>NZ_JAPIVO010000009.1 GCF_026239655.1 Pedobacter sp. MR2016-24 | reverse complement strand
ATTATTTTAATCAGAACCGGCTATAATTAAAAAAGACCTGCCTAACGGCAGGTCTTTTTTTGTTTACACCATTTAGAATTCCCCGCTGCGTTCAGGCCAGTATTCCCCGGTTAAAACATAGTCTCCAGCTTGATCCTGACTTAGTTTAACGGTCATTTTATCCTTGTTCAGTGTATCCACTGCACTACAGGCATTAAATTCCTCCTTCACATATTCAAGTTTTAAACTAATTTCCGAACTGCTGTTAAGGCTAATGCTATCAGCATTCACCTGCACAGCACTCACCTTCTCTCTGGAATAATAAGACTGTAGCATATAAGCGATCTGCTCAGCATTATACGCAATGAGCAGATTAATTTGCAGGGCATTGAAACCCGCTAAAGGAGCAGGAACAGCCGCCATTTCCGGTGGCAGTGTCAATTTTAAATAAGATTGCATGATATAAAGGAGCTAAAGATTGTTTACCTCCGCAATTTACAGATTATTTTTTGGAGAAGATTTTCCAGAAAACAGCAACAATAAAGGCTTTAAGGAAAGGGAATATCCTCAAACTCTTCATCACCATCATATCCTCCCACAGGGAAGTTTCAGCATCAAGAAACTTAAAAATAATGGTCGCAGGTGTCTTTTTAAATAAATCACCAAATAACTGGTAGCCATGATATTTTCGCCGCGACAATACGCCCAGCAAGGTCGCGTCATATAAAGACTGTTTTAAACCCAGTGTTTCTTTTTTGAAAAAAGGTGTCCCGGTCTTCTCCCAGGAATCGAGTATTTTAGTAATGGTCTTTTGCAGATTGGTAAAGGTGTATCCCGTGCTTGCCCTCGTATCTCCTCCAGCAGTGCCGAGATAAATAATATTTCCATCAAAACGCTCGAACCGATGATTGGTCATTGGTATGACGCCAAATTCCTCTTTCAGTATTTCATAGGTATTGATACCCAGCACACGCGTAATGTAAGCATGCAGATGTGTAGTGTACTCTTTATCTGGCAATACAACTTCTGAAAAGAGTGTATATTCCACAAAAAGTACGTCTTCAGCAACTGGTAAAGTATAAAAAAAAGTAGTCCCATGAACCTGACTGGCGCGAAAATCCATCAGATAAGCTTCGTCTAATGCAGGCCTGTCATAACTGCATTTGATCCGCCAGCCTTTAAAATGCTGCAGCAAATAATAGTCGCCGTTCCTCAGTTCCGGCTTTTTATAAATGGAGTTAAAAACGTAGGTACTGCTGTAAGTAACTTCCGGAGTAATGACGCGGCAATACTGCTGTTCGTTAATGACTTCGTTCACTTCAGCTGTGATAAAGCTGATATTCGGCAGCGCATACAGATAATCGAACACATGACTAAAAAAATCAACGCTGGATATGGAATTATAAGTGTACTGCCCTGTTTTTAATGCTTTGCGTTCAACCTTATTACTATAAAAAATCAAATGGTGCCAGTCCTTGAAAATCAGTTCGTCAAAATCCGTCTTTCCCTGTTTCCAGAACGACCAGATCCGCTCTTCCTTGTCCCTGATTATACTGTCAATGACGATGACCGACTGATCCTTCCACAAGCCCGATTTCATGGCACGGTATAAAAGGCTCATACCTGCTAAACCCGCGCCGCATATAACAATATCACATTTTTCTACACGCATTGCCAAACAGTATCTACAAACCATTGTTTATGGTCGAAGAAATGTCTTACCGTCCTAAACCCGCAGGCAGCTGCAAGTTCTTCTGTTTCAGTAACACTATACTTTTGAGAGATTTCCATAAAAATGAATTCGTTCGCCTCAAATATAAAAGTTTGTCCTGAAATAATTACCTCCTGGTCTATCTTGCTAATCAGAAAGCTTTTACAGGCGCCGGTTGAGGGGTCGTATGTTGGATAATGTTCAAATTGTGTACTGTCAAAATTGCCTCCCAGCTCACTGTTAATGCGATGCAGCAAATTCAGGTTAAAATCCCTGGTAAAGCCGGCAGCGTCATTGTAAGCAGCCAGTATAGTTGCCGGATGCTTTTTCAAATCGAATCCCACTAACAAAATATCACCTTCCTGTAAAACGGAACGCATCTTACGACAAAATGCCAATGCATTTTCAGGTGTTTCATTCCCCAGATTACCACCCAGCATCAACACCACCTTTTTCCTTGACGAGAGTTGATTCGATTGCTGGAGCATATCAAAATACTCTCCGTTTAAGCCCTGCACACTAAGCCCCTCTATTTTCAGGGGCAATGATTCTTCCAGATAGCTGATCATAGAAGAAGAAATATCTATAGGCATATAGGTAAATTCTACCTGCATATCGACAAGTTCCCGCAACAGGTGGCTCGACTTAGTCGCATCACCAGCACCTAACTCTACCAGATCAAATGTATTGAAACCGTTTTTCAATGCCAGGGCAAGCTCTTTGGTGTGGGCAGTAAATATCTCCATCTCACAATCTGTAGGATAGTATTCCGGACAGTTCATAATATCCTGAAAGAGCTTGTCGCCTTTCTCATCGTAAAAATACTTGGAGTTTAATCTCTTGGGAGAATTGGAAAGGTCATTTAAAACCTCTTCTAAAAATTGATTCATATCTATTTGGAGAGCCTGATGCCGCTAAACATCCAGCGTAAATTTGGGTGAAAAAAATTGCGATAGGTATTTCTGCTATGGTCTTTCGGGGTGGCTATCGATGCACCACGCAAGACTTTCTGGTTAACCATAAATTTCCCGTTGTATTCTCCTAATGCACCAGCAGCTTTAGAGAAACCAGGATAAGGGAGATAGGCACTTTCTGTCCACTCCCATAAAGTTCCCCACTCCAGTTGAGCAGAAGCTACCTCCCATTCAAATTCAGTAGGCAATCGCATACCTTTCCACTGTGCATATGCCGCAGCTTCATAGTAGCTGATGTTGGACACGGGTGCATCAGGATCCAGCAGCATTAAGCCAGACAGACTGTAACGGTGCCAGGTGCCCTCTATTTCATACCAATACATGGGAGCAGTTACTGAATTGTTCTTCACCCAGTCCCAGCCTTCGGCATGCCATAAATTAAAATCCTGGTAAGCACCGGCCAGTATAAACTGCAGGTATTCACCATTGGTAACTAAACTTGCTGATATACTGAAATTCTGGATATAGACCTTATGCCTCCCCAGCTCATTATCGAAGTGGAAATCAGTGCCATTATACCCCACTTCATATACGCCTTCTTCAAACGAAAGCCAGCCCTGTCCGGCATTTTTCAGCTGATTTTCAATATTCTCGGTAGCATAGGCCGGAAAAAGAGGATTATGTCCTAATATATATTTGATGTCATACCATAGAAGTTCCTGGTGTTGTTGTTCATGATTTAAACCTAGTTCCAGCAACTCTTTAACTTCCTCGCTACAGGCACAGGACAGGAACTTCTCTATTGCCCCGTCTACATAAGCGCGGTATTTAAACACGTCGTCTACAGTCGGCCTGCTCAGGTTTCCCCTGTCCGTGCGGATCACTCTTGCTCCTATATTTTCGTAATAACTGTTAAAAACGTAATTGTAATCAGCATTGAATGGCTGATAGGCTACGGCATTCGGGATCAGGATGAAAGTTTCAAAGAACCAGGTGGTGTGCCCAAGGTGCCATTTAGGCGGACTCACATCTGCTACTGGTTGTACTACGTAGTCTTCTTTCTGCAGTTTTGAACAAATCAGCACGCTATGCGCCCTAACTGCTGCGTATTTCTCCCAGAGTGACATATTAATTTTTGTTTAGATGTTTTGTTAAGTCTGTTATAGATTTGATCTGCAAACTCTGTGCCTGTTCTCGCCTCATCATCAATGCATAGGTATTATTAAATCCTATCGGTTTTAGCCACTTAATCTGGTATTTTTCATTAAACTGCTGACTCACATAGCGGTAAACTCCATCGGTATCACCACCTAGTTTTTTAGTAGTCTGTTCATCAGGCTGCAGCAGGACCAGAAAACCCGTCCCAGTATATTCAGGATAAAAGTCGATCTGGTTATTAGTCAGTGCATCAAAACAAATCTTTGTCCCACCCAAACCAGTTTTGGTCTCTACCTGGAGCTCAGAATTCCCGTTAATCAGGATTTTATACATCTGCGCTAAAATATATTGTTCACCAAATATTTTGGACCCTATCCTGATCGTTCCGCCACTGCCATTTCTGGCTGGTCTATACAAATGACGGGAACGCATAAAATCCATGGCCACTTTCTCCGGACTCTGTTTGAGCTCATCCACCTTGTAATTCAATGCCGTCATGGTCGAGTCGTTAATCACTCCCGCTAACTGGTTGAGAATAGCTTCCAGTTCCGGATGTTTGTCCAGAACGGCCTGCCTGACAATAGGTGCCGCATAATAAGGGGGAAAGATGTGCCGGTCGTCCACCAGGGTGATCAGGTTAAAAGCCTTCAAGCGCCCGTCAGTACTATATCCGCTAATCACATCCAATTTTTTCTCGAAGGCCGCTTTGTACATCACTGCATCGCTGATCACCACCGTTTCAATTCCTAAATGGTACACTTTTTTCAGACCCAGATAACCATCTTGCCTGCCCATAAATTCAGGCGTAAAGCCCCCGAGCATTCTGCCGCCAATTTGTGTAGGCAGCAAATAGAAGGAGCTCATCGTTACCAGTATAAAAGGTAAAATTACATAAGTGACCCGCACCCGCTTCAGGTTTACTCTCTGCAGCAGGGAAAGCAGAAAATCAAGCAGGATCGCGAGTAATGCCGCAGGAATTGCACCGGCAAGGATCATATTGGAATTGTTCAGCGCAATACCGCCGAAGATAAATTCCCCCAAACCGCCGGCAGCAATATAAGCGGCGAGGGTGGCCACACCAACGTTAATCACCGTAGCAGTGCGTATGCCGGCCATCAAGACCGGAAAGGCTAAAGGTAGTTCCACTTTAGTCAGAATCTGCCAGTTGCTCATCCCCATTCCCCGTGCCGCATCAATAACAGCTGCATTAACGCCACTGATACCCGTATAGGTATTTCTGATAATGGGCAATAAAGCGTATAGAAAAAGAGCCAGAATTGCAGGTTTAGGACCTATTCCCAGGAAAGGAATCATAATTCCTAATAAAGCAATACTTGGGATCGTCTGTAAAACACCTGCAAAACCAAGCACCGCACCCGCAATACGCTGTTTCCTGGCAATCCATATCCCCAATGGGACTGCGATGAGAATTGCGATAATCAATGAGATCAGGGTCAGCCCCACATGTGCCAGGGTCTGACTCCAGAGTTTGTCGGACTGCTGCGCTATAAATTGCCAGAAACCTGTTGTCTGCTCCATTTATTTTCTTTTATAGGTTTCAAAAGCACGCATCAGGTCTCCTATTCTAATATCGTCAGCGGGCAAATTTCCATTTTCAGGATGTAATAATGCATCCATCCTGTCCCATACCGAAACCTCACTACTGGCGTCGGATTCAGGAAAAACTTCTTTCAGTAATACTGATCTGAGCTCCAGCTGTAAGCGCTGCTCATCAAAGAATCCCCGCACAAAGTCGTTGGCCGGTTTAAACAATAACTCTTCTGGTGTACCTATCTGCTTAATCTCACCTTTGTCCATTAAACAAATCCTGTCCCCCATCTCAAATGCTTCCTGTACATCATGGGTCACCATAACAATCGTTTTTTTCACCAGCTCGTCCAGTGCCCTGAATTCCTTCCTGATGCTGATCCGCGTTAAATTATCCAGGGCGCCAAAAGGCTCATCCATCAGTAAAAGGGGCGGATTCACCATCAGTGACCTGGCCAGGCCAACCCGCTGCTGCTGTCCGCCGCTCAATGCAGCTGGATATTGACCAGCCAGAGAAGCATCAAGGTTCAGCTTCTGAAACAGTTCATCCGCACGTTTTCTGATATCCTGATCTGCCCATTTCAGCAATCGGGGCACAATGGCAATATTTTCAGCTACCGTATAATGCGGGAACAGACCATGGTTTTGTAACACATAACCTATTCCACGCCGCAAAACCTCCGGCTGCTGGGTCCTGATATCGGTGCCATTCACAAATACAGTTCCCGAATCAGGCTCGATAAGCCTGTTGATCATCCGCAGCGTAGTGGTTTTACCGCAGCCGCTGGTTCCAAGTAAAACAAGGTTTTCTCCTTCTTTTACCTCAAAACTGATATTGTTAACGGCTGTAGCCGTTCCAAAATGCTTAATGAGGTTTTGTGCTGTAATCATTTATGCGAGCGACATGAACAGGTTATTTAATGATTCCGCATACAGCGGATGAGCGAATGTAGCAAATCTTACTTCTTCGTAGGTAACCTTTCCCATCATGGCCATCTGTAAAACGGTCATAATTTCTCCGCCCTGTTCACCTATAACTGTTGCGCCAAGAATCTGTTTTGTTTTTTTATCTACAACGGCTTTCATAAAACCCCTGGTTTCAGCTGTTTCAATAGCCCTTGCTACATTTTTCATAGGAATCTTAGCTACCAGGTAGTCCAGACCCTGCGCTTTAGCCTCATCTTCTGTAATACCTACCCTGCCCAATTGCGGATCCGTAAACATACAGTATGGAACCATCCTGTTGATCGTGCTCATTTTCGCATTTTCAAGCAGGTTTTTGGTCACTATCACATAGTCGTTATAGGAGATCTGGGTAAAGGCAGGCCCACCTTTTACATCGCCTAAGGCATACACATTTTTAGCTTTGGTTTCCAGAAATTCATTCACTTTCACATGTCCGTGATCATCACATTCCACCGCAGTGTTTTCCAGTCCCAGTGCTTCCGTTTGTGGTTTTCTGCCCGAAGCCAGTAAAACATGTGTACAGGTGTGTTTGCTTTCTTTTCCTTCCAGCTTTACGGTAACACTGATCTTGCCATTGGCACTGTTACTAAACTTCGTTACTTCTGCCTCCGTCAGGATCTCTATGCCATCTTCTTTAAAGATCTCAGACATCACCTCACATACATCATCATCTTCCTTAGGCATCAGCCTGCGCGATTTCTCCAGGAGAGTAACTTTTGAGCCAAAACGCCTGAACATCTGTCCGAATTCAAGGCCGATATATCCGCCTCCCACAATCAGCAAATGCTCAGGAATCTCTTCCAGCTGAAGAATGGTCGTGGAAGTAAGGTATTTAATCTCGTTCACACCTTCAATCTGCGGGATAACGGGACTTGCACCGGTATTGATAAATATCTGTTTGGCAGTATAATTTTCAAAATTTCCATCCCTGCCGTTGACATAGATTGTCTGATCGTCTTTGAATTTGGCCTCCCCGTAAATCAGTGTCAGGTTTTCTGTTTTCTCCACACCTTTAAGTGCACCTTCACGGAACTGCGTTACAATTGCGGACTTACGTGCCATTACTGCTTTAAAATCGATTGTATAGGCTGGAATGTCAATACCGAGGTCACTGCTCCGCGAAGCTAAATAAGCGAGGCGGGCAGAAGCCACCATGGCTTTAGTAGGCGTGCAGCCATCGTTAATACAGGTACCGCCGACCATCCTCTTCTCTATAAGTGCCGTTTTTAAGCCGGACTGGGCCAGTTTTTTTGCTAAAGGCACACCAGCCTGACCGGCGCCTATTACAATCGCATCAAATTCTTTCATCTTGTTTATTGAGTAATTTCTACGCCTTTCCAAAAGGCAACATGGTCTTTTATCTCTTTCGCAGCATCTTTTGGCTCAGGATAATACCATGCGGCATCGGCATTCACCGCACCGTCAACTTCCAGTGTATAATAAGAAGCCTCCCCTTTCCAGGGGCAGGAAGTATGTTTGTCGGACGACTTGAAAAAGGCTTTATTAATAGCGTCTGCGGGGAAGTAATGGTTATTTTCGACCACAACAGTATCATCGCTTTCTGCGACTACCTGTCCATTGTAAATTGCTTTCATAAGAGATATTTTTGGGTAAATCCTTATTGATTTATAGCAATAACAAATGAGAAAGGAAAATGGCTGATATTTTTTATTTCTTCAGCAGCAGTGCATTTTATCCGATCTGATCCAGTGGTTTTCTGCCGCCAGACAAACCGGTTTTAAATTTAGTCGGTGAGCTACCTGTAATAGATTTGAACTGTGTTGACAGATGGGCACTGCTGCTATAGCCCATTTGATCTGCGATTTCGTTCAGGTTTAATTCTCCATACTCCAGCAATTCCTTAACCTTTTCAATTTTCTGGCTGATGATATATTTCTCTATCGTAGTCCCTTCCACATCAGAGAATAACCTGCTCAGGTAAGCGTATTCTTTGTTGAGCTGAGCAGCGATAACAGTAGTCATACTCTGCCGCATAGCATTCAGATCGGAATAGTGAACAAGATTGATGACAGCAGTTTTTACCTGTTCCACCAGCTGGTCCTTATCCTTATCAATCAGTTCAAATCCCAATACCTGGAAAGCAGCAGCAATGTCCTGCCGCTGACTTTCATCAGGCGCAGGCATTACTTCAACTTTACCCAGAGTGACAGGTCCGACAGCAAATCCCAGACCTTCCAGCTGCTGTTTTACGATGAGTATACAGCGATCGCAGACCATATTTTTAACATACAAAACCATTAGATTTTTTCTGCCTTAAATCCCGCCTTAGCTAATACATCAATAATCTGCTGACTTAAATTGGCCACATCGCCATCTGCTGTTAATATTTTATCAGCGCCCTGCGTATCCACTTCCCAGCTTTTTAAATCATTCAAACTGTCTAAATGCGGTTTTACAGTGGCGATACATCCGCCACATTTGATATTCGTTTTAAATTTTAAAGTATCCATATCTATTCTTAAATTATACTATTTAACTTCTTCGCTTACAATGATTTCAGTTTTAACCGGAGACTGTTACTCACCACTGATACAGAACTCAAAGCCATTGCCCCCCCTGCAATCATAGGATTGAGCAGGAAGCCATTAAAAGGATACAAAATTCCTGCCGCCAGTGGGATACCGATCAAGTTATAAATAAAAGCCCAGAATAAGTTCTGCCTGATAGTGCGTACGGTAGCTTTGGATAATTCAATTGCTCTGGCAACCTGCCTCAGATCAGATGACAGGAGTGTAACCGAAGCTACATCTATTGCAATATCAGATCCTTTACCCATGGCAATGGAGAGGTCTGATTGTGCCAGCGCCTGACTGTCATTGATGCCGTCACCAATCATCGCCACTACCTTTTTCTGCTGCTGAAGCTCCTTTATAAATGCTGCCTTTTCTCCTGGCAATACCTCTGCTTTACAGTTCAATATACCTACTTCTGCAGCAATTGCTGCTGCCGTAAATGCATTATCTCCGGTTAGCATATACACCTCAATTCCCTTTTTCTGCAGTTCCTTCACAGCAATTGCGGATCCCTCCTTAACCGGGTCGGCAATCGCAATAAGTGCCAGCACACGCGTGTCATCGGCAAAGTAAATTACTGTTTTTGCAGCAGCATAAAATGCCTCTTCTCTGATACGCAGAGCAGGGGCAATAGCTATTTTTCCCTCCGTAATCAGCTTCAGATTTCCCGCCTTGAATTTTCTTTTACCGAAAAAACAATTAACACCGTATCCCGTAATACTCTCAAATTCTGATATTTTAACAGACTTGCTCACCAAAGGCTTTAGGTAGTTAATTATCGCGGCCGACAGTGGGTGTGCAGATGATTGTTCCATTGCCAGCAGTATACCGGCGAGTTCTTCCCGCTCATTTTCAAGCCCCGGCAGCCATTCAAAATCGCTGACCACAGGTTCTCCGGTAGTGATGGTACCAGTCTTATCCAGCACAACAACATCAACTTTATATCCGGCTTCCAACGCTTCCGCATCCTTAATCAGCATCCCGTTTGCCGCACCTTTTCCTATCCCGACCATAATGGCTGTCGGCGTTGCCAGACCTAATGCACATGGACAGGCAATCACCAGCACCGTTACCATTGCCAGCAAACCCTGACTGAGTTTATATGTACCACCAAACAGCAGCCATGCGCCTAAGGTACATACAGCAATAAACAACACCACCGGCACAAATATCCCGGCAACTTTATCTACCAGCTGCTGCACCGGGGCCTTTGATCCCTGTGCCTCCTGCACCTGGGCAATGATCCTGGCAAGCAGTGTTTCGTGCCCGACTTTCTGCGCCCTGAAGCGAAAACTTCCCTGCTGATTAATTGTACCTGAAAACACCTGATCCCCGGCAATTTTAGAAACGGGAACAGCTTCTCCGCTGAGCATACTTTCGTCCACATAGGAACTCCCCTCTTCTATCTTTCCGTCAACCGCAATTTTATCCCCGGCACGTACCAGGAGCAAATCGCCCACCTGTACGGCAGAGATGGGTACTTCCGCCTCGCCTTTTTCACTAATCAGCCAAACCGTTGCGGGCTGCAGTCCGATCAGCTTTTTTATCGCAGAAGAGGTATTTGACTTCGCATTTTCTTCCAGTAACTTGCCCAGCATAATAAAAACAATAACTACAGCTGAAGCCTCGTAATATACATGAGGATGAATCCCTTTACTATGCCAGAATTCCGGATAAAACGTATTGAAAAGGCTGAATACAAAAGCAATCCCCGTGCTCAAAGCCACAAGACTATCCATATTGGCGCGACTATGTCTGGCCTGTCTGAAAGCATTGATAAAAAAGTTCCTGCCAAAGAGAAACAGTACCGGAGCAGTGAAAGCGAGCATGATATAATTTGCATATGGCAAGTCCATCATAAACATACCAATCACCACAACCGGCAGCGTCAATAGTGCTGCACCGGCAGTTCTCCGTTTTAAATCTTTAAAATTATTCTGCTGAATCTCTATTTGTTCTGCTTTACCCGAAACCTCATCGAGCAGTATATCATAACCAAGATCCTGCAAAGCTTTCTTAAATTGAATTGGCTGCACCAAATCTGACGAATAAGCCACTTTAACTTGCTGGGTAGCGTAATTTACATCTGCACTTACAACCCCTTCCTGCGCGCTTAAAATAGACTGCACACTGGAAGCGCATCCTGCACAGGTCATACCCAGCACAGGAAGAGACAAAGTTTGTATCGAATTGGCCATGATGAGTGATTTTTATACAAAGATAAGCCCTGCAACAACTAATGATTTACATGATTATGTTATATTATTCTATAATTCTGCAAAAATTAAGTCCGGCGATGTGTCCCATTCTGTTCATGTATTAACTTTAAAGGGAAGAATCGAAACATTTTGCATTGAAAATGGTTAAAGCAGCATGGAAGTATTCAACATAAAAACAGGATATGGAGCAAATGAGGTAACACTTACAATTCTGCCGACCGATAAAGGTTATTTCAAAGTGATCTATTACGGAGGGGTATTGGGTGCCGTTAGATTGGAGGATGATAATGAAAGCTGGGAAAAGGTTCCAGATGATGACGTAGAAGCAGGCGATTTGCCGCTGTATCAGCATAACCTGAAAGCAGACAGGCTGGATGTCGTTTTGGACGAGATTACCGTACAGCGGATAGGTGATGAAATCAGAAGCAACGGCAAGCACTAAAAAGCCCCTTCTCCAATGGGAGAAAGGGCTTACAAACACACCAATTTATAATAAACTGTTACTGATGAGGCACTATTACTGATGGGAAATAGAAACCGTCATAAGAAACTGTTTGTTTAATAGCTGCAGTTACAGGGTCATAAAAATATAAGTTATTGACCTTGTAATTATCTCCATAACCTGATTGCACGGTTGTGACCAGTAAACGGTCGAGTACTGCATTATAACTTATACCAGCGCCATAAAATATTTTTCCTGTCGGCAGCGTCGCAAATGGAGCCTGCAATGATGCGGCATTACCCGGAATATATTTGTAAATCATCGTTCCGCCTCCAAAAGATCCGCTTCTGGCAAAATAAACCGCATTCTCTTTTGTGGATGCTGAAATAGAGCCCGGATGCCATGCACCCCATGAACCAAAAATAGTAAATGGCACAGTCGTTGTTTCCACATCGAGTGTTACCGGTGAAATTTTGAAGATTTTTGTTGTTCCCGCAGCCCATACAGCACCATCGGCTGTACGCGTAAAACCAACAGCAGCCCCTGCTATCTTTTTAACAACCGTCAGGTCTGCCGCATTCAGGATGACTACACCGTCTGTCTGTGACAAAGCGAAAATATAATTGCCCTGTTTGATTAAATCTCCTGTCTGTCCGTTAAGACCCGTAATTTTAGTACCAATTGCCAGTGTATTCAAATCTACCGGGTACAAACCTGTGGTAGAACTCAGCAAACCTTTATTGGCATCAATTCCAACAAAGGATAACCAATAACTGCCTGCCGTTGCCGGTATCCTGGACTGCTCTTTCAATGAATACTGATCTGTCACCACTACCGGCCCGCCTGCTTTCACTACCAGAAAAAGTTTTTTATTGAAAATTACGCCCGACTGTAAAGTGGAAGCTACGCTGCCCAGATCTTTCCCCGGATTTTCTTTCACAAATAAACTGTCTTCCATGGCTTGTGTGTCGTAACGGTAAAAACTAACTGTTCCTGATCCATGACCAAACCAGCCTTCATTTACAATATAAAAACCATTTTCATATCTGGCCCAAACGTGTATCTGGTAGTTCAGATTCACTTCGCCCCCTTTTGTTACAGTGCGGAGTCTGATTTTATAATCACCAGCCGCAACTGGTTTAAAGGTAAATACAGAATCGGCCCCCATCTTAGTTCCATTCACTGTCCAGCTGTAACCTGCATCAGTTACATTTTCCAATTTGGGATGCAATACCAGCAAAGCACCAACAGTGGTAGAATCCTTACCATTATCTGCCAGTTCAGTTCTCAGTTCTGGTTTTGAAAAGGTTTGCTGCTCATCTTTTTCACAAGAGGTGATGGATACCATTAATAAGCCGCTAAATAAATAGGGCAGTATTTTTTTACAGATCATTTTTAAATAGTATAAATTGTTATTGTGCTGTTACTGTTTCTTTGATGCCCAAATCTGCTGCACCTCTTACCTCGGTAGAAATCTCTCCCATTAAACTATTCCCCTTCTCATTCTGACCGGTATAAACTTTTACAAAGTCAATTGTCTTTAAATCCACCACTTTTCCGCTGGCATCCACAGCTTGTGAAATATCAAAGGAATTGTAGCTGTTTGCAGCAAAATCGTCTTCCGTAGAATAGCTGTCGGAATAGCCCCAGGAAAAAGGATTATTGAAAAAGATTCCATTCGCGGTTACACCCCAGGTAGAGCTTAATAAAGTGCCTTTAAAAGTCAGACTTTCCTGATTTGCTGCAAAAAGCGGATAATAGTTGTGGTTATGGTAACTGTTTAACGCTACTGCACCACTTTTTCCCTGGTTATCTGTCCAGCTAACATTTGCAGTACTTTTTGGATTAGTATAGGTGATTTCATAATTTTTTACCGTACCGGCCGCATTGTATTCGCTGCCAGCCAACTCGTACCATGCATCATCTGCTTTTCCGTTTCCATTCACATCCTGACTCACCATTACAATACCTGGTTCCGACCAGTTGTTAACGCCACCGATAGGATTACCATAGATCGCCAGATCTTTACCATTGTTATTGACTACTGAATGGTCGAAGCCAAAAATGATATAACCACCATAACTTCCCAAAGAGATTAGACCTGTATTTTTCACATTGCCTATAATTTTCTGCGCACCTTCAAGGCTCCCCAGACTCTCATTAATAAACTGTCCCGGAGCAGGAAGATATTCATATACCTTACTGATGAACCTGCTGCTCGCGGGCGTTACCGGCACAACCGGCACCACAGGTACTATCACCGGAGGTTCAACTTCCACCTCATCTTCTTCTTTTTTACAACCTGCAATCAAGCCAGCAACAAACAGCGCATATACGAAGCAGGTTTTTAAATTAATTGGTACTCTTTTAATCATATCATTTTAAAATATTGGTTCATTAATAGACAAAAGCGAAATGTGCAGGTATATCACCGGTAGTCACTGCGTATTTTTTCCTTCCCGCAGCATCGAAACAATACAGGGTACCTGGCGAAACATAGTCCTTTGCATCAGTCACGAACACCTCTTTGGTATATGGATTCACCGCTATTCCATAAGGAATCATAATCTTCCCGTCGGTGCCATCAGTGATAAAACTCCTGCCCGTGACTGCTTCATCTTTCACATTTAATATCCCGTAGGTAATGGTGTTTTTGCCGCTAAGGTAACTGAACTCTGTACTGTAGTAATAGGCATTATCCTCATCGATAGCCAGGTTACTTACCCCAAAATCAAAGGTCTTTTTAACCAGGTCGGTCCTGGTATCAATCACAAACAACTTCGAGGGGATATCGTAATAATCCCCTCGTGAGGTCACATATAAATCTCCATACCGATCTGCTTTGATGTGGTGCAGATTCACCGCCACATCAATTTTTTTAATCAGCTGAAAGCTATTCAGGTCCAGCACCGCCACTGTTCTTTCATAATTATTAGGACTATATCCTCCTGAATTGGCTACATACAGCTTATCCCCCACTATGGCCATTTCCTCGGGCTGGCGACCAACCTCAATCCTTTTTTCTTCCTGTAAACTTGCAGTATCAATCTGAGCAACAATCCCCTGCGGAGCTCCCGGATCGCCAACCTGCCCTAAATACGCACTCACATAGGCTTTGCCTTTGTGAAAGGTGATATAACGACAATTCAGTATATCAATCTGACTGATCCGCCGGCCAGTCTTTACATCCATCACTTCTACTTTATTGGAAACATTTACAACCACATAGAGTTTACTCCCATAGATAGCGATATCATTTGCAACATCTCCCAGCCCCTTTACCACTTCAGGATTCACTTGACCGTAAATATTCCTCCGGTATATCCCTGCCCTGAAATCGAGATAATCCAGCGAAGCCTTGTTCATGTTCATATTTCCTTCATTCACCAGGTAAAGCCCTTTGGCAACACTTGCAGGATCTGCTTTCAGCACTTCTGTTTCTTCCTTAACCGGACTTGCGTCTTTCCTGCAGGCCAGTAACGAAACAGAAAGAAGAAGGATGGTAAAGTGATTAATTTTAATACTACTGATCATATCAATAAGAGTAAGATAAAGTAAAACGATAAGAACGGCCCGGCATGGGGAAACTGGTAATCACGTCATAATATTGATTCAGCAGGTTGTTTACTTCGGCAGAAATCTTAAACTGATGTCGGGCGAAATGCTGACGATAATGGAAAGCAATATCATGCATATACCAGGCCGGCACATAATTATATGCAATATTGGCGCTCTGATTATAGCGTTCCCCGGTATAGATATAACTGTAATTGACGCCGAAATTTTTCCAGTCTGCCCCCGCAATGAAAGAACCGCTGTTTACAGGAACATAAATTAGCTGATTTTTATAATTGAGCGCTTTATCTGTCACATTCAGCGCCTGCTGATAAGTATAGGTCAGTCCCGCAGATAAGGCAACAGTGCGCGCAGGTCGCCAGGCCGACTGTACATTTACATCCAGCCCTTTAATCTCTACCTTACCTAAATTCTGCATGCTCCACCTGAAAAGACTCGCTCCGGGTACGGCAATGATCTTATCTTTCACCTTATTATAATAGGCGTCTACCTGAACCGATACCTGGCTTAAAAGCTGATCTTCAAAGGCCCTGATGTAAGTTGCGCCCAGATCAAATTGCTTTGTGTATTCCGGCATCAGGAAAGTATTGCCAATAGCCGTATAATATAAATCATTAAACGTAGGCATCCTGAAGATGCTTTTATAGAAACTGCGCAGCCTGAATTCTTTGCTGGCGAAAGGCTGCCAGGATACCAGCAGGGCCGGCGTCAGTTCGTTTTTATTACCTGCAGAAAAATACTGTTCCACCCTGTCATTTACGTAGGTACCCAGCAGGTTTGCCTGCACGTCTAACCGATCGAAATGAAATTGTGTTGCTATTGCTCCGAGTAGGGTATTCCTGGTGGGATATACAAACCGGTATAAGTTGGCATCTAAAGTATTCCGCTGATAGTCGCCAGACAACACCACATCCCAGAACGGCGTAAGCCGATAACGGTTAACCAATGAAAAATAAAGCTCCTGTTGTTTATATATATTGTTCAATAGTCCGTCATCCTTCACAAAATCAGGATCCAGAAAACGGGCGTAGTCATTTGCATATTTAAAAGAAGCCATCAGGTTGTACCTGCCTGATTCCTTCCTGTAGGCCGACTGAAAGAAAAAGTTCCTGTTCCATAAACGCTGGCTGAAATTATAAACATTGCCAACGATCGCACCGGGCAAACCCTGCTCATCTTTATAATAATAGAATTTAGCCGACCATTGACTGCTGTCCGGCAGGCGACCATTTAGTCCACCTTCGATACGCATCGTTTCGATGTCGGCATTTGTCCGGACAAAGGTGGAATCATACACCCCGTTTGTATACCTGAACTTATACTTACCATCAGATTTTTTGTATTCCGTGCTTAAACTCGCAGAAATATGTTCACTGATTTTTGTTTGCCATAACAGGGATGGATTGAATAAGGCAAAAGATCCTGTTTTAACCGTCGCCCGTAAATGACTGCGCTCTCCCGCCACAAACTCAGGCTGCTTTGCAGTCAGATATAAGGAACTGCCCGAAGCAAAACCCTTCGCAGGCTGGAATATTGTACTCTTCTGCCCGTTATAAAGTTCAATCTCCTCAATGTTATCGAGCGAGAACTTCCCAAGATCTACCTGACCGTTCTGCGCATTACCCAATTGCACACCGTCATAAAACACGGCCGTATGGTTGGTACCCATACTTCTCACGTTGATGGTCTTTAAGCCACCTATACCACCATAATCTTTTAGTTGTACCCCGGAAAAATAGCGTACAGCATCGGCTACCGACAGGCTGTTCATTCTTTCCAGTGCTGCACCTGATAAAATCTGCAGCGGCGAAGCGGAAAGCTGTCGTTTACCCAGTTTTATTTCTCTGATTTTTACCTCATTCAGTTCAGGGGCTTTCTTCAGCGAGTCGCTCTGCCCCTCCGCACAAAAAGATATACCCAGCCCGATACACAGGACAGTATAAAAAACAGAAGAAGAATTACAAATGCCAAAAAAGGCAAATTTGTATTTTTTCATTTTGATGTTGGAATGAATCGTCAAAAAAGGCACCCATTCATAGTTTCAATCCACGAAAACCATGAAATTTTGCTGGAGGCAGGTCTTCTGACTTACTCCCGGAGATCCTGCCTTCCCCTTCAAAAAAGAAGAGTGGCGACGATTTGAATTCCGTTAAGGAGCTTACAGCTGCGGGACAGTTACGGAATTACGCCGTATTCCCTTTTAATCCTGATCAGATAAATCCGGCAGGAACCAAAAGCAGTGCAAATCTATCAAATTTGAACGTAACAAACATCAAAACCTGTTAAATTCAGTTAAGATTTAAAAATAATGGAATTATGATTCCTTGAGTAACTTCCTTTTATAGTCATCCAATACTATTGCTTCTGCTTCAGGCAATACAGGATAAGCTAATTTAAGCGAAGAAAAAGTCTGTTCTATCACCTGACTGATAATGAGTCTTGCATACCATTTTTTATCCGCAGGAATAATAAACCAGGGAGCATCGTCTGTAGAAGTTTCATTAATTGCCTCTTCATATACCTCCATGTACTTTGGCCATAAAGCCCGTTCCGTAATATCCGCTGATGAGAACTTCCAGTTTTTAGCAGGATCGTTGATCCTGTCCAGGAAGCGCTCTTTCTGTTTTTCCTCAGAAACATGCAGGAAAAACTTAAGTATAACCGTCCCGTTCTCTGTCAGGTGTTTCTCGAAATTCCGGATGCTTTCATACCTGTTTTTCCAAAAATCATCATCCACGTTTTTCACCTCTTCATATCCGGGAATCCGCTCTTTGAGTATATATTCAGGATGTACCTTGCATACCAGTACATTTTCATAATGCGAACGGTTATGAATCCCTATGCGCCCCCGCTGAGGCAGTGCAAGGTAATGGCGCCATAAAAAATCATGCTCATATTCTTTTTCAGTAGGTGTTTTAAAAGTAAATACCTGGCAGCCCTGCGGGTTTAATCCGGACATGACATGTGATATCGCACTGTCTTTCCCTGCTGCATCCATTGCCTGAAAGATAATCAGGACCGACCGTGAGTTACCGGCATAAAGGGTCTCCTGATAGTCGCTCAGTTTCAGTTTAATCTCCTGCAGCTCGAGTTTACCTGTTTCCTTGTCCAAATCACCACTGTATGTTGTGCTAAAATCTTTAAGTTTCGTTTTCTTTCCGGGTACGGCTATGTATTGAGTGATTTCTTTTTTCATTAATGATGTATTTTAGCAGATGCCTAAAATTTTAGAAATATATTTGCGTTAATTTGCAATCTACATCTTAACACGATTTTTGTAAAAACTGTTTGACCTATATTTGATATTACCACATGTTTAAAGAAATCCATAATAAATACCTGCGTTTTCTATCCGTATTTATTTTTTGTATTGTCATCTTCTTCTGTGCACTCCAGCTGAATTTTCTCTGGTTATTCGGATACTCTCCGTCTTACCATGATATACAAACCCCTACCTTAAGGGTGGGTTCTGAATTATATACATCAGACGGTAAACTAATAGGCCGCTACTACAAAGAAAACCGTACACCGGTAGACTTCAAGCAAATATCTCCCAGCGTGATCCACGCGTTGGTAGCCACAGAAGATGCCCGCTTTTATCAGCATATGGGTATAGACTTCCGGTCTGTCCTTTCCAGCAGTATCTCTACTGCCACAGGAGATAAACGTGGTGCAAGTACCATCACTCAGCAATTAGCCAAAAACCTGTACCGTACCCGCTACAACAAATCCCAGGGAGCAATCAAATATATTCCCCTTGTACGCACTATCGTTTCGAAGTTCAAGGAATGGATGACCGCTGTAAAGCTGGAGTCTAACTATTCCAAAAATGATATCATTACCATGTACCTGAATACTGTTCCATTCGGGAACAATACTTACGGTATAAAAACGGCTGCCAGAATTTATTTTGATAAAGAGACAGATTCACTCACGGTCCCGGAATCTGCCCTGCTTGTAGGCATGTTGAAAGGAACGACAACCTATAACCCTATCCGTTATCCGGAAAGAGCTTTGGAGAGAAGAAACGTCTCTTTATCACAAATGAATAAGTACGGCTATATCAGCAATGCAGAACTAAATACCTACAAAAGCACGCCCATTAAATTAAAAGAAGGCCGGGTAGATGAAGGCAGTGACGGAGATTCCTATTTAAGAGCCGCTGTATCCAAATACCTGGAAAAATGGTGTGAGAAAAATGGATATGACCTGTACGAAGACGGACTAAAAATCTATACGACCATTGATTCAAAACTGCAGAAGTATGCGGAAGAAGCTGTTGCTGAACAAATGAAAATCATTCAGAAGCGTTTTTACAATGTATGGAACGGTGAAGATCCATGGCAGGATTCTGAAAAGAAAAAAGTAGATTACCCAAACCGCGCCATGCATAACCTGCCAATCTATGCCATGCTGGAGAAAAAATATGCAAATACGCCTGATTCTATAGAGGCCTATTTCAATAAGAAGAAAAAAATGAAGATTTTCTCCTGGAAAGGCGATCGCGATACATTATTCTCTACCATGGATTCTATCCGTTATTATGGAAAAATCATGAATACGGGAATGATGACACTGGATCCATTCAGTGGAAAAATTAAAGTATGGGTGGGTGGTGTAGACCATAAATTCTTTAAATATGACCACGTAAACCAGGCTAAACGTCAGGCAGGCTCAACCTTTAAACCTTTCGCTTATCTTGCCGCATTTGAAAGCGGGATGGGGCCATGTGACACCTTTACCGATAAACCGGTAAGGATCAAATATGAGGAAAATGGTAAGACCGAGTATTGGGAGCCGAGAAATGCAGATTGGAGCAATACCTATAGAGAGATGTCGCTACGTGCAGCAATGGGTAAATCTGTCAATACGGTTACTGCTCAGGTAACGGAAAAAGTAGGCTGGGAAAACGTAGTGAAATGGGCGCATGAATGTGGTATCGACAGTTACCTGAAATCTGTACCTTCAGTAAGTCTGGGGTCTAATGACGTTTCAGTTTATGAAATGGTTCGGGCTTACAGTACCTTTCTGAATAAAGGTGTAAGAACAGATCCTATCCTGGTAGAGAAAATTACCGATCAGGACGACAATGTCATCGAAGATTTCGTAGCCAAGACCAAAAGAGTATTATCAGAAGAGATCGCATGGCTGATGTTATATATGTTCAGAGGTGGTATGGAAGAACCGGGTGGTACTTCCAGAGCCTTGTGGGAATGGGACCTTTGGAAAAAGAACAACCAGATTGGTGGTAAGACAGGTACCTCTTCAGACTATGTGGATGCCTGGTATATGGGCATTACAAAAGACCTGGTTACGGGTGTCTGGGTTGGTTGTGATGAGCGTACAGCGCATTTCAATAATGGTGAAACGGGTGAAGGCTCCCGTACAGCCCTGCCTATATTCGCTAAGTTCATGGAGAAAGTTTACCATGATCCAAGTACAGGTTATACCTATGGACCTTTTCCTAAAGCAACGGTACCGATCACCAGGTCTATCAACTGTCCTACCCCTGTATATGTACAGGATACAACAAGTACAGATAGCCTTGACGTTGATTCTGCGGGCACTGAGGTGCCAACTGAAAACACAGGAACTCCGGTAGAAAAAACGGACGAAATACAAAAAACAGAAGAGAAAAAACCGGTCGAACAGCCTAAGCAGCAGCCGCCAGTACCGCTGACCAGGAAAGAGGAACGCGAACTGAGAAAGAAACAGCGTCAGGAAGAAAAAGAAAGAAAAAAGAGAGAGAACAATAACTAATTGAAACGGCCGGTTCAGCAAATTGCTGAACCGGCCGTTTTAATTCACAGATTTAAGATAAACATGGTCACCAGGCTGATGAACAGCTCAGATGAGCTCATGATCCCGCAGGAATAACTTTTTTCTCCTTCAGCTGATCAAAAAGATCAAAAAACATCTTCTCCGTATCTATAAATTCGTGGAAGCCCATTCTTCTGGCCTTGGTCCCGTCAGAAAAGAAATCGTAATCCCGGGAAAATACAAAATCACCGAATCCCCAGGAAGAAAGCGCCTGATAACTGTGCTTTTCCAACTGATATTTTTCTTGTATGGACTTCCAAACTTCTTCCTTATCTGCCATGATCGTTTGTAGTGGCATTTGTAATGGCGGCGCCGTTTCCATCTCGAAATACGCAGCAATTTTAGGCCACAAGTCATTCCAGCGGATCAGATCACCATTAGTCATATTGAATGCCTGGTTAGCACATTGCGAATTAGTCGCCGCCCATAGGGTTGCCCTGGCAAGCAATCCCGCATCCGTCAGATCCAGCAACCTGTCATACGCCCCCAACTTTCCCGGAAATCGGAGCGGTAGTCCCAGTTCTTTTGAAATCACAGCATATATGGCGATTACCATAACGAGGTTCATTGGATTACCTAATGCCGTACCTCCCACTACCGAAGGTCTTAATGCAGACCAGGTCCATTTTTTACCCTTTTGCGTGGTTTCCAGAAACTGTTGCTGACTAACATTGAATTCCGGGGGCATATGTCCGCCATCACTTTCTTTTGCAGGAGTTTTGAAGGGACCATAATGTGCACCATAAACTTTATAACCCTGCATGAGGCTGACATGGTGAAGATCAATAGCTACACGTTCAATGAGCTGCACCACATTGACCAGCATATCCAGGTTTGGCTGTACTAATTCATTCCAGGAAGGCCTTTCCTGATATGCAGCATAAAAGATATGCGTTATGCTTGTCAGCTGCTGCAGTTGCTGACTACAATCTTCAATATCCAGTAAATTGACAGCTATATAGGTAGTTTTAGCTGTATTCTGCCCACCCCGACGTGACAGGCCTACAATATCCCATCCATCAATTTCCTCCAGATATGCAATTAAATTACTGCCAATGACGCCATTAGCGCCTACTACCAGTGCCGTGTGTCTCGTTTCCATATTTCATTCTTTCTAATTGAGCTGATTTGCTTTTACGAAATTAG
The DNA here is from genome assembly GCF_026239655.1 of Pedobacter sp. MR2016-24. GTDB lineage: Bacteria > Bacteroidota > Bacteroidia > Sphingobacteriales > Sphingobacteriaceae > Pedobacter. The sequence continues at coordinate 433,342 of NZ_JAPIVO010000009.1, read as the reverse complement.
ATCATATAAAAGCTGCGATAATTGTAAAAAACTATGATAATTTTGTACCAATCTATGAGCAAGCGATATAAACAGTTTCAGCCAATAGTAGTAGCTGATTTTGAGTCAGCTACCTGGAATCATCCTTTACATAAACATAACCACTATGAACTGATCTACATTAAATACGGATCAGGGACACATATAATCAATAAGGTCAATGTTGATTATCGTCCGGGAAACTTGTTTTTACTGGGGCCTGAAGAAGAACACTACTTTGAAATTAAGGAAAGCACAAGATTTATCTACCTGAAGTTCACCGATCTTTATATAAATCAAGCAGAACAGGGAGGTTTCAATACTGGCTTACAACATTTAGAATACCTGATCAAAAGCCGGGAAACACATTTATCTGCGTTTAGCATTACCGGCAATGACCAAAACACTGTCAGTACTATCTTCGATGTGATTCTTTCCCTGAAAGATGATATGCTCAGAAATGAGCAACTGATCTGGATGCAGCTATTTACGATAGCTCACCTCCTGCAACGCAACATGCCAGAAATTAACGATACGTTTCATCGAAGTAAAGATATGCAGGCAGTTTTCTGTTATATCCATAAACATATCTACCATCCTGAAAAGCTGAGAGCTGAGGTGATGGCCAGTCACTTTAATTTCACGAAAGACTACATAGGTCCATACTTCAAAAGGAATACGGGATTAACCTTAAAAAATTACATGAATAGCTACAGAATCAATCTAATCAGACAACGAATAAACAGCGGAAACTACCGACTAAAACAGATCGCTGCAGAATTTGGACTAACGGATGAAAGCCATGTCAGCAAATTGCTAAAGCAGCATTAAGCCTTATTGATAAGTTCTATACTCCCCACATTGATCCATGAGCTGTCTGATCAGGTAAAATATCCTGATTAGCCTGTTATTTACCTTCAGCACTAAATCGCCATCCAGAATACAGGATAACATTGGTATAGCTCTTTCAGTGAAAGCAATGCGCACATTCCGATCGCTTGTCAGTCTTTTAACTTCCTTATTTTGTTTACCCAAAGACCTGAAATCTTCATCATTCAGTTCAATAATCAGGTCATCCGGAAAATGACATACGTTAACGATAACCTCCCTGGTAAAATAAAGCTTATCGATCTGGTATAAGTCGGCCAGATCCACATCGATCATTACTTTCTGTCCCCTCACTACATAGATACAATTCATGATCATTTCATCCGTGATGAAGTTATCCCCTGTCTCTTTTGTATTCATACGATTTATTATCTGGTTATTCTTTTGTTATTTAATGGGCAATTGCGGCAGAAATCAGGGAACAAGATGTGCTGATCGCTGTACCGGAGGATTGGTACCTGAAATTACCATATGGTTGAAGCCGGTAGCACTTGTCAGGTTGTGCCAATTGGGATTACAGGAGCGTACCAGGCGTTCCCGCTGCATTCTTGTATAGCCACTGAGCAGCTCCAGGTAGTTTAATGCTTGTTTTTCTGTGTTAAATGTTTTCACATACACCAGCCTAGTGAGTTGCTGTTTCCTGTTAAAGAAAGAAGCCGCAGCCAATTTGTATTTGTCCAGTGTTCCGGATAAATCTGCACTCATACCAACATGTAAATTGGTTCTGTTGCTATCTGTTATAATGTATACAAAATTTTCCATTGTACTTCGATTAATTGTTGCTCTTGCTGATCAGTAAAGAAGAAACCAGCGTTAAACCTGATTACTAATTTTATTAGTACAATATTACTAATTATATTAGTACAAAGCAAGCACTATCAAATTATATTTTTCCACCTGTTTCACGCTCTTCCATTTTCAGCACTGCATTTTAAAAAGCAAAAAAAAATGGCAGGAAATCCTGCCATTGACATCAGCGCAGAGCGCGTGCAATCAATTAAAATAGGTCGCTTTATCTAAGACATCATATTCAGCGTCAGTTTTACCTGATTAGAAATCGGCCTGTTCATTGTAATATGCTCAAAATCCAGTCCGATGGTCAGATCCACCCAATCAGGATTACATGCCCGGACCAGACGTTCCTTCTGCATCCTGGTAAATCTGCTCACCAGTTTGAAGCGGTTCAGTGCCTGGGATTCAGTTTTAAATTCTTCAAAATAAACCAGTCGTGTTAACTGCTGTCCGCTATCAAAAAACAAGCTTGGCATCTGCTTATAAAAATCAAGCGTCTTAATCAGGTCAGCACTCATTCCTACATGTAAACTAGTCCTGTTTCTATCTGTCACGATGTACACAAATTTTTTCATTGCTTTCAGTTTAAATTATCACCACTAATTAAATTAGTATATATATTTGCAACACGAATAAATATTACTAACTTTATTGGTACAATATTACTAACTTTTTTAGTACAAACAAACTATTTTTAAAATTTATTTTTATGTCGAATATATCCACCAATCTGAAATACCTGAGAAAGAAAAAAGGCCACACACAGCAGCAGTTTGCTGATTTAATGGGAATTAAGAGATCACTTGTTGGAGCTTATGAGGAAGACCGTGCCGAACCCAAATACGAATTGCTAAAGAAAATAGCAGAACACTATGAACTGACGATGGATGAATTTATCAATGAAACCATCAACGAGAAGTGGAGACCGAAGCTAAAAAGCCAGGGATCCAACCTCCGGATCCTCAGTATTTCTGTAGACCAGAACGACAATGAGAATATAGAAATGGTTCCGGTAAAGGCAAGTGCAGGTTACCTGAATGGATTTTCGGATCCGGAATACATCAAAGATCTCCCTAAATTCCAGCTGCCTTTACCTGCACTTAAACAGGGTACCTTCAGGGCATTCGAAATTGTCGGGGATTCCATGTTGCCTATTCAGCCGGGAAGTGTAATTGTCGGCGAGTATATGGACAACTGGAATGAAGTGAAAACTGGCGAAACTTACGTCATCGTTAGTAAAAACGAAGGTGTGGTATACAAACGTGCCGGCAACCGTTTTAAAGAGAATAAAGAACTAAAGCTGGTTTCAGACAATAAGATCTATGATCCGTATATGGTACCTGCAGAAGACATTCTGGAAATCTGGAAAGCAAAGGCTTATATCAGTTCATCTTTGCCAGATCCTACTCCGGATCCAACTATTGAGACGCTTACCAATATGATGACACAAATGCAGAAGTCACTATCACAGATGAATAAAAACTAATGTATTTATCACTATTGTTTTTAAACCTTTTTTTCCAATAGCACTCTATACCTGCATACAACACATAAAACATGAAAAAGATATTGTTAACATTAGCATTGGCAGTAGCAGGTTTAACCTCTACCTACGCACAGCATGGTACTAAAGATAAATTGACTCCTGAACAAAAGGCAGAAAAAAGTACGGCTAAACTTCAACAGGAACTCACATTGACAGCAGATCAAAAGCAAAAAGTTTATGCAATTGAACTCGATAAGTTTAAAAAATCTGAAGCGTGGCATAAGAAAAATAAAGATGCCAGGAAAGCGATGAAAGACCAGCATGAAGCCGTTAAAAATGAAACTGATACTAAATTGAATCAGGTGCTGACAGCAGATCAGAAGAAAAAACTTGACGCCATTAAGGCTGAGCATAAAGACAAAAAAGGTGATCATAAAGGACATAAAAAAGCAGCCAAGGCTGCTTAACTGAATCCTGTTAAAGGTCAGACATCAAATGAATACCAACAAAAAAGGGGAGCAAAATTTGCTCCCCTTTTTTGTTGCGTTATATATTTCTATTTAACTGTATCAATTACTGCTTTGAAAGCTTCCGGATGATTCATCGCTAAGTCAGCTAAAACCTTACGGTTTAAACCAATGTTTTTAGCGGCTAATTTACCAATCAATTGAGAGTAAGAAATACCGTGTTGACGAGCTCCAGCGTTGATACGTTGAATCCATAGTCCGCGGAATTCTCTTTTCTTAACCTTACGGTCACGGTATGCATATTGCAAACCTTTCTCAACCGTATTTTTAGCTACAGTGAATACTTTACTTCTTGATCCCCAATAGCCTTTGGCCATATTAAGGACTTTCTTCCGTCTTCTTCTCGAAGCTACTGCGTTTACCGAACGTGGCATAGTGTTGTTGTTTTTTGATAAGCGGTGCTGCGTATTTCAGCAAACTTACTACCGGTTACCTGGTTACGAATTTAATTATTTACCGATAGCAAGCATACGCTTAACGTTGCCCATATCAGCTGCAGAGACCATACTAGTCTGACCCAAATTACGCTTACGTTTAGTAGACATCTTTGTCAAGATGTGACTTTTGTATGCGTTTTTTCTTGCGATTTTACCTGTTCCAGTAAGCCTGAAGCGCTTTTTAGCACTGGAATTGGTTTTCATTTTTGGCATAACCTATTCTTATTTATGTAATTTATTATTTTTTTGCAACTTTTGGAGCCAGCGTCAAAAACATACGCTTACCCTCTAACTTTGGTAATAATTCTACCTTACCTATATCTTCCAAAGCCTGAGCGAATTTAAGTAAAAGGATCTCTCCCTGTTCCTTATAAACGATTGCTCTACCTTTGAAATGCACATATGCCCTAACTTTCTCTCCACTTTCGAGGAAACTCTGCGCATGTTTCAGTTTAAACTGAAAATCATGGTCATTCGTGTTAGGACCAAAACGGATCTCTTTAATTACCGTTTGCTTAGCATTTGCTTTAATCTCTTTTTGCTTCTTCTTTTGTTCGTAAACAAATTTGCTATAATCGATTATTCTACAAACCGGAGGTACTGCATTTGGAGATATCTCTACAAGATCCAGTTCCAGTTCATCAGCAAGGGCTAAAGCTTTTGCCAAAGGATAAATCCCCGGCTCAACATTATCTCCAGCTAACCTCACCTCCTGGGCGCGGATAAACTGATTAATATTATGTTCTGCTTCTTTTTTCTTAAAAGGAGGACGTGGTCCCCTGTTAAATCCTGGTCTGCCTAATGCCAAATTTGTATACTATTTAAACTGTTATTTCTTTAATTAATAATTCACTAAACGCTTCAAGTGTCATTTCTCCTAAATCTCCCTCACCATGTTTCCTTACTGAAACCTTACCTTCCAACATCTCCTTTTCACCGATAATCAGCATATAAGGGATTTTCTTCATCTCTGCGTCCCTGATTTTCCTTCCTATTTTCTCATCCCGAAAGTCAATCAAACCGCGAATATCGGAATTATTTAGTTCATCTGAAACTTTTTTAGCATAATCTTCATATTTTTCTGAGATCGGCAGGATAATAAATTGTTCGGGCGACAGCCATAACGGGAAATTACCAGCACAATGCTCAATCAAAACCGCAACAAAACGCTCCAGAGAGCCAAAGGGCGCACGGTGGATCATTACCGGACGGTGTTTTAAATTATCGCTGCCTGTGTATTCCAGCTCAAATCTTTCCGGTAAATTATAATCAACCTGAATCGTACCCAGCTGCCATTTTCTGCCCAATGCATCTTTCACCATGAAATCTAACTTTGGTCCGTAAAATGCAGCTTCGCCCAATTCTACTACTGTCGGCAATCCTTTCTCAGCCGATGCTTCAATAATTGCATCCTCTGCCAGTTTCCAGTTTTCATCAGTGCCGATGTATTTGGCCTTGTTTTCAGGATCTCTCAGCGAGATCTGCGCAGTGTAATCAGTAAAACCTAATGACTTAAACACATACAATACAAGGTCAATCACCTTCTTGAATTCTTCTTTAACCTGGTCCGGGCGACAAAACAAATGTGCATCATCCTGAGTAAATCCTCTTACCCTGGTAAGTCCATGCAGTTCCCCGCTTTGCTCATAACGGTAAACCGTGCCGAATTCTGCAAAACGTAATGGAAGATCTTTATAAGAACGTGGTTTAACTTTGTAAATCTCACAGTGATGCGGACAGTTCATTGGTTTTAACAAGAACTCCTCCCCTTCCTGCGGGGTTTTGATCGACTGAAAAGAGTCTTTACCATATTTCTCCCAGTGACCGGAAGTAATATATAAATTCTTGTGGCCGATATGCGGTGTAATGACCTGCTCATAGCCAGCTTTTGACTGTGCTTTGGTCAGGAAGTTCACCAGACGCTCACGTAAAGCAGTTCCTTTAGGCAACCATAATGGCAAGCCCATACCTACCTTCTCTGAGAAAGCGAATAACTCCAGCTCTTTACCTAATTTCCTGTGGTCGCGTTTTTTAGCTTCCTCAATCATTAAAAGATACTCAGTCAGCTCACTTGCTTTAGGGAAAGTAACCCCATAAATACGTGTCAGCTGTTTTTTGGTCTCATCACCTCTCCAGTAAGCACCTGCAACATTCATTAATTTAACCGCTTTTACAAATCCGGTATTCGGGATATGCGGACCGCGACATAAATCAGTGAACTGTCCTTGCGAATAGAACGTAATTTTTCCGTCTTCCAGACCATCAATCAGATCCAGTTTATATTCGTCGCCTTTTTCAGTAAAATAGGCTACCGCGTCTGATTTAGAAACGCTCTCTCTGACAAAAACTTCTTTCTGTTTAGCCAGCTCAATGATTTTAGTTTCGATTGCCTTGAAATCATCCGAAGAAAACTCACGGTCGCCGAAATCCACATCATAATAGAAACCGGTTTCAATAGCTGGACCTATACCGAATTTAGTACCCGGGTATAAAGCTTCCAGTGCTTCTGCCATAATATGCGCAGAAGAATGCCAGAATGTAGCTTTACCAGCCTGGTCGTTCCATGTCAGTAATTTAACAGCAGCATCTGTTTCAATAGGGCGGCTTGAATCCCAAACCTCGCCGTTAACTTCGGCAGCCAGTACGTTACGCGCTAAGCCTTCAGAAATTGATAAGGCAATTTGATGTGCAGTAGTCCCATTTTCATAAGGACGGACAGAGCCATCAGGAAGTGTAATGTTAATCATCTACAACTATGATTTATATGTGAATTTAAAAAAATTTATACTCCAATCAATACAACGTGATTTTTGGAATGACAAAGGTAAGTTTTTAAGATGCATTATCAGGAAGAAATTTGAAAATGGGGACAAGGATCCCCATCTTATTGATCCAGCTGCCAAGTTAATCTTGTGCGAGCATTGTCTGAAAATACTCACTTTTCGACGCTGCCGTCCTGTCTTCTGAAGCGAAAAACAGCCACAGGTGCACTGGATGCTTAATATCGGCATATTTCAGCTGCAAGTTCAACTCCAGATCTGCTCTTCTGCCCTGTTCATAGTAAATATCGACATTATAATCCTTTTTTATCTTATACATCACTGCCACCATCGCGTGATCAGCCCCTCGCTGCATCGCATGCTGATCTGACCAGTGTTCTTCATCATCATTCCAGGTCAGCCGCAAACTTTTTTCCGGCCCGGGAATCAGCTTCGCACCTGTTGTCCTGAATAAAGTACCCATACTCAATACCAATTTTGATAAGTCGGGCTTTACTTGCATACCATCAATTCCAAAAACATGCTTCCCATTCCAGCTGATAGCCCTATCCATCTGATTACCTGGTTCTTTTTTATCATAAAAACCAATCTCTATGAGCTCTCTGAATTCTGACAGCAAGGCGGATATGCTACCAAATTTATTTCTGTTAAATACCTGAGCTTCCGAAGCCTTTTTCTTACTTTCCCTAGGTAAGGAGCGGATAATCGCCATTGCCTTGCGTATGACACCTATCACCGGACCTACTTTTCCTGAAACTGCGCCCAGGAGGCCTTTATTTAATATTCCCATTTTTAATAAATTTTAAGGTGTACAATTAATTGATTTTTACACGAGGCATATCGATCCATTCCAGCCCGTCCTCGCCTGAATAGATACCCGGGACCAAATAAGCTTCAAGAATGCCCACCGGATTAAAGGTCTTACTGTTAAACAGTGTTTCAGTGTTACCTCGCTGCGTAATGTATCGCAGACCTAAGGTTAAGAGGTAAAGACAGCCTTCAGGCACATTGAAAGTAAATACTGTTTCTTCAGTTTCAGGCTGATGCTTTAATACAACCATTGATCTCCGCTCAGGATATTGAAGCCGGTAACCTTCCTGAGGTCTCATTATACCCAGACTGAAACAGAGCTCACATCTGTTCACTCCTGCCGGAAATTTTAATTGTAAAGGCAGGTGTATCCGGGGAATAGTGACCTTCAACTGGCCAGATAACCATTGAGTCTGAACATCAAAACCAATCTGTTTACCTAAAGCCGATGTAGGGTTAAATTCAAAACCAGCTAATTTTTTAAAGCTGTATTCATCATAAGACAGCTTTTGCGTCTTTACATCCCGGCACTGTGTGACAATGGTATTCAGCAATCCATTCAATTGGTTAACAATCTTGCCCTCATACCAACCGTTGATACTTTTCTGAAAGCACTCCCTGATGTTTGATCCCAAAGCACTGGCAATCGAAAAGCTGGAAGCAAATTCCATTGTCACTTCAGACATGTTAGTGTTACCCTTTCCAGGTCTGGACTGTATTATTTGTTGATCGCCGTCTTTTCTATAAGTAACGGGTCCGACAGGCCCCGTCACAAATCCATTTTTGATTTTTCCCATTTTTTATATGATTTAATTTCGTTAAAGATAAGCACTGAAAGGACCTTTGTCAATAGCTGGCTCTAAAATAGTTCAATAGCTGGTCGAACGTTGTGCGGACGTCCTACATATCCAAAGCAGAATGGATCCTGACCGGAAGTAAGAAAAAAGCAGGTTTTATTGAAAAAACGTGCTTTTACCGTGCTTCCACCTTGCTTCCAACCTGGTTCCTTGCCGACCAAAATACGAGCTGCATTCCATCAATTCCGCAGGCAAATCCGAGCCCATCCCAAGGATGAATCTAACCTGACTAGTGTTCACCCTCAGTTAATTTATATTCAGAGTAGCTGATTGCTGAATTTTTTCATTCCCGAATTTAAACCTTACAGCATATCCAAAACTTAACCATATATTAACATTCGTAAGCTATGTTTGTATATATTTCCTAAAAATACGACACTATGCAGCGTGATTTTTTTCCTCTAAACAGCCATTTGCATAAATTTACAGCGCTGATTCTGCTGTTACTAATATTACAATCCTGCAAAAAAAACATCGCTAAACCAGATTATCCGGCAGGAACTAACGAGAACATAAACACCTGGATTTTAGATAGTCTGCAACGTTATTATTACTGGAATGAAAGCCTGCCCGGCAAACCAGATCTTACGCCTGATCCTAAATCATTCTTGAATGCAATACGCAATACTGCCGACCGCTTTTCTTATCTTATACTTCCCTCAGACCCCTCAACAGGAACAGTATCTACCAGAAGCAAGTATGGTTTTGATTATACCACCTTCACAGAAGAGTCCAGTGGAAATATTATCGGCGTTATTAAACAGGTTTTAAACGATTCGCCGGCATCCAGAGCCGGATTAAAACGAGGAGACTATATTTATCAGATTAACGGAAAACAGCTAAATTCTGCGGATGCAGCGGCACTGCAACAGGAAGTCATCAGTGCAAATAAAGTACTGCTCGGAATGGACGCCGGCCCTGTCGAAATTAATGCAGGTGCTACTTTTGAACAACCTTCCATCAGCAAAATCTTACAAACAGGAAATGTTAAAACCGGCTATTTATATACCAACGACTTTAACACCGGACTGGCCAGCTCATTAAATAATACATTCAGCAATTTCAAAAATGCAGGAGTAACAGAGTTAATTCTTGATCTGCGTTATAATTCTGGCGGTCAGGTAGCGGAAGCTGCCGGACTGTGTACGATGATCGCACCGGGGATTACTTATGGCACTCCTTTCATCACCTACAAAGGAAATAAAAACGGTGGAGCGAAAACTGAATCTATCGGCACGGCATCAACGTTCGACCGCAGCCTGAATTTTAATAGCTTGCTACAGCGCAATCTTGACTTGAGAAGAATTTTTATTTTAGCAACAGGTGCCACGGCATCGGCCGCTGAAATCATGATCAATAATTTAAAGCCCTACATGCAGGTGATAGTGGTAGGAGAAAAAACCCGGGGCAAAGATGAAGCTTCTTTTACTATAGCTGATATGCGAAATCCAAAGCAGGTGGAATGGGAACTACATCCTATTGTGTATAAGCTATTCAATGCTGCTGGCAGCGGCAACTACAGCTCAGGCATCGCACCAGACATTGCAGTGAACGAGTTATCATCACTTCCACTGCTCGCCTTAGGTGATACCGGCGATCCGCTGGTTCAGGCCGCGATTAATAGTATAACGGGCAGCAGCAATACTGCATCGGTAAATTCAAAACTCAGAACAAGTAATTTAAAAGCAGGAAAAGTGCTTACAGACACCAGAACGCTTGATGCAGCTAACAGCCTGGTCTTTACCCATCGTTAATATTTATAATTTTTGTAAACTTAACATTGAGTTAAACTTACAACCCTAACTTGCCGTTGTTTAAAACCATTGCCTATATGGAACACTTGTACGATTATACAGTTGAACGACTTCTTATTGCAGTACAAATTGGGAATAGTGATGCCTTTAACGAGGTTTATTGCAGGTACCGCAAAAAGGTTCAGGGTTATGCTTATCGTTTTGTACGCTGTACGGAAGAGGCAGAAGAGCTTACGCAAGATGTATTTGTTCGTCTTTGGGAAAACAGAGAGAAAATTGATCCTTCACAAAATTTCGATGCTTATCTGTTTACCATTATCCGCAATATCTTTTTAGGTGCATTGAGGAGAAAGGCAAAAATGAATGTATTCAGAAATGAGATGCTGGAAGATGAGCCGATGATGAATTCCATTGAAAACTATATTGATTTTAAAGATTGTCAGCAATTGGCCAACCAGGCTATTGAGACCTTACCTCCGCAGGCAAAAATGGCTTATATGCTGAGTCGCAATGAAGGATTTTCTCATGAAAATATTTCTTCGCAAATGGGCATCACTAAGAATACGGTGAACAACCATATCAAAAAATCGCTTGGTCATATTCGTAAACATTTTAACAGCTACTCACCGGAAACTATAATTTCCTCCATTTTATGGATCCTGCTTTTGCAGTAATCTAATACCTTAAATCTAAAATGATATATTGAATTGCCCGAAAGGGCAATTTCTATTTTAGGCTATTCTTATTTTTTGCACTAAAATATCAAAAATAGTAAACTGATTTACAGCTATTTAAATAAATCTCAAAATAAATTTCAATTGTGACTAGCTGTTGTCTCTTTGCAGTGCATATATAGTTATAGAAAGCGGAATACAGGAAAGATTTAATATTAAAAGATTGGAACAATACGAAGACATAAAAAGATTATTTAAGCTATATCTGCAGGGCGGTACAAACCCACAGCAGGAGAAAATATTATTCAGTTACCTGAAGAACAATAAAAAAAACGATCAGGATTTTAACGATCTGATGTCACAGGCATGGGAAGAACAACCAGCATCACGTGATGAATCATCTGCCGCTGCAGAAGGATTAAATCAAATCTGGAATAAAGTAGAACAAAAGAAACAAAGGAAAGACCACCGGTTCCTGTTATTAAAATATGCAGCATCGGTTATACTTTTTGCATCGGCCGGTTTAGGCTGGTATAGTTATCAAAAACAGAAAACAGAAGCTGTGATAGAATGGGTGAGTAAAACTACTGGTGCTGGTGAAAAAGTTAAAATGATCCTGCCAGACAGTTCAATCGTTTACCTGGGCAGTAAAAGTAAATTAAGCTGGCCGGCGCGTTTTATCAAAGGCAGTCTGCGTAATGTACGCCTGGAAGGTGAAGCGTTCTTTGAAGTGAAGCATGATGTGAGCAGCCCCTTTATTGTATATGCCGCACATTTAAAGACGCAGGTATTAGGTACTTCATTTAATATCTATGCTTATCCTGATGATCAGGCCTTCAGTGTGACAGTGAGAACAGGAAAAGTTGCAGTAGCAGAGCATATTAACGGTAAAACCAAGGCTCTTTCAATTCTTACGCCGGGCATGAGTCTAACCTATCAGGAGAAGAGCAGCAGATATGCAATCAATACTGAACGTGTGGAAGATGTGAAAAGCTGGACAGAAAACCGGTTTGTGTTTCACAAAGAGAACCTGGGTATGATGCTTGAGAGACTTGAACGATACTACAACGTTCATTTTGAATTGAAGAATCCCGATCTGGCCGGCTGCCACTTTAATGCCACGTTTAACAACAAGAGCATTAAACAGGTAATGGAGCAGTTAAGGGTGATGAGCGGAAATAAAATCAAATATAAGATCAACAATAATAAAAATACGATTGCCTTATGGGGGGAAGGATGTCAATGAGCTATTAACTTATACATAAGATAAAAAGTGGTGTTTGGGCTTTTTTACCATTAAATCAACCAGCACCAAAACAATTGTACTAGCAATAAAAACAAAAACCGTTCTGCGTCAACAGAACGGCCAAAAAACAAAAGTTTCGTAACTCGTGAAAATTAAAAAACGCATTGAACCTATGAATATAGAGGTTTTCTCTCATTTAAAAGAATATTTTAGCACTTTGAAAGTCCGTCCCCTGATGGTTACGGTCTTATTATTTTGCTTTCTGAATAACGTGATGGCGGCTACGGTAAGCTATTCACAACCAGAACAGGCTATCAACCTTAAGCTAACTGCAGTAACTATTCCGGCTGGTCTTTCCGTATTGGAAAGCAAAACAGGATGTGTGATCAATTATAATCAGTCTCTTTTCAAAAACAACAGCAATATCAGCATAGACGTAAAAGGAATGTCCCTGCAGCAGGTGCTGACAAGAATGCTTGCAAATACCCACGTAGGCTTCAAGTTTGAAGATTCAAAAACTATCTTATTATATAAGTTGCCAGATCCTGTTAAGCCAGGCAAAATCAGTGGTCGCGTGCTGGATGACAAAGGCGAGACCTTGCCCGGCGCTTCAATCAGAGTGGTAGAAACTGGTGCCGGTACACAAACTGGCGTAGATGGTACTTATATCATGAGCATTGCTCCGGGAACCTATACTTTAGAAGTAAGTTATATTTCCTACCAATCAAAACGCATTACTGGTGTGGTCGTAGCGGAAGGAAAAAACACCCCATTGGATGTTTCCCTGAAACAGGATTCGAAAGGCCTGAAAGAGGTGATGGTGACGGCTAACTATAAAAAAGCTTCGGTAGAAGGTTTATTGGTACGTCAGAAAAATGCTGCGGAATTAAGCAACGGTATTAGTGCTGAACAATTGGCACGTACACCCGATAAAAACATTGGAGAAAGCTTAAAACGAATTAGCGGTGTAAGTACAATGGATAATAAATTCGTGCTGGTTAGAGGAATTGGTGAGCGTTACAATTCGGCGACCCTCGATGGTACAGTTTTGCCAAGTACTGAAGCACAAACAAGAAACTTTTCTTTTGATCTGATTCCGTCCAATCTGGTAGATAATGTGGTGGTCAGTAAAACAGTTACACCGGATATGAATGCCAGTTTTGGTGGTGGATTGATTCAAATCAATACCAAAGACATTCCTAATGAGAATTTTATGAGTTTTACCATAGGCAGCTCTTATAATGACCAAAGTACGGGTAAGGATTTCCTGAGCCACAAACGCGGTAAATATGATTATCTGGGATTTGATGACGGAAGACGTGATTATCCTCAGGGACTGGTACAAACTAACGTGAATACATCTCCCAATACAGAATTAACACCGGAACAATATCAGAAAAAGGTAGATGATCAAAGCAAACGATTTACCAATGACAATTTTACTTTATATAAAACAAAGGCCGTTCCTTCACAAAATTACCAGTTCACAGTTGGCCATCTGATTGCTTTAGACACTGCAAACCAGAATAAACTCGGATTCACAGGTTCATTGAGTTACCGGAATACACAAAATATAAATGTGTTTGATCATCAGACAAGAACAGCCTGGAGAGATGATTACGATAACAACGGTTCGACATATGGTTTCAATACCACCTGGGGAGCATTATTGAATGCAGGGCTGCAGTTAGGTACAAACCGCTTCAGTATGCGCAATACCTATACGCATATGTATGATAATACGCTGATTAGAACTGTCGGTTATGATGATGCCGGCGAGGGACCGAATGCGGGGCCTAATGTAGTTCCAGATCGCATCGAAGAAGCGGATGATCCTACGTTTACAGATTTATTGCAAAATAAAATAACCGGACAACATCAGGCAGGAAAAGTAAAAATAGAGTGGAATGTAGCAAGGACTTCAATTGACAGGAACGAAAAGGACCTGAGTATCGCCACCAGCAGACCAGTATTGGTGAACGGCAATTATCAATATTTCTATTACGCTGGTAATGTTACTGAACCTAAAGTCGTTCCAATGTCGCGCCATAACTACAACACCAGCGAAGAACATTATTCCTGGAGTGCCGCTGCAACAATTCCTTTTAAAGTTGCCGGTATAAACAACAGTTTAAAAACAGGCTACTTCGGCATCAGAAAAAAAGGCAGCTTTGGCTGGCAAATCGCTGATTTTAGTCAGTCAGCAACCTTACCTGATAGCTTAAGATATCTTTCTCTGGCAGAGATGCTAAAACCTGAGTATTTAGGTGCCAACGGATTCTCCTATCAGGTTACACCAGCTGGTGTAGACAGGTATGAAGGAAAAAGCGAATCCCATGCGGGTTACCTGATGTTCGATAGCAGGCTATTGGAGAAATTGCGCTTGGTATGGGGAGTAAGAGGTGAATATTTCCATTACACAGAGATCAACAATCCAAGCAATGAGAAAAATAGCGTGTATGAAAGAAAAGCAGATCAGAAATGGCAATGGTTACCATCTGCTAATTTAACCTACAGTCCTGTTTCTGCAATAAATCTCCGGGCTGCCTATTCCAGTAGTGTAGTGAGACCAGAATTAATGGACAATAGTCAGTTCTGGAGATACAACGCATTTTTTGGTGCACAGGTAGGTAATGCTGGTTTGAGCAGCACAAGGATCAATAGTTTTGATGTAAAAGCGGAGTGGTTTCCCGGATTAGGCGAAATACTTTCTGTGGGTGGATTTTATAAAAAATTCGACCAGCCCGTAGAACTTACGCTGAATACGTTTTCGGGTAATATCGCTTATTACCTCAGGAATGCAGATATGGCTAAAGTTTATGGTTTGGAATTCGAATTGAGAAAAAGCCTCAGCTTTATTTCCGACACAAGAATTCTAAGCAATCTATCACTTTACGGAAATCTAACGCTGCAAAATTCTAAAGTTAAAGGGACTTATGTTTCTCAGAATCCGGATCCGAACGCAACCGGTATCTATTACGCAACTAGTACACAAAAGCGTTCCATGTATGGTCAATCACCTTACCTGATTAATGCCGGACTTCAATATAATGACAGTCATTTTGGTTTCAATATTATGTATAACAGATCCGGCTATAAAACATATGTAGTTAGTGAACTACCTACTGATATTGAGTATGAGAAATCGAGAGAGCAGATTGATGGACAGATCAGCTACAAATTATTGAAAGGTAAAATGGAAATCAAAGTGAATGCAGGAAATTTACTGAACAGAGCTTCACTGTTTTATAGAAATACCGCTAGTTACGAAGTAAATCCGGATTTCCAGTTAGGCGGGGGTGATACCAGCGATGCATTGCGCCTGAAACCAGGTTTCACAAATAAATATGAGGAGGGTGATCAGGTGATGTTCCGTCAGAAATTCGGCCGCACTTACAGTACTTCTATAAGCTATAACTTTTAATTGAATACATCATGAATGTAGATATAAATGGTCACATCTTAAAAAGAAAGGAGGATAACATCGTGTATTCCCATTGTCCAAAAAAAAGCGAAAGACTGTATCAGAGCCTCTCGCTTAATATCCGATAATGTAGACAAAGGCACAATCAGGAAACACCCGAAAGTAAAAATTGATTACCGGAAAGCCAATGTAGTAAATTTTAAATCAACTGCAAAAAACCAAATCATTATCAGGCTAATAATGAACATCCAGAACCGAACCAATAATTAAAAAAAGGATTTTAATTAATCCTGTTTGTAACGAACAAAAAATATGAAAAATTTAAAAACATTATGTGCTGTAGTACTTTTAGCAGCCATCACAGCTACTTCATGTAAAAAAGACGGAGATAACTCTGCTAACTTCGCAAACCGCAGTACTGCTGCTGCTGATTATAGTGCTTCTACCCTACCAGTAACAGCTGTGAGCGGTGATATTACTACCAATACTACCTGGGATGCTGATCATGTTTGGGAAATTTCAGGCATTGTAACTGTTAGAAATGGTGCAACTTTAACTATCGCACCAGGTACCTATATTAAATCTTCTGTGAACACCAGTGCTGCAAACGGAGTTTTAGTAATTGGAAAAGATGGTAACATCAATGCAACCGGAACAGCTGCAAACCCAATCGTATTTACCAGCCGTAACTTATTAGATAACAATGCAGCTACAGTTGGAAAACCAGGTGAATTCGGCGGCGTAATTATATTAGGTAACGCAGTAATTAATGCACCGGGTGGATCAAAATTAATTGAGGGTCTTCCAAACGAATCTAAATATTTTTATGGTGGCAATAATAATGCAGATAACCGTGGAACGTTCCAATATGTTCGCATTGAATATGCTGGTTATGTATTAGCTGAAAATATTGAAGTCAATGGACTAACATTAGGTGCCGTTGGATCAGGTACTACAGTTGATCACGTACAAGTATCTTATGGTTTAGATGACGGATTTGAGTTCTTTGGTGGTACTGTAAGTCCTTCTTATCTGGTAGCTTTAGGTAATGACGATGATCAGTTTGATTTTGACAATGGCTTTACAGGAACTATTAGTTTCGCAATAGCTTTAGCTGATGGTAATTCTACACATAGCGTGAGCGGCGGAGTAAGTGATTCTAATGGTATAGAGTCAGATAACAATGCACCAGCTGAAGATGCAACTTTTGGTCTATTACCAAAAACTCATCCTACATTGAATAATTTCAGTGTAATTGGTACAAGAACTGCTTCAGTAGCAACCGGCCTTGGTTACAGATATGGTTACCGTAACCGCAGAGGTTCAGAAGTAACATTGAATAATTCTATCATTACTGGTTTCAATACCGCATTTATTTTCGATGGAACTACACCAGCATTATCTAGCTTCACTAATGATGCAGTGAATTCATTTGTATCTCCTGCTGTATTACCTGCCGGAACTTATGCTGGAATTACTCAAACTTCGAGTGCTACTGCTAATAACCTGACAATGGTTCAACCATGGTTTAACTTAGCTGGTGCTCCTGCTAACCTAAACTTCTTGGGAGCAAGAGGCGCGGTTACATCAACATCTACTAACTGGATAGCAAGCTGGACTAAATTCGCTTACTAATCCTCATAAAATCAAATTAAAATTGGAGCGCAGGAAACCGCGCTCCAATTTTTAAACAAAATATCAAAAATGATAAAAATTAAATACTTTTTCCTCTTAGTCTCCCTATTAACACTGGCATCTTGTAAAAAGCAGGAATTATTCCATCAAGATCAGGAAAAACTTGTTCAGGTTAATCTCCAGGGTCTGATTTTATCAGATACCCTGGAATTTTTAATCAATGACAACATAATTAGTACTGGATTTGACAACACATTCATCACGAATGGCAAACTATATAGTGCCAATAGTAAGGTACAGATCCGTAAGAAATCAACGACTAAATCACTTGGAGAATTTACTTTGGGTACGAACTTCAATCAGACAAGAAAAATATTTTATGATGGAATAAACGTTTCCGATAATGTAGAGCTTACACCTGTAACCAATCCTGATAACATGGGAATAAGAGTAAACTTTAGTACAACATTTGGCGCTTTTTATGGAGGACCAGTAGATGTTGAGCTCTTTGTTCAAAAGTTAGATTACGAAACTTTTGAATTTACTTATACCAGTTTTAAAGTTATCAAAAATGTAACAGGTTCATTCAGCGAATTTATTGAACTGCCAACACTGCAAACTGCCGATACCTATCTCTTAAGATACGCTATCAAAGTTTATAAAGCCGGAACTAAAGAATTACCATATACAGACAAAGTTGACCTAAGTAATGTAGATCCGGCGAACATTGTGAGTACGATTGATAATTTTGTGCCTGGAGACAGTCAGTTATTATCGATTAGTCCGGCAACATCTGATCCTTTTACAATGCTTGGAGATAGTTATAACATTCAGGATTATTCATCTGCTTTTAAATAAATCATTACAATAAACTCATGCAGGGCATCAATAAATCCAAACATGTTCATCTCCTGAAAGCGCTGAATCAGCTGGAAGAAATTGTAAGCGATGGCGACAGGAGTTATAACCAATTACTGCAAGTCAGAGAATACAGGAATGAACTGGATTTAATGTATGCGAATTACCAAAAAATGCTCATCAATTTAGAGCAACATATTATAGCTTACGATGAGCTGCATAAAAAGGTGAAAATTCAATACCTGGGCCGGAAGTTGAAAGAGCTTAAAAAAACTGCTCATAAAGAAGACATTACATTCGCTTCACTCCTTTCGAAGACAATCCGGTCTTTTGGGACATAATCATATTAAAAAATTCAACACTCGCTCGTTAACCCCTTCAGCTCATTTGCGAAGGGGTTTTTTCGTTCTTATGGCAAACTATTTGACTTATAAAAGGTTTAGCCATAAAATGTCTGGATATTATGCCATCCACAGTAATAGACCATTTCAGTTACCATGCGGAATCATCAGAATTGAAGATTACTTTTCTGTCGGGCAAAGTATATATTTATAAAAGTGTTCCGGATGAGGTGTTTCAGGGATTAAAAACAGCGGGATCCAAAGGACAATATTTTAATGCCTTTGTGAAAAACAAATACAAGTTTAAGCGCCTGTAAGCCGCATTGTTATTTCCTTTAAGCGCAATTGTTTTTTTATAAGATGGTAACAGTCCGTTATCTCGCTTCTACTAATCAATCCAAAACAATAATGAACCTAGTAAATCTAACTAATCGAAGGAAAAGATATCCCTTTAATTTTACTGTACAGTTCTACTGCGTATAAATCTGTCATGCCCGATACAAAATCCAGCACACTCTGTATCCTTGAATAGGTATCTTCCTTGTCTGTGTGGAACTGCGGCGGTATCAGTTGTACCAGCTTTTTATAATAATGGGTATTGTTATGTAATAGCGCAGGAATAAATTCTTCCAGCAGTCCGGCCATTACTTTATAACCGGCTACTTCCTTCTGAATCACAGAGGAGGAATTGTAGATCTTCTGTACGGAAATCGTTTCAATATTTTTCCAGGCGGTCAGGTAAGGTTCAGGGATAGCATCCGTGATACTCCTGTTGTATTCCCCTGCCAGAATCTGCGGCTGTTCCTCATAAAAAATCCTGGAACATTCCTGCGTGAGTGTATTGATCGCTTTCGCACGCATCAGACTTACCTTGGCGTCATCATCATAGCCTTCGCTTAGAAAACGTGTATCCAGATTTTTATCATTACATAAGGGCTCCAGCAAGGCACGAACCTCAGCAAAAGTCAGGATTTTTAAACGGTGCGCATCTTCTAGGTCAATGATATTGTAACAAATATCATCAGCTGCCTCTACGAGGAAGGTTAGCGGATGACGCTTAAAAATCAGCGGCTCTTCGCTTTCTTTCTGCACACCTAAAAACTCAGCTATCTCTTTGTAAGTATTTTGTTCTGACTGGAAAAAACCATATTTCTTTCTATGCAGGATCTTCTTCTGATGCCCCGCAATAGCTGCACAGGGATACTTTCCAATTGCTGCCAATGTAGAGTAGGTCAGCGCAAAAGCACCAAAACCTTTACCATTAAAGGGATGTGTCAGGATCCTGATCGCGTTGGCATTACCTTCAAAATTAATCAGGTCTTTCCATTGCGCTTCAGTAACATCCTGCTGATACCTTGTGCCGTCTCCATCTGTAAAATATCTGGAGATAGCCGCTTCACCGGAATGTCCGAATGCAGGATTGCCAAGATCATGTGCAAGACAGGCTGCTGCAACGATATTTCCTACTTCACTGATGAGGGGATTTTCTTCGTCCAGCAAAGGATTATCTTTTTTGAGCTGGTTATAAAATATACGGCCCAGCGAACGACCAACACTGGCTACTTCAAGACTATGTGTTAACCTGTTATGCACAAAAACGCTTCCCGGCAAAGGGAAAACCTGTGTTTTATTCTGTAACCTTCTGAATGGAGATGAAAATATCAATCGGTCGTAATCCCGCTGAAACTGTGAACGTGCCAAATCCTGGTCTGTATAATCCGCCTCTTTTGTACCCCACCGCCTGGCAGACAATAATTCTTTCCACTCCATTCTATCGTATCGTTTTTTAGATTTAAATTCAGGCCGGCCTGATCAGTGAATACACCACTGCATCAAGAAATTTGCCATCATAAAAAGTATTTTCTTTGTAATGTGCTTCCTTCACGAAATGGTGCTTCAGGAGCACCTGTTCGGAAGCTTTGTTATCAGGATCTATGACTGCCTCCAGTGAGTGAAAGCCAAGAATGTTAAAAGCATAATTGATCAGCACGCCGACAGCCTCATGCATAATACCCATCCCATGATAAGCAGGATGAAGTATATAACCAATCTCCGTTCTGAAATTTTCGGGCTGCATGCGGATCAGGCAGATCATTCCAATCAGTTTGTTATCCTCCTTCATGGTAATCGCCCAATTGATTGATGTATTATCAGCAACCCCTTTATTCACCATTGTGATATGATCCATGGCATCTGTCTTGTTTTTTGCAAGAGGCCTTGGAATATACTTCATGATCTCAGGATCAGACCTGAGTAAAAAGACCTCATACACATCGTCAGCGGTAATCCGCCGAAGACGCAACCGGTCTGACAATAAATTAGGAAAAGGGTTGAAGTTAATGTTTAGCATAAGTGACAGTTTCTGATCCTTTACCCATAATAACTATCGAAGTAAGGTTTACAAAAAGTCCATGTGCCAAAACACCATCAATCTGATTTAAACTCCCGGATAAAAATGCGGCATTTTCGATCAGTCCGAAATCAGTGTCTACAATATAATTGTGATTATCTGAGATAAAAGGAACATTACCTTTCATTCTAACGGTACCCACACCATTCAGCTTGCTCAATTCCTGCAAAACGTAATTAAGCGCTAAAGGCACCACTTCTACCGGCACTCTGAACGCGCCTAGTTTTTCTACTTTCTTTGCAGCATCGGCGATGATGATTTCTTTTTTAGTGAGAGAAGCAACAATTTTCTCGCGGAATAAAGCACCGCCACCACCTTTAATCAGGTTAAGCTGCTCATCAAATTCATCCGCGCCATCGATAGTCACATCAATCGTATTCACCTCATTCATATCCAGCAATTCTATACCCAATGAGGTAGCGAGTGCAGCAGTATGTTCTGAGGTAGGCACGCCTTTGATTTTAAGGCCATTTCTGACCAGTTCTGCTATTTCCACAATGGCGAAGTAAGCAGTAGAACCTGTACCTAATCCTACGATATCATTATTTTTAATAAACTTCACCGCTTCACGGGCTGCAACCTGCTTTTCGAGGTCTTTTGTTTCAGTCGACTGAATATCCAAAATGCTATAAAATTTAATTGTAATCAACGGGAATTACGCGCTGATAAAATTAAGAAAAATATTGAGGATGTATGAAATCCTGCCGGCCATTTGAATAAAAATTGGATGTATCACTCCTTCTTATTCACGTGATCGTTATAAAAATCCTTCTTAGAATCTCTGTAGGCAGCAATTGGCCCTAATTTGTGCATCAGGAAGATATAATAATAAGCAATATCAATCTGGTGAGGAAGAAATCCTGTTCTTGCACTTTTTGGAAAGAGATGGTGGTTATTATGCCACTCGCCCGCTACAAAACCTGGCCATAACTGATTAATGGACATGTCATTCCGGTTAAAATCTGTATGATCCCTTCTCATATCCTTGCCTTTACCATGACCTTCGTAGTTAAAAGTCCTTACGCCGACTGCCCAGATCCCTGCAGCGCCAAATAAGGTGCATGCCAATCCATGACCGCCTATCAAATAAAAAGCAGCATACCAGAATCCCCAGTTGAGTACTGTCGCCAGTACGGTTCTTCCCGGATTGGCGATAGAACCCCATTTCTGATATTGTGCATAGGTATTTGGCGTAATACCCGTATGTTTCATTAAACGTGTAGCCCGGTAATAATCTTTTTCACTCAGATCTTTTGCGATAGGCTGATGATTTACGTCCGCAAGGAAACAATACAGGAAGCCTCCTGAAGCATTATAGGGATCTCCCGGCATGTCTGATTTTGCATGGTGCACGTGATGTGATACCACGTAAATCTCTTCAGGGATCATTGAAATCGTCAGGTTCTGTGTAAAAAACTTCCAGAATCTATTCTTAAACTGATAAGCATTATGCGTACAAAACCTGTGGTGCCAGATGGTACCATGGGTTCCCATTACAATCATGCTGTAAATAAAGGCAGCACCCAGTAAAGGCCAGCTAAAGTAGTAGAAAATGAACATAGCTAACAAAGGGATAGTCAGTAACACTTTAAACCAGCTGAATGCAGGTAACCAGTTTTTTCTTGTTTTGAAGATATTCAGACGGGAGAAGAATTCTTTCCAGATTTGAGCAGCAGTAGGTTTAGATAGTTCGCCTTTTTGATCGGCCCACCCGTAAGCAGGGGGATCTAAAACGGTGTCTAAAAATGTCATAGGAATGCAATTATATATATTCTGTGAATGTACGCTTATTTATATTAATCCTATATTATATTCTTTGATTTTTTAACAGCGCTGGCAGTCCGGGTGACGGCTATCCGTTTGACTTATGTCAATTTCTGCAACAATCCAAACAAAAGCCGGGTAATAGCACTTCTGTAGACGTAATTGAATGACTTACAAATCAAATTTTTACAGATGGAAACAACAAAACAAACGCTGACCTACAAAATCGGAGGACAGCTGGACATCAACAGAATTGGATACGGTGCGATGCAATTAACCGGATTTGGCGTCTTCGGAGAAGTGTCGGACCGTGAAAATGCGAAAAAGGTATTGCAACAGGCAGTAATGTCTGGTGTTAACTTTATCGATACGGCAGAAGCATACGGCCCTGAACTGAACGAGTCGCTCATTGCTGAGGCTTTATATCCTTATACAAATGATCTGGTGATAGCCACAAAAGGTGGATTCGATCGCCCAGGCCCCAATAAATGGGAACCCAATGGTGATCCTGAGTATATCCGTCAGAATATAGAGGGCAGTTTAAAGCGTCTGAAGGTAGAAACAATTGATTTATGGCAGCTGCATAGGTTTGATCCAAAGATACCTGTTGAAGAAACACTGGCACCCGTGCTGGAAGCGGTGAAAGCAGGCAAGATCAAATATGTCGGTTTATCGGAAGTGAATATCGCACAGATTGAGCAGGCAGAAAAAGTAGTGCCGATAGTATCTGTGCAGAATCTGTACAATCTGGGAAACAAACAATGGGATGAGATTGTGGACTATACCGCAAAAAGAGAAATGGCATTTATTCCCTGGTTTCCGCTTGCGTCAGGACCTGATAAATTAGCCGAAAAAATCAATAAAATAGCTGCTAAATATGAAGCAACCACTGCACAGATTGCATTGACATGGTTGTTAAAAAGATCACCAAACATTTTGCTGATCCCAGGCACAAAATCTGTTGAACATTTACAGGAAAACCTGGCTGCGGCAAATATTGAACTTACTGAAGAAGAGTTCAGTGAATTATCTAAATAATAATATTGCATTAAAGCGCCCGATCAGAAAATCGGGCGCTTTAATTATAGCCTTGTGATCAGCGCTACAGGTTTTATAATGCTGTTGGATAAACAACCACCCTTAAAGCACCACTGATATCTTAACGTTTCAATTTAAAGGTCTGCGGTTTTCCAGCCCTTAGCTCAACGTTGACTACTGAAGTACCTGAATTCAATTTCAGCGACTGAGCAACAGGAGACCTGAGTATGATCACTGCTTCCTGATCGTTCCACTCCAGCTGATCGACCGTCACTTGTCCCCTTAATAAAAGTCCTTCTATTCTGCCTTTGCTCCAGCTTTCGGGTAATGCAGGCAGCACATGGATTTCATCTCTTTCTGCATAACATAACATTTGCGTAACCAGGTAAGGCAAACCACCGCTGATATCGGTGTTAAACATGCTTTTAACATTGTGATAAGAACCCATGCCCTTTGACCAGTACGTAGCAGCAAGCCAGTTAAGTAGCTGGCCGGCCTTTCCTGCATCACCTAAATGTGCTGCAGCAGCACCTAACTGTACCAGTCCGAAAGCCATTTCGCCCCCTCCTTCTGCTTTCCGGAAATCCATTTTCTTATCCAGCAGAACGCCTGCAGCTTTTACTAAAGCGGTATCTTGCTGAAAATCAGGACTCACGCCATCATACAGATCGTATAATTGTGACGCATGCCTGTGACTGTAGTTATCTTCCAGACCGGGCCAGATCCATTCTCTCAACGCACCTTCTTTATTGATTTCATAAGCGGGCATTTTAGACAGCATGTTTTGCCACAACTTAACTTTTTCAGTATCTGTATGAAGCGTTTTGGCTGCAGCTATACAATTATTCAGCAATTGTTTCGCTATCATCACATCCATCGTTGCATTGATTGTCGCCTGCGCTTCTATCCCCTTTGGATTATTTTCGGGAGAATATGAGGGGTTAAAAAGAAGTTTACCATCTGCTCCGGTTTTAAGGAAATCTTCATAAAACAAGGCGGCTTCTTTCATAAAAGGATAGGCATGCTCCTGTAAAAATTTCCTGTCTCCGGTATACAAATAGTAATCATTGAAAAAGTTAGCGGTCCACCCTGCACCGCCTGTCCAATAGGTCAGGCACCAGGTAGCACCGAAATCAGTTTCAACTCCCCTGGTCGTAATTTGCACAGGAATATGGATTCCCCTTGTTCCATAGAGTTGTTTAGCTTCCTGGCGATAATCCCCCATCTGCTTTTCATGGTAATCGAAATACCCCTTCATCAGTTCAGGCATGTTGCCCGGCATCAGGATCGAAATAGCGGTGGGTAAATTGCCGTCTACTGTAAAACCGGAACTCCATGGGGCTGTCCAGGTGCCCGACCATAAGCCCTGCAGGTTGGGTGGGAGGCTGCCGGTTGCGCTGAGTATATTGTATCTGCCTGCATCAAAAGTGCGTTCGATGAGCGCCTTGCTATTTTGGTGGTTACCCAACTGGATCAATGCCTCACTGCTGAGGTTTCTTTCTTCGGCACTCCCTTCCAGGTCAAGCTTAACTTTACTGAACAAGGCTCCATGAACAGCAGTATGAGACTGAATTAATGCCTTGTAATTTTTCCCTGATGCAACTGTTAAGTCTGATTTTAATCCGGGCAACAGATCGCTGATATTGGCATAGGCAGGTTTTATTTTGATCAGTAATGTAATTTCATCGGCATCTTTGATGAGCAGGCGACCGTTTTGTAACTGGTGACTCCCACCTTTTTGCACTAGTTTCCCCAAGCCAGCATAACCTGTTAATCCTTTGGGATATTTATGGTTAAACTCACTGCTGAAGCTCAGGTAATCTTCTTCTGCTCCCGCTTTCATTTCTTTGATTCCATCCTTCACAAATGCCCATTGGTCATACGCCACAGGTCTTTGTGCAAAATTGATCGCACAATTGATTTTTTTTGTCCCTTTGATGGAAACGACCACTACACTATCTGTTCTTGATGCAAATACTTTACGCTGGTAGGTACCTTCGTCATCCTGCCAGTCTACAATTGCTTCGCCCGTTTCAAAATTAACCGATCGCTGGTATTTGATCACATTTTTAGGATTCTGCTCAATTTTTAAATCAAAAGCAGGAATAAACGGGTCTCTGATGTCGTTAAATCCCTGTTCCTTACGCATGGTTGCTGTCAGCGTTCCTGCTTCAGCATACTTACCCGCGAGCAGCATCTTTTTGATGGCGGCTAGCTGACTCTTTTGCTCATACACCTTTCCTGATCTTTTTTGCGGAAGATAGAGGGCAGCATGACTCAGGATGATCGTTTCCTCATATGGCTGTCCTGTTACCATTGCCCCCATAGTTCCGTTTCCGGTCAGTAACGACTGCTCCCAGTTTTCCGCAGGTTGCCAGCTGGTAAACCCTCGCTCAGGTTGTAAAAACTGACCTGTTTGTCCGTAGCTTAAGATTGTTCCTATTATAAAAGGAAGAAGGCAAAATATTCTTTTCTTCATATCCACGCTTATTTAAGGTTGGGAGACTCCAGGTCTATTGTTATACTTTCGCGTCCCAATCCTTCACTGGTAGCGATCAGTTTGATTGTCGAGGCAGTTTTACCAGCTTTCACGATGGCCAGGGCCAGTCCGTTAAAAGCTTTATGCTGCTTACCTTTGAAGGATTCATGACTAATCGGGCTGCCATTATCAACACCTTCCAGCGTTGCATCTCCTTCGATTTTAAAATGAATCAGCTGATCTGCATCGGGTACCAGATTTCCTTCCTTGTCCAATACTTTCACCGTAATAAACGACAGATCTTTACCGTCTGCGCTGATCTTGCTGCGATCTGCTACCAGCATTAATTTAGCCGCTTTACCAGCTGTATGGATCACCTGCTCCAATACAGTCGCTCCATTTTTTCGCGATACCGCTTTAATTTCTCCAGCCTCGTATTTCACTCTCCAGGTCACTTTCATGTCCCGGCCCTGTTTCGTCTTTTTACCTAATGATTTACCGCTCAGGTACAGCTCAACCTCATCTGCCTGACTATAATAAGCCCAAACATCAACCGTCTGACCGGCCTTCCAGTTCCAATGCGGAAAAATATGCAGCACTGGTTTGTTCGTCCATACACTCTGGTAGAGGTAATACACATCCTTCGGGAAACCTGCGATATCAATTATGCCGAAGTAGGAACTTCTGGCCGGCCATACATAAGGTGTAGGCTCGCCGAGGTAATCGAATCCCGTCCATACGAACATACCCGAAACTACAGGATCGTTTTCAAATGCTTTTAGCGTTTGCTCATGTGAAGAACCCCAGGGCGCATAACAATTATCATATGCAGAGCAGCTGAAATCTGCGTTACCTGTCAGTAAGGGTTTATCCCAGGCAGTAGGCCAGATTCTGGCACTGTCGGACGGCATATCATAATGTCCGCGGGTCTGTAAGGCAGAAGTAGTTTCTGTAGCGATCAATTTTTTACCCGGGTAGGTTTTATGAAAATCTTTCCATTTGTCGTGGTTGTAATTGTAACCGATGATGTCGGTTGCGCCCGACTGTATCAGGTTATTGTATAGGGCAACATCATTGTTAGCTGTAGTGATAGGTCTGGTCATATCCAGCTTCCTGACGATGCCGGCCAGCGCTCTCGCAATTACGCGGCCTGCAGTATCAGCGCCTGTACCCCACTGCTCCTGAATTTCATTTCCAATACTCCAGATAAAAACCGAAGCATGGTTTCTGTCGCGCAAAATCTGATCTTCCAGATCTTTTTTATGCCATTTCGCCCAGTCCAGATGATAGTCGAAGTCATTCTTCTTTTTTGCCCACAGATCGAAAGCCTCATCCATTACGATAAAGCCCATTTTATCACATAAGTCCAGCAGTGCCGAAGCAGGAGGATTATGTGATGTCCTGATACCGTTACAGCCCATTACTTTCAGCATTTCCAGCTGTCTTTCCGCAGCACGGACATTAAATGCAGCACCTAAGGCACCAAGGTCATGGTGATTGCAAACGCCCCGGATCTTCAGTTCTTTACCATTCAGTACAAAACCTTTGTCAGCATCGAAACTGAAGCTGCGGATCCCCAAAGAACTGGTACACTGATCTACGACTATACCTTTAACCAATAGCTGCGTTTGAACAGTATATAGGTAAGGATTGACATCAGACCAGAGGTTTGGCTGTTTTACATTAATTTCATCGTTCAGAGTGGCATTTAGATTCAGTGCAATTATCTTCGAAGAACTGCCTGCAAGTTTTTTATCCTGATCAAATAGCTGTGTTTTTACCGTAACCTGCTGGGTGGTTTTTACAGAAGAGCTTAATTTGATCTGCACCTTAACCTGTGCCTGTTCTGCCGTTACAACCGGAGTAGTTACAAAAGTGCCCCACTGGTCTACATGCGTCTTGTTTAAAGTAATCAGTTTTACATCTCTGTAAATTCCCGAACCACTGTACCATCGCGAATTGGGCTGTTTCGAGTTATCCACTTTAACAGCAATGGTGTTTTTTCCGCCGTAAACCAGGTAGGGCGACAATTCATAACGGAAGGCAATGTAACCGTTAGGGCGTTTACCCAGGAAATGCCCGTTGATCCATACTTCACTGTTGCGGTAAACGCCATCAAAATCAATCGCGATGTATTTTCCTTTAGCTGTTGCGGGAATGGTGAACGTTTTACGGTACCAGCCTGTTCCACCGGGTAATGCTCCACCCCCTACTGTTGCAGGATGGTCTTTACTGAATTTGCCTTCAATACTCCAGTCGTGCGGCAAATTCAAACTACGCCAGTTTTTATCTGCATACACTTTAGCAGAGGCGCCAGTCTGATTACCTAATATAAATCTCCAGTCCGCGTTAAAATCCGAAATGACCCTGGGATTCTGCTGTGCAAACAATGAGCCCGTTACACAGGAAACGAGAAGTACTAGCTTAAAAATTGGAAATATCTTCAAGGGAATAAGTTTAAGTATATAAGTTTTTAAAAAAGCCCGAATAGCAAAAAATGCTTTCAGGCTTTTCAACGATTTAATGACCGTTATTATTAAAAGAGAACGCCAGGAAATAACTAATTATCAGCGAAACTCTTTGAAATGAAGTTGTAAACAATCATTGCGGGGCCCTCGCCATCTACATCTTTGTCCCTAATTACGCCTAACTGCATAAAGTTCTCATTTAAGGTCAGGATTTTATAAGTAGTCCAGTTACTGATTCCGGTAATCCCATTTTTGGCCGGTTTATAACCACGCAGGATATTGCCATTGTTGATGGTTAATATTTTAGCACCTGTGTTGATCGTATAACTTCCGTTTTGTATTACACCATTTTCCATCAATTTAACTGCATTAAACGAAGCGGTATTTTTCAAACCGAAAGTCATCACACCATAGTCACCCTTAGTCATCATACCTCCATAAATGGTTGCAAGGTCCGGCCCCCATGTCCAGCAGTCGCCACCATAACAACCAGTTGAAAAAGCACCAGAAGACCATGGTCCACCTTCAGCAAGCCAGCCATTTGTAGTGCCATAAAATGCCATAGGACCATTAAAATTCTTAGCGTTAACATCAAGCACCCATTGTTTTTCGTTCCCTACGCCGCCAGAAATATCAAGCCATAACGGATCATTCACATAGGCCAGGTTATCTTTAGTTACTTTCACGATGACAGAGTCTAACTGAACAATTGATCCTCCTGTGGATACGGAAAATTTGATCTTATAATCACCCACAAAAGGAAATCTTACTGTATCAGTCATTCTGTTGGAAGTACCCGTGCTATAATCCCACATCGGCAAAGTAGCAGGCGTGAGGTTTTTCAAGATCACGGTATTACCACCTGGATCAGCAGTGAGATCCTGTGTTACTGAATATTTAATTTCAGATTTATCCAGCACAGTACCCAGACTATGCTCATCTTTTTTACATGCGATGAAGAGCGTAGGCAGCATCAGCATCACGATTAGTTTTTTATATGAATTCATTTCTCAAAGATTAAATCAATAATGATTACCAGCCGGCGTTTTGTTTTAATGTACCGTTGGACAAAGTAATTTGTGTATAAGGAATCTGCTGTAAGCCCTGCGTGGTCGTGATATTACCTGCAGAGATTGTTTTAGTTACAGAAGCTCCTCCATTCAATAAACTTACGCTTTCTGCGATAGTTTGTGCCGCTTTTGGAACACCCTGACGTAATAAGTCATAATACCTGATTCCTTCCAATGCAAACTCTAATCTGCGTTCCTGGAACAAGTTGTCTGTAGTTAAGGCTAAAGGTGTAAAAGCTGTCAGATATGCACGCTGTCTTACTCTATCAAAATAAGTCTGTGCATTAGGGCTGCCTAATTCTGCTGCCATTAATAATACATCAGCATAGCGGATAACCACATAATCCTGAAACTGTGCAATCTGGAAGTTAGGATTTCCGTAGGTATCAGGTAAAGGTTTTCCATCTGCACCTAACATAGGACTGTATTTTTTACCATAATAGCCTGTGTATTCACGCTGACCTTTTTGATTTGTGAAGGGAATGTTCTCACCTGCAATAGAGATGATAGATGCACTTCTACGTGTATCCGTGGAGGCATAGGCATTCCATAATTTCGGGTTTACCGTTTGTCCGCCCCAGCCATTACCGTACGGTGCGAAAGAAAATTCTCTCATTCCGGTCATGACCATCCAGTAATTCCCGTCCCTGTTACCATTGTAATCGCTGGTATAGGTATATTTAATTGCAAAAATGGTTTCTTTATTGTCTTCACCTACATAAGTGGCTGGTGAAGCAGCAGGCCATAGATTTGCAAAATTTTCCACCAAACCATAACCACCATTGGTGATAACATCTTCCAGATAAGCAAGTGCTTGTGCTCTTGTCACTACGCCAGCTAAATCTGTCTTTGCATAATAACCGGTATAAAAAAGATAAACCCTGCCTAATAAGGCTTCAGCAGCATATTTAGTGGCGCGACCATGTTCTGCAACTGGTTGTGCCGTATAAGATGTAGCCAGCATATTTTCGGAAGCAAATTTCAGGTCTTCCGCAATTTGTTTGTAAACGGCCTCCGGACTTGATTGTGGAATATTTTCACTTGTTGGTACAGTTATCAGAGGAATATTACCCCAGAGTCTGACCATATCAAATAACAGGTAGGCGCGAATATAACGTGCTTCAGATTCGTAAGTTTTGCGTAGTTGTGCATCAGTACCCCACTGAATCTGATCCATCTTGGCAATTAACGTATTGCAGCGAAATAAAGCCTTATAATATAATACCCAGTTTCCTCCGAAAAGATCCTGGTCAGCAGGAGAACGTGATTTATCAAATTCATCTAACATCTGGTAGCCAAATCCATCTGAATTTCCAGTACCCCCAAAGGCGTTATCAGACATTACTTCGGCAGCAACAGGTAGAGAAACACCTTCAGTCCACACAATTTGCATCCCGTCATAGCAACCTACCAATGCAGTGTATGCATCTTTTGGTGTTTTATAGAAGTTCTCTTCAGTTACCGTAGTGATAGGCTCCACATCAAGGAAACCTTTTTTGCATGCTCCAAGTGATAAAAAGAGTGCTGCAATTGTAAATATTTTTATAGCTTTCATAATTTCTAAAATCAGGTAGATTAAAACTTAAAGTTTGCACCGAACATAAATGTTCTCGGTCTTGGATAATAACCTACGTCGATACCCGATGCATAGGCATCCTGAACAATGCTTTCTCCATTCGAATTGGTAGAAGGAATACCTCCGTACGCAATCTCCGGATCCATACCATTATACTTTGTGAAAGTATAAACATTCAATGCTGCAGCATATAATCTCACTTGTTTCAAATAACTTTTCTTGAATATTTTGCCCAAATCATATCCTACAGTGATATTGCTGATTCTCAGAAAATCTCCTTTTTGAATATAAAGATCTGAGAAGGTAGCATAACTAACAGGTGTTTCAGTTACACGTGGTACAGTGTTTGAAGTACCTTCACCATGCCATCTGTCCAAAACGGCTGTTGTATAATTTGAAAACTGACTGGTTTGATTTCTGTATGACTGTACGATATCATTTCCGGCCACACCTGAAGCTACAACAGAAAAGTCGAAACCTTTATAGTCACCAGAAAGCGTAATCCCAAACGTATAGTCTGGATTAGGATTACCAACCATCGTACGGTCATTATTGTCAATTACACCATCACCATTGATGTCTGTAAATCTCGCATCTCCAGGCAGTGCTGTAGGCTGGATTACCTTTCCCGCAGCCGATCTGTAATTCTGCACTTCTGCTTCATTCTGGAAGATGCCAGCCGATTTAAGTCCCCAGAAGTATCCGATAGGAAATCCGCTCTGTGCTCTGTAGAATTCTAGTGAATTATCATACAATACACCTGTTCCGCCGTGAATAGTCTGATCAGCAGTAGGGATATTAACTACCTTATTTTTATTGTAAGCTCCATTTACACCCACAGAATAATTGAAGTCGCCAATGTTACTACGGTAGGTAACTGCAAGCTCAACACCTTTATTTTCCACATTACCACCATTGATAAAAGGGGCATCAGCACCTGCTGTTGCCAGGATAGGTGCAGATAGCAACCAGTCTTTAGTTGTTTTATTGTACCAGTCAAAGTTGATCGTCAGTTTGCTTTTTAGCAAATTAGCGTCAAATCCGATATTGGCCTGTTCTGAAGTTTCCCATTTGATATTTGGATTGCTGATCCTGCTTTGGTAAGCACCTGGAATCAGTGTACCTTCTTTATCGCCAAATGTATAGTTAGTATAAGCTAAATTAACAGGTGCCAGATATTGGAAAGCCGGAATATTCTGGTTTCCTACCTGTCCCCAGCTAGCACGAACTTTTAAGAAATCCAGCCAACCTTTTTGGCCTTCAAGGAATTTCTCATTAGTAGCTACCCAGCCTGCTGAAATTGAAGGAAAATATCCCCAACGATTTGCAGACGAGAATCTGGATGAACCATCAGCTCTGAAAGTAGCATTGATCAGATATTTCTCTTTATAATTGTAGTTGATCCTACCAAAATATGACATCCTTCGATCAGATGGAATTGGTCGCCCCCCAATGTTAATTCCTGTACCATCTTTGTTCGTTGCATTGCTTAACCATGCGTGATCAAGATCCTCAAATACCAGGTTTGTATTTGTTCCAAAGATTGATGATCCATCTGCCTGGTAAGCTGAGCTACCTGCCAACACCTCGAAAGTATGATCATTTTTTACTTTGAACTGGTAGCTTAAGAGATTGTCAAATATAAATGATTTGCCTTTATCCATCGACTGTGTAGCTTTTGTTGTAGAGGTAAAGGCATAGGTAGATAATTGATAAAGAGGCGTAAATGAACGACTATCAGCATTATTGTAATCCATACCAAGACTTGTACGGAATTTTAATCCTTTAATTGGTTCTACTACCATATAAATATCACCCAACAGACGCTGACTAGTCCTTTTATTTTGATTTGTAAGCACCATTAAGGCATATGGGTTAGCTTCACCAGGAAACCAGGTTGATCCTGAATTATCAAAGAAATTGCCATTTGCATCATATACGGGTACAAAGGGACTGGTATTAAAAGCTCCTCTAAGCGAATTGTTATAGATGTTCCCAACCCCTATTCCGTTAGACTTAAGATCACTGTAAGTCAGATGCTGACCTATCTTGATAATATCTTTGTAGAAGTTATGTTCAGTATTGATCCTGAAATTATAACGGTCATAATTAGATAAACTTTTACCGCCGACTACACCGGCCTGACCAGTATAAGACAAACCTAGCGAGTAAACCGATGCTTCTGATGCACCTGAAGCACCGAATGCATAATTTTGTGTTAAAGCATTGTCCGTGAACATCTGATCTATCCAGTTGGTTCCCTCTCCCATCGCTGCAATCTGCCCGTTGGTAAAAATAGGCTGTTTACCCCCATTGATAGCTGCTTCATTCATAATAGAAGCATATTGCTGAGAATTTAACATATCTATTTTTTTACCGACATTCTGCACTCCGGCGTAAGCATCAAAAGTGATTTGACCTGACTGACCTCTTTTACCTGTCCTGGTAGTTACCAGAATTACACCATTTGCAGCCTGTGAACCGTAGATCGCTGCAGATGCCGCATCTTTTAGAATATCTATTGATTCAATATCAGCAGAGTTTAAATAAGTAATATCGCCTGTAAGCACACCATCAACAACGTATAATGGCCCGGAATTACCTACGGTACCTAATCCCCTAATTGTTACTTTTAGCGCTTCTCCAGGCTGACCTGAAGTAGAGGTAATCTGTACACCCGGACTCTGACCTTGTAAGCCCTGCAATGCATTTGTTGTACTTTGTTTTTGCAGTGTCTCTCCCTTAACCTGTACTGTAGCACCAGTCACCAGCTTTTTCTGCTGCACACCGTATCCTACTACTACCACTTCATCCAGGTTCTGGTTATCATCTGCCAATACTACATTTACCGTATTGCCCGTAGAAACCGGTACTTCTTTCGTTTTGTAACCGATCGAACTGATTACAAGTATATCACCTGTCTGTGCGCTGATTACAAAAGCACCGTCATTATTGGTACCTGTGCCTCCGCTTTTTCCTTTAATTTTTACCACTGCACCGGGCAATGGTCCGTCTGCTGAAGTTACTTTTCCACTGATCTGGCGCTGCTGTGCAAATAGTGCCTCACTGAAACTCAGCAGTGTAAGAAACAGCAGCAAAAAGGCGCTGTTCCTGTTTATATTCAAATGCTTTTTCATGCCGTTCATAAGGATTTAGTAAATAATGTATTCATTTTATATATTGGTTATTAATTTGGTTACAGTTTAATCACGGTCTGTTTACCGCTGTATTTTAAGGTGTGACCAGCTTTCTGCACAAAATTCAGCGCTTTAGCAGATTTCGGCGAGATCACGATGATGCGGATTGTCCTGTCATTCAGCATTCCGGCAAAACTACCTTTTCTATCCCCTATTGTCAGGCTTTTTCCTTGCTCGGAGTAATTAAAGTTGATGGTAGAGAAAGCACCCTTTTCATAGTTGTAGTTGGTACCTTCATCTTCATACAAGGAGAAGCTCGCGTCCTTACCTGTGTATACAAATAAAGTAAGCGGATCAGCTGCTTTTTCCGAAGTATATTGTAATTCTGGTCCTGTAGGCAGGATAGATCCTTCTTTTACATAAACAGGCATCCTTTCATAAGTTGCTTCGGCTTTGATCTCCTGACCACCTTTAAAGTATTTACCAGAATACAGGTCATACCAACCGTGACCAGCAGGCAGATAAACATTTTTGCTCCTGTCTTTATAAGTATAAACCGGGTTGATCAATAATGAAGGGCCAAACATGAATTCATCATTCAGGTTCGATGCTTTCAGATCCTGAGGGAAATCCATCATCAATCCACGCATCATGGTATAATCCTGCTGATAACTGTTACCTGCCAATGAATAGATATAAGGCATCAGACGGTACCTCAGCTTATTATAGTATAACATGCTTTTATAAGCAGGATGAGTTTCAGGAGCGATATTGTAAATCTCTCTGAAAGGATATTGTCCGTGAACCCTGAATAAAGGCACAAAAGCACCGAACTGGTACCAGCGTGTATTTAATTCTCTCCATTCTTCCAGATCAGCTCCTTTTGCCTCTTCATAACGTTTTTCTACAGAAAACCCGCCAATGTCCATGGTCCAGTATGGCATTCCGGATAAAGAGAAGTTGATACCTGCACCGATCTGGTTTTTCATATCATCCCAGCGTGAAGCAATATCGCCACTCCAGGCTGCCGCTGCATAACGTTGTAAACCTGCATAAGCAGATCTGGTCAGGATAAATACCCTGTTATTTGGATTAACCTTACGCTGACCTTCATATACACCCTTCGCATTTTGTAGTGGGAAAGCATTGAAATAAGTGGTAGAGGATCCTTCATAAGTAGGTGTCATTAACTCTTTTCTAACCTCTACAGATTCGTTCGAATGCATGTCAGGCTCTGTAGCATCCATCCACCAGGCATCAATACCTTTACTATATAGTCTTTTGTTCATCAGGTTCCAGAAAGCTGTTCTCGCTTTTGGATTGAAGGCATCATAGAAAGTATTCTGGTAGCCTGTTCCGATCCAGTCACGGCGGCCATCTTCAATATTTCTTTTGTAGAGGAACTTGTTTTTGTCAAAATCATCGTAGATATCAAAGCCTTTATTGAATTTAGGCCATACAGAGATCATCAGATTTACATGCTGATCATGTAATGATTTGATCATTTCTTCCGGTGCTTCGAAACGGGCAGGATCAAACTGCTGACTCCCCCATTCCGGTTGTTTCCAGTAAGACCAGTCCAGCACGATGTTATCCAACGGAATTTTACGGTCTCTGAATTCTTTGACAGTACTTAATATATCTTCTTGTGTTTTATAACGCTCTCTGCTTTGCCAGAAACCCATTGCCCATTTAGGCATCAGTACTGCCTTACCAGTAATCTGACGGTATCCGCTGATTACCTGATCGGCATTATCTCCGTGGATGAAGTAATAGTTTACTGCGGCGCCCGACTCTGAAGTCAGCGCAAAAGTGTTTTCTAAAGCTTCCGGAACAGGAGGAAGACAGGTGAGTCCAAAATAAGATTCACCACCATCCGGCATCCATTCAATTTTTATCCTGGATTTTTTATTCTTTTCTAATTTGAGATCAATGATTGCAGCTCCGGGGTTCCAGGCCTGACGCCAGTAATCTGCTACCAGTTTCCCCTCAAACCACACTTTTACATAACCAGCATATTTTAGTTGTAACTGATACAAACCTCCCTGATCTGCTGCTATTGCACCTTCATAATTTACTACAGCATCCTGCATTTTTATGTTTGCAGGAAATTTATGCTGATCGGTCAGCCAGTTCTGTGAAATTTCTGAGACAGGACGGCTCAATAAAACCTTATCCGGTGCGGTTCTTAAGGAATAGCTTGCTGTCAGCCAACCTTCGTTATCAGTTTTCGAGAATAAACGCATGGCACTCAGCGGTTGGTATTCCCGGATATCACCAGCTTTAGTAATTGAATAATTATCCCATAAGATGCCATAACCTTTGTTAGAAATCAGGAAAGGAACACCTATTTCAGTATTGTATTGACTAAGATCTACCCTGCGGCCTTTATAATTCACCAGTCCCTGCTGATGCTGTCCAAGTCCGTAGTAAGCTTCGTTCTCCTGTGCATCAAAAACCTGAGATACTTTATATGATGATTCGCCATTAAAAACTTTAGGCACCAGCGCAGGTTCTATTGTTTTGCTTTGTGTAAGAATCAGTTTGTTATTCAGGTCGCGATAAGTTACAATACCTGTTTCAACAGAAACTTCTGCTTTTATCGTTTTCGTAGTAATGATAACGGAACCGTTTTCAAATTTAGCCGTATAAGGTATAGCAGTTTTTGAAGGCCATACTGCCATCAGGCTTTTATCAATGGGGAACTCATTTACTGAAATGGCAGTCACATGAATAATCTGATCAGCAATTGGCTGGAGCCTGATTTTTTTGATTCCCGTTAATGAGTTTTTAATCGTGATTTCAGTACCGGAAGCAGTTTTAAGATAACTTTCTTTTTCTTGTCCGTTTACATTCAGGCATAATACCATTACACCTGTAAAGATTACGGAGCAGACCCTAATTTTACGCATAGAAATAAATACAGTTTATATTCAGTTGTTTGAGCTCTAAAAGTATCAGGAATTGTAAAATCTGAGGTCATCCAAATGATAACAAATGGGTATCCAAATGTTAACAAAACTGGCTTAAGTGGAAAATTGAGCGGGAAATATTAACCGATGAATCAGATTTTACCGAAACCAAGTTAAGCTACCCGAACTTAAATATGTGCGATACGCAGCAGCAAACTGCACAGATGTTACTGCCTCAATAAAATTTGTCAGGGAAGCCTGCCGTCAGTCTTCCTTAGCTATGGATGAAGCATAAGCCGAGGGCAGGATATCAAATTCCTGCTTAAAATATTTGCTGAAATGTTTAGGGTTACTAAACCCTACCTGATAGGCGACTTCAGCAATAGTCATCTGGGATTTCAATAACAACTGTTTAGATTTTTGCAGGCGATAGGAACGAATATATTCTATAGGCGATTTGCCTGTCAGGGGTAATATCTTTTTATAAAGCCCTACCCTGCTCATATTCATATCAGCACTTAACTGATCTACTGAATAAGAAGAATCTGATAAATGTTTTTCTATATGCACTGCCAGCTGCCTGATAAATTTATTATCAACCGATTCTACTTCTGTTTCTGAAGGTTTGAAATCTACCTGTTTCTGGTAAGTCTTTTTAGACAATGCCTGCTGTTGCAGGAGATTCCTGATTTTAGACAAAAGGATTTCAAAATTAAATGGTTTGGTCATATAATCACTTGCTCCCGTTTCCAGTCCCGTAAGCTGTTGATCTTCTGTTGTAAGGGCGGTAAGTAAAATCACTGGTATATGCGCTGTACGCTTATCTGACTTCAACTTTTTACACAGGTCAATCCCATTCATTTCGGGCATACTTACGTCACTCACAATCAGGTCGGGGTGTACAGACAAAATCCTCTGCCATCCTTCTTTACCATTCACAGCTTCGGCAATCTGGTAATATTCCTTTAAGTTATCTTTCAGATAAAAGCGGAAATCATCATTGTCTTCCACCAGCATCAAGATCGGTTTTTTACTTTTCAATGCAAAAAGCTGTATTTGTTCCGGCGAAGGTCCACTTACAGGTTCCAGGGGTGAAGTAAGCTGTAAGTGAATCTTTTCCTGAGGTTTTAGCTGAGGGATGCCGGCTTTCTTTCCTGTTTCATCAAATATAAATATTAAAGTGAATTTACTTCCTTCGTCAATTACGCTTTCCACCAGAATAGTACCTCCATGGAGTTTAACAAACTCTTTGGTAATAGACAAACCTATACCACTCCCCTGATTAACCATAGAGTCCGGTATGTCACTTTGGAAGAACCTGTCGAAGATTTTATCCTGTTTTTCTTTATCAATCCCAATTCCGCTATCGCTAACAATCAGTCGCAGTTCTGTCTTTTGCTGTCCCCTGTCGCTTGTCTCGATACTCACCCTCACGCCCCCGTCCTGAGGTGTGAATTTGAAGGCATTAGATAGCAGGTTGAAGAGGATCCTTTCCATCTTGTCATGATCAAAATCGGTGAGGAGGTGCGGCCTGTCAGTATTGAAGGTAAAATTGATATTTTTTCGTTCTGCCACATCAGTAAAGGAAAGTGATAACTCCTGAATAAAT
This sequence comes from Pedobacter sp. MR2016-24, assembly GCF_026239655.1. GTDB lineage: Bacteria > Bacteroidota > Bacteroidia > Sphingobacteriales > Sphingobacteriaceae > Pedobacter. The sequence goes on along the minus strand of NZ_JAPIVO010000009.1, from coordinate 394,352 downwards.
AAAATCAGATCGCCGGTCCTTGGATGCAGTTTTAACTCATGAACCTCCATCCGCCTGAAATCGAGCAGCTGATTCACCAGATTTAACAACCTTCTTCCATTACGCTGAATCATTTGCAACTGCTGTTTCTCTGAATCACGCGCCTGTCTGATCAGTTTTTCCAGGGGTGTAATGATTAAAGACAAGGGAGTCCTGAATTCATGGCTAACATTCGTCAGGAATTTAATCTTCAGCAGATCCAGGTCATGAATGCGTTTTGCCTGCAGACGTTCCTGTTCCAGCAGGAACTCTTTTCTGATGCGCTGGATACCTCTGTGTCTGATAAAGAGCAGGGTTGCACCTATTGCTATGATATATAACAAATAAGCGAAATAAGTTCTCCAGAATGGTGGCAAAATGGTGATATGAAGGCTCTTCTCATTTTTCACCCAATTTCCTGATGCGTCCGTTGAGACAACTTTAAAAACATAGTCTCCCGGATCGATGTTCGTGTAAACTGCCCTTCTCGTTCCGCCTTGAAGCTCCTGCCATTTGCTGTCAAACCCTTCCAGTTTATACCTGTATTTAATTTTTTGAGGATTAAAAAAATTGAGTGCTGCAAATTCCAGCGTAAAACCATTTTGATTGTATTTCAGTTCCAGTTCATCTGTAAAAGAAATTGATTTCTTCAGCAGTAAACGACCATCCACCTGCTCGCCTATACCTACACTTCTGTTGTTGATCTGCAAATCGGACAGTACGATTTCGGGTTTACTATTATCGTTCCTGATATACTGTGGCTGGAACAAATTGAAGCCGTTGGCCCCTCCGAAAAGCATCTCGCCCCTGCTGGTTTTAAAGCCAGCATTTGCATTGAAGGCCACTCCCTGTAAACCGTCATGATCATCATATTTTCTGAAAGAATAGTTAAAATCACTACTGCCGGACTTTTCCGGGATGATATTATACAAGCCATTGGAAGTACTGACCCACAGATTTCTCTGATTATCCTCTACTACTTTTAATGTCGCTTTCTCCGTGAGTCCGTCTCTGGCATCAAAGTTCCGGAATTGATTACGTGCGGGATCTAAACGGCTTAAGCCATCCCTTGTCGCAATCCATATAAAACCATAGCTGTCCTCCATAATGTCATATACAACATTATTAACCAATGAATTAGTCTTTCCTGCTACATAGCCATAGTGTACAAAGCGCCCATCTGTTTTCAATTTATCGACACCATCAGAGGTACCAATCCATATATTTCCTGCCTCATCCTCAGTAATGCAGGAAACGAAATTGGAGCGGATACTATTTTTTTCACCCGCCTTATAGTGTTTAAAAATTCCTGTTTTGCGGTCCAGCTGATCCAATCCACCACTCAGTGTGGCGATCCAAAGATTGCCTTTCCGGTCTTCTTTTACATCCCAAACACGGTCATCACTCAAACTAGATGGATCTTTGCTGTTATGCCTGTAATGCCTGAAGTTGTTTCCGTCATAACTGTCCAGTCCCCCGAAATACGTACCTATCCAAAGCACCTTATTCCGGTCAATATAGAGGCTGACAATAATATCATTACTCAGGCTATTGCTGTTTGCAGGCTGATGCATGTATCGTATGAACTGCCCCGTTTTCCGGTTAAAATAAAACAGTCCGCCCCCATTGGTACCTATCCATAAATTACCCGAACTGTCTTCTGCAAAACGGTTTATATCTTCATAGGAGAGTCCGTTGGCAAGTCTCGACTGATGCCGGTAGAGGGGGAATTTAAGAATCTTTTCATGGTAAAAACTTACCCCTTTCTTAAACGTTCCTACCCAGATAATACCCGAGGCATCTTTATAAAGGCTAATCACACTATTATGTCCTATACTTTTCAGGTCATCCTCTTTATTCACCAGATACCTCAAACTAAAATCTTTTTTATTCAGGAGATTAATCCCTCCATGATCGGTCGCTATCCAGATCTGCCCTTTGTCATCCTCCACGATACCATTGATCAGATTGCTATTTAATCCATCCTTGCCTTTATCAATAAATCTGGTGTTGCCCGTAGCCGGAGCATAATAATCAATGCCATGCTGGGCGCTCATTGCATAAATCCATAAGTCGCCCGCCCTGTCTGCAAAAAGCCTCAGATCCTGGTCAGTTAAAGGTTTTTTCAGCTGAAAATTAAGTATTCTGCGTTTAACCTTACCTGTAGTAGTTTCAAGCAGTTCTATTGCCTTATCGGTGTGGATTACCCAGATATTTCCATTTACATCCTGCTGAAACGAAGAAACCGGTGCCGCAGCTAATCCATCTGGGACATTTGCACCACATTTCAGGTGGAGTGTAGCCGATTTTGCCGTGTTATATTTGAATATACCCTGATCAAGCGCATTGAGCCAAAAATTACCCTGTTTATCAATTATGGTACCCTTAATTGTCCCGGCGTTTATCTTGAGTGTACGTAAATACCCTTTGATGTCTCTTTCAAAAGTTTCACTATCAGGATTGTAAATATTCGGTCCTCCCCTGGTTTCTATGTAAAGTCTGTGATCAGGCAGTTCGAAGATACCCGTAATAAAATCATCAATCACTGATGTCGTATCTCTCGGGTTATGTTTGAAAACTTTAAATTGATAACCATCATACCGGTTTAACCCGGCGAGTGTACCAAACCAGATAAATCCTTTGGTGTCCTTAAGTATCGTATTTACCTGATTATGAGAAAGGCCATCTGAAACGTCAATCTTAGAAAATCTTACCTGTTCCTGCTGCGCAAAAGTCAGGTTTGAAATGAAAACAGTTAAGAGTAAAAAGATGATTTTTCGGTGCAGCATCAAGGATTATATTGGCCGTCTAAATTACATTTTTTTTGTTAGAATTAATGGTCAATCTCACCTGAAACCATCACTAAAATGTTTAATTTTGGCACTCCTATTATTTTAATAATATATCTGTCAAATGGTTAATCTGGAGTGGTACAGAACATTTAAAGCGATTTACAAAAGTGGCACCCTTACTGGCGCTGCGGAATCTCTGTTTATCTCACAGCCAGGCGTAAGTCTGCATTTGAGTTCCCTGGAAAGTTATATCGGCTATAAATTATTTGACCGTACCGGTAGAAAGATGGTGCCTACAGAAAAAGGAAAGGTATTTTATAATTTCATCACTGAGGCCCTCTCTAAATTAGAGGATGCGGAGAAAAACTTCCAGAGAAGTAATGAAAAAAATACGCCGACAATCAGTGTAGGTATGTGTTTTGAAACCTTTCAGATTACGCTCGAACCTTATGTCTCTACGCTCCCATTTAACCTGATCATACAATTTGGTGAATACCCCGAAATGCTGGATAACCTGGAAAAAGGTATTCTGGATCTGATCATCACCCCGCAAACCGGCACTACGACTAACATCGAACATGAAGCATTTTCATCTGAGCGAATCGTATTACTTGGTGGAATGGACGTGGACAGCGAAGAATTTAACGCATTAGCTGGTGAGGGAGATATGAATGCTGTACTGGAATGGTTTAAAAAATATAAATGGTATGGTACTACAGGAGATATGGAACATTTGCGCAGATTCTGGCAGCTCAATTTCAATAAATACCCCGATTTCAGGCCGAATTATATTGTTCCCAACCTGAATTCCATTGTCCGTTGCCTGAGCGGCGGAACCGGCCTGGCGGTAATCCCGAACCATTTGGGTAAAAAAGAAATTGAAAGTGAGCAGGTAAAAGTGATATGGGAGGGAAATACCATACTCGAAAACATACTTTATTTTGCGACCAGAAAGAAAACATTGTATGAAGACGAGATCCGGTCAATAAAAGACCTGATCAGAAAAGTAATGTAGTCTTTACAGCAGCATCTATTATATTTATGATAGTTAGATATGATTTATGCTATTTTAACCATCCGTTGATTGAACTTACTTTTGTCATGTAAATCATAAAAGAAAGACAACAATCAAAATGACAAAGATATTTGTAATAAACGGCGGACAAAAATTCGGTCACTCAGGTGGTCGCTTTAACGAAACAATAACCGATGTTACGGTAGATTATTTCACCAATCATCCGGATTTTGAAGTGCGTATGAGCAATGTAAATGATGATTACGACGCTCAGCAGGAAGTAGAGAACTATGTCTGGGCAGATGTGGTCATTTACCATACCCCTATCTGGTGGTTTCAGCTGCCACATGGCTTTAAAAAATATATAGACGTGGTATTTACGCAGGGACATGCCAACGGAATCTACCATAGCGATGGACGACGCTCAGCCAATCCCACCCGTAATTATGGTACAGGCGGAATGTTGAATGGCAGAAAATATATGCTTACAACTTCCTGGAATGCACCAGAGGAAGCATTTACCATACCAGAAGAATTTTTCATGGGAAAATCTGTCGATGAAGGCCCTTTATTCGGATTTCACCGCATGAATGCTTTTACAGGGATGCTTCCACTGGAAAGTATGCACTTTCACGATATTGAAAAAAACGCCGATGTGGAAAGAGATATGAGAGAATACCGGGCGCACCTGACTAAAACATTTATTACTGAGCCTGCTAAGGTTTAACATTTCCGGAGGGGAATGGTAAAATAGAAAGCACTTCCTTCCCCTTCTTTACTTTCTACCCAGATTTTGCCCTGGTGTTTTTCTACGAAGTCCCTGCAAAGGTCCAGCCCCAAACCAGTTCCTTTTTCTCCCGCAGTTCCATAAGTCGTGTGGCTAAAGCCCTTGTCAAAAAGTTGCCTGGCAATTTCCGGAGAGATTCCGCTTCCTGTGTCGATCACAGCAAAATTTACCGTATTTATCTCAAGGGTCGCAGACAAGGTAATGGTACCACCGGCATTTGTGAATTTGATAGCATTAGAGATCAGGTTTCTCAAAATTGTATCCAGCATATCCTTATCGGCTGTTAAGTGGATATCATTACTTGCAGACACATATAACTGAATTCCTTTTGTCTCAGCAGAAGGACCTGCTCTTTTGATTCCCTGTTCGAGCAGTACTTTAAGGTCCTGAATATAGACCGGATTAAAACTAATAGAATTAAACTGACTTTTTGCCCAGTTCAGCAAATCCTCCAGCAATTCATGCGCACTACCCAGGCCGGCATGCATTTTATGTACATACTCTACCAGTTCTTCTTTAGTCGTGTCGAAGCTATCCATCAAAGCCAGTTCAGATAACTTAAGTGCGTTGGCAATAGGGTTTTTCAGATCGTGGCCTATAACGGATAGTAATTTTTCTTTATGTGTATTGAGCGCCTTTAATTCTTTGTTCAGCGTTTTCAGCTCATTTTCCTGTAACTTCCTTAAAGTAATGTCTCTGATACTTCCTTCAGTACCCGTAATCAGGCCGTCTTCAACCAACAGCCTCGCATTTACCGATGCATAGAGTAACTCATTGCTATTCGTCTTCAGTTTCACCTCAAAATCAATTACCGTATGATCATTTTGCAGTGCATTCATAATTTTATGATGATCTTCTTCATAAAAATAAAAATCATTCACGGAGTTGCCTATCACATTTTTCCGCTTAAAGTTATAGTACTTTTCAATAGAAGGGCTGATTTCAGTGACGATTCCATTCTGATCAGTGCTGTAATAGATATCCTGAATATTTTCAAATATCTTTCTATACTTCTCTTCGCTTACCGCCAATGCACGTTCCGTTTCTTTAATATTGGTGATGTCCTGAATCTGCGAGATACAATGCAGTGGATTATTCTTTACATCCCTTAACATAGACACCCCCATCAGCACCCACACCACATGCCCATTTTTATGAATATATCTTTTTTCCTGCTGATAGTTATCACTTATCCCTTCAATCAGATCATTCAGTATTTGCTGGTTACGTGCTACATCGTCCGGATGTGTCAGGTCCTGAAAACGGCTGTTCACTAGTTCTTCCTCGCTATAGCCAAGCATATTGCACAGTCCTTTATTTACCCTCATCCATTTCCCGTCGAGATCAAACAGCGCTACGCCGATTGCAGAATGTTCAAATGCCTCCCTGAATTGCGCTTCGCTCAACCTCATCTTTTCTTCTGCAGCTTTTCGTTCAGAAATATCTATAATCACCAGGCTATTCAGCTCCTGACCATCGCTGTCCGTAAATTTAGCGGCAGATAGCTCACAGGGGAAATGTGTTCCATCTTTTCTCTTCGCCACCATTTCTGCACTGGCTTTTCCTTCTTTTTCCCTTTGCATCAGAAAGTCCGGCAGGTTTGGATGGCTGCAGTCCAGTACCTTACAACGATCCAGTTTCCTGAATTCTTCGATTGTGTAACCAAACATATCCAATGCAGCCTGATTGGCTTGTAAAACGCATTTCCCGGGAATAGTGAGCAATACCCCGTAAAGCGAATTCTCTACGATAGAGCGGTACTTGATCTCACTATTCAGCAGTTTTATGCCTTGTTTTTTTTCTTCTTCAATATCCTGGAAAGTTCCATAAAGCCTGATACACTTGCCCGCATGAAATTCTGCTCTTCCACTTGCTTTCACCCATAATGGCTTACCATCAGCAGTCAACAGCTGCAATTCTAAATCATAAGGTGTTCCATATAGTTCCGCTTCTTTAAAATGCTGACGTATTTTCTCCCTTGAGGCACCTTCTCTGAAAAAATTAATCGCTGAAGATACATCCGGTTCAAAATCTTCAGCAACACCATGAATTTGTTTGGTTACGGAAGACCAGTATAATTTTGCCTGAACCAGATCCATTTCCCAAATGCCCAGCCGGGCCATTTCATTTGCCCTTTCATAAAGGTCCAATAATTTTTCAGGGCTTATTGTTGCTGAATTCATGAGCGAATTATTGAAAATAACGAATTTATTTTAGCTATTATAGGAATGTTTTTTGACTATTTACCAAAATACATTACAAAAATTGAGACCGGAATTAAGCATTTTCCCAGCTAAAACCATTTGATAGCAAGCAGAGTAGGTGCAGGTAATATACTCATTTTAGATGAATACTGTTTTTTGTTATTAAATTTCATGATTACCTTTACCACATGAGTTACAAGGTAATCAAATTTGAAGTTGACTATAAAAAAGAAACGTTGCCCGTATCTGTTCATGTAGTCACCGAGGGTACGGACACCAGTCACATTGTGTCTCTGGAGGATCATGAGAATTTCGAAATTAAATCCGGTGAGAGCGGGAACTGGAACGCAGATGATAAGGCGGAAATTAATCAGGACCTGCTGATACTGATTACAGATCAATATAAGCGTATGCAACCTTAATGATTATTGCATAACTTTGCAGGACTAAGAAACAACATGGCAGTATTACACAGAAAAGAAGAAAAAATTGAAGCGGTATTGAACAAGCTTCCAAAAGAATATACGGATAAAGAGTTTGTAGATACTTTTATCCAGCTGTATTCAAAAGACTGGGGAAAGATCAAAGCAAATTATATCAAACAATCACAAGATAAAGAAGAAGGAACAGTCATTAAAATGCCTAAACCTGAGTTGTATTTAAAAAATGTGCTGACGGTTTACCTGGATAATCTAAAAAAAGAAGATTAAATTGAACAGCTACACAATAATTAATTTGATTTGACGTCTATATACCTGAGAGCGTTAATTTAGATAACGGGGAACAATCGAAAGGTTGCTCCCCGTTTCTTTTTAGTCGACATCCATAAATTCCCAGGCACTTTTATAAGCCCCTATCTTTTCCGCATAGCTTACAAAATCCGCGTAGAAAGATAATCTTGATAAAGTGGCACTATCACCAATAATAACCAGTTTTTTTCTTGCCCTGGTCATGGCCACGTTCATCCTCCTGATATCAGACAGAAAACCGATTATCCCTTCAGCATTACTTCTGGTCATACTGATATAAACGATATCACGTTCCTGGCCCTGGAAACTATCTATTGTATTTACAGCGATTTTGTTTCCATATACCTGCAGGGCAGGAGCATTGAGCAGCAAATCTTTCAAAACCAGGATCTGTTGCAGATAGGGAGAAATAATGGCTATAGTTGGAAAGTCCTCCGGCCTGTGTTCCTGATCCAGTATGGTAACCAGTTGTGTAAGGTGTTTCAATAAAAGGGCCGCCTCTTCAGGATTTGTAGTACTTGTACCTTCAGATTTCTCCTCAAAGCTGCAACCTGAGGTATCTATAAATTCAACAGGCAGGTCGCCATTAAACAGCACATGTTTGGCTACCATGCTATTTGCTTTTAATTTATTCTCATAAAACACCTGCGATGAATACTGCATAATCTTTTCATTCATCCGGTATTGTTCTTCCAGTAATGTAACCGCCTCCGGATATAAGGCCACACATTTCTCCAGCAATGTGGTACTTAATCCTTTTCTTGCTGCTTCAGATGATTTAATGGTGGGCGATAACTGGCAGTGATCACCTGCAAAAATAACCTTATCCGCCTTCATTAAGGGTATCCAGCATGCAGGTTCCAGTGCCTGTCCTGCCTCATCAATCACTACCGTCTTAAATTTACGGCTACGGATGGTATAGTGATTTGCGCCGACTAAGGTGGCAGCAATTACCTGCGCCTTTCCCATCAGGTCGTCAATTACATATTGCTCGATATCTCCTACTTCTTTACTGATCTTTTTTGCTTCATTAAAAAGAGCTTTGCGCTGTTCCTGCTCTGCCCTGCCAAAGTTGCGTTTGTATTTATGCGCCATATGCTTAAATTCATTCGCTTGTTTCTTCAGTGCTTTGACCTGTTTCATGCTGCTGTGCTCTGCCATTTTATGATCAAGCGTGAGCGACGCCAGCTGATTGGAAACCCTTGCCGGATTTCCTACCCGGATCACATTTAGTCCTTCTCCTGCAAGCTTACTACTGAGCAGGTCAACTGCCGTATTGCTCGGCGCTACGACCAATATCTGCTGATGATCCTGTTTGATCAGTGCTTTGATGGCCTGGACCAGCGTGGTGGTTTTTCCTGTTCCCGGGGGACCATGAACGATAGCGAGTTCATTTGCGCTTAGAATCTGGTGTACCGCCGCTTGCTGAACTGTATTTAAACCGGGAACAGCATATATAAAAGGCTGTGTATTAAAACCTGGTGAAACTTTACCAGTCAGGATCTGCTGCAACCTGCTTTCTTCAGGGCCATCTGCAAGATTATCAGCCACTTTAAGCGCATTTTGCATTTCATCATAACTGTTATTATCGAACAAAAGATCCAAACCCAATTTGCCATCTGACGCCCAATCCGGCAGTTCATCGGTACGCAACGTTATTTTAAGCCGGTTACCGCCAATGTAGCCAATAACACCTTCCAGCCTGTCTATTTTGGGATCATGATTGGAAAATAAAACTACAGATGAGCCAAAACGGAACTGATGAGATAATTCCTGATGTGTAGTCCGCTCTAATTCGACCGTAAGATAATCTCCCCTGCTCATTTCTGAGCCCCTGATAGCGATTGGATACCAGCTTAATCCATTAGCCCTGCGGTCTGAAACAGAAGATGATTCCGTTAGTCTGAGGTAAGATTTAAGATCTTCTTCACGCTCGGTCTTTAATAAACCGAGCAGGTTTTTAAAATAGTCCATTTTCACAAAGATAAAAAAAATGCCATCCTGAAGGGACGGCATTTGTATATAGCGGATAAAACCGGTAATTAAATCAGATCATTTACAATTAAATAATCCCTTGCCTCTTCGAAGTTCAGGAATATCTGATCAGCCGCAGCTAATTTTTCATGGTCATCTACATTTCCCTGGATCACAAAACAAGTAAGCCCCGCAGCTTTAGCGGCTTTTAATCCGTTCAGTGTATCTTCAAAGACCAGGCATTCTTCCTGCGCAAAACCAAGCTTTTCAACCGCGAGAAGATAAGATTCCGGATCAGGTTTACTGTTTTTCACATCACTCCTCGTAATGAGTAGTTTAAAGAATTTACCCAACCCATTCTTCTGGAACATCTCATCAACATCCGGGCGTTTACTTGCAGTGACCAGCGCCATTGGAATTCCTTTACTGAAAAAATAGTCCATGCTCTCCTGTACAAATGGCATCAGGTTAATTTCGCTGGTTTTTAAACGCTCTACGGTTAACCATTCCTTACGGGCAATTAAATCTTCCAGGGAAGTATCGATTACATATAATTCTTTTAATCTGCTTGCATTTCCAGGCAATGGAATGCCTGCATAGTTTTTTAAAAAATCATGATAATCTAATTGAACATCAGATTCTGCAAGTAATTCATTCCAGGTATTGAAATGAAAATGTTCAGAATCAACCAAAGTACCGTCAAGATCAAATAAAAGTGCCTTAAATTTTGTCATAGGGCAAATTAAAACAATTTATCTGTTTAAACAACCCATTACTGACCCACAACCCGGTAAGTGATACTTTTACCGTCAACCACTTCCTCATAATAAATATCATCTGGTGATACGTAGTATTTTTCGCCTTTAAGAAATACTTCGCGACTTCCTTCAGGCAGTTCGTTTACGATCTCTCCTGCCTGAGGTGCCGTATCAGCGTTACCGTCGGTGTTTAAAACACCATCTTTACCAGCTACAATATAAACTGTTTTACCATCGGCATTTTGTGATACACTATAATAAACCCCTTTGTATTCGTAATAAGTTTCGCCATTGATCACTACTTCATTTGCTTCTTTAGGCAAATCAGGTACTTCTGCACCTACTGGCGGGACAACTACTTTGTATTCATTATCATATTGCCTGTAAAACAAACCACCGGAATAATAAAACTGATCAGCACCATAATAAAAAGGGTAGTAGCCAAAAGGCAGTATGCTTAAGCTAAATCCAAGATAAGGTCTGTAATAATTGCGATAACCGTAACCATAATATGGCCTGCGATAGCCGAATCCGGCACCTGCACGATATCCCGGCCGTCCATATCCGCGGCGACCGTAAGATCTTCCAAATCCTGATCTCATTATATTTCCGCGTCCAAAAGATCCTCTTCCAATGTTTCCTCTACCTATAGCTCCTCTCCCAACACTTCCTGCCCCAATCGTACCCCGTCCGAAAGAAGATCGCCCCGAACCAAAATTCTGACTTCTGATGGCAGCAGATCTGTTGCCCCCACCAAAACTTCCGCCCCCTCTGCTCATGCTACCTCTGCTTGCGCTCCCACGACCAGCGCTGCTTCCACCGCCTCTTCCCCCTCTTTGTGCAAATACACTCTGTGCAGTTAATCCGCTAACAATCAATATAGCTGTTGCGATAATTAACGATTTATAATTTGAAGCTTTCATAATTAAATAAAATCAATTTGGATGTAAGACTCCACAACAGCTAAAAAGATTATCCCTAATGATTCATTTAATGACAAGCTGACATAATAATGATAAATCACCCTTTCAGGTCATCACATTGATCTTTCATACGAAATGTGCCCGTAACACCAGTATCGCATATCTGATTTTTGATTTAACTGAGCCCAAAGGGATCTGCAGTCTGTCAGATACCTCTAATTGCGTATAACCCTGAAAGTAGACGAGGTCAAGTATCTGCTTTTGCGCCTGGGGCAACACATTGATCAATTCTTTAATACCGATAGTATCTGTATTATAAGAAACATAGTTCCTCTTGTCTACATTCGGTGAAGCGACATCAATATCCGTAGTCTTTAATATTTTTGCACAGGCCTGTCCCCGCAGGTAGTCAATAGCCGTATTCCTTGCTATCCTTGCCATCCAGGTGAAAAGCCGGCCTTTTTCAGGATCATATTTATCAATTGATTTCCAAATTTTTACAAATGTTTCCTGCAATACATCCTCTGCAAGATCATCATATTTGATAAACTTTAAAATTATACCTAATAATGGTCCTGCATACATTTGATACAACTTATACAATGATAAATTATCTCCCTTCTTCAATTGCGTTAACAATTCGTCATCAGGGATCTCAGGTAGTAAACTGCCTCTGCATTCTAAATGTAAAGCAGGAAATTCGGAAAGCACAATTTCCATAATTAAAGTATTAATTAAATAGACAGAAGCAAAAGTATAATAGAATTATACATTTCAGGCATCAAAGTGCCATTCATTCCGTTCATTTTAACTGCTAGAGTTGCACAAAATTTCCCGATGCCTGAATAGGCATATCACCAGCTTTTCATCGATAATTATTTGATAATATGGCAAAAGAATAACTTTGAATGAATAGGATCATATTATCTTCGGAGATGGAAAAGCTGAGCTCAAAAACCTTTAAAAACGAGTTTGTAAATGCATTTGATGGTGATCGGGAAGATAATATGAGGCCAAGGCAAACTCCCGGATTTTTATATGCCAGAGCTGTACCTACGCCAGTAAAAAAGCCGGTATTACTAGCCTGGTCTGAAGAGCTGGCGGCACAATTAGGAATACAGGATCCTGATTCGGAGGACGTTAATATCATCGGAGGAAATACCATTTCGGCTTCTATGTTTCCTTATGCCGCATGTTATGCAGGTCACCAATTTGGTAACTGGGCCGGTCAGTTGGGTGATGGCAGGGCTATCACACTTGGCGAATGGGAAGTCACAGCCGAATTATCTTATGAGTTCCAGTTAAAGGGTGCCGGACCTACCCCATATTCCCGCAGGGGCGATGGAAGGGCGGTTCTTCGCTCTTCTATTCGCGAATACCTGATGAGTGAGGCAATGTTTTATCTGGGTGTACCAACCACACGCGCTTTGAGTTTGGTTGGTACCGGCGACCAGGTGATGCGGGATATGTTTTATGATGGTCGCGCTGCTTATGAACCCGGTGCCATAGTGATGCGGGTAGCACCAAGTTTTCTGCGTTTTGGGAATTTTGAAATGCTGGCAGCCCGACAGGAGCTGGAAAATTTACAAAAGCTTACCGACTGGACTATCAACAAGTTTTTTCCCGAGATTAAGGGAGAAAACAGGATTATACCGTGGTTTAAAACAATTGTTGCGCAAACCGCTGCGTTAATGACATCCTGGATCAGAGTAGGTTTCGTTCACGGGGTGATGAATACCGATAACATGTCGATATTGGGGCTAACTATCGACTATGGCCCTTTTTCTTTTCTTGATGCCTATGATCCGGACTTTACACCAAATACGACAGACCTGCCTGGGCGCAGATACGCTTTTGGTCGTCAGCATACCATTGCTTACTGGAACCTCGGCTGTCTGGCCAGTGCACTCGCTCCCCTATTAGATAATACAGATGAGCTGGTAGCAGCATTAGAAGATTACAGGGATATCTATTACGCAAAATATTATGCAATGATGGCCGACAAAATTGGTCTAGATCAGCTAAGAGAAGAAGATAAACCTTTAATTGACCTGTTTGAGCAGACACTGACCACAGTACAGCCCGACATGACTATCTTTTACCAGCTACTGATAGATCTTCCGCTGGATCTGGATAATGAAGTTGCACTGAACACTTATTTTAAACCCGCATTGTATGCAGCACTTAACACGGAACAAAGTACAGCGCTTTATCAGCTGATGATTACCTATCTGCAGCGCATCAAAAACAACACCAGTTCAGCAGAAAATCGTCTTGAGCGTATGCGGGCCAATAATCCAAGATTTATTTTGAGAAACTACCTCTTACATCAGGCTATTGAAGGAATGGAAAAGGGAGATGATACTTTATTTGAAGCACTGAAGACAGCAATGAGAACTCCCTACTCCCGCGAACATGACCAGTTCTTCACTTTAAGACCAGAGTGGGCAAGTGAACAGCCCGGAAGCTCAACACTATCCTGCAGTTCCTAAAATTTTCTGATATAAAAAGAGAGCGCCTGCATTATTTTATCAATACTGCAGGCGCTCTCTTTTTGTATCAGAAATGAACATTAACTCATTTTCAGCTTTTTCTGAATATCTGTCACGTATCCTTTGAATTTTTTATCCGTATCAATCAAATCTTCAACCGTCTGACAAGCATAGATTACTGTAGAGTGGTCTCTTCCGCCATAAAAAGCACCGATGCTTTTCAGCGAAGATTTGGTAAGGCTTTTGGACAGATACATGGAAATCTGGCGCGCCTGAACAATTTCACGTTTACGTGTCGGAGATTTAACCATTTCAACCGGCACTTCGAAATATTCGCAAACCAGCTTCTGGATATAATCCATCGAAATCTCTTTTGTTGTATTTTTGATAAAGTTCTTTAACATAGATTTAGCTAAAGCCAGATCGATATCTTTTTTATTGAGTGTTGACTGCGCAAGTAAGGAAACCATAGCGCCTTCCAGTTCACGTATATTATTGTCGATGTTATTTGCCACATACTCAACCACCTCAGTTGGCAGTTCGATACCGTCAGCATGCATTTTCTTTCTCAGTACAGCGATTCTTGTTTCCAGATCGGGAATCTGCAGATCAGCAGAAAGTCCCCATTTGAAACGGCTCAGCAAGCGTTCTTCCAAACCAGATAAATCTTTTGGTGCTTTATCCGAAGTAATGATGATTTGTTTGCCCGACTGGTGGAGGTGATTAAAGATATGGAAGAAGATATCCTGTGTTTTTTCCTTTCCGGCGAAATTATGTACATCATCCATGATAATGACATCCATTGCCTGGTAAAAATTCACAAAATCATTAATCGTATTGTTTTTCAGCGATTCAACAAATTGCTGGCAGAATTTTTCACAGGATACATAAATAACCAGTTTATCCGGCAATGCCCGTCTGATCTCATTTCCTATCGCCTGAACCAAATGGGTTTTCCCTAAACCCACTGCACCATATATCATTAGTGGATTGAAAGAGGTTGCACCAGGCTTTGCCGCTACGGCGAAACCGGCCGACCTGGCAAGACGATTACAGTCGCCCTCAACATAGTTATCAAATGTATAATTTGAGTTCAGCTGAGGGTCTACATTCAGTTTTTTTAAACCAGGAATAACAAATGGATTTTTGATGTCTTTGTTAATTGCCACAGGCATTGGCATTGACTGTGATTTCGACGCGCCACCATTACCATTAGAAGGGATACTTGTTGTATAAGGATTGCCGCTGTTAGAAGATTTGTCTACTACAATATTGTATTCTAAACGTCCTTCTTCACCCAGTTGTTGTTTTACAGTTTTACGCAGAAGTCCTACATAATGCTCCTCTAACCACTCGTAGAAGAATAAACTTGGTACTTGTACAGTCAGAACAGGTCCTTCCAGTTTTAAGGCAGAGATCGGTTCGAACCATGTTTTGAAACTTTGGTTCGGGATATTATCCTTAATTATCTGGAGACAATTATTCCACACTTCAGTACAAGCTTTCTGCATATATATATTCTAAAAGATATCGGTTTTCAATTCAAATAAACAACTAACTATATGTCGTTTTGGGAGTGCGAAGATCCTAAAAATTACCAACATTTACAGATAAAATCTCACCTTATTTATAAGTCGCTCACAAGCACCACTATATACTTCTTACTTGAAACACTAGTGTGGATAACTAAAAATTATCAACATCGGTTATCCACGGAATGGATAGATTTCTGCACAAGCAGGTAAAAACACCTGCTTTACCTATTACGTGTTTTTACCGTTAAATCTTACTCCTGATACTCATAATTTCGCATTTATATTTTAACTTGTCCTTTAAATTATATAATAGCCAACATGGGTAAATTCGCATCAGTTAACGCTCTCTCCTTACCATTAGTGACCGAAATGGTCGAAGCAGAGGTACAGGACACAGATCTTGCAATGCAGGATCTGATTATCATCATTGACAGTTTCACGCCACCATCACTTATCATTCCTCCGCCAGATGCTTATTCACTGGCTGAAGCCACGGAAGATGCATTGATTGCTGCGTCGAAACAAACAGTTTTAATTTTTAATGCTCAGTATCCGCATGTACAACTGCCGGCAAGCAATTTAGATTACGGTGCCGTGCTTGATTATACAGTACGTGGTGACATCAAAACATTGGAAAATGCTATCAGTAACGATTTAAATGATTGGGGAATTGATACAGGTTTTTCAGATGAAATTGCTGCTATTCTACAACCAAAAGCAGATAAAAGTCAGTTTACGCCACTGTCTACTTACGGGAAAATAAATACCAATAATCCAGACAACTCAGCAGAGAATCTCTATTGGGTAGCGTCATTCGCTGTTTTCCATCTGAGCAAAACCGACTACGCAGTAATCTACGGATTCAGCGCAGCGATTGCCTAAAACATTTTATCAATTCACATTTACAGTCAAAGTTTATTATCATATGAACAATCAAGAAATTTCAAAAGGTCCGTCTATATTAGACAGAACCAGAATTACCTTAAGAGAAGCAACAAAAAGAGCAAAAGCATGGAGAACTCTGCTGAGTTCAATTCCCTCGGGAAATACGGATATAGCAGGTAATCCAATTCCATTGATACCTGCTCAGCGAATCTTCAGATCCATAAATGTAAATATGGATGATATTGATCAGTTAAAGAAGGATCATCCGGAGGCAAGGTCTATACGGGTATATTTGAGTCTGCCAGATCCAAAATACCCCTATAATATCTGTGGTATGTTAGTTCCTGTAGATCAGAACAATAATGATATGCTGACCACCAGTATTGAGGGAGATACGATGACAGAAGACGAAATTTTAGATAGTGTAAGCAGGTCAACTATATATGATTTCACCATGCCATGTCCAAGTATGTGTGATCCTAATAGCCAACTTTTCAATGTAATAGATTAATTAGAATTATAAATATTATATGCCGTCATTTCGTTACATATACATGGGCATAATCGTCCCCGCTTCAATTCTTATTCCAATAGGCATAGGTTTCTATAGGCGTAAGAATATTGGCGAGGCAATGCGCACTATTTTTTTCTATTTATTTCTGGATGGGCTGGTAAACGTTTTTGTGATTTATTTGACATTACTAAAAACAAATAATCTTCCTGTTTTACACATATTCACTATTATTGAATTCTTATTCATATCTGTTTTTTACGCCCAGGTTTTAAAAGAAAAGATTTTTCAAAAATTTATTTATGGAATGATGATCATTTTCCCTGTATTATGTATTGTCAATTTTATGTATTTTCAAGATATAACGAAGTTTAATACTAATACACGTCCAATTGAAGCTTTGTTAGTAATTATCTATAGTTTAATCTATTTCGCACAAAATAACGAAGACAACATAATTGTAAAATGGGAATCAAATCCAATTAATTGGATAAGTACAGGTCTATTATTATACTTTTCCGGAGCTTTGTTTATATTCTCTTTCTCGAATATAACATCTTCCACATCTGTATCTAAGAATCATAATCTCGACATATTGATCTGGACTATACATGCTACATTACTTTTATTAATGTATTTATTATTCGCAAAAGGTTTTAGCAAATGCAGGAAGAAGTAGGAGACAATATTTATTTTTTGGTCATTATGTGCACAGGGGGAACAGCCTTATTGGTTATTTCATTTGTAGTACTTTTTATTCGTAATCAGAATAAGCTGTTAAAACACAGACAGAAATTACATGAAGCGGCCTTATCCCATCAAAAGGAATTATTGAGAACAGTCATTAAATCTCAGGAAGAGGAAAGAAAACGGATTGGACAGGATCTGCATGATGAAGTAGGTGGATCACTGTCCAACCTGCGGATGCTGATGAACCGTTTTGACGGTAAAAACAAAGATGTGTCTGAAGAACAGAAAGAAGCCGTACAGGTGTACAGACAACTGATAGATAAGATCGTTCAGGATGTACGCAATATATCACATAATCTTTCTCCGCCAGGATTAGCGTTATTTGGTTTCTCAGAAGCTCTGGAAGAGCTGAAAGACGTAGTAAGTAAAGGTGACGATTCATTTATCTCCATTACAAACCATGCAGAAGCGGCATCGGAAAAATTAGCCTATCCTGTTGCCCTTGCATTAGTAAGGGTATTACAAGAATTAATCACTAATACGTTAAAGCACTCTGGTGCAAAAAGAATAGGCATTTCATTATTTATGGAGAATGAAGATCTGCTGGCTATTCATTATACAGATGACGGGATTGGTTATGATGGTAAGTTGAGCAAGAAAGGGATGGGCATGCAAAATATAGAGAGCAGGCTCGATTTGATTAACTCCACTTATACTGTTCAGACAGCGATAAACAAAGGTTTTGGAATGTTCATTTATGTACATCCTCTGGCTCAATTTTAATAAAATGATATGATACGAATTGCACTTGCAGATGACCAGAATTTATTTAGAGAGGGATTAGCCAATCTGCTTAGCGCACAGCCAAATTTTGAGCTGACCGCACAGGCCGAAAATGGCAAAATACTGCTGGAACAAATTGAACAGCTGGAAATGTTGCCCGATATAGCGCTGATAGACATGAATATGCCGGAAATGAATGGTGTAGAACTGAACGCTGCTTTAAGGGTAAAATATCCTTCAATAAAAGTTATCGTTTTATCTGTACATGGAGAAGAGCGCTACATGAGTAAAATGATCGAAGCCGGAGCATGTGGCTACCTGAAGAAAAACTGTGATACCAAGGAGCTGCTTGATACGATAAACCACACCTATGATCTCGGCTTCTATTTTAACAGGGATACGGTACTTGCCATGCGAAATGCGGCGAAACATAGAAGTCAGGGCATTCAGAATATGAATAGCATCCCGATCAGTCTTACTGAAAGAGAGCTGTCAATACTCAAAATGATTTGCGATGAATACACCAATATAGAGATCGCAGAGAAGCTATTTATCAGTAACCGGACGGTAGATGGCCACCGTACAAACCTGCTGTCCAAGACAGGCTGTAAGAATACAGCAGGTCTGGTTATTTTTGCGATCAAGTATGGTATTTATGAAATACAAATATAACCTTCTTTAATAATTGCGCACTCAAAAAAAGGGGCTGCTGAAAAGCGCCCCTTTTGCATGATATCGTTTCAGATTAAACTAATCCGCTGATTTCTACCATTTCATTAGTATCAGCTTCGTAATCAACTCCGGCTACGTCAAATCCAAACAGATTCAGGAAGTCTTTTTTGTAACCTGCTAAATCCCCTATTTCTGGTAAACTTTCAGTTTTTGCTTCTAACCACAAAGCAGCAACTTTTGCCTGAACATCTTCACGCATTTCCCAGTCGTCCACACGGATCCTGCCTTTTTCGTCAGTAGGAATTTCATTGCCGGAATATAATCTGTCCTGGAATAAACGCTGAATCTGTTCAATACAGCCTTCATGAATTCCTTCCTCTTTCATCACTTTGTATAGTAAAGAGATATATAAAGGAATAACAGGAATTGCAGAACTTGCCTGCGTAACCAATGCTTTGTTTACAGATACATATGCTTTACCATTAAGTGGTTTTAGTTTATCTGTAATTGTAAACGCTGTAGCTTCAAGATGATCTTTAGCGCGACCAATTGTACCTTTGCGGTAAACCGCTTCAGTTAATGACGGACCGATATATGAATAAGCAACAGTAGTAGCTCCGGGAGCAAGTAAGTCAGCCGCCATCAGGTCTTCAATCCAGAAGCCCCAGTCTTCGCCACCCATTACAGCAACAGTATTTTCTATTTCTTCCTCGTTTGCAGGCTGTATAGAGATATCAGATACTACACCTGTATGGAAATCAACAGTTTTGTTCGTAAACGTTTCACCAATAGGTTTTAAAACCGAATTGTAAACTACACCTGTTTTAGGATGAGTTCTGCGGGGTGAAGCCAAACTATAAATCACCAGATCAATCTGACCTAAATCGGCCTTAATCAGTTCAAGCGTTTTTGCTTTAATTTCATCAGAGAAAGCATCACCATTGATGCTTTTAGCATATAATCCTGCCTCATGTGCTTTCTTTTCAAAAGCAGCAGTATTATACCATCCCGGTGAAGCCGTTTTTCCGGGTGCCGGTGGTTTTTCAAAATAAACGCCAATTGTGGATGCATCTGCTCCAAAAGCACTGGTAATTCTTGATGCCAGTCCAAAGCCTGTAGAAGCACCAATTACGAGTACTCTTTTAGGACCATCAATAGATCCTTTTGATTTAACGTAGTTAATTTGATTGACAATGTTTTGTTCACATCCTTCAGGGTGTGAAGTCAGGCAAATAAAGCCACGAATTCTAGGTGCAATAATCATAAAATTGTTTTTATTGAGCGCCAAAAATAGGCAATTGTTTTTATTTATTGTTTAACTGGAATTTCCTTTAGCACAGCTAACAGATAAGTCCAGAATTTTTGAACTGAAGATATCTGTACACGCTCATCCGGCGAGTGTGCTCCGCGGATGGTAGGTCCGAATGAAATCATATCCATTCCCGGTAAATGACTGCCGAGAATACCACATTCAAGACCGGCATGACAAGCTTCTACCTTAGGTTCTGTTCCAAATTTTTCCTTGTAAAGCTTCACCATCAGTCTTAAAACATCAGAATCGGCATTTGGTTTCCAGCCTGGATAATCTCCTGCCTGTTTCACTGTACAACCCATATTTTCAAAAGATGCCCGGATTGCATTAGATACATCTTCTTTAGTCGTTTCCACGCTGCTGCGTTGCAGTGACTGCGTAATAAACTCGCCTTCTTTCACGATTACCCTTGCCAGGTTACTTGAAGCTTCAACCAGGTTTTCGATATCAGGACTCATCCTGAATACGCCGTTAGGCAATGCGTAAAGTGAGTTAACAAGCTTCCTGAAATCTGTTTTACTCATCACTTTAGCTGGCAAAGCCGTTTCAGTCACTGAAATAGTCAGTGAAGGCTCTATAGCATCGTATTCTTCCTTCAGTATAGTCTTAAATGTATCCAGGTAAGACAGGAAAGCATCTTGTTCAGTAACCGGAACAACGATAACAGCTTTTGCCTCCCGGGGAATAGCGTTTCTTAAACTTCCGCCGTCCAGTAAATTCAGCTGGATGGATACAGCTTTTAATGCCCCGTAAAACAAACGGTTGATTAATTTATTGGCATTCCCCCTCCCCTTGTGGATATCCATACCAGAGTGGCCACCGCTTAGTCCTTTAATTACCATTTCATAAGCAACGCTATTTTCAGCAACCGACTCCTCGGTATACAGGTAGGATGTATTCGTATCGATACCGCCTGCACAGCCTATAGTCAGCTCATCATCTTCCTCAGTGTCCAGATTCAACAGGATAGTTCCTGAAAAATTAACCGGATCAAGTTGCTTGGCTCCTGTCATTCCGGTCTCTTCATCAATAGTGAACATCGCCTCCAGGGCTGGATGCTCAATATGATCTGACGCGAGCAAGCCCATGATCGCAGCAACGCCGATACCGTTATCAGCACCCAATGTAGTACCCTTAGCTTTTACCCAGTCAGCCTCAACGAACATATCGATACCCTGACTGTCAAAATCAAATACAGTATCGTTGTTTTTCTGGTGTACCATGTCGAGATGCGACTGCAGTACTACTGTCTGGCGCCCCTCCATTCCTGGTGTTGCCTTTTTTTTGATCACCACATTTCCGATATGATCCTGAACTGTCTCCAGTCCTAAACCTTTACCAAAATCGACCATAAATGCAATGACGCGTTCTTCTTTTTTCGAGGCGCGGGGTACTGCATTCAGATTGGCAAAATTATGCCACAGTTCCCGGGGTTCTAAATTTTTGACTTCCATTAAAAATGTATAAGCGGTTCGCTACATAACGTGACGACCTTATTAAAATTGTAAATTAAGAATTGACGAATTTAGGATTATCAGCTTATATTTTGCTAATCGTTTTGCCAACATACCAGAAGAAATAGCTAAACACCGGAGCGGCAATTATATCCGCAGTATAATGCACATGCTGAATCAGCAACAGCACCGCCAGCACTGCCGCAGCGGCAAATACTATTCTTTTCTCCCATTTATTCTCCAGGCACAACCCTATCAGA
The DNA here is from genome assembly GCF_026239655.1 of Pedobacter sp. MR2016-24. Taxonomy (GTDB): domain Bacteria; phylum Bacteroidota; class Bacteroidia; order Sphingobacteriales; family Sphingobacteriaceae; genus Pedobacter. Next base: position 372,538 of record NZ_JAPIVO010000009.1, on the reverse strand, counting down.
ATAATTGTTGCTGTATGTCCGGAGAAGAACAGGTCTTTTGTAATCTCCTGGGCGCCATAAAAATAGATCAGAAACGGATCAGTAAGGTGCATGAGACCTGCAGGAGGTTCAAGAGGAATGAGTAAAATAGTCATCATCCTGATCAGGCATAAAAATGAATATCCCCAGATGGCAGTAATACACATTGACGTATTCCTGATGATTCTCCATATAAAAAATCCTCCTATTGGATAGAGTATCAAAAATATGTAAGTAGAGACATCGTGTGCAGGCAATTTTTCCAATAACAGATCATTCACAAAGATCCCTGGTCTGGCCTGAATAAACAGGAAGAATTCGGGAAGAAAGAAAATAATCACAGCCATTGTAATTATTCCTAACACGAATTTTAAACGAAATGCGGGATAATCCCATGCAAGCTGCCAGGAAAATATTTTGGACTGCATTAATATTTGATCAGATGATAAGTTTAGTTGTTACTGCAAATATAGGGTTAATCTTAGAATAGCCGCATTGATCAAATTAAATTGTGATTAAAATTTCAAATAAAGCAAAAATAACTATCTTCATTATAATGAAGATAAAAGCCCCTATCCTGCCACTACTGGCAATTCCATTGTTATTCCTGACCATGTGTAAGCAGAATCAGGCCCCAAAAGTGGAGAGAGATGTAACGATTACCCCTAAAAATGCCGTTACTAAATTGTTTGTAGATAGCTTGCAAATGGAAAAATTTATTACTGGCCAGCAACTGGACGACAGTGCAGCCCACCGCTTAAGGAATTTTTACAACAGCAGAAACTTCCAGTTTGCATGGCTCTCAGAGACAGGACTGGCGGAACAGGCAAGGGTGTTTTATGAGATGGACAAAAAGTACGCAACCGAATTCAGAGACAGTACAGTGGTTGATAAACAAGTTTCAAAGCAGCTGGATGTGCTGATGACTAAAGACACCTCAATCGTACAAGTCAGCGCAGCACTGGTGGATCTGGAGATGCAGCTTACACAACACTTTTTTAAGTTCGTTACCTATGCCTATGACGGAAAAGTAGATCCGGCGGCTTTGCAGTGGTATATACCCAGAAAAAAGATCGACGCAGTAGCACTGCTGGATTCACTGATAGCAAAAAAAGGCACTCAGCTTGAAGAATGGGAGCCTGTTAACGCCTATTATAAAACGCTGAACAAGGCGCTGATCAATTGGTATAAAATCGAACAGAGAGGTAAATGGGATAAAATCATTGCCACTCAGTCCCGCTATAAAGAAAAAGATTCGGGAGCGGTGATTACTGTGTTAAAAAGGCGGCTGACCGACTATGGAGATTTAACAGATGGCGACACATCCCGGATATTTAATGAGGAAATGACTGCCGCTGTCAAAAAAGCCCAAAAACAGTTCGGACTTAAACAAAGCGGCTACGTTGATGCCGCTCTACTCAAAGCACTGAATGTACCCGTAGAACAACGTATTCAGCAATTACTGATTAATCTGGAGCGGATGCGCTGGATCCCCTTAATGCCCGAGAGCAAGGTCATCCTGGTTAACATCCCGGAATATAAACTCCACGTTTTTGAATTAAAGAAAGAGGTATTGAACATGGGTATTGTTGTTGGGAAAGCAGCTAACAAGACAGTAATTTTTAGCAATGAACTGAAAAATATTGTATTTAGTCCTTATTGGAATATTCCACCGAGTATTGTGCGCACCGAAATACTGCCCAACCTGAAAAGGAATAAAAACTACCTGGCACAAAAGAATATGGAACAAACCGGGTATAGTGATGGTCTGCCGGTGGTTCGTCAGAAACCAGGCAATACCAACTCACTAGGTCGCGTCAAGTTTCTTTTCCCGAATAGTTATAACATCTATCTGCATGATACACCGGCCAAAGCATTATTTGCAGAACAGGAACGTGCTTTTAGTCATGGTTGCATTCGTTTGGCAGAGCCCAAAAAGCTGGCTGAATACTTACTGGCTGACCGCCCGGAGTGGAACGCAGCAAAAATTGAAAAAGCAATGGCTGCCAGGAAAGAAAATTGGGTAACTCTAAAACAACCCGTACCCGTATTTATCACTTATTTTACGGCCTGGGTGGACAAAGACGGATTGATAAATTTCAGAAATGACCTGTATGGACACGATGATAAAATGAGGCAAAAAATGTTTAAACCCGTTACCGCCGAGACAGATTAAAAATATTTCAAACTTTTGTAATTGCCAGAGGTTATAGCCTAAAATCATATACCTATGGCAACTACAACAAAAAAAACAACAACTAAAGCGGCAGCAAAAACAACTACTGCTCCGAAAGCGGCAGCAAAAACAGCTGTAAAAAAAGCGCCTGCCAGTTCATCAAAAATAGAAGATTCAGAATTCCATGAATTCTTTGTAGACGAATTAAAAGACATCTACTGGGCTGAGAAACATTTGGTAAAAGCATTACCAAAAATGAAAAAGGCAGCAACCAGTCCGGAATTGGCAGCAGCTTTTGAAAAGCATACCCAAGAGACCCAAACGCACATTGACACGCTTGAGCAGGTTTTTGCTTTACTGGGAGAAAAAGCAGCAGCAAAAAAATGTGACGCGATGGCTGGTCTTCTGGAAGAAGCAGATGGTATCATCGGAGATACAGATGCAGGGACTATGATCAGAGACGCAGGACTTATTCTTGCTGCACAGAAGGTTGAGCATTATGAGATTGCTACTTATGGCACATTGAAAGTATTCGCTGACAATATGGGTAAATCTGAAATTGCCAGTTTATTACAGCAAACCTTAGAAAATGAAAAAGCTACCGACGTTGCTTTAACGCAGGTTGCTGAAAGCTTTGTAAACGAGCAGGCAGTTGCTGAATAATTACAGTGAAGCATATAAAAAAACCGGAACATTTGCTCCGGTTTTTTTATATGCTTCATTTAATCAAGCCTTTGTTCGTTAGATTTTTGATCTTGTAAATCCTCTGCAGCATCAATGGAGTGCGACTTATGTATATCATCATCTTCCTCCGAGATATCGGAAAGTTTTTGATAATACTTATGCAGGGTATCCAGTTCCTCTTCTGTGAGATCTTCTATATCCACCATCCTGTTACTGGCATGTCTGCTGGCAGCAATCAGTTCATTTAATTTCAGCTGAATGGCTTTTGAGTCTTTGTTCTGCGACTTCTGAATGAGGAAGACCATTAAAAAGGTAACAATGGTTGTTCCTGTATTAATAACGAGCTGCCAGGTATCTGAGTATTTAAATAAAGGGCCTGTTATTCCCCAGATAATCACCACGCCCAGTGCGATTCCAAATGCAGTTGAACTTCCTGTAAAACAGGTAATTGCGGTTGACATTCTCTCGAAAAATGAGTCTTTCTTCTTTTCCATGGTATGTAGCTATTCTTAATGTATGATGATAGCTATAACAAGGTGCAGCCTTTTCTGTTTTTAATGTATCAGCCTAAACAGACGACTCCAGCGGATTTTGTGAAAAAATGAAGCCTCATTATCATAGCTCATCCATATAAATAAAGCTTTGCCTACAATATGATCTTCGGGAACAAAACTCCAGTAACGTGAATCTGCAGAATTATGGCGGTTGTCCCCCATCATCCAATAGTAGTTCATTTTAAAAGTGTAAGTGGTAGCGGGTTTACCATTGATCAGATAGACTGTCCCTTTTTGTTCCAGTGTGTGACCTTCATAAATACGGATAGACCTGGCATACCTGAGTATGGTTGCACTATCCAGCTGAATTGTCCAGCCTTTTTTCGGAACAATTACAGGCCCCAGATTATCCATATTTGAATGCTGTTTGGGATCATGTGGGTAAATGTCCGGATCCTGCTCATCTTTACCCGCATTTCTATTGGTAACAGCGGCTACGAAATCCATTGATTTTACTTTATCCATCATTGCAGGAGAACCTGTAAACTGATAGGTGTTTTGTGAAACTGCAACAATATCGTTCTTAATCACAAAACCCAATTCCTCAAATACGGAAAAGTTGATATCACTATTTTTAAAGGTGACCAGGTAATCTGTCTGACCGGTATTTGGTAAGGGAACGGCTTTATTGTTGACGAAAACCAAACCATCTTTGATTGCTATCGTATCGCCGCTGATCCCGATGCAACGCTTAATAAAGTTCTCTCGTTTATCTACCGGGCGGGAAGTAATTGTATACTGTGCATATACAGCCTGTCTGCCCATGTGACGTACTAATTCATAGTAGCTGGCCTCCTGATTTTCCAGTGCAACCGTATCTCCCTCGGGATAATTAAAAACAATTACATCATTTCTTTTGATTTCCTGCAAGCCAGGCAATCTCCTGTATCTCCACTGCACGCCTTCCCAGTAGGCTTTTGTATATTTTGTAAGCGGTAAAGTATGATGTGCAAAAGGAAAGGCCACCGGTGTCATCGGTATCCTCGCGCCATAATTCAGCTTACTTACAAAGAGGTAATCGCCGATTAACATTGATCTTTCCATAGACCCGGATGGAATCACGTAAGCCTCAATAAAAAAAACGCGGATCAATGTAGCTGCCACAACGGCAAAAATAATGGCATCGGCCCACTCCCTGCTTTTGGATTTCACCTTTTTTTTTGCATCAGCCGAAATTGTTTTCTTTTTAAACCACATCTTTATCTGTTTTTATTTAGACATAGGCAATTCAGGTATGTTACAATTGCCCCTTGTTTGAAAATGATGATGAAATGGCTATGTTTATGGCGAAACAAATAGCAGCAATGAAAACCCAATTAAGAAACGTATATATCCTGCTGCTTATCTTCTCCAATGCTGCGGCAGATCAGGTGTCAAAAAGCATTGCGCGTCAGCGACTGGTTTATCATGAAACCATTGAAATTATTGGCAAACATCTTATCCTGATGAAGGTAGAAAACCGGGGAGCTTTTCTGAGTACGGGGGATTCACTATCCGGATCAGTAAAGTTTATTTTCCTGACGCTGATTCCTCTGATCGCCATATTTTATGGGATGTACCTATTAGTGACCCGAAGCAATATGCCTGACTTATTGGTTATCGGAATTTGTTTTGTGATTGGCGGAGGATTAGGAAACCTGACCGACAGATTGTTTTATGGATCTGTGACCGACTTTCTGCATATCGATTTGTTTATATTTAAGACCGGCATTTTTAATATTGGCGATGTCTCTATTCTGATAGGAATGGTGATGATTGTCTCTAATCTGTATCTTTCAAAAAAATAAAATAATGAAACTACTCTGTACAATTCTGCTATTTACTTCCTTCACACTTGGACTGAAGGCACAGACATCGCTTGTAAAACTAATAACGAGTAAAGGAGATATCACTTTATTATTATATGATCAAACGCCGAAACACAGAGATGCGTTTCTCAAAAACATCAAAAAAGGAGTGTTTGACGGTGCCCGGTTTAACAGAGTGATCAAATCCTTTGTGAGTCAGGCAGGTGAACTGGATGATCCTATCCTGGAACGTGAGAAACAACATCCCGAAATTCCAATTGTACGTATAGCTGCAGAGATTAATCCGCTCCTTTTTCATAAAAAAGGAGCATTAGGAATGGGAAGAAACGATAATCCGGCAAAGAGCTCCTATATCAACCAGATCTATCTGGTAGAGGGAAAAAAGCAAACAGATGCCCAACTGGATGCGATTGAGCAGAAGAAGGGTGTTAAATTTTCTCAGGCGCAACGGGAGATCTACAAATCAATTGGCGGAACACCGCATCTGGATAACGATTATACCGTATTTGGAGAAATTATAGCCGGTATGGATGTGGCAGAGGCCATCAATAGCGTCGCCACTAATTCAACAGATCTTCCATTGGAATCCATCAGCTTCAAACCAGTTATTCTGTCCGGAAAAGAATCACGGGAAATCTTAAAGAAAAAAATGTCTGTCAATTAAATTGCAATCAGGGTTTCTTAATTACCCAGTAATGCTTTGAGCTCCGTCTTTTCTTCTTCCTCCAGCTCAATAATGTGTTCAAGTATGCTAATGATCTGGGCTTTCTGATTGGATTGTAATAATGTATTGAACAATGCCACTATTGTTTTTTTCTGGTCAATACTCAGGTTGCTAAAAAGTTTAGGCTGGATCTCATATAAAGAACGCAGTACTTTTAACAGGTTTTCCCTTCCGGTTTTATCCAGGGGTAAAATACCGTCATCCTCATATTTCTCGATCAGTTTACCAGAGTATTCCTTTAAAAAGGGTTTTCTTTTATCTCTTAAAAATTCATTTACTTTTTTGGTCAGGAATTTAAATTCCGGGGCAGATTTAGACCTGTTATATAACCTTACCTGTGTATCAAATTCGGATCCATTGAAATCAAAATCCGTAAAAAACTCACTTTCAATATATACGCTGTGGAAATATTCGTCCGCTTTTTTATTCAGCGTTGTATATTCTTTATGCATTTCTTCCCCTTTTTCATTGATAAAATAAGCTTTAGAAAGTTCACGGTGCAGGGACTCTTTCCATTGTACAAATTTGAGCCTGAATAAGGTATTGCTATCATCGTATTTAATTTCAATATCCTCTTCATAATGCAGGATATTGTCAGTATAATCCAGCGCTTCACCATTGATGAGTATGGTAAATCCTCTTTTTTTATTCAGTTCAAGGAACCAGCAAAATTCAGCTTTCAGGTAGGGAATAATTTCCTGCACCAGGTAATCATCGGATATCTTTAAGTTAGAAAACAAAACCCGCGTTCCACTTTTACTGCTAAGCGGTATCTCCAGCAGATGTGCCTGGTAATTGTTCAAAGCAGAGACCCCAATCTGAATACGCCCGCTTTTCAATACTTCGTTCTGCAGAAAGGTAGTCTGCCATTCAGCATCATTAGCGAACTTAAAAAACGTGAGTCGCCCAACCCCGTTTTTACCATGCATTACAGATTTATTCTTATTAGCCCCGAGTTGTTTTGCCTTTTCTGATTCATAAAAGGGATCGAACTTTGCTTTAAGGTTTTTAAAATTGATACCGTAGCCATTGTCTATAATCTCCAGACTATCAATGAATCCCAGTGCATTAGCGGTGTAAATAATCTCTACGGCATCTGCCTTTGCATCAAAGCCATTCCATATATATTCAGAAAGTGCCTGCTTTTCATTATAATTACGAAGAACTTTCTGAATACCATTTGAAGTAATATTTACATTATTTGACATAATTGCGGAAGGATTTGAATCCAAAATTAGTGAATATTTATAGCTAAAAAAGCTTATTGACAAATGCATTTAAAATACTGATGACATGCAGGATATCTTTTTCAGTATGCACAAATGAACAGGGCAGGCTAAGCGTTGTTTCATGAATCTTTTCCGCAATCGGATAGTCATAGCTTTTTAAAATTCCTTTTAAAGCTTCCTGATGATGAGGAGCTACCGGGTAATGGATTTCGGTCATTATTCCATGATCTGCCAGGTATTGCTTTAAACGGTTTCTTTCAGGATGCAGTATATTGTAAATATGATATACGTGATAAAAATCAGGACTTTCTACCGGCTTAATGAATGAAGGATCAAGATGAAGCGCATATAAAGCCGCAAGCTTTCGTTTATGTGTATTGATCTCATTGAGATGCGGCAGCTTTACTCTTAAAAAAGAGGCCTGAAGTTCATCGAGTCTGGAATTGTAACCAATCACACTATTATGGTATTTCTTTTCAGATCCATAATTTCTTAGCTGTTTAAGCTTACTGAAATCAGCTGCTGATTTACAGATGATCGCCCCTGCATCACCAAGCGCACCGAGATTTTTTGTTGGATAAAAGCTGAACGCACCAAAATCACCAAATGTTCCTGCCAGCTGGCCTTTATATTTCGCGCCATGTGCCTGTGCACAGTCTTCAATTATTTTAAGCTGATGCTGAGCGGCAATTTCGATTATCGGATCCATTTCACAGCATCGACCGTAAAGATGAACGACCAGTATTGCTACAGTATTGTCAGTAACGGCTTCAGCTATCTTTTTTGGGTCTATATTATAGGTCCTGCTCTCCGGCTCTACCAACACCGGCACCAGATCACAGTGTATAATAGCCAATATGGTAGCTATATAGGTGTTGGATGGTACAATGACCTCAGCCCCTTTGTTAAAGGCACAACATTTTAAAGAAAGAAACAACGCGTCAAGTCCGTTTGCAACGCCTGTGGTATAGGCAGCACCATGGTATGCAGAGAACTCGTTTTCGAAGTGTGTTACTTCTTCACCCAGCACATACCAGCCTTTATCAAGAAAACGGGAGAATTTATCCCTGAATTTCTCTTCGAATGATTTATTGAGTGTATTTAAATTCTCATAGGGTATCATAAGGCTCATAGATATAATCTTTAGGATCAAAGGCAGTGGAGGCGAGCACCAGTAATATAGCATCCGGAGTAAAATCATACATCACATGCCAGTCTTCCGGCAGCAGGATAAGGCACTTTTCAGGACTGTCCAGTTCAAATACCTCTACGGTTTTATCATTGTTATTGGTGATTTTGCAGGCACCTTTGATACAGATTGCAGCCTGATGTGTTTCATGATGGCGGTGCCCGCCTCTCTCGGTATCATCAACAGCATAGATATAGAAGAGGCGCTTGATTTCGAATGGAACAACATTGTCAAGAACAGTCAAAATGCCTCTGCTGTCTTTAAAAGTTTTAATGTCTATGATATGGGCCATTATATTTCTTTACAACCCGGTGTGCTGGATCGCTAATTTTAAAGGGTGATAGTGCAAATGTAATTTTTATCCCGACATAAATAATTTTATTAGTTCAATTCTACAGAAAAAGCAGGGTTTAGATCCGCATCATTTCATAGCAGGTAAAAACACCTGTTTTGGCTAAGACGTATTTATACGGATATAGGGGTGAATCTAAAAGCATTAATTTGATTATTATTAAAAGATAGCATTATGTACAACGAAATCACTCACGAAATAACACCGCTAAGATTATGGATGACCATTTTAAATCTGGATCTGCATTCTCCTGTGCTCTTTCTTAATGTTTCCGTCAATAAGGAAAACAGACTCATAACGGGCACATGTGATTTCTCGATTTTAAAAGCACAAAAATCAAAATCCTTTAAAACAGAAATTAAAGGTGAATACAGAATTATCAATACTTTGCAGGAAGGAGATCAGTTAATGATTAATCTCCTGGGTTATCCTCATTACGATCAAAATAACCCGAGCATAAAGATCACACTGCTGGTCAATCCCAACTGGAAAAGGGGAAAAGCTTACTATCAGTACCTGGAAGATGGAAATTGGGTCCACGTTCGCAAATCTGAGATAAAGATTAAAGGCGATGAGCCCTATTACGCCACGACTAATGACCTGAATATCCCCTACCCGGAATTCACTTTTCATAAAAGAGGATTTATGCAGTAAAATGATCTGCATCATTTTTTATGAAGTGATTATCTGATACATTTGACCTGTCAATTTATTCGTAAACCAATGGATATTGGTTATAATCGAAGGGGCTGTTCCACGAAGTTCAGCCCCTTTTTTAGTGAAATTTAGCTTATATTTGATCTAGATATAATGCCAAGATATGTCAACACCTGTAGAACGTATTCAATCAATTGATATACTGCGAGGAATTGTAATGGTAATTATGGCACTGGATCATACCCGTGACTTTTTCCATATTACGGCGATGACTGCCGATCCTCTTGATCCTTCCATCACTACTCCAGCATTGTTTTTTACGCGCTGGATCACTCATTTCTGTGCGCCCATATTTGTTTTTCTATCCGGCCTGTCTGCTTACTTAGCGGCGCAAAATAAAGCTGACAATATAACTAACAGCCATCTTTTTAAGCGTGGGCTATGGCTTGTATTTGCAGAGATAGTGATTGTTACTTTGGGGCTGACCTATAACCCGTTTTATAACTTTATCATCTTACAAGTCATCTGGGCAATTGGCTGGAGCATGATATTGTTAAGTATAATCAGAAGATTTTCCTATAAAGCGGTATTACTCACCGGTGTAGTGCTGGTCTTTGGACATGACATAATTAGCCTTTTTCCATTACCACAGACCGGTTTCTTTGCTATTGTCATGAAAGTATTTTTTACGGCTTCAGGTACCGTTCTAGCCCTGAACTCCACACATTTAATTGGTGTTTTCTACGCTATTTTGCCATGGACAGGAATTATGTTTTTAGGTTATGCATGCGGGGCATGGTACCATAAAAATTATGATCCTGTAAAAAGAAGAAAAAACCTGATCACCAGTGGTCTATCGCTGATTATGCTTTTGATCCTGTTGAGATCGACCAATATCTATGGGGATCCCTCTTTAAGAAAGGTTTATCCAACACTTATCCAAAACCTGTTTTCCTTCTTAAACACGAGTAAATACCCGCCTGCTCTGCTGTATTTTTGCATGACGACAGGCCCGGGATTGATCGCACTATCGGTACTGGAGAAGGCAAAAAATACATTTACGGGAATAATGACTAATTATGGCGCTGTGCCCTTCTTTTATTATATCCTTCATTTTTATATATTACATCTTTTACTGGTCATTGTATTTTTTATCAGTGGCAGGCACACGAATGAAATTGTTTCCATTCCATTTTGGTTCAGACCGGCTAATTTTGGATTTAGCTTACCAATAGTGTACTTCATATGGATATTAGTCGTACTATCTCTATACAAACCCTGTATATGGTTTAAACAATACAAAACAAATCACAGCCAGTGGTGGTTAAAATTTATATAAACAAAAAAACATGAGCATTACAAATCAAAATAATCCCTTTTATTCAAGAACAGATGACACGCGACTTCATGTAACTAATGCCGAATGGAAAAACATCCTTCCGGCAGATTTATATCATGTTGCGAGAGAGCAGGGCACGGAACGTGCATTCACAGGCCAGTACTGGGATAGTGAAGAAATAGGCACTTACTATTGTGCTGTTTGCGGTAACCAATTGTTCAAATCTGACGCTAAATTTGCCAGCAGTTGTGGATGGCCAAGCTTTTTTGAAACTGTAAAACCAGGCAGCGTTATTTATAAAGAAGATAAGAGCTATGGGATGCGCAGAGTTGAAGTGACCTGTGGAAGATGCGATTCACACCTGGGACATATTTTTGAAGACGGCCCAGCTCCCACCTTTAAACGATTTTGCATGAATGGGGTTTCATTAGAATTTGAGCCGGAACAGCAATAAAAATTTGTTCTCCTGCAGATATACAGTGCAGGAGAACGAATACGCTTCAATAGCGCGTAAGAAATTTTAAATCAGCATTTGCCTTTCAGAAAGCGGTCAAAAGATTTGCTGTAGAATCGTTCCATTACCTCTTCTGACTTTTCCATTACTTTTTCAAAAGTATAACCAGTGATCAAATAATCCTCTTTCGCAAAAATTCTGAAGGTTAATCTCTGTTTTCTTTCGTTCAGCTTTTTGACTTCCAGATTTGACATGGACCTATCATGCATTGCATAGTTATCCGCAAGATTTGCACTAATTTTACCAGTTTGAGGATCCTTATACATTAAAATCTCCCGGGAATTGATTAGTGCAGAAAAACAGAACCGGCTGTATAAATGCGGATGTAATCTTTCTTTATGGAGCAATAGAAACTCAGTAAGGTCTATCTGCATTTCAAAATCATGTTCAGGCATAAGATCTATGAATTCTTCCTTGAAGGGTACAAACAGATTCTCAGCTATTCGTTCATCTTTAAAAATAACGCAACAGACCGATAAAGAGGTATTAAAGGCTGCCTTTGGCGCTTCCCAGCCCCACTCAAAATTGCATCCGTAATAGGGACGTAAAGAAAAGCCTATCTCGGGAATTACCTCAATACCATTAATCCAGATTCTTTTTTCTGCATTCATTTTATCGGAAGAGGAAGATTTGACTACAACAGCACCTTTAACAAGAATAGTTTTTTGCCGGAGATCGAAATAGTTTAATTGATTTTCATTGATGAAGGTTGGGCTAACCATAATAGTAAGAATTAAATAATAGATTTTTAACTGGAAATTTAAAGCACCTATCCTCCTTAATAACAAGCATCTACCTTATTTTTAACACAAATTAGATAAATTAAAATTGTATTAAAGCATTTTGTTAATAAAAAAATGAAATAAATTAAATTACTATGTATTTTAGCATGAGGTAAGAATAAAAAATCAACCTTACGGTGATTTGTATTGTATTAATTATAGGATTTCTATCACTAATGCTATCATTCATATGGGCGATAACTGATGTTCCATTTATAACACTAACACAGGAACGACAACTCATATGAATGTTACTGAGTTTTTTACTATTTTACAGCTTGTTAATATATACTCGTGAAACCGTCATGATCTGAAGTTCAAAAACAACAATGAAAAGATCATCATGGCTTCGTCAGAGGAAACCGCCGAAGGCTGCCTGAACAATATTATGAATATGTACTACTGAAAAAACAATATTACTCATGAAAAAATCTAACAGAAGAAAATTTATAGGTACAGCCGGACTGATTGCGGTGGGCACTGCCGCGTCTGCTTTTCCATCAAGTTCGGAAAAACCAGTTTATCCGGTAGTTCATCATGTGTTTTTCTGGCTGAAAAACCCTGCATCGAAAGAGGACCGCGACCAGTTAGTGGCTGGTGTTAAAACACTGTCGAAAATTGAAACCGTTCGCGAGCTGCATGTTGGTATTGTGGCAAGTACTGAAAAAAGAGATGTGGTTGACAATAGCTGGGCAGTGTCCGAATTGATGTTTTTTAGTGATCTTGCTGGCCAGGCTACCTATCAGACTCATCCTCTCCACCTGGAATTTATTAAAAACTGCAGTCATCTCTGGGAAAAGGTGATCGTTTACGATGCAGTAAAAGCATAACATAAAAAAGCGCCATCTCTTCAGGCTGTGCCTTCAGCAGATGACGCTTTTGCTTTTTTAACCGGCGTTAAATCAATTGTGCTAACGCATCCTTGGTAAACCCTTTTAATTCATCATTACGGTTCGCGTGAATTTTTGCCGTCCATTCAGGATCTGCAAGCAAAGGTCTGCCCACTGCAACCAGGTCGAAATCACCTCTGTCCATTCTCCTTACCAATTCATCTAATGAGGTTGGATCAGAACTCTCACCAGCAAATGCAGCCATAAACTCACCGGAAAGTCCCACCGATCCTACTGTGATGGTAGCTTTGCCAGTAATTTTCTTCGCCCAGCCTGCAAAATTAAGATCTGATTCTTCAAATTCAGGCTCCCAGAAACGACGTTGTGAACAGTGGAAAATATCTACCCCGGCATCGGCCATAGGATTTAGCCATGCCTCCATTTCTTTCGGTGTTTTTGCCAGTTTAAAGTTATAATCAGCCGGTTTGAACTGAGAGAGACGTATAATCACCGCAAAATCTTCACCTACCTGTTTTCTGACTTCTTTAATTACCTCATTTGCAAATCTTCCACGCTCAGGCAGGGTGTCACCGCCATAAATATCAGTACGGTCATTCGTTCCATCCCAGAAAAACTGGTCTATTAAATAACCATGTGCTCCATGTATCTCTACACAATCAAAACCTAATCGTTTTGCTTCTTTGGCAGCACGGCCATAGGCGGCAATTGCATCAGCAATATCAGCATCCTTCATCGCTTGTCCATTCACGAAACCAGGTCTGTTTAAACCGGATGGTCCTTCAAAGGGTGCGTCTGGCAACCATCCTGAATGATGATTGTCCATTACTCCCATATGCCATATCTGAGGTCCCATTTGGGCACCGGATTGGTGAACGTGGTCAATCACATTTTTCCAGCCGGCCAATGCCTGGTCACCGTAAAAATGTGGTATGTCTTTATCATTTGATGAGGCTATGCGATCAATCACTGTTCCTTCAGATAAAATCAAACCAACTTCACCTGCTGCTCTTCTGCTGTAATAAGCAGAAACATCGGCAGTTGGTATGCCATCGGGCGAGAATGAACGTGTCATCGGTGCCATCACAATTCTATTTTTGATATGTAATGATTTAAGGCTGAAAGGCCTGAACAAACTGTCTGTTTTCATCTTTTATATTATTTTTTTTTTCCGTATTATCTATGTGTTTTGTCTTCAAGCAGTCTCCGGCGGTTTTCGCTTATGGTTTATCGTTATCATTCCATTCTGATTTTGAAATACCAAAACAATTCCCGTGAATTCATCTTATAATTCTTTTTCTATGAGTTCTTTTAGCTGCGAGAATGCTTCGTCATCTCTTTTATAATAAGTCCATTGTCCTATCCGGGTAGAACGGATCAGGCCCGCACGCTGTAAAACGGAGAGGTATTCAGATATGGTGGACTGGGTTAATCCGCTTTTCTTTTGTATTTCACCAACGCAAACACCACATTCGAAGCCGGATTCCTGCTCGGGAAAATTCTTCTCCGGTTCTTTCAACCATTGCAGTATCTGCAACCTCGCTTTGTTGGACAATGCCTTAAAAACTTCCAAATGATCCATGACACAAAGGTATATCGACTTTTCCCGATATACCAATTATATAAAATTATTTGACAATAAACTGTTTTAGCTATGATTCAGCCACACAGTCACTTCTGTATCACTAGAAGATAAAAGTTATATTTATGCTGCCTCAATGAATCCTTACACCTGTTCCTCTCGTATATTAGAACTTAAAAATACTATAAACCTCTCCCCCGTACAATGAAAAAATGGATAGCCGCAATATGGCTGACACTTTTAACAGCAGTTATTCTAGGTTTTTTCTGGTATAATCAATTGGTATACAGCTTACCTACTCCCATACCCGGGAATTATCAGCCAATTGCTATTGGTCAGGAACTCACCTTAAACAATAAACTCAATTTCAATAACAACAAACCATTATTTCTGCACTTTTTTAATCCTGACTGCCCTTGTTCAAGATTCAACATTGACCATATCAGATCATTAATTAAAAGCCATCAGACAGACGTGAATTTTGCGGTCATTTTAATGACAAATAAAACCTACACCACTAAGGAGATCCGGAAAAAATTTGGTCTTGATGTTCCAATTATATCCGATACAGGCATTGCTAAACAATGCGGCGTATATTCTACTCCGCAGGCAGTGATGATTACCAGTGATCATCACCTCTATTATCGTGGCAATTACAACAAAAACAGGTACTGTACCGATCAGCAGACAAGTTATGCAAAAATAGCACTGGAGGATATGCTCAATAAAAAAAGCAGATCTCAATCAGATGTGCTCGCCATTAAAGCCTATGGCTGCAGTTTACCCGATTGTACAAGTAAATAGCAAACCTTATTATGGGTATCAGATATATGGATAATAATGGTTTTTTAGCGGATTACCGGTTCAATGTGAATAAGAGATCAGACAGGCTGATTAATTATTTTATGATCGCTTTTTTTCTGGCGGGTCTCTTTTTCGCTACTTTTTATGACACATGGAACATTGCATTTGGTGTTGGTGGTACTGCTTTACTTGCTTATTATTCCATCAAATGGGCATTGCCCAATTCTAATCTCTACCAATATGTGCTGAGTGTATGTCTGGGTGTATTCATGGCCCAGTTCATTTATCAGATGCATGGTTTGTTTGAAATGCATTTTTTCGCCTTCATAGGCAGTGCGATTTTAATTACTTATCAAAACTGGAGATTACAGCTACCCATGTTGATTTTTGTAGTGATACATCACCTGGGACTTAATTATTTACAAAGTATTGGTTATGGTGAAACCTATTTTACCAGTCTGGATTATCTTGCGGTGAGGACCATGTCGCTACACATTGCTTTAACCGCAGTCATCTATTTTATCTGCGGCTTATGGTCTTATCACCTCCATACTTATAATGGCGCTCAACTCCATATGCTCACGCAGATTAAAGAACGTGAGGAACATACTGCAGCATTGGAACAGTTAAACAGTCAATTGAAAGTTTCCCATGAGGAAGCAGTAATTGCGCGGCTCGAGGCAGAAAAAGCAGCACAGGCCAAAAGCATTTTTTTAGCGACGATGAGTCACGAAATACGAACACCAATGAATGGGGTGATGGGTATGACGTCGCTGTTGGCTGAAACAGATTTAGATGA
Source organism: Pedobacter sp. MR2016-24 (assembly GCF_026239655.1). Classification (GTDB taxonomy): domain Bacteria; phylum Bacteroidota; class Bacteroidia; order Sphingobacteriales; family Sphingobacteriaceae; genus Pedobacter. The sequence continues at coordinate 356,479 of NZ_JAPIVO010000009.1, read as the reverse complement.
GGAACAAGCAGATTATGTGAATGTAATCAGCACCAGCGGGGAAGCATTACTAAATGTAATTAATGATATTCTGGACTTTTCAAAAATTGAATCCGGTCATATGGAACTGGAGGAAAAATGTTTCGACCTGCATAAATGCACAGAAGATGTAATCGATTTATTCGCGGGTAAGGCGAATGAACAGGGGATTGATTTGCTTTATGAAATAGACCATAACCTACCGGAACGATTAATTGGCGACAGTTTCCGGCTTCGGCAGATCCTGATTAACCTGATCAATAATGCACTGAAATTTACTCATCATGGAGAGGTTCATATCAGCATTAAACAGCAGGAGATCAAGGGTGATAAAATTGTGGTGCTGTTTGAGATTCGCGATACAGGTATAGGGATTCCCGAAGAGAAAATGAACAGGCTTTTCAAGGCATTTTCACAGATAGACTCCTCAAATACCAGAAAATACGGCGGTACCGGGCTGGGTTTGATCATTAGCGAAAGGCTGGTTAAATTGATGAATGGCTTAATTACCGTAAAAAGTAAGGAAGGTAAAGGAACGGTGTTTTCATTCACTGTAGAAAGTAAAGTGGGTCAGGATTCACCTGCTGTCCCCTATCTATACAACATGGAAGAACATCAGGGAAAGAGAATACTGATTGTTGATGATAACCATACAAACCTCCGGATACTGAAAACACAGCTGGAGCTGTGGAATTTTGTACCTTTTATTGCCGATAGCGGTCGGCAGGCATTGCAGCTACTGAACGGTGATAAGGATTTCAATATGATTATCACTGACATGCACATGCCGGATATGGATGGTGTGGAGTTTGCCAAAGCAGCACGCCTGCAACAGTCCACTATTCCTATGCTACTCCTGAGTTCAGTAGGTGACGAGGAGAGATATAAACATCCCGACCTGTTTGTTGCGGTTTTAAATAAACCGGCAAAAAATAAGCAGCTTCGTTACCTGATCCATCAGGCACTCAGCGAACATGTATCTATTAAAAATAGTATTGTTACGCAAAAACCAGCCAATCTGCTTTCGCCCGATTTCGCTGCTCAATATCCATTGAGCATTCTAATAGCGGAAGACAATGCCATCAACCAGAAACTGATTGCTACGATTCTTAACAAACTCGGTTATCGGCCTGACTTTGCAGTGAATGGGAAAGAAGCGATAGACCTGTATACGATTTACAGGCACAATCTTATTTTGATGGATGTGCTGATGCCTGAACTGGATGGCATAGAGGCGACAAAACTCATCAGAAATCAGCCCGATGCACAGCCAAGAATTATCGCTTTAACAGCAAATGCGATGACAGAAGACAAAATTGAATATATAAATGCAGGGATGGATGGCTATCTTTCCAAACCCCTTGATATTGTTGCCTTACTGAAAGTACTCAAAGAATCTGCGAATATTAAAAATTTAGAAAAATAGGTTTATCGGGATTAGTTACATTTGCACCACATTATAAAATCAGGTCATAAATAATTTAAGCGCATGTACGATATCTGTTGCATTGGACACATCACATTAGACAAAGTAGTTACCCCATCGTCAAGTATCCATATGGCAGGCGGAACGTCGTTTTACTTCTCCAATGCCATACGTAACATGGAGATCAAATATTGCCTGATCACGGCTATCGCTCAAACAGAGATGAAAGCCGTGGAAGATCTGCGGGAGAACCAAATCACCGTTCATGTTTTGCCGAGTAAGCATACCGTCTATTTTGAGAATATTTATACAGCAAACCTCGATCACAGGGTACAAAGGGTTTTACAAACAGCAGATTCATTTACTGTTGACCAGCTTCAGGACTCTGACGCTGCTATATTTCATCTTGGACCGCTGCTGGCCAATGATATTCCACTGGAAGTTATTCAATCTCTGGCAACCAGAGGCAGAGTATCACTGGATGTACAAGGCTACCTGCGGGAAGTGGTTGACCATAACGTATGTGCTATTGACTGGGCAGACAAAAAAGAAGGATTAAAATATATCGACATACTGAAAGCAAGTGAGTCGGAGATGGAAGTACTGACAGGCGTCAAAGAAATTGAGGCTGGCGCCAGAATTCTGAATGAATGGGGAGTAAAAGAAGTAGTCATTACCATGGGCAGTAAAGGCTCAATGATCTACGACGGCACTACATTTTATCCTGTCAAAGCCTATCGCCCTACTGCGGAAATAGATGCTACAGGATGCGGCGACACTTATATGGCGGGTTATCTGTATCAGCGTGTAAAAGGCAGTGATATACAATATTCTGGCGAATTCGCCTCAGCTATGGCGAGTTTAAAAATCGAATCATCAGGACCTTTTACAGGAACAGAAGCGGATATTTTAAAACTGATGAGCAAAAAGCCTTAACTCAAAAAAGCGTATAAAACAGATATAAATCCATTTTACACGCTTCGGTTTGCTTAGGTAAATTTAGGTATTTGATTTTAAATGTTTTTCGCAATTAATGTTTGACAATATAAAGCGAAATTAGCTATTGAAATAATCTTTTACATGAACAGCTCATTTGGCGGGGTGAACGACCGGCATTACTAGTGTGAACGTAAAAAGGCATTTGAAAAATGCTACCTCATAAACTCATTTCAATACCGTTTTTTAGCCATTTTTTAAATATATATGCCTAATTTCGCAGCTTTTAGATTTCTACTGGGCACACACACCCAGCAAACATCAAACAACATTAGATAACATGAGTAACACAACAAACCGCAAACAAGATGCGCTTGATTACCATTCCAGCGGGAGACCCGGCAAAATAGAGGTAGTTCCTTCAAAGCCTACAAATTCACAACGAGATTTAGCACTGGCTTACTCACCGGGCGTAGCAGAACCCTGTCTGGAAATTGCCAGAAATCCGGAAGATGTTTATAAATATACGGCAAAAGGAAATTTAGTTGCGGTGATCAGTAATGGTACTGCAGTACTGGGATTAGGAAATATCGGTCCTGCTGCGAGTAAACCTGTAATGGAAGGTAAAGGTTTGTTATTTAAGATCTTTGCTGATATAGATGTTTTTGATCTTGAAATAAATGCGACTACGGCGGACGAATTTGTCAACGTAGTGAAAGCACTGGAGCCCACTTTTGGCGGGGTAAATCTGGAAGACATTGCAGCTCCGATGTGTTTTGAAATAGAGCGCCGTCTGAAAGAGGAAATGAATATTCCGGTGATGCACGATGATCAGCATGGTACAGCTATTATTACCAGCGCGGCCCTGATCAATGCATGCGAACTGCAGCGTAAAAAACTGGACAAAATCAAACTGGTAGTGAGTGGCGCAGGTGCAGCGGCAGTTTCCTGTATAAAATTATACCTTAAATTAGGTGTTAAAAAAGAAAACATGCTTGTTTTTGATAAGGATGGTATAGTCAATATTGACCGTACTGACCTTGACCCTATCCGCATGGAATTTGCAACATCCCGTAAAGATATCATGACCCTCTCTCAGGCAATGAAGGACGCAGATGTATTTCTGGGTTTATCTGCGGGAAATATAGTATCTGCGGAAATGATCCAGTCGATGGCCAAAAATCCGATTGTTTTCGCGCTGGCTAATCCTGATCCGGAAATTGCCTATGATATCGCTATTAAATCGCGAAAAGATCTGATTATGGCTACAGGACGTTCAGATTTCCCTAATCAGGTGAACAATGTACTTGGATTCCCTTATATCTTTCGTGGTGCGATGGATGTACGTGCGACGACGATTAATGAAGAAATGAAGATTGCTGCAGTAAAGGCAATTGCTGAATTGACGAAATTACCCGTTCCTGAAGTAGTGAATCTGGCTTACAATGCAACTAATCTTAAGTTCGGTAAAGATTATATTATTCCAAAACCGATCGATTCACGCCTGATCAGTATCGTTTCCAGTGCTGTTGCAAAAGCCGCCATGGAATCGGGCGTTGCCCGCAAACAGATCACCAACTGGCCTGCTTACCAGGAAGAACTGCAGATCAGACTTGGTGCAGATGATAAAATCCTGAGAAACATTGCCAGTAAGGCAAAAGCAGCGCCAAAACGGGTTGTATTTGCAGAAGCTGATAATTATAAAATATTGAAAGCGGCACAAATCGTCAAAGATGAAGGCATCGCTACACCTATTTTACTTGGAAATATCACTAAGATTCAAAAATTACTTTTAGATCATGATATCACCCTTGGGGATATAGAAATCATCGATCCATGGGTCGGTACCGATGATTCTGAAAAATATGCGCAGCATCTGTATGAAAAGCGCCAGCGTCGCGGAATCACTTTATATGAAGCCCGCAAACTGGTACGTGACAGGAACTATTACGGTTCAAGTATGGTAGAATTCGGACAGGCTGATGCTTTAATTTCGGGTCTGACCAAAAACTATAAAAATACTTTAAAACCGGCATTACAGGTTATCGGCACTAAACCCGGTGTGAAAAAGATAGCGGGAATGTATATGATGCTCACCAAAAAAGGACCGGTATTTTTAGGAGATACTACTGTAAATCCTGATCCTACGGCTCAGGATATGGTAGACATCACTGCATTGATACATGAAACAGTAACAGGATTAAACATCACACCAAGAATAGCGCTGTTATCTTACTCTAATTTCGGTTCTAACAACGGACCGGTTCCGTTGAAGACAAGAAACGCTACAGCTTTACTGAAGGAAAAATATCCGGATATGATTGTTGACGGTGAAATGCAGGCTAACTTTGCCATGAATGCAGAGTTATTGCAAGGCAATTATCCTTTCTCCAAATTAAATGGTATTCCGGCTAATACCCTGATCTTTCCTAACCTTGAATCGGGAAACATTGCTTATAAACTACTGCAGGAATTAGGAAATGTAGAAGCTGTAGGCCCTATTCTGCTGGGTCTGAATAAACCTGTACATGTGTTACAAATGGACAGTTCGGTAAGAGAGATCGTTAATATGGTCACCATTGCCGTAGTAGACGCACAGATGAAATAAGTTTTATATAGTTGAAATAGTGTAAAGCCCCTCTTGCAGGGGCTTTTTATTTATAAACCCGGCAGTTTCAATCCGGAGGATTTAAGATCCTGAACAATCATTTCCTGCAATGCTAAACGGGTATCTTCAAAACCATGTGAATTAGCCCAAACATTGATTTTGATTTTATATCCGTCTGTTTCTATGGACGTCACCCCAATACGTCTTTCAGGGGTTTTCAACAAATCGGCAGATCTGTCTATCGAACGATTAATGGAAGCCTTTACTTCCTCTATATCAAGCGCAAAGGTAAATTTCAATTCTATATCCAGTCGCCTGCTCCCTACCTTACTGATATTGATGATAATCTCATTAGACAACTTGCTGTTAGGCACAATAACCGTCCTGTTATCAAATGTAGTAATCTGCGTGTAAAAGATCTGTATGGAAGTTACCGTTCCTTCCTGGCTTTGCGTAATGATGTTATCGCCCACTTTGAAAGGTTTTAATAAGAGTATAAGTATCCCGCTGGCGAAATTCTGGAGAGTACCTGACAGTGCCAGACCTGCGGCTACACCAAAAGCGCCAATAATGGCCGCAAAGAGCGTCATCTGGATACCAATGATCTGCATGACGCCCAGAAACAGTAATACGCGTAAAGCTACTGCAATGAGGCTTAACAAGAAGGGCTTTACTGAGGGGTCAACATCTTTTTCGTGCATTCCGGAATGCGCCCACCTGATCAGCAATTTGATCACCCATAAGCCCACGATCAGGACAACAATACCAAGAATAACTTTAGGTCCGTAAGTCAATAACCAGGTAAATGCGCGATCATAAAATTTCTCTACATTCATAAATAAGGATCTTAGATAAATAAAGATTAAAACCAAATTTATGCCAAAAGGGATTAGCTGGTTCTTTTGCCCTGCATTAACTTATCCATAGCGTCCTTTAAGGAGCCTGCACGGGTGACTTCACCTGAATTGATAAAAAATATTTCATCTGCATTTTCTATCGTATTTAACCGATGTGCAATAATAACCAGCGTAGTTTCTGCAGGAAGCTGTGCTAAAATTTGTCCAAGTAATTGTTCTGTAATCGTATCAATATTAGCTGTTGCCTCATCCAGAATCAGCAATTCCGGCTTCCGTAATACTGCACGCATAAAAGCAATCAACTGCTTCTGGCCCAGACTCAGGCTATCTCCGCCGGCGCTCACCGGCGTATCCAGTCCCTTTTCAAAAATGGAGAGCAAACCCTCAAGCTTAGCTTCCCTGAGTACAGCCAGGAACTGCTCTTCTGAAAAACCATGGTACAGTTCATTACTGTATAATATATTCTCTTTAACGGTGCCGCTGAACAAAAATGGTTCCTGCAGGATAAAACCAATTTTCTGCGCGCGTTCTTCTGCCGTATAGGAACGAATATCTTTTCCTTTTAATAATACTACCCCTTTTAACGGATCATACAGACGTGCCATAATGGAAGCTGTAGTTGTTTTACCACCTCCGGTGGGTCCCACAAGCGCGTAGGTTTTTCCACTTTCCATCGTAAAAGATATATTATGCAGAATTTCTTTTTCATCAGTATAACCAAAATGGACACCCTGAAATGCCAGGATACCCTTAGAATTAAGCTGTTCATCATTAGCAACGGTGAGCAGGTTACTGTTTAGTGCTAATATTTGCGATATGCGGTCCCAGCCTGCCAGTGCGACCTGGAAACTAGCCCATAAGGTAGCCAGCTGTCTGAGGGGATTATAAAAATTCGTCGCATAAGAAAGGTAACTGACCAACAATCCTACAGTAAATTCGCCTGTAGTGATAAGGTATATTCCAAAAGACAATACTACCAGTTGTGCAATACTGGAGAATAATCCAAAGACTGGCAAAAAGATATTATTCGCCAGTCCGGCACCGATTGCAGTAGCATAATTATATGTATTTGCAGTGTCGAAACGATTTCTGAAATAATCACGACGATTAAAAGCGATGATTACTTTGAAATTATTCAGGCTCTCCTGGATTTCAGCACTCATCCCGCCCGTACTCTTCATGTTTTCTGCATTTTTTTGTTTTACCCAGGGCGAACATACACGCGTAAAAAGCAGAATAAATAATGCCGGTACTAGAGTTGCGAGTCCGAGTTTGATATTGATCACCAATAAAAAGATACCTGCGCCGGTCATAGTTACGATATTTCCGATAAACTGCATCAGGGCCTGAGAGAAAAACTGATTCAGTTTATCCGTATCATTATTTACCCTTGAAATCAAATCTCCGGCTTTATTTTCATTGAAAAAAGCTACCGGAAGCTGCTGTATTTTATTGAAGATGGCATTTCGCAAGGTGAAAATGATACGCTGTCCTACTCCACCCATCAGCTGCGTCTGAAAATAACTGGTAACGAAAGCAATCAGGTACATTGATAATAATATGGCTGCAAATACAATTACACCATGAAATTGCTTTGCTTGTATGTACTTATCTATTGTATGGCCAATCAGTAATGGGCCTAAAAGATTGAGAGACGAATTGATTAAGATCGCAAACAACGCAATAATAAGGTTTCTTTTTTCCTCGGAAACCAGTTTCAACAAACTCCTTAATCCAGAAATAGTGCTCTTTTTTTCCTGTGCGGCTGGCTGGCTGTTTAAATTATAGTTCATTCGCTTCGTAATTGCTGGTACTTTGTTGGGAATTAAAAATCTGCACGTATTCAGGGCTGTTTTCCATTAATTCCTGATGTGTACCGGAAGCTAGTTTTTCGCCTTGCATCAGGAGAATAATCTGTTCATACTGTGCAATGGCAGCAATTTTCTGGGTAACGGAAATCAGTGTCAGTTCCGGGTAATACTGTGCGATATTTTTCAGGATAATCGCTTCTGTCTGATTGTCTACACGTGCAGTAAAATCGTCCAGCAGCAATATCTTAGGATCAATAGCCAATGCCCGGGCCAGCATGATCCTTTGTTTTTGTCCGCCGGAAAGGCTTAGCCCCCGTTCCGATACTTTAGTATTCAATCCATCAGGCAGCATATCAATAAAATCTTTTAATTCTGCCGTGGCAATGGCTTTAGCCAATGATTCATCCGTTACCAGATCGCTAAAGGCAATGTTTTCGCGAATGCTCATATTGAACATGATACTGTCCTGAAAGACAAATCCTACCTGGCTATGAAATGCTTCGCTATTATAAGACTCTATGGGATGCCCGTCAAATAATACACTGCCATTGGCTGGTTTAATCAATCCTGTAAGCAAATAAAGCAATTGTGTCTTTCCTGCGGCTGTCGGGCCTATTACAGCAATCTTTGCTCCTGGCCGGATACTAAAGGAAATATCTTTTAATGCCGGCTTTTGTCCGTAATTCACCGAGATATTTTCAACTGTTATTGCTCCGCTCAGTGGTGAATCAATTGATCCCCTGTCCGGTAACTCTTCCGTTTCCAATACCTGATTGATCCTGCCAAACGATGCTGTGGCCTGTGCAATGACGTTACTCATAAAACCGATCACCAGGATAGGGAAAATCAACAGCGCCAGGTAGCTGTTAAATGCGGCAAAATCCCCTAAAGACATGCTACCGGAAATCACATAATGACCTCCTAAAACAAGAATTGTTAGGCCCGCCATATTAGCAGTAAAAACGATGATGGGTATCAGCCAGGCAAAGAGGCGCAGAATCGCCAGTCCGATATCACGTGCCTGAGAACTCGCTTCGAAGAACTTTTCATATTCCAGTTGCTGAGAGTTAATGACCCTGATCAGGGCAGAACCCAGTATACTTTCATTGATCACTTTGTTGAGCAAATCAATTACCTCTCTGCTTTTCTTAAACAACACCTTCACTTTTCTTAAGACAAGGTAGAAAGCACCACCAATAATCGGGATGATGGCGATAATCGTAAGTCCCAGTTTCCAGTTAATTGCCAGCAACAGAACACTTGCACCAATAATGATAAAAAGGGAAGAGACAATGGACACGATTGCTTGTGAAACGAAGAGTTTTATAGAATCGATATCGGAGGTCAGATTTGTTAGTAATTTAGCAGGATTGGTTTGCTCAATGAAAGCAAAACTCTGCCTGGATATCTTATCAGAGAGCCGCTTCCGAAGGTCGCGCGCCACACGTTCAGATGCATAAGTCTGCACAATACTTTGCAGATACGTGAAAATAAAAATAATGATGGTGAGTAGAGCAAATTCAGTGATAATGGATTTAAACGAGAAATTCCCCTCACTGTAATCATCAATACCATTACCGATCAGCTTAGGCAAAAATAAGTTCAATCCATTACTCAGTAATGCGAAAAGAATAAGCAACATTACCATACCTGAATATGGTTTTAAAAGGCTAAAAATACCAGCCTTCTTTTTTTGATTAGTTTGTTCTGTCATTTTATATCAGCATCCGCCTTCTTAATTCATCCGGTCAGGAAAATAAGAATTCATTAACGAAGGTAAATAAAATAAGAGCTGAAATGACAAAACATCAGAGATTATCTATCCCCGGTAAGCCGCTATTGCCTTTCCTATTTCCTGTGCATGGTTTCCTTCCAGTAAAATGCGCACATCATCTTTGGCACCATTATATTCATACATGGGCACTTCAACTTCCGGTGCAAGTTCCCTTACAGATATGGCGTTCCATGTCTCACCATCGTTCCCCAGGGTAATTGCACCAACGAGTCCCCCATTATACAGTATTTTATAAGTTGCAGCCTCTTCAGGGTGGATATTGAGATCAAACTTCTGACCATCAAGCTTTACTATGATATTAAACGGATCCATAAACTATTGTTTTACTGTCTAACATCTGATCATAACAATTGTTTGTGTCATTATCACCAATTGAATAAGAGGAGAAACTGAAGTAATCCTATTTATTGTTGTATTTTTAACCATCAAGAACCATTAATTACCATGAATAAACTACTTATACTAATGCCAATCCTGGCAATCGTGGCTGTTACTGCAGGATGCAGTAACCAGAACAAATCAGGAACAGAGCAGGACGGCTCCACCATTTCCAGTCCCTTTGCGAATGCAAGTACGCTGGCCTATGAAACACCCGATTTTGATCAGATCAAAGACAAGGATTTTCAGCCTGCGCTTGAAGAAGGTATGAAAATACAACTGGCTGAAATGAACAAAATTGCAAATAATGCAAAAGCGCCCACTTTTGAGAATACCTTATTACAGATGGAGCGAAGCGGACAAATGCTGGCGCGTGTAAATGCAGTTTTCAATTTACTCACTGGTGCAAACACCAACCCTGTATTACAAAAAGTGCAGGAAGAGACGGCGCCAAAATTCGCAGCTCACAGGGATGCAATTTATCTGAATATCAAGTTATTTAAACGTATAGCGCACATATACAATAGCCGGAAAAACTTAAAACTGGATCCTGAATCAGTACACCTTATTGAATATTATTACCAGCAGTTTCAACTGGCCGGCGCGAGCCTGTCTGAAACGGATAAGGCCGCATTGAAAAAATTCAATGCAGAGGAAGCGTCCTTAAGTGCTAAATTTTCTAACCAGCTGATGGCAGCAAATAAAGCAGGTGCGATGGTTGTCTCCAATGCAGATGAATTAGCAGGTCTATCTCAGGGGGAATTGGATGCAGCGATCGAATCAGCGAAAGCAAACAAATTGGAAAACAAATGGCAGATACCTTTACAAAATACTACTCAGCAACCACTGTTACAATCGTTAACCAACCGTGCCACCAGGGAAAAACTATATAATGCAGCATGGAACCGTACAGAAAAAAATGATGCAAACGATACGCGCAAAACTATAGCGCAAATTGCAAAAATCAGGGCTGAGAAGGCTCGGTTATTAGGATTCAAAAGTTATGCTGCCTGGAAATTGCAAGATCAGATGGCGAAAACACCCGAGGCCGTTGCTACATTTTTTGCCAGGCTGGTACCTTCTGCAACAGCGAAGGCCAAAGCGGAAGCCACCGATATCCAACAGGAGATTACTGTTCAGAAAGCTGGTATTCAATTGGAGCCATGGGATTGGAATTATTATGCAGAGATGGTCAGGAAAAAGAAATATGACCTGGATGAGGGGCAGATCAAGCCGTATTTTGAATTAAATAAGGTACTAAAAGATGGTGTATTCTATGCAGCGAACCAACTTTATGGATTAACATTCAAGGAACGCACTGATCTTCCCGTTTACCAGAAGGACGTAAAAGTATATGAAGTATTTGATAAAGACGGCAGTACAGTCGGCCTCTTCTACTGTGATTATTTTAAACGCGACAATAAAAATGGCGGCGCGTGGATGGGCAATTTGGTAGATCAGTCGAAACTGATGGGCACAAAACCGGTCATCTATAACGTTTGCAATTTTACCAAACCGGCAGACGGTCAGCCTGCATTGATTAGTTTTGATGATGTAACTACCATGTTCCATGAATTTGGTCATGGCTTACACGGCCTTTTTGCCAGTCAGCAGTACCCTAGTTTGTCGGGCACCAATGTTGCGCGCGACTTTGTTGAATTTCCATCACAGTTCAATGAACACTGGGCACTTGATCCTAAAGTATTGAAAAATTACGCTGTACATTACAAGACGGGTGAAGCTATGCCTCAGCTGTTAGTAGATAAAATTAAAAAAGCAGGCACCTTTAACCAGGGTTACCGTTTAACTGAATTACTGGCAGCAGCCTCACTGGATATGCAATGGCATACCCTTGCTGCAGACAGTGAATTACAGCAGGTAAATGACTTTGAGCAGGCTGCATTAAAAAGAACCAAACTGAATCTTGCAGCAGTTCCGCCGCGTTACCGCACTACCTATTTTTCCCATATCTGGGGTGGTGGATACGCAGCTGGCTATTATGCATATCTATGGACAGAAATGCTTGACGATGACGCTTATTCATGGTTTGAAGAAAACGGGGGCCTGACCAGGGAAAACGGTCAGCGCTTCCGCGACATGATCCTGTCAAAAGGTAATACTGAAGACTACAATAAATTGTTCCTTGATTTCAGAGGGCATGATCCTAAAATAGGGCCCATGCAGAAGAACCGGGGATTACCAGTAGATAAATAAACTATTCAACAAAAAAATGCTGACCGGGTCAGCATTTTTTTGTCATCAGAGTAATAATTTAAACCAGAATTCCGAACCTTCATCCACCTCGCTTTCTACCCCTATTTCGCCCAAATGGGCATCTATGATCTCTTTGCAGATAAACAAACCCAGGCCCAGTCCCGGTAATTTGTGTTGTTCCGGAGAGCCGACTCTAAAAAACCTTTTGAAAACATCAGGCTGCTTCTCCGTGGGTATCCCCATCCCTTTATCTGCAATACTCACCTTAAGATAGCCGTCCTCTACCACACTGCTAAACTTCAGGAACTTATGTTGCCTGGAATACTTGAGTCCATTATTGATAAAATTTGTTAATACCTGCTCTATCCTGTCCACGTCTCCCTTAATCACCGGGTCGGGACTGCAAAGTGAAAATTCGATCTCAATTTCCGGATTTGATGCAGCTATTGCCTCTGCACAGTTACGCAGGCTGTCATTGACATTAAACTCGCTGAAGTGATAATTCATCGAGCCCGATCGGATTTGAGTTACATCCTGTAAATCGGAAATAATGTTCAATAATTTATCGAGCTGGCTATCCATCTTTTCTGTGATAAAAAGATACTCTGTCTGTCCCGCCTTATTCATTTTTAATGACATCATCTGTACATAGGCCTTAAGTATTGCCACAGGCGATTTTAACTCATGAGTTGCCATATACACAAAATCCTCCTGGTTATTACTATGTTTCATCAGATGCTCATTCATATTTTTTATGTCTGAATTAATTAACGATATTTTCCCTAAATATACGCTTTACCTGGTTAGACAAAAAGAAAAGATCGGAAGGATTTACAATAAATATATTTTTTGGAAAAGTAGCTGAGATGTCTTCGTTCTGGGAGAGGATAATAATGGGAATTTTAAAGTGATTTAACATTTTTTTGAGTTTGCTTATAAAACTTCCCTTAGGCTGATGCTGATCAAAAAAACCAAGAATAATCAGATCAGGCTGATATTTCTCTAACCGGACTTCAATATCATCTGTTGAATCATATATTTCCACCTGATATTGCTGATGAATAAAAATCATTTCAAGAACATCGAGCATATCCTTGTCGTCATTTACAATTAAAATCTTATTGATCATATTTTTGTTAAATGAATACCCAGTCCTACTTAAACAAACAATATTAATCAATATAATCACCAGTTTTTCTGCGTACTTATACGTAAAAGAGCGAGTTAAATACTGGAAATGACCATTTACTGAACAATCCCGCTCAATACAGCAAAACGTATTAAAGCAGCAGTATTTCTGGAGCCGGTTTTTTCAATCAGGCTCTGCCTGTGCCCTTCAATTGTTCTTTTACTGATAAAAAGTTTATCAGACATCTCATTATTAGTCAATCCTTCAGCTATTAAATGAAGAATTTCGATCTCCCGGCTCGAAAAGTCTATTTGTGGATTAGCAGCTATTGCAGGTGAATTTGTACTGTGCATTAATTTATCCAGCAGGCGGAGTGACAATTCTGAGCACAGGTATTTTCCTCCGATGTGTACGTGTTTTAAAGAGAACAGTAATTCGTCAGCACTCACACTCTTGAGCAGATAACCTGCGGCTCCTTCTGAAAAAGCTTGTGAAACATATTTCTCATTGTCCAGCATGGAAAGTATCACCACACGTGTATCCGGGCTTTGTGACTTTAAGTGTTTGATTAAAGAAATCCCATCAAGTTCCGGCATATTAATATCTGCGAGAACAATATCAGCCTTAGTACCAGCAGCAAACATTTCCAATACCTCACGCCCGTTCGTAGCCTCACCGGTAATGGTAATTTCTTTGTCAGCTTCCAGCAACATCCTTATTCCATTTCTTACTATATTGTGGTCCTCCGCTAATATTACCTGCAACATGATCAATTGTTTATTTGCTGGTTAATTTATACAAAAATTGCATCAATCATTGCCCTAATTGTACAATCACGTATTTTCCACACGATACAGGTAATATCATCCGGCAATAGTATGAAATTAGCTTTATGCCTGTTCCAGCCTATTAAGTTCCTGTTCATTTTTAAAGGTAATCGTAACGACTAAACCATTACTGGTATTATTAAATTCCATCTGTCCATTCAACAGGTATACCCTGCTTTTAATGCCGCTCAATCCAGAGCCCATTTTAAATGACTCTTCCAAATCAGTATTTAATCCCACTCCATTATCAGCCACGATAATGACCACCTGGTTATTCTCTATATTAACCTTTATTTCCGCACGACTTGCTTTTGCATGTTTAATACAGTTGCTGATTAATTCCTGTATCATCCGAAATGCATATAACTGCACATCGTCGTTCAATCCGTCCGCTGAACCATTGAGATAGGTATCAATTGCGAAATCAGGTGTACTTGTTCGCTGTGCCATTTCTTTGATCCCGGCAACAAATCCGAAATCTTTAAGCACGGAAGGAGTCAGTTCATAAGAAATCTGTCTTGTTTCCCTGATGGCCTGATCCAGTAATTGATTGACATTCTTAAACTCACCAGGCATTTTCTGAATCCGCTGAATGTTTTCCAGATTCAGCCTGATGCCATAAAGCAACTGACATACACTGTCATGCAGTGCCCGGCTGATGGCATTACGCTCCTTTTCCTGCGCCGTTAATGTTGCAGACAATATCAGCTTCTGCTGACTGTTACGCAAATTTTCAGACTCTTTTGCCAGCACCTTTCGCTCAGTGATGTCCATTAAAATGCCAGCAAAATAGGTTTTATCATCAAAAGTGGTAATTTCGTGGCCTTTTACTGAAATATATTTAATCTCATTTCCGGATGTAATGATTTTGAATTCAAGATCTATTTCTTTCAATCCATTGACAGCATCAAATAACTTTTGACGGACCTGTGTCTGATCATCCGGATGGATAAAGTCAATCAACCCTTTAATTGTACCATTAAACATCCCATCACTAATCTCCAGAATATTATGCGTGTAGGGATCCAGAAAAACTTTATTGGTACCGAATTCAATTGTCCAGGTTCCCGTGGAGGATGCCTTGAGCGTCATCTCCAGTCGCTCTGTAGTTTCTTTTAAGACTTCCTGTGCATTCCTGCTTTCTGTGATATCGATCACAGCGATATAATATTTGATTTCGGTGGCAATCATATTGGAGATTGCCCTCCCCTCCATTCTGGTATAAATAATTTGCTGATCCGGCAGGACAAGTTTAATTTCTGCACTTTGTTTACCATCCGCATGTTGCATCTTGTGCAGGAAACTATAGAATTTCTCCCAGGATTGGGAAGCGATAAAACTCTGGAACCTCTTATATAAGATGGCTTGCTTGGAAATATTTAAAAGGTCAACCCCGTTCTGGTTTGCCTCTTCGACGATGCCTAAATAATCAAGGATAAAATAGCCGACAGGTGCCAGATCATACAGACCAACAAATTTAGCTCTTTCCTCATCCAATGTGGAATAGGAAGTTTTAAGTTCATCGTTCTGCATTTCCAGTTCCAGCTGATAAACCTGCAGTTCATTTAACAGCACATTAATTTCATCAGCAGTCAGATTTGTTTCACCGGATGCCTTGTCATCCAGACGTACTTTATCCGACTGCATGCTGAGCATGGCGGCAATTTTTTCCCTGTTAATTTTGTTCCTGTTTTCCACTATTTTGGTCCCTGAAACTAAGTATAATCAACATCCGGTCTGTATCATTATCAAGATTCACCTGTTCGATCTTTACAGACAAATCTTTTAGTCCTGCTCCCTGAAAATCATGATGAACAAAAATCTCGTCATCAGTTGAAACCGGATTTAACAACAACTCATCAAACTTATTTGTTTTCCATTTATTATGAGCTATTTCCAGAAATGATTGTTCTTTTAAGTCCTGCTCTTTGAGATTAAAAAACTGTGAAAACTGCCTGTTTACGACAAGGATCTTCCCGTCGTTATCTAAAAATACAGTAGCATCCGTCAACGTATCAATCATTGACTGTGTGTAATTAATCAGTGTCTGCAATTTGTTTTCCATCGCTTTCACAGGAGTTATTTTTGTAAATGTAACTACTGCACCACTGATAAAATTATCCATCGTGCGGTAAGGCATAATTCTAAGATTATACCATTCCCCTTTTTTAGTACTTACCTCCAGTTCCTTGCCGGATAATTTTTCAATTACCTCACGTATAGAATCCTCCAGGGATGGATAATCGAAGTTGGATACGATATGTGTAATAGACCTGCCCAGATCTGAAGGAATCACATTGAACAACTTGGTGACCTGAGGCGTAAACCTCAATATGTTTAACTGGTTATCCAGAAAAATTGTCCCTATTTCGGTATTATCCAAGAGGTTTTTCATATCATTATTCAGCTGTGTCAGTTCTTCAGCCTTATTCTGATACTGCAGATTGATTGTCATCAGCTCTTCATTCAAAGATTGCATTTCCTCTTTCGTGGTCAGTGCCTCTTCGTTGGTACTTTGCAATTCTTCATTGGTGCTTTGTAATTCTTCATTGGTGGACTTCAACTCTTCCAGCGATGTCTCCATTTGTTCGATCGTGCTATGCAGTTGCTGTTTGGTATAAATCAGTTCCTTCTCCAGTTCCTCCACGGCTCCGTTTCTGGAAGGATCTACCAGATTGCCAGTGCGCGATTTTTTCTTTTGTACACCATGATCATAAAAAGTTACCAGCAGTAAATCCTGCAACGGCACTTCAGTGATATAGTCAACTTTGAAACCTACCAGGTGAAGCTGACCATTATCCTTTACCTTAATTTCCGATATCTCAATCTTATCCTTCTGCTCCCAGGCCTGGTGCAAGGCATTGCCCAATGCATATTTGAGTTCTTCCTTCGCCAGTCGGTGGATATTAAAAACTGCTTCGCCGGAGCTGATCTGCATAAACATAGAAGTCTTGCCATTAATATATAAAATATCACCGCGCTCATTTAATAACAATGAAGGTGGCGTATAATCCTCCAGCAGAATTTTATGAAATGTTTCAGCTAAAGGATTCTTCAACGTTTTTACCGGTGGCAGTTTCAGCGTTTTATTGTTATGATTAGCTACATTAAAAGGGAAGTCCAGCATTTTACCCATCGCAGAAGCGCCTTCTTTACGCTGAAATATTTTCCATTTGGTATCAAGCGTATTAAAGCTGTCGTGAAAACCTCCCACTGATTCGGCAGGGCCCAGAAACAGTAAGCTATTGGGATTTAAAGAGTAATGAAATACTGGTATAATTTTCTTCTGCAGTTCTGTAGTAAGGTAAATCATCACGTTCCTGCAGCACAATAAATCCAGTCTGGTGAAGGGAGCATCCTTAATCAAGTTATGCTGTGCAAATACAATCATTTCACGTACCTCCTTTTTCACCATGTATCCGTCATTCGCCTGGACAAAAAACCTTGATAATCTTTCCGGGGAAACTTCAGAAACAATATTGGCAAGATAACTGCCTGCCCTGGCATGATCTATTGCATTCGGATCAAGATCGGTAGCAAAAATCTGTAGCCTGGGCGTACGTGAAAAATGTGCCGATTCAATGTATTCAATTAATAGCATCGCAATAGAATAAGCTTCCTCGCCGGTAGAACAGCCAGCTACCCAGACACGTATTGGCTCATCCTCTTTTTTGCCTGCCAGCAAAAGGTACAGATGTTCTTTTAATACATCAAACGCAAACTGGTCCCTGAAAAACTTGGTTACGCCAATGAGCAGCTCATTGAATAACAATAAAATTTCTCCGGGATTTTCCCTTAGATAGTTAATATAATCTACATAATCATGTAACTGGTGAAAAGCAATTCTCCTTTCAATCCGTCTGATAATGGTACTTTTTTTATATAAGGTGAAGTCATGTCCCGTATTTGACCGCAGCAGCATGAGTATTTTTTGTAAATGCGTCTGGTTATTATTGCCGATAGGAAAATCTGAAGCCAGCTGTGAATCCCGTATTACCGGGTGGTTCAGATACTGAACCAGCTTAACAGGCATTTCTTCCGCAGACAATACATAATCTACCATATTGGTTTTAATGGCGGCATTAGGCATACTTTGATATTCTGCCGTCACGGGGTCCTGCACCATTGCCATGCCCAGCTTCTCTTTGATCATCCTTACCCCTGTTTCGCCATCTGCACCCATTCCGGAAAAAATCACAGCGACCGCGTTACTCCATTGGTCTTCAGCAAGGCTCTGCAGGAAATAATCGATGGACATATGCGCTCCTTTATAACGCGATGCTTCCATCAATAATAATTTCCCGTTATGAATCCCCATGTCCTTACCCGGAGGGATAATATAGATATGGTCAGGCCGAACCAGGGTTCCATCTTCCGCCTCAGTAATTTTCATGCCAGTTACAGGCTGCAGCAATCGGGAAACATCAATGGTATGTGCGGTATCCAAATGCATGACAATGACAAATGCCATTCCGCTGTCTACAGGCATATGAAGGAAAAAGTTTTCAAATGCATGAAACGATCCTGCGGAGCCACCCATACCTATAATCGGAAAGGATGCATTTGTTTGATTTGACTCTTTATTAGTTAATGTATTTTGATTCATTTGAATAGCTGATGAACATTACTGCTAAGTTAAGGCTTATTCTATCCTATCGCAAAATAGCTGAGAATAATAATTAAATCTAAAATTAACTGAATATGTATCTGCAATCAACGGAAAACACCACTATTTTTTATAAAAGTAATTAAGACGGACTTTTTCTATGAAAGATAGTTGAAAAACAGGTACTCTCCACTAAAGAACAGGTATTAATCCGTTTGTAAACAGCATGCTATTTGCGCTTTATCAAAGAATTGATAAACAGGCTTAACGCGTTCTTATGGCTGCACTAAAAGGGAGTATCAGACTTGTATTTGGAGAGGGGCTGGAAGTAGAGTACGCGTCAGACCTTAATATAATATGGATGATAAAAAAAGGTTCCATTCTCAATTTTCAGGATGAAAATATTATTGAAGTACTGGAAATGGACACTTATTTTAAGGAGACAGACAATCTGGTGAGCTTTCTGATCGTTGCACAAGTGAGACTGATGCTGTAAACTAAAAGCTTTAAGCTTAGCACTTAAAATTAATTATATAAAATAATTTAACAAAAGTACTCCTCCCAATCCAAGTACTGAAATCAGACTTTCCATCATCGTCCAGGTTTTAAAAGTTTCTTTCAAAGTCAGATTGAAATATTCTTTAAACATCCAGAAACCAGTATCATTCACATGTGAAAACATCAGACTCCCCGCACCTACCGCCAATACCATCAATTCTGCGGAAGCACCTGCGGCAACAAATGGAATAACCATTCCTGAAGCTGTTAAAGCGGCTACCGTAGCTGAGCCTAAAATTACGCGCAGTGCAGCAGCGATCAGCCAACCCAGGAAAAGCGGAGAAACATTCATATTGGCAGTGAGTTCCTTTACCTGTCCGCCTATCCCGCTATCTACCAGAATTTGTTTAAAGGCACCACCCGCCGCTATGATGAGGATAATCATGGCGATGCTTTTCACTCCTTCAGCACAGGACTCCATTGCTTTTTCTACCGCCGTATCCTGAATAATAAGCGTGATGATGATGGCCAGCATCAGTGCTGCTGTGGGATCTGCGATAAAACCAAAAATATGATTGGCTAACGAATTTATATTTAAGGCTGCCCCGACAGTACCGGCAGCAATAAAAAATATCGGTGAAAGTGCGATGATAAAACTTTTAAGTGCTGATGGCAGTCCGTCTTCCTCCTTCAGATCAAGATCTGCTGTAGATTTTACTCCTGCGGGAATTTTTATGATGGTACGGGGGAAAAACACACCAGCAACTATGGCAATCGGTATACTCAGTATTAATCCATAAATCAATGTTTTTCCAATATCAGCATGAAAGATACTTGCCAGGGCCACTGGTCCAGGATGAGGAGGAAGAAAGCCATGTGTTACAGAAAGAGCCGCTGCCATAGGAATACCTACATATAATTTAGGCAGTTTAACTGCTGTCGCGATCGTAAAAACCAAAGGAATCAATACCACAAAACCTGCATTATAAAATAATGGAATCCCCACAAGTATCCCCGTAAGCAATACTGCCCATTGAATATGCTGTACCCCAAAAATCCTGATCAGCACAAATACGATTTTTTTGGCAGCGCCACTATCCTCTGCCAGCTTCCCTACCATTGCTCCAAGGGCAAGTACCATAACCATACCTCCAAGCGTACTTCCAATTCCATTGGTAATGGAAGTCATTACTTTCTGCAGTGGAAGCCCCAGCATCAATCCTGTCAGTACAGACACGATCAGCAGGGAAAGCATTGGATTTATCTTTTTGAGAATGAGTATCAGCAGAGCAATTATTCCAGCAAGGACGAACAGTAAATCCATATATATTTGGCTTGATTATGCCCAAGATAAAAAAACGTTTACTAAAATCAGCCACAATAGACTATAATAAAAAAGGACAGAGAAAAATCCCTGTCCCATCACCATTATCTTTATTTTCCTTATTCTACTATAGCCCTGAACATCAGCGCGCCAACAGTGAGGTTCGTGCGACTGTCAATCAATATGGCTGATCCGTTCGCTTTATTTTCAGAAAACAAATCAAAGGCGAGTTCATCTGCTGTTTTTATGACTACGCGACCTATATCGTTTAGTTTAAACTGATGTGACTCTTCCTTTTCCAGTGTGTTGATATTGACCAGGTGAATGATTTCACGGATCTTACATTTCGTAAGTTTACTGTTGTGCTGTAAAAAATAAGTAATAGAATCATCCATTGGTTTGTTATCCATCCAGCAGAGATCTGCTTCAATCAATTGTGAGCTTTGCGGTAAGTGCGCCGAATTCACCAGTACATCTCCCCTGCTGATATCGATATTATCTTTCAGGTGCAGTGTAACAGACATTCCTGCAAAAACTTCTTCCGGGTTCAGATCAAAAACTTCAATTTTTTCTATTACTGAACTGTTGCCAGAAGGCAAAACAGTCACCTTATCATTGACTTTAAACGTGCCGCTCAGGATTCTGCCGGCATACCCTCTGTAATCATGCAGCTCATCCGTTTGTGGCCGGATTACCCACTGCACGGGCATTCTCGCAAAATCAGTAGTCTCGCTGCCTGTAACTTCAACTGTTTCCAGAAAATCAAGCAGACTCGTACCGGTATACCAGGGCATATGCTCAGAACGATTAACAATATTATCGCCTTTCAATGCACTTACCGGAATGAAAGTAACGCCTTTCAGCTCCAGATTAGCTGCCAATATTTTATACTTTTCAATGATGCTGTTGTAAACCTGCTCACTGTACCCTTCCATATCCATTTTGTTGATACAGATCACCACATTGGTGATCCCTAACAAAGAAACAAGATAAGAGTGCCGGATGGTCTGTTCTACTACACCGTTCCTTGCATCAATGAGGATAATGGCCAGATTTGCGGTAGATGCACCTGTCACCATATTTCGTGTATACTGGATATGTCCTGGTGTATCAGCAATAATAAATTTCCTCTTGTCTGTCTGGAAGTACTTGTACGCCACGTCAATTGTAATTCCCTGCTCTCTTTCTGCACGGAGTCCGTCCGTAAGGATGGCCAGATCAATAGATCCATCATCATTTTTGCGGTTGGATTGCTGTAAGGCTTCCAGCTGATCTGCAAGGATAGATCCTGTATCATATAATAAACGACCAATAAGTGTACTCTTCCCGTCGTCAACGCTTCCTGCGGTAAAAAATTTAAGTATATTCATTAAAAGTATCCTCCTTTTTTGCGGTCTTCCATTGCTGCTTCCGATACTTTATCGTCCAGACGGGCACCACGTTCACTTATTTTCGATGCACTGATCTCCGCTATAATATCATCAATCTGATCAGCTTCAGACTCCACGGCTGCTGTACAGCTCATATCTCCCACCGTACGGAATCTAACCATGCGACTGATTATGGAATCTGCCTCATCCATATTCAGGAAGGGCGAGGCTGCCATCAGCTGTCCGTTTCTGGTGATACAATCCCGCTGATGCGCAAAGTATATGGATGGAAGATCCATTTTTTCCCTGCGGATATAATTCCATACATCCAGTTCGGTCCAGTTACTGATAGGGAATACCCTTACATTTTCCCCTTTATGAATTTTCCCGTTATAGACATTCCAGAGTTCCGGGCGCTGCCGTTTAGGATCCCACTGCCCAAACTCGTCCCTAACAGAAAAAATCCTTTCTTTGGCTCTTGCTTTTTCCTCATCTCTTCTGGCACCACCAATACAGGCATCAAAGCCATGTTTGGCAATGGTATCCAGTAAAGTAACCGTCTGCAATGTATTTCTACTGGCGTTTTTACCTTTCTGTTCAATTACCTTGCCCTCATCAATCGACTCCTGCACATAACCTACAATGAGTTTCTCCCCCAGGCGGGCTACCATTTGATCCCTGTAGGTAATCGTTTCTTCAAAATTATGTCCGGTATCAATATGAACCAGAGGAAACGGAAACTTACCCGGGCGAAAAGCTTTTTCAGCAAGCCTTACGAGGGTAATAGAATCTTTTCCACCAGAAAACAGTAATGCAGGCTTTTCAAATTGTCCCGCTACCTCACGCAGAATATGAATTGCTTCTGCCTCTAACTCGTCTAAATAATCTAAATTATATTTACTCATGTGCTTTACATTATTTTGTGGCATGCAAACCACATTCTTTCTTCGACTGATCTTCCCACCACCATCTTCCGGCTCTGAAATCCTCGCCATCCTGTACAGCTCTTGTACATGGTGCACAGCCTATACTTGGAAATCCCTTATCATGAAGGGTATTATATACAATATTATTCTTTTTAATGTATGCTTTCACCTCGGCTAAACTCCAGTCAAATATAGGATGAAATTTAATCAGTTGATTTTGTTCGTCCCATTCCAGGTTTGACATATCAGTACGGTTTAATGACTGTTCTGACCGTATTCCTGTAACCCAGCATTTATTTCCCCGGAGCGCTCTTTTCAGCGGAACAATCTTACGGATATGACAGCATTCCTTCCTGTTCTCTACCGACTCGTAAAAACTGCTCGGCCCTTTTTTGGTGACCATTTCCTCCAGTGCAGCAGCATCGGGATAATAGGCATGGATAGGTTGCTGATAGTTTTCCAGGGTCCTGTTCCACACATAATAGGTCTCAGGAAAAAGCCGGCCTGTTTCGAGCGTAAATACCTTCACAGGGAGATCGTTCGCAAATATCATGTCTGTAACTACCTGATCCTCCCAACCAAAACTGGTCGAAAAAGTAATCTGTCCGGCAAACTGTTCTGCAAGGAAACTGATGGCCTCTACAGGCTCCATATCCTTTATCCGCAAAGCAATCTCATCCAGGTACGCTTTCATTATATAAATTTTAAGATAAATAAAATAACACTTCTTATACTGACCAGTATCACGATGATACCTACAGACAACATAATGCTTTTCGCAGAAATCCGGTTAGATACCTTCGCTGCTATAGGAGCAGCCAGTGCACTGCCAATCACTAATCCCGCTACGGCTTCCCAGTGTGCTGATTTTAACATGGTGATGAACGTTAATGAGCTCATCAGTGCAATAAAAAAACGGGTCAGTTTTACTGTTCCAAGGGAGAACCTGGCATTTCTGCCACCGGCAATCAAACTGGACAATACGATTGATCCCCAGCCTCCTCCACCTACCGCATCCACAAAACCGCCACCCAAGCCCAGGAGACCTATCTTTCTAATCTTTCCATTTTTATGGGAAGATGTTTTAGTGAGTGCTTTCTTAAGAATTACCCATCCTAAAATGAGGGTATATAGTGACACCAGTGGTTTAGTATACATACTATAATGTTCTAATGAAGAAAGCAGCCAGGCACCGGTAACTGCTCCGAGAATACCCGGAATGATCAACAGTTTAAACAATTTCCAGTTGATATTGCCCATCCGGTAATGCATCCAGCCCGCTATCCCGTTACTAAGTACTTCTGACAGGTGGACTCCCATACTGGCCGAAGCAGGAGGAATACCCATTGATAAAGAAAAAGCGGTTGACGTAACTCCATACGACATTCCAATAGCTCCATCTACCATAGCAAATACAAAACCACCGAATAGGAACCAGTAAAACACCGGATTTATTTCCGCTACAAAGGTTTGAAATTCAGGTTCTCTTTGCCAGAAAACAGCAACAAGGATGGCGAGAGACAATACAATAGTCAGCCAGATCAGCCATTTGAATTTCGGAAGCGGCTTTTTATTCGTCGCCGTCTCAATCATGGTAACAGGTATTGCATTTGACTGTGACTCTACCAACACAGCACTAACTTCATTCAGCTTCTTAACTTTCGAACTAAAGTCCCCCTCCAGCGTATTTCTAAACCTGCTCATCTGGTCTAACGTTATCGTTAATTCTTCCGGCAGACTCTCATTGAACAACTCTTTTAATCGCTTTGCTATTGTAGGCGATTTTCCGTTTGTTGATATGGCAATTTTCAAATCGCCTTTTTTCACAATTGATCCCAGGTAAAAATCACACAGGTCAGGTTTGTCGGCGACATTGACCAGCAATTTCAAGGCATGTGCATCTTTGATGATCTCCGCATTTAATATATTATTATTTGTTGCAGCAATGACAATATCAGCCTCTTCAAGATCAGTTGCAGCATATGTTTTCTGGTAAAGCTTCAATTGTGGTAAACGTGAGGCCAGCTCAGCCACTTCCGCACAAATATCTTCAGCAATTATTGTAATTTTTGCATGCTCACTCTGTGCCAGTACAGCACTGAGTTTTTCAAGCCCAACAGGTCCTGCCCCAATAATTACGGTTTGTAACTGATTGAGTTTTAAAAACACCGGAAATAGCTGATTACCTTTTAACTCCACGCGTTATAATTCTTCTTTAACTGCAGCAAAAAAGTCCCTGATCGGCTGAAATTCGGGATGCAGTGAAACTACTTCACCGAAGACCAGTATTGCTGGTGCACCTATACCTTTTTCCTCTACCACTTCAACAATCGTATCCACAATCCCAATAGCAAACTTTTCATTTTCAGTGGAGCCATTCTGGATTACGGCTACAGGCAGCTTACTCCTTCCTTCCTGCTGATACAGTTTAACAATATCTTTGAGCTTGTTTAGGCCCATCAGCACAACAACGGTTGCTTTTGTTCTTGCAGCCTCATATAAATCATTTGAAATAGCTCCGGAAGCAGTTGTGCCTGTCACGACCCAGAAACTCTCGCTTAAACCACGGTGTGTCACCGGAATCTGTTGCAGACCCGGCACGGAGATCGAACTCGACAATCCCGGAATCACCTGTGCGACAATACTATATCCCGCAGCGAAGTTCACTTCTTCATAACCACGGCCAAAAACAAAAGGATCTCCTCCTTTCAGCCGGACTACGTGACCATAATTCAATGCATAATCAACCATCAGCTGATTTACAGCTTCCTGAGAATAGGAATGTTCACCAGAACGTTTCCCTACATATATTTTGATTGCATCAGTCGACGCGTATTCCAGCACTTTTTCATTCACCAGCGCATCGTACAAAACCACGTCTGCATCTTTCAATGCATTGGCACCTTTCATCGTGATCAGTTCCGGATCACCCGGACCAGCACCAACCAGCGTAATTCTGGGCTCTCTTATTTTTCTTTTAGCTTCAATCATGATACGAATTGCGCCTCCCTTTTCGCCTTCATTTGTTTGTAAAATTCAGTTGCCTGGTTCAGATAAGTAATTGCAAATTCTTCCGTAGGTTCATTTTTATTGATCTGCAATACCAGCTCATTAAAAGTTGAAGATAAGCTGACCTCTCCCGTTTCAACATAGTTGGTATCAAATTCTCTCAGAATACCAATCTGCGTGCTGCTGTTTACACCTTTATCCAGTAACATGGCTTTAGCCGTATTGACAAAAACGCTGTAAGAATGATAAATTGCGTCAGACCATGCTTTACCTTCAAAAGCTTCACCTGCCCATTGCAGTTTCTCTTCCCCTTCAAGTAATAATGTAGCTACAAGGTCAATTACCACACCGGCACATTCCCCCACACCAATTGCGGTGATAAAGGTTTCTTCATGTCCCCAGTCCACATATTCCTCATCTTTCAATGCGGTTAGGTCGGCCAGCGGCTTCAATAACTGGTAGAAATGATCTTTCCCTTTGGCATCATAGTATGCATGAAAGCTTTCCTGCTCAGCGGAATTGGTGTGAAAATCATCCAATACAGCCCTTAATATTGCCGGGGCACGTTTTGTTGGTGCTTTGATGACACGCTCTGCGACCCGGCCTATGCCATCACCTACAGTACCACCGCCAATCATGACCTGTACTGCGGGTACAACTTTGCCATTTGCTTTAACAGAGCTACCATGAAAACCAATATGAGCAAGCCCATGCTGACCACAGGAGTTCATACATCCGCTGATCTTAATCTTTATATCCTTATCATAAACCAGATCAGGATATTCCTCGTGGATGACCGTTTCCAGCACCACCGCTAACGACATGGAGTTTGCAATACCAAGGTTACACGTATCTGTTCCCGGGCAGGTGGTCACATCCGCAATACTATCAAATCCCGGCACCGCAAAATCAAGTGCCTTTAAATTTTTATACAAGGGCAGCAGTGCTTCCTTTCTAACAAATTTTAGCAGTAATCCCTGATTCTGGGTAATGCGTATCTCATCAGCTACATAAGGACGTATAGCCTCCACGAAAAGTCTTGCTTTATTAGTTTTGATATCCCCAACTGGCACTTTGATGTATACACCATAGAAACCCTGTTGCTTTTGCTCAAAAACATTCGTGTCCAGCCATTGCTGATAATGGTATTCATCGTCAGCTTTATCTTCTGTTGCTACTATAGCTTCCGGAATAAAAGGTAAGGGAATAGCTGCTGTCTCTATCTTAAACGTTTTAACCTTATTTGCTGTTACTTCTTCAGCAATCAGGCGGATAACTTCTTCCAGTCCCAGTTTCTGCACCAGGTATTTCATTCTTGCCTTATTCCTGTTTGTTCTTTCTCCATAACGATCGAACACCCGCAGAACGGACTCTGTATAAGGAATGATCTGATCTTCATGAAGAAATTCATGTACCACACTGGCCAGAAAAGGTTGTGCCCCTAATCCACCGGCAAACATGACCTTAAAGCCGCGTTCCCCAGCTTCATTTATTTTCGGAATAAATCCTAAATCATGGATATAACTAAAAGCAGTATCCTTTTCTGTTGCAGAGAAAGAAATTTTGATCTTTCTGCCCATTTCCTGGCATACCGGGTTACGCAGGAAGTATTTAAAAACCGCCTGAGCATAGGGTGACACATCAAAAAGTTCATCAGGATTGATACCCGCATCTGGTGAAGAAGTAACGTTTCTTACGGTATTACCACAGGCTTCACGTAAAGTAATATCATCACGTTCCAGTTCTGCCCACAGTTGAGGTGTACGGTCCAGGCTCACATAATGAATCTGAATATCCTGTCTGGTCGTTAAATGCAGGTTTCCACTGCCATATTCGTCAGATACCTCCGCTATTCTTAACAATTGCTGAAAGGTAACTTTACCAAATGGCAGTTTAATACGCACCATTTGTACACCAGGCTGTCGCTGCCCATAAACTCCACGGGCCAATCTGAGGCTGCGGAATTTCTCATCGTGAATTTTCCCCTCACGAAAGGCACGGATCTTCTGCTCAAGATCTATGATATCTTTTTCTACTATCGGATTTTCTAGCTCCGTTCTAAAACTTTGCATGTCAATAAATCTTGGTTTTGGTTTTGTTTTGCCCAGAGCGGTTGTGAAACTCTGAACTCAAATATATATAATATATATAGATCTAGTAGTTTTAAATGCAAAAAATGATGATCCGACTACAGAAATGTGAGTTACGACCTGTATTACAGCAAGATATAAAAAAGGGATGAATAAAGATTCAGATAGCAGGATAATATTTCCTAAAAAAATCAGGCGCAAAAAAAAATATCAGGACATCCACCCTGATATTTTTTATCAACTAAACCTAAACTTGATAAATACTAACCAAATATATTATCACCCCAAAGATGCGGTTACAGTGTTAACACAAAATGAACAAAGCGTTACCAAATCAGCCTAATTATGCTCTAAACGCAGTTTTTGAACCGATAATAAAAATTGAAAATAATTTCAAAAAGATGAAAAAAAGTGCAAATTTCACGATTTCGTTCACGATTTTAGATAAGGAATCTGGGATTTTGATATCAGAATCCAAAGTTTTAGTCCTGCATTATATCAGCAGGTGCAACAATTATAGTTCTAGTCATTGAAAAATACAGATTTTCACACCGAAAAATCATATCAATTTCAATTTTATTGAACTTCCATTTACTGCACCATAGATAAAATGAAGGTTTTAGATTTTCATAAAGTGCCGTACAATAACTTTCATACTTCCCATAAACGTGTTTCTTTCTGTAGTCAGTTGACAGGTTTGCTAAAGCAAAATATATCTTATCATGACTACAAATGATAAATTGTGAATTATTTGAAAGGTGTGGCTTAATTCGAGATTTGTCAACCCATTCCATAAGCGTTGGCGATAAATCTCTGAGGGGTGCATATCCGATATTCATACATCAAAATTATACTAATATTTTTAGCAATGCAAATTGGAATGAAAATTTAACTAATTTAGACGTACCATTTAATTTTTAACATATGCAAGAACAGATAGACAAGCTTTCCAGAAAACTCAAATTAGAACTGAATAAACGAATTATTCTGGATGACAGGAAAAATAAGGTTGAGCTTTCTAAGGATGAACTGACAGTAATTGAACAGTTCATATACATTGCTTCACATCCTGCGCAATATGAAATACCTACCATAGTTAGAATATCAACAAGATATCACTTAGACTTCATTTCTTGGGTAAATGGTATTGACGTATTATTATGTGATAACTCTAAAAGGTGGATTAAATAATTAGAAATTCAGTAAATCATACTCCAATCCAATAACGGGTATCCACTTCTGATTTGTTGGGAAATAGTAATTACTACCAGAGATTGTAGTACGTTTATACCTCAACCTTAGTTGCGCTCCCATGCCTATTTTATTAGACTGAGGGAGATAAACAGATTTCGCTGTTAACTTCATCCCAAATGGTTTATCTTTCCTCAGAACGGTTAATTTCTTCACACCATTGATGGTACTGTTGGTATCGTTAGAACTGATATCAATGTAGCTTTTTTCAGCTCCTAACAGCCATTTTTTTCTGTTATACTGAATCACATTCAAATTCTGGTTATAGCGATAATTGAAAAGGCCAACTTTGTTACTGTCTTGATCAGGGGTAAATGAAACATAAAGATTTTTGTCATTATAACTATATGTCTTGTTCTTGAATGAATCCAACACTGCTACTGCTTTTAAATTCTTTCCTGATATCGTCTGGTTGATTTGGGTTAAGCTTACAATTTCTTTTTTCTGGATATCTGTAACGCTGATTAGGCTATCCACAAAAGCAACGTCATAGCCTTGATTTGAAGCTATTAAATTTGCAGGTAGTATGTTATTCGTTTCATCTACAATAGTGTGTTCTGCACCGTTCTTATCAAACTTTTTGGCAATGATTGTTGCTTCTGCAACGATTATATTCCTCGCCTTGTCATCTTGTCGTACAGGTTCTTTTTTATTATACGAATATATTGCAACTGCAATGCTGATAGCTGTAATGAACAGACATACAGCGTAAAATATTTTACTTAAGTTTGTCATCTTTTCTTTGTTTTTGGAGACTATCATTTTGCTTTTCAACTATCGTCGTCTGTAGTGATAGCATGCCTTTTTGCACTACTATCATTTTATAGAAATCAGTATTTTCTTTATTGACTGCTCTTAATTCATCAGATTGTTTAGCAATGATTACATCCTTAGCAGCTAATGCCTTTTCACACCTCACATCATCTTTATCACTTTTTTGGTAAGATTGACGAATTGAATTGAAAAGGAGGCCAACAATCACAATTATCAGATAGGTTTTTACATCCTTTGATATCTGCTCAAAAGTCATTGTAGTTGGAATTAGATTAGCCATTAGTGGTTGTTGATTATTAAATTATGACGTAACCGTCTTTATCGATTTTACCCGAATTATGTAGTATTAGTAACTGCTTCCAGTGGTTGCCCATTCTCATTTCCAAGTGCGGAGCATCTTTAAATTTCTTCCAATCATTACCAGATTCAAAACCATGTTTCTTGAAAATTTCGATAACAAGTAACCAATTTTCATCAATTCCCCATGATGTTTTTCCATCGATTTGAAGACAAAAATCCAGTGCCAAACCGTAGTTATGATAACTCTGACCTGCTTTAGCATTAGTGACTATATTCCCCAATGGTTTTTTAGCTGTCTTACCATCTGGATTAACTTTAGTTCTACCTAAAGCATATAATGCATCAGATTCTTCAAACGTTCTAAGGGTCTGAGTTATGAAGGGATGAACTCCTTTTGGTGTTTTAGCTACTGCTTCTGCATATGCAACCAGTGCTTTTTCTCTTGTGAGTGGATGAAGAGCATTAAGCCTTTCAATTGATTTTTTTTCCATTCCTTTTTAGGGAGGTAATGGATTTTACAATTATCAAAAAATGATAAATAATAGGTATTTCTATTTCTCAAAGTTTATATTGCTAGCTAACAATTAACAATCAGAAAATATGGCTACACCAAGCGAGGCAGAATTAGTGAAAAGATTCATGGGAACTATGCTCCAAAAACAATTGAGTGGTGATAATTCGCCATTGAATGAAGAGGAATTATTAAATAGCGGATTCTCAAAGAATGAAATTGAAACTCTAAAAAGATTGAATCAAAAAATATCAGACTAATCTAAACTATGGAACTATTACACCCAATACCTTATCAACTATCCACCGAGAAAAAATGGCTTCATTATTTCCCCTATTGTAATGTACCTTCTATATATACAGATATTCAACTGACTAAAAATATGAACGTTTTGGTTGAAATGGATGAAAATGGAAAGGAAGTTGGCAGAATGGTAGTAGCAGAAGACTGGAATAACTATTTTGCCATCCAAGGCTTGATGAACCATTGTATAAATAATGCTGAAATCTTGTATGTCAGATTAAGGGATTACCTAAAAACTCTGAATGATGATGAAATAGCTACTTTGTTTGAATCCCTTAAAATAGAAGGTGGAAAAGAAATATTAACAAAATTGGATTTCAGTAAGTTACGAGGTGTATTTAGCCCCCACGTAAAAAAACGTAAAGACATACCTGAGTATGATACAATTGAAAAGATAAAGGAAATCACAAAATTATTCGCTGATTTTATTACAGATAGGAACATCTACGTTCATGGTCGTCTGATTCTCGTTCTTATGGAAAACAAACTGATAATAGAACATATAAGTCAGGGTGTTGAAGTTTACAGTGAAATCAATATTGATATTTTAAAATCAAATAATGCAGCTTATCTTAAGCTTTCATCATTTATGGATAGAGTAAGCGGTATTGATAAATACCCTGTTAAACTTTTCTAATAAATTTTGTATATTTAGAATTATGGGGAACCTAAATAAAAAGCAAACAATTCGAGATGTTAAGACTCGAACAGCCAAGTCAATGTTTGACACACCTACTCCACCTAAAAAAGTGAAGCAAACTTCAAAATGATATTATAACTAGATTTTACTATATCCAGACGTATCAAATATAGGGGAATCCGTGATCACGGATTCCCCTATTAATAAACCTTAAGGTATTACCGCTGATATTTGTGGTAATATTCCAGTAACATATAATCTTTCCAGAAATTGATTAGCACATAATCTATTAACCTTAGTTAGTAAGTGTGTACCGTCTTCACTAAGAATTGAAGGAAATAAACCTATTTTTTGTCTAGCTACATCAGCAGCAGATAATGAAGTAGCACCAAAATCCTTCCATCCATAATTGATTAGATACTCACGAATATTTAAGAATCTGATTCCAAATTCAGCTTTCATTCTTGAATCAAAGTAATTCCACCATGCTAATTGCTGACTTTCTGGAATGTGGGAAATATAACTGGATACATAGAATCCACCGAATATGAAATCATTCTCTGTTGGTCTAATCCAGTCAGCTATTTTTTTATAGTAATTTACCAAATTGTCAGCATCAGCAAACGTTGCTCCACCTGTAGTAGGTTCTAATTTCCAACCACCATTGGTTCCCAAGAAAACGCAATAAGTTTTATTTCTTGGAGTATTAGCAGGTTTAACCATTGTTGGCCTATCAATTACTTTTGCTGTACCTGCAACGGTTCTATTGAATGTTAGAGGTCTATCAGCACCACCTGTTCTGGTAAAGTTGATAACACCCAATACACCTGCTATTTCGCATGACATATTCCCAACGGGGTTAATTTGCATGCTACCAGTACTACCTGTGATTACACCTGTAGTAGAATCATATAGATATTTGAATTCTTGTGCAGATGATATCACAATAGGTACTGTTGAAGTATCAGCAGGAATAGTAAAGGGTTGTACCATAAAGGGGGTTACTCCCATTCTTGCCATTGTATCCAAAGATGTTTCACCACCTAATGCTTTATTTGCAACAGTAACCCCTTGTATTGGAGATATTGATAATAATGCATTCCCAAAACCGTTTGCTATTGAATCCCCCCACATTTCAATATCATTATTACCACCTACGGATTCAGGTAAATAACTTGTAGGTATAACATTATTAAATGCTTTCCAACTGGATAAAGGCTTATCAGTTGAATATGCATACAGTGTATTTGTCTTATTGACAATTAAAATATTACCAGAAAAACGTGCATAATATGCATCAGGAACATATGTAAGTGAATTAGCTTGTACTGCTGTACCTTGGATGTAGACCTTATCCTTAGTATATAATGCAGCGTAACCACCAAATGAAGCAGTATATGTAGGATAAACAACTGTTTGTCCCTCTTTAATACGTATAAATGAAGTCACTGCACTGTTACCTGATGCTGCTGTTATTCCACCATTTGCATTAATAATAACTGTAGTCAGGTTATCATTAGAACTTCTATCATATAAGTTACCAGTGTTTTCAAGTGTTATTTTATTTTCATTTAACGTCTGTAAATTTGAATTTACAGTAGCTAAAATAGTTTCACTTGGAATGTTAGCAACAGGAACTGTAGCCGAATAAGGTACATATGAAGAAATTGGTTTGCTTGCTTCATAAATATACAAACTGTTTGTTTTTGTACCTAATACAACCGTACCGCTGAAACGGGCAAAATATGCTCCTTCAACCCATGTAACAGTATTTGTCTGAGTGAAAGTTCCTGCTATTGGATTTTTGTTAATATCGTATAAACCCGAGTAACCGCCATAAGCAGTAGTATAGTTAGGAAATACAAATGTTTCACCCGACTTGATTCTAACATAACCTGTAACACCACTGTTTCCACTTCCTTGTGTTTCTACACCTGTAGCACTAATAAATGCAGTAGTTTTTGAATCAACTGAACTTCTATCATACCTATTTAAACCATACACAAGCTGTACACCGTTATTCTCCAAGTCAATTACCCGTTTATCTACTGCTGATACTCTAGCATCATTTGTAGCTTTATAATAGTCGGCTGATAATAATGTAACCACTGTTAATGATTCAGCTCCTGAACCTGTTGGATTACCTGTAATTCTAAAAAATGCAGCATTGGAAGGAACAGAAATTATACCTGTAGTTGCTAATACAGCACTACCTGCACCAGTGATATTACCAGTTGAAATATAGACTTTATCAATGTCATAGAATGCAACAAAATTAACAGCTGTTGCAGTATTGGAATTCCTTAAATTGTCAACCTGTAATCTATAACTTGGATTCCCAATTGGGATAAATTCACTTGAAGCACGTGTAGTAACTGCTGTTGTTATTAATGCTCCTGTAGTTGCGTTAATTGCACCAACTTGCCACTTTACAGTTAGTACAGTTTTGATAGTAGCATCACTATATGTTTTTGCAATTTTACTATCTACAGCAGTAATCAATTCATAGGAATCAAGATTCACAACAAAGGGCACGTGTTGCCATACTGTACCGTTCGATAACACTTTATCACCTGATTTGTATGTTACTGCAACACCAGTAATTGATGAAGTACCTGCGTTGGAAACTGTATAGAACTTACCAACTGTAGCAGGAGTTGTAGTAAGTGCGGGTACATTGGTTGCAGGATTCCACGCTCCTAGAGATTGATTACCATCAACAATTTGAGAAATATCTGCTTTAAGATTTACAACTGCTTTAATCTCATTTGCATCAGCACTGTTAAATTTTGCGGGATTATAAGGTTCGGTTTGAGTTTTATTATTATATGTAATATTAGCCATGTATGTGTTTATTTACACGGGTAATGGATAAATGAAAAGGCATAAAAAAAACCCCTACTTATAAGGTAGAGGTGTTACAGATCGCAAAGCGATACTGTTAAATAAAATCAATTGGAAAAGTCTGAGGAAATGGAAATAATGTCTCAGTTGGAAGAATACATTTATTCTGGGAGCGTAATACCTGAATATTCAATTGGAAAAATATACCTGCTGTTCTGTCACCATCAGATTCTGTAAAGCTCTGGATGTTTACATTTTTATTGAATGTATAATCATAGCTATCAGCCAAAAAAGTGAATAAGTCTTCACTGATTTGCAGAACGTTTGACATGATTTCAGTTTCGTTGTCACTAGTTGGTGTTAACCTATCACTAATGGATACCAGAAACGTATGCGTAATATACTTAGCTCCATTACTAGAACTCACAAAATGAATATTAGCATTCGTATAAATCTTCTGCCTATTCCCAATATAATCTTTAACTGCTAACCTCGTAACAGAATTTATTTCTGGGTGCAAAAGCAAGAAATCTTCCAATATCAAATAGAGCTGTTTTAAGTTTAACATTGTTATAAATATTTATTCCTACCAATACGGTAACTGAAATTATTATTATCCTGTAAGTACAGACCACCTAATTCACTATTGTTAGTATCGTTGGAATCAGTACAGGTATCATTGATTTTTAAATAATCCTTTAAGTTCTTTTTAGCTCCTTCTTGTTTAAGGATATAATAACCCTTCAAATATTCCAATTCACCACTGGTTACATCTTTAGCATTATCATCTGTGAGGTTCAGAACACCTTTATTGGATAGCTTGTAATTGTTCATCACAATGAATTGAACTACAGTTGCAGCGATTAAATAAGGCTTGATATATTCATCAATTAATTCATCATCAGAGGCTAACAGAGGCGTTTGATTATCCTTAAAATCTTGGATGGAATCAATTAGTGCATCATATTTTGAACTCGTTAGAAGCCTTCTTAATTCGTTGTTTTGCAGGTCTGAGATTATTAGATTTAATAATTTAGGTTCTACGTTTTTTTCTATTGTTGAATTCTCTTTTACCTCCGATTCAGAAACTAAGAGTATGTTTTTCTTTGCCATTTTGTTATAAATTGTCTTTAGGTTTTCTCACTACCTGTACTTGCTTCCATTCATGTCTGCAATGAGGTTTAGTATTAGTTGCATTAGGTTTTCCAGTACTTCCTTTCACCCTGTAAAACCCTCCACAATGGATTAGTACATCATAATTTAGGGTACGACTAACCAATTGAATTTCTTCCAATGAAAAGTATTTATTCATTAGAATAATTTTCTCACAAAACTTCCGAGTAGTTGGAATGATTTCAGCTCCTGCCATTTCAGGACGTTTTACATATTGATACACTGTTTCTATAGTGCGTTTTTCTACAGGGTCTAAAAGTTTTTCACCCTTTTTGATTGTTAGAGTGTCACCAGATTTATCAACTGCTATTACTCCTGTCTTAACTACTTCATCAATATGATTTTGTAATTCATCTAAGCTGACATTAATACCTAGTTTTTCCCTAATTCCTTTTTTTATCTCATCCAGTGTTACATTTTGTAAATCTGAATCGATTAAAAATTGAGCAATATCAGATTCATCACTAAAAGCTAGTTTAGCCATTGAAAAATTACCTTCATAGGTTTTAAACTCACTTTTATCAGTCCCCAAATGTTTTATAGCCTCAAAATGCTCATCTGTTGCACTTACCTTCTCCCATTCATCCTTTGATTCAAATTTCGTTGGAGCAAGTGTAAAAGTAGTAGTAGGTGGAACACTGGCTGATGCTAATACTGCACCTGCATTATTAGGTAAAACAGGTAAATTAACGCTTAATCTTATCTCATCAATGGTCATAACTGACTTTTTCATATCATCAGATAAGACTGGTTGAAGTACTGGTTTAGACACAAACGAGACGTTTAGATTCAACATTTCCCTAATTCCTGCTTCAAGCTCATTTCTTTTGTCTGCAATGATGGTATTTTCCAAGATTTCAAAAGAATTCAATAATTCAGAATTATTTGAAAGATTACCTGTTGCTTGGTGGCCGAAAATTGAAGGATTGATGATTTCCATCCCTTGATAAATAGTGTTATCATTATTTTCTTTAAGTAATGCATAGGCATTAGTCCAATCACCACTAGTTAGAGGTAATATTTCTGTTGGTTTCGCATTAGAAGCATTAGGAATAAAAGAAACAATAACCTTTTTACCATTATTACCAGAATAACTATCTTCTATTTTCTTTAAAAATGCTGATTTAGTAGCTTCATCACCTGTCTGATAGACATTTATAAGGGTTGAGACACTAAAATTATTAGTGATATTGGCGTAATTGAATTTATGGATTTCAATATCTAATTCCAGATTGGAAATAAGAGGATAATAATCAGGTAAAGTATAGATTCCTGCGTTTGCAGATGGTACGTAACCATCATAAATAAATACTTTTGAGGATGTAGCTTTATCTCCATAATCTTTTTCACTAAAATATCTGTCAAATAATAGAATATCTTTCTTTTTAGACCAATCATTACATACCCAAACCTTAGTTTTAGACTTATTCAACCTCACTTTTTCGTAGCTAATGAAGTTCCATTGTATAGCTTCACCAAATGCGTTAAAATTAACCTCTACAGCGTATGCATTGAATATTAAATTGGAAAGAATAATCTGTTTAGTGAATAATTCCCAACTGGTTGATGGATTAGGTTTACCAATTAAAGGTTTATCTGTTCCCAAATCAATCATACCATGTCTACCAATGAATTTAGCTTTCTGATTTACTATATTAGCGAACTGCGGACTTTTTGCGTACAGGCTAATTAAATATTGAGGGTACAGGTTATCATTACCATGTGTTACATAGGTATCATCATTTGCAGGATTACTTTCTACAGGTAATGGTAACTTCTGCTTTCCAAAAGTTAATATATTATGACTTGTTTTTTCGTTATTTTCCATGTGTATTATTTCGATTGATACACATAAATATCATTGTCAGTTGCAGGTGGAATTATCGATTCATAAACCACTTTATCAGTAGTTGAATAGATATTTAAAAGGCCAAATGTTAGCACTTCATTATCACCATTAAACTTATATTCATATTCTCCACTTAGGATATTTTCATATTGATTTTTTAAGATTAAAAACTTGGAGTATCTCCCAATACTTTCAGAATAATTTGAACCTAAATCAATTATAATATCTTTCTTTTGAAAAGCAGAATAGAGAGACAAAGTAAACGTATCATAATCCTTATCCAGTTGGGATAATATCAATATATCGGATTCTTTATCTTTATTAATTACAATCATTTTTATGTGTTATTTATCTGGGTAATGGATGATTGAAAAGCCAAAAGAAAACCCCTAACTAAATAAATAGCTAAGGGTTGAAATAACCTCTGGGAGAGATTGTAATTACAGGTTGATTACATCAGCTACCGCTGACTGTTCTGTGATTAATTCTGGTTTAGCTGATGTTCCTGTGAAGGTCATAGTCATACCATTTAGGTCATCTTGACCAATACCTGTACCTGTTGATAACGTTGCTATCTCTAATCCGAAAACTGAGTAGTAATTACCATTGCGGGACTGGAAGATAAATGATACTGGTTGATATCTTACTGATTCAATGAATGCGTAATTTTCAGGTGTTAATCCTTGCAATTGCATAGTTGCTGTACTGGTAAAGTATTGTGAACCTGTATTTGCATTTTTAGTAAATTCACTACCTAATCCTGATACGTTTTTTAATTGTCCGATTTTAACGTAACCTACAGCAGGTGCTGCTAATGCAATTTCAGTAATTACACCAGTTGTTGGTGAAACTGCATAAGGTAAAGTAGAACCTGAAACGGTTGATAAATCCTTATCAGCTATCATATAAATTTTTTGAGTTCCACCCATTGTACCTTCACTACCGCATACATCTGGTAATTCTTTTAGTGTTTGACAAGTTGCCATATATTTTGAATATTTTTATTGTTAAATGAGAAAGGGTAAGTAAATCTTACCTACCCTTTTATTGTGAGATCAGCGGAGCTGATTATGCTATTGATGCGTATGCAAATTCTTCTGGATAGATTACTTTGATACCAATTGTGTATGCAAAATCTAAATACCATGATTTAGTTTCAACAGACCAAACAAGTTCTGTTTTTTGTGAATCATCAGTTCCATCAGTACCCATTTGAAGATTAGCTAAACGACCTAAATAAACTTCTTTAGTACGGTCTAACCCAGGTACAATTTTGAATTTACCAGAACCAGAACCATATAATTTAAAGTCTTCAACTGGTTTTACAATGTTCAACTTTGAAAGGTCAAAGTAGTAGTCATCATACGTATCTTGTCCCATGAAAATATAGAAATCTTCATCATGCTTAACATCCAAATTAGCTTGTTTATAAGCAGATACTAATTTATCTAAAGTTGTTGCACCTGTTACTGTAATAGAAGTTCCTGAAACTGCTTTAACTTGTTTACGAATACCGTCAATAAAGTGAAGTTCATTGGAAGCAGGTAATGTAACGTCACCAGACCACAATAATTTTTCATTTTTATTTGCAATTTTCTTAACTTTTGCACCGATTATTTTATTAACTAATTCTGCGTCAATTGTTTCGTTATTTTGACCATCACTTACAACGTGTTGTAAATAGGTTGCATAGAATTTTTTTGGACAGATATTTTCCGCTGTAGCAATAGGTGCTACACGTATTTTAGCTGAATCAAATTTAGTTTCATCTAATGGGTTACGTGAACAAGTATCACCATCTTGTAATACCACATCGGCATCCATTTTAAGTACAGCAGTTTCGAATTTTACTCCGCTTTGTACGTTACCTGTTGAGGTTAATAATTCAGCAGTTGCTGAACCACCGATTACTTTTAATATAATATCGTCGCTAATTAAAGCCACTTGTTCGCTTAATGCGTCTGTATTGATTGCCATTTTCGTTTTATATTTGGTTATTTTTTGTTGTTAGCAGCTTCAAATAATTTGAAGAATGAAGCTGTATCTCTTTCTTTTTTTAGTCCTGTTTTAGGGGAATTATTTACCTTGCTAGATTCAGCAGGTATGATTGCAAGTGCTGCAAATGCGGAGTTAATAGAATCCATTTTCTTTTTGAAAACTTCATCATTACTTACTGCTACTTCTTCAACTTTCTTTACTAATCCTTGTAGTTCTGCAACAGCTGCTGTTAGTGCTGCTACTTCGTCTTTTAATGCCTTTAAATCTTCTGGATTGATAGCAGGAACTTCAACTGTTGTTTCATCAGCTAGTTCAGTTGAAACTTCTTCTTCAACCGCTTTAACTTCACTGATTACTTTTGATATTTTGGAATCTTTAACTTCGAATTCAAAACCATCTGATAGTTTGTATACACCATCAGCAACAGCTTCACCTTCACCTTTAAAAACTTCTGCTCCTACTTCTCTTCCACTAAGATTTAATACATCACCAGACTGAGCAACAGTTACTGTTTCAAACTTTTCATTTGCTAAAAGCTTTGCTGATGCATCATGAATAGCTTTAGTTTTAAAATATTCTGTTTTTGTCATGTTATGTGTTTATTTTCCTAGGTAATGGATTGGGAATTATTTAATTGATTGCAGGAATTGCAATTGTTCTTCAAGTAATTCTAATGGTGTTTTTTCCATTACTTTTGAAAATGAACTGTATCCAAATAATCCCTCTACAGAGAATCCGAAATTGGATTTAGTAAGCTTATTGAATGTATCCTGATTAGCTACAGACATACCTACCATCCAAGTACCTTCTGGCAATGTTTCTATACCTTCTGGTGTACCTATATTTCTGGATTTATCAATGAAGTAAGATTGGAAAGTGAAGCTATCAGCAGTGGTTGAAGTGTGTTGTAAATTGATATTATTCTGACAACCCTTTGCATGGAATACTTTTGCTATATGTCTGATTTCATCAGCGGTAAATAATACGTAGTGGTCATGTGGAATTAGTTCATTTTTAGGTCTGAACATTGGAAGGTCTGGTATCATTGCAGCACCTAATAATTCATATTTATTAGAATCAGAAAACATTTGTTTAGTTGCAGATTCTTTGACCTCTAAAACAATATTTTCATCAGGTGTAACTTTGCCAAAGAATAAAGCATTTGAAGCTATAGCAGGTTCATCAACAATTCCAATTGCATCAACAAATGCATTATCTTCAACATTGATATTTAGTTTATATAGAGGTAGATTATTATATGTTTTTTCCATTACTTTTTCCTAGGTAATGGATATTTAAAAGGCATAAAAAAACCCTTAGCTAAATGGATAACTAAGGGTAGTATTATTGATCACTGCGTGATCTGTTTAACTCGTCCGACTAAACGAGTCTATGAATTTATCTTTAGCTGCTTTGGAATCTAAATCATCATTTACAATAAATGCTCTAATAGGTTCCTGTTTAGTAGTTGTATTTTCGTTAACGTTCCTTACATCTTGAACACCTCTATCTTGTAATTGAGTTGAATTAATTACTGGTGCTGAATTAGCTGTAAATGATGGTGCTGAAAAACCACCTGAACCACTCCCTGCTGTTGAAGGAACTTTGACACTTATGATTTTCTTAATACTGGCTAAACCAGTGGCTACAGCAACACCTGCTGCTATTGGTGCTAATGTTGGTCCGACAAATGGAATACCAACCATTGATTCATAAGCTTTCTGAGCTGATAGGTAAGTACTGATTGAAGCACTTGATATAGCCAATACTTTACCTGCTACAGTTGCTTCACCTAATAGACTAGCAGCATTAGCAGTTAGATTTGCAATTGCATCTAGATTTTTTTCTTTAGTTGCTTTCTCAGCATCATCAATTTCTTGTCTGGCTTTACTAGCTTCTGATTCAATTTTATTTTTGGCATTCTCAAACGCTTGTTTATTGATTAGACCATTATCATATTGCTCTTGTAACTTAAGGTTCTCCAATGCTTCTTTATCAGCAGGAGATAGATTAACATCACTTAAACCCTCATCAATATTGTTGACTATTTTATTTGTTGTTTCTTCTTTCCTGACAGTCTTTACCTCTTCTGTTTGGAGCTGAATAAGGTTGTCCTTGTTGGTAGGGTCTGCCTTGATCAGGGCATCAAATGTTTTGTAAATTTCTAAAACTCGTTTATCAAATTCATTCAATCCTTTATTCCTGATTTCAGCTACTTTATCTTCATAGATTTGATTGTATTTAGTATCAACCTCACCCATTGCAATGTTTTTCGCTTCAACCAGTGCTAATGTCTCTTTGGAGAATTCACCGTATTTAGCTTTGGTTACTTTGATATTGGAATCATATAAATCATCAATAGCCTTTTCCGATAATTGACGTTCACTTAAATAAGCCTCTGCTGTAAACTTTTTAGCATCAGCCAGTGATTTTTTTATTGCTTCATTCTTTGCAGTATCAATTGCTTTTTGCTTATCAGCAGCAGCTTTATTTTTATCGGCTAATTT
Organism: Pedobacter sp. MR2016-24; assembly: GCF_026239655.1. Classification (GTDB taxonomy): domain Bacteria; phylum Bacteroidota; class Bacteroidia; order Sphingobacteriales; family Sphingobacteriaceae; genus Pedobacter. Next base: position 314,507 of record NZ_JAPIVO010000009.1, on the reverse strand, counting down.
CTTAGCTTCTTCATCAGCAACCTTTTTAGCTTCATCTGCTTTTTTCTTTGCTGAATCATTGATACGCTTTTGCTCCTTAACATCCAGAATATTTCTTTCCTGAATAGCTTCATTCAATTTATCGTAATACTCTTGATTATATTCGTCTTCTGCTTTGGCTTTAACCTTTAAATCACTGATGGTATTGGTTAAGATTTTACGGCTGTTTAAATATATCTGTCTTTCATTTTCACCTTTGGCCGATAAGATTTTATTCTGATATTCCAATTGTTTGTTTTGTCTTGCAACAGCCTCACTATACTTGTCTGCTTCTCTACTTGCTTCACTGGTTATCCCAACCAGATCAGTTAAAAACTGTACTGTAGCAGTACCTAACTTGATGAAGTCTCTGAGACCTGGAATAATGTTCATCAACTTATCTTTGAATGTCACAATACCCACTGCAACCAATGCTAAAGCCGTAACAATAAGGCCGATTGGATTAAGAGATAAAACAAAATTCCAAGCTTTTGTAGCTGCATTTGCAACATTTGTTGCAGCAGCATTAGCTAATAAGGCTACAGTACTTGTTCTTTGAATGGCTGCACCTGCACCTGCACTAACATTTAATGCATTTTGAGCTACAGCAGCAGCCCTTAAACCCTCTATATATGGTGTTAATACATCTCCAACATCACCTACTGTATCAATTACACCAATGGCTGCACTGATTCCACCCAAAGAAGCTACCAAACCATCAATCAAACCACCTGCATCAGGGAATACTGATTTGAAAACAGGAGATAAAGCAGCAATACTACCGCTTACAATTTGAGCTGCTCTGCTCACCCCTGCTAATGCATTACCTGCATCGGGGATAGTTCTATTAAAAACATCTTGTGCATCTCTAAGCCTAGCTATCTCAGCTGTCTGGTCACGATACTCTTGTGTATTCTCCTGATTGGCTAACAGTAATCGCTGTGCTTCCAACGTAGCAGCCCTTAATTGATTTTTTAGCGAAGCTGTTGCAGGGTTATTCCCCAATGCTGATAATGATTGATTTGCTTGCTGTGTTGAAGCGGTCAACCCTGATGCATCACCTTCAATTGCTACAACTACTGTCCTTTGTGTGTTATCCATTTACCTATATTATTTATCGAGGTAATGGATTTAGGATCTGCGAAGCAGATCCAACTACAATATCTTCTGGAGCTTTACTGTAGACCTGCTTTCACTATTGGTATATGACACACTTAATAGCTTCCAATACGTATATCCGTTGCGTCCCATATCTATGAATATTGGTTTTTTAAGGTCTAATTGATTGATGATTTGTTCATTCAGGAACATCTGGCAGGTTAGATAAGTAACATTAGCTGATTTTAGTTCATTAATCTGTCTATTATAAAAGCTATAAGAGTATTTAACATTATCATACTTAGCATCCTTCAAGAAAAAAACCTCTTTTGGTTGTCCAAAATGAAGGTCAAACACTGCATTACCGTTGGAATCAAAGAGATAATTAGAAGCTACGGCAAGAATGCTAGCAGGAGTCTGTGGAGCATTCCAAACACCATGATAATTATCGAATACTTCGGTCATAATCGTATAGTTTGGACTTATTGTAGTACCATTATATATCAATAATCGAATGTTAGTATCAATATTTTCCGTGTTACCACCATTAATTCCATACATATATGGCAGCGGTAAGGAAAAATAAGGTGTATTTGTTGTTGAATATGAACCTGCGGTAATTGTAGGGCTAAAGATTAAACTGATTTCCTTCTTATCTGTGATTCCTCTATTGTCTGTAACCTGTAAATCACTATAAGAAGCATTGTTATATCTATCCTGATAGGTAGTATTCAGGAAATCTTTATCAGTTTTCCATTTAAAGTTATAATTCTTTGGAATATCTAAATTACTATCATTGGAATAGTCACCAGAATAATCAATATACCTTGTCCAATCCTGTGCAGAACCAATTAATTTTTCATCATTAGCCAATGAATAATAACTATCATATGTTTCAAAGATTATCTTCTTTTCATTGTCCTTATCTACGTATTTATAAAGGTTGAATAACGAGCATATACTGTTGATAAAGTCGAGCTGTTTAATAGCAACTGGTAACTGTGGTGTTATGTCACTACCAACATATGTGTCAACATCAACCGATTGTCCAACTAATGAAGGAAATGATAACTCAGCTTGGAAGAAAGAATAATCTAACACATCTCTTTGAAACACATCTGCATTAACATAAAATGTTGCACGCAACATGTACTGTTTGCCTACTTCATATTTTGTTGAAGGGATAACAAATTCTTTAGTACGAGTAGTGTAATCTTGCCTATACGGTAAAATATAGATATCCTCATACTCTGTATTCCACCCATTGAAATTATTATAACCATCATTATCATCAACATTAATAACACCTCTACTTACAAGCTGAACACGCATTTCCATCCCAACATTTGACCTAAAATAATAATCTAATCCGTATGAAAATTTAGCTGTAGATGTAAATGATTTGACAACGTTAAAAACTACATCAGTATATCTGGGAGACTGAGCATTAGGAGTCATCGAAAAACCTGCACCTCTACTGAATAATTCTGTTTGCACGATACTAGCATCAAATCTAATACCTACAGCTACCATGTTATTCTGATTGATAATCTTTTCGTGTGTTCTGTTATCCCTCTGTATTTTTTTTAAAACATTAACTGGTGTAGCACCTGTATATATGATGCTACTAGTTGTACTCTTTCTGGTGTTAGGTACTATCAACTTATTGAATATCTCTAAGAATTGTGCATCACCCTTCATTTCATAAGTGTATCCTATCTTGGAAAAGATTCTGTTAAATATGGATTTAACAAACACAGCAGGTTGAAAATTTAGGATGTTAAAAGGATTGGTAACAGATGATAAATCAGGATGATTAAACTTAACTCCGTATTGTAGACTCGGGTAAACATAATCCTTTGTAGCGTTCCATGATGCAGTAATATTATCCAGATTATAGATGTGTTTTAAATCACTTAGGTCAATATCAGTTAATAGGCTGTCTCCAATTTCCATTGTGAATTCCTTAACTGTTCCTGTTACAGTACATTCATACGTTCCACGCTTAGTAGATTTCAATCTCAGTATACCTTTCAATATCAATACTCCATTCTCATATACCTCACATCCAACACCTAATTGCGGATTGTAATTAGCGTTTAATCTAGGTGTATTATCAGCTTCATCAATGTATTTAGTTGTCAAATTACTATATCCAAATGCTCTATTATTTATCTCACTGAATTGGAATGATAAGTCCTTAGTGATTACATCCCTTCTTACCAGTAAATCCTTTACCTCAGCTACTTTTATCTCAGTTGTAAAGTCTACGTTAGCAGCATCTAATTCAATTGCATTACCTGCAACCGTATCTATCAAATATATATTATAAATCATGTATGAATCTTTACAGTGGTATTGGATTTTAAGAAAATTTTAGTACGTTTGAGCATTCACTTTAACACATAAAATTATGGCACGTCCTAAAGCAGGTTTAGAAAATAAGTTTGATGCAAAAATTAATGCAATTAAAAAACAGATTGAAGCACTTCAAGAAGATTTAGCAACTGCTGAAAAACACAAAGCAGAGTTTTCTGAATTCAAAGATAAGTATGAATACTACAAACAGTTAGAAGATGCAGAAGCTGTAATTTCTCCGATTGTTAAAAGACGAGGTATAACAAAAACAGGAACTGTAGTTAAGCCTGCGAATACTAAATTACCAAAAGGCGTAAAGTTTGATAAAGATGATGAAGCACTTTAAAACAACAACACCAATATAAATGAGAAAGGAGTAACTGTTATGGCTACTCCTTTTTTTTTTGAGATCAGCGGATGCTGATTAAAAATATAATGATTAAAATGTAATGGGTAATGTATATGGGAAAAACTCTTCACCAGTAAATTTTTGTAGTGGTATTGAAGTCTCCATTGTAAAGCTAAATTCAAAACTATTCAATTGTCCACCGTATCGAGTATTCTGGATAGCTCCACCCTTGTCTGTTACACTAACAGGATATAATTTATTCCCTTCAATCATCACATACACCTGCTTGCTTCCAAGCAATGAAGTAGTTAACCATTTAGACTCAGGATTAGTTAGGTATTCACTAACAACTGTATAGGTTGATAATGAATCTGATTTTAATGTTACATCTGTAGCGTTATATTTATCAGCATTATACTTACTATACTTCCCATTGGAATCTAATTTATAAGGATTTCCAACTGTAGATACTTTAGTAACCGCTACTGATTCTCTAACATTTTTGAATAAGTAAGAATCTATTCCACCACTTGTATTAGCCCAGAATACCTGTACATTACTAATACTCTTGAATGTATTCAGATAACGATATACAGGCTGTACAGCAACGTTATTATTAACATCTAATAGTTCGATTGTATAATATTTTAAGTCTGTTAGAACGCTTCCATTAACCTGTAAAACTAAAGGGCTAATATTAATCCTTCCAATCTTTTGAGTAGTTGTAATAGCAACAGTTTTAGTTACTGATGTACCTGTTGAATAATAAAATATGAACCTAATCTTACTAGCTCTACCATCATTCAAATAATACAGATATTCAGTTGCTATTGGTTGTATGTCACATTTATCTGGCTTGTTAGTTAAGAACCTACCAGTACCTGATGCAGTAGCTACAACAGTTGTGAAATCATAATCATATTCAATCTTAGCATTGAAAACATAAAGGTCTGATATCAATGTAGTGCTATCTAATATAACATTACCTGTTGGCCTGAATACTCCACCTACAGATGTTATCTCATCATCGTATTCTTTAATCCTTATACTGTATTTATATAAATCATTAGGGGTATATTCAATCAGATTAGTACTGTTGTTAATAGATGTTTTAGCTGCATCTGATAAGATTGAAACTAGGTTAGTAAATGCCTCCTTTGGGGAAGTCGGAATACCTTTTAATTTCTGTGAACTTATTACTACTCCTGCTGAATTCAAGACTTCAACAATGAAGTACCTGAAATAAATACTGACAGTCTTAAACTGTAATAAGATATCACTGTTAGAAGGTGTATATTTTTGTGGTTGTTGAATAATAGTTATGGCCATGTAAGTTATTTATCTGGGTAATGGATAATTCAGTTAATCTTCCCACTTATCGCAAGGAAAGAATGACCATTGCTTCTTTGATAAGGGACAACCACAATCTGAACAGGTGTAACTGAATAAGGATGATTTAACCTTTGAAGGGCATTCATCACATACTTTCATTCTGGTTGTTGCCAGTGATTTTTCTTCTGGTGTATGAGTGTAGACCTTAATCCAACTCCTCACTATATCTATAATATTTATCATTATCTGTTTGATTGAATTAAGCCAGGTATCGGAACACCAGTAAGTGGAATTCTACCCTCTGCGTTATATGCACTAGGTACACCGATTGTTAATGGTAACATACTTAGGACGTTATTAATTGATTGATTAGTAAGTTCTGTAACCAGTTCTTCTTCTAATTCAACCAACTCAATATTCATAATTGGATGTGGTTTTCTACCGTCTCTGTAGATAGCATTCTTTACAGCATATGCTACAGCTTTATCTTTATCATCCTGAGTCATATTAGCAAAAGTTTCATCAGACATACCTTCAGGTCGCCTGTATTCCAATTGCCTGAACTGTTGCCATGCAATGAATGGTAGTATCGGTGGAAGTATTCCTTTGTGGTATGAGAATGGAGATTGAGGTGCTTTAGCATTGGAAAATGCACCACTGATACCATAGTTCAATACAAGTAATTGAATAGAGCCTACGATATGTAATTTGTTATCATCAATAATTTCAATTGCTAGATTTCCGATATCACCAGTTACCTGATAGTTACCTGTTGTCAGGTTTGTTTTTACCTTCTCTATAAATCTTCCCGCTATACGTTCCATTGTTGTAATGGTAGGTTCAAATGAATCTTGTGAAGTACCTAAGTTATCCAAGAAATCTAATGAAGTATTTCTGCTTGCTCTTAGAGCAGATGATAGTGAATCAGGGTAAGGTGCTGCCATTATTTAATATTATTATATTCTGCTTTTGCTTCCATTATCTTAGCTACATTAAGTACATAGCTTAGTGAAGAATCATAAATATCATCAGTTGTTTTATTATCCCAATCTGCTACAGATTTAACCAACCAGTACCATGAATAAACATCTTTTAAATGTTTACGCTCGTCTTCTGCGAAGCTTGTAGTTTTTGCATCATTAGGGCTGTCTTTAACTGTACTGTTTGTTTGATTCTCAAACGCTCTAAATATTTTGTTAAAGTCTTTTGTGCAAAAAAAAACAATGTGACTATTTCAATCATATTCATCTTGTTTACATCAATTGGTTTAATGGTTAAGTCCTTCCAGAAATACAATATCCTCTTCCATTTGGAAATGGGTTCTTTCCTTATGAAGAATTCAACAACTGATGCAACATTATCAATAGATTTAAATTCACCACCTAGAGCTTTATAGGTCAAATAATTATTCACTGTTAAGTCTAATGTATCAATCAAATATGATGGTCTATCCTTTAGCGGTTCTGGTAATTTACTTGCCCATTGAATCAGCGTAACCAAGTCTATGTATTGTTTGATATCGTAACCTCTGATGATGTTTATATCTACTCCTGTAATAGCAGCAATAGTTAACAGGCTATTATCAATTTGTTGTAGTTCATAACCATCTTCATGTTCCTGTAGCTCCCAATCATATGTCTGGCTTATTACCCTCTGATATGTTTCAAGGTTAACTTCATTCCAACCTTGCGGTATCTTATTCTTTAGTTCTTTAAATGTCATTGTTTCTCCCATGTTATAGTCAGGTAATGGATTGCTATACTGAATACACAGACCATTGACCACCACCACTTTTTAATCCGTAATCACTTAATCCTTTGTAAGCAAGCATAGCAGATGTTAATGCATCATCATAATTATTCTTGCCTGCTTGATTACCGAATTGATAGTTATTACTCTTAGTTAACCTAGCTTCATATATCTGCATCTCATCAGCTATGATATCATTAACCTTTACCTCTTCTTTCTCTGTAGCATTTACAAACTCATAAACCATATCTGTCTTGTTGGAATTAGTGAATGACATACCTTCAACATAATGTCCTGAATTTTGCAGTTGTTCATAATACCAGTTACCAACACTGGTGCTATCAATAACCTTCAAAGTATTCTTATCTAATACATCCATCTTGTTGAATTGTAATGCAGATGATGGTATCCTAAACCTATCAAAGTATGTGATATGTCCTGTATCATCTAACCCTGTTATAGCTGTCCAATCTCCTGTTTGATTACCCTTACCTAATGCCACATCAATACCATAGCACACAGTTTTTTTAGTACTTAATACTGATGTTCTTGCTTTCTGGATATACTCATATTCAAAGGGACATGCTTCTGTTGCACTTACTTCACATAGGTATTCTTGATTGAATTTAATTATGGATCGGGCATTTGCTTTAATCTTATCTAATCGTTCTTTACTCCAAAAAGGATTATCATATGCAGTGTATTTAAATGCTTCCCAATCGTCCATACCATCAGTAGCTGCTTGCCACATCCTAAAGAATCCATTAGTTGAATTAGGGGTTGAAACTATTATACATCTACCTCTATCTTTAATCCCCAACATTGGTTCTATAACATCCCCATATAATGTTTCCACATCATAATATGCAGCCTCATCTAATATCACTAATGATATCTCATTGTTACCCCTAATAGCATCCATATTATCAGCAGAATACAGTTGAACAAATGCACCATTCTTCAATGTTATTTGAAGGTCTGTTTTATTATCTGATTCAATTAATTCACTTGGAAATGCATTAACTAAATCCCTATAAAACTTCTTTGCTAATTTATAATACGGTGTTATATAGAATGCATTTTCACCTACTCCATTATTATCTATCCCCAATAAACAATGTACTATCTTCTGTATACAGAGTGAAGATTTACCAAACTGTCTACCTGCCATTACAATTACATTACGCTCTGTTGAATTGAAGATAGTTTGTTGTGCAGGATGTAATTGTTGTAATACTAATTCAACCATAATTATATATCAATTATGTTATTATCCTTAGCAGGTGGTAACTGATTATCGTATTTAATAGTGAATTCTATTTTACCACTTGTGTTAATATCTGCCTCTATTTTTTGTGCTGATAATGTTGGATAAGCATACTTCATTACATTTAATAATATTGTCCACTTACTGAATTTACTCATTGATTCTAAGTCATCATTAAGCTCTTGTAAGCGACCTTCAACTACTTTTGTTATAACTGCTTTAACATCCCTATTTACTTTGTTAATCGCCCCCTTTGGCCGTCCATTTGGATTACCAGATGTACCCTTTTGTATTCTTCCCATTTCTTGTTTTCACCTGTATTTATCAGGTTCAGGGAGGTAATGGATAGGCAAAATTAAAATAACCAAAATCAGACATAAATATGACATAAGCCCATAATTATAGCTATAAACAATGTAATTAAATAAAACCATTGCAATAGACAATAACTGTATTTCCATAAAAGGAAATAAAAGAAATCAACAAGCAAACTGTATTTGTTGCTTATATAAATTTTGCAGAGTTTTGTGATGTAATTAGTATACTAAACATATTATAATGGTAGGAGGATTAGGAAAATTTTTAGAATCCAACTAAGATTGGCGAACCAAAAGAAATAAAAATATTTACAACTATTTATCCACATTTTTCAAGGCAATACAAAACGCTCTGATTTGAATTTAATGCAGGTATTATAGGTAGATTTTAAAAATAATGGAAAAATTATTTAAAGATTTTTTAAAACACCAAAAGAATTTATTTTGGTTTAAAACAAAATTTATACTTCTACAAAATTTAAAGTTTTGAAATGTGAAAAATGTTCATTTCATTTGTACAGAAAATTTGAAAAAAGGGACATATATGTCAAAACTAATTTCAGTAAAATACATAGGTTTGAAATGCAAAATAAATTTGGTTTAAACCAAAAGAATTACTTTATATTATGGTACTGACAGTTGAATAATTCTTATTCTATTTCTGGTCTTGTTACTGTTACTGATAGAGAAAATGAAGAAGTTAGTTTAGATGATTAACTGAACAAAGATGATGCTTTAACTAGTGCTTATTAAAAAACAAATAATATGGAAGATTTAAAAGATATTCTCAGAATCGTGCTACCAACTGTAACAGCAATTGTTGTAGCTTATATCGGAAGAAAAAAGAAATGAAAAACCCCACCAAAATAATGATGAGGTTAAATTTAAATGCCTACGAAAATTGGTCTGTAATTAAAGTTAATATAAATTTAATAGACTCTGTAACTACTCTTCTAACTACTACTTTTAAAATCCATTTTGAGATTTTTTTACTCCTGTTCATTGTGTTTTAACTAAACACGGTTGATGTAGATTACGGTCTTACTATAGTACAAAAGTAAATTATCTATTTTACATTCTAAAATTCCTGATTTTGAAATAAAATGGAATGTATTTTACTTTATTTCTTTTTTCTTCCAGACTTTTTTACTGGCTCTGGTGGCTTTACTTCTTCAACAGGTGTAATTACCTCTTCTACTACTTTAGGCTCTTGTAGAGCTTTATATTCATTCAGCAATACTAAATACTTACTACTTTCCAAAAAGGGTATCATTGACATACTGATTGTCGTGTATATACAATCAGGGCATGTCCAACTGGTGTTGTTGTTCTGGAGCATTCCGATTTGAATGCGGATATCCTGAACCCTTTTTGCTTTCATCTTAAGCTCTGCATTCATCTTATTTTGCTTTCTATTGAAGATAGCATATAATTCATCTTTGATTTGTTCTACTGTTTCAACCAGTTCTATGTGTATTTTTTCCATTGTTTAGAATGTGTGTCTAATATATTTTACTTTATGATCCGTTAACGGATCTGGTGTTACCTCTTCTTGCTTCACCTCTTTCTTCTTTGGTTTAAACCAGTCTATGATTAGCTGTATTCCAACGGCATTGATTGGAAGGTTTAAGATTGTGGTTATTAATTTAATCAGCTTCTTCATCGTCTACGTTCTTATTGTCTTTACGTTTATTCCATTTGCTCACTGGATATTCTTCATATGCTTTATAAGGTTTGAACTTTGATAGCCTACCTTTTTCATCTTCTGATAGAGGTTTTGGATTAGTTCCTGATAGTCTATGTTCCAACAGCTGCTCACCTATGGTTATGGCTCTAGCTTTATAGTAATTGCTACTGTGAGCTTGTAATAGCGTTTTAACCTTAGATTTTACATCATCAATCTGTTGTTGTAGTCCCTGCTTTTTTCTTCCTGGCTTTTGCTTATGATTGGTAAGGATATCCAAGATTTCTATTTCTTCTGTAGACAGGTTTTCTTTAAGGAATTGGAATAGCTGATGTTTATCGTTTACATCTGGTTCTTCACTGGCTAACACCTTTGCGCTGATACCATCACTGCTTTGCTCACTATCATAATTGAATTCAGTAGGCTCTAGCACGTTGTTATGACTTGAATTAAAACTACTGGCAAACCTAAATTCTCTAACACTAGATGGTTTAGGCTTAAGTTTATTTGTACGTACACCCATATTTTTCGCCATGTTCGTAACGTAGGCCATTAAATAATTAGGGTCATCATGGAAGGTATCATAGAACCAATCTGCATCCTTTCTGCATAGATCAAGGAAAACCTGCTGTGTTAAATCTTCTACTACCATCCCTCTTACATTTCTTGCCAGTCCTGCTTTTTCATACAGAATCATCTCAATTCTTAAGTGAATTGTTTTAGATTTAAATAGGTCACTGATTGTTTGATTTTTAAATTCTTCGTTACTCACTTAGTTGATTTTTTTACTATTCTTCTTTAGAATTATCAGAGGTAACAGTGCTATCTTGCTGTTTTGATTATCACCTCCCATAACTATCTTTAATAATCCATCGGCTTTTCTGTCTCGGATTAATTGCTTTAATGCTTCTGTTTTAATTGAATAAAACTTATCATACTTACCAACTATCTTAAATACCATATGGGTTGACTGTGTAGCAGATAAACCTGACTTTTGTAGTTGACCATCGTAATCTTTTTTCCCAATCTCTACCGCAACATTACCAGTGTTATCAGCCATTCTATCTTCTTTAACCTCTATGTATTTGGTTTTAGATTTGGGAGTAGTTACTATCAGGTCATAACCTTCAAATAGCATTTGATTCTGTGTACTAGTTACATTGTATCCAAACTGTTGAAGTATAGAAGCAACTTCATTTTCCGCTGATTGACCAGACTTTAAATCCTTATGAAATTGGGCTGACATTGTTGATAGCATTAGGCGTTTTAGTTATGCCATTGGCTATCATGTCTGTGTTTATAATTATGTTGTTCATAACTATAAATAGTCAGCTAAAATTTAAAATCACTTTTGACTTGAAATAATTATAAAATAGTTTATAAGCCAGATTAAAAAAACCCCAATCTTTTTACGGATCGGGGAATTATGAAAACAAAAATTATGAGTATTTTATTTATTATCTTTTTGGAAATGCTTTATTATACGCTTCTGCGAATTTTTCAATCAATTTTTCACAATGTTTTTGCACTCTACCTTTGTAATCTACAGCTACAAACAATCTTTCATCTTCGTTATATGTTACTGATACAATTGGCTTATCCCAACATCCTACCTGTGCTAATTCCTTTTGTAATTCAGTTACCTGTGCTGTTAATAATTCCATTGATTCTAATCGCTTATCTGATGTATAAACTACCTGATTATATTCACTAATGATATCGTTTATTGCATCATTGATAGCCCTACTGTTAATAACAATTACATCTGACTCAGCTATTCTATTAATCAGTATGTCTATTGTTTCTTTTAATTTATCTGTTAATTTTTCCATTTCTTTGTGTGTTTATATTTTAATCTTAATTCCTTTATTTTTCATTCTTTCTAATCTTGTAACCAGTTTTAACACTGTTATACAATCTTCATATAGTTCTTCATCTTCTAAGCATCTTAGCACCTTTTCGAACTGCCAGTGACAATATCCTGCATCAACTAAATATTCACGGTCTGGATAAAAATAGCTTAGGATATTCTTTTTATGCATATCTGATTTACCTTTCAAGATTTTATCCATATAATCTTCAAGTAAGTTTATGTATTTATTTGCGGTTTGTACTGTCATCTTTAGTTATTAATACTTCTTCATTATTATCATTTGCAATAAATAAAAGGATAAATGCTATCCATCCAATCACGACTGGAATTAAATTAAATAATGCTAATGCTATTACAATTGCCAGTAAATAATCACTATTGTTTCTTATAAATGTTTTCATATTGTTTCTTTGTGTATATATATAAATATCACGCTACTGATGAAGTGACCAATTTATTTTCACATTTATTTTTCATACTCTTATCAGGGAAGATTTATTTAAAAGAGTGCCATTTAAATACGATACCAGTGTGCTATAAGCTATATGATTATAAGCACGTGATGCATCGGCAACAGAATAATAATATACACCAGTGTCTAAATCTAGAATGACACTATAATTAAGTATTACATTCTTTCTTGATTTATTAATTCTATCGCTTGTTTGTTTAGACCTTTGATAACCCTTTAAACTTTGTCCTATCTTTTTTCTATGTTCCACAGACAATTTTTTATTCTTCTGTGCTACCCTCATTTTTTCTTTAGTTGCTTCTGTATGTCTCCTACCATTGCAACCTTCTCCACCGTCTGTAAGGTTACATAAGATACCAGTTCCTGTATTACTCCGTCCATAAAACTTAATCAATTCTATCTCCTTATTTACCGCCTGATTCCAACTTATATTATCTTCAATGATATCAATTGTGTAATCTGTTTTACTAGTAATGTTTTTCCAGTAATTACTTCTCTTATGTGTTGTTTTTGCTCTACTGTAATTGTTATCATCAGAACCAATCCCTACATAAAATATTTCATTCTTATCTTTTCTTGTGTGTGTATAAACGTACGCCATACACATAAATAGTCTGCCGTTGGGAAAGTAACTACTCTCAATTTATAGGCATAAAAAAAGGGGATCTGCGTACAGCAGTCCCCCTTAAAACACATTCAGTATACCAGTGCCTCTTGTGTTTATTTGTTGTCCTAGTGGTAGTCTAGTCTCTTATTTTTTTGCTGAATACATCTTGTAGTTTAGCTACTGTGATGATTGCAACAATGGTTAGTAAAATGATTGCCATAGTTTCCATAATTAGTATGGGTTGAAGGTATTGGTTCCCTAGCATATATCAAAGCTATTTATTTGATTGCCAGGTTATTAGGCTGATACTCAGCGATATTAATTTTTCATTCAATTTACTGAATGCCAGGTACTTATATATTTAACACTTACAGTATTCATCTAGTATTCTTTGATTGATTTCTATTTTACTATTCCAGTCTCCTGATGTCTTTTTTTCATTTTGGTCTTGAAATTTACTCAGTAACCGATATTCATCGGATGTTATAAACTCTGTATCAATCAAGTGATGCAAAAAATTATTAGTAATATTACTTTTGATATTTTTCTTTAGCTTATTAATACTTGAAAAGAATGTATCACCATTTGATATGTTCATAAACTTCTTCACGCAACAGTTGCCAACCTCTGTACGGTTATCATTTTTTTTATTGACTATAACACACACATTAGTTATATTTATCTTACCACATAAACATTCACTACCTTCACGTTGGAAAGCATTTGTAAATCTCCATTCTGTTTTTGCATCATCCCAATCTTTTGACTCAGATAGTGCTACTATATTTGTCATCAATCTATATTCGTTTTTCATATTATTTTTATTAATACTTATAAATAGTCTTATTTTATAATTCTGTAAATATCTCTTCTAGTAACTCATCTATATCTATTACATAGATATTCTCATCAGACATAACTTGCTCAATTAAGTTTAGAGGGGTCATTGCTGACATATGAGGTACTATATTATTTTCTTCAATATCTTTATCAATATTCATTTTGTGTTGCTTAAATAGCTTTATTTCATTTATTCCAGATTCATTTAAATCCTTCACATAATCTTTGATATTCTTCCAGTATTTTGCTACTGTTGTTTTTGACATATTTAGAATTGTTGCTACTGCTCTAATATTTATCTTTCCATTTATTTCAAAATTCCAATCTTCTATAATATCATATATTTTGCTTGTAGTACTTTCATTATTAAACAAAGATTGTCTTTCACCTTTTACCTTTTCCTTTTCATCCCTTGTCATTAAACTTGATGGGGAGAATAGTATTTTCCTTTTCTTAATTTTCGGTGTTAAGGTTCCTTTGTTTTTTTGTTCTAATATGGTTTTTACTTGTCCTTCAATAATATTATTAGGTAACGGTTCTATACCTATTGAAAGATTAATAAATTTTGCAGAATTTAGTATTTGAAAATATGGTAGATTAGGATTAAGCCAAACATAATTCCTTATATAATTCATCATATATCTTTTTCTTCCATCCTGTAGTGGTTTAAATGGTTTAGATACGAATACATAATTCAAACCTTCATTCCAATCTTCAACATAACCATTAACATTAAATTCAAAATCATTAAGGTTATTATATCTTACTTTTTGTTTTGTACCAACCTCTGCATTATGTTCTTCTTTTTTTGATTCTAATGTAGCAGTTGGTACAAAATTATTTTCATCTATTTTATTAGAATAAATAGAAGAATAAACGAATGATTCATTATTAATATATAAGTCTAAATCATAACTTATAATGGAAGATTGAGTTATTTTGATAGCATTAGTATCAACATAATCATTCAGTTTTAAATCATTAATAATATATGTATAAGTAGATTTGAAGTTATCTAAATTGATTGCAGTACATTTTACTATAATAGAATATCCTTTTCCACCTACTGACTTATAATAAGCGTAAATCTTATTTTTATCCAAAGATTCTATATTGAATGATGTATCATCTATATCAATAAATAATAATCCTGTTGGAGATAAGAAGTTAGCATTAGATTTTACATCGGTAAATGTTGCATTCCAAGTTACAGCAGGTAATGTAGATTTTAATTTATCATATTCCTTTTTAAAAATTGTATTATTAGTAGATACATACAATTCTTTAATTGCTCTTAAATCAGTAATAGTTTTATTGTATTCAGAATTTGAATCTGTGATTTTATTTAACCAATCAGTGTTGGTTATTGTACCAGTAATGGCAGGAGTGTAAAGGTTGGGATAATTGTTTAAAAGTGTTACCATGTGTTTATTATTGTTTTTCTCTTTATCGTTTAATGGTGCAAAAGAGAGAGCGGGGTAATTAGTCCCGCCCTTTTTAAAACCAATAATGCAAGTAACATTAAACGTATAATAATAAATAGTCTAGTTTTCCTGAAAAGCCAGAAAAGATTTAATTATTTATTACGAATACAACAATAACCTAAGAGTGTAAAAAATTCAAGTGTATTTTGATTATTTATTTTTTAATATTTTACGGTTACCCGTAATATTATACTTTATAAAATATGCATCATTGGAGGTGGGAATGTACCCAATGTTGAAATAGTACTGGTTTTATTGTTTACTACATGATAACCTTCTCAATGGATTCATTTTTCGGATGGTAAAGTTATAGAATCAGTAAATTTTTAAAATATTACTGCAATAGAAATATTGTTATTATTATGTATATTTAAAACAAATCAAAAACAAATGACAATTATAGAACATAAAGGGTACTTGACAAATGCACGGGTAATTAGCCTTATCAAAAGTTATGCGAAAGAAAACAAACTAGGTTGCATCAGTGGTGATAAAGAAATCAAACTTTTCAACGAGGATAATGGAGATACTAATTTCTCGGTTACACTTAATGAAAATTCAATCGAATTAACGGTCAACAATTTGGAGACAAATAATCTGATTTATGAAATAGAAAAGTTGGCGAAATCAGCATATATAACTGGCTCTTTAATTGAAAATTTAAAAATAATTAATGCAAGCTACAAGTTTAATAGAGTCGCAAAACATGATGTTTCATTGATAATGCTCGATTATAGTTACAACGAATACGATTTTATTATAACAATTCAGATTATCAATGATGCTATAACAGCAACGCCACATGTTAAAGATGGTAGTGAGTTACCATATGCAATAACTCATAGAATTATCTCCGATTTATCTGATGCTGTTAAATCAATTAAATTTTAAAGTTTCATAGGTATGATAATTCAAAATAAATTAAACCATTCAACAGAATACATAGCTGATAAGCTTACCGAAGGTTTTAATGCATTTATAACTAAAGTGGGGATAAACAATAGAGCCTATACTGTAACCCATGCAGATGATAGAATAGAACTCACAGATTCAACAGGGCAGGTTGCATTTAGTTTATTAGTGACATATAGTGAAGTAGACCTCTATATTAATACTAATGATTCAACTGTACATGATGCTTTACTATTATTCTTAAGCCAGTTAAGCATTAATAATAAACTAATATACAACCCTTGATATTTTTCAGTACTGCCATATCTCGATTGGATAACCCCTGCAAGGCACGTTATCCTTTTTTTATGTCCAGATTTTATATGTAACACAATTGTGACAAAGTATTTTCGTCTACATTCCCAATATCATAAATCATCCAAAAACAGCCTCTAAACACCATTGGAGTGGGATAATTAGTGTATTTCTTTTAGATTTAAAAATAACCTGTTAAATAACTATTATCCAACAGGTTACGATTTGTTAATTAATAATATTGTTATAACCTTTGTCATATGTCAAGGAAATGGAACATAAAAACAGGTTTAAGCAGGACAGAGATACTACGAGCCGAACAGCTATTAGATACTATGATAGCTGTAAACTATCGCACATATAAAACAATAGGAACTGTATACCGAACAAATTCTGGTATTCAAAGATGCTATCAGGACATAATGAAAAGAGATGGTGAAGTAATTGGAATCTGTGTACAGAAATCACTTGATCCAAGTGGTAACCATTGCACCTTTAGCTGTGACTATGCGGTAGCAGTAAAGAGTAATCCAGATATGATAAACCTAAATATATATATAAGACTAATTGAAGAAAAATTTAATAAAATATAATATGACTGATGAAGAAAAAAGATTGGCAATATTGAAGATGGTTGTGTTTCAAGATGCAATAGAGCTGATGGAAAAGGAAGAAAATTATGAAGTGTGTTCATCTCTACATGAAGCGCAACAAATGTTTGAAGCAGAAATAGCAATGGCTAAACTTTTGGAATAAGAAGTGTATGTGGCTCTACTCCTAATGCAACAGCCAGAAAGTAAACCATGCTCACGCTGATATCAACTTTACCTGACTCGTAATTGTAAATCAATTTAGCCTCACATTCTGCCAGTTCAGCTAAATTCTTTACCGTCATTCCCTTCTCCAATCTTAAAGCACGGATATTATCCCCAACCGTATTGATAGTCGGTTGGTGACGTTTACGTTTATTATCTGTGGTGCTTTTAGCCATTGAGGCTACTAAAAGAAGTAATTTTCTATTAATAAAAGTGTTTAATTAGACACTTTTTAAAAAAATCTTCTTTAGCTTTAAGTATGAAAATAGAGAAGACAATATATAATAATATCAAGTATGATGCTATTGAAGTCTCATTTAGAGAACATAAGCTCTGTTGGGTAGGATACCATAGCAACATGTTAATTATGTTGATGGAGCACAACTGGCAGTACACAAAATTGTTAGATGTACTAATAGAGCAATGGAAGAGTGAAAGTTACTACTCAATACTACAGCTCCACACAGTAGCACCTGCACAAATAGTAAAGGCAATGAAAGAAATGGTAAGAGTATTCATCTGCGAATGCGTACTGGTTATGCAATATAAAAATAGTAAGGATTAATACAGATCGCTCTGCGATCTCTTAAAAAAGAAACATGAATAAAACATACAATGAAAAACTAAAATCGTTTGAGCAATACCACGCTATGAAACAAACGGAAAAGCTAGTGCAAAAGGCATATACAGACCACCTGTTGCAACAACTGGCAGAAGCGACACAACCACAGCCCACTAATCAAAACGAGGTTATACAGAGCTTAAATGAGCTAAAAGAAATGGTTAAACCATCTACTGATTTTTTCACTACTCCAACATCAGCTCATCCTGTTAATCCAGTTAAGAAAACCAGAATATCTAAAAAAGCCAGGGAGCAACAGGAATTAGAAGACCACTTGAAGATGTTGGAAAGAAAGGCATTACTAAAAATAAAAAATGAGGGTTAAATACCCTCACCATTTTAAAAATTAACCTTTTCTCTACTGCCTTCAAATTCTAACTTTAACCTTCTCAGATAAGTTTCAGTTTGGGTGAAGCTAGAGTGGCGACACTGATTTTTAATGATTGTCTGAATCTCTACAGGCGTTTTATGATGCTTGGATAATGCCCTGAATAACTTCTGTACACCTGAATGTTTCAAGGCGTATTGGTTTTTATCAATGAACAGACCTTTATATTTTAGTTGGAATTTCTTTCTCATTCTCACATAGTGACTAGTCATAGCTGCATAGCTGTAACTTACCTTTGGGGCATTATCCATCCCAATTAAATAGTCATCATCTGTATAGCCATTTGGAAATTTAAAGTCTATCCATTCCTTTAATGCTTGAATCAATGCATCAGGCATATCAACATTGATTAGGTTTTTGGTATTATATTTTCTAGCTGATTTTGTAATCTTTGGAGGTAATGTTAAACGCTCATTATCAAAATCTAGCATCCAACACTTCAACCTTAACATCTCTGTTTTTCGAATAAAAGCGTAGTGGAATAAATGACTGGTAACGTACATTAATCTATCTAGAGCAGTACCACCTTTTAAATCTGCAAACCAGATTTCAATTTCTTTATCTAGCCAAGGTTCAAATCTATCAATATCATCTTCATCACTGCTAATAATCTTTTCAGAGTTCGATTTTATCTTGATTTTCTCACAAGGATTAACGGGAATAAATTCCCGATCCAACAAAACACTAAACAAAATACCTATCCATCCTCTATAAATTGTGCAACTGGATGCAGACCATTCTTTGTATTCAGAATCGGGTGAAGGGTTGAAATGTAATTCTATAAATTTTTTGATATCTGTTCTTGTAACCTGTCTAATATCATCAGCTTTACCTATAGACTCAAAATAAGGTTTAAGCTGATTAGTAAAAAACATTGGAACAGTAGTAGCTGTACGGTCTTTACCCTCTACAGCATTAATCCATCCTTTAGCCTCTTTACACATCTGGATAGCACTATCGATTGATATCTTTTTGTCCTCTGCTTCTTTCTCCTGTTCCTTCTGTTTACGTAATTTATTCTCTAAGATTTCATTTCTTTTGTTAGGGTCTACCCCTCTTTCCAAATCGTGAAGAACTAAGCCTTTTAGCTTGTTACCTAGTCGTTCCCTTTTACCTAAATCCTTCTCTTTAGTAAGACTGATATCATAGTTTTTCTTACCATGTTCACGTCTTCTATCAGTTGTTCCATCGGGAAAAACGAGGGTATAACCAACGTACCATTTTTCAGAATTGGTAGTATTTAGGTGCAGTTTTTCGTAGGTAAATTCAGGTAGTTGCGTTAACGATTCCATTCACGATTTTGATTAATGTGCTTCAAAGATAGTGAAAAGGCTGATAATAAATACTAACCAAATATTTACATCGGCAAAAGTAGATTATCAATGTTAAGCGCAAATAAATAAATGATTACTAAATCATGTTAGCAATAGTATTAAGAATCGTTTTCTTTCCCCTGGTTTTAGTCTGTAAATCATCAAACTTTGCTACAAGACAAAAGGACAAATCATAGCTTTAATTTACTTCTGCTCGTGCTTCACGGGATCTTGACAGCCTCTTGACAGGGTGTTAGTGGGGGGTTAGTGCGCTTATTTGCCCAGTAAAAGCGCTCGTGGGTCGCTTAAACCCGCTTTTAGACCCCTGAAAAAATAAAATGAAACCAAATCGACTATTGTGGAAAACCTTCTTTTAAGTATCACAAAGTGCATTTTAACATATTGATTAGGCGTGATCAGAATCAACTATTGAAATGCTTACCTGTTTTTTATCAAGACGTCAACTGACTTCAGCACTATCTTTCAAAAATTGAATCATCATATGGATAAAAAAGTAACTTTGCGGTTTAACAAAAATTGGTGCAGATCGTACCACTAGATTTATCCCTTTATGTCAGACATTAAACAGTACCCGGAATTAGAATTCATTTCAGAAAAAATAAAGAAAGCTATTACAGATGCTACGCTTCAGAAAGAATCAGCAGCAGTTTCTATCATCAAAGACGGAAATGATGTAATTCATATTGAGCAAACATTTGCAGCGTCAGACAATACTGCCATTATTTCTATCACAGATAAAAAGGAAATCCTGTATAGCGAAGATTTGCTGGAAGAAATGCAGGATGTACACCTGGAAACTAAAACTGATACGGAATTGCATGCTGCACTAAAAGTGTCGAGTATCATTATTAACGGACTAAGCGTACAAACTGAATTTGTATTTCAGGCAGTGAAAGATTGCTTTGATACACTGAGCAGCAGTTACCAGTTTGTAAAGATTATCCGAAAGAATGTAAATGCACTAACTATAGATTTTAAATTCGGCGACCACAAGTTCCAGATTGTTGTGACCAACAATCCTGATGAGGTATCAATTACTGTAGAATTTGGTAGCGGGGCTAACCCTAAGGTAAATGAAACAATTGCGGCTGATGTAGCAAAAGTTCAACAGGCATTAAACAAGCTTTTCAAAGATTAGTCATAGGATGCAGGTGTTATGACACCATAATAAATCATTAATTACTTCCTCACTATGGTTGGAAGGTGTTGCTTCCAACCATATTTCCTTTCTCCTGAACAATTCACAATGTGGTTGTTTCCTCCTATATCGACAGAAGATTTCCGCATAATTAAAGGATTACTGCGTTAAATCAAGATATTTTTAAAGAAATCCATAGCAGTAACAAGAGCAACATAAGGGATATGAGAACCTCAGCTTCCGTCGTACTTATTGATAATTTCGCTCAGAATGCATACGTCTGCCCCATAAATAAAATAATTATTAAAATCCCCCAATTAACACATCAAAAATGAAATATTTTGCTCGTTTTTAACGATATGGTATCCGCAAAAGAAACGTAACAATAATTTTACTTTTGCTGAAAAAGTGCATTTTTATATATCAATTACAAGTAATAGAAGTTCCACCAACCAAATTTTTTAAATCATAAAGAAATAACAGAAACAATAATCAATATATTTAATAAACCATTAATTATTATCGATTATGAATAAACTTACCTTAAACGTGTTAACCGGACTGATAATCATCTTATCGGTTTCGTGCAAAAAAACAAAAGAAGCAAATGTAGCCGATGCTACTAATCCAGTTTCGTCACTCAAAGACCTAAAAAGATTTGATTACAAGGCAACAGTTCTAAACCTTTCCTCCTTCACTAAAGATTCTCCTAAAGGGATAGTCAATGGTAAAAAGAAAAACACCATTAGTTTTGTTCGTGACAGTGTATGGGCAAATGGAACGGGGAAAACTACTTTCTACGAATCAACTGAAATTCCTTCCGTATTACCAGAAACAAGATTAAAATTATTCCTGGGTGCTATCATTAGAGGGGACCGGGCGGTGAACGTGGATGATTTTACCACATTAAACATACCTGCGGCATATAGAAATCCGATAACGATGTATGCAAACTTCCCAACAGACCTTACGTATAAAACAGTAGCATTACCTCAGCCCAGAGAAGATGCAACTTATATCAGAGACGCACTGAGAGCAGGGAGCGGAAGACAAATACAATCATTCACTTATGAGCAGAATCAGTTTAGAAGAGTCGATGAACTAAAAAAATCATTTGGAGCAAACTTACAGATAGGCAAAATCCTCACAGTTGATTTTCTTGACACCACCTCTACAGGTGGACAAAAGACACGTGTAAGAGCTGAATTTACGCAGGAAAACTTCTCTATCAATATTGAGCCACCAATCTATGAACCATTTATTAAGGATGGCATAGACTTAACACAATTTGGCCCGTATGAACCACTTATAGTGAGTTCTGTTACCTATGGAAGAAAAGGGATATTTATCATGGAATCAGATTCTTCTTATCAGATGATCAGAACCACACTCAATGTTGCACTTAATCTTTCAGCAGAAATGCTGGGTGTATCATCCTCTACAAAATTAGGTGAGAATTTCACTGCTACATTGAATGCCCGTTTAACAAACGAACAAAAATCTACCCTGCAGAATTCCAGGATTTATGTTTATGTCATTGGTGTGGATGGTACTTCAACCGTTAGGGCGGTGACCGGCGGACTTGCAGGATTTGCACAAATTATAGCAGAATCAGGGGGATTTACTGCGGAATCTCCTGGGGCGCCACTGTATTATACCTTAAACTATATCAGTGATTTTGCGACATTCCGCAATCCTTTTAAAGTCAATATCGCCAATTAATCAATTCAGATTATTAATAAGTCGCAATGACTTATTAATAATCTGCTTCTATCCACACAGCAATGTCAGCTTATGAAATTACTATATAGGATAATTTTTATTATCCCCTTGTTATTTGCCGCCTGTAAAAAAGACAAGATTGAAATGCCTGTTCAGCCCGATGAGCAACCAAAATCTAATCTCCTCTCTGATTACTTTGGAAATCTGAGAATAGAGCCACTGCAGCCAATAATTATAGGCGGCGATAATGTTTCGCTTAAGAATGTTATAGACAGTAAAAAGTTAAACCAGCTGGTATATCTGAGAGATAGTACCTGGGCCGGGGCAACCGGACGTACATCCTTCTATGAATCAGATGAAATGGTTGTTACCCCCTCCAGCCGTTCAAACATTTATCCTGGTTCAATTCTGCAGGCATCCTCTATTGCAACTGATGAATTTGCGACACTTTTTGGCTATGAAAGAGCCCCAATATCTGTCCAGTTATCCTTCCCGTCCAGCTTGTCCTATGGAACCATCCCGAGTCCAAGTTTGTCAAACAGCCGTATTTTTTTACGCAATGCACTAATGTCTCCTGACTTTTCCGGCAATTCGATTCAGGACTTTTCACAAAGCATTTCTTATTTTTCAAAATATCAGGAGGTAAAACTGAGTTTTGGCTATAATGTAAATGAAAAACGCCTGTTTGCCTCAACAAATTCCTCATTCGACTATAATTCTTCAGCCACCTACTATAGCACCAAGATGACGGTCAGCTATACTGTGAAGAATTTCACCTATACGATGTCTGACCCTGTACAGGGAGAACTAATTGATCTGGCCAGCATTCCACCAGAAGTTTTTAATGGCGTATCACCTGTTTATATCAATTCTGTCACTTATGGCCGGTTTGGTTTATTGGTGATAGAAACCAATAACAATTCTGCTCAAATGAAAACTGCCTTTGAAAAAGTTGTAAAAAAGATTTTCAAACAGACCTCTGAATCTTTCACTCAGCAGGAAACATCTCTATTCAGTTCCTGCAGGGTCACCATTTATGTTCTGGGCAGCACTTTAGGTGAATCTGCTACACAACTGCTGATCAATCCTAATCCAGAATCCATTTCA
This sequence comes from Pedobacter sp. MR2016-24, assembly GCF_026239655.1. Classification (GTDB taxonomy): domain Bacteria; phylum Bacteroidota; class Bacteroidia; order Sphingobacteriales; family Sphingobacteriaceae; genus Pedobacter. The sequence goes on along the minus strand of NZ_JAPIVO010000009.1, from coordinate 290,727 downwards.
GGCTTCCTCTCAGAAAACGTAGGCATTTTCACGGCACAGGATCCCGGAGTACCCATTTATTTTACTGCTAAATATCTTAAGGATAACAGTCGGTTTAAGACTGTTTTTAAATTGGATTTACCTAATTAATTATCTAAATGAACACTTACAAAAAAACGATCAACAAACCTGCCAGGGCATTGAATTTTGCTGCTGTGAATGTACTTTACATTTTTTTGATGGCAATTTTAGCATCTGGTTGTGCAAAAAACGTCCTGGAAAAAGATATAGCCAAAAGTGCCCAGATTGAAGGTTTAAGATTACCTGTGATGACGGATTTCACCGTAAGCTCTATGTCTTATCATAGCGGAGAAGACCTTCACACAGGTCTTAACGGTAGAAAACAGAATAGTAACGAGCCACAATCCGGAATTCCGAATGCATCAAGTTATGTATATAAAGATGGCCCCGGATTAATCAGCCCTCAATCCAACGACCTGTATTTTTTTCAGCGTTATAAGTCCCGGATGTTTACAGTTGCTGACCAGGCAATGAGCTTAAACATTTATCCCGGTGCTATATTGGATGGCAGAAGTATTGAGGGTGCTTTCAACCCGAGAATGTTACAAGGGATTTCGGGGAATATACGGCCGGTAACCATTTCTACTTCGATGCCGGTTTCAGGTTCCGCTGTAGCCAGAACATCGCTTCCCAGACCAAGTGCGGAGAGAGCTTTGTTGAATACAGCTTTAACTGATCTGGAAAATATCAATCCGGGAGGAATAGGTGCTGCTTCGCTGCAGCTGGAGCTCGACTCTTTTAAGGTATATGAAGAATTGAAAACCCTGTACGGTTACAATAAAGATGTAGGCGTATTCCTGGTTAATGCCAACACCACACAGCAAGGTGAAAATCATAAGATTACAGCCACCTCTGCCCTGAAAATCAAATTCTTTCAGGAAAACTTTACTATAGATCTGGATGTACCAAACAGCTATAATGAACTTTTTGATCCTACGGGTCTGGATATGAATAGCGTTACTGGTGGCGTAACCCCTGTATATGTGAAAAGCGTTACTTATGGTCGCATGGGCATCATGGTGATAGAATCTTCCTATTCTTCAACCAAAGTGTATAACGCAATTTATAAACAACTGGGCATCCTACAAAATCTTATAGGTATAGACCGTAACCTTACAGATGAGGAGAAAACGATCATCAATAGTGCAGATATTAAAATAAAATATACGGGTATCGGTCAGGATGCAGACGGGACAATTAAGGTAAATGGTTTAGCTGGATTTATTGACATCATGCAGGCGAATAAAACATATTCCAAGGAGAGTCCCGGAGTTCCGGTTGCATTTCAGCTCGCCTACCTTAATAACGATCATGCGAATGTTGAAGCGCCTTTCCAGATCAACTATGGACCGTATGATAAACCATATGCAAAAATTCAGTATGCAAACGAAACAATTACCTATCACCCCAGTGGATATATAAATTTCAGGAATACTGACATGTATGTTTCTTTTTTTCACGACAGAGGCAGAAACAGTGTTTACAATGACGTTCCTGCTTTCATACCTTTTGTTTACGAATGGACAACAAATTCCACCTCCTATACAAATTATGTACCTACTTACGGTACTAAAAAGCAACTTGTTGAATTTGCTGTAACAAATGGAGCGTCCCGGTATTTCGTCGGAAATGTCAGGTTATATTATTACATCAAATATGGATCTACTGATGCAAATACTTCAAAGGATGAACATTCATACAGACTGCTTCCCAATAATTATTTTTTATTAGCCGACTAACCCTTCGATGCAGCGCCAACAATTATATTTCAATGAAATGAATTACAAGAAAATCAGACAACAGTTTTATTCCTGGCGATGCACATTTAAATTTCTTGCTGGTATCACCATATTATTATATAGTGGTGCCTGCAAGAAATCTGAACCGGGAAACGAACCGATCAATCCGGATCAGCAGCAAATCATTTCCAATCTGGATTCTATATATCTTTACGCCAAACAAATTTATTTGTGGAATGACCAGCTTCCCGAATATGACAAATTTAATCCGGAGCGTTTTTACAATACTGAAGCAAATGGATTGACGGCCTATAAAAATGAAATCTTTGCGTTTACAAGATTTGCACTGAACCCAGCTACCGGTAAGGCATATGAACTTAATGCAAAAGACCCTCTTTCACCCAGGTATTCTACCATTATTGAAAGTAACACGAGTACTATTCAGGGTAATAAAAATGAAGTTTTACAACTCAGGGACGCAAATCCATTTGGGCTTTCTTTTTATCAGAATGATATAGCTGTCAGAATACTGTATGTAGATCTAAATTCTCCCGCAGGGAAATCGGGCTTAAAGCGAGGTGATCGTATCACAGGAATAAATGATCAGGGTATAGCTGCCCCCTCCGACTTCATCGGCTTATGGAAAGATGCCATAAAAAATTCGTTTGTGAAGCTGACTGTAACTGATATTACAGGCGAGAGCAGACAAGTCAGATTAACAGGTACATTTTACGAACAGAATCCGGTTTTGAAACATATTATCCTCAATTCCACAAACAAAAAAATTGGTTTTATTGCCTATAATAGTTTTACGGATGAGAGTAATTCAAGCCGGTTTTTAGGTCCCGTTTTTACAGAATTTGAACAAAAAGGAATTTCAGAACTGATTATCGACCTGCGCTATAATGGCGGTGGCTACCAAAATTCAGCAGTATATTTTGCGAATCAAATCTGCCCCCCGAAAGCAAAAGGTGCTGTCATGTTTACTGAACACTACAACCGGATGATGCAACAGGGAAAAGCAGAAATTCTGAGCAGACAATTGCTCAGGGACTCCAACAATGAACCTTTTTATATAGACGGGAGGTTAGCAACATTGTATGATATAGACTATAGTGAGGGTGCCAGTACGGTAAATTTTGACACTAATAATGGACTAACTCATATCAACAAGATTTATTTTATTGTTAGTGGGCAAACTGCATCAGCAAGTGAACTTTTGATCAACGTACTTAAACCATATGCAGACGTTAAATTGATTGGCGTATCTGGTTCCGGCCAGCAACAGGTACGCACTTATGGTAAACCGGTCGGATTTTTTAATATCGATATTGACAGATATGAACTATATGTGGCGATGTATCAAAATAAAAATGCTGACGCTGAAGGAGACTATTTTGAAGGTTTTGTAGCAGACTACTCAACTCTTGATGATCCAGCACATGATTTCGGATCTTTAGATGATCCTGCTATACAAATAGCACTCGGTTCCTTTGCCGGAACTTCCGGAGCAGCAAAGACACAGCGTATTCAGTCCGCATCTTCAACCGTCAAATACATTTTCAATACTGACCGTCTGGATGGCTCAATAAAAGTCTCCAGTGATTTTAAATTCAGGAAAGACAGGAGAGAACCCTAAGCTTTCTGAGCTTAGCCCTGGTTATAAATAGACCGGCAAAAATGATAATAGCATAAATTTTATCTAAATTTCGCTGATTTTATTTATTCCACCACAAACATGCTCATTACAGTTTATATCTTACTGGCACTTCTGTTGATTTACACGCTTACCTATCTATATAAAAAGAATATCCTGGTCAACCAGCAGCGTGAGGAACTGAAGGAAGATTGGGGGAATGCTAAAAACAGCCGGTATTTTGATTTCGACCTGATAGAAAATTACTTTTTGAATACTATTGCTGAATCCTCGGAAAAGCTGCAGCTGATTTCCGATAAAATTGCCGACGACCTGTATATGAACGATGTATTTAAGCTGATCGACCGCACCACGTCACGCCTGGGGCAGCAGTTTTTATATGCCAGGTTGAGAACTATTGACAAAGATACTACTGCATTGCTCAGACAAAATGAGCTGGCGGAGCAGATGGCGACAGACCAGCGATTAAGGGTTGATACGCAACTTAGTCTAAAAAAGCTGCAAAAAGACGGATCTTATTACTATCAGGATCTGGTTTACGCAAAGAAAATCAATACCCCATCATTTATGCCGGTGGTGTATATCCTTACTGTACTCAATATTCTATGTCTGATAGGTGCATTTTTCCGCCCGGGCTTATTATTGGTTTTCATGGGGATTTTCATTATCAATTCAGCTATTTATTACTGGAACAAAAAAATAGTAGATCTGCATGCCTCTTCTTTAAAGGAATTTATCAAAGTATTTGAAGTTGCAAAAGAGCTGGATGCTGATCAGGCGCTGAACGTTCACTTTCCTGAGATCAGCGGATTACTCAAACAGCTGAGTCCTTTAAAGAGAAAAATGATTGGCATTAAGCTGGATAACATGGCAGAGGGTGATATGGCGGCGCTTGGCTTCCTGCTTTTTGAACTAATCAAAATCTCTTTCAATATTGAGATCATTTCTTTTTATTCGATTATTGAATCTGTTCGTAAACAGAATCAATTACTGAAAAGGTTATTTATTTTTATTGGTTCTGTTGATACAGCCATTTCCATCGCCTCTTTCAGATCATCACTTGAGTATTATTGTACCCCGGAATTCACACCAACTGGTCAGATGACGATTGAACGTGTACAGCATCCTTTGATTACAGATTGTGTGCCAAATGATTTACACCTGGAAGACAAAAACCTCCTGCTTACAGGTTCCAATATGTCGGGAAAAACCACCTTCATCCGATCGGTCGGCATCAACATGATCCTGGCACAAACCATTTTTACCTGTACGGCCAGCAAATTTGCGATGCCTTATTCCAAAATATTTTCTTCCATCACCATCTCAGACAGTCTGCTGGAAGCTAAAAGTTATTATTTTGAAGAGATGACTATTATAAAAAACTTTATTGCAGAATCTTCAGGCGATGCGCCCTGCTTATTTATTCTGGACGAGATATTTAAAGGCACAAATACAATCGAACGTGTTTCTGCCGGCAAAGCTATACTGTCCTATCTTGCGAAGCGTAACAACTTCGTATTTGTCTCTACACACGACACTGAATTAAATGAACTGCTGAAAACACAGTATGAACTCTACCATTTCTCCGAGACCATTGCTGCCGACGAATTAATTTTCGATCATACCATCAAACAAGGTCCATTGCTCACAAGAAACGCGATCAGGATCCTGGAAATCAATCATTATCCTCAGGAAATTATAGCAGATGCCAATGCCACTGTAGATTTAATTTCTTAAAATTAATCAGTAATAGAGGCAAAATCAGCCTTTTTGTAGACCTCCTTTTGCACATGAACTTTTAACTTCCTGAAAGTTTCATATGGTCCTTTTGTGGCAAAAAGATTAGTTAACCATGCGGGGATACTGCCCATTGGATCCACTTCGAGTACATATTCTGCTTTCACCTGATTTTTACCCATTGGCGTAATGGTCCATTTGGCAACCGACTGACTTATCCGAACTATCCCTTCTTTTTCATCCACGTATCCTGGGATACAAGGTGAATTTACAGTTACTACTTTCGTTTGCGGTTGCTGATCTACTTTGATATGCACTACATAATCCCTGTTTTCTACGGGCCATGGCACCTCTACTTCAGCGTAATAAATTAGATCCAGGGGACTGATCTGTTTGATGGGTATGTTCTTTTTACTATTGTATACCCATTCACCGCATGTTTTAATATCAAGAATTGCTGCAACAAGCTGAGAAGATGTAGCCTGCAGATTACACTCCACCTTTATAGCTTTAATTTTAGAATTCTGCACAGGCCGGGTAAATACTTTTATACCATCCCTGTCTTCTGCCAGCTTCCAGCCCGATTGCCCTGAAACGGTGAATGAACTGCCAAAAGAAACTAAAAATACGATTAGAGAATAATATAATGAATTGATGCTGACCATAGGTAGAACAAGAAAAAGGAAAGAAAAAATAATCCGGTTCAAATTTAAATAAATCGTTCTAATAAGGCCAATCTGACACATTAGTTAAGTCATCTGCACGTAATTATACAATTCTTCCCTTTCCTTGTTTGTAACATTTCCGTATATTTGTTTAACAAAAATCAAAAAAACCTCACCAAAACAGCATTCATCTGAAGCAAAAAATTACCTAATTAATCGTATCAATACTCATAGTTCCAAAAACCACACTCTATGAAAAAATACCTTTTAGGCAGCGCAGGATTAGTTTTTAGCTCGCTTGCACTGACTATAATTAGCTGGACACCTTCATCGACACCGAGAGTACCTGTAAAGATTGTAACAGAAGATTCATTGTACAACTTGCACGTCACGAACATCTACAACAAAGCACACCTGAGCGAGTCAGGACTCAATCCTGTAGTCTTTGAAAAAGCATTAACCGGGTTTTATAACCTAAAAAACAGCGGGAAGATTTCTGCTGAGAAACAAATTCTGACTATTGCTGATTTTGATCAGAACAGCACTAAAAAAAGGATGTGGATCATTGATCTGCAAAAGGATTCGTTAGTGCTGAATACCTGGGTTGCCCATGGAGAACGCAGTGGTGACGATATGGCGACGCATTTTTCAAATGTAAATGATTCAAAGGAAAGCAGCCTTGGATTTTACGTTACAGGTGAAGTTTATTATGGCAAACACGGCCGTTCGCTGAAACTGGACGGTATGGACAAAGGTTATAATGAAAATGCAAGGATGCGTTCTATCGTAGTACATGGCGCGCCCTACGTTAGTCAGGGTACGATTAACCAGCTCGGCCGCTTAGGTCGCAGTCACGGTTGTCCTGCAGTAGCGCCAGAACTGGTAGATGAGGTCATCAATACAATTGGAGGGAAAACTGTGATCTTCATTAATGGAAGTAATCAGGCTTATTCCTCTGCCTTTCTGAATACACATCTTGCTGCAAACAGTGTGCTCACTAAAGCAGACAGCAGCGTCATTGCCCGTATATAAAGAGTGGGGGATTTATTCCCCCGCTCCTAATTTTTTCATGTAACTGTACAGTACCAGATCAAGTCCATACACGTCTTTTCTGAAAGTGATTACATTGCTCTTATCAGCCCAGGCAGTGATATACGTCAGGTAAACCGGCACTTTTTTAGGTAGGGAAATATCTTTGGCTTCCGGTTCCGGACTTTCCATTCTCTTTTTGATGTCTTCAAACTTTGCGCCATCACCAAATAACGCGTAGGCTAATTCCAACGGTTTTTCTAAACGTACACAACCGTGGCTCACTGCACGCATAGATTGCGCAAATGCAGCTTTAGCAGGCGTATCATGTAAGTATACAGCACTCTGATTGTTGAAAAGAAACTTTATTTTACCAAGGGAATTATCATCACCGGGGCGTTGTTTAAACGTATATTTCTTTCCCGGATTCCCGTCTGACCAGTCTATTGTTTCTGTATCTTCAATCAGTTTACCATTCTCAAATACATCAATATTATGGCTCGAAAGATAAAATCTATCCGCAGCTGCGTATTTTGTAATCTCATTGGTGGCAATATTCTCAGGAATATTCCATACCGGATTTACCTGTACGCTATGAATTAAACTGTTTAACTGCGGTGTTTCCCTGGAAAAAGGACGGTCTTTTCTAAGGTTATTCTCATCATATTCCCTGAGATTATCTCCCGGATTCATAGGGCGGCCCTCTCCTACGCATACTTTCATTTCCAATACCGGGTTTCCTTTCTCTATCACCTGAAGCTTAAAATCCGGAATGTTGACGATCACGTATTTGTCTCCAGCAGGTTTATTCCTCCATCTCAATCGTTCGAGATTAACTTTTAATATGTTATGCGTTTCTTCTTTTGTCATACCCGGTGCAGCTTCGCCACCTTTTAATGCTGCTTGCAAAGAGCGGTACTGAGGGTCTTTGGGTTGTATGCTATCCAGGAAAGTCTTCAGATCTTTGATCGCAAACACGCGGTTCATGGATACGCTGTCCGGCCTTTTGGTATCGGTATAATAAGCACCATAAATACGCTTTGGACTAATCATTCCATACTGTAAAGCATTCGTATAATTGATCAGCGCGTTGGCAGTGAGCAGCTCCAGGTCAGCTAAAGTCTCGTAGGCTTCAGTTGTAGTGCTGATGCCTTTTTTATCATATAATTTGCCAATCAGCTTTTTTAAACTTTCGGTTTGGAACATAGCCGGAGCAAGGCCATGGTCGCCAGACTGTTCGAAATAAGGCAAGAGCGAACTTAAACCCTTATTTTTTAAATGTTGCAGTACTATCACCGGCTCATACTCATTCTTAGCATAATAAGCCGTGATCAATTTAGGATTGCTCAACTGCTTTTTTTGATCTGCGAGTTTCTTTGTAAATACTGCGGTATACTCTTCTGAATCCATACTTTTAAAAACAGTGTTACCCGTTTCTGTAAAGAGCGCCTTACCTAAGTCAGACTTGCTTTTTTTACAGGCCTGAAGTGAAAACAACAAAATGATGGCTAAAAAAAATGAAATTTGAGAGGCACTCGTTTCTTTGCGCTTTATTTTATACATAAAAAAACGAATGCCATTATTATGCCAGTTCTGTATTATATGAGATGACCGTAACTGTGTAAAGTTATTTTACTCGATCCGCCGGGAAGTTTTACAACCTGAATTTGTGTACCAATTCTTTCTTTTAGCGCTTCTACGTGGGAAATGATTCCGATACTTTTACCATTGGCCTGTAGATTTTCTAAAGCCGTAATAGCAACATCAAGCGTTTCCGCATCAAGCGTACCAAAACCTTCATCGATAAAAAGGGAGTTGATCTGTACCTTACGACTCGCTAAATCCGACAAACCAAGTGCAAGCGCAAGACTGACCAGGAAGCTTTCTCCCCCGGATAATGTAGACATTGGCCGCACCACATCAGCCTGATAGCCATCGATAATCTGCAAATCCAGATCCTTTTCAGGACTTTTCAGTATACTATAACGATCACTTAAACGCACTAAATGCCTGTTCGCCAATTCCGTTAGTCTGGCCAGTGTTAATCCCTGGGCAAAACGGCTGAACTTCTTACCATCCGCAGAACCAATCAACGAAGAAAGCTTTTGAAAACGATCAAACTCCTTTTGCTGATGCTCAATTTCCTGTGCAAAGCCCTGATATTTGAGCTTTAACAAATCGTCATCAGCAATGACCTTTTGGAGTCGACCTGATTGTTGCAGCAAAGATGAAAGTTCCTTGTCTTCTTCTTCCAGTGCAATCAGCAAATTGTCCTTCGATTCGGTTGTTACCTTCCTCTCCTTTTCCGCCTCCTGTTCTTTCGCTATTGCCACCAGCATGCTCTCACCTGATGCAACCTGCTGCGCAGCTTCTTTTTGCAGATTACTGATCACAGTGACTTCCTCTTCCGGTAAAAACCAGGATTCCAGATCGGCTACAGTCTGCAGCCCTAACGCGCTGATGCTGGTCAGCAACAAATCAAGTTGTAACCGGTAATTTTTCTCTGTTTCCGTTAAAGCATTCAACAGTTGTGATTGCTGATCTTCCGCAATGCTTAACTGCTCTTGTTTTTTCTGTAAAATTAACTGGGACTGCTCGGCCAGCGCCCTGTATTTTTTGAGGTCTGCATTGAGTAATTCCTTTTGTGCTCTCGGATCTTTAGTTCCGAAAAGCAACAGGCGTTCAGCCTGCATTTCCTGTAGCTGCTGTTGTTCTGACTGCAGCTGGAGAACAATGCTGTCTAATCCGTTTTGGCGTTCAACTCTTGTTAAACCAATACTCTTCAACTCTGTTTCATGCTGACGAAATAAAAGCTGTAACTGCCCCTGTTCTTGCACAGCCTCAGTATACCGCTTAAACCTATCCTTCATCGTCTGCAAAAGCTGTTCGGTATCTTCTGCTGAATACATCAGGTTGAATTGTTGTAATAACGCCGCTGCAGCCTGCTCCAATAAACTTCTACCCAACTCCAACTGACTCAATTCCAAATCATTAGATGAACACTGTTTCTTTGCATAGTCGGCCGACAATCTTAATTGTCCTATTTTATTTTCTTCTGCTACGCGCTTTTCTTTTAACTGCTGTGCGGCAATTTCTGCTATTCCAATCCTGGTCTGTGCATCTCTTACCGATTTTAATTCCTGTTGCAGCAGCAGATATTGTGATTTCTTTTTCGCTATGACAGCAAGAATAATATCCTGCCGGTTGATATCAAGCGGCTTTGGTAACAGATCATTATTTGATGAAAACTCAGCAACAATTCCGGCAAATTCAGTTGTGACCAGCGCTAAGGCTTTCTCTCCGTTCTCTATTTTTAGCTGCAGTGTATTTAAACGGCGTCTCAACTCTTCCACTACTTTCCGAAACTCTTCCACTCGCTGCTGTTGCAGATTTCGTCTTTCGGCAGATTCATTTACCCTGCCTGAATGCGTACCATCAGCATAGGGATGATGTAGTGATCCACACAGTGGACAAGGTTTTTCCGGTTCCAGTAATAATCGTGCGGATTCATAATCCTGCACCTTAACCTCCAATTCATAAATTTGCTGATACTCTGATAAAATGGTGACCGCCGACTCATAAGCTGCTGCATTTACTGTGATAGCAGCAGTTGTATCCTGAAATTCTTTTTTATTAAATTCAAGTTCACTGAAGAGCTCCTGCTGCAGGATTCTATTTTTTGCCTGCTGTGCAGCTAACCGGAGCTGTTCTTCTGCTTTCGCGATCAGGGGCGGGAAACCTACCAGTTCTCCTTCCAACGCTTCTAATGATCTTTCATTCAGAAGTAACTGCATCCCGGATTTTAGTGTTGTAACTGATTCGGTAGCAGCAATCAGGTCACGATCCAAATGTTCAACAACCTTAATGCTATTATCAATGGCGATAAGGCCATCCGAAAGTGTATTTTTATTTTGACCAAGCAATATGCTTGTAGCATCAATTTTCAGCTCCAGCGCCTTTATTTCGCGTAATTGCTGCTGAAACACCACCACTTCCTTTTCCAAACCGGCATCAATTGCGTTTTCTGTCAGCCAAAGGGAGAGTACAGCTATTCTGTTTGTAACTTTAAGCAGTTCAGCTTCGGTTGCTGACAGCAAATCCGAAGATACTTTCAAAGCGGTTTTAGCAGATTCGGCACCTTGCCCGGTTTTGATTAATGTTTGCTGTACCTGCAAAATCAAAACATCTTGCTGAACTACCTGATCAAAAACAGGTTCCAGTTCAGTCAGGTTTTTTTGCGCAGTTTCTGCCTGCGTTTTTGCCTCCGCCAGGGCGAGCCTGGTTGTTGTCTCTTGCTGACGATAAGCGGGGAATAATAAATCCAGTTCTTTTAAACTATTTTCAATCTTTTGACGCTGTTTTGCGATAAATTCCAGTTCGACCATTGCCGGACGATGTACTGCAGCTATTTCATGTTGTTTCAACTGCTCGAACCTGCTCCGGTTTGAGGCATAAAATTCTTCCTTTTTTTGCTGCAATGCGATCAGGTCATGCTTTCGCTTCTCTAGTTTTTCCAGATTATTCAGCCAGTCTATCTGCAACCGTAAAGCGGCTTCCTGCTGTTTATGCCGCTGCTCTTTCATAACAAGTTCACTAAGTTCAGTGATACAGATCTGTCTTTCATCTGAACTAAGCAAAGGAACATCATTCAGCTTGCCTTTCAACTGATCCAGCTGCTGTTTTTCCAGTTTCGCTTTTTCATATGCGGCTATAGATATCTGGGAATAAATTCCGGTGTCTGTTATTTTCTCCAGCAATTCGCTACGCTCGTTTTCATCAGCCTTAAGGAAACGGGTAAAGTCGCCCTGAGACAACATGACCGAGCGTAAAAACTGGCTATAATCCAAACCACAAATCCTTACGATCTCGTCCTTTACTTCATTCAGCGGATGTTCTATAATTATCGCTCCGCTAACAGCATCTGCCAGTTCCATTTTATGGGTCTGCAGCTGACCGTCGACTTTCCCACGGCTGCGTCTGACCGACCATTTTGCCCGGTATATTTTGTCTTTTACCTCAAACTCCACCTCAGCATAGGATTCGGCGGTATGCCGGGTCATAATCTCAAATACATCCTTATGATGGCGGTGAACGCGACCATAGAGCGCTACTGTTATCGCATCAAGGATTGTTGTTTTTCCTGCTCCTGTCGGACCTGTAATTGCGAATAATCCGCTTTCGCTAAAAGGTGCCTCATCAAACCTGATTTCATGCTTTCCCTTAAGGGAATTCAGATTTAGAAATTTTATACTGATAATCTTCATGCGCCCTCCCCGTCTTGCATCATCCGTTCCCTTACTTCGTTGAAAGCAGAAAGTAAATCCTTGAAATCTTCCTCCGGATATTCTGATGCGCAGCGTTTAAGAAACACCGATTTCGGATCAAGGTCGGTTAAAGTCAGCGATTCAACTGTTTGTTCATCCAGGTTTTTTGCCGGTCTGACTCTTAGCTGTCTTGGAAAAATACGTTCAATAAATGTTTTGTCTGCTATGATCAGATTGAGCTGTTCTTCCAGGTCAACAATGAAACCGGGGGTTTCTACCTGTACTTCTACCCATGCAGGAAACAATGTCCCAGGATCTTCAAGCAGCTTCAGCTTAGCTGTAACTTGGGAAAGGTCTCCCTTTATCCTGATTAATTTACGATAAGAGGGAACTTCCAATTCTTTAAGACTGATCATCTCTGCACCTCTAAATTCAAGTATCACGACCTGTTTACGATCTTCCGTCTCAGAAAAGCTGAGCGGTATCGGGGAACCGCAATACCTGATATGTTCCATTTTATTGATCACCTGCGGGCGATGAATATGCCCTAAAGCGACATAGTTAAACTCAACCGGAAACTGATCCCCTCCAACTTGTCCCAGATTACCCACATGAATCTCCTTTTCGCTATCGGAAGTACTTGATCCGGCCGCAAAAAGGTGTCCCGTGGCAATCACAGGAACGCCGTTCATTTTATAAGAAATGATATGTTCAATAAATTGATGATAGTGATCTGCTATACCCTGCTTGATCCGGCTTTCACGTTCTTCCGCAGTTTCACCAGCCACAGAAAGTCTGATGTCACGGTCGCGCAGAAAAGGTACTGCACAGACGACCAGTTCTGGTTTTCCATCAGCATCACAGACCTGTATAATCTGATCTGTAAATTCTTCAGGTACTCCCCCAATAATATGTACATTGAAATATCTCAACAGTGATTGAGGGGCATTTAGTGTACTGATAGAATCGTGGTTTCCACCAATAATAATTACTTCTCTGCAGCAGGTATCTTTAACCCGTCTGAGGAATCCATAATACTGTTCAAAAGCTGTATTCGATGGGCTGCCAGTGTCGAAAATATCACCGGCAACAATTAATACATCTATTTTCTCTGCCTTTAACGTCAATATCAGCCAGTTCAGAAAAGCCTGGTGCTCATCCGTTCTTTCGCTTTGCTCAAGTCTTTTACCAAGGTGCCAGTCGGCCGTGTGAAGAATTCTCATTATTGCATGCTAAATTAAGCAATTAACGAGACAAATGTCACATCTTGTATCTCAGGAATCCTGATCAGGGTAATCAGTAAGGCATCAGCTCACAGCTGAAACCGAACTTATTCAGTACCGAAATAATCTGTTTTTCAACTTGCTCAGCACACACTACCCGCAATACTTTATCTTCATCATCAAGGTCGATAGTCCACTTTCCTTTACCAGTTACTTTCGTTAGCCCTGCCGAAATCTTTTTCATTTCCGCAGGTCCGGTTATAGATGTTTTGAAAACAAATACTCCCTGCATTGCTGGCAAAGTATCTTTTTTCGCTGTTGAAGTAACTTCTGCGCCATGCGCAGAAGTTCTTATATAGTTGATAACGCCCGTCCAGAAAGTTGGGCTTAATGTTGAATAATCTCTCATTTCCATCCTCCTCCTAATGTTCTGTATAACTCTACAGCAGCACTTAATTGTGCTGTTTTAACAGTTGCAAGATCCAGTTCACTCTGCAAAGCATTGCTTTGCGCATTAATTACTTCCAGATAATTTGCCATGCCGCTTTTAAAAAGCAGATTCGCATTTTGCAAACCACCCTGAACTACCTTTACACGTTGTTCAGCAATTACATATTGCTGCTTTAGTTTTTCAATCTTAATGAGCTCGTCTGATACCTCTCCTACGGCAACCAATACCGATTGTCTGAACTGTATCACGCTTTTCTCTCTATCTACCAGCGCAACTTCATATTGAGTTCTAAGCTGTTTACGCTGAAAAACAGGTTGTGCAATTCCACCGGCAACCACACCGAATAGTGATCCAGGAATATTAAACCAGTTACTGGATTTAAAGCTGTTCAATCCACCGTTAGCCGTAATTGTTAGGGCCGGGTACATACTTGCTTTTGCAATGCCTACTTTAGCATTTGCCCTCATCAACTCCAGTTCTGCACTTTTCACATCAGGTCTGAGACTCACCATTGCTGATGGAATACCTGTACCCAGCTGGTCCTGACTCACCATCGTATTCAATCTTCCCTGTCGCCTTATCGCTGCAGGAAAAGCTCCGGAAAGAATACTCAGTGCATTTTCCTCCAGATTGATGCGCTGCTCCAGCTGAGGGATTAATCCGGCAGCTACCAGTTGCTGAGCTTCTGCCTGCTGAATAGCTAGAGACGTAACCTGCCCAGCATCAAACTGCATTTTTATAATGGTTAATGTACTGTCATTCAGTGCCAGGTTTTTTCTTGCAATGTCCAGCTGTGTATCCAGCATGATGAGCCTGTAATAACTTTGTGCAACATTTGCCACCAGGCGGGTCTGAATCGCTTTTCTTGCTTCGGCCGACTGCAGATAAACAGCTCCGGCTGCATTTCTCTGGTTGGCGATTTTGCGCCAGATATCTGCTTCCCAGCTCAACCCTGCTGAAGCAGTATAATCCTCTATATGTTTTGCATTAGCAAACTGGCTGATCGTTAATCCATTCAGACTATTGTCTGACGGACGACTTGAATTGGCAGTTACCTGTAAATTGATTGCCGGCAAATTGCCTAATTTAGACTGGCTGAACAACAGTGATGCAGCTTCCATATTTTTTAAAGCAATCTGCATATCATAATTGTGCAGCAACGCGGTATCAATCAGATCCCTGATCAGTTCCTCTTTAAAAAACTCCTTGTACGGCAACCTGGCAATACTTGAAGTATCTGTCGCAGCCACATTATTCCTGAATTGTTCGGGAGTAGCATCTGCAGGTTTGGCAACATCTTTTGACACTTTACATGCACCCATTACGAGTACAAATAACAGTGCAGTATATATATATTTAAACGATTTCATATTCGTGAGTATGGGTATGTACATTTTCAACTGATTCTACTACTGGCTTGCCAGTAATTTTTTCCTGTAAAAACTGGAAGATCACAAACAGTACAGGGATGATAAAGAGTCCGAGAATAACCCCGGAAACCATTCCGCCTGCAGCTCCGATACTGATGGAGTGATTACCCAGTGCTGAAGGACCTGAAGCACGCATCATTGGAATCAGTCCTACAACAAAAGCAAGAGAGGTCATGATGATAGGTCTTAGTCTTAACTTAGCTGCTTCCAAAGCGGCTGCAACCAATGTTTTCCCCGCTCTTCTGCGCTGAACAGCAAACTCTACAATCAGAATTGCATTTTTTGCCAGCAGCCCGATGAGCATGACCAGTGCCACCTGCACATAAATGTTATTCTCAATTCCTGTAAGTCCGATCGCTGCAAATACACCAAAAATACCAGTAGGAATAGATAAGATCACTGCCAACGGCAATACATAACTTTCGTATTGAGCCGACAGCAGGAAGTAAACAAATACGAGACACAGGCCAAATATGATAACCGACTGTCCACCCGAAGTAATCTCCTCTTTGGTGATCCCTGAAAATTCAAAAGAATAACCTGTAGGCAACTGGGCCGCCGCTACTTCTTCTACTGCACGGATCGCATCTCCTGAACTGTATCCCGGTTTAGGAAAAGCATTAATACCTATTGAAGTGAAAAGGTTGTATCGCGATGCTGTTTCAGGACCATAAACACGACTCAGTTTAACTAAGGTATTTACCGGCACCATTTCTCCTTTATTATTGTTCACATATATGCCTTGCATAGAGGTAGGATCTGCCCTGTCAGCAATATCAGCCTGTACCATAACACGGTAATATTTACCAAAACGGTTAAAATCTGACGCCTGTGAGCTACCAAAATAGGCTTGCATGGTTTGCAGGATATCTTTGGTAGATACGCCTAACTGTTCGGCCTTGGCTTCATCTATCTGAAGATCCAGTTGAGGATAATCTACCCTGAACGAGGTAAACGCTGCAGCAATCTCCGGACGCTTCATCAGTTCACCCAAAAACTTGTCAGACACCCCACTGAATTTGTCCAGTCGGCCTCCGGTTTTATCCTGAAGGACAAAATCAAGACCATCCACATTACTAAATCCCGGTACGGTAGGGAAAGTAAATACGAAGAAGTTAGCCCCTTTTATGGCCGCCAGCTTACCCCTTACCACATCCATGATCGCATTGATATCTTTTACTGCTCCACGCTCTTCACTAGGTTTCAACAGCACAAAACCAACACCTGCAGAAGGACTATTAGACTGTGTCAGGATATTAAAACCAGCAATTACGTTAAAGATTTTAGTAAATTCATCATGCTGTAAACTTTGCTGAGCCTGACTCATTACTTCCTTCGTACGCTCCAAGGAAGCGCCTGCAGGCATTGACATCGATATGGCGATGAAACCCTGATCTTCTGAAGGAATGAATCCTGTAGGTGTTTTTTTTACCATCCATACAGTAGCCAGAACAACGATAGCCAGACCTGCAAGACCCACCCATTTTACACGGATCAGGAATCTCAGACTACCTACATAGCGGTTGGTCAGTGAATCGAAACTGGTATTGAAACCTGCAAAGAATCTTTGTTTAAAGCTTCGTTTTACCTCATTACCCTGGTGGTCATGGTGTATTTCTTTCAGGAACAATGCACATAAAGCCGGACTTAAGGTCAACGCGTTAACTGCTGAAATGACAATTGCGATAGCAAGTGTAAAGGCAAACTGTCTGTAAAACACCCCTGTTGAACCTTCCATAAAACCTACGGGAAGGAATACCGCACTCATTACCAGCGTTATAGAGATAATAGCACCAGTAATTTCATGCATCGCTGCTGCTGTAGCTGCTTTCGGAGCCAGCTTTTTATGCTCCATCTTCGCATGTACTGCTTCGACTACCACAATCGCGTCATCGACCACAATACCAATGGCAAGTACTAATGCAAATAAGGTAAGCAGGTTGATAGAGAAGCCGAATAGCTGCATAAAGAAGAACGTTCCTAAAATCGCTACAGGAACAGCTATCGCAGGAATAAGGGTAGATCTGAAATCCTGTAAGAATACAAAAACTACGATAAATACGAGGATGAAAGCCTCAACCAAAGTATGAATCACCTGATCAATAGACTGATCCAATGCTACTTTAGTATTATAGAGTACTAAATACTTCATTCCCTTCGGAAAATCCTTTTCCGCTTTCTTCATGAATTTGTCAATCGCCAGCTGTATTTCGTTTGCGTTTGAACCACTCAACTGCTGAATACCGATATTTAAACCAATCTTTCCATTAATGGTCGACTCACTACTGTAGGTATAAGCCCCAAATTCTACCCTTGCTACATCTTTTAATCGCAGGAATGAACCGTCAGCATTTGCCCTGATAATGATATTTTCATATTCAGCAGGCTTGTTCAGCTTTCCTTTATACTTGATAACGTATTCAAATGCATTTCCACTGCTTTCTCCAAACTTTCCCGGAGCAGCTTCCAGATTTTTGTCTTTTATTTTAGACATGACGTCGTTCGGCGTCAGGTTATAGGTAGCCATCTGCGATGGATTTAACCATACACGCATAGAGTAATCTTTACTCCCGCCAAATATCAGCGCCTGCCCCACTCCCGGAATCCTTTTGATTTCAGGAATAAGGTTGATGGCTGCATAATTTGCCATGAATGTCTGGTCATAGCTTTTCAGGTCTTCCGTGTACATGGAAAGTACCATGATCAAACTGTTCTGTTGTTTTGCCGTAGTTACCCCCGCCTGAACTACCTCCGCAGGCAACTGACTGGTGGCTTGTGATACGCGGTTCTGCACGTTTACAGCTGCCTGATCCGGATCGGTACCCAGTTTAAAGTAAACTGTGATGACCAGAGATCCGTCATTACTCGCTGTGGAGCTCATATAGCTCATATTTTCGACCCCATTGATAGCTTCCTCTATGGAGGGAGCAACAGAGCGCAATACGGTTTCTGCATTGGCACCCGGATACAGCGCAGTGACCTGTACAGCCGGCGGCGCAATATCAGGAAATTGCTGTAAGGGAAGTTTTGTGAGTCCCAGTACTCCCAGAATAACCAAAAGTATGGATATAACGGTTGCTAAGACAGGTCTGTCTATAAATTTCTTAAACATGATATTTATTTTATCTTGGTCTACTTAATTCTCCTGATGTAATTATCTTGATGCAGTCTGTACCGGTTTTTCTTTCATTTTTTCCGGTTTGATGACATCACCTTCCTTTAATTTATCGATACCATCGAACACAATACGGTCGCCCGATTTCAATCCCGAAGAAACGAGATAATTGGTTCCGCTGGTTCCGATAATGCTGATCGGTTGTTTACTTACTTTGTTTGAATCATTTACCGTGAATACGAACATCTTGTCCTGCACTTCCACAGTAGATGACTGAGGGATCAGCAAGGCATTTTCATGCTGCAGACTTAACCTGATTTTACCCGTATTGCCAGATCTCAGCAAACCTTCTTTATTGGGGAAAGTGGCCCTCAATGCGATAGAGCCGGTTTGCTTGTCAAACTGACCATCAACCATATCAATTTTTCCTTTCTGGCCATAAACAGAATTGTCTGCCAGTAACAGTGCAACACCTGGCAACTGCTTCAATTTCTCTGCGGTATTTCCGCCCGGATATTTAGCATTAAAGGCTACAAAATCATCTTCTCCCAGGGAGAAGTAAACATGTACTTCATGTGCATCAGACAATTGTGTAAGTGGTACTGCATCTGTTACAGCAACCAGACTGCCTTGTTTTTTGGGCAGGCGACCAACAAAACCGGTAACAGGTGCTTTAATTAAGGTATATCCGAGATTAATATTTGCCGCAGCAACGCCAGCCTTTGCTTGTTCTACACTTGCTCTGGCAGATTCCTCAGTAGCTTTAGCGCTTTTTAGCTGGAAGTCAGACACCACCTTGTTTTTTACCAGCGGCGTTAATTTCTCTACTTCAAGTTGTGCATTCAGCAATGAAGCCTGAGCAGCATGTAATAAAGCTTTAGCATTATTCACTGCTTCCCTGTATGGGAGTTCATTTATTTTAAAAAGCGGCTGTCCTTTCTGAACCTGTGCACCTTCACTTACAAATATCTTATCCAGTGTACCAGAAACCTGGGGACGGATTTCCAAATCAACCGTTCCCTGTATAGCAGCAGGATATTCTATAAAAGTTGTCTCCGAACTGTTGCTTAGCGCGATAACAGGCAGAGCTTGTGCCACCGGTGCAGCAGCTTGTTGCGGATCGCCGGAGCAACCAGCGAAAAGTATGGCGAGTAGTAGTATTGATGTTTTCATAACGATAGTCAATGATTTAACAGTGTTAAGTGATTGCATAAAAAATATATAATTGTTAGTGTAAAAGAGAGCGATGCTTTAGGGTGATTAGTTTATTTAACAGCGTTAGATGACTAGTCAAAAAAAACGCAGGAGCTTTTACCTGGGAGATTGCTTTGGATCTGTAGGTATAAGTAATCGTATATAAATAATTTAACAGCGTTAAGTATTCCATAAAAAAAAGAGTTTATTCGTTAATTGAGTTAATGATACCGTTGATTGCATCTTTAAGAATATGCTGGTTCATCTCGTCGTTTGTTCCCCGCCTAACCAGATTGATAGAGATCAGCCCATGAATGATTGACCAGAAAGTATAGTATTTTCTGCAAACCAATTCTTCTGCCGGAGGCGTATCTTTCATCACTTCTGCAATGGTTTCCCAGATTAATTTTCTTGCTGCCTCTGCCTCCGGTAAAGCCTTCACCATTTCACAACACATACAATCAACTCCAAACATCAGCTGATACAATTGCGTGTTTGCAAATGCAAAATCCCAGTAAGCAATCCACATTGCGGTAAGCTGCTTCTCTGGTGTATCGTTAGTTTCCCTGGCTTTTTTTAGATCCTGCAACAGCAGCAGATTGCCCTTGCGTGTCAGCTCCAGTAAGATTCCTTCCTTATTCGCAAAATATTCGTAAATAATAGGCGCAGTATATTCAATCTTGTCTGCGATTTTACGCATACTCAATGCCTGCCAGCCGTCTTCCATTACTATCTGCAAAGCTGCATCCAGTATGTTGACTCTGGTTTCTTCCTTGATTCTTTGAATTCTTTCCTTGCTACCCATGGCAATAATACAACTGTGTAAATAATCTAACAGCGTTAAGCAAATGTAAAACTAGTTTTTAACTACTCTATCAGCGTATTGTCAAATCTGATTTGTATGGATAATTGAAACCTGCATGTTACAGCCTGTTTCGTTCTCCAAAAAGATATCAGCGCTTTCCATTAAATAACTTTTTAGTTACGCTGCGCTTTAATTTGTGCAGCAAGTTCCATCACGTTGCCTGCTTCTTCTCTATATGCAGTACTGCCGGGCGACACAGTTCGATGATCAGTACCTATCCAGCGGATCATTCCACCTTTGTGAAAATAGTATCGGTTTTGTGTGAGGCTTTTTACTTTAGATCCTTTCACATACATTGGCTGATCATAAAAGGTTTCTTTTTTATATACGAAAAATAGTCCCGTTGCATTATAATAAAGATCTATCTCCACTTTACCCATTTCACCATAGAGAATAGCATGTTCCTTTACTACAGCTAATTTCTTATAATAAGTGATGAGTTCTCCCCCTTCTGCGGACAAGCCACTGAGATCCTTTTTTTTCTTTGTAAAGGAGCCATTGTTTATTGCCGCATATTCGGCTTTAATAGTTTTAATGAGCTGAGCAGTATCTACAGCAGTGCGGTTTTCTGCGGCCTTAAGAGGTGAAGCAGTTCCATTACAGCTCGATAGCATAAACAATAGCAGAAAACCTGGTAATAAAAGCAAATTCTTCATGGTATTATTTAGTTTGGAGTTGTTTGATTGTTTTGCCAAAAGTCATTTGAAAATGCGGATAATCTTTAAAAGATTTCCAGTTGCCACCCCATTCAAATCCCAGACTGGTACCGATGTTGACCACCTCTTTAGGAACCTGCGTCCATACGGCCTGCCCATTTTTAATGATCACCACATCTACTGCCAAACCATAATTATGAAAACTTTGACCGCCTTTAGCATTGGTTACTTTGTTACCCGGTGTGGTACGTCCCTGATCTTACAAGGTATTCTGTTCATCAATAGTGCGCAAGCCCTGAATTACTCTCAATTGGATTCCGAGTTCCTCTTCAACGGTATTGATAAACTCTCTCGTAGGTTTTTGAAGTCTTGCGTCAAGCTTGCCTATCCTTGCATCTGTCGTCTTATCCCATGTTGGGCGTATATCGGCCGGCAGGCCATTTTCCACCTTCAGCAATAAGGTATTATTTTTAATGTTATGTTTTAACTTTTTTCCCTTGTCCCAGAAGCTGGTTGAGGCAAGTGAATAGAAATCAGTATCCGTACCTCCTTTTGCAGACACTTTTTTGACCACATAATTGGCTTTTATAGTAAACAGTATACTGCTGATCAGATAGGATGCGATACACGAAGATTCCGTACCTGCAAATAAAAAAGGGTCATTGGAATTGAATGTAAAACTGCCAAATACATTCTTTCTCGTCAATAAGTATTCCATCTTAATAATACATCAGGTGAAGAAAAGTTACATAGGATTTACAAACAAATATCGCACCAAGAAAACGAATTGCAGCTTGTGATACAACAAATTACAGTATTTTTTTTCCTGCCGGATTAAAGCCCATTTATTATTTACTTCAGGTCAGTAGATTGATCACATATCAGTTAATATGTAGCAATAACCTATCAATTAATGAGTGATAATCTATTGATTAACAGATTAGATTTGTTTGTATGGTCAATATCAAACTATCCCGGACGCTGTTACTCATCTCATTCTTATTCACTTTTTTAATATGTTCTTTTCGGTCTCCTGCCCAGTTGCCCGTGACGATAAAACAGTTGGAGAACAAAGACTTCAGGCTGCGCTTTTCTGCCCGGGGAATTTCAAGTCTGCAAAAAACCAAAGATATTTACCCCACAGATTATGTGCAACGTAAAAAGCCATTTACAGGTGTCGTCATTCGCTATCAGCAAAACAACAAGGGGATGGACTCCCTCGATACTTTTCTTTCACCAAGAAAGATATCCGTAGAGACCACTGACCAGATACAATATATTACCCGCACAAATACAGCACCTTTAAAACTCACAGAAAAATATACACTCACCAGTGCCGGGCTGATCTGGAACATCACCTTAGATAACCTGTCCTCCGATCCGGTGACCATCAAAGATCTGGAGATTCCTATAAGCTACAACAATCAGGGCGGTGAAAATGCAAAAGATATATTTGAGCAACACGTCATTAAACACCATTCCATAGCCGGTAACAATTCATTTCTCTTTTGGCAAAGGCCGACTGGTTTAGGTCCCTATTTATTGATGTTACCTCAAGGTGAAACTTCGCTGGAATATTTCTCTACTAAAGGATCCGATGAAAACCGGGGTCAGTTCAAAACATTTATCCATGCTGCTTATAGCGCTGCGCAGGAAATTCAGGGGACATGGAGGCAGCCATTAAGTTCGGCCACAATCCCTGGAAAAGGCAGGAAGTCTTACGGCTTTAAACTCCGCTGGGCAGAGAGTTATACGGACATCCGCAGAATCCTTGTCGATGAAGGAATGATTGATATTCAGGTTATGCCTGGAATGACTGTTCCTAATGACCTTGATGTAAATATCGCTTTAAAAACTAACCAGAAAAATCTCCGGGTCGCAGCTGAATTCCCGCAGAAAACCACCATTACAGCAATGCCTTCAGCACAAGCGGGAACATTTTTATACCGCATCAGATTTGCCCGTTTGGGAGAAAACAAGGTTATCATTACCTACGGTGATCATCGGCATACCTTAATGGAATTTTTTGTTACAGAGCCCCTGGAAACCTTATATAAAAAAAGAGCGGCCTTCCTGGTCAATCATCAGCAGCATCGCGATTCCACCAAATGGTATAATGGCCTTTTCTCAATTTATGACATGAAAAACGGGATTTTAAGAGGACCTGAGCATGCAGATGGATTTGATAAAAGCAGGCTGGCATATGTGCTCGCATCAGATGATCCGGTTTTAGGTAAAGCACCATT
This sequence comes from Pedobacter sp. MR2016-24, assembly GCF_026239655.1. GTDB lineage: Bacteria > Bacteroidota > Bacteroidia > Sphingobacteriales > Sphingobacteriaceae > Pedobacter. Next base: position 267,396 of record NZ_JAPIVO010000009.1, on the reverse strand, counting down.
TCTTGCGGCAAAAAACGTTTTTTATCCTGAACAAAAAGAAATTGATGCGATAGAATATTATATCAAAAATTTTGTGTGGGGTGGACTGCAGCGCACAGACAGCGAAAAACCTAATCCATATGGTCTTTATGGCACTCCCGACTGGCAGCTTAATCGTGATTCATTAAAACGCAGTCAGAATGTAAATGATGTGAACAGGAACAAAATGCATATCTGGCGTTCTTATGATTATCCACATATCATGATGCTTTATTTTGAGTTATATAAAATTGCGAAACGCTATCCGGGAATGACACATTTCAGGGATCAGGACGGCTACCTTGAAATGGCAAAAGAAACTGCAAAAGCTTATTTTAAGTATCCTTATGAAATATTACCATGGTATGAAACTTACAAATGGGGCTGCTATAATGAACTGCTAATCGTAGACTTAATTGCCGAACTGGAGCAGAAGGGTTTTCAGAAAGACGCAAATGAAATCAGAGCAGAATGGGAGAAGAAAGTAAAATACTTCCTGTACGACGATCCCTACCCTTTCCGCTCAGAATATGCAGTGGATGCAACCGCCTATGAATCGACACATGCTTTTGCAAAATATGCTGCCTCAAATAAAATGCAGCCCGATAGTAATCTGTGGTATGACAAGAACCTTGGGAAATGGTATTCACACCCATCAATTAAAGCTGACGATGGCAGGAAGTTCATGAAGCGGGAAATTGCTGCAAATATTGCTAGTCGCGGTTGGCTGGAGACTTCCTTTTACTATTACGGCAGTGACTTTAGAGGTAAAAGCGACAGCTTTACACTCAGTTATATGTCGCAGATGGGGGGAGGCGCCATACTGGATGATGCGCTCCATTTCAGTGAACAACCCGCAGAGGAACTGCGTCTGGGATATGGTGCCTACCTGAGCTCCTTCGCATTGATCAATTCCGGTACAGCGGAAAGTAACTTTGGCTACTGGTACCCGGGTTTAGCCAACGATGGTGCCTCTGGCTGGGCATTTGAGCCCCAGCAACAGGCCAATACCTGGATAGGTAAGCCACAAGGCAGGGGTCCCTGGTATTATGACGGAGAAATTGATCTCGGATTTGGCGGGGCCACGAGATGCGCCGCAACAATTATTACGGAAGATCCGGTCTTTGGCATGGTCGCTTATGGAGGTAATATTCAAAAAAACGGCCCTATATTTTCAGTTATTCCAAGAGACGGTTTAAGAGCCAGATACCATTATCGGACAAAAGCAGTAAAAATAGACCTCATTTTATTGCAGGATGGATTTGCCAGGGACAAGACGATATCTTTTGACGCGAAGGGCCGGTCATTAAGCTTTACGATCGAAAACCGAACCGGAAATGATCACACCACTGCACTGCAAATAAAAGGTCTGCAGGGAAATTACACCTTGCAAGTTTTGGGAGAAAAAGATGTCAGACTATTTTTTGTCAGAGACGAAATGCAAACACTGCAGTTAAAGGTTAATGATGCATTCAGTACAGTGATCATTGCAAAATGTATGGAATAACTGAAATTAAGCGCCCCGATCTGAATTTTCCTGAAGATATGATCTACGCTAATTGATTTGGAATATCAGAATCGCTGGTTATCTCCTATTGCCGGAGATAACCAGCCGCTCCGATTGGTAGCATTTAACCATCCTGATGAATTCTAACTAAAGCTTGTTCCAGTCCGCGTAATTCAGCAAGACCTTTTAAACGCCCTATGCCTGAATACCCGGGATTAACTTTCTTATGCAAATCGTCCAGCATCCTGTGCCCATGATCCGGGCGCATAGGAATACTGAGTGCCCTGTCCTGCTGAATTTCAACTAATTTCTTCATTACAGCGAACATATCTACATCCCCTTCCAGATGATTATCTTCAAAGAAATCCCCGAATTCATTACGCCTTGTGCTGCGAAGGTGCACGAAATTCACGCGCTCCTTAAACTTTTCCAGAATCGTGAGCAGGTCGTTATCGGCTCTCACGCCTAGAGATCCTGTGCAATAACATAATCCGTTTGATAAAGAAGGAACTGCATCAAAAATTCGCTTAAGCTGCACAGCCGTACTCACGATTCTTGGCAGCCCAAAAATTGCATAAGGCGGATCGTCGGGATGAATGACCATTTTGATTCCGTAACTTTCCGCAACAGGGATAACTTCCCTTAAAAAATCAGTCAGATTGGTAAATAAAACTTCTTCGTCAATCGCTGCATAAGTATGCAAAGCGCCAAGAAACTCATTTAATCCGAAGCTCTCCTCACTACCCGGAAGACCGGCAATAATATTACGCTCTAATTTCAGCCTTTCTGCTGTAGACATCGCTTTAAAGTAATCTTCTCCGCGTTCGAGTTCTGCTGCAGTATAATCTGCTTCAGCTCCGATCCTGTTTAAGATGAAAACGTCAAATGCAACCAGAGCCGCCTTATCAAACAATAATGCTTCGGCTCCGTTTGGCAATTTGTAATCCAGATGAGTCCTTGTCCAGTCCAGAATAGGCATAAAGTTATAAGTCACTATCTGAATACCGCATGCGGCAAGATTGGCCAATGAGATTTTATAGTTTTCTATATACTCCTGATAATTGTCGTGCTTTACTTTTATCCCCTCATGAACCGGCAGACTTTCCACTACAGTCCACTCTAATCCAGCATTCCGGATCAGTACCTGATGTGTCTCAATTTCTTCAATTGTCCATACTTTTCCATTAGGGATATGGTGAAGTGCAGAAACGACTCCACTACAGCCTGCCTGAAGAATATCTGATAAACTGACCGGGTCGCCAGGTCCATACCAACGCATGGTTTGTGCTAATTTATACATATAATCCGTACATTTTTCCGCGTTATTTGCAATAACACCTGAATATATTTGATTTATTTAATAAGAAGGCTGAAAGTACATATTTCTTCCGGCTTAGAAAACAGATGCCAGTTTTTTATCGGGATAAGTCAGTTTAGCGCTTTTTCTGTTTCCATTGGCCATGACATGAAAAATATTTGTCTGATCATCGAAAAGATCGTATAAAACAGTGCAGGTTGTTTCCAGCTTTCGCAGACCTTTTACCGGTACAGATTCCATATAGACCACAACAGCTTCTTTATCATTCTCGAAACCCAGATAGTTTACCGTCAGGAGTTTTCCATTAGCGGCAAACTGAATGCGTTCTGCCATATATTTCTGCACCAGCGCATCCATCTCTTTGTGTTTTGAGGCAGCAGAAAGATCGGTCTTCACTTTAAATTTTCTCGCAAGACCGTCTTCAAAGTCATCTGTAAAAATCCTGCAGCTAATTTCTATGGTGTTCTCTTTTGTATTGTAATTTAACTCCGTTGACGTCAGATGTAAAGGGTGTCTGGACGATTTAGCTGAATATAAATTGATTTCGGAGGGATATAAACCGAAAAAAACGTAACAAATTAATAGTGATTGAGGAATAAAAGATAACATAGTACTGATTTAATTTTTTCTATACAAAAAAACGGTTTAAATTTAGACTTTCAACATAAAAAACAAATGAATAAAACTTTAACAGCCCTTTTTCTGCTAGGTTCCTCTTTTCAGGTATCATTCGCTCAAAATATTCAGAATAATCCGGGTAGCAACCATGGAAATAAATTTGAGCAATTGGGCACTATCCTATCTACTCCTAACGAGCAGCGAACTGCAAGCGGAGCACCAGGTGTAAAATACTGGCAGCAGCGTGCCGACTACGATATTAAATGTAGCCTTGACGAGCAGCAATTGAATTTAACAGGTGCTGAGAAAGTGACCTATTTCAACAATTCTCCAGACGTGCTAACCTATATCTGGTTACAGCTGGATGAAAATGAGCACAATAATATAACTAATGCGAATTATCAGAGTAGTACGCAATTACCTGAAATTACGACGACAAAAACATTGGACAACGCTGTAGTGAGCGATGTTGACAATGAAAACGGTGTTAAAATCCTAAAAATCACTGATGCAGCTGGTAGAGAATTAAAATATACCATCAACAAAACAATGATGCGTGTAGAAATCCCTACTCCGCTTAAATCTGGTGAGCAGTTCATCTTTAATGTAAACTGGAAATATAAAATTACAGATAGAATTGCCGGTGGCGGTCGTGGTGGTTACGAATTCTTCCCTGAAGACGGTAACTATCTCTTCACTATGGCCCAATGGTATCCGAGGTTATGTGTTTACAGCGATTTCCAGGGATGGCAGAACCACCAGTTCACTGGTCGAGGTGAATTTGCATTGACATTCGGTAATTTCAAAGTTCAAATGACAGTTCCTGCAGACCATGTGGTGGGCGGAACCGGAGAATGTATTAATTATAGTGGTGTTTTATCTGCTGCTGAACTAGCCAGATGGAACAAAGCTAAAACTGCAGCAGAACCTGTAGAGATTGTAACTTTAGCAGAAGCTAAAAAAGCCGAAGGCACTAAAAGTAAAGCGACTAAAACATGGGTTTTTCAGGCAAATAATGTGCGTGACTTCGCATGGACTTCTTCAAGAAAGTTTGTTTGGGATGCTATGGCGCAGAAAATCGAAGGCAAATCAGTAATGTGTATGAGCTTTTACGGTAAAGAGGCCTACAATTTATATAATAAATACTCTACAAAAGCTGTTGCCCATACGATAAAAACATATTCAGATTTCACTATTCCTTATCCATATCCTGTGGCCCAAAGTGTTGAGGCGGCAAACGGAATGGAATATCCCATGATCTGCTTTAACTATGGACGTACAGAAAAAGATGGTACTTACAGCGAAACTTCTAAAAATGGAATGCTGGGTGTAATCATACACGAGGTGGGACATAATTTCTTCCCAATGATTGTAAACAGCGATGAACGTCAGTGGACCTGGATGGATGAAGGCTTGAACTCTTTTGTAGAGTACCTTACCGAAGAACTTTGGGATAATAAATTCCCGGTTAAAAAAGGTGCTGCATATACCATCGTTGATTATATGAAGTTACCAAAAAATGAACTGGAGCCGATAATGACCAATTCTGAAAACATTACCCGTTTTGGTCCAAACGCCTACTCTAAACCTGCAACAGGGCTTAATATATTGAGAGAAACAATTATGGGCAGAGAGCTTTTTGATTATGCTTTCAAAGAATATGCAAGAAGATGGGCTTTCAGGCACCCTACACCTGCCGATCTGTTCAGAACAATGGAAGATGCGAGTGGCGAGGACCTGGATTGGTTCTGGAGAGGCTGGTTCTATGGAACTGATGCCTGTGACATTTCACTTGACGCAGTTAAATTTGGCAAACCAGAAATGGATACTAAAATACCAGCAGCAAAGGTGAGAATGGTTAAATTAGATGCACCGCAAGTAAATGCTTTTGAAGATATTTCTAAGGTTAGAAATAAAGCGGATAAAAACATCAAATTCTACACTGATCTTGATAAAGGCACACAGGATTTTTACTGGAGATATGACCGTGGTTTAGAAAAAGTTGATGATAGAGAACGTAAACAGGAAGTAAACTTCCCGGGTGAAACACTGTCAGCCGAAGAACAAGCTAAATATGCTGGCAAATTTTTCTACGAACTTGATTTCAGCAATAAAGGAGGATTGGTTATGCCAATCATAGTTGAATTTACTTTCGCTGATGGAACAAAAAAGATCGACCGCATTCCTGCACAGATCTGGCGACATGATGAGCAGAAAGCTTCGAAATTTTATGTACAGGATAAAGAAGTTACAGCTATAAAACTAGATCCTATGCGTGAAACCGCAGACATTGATGAAACAAATAATGTTTGGGGCGGCAAGTTACAGGAATCAAAATTCCAGTTATTTAAACAAAAAACTACTGCAGCCCGTGGCCAGTCGGTAGGTGCAAACCCAATGCAAAATGCATTAGGTACGAAATAAGATTTTACACATTTTTACAAAAACCTGCCGGATTAAAAATATTCCGGCAGGTTTTTTTTGTACCATTGTAAAATAAATTATGACGTTTTGAATTACAAAAAAATATCATTCTGCCTGTTATTGGTTTTCACAGCATTGCTGTCGAATGCACAGCAAAAACAGAAGGACAAAAATATACCTGCCTGGAAAATCAGTTTTCACCTTGATTTTGGCGAACAGACAGAAAACGCTGATACCGTAGAAAAAGATCAGGAGCAAGTGGTTTTAATGGAACTTGCCAAATCACTTTCCGGCTCTTCCAATGAGCAGCCCCCACTGGTATGTTATGTAAACGGTAATTATATCAGAGTGGAACAAAATGGTCTGGGAGGAGGAGTAACTATAGCGGACAAAAGAGATACTGTGAGCTTTTTATTGGATACATTAGAAAAAACTGCTACCAGATATCCTGCAGCGATGCCGAATCTGCATACGCAACTAAATGGAGATTCTGTTACGGTAATCAGCTCTGATGACTTTGTTATGGAATTGAAAAAGGAGACAATGACCATTGCCGGCCTGGTATGTAAAAAGGCTATTTTTAAGAATCCCACATCTCCGGCTAGCGTGATTACCATTTGGTATGCACCTCAATTGCCGCGTTTATACTGGCAGAAATATAGTTATCTGAAACAGGTACCTGGCTGTGCCTTATCGGTTGGCACCGTAACGAAGGGACTCAACGTGGGCATTAAAGCAGACCATATTGAGCAAGTATCCGTCAACGAAAGCTTTTTTTTACCCCCTGTGAATTATACGATTACAGCGGGTTCTTTTTAATCTACTACGATGTATAAACAACTCTATTTATTACTTATCACCTTCTTAATGTTCACAGGCGCCGCAGCACAGGAAGAAGTGAAGCTTAAAAGCGGCGATTTTATTTTTCAGAACATCGCCTGTGGTCCTTTGTGTGATGCCATCAATGCAGTGACACAAGGTTATCAGGGCAACAAATTCAATCACATGGGTATGGTGTATCTGAGAAATGACAGCGTGCTTATTATTGAAGCCATCGGAAAAGATGTTCATTTAAGTCCTTTAAAAGACTTTCTTGCCCGTTCCAAAAGTCCGCATTATACAGGCAGGTTAAAATCGGCATATCAAAAAGATATACCAGCAGCAATATCATTTGCCATGAAGCAAATGGGCGTCAAATACGACAGCCGGTTTCTATATAATAATGGAATGTATTACTGTTCTGAATTGATCTATGATGCTTTCAAATATGCAAATAATGGCAAAGCGTTTTTCAAGCTGTATCCCATGACTTATAAAGAACCTGGTTCCGGGGAGTATTTCCCTGTGTGGAAGGCTTATTTTGAACAACTGAATATGGAAGTTCCAGAAGGTAAACCCGGATGTAATCCCGGAGGCATCTCTTTATCTGACAAAATTGACATGACCGGCACCCTATAAAGCGCTTGAAAACGCTGATTTAAAAGTCATGCTCATATCAAATTAACCCCTGTCATTAGCCTCCAGCGGTTATAATTGGACTTTTTGCCAATTCAATTGCATAATTGGTCATTCTTCTTCATTTTGAGGCTTTATCTGGCTGAAAATTTGTTAATTTGAGCCTTTGAATATCCGGAGTAATCCTGACAAAGAAATAAAATATGCCCAATACAAAAACAACAGAAGAAAGCACCAATATTTTATCAATCGATATAGGTGGCACAAGCCTTAAAGCATGCATCCTGACAGAACAAGGAGATCTCTTCTCTGAATACACCAAACTTCCCACTCCAAAAAATTCAACACCAGAGGCTGTAATTAAGGAAATCCATGAATTAGTGGGTCCATTAGCGCCTTATGGAAAAGTGGCTATCGGTTTTCCCGGATATGTTAAAGGGGGGATTGTTGAAACCGCTCCTAATCTGGCTAAAAATAAATGGGCAGGATTTCCGCTTGCGCAGGAGATCAGTGACCTGCTGGGGAAACCAGTACGACTGATTAATGATGCAGACCAGCAGGCTTTGGGCGTAATTGGTGGCAAAGGATTTGAAATTGTACTTACGCTGGGAACAGGCTTTGGTACATCTCTTACTTTTGACGGCGAACTCCTTCCCCACCTTGAACTTGCTCATCTTCCGGTGACAAAAAATAAGGATTATGATGCCTATATAGGGAATAAAGCTTTCGAAAAAGAAGGTAAGAAAGAATGGAACGACAGATTACAACGCATTATACAAATTTATAAAACGGTCTTTAATTATGACGACCTGTATCTGGGAGGCGGGAATGCCAAACAAATAGATTTTGACCTGGATCATAATATACACATTGTCTCTAACAGGGATGGGATTAAAGGTGGCGCAAAATTATGGGCTGCCAAAGAGAAATATCATATTTTCACAACCTATCCAAAAATCAATATATAAAATGGAAAGTAAATACACATTAGGAATGATAGGCCTTGGAACTATGGGCCGCAATTTATTGCTGAACATGGCTGACAACGGCTTTGCTGTTACAGGTTATGACAAGGATCCCAATATGATTCAGAAATTGGAAGAAGATGGCGCAAAGCATAAACTAAATGCTTACAGCTCTTTGGAAGATTTTGTTGCCAGTCTTGAACTGCCAAGAAGAATTATGCTTCTGGTACCTGCCGGACCAATTGTTGACAGTGTTATTAAAGAACTGGAACCGTTACTGGATAAAGGTGATATCATTATTGACAGTGGAAACTCACATTTTACTGATACCAGCAGAAGAGCGATCGAGCTTTCAGACAAAGGAATTCATTTCTTTGGAATGGGAATTTCCGGTGGTGAGGAAGGTGCACGTTTTGGTCCTAGTATCATGCCAGGTGGTGATAAAACTGCGTATGGTGCGATGAAAGAAATTCTGGAGGCTGTTTCAGCGAAGGTAAATGGCGATCCTTGTGTAGCCTATATTGGTCCCGGCGCTTCCGGCCACTTCGTTAAAATGGTACACAATGGGATAGAATATGCGATGATGCAGTTACTGGCTGAAAGCTATGACATTATGAAAACTGCGCTGAATTATACGAATGAACAGATTTATAGTGTATTTGAAGAATGGAATAATGGTCGTCTTCAATCTTTCCTGTTGGAAGTAACCAGAGACATTTTTAAAGTTAAAGACGATAGCAGTGATGCCTTCCTTGTAGATATGATCAAGGACGAAGCCAGATCTAAAGGTACAGGAAAATGGACATCGCAGGTATCAATGGATTTACAGCTACCTATTCCAACTATCAATGAAGCAGTAAGCACGAGAGATTTGTCTAAATACAAAACACTCAGAGTTGCTTTATCAAAAGCATATGCACAAGATGTGCCTCTTGCGGAAAATAAAGATCAGTTTATTAAAGAATTAGAGCAGGCCTTATATTTTTCAGTAATTACTTCTTATGCGCAGGGTCTTCATTTATTATGGCAGGCATCCATCACCTACGAATATGAATTAAACCTGCATGAAATTGCACAGATCTGGCGTGGTGGCTGTATTATCAGGGCAGAATTCCTTGAAGATATTTATCAGGCCTATAAAAAACAGCCGGACTTAGAACATCTTTACGCGGATGCAGGTATACAGGATAAAATGAAAGAAATCCTTCCGGGGATGAGATCAGTAGTAGCACACGCTGTACAAAGCGGACTCGCTATACCAGCTTTTGCCTCTGCCCTTGCCTATTTCGATTCATTAAGAACTGAGAAAATGCCTTCTAACCTGATCCAGGCACAAAGAGATTTCTTTGGTGCACATAGATTTGAACGTACAGATGCTGAGGGAACATTCCATGCCATCTGGAATCCTAAAACAGCTTAACATAATAAAGAGATAAAACTGCCACGGGCATATTACAAAAACATAAGTAAATGATCGTGGTAGCTTTATAACTGATAAATAATAATCATAATCTGATGAAAACAAGTAAATGCCTTAACCCAACCATATTTGTCATATTTGGCGGTACTGGTGACTTAAATATGCGCAAACTTGCGCCAGCTATTTACAATTTATATTCTGATGGCTTTATGTCGAAGGAATATGCAATTATCGGTACAGCAAGAAAGAAGCTTACTGATGACGTATTCCGCAGCACCATTATGGATGGTGTGAACTCCTTCTCCAGAGCAGGAAAAGTAAAGCAGGAGAAGTGGGATGAGTTTGCTAAAAACGTATACTACAATTCCGTTGATGTTTCTGCTCCGGAGACATTCGGCGTACTGAAAACAAATATTGAAAAATTAAGGGAAGATTTCGGTCCTAAAACCCAGGTAATTTATTACCTGGCGGTAGCGCCAAATCTGTTTCCTTTAATTGCACAGTGTCTGGCTGAATATGACCTGGTAGGAAACGAAGATAACTGTCGTATTGTAATCGAAAAACCTTTCGGCCACGATCTGGAAACAGCAAAAGAATTAAATAAACTGTTAACGGGAATCTTCACGGAAAAACAGATTTATAGAATTGATCATTACCTGGGTAAAGAAACAGTTCAGAATATCATGGCATTCCGTTTTGCCAACTCATTCCTTGAACCACTTTGGAACAGAACCTATATCGATCATGTTCAGATCTCTGTAACAGAGCAATTGGGTGTAGGTGATCGTGGTGGTTACTATGACGGTGCAGGTGCATTAAGAGATATGCTGCAGAATCATATTCTTCAGTTATTATGCTTAATTGGCATGGAAACACCAATCAATTTTGATGCAGATGAAATCAGGAACAAGAAAGTTGACGTGCTGAAAGCGATGCGTCCTTTTGGTCCCGAAGACATACGCCTGAGTACTGTTCGCGGACAATATTCTAAAGGATGGGTAGAAGGAAAAGAAGTTCCCGGCTACAGATCTGAAAAAGATGTTGATCCAAAGTCCAATACAGAGACATTTGCAGCGGTTAAATTCTTTGTAGACAACTGGAGATGGCAGGGTATTCCTTTCTATGTACGTACAGGAAAACGCTTGTTTCAGACCTCTTCTTTGATCACCATACAATTTAAAGACGTGCCACATCAGGTTTTTCCTTCGGGGGTAACTGAAAACTGGCAACATAACAGACTGATCATCAGCATCCAGCCGGAAATGAGTATCCGTTTACAAGTACAGGCCAAAAGACCAGGACTTGATATGGTATTAAATCCAGTAGATATGGTGTTCGACTATAAGGGAACTTATTCATCGCAGGCACCAGAAGCCTACGAAACATTACTTCTGGATGTAATGATTGCTGATCAGACGCAATTTATGCGCGCAGACCAGGTAGAAAGTGCATGGGAATTATTAATGCCTGTAATTAATGCATGGGAAAGTAAAACTTCCTTAAGCTTCCCTAATTATCCCGCGGATTCATGGGGTCCTGAGGATGCGGAAGCCTTAATTGCAAGAGATGGCTTTCACTGGTTTACACTTCCATTACAAGATAAAGGATAATGAATTTATTGATTTATAAGACTAAAGAAGAGCTGCTGGAAGACCTGGCAGATTATATCATCAAAATTGGTGAAACGGCAATTGCTGAAAAAGATTGCTTCAATTTTGTATTGACTGGCGGTAATTCCCCTAAAGAATTATACCAGATGCTTTCCACTACATACAAAGATAAATTAGATTGGTCTAAGGTATATTTCTTTGTAGGTGATGAACGCAATGTTCTTCCTGATCATGAAAGCTATAATGGTCTGATGGCTAAAACAGCTATACTTGATCCCTTAAATATTGCAGCAGACCATATTTTCCTGGTAGATACTACCTTAGCTCCTGAAAAGGCAGCAATCGAGTACGCAAAATCTATTTCGAGCCACTTTGAAGGTGCAGATCTCGCTTTTGACCTCATCCTTCTTGGAATGGGTGATGATGCACATACCGCGTCATTATTCCCTGGTACGGAAATATTGAAAAACAAGGAAGTTACAGTAGATGCTGTATTTGTGGACAAACTCTCCACTTACAGAATCAGCTTCACAGCTCCATTAATCAACAAAGCTAAAAACGTTGCATTCCTGGTCTTTGGACAAGGTAAAGCAGAAGCTGTAAAACATGTAATTGAAGATGAAAACAAAAATCCTCAGTTATATCCTTCACAGCTGATTGCTCCTATTGACGGTAGTCTAACCTGGTTTTTGGATACAGAAGCAGCAAATTTGCTGGAAAATTAGAACGCTCATTTATGAGTTTCAACCCCGTTTCATTAAAATGAAACGGGGTTTTGTTTATACCCATTACCTACCTATTAGCCAATCGCTGCTCTCTGCTGATTGTTCTGTGCTATGAATTTATTCAGACAGGTAAATAATACATCAATCTTTTCGTGCTGTTGTGCAAGCTTCATTTCTACCTGTTTTATAATACATTATTACCTCTTACGTATGCTGTTCAATAAAAATAATCAGCTACGGCTGCGCCTTCTTTTTCACTCATTTTTATAGTTGTTTATATAAATTTTTGGAATCAACTATGTTTAGGACTATCAAAACTTTTGAACTGTTATGCTGTTAATCAAATACCGCTTAAATATCCTATGCAAATTAAAACCGATGTGCTGATTATTGGAGGCGGGTTAGCCGGATTAACCGCGGCGTTACATTTACAGAAGGCAGGTATTGATGTCTTACTGATTGAAAAAAACACCTATCCGAATCATAAAGTATGTGGTGAATACATCTCAAATGAGGTATTACCTTATTTAAAATGGCTGGATGCTGATCCGGAAATGCTTGTACCAAGCAAAATCGACAAACTCGTATTATCAATTGTTTCAGGGAAAAGTATCACAACTGAATTACCATTAGGTGGATTTGGAGTGAGCAGATATACACTGGATAATTTTCTCTACCAAAAATTTAAACATAAAGGTGGCCGGATTCTTCATGATACAGTGACCAGTGTTGAACAGCATGATGATCAATCTGTCATCTTTACACAACAGGAAACAGTGATAACTGCGATCAGGGTAATTGCTGCTTACGGCAAACGTAGCACATTGGATATTAAATTAAAGCGTCCATTTATACAAAAAAAATCCCCGTTTCTGGCAGTTAAAGCACACTACAGAGGGCAAATACAAGCTGATTTGGTTGCTTTGCATAATTTCAGAGGAGGATATTGCGGGATTTCGCAGGTTGAGGACCAAAAAATAAACGTCTGTTACCTGGCAGATTACGCCAGCTTCAGTAAACACAAAAATATATTGTCTTATCAGCAGCAGGTACTTTATGAAAATCCCAATCTGAGAGCTTTTTTTGAAAGTAGTCAGCTTTTATTTGATTCACCTATCACCATCAGCCAGCTTGCATTTGGTAGCAAAGAAGCCGTATCAGATCATATGCTCATGATTGGAGATAGTGCAGGACTTATCCATCCGCTTTGCGGTAATGGAATGGCCATCGCCATACATAGTGCTAAAATATGCGCTGAGTTGTTGATCCTGTTCTTCAGCGGTAAAATAAAAAAGAAGGAAACAGTAGAGAAACTATATACATTAGCCTGGAACAGGGAATTTAAATCACGTTTAAAGACGGGAAGTATCTTATCTGCATTGTTAAGTAGAGAACAACTGGCAGATCTGCTATTGAAGGGACTTTTATTTATCCCCCCTGCCCTGCCTTTCATCATCAAAAGAACACATGGTAAAACATTAACCCTAAATTCATAAATGTTTGTAGACACAACCCATAGAAGCACAGCCCCGGAGATCATGGATAATTTTGAGATGGAAGGGGAAATTTTACGAGATGCGCTGGATAAAATAGCCAGTATCAATCAATTGCTGGGAGGAAATAAAGTTACACTGAATGGAGTGAGCCTATTGCTTGAGGGACAACCGAAATCGGCAATTATCCGTATTGCGGATATAGGCTGCGGAAATGGTGATATGTTAAGGGCATTAGCAGCATTCGCAACCAAAAACCAGCTGAACTTTGAATTGACAGGAATTGATGCAAACAGTTTTACAATAGGCCATGCGCGTAATTTGTCCGCCAGCTATCCGAATATCACCTACAAGTGCAAAGATATTTTTGAAGAGCCGAATTTAGCTGAGCATTATGACATCATATTATGTACCCTCACCTTACATCATTTTAAAGACCCTGAGATTATTACTTTGCTGCAAACTTTTCATCACTCCGCAAGTTTAGGTTATGTGATCAATGACCTGCATAGGAGCGCGATAGCTTATTATCTTTTCGAAGCATTGTGTTTTGTATTCAGACTCAATGACATGTCGCGCGAAGACGGGCTCACCTCTATTTTGCGCGGATTCAAAAAAGCTGATCTGATCCGTCTTTCAGAACAATTAAATATTACCCGATATATCATCAAATGGAAATGGGCATTCCGTTATCAATGGATAGTTAAAACATCATGAGCGTAAGAATTAAAACAGTAAGCAAAGCACTGCCGGGCTATTCGAGAAAAACAGCAGAAATTATGCCCTTCCTGGATGTATGGCTGCATGGTCAGGAAGATCGTTTCATCAGGAAGGTAAAAAAGATATTTGAGAATGCCGCGGTAGACAAAAGATATTCCATCATGTCGCCCGAAGAGGTATTCAGTGATCTCAGCTTCGAAGAGCGAAATAACATCTATATCAGGGAGGGTATCAAGCTAGGTAGTGAATGCCTGGAAAGCGCACTGCAAAAAGCGAGCTGGAAAAGCGAAGATCTGGATTATATTATCACCGTGAGCTGTACAGGTATAATGATACCTTCACTGGATGCCTATCTCATCAATAAACTAAAAATGCGCCAGGATATTATACGCCTGCCTGTTACAGAAATGGGATGTGCAGCGGGCATATCCGGAATGATCTATGCGAAGAATTTTTTAAAGTCTAATCCCGGCAAACGCGCGGCCGTAGTGGCCGTAGAATCACCCACAGCGACCTTCCAACTGCATGATTATTCTATGGCAAATATCGTGAGTGCCGCGATCTTTGGAGATGGTGCTGCTTGTGTATTACTTTCTTCGCATGAGGAGGATAGCGGACCCGAAATTATCAGTGAAGAAATGTACCATTTTTATGATGCAGAAGACATGATGGGATTTCAACTCACCAATACAGGCTTGCAAATGGTGCTCGACGTAGCGGTTCCCGAAAGAATTGCGGAACATTTTCCGGCAATTATTCACCCCTTTCTTGCAAAAAGTGGTTTTTCTATCAATGATATAGACCATCTTATTTTTCATCCGGGTGGTAAAAAGATTATAGAGGTGGTGGAATCGCTGTTTGGCGGAATGGGGAAAAACATCAATGAAACTAAGGCCGTGCTAAGGCAATATGGAAATATGTCTAGCGCCACAGTACTATATGTGCTGGAGCAGTATTTAGCCAGTTCCCCTCTCCCCGGAGAAAGAGGTTTGATGTTAAGCTTTGGTCCCGGATTTTCTGCACAAAGAATTTTATTGCAATGGTAAGTTTTTGTGCTTACTTTGAATAATATATATGGAAACACAAGAAATACTAGCAAAATTACCTTACAGCAAGCCCTTTTTATTTGTGGACGAGCTGTTGCAGATTGACGAAAACGGATCAACCGGAACTTATACTTTTGATAAAGACCTGGATTTTTACAAAGGACACTTCAAAGATGCGCCGGTTACTCCAGGCGTAATTTTAACAGAAACCATGGCTCAGATTGGTTTGGTATGTTTGGGTATTTACCTGTCTGAAAGTGTGAATGCAGAAATGAAAGCACATGTGATGCTCACCTCCACTGCAATGGATTTTCTAAAGCCTGTATTTCCAGGCGAGAAGGTAACTGTAACAGCAGAAAAAGTATATTTCAGATTCAAAAAACTGAACTGCAATGTGGTGATGAAGAATGAAGCCGGCGATATCGTCTGCAAAGGTAATATCTCAGGCATGGTAACGGCAAGAATGCATGACTAAACGTGTTGTAATCACCGGATTAGGAGTAGTTGCACCAAATGGTACGGGAC
The DNA here is from genome assembly GCF_026239655.1 of Pedobacter sp. MR2016-24. Classification (GTDB taxonomy): domain Bacteria; phylum Bacteroidota; class Bacteroidia; order Sphingobacteriales; family Sphingobacteriaceae; genus Pedobacter. The sequence continues at coordinate 251,552 of NZ_JAPIVO010000009.1, read as the reverse complement.
TACAGGATTTCAGATACGCGCTCTTAAACGGCGTATCTGGAATCAAACATGATCCGGAGTTACAACGGCTTCTTTTTTCCTGCCAGATAGCGGGAAAGCCGCAGATTACAGAAGAATTGCTGAGAGGCTATTTTACTGAACTGGAAATCAAAAATCTGGAAAGTACAGGTATAGTATATGGCGTAATCGCAGGTATGGATGCATGGAAAGATGCGGGTTTGGAGTCATCACCTTCAGCTTATCCTGATTGGGATTGCGGAACCATATTTGGCACCGGCACATCCGGATTAGACAAGTTCAGGTCCTCGATATACAAAATTGATGACCTTCAGGTACGCAGACTAGGGAGCACAGTTGTTGCACAAACTATGGCGAGTGGTATAAGTGCCTGGCTGGCGGGCAAGCTGGGAATGGGTAATCAGGTCACTACAAACTCTTCGGCCTGCGCAACAGGTACAGAAAGTATTTTAATGGCCTTTGAACGTATTAAAAGCGGCGCAGCAACTATAATGTTAGCTGGAAGTACGAGCGACAGTGGCCCTTACATCTGGGGAGGCTTTGATGCGATGAAAGTATGTACATTTAAACATAACGACTCACCTGAACAGGGATCAAGACCCATGAGTGCCACAGCCAGCGGGTTTGTCCCGGGAAGCGGCGCAGGTGCACTGGTGCTGGAATCTCTGGAAAGTGCTTTACAGAGAGGTGCAAAAATATACGCCGAAGTATTGGGCGGGAATATGAATTCCGGTGGTCAGCGCGGCTCAGGTACAATGACAGCACCAAATAGTGAAGCCGTTCAAAGGTGTATCAGCACTGCGATCAGACAGGCAGGAATAGATCCTGAGGACGTAGACCTGATCAGTGCACACCTCACCGCAACCAGTAAAGATGCGTTGGAGATAGAAAACTGGTCGGCCGCCCTCAACAGGCGCGGTGAAGATTTCCCCTATGTCAATTCGATTAAGGGCATGATTGGTCATTGTATCAGTGCAGCAGGCAGTATTGAATCTGTGGCAGCAGTACTGGAAATCAGCGAAGATTTCATCTTTCCGAATATCAACTGCGATGACCTTCATCCGGAGATTGCGCAACGTATAGCTCCTGAATGTGTTCCCCTTGCTTGCCTGCATCAGGAAGTAAATGTTGTTGCAAAAGCAAGTTTTGGCTTTGGAGATGTAAATGCATGTATAATTTTAAAAAAATATCAAAATGGATAAAGTAGATTTAATAGCAAAACTAAAAGTGATCGTAACAGCTTATGCTGAAGATAAAGAAGCACTGGCCAGCATTGATGAAAATACCGATTTTATCAAAGACCTGAAAATCAATTCAGCCAATCTTGTTGATGTTGTGCTGGATATAGAAGATGAATTCAACATTGAGATCGAAAATGACGCTATGGCGAAAATGCTGAATGTAAAAGCAGCTATGGAAATCATTGAAACTAAATTAGCAGCAATTGATAGGTAACGATATTGTCGACCTCGAAAAAGCACGTTTAGAGAGCAACTGGAGACGTCCTCGTTACCTGGATAAGATCTGCACCGCATCAGAACAGCAGTTGATCATGGAGGCACAAAATCCGTCTTCAATGCTTTGGTTGATGTGGACCATGAAAGAAGCTGCCTATAAAGTTGAAAACAGCATCAGTGGTGCGCGCTTATATGCCCCATCTCAACTGCTTTGCCGGCAAATTACGATCAACGATCAAAATGAGGAGGGTGAGCTACGGGCCAGCGGAGAAGTACAGTATAAAAAATACACTTTCCAGACCCGATCTTTGATCAACGATCAAATGATACATACCATATGCTGTTTAAACGAGCAAGATTTCAGTGATTTACAGACAAATCAACTAAATGCTTCCATCCCTTATATTGAACAGTTCAATGCATTAAATCCAGGTTTGAGACTTGAAAAAAATAAAGCCGGCAAGCCGGCTGTAATTCATCAGCTAACGGGTCGCGGTTACGCTTGTTCCCTTAGCCATCATGGTAACTATCTTGCAGTTATTTATTCAGATTCTCTTCTATCAGCAGATTAATAATGCCATCAACCATCCCCACTCTCGGCACAAAAATTTGTTTAATCCCGGTCCATTTCATCAATGTAATATAGATCTCACAGGCAGGAATAATAACATCCGCACGGTCTGGATTTAAATTAAATACCTGAATACGCTCTTTCAGAGAATGACTGTTTAACTGGTTATACATTGACTTTAACTTCAGGAAGGTTAAAGGTTGACCCTCTTTCTCATTGGCCATTCGATACAACTTATTGATATTTCCGCCAGTACCAATGCCGGCAATGTTCTTATGGTATTTCGTTTGTTCTTTCACCCATAATTTCATTTCTTCCCAGGTTTCCTCTTTATCCTGATTATCCAGAATACGAATGGTACCTATATTAAAAGATTTAGAGGCTACAGGTACTTTATTGACAAACACAGAAAGTTCAGTACTTCCTCCACCAACATCTATGTACAGGTAATTTTTATTGATGTCTAGATTGTCTTCAATATGGTTAGCGTAAATAATATTAGCTTCCCGCTGCCCTTCGATAATTTCCAGGTTAAGGTTGGCGCGCTCCTTTATCAGTGCAATAACTTCCGTTCCGTTTTTAGCTTCCCTCATCGCGGAGGTAGCACAGGCAAGATAAGAGGAAACCTGGTATACTTCCATCAGATTTTTGAAAGCGACCATCGTTTTTAACAGGTCATCAATCTTTCGTACAGAGATATGCTGATCCAGAAAAGCATCGTCGCCTAATCTCAAAGGAACCCTGACCAATGTGTTCTTTTTAAAATCAAACCCATTTTCAGTTTGGGTTATATCTGCAATAAGCAGTCTAACAGCATTCGAGCCAACATCAATTGCAGCATATCTGAGCATAATTTTTACTGGTGTTTATTTTTTAAGTAATTATAAGTTTGAACCTGTGCCCTCACCTTTCTGTTGAGCCTGTTTTTATGGTATTTATTGTTATTGAGACGGGTGATGTCTCTTGCCTTAACATTATCCTGCAGCTGGAATTCGATGATATCTCTGATTTCCTGTTTTACCTCTTCATCAAGTACCGGAAAGCCTACCTCTACCCTATGTTCAAAATTCCTGGACATCAGATCGGCCGAAGAAAGAAACATATCTTCCTTGCCGTTATTGCCAAAAATAAATACCCTTGCATGCTCCAGGTATTTGTCAATGATACTGATTACGGTAATATTTTCACTGAATCCCTTCACACCTGGAACCAGACAGCAGATTCCCCTTACGATCAGTTTTATTTTCACTCCTGCATTACTGGCGTCATAGAGCTTTTCTACAATTCCCTCATCTGCCAGACTGTTGACTTTTAAAATGAGATATGCCGGTTTTCCCGTCCTCGCAATCTTGATTTCCCGGTCAATCAAACCGTAAAACTTATTGCGCGAATCCAGTGGTGAAACCATCAGGTATTTGAATCCAGAGGCCACCGTTTTTTTATTCAAGGCTTCAAACAGCTTAATTAAATCATGTGTAATCTCCTTTTTCGACGTAAAAATGCTGTGATCGCAATAGATCTTGGCCGTTTTCTCATTGTAATTCCCGGTAGCAAGATTTGCATAATATACTGGTTTACCTTTTTCTATCCTTGTTACCAGACAAATCTTAGAATGGACCTTATAATCAGTCAGACCATAATTTACATGGACTCCTTCTTCTTCCAGTCTGTTGGTCCAGAAGATATTTGCACGTTCATCAAAGCGGGCCTTCAATTCTACCAGACAATTCACTTTCTTTCCGTTTTTAGCAGCATTGATCAGGGCATTGATCACCCTGGAATTCTCTGCCAGCCGGTAGAGTGTAATATTTATTGCGGTAACCTTTGGGTCAATCGCAGCCTCCCTCAAAAACAAGATAATATAATCATAGGACTGATAAGGCAGATTGACCAGAAAATCACGCTCAGCCAGTTTATTGAATATACTCTGCGTACGGTGTAATCCAGCAACTTTTATCGGAACATTGGCCGGATACTCCAGACTCTTATCTCCAACATTCGGAAACTTGATAAAATCTCCAAAGCGATGGTACCTGTTGCCGGGTATTAGACTTTCTGCTTCAATTTTCATTTTAGCCACCAGGATACTTAACATATCAAATGGCATTTCAGTATCATACAATAAACGCATAGGTTTTCCCTTTTTACGCTTATCCAGACTACTCTGCAACTCTACAATAAATTTATCACTTACGTTCTTATCGATATCCAGTTCCGCATCTCTGGTGAGCTGTATGGAATAGGCATCCATATCATCATAACTGAAAACATAAAAGATATCATCCAGACAATATTTGATAATATCCTCAGCAAGAATAATAAATTTCAGTCCGTTTGTTTCCGGCAGTACCAGGAAACGTGGCAGGTCTGTAGGCAATTCAATTAAAGCATACTGATCTTTTTTACCTGTTTTCTTTTTAAGGCGGACAAAGAAATACAGGTAACGGTCTTTTAATTCGGGAAAAGGTTTGTCAAGATCAATCATGATCGGCACCAGGTTAGACAAGATCTTATCTCTGAAATGCTCACGCACAAATTCTCCCCTGGCTACATTCAGTTGGGTATCATTTAAAATGAAGATCCGGTTTTGTGCCAGTTCATTAATCAGCGTAGCCTGGAACAACTGTTCGAAGCGGCGTTCCTGTTTGACAACTATATTTTTAATCTCATTCAGTACCTTTTTAGGGTTAAAACCGAGAAGATCTTTTGCCTTGTCATTGAGATTAGATAACCTCGTCATTGTAGCAACCCTTACCCTGTAAAATTCTTCCAGATTTGAGGAGAAGATGGACAGAAACTTTATTCTCTCTATTAAGGGTACCGTTTCATCCGCAGCTTCCTGCAGAACCCGCTCGTTAAAATATAGCCAACTAATCTCTCTGTTTAAAAATGGTATCTTCTTTTTAGTCATGGGGCAAATCAAATCACTCGAACCGGGGGAAGTTCAAAACTGCAAATTCTATTGTTAAGTCAACGTTAATTCTTTGCTACTAACGTTAAGAAACAGTTCGATTTATTTATCCGGAGTTGTTTCCTCGGCATTATCAGATTGTTCAGGAGCTGTTTCTACCTTTTTAACAGCAGGAGTCCGTTTTCTGGCAACCGGCGACTTTGCAGCGGGCGATTTTGTAACTGGAGCTTTAGCGGCGCTGCCCTTAGTGGCAGCAGGTAACGTCTTTACAGGACCGGTTTTTACCGGCGTATTTTTAGGCGTTATCGCATCAGCCGCTTTTTCAGCACTTTCGATAGCTGTCACTTTGATACTACTGGCTACAGGTTTAGCCATAGATACGGCTTTTTTAACCTCTTTCTCCGCTTTTTTAGTACCCTTAACAGCAGCTTTCTTCAATTCCGCTGCCTTCTTGGTTCCTACTTCCTTAGCCGGCTTAAGCTTAACTTTTTTCTTTTCTTTAACCTCCTCACCAGCAAATTTCTTTGCCAGTTTACCAGCTACAGATTTTGCTGCCTTCGCAACATCAGCAGCTATTTTTTCCGCGTCATGTCCTAAATGAGTAATTGCTTCAAAGAATTTTTGTGTCAGACTCTGTTCTAATTCTCTTTTTGCTGCTCTTTTAGCAACTTTTTTTTGCACTTTTGGATGATCGGTTTTCATAATATATTTTTTGACGATTACGTTAAATTGTTAATTATCTAAATCTAACATATTTTTCATTCTAAAGCTATAATCATGCCCACTTTCGACATCGTAAGTAAAATAGACGCGCAAACACTTGACAACGCGATGAACAATGCTAAAAAAGAAATCCTTAACCGTTATGATTTCTCCAGCTCAAACAGCACTATTGATCATGATAAAAAAACCAATGTAATCACCATCGTGACCGAAGACGATATGCGTCTGAAAGCCATCGAAGATTCCATTATCTCACGAATGGTAAAGCAAAATCTTGATCCTAAAAGCATGGATTTTGGTAAGGAACAATATGCTTCCGGCAATATGATCAGAAAAGAGATTTCAATTAAAGAAGGAATCGATAAAGAGACCGCTAAAAAGATAGTTGCCAAAATAAAAGCCAGCGGATTAAAAGTTCAGGCCTCAATGATGGACGACCAGGTTCGTGTACAAAGTAAAAACATCGACGATTTGCAGGGTGTAATTGCACTGTGTAAAAAAGAAGATTTTGGTCAGCCGCTACAGTACATTAACATGCGTAACTAATTCAAAGCAGCAGACAAGCGAAATGGAAATTAACGAAAATGGATTCGTTTTCTCAGACGATATCAATAAAATTGATTCTGTCGCGGTGCATCACTATCTCAGTACGGCTTCCTACTGGGCGCAGGAGATACCCTTCGAAGTAGTTGTTAAATCAATAGAGAATTCCCTATGCTTTGGCATTTATAAAGACGGGAAACAAATTGGTTTTGCCAGATGGGTAACAGATAAAGCTACTTTCGCTCATTTGGCCGACGTATACATACTGGAACAGTACCGCGGTCTCGGTCTATCAAAGAAATTAATGTCGCTCATGGTATTTCATAAAGACCTTCAGGGTCTGAGAAGGTACCAGCTGGCGACTAGGGATGCTCACGGTCTGTATAGTCAATATGGCTTTAAGTCGCTCGAAGATCCTGAAACGATGATGGCCATTGTGATCAAAAACGCTTACAAAAAGTAAATTAGTTATAAAACTAATTTACTTTCTGTGCTTTAACGCCTTCATTCGTAATTACTATCGGCTGTATCAATCCATTTTCATCAAACACCATCTCATCAATACAGGTAGCCCTGTTATTACCATGAGTTTCGCTGATAGGTCTCCTGTGATACACAATATACCAGGCGTCCTTCTTTTCATTGTGAATAATAGAATGATGTCCGGCACCCGTAGCAATTTTTGGATCCTGTTTCAGGATTTTACCGATTCTCTTGAAAGGTCCCATTGGGGAATCGGCCACGGCATAAGCTACAGAATAATCCGGTCCTGTCCATCCTCCCTCTGACCACATGAAGTAATATTTTCCATTTCTGATGAACATATAAGGTCCTTCTACATAACCTTCAGGGGTAATTTCCTTGAAAGTCACGCCGTCTTTGAAAGGAACGAGCGATTTAAAATCATTACTCAGCTTTGCGATATTGCAGTGTGACCAGCCGCCATATATCAGATAATATTGTCCATCTTTATCCTTAAATACAAACTGATCTATCGGTTGTGCCCCATTATGGAATTTATCAACCAGTGGCTTACCGATATGGTCCTTGAATGGTCCGGAAGGACTTTTTGAAACAGCAACACCAATGCCTCCTATTTCGTTATCATTTTGAATATCGTTGGCACCAAAGAAGAGATAGTATGCTGCGTCTTTCTTTACAATTGCAGGTGCCCATACCGCTTTCTTTGCCCACTTCACATTTACGGTATCTAAAACCTTATCATGCTTTTTCCAGTTTACTAAATCCTTTGAGCTAAATGCATCTAAAAAAGTCTGCTTCTCATAAACGGCAGAAAATGTTGGATAAATCCAGTAGTCACTCCCAAACACAGCGGCATCGGGATCGGCGTACCATCCCGGGAAAATAGGATTGCCGGAAGTCTTTTTTTGCTGTGCGACAGCAACAATAGCAGTAAAAGCAAATAAAAATAACAAAGTGGTTTTTCTCATACAAGTCAGATTGGTTTTATACAGTTTTCACATCGTTTTCACTGTATTCTTTAATGTCGGTAATATATCCATTAATTATAAGGAAATCAAATAGTGGCTTTGCATCCGGTGTAACAGGCATATTAGCCGTAGTAATTACTTTATTGGTTTTTTTGTCCAGAAATGGATAAGCAAATAACTTCACATTTTTACTGAACATATCACTAACATAGGTCAGCAGCTGACTGGAATAGTTTTCTCCAAAATTGCTGGAGTTAAATACAAACTTCAGGTTATTGATATTGGTAGAGATGCCTACACTTTTCGGCCTGCACCTGTCCAGGTATTTGGCTAGTTTATTATGTCTGGAGAAATTAGAGACAATAACCAGATTCCCTGTCTTGCACATCTCTTCCGCCCTTGCGGCCACAGCATCAAGATCAATGTTCTCGGGAATCTCATCATCAGCAGTAAGCACATTCGACAGCAAGACCTCGATCAGTACACTTAAGTTTTCCTTTTTCACACTTTCAGTCCTTTTGAACTGATCAACGGCATTGTTAAACATGCTGAAATTAGGAAGTGATTTCTGCGCATATTTAGTCCTGAGAATCATAATATCCTTCTTGTACAACAAGTCTTTCGGCAAACATGGATTTCCCAGAGAATCAAATATCGCAGCGTCGGAAAAGTCCTTCACAATCAGGTATAAATTCAATTTGATATTATTGATCCCATTAAAAACAGGCCCGTTAACAGAAATGAGATCAATTTCCACAGAACCTACTGTCAGGTTTTCAGCCAGAGATTCAATCATTCGTTTCGGATCAGAATGGTAGTAAAATGCAGCATATACAAGATTTACACCTATAATACCCAATACATTTTGCTGTAACGCAGAATCCGTATCCAGTAAACGTACATGGAAAAATATTTCATTCGGTTCCCCGCCTGGTGTTGTCTGAAATTTTATGCCGATCCAGCCATGAGGATCATTGGATTTATTGTAGTTTAGCGTAGTCACTGTATCTGCAAAAGCGAAGAAAGTACGCTGATCATACTTCTCGCCGGATAGTCGCTCAGTTAACAGTCCGAACTCATGATTCAGCATCTTTTTTAAACGGGACTGACTTACATATCTCCCCGTTTCTTCCGCACCATAGATTGCATCACTGAAAGTCATGTCATAGGCCGACATAGTTTTTGCTACAGTTCCTGATGCTGCACCCGCAGTAAAAAAATTACGTGCTACTTCCTGTCCGGCCCCGATCTCTGCAAAAGTCCCGTATATATCAGGATTTAAATTTATATTCAGGGCTTTCCGCTTCGTATCAAGAATTTCTCTTTCCATTTTGCAAAAATAGCAGAATTGACTGAAATTCGAGCCATAATTTTATCTATATTGCTCGTCCGATGCTAAACATAATTGATCTTGATATCAAATTTTATGACCAGGAGAGCCGATTCTGGAACACTGCTGTAAACAAGATCAGCTTCAGCGTGAACAAAGGAACGGTGCTGGGAATAGTGGGCGAATCCGGCTCCGGGAAATCTGTAACATCCCTGGCCATCATGCGACTGCTACAGTCTGGAAATGAAAAAATTGAGGGCACCATCAGGTTCGATAATATCGATTTGCAGGGCTTGTCAGATGAACAGATCCGGCATTATCGGGGCAACAGGATGGCCATGATATTCCAGGAACCCATGACCTCATTGAATCCTGTTTTCACCTGTGGTGATCAGGTCCGGGAAGCCATCATGCTCCATCAGAAATTCAGCGCCAAAGAAGCTAAAGCAAAAACTATAGCCCTTTTCGAAGAGGTGCTGCTACCAGGACCTGCAACTATATTTGACACCTATCCACACCAACTATCCGGCGGCCAGAAACAACGCGTTATGATTGCCATGGCTTTGAGCTGCAACCCGGAACTCCTGATCGCAGACGAACCTACTACAGCCTTGGACGTAACTGTTCAGCAAAACATTTTACAGCTACTGCTTAAAATCAAAAAAGAAAGGAAGATGTCGATGATTTTCATCTCACATGACCTTGGTGTAATCAGTGAAATTGCAGATGAGATTGCTGTAATGTATAAAGGAGAGATCGTAGAACAGGGAACCGTACAGCACATATTAAATACACCATCACATCCTTATACCAAAGGTCTGCTGGCTTGCCGGCCCAATCCCGCATACAGGTTAAAAAAGCTTCCCGTTGTAGCAGATTTTCTGGGTGCTAACCAATCAAAGCCTGTTTCCTACCTGCTAAATGAAAACAGCTACACCCAACAGGAAATAGATTCAAGGAAAAACCAGCTGTATGCGCAAAAACCAATCCTGAAACTCCAACACATTTCTACCTGGTTTCCCGTTAGAAACGGGCTTTTCGGCACCTCAAATTCAACAATTAAGGCAGTAAATGATGTATCCCTCCATGTATTTCCCGGAGAGACACTGGGTCTGGTGGGAGAATCAGGATGCGGAAAAACCACTTTGGGCAGAACAGTACTGCGCCTTATCGAACCAACCCATGGTGAAATCATCTTCGACGGTAACAACATTACCACCCTAAAGCCAGAAGAACTACGAAAACTGCGACGCGAGATTCAGCTAATTTTTCAGGATCCCTTTTCTGCGCTAAACCCTAGAATAAGTATAGGAAATACCCTGATGGAACCGCTGCAGGTGCACCAGCTGTTCAACACAGACCAGCAACGTAAAACCCACATACTGGAACTGCTTGAAATGGTAGGATTAAACCCCGACCACTTCAACCGTTACCCACATGAATTTTCGGGCGGGCAGCGTCAGCGTATAGTGATCGCACGCGCACTCGCCCTCCAGCCCAAACTTATTATTTGCGATGAATCCGTTTCAGCTCTGGATGTATCGGTGCAGGCACAGGTACTCAATCTGTTAAGAGATCTGCAAAAAGAACTTGGTCTTACCTACATATTCATTTCACATGATCTGGCTGTGGTAAAACACCTGTCTGACAGAATGATCATTATGAATCAAGGAAAAATAGAAGAAGAAGGATTTCCTGAAAACATTTACAACGCTCCAAAATCCGACTACACCAAAAGACTAATTGACGCCATTCCGGGCCTGAAATAATTATCCGTATTAACCTTCTGACTACAATTCCATTCAACCTGATGTTGTAATCCATACTAACCAGGTGCTATCTGATATTGGTCAGCTTTCTATCTCGTTAATGCTCGATACCTTTTATGCTCCCTGCCCCTGGTCAAGCCCCTTTCGTAGAAATAAAACAATATGCTCCTTGAAGGCCTCCAATGTTTTGTTCTTCACCAAAGATTGGCAGCCAAAAGGAGTATGTAGTTTTATTTAGAAGACACCCCCAAACTCATGATTGCCGTATTCAAAGCTCTCCTGATCTCTCTCTCCTTCAACTTATCATAATGATTCAGCAATACCTGCACCTTAAACTTGGCCACATCCTTCGTAATAGAAAGCGTCTTGATCGTTAGTCCCCTGGCAACAATATTCTCCGTATACCCTGCTACCACTTCATTCAGGTAGGTCTCCAGATATTCCGGCGTATAGCCAAATTGAAGTGACAGCTCAAACTCTATACTCAGTTTCTTGATGTTCTGTTTCGACTGGTTAATAATAACCGAACTGAAAACCACGGAATTAGGAATAATTACCATGTCGTTATCCTCATTCTGCAAAATCATGTTAATCAGCGTAATATCTAAAATCTTACCCTCCGTATCCTGCACTTTAATATGGTCTCCAAGAGATAAACGGTCCGAAAACATAATGATCAGTCCGTTGATCATATTGGTAATATAATCTTTAAAAGTAACAGCAATAGCCGCCGCAACGATAGACATTCCCGTGATAAACTCTTTAGGATTTTTACCAAAAAACACCATCAGCGCGATGATGACAAAGACCGTATTCAAAATCGACACAATCCTGTTGATACCCAATATAAAATTGTCCTTGATATTAGCTTTGAACCTGTGTTTCTTGATGTACCAGTAGATAATTATCAGACGGATAAAAGAGATCGCAGTACTTGGCCCAAGAAATACCATTAGTCCGCTTGCTGTCCTTTCAATCAATGGATAATGCAGGTAAGCCTGCGGCTGGTTGACATCAAAATACACCAGCAACGCAAATATAACCATCTTGATTCCTATGGTCAGAAACTCACTCCTTGTACGTCTGCTTTTCTCCTCCACTATTAACATTTGAAATTTATCCGATTAGTAAATGTCTCACAAAGTTATCATTATACCTGTGAAATCTAACCTGCAGAGACGATTTTATGGTTTTTATAGCCGACAAAGAGGCAGGAAATCATTTCAAAGTGTTACCTTCGGAATATTGACAAATACACTATGGCAAAAAAGAAATCATCCCAGATAAAACTTGTTTTAACACAGTTAATTAGCGATGTTCTAGAAAAAAACAATAATGAAGCCCTGAACTATAAACAGGTTTCAGCCAAATTGAATATTACAGATAATGAATCGCGCGAAACCATTCTTGAAGTCCTGAAAGAGCAGGCACACAAAGGCATATTCGCTGAACCCGAAAAAGGTAAATTTAAATTGAAAGATTTAAAAACCTTTATTACAGGGAAGGTGGACATGACAGCAGATGGAGCTGCATTTATCATTCCCGATGACGAATTCGAAAAAGATGTTTTCGTTTCCGCCCGGAAGTTACACAATGCCCTGCACGGAGATAAGGTAAAAGTATATATCTACGCTAAAAAAAGCGGCAGAAAAAATGAAGGTGAAGTGGTAGAGATTATCCAGCGACTCAAAACAGACTTCATCGGCGTTATTAAAATCTCAGAGCGTTTTGCTTTTGTAAGCATTGATGATAAAAAAATGCTGCACGATATTTTCGTGCCGTTAACCGATCTGATGGGGGCAAAAAATGGACAGAAGGTACAGGTATCTATTACTGACTGGCCGGAGGGAGCGAAAAATCCGATTGGTAAAATCATCAATATATTAGGCACCCAGGGGGAAAACAATACGGAGATGAATGCAATACTGGCACAGTATGGTTTTCCTTTAAGCTTCCCTTCCGAAGTAGAGAAAGAAGCAGATGCAATTTCTGAAGAAATCACTGAGGCCGATTTAAAAGACAGGAAAGACTTCCGCGATACGGTGACCTTCACCATAGATCCTGCAGATGCAAAAGACTTTGATGATGCGATCTCTTTCAAAAAATTACCTAACGGAAATTATGAAATCGGCGTACACATTGCCGACGTATCTCATTATGTACAGCCGAAAACTTATCTTGATAAAGAAGCCTATTCCAGGGCTACCTCAGTTTACCTGGTAGACAGGGTAATTCCCATGCTGCCCGAACGCTTAAGCAATGGTGTATGCTCACTTCGTCCTGATGAAGACAAACTATGTTTTGCAGCAGTATTTGAACTGGATGACAAAGCAAATATCATTACTGAATGGTTTGGCAGAACAGCAATACATTCCAACAGAAGATTCAGTTATGAAGAAGCCCAGGAAGTACTCGAAAATAAAGAGGGCGACTATGCGGAGGAGCTGCTTAAATTAAATGAACTGGCTTATATTTTAAGAGATCAGAAGTTTAAAAACGGAGCGATCAGTTTTGAAAGTACTGAAGTTAAGTTTAAACTGGACGAGAAAGGCAAGCCCGTTGGCGTTTACGTGAAAGAGCGTAAAGATGCTCATAAGCTCATCGAGGACTTTATGTTATTGGCTAATAAAAAAGTAGCTGAGTTCATTGCTAAAAAAGGTAAAGGAAAAGCGAAATATACTTTTGTATACCGTTCCCATGATTCTCCCAATCTGGAAAACCTGGGTAATTTTGCACTCTTCGCTGCGCGTTTTGGTTATAAAATCAACACCAAGACGGACAAGGATATTGCAAAGTCCCTGAACTTCCTGATGGAAGATGTGGAAGGTAAAAAGGAACAGAATGTGTTGACACAGCTAGCCATCAGGTCTATGGCCAAAGCAGTATATACCACTAAAAAAACAAGTCATTACGGACTTGCGTTTGATCATTATACGCATTTCACCTCCCCTATCAGACGTTATCCCGATGTGATGGTGCACAGACTGCTGGCAGCCTATCTCAACGGAGAACGCTCAGCCAATGCAGAAGAATATGAAACAGCTGCTTCTCACTCATCAGCAATGGAAAAACGCGCTGCTGATGCGGAACGGGCATCCATTAAATACAAACAAGTGGAATACCTCGAAGAAAATGTGGGCAGTCTTTTCATGGGTATCATTTCCGGCGTAACCGAATGGGGAATGTATGTGGAACTCATTGAGAATAAATGCGAAGGTATGATTCGCTTAAAAGATATTACAGATGATTTTTACGTCCTGGATGAAAAAAATTACTGCATTGTGGGACAACGCAAGAAGAAGAAATATCAATTAGGAGATGAAGTGAAAGTAAAAGTGAAGCGGGTAGACCTGTCTAAACGACAAATTGATTTTTCATTAGTCCAGGAATAGCAAGCATATGTATAAACCTGTCGCGCTGACCTTTCTTTTCCTGCTGATCACCTTTTCTCTTGCTAAAGCCCAGCAAAAACTACATGGGAGAATAACAGAACAAAACACGGGCATGCCCATTGCCTTTGCAACCGTGCAGGTTAAGGATGCTAAGCGTGCGTTATCTAATGAAAACGGGGAATTTGAGCTATCAGTAAGCACTTCACCTGTAAACATTACTGTTTCACATTTAAACTACATCGGCATTAGTCTGCAGGTCAGTAATCCGGATCAGCTTTTGAAAATCTCAATGGCACCCCAAGTAATGACGCTCAAAGAGGTAGCAGTAGGTAATCCCGCCATTACCATTATGCAGGAGGTAAGTGATCAGGCGCGTGAGCATATTAATCAGTCCTTCTACAGAAAGGCTTTTTTAAGACAAATCGCCTATAGTTCGGATAAACCAACCTATCTCAACGAGATCTTTTTCGATGCAGAATGGAAGGCCTTTTCCTTAACGGCCTGGCATCCAACCGAAGCCAGACATCTTGCCGGTTCAAGAGGAATATCATACGATAATCTCAGCTATTTTCTTTTTCTTATTTCGGGCTATTTACCTAATAACATGAACATCAAACCACTGACAAAAAAGGTAGATTCGGTATATAATTTCAAACTATCCGGCACCTATCAGCAGAATGGGCAGGAAATTGCAAAAATCTTTTGTAAGCCAAAAGCCGGTTTGAAGAAGTTAAATTTTGAAGGTTATTATTATGTAAATACTGTAACCAATACTGTCGTGAAAATTGAAGGTACATTCAATGACATGAAATTCACCGGGGGAGGACCAGTGAGTGTGAAAATCGAAGAAATCATTTTTTCTGCTCAATATAAAACAGATAATGCAGGAAACAGTATACTGGATTATGCCAGTTTTAATGCAATCAATAAGTTAAAAGTGCTGGGCATGGGTATACAGCGATCTGCCTTTTCTTCTATACTTTACCTGATGGACGAAGATAACATCCATAAGAGTGAGCTTAATCCTGTAAAAATAAACGTTAATGATTCTCAGCTCACCAAAGCGATGACCTACAATGAAACCTTCTGGAAGAATAACCAAGGCGTTAAAAGGACTGAAAAAGAACAGTCTGCTATTGAAATCTTAGAAAAAACACCCCAAGTAAAAAAATAATGCATACTATTTTTGAATTACAGCAATTGCTGGAAACGGCAATCAATAAAGTAGAATACCCGGCACACCCCGCTAAATTATACGAACCCCTGCGTTACATTATGCGCCTGGGTGGCAAAAGGATCAGACCAATTTTAGTATTACTTTCCTCAGAGCTTTTTGACAAAGATGCGGCAGATGCAATAGAGGCAGCGCTGGCGATAGAAACCTTCCATAATTTCACGCTGATCCACGATGATATTATGGACAATGCACCCCTGAGAAGAGGTCAGGATACCGTACATATCAAATGGGGAGTAAATAATGCGATACTGAGTGGTGATGTGATGATGGTAGAGGCCAATAAACATCTCACCAACCTTGATAGTAGCGTATTAAAAGCCGCACTAAATTGCTTCAATACAACCGCCCAGGGAGTTTGCGAAGGTCAGCAGTTAGACATGGAGTTTGAGCAGCGAAGTGATGTTTCCATTCCTGAATATATCAATATGATTCGTTTAAAAACAGCGGTTCTTGTAGGTGGCGCGATGAAACTCGGTGCTATTGTAGCGGGTGCTTCGGATCAAAATGCAGAACTGTTGTATAATTTCGGCGAAAACTTTGGCCTGGCTTTCCAGTTGCAGGATGATATACTTGATGTATATGGAGATCCTGCTAAGTTTGGTAAGCAGGTAGGTGGAGATATCATCTCTAACAAACAAACATTCTTGTTATTAAAACTGAAAGAACTGGCTAATACTGAAGATCAGCTGAAGATACAGTTACAGGAGACGAATACTGACCTTCAATCAAAAATCGGGGTGATCACTTCCTTGTATAACAAATACTTCATCAGAGAGCTTGCAATGGATGAGATGAAGCACAGTCTTGATACTGCGTTCAGTTCATTAACTCAGGTGAGTATTGCGGAAACAAAAAAAGCAGAGCTGATACATCTGGCAAAATCATTGATAAACAGAGAGCATTAATATGCGCTCTGTTTATACTCTCATTTCAGAACAGGTTACTATACTATTCTCCAAAATGAGAAAGTAATTCCTCAATCCAACCCCAGATACGCACATTTCACGCAACAATTACCCAATTTTAACCTGAGGTTGCTGAACCGTATTTTTTAACCTGAAAAATACTTAAAATCCGGACAGCCGATATCCTGCTGTCCACAGATACCTGTATGCCCTGTTCATTTAACGAGTGACACTATTACTAGCGTTATGATTGATTGCGCATGTCCATGTGATCCATTTAAATGAGTCACAAAAGCAGGTATCATAGGAAAGTGGAATAAAACCTTGTGTTTTGGATCAATAATTGCGCTATTGTATAATCAGAATAATTTAGCGATCAACAAAAACCACAACTTCATGCAAGAAATACTCTCAAAAAAAAATTTAGGTGAGCGGATCAAATCGCTGAGAAAAGAAAAATTACATTCACAATCCTTCGTTGCCGATCTGCTACAATTGTCAAGGAGCAACTATTCACAGATAGAGTTGGGCAATCAGTATCCAACCTTCAGTACCTTGCATACCCTATCCAGATATTACAATAAAAGTTACGACTGGTTGCTGCACGGCGCTAGTACCGCCGGAGACGAAGAAAACAGGGATAACGATGTTCCGGTTTTGGTTCAGGATTTAGAAATCAGTCTCAAGAACTTTGCAAAATCCCTCAGGGAGCTGGAAAGTGAAATGCAGATCATCAAAAAAACAATCGTAGCCATAGGATAGTACTATACGAAAGTATAGGTTTTGAAAAAATAAAGCATAAAAAAAGAGAGTATCCATAACAGATACTCTCTTTTTTTATGCTTTTGAAATTATTCTGCCGGAGCAGCTTCAGTTTCTGCAGCTGGTTCAGCTTTAGCAGCTTTCTTAGCAGGAGCTTTTTTAGCTGGCTCTGCTGTTTCAGCAACTGGTGCTTCAGCTTTTTCTGCTTTAACAGCAGGAGCAGCTTCTTCAACAACTTCTTTAACTACACTTGCAGGTAAAACAGATACATAAGATTTGTTGTCTTGTTTTTTTCTGAATACTACAGTACCATCAACTAAAGCGAATAAAGTATGGTCTTTACCAATACCTACACCTTTATCCGGATGGTGTTTAGTTCCACGCTGACGTACCAAGATGTTTCCTGCAATTGCATTCTGACCACCAAATATTTTGATACCTAAGCGTTTGCTATGCGACTCACGTCCGTTTCTCGAACTACCGGCTCCTTTTTTATGTGCCATTTTGTTTTATATTTTATGAACAAACAGGTTAAAATCTGTTTATCTAAATGTTTAAAAAATAATTATAAACTGATACCAGAGATCTGGATTTTAGTGAAATACTGGCGGTGGCCATTTTTCTTTTTGTAACCTTTTCTACGTTTCTTTTTGAAAACGATCACTTTATCACCTTTTAAATGAGACACGATTTTAGCTGAAACGACAGCACCTGCTAATGCAGGAGCACCCACAGAGATTGTACCTCCGTCTTCAACCAACAATACATTGTCAAATTCAATACTAGCGCCTTCATCTCCTTGCAAACGGTGTACAAAAAGGTGCTGGTCTTTTGCAACTTTGAATTGCTGTCCTGCTATATTTACTATTGCGTACATTGTTAAATAATTATTATTTTAAATTGTTCTATTTTTATCGAGGTGCAAATATAGAATATATTTGTTATAAATCATAGCGATTTACAAATTCATATAAATATCCTTATTTACTGCTATATCTTTCTTCCGCATCTGTGATGGTTTGCTCTATCAAAGTCTTCATCTGAGTAGCTACATCTCTTAGTTTTGCGATATCATTATAGTCCGTCACAAATACTACGTTCTTGGATTTACGCTTGTAATTAAAACGGATCACATAGCGCAGTACTTTGGATTTATTGAGGTCCGTCCCTTCATTCGCAATCAGGTCAGGAAAATTCCATAAACCCAGCTCATTCGCTTTATTATGCAGGTATATGATATCATTGTGCCTTAGTTTCACGCTTTTTCTGACTAAAGAATCCTTAGCATTCAGGTACTGGTATTCTCCCGTAGAAGAGTCGTAAGAATTGACAAGATCGTTACCTGCTCCCCATTTAAACTGCAGGGAAACAAACTCATCAGACCGGAATGGTGCATTCGCGATCATTGGTTTATAATAGATCACACAGTAGGCCAGAAAAGGCACAACGATGGTGATGATCAAAAAGATTTTTTTTGCTCTGGTACTCATAAAAATTTAAATTAATCCTGGGCTGGTGATAACTCTCCCTCCCACTTGCTCACTACTGCAGTGGCAATACTGTTTCCTATCACATTTGTTGCTGATCTTCCCATATCCAGTAAAGGATCGATTCCAATCAATAAGGCCAGTCCCGCTTCAGGAATATTGAAGGTGGCAATAGTTCCGGCAATTACAACCAAAGAAGCCCTTGGTACACCCGCTATTCCTTTACTTGTCAGCATTAATATCAGCAGCATGGTTACCTGTTGCTGAAAAGACAAATGGATGCCGTAGGATTGAGCAATGAACATCGACGCAAAAGTCATATATAACATCGATCCATCAAGGTTAAAAGAGTATCCCAATGGCAGTACAAAACTCACAATTTTATCCTTACAGCCAAAACGTTCCAGCTGTAACATAGTTCTTGGATAGGCAGCTTCACTGCTGGCAGTACTGAAGGCCACAAGAACAGGCTCTTTCATCCTGTTCATCAGGTTAAATACCCTGCCTTTCAGGATAATATAACCGATCATTATCAGCAATAACCATAACATCAGCATACCTGAGTAAAACTCTCCAATAAATAAGGCATAGGTGGACAGTACGCTTAAGCCCTGTTTGGCCACAATAGCAGCCATGGCACCAAAAACTGCAAAGGGTGCGAAATTCATCACATAACCTGTCACCTTCAAAATAACATGCGCAACGGCGTCAAAGAATTCAATAATAATTTTGCCCTTTTCTCCTATAGCAGCAGTCGCGACCCCAAAGAACAGCGAGAAGACCACAATCTGTAAAATTTCGTTGGTCGCCATTGCCTCTGCCATACTTTTAGGTACAATATGAGAGATAAAATCTTTCATGGACAGCGCTACCTTTTGTATTCCTGTATCAGAATTACTACTTGGCAAAGGAAGGTGCATTGCTTCACCCGGTTTGAAAATATTAACCAGGATTAATCCGAGTATGAGCGACAATAAAGAAGCACTTACAAACCACAACATCGTTTTACCACCAATACGGCCCACGGCCTTAATATCTCCTACCTTAGCTACGCCAACTACCAGCGTTGCAAAAACAAGCGGTGCCACAATCATCTTGATCAGTCTTAAAAAGATATCACTCAACAAGGTTAATGGTTCCAGTTTCTTTTCCCGTATCGTCTCGTTTTCCTTCCTTAACTGAAGTGCCGCCTTTTTATCCATTTTTAAGACGGCATACTGGCTAACTGTAGTATCTTTTATCGCACTCAGTTTGAAATCTATGTTTTTAACCTGGTTATCTGCAGATAATATATTTGTATTATAGGTATTAAATGATTTCACATTCAGCACATACCCAAGAATAACACCGAGCACCAATGCAAAGAAAATAAAAAAGGTTAGCTTGTTGTTTTTAGTCATTATTTAGGATTAAGGTTTTTTTCGGACGTAAAACTACGATAATAAACTTACTTCCTAAAGGTTGTGGAAAATGTTAAAAAAAACCAGCCTTATTTGTAACAATTATGATTTCTTTGTCTCAAAGAAACATTAAATTAAAGCAGATTGGATCAGAAAGACATCTTATTTAAGCAAATCTTTGATACAAATTCCAAGAAGATATTCCATTTGTGTTATGGATATACCGGGGATTCGGATGCTGCGAACGACCTGTTACAGGAAACCTTCCTTAAAGTATGGCAGAACCTGGATAAATTCAGGAATAAATCATTGATTTCTACATGGATTTACAGAATTGCCGTAAATACCTGCCTCACTTACCTCCGTTCAGAAAAAAGACAGGCCAAAGACGAGTTAACCGAAAACATCATTGAAAACCGTGTGGAGGAATTTTCAGAAAAAAATGAGCAGGTAGCCCTCCTTTACAAGTCAATCTCCAAACTGGAAGAGAACGACCGTTTGATTATTACCATGGTACTTGATGAACTGCCCTACAATGAGATTGCAGATATATCTGGTATCAGCGAAGGAAATCTACGCGTGAAAATTCACCGTATTAAACAAAAATTGACCGAATTATACAATCAGCATGCAAGAATTTGAACATATACAGTCCCTTTGGCAATCACACGCTGTGGAAGTAAAAATCTCCTCAGAGGAGATGCTTTTACAGGCGAAAAAAGAGGTGAAAGCCATCCGTGCCAAATCGCTATATAATATAGCAGGTATGGTGGTATCTTTCCTTGCGATCAGTTCCTTACTGGTATTTTTTGATTTCAATTCATGGACTACCCCGGCAGGTATCAGCATTATCATATTAGCTGTAGCTATATACACCCTGCTTTTATACAAAGAACACCGCTTAATTTCCACCAACGATTTCACCGCACATCCTGAAGCATTTCTGGACAAGCTGAAAGCATACCAGTTGAGCCGATTTAATCTCTATAACAAGCTCTACTGGTTTTATGCATTTGCCATTTCCTTCGGTTTCATACTCTATTTCTATGAAACATTGAGTATGCTGGACACCTGGATTCAGGCATCAATTGTGCTGTTCACCACTTTCTGGATCATCTTCTGTGCCACCATATTACGTAAGGCCTACATGAAAAAAGAAAAAGAAAGAATAGATCTGCTGATCGAGAAATTTGAAAGAATCAGCAACCAGTTCCAGGAGTAATAAAATTACTCCGTTACCTCATCCACAGAAAAAGTATTGCCTCTTAACTTGTAATGCAATACTTTTACAGCTCCCTTTTGTTGTGTACTGTCGGCCGTACTCACCAATGGGAAAGATCTGAAAAGCTCGGCATTCTTAATCATAAACTGATCATTACCGCCATAGTATTTTTTAGATTTACTACTCAGCGGCGGGAAACTGATCTTATTGAAACTGTTTCCGGAATACTCGTATACATTCAGGTCTTTCACATTCTTTTTGCTGAGCAACTCTATGTAAAGTTCAGGATTCCCGTCATTATCCAGGTCCATATTCCATACATCAGTGATGATACCTTCCCGCTCTACAGACTGGGATTTATAGTTGTTACGTACAGAATCAGACATTAACAGCAGATAACCTCCAACACTGTCTACACCTTTTCCCCAGCTTACCACTTCAAAATGAAGTCCGGGTTTTACAGCAATATCTTTGTAAAATGGAAACTGACCTTTCTCTTTTTTAACAGCGGCTTTCACTGCTGATGAATCACCTGATTGTTGCGGCTGACCTTGCTTACATGCAAATAAAAACAGCAGTCCCACTAAAAGTGCCGACTGCTGTAGAAGTTGTTTATGTTGTTTCATTTGATTCAATATTTGTTTCAGCAATTTATGTGAAATAATATTTTTAACCAAATTTAACCGGATAAAGAAAATTAAGATTTAGTTTCTGCAACTGCAGCACCATTACTTAAAGTGGTATCAGTTACTACGCTCGACTTGCCCTGAGCAGTAATCACAACCGTTTTTAACACTAGTTTCTTTCCTTTTGGCAATTCAATTTTCATCGGTCTGGTATAGGCAGCGGAAAGTGCAGAAGGTCTCGTTCCATCTAAAGTATAGTAGATTTTAGCCCCTTTAACCGGCACTTTTAAATCTAAATTAATGGTTTCGCCTTCAACAGTCTTATCCGATATCCCAATAGGAACAGGTACCCAGTAATTTGTTCCTGTAGCTTCCAGTCGCGCCAAATGTAAAGGCAAACGATCTTCAGAAAAGTTTTTCAGGTTTTTACGCGCTACCGGACTCCAGGCAATTTCCGACAAGGCAAACATTCTCGGCAGCACCATGTATTCTACTTTTTCAGGAGTTTCTACATATTCTGTCCATAAATTTGCCTGGACACCAAGGATATGCTTTTGCTGATCTGCGGTTAATACGGCAGGAATAGGGTCATAACCATATGCTACCGTATAAGGAGACATCCCTCCAATGTTTACCGGTTCATCTGCTGATGATGATTGCGCATGGTCAACATACAAACCATTGCTGCCCGGGGTCATGATCACATCATGGTTTTGTTGTGCAGCGGCAATACCACCTTCTACACCTCTCCAGGACATAACTGTTGCATTCGGAGCCAATCCGCCTTCCAGGATCTCATCCCAGCCAATGATCGACCTTCCTTTTGAATTGATATGTTTCTCTATACGCTGAATAAAATAACTTTGCAGTTCATGCTCATCTTTCAGCCCTTTTTCTTTAATCAGCTGCTGGCAGAACGGAGATTCTTTCCAGTATTCCTTCGGACTCTCATCGCCTCCAATATGAATATATTTTGAAGGGAATATGGCAATCACTTCATCCAGAACATCTTCCAGGAACTTAAAAGTATAATCGCTGGGTACAAATACATCCTCAAATACACCCCAGGTCTGCTGTACCTGCTTACCTTTTCTTGATCCTGCCCAAGGTGTCTTGGCGTCAACAAAAGTATCCCTGTCAGGAAAGCTGCTCAATTGCGGATAAGCGGCAATAGCCGCAGAAGCATGTCCGGGAAGTTCTATCTCCGGAATAACGGTAATGAATTTTTTAGCTGCATAGGCAACTATCATTTTTGCCTCATCCTGCGTATAAAACCCCTTATAAGTCTTATTGTCATTGGTCACACCCGGATGGTGGCCAACTATCGTTCCGTTTCTTACTGAACCTACGGAGGTTAACTTTGGATACTTCTTTATTTCAATTCTCCAGCCCTGATCGTCTGTCAGGTGCCAGTGAAAATTGTTCAGTTTATAAGCTGCCATTAAATCAATATATTTCTTGATAAAAGACACAGGAAAAGAATGTCTGCACACATCAAGGTGCATACCTCTGTATTTAAATCTCGGGTAATCGTTGATGTGACTTGCCTGTATAGCAATTTGAGCACCTTGTTTCTCTGGCATCATCTGCATCAGTGACTGCGCGCCATAAAACAAGCCGGCACCTTTACCGGTAAGTGTAATTTTATTTGCCGTAACAAGGATCTCATACCCTTCTTCAGGCAGTTTATCTGCACCCTCGGAACTTAAAACAATTACTCGTTTCGCCTGGCCGGCTGTTGTTTCTGTCCTTAATGCAAAACCACCTTTGGTGACAATGTAAGCATTCAGCAAGTCAGCAGTAGCTGCATCTGCCGGGTCGCCTGAAACCAAAACAACTGTTTTATCCAGTGTAAAAAAACCGGAGTTTCTTTCTACCGATACGGGCGCAGGAATAATGCCTAAATTCTCATCTGTCTGCGCCTTCAAACCAAGCGTTAAACAGGCCAGAAGTGCCGCCGAGATAACCTTCTTCATAATCTAAAATTTATAGTTTTTGTTTATATTGATTCTCTTTTCCAACCTGATATCCTGTGAACCGGCCCCAACCATTATATTAAATGTACCGGCTTCAACCACCTGCTCCATTTTCTGGTTATAAAGCGACAAATCAGCTTTACGCAGTTCAAAAGATATCGTTTGTGACGCTTTAGCTTTAATGTTTATTCTTTGAAAAGCTTTCAGCTGCTTCACCGGAGTCACTACAGTGGATACATCGTCTTTAACATATAACTGTACCACCTCATCACCATCTCTGTCACTCACATTGGTCACTTTTAAGCTTATATTTACCCGTAAGTCATCTGTTTCATTTGCAGTAATAATTAAATCACTGTACTCAAATTTACTATAACTTTTTCCATAACCAAAACTATAAAGCGGTGCAGCAATACCTTCTACATAATCATGTTTTGGAGAACTTTGATAATTGTAATAAACCGGCAACTGGCCTACAGACCGCGGCACAGAAATAGTCAGTCTGCCCGCAGGATTATAGTCGCCGAAAAGTACATCTGCAACCGCATTTCCACCCTCCTGTCCCGGATACCATGCATTCAAAATTGCCGGCACATTTGCGTCAGGCCAGTTCAGGTTTAAAGGTCTTCCACCGATAAAAACCAGCACTACCGGTTTGCCGGTTTTTACCACTGCTTTTAATAGTTCCAGCTGTTTACCCAGCAGGTCCAGCGTTTGCCTGTCAAACCCTTCTCCGCTCTCCATATCACTGATCCCGCCCGCAGAAGCCTGATTAACAGTCGCAGCTCCCGTGCTGATGTATTCTGTTTTAAAATCGCGCGCACTTGATCCTCCAAGTACCACAACTGCTACATCAGCTGCATTTGCAGCCGCTACAGCCGCAGCAATCTGCACATCCGTTGTATCCCTGATAGCGCAACCCTTCACATAATTTACTTTTGCCCCTGCGCCCAGTTTAGCTTTAATCCCACCCAATACGGTTACAATAGCTTCCGTTTGTTGCGGGGCTGTATAATCGCCCAGCTGATTGTACATATTATCAGCATTAGGTCCGATAACCGCCACTGAACCAATATTCTTTTTTAAGGGAAGCAATCCCTTGTCATTCTTTAGCAGTACAATAGATTCCTGAGCTACTTTTCTTGCCAGTGCAACTGCATCAGCATTGCGCACGGTCTTTTTCGCCGCTTTAGGATCCACATAGGGATGATCAAATAATCCCATTTCAAATTTTTGCGTTAACAGACGGGCTACAGCCTCATCGATCCTTTCTACTGTAACTTTTCCCTGCTTCACTGCAGCTAATAATGGTGCTGCGAAAACACGTCCGCCCAGATCATTATCCAGTCCCGCATTCATCGCCAGCGTAGCTGCCTCAGTTAAGTCGGCCGCCACATGATTAACATTTACCAGCCCGTCTATACTGCCCAGATCTGAAACAGAAAAACCTTTAAATCCCCAGGATTTATGCAGGACAGAGTCCAGCAAAAATGAGCTGCTACTGCAGGGAACACCATCTACCGAGTTATAAGCAGCCATAATAGACAAAGCACCAGCCTTAACCGTAGCCTTAAAAGGCGGCAGGTAACTCTGGTACAATTCTCTCATACCCGTATTTACTACCCCGGCATTATGTCCGCCTTCAGGAACACCATATGCAGTAAAGTGCTTGAGTGTAGAAATGATATTTGCTCCGCTTTTCAGGTCTTTTCCCTGGAAACCCTGAACCATGGCCACCCCCATTGCACTGTTCATTACAGGATCTTCTCCATAGGTTTCCTCTACCCTTGACCATCTTGGTTCACGAGCCAGATCCAGCACAGGACCGTAACCAATGTGCGCGCCCTGTAACCTGGCTTCCTTAGCAATGACAGTTGCCATTGCTTCAATTAATCCCGGATTCCAGGTACTGGCCTGGCCAATGGACGTAGGAAATACAGTAGTTCCAATTGCCATGTGACCATGAGCACATTCTTCTGCCATAAACACAGGAATCTGGAGTCTTGAATGATCGATAACGTATTTCTGTATGGCATTAGTCGCGATTGCCGCGCTGTAAGGATCCAGACCAGTCAGCAAGGTCTTCTTTGTCCAGGGATCTGCCCTTAAAGTTGCCCAGAACATCCCGATCTGACCAGATGCTACTGCCTTTTTAAACTGTCCGGAAACTACAGCACCATTACCTTTTTTATCATACATCTCCCAGCCCAGCAAAGTAGAAAGCTGTCCTACCTTTTCTTCAAGCGTCATTCTTTTGATCAGGTCATTTACCCTTTCGGCCACAGGAGCTGACGCATTCTTATAGACAGGTACTTTTTTTTGTCCTGTTACTAAAAAAGGAGAAAAAGAGCAGGCCGATACCAGAAGACAGATATATACTTTTTTATATTGACGATACATTTACAAATAATAAATCCGGTTAAAAAACTATGCTTTTGATTTCACTTTATATCCCGCAGCGCCGTAATAAAAGATAAAAGCATAAGCAGGCACCATAATATAGTAAGCCTGCTGCGCATTATACACATCTACTAAAGCGCCGTAACATAATGGTAAAATTGCACCACCCGCAATCCCCATAATCAGCAGTGAAGAGCCTATTTTAGTAAACCTACCCAATCCGGAAAGCGCCAGCGGCCATATTGCCGGCCATACCAGTGAATTGGCCAGACCCAGCAGCGCAATAAATAATACGGAAACGTAACCTGTAGTAAAAATAGCAGCCAAAGTAAATATGATCCCCAGTACAGCAAACCATTTCATCGCATTCTCCTGAGATATATACTTAGGAATACATACAATTCCAATCAGATAACCGAGGATCATTCCCAGCAAGGTAAAAGTGGTAAAAAACTTAGCTGTAGTTAAGGGAATTCCCATATACGCACCATAACTGATCACCGTATCACCTGCCATGACTTCCACACCTACATATAAAAATACGGTCAGTACGCCCATCAGTAAATGAGGAAACTGGAACACACTGGTTTTACCTGCTGTAGCTGCACTTACCTGTTCGTCTTCCTGATCAGTATCAATTTCAGGCAGGGAAGAAAAATAGATTAGTACTGCAAGAATTAATAACACGATGATAATAACAACATAAGGTAATATGACCCTTTCCGCCAACGCATTTAATTCAGCAATTTTCTCCGTCGCGCTCATCTTTTGCAATCTTGCGTGAAAACCATCCGCATCCTTTAAAGCAATTGCGCCTAATACAATTGGTGCGATAGAACCCGCTACTTTATTACAGATACCCATGATGCTGATTCTCTTTGCTGCACTTTCCGGCGGACCAAGGATGGTAATATAAGGGTTAGATGCAGTCTGCAACAGGGCTAGTCCCGTACCCTGGATAAACAATCCCAACAAAAATAATTCATAGGTACGCGTCAGTGCCGCAGGAATAAAAACCAGCGCACCAAGCCCCATAACAATCAATCCCAATGCCATTCCATTTTTAAAACCCGTAGCTTTCAGCACCCAGGCAGACGGTATCGCCATCACCAGATAACTGATATAAAAGGCAAATGCGACGAGATAAGATTCAAAATTATTTAACTCACATGCCAGCTTGAGATAAGGGATCAGTACCGAGTTTAACCACGTTACGAAGCCGAATATAAAAAACAGCGCCCCTATGATCACGATAGGATTAATGCCTGATACTTTTTTTTCTGTTGTTATCATTAAAAATTTTGTTTGGTTTTAGGTTTAGTTTTTTATTTTAAAATTTCCATTTTACAAATGCTTCCATGGCTTCATATTCAGCTAATCCGAGCTGATCATAAGCACGGGCAGTTTCCTGTGTACGCGCCTCTGCTCTAACCCAAAACTCCCTCGAATCGTCTCCCGGAAATACCGGCAGGTCTTTCTGCGACTGATGTTTGAAGATAGCTAATTTCTTTCTTTCTACCTCTTGCGGAGAAAGCGGAACAGCCATCTCTATCTCATGCGTTTCAAACTCATGCCATGCTCCTCTATATAACCATAACCAGCAGTCAGCTGTCCAGGCTTCCGTTTTGCGCAATCTTTTCATGGCCTCGATAATGATATTGAAACATACTTTGTGCGTGCCATGCGGATCTGCAAAGTCGCCCGCCGCAAAAATCTGATGTGGCTGCACCTCCTGCAATAACTCCATCGTCTGCAAAATATCATCTTCAAAGTCTACATTTTTCTGAAATTTCCCCCTGTCATAAAAAGGAAGGTCCATAAAATGGATGCGTTCATCACCTAAGCCGGCAAACCTTGCTCCTGCAATAGCCTCCCCTTTTCTGATCAGCTTTTTCACGGTACGGATTTCTTCCGGATCTGTTTGATTAGGCAATTTTGTGTTTAAGAAACTACGCATATCACCATACAGTTTTTCCAGTGACCCAGCGTCCTCTTCCCTTGATTTGACAAAGTCTATTGTAAATTCCATGAAACGTAAAGCATCATCATCCCATACAGCTGTATTACCTGACGTCTGGTAAGCCACATGTACCTGATGTCCCTGATCTGCCAGACGGATAAATGTACCGCCCATAGAAATTACGTCATCATCCGGATGCGGAGAGAAGATAATTACACGTTTCTGTTCTGGGGTAGCACGTTCCGGGCGCTGACTATCATCGGCATTGGGTTTACCACCCGGCCATCCCGTAATGGTATGTTGCAGTTTGTTAAAAATCTGTATATTAATCTGGTATACCGGGCCACGTTCTGTAGCCAGCTGTGCCATACCGTGATTGTTATAATTGTCTTCCGTTAGCTTAAGAATTGGTTTGTTTAAAGTTTTCGCCAGCCAGATTACTGCTTTCGTGATCATCTGATCGCTCCAGGTACAGTCCTTAACCAGCCATGGTGTATCAAAACGGGTAAGTGAAGAAGCTGCATCCTGATCAAGGATAAATTCTACATTGGGTGATAATTGCAGGAAGGTTGCAGGAACGTCTGACGACAATTCGCCTTCCACTGCTTTTTTAACGATCTCTGCTTTTTTCTCATTCCATGCCATCAGGATAATTTCCCTGGCTTTAAAAATGGTACCGATTCCCATTGTGATGGCTTTTGTAGGCACATTAGCCAATCCTCCGAAATCACGCGAAGCATCCCTCCTCGTCAATTCATCAAGCGTTACCAGCCTCGTTCCAGAGTTAGGTGCGGAACCCGGCTCATTGAAACCAATATGTCCGGTTCTTCCTATTCCCAAAAGCTGCAGGTCGATCCCCCCCAGTGCCGTGATTTTCTGTTCATATTTCAAACAGAAATCCTCAATATCTTCCCTGTTTAATAAGCCATCTGGGATATTGATATTTTCCGGATTGATGTCAATATGGCTAAACAGGTTTTCATTCATAAACCTTACGTAACTCTGATCAGCCTCAGGTTTCATAGGATAATATTCATCCAGGTTAAACGTAATCACGTTTTTGAAACTTAATCCTTCCTCCTTATGCAGACGGATCAGCTCTTTATAAACTTTTACAGGTGTTGCCCCTGTAGCCAGGCCTAAAACAATTTGTTCTCCTTTTGCCTGTTTTGAAAGGATCAGCGCAGCAATCCGCTTTGCTACTTCAATACTGGCGGTTTGTTCATCTGCATATACAGTTACAGGCAATTTTTCGTATCTCGTCTCTTCAAGTAAATTTAATCTTGACATGTTTGCTGAATGGTTTGATTTGGGTTGGTGTGAATATGATTATGGATTGATTTTTATAGTTTGCTGCCCGCCAGCGTAATTTGTAATGGTAAGCGCGGCATTGTCATTCTTGTCTGGTGTGTAATCAATAATGATCTTTTTCTCTGCACCCGGCAGGATGGAGAAATAGTTATCATCATAAAATACCGGCAGGATGCGTTGTTTTGTACTTGCATTTACTAAGGAAATCCGATTGAAGAAACTGACCCCGGCATTTGCCGGATTTGCCATCGTCACTTCAATTTTGCCTGACTTTAGCTGTTTTGCCGTTGCGATCAGAGGAGTTGATTTCAATTCAGCTAATCCGGAATACATGCCTTTATTATCCGGCATCCAGTAGAAATTATTGCTCAGCACATTTTTCTGTCCATCCAACAGCTGTAACGACAAGAAGGAACCTTTTTTAGCAGAAAGCTCGTCTATCGTTTTCTTCAGCGACAGTATCTTTTTTGTACCCGATGGATCCAGGAAGCAAAATACCTGTGTCAATAACGTTTCTTTTCCTGCCATATCATACGATTTGGCAACCAGCATAATATTTTGTCTTGCTTTGAAACCATTATTCACCAGCATCACCATCCCATCTACAGGATTGTACATCGCATGAAGTGGTTCGCTGCCTGAGCGTAAACCAAATAAACAGGCATTCGGATCAAGATAATAATCATACATCTGTCCACGCATAGAGGTCCATGGATTCTGTGTTTTCCAGATAATTACACCTGTGTACCAGTCCCACATATGTGAACTGAAACCTTCCATCAATCCCCTGTACTGATCATAATTTACCAGTTGCGCTTTTTTGGCAAAATCGGCCACGTCAGCAGGTTTTCCATAAGGCAGAATATGCTGTTCGTAACCCACACCCAGGTAATTGTGGTAATCCCATACAGAATCTACTTTTTCTGACGGTCCTTTTTCTGCTCTTTTTTCAGGTGTGATATATTCCGGTGCAATCAGGTTCGCTTTAGGAATGAATCTTTCGAGCGATTCCATATCTCCTACCCCTACGGAGCCTACTTCAGAATTAAACGGATAGGTTTTAGTCTCCCAGAACGTAGCTATATTTTGAATGGTATACGGACCATCACCATTTCCGCCCAATGTATTTTTAGACATATCATCAGCATTGGAGTAATCAATAAACCATCTTGTACCATCTAAGGCCGGTAAAATAGAGTCCCGCAATGGAATAAGAATATCATCCGGAGGAGTGATTTCATTTCCACCGCACCATATGGCCAGAGATGGGTGGTTTCTCACCATCTTAATCATATCAGCTGCAGATTCAAGGAATAAATGATGGTCATCCGGATATTTCCTTCTGGTCCATTGATCTTCCAGCTTCATTGGATCTACCCAGCGCCCGTTACAGTCACCCGACATCCAAAAGTCCTGAAATACCAGCATCCCATATTTATCACAGGCCTCATAGAATTCAGGACGCTCTATCAAAGCACCGCCCCAGATTCTGATCAGGTTTAAGTTCATATCCCGGTGGTACCTGATTTCAGTATCATAACGCTCCTTCGTAAAACGAAGCATTGCATCAGAAATAATCCAGTTTCCTCCTTTGATGAAGATCTTCTGACCATTTACTGCGACTTCTTTACTTCCTGTAACGGCATTCCAGTTAGTCTGTATTTCACGGACACCAACACTTACAGTCTGACTGTCACATAGTGAAGTTCCATTTTCTAAAAAGCTAATCTGCAGGCGATATAAATTCTGCTTGCCATAACCGGCCGGCCACCACAATTTGGGATGTTGTAAAATAAAATCCGGCAGTTTTACTTCAGTTGTACTATTAGGCTTAATCGCTACTTTCTGTACAATCTTCTGCCCTTCAATGATATACTGCAGGTTACCAGTTACTGCCTTTGCGCTTGTATTTTTCAGTTCAGTGGAAACCTTAATGATAGCAGGTTCCTGTTTACCTTCCGTACTTCTCTTTCCCGGAACAAGAGTAACGACGTGAGGATTCTCCATACTTACTTTACCTGTATGGGAAATATATACTTTATCCCAAATGCCGGTATTCCTGTCCCTGATCGGCCGGATCCAGTCCCACCCCGCCGTATATTGATGTCCGACTCCCTTAGCGATCATACCATCACCACCCTGACCACCGTTAGGATTTCCAACAGCATCCGGAGGATAAACAATTACAGCCAGTCTGTTTGCTCCATTTTTGGCAAGTAACTGGGTAATATTATATGCCTTACGCAAGTACATTCCTTTGAAAGGGGCATCATTTACTTTTTTACCATTCAGAAAAATATCACAACTGTAATTGATCCCCCTGAATTTTAACCACACCTGGCCATCAGCCGATGGCGGGGTTTCCTTGAAATCTTTCACAAACCAGTACGTATAGTAATCTCTGCCTGTTTCGTAAATATCCGGAATCAGTTTGTTATTCATCCCAAAGAAAGGATCTGGTACTTCTTTATTGGCCAACAG
Organism: Pedobacter sp. MR2016-24; assembly: GCF_026239655.1. GTDB lineage: Bacteria > Bacteroidota > Bacteroidia > Sphingobacteriales > Sphingobacteriaceae > Pedobacter. The sequence goes on along the minus strand of NZ_JAPIVO010000009.1, from coordinate 219,620 downwards.
TGTAGTTAACACGGTACCAGGAACTATTGCCTTTTTCCAGTTATCCAGGGCAAAAGACGGGCTTGAAATTGCTGCCCCGTCACTTTTCACTTTTGTTACCGGCATGCATAGCCATCCTGAATTGAGTTCATATTGCTCCTGGGCAAAAAGCTTTACGTCAAAAAAAAGAAGCGTAAAAAAGCAGAGCAGTGAATAAAAAAATACAGATTTATTGATTTTAAACATTGTGTTCTTGTTGGATTTAAATTATTTGGCTATAGAATAGGCACGGTCAGTTTCTTTTGTTCCCCAGGTGGCGGATGGCTGGGCACCCATAACAATTGTCATTTTCCCGCCCTTTACCAGGTCGCTATGCATGATATATGCTTTGGTATAAGCCTTACCATTCAACACAACAGACTGAATATATTTATTAATCTTTGAGTTGTTTTTTACAGAAAGACTGAAAGTTTTACCTTTTCCTACATTCAAAGTAGCTTCATTTACTACCGGGCTACCAAATACATACATACCATTTACAGGATTTACCGGGTAAAAGCCCAGAGCAGAGAAAACAAACCAGGCAGACATTTGTCCCACATCTTCATTACCACACAATCCGTCGAACTTATCCGTATACAAGCTGTCCATAATAAACCTTACTTTGTCCGCAGTTTTAGCTGGTTTACCTAAATATCCATACAGATAAGCAATATGGTGACTTGGCTCATTTCCATGTGCATACTGGCCTATAAGACCACTAATATCCGGCGATGAGCTGCCACCCATATCTCCTTCAGCAACAAACAAAGAATCCAGCTTAGCTTCAAACGGTCTATTACCCCCCTGTAATTCGATTAATCCTTCAACATCCTGAGGGACTAACCAGGTATATTGCCATGCATTTCCTTCTGTAAAATCATCCTTTTCATGCGTTGCAGAAAAAGGATTGAAAGGCGTTCTCCATTTGTCATCACTCACCCTTCCTCTCATGAAATGGGTACTTTTATCAAAATAATTTCTGTAATTCTGCCCTCTTTTGCTCCAGTACGCGTAATCTGCAACGTTACCACGTTTCTTAGCTACCTGCGCGAGTGACCAGTCTGCGATGGCATATTCAAGGCCCATTGCCACGTTCTCCACTACACTGTCTGCCGGAATAAAGCCATATTTTTTCAATAGCGAGAGTCCACGGTCATCTTTCATCCCTGTACTTTTCATTGCCTCATAAGCCAGGTCTTTATCGAAGCCTTTAATTCCTTTAAGATAAGCGTCAGCAATAACCGGCAAAGCGGGATTTCCAACCATACAATTTGTTTCATTCCCCATTAAGTGCCAGACAGGTAATTTTCCCTGCTGCTGGTAAATGGCCAGCATCGTATTGATCACATCACCAGTTTTTTCACTATTGATCAGCGTTAACAATGGATGAGCAGCACGGTAAGTATCCCACAGAGAGAAGGTGGTGTAGTTCGTAAAAGGAGCATTTTTATATACCTTTTTGTCCGTCCCCAGATAATCGCCGTTCACATCATTAAAAACAGAAGGCGCAATCATGGTATGATACAAGGCGGTATAAAAAATCTTCATCTTTTCAGGATCCGTTGCTTTGATCACAATCCTGCTGAGTTCCGTATTCCATGCATCATTAGCAAGGCTAACCTGTTTTGCAAAATCCCAACCCGGAATTTCAGCTTTCATATTCAGCTTTGCATTCTCGATACTTACCGGAGAGACAGCAACCTTTAAGCTGATCTTTTCACCATCCTTAGTATCAAACAGTGCCACACCTTTTACAAAACGGCCTTTAATTTCAGTTCCCTGTTTGACCAAAGTGCTGTCATATACCATGAACTGTTTGATGGGTTTGGAAAACACTGCAGTGAAGTAGATACGCTGGTCCTTAGCCCAGCCCTTGGAATAACGGTAACCGGAAACTGTTGTCGCGTTTTCCTGATGCAGATAGGTTTCAGTTGCCAGATCCCATCCTATTCCCGGACGCAGATCTACAATAATTTTTGATTCCCTGCCCGCAGGGAAAGTATATTGATGGAAGCCTACTCTTTTACTTGCCGTCAATTCAGCTTGAATACCATAACGTTTCAATTTGACGCTGTAATAACCTGGTTTAGCGACTTCATCATTGTGCGAGAACAGGGAATAATATCCACTTTGTTCATCGCCCGCCCTGCCTTTAGTTAGTTTCACATTTCCTGTAACCGGCATGATAGCAATATCTCCCAGATCACCTATTCCCGTACCGCTTAAATGCGTATGAGAAAATCCGGTGATGGTAGAATCGCTGTAATGGTAACCAGAACACCAGTCCCAGCCCTCTGATAGATTGACAGGACCTAACTGAACAGCTCCAAAGGGAACATCTGCACCAAGAAATACATGCCCGTGAAAACCTGTTCCGATATAAGGATCTACGTATTTTGTTAGCTGTGCCACAGGTTTCACCTGTGCTACCGCAGTACCACTCAAAGCAGCCAGGAAAATAGTGCTGCAAAGAAACAGCCGTTTTAGCGGTAATTGATTTTGGTTGGTTGAAAAATTAAACATAGTTGAGTTATTTTGCAGCATATGTAAATGCCAGGGCACCATATATTGCAGGGTTATTATTTATAGATTCAGGAAGATAAACTTTAACGTTGCCGTTGTTCAGTTCCCATTTTACAGATTTATTTATATTTAACAGGGTCATTTTTGCCCCTTTTACCGGAACGTTGCCTGTCCATTCAATTGTTTTAATTCCTGAAGTTTCTGGTTCAAAACAATAAACAGCATTTTTTACCTTGCCATCTTTGCTCTGTGTAAACCATGTATTTCCGCTATGAAAATCTGCCGTGATGCGCGTACCATAAATTGCCTTACCATTGGTTTTCATCCATGTACCTATGTTTTCCAGTCGGGAAACGGCGATCTCGGGAATCGTACCATCTGGCCGTGGACCAACGCCAAGTAACAAACTGCCGCCTTTAGCTACAACTTCTGCTAAAGAATGAATTACCTCTGCGGGCGTTTTATATTTGTCATTCGCTACAAAACCCCAGGCATTGCCCAAAGTAAGACAGCTCTCCCATGGATGATCCAATTGATGATCAGGTATTTTCTGTTCAGGTGTCTGATAGTTTTCATAAGGTCCGTGAACAGTACGGTCTACCATTAATAAACCTGGCTGTGCTTTTCTGGCCATAGAAGCGATCTTCGGCATATCAATTTCCTGACTCCATTCCGGAATAGCGGCACCCCAGCCTCTTACTTCATCATTTACTGTTTCCAGTGGCCGAACCCAGCCGCCATCAAGCCATAGAATATCCATTGAACCGTAGTTATTCATCAGCTCCGAAAGCTGGTTAAAGGCAAAACTTTTAAACTGGTTCCATCTCCATGGATTTTTGCGGATATCGTAATTGGTGTTTCGGTCAGGAGTAGCGTATTTAGACCACCAGAAGTATTGGGAATGCCAGTCTGGTTTTGAGAAATAGGCACCGATCATAAAACCTTCTTTACGGAAGGCATCGAATACATATTTGGCAACATCAGCCTTTGGATTATTGGCGAAGGGTCCTTTTGCGATACTAAAATCAGATTCTTTAGTGTCGAACATCGAGAAACCATCATGATGTTTAGTGGTGAAGATCATGTATTTCATTCCGGCATCTTTACCTGCTTTAGCCCATTGGTCTGGATTGAATTTTACAGGATTGAACTCTTTGCTTAAACCCCAGTACCATTTTTTATAATCTTCATAAGCGATCGTGCTGTCTCTTTCGATCCAGCTTTCAGAACAGAGTTCCCATGATTCTATGATACCTGGAACTGCGTACAGCCCCCAATGAATCAACATACCGAATTTTTGGTCCTGCCACTGATCCAGTTTTGCTTTAACTTGTTTGTCGGCCGGCCATTCATATACTGACGATTGCTGGTGTACGCCATTTTGCGCTTTAACTTTTACGGATAATAACAGGATTAAAATTATCCAGTTCAATTTTTTCATGTGTTTATATCTCTCTTTTATAGGTTATGAAGCTTGCATAAGCTTTAGCCACTTCTTTTCTAAGCGGTCAGCTGATGCAGGTTTCATTGGTTTATATTTTTCATTTATTCGTTATGAAGCTTGCAGCAGCTTTATTCGTGTCTTTTCTCGGCGGTAAGCTGATGCAGGTTTCATTGATGGTTCTTTGTTTTTTAAGTTGATCAAAATACATCATATTCATCACAAGTTTTACTATTTGTGTTCAATACAATGCAATATTCGGCTTAAAACTTTTGAGAGGTGTATACTCGTGAGGGTTTTTCAGTAAAAAAGGGCTAGAGCCCCTAAATATTTGTCATATCCCAATTTAAAACGAAATATTAAATCGTTTTAGCTACTTAGCAGGAGCCAATTTATTAAAAATCTGCGGAAGACAAAAGAAAAGGAAGGATTATTTTGAGGTTTTATGATATATTGAAATTAAGCCATTGATTCCGAGGAGCAATCAATAGCCTAATGTTCATTAATATTTTATATTCATATTCATCCACAGACGCTCAGTTTCCTCTGCGTAAGTACCTTTCAGTACAATTGCGTCACAGATGGCTGCCGGACTCATTTTTTCATTGTTCAGCATCCGGAAAGAATCAAAATATTGCAGGAAGACACTAGTGATGCAGAGACATCCTTCCGGAGCATTAAAAGTAAAACTTCTGCCATTGAGCACATCATCCGTACCCTTCTCGAGTCTAACGCTTTGCATCTCCGGCAATCTTGCTATTAAACCATCCCCGAGCCTGCAGAGCACTACTGTGAAAGTCATGATGCAATAAGTGCTCTTTTTGATCCATTTTAATCTGGAAGGTAGCTCCCAGTCCGGGAATGAGACCTGCAGGGTACCATCATCAATATGAACCACCGGCTTAATGTTCATTTGATCATTTGCCAGCAGTCCCAGGTTAAATTCGAAGCCTTTTAAGTTTTGAAAAGTTTCTTTTTCAAAATGAAACTCCTTTGTTAAAGGATGCCTTGCACCAGACAATGAAGTGTTCATGATTTTATTCATACGGGAATGCTGGTCAGAATCCTTCAAACCCATTAGATTAAAACTGAAGCACTCCGTGATGTGTCTACGTAAGGTGCTGGCCATTCCAAATGTTTTAGCAGCCGCTTTTGTACCTTCAGTTTGTTTTGGATTTCTACCTTTTGAGGTAATTACTTGTTGTCCGTTTAGTTCTTTCGTAATCACCGGGCCAAGCATACCCTTTAAAAAGTTCCCTTTTACAGTTGCCATAATTTTCATGTTTTAACGAATATAATTATTTATTAATCAACAACATAGCAAGCTAAAGAAGATATACATATTTGTCCTCACCTGTCCAAAATTGTCCGGGTTTAACAATGATCGAAGCGTCAGCAGAGTTTATCAGCTATAGCATGCCGGTAGTATGCCTGAGGAGGACTCGTAATCCATTCATGCTAAAACAAGGCTGATTCAATAGTACCTCCATGCATCTGGCTAGTTGAAAAGCATGGACTCAGCATGGATGATTCATGAAAGAAGCATGAAGGGATCCAGACTCCTCCCCGACCAGACTATAACCTGACCCCTAAAGAAAAATCATCAATCAGAGAAGAATTGTTGTTAAAAGGAGATTTTCTAATACAAAAAAAACGGAGCTGATTTGATCAGCTCCGTTCCTTTAAATATCAATTGACAGCTAAGATACTGCTTTCACTTCATGTTCTTTTGCAGCAAGGTATCGTTCAGCATCCAATGCTGCCATACAACCTGAACCTGCTGCAGTAACCGCCTGACGGTAATAATGATCTTGTACATCACCCGCTGCAAAAACACCTTCAACATTTGTTTTTGTAGTACCCGGTATTGTTTTCAAATAACCTGTATCATCCATTTCCAACCAGCCCTTAAAGATATCTGTATTTGGTTTATGTCCGATAGCCACGAAGAATCCTTCTACTTCAAGATCCCTCTCTTCATTGGTTTGATTATTGAGTACCCTCAGACCAGTTACGTTTTTACCATTACCTAAAACTTCTTTGGCTTCAGCGTTATAAATAACTTCAATATTTGGCGTATTCAGCACACGGTGCACCATAGCTTTGGAAGCTCTGAATTCGTCCCTGCGCACAAGCATATAAACTTTTTTACACAATTTAGCCAGGTAAGTAGCTTCCTCTGCGGCAGTATCACCGGCACCAACAATGGCCACATCCTGATTTCTGAAGAAAAATCCGTCACACACCGCACAGGCAGATACACCAAAACCATTATAGTGCTGCTCACTTGGTAATCCTAACCATTTAGCTGTAGCACCTGTTGATATAATCACTGTGTCAGCCGTAATCGTTTTAATCTCATCCACTACAACTTTATGCGGCGTAGAAGAAAAATCTACTGAACTCACATATCCGAACCTGATATCAGTTCCGAATTTTTCTGCCTGTTTACGGAAATCTTCCATCATCTCAGGGCCCATAATTCCATTAGGGTAACCAGGGAAGTTATCTACATCAGTAGTTTGTGTCAACTGACCACCAGCTTCCATTCCAGTGTACAAAACTGGTTTAAGATCTGCCCTTGCAGCATAAATTGCAGCAGTATAACCGGCAGGACCTGACCCGATGATCAGGCATTGAACGTGTTCTATTTCTTGATATGGAGTATTCATATATATTGTTATAAAAAGCGACGAGCTTGTATAGCTATTATTATTTGTATGATGACAAATTTACGTTTTATCAGGGGGATGCGCAAAAAGTTAACTCTGCTTAATTCACATTTTTATCGTTCGCCTGTTTTTCACGAAGTTTTTTACCTTTTAACGCAGAAATGAGCACATCATTCACATATTCATTTTCCTGTTTCCCACCATTCAGTACCCACGTACCATTTTTCTTTCCAGCCTGATACAGTCCGGAAACCACCATTTTGCCATTTGGTTCGTAAAAATAATAGGCACCATGCGCAATTCCCTGAGAAAAAGTCATGATCTGTTTCATTTTACCATCAGGATAAAAACTGATCCAGCGACCATTACGCTGACCATTCCGGTAACTCCCTGTAAGTTCTATGAAACGTTCCTTGCCCTTAATGGTATATTCCATCGTTACCGGATTATTTTCCGGGGTGATCCAACTGTAATAGGTAAATTTACCGTGCGGCACCTGCAAACTGTCATCCAGAAAGGAACCTGAAGCAAGAAGAATACCGTCAAAATCAAATTTCTTAAAGGTATATACACTATCCCCGGCTATTTTGCCAAATACAGCATAAGCCCGGGCAGCAGTAGAATCAAGGGTCACTTCATCCTTAGCATTCAGTAAGACCGATTTGACTTGTCCGAAGGTAGTGACGTAACCTGCTGTCAGCAATAAAAAAAATAAAATTATCCTCTTCATTATAACAACAAATTTAAACACTAGGTCTGAATAATTCCGACATTGAATTGTCTTTTTATCGGCGATTGATTTGCCGCCTCGATACCCATTGAAATCACCTTACGCGTCTCCAGCGGATCAATAATACCATCTACCCACAATCTCGATGCGGCATAATATGGCGTTGTCTGACTGTTATACCTGTCCGTAATCTCTTTCAGTAATTCTGCTTCTTTTTCCGGGGTAATCGTTTCGCCTTTAGCCTTTAGCGAGGCTTCCTGAATCTGGAGTAGGGTCTTAGCCGCCTGTGAACCTCCCATAACGGCAATTTTAGCCGTTGGCCATGCATAAATTAAACGTGGATCATAGGCTTTACCGCACATCGCATAATTTCCTGCACCATAAGAATTACCTAGTACAATGGTAAATTTAGGTACAACTGAATTGGCTACAGCATTGACCATCTTTGCCCCGTCTTTGATGATCCCGCCTTGTTCTGAGCGACTACCCACCATAAAGCCGGTTACATCCTGTAAGAAGACTAAGGGAATCTTTTTCTGGTTACAGTTCATGATAAAACGCGCTGCCTTATCTGCACTGTCTGAATAGATTACGCCACCAAACTGCATTTCTCCTTTTTTAGATTTGACGACTTTCCGCTGGTTGGCAACAATGCCTACCGCCCAGCCATCAATCCTCCCCAATCCACAGATCACACTTTGTCCGTATTCCTTTTTATATTCTTCAAATGCAGATTCATCTACCAGACGGAGAATGATCTGTAACATATCATATTGTTTTTCCCGGTTTTCAGGGAGAATACCATAAATCTCTTCAGGATCAAGTTTCGGTGGTAAGGGTTGTATGCGACTAAAGCCAGCCGATTGCGGCTCGCCTAACATGCTCATGATATTTTTTATGCTATCCAGACAGGCCTGATCATTGGGGTGTTTATAATCCGTAACACCGGAAATCTCACAATGGGTAGTCGCCCCACCCAGAGTTTCATTATCTACTTCTTCTCCTATAGCAGATTTTACCAGGTAAGACCCTGCAAGGAATACTGATCCTGTGCCTTCCACGATCATGGCTTCATCACTCATGATCGGCAGATATGCACCACCGGCAACGCATGAACCCATAATTGCGGAGATTTGCACAATTCCGTCCGCAGACATCAGTGCATTATTTCTGAACATTCGCCCGAAATGTTCTTTATCGGGGAAAATTTCGTCCTGCATAGGCAGATAAACACCGGCACTGTCCACAAGATAGATGACCGGAAGTCTGTTTTCCATCGCAATTTCCTGTGCACGCAGGTTTTTCTTTGCCGTCATGGGAAACCATGCACCAGCTTTAACGGTGGCATCATTGGCAACGATCATGCATTGGCGACCGGCAACATAACCTATTCCGGTAATTACGCCCGCCGAAGGACAACCTCCCTGTTCAGCATACATCCCCTCCGCAGCAAAGGCACCTATCTCCAAAAACTCAGTTTCATCATCAATCAGATAGGCCACACGCTCTCTCGCCAGCATTTTTCCCTTATCCTTTTGCTTTGCTGCACTTTTTTCCCCGCCACCAGCATATATTTTTTTCAGCCGTGTTTTGAACTCATAAATCAGCTGCTTATTGATATCTTCGTTTTTGTTGAATTCGATGTCCATACGGGGCAAGATAGATTTATTCTGTCAAATTTCAGCGGCAAAATTTTAAATAAAACAGCCCGGAACAGCCCTTATTGTAAGATATACACGATATTAAAGGACTGTAAACAGGACCTAAATCAGATCACGATCTTTATACCATACGGTCTCAGGCACAGCTTTAAAATCCATCATTTTTCCTATCAATTCTGCCGGCTCAGCCGAGTCAAGCACCAGGGCCCTGTTATTTGGTTTCAGCAGACGGTGTTCCACCATGACGTCCATTTGTGCGAATAAATGATCGTAAAATCCGCCGACATTCAATACACCGATTGCCTTGTGATGCAGGCCCAGCTGTAACCAGGTCAGCACCTCAAAAAACTCTTCTAAAGTACCAAAGCCGCCGGGTAAAATCACGAAACCATCGGCCAGATCGGCCATTTTCTGTTTACGCTGATGCATATTTTCGGTTACAATTAATTCTGTAACTTCTTTATGTCCCACTTCCAGGTCCAGCAGGAATTGTGGTATCACACCTGTTACCAATCCATCTCGTTTGAGCACTTCATCAGCAATAATGCCCATTACACCAACACTTCCCCCACCATAGATTAAACGGATATCATGGTCCACAAATGTCTGTGCCAGATTTTCAACAGCAGTACGTAAAACCGGGTCGCCATTAAAATTAGCCCCGCAATAAACACAAATAGATTTCATCTTCATAAGGTATTAAAAAGAAAAATCATTTACCTCCATAACAGCGGTAAATGATTTCAATATTTTATAGTATATATTAACGTGAATAGTTTGGTGCCTCTTTAGTGATAGAAATATCATGTGGGTGACTTTCTCTCATTCCTGCGGCGGTAATCCTGACAAATTTGGCTGCCTGTAATTCTTCGATAGTAGCAGCCCCACAGTAGTGCATTCCTGCTCTCAGTCCACCTACAATCTGGTAGATTACTTCAGACAAAGTACCTTTATAAGGCACACGTCCTACGATACCTTCCGGAACCAGTTTGGTCACCACATCTTCTTCATCCTGAAAGTAACGGTCTTTAGATCCCTGCTGCATGGCTTCTACAGACCCCATACCACGGTAAGACTTAAATTTACGTCCTTCATAGATAATAGTTTCTCCAGGAGATTCTTCCACACCTGCAAACAATGAACCGGCCATAATTGAACTGGCACCTGCAGCCATTGCTTTTACGATATCTCCTGTTTGTTTGATCCCGCCATCTGCGATAACCGGGATACCCGTTCCTTTCAGTGCCTGTGCACATTCATATACGGCATATAACTGAGGCACTCCCACGCCTGCAATGATCCTTGTTGTACAGATAGATCCTGGTCCTATACCCACTTTAACTGCGTCCGCACCGGCTGCTGCCAATGCCCTGGCCGCATCAGCTGTAGCAATATTACCGGCAATTACCTGTAAATCCGGGAACCTGGCTTTAATAGCCTTTACCATGTCAATTACTCCCTTAGAATGACCATGGGCAGTATCAACTGTTACTACATCCACTCCTGCTTTTACTAAGGCAGCAACGCGGTCGATATTATCAGCAGCTACACCAACGGCAGCACCAACTCTTAACCGGCCACGCTCATCTTTGCAGGCATTTGGATAGTTTTTATATTTTTGAATATCTTTAAATGTAATCAATCCTGCCAGTCTGCCCTCTTTATTTACTACAGGCAGTTTTTCAATTTTATAGTCCTGCAGGATTTCCTCAGCTTGCAATAAGGTAGTGCCTTCTGCTACGGTGATCAGGTTTTCGCTGGTCATCACCTCCGAAACCGGGCGTTGCATATCTTTTTGAAAACGCAGATCGCGGTTGGTAATGATTCCTACCAATTTATTGTCGCTGTCAATAACCGGGATACCCCCTATTTTGTATTTGGTCATGATCTGAAAGGCATCTGCAATGACAGCATCGGCTCTTAGGGTAACCGGATCCTGAATCATACCACTTTCAGAACGTTTTACTTTACTTACTTCTTCTGCCTGGCGCTCTATGCTCATATTTTTATGCAGCATACCTATGCCACCAGCCTGAGCGATAGCAATAGCTAAACCAGCTTCAGTAACAGTATCCATTGCTGCGGATACGATAGGAACATTGATTTTAATGTTTTTTGTAATATAACTTCCTGTATCGACATCACGGGGAAGTACTTCGGAATATGCAGGAACTAATAGTACGTCATCATACGTTAGTCCTTCGGCAATAAATTTTTGGGGATCGAGTTGCATAGCAAATAATTTAGGAGTTATTACTTGCCGGGCAAAGGTAACTTATTCCAGATTAGAAAACAAGGGAGCAGGATTTTTTCAGCCAAAATGGGAGTCTGATGACAATGAAGAATATTTTAATATATTTTTTAATCAAGAAAAATAGCGTTAATATTGTGCAACTTAAATCGCTCTCATGATTAAAACGTTAAATCTCATTTTACTGCTGCTTTTTGCAACGGTAGTAAATATTTCCGCGCAAAATAAAAAAACAATACTGCCGGTTTTCAAGTATGGAAAAATAGAACAGTCGGATTTTGATGCTAAAGGAAGCGGACAGGATTCTGCTGCGGCAGCCATTAAATTGTTTGATGTTGGGGAAGGATCCTTCGAAGTGGGTCCCGGCGGAAGTTTTATGTATGTATTTGAAAGACATGTCAGGTATAAGGTTATTAACAAAAACGGATATGATCTGGCCAATCTGTCAATCCCCTTGTATTTCAATAATAACGGACAGGAAAAACTCGATTTCATTAACGGCGCTACTTATAACCTGAATGCAGGCAAAATTGAGGTCAGCAAAATGACAAGTGATGCTAAATTTTCAAGCAAATACGATAAAAACCATATCTTAAAAAAGTTTACCCTTCCTAATATTAAGGAAGGGTCTGTTATTGAATACCGTTACAAAACGAAGTCTGATTTTATTTTTAAACTGGAAGACTGGTATTTCCAGGGGGAATATCCCTGCAGGTTTTCGTCGTTAAAAACGAAATTCCCGCAGTACTACACTTATAAAATAAATGCAGGTGGCTACATACCTATTCTGAAACTGGATCCTGTGGAAAATACAGAAAATTTTCACATCCCTTCTTCCAATTCAGATCATGGAGGTAATGTCAGCGCAAGGGTATTGACCACACAATATTATGCAGAGAACATTCCATCGATTAAAGAGGAAAGTTATATCACTACGCTGGATGATTATGTTAGTAAAATTGGTTTTGAACTGAATTCGACCAACTTTCCATCTGAAGGGTATAAGGAATACACTTCCACCTGGCCAAAAATCATTTCAAAATTAGTAGATGATGAAAATTTTGGGGGATTCATTAAAAAGAAGAATTACAGTAAGGAGCTGGTGAATGGAATTATCAATCAGGAGACAGATACTGAGAAAAAAATGAAGCTGATCTTTGATTATGTGAAGAGTAATATTAAATGGGATGATAAATACAATAAATATACTGAGGCTGTAAGTCCGAAAGCCGTGCTGGATAAAAAGGCCGGCAATTCTGCTGAAATCAATCTATTATTGCTTAACCTGTTGAAATCGGCCGGAATTGAAGTCTCGCCGGTACTGATTAGTACAAGAAATAATGGTGCGCACCCCGGCTATCCCTTGATCACCCAATTTAATAATGTGATTGTGATGGCTGAAATAGGTGATCAGAAGCATTTTCTTGATGCTACCGATAAAAATAACGTGACTGATATGATTAGCTATCAGAATTTGAATCACCAGGGATTGAAGGTGAATATCGATAACAATCAAACGGAATGGATATCAACAGAAAATACCAGTTTAAGCAGAACCAGCATCAGCTATAGTTTAAAGCTGAATGCGGATAATCAATTTGAGGGCAAGGCTTATCTTTCTTCCACAAATTATGCGGGACTAAGAAAAAGAAATACTTATCAGGCTGCCGCAACTGAAGATGAATTTATCAAAAATTATAAAAGTTCAAAACCAGGATTGGAAATCAGTAATTATAAAATTGCTAACTTGGATTTACCTGATCAGCCTTTAGAGGAATCAATGGATATTACTATTGAAGACAATATAGAAGATGCGGGCAACCTTTCCTATTTTATGCCTTTGTTGTTTGAACGCACTAAAGAAAATCCCTTCAATCTGGAAGAACGTAATTTTCCGGTTGATTTTGCCTACCCTATTGAAGAAAACTTTAGGTTATCTGTAGAGTTGCCTGCCGGATGTCAGCTGGAAAAACTGCCTAAGAGTGAGAAATTTGTTCTGCCTGATAATGGCGGATCATTTACGATCTTGTTTAATTCGGAAGGGAACACCTTAGGTATTATGAGCAAAATCAATATTCTGAAATCTACATTTACGGCAGATGAATACTATAATTTAAAAGAACTTTTCAAAAACATTGTTCGTAAACAATCGGAACAGATCGTATTCAAAAAAATATGAAACTAAACATCATTGGCGTCTTTATTACCTTGCTTAGCCTAAATTACGTACAGGCACAGGAAAACTATGATACCGCAAAAATACCGGCAGAACTCTTAAAAAACTCAACTATTGTTGTGCGTAATGAAGAGCAGACATTTACGGTAAAAAGTCAGAGCAGTGCAGTAAAATCTTACAAAAAGGCAATAACCATTCTTAGTAAAAATGGAGAAGATTATGCGGTCATGTCAGAAGCTTATGATAACCTGTCTTCTCTTTACAATATTAAAGCAACAATGTATGACAGTAAAGGGGTCAAGATCAAATCCTATAAAAGTACTGACTTTAAAGATCAGAGTATAAGCTCAAGCGGCAATATGTATGATTCTTACCGGCTGAAAAGATTGGTGTTTTTAAATCCGGTATATCCTTATACTATTGAATATAGCTATGAAAAAAGCTATAATGGATTTCTGGGTTATCCCGAATGGGGTCCGGTATCATCTTACGATTGTGCCGTAGAAAAATCCAGCTATATACTGCAGCTTCCACAGGATGTTACGTTCAGATATTTAAAAAGTGCCGGTCTGAAAACAGATTCTGTACTGGCAGGCAATAAACTAACTTATACCTGGAAATGCGAAAATATTCCATCATTTGAGTATGAACCGATGTCGACCGGCCTCCAAAATATTACCCCCTGGGTGATGGCATCTCCTGATAAATTTGAATATGACAATTCCAAAGGGTCGGTTGACAACTGGAAGAATCTAGGTTTATGGGTTTATCAGCTGAGTGCTGATGTTCAGACCTTACCAGAAACTACAAAGGCGACAGTAAAAACACTGGTTGCTGCTGCAAAAACGGACAAAGAAAAGATTGCAATTTTATACCGGTACTTACAATCCAACACGAGGTATGTGAACATAAGCCTTGGTATCGGCGGCTTCAAACCTATCGCGGCACAAAAGGTGGCCAACGTTAATTATGGCGATTGTAAGGCCTTATCAAATTATATGAAAACATTGTTGGCTGAAGCAGGCATAAAATCCAATCTGGTTGTACTCGGTGCTGATATGCCTTCTTTGAAAAAAGATTTTTCCAGTTTCGGACAGGCTAACCATATGATTTTATGCATACCTTCTAATACAGACACCACCTGGCTTGAATGTACAAGTCAGTATAAACCTGTAGGATTTCTTGGAAGCTCTACAGCAAATAAAACTGTTTTGCTGATTACTGAGGCTGGTGGTCAGCTGGTCAAAACACCTGTATACAGACCTGAAGATAATTACCAAAACCGGGTTACTTCGGTCCTGTTATCTGAAGAAGGAAATGCTGAAATTAAGATTAATACGCTCTTTGGTTCGGCACAGTATGATGATAACTTAAACATGATGCTGATTGAACCGACTGATCAGCGGAAAAGCCTGATGAACAGAATGGACGTCCCTAATATGGAAATCTTATCTGCAACATTCACGCAACCGGACAAAGGTAAACCCGAGCTGGAAGAGCATCTGCTATTAAAAAGCAGCCAGATGATGAGCCAGGGCGGTGATAAATTATTTCTTACGCTGAATTTACTGAACAGAAAAGAAAGTGTCCCCAGGAAGGTCGAAAACAGAAAGACTTCTTTTGCTCTGCCCTACGGCTTTAAAGATATGGATGAGATCAGCTATACACTACCAAAAGGGTATAAGGTAGAATTTGTACCAAAAGATATCCTGCTGGAATCTGAATTTGGAAAATACACAGCCAACATCACTGTAAAAGACAATACGATTATCTATAAACGTACGCAGTTGATCAACAGCAATACTTATGGTCCTGAAAAATACAAGTCACTGGTAGATTTCTACAAGAAAATTTACCTGGCAGACAAGCAAAAAGCAATACTGGCTAAAGTTAATTAGCCAGTATTGATCTTATTTTTTACCTACAACTACTTTTATAAATTCTGAGGTATTCAGGTATTTATTTGCCAGCGCTTTTAACTGTTCAGCAGTAACGGTCTTCACCGTCTGAATGTAATTATCATAGTAATTGTAATCCAGTCCGGAAAAATAGATATTTTTAAACTTATCCGCATGCGAAAAAGCATTTTCCAGGCTTCCCAGCATTGATCCCAACATGTAGTTTCTCACCAGATCAAGTTCTTCAGGAGATACCAGTTCTGATTTCAACAAATCGATTTCTTTTTCTATCTCCGCCAATGCATTCGAACATACATCTGCCCCTACTTCTGTTGCGATGAAAAAGTAACCCGCATCTTTCATAGATACGACAGCTGAACCAATTCCATAGGTATATCCTTTATCTTCTCTGATGTTTGCCATCAGCCGGGAACCAAAATACCCACCCAATAAACAATTCAACACCTGGAAACCAGCGAAATCTTCATGGGTACGGTTAATGCCCAGCATTCCCATTCTGATGGCAGACTGAATTGCGTCAGGCCTTTCAATTAAAAGATCGCCCTTTGCAGAAGTAGAAAAAGAAAACGCGTTAGGTGTTGAATTTGCTTTGTTATGCCACTCCTTTCCGAAAATATTATTCAGAATATCGAATTCAGCATCTTCAAATTTACCTGCGACAAATAAGGTACAATTTTCAGGTTTATAGGCGGCAGCGAAATAATTTACCAGATCTGCCTGCTGCATCTGCTGATAGTCTTCTACTTCAATGTTTGATCCGTATGGAGAATCTCCAAAAATGGAATGAGCGAAATTTTTCCTCGCAAGGAAGTCATTCTTTTGCAAGCTTACCTTTAAGGATTGCTGCTGGTTTTGCTTAAAAATATCCAGCTCCTGCTGAGGGAAAATACTCTCATTCAGGATTGACCATAAAATAGGAAAGACAGATCCAAGGTGTTTATTTAAAGTATAGAGTTTGATACTGGATTGATCTGCACCATATTCTGTTTGCAGAAATGCGCCATAATAATCTACTTTATCAGCAATTTCCCTCGCCGTTAAAGTGGTTGTACCATTATTAATCAAATGGCTTACACCAATAGCTTGTAATGGTTTGGACTGATCCCAGTTTACATTTTGAAATACGAACTCAATTCTAACCAGTTCCTGTTTACCGGCATTAATGGTAAATACCTTGATGCCATTAGACAGTTCTTGTTTTTTGGGGGCAATAAAATTAATATCATTTACCTGTTTTGATTCAGGTACGAGCGTACGGTTAAGCATCTTTAGCAGTTAAATAGTATAAAGTTGAACATTGTTCTCTCACAAAAGTTTGCTGTGCGGCATATTGAATCTTTGCCGCAGTAACGGCGAGATATTTATCAATTTCTGTATTCAGATCGGCAGCGTCACCTAATAATTCATAATAAGCAAGATTCATCGCTTTATCAAGCAAGCTCATTTCTGCAAAGACCATGATCGATTCCGACTTATTTTTAACTTTCGTTAATTCAGTTTCAGTCACCTCTTCAGCTGCAATTCTATCCAGTTCCATCCATACTGCAGCTTCAGCAGCCGCTACCGAAACACCTTCACTTAATTTGCCTTCTATCACAAATAAGCCTTCGTCCAGACTGCTGGTGATATAGGCATGTACGTCACTAAATAATTGCTGCTCCTTTAACAAACTATTGTATAGTCTGGAAGATTGCCCCTGCGATAAGATATCCGACAACAAATCGTAAGCCTGGTAATCTTTGTGTAAACGGGAAGGCATCTTAAATGCCATATAAAAAGCATTTAGCGGAACATCAGCAACTATCGTTTCCTTTCTTTCTTCTGTTTGAACAGGTTCCTGCGGTAAGTTACGCAGGTACTTATCACCAGCAGGAATCGGACTGAACCATTTCTCTGCCAATAGCTTAATGTCTTCAGTCTTCACGTTACCACCAACCACCATAATCGCATTCTGCGGATTATAATGTTTTTTGAAAAACGCTTTCACATCTTCCATGGATGCGTTCTCGATCTGGGCAAGATCCTGGCCAATAGTTGCCCATTGATAAGGATGTTTTTTATATGCCAGAGGACGTAATTTCAGCCATACATCACCATAAGGCTGGTTGAGATATCTTTGTTTAAATTCTTCACAAACTACGTTTCGCTGCGTTTCCAGACTTTTTTCAGAAAAAGCGAGGCTGAGCATACGATCGCTCTCCAGCCAGAATGCCGTTTCGATATTTGTTGCTGGCAGCGTGATATAATAATTGGTAATATCATTACTGGTGAAAGCATTATTTTCCCCTCCTACCCTTTGTAAAGGTTCATCATAGCTGGGTATATTTACTGAGCCACCAAACATCAGGTGCTCAAAGAGATGTGCGAATCCTGTTTTATCCTGTTCTTCGTCCCGCGCACCCACGTCGTATAGGATATTTAACACCGCCATCGGTGTAGTATCGTCTTCGTGTACTAAAACACGAAGTCCGTTGGGTAATGTAAAACGATTAAAATCTACCATAAAAAAAATATAATTCTGCCAAATATAACAATAATGATTAAGGGTAAATGTGATAAAAGAATGAAATAAAAACTAAAGAACATTGGTATATTTGCGATATGAATACTGCCGAATTACTACAAAGGGCTCTACAATTTGACTTTTTAACAAAAGAAGAAGGTGTGTTTTTATATCATAATGCTGCAACAGCGGATTTAGCTTTTGTGGCAAATGAACTAAGAAAAAAGCAAGTACCAAGTGGCAAGGTTACCTGGCAGATAGATCGTAATGTAAATACAACCAATGTTTGTATTGCAAACTGTAAATTCTGTAATTTTTTCAGAAGACCAGGGCATGAAGATAGTTACATAACAGATATAGAAACCTATAAAGTTAAGATTGAAGAGACCTTTCGTTTGGGCGGAGATCAGTTATTATTACAGGGGGGACATCATCCCGATCTGGGACTTAAATTTTATGCTGATCTGTTCAGAAAGCTGAAGGAACTGTATCCCGATCTAAAGTTACACGCACTCGGTCCGCCCGAAATTGCGCATGTTGCCAAGCTGGAAAAAATCAGTCATACTGAAGTTCTTGTGGCTTTAAAAGAGGCAGGTATGGATTCCCTGCCGGGTGCAGGCGCTGAAATATTGAACGACAGGGTACGCCGTCTGATTTCTAAAGGTAAATGTGGCGGTCAGGAATGGCTGGATGTAATGCGTGCGGCACATCAGATAGACATGACTACTTCAGCCACGATGATGTTTGGTCATGTGGAGACTATTGACGAGCGTTTTGAGCATTTAGTATGGATCAGAGAAGTTCAGAGCGAGAAACCTGAACATGCAAAAGGATTTTTAGCTTTTATCCCATGGCCGTTTCAGGATGACGGAACATTGTTAAAAAGACTGAGAGGCATTACCAATAATGTTTCCGGAGACGAATATATCAGAATGCTTGCACTTAGCAGAATTATGCTGCCAAACATTAAGAATATACAGGCTTCCTGGTTAACAGTCGGAAAAAATGTAGCACAGTTATGTCTGCATGCCGGGGCAAATGACTTTGGATCGATTATGATTGAAGAAAACGTAGTATCTGCTGCGGGTGCACCACACAGGTTTACGGCAAAAGGAATTCAGGATGCGATCAGAGAAGCAGGATTTGAACCGCAGTTGAGAGGTCAGCAGTACAATTACCGTGATCTTCCTGCGCAGTTAGAAGAGCAGGTAATTAATTACTAAATACAGAGTGGTCCAAAATGTGGATTTTGGATCTGCCTGATAATGTTAAAGGGTTGCTATGAATTTATAGCAACCCTTTAACATTAAAAAAGAAGAGGACATTGCGCCCTCCTCTTCATCTTAAACCTAAACAAAAGCTTTTATGATTTAATAAACAGCGATGCAATTGCTAATACATCTGCTTTTACCAAAAATTCGTCGAATGATTCTGTTGCTGCATTTGTAGAAACGCCTAATGAAGGAATGTTGATACCTGCTTGCGTCACATTGTCTTCACCTTTGTAAACAGCATCTACAGCTGCTCCGATACCACTGTCATTTGCACCAGTAATCCATGGTTTCATATTCGTTTGTCCGCCACCAGCTAAAGTTTTACGCATCTGGCGTATATGTGAAGCATGGCGTGCTTCAACAGAGTGGATTTGCAAAGCAGTCTGCAATACACTTGGACTGCTCATTAAAGCTGGAGCCTGACCTTTATAGGCTCTTACACCTGTATCTTCAAAAGCCTGAGCTACCGCAAGAAAGGTCTGATAGTTTGTAAATACAGTCGGGAAATTGTTTTTTGCAGTATAATCAAAATTTGCTGCTGTAAAACTTACCGGCGTGCCACCTGAAGCAGTAATTGCGCTTTTTAATAAGTTAACATGTGCCAATTCATGGTCGCGAATAGTATTAATAGCTGCTACTGCTGGTGTTCCAACAGGAATCAGTCCCGCAGTCGCCGCCCCTTGCTGATAGAAATAATATTCCAGGTATTCCAGCGTCAATGCAAAATTAAGTACATCAATCACACCTGAAGTTGTTTGTCCGTATGCTTTTTTGAACATAGAGCCTAATGCTAGTGGCACTGCTGCAACTGCAACTTTAGATCCCATGTTATAGAATTGCTTCATAGCAGCTCTTCGTGGACTCAGGCGCTCATATACTTCGCCGTCTACTTTTTCAATTTCTTCTAATATATTTAAGATATTCATGATTTCCTGATTAAGATGGTAAGTTAGATCCGTTGATTTTCGTTTTAACAAATGCCTGAGCCATCGATAAAACTTTACTTGGCGTATAGGCAAGGTCAAGTCCGTTTGCATCTATAACTGTAGAATCTGCAAAAGTACCATTAGAGATCAGGTCACGGATCAGCGCAGCGTGGCGCGCTTCAACTGAAACGATTTTTCCAGCTAATACAAGATAATCCGCACTCTTTATTAATCGGCCTGCACCATTATAAGCAGCAACGCCTAAATCTTCAAACGCTTTTGCAGTAGCCAATACGCTGTCTCTTTGTGTAAAGTTGATACCGGAGAAGTTCACTTCCAGTCCCGGAATCGCATTTGTGCCCAAAGCTTTTTTGAAAAACTCTCTGTGAGCTAATTCGTGATCCCTGATATCGGTCAGCAAAGCCAGTTCATTCGCAGGAATATTTGCATAAGGCGTCTGTATCACTGCAGCATAAAACGCAGCTTCTAATTGTTCCAGTGCATAAGCGTAATTCAGGATTCCGATATCACCACTACCTAAGTTAACCCCATCGTCGGACGACTGATTGTCTTTTTTACAGCCTGCTGCTATTAAAGCGATACCTGCTGCACCAGCTCCTGCATATTGCAGAAAAGATCTGCGCTGCAAGCTTGCGGTAAAAATGCCGCTTTCCTTTTGCAGCACCTCTTGCTCTTCTTGTTGAAAGTTTTTCATAATAGACGTTTATTAGTTTGAGTTCTTTATATTTATTTTGTGGTTATATTGTCACATACGGCGGAAAAATTGCTTTGGTTTTTGGGTTTTGAAGAAAAATTCTTGAGTACCCTACTTTTTTAATAAATTCACCATCATAAAAATTTGCAAGTGATAAATGTGATTATAGTTGACGATGAAGAATTTGCCCGCTCTTCATTATATTTTCTTTTACAGGAAAACTGTGAAAATGTTCAGATCTGCGGCATTGCTAAATCGGTAGATGAAGCACGTGATTTACTGTCTCAGCACGAGGTGGATCTGATCTTTTTAGACATCGCGATGCCTGGAAAAAATGGATTCGAACTGATACCTGATGCGCGCTCAAATAATGCGCAGGTAGTATTTACAACCGCATATGACCAATATGCGCTGAAGGCAATTAAGTCCAGTGCACTGGACTATTTATTAAAACCGATTGACATTGACGAGCTGAAAGAAACAGTGGAAAAAGCGACCAGATTGATTGGTTTCAATGACTATGAAAATAACAGAAATGAAAGATTAAAAGATTTAACACAAAATTTAAGCGACAAGTCCGGAATTCGCAAGATCAGCCTTCCCAATAGCCAGGGATATACCTTAATTGGAATAGATGAAATCATTCATATTGAGGCTGACAGCAATTATTCTGTCTTTCATCTCCATAACAGGGATAAAATCACGGTCTCACGTGTTTTAAAAGAATATGAAGAAATGCTGCCGGAAAATCAGTTTGTCAGAATACATAAATCCAGTATTGTAAATTTGAATTACCTTGTGGAATTCAATTCAAAAAACGGGCTTGAAGTTTTGCTGAAAAACGGGGAGAAAATTGCAGTTTCCAGAAGAAGAGCAAGTGATTTTATGGATAAAATAAAGGTATACACGAGTTATAGTAGTGATAAATAATATAAATAAACTGGCGGTTGCGGGCAAATTTAGTGTGGTCATATCCCTTCTGGTTTGTCTATGCTTTAACGGCTACGGGCAAAATACTTTTGTGAAACATTTCACTACAAAAGAAGGTCTGCCAAGCAATAACTGTTACTATACTTTACAGGATAAAAACGGCTATATCTGGATCAGCTCTGATGCCGGCGTAAGTCGCTTTGATGGCAACATGTTCGAAAATTTCTCCGTGGACGATGGATTGCCTGACAATCAGATTATCCAGATGAATCAGGACAAAAAGGGAAAGATTTGGTTTTCTGCACTAAACGGCCAGCTCAGCTATTTTTTCAATGGAAAGATCTACAATGAGCATAATGATAAACTGCTGAGTTTATTAAAATTTAATGGTGTTGTGGTATCATTTTTTGAGGACAGCAAGGGCAACATGTGGTTTGGCACCAATAAAAATCTACTGGCTAAATGGGACGGTCACTTTTTAACAAGATACAGTTCCAGTAATAGTAAAAATCAGTTTATTAATACCTTTGTCTACGAAGATAAAGCTGGTACAATATGGGCAAGCAGCGCACATTGCCTGCGGATATTTAGGGGATCAAAGTTTACGCTGACAAAAAAAACAGTCGCCCCCCTTTCTTATAAAACTTCAATTAACCGGGCTGACAAAACAATGTTATTCCTGGATCATAATGGCCTGAATATTAAAGACGGGAATACAGAGCGGCTGACAATAAAGATTGAAGAAAAGATCTTAAATGAAAACCCGGGTTACTTTTATGCAGAAAACGATCAGTCCGTCTGGTTAAGTACCAATACCGGGGTATACCAGATTAAAAGAGAAAAAACAACCCGTTATCTGCATCAGATTTCAACCAACCAGGTGATAAAGGATACCCAGAGCAACATGTGGTTTACGACTTCCAACGGGATTTATTTCCTTCCTAAAAAAGAAAACAGAATTTACATTTTAGATGCTGGTCAGGGTCTGAGCAACAACAACATTAAGAGCCTGACAAAGGATCGTAAAAATGCATTATGGCTGGGTTTGGGAGATGGAATGATCAATCACGTACAGCACCCGGGTGCCCCTGTAAAAAAGATCAGTCTGCCAGATAAAATTAAATACCAGCAAATCAAACAGCTTGGCTTTGATATGGCGTATCAAAATTTGTTTTTCGCGTCTGACAATGGACTGGGGATAGTAAAAAATCCAAATGGAATAAATCCGGAAATCAACTACCTGAGAGAAATGAGCAATTCAGGATTTGTCTTAAAGAGCTTCAGTATCAGCAAGAATAATAAACTGGCGATTTCTCTTTCTTCCGGTGTGGTGATAATTGATACCCCACTCAACAATCTCACTTTTTCATCATCAGCATACGAAGAAGGTAAAAACTTTTTTAGCGGCAGGTCTTATCATGTTTATTACGATAAAAAACAAAACCTATGGTTCTCTAATGTTAAAGGACTCTCAGAGTTATGTAGCGACCGACTCAATAAAAGATATGAACAGCATCAGTTACTGACTAAAAGAATAAATGATATTAAACAGGCAGCAGACGGTACAACGGTACTGGCTACTGATGGATACGGACTATTATTCTTTAAAAACAACAAGCTGATTAAACAGCTGACGATAAAAGATGGCCTGGCAAACAATATCTGCAAAAGTATTTTCATCAGAGACGGACAGGTATGGGTGATGACCAATAGCGGCTTAAACAGAATTTTAACCCATAAAAATTACGCTGTAGAATCTTTCGAATATACAAATGCGATGCTGCATGATGACGTTAATGGATTATATATAGATCGCGATACGGCATATTTTGCCACAAATCATGGGCTGGTATATTTCCCCATAAGCCCTTACGACAGCAGAAATACTTCACCGAAAGTATTGATATCAGCTATCATCAGCAACAGATTGTCATTAACGCAGCGGCCGGGTAATATCATTTTATCACCGGATCACAACAACATTATCTTTTATTACAGTGCTATCGATTTCGAAAACAAAACTATTCTCTACCGTTACCGGTTAAAGGCAAATGGGAACTGGACTGAAACAAAAAACAGAAGAATTGAGTTTTCATCACTTGAACCGGGTAAATATACATTTGAACTCTGTGCAAGAACCCCTAATAGCTCCTGGAGTAAACCAGTTCAGGTCAAGTTTACCCTGGTAGAACACTTCTGGCAGTCTACCTACTTCATTTTATTATTAATTCTTCTGGCAAGTATCACCTTCTATAAGATAGCGGTGATCATTACAAGGCAGCAGAAGAATAAAGAGCAGCAACAGTTATTATATAAAAATAAGATTTTGATGCTGGAGCAAAGAGCGCTGCAGGCGATGATGAACCCACACTTCGTTTTTAATGTAATGAATTCTATTCAGCATTATATCAACACCAAAGATACCTCTTCAGCAAATAAAATACTCACTGGTTTTGCAAAACTCATCAGAAAAAACCTGGATATCTGTACCCGGAGCTTCATTACCCTGGAAGAAGAACTGGATTATCTCATCTTATACCTCAATCTGGAGAAAAAACGCTTTGGCGAAAAGTTTAATTATCATATTGAAATTGATGAGACCATTGATCAGGATGAAACACTGCTTCCCTCCATGTTACTGCAGCCCTATATTGAAAATGCAATATGGCATGGTTTGATGCCGCAGGAAGAGGGTGGCGAAATTAACATCCTGATTACCAGAATGGAAAACCAGGCTATGCTGATCAGGATTATCGACAATGGTATAGGCTTCGACAATTCTTTAAAGATTAAGAAGGATAGCCATGACAGCAGAGGAATGAGTCTGACGCAGGAAAGAATAAACCTGATTAACCAGACTGAGGCCAATCCGATCCAAATTGAGGTCGCACAAAACGGAAATTCGGGTACAATTATTTCGATTTTGATCCCTTTTAAATAGGTTTTTACCGTTTACTCAACAATACGTACCACTTACTAACTAAACTTCATAAAAAAAGAAATTAGCATTAAACTTGTTATAGATATTAAAGCAAACAAAGTTTGCAAAAAACGTTCTTATAGAATTGATCAAAGATATTTTTAACCTAACCTAAAACTATATCTCAATTCAGGTTTCATTTGTGTGTTAAAAGTGGTAAAACTAATAATTTTACCACTTTTTTTTTGTGCTTTTTTTTATTCAGCTGATCATGAACAGTTTGAAGATTGTGATCCGGATTTTGAAAAAAGTTCTTTTTTTGAAAAGCTTTTTATGCTAATTTTGGGTACGTCAAAAGAATCATAAAAACAGCACTGGTGCTATTTAAAAAGATTTTTTGTAATTTTAACATATCAATATACTTCTGGCAATTTTATTTTAGAGAAATGACAAATCCAAAAAAATCCGTTAAGAAAGGTCCATTAGATGATGAGGCACAGGACAAAGAAATGACTGATGAAAATTCATTTGATCCAATTGAAAAAAAGAAAACATTTGAAGACGATGATGATGATGACTTTGACCTGCCGTTAGATGATTTAGATACATTTGACGACTTTGATGACGATGACGATAATTACTAAATAGCATTCTCCATATAAGCATCTTTGAGATGCTTTTTTTTTTATTATAAGATTAGAATAAATGCATATAATTCCTGTTGCTGACAGTCAGACAAAAAAAGAGTTTCTAAAAGTACCATTGCTTATTTATAAAGAAGACAAAAATTGGATCTGCCCGCTGAATCAGGATGTTGAAAAAACATTTGATGCGCATAAAAATCCCTTTTTTAAACACGGTTCATGTACCAGATGGATATTGAAGGATGACAATGGCCATCTGATAGGGAGAATCGCTGCGTTTATCAATGAGAAAAAAGCCTATCAATATGAACAGCCAACCGGTGGTGTTGGATTCTTTGAGTGTATTAACGATCAGTCCGCCGCATTTAAACTTTTCGATACCGCAAAAGAATGGCTGGCAGCACGCGGAATGGCGGCTATGGACGGTCCAATCAATTTTGGTGAAAATGATATGTTCTGGGGATTGCTTGTCGAAGGCTTCACGCCCCCTTCTTACGGAATGAATTACAATCCGGCATACTATCAGTCATTTTTTGATAATTATGGCTTTACAACCGCTTATCAGCAAATTACGAATCACCTGGCTGTCAAAAAACCATTTCCCGAACGTTTCACTAAAATTGCCACCTGGGTCTCTAATAAGCCAGGTTATACTTTTGAGCACTTTTCGAAAAAGAATCCGGACAAATATGTAGCAGATCTGATGGAGATTTATAATGATGGCTGGAAAGATTTCGAAAACTTTGTTCCTATTAAAAAAGAAACGCTTCTGGAGAGTTTCAAACAGATGGAGACCATAATGGATGAAAAGTTAATTTGGTTCGCTTACCTGAACGGAGAACCCGCTTCTTTTGTAGTTATCATACCTGATGCTAATCAAATGATAAAAGATTTTAAAGGAAACCTGGGACTGATAGAAAAACTTAAATTCGTTTATCGCCGGTGGAAAGGCGTAAACCGGATGCGTGCAATAGTGATGGGGACTAAATCTGCTTACCAGAAACATGGCCTTGAGTCGGCATTGTTTATTAAGCTGAAGGAATATGTGCTGCCTATGGACCAGTATGATGAACTGGAATTATCGTGGGTAGGTGATTTTAATGATAAGATGCTTTCTATTCATGAAGCAACAGGTGCCACTTTTGGAAAGCGGCACCTGACGATGCATAAGTCCTTCTCTTAGAGAGGGACTATTTTTCTCTGATCTCTTCGTAAAGATCGATTACTTTTTTCTGCAATTTAATGATCTCTTCTTCTCTCAAAGAAAGTTTAGCTTTAAGATTATTGATCTCCTCAAAATTTACCGACTGTGGATTTTCACCTTCTTTGGAGATGATATCCATAGTTGAAACTTCAAATAGATTTGCAATCTGAGCAAGTCTTGAAATGTTGATATCTGTAATACCTGTTTCAATTTTAGAGAAAGCAGGGATTGAGATGTTAAGCCTTTTGGCTACTTCGCCTTGGCTCCAGCCATTTTTCTGGCGAAGTTGTCTGATGTTTTTACCGATAATGTTCATTACTATAAATTTAGGTGTGTTTGTTCTTTTAAGTATTCAACTCGCGTGCCAGTTTAACCAGGTCCATTCCTCCAAAGTTACCTGAGCTCATCAGTAATAAGTTGGTATCTTTGAAATCTAAATCTCTTAAATAGGCTTCAAGCTTAGTCACATCATTGAAAAAAGTCAACCCCGGGCTATTAAATGCTGTTCGAACATCTATGTCGCTAAATGGTGTCACTTTTTTCTGTTGAAATGTTTTTTCGTCTATATATACGACAGAAAGGTCTGCACGGATCATAGAGTTTTCATATTGCAACAAAAAATTTTTATTTAAACTACTAAACGTGTGTAATTCCACACATGCCACCAGCTTCCTTTCCTCAAACTGTGACTTTACTGCCTCAATTGTAGCCTTCAATTTTGAGGGAGAATGTGCAAAATCTTTATAAATATTTGAATTATTTTCAGAATGAAGTAACTCCAGTCTGCGGGATGCCCCCTTAAAGGAAACAATAGCAACATTGAATTGCTCTGTTGTAATTCCCAATGCGCTGCAAACCAGTTTCGCTGCACTTAAATTCATCAGGTTATGGTCACCGAAAATTTTCAAAGGCAGTTTTTCAGGCATCAACTGGGTTATTCCGTCATGAATCTCATAATCGGGTAAAGTATACCCTATTTTTTCGACCGCCGAATTGTTTTTATTAACGACATCAACAAGATCCTCATCAGCATTACAATAAATAAGTTTGCCGTCAGCCTGAATAGTATCAATAAATAAATCAAACTGAAGCTTATAATCTTCATAAGTAGGAAATACATTGATATGATCCCAGGCAACTCCACTGATTACACCGATGTCTGCCTTGTAAAGATGGAACTTCGGTCGCCTGTCAATAGGGGATGCCAGGTATTCATCTCCTTCAATGATGATAACAGGTGCTGAATCGGTCACTTTGACCATGGTATCAAAACCTTCCAGTTGTGCTCCTACGAGGTAATCAAAATCTTTCCCGTGTACATTTAAAACATGCAGGATCATTGACGTGATAGTGGTTTTACCATGGCTTCCGCCAATGACTACACGCTGTTTATCTTTTGTCTGTTCATAAATATACTCAGGATAGGAATAAATTTTCAGTCCTAAAGCCTGTGCTTTAACCAGCTCAGGGTTATCTAAAAGTGCATGCATGCCCAGGATAACTGCGTCGAGATCCTGAGTAATATTTTGCTCATCCCAGCCCATTTTAGCAGGCAAGATGCCGTAACTGGCCAGTCTGCTCTTGGAGGGTTCAAAAATAGCATCATCAGAACCGGTTACAATAAACCCTTTTTTATGTAAAGCTATTGCAAGATTATGCATTGCACTTCCACCAACAGCTATAAAATGTATACGCATATCAAAAAATAAAGCAATTTAATATATTATCAATTAAGCTTTTTTAAATTGTGCTGCTACCCAGTCCCCAATCTTCTTATGGTCGCAATAATTAATTTGGAATGCTTCGCAAGCATCTTTAATCATTTGCAGGTCTGGCGCCTCATAAAATCCGCTGAAGAAAATCAATCCGCCGGTTTTTAACACCTCTGCATAGACAGGTATCTGATCCAGCAGAATATTACGGTTAATATTTGCAAGGATAATATCATAATTATGCGCAGGAATAACTTCTTTTCCGCCGCAAATTGCAATAATATTATCAATATTGTTTAATTCTGTGTTTTCTATTGCACTCAGATAACAAACCTCATCATTATCGATAGCAGTTAGCTCCCTTGCACCTTTTTTTGAAGCGAGTATAGCAAGGATACCGGTTCCACAGCCCATATCAAGAATAGACTGTCCCTTAACATCAGTATCCAGGATGTATTGCATCATCATCGTTGTAGTTTGATGGTGACCAGTACCGAATGCCATTTTAGGATCTATGACTATTTCATATTGATATTGCGGCTGGGGTTCGTGAAAGGTAGCCCTTACATAACAGCTGTCATCAACAATAAGAGGTTCAAAGTTTTTCTCCCACTCTTCATTCCAGTTCTCCGCTTCAATTTCTGTTACTGTGTAACTGTATTCAAATTCGTCTTCAAACTGAACCAGCACATCGTTAAGATGCATATGGCTGTAGGAGTCTTCATCTATAAAAGCAGCAAATCCCTTGTGTGTGTCTTCGAATGTATTAAATCCGATATCAGCAAGTTCATTTATAAATAAATCCTGCTGATATTCTTTGATATTAATAAAACTAAATATGACTTTGATATACTGCATTAAGCATTAAATGTTTTAACGATATCTGCAAAATCACGTGATTTAAGAGAAGCACCGCCTATCAGTCCGCCATCTATATCTTTCTGCGCGAATAATTCTGCCGCATTTTTTGGATTACAGCTTCCGCCATACAAAATTGAAGTATCTTCAGCAACCTCTTCACCATATCTGTAAACCAGCTCTGATCTGATAAAAGCATGAACTTCCTGTGCCTGCTCTGCAGTCGCAGTTAAACCGGTGCCTATCGCCCATACGGGTTCATATGCAATCACTACTTTAGCAAAATCTGCTTCATCCAAGCCAAAAACGCCATTTTCCAGCTGACCTTTTAAGATTTCAAAAAAGTTGCCATTATTTCTTTCGTCTAATGTTTCCCCTATGCAAAAAAGAGGGATTAAACCGTGTGCAAGTGCAATTTTCGTTTTTTCCGCTAATAAAGCATCACTTTCTGCAAAATACTGACGTCGTTCAGAGTGTCCGATAATTACGTATTCACACCCAACAGATTTAATCATTTTAGCAGAAATTTCTCCTGTAAATGCACCACTTTCATTCTGGTGGCAGTTCTGGGCACCAATTTTAACTGTATCACCACCTAATTTTGACAAGCTGTTTAAATGAATGAAAGGCGCACAAATTACGGCAATCTGGTCACCCTTTTTTTCATCTCTTACAATGTTTACGATTTCTGAGAACAGAGATATGCCTTCTGCATAATCTGTATTCATTTTCCAATTGCCAGCTACTATTTTCTTTCTCATATTATATTATTGTGATTAATTCTCACATGGCCTGGCAGACTAAAAGTGCCTGTAGCGCCTTGTTAATTCAAAAACTTCGGTTAATATATCTTTTTCTACTTGATTAAAGTCAATATTTCTGCGTTCATATACTTTTTCTGTTGTTTCGAACATTTTTTCAAGGCTATAGGCCTCAAAACCATGTGCACCGCCCCAGGCAAAGTCGGGAATAAAGTTCCTCGGATAACCAGCACCAAATACATTCGCACTAACGCCCACAACTGTTCCCGTATTAAACATGGTATTGATCCCGCATTTCGCATGATCTGCCATAATCAATCCGCAAAACTGCAATCCGGTCTTTCTGAAAGTTTCCGTAGGATAATCCCAGAGTTTAACCTCCGCATAATTATTTTTTAGGTTTGAGTTATTACTGTCTGCACCGATATTACACCATTGTCCCATTACCGCATTGCCAAGATAACCTTCATGTCCTTTAGAAGAATATCCCCATATGACGGCATT
Source organism: Pedobacter sp. MR2016-24 (assembly GCF_026239655.1). Classification (GTDB taxonomy): domain Bacteria; phylum Bacteroidota; class Bacteroidia; order Sphingobacteriales; family Sphingobacteriaceae; genus Pedobacter. Next base: position 189,275 of record NZ_JAPIVO010000009.1, on the reverse strand, counting down.
GTTTATCTCTCCCCCTACCCGGCTGAAGGGGCCAATGGTTGTCTGTCCATATATTTTACTGCCCATCTTTATCTGCGAATTTCCACACAATGCAAAAGAGCCCCTGATATGACAGCCTTCCCAAACCTGAGCATTTTCACCGAGATAAATAGGACCATTTAAAGTATTGAAAGTAGAACATTCAGCTTCTACACCTTCTTCAATAAAAATATGATCACCCAGCACTGTATTGGTACCGCTCAATGCAGCAGAGCTTCTTCCTTTGGTCAGCAATTCAAAATCCTTGCGCAGTTCGGCATCGTTGAATTTAAAAATATCTTCAGGAAATACGATTCGTGTAAAAGATGAAGTAAACTGTACCGGCTTGAGCTGACTGACATCCGCTAAAGTAAGATATTGACTATTTCCCGGTTTATAGGCAATCACCAATCCATCCTTCATCAGGACCTCCCCGGCATTCATTGAAGAGACAGCATCATAAAGGGATGCATCTGGACAGACAGCACTATTGATATAAGTGTCTGCATTGCTGCTTTCAGGATACTTGGCGGATAAATAAGGAGCAGTACGATATCCCGCAACGTTATCGCTATACTTATTCCACTTCTCGGCAATCGTCAGAATTCCTATTCGCAGATCTGCAACTGGCCTCGTAAAAGTGAGCGGACGAAGCGTGATCCATGCACTATCATCAAATAGATTAATTATCATAAGCTACAAAAATAAAAAAAGTCCCGAAGCATTGGCTACGGGACTTTAAAATAATTTCTTTAACAAGTAGAACTATTTCTTAGCGTAACGGGTTTTGAATTTATCGATACGACCTGCAGTATCTACAAGTTTCATTTTACCAGTATAAAAAGGGTGAGATGTATGAGAGATCTCTAATTTGTATAGAGGATACTCGTTACCATCTTCCCAAGTTGTAGTTTCTTTCGTATCAACGCAAGATTTAGTTAGGAAAGAGTACTCGTTAGACATATCTTTAAATACTACGAATCTATAGTTTGATGGGTGAAGATCTTTTTTCATATGAATATATACTTATTTGTCGCTTATTTTGAAGGATGCAAATATCCTAATTATATTTTTTATTTACAACAATTAATGAAAAATTATGAACTATACTTTTTTCTGGTCTCTACTTTCTGTCTTTGCCGGCTAATATATTCGTCTGCAATCACTTCCGCTGAAGGCAATTGAGAACGGCTAACCAGCAGGGACTTCAGCCTATCTTCATCAACATCAGCACGATACAAAATATTCATCATTTTTGAGATATCATTATCAAGTAACCATGAAAAAGCATAAATCATTTTTTCACGAAGCTGGTCTGCTGATATTTCCTCCTCCAGTTCGAAGTCATTTCCTATAATCCTGCTCAGCGCTTTTAAATCTTCCATCTTATTCTATGTTGAGTTCCTGACAAATTTCAACCAGTACTCCGCCTGTACCTTTGGGATGAACAAAACAAACAAGCTTGTTATCTGCTCCCATTTTTGGCTCTTCGTTCAGCAGCGTAAAACCTTCATTTTTTAACCTGACCATTTCTGCGAGGATATCGTCTACCTGGAAGGCGATATGATGGATCCCCTCTCCTTTTTTAGCAATAAAACCGGCGATTGCACTCTCGTTTGTAGTAGCCTGCAGGAGCTCAATTTTACTTTCTCCTGTCCTGAAAAATGCAGTATATACCCCTTCTGAAAACACCTGTTCCCTTTTGTAGGGAGTTACACCAAGTAACTTTTCATAGAGGTTGCAGGATAACTCAAGATCCTTAACTGCTATACCAATATGCTCAATTTTATTCATCTTCATCCTATACGTTATACAAATGTAAAAATGCATGCTGTAATAACCTTATGATCGCCGCATATTATTAATGTTGGGCATCTTTTTTCATACCTTTGCATAGATACAAATCATCATATACAATGGAACTTCCTATTTATCTGGACAATAATGCTACTACACCACTTGATCCAAGAGTACTGGAAGTAATGCTGCCTTATTTAACCAGTAAATTCGGAAATGCAGCGAGCCGTAGTCATGCATTTGGATGGGTTGCAGAAGAAGGTGTTGATTATGCCCGTGAGCAGGTAGCTCAATTGGTTGGCTGCACCGATAAAGAGATCATCTTTACTTCTGGTGCTACCGAGGCAGATAACCTCGCTATTAAAGGTGTATTTGAAATGTATCAGGATAAAGGGAATCATATTATCACTACTGCTACAGAACATAAAGCTATTTTAGACACCTGCAAACACCTGGAAAAAGCAGGTGCAAAAGTAACTTATCTCGGGGTTAAAGCGAATGGATTGATAGATCTGGCGGAACTGGAAGCAGCAATGACAGCACAAACTATCCTGGTTACGGTAATGTATGGTAATAATGAGACTGGTGTAATACAGCCAATAAAAGAGATTTCTGCAATTGCGCACAAACACGGAGCACTTTTTATGTCAGACGCCACCCAGGCAGTTGGAAAAATACCTGTAAATGTAGATACTGACGGCATAGACCTCATGGCATTTACAGCACATAAGCTATATGGGCCAAAAGGTGTAGGTGCATTATATGTACGACGTAAAAATCCAAGGGTTAAGTTGACAGCACAACTGGATGGCGGAGGTCATGAGCGGGGCATGCGTTCAGGTACATTAAATGTCCCTGGAATTGTCGGTTTTGGCAAAGCCTGCGAATTGTGCCGCATAGAGATGGCAGAGGAAGCAGAAAGACTGTCAGGATTGAAAAGCAAACTCGAAACCGCATTGACGGGAATAGAAGAAAGTTATGTAAATGGTCACACCGTTCATCGTTTGCCGCATGTGTTAAATATTTCATTCAGACATGTGGAAGGCGAAGCGTTGATGATGGCCATGAAAGATATAGCTGTTTCCTCGGGCTCAGCATGTACTTCGGCTTCCCTGGAACCTTCCTATGTATTAAAAGGCATGGGCTTATCTGATGATCTCGCACATTCTTCTATTCGTTTTGGCTTAGGGAGATTCACTACAGCCGAAGAAATTGATTATACCATTGAAAATACAAAAAAAGCAGTCAGTCACCTCAGAATCCTCTCTCCACAGTGGGAAATGTTCAGGGAGGCTGAAGGAGTAAAATTGATTAAATAACATTATTAATTTATCTGGCATCTTTTTAGCTGTCATTTATTATCATCCTAAAATTAAAGCTATGATCACAATAACCGATAAAGCAAAAACTAAAATTGTCCGTTTGATGGAAGAGTCTGACAAAGGAGAAGGATCATTTTTACGCGTTTCTGTAACGACCGGAGGATGTTCCGGATTATCATATAATATGGATTTTGATACTGAAGCGAAGGCAGACGATCAGTTCTTCGAAGATAAAGGTATCAGGATTGCACTAGACATGAAATCATTTTTATACCTGGCAGGTACCGAGCTTGATTTCACTGTTGGAATAAATGGAAAAGGGTTTAATTTCAACAATCCAAACGCAAGCCGCTCATGTGCATGCGGAGAGAGCTTCTCCGTTTAAAAAATCTTTTTATAATTTAAAGGGGCACTTTTAGTGCCCCTTTTTGTGTTATTGATATAAAAATTTTTATTATTGCCATCGCAAATCAAATATATGGTATCATTTAACGAGTTTTCTACCGTTCCCAGCTTATTGAGAAACGTAGTAGAGAATATTCATCAACCGGAAGAAACCTTTTTAATACATAAAAAGACTGCTGATTGGGAACACATTTCTTTTAAGCAAACCCTTGATCATGCGGATGCGATTGCTGCATTCTTTTTAGAAAAAGGCATTGTTAAAGGAGACCGTATGGGGCTGATGATTGAAAACGGTCCGGATTATGTTTATTATGATCAGGGCATTCAGCAGATTGGTGCGATAAACGTTTCTATCTATCCTACGCTATCAGAGCAGGAAGTCGAATACATTATCAACGACTCGGGCATGAAAGCCATACTGGTAGGCAATACTTTTCTTTATAAAAAGATATTAAAGATAGCTGACAATTGTAAAGAATTGCTTTATATCATTCCTGCTTTTGCAGAATATTCAAAGATAACCATCCCGTCAAATCTGCGTGCCGGAATTATCAGCTTCGCAGACCTGCTCAATCTGGGTAAGGGAATGACGGCACAATACGGATGGAAAATTAAAGAGATCAGAACTGCGCTGCGCCCTTCAGATACCTCTTCGCTTGTTTATACTTCAGGCACAACAGGAACTCCGAAAGGGGTAATGCTTTCTCATAGCAACTTTGTCGAAAATGTGAAAGTATGCCTGGAGCAGATCCCAGTGATCGACGAAACAGAGACATTCCTTTCTTTTCTGCCACTTTCTCATGTGTTTGAACGCACGGCGACTTACCACGTGTGCTGCGCACAAGGTTGTAAAATGGCATTTGCACAAAGTCTTGAACTCCTGGCTAAGAATATGGGAGAGCTCAGGCCAACAGTGATGAACTGCGTACCGCGCCTGCTTGAACGTATTCATGATAAAGCCATTAAAAGCGGAACGGCAGAAGGCGGACTAAAAGCTAAAATATTCCTTTGGGCATTAGCAACTGGTCAGCATTTCAGACAGAAAAAAGAAGCAGGCAGGAATCCTGGCCTGTTCCTTTCAGCGGAGAAAGCAATTGCGGAGAAATTGGTGTTCAGCAAGATTAAAGAGAAAACTGGCGGCAGACTGAAGTTTATGATTTCGGGCGGCGCTGCCCTGCCAAAAAATGTAGGTGAATTTTTCGGCAACCTCGGTATTAAAATCCTGGAAGGTTTTGGTTTAACGGAAACTTCACCGGTAATGGCTGTTACAGAGTTTGACCGCCAGATCTACGGTACTGTTGGCCGCGTTATTCCGGGAATTGAAATCGGCGTACAGGACGTAGAAACCAAAGAAATGATCAACATTCAGACACATGATACATTCGATGAAAATTTTGAGTGTGCTGAGGGTGAAATTATTGTGAGGGGGCATTGTGTGATGCAGGGTTATTTCAATAAACCTGCGGAAACGGCAGAGGCCATCGACAAAAACCACTGGTTCCATACCGGCGATATCGGCAGGTTTTATAAGGGTAATCTGCAGATCACAGACCGTTTAAAAAATATGATCGTTAATGCTTATGGCAAGAATGTATATCCTACCCCGGTAGAAAACGTTTACCTGAAAAGCCTGAAGATTGAGCAGCTGTTTTTAATTGGTGATAAAAGAGAATATCTCACCGCTATTGTCATCCCGAACAGGGAGACCATGCAGGAGAAATTTAACCTGAAGGACGATTACTTCCTGCAACCGGAAGTTTTCATAACTGACCCCGGGATTGTGGAATGGCTGCAGCAGGATATCAGGAAACTATCGAATGAGTTATCAAAATTTGAGCGGATCAAAAATTTCATGGTAAAAAGAAATCCTTTCAGCATGGACGAAGGTGAAATTACCCCTACCATGAAGATAAAGCGCAAAGTAGTTGAAAAGAAATACGCGGACAGCATTAATGAAATGTATAAAGAATCCGTAGAAGCTGATTAGAACTTTCTGCTAAAACACAATCCATTTTACTATTTTTGCAGAAGTATGCCGGATATATCTATTCAGCGTTATGTTATTGAATATACATTTATGAGTACAGGACTATCAGAACAAGAAATATTGCGCAGAAATGCGCTTACCCAATTACGTGAATTAGGAATTGACCCTTATCCGGCAGAGGAATATGAGATCAATGCCAATGCGGCTGACATATTAAAGAATTACGAAAGAAATAAGGATGCTTATCAGCAGGTTAGCCTTGCGGGAAGGATAATGACCCGCCGTATCATGGGGAGTGCAGCATTCGTGGAAATACAGGATTCGACCGGAAGAGTACAAGTATACCTGAAGAGAGATGAACTGTGCCCCGATGAAGACAAGACACTTTATAATACTGTCTTTAAGAAATTACTGGATCTTGGCGATTTTATCGGTGTAAAGGGATATGTATTCACTACCCAGACAGGCGAGATATCAATACATGTAACAGAGTTTAAATTACTATCAAAATCGTTAAAACCTCTTCCAATTGTAAAACGTGACGAAGAAGGAAATATATATGATGGTTTTACAGATCCGGAATTAAGATACAGACAACGTTATGTTGATTTAACTGTAAATCCTGACTTTAAACAGATTTTCATCAACCGTTCTAAGGTAATCAATACCATGCGGAACTATTTTGATCAGCAGGGCTGGATGGAGGTGGAAACACCAATACTACAGCAAATACATGGTGGTGCTGCTGCACGTCCTTTCGAAACACATCACAATACGCTTGATATGCCATTGTTTTTACGAATAGCAAATGAGCTGTATTTAAAAAGGTTAATCGTTGCTGGTTTCGATGGTGTTTATGAATTCGGAAAAATGTTCAGAAATGAAGGAATGGACCGGACGCATAATCCAGAGTATACTGCAATGGAAATCTATGTGGCTTATAAGGATTATATCTGGATGATGGGCATGGTAGAAGAGTGTCTTGAAAAAGTTGCTGTCGCCATTCATGGTCAGCCAATAGTGAAAGTCGGAGAACATGAGATTAACTTTGCCGGTCCTTACGAAAAACTAACGATGTACGAATCTATACAAAAATACACTGGTATTGATGTATCGGCAATGACAGAGGAAGAATTGAAGGAGACCTGCAAAAGTCTGCATATTGAAGTAGATGCCTCAATGGGCCGTGGAAAATTAATTGATGAGTTATTTAGCGAGAAGGTAGAAGCCAATCTGATTCAGCCGACTTACATCACTGATTATCCGATCGAAATGACGCCATTGGCTAAAAAACACAGAAGTAAAGATGGCCTAGTAGAGCGTTTTGAATTATTTGTGATGGGTAAAGAAATTGGAAATGCCTATTCTGAACTGAATGATCCTATAGATCAAAAAGAGCGCTTCGAGGATCAGTTGAAATTAGCGGATAGAGGTGACGATGAAGCGATGGCGATGGATGATGATTTCCTTCGTGCATTGGAATATGGTATGCCACCGACATCTGGTTTAGGTGTAGGTATAGATCGTTTGGTAATGTTGATGACTAACCAGTCTACTATTCAGGAGGTTCTTTTCTTCCCTCAGATGAGACCAGAGAAAAAAGCGAAAGTGACGAGCGATGAAGATTTCGTTGAAGCCGGAATCCCTGCAGAATGGGTACAGGTAATCCGGAAAATGGGCTTTAATACGGTAGAAGATTTAAAGGCTGCAAATGCAAACAAGGTATTTAATGATCTTGGTGGTATGCGCAAAAAATTAAAACTGGATTTGACGATGCCTTCCAAAGAAGATGTAACTGTCTGGTTCTCTTAACAAAGAGATAACATAAACTTAAAGGCCTTCCATACTTAAATGTGGAAGGCCTTTTCTATTTTTAGCATATACTAAAATGCGAATGTTATGAACAAGTCCATACTCGAGATAACCGACAACGAATATTGTATAAAACTAAGTAAAGATGCCTTTGACTTGTCACTTATACGCCAGTTAATCAAAAGAATTCAAACTGAACAATTATTTTTCAGTAGGAAAAAGGGTGATTATGAAGATGATATCATCAGCAGATCACAGCCTGATCAGGATGAAAATTTCGACAGATTAACAGATAAATAAAAAAAGCCACGCAAGTGGCTTTTCTATTATGATTTTCATTGCAGATTTTACAGGTACTACCTGTATCTTACCTGCTGCTGTTTATCCAGCATCCCCAGCTGATCTTTCATTTGCTTGATCTGATCGGCCAGCAATTTATTCTTATCTGCCTTCTTAGCTTCAGTCAGATACATCTGAGCCTCTCTTTTATTACGTTTACCCATTGCAATACCGGCCAGGCTTAACTTTGCCAGGGCGATGTTATGATCCATATGCATACCAAGGGATAAAGCTTTTTTGAAGTATTTCTCTGACTGCATCGGGGTTTTTCTGGATTCAATCAAACCAATCAACAGGTTATAATATCCGTGTTGAACACGGATCAGCTGTGTCTCATAGTTAGTGATCTTACGCAAAAAGCTTTCGGCTTTAGGCATATCATCTTTTCTCAAAAACCACTGTGCAAGCAGCATATTTTCATTATAGAAAAAGGTGATGATAACTAAGATACTGATAAACACAGCTAAAATCCCCCAGCCCCATAAACCGAAAATCATGAGTGCTATTGCAGCTCCCAATACTACAAACCCTACAACAAGTCTTACTATGTTTGGCATATCTATTATTAATTTATTTTTTTGCAAATATCGTCTTTATATGCGAAAAATCAGATTTAAAATAATAATATTTGTCCGCCTTCTGGCTCAATCAAGTATAAAATTAAAGAGGAAATGTTTTTATGTCAGACAAATGTACACGTTCGGCTATACTGTCACTGCCGGAAATGAAAAATGCATATACTGCAGCGTATGCATCCTACAAAACAGATAAACATAGCATTAAATTGTTGCGGTCCCTACCACAAGCTATTGAAATTATTATCGTGTTGGGTATATGGTGCAGTGACAGCAGGCTGCAGGTTCCGCGCTTCTACAAAGTGCTGGATGAAATTGGTATTCATGAAGACCAAATTGTTCTCATCTCTGTGAATGAGATGAAAAAAGCTGCTCCCGGCCTGATTGATGAGCTGGAAATTGAAATGGTGCCTACTTTCATTATCATGAATGGAAACAAAGAGATAGGCAGGATTGTTGAAAGTCCGGTGAACACACTGGAAGAAGATTTAGTTGAAATATTAACACAAAAATAAAGAGATGTCAGCAGCACTAGAACCTGGTTGGTTAAACGTATTACAGGATGAGTTCGAAAAAGAGTATATGAAAGAGCTTAAATCTTTCCTCCTGAAAGAAAAAGAAACCGGACATACCGTTTATCCAAAAGGCGCCGATATTTTCAATGCCTTTAACCATACTCCATTTGATAAAGTTGAAGTTGTAATTCTGGGTCAGGATCCATACCATGGTCAGGGACAGGCACACGGGCTATCTTTTTCTGTGCAGAAAGGTGTAACTGTGCCGCCCTCTTTAAAAAATATCTACAAGGAACTGGAAACAGATATTGAAGGCTTTAAGACTCCAGCTCACGGTAACCTTACCCAATGGGCGGATGAGGGTGTGCTGTTATTGAATGCTTCCTTAACAGTCAGAGCGCATGAACCGGGATCACACCAGGGAAAAGGATGGGAAGCTTTTACTGATCAGGCTATTAGTCAGCTCTCGGGACAGAAAGAGGGATTAGTGTTCTTATTATGGGGTAAGTTCGCCCAGAATAAATCGGCATTAATTGATGAAACCAGGCATACCGTGATTAAGTCTGCCCACCCCTCACCATTTTCTGCTTATAACGGATTTTTTGGCAGCAAGCCCTTTTCGAAGACAAATGCAATTTTAATAGCAAAAGGTAAAAAACCTATCAATTGGCAAATTAGCTAAGACAGGTTTTTTAACTTGTTTTAATATTCCAGGGGAACGATAGGCTCTTTTTTGGTTGTGGACATGATCATCATCGTCTGAAACGTTTTAACAACACTGATCTTACTGATCTTATCCATAATTAAACGCTCATATGCTTTTATATCGCTAACATATACCTTCAATAAAAAGTCAGCCTGACCTGTGACATGGTGACATTCAGTAATTTCTTTAATCAGATTTACTTCATCCAAAAATATCTGGATAGTATTATTTTTATGAAAATCAAGTTGCACTTGTATAAAAGTTTTGATCCCTAATCCTAATTTTTCTTCATCAACTAATGCATGATAACTTTTGATGAAGCCAGACATCTCCAGCTTTCTTACCCGCTCTAATGTTGGGGCCGGAGATAAACCTATTTCCTGAGACAATAGCAAATTGGTAATTCTGCCGTTTTCCTGTAAAAGCTTAAGGATTTTAAAATCTATTTTATCTAATTCTGCTGCCATTTGTTCGTTCTATGATTCAAAGATAGAATAAGAATCACTTATTCACCAAATTTAATTCTATAAAATAACAGAATAATTATGGATTATTCTATGGAATTATTTTTAGATTTATCTAAAAAAATAATTAGCTTTATATAAATGCAATCATTCACAGAAGAGAACTATCTCAAAGTAATTTATCATTTATCTCAAATCAATCCTAATGCTGTGCAGACTAATGCTATAGCTGAAAAGATGGCAACACGGGCGGCATCGGTTACAGATATGATTAAAAAGCTGGCGGAAAAGAAACTTGTTGATTACATCAAATATCAGGGAGTTACTTTAACGCCTGCAGGGGAAACCGCTGCCATCAGAATTGTAAGAAAGCATAGGCTCTGGGAAGTTTTTTTGGTAGAAAAGCTCAAATTCAAATGGGATGAAGTACATGATATCGCAGAAGAACTGGAACACATCAACTCTTTTGCATTAATAGAACGACTGGATGATTTTTTGGGATTTCCGAAAAGAGATCCTCATGGCGATCCTATCCCGAATAAAGAAGGGATTTTTGAGCCGTCCGAAAATATGCATCTCCATCAGCTGGGAAAAGGATATACAGGTATAATTATTGGTGTAACGGAACATTCTTCGCCTTTCCTGAAACATCTGGAAAAATTGGGCCTGACTATCGGTGTAACATTAACAGTTCAGGAGATTACCGATTTCGATGGTTCAGTAGAATTGTTAGTAAACAGTAAAACAGTAAATATCAGTAAGGAAGTTGCTCAGCATATTCTGGTAAAAAAATAAAGAAATCAAAGACATTTAAGCGTAAATGCTAATATACCAATGAAAAAATCCGAATCATTAAGTGAAGTACATCAAAGTGTAGATACTGGTAAAAGAACTGGCTGGAGAAGAATTTTATCTTTTATCGGTCCTGCTTATCTGGTCAGCGTAGGCTATATGGATCCGGGCAACTGGGCTACAGATCTTGCCGGTGGTAGTAAGTTTGGCTATCAGTTGATATGGATCCTGCTCATGTCAAATTTAATAGCGCTGCTTTTGCAGTCGTTAAGTGCAAGATTAGGCATAGTGAGAGGCCTTGACCTGGCGCAGGCATCCAGGAACGGTTATCCAAAGTGGGTAAATATCCCATTATTCGGGTTAGCCCAAACGGCCATTGTTGCCTGTGACCTTGCAGAAATCATTGGTATGGCTATTGGTCTAAACCTCCTATTTGGCCTGCCGCTGATCTGGGGAATCAGTATCACTATTTTTGATACTGTCCTCCTCCTTTTTCTGATGAATAAAGGAATGCGTAAAATGGAAGTTTTTATCGTTTCCATGGTGTTTATTGTGGGTATTTCTTTTCTGGTTGAAATGTTTATTGTGGAGCCATCTATAAAAGAAATTGTAAAAGGGCTAAAACCTTCAGTATTATCTGGCGAAGCCTTATATATTGCTATTGGTATTATAGGGGCTACCGTCATGCCGCACAATCTATATCTCCACTCCTCTTTAGTACAAACCAGGAAATTTGAGAGAGACACTAAAGGCATAAAAGAAGCCATAAAATTTAATTTCATCGATACGGCAGTCGCCCTCAATCTTGCCTTTTTCGTCAACGCAGCAATCCTTATTCTTGCTGCAGCGGCATTTTTCAAAAATGGGTTGCATGAAGTTGCAGAAATTCAGGACGCTTATAAGTTATTGGAACACATTTTTGGCGGTGTAGCACCCACATTATTTGCGATAGCCCTGATCGCAGCAGGCCAAAGCTCTACCGTTACAGGAACACTGGCCGGACAGATTGTAATGGAAGGGCATTTGAACCTGCGCATTCAGCCCTGGTTACGGAGATTAATCACGCGTTTGCTGGCCATTATTCCGGCATTTTTTACCATCCTGTACTTTGGTGACGATGCATTAAGCGGCCTGCTCATATTAAGCCAGGTAGTTTTAAGTCTGCAACTCGGATTTGCGGTAATTCCATTGATCCACTTCACCTCCGATAAAAAAGAAATGAAGGGCTTTGCTATCAAACTATGGGTGAAGATTCTTGCCTGGATCAGTGCGAGTGTGATCGTAATCCTGAACATTAAACTGGTAACAGAAGAAATTGCAAACTGGAGCAAGGAATCTGGTGGATGGTATATCTATGTGATTATCATTCCCGTTGCCATTCTGATTGGTTTGTTATTACTGTATGTGTTTGTGTATCCAATATTTAATGCCAGAAAAACAGCGCATATTAATGTGCCGCATGGCAATGCACTGAATATTGAAGTGGTAGACAAAATTAAATATACACATATAGGGATTACTGTAGATTTTTCAAAAAATGACAGGAATACCATTCAGCATGCGCTCCTGCAGGGTGGTCATAGCGCAGAATACCATTTGATTCATATTGTAGAAACCGCAGCAGCCCGGTATCATGGTAAAGCTACCTTAGACCATGAAACACAAAGTGATGCTGAAAACTTAAAAGTGTATTGTACAAATCTGGAAGAGCTGGGCTACAAGGCCATCCCCCATATTGGTTTTGGAAAGGCTGCAGGCGGAATTGCAGAAATTACTAAAACTAATGAGCTGGACCTGCTGGTGATGGGTGCACATGGCCATAAAGGGTTAAAGGACCTTATCTTCGGTACCACTGTAGAATCGGTACGTCACAAAATAAACATTCCTGTGTTAGTGGTCAGATAAATCTTATATTAGCAGATTCTATGAAAAACGACATTCAAATAAAAAATAAAAGAGCATATTTCGACTACCATGTCATTGAAAAATATAATGCGGGACTGGCTTTACTGGGTACAGAAATTAAGGCAATCAGACAAGGAAAGGCAAATATGTCTGATGCATTCTGCATGTTTATCGGTAATACACTCTATGTAAGGAATCTGCATATTTCGGAATACAGTCACAGTTCATTTCACCATCATGATATCAAAAGGGACAGAGTACTGCTCCTGCAAAAAAAAGAATTGAAGAAGCTCAAAGTAAAGAGCGAAGAGAAGGGTTATACGATTGTGCCTCTTCGCATTTTTACCAATGAGAGAGGATTCGCAAAAATTGAGATTGCGCTGGCTCAGGGTAAAAAAGAATTTGATAAAAGAGACAGCATCAAAGACAGGGAATCGAAAAGGGAGATGGATAGAGCGTTAAAAGTGTAAAAAAATTACCAGGCCTGGTCTCCCACAAGGGGGACAAACCTGAAAGTATCCAGTTCAAATCTTTCGTATTCTGTTTCATTTACTCTGATGACTGTTACCATAGTCTGGGAATGTTCATTACCTACCGGAATGACCAGAATACCTCCTATTTTAAGCTGTTTTAACAGTATTTCCGGGACGAAGGGTGCACCTGCGGTTACGATGATCTTACTATACGGTGCATGATCAGCAATCCCCATTGATCCATCACCAAAGAAAAAATTGGCTTTGTATCCCATTCCCGGCAATACCCGTATAGTATGTTTGTAGATGCTTTCCTGTCTTTCAATGGTATAGACCTCAGCACCAAGCTCCATTAAGATACAAGTCTGGTAACCGGAACCGGTTCCGATTTCAAGAACCTTGTCGCCTTTCACAATGTGCAGCAACTCACTTTGGTAAGCTACCGTATAGGGCTGAGAAATAGTCTGTCCGTCGCCAATTGGAAAAGCAATGTCTTTATACGCCTGATTCCAGAATGTTTCATCAAAAAAGAAATGCCGGGGTACTTTTCCAATTGCAGTCAAAACACGTTCATCAGCTATACCTCTTGACTTGAGGTGTTCTACTAATTTTTTCCTCGCCCCTCTTTCCCTGTAATTATCTACAAACTTATATGCCATTGATTCCAAAAATACTGCTTTAGAATCAATTTTTCAGGCTTAAATCGTAGGAATTTAATACACAACAACTTAGGAACAAAACCTAACAACAGGATATAGCGCTGTTATTATTCTTAAAATAAAAATAATACGACAAAACACATGCATAAAAGTTAATTTTTTAAAAAATTCTCAGTAATAATTTCCAATAAATACAAGTATATTTTATACGTAATAATCAGCTTATTACAACAAATAATTTCTACTTTTGAGACCACACCAAAAACATTATGTATGAAAAAAGCAATACTAACACTATTGTCTTTAGCGTTTTACCTTTGCTCTTATTCTCAAACAAATGGAAATTATAATTACTCCATAGTTGCAAGGGCATTTAGTATTATTCAACTGCCGAAATTATTGAATCAGACAGATCAGCCCTATTTAAATACCTACTTTAATGGAGCGATGATTAAATTCAATGACAATCAGATTAGCTACCGGCTTAGTGCAAACTATTTAAACAAGTCAACCAGTTTTAACAATAACTGCGCTAATTGTGAACTTGCAGATGGTAAAACAACAGATTATTCAGTTAAAATAGGATTTGAGAAAAGCTTCAATTATTCAGGTATTCAGCCTTATTTTGCAATGGATATAGGATTTAGGTCAACCGTTTTCAAGGGAACTATCAACAATACAAATCCGCAGCGCGTTACGGTTTCACCAAGTAGCATCGAAGGTAGCAAAAACGGATTCGTAGCTTCTCCTGTACTTGGAATTAAGCTTAACCCTGTACCAATGCTTTCTATTTTTGCAGAAAGCAACCTCGAGTTCTTCTACTCCTATGAACGCCAGGAAACAGTTGCATTGGATGCGTCAAATTACAGGACTTTAAATAAATATTATAAAACCGAATTTCTATTAAACCCTGTTTCCGTAGGCATTCAGATACATCTCGGAACTAAAGATTAATAAGGATCTACATCGATCTGTATAATTACCCCTTTATAAGTATTTTCTGTATTGAAATCAACAATCGTTTGTTTTAGTACTGATTTTACTTTTTGTATTGCCGTAGACTTATCGGATTTAATGATAATCTGCCTGATATAATAGTTTCTGATTCTGGACACTAAAGGTTGTTCAGGCCCTAGAACGCGTGTTCCAAGTTGCGCTTTTAACAGATTGGCAAACCTTAATGCAGCGGCATTGAGGACATTGGCATCCTTATGTTTCACATTGATGAAAATCAGGCGTGTAAAGGGTGGATAATGAAATTGCCTCCGCTCGGCAATTTCGTCATTATACATTTCAAGATAGTTGTTATCTACTACTTGTTTAATAATCCTGTGTTTGTCATCATAAGCCTGAATACATACTTTTCCCTGCTGCGAGCGGCGCCCGGCTCTTCCTGCCACCTGTGCCAGCAATTGATAACTCCTTTCGAAAGCACGAAAATCAGGATAATTTAAAAGCGTATCTGCATTGATTACTCCAATCAGGGTGACATTGTCAAAATCCAGTCCCTTAGCTACCATCTGTGTTCCGATCAGAATGTCTGTCTTTTTTTCCTGGAAATCAGCTATGATTTTCTGCAGACTATTTTTAGTTCTGGTACTGTCCACATCCAATCGCGCAATCTTAATATCAGGAAAGATAAGACTAAGCTCTTCTTCAACCCTTTCTGTACCAAAACCTTTTTGTTCCACATGCACAGAACCGCATGCCGGACATATTTTCATACTGCTTTCGTGATAACCGCAATAATGACAATGTAATTTCCCGCTGCTCTTATGAAATGTTAAACTCACATCACAATTCACGCATTTGGGTGCGAATCCGCATGTTTTGCAAATAAGAATGGTAGCGTATCCCCTCCTGTTCTGGAAAAGAATTACCTGTTCCTTTTTATTCAGTGTAGCCTGTATATCGTCAATAAGCACACTGGAAAAATAAGACACCATCTTCTTTCGTTTGGTTTCCTCTGAAATACTGACTACCTCCTGAAGCGGAAGATCAACTCCCCCGAACCTTTCCGTAAGCGCAACCAGACCATATTTTTGTTGTTCTGCATTGTAATAACTTTCAATTGAAGGTGTAGCAGAACCCAATACTATCTTAGCCTGATGCAAGTGGGCCAGATATACGGCAGCATCTCTTGCCTGATACCTTGGAGAAGGTTCATTCTGTTTATAAGATGACTCATGCTCTTCATCTACGACGATTAATTTTAAATCTTTAAAAGGAAGAAAAACGGCGGATCTGGCACCTAAAACAATCTTATATTGTCCGTTAAGTACTTTATTCCAGATCTCTACGCGTTCATTGTCATTAAATTTTGAGTGATATACACCGATGGCATCACCAAAATAACGTTTTATCCGCTCAACAATCTGCGTAGTGAGTGCAATTTCAGGCAAGAGGAAAAGTACTTGCCCACCGCCGGCAATAGCTTCTTCTATCAATTTGATGTAGACCTGTGTTTTTCCGGAAGCAGTAACACCATGCAGTAAAACCACATCTTTGGTCTGAAATGAGGTTTGAATTGCTGATAATGCTATTTGCTGGGCTGTACTCAATTTAAAATTTAAGATGAGGTCATCCACCTCATCATTCAGCCGGCTCACTGCTTTTTTACGCAATGCAAAAATGTCCTTATCCACTAAAGATTTTAACGCAGCCTGGCCGCAATTACTTTCTTCCAGCAATTGTGCCTTTGAAACTTCTTCTCCTGCTTTAGAAAGCTTAATGTACATCAGCAGTGCATCCAATTGTTTTGGCGCACGCTCCAGCACTTCAAAAAGCTGTCTGAAATTGCCCTCTTCTTTATAAAAAGGGTTTAGTGTAATAAAAGACTTTAAAAGCGGTTTGTATTTCTCTACTACTTCTTCTGCTATATAGACCACGTCCTTACCGATTAAGGATCTGATGATAGGAAAGACTGTCTTCTGTCCTAATAATTTAGATATCTGATCGATCGTCAGTTTCTTTTGCTTATCCAGGGTGGTAACAAGTATGGCTTCCTTATCGGTAATATCTATTGAACCCAGATCAGCATCTTCACGCAGTACGATAATTGTCTCACTGGCCAGTTTAAGTCCTGCAGGAAGGGCGGCCGACATCACATCTCCTTCATTACATAAATAATAGGAAGTCATCCAATCCCAGAACCTGAATTGCATATCAGTTACGACGGGATATTCATCTATTACATCGATAATGTATTTTGCCTGATAAACCTCTGGAGGTGTATTACTTAAACTTTTAACTAATGCCGTATAGATTTTGTTTTTACCAAACTGTACAATTACCCTTTTCCCCACCGCAATCAGTTCATTTAAGTGAAAAGGTATACGATAGATATAATTTTTTGAAAGTGATAAGGGTAAAATGACTTCAACAAATAAGGTATCCCTTTCTACAAAATCTATATCATTAGCGTCTGACATATTATCGGTTTTTTAAAGCAGCAAGGAATAAAAGAATCCATCCGCCTACCAATAATAATCCACCCAAAGGCGTAACCGGACCGATGATATTCACAAAAGAAAGATGAAGAATGTCCCTCGTTGCCAGTAAATATAACGACCCGGAAAATAATAAAGTACCGATAGAAAAACAGTAAAATGAAAAGTCTACCAGTTTAGTCCTGAATCTGGCAAAAGTTGATAAGAATAATAAAGCAAAAGTGTGATAAAACTGATATTCAATACCTTTTGTCCAGATAGCCATAGCATCAGCACTGAGAACATTCTTTAAACTATGCGCGCCAAATGCTCCAAATATCACAGCTATACAACCAAACAAAGAAGCAGTTAAAATTATTCGTCTATTCATTTAAAATCAGCTTTTTTCCAGCCAGTCAAAATTAAGAAAATGGTTGCATTTTCTTAGTAATCAAAAATTAAAATTAAATTTGCTTGAATCTCCCATGAAAAAAATCTATCTCACTCTGTTAGTACTGATTATAGCGATGATGGCTATGGCTTATCTATATTTCTCCAGATTAACTGCGCAGAATATGACAGATAATGGTAGTCTTAATGCCGCGGTTTTCAATTCCGGACTCGTTTTTTGCATGCAGGATGACAAGAACGTATTGGAATTATTAAAAGGGCAGAATTACTTTCAACGCGTAATCGGGACAGAAAATGCAAGACAACTTGCCTTGCTAAAAAGTGAAATTATAGCCAATCCTGCTATCAACCGGCTTATTGTGGGGAATGCCATATATATCAGCTTTTCAGCGGGATCAAATCAATCTAATAATTACCTGATCAGCACTCAGCTAAACACCGCAGAAGGAAAGGTAAACCTGCTGAATACGCTGAAAGCCAATAAGATTCAAACTGAAGGCACAGCCACGGAATTCAAATTAACATTACAGGACAGCACCATCTACTACGGAGGAATAAAAAACGACCTAGTCGTGATATCAAATAATAAACAGCATGCTGTTCAAGCACTAAATGCCCATCTGGACAAAAATACGCAAGAATTTGCAGCCTATATGAAGTCGGGCGACAAGTACAGCAAAAACAGTCTGGCAAATCTTTATATCAACTTCCGTATTCTCCCGGATTTGCTTAAAGCATTTTCTCCCGATAAGCTTCCTGGTCATATAGAAATATTAAAGAAGAACAATTCATTCGCAGCACTCAACTATAATTTTAGTAAAGAGAGACTATTCTTTAACGGCAACTCCAGAATAAATGATCACACGAATTACCTCAGTTTGTTTATCTCACTAAAACCCCAGAAGATAATTATAGACAATATCCTGCCTGCAAATACAGCTAATTTTACTGTTTTTATAATCTCAGATTATAATGCATGGCGTAAAAATCTGGCAACATGGTTTAGCTCAACAAAACAGGATAATAAGGTAAAAAGAATTATAAATAGTACTAATCAGAAATATCACCTGGATATCGATGAAATCATCCCTAAATATTTTAAAAGTCAGCTCATTACTTTTCAGCTAAAATCAGGAGAAAAATTAGGTGCTATCCAACTGTCTAACGGAGATAAATTAGATCAGCTCCTACTGGATATCAGTGAAAACTATAATGAGGACATCAAATTATTGAAAGAACCGGATTTACTGTATGCCTACTTTGGAGAACCTGTCAGCAAATTCAATAAACCATATTATACGATAATTGATAATTATATGGTAATTGCGAATTCCGCCGGAACCATACAATCTTTTTTAAACAGCTACCGCAAAAATGAACTGCTAATCAATACTTCGGATTACACTAATCTGTATAACCATATTTCAAAAGATGCAAGTGTGATGTTTTATGGTAACAGGAAAAACGTTATGGATCTGGCGAGGAATATGATGTACAATGCCGACTACAGGTACCTTAGTGCTGAAGATGGTTTAGCTCCATTCAGCTCATTGATTTATCAGTTAAGCGGTGATGGTGATAACTTCCAGACTACTTTAGTAATTGATGCAAAATCTGCTTCGAAAACCGACAGTACAATGGTAATAAGGTAGTTTCCTATTCCAAAAAGAATGAATTGAATAAGATTTAACATTTAAATAATCAATTTACCTTTTTAATTTAGCATATTTAGAAACGTTTCCTGCATATGGCAAAAAGATACCTGTTAATCTGTTTTTTTTCAATTACATTCAGCCAGCTTCAGGCACAGCAATATGGTCTTTTCAATACAAAAACATTATTTGATGCTTTTGAGAACCCTGCTCAAAAAGCATTTCTTTTAGACTCCTCGAGGCAATACGCTTCTAATTTTCTGCTCCCATATTTTGGTCTTAATGCAGCAAATAGAGGTGATGGCAGTTTTACAGGGAGAAAATTGATCTCCGATGGTGTTTATGATGCCACGGGAGTTCCTATCGGAAATAATGATAGAAATAAACTGATACATAACTCTAATATCTATCTGCTAACATTCAGGATGTTTCAATCCTATAAATTTCATCAGGAAATTGGCTTTTCATGGCAGGTGCGGTCAGACGCATTTGCAGACTATACAAACGAAACGCTGGTAATTTTCAATGATTATAATCGGTTTTCCTCGTCACAAACGGGCCTTTTTAATGGTAATGGATATGGCCAGTCCTATCATCAGTTCAGTTTAAATTTCCGGGAGAATTACAATAAAAGATTGGCTTTTGGTGTAAAAGTGAGTTTATTGAGTGGGATTACTTACAATAAGGCAGAAATTACCAATTCCAATCTGACTATCGATCCTATAGCTAATCAACTTTCAGTTGGCCTTACTGGTACCTATAAAGCAAGTTTCCTGCGTGGGGATGAGATCTCATCGAAAACATTTTTTCCCAATTTCAAGAACCCTGGTTTATCAATAGGGATGGGAACTACTTATACTGCCAAATCAGGTGTGTTCATTATGAGCAGTATCAAGGATTTAGGTTTTATCAAATGGAATAAAGATTCACATTCATTTTTTGTAAGTGATGTAGCGACTATTAACAGAGATCCTTTGGAACCTGAGCCCGATCTTCAGGAACGTATTCTTGATATATTTGAGGTAGCAGATCGGAAAAACAGCTTTTATACGGCAACAAATGCCAAAGCAGATTTTCTTATTTCGAAGAAATACGATTTTTATACGCCCAGTTTTATCATTTCAAAGAATCTTTTTTATCAAGGCGGAGACGTGGTACTGGTGAACAATTTTAAATATAATGATCTCTCTTTATCCCTGTCTCCAGCCTATAATATGCTCGGCTTTATGCAGCTGGGAACCCAGGGAATGTACCAGACGCCAAACTTCGAGTTCTTTTTAGGAACAGACAACCTATTAAAATCGGCGTCCATAGCTAAAAAAACAGCGGCTACAAATTTAGGATACACGGGAGCCTCGTTTTATATGGGTCTGGGAATTAAATTTGGTTACATTGTAGAACACCCTCAAAACAGCAGCTACATGCCGGGAGTTGGAGATGATGCCGATAAAAAAGGCTTTTTCAGTAAGATATTTGGCGTGTTTAAAAAGAAAAAATAATTAAACTTTCTTTTTTGGTGCTGTAATTACAAAGTCCTTGAGATAATAAGGTTCAAAATAAGCAAGATCTTCAAATTCTTTATGCAGAAAAGCATTGAATGCAAGCAAACTCATATTTGCTGAGGAATTATAGTTCAGCTCAGAAAACACTGCAGTAGAAGACGAGATAATCTGACTGCATTTGGATGCCCCGTCACCTATAAACGTAATATGATGAAGAGCTAACAGTTCTTTATATGATTCTTCATTGATAATCTCTGCACTAACTGGTAATACAACTGAAAGATCAGATTGATATAAGGCAGTAAAAACCTCCATTCTTCTGGCATCGATCATCGGACAAACCAGTCCCTGGTAATTTTCAGCAGTACTGATAAAGCCAGTAGCCATCATTTTTAGCGTATCAATGCCGATCAGAGGTTTATCAAGTGCAAAACATAATCCCTTCGCCGTAGAAACTCCAATCCTTAAGCCGGTATAAGATCCAGGTCCTTTACTTACAGCAATAGCATCGAGTTCCTGATAACTTATGCCAGCCATCGTCATCACTTCATCAATAAATAAAGTAAGACTGCCTGCGTGAATGTTCTGAGCAACAAGTTCTTTTAGTGCAACTGTTTTCCCGTTCACCGCTACAGCAGCAGAACATGACTGGGTAGCAGTTTCAATTTGAAGTATTTTGACCATTTGCGCAAATATAGTTCATTTAATTATTATGGCACAGGATCGTGCCCATGTTTCCCCCAGGGATGACAGCGACCTATCCTTTTTAACGTAAGCCAGCCCCCTTTGAAAGGCCCATGCTTTTTGATAGCTTCAATTCCGTACTGCGAACAGGTTGGTGTAAAACGACAACTAGCACCCAGTAATGGTGATAATAACCATTGATATAGCCTAATTATAGCTAAAAAAAGCCATGCTATAACCTCTTTAATTACTTTCATCAGTAGAAAAACTTAAAATTAGCTTTTTAAAAGCAGCAGCAAGCTTCTTATCAAAAAACAGGTAATCATGATGTTCTTTGCCAACAAACTGGATAGAAAGTAATAGTAATTGATTGGGATCGCTCAGTGCAGGATATAAACCAGATGATTTATGCAGACGATAAGCTTCGCGAATTCTGCGCTTGATGAGATTTCTATCATGCGCACGTCTAAACCTCTTCTTTGAGACGTTAATTACCACCTGTGCAGGAAAAGTATGTTTACCTGATACAAATAAGTAAGATAACCGAAAAGGATACAATAAAAAAGAAGAACCGTTCTTAAACAGCAGGTCTAATGACTTTCTGCTACATAACCGTTCTTCTTTAGTAAATTTTTTCATGTTTCTGATTGCAATATTGCAGACAAGATCTGCTAACACTTAACGTGCTGCAATCAAAATTATGCTTTGTGACGACGTTCGTCAGAAACTGATAATTTCTTTCTTCCTTTTGCACGACGAGAAGCTAATACTCTTCTACCGTTTGCTGTAGCCATTCTTTCGCGGAAGCCGTGTTTGTTTCTTCTCTTTCTTTGCGAAGGTTGGAATGTTCTTTTCATAACTGTATTATATCTTAACTATTTTTTTAAAATCAGAGGTGCAAATATAGTCCCATTTTTTATTAAATGCAAATACATTCAGCATCAGTTTTATATTTTATATACCTAAAGCTGTTTTTAGTCGTGCATATCCACTTTTACTAACTGGAAGCCAGATATTTGACTTTAATAAAACAACATAACTATCTTTTTCTTTCAATTCTATTTTTGACACCTGCCCCAAATTAATGATATAAGAACGGTGAATTCTTATAAACTGTGAGCTATCCAGTGTCCGTTCAAAAAAACCCATGGTTTTATTCTTGAAGAAAACACCTTCGGTACTACTTAATTTAACGTGGTCATCGTCTGCTTCCAGGTAATGTATATCAGCCACCGGGATAATCTTAATCACGCCATTGGTCTTAACCACTACCCTGTTCTGTTGTGCCGGGTTCACTGCTACAGATTCCAGCAAATCGGCTGTAATCTCATTCTGTTTTAATTTAGCAGGCAGTTTTTTTATAGCCTGGTCAAATCGGTCTTCTTCTATTGGTTTGAGCAGATAATCGACCGCATTGACTTCAAAAGCCTTGATTGCGTATTCATCAAAAGCGGTTGTAAATATTACAACCGGAGCTTCATCTACCAGTTCCAGCATCTCAAAACCATTAATTTTTGGCATCTGTATATCTAAGAATATGAAGTCAGGCCGAAACTGCGTAATTGCCTTCAAGCCTTCAAAACCATCACTACATTCTGCTACTACTTCAATATCAGGATATTTATTAAGATAATGTTTTACAATATCCCTTGCTAAAGGCTCATCATCAATGAGTATGGTTCTTATCATATATTTGTGGAATTTTAAGCGTCGTTGAATAAATATTAGTTTCCGATGAAGAGGTTTGCAGTAAATTACTGTCCGCAAAAAGCAAATATAACCTTCTTCTTATTGCCGTCAAACCGAATCCGGTTCCTTCTGCACTTTTCATTTCAGGATCGTAAGGATTACTCACTGCTAAAACCAATACCCCCTGCTCTACCCTTACGGCTACCGAAATCAGGATTGTACCTGAGGTATTATACAGACCGAATTTTATTGCATTTTCTACAATTGGCTGAAGTAACGTTCCAGGGAGGCATAAATCCAGCGCCTCATCTGCTATTTCGACCGCAATATTAAGGCGGTGGCTGAATCTTACTTTTTCAATATCCAGGTATAGCTGGATATACTCCATCTCTTCAGCAACACTGACCCAAACTTCATCATCTCGTTTTAAAGTACCACGTAGAAATGAGGCCAGTTTGGTAATCATAATCCCCGCTTCTTTTGGGTTTACAATAGTTAATGCATAAACAGAATTAAGGCTGTTAAATAAAAAATGGGGTTGCAACTGATGCCTCAATTTATTCAGCTCTGCTTCCTTAGCCAGGTTCTGGGCAGTGAACAAACGTTCCTGGGTTTCAGATTGTTCTTCAAGTCTATACCACAATACGTTTGCGAGACCGCACCATGCTAAAAAAACAAATAAAACTATAAATCTGAATGGAAGGGAAAAACTCAGAAAGCTGAGGTATGTCTGATTAAATATGATACTGCTTAAAAAAAAATTGCTGATCAGTGAGACCGATACAGCGAGGGTAATGGCAAGGATAATTACAAAGAGAACAATATCATTTTTGGGCTTATAAAACTTCAGCACCATACTGATCACAAGACAGCTGAGGGCAAGTAAGGCATTAGTGATTAAACTATCTCCTGTAGAGATGATCCAATTAAAATTCAATGTATAATGGAAGAGCAAAATAAACGCTGCTACCCACGACAAAAACAGCATTGCTGCTGCTTTCTGTATTTTTCTGCTGAGGAGAGGATTACTAGTCACGATAATTAGATTAATAGTTTGTTATATTCAATCCGCCAAATAAAGCTAATCCTTTTATCTTAATAATTTTACGCTCCTGGCCAGCAAGGGGAAGAATTTTTCGTTTATCGTCTACACCACCAAAGATAGAGGTAACTTCAGACTTAACTTCCCAGCTGGGTGGAACGATTATTTTTGCACCGCCAAAAATAGCCACTACATCCAGAATCACGGTGTCCCTAAAGTCTGCATTTGTCAGGTCTAATTCACATCCTCCAAAAACGGCCACCATATCTGCACCCTTAAAGTTCTTAGAAAATACGTTATGTTTACTCCCACCAAAAATATCAACGGTCTCTACATAGTCGACGCCAGATATATCCTCCTCTTCTACCGGATTTTCATCAGTTATATTGAAAGCTGCAGTTTTTTTTTTCCATTGATCGCCAGCTATTCTTTTAGGTTTAAGGATGAGAAACAGGCCCAACGCAATAAATGCTATTGGAAAATAAAATCTGGCCAAATTGAAATCCGTGATATCCTGTAAAGTAAAATAACCACCGATCAGTACCATGATTAACCATGCTTTACCTGTAAAATTTCTTTTTGCACCAATGATGAGACCGATAACGATCAGTAGTGTATGCCAGCTAAATAACCAATGAGGCATTTTAATTCCAAAATTGCTTAAAAGAAATACTACACCAATTACCAGAACAATGATACCACCCAACATTCTGCTAGAGTGGTTTTCTGAGTTTTTATAAGTTTTCATTTGAAATTGTATTATGTTTTTACGTATTATTTTCTAATCAAATGTAGTGCGCAGATTAAGATGAATCCAGAGTGCATATCCGCACAGTGGTAAAACATCGGTGAATTGACTTTTTTAACCGGTAAATAAATCCGGATAAGCGATTTAGCTTAATCATATATTATCCGTTAATTTGAGCTATGAAATACATTATCCTACTCTTAACCATAAATGCCATATCATTATGCTCATTTGCACAGGATAGCAGTGAGCAGGCGTACAAAATTTATGATGTTAAAAATCAAAAAACAATTCAGCTGGATGCGCTGATTAAGGATATAAAAACTACCGATGTGTTAATCTTCGGAGAGGAACACAATGATTCTGCAGGACACGTATTAGAATTGGAAATTCTTAAAAGAGCAGCCCAGGTATATCCTGGTACAGCTTTGTCTATGGAAATGTTTACTACAGATGTGCAGCCCGTAATCAACGAATATTTACTTCATCTTATTTCAGAAAAAAACTTCATTAAGGAAAGCAGGGCATGGAATAATTATAACGACTACAAACCCTTAATAGCTTTTGCAAAAGAGAACCAATTAAATGTAATTGCTGCGAATGCAGCAGTAAGGTATAGCAATGCGGTAACCTACGGAGGTCTGGAAGTCTTGACAAAGTTTCCTGCGATGTCAAAAGTATTCTTTCCACCATTGCCTGTAGATACAGCTACCGGAAGATATCATGAAAAATTTGTACAGACTTTGGGAGGGCATGATATGGGCAATATGAAGATTTATCAGACGCAAAACTTTTGGGATGCAACAATGGCATGGTCAATTGCCGCCCATCTCAAAAAGAATCCCAGAAAAAAGATCTTTCAGGTCAATGGAAGATTTCATAGTGATGAAAAGCTAGGGATCATGATGCAGTTAAAAAAATATGCACCAGGCATCAGGGCCACCAATATATCCTGCTTTCCATCGGCAGATTTTATTCATCCTGACTGGAAGAAATATTCCGGGTTAGCTGATTATATTATCATCAGTCCCGAAATTAAAAAACAGGGGACATGAAAATACATATCCCCTTAAAAATATGTTTATAAACTTCTTGCTTTTAGCAAATCTCTGATCTCCCCTAATAAAACTTCTTCTTTAGTAGGTGCCGGTGCGGCTTTAGGTGCTTCTTCCTGCTTACGCTTTATAGAATTGATAGCTTTTACCATTAGAAAAATAATAAAAGCAAGAATAATAAAATTGATAACCTCAGTTGCAAAATTCCCCCAGGCAAATACCGGCCCGGCTTTTCTCGCATCTTCAAGAGAAGCATTGGGATTAGCTGCAACAAATTCCTGAACCTTTGAATTTAATGGAATGTAAAAATTTGCAAAACCCTTATCGCCAATCAATAAGCTAATTGGAGGCATAATCAAATCATTCACCATGGAGGTAACAATCTTACCAAATGCACCTCCTATAATTACACCGACAGCAAGGTCGATGACATTGCCTTTCATGGCAAATTCCTTAAATTCTTTAATAAAACTCATAACTGTTTTTTTAATAATCGCTCAATACGAGTTTAAAATTATAAACTTTATTGGGAAATGAGGCCTTTTGTTGTAAAAAAACCTATCAATTGCAATAATAGCATAAGTCTATAGTTTATATCTAAACCAAATGCTTATTTTTGAAACGGGTCTAAATACCTTTTCTACAGAACATGCTTAAACAACATTTACAACAAAAGTTACTTCAAAAATTATCACCGCAGCAAATTCAATTTATTAAATTGCTGCAAGTCCCTACCGTTTCCTTAGATACACGCATAAAAGAAGAATTAGAAGAAAACCCAGCTCTTGAAGATCCAAGTCTAATGATCGCTGAGGAACCTAAGAGTGAATACGACGATTTGAATGAAACGCCAGAAGACTTTGATGCCGGATCGAAAGAAGAAAGCACAGATGAATTTAATGTTGACGACTATTTACAGGACGACAATACAAACGACTACAGCACTTCATACAACAATAATGACGACGATGAGGAGAAAAAAGAAACTCCCATTGCTATCGAAAGTACCTTTTTCGAAAGCTTACAGGAGCAACTTGACCTTGTGCCGCTGTCTGATCAGGACTTTATTATTGGAAAACAAATCATCGGAAGTCTTGATGATGACGGATATTTAAGAAGGCCTATCACTTCAATGATAGACGACCTTGCTTTTTCACAAAATATAATGGTGGAAGAAGAGGATGTACTGGAGATGCTGAAAGTGATTCAAAGTTTCGACCCTCCGGGCATTGCAGCCCGCGATTTACAGGAATGCCTGACCTTGCAATTAAGAAGAAAAGATCCCAACAACCTTATCATACAGAAAGCGATCACAATAGTTGAAAACTATCTGGATGAGTTTACAAGGAAACATTATGACAAACTGGAAAAATCACTAGGATTAAACAGTGAGGATCTTAAAGAAATTATTGCAGAGATTCTACGTCTTAATCCTAAACCAGGTGACTCTAACCAGGTAACTACCAAACAGCTACAAGTTATCCCTGATTTTCATGTCAGCAATAATGACTCAGTATTAATACTGACGCTGAATTCAAAAAATGCACCTGAATTAAGAGTAAGCCGTTCTTATATCGACATGTTTGAACATTATGATAAAGCGGCGCAAAAGGACAAAAAATTAAAAGAAGCTGTTCAGTTTGTTAAACAGAAACTTGACTCAGCCAAATGGTTTATAGATGCAATTAAACAGAGACAGCAAACATTACTCAAAACAATGAATGCTATTATGCAGTATCAGTATGAGTATTTGCTTACAGGTGATGAAAGAAAAATGCGTCCGATGATCCTGAAAGATATTGCTGATAAAATAGATATGGATATTTCGACAGTATCCAGGGTAGCTAATTCAAAATATGTACAAACTGAATTTGGTACTTTCCTGCTTAAATCTTTTTTCTCTGAAGCTATTCAAACTGAGAGTGGTGAAGAGGTTTCCAACAAAGAGGTGAAAAAGATTCTTGAAGACTGTATTGGGAATGAAGATAAGCGCAAACCGCTTGCAGACGAGAAGTTAACTGAGATTTTAAAGGAGCAGGGTTATAACATAGCACGCAGAACTGTAGCCAAATACAGAGAGCAAATGAATATCCCTGTGGCAAGGTTACGTAAAGAATTGTAGCGCTTAATGTAGATTTAACAATAGCTGAGCATAGATAGAATGCAAATGGCCTTTTAAGGAACATTTGCATTTTTCGTTTTTAAGAGAGCAGGTTTTGCCTCAGCAAAAACTCCAGCTGCTTATTTGCGATAATCAGCGCTTCTGTCAGTTCTTTATTTTCTTTTCTCAAAGAGTAGATTTCAAAAGCT
This sequence comes from Pedobacter sp. MR2016-24, assembly GCF_026239655.1. GTDB lineage: Bacteria > Bacteroidota > Bacteroidia > Sphingobacteriales > Sphingobacteriaceae > Pedobacter. Next base: position 160,985 of record NZ_JAPIVO010000009.1, on the reverse strand, counting down.
TTTTCGATATTAATCCTCAAGTCTTCGTCCATCCACGGTTTTTGAATATATTTATAAACCTGGCCCTTATTGATCGCATCGATAACAGCATTGATATCGGCATAGCCAGTAAGAAGTATCCGGATAGGATCAGGAAAATCGGGAATGATAGACTCCAAAAATTCTATCCCGGTAGTTACAGGCATCCTTTGATCGGTAATGATCACGTGAATAAGTTCACTCTCTAATATCTTTCTTCCCTCCACCGCAGATTCTGCTGTAAAAATGTTGAATTTCCTTCTAAAGCCAGCTTTAAAAGAATTTAGATTGTGAACTTCATCATCCACATAAAGAACATTGATTGAGGTGTCGGAATTCATTCGTAAGTATTGGATTTTTTTGTTAAATATATTGCTTTTATAAATTCTAAAAAACTAATTTCGGATAAAAATTACTTCAAGATAATACATTGACCAATTTATATAACAGCTCAGCACGAAATAAATATGGATAAAATATATTCTAGCACTACCTCGCCAGATAAGTCGATGATTTACAGACCAGTATTCTTTAGGCTCAGCAACAAGAGTGACGAGAGATCATTAAACGATTTACTAGATAATAATCCAGATATTGTTGTTTATGATACCATTCCAGGTCAGCTATCTGAGCTTATTAAACTAAGTAATCCGACCAGAAGGTTATCAAAAGAAGAATCTGCCTTGCTGGTTACTGCACATATCAATGGGGATATAAAAAAATATGGTGTTTGGGTATACTTTCCCTGGTCTGCAAAATTGGTGCATACACTCGATGAGCAGGAATTTATCAAAGTAAGGACAAACCGGAATATTTACAAGGTATCTCCGGAGGATATTGAAACGCTAAAGACCAAAAAAATTGGAATTATCGGACTTTCTGTTGGTCAGAGTATCGCACTGACACTGGCGATGGAGCGTACATGCGGAGAATTAAGGCTTGCGGATTTCGACGAAATAGAGCTAAGTAACATGAACCGGATCAGGGTCAATATACAAGACCTGGGCCTAAATAAGTCCATTACTGCGGCAAGGCAAATTGCAGAGCTTGATCCCTTTATTAATGTAGTATGTTATCCGGATGGAATAACTAACGAAAACATTGATGATTTCTTTACACTCGGTGGGAAACTGGACGTTCTTGTTGAAGAATGTGATGGTATAGATATTAAAGTCTTAAGCCGTATCAAAGCAAAAGAGTTAGGTATACCTGTGGTAATGGATACCAATGACAAGGGAATGCTGGATGTAGAAAGGTTTGATCTTGAACCAGAAAGACATATTTTTCATGGCACAGTGAATGAACTGGAAGAACTAAGTCCTACTGAATTAAAGAGTAAACTAAACAGCCTGACTATACCTGAAAAAGTAGAATACCTGTATAAAATTGTTGGATTTGAAAACTTAACGGAAACAATGAAAAAGTCATTTGCAGAAATGAACAAATCAATTGTTGGCTGGCCCCAGTTGGCTTCGGCTGTAACGCTGGGAGGTGCTATGGTTACAGATGTAAGTCGCAAGATTTTGCTAAATCAGTTTACTGAATCAGGACGTTATTTTGTGGATTTTGATGAATTGTTTACACATAAGTTCAACACGATCAATAATTCAAAAGGAGAAAATGCTACACATTAGAACATTCAGAGCTCCTGATGATCCGGAAGCCTGTTCAAAATTTATAACCGGGCACAAAAGATTGCTTGAAATATATGGGATTACTCAAATCACATCAAATACTCAGGAATGGGTAAATGACTATAATACAACTGTTATTCTTGTAGAGGATAAAGATACTAAAGTTGTATACGGAGGTGCGAGAGTGCAGGTGGTTACCGGCCAGTATGAACTCCCTATAGAAATTGCTATTGGAAAATATGATCCAAAAATATATGACATGGTTAAAGCAGATCAGCATACCGGCGGAACCTGCGAAGTGTGTGGTCTATGGAACTCACGAGAGGTAGCAGGTATGGGGATAGGCAGCTTTATTTTGGCCAGGATTGGGGTGACCATTACTTCTCAACTTCCTGTAGCCACTTCTTATGTACTTGCTGCACCAAGTACCGTCAAGATGGCAACAAGAATCGGTTACGTTCTGGAGAAATCTCTGGGTAATGACGGCCTTTTCTACTATCCCAAAGAGGATCTTGTTGCTACTGCCATGCGTTTTGGAGATATAAATGATTTGAGCACCGCAACTGAAACTGAAAGATCAAAAATCTTATCTTTAAGAGCAAATCCAAGTCAGACAAATGAAGAGATCGGTCCAAAGGGAACATATCCGGTTGAATACAATATAAAGATCCCAAATCTATAAAATGAATATTAAGAAAGTATTATCTGTACTATTTCTTCTAATCGCGGTCATTACCCTCCAGTTATCTGCGAAAGACAGTGGGGAAATTGTTTATAGTAAACCTAATCAGTTATTACAGGTTGATCATGGGATATCAATTTTTGTAGATAATTCCGGGAAACTATCATTTAATAACATTCTTAACCAGAAATTTGAGCTTTCCACTGACAAAGTTCCTAATCTGGGCATCACAGAATCGACCATTTGGGTGAAACTCAATATTGTCAATCGCTCAGGTATAGAAAAATTGTTTTTGATGGTAGAACAGCCAGCTATTGACAGAGTTGAATTACATAGCAGGGATATTAGCGGGAACTGGCAGACGGTTAGCCTTGGGGAATATAAAAAATACAGCGAGCGGATCATCAATAATCCAAATTATGTTTTTCCTGTAGATGCTCCCGTTAATCAATCTACCATACTTTACTTAAGTATAAGCTCAAAGGATCAGATTCAATTACCGATATTATTGGGTACTGAACAGTCAATTTTAGATGAGAACCTGATTCAGAATTTGTTTTTCGGCATGTACGCAGGTATCATTCTCATCATGATATTGTACAATCTGTTCGTCGCATTTACCGTCCGGGATTCCAGTTATATTTATTATATCATTTATATCCTCTTCGTAGGTCTCACGCAGTTCACTTTTCAGGGTTTAGCCTTTCGGTTTTTATGGCCGGATAGTATTTGGATGGCCAACTACAGTTCCATATTAGTACCATTCTTTTCTGGTGTATCAACATTGATCTTTGTAAAGAAGTTTTTGCAGACCAAAAAATATACGCCTAAATTCGATAAGGGTATAGATGCGATGCTTGTTATTTACTGCATTGCATGTTTAATAGGTATGTTGGAAAAATATTCGATATCCATTACTCTGCTACAGATCTCTGCATTATCCGGTGCTGTATTTCTTTGGATCCTCGGATTTCAGGTCAACAGACAAGGTTACCGCCCGGCAGTGTTTTTCCTTATAGGGTATACCATATTTCTTATTTCAGTAGTCATTTTTGTACTGAGGAACTTTAACGTGCTTCCATATAATGGAATGACCTCTTACGTCTTAGAAATCGGATCGGTGATTCAAATTACCTTGCTCTCATTTGCATTGGCTGATAAAATCAACTTTTTCAGAAATGAAAATGAAATTGCACAGAAACAGGCACTGGAAATTTCAAAAGAAAACGAAAGATTGATCAGGGAGCAAAATATCCAGTTGGAAATTGAAGTAAGTAAGAGAACAGAAGAATTACAAAACTCAAATACCACGTTGAATTTTACGCTTAAAGAGCTAAAAGAAGCACAATCACAATTGGTAGATGCAGAAAAAATGGCTGGCCTTGGACAATTAACTGCCGGGATAGCACATGAAATTAATAACCCTATAAATTTTGTCACATCAAACATAAAACCACTCGAACTGGATATCAATGATCTGTATGATGTAATTCAGAAATATGAAGAGATGGATCTTGATCAGGATATTCATGCACAGGTAGCTATCGTTGAAAAGTTCAAACGGGAAATAGACATTGATTTTATTAAAACAGAAATTAATTCATTGCTTTCCGGAATTGGAGAAGGTGCAAAAAGAACCGCAGAAATCATACGCAGTTTAAAAAACTTCAGCAGGCTTGATGAAAGTGACACCAAACCGGTAAACTTGAATGAAGGACTGGAATCTACACTTGTACTTTTGAGAAGTAATATTCCTGCCTATATCACGGTTGTAAAGGATCTGAAGCCCATACCCCTGGTAGAATGTCTGCCGGGAAAAATAAATCAGATATTCATGAACCTCATTACCAATGGGATTCATGCTATAAAAACTAAACCTGAGCATCGTCAGGAGGAACAACTAATGATCTCCACCTGGCATGAAGGTGACAATGTAAAAATAAGTATAAAAGATAGCGGCACAGGCATGCCTGAAGAAATCAGACAGAAAATATTCGAACCCTTTTTCACTACAAAACAGGTAGGTGAAGGCACAGGTTTGGGACTATCTATCGTTTTCAGTATTATTGAAAAACATAAAGGACACATTGATGTTATTACAAAAGTGAATCTAGGTACAGAATTTATTATTACCTTGCCTGTAAACATACCATAATATGACTCGCTCGCCTGTTAAAGTCTTATATATTGACGATGAGGAGAATAATCTCATTGCATTTAAAGCAAGTTTTAGAAGACAATATGAAATATATACGGCTAATTCTGCAGCAGAAGGATTGAAAGTTCTTGAGAATTTACCAATTGAGGTGATAATTGCTGATCAGAAAATGCCGCAGACTACCGGCGTAGAGTTTTTCAAGAGTATTACAACAACTTTTCCTGACCCTGTCAGGATCCTCCTTACAGGTTATACTGATATATCTGCCCTTGCCGATGCAATTAATCATGGAGACATCTACCGATATATTACCAAACCGTGGAATGATCTTGAATTACACAATTCAATCAAAAATGCACATGATGCTTACAGATCAAAAATTGATCTGAGGAATAAAATCAAGGAGCTGGAAAAAACGAACGACGAACTAAACAGGTTCATTTACAGTATTTCCCATGAACTCCGTGCACCTCTGGTATCAGTTATAGGTATCGTGAATCTGGTAAAAATGGAAGGACTTTATCATTCCAGTGGCGAGTACTGGGAATTGATAGAATCCTGCTCCAGTAAGCTGGATTACTACATACAGAAAACGCTGCAATATTATAAGAACAATAAAAATGTTACCGATAAGTCTGAGATTGATTTCAAGCACTTGGTAAATGAAATTATAGAGTTATATGCCTATAGTAATAAGGATACGACATTTAATATAAATATCAATCAGGCGCAAAAATTTATTGGAGATTCCTTTAGGATTGAAGTGATATTAGGTAATCTGATTTCAAATGCCATCAAATATCAAAAAACAAGTAATAAAGAGAAAACTGTAGAAATCTCCATTGAGGTCAATAAATTTTCAGCTGAAATATTGATTAAAGATAACGGACTCGGCATTCTAAACGAACACCTCGAAAAGATTTTCACGCAGTTTTTCAAAAGTAAAAATAACCAGGGCAGTGGCCTGGGACTATTTATTGTTAAAGAAGCACTAAATAAGATCAATGGAAAAATATCCGTTAGTTCCGATTTAGACTATGGTACCACTTTCAAAATTACTATTCCAAATGCCACTTAAACTCAAAAGGCCAATTAGAGTAATGCTCATTGATGATAATACCATCGATCTTAAAATCAATTCTAAGATTATCGGTATTACGAAGTTATTTGATGATATCATCTTATGCCAGTCTGGAGAAGAAGCAATTGCTTATTTTCTTGCCAATGAAAAAGACACTGAAAAATTACCACATCTGATCCTGCTTGACATTCAAATGCCAGAAATGGATGGCTTTGAATTTCTTGATAACTATAAGCTTTTACCAGAGGAATTAAAAGATAATACCCGGATTGCCATGCTTTCTTCTACGCTTGACTTTGGCGATATCCGCCGGGCTGAAGCAAATCCTTATGTGATCAAATTGCTGAAAAAACCACTATACCCTGCACAACTTCAGGCTGTTTTCACCACCTGTTTCATCGTAAAAGAATAACGGTCACCGCTGCAAAAACAGTTTAACAGCGTCTGGCATTATTAATGCCTTTATTTAAATGCATAGAGGCATTAAAACAACATGAATACAAGAAGAATTACATTTTTAATATTCTGCATAGCATTACTTTTCGCAAGTTGTAAAAAGGATTCGGGACTTGATCCTTTGTCTAATGTTGTATTCCCAAAAAATGGTGTGATCAGAGTGGAATGTGCTGACTGTGCATTAACTTACACCATATTAAAAGATAATTTTGCAGTTGATGTAAAGAATAGTGAAGATGTCAAATTCTCTTATGTGTCTGATTTTGAGCTTAAAACAAGCATTAATTCCAAAAAGAAACAAAATATAAGACTTGCAGTCTTTGATTCATACGGTCGCATGGTATCAAATGAACTGAGCTCGATTGAGCAGGGTGTCTCGAAAATTGATAGCTTTAATATAAAAGTTAACTAAACAGGCGAGTATTTCGATTCCCTTTCTCCTGTCTATTTTCCCTCCACGTTAGTGATCTTCCCCTTGTAACAGTCTGCTTCTGTGCGCAGTTTCACAGCAATTTGGAAGGAGATTAGTCTGCAATTTATACACGATATGGGGCAGAAAGTTCCCATTGAAAATCCCATTCCCCTCTCTTTTTAAAAAGAAGCCGGAAACCTAAATAAATAAATTTGCCGGCCTTTTTTGATTGCTTATGGTATAACTTCTACTACCGGGGGTAATAACTGGTACATTACCGGGGTAACCAGGCGTGATAACAAGGTAGAGCTAATAAGTCCACCTATGAGTACCAGTGCCAGTGGTGAATACAGCTCACTATATTCAATAACCAGGGGAAGCAAACCGCCAATTGCTGTCAGTGATGTGAGCAATATAGGCACAAACCTGATCTCTCCTGCTTCAACAATTGCCTCATGTACACTCCTGCCCTGTGCCCTGAGCTGATTAGTAAAATCAACTACCAGCAGGGAATTCTTAACCTCAATCCCTACCAAAGCTATAAATCCAATTGTTGCTGTAAATGACAGTGTCTCTCCAGCCAGAAATAGCATGATCAAACCTCCAACAATGCCTAAGGGAATTACAGACAAGACAATAAGGATACTTTTAAAAGTTTTAAACTCCAAAATAAGCACGCCCAGAAATCCGAATACGGTGACGATCAGGATAATTCCCAGATTACCAAAACTCTCCTCTTTACTTTCTTTCTCTCCGGCCACCTTGAATGAAAATCCAGGTTTAAATTTAAAGCTATTCAGCTTTTCAGTAATCTGTTCATCCAATTGCTGAACGTTATAACCTGGCTTCACAAAAGCTGAGATAGTCACATACCTGTCCTTGTCATAATGCCTGATCTGGTTGGGCAGACTTTCAAAACCAACCGTCGCAACGCTTTTAAATGGAATATTTACGCCTGTCGCGGAGGGTATATACAGCCTGTCAAACATACTTATATCCTGGATAGATGAACTCCGTGAAATGGAAACATTCACATTGTAATTGTCAGCTTTACCTTCATCTGCTCTGTAGGTCGCTACATTCAATCCCGCAGACCCCATACGAACTGTTTTATCTATATCTGCAGATGCAACAATCAACAAGCCCGCTTTTTCTTTATTTATAGTAACTTTTAGATCCACTGGTCTAACCAATAAGGGATTATTTACATAAATAGTTCCATCGACTTTACCAATCAATGATGCTACATCAAAAGCAGTTTTCCGTAAATCGTCTAAATTATCAGCATAAATACGGTAGGCAAGCGGTGCTTCAACAGGTGGTCCCTGCTCAAAATCTTTCACTTTAATTATCGCACCCGGATAACCTTCTACCTGTTTTCGTAACTTTTCGATAACAGCGACCTTCTCTCTGGTCTCTAAGCCTTCTACCTGGACAAAGATTTCAGCAAAATTTTCACTCTCATTATGTGGTATCACATTATAGTAGATGCGCGGATTTCCTTTCCCTACATTACTTGCAAATGAGCTTATCTCGGGAATTAATTTGAGTTTTGATTCAACAAACCGTGTGACTCTGTCTGTCGCATTCATATTCGTGCCTTCCGGTGTTTCAATCTGAACCAGAAACATTGGCTTTTCAGATTTCGGGAAAAGACTGCTGCCAATTACAGGTACCAGCATCAAAGAGCCAATAAATATTCCACCAATAATCAAAAGCGTAATAACGGGACTATTCAACGCTTTATTCAGCAATTTTCCATAAGTAGTGTGAATTCCTTTTTTAAGCATTCTCAGCAGAAAATTACCTTCCTCACTTTGATGTGGTTTAAGAATGATGCTCGCCAAAAATGGCACCACTGTTAATGATACAACCATGGATGCAAAAATGGTCGTGATCACTGATAGCGGCAGACTCCTGATAAATTCACCAGCGCCTTCGGGTAAAAATACGATGGGTAAAAATGCAAATATCAATAAGACAGTACAACCTATCACGGCAATGCCAATTTGTGATGTCGCTTTGATTGATGCTTCCACCTTCCCATATCCCATACGCAGGTACCTTTCGATATTTTCTACCACAACAATACTATCATCTACCAGTATGCCCAGTGCTACGATCATACCTACGATACTTAGCTGGTTCATGTTATAACCTAAAATGTTCATCAGCGTGAGTCCGATAGCCAGAGAGAGCGGAATGGATATCATTACCACAACTGAGGCCCGCGTACCCAATGGTAATAATGTAACGAGAACGAGTAAAATAGCGATCCCAAAATCTCTGGCAAAGTGTGAAAGACGGATGTCTACACTCTTGGCCTGATCAAAAACCTTAACCAGCTCAATATTTCCAGGAAGTTCCTTTTTGAATGCGGCAATCACCGGGTCCACCTTATCCTGTACATCAATAATATTCTCTTTATCCTTCAGACTGGCATTCACAAAACTACTTCGATAGCCATTAAAACGGGCAATATGTGTTTCATCTTCATAGCCCAAAGCCACATCGGCTACATCTTTCAGATACAGAATTTTCCCCTGCCCGGAATAGATAACAGTATTCTTTACTTCATCCAGACTACTATAGTTTCCGCTTGTCTTAATATTCAGTTTACGGTCTGCAATACTGATACTCCCGCCAGGTATGTTTACATTTTCACTCTGCAGTGCTGCTATTACATTATTTTGTGTCAGTTTTTGCTGTGCTATCTTTTGCAAATTGAGTTTTACATTTACCTGAGGCTCAGGAACCCCTGCATACTCAACCTTTTTAAGCGCTTGTATCTTTTCTAGTTTTTCCTTCAGCAGTTTTGAATATTTTTTCAGTGCAACATTTGACGCGTTTTCGCTGATCAGCGCATATTGATAAATACTCACATCAGAAGGTATCTGTTTGTTGATTCTGATATCCGCAATATCTGCGGGAAGTTCGGATCTCAAACTATTTATTTCTCTGACTACTTCCTGATATTTATCATCAGGATCAGAGCTGTATTTATAAATTACCTGTATAACTGCAAGTCCGTTACTGATATCTGTAGTGACGTGCTTAATATCATCAAGTTCATGTATTTTTTTCTCTATAGGATCAACTACAAGTTGTTCCATATCCTTGGGATTCGTACCCGGATATACAACTACTACAGTAAACTGAGGAGGATGTGTCTCCGGATCTTCACTTCTCGGCATTGTAAATAAGGAATAGATTCCGAGTGCAAGCACTGCTATAAAAACAACTAGGGTGAACTGGTAGTTCTTTACAGCAAATTCTGGTAATTTCATCTTGTAAATTTTAGCCGTTAATTAATGATTTTAATTACTGATCCATCTGTAAGATAGGCAGACCCTTCCCTGATGACACGATCTGCTGTGGTCATACCTGTAGAAATATATGCCTTGTCCCCTTTCAGGTAAGCTACCCTGACTGATTTCTTCAAAGCCTTTTGTCCCAGCGCCACAAAAATAAAAGCACTGTCATTTTTCCCTTCAACCAATGCATCTAAGGGTACAGACAATAGACTCGCTTTTACTGAAGGATAGATTTTTACTTTTGCAAAAAGACCCGATATCAATTTAGCTTCGGACGGACTGATTGCAATTTCCAGCTGAAATAATCCTGACCCACTATCACTTCCCTGTGCCATAGATCTCACTTTACCTGAAATTGTCTGATGAATGGCATCAAAAGTTATTTCAGCCCTTTCACCGCCGTTAATTCTTGCTCTATCCTTATCCGTAACACCACATTTAATTACCCAGTCTTTATTGGCTGTACTACTGACTGTCAGTATAACCACACCTCCGGAAACCTGCTCACCTTCATTTGCCGCTTTTTTAAGTACAACGCCATTCGTGTTAGCAGTAATGCTGGACTGTGCAGCATTAAATCTGGCAATATCCAACTGTTTTTTGGCTATCGTTAATGCAGTCGCTGCGTTTTCCAATTGTTCTTTTGTAGTCACGCTATCCTTATAAAGGTTTGCGGTTCTTCTGGCATCCCGCTGCGCTTTCGCGAAGTTTTCTTCAGCCTGACTCCGCTGCGCGTTTACTTCAGTCATATTTAATACAGCCAATAACTGACCAGCACGAACCTGATCACCTTCTTTTACCAGGATACGGTTAATAATCCCGCTGGTTTTGAATGAGAGATTACTTTGCTGCTCTGAAGATAATAAGCCGGAAGTTTCCAGGGGTTCTGTTTCCTGCAGTCCTTCTGCAGAAATAACTTTAACGGGGATAGCAATATCCATCTTTTCTACCGGCTTCGTTTGATGGCAGCCCGTTATTATTATACCGGCGAAAAGTACAGTCCAATAGTTTATCAGTTTCATATGTTAAGATTTTATAGGATTAAAATATATAACTAGCTGCTGCCCGTTCCAATTCAGTTTCACGGGTTTGCACATTTAGATAAGAAATACTTTCTTTTAGCTGATCATTTATCAGCTGGGTTTGGGCATCAAGCAGTTCAATGTAAAGTGCTTCTCCTTCTTTATACAGACGCTGTTCGTCTCTAAAATACTGCGCTGATAAAGCTGTCTGACTCATCGCAGCTTTGTAGGATTGAATTGCTGCTGTAAGTTTGTTCTGAGCAGTTTGTGCCTCTAATTGTAATTGCTGCTCGGCCATACTGGTTTGCGTCTGAGCAACTTTCAGATCAAGGGATGCCTGCTGAACTTTATTTTTATACCTGTTGCCGGTAAAAATCTGCCAGGAAAGTGTTATTCCAAAAAGATAGTAGGGAGATTGATTATTCACCTTAATAAAATCACCCTGTGCTCCCAGATCAAGGAAAGTGGACAATTTCGGCAAGGCACTTGTCTTATTTAAGCGTACAGCTAAAGCATTCACACGTTCCGCTGCTTCCAGTGCTATAAGCTCTTCTCTTTTGGCAGATTTAACGCTGTCCGTTTTGTAAAAGGATACAGGCGATAAGCTTACCTCTACCAAAGAATTTAATGGCTTGTTCAACAAAAAATTAAAGTATGCTGCAGCATTGGTTGATTGTAGCCTGGCATCTTCCAGTTGCGATACCAAGCCTGTAAGCTCATTTTGTGCACGACTCACAACTGTTCTTATTGCCTTCCCATTTTTTACCATAGACTGGTTGATTTTTAAGTTCTCCTGTGCAAGTACAACTCCACTTTCGAGTACCTTTACTGCCTTCAATGATTGTTGATAACCATAATAAGCCACCTTTACATTTTTGATCAGTTCACGTTTGTAAACGATCATCTGCGCCTGCTGTAAGGAAATCTGTTCCTTCTTGATACGACTGTTATAGATAATTTCTGCATTATATAAGGGCATAGAAGTGTGAACTTTCGCATCATAATAATTATTCGGGTTAAATGTCTGGCTCACATTTTCGATCTGCGGAAAGTTACCGGTACCGGTTAAGTTATTCAAGGAACTATATACAGGATTGAGTAAGTCGCCTACAGGTATTTCAATCTTTCTACCCCCGCCTGACGCCAGATATTGCGTATTGAAATTCACGTCAGGAAGAAAAAGGCCTTTGGCCTCCTTTAATGCATAAATGCTCTTTTGAAAAGCAAAGTTCTGGTTTTGTATGCCCAGATTATTTTTTAATGCTTCACTTACATATTGCTGAAGCATATCCTGTGCAGCAACAGGATATGAAATTCCATGCATCAATAGCAGGACAAGGATAATGTTAAGTCGGGTAAATTTAAGAATCATATTTTTCATCGTTTATATAATAAACACTGTTTATTTGAGGAGAATACTTTTTATTTGTTACACTATCTGAAATATAAATTCACATTGATTATTTAATGAACACCGTTCATAAATGGCCAATTTTTTTAATGTTGAATTGACTTTAAGAAAAAATCCATTGATTGCCCAAGCATATTCTTCAAGACCTGATCGTCGACTTTTTTCATGGATTGAAATCTTTCCCTGATATAAAGAGAAACGAGTCCATGTGCGTAAGACCATACGGTAAGCGCTACCATAAATTTATCTGCCTCCTTCAATAATCGCTGATCTATCCCTTCTGAAACAGTATCTACCAATACCTGAAAAGCACTGTCTCCTGCATCCCATTTCTCCAAACAGGATATTTCTTGTAAAGGCGCCCGCATGATAAACATTAAGTCATAATAGTCTGGGTTATCCAATGCAAAGTTCAGGTACGAGTGACCTATAGCGGTTAATCTTTCAAATGGATTCTCGATATGCACATGCTTGGCGAACTCATTGTTTAACAATACGAAACCCTGTTCATGAATAATATAGAAAATCTCGTCCTTTTCTTTGAAATATAAGTATATGGTTGCAGGGCTATATTCAATGTCGTCAGCAATAGTTCTGATTGAAGTTTTTTCATAGCCTAACTCCAAAAAAAGTCTGGTAGCTGATTCTATAATCAACTTTCGCCTGTCCAGCTTATCTCTTTCTTTTCTGTCTTTGATTGCCATATAACAGTGCAAATATACTAAACAGTGTTTAGTATGCAAATTATTTCTATGAAAATTAGTTTGTCCTAGCCATATTTATGGCTAGGCTGCCTTTACCAGTTTACTTTCAGGCTTTACTTTCTTTTTCTTCTTTCCCGTTCGCCACCAGATTAAAAATCCTGTTATGGGTAAACTGACAGTGAAGAGCGCTACTATCAGGGCAAGCAATTTTGTCGGCCAGCCCAAAATGCTTCCCGAATGGATTGGCAAATTCAACTTTCTGATTTTACTGCCAATACTCAATTGTTCAAATGGTATTTTTTTTAATAAAATGCCAGAGTTGCTATCAAAATAAGCGGCATCGCTAACTACCATCATATTGGCGCTTCTTTCCTTTTGTAAAGTCACCGCCTGTCCTTCTTTCGCCGGAAAATATAAGGTAACGGTTCCGGAACCTGCATATGCTGTATTCATTTGCATGACCATCCGCTGATAAATACCAGGTTTTATCCCTTCTCCCTTATTTAAATTTTCAACCTCAACTTCCTTCCTCGCTTTGCCATCAGCAATTTTAAACAATGCGTTTTCTACCCAGTCATAACTCCAGACCAGGCCTGTAAGTGTAACTACAAGTAAAAAAAAAGAAAGGTAAAAGCCAGATACGGCATGTAGATCCCAGGTGAGTCTTTTTCCGGAAGCATTCCATTTAATTTTGAACCGCTGACTAATTGCTTTTTTATTTGCCGGCCACCAGATAATTATTCCACTGATCACTAAGAATAAACATATCGCACAGGATATACCCGTAATAATTTTGCCCGCTTCTCCCAATAAAAGTACACGGTGTAATGCGATAACTGTCGGGAAAAATCTTCCGCCATAGCTACCATGGTAAAGTATCTTACCATTATATGGATTGATAAACACAACTTGCAGGTTTTTCTTCTTTCCTAACCTGACTTCTACACTTTCGTTAGCTTTTTCAGGTAAAACCAGTCTGCCAGGTTTCACTTTCGGATAAAGGGCCTGTGCGCTATTTAACAAACTGTCTACTGACAAACGCTTTTCTGAACTAATCTCAACTATATGATCACCTTTAAACAGAATAGGCTCCAGTTCATCCCTAAACGTGAGGAGACTTCCTGTTAATGCAACAATAAAAATAGTCAATCCGGCGGGAATACCTAACCATAGATGCAGCCACCCAATAATTTTCTTAAATTTTTTGTTGTTCATCTTTTGTCAATTGAGTCAGCAAATTAGACTAATTACAAATTAAATCAAAGAAGAATTACAATTCCACGTTATCTGAATTTAAAGAAAACAGGCATTTTACCTCTTTGAGCACTATAAATACCATAATTTCCACTAACGAAGTTTGATATAAAACAAGCAATAAAAAAGAATAATACATACTGAAATCCAAACAGCTCAATCCCCATAATAATGCAGGCTAGGGGCGTTTTGGTCGCACCGGCAAAGACCGCGATAAAGCCAAGTGCAGCGAATAAACTGGTTGGTGCATCCAGGAGAACAGATAATGTATTACCCAATGTTGATCCTATATAAAATAATGGTGTCACTTCCCCTCCTTTAAATCCTGTTCCCAGCGTTATGGTTGTATAAATTATTTTCCACAGCCAGCTCCATGTATCGGCTCCTCCTGATAAAAATGATGAAGGGATAGTTACCGCCCCCGGATATTCTGCATCAACACCAAGACTGAGGTAATCCGATTTATTGAAGATCAGTGTTAAAACGATAATGATCAACCCACCTACAACGGGAATAAGCCACTTTATAGAAAATAGCCGATTAAAAAATGTTTTGATGGTATGTACCAGGATAGAGAACAGCATGCTTGCCATTCCAAATAAGATAGATGCAAAACCTATCTTACTCAATAACAAAAGGTCTACTGGCAAATATGCCGAAAGAAAATAGGAAGTTTTTGCTATTTCATCAATATGATAAGCAGTATGATGAACATGAAGAGCGGAAACAGTAAGGTCGCCAATCAAACTGGCAAGTAATGCTGGAAATAGTACATTATACTTGAGTTTGCCTTTAGTAAGTACTTCGATCGCAAAAACTGCACCTGTTAGTGGTGTACCAAAAACGGCACCAAAACCAGCTGCAATTCCCGCTATGAGCAGTATTTTAGTATCCTCTTCATTTAGCTTGAGCCACTTTCCAATTAAGGCCGCTGTGCTTCCTCCTATTTGTACGGCCGTGCCTTCTCTGCCTGCAGAACCTCCAAAAAGATGGGTGATAAGGGTTGTGATTAATATTATTGGACTCATTTCCCAGGGCACACCGCCGCCCGGCTGATGTATCTCCTCAATAATGAGGTTATTGCCTTTCTCGGCCGACTTGCCAACAGCAGCATAGATAAAATGAATGACTATACCAGCAACAGGAAGTAAAAAAAGTAACCTTTTGTGTTGGAATCGCAGGTGAATAACTGTATTGAGCAGCCATAAAAACAGAGCGACTAATAGACCTGTAACAATCGCCATAGCGCTGATCAATAAAGTCCATCTTATCAGATGCCTGAAAATACTGAAATTAGAATTATTTTGAAATACTGATTTTAAAAATTTCACCTACAAATAATTTAACTCGGCATGCGGTATTGCATATCGATTAATATTGCAGGCGCCATCAGCTTTTTAAGGCGGTTAAGTCGGAAGACACCATTTCCGTGTATGCAAATATAAAAATGTTCTTTATAAATACAAATGATCTTGTTTTTTAGCCGTTGGAAATAATATCAAGTTCAATATCCAATTTATACGCAATCCTTTCTTGCTTTGCCTACATTTTCGCTACTTTTACACTGGCTTTAGGGGTATTCTGAAAAAGAATTGAGATAGTCCCTTTGAACCTGATGCGGCTCATACCGTCGAAGGGAAAAGTAATAGTAATATAGTAATTATTTACTCCGCATCCGGAGCCGCTATAGCCGCCTAAATTTCAAAATATTGATATGAAAGAGCAGCTTTGGGAATATATCCTGTCCGTAAGACACAACTCCCCTTTAGTACACAATATCACCAATTATGTGGTGATGAACAATACAGCTAATGCTTTACTGGCCGTCGGTGCATCACCCGTGATGGCGCATGCCCATTCGGAAGTAAGAAATATGGTTGCTATCGCAGGCGCTTTAGTCGTTAACATAGGAACTTTAGATGAATATTGGGTGGAAAGTATGCTTAGTGCAGTAGATGAAGCTAAAACTCTGGGTAGGCCCTGGGTGTTGGATCCTGTAGGTGCAGGAGCCACGACTTACCGCAATGAGGTGCTGGCTAAACTCATCAACTTAAAACCAGCGGTAATTCGTGGAAATGCATCAGAGATTATGGCATTAGCTAACCACAGCTTAGTACAAACCAAGGGAGTAGATAGCATCCACCAAAGTACAGAAGCGCTGGCAGCTGCTGAAATTCTGACTCAGCAATTGGGAAGTGTAATTTGTATTTCCGGCGCCACGGACATTATTATCGACCAGCAAAGAAAAGTTTTTCTGCATAATGGAAATTCTATGATGGGCAAGGTAACGGGACTAGGCTGTACCGCATCTGCCCTTATTGGTGCATTTACAACTATAGAAGATATGGATTATTTTGATGGCACGATTGCGGCAATGGCATTGCTCAGTGTGGCAGGTGAGATTGCAGCGCTGCAGAGTGCAGGCCCTGGAAGTCTGCAGATAAATATCCTGGATAAATTATATAATATTACTGCAGAAGAGTTTTTTAACCTTTTAAAATTTGAAATAAAATCATGAGCACCGCATCTTTTCCATACCATCTTTATCTGGTAATTAGTGAAGAGGCATGTTTAGGCAAGGATATGATTAAAATTGCCGAACAAGCGGTGAAGGGTGGAGTTGACCTGGTTCAACTCAGAGAAAAAAACAATACCGATGAGACATTTCTCCTGAAGGCCTTGCAAATCAAAGAAATGCTTGATAAGTACGCTGTACCGCTCATCATTAACGATAATCTGAATGTGGCAATGCAATGTGCCGCTACGGGCATCCACGTCGGCAATTCAGATATACCGCCTTCCAGGATAAAATTTGTATGGCCAGCTTGCCCTATTTTGGGATATTCTATCGAGTATATCGAACAGCTGGAAAAATCAGATGCACAGCTGGCGGATTATTTGGGCATCAGTCCGGTTTTCAGCACATTGACAAAAATCGATACCGTAACAGAATGGGGACTATCAGGAATTACAAGTATTAGAACATTGACCTCCAAACCTCTGGTCGCCATAGGAAATATCAATAGTAACAATGCCCGAGAAGTGATCGACGCAGGTGCTGATTGCCTTGCAGTAGTATCAGCTATTTGTTCAGCAGCAAACCCCGGGGCAGCAGCCGAAAGAATTAGAAATGAAATTGAAAAAAGCAGCAGATGAAAACACACAGATATCCATCCGTCTTAACCATTGCAGGCTCAGATAGTAGCGGTGGTGCAGGTATTCAGGGAGATTTAAAGACAATTTCTTCGTTAGGCTGCTATGCTACCACTGCAATCACCGCAATCACGGTTCAGAATACCCGAGGAGTAACGGCAATCCACAGTATACCTCCTGAAATTGTTAAGGGGCAAATTGATTCGATCATGACTGATATTCTGCCCGATGCGATTAAAATCGGCATGGTACATTCTGTATCCCTGGTAAATGCTATTGCAGCCGTTCTCCAGCTCTATCCTCAAATACCCATTATTCTTGATCCCGTAATGGTAGCTACAAGTGGAGATAAACTGATAGAAGATCATACCCTTACGGCGATGAAAGAAAAACTTTTTCCGTTAGCCATGCTAATTACCCCCAATCTTGATGAAGCATCAATTTTGGCTGGCATGAAAATCAATACTGTTGTTGAAATGCACCGAGCCGGACATATGATCATGGAATCAGGCTGTAAAAATTTGCTATTGAAAGGCGGTCATTTACAGGGGAATCAGTTGACATCACTTTATTTTTCTGCAGACGGAACCGTCGAAGAATTTATTTCTGAACGAATAGACACGAACAATACCCATGGATCTGGCTGCACACTATCTTCTGCTATCGCATCATTTATTGCGCGTGGAGTGTGTCTTAAAGATGCGATAGGCAATGCAGAAATATATGTCCACGAAGCAATCAGTAGTGGTGCGACAGTACAAACCGGACAAGGTAATGGTCCATTAAATCACTTTTTTAAACCTATAAATCTCATAATAAATGAAATGGTCTGAGCACACATGGAATAAGACAAGCGAAATATATAATCGCATTTTGAATATGCCATTCATTACACAACTTGCTGCCGGAACACTTGATATAGAAAAATTCAAGTTCTATATGGTACAAGATGCTAATTACCTCGAATATTTTGGCAGGACATTATCTTTAATTGCTGCCAGAGTCCCTGATATAGGTGACGTTCTCCATTTTATCCGTTTTGCCGAGGGTGCAATAGTGGTTGAAAATGAATTACATGAATCTTATTTTAAAGAATTCGGAATAGAAGAAAAAGCAGCACTCTCCCCTACCTGCCATCACTATATACATTTCATGCAAAGCACTGCTGCGCTCGCACAGGTAGAGACAGCGGTGGCCGCCGTTTTACCTTGTTTCTGGATCTATAAAAAGGTAGGAGATTTCATTCTCGAAAGCCAGGGTACGATTCACAACCCATATCGAAATTGGATCAATACTTATGCCGGAGATGAATTTGGCTTATTGGTACAAAAAGCAATTGATATATGTGACAAGGCAGCTGAACAATGCACTTTAGCGCAGCAGGAAAAGATGACCGAAGCTTTTATTACAGCAAGTAGACTAGAATGGGCGTTTTGGAACAGCGCATGGGAAAAGGAAAAGTGGTAAGATTCACGTTAAATACGATAGGTAGCATTAGTTCAAAAATGCCACCTGCCGTATTAAAATTTATTTTAGCATGACAACAGGCTGTGCACTGGATGCTGCACCCCATTTTTTATCGCGTGCAGACTGGATTTAGCGGGTAGAATCCTATAGCACCAAACATATACCAGACAGACATTTGTCCGGCATCAACATTGCCAGCGCATAATCATCATACGCATATTTTAATGTTCTGCTTACTTGTTCCTTTTTATGAAAGGCATCTGCAATACTATCTTCAACAGGAATTTTGCATACGTATAATACGTGTTTTTAGGTTGTAAATACGTATTCAACAATTGGAAATAAAACATAAACCACTATTTTACAACACATTAAATGCTATGTTTTTTTTTAAGAATGATTGTACATGTTATTTGGCAAAACACAAATAATGTCTGAGTGTTTCGCATAAAAGACCAATTGTATTATTTAAAATTAAAGCTATGAAAAAATTAATTATCATGCTGATCCTTTCAGCCTTTAGTGTGGGAACCTTCGCTCAGGATACGGTTAAACAAGATACGGTCAGGAGACAAAAAACGCATAAAACGACTTCTAAAAAAACGACCAGGAATCCAGCCAAAAAGAGCAAAGTCAAAAAATCAACCTCCAAAACTGATACTTCTATCAGAGATTCAGTAGTAAGAGATACAATGAGAACGAATTGAAATTTTAGCAGTTTTTACCAGTCAGCTGGTAAAAACTGTCTCGCTTAACTAATTAAGGAAGTTCCAGTACAGTCAAATTAACTTTTCTTATCGACAACCAGGCATAACAACATAAAGATAAGGCCATGATTGCAAAACCGAGGTTACCATAAAATCCTGGCCATGGCGTTCCTTTAAATATCATCTCTCCAAATAATGTAAACAGCACGCCGGTAACCTGCGTAGCCTCTACGGTTAATAATGCGAATTGATTTTTACTAACCATTTGAAGTGCTTTAAAAAATAAAGTGCTTCCCAGTACCCCGGATAATAAAACAGCAATAAAAGAAGATTGCAATTGTAAGGGAGAAGGGGCACCTGAAGTATAGAAACCATAGACAGCCAAACCAATCAATATAGGTAAACCGCCTATTGTCATTCCCAGCACCCTCTGCATAGGATCCAGTTGCAATTCTTTTTTTTCCAGTCTTAGCATTAATTTCCGGTTGCCTAATGGCCATAAAAATGCAGCTATCAGTGCCATGCCAATGCTTAGTGCAAGTTCAGAAAGGTTCTGTAGTTTTGATAAGTGGTCAAACTGCATCGTAATCAAGCTAATAACTAAAAAACTGGATAATAACAAGGCTTTTTTGGAAATCACTTTACGATGATCATCATATATAAAGGGAGCGATAAGAATACCAGCCAGCACTGTGGTCATAAAACCGGCAGTAACCAGCCATCCCGGTGCGATGCGGATTGCGTAGGAAAGTAGTGCATAGTAGCCACCAAATCCAATGTTACCCCAAATCAGAAAGGTAAGTGGTATCTCTTTGAAAGCATTGATCAGCTTTCCCATTTTACCTCTTACCATTACCAGTACTACCAGTACAGGCAATAATAATAAATAACGGAGACTAGCCGTCCAGGCCCAGCTTCCCCCGTGAAATGCATTTAAACTATTAACAATAATTCCTGAGGATAAAAACATGGAGCTTAAAACTCCGAGTACGATCGCTTTGATAACTTTGACTTTGGGCATATGCCTGCAAATCTCATTATGTTATGCTCAAAATATCATAATGAGTTTGTGCTATTAGCTAAAATTGAAAAAATTGCTCCCGGAAATTACTTGGAGTTGCCCCATTGGCTTTTTTAAAGAAATATGCGAAATGTGCCTGGTCTGCAAATCCCAAATCATAACTAATTTCCTTTATCGATTTAGTAGTAGTCCCCAATAAGGCTTCACTTTCACTTAATAATCTGTCATTAATTAAGTCCGTTACCAATCTACCCATCGTATTGGTAGTAATACCATTTAGCTTTCTGGAAGAGACACCTAAACGTTCACTATAAAATGCCGTGTCTCTCTTCATTTTATAATTTTCACCGATCATGATTTTGAGTTTCCGCATTAGATCTTCCTCCCCGGAAATGCGTTTAACCGGATGGAGACCGGTAGACTGCTCTGCTGCATATAAAAGTAACACAGAGAGATAATGCCGGATGACAGGAGATAAAGAATCTCTCGTCACCTCACGCTGTAATAATTGTACTAAACCCGCAAAAGTACTGACCATAGTATCATTAAGATCAATCAGGGGTAGCCTGTTAAAATAGTCAAAGAGTCCATTTTGTTCCAGTTGAGGATGTTGACTTAGAAAATCATGAAACAGTTTCTCATTAAAAAGAATCATCCATCCATCTGCCGGATAGTTAATCATCTGATGTACCTGATTTTTATGCAAAAAGAAAACCCTGCCTGGCTGCATGCAGTAATCTCTGAAATCGATCCTGTGCTCACCATTTCCATCAGTCGTCCAGTAAAGCATATAGAATTCATGCCTATGTGGTGCAAGAGAAGATTCTTCGTAGAAACCATTCATGCGTACAACCTGTATAGGTTCCTCGTTCAACATGGGTTGGAAAGGTAGCGACGCAACGTGCTGATCTATCATTAGGTTTAAGAAAAATATAACCCGCCTACACTATAGCAGGTAAAAAATATATTAATATACAGATCTCCTGGACATTAAATAACTACTTTCAGATCTGAGTTTACCATCTTCAGAAACAAAAAATAACCAGCAATGGACCTCATCCCCCATCGTGCCTTTAGCCACCTTAAAATCAATAATTCCATTGATCCTACGCGCCGCAGTATTTTCAACTGTAACTGTATTTTTGCTAACATTATAATAAACCAGGTGAGCTATATCAGTATCTTTCGCTTTACCAACTATTGAATTTTTCCAGCTAATAGTTAGTCTCACTAATGAGATATACCTCATTCTCGCATTAGCAGCCATGTGCAGGTTACCTTTACTGACCTTCACCTTAGCATAATCAATGTCATTTTTGCTGGCATCGAAAATATCAGCATTAGCATTAATTGCCGACTGAACTACTTCATTTTCTGATAAATTCCGATCACCAAAACCTATCAAAATAGCATCTTGAATCTGATTAAAAAAATCATTTATTCTCACCGTTTCCGCTTCATTCGTTTGCGGATTACTCAGGGCTGTTTTCTCTAAATTTTTCATAATTATATTTTTAAAGTTAAAACAAAACATTTGAATTAATTGCATTCAATCTATTCAATTATACGGTTTGGAGTAAACTTGAGTATTAATCTAATAAAACGATTGATAATTAACGACAAACACAATCGTTTATACCATCAAGCCTTTATTGTCAAATTAAGAAATTTCTAAACTAATTTTTAATTCATCTGTTAGTTCAATTGATAACCAAATGTAGAGGCGAAATAGTGATTTAAAAATAAACACATTGCATCAATACTTTATTTTCACATTAATTCCGTTAAATAAGCCTTCCTCCTCTCCATAAGAAACGATAACTATGAAGGATAGTTTGGCTGAATTGACAGAATACCTCATTATGTTCCTTAAGATTCAATATTAAATACAATTTACTTAAATCCGAAGCGCAAATCTCCTCGTAGTTATCAGTTATAAAATAGTACTACCTAAATTGAATATATGTTTAGTATTTATGAAACATACCTAAAAACCAAAGGGAACTTCACAGCAGATGAAATTGAATTAATCCGCTCTTTGGCAATTACTAAGACACTACATCAAAATGAACATTTCTTAAAAGAAGGGGAGCAGATGAAATTTTATGCTTTTATATGTAAAGGATGTTTGAGAAATTATATTGTCGATGAAAATGGAGATCAGCATGTTTTGAAATTTGCTATGGAAAACTGGTGGGCCGGTGACCGGGACAGTTTAATTAGCGGCATACCCTCCGTTACCTATACAGATGCGTTGGAAGAATGTGTATTAATTATGTTTGCTAAAGATACTTTTGATAAACTTTGTCAGCAAATACCTGCATTAGCAGTAATGATTGATACCCTTTTTCATCGAAGTTATGTCTCTTCATTTAAAAAAATACATGAGGCGGTAATCTTAAGCAATCAACAAAAATATGACAACTTTAACCAAAAATATCCAGCGCTTATAGATCGTATTCCTTTTCACATGATTGCATCTTATATTGGAATTACCACAGAAATGCTCAATCAGCTGCATAATGACCAATGTAAATAAAATTACAATTCGAATTTCTCTCCTGGCAGTTCACCTATAATACGCTAGCAGGCCCATAATCTGATAATAGTCCTAAAGCATGTTTACATGCTGGATTTTTTACAGATTTAAGTGCAACGTCCATTAACATTCGGTAATCTTCCTTCATGTCCATACTATGCTTCAGGAAAAGATGTACTAACACCTTATCACTTAAAATAGCAGGATGTATCTTTTTAATCGCATTATATACACTAATGAAGTTAATCCTGGTATACTTTTCCAGATAATCTGTTACTAACTTATCCAGTATATACCCAGCATACTCCCTGGATTTATATTTAATACTGTCAGGTATTTCTGTTTCCATTCCACACCGAAAATGTAAACGATAGGCTGCAGCAGCTTTTAGGTAGGAGGTCTCGTCATTAGTTGTCAGCGTATTATACATTTGCTGATGGAAAGCCGCGACAAGTATTTTTTCCTGTTGAGCCTTTATATCTGCACTTAAAAGTGAATAAGAGTATTCCGAGATTTCCGGACGATATTTTTCTACTGCATCTTTTAGCATCCCTAAATTGAGATTATAACTATTTTTACCAATATAAACCCCATCGGGCGCAAAAACAGCTATTCCCTGACTTTTAAGATGTGACAGGCGATATTGCAATTCACTGACGCAACGATATTTTCCGGAACCAATGCCTGAAAAATCAATATCATATTCCTGCATTTTACTATCTGCAGTCACTTTGATCTCTACATTATCTCCAGGCTCGTAGTGATAATCTTTTAATACATAACTTCCGCTTTCTTTAGAATTGACCAGCATTGAAAAATAGGAAGGTTCATCAATATCCTGAAGATCGAAAAAATAAATATTGCCCTTACATTTATAAGGCTGAATGATTCTATCTTTTTCAAGTCTCAGCTCAGGCTCATCTATAAGGTGATTTTCAATGATAAGGTATGGGACTTCTTTGATATTTTCGTCTATTTGTATTTCAAAAAAAACGCTGTTATTTGGTTGGCAGAAAGCATTATTATTTCCAGTTGCTATAGTATTTAGGACAATCATAATTGATATAAAAAAAATAAATCTCATTGTTAAGTTTATGATATAAGGAAAGACTTCAAATAATTACAGTGCATAGTATTCCCCTATGAGCAAAAATTAGCTCATTAACTTTCCATTATTTGTAATTTTGAGGGTAATCCTCATTGAAAAAAACAGCGGGATGGTTGATTAATTATACACGCAAAATTCCCAGCCCGCTATCAATCAGAATCAATCTGGCGGTACTTTGATCGCATTTAAGAAATGAATGTCTATTTTTTTCATAATCGGTTATATATTGGTTATTACTAGCTAACTAAAAGGTTTTATAATGAAACAGGCTTTTATTTGCATTAATTTTTTAAATAAACTAAAAACCGGACATTATTATTTAGCTACTATAAATCAAATATAACGACAATATATTACATATGCAAATCGTACTTAACAAACAACCTTAATGCATATCATTATTTATTCTTTTTGAAAATGGCAAAAAGAACAAAGATACATAAGGTAATTGGTGCTAAAGAGATGATTGGAAATTCATTAAAGGAAAAAAGAATTAGTATGGGTTATTCAATAGCTGATGCGGCTGAACTGACTGATTTTTCTAAATCGACAATAATTAATATAGAAAAAGGCATAGCAACTAATCTCGACTACTATATTGCCTATGCGCAAGCACTTAACTTTAAACTTGATAAGCTTTTCGATATCGAGGTTGAATATAAGCCCAGATTCGAACTGCCTGAAAACAAAAAGAATAGAATATTTCTGTCCAGAAAAATCAAAATTCTATTTAATGAGGAGGATTTCTTCAGCAACGATGTCAGTGTTAATGATATCATAACAAGACTTGAAGAGAAGAAAGAAGTTAAAAGATCTAAAAAATTAAGTACTGATGTTTCAAGAATTTTATTAAATTGGGTAGAAGATGGCACTATATATATTGTGGAAAAAAAGGGGAGAAATAATATTTATCGCAAAATAAAGAGCAAATAATCGCTATGTTTAATGGTGATTATTCGTCATCGCCAAATATTTTAAAACTATTTCTGCGGATACAGGTTGTAAATAAACCTAAAAATATGTACCTATGGAAAATAATAAAGATATTGTCAGCGATTTAAAAGGATTAATAAACATTCTGAACGACGGGAAAGAAGGTTATGAGTCAGCGGCGGAGACCACTGAAAGTGTAGAATTGAAAAGCGTTTTTCTTAAAAATGCAACGGAACGTGCTGTTTATGCTCAGGAACTAAAGGCTCACATTGCACAGCATGGGGGCAAGTCTGAAAATGAAGACGGTGGTGTTCTCGGTGTTTTGCACCGTACATGGATAGATATCAAACAGGCATTAAGCAGTAAAGAGGATGCTGCAATTCTTGGAGCAATAGAAACAGGAGAAAAAGCAGCAATTGAAAAGTTTGATGCAGCGCTGGAAGATTATGCTACACATGCAGATCATATCCAGTTATTACAAAAACAAAGAACAGGCATTCTGGAAGCCTTAAGGGAAATTGAAACTTACCACCAGCGCCTCGAAAGAGCATAATACCCAATAAAATTAATTAGTAAAAACAATATGAAAAACGGTACAGTAAAATTCTTCAACGCAGAAAAAGGATTTGGATTTATTAAAGATGACAATGGTCAGGAGATCTTTGTCCATGTAAGCGGTCTTATAGACGAAATCCGCGAAAATGACCTTGTTGAATACGAGGAACAAGATGGAAAAAAAGGATTAAATGCAGTAAAAGTAAGACTTGTATAATATTTTCCTTAAGAATTCGAAGGTATGTTCGTTATTGGACATACCTTTTTTATTTTTTCAGAACTCAGTTCAGCAGCAATTTAAGCTCCATCCAGACTGTTTCAGCAATGATCTGATATCCTTCAGCTAAAGGATGTACACCATCAGCCATATTGAGGCGTTTTACCCCAGCTACACCTTCCAATAAAAATGGAACGAATGCGATATCATAATTTGCAACAAGTCTGCGAAAAACATTTCGGTAGGCGGCAGCCCTTTCTCCGGGAACCCATACCGGTAATTCCATGCCTAAGAGTAATAAGCTAACTTTAGGATTTTTATCTTTTATTTTGTCGATAATCTGCTGAAGATTGGTGAACATCAACTGCGGTGCTACTCCTGTAAGCATATCATTAGCACCCAGCGCAAGTACAAATATATCAATTGACTCCACTATTAAACGATCCAAACGGTTAAGCCCCTCTTGGGTAGTATCTCCACTAATACCGGCATTTATGACTTTGTAATCTAATCCGGCAAGCTTAATTTTATGTTGAATTATCGCCGGGAAAGATGCTACCGCCGCGTTGCTTAAACCATAGCCCGCTGTGAGACTATCACCAAAAAAAATAATGTGTTTCATTTCAGAATAACCAACAACAGCAGCCAGATGTTTATCTCCAAATTGTCAGTTCTAAGCGTGACAAAGGATGCAAATTTTACGGCATTGCATATTTATGAAACTATTATACTAAAATAGGGTTTTATTCTCATCAAATAAATTAAACAAAAACTTACAACGATGGCAGAACTTAATGTACAACCCAAAAAGAAAAGTCCGATTCTATGGATCATATTGGCTTTAATAGCACTTGCACTCCTTTTTTTCCTGGTGAGGAGAAACAGCGAAACAAAAACCTCCCCAGTCTCAGATACCACTGTCCAGGACACGATAGCTAAAACTGTTGCAGATTGGGATCAGGTAGATTTCAACGCTCCCGGAACATCCTATGATGAAGTATCGGACAAAGGAATTGTTATCCGCAGTGCTAATGGTTATGCAATTTATGGAATAGGCGAAAATATTCTTTTCGCTAAAGATCAAAGTAGTATCCAGAGTACCGCCGATGCACAATTACAGCAAATCGCAGCTTCGCTAAAAAAACGTTTTGATGGAGCATCCTTGGGCATTTATGGGAATACAGATTCAACAGGAACAGCTTCACACAATAAAAAACTTGGATCAGAACGTGCCGAAGCAGTGAAAACGTGGCTGATTAAAAATGGTTTTTCTGAAAACATGATTTCAATTCATTCTAAAGGAGAAACTGCTCCTGTGGCGACAAATGCTACTGAAAAGGGGAAAGAGCTAAACAGAAGCGTTGAAATTGTCGCTTTAACTAGCAAAAAGTAATACAATATATTAACCAATTACCGAATCTTAAAATTGAAAAAGATGGCATCAGAAGAAAACAAATATGACCGTTTGCAGGAATTGAGCGGTAGCGATTTTGAAATTGCAGATTATCAGCCTGATATTAAAAGCTGGGAAATTTTTGACTCCGCCGGGGATTATATAGGTGACGTGAAAGACCTGATCTTTGACAAGGAAAGCCGTAAAGTAAGATACATTATCACAGATCTGGATATATATGATTCCGACGAAGATAAGCAGGTACTCATACCTATCGGACTTGTATCCTTAAAGGAGGAGGAAGATGAGGTGATATTAACAGAAGCTATCTCAGCAAACTTACCTCTATTACCTGTCTACAAAAAAGGATTAATTACTCCGGCAGAAGAACTGCAGATCAGAAATGTATTGACAGGTAGTGCTGAACATGTTGTTGACACTATGAATTATATACAGCATCAGGATGATTTCTATAATCATCAACATTTCAGTGACAGGGGTTACAATAGAAAACCTGCCGGCAAAGATGGCCTTGAACCGGGGCAGATTATATAATATGAACTTAGCAGCCAGCCGATAGACCTGGCTGCTAAGCTATTTAAATGCCTCCTACAGCTTTGTATAGCGTGCGCACACTTGATAGGATAACCAGTACACCCACAGCAATCAGGATTGACCTGGTATTCAATTTACCTGCCAGCTTTGCGGCAATTGGTGCAGCAATCACCCCGCCAATAATCAGCCCTGCTATTGTTTGTATATGGCTAGTACCCAAAATAATAAAAAAGGTAAGCGCGCTGCCAAGTGTTACAAAAAATTCGGTCAGACTCACTGTACCAATAATATATCTTGGAGTCTTTCCTTTTGCGATGAGGGTACTGGTAACTAACGGACCCCAGCCGCCGCCGCCAAAAGAATCTAAAAAACCACCGGCACCAGCTAGCCAACCTGCATGTTTTACTTTTCTTGACTCTTTTTTCTTTTTAAAGGCATTAAATAAAATGCGCCCACCAAGCAGCAATGTATAGGCAGACAGTAAAGGGCGGAGCCAGTTTCCATAAGATTCACCAAGATAGGATAATAATACAGCACCTATGACTGCTCCCAGTACCCCGGGAAACAACAAGGTTTTAAAAAGCTTGTTGTTGATATTTCCAAACCGGTAATGACTAAATCCGGAGGCTCCGCTGGAGAACATCTCAGCAGTATGTATGCTTCCGCTGATTGCTGCCGGATTAAGTCCGGTTGAAAGTAATACTGTGGTTGATATTACACCATATCCCATCCCCAGCGCGCCATCTACCATTTGCGCAACAAATCCGGCAAGTACCATCCAACCAAAAGCAGCATCAAGATCCAGGGTTATTGCCAGGGTTCTGAAAGCTGTAACCAAGTTGGTCATCGGATAAAAAGACGCAATGGCATGACCAATGATGATAAAAGCCAATGCGAATAAACAGCGCCCGGCGAAAGTTCTCCAATATCTTTCATCACGAAGATTAGACTTTTTACGCGGTAAATCTTTTAGTTTTTTAGCATCCTGATCCTCTTTATTTTCTACATCGTTCCCTGTATAATTTTCCATCAATTGGGCTGGTCTAAATAATTTATATAATTAGTTTTTAAAGATATAAATAATCTAGTATTCCAATAGACTTTATTATCCCATTAGGAATTAGCAGTTAGCAAGTATACCAGCCATTGTGATTTACTCGCTAATGAAACTTAATTTTTAGCCTGATCTCCTTGTTCACATCTTTGCCTCCCCTATTCCACCTCGATCCACTAAGCACAAGATGAATCGCCCGGTTATTGAGGGCATCATTAATCCCCTTCACAATTCTTATTTTGACAGGATTACCCGCTGCGTCGATCGTAAATGCGAGGGTTACTTTCCCTGTTGTGCCCACGTTGAGCGTAGCCTGCTGCTGGAGATATTTTTTATAAGCTTCCCATCCTATCAGAGGATAGGCCCGTAAAGCTGCTTTTTTACCAGTTGACAACACTACAACCTCGTTCAGCGACTGCTGTGTATCAAATAAAGTATCATTTACCTCTTCACCAGAATTTGTGCCCCGGATTCTTATACCGGCAACCCTTCCTGCCAATGTTTCCTGCCTGTCTGCAGGTCTGCTCATTGTTGTTGATGAACTGGTTATGTCAGTTTTTCTTTTGGCCACATAGCCGGTTACCACTATCTCATTTAAAGCCTGCCCGCTAAAAATATCAGAGTCACGTGCCACACTTACCGCGGCTATAGTGTTTGAATCTCTCACTACAGGCAAAGGCTTTTCAGGCAACCTCAATGGGCTATGCTTACGCAGTATTGCAACGTCTTCCTGATGTACAGGACTTTTAGGTTCAACAATAGTACCTTGGATTACCGATTCAGCTTGTTTTTTTCGAATAGCTGTTAATGTATGATCATGCCTGATCTGCTGCGGCTTCCGCAATAGCAAAAAACCCGTAATACCTGAGATCAATAACAATGAGGCAGCCACTACCCACGATTTCCATGATAGCATTTTAACAGATTTATTTTCCTGAATACGATTGCTGATCATCTGATCTATCGTTGAAAAATCAATTTGATCATCATGCTCTTTACTGGCTTCCATTCCAATCAGCATATCCATCAAAGCAGGATCTTCCTGTGCTCGTCTCTCAAGCTGATACATAGCACGGTCATCAAGCTCCCCGTTTAGGTAACTGGCGATTAATGATATGTCTGATTTATTATTCTTCACGATTTTTATCCATGCAAATTTTTAAATTTCTCTTGCCATTTTGAATATAGCTCTTCACATCATTTAAACTAAAACCGGTAGTCTCCACAATCTCCTTATAACAGCGCTCTTTCAAAAAGAAAAGATCAATACTTTGTTTCTGGCGACCTGGCAGCCTTTCTATACATAACTCCAGCGTAGTCAGCTTACGCTCTTTATTTTCATGATCATCCTGATGCGCAAATCCTGAGAATTCCACAAATTCTTCAAAAGGAACGTATTGCATTTTTTTGCCCGACCGCAGCTGCATCAGACAATAGTTTCGGCTCAGTACGTAAAGCCAATTGCCAAAATTCTTTATTTCCTGCTTCTTAACTTTTGTGATCAGCTCCTCAAATATCTGCATCACAGCATCCTTGCTCAACTCAGTATCCTGAAGATAACGGTAACACACATAATAAACCATAGTAGAATGGGCCTGAAATAATTTCCCGAGCAATTTAAGGTCCTCTGTTTCTATAAATTGCTTTAATAGCAACTCATCATTTACAGGATCTGATTTTTGAGCGTTACTGAACCAATTCATCTATAGGGTAAAAATACTTTTTTTTTATTCGTTTATGGAAATATTAATGATGATGCATCCCCCGGCAAAATTCAACAACATGAAAAGAAATATTTATTTAATGATGCTGCTCATTAGTCTGGCTGGGTTCAGAACAGGCAGTAACCGTAATATCAACGGAACAGTTTATGATTTGGATGACAAAAAACCAATTGCAGGCGTTAGCGTACAGGTGACTGGCACTAATGTATACGTCAAATCGGATGAAAATGGTAATTACAAAATTGATGTACCCGAAAGTAAAACAGAATTGACCTTTAGTCAGATAGGATATCTGACACAAAAGATTAAAATTGGCAAGAAAAATCAGGTTGATGTATGGCTTAAAACTAATGATGTTTCGCTGAATGAAATAATCATCACTGGTTATCAGGCACAACAAAAAAGAAGCATAACTACCTCAGCTGTAACAACAATCCAGAGCCTCCAGGGTAAAGTTGCAGGTATAATGATCCGCGGTAAGAATTCTTATAATGATCAGGATAATGAATCTTATAAGGGGGTAGAAGAAAACCGTTTTACTAACCCAAAACAGGCACCATTGTCAACATTTGCGGTAGACGTCGATGCGGCATCTTATAGTAATGTACGTAGATTTATCAACAGCGGCCAGCTACCGCCAAAAGACGCTGTACGTGTGGAAGAAATGATCAATTATTTTAAATATGATTTACAGTCACCGACTAATGGCGATCCTGTTGCAATTCATACAGAACTTTCTTCAGCACCATGGAATCCTCAGCACCGGTTATTACGGATTGGTCTTAAAGCAAAGATGATTGAAACAGCTAAACTCCCGCCATCTAATCTGGTATTTCTCATTGATGTATCAGGATCTATGTCAGGCGCAAACAGATTACCTTTAGTAAAGGCCTCATTAAAATTACTGGTAGATCAGTTAAGAGATATTGACCATGTCGCTATTGTAACTTATGCCGGTGCAGCCGGTTTAAAGTTGGCAAGCACACCGGGTGATCAAAAGATTAAAATTAAAGAAGCTATTGAAACGCTGGATGCTGGCGGCGCTACCGCAGGGGGCGCAGGATTGAAACTCGCTTACAGCATAGCTACAGAAAACTTTATCAAAAGTGGCAATAACAGAATCGTCCTGGCATCTGACGGCGACTTTAATGTTGGTGATTACAGTGATCAGGACATGGAACAATTGATTGTTAGGGAACAGCAAAGTGGCATCAGTTTATCTGTGTTTGGTTTCGGTATGGGCAACCTTAAAGATAGCAAAATGGAGGTTATAGCTGATAAAGGTCATGGCAACTACGCGTATGTAGACAATATCTCGGAAGCACGAAAAGCAATGGTTACAGAATTTGGTGGCACCTTATTTACTGTAGCCAAGGATGTAAAATTACAAATAGAATTTAATCCGGCATTAGTTCAGGCTTATCGTTTGGTCGGTTATGAAAACAGATTAATGGAAAAAGAGGACTTCAACAATGACCAGAAAATAGGTGGCGATATGGGGGTTGGCCACACCGTTACTGCTTTATATGAAATTGTCCCTGCAGGAATAAAAGACAGCTTTTTAACTGAAGTAGATCCGCTAAAATACCAGAAGACTCCAAAAGCACAAGTCTTAAACAGATCTTCTGAAATGGTTACGATTAAATTCAGGTATAAAAATCCAGACTCCGATAAAAGTAAAATGAAGGCAGTTGTTGTATATGATACACCTGTGGCCTTCAGGTTAACCAGCAACGATTTCAGATTTTCAAGTGCCGTAGCAGAATTAGGGATGTTATTGCGTGGATCTGATTTTAAGCAGCAATCTGATTTCAACCGGTTGATCGCAAGAGCTAAAGGAGCTTTAGGTGAAGATAAGGAAAGATACCGTTCGGAATTTATCGGTATGGCAGAAAATGCCCGTCTGCTTTCAAAAAGTAATACCATTGCAAAGGATGAATAGTAAGGTGTTATGCCATGTAGAACCTTACCTTGAATAAATTTGCAGGAGAGAAAAACGTTTATAGTCAATCTCCACGATTTCATTCCAGCTAGCCTGCAACCTCAATTGTTATCAAATCAAACAGGTTGCAGGCTGCATTAGAACTAAAACAATTTTATCGAACACAAATCTCTATTTGAACAAGTTGAACAGCCATTTGATTTATTTTTAAACAATCATATACCTATTTTCGTTTACACGTCTCTTAACGTTGAACGCATGAACATTCTAACCAGAAAAAGTAAATTCGAACTTGGACTGCTTTCGCTTTATCAGAAAAATAAGCGGTTGCAGGAAAGATTTCATATGATAGAATTTATCAAACACTTTTCTATTATCCAACATAATCAGATTCCTGAATTCCCGATGCATGACCTCGAAATTGAAGAAGATATCCTTCAGTATATTCAGCGGTTATATGCCGACTGTTTTTCCGATTTTGGGAAATAAGAATGAACCGGCATTAATCAATATTGTCTGATACTTAACCAATATTAATATCTGTTTTTTTTCAGGATTTTCTTTGATATCTATGTAAAAATAATTGATGTATGTATATCGAGATATAAATACATCAATATAAATATAGAATAGATGGAAATAATTTCTGCTACACAAGCCGCAATAGAAAAAGAAAAAAAATACGGAGCACATAATTACAGTCCTTTACCGGTAGTATTAACAAGTGGTAAAGGAGTAAATGTATGGGATGAAGAAGGAAATAAATATTATGATTTCCTCTCAGCCTACAGTGCCGTTAATCAAGGGCATTGCCATCCTTCCATTATTGAAGCAATGATTAACCAGGCAAAAACACTCACACTAACTTCCAGAGCATTTTACAATGATAAATTAGGTCCTGCCGAAGAATATATCTGCCGGTATTTCGGTTATGAAAAATCGTTATTCATGAATTCCGGAGCAGAAGCGGTAGAAACAGCGATTAAGCTGGCGCGTAAATGGGCTTATAAAAAGAAAGGCTTAACACCTGGCTCTGCCGCAATAGTTGTAGTAGATGGGAATTTTCATGGTCGCACCACAGGCCTCATCTCTTTTTCTACAGATCCCATGAGTACTGATGGCTTCGGTCCCATGATGCCAGGTTACCATATTATTCCTTACAATGATTTAGCTTCACTGGAGAACACACTGGCACAACGTCCCGAAATATGTGCTTTCCTCCTCGAACCTATTCAGGGTGAAGCCGGAGTATTAATTCCTGACGACGGCTATCTTACCGCCGCCCACGATATTTGTAAAAAATACAATGTTAAGTTAATCATCGACGAAATACAAACAGGAATCGGCAGAACGGGAAAACGCTTAGCGAGTGACTATGATGGCGTAAAGGCAGACATACTTATCCTTGGAAAAGCATTATCCGGTGGTGTATTGCCAGTATCTGCGGTATTATGTGATGATGACATTATGCTTTGCATCCAGCCTGGAGAACATGGATCCACTTTTGGTGGCAATCCGCTTGCAGCAGTAGTTACCATCGCAAGTCTCGAGGTTATGGAAAGAGAAGCACTCACTGACAATTCATTTGCTATGGGCGAAATTTTCCGGGCAAGGATGCAGGCTTTAAAAGAAAAAAGACCTGACCTGATCAGCGCAGTACGGGGCAAAGGTCTGCTAAATGCAATAGATATTATTCCGGGTGAAAAAACGGGTACAGCTTACAACGTTTGTCTCGCGCTAATGAAAAAGGGACTACTTTCTAAACCTACTCATCAGCATACGATCCGTTTTTCTCCGCCATTGGTAATCACTGAGGAAGAGATACATATTTGTTGTGATATTATCGGGGATGTAATTATGTCTATTAAATAATCTAAGCCAGCTGCTGCACCTTGTACTTTTTTAAATAGTCTCTCGGGGCAACGCCGGTAAACTTTTTAAATACCTTATTAAAATTAATAGCACTGTTAAAACCTGTGGCGAAAGCGACGGAGGATATTCCGTCAATTTCGCCTTTTATTATTTTATCACAAGCGGCGTTGATTCTTATCTCATGTAAAAAAGTAATATATGTTTTACTCGTATGCTTTTTAAAGTACTTACAAAAAGCCTGAGGCGTCATATGGCAAATTTCGGCTACCATATCCAATGAAATATCTTTCGCATAATTACTTAGCGTAAATTTATAAATCTTGTCCATCCTCAGACTCTCTTTACCACCAATCACCTTTCTCGAATTACCTGAAGATAAAGATTTAAATTCCTTCAGATCAATGGAAAGATAATGAAGTAACTCAATGAATTTTAACAATCTTGGAACACCAGAAAGTGCAACCATTTTTTGCACCACAGCAATCACTTCTGCTGAGTTTTCCTGAGGAATCTGGATACCATAATTCACATTCTCAATAAAATGCATGATCTGTCCGAGTTCTGGTAAACTTACGAAACTGCTCAACAGCGTTTCCGAATCAAAATACAGATGTATAGCATGCACTTTATTTTTAATCGTATCCTCAAAATAAGAAGGATCCGATTGAAAAATATGGGGCTGGTTTGCTGCGATGAAATAAACCTCGCCGGCAGAAAACCTTTGGGTATAATTGTCAATGATCAGGTTGCCCTCGCCCTTAACTATCAATGTGATCTGCATTTCTCCGTGCCTGTGAAAATAGTTATAGAAGTAAGGAAGAACATCCTCTTCAATAACTATAGAATCTTTAGACAGGGGTACTGCAAACTGGACAACATTCATTATAACTTTTCTAAATCAACAAACAGATGCTATGAATATAGGAATAAATGATCAACCAGCCCTTTCCTGAGATGCAATAAAGAGATCTAAATCACCTTTTTCATAAGCAGGACATGCACCTGATTTTGAAGTGATAAAACCACCCATACCAACAGCATATTTCAACGCATCTTCCACAGAACCACCTGTAAGTTTCACAGCTAAAAAAGCAGCAAGAAAAGAATCACCGCTTCCGATCGTATCTTTGACCTTAACCGGATGTGCGGCAGCATCATACTGTTTATCTGCAGTGTAA
Source organism: Pedobacter sp. MR2016-24 (assembly GCF_026239655.1). Classification (GTDB taxonomy): domain Bacteria; phylum Bacteroidota; class Bacteroidia; order Sphingobacteriales; family Sphingobacteriaceae; genus Pedobacter. The sequence continues at coordinate 125,421 of NZ_JAPIVO010000009.1, read as the reverse complement.
TAACTTGCTCCTTTACTTCCCTTGGTAACTAATAATTCCTGAATCTTGAAACGCTCAAACATCATCTTTACACAAGCAGACTCCGTAGTACACGATGGATCGAACCATTCAGCCATCATCATTAGTTCATTGGCATTCAGTTTTACCAGGTGCGACTTTGGAAGCAACCCGGCAATCAATGCTGCCGAAAAATGAGGTGCCCTCAGGTTGATATCAAAAACGCGGTAGTCAGTATACTCCAGCATCTTATGTAATGTTTCTTTAGAAACAGTATTTCTGACACCAAGACTACCAAAAACAAATGCATCTGCATTTTTCAATAAGTCTTCATGCTCAGGCAGCCATTGGATATAATCCCAGGCTACAGGATAAATGATGTCATATGCAACTTCATCATTTTCTCCAATTACCGCATGTACTTCGCTTGTGTCTTTCGTTTTGTCCAGTTGAATGAATTGAGTAGATAAATCGTTTCCTTCTAAAAATTTCAGCAAATTTTTACCCGGCACATCATCTCCTACTCTACTCACCATTTTACTGGCTATTCCCAGTTTCTGTAGATGATACGCTACATTCATTGGTGCACCGCCCGCCGTTTTTCCTGATGGAAGTACATCCCAAAGTATTTCGCCAAAACACACTACCACCTTATTATCAAGATTACTATTCATCATTTTTCATTTTTAGACTATGTCCCATATTATAAAATAGAAATGCCCACTTATCAGCGATTTCTTCAATTGCTTTATCTGTCGGTTTACCGGCACCATGACCGGCATTTTTTTCAATCCTGATGAGTACAGGAGATACTCCTCCATGTAACCGCTGTAGCTGTGCTGCGAATTTGAACGAATGTGCGGGTACAACCCGGTCATCGTGATCAGCAGTAGTGATTAATGTAGCTGGATAAGCAACACCAGCTTTCAATGCATGTAATGGTGAATAAGCAAGTAAATACTCAAACATCTCTTTTGAATCTTCTGCTGTGCCGTAGTCAAAGCTCCATCCTGCTCCTGCCGTGAACTGATGGTAACGCAACATATCTAAAACACCTACTGCAGGGAAAGCTACCTTAAATAGATCAGGCCGCTGTGCAATTGTAGCAGCAACCAGCAAGCCTCCATTTGATCCACCCATAGCTGCAAGGTAATTGCTGGATGTATATCCATTTGTAATTAAATATTCTGCACCGGCGATAAAATCATCAAATACGTTCTGCTTCTGCATTTTCGTACCCGCATGATGCCATTTTTCTCCATATTCCCCACCACCTCTAAGATTAGGCACTGCATAAATTCCTCCCTGCTCAAGAAGCGCAACTACAGAAGTACTGAATGCTGGTGTTAAACTCACATTAAATCCACCATAACCGTAAATAACCGCAGGATTATTGCCGTCCTTTTTCAATCCCTTTTTGCAGGTAATAATCATGGGAACCTGTGTTCCATCTTTTGATGTAAAAAAGATCCGTTCTGATTCATAGTCGGAGGAATCAAAATCTACTCCCGATTTCCTGTACATTTCTGACTTTCCCGTAACTACAGAATAGTTAAAAATTGTAGCTGGATAAATGTAAGACGTAAATGTATAAAAAAGCTCCTTTTCAAAACTTTTACTGTGGAAACCTCTCGCCGTACCCAGGCCAGGCAATGTGATTTCATACTCTTTCAATCCATCCATATCGTACTGTACCACCACAGAAACAGCATCTTTAATATAATTGGCAAATAGCTTTCCACCGCCAGTTGAAGAACTTAAAACATGTACTGTTTCAGGTATCAGTACCTGCCAGTGTTGAGGCGTCGCCCCCTCCTCATTTGCAGTTACTACACAACCATTGGGTGCATTAAGATCTGTATGAATATATAACTTGCTTCCTACATTGTAGATTACTGAATGGTTCTGATCGAAATTATCAACTAAAGTAATGATCGGAGCATCTGCTATTGAAAGATCTTTCAGGTATAACTCATTACCAGAAGTTGAGTTTGCAGCGGTAATCACAAGGTAACGTTCATCTTCTGTAACATCGGCCCCAATATATCTTCTCGGCTTGTGTTCTCCACCAAAAACAAGCTGATCGTCCGTCTGCAGGGTTCCAAGTTGATGATAGTATAATTTATGATGCTCTGTTTTGCCAGATAACTGACTACCTGCTAAGGGTTTATCGTAGGTGCTATAATAAAAACCATCATTCCCGCGCCAAGAAAGGTCAGAAAATTTAACATCACTTAGCTGGCTACCGATAACCTCTTTCGTAATGGCATCCATCACCACCACATCGGTCCAGTCAGATCCACCAGCAGAAGTCTGATAGGCCACCAGACTTCCATCTTTTGAAAACCTGATCCCCGCAAGTGATGTTGTAGCATCTTTAGAAAAAGTATTCGGATCGAGGAATATTTCAGGTTCCTCGTTTAGTTGCTGACGGTACAGCACGCTTTGATTCTGAAGTCCTGTATTTTTGTAGAAATAAGTATATTTCCCTTCTTTAAATGGTTCTGAAAACTTCTCATAATTCAGCAGGGTGGTAATGCGGTCTCTAATGTGCTGGCGAAATGGAATCTGTTCCAGATAAGCTTGTGTAACCTTATTTTGTGCATCAACCCATGCTCCGGTTTCAGACGATTCATCGTCTTCGAGCCAACGGTATGGATCCTTTATGATCGTTCCAAAGTAGTTATCTTTTATATCTGTCTGCTTAGTTTCAGGGTATTTCATATTCGATCTGAATCTATTAAGAATAATAGGTAATTCAAATCGAAATAGTAACAGGCATGTCAAAAAGACCAATTTAAGGAATCAATAAAGCTAAATGCTGCCCCTATCGTGTTGTTCAGGTTTTACTTCTCCTGTGCTGAGATCCTTTTCCATATTCTTCTTATCTCTTCTGTTCCTTCTGATAAATAAGATAAAAAGGATAATTACAACTAGCAGAACAATCGCCAGGATTGAATAATTCAGTTCCATAATTGTTAGCGCTTTAGATGTAGAGGAAGGAATCGAACCTTCAGCGTGCCGCCAGATCAGCGTTCTACTTTAATTAACTTCTTAATCAAGACAAATATAGGCAAAGCTTTTCCCAGCTGTAATCACAGGAAATCATTTAACAGAAGGATAATAATGTGTTAATGCCACCGCCCTCATCTACTTCACCGTAATCCCTTTTACATCAATCAATTCCGGACCATTCTCAAGCGGATAACCTTCAACTTTAACACCTTTCACAATAACATCTTTGTTGGTGAAATTATCCAGTTTTATAGTTGAAGTTCTCAAAGCATAAGACTTGCCATCTTTTTTCAAAAGGTGTGTACCGTACTGGAAGGTAGACATCTCTATTTTTTCGATTTTGCCGTCTAAAGTAACGGCATTTTTATCAGCAGCAGGTTTTACTGTTTTACAACTGATAATTACTGATGCTAAGATCAGCATGAACATTATTTTCTTCATGTATAGCTAAACGTATTGAAACAGATTTGTGCTACAATTTACCAATAAAATAAAAGAACTAGCATTATATCTTTAGGAGCAATTGCAGAAAAAAAACAGGAATGTTCTTAGTATACTAATTTTTTTAGTATAATTGTTCTATTAAAAACCTTTATATGCTTACACGTACAATAGACTACAGTGATGTAATCGAATTATTGCAGCATAAGATTGTAACTTACATCAAGCTTAATCCAAATCTTAACTTCAATATTCCGAGTAAGACCAAATTTGTAGACAATACAGACGCTGCGATCATCTTCAATTTCTACGAATTTAAGGAACCTTACAGGATGAAGTTTATACATGGCAGTTTTGAAGAATACAGCTTAAAATTTATCGACTTTTTAAAACCCGTGCTGATCGATTTCCTGAAAGAGGTAAAATATGATCATTACGATTTTACTATTGTGATCAGACATGAGGGTGAAATATTCCAGCGTATTGTGACAGTGTATAACCACGATTAATTACACTGATTCTTTAGTTATAATCAATAAATCAGGTATATTCATTTATAATTTCCCTGATAATGAAAAGAATTATATCTCTGCTCCTGCTATTTACTCTCCTGCAGCATACACAGTCACAAGAGAAGACAGCACTGCCATCATGGGCATTTGGTAATTTCATACGTCCGGCAACTGTTAATCCAATCATCTCTCCGGATAGCACAACATTCTTTTTTGATCCACTAAAAAAGACAAACGTTTACTGGGAATCGAATGACACCTTCAACCCGGCCTCAACCATTTATAAAGGGAAAATCGTTGTCTTATATCGCGCGGAAGACAAATCCGGAGTAGGCATCGGCTTCAGGACATCGAGACTCGGCTATGCGGAAAGTACTGACGGCTTAATTTTCAAAAGAAAAAAAAGACCTGTATTCTATCCCGCAGAAGATAATCAGAAGAAAATGGAATGGCCTGGAGGCTGCGAAGACCCAAGAATTGCGGTTACTGAAGATGGAACTTACGTGATGTTCTACACACAATGGAATAGAAAAAATGCCAGACTGGGTGTAGCAACATCCAAAAATCTTATAAACTGGAAAAAACACGGTCCTATTTTTCAAAAGGCATATAATGGAAAATATGCAGATATATGGTCTAAGTCGGCTGCAATCTTAACTAGTTTGAAAGACGGAAAACAAGTAATTACCAAAATTAATGGTAAATACTTTATGTACTGGGGCGAAGCCGGCGTTTGCGGAGCAACATCTGAAGACTTAATTAACTGGTCGCCTGTAGAGGATGAACAACAAAATTTAAAAATCCTGTTCGCCCCGCGTGCAGGGTATTTTGACAGCGAACTTACTGAATGCGGTCCACCAGCTGTGCTTACCGATAAAGGAATAGTATTGCTGTATAACGGAAAAAACAAAGAAGGATCCATGGGAGACATGGCATATCCATCCGGAGCTTACTGCGGTGGTCAGGCGCTTTTTGATGCAAAAGATCCGCTGAAATTTATCACGCGCCTGGATAAACCTTTTTTTTATCCTACAGAACCCTTTGAAAAAAGTGGACAATACAAAGCAGGGACAGTTTTCATGGAAGGACTAACTTATTTTAGAGGAAAATGGTATATGTATTACGGGTGTGCAGACTCCAGAACGGCAGTCGCTATCTTCGATCCGCAGCGCTAATACCTACCCTATTTTCGTAATGAAATACTAGCGAATGATCGTGTAACTGTTATGGCCTAACACCTTATGGATTAAAAAAGGAAAATTAAAAGTATCTTTCTCTTTATTTACGAAATTCAATATTGGCGTACCATTCATCCTTGTAATATTCAATACCTTTTTATTCCCATATAAAACCGATCTCGTCTCTTCGGGGAAATCTGATAAAATGTAGCCATCTCCCTTTAATTTACCGATCAGCTCATACCATTCCTTCACATTATCAGCACCATTGATATAGGTTGCCTCATCTATATCATGCAACCTTACAGAAAGCAACTGGAGAAATTCATCATTTTTCCCATCACGAACTAGAGTATACATCTTTTTGTAAAAATTAACTGCCGCGTTCACCTGAATTTCATTGTCCTCTATTGCTTCAGACTGATGCCAGCCGACTTGGCGATATGGAACTTCAGCAGTAAAAACCTCCTGATGTATTACCGTCGGAAGCAGTTTTTCGGTTAAATCCGGGGTTTCCCAGCGAAGAACCGGACTCATTGTTTCCGGACTCCCTATGGCATCAAAGAACTGCACTTTAATTTTCAGAAAACTATCTTTGCGTAAAGTAGTTTCGCCAGCCAATGGCAATACCCTGATTTGAATACTTTGTTTTCCACTACTGCAGATCAAATGATTTATAGGCACATGAGATGAAATTGACATCCCTTTGTTATTTATAAAAGATGGCATATCATTTATCAGGACTTCAAAATTGCATATAGATGCATTAAAGTCCACGACATAATAAGGTTCTTTGAAATTATTTATCATTACATTAATTGACTTTTAAATCATTTTTGAATATCAGCGTTATTTAATATAGGGTGAAAGCACTGGATTTTCATCTGGCAGATGATAACCAAAAATAATCCTGTCTTTAAATGCATTGACCTCAATTGCGACAATTTTACCTTCGATTACCGTAGTACCGTCCACCAACGTATACTGATAAATCACATTGTCCTTTTTCCAGATAAATTGTTCCGGATAAACAAATTGTTCACCCATTTCATCCTTCACCACTTTTACATCGGCAGCAGGCAATCCTTTTTTCAGCAATGACACTGCCGTATTGGATACAGAGATTGTATCCTGCACATACCCAGAAGGCTTTCCCAATAGCTCTTTTAAGTTGTTCAGCACATCAAAAGTCTTCCGTTTATCCAAATAAAAACTATAGAATACTAATTTTCCCTTATATTCAACTATTCTACCACCAACAGCATTGTCAAAAGCATGCCCACTAAAGTTTAATTTAGCCATATCTGATGCATCATTGAAACTATATACCTTACTGGTCTCACCATTATCTTTCAAAACTGGTTCATCATCTTCATCGGTCCCTGTTAGTTCCCAATGTCCCTTTTGTGTTTTAACATCGCTCAATTCTAATTTACCCAGATAATCAGCCGCGGGTTTGCTAAAATCAATTTTAGACAGGTCCAGAGACTGTCCGCTGCAACTCATTAGTGTAGATATTGCTAATAAAACTAATACATTCTTCTTCATCTTCTTTTTTTTGTTATTTATTCCTAATTGAAAGGCCCTAAAATATAACTTCTCTCGAATTTACCTTCACTGGGGTCCACAATAGTATAGTTACCTTCACTTGTAAATGTACGTTCAAACCATCCCCATTTCACCGTACCTACAGCAACATATTTAGCTTTAACGCCATCGAAACTCAATATAGGCTTGCCACTTATTCCTTTTTTGTCGAACTCGGCCTTGTAGCCGCCGGTAACGGAAGTATCTACATTGGTTTTTATCACACCTGAAAATCCCGCATAACCAATATCGCCTTTAGCGGTTGCATTAAATTCGAGAGTAATCTGAATTTTACCCTCCACCTTAATCTCGCCACTGGTGTCTTTAGGTGCAATGGTATTTCCCTTTACACTGCCTTTTAAATTAATGCTTCCGGTAAAAATAACAAGGAAGTTGATTTCGAGATTTGATTCCATGTGCTTCAGAATAAATTCGAGAACCTTACCTGCTCCCGGACAAATCGCATCTGGTCCATATCTCCTGAAAATCTTCCACAAGTTTATTTTACCCTGAGCTTCTAACAGCGGTTTTGACTCAAGACCTATTTCTATCAATGTGCCAATTTCGCGTGAATCATTAGATGGACGTTCAAGAGACCATTGTGCGGAAAGGGCGATAACTGGTGCTTTTATTTCAAACGAGATCTTGCCACCGTTTACTGGCGACTTAACAATTTTATCAGACGCTTTTTTCAAGGTTCTAAATACGCCCAGTGCTTTAGCTATCCGCTCGCCGAAGCTATCCTCCAACTGTGCCTTCTGGGATTTTTCATCCCACTCCGCCTGTAATCCGAGGGTAAAAGACTTAGACATTTCACCATCTTTCTTTACGGATTCTGCATCCAATACCGCACCTATCACCTTTTTCTTACCCGTTTCAATATCGTACGGATGCATATTCTTACCGTAACTGTAGGCAAAGGCTTCTGTGAAATTCCACTTGAACTCCAGCGTCCATTGAATATCCGGAAAAACTTTAACCGTTACCGTTGGCCGTACGGGATTAGTATAATACCGGCAGCTATTGATATAATACCAGAAATGATTTGGCGTAGTTGATCTGGGCCAGATATACTGCAAGGGTGCAGGATTATATCTGGACAGGTCAGAATAAATTTTTTGTACAACAGTATTTGAGTCGTCTACTACCTTAATGACTTCTTTATCGCCTTTGTCCAGCGCCTGACCTATGTTTTTTAAGATTACCTTCTTCTCGCTGTGTTTTTTAGTAAAACACTTTTTAGTGTCATAACCATGGATCACCATAATCAAATCCCTGCCTGTGCTTACCGATGGGCCTATTGTTTCATATACAATGCTGTTACTGTCATGTGCATTAAAATCAAAAGATATGTCCGCGCGCCTGTTTTGCTGATGTTGTGCCTCAGTAAGTTGATTGCCCTTTATTTTGAGCTGGCTCTCTCCGTGGCCTACGGGAATAATCCTTGCACTATCTAATCCGCCATCAACAAGGAACTTCTTGATCATATCCGCCCTTTTCTGTGATAGTACCTGATTATAGTCATCTGTTCCTCTATCATCAGCATGTGCATCCAGATGGATAATCGAGCCCTGATGTTCAAGTAGAAATTGCAATATATTGCTTAGTACCCCATTTGCATCTGCACGTATATTAAACTGATCAAAATTGAAAAACACCGATCTCGAAATAGGCTGCTTGCTGATATGGGGATTGAGCAGTTTTGTTTTTCCATCTTCAAAAACAATCACCGTTTCAGGCTTTGCTACACCTTTCACTTTAGTTACTTCTGTAACTTCTATTTTGGTAAACTTACATGGCTCATACCGATTGGCATTTAAAGCAGGCACACCAACCTTAACTGGCTTATTATTTTTTGGTTTATTCGAATTTGTGGTTACTACCTCATTTTTAATGTTAAGATATAGCGCATGCTCAAATCCGCCTTTAGCATCGGCAATATATTTCCCTGTTTCTTTATCTTTTACCTTTACATAAAATTCCTCATGGGTTTGGATATTATCAATCTTAACCATCCATGAATATAAATCCTGGAATTCCAGATTTACCTCACCTGCAATACACTCTATATTCGTATAAACCTTTAAGATTTTGTTATTGAAACTCATTAAAACACGGTTGTAGAGCTCAATGATCATGCTATTCCCATTTAAACCTTCAGTAGATAAGTTTAGGTGTACTACATGACCATATTTGATAATATCTTTTTTATTCGAAATATCTGCGCCACCAAGTTTTGTGGACCATTTAGATGAGGTGATCTTTGGTTCACAAAAACCACGCACATACAAGCCCGTAAAGGACGGATCTCTTTTACCGGACAGACTTGCTTCCAGATAATAGGTAAACCTGCCACATTGTTTCCTTGCCATATTAAGGCCGTACTTATAAGTAGCTGGCGTAGTCATCTGACTGATAATTATTCTACGGTCTTTCGTCTGCCTAAGCCAGATTATATTCTTCTTTTTATCCTCTGCGGTTGTACCCGGAAGCCATTCTAAAACATTAAACCAAACAAATTTACCTGGCTTAACCACCACCAGTGTGCCCGGACTTCCCATATTTGAATAGACAAGACCAGATTCCAATTTAATTTTCTTTACACCCTTTATCATGTCTGTCAGTTACTTACACTCTCGGAAATATCATCTTCAATCATTGCTGGCTTAACAAGCATCCTGGTATCGACAGCGGGATTCAGCACTTGCTGCACCTCCGGTTTTGCTTTTTCCATATTTTGCTGACTAACTTCTGCTATCTGACCATGGTCAACCACTTTAATACAGTCAGCACCCCCAACCGGGCAGGTTGCTTTACTGTCCTCCAGCAAGATCTTACCACCGTTTGTCAGGATCGTATTTTCATAAAAACCTTTCCATTCCGTGACGATCGCCGTACAGGGTTTGTTATTTTGTTTAGAGCAGGAACCAAAAGTGTTTTTTTCAAACGTTGAACCAATTTCTTTTGTACTTCCAATAAGCTTCTTTGCGCTGTCTTTATCATTAGCATATTCTTTAGTATGCGATAATACTTTCAACTTATCCGGAGCAGTGCCAAAATTGCACAAGCATATTGCCCCCTGTACCACCAAATGTTTCTCTGCCATCCTGGTTATTATTAAGTATCTGATTAATATAAAAACTTATATCTCACCTCTCTTGTGTTTAGATCTCTGAGTTGCACTTCATTTTCCACCAAGCTGATTTCATATGTTACAGGCTTGTCTTCCAGACCTGTACTGTTCAAATAATACACCGCAGGAGTGAATGACTTATCGAAAATAAAGGGGTATGCATAGGTGATTCTGTACTTAAAATTAGTTTTCAGCGTACTGCACAATACCTCATCCGTTAAATTTGATTTTGCTGCGCGAATGTTCATTGTATCTGCTTGCGGGCCATTTAAATTTACCAACTGGCGTAATTTTGCATAACTGAAAAGTTTATCATTTAATAATGCAGTAAAGTCCGCCATATTATTTTTGTCAACAGTGCTTCGCTCAAAGAGAATAGTTTTATGTTCAAATGCTACGCTGACCACTGAATCATTTTTAAGCACCGCACTGAATTTCCCTATTGAAAACTTACCTGTTCCGTTGGCAGTAATCTTATTATATTTTACAGGTCCTTCATACCTGAAAGTAAAATAAGCACCTTTTTGATCTACAGTTAATGTTAATGGCAGCAACGATTCACCATCGACAGATACACTGTCTCTCAACAGGTAATTTTTGAGTTTCAAATTGATCCATATGCCATGAATCCCCTTTTCCCTGACTGGTTTTTTATGTGTTGTACCCAACTTAGCCGCTTTCGTCTGATAGGTTAGTAGCTTTTGCACTAGTAATGTACTGTCACTATCAGACGAACTGGATGATGATGATCCACTCTGCGCACAGGATGAAAAGGCCGTAGCCATTATATAAAATATAAATAATTGTATTAACCTCATTCTATATTACTTAATTTCCCAAAACTTAATTACCGTGGCTTCAAACATCTGTCTGTCAAAGCCGCTTACTAAAGCATATCCGTTCCAAACTTCAATATGGCGGTATTGTGAACTTCTGGTCATCTGCCCCGCGGCATTTTCCTCTTTAAAATTTTCAAAGTACAATATGCCCGTTTTACCAATTACCAGCGCACTAATGTCAGTTTTGGAACCATCATAAACAGTCCGTTTATCCCAGAAACTCATTTTATCTATATGCATGCCCAGGTTATAAGCGCCTAAAACATGTTTATGCTTACAATAGGTGTTTCCGCCTGGATTAGTTAAATTTTTAACTCCTTCAATCGGAATACCAGCGTTAATCAAAGCCATACTCATTCTGATCGCACATTGGTTAAAGTGGTCTTCGTTACAAGGTTTTTTATTATAAGGCTTAGGATATGCCGCGTAGATTTTCTTGAACAATGGTTCTTTGTAAATCAGTGCTATCCTACCACAAAACACATTAGAAACAGAGAAAAAAAGCATATCGTTATCATCCGCGTAGAAATCGATGTAATGCGTGCTCTTATCCGGCAATCCTTCCGGTATAGTTATTTTTAATACCAATTCCGATCCATATGTCTGCTCCATACGCATGGAAGATTTTGCTGCCTTCGGATTGTTATCGGCTCCAACAAACTTCAATTTACTCGACTTTACGGTAACATATCCCTCATTGTCATCCGCTTTCACATTACCCTGCTTCACCTTACAATTGATTATAACTGCTAAATCCGTGATCAGTAACTCCTGTAACACCTGATTTCTCTTGTCAGCATCCAGAAATTCAGCAAGCTTGGTAGTTTTCGGTTTATCTGGTTTCAATAGCTCACAACCAAAAAGAGACTTACCTTTATCTAAAGCCACAACAGGTATATAATCGTTGGAAACGTCTTGCTCAGCCTCATCAGGCTTGTTCATTACTACCTCCTTATCAGAAGTGAGATTCCCTACTCCACCGGCATCCATATTGAAGTCGCCTGTATAGGCAGTATAAGATTCCGCCTCCGTAAAAACCTCTCCTGAAGTAATTCTATTGATCAACCCTTCTATATATGCCATCTGCTAATGAAAATTAGAACGTTCGCCACTGTTACTATTCAATGTACTTTTCGCATGGATGTTTACATTCTGTTCTGCGATAATTTGCTGTGATTTAGAGTTTTCGGTAATGTTTGCCGCTTTAGATTTACGGCTCCCTTTAGCAACTTCTGTTATATTTGCAGCGTTCATCATGTAATTCTCATTAATATTTACCTGACTGTTCTGCCCAATCTGAGTGGCCATATTTTCACCAATCTGCAGGCTCTTGTTTTTACCAACATGAACGTCCATATTTTCCTGTACATTGATTTGTAAGTTCTTTGCATTCAATGTTAAATTTTCATTTGCTGTAATCGTGATATTATTACCAGAAGTATCTATATGGATAATGTTTTTATTTATGTCTGTAATTGTAATCCCCTGTTTCGCGGAACTATCATTAAATTCAATAAGGTGCCCGCTCCTGGTGGCAATGCTTTTCATATGATTAGCATCAGCCCCGCCGCCACCTGAATTTCCATGAAATATACTTCCCATTACAAAAGGCCGGTCAGGGTCATTATACCGAAATCCCAACACAACCTGATCTCCAACTTCAGGAATAAAAACATAGCCTCTGTTTTTGGAGAAGGGTTCACTTGAACCTCCATCTGGAGTAAGCACCCTGATCCAGTCAGTAGTCTCACTATTTTTTTGCCATAACATCTGAACTTTAATACGTCCGGTTTGTGACGGATCATTATTTTCTTTAACGATGGCAACCTGTGCTTCTGCCTGTGGCATCTGTACATTGGAAACCGACAAAACTTCCGTATTCGCATTTACTCCTTTAAATGAGTTAGTATAACGATTAAGTCCATCTATAGAATGCGTTATCTCGGTTACCAGAAACTTGCCAGCAGAATCCTGAACAAAAGAGTCAGAGCCAATTTTATGAGAAACTTTAATATCTGCAATACAACCAATATTTAGTGCTGTATTTGTACTCTCCCCAGTGATATCAGTGAGTCCGGAAGCCAATGCGGCGCTATGTTTTTGAGCGAGTTGTTCTAACTGACCAGCTTTGTCGACTCTTGGTTTTATCGGAACATTCGCTTTACTATCAAATACGGAAGAGGATTGTTCATAGGCGTATTGCGAAATATCATCTAAACGGTCACGCTGTGATGGTGAGCGGGCATCAAGCTTGTTATCATCTTCAGAGCGGTAAGAATAATACGCGAAATTTGTCGGTAAAATACGGACAGCCGTATTCATGAAATTAAGGTTTTGTCCATGTACAAGACTGACCGTCTTCTGCTCCGCTGGTTTGCCAAAAATCAATGTTTTTCCATCATAATAGAAAAACTCGCCGTACTCTTTGCTCAAACGGTTCAGAAAAGTAAAATTACTTTCTTTGTATTGAGTAATATATTTAAGTGTTTCCTTATATACAGGTTTTACAGCAATCTCCATTTCAGAAGAAGGCCAGCCTTTAGCTGTTTTTTCAACAATACTACTTAAATTTGTATCAGCGTGAGATACCAGTTGTATCCCTGTTTCCATAAGAATCGTCGGTGAAAAACCTTTGATAATCAAATCACCCCTCAGGCCATGACTTTGTGAGAGATTTACCTCACAGACAAGCCCTTTAAAATTCATATTACCATGGTCTATGCTGATTAAAAAGCTTTTACCTATCCAGGATTTTGACTGGTCAATTTTAACTGAACCAGCGTGCTCAATCACATCCTGATTGATGATCAACTCAAATTCATGGTGCCGGTTGAATGACTGGATAATCTTCAGGGAATTAAAATGAGTTATTTCCGTATCGGCAATATGTATTTCCAGATTTATCTTCTTTTCCATGCTAGAGAACGTTATTTTTATTTGTAGCGTTTAATTTATAATTCAATAACCGTTCCTTTAAGAGGATCAACGGATCGGCATTAGTAGTTAGATTTAATATTGTTCAGATTGTAGATCATCTTTCACCAGGAGAATGAAAAGATAAGATGGGAATACAAGATCTACTGAACTGATTCAAAAACTATCACATTTATACTATGAATCAAAAAACCTTTCGATCAGCCTTATACAGTGATATCCATGAAGGATAGATTGTTTTTGACAATGAAAAATGTACAAACAGGAATAGGTGTTGTAGTAGCCGAAAATCCCAATCTTGCTTTGAAAGCCATAATTTTAATTTTTTGGATGAAAGAAATCATTAATTTCTTTACATCATAGCAAAAAGTTTGCCACTTCTGTTTTAGAATAACTACACCTTCAAAGAATGCACAATGAAAGCAGTTTTCGTTAATTTTTATATAAATTCGTTACAGTCATTATAACGACTCAAAGAAAAAATACAAAATTATTGAAATTTGGAGGAGACAGTAAGACTTCACTTTGTCTAAAGAACTGGCCGTTTAATTATCTGCCCTTCTTTCCGAATATTGATTCCAGAAAACCGGAAATACCCCCTTTGCCCGAATGCCCCCCGTCTATATAAACAAGGTTATTTCCTGAATGTAATGGTAGAGTCTCTTTCTCATGTTCATGCTCTTCGTCAATTCTGAACATCCTGATTTCAGTCGATTGGATTCTCATTCCAGGCATATGCCAGCTTGCCACCAGCAACTCCAAAGATCTCGTATTAGGGTTCAGCACATATTTAGCATTATAAACTCCCTCTGCTCCTGACAGATCTGGATTTTCGAACCTGCTCAAAGGAAATTCTACTCCACTTTCTAAATCTTCAGCGGTTCTTTCATCATTTACTGTGCCTTGATGGTGGATCTCTATCGCTCCATAACTATTAAACTGCTCATCCAACGATTGTTTAGTTCCAAAACTTACCGGAGCAGTATTTGTCACAATAGGAAAATACATGTTTTCATTGAGCTCAAAACTACTGGTATATGATTTATAGAGAGAGGTGAAGTACGATGTGATAAACAGATCTTTCCTGAACACCTCATTTAATGAATTTTCATCATAAAGGACTTCTACCATTAAATTAAGATATTGTGTCGCCTCCTCACCAGTAAAATAAGCAGAAATTTTTTCTTTTAATGCAGGCCAGCGTCCGGCAATCTCATTTTGGTTGTGTACTGCCAAGTATTTACCTTCAAAGTTGACCTCGATAAACAAAGGGTAAAAAACTTCACCAACCGCTGCAGCCAACTGGTCTGCTGTTGTATCAGGTAAGGTTTCATTAATGTAAACAGGGGTGAGCCTATCAAGTCTGAATAACCGAATATTTTCTGCGATAGTTTTAATATAAGTTACTTTTACCTCATATTTTAAACCAGTAATTTCATTGCCGATCGAAATATCTATAGTCACACCGTAGGTACGACTAAAATATGGGGGAACTAATTTCAGATTTAGCTTAAAGTGATTTGAGAGCAATAATTTATCCATATCATCTATCGAACATAATTGAAAGTCATAATATATTTTGGCAAAATAAAAAATTATTACAACTGATGTTTCAACAAAAACTTTGCCATGATGCACAAACACCTTTCTTTAGATGATTAAGCCATTATGTGAAATTTATTTCTGAAGAAATTTTGTTAAAAGGGACAGTATAATCTAAATAACCGAATCTGGTCAAAAAAGCAATTTACCATAGGTTAAACTATTAAAGCTATAAAACTGTTATATTTATAAATGCCATATCATGTATAAGATCATACCCTTTCTTTTGGTACTCCCATTATTCTCTAATGCACAGGAAAGGGATAAGCAGGATATTTACCTGAACCAAAAAAATGAAATAACAATTGTAAAAACTGATTTGAAATGCATCAGGAACGAAGAATTGTCATCTGGCTATACGGTTTGTTACAATTGTATTGATGGTGCAAAAAAAGTCAGAAAACAGCTAAATATGGAACTGTTTTTTAAGTCTGAACTGAAAACTCCTGATAACACAATATTTATAAAAAACGATAGTATAGCAAATGGGGATTATCTTATAGGAGATTACTTGGATGGTAAACCATTTAATGGCTTCTTCAAATCCATGGAAAATGACTGGCTGATTTACGACTATTATCAGGAAGGAAAACTTATTCAACAGCTATACAATGATAAATTTCATACCATCCAGCAGGAACAAGATACTAAATTGGCTTATACTACATTAGACGCTATCAACACGTTTAAAGATGGTATCCTAATGTCTGGCATTAAGATTAAACCTGTCGAGATTAAACATGGAGCAGGAGAAATTATTACGGTAGTAAAAGATGCCAAAACAACGGCCTTTATGATTGCCCTTTATGCAGAAAACTTTGGAGAGTGTGTAAGAATCATCCGTGTTGACGATGGTCTTTTTTTTAAAAGTTTATGGAATAACGCAATGAAAATTACCTTCACAACAGAAGGCCGGAAGGTGGAAATGTTTAACAGAGAGGGACAAATAGTCAATACGTTAAATTACAGGCACTATAAACTATTAGATGAAGCAAAAGTAGATCAGAAACGATTTTATGTGTACATCTGCAAGAATAAGGAAATTTATATTGAACAGATAAATGATGAAAAGCAGCTGTTGGTGGAAGAAGAAAGAAGCAAAAAAGAAAATGAGAGCTCCCTCATAAGGAACTTGGGAAACAATTTCTTTAGCCCTGTTCAACTCAATCCCATAATATTAGAGCGCTTAATAAATGATCATTACTGGGGAATGGGGACTTTTTTTGGCAGACATGATTTTTACGAGGGAAAGGCATCTGGATTAGTCTACCACAAAGGTGATACTGAAGGTACTTATAATGCCGATTTCATCGGAGAAGACAATAATGAAGAGACCAGGTTAAAGATCCGAAACAAAACACCTGATCAAATCATTGAAATCTTAAAAAACCTGTAATCTATTCTATATCTAAAATTTATTAAAAGCTCTTATGAAATACTTATTTATTATCGCGACGTTAGCTATTCCCCTTTCATTATTCGCACAGGATCAGGAAAAAGAGGAACAGTGGCAGGAAGCAAGTCCAATTAGCCAGACCTATCATGCGTATCGTCTAAAAAGTTCCACCCCGCCGTACGGACTTTCAAAAGTCAAATCCCTGATCAAAAAAATAACCACCAGAACTGATGATGAAAGTGATGACTATGATAAGCCGCTTGCCAAAAAATTATATCTTGGTCTTTCATTAAGGGAGAAATTTACTTATCATATGATATATCCCGAATCATACAGCCAGAATTGTGATGTCAGCCCTCCTATTATCGGTGAAGAGAAAAAGATATCGGGTAGTCTGCCAGATATTTTCAGTGAGTCAAACTGGAGTAAGAGACAACTGGATTTCCTGGTTAGCAACCGCGATTCAGTAATGGCATTAATTAGGGAATCAGTCAGCCGGAGCAAAAGAATGGGGCTGAATTATAAAACGGCAATCGTGGAGGTAAACGGCCGTGAAATGATACCTTTTCTGATCGAATTCTATAGGATTGATCAAAAGGATAATGACATACTTACGGTGCTGATGCTTTTATTAAAGAAAAACAAATACAAACCATTCATGAATTCCGCTTCGTTTATTAAATTATATGGTGCTAAAAGTAACTATCAAAGCTTTATCACCCTTAATAAAGATAATGTAGACCTCATCATTAGCAGAGCAAAATCTTACTACAATGGGATCATGTAAACAAGCAGTTCAGTGTGTAATCTTATTGATAACTCTATGTATGATCACTGGTAATGTGACCGCTCAGGTTGATACACTATTTGTAAAAGTACCTGCTGGCGAGTATCTGCTGGGTAGTGCAGTGCACCAATTGAATCCACTCAGAAAGGTAAAAATGCAGAGCTACTATATTGCCGCCACTGAAGTAACAAACAGACAGTTTGAATTATTCGTGAAGGCTACAAATTACAGAACAGATGCGGAAAGACATAAAAATGCGATGGTTTTTGAACCGGGACTGGAGGAATTTAAATGGCTGGACGATAGTACTGCATACTGGAGATACCCAAATGGGACTACCAGAGGTAATATCACCAATAAAATGAATCATCCGGTAACCAGTATCAGTTACAATGATATCACTGCCTACTGTAAGTGGAAAAAGGTAAGGCTCCCAACGCTGGACGAATGGGAAATCGCCTCAAGAGCAGGTGCTAAAACGACCTATTTCTGGGGGGCTGACAGGGAAGAAATTGGAAAGTATGCTAATATATGGCAGGGACAGAATCACCTTGATCCAGATGAGACTGATGGTTTTGTTTACACCTCACCTGTTGCCAGCTTTGCACCAAATGCTTATGGCATTTATGATATTTACGGCAACGTGTTTGAATTCTGTGAAGGCACTTTAAAGACAGATCCTAAAAACAGGAAAATAGCACATGCCCGCGGCGGTTCCTGGTGGTGCAGTAAAAATGCCTGCAGTTTTTTTAATTCGGTAGATATAGGAAGAATAAATCCCCGCGCCTCATTCAGCAATCAGGGATTTAGAGTGGTAAAGATGAACTAAACGAGTTCTTCTACCTGAATTTTCTCAACTGGTGCTGTTTTCCAGGGAGTTTTACGTTTCGCTGGATTTCCTTCACCTGTATAATATACTTTTTTTGTCTTTTTCTTCTTTTTGAACTTTTTGCCAAACCAGATGATAAAACCAGTGATGGGAAGAGTTGCAGAAATGAGACTCACTAAAAATGCGACGATCTTACTGGGAATACCGAAGATGGCGCCTATATGTAGGTCATAATTCATTCTCCTCAGTTTATCTGCCACACTTGCATCTTCGTATTTACCAGAAAATGGTGAGCCATCACTGATAGGCTTCAAGGTAAATTGATCAAAGGTATAGCTGTTGGCATTATACAGCTTCCCCGCTTTCAGATAAACAGTAAAGGCTATTGCATCTGCAGCTTTGGCCGGCAAAGAAATAAACATGCCCTCTGCCTTGTCGGTCGCCATAATTTTGCTGTACAGCTGATCTACATTTGCCTGCTGATAAGTTAATGTAGAGGTGCTATCTGATAAAGTACGACTAAATTCTTTCATAGGCTGCCCGCCAGATGTTAGCCAGTATACTGATTTACTGTACCATTTATAACTGTATACTAAACCGGTTAAGGAGATAATCAAAAGAAATACGACCGCGTAAAATCCCAGAACATTATGCAAATCGTAATTCTTTCTTTTAAAGTTTGCATTCCATTTAATCTTAAAGCTCTTGTCGCGGATAGATTTGATCCATTTTTTTGGCCACCATAAAACAATACCTGAAATAAGAAGAATCACAAAAGTGAGTACGCCCACTCCTACAACCTGTTTACCAATTTCGCGTGGCAACCATAACTGGCGATGTCCGTTCAGAATAAACCTAAAAAAGTCTGAGTTGCTTTTTCTGCTCTTTTTTTCTGAATGAATAACTTTTGCTGTATAAGGATTAACATACACAATCAGACTGGTACCAGCTTTTCTGTCAAAGTTGCTCACTGTAGCAGACTCATCTTTAGCGCCGTAACGTATAGAATTTGGTTGCTGTTTACCTAACACTACGGAGGCACCTCGTATTAATTGAGTAGGCAATAAAAAAGGTTGTTCCTGCTTTTCTACAAATTTCCAGGGCTCGTAAAGGCCGCGGATCTCGTTTTCAAAAACATAAATACAACCAGTCAAACTGACTATAAACACAATCAGGCCCGAACCAAGTCCGAGCCATAAGTGTAAAAAAGCGTTAATCTTTTTAAAATTCATTATTTAAATTTGTATGCTAAAGTTACTCTTGCATTCCTAGGCATCTCATATATATATGCATAATAACCGACATAACCAGCTGCAGCCTGTACTGCGTTAACAGCTGTGTATGACCCAGCAGTAAGCAATCTACGGTCGAGTATATTGTTAACTAAAACTGAAAGCGTCATTTTTCCTCTTTCATAACTAACTCCTGCATCATAGCGAATAAAGTCAGCAAAATTTGACTCTCTGGAATTAGAACCTATTACACGACCAAATTGAAACTGATAACCTCCTGAAACTCCAAAACCATTAAAAACCGAATTTTGGTTTTTATAACGATAAGATAACCACCCGTTAGTAATGTGTTTAACCGCATTTGGCACATAAGTACCTAAACGAAGCGGATTTGCATCTTTAGATATTTTGGCATCTGTGTAGGCGTAGTTAAGGTTCACATTAAGACCTTCGGTTATCTCACCAACAATATCTAATTCAAAACCTTTGAACTTAGCTTCACCAGTTTGGATCTGCCAGTTAAACGGAGCTTTATCAACGTTATCAAGATCGGCAGTCAATGCATTTTTCTTAGTGATCTGGTAAACGGCAGCTGTTGTATTCCACTTACCATCGAACCAATCTTTCTTCACACCAAATTCAATGTTGTTACCTCTTACTGGCTTGAACGCATTCCCATAATAGTCTGTACCTGCCTGAGGTAAGAAACTTTGATCATATAGCGTGTAAACAGAGGTGTTATTTGTAACAGAATAGCTTAAGCCTATACGAGGGCTGAATACATTATCTGACATTTGAGCTGCGTTAGTCTTACCAACACTCACAGCGTGTGTAAATCTACCCGCTAGCGTTAAACGCAATTTTTCTTCTAAAAATCTTAATTCGTCTTGTACATAAGCTCCTGTATATGTCAGATTAGTAGCATACTGGTTACTCCCAGAACGCTGCTCAATACTTCTTGACCTGTCGAAAACCGGTATCCTGTTAAATGGTATACCGTAAACAGGGTTGTAAACATTGAATGGAACATCATTGGCAGAAGCTAATGGTGCGGTACCACTACTACTAAAGTCACCCCATGTTTTAAGATTTCCCATATCTAAACCACCCATCACTCTGTGAAGTACAGCGCCTGTTCTCACTTCACCCTGAATACTAAATTGTGCAGCTTTGTTAATTGCCAGTTCTTCACTTATGTTGTATGATCTGATGACGTCACCACTTGCAGTCATCGAGTTAACCCATACAGAAGTTCCTACCAAGCCGGATTTTACATAAGCCGCCTGAGCATTTATTTTCCAGTCTTTATTCAATTTATGAGTAAAATATAAAGTAAAATTATGATCTGCTAGTCTGTTTGGTTCTAATGAAGGGTCGCCCATCAATAAGCCTGGAGCAATTTCCCCATAGCCATTTGGTGAAAATGTATAATTACCCAAATTCAGCGCTTTTACATGTTGTGTAGTATATTCAGCAGTAATTAAGGTATTACTATCAATCTGATAACTGATCACAGGAGCAATCACATACTTATCATTGTAATTGTATTTAACAAAACTCCCTTTTGATTGAGCAGCAACGTTTAAGCGATATAAAAGTTTACCATCCTTAGTTATCTTTCCATCTAAGTCGATAGCTGCACGTCCAAGGTTATAACCACCCGCACTGAAATTAACCGAACTATGGTTTTCACCTGTAGGTTTTTTGGTAACCACATTGTAGATACCTCCCGGCTCACCATTAGCCATCATAAATCCTGAAGGCCCCTTAATGAATTCAACACGTTCAATCGTCGCGGCATCATCTGCAAGTGGTCCCCAGGGCATTTTCATGTTCATACCATTACGAAAAGCCGGAATAGTAGTACCACGTGTAGAAATATTTGCATACTGATTGTCCCAGTGGCCACCTCTTACAGTTCCACTCACATTTCTTGTCAATCCATCCACTACATCAAAAACCATCTGATCAGCAAGAATCTGACTGGTAACAATCCTGATATTCTGAGGAACTTCAATTAGTGGAGACTGCAAACGCAAAGAAGACGAAACCTTATCAGCTTTGAATTTCTTTTTATTGGTAGAAATCTGAACATCATTTAACTGAGATTGATTCTCATTGAGTGAGAAATCAGAGATCACATTCCCTTTAGTGACAGTAATCTGTTTTTCTTTAGGGTATAGTCCCACAGCAGAAACCACTAACGTATAGTTACCCGCAGGAACTTTGCGAATCTGGTATTCACCATCTTCATTTGTAACAGCACCCATCTCGGTGCCTTTAAGTTTTACTGTTACCCCCTCGGCAATAGTTCCGTCGGAAGTTGTAACCCTCCCTCTCACAGTCCCCGTCTGCTGGGCAAGCACACTTGTGCTAATAAATAATATTAAAAAAAATGGAAGTAAAAGTTTACGCATTGCTTATTAAGATTGATTAAATATAACTCGGCCGCAAAGTAAATGAAATTCACTTAGTAATCCAAGAACTATCTGTAATCAATCTTAATTAATTATACACGAGTTATTCTTCACCAGACATGACGATGAGTACTGCTCCGCCAATCATCACACAAGCACCTAATACCAGCTGCCAGGTGACTTTTTCTTTCAAAAATATAACAGAAAGCACAATCGCAAATACAAGCGACATACGTTCTATGGTAACAACGTAAGATGCAGGCCCGGTAGATAAGGCTTTGAAAGAGAATAAAGTAGAAAGTGTAGTCGCTATCCCGGCCAGAATCAGTAATACCCAGGCTTTATTTTCAATCTCTTTTATTTCTGCAAAATTACCCTGAAAATATATTACACCCCAGGTAATACAGAAGATAAACACCGCTTGTATCGCAAAGGCAAGACTTGAATCAACATTCTTCAGCCCCGCTTTAGTCAAAACAACCACTAATGCTGCCGACACGGCAGCAAGCAACGCCCATAAAACCCACATCAGACTCCTGTGTTAAATTTGTATAACAATCCGATATTAAGAGATGGTCTCTTCATCGTCTATGTCCATTCCATTTAAAGCCTCCAGATCAGCTTCATCTACGTTAGTTTCGGGATCATCATTGGGATTTAAATCGAGGTCCTCATTGTTATTACCAGTATCATCTGCAGAGTTATATCCGGTATAGTTCTCCTGCGACGTGCTCTTCGCAGGATTTACTGTTTCGTCCTGCAGGTTTTCTTCATTCGGGTGATTTGAATTTGCCATATGATTTCTTTTTTCATTAAACAGCCCCGGTAAGGGTATAGTTTTATAAAAAGATTAAATATAATAAAAAGGCTAACTCCAGGCTTTTCTTAAAAACCTAAGCCAGTTACCATGCATCAGGTTTTCTACATCTTGTTTTTTATATCCTCTTTTCTCTAACAGTGAGGGGATCTTTTGCAAATCTGCAATCGTTTCAATGTCATAAGGACACTGTTCTTTACCGAAAGCCCCGTCAAGATCAGATCCAATACCTACATGAAGTGTATTTCCTGCAAGCTGGCAAATATGGTCTAAATGGTCCATCATCACTTCCAGATTACAATGCATGCCTCTTGGTGTGGACTGCCCTCTTACCCAATCAGGCACCATCATCCAGGCATCTAAAGCCAATCCTATTACAGCGCCTCTTGCTACTAATGCCTTGATCTGCGCATCGCTGTACTGACGGTTATGATTAACCAGAGCCCGGCAGTTATTATGTGAAGCCCAGATATGACCGTTAAAATGATCTAGTGCTTCCCAGAAACTATCATCGCATAAATGTGTAGCGTCTAAAATGATATTCAGCCGTTCCATTTCTTTGAGTAATTCATGTCCTTTAGGTCCCATCAATCCCGTAGCATCTGTTCCCTGTGCATAACGGCCGGGACCATAATGTGCCGGACCAACTGCTCGCAGCCCGTTAGCATAAGCTTTTTCCAGATGACCTATAGTCACGATAGAATCCGCACCTTCAAGGCTCAGAATATAACCTACAGGTTTTGCTGTTAGATTTGACTCATCTGCCCATAGCAAAATATGTTGCTCAAGACTGGCTAAATCCGTAATCGGCACCATCTCCCCTGCCTCCTCCATAGTTTTATACCATGCAAGCTGTCCCTGTGTCTGTGCCCATGCCTGTTCCGGCGAATGCCACCCGGGCAAATTGTTTCCTGGTGCTACATAACGGGCAATTTGTGTGGCAACGACTAAACCAATGTTTCCTTTACGCAATTCCGGCAGAGAAACTACCGCTTTGGCCCTGTCGGGTTTATCTGCCAGCCCTTCTTCGCGCTGGTTAATTGCGGCAACAGGCAAACGTAAATCACGGTTCCACTCCAAAGCATTCATGCTTAAATCTAAATGGGCATCTATAGCAAACATATCCTTATTTTCTAAATGGTAATTTTTCTATCTCTGGAAGTGATCTTCCATTCGTCTGTAAAATGATGACTGTAAACAGTGCTGGCATAAGCATGGAGCGCAACTGTAGGACATATATGTATCGGCAATCCATAAAGAACGTCACCAATAGTAAAATCATGATCACCACTAAGCTCAATGACTAAATGTTCTTCGCTCTGTCCAATCATAATGGCATCGGGCGCATTCAGGAAAAATACCCTTTTAGCCAGCTCATTTTCGGCCGCTACAGCCTTATGGCCAAGATCCAAAGTGATCCTGTTGGCTCCTGTCAGAGAAATAACTCTGCTGATCACCAGTGCCGAAGTCAGGTAATTTTGTTCGGTAAAAGCATCCTGATAGCCCTTATCCCATAGAATGAAAGTACCGGGACTACATTCTATTTGCTGTTGTGCGGCATAAAAAGGATAGGTAGGGGTTCCGCCAGCAACAATTACAGGTTCAGGCAATTGTAAGTCCGTTATACTTTTTTGAAAGGCCAGAATATCATCCCATACCCTCTGCCACTGCAACTTTCTTCGTTCAATGTCAGCATCATGTATGTGCCCGTCGTAAGCATGAATACCCATTAGCTTCAGTCCGCTTGTCAGCAGAAGTCTTTTATACAGATCAAGGGCTTCTACTCCTGGTTTAATACCTGTACGGTTCATCCCTGCATTCAAATCGAGATACACTGGTATCCTGATTCCAGCCTCTTTCGCGGCAACGGATAACTCCAGCAAAGAGCTTTGATTATCTACCAGGCACGAAAACAGTGTTGCGGGAAATTTATTGATCAAAGCAATAAAACGCTCAACTTTAGGCCCTACCGGCTGGTAAGCTAGTAATACATCAGGTGCCAGACAGCTCCCGAGCATTTCTGCTTCTGCTATAGTAGCGCACTTAAATTTGGAAATCCCTGCTTCCAGCATCAATAAACTTACAGCTGCAGATTTATGTGTTTTAACATGAGGTCTTAACCTGTCAATATGGTCGATGCTGCCTTTTAGTATAGCAATATTTTCAGCAATCCTGTCCGGATAAAAAACCAGTGCAGGAGAATCCAACTGGTCCACATTGTCAATGCTAAACCAGTTTTTATCTTCCGTTTTGAATGCAGAATTAGTCATGCAATTCAAATAATGCTTCTATCTCCACAGGGATGTTATCTGGCAGTGAACCAAATCCAACCGCACTCCGTGTACCTATTCCGTTTTCCTCTCCCCACACCTGCGCAAAAAGTTCACTGCAGCCATTAATGATAAAGGGATGTTTCTCGAAATCAGGTGTACAGTTCACCATGCCCAAAACCTTAATTACTCTCTTTACACGGTTCAGCGTGCCCAGATTAGTTTTGATAGTAGACAGCATAGTCAGCCCTACTTGTCTCGCTGCCAGTTTACCTTCTTCCTGGTTAAATTTATCACCTATCCGACCAATAATCAGACTTTTATCATCCTGTACTGGCCCATGTCCTGATAAATAAAGGTATTTTCCATCAATCAAATAAGGTTTGTACACACCAAGCGGAGTTGGTGCTGGTGGTAATGTTAAACCTAATTTCCCGAATTGCTCATCTGCATTAAAAGTTTCCATATCTTAATTATATAATTTGATTCAATAAAAGTACGCCAGCCAGGCCAACAATACCAACAATAGATTCCATGGCGGCCCATGATTTAAATGTATCCTTCATGCTGAGGTTAAAGTATTCTTTAAACATCCAGAATCCTGCGTCATTCACATGAGAAAACATCAGGCTCCCCGCGCCAACGGCCAGAACCATTAAATTCGGATCCGTATTTGTAGAGATCATCAATGGCAAAATAATGCCGGCTGTAGTCAACCCCGCTACAGTCGCGGACCCCACACAAAACCGGATCACAGCAGTAATCAGCCAGCCCAGGAATAGCGGCTGCATATTCAGATCCTTTAAAAGACCGGCAATCTGTCCGCTGACGCCACTATCCACCAATACCTGTTTCAGCGCACCAGAGCCACCAATAATTAGCAAAATCATCGCTACATCTTTGATGGCATCCCCATAAATCTCCATGATATACGACATCTTCATTCCCTGAAAAAGGCCAAGAGTCAGCGTCGCAGCAATTAAAGCGATCAGCATGACTATAGCAGGATTCCCTGCCAACGCAAAAAAGCTGGTCATTGCCGGATCAGCATGTGCACCTAAGGTAAATACAGTAGCACCCAATAAAAGTAATACCGGTAACAGTGCCGTAAAAAAACTGTTAAATGTTCCGGGTAGTGCGTCCTCAGGAATTTCTGAGGGTATGAAAGATGCCAAAGGACTGGATGGAATACCTTTCAGCGTTCTTGAAAAAAGTGGTCCCCCAATAATAATTGCAGGAATAGCAATCAGCAGACCGTACAATAATGTTAATCCCATATTTGCCTTAAACTGGATAACCAATGCGGAAGGTGACGGATGAGGTGGTAAAAAACCATGAGTAACAGATAAAGCGGCAAGCATAGGTAATCCGATATAAATTGCAGGCAGTTTATACTTATAAACCACTGAAAAGATCAGGGGTACCATCAGCACAAAACCTATCCCATAAAATAACGGTATTCCAATCAAAAATCCGGTAGCAACTACCCCCCACTGAATATATTTCTCACCACAGACCTTCATCATCACCGTGGCGATTTTTTGCGCCGCACCACTTTCCGCTACAAGCTTACCTAACATAGCCCCTACTGTAATGATAATAGTAAGGGATCCCAGTACATCGCCTATTCCTTTTTCTACAGATGACGCTACTTTATCGACGGGTATACCAAGTAATATACCTGCAAGAATAGATACAATCAAAAAAGAGATAAAAGCATTGATGCGCAAGGCAGATACCATCACGATCAGAAGCAGGATACTGAGTAAAACAATGAGTATAGTCATGATGATAATTAGTTCACTAAAATTTCGTCTGCCAGCAACATCGCTTTGCCGCCGGCACCATATTCCCCCTCAGGAATAACTCCTTTATTTACTGCCGTCACTCTAATATACCTGGCTTTCAAAGGGCTAATATTTGCCCTTACCTTATTTACCCCCTCAGCTGTAAAAGTATTTTGCCTGTATACTTCTGTATATTTCTTTCCATCATCAGATATTTCAAATCTTATCACATCCGGCTCCCACATTTTCTGCCAGTGGTATTTTAAAATATTTATCCCTAATGCAGAGATCTGTGTTTGCTGCTCCAAATCGATCAATACCTCCAGGTCATCACCGCTGAAACCTGTCCATTCGCCATCGTTATAAAATGGACTGCCTTGTATGCCGTTCAGCAATGCCCGGGGATTTTCTGGTGTAAAATTCACAGCAGTTTTTTTGAAGAGGGTTATTTTTTTGCCGGTCGACTTACTATAGACAAACTGCTGTTTAAAAACTCTTGCAGGATCACTTCCCTCACCAAATACGGCAGCTCTAATCTCACCTGTCTGACTGATAATTATTGGTGTTGTATAAATAGGACTGGTGGGTTCTGGTGTTTTACCATTTGTCGTATACCTGATTACACCGCCGGGCATATCAGTATGTAAGGTAAGCTCAGGTTTCCCGTTTTTTAAGGATTTCATACTGGTGATCTCGTCGTAGTAACGAAAGCGATTAATGTTCAATACAGCTAACATGTTTTCCTGACGCCGCAACCGTTTCAGGAAATCCGGATAATTACGAATATCTTTTCTCGTCCAGGCAATTTCTGCCAATGCAAACATCCGGGGAAACAACATATATTCAGCTTTCTCCGGACTGGAAAGGTATTCCGACCAGGCATTGGCCTGCACACCTTTGATGTACTTTGCTTCTTCGGCATTCAACTCTTCAGGTACTGGCTCGTAACCATATACCTTGCTTAAGGGTGTGTACCCACCGGCAGCCAGCTGCTCGCCACCGTATAAGGACTGATAATAATCAAGATATACATATTTCTCTGGTGTCATGATCACATCATGATGCATCTTTGCTGCCGCAATTCCCCCTTCCAGTCCTCTCCAGCTCATCACTGTCGCCGAAGGTGCAAGTCCGCCTTCCAGAATCTCATCCCAGCCTATAATTTTGCGTCCCTTGCTTTCAAGGTATTTTTCCATCCTTCGGATGAAATAACTTTGCAGCTCATGCTCGTCTTTTAAATGTTCCTTACGGATCCGTTCCTGACAGGCAGGACAAACTTTCCATTGCGTTTTAGGACATTCATCTCCACCAATATGAATGTAAGCCGAGGGAAACAGCGTCAACACTTCATCAAGCACATGTTCAAGAAAGCTAAAGGTCTGCTCTTTCCCTGCACAATATACATCATCAAACACACCCCAGTAAGTTGCGGTTTGATATGGGCCGTCAGTACAACCAAGCGCTGGATACGCAGCTAATGCTGCCTGTGCATGCCCCGGCATTTCAATTTCGGGAATTACAGTAATATGCCTTTCTGTAGCGTATTTTACAATTTCTTTCACTTCCTGCTGACTGTAATAACCGCCGTAGCTTTTACCATCAAAACGATGCGGATCATATCTTTTATGTCCAATAATGGTTTCAGCACGTAAACTTGAAATCGTTTGAAGCGCAGGATATTGTTTAATCTCAATTCGCCAGCCCTGATCATCGGTTAGATGCCAGTGAAAGGTATTTACTTTATACAAGGCCAGCATATCGATCCATTTTTTCAGGAAAGCCACCGGAAAGGCATGGCGACTCACGTCGAGGTGCATACCGCGATAACTAAACCTCGGATAGTCATTGATACTGCAAGCAGGAATTTCTATTTTACCGTCTTTCGTTTTTTGCATTAACTGCACCAATGTTTGCAGTCCATAGAAAGCACCCGCAGCATCATGCCCGGTAAGTAGTATTTGTCCGGCACTCACTTTCAGGGTATACCCTTCTTTTTCAGGAATAGCTACAGCATCTAACTTTAAGCTGATCGTATGATTCTTAACCGGAGTATTGCTGGTAGCGGAAGCATCGTTAGTCACAATAGTTGTCAGTTCAATATCAGCAAGATCTTTTAGATATTGGTTAAAAAAAACAAGATTATCTGCTTTTATAGCGCTATCCCGAATAACCAATATGGTCGGATCAATCACAAATTTACCCTCTTGCATTTTCATGGCTGACGGGGCAGGGATTACAGGCAATACCTTATCCTGTGCTTTTGCTGACTGGTTTAAAACCACCAGCAAAAGCGATAACCTAACAGCCAATATACATTTGTTTTTTATCACAGGCTCAGTACTTTATTTTCTGCTTCTACTTCCACCTGTTGTTGTTCAACAACGGCCTTATATTCATAACGCCCACCCTTTTTCAAACCTTTCTGCAAAACAGAAAAAGAGCCGTCAGCATTCATATTTACCCATTCGGTTTTCGTCCATGGTGCTGCATACAGCGTTTCCACTTGTCCGGCGTAAGGCCTGTATTCAAACCTTGCCCGTTTCACTACACCCGACTTGTAATTTAATACTTTTCCCGTTAATTTCACACCATTTGAAAGCAGGCTAAAGGTACCTGTCTGCGGTATCACCGCTTCAGTAAAAACAGGATCTACATTTTCCAGTTTAATTACAACCGGATTCGGCCAGCGGTGATCGTCATAAATGCGTTGTGCTTTTACCACAGAAACTTCCAGACCAGGTGCAGTTTGCTTGTATGTACAACTTACATCCAGATCGGGTTTATACTCTATAATCTCACTATTCTGTCCAAGCACACTTATTTTGGTAGCGGCTGTACTTTTTATAGAATGAAGTACAAAATTTCTCCGCACTCCTTCTTTCCACTCCGCTGCATCTGTAACAAAAGCATATACGGTATGTTCCCCCTTTTTCGTAAACCATACATTGCCTTCTTTGCTTACAATCCAGCTGCGTACACTGTCCAGGCTTTCATGATTAATGAAATTCCATAGCGCTAACTCACGCATGCGTTCTTCCTGCTCAATGGGCAGTTCACCGTTCGATTTCGGTCCTACATTCAACAATAAAGAACCACCTTTTGCCCTTGCTTCAATCAAAAGCTCAATCAGTTGTTTGCCGGATTTATAACGTTCGTTGGTCGGCTGATATTGCCATGCAGTACCCATAGTGATTGGTGAAAGCCAGGGCTGTGTAATTCTGCCACCGGGTAATGCCTGCTCCGGCGTTTTAATCGCACCGCGTGTAATCAGCAGGTCGGGCTGTAATCTCCAGCAAGTTTCCTTCACTACTTCTTTCGGCTCCCCATCAATAAATAATACATCGATTTTGCCATAATTAGTCATCAGTTCTTCGCACTGCGTTTTATTATAATCGCTGTACTCCTTTTTTGTTTTTTCATCCATCTTCACATCAGTCCGGCTGATCTGAATCCCGTGATCATGCAAAAAACTGAAATCTTCTGGTGAAAAATAAAACCCGACATCCAAACCTGCCTCCCGTGTAGCATTGACAAATTCCTTCAGCAAATCCTTTTTATAAGGTGTCTTTGTGATCTTAAAACCTGTTGTTTTGGTGTCCCACATACAAAAGCCGGAATGGTGTTTTGTGGTGAAACAGATATATTTCATTCCTGCCATTTTTGCCAGTACAGCAATCTCTTTAGGATTGAATTTCGAAGGGTCAAAGGTCTTCGGAAGCTCCTTGAAATAACGATCTACATAGTCGGAGGAGGCACCAACCAAAGAATGGCTGATGACTACTCCTAACTGTGCATCTATATTAAAATGAATAAATAACCCTGCTCCTGTATTCCTTAACCACTCTTCGCGCTCAGGTTTATTTAAGTTAAAGCTACTTTGCTCATCATCATTCACTACATCATGCTGTGCAGACACAGCCAGATTGAACAAACATAACAATACACCTATATATATCTTTTTCATCGTAATATTCTTTTTATTAAAGGTTTTGAAGCGATCAGAATTATAATTTATCCCACCAGATTCTGGTTAAAAATGTATCAGGCCCCTGTCTTGCAACTGCTGCCGCCAAACCTTCTTTATTTAAATTCTGCTCAGAAAGCGGATACAACATTCTGCGAAAAATCTGTCCGTTTGTTGCGTTTCCCACATAGTTATTAGGTACTAAGGCAGGATAACCAGTTCTCCTGTAACTCGAAAAAGCTTCCTGCGCATCAGGGAAAACAGCTTTCCAGAACTCTGTAAATATCTGTTTTTTCTGATCTTCTACAGTCCCTGTAATCACCAGCGGATGATATTTGATGTAGGTATTAATCTGCAGATCTGAGATAATACCATCTGTCGGGGAGATAATAGCCCATTGTTTGAAGGCAGAACGAAGTCCGTTTTCATATAAAACAGAGGTCGTAGCGCCACTGTACCAGCCTCTTAATACTGCTTCTGCAAGTAGAAAATTAGTTTCCGCAGCACCGATGATGATTTTTGCAGCACCTAATGCCACTACCGTTTTAAGGTTAGGCTCGGAATAAGTGGCAAAGTCGGACGGCCTTGAGCCAAATGTAGCAGGCATTCCTTTTTGAAGTGCTGCAGTCGTATCCGGAACTTTGTTTACATACACTACCGAAAATATACCCAGTCTCGGATCTTTATTCGTTTTTAACTGCGTAATAAAATATTCCTGATACTTACCACCTTCAGTATTGCTCGTTCCATCAGCTTTGATATAATCATCGTTATATAACTTTAGTGAAATCGGATTTTTGTTGATATCCTGTCCGGCACTCAGGTAATTGATTTTGGCAATATCAGCATCAGCGGTAATTACTCCACCGGCGATTGCTTTTTTAACCCATGTTTCTGCCAGGCCGACATCAACTTTGGTCATACGCATCCCCAGACGCAACATCAGCGAGTAGGCAAACTTTTTCCATTGAACAATATTCCCGCTATAGATCAGATCTGCTGCAGCAAATGTTGGCTTCGTTGTATTAAAGCTCAGTGCCGCTTCATCCAATTCCTTCAGCAAATCGGCATAAATGGCCTGTTGTGCATCATAAGCAGGTTTGTAACTCGCATCGGTATACCCTTTTGCTGCCTGAAAATATGGTATATCACCATAAAGATCAGTAATCCTGCTATAACAATATGCTTTCCATATTCTGGCAGCTGCAAGCATGTTGACCTGCTCAGGATTCGGAGCAACAGCAGTAATTACCAGGGCCAGTTCATTTATTTCCTGATAATATCCTGCATTGAAAACGGCACTTGATTGTTCACTCTGGCTCGAGATATATTTGGAACCAAAACCGGCAACATCGTTAAAGCTGGTGGTATACTGCATAGTGCCTAATAACAGGTTAAGGTTATTTTTAGCACCATCGTATTGCGCCTTCGTGAAAACGAATGATGGCTGTATCTGAGCCGAAGCTTCAGGATTAGTATTAATCTGATCAAAATCTTTAGTACATGATGCTGCTCCGATTACAGTAAGGATCAGAAAAAAGATGGCTATATATTTTTGTTGATGAGTTTTCATATTGTAGGCTTATACTATTAAAATTTAACCATTAAATTAAGACCAAAAGTCCTGGTCCGCGGTAATCCAATCGACTCAAATCCCTGTGCATTACCGTTGGTAAAGCTTGACTCCGGATCGAAATTGTCTGTTTTCTTATAAAGTGTTAAAAGATTCCTGGCTACAAATGAAATGCTGGCCGACTGCAGCTTTAACATCTTGATATCGTTTACAGGAAAATTATAAGAAAGAATAATCTGACGTAGTTTGATAAAACTCCCATCATGAACAAACAACTCAGAATAATTTCTCATATCGTTATAATAAGCACGTAGTTCATTTACAGGAATTGTTGCATTAAATGCATTGCCTGCCTGGTCAACGCCTGATAAGGCTAATCCACTTTCTCTGCCTGGCAAGGTACTTTTAAGTAATCCAAGACGGGTAGCGTAAACTTCTTTCACAGAAAACACTTTATTACCAAACTTACCATCTACTAACAAGTTCAGGTTAAAGTTTTTGTACCTGAAATCATTGCTCAATCCCATAGTCAATGGTGGCACACCGTCACCCAGCTCTTCCAGTCCGGTTTTAACTGGTCGCTTTGTCGCCGCATCATAAACGATCTGTCCCTGCGCATTGCGCAGCATTCTTGTACCCACAATAGTGCCATACGAGCTGCCCACCGTCTGGTTAATATAACCCCAGTTACCCACACTGTTCGCCACCTGGAAAGTATTCGTACCCTCAACCAGTTTAATGACTTCACTTTTATTATAGGATACATTATAGCTTACATTCCAGCTAAAGGCAGAGGTACTTACCGGAGTTCCGGTGAATAAAGCTTCCACACCTTTATTACTAAGTTCGCCAACATTCAGGATGACATTGTTATAACCTGATGTAGGAGAAATCGCCGCATTCAGGATATCATTTGTGGTTTTACGGTTATAGTAAGTCAGGTCTAATCCTAAACGACCTTGGAACATTTTCAGTTCCATACCACCTTCGTAAGTCGTAGAAGTATAAGGTTTCAGTAACCTGTTCGTAATATCATTCGTTAGAGTAGCCGGGTTTAGGGTTACATTCTGCAAAGGCTGACCAGAGCTGGGAACATTACTGTAAGTCAGATTGATTTTGTACGGATCTGCTGCACCACCGCCAACTTGTGCCCATGAGCCTCTTAATCTTAACATGTCGATAGAAGAAGGTAGTTTTACTGCATCTGAAAGAACAAAACTACCACCAACACTCTGGTATAAAATACTGTTGTCTTCCGGACTCAAAGTCGAGAACCAGTCATTCCTTGCAGTATAGGTTAAGAATAACAAATTATTAAAATCAAAATCTGCTGAACCAAAAATGGAATTTGTGCGGATCCGCTCAGTTCTGGGAGTAGTGGCTGAGGTAGCCAGATTGCTGTAACTATAAAAGTATGGGATAGTAAAGCTTAATCCATCCATGTTGAGCTGCTTGTTCTCGAAACGGCGACTATTCACTCCACCCAGAACAGAGATACCAAACTTATCTTTTATTCTCGTTTTATAGTTTGCGGTCAGCAATCCATTTGTTTCTGATACATCTGATTTAATTCCGGAATACTGCCCGTTAGGGATATATAAATCTCCCGTTGGCAGCACAAAAGTATAATTGTAATTATAAAAATCTCTGCTGATTACCCCTTTCAGGCTGAAATTCTTTACTACATCATAGGTAATCGATCCCTGTCCTATAAAGCGGTTTTTTGTATCGTTTTCCTGATATTTATTCTTCACAAAATAACCATTAGTTGCAATAGGTGCATCATTCCAGGCCGTCTGATTACCATTGGCATCAAAGCCAGGGGCTAACCATCTTACATCTACTGTATTAGCCACCTCATAAGGCGTCCAGTTGGGATTGCCTAATGCATCACCTGCCAGGGTTCTGTTAAAACCTCTTTCCAGATTGTACTGTGCCAAACCTTCAACTCTTAGCTTATCACTTATTTTAGCATTAATGTTTAAGTTAGCCGTCTGACGTTTAAATTTTGTAGTTTCAATAATACCTTTACTATCCAGGTCGGAAATGGAGAGGCGATAAGTTGTTCCTTCATTTCCACCGGTAAAAGCAATTGTATTTGTAAAGTTAGTTCCGGTAGAATAGAAGTTTTTGATATTATCTTTCTGAGCAGAATAGGAATGCGTTAAACCATCAGCTGCTACATAATCAGAGCCATCAATTTTAGCTCCAAAGGACAGTCGGCCTGTAGCAATTGCATCTGCCTGGGTCATTGGTTTCACGCCATTTAGACCCTGACCATATTCGTACTGGTAATCATTATCATTAATTGCTTTTTCCAGTGTAAAAGTGGTATTGTATTCTATTCCCACTCCTTTTTGCATCTTACCTTTTTTCGTAGTGATCAAAATTACCCCGTTACTGGCCCTAGAGCCATACAATGCCGCAGCTGTACCACCTTTTAAAACCGTGATTGATTCAATATCGTCTGGATTGATACTACTGATTCCATCTCCCCTGTCCACATTATTACCTAAACCATTTGTTGTAGCAGATCCGCCCGGAACAGAATTATCAATAGGCATCCCGTTTACTACGTATAAAGGCTGGTTATTTCCGTTAAATGAACCATTACCACGAATGATAACGCGACTTGAACCACCAGGCCCTGTAGAAAGTCCTGATGCATTTACACCTGCTACTTTACCAGTCAGCGCATTGGCAAGATTATTTTCTCTTGCTTGTGTAAATTCTGAACCTTTAACTTCTGTAAGCGCATAACCCAGCGATTTAGTGTCGCGTTTAATCCCGAGTGCGGTTACCACAACCTCACTCAGTTTATTACTGCTTTCTTCCAGTTTTATGTTTAATGGTGCGGAGAAATCGGTAACCACTCTTTCCTGGGCAGTAAAACCTACAGACGCGATCGTCAGCGTTAAAGGCTTGCCCTTCATATTTTCAGGCACGGTAAGCGCAAACATTCCGTTTGCATCTGTTGAACTTCCTATCTTAGTTCCTTTAATATATACCGTTGCACCTATTAATGGCAGATTATCTGTACCTGAAGTAATTTTACCTTTGATCACATCCGCAAACAGGTTACCAGGGGTGATTTCTGTAATGATATACTGCGATTCACTGATTTTACTAAAATCCAGTGCTGTACCATTCAGCGTTTGTTTTAATGCCTCATAAGGATCTGTAAATACCAGGTTTTCCACCTGAGCCGCAGGAATAGATTTATTCTCTAAAATCCCCTCTTTATAAGCAATACTGATCTTGAATTGTTTCTTTATTGCCTCCACAGCCATTTTTAACCCTGTCCTGTTTTCGGAGGGCAACTGAATTCTGTTTGATTTTTTCAGGTGAACAGTATTGCTGGCTATCACCTGCGCATAGCCAGGAAATATGCTGCTGCCAAACAGCAACATAAGACAGCAACATTTAATCGCCTTTTCAGCGTAAAATTTCTTCATAATGGTTAGTTTAAGGTTGTCGGTTGGTGGTTGTTGGTTCTATTGGGGTGTTATCTTTATAGTTTTATCATTTTTTGTGA
Source organism: Pedobacter sp. MR2016-24 (assembly GCF_026239655.1). Taxonomy (GTDB): domain Bacteria; phylum Bacteroidota; class Bacteroidia; order Sphingobacteriales; family Sphingobacteriaceae; genus Pedobacter. The sequence goes on along the minus strand of NZ_JAPIVO010000009.1, from coordinate 89,576 downwards.
TGTCTATATGGAGTGTGCTGGAAATTATACCCAGCAGTTCATCAATGGTAGTTACATTGATTTCGCCCTCGATTTTGAGCCTGGCACTTATGTTTTGGTCAAATTCTACCTTATAGCCAAAGTCATCCTGCAGGGTCTGCGCAATTTCTTCCAGTGTAGCGTCTTTAAAAACCAACTGATGTTTAGTCCAGGTAATCAGCAGCTCGGGGTTGACCAGCTTATGTACTTTCACCTGCTGATCGGAATGCTGAACAGCATAATCACCCGGAGCCATAATCAATGACGGACGCTGTTTTTTAACATCACCGGCATAACTGATTTTGATTTTACCAGTGAGGAGGCCGACTTTGCTCTGGTGATGCCTGTTCCTTACATTGAAGGAAGTTCCCAGGACCTCGATATCCAGTTCATCGGTATGCACAACAAACTTTTCATTTTGCGAAACATGAAGGGTATCTCTGTTGAGGTGTTCTACCTTGAAAAACCCTTCCCCTTTAAGCCAAACTTCTCTTTTTCTACCGTCCCAGTTTCTGGCATAACTTACTGAAGAGTTACCGTTCAGGATCAATGTGGAATGATCAGGAAGGACAACAGTCCTGATCTCGCCAAAAGCAGTATTAATCTTTATATCTTTTTGGGTCAACCAATACCCCAGCCCCAGACTCGCCGCAATAAACAATACCGCTGCGATTCGCAAAAATGAATACAGTTTAAAATTCTTTTTTGCAGGTTGTTCTTCCATTTGAATCGTGTGGTTAATTTTTTCCCATACACGATCCATATGGACATCATTGGTGTGAACATCTTGTTTGCGATAAGCAATTATAAACTGACGGGCTGCAGCTATTGCTGTTTTTTTCTCTGGATAATGTTGCAGGTATAACTCCCAGAATTTAGTTTTATCTGCGGAAGGATTTACAATATGAGCGACAAAGAAGTCATCATTTAAAAAATCATCATAAGTAAAGGTTATATATGTAGAAAAATCCATTTATCGTATATAATATTATTGTTGTATAATACTAATACGTTCAAACACCTGGATTTATCCCTTCATTTAAAAATTATTTGTAAATAAATTCAAAAAGCACCTTTAATCATCATAGATAGCAGCCAGATAATAGATAATTTCGAAATATCCAGTACATCCTGCATATTTCCGATTCCTTTATAGAGTAATTTGTAAGTAGAACTGACAGTAATACCCATAATTTCAGAGATTTCTTCATAACTCAGTCCCTCATAAAAGCGCAGGTATATAATTTCCTGCTGCCGGGCAGGCAGGGTTTGTATAACCTGCTTAACGTTTTTCTGTAAGGCCAGCTCTTCTTCATTGGCCACGAGCTGATGATCAAAAGATAATTCAAACATGAAATTATGGTGATGATCCTCATCTATGTTTACAAACCTGACGTGTGCGGCCAGCTTTCTTAAAATGTCGCCCCGCAGCGACTTGTATAAATAATTTTTTACTGAAACTGGTACAGAAAGATTTGATTTATTGGTCCACAGTTTCACAAACAGATCATGCACAGCATCTTCAATCAGTTCCAGATCTTTTGTAAACTTATAACCATAGTTATTCAACAATTTAAAATGCCGGTTATAAATTTCAGTATAGGCATGCCAATCCCCCTCCTTAAAAGAAGCCCATAGTTCAGTATCCTCAATTGTTACATACTTACTCAGGTTATCGGCCATATAGCGGAAATTAAAATATCGTAGCTATGGTTTTGTTATTAGTTAATTACAATTACTTACACATAAACACGCCAAAATTCAGGAATTTAGGTTCCTAATATTAATTAAATATTATGTGAATCCAACAAATAATCGAAGAAATGTAAACCGTCATTACCATTTTATCCCCTTTAAATAATCGTTAAAATAGCTTTCAGCCTAACAAATTTAAAGCTGCCACATGATAGTTATATAATTCTTATATTTAAGGTAATTAAATGTTTACATAGTCCTTAAATGTCCCAACCAAATATTATGAATACAAAAGATCGCAGAAGTTTCATTAAAGATTTAAGTATACTTTCTGCTGCGGCAGGACTCTCCACTTTGGTTCCATTTGATACCCTGGCCTTTGCCAAAAAAGAATTTTTCACTATCTCATTAGCAGAATGGTCATTTCATAAGGCGCTGTTTGCTGGGAAGATGACAAATCTGGAGTTTCCAACCAGGTCCAAAAAAGAGTTCGGAATTGATATTGTAGAATATGTGAGTCCCTTTTTTAACAAGAAGGAGACAGACATGGCTTATCTCAAAGAACTAAAAACGCTGACCTTAAATGAAGGTATACAGAATCACCTGATTATGGTAGATGGTGAAGGTCAGCTAGGTGATACGGATGAAAAAGCCAGACTAAAAGCAATAGAAAACCATTATAAATGGGTAGATGCGGCAAAGTTTTTAGGCTGTAAAACGATCCGCGTAAACGCTGCAGGAATAGGAACAGCTGAAGAGGTAAAAAGCGCAGCCATAGATGGATTGGGTAAATTATCAGCATATGGCAGGGAACGCCAGATCAATATTATTGTAGAAAACCATGGCGGTTATTCTTCAGATGGAAAATGGTTAGCTGATATCATGGAACAGGTAAACAGCCCGTTCTGTGGAACTTTGCCCGACTTTGGGAATTTTAAAATAAATGCAGATCGTGAATATGATAAATATCAGGGTATAACAGACCTCGTGCCTTTTGCAAAAGGTATCAGTGCTAAAACTTTCGCATTTGATGAACAAGGAAATGAAAGTACAATTGATTACGACCGCATGTTTAAGATTATCAAAGATGCAAAATGGTCGGGTATTGTTGGAATAGAATACGAGGGATCCACTTTATCGGAAGAAGAAGGAATCAGGAAAACAAAAATATTACTGGGTAGAATACTTCAGAAATTTAGATAGCCGTTCCATTATTATTATCTTGCCGGCAGAACCAATATAAATCCAAGCATGCGTCTTTATTTCTTCCTTCTGGCATTCCTTTCTGTTTTATGTAGCAATGTCAGTGCCCAAACCGATCAGCAGACCAGCGGATGGTTATTCCTGTTGAATAACACGAAAATAAGTAAGAAATGGGGTGCTTACATGGATATACAGGTAAGGTCAGCGGATAAGTACGATCATGTCAGAAACCTGTTGTTCAGGCCGGGCATTACTTACTATGCCAGTGATCAACATGAAATTACCTTAGGTTACCTGCTGAATAAAACTTTTATCCGCCTGCCAGAAGCGTCAGATTACTCTCTTAACGAACACAGGATATGGGAGCAATATGTATTTAAACATAAAATAAACACAATCAGTGCGAGTCACCGGTTCCGGTTGGAACAACGCTTCATAGAAAGGAATAATGCGGATGACCTCTTCGCACAACGTTTCAGGTATTTCTTCAGATTTATTCTTCCCCTGAAGAAGGATGTGATCAACTTTGAAAAAGGGCTGTTCCTGGCTATCCAGAATGAAATATTCTTAAATATTCAACATAAAGACCAGCTCAATGGATATCTGTTCGATCAGAACCGGGCTTATGCCGCAGCAGGTTACCGGTTCAGTAAAAAATTAGATATAGAAGCGGGTTACATGAATCAGTCCTCAAAAGGAATCAATTATAATACCGCCAACAATATTATACAGCTGGCGGTTTATACGAAGTTTTAAGAAATAAATGTTAGACCTTCAATGCATTCTTATAAGCAAGAATCTTTTCAAGCAAAACATCGGCATCACAATCAGTTTCTGAAGCGGTCAGATAGATCATCAGATTTCCATGCTCGTCAGTTGTACCTTCCATTACCATTGCTGATAATTTTTTAGTGATCAGGGTACGATAGCTTTCCGAATTGCTGATATGCAGTGTAATCAGCGTATCCCATCCTTGTTTGATCAGCTCATAATCTACAATATCCTCCCAGCGAATCAAACCGGCAGCTTTACTCATTGGCGTAACTCTGGCAATAATTCCCTCAGGCTGGAGAGAAATGAGTGGGGTTTTATCATTAATGGACAGTAAGGATCTTGTGATCACTATTCCCAATACCACAATAAAGATAGCAGAAAGTGCGATTCCCTTAGGTGCATATACATCAGAGAATACTCCCGAACTGTATAAAAGAATAAGTACCATTAAAATGAGTATACCGACACATGCCAATATTATAGTTCCTGATTTTTTCTTGTTTCTGTAAAATTCCAAGCTTAATATTTTAGATAAATTGTGAATAAATAATGTTTTTATTCATTTTATCAAAAACTAAGCCGCCTGATCCAGAATTAAACGGCATATCTATAGCCCCTTCATCTACTGGACTTTAAATTGCAATAAAATTATTACCGCACAACAGAATTTTCTGCGCTAATGAATTTAACAGATAAAAGGATTTGTGTACTCTTTACAGAACACCCTTAGAAATCAATTGCTAAGAGTTTGTATCAAGAACAAAACTAAAATTTTTCGGCTTCGCCCTCCAGAACTGTATTTTCATCCAGAAAGGAATATTAAATGTATAAACATTTTTGAAACTGTCGTCAGTCAGCGGAAAGTGGAATTCGATCCACTCACCTATCTGGTTCAGCAATTCCTTGTCCTTGATCTGATGAGAATACCAGCGCACCTCAGCTCTCACCTTTACAGGATGAGCCGTACCCAGAGGTTCGCCATTTATATATACTGCAAAAACAGAGTTGTCTTCTTTTACAGGCACTACAGATAAAGTACCTGTATAATGCAAACTCATCACTTCAATTTCAATTGGTTCCATAAAATTGCTTTTGCCCCATTTGAGGGCATTTCTTGCCTTATGACAATAAATTATTTAAAAAGTCCTATACGTTTTAAAATAAAATATTCAAGCTTTGGCACGACTTGTGCGTAAAGATACTATTATTTTGTATATCAAAATATATTTATTATATTGCGTAACCAGTTACATAATCAATTACAATATAATAATATTACACTATATGAATTTTTTTGATAAAGTAGGTACAGTAGCCATTGGAAGCAGACTTCGCATGTTAACGGAAAAAATAACTGAAGATGCCTCCCACATTTATGAACTGTATAATATCGACATGCAGCCTAAATGGTTCCCTGTTTTCTATGTGATTTCCCAGGGAGAAGAAAAAACTGTTACTGAGATTGCAAAGGAAATTGGTCACTCCCATCCTTCGGTGAGCAAGATTATCAGTGAAATGGTTGCCAAAGGTCTTGTTACAGAAAAAAAAGACAAAGCAGATGGCAGGCGAAATATGATCAGCCTTTCTAAAAAAGGGAAAGAAATTACTGTCAGGATCAAAGATCAGTATACCGACATAGAAAGTGCAATAGGGGGAATTACCAAACAGGCAACGCATGATCTATGGAAAGCGATAGAAGAATGGGAATTCATACTTGAACAGCAATCGCTGTTGAACCGTGTAAAAGATCAACTGAAGATTCGCGAAAGTAAAAAAGTTCAGATCGTAGATTATCAGCCGCAATATAGCGCCGCCTATAAAGCACTTAATGAAGAATGGATTTCAAAGTATTTTAAAATGGAGGAGGCAGACTATAAAGCACTGGATAATCCTGAGGAATACATACTGAATAACGGAGGTTATATTTACGTGGCGCTTTATAATAAGCAGCCAATTGGCGTATGTGCCCTGATCAGGAGAGATGATCCGGAATATGAATATGAACTGGCTAAAATGGCTGTGTCACCAATTGCACAAGGAAAAAGTGTGGGCCTTTTATTAGCACAGGCAGTGATCGATAAAGCGAGAGCCATAGGTGCAGCAAAACTATACCTGGAGAGTAATACCTCATTAAAGCCCGCTATCAATTTATATCATAAATTGGGCTTTAATAAAGTAGCAGGCAGGGCTACTCCCTATGAGCGTGCCAATATTCAGATGGAACTCCTGTTATCCTAAATCTTTTACAGCTGTATGTGTATACAATAGCCACTTTTGCAAAACAACGGCTATTGTTTCTTCCACAAATGGCTTGGTAATCAAATCATCCATGCCGGCAGCGATACATCTCTCCAATTCATCTTTAACATTGCCAGCTGTGAGTGCAATGATTGGTATATGCTGTTCGCCATTCAGGTACCTGATCTGTTGCGTGGCCTCGTAGCCATTTAAAACCGGCATCTGTATATCCATTAAAATCAAATCAGGTCTGTTTTTTTCACAATACCGTAATGCTTCCAGTCCGTTATTCACCTCTATGACCCGTGCATTTTCAAATGTCCGTCTGATAATTGTTCTTGCCAGGATCAGGTTGATCAGATTATCATCCGCTACTAAAATCGTTATTCCTGCTTTTGAAGGTTCCTCAATTTCATTTACACTATCAGCAGCTTCTTCCTTTATCTCATGTTCATGTATATGTGCTAACAATTCATAAAGCTCAGCCATTTTCACGGGCTTCACTAACCTTTGCCTCACCTGCAATTCTTCTGCTTCCTTTATCATTCTTTCACTGTCGGACGAACTGCACATCAGGATTGTGGGTTGCGGTTCCTGTATATACCGGGAATTCTCTCTGATTTTCCTGATGGTCTCCAGACCATCCATATCCGGCATATGGTAATCCATTAATATAGCATCAAATTTTTCTCCCGAATTGAGTAATTTCAGTGCTTCTTCCCCACTCTCCACTGAAGTTGTCTTTATATTTTTAATCAGCAACATCTGATCAAGGATCAATCTGTTATTGCTATTATCATCCACAACCAATACCTTTTTGATCAGCTTTATCCTTTTCCTCTGTCTGGAGTTGAGATAAGACGTTTTAACATCGATATCGAAAAAGAAAACACTGCCCTCACCTGGCGTACTATAGAGCTGGAGCCGGCTGCCCATTAAACTGAGGAGTTTATTATTGATTGAAAGGCCAAGCCCCGTACCCCCGTATTTTTTCGTGGTTGATCCATCTTCCTGTGCAAAAGCATTAAAAATCTTTTCCTGATTCTCTGCACGAATACCAATACCGGTGTCTCTCACACTAAAACGCATTCTGGTATTTTCTCCGTGGCCATTCAAAACCTCAATTTTTAGCTCTATCTCCCCTGATGCAGTAAATTTTACGGCATTCCCCAGTAAATTAATCAGAATCTGTTTTAACCTTACTGCATCTACCCATATTAATCCGGGCAGATCAGGTTGCAGGTTTAACAATAGTTCCAGTCCTTTTTTCTGCACCTGATAAGTAATAATATCAGTTGCCTGATTACTAAGTTTATACAAATCAGTTTCCTCAATATCGAGTTCCAGTTTTCCCGCCTCAATTTTAGAAAAATCAAGGATATCATTGATAATGTCGAGTAATGAGTTAGCTGATTCATTCACAATTGATAAATACTGGTCCTGTGTTTCTGATAATTTCGTTTTTAAGACCAGATCTGTAAAACCAATGATTCCGTTTAGTGGTGTCCTAATCTCATGACTCATGTTCGCAAGAAAATCAGATTTCGCTATACTGGCTTCTTCAGCTAATCTTTTTGCCTCCTTAAGCTCATTTTTTTGCCTAACATTTTCAGTAATATTCAAAGTAAAGATCATTAATCCGCCTATTTTTCCATCCGATTCGTACCAGGGCCGCATCTCCCATGAAATATGCTGAACAACACCGGGCCTGTCAGTGAGATGTATCTCTTCCTCCATCCGTTCAGTTGCGCCAGCCAGAATCCTTTGGTGTCTGGCCCTCCGCGCATCATCCACAATCAGAAACCAATCATAATAAGAACTACCCGGAACGGCTTTACCTAACAGGTTATATTCTTCTATCCAACGGTCACTCACAGCCACGTAATTCATATCATTGTCCAGCATGGCAACAGCAGCAGGCACATTTTCCACAAATGACGACAAAATTGCTTTATCTCTTAAAGATTCAATTTCAGCTTTCTTTATTTTATCTATGTCCTGAAAAGACCCATACAATCGTGTACATATACCGTTCTCGCAAAATGCATGTCCGATAGTTTTTACCCATTTATCTTTCCCGGTTCTGGTGCTGATCTGTAATTCCAGTTCCCAGGACCTCCCGCTGAGCTTACTATCGGCAATCGCTTCTATAATCTTATCACGGTCCTCACCTTCTTTATAAAAAGAAAGTCCATCTTTCAGGCTAGGCTCATAAGACTGTTCAACCTCATGTATTCTTTTGGTTTCGGAAGTCCAGTATACCTGCTCTCCGATGAGATCAAACTCCCATCCTCCAACTTTAGCTACCTGATTGGTTTGCTCCAGCATTTCCGTAGTCCGCCGCAAATCCTGCTCCAGTAACAGTCTTTTTTCATCTTTAATTTTATACTCAGAAAGATCACGGCCAATACAGAATAGGGTTCCTGTAAGTAATTCTGGTGTAGAAACCCATTCGATAGTGCTGTAACTCCCATCTGCGGTTCTAATGCGGGAAGTAAAGTTTACTGAGGGGTATCCCTCGCTTAGCCGTTTCAGCTCCAATAAATTAGCTGCTGTGTCTTCTGGATGAAAAAGATCCGTAATTGGTGTTTTTAAAAAGAAATCCTGCTCCCAACCCAATATTTTTGTAAATGAAGGATTCACTTTTTTAAAGTCGCCCTCCAGCGTAACTATGCAAATCAGGTCGTTAGAAAGATTAAAAATCTTTTCAAAATTTCTCAGTTCTTCCTCTTTCTTCTTTTCTACAATCAGTTCAAGGGCCTGCCTGCATATCAATTCCAACCCACGTTTCTGTGACAAAGACAATGTTCGTGGCACCCTGTCCATCACATTAAGCGTCCCCAAAACATTTCCTTCTTCATCCGCAATAGGAAAGGTAGCAGAAAAAGGAACAGCCGGGAGCGCCAGCGCAAATTCCTGATGATAACTTTCGTTTTGCCGGGAGTCAAACATCGATTTAAGATATAGCCTTTCTCCTTCTTTAACGTATATAAATGCAATTTGCACTGCACATACCATTGCAGCCAGTTCAGTGAGGCTGTCGTAATTCGTTTCAGCAGCGTGACATGATGTATTTGACTGGTTGCTCATACTTATTTATACTCGACATCCTTATCATTTAATATACGCTTAATACAATAGTAAAGATCAAAGGAAATACAGTAATCTATCAAAACAGGATAGTCCGCAATCAAAACAATTTAATCGTCTGTTTCCTCTTTGTTCACCACTTTCACCGGCACGTCATCCGGCATTTGATCACCAAGAAGTTTGCCCCATGGTTTCAGTTCTTCAATACGATCAAATATTATTTTAAATACGGCGATAAACGGAATAGACAGGAACATTCCGCTAACCCCCCACAACATCCCGCCCAGCAGCACTACAATAATTGATATCAGTGCATTTACGGATACTTTTGAAGAAACCACTTTTGGTACCAGGATATTATTATCTATAAACTGGATAAAGGAGTAGGCAGCAATGATCAATAATGGCGTAGTGAACCCCTCTTTAGTCACAATAGCCATTAATACCGGCAGCGCGATGGCAACTACACCACCTAAATAAGGAATCAAATTTAAAATCGCCCCGATCACACCAATCAGGATAGCATAAGGCACGCCAAGCAGCAGTAATGCAGCAGAATTCAGCACTGCAATCATTGTGGTTTCAATCATCAGGCCCACAATATAACTTTGCACCGCTGATTTGGTCTCATGTAAAATATCCGCTACCTGATCAGAATTATCTTCATCAAATACCTCAAAAATAAAATTGAGAATCAAAGGTTTATAGAAAAGAAGAAGAAAAACGTACAATGGTATTAGTACCAGAAAACTTAACATACCGAATACAGTATCAAGTGTCTTTCCCAGATATGCTTTGCTATTGTTCATTCCTTCACTGATCATACTCATCTGCTTTTCGATAGTAATACCAAATTGCGAAGAAAGCCAGGCTTGCAAATCATGAAACATAGTTAATGATTTTGCCTTTAATTGTGGGATCATCTCCCCGAACTGCGCAATCTGAGAGGAAAGGAAAAACAATATACCGGCCAATAGCAGTACAGCCAGGAGAATAGTAAACGTAATGGCTACTATCTTATTTAGTTTCCATCGTTGAAATCTGTTATAAACAGGATTTAATAAGATCGATATCAGACCGGCAAATGCAAAAGGAACAATGATGTCCTGCAGCAAAAATAGGATATAAAAGAATAAGTATATCCCAATAACCACCATTGGAGCCTTGATGTAAAATGGGAAGGATTGTTTTATGGCAATACTTTGATCTTCCGGTATTTCACCTGCTGTATTTGTTCTTACCTTAAAGATCCGGCCCTTCATTATTCTCCGTATTAAATTATTGAGTAATAAACACTGTGTTTGATAAATTGTTGTTAAATTAGGTTTTATTTATGAATAAACAACCGCTCCACATTAAATTTAGCCATAACTACGATGCACTGAGGATGCAGGAAGAGCTAAATTCCTGCTTAAAACATGAGTGGCCACTGCATTTCAAGACAAGTGATTTCGAAGGTAGCTGGAAAAGTATTGCTCTGCGTTCTGCTAGCGGGGCTATGAACGACATACTGGCGCATCCCGAAATCAATGGATATCAGGATACTCCATTATTGGCAAAAACACCCTATATCAAAAGCATTATTGATTCCTGGAAATGCGATAAAGAAGCAGTTCGCTTACTTTCTCTTGCACCTGGAAGTAGGATTAAACCACATAAGGATTATGGTTGCGCGTATAAAAGTGGCTTCTTTCGTATTCATGTTCCATTACTGACCAATGAAGGGGTCTATTTTACGATTGGTGATGAACGGCTGCAACTTCAGGAAGGAGAATGCTGGTATATGGATTTCAGCGCCACCCATAGCGTTATGAACGAAGGAAGGTCAGACCGTGTCCATCTGATTATTGATGGCATCAGAAATAGCTGGACAGATGAGTTGTTTGAACAACATGGTTATCGTATAAACGACCGGCAATATGATGACAATACAAAAGCCGGGATGATTGCTGAACTAGAGCGGATGGATACAGACGTCGCCAGAGCAATTATAGCAAATCTTAAATAAAAATACTCTTCCGAATGACCTCTCCACACCTTCTTCAAAACTGGATTCCCATTAATCTGACTTTTCACCCGACTGATGGATGGAGAAGCTGTTGGTTAGATTTTCGCGACAAAGCATTCGCTGAGCCTTTTTTTGAAGAAACCATTTCGATTGCCAGAGCGAGACAGTGTGAGAGATCTGCCTTAAAAAGTTGGAGTGATATGGATTTTTTAATGCAAGCAGCAGAAACGATTCCGTCTCTTGCTCCTACCGCTTTTATTTTTCATGTGTCACGCTGTGGTTCTACCTTATTAACACAAGCATGCACTACACAAGAAGAAAATATAGTCATCTCCGAAGCACCAATACTTGATGAAATTCTGAGAGCTGCAGAAAAAGATCCTGCAGTTGGATATGATCAAGCCGAAAAATGGTTTAAAGCAGCTTTAAATCTGATGGGGCAGCAACGAAATTTTACAGAATCTACTTTTATCATCAAGCTGGATTGCTGGCATATTCATTTTTATGATCAATTGCGCAACTGGTTTCCGGATATCCCTTTTTTCTTTTTATCAAGAAGACCAGACGAAGTACTCGCTTCACATGACAAAAGAAGAGGTATGCATGCCGTTCCGGGACTGATTAGTAAAAGCTTACTGAAAATTGATCCTACAATAGATTACGGAGGCGATTTTAATGCTTATACCGCTGATGTTTTACAGCAATTATATCGTGAATATAGCCGGGTATCCAAATTGCATGATCCAAAAAATTATTTCTTTGATTATGCAAATGGTGTAGAGAAAATGGTATTGGAATTTTCTTTACATACCGCTATTGAACTCCATAATCCTGAACAGCTTTTACGTCGCTTAAATTACCACAGCAAATATGCCGGACAGGTCTTTAAAGGTGACCCGGCTCCTGCCGAAGGAAAATTCTTTTATCAGAATTGTATGACGGCCTATCTTCAATTATTAAACAACTCCAAATAGCAATGGGACAGATATTTCAGCTATGTGGCCTATCAGGCGCTGGCAAAACTACACTTGCTAATGCAGTACAAAGACATTTGGAGGAAGAGGGATTTAAAGTCATGATTATTGATGGTGATGTATACCGGCAAAGCCATTGTAAAGATCTTGGCTTCAGTAAAGCAGACCGCCTTGAAAATATTGCCCGACTGGGTAATATTGCTGATCAGGTTTCCAATAAATATGATTTCATTCTTATTGCGGCTATTAATCCTTTCGAAGAAGGAAGAAGAAAATTGAGTGAACAATTTAACGCCCCTGTAATATGGCTGAAATGCGAATTAGGAATATTGATAGAAAGGGACACCAAGGGCTTATACAAAAAGGCATTACTTCCTGATTATCATCCTGATAAAATTATAAATCTTACCGGGATAAATGACACCTTTGAAGAGCCATCTCATCCTGCCCTCCTCTTACATACAGATCAGTTAAACGAGCAGGAAAGTCTTCATTTATTGGCCACTTTCATCAAATCTGGCGTTTAGAGCCTGGGTGGATCATCACCTTGGTATGGGAAGCAAGCACTAGAAAAGTACTTGAATTGATATTGAAACTAGCTAGAACCTATATGTGATAAGGGTTTGGTAAGGGTTTGGTAAGCCTTTTAGGCTTACCAAACCCTTACCAAACCCTTAGAGAACATTTACTAAACGCTTAGCAATAATCGTTTTGATATAGTTTGAATATCAGTTACTACCTGTTTCTATAGTTTCCATCTTCCTCTCAAACCACGTTCAAATAAGTTTTGAGTGTTTTTCTTGCGTAATCGAGACTACAGATACAATCTGATTTTATCATTCTCCGGTGTGATACCTACAAGCTAAATTTCAATTTTACAACATTATCTAAGCTGTCAGGGACTGCCTTTTCAAGAAATAAGATGACCGTACCTTTGTGCTGCTTAAAACTGACTTTAACATTTCCGTCAAGCAGCTCAGCATGCTTTAGCTTTTTATTCCCGACCGGAATAGTCACTTTGCGATCAGCAGGCATTTTCATCACATGTGTATACCATACATTGCCCTTTGCTGTGACCACACCCCAGGGCTGTGGCGCAATAACGTTACCGCGCGTTCCGTAAATACTTTCGCCATTTACTTTCATCCAGTCACCTATCTTAGCCAGTGTGTCTGTAAATTCGGGCTGAATCTTTCCATTAGGCATAGGCCCTATATTCAGCAGGAAATTAGCGTCTTTGCCGGCCGCATTAACCAGGTAATGGACCAGCTCTTTTACAGATTTATATTTCCTGTCATTGATATTAAAACCCCAGCTGCCGTTCATGGTTTCGCAAGTTTCGAGCGGTATTTTGCCAATCTTAGCCTCAGCACTAAAACCTGCAGAATTATTTCCAGGCAAATCTTTTTCAAACAACTGGAAATCTTCTCCTGGCTTTGGTGAAAGATGATGGTTATTTCCTATCATTATTGCCGGATTTAACCGGTGTATTAATGCATAAATTTCGCCCAGATGCCAGTCAGCCGTCTTTCTATCCCACTCCCCATCAAACCAGATTCCTTTTACAGATGGATAATTCGTAATCAGCTCTGTCAGCTGAGTTTTCATAAACCTGATATAGCCTTCCCAGTCGCCCTTAACGGGTTTACCATCCTTGATTTCACTGCCGAACGCATAATCTTCCCGGCCCCAGTCCAGCAAAGAGTAATAAAACCGTAGCTCAATTCCTTCCTTCTCGCATTCTTTGGCCAGTTCCATCAATGGGTCTTTTTTATAAGGTGTACCATCAACAATATTGTAGGTCGATGCTTTTGATTTATACATACTAAAGCCATCATGATGCCTTGAAGTGATCGTGATATACTTCATCCCAGTATTTTTGGCCAGGGCGACCCATTCTTTTGCATTGAACTCCTGAGGATTGAAAAAATCGGCAAGCCGTTTATAATTGGTATAAGGAATTTTGCGCGAGTGCATTACCCATTCGCCATCGCCCAAAATACTGTAAACTCCCCAATGGATAAACAATCCGAACTTCATATCCATAAAGTGCTGCCGGGCATTGAGCTGAACAGCAGAAGGCTGATCAGCAACGTCCGTTTGTGCGGAAACAGTTGAGGAAATCACCAATATTAGGACTAACAGCGCAATCAATCTTATAAAAATAGCTTTACCCATTGATTTTTAATATTATATATCTGGTTAACATAAATATATAAAAAAACCAGCCTTATGTGAGATAAGGCTGGCAAAATATATTTTTTAATACTATTGTTCTTTTATTCTTTGACCACTACATCATGTGCTCCACCTTCAACAATACTCACAGAGGAAACCAGTGTTAACTTGGCTTTATCTTTGAATTCGCTGATGGTTGTAAAACCGCAACTGCACATCGTTGACTTAATTTTACCCACCGTAATTTCAAGATTGTCTTTCAAACTACCCGCATAAGGGACATAACTATCCACTCCTTCTTCAAATTTCAGTCCGTTGCTTCCGCCCATGTCATAGCGTTCCCAGTTACGGGCGCGGTTAGATCCCTCTCCCCAGTACTCTTTCATGTAATTTCCGCCAACCAATAATTTCTGTGTCGGGCTCTCATCAAATCTTGCGAAATACCTGCCCATCATCATGAAATCAGCACCCATTGCAAGGGCAAGAGCCATGTGATAATCCTGTGCTATGCCGCCATCAGAACAGATAGGGATGTAAATCCCTGTTTCTTCGAAATACTCGTCTCTCGCTTGTGATATCTCTATCAGCGCAGTCGCCTGCCCCCTGCCTATACCCTTCGTTTCTCTTGTAATGCAGATGGAACCACCTCCAACGCCAACTTTCACGAAATCAGCACCTGCTGCTACAAGATATAAAAATCCGTCTTTATCAACCACGTTGCCGGCACCAACCTTTACCGTATCGCCATATTGTTCTTTGATATATTTCAGTGTCTCTTTTTGCCACTCCGAAAATCCATCAGAAGAGTCAATACACAATACATCAACACCGGCATTAACCAATGCGGGTACTCTTTCTTTATAATCTCTGGTGTTTATTCCGGCACCAACAATTAGTTTTTTCTCCGAATCAGATAATTCCAATGGATTATCTTTATGACTGTCATAATCCTTTCTAAAAACAAAAAACTTAAAGTTATTATGTTCATCAATTACAGGCAGACTGTTCAGCTTATGTTCCCAGATAATATTATTGGCCTCACTTAAGGTAATTCCGATTTTTGCAGTGATCAGTTTCGAAAAAGGTGTCATAAATTCTTTCACCTTTTTGTCCATCGCATCCGTTCCGGCTCTGTAATCTCTACCAGTAACGATGCCGACAAGCCGACCGCCGGCAGTTCCATCATCCGTTATGGCGATAGTAGAGTGACCAGTCCTGGATTTTAAAGCAATCACATCTTTCAATGTATTTTCTTCAATCAGGTTGGCTGTACTCACTACAAAGCCAGATTTATGCTGCTTAACCTTTTCTATCATTTCTACCTGTTTCTGTATAGACTGGGATCCGAATACAAAAGACAAACCGCCATTTTTTGCAAGTGCAATGGCCATCTGGTCATCAGACACAGATTGCATAATCGCAGAAACAAATGGTATGTTCAATTCAACAGCCGATTTCTCACCTTTTTTATATTTAACCAGTGAGGTTTTCAGTGATACATTATCAGGTATACAATCTATAGATGTGAGTCCGGGAATCAAGAGAAATTCGCTAAAAGTTCTTGAGGTTTCGTTTAAATATTGAGCCATTTTAAAAATATATGCTTTAAAAAAGAGGTTGGTATCTTATAATATTTCCCGCAGGGAATTATTATCCCAAAGATAACATATATTTACTCAGATCTCTTTGTAAATGCGATCAGCTCTGGTGAATGATTACAATATTCATAATTTACCAGGCGTTAGCTTCCATCGGTCAGCACCACAAAGACCTATCATCCGCCATAACTCTATTCATATGAAAGCAGACATTAAGGATTCAACAGACATTAAGCTTTTTGTAGATCAGTTCTATGGAAAGATACAGCAAGACGATCTTTTAGGCCCCATATTTGGCGCCGTAATTAAAGATTGGGGACCACATCTTGAAAAGATATATCAGTTTTGGAACGCCGTATTATTTGGTGTACAGGGATTTAAAGGTAACCCATTTGCCAGGCATGCCCCCTTACCTATTTCACAGGAACATTTCGATCGCTGGCTGATTCTTTTCAGAGAAACGATAGACGCCGGTTTTGAAGGAGAAAGGGCTATTGATGTCAAAACGAGAGCAGAGATTATGTCTGTTATGTTTGTAAGTAAACTAGACCACATGAGGGCAAATCCGGGATACAAAATTCTTTGATCAATTGTAATAAAAATGAGGGTATTTCAGGATTCAATATAGTCCGCTATATAATCCAGTGTTCGTTCAATTGCGTGGACTACGGCATTTTTATAGGCCAATAAACTTTGCTCCATAGCTGGTCCGTTAGGACTTTCTTTAGTATTTTTCTTCCTTTCCTTAATCTCTCTGAGCTCATATTTACACAGATTTCCAAACACATTTGGCTGCTTTAAATACAAAAACCTTATAATCTCAGCATAGGTCCGGTAAGATTCATTGAGGAGGTCAAAATTAGTATCGCTATATTTTTCAATTGCCAGAACCGGCACCTTCAGTTTTTCCAGTTTCGTTTTCTCTTTAACAAAAGTCATCGTAATCAGCTATTGGGTTTCGCAAAAAATACATCAGTTAAACATTATTGTTTGAGATACGATGATTCGTACTTTCTGGTTTTTGATGATTATTCTTTTACATGCGCTGAATGGTCATAACGGGCAACCCTCCACATCTGCAGAACTACAGAAAGCATGATCAGTACCAGTCCGCAATAAAAGGGAGCGGACAATTCTTTATTTTCTTTATAAATTACTATAGCCAGTAAAATACTGTATAAGGGTTCCAGGTTAAAGCTCAGGTTTACTGTAAAAGCCGATATTTTATGCAATGCTTTAGTCAGCAACAGGTACATCAATACCGTACAAAACAAAGACAACAGCAGCAGGTAAACCAGAGCTTCGCGAGAAGGCAGCAGGGTTTCAGCAGGAGAAAGAAAAAGATAAGCAGGCATGATCAGGGTCAGACCAGCACATCCGCCCAGCATCGTGTAAAGTGTGATGGTCTCTGAATTAAAGGTTTTAGTCAGCCGCTCATTATAAATCGTATAAAAGGTGCCAATTACGGAGGATATGATACCGAATATAATACCTGTACGATAAGTGGCATCCAAACCAAAGATGAGGGCAATTCCACAAAGGGTAAGGCTACTGAGTAGTATTTCAGCAAACTGAATCTTTTTTCTGTTGATCAGCGGTGCAATTATAGCCGTAAAAAAACCTGTCAGCGAATAGCAGACCACCCCAATAGAGATATTTGAATATTTGATGCTTTCATAAAAAAACACCCAGTTAACTGCCAGTATAAATCCCACCAAAGAAATCTTTAATACTGCAGATACATCATACCTTTTAAGCTTTCCGCTGAACCTCAAAAACACCAGTAAAAAAAGCCCCGAAAACAATAAGCGGTACCAGCTGATTAAACCAGCATTCATTGTAATCAATCTGCCAAAAACTCCGGTAAATCCCGCAAGAAGTATAGAAATATGTAAAAAAGTAAATGCTCTTTTCATTTCAGGGAGCGTATTTAGGAGCGGAAATCTTGATGATAGCGTAAAGCAATATACAGGTTTTTGCGGATAGTTGATACAAAGTGCATTTCCGATATATAGCATACCAGTACCAAATCCCCTTATAAACAGGGGATTTGGTACTGGTAATTGAAAAATTAATCCTTAGCTCCTACCAGAACGCAGTATACAGCGCTACGATAAGACAAACAATAATCAACGCACCAATTGCAAATGAATTACTCACTCTAAACATTTTTGAATCAATTTCCAATCCATTGGCCACTACTCCATTTTTGTATTCAATCGTACTGATCAGATACATTCCGGAAACACATAGCGCAAATACAATCAGCATCCGGTCCATAAAAGGAATCTCAAAAACTCCATTCCCGTTGGCTACAGCCCATCCGTAAGCATTTAAAGGAGAAAGATCTACCCAGCCCGGCAGGAACTTCAAGATCACTGAAAAGATGAAACCACCAATGGTGGCAAATAATGCGGCATTGGATGTTGCCTTTTTCCAGAAGAAACCAAGGATAAACATGGCGAAAATCCCGGGAGATACAAAACCGGTGTATTCCTGTATATACTGGAATCCCTGTTTACCTTCTCCCATCAGGCTGTCTCCAATAATCATAGAAAGGATAACCGCAAGAATCATTGCTGCAACTACAGTTAATTTACCTACGTTAACGAGTCTTTTTTCGCTTGCTTCGGTATTAAATGCTTTTTTATAAATATCCAGTGTAAAGATCGTAGCGATACTGTTGGCTTTACCTGCAAGAGAGGCAACAATTGCCGCCGTCAGCGCTGCGAAAGAAAGTCCCTTTAAACCGATCGGTAAAAGTCCCAATAATGCAGGATAAGCTTTATTGGGATCCTGAACGCCCGACGAAGTAAGCAGACTGGCACCATTAATCCCTCCAAGATCTTCTTTAACAATATAGTAAACCGCGATACCCGGAATCACAACAATAACTGGCATCAGCATTTTTAAAAATGCAGCAAACAATAAACCGGCACGCGCCACAGGTAAACTGGCGCCAAGTGCTCTCTGCGTGATATACTGATTACATCCCCAATAGCTCAGGTTGGCAATCCACATCCCACCTATCAGCACACTTAATCCAGGTAAATCCATATAATTTGGATTGTCTTTCTTGAAAATCAGATGGAAATGCTCTGAAGCACCATCTTTCAACAATGCAAATCCTTTAACGATTCCGGCACCGCCAGAAATCAGGTTGAGGGCAATATAAGTGGCAACAACCCCTCCGAGAATCAGAAAAAACACCTGGATTACGTCGGTGTAGCCAATGACTTTCATACCACCAAGCGTAATGAAAATAGCAAATACCGCTAAAGCAAGGATACAGAAACCAAGATTTAATCCCGAAATACCGCTAATGGCCAATGCACCTAAATATAAGATAGACATCAGGTTAACAATGATATATAACATTAACCAGAACACCGCCATGATCATTGCCACCCTTTCATTGTAACGCTGACTTAGAAACTGTGGCATCGTGGATATCTTATTCCTGAGATAAACCGGCATAAAAAATATCGCCACCACAATCAATGTAGCAGAGGCCATCCATTCATATGCAGAAATAGCCAGACCAAGTTTAAAGCCTGATCCACTCATACCAATCATCTGCTCAGCAGATATGTTGGAAGCAATTAATGAAGCGCCGATTGCCCACCAGGTGAGCGATCCTTCTGCAAGGAAATAATCCTGTGAGCCGCTGGAAGCTGATTTTTTACTGTAATAAACCCAAAATCCGTAGGAAGAGACAATAATGAAGTAAACGAAGAATACGATATAATCGTACTGGTGTAATCTGGTCATGTTTATTAAATGGTTAGAATTAGTAATTTATATCATTAGGCGCGGATCACATGATCAAATCATCTCATAATTTTGATAAATCGTATCAATCTGCATCAAAGCAAAATACATTTCCAGAGATAATCTATTTCTGAAAAAAATACGACCAAATATAACTTTAAAGAAGGTTAAAAAACAAGAAAATCGGGATTAACTTAAAAGTATAAGCGTATCAATAAACGTCTTAAATACGCTTATTGACTTGTTTTACCATTTATTATAAAGAAAACAAGATGATATATTCATCTCCGTATTCCTAAATTCCAATACCCGCCCTGTGAGCTTTTAACCCCAAAACCAACCTATGACCTGAAGATAAATATGCCAGGAATCAAACAGATGACGCACCTCAGCCGAATCCCTTAATTCATTCAGCCTGTTCATTTCGTTCATTGTAAGTGGATGTTCTTTAAGGCAATAATAAATTCTGAGATTTGAATAAGGAAAATCTCAAACACTCACATTAACTCTAATCCTATGAAAAAATTATTTACTACAGCAAGCATTTTAGTGGCCTTAATCGTTTGTACAGCAGCATCTGTTTCCGCACAGGCAACTGCATCAGCTACAGCATCTGCAACAATAGTCACACCAATCAGTATCACAAAAACAGTGGATATGGATTTTGGAAATGTAGCCGTGACTACAACAGCCGGAACAGTAGTTTTAACTCCTGCCGGAGTAAGATCAGTAACTGGCGGAGTAACACTACCAGCAGTAACGGGTACGGTTACTGCCGCAACATTTACTGTAACTGGTGAGGGTGCATATACTTATGCCATCACATTGCCATCGGCAGACCTGACCATTACCAGCGGATCCAATACAATGATTGTAAATGCATTTACAAGTACGCCATCCGCTACAGGTACTTTAACAGCAGGTACACAAACACTTCGTGTAGGTGCAACTTTAAACGTTAGTGCCAGCCAGGCTGCAGGAACTTATGTGTCAGCTACTCCATTTGATGTAACCGTGAACTATAACTAAACAACAATAGATACCATCTTTAAATTTGTAAACACCTGGACTGAAAGGTTCAGGTGTTTATTATAAAACCATCCGCTATGAAGAAGGTATGCTCTCCGTATTCCCATTTCTTTTTTTATGTGTTTGCCATTTGCAGCCTTTTTTCTACACTGCCCTCTCTTGCTCAGGGCAATCTGTTGATTATGCCACGAAGAGTGGTTTTTGAAAATGCCAAACGGACACAAGAGTTGAATCTCGCCAACACAGGTAAAGACACGGCACGGTATGAGATTTCTGTAATCCAGTACAGGATGAAGGAAGACGGCAACTTTGAACCTCTTGCAGAAACTGACACCAGCCAGAACTTTGCTACCAAATATTTCAGATTTTTCCCCAGATCTGTTGTTCTGGCGCCAAATGAAGCACAGGTAGTGAAACTGCAGCTCACGAATACGAGCAATTTAAAACCCGGAGAATACAGGTCACACTTATACTTCAGATCTGTTCCCAAGTTTAAACCACTCGGCGAAAAAGATACAGTTACAGGAACAAGCTCCATCTCTGTAAAATTGGTTGCCGTTTTTGGTCTGGCTATCCCGGTAATCATCAGAAATGGGGAAACAAAAGTGGCGGCCAGTATATCTGATTTGTCTTTGCAAACGGCAGATAATAACAGGGTCCTGAAAATGCAGATTCACCGGATGGGTAATATATCGGTTTATGGCGACTTAAAAGTGAACTATATTTCCGCAAAGGGTACATCTACACAAGTTGGACTGGTAAATGGATTATCAGTATACACGCCAAATCCTGTCCGTCATTTTCAGATCATACTGAACAATACAGCGGATATAGATTACCATAAGGGTAAACTGCAGGTAGTCTATATGGCACAAGCCGATGCTAAACCACTGGTATTTGCAGAAACGGAGCTCGTTCTCCGTTAATAGAAAACAATAGTTTTCTGCCTGAACATATTATATAGACAAGCCTGAAACCATGAAGAAGAGTCTGCTACCCCCTTCTTTCTTTAAAAGTGTATTAGTTTTGGTGCTGCTGTTGATTTGCGGTAAACAGGGATATGCACAAACGATTACGAACTACGGTTTTACGAACACCGCTTCAGGCACTTTCGCACCTTTAACCGGTGCCACAACCTCAGCCCTCACTGCCGGTAATACGGATGATGGAAAAATAGAAAATATTCCTGTAGGCTTCGACTTCTGGTACATGGGGGCAAGATATACGACCATATCTGCGTCAACAAACGGATGGCTGGCTTTTGGTTCAACACTGACAGACGATTATGTAAACAGTCTGGCAAATAGTGGAATCCGGCCGGTACTCGCACCACTCTGGGACGACCTTAATGTTGTTGCGGCATCAAATATCTCTTACAAAACAGCTGGTACCGCCGGCGCACGCATTTTCACCATCCAGTACCTGAATGTAAAATGGAACTACCAGGCTCTTTCCGCCGTTGCTTCTTTTCAGGTAAACTTATATGAAGGGACGGGAAGGGTAGAATATATTTATCGCTCGGATGCAGGCATCGCTATACTGCCCACAGCTTCCATTGGAATAACCGCTACGGCAAAAGGTACCGGCAATTACCTCTCAGTAGCGAATGCAGGTACTACAGTGAGCTCCACCGCTGAGGCTACCATTACTACAAAACGTGTAACTGGCGCGGCTTACAGGTTTACTCCTCCGGTACCAGTGGCGCCCACAGCACTCACCTTCACCAATGTGAGTGGAACATCCATGACTTTGAACTGGATTGATAATGCTACTAATGAAACCGGATACGTCATTTACAGATCGACAGATGGAACAAATTACACTTTTGTAAATCAAACATCAGCAAATGCAACCTCTTCCGTCCAGACCGGACTTACAGCGAATACAACCTATTTCTGGCGGGTTTACGCAGTTACAGAGGGAGGACTGAGTACACCATTGAGCGGATCAAGAATATCTGTTTGTGCAGGTCCCATCATCTCACAGCTGCCATTGGCAAATCTGATCGGTTATTATAAATTTGAAGGGAATGCCAGTGATGCAAGCGGCAATAACAACGGCATGTTGCAGGGAAGCCCTGCTTCGGTAGCCGATCGGTTTAATATTGCTGGCAGAGCCTATACTTTTAATGGAACAAACCAGTATATTGCTACCATAAATTCTTATGTTAATCCCTCACCAGCCAGCACCTCTGTCTGGTTTAAAACGACTACCACTGTCGGAGGTACACTGATGGGTTTCTCCAGCCTGCAAAATGGTGCAGGGGGCAGTCGCGACCGATTTTTGTATATGACTGCAACGGGGAACCTATATGCTGCCGTATCACCCTCCTCCGTAAAAAAAACAGTTAATTCCTCCGCTGCCTACAATGATGGGAACTGGCATATGGCTACCAGTACGGTTGGTGCCGGCGGTTTGAAATTATATGTTGACGGTGTATTGATCGCAACAGATGCTACAGTAACCGCTGCTGAAACCACAACCGGATACTGGCGGATCGGATATTCGGACTTAGCTGGCTGGCCGAATGAACCGGCAAGTTATTATTTTGACGGCACGCTGGATGATGCAATCATTTACCATAAAGAACTCAGCGCCGCAGAAGTTGTACTCCTGTACAATTCGCCTGATGGTGCAGGAAGTAATATGCCGGTTTGCGCGGGAAGCAACCTGAATTTGAGCGCGACCACCATTTCGGGGGCAACTTATGCATGGACAGGTCCGGGTAGTTTCACCTCATCATTACAAAATCCAACCATTAGTTATACCGCTGCAAATGAAGGAATATATACAGTGCAGGTCACCGTTGCGGGTTGTAGTACACCCGGCGTAGCTTATGTTAGGGTCGTTTCAAGTACCAATAGCGGGCAATGGACCGGGAATATAAGCAGCGACTGGTCAAATGCGGCAAACTGGTGTTCGGGTGCTATACCCTCCGCAGCAACAAATGTAGTCATCCCTGCCGGAGCAACGCGGATGCCGGAAATATCAACTTCGGTTACCTGTAATAATTTAACTATTGATGCGGGTGCCACACTCACCACCACCGCAACGGGCACACTGAATATCGGCGGAACTTTAACAGGAAATGGCACTTTCAACAGTCTGGGCACAACTAATTTTAATGGTACTGGTGTACAGCAGACCTTTACCGGTGTTAGTCAATTTTATAATCTGACTATTGCTAACGCCAACGGACTATTATTGCCGGGCCTGGTTACGGTAAATAATAATCTTACTATTGCTGCGGGCATACTTAATCTAAACAATTTCAATATCAATGTAAAAGGAAACTGGATCAATAACTCTTCGGCAACGGCACTCACGGCCGGTACAACAACAGTAACCTTTAACGGCACCACAGCCCAATCTATCGGAGGTACATTTTCAACCACTTTTAATAACCTCGCCATAAGCGGAACGGCCAGTACAGTTTCCCTGCTTGCCACTATTAATGTTGCGGGCGATCTTTCGGTAAGCTCAGGAACATTCGACCTGGGCGCTTTTACGGCCAACAGGCTCACTTCAGGCGGAAACCTGATGTTATTAAACAATACCACGCTTAAAATCGGGGGAACCAATACCTATCCGGTCAATTATACAACCAATACATTAGTATTATCCAGCACGGTTGAATACTCAGGGACTACACAAACTGTAGCGGTCCAAAACTATGGCAATCTAAGTTTGAGTAGTGGAACTGGTGCAAGTGTAAAAACCCTGCCGGCTACAACGCTCAATGTTTTAGGGAATTTCAATTTGGCTGTAGGTTCGGGAACCTCCGTTACGGCTACTGCAGGTGCAGCAATTACAGTAAATGGAAATGTAACTATAGGCACATCCACCACTTTAAACGGAGGCAGTTTCACACATACCATCAGCGGCAACTGGACCAATAATGGCACTTTCACTGGAAATACCAGTACCGTTATTTTTAATGGTGCGGGCACTACAGTTGCCGGAACAGGAACGCAGAATTTTAATAACCTGACAGTAGCAGCCTCACCTGTGACCTTTGCGAACAACGCGCTTACGCTGACTGGTCATCTGGCGACTACCGGATCCGGCGCCTTCAGCCAATCATCCGGTGGAACACTTACGATGAGCGGCACGGCTAAAACCATCACCGGTACCGGAATTTCATTAGACAACCTGACGATCAGCGGAACAGTTACAACTGCCGTTTCCTTTACATTAACCGGAAACCTGGCAGTAAGCGGCAGCTTTACAGCGAGCGCAGGTACGCTGACCATGAATGGTACAACCAAAACCATCTCCGGAGCCGGCACCCTATCACTTTACATCCTGGCGGCTGCGGGAGTCACGACAACTACAGCCAACTTTTCTATCGCCTCCGGCCTGAATGTGGCCGGCAGTATTACCGCAACTGCCGGTACGGCAACCTTTACAGGAACATCCTCACTAAATGGAACAGCCAATCTGTACAATGTTACTGTAAATGGTACATCCTTACAGCTGACAGCGAACGCAGTACTTGGAGTAGCCAATGTACTTACACTGACAGCCGGTACATTAAATGTAAGCAGTTCAGCACCCAATACAGTTAACTTTAATGGAACCGGAGCACAAAATATTAATGGTATTACATACCATAACCTGATGCTTTCTAACGGAAACAGTAAAACGGCAGCGGCGGGTTTTACTACGAATGGTAACTTTACCATTGGTACCGGAACTACCTTCTTACCAGGAACTAATCTGACACATACATTAAACGGCGACTGGGTTAATAACGGAACATTTACCGCAGGTACCAGCACCATTACTTTTACAGGTACCAAAACACTAAATATTACCGGGGCAACTACCTTCAATAGTATTACTGTAAATACTTCCACGGCTTCCACAGCAGTTCTTTTACAAAGTAACATCACTGTCGCTACACTGAATATGACACAGGGTACAATGTTAACGGGCGTTAATACAGTAACGATAACTACTACACGCACGGGAAATGGAATCATATTAGGAACAATTACCCGTAGTCACACATTCGATAATGCGGTTGATTATGCTTTCGAAGGACCAAATAATACCATCAACTTTGCCTTACCCGTTAATGTGAACCTGGTTACTGTAAAAGTCGTCCAGGGGCCGGTAAGCGATTTCCCCTTTGGAGGGTCGATCAGCAGATTATATACCATTACTGCAAATGGAGGATACCTTACAGCAATTTTAAGGCTTCATTATGAAAATGCTGAGTTAAATGGAAATACGGAAGGTGCTAATTTAAACTTATGGGGGAATACAGGTTCAGGATGGTCTACAACGGGGAGCATACTAACTACAACACGGGATGCTACTATTAATTATGTTCAACAAAGTACTTTAGGATCCAATTTAACCGGTCGCTGGACCATCTCTGATAATTCCAATGTAGTTAACTGGAATGGAAGTGTGAGTAATGACTGGAATACAGCGGGGAACTGGACTGTTGCACAAGGTTCTGCATCCAGACCACCAACTGCGACGGATATTGTTAACCTGGGGACGATCGCTTTTACTAATCAGCCAACCATCAACAGTGTAGTATCCGTTAGAAATATCAATTTTGGAAGTGTACAACCTGTTACACTCACTATGGCAGGTGGCTCACTCACTTCAGGTGATATCCGCGGAACCTGGTCGGCCAACGCAACGCATACCTTTAACGTCAACAACCAGAATGTTACCATTAACGGCGACCTGAGTTTGAGTGACGGCACCACGGGGCGTGCAATCAACGTTAATGTCGGTTCAGGTACACTCGCTGTTGCAGGATCTTTTAACCAGTCAGGTAACGCCAGTACAATCTTCAGCGGTGCAGGAAACCTCAATATCCGGGATAACTTCAATTATACCAATGGCATTTTTACTCCCGGTACAGGAACGGTAACCTACAATGGGGCAGCCAATCAAACTGTAGGGAACGTCGCCTATAACAACCTGACCATTAACAAGGGATCATCCAGTATAGCAACAAATACCAACGCACTAACTATCGGCGGAAATCTATTGGTTACAGCAGGAACGCTTGACAATAGTGCTGCGCTAACCATAGCCGGAAACGTGACAACAAATGCGGCCAGCACATTTAAAAACTCGAATACCTTACGTGTTGGAGGAAACTGGCTCAATAACGGTACTTACACAGATGCTGGCGGCACAGTATCTTTCGAAGGAGCGGGCACACAGACTATTTCGGCCACTACGTTTAATAACCTCACTATCAATAAACCTGTGGCTTCCGCCGCGAACCTAACAGGAAATGTAAGCCTTCAGGGAAATCTTACTGTCACCTCGGGTACCTATGATGCAGGTGCATTCAATTCGAACAGATCAGTGAACGGAGGTATGGCCAGTGTAGCAAATGCGGGTACACTGATCATTGGCGCCAATAATATGCCTACCAATTTCTCCTGGTTCACCTTCACTCCTGCCAGCACGGTAATCTTCAATGGCACCGCTGCACAGACCATCGCCGAAAGCGGAGTGACCCTTGGCAATGTGATCTTCAGAAATGCAGGTGTTAAAACACTGACAACACCAGTAACGGTGGCCGGAGACCTGACTATTGAAAATGGTTCTACCTTCGCTGGCGGAACACAGACCATCAATCTGGCGGGCAACTGGACAAATAACGGCACCTATACTCCCGGCACCAGTACAGTACAGTTAACAGGAACCACTAAAAATATTGCCGGAATCACTACTTTTAATAAGGTCACTATATCAGGATCATATACGCAAACAGGTACGCAAGTAACCTACAATGACCTGCTCAATATCACCAGCACTGGTATAATTGCCGGAGCGACTGGCATCACCACTATTGTAAATGGTGATTTTACGAACAGGGGAACCCTCAATACGAGCGGCACTACCATATTTTCCGGAACACAGTTGCAAACGCTGAGCCTTATCAACGCAATTACTTTCGCGCTGACAGTAAATTTCAACGGAACAGTTTCTCCTGTGCTCAACTCCACGTCTGCCCCGCAGTTCGGCTTCCTGAATATCAATAATACTGGTGGAGTAAATCCAAGCGTGGGCTGGACGATCAATAATGATTTAAGTGTGGCCAGCGGTGCCTCTTTCGGTCTGGGAACTTCTTCACATACGCTGATCGGGTCACTGACCAATAACGGAACAATTACAAGCAGTGGTGTGTTTAATTTTACACCAACCGCTGCTGTATCACTCAATATGGGTACAGCCTTTTCGAGCACCGGAACTGTGGCTTTTGGTGGTACAGGTGCTGCTACCCTTTCCGGCACTCCTGCTGCGCTTAAAGATGTCAATATTTCCAACACAAATGCTGCCGGCATTACGCCATCTTCAAACTGGATCCTATCAAACAATTTCACGGTTGGCGCCGGCGCCACATTCAAAGGTGGCTCCTTTACCAATACTATTGCTGGAAATATATTGAACAGTGGCACAATGCTGCCGGCAACTTCAACATTTATCCTCAACCAGGCGAAAGATCAAACCATCACTAATGGTGCTTTCAACAACCTGACCATCAACAAAACTGGTGGCACAACCACGCTGTTGACTAATAGTACCATAGCCGGACTGCTTACTTTTACTGCAGGAAAAATCACTACGGGCACCAATTCCTTAAACTTATCCGCTACCGCTTCAGTAACTGGTGCCGCTCAGAATACTGGCTGGGTAAATGGTAACCTTAAAAAAAATATTATAACCGGTGCCACTACAAAAGCTTTTGAGATAGGTGACCTGAATAATTATACCCCGCTAAATCTTGCTTTTAACAGCGTAACATCGGCAGGAGACTTATTGATCACCACTAACGCGGCAGACCACCCGAATCTGGCCAGCTCTAATATCAATCAGGCAAAGAGTGTAAATCGTTACTGGAAACTGACCAGCAGCGGAATCATATTCGACAAGTATTCGGCTACACTGAACTTCGTTGCGGGCGACGTTGATGCAGGTGCCTCTACTGCTGCTTTTGGAGTAGGTGTCTATACGGGTTCATCATGGATCCTGCCAACAGTTACCGTTAAAAACGCTACAAATATTACCGCAACAAATATCACTGTATTAGGCGATCTGGCTATTGGGGAAGTGTGCAATGCAGGAACTGTCATCTCTTATGCGGGTTCTCCTTACTGTACAAATTCTGGTAATGCAACAGTCACCATGGCGGGTACCACGGGCGGTGTTTTCACTTCAACTCCAGGGCTGTCAATAGACGCATCAACAGGGCTGGTTACATTGGCAAACAGTGCTGCCGGAACATATAACGTTGTATATACCGTTGCTGCTGCAGGCAATTGTGTAATATACTCTACCTCTACGACCATCACGGTCACCAAAGCTCCTGAAGCATCCATGAGTTATTCCGGCTCCCCTTATTATACGGGCGGAGGAACAGCCAGCATCGACTTTTCAGGAACTACAGGTGGCGTTTTCTCTTCTACTGCCGGGTTAACGCTGAATGCGGCAACGGGCGATATTACGCTGATTTCAAGTAGCCCGGGCACTTATACCGTTACTTATACCGTAGCCGCAGCGGGTGGCTGCACTGCTTTTAGTACAACTACTTCCGTAACGATTGTTGCTTTTAAAACATGGGATGGTGGTGCCGGGACTTCTAGCTGGGGTGATGCTGTAAACTGGCTGCCTGATGGAGTTCCTGTGCTCACAGACAACATTAATCTTACGGGTGCCTTTACCATTAACGCAGACGTGGTTGCCGTTGCGAATAATATGAGTATAAATAATGCAGGCCTGATGCTGACAGTTGATCCTGGAAAATCACTCAGCATCGGGGGAAACTTAAACTTAACTGCTGGTACATTAATTGTAAATGCAGGGACACTTAAATTAGCGGGCACAGTAACAAATAGCGGTACGATTACCGCGAGTAATGGTACTGTGGAGTTCAATGGTACCACAGCACAAACAATTCCTGTTGCTACTTTTACAACAAATACAGTAAACAATCTGCGTATCAGTAATTCCGCCGGAGTAACTTTAGGTGGGGCATTGAATATTAAAGGGATACTTATCGCTGCAACAGGTAATTTAAATTCTGCGGGTAACCTTACGCTGGTCTCTTCGGCTACACAGACGGCACTGATTGATGGTAGCGGAACGGGCAATGTAACCGGTAATGTAACCATGCAACGTTATCTTGCTGCCGGTTTCGGCTATAAATACTTCAGTTCACCGGTAACGGCCGCAACGGTAAACTCATTTTCGGGTTTTGTAGACCTGAATGCGGCTTTCCCTAATTTTTACCGCTACATCGAAAATGTAGCTATTTCCGGCTGGACGGCTTATACAAGTACAAGCGCACCATTGATACCGCTACAAGGTTATGCGGCAGACTTTGGATCAACCACGCAGCCTCTAATGGTCAGCATCACCGGTGTAGTAAGTAATGGCGCCATTTCCGCTGCATTACAAAACCATAATCAACCTTATACTTTAGGCTTTAACCTTGTCGGCAATCCTTATCCCTCACCTGTAAACTGGGATTTAGGAGCGGGCTGGACAAAAACAAATATTGATAATGCCATTTACTTTTTTGATTCCGGCTCAACGAGTCAGTACACAGGAACCTATTGCAGTTATATCAATGGCGTATCCAGTGATGGAATAGCAAGTCCGGTAATTGCCTCCATGCAAGGCTTTTTTGTCCATGTCAGCAATGGCGCCTATCCCGTTACTGGAACACTGGGCTTAAACAATGCGGCGAGAGTAAATGACCTGTCGCCCGTATTTCATAAAGCCACTATGAGCCTCCGGGAACGCGCCAGACCAAGAATTTTATTAAGACTAAGTGCTGGTTTTGCCACTGAAGCACATGCTGCCGATCCTATCGTGATTTATGTGGCAGACGATGCAACAACGAAATTTGATAATCAGCTGGACGCGATAAAACTCATGAACACGAATGAACATGTGCCTAATTTTTACAGCCTTAGCGAAGGAAACTCCAAACTGGCCATCAATGCTTTGCCCGATATTGACTCCACAACGGTGATTCCCCTCACATTGCAAGCGGATAAAAACGGAACCATCAACTTTGTGCTGCGTGACCTGGAAAATATGCCAGACAATTTATATACCTACTTATTTGACGCAAAAACGGGTAAAAATTACCTTTTGGCAAAAGGCACTCCACTGAGCATTTCTTTAAATGCCGGAAATTACGAAAACAGGTTCAGCATCCGCTTCAGCACAACCAGAACAATCAATGATCCGGATGCAGATAAAGACAATTTAGTGGTTTACAGTGGTGGCGGTAGTTTCCATATTAACCTAAAACTGGTAAACGACGAAAAAGGAGATCTCGTGCTTACCAACATGGCGGGACAAACGCTGGCACGCAAAGCAGTCAACGGTAACGGCATTTACCAGATTCCCGCCACCCCTCCTACCGGCATTTATGTGATCAGTTTCATTACCACCAATAAGGTACGTTCTAAAAAAGTATTCCATCACAATGAGTAGAAAAAATGAAACAACAAAAATAGGATGGTATGTAAAAGGGCTCTTTTTACTGCTGATTTGTGGCAGTGTAAATTTATGTGCTCAGGAAAATCCGCCACGCCCTATCAGCATTTTCGTCAATCCGGCGCAAGGGCTTAGCTTCGGTGCATTTGTACATGGCAATTCGGGAGGATCTGTAATCGTATATGCCAATGGCTCGAGACAGGTTACGGGAAGTGTAATTTCCGCAAATCTTGGGTATTCATTTTCTCCGGCTATTTTTGAAGTAGATGCAGAGCCCGGGGTATTGGTCACGATCAGCAACGGGCCCGATGTAACGCTAAATGGAAGTAATGGTGGCTCCATGATCCTGCACATAGGCGAATCAAGCCTTGGTTCGCCATTTATCGCCACTGCAGTATCACCTGCAAGAACACAGTTGAGAATAGGCGGAACATTAACCGTAGGCAATTCATTAGCCAATCCGCCAGGAAATTACAACGGAACTTTTTCGGTGACTTTCATACAGCAATAGCATTAAGACAGCTCTCAGATCAGGCACATGACAGAAAACATATACAGACCGCCTACCCTCTTTTCAGTATTTAAAAAACTGTCTGCGATGACGATGCTCTATTTGCTGTTCCCTGTTTTGTCGCAGGCCCAGGATCCGGCTGATTATGAAGAAGTCTCTGTTTATTTTAACATGCAGCGGATAGGAAATATCGAAATATCTTCACTTATCCGTAATGACACAGCTTACCTGCCAGTCGCCGAAATTTTCGATTACCTGAAAATTGCCAATAAATCATCCGGCAACCGTGATTCTATCAGCGGCTTTTTTATCAGCCAGACGGCAACCTATCTGATCGACAATGCAAAAAAACGCATCATTTATAAAGACAAGACTTACAGCTTAAAAACGGATGATCTGATCAAAACACCTTCAAATTTATACCTTAAAGCAAGTTATTTTGGCGAGATATTCGGACTCCAATCCGTATTCAGCTACAGGAATCTTTCTGTAACAATGAGTACAGACCTGGAATTGCCGGTACTGAGGGATATGCGGCTGGCGGAGATGCGCAGCAACATCAACCAGCTCAGGGGTGAAGTGAAAGTAGACACAACCATTAAAAGAAGCTATCCGGCTTTTCACTTTGGCACGGCAGACTGGTCGGTCATCAATACACAGGATAAACAACTGGGATCAGATACGCGCGTAAACTTGCGTGTTGGTGGTATTCTTGCCGGAGGAGAAACGGATGTGTCCCTAAACTACCACAGCACAGAACCACTGATTGAGCGGAATCAGTATTACAGATGGCGACTCGCGAATAATGAGAACACAGTGGTACGGCAAATTACAGCAGGAAAGATTTATACCCCAACCATATCCACAATTTTCGCCCCTGTGGTAGGTATCCAGATCACCAATACACCCACAACATTCCGGCGTTCGTTTGGTACTTATACTATCAGCAATACCACACAGCCGAACTGGACGGTAGAGTTATATGTAAACAACGTGCTGGTGAGTTATGTGAAGGCAGATGCCTCAGGTTTTTACAGTTTCGAAGTGCCGCTGATTTATGGAAACTCAATGGTAAAACTCCGTTTTTACGGGCCTGCCGGGGAAGAAACATTTACAGAACAGAACATCAGTATCCCTTTTAACTTCCTGCCGGCCAAAGAATTTGAATATAGCGCAAGCGCAGGCTTTGTAGAAGATGGAAATGGCTCCAGGTTCTCCAGACTGAGTACCAACTACGGGCTGACCAGTTTTTTAACTGTCGGTGGCGGAACAGAATATCTGTCCTCAGTAACCTCCGGCAGTACGATACCCTTTGTGAATTCATCGGCAAGGATTCTCCCGAACCTGCTCTTATCCGCCGAACACGCTTATGGTGTGCGCACCAGGGCCTTACTGACTTACAAATTCAAATTTGGTTTACAGGTAGAATTGAACAACTCCTGGTATGAAACCGGGCAAACAGCCATCAATAACACCTTTAAAGAGGAAAGGAAAGCTATTTTGTCACTCCCCTTCCGGGGAAAAAGCTTTTCTGCATATACGAGGTTAACTATCAATCAGAATATCCTGCCAGTTACGGAATATACTACTGCGGAATGGCTGGTTTCTGCGGTAGCGTGGAACATTAACGCTAATGTGAACACCTTTGCCCTTTTTACAGACCAGAATCCGGCTTATCTCCTCAGTAATTTTTCAGTGTCTAAACGCATCTTTAAAAACTATCTTTTTACCCAGCATCTTCTTTATGCCTATCAGAACAGTCAGATCACAGGCTTTAAGGAAGAACTGGAAAGCAGGGTGCTGACCAATGGTTACCTGCGACTGAGTTACGAGCGAAACACACTCAGCAATATCAGTAATTTTGAAATAGGGCTGCGGTACGACTTCCGTTTTGCGCAAACAGGAGCATCCTTCCGCACGGGAAATCATACAGAAAACCTGATTCAGTTCGCCAGCGGCAGCCTGATTGCTGACGGCCCGGCAAACTATACCAGTTTTACTAACCGCAGCAGTGTAGGAAAAGGAGGTATCATGGTCGTACCATTCCTGGATCTGAATTTCAACGGCAAAAAAGACAGGGGCGAACCTAAAGCTGCCGGACTAAAACTCAAAAGCAGCAGAGCGGGAATTTACACCCTTAATGCGAAGGATACCACCTTACAGATTTTACAACTGGAACCTTATGAAAATTATATTCTGGAGCTTGATGCAGGGGGATTTGAGAACGTAGCCTGGCAACTCACCAAAAAGAATTACAGCATCGCTGTAGATCCGAATATCATCAGGATGATTGAGATACCTGTCAATGTGATGGGTGAAGCCGCAGGAAATGTAAATATTAAAAATGCGGATGGTCAGAAAGGACTGGGACGACTCATCGTGATGATCTACCGGAAAAACAAAATGGTTGCACGGATACTTACAGAGTCTGATGGTTATTTCAGCTTTTTAGGTCTGCCGCCTGGAGATTATACCGCCTCGCTGGATACCACACAGCTCAGCAAGCTAAACTTAAAGTCAACACCGGCAATGATGCCCTTCTCCATCAAAATGAGCACAGAAGGAAGCGTTACAGATGGCTTGGCATTTGTAGTTACTGAGGATAAACTGCCGGAAGTTCAAAAAGATGAACCTCAAATTGACGTTTCGGCAGCAGCCCGGTTAGCAGGCAACAAATTACCTGTAAAAACAATCCCGGTGCCCAATCCTAAAAACCCTGTTACGCCTAAACGTACGCCTAAAAAAGATATTTACGTACCTGTTACAGAAAATAATCCAAGTGGTAAAGCTGACGAGAAGACGCTCGCTATTATTGAGGCCGACTTAAACCACGCCATGTATGGCATCACCGTGCAGATTGCCCATTTCAGAATCATCAATGCCCTGTCTTCCAAAGAATTCCTGATTAACAAAATTGGATATGATGCCTTTATCCGGAGTACGGGAAAAAGATCCTATTTCAACGTTTACGTGACAGGACTGAAAGATAAAGCTGAAGCAAAAGCACTGATCAAAGCGATAAAATACCGGGGTTTCCCTGATGCTTTCATCGTTCCGGTTAAATAGTTATTATTGTCCGAAGTTGTACAAGAGAGAGAAGCGGAGTGTATTGGCCAATGGATTTCTCTGGATATTGCCCGCTACATAAGCAAAATCAAGATGAAAAGACTCATATTTCACACCAACACCAAGAGTGAGATAACGTCTGTTCCCTTTGTCAGGATTTTCATAGAAATAACCTGTTCTTAACGCAAATTGCTGTTTGTAGAGGTATTCTAATCCGGTGCCGATGCTAATTTCCCGTAATTCTTCTTTCCCTCCACCCGGTGCGTCATTAAAAGAGCTGAAAATGGCCGAGGGTACAGAGCGTACAGGACTGCTACCCGCAACAATGTTACCATCCTTGTCGTAGATTGGTTGCGTTGGCACCAGTAATTTATTCAGGTCTACTGCAAGGGTAAATTGATTGTCATCATCAACCATTAAAGTCGCTGCGCCCCCAATCTTTAAATTGGCGGGCAAAAAATAACTTATATTCTCACTACCATATCTCATTTTGGCGCCTATATTGGCTATATATAGCCCTCCTGAAACTATAGCTTCCTTATTAAACAAAGTGGTCGGATGCTGATAAAATGCAGATACATCGGCAGAGAATGATTTTCCCGGAGCAGTAGATTGCCCGGAAACAAAAGCCCCCGATAGTAAATTCGAGTAGATATACCTAAATGCTGTTCCTAAAGAAAACGAATTGCCAAACTTTCTGGCATAGGTAAAATCAACCGCCACTTCACTTGGGCTATAAATGCCCATCTGCTGAAAATTGGCATCATTCAATTCTATATCCCCCAGGCTGAAATACCTTATCGACAGACCGAGAGCATTCCTGTCGTCTGGCTTGTAATATCCACTGAAATAACCCAGGTTCACATCAGGCAGCAGACTCCTTAACCAGGGACTGTAAGAAACTGAAATACCACGATCTGCTTCGAGAAATGCCAGTTTAGAGGGATTGATACTCATCGCGTTACCATCAGGTTGCACTGCAACTCCCGCATCGCCCATTCCTCCCGCTCTTGCATCTGGGGTGATGAGTAAAAACGGAACTGCAGTAGTTAAATTACTTGTGCCGCTACCGTTAGTTTGCGTCCCCGGCTGTACGGTTTGTGCTGACAAGGGTAAGTAAAATGAGCTAAAAAACAGGATACAGAAGGTGGCCTTCGACTTTAAAAAGTCCGATATGGTCTCACTTCTATTTCTTTTTTCTCCTTTTAGCAGCGTCATGATCATCAAGTCCGGGAATGTATCCCTCTACTTGTTATTCCCGCAAAAAAGCATTGCGGGTAATATAAAGATCTGTTTAAGATGGATATCTTCGCTGTTCAAGTTGTTCATTTCACAGGCAGGAAAGCTTGGGGAAGTTAAACCAGCTTTAAAGCAATTGCCCGCAAATAAGCAATGTTAATTGAACATCTGCTGGAATCCGTTTTCCAGCGCTGCTTTATAGTTTTCATGGTTGAAGCGATAAAGATTCGGAGACTTATGTGCTCCACCTTTACGGGGCTCCTCCAGTTTCTCTAAAATATTGAAGGAAAGTATCTTTCTTGCAAAATTGCCCCGGTGGAGTTTTTTCCCAAGAATAGTTTCATAGAGGCGCTGCAATTCCGGCATCGTAAATTCTTCCTGCAACAGATTGTATCCGATAGGTTTAAAATTGAGATGCTGACGTAAGGATTCCAGTGCCTGATTCAGGATATCTTTATGATCCAAAGCCATCTCAGGAAGATGGTCTACCGAGCACCATTCACAGGCCTCCGAAAGATGATCGGCGACAAGTGTTACCGACAGGTAATTTACCAGCGCATAAAAACCGATAGAGATAAAACGCTGACCTAGCCAGGCATGCGCATCAAAGAGGTCTTTGTTACCCTTTGTTCTTGCTGGCGAACCAAATACGGCAAACTCCTGGAGAAAGACTTTTTGTGCACCGGAACGTTCTTTTAATGCACGGTGTGCAGCATCCTTCACATCCTCATCCTGCCTTACAAATCCGCCCGGCAGCATCCACTGCTGCCGCTTTCTGCTCTTCAGCAGCAACACTTTCAGCTGCCCGCCCTGAAAGCAAAACACCGCACAATCCAGAGAAATATGAGAAAGGTATTCCGACGCTGCTTTACTATCTTTAATCAATTTCTCCATTAGAACAAACATAAAAAAAAATGTCCAGGTTTTACTCCACCCGGGCATTGTCAAAACCCTATTGCTTCGGGCTAATTCTTAGCAGCCTGACTAATGACAACCATTACCGGAAAATGGTCTGAGGGGAAATGTCCCATAAAAGAATTGGTCAGCACACCGTAACGGCGGGCAGTAAATGCATTACTTAAAAATACATGGTCAATCCTATCCGTGGTTGGTGTCAATTTAAATCCGTTAAATGTCCCGCTATTGCTCAACTTAATTGACGCCGTATCAAACGCATCTTTAAGAAAGCCGGAATTGTTAAACAAATGGTAACTCTCATTCTCCTGCGACACGTTAAAATCTCCGGTAAGCATCACAGCCGATGTACCCGCAATTTCCTTCATCTTTCGCATAATCAGTTTTGAACTTTCTCTTCTTGCTTCTACCCCAACGTGGTCAAAATGTGTATTAAAATGATAAAACTGAAGACCAGTTTTTTTATCTTGAAAGCTCGCCCAGGTGCAAATTCTGGGTAAAACTGCATCCCAGCCTTTATTTGGATGCTCAGTATCTGTCGCCGACAACCAGAAGGTACCGCTGCTGATCAGATTCAACCTGTCCTTTTTATAAAAAATGGCAGCGTATTCGCCTTTTGTTTTGCCATCATCTCTGCCTACACCCACGTAGCTGTAGTTATCCATTTCCGAAAGATCTTTGATTTGTCCGGCTAAAGCTTCCTGCACACCAAAAACGTCAAAATCATAAAAACGGACCATATTACGTAAAAGATCTTTCCGATGAGGCCAGGCATCCAGTGAATCACCAGGATTGTTATACCTGATATTATAACTGGCGATGTTTAAATCCTGTGCACGCAGATCTGCTATAGTGATCGTAAAAACGACTATTAACAGCAATATGTTTTTATATTTCATGATGCTTCTAAATCTCCCGCAAAAATAGCGCTTTCAGGTTAAGCCATTATTAAGAAATACCAGGCGGAGCCTGATAAACCTTTTTATCGCATGATTATTTCTTTGGATACAGCATTCTTAACGCATTAAAGACGGCCTGATGGGTAACCGTAGCGTGGTCCTCTTCTGGTAAATAATCAAAAAACACCTGTACATTTTTAGACTTAGCCTGCCTGATTTTTGCGGCCAGCAATTTTGCATCGTCTTCCATCACATGATTTTTAGATCCATCTATAGACCCCTCTTTCCCAACGCCAATATATACAGCCGTCGGATTCTCGTAGGTACTACTCAAAACTGCAGGATTTTCCCTTAACAGGTAACCATCTTTCCACCAGAGACTCGGACTGATAATGATATATTTATTGAATAAATGAGCTTTTGTAAATAGAATTTCTGTCGCCAGAAGACCGCCTAATGATTGTCCTATAAGCGTTCTGGAACTATTGGTCTTATACCTTTTGTCTACATAAGGTTGTAATTCCTTTTCAAGAAATGCAATAAAATCAGCCGAACCACCATTTTCAGGAACTAACTGATGATCACTTTCTCTTTTGCTTGCTGAAGTAAAATTATACTTGCGGTTGGTATTTGCGATACCAATAACGATTGACTTCGGAATTCTGTTGATCCATGCAAATGTATTGAACTGCACCAATCCGGCAATATGTATAAAGTCTTCATCTGCAGATCCATCCAGCAGATAAATCACTGCATAGTCTGCTGTACTGTCATAATCATCCGGCAGATAGACATTCAAAATCCTGTCCTCCCCCAGAATCGCAGAGTGTAAGGTTTCCACTTTACCCAGAACAAAATCTTTACTGGTTTTAGCTGATGAAGTATTTTGTGCCCTGATGGACAAGGAAAACGAGCAGAACAGGAGAATAATCGATAGTGGTTTCATTTATCTTTTTTATTGGGCTGCAAATATAAACCATTAGGCTGCTATTCCACAAAGGTTAATACCGTACTATAATCAGTTAATTTAGGAATAACGGCCGGTGACAATATCTTGTACTTTTAGAACTAAAATCCTGAGCCAAGATGAAATATTTAACCACCCTGATTTTTACGCTGGGCACGATCAGCTGTTTTGCACAGCTCCGTCCATATCATCCAAATCATGAGGAATTGCTCCAATCCTATCGCAATGCAGCAAAATTGGACAGTACAGCCGCAAAAAAAATATACAAAGCCAATGTAAAAGCGAAATGGAATCCAGCCGGCGAAAGCTTCTGGTACCGTAATAATCTCGCTAATAATACACATGAATATGTGCTGGTAAATATAACCGGAAAAAGAAAGAGCAGCGCGTTTGACCATGAACAGCTGGCAAAGGCGCTGAGCAGTGTTACAGGAAAAACAGTATCCGCAACAGACTTGCCGGTTACCGATTTTATCCCCGGATCAGGCAATCAGGAGTGGTTTATAAATATTGATAAACAATGGTTTACCTGGAATACTACAACTAATATTTGTAAAGCTGCAAGCAAGCCGGCAAAGACCTGGGAAATTGATGATCGACCATTGCAACGCAGGTTAAGCCGCTGGGAACATCCTCTGCAAGATTCAGTTTCCCCAGATAAAAAATGGATCGCCTTCACTAAAGGCGGAAATGTATTCGCCAGATCCGTCTCCACTAAGGAAGAAATACAGTTTACCAAAAACGGAAGCAAGGAAATGCCCTATGGAGCATTGTCATGGTCGCCCGACAGCAAAAACATAGTCGGTTATCATATCGACCCGAAAGAGGAAAAAAAGGTATACTATGTGCTCAGTTCCGAACCCGGAACGAGTCGCGGTCAGCTCCGTTCTCAGGACTATATGCAGCCAGGAGATGATTTTACAACTTACGAAATGCACATTTTCAATCTTCCTTCAAAAAGTGTACGCAAAGTATTAACAGATAAAATCGATTTCTTCGGCAATCCTCTATTACACTGGCGAAAGGATAATCCTGCTTTCTTTACTTTTGAACGGGTAGACCGTGGTCATCAGCGATTCCGAATCATCGAGGTCAATACACAAACGGCAAAAACACGCCATGTCATAGACGAGCAGACAAAAACCTTTATTTACGAACAACGTATTTACACCCATTACCTGCCAGATACACATGAAATTATCTGGGCAACAGAAAAGGATGGCTGGCGTAGTCTTTACCTGATGGATGAACTTACCGGCAAACAGAAAAAAAAGATTACCACCGGCAACTGGGTAGTGCGGGAAATTGACAGCGTAGACAGCAAAAAAAGGCAAATCTGGTTCAGGGCCAGCGGAATGAATCCAAATGAAGACCCCTACAATATCCATTATTACCGGATTGGCTTTGATGGTAAAAATTTAATCTCCTTAACCCCTGCAATTGGAAATCATAGCCTGGCATTCTCGCCAGATCGCTCCGTATTCACAGATACCTGGTCGCAGGTAAATGTCCCTCCCCTAACCACCTTAAACGCTACAGCGACAGGCCGAAAAATGATGGATATCGAAACAGCAGATGTAGCAGATTTCATCACTACCGGAATTAAATTTCCTGAAGTATTCACGGCGAAAGGTCGTGATGGAAAAACTGCTATCTGGGGGATTGTTTGTAAACCTTCCAATCTGGACAGCAACAAAACCTATCCGATCATAGAAAATATATACGCAGGTCCGCAGGACTCCTTTGTACCGAAAAATTTCATGCCTTACAGCGAAATGCAAAGTCTGGCAGAATTGGGTTTCATTGTTGTACAAATGGATGGTATGGGTACCGCAAACAGATCGAAAGCTTTCCATGATGTATGCTGGAAAAATCTCGCAGATGCGGGTTTTGAAGACAGGATCCTCTGGATGAAAGCCCTTGGTAAAAAGCACTCCTACGCAGATACCACACGAATTGGCGTATACGGCACTTCCGCAGGGGGACAAAATGCTGGTGGTTCAGTGCTGTTTCATCCGGAATTTTATAAATCGGCCGTTGCTGCCTGTGGTTGCCATGATAACAGAATTGACAAACAATGGTGGAACGAACAATGGATGGGTTATCCCTTAGGTCCGCATTATGAAGCACAGTCCAACATTACCAATGCCAGCCGCTTAAAAGGCAACCTCATGCTCGTTGTTGGCGAGGCAGACACGAATGTACCACCAGAATCTACTTACCGTTTTGCAGATGCACTGATTAAAGCGGGCAAAAACTTTGATCTCGTAACAGTTCCCGGAATGGGGCATAGTGACGGTGGCGTATTTGGTAAAAAGAAAAAAAGAGACTTTTTTGTAAAAACACTGCTCGGTGTAGATGCACCAGACAGGAATACTAACGAATTAAATGTCAGCAAATAACAAAACCATGAATTGTAAATTTATCAGGATTCTCTGCATTGCCTTAATGACAACTGCTACAGTTTCCGCAAAAGATTATACGCTGGTATCACCAGATAAAAAAATTAAGATTATTGTCAGCGTAACTAAAACCATTTCCTGGTCGGTCTCAAGAAATGAAGAGCTGCTGATTACCCCTAGTCCGATGGCCATGACCTTCGCAGGCGGGCGCAACCCCGGACTTCATCCTACAGTTGTTAAAGCTGGAAAAAGCAGCGTAAATAAAATGATCACCGCGGTTATTCCCGTGCGTAATAAATATATCCCGGAGCTATACAATGATCTCAAACTAAGTTTTAAAAATAATTATGCAATAGAATTCCGTGCTTATAATGATGGGGTTGCCTATCGTTTTGTAACTGCTTTCGGTGATCAGCCAGTAGAGGTAAATGACGAGCAGGTAGCATTCAATTTCAATGATAACTGTCAGATCTATCTGCCTAAAGAAGATAATCCGGAATTACAATCCCATTATGAAGGAGATTTCAAGTCTATGAAACTCACTGATGTTAATACTGGCCAGTATGGCTACCTCCCCCTTTATATCTCTTCCGGTTCAGGCACTAAAATGGTAGTCACAGAGGCAGATCTGCATGACTATCCTAACCTGTTCCTTTACGGTACAGGCGGAAAAAGTCTGACAGGAAAATTCCCAAAAGTCATCCTCGAAACCACACCCAAAGGGAAATCAGACAGAACGGAGCTGATTGTAAAAAAGGCAGTATACAATGCAAAAACTACGGGAACCAGAACATATCCCTGGCGGACAGTGATCATCAGCGGATCTGACAAAGACCTGTTGGAAAATGAACTGGTTTATAAACTGGCCCGTCCGAATGTGCTGAAAGATACTGATTGGATTAAACCCGGTAAAGTGGCCTGGGACTGGTGGAACGACAACAATATTTACGGTGTCAATTTTAAATCAGGCATCAATACTGCCACCTACAAATATTTCATTGACTTCGCCTCAGAATATGGTTTGGAGTACGTGATTCTCGATGAAGGCTGGTCGCGCACCACAACGGATCTGTTAGCCTCTGCGTCACAGATAGATATTGAAGAACTGGTACGATATGGCAATAGCAAAAATGTAGGATTGATTTTATGGGCTTTGTGGAAACCGCTCGACCAAAATATGGATGCTATACTAGATCAATATGTGAAATGGGGGGTTAAGGGTGTTAAAGTAGATTACATGGCACGGGCAGATCAGTACATGGTTAATTTTTATGAACGTACCTCAAAAGCTACCGCACAGCGTAAGTTGCTGCTGGATATGCATGGTGCCTATAAACCTGTGGGACTGAACCGGGAATATCCCAATTTACTGAATTACGAAGGTGTAAGGGGAATGGAAAATAATAAATGGGAAGAAACGATCACCCCTGCCCATAATGCTACATTGCCGTTTACCCGGATGGTAGCCGGACCAATGGATTTCACTCCCGGTGCAATGCTGAATACCAATAAAGGTGAATTTCATATCAATAATACCTCACCCATGAGTATGGGCACCAGGGCACATCAAACCTCCATGTACGTCATCTATGACAGTCCGCTGCAGATGTTATGTGACAATCCATCCAACTACAAGAGAGAACCTGTCTATACTCACTTTATAGCACGTTTCCCAACTACATGGGATAAAACAGTTGCGCTCGAAGGAAAAATTGAAGAGTATGTAGTGGTAGCCAGAAAAAACGGAGATAAATGGTATATTGGAGGGATGACCAACTGGGATGCAAGAAGTTTTACTATTCCGCTGACCTTTCTGGAAGGAAAAAAATATAAAATAGAAATATTAAAAGACGGAATTAATGCAGGCAAACATGCAGCAGATTACCAGTTGCTTACAGAAGAAATAAATAAAGGGGATAAATTGCAAATTGATATGGCTGCCGGTGGCGGATATACTGCTATTCTAACCCCTGTAAACTAATTATAGATGACATACCTGGAAAAGTTAGCTGCGATACGTTCGCAAATGCGGAGTTCGGCAGTAGATGCCTACCTGATCCATTCTGCAGATCCGCACATGAGTGAATACCTGCCGGCACATTATAAATGCCTGGAATTTGCCTGCGGTTTTACAGGCAGTGCAGGGGTGCTCGTGATTACGCAGGATTTTGCTGGACTCTGGACAGATTCCCGCTATTTTAACCAGGCGGAAGAGCAATTAAAAGATACAGGATATGAACTGGTAAAACTTAAAATTCCACATACACCGGAATATATACAATGGCTGCCAAAATACGCGCAGATTGCCTGTAATTTCAAGCTCCTTTCTGTTACCCTCTCAGCGCTGTTCAAAGCAAACCACATGCAGGTAAGCCATGCAGATTTTTTGGATCCGATCTGGGAGAACAGACCCGAACT
This sequence comes from Pedobacter sp. MR2016-24, assembly GCF_026239655.1. Classification (GTDB taxonomy): domain Bacteria; phylum Bacteroidota; class Bacteroidia; order Sphingobacteriales; family Sphingobacteriaceae; genus Pedobacter. The sequence goes on along the minus strand of NZ_JAPIVO010000009.1, from coordinate 46,089 downwards.
ACCATCAGCACCTGCATTTTTATTAGCAGAAAAATATAGTGGTAAACCATTGGTAAAAAAACTGGAAGAAGTACGTGAAGTGCTCAGCAAAACCGGAGCTACTGCGCACCTCATTTCTTCTCTTGATGATATTGCCTGGCTGTTCAATATCCGTGGAACGGATGTAAAATGTAATCCTGTGGTACTCAGTTTTTGTCTGATCCTGCAGGATCAGGTATTACTTTTTATAGATAAGGGCAAATTCACTGCTGCTGATATCCTTGAGTTCAGCAATGCAGGAGTTACATTATCCGCTTATGGCACTGTAGAGGCACATCTTGCCAGGCTGAACCTTCGAGAAACATTGCTCATAGATCCTAAACGTACCTGCACTTACTTGTACAATCTGGTTCCTGAAGAAGTGCAGGTGCAGCTGGGCATCAACCCAAGCACACATTTAAAGTCAGTAAAGAACACCACCGAAATCAGCAACTTCAAACAAGCTATGATCAGGGATGGCGTAGCCATGACGCGTTTTGTGAAATGGTTAAAGGAAAACGTTGAACAGGAAATAATTACTGAATTATCGGCCTCAGAGAAACTAAAAGGATTCCGGGCAGAACAGGACAGCTTCGCAGGTGTAAGTTTCGACTCCATTGCGGGTTATAAGGCGCATGCGGCCCTGCCGCATTATATGCCGACAACAGTTACCGATGTGCAGTTAAAGGCGGAAGGCATGTTCCTGATAGATTCTGGCGGACAATATTATCTGGGCACAACTGACATTACGCGGATGGTGATCCTGGGGCCGGTTACCGCAGAAGAAAAAACAGATTATACCCTGGTGTTGAAAGGATTGATTGAAGGATCGTCCGCACAGTTCCCGACAGGCACCTGTGGATACCAGCTGGATGGAATTATCCGTAAACCCTTATGGGATCACGCAAGGAATTATGGTCACGGTACAGGGCACGGTGTGGGTTATTTCCTGAACGTACATGAAGGTCCACAGTCCATCAGTCCGGATAACCTGCCTATCCCTTTTCTGCCTGGTATGGTCACTTCCATAGAGCCGGGTATTTACCGACCAGGCAAACATGGTGTCAGAATAGAAAACCTGGTGCTGACCGTAGCAGCCGCACAGTCGGACTTTGGCAGCTTCCTGAGCTCGGAAACCATTACGATTGCAATGATAGATACTGAAGCGATTGACATCACATTATTGGAGCAGCGTCATATCAACTGGCTGAATAACTATCATGAATTTGTGATCAGGGAGCTTAAACCTCACCTGACCACGGAAGAATTGTCATGGCTGATCAGAAATACTTTTCTGCGCAGTCTGTGACCTGATGAAATAATATATCGGGATTCCGATTAAGGTAATAATCAGTCCCGGCCAGGTGAACTTGGGCTTATACACAATCAGCAGTATACAGAAGGCCAGCCCCATCAGGATATAAATGATCGGCAGTACAGGGTAACCTATCGCCTTGTACGGCCGCTCTGCATCGGGTCTCTTTTTTCTAAGGATAAAAATCCCAAAGATCGTCAGTATATAAAAGCCCACTACTACAAAAGAGATCATATCCAGCAGGTCTCCGTACTTACCACTAAAACACCATAAACAAGCGAAGATACATTGAACCCATAAAGCAAAACCCGGTACAGCATTGGTATTCAGGTCGCCCGCTTTCTTGAAGAACAAACCATCTTTAGCCATCGAATAATAAACCCTGGCTCCGGCCATGATCAATCCATTATTGCAGCCAAAAGTAGAGATCATGATCATCACTGCAATAATGATCGTACCACCATTCCCAAAAATAACATGCGAAGCCGTAACAGCTACCCTGTCTTTTTCCGCCGAAGCAATTTCCGGTAAGGTTAATACCCCCGTATACATCACGTTAGCCGCTACATAGATGATCGTTACGGTCAGCGTACCCAGAAAAAGGCTAAGGCCAATATTGCGTTTGGGGTTTTTCACTTCTCCTGCGATGAAGGTTACATTATGCCAGGAATCACTGCTAAAAATAGACCCCACCATCGCTGCGGCAACAGCACCCAGCGCAGGAATAAAAGTATAGTGTTCTTTGTTGCCAGATGGCAGCAGTTTATGCATATCCCAGGCATTGCTCCAGTTTGCATTCCATATTTCTACTTTAAATGCCCAGAAACCAAAAAGGATCAGTCCGCCTAAACTCAATATCTTCACAATCGTAAACGTGGTCTGTATCATTTTTCCACTCTTCACTCCCCTGGTATTTAAATAAGTAAGGAAAATGATCACACAGACGGATAAAAGCTGTGCCGGGGAAATCGTCATAAAACCAAAGTCCATCAGCACCAGATCCTCACTGATCTGCGGAAAGATATAGGCGGTGAACTTGGCGAAAGCTACACCTACTGCGGCAATTGTAGCCGTTTGTATCACGGCAAAAAAGCTCCAGCCATAGAGAAAACTGACCAGTGGATTATATGCCTCCTTCAGATAAACATATTGTCCGCCTGCTTTGGGAAACATCGAACTCAGCTCTCCATAACTCAAAGCCGCAGCAAGAGTCATAAAACCGGTAATTACCCATACAAATATCAGCCAGCCAGAACCGCCAACGTTTCTTACAATATCGGCACTAACGATAAAAATACCCGAGCCGATCATACTTCCTGCCACAAGCATTGTTGCATCCATCAGACCCAGGGTGGGTCTGAACGACGTTTTTGGTTCATTCATAAAAAAAGAGGTTTTGGTTTGTTGTATTTCAAAAATAGAAGAATACAAACTGAAAAATATTCAATTATTAATCAATCATTGACAGATATTAACCTTCTTCTTAGAATTGCTCTTTATAGTTCCGGGGACTTTTACCGGTAATGGATTTGAATACTCTGTTGAAATTAGTGATGCTGTTAAAACCACAGCTGTAAGCGATGGCCGCTATCCCATTATGGGAGCCGCTCATCAGCAATTTACAGGCCTCATTGATCCGCACCTTATTCAGGAAGCCCACCAGCGTATAACGGGTATGTTTTTTGAAATAACGGCAGAAAGCATGCGGGGTCATGTAAGCCTGTTCAGCCACCTCTTCCAGCGTAAGGGCCTTGCTGTAATTCTGGATGATATAGTTATAAATCGAAGCAACACGCATTCCTTCATTGTCATTAATGCTCCGTGGCAGTGAATTTACGGTAAGCGGCTCCAGGTTTTTCATACTGCTCAATGTTTTCAGTAACTGCAGAAACTGCATCAGCTGGTCTATACCATCCGAATTCAGCAAGCCGAGCAACCTGCCGGAGATATCAGAAAATAACTGGTGCGGTACTTTAAAGCCACAGTTATTCTCCTCCAGGAAGGCCTGTACATTTTTCATTTCAGGGAGGTCAAACAGAGCGGATAGCTTATCTGTGGGATTAAAGAAAACTGTAATGGTCCGGATCTTCTTTTTACTGTCCACCTCAAAATACTCGGGATCACTTTTAAAGACATGGGGCATGTTGGCGCCAAAAAGATAAATCTCACCTGCACGGAACAAATGCATATTCATACCCGCAACTAAAGTCCCTTCACCTTCCTGAATCCATGTCAGCTGAATTTCCTTATGACGATGTAAATACGTGTAGAAATAAGGCATATCCTCTGTTTGAACAATGATTGTCCTGTCATGGGAAACCGGTATAGTAAAAGGCAGTACTTTCATTTACGAAATATACAAAAAGATAAATAAGCGTCAAATTAATTATCAATTTGACGCTTATTATTTAGCAGTAAATATCGCTTTTAAGCATACCTATTGGCCGAAAATGGATTGATGTCCATTGAGGGCGACTGACCATTAATGAGTTCGCTCACTAATTTACCGGTAGCCGGCCCAAGACTGATTCCCATCATACCATGCCCTGTAGCTACAGTCAGGTTTTGTAAAGATTTACTGTTTCCAAGATAAGGCAGCCCGTCAGGAGAACAAGGTCTGAAACCATACCATATATCTTTCGTTTCAGGCAGTGCAGGATGCATACCGGGAAAGTATTTAGGAATAGATTCCACAATTCCTTTTACCCGGTTAATGTTAATGCGGTCATTTACAGCATCGATTTCCATCGTGCCGCCAAAGCGGATCTTACCTCCCATTGGCGTAACAGAAACTTTAGCTTCGCACAATAAAGCAGCGATGTGCATGTTTTTCGCCGTATCATCTACTAAGAAGGAATAACCCTTACCCGGCATTAAAGGAATTTTAAAACCGGCACGTTTGGCTATTTCGGGCGACCATGATCCACCTGCCAGCACATAGTGATTTGCGCTGTATTGTTTCCCGCCGGCCAGCAGGCTGGTGATCTTTCCTTTCTCATGTATAATTTTTGTGACTTCTGTGTTTTTAATAATTTTAACGCCTTTAGCCAACAGGTATTTTTGCATTAAGGCCATCAGCTGATTTGGGTTCAGGTGGGCATCGCATCTGTAATGGATTCCCCCTAACACGTCCAGCTTAAGATCCGGTTGCAGCGTTTGGACTTCAGCAGCAGATAACGAGGCTACATCCAGTCCCAGATTTCTTGCCTGCTCTGCAATATGCAGTTCCTCCTCACCCACTTTATCCGTTTTGTACAACATCAGGATCCCGTTATTGGTCAGCCCAAAATCGCCGATATCCTTTGTCAGTCCCGCATACAAGTCCTTGCTCAATAAAGAAATGTCACGCAATGGCACAGCCGCACGTTCAGCTTTCTCCCTGTTTGCACTTTTCATGAATTTCAGTCCCCAGCCTGCCAGATCAAAGTTCAGCGAAGGCCTCACATAAAAAGGACTCTTGCTGTCAAACATCCATTTAATTCCCTTCTCTATCATTCCCGGGGCAGCAAGGGGCACAAAATGACTTGGAACAATCATCCCTGCATTACCGAAAGAGCAATTATCAGATAAATCCCCTTTCTCCAGTATCGTTACCTCCCAGCCAGACTGCTGCAGGTAATAAGCGGAGCTCAGCCCAACAATTCCGGCACCTATTATAATTGCTTTTCCCATTTATAGATCTTCTAATATTTTTAAAAATTCCAGCGCGTTAAATCACCTGGAAACCCTTTGCATAAGGATCATCATCATCAATTTTGATGGTGTTATAGCCAAATACTTTTGCCCATCCTTCAATACTTGGAATGATAGCTTTACGTCCCTGTAAGTCCACCACATCTTCTACCTTACCAATAAACGTACTTCCAATGATGCTTTCATGGACAAATGAATCACCCTTTTTTAGTTTGCCTTTAGCAAACCACTGCGCCATGCGTGCAGAAGTCCCTGTACCGCAGGGCGAGCGGTCTATCGCTTTATCGCCATAAAAAACTGCATTTCGTGCTGTAGCATCGGGGGATTTGGTATCTCCTGCCCAAAGAATATGTGTACAGTCTTTAATCGTAGGGTTTTCCGGATGCACAAAGCTATACAGCTCATTGATTCGTTTACGAATTACCCTGCTCCAGGAAATCAGCTGATCGGCTGCATAGTGATCAATCCCTTTAAAGTTAGGTTGCGGATCAACTATGGCGTAGAAGTTACCTCCATAGGCCACGTCAAAAGTCAGCGTTCCCAAATCCGGGCATTCCACGGTTAAACCTTCCGAATCAAGGTAAGAAGCCACATTTGTGAGCTTTACCGAAGATACCTTATTGTTTTCCTGTTTGTATTCAATGTTCACCAAACCCGCAGGTGCCTCCATTTTAACTATGCCGGGAACTTTTGGCATAATCAATCCCTCTTCTATCGCAATCGTAATTGTACCTATAGTACCATGACCGCACATAGGCAGACAGCCGCTGGTTTCAATAAACAGCACCGCAACATCATTTTGAGGATCATGAGGCGGGTATAAAATACTGCCTGACATCATATCGTGACCTCTTGGTTCAAACATGAGCCCCTGTCTGATCCAGTCATATTCTTTTAGAAAATGTTGTCTCTTTTCACTCATCGTCTCCCCAACAAGATTGGGTCCGCCACCAGCTACCAGTCGCACCGGATTACCGCAGGTATGCGCATCTATACAGAAAAATGTTTTGCTTGACATATATTATTTGGTCATTTTATTATCTACCAGTCTCCAGATATTTAACGGATTACCGTCCTGTAATGCCGGAGGCAATAATTTCTTGTCCCAGTTCTGCCAGCTTAATGGTCGCACAAACCGACGGATTGCCGTTGTACCTACAGAGGTGAAACGACTATCATTTGTCGCCGGGAAAGGTCCGCCATGCTGCATCGCTGCACATACTTCCACTCCGGTAGGCACGCCATTCAGCAAAATACGTCCCGTAATTTCCTCCGCTTTATCGAGTAATGTTTGATACGTATTCAATTCGTTTTCAGCTGCCATTACAGACAATGTTAATTGTCCGCCTGCGTAGGCCAGTACCTGTTCCAGCTCTTGTACATTATCAGCAACTACCAATAATGACCATGGTCCAAAAACTTCTTCCTTTAATTTTGGGTTAGCCAGAAATGCTTTTGCAGACACTTCAGCAATAGTGGCCAATGCCTGATTGCTTGCGCCATCCACTTCCAGTGACGATTTCGCTACCAGTGTAATCTCCTGTTCTTCCAGCATCCCTGCAGAAAGTGTGCTGAAGTTTTTACAAATCCCTTCAGTCAGCATTGTTGCCGAAGAAATCGCTGCAACTTTTTCTGCGAGCGTATCTTTAAAACGAGTTAAACCAGCCGAAGCCACACCCAGCAACAAACCGGGATTAGTACAGAATTGTCCGGCTCCCATAGTAATCGAAGCGGCATACTGTTCTGCTATCTGTTCCGCACGTGTTTCCAGTGCTTCCGGCAATAACAAAACAGGATTGATACTGCCCATCTCCGCAAATACAGGAATAGGCTCTTCTCTTTCCGAAGCCAGTTTGTTCAGTGCCATCCCTCCTTTAAACGAACCCGTAAAAGTTACCGCTTTGGTTTTTGGATGTTTTACCAGTAATGCACCAATTTCATAACCATCGTCAAACAGCATAGAGAATACCCCTTCAGGCATTCCTGTTGAAATCACTGCTTTTTGTATCGCAGCAGCCACCAGTGCACTTGTACCCGGATGGGCAGCATGTGCTTTTACAATCACCGGGCAGCCCGAAGCCAGGGCCGAAGCCGTGTCTCCGCCTGCAACAGAAAAAGCCAGAGGAAAGTTACTTGCCCCGAATACCACTACTGGTCCCATGGCAACTAACATTCTTCTGATATCTGGTCTTGGTGCAGGCTGCCTGTCCGGCAGTTCATTGTCTATAATTGCTTCTACCCAGGAGCCTTCCGCCAGCAGGTCAGCAAACATATTCAGCTGGCCTACCGTTCTTCCCCGCTCTCCCTGGATCCTGCCTAAAGGCAGAGCACTTTCTGCACAGGCGCGCTCAATCAGCTCATCGCCCACAGCCAGTATTTCATTTGCTATAGCCCGTAAAAAATCTGCTCTACGGTCTTTATCAATATTTTTATACACTGTAAAAGCACTTACAGCACGATTTAAAGCTTCATCAACATCTTTTTGCTGAGCAGGAAAAAAATCGCCTTCCAGAGTTGCCCCTGTTGCGGGATTAATCGCCTTAAATGCTGAAGTTGCTGCTTCAGCATACTCATTTCCTATTAAATTCTGTCCGTTCATTCTTTTGTGTTAAATATTATTGATCATTCAGGGGGATTATCCCCAGCTGCCTTCAGGCAATACCGGTCTTACCGCCAGTGCATCATTGATCACTTTAGTGATTTGCTCACGTTCGGTACCGCTCAACACCAAACGAGGTGCACGCACATATTCTGTACCCGTTCCAGTAGCCACTTCCGCAAGTTTAATATATTGTACCAGTTTAGGGTGAATATCAAGATCGAGTAATGGCATAAACCAACGGTTAATCGCCACTGCTTCATTAATCCTGCCTTCTTTTACCAAACGGAAAATCGCGACTGTTTCTTTAGGGAAAGCGTCTACCAGACCAGCAACCCAGCCGTGTGCACCTGCAACAATACTTTCCAAAGCCAGGGGATCAACTCCTGTAAAAATCTTGAAACGATCGCCAAAACGGTTTAGCATCCTGGTGATGTTACTGATATCACGTGTAGATTCTTTTACCGCGCTGATGTTAGCATATTGCTCCAGTTCTGCAAACATATCCAGCGTAACATGGATTTTATAGTCAACCGGATTATTGTAAATCATAATAGGAAGGCTGGTACTTTTAGCTACTGCAGCAAAATAAGCTACCGTTTCATCAGCTGATGCATAATAACGCAGCGGCGGAAGGATCATCACACCAGATGCGCCCAGTGATTCCGCTTTTTTAGCATGGCTTACCGCGATATTGGTCGCCTGCTCTGCAATACTAAAAATCACGGGAACCCTGCCTGCAACAGTTTTCAATGTCTCTTCAAGAAGTATAAACTTCTCTTCTTCTGTTAATGTGCTTGCCTCACCCAATGAACCTCCGATAACGATACCGTTAACGCCTGCTTCAAGCTGTGCTTCTATCCCTTTGTTACATGCTGCCAGATCAAGTTCTTCGTCTGATGTAAATTTAGTAGTGATTGCAGGAAATACACCTGCCCAAAAATCTTTATTCATAAATTATGTTTTTCTTTCAAAAATAAAGCATGATGAAGTGGCTTTTTAACTGGAAATTACCGGAAATCAGTTCGATCTTAACATATACCTATGTATTGAAAACGAGATCCAATTCGGCAATAGTTTTAGCCAGTGGCGGCCCCAATAAGCGACTGCCCCCTGGTGTAACCAGAAAATCTTCCTCGATCCGGATGCCACCGAAATTGCGGAACTTTTCTACTTCCGCATAATTGATAAAAGAGGCGTGTTTACTTTCGGCCGACCAGGCATCGATCAGGTCGGGCACAAAATAGAGTCCGGGTTCTACGGTCAGCACAAAACCTGCTTCGAGGCTTCTGCCAAGTCTGAGCGACTTCAGGCCGAACTGTGTACTTTTTTTCAAATCTTCTGTATAGCCTACATATTCCTCGCCCAGGTTTTCCATATCATGTACATCAAGTCCCATCATATGTCCCAGTCCGCACTGGAAAAACAGCGCATGGGCTCCGGCTGCCACAGCCTCTTTGGGATCACCCTTCATTAGTCCCAGATCACTGAGCCCTTCAGCCAAACGTTCGCAGGCCAGCAGGTGTACATCTTTGAATAATACGCCTGGTTTTAATGCCGCGGCGGCGGATTGATGTGCGTTCAGCACAATATTGTATACCTCCTGCTGCAGCGATGTAAAGGATTGGTCGACCGGGAAAGTACGGGTTAAATCACCAGCATAATGCATGTTGTTTTCTGCACCAGCATCACATAAAACCATCTGCCCGCTTTTCAATACATTGGAACCTGCATGGTTATGCAGGAACTGACCGTTCACGGTTAGTATTACAGGAAAGGCAAGATTACCTCCACCTGTTATAGCGACAGCTTGAAGGTGACCAGCAACGGCGCTTTCTGTCATCCCCGCTATGCCCAGCTCCATGGCAGCCTGATGCATCAATACACTGGTAGCTACAGCCTTTTCAATCTCCGCTACTTCTTCTGCGCTTTTTATAGAGCGCTGGGCAACGATGGCTTTGATCAGCGGAACTGATGGCTGACCAGTAACGCCCCATTCTGATAACTTTATAGTAGTTTCTGCCCTGTAAGGTGGCAGGAAATGAATATTTCTGCCACCTCTTAAAGCATTTGGTATTTCAGATTTCAGACGAACATACGCAATGCCGGATTTTTCTGCCTGCAGCGCTAAAGCTTCCTGCGGCCCTGTCCATACAATATCCTCTACCGTAGCATCATCACCAAAAAGAATCTCCTGGTTACTATCGATATCAATCATAAAACAAAGATCGGGTCTGTCTATCCCTGTAAAGTACAGGAAGCAGCTATCCTGACGAAAAGGGTATAAGTTATCCCTGTAATTCATTCCGCTTTCTTCATTCCCGGGTAAGAGGATAATTCCTTCACCTATAGCAGTTTTAAGTGCGTCTCTTCTTTGCTGATATACTTCTTTTGAAAACATAATACTAGTTTGAATCCCACCACACCCGGTTAGTAATCTTTGCGGATTGCTGTGGCTGAGGATTGGTTGTTAATTCTGTTTCTGGATACATTGCCCTTCTCGGTATTTCACTTAGCGCTCCGTCAACCTTTGTCAGTACAGGAAAACCTGTCCTTCTCCAGTCGTTATAGTTCTCTGTGCTTAAGAAGTTGGCTATGCTTTTCTCCTCAATAATTCTCTGGAGTGCATTAGCCGTAGTCAGTGTACCTCTGGCAGCAAGATAAGTAGTTATATCTCCGCCTGCAATACCCAATCTGTTCATATGATTCGTTACTGCAGCAGTAAATATCGGCTGAGCGGTCGCTGCACCAGATTTGATGAGTGTGGCCTCTGCTTTAATAAACTGGGCTTCAGTATTGGTCATCAGGTAATTACTGGCATTCTCCCCGGCATAATAGGCACCTCCCAGAGAATAAGATTCCAGGTTTTCCAGCGCACTGCCTACTCTCCTGCCTGTATACAAACCAGTAAGTATTGCCGGAGCCACCATTTTCTCCAGCCTTGGGTCACCTGTAGACTTTAAACCCTCTACAAAAGTCTGGTTTAACACTTTAGTAGATACCGGTCCGAAAGTCAGGTTCCATGGATTCTCACTGCCGGCCCCACCGTTGTAAGTCATTTTCAAATCCTGAGCATCAGTAGTGATGCCATTTGCCAGTGCCGCCAGTGCAAGATCTGCCTGTGCTGTAGCCGTGTGTCCCGGAGCTTTGGTCAGGTGCATATAATAACGCGCCTTTAAAGTGTAGGCCATTGCTTTCCATTTTGCCATATCCCCTTTATAATAGAAATCATCTGTACCTGGTTTGATCACGTAGTTTTTATCGATATCAGCGATTGCATTGTCCAGCAGGGACTGCATGGCACTATAAATACTTTCCTGGGAATCATAAACCGGATTTAGTGTAGTTGTACCTGTAAAAGCCTGCGAATAGGGTATATCACCCCAGATGTCTGTTGCAAAACCCAGGGAATAAGCCGTAAGTATTTTAGCGATTGCCTGGTAATTTGTATTGCCCGTCGCCACTGCTTTTTTATTCAGTTGCTGAAGGTTATTCATACACACCACATAGGTATTATACCAGTCACTGTCCCAGTTATTGTTAAAGGCCTGGTAGTTCCATAAACCAGGACTGGGTTGGTTTGGCGCAGTCGCCTGCAGCCAGTCCTGAATAATAATATTGGCGTTGCCAGCATACAGGTAATCCGATACAGCAACCTCTACCGGTGCCAGTATTAATGCTTCCTGTACCTCTATCGGACGGTTTGGATCGTCGTTTACGTCAAGAATTTTTTTACATCCACCCAGACTTACAGTAGCAAGGAGGAATATGATAGCGAATTTCTTCATTTCTTTAATTTTAATAAGTTAACAGCTCTGCTTAAAAACTCAGTCTCAGTGCAAAATCCACTGAACGTGAGGTTGGCGTGGAGAAGGAATAGATTCCCTGTACCCCCAATCCTGTTCCATAAGAACTTACCTCAGGATCTGCGCCGGTAAAATGCGGACTGTAAATCCAAAGATTTCTTCCTGTTACGGAGAATGAAGCGGCTTTGAAAGGTGTTTTCTTCAGCAGTTTACCAGAAAGTGCATAAGATAATCCCACCTGTCTCAGTTTTACATACGTTCCATCCTGAATGGTTGATTCATAGATCAGACTCTGATAATATTGCTGAGCCTTCACAGAAACCGTATTCGGTAATCCCGTTGTCTGGCTGATTCCGGCAACCACACGGTCTTCCCTGTTTTCTGTCACTTTTGCGGTACCATTAAAAAATGCGGCCGACTCTACATCATTCTGTACATCGCCACCTTTCTTCATGTCGAAGAAGAAATTAAAAGTAAAGTTTTTGTAACGGATGCTGTTATTGATCCCTGCCAGCCAATCCGGATTGGCATCACCTACAATACCAGGTGTAGCCGAAACCACTGGTAAACCTGCATCATTGATCAGCAATTGACCATCTGCCGTACGTTCGTAACGGGTACCATAAAAAACATTTATAGATTCACCTACGATGTTCCTGCCCAGCTGTGTTGTTCCCGGTGCCAGTGCCAGCAGCTTATTCTTGATCTTACTAAAGTTCAGCGTAATATCCCAGCTGAAATCCTGATTACGTATAGGTGCACCTGTTAGAAGTAACTCGACACCTCTGTTTCTTACACTTGCCGTGTTCACATAAGTTGAGGCATAACCGGTCGCTTGTGAGATATTTACAGGGATAATTCCGTCTGTAGATTTTCTTGCAAAATAAGAACCCTCAAAACCAATCCTGCTGTTCAGGAATTTCATTTCCAGTCCGGCCTCAAACTCGTCAAGGTTTTCATTTTTCAGCATATAGTTACCATACAGGTCGCTGATCAAAAAGCCTGGCTGACCATTATAAGGATATAAGAAAGAACCGGTCGCCGTATTTCTGCTGGCCAGGTTATAAGGCGTAAGTAAACTATAAGCGCCAACTATCTCATTACCTACCCGCGCATAAGAAAGTCTGATCTTTGAAAAGTTCATTACCCTGTTAACCGCAGCCGGCAACAAATCCGAAGTGATTAAACCCAGGGCAGCTGATCCGTAACTGTAAAATTGTTTATCACTAGACAATACAGAACTGCCATCATAACGTTGAGTTAGCGACAGGATCAGGAATTTATTGTAATCAATATTTGCCTGTCCGTAAAATCCAAGCTTACGCTGCAGGTAATGATTCTCACTCGATGAGATCACGGAACCGGCAGATACGTTAGTTAATCCATCTACTACCAGTCCCGCACCTTTCTGGAAATTTACCTGCGAATAGTCAGACCTGAAGTTTGTTCCTGCCAGCAGGTTCACATTTAACTTACCGAACTGTTTCTCTCCATTCACAATCAGGTCATTGTTATATTGTCTGTATAGTGAATTCTGCTCTATGATTTGTCCCTTAAGACCTATTTCCGGGCTGGGATCTTCCGTGTACTTCGTTTGTTCAGTATAGATATCAGCACCTAATCTTTCAGTGATCGTCAACCATGGCAGGGGTTTAAAGTTTACCGTAGCTACTGGCAGAAAGCGATTCACCACTGACCGGTTATTGATGTGATCAAGCGTCCATAAGGGTGCATTTCTGGACAGGCGGTATAAACGCTGAGAGCCATCAGGATTTGTAACAGGATAAGGATTCCAGGAGATTGGTTGTAAAAACACGACAAACTGCGGTCCGTTACTGGCGCCTTCCGGTAATCTGTTCTGTTCAGAATTGGTATAAGTCATCTGAAAAGTAGTTGTCAGCTTATCGCTGATTTTAGTATTGTGCTTGGCAAAAAATGTATGTCTTTCAAATTCAGATTTCGGCACAACACCTGTCTGATCTAAAAAGGAATAAGACATAAAATAATCAGACGCAGCTCCTCCACCCTCAACACTTACCGTGTTATTGGTGGTATGTCCTGTCTGATAAAAATCGTAAGGATTATACTTTGGTATTTGTGTGCCATTTACCAGCAGACCATCTAAAGCAGGGCCCCATGATTGTCCGATTTTCTGTGTTTCACCATCATAAAAAGTGCCGTTAGTACCCTGGGTATATTTTTGCTGCATCTCAGGTAAGATGGCTTTGTCGATTGAGAAATCAGATGACACAGAGATTTTAGCCCTTTTGTTGTATCCACCGTTTTTGGTCGTGATCAGCACCACACCCCGGGCTCCCAGTGAACCATACAATGCAGTTGCTGCTGCACCTTTCAATATACTCATAGATTCTATCGTGGCAGGATCAATATCAGCTGCCCTGTTTACGCCGGCACCAGCCGCGCCACCCGGAACATTTCCCGTTTCTGTATTGTCGATCGGTACACCATCCACCACAAACAGCGCCTGGTTTTCTCCTGTAGGTGAAAATGTACCTCTGATTACGATCCTTGAAGATGCACCAGGTGAACCTGATGAACTCGTCACCTGCACACCAGCAACCTTACCGGCCATCGCATTCACGATATTGTTTTCTTTTGTATTCGTTAATTCTTCACCGGTCAGTTGCTGTGTGCTATAAGTCAGCGAGCGCCTTTCACGTTTTACGCCCAATGCCGTTACCACTACTTCGTTCAGTTGTTTGTTATCTGCAGTAAGGATAATACTAAGTTCCTGCTCCGCAGTTACGACAACTTCTTTTACACCGAAGCCTATTGCACTGAAAACCAGTGTTGCCCCGCGTGCAGCGCTGATCTGAAAAGAGCCGTCACCCGCAGTAGCAACGCCGGAAGTTGTTCCTTTTACCTTTACGGTTACGCCCGGTATAGCGCCCCCGGTATGATCTTTAACCTTCCCTTTGATCAGGCTGGTTTGTGCATAGGTGCTGCCCAGGAAGAGCATCCCTATGACAAATAGTAAAAATTTCAATCTCATAATGTGGTGTGTTTTGGTTTGTTGATTTAAAATGATCTAGTTAATGATCCATTCGTGAATGCCCGACGCATTCTCTTTAGGCAGCTGTAATTCCAGTCGTAATGCACTTGTTTTAACCGGCTTAAAGCTTAACGTATTGAATTTATCTTTCTCCACAGCGTAGCTGTTCGTATTTTCCACAGGCAACCATTTTCCATCTTTCAGGTATAAAACCTGATAGCTGGCCGGTATACGGCATCCGCCCCACGGCGCATCATCGAACCAGTAAACTTTAGATTGGGTGACCTCATATTCCTGGTCAAAATCGTATTGCAGGTATTCCTTCGAATCCTTTTTAGGCCACCAGTGCAGGTAAGGATAGTTCGTGTCTTTAGAATCTACCGGATCATACTGGTCCTTCACCGAAACCAGCAATTGTTTATTACTCAAAGAGCCGGAAACCTTACTTTTTGAAGCTATAGTTGCCGCAGGTTTTGGTCGCGATGCAGATTCTTCATAAGGAATCCAGACGGCCATCTCACTCGGACCACGATTTGCCCATGCATAATAAGGAATCGCTGTTACGTCCTGTGCTGTCTTAATGATTTCGCTGCTGTTTACCTGTCTGTTAGCGCTTAAGCCTTTTACCGTTAACACTTCAATACCATTCAGCAATTCTGTGTTAAATGCCATTGCAGGCACCGCATTTTTATCGACCATAATATTCTGCACAAGGCTGTCACGGTTATCAGGACCTTCCAGGCAGTAGACTACCGGTCCGCGCTGAAAAGCAAAACGCCCTTTATCATCCTTTACTTTCTCATTTGCAACTACCTTTCTGGTTTCCATTGGCAGTGAGAGTGTCAGCTGATCACCTTTTTTCCAGCTGCGCTGAATCACGGCATAACCTTTAACCACGGTATATTTTAGCGGTTTTCCATTCACTAATAGCGTTACCGGTGCAGCCGGACTTTCCATAAAGCTGTACAGCGTTCCCGGAACAGGCTGTGTACCTGTCCATCCCGGAATCCGGACATGCAGCGCAAATGCCGCACTTTTATCAGGATCAACTTTGATTTCGACTTTCCCATCCCATGGATAGTTGGTGGTCTGGGCAATTTTCACATTCGCCGCAGGTAGTTTAATCTCACTGCTGTTGCTCATAAAGAGGTTCACATATAAGTTATCCGCATCCTGTGCATATACATAACCTGGCACCGAAGGTAAAAAACGGGTCATGTTCGAAATACAGCAAGCACAGCTGAACCATGCGCTACGCTGGTGCTGATGCATAGAAGCCAGCGGATTAGGATAAAAGAAACGGTCACCGCTCAGGGAAACGCCAGACAATAATCCGTTATATAAAGTGCGTTCCAGTACGTCAATGTATTTGGCATCTCCATGCAGCTGGAACATCCTGCTGTTCCAGTAAATATTGGCAATCGCAGCACAGGTCTCTGCGTAGGCCGACATATTAGGGAGCTGATAAGCTTCCCCAAAGGCTTCGCCAGCGCCTGTAGCACCAATACCACCGGTGATATATAATTTCTTATTGACTACATCTTCCCAGATATCATCAATTGCTTTCAGATACTTTTTATCGCCGGTAATCGCAGCAACATCTGCCATACCGGTATACATATAAGTAGCTCTTACCGCATGACCAACTGCCTCATGCTGATCAACTACCTTTGCTTGTGCCTGATTGTAGGCATCCCCTTTTGGTCCGCGTTCATCCAGAAAAAACTTGGCCAGATCCAGGTATTTTTCATTCCCTGTAATACGATATAATTTTACGAGACCTATCTCTACGACCTGGTGGCCAGGATATTTCTCTACTTTCCCATAACCGAAATCCTTCACCAGCAGGTCTGCATTTTTAATCGCAATATTCAGTAAGGTTTTCTTTCCTGTAGCCTGATAATGGGCTACGGCAGATTCAAACAGGTGTCCCGAGTTGTACAACTCATGACTCAGTTCCTCTTCCTTTTCCCATCTCTTACTCCCAATCCAGTCATGGGGCTTAGCAGCATTTACCGTGCGGAAAGTAAACAGGTAACCGTCCTTCTCCTGTGCCGCAGCTATAATTGTGATCAGCGAATCAATGTATTTGTCCATCGCAGGATCTGCCTTCATCTGCATCGCATAGGAAGCGCCTTCTATTACCTTATAAATATCTGTATCATCGAATGGAAAAGCGCTGAGCTTATCACCCGGAATAGTTTTAGCCGCCCTAAGGAAGTTGTCTATCCGGCCGTCCATCCTGCATTGCTGCAAGGTATAAGGAATGGTTATATTAGCATTTACGGCCATTTTAGGTGCCCAGAACTGGTCGTTTACATGTACATGCGTAAACGCAACAGGCTGAATTGGATAGTCTTTTTGCTGTGCATATATTGTCTCAGAAAACAGCGACAATAGGATTATCAGTTTATTAATTCTCATATTCGGTTCAATATTCAGGTTTAGGAGAACTCAAATTTATAAGATTAAGGAACTGCTATAAGTAGCATATTAACCAATAACAACAGGATATTGTCTTGATTGAGGAGGGGGCATTTTGGCATGTAATTGTATTAGTCAGAGTCTCCCTGGATTATAATTTCCTCACAGTTTCTTCACCCGTCGTTCACCCATTGTTCAGGTGATCTGTACCCCCGGGTTGGAAAAGGATGATGGTTGAGTGAGGAATTATGATGCTGGCAATATCACCCGCTCTTTGATCTTAGGTGAAACAATCATATAGATAACCAGCACTAAGACCATCAACCCGATAAAAAACCAGTAATAGGTTGCTCCTTCCAGCGAAGCGAAAAAGCCGTGGTTCGAAATGCTCCGGTTAACCAGCGCGGTAAATATATTACCAATGGCAATAGTCAGCAGCCATATCGCACCCATTGTGCTTTTCATTGAAGCAGGAGCTTGTGTATAAGCGTATTCAAGACAGGTAACGGAAACCATTACTTCCGCAGCAGCGAGGAAAAAATAAGCAAATACCTGCCACCATACTGAAGGATGTGTTCCCTGATCCACTCCTGTTTGCACCAGTGCAATAATTACAAATGAAATCACAATCATTGCTAATCCTCCACCTATCCTGCGGAGTGGCGTCATGCTAACCCCCATACGCTCCATAAAAGGATATATCAGGTAATTATATACCGGAATCAGCAGTAACAGAAAAAAAGGATCAACGGTCTGAATCTGCTGCGGCAATAACTCATAGCCAAAAATATGACGATCCAGTTTAGCGGCCTGCAATACCCATTCTGAAAGATTCTGATCCCACATTGCCCAGAAAAGAGGGATAAAACTGAATACAGCAATCACACGGTATGCGGCCTTGATGTCCTCCACCTTTTCAGGATTAAATTTCAATTTGGCTACATCTAACAAGGACTGACCTTTTTGTTTTTTACGAAAATTTAACAATGCATATAAACTGATAAAAACAAAGTTATCTTTTCTGATACCTGTGGGCGGCACGCGCACATATGTGTTACGGCCAAAATAAAAGATGATTGTAGCGATGGCCATTAATATTCCGGGAATCCCAAATGCCCATTTAGGACCATATGCAGCATAAACAATTGGAATCAGCAAGGTAGAAAGCGCTGAGCCTGCGTTGATACTAAAATAAAACCAGGCATACACCTTAGAAAGCAGATGCTGGTTATCCTTATTAAACTGGTCGCCCACATTAGCCGATACACATGATTTTATCCCTCCCGCACCTATCGCAATCAGCACAAGGCCGAACCTGAACATATCCAGATCGGTATCAAATAGTGATAACAACAAATGCCCTACGCAATACAATAAGGAAATCCACAGAATAACCTTATACTTCCCAAAAAACCAATCCGCTGCAATGGCACCAACAAAGGGTACAGTATAGGCCAGCGATACGAAAAAATGAGTGGCTTCATTTGCTTTTGCTTCCGCGACTGATTGCAGCGCAGGATTAAGTAAAGGGTTAAAAAACTGCAATACCAGGAAGGTGGTCAGGATGGAACGCATGCCATAAAAGCTGAAACGTTCAGCAGCCTCGTTGGCAATAATATAAGGTAAACTCTTAGGATAGGCCATGAAGTAAATCTGCTCTTTAAATCCAAGAAATGATGACCGGTTTTTAATTTAAAGCAGTTAGATATTAACCAAATCATACCTTTTCAACTGCCACAAAATTGACGAAGTCAAATAATAAAATTGAAAATTATCCAGAAAAAAGACGCAGAACGAAATTTAGCCATTGGTCATAAACAAGAGCTTAAGTCGTTCAGGTGGTAACATAAACTGTACTGAGTGCTTCCAAACCAAATATTGGAGATTGTCAGACAGAGAGTTACGACAAATGATTTGACATAAATTGATTTAAACAGGTATGATATTAACCGATATCATCCTTAAAATAAAATAACTGACACAATTATAATACTCAGTACTTCGCATGAACCAAATTTTAGTCTGGCTATGGATGTTAAAACCTCCCTTTTATTTCAACAATTAAAGGTTTGCTGTAAGCAAATCATTAAAAAACTGTTAATAGATGTTAAAATATGCAGGATTAAGGTTGTGTGGTCAATATATATTTAAAATAAAATCAACCACCACTAACCAATTCTTTTATGAAACAAAACTTTACTAAACCCATTCTTAAAATGGTTCTCGGAGTAATCTTCTATCTCCTTATACCCTGGAGTGCCTTTGCGCAAAACAAGGTAAGTGGAACCGTTGTGGACAATAAAAATAATCCGCTGCCTGGCGTATCTGTGTTTGAAAAAGGCACAAAAAACGGAACCACAAGTAATGGCGACGGAAAATTCAGTCTTACACTTACTCAAACTAGTGCTACCATCACTTTCCGTATGGTCGGTTACCTGGCAAAAGAACTCCCGGCTGCCGGAAAAAGTGTATTAAATATAAAGCTGGAAGATGATAATCAATCACTCAGTGAGGTAGTACTCATCGGTTATCAAACCATAGAAAGAAAGAAATCATCCTCTGCCATTTCATCTATTAAAGGAAAGGACTTTCAGAATACGCCTTACGCCTCTGTGGATGCGATGTTACAAGGAAGAGTAGCGGGTTTAGCCGTAATGAGTACAACTGGCGAACCGGGTGCGAACAACATCGTAAATATTAGGGGGAGCAGCAGTGTGAACCTTGGTGGAACCTCCTCTCCGCTATACGTCATTGATAATGTGGTTTACGATGTGAATGATATGCAGTCCAGTGCAGGATCGAATCCTCTGGCAGTAATCAATCCCAACGATATTGAAACGATTGACGTATTAAAAGATGCCTCTGCCTCTGCAATTTACGGCTCAAGAGCAGCAAACGGTGTAATTATTGTGACCACGAAACGGCCTAAGCTGGGTATACCGCAAATCAGGCTTTCCAGTTACTATGGAATGTCGGGCAAACCATCGCTCAGATCAGTCATTACCGGTGCCTCAGAACGGAGGTTAAAAATGGATTATCTGTATGGACAAGGTACGTATGACAGGCTTCAGGCCGGACTAAGTCAGATTCTGACGGACAGTTTAAACGTGGCCTTCAATAACAATACAGACTGGCAGGGATTATTTACGCAGAACGCTGGTATCTATAATATTGATGCAAGTGTCAGTGCTGCTGAGGACAAATATTCCTACAAATTTGCCGTAAATAAGTACTACGAAGAGGGTGTTTACAAAGGTTATGATTTTGACAGGCTTACGCCTAGTCTGTTCCTTATGGTCAAACCGAGTAAAGCCATCAGTGTAAATACCAACATTATCTATGGTAACAGTAAAGCCAAACATGGGATGGGTACCGGAGCTGTTTCCCCCTTTATCACATGGGGTTTCCCATCTTCCTTTTTCAAGGTAAGGGAACTGGAAGAGCAATTGTATAGCGGTACCTACGATGAGTTACGTGATGATGATCGCAATACCTCGTTAGTAGCGAATGTGCAGTTAAATGCCACGCTGGCCAAAAACCTGTTGTTTACGAGTAACTATAGTTATAACACACAGAACAATACAAGGAACTATTTTATGCCAGGTGTGCTGGGCGATGGAATCAGCAGAGCTTTTACAGAAATTCTGCAATCCAGGACATGGGAAACAACCAATTACCTGACCTATAATTTTAAGGTAAAAGAAGACCATAGTTTCAGTGCATTGATAGGTCAGGGTGCCGAGCGCGCGACAAGGAATAACAGCTTTGTTCAGGGTAGGAATATTACGATCGCAGGTGTAAAAACTGTACAGGGACTGGCACCAGGGGCAGATCTTTCTGGTAACTCTTATACCGGACAACGCTCAAAGCTATCTTATTTCGCACGATTGAGTTATGATTATAAATCGAAATACCTGTTACAGGCAAGTTACCGCCGGGATGCATCTTCGCGATACAGCGTAGATAACAGATGGGCAAGTTTCCCTTCAGTATCATTAGGTTGGGTACTTTCGGAAGAGGAGTTCCTAAAACCGATGAAGGATGTAGTTTCTTTCTTTAAAATCAGGGGCAGTTATGGCTTAACCGGACAGGATCCGGGTGATTTTTATGCACAGTACACTACACTGACTTCCGCAGCAGATTACGATGGATCAGGACTGGCAAATGGAATTGCAGGCGACAGAGGTCTGCAGAACATTACTACCTACAACGGAACCCAGGTAGCTTATCCATTTTACTATGGCCCTGCCGCATCCTCAACAATCAAATGGGAAACGAATAAGCAGTTTAATATTGGTGCAGATATCAGCTTTTTTAAAGACCGGATTATGCTGACAGGAGATTATTATGTAAGGGATACCTACGATCAGGTACTGGCAATTCCCGTTCCTGTAACCACTGGTTATACCACTTTACTGGCTAACATTGTAAGTACAAGAAATACAGGTGTCGAGTTAACTTTGAATACCAGGAATCTTGGCCCGGCGTCCAAATTGCAATGGTCAACTAACTTCAATATTGCTTATAATAAAAACTATGTGATCAAACTGCCAAACAACGGGCGTGAGATCACTTACGGACCACCCTGGTTACAGCAAAGTTTAAGTCTGGGATTACCGCTTTTCTATTACAAAGCATGGGAACAAACGGGTGTATATGCAACCCTTGCAGATGTACCGGTAGATCCATTGACGGGTGACAGACTTAAAAATGGTGCAACTAATCAGTTCTATGGTGCGGGTGACCCGGCACTGAAAGATATGAACGGAGATTATATCATTAATGATAGCGATAAGATTAACTCAGGTAGTCCGAATCCGAAATATACCGGTGGTATGACGAATACATTCAGCTACAAAAACTTCTCTCTGAGTGTATTAACCACATTTGTGGCTGGTCGCCAGTTAAGAAATGGTTATTTATCTGATCTTCTGCAGGATGCAGGTACTGACGATCCATATTACAGATGGGGAGTAAGCTCTGGCCCGGCTACACATCTCACCGAAGGCAAAACATTCTGGTCGCCAACCAATACCAATGCAGAAGTGGCAGGACTGGTTAGAAACACAGTGGATAAATGGAACATCGGTTCTTCTGCTTTTGTACAGAATGCCAGCTTTATCCGGGTTAAAAGTATTCAGTTAAGTTATTCCTTACCTCAGTCTATCGTTAAAAAATTCAAAATGCAGGGATTCCGGATTTATAGTGTTGCCGATAACCTGTACCTGAAAAAATATGCCGATGTACCTGATCCTGAGCTGATTGAAGCAACAGGTTATTATAACGGAAATACTTATTCCCTGCCAAAGAAAATAACATTCGGTCTGGAAGCTACTTTCTAAGTTTTGTATTATCTCCAATTAAATCTATTAAAATGAAATCATCAAAAATATTTATCATAGCAACAATCTGCATAGGAAGCCTGCTTTTTGCTTCCTGTAAGAAGTTTCTGGATCAGGAACCGATTAGTAATCCTGCAGAAGTTAACTATTGGAAAACAGCCAGTGACGCAGAGAGTGGTGTCGCGGGATGTTATGCCTTACTAAGAACCGCCCTTAATAATAAGACCATTGCCTATTATGCCTATGGTGATCTGCCTACTGATCAATTTTCTGCCGTAGGAAGCGAAGACGGACAGGATATCAGTAATCTTAATTTGTCTATCGGTGTACCAGCAAGTGCTGATTACCGCCCTATGTATGGTTTGCGCAGATGGGATAATTTCTACAGAGCGATTGACCAGGCAAGCAGCAGTATCAGGAACATTCCAAAAATTGATTTTACTACAGGCCAGAATGGCGCAACAAAAAACAGCCTGATTGGTGAAGCGTATTTCGTTCGTGCTTTCAGCTACTTTTATATTTCACGCGTATGGGGTGATGTACCGTTGGTGACCACTGAAGTGGCAGCAGAAAATGCGGTGAATTTACCCCGTGCTTCAAAAGAAGCCGTAATGGCACAATGCATCAGTGACCTTAAAGCGGCTATTCCATTGTTGCAATACGGTTATTCTAGCACCACCAACAGGGCTATCCGTGCCAACAGAGGTGCCGCATGGGCATTGCTGGCACATATTTATGCCTGGCAGCAAAATTACACTGAATGTCTTGCGGCAACAGATTCAGTGATTACACGTGGTCAGTACAGCCTGGTCAACAGAGCAAGCAACTATTTAAGCATATACAAGGGACAGTCAACCGAAGGTATTTTTGAAATCTCCATGAACGCCCAAAATGAAGGTGCAATCAATGGAATAGCGAGATATACTACCAAGGCACCTTACAATACCACCAATAATGGTAATGCCCTCTATACGCTGAATACAACAACACTGACTGAACTGTATAGTGATACGACCGACCTGCGCAGGAAAAACTCATTCGCATTTCTGGGTACAACTGATCCGATCTGTATTAAATACGCAAATTTTCAGTACAGCACGCAGAATAACATTGTTATCCCTATTGCTTACAATAACATTATCGTTTTCAGACTGGCAGATATCAAATTATTGCAGGCCGAAGCCCTTGCAGCGCTGAACCGGTTTGCTGAAGCAAAAGCACCATTAAATGAGATCAGAAATGCAGCCGGACTCCTGGCTTATGATGGAACTGATGACAACCTTTTCAAGGCTATTATTGATGAGCGGGGTCGCGAATTATTTCTGGAAGGCCATCGGTACTATGACCTGGTAAGACTGGCTAAAGTGAAGCAGATCTATGCATTTGGCGGCACAAGGATGTCAGAATCCCAATTCCTGCGCGGCAAGTATTACTGGCCGGTAGACCCTACGCTTATCGCTTTAAACAGCCTGATCACGCAAACGCCTTTCTGGGCATCCAGCATGTAAAACATTTAAAATCAAAAAAGATGAAGAAATTATATAACGTGACCTTATACCCGGCATTGATGATCGCTTTAACGGCACTTTTATTATGCAGTGCCTGCAAGAAGGATTATCTGGACGACGGTGGCATTCACGATGCAAAAACACCCTTAACAACCTTTGATTACCTGCAGCAGCATAAATATCATATGTTTGATACGCTGACGACCATCATTCTGCATTATAACCTGAAGGATGAAGTGAACAATGCGAAGACGTTTTTTGCACCGAGCGACTTCTCCATTAACCGCTACATGAAGTTTCAGAATGCGCGGGTAAAAATGAAAGATGAGCAGGCTAGCTTTACGATGGACAGTCTTTACGCCAGGCTTACAGTAGATTCTATCAAACAATATCTGTTCGCTAATCAGATCAGAACATCAGACTTCACTGACTTCGTCGTACATCCAACTGCCAATCTGGGCAGTACAACCTCAGGTATCCAGCGTTTACAATCGACCGACGGCGCGCATAACCAATGGTCAGGCCAGCCTGTGTACTTGTTATACTATGTAAAAATCCGTGGCAGACAAGATGTTCCCGGAGAAACAGTAACACCGGATAACCCGCTGGATATTGCTGTAGTCTGCCAAACTACCGGTATAGAGACCTCTTCCGGAGGAATCCTGCACGTCCTGGCCAATACACATACTTTCGTCACCTTCTAAATTAGAAAACATGAAACGCCCATATATATATTTAGCTACCCTGGCTGTTTACTTAGTGACGGTCCTCAGCTGCAAGAAAACGGAAACCGGTTACCTGAGCCCCAACTTATTCTACAATCCTAAATTGCTCGAAGTACCGCAAGGGAAAGTTTTTTACTCCAGTGCCATCAATGCAGATCAGTCATCACTGCCGCTGCAGGTAGAATTGCTGTCCATCAGAAACAAGGCAACAGGACAAGCGGCAGAGAATATGCTGAAAGAATTTGAGGTGTCTACTTTCAGTGCAGGAATTACCGATGCAGATTCTACACTCGCTTTGCTCAATGCAAAAATTGTGAAGAGCACAAGACCGCCTTTTCATTTGAATCAGACTGGCGGGCGACTGGAGTTCACTTCTGCCACCAATAACGTGGATACCGGGATGTATGTTATTGATGTGAAAGTCACCAATAGCAGAGGATCAATAACCATTTTAAATGCTTGTGATATTCATATCACGGGCCCGGTTGCCTATACGATTCTCAGTGCTTTCTCTTCTACCTCACCTATCGGTCTTGAGGCCGACTTTATCAATCTGCCCAACCCGGAAATTTCGGTGGAACGCGATGCCGGAGGGCCTAATAAAATCACGATCAAAGTAGTGGATAAAAACGGTGTAGCCTTTAGTCCGGCTAATGGCGAAGTAATTACAAGGGGAGACAGAGGGAATTTTGCACAGATGAATCCTTATTATCCAATGGTCAAATCTGCTATAGGTATGGAATGGGGTTTCCCTGTATTGCCAAACGGATTTCCCATTAAAAATGGTAATAATAACAAACTGGCCTATTACAGAATACCGGGAGCTTTCGTAACTGAAAACAGAAATGTAAATTTCACATTTGATGACTTCAAAGTATATGCGCCCGGCAGTTATACGTTGACTTTGAAATTGCCAACGATAACCAAAAAGTAAAGCTGGTCAGTAAAAACCTGTTGGATATTTATTAGATGAAGATCAATAGCCAACATTTCATGAAAAACAACAAGCAGAAATGCCGCCGGAGTTATTATATCCGGCGGCATTTCTGTTGAAATTACCCCGCTTTACTTCATCATCCCCTTCAGGATATTCCTTTGCAAGCCCGATAGCTTTTCCTGGATACTCAGTTTGAAACTGCGTTTAACAAAATCGCCCTCTCTGCTGGCTTTATCTGAAAGCAAGGGACTTAAATCAACCTTCAAACCCGCGTAATCCAGGTATTTCTGGTAATCTATATCCTTCACCGTAGAGGCATAAGTAAAAATTTCTTCCAGATTTGCCCCGGCAATACGCTCACAAACTGCTCTGAATTCCGCATCTGTAAACCCACGCTTTTTCTGCTGGTAATATTCTTTATAGAGCGTGCGCATTACATCATCCAGAGAACGTTTGTTTCCAGTCTCATGTCTGATTTTCAGATCCAGTAATAATCCCATAGCACAGCCTTTATCATAATAAGATATGGTTGTATTTGCTGCATTCTCATTCTTGTTAAAAAACTGAATCCAGGTGTCATAGCTGGAGGCCGTGGCCGACTGCAGCTGGTGCCCTGGGATATTCTCATAGTTCGTAATCGACGAGGTTAGAAAGTCCAGAAACTCTTCCTTGTTGATGAGACCTGCTTTGTTCTGCAGGATATATTCATAATACACGGTAAAACCTTCAGATACCCATAACATGTGCGTAAGGTTTTCCTTATCGTAATTAAACGGACCTAGGGCCACGGGCCGGATCGCCTTAATATTATACAAATGGAAATACTCATGCGCAAGAAAGGATAGCCAGCCATTGTAAGAAGCTTTATTCGCCATCATGTAACCGGGAGAAGAAAATACAGCCGTAGAATTCCGGTGTTCCAGGCCGCCCTGTCCGGGGCCCATAATGATAAATGTATAATGTTGATAAGGAATATCGCCCATCAGATCGGTGCCTGCTACCACGATCTTTTTCAGATCTGCCGCGAAGCGCAGGGTATCAAATGCCGCAGGATCAACCATAGCAATGGTATGTTTGATGCCCTTTACTTCAAATGACATTGTTTTCTGGTTACCGATGTATACAGGGCAATCATAGAGTTCATCGAAATTAACAGCCGTGTAAGTATAGACTTTGCCAGCAACGGGCTCCAAACCGGTAGAAACCGTAGTCCATTTTTTATAAGGCTGCAGTACAATCTCTGCAGGCTGGTTCAGTTCTCCTGCAAGATGCATAAATACACCCGCAGTGGAAATATAGGCATGACTTTCATCTAAAAATGGGTCAGCAACAGAATGTGTATTGGCAAAAACATCATAACTGATTACCACAACATCCGCTGCAGCAGCATTTACTTCCCAGTTATTTTTATCTACCTTATCCCAGGCTAAAATCTTACCATCGGCGGTCTCTGCCTTAAACCTGACCACGTTTTTCGCGAAATCCATGATCCAGTAATATCCTGGTGTCCAAGCAGGTAATTTAAAGTTGAGTTTGTCTTTTTTGAAACCTTCACAACGCAATTCTACATGGTAATAATGGCTAGCCGGATCCTGCATACTCACCTTAAACCTAAGTCGCGGTGCAGCACTCATTGCTGAAAAAGAAATCAACAAGGTGACAACGAATGATACAACAAAAACCTGAAATCTGAACATAGTTATTTTTTCTTCTCCTGAATCAATTTAAAATTATCAAAAACGCCGTATCCGCTTTGCGTACCATAAGTGGCATGGAACAGCCCTACTTGTAGTGTATCACTCATATCCGGCCTTTGAAGTGGACTGCCCGGCAGTTCTTTCCAATGCAATCCGTCACTACTGCCTCTCAGGTAGAACAGATTTCCACTGCGCTGGATCTGCAGGTGCCTGTAAAAATCCCAGGCAGACATATTATTGGTTTGCGCGCGACCGCGCCTGTCCAGACTGGTTACCATATTCCCTACTCCCCAACCGGGAAAGATACTGTTCTGCAACAGGTTATCGGATGATTCTGAACGCACCATTAAACCTGCGTCATTAGCGCCGTTTGCTTTTTTGGTTTTGAGGCCACTTACATCTATAACTTCCACCTGCACCAGGAAGTCGCCCTTCACCTGTTTATAAAGAAATGGCCCTTTCGGTTCTCCCCCGTCCCATTTCGTATCTGTAGAAGCCAGTTTTAAGGTACCTCCCGCACTTGCAGCAGTGTCAGCTTTCCCTACAAACCCTGTCCACAAGTTCCTTGTCTTTCCATTCGTGAAATCTGTGGCATCTTCAAACGCAGTTGCAGCAATATTAAATAATACCGGATTTGTTTTCACTTTTACCGGCTGTGCAGCTGCAGTTACATTTCCATAATTGTCCCTTACCTTAACCATATAAGCATATTCTTTTCCCGCACTCAATCCATAATTGATATACGCTGGTTCATCTATCCATCCGCTTTCTGTATTGCCCGATTGACCACTTGTCTCCATAAAATTATACTGATAAATACGGCCTGGTAAGTTTACGACAGCAGCAGTCATGCTAACCATGTCCGTGCTAAGCGCTTTAGGCTCGTCTTTGAATCCGCTTTTATTTACCACAGCTGGCATATTCTTTTTCCATGCCTGGTAAAGTCCGGCAACAGCTGCTGCATCAAAAACATGATCATAAACCATTACCGAAGCAAGTGCCTTCACCTGATCAGAACCGATAGACAATACATTGCCTTCTGTAGTCAGTAGATTCAGGTCCGGAATATCTTTTAATATACCATCAACATAAGTTTGTTGCGTTCTTCCACTATACACCTTCACCAAATGATGCCAGCCCTTACCGAATGTTTTGGCGATGACTTCCATAGATACTGCATAAGGACGATCATTCCTCATAAAATCAGGTACTGGATTGCTGAAATTGAGTTGAGCCCTTCCTTCAAATACCACCGCAATTTTACCTGCCTGGTCTGCCACTTTCGGAATAGTACCATCAGCGGTAAAACTACCCTCGCTAAATCCTTCATTTTTCCAGCTCTTTATAGCGCCATATGGCAGTTTCGCTGCATCCAGGTAAACCGCCACATCAGCGTTCATCGGCTCCGCAGCCATTTTAACAATTTCACTCTCCTCCAATGCCGTATCATAGACTTTCAGTGATGCAAGTGCACCTGTAAAAAAAGCATTTTTATCAGCCGTAGTACCTAATACAAAGTTTTTAAGATTGGCCAGAAAAAGCATCTTCAGTTCTATCCTGTCCAGTACTCCGTCTATATATAACCTTTCATTTGTTCCATCAAATACCAGCGCAATGTGATGCCATTTTCCTGCTTCAGGCAGTGTTTTATAAGGCATATCTGCCCAACCCCAATGTGCGGCGGCGCCCCATCGTTTATTGCTGCCATAACCAATTGTAGCATTGGTCATATCCACTCCGCCTCTGGCTGTCCAGGATACTACAGGTTCTTCATCTTCAATGACAGGATTATTCACCCACATGGCCACGGTAAAACTGCTGTTCCCGCTCAATGATAAAGGAGCTGTAAAGCTGGATCTGAACGAAGAATTCCCTGCAAATACAACTGCTTTTTTACCGCCTATAATCTCGGCAGCGGGAATAGCAGCAGATTCAGGAATGAATGCACCACCTAAAATACCTTCATTGGTCCATGAACTAACTGCTGCTCCCCGCTCAAATTTGCGCGCGTCCAGATCCACCAGCAAACCTTGTGGTTTGATAGATGGAACGGTCGCCGGATCTTTAGCTTTCACCGCCATTTTCGGATGATAATGATCATCTGCAAAAGCACGGATATTCCACACAGCTTTATTTAATCCGGGATATTCTGTATTGGTTATGGTTAATCTCAGGAATCTGGCCTTTACATCACCTACATCAGTCATCGGACTTCCATGCACGGTATTTTTAGTCTGATCTGCAAACACAAGCCATTGTTTTCCGTCCAAAGAATATTCAATCAGGTATTGGTAATACCAGGTGGCATATTCAAACTGAGTCTGCACACTTTTAATTCTCTTCACAGCCCCCAGATCTATACTTAACCAGGATTCACTGGTATTGTTCTTCGGCTTCCAAAGCGTACCGTTATTATGATCCAGCGCAAATTCAGGTTTAAATGCTGCACTGTAAGCCGAAGATGCAGTGACAGTTTTCCCTTCCAGAAGGTCGACCGACGGATTAACATTAGTTGCCAGGAAACCTACACCTGCATGTGTAGGCACCAATTTTTCGATATTACCTTCAGCATCAAAAACAAGCTTATCTGCGGCTACCTGACGGTGATAACCTCCACCAGAGTGTGGATTGTTATGACGGTGATAGATCAGGTAAAAATCATTCCCTTCCTGTAATACCGATTGATGACCAGGTCCATGAACCGTACCATCACCATTTGTGGTTAATACAGGATTGTTTTTTCCATATACAAAAGGACCCATCGGACCAGTTTTACTCACGGCATATTGTACCCTGTAAGTATCATCCTCACAACGCCCGGAAGAGTAAGTGAGGTAATACAAACCGTTCCGTTTAAACATAAATGGCGCCTCAAAGAAATCTTTAGCTACTGTATTTGGAATCTGTGCCAGTTTGGCGAAAGATTTCATATCAGGATTTAACAGACCAACCCCGCAACCATGATCCGGATAAATGCCCCAGGTACCCCAGAACATATACATCTTTCCATCGTCATCTCTGAAGGTCTGTCCATCGAGCGTAATCACATTAGGTACCAGGAAATTTTTAACTACCGGCTCACCGGGAGGCAATAGTGGTGTCCATGGACCAACTGGTGAGGAAGCCCAGGCGCCGAATATCTCTACAGGCTGACAGTAATACATATAATACCTGCCATCCGGCGCCTTCGTTACATCAGGTGCCCAGTAATAATGAGTGGTTGGCCAGTTCATGTCCTGCAGACTCCAGTTAACGAAGTCTTTCGACATCCAGACCTGCGCAGGGCCGAAGCCCCCGCCATTGCCATCTGTCGTTGCATAGATATAAAACGTATCTCCGAATTTCTTAACTGTAGGGTCGGCAAAGTACCCGGGAAGGATAGGGTTACCAGCATTTGGCGCATCAAAATGCTTTTGCTGTGCAGAGAGCGACTGACCAAGCAGCACAACACAAATCAGGATTAAAAACCGGTTGATATAACGCATAAAATAGATTAGTAAAGTTCAATTTCATAAAATCCACTGAATACCTTTTTAGCAGGATTCGGGTGGGTAACAACAATCCTGATCTGGTCTGTTTTTACAGGTGTAAACTGGCAAAGGTTCAAATGGGCGACTGGTTTAAGCGGCATTTTCACAGTCTGCCGGGTTGGCTGCCAGGTCTTTCCATTCCAGTACTCTACCGTATAATTCAACGGTGGCTGTGTACCACCATGATCATCGAAAACGTACATACGCACCTCTTTCACCATCTTCTGTTTATTTAGTTTAAAAGCTACCCAGTCGGTCGGGTTGGGCGATAAATACGCTGTCCACCTTGCGTTTGGATCTTTAAAACCATCATTGATCGCACCTGGCTCATCAAATTTCGAATAATAAGAGGCACTAAACGTTGCCACATCTCTGAAAGCCATATTGGTATTTTCAGGCGCTGCAGTGGTAGTTAAACCAGACTGTAGTGGTCCCCAAGCCTCAATCTCAGAGATGCTTACCGCCGCAGCAGCAGCTGATGTGAGCTGCACCCTGATTTTCGAAACAGTCAGCAAAGGAAAACGGATGGCATTGGCCTTCCGCGTTTGTGCATTATTGAAAACGCGTTCCTGTCCGGGAATAACAGCCCATGATTTTCCGTTCCAGTATTCCAGCGTATAAGATACAGGGGCTTTAATACGCGCAGCACTATCATCCACAAAATAAATTTTAACCTCTTTAACTGGCCTCCCGCCACCAAAGTCTATCTCTGTCCAGCTCTTTAAGCCCTTTGCATATACAGATGACCAGCGGTTGGTTGTAGGCTTCACATACCAGTATTGCCCGTCATTCAGCTTTGCTTCCACATCACCACCAGATCCCGGAAATGACGCACTTGCTCTTGGATAAAATTCTCCCTTTTCATTGTTGACTGCATAGTTTACCAGTTTCTCCGGTTCTGCAACAGTTTTAGCTTGTACCGGGAATACCAGTTTTTTTATAATGCCCGAAGAGGCTTTCAGTTCTCCGTTGATATACACACTCAGGCCCTTACCCTTATTGTATTTCAATCCGGTTTTGTCCCAGATGATGCTGATTTTATTGCCGTGGTAGATCACATCATCCAAACAAGCATATGCCCATCCGTCAGGAATCAGCGGGTTAACCGTCAGCGAGTCAGCATCCATCGGCTCCAGCCCCATCAAACCCGTCACCACCTGATCTACGTAAGACGAATGGTTATAATGTTCACTATGGCCAATTACGTCGTGCCCGGACCATGATCCTGTTTCCGGTTCGTTGGCCTCTGCAATATATGGTTTACCATCCTTACGATGCGTTCTTGCATAAATCTGCAATTGTTTATTGTAATCTGCTTTTGATACAAAATCCTGTTTGTAATTACGTACTACATTCGCCATTGCCGTTAAAGTCTGCGCCGTAGCGAATGGCCATGCATTCCCACTCCAGGCACAGCAGTTTTTAGCCACCATATACAATGGATCACCTTTTTCTACCGTCGTCGGTCCGTAAGGAGAATAAAAATAGCTGGGATCCATTAAAAATTTCCAGGCAGTTTCAAAACCAGCATTGTTATCCGGCATGTTAAAGTACCAGGGCACAAAACCTATCTCTTCCCTGCCATGTGGATTACCGGCATATTTTCCCGTCTCATAAGTAAAAGTATTTGCTTTGATCCCCCCTTCCTCATCCTTCTCAAACTTATGCATGAAGAAGTTTTTCTCCGTATTCCATCCCTTTTTCAGGTAATTCGTTTTGATCAGGTCAGCTTTTTTGGAGAAAGTGAGCTGTGTACTGTTGTCGCCCGTTAAAGCAGCAATACTGCTGATCGCATTTGCATCCGCCCACATATAACTGTTCAGCGTTGGCCTGAAGCCAGATGCACCTTCAAACCATTGCGGGGTCTGGCGACTATTGATATTGGTCTCCATCCCGTCATGCATGCCCGACCAGGCAAACAGCCCTTCTTTTTCATTCCAGTGCTCCTTTTCCCATCCGGCGAAATTCGTTACCAGGCTGTCTTTTAATCCTGTAACCAGTTTCCGGTCATAATTTACCTTATACAGCTGCCAGATCGCGTCCGCTAACCAGGTAGAATAAGTCCGTGGTTGTGCACCCGGCGTATAAAACCAGTATTTCGCATAATCCTTAACATAATGCTGATCTCTCATCCAGCGCATATCATAGAGATGCTGACTCACCGAACAGCTGATTGCACCATAGGTGCCCGACCACCAGGGCCGATCTATAAACTCGGTTACCGTATAACCCGAGGCGGGCGATCCATATACAAGGTGGATCGTCATCATATCCCAACGGTAATAATAAGTCATGTCAATATCCTTGTCTGGCGTCTCCAAAAAAGGAATATTCTCCTTGTACCAGTTCCAGTCCTTGTTTTCCCAGAAAGTAAAACGGTCCAGCATCTTTTGTTTGTTCAATACCTGACCATACGAAAAGGGAATACTCAATAAAAAAACGAGAAAGGAGAAATAGTATTTTAAACGCATCAGCGGGTTTATTTTAAATTCAATTGAACGGTAAGCTCTTTATCTTCAAGCGGAATCACATTGGCGCCCGCAAGCTGTTCGGGATTTCCACCTACAACATATTGTTTGGCACCAGCTCCTGTATTGGTATTTTTGATCGTTAGATAAGCATTAGGATTACTTGCAGTCTTTGCCCCAAACTTAACTTTTACCTCAGCAGTTTTCAAGTTGTAGGCTACCGAACTAAAGGTTCCTGCATCCAGGCTCAACCATAATCCTAATGGAGCTATAAATACAGCAGACTTCTTTGCCGTTGTAATTTGTGTTTCCACCCAGTCTCCCTTCTGTTCCAGATTACCACCAAAGGCCAGCCAGCCAAATTCTTTATGCGAGGCGATATAAGTAGCAGTATTCACAGCATAACCATAAAATCCTGAACCATAGTCACCAGACAATCCATCAACCTCCAGCGTAGACGGATAAGAGTGGAAGGCCGAAGGACCGAATCCGTCTTCCGTAATATTTGCAATTCCACCCAGCAAACCACCATAACCTACCCTCAGCAGGTAAAAATCTGATGGATTGTCCTGATAAGCTTTTAACACCGGAATCGCATTCAGACTCGATCCATAATGATGCAACTGACGCTCAATGCGTGATATTTTACCACCGTACAAGAAATCCCAATACCTTCTTGCACTTCCATTGTATCCCCAATGCGGCACAGTAGGCATATAACCAAGAATAGCATCCAGCGTTACCTTTGCTTTATCCGCATAACCGAAATAGTCAGACCACATAAAAACCTCTTCCTGTCCGGTAGAATCCCAGGGCATTTCGCTGCCAAAAGGAAAATCAAGACTGCGCCAATGATCTGCTCTTTTTTTCATTGCCGCTTCCAGCGTATTTGCCTGTGCAGCCCATCCTTCTCTTTTCAGATCTTGTAAAATGTATAAAAACACACTGCCTTCCATCTGGCCAAATTGTACATAATAAGGCGCCAGGTTAACCATAGCCATAGTGGTCTGGTATGCATTTTCCAGGTACCAGTCCCATTTCTTTTCCTGCACCAATCCCGTATGGTATCTGCCTAAACGGTATAATACCCAATGTGCCGCAGCAACATGCGGATAGTTATAAGAACGACCGATATCATTTGCCGCTTTATGGTTCCATGCCGCCCATGTTTTATAATTGATTTTGTCGCTGTAAGTTCCTGCCGGCATAGAATCCGGTTCGTAGTAGAACATACTTTTCTTCACGCCAAATTTCTCTTTTCCTTCACTGTGCTGTAGCCCGCCCCACAATGTGTGGTTCACAAAGAGCTGCAATTTTGCTATCTCTTTCTGATCAGGCTGAACCAGCTGTTTCATCATTGCAGCCAGCCAGCTACCTGCTCCACCCTCATCACTCAGTCCCGGTACCCAGGCGCGACTATCCTGCGTTACCTGCTCCTTTTTTTCATTGTCATAGGAGATCACAGAATTATTCCTGCCAAAAGGATCTTTTTCACTGGTATACCATTGCTTTTGCGTTAAGAACTGACCAAAGTTGTTCATCACCTCCGTTTCCGGTTTAATAACCTTATAATTGATCGTCTGCGCAGTCCCGTCTTCATAGGTAACCGTAACCCTCGCACGTCCCCATTTTGCACCTTGCACCGCATAATGCTGCCATCCGCCTTTAGTATCCGGCAATGCCGATAAGGCCATCGCCTCTTTTGGATAAATCGTGATGTCTTTTACTTTTTTTGCATAATTCAGAAAAAGGTTAGCCTTCACATCCTCAGGAATGACATAACCGGGAATGCCGACCGCAACTGGTCTCTTCTCCGCGATCAACCTGTTTTCTATCTCCCTTATTGCAGGGGCGACAATAAATTTCACGCCGTACTCACGCGTTTCTCCAGGTTTCAAAGTCAGCGACGTAGGATTATTCCATTGTGAAACTCCTTTCCATTCCTTTTCCGCATAAGCTTTACTCAATGGCATCCATTCACAAAATCCTTCAAATGTAATACCCTTTGGCGTAGGATCATCCAATAACGGACTATAGGCTTCTAAAGGTGTTTTCCCGTAAGGCACCACCAGCAATACCGGTCCCTTGCCGTTTAAACGCGTCACTTGCAGATAACCTGCATCCTGACCAATATAAGGATCGTAAAATACGTTTTGCGCATGCGTCTGTTCCAGCGTTTTGTCCAGCAGCACATTATTAAAGATCATTGGTATCCCTACAGCGCCCAATTCCAACACTTTATTTCCTGTGTTTTTAATCGTGAAGCGGAGTACCAGTTCTTTCCCCGACAGTTCCCAGAAGCGTCTGATCTGTAAAGGAATTCCTTTAGGCAGTGTGGGTGCCAGATCAGCTGCAGCTAATACTTTGCCTTTTACGGCAAGGGGGCTAATAGCTGCTCTTTTTTTCGCAGTGGATATTTTCTGCCAGTCTTCCGAACCCGCCGTTCTGAAACGCAGGTTAAGATCTCCCAAATGGTAAAGCCCGTCGCGGTTTCTCTTTTCGAGCAATTCACCCGGTGTAAAATCAAAACCCTTATCTGTCACCGGATTCAGCGCTGCTACCGTTTGCGATGATTTCACCAGTTTCAGATCAAATGCTGCCGTATGGTAAGTATTCAGCCCCTTTTTTGTATCCAGCGTAACTGGCTTATCTAGTATCCTTTTCCAGGGCGAGGGACGCTCCTGTGCATATAATTGTGCTGAAACAGGCAGAACTGTGATCAGTAAAGATAACCTGAAGAGGCTGTTTTTTATAAATTGCATAGCTTGTGATTCAATTGTGATGCGGCTGTATTATTTTTTTGCCGGGGTCTGATTATAAAATTTCCAGTTGGTCTGATAGTTAATATTGAGGTTTTGGTTTGTTAGAATGGCACGTACCATTTCTACAGGGATATTGTTTTCCTGCATTACCTTATCATGGTAAGCTTTCAAAGTCATTTTGCCACTTTCTACCATTTCGCGCTCCAAAGCATAAAACTGGAGTCCGCCGATCAGGTAAGCAATCTGGTAAAGCGGGCCGTATCCACCTGTAAAAGACCTTCTTACTTCGCCTTCTGCATTGGCACGTTCATGCCCAACCCTGTCCACCAGGAAGTCTATTGCCTCCTGCGGTGTCCATTTCCCCAAATGATAATTCGCCGAGAAAATGATCCTTGCGCAACGGTGCATACGCCAGAACAACATCCCTACCTTTTCTTCAGGTGTTACCGCAAAGCCTTTATCATACAATAACATTTCCCAGTAAAGCGACCAGCCCTCTGTCCAGAAAGGGGTTTCAAATCCATCACGATAAGCCTTGCTGCGTGAATTCATAAAATATTGCAGGTTGTGTCCCGGTAGCAATTCATGTTGCACTGTCGGGAAGCTAAAATTAGGATTGTTGCCCCTCATGCTCATCAGCTTGTCCTGATGTGCCATTGTATTTGTAGGATAGGAAATACTGATTTCACGACCGCCGGTAAAAAAGGGATTGACCAGCTGGCGCTCTGGCGTCATCATAATCATTCCCCAGGTTTCTTCCGCCAAAGGGGGCAGTGTAATCATATCCTTTGATTTTACAAAGTCGACCGACCTGTTGTACAAGCCCAAGATCATTTCAGGTTGTTTACCCACCGGCACATAACTGTTTTTCACCTTTTCCAGAGCTTTTTTCCAGTCCGTACCGAAGCCCATTTCTTTACTTGCTTTCAGCATTTCGCGGTCGCACCATTCAAATTCCTTATTCGCGATGTCCAGCAATTCTTCCGGCGTATAACTGATCATCTCAGTTTTGAGCTGACGTATAAATTCTTCACGTCCAATTGGCACACCTACGATACCACTATTGTCTGCCTTCTGTGTTGTCTTTACCTCTCCCTTTTTTACTGCTGCTAAAGCATATTGCTCCAGTCGCGCTGCCAATACTTTTTGAGGTTGTTCAATCCACCAGGTGAACAAAGGGTCATAACCATAATAAAAGTTATACACGCTCTTTAGTCTCAAACCAAGACCTTCAATACTTTTCTTTAAACGTTCTGCCAGCTTCATATCTATGTTAGCTTGTTTCTCCAGCTTTACATTTGCGGCATCTATTTCTTTTAATAGTTTTGCATATAATGCTGCTACCTGCTGTCCATCTACACTCAGCCCTCTTCTCCTTCCCTTTTCCAGTTGATAAATTTCTTCCGCAAAGGGGATATACTGACTAATCTGCTGGTATTCCTTTTCTTCAGCAGCCAGACTGCCCAGTGCCGCTGTGATATCACGCTTCAACAAAATAGCATCTACTTTTCCATAGATACTGATCCCGTTGAAATCCTTCTTGTCCAGTTTTTCCAGGTACAGTTCATTCACCTCCTTTAATCGCTTCATTTGCTCTGGCGATGACTGCGTCACTACATTGCGCCAACCATACCCACTTTCGGCTCCATAAGGCGTATAAAAACGTTTAATGGCATCAATATCCTGCTTGTAGTTAATCATGATATCAGCTGTTTCACTCGTTTGAGTGAGTAATTGCTGCTCATTGGCGGACTGTGCCCTGCTCTCGCCAGCAAGACTTGTAAGTAAACTAAATACGGTAAAAAGGATAGCGGTTTGTTTCATTCGGTTCGGGAGGTTTAGTTGTTCTTATTGAAAAACTAAATTAGCAGAATAAAACCCTAAAGAATAATTGCAAATTGATGAAATCTAGTTGCATATTAACCCAAAATTGAAACAGAAGAATTACATAAGGATAATTGTGTCTAAATTGATACTGAGGACAATCAGGCGCAATTATTAGCCTTGCACTTTATCTGCTCTGCAGATAAGTTATTTATCGTGATTTAATATATATAGACATCAATAAATATCTATATCTGCAGATGAGCTGGCAATAAATTTACCCGCAAAAAAAAATCTTTCTATAAGCTGGAATATTGCAGGATATAACTACACTCAGAGCTGTAATTATTGCCTGAAATAGCATTTAATTGCTGTCTTCTAAAAACAAAACTTTAGTATTACGGTTGATTTTGCGTTCTTGATATTCTTTGATAGAAAGATCATTACCCTAATTTCCACTTTAGATAAACAACAATGGCCAAGCCACATCAAAAAGCACATGAGACAGAAACAACTGATGATTTTTCGCTCACACCTATACCGGACAAGGCCGCTAAAGTTATTGAAGCAATAAAAACAAGGGTAATTAAAACCTTGGAAAACAGTGAATCAAAATTCAGAACCATTTTTGAGCAGTCTACCTTTGGCAATAAGATTATCGACTCCGACCTGCGGATTATAAAGGTTAATCGCGCACTGACTCAACTCTTAGGGTATTCAGCAGAAGAACTACAAGGAACACTGATTACAGCTATTGCCCATCCTGAATATGTAAATGACTGGAAAGAACTCCAGGCAAAACTCTGGGCAGATAAAAATGCCAGCTTTAGTATAGACACCTGTATTTTAATGAAAGATCAGGCTACGCTTTGGTGTCGCGTCACCTCCATTATATTTGAGGATAGTGGTGCAACCTTCGGCTATACTATTTTTGAAGATATCACAGAACGTAAAAACATGGATCGGATCAGGGCCGAGGTTGATACCAAGAAAGATGAATTCATCAGCATAGTTAGCCATGAGCTGAGAACTCCGCTTACTACTATAAAAGCAATTAACCAGCTGCTCGAAAAGGCAGTCAGTAAAGATCAAACCTATTACGGTTTCATAGAGAAATCCAATTATCACATTCTAAGACTCGAAAAGCTGATTCTTGATTTAGTAGATGTGACAAAAATACAGGCCGGAAATGTTGATCTGAACATCATCAATTTTGATGTGAACGCATTTATTAAAGCCTGTATCGGCAGCTTACAAACCATCCACCCTACTCATGAAATCCATTTTAAAGGAACTTTGCCTGTTACGATTATGGGCGATCAGTTTAGAATCGAACAGGTGCTGATCAACCTGATCAATAATGCAGTGAAGTACTCCCCATCTTCAAATAAAATTGATGTCAGGCTAAGTTCAGCAGCAGGATACGTTAAAATTGCCGTACAGGATTATGGCATCGGAATAGCAAAGAAAAATCTAAGCAGTATCTTCAAAAGATTTTACCGGGTTGGTGAGGCAGGTCATCACTTTCAGGGCTTAGGTCTTGGTCTGTATATAGCCTCAGAAATCGTTTCTAAACATGAAGGAACGTTCGGCATTGAAAGTAAATTAGGTGAGGGAACTACGATTTGGTTCAGTTTACCGATGGTGCAGCATCTTGATTAAGCTGGAATTGATTATAAAATAGCAGCAATGTTTTAATTAAACGACTGTCTGAATTCCAGCGGCGTCTGACTCGTCTTGTTTTTAAACAATTTATTGAATGACTGTGAGTAGCCAAAACCTAATTGGTACGCAATCTCACTAATCGACAGCTCAGTTGAGGTCAGTAGTTCCTTAGCCTGTTCCATCAATTTTTCCTGAATCAATTGCTGCGTAGTGTTGCCCGTAAGCTGTTTTAGACAATCACTTAAATATTTGGGCGACAAGTTAAGTTCAGCTGCCAAATAGCTGGCTGTAGGCAAACCCTTACTGCCCTTATGTTCAGCATACACATTCAGGATTTTCTCCACTTTACTCAGCATTTCACTGTTATTTGTTTTTCGGGTAACGAATTGCCTGTTATAAAAACGGTTACAATAAGAAAGTACCACATCCAGGTGAGCAATGATTACATCCTGGCTAAAGTTATCTATAGGAGACAAGTATTCTTTTTCGATCTGTCCCAAAATACTTTCAATTGATCTTTGTTCATCATCTGACAGTATCAGTGCTTCACTGATTTCATAATCAAAAAAACCAAAGTCTTTCATTTTTAGACTTAACCCGTAAGTTCTTAAAAAATCCGGGTGGATAGACAACTGCCATCCTGATTTGGCCAATGTGAATTCCTTATCAATAATATAGATTTGTTTTGGTGCGAAACAGGAAATTATACCTTCATCAAAATCAAACATAGTTTGCCCATATTGCATTTTACAGGGGCATTCCTTCTTCAAGGTAATCTGATAAAAATCGGCAATCAGTTTTACCCGTTGTGTATTCTCAAGCGGAGGAAAATCCTCAAAGCGGGTAATACTAAATAGCGGATGTTTAGGTTTTGCTATACCCAGAGCTTGATGTAGTTGAGAAATGGTTTCAAAATGGATAGTATGGTTCTCGTTACTCATTTCAGACAGGTTTCAATATCAAATTTACACATTACATTCCCAATCTTTTACGATATAATCTCGCAAAGTTTACGGTGATGAACCGGTTAGGTATCAATGCAAGCATATTCGCCGCCAGCCTGTTCATCTTTCCCGAAACCGCAAAGCGCTTTCTTTTATCTAATGCATCTAATAATTCGTCCGCCACTTGTTCCGGCGTTTGTGTAGGTGCACTTTTATAATCAGAACTCAAGCCCGCTCCTTTTTCATTGTCAATACCGGCAGCACTATTGAAATTGGTTTTTGTTAAACCCGGACAAAACAGCATCATGTGAACCTGATACGGTTTACATTCCTGACTTACTGCTTCCGTAAAAGAACGTACAAAAGCCTTACTAGCAGCATAAGTAGCCATATATGGAATAGGCATAAACGAAGCCATAGATGCAATATTGATGATGGTACCACTGTTTCTGATTTGCATTTGCGACAAAAATAAATGCGTAAGTGCCACTAAAGTTGAAATATTCAACTGTATCAGGTCTAGTTCTGATTTCAACGACAGTGAGGAAAATTCTCCACCAGAACCTATCCCTGCATTGTTAATCAAAACGTCTACCTCAAGGCCGCGTTTTTGCGTTTCTTCAAGAATAAATTGCGCAGTTGCAGGTGCTGATAAATCAGCTGCAATAAATTGCACCTGTATACCAAACTTTTCAGCAAGTAATTTGCCCTGTTGCTCCAGTTTTTCCGCATTGCGGGCTACCAGTAATAGATTCTGCTTTCTTTCGGCAAGCCTGTTTACTATAGCTTCACCAATTCCACCCGATGCGCCTGTTATTAATGTTATTTTCATGTTTGCTTAATTATGGTATAAAGGTGCTTTAAGCCATCAATATAAAAGTATCCGGAAGTCAGGACATTGTGTTTAAATGTCAGTTATGTTCCTTTATCTTCATCAAATATCTGTAGATGAATTAATAGCCCTAAAAATTTGAATAATCATCTATATATCGTAATATTGCAATAGAGAATTATGGGACTTACCAAATCTGAAATATTTACCGATCAGCAAAACCAGTTGTCACAGCTTTTAAAAGCGATGGCGCATCCTGCCCGTATTGCTATCCTGCAAAGGATTTTAATTTCCGATACCTGTATTTGCGGAGACCTGGTCGAAGAATTGGGTCTGGCACAAGCCACCATCTCCCAGCATCTCAAAGAATTGAAAAATGCCGGGATTATACAAGGAACCATAGAGGGCGTGAGTGTATGTTATTGTATCAATCCCGTTACCTGGAAATTACTGGAAACACAAATTGGTACTTTTTTAGGTGCCTATAAAGGTCCTGCTAGCTGCTGCTAGCTTTTTTTGACTATATCAATCGTAAAATTGCAATATATGACTACTTCAGAATTAATGAACTGGCAAACATTCAAAGCCAGGTTAGAACAACATCCATCGCTCAGCCTTCAGTTTCAATATGGAGAAGGAAAACTGGTAAATGCTTCCTATCATATTACAGAGATTAAACAGGCACCCATTGTTTCAGTAGATTGTGGTGGGGTCATGAATGCCTGGACGGAAATTATTATTCAGCTCTGGGAGCCTGCTGTTAAAGAGAGCGATCGCGCTATGGAAGTCAGCAAAGCTATGTCTATTGTTCAACTCGTTGAAAAATCTTTAGCCCTTAATCCCTTAGGCATCGTCAAGATTGAATTCGGCAATGCTGATTATGATACCAGGCAAATGTATCCTCAACAGATGAATGTAAATGGTGATGAACTGATCGTTAGTTTAACCCCAGATTTTACGCAATGTAAAGCCATCAACCGCGGTGGGAGTTGTGGTACAACAGCATCAGGAGAAGAATGCTGCACACCAGCGGAGAAAGTTGAAAAACCGAAAATACAGCTGATTAATCTTGCTGGTGACGCAACAGTATGTACGCCCGGATCGGGCTGCTGCTAATTTAATTATAGATATGATGAAAAAGATATTGGTATTATGTACCGGTAATAGCTGCAGGAGTCAGCTGGCAGAAGGTTTTTTAAGACATTTCGGCAATAAGAAGGATATACAGGTTTACAGTGCTGGTATAGAAACACATGGTTTAAATCCCATGGCTGTTCAAACAATGGAAGAAATTGGAATTGATATATCCGGACACACTTCCAATCATCTTGATGAATACGCAGACATTGATTTTGATTTTGTGATTACGGTTTGTGACAACGCTAAAGAAAGCTGCCCTTACTTTCCCACAAAAGCGCAAAAGTTTCACCAGAATTTCCCAGATCCGGCAAAGGCAAAGGGAACTGAAGAAGAGGTGAAAAATGAATTCAGAAAGGTCAGAGAGCTGATCAAAGTATATGCGCTCGACTTTCTAAAAAAAATTGAAACCCATCCATAAACCATGTCAGCAAACCATTGTGCATCGGCCAGCGAAAGAAAAAAACTAAGCTTCCTGGACCGGTATCTTACCTTATGGATCTTTGTTGCTATGGGATTTGGAGTTGGAATCGGGTATTTTGTTCCCTCCTCTTCAGATTTCATCAACTCCTTTTCCAGTGGTACTACAAATATTCCCCTGGCCATAGGCTTGATCCTGATGATGTATCCGCCGCTTGCTAAAGTAAGGTACGAGAAGATGGGCGAAGTGTTCAAAGATACAAAAGTCCTGAGCGTTTCACTCCTTTTAAACTGGGTTATAGGTCCCTTGCTCATGTTCTTTCTGGCCATAACTTTTTTGAGAGATTATCCCGAATATATGGTCGGCTTAATCCTGATTGGCGTGGCGAGGTGTATTGCGATGGTTGTAGTCTGGAATGAACTGGCAGAAGGCAACAGGGAATATGCAACTGGTCTAATCGCCTTGAACAGCATCTTTCAGGTGCTGCTCTATAGTGTGTTCGCTTATGTTTTCATCACCGTTTTACCTCCCTTCTTTGGTTTGAAAAGTCTCAATGTAAATATTACCATCGGCGAGATCGCTAAAAGTACAGGCATATATCTAGGAATTCCTTTTGCCATGGGAATCATCAGCAGGTATGGACTGATCAGGTTAAAAGGCGAAGATTGGTTTCAAAATCGGTTTATACCGGCAATCTCTCCGATAACACTGATTGCCTTACTTTTTACCATCATTGTCATGTTCAGTTTAAAAGGTAAGTTGATTGTCCAGATTCCTATGGATGTGGTGCGCATCGCTATCCCGATGATCATCTATTTTGCGATCATGTTCGTCGTCAGTTTTTTTGCCGGCAAATACTTTGGGGCCGATTATTCCAGGAGCACATCTATCGCATTTACAGCAACAGGAAATAACTTTGAACTGGCCATAGCAGTAGCTATCGGAGTATTTGGCATCAATTCAGGTCAGGCTTTTGCAGGTGTGATTGGCCCATTGGTAGAAGTACCCGCGCTGATAGGGCTGGTTAATCTGGCTTTATGGTTTAAAAGGAAATACCAAATACCTATGGCACCACTGTATAAAAAAGGTAAGACGCAAATATAACCAGCAGTACAATACCTTGCTGAACATTGGTTTTTCCCGTAGCCAGCGAAAACATAATGGTGACCATAGCAAGCAGTAAAAGTACTGTTGAACTGGTGTCGATCCCAAGTACAATAGGCATGCTGGTAAAAATTGACACCATCGCTACTGCCGGTATGGTTAAACCAATACTGGCCAGTGCAGAACCCAGCGCCAGGTTAAGACTCGTTTGCAAACGATCTGCTTTTACCGCGCGGTAGGCCGCTAATCCTTCAGGTAATAAAACGATAGCTGCAATAATTACCCCTACTACAGATTGTGGTGCCCCAAGGTCCAATACAATTGATTCTATATCTTTAGAAAGCAATTTAGCCAAAAGCACAACCACAACCAGACTAAGCAGCAAAAAGATGAAACTGGCAGTTGCCGTTGGATTA
Organism: Pedobacter sp. MR2016-24; assembly: GCF_026239655.1. Lineage (GTDB taxonomy): Bacteria > Bacteroidota > Bacteroidia > Sphingobacteriales > Sphingobacteriaceae > Pedobacter. The sequence goes on along the minus strand of NZ_JAPIVO010000009.1, from coordinate 1,909 downwards.
TTCGGTACCTCAGCGTGTTCCTCGGCCGAAGCAGCCGCTTTGGGCAGGAAATAATCTCTGTGCCGAACGGTTTGCATAAAAATAAAACCTCCATACAGCACTACAGAAACCAGCGATACAAAGATCAGTTGGCTCGTACTATATTCACCAACAGGTTTGGTGGTGGTATAATTCGGCAGGATCAGCGTTAACACCACGATAGCCATTAACGTAATTAAAGCCGCATTTACGCCCTGCAACTTGTATAATTGCTCCTTGAATTTTATCCCGCCAGACAAAAGACAAATGCCTACAATTGCAGTAATGATAATCATCACTGCCGCAAAAACAGTATCCCTGGCCAGTTCCTTGACCCCGTCTCCTCCGGCAAGCATCAGTGAAACAATGAGGCCAACTTCAATAGTAGTGATTGCTATAGCAAGAATTATTGTACCATAAGGTTCTCCTACCCGATGCGCAATCACTTCTGCGTGATGCACAGAAGCAATTACACTACCAATCAGCAGTGTTGCCAGTATAAGCTTAAGATAAATACTATCATTGACACCTGTTAATAAATAGGCCAGGATTGCAGCTGCTGGAATGGCCATTGTCCATTTAGGCAATTGAATATTCTTCATTTTGGCTAATTTAAGTTTTATTAACTAAATACGCACAGACAGCAAGTTATAAATACCTCATTAATGTCCGTTCTTGCTGTTAATTTTCAGGGGCATCATTAAATTAAAGTCAAACTCTTTTAGGCTCTTATTGTTATATGATGAATAAAAATTATCAGTATATTTGACTTATGGCTAAGAAAACTGAAATAGATCACATCATTCAATCCGACAGTAGCGGAAAGCTATACATCAAAAGTCCTGACTTTTTCAATCAACCGAAAATTCAGCAGATGGTAAGCTCGATGATGGAGTCAAATATCTTTAAAAAAATAACCAGGGAAAAGCATAATAAATAAAATTTATGCCATTTAACCTGCTCATTTTCCCCCTTGTGGGCGGTTATTATATACTCATCCGATTGGAATACCTGCGGTATATCCAATATCGGTTAGAGAGCCAGCGCATCCTGCTTAACTCTGCATTCGCCGGAATCATTCTTTTGGTAGCGTGTTTTATACTGAGAGCTATTGCCAAAATGATCTTTCCTGAATTTATCGAAAGCATCGGCGCACAAATGCCCGTGAGATTACCTTATTTCGGCACAACTAGCTTCACGCTGCTGGCGGCAGTAGCATTTACAGAAATAGCTAACCTGTTTTTCGACCGGAAAGAAGCGATTAAAAAATCACTGGAAAAAGTGGGCAATGAATTGGAGTTGCTATTAAGCACTTCATTTTTCGATGCTCACCTGCTTCAATTTACTATGGATAATGGCAAGGTATATATTGGCTGGGTAAAAGAATTACCTAAACCATTTACTACAAATTATATCAGAATTACACCAGCATTCAGCGGATACAGGAATGAAAATAAGGAATTGGTGTTTACTACCCAATACCTGACAGTTTATGCCTCCTACATTGCGGATGGATCTGTTACCAATCAAAATGAGCTGAAGACTGATCTCGTATTGAAAGTCGACAAAATTAACTCCGCTTCTTTCTTCGATATGGAAATGTATAAAAGATTTAATCCTGATGAGGAAGAGGCGGATTAGATCAAATTAATTGCCGCCTTTTACTTATTGAACCTTTAAAGTTATCGGTGAAGTAACGGTATGGCGAAGTCATTCTTCAGAACAAATTAAATAATGTTTGAATCGAATTGCTGTCCCATAGTATACCAATCTTCAATATTTTCCCCCTCCAAATCTCCGGGCAGCACAGATGCAAAGCAGATAGCGGCGGGGCTCATTCTGTTCATGTTCAGCATTATTTATAATTATGATACTGAAGAAATATCCCCCA
>NZ_JAPIVO010000008.1 GCF_026239655.1 Pedobacter sp. MR2016-24 | reverse complement strand
GGCCAATTTCATATTGGGAATGCATCTTACAGGAAATAGGGCAAATCCTGTTCATCGCATAAGGCAGCCTTATATTCTTCGCTTCAATTCTAAGTTTAGTTCATTGAGGACTCTAATTATAAACCCTCAAAGCACTCAAAATACTGTTTCACCATTTTTTTCCAGCTGAAATTCTCTACAGTGTATTTAATACGCTGGTAGGTTGGTAACTCACTCTCATAATCGTGACTACTGATGCTATTGATCTTCCGGATCCATTCCTTATGATCTCCTGATGTTAATAACCAACCGTTTTTTCCGGATTGAATTGCATCTATTATACCACCACTCGCAGCAGCAAATACTTTAGCACCTGATAACACTGCTTCCAGACAGACGAGGCCAAAACCCTCCATATCGCCTTCTACTTCTATATTGGGCATTACAAATGCATCAGCTACACTCATAATCTCTGTAATCTCATTGAAGGTAAGTTTACCTGTGCGAACCACTTTATCACTTATCCACATACTTGTTAACATTTTGTCTATAGTACGCTCATCTGATGGCAGACCCAATAATAACTCTAAATGATGCGTCAATTGATCCGGTAGTAAATCCATAATTCTTCTTTTTTCGGTGTTAACAGGGCCTATGAGAAGGGTGATGAAGTTTTTATCTAATTTCGGACTCACATTCCTGATGAACCAGGAATAGCCTTTTCTTTTTACCGGCCTCCCTAAAGCAACAAGAATCTGCTTATTTTTAGTATTTATGTTATACTTGAATGTTAATAACTCATCTACGCTCTTCCTGTCACTTTTTGTTGAAATGTTAATGTCAACACCATTATTGATAACTACCACTTTTTTCCGGTTAATTCCCCTGGTTACGCATGCGTCAGCGGTAGCCTGGCTAACTGCTATGATGAGGTCATACTTATTAAAACGTGGCAGGATATTTTTCTGATAAAACGATAGTGGAAAAACAATGTCCAGACCATGTACGGTCACTACTCGTTTCAGTTCTTTATGACCTTTATGCATCAGGCAGAAAGTAGCCATTAAGGCATCGTTGTAATGTATTACAGAAATTCCTGGATTTGCCTTGCGGTATTTCGAAATTCGTCTGTCCAAAGTAAGGAAAAACCTCAATCTTGATTGTTTACCGTCATATACTATGGTATGCACTTTCGTGTAAGCTTTCATTCCATTGATGAGCTCGTAACTTTGCTTCTCCATTCCACCGGTTGAAGGTGGATACTTATGGCTGATGAACAGGATTTCCATTTAGTGATTTTTCTTTTTTTCTGAATAGGTATAAGTAAATGAGTCCACCTGCAAGAATCCAGCAACATTGCCTGGCTCTTCTCAGTATGGAGGCTGTGATCCAGATCTCTGTTCCCGGGATTCCGATCGCTGCCAGCATGATTTTATTTCCATACTCCTCTATCCCTAACTGGCCAGGAATAAATGCCCCTGCGGTCTTAAAAATGATTACACCCATGTCTATCATCAAAGCATTCATCAGGCTTACTTTAATTCCAAGAAACTTGAGTATAAAATAAAATTCCGTCGCACCGGTAATCCAGTGTAGTGCCGCTAATAAAAAGGAAATACCTATCATCAGCTTATTACTCTTTAGTACAGTTTTTAATTCCAGAATGATTTGTGCGAATTTTAAATAGAGCAAATGGTATTTGATTTTCAGATAAGCACCTTGTTTTGTACTTGACAGATGTCTGCTGATGCTATTTCTGAAAATGTACAATAGTAATAACGTCAGAATTACTGCAACTATAAGGTAAGGAGAGGGAACAACTATCTGTGCTGGTGAATAGGAATAGTCTTTTTTTGCCAAAAGTACGGTCAGCGATGCAGCAAGTAACAACATTTGGGTCATAATCATGATCAAGCGGGACATCATTACGGAGCTGATTATAGTTTTTTCTTTCATGCCATAATCTCGGAGAAGGTATACTTTAAAGGCTTCTCCGCCTATAATGCTTGCTGGGTTGAGTAAGCTCAGTGTTTCCCCAACATGTCGGATCATAAATAACCTGGGGATCGAAACGGTTTTGCATTCGTTTCCCATAGCATATTTCCAACTAAGCGTAGCTAAAAGATATGCAAAAGCAGTGATCACAATCAGTAAAATAAACTTATAACCTATTTGTCGAATAGCAGATACAACCTCATCCGGATCCGTATGGCCAATAAAAAGCGCTAATGAGAGGATAATACAGCAGGCGATTATAATCCGGATCAGCTTCATTTTTCTTTTAGTTTGATTTGCCAGCTAACTCATCTATATCTCTGAAATATATCGGTGCCAGTTGATTCCAATCGCATTCTTTACTAGATTTTAATCCTTCTCCCCTTATCTGATTATAAAGATGTGTATCGGACAATAATAGTTGTATGATAGCTATGTAATCTTCGGCATCGTATGGATTGCATTTATAACCGTTTACACCTTGTTCAATGAGATCTTTTGATCCTCCGCCATCTGCAATAATACAGGGCAGACCTGAAGCCATTGCTTCAATCACTACATTTCCGTAGGTTTCAGAGATGGAAGGAAATAGAAATAATGTTGAACTTGCATATAGAGCAGCTAGTTCATGATGATCTACTTTGCCAGTAAATACTGCATTTTTCATTCTTATCTCACATGCTTTTCTTGCAGTCCCATCTCCTGCAATTAAAAAATTGACCTCCATTTTTGTAGCCACACAAAGGTCATAGATATGAAAGAGTGTCTCGAGGTTTTTCTCCCATACCAGGCGACTTGCAAAAATAATAGTTGGCTGATCATTGCCTGTCAGTTTTCTGAGCATAGCAGCATCTCCTTTTTCCGGAGAAAATAGCGTGAGATCAATTCCTCTTTTCCATAGGCGCATAAGTGATGGCCTGATCCCTATCTCTTTTAATTCCTCTTTAATACTTAAAGAAGGCACATAAATTTTTTGGCATTGGTTATAAAATTCCTTGTGACTTTTCGAGACCATTTTTTTTACCTTACTGATGAGGAAAGGTGTATGTTTCAAATAATAGTCTATATACGATATAAAGTGTGTGTGATAGATCGTAATGACCGGCAGGTTATGTTTGCCAGCATATTTCAATGCAAAATTCCCTAGCAGCGAAGGAGTGGCGATATGAATCACATGTGGCTTGAAAGATTTTATATTCTCCTTAATCACATTTTTAGCAAGAGAAGGTAATGCCATTTTGTAATTTGAGTTTATTGGCAGACTCACCGCGGGTACTTTTATACAGTTAAAGTTCATGATGTGCTCCGGACCTGTCCCGCAAATAAATAAAAACTCATATTTTTCCGGATTGATGCGTTTAATCAATTGAAACATCGTTCTTGAAGCACCATCAAAATCCTCTATCAGTATCTCTGCAAAAAATGCAACTCTTATCTTCTTCATGAGTAAAGGTTTGTTTCGTTAATTATTCATGATTTTCCAGTAGTATGACAGTTGAGCCTTATTTACTTGCTCTCTGTTTTTGCAAAAGTAGTTTGTTGCAGCAGCAGGAATTTGCGGAGTTGCACAAGCTGATCCGTATTGATCAGATCAACTCCGCATTCCAGTAGTTCCGTCCATACGCTTTTACTTTCTGGTGATGCCCAAAGCCTGACCTTTTTATTGTAACGGTGGGCCAACTCCACGTAACGGCATAATTTTGTTTTTTCCTGATCTGGCATTTCACCATTTCCATCCCAGTTCAGCAATGTGGAATATTTGCAGCTCGCGGTTTGATAAATTCCTGTAGAGAGCGTATCATCTGAGACCTTCATCAGATCTTCATCTAAGAATACCATTCGTTGTTGCTGTTTTTGGATAACATGGTAGGGTTTGTTACCCGTAATTACAATGGTTAACTGCCTGGTGGTAACTTTACCATTGTCGTAACTGGAAAGGATGGATTTGTATTTTTGGAGTAACTCGTTCAGGCTGGCGTAGGTTTTGTTGGCATCTGATTTAATATCAATCATTAGGGTGAGCGGGTACAGTGGAAATGGAATCTCCTTGCTTTTACCGCTTATACATTCTTGCAGGGGTTTCAGATATAGATCTTCCAGCGTTCTTTTCTTTTTGAAACGAGGTAAGATATGTGCAACAATCAGTTTTTTGTTTCGTAAAAAAATATCTGCTTCTATATGAGAGAAGCCATTATCCAGGGCGTCAAACAGCGGTCGTTTATGCCAGTAATCATTATGTGCAAAAGCATTATGGAGTAATATGCCTTGTGATTTACAATTGAATATTGTGAATTGTAGCACAACGAAAAATATCAATTTCAGGTGCTTCAGACTGATAGCTACTTGCATCGTAAATTTTTATTTGTTTACGCAAGGTACAGGTCGTGTATGTCTGTAGCATTAATTTATGATGAAGGAATATGACAGTATTATGGTATGATCGTAGTAATGGGCTAAAACAAAGTTCCGTCGGCAATACCTGAATTCTCCTTTTCGAATCTCAGGAGCCATATTTTCTTATCTATGCCGCCGGCATATCCGGTCATACTTCCGTTGCTGCCAATTACACGGTGGCATGGGATGATAATTGCCAGCCGGTTTTTACCGTTAGTAGCAGCGATTGCGCGGATTGCCTTTAGGTTATTCATCTTATCGGCTTGCTCTTTATAGGTACAGGTTTTTCCATATGGAATTTCCTGCAGCGATTGCCATACGGATTGAGAGAATTCGTTTCCCGGTATGTGCAATGGAACAGTAAAGGTTTTTCGGCTCCCATCAAAATATTCCTTCAGCTCATTTTCCAATTGATCCAGATGTTGATTTCTGCCAGGTAGCATAACGGCGTTGAGTAGTTTTTGCAAATCACTGAATTCCTTTTCTAATCTGATTCGGTTACTAAATTCAAGCACACAAATTCCTTCTGAAGTAGCACCAGCCAGCATTGCACCCAGAGGGGTCACAAATTCTGTCATGTGGATAACTTCAGGTTTTTTAGTAGGTTCAATAAATGTATTATTTATGACACTCATGATTTATTACTTTTTGCAATGGCAAGGGGAGAGGAGATCTTTGACTGCGCTTTAGATGGCGATATAAGTGATATCATAATAGCAGTTATCTAATAATTAGAGGGGTAACTAATACTATAGTATTACAAATATAATGAATTTTTAATCGCAATCTAAGCATGAAGTCGCTGTATTACGCGCGATCTTCAAAACAATTCATCCATATCAAAAACAATTCATCCATATTATAAGAATGAATTCAAATATATGCATATTGCATTTCAACAAGAACTGTATTGCGCGCCTAATTGATTGTTTGAATAAGCCCGAATATCAATGAGCAGAGGGGATTGAAATAAAAAAAGCCTTCAGATTTAACATCTAAAGGCCTTTAACAGTAGCGGGGAGCAGGATCGAACTGCCGACCTCAGGGTTATGAATCCTGCGCTCTAACCATCTGAGCTACCCCGCCGGGTGAGGTTGTTTTTTTAAAGAGTTGCAAATATAGAATAAAATACTTTTCTTTAGAAAAATAAAAAAAAATAATCCACAAACAACAAGATATAAGCGGTTTAAAATGTCAGAAAAGAAAAAGTATACCCTGGAATATGAGTTAAAATCGTCACCACGTATTTTGTTTAGTTTCATTAGTGAGCCAAATGGCTTATCACAATGGTTTGCAGACGATGTAATTTTTCGTGATCAGGTATATACCTTTACATGGGATGATGAAGTGCAGAAGGCAAAACTGTTAAGCATCAAGGAAAATAAAATGGTAAAGTTTAAATGGCTTGATGATGAACCGCACTGTTACTTCGAAATGGAGATTGTACAGGATGAACTCACTAATGACGTAGCGCTTTCTATCACTGACTTTGCAACGGATGATACGATGAAAGAAAGAAAACAAATCTGGGATAACCAGATTACCTATTTACATAGTGTAATTGGTGCTTAATTTTACAGATGCTTTGTCTACATTTGTGTATTGAAAAAGATTCACGTACTTCTGCTTAAAGCATTCATCAATCCCTTTCTGGTCACATTTTTTGTTGTGATGTTTATCTTATTGATGTTTTTTCTCTTCAAATATGTTGATGATCTGATCGGAAAAGGATTCGAGTGGTACACTATTCTTGAGCTGATGTTTTATGCATCGGCAGCAAATGTATCTATGGCATTACCATTGGCCATTTTATTGTCTTCTATCATGACGTTTGGAACGTTAGGGGAAAATTATGAGCTGGTAGCTATCAAATCAGCTGGCATATCATTGCAAAGGGCGATGCGGCCGTTGCTGGTGTTGATTATGATCATCTCATTTCTGTCATTTCTTTTCTCCCAATATATGCTGCCCAAGGCAAACCTCAAGTTTGGGTCACTGTTATGGGATGTAAGAAATAAAAAGCTCTCTTTTTTAATTAAGGAAGGGGTTTTTAATAATAGTATTCCCGGATATTCCATTCGTGTAGATGAAAAAGGTAAAGATGGCGTTTCATTAAAAGGAATCATGATTTATGACCATACCGGCAATAGCGGTGTGGCGAAGATCATCATTGCGAAGAATGGCACAATGAATACAACAAAGGATAAGAAATACCTGATCCTGAAATTGAATGATGGTGTCAGGTATGAAGAATCCAGTGGTCAGGGTGGTGGCTACAATCCCCGTCAGCAGTTAACGAGAATGCGTTTCGGACAAACGGAACAGAAATTCGATTTGTCCAGCTTTGAAATGAACAGGACGGATGAAAATAGTTTCCGCTCAAACGTACAAATGCTGAATCTGAAAGGGCTGACGATTAAACAGGATTCTCTAACTAAAGAGCTGGATAGCATTAACCGCTTTGCGGTATTGAGTGTGGGCAGTTATTATAAACAGAATAACTTCACTAAAGGATATACAAAGATTAAAATACCTGAAAAGATCATCAAGGGATCTATAGTGAAAACTATCCCGGAACTTCAGAGAGCATCAGCTTTACAGGGAGCTCTGGACCAGGCAAATGCGGTTAAACAGATGTCTGATGGCAGAATAGTCGATTTTAGTGAGCGGATCAAAGCGCTGATTAAAATAAAGCTGGAATACCAGCGTAAATTTACACTTGCAGTTTCCTGTATTATGTTGTTTTTTATTGGCGCTCCCCTGGGGGCCATCATCAGAAAGGGAGGGCTTGGATTACCGGTGGTAATGGCTGTTATGTTTTTCCTGATCTATCATATTATATCAACCGTTGCTGAAAAATCTGCTGTCCAGGGCAATATCAATCCTGTAGTGGGTATCTGGCTAGCTATCATTATACTTAGTCCTTTGGGGGCATTCCTGACTTATAAAGCAACAGTAGATTCTGCACTTTTTGATATGAATTATTACAAAGCAATATTCCTGAGTATTTTCAAAAAGAAATCGAAATCTTAGCGGACATACGTTCCTTACTTATCCATGATATTTTGACGTAGTTTATTATCAATATAGGTTGTAACTTTGTTTATCAATCTTAAACGGTGATGTAATTTTCATCCCTGATTTGCTGATGATAGATTTGAATAATGGAAATTAAACTAAATGCAATTGACGAGGCTATAGCGGATATTAAAGCCGGAAAAGTCATTATCGTTGTTGATGATGAAGATAGGGAAAATGAGGGCGACTTCTTAACTGCTGCAGCCAATGCTACTCCGGAAGTTATCAATTTCATGGCTACTTATGGCAGGGGATTAATCTGCGCCGCAATCACTGAGCAGCGATGTGATGAACTGAATCTGGAGTTGATGGTAGGTAAGAATACAGCTGCTTATGAAACCAATTTCACTGTTTCTGTGGACCTGATTGGTCATGGCTGTACTACTGGTATATCTGCTTCTGACCGTTCTAAAACAATAAAAGCATTAATTAATCCGAATACTGATCCCAATGAACTGGGCAGACCGGGACATATATTTCCACTGCGTGCTAAAGATGGTGGGGTACTACGTCGTGCAGGACACACTGAGGCTGCAGTAGACCTGGCTAAATTAGCAGGAATGGAACCAGCTGGTGTGATCGTCGAGATTATGAAAGAGGATGGTGAAATGGCCCGCTTGCCTGATTTAATGAAAATTGCCGAACAGCATAAGCTAAAGATCATTTCTATCAAAGATCTGATCTCTTATCGTTTAAATAAAGAGAGCCTGATCAAACAGGAGGTGACGATTAATCTGCCTACAGAATGGGGAGATTTCAAAATGACTGCTTATACGCAGATTGAAACAAATGCAACTCACCTGGCTTTAAGTAAGGGAGAGTGGACTGAGGATGAGCCGGTATTGGTAAGGGTGCACAGCTCCTGCGTAACGGGTGATATTTTTGGCTCCTGTCGTTGCGACTGCGGCCCTCAGTTGCACAGGGCAATGGAAATGATCGAGAAAGAAGGAAAAGGGATTGTGGTTTATATGAATCAGGAAGGTCGTGGCATCGGACTGGTAAATAAATTACGCTCCTACAATTTACAGGACGCAGGTTTTGATACCGTAGAGGCTAATATTAAATTGGGCTTTAAAGGTGATGAACGCGACTACGGGGTGGGTGCACAGATACTAAGAGCACAGGGTGTAACTAAAATGCGCCTGATGTCTAACAATCCTACCAAAAGAGCCGGATTGATTGGATATGGGCTTGAAGTAGTTGAAAACGTATCTATTGAAATAGATAGCAACCAACACAACGAAACCTACTTAAAGACCAAAAGAGATAAAATGGGTCATACCATTATGAAAGGATAAACCAAATGAAGATTAAGGAGTTGTTTTTTGCAGCTTCTTTTCTTCATTCAGAATTGCTTCTTTATTGACCAGCTGTTTGGGTTTCTTATTCTGCTGCTCGGCTTGTTTTCTTTTTTCATTTCTGCGGTATTCTCCGGTAATTTTCTGCAGGAACTCCCTGAAAGTATCAAATTGCTGGGAATATATCAGGCCTAGAGAGGTCACATTCACATTTGGATTAATCGTATTTGCGAAGATACTTTGCTGTGTAGGTGGCTTATTGGCTATTTTACCTATCAATGTTCCATCTTTCCTGATCAATGCCAGCATTTCAAACTCACTGCCTACACTATTTCTTGATCCAATCAATGAAAGATCGCTTGCGCTTCTTCTGTCTACCACACCGGCGTTGATAATCACGCGGTCATTAAAGAATTTAAATGACGCACTGGCTTCACTCAAAGAACGGATATTAATGTCTACGAAGTCGAGATTTAACGAGGAGAGTACGTTATTAAACTGATTAAACAGCAGTTCTGTTGCGGTACTGGTTACACCGGATGATAATTGTTTACCTAAAGCCTCTCTTCCCGCACCCGGAGCAAAACTTCTTCTGATGATCAAACTAAAAGCCTGTAAATTCAGGTTATTTGAATCATTGAAATATGCCTGTAACTCTTCTTTAATTGAAGGGTTGGAAGGGAAAAAAATATCCAGTTTGATGTCTGGCTGTAGTAACAGACCGCTCAGTCCCATTTCCACTTCAACAGGAACACGCAGGTTGGCATTACTGCTACCCACATCTCTGTTGGCAGCCGTGTATAAGTCGGTCAGTCCGGCCCGGAGTTCATAAATAGCTTTCAGCTGGATTTGTGCCTGTGTAGGATTACCTGTCCACCTTACTGTACCACCTTGTCTGATATTGAATTTTTTATTAATCACTTCCTGTGCAGTGAAATCAAAACTTCCGGATTCAATGATATAGTCACCCGACATTTCGAAGTCGCCCAGACTGTTAATCTCCAGATTCAACTCCGCATTTCCCTTACCGCTCAGATTTCCAAGATTAGTGAATAAGTTAGCCGTACTGTTTGGATCCACCTGCAGTTTAAAGCTCATTGTTAAACCATCAAAACTGGTTTCTTTTTTGATGGCATTAGCTGCAGTATCTTTACTCAGAAAGGTGATGAAATCTTTACTTGCTACAGTTTCGGAGCTGTTTAATGGCAGATTGAATACCGTGCCTTTTTCTGTTTTTGCATCGATACCAATGTACATCTTATTGGTTGGGCCTTTGAATATAAAGGTACCCGTTGCAAATGCCTGTCCAAAGTACAATGCGTTATCTTTCACTGTGGTATTTAAAGCCATAAAGTTTTTGGCTTTAATCGTCACATCAAGGGTCGGCGTATTGATCTCATTTAGGTCGACCGTCCCGTTTGCAGTCGCAGTATGATCGCCTGAATCCTTGAGGTCAAGGTCATTAATCTGGATTACGCTGTTTTCAATATGCACCTTATCTGATATGGTATAAGCAGTCTGCAGATAGTTAACCGTCAGCTGTGCCTTATTTAACATCAAGTCACCGTTAATCTGTGGTTTACTGAGCGGGCCTTTAATTGAAATATCAGCAGATACATGTCCTTTTAGGTTGGAGACCAGTTTGCTTACAAATGGAGAAACCACTGTAAGTTCACTTTCATCCATTTTTACAGCCAGGTCTAATTCTTTAGCTTCAAGATCTACCTTCCCATCAACTTTAAATGTTTCTTTATCGCCTGCATTGATACGCATATATAGGTTAACCAGCTTCTGTTGCTGACTAAATGAAGAGGTATCTATCAATGTGCCAATATAAGTGTTGTTAAAGGTCAGCGAGTCTATTCTTAGGCTATCTGTTACTCTTGGCGTTTTAAGCAGGCTGTAGAGCTTCGTATTACCATTCACATTACCTTCCAGTGCTACACCTAAAGTTTTAACAAAAGGATTTATTGTTTTCAGATTGAAATTTTTAAAGCCCACGATCAACGCGTCTTTAGTATCCGGTGAAAGGATTCCGTCAATAGTTAACAATTGATTACCATTACTCAGGTCAAAATTACTGATCTCAGTTTTACCATCATTGAAATTGATCCGCACTTTTTCCTGAATTGCCCAATCCTCATTGTTAATCTTCAATAAAGAGGGAAGAATGCTGATGCGGGCAGTAGTATCTTTACCGAATTCTACCAGTCCGTTTAAATCCAGCTGATTTGCGTCGTCTGCATTCGAAAGCTTCACGTTGAGCGCCAGACTATCATTTCTCAGGATATTTGATATGTTGACATTCTTAATGTATAAACTGTCATTCAGATCAACCCGGTCTGAAGTGATAATGGCCTGTAACTGATTAGACGTGGTATTCTCATCAATGATAATATTATTGGCAATGACTCCCTTGTACTTCAGCTTAGCTACAAAACCATTTAGCGTAGCAATATTTTTCTTTGAATCGAAGTTTCCGATCATTACTGCTCCTTCTTCAATTTCAAGCCCGGGTGCAATGAGTTCTGCTACCGGTTCAAATCGTTTGATTTTAAGATTGAACTGAAAGATCTGATCCTTGAATTTTACGATGTCAGTTTTCAGCGATGGGATATACGTTTTGGCCAGTGCCTTATAGTAGGAAGGTATAGTGTTCAGGTCATACTGCCCTTTAATACTAGCGTCAAATACATCTGACTCAATTTTTAGTGTTCTGTCTATTCCAATTCCCTGTGCCTGTAACTGCACGGAATCTATATTATATATTCCTTTTACATTATCCAGTCTTACCTGTTGAATGAGCAGTTTTCCCTGGATATTGTTCAGGTTGGTGCCGGAGAAATTGGTGCTGAATTTTGCATCAATCTTCAGTGAATCTTTGAACAGGTGTAATGCTCTTAGTTTTGCATTTTTAATGGTCGCTTTAAAATTGAAGACGGGGAGTTCAGGGTTTAAATTCACACCTCCATCGAAAGAAAGCTGTACGTTTTTATCATTTATATTCAGCGTGCCATCAAAGTATTTTTTGTCAAAAGTACCATCAATTTTTACGTTTGAGTACCTGTAATTGTTGAATTCAATATAGCGGATATCACCATTTATTTTTTCTGTTAAGTTTTTGACTTCAGTTCCCCGTCCTTTGATGTAAACGGATGCGGTCACCCTGCCAAGACTTTTTTCATTGATCAGGTTTCCTATATTGAAGTCATATGTTTTTACATTACCTGAATAAGAAGGAATACCTTTAGCATCAATCTTCATATTCACATCAGAAACGATGCGGCCTATTTTTGTTTTAAACTCACCAAAAGCGATAAAATCATTCTGGAAGCCTGTAAAATTACCATTGAAATAAATATTTCCGAATTTCTCTATAATAGCGGGGATAACCTTGGTTTTATTCCCTGTAGTATTTCCTAATATTTCATCAAGATCCCGCTTATTGGTAGCGGCCATGTCAATCTTGAATTCCATGAACGTTTCTTTGATGTTCGGCAATCCTTTCAGTGCAAAATCACCCTTGATGTAAGTCGCTTTTCCCGCTTTAACAGCCAGTTGTTTAGCTCTCAGGTTATTTACGAGGCCTGTAATCTGACCGTCTATATCGATATCCAGGTTCATTTTTGATAATTCAGCAGAAAAGAAGGAGATATCCCTTGAGGCCAGGTGACTTTCTTTAAAGTTCGCTTTCATACGCACTTTATTGATATAATCACTGAAATCCCCGAAACGCTCAAACTTCATACTGAAATAATCAGACAGCTTGCTTTTATTGGTGACCAGTAAAAGTTTTTTCAACTCAATCTGGTTGGTATCGATAGTGGTAAATGCTGTTAAGTTCTTCAGGTAAAAACCACTTTTTTCATGAAAGGTCAGATTCTTTATATCTGCCTGTAGTAAATGATCTTTAGTATTCAGCTTTTGAAATATCCCATTGAGTTTGGTCAATTCCACATCATCAAAATTAACACCGTTGATGACGGTATCTCTTTTCAGATTTTTATATTTCAGCTGCAGGTTATTCAGGATGACGCGTCCGAAAGAAATGTTATATGGTTTTTTCTTCTTCTTAACTGTAGTAGTACCTGAATCAAAGTAATCAATAATGAAATCTATGTTAGTGCCCTTGTCTTTCTCTTTATAAGATTTAAGAAAAAAAGAGCCATCATTAATCTGTACCGTATTTACATCTATGACCTTTTCCTTAAGGGAAAACTTGTTGAGGTCTACAATGAATTTGGGCGTATTTAGTAAGGTATCTTTTTGCTGATCCAGTACCAGCAGATTTTCTATCACGACCGACTTAAAAGGTTTGATATATATACTGCTTAAAGAGATAGTGGTATTGAGTTCTTTTGAGAGGTAGGCCGCTGCTTTTTTAGCTATAAAAGTTTGCACAGGCTTGAACTGAAGCGAAAAAAGAACAATCGCTATCAGTAACAGCACTGATGTGACAAACCAAAGAAGTATTTTTAATAGTTTTTTGATAGTTTTGTAGCTTAATAATAATCAACGTGTCAGTAATACTTGCTATCGAATCTTCTTGTGATGAAACTTCAGTTGCTATTTGTAACAACGGCAAAATTACTGCCAATGTTATTGCAAACCAAACAATTCATCAAAATTATGGTGGTGTAATACCTGAACTGGCTTCAAGAGTACACCAGCAAAATATTGTACCTGTTATACAGCAAGCATTAATTGATGCTAAAGTAAGTAAAAAGGATATAAATGCCGTAGCTTTTACGCGGGGACCCGGATTATTAGGATCTTTACTGGTGGGAGTATCTTTTGCAAAATCCTTTGCGCTGGCTTTAGATATTCCATTAATTGCGGTAAACCATATGCATGCCCATATTCTGGCGCATTTTATTGATGAGCCCAGGCCTTCATTTCCATTTTTATGTCTTACTGTTTCAGGCGGTCATACCCAGATTGTGCTGGTGAAAGATTATTTTGATATGGAAGTAGTGGGGGAAACGCTGGACGATGCAGCGGGGGAGGCCTTCGACAAGACGGCGAAGATCCTGAGTTTGCCTTATCCCGGCGGACCATTAATTGATTTACATGCCAAAAATGGTAATCCATTGGCTTATAAGTTTCCTGAACCACAGATCAGGGATCTGAATTATAGCTTCAGCGGTTTAAAAACAGCGATACTTTATTTTATCAGGGCACAGGAAAAACTGAATCCGGATTTTATTAAAGAAAATCTGGATGATATCTGTGCTTCCGTGCAGCACAGTATTGTGAGCATTTTGTTGAATAAAGTCAAAAAGGCCGCTAAGGAGTATGGCATTAATGAGATTGCTATTGCGGGTGGAGTATCTGCCAATACGGGTCTGCGTAAAGCCTTAACTGATTCGGCAACACTGTTGAACTGGAAAGTTTATATTCCTGCGTTTGAATACTGTACAGACAATGCCGCAATGATTGCTATAGCCGGGCATTATAAATATATCAACAAGGAGTTTGTAGGTCAGGATATTGCACCTGCGTCAAGAATGGAATTTTAATATTAAAATATAAGCATTATGAGTACAATGAGTTATGTGTTTTTCGGCCTGATGCTGATCCCTTTTGTTCTGTTCCTGATGTGGGTAGTAAAACAGGATAAGAAGAAAAATTATATTGGGCTGGCTATTCTGGCGGTAGCTATTATCATTGCGACTTATGTAGCTATCCAGGTAGATTTAAAGTTTATGGCACCGCAATAAGTAGCAATGCCAGCTTCATGACATAAAAAACCTGCTCACATTTTTTGTGTAAGCAGGCTTTTAATTTATTGGATTGAACTTACAACAGTTCTTCCAGTTTTTCTCCTGTTACTTCTTCTCTGATTTTTTTCTCGATTTCATCAGCCAGTTCAGGGTTGTCCATTAATAGCTGTTTTACAGCATCTCTTCCCTGACCAAGCTTAGTCTCTCCATAGGAGAACCATGAACCTGCTTTTTTCACAATATTGAAGTCTACACCAAGATCAATGATTTCTCCAACTTTAGAGATACCCTGACCAAACATGATATCGAATTCAGCAATTCGGAAAGGCGGAGCAACTTTATTTTTAACAATCTTCACTTTTACCCTGTTACCTGAAACTTCGTCAGAATCTTTGATCTGGGAAGTTCTGCGGATATCAAGTCTTACGGAAGCATAAAATTTAAGGGCATTACCACCTGTAGTTGTTTCAGGGTTACCGAACATCACACCAATTTTTTCACGTAACTGGTTGATGAAGATACAGCAGCATCCTGTTTTGGCAATGGTACCGGTTAGCTTTCTAAGTGCCTGTGACATTAAGCGTGCCTGTAAGCCCATTTTAGAATCACCCATTTCACCTTCAATCTCCGCTTTTGGAACCAGGGCAGCAACAGAGTCAATTACAATGACATCAATTGCTCCGGAACGGATCAGGTTATCTGCAATCTCTAATGCCTGCTCACCATTGTCTGGTTGTGCAATCAGTAAATTATCAACATCAACACCCAGTTTCTTGGCATAAAATTTATCAAATGCATGTTCTGCATCAATAAATGCCGCTACGCCACCTTTTTTCTGTGCTTCAGCAATGATATGCGTAGCCAAAGTAGTTTTACCGGAAGATTCAGGGCCGTAAATTTCAATTACACGTCCTTTAGGTACACCACCAATGCCTAAAGCGATATCCAGACTGATAGACCCGGTTGAAATAGACTCAATAGATTCAATTGCCGAATCTCCTAATTTCATCACGGCACCCTTGCCGTAAGATTTTTCTAACTTATCAAGCGTTAGTTGTAGTGCTTTTAATTTATCTGCGTTTGGATTCATCTTTTTAAATTGTGGAGTAAATATAAAATATTTATTCTGTATAATACTACTTATGTTGGTTTTTAAACTAAATATTTTAGCAAAAATAAGTATAATAATTCAGAATATAATTCTTTTTGAAAAAATAATGGATGAGCTTATAATACTTCACTAAGTATCTTAGCCGGCCTGTTCAACTTCTCATAGTACTTACATATAGCCGTAATCTCGCAAATACTGCATTTAGGAGAACGTGCCACACATACATATCTGCCATGTAAGATGAGCCAGTGATGTGCTACATGAATAGTTTCCTGCGGTAAATATTTAACTAAATCTTTTTCTACAGCCAGCGGAGTTTTTCCTGTAGTTAGGCCGATTCTGTTGGCTACGCGGAACACATGGGTGTCTACAGCCATCGCTGGTGCATTATAGATCACAGAGGCAATTACATTCGCGGTCTTACGACCTACTCCGGGCATCTTCTGCAGCTGGTCTATATCTGAGGGCACCTCATTTTTAAATTCGTGTAGCAGCATATTTGCCATACCTACCAGGTGTTTGGCTTTATTGTTTGGATAACTTACACTTCTGATATAATCGAAAACGATATCCGGCGTAACTTCCGCTAATGCTTTGGCATTTTGAAAACGCTGGAAAAGTGCGGGAGTAATCTGGTTGATTCTCTTGTCGGTACACTGCGCAGAGAGGATAACGGCAACCAATAGCTGAAAGGGATTATTATAATGCAATTCTGTTTCAGCATCGGGCTGTTTAGCAGAAAAATGAGCAACAAATTGTTGATATCGTTCTTTTTTTAACATGAACAAAGATAAAAAAAAGCCGCCATTTTATTGGCGGCTTAACATTTCTTAATCATTACAGAGACCTTGAATACGCTAATATTTTAGCAATGGTTTCCTCGTCCGGATTCCTGCTTAGCTGGTTCAGTTGTGGTTTAATGTTTTCGTAGAACATTAATTCCAGGTCGTTAAAGGTCTCACTACTTAAACTTTCTGAATTCTGATTTAAGTAATTAGGGTTGTTGATAGGAGTAGAGGTTGTCATCATAAGCACTAAAACTGTTTGTTTTTCTAATTTAACGAAACGTTTTAATATTTATTTCAAACTGCTCAACAATATTCTCAAACAAAGTTGGAAAGATAAATCAGGTGACTTCTTTCACCTTCATCATTTTGCGCAGATTGCTCAACGCATATCTCATTCTTCCTAATGCTGTATTGATGCTCACTTCTGTCAAATCGGCGATTTCCTTGAAGCTGAGGTCGGCATAGTGCCTCATAATCAATACTTCCTTCTGCTCATCCGGTAAAAGCTGGATCAAAACGCGAAGGTCTGAATGCGTCTGATCTCTTAAAATTCTGTCTTCTGCACTCTCTTCGTGAATTTGTAACAAATTTAGTACATCGGTACCATCAGCACTGGTAATCACCGGCGCGCGCTTCTCTTTCCTGAAGTAGTCGATCACCAGGTTATGCGCAATACGCATTACCCATGGTAAAAATTTACCTTCTTCATTGTATCTGCCAGACCTGAGTGTGTTGATCACTTTAATGAAAGCATCCTGAAATATATCTTCTGCCAGATACTGGTCTTTCACCAGTAAATAAATAGAAGTGTATATTTTCGACTTATGTCGTCTCAGTAATTCTTCCAAAACCGATTCATCACCGGCTAAGTATAACTTCACTAAGTCCTGATCACTATATGATTGTAATTTCATAGGATTATCTGTACTAAATTCCTTGCTCTTGTTGCTAAAAATAACTTAGTAGATGTTTTAATCGATAGCGTTTTCTCCTATTGTGTTTTAAGATGGTGTGTATGTGTTTGGGTTATAACTTCAAAAGAAGCATTTTTTTATTACATTCCAACAATAAAATTACTAAAAAAAATTAAAAGTAATTAAAGAGCCGTATTTTTGTCCTTAGTTAAAAAACTAACCGAAGCTTTTTTTGGTTATATCACTACTATACTATCCGCAAATAAATGAGTAAGGAAATCGAAAAAGATCCACACAAAAATATAATCATAAAGGGTGCCAGAGTACATAATTTAAAGAACATCGATGTAGCTATTCCCAAAAATAAACTCGTAGTCATCACCGGAATGTCCGGTTCAGGTAAATCATCGTTAGCTTTTGATACTTTATATGCTGAAGGGCAGAGAAGGTATGTAGAAAGTTTATCCTCTTATGCGCGGCAGTTTATGGGGCGGATGAACAAACCGGATGTAGACTATATCAAAGGGATTGCACCTGCTATCGCGATTGAGCAGAAAGTAATTACTTCGAATCCAAGATCTACCGTCGGCACGTCGACCGAAATCTACGATTACCTGAAACTGCTTTTTTCCAGAATAGGAAAAACCTATTCCCCTGTTTCGGGTGAAGTGGTTAAAAAAGATACGGTAAGTACCGTGGTTGATTTTATCTCCAAACTGGGTGAAGATATTACAGCTACTATATTCTGTCCTCTTTTTCCGCACAATAACAGGTCTATTAAAGAAGAGCTGGCTATTTTGCTGCAAAAGGGATTTTTACGGGTTTATCTGGGCGACAAGATTTATAAAATTGAAGATATTCTTGATGATAAGGACTTCAAGGATAAAGAGCTCAAAGATGAGCACACGGTTAAAATACTGATTGACCGTATTGTTTATCATGATGATGACGAAACCATGAGTCGCCTGGCAGATTCTGTACAGACTGCCTTCTTTGAAGGTAAGGGAGATTGTTATGTAGATTATGAAGGTAAAACAGCCCATTTCTGCGATCGTTTTGAACTGGATGAAATCCGTTTCGAAGAGCCTACACCCAATTTCTTTAGTTTCAATAATCCTTATGGCGCATGTAAACGTTGTGAAGGTTATGGAAATGTGATCGGTATTGATGAAGATCTGGTCATTCCTGACAAAAGCAAAAGTGTATATGATAGTGCTATTGCCCCCTGGCGCGGAGAAAAAATGCGCGAATGGCTGAATAAGCTGATCGCCACGGCAAGCAAATTTGATTTTCCTATCCACAGATCCTATAGTGAGTTAACTGAAGCACAGCAAAGGGTAATCTGGACAGGTAATAAGTATTTTGAAGGACTGGATGCTTTCTTCAACGAACTGGAAACGCAGACTTATAAAATTCAATACAGGGTAATGTTATCGCGTTACCGTGGAAAAACCATATGTCCTGATTGTAAAGGTTCCCGCTTACGTAAGGATGCTTCTTATGTGAAGATAGGTGGAAAATCAATTATAGATATCGTGTTGATGCCTTTATCATCCATTCAGCACTTCTTTGATACACTGGAACTGTCTGATACGGACCAGAAGATTTCTAAGCGTTTGCTGGCAGAGGTAGTGAGCAGAATCTTATACCTGAATAATGTAGGTTTAGGTTATCTTACGCTGAACAGGTTATCAAATACCCTGTCTGGCGGGGAATCTCAGCGTATCAACCTGGCGACTTCCTTAGGCAGTAGCCTGGTCGGGTCTATCTATGTGCTGGATGAGCCGAGTATTGGTCTCCATCCGAGAGATACCAATAAACTGATCGAAGTACTGGAGTCTCTCCGCAATGTGGGTAACACAGTGATTGTTGTGGAACATGAGGAAGAAATGATGAAGGCAGCAGATCATATCATTGATATTGGTCCAGAAGCCGGAACACATGGGGGTAACCTGGTATTCAGTGGAACTTACGACCAGATCATTAAGGATAAAAAGAGTCTAACCGGAATGTACCTTTCTGGCAAGGAACAGATTGTTGTTCCCGGAAAACGCAGAAAGTGGGCAGATCATGTACTGATCAAAGGTGCAAGAGAGAATAACCTTAAAAATATAGATGTGAAATTCCCTTTGGGTGTTTTCACCGTAGTGAGTGGTGTTTCCGGATCGGGTAAGACGAGTCTGGTAAAAAAGATACTTTTCCCTGCCCTGCAGAAGGCAATTGGTAATTATGCCGGTGAGCAGACAGGATTGTACGACGGGATTTTTGGAAACTATGAGCTGGTGAGCCAGGTAGAAATGGTAGATCAGAACCCTATTGGCCGGTCTTCAAGGTCCAATCCTGTTACCTATGTAAAAGCATGGGATGATGTACGTGCGCTGTTTTCTGCTTTGCCTGCTTCTAAGGCTGCGGGACTGAAACCTGCGGCATTCTCTTTTAATGTTGAAGGTGGCCGCTGTGATGTTTGTCAGGGTGAAGGAGAAGTGAAAATAGAAATGCAGTTCATGGCTGATATCTATCTGCCTTGTGAAGCTTGTGGCGGCAGAAGATTTAAACAGCAGATCCTGGATGTGACTTATCAGGAGAAAAATGTGGCTGATATATTAGATCTGACCATTGATGAGGCAGTTGAATTCTTTAAAAATGAACCTAAGATTCTGAATAAACTGCAGCCGCTGGTGGATGTGGGTTTAGGTTATGTTCACCTGGGCCAATCGTCAAATACCTTGTCTGGTGGCGAAGCGCAG
The DNA here is from genome assembly GCF_026239655.1 of Pedobacter sp. MR2016-24. Lineage (GTDB taxonomy): Bacteria > Bacteroidota > Bacteroidia > Sphingobacteriales > Sphingobacteriaceae > Pedobacter. Next base: position 463,688 of record NZ_JAPIVO010000008.1, on the reverse strand, counting down.
CGGATCAAACTGGCCTCATTCCTGATCAAAGGAAATAATGCAAGCAAGACGATGTTCATTTTCGATGAGCCGACAACCGGCTTGCATTTCCATGATATTAAGAAACTGCTGATTGCATTGAATACGCTGATTGAACAGGGAAATACGATTCTGGTCATAGAACATAATATGGATATGATTAAATCGGCCGACTGGGTAATTGACATCGGGCCGGAAGGTGGTGATAAAGGTGGCAATGTTGTTTTTGAAGGTACTCCGGAAGATTTGGTAAAGGAAAAAACTTCCTACACGGCGAAGTATCTTCAGCTGCATATGAAACCTTAGTTTTACTATAGAAATATTTTATATCTTCGTCCATGCTTTTTTTAACTCTTTTCCTGGGATTGATCTTAAATTCAATAGGTTATATTCCTCCGGGAAATATTAACCTTACTGTTGTTCAGCTCACCATCAACAGGGGGATCAAACAGGCGCTTTATTTCATCTTTGCTTTTTCAGCAGTAGAGATGTTGTTCACTTTTGGAGTGATGCGTTTTGTACAGTGGCTTTCCAGTGAGATTAAACTAGGGAATATCATAGATGCAGTGATGATTTTGGTTTTCCTTGTACTGGGGGTGATGACCTGGAGATCAAGAAAAGAGATGCCTAAAGAAGATTATTCCAAAAAAGATAGTATAAGATACGGAATGCTGCTCGGGGTACTTAACCCGATGCAGATTCCTTACTGGTTATTTGTGGGGACCTACTTAATCTCACATGAGTGGATCAATACCGGTTACTTATCACTGAGTGTCTTTAGTATAGGTTCAGGAATAGGAGCAGCCCTGACCTTATATGGCTTTGCCAGATTTGCCGCTTATATTCAAACAAAATTTACGCTGAATAATTATACCGTCAACAAGGGGATTGCAATGTTATTCTTTGCTTTGTCAGGTTACCACATTTGTAAACTGGCTTATATTTATCTGATTAAAGGGTAGTAGTTATTTCTTAAGGAACTCTACATTCCAGATCTTCTCGGCCCTGCGACCAATAAACCAGAATGAAGCGGCAAGTACACAAAAGAAAAGCGCCTTATGCCAGCTATCCCAGAAATACTCAAAATACCGGGTATAGAGGTTCAGGAAAAGAAAAGTGATACCAAATTCTCTGGATATATCATCTCTGTATTTCAATCCCGCCAGGATGCTGATTACACAAACTACTGCTGATATGATGGCCCAGTAGAAGAGACTGATCTGTTTGATGCCGTACCATTGATCCAATGTGCCGAAGTTTCCGAATACGGAAAGCAGCCACAAGGAGACAAAAAGATATAACATTCCGCTCACGTAGGTGGTCTGGTAAAAATAGTCAAAAGCCTTTACTTTCCTTAAGAGCAGGGAAACCAGGGTGAGCACAAGGCCAAACAGCACAAACCTTAATGGATAATTCATCCCCAGGAAGTAGAGATTGCCTCTTGAAAGATAACCCGTCTCTGTACCAAACCAGGCGCCAAGAGAAATGAGTACAAAAATCCAGATGAGCCGTGATTTAAAAATGTTTGCCAGTATGGCATATATAAATACGGAGAAGAGGATGAGCAGGGAAAAATGAGTGCCTCCGGTGTCTATCGCTTTCCCGAGATAGGCTATCGCATTTGCGGTGAGCATTACTGCAGTGAAAATAATGGCATCATTACTGAATATTTCCATTGGCAGCGACTTTCTTCGCTTGAAGCTCAACCAGTAAAGCAGCGCAGCAGCAGCTGCAGAAAGCAGGCTGATCATCCCATCAGGGGTATCATAAAGTTTCCGGAGGTAATCCAGAATCTGATTGTCAACCAGCAAGGCGCCCAGTGATATGACACCACAGGCCATTGCGATCCAGAAAGAATATTGGGCAAGCCGGCGCCAGTCGAAAGACTTAGCCTCGTAACTCCCCTGTAATCTTTTTACGTCATCTTCCGACAAGAGTTGTTCTTCCTGCCAATGCTGCAGCATCTCTTCTAAAAAATCACTCTTCTCCTGGTCAATCTTCATTGCTTTATGTTTTCTTCAGTAAATCAGGTATCTTTTTATTATTTCCTACAATCCACACGATATCTTCATTCTCGAACACAAAACTGGAGTCGGGATTAAGAATGCGGTTGCCCTGCCTTTCAATCCCCACTACTAATCCCTGTGTTTTTTCCCTGATGCCCGAATCCCGGATCGTTTGTGCAAAAACAGGAGAGTTGCTGTTGATAACAATCTTCTGTAACATCATATCCTTTTTGGGAAAATCAGTCTCTTTATGCTCTTCAGTGGATCCTTCAAACAGTTCTTTAATAGCTGCCAGCTGGTCATCTGTACCGATGACCAAGACTTTATCATTCGGGTATAACCGCTCATCCCTTCCAGGGGTCGGGATCATCATTTTTCCACGCTCGATCAGCGCAATATTTACGCCATATTTTTCTCTTACAGCGAGTTCTATTAAAGTTTTTCCTACCAGTCTGGATTCTGGTGCTACGATCAGCTCTGCAAGGTGGGTGTCCCATGGCAGAATTTCGGGTTGTGCATTTTGCGTTTCACGTGCATTCAGGTTATACAGAAAGCGGTTTTCCAGCCTGTCATAAAATGCCTGCAATTTACGTGAGAATACGATCATGCCGGTGATGATGATGGCCAGTGCGATCGTCATGGCAATCCAGGTATTATAGAATTGAAAGATTAAAAAACATACCGCAAAAATGGCCAGGCCAATCCTTAATACTTCCAGTGAAATCAGTGGTCCGCGGGTATACTTTTTATTCAGCCATAAATGGGAATAAGCTTTCGGCTCCATTCTTCTGATGGCCAGTGCCCATAAGAAAGGTGCCATTAAGACTAAGGAAACTACCAGACTGATAATACTGCCTTTGTTTCCATTAATAATATGGGAGGTAATAAATGGCTGCACATACCTGGAACTTAAAAAGATCATCGCAATGAGGATCACGGAGTGGATGATGGTATTAAAAGTATAGGCTTTCAGTAAAACTTTCCAGTCGCTCAGGGTAGTAATACCCGCGGTGCTGGAGCTATATCTGTTGATGGCCGCTACCCATGATTTGGGCAGGTTACGTTCTATAAAAAGATAAAAAGGTTCAGAGGCCTTGATGAGGTAAGGCGTGGTGAAAGTGGTAATAGCTGAAACTGCCACTGCAATAGGATAGAGAAAATCACTGGTCACTTTCAGGGTTAAGCCCAGCGTAGCAATAATAAAAGAGAACTCCCCGATTTGCGCCAGACTTAAGCCTGTTTGTACTGAGGTTTTCAGGGGCTGACCGGAGAGTAAAGCGCCTAAACCTGAACTCAGGAATTTACCGGCAACAGTAGCTAATGTAATCACCAGAATCGGCACTGCGTATGCTACCAATACCTCTGGTTTGATCAGCATCCCTACGGAAACAAAGAATACTGCTGCGAAGAGGTCTTTTACTGATTTAGTAAGGTGTTCAATTCTTTCTGCCTGTGTAGTCTCGGCTAAGATTGATCCCATGATGAAAGCGCCCAGTGCAGCTGAAAAGCCTACCTGTACCGCCAGTAAAACCATAATGAGACATAACGCCAATGAAACAATCAGCATCGTCTCATCGTTCATCAGCTTGCGTGTAGCCTTTAAAAATGTGGGTACCAGGAATATTCCGCCGATAAACCAGAGTACCAGGAAGAAACCCAGTTTGAGGATGGACATGAACATTTCAGGACCAGCAAATTGCTGGCTGACGGCCAGGGTCGAAAGCAGCACTAAAAGGAGGATGGCCACAAGGTCTTCCACAATGAGCACGCCAAATACCAGACCTGCAAATTTCTTATGTTTTACGCCGAGTTCTTCAAAAGCACGAATAATGATAGTAGTGGAAGAAACCGATAAAATACCACCCAGGAAGATACTGTCCATATTGGACCAGCCCATTGCTTTACCGGCAATAAAGCCGATCAGCAGCATAAAAACAACTTCAACGATAGCGGTTATGGAGGCGGATCCGCCTACTTTGACAAGTTTTTTGAAACTGAATTCCAGGCCCAGACTGAAGAGTAAAAAGATCACACCAATTTCTGCCCAGATGCTGATGCTTTCGTTGTCAGTAACAGTTGGGAAGAAGTCAATATTAGGCCCCACCAGGAGTCCGGCGAGTATATAGCCCAGTACAAGGGGCTGTTTGATTTTTTTGAATATAAGGGTAGTGATCCCTGCGGCTGCGAGTATTAAACCTAAATCAGTAATTAATACGGGTAGATGTTGCATAGCGTCTTAAATGTAAATTGTAAATCGGATGTTTTAATTCAGCGTGTGCGCACACTACCAGAAAACATGTTTTGGAAATAAACATTTATAGATAAAATCATAGCTGAACCGACGCGCCTCAGCATAACATTTGATGCCTGAGGTGAGTTGCTGGTTATTTTCTGTCCGACTAAATAACTGCAGGCAGGAGATGACTGGTTTTTTAAGTAACTGGTGTATTAACGTAGGATGTTCAAAATAGTCCTCACAGAAATTTGATTTTTCTGCAGCACCGGAATGAGTAAACAGCTTTGTAAATAAGGAATTTACTTTTTTGCCGGCAGGGAGATATAGCGCAGGGCTATCCGCAGGCTTTTTTGCAAAGCATGATTGCGTAATAAAGAGTAAAGAAATAATCGTTAAAAAGCATCTCATTGTTGTAAATATACAAAAATAAGGTGCTTTTTAAAATGCCGGCGGCGGTTTAAATCCGCTAAGCCCGTTTAGCGAAGTAGGCTAATGTATCCTCTTTATCTTTTTTGAGTTGTATTTTCAGGTCTTCCAGGCCAGTAAATTTTACATCATGGCGCAGAAATTCAAGGAACTCCATTTTGATATACTGTCCGTAAATCTCCTGATCAAAATCAAAGATATTGACCTCAATATTTCTTGTCATTCCATTAATGGTTGGTCGGCGACCAATATAGGCCATACCTTTATATACAGCCGTATCCATTTTTACCGTTACCGCATAGATACCATCAGAAGGAATCAGTTTATAAGGCTGTTCTACAAATATATTTGCTGTCGGATAGCCTATCGTGCGACCAATTTTGTCGCCCTTAATTACCGGTCCATATAAAGAAAAGTGATAACCAAGGTATTCTGCTGCCAGCGCAACATCACCGTTGATTAAAGATTCCCTGATTTTAGTAGAACTGACAGCCACATCATTGATATCCTGTTCGCCAATTTCTTCAATCTCATAACCATACACCCTGGAGTAGGCCAGTAAATCTTTTGTGCCACCTGTCCGGTCTTTACCAAATCGATGGTCATAACCTACAATCAGCTGTTTAATGCCTATTTTCTGAACCAGGACATGCTCAATGTAATCAGCAGCACTCATATTAGAGAAGTCTCTCGTAAAGGGAGTGATGATGAGGTGGTCCACACCAAGACCAGCCAGTATTTCCGCTTTCTCCTCAATCGTATTGATCATTTTCAGGTCCTGGTTCTCAGGATCAATGATCAGACGCGGATGTGGGAAAAAAGTAAGAATTACACTTTCGCCTCCGGTAGATTTTGCCAGTTCACACAGGCGTTTAATGATTTTCTGATGTCCGAAATGGACGCCGTCGAAAGTTCCGATAGTGGCTACTGCATTATCCAGCCGTTCAAATTCCGACAGTTGATTATATATTTTCAAAACGCTAAGATTAATGTAAGGAATGACGCTTAACAACTCCGCCTTTAATGTCTGCAATCTGCTGCTGCACCACAAAAGCATCGGGATCGATTTGTCTGAGTTCAGTTTGTAGTTTGCCGATTTCCAGCTTTGTTAGTACTGTATATAAAATATCAATATCTTTTTTCTCCCCATAACCGCCTTCACCCTTATAGATCGTTACACCACGTTTCATATTGCTGATCAGGAATTCTTTGATCTCGTCTTTTTTCTCAGAGATGATCGTTACCCCGATATATTGCTCCAGGCCGTTCACCACAAAGTCAATCGTTTTTGAAGCAGACAAATAAGTGAGGATAGCATACATTGCCGTAACAGCACCCAGGAAGATCGCTGCAATAGCAAAGATCAGGATATTCAGGATCAGGATAATATTACCGACTGTAAAAGTACTGTTCCTGCTCAGGTAGAGCGCAAGGACTTCCGTTCCATCAATTACACAGCCACCGCGCATGGCCAGACCAATACCGCCACCCAGAAAAAAGCCGCCAAAAAAGGCAATCAGTAATTTGTCGTGCGTTACCGGCTGGAAAGGTAAAATGATCAGGAAGAGGGCCAGTGTAGCTATAGCCAGAGCCGTTTTAACAGCAAAAGTTTTTCCGATCTGTTTGTATCCGAGAATAACAAAAGGGATATTGATGATCAGGATCAGGTAAGATAATTTGAATTCGGTCAGCGTGCTGATCAGCAGTGATATTCCCGTAACTCCTCCGTCAATGAATTCACTGGGCATTAAAAAGCTCTTCAAACCAAAACAGGCAGAAACAATTCCGCAGGCAATGAGTACAAAGTCTTTGATGTACTGATAGTTTTTATTTTTGATTTGATTATGCATTGTTGCTTTCTGCTATGCGTACTGCTGCGGCCTCTTCTCTCTTTTTACGAAGATAATCAACCAGATCCGTTACTTCAAAAGCATTTTCAAGCAGAAAATCACCACTTCTTGTCCGGGTCAACTTAGAGAGGTATGCGCCGCTATTGAGGTGTTTACCAAAATCTGAGATGAGCGACCTGATATAGGTACCTTTACTGCAGGCGATCCTGAAATCAATTTCCGGTAAGGCGATCCTGGTGATTTCAAATATATTCACGGTAACGAAACGCAATCTTAATTCCTGTTCTTCACCTCTCCGTGCTTTTACATATAAACGTTCTCCATTAACTTTTACTGCAGAGTGTGCCGGCGGGTATTGCTGAATATCACCTGTGAATGGTTTTACGGCGGCGTAGATATCCTCATCAGTGATATGATCATAAGGGAATTCAGCATCTACTACTGTTTCCATATCAAAGGAGGGAGTAGTTGCACCAATAATCATGGTACCTGTATATTCTTTGTCTTCTGCCTGAAAGGTGTCAATTTGTTTGGTCATCTTCCCGGTGCAAAGGATCAGCAGCCCGGTAGCGAGGGGATCAAGCGTACCTGCATGGCCAACTTTTAGTTTCTGTGGTTTCAGGGAATTTCTGATTTTTCCTACAACGTCAAAACTTGTCCATTTGTAGGGTTTGTTGATCAGCAACAATTCTCCTTCAGCAAAATCGAAGGCTCTTTCCTGTAATTTTTCTATACTCAAAACGGTAATCTAAATAAGCTGCAATTTACGCATTAAATTATTTGCAGGTTGTGTCCGCTTTGTAATAATGCAATAATGATCAAACCAGCAATGATGCGGTACCAGCCAAATAGCTTGAATCCATTTTTGTTGAGGTAGCCGATGAAGCTTTTGATAGCCAGTAATGCTACGATGAAGGCAACAATATTACCCACTGCAAGCAACTGGATCTGGTCATGCGAAATCGTATGACCTTCTTTATAGAAGTCCAGCAGTTTTTTACCTGTTGCAGCCACCATAGTGGGTACGGCCAGGAAGAAGGAGAATTCTGCAGCTACTTTTCTGCTGAGTTTTAAAGACATACCGCCTACTATACTTGCTCCTGATCTTGATGTACCAGGTATCATGGCAAGACATTGAAAAAGACCAATTTTAAATGCGGTAAGAAAAGTGATTTCTTTTTCCTCGTGAATAGTGGGCTGATTAAACCATTTATCAACAAAAAGAAGGATTATTCCGCCAACAACCAATGATACGGCTACAGTGAGGGGACTTTCCAGCAATTCATCAATCTTATCACTCAACAGAAAGCCGAAAATCGCGGCAGGTATAAAGGCAACGAATAACTTCAGGTAAAAATTGATAGACTGAAAAAAACGTTTGAAATAGAGTACTACTACAGAGAGTATTGCGCCCAATTGGATCACTATCGTAAATAATTTCACAAAAGGATCTGTAGCAATGCCCATAAAGGAAGAGGCAATAATCATGTGCCCTGTTGAAGAAACAGGCAAAAACTCTGTTAGTCCCTCAATAATAGCGAGAACAATGGTCTGGAAGAAATTCATGCGCTGTTATTTTTTCAGGATGGCATATACGCCGAATCCAAAACCAAATAAAACAGTCATAGGTGCAATCAGCGTCTTACGTACATCGTAGATGTCTGTAGTACCAATCATCAGAATAAATCCGAAGACTACGATGGCAATGCTGATAATCAGCAACTGGTAATTCTTCTTTGTAAAAACCAATTCGTTTTTGGAGTCCTGACTTGCAGGAGATGCTTTCTTTTCAATCATTATCTATAAAGATCGTAAATTTTTAAACGTAAATATTTGCTTACTGCAAAAGTTGTGCTCAGTGCAGTGATCAGGATTCCTGTGCCGACTAAGAACAGCAGTACAAATCCAAATTCAGTATAATTTCTCAGGATTACAATTTCCGGAATCTCTTTCTGTGCGTAATATAACAGTCCTAATAAAATGATAATTGCAATAAATGAAGCAATTAATCCATGCAGCATAGCCAGTAAGATGAAAGGCTTGCGGATAAAGTTTTTTGTAGCGCCCACTAACTGCATGCTCTTGATAAGAAAACGCTGTGAGAAGATAGCCAGACGAATGGTGTTATTGATCAATGCAATAGAGATCACCAAAAGTATTGCTGCGAAGCCCAGAACAATCAAACCTATGGTATTGATATTTTTATTCACCATGTCTATCAATGAACTTTGATAGATCACTTCTTTAACAACAGGGTTTTTACTGAGGTTTGCTTTCAGGGCGTCAATACTTTTATTATTTGCATAATCTGCCTTCAGGTAAACGTCAACAGTAGAAAGCAAGGGGTTGTAACCTAAAAAGTTAACGAAATCCTCACCCAAATCCTGGGTCAGGTTTTTTGCTGCCAGCTCCTTATTCACATACTGTGTCTGTTTTACCGCCGGATTTGCATTGAGCTCTTTCTGGAACTGCAGCACATCAGCTTCTTTGGCGCCTTCATCCACAATGATATTCAGTACTATATTTTCTTTCACATAGTTAGACAGGTTCTTGGCGTGTACGAGTATTAAACCCAGTATACCAAGCATTAACAAAACCAATGTAATACTAAATATAGTAGAGATATAAATTGTTTTTGTCTTTTTAGAAGCATCGCTAACTTCAAATTCTTCCATGTTGTTCATTTATGTTTTGCGAAATTAAAAAATATAAGCAACTAAATATAAAATATGACAGATATAAATGCCTAAATATTGTGTGGGCCTGATGTAATCAGAACGGGAAACTGTTTGAAATAGTTCCTTAAAACCTAATTTCTTTCCATAACCTTTCTGAAACACCCTTTATTTCTTTATTTTCGCCGTATACAAAGAGAAGAGCTGTAATGGATTACCAATTTAAAGAAATAGAGCAGAAGTGGCAAGCGTTCTGGGCAGAGCACCAAACATTTAAAGCAGAGAAAGATACTGTTAAACCTAAGTTTTATGTACTGGATATGTTTCCTTATCCATCAGGTGCAGGTTTACATGTGGGCCACCCGCTCGGCTACATTGCTTCAGATATATTTTCAAGATACAAAAGATTAAAAGGCTTCAATGTTTTGCATCCTATGGGATACGATTCATTTGGATTGCCAGCAGAACAATATGCTATTCAAACTGGTCAGCATCCGGCATTAACCACGGAGGTCAATATCAATACCTACCGCAGGCAGCTGGATCAGATCGGGTTTTCGTTCGACTGGAGCAAGGAAGTACGCACTTCTGAACCTGATTATTACAAATGGACGCAGTGGATTTTTATGCAGCTGTTCAATTCCTGGTATAACCTGGAAACGGACAGAGCGGAAGATATCACCACGCTGATCGAAAAGTTTAACGCTGCGGGCAGCGCTGATGTGAAAGCTGTCTGTGATGAAGAGGTGAAATCCTTTATGCCGTCTGACTGGGCAGCAATGACCCATGAGGAGAAACAGGCAGAGCTGCTTAAATACCGTTTAACTTATTTGCGTGAAAGTACAGTAAACTGGTGCCCGGCATTGGGAACGGTATTGGCAAATGATGAAGTTAAAGAAGGTTTTTCTGAACGCGGAGGTCATCCTGTTGAACAGAAAAAAATGATGCAGTGGAGCATGCGGATTTCTGCTTATGCAGAGCGATTGCTGCAGGGACTGAATACGATCGACTGGCCAGAGCCGGTAAAAGAAATGCAACGCAACTGGATTGGTAAGAGTGTTGGCGCAAGTGTACGTTTCACCATAGAGACAGTACCTGGTGCAGCTGCTTTGCCGGCAGATAATATAGAAGTGTTTACTACGCGTGTAGACACAATATTTGGTGTGTCCTATTTAGTCCTGGCTCCGGAGCATGAGCTGGTGAGTGTTCTGACGACTCCGGAACAAGAGAACGATATTAAAAATTATATCGCACAGACCAAAAAGAAATCGGAGCTTGACCGTATGGCGGATACAAAAACAGTATCCGGTGCATTTACGGGAACTTATGTGATTAATCCTGTAAGTGGCGAACGTGTACAGTTGTGGATTGCTGATTATGTGCTGGCGGGTTATGGAACTGGTGCGGTAATGGGCGTGCCTAGTGGTGACCAGCGCGACTGGTTATTTGCGAAACATTTCAATTTACCTGTTGTGCAGATCCTGGACGGACAGAAAGATATAGACATACAGGCAGATGCGACCAAAGAAGGGGCTTATATTAACTCCGGTTTCATCAATGGAATGGACTACAAGGAAGCTGTGGACACTTTGAATACCTGGCTGGAAGATAAAAAAGTGGGCAAGGCTAAAATCAATTACCGCATGCGGGATGCAATTTTTGGTCGCCAGCGCTATTGGGGAGAACCTATACCTGTTTATTTTAAGGATGGCCTGCCTTATTTAATCAAAGAAGAAGAATTGCCATTGTTATTGCCTGAGGTAGATAAATACCTGCCAACAGAAAGCGGAGAACCGCCACTGGGCAGGGCCGATGGCTGGAGTTACGAACAACAGTACAATTATGAGCTGAGTACGATGCCGGGTTGGGCAGGTTCAAGCTGGTACTGGTACCGTTATATGGACTCACAGAATAAAAACGCATTCGCTTCCAAAGAAGCAATTGCCTATTGGAAAGATGTGGATTTATATATTGGTGGTTCAGAACATGCTACTGGTCACTTGTTATACAGTCGTTTCTGGAATAAGTTCCTGAAAGATCTGGGTTATGTAAACGAGGAAGAGCCTTTCAAAAAACTGATCAACCAGGGAATGATCCAGGGCAGAAGTAATTTTGTGTACCGGGTTATTGATGAAGAGGGCAGGGGATTGAATACCCTGGTATCTTACGGACTGAAAAGTCAGTATAAAACTTCTGCATTACATGTGGATGTAAATATCGTGGAGAACGAGATTTTGAATATAGAAAAGTTCAAACTGTTCAGACCTGAGTTTGCAGAGGCCGAATTCATACTCGAGAGCGGAAAGTATATCTGTGGTGTGGAAGTAGAGAAAATGTCTAAATCCAAATTCAACGTCGTTAATCCTGATGTGCTGATCAACAGCTATGGTGCCGATACATTAAGGATGTATGAGATGTTTTTAGGTCCGCTGGAGCAAAGCAAACCATGGAATACCAATGGTATTGAAGGCGTATTCAAATTTCTGCGTAAATTCTGGAGATTATTCCATAATGATCAATGGGAGTTCAACGTAAGTGATGCCGCACCGGTAAAAGCTGAGTTAAAGGCGCTCCATAAGATTATTAAAAAAGTACAGGATGATGTGGAGCGTTTTTCTTTCAATACATCTGTATCCAGTTTTATGATTGCGGTGAATGAACTGACTGATTTGAAGTGTAACAAGAGAGCTATTCTTCAGGATTTAGTGATCGTTCTTTCTCCTTATGCACCGCATATTACTGAAGAACTGTGGTCGCTCTTAGGCAACAAAGAAAGCATTTCTCATGCTGCCTATCCTGAGTTCAACCCTTCATACATGGTGGAAGATGAATTCAGTTACCCGGTTTCTGTAAATGGAAAAACCAGGACAAACCTGAATTTGAGCCTGACACTTGAAGCTGCTGAAATTGAAGCTTTGGTATTGGCTGATGAGCAGGTGCAGAAATATCTGGAAGGAAAAACGCCTAAAAAAGTGATTGTAGTAAAAGGCAGAATTGTAAATATCGTAGTTTAATATCTCGTATTTATTATCTCATCATATTCCTGTATAATGCCCTGCTAAAATAGCAGGGCATTTTTTCTACCGGTCAATTGCTGCAATTTGCCGGCTTTTTATTACAAGTGATCAGAAACTATTTCTGGAGTGCCGTAACAAAAAGTAATTTGCGCAGACTAATGAAGCAACTATTACCAACAACTATTACCTTATTATGAAACGTATTTTATTTTTATTTCTACTATTCGGATGTGCACTCAGTACAAAAGCCCAGTTTCCTATGGGTGGAGGAGCACCAAAAATCACCATAACGGGCCGGATCACGGCAATCATATTGGATTCCGCCACAAAATCACCAGTTGATTATGCTACAGTTTCCCTAATCAGAATTAAAGACAGCAAATCTGTTAATGGTGCGGTAACCGATGCCAAAGGGAAAATCACCTTACAGAACGTTGCACCAGATCAGTATAAGCTTTCAATTGGCTTTATGGGTTATAAAAGCAAATCCGTATTAGTAAAAACAACAGCTGAAAAGCCGGATATCAATATGGGCACTATTTATATGGTTGGCACAGAGAGTAACCTGAAAGAAGTGGCCATTGTGGGCGCCACACCTATGGTAGAAAACAAGATTGACAGAATGGTTTATAATGCTGAACAGGATGTGACTACTGCTGGTGGTAATGCAGGTGATGTAATGCGTAAAGTACCGATGGTTACGGTAGACATTGATGGAAACCCTTCTCTTCGTGGAGCTGCGGTAAGGGTACTGATCAACGGTAAACCTTCCGGAACCATGTCTAATAGTGTTGCTGATGCACTGAAGATGATTCCTGCAGAAGAGATTAAAAGTGTGGAAGTCATCACGAGTCCTTCAGCAAAATATGATGCAGAAGGTGCCGGCGGAATTATCAACATCATCACTAAAAAGAAGACCGCGCAGGGGATTAATGGAAATGCAAGTATTGCTGCGGGTACACGACAGAATAATGGCAATTTTAGTCTGAATGCAAAAAAGGGGAGACTGGGTTTCACTTCAAACTTTGGCGGCCAGTATGCCATTCCGCAGGATACGCGGGTGGAACTGTTGAATGATGATTATACAAACAATACTTCATTGAGCCAGATAGGATATACACGTGCTAAACGGTATAGCTTCAACGGTGGTTTTGGTCTGGATTACGATATCAATGGCTACAATAGCTTATCAACGAATGTAAAATATACCGATTTCTCCAACGGGTCTGACGGAAGTCTGAATGTATTGAGCAGGCTGCAGGATGCAACGACAAATTATATGCGTACGTCTAAAAATGATGTGGGTTCCAACAATGTGGATTGGAGTGCAGATTATAGAAGAACAACAAAAAAAGAAGGCGAAGAGTTTACTTTGTCCGGTCAGGCTAGTTTTGGCAGAAATACGACTGAATTTAACTCAGTAATCATTTTGCCGAATGGCAGCAGCTCTGTGCCGATCATTGGCGACAATACAGGAAAGAATAACGAATACACTGCCCAGGCAGATTATACTTATCCTTTTAGCAAAGATGTGAAGCTGGAAACAGGGGTAAAAGGGATCTTCAGAGATATTAAAAGTAAGTATGAAAGCAGTGAGCAGGATTTTGATTATAACCAGGATGTAGCTGCTGCTTATGGCGTGATGAGTTTTAAGCTGGCTAAGACGATCGATTTTAAAGGTGGATTAAGAGCTGAATACACAAATATCACTGGCGTTTCTGGTACTTCATTAAACTTTAACAACGACTATTTTAACTTGTTTCCAAGTGCTATCATTTCGAAAACACTGAAAAATAATTCCAGCTTAAAACTGAGTTACAATAAGAGGATGCAGCGACCAAGTCTGACTTATCTGAACCCGTTTTTAAATAGAAATGACCCGGAAAATCAGCAGCAGGGTAATCCTAACTTAAGTCCTGAAATCAGTGATTTGATTGAATTGGGTTATTCTACTTTTATCAAGGGTTCGATGATTACCGCATCTGTTTTTTACAGGGAAACGAAAGACGTAATTGAAAGTTTGTATGATCAGGACCAGAAGCTGACTTCTTATTATAATATTGGTACCAATAAATCTTTTGGTGGTAATGTATTCGCTTCTTATAATCCTACGCCCAAATGGACATTAATGTCTAACGTCAGTGTAAATACCTATGATGTGAAAAATGTGCAGACGAATGTGAGCACCGGACTGAATGTAAATTATACCTTATTTCTACGCTCGGCTATCGCTTTCAAAGGTGGCTGGAATACAGAGTTGTTTGGTGTGAATGTCGGCCCCAAAAGAACGTTCCAGGGAACAACAGGTGCGATGTATTTTTATGGTGGAGCGGTGAAAAAGGATATCATGAAAAAGAAAGCTACAGTTGGTATTAATGTGTTCAATGTATTTGCACGTGATCTGCATATCAAAACAGAAAATAGGGGGATTGAAGAAAATGGTAATGTTAACTTCCTGCAGAGTACCAATATCTACTATCCAATCCGTTCTTTTGGTGTGAACTTCAGTTATAAGTTTGGTAAAATGAACTTTAATGCAGCTGCTAAAAAGAAAAAAGGAATCAATAACGACGATCTAAAACCTGATGAAACCAGTGGTGGTGGAATGGGTGGCGGTGGCGGGATACCGAAACAGCAATAATAAAAGCATATATTTAATGATGAGGCCCGTTTATCTGCGGGCCTTATTTATTTCTTCTTTACCCGTTTAAGGATCATCAGGCTGAGGGGATTGATCGGATAACCGCTGATGTTGTTTTGCAGCATAACCACAGACTGATCGTACAGGATCGGTACTATCGAAGCATTTTCAATGACCATATTATCCATCTGCCTGAATATCGCATTGCGCTTCTTCAAATCTCTTTCAAAATATGTACTTTCCAGTAAGCGGTCAAATTCCTTATTAAAATATCCGGTATAATTCGGTCCGAATGGCACTTTGTTTTTCGAATAAAATACAGAAAGGTAGTTTTCCTGATCGGGGAAGTCGGCAATCCATGACCCTCTGAAGAAGTTTACTTCATTCTTAGACATCAACTCACGCAAACTTGCGCTGGGTGCAACATCTACTTTAACCCTGATACCTAAAGCGGTTAATTCTCCCTGGATAAATTCTATGAGATCTTTGTAAGTTGTAGAGGTAGTCAATGTAAGCTCAGACATCCCTTTTCCATTGGGGAAACCTGCACTTTTCAACAGTGCTGCAGCCTTTGCCGGATCATAGTTATATCCTTTCACCACTGCGCTGTCAAAGCCGGGCATACCTTTTGGCACAAAGCCTGAAGTAGCGGGTACACCAATACTGTTCCTTAAATATTTAATCAGTTTCGCTTTATCAATGCCGTAGTTGATGGCCTGTCTTACTTTTTTGTATTTCAGCGGGGAATTTTTGGCGATAGACTGTGTGGTGTCGACCAATATCCCGAGGTATTCAGTACACAGATACGGACCTTTGATCAGCTGAAACTTACCTTTGTACTTGCTGGTCATATGACCGCTTTTGGTCAGGATATCATCCCTGTAACTGCCATCCACACTGTTGAAGAAGTCCAGGTCTTTCTTAATGAAATTCATGAAGGCACTTTGCTTGTCACTAATGAATGAAGCTTTAACGGCATCCAGATAGGGGAGCCTGGTATTACCATCTTTCTCCCAGTAATTTTCATTTTTAAGCAATACCAGGATCTCTTCTTCTTTCCAGTATTTAAACTTAAAAGGGCCGGTGCCAATGGGGTGGCTCCTGAAATCTTTTCCGTAATATGTTATGATTTCTTTGGGCACAACGCTGCAATATTGTGTAGTCAGCAGGTTGAGGAAACCCGGAAAAGGTTTGGTTAAACGGACCTGAAATGTAGAGTCATTCACCGCAATGAAATTATGCACATCTTTTACCTTGTCGCTAAAGATCCAGCCACCAGAAGACGCTACTTTCGGATCTATCAGCCGGTTAAAACTATAGACAAAATCGGCCGCAATGACTTTCCTGCCTTTTCCATTTTTAAAAAGCGGATCATTATGGAAGAATACATCATTACGAAGGTGAAAAGTATAATTGAGACCATCTCCGGCGACTTCCCATGATTTGGCAATACAGGGTACCGCGTTCAGCTGTTCATCAACCTGCACCAGCCCGTTAAAAATCTGGTTGATCATCCATATAGCAGGCTGATTACGTGCAAATGCAGGGTCAAGTGTGGTCAGGCTCTGGTCAAAATTCAGTGTGAAAACCTTTTTGCCGTTATTTTCTGTCGTGTTTTTACAGCCACAGAGGGCGATGATGCATAAAGCAAAAAAAATATTTTTATTAATTAGAGGCATCAGTTAAGGAATCCTATTTTTGCACAAAGTAATAAAATTAAATGCTATGTCTTTTTTAAATGCGATTATAAATAATGTTGAGGATGAAGAACTGCGTGAAGAGCTTCAGGAACGCGTAGATATAATCCTGCATAAGATAAAGTTTATGGATAAGATTCCTGTGATTGTACTGGACAGTTTCAATAACCCAAGCAGCCTGCTCAATGTAGTGATGGAATCTGCTGGTGGCGATCTGAAGCAGGAGGTAATGGATGCGCAGGTCATTATTTACCATGAATCCAGGACAGGCATGCTGGAAATGATGGGTATTGTCCCTTCTCTTTTAAATGAGGAATGGCCAGCGGTGAAGTTTAAAAGAGTTTATATTATGGACGACCAGTCTGCTTATATGAGTGATCCGGAACATTTCGTCAATACACTAGAGGATGTAGTGGAAATGCTTTATCCCGGGTATTTTATATTCGGTAATGAGGGAACAAACTGGACCGGTTTCGTGGTATAGGAAACATTGCTTTAGAAAGCAATAAATTTATCCATCTGGCTATCTGTAAATTTCAAAGTATCCTCTTTAAAAAACGCATTATTTTCATCCAGTTCAGTTTTTATGGCTGGAATGTGGATGCGTAAAGGCAGTACATTTAAGTGCAGATAGCTGCATACACCACCAAAATGGTCTATTCCACGGATGTTTCCATATTTGCCTGAGGAGATACCCACAAGACATGCTTTTTTCTCATAAAAGCTGTCAGGAAAGGTGCAGGCATCAATAAAGGTTTTCAGCACACCAGGAAAACTGCCGTTATATTCCGGAATAATGAAAACGAATTTGGCAGATGCCGTCATTAGTTCCTGTATGCTTTCAAATTCAGGAGAACGTTTTCCATACAAATCTGAAACAATCAAATCATCGGGAAGCTCTTCCATGCTCAACAGATTGGTTGTCAATCCTTTTTTCGCTAATGTTTCCTGATAATATTTCGCTACTTTAAGCGTATTGCTATTAGGCCTGTTTGTTCCGGAGATAATGGTAACCATGTAAGGAATTGTTAATAAGATGTTCAAAACAATAAGTCTTTAACAACAATATTGTCATTAAGTTTGTATCTTAGCTAATCGTTAAAAAGCCCTAAATATAGGGCAAAAATAACGTTTTTTGATAATGAAATCTAGTTCACAAATTCTCAGGGATATAATTGGTAATTATTATAAAAATAAATGAGTAAAATTATTGCATTGGCAAACCAGAAAGGTGGCGTAGGTAAAACAACTTCATCCATAAATTTAGCCGCCAGTCTGGCCGTATTAGAATACAGAACTTTATTAGTAGATGCTGATCCTCAGGCCAATTCAACCTCAGGTATTGGGTTTGATCCAAGAAATATTAAGAACAGCATTTATGAGTGCATCATTAATGATATAGAGCCTTCTGAAGCAATTCAGAAAACTGAAACGCCTAATCTTGATCTGTTGCCTGCACACATCGATCTTGTGGGTGCGGAGATCGAGATGATCAACCTGACCAACAGGGAATATAAAATGAAAGCCGTTCTGGAGAAAATTAAAGATCAGTATGATTTTATCATCGTTGATTGTTCTCCATCACTGGGCTTAATTACAATCAATGCGCTTACCGCTGCGGATTCTGTGATTATACCCGTGCAGTGTGAATATTTTGCACTGGAAGGATTAGGCAAATTGTTAAATACAATCAAGATCGTTCAGAACAGATTAAATCCCGAACTGGAAATTGAAGGTATCCTTTTGACCATGTATGACGTCCGGTTGCGTTTGTCTAATCAGGTAGTAGAAGAGGTGCGGACACATTTCCAGGACCTTGTTTTCGAAACAATTATTCAGAGAAATACACGCTTAAGTGAAGCACCAAGTTACGGCGTATCTGTTATTATGCATGATGCCAACTGTAAAGGCGCCATCAATTACCTGAATCTTGCGCGCGAGATTGTTCGTAAAAATGGTATGGTCAAAGAAACTGAAGGTTTAACAACTGCGAAAATTTAAACATAAATCATGACATCTTTTCAGCGAAAAACAGGTTTAGGCAGAGGATTAAGTGCGCTTCTAGATGACAGTGATGCTGTACATGCTCCTAAAAGCGGGATAAATTCCGCTCTTGAAACAGACCAGCGACCAAAACAGGAAAGTACAGTTGCTACCAGCAATACAGGCCATATCAAAATCAGTGATATTGAAACCAACCCTTATCAGCCAAGAACTGAATTTGATCAGGTAGCATTGAATGAACTGGCAGATTCTATTCGGATACAGGGTTTGATCCAGCCGATAACCGTAAGGAACGGGGAGCAGGGTAAATACCAGCTGATTTCAGGTGAACGTCGTTTAAGAGCATCGAAATTAGCAGGATTAACTGAAATTCCGGCTTATATACGGAGTGCTAACGACCAGCAAATGCTGGAAATGGCACTGATAGAAAATATTCAGCGTGAAAACTTAAACGCGATTGAGGTTGCGCTCAGTTTCCAGCGCATGCTGGAAGAATGTAACCTGAAGCAGGAGCAATTGAGTGAGCGTGTAGGGAAAAACAGGTCAACTGTGACGAATTACCTTCGCTTGCTGAAATTACCGCCGGTGATACAAATCTCTATTCGCGATCAGAAAATATCGATGGGGCATGCACGTGCCTTAATCAATGTGGAAGAAGTGGAGAAACAACTGTTTATTCATCAGGAGATCATCGACAAGGGTTTGTCTGTTAGAAAAGTGGAAGAACTGGTAAGAAGTATCAATAGCCTGCAACTGAAGCCTAAAGCTGCCAAACAGTCTGTTGGCGTTTCTTTCGAATATCAGAAACTGCAAAAAGATCTGGCATCAAGGTTTGCGACTAAAGTTAAATTAAAGGTCGGGGAAAATGGAAAAGGAGCAATTGAGATACCTTTTGTTTCTGATGATGACCTGAGCAGAATATTAGAATTATTAGACTGGTAATGCCAAAAATCTTATGGTTATCGATTTTCCTCCTTTTTACTGCGGCTGTAGTGAAGGGACAGGAGAAATTTACAGTGAAGGGCGACAGCCTTAAGCGGACACCTGCAAAGGCCGATACTGCTGCTTATGTTAATTATGGTAAAATAGCAGGCAGAAAGGCTGCATTGCGCTCTGCAATGATACCTGGATGGGGACAGGTAGGAAACGGGCTGACAGTTTACCGCGGACTCAAAGTTGCTGCAATCTATACCGGGGGAACTTTACTTGCACTTTCCTTTATTGATAACAATAAAAATTATCATTTGTACCTGGATGAGATCCAGTTTCGTCAGGCAAATGGCTTTCCCAACCCTGAAAGTTCATTGGCCGGGTTCTCCAATACTGCCGGACTGATTACTGCAAAGGATGTTTTCAGAAGAAATAAACAAGTGATTATCATTTCTTTTGCAGCGCTGTATGCAGTGAACATTGTAGAGGCTTATATCGATGCACGCTTAAAATACTTTGATATAGGAAATGACCTTGGCGTTAAACTTTCGCCGACAGTCATCAATTCCAGCTATATGTATGGTTTTCATTCCTCTACACCGGGGCTTAAGCTGGCATTCAGATTATAGAGATGACCGGGATGTATAAAATTAATATTTATTAAAAGAACAAAAATGAACATAGCTTTAATCGGTTACGGTAAAATGGGTCAGATTATCGAGCGTTTTGCGATGGAAAGGGGGCATGAAGTTGTCCTGAAAATTGGAAGTACAAACCTGGATGAACTCACAGTTTCAAATTTAAGAAAAGCGGACGTCGCTATAGATTTCAGTCTTCCTGATGCCGCAATTAAAAACATTTATACCTGCTTCGAAGCCAATGTTCCTTTGATTGTAGGTACTACAGGTTGGTACGGCCAGCTGCAGGAAATCAAGAATGAATGCCTGCAGGGAAATCATACTTTACTTTACGGCTCTAATTTCAGTATTGGCGTGAACCTCTTCTTTCATATCAATGAAGTGCTTGCAAAAATGATGAATAATTATCCGGCATACGATGTACAGGTAGAAGAGATCCACCATACACAGAAGCTGGATGCCCCTAGTGGTACAGCAATGACCATTGCGGAAGGTATTATTGAAAATCTGGACCGCAAAACAGAATGGATCAATGAATTATCCGGACAAGGACTGACGGAAGTCATGAAAAAGGATCAGCTGCTGATCGCTTCGGAGAGAATTGAGAATATCCCTGGTACCCACACTGTAGTATATAGTTCTGAAGTGGATGAAATCGAATTAAAACATACGGCTAACAGCCGTGCAGGATTTGCGCTTGGCGCGGTAGTCGCCGCAGAATGGCTGCAAAACAAACAGGGATTTTATAATATAACTGATATCTTTAATTTTAAATAACATAACAGCATAACATATGAATTGGAAGTTCAGGCAAAAAGATAAGGAAAGCTTATCTACGCAGCCGACCCAGCCCAAAAAGAAAAAAACTAAAAGCAGAGAATGGTTTGATGCCATCGTCTTTGCAGTAATAGCTGCAACAGTAATCCGGGTGTTTTTTATCGAAGCCTATACTATTCCAACAGAATCCATGGAGAAATCATTGCTCGTAGGTGACTTCCTGTTTGTGAGTAAAGTAAACTACGGTGCCAGGATACCTATGACTCCGGTAGCATTCCCTTTTGCACACCATACGATGCCGGTAACGGGCACAAAAGCTTATTATGATGGTATCCAATGGAAGTACCGCAGGTTACCGGGAATACAGGATATCAAAAGAAATGACGTTGTGGTATTCAACTTCCCGGAAGGTGATACTGTTGCACTGGAGGTGCAGGACCGTGATTATTACGGACTTGTGCGTGCACTGGGGCATGAGGCCGTTAATACGCAATACACGGTAACGAGCAGACCTGTCGATAAAAGAGAGAATTACATTAAACGCTGTATTGGGATCAGTGGTGATGTAATGAGCATGTCTAACGGACTGGTTTCAGTTAATGGTAAACCAGAGCCGATGAAAAGCACCGGACAGATGGATTACCTGGTCAAATTTAAAAGTGCAGATGTCAACTTCCAGCTATTTGAAGATATGGGCTTTGTAATTGCCAAACAGATTACCGCCGTTTCGCAGGATACTTACAACTTCAATGCTACTCCGGAACTTATGGCCGAAGTGAAGAAACTGGATTTCGTTAGCTCGGTAACTATGCATACTGCAGCACCGGGTGCTGCGGAGCCGGACTTATTCCCTCAGAACCCGCAGCTGAAATGGAATGTAGATAACTGGGGACCGGTAAGAATTCCTAAAAAGGGATGGACTGTAAAACTGGATAGTTTAAGTATGCCATTCTATAAAAGGTGTATTGAAATTTATGAAGGAAATAAACTGGAAAAATCTGGTAATGGCTGGTTGATCAATGGTCAGAAAGCGGATAGTTACACCTTCAAAATGAACTATTACTGGATGATGGGGGATAACAGGCACAATTCATTGGATTCAAGGTACTGGGGTTTTGTTCCGGAAGACCACGTAGTTGGTAAAGCACTGTTCATCTGGATGAGTTACAATACTGACGGGTCGTTCTTTAGCAAAATCAGATGGAGCAGGTTGTTTAAGGGTATCCACTAGGTATCCAATAAAAAGGTTTTACCTGAAATAAAAAAAGGTAAGCTATATACTGACTGGAATATTGCCTGAAGAGGCAACACTCCTAGGTCAGTATATAGCTTACCTTTTTTATTTTTAAGAAGATCCTTTGCAAATTGCATACCCATGTGGCCTACCTTAATGGGGGAAATCCGGGTAGCGACCGCATTATGCTATTGGCAGTATATGGCGCTTACTATTAACGGGGATACTGTTGGGTGCTGGCATATGCAATTAGCGCGTGTATAGTTTATTGACCGGAAAGAATCCGGGTTGACAGTCGGCATATTTGCTCCTGGTATTTACTATTGGTTGTTTTACGGCTCGGCGTTAATGGGAAAGAATCCAGGCTCATTGCTGGATGATACTATGGGTCTGGAGATGGACTTTAGATGGTCTTAAAAAAAATCGGTTGTTTGTATGGTGACCTAGGATTGTTTGCCCCTTCAGGCAAATATTCCAGTCACCAGATAAATTACCGGTTTTTAACAAAGAAGAATAAACCTATGAATGATAAATCTTATACCTTAAGCCTTTCGATTCCTAACTTATCTGCCAACACATTTAAATCCTCTACTACAACATCAATTAAAGGAATCCCAGATACAGACCGTTTCTGCTCAAACGCATATTCAGGTTCACCAGGAATGATCACATGTTTATCAGGATCAACTGTCTTTGCGCTTTTAAAACGCTCAATCCAGTTATCAAGATGATCTTTGAAGTCTGCTGCAGGACGGAATCCATCAACGCGCATTGCACCTAAAAAGTGACCTATACCTTCTCCTACAGGATCCGTGGGTGGATCAAGGAAAGCAACAAAAGGGGGCACCCAGGGGCCGTAATTTGCACCTGAAAGCACAGCTGATAAGATATCCACTGTTGCACTTAATCCATATCCTTTATGACTGCCGTGATCTTTATCGCTGCCTAAAGGGAGTAGGGATCCGCCAGATTTTAATTCATTGGGATCAGTAGAGCCCTTGCCGTCTTTATCTTGTGCCCAGCCATCAGGAATAGGCTGATTGGCACGGCTTGCAATTTCCAGTTTACCGTTTGCTGCGGCGGCAGTTGCCATGTCTACTACTACAGGTGGATATTTGCCAGCAGGGAATGCATAACACATGGGGTTGGTACCTAATAATCTTTCATTTGCATAGGTAGGGGCTACCAGCGGACTTGCATTGGTCATGCTGATACCAATCATGTCCTGCTCCACGGCCATCAGGGCATGGTATCCTGCGATGCCGAAATGGTTAGAGTTTTTTACGGCTACCCAGCCACTGCCGTATATTGCGGCTTTTTCGATAGCTACTTTCATGGCGAAAGGGGCAACCACTAATCCGAGACCTCCGTCGCCGTCTACAGTAGCTGTAGTAGCAGTTTCATGTACTATCCGGATATTGGGTGTAGCATTAATCCTTTCCTTTTCCCAGAGACGTACGTAACCACTTAACCTGGCTACGCCATGCGAATCGATTCCGCGCAGATCTGATTTCAATAATACGTCCGCCGCCAGCTCAGCATCTGTTGTACTGCAACCCATTTTGATAAATACATTGATTGTAAAAGCCCTGAGGTGTGCTGCGGTAAAAGTGTGGAAAATCATGATGGATGGGTTAGGCGTATATCACGGTGAATTTATGGTCCAGCGGTTTAAAGTGTCTCACTAAACTATTGATAAAGTCTTCCCCATAGAGGACATATACGGGAGCTATATTTAACACACGTTCCTGTAAGACGCCGGATGGGAACAATTTGTTTTTGAGTTGAGAGATTTGTTCTAAAGAAGTAGTATGTTTCCTTTTTTCGGCTCGCAGCAGCTTTTTTTCAAGGTTGGTGACCAGCTTTAAGCTCTTTGTTTTGGCCGCTTCTGCAGAGAGGGAAAGTGTTTTGTCGATTTTATAAGAATTCAGTTTGATCTGATCAAACACGGCTCTGATGGCTCTTTGCTCGTCATCCAGACAAAGGGAATCGCCCACATGTGCCTTTACCCATTTATTCTTTAGCTGCTCGTCTGTATCGAAAAGGTCGGTCGCGCTGATATCAAGAATCTGCATTTTTCTGGCACTTCTTTCATCAATTACTATGGCCGAGTTACGTAAGATAAGAACAGGATAAGCAACCTTATAGTAGTCGAAATTCGCCTTTAGCTGCAGCCAATAGGTTACTTCTGCACCACCACCAATATAAGCAAGGTTTGGAAGAATAATCTCCTGGTAAACAGGTCGCATCACCACATTTGGACTGAAGCGTTCAGGATGGCTTTTTATTTCTGCTGTCAGGCTGTCTTTAGTGAAGCTGATTTCCGTATTCATCACCTGGAACAGTTCACCTTCCTGTACAATTCGCTCACGAAGGTTGTCATCCATATAAAAGAAGTTAATCTCCCTGGGATTTACCTGCGGTTTATAGCCTTTTTCTTCTAATCTTTTGCTGGTTGTATTGATCAGCTCAAAACTATGCTGCTCCAGGATGTCCTGCGCTATTACAGGAGCAAACTGGGCTTTAAGCGCGGCATCATCTGCGTCAGTACAAATCAATCCATACTCGCCGAATAGTGAATCTACCAGTTCACGGGTGGCATCTGCTAATTTTTTGTTATTGGTATAGGCCTTTTCCACCTTTTTTGCCAGTTCATCTCCATTGCCGCTGATGCCAAGGAAACCTTTATAGGCGACCAGTGTTTCCGTGAAATCTTTGGTGCTGATTCTTCCTGTTGCACCAGTAGCTTTACTCTGCCAGGTCAGCATTTTATCTTCCAGTTTAACATGATTGATTTCTTCAAAATCATGATCTTCTGTGGCCATCCAGTAAACAGGAACAAAATTGTAATCAGGGAATTGTTTTTTAAGATCCCTGGCCAGGTTAATAGCCGTAACAATCTTATAGATAAAATACAAAGGCCCTGTAAATATATTGAGCTGATGACCGGTAGTGATGGTAAAGGTACGGTCATCAGCTAATAAAGCGATATTGGAAAGCACAAGAGCAGAGGGCTCAATATGCATATACTGTCTTTGCAGCGTTCGGGTCAGTAATTCGCGGTCACCTGAAAACTTTCGTTCGGCAATAGCTTTTTCAAAGCCCTGAATAGTAGGGGAGTACTTATAAAAGTCCTCCAGTTTAGCTTTTCCACCGATGTAATCCAATACAATGGATGAAAAAGCATTTGTTTGCTGATAAGAGATGTACTTGGCTTGCATTGCCACGAATTTAAGTTAATAAACTACAATTCTTCAAACACCAGCTTTTATTTTACAATCTGTCCATATAGATCAAAGTCTTCCGCACGGTCAACTTTCACCTGAACGAATGTTCCGTTTGCAGCATAACCAGTTGCCGCATCAATCAGCACCTCATTATCTACTTCCGGAGAGTCAAATTCAGTACGGCCGATAAAGAAATCACCCTCTTTACGGTCCACCAGTACCTTGTAAGTCCGGCCTACTTTTTCCTGGTTAATCTCAAATGAAATGCCCTGCTGCAATTCCATGATAGCATCTACACGTGCCTGTTTCACTTCTTCAGGCACATCATCCACTAAATTATGTGCATGCGTTTTTTCTTCATGAGAATAGGTAAAACAACCTAATCTGTCGAAACGCGTATCTTCTACCCAGCGTAACATCTCTTCGAAATCTCTTTCAGTTTCGCCCGGATATCCGCAGATTAATGTGGTACGCATTGCGATTCCGGGAACTTTATCCCTGATCTGGTTAACGATATCAATTGTCTTTTGCTTGGTAATTCCACGGCGCATAGACTTCAGCATGTTGTCTGTGATATGCTGTAATGGCATATCGAGATATTTACAGATATTATCACGCTCGTTCATCGCATCCAGGATTTCCATAGGGAAACCTGAAGGATAAGCATATTGCAGCCTGATCCATTCAATACCGTTGATATCAGCTAATCTTCTCAATAACTCATCAAGATTACGTTTGCCATAAATATCCAGGCCGTAATAGGTAAGGTCCTGCGCAATCAGAATCAACTCTTTAGTTCCGTTCGCAGCTAATATTTTAGCCTCATGTACCAATGCATTCATTTCTGTAGATACGTGTTTACCACGCATCAATGGAATAGCACAGAAGGAGCAGGGACGGTTACAACCTTCAGCGATTTTGAAATAAGCAAAATGTGATGGGGTTGTCAGTAACCTTTCTCCGATTAATTCATGTTTGTAATTTGCACCCAGGGAGTGCAGTATATTCTGCAGGTCATTGGTGCCAAAAAATGCATCAACATTTGTCAGCTCGGCTTCCAGTTCCGGTTTATAACGCTCAGATAAACATCCTGTCACGATTACTTTACCTACTTTACCTTCGTCTTTCAGCTGACTGTACTGGAGGATGGTATCTATTGATTCCTGTTTTGCATTGTCAATAAAACCGCAGGTATTGATCACAATGATGTCGTCCTTATTGATATCATTTGCCTCGTGAACAACACTTAAGTTATTCCCTCTTAATTGCCCCATTAAAACTTCAGAATCATAGATGTTCTTAGAGCAGCCTAAGGTAATTACGTTGATCTTCGGTTTTTTAACGGGTATAATGTTAGAGACAGTTTTTGTGTTCATATTGTTGTATATAGATGCTGATGTTTCCGGCTATTTAAAGAGTCCGTCTACAAAAGCTTTTTTATCAAATAATTGAAGGTCATTTATACCTTCTCCGACGCCGATATATTTTACAGGTATCTTGAACTGATCAGAGATACCTATTACAACGCCGCCTTTTGCAGTACCATCCAGTTTGGTAATGGCCAGTGCATTTACATCAGTGGCCTCGGTAAACTGTTTGCATTGCTCAAAAGCATTTTGGCCGGTAGAGCCGTCCAGTACCAGTAATATCTCATGCGGAGCACCGGGTATTACCTTTTCCATTACTTTTTTGATTTTACCCAGCTCATTCATCAGGCCTATCTTATTGTGCAAACGACCTGCGGTATCAATAATCACTACATCTTCACCATTTGCAACGGCCGACTGGATCGTGTCGAATGCAACGGACGCAGGATCGGAACCCATAGCCTGTGCTACGATACGCACGCCAACACGTTCAGCCCAGAGTTTAATCTGGTCAACAGCAGCAGCACGGAAAGTATCGGCAGCGCCTAATACAACCTGTAATCCTTCAGCTTTTAACTTATGTGCCAGTTTACCAATGGTTGTAGTTTTTCCTACCCCATTCACACCAACCACCATAATTACATAAGGTTTATGATTACCATACTCAAAGCTGCGAAAGTCATTGCTGTTGTTTTCTGAAAGCAGCAACTGGATTTCATCGCGAAGCAGGAGATTCAATTCGGAGGTCGACAAATATTTGTCTTTCGCTACCCTGTCCTGGATCCGCTCAATAATCTTCAGCGTAGTGGTTACGCCAACATCAGAAGTAACCAGTACTTCTTCCAGATTATCCAGCACATCATCATCCACTGTTGATTTTCCTGCAACAGCTTTAGTGATCTTGCTTAAGAATCCTTCTTTAGTTTTCTCTAAACCTTTATTCAGTGCCTCCTGAGCTTCAGGTGCAGTCTCCTTTTTCTTGAAGAAATCAAATAGTCCCATAGAAATGTAGATGAAAACAAAAAAAGCCATCCATCAGAAAGAGGGACGGCTTTAATATCATTAATATTAAAATTACTTGCTTACGCCAGCAATAGCATCTTTAACGTGATCGTTGTGAACGATAACTTCTTTGAAAGAATATGCACCGGTTTTTGGTGATTTAGTCATCGTAACAACTTTTGAATATTCTTTACCTTTACCCGTTTTAAGGGTTGCAACTACCTTTTTTGCCATGATCTAAATAGATTGGATTTAGTTAAATACTAAATATTACTTAATTTCTTTATGTACAGTTACTTTCTTCAATACAGGATTGAATTTTTTCAATTCTAATCTCTCTGTAGTGTTTTTACGGTTTTTTGTAGAGATATATCTAGACATACCAGGCATGCCGCTAGTTTTATGTTCTGTACACTCTAGAATAACTTGTACTCTGTTACCTTTTTTTGCCATTGTTATTAATAATTTAGTTGATTCACATCAACAATGTTTTTACAAAAATCCTTTTTTAACGAAACGGTTAATCGCTTCAGTAATACCAATCTTATTGATGGTTTTGATAGCTGAAGTAGAAACTTTCAGTGTTATCCAACGGTCTTCATCAGGAATATAAAATTTCTGAAGTTGTAAGTTGGGATAAAACTTACGTTTAGTTTTAACGTTTGAGTGAGAAACATTAAAACCACTCATTGCCTTTTTTCCGGTTAAATCACAAACTCTAGACATGCCTTTAATATATATATTTAATTGTTCTTCGCTTAATTTTTTAAGAGTGTGCAAATATCACAAAAATAATTGTAACCATCAAGGCTACATGTGATTATTTTTAAAAATAATCTGTGGTTTTGTTCGGTGCGACCTTCCCTTTAGTACGACAAATGTACACAAATGCTTTCCAAATACAAACAGGCCTGTATTTAAACCTTTTAATAAAGAATGTGATGCCTGTCATAAATTAGATCAAAGAATGTTTTTATCCTATCTCAAATGGTTTATATTTGAGTTTTCGAGTCCGAAACCAAATAGTTTTTAATAAAAATAGATATGCAAATCAAATCTTTAGCCGAGTACAAGAAGACCTATCAATTCAGTGTAGATCACCCGGAAGAGTTCTGGGCAGGTATAGCAGATAACTTCCTGTGGAGAAAGAAATGGGATAAAGTGTTGTCCTGGAATTTCACAGAACCGAATATTAAATGGTTTGAAGGAGCCAAATTAAATATTACAGAAAATTGCCTGGACAGACACCTGGAGGAAAATGGCGACAAGCCCGCGATCATCTGGGAATCAAATGATCCGGAGAAGCCAAGTGTAACTTTAACGTATAAAATTCTGCATGAGCAGGTTTGCCGTTTCGCAAACGTTTTAAAGAAAAATGGCGTTGTGAAGGGGGATCGTATTTGTATTTATATGCCGATGGTTCCGGAGCTCGCTGTAGCGGTGCTGGCCTGTGCAAGGATTGGTGCTGTACACTCTGTTATATTTGGTGGTTTTTCTGCTAAATCTATCGCCGACAGGATCAATGATTCTGCTTGTAAACTGGTGATTACTGCTGACGGATCATTCCGCGGCAATAAACAGATTCAATTAAAGGAAGTGATTGATGATGCTTTAATTGGCTGTCCGACAGTAGAAAAGGTAATTGTATTAACGCATACGCGTACACCTGTTTCCATGTTGAAAGGACGTGATCTCTGGTTCGAGGATGAGATTAAACTGGTGGATACTTTTTGCCCTGCGGAGGAAATGGACGCAGAAGATATGCTGTTCATCTTATATACTTCCGGCTCTACAGGCAAGCCTAAGGGAGTGGTGCATACCGTTGGCGGATACATGGTTTATGCAGGTTATACCTTCTCCAATGTATTTAATTACCAGCCTGAAGAAGTGTTCTTCTGTACGGCAGATATCGGCTGGATCACCGGTCACTCTTATATTGTTTATGGTCCTTTATCACAAGGGGCAACCACGCTGATGTTTGAAGGAATTCCAACTTATCCCACACCATCAAGACTATGGGAGGTGATAGAAAAGCATCAGGTAAATATCCTGTATACGGCTCCAACGGCTATCCGCTCGCTGATGAGTTTTGGTAAAGAGCCTCTGGAAGGCATAGACCTCAGTAGTCTGCGTGTACTGGGATCTGTGGGAGAACCTATAAATGAAGAGGCATGGCACTGGCTGGATGAAGAAATTGGTCATAAAAACTGTCCGATTGTAGATACCTGGTGGCAAACGGAGACGGGGGGATTAATGATTTCGCCGATTGCATTTGTAACACCGCTTAAGCCTGCCTTCGCTACTTTACCTTTGCCAGGAGTTCAACCGATTCTGGTAGATGAACAAGGCCAGGAGATCGAAGGAAACGGGGTAAATGGAAACCTGTGTATTAAGTTCCCATGGCCAGGTATCTTACGTACCACCTATGGTGATCATGAACGTTGCAAACAAACTTATTTCTCTACCTATCCAAACCTTTATTTTACGGGCGATGGCTGTATGCGGGATGAAGATGGTTACTACAAAATCACTGGTCGTGTAGATGATGTGATTAATGTTTCCGGACACAGGATTGGTACTGCCGAAGTGGAGAATGCCATTAATATGCATGCAGGAGTGGTCGAAAGTGCTGTAGTAGGTTATCCTCATGATGTTAAAGGACAGGGAATATATGCATTCGTGATCTATCCGAACCTGCATAGCGAAGAAGAACTCACTAAAAAAGATATTCTGCAAACGGTAACAAGAGTGATTGGCGCAATTGCTAAACCGGACAAGATTTTATTTGTGACAGGTTTGCCTAAAACCAGGTCTGGTAAAATTATGCGCAGGATCCTCAGGAAAATTGCGGAGGGTGATACAGGTAATTTAGGTGATACGAGTACTTTGCTTGATCCCGCAATTGTAGATGAAATCATTGAAAAATCCAAAGCTTTACAAGCGAAATAGTAATAACCCTCAGCATAAAAAAGGCCTGTCTGAAATTTTCAGACAGGCCTTTTTTATGCTGTTGTCAGGCGCAGCCGCTATTTTTAGTTCGAGATGCTGTTCCCGGAATTGGAGATACTTACATTTAATTTCCCTTCCGGCTTTTTCCCGTAATGGCTTTCATACCATGTTGTCAGCTGGTCATTCTTAAAATGTTGCTCACTATTGATCCCTTTGATTAATGTTTTTGTTGCTTCAGTAGCGTTCTCTCCGCTTCTTGCCTGGAATAATGCATAATCCACAACCAGTTTATCTGCTGGCCTCGGACCTTTAAATCCTAATATAAAACCATTTTTTCCGATGATCTGTGGAGAAGTTGAGGATGACATCAGTTCACGGAAATCAGCATTTATACTGTTTGCGGATAGATGATAAGCCTTTACTGCATTATTTTTAAGTGTGGTAGCCTGTTTCCAGTCGCCCTCAGTTTCCCCTGTATATAAATTGATAAACACCACATCATTATATTTTTCAAACCGGCTTTTTAAAGCTTTATAATCGGCATTGGTATCATCCGCAGGCAGTAGCGTAGTATGTCTCCATACGTACATATACACCGTTTTTCCGGCATATAAATCGCCAAATCTGGCAGCTTTACCATTTTGGTCAGCTACTTCAAGGTTGTTGATGTTCAGGTCTTTCTGATCGTCATAAGCTTTTGCAATTGATTTTCCCATGCCCTTAATAATCATGGTACATGAACTTTCGGATAGCAATACAGGAATAAGCAGGATATATAATAATCTTTTCATATGGTTTGGTTTCTTATAAGACGCGTAAAACAAGACAATGGTTACAATAGTAAAACAATTTTTTCCCCCGCGGTGTTATTTATACAGTTCAATAATGAAAACAAAAAACATATTACCATGGATAAGTTAGAATTAAAAGGAAAATGGAACGAGATTAAAGGTAAAGTGAAACAAGCCTATGGTGACCTTACCGATGATGATTTGAAACATGAAGAAGGTAAAGATGATGAGCTGTATGGCAGAATTCAGCAAAAAACTGGTAAGACACGGGATGAAGTGGTAGACTGGTTAAAATCCTTATAAGTAATAAAGAAAATTACGAGCATAAAAAAGGTGCTGTTCCATTGGAACAGCACCTTTTTTATGGGAAATCAATTTCAGTTAATAACCAAAAATCTGTTCCAGAGTCAGCGTATTCAATGTGCCGAATTTCTGCAGATCTTCCGTTTTTACTTTTTTATCAGAGGCAACAATGCAATAATTGTAAGACTTGTTAGCCACATTATCTGCATGGAAATTTCTGATATCGGTAAATGTCATTGGTTTTAAAGCTGCATATTCTTCCATCCTTGAATCGTGATCCAAACCTTTTCTTTTATCAGCAAAATAAGTTGAAATAATATCGAATTTCGTGATTCTTGAAGTTTCTATAGCGTTCATGCTACTGTATTTTGATGATTCAAAATTCTCTGGAAACTCCGGTAACTTGTTCAGTAGTTCATTCATACCCGCAACAGCCTGGTTCATTTTGTCGGCCTGACTGCCTACATAAGCGATCATTGCATACTGCTTTTCTTTTTTATCAGGTGCTGAAAAAACTGCGAAAGTAGAGTAGGCCAATGCCTGAGATTCCCTGATGCTCTGGAAGACTACTGATCCCATTCCACCACCAAAATAGCTGTTAAATAAAGTGATCTTAGCTGCCTGTGCAGGATCATAAACACCACCATTTCTTACCCAGCGCACTTCTGACTGTACCATATCATAATTCGCAAAATAAACCTGGTTAGCTGCTGTGTTCGTATAATTGAACTTTTGCGCAGGTGCTGCATCAGTAAATTCCTTAGGCAAAGCATGTACTTTCTCTATGTTTTTTGTAAATGCGCTTAAAGTTTCAGGACCATAATAAGCAATGGTATGTTTGTAATTATTGATGTTATGTAAAATATATAACAACTCTTTAGAGGTCATATTTTTGATCTCCTCATTTGATAAACCATAATTAGCCGGATTTGCTGCACCATATTGCGCATAGGCTGTCAGGCCGGAAAGGATGGCCGCCTTGTCCAGTTTTTTGTTTTCTCTTGCCTTAAGGATACTGTTTTTTAATTCAGCTAATGCACTTTCGTTTGCTTTGCAATTCGCGAAAATATGCTCCACAAGGTTAACTGCTTTATCAAAATTTTCCTGCAAACCACTGATCGTAATAGTGGTCACATCATTTGATACGTTAAAGCTATAGTTACAGGCGATATTGTAAAATTCTTTACTGATCTCTTCTGCTGTATATTTATCCGTACTTAAAAAAGCAAGGTATTGGGCAGCATAAGGAGCCATTTTATAATTCCATGTGCCCATGTCAAAACGGTAGGCGAGTGTAAATAAAGTGTTTTCTTTATTCTGCACGGCAACTACATCCGCTATACCTGCTTTACCCAGGTTCAGGTCTTTATTGTAATCCAGAAATTTGGCTTCAATCGGTTTTGATGGCGCCGACAATAGATTTTTAGTGAATAAAGAAACTTGATCCGTATTTGTTTTCACCGGCGTGATGGCAGGTTTATCTACTTTAAGGATGTTGGTATCTTCCGCTTTATGTTTCAGTACCACAACATAATTATCTTTGAAAAACTGATTTGCAAAGTCCACCACCTCTTGTTTGGTGATTTTGCCCATCTCATCATTGTTATTTAAGGACTTATCCCATTTTACAGCACGGTTTAGTACAAATTCATTGGTCACTGCCTCTACGCGGAAGCTGTTGTCGTCAAATGATTTTAACAGACTCAGTTTATTGTTAGCTACTACAGCTTTGATCAGGCTGCCATCAAAGTCACCTTTTTTAAGCAAATCGATCTGCTGCAGTAATAATTGTTGTGCTTCTTGCAGGGTCTGACCTTGTTTGGGCTGTGCAACCATCACGAAATTACCATAGTCTTTCATCTGCTGGTAATAGGCACCAGAACTCAGTACTTTTTGTTGTTTATTCAGGTTGATATCCAGTAATCCGGCTTTTCCATTTGCCAGGATGCTCGAAATCAGATCCAGCAGCATACTTTGTTTGGTATTCTCTGCATAGCCTCTGAAAGCGATGTTCACACTTTCCGCACTCGGACCGTTCACATCTGCCAGTTGTATCTGCGTCAATGGTTTTTCAGGAGCAGGATGATATAATTCCACAGGTTTAGCTTTCATGTAAGCAAAAGCTGCTGCCACTTTTTTAATCATTTCATCCGCTTTGAAATCGCCCGCCAAAACTACCGCCATATTATTTGGCACATAGTACTTGTTGTAATATTTGCGGATTTCTACCAGTGAAGGATTTTTCAGGTGCTCAATGGTACCAATAGTTGTCTGCTGACCGTAGTTATGTACGGGATATAACAATTCATCCATCTTCTCATAAACCTTCCATGCGTCATTATCCAATCCGCGGTTTTTCTCTTCGTAAACTGCTTCCAGTTCGGTATGGAAAATACGGAAAACAGGATTACGGAAGCGTTCTGCCTGTAAAGCCAGGAATTTATCAGTGGCATTGGCAGGGAAATCCTCGTTGTAAACTGTTTCTTCTACAGAGGTATGGGCATTGGTCGACTGTCCTCCGATAGATTTCATCATCTTATCATACTCATTCGCAATAGAATAATCAGAAGCCTCACCAGATGTTTTATCTATTTCCGCATAAATCTCCTTGCGCTTAACAGGGTCGGTAGTACTGTGATACTGCTCGTAAAGTTTCTCAATTTTATCCAGCAATGGCTTTTCCTTCGCATAATCCATGGTGCCAAATTTATCCGTTCCTTTAAATAAAAGGTGTTCAAGATAATGCGCTAAACCAGTATTTGTGCGGGGATCTGTATTACTCCCTGCTCTCACTACCATACGGTATTCTATGCTCGGCTCTTTGGTATTTTCGGAAAGTACTACAGCTAAACCGTTCGGTAAGGTATAGAAACGGGATTTAGTAGGGTCGTTTGTGACATACTTGTAGGTATATCCACCAGATGCAGCAGTTTTCCACTGGTAACCGGTCTGCGCTATTAAACCTGATCCTGATATCAGGAAACAGGATAATAGGAATAAGCTTTTCTTCATTGTTCAGTTTTTTGAGATGTAAGCCTGCATGAATCCATGCGGGGAATGATGATGTTATTTATTCAAATATAATCTGAAAAGGTAATAATTCGTATAGTTTAAAGTATAATCTTGTATTTTTGAAGGATATGAAGAAAGAGCAATCCAGACCCAATATTTTAGTGGTAAATGACGACGGAGTTACGGCCCCGGGCATCAGAAACCTGATTGAAGTAGTTAAAGAAATAGGAAATGTGGTGGTTGTTGCTCCGGATGGCCCTCAATCGGGTATGGGACACGCCATTACTATCGGAAAACCCTTAAGATTTGATAAGGTAGATCTTTATGAAGGTGTGGAGATGTATAAATGTTCAGGTACACCGGTCGACTGTGTCAAGTTAGCTGTGAATAAAATATTTAAAGGTAAAAAACCGGATATCTGTGTGTCAGGTATCAATCACGGATTAAACAATTCTATTAACGTCATTTACTCGGGAACGATGTCTGCCGCCGTAGAAGGTGCAATTGAAGGCATTCCTTCCATCGGCTTTTCTTTAGATGACTTCTCTGAGGAAGCAGACTTTAGTCACTGCAAAAAATACGTGGAGATCATTGTCAAACAAGTGCTTGATCATGGTTTGCCGCAAGCTACACTGCTGAATGTAAACTTTCCCAAAGGTGCAAACCTGAAAGGAATTAAAATTTGCAGGCAGGCCAATGCGAAATGGGCAGAGGAATTTGATGAACGTAAAGATCCGTACGGGCGACCATATTACTGGCTTACAGGAGTTTTTCAGAACAATGATAAGGGGGAAGATACAGATGTATGGGCTTTAGATCATGGATTTGTATCAGTAGTACCGGTGCAATTTGATCTCACTGCACACCATGCTATCCCTTTACTCAATACCTGGACATTTAATGATTAAACAGATTAGAAATACCGTTTGGGCTGGTTTCGGGATCGGGATTTTTGTTCCCGGACTGCTCGTTGCTGTGGTCTGGTTTATCATGCATAAAGTCGCTTTTCTGGCTAAGGCCGATTTACTGCTGATAGGCTGTATCGGTGTAAATGCATTGCTGTTAAAGTACTTCTTTAAAATTAACCAGGAGCATACGGGGAGGGGAGTATTGAGCGCTACATTTATCTGGGCCATGTTATTTTTCTTCTACAAAATACAACAGTCATGAAATATTACCTTGTCGCTGGTGAAGCCTCGGGAGATCTCCACGGTGCTAACTTAATGAAGGCATTGAAGATAAAAGATGCGCAGGCGGAATTCAGGTATTTTGGCGGCGATAAAATGCAGGCGGAGGGTGGCAGGCTGGTTAAACACTATGCTGATATGGCCTTTATGGGCTTTACGGAAGTAGTGCTTAACCTGCGTACGATACTGACCAACATGAAATCCTGTAAAAAGGATATCCTGCAATGGCAGCCGGATGTACTGATCCTGATAGATTTTCCCGGCTTTAACCTGAAGATTGCAAATTTTGCCAGGCAGAAAGGTATAAAAGTATGTTACTACATTTCTCCGAAAGTATGGGCATGGAATCAGAAACGTGTGCTGAAAATCAAAAGGGATGTAGACAGGATGTTTTGTATTCTTCCGTTTGAGGTGGACTTCTATAAGGACTGGGGAATGGATGTAGACTATGTCGGCAATCCCTTACTGGATGAAAAAGCACATTTCAAACCTGATCCTGCTTTCCGTGAACAGAACAATCTGGGTACGGCTGACCTGATCGCACTGCTTCCGGGCAGTCGCAAACAGGAGATAGAACGCCTGTTGCCAGCGATGCTGGGCATCACAGAAAGTTTTCCTCAGCAAACTTTTGTTGTGGCGGCGGCACCGACTTTTGATGCAGCATACTATCAGCAGTATATAGGTTCAAAAAACGTGAAATTGGTATTTGCCCGGACTTACGACCTGCTGAATGTAGCGAAAGCGGCGGTAGTTGCATCCGGAACAGCAACCCTCGAAACTGCATTATTTCACGTCCCGCAGGTGGTGGTATATAAAGGCGGAGCCATCTCTATTGCTATTGCCAGGATGCTGGTTAAAATTAAATTTATCTCCCTGGTCAACCTCATCATGAACAGGAAGGTAGTTGCCGAACTTATTCAGGAAGATTGTAATGCTATCGCTATCACCAGCAACCTGCAGCAGATTTTATCAGGTACCGGCAGAAAAGATATGCTGGATGATTATACCGAGTTGTCTGCATTGATGGGCAGACCGGGTGCATCAGAAAGAACAGCTGAATTGATTTACAACTATCTGCAGGGGAGTTAATACCCTGCATTAACATGAACACCTGCATTTAATTTTAAATGCAGGAATCTTATTTTCAGGCAGTTGTTTTATTGACCAGTAATCTGTTGATGCGGGTAAGTACATCATCCAGGTCAAAAGGTTTACTAATGTAGTCATCCGCGCAGGCTTGCGTACTCATCTGTTTACTCCTTGGATTGGCAGACATCACAATAACAGGAATATGTTTGGTGAACATGTCATTCTTAAGGTCATCACAGATCTCAATTCCATTTCCATCAGGCAGCATTACATCAATAATAAACAGGTCCGGCAAAGCATCCCTCAATTTATTTTTCAGTTCACTTACCGAAGATGAAAGCTGCAGTTCATATCCTTCATCCTTTAACAAGTATTCAATGATAAATCTGATATCACTGTCATCTTCAAGAACATGTATTCTTTTGGTCATATAGAATAGGTTAGCTTTTTAATTCAGGATTTACAGCAAACATTGTTCCAATATGGGGTCAAATGAGACCGGTTCTACATAAAAAAACGGAACAGCTTTTCAACTGTTCCGTTTCTTATAATCTTAAAAAAATTAGGCAGCATCAATTGCTTCACGCAATGCTTTTGCAGCCGCTGCAGGGTCTTCTGCACCATAGATAGCAGCACCAGCTACAGCAACTATTGCACCTGCTTTAATTACCGCCTGTACATTGTTGATGTTCACACCACCAGCGATAGAAACAGGAACGCCTGCGCGTGCAGCTTCGTCGATCAATACCTGGATAGAGTATCCCTCAGCCCATTGCTCGTCTAATCCAGCATGCAATTCTACAAATTCAGCACCTAATTCGGTTACTTCCTGTGCACGTTTAACACGGTCAGCCACACCAATTGTATCTACCACAACACCTTTACCATGTGCTTTACCAGCTTTGATTGCACCAGCGATGGTTGCATTACCAGCAGCACCTAATACCGTAACTAAATCTGCACCAGCTTTAAAAGCTAAATCAGCCTCTAATTCACCAGCATCCATAGTTTTAAGATCGGCGAAAACCAGTTTATCCGGATGAGCTTCTTTCATTGCGGTAACAACGGAAAGACCTGCGTTTTTGATTAGTGGTGTACCCAATTCAATAATGTCAATATAAGGCGCTATTTTAGCAACTAAAGCTAAAGCATCTTCTGTAGTTAATAAGTCTATTGCAACTTGTAATTTTGCCATAATATAATTGTTATTTAATATTTATTCGTTTGTAAGTTTGTTATTCGAGGTTTGCGTGTCTTTTCCACATTTCTTCTGCCGGCTCATTATCAATTCCCCAAAGCGTTTGAAAAATCGCATCTGAAAATAATAATACAGACTGTTCAAAAAGACTTCCTGCGTATTGAGCGGAAATGGTTTTACCATGATCCTGTTTCTGCGCGGCAGGGAGAATTAAGACCAGTACAGCAAGATTCGCCAGCGGTGAATCTGTCGTGGTAGACAATGCCACTACCTGTCCTCCTGCAGCTACCGTTTTTTCTGCAGCCTTCACAATAGTACTCGTGGTACCGGAACCGGAGGCGGCGATCAGCAGGTCACCTTTTCTGATCGCAGGAGTAGTCGTTTCTCCAGCCACAAATACGTTCAGTCCAAAATGCATTAAACGCATGGCTGCACTGCGTAAGGCCAGACCTGATCTGCCTGCACCTGCAACAAAAATCCGCTCTGCCTTTTGTATCAGGGGAATGACTGCTGCCAGTTGCTGATAATCAAACCGGTCTGCCAGCTTTCTGTTTTCTTCCAGGATCATTTGCATATTGGTTTGCAAAGCGCCGGAAAGATCTTCCTTATTCGAGTTATCCATACCGTTGTTTTTATCTGCATCAAAGGTATGTGCTTCTGTTAGGGGCAACGTTATACTATGTGCGCATTATGTGGGACTATGTGGAAACAGCCGAATGTTAAGATCACAGGAATGCCATAAATAGTGATTTATACCGGCAATGTTATTCATTTTTCTAAAATTTCCGATCCAATATGCAGCTATGGTTTATATTTGAATCCTGAGCAGCCCGTTATCCGGGAAGAATTTCAGATTTTATCTTGGTAAGCAGCAGCATGGCAGAAACGACATTAGGACTAGAACAATCCCTTATTTATATCCGTAACCTTGAAAATTGTCCGCCAAGTTATCTGAATGATCCGGGAAGAAAGGATTTCTTTGAAATTGTGTGGCTGCAGCATGAATTTCCATTACACACTATTAAAGAGGAAGACAAGCCGGGCAGGGGCGACTGGATCTATCTGATACCACCTTATCGGGTTCATCAGCTGAATAAGGCAGGTAAAAACGGTATTCTGTTATCCTTTAAAAGAGATTTCCTGGAGGAGGGAGACAAAGAGTTTTATCTGGACATCTTTAAGATTTTTAACATACAGGGTGAATTTTCCTGTTTACCATTAAGTGCCGGAACTGCTCTTGAATTGTCAAAAATCTATAACCTGCTCGCTGAAGAATACCAGCAACAGCACAATAGTTTTGTCATATTGAAGGCCTTGCTTAAAGTCTTTCTGCTTAAACTGATTCGTATAAAGGAACATGTTTTTACCACACAGGATGTAAATCAGAAACGTGTATATGAATTTATGATTTTGCTGGAAGAAAATTACCAGCAGGAACGAAATGCAGCATATTATGCCAGTGAACTCGGACTCAGCTCAAAGCGGCTGAATCAGATCCTGAAAGAAAAACTGGACAAAACAGTGGTGCAGCTGATTCATGACAGGATTATTCTTGAGGCCAAGCGACAGATCATCCATAGTGAGCATACGCTGAAGGAGGTTGCCTATGCTTTGGGATTTACGGATCGCCCATATTTCAGCCGGTTTTTTAAAAAACAAACCGGCACTTCTCCCGAAGATTTCCAGAAACTGGCAAAGAATCACATTGAATCCAAATTCAATACCCTGGTCGAATAAATATTTAAGCTAATTGTGCCTCAATTCTTTTCAAAAGCTCGTTCAGGTCGAAAGGTTTGCTGATAAAATCATCAGCAGAAGCTTCTTTGCTACTGGCTTCAGCAGGCGCATGGGCCGACATAATAATGACCGGGATATGTCTTGTATCCAGGCTCTGCTTTAATTGTTTGCATAGCTGTATCCCATCGCCATCAGGTAATTTCACATCCATTAAAATCAAATCAGGCAAAGTATTGAACAGATTTATTTTAAACTCCCGTGCATTTGCCGCAACATTTACCTCGAATTCAGATTGTTGCAGGATATATTCTATGACGTCACGAATCGCCTCGTCATCTTCTATGACTTGTATCAGTTTAGACATAACTCAAATATAAGAACTGTTTATTAAAAACGATATAAAGTTGAACGTTTTTACGCTTGAGTTCTTTCTGACAGGAGGTTTGTTATGATCTGCTTAAGGGCAGGCTGAAATGAAAAGTCGTTCCTTCACCAGGAGCACTTTCAATCCAGATGCCCCCATTGTGCCTTTTCATGATATCTGCACTTAAATAAAGACCGATGCCAAATCCAACCGCATTTCTCGCTTTCTGGTCGTCTGCCCTGTAAAAACGTTCAAATACTTTGGACTGGTGTTTATGGTCAATTCCAATTCCATAATCTTTGATAGAAACAATAGCTTCCTCTCCCACGGTCATGGAACTGATCTCCACCATTTTACTTAAAGGCGAATATTTGATGGCATTACTGACCAGATTATCAATTACCTGACCAATTCTGGATCTGTC
Organism: Pedobacter sp. MR2016-24; assembly: GCF_026239655.1. GTDB lineage: Bacteria > Bacteroidota > Bacteroidia > Sphingobacteriales > Sphingobacteriaceae > Pedobacter. Next base: position 422,889 of record NZ_JAPIVO010000008.1, on the reverse strand, counting down.
GCCCTCTATCTTTTCGGCGATTCCCGGACTAAAAAGCAAGGCGTGTGTGCTCGTATGGATCATATAATCTTTGACCACTTCGCTGATCAGGTCATCCAGCATAAAAGGCTCCATTTGCAGATCTACATGTCCGGATTCAATTCTCGACATATCCAGAAAGCTGTAAATCAGCTTTGTCATCCTGTTGACCTGTGATTCTGCACGCGTAGCCAGGTTAATGACATAGTCCGGATCATCTAAGCGTCGGCCCGATTTCAGCATCTGTACATAGGCTTTAATAGAAGTCAGTGGTGTTTTCAGTTCATGACTGGCAATGGCGATAAAGTCATTTTTTTCCATCTGTTCTATTTTATTCTCTGTGATATCAACTGTTGTACCCAGCAATCTGCTCGGAAATTCATATTCATCATAGATCACTTTTCCTGTAGAGCTCATCCAGTGAACAGAATCATCCAGCCACACTATTCTTGATTCACAGTGGTAATAACCAGTTTCAAGTGCGCACATCAAAGCGCTATCAGTGATTGATTTGTCATTGGGGTGCGTAAGGGCATTAATTTCTTCCAGGGTAAGCCTGTCATCCCTGTCCATGCCCAGTAATTCCATTAATGTGGGGGTATAGGTAATCGAATTGCAGTTCAGATCTATATCCCAGCTGCCTATTCCTGTTGCATCACTGGCCATCCGCAAACGTTCTTCGGCATTGGAAACATCTCCGGTTTTACTGCTGCTGTCCAGATAAGTAATAATTACTCCTGCAACGCTGTCCGTTTCGTCGACTACCGCACTATAGCAGAAATTGAAACTTAAATCTTCAATATATAGTCCTTCGCCATCAGCTATCACCAGGTCAACCAGCGGTTTTATACATGGCCAGTTCCTTGTATGGGAATCCGCGGCAGCTTGCCCGATTTTTGCTTCATGCCTGGTTTCCCAGCTCAATTCTGAAACATAAGAATCATTATGAAATTGTATGTACTCCGGACCCCAGAATAAGGCCATTGGAACTTTTGCAGATAAGAGGATACTTAAAGTTGTTTTCAGACTCTGTGGCCAGTTATTTGGAGCGCCTAAAGATGTTTGATTCCAATCAATTGAACGTATGACTTTCGTGCATTCATCAGCTCCTTTTAAAAAACCAACCCTATAATCTGTCAAATTTTCTTCTTTTCCCATTGTATATCAGGTAAATACGCGTAAACCTAATTTAACATTTTATTTTTTTAAATGCATCAATTGTGCTATTCATTTTGTTCTTTTCTTTTTTACTTTCATGAATTCAGTATGATCTTTCAATTTAATTACATTTATAAACTAATAAATTTAATATCCTGTTCATCTGGGCTTAACCTGATGTCAGTTGCTTTGTCCGTTAAAATCCATCTTATGAAATACACCGCTTCATTACTCTTCTTCTTATTCGTTACCAGCTATGGATTTGCGCAGCCAAGGGCCAGCTATAAAATGATCAGCGGGGATAATTATGCAGCGTCTAAAAATTGCTATTTACTCACCTTATTTGAGGAAATACCTGCGCTAAATCACTTCTTAAAAGAGGATAGCATACTGACCATGATTGGTCGTGATAAAAAAGCTCAGCTATTGGCAGCCATCAAAAATTGCGGCAATACTGTAAGCTGTTACACGGATGCGGCAAAGTTTACGCCAGCGGAAATTAAGGAAGTGGGAGGGAGATTAGTTGCGCTGTATCAACCAGAAAACGAATTAGGAGAATTGGTAAAAGATCAGCTGATTCCTTCAGGCTGTTACTATCTATACGCGGCAATGGATCATAAACAGTTGTTACTTAAAGCATGGGAGCAGGATGCCCGCTGTGTAAATCATATGATTGATGTATATGCAGCAGGTAAAAAACCCAACTACGCTAAAATAGATTCCATCAGCTTTAATGTGCTGGATAGAGGATATCCTGAGTTACTGGCCATGAACGCAAGCCTGTCAGTCAATACCCATAATGGAAATTCTTTTTATGCAAGCCTTTTATCATTTGCGCTCACAAGTCTCGATATCAATGAACGTTACCAGGCTGCGGATTACGAACCGCTAAATGAAACTGAAAATAAGTCTGCCCTGGCATATGCAAAAAAGGTCGATTGGGACAATTTTAAATATACGTTAATTCTCGTTCCAGGCGAAGGCCCTGAAGAGGCTGGTGTTGCTTTAAGTGCGGGAGGTATGTTGCGTTGCAGATTAGCCGTTTTACAGTACAAAAATGGGCTGGCACCATTTATTATGGTTTCGGGAGGATGTGTACATCCATTTAAAACCAAATACAATGAGGCCATCGAGATGAAAAAATACCTGATGCAAACTTTGCATATTCCTGAAAAAGTGATTTTGATTGAACCACATGCCAGGCATACCACAACCAACTTGCGCAATTGTGCCAGGATAATTTTCACGAATGGTTTTCCAATGGATAAACCCTGTATTACCTCCACTGCAAAATCCCAGAGTTATTATATCACCAGTATAATGCCTTCGCGCTGTGAACAGGAACTGGGTTATCTGCCTTATAAAAATGGTAAACGCCTGTCAGATCATGAAGCAGAGTTTTATCCGCTTGCGGCAGCTTTGCAGATAGATTTTGATGAACCTATGGATCCTTAAAGAGGGATTGTACCTTTTCTTAACATTGGCTTAATGTCATGCATATACAGTTAGTCTAATTTTGACGCGGTTTAGGGAAGGAAGGATCATCATGACAGATAAAAACTTAGCACAGCAGGTTTTGCTGCAAAGAAGCAGTGAAGGAGATACGGCTGCATTTCAGGAACTTTATCAGTTACATAAAAAAAGTGTTTTTGCGATTGTAAATCTCCGTTTGCCAGATCTGGAAGATGCCAAGGACGTAGTACAGGAAATCTTCATGGAGCTTTGGCTCAAAAGAGCATCGCTTCCTGCTATACGTGATTTCAAACCTTATCTGTATGTCATCTCCCGTAACCATGTCATCTCTGCTTACCGCAGGAAAAATATACAGCTTAAAAATGAAGGTTTACTGCTGGAAGGTCTGAATCAACTGGATTATTCCGCGGAAGAAAATACAATAGCACGCGAACTGCATGAACAGATCAATCTTATTGTGGAGAAATTCCCGGAAACAACGCGTAAATGTTATCACCTCAGCAAAAATGAAGGAAAGAAAAATGGGGAAATAGCTGACATGCTGAACATTTCTGAGAAAACCGTGCGGAATAATATTTCTGAGGCACTCAGGACATTAAGGCTGATCCTGAGGGAAACACATCCTGAAATACTCGCAATGCTATTTTTCATGATGAAGCATTAATCAGGTATCAAAACCTAATATAAAGTTAACAATTCCTTAAAGGACATTCTGTGTTTGAGTGCGTGCTGTAATAAAGCACCATTGTGGACGAGAGATTAAAAACACTATTTGAAAAATACCAGGAAGGTACTGCGAGCGCCGAAGAACGGCAGCTGGTAGAGTCCTGGTTCGACAGCTTTCCGCAGGAGAAAGAAAAGCTGAACCCGGCAGAAGAAGCCAGGGTCTTTGCCGATCTGGACGCGCGCATCAGTGCAATGCTGGGAGAGTCCGGCAAAACGGCTAAAACTAAATTCCGCTGGCTTCAGGTGGCAGCTGTATTTATCGCGCTGATTGGAACTATAACGCTGATCAAAAGAACAGCAGGCACAAAACCTGTACAGCCCGAAACCTATACAGAGATCAGATCACGCAATGGAGAGAAAAAAGAAGTTACGCTTAAAGATGGTACCACGGTATTTCTTAATTCTGGATCCAGCATCTTCATCTCTTCAAAATTTGATCAGCATAACCGCGAAGTCAAATTAACGGGAGAAGCATTTTTCCATGTACACCGTAACGTCAGTAAACCTTTCATTATCCACTCTGGTAAACTGCAGACTACAGTTCTGGGCACTTCATTTGATATTAAAGCTTATCCGGAAGACGACAGGCTTAAAGTCATCGTCTCTACAGGAAAAGTAAAAGTTGAAGCTAATGCCAGGGCTGATGGCAAGCGAATGCTTGTTGCCAGGGGATTGACGCATAATCAATCGCTGGTGTATGACAAAGTGAAAGACACCCATTCGGTTCGACCAGCAAATGCAGATTCTGTGAGTGCCTGGCGCAGCAATCACATGAATTTTGAGCAGGCATCTTATGAAGAGATTGCCAGGACTATCGCCCGCTGGTATAACCTGGAGGTTACGCTCGACCATAGTACTCAGGACTCCAAACGATATACGCTCAGTTTCAACAATGAACCGGCAGATAAAGTACTCAATGTATTGTCAGACTTAACGGGCATGACTTACAAGATGAAAGGCAATAAAGTAACTATTCACCCCAAAAACACAAACTAATACAAACTCAGAAATGCGAAAATTTTACCTCAAACCAGTTTTGAAATTAATGTTAGCCCTAACATTTTTCTTACAGTTTACGCTGCAGGGCTTTGCCGCCGGAGCACAAACAATTAAAGATACGAACATCTCATTTACAGCAAGTAATCTTACGCTGAAAGAGGTCTTCCGGATTATTGAAAAGAAGTCCAGTTTCGTAATTGGCTATGACAATGTGATTGATACCAAAAAGAGGGTTTCATTAACTGTTAAAGATAAAACGGTTTATGACGTTTTAAGACAACTATTAAAAGATTACAAAGGCAGTGTGAGTCAGGTAGATGATTACCATGTATTGATTAAAGTAGAAAAGGAAAAGCAGGTGGAAGCAGTTCCTGCACCAGTAGTTATGACATCTGCAGTTCAGGTACAGGTAACAGGTACGGTAACCGATACTAAAAATGAACCGCTTCCGGGCGTAACCGTGGTTGACCTTACTTCCAATAAAAGAGCAAGCACAGATGGATCAGGAAGATATGCCATCACTGTGGCTTCGGGTTCCAGACTGAGCTTTAACTATATCGGTTTTGAAAAAACAGAGGTGCTGATTACCGATCAGAAAGTGGTCAACGTTAAATTAAAAGAATCCAGTAACGTATTGCAGGAAGTGGTGGCAATTGGTTACCAGAAGATCAGGAAAGCGGATGTGACTGGCGCAATCAGCAGCGTGAAAGCTTCAGAGATGAACCTTTCCGCACCAACAGTGGGCCAGGCGCTGGTAGGTAAAGTTGCAGGTGTGCAGGTGTCGCAAACGAGTGGCGCGCCATATGCCGGTACTAAAATCCGCGTTCGTGGTGTGGGTTCCATCAATGCGAGTTCAGATCCCTTATATGTAATTGATGGTTATCCTGCAGGAAACAATGTATTCGTTAATCCGGAAGATATAGAGACAATAGACATCTTAAAAGATGCTGCATCAGCAGCGATCTATGGTTCGAGAGCTTCTGGTGGTGTGGTAATGATCACCACAAAAAGAGGAAAAGAAGGTAAAGGCAGATTTGAATATGATGTGCAGATGGGTATATCTCAGTTAGCAAAGAAAATCAATTTGCTGGATGCAAATCAGTTCGCTCAACTGGTCATCGATGCACGTAATAATTCATATAAAGACCTGGTAGTCAATGCAGGTAAACCCTGGAATGATGGCATGTATGCTGATAACAATGCTACACGATTGATTAATGCGCCAGGTAATGGATCTTCGATCAGCATCCCTACGGATATTTATAACTTCGGTACACAGTCGCTGATCCCGCAAACGACAAACACAGACTGGCAGGACGAATTGTATAGAAATGCATTTTTTCAACGTCATAACTTATCCTTCTCTGGCGGATCGAAAGACATTAAATATTATGTGAGCAGCGGTTACCAGGATCAGGATGGTATCGTCACCAATACTTCAATGAAAGCAACCAATTTAAGGGCTAATATTGAGGCGACAGTCAATCCACGTATGAAAGTAGGCGCCAATCTGGCTTATACCGAGACCCATAATAAAGAAGTAGGTGAAGGCCGTTTCAGTCCGATGATGTCAGCATTACTTTACATCCCATACTTACCGGCAAGAGACGCGAACGGCGCGCCAATCAAATATTTACAAAATGCGCTGGCCAATCAGTTCGGTTACCAGGGAATTGAAAATCCAATCGCTTCTGTCGAAGAAACAAAATCTAACAGGTTAGCTACCAGAAGTACTTATAATGCGTATGCTACCTATGATCTGTTGAAAGGATTAACTTTTAAAGCCAATCTGGGTACACAGACCTATAATGAAAAATACGATTATTACTTGCCAACCAGTCTGAGCGCAGGTGGTGGTAATGCGCCATACTCTCCACAGTCAATTGCAGATGCAAATGCTATCGCCCAGACTTTATCACAGGTAGATAAGCTGGCAGAGTTTACTTTAAACTACGACAAAACAATTAATAAACACCATTTTAATATCCTGGGGGGTTATTCTGCTCAGCAGGTAACGAGTGACATGATCAAGTTAACAGCTAAAGGTTTCACGAATGATAATGTGACGGAGATTTCTGGTAAAGGCGCTGAAGCAGCTTTCCTTACATTGAACAATGCAATAAAGTCTACCAATACCCTCCTGTCGTATTTCGGCCGTTTCAGCTACAATTATAATGGTAAATATTTCCTGACGGGTTCATTACGTACTGATGGTTCATCAAGGTTCGGTCCTTCAAACAAATGGGGAACATTCCCCTCTGTAGCAGCAGGATGGAGTCTTTCACAAGAAGAATGGTATAACGACTTTTTGGGTGAGCAATCAAATGTGAAACTAAGAGCCAGCTGGGGATTGAGCGGTAATAACAATATTGGTAATTACAATTCAACCCAGACAGCAAGTTCTCCGACAGGAGTAGTTTTTGGCAGCGGTGTGATCTCATCAGGAGTTTTTGCAAATGGTCTGAAAGATCCTAACATTGGCTGGGAGTCTACTTCTCAGTATAATTTAGGTACAGACATCTCCCTATTGAAAAACCGTTTGTCCCTCAATATCAATTATTACCTGAGTAACTCTTATAACCTGTTATTCAATCAGCCTATATCTGCTGTATCCGGTGCTACATCTATCCTTACTAATTTAAAGGACAGTAAAATCCAAAATAAGGGATTTGATTTCCAGGTGGATGGCAGAATTATCAATGCGGATGATTTTACGCTGAATTTAAGTGGTAATATCTCACTGAACAGAAATAAAGTACTGGATCTTGGTGGTTCAAGTACCATCTATACATCTGGTGCAGAACGTTCTTACCTTACCCATATTACACAACAGGGACAACCTGTGGGGATGTTTTATGGTTACCAGGTTTTAGGCAGACTAACTGCTGATAATGTGGGTAAAGTTGCGGCATCATCGGCCTCTACCAATCCGGCCAAAGCAGGAGATCTGTATTTCGAAGACGTCAATGGAGATGGTATCATTAACGAAGCGGATAAAACGGTTATCGGCAGTCCTTATGCCAAATTTACGTATGGATTTGCTTTATCTGCGTCTTATAAATCATTCGACTTCCGTGCTTCATTTAATGGATCTTATGGAAATAAAGTATTGGATGGTCAGGATTATTACCTGTATAACTTCGAAGGATCTGGTAACCAGTATGCAGACGTGGCCGACCGTTATGTATCGCCGGCTCAACCAGGAAGCGGATTAAATTACCGTGCTTCCCGTGGAGGAACGCAAAGTAACAGTACACGTTTATCTTCATTTTATTTACAGGATGGTTCTTATTTAAGGATGACCAATGCCACTTTAGGTTATAATATCCCTAAAAGTTTTGCTCAGCGACTTAAAGTAGAGAATGTACGCATTTACACAGCCGTAGATAATGCATTTACCATTACAAAGTATAAAGGATATAACCCTGATGTAGATTATAATATTAACGCAACCAATAGTGCAACTGGTACAACTACGGCTAATCTTGCTCCCGGAGTAGATTATGGAAACTATCCTTTGGCCAGAACTTTCAACTTAGGTATTAAAGTAACATTCTAAAAAACATATAATGAAACAATATATTTCCATCCTATTTTTAATGGCCCTTGTGTCATTCTCTTCATGCAAGAAGAGCTTTATAGAACAAAATGATCCTAATGCAGGGAATCTTGAAAATGCGTTTAAATCAGAAAATGATGTATTGCTTTTTGTAAACGGTACCTATGCGGCACTGAGGTCTGACAGGAACATAGGCGAGAGCAGCGGACTATATACCGATCAGCGTTCTGATGACACCGGTACAAATGATGCACAGTCCAATTCAGGTGAGCCATTCCAATTCGGTAACTTTAGTATTCTACCGGGTAATACCTATTTAAAATCACATTGGGTAAGCCTTTATGATGCAATCACCAGGTGTAACGTGGTAACCACAAATATTGATAAAGTAACTTTTGCCAATAACAATACGAAAATCAATTACCTGGCAGAGGTTAAATTTATCAGGGCACTGATGTATTTCCAATTGGTGAGAAAATGGGGTGCGGTGCCGCTGGTGACTAAACAATTAGCGCTTAGTGAAGTCGCTGAAAATACCTACAGACAGCCTGAGGCTACTGTTTATGCGCAAATTGTGGCCGATTTAAAGGATGGGCTAACCAGTACACTGCCTAACCTGCAAACAGGTACCAGTGCCGGTCGTGTGTCAAAGGCTGCTATTAATGGCTTATTAGGTCAGGTTTATCTGACTATGGCGACTACATTTGCTGATCAGAAATCAGAAAATCTGACCAACGCAAATACCTATCTGACAGCTGCTTATGGAATGCGCCCTTTTACCACATTATCAGCTATACCTTATGCCAATGTTTTTGATGTCAATCTCAAGACGTCGAATCCTGAAGCAATATTTGAGATTGTAAATGTGCAGGGTGACATCAATTACAAGTCTAACATAGCGGCAGATAATCAGGCTTATGGGGAGACGATTAACTCCCTTAAGGCGCCCACTTCCGTAGGAGGAAACGTAACACCAGATCTCATTAAAGATTATGAAACTGGTGATCTCAGGAAAGATTTCTCCGTAAAATATGCCAGCGATACTAAAGTGCTGGATTATTTTATCACCAAATACAGGGATATCAGCCCTAACGCAACAAAAAATGGCTATGGTGGAAATAACACGCCGATTATGCGTTTTGCAGATATCATCCTGATGCTGGCAGAAGTAAACATGCAGCAGGGAAATGATGCAGCAGCTATTCAATATTTAGATATGGTACGTACCAGGGCAGGACTCCCGCTTTATGCAGTTGCACGTACAAACGCTGCTTATAACACGAAATACCCGACATTAAAGCTGGCTATCTTGCATGAGCGAAGAGTTGAGCTGGCTTTTGAGCATCAACGCTGGTTTGATTTGCTGAGGTTTTTCACCACTCCGGAACTGGTTGCCTACTTCCAGGCAAAATCACAGGCCGACTTTGGAAATGCAAAGTTGTCTAACTTCACCACTAAAGACAGGTATTTCCCTATCCCGCTGGATGAAGTAAAACTGGATCCCGTTAAAATGTACCAGAACCCTGGCTACAATTAATAGCATAACACTATTTTAAACGGAGGAGGAAGCAATTTCTCCTCCGTTTATTTTAAATTCACTTCCTGAATCCATTCGATTAAATCCATGAAATATTCTTTTTTTGCCCTGCTGCTGTTACCAATTGCTTTAATTGCCCAAACCAACAGTGCGGCACCGGATCATAAATCTGCACAGGTAAATGTTTTTTTAGGCTCCTCAGGAGACCACGGACAATTATCGCCTGCCGCCACTTCACCTTTCAGTATGTTAAGTATTGGCCCTCAAACCTATCCTAAACTCCATGCGGGTTACGAGCACAAAGCAAAGCTATTTCTAGGCTTCACCCACAATCGTTTTGAAGGCGTAGGTTGTCAGGGTAGTGGAGGGAATATTTTAATCAAACCCTTTCTTGGTAATAACCCGGAAATGTCTAAGCTCATCAAAGCCAGCGAATCTGCTGCACCGGGCAATTATCAGGTCACATTTACCAATAAAATCAGTGCGAGATTTGCCGTGTCGGAAAAACAGGGATTAGAAAATTATACTTTTCCCTCAGGAGAGAAAGGTTTTTATATTGATCTGAGTCATACCCTGGCCAATAAATTTGTCAGCGAGTCGCATGTCATCAGCGGACAAACTATCAGCGGACATATAGAGGCAAGGACTACCTGCAATGTGGGTACCTACAAAATTTACTACGCTATTCATATCAATCAGCCGGTCATCTGGGCAGATAGTGCAAACCATAAACTAACCGCAACCTTAAATGCGCAGGAAAGTGATGTGCAAATCAGAATCGCTTTTTCATCAGTCGATGTTGCACATGCAAGCGCTGCTTTAGGAACACAATCTTATGCGCAATTGACAGATGCAGCTACGCGGGAATGGGATCAGGTATTGGGTAGAATTAAAGTCAGTGGTGATCCGTCACGGGAGAAACTGTTTTATTCGCTTTTATACCGTACCATGCAATCTCCTTATGTGATCTCTGAAAAAGATGGCAGTTACAGGGGAACCAACGGCGTTATAGGTAAAACTAAAGAACCACTGTATAATGGCTGGGCTATCTGGGATAATTACCGTACCCAGTTGCCTTTACTGGCCATTACCTTACCAGAAAAATACGCAGGCATCACTACTTCCATTGCCAATTTGTATGCCAATGGTAAAAAAGATTATGCTTCACAGCATGAACCTTCCAACACCGTAAGAACGGAACATGCTATAGTTGTCCTGCTGGATGCTTACCGTAAAGGTTACAAAGTAAACTTCGCGGCGATCTGTGATTCACTGATCAAAGATGTAGACCTGTTGGATTACAGCCATCCGGATAAGGCATTGGAATCAAGTTATGACGCATGGGCACTTTCACAAATCCTGAAAGTATTAAAGAAGGATGAGCTCAGTGCTAAATACCTTAAAAAAGCAGCAGAATATAAAACCTACTGGAAGAAAGATTTTGAGGATCTTACTAAAAAAGATGTCGACCAGGTTTCTGCAAGAGGATTATACCAGGGAACGATCCTGCAATACAGATGGTTTGCACCATTTGACCTGAAAGGTTTAATGGAATTAATGGGAGGTGAGCAGGCTTACATTAAACAACTGTATCATTTCTTTGCTAACGATCAATACAATCATGCGAATGAACCTGATACGCAGGCGCCGTTCATGTATAATGCAACTGCTGAACCCTGGAAGTCCCAGGCGCTGGTACATCAAATTGCGGCCGACACGGTGGTGCAGTATTATTTCAATGACAACAGCAGGGGAATAGATCCTTTTATAGACCGTATTTATAAAAATCAGCCAGATGCCTTCATCCGTACGATGGATGATGATGCAGGTGCGATGTCTGCGTGGTACATATTTGCTGCGTGCGGCTTTTCTCCGGCAGCGATAGGCTCTCCTGTTTATTACCTGAACGTACCTTTATTTAAAGATGTTTCTTTCGAATTGCCGAAAGGAAAAACTTTCCGGGTACATGTGGATAACTATGTGGATAACCATGTTTATGTGTGGAAAGTCACGCTTAATGGTAAGGTTATTAACCGTTTATGGATTACACATGAGGAGATCATGAATGGTGGAAAACTGGTCATTGAAGCTGCTGCGGAACCCAATAAAAGCCTGGGAATAAATAACAGATGGGTTGCTGAATTAGATTGATTTGTACGAAGAGATTGCCTAAAGGTTTTCTCTTCTCACAATTTCAGTATCCAGTACACGCGTTTGAAACTCCGTAACTGGTCGCCTGGCCTCGATCATTTCAATCAGTAACGAAATAGCTACCTGGCCCATTTCAAAAGCGGGTTGTTTTACTGAAGTCAGGGAAGGGGAGAAGAGGTTAACCAGGTTTGAATTCGTGAATCCTGCAATTTCTATCTGGTGTGCCAGTTCAGGATTGGTATTTTTAATGGCATTGATATAACCAGTGGTGAGACGGTCATTTGCAATAAATATGCCTTCTGGTTTTAATGGCAGCAGTTCTTTAACTGCTGTTTCCAATTCTTCTGCATGCATTCCTCCATGCGGGCAGAATTTAACCAGTTCTGGTCTGAATGGAATAGCATGCGCTGCCAATGCTTGCTTGTAACCTTCCAGACGTTCTTTGGTGTTAGACAAACTCTCTGCATTGGTTAAGTGTGCAATCACCTTTTTACCCGAATGGATCAGGTGTTCCGTCGCATCAAATGCACCCTGTGAATTATTCGCGATAACCTTATGTGTCTCAAAATCGTCAGGAACCCGGTCAAAAAATACAACCGGTAACCCTTTTGCATACAGCTCTTTCAGGTAGCTGATATCTTTTGTCTCAGAAGAAAGGGAGATCAGTAAGCCGTCAATAGAGCGGGAAGCAAGATGTTCTACGTTGAGTTTTTCAAGTTTGAATGACTCATGGCTTTGAGAGATAATCACGTGATAACCTTTGTCATACGCAATTGATTCAATTCCATTGATTACCTGCGAGAAAAAATTGTTGGCAATTTCGCTGACAATAATGCCGATGGAATAACTCCTGCGCTCTTTCAGACTACGTGCAATCGGGTTTGCCCGGTAGTTGATTTTATTCGCATAATCCATCACTACCTTTTTTGTCTCCTCACTAATTTCGTAACGGTCCCTTAAAGCCCGGGATACCGTAGAAGTGGATAACCCGAGTGCTTTAGCAATATCTTTTAACGTAGGAGTTTCGAATCTCATCTCCCCGCCAAAATACAAAAATTATTTGTTGCCTGTAGCGGGGAGAATTAATTAAAGACTAACGCCTCTTTTCCAGGGGATAAAATCATCCTGGTTCAGCAGTACTGATTTAGGGATAACTTCGCCGCTGGCAGCTTTTATACAGTATTCCAGAATGTCTTCGCCCATTTCTTCAATCGTCTTTTCACCTTCTATCACCGGACCTGTATTGATGTCAATAATATCGCTCATCCGTTTGGTTAGCGCATTATTGGTAGAAACCTTGATTGTCGGACAGATCGGATTACCTGTCGGAGTACCTAAACCTGTGGTAAACAGGATCAGCGTTGCCCCTGATGCAGCTTTTCCGGTGGTTGCTTCTACATCATTTCCCGGTGTACATACCAGGTTCAATCCTGATTTAATGGCGGGCTCGGTATAGTCCAGCACGTCTTCAACAGGGGAAGTTCCTCCCTTCTTAGCGGCTCCGGTGCTTTTTATCGCATCTGTGATCAGTCCATCTTTAATATTTCCCGGTGAAGGGTTCATATGAAAACCCGAACCTGCATTCAGTGCCGCATTGTTATAAGAAGTCATCAGCATGATGAATTTCCTTGCTGCTGCTTCATCTTTCGTACGGTCAATCAACTGCTGTTCTGCACCACAAAGCTCAGGGAACTCTGCCAGTAAAATGGTTCCGCCAAGCGCCACCACCAGGTCGGACGTATAACCTACCGCCGGGTTTGCACTGATCCCGCTAAAACCATCACTGCCCCCACATTTTACGCCAATCACCAGTTTGCTGAGCGGGGCCGGCTGTCTTTCAATTTTATTGATCTCTACCAGACCCAGAAAGGTTTTGCGAATAGCATCTTTAACCAGCTGTTCTTCACTTTGCGACTGCTGCTGCTCGAAAATAAACAGTGGCTTATCAAAATGCGGGTTCCTTGCTTTCAGATCATCCATAAAATCCTGCACCTGTAAGTTCTGGCAGCCCAGGCTCAATACGGTGACCCCTGCAACATTGGGATGGTCGGCATAAGCGGATAAAAGTTTGCTCAGCACTGCTGCATCCTGACGGGTACCACCACAGCCGCCCTGATGGTTCAGGAATTTAATACCATCCACGTTTTTAAAAACGCGGCTGGCCACAGGGTTTGCCTGTCCTAAACCGGCGGTATCAGCTTCAGCCAGGTTCTCACCATTTTTATAGGCATCCACCAGCTGATGGGTATAAGATTTGTATTTATCCGTCACTGCATAACCCAATTCATTATGCAGCGCTTCACGAATGACGTCCAGATTTCTGTTTTCGCAGAAGACCGTAGGAATAAACAGCCAGTAATTTGCTGTACCTACACGACCATCAGGACGTACGTAACCGTTAAATGTACGGCCTTCATATTTTGATACATCAGGTGCATGCCATTCATAATGATAAGGGCGGAACTCAAAAGGATCAGATGCATGTTTTGTATTTTCTGTATCCATTAAGCCACCCTGAGGAATGAAATGCTGTGCTTTACCTACCAGCACGCCATACATCATAATCGGATCGCCGATATGCATATCCTGCATAAAAAACTTGTGCTTGGCATGTATATCATCCTGTAAAGTATAAGTATGACCATCATGAATGATTGTTTCGCCTTTGTTCAGGTCCTGAAGGGCGACCAGCACGTTATCATTTGGATGGATTTTTAATATTCTCGTTATCATTTTATCAGATCTTAATCATTATAATACCTATGGCTTCCCGTTTCCCCGGTTTTATTTCTTTGCAGGTACCTGCGAAATCAGCCAGTTCACTAAATCATTCGTTGCCTTAAAGTTCTCCAGCTCTGCCGGCAGTTTACGCCCGTCGATATATTCATTGTAGAACCATGGATCTCCTACTGCAAAGATAGTTCCTTTACCATATTTTGCTGTCGCCACAATCACATCTCCTTTATCTTTTAAAGCGGCAACCGCCTTATCTTTAATTGTTATTGTGGAAATCTCCTTGATATAAACCTTTTTTGCCGTTTTAAATATGGTGTTGCCGGAAGGGATGGCAATTGCCCCCTGTGCAAAATTAAGTCCCTGCACCTTGTTCCTGCTGTCCTCATTGAAGCGTATGCCGAAAATTTCCGGCAGCACATTAAATTTACTGATCTCACAATTGCCCGTATCGTTTAATAACAAAACCAGCACACCGCCTTTTTCGACCCATTCGCTGATCTGTTTTGCATGTGCAGCAGTCATATAATTTGGTTTGGGCGATTCCTTTTCCGTATCCGGATCTACAATGATATAGATATCCGTTCCTTTAAGGTTAGACTGTTCAGGTGCTGCTGCCAGTGTTTTAGTTTTTACACCTGCGTTATTGAACACATGCCCTAATAGAGAGAACCCGTTATTATCATCCTCTTCCCATAGATAATGGAAAGGAATCTTTTCACCTGCCGGACCATCCTTAAATTCATTGTTGAAAAAGTTGTCTACCGTTACAGTTTTACCCAGTCCCGGTTTAGGCATTGCTGCCATTTCCATTTCACTCGCAGCGAGGATAGCTGCGCCCACACCTTTCGGGTCATTCGTAATTACCTTTTCGCTCATATAATAATCGAAACTGCCATCACGGTAGACGGTTTTGCCGCCCAGTCCCGAAACAGTCACCGTACCTTTTAAATCAGCCCTGTCGCTGCTGCGGTCTACCACAAACTCTTTTTTCAAGCCTGCATAACCTTTAACCGCCGCAGGGAAATAAGATTTTGGCAGATAACCTTTACGTACTCCTTTTGCAAATCCATAAACAAACATTGCCGAAGCAGAAGATTCCAGGTAATTACCTTTACGTGCGGGCATGTCCAGGATATCATACCATACGCCGGATTTAACATCCTGGTATTTTGCAGCAGCTTTGGCCGTGCGGCCTAAAATTGCGAGCAATTCTTTTCGCTGCGGATGATTTTCAGGGAAATAATCCAGCACATCTACCAGCGCCATGATATACCAGCCCATTGCACGTCCCCAGAAGTTAGGCGACTGGCCTGTTTTTTTATCTGCCCATTTCTGTTCCCTTGATTCATCCCAGCCATGGTAAAGCAGGCCGGTTTTGCTGTCCCGTGCATGTTTTTCCATCAGGATAAACTGGTTGGCGATATCATCGAAAGCTTCTTTTTTATTCATCATCGCCGCATATTCTGCATAAAACGGCTCGCCCATATACAAGCCGTCAAGCCACATCTGGTGCGGATATATTTCTTTGTGCCAGAAACCACCTTCTTTAGTACGCGGGTGTTTTTGGAGTTGCTCCCATAACAGATTGGCTGCGGTCAGGTATTTTTGCTGACCCGTTACTTTATATAACAAGAGCAGTGAACGCCCATTTTTTACATGATCTATATTGTACTCATCAGGGCGGTAATTTTTGATAGTGCCCGATGACGAAACATAGTTATCCATAGCCCGCTGGATATACCTGAAATAGTCGCCATCTCCCGTATTGCGCCACACCGCTGTTGCACCTTCGAGGAGTACCCCCATATCGTAAGACCATTTTGCGCTGGCAGAAGTATCTGTGAAAAAGGTTTCCCTGGCCATTAAGGTCAGTTTTTCTGCGGTAGATTTCTGCTGAGCTAAAGCGGTGTTCACCGAACCCGCCAATAGCAGTATAAAAATGCCCGATTTGATCATATCTCTGTTCATCATTATTTATTGATCTGTAAAGCAGATGCTTTTACGTCTGCGCTTATCACTTTTATTTTTTTAGCACCGGATACAGTGGTTCCGCTTACTTTGACTGACTTCGTTTTTTCTCCCGTGAGGTTAAATAACAGCTCAGCACCGGTCTTAAATTGTAACTGGTTAAAGGTGATCTTTGTACTGTTTTGTAGAGAGACCAACGGATCAGAGTTATTAACAATGATATTAACATTTTTAAAATTGATGTCAGTTGCTTCGATACATTCTATTCCTTTTTCTGCCTGGATAGTCACATTTTCCAGGTTGATATTTTTAATGTTCATCTCAGGAAGTCCCCTTAAAAAGATTGCTTTTGAAGCTCCGCTACCTACAATATCCTTAATAAAAAAGTTCCTGAATTGTGGAGTAGCCTCTGTTACAGGGATTAATACAGTTTTTATCGCTTCTCTTATTTCTCCTGCCAGGGGGATCGGATCCTTTGCCGCATAATACATGTCGAACAAAATTGCCTCACCAGCAATATCGATCATATTGATGTTGTTCACATAAATGTTTTCCACAATTCCACCGCGACCGCGTGTGGTTTTGAAACGTAAACCGATATCGGTTCCGATAAATGAGCAGTCGGAAACCCAGATATTTCTTGCACCTCCGCTCATCTCACTACCAATCACAAAACCTCCATGTGCATGGTAAACAATATTATTCCTGATGATCACATCTTCCGTTGGCACCCCTCTGGAACGACCCGCTTCATCACGACCTGATTTGATACAGATACCGTCATCACCTACATCAAAGGTGCTGTTCTCTATCAAAACGTTTTTGCAGGATTCCACATCTACACCATCACCATTTTGTGCATACCATGGATTTTTCACCTGCAGGTCGCGCAATGTTAAATCCACACAAAGCAGGGGGTGCAGGTTCCATGCGGGTGAATTCTGGAAAGTAACCCCTTCCAGTAATACTTTTTTGCAGCCCGTTAGAACCACCAGGTTTGGTCGCAGGAAATCTTTAATATCATCATAATCAGCCGCAGTACTGCCTGGCGTAATTGTACCGGCATTTTTTGTTTTGGAACCTTTAACGACTTTTGCTGAAGGATACCAGATCTTATTGTCGGCACTCACTTCTCCGCCAGAGGCTAACAGTTTTTTCCACTGCGTTTCTGTCAGCTTATCTCTTTTAACCATGCGCCATGCATCGCCGTTACCATCAATAATACCTTTACCCGTGATAGCGATGTTTTCCAGGTTGGTTCCTGAAATGGGCGATTGGTTTCTCCAGGCTGGTGCGCCTTCCCAGTTTGCTTCTACCAGTTTATACTGGTTAAAGTCGTCCGTAAAAAACAGGATCGCATCCCTTTGGATATGCAGGTTTACATTACTTTTCAATTCTACCGGTCCCGTAAGCCATAAGCCTGAGGGTACCAAAACAACTCCGCCGCCCTTTTTACTGCAATCGTCAATCGCCTTATTGATACTCGATGTATTCATAAAAAGGCCATCATTTTTAGCCCCATAACTGGTGATGCTAATGGTGTCTTTTTTAAATTCAGGCTGTTGTATGACTGGTAATGCAGGTTTTAATTGTGCTGAGACTGTTGTTGCGCAGCAGAAAAATAAACTGGCAATCACAGATAAGCGAAAAATGCGGGATGGAGCTATACTACGGTTCATTTGGTTAGCGGTTTAATCAATACTTGGTTATAACAAGTGTACAATGTTTGGCTGTAAAACAGAAGAGAAATCTATGCAATCGTTGCCGGTAAAATATAGGAACAGAAAATCAGCGTTTCAGATCTGGAACCCATCCACGAAATACGTTGGCATAAGTGTAAGCTTTAGCCTGTTCATCGTTTAATTGATGTGCCCATTTTGCCCGGCGATGAGCACCGGCTCCTCTTCCTGTATTTTTATATTCTGAAAATACCGCTGTCTTTTCATTGCTTTCCTTGCCCCAGTTGCTCCATCCCTCAGGGTGGATGATTGCCGGAAGTTCACAATATAAAAAGGCCGACTTCCCATAAGGTCTCCAGGGTCTGCCGAGATAAAAACTCTGATCGGGTGCATTACCCGTCACCTTACAACGGTTAAAGACATAGCCGTATTTTACCGTATCTGCCGTTGAAGGTGCTGTCAGATAACCTCCTTTTCTGGCAAATAAAGTACAGGTTTCAAACCATGCCGTCGAAGAGCCAAATATGAAATCTACCGTACCCTCAATATAACAGTTTACATACAACTGCCTGTTATTTCCGCCATAAGTATATAAGGTGTCCTGAAAGCCCAGGAAGCGGCAGTTGTTAAAAATTGACTGATCACCACCTGCCCAGACCGCCACTGCTTGTCCTACCGGGCCTGAAGAATTTTCGAAGGTGATGTTCTCTGCGGAAAAATCATTGCCGTAAATATAGAAACTCGCCGATCCTGATGTACCTTTTTCTTCCCCAAAAGTATTTTTCTTCTGCGCGTAATCATCATAAGTTAAAATGGTTTCATCCCTGCTCTCGCCAATAAATTTCACCAGCTGTTTTGAGCCGGGTAAGATCAGTTTTTCCTTATAGATTCCTTTTTTGATGAAAATCACGGTAGTTTTTTTTCTGAAATCCGGTACGGCATTGATCGCTTCCTGTACAGTTTTATAATTACCGCTGCCGTCTTGCGCCACAATGAAATCTGATTTTACGGCAGCTTTAACAGCAAAAGTTAAAATCCACAGACTAATGAAAAGGATGTGCTTCATGTTTAATATACTTGGTTACAGGCAATGCTAAGCATTAAAATCCGAATCTTGAACGATCCGGGGCAGAGAAAAACTGCAAACGCTGCCGGGAACGATTGCATGATAATATTTTGTTTTATGTTTAAAAATCAATTAATCTTGCTGAAGACCTGTACTCCGGGTTATACCAATATAAACAAAGAACAGATGAAATCTATTTTATCAATAGTGTTATTCAGTTTGCCTGTATTTACTACAATGGCACAAAAAACCAGTCCGGCTCCCTACGTTTCCAAGGTATGGGTAGCTGATCAGGGGAACGGCACTTATAAAAATCCTGTTTTGAATGCAGATTATTCTGATCCCGATGCGATCCGTGTGGGGGATGACTATTATATGATTGCATCCAGTTTTGATGGCATCCCCGGTCTACCTATCTTGCATTCGAGGGATCTGGTCAACTGGACTATTCTTGCACATGCGTTAATTAAACAGCCGCCCTTTGAGCATTTCTCTACAGTGCAGCATGGCAATGGTGTCTGGGCTCCGGCAATCCGTTACCATAATGGCGAATTCTATATTTATTATCCTGATCCTGATTTCGGTATTTATGTCACCAGAGCTAAAACCGTAACCAGTAAGTGGTCGGCACCGACTTTAGTGAAAGCCGGAAAAGGACTTATTGATCCCTGCCCTTTGTGGGATGAAGACGGACAGGCTTATTTAGCTTATGCTTATGCAGGGAGTAGGGCGGGTATCAAGAGTGTGGTTGCGGTGATGAAGTTAAACAGCGAAGGAACCAAAGCCACGGATGAAGGAAATATTGTGTACGACGGACATGAGCTGGATCCAACAATTGAAGGCCCTAAATTTTATAAGCGTAATGGCTATTATTATGTGTTTGCTCCGGCGGGAGGAGTTTCCACGGGATGGCAGCTGGTGCTGAGAAGCAAAAATATATACGGTCCTTATGAGAGGAAAGTAGTGATGGATCAGGGAAAAAGTAATGTTAATGGTCCGCATCAGGGTGCATGGGTCGATACTAAAAGCGGGGAGGACTGGTTTCTGCATTTTCAGGATAAAGATGCTTATGGTCGCGTAGTTCACCTGCAGCCGATGAAGTGGGTGAACAACTGGCCGGTAATTGGCACAGATACAGATAATGATGGGAAGGGGGAGCCGGTACTGACTTACAAAAAACCGAATACAGGCAAGGTATACCCAGTTCAGACCCCTCAGGAAAGTGATGAGTTTAATGACAATATTTTAGGTCGCCAGTGGCAATGGCAGGCCAATCCCCAGGCTACCTGGGCATTTACCAATGCAGCAAAAGGAGTATTGAAACTCTATACTGCTAAAATGCCGGATGAGGGCAAAAATCTTTGGGATCTGCCCAATATCCTGATGCAGAAGTTCCCTGCAGAGGTATTCATGGCAACAACTAAGCTGGAGTTTAAGCCTAACATGAAGCTGGAAAATGAACGTGCAGGTTTAGTTGTCATGGGTAGAAGTTATGCCAGTATTGGTATTAAGAACAAGAAGAACGGTCTATGTCTCTTTAGTGCTGTCGGGAGTGATGCAGATAAAGGCAAAGCAGAGAGTGAAACCATTGTAACCAAACTCAATACTTCAACTATTTATTTGCGTGTGACAGTCACTTCGGGAGCGGAATGCCAGTTCAGCTATAGTCTTGATGGTATAACCTTTATCAAAACAGGGAATCCTTTTCAGTCGACCGCCGGGCAATGGATTGGTGCTAAAGTAGGGCTGTTTGCCGTTAGAGATACAGCAACAAATGATTCAGGTTCTGCAGAGTATGATTGGTTCAGAATTGAGGCAGTCAAATAAAAAGCACAAATAAAACCGGCTTTATAGCCTGCGAGCATTTTTATTTTATAAATTTAACGCATTAAAATCTCTTTATAAAATATTACAGCCCTTTTCGCAATAACAAAATGGTATTGCGCCTTCGATAGCCACCTGGTTATTGAATGAAGAATTATGTATCAAATTTATAAAGATTATTATGCAACAAAAGATAAAAATCGCTGTTCTCGGCGGTACAGGCAAAGCGGGTAAATACCTCGTTAAACAATTACGCAAACAAGGTTTTCAAATCAAACTCCTGCTCAGAAATCCTGAAAATTTTCCAATCAAAGATCCGCTGATAGAACTGGTGAAAGGTGATGCAAGGTATTACGAGCCAGTCAGGAATCTCATCGAGGATTGTGTTGCAGTGCTGAGCACGATTGGTCAGCCTGTAGGAGAACCCACTATCTTTAGTCAGGCTACAATCAATGTATTGCAGGCCATGCAGGAGTTTGGCGTCAGGCGCTATATTGTCGCTACAGGTTTAAATGTCGATACTCCCGCAGATCAGAAGAATCCGGTTGTAGCAGCTGGTACTGCCTGGATGAAAGCCAACTATCCGCTAACCACAGCAGATAAGCAGGTGGAGCTGGATCTGTTAATGAAGAGTGATGTCGACTGGACCCTGGTTCGCCTCCCCTTAATCGGACAGACTGATGAGCGGTCAGCAATGGCTGTCAGTCTGATCGATTGTCCCGGAGAACATATCAGTGCTACAGATTTAGCTTGTTTCATGATTGAACAGCTTGATAAGGGAACCTACATCAGGCAGGCCCCTTTCATAGCTAATGTATAAGAAGGAGTAATAACAGAGACGGGATTATTTCCAGATCCGGTCTCTGTTAATTTTTTTTAACTTTTTAGCACTTTATTAGCTAAGTTTGGCTTTAGTGCCATCCAGATAAATAGCTTAAAACTAAAACATACAAAGGCAATATCTCCAGATAGATTGCCAAACACTTGTCCTTAACTTAAGACGCCATGAAGATTCCGAAAATTATTGCTCTGTTGGTAATTGCACTATTTATTAATAGTAAGTCTCATGCACAGACGAAGAAAAGTGATCTGTTTATTCTGGCAGATACCATAGGTGTTGGTTCAGAAAATAAGTTTTTTGAAATGGGAAGCGAGGGACCAGGTCGGTATTTTACCTTTCTTTGCAAATGTATCCCCCCATACGATACTTATACTACTTTCGGATATATTACTGATAAAACTAAGGTTGTCGTTTCCAAGACCAAGCCAGGTTACAAATATGTTTCTTGGAAAGACCTATCAGAGATTCTGTATAGGGAAGGAAGAGAAGTTCCCAAAAAATACAATATTTTTATTACCGAGGCTTTGCCAGATAAGAGCTATAGAACAGATAATGTGAAACTAATGCTTAGTTCGCCTCCTGTTATAGATTTTACTATAATTAAACCTTAATCGTAACGATACAATATATCCGTCGTTATCTGATATAAATCCAATGAAAGCATATACATTGATAGTAGTATCATTCCTTTTTTTACTTATAGACAGTAATACAACTGCACAGACGAAGAAAAGTGATCTGTTTATTCTGGCAGATACCATAAACGTTGTTCCTGAGAATAAATTTCTTGAGATGGGTAGCGAAGGGCCTATGCATTATTTCACCTATCTATGTAAATGTATTTCACCATTTGACCGATATACTACTTTTACTTATAACATTAATAAAACCAAAGTAGTAAAATCTAAACATAAGCCTAATTTTAATTTTGTTTCCTGGAAAGAGTTGGCCGAAATCCTCTATAATGAAGGAAAAGGAATTCCGGACAAATACAACATTTTCATTACTGAAGTATTGCCAGATAAAAGCTACAGAACTGATAATGTTAGATTGGTGCTGGTACCACCCCCTATTATAGACTTTAGTATTGTCAAACCTTAACATTAATGTTTATCAATGGAAGCGATATTATCTGTTAGTCTATCTAGCTGTACTACTTGATAACTCGGGCAACAGCTATAAATATTAAACATCGCTTATTGTAACAGAACTTCAAGAGACTCCATATGCCACATTCAGGTGACTGTTTAAATTCTGCTTTTTCTCTATCTTTAACTTTGTTTAAACATTAAGCGGAAATACGAAACAGAATGCTGTGTTACGGAAAAATTACAGCTTCAAATATCTCCTTTTACAAAACAAACTACATGTTATCACGTTAATATTGTTATACCAAAGAAATAAAAATCTTCATTTTAAACGTAATAGCAAATGAGTCTTAAGCTTACTTACCCTGTCTTTGTAGACACTTTTAAACAGAGCGGAAATTCTATCGATCTGGAAATCAAAAACATATTAACAAAAGACCTGTCTGATAGTGAAACCTGGTTCAGAGGCCTGGCCTTACTGGATTTGGCTGCAGATCAGCTGCCGGCTAATCAGGTGGAAGTATACGACTTGTACAAGCAATTGGTTACCATCGGATTTGATGTAAAAGCAAGTGTTTATTTGATTGAGGAAGATTACGCATTTTACTTCCTTACTTTAATCCATGTACTGGAGAAACTCGCTGTTCATTTCCCGGTAATCAATACACAAATTGCTTTTCAATACAGAGATGCCAGAAGAGGATATAAAAGTTCAGCAAAAGTAAAAGCTTACCTGGATAAAGCAGAAGAACAAAACGTGCCGCTTGGCGTTGCCGTCAAAGCCTATTTTCTGTATTTCGGGATTGAGTATGATAAAGATGAAGTGCGCGCAGAACAATTACTGGATAGCGCAGACAATGTATGGACTAAGCTTTACCGCGGACTCATACTGCTCAATAAAGGTGAAAATGCTAACCTGCCTGCTTTGCTGCAGGAGTTAAAAGCAACAGCGGGGCCAGAAGAAATTAAAAGTGTACTGGTCTTCGAAGCAAATTACTTTGACGCCATAGAAGATCTGGAGGCAGCGAAAGCTGCTTATCAATTTGTATATGATACGCACCATTCAGACTATGCCCTTTTCCGTCTGGGTTCGATGAAACATGCAGCAGCACAAAATGAAGCAGAGAAACAGGAAGCTTTCGCCATGTGGAAGGAAGCATTTGAAAGAGGTACCATTGATGCTGCAAATTTTCTCGGATATAATCACTTACCGGAGACTGAAGAAGCGGGAGCTTATGACCAGGCTATTCACTGGTTTCAATTCGGTTATCTATATAATAATGCTTTTGCGTCTTACCGCCTGGCACTGATTTATCTTTTTGTACCTGCTTATGAAGACCACGAACTGGGAATGCATTATCTCGATGAAGCGGTGAGGAATAAATCGCTGCATGCACTGATTGAAAAAGCAGAACTGCAGCTGGAAGGTAATATCTACGAAAAGAATGAAGAGGAAGCTATTGCACTCTTTCAGCAGGCAGCAGCAGATGGTGCGGCCTATGCGCTTAACAAACTCGGAGACTTTTATGAAGCAGGCGTACTGGTGGCTACTGAACCAGATGTGCCTACTGCTTTA
Source organism: Pedobacter sp. MR2016-24 (assembly GCF_026239655.1). Taxonomy (GTDB): domain Bacteria; phylum Bacteroidota; class Bacteroidia; order Sphingobacteriales; family Sphingobacteriaceae; genus Pedobacter. Next base: position 398,490 of record NZ_JAPIVO010000008.1, on the reverse strand, counting down.
ACTTATTTCCTTCGCGCTGCGGATTCACAGTTTCCCAGAGCTATAGATAGTGTTGGACGAATTTACCGATATGGATTGGCAGGTGAGCCGGATATAGAAAAAGCCGTTGATTACTATCAGAAAGGCGCAGCAATGAATTCTCCTTTCTCCATCACTGAACTGGCTTTTATGTATGAAGATGATACCTTAGAAAAAGATTATCAGAAAGCGTTCGACTTATTCAGCGCCGCTGCGGAACTGAATTATCCCTTCGCGATGCGTATGGCAGCTACTTATCTGGAAAATGGATATCATAATGAACAGCCAGATCCGGAAGCTGCATTTGAATTATACATTAAAGGAGCTGAACTGGGAGATACGAATGCCAATTATGAGGTCGGACGCTGCTACAGGTTTGGTATCGGCGTTGCCGAGAACCCGGATAAAGCACTGGAAAATTATACTATCGCGGCGGAAGCTGGTAATCCGAAAGCAATGGTAGAATTAGGTTTATGCTATGAATACGAATATGGCGTTGCCTTTGATGCTGATAAAGCATTTAATTATATGCAGCAGGCAGCAGAACTGAACTATTATTACGGACAATACAAACTTGGCGTGTACTACATGCATGGCTTAATCACGAGAGATACAGAGAAAGCCATCTACTGGCTGGAAAAAGCAGCTGAAGCAGGTTTTGCCCAGGCTAAAGTTGAGCTTGGAGATTATTACATGTATGATTATGATGAGCGCGACGAAGCAGAAAAAGCTTTTGCCTATTATCATGAAGCGCAGGAAGATGGCGTTGTACGGGAAGGTTTAGGACTGTGTTATGAATATGGCATAGGCGTGGAGGAGAATGCCGGGGAAGCATTTAAATTTTATGAGATGGCTGCCCATCAGGGTAGCGTAGCGGCGAAATACCATACCGGTCGCTCTTACCTTGAAGGAAATGGTGTAAAAGCGAACGATGAGCAGGCATTTAACTGGTTCCATGATGCTGCCCGGGAGGAACATGTGGCCGCGCAGTACTATACAGGCTCTATGCTGATGAAAGGCAAAGGAACTACGATGAACAAAGAAGAAGGACTTGAATGGCTGGTTAAAGCGGCCGAGGAAGACTATGCAACGGCGCAGTTTGAACTGGGTAATTGTTACCTGATGGAGGACGGGGTAGAGGAAAGTGAAGAAACAGCAATGCACTGGTTTGAAAGGGCTGCGGATAATGGACACGAGCAGGCAATGAAGTTGACAGGCAGAAAACAGGGCAAGTAAGATGGAAGATAATCAGCAATATCTTTTTCAGGTGAACCTGAAGGGGATGATCTCTCTTTTATCTGAACACCTGTATAGTGACCCGAATACCTTTGTAAGGGAACTTTTGCAGAACGGTACGGATGCAGTTACCGCTTTTAAAACGATCAATGAGGCACATGAAGGAGCTATCCAGGTTTACCTGCCGGATGCAGAAAATTCCAGCATGATCTTCGAGGATAATGGTATCGGCTTAAAAGAGGATGAAATACATCAGTTTCTGGCTGTGATTGGCGAAAGTTCCAAACGCAATGCTTTTGAAGCGAAAGATTATATCGGTAAGTTCGGCATCGGGCTTTTATCCTGTTTTGTGGTGAGCAATGAAATCATTGTGGAATCGCGTTCTGCTTTGAGCGATAAAGCTTTTCGCTGGACAGGTAAAGCAGATGGTACTTACCAGATTACTACACTTACAGAAGAGCGTCCAATAGGTTCTAAAGTGATTCTCTCGCCGAAAGAAGAGTACAAACATCTTTTTGATCCTGTAGTTTTCCGTAAAAACCTGATGCATTACGGTGAAGCATTGCCCATACCTATCTACCTGCACCATGCAGGCACAGCAGAGCAAATCAATGCTTCAGGCAGTATCTGGCTAAATCCATCCGCTACCAAAGCAGAGCTGCTGGAGTATGGCAGGAAAACTTTCAATACCAGTTTTCTGGATGTTTTTCCTATTCAAACTGAAGCAGGTAAAGTAAAGGGGGTGGCTTATATTCTTCCCTATAAAACACAGTTTACCAATATCCAGAAGCATAAAACTTATCTAAAAAGGATGTTCCTGAGCGAGAGTGACAGCAGACTGTTGCCCAAATGGGCATTTTTTATCCGTTGTGTGCTCAATACAGACGGTCTTGATGCAACTGCGTCCAGGGAATCTCTTGTGTACAACAGCGAGCTCAAACAGGCAAAAAAAGAAATCGGTGCTGCCATCAAAGATTACCTGAAATCGATCGGTATTATAGACAAGTCCATTTACCAGAAGCTGATCAATGTGCATTACCTGCATCTCAAAGCGATAGCCGCAGAAGACAATGAACTGCTCCAGGTTTTTATCAATGATCTTCCCTTTGAGACCAACAAAGGGATGCGCACTTTCAGGAATATTCGGGAACTGGAACCTGTCATTTATTATACGCCTAATATTGACGACTTTAAGCAGGTACAGCGTATTGCCGGTTCGCAGGGCATCCTCATTATCAATGCGGCTTATACTTTTGAAGAAGAAATCCTGACCAAGATACAGCGGCTGGATGCTACATTGAAGATCGAAAAGACTTCGCCTGGTAATCTCCTGAATACTTTTCATGCTGTAGATACCTCCGGTGATGAGACCTTAACTGCATTTGGCCTTCGCGTAGCAGCAGTTCTGCAACCACTGAACTGTACTTACAGCCTCAAAAGATTCAGTCCCGAAGATACCCCGGCTATTTATGTCGTATCACAAGAGGAAACCACCACGGGAGGCACACAGCAGGTCTCTTCCACCAATCCACTGGCAGCCACCTTAGGTGCGTTCGCGAAGAAAAAGAAAGCAGACTTACCGGTATTGTGTTTCAATGCAGATAATAAGCTCGTGAAAAGAATGGCAGAGATTACCGATCCTTTCGTATTTCCGTCTATTATACAGATTCTGTACGTGCAGGCATTGATGCTGGGCAAATACCCGGTAAACGACAAAGAAATGAATTTATTTAACGAAGCACTCCATAACCTGGTGATTACCGGGATGGAGAATTTTATCAATATATAATCCAGATGAGATATACTTTAGAAATACAAAAGCTGTTGAATAAAGCATCGCAGGAAGATTTACATCCAAAAGATGCTGTAAAACTACTGATACAAGCTATCCAGATTGCTGATGCCAACAATGATACAGAACTGGGCTACGAACTTCGGGAAGATCTGATGGAAAAAGAATGGGGACTGGCAGACAGAGGCGAATTTGTGAATGCTTTCAGCTGGATGGTCAATGCACATGATGCAGATCCTGAAAGTTATGATGCTGAAGATCTGCTCTGGAAGTATAAATGGATCATAGATGAGTTGTATGCCAACCCGGAAGTTCCTGCAGAACAAATAGAGAGTATATTGCAAGATTATAAACGCAGGGTTACTGAACAGGGTTACGGTCTGCGCTCTTACTATTCAAAATTACTGGCAGAAGCCCTGGATCAGAAAGAGCAGGAAAAAAGTAAAGCCAGTTTGGATCAGGTAAACGCTTTGCCCATTGATGCTTTGAGTGATTGCCGTGCCTGCGAAATGGATGCTGAAGTGACATACCTGCTCAATACGGGTGACTTTAACGCGGGATGGGAAAAAGCACAGCCTTTATTGGCGAAACAGTTTACCTGTGCCCATGTACCGGTAATCACGGTTTGTCATTTGTGTTACCATGCGATTAAAAATGGCGAGGTAGAAAAAGCAGCAGAGCTCTTTAATAAAGCAGAGGAAGAGTTACATGAGCGGGAGTATGATACTTCGCTGATCACCTCTATAGCTGCCCTGATCGTATACCTTTTTTATACAGATCAGGAAAAAGGATGGAACTATACGGAGAAATATCTTCCCTGGTCAATTTCCTGCAGTGTGAAAACGGAATACTTCTTTGCGATGTACATGGCAGAAGCACTTAAAAGGGCAGATCAGGAACAGGATATTACTATTGTTCTTCCCGCAGAACATCCACTTTATAGCAGTTCAGATACGTTAAAAGTGAAAGATCTTTATGCTTATTACTATGATTTAGCATCGGGTCATGCAAGAGATTTTGATGCGCGAAATGGAAATAAGAGCTATACCACACAAGTGGAAGAAGCTATAGTAGAATAGGGGTTGGCTTTGAATGAACCCATAATGAGGCCATAGACGACCCATAGCGGAGCCATAAGAAATCTACTAGTTGGATTCTTATGGTTCCGCTGTGGCTGAGCTAAGGCAGAACAATGTGTTCATTAATTTTTGTCTACAGTCAGTCACCAGGGATTCTCACTGCTTATATTTAAAATATAATTTGCATCACAGTCAAATTTAATTACTTTTGCCACCCACGGGGGATTAGCTCATTTGGCTAGAGCGCTTGCCTGGCAGGCAAGAGGTGACCGGTTCGAATCCGGTATTCTCCACTTTGTTTAAAGCCTTTCAATGTAAATTGGAAGGCTTTTGTGCTTTATAACGTTATTTGTTATTTCTTGCGCTGTACAGAGATCAGAATAATTCTTACTGTTGTACTAACAGTACCCGCCACGCTACCCTTAAGAACAGCGTACCAGGGCGTGTCTTTTGTTTTTACAGCTTTTTACCAATCATAATTGGGGTTTATGTATACTAAGAATGCATTGACCATTGATGAGCAAATTGATCAATCGAGTCAGATGGGATAGATTCTTGATGCAAGCTACACCACATTTTTTATCTCATATTACTTAATTTAGGTTAGCGGGGCTCTGGCGACAGTCCTGCAACTTGTACCATTTGATGTTTAAGGCTAATAAAGAATATCTTGATGATTTCTTCATTGCCATAGGCGTAGATTCGTATGTCCGGATCTCCAGGGACAATACTTATGAACAGGACGAACATGGCTATTTTATCAAACAGCCAAAGCCGGAGACATTTAATCATGATCGTACCAGACATGATCTTTACCGGTATTATAGATTCATAATCAGATGATTGTTTTTGTACTAGCCTAACAATTTCATAATATTTGTATTATGAATCAAAGAATTCAACATAAGATCGATGAGTAAAAAAAGATGGCCAGTAGTCATAAGGGGCATATTATATCTTCTGGTTCAGCTTCTAGTCGTCAAGATAGTTTAGCTACAGTGATCAGGTCTAAAAAAGATGCTGATGAATTTATGGCAGAGCTGGAAAGTGCTGTCGAAAGATCTAGATAGGCATTCCGGTGAGTGTATACTAATGTTTTGCACTGAAGTTTTACGGTCCGATCTCATGATCACCTGTAAGAGTTTTTCTTATATACCTTCCTTGGACATTTACTACAACATTTTCCATTTTTATGTTGTATATTTTGAATACTTCTTATTGAAATTTAAACAGACTAATGCTATTGATGCACAAAGAAAACCGAGGCAGAAGTTTATTGGTTCCTCGGGAATTTTGAAATCATTTAGAATGAAGTTTGAATCGATAGTCTAATGGGTTTGTATTAACAAGTCAGTCATAAGAATTTAATAAGTCCTTAACAGGTCTTTTGACCTGTCTACGACCTGTTAAGGACCTATCAAAGACCTGTTAATACACACCCGTCACACTATCAGTTATTTAGGTGCTGCATTAGAGAGTCGCCCAATATAAACGTAAAATGATCATAACAGAGTTTTACCATAATCTTATACAACTCATTATCATTTCCCAAACGCCTCCGGCATAAACTGACCACGCATTGCATCTATATAATCCTGATCAGAACTGCTGTTACGAAGGTTGATCATTGGCTGTAAATCAGGACCAATTACATATCTGAGCTGATGGGTGTCGTCAGTTGCTGCCTCAAATATGGTCTCTGCAACATCCTGTGGACTGGCTGTATCCATTGCGCCAAACGAAGAGAAAAGATCATTCATCTCCAGTTGGAATTTACTGTAATCTTCTAATTGGGGATCGAAAGCATAGTCTGCCTTCGCTCTATCATAAAAGGGTGTAGAGATATAGCCAGGTTCTATAATTTTAACTTTGATATGCTGGGATTCCAATTCATATGAAAGAGCTTCAGAAAATCCTTCTACCGCGAATTTTGATGCCGCATAGATACTCACCAAGGGTACTGTCACCCTTCCTGCACCAGAAGTGATGTTAATGATTGTTCCCGTTTTTCTTTTTCTAAAATGAGGCAGGATGGCCCTGGTGGTCTCCATGAGTCCGAATACGTTAACCTCAAATTGCTGTCTGATTTTTTCCGGAGTCACCGCTTCAAATATTCCCTGCTGACCATAACCTGCATTGTTGAGTAATACATCAATTTGTCCGAACCTGGCAATACCTGTTGTCATTGCATCCAGTACAGAACTGGTATCATTTACGTCTGCTTTAAGCAGCAATATATCGGGAGAGCCCGAAAGTTCTTTTTCATTTTCCGGACTTCGCATAGTTGCGATCACGTTCCAGCCCTGCTGAACGAAAAATAGGGACGTAGCTTTTCCGATACCGGAGGAAGCTCCGGTGATAAAGATTGTTTTTTTCATCTTGTTTTTAATTAATAGGTTATTTCCTGATGGGTTTAGTTTAGGGCTGATGGATTTATGCCAAAGTGCTGTTTAAATGAAGCAGAAAAGTGGGAGATTGTTTCAAAGCCTACTTCATGATAGACCTCGGATGGTCGCCGGTGATGCTCTTTGATTTGAAAGTAAGCTTCCTCTAAACGACGTTTATGTAACCACCGGCGCGGTGTACTACCAAAGGTCTTTGTGAAATCCCTTTTAAAACTTGCCAGACTCCGCCCGGACAGATAAGCCAGTTTGTTCGTCTCCACATTGAACCTGAAATGCTGGTGCATAAAAGCCTCAAGGTTAATTTTTCCGGGCTGTCCAAAATCAAAAAGTATATTTTTAAGCGCCGGGTCGATTTGCAGCAAGAGCATCAATGCTTCCCTAACCTTAAGTTCCATCAGCCCCTGCGGAAGTGCTGTGTCGAAGTAATAAAACAAGCTCTGAAAATAGTGTTGCATCAGCGTCAGCTCGCCGTTTAGCGGTATAACTGCGGCTGTTACCTTGGGAAGAAATCCCGGCGCAACAGGCTTGTCTGCGCTAAAGGCTTTGAGCATCGCAGTGTCAAACACAACAGTAATAGATTTAAAGTTTTGACCATTTGCTGGTGATTTTCTGAATTTCGCAAAGTGATTTTTCCGGAAAAAGATAAGTTCACCGGAACCATAGCTTTTACTGCTTGCAGCTTCGGCGACGGATAATTCCCCTGCTAAAATATAACATAAGCCATGCTCTTCATTCACCTGTCCGGAAATATATTCAGGTTTACTTTGCTGGCTATGTACTATTCCAGAGTGTTTACAACTAGATGCCTCTTCTTCTTCCATGATTGCTATGATAATGAAACAAAGGTCTGTAATATTTATTGACTTTGTTTTTCCAGAAAGCTCAATTTGCTTGCTACCGAAGCTCAAACTTGTAATTCTCCATGAACTAAAAAGGGCCGCATCTCGCGGCCCTTTCCATTGTCAGATCATTTTTAACCCTATACTATTTTCGGTAACTAATCCATATGAGTGCGGCAGAGCAGCAGAAAGCGACGATACCCATTATAAAAAAGCTATAATCACCACCCAGTGCAATCCCGAGCTTTGTAAGGTGAATCAGGATCACTCCCGACATCAGTATTACACCTAATACAGCGCCATATTTCATAGTGGGCGGGTATACAATGAGCAGCGCCGCAAATATCTCGGTAGCGCCGAGCAGCAATCTTCCGTAAGGTTCCAATCCGAGTCCTGTGAAAAGCTGTATTGCTCCGGGGCTGGAACTGAGTTTAACATAGGCATTATAAATCAGGATCAGTACTGTTGGGATGATCAGTATCCAGGTCATAATGAATTTAACATTCATATTTTTCATAAATTTAGTTGCTTTTAAAATTTGCAGCTTCTTCGATGATACGGAGCACTTCTTTAGGATGGGAAATCATGACTACATGGCTGGCCTCAATTTCTGTAGTTTTCGCTCCAGCTCTTTTGGCCATCATTCTTTCCAGATCCGGACTGATTGATTTATCGCTTTTGGCAACAATATACCAGCTGGCTTTATTTTTCCAGGCAGGTTCTCCACTTTTATCAGCAAATACCTGCTCAGCTGCCGGGGTCTGTGTAGCATAGATTACCTGCTGCTGTTTAGCCGATAAATCTTGAGCAAATACTGCTTTCACACCCTCCTGGCTAATGTAGACAAATCCTCCTGTTGGCTCGAAATAATTACTTAAGGTAATAGCTGGTCCTTTGGCAGACAGACTTGGTAATGTTTCTCCCAGGTCAGGTACCAGTGCAGCCACATAAACAAGTCCGGCAACCTTTGGGTCATTTCCGGCTTGGGTAATCACAAATCCACCCCAGGAATGGCCTACAAGAATTACTTTTCCTTTAGCCTGGCTAATGGCTCTTTTTGTTGCGGCAACATCGTCAGCTAGAGATGTGATTGGGTTCTGTACCGAGATCACCGGATAGCCTTTCGCCTGCAGATCCAAAATCTGACTGTTCCACGAAGAACCATCTGCCCAGATACCATGTACAAATATGATAGTTGGTTTTTCAGAATTCTGCGCGTATGTACCAGCTGTAGCCCATAGCATCAATAGCGACAGAGCTATAAATTTGATTGTTTTCATTTGATTTTAATTTAATTGTTGTTTTTTATTGTGTAGCAAAGGTGCCGATGATATTGATCGAAAGAAATGGATATTATTCCCATATGCTTGACGATTTTGCCCAAATAATGATTTTGAGCCTTAATTTAAAATTGCAATTCTTACAGATTTATTGTTTCAGCATCTTTTAATCTCTGGATACTGATTCCCTGCAGAGCGCCCGAACTTAGGCAGACCAAGAAAGGGTGCCATATTTTCTACGTTTTGTAGGGGGTCTATATAGAGGGTGGTTGAAGGGCTTTCCAGTAGCAGGCCTGCCCATGATAGTCTTGTAATTTTCATGACAATCTGGTTTTAAATTGAAAGCGTCAGCCTGGTTTGAATGGAGGAGGCTGGCGCTTATATTTTCTATTTCAGGTATTGTTTAAGTTGTGCAGAAGCCTGGATGAAGAGGTCTTTAGTCTGCTGGATTTCTGCCAGTGGGTTCAATAAACCAAAGTCATGAATCACTCCGTTATATCTTACGGTTGTTGCCTTTACTCCGGCTTCCAGTAATTTACGTCCATAAGCCTCACCCTCATCACGCAATACATCATTTTCAGCAACCTGAATCAGAGTTGGTGGCAGACCTTTAAGTTGTTCTACAGTGGCAAGCAGCGGAGAAACATGAATATCTTTTCTTTTCGAATGGTCAGGAACATACAAGTCATATAGCTGTTCCATAAAAGGAATAGTCAGGAAGCGGTCTGCACCAAATGCTTTGAAAGAATCAGTACTGAAATCGGTATCAACAGTCGGCCACATCAGGATAGCAGTTTTAATTTCCGGACCTTTACGTTCCTTAGCCATAATCGATACTACTGCTGCAATGTTGCCACCTGCACTATTACCGATCACTGCCAGCCTTTTGCCATCAACCCCAATTTCAGCACCATTTTTCGCTACCCATTTGGTTGCAGCATAGGATTCGTTGATCGCTTTAGGAAATGGAGCTTCCGGGGTACGGGTATAATTTACAAATACGCCCACTGCACCTGATCCGATTACCAGATCTCTGACCATTCTTCTGTGTGTAGGATAGTCTCCGAGTATCCAGCCACCGCCGTGAATAAAGATAAATACAGGAAGTACACCTTTGACTCCTTTTGGACGCATAATGTCGAGTTTGACAGTTTCCTCATCCAGAGTGATGGTTTTTTCCGATTCGCTTACTGCGGAATAGTCGAATTTTACACTGGCCTGGGCATCTTCCAATACTTTTCTTGCATTCGCGGTAGAGAGGGTTTCGATACCCGGACCACCGTGGATAGCTTTCAGGAAGGTTCTCACTTCAGGTGTTAAGTGCGGGTCTGTAGCATAGTCTGCTACCTGAGCATTTACAGTAGATACACCAGCTGTTGCTAAAAATAAACCAGCAACAAGAGCTTTTGCTGTACCGCTTATTATTCTGCTTTGAGTTTTCATTGTATTGTTTTTTATTTGTCCTAATTGACAATACAAAGTTGCGTAAGCGCAGGCTGGGTAAAAATGGATATCCTTCCCGAAGACTTGCCGATTTAAGCCGGAATGGATTATTTATGTAATTTCCTTTCGAGGAGTTATCATTTAATAATTTCAATCAATGGCGCTTTTGTCCATACGCTGATCTGATCTGTAGTCAGGATATTAAATGCCGGATTCGTTCCACCGAGTTCTCCGCATAATTTACTGAAAACTACTTTTGAAATCTGGTGATGGCGCACCACGTAGGAACAAAGAATACAGGGTTCCACATTAGAGTAAAGTATTGATCCTCTGCAATGGCCATATTTTTCGACCGCATCGAGGATAGCGACAACCTCAGCATGGCGGGTCACATCTTTCATCTGCCTGCTTTTTTCCGAACCCTCGCCAATAATCTTACCGTCAAGGACCACTACGCTTCCTACAGCAGATTCACCTGCTGCGGCGGCAATTGCTGCAAGTTGCTGGCAGCGCTCCAGATATCTGTTATGCTCAGTCATGATCCAATTTTGATTTTAAGGAAGGGTTTAGTGTGACTGAACTTCAGTGTTGTGGTGTTTCCTGAAATCTGAAGGATTCTGCCTGGTATGGTTCTTGAAAAAGCGGCTGAAATGTGCTGCGTCCTCAAAACCGAGTTCAAAAGCAACCTCTTTGGCAGATTTGTCACTATAACAGAAAAGTCTTTTCGCTTCACTGATGATACGTTCCTGAATAATTATTGAAGGAGATTTATACTTGTATTGCAAGAAGAGGTTAGATAGGGTTTTGGGCGACTTATGAAGCAAATCTGCATAGAACTTCACGCTATGATTTGTTTTATAATGATGGTATACCAATACATTGAATGCGCGGATCAGGTCGAATTTTTCATCTTCCGGATGCTGTAAATCGGTAACCTGGTTTTTAGCAAGTCTTGTAGTGATAATGATGAGGCGTTTCAGCAGCATCTGCAACATGTCGGTTTTGATATTGTCACTTGCCTCAAATTCTTCTATAAACATTTCCTGAAGGCTTTCCAGCTTGGGGCGATCGGTCTGCTCGAGGGGAATAAATAGATTGCCCGAAAATCCAAAGAACAAAAATCCCATGCAGCTGATGACCGGGTTGTTATCAATCAGGCAGTAGAAATCCCTGTTGTACTGCCATATGGTGATCGATTCGGGATGCTCAAAGCTAAAAACCTGATTCGAAACCAGGGGTATAAGGTTCCATGAAGGAAAGGTATAATTCTGCCCGTTCACTGTTATCGTTTGTGCTGGTCCGGTATTCAACGCAATAGAAAGCAGCTGTTCCTTTTCGGTGTTTTCCTTGAAACGGATTCCCAGCGTTTGCTCATCATATATAAAATATACTTTTCCGTTGGTCTTGGGGACAGTGTGCTCTAAATACATTGCTTCGGTCGATTAGGTACAATACACGTGAATTACCTGTAGCAGGTTTTACGGTATAAAAATACAAAGAACCCGCATCAAAAGATACGGGTTCATCATTTATACTATAAATTTAAATCAATCCGCTATTAGTAACCCATATTCTGGGTAATCGCCTTAGCTACATCAATTGTAGTCTGAGGGATAGGGAAAATCCTTCTGAACGGCTGTGATGCCGGTTTAGCAGATAGGGGCGAAGCCAGGTCAAACTTACCGAAACGGATCATCTGAGGTCTTCTCCACATTTCCCAGTACATCTCGAAACCAATTTCTTTGTACAGAATAGCAGCATTGATTGTAGTCAGTGCCACGCCAGGTGCATTACCATAAAGTGCCTCACGGGTTCTGCTGGTACGCAGCGTATTCACATCAGCAAGTGCTGCACTGGTATTACCAGATCGCAGGTAAGCTTCAGCTCTCATGGTATAAATACCACCTAAACGGAATAAAGGAATATCTACATTGCTTGTTCCATTACCTTCTTCCGGGTCGAATTCGAATTTGAAACAACGTGCCCCACGGTTAATCTGATTTTGTGCAAGTACCGCCTGTGAAGGATTATCGAAATTCAATAACGGTGTAAAGTCCATCGGCGTAGAGGTGCTTTTTTCGCAAACGAGCTTGGATACTTTAATCCTGTTACCCACCATTTCCAGGGGACCTGCTGTAGTTAATACAGGGCCGTATTGCTGACCAACCTGGATACCCATGTTAAAGTGAAACCATGGATAAGCAGTTCCTGTAACAAGACTTGTAGCTGGTACACTTACATCCGTTCCATCATTCATAAACCAGGTGCCATCGGCATATTGATAATGTCTCTGGAACCTCGGGTCGTCATGATTACCATCCCAGCTGTTATAAAATTCCGGAGTTATACAAGCAGCATTGGTACCCCTGTTTGCCTGTGATGCTCTCTGGTTACGCTCCATGGATACATACGCAAGGTCATTATCGCCATTGCGGAGGTAATCTATTTTTTGAACTACAACAAAGATCAGCTCCGAACCACCAGAATTTTTGATGGAAAAGTTATTGAAGTAATTGCTTTCCAGTTTAAACCGGGCATTATTGATCAGTAAAGAGGTATAGGCAATTACCTTATCCATGTCAGTACCATTTCCGCCAACTGCACCTTCTGTAAAGTTAAAGCTTGAAGAGGCATTGTAACGGTCCTTGAAAACTGCGCGGTTCAGATACATCTGTGCTAGTAGCGCATAGGCTGCTTCTTTTGTAAATCTGCCATTATGTGTAGATTGTGTACCGAGCGCAGCAAGATCCGGGATCAGTCCTTCTACTGTAGTAATCAGGCCGTCAATGGCAGCACCTGCTTGTAAAATCTCCAGCGGTGCGCTGTTATCAGCCGGGTTACGGTAGGGGGCCTGACCAAATAGATCAAGCGTAGTATAAGTGTAAAAGGCTAGTAATCCTTTTGCTTCTGCTAATAATAGGTTTTTTTGCGCAACGCTGCTGGCACTGATCGTTTTTACAGCTGTCAGTGATCTGGTGACCCCATTGGTTAACATATCCCAGTTGCTCACAATCACCGCATTATCCGGAGCCCAGGTAAACTCATGCATGGCACGCCATTTTCCGCCATCACCCCAGTCGCTACCTCTTGTAGGCAGTATGGCAATATCACTGGTGTATTCCTGCATAGCCAGCATGCCCCCGTTGTCTACAAAAGTACCGTCTCCCAAACGATCATAAGCTGCTGCCAGCGCACCTTCAGGGCTGGCCGTATTTTCGCCTACCACCTGATCCAATACCACCTCATTTAATTTAGTACAGCTGGTAATGGTTAGAAAAGTAAATAAAAACAGGACGTTTCTTACTTTATATATTTTGTTCGTTTTCATTATTATAATTTTAAAATTGCGCCAAAAATGAATGTTTTTGCAGATGGGTAACTTGCGTAGTCAATACCTAAAGACTGGTTACCATCGTTAGATTTAGGACTGTTAATCAATGGATCGTATCCTGTGTAGTTAGTTATGGTTACCAGATTCTGACCTGATACATAAAGATTTAAGTTCTGCAGCCATTTTAAACTTGGTAGTTTAAAGTTATAACCAATACGTGCAGTGTTTAATCTAAGGAAGTCCGACTTTTCTAAGAATAGGGTAGACAATATAGGTGAGTTGGAAGGATTAGCTCCTGATTCATAATAACCTGTTGCTACGTTCCTGTCGGAGGCAAGATTGTTAATATTCAATGAGTTCAGACCAGTATTGTTCAGCAGGTATCCGCCGCTCTGCCCGATAATCGAGAAAGAGAAATCAAATGCTTTATAGCTCATCTGACTGTTTAGACCAGCGGTGAACTTTGGGATCGCACCCTGAAAGATCTGGCGATCTTTATTGTCAATTACGCCATCATTATTGAAGTCTTTAAACTTGTTGGCACCTTTTTCATCAAAACCAATATGCTCTAACAAGTAAAATGAACCTGCAGCATATCCGTTTTTATAGATATTCGCTAATACGCCTGACTGTCCGGGGCCCGATATCGTACCAGACAGAATTTCTGAAACGGGAAGACCTTTAATGACGTTTTTCAGGGTAGCACCATTTACATCGGCCGACCATTTGAAGTCACCTTTGTCCATGATTGTAGTACCTATCATAAACTCAAGACCTTTGTTGATAATCTTACCGCTAACATTTGCCCACACAAATGATGTTGGGTCTAATGGTTGTGAAGGGATACGTAAAAGTGCATCGGTAGTGGTTTTATTGAAATAATCTAATGTACCATATACTTTTCCCTTTAGTAACGCAAAGTCTAAACCTACGTTATATTGCGTAACTACTTCCCATTTCAAATTGGGATTTGCTGTTCTGTTTACAGAGACTCCGTTGACGAGGTTTAAATTGTCATACAGGTAATAACCGTCTGCTGGTGAAAGCGAATAACTGGATTTGGTCAATTTGTTCTCTACTTCCTGGTTCCCGGTTTCACCCCAGCTTGCCCTCAGTTTCAGTTCGCTGATAGCGGGTATTTTCTGTAAGAAGTCTTCCTGTGCAATGTTCCATCCTAAAGCGAATGACGGGAAGTAACCATATTTATTGTTGGTGCCAAATCTTGTTGAACCATCAGCACGTAATGATGCGGTTAACAGGTATTTGTTATCGAATGAGTAGTTTACTCTACCAAAATAAGATTGTAATTCGTTGATCTGCGCAAATCCGCTGACGCCACTCTGGGTGCCTGAGAATGCAGGGTTATTTTCCGGGGCTATGCCGTTTTCCCTATTGATCCCGTCAATACTGAAGCTGTTACCACCTCTTTCAAATTTCTGATAGGAGAAACCACCCAACACTTCAACCTTGTGTTTATCCTGTAACAAGTTATACGTCAGGTAATGCTCTAATATAGTACTTTTCGAATCCAGGTTAAACTGAACGTATTTACCGTTCGGGTTCAGGTCGGTCAGGTTTTTATAGATCGTTGTATTTCTTTCGGCCACAGAACGGTCAATACCCAGGTTCATTTTATATTCTAAACCTTTAAAAATTCTGAAGGATATATCCGTATTTGCCAGAATTCTTGTAGTACGGGTTTTATCACTATAAATGCTCTGCAAATAGGCAGGGTTGTAGTGGGCATTCATTTTGAAATTGGTATAATTACCATTTTCATCAAATACGTTTCTGGTGGGGTTAGCCATCAGGGTATGCACAATCAGCTGACCATTTGAGCCACCATCATCGCTGGTAGGTACACCGTCATCTTTTGTTTCGCTGGCTGTCAGGTTAATGCCAATTTTCAAACGCTGATCGTCAAGGAATGATTCTGTACCATTCACTCTTGCAGTGGTTCTTCTGAAGTTACTGTTTTTGATGATACCTTCCTGATCCATCTGGGATGCAGAAGCATAGTAGTTACCTGTATTGGTTTGTTTAGAGAAAGAGAAGGCATTGTTTCTGGTCATCGCTTTTCTGTAAATCACGTCCTGCCAGTCTGTATTTCCACCATGGTCAAAAGCCGGATCTTTAATCGCTTTTCTATATTCGTCTGCGGATAATAAATCCAGTTTATGTGCTACTGTGGATAGTCCGATATAGGAATCTGCCGTGAATGATGCATCTCCTTTTTTTCCTTTTTTAGTGGTCACGATCACTACCCCGTTAGATCCGCGTGAGCCATATATAGCAGCAGCAGAAGCATCCTTCAGTATGGTCATCGATTCAATATCACTTGTATTCAGGAAGTTCAATGGGTTTTTTGCTCTCGCATTACCGAAGCCTACGTTCTGTCCTGCCGGACTCACATCATCGTTCGTCAGCGGCACCCCGTCAACAACAAATAAAGGGGTACTTCCACTTCTGATGGAACCTACACCCCTGATGGATACGTCAACACCGCCGCCCGGCTCACCGCTTGCACCTACAACTCTTACACCGGCAACCTTACCTTGCAGCAGGTTATCTGCTGAAACGCCAACGCCCTGTCTGAAATTTGAGGCTTCAAGTTGCGTTACTGAACCTGTAATGTCTTTTTTAGCTTGTTTACCGTAACCCACTACCATTACCTCACCAAGGCTGTTATCTTCAGCTTCCATAGTGATGGTAAGTACTGTGTTATCTGCGATGACAGTTTTTCTTTTATAACCTATAAAAGAGATTTCCAGTTTACTGCCTTTAGCCACGGTGATTTTAAATTCACCTTTATTATCGGTCATGGCTATGTTTGCCGTACCAGCTTCTTTAACAGATGCACCTGGTAACGGAAGGCCAGCCTCATCAAGGATCTTACCTCTTATTGTTTGTTGCTGAAAGGAAGCAGCATATAATTTAGAATCCAGTTTTAGATTCCCCTTTGGTCTTGTTATAGCCTGCCCGGTTTGCACGGCCAGAAATAGCATGGTTAATACACAGCTATTTTTGAGATTGAAAAAAGTAGATTTATTATACATAAATGTTGGTTGAATAAATAATTTTGAGCGATTGCTTTGTTAAGCTAAATTGATTTAATAGATGTCGTGACTTTTTCTTTTATGCATAGAGGTTAATTAGTGGTGAGTGGAGGTGTTAAAATTTTATGCGAAGAAACAGCTTGTAAGTTGATTGGATTTTAACGTAACATTATGGTTAGGTTAAATTATTTTGGGAGGGTGGTTGTATAATTTAACGTTGGATTAGTGGTGGTATGACTAACCTGATATATGTATCTTTTGGTGTGAATGCTATGATATCACTGGATGAATTCTATTCTTTACCCCTGAAGTAAAGCGTCCGCCTGATATGACAAGATTGGTCTAAGATCGGGGCTTAGGATCTTTTTTATTTTATGAAAGTATTTCAGGTTTCTCGTAATGACTTAATTAAATTAACACCTTGTTAATCTTTCCCTGTAAAAACTACCACTTAACCAGACGAGAAGGGTAACAAAAAGAGCTAATGGTTTTGTATAACAAGTACAAAACTGTTAGTTCTTGCATAAATATTTTCTTTATAAAACATGTGGGAGCTTTATTCGTTTCTACTGTATCTATTTAATTTAGCTGTTAAAATTCTATATCAATGAAATCTCTTCCCTTAGCGCTTGGCCTGATGTTTACGATTGGCTCCATCTCTCCATTATTTGCAAATGATATCACTTCGCCTTCAACTATTCAAACCGAAGAAGTGCCGGTGCCGGCTGGACTAAAGAAATTTGTGCCTAAAGGGTATCAGGCGCTGAATATGACGAAGGGTGATTTGAATCTGGATGCTTATCCGGATGTGATCATGGTGCTCAAAAAGATAGGTGAAGAAGAAACGACTGATGATAGTGAGCATCCGGAAAAAAGGCCGCTGCTCATTTTAATTGGTCAGCCTGATAAAAGTTATAAACTTGCCGCAAGGAGTGAAAACACAGTGTATTGCTATAAGTGCGGCGGTATAATGGGCGATCCTTTCAGTGGCATCACCATAAAAAAGGGCTACTTCACAATAGAACATTTTGGGGGCAGCGCATGGCGGTGGACCAGGTTTGTTACCTATAAATATTCAGCAGCAGATAAAAACTGGTACCTGCATAAAGACGGACATGAAAGTTATCATGCCACTGAGCCTGATAAAGGAAAGACCACCACTTACACAGTAAAAGATTTTGGTAAAGTGCCTTTCACGCAGTTCGATATATACAAAGAAAAATAAGGAAATGGAAACAGTTCAATAGCAAAAGGCATCATTACGATGCCTTTTGCTATTGAACTGAAATTTTTCTACAGGTGTTGATTATCGTAAATTACCCCGGATCAGATCATCCGGAGATCAATTATTTAAATAAGCCTGCTAAAGTTTTATTCAATTCTTCTCCTCTCAGATCTTTACCAACTACCTTACCTTCCGGATCGAGCAGGAAACTTGCGGGTACGGACTTCACTCCGTATGCTGTTGCTGCGGTATTTGACCAGCCTTGTAATTCTGATACATGCGTCCAGCTTAAGCCATCTGCTGCGATTGCTTTTAACCAGGCATCTTTTTTTGAATCGAGAGATATACCCAGAATCTCAAATCCCTTATCATGGTATTTTTTATAAGCAGCAACCACATTGGGATTTTCTTTTCTGCAGGGGCCGCACCAGCTTGCCCAGAAATCAATGAGTACATATTTGCCTTTAAAATCAGATAGCTTTACGATTTTGCCGTCTTTATCTGCCATTGATATTGCGGGAGCAATTTTTCCTTTAGCCGTTTTTGCATCAGTTTGCAAAGCTGCGGTGATCTGGCTGCCAATCGCTGATTGTTGATTCTCTTTTGTTAACAAAGCAAAGAGATCAGTTGCCACAGGGAAATTGGGATAACCTATAAAACGTTCATATATAATCGCTGCCGATCCTGCAGAAGCAGGATGTTGAATCACATATGCTTTTACAGCGGCAATATTGAGGGTATCCAGGGTTCTAAATTCCCTGTCAAATCCTGCACGGGTTATTGAATCTATTTTTCCTGATTTCCCTGCCTTGTCCAGACGACCGTAAATGTCACCTGCTTTCGCAGTAATTCCTTTCCAGGGGCCTTCATAAAAACCTTTATATACATCCTGAGCAGCAGAACCTTTGATTTCTGGTCTGGCCAAGCTGTCTGCCGACTGGGTAATAGTAATAGCCGAATTTTCCAGGATAAACTGGATCGGATATTTCAGATTTTTATTGCTTAAACTATAAAAGTCGGGTTGTTTTACTGATCCCTTAAATGTAA
This sequence comes from Pedobacter sp. MR2016-24, assembly GCF_026239655.1. Taxonomy (GTDB): domain Bacteria; phylum Bacteroidota; class Bacteroidia; order Sphingobacteriales; family Sphingobacteriaceae; genus Pedobacter. The sequence goes on along the minus strand of NZ_JAPIVO010000008.1, from coordinate 379,739 downwards.
AAGTGCCATTAACAACGCTGGCAGAATCTATAATAACGGGTTTGCCTTCCAGCTCATGACCAAGATAAATCTTGCCTTTAGCACTGGCAAGGTTACCTTTCAGTACATACTTGCCATTTTGGGCAAGTGATTGTCCACCACAAAATACCAGTGCGGCAACCGGAACAATGGCTAGTGTTTTTCTTATTATATTATACATATTAAATGGCTTTTAGTTTGGTGATTACTTCTTCCAGACCCATATTTTCCAGTACAACATTCCCATTTTCATCTAATAAAAACATAGCAGGGATAGCCTGTATTTTCCATGCATTAGCAGTAGCTCCTTTATCCAGGAAACTTGGCCATGGCAGTTTTTCTTCACCTTGTGCCTTTAGCCAGTCGCCCTCTTTTTTGTCAATAGAAATACTAACGATCTGGAAACCTTTATCCTTAAATTCTTCATAAGCTTTTTTCAGGTTAGGAATAGATTTACGGCAGGGTACACACCACGATGCCCAGAAATCTACCAGCACATATTTATGCCCCTTTGTTAAAACGGCCAGTTGTGGAGATACCCCCGTTTCATCTTTTAAGTCAATTGCCGGTGCTGGTGTTCCTTTAAAACCTTTAGGGTTAATCAGTTCGCCCATGATTTTACCGTAGTAGCTATTCTTTGCCTGAGGCGACAGAGACGCGTACATGCTTTTATTCTCCGGAGTAAAATAACTGAATAAGTCGAGCGCCAGTAGCGGACCCCAAAAAGTATCCTTATTATCGCTGATAATTTTATACATTTTTTCGTCAGCAAGTCTGAAAAATTCTTTATCGTCGGCCTCCAGTTTTTTCCATGGTGCTGATTGCATAATTGAATTTGCCAGTACTGTATCCTTGTTGGCATATGCTTCGTTTCTTTTTGCCACAACCGCTTTATTTGCTTCCTCATTAGCCAGGTACAGTGTATTTAACTCTGCTTTCGGCATTACTTTTTTTAGGTACAATACATGCGCATTACTTCCCTTTATCACAACGTTGGTAAAATCATAGTATTTACTTTCTCCATTGCCGGATAATTGAGCCGTTGCTGTCAGGGTGATTTTTGCACTTTGCACCATGATGGATGTACCACCGGGAATACCTGCTGTCCGCAGGTAAAACAGACGGGGTTCAGCACCAATCGTACCTTTGATTACAAACTTTCCTTTGTTTACAGTAGCTTTCGCTACAGGCTTTTCATCGGCATGAGTAGCTCCCGGAACTAAGTTGATCTGGGTGCCATCGGGTAGTCCCTTAATAGTACCGGTAATAGTAAATGGTGCGGGTGCAGCGCTTAGCGTTCCTGTAAATACTATAAGTAGTATCAGGAGCAGTATGCTTTTCAATTTCATATTTTAAGATTTTATTTATCTACATTTTGTTTAATCGTTCCATTACCTGGATTTTTCGATGCGCCCATAGGGAAAGGCATGGTCCATAGATGAGAATTTGGCGAAAGCGTCAGCGCCTGCCCGTTTTCTGTTTTAGTTAGTGGAGTGGCGTAATTGGGATCTTTATTTAACCGGCGCGCATCGGCAAAAGGAACAATGCTCATGATCAGTTCATTACCTTTAGTTCGCTGAATCAATTTTACAGCGTCAATTGTTGACGCTGCACTGAGAGGAGTATAGTTTGCAGCGAAAATACGTTTAGCACGCACGGTGTTTAAAGTAGTCATTGCACCGGGAACATCGTTCAGACGTGCCTGGCATTCTGCTTTAATCAGGTATACTTCAGTGGTTGTCAGGCCCCCTACATTAAAGTAACCGGTCGTGATGCTGGTAAAATAGGTGTCTGCACCTACTGTTCTCAACTTCCAGCGGGATGCAAATTTGGCATCGCCCTGTTCAAAACGCGGAGCACGATCAGTGCGGATGGCGGACTCGCGACCGGGGCTGCTGGTCGTCCCATGACGGAAATAATAATTTTCAACGTAGTTGAAACCCATTGGAGTAGGTGCGTTAGTATAAATTCCGGGAGCCTCAATTTGTGTCTTGTAAGTCGCATAAAAAGCTGGCCAGTCGAACAGTTTATCATTATACTTCAAAGCCTCATTGGCAGCAGCCAAAGCTTCTGAATATCTTCCCATCTGGAGCAGTACACGTGCTTTTAAAGCATTTGCCGAGCCAAGGTTAGGATGTAAGACCGTAGCACTGGTAGCACCTAAAGCAGGAATAGCCTCATCAATATCCTTTAAGATGAAGTCGTACAATTCTTTGATGCTAACCTGGGTATATGGGGCACCGATATCGGCACTGAGAATCAGGGGAACGGATAATTTAGTTGCTGCATTGGCTTCTTCGTAAGTATCTGCATAATAATTTACCAGCATGTCATAGTCCAAAGCTCTTAACACTTTTGCCTGTCCAATCAACTCTGCTTTCTGCGCCGGAGTTCCTTCTGTGGTTTCATTTGCATGTTCAATAATCAGATTGCTCGTATTGATGCCGGAATAGTTAGCATAATAAGTGGTTTCATCACTATTATTTAAGGCAATTCTGTTTGCAGTTTCGTCCCAATTATAGTTGGCTTTATCCAGCGGGTAATAATTCAGGTTGGCAACTGTTTCAAATTTATCATTTAGCAAAAGTACAGCCTGGGTAATTACTGCGCGGTGATTGCCATATTCGTCGCGTATCAGTGCTTCGTAATCTGCCAGTGTGGTTGGTATTTGTCCGTCTCCTACAGGAAGGATGTCTATGAATTTTTTGCAGCTGCTGAAGCTCATTAATACAGCCAGTGCTGATATTTTTATGGTGTTTGAAAATATGTTCTTCATCACGTATATTTTTTAAATGGTCATTCGCTGCTGATCGCAGCATAAAAATTTTACGGTCCCTAGAAATTCAGGTAAACGCCCCATACATAATTTGGCGTCAGATATCCGTTTAGCAGGTATTTTGCTGTTTTAGTTTGTGCAATAGTAAAGGCATTTTCTACATTGAACTGGAACCGGATATTTTCTAATCCTGCTTTTCTGGCTAATTGTTGCGGAACTTTATACGCCAGGGATATATTCCTCAACCGAACATTGGTCGCATCAAGGACATTGATATCTGCATATCGGTAAATATCAGCACTCTGGCTATTGTATGCAGGGTCTTCTGCAAAAACTGCTTTCGGAATATTTGTTATCGCCTCGTCGCCCGGATTTTTCCATCTGTTAACGATGTCTTTGTTAACTGCTGCAATTTGTGTGGCATAGCCACGCAGGGCACCATTATAGCTACTGCCCAGCACAGGTAAAAATGTATTTCTCATTTTATGTCCGCCTTCAAAAGTCAGCAGGAAGGACAGGGTGAAATTTTTATAAGAAAGTGCACTGTTTACCGATCCGCTATATTTTGGAACGGTAGAACCGCTGTATACAATTGATTCCAGTGTGGCGGGAGAGGCCTGAAATTTTGCTCCTTTTTCATCATACACCTGTGGTAAACCTGTTGCACTCAATCCGGCCCATTGGTAGCTGTAGATTGCATTGTATGGATTTCCGATACGTGGAAATGACTGCGGGTAATCCAGCTGCAGGAAGTAAACCGGTGCTTCAACATTTACATAAGTCACTTTATTTTTGTTAAAGGCATACTGAACACCTAAATTCCAGGTCAGGTCTTTACTGCGTATCACATCACCAGATAAGGCCAGTTCAATTCCCTGATTCAGCATCTCTCCGTTATTGATCACATAAGTGGAATAGCCGAAGCCTTCTGTTGGTACTCCTTGTGTATTTGCTAATAAATCTTTCCCTTGTTTATGGTAATAATCCAGGGATCCTGATATACGGTTGCCTAGGACGGCGAAATCAAGCCCTGCATTAGTCGTTGTTGTTTTTTCCCAGGATAATAAAGGGTTAGGTCTGCTGCCTACACTTGCATAAGAACCACCTACGTTATTATTTGGATAGAAATTGAAGGTCGTAAATGGTGCAGTATTGGTATATACATTGCCACCTATACCATGTGATACACGAAATTTCAGCATATCAACCCAGTCTGCATTAAAAAAAGATTCCCTGCTGATATTCCAGCCAGCACCTAACGACCAGATAGGTGAGTTCTGATATTTGGAGCTGGTACCCCATAAGTTCGACTTATCCCAGCGAATGCTACCGGTAAATAAATATTTATCATCGTAGGAATATCCCGCATTTGCGTATAAAGAGACAAAACGCTCGGTATTTTGGTAGATACTGGCCACATCTCTGCTTATCAGATTCCCTCCTCCAAGAATGTTACCCGGATATGTTCCTAATAAGGTCTGGTTGATCAGACTATAGGTTAGCGTGTTGGGATTGAAGTTATAGAGTGTCTGATTTTCAAAATCAAGTCTTCTGTTTCTGATCTCAGTACCTGCAATGGCTGTGATATTGTGTTTTTCTCCAAATGTTTTATCGACGTTTACTTGCTGACGAAAGTTGTATAAGTTGCTGAACTGGTTCTCTTTATAATTGATATTTCCATAAGGCAGATTGAAAACAGCTGTACCGCCAGGAGTAGGGTTGGTTGATGCAAAACTATTGACTTTATTGCGAACATAGTAAGAGTTTTTATCATATAATTGATTTAAACGGCTGGTAATATATTCGTATTGAAAGCTGGATTTGTAGGATAACCAGCTGTTAATTTTTGCGCCAAGTCTGATAAAAGACCTGCTGTTAAAGCTTTTTGTATTTGCAAGGTTTATTCCCTGTTCATCCAGGGGTGTAAAATCCTGGCTGTACAAGCCGTTATTGTTAATTAAAGCCATCGTATTGGCTGATAAACGGGAGGCAGCGGTAGATGTAAAATTGCTGCCATCCGGATTAACCAGCCGGTCGTATGGTAAAAAAGCATAGGCTGGAGCGAGCGTGTTGTTTGTTGATAGTGTAGTATAAGGCTGCTCGCTGCCGTCGCTGTATGACAAATAAGTACTTAGTTCCAGACTTAGCCATTTATTGATTTGGGTGGTATTGTTGATGTTCACGCCAAGTGACTCATCACCTGCATATTTGTCCTGCGTTTTATTGTTCCTGTAGGTTACGGAGCTGTAAAGTGCATTTTTCTCCGTAGCAGTAGCTACACTAAGGTTGTATTGCTGGTAAAAAGGACTACGCTTGCTATATTTTTCCACATCATCATAGTACTGATAGCCCCCAGCTGCAAGCTGACTTAATTTCGCATTCAGGTCTCCCTGAGAAAGGGTACCGGCGGCATTTCTGAGTATCGCATTGATACCCTGACTTGGGTAGGCCATATTTTGTAGTAAATTGGCTGCATAGGTGGTAGCATTAGCACCGCGTAAATTGGGATTATTTGCAGCCCAGTCTTGTTCTAATCCTACAATATCTGCTGAATTGGCCAGGTTATCTGTATATTGTCTGTAGGGTGAAAGTGTAAAGGTGCTAGATGCAGAAATTTGTGGCTTTCCTTTTTTTGCTTTTTTGGTGACGATCACGATTACGCCATTAGCAGCGCGCGCACCGTAAATAGAAGCTGCCGCAGCATCTTTAAGTACAGTAATACTTTCAATATCTTCAAGATTCAGACCAGGGATATCCGGGATGACCTGGTTGCTATTGTTTAAAGCTGAATTTTCAACAGGGAACCCATCAATTACATATAGCGGTTCCTTATTTGCTTGCATAGAAGTTGTTCCCCTGATCAATCCATTGTTATAACCGGGAATTCTTCCTTCCAGCAAAGATTGCATACTGCTTAAGCGCTGCTGCTCCAGTTTTTTAGCAGAGATGGTCGAAAATGATCCTGTTACACGTTCTTTCGAAAGGGTTTGGTATCCGGTTGAAACAGTAACTTCATCCAGCTGACCTGTTTGAATGGTCAGATTGATATTCCCCAGGTTTGCCGAGGCTTTGATTTCTCTTGTCTGGTAACCAATAAATGAAACCACTAACACCGCATCTTCATCAACGTCCGTCAGCGTAAATTCACCATCACTATTTGTTAATACCTGCTTTTTCTGATCCTTTACTTTTACCGTTGCTCCGGGTAAAGGCAGGTTCTGTTCATCCAGTACTTTACCGGTAACGTCGATCGATTGAAAACGATTGATGATATTTTCCAGGAAGGTAGGTTCTTTCTTTTTTACCAGTACTGATTTGTTGCTGATACTGAACTCAAGTGACTGGTCTTTAAAAATCTGATCGAGTACATCCTTCAGTTCAGCATTTTTAACCTGAATATTTACTTTTCTGGCATGCTTAAGTATAGAATTGGTAATGACAAAATCGTAGCCGCTCTGGTCACTGATCTGATCAAAAATGGTAAACAGTTCAGCGTTTTTGGCTGACAAAGTAATTTTCTGTGCGTAGGTTCCGGCACTGACTTGCATGAAAAATGCGAGCAGGAGCAGAGTGGTTAGCTTCATAACTCTCCATAGGTTATACTGCGCGCTGCAAAAGCGCACCAGTGTAGTGCAAATTTGGTACATTTGTTAAGTTCGGTTGTAGCTTTAAGCCTTGTATTTTCGAGATCGCGGCTTTCAGCGGTTTGTTGACAATTTTGTTGATTTACCAGCCTTATTTTACCAGTTCGATTGGCGTCGGACTGGTATGTATTTTTTAGCTGTTCCTCGTGGTTCTGAGCAAAGCTTTAAAATTTTCCGGTAGATTTTGTTCAGGTAGATTTTTATTGCATCACCGTCACCCTCCTTCCTTCAACTTTAAATTTAACAGCATTAGAATAGCTCAGCATATTTAATACCTCGCTTATATTTTTGTTTCTTGAAATATGACCACTGAATTTCTCATTGGATACTTTCCCTTCGTAGATGACGTCTATATTATACCAGCGGATGATTTTTTCCATAATATCCTCAATCGGCTCATTTCTGAAACGGAAATAACCGTTTTTCCAGGCCATCACATTTTTAATATTTGCTGGAGAAATAGTGATGTTTTTACCGGCGTCTGATACTGACTGCTCGCCAGGTTTGATAATTTCTCCCTGTTGCGCATGGTTTAATACACGCAGACTTCCTTCGAGCAGGGTAGTAGTCGTGTTGTTTTTATCCGGGTAGCTGTTGATGTTGAAATGTGTGCCCAATACCTGAACTTCCTGCTGGTTGGTTTTTACAATAAAAGGATGCGCTTTATCTTTGGCAATTTCAAAGTAGGCTTCTCCTGTTAGTTCTACCTGACGTACTTTTTGTGAGGCAAATGAAGCAGGAAATTTAACAGATGAGGAAGCATTCAGCCATACTTCACTCTGGTCGGGCAGACGGAGACGATAAGTTTCACCTTTGGCGGTCGATAGCATATGGATACGCGTGTCAGGACCCGATTCCTGATTGTCTACACTATAAACGACTTGTCCGTCGGCCGTTTTACTGATCACTATGCCTGCTTCACGGGTCAGCTGCCCTTTATTTGCAGCGGATAAGACTATTTTTTTGCCATTATCTAATGTGAGTGTTGCGGTGTTTTTGCCCGGAGCGATATCATTTTTGATGATGTTGACCAGATGTTGTGGCTTATGCCGATCTTTAACATAAATAAGACTGATACCTGCAATCATTAAAATTGCTGCAGCGGCAGATGAAATGCTGATCCATAGTTTACGCACCTTACCTTTACTATGGTGATGGGATATAACGTCAACACCAATCTGTTCCTTTAATTGAGCCCATTTCTTTCTGGTATCAAAAGAGGAGTATACGTTTAAGGCCTCGGCAGACTCATCCCTTAGCGTGCGGAGTTCTGCCAATAGTAACTGTTCTTCGGGACTGAGGTCTTGTGGCGACTGCTCATCCGCTTCCAGTTTTTCTAAAAGTTTTTCATCCATATCAACACACTGTCGTAGATATGTTGAAAATGGGTGACAGCAAAACAAATAAATCTGTACATTTTTTTAAAATGGCCTTAAAAACGGGCGATTGCCAGTAGAAAACCGATAAAAGCGATGATAGTTTTGTTTCTGAGCGCAGCATATGCTCTGCTCAATTGTGTTTTTACAGTATTAATGGAAATATTTTGCTTTTTTGCGATATCAGCATAGCTTAATTTCTCTACTGCGTGCAGAATGAAAATGTTTTTCCTGTTTTCGGGAAGCTGTTGTATCAATTCAACAATCCGGATATATCGCTGATGCTTCATCTCTTCCTGATCTGGTTCTTCGTTTGGCATTTGTGTCGCTTCCAGAAGAGAAAACATGGAATTTCTCTTCTCTGCCACTGCATTTTTACGCAGGAAGTCGATGCATTTGTATTTTACTGCCCTACGCGCGTAAGCTTCAAAACCTATGGTCAGTTGAATCATATGACGTCTTTGCCAGAAGTCTATAAAAAAGTCCTGCACCATGTCTTCCGCGATAAACTGATCGTGAACGTATTGCATAGCCACCATGCACAGAAATTGATGGTTCCTGCGAAACAGCGTTTCGAATTCGTCAATGTTGAGTGTTTTGGTGTCTTTCCCCTCCATTAATTGAAATATGAATATAATTGGTGGTGGTCTCCGCATAGGTAAGGGAAAATATTCAGTAAAGCAAAAAGCATTTAAGGATATCGGGTTTCCTGCTGGTGTACAGTTACATAACGTGGTGGATAAATATTGCTCAGAAAAATATAAGTGAAACCCGCCTGTCTTTTTGAACTATTGTTTGGATACGAAGCAAAAATCATTACTTTTGCGACCCACGCGGAATTTAATACCTGTTATTAAATGGCCTGCAGAAATAAAGGTTCGTGGAAATGGGGGGATACCAGAGTGGCCAAATGGGACAGACTGTAACTCTGTTGTCGCAAGACTTCGAAGGTTCGAATCCTTCTCCCCCCACTTATGCTTTCAAGGCCATCCCAAAAATGGATGGTTTCATTCCCGGAAAAACTGATTGAGAATGGCCAATCCTGAAATGGATTTTTATTATTAACCGGAGAGAAGCTTTAGCAAAAATTCAACTGGAAAACACCGACCTTTGGCTGATGAATTCTATTCCTAACGAATTAAATGGATTGATCCATTATTGTCAGTCGCTGGCCCGCTTAATTTTAATTGAACAGGGTGAATTTTATCCCTTTGGTGTTTATCTAAATGCTGAGAATGTGATCACGCAAAGGTTGTTTCCTGATGGTGATGACTTTCCGCTGAGTACAGGCCTGATTAATATTATTAAATATGATTTTGACCAACAGCAAAGTGCAGGGATGATCAAAGGCTCTGCAATTGCTTATGCCGCGAGAATTACGAATATTGATTACCCTGAGCCTGTAGAAGTAATCGTTGTGCGACTAAACATGCCGGGACTCAAACCTATTTTGTATTATATGCCTTATCGGTTGGTGGATAATGAAGTGGAATATCTTCTGAATACGAGTTGTATTAACGAATAAATGTTTTATGCAGGGTCTGAAAATCAGGGATTTTGAAAAAAATGACAGGCATGAATTACAACAGCTCTACCTGACTTGCCTTAAACAAACCTTTACCTGGCTTGATACTTCAACTTATCACTTGGAAGATTTTGATACGCATACTAAAGGTGAACACATCTTAGTTGCTGAACATGACGGTGTACTGGTTGGATTTGTAGCCGTCTATTTATCGGAAAGCTTTATCCACCACTTATACATCAGAGCCGATTACCATAAAAAAGGAATAGGAAAGCAACTCTTAAATGCTGCGGTGAAGATACTGGTACAGCCGGTCAGACTGAAATGCCTGGTCAGGAATAAAAACGCGATATCATTTTATAAGTCCTGCGGCTGGAAATTTGAAATGTCGGGTTTGGATGAAACCGGGAGATATTATTTATTAATAAATCAGTAGGGTATTGATACATTTTACCAAATTGCAATCTTTAAATTTTATACCATGAAGATTGCCTATATCATCTACCAGGATCAAAATAAATATACCTCTCCCACAAGTTTTGATGAGAATCCCGACCTTCTGAAGTTTCTGCTGGAAAAAGGACTGGATATTGAAGCCCGGATCTGGGATGATCCTGAAGTGGACTGGCAACAGTATGACCTGGCTATCCTCAAATCACCCTGGGATTACCATGAAAAGTTTGATGCATTTAATGTCTGGCTAAATCACGTAGAGGCTGCAGGTGTGAGGTTGCTAAATTCTTACCAGACAGTGAGATGGAATATGGACAAACATTACCTGCAGGAAATTATCGATGCAGGTTTTGACGTGATTCCTTCAGCGTTTCTTGCGCAGGCTGATACACCAGATCTGGAATCGCTTTTTGAAACACTATCTGCTGATAAAATTATTGTTAAACCCTGTGTTAGCGGCGGATCAAAGAATACGATAGCTTTATTAAAAGGTCATACGGCTGACTATGCAAATGAAATTAATAACTTATTGCTGGAAGGTAGTTACGTTGTGCAGCCTTTCATGCAGGAAATAAAAGATGGAGAATGGTCTTTTATATTCTTTAACGGGCAGTTCAGCCATTGTCTGATAAAAAAACCTAAAGAGGGCGACTTCCGTGTTCAGCAATTTTTTGGCGGTACAATACATCCTGTTGAACCAGATGCAGAACTCATAAAAAAAGCAAAGGAGTATCTGGATGTGTTTGGACAAGATACTTTTTATGCACGTATCGATGGGGTAATGACCGCCGGAAATTTCGTTCTGATGGAGATTGAACTGATTGAGCCTTATCTGTATTTAGCTTATCATCCTGATGCAGTCAACAATTACTATCACGCATTAGTATCGCAGATAAATAAGCACTAAATTGCAGCTGTTATGAGTTTAGGTAAAGAGAAAGCAAGACTTGAAAAAATATTGGTAACTATCGCCCCGGTAGAGGTATACAATGAGCAGAATGCTGAAATAGTGAATGAAATAAGTCTGGAATTTGCGATCGTATTAAGGCTCTTGTACAAAAGACATCCCAATATATTCGGCAATCTTTTTAAGTATGACCTGAGTGAGATTAAAAGCAACAAAAGATTTACGAAAGAGAGTTTTAGTGATGAAGCCAGGCAAAATAATTTTGTAGTGTATAAAGATTCCATCGTGTATGCCACGGAAAAGGCGCTGGAATATATTAACGATTATTTATAAGTATATCATACTCTGGGAAAGTTGTAAATGGTCTGGTTGCTGCTGCTCCGCAATCTCCAAATAACAGTCGTTATAGTGGGTTTGGAAAATGAAAAAAATTGTATCTTTGCCACCTAAAATGTACAATTATTCATAATCCCCTTATGATAGATAGTTCAGCAGTTAATTTTCAGGCCGACATCGATGCAATTGGTCAGATCCCTGTAGTTGATAACATTCTCGAAGTGATTTGCAGAACAACTAATATGGGCTTTGCTGCCGTTGCCCGTGTTACTCAAGACCGTTGGGTGGCTTGCGCAGTGAAGGATAATATTAATTTTGGACTGGCTGTAGGGGGCGAGCTGGAAATTGAAACGACTATATGCTATGAAATAGAAGCATCCCGTGAACTGGTGGTGATTGACGAGGTTTCGACTGATGAACGTTATTGCAATCACCATACGCCGAAAATTTATGGCTTTCAAAGTTATATTTCTATACCTATTTTTCTCAAAGACGGGACCATGTTTGGGACCCTCTGTGCAATTGATCCTGAACCGGCAAAGCTGAATACACCGGAAGTCATCACCATGTTTAAGCTGTATGCAGATATGATTGCATTTCACCTGAATACTGTTGCACATTTAGCTGTGGTGGAAACTTCATTATTGGAAGAACAGCAAACGTCTGAATTCCGTGATCAGTTTATCGCGATTTTAGGACATGATCTGCGTAACCCGGTCGGCGCCATCCGCACAAGTTCGCAATTATTACTGCGTGATAAACTAACTGATCGGCAGGCACGTTTAGCGCAGATTATACAAGATAGCTCATTCAGGATCTCCGGACTGGTAGAGAATGTATTGGATTTTGCACGTGGCAGACTAGGCGACGGGATTACACTCAACCGCTCTTCAGACGAGCCAATAGAAAAACCGCTGCTTCAGGTGATCAAAGAATTACAAATGATCTGGCCGAACAGAATTATCAATTATAACTTCTCTTTTGATTGTGCAGTAAACTGTGATCATAAACGTATTGCCCAGCTCTTTTCTAACCTGCTTGGAAATGCGATGACTTATGGAGCCGTTGATCTTCCGGTAAATATCAATGGCACTGCTGCGAATGGAGTTTTTACATTAACCGTAAGTAATGGCGGAGATAAAATCCCTGAATGCAAAGTCGGCAATCTTTTCCAGCCCTTTCACCGGGGTGAAGCGGGGCAAAACAAAGAGGGACTGGGTTTGGGATTGTATATCGCATCAGAAATTGCAAAGGCACATAGTGGTACGCTTACCGCAACTTCCACAGATGAAGAAACGCGCTTTACGCTGACTTTTCCATGTGATTGAGGTAATTAGCCAATTCATAACTACAGAGAGCTTTCAAACGGAAGCTCTTTTTTTATTTTAAATTACCATAATCTTACCTATATTTATGATATCAAAATAATATCATTTAAATATTAGATTCTTATGAAAACAGAAAAGGTAGTTGTACCGTTTAATGGTTATTTAGCAGTTTTATTTTTATTAATTGCAGGCGGCCTTTTGGCCTACGGCTTGGTCAATCAGCTGATCATACTGATTGCTGTATGTGTTCCTGTAATTATTATCATCGCTAAGGGATTGGTGATTGTTAGTCCCAACAGTTCTGCAGTATTGCTGCTGTTCGGGAAATACAAAGGCACCATCAAGCAAAACGGGCTGTTCTGGACAAATCCTTTATACAGCAGATTTACTTATTCGCTGCGGGCAAGAAATTTTGAAAGTGAGAAGATTAAGGTGAATGACAAAATGGGTAACCCGATTATGATCAGTGTGATTTTAGTATGGCGTGTGCGTGATACATTCAAGGTGGCATTTGAAGTAGATAGTTATAGTTCTTTCATACAGATTCAGACGGATTCTGCAGTAAGAAAGCTTGCAGGCTCTTTCCCTTATGATCATTTTGAAGATGAAACAGCCACAATTACTTTAAGTACGAATTTTGATGACGTAAATATAGCGCTGGAGAAAGAACTGGCAGAGCGTCTGGTGATTGCCGGGATTGAAGTGATTGAGTCCAGAATTGCTTATCTGGCTTATGCTCCCGAAATTGCGCATTCTATGCTAAGAAGACAACAGGCATCAGCTGTAGTGGCAGCGCGACATAAAATTGTTGAAGGTGCTGTGGGTATGGTAGAAAGCGCCCTGAAACTTTTAGCAGACAAAGCTATTATTGAATTCGACGAAGACAGGAAAGCCGCTATGGTCAGCAACCTGATGGTTGTTTTGTGCGGAGATAGTGAAACTAAACCTGTAATCAATACCGGGACTTTAAACCAATAAATATGTCAGACAAGAAATCATTTGCATTAAGGATTGATTCAGAAACAATGAAGGCGATAGAGAAGTGGGCTGCTGATGAATTTCGTAGTGTGAATGGTCAGATAGAGTGGATGCTGAACAAAAGCCTCAAAGATGCAAAAAGGCTCAAGGCAAAGAATGAAAAGAAGGACGATCCTGAAATCAGATCCTGACTGGAAGTACTAATTTTTGCATCCAATTAAAAAATCGATTTACTTAACCATAAAAGTATGCATATCAGAATAATTAACTTATTTTTGCAGCCTTAATCAAGACAATTAGCTACCTATAAAAGACAATTTAAATATGAATTTTAGTGTGTTAAACATCATCATCGCATTAGTTGGAATCATTGCTGTTCTTTACGTCATCAGCATTGTTAGAAAGAAATCTGGTAAAGGGGATACCGAAGCAGAGGATTTGAAAAAAAGTTTGAAGCCAATTACTGATGAAATAGAAACACAGCGTGTGGCTAAATTCATGAAATACTGGAAAGATAAATTTGAACACAATAACTTATCTGTTGCAGATGTAAAAGAGTTAAATGCTACAATAGCTGAAGGTGGAATTGCTCAGGTAAATGGTATTTTATCTTTACATCCTGAAGCAAAAGCAATGTATAATCAAATCAATGATCAACTGATCCTTGAAGAAGAAGCTAAAGCTGCTGCATTAAAAGAAGAAGCTGAAGTTATAGCTTAAATTTCAAGTAAAGAAATCTGGCATAAGCCGGTCTCAAATTATTTTGGGACCGGCTTTTTTTATATCTGATTTTATATATTTTTTTATTAAATTAAGAACTTAAAACCGCAGTTATGTTCGACGAGTTAAATCCATATAAAAAGAATGGACACTTTTTCTTTTCCCTGGGTGATTATCTGGCTGACGTGTGTAATGCGCCAGCTGATAAAGTTGGTGTTTATCTCGTGTATGCCTTGAAAATGGGGCGTATTGAGCTGGTTTATATAGGCGCCACTAATGAAGGAATAGGATTAAAGGATCAAATCTTAAAGGGCGAGCAGTTTGGTAACAAGCTAACTGATACAGGATGGACAGCTATGTTAACTGCTGAACGAATCGAGGCTCTTGATGTATATTGGTATGTCACAAAAGACGATGGGAAAAATGATGATGATCCTGAAGTCGTTCAGGATGGATTATTTATAACCTACGGCAATGTGCATGGTGTACTGCCTGACTGGAATAACGGTGAATAGTTAAAGACCAACGCAGCTCAGCTTCTTTACCATCAACTCTCTCCGTTTACGTGTTTATCACTCTTCTTATTGATCTTTCTGTGAAATTGTTACAGATCTAAAATCCTCTTATTTCGCTAAATCTTGTCTTTTAGGGCTATTTTCCCTATCATTGCGCCTTTATGTTATTTAGACTCATTAAAAACTATATGCGCTTTACCAGAAAACTTTTTAGCGAAATCCTGATCCTCATTTGTATATGTATAGGATTACCACTTGCCAATGCAGATGCTCAGACAGCAAACGAATTTATGATCGAAGGTGTAATTGCCGATGAAGAGGGAAAACCTCTTCCAGGTACATCAATTTTCATCACCCAACTTAAACTGAGCACAACGGCCGACGATACAGGTCATTTTACATTGAAAATTAAACCCGGAAAATATACTGTTCAGTTCAGCTTTATTGGTTATCGCAGGATAACCAAAACTATAGAGGTGCAAAAAGACATTAGATCGTTTAATGTTACGCTTGCATCGGATGATAACCATCTCCAGAATGTAGAGATTACGGGTAGAAAGGAACGGTCATATAAAGCATCGGGTTCCTTTTCGGGCTCTAAAACAGAAACAAGGCTTCAGGATATACCTCAGGCGATCAGTTACGTAACTAAAGAGGTAATTGAAGACCAGCAGGCATATCGCGCACTGGACCTGATTAAAAACGTAAGCGGGGCCAATGCCTTTTCATATTATGAAAATGATATCGTGATCAGGGGTTTTCGTGCTTCCAACTCATTGATTAACGGATTACGTACTATTTCCAATGGATGGAGCTCTTCGTTACTTTCTTATGTAGAGAAAATGGAAGTAATTAAAGGGCCTGCATCGGCACTGTTTGCAAATACAGATCCGGGTGGTACAGTGAATATGATCACTAAAAAACCATTAAATGAAAACAGAAAATCTATAATGTTGTCAACTGGTAGTTACAATACAACAAGGATTGCAGCCGATTTTACAGGACCTATTGATACTTCAGGTACCTTCCTGTACAGGCTGAATCTGGGTTATCAGAAAGCAGGTTCTTTCCGTTTATTGCAGGGAACTGAAGATATTGTTATTGCTCCTTCATTTACTTTCATTCCTGATGATAAAACTAAAGTGAACTTCGAATTGGTGTATGCACGCACAAATGGTCGATTAGACAGAGGTCAGGCCATCTTTGGGGCAACTGCAGATTCAGGGTCTGAAGCGCTTTATACTACTCCAATATCATTTGCTATAGGAAAGGATAACGACTTTCTGAATGAAACTAACTTGTTCTCCACCATCTCAATTCAGCATAAAGTATCAGACAAGATCTCACTGAACGCTTCATATATGAAATTTATGTGGAATGAAGATTTATTGGAACACAGAACGTCCAATAATTATGCAGTTGACGAAGCTGGTATTCCAATTCCAACTTTAATGGAAATGCGTACAATTCGCAGAAAGCAGCGTAACTATACTGATAACTTAACGCTCTATGGTGTGTATGACGTGGAAACGGGACCGCTTTCACACCGTATCTTATTAGGTTATGATTATATACAAAGTGTTTTTCCAAAAGATAACAATTCAGCATACAATGCCAGAGGATACCGTAATGCTGCGAATACTGGAAAAATCAACACATACGATCCATTGAGAAAAGAAAGGTATCTGATTGTAAATGGCAGACCTGTACCAAATGTTCCCCACTTCGATCTGACTAAGCCTGATTATGCTTATGCAGACATCAACGAATATTTCAATGTACCGGAAGCCAATGAGTTTACTCCTACCATGTATTACGTGAACGGAGTATATGTTCAGGATCAAATTAAATGGGGAAAAATGCAGGTACTGCTTGGGCTTCGTAAAGAGTATTACGTGGATGTCATCAATCTGAAGGAGAGTAATGAGCAAAAAGTAGAACAATCGGCGCTTTTACCACGTGTTGGAGTCGTTTATACACCAATGCCCGAACTAAGTTTTTATGGTACCTATACACAGAGTTATCAGCCGCAGGGTTCTTCCCGGATAGGTAATCCTGACGTTTATGGTGGGCCGTTCGACCCGCTGGAGGGGAAAATGATTGAAGGTGGTCTGAAAATGGAAATATTGGAAAAACGACTGGCTGTAAATATTGCGGCTTACAGGATTGTACAGGATAACATCCTTGTGCCATCAGGCGATGGTGATATACTCCGTCAGATAGGTCAGCAGCGCGCTACTGGTATTGAAACGGATATTTATGGAACCCTGTCTTCAAACCTCAGTTTACTGGCAAATTTCTCTTATAATAAAGCGATTATAACGGATAGTAATATTGCCGGCGAAATTGGCAGGACAATGCCAAATGCACCACGCTCGCAGGGAAATATCTGGGCAAAGTATGTGTTTACCAACAGATCACTAAATGGGGTAGGCGTAGCATTGGGTGCTAATTACGTAACGGAGCGTAATACGCAAAATGTAAATTTACAGCTACCGGGATATACCCTGATGAATGCAGCGCTATCTTACAGTGTGAAAAAATTTAAAATGGCTGTGAACTTCAATAATATCTTTGATAAAACACATTGGATAGGCGGATATGATTATGTTCGTTTATTTCCAGGTATGCCAAGGAACTTTATGACCAGTGTAGGGTATATGTTTTAGTCCTTGAGTAATTACTGATGTAAAACAGCTGCAGGTTTAATGATATAAATCTGCAGCTGTTTTGTTAAAAGTCCTTTTTCTCTGCAAATCGTTATAGTCCCTTTCGATCAGATACTGTTTTTTCTTCATTATATAGTTATCAATAAACCATAGGATATCTTCTACATTATTCGTCATTGGTGAACCGGCAACTTCATGTCCCATTCCTTCTACGCGCTGATAATAATAGGGATATTTATGTTTTTTGAACCTTTTTGCTAAATAATTAGAACCGAAAAAACCTTTATTGAAAAGCCTGATTTTATTATAAACTACTACTTTGTCTTCAGTGCCATGAAATAACATGGTTGGCGCTGGTGCTACCTTATAAGAAGGTGCACCTCTGTAACTCAGTATTGCCCCGGCAAATGAAATTACTCCTGCGTACTGGAAATGCGCTGGTAGTGGAAGGGTAAGATGAGTATGGTTTCTCTTTTCCCAGTCTGCCTGCAAAACGGTAATCGCACCGGCACTGGAACCTGACAGGATAATTTTTGAGCTATCTATTCCTAAACGGTCTGCATTATTGATCAGGTAGGCCGTTGCTTGATACAAATCAGTAACTGCCGTATCTATCGCGTTGCGAAGCGGTTTTGTATGTAATGGACCGAGCTTTTTTACGCCTTTCAGGCCTAACCTGTAATCAATAGAAACTACTTTATAATTATGCTGCACCAGTTTTCTAAAATAGGTAATATAAAATTTATCATCCCTGTGACCAGTAAAAAATCCGCCTCCAAATACAAACAGGATTGTAGGTTTCTTCACCTTTAGCTCTTCATTGCTATAAATATCCAGTTTCAATGATTGTGTGTCTTTAACACTGTATTGGTAGGTCTGCTTTAGAAAAGACTGATCTGAATTTTTAAGCTGAGCGAATGCATTGTGGCAAAACAGCAGGAAGAAAGTAAATAGGCTGAAGGATCTGAATCTCATGAGGTAAATGGTTCTGGCTATCAATTACAAAGATATTGATAACGCAGAAAAGATTAGCGTGGTTTAAATAGATTGTAAAATTTGAATGAACAATATGATCTCTTAGTACGTTTATATTGGTAGTATATTTGCTCTCAATAATCTGTAAACATAGCGTAAAACTAAAATGAATGTCTAAGAATAAAGCATTAGGTAAAAACTATGGTGCTTTAACCATCATACAAGCTTCCAATTTCCTGCTCCCATTCCTAACCTTGCCTTTTATTGTAAGGACAATCGGGCCTGAACGTTTTGGGGCGATCAACTTTTCCATTGCGATAGTCACGTACTTTATCCTGTTTATCAACTTCGGATTCGATTTCACGGCTACGAGAAGGGTGGCGCAGAACAGGGAGGATAAGAACATGATCAATGAACTTTTTTCGCAGATCTTCTACTCCCGAATTTTGCTTTTTGCATTGTCTGTATTGCTGTTTTGTATTCTTTTCGCCACAATCCCGCAGATGAACCGGCACCCGATGGTGAGTATCTTTATCTTCGGCAGCTGCCTGGCAAATGTATTTACACCAAACTGGCTTTTTCAGGGTTTGCAGGTCATTCATAAAACTGCTTTGTTCAATTTCATGGCGAAGCTTGTTTTTTGTGTTTCGATTATCTTCCTGATCAGGCAGCCGGATGATTATATCTGGTATGCAATTATGTCGGCCTCGTCGCAAATTGTAGTCAGCATTATCTTGTTTATTTATGCGATGCGCAAGTTTGATCTTCATTTCAAAGCGGCAAAAATCAGAGAGGTTTACGGCTTGCTGAAAGAGGATAAAATGGTGTTTATCGCAACGCTGATGATCAGTTTTTATACAACGAGTAATACGGTGATTTTGGGTTTACTGACCACAGAAAAGGAAGTCGGGATTTTCACCGCGGCCTCAAGGGTAATTGCGGTAGTGCAAAGTGTGATGCTCCTGCCCATGAGCCAGGCTTTATTCCCGCATATCGGTACTGCTTTTTCAAAGGGTAAGGAAGAAGGAATTGAGGAAGTAAAAAAGGTATTTCCGATAGTCATGTTATATACCCTGACGATGTGTCTTTTCGCAGCGCTTTTTGCACCGCTGATTGTTCATATTTTATATGGTGCAAAATTCGAAAACTCGATCTGGATCCTGCGTATACTGGCCATCAGCCCCTTCGTAGCGAGTATAAGTAATGTAATGGGCGTACAGACCCTGCTGAACCTGAAACTGGATAAGATATATTTCAGGGTAACCATTATCGGTTGCGTATTTAATGTAACGCTTAACCTGATCCTGATTCCGCTATGGAGTTATTATGGTACTGCGCTGGCCTGGGTAGGAACGGAGATCAGCATCATGCTGACGCTCTTTTTTGTACTGCGGAGCCAGAAAATTAATTTGATAGATCAGCATTATTTCAGTGTGGCTTATTTAAAACAGGCCGGACAGAATGTAATGAACACCTTTCGCAAAAAATAGATGAAGATACTAATTGTAAATACGCTTTATGCGCCGTTTCAGGTGGGAGGGGCAGAAGTCTCCGTCCGCACCATGGCGGAAGAACTGGTGAAAGCCGGCCATAAAGTATATGTGCTCACGCTGGGTTATACCCAATCTGTAAAAAAGATGAACGGGGTAATCGTCATTGCTATAAAAACAAAAAACCTTTACCATATCGAACAGGCAGTAGGACAGCCCGCGATTAAAAAACTCATCTGGCATTTGCTGGATTCTTTTAATCCCTTATACAGGACAGCTGTCGGGCTTTTACTGGACAGGATTCAACCGGATGTGGTGAATACGAATAACATTCAGGGTTTCTCTCCATACATCTGGAAAATTATTAAGTCAAGAAATATCAAGCTGGTGCACACGCTGAGGGATTATTATTTAATGTGTCACACCGCGACTATGTACACAAAGTGTGGAGATTGTCAACAACTTTGCACGGCATGTAAAATCACCTATCAAATTAAAAAAAACTTTTTTTCATTACCTGACGGATTTGTGGGTATCAGCAAATTTATTTTAGCGCAGCACAACCGGTATAAGGTAGGGAAAAAGACACCTGTACGTGTGATTGCGAACGGTTTAAACACAGATAATTATCCGGAACCCCTGATTAAAAATCCGGTAAAAGAAGTCATTTTTGGTTTTATAGGTAAGGTGAATCAGCAGAAGGGGGTCGACTTTCTTTTTAAGGAATTGGCTGGAATACAGTCATCTATACGTTTTAAGCTGGTTTTGGCGGGTAAAGCAGAGCAAGAGTTTGAGGCTGAAATGACGGAACTGTACAGAGGCAAATTCGATTTTACGTTTATCGGAAAAACGGATCCTTTGCAGTTCTATCGCAGTGTGGATGTGGTTATCGTGCCATCTAACTGGAATGAACCTTTCGGAAGGGTACCTATTGAAGCCGTTGCAGCATGTACTCCTGTTTGTCTGGCAGATAAAGCAGGTTTAAGCGAACTGTATAATGAAAAGTATATGTGGCAATTTGAGATGCAGGAAAATAGTCTCAGGATGCTTTTAAGTGGCATTTTAGCGCATACGGAGCTGATTGCAGAGAAGTCCTCAGCCTGTGCAGGCATCCCTAATGCCTATGCTCCTGAAGTACTCAACGTACAATTGATAGAATTTTTAAAGGAATCATAATGACTCAAAACACGGTATATGTAAATGGCAAGTTCCTCTCTCAGAAGATGAGCGGGGTACAACGGTATGCATCTGAAATTTGCAGAAATCTAAGTGCTGATGTACGTGTAATTTGCGCAGCGGATCAGCAGGATGATACCGTATATCAACTGAAAAAGCCGCTTGATATAGTCGGGAAGGCCGCTGGAGTGGTTTGGGAACAAATCAGTTTACCGCTCCATTTAAAGTCGAACGCTAGTCCGCTCCTGATCAGTTTATGCAACGTTGCGCCTCTTTTATATACAAATAAGATCACCTGCCTGCATGATATCGCATTTGAGCGCCATCCCGAATTTTTCTCTAAGAAATTTGTATTGTATTACAGATGGTTAATTCCTAAAGTACTGAACACCAGTAAACATATCATTACAGTAAGCGAGTTCTCCAAAAAGGAGATTGCCAGCTTTTATGGGATCAGTAATGAAAAAATTACAGTAGTACCCAATGCGAGCGCATTTAACGCTTCAACTGCAGAACCTGTGGTTAAAGTACATACAAAACCTTATTTCCTGTTTGTGGGCTCATTGGACCCACGTAAAAACCTGCTTTTTTTATTGAAAGCATTCACTTCATCGGGACTGAAAGATGTTGATTTAGTGATAGTTGGAGCCAGTCATGCCTCTTTTGCGGTCAATCCTGAGCTGGAACAATACAGGAGCCTGAACAACATCATTTTTACTGGTTATATATCGGATTCGGAACTGCGTAATTACTATGCCGGAGCTTTGGCACTGATCAATCCGTCATTGTATGAAGGCTTCGGATTGCCGGTCGCAGAAGCACTTTCCATGAATTGTCCGGTTCTGGCATCAGACATTGAAGCCTTCCGCGAGGTTGGTGGTACGGATGTTGTTTACTTCAATACATCTGATGTTGCTGAGCTGTCAGGTTTGATAAAAAGTTTTAATGGTTATACACAAACTGTCAAAACTAATCAACTGAAAAGTTCAACATGGAAATCATCAGCAGAGATAGTAGACCGAATTATTAAGCAGTATTAAATACGAATAAGATGAAAGTAGCAATTGTACACGACGAGTTAGTTAGAAGAGGCGGAGCCGAACAGGTGGTTTTAGATATGCACAAAGCCTACCCTGAAGCAGATATTTTTACATTATGCTACAACAAGGATAAAACTTATGAAGAATTTAAGAATGCACGTGTTTTTACTTCGTGGTTCCAGTACCTTGGTAAAAGCGAACGTTTAATTAAAATGCTGTACTTTCCCTTCGCCATCTTAGCCATGCGCATGTTCAATCTTAAAGGATATGATGTGGTACTGATCTCTACTACGCATTGTGGTAAATTTGTTCGTACAGATAAAAATGCTTCGGTAATTACTTACTGTCATACCCCATTCAGATTAGCCTGGAGACCGTTTTCCTATTCTATAGTAAATTCATCTAACTTCATTATTCGTAATATATTTTTATTCGCATCGAGAGTATTAAGGAAATTTGATAGTATGGCTGCGAAATGTACCGACTTCTACCTGACGAATTCAAAAGAGGTTAAAGCACGTATCGAAGATTCATACAATCCTGATCAACCGGTAAAAATTATCAATCCTGCAGCTAAACTGGATAACTTTTATATCTCTGATGAGGTTAAAGATTATCATTTGGTAGTAAGCAGATTGGAAGATTATAAAATGGTAGACCTTGTCGTGAAATCATTTAATGAAATGCCTGATAAAAAGCTGATTATTGTAGGTACTGGTTCGAAAGAAGCAGAATTGAAAGAGCTTGCGGGTGATAATATTACTTTCCTTAAAGCACAATCTGCTGCGCAGTTAGCTGATCTGTATGCCAACTGTAAAGCGTTGGTTTTTCCTCAGCATGAGGATTACGGAATTACGCCATTGGAAGCTGCCGCTTCTGGTCGCCCGGTAATCGCTTTTGGTGTAGGGGGTGTGAAAGAGACAATGGTACCTTATACGAATGACAGTACTAAATGTACTTCAGTATTCTTTGAAGAACAGACTGTTGAATCATTAATTGCTGCAATTCATAAAGCAGAACAATTGGAATTCAATCCTAAGTTTATACGTAATCATGCGAATTTATTCAGCGCACCTAATTTTATTGCTAAATTGTCTGCGTTTGTAAGTAAGATTTATATCCTGAAAACGGAGAAACAATTTTATATGTCGCTCACTGAAAAGATTATGTATGCCCGAAAAGAAGTTGCTTAACATTACCCAATTGTATCTTGCACTGTTACTGTGCATCTCATTCATTGTTTCTATAGTTCTTTATACGAAGGTATCCTTAACGGTACCTTCGTATGTTTTAATATACCTGGGCTGTCCGTTGTTTCTGGCGGTGAGTTATCTGGGCGATAAAGCGCTGATCAAAAACCTGCTGATCATAGGGGCTGTATTTGTAGTACTCAACGTACTTGCACAGGCACATGTATGGCTTTTCTCTGTCCAGCTGGATCCTTCGCTCACGTTGACAGATAAGGCTAGTCCGGAAAAAACACTATTGCGTACTACCTTATTCAGTCAGACCATCTACTTATTTGCCGGAATCCTGTGTTATCTGTATCTGCGCTATTATGCTACAACAAGTCATCTTCGCTATCTGTATATCGGATTGCGGGTAATCGTCATCCTCGGATTTCTGGAAATTATCATTTTTCAGCTGACAGGGGTAAATGGCGACCTGCTCACGAACAGGGTTTTTAACAATAAACCTGGCAGCGGGAGCTTGTTCCAGACCATCACGCTGAGTGGATTGCGCATGCAGCGTTTGAAGAGCTTAACTGGCGAACCTTCCATGTTTGCCTTCTCTCTCATTCCATTCTGGATTTTGACGATCCCGCTAAAGCGTTATCTGGACTTAGCCTTATTCGGACTGGCACTGTTGCTTACTTTTTCTACCTCTGCTTATTTAGGGATAATTATCCTGATGTTCGGTGCCTGTGTGGCAGACAGAAGGATCGCAAAACAAATGATCTGGGTGCTGCCGCTTATCGTTGCCATATTGGTAGGGCTCTTTTTTATTTCTCCGGCTATTCATAAGCTGGTGCACAGTGTGTTTATCGATAAATTCTCGGGTACCAATCAATCGGGCTCAGAACGTTCGGGTTACTTCCTGCATCAGTTCAATTACTGGAAAGACCAGATGAATATCGTAGGGAAATTTACAGGCCTCGGATTCGGTTATGTGAGGTCCACGGACTTCTTCTCTACACTATTGGTAAACAATGGGCTGCTTGGTCTTGTTGTCTTTACGGTGTTCTATTTTAAGCACGCCTTTATAAAGCTTAAAAACTTACAATTTAAAAAATATTATGTCATTGCCCTGTTCGCTGCTTTCATGATGCTGATGTGTTCGGTTCCTGAATTCGCTTACCTGTCTTTATGGATCCTTTTATCATTACCTTTCTGGATAGAGCGTAGCGAAATTGTGGGTGATTAAACTGAATTTATCATGCGTTTATTCCCTGTCCTGTTTTCTTTTGTCCTGTTCCTTTTTTGCGCCGATACTGTTTTAGCCCAAAATGATATTGTATTTGATGTAAAACAGTTTGGTGCTGTCGGCGATGGTAAACATAATGATGCGCCTGCGTTTCAGAAAGGTATTGATGCCGCCTCGAAAGAGATGAAAATATTATTGGTGCCCTCTGGTAAATATTATATTCCGTCAACAAGTTCATTAAATATTACTTCGAATGTAACGATACAGGGAAACGGTAAAGAGAATTCTTTACTGGTGACCGATACTGTTGCAGATGCGGGTCACCCGGCTTTAATCAACGTTCAGGGAGAGCACATCACCATCAGGGGATTAGGTCTTTCCGGAGGGCGACCAGTAGCGCCGGATCAGAAGTCGGTCGAATCAAAGGGCAGATACAGTATCATGAATATCAGTTTCGATCAGAAACCGTCCGAAAATGTGCTAATAGAAGAATGCCGTTTCAGTGATGCTTATGGCAGGGCATTGTTGTTCAAAGGGAAAGATATCACCATCAGGAACTGCGACTTCTTAAGGTTAGGCAGGTATAACATCAACTTTAAACCTCTGGATGGAGCCATCAGTAATTTCGGGCGTAACGAATGTGCTGATATCAGGATCCTGCACAATACGTTTCAGTTTGTAGGTACGCATGCCATTTCTTCGTACCGCATCAACAGGCTGACTATCGAAGATAATTATCTGTCGCAGATTTCGGGAATAGGCCTGGCCAATCACCAGTGTCAGAATCTGCGCATTACGCTCAACAGAATAGAATTTACAGGTGATAATGGAATAGATGCACAAAGATGCCGGCAAACGCTGATTTCCTCTAATCACTTCTATTGCGCGGGAAACAAAAACGCAGGTGATGCGGGTTCTGCAGCAGCCATTTTTTATGGCGATGACTATGCGCAGGGGACGGCGAGAAATACAATTATCAGTGAGAATTTCATCCGTGGAGAGTTCAACTTCGATACCGATACTACAGCTTCCCGTTCGCAAAGCTGCGGGATTTATGTGATCGATGCTTTCCACGTGAAAGTACTGCATAACACCATTAACGGAATTGGGGATAACCAGAATCGTAAAGTGATCAATGGGATTGAAGATGGAAACGGCATCATGGTCGTGAACAGTGCAAAAGGGCAGAGTCGCGATATAGTACTAGATGGAAACTCTGTATATGATACCAAGAATAACGGGATATTTGTAGGGGGACAAGCACGGGATCTCAAACTGGTTAACAACCATGTTAATGCTGCGGGTGCACATGGGATCTACTTCAGTGCAGTGGCCACCAACCTGTTCGGTCTCATCAAAGACAACTCTGTAACTGATGGCCGTAACTGGCTGAATAAAAAAGTAGCAGCAGATATTTTAATAGAGGCAAAAGATGGATGGATCACACAACTGAATATCTCTGGTAACCAGTTGCGCAATAGTAAAAGGTTAACTTTTCAGTCGATGAAAGACAGCGTATATACCACGCACGGCATCTATTTTACTGGCGTCGGTTTTACTAAAATGAATAACCTGATTGTTGCTGATAATCAGATCAGCGGACATGGCCTGGATGAAATAGGCTTTTCCAGTGTAGTGACTTCATACATGGTCACCAAAGACAAACCTTATCCCACTACAGGTTTCCGGGATAACTATTCTGGTAGTACGGATGATCTGCCGGAAGTCATTATACCCGGTTTCAACCAGAAGAATAAACCATGGATCATTACGCAGAGTTATGGTTCGAAGATCCCTGCTTATGGTAATTATTCAAAAGGATCGGTGATCCGTGATATCAATAATCCGCCTATGCAATGGATAGCCACAAATTCCGGTTTTGCGGCACAAAATAGCTGGGAGAAAAGTAAGCCGGTGAATAAAGGGCAGACGGTCTATGCAGGCACCAAAGTATGGCGCTGTGTCAAAGCGGGACGTACTGGCACCTTAATGTTTAAAACTACGGCTGATACAGCAAATGACGGAACTGTAGTCTGGGAGTTAATGGGGGATAGAGTAATTTTTAAAGCTGGTTAATATTCCGTTCTGCTTGTTTGCTGTTGATATATTCTGTGGGCGACATGCCGAACTGTTTGGAAAAGTTCCTGCCGAAATGTGTTTGTGAGCTGTAGCCTACCAGTTCTGAGATCTCATATATTTTCAGCACGCCTTCGTTGAGTAATTCTGCAGCCCTCTTCAAACGGGCAAGGTTAATCAGTTCATTGGGACTGAGGTCCGAAATTGCCTTGATTTTCCGGTAGAGCGTAGGGCGACTAATATTCATGTTCTCGGCAAGATGTTCTACGTCAAGGTTGGGGTTATCCAGGTTTTTGTGAATCGTCTCCTGCAATTTCCCCAAAAACAACTCGTCAGCTTTAGAATAAGCCATACTTTTAATATGGATCAGTGGTGTACTGGAGAAATAAGCCTTGATCTTGTTCCTGTTTTTGATCAGTGAGGAAACCTGTACCTGCAAAAATTCCGGAGAAAATGGTTTTTCTACATAAGCATCAGCACCCAGTTCCAGCCCTTCAATTTTTGACTGCATGGTATTTTTTGCTGTTAACAGGATCACAGGGATATGGCTGAATTCCAGTGTCGACTTGATCTTTTCACACAATTCAAAACCATCCATTTCCGGCATCATAATGTCGCTGATCACCAGTTGCACAATTTCCTGATGTAAAATGACAAGGGCTTCGACACCGTTTTTAGCGGTAAGTACATGATATTTTTCACTGAGGTCGTCCGATACAAAATCCAATATGTCCTCATTATCATCTACCAGTAAGATAAAAGGTTTTACATCTTCAACGTGCTGAATTAAATCAGTATTTAATGCTTTTTCCATTTTCCATTGAGGTTAAATTCAATCAATTGATGAATCGGGAGCCTAATCACAAATATATTAAAATCGGGAATGGTATTCTTTATAACCAGTGTTCCCTGGTGCAGCTCTGCCAGTGAGCGCGAGATGGACAGTCCAATGCCGGTGCCGGGACTTATTTCCGTTTCTTTGATCCGGTAAAAAGGTTCAAAGACCTTTTGATGGAGATAGGCCGGAATAATTGCACCATCGCTCATCACCTTTACCTGGAAATAGTTTTCATCTTTCGGATCAATCAGAAGGCTGACGATCACCCTGGATTTTCCATATTTAATGGCATTGTCTATCAGGCTGCTCAGTATTTTATGCAGGGCCTCAGTATCTACATACGCGTAAAAAGCATCCTCAAGCAGGTCTGTCTGTAAGCTGATATTTTTATGCTCCGCCAGCGGCTGGAAATTTAAGGTGATGTCCTGTAAGATCTCTGAAATGTTGGCTTTCACAAAATTAAGTGAGAAACCGTTGATCTCTGTTTTTCTGAAATCGAGCAGCTGATTGGTCAGGTTCAGCAAACGATTCGTATTCCTGTCCATAATCCTCAGGTTTTTCTCAATAGAAGGCACCTGATGTGCCAGCTTGATGATCTTTTCCATCGGCCCTTTGATGAGTGTTAGTGGTGTCCTGATCTCATGGGAAACCATGGTGAAGAACTCAATCTTGGCCTGGTAAATTTCTTTCTCTTTTTCATGTTCAAAAACTTCCATCCGCCTTTTGTTTTTACGGGCAGTACGACGGTGGTAACGCATCACGAGATAATAACCTGCTGCCACTAAAAAAAGAAAGTATAAAATACAGGCTGCCGGACTTTTCCAGAAAGGGGGAAGAATCCTGATAAAAACTTTTACGTTCCTGTTGCTCCACTCATTGCTGCCATTGATCAGGGCTTTGGCTTCGAATACATAATCACCCGGAGCAAGTTTGGTAAAATACACCTTCCTGTTTGTTTTCAGGTATACCCATTCTTTATACAATCCACTCATCTTATACGCATACTGGGTCATTTCCGGAGAAAAATAACTGAGTGCGGCAAAATTGATACTAAAAGAAGACTGGCTGCTGTTCAATACAATGGTATCGGTATAGAGAATTGATTTTTTTAAGGGAGAACGATTTTTGTCGTCAGCATTTTCCTCATTCTCAATCTGGAAATCGGTAAGAAATACGGGGACGGCATAGGATTTATTATGGAGCTGGTCTGGCTGAAAACTGATCAGTCCTTTTACACTGCCGAAATATAAACGACCGTCAGCAGCTTTGAAAGATGAATTGTAGTTAAACTGATCCGTGAGCAGACCATCTGATTTTGAATATATTTTCATGCTGCCATTTTCCGGATCAAAATGGACAAGCCCCCGCGTACTGCTGATCCACAGCTTATGAGCTGCATCTTCCTCTATTCTGAAAAGAAAATTGCTTGGGAATCCATCTTTATCCGTATACCGCCGGAAGTTCTGCTTTTTTCGGTCGTACAAACATATACCGCCGCCATCTGTGGTTACCCAGATTCTGTGTTTGCTGTCTTCAAAGATATCGTTGATGGTATTGTTGCCCAGACTGGCGGGATCAGCATTTGCTGACTTGAAATTTCTGAAAGTGCGCTCTCCGGGCTTGTAGCGAAAAACACCTTCATTGAAAGTTCCCGCCCAGATATAACCTTCATGATCTTCGCAGATAGAATTGTAAAAAGTGTAGGGAACAGGTCCTGCCCTGACGAAGTCATCTTTTTTCTGATCATAGGTATATAGCCCGTTGGTACTGGCGAGCATGATCTGATTGGCCTTGGTTTTATAAAAAGCAATGATAAAGTTAGATCTCAGCGAAGATCTGTTCTGGATACCATAATGTTTAATGATTTTGTTGGTGTGGATATCCATGAGATCAATCCCATGTTCAAAAGTGCCAATCCAGAGCTTGTCACCGTCCACCTGCAAACCATGTATATTATAATAAGCGATGCTGTTTTTTGTGCCGTTGGGTAGAAAATTGGTAAAAAGTCCTGTTTTTGCATCCAGCTTATTCAATCCGGCATCTTCTGTCCCTATCCAGAAATTGCCATTCTTGTCTTTTTGAATTTCCCTCACGTCGCTGCCACTAATGGAATTGGCCTGCTGCATGGGAAAGTATTTGGTGAAAATGGAATACTGGGGAGAGTAATAATTGATCCCGCCAAAATAGGTGCCAGACCAAATTCCGCCTTCTCTGTCTCTTGCAACGGTGTATACGGCATTATCTGACAGTGTATAATTATTATTATACTGCTTTTGAAGATGTGTTATTTTACCATTTTGATGGTTATATATATATACACCCGATTCTGTACCTGCCCAGAACTCATGGTCTGACAGCTTAGCTACATCCCTGACAAAAATATGGGTCCTGTCATCATTCAATGTAATCAGATTTTTAACCTGACCTGTTTTGATATCGAAGAGTTTTAATCCCTGTGTGGTCGTTCCGATGACGAGCTTGCCATCCCCGGTTTCTCTCACAGCAGCAATCATATTGTATTTGCCTTCATCATTTTTATCCAGAACATTATAGGACCTGAATGTATTGTTCTTACGGTTATATTTCTCTATCGTTCCACGTGTGGTAGAGATCCACATAGTATGGTCTGAAGCCTGGTAAACTGAGCTCACATCAAAAGGAGCCTTGTCTTTAAAGGCGTACAGTGTTTTCTTCTGTTTATTGTATTTATGAAGTTTGCCTATCACGGTAATCCACAAATTACCTTCATCATCGCTTTCCATATGATGAATATTCATTTGTTCAGTGTGTTTAACGGGAGAAAAGCTGTCATTTACAGGATCATAAATATACAGTCCTTTGTTCGTACCTACCCAGAGTGTTGCATCTTTATCGCAGTGCAGGCTGTAAATGAGTCCGTTTCCAATACTTTTTGGATTTGAAGGGTCGTTACGGTAAGTCTTAAAAGAATAACCATCAAATCTGTTTAATCCGTCTTTAGTGCCAAACCACATGAAACCTTTACCATCTTGTACACTACAGAACACGGTATTGTTGGATAACCCGTTTTCTACCTGGTAATGTTTGAAATAGTAGGGTTGGGCATACAGTAGGCTTGCCGAAAGCAATAAGACCAGAAAGGTTACGGTTTTTTTCAATTTGGTTAGCTGGTTTTCAAATATATTAAAGAATCGGCTCTTTTCAATATAATGATTCTGATCGTAATAATAGAGACAGATGGACTTTGATGGTTCCATAAAGTGTAATTAATTGCTTTTTTTGAGCAGGAAAGCTGAATTCAGGCTGCGTCACAGCGCAGCAAAACATAACTAATGATGAAACCTGAGACAAATTGAGGAAAGATTGATACAAAATTGATTAGTGTAAACATGAAAAAGTATCATATTTGATGGATGTCTAAACAGGATTTGATACCCTGTTTGAAATAATTAACCGAATATAAAAGATATGAAAAGACGTTCGCAGGCTTACAGCAGAAGTGTGGCCTTTATTGGTACATACCTAAAGCAATTAGTTCTCTCTCCATTTTTTCTTCTTTCTCTTCACCTCAGTGCTCAAACCAACAAGGCAAATGCGCAGCAGACGGAATGGCATGTCATCAAGGACAAAATTGTAACGCCATGGGCGGAAAAGGTAAATCCTAAAGCACCTCTTCCGGAATATCCGCGCCCGCAACTGGTGCGAAACAATAACTGGAAAAACCTGAACGGCCTGTGGCAGTATGCTATTGTGCCTAAAACTGTAGCTGCTCCAACGAAATATGATGGTCAGATCCTGGTGCCCTTTGCAGTAGAATCTGCATTGTCTGGCGTAGGGAAAACGGTTGGTAAAGACAGTACCTTATGGTACAGCAATACCATTACCGTTCCCTCTTCAATGAAAAACAAAGCTGTTTTATTACATTTTGGAGCAGTGGACTGGCAAACGGAAGTTTTTGTGAATGGCAAAAGTGCGGGTAAACATGAAGGTGGCTTCGACCCTTTCACGTTTGACATTACGGCATTGCTGAATAATGGAGCGAAACAGGAAATTAAAATCCGGGTATGGGATCCTACGGACGAAGGACCTCAGCCAAGGGGTAAACAGGTAAGAAAACCCGAAGGCATCTGGTATACGCCGGTTACAGGAATCTGGCAGACCGTCTGGTTGGAAGCGGTGCCTGAATCCTATATTATGTCGACTAAACATACGCCTGATATTGATGCACATACCATCACCATCAGTGCAGAGGTAGCCAATATACAGACGGGCGACCAGCTAAAGATTGAAGTGCTGGATGGTAAATCAGTGGTAACTACTAAGCAAGTGGATGCAGCAGGAACCGCAGTGATTAGCATGGAAAATGAAAAATTATGGTCTACCACCAATCCTTTTTTATACGACCTGCATATTACCTTGCTAAGAAAAAATAAAGTAGTAGACGATATCAAAAGTTACTTCGCCATGCGTAAAATCTCCATGGGCAAAGATGCCAAAGGGATTCAGCGCATGTTGTTAAATAATCAATTCGTTTTCCAGTATGGTCCGCTGGACCAGGGCTGGTATCCTGACGGTTTATATACTGCGGCGACAGAAAAAGCGATGGTATATGATATCGACAAATTAAAGGCGATGGGCTTTAATATGATCCGCAAGCATATCAAAGTAGAACCTGCACGTTATTACAATTATTGTGATAAAAGCGGAATGCTGTTATGGCAGGATATGCCTAGTGGCGATCTGGGCAATGGCTGGGAAAACCGTCCGGGAGTACTGGATCACGGAAGTGATAAAAACCGTACAGCAACGTCTGAAGGATATTACAGAAAAGAATGGGATATCATTATCAACAGCTTGTATAACTTCCCTTCAATTGTGGTCTGGGTTCCTTTTAACGAGGCATGGGGACAATTTAAAACGGTGGAGATTACGGAATGGACGATGAAAAAAGATCCTTCGCGTTTAGTGAACAGTGCAAGTGGGGGTAACTTTTATGTCACCGGACATATTATTGACCTGCATAATTATCCGCATCCGGCAATGCCAAGTCCGGATCTGTTTGGAGAAAAACAGATTTTGGTGCTGGGCGAATTCGGGGGACTGGGATTACCTGTAGACGGTCATACCTGGCAGCAGAAAAACAACTGGGGATACCAGAGTTTTAAAAATTCGAATGACCTGTTTGTGAAATATTCCTCTTTTACGGATCGCCTGGCGGAACTGATTCCCCTGGGGTTATCTGCGGCAGTGTATACGCAAACTACCGATGTGGAGGGAGAGATTAACGGTTTTATGACCTATGATCGTAAAGTGATGAAAGTGCCTGTTGAGCAACTGAAAAGTGTAAACAGCAAATTATATACGATACAGCCTTAAATTATCAAAAACCAACACACACAAATGAAGAAATTTATCCCAATAATGTTACTCACGGCAGCATTTTTTAATGCGACCGCACAGGATCGGAAGGCTCCTGCCTACCCCTTAATTACACATGACCCTTATTTTAGTGTCTGGTCTTTTACAGACAACCTGAATGCTTCTGCCACTAAACATTGGACAGGTGCCAGCCAGTCTTTAACTGGCTTACTGAAAGTGGATGGCAAAGTGTACCGCTTTATGGGCGGCGAAGAAAAGAGTTTTGCAACAGTACTTGCTGCTGCTGATGAAAAAGAATACAGTGTAAAATACACAGAATCTGCACCTGCAAAAGGCTGGGAAAAGCCTGGATTTGCTGATGCAGGATGGAAAACTGGTGCCGCACCTTTTGGCGACGGAGATGCAAAAACGCAATGGAGAACTAAAGATCTTTGGCAGCGCCGCGTATTTAATATGGAGCAGACCACTATTAAGGGATTGAACCTAAAGATTATGCACGATGACGACGTAGAAGTATATCTTAACGGAGAGAAAATCTATGACTGCCAGTGTTTTGTGGGCAAGTTCATCTACCTGCCTGTAGACAGTAAACTGTTAAAAAAAGGGCAGAATATCCTGGCTATTCATGTGAAAAACAATACAGGCGGACAATTTATTGATGCCGGTCTGGCTTATGAAAAACCAGTACCTGCAGCACAGCAGGTTTTAATGGCAAAACAGAAAAACGTAGATATCAATGCTACGCAAACCAGTTATAGTTTTGATTGCGGTGCACTGAACCTGGCGGTTACTTTTACTTCCCCTTTGTTAATGAGCGATCTGAACCTTTTGTCGAGACCGGTTTCATATGTTTCCTTCAAAGTGAAAGCAAATGACGGTCAAAAACACAATGCCGAAGTCTTTTTTGGTGCGTCGACTGACCTTGCGGTAAATACCAACTTACAGGAGGTAACAGCGAAACATTATCAGACAGGTAGTTTATCGGTATTGAAAGCAGGTACTAAAGAACAGCCATTGCTGAAAAAGAGAGGCGACGATTTGCGGATCGACTGGGGTTATGTATATGTTGCAGCTCCGCAAAAATATGATGCCCAACAGTTTATCAGTCCGGCAGAAAATATAGTGGCTGATTTTATTGCGGGTAAAAAGAGCGCGACTAAAAATACTGATGGAAAACGGCTGGTGTTGTCAACTGTCGTACCATTCAATGGGGTAGGCACTGGTGTGGTATCAAAAAATATTTTAATCGGTTATGACGATTTATATTCCATCCAGTATTTCGGACAGAACTTAAGACCCTGGTGGAATGATAAAGGTGATCAAACTATAGATAAACAACTGATTGCTGCAAATAATGAGTATGCAGCTGTATTGCAAAAATGTGACGATTTCAACAAAAAGTTTTACACAGAAAATGTAAAAGCCGGCGGAGAGAAATATGCAAAATTAGCTGATCTGGCTTACCGCCAGTCCATCTCTGCGCATAAATTAGTGAAAAGTCCGCAAGGAGAAATCCTCTTCCTTTCTAAAGAAAACTTTAGTAATGGCTCTATCAATACAGTGGATATCACTTATCCATCGGCGCCTTTATTCCTGGTTTATAATCCGGATTTATTAAAAGGGATGATGAACGGAATCTTTTATTACAGCGAAAGCGGCAAATGGAAAAAACCTTTTCCTGCGCATGATCTGGGGACTTATCCATTGGCTAACGGACAAACTTATGGTGAGGACATGCCCGTAGAGGAGTCGGGCAATATGGTAATCCTGACCGCCGCAATTGCAAAAGCTGAAGGTAACGCGGATTACGCTAAAAAACACTGGGCTTCCTTAACTACATGGGCAGAATATTTAAGTAAAGAAGGATTTGATCCTGCTACGCAATTATGTACGGATGATTTTGCTGGTCACCTTGCACGTAACGCCAACTTATCAGTAAAAGCGATTGTTGCCCTGGGTGGTTATGCGATGCTGGCAGATCAGCTGGGTTATAAGGATGTAGCGGTTAAGTATCATCAGATAGCCAAAGATATGGGACAGAAATGGATGAAGATGGCGGATGCAGGGGATCATTATGCATTAACGTTCGATAATCAAGATACCTGGAGCCAGAAATATAATCTGGTATGGGACAAAGTATTAAAACTGGGCATTTTCCCTAAGGAAGTGTACAAAAAGGAAATCGACTTCTATTTAAAGAAGCAAAACGCTTTTGGATTGCCTTTGGATAGTCGCCGTACCTATACTAAATCTGACTGGATCATGTGGACGGCCACTTTAGCGGATAATGAGGCTGATTTTAATAAGTTTGTGGATCCTATTTATAAATACGCTTTGGAAACCCCTACACGTGTTCCGCTGGGCGACTGGCACGAAACTACTGATGGTAAACAAGTAGGTTTCCAGGCGCGTAGTGTGGTTGCAGGATATGCTATTAAATTATTAGATAATAAACTGAACCATCGATAATCTTCTGCTGTTATCCTGTTAACCCATACATGAGGAAGTAATCCACATAAACTAAAAACGATGAAACGAATCAATCTTCTGAGTCTCACTGCAGGCTCACTAATTTTACTGGCCGCCTGTAATCCCTCTGGTAAAAAAAATACTGCCGAAGGAACCGCTACTGTTAAGCAGGCTGGAGTTGCCGAAAAAGGTGCCTTTGAAAAAACAATCGATGGTAAACAAACCAGCTTGTACGTATTGAAAAATAAAAAAGGAATG
Source organism: Pedobacter sp. MR2016-24 (assembly GCF_026239655.1). Taxonomy (GTDB): domain Bacteria; phylum Bacteroidota; class Bacteroidia; order Sphingobacteriales; family Sphingobacteriaceae; genus Pedobacter. Next base: position 344,390 of record NZ_JAPIVO010000008.1, on the reverse strand, counting down.
GAAGCTGCGATCACTAATTATGGTGGTCGTCTGGTAAGCCTTTTAGTGCCGGATTCTACTGGGAAACAGACAGATGTAATTGTGGGTTTTGACAGTGTAGATGGTTTTAAAAACTCTACCGAGCCCTATTTTGGCGCCACCATTGGTCGCGTAGGTAACAGGATAGCGAAGGGGAAGTTTAAGCTGGAGGGTAAAGACTATAGCATTTTTACCAATAATGGTCAGAATACCTTACATGGGGGTAAAAAAGGTTTTCAGGATGTGGTATGGGATGCTAAACAGCTCAATGATTCTACGCTGGAACTTACGTACTTATCAAAAGATATGGAAGAAGGTTTTCCGGGAAACCTGAAGGTTAAAGTTACTTATGGGCTGACTGCCGAAAATGGTTTGTCCATCAGCTATGAAGCTACTACAGATAAAACTACGGTGGTTAACCTGACCAACCACGCTTTCCTGAATTTAAATGGTGCAGGAAGTGGTACGATCCTGAATCACCTGGTAAAGATCAATGCAGATGGGTATACCCCGGTTGATTCTACTTTGATCCCTACGGGTAAAATTGCAGGTGTTTCCGGTACGCCGTTCGACTTCAAAAAGACAACTTCAATTGGAGCCAGAATTGAGGTTAAAGATCCGCAACTGATTAATGGTAAGGGTTATGACCATAACTTCGCTCTAAATAAACATGTTGCTACCACTCCTGTAGCTACCGTAAAAGGAGATAAAAGTGGAATTATAATGTCAGTTTATACCGAAGAACCCGGACTGCAGTTTTACAGCGGTAACTTTATGCAAAGTAAGAATACGTTGAAAGGTGGGGCTAAGGACGATTTCCGTACAGCTTTTGCGATGGAGACACAGCATTTTCCTGATGCACCTAACCAGCCTTCTTTTGCACCGATAGTACTCAAACCGGGACAGACGTATTCTACAAAATCTTTATACCAGTTTAGTGTAAATAAATAATCGCGGGAGAGACAGCGGTAGGATATTTGTTATATTGCTGCTTTCGACATATGGTAAGAAAGCCGCTGAACCAAAATCCTAAAATTACTTCTTTAACTTTCCGTGACAGGATAGAGGCCCTGAAAAATCTGCCTGAGTTTTTTAAGCTCATCTGGCAGACCAGCCCGAAAATGACTGTTGCCAATGGAATACTGCGGGTGGCAAAATCTATAATGCCACTCGCTATTTTATATGTAGGAAAACTGATCATTGACCAGGTAGTACTGCTGAGCCGGGATCCCGGACACCACAACCATGACCTGTTATGGGAACTGATTGCACTCGAATTTGTACTTGCCATCAGTTCTGACGGATTATCAAGGGCTATTACCTTAATGGATAGTCTGCTGGGCAACCTGTTTGCTAACCATACTTCAGTAAGAATTATGGAACATGCCGGTACGCTGGATCTGGACCAGTTCGAAGATGCAGTCTTTTATGATAAACTGGAACGTGCAAGACAGCAAACTGCCGGTCGGACCGTTTTACTGTCGCAGGTAATGAGTCAGGTACAGGACCTGATTACCATAGGTTTTCTTGCTGTTGGTTTAATGGCATTCAATCCCTGGCTGATCCTCCTGTTGTTAGTCGCCATTATCCCTGCTTTTCTGGGCGAATCTTATTTCAACAATCAAAGTTACTCCCTTGCACGGCGCAGGACGCCAGAACAGCGGGAACTCGACTATTTCCGCTTTTTAGGTGCCAGTGATGAAACGGCGAAAGAAGTGAAAATGTTTAACCTGTCTGGTTTCATCGTCGAACGTTTTCGCCTGCTCTCGGATCGCTTTTATGATGAAAATAAAAAGCTGTCTGTAACCAGATCCTTATGGGGAACATTTTTTGCGCTATTGGGCAGTACAGGTTATTATATGGCCTATGTCATCATTATACTCCGGACCATTAATGGCAGTGTCTCTATTGGTGAGCTTACTTTTCTGGCGGGTTCTTTCCGGCAATTGAGGTCAATTATGGAAGGGGTGCTGACCCGCTTTACGGCAGTATCTCAGGGCGCAATTTACCTGAGCGATTTCTTCGAGTTTTTTGAAATCAGGCCCAAAATTAAGGCAGCGCTACATCCCAAACCATTCCCCAAATTTATCCGGCAGGGTTTCACTTTTGAAAATGTAGGTTTTCAGTATGCGAATTCTACCCGCTGGGCAAACCGACACCTCAACTTTACTTTACATCCCGGAGAAAAACTGGCACTGGTGGGTGAAAACGGATCCGGCAAAACCACACTGGTTAAATTACTGTCGAGGTTGTATGACCCGACCGAGGGAAGGATTCTTTTGGATGGGATAGACCTTAAAGAGTATGACCTTGATGCATTACGTCTTCATGTAGGCATTATTTTTCAGGACTATCTGCGTTATCAGATGACCTTTGCACAGAATATTGCTGTCGGCAATATCAGTGAAAAAGAAAACCGGGAACTGATCATCACCTCAGCCCGGCAAAGTCTTGCTGATGTACTTGCAGAAAAGCTACCTCATCATTATGACCAGATGCTGGGTAAACGTTTTGCTGATGGCGTTGAACTTTCTGGCGGTGAATGGCAAAAAGTAGCATTGGCAAGGGCTTATATGAAAGATGCACAGCTCCTGATCCTTGATGAACCAACGGCAGCATTGGATGCCAGAGCGGAATATGAAGTATTCCAGCGCTTCGCAGAACTCACTAAGGGGAAATCGGCAGTACTGATTTCACACCGTTTTTCCACTGTAAGAATGGCCGACCGGATCCTGGTGCTGGATAAGGGTGAATTAATTGAAATAGGCAGCCATGAGGAGCTCCTTAAAAAGTCGGGCCGCTATGCAGAATTATTCGATTTACAGGCGATGGGCTACCGTTAGATTTCAATAAACAAAAACATTAATGCTGATGAGCGGTTATTTTTACAAAACCATCATTATGCTAAATCACAAAACAATTGTAATTACAGGTGCTTCCAGTGGGGCGGGGCGGGCTATCGCGTTGGAATTTGCTATCCATGGAACAAAACTCGTCCTCGCGGCAAGAAACCTCGATGCATTGCTGGAGCTGGGCCTGGAATGTGAAGAATTAGGAGCCAGGGTGAAATGTGTGGAAACTGATGTGACTGATTACGGAGGCATGATCAACCTGGCCTCTAAGGCAGAGGACTTTGGCGGGAAAATAGATATTTGGGTCAACAATGCAGGTGTGCTGGCTGTCGGCTCCTTTGAAGAAACGCCCATGGAAGTTCATGAGCAGGTCATCCGCACTAATCTTTTAGGCTATATGAATGGCGCACATGCAGTAATGCCTTATTTTATACAGCAGGGAAAAGGAATCCTGATCAATAATATTTCGATAGGAGGTTTCCTGCCCGTGCCTTATGGTGCAGGCTATTCTGCCAGTAAGTTTGGGATTCGCGGTTTTTCTGCGGCGCTGAAAGCTGAAATGGGCGAGTACCCTGATATTCATGTCTGCGATGCTTTCCCTGCATTTCTGGATACTCCGGGAATTCAGCATGCCGCCAACTATACGGGAAGAGCAATCAAACCCGCTCCTCCGGTTTACGATCCGAAGAGAGTGGCTATGGGCATCGTGAAACTTGCGGAAGACCCGCAGGCAAATATGATGATTGGCAGTACCTCAATTCTGTTACGCCTTTCTTATGCCCTGTTGCCTAAACTTACTATAGGTATCACACAGAAAGTAATCAGCACCTACCTCAAAAATGCAGAGGAAATTCCAAGAACAGACGGTAATCTGTTTAATCCTGTAAAATATGGCAATGCTGTGCATGGTGGCTGGGGATTACCCGGAAAACCTAAAGCACACCGCAAATATATTGCCGGAGGATTAGGGATTATAGCCGCATTTGGTCTGCTGTTATTGAGTAAGAAATAGATAGCGGGAAAGATTAAGACCAACTTAATCTTTCCATTTCTTTTTCATCTTTTTATAAGATTTCTTACTCACTGTTTTTTTGCTTTTAGCGCGACCTATGCCTTTTTTCTTGCGGGCGTTGATGTTGTTGACTAAAGAGTTTTTGACACCGAGCTTATTCTTTTTCTTAGTCCCTTTTTTCTTGCTTCCTTTTTTCTTTGTTGATGTCTTTTTGGAAGTGGTCTTTTTTGTCTTCTTTGGCATAATAAGTTTCGTGAGATTTCCTGTTCCTGATCAGACACAGGAATTAAATAATTGCACATACAGGAACAAAGCTGTGGCGTGGTTGTTTAAAAAGAATTACGTTCTCTTTTATTGCACGTATATCATATAGATGAAGACAGGATGAAATATAGAAAGTTAGGAAAAACAGACGTAGAATTATCGGCTGTAGGTTTGGGATGTATGGGGATGAGCCATGCTTATGGTGAACCTGATGATGTGGAATCTGTTGCCACCCTTGAAAAAGCAATCGAACTGGGAATTAATTTCTGGGATACGGCAGATGTATACGCCAACGGTGCTAATGAGGAACTGGTGGCAAAAGTGCTCAAACCGAACCGCCAGAAGATCTTTATTGCTACTAAATTTGGCTTCCATGCAGATGCCGATAAAAAGATCAGCTCCTTTGACGGGTCGCCCGCCTATCTTAAAACTGCGGTCGAAAAAAGTCTGAAGCGATTGCAGACAGATGTAATAGATCTGTATTATGCACACCGTATCGATCCGAATGTGCCGGTGGAGGAGATGGTTGGCGCGATGGCAGATCTGGTGAAAGAAGGTAAAGTGCGTTACCTTGGTCTTTCTGAAGCTTCAGCAAATTCAATCCGAAGAGCAAATGCAGTACATCCGATCAGCGCGCTGCAAAGTGAGTATTCATTGCTGACGAGGGAAGTGGAAAGTGAAATTTTGCCGGTATGTAAGGAACTGGGAATTTCTTTTATTCCTTTTAGTCCGCTGGCGAGGGGATTAGTAACCAATATGTTAAATGTGGAGGAATTGGCTGATAACGATTTCAGGAAAACACTGCCTCGTTATCAAGCCGAATACGCTGATAACAATAGAAGTCTGACAGCTGAATTTGCTAATCTTGCTACGCATAAACAATGTACACCTGCACAGTTGGCTATCGCCTGGGTGCTGGCACAGGGAGAAAATATCATTCCTATTCCCGGTACTAAACGCAGGAACTACCTGATCGATAATGCTGGTGCGGTTGACGTGGTACTTAGTTCTGCTGATCTGCAATTGCTGGAAGATATCCTTAAAAAATATCCAAATACAGGCGCACGTTACAATGAGTCGAACAATAAGTTTGTCGATAAAAACTAGTGTATAGTTTGGAGCTTATATATTTGCAGGTATGAAACCTGCGGTATATAACTCCAAATATTTTATTGCTATCGGCTTTTTTATTTTTTTGTGTTTTACCGGCATGGGCTTATTCATGAAAAGTAAGTTCAATGAACGCACACAAAGGATCAGTCTGGATATGGCTACGAAGATCTATCAGCTGAAATCAAACGTCATCCGCAATGAATTCGATAGTTTCATCAAAGGCTTAGGCAATGCCGAAGTCATCATTCCCTTGTTAAAAACAGAGTCTGACTTTTTTAAAGCAGAACCTCTCTTTAATTCCCTGTTACTGAGCCATTCAAAAGTGCATCACGGCTGGTATGCCATGGTAAAAGGTCGTGATACGGTTTACCATACCATCACAAAGCAAAAAGATAAATATCTTAAGGGCGCAGGACTTGTTTACCAGCAAAATTGGATCCGTACACAATTAAACAGAACAGATACCGCTGTGAGCAGCAGCACACTGATCAGTGTGAATGATTCCCTCCATTGTCTGCTGGCTGCAAGACATCAACTGACGGATTCATCAATTCTCATTTTCGGCCTGGATATCAACTTCAATGAATTACAGCATTATTTATGGAGTGTGGACAGCACCGGGCGGGCTTCTGCATTTATAGTGGATGCAAACAGATTGTATATCACTAATCAGGATGAGCAGCTGATCGGTCAGAAAGTTCCCGTGAGGGAAAAAATGAAAGGGGAAACCATCTTGTCAGATAGTGTGAGCAGTTATGAGATTGTCAACTCTTCTTATTTACAGGTTCCGGTGGTCAGGTTTTACACCCCTTTGAATATTGGTAAAATGAACTGGACGATGGTCGTAGATACACCTGTTTTTGTGATCGATGAAGATGTAAAAGCCATCGAAAAGTATGTGCTCATTATGTTTGTGAGTACTGCATTGATTATACTGGGACTCATTGGCTGGTCGCAGGCCAAATGGCAGAAAGAATTTATGATGAGGCAGGAGGCGGAGCTGACTGCCGAGCGGAAGCAGAAAGAGAATGCGCTGCTGCAGCTGGATAAACTGAAAGAAAAGGTGAATCCCCATTTTCTGTTCAACTCTTTAAGTTCATTAAACGGACTGATAGAGGAACAGCCGGAAATGGCAAAGTCTTTCGTCGTTAAACTATCCAGGGTGTATCGGTATGTACTCGATCCATCACCGGGCGGATTAGAAGAAGTGTCCAAAGAAATCAGATTTGCCAGTGAATATTTCTTTTTATTGAAAATCAGGTTTGGTGAGTCGCTGGCGTCCCTGGTTATAGATATTTCAGCAGCGCATAAAGCGGCGTACATTCCTTTTATGAGTTTACAAACTTTGGTAGAAAATGCGGTGAAGCATAATGTGGTTTCCAAATCGCGCCCACTTCATATTACCATGAAAAGTGAAGGAGATGGAATTATGGTAACCAATAATTTGCAGTTGCGTAATGATGTTAAAGATTCAGGAAAACAGGGCTTGAATTATTTACAGAGTGTATATGCACATTTTGGCGACTACTATTTAGTCTCTACTGTTGAAAATGATAGATATAAGTGCTTTTTACCGGTAATTACAATTGTGTCCACTCCTTAAAACTGCGCTTTCACCTCAAAAAGCTGCTGTTTGGCGTTGAGTAATTTTAAAATATGCCAACTAAGCATGATTTTGTAGCATGATTTTGAATAAAAAAGTTTTGAAAATTGCTTCTACTGCATTTTTCTTGTTTTTATTTGGTGTGAATGGATTTGCTCAAATCCCTAAAAAATTACCAAAGCCTGCGCATAAAAAAACAGTAGCAGATGCTGTAAGAAAAAAAGTTACTGATAGTCTTAAAAAAGGTGCCGATAGCTCCAAAACCAAGTCGCTGAAAAGTTATGCTGATTTATTAAAAAAAGCAACAACTGTTAAAGGCTTGTTTAAAGTCCATCAGGTAGAGACGGATTACTATTTCGAAGTGCCTCTGGCCCTGATGAATAAAGATTTTCTGCTTGTTAACAAGATCTCCTCAGTGCCAATGGCATTAAACGAATCGGGCTTGAATAAAGGGATGAACTTTGAAAACAAAGTGATCCGCTTCTCAAGAAACAAACTGGCCGGTACGGTCTGGGTTAAAACCATTGTGCCACAGATAGAATCTGTTGTGGGTGATGCGATTACCCGTTCAGTAAATGATAACTTTACCGGATCTGTAATCGAATCTTTCAAAATAGAAGCCTATTCGCCGGATTCATCCGCGGTGGTGATCAAGATGAATAAAGTTTTTGATGGTACAGAGAAGAGTTTCAATGATGTATTTACTGATATCGGCCTGGGTACATCTGCCAAAACATCTTTATCTTCCATAGAACGCATTAAAAGTTTTCCTCAGAATATAGTAGTTCGCGCCCTGTTAAGTACCAGGGTTACTGAAGGACAAAGCAGCATCCCGATCAGCGTTGCGGTAACCACTAACCTGTTACTGTTGCCGGAAATTCCAATGAAACCACGTTTCGCGGATAACAGAGTGGGCTTTTTTAGTACACCCAGATGGTATTTTTCTGATGCTCAGCATAAAATGGAAAGCAGGGAACTGGTTACCCGCTGGAGGATGGAACCTAAAGCAGCAGATCGTGCGCGTTACCTGAAAGGTGAACTGGTAGAGCCTGTAAAGCCTATTATATTTTATATAGATCCGGCAACACCTCCACAATGGAGAAAACAGATTATTGCGGGTGTGGTAGACTGGCAAAAGGCTTTTGAACAAGCGGGTTTTAAAAATGCAATTCAGGCAAGAGAAGTTAGGGATACGGCTGATTACGATGGTGATGATGTGCGTTATTCAGAAATTACCTATGCCGCATCGCCGAAATCCAATGCCATGGGGCCGGCGGTGGTAGATCCGCGTTCCGGCGAAATTCTTGAGTCTGATGTGATCTGGTGGCATAATGTGATGACCTCTTTGCAATCCTGGATGCGCGTGCAGACGGGTGTAATTGATACAGGAGCAAGGTCAAATAAACTGAGCGACGATAGAATGGGACATGCCATCCGTTTCGTTTCTTCGCATGAGATTGGTCATACATTGGGTTTAAAGCACAATATGGGTGCTTCCACTTCTTTCCCGGTTGATTCTTTACGTTCTCCTGCTTTTACAAACAGGATGGGTGGTACGGCATCTTCAATTATGGATTATGCCCGTTTCAACTATGTAGCGCAGCCGGAAGATAAAGTAACTAATATTACTCCTCAGATTGGTGTATATGATAAATATGCAATCGCCTGGGGTTATCGCTGGTTAGACGTTGCAGATGCACACGATGAGTTGCCGTTGCTGAAAAGCTGGATCAAATTGCACGAAAACGATCCTTTATACCATTATGGCGAGCAGCAGAGCTCCATGAATATCGTTGATCCAAGAGCGCAATCTGAAGATCTGGGAGATGATGCGGTTAAAGCAAGTCGCTACGGACTAGCGAACCTGAAACGTTTGATTCCACAGATAGCGGACTGGTCGGCCAAAGATGGCGAAGATTATTACCAAACGGGCAAGTTGTACATGGCTGCTTTAGGACAGTGGCAAACTTATGCAGAGCACGTAACTGCAAACATTGGTGGTTACTACCTTGAAAATCCTGTAAGCGGCGATCGCAAGAATACGTATACACCAGTTCCTGTAGCTGTACAGCAAGGTGCGCTGGATTATATCAAAGACCAGGTATTTACGATGCCGGATTGGTTATTTGATAAAGCATTGCTACAAAAAACCTTCCCTATTAAAGATACTCCTCTTGGTCCTTTTGAATATGCACCATACAATTTGCGCCGCGAATTTCAATACGGTTTGCTCTACAGTCTGATGAGTGAAGAGCGCTTGTTAAGAATGTTCGAGATGGAATTGATGGAGGACAAAGAAAAGGTCTTTACAGTAGCAACATTGTTAAATGATGTGAGGAATTCCGTATTTGCACAAACCTTAAAAGGTCGCCAGCTATCTATTACAGACAGGATGTTACAGCAGAACTATGTTGATGTTTTACTCGTAAGCACTGATAAAATGCTGGACAAGGTGACTAAAAAATCATTGCAGCCTGCTGCATTAATGAATCTTCCGCAAACATGTGATCTGGGGCTGGATAAAGGTTTAGAAAAGATGGATAACCCTACTATAACACTGAGAAACATCTACGTGACATCAATGAGTCGTACATCTGATGTAGCATCTGCTAAACGCGGAGAGTTATTACGGATTGTAGCCCTGTTGGAGAAACACAAAAACAATGGAGATCAGGCGACGAAAAGTCATTATGAAGACCTGATTCTTAGAATCCGTCAAAGTCTTAGAATTAATTAAAATATCATAACCCAACTAAACTATACACAAATGAATAAACTTTTACTTTTAATGCTTTTTCTGTTTGGCCTTGGCTTTTCAGGATATAGCCAGAATCAGTCAACCATTACCGGGCAGGTCTTGGATGCTGGTGGAAAACCCATACCGGGAGCTTCCGTATATGTTGACAAATCAACCATAGGGGAGCAGACTGGTGTACCCGGTGTAATTCAGAACAGCGCAATTGGAACAGTAACCAATACTGCTGGTAAATTCAGTTTAACAGTACCTGAAGGTACGCAGAATATCCGCGTCAGTTATCTCGGATATAATTCAGTGCTGGTTAATGTGATCAATAAAACGAATATTACGGTATCACTTCAAAGCAATGACAATAATTTAGGTGAGGTAATTGTGAATGGTTATACCACGACTGCCAAGCGTAAAAATACCACTTCCATTGCTGTAGTTGATTATGAGAAAATCCGTCAGGCGGGTGTTTCAGGAATTGACCAGTTGCTGGAAGGGCAGGTTGCCGGTGTATCGGTTACCAGTTTAAGCGGAGGGCCATCATCTGCACCTAAGATCCGTATCCGTGGTACAGTTTCATTAAATGGGGGTCAGGATCCTTTATGGGTATTGGACGGTATTCCTTTGGAAGGAACGAACCTGCCAAATATCTATGATAAGGAAGCGCTGGATCAGCTGCGCAACTTGCCGATTGCGGGTTTGAATCCTGATGATATCGCGGATATTACTATCCTGAAAGATGCGGCAGCAACAGCTATTTATGGTGCAAGAGCAGCAAATGGTGTTATTGTAGTGACCACAAAAAGAGGTAAAAAAGGACCGGTTGCGATCAGTTTCAACGCCAATACTTTTATTGCGCAGCGACCTGATTTCGACAAGCTGAATCTGATGAATTCAAATGAGAAGGTCGACTTTGAACTGGGGTTAATCTCAAGACCAGATTTAACTTACCGTGACGGACAAGGCGGCGTAACCAGAATCTTAAATGCAAATAATGAACTGAATACTTACAGAACCAGTGGTTTCGGTGGATTGAGTTCAGCCACACAACAAGCGATTAATGGTTTACGTCAGAACAATACAGACTGGGGCAAGGAATTATATCAGACTGCATTGAACCAGCAATATACTTTAAGCCTTTCTGGTGGGAACGATCAGGCGACTTATTATTTCTCTGGTGGTTATTATAATGAAAAAGGTACAACTATCGGTACAGGTCTGGAACGTTACAACATGACGTTAAAAACAGATTACAATATTTCAGATAAGCTGAAGTTTGGTGCGGCAGTATTTGCTTCAAAAACAGAGCGTAAGAACTACCTTACCGAAACTTCTGCTTTTACTAATCCATCTACTTATTCGAGAAATGTAAATCCTTATCAGACGGTAAGAGATGCGAATGGTAATTATGCATATGATCCGGATATTCTGGGAGCGGACAATGGCGACGTATATTTACCTTACAATATTATCGAAGAACGGAATAATACAAGGTATACTTTGGGCAATAAAAGTGTGAAAAGTATATTGAGCGCGGATTACAAAATATATAAAGACCTGAATTTTCATACTGAACTAGGCTTGCAGTTTGAAGAAACAAGTTCAGAAAAATACGCGGGTGTAGATTCTTATTATCAGCGTAAATTCAGGCAAGGAACAAGATATTATAACTCTGCTACTAAAAAATATGAATTCTTTCTTCCTGCCGGTGGAATTATCCAAAATCAGGAGACTTCTTTTTTCCAGTATAACTGGAAAACGTTAATGGAATACAAAAAAGTCATCAGCGATAAACATGAGATCGAGGCAAATGTTGGGAGTGAATTGAGAAGGAATAACAATGAAGATTTATTTACTCAGGCATTCGGTTTCAATGAGCGAACTTTAACAAGTCAAACTATCGCTTACCCTGCTAATTCAAGCGAAATTAACAATACTAAATATCGTACCTATCAAAAAGGAATGGTGACGAATGCCTTTGCTTCTATGTACGGTACATTGTCATATACTTATGATAGGAAATACACTGCTTATGGAAGTATCCGTTATGACGGATCAGATCTATTTGGTGTAGACCCTAAGTATAAATACCTGCCTATTTATTCTGCATCAGCGGCATGGAATGTAAGCGAAGAAGATTTTATAAAAAATATCAAAACGATCTCTAATTTACGTGTCCGTACTTCTTACGGTATTCAGGGTAACATCGATAAAAATACTTCCCCTTTTGTTGTAGGTACTTATGGAACAGGTGCAATATTACCAGGACCAAATGAAGATTTAATCTCAGTAACCAGCCCACCGAATAACAAATTACGCTGGGAGAAAACGTCTACATTTAATGCTGGTTTAGACTTAGGATTATTTAATAATGTTGTGCAGGTTACTTTTGATTATTACAATAGGAACAGTGTTGACTTAATTGGTTTACAGGCTTTAGGTTTAGAAACGGGATTTGATTTTACTAATGCGAACTTTGCACAAGTTAAAAATAAAGGATTAGAGCTCACCATCTCAACAAGAAATATCAATACAAAACAATTTACCTGGTCAACAGACTTTAACATTGCACATAACAAAAGCAAAGTCATTAAAGAAGAACCAAAGGTAAATCAATATAATCCTTCAAGGGCAGGTTATCCGGTAAATGCGTTATTTGTACTCAAAACCGCAGGGTTGGATGCAAATGGTATTCCTCAGTTTGTAAAGGATGGTAAAACAGTATCTTATGAAGATTTCTACAAGTTGTATGATCCATATGCCGATTTTTTTCCTGGTGAGGCATCAGAAAGCGCGCTTTCTGCAGCAGAATACAGAGACTTATATACCTATGCGGGTGATAGAGATCCTAAATACACTGGAGGTTTAACTAACCGTTTCCGTTATAAAAATATTGATTTGGCTGTTACAGCTATTTTTAACCTTGACCAAATGGTAACCAGTGCGCCTATATATGGGCCTGCTACAGTAGATCGCGGTCAGAATTATTCAAGAGATATTCTCAATGCATGGACACCTGAAAATACAGGTTCAACTTTGCCTCAGATTATTGGTAAAGATACTGGTGATGGCAGTAGGTGGATGGCTTTTAACTTTTTAAGTGATAATGACCCAGGCCGTTCGTATCAAAATCTTGATATTTTTGCAAAGAAAATAAGTTATGTCCGTATCAACAGTATTCGTTTAGGTTATACACTACCTTCAGGAATTGCTAAAAAGATAAAAGCGAATACCTTGAGATTTAGTGTTGAAGGCAGAAATCTTTTCGTTTTGGGTGGTGATTATAAAGGATATTTTGATCCTGAAACTTATGGTAATATCTACGCACAACCTATCACTAGAAGTATCTCTTTTGGTTTAAATGCAACATTTTAAGATTATTCAAATGAAGAAGATTATACAATTATCCGCTGTATTGTTGGTTTTACTAACATTAGGCAGCTGTAAAAAATATTTAGATATAGAACCGGTAGGAAGAGTGATTCCTAAAACTGTAGCAGATTACAGAGCTTTGATGACTTCTGCCTATTCAGGGTTTCCGCAGCATAAATCTTTGCTCGCTTTGCGCACAGATGAGGTAATATTGGATGAGTATGGCTTTGACTATTCCAGCCTTCGTGATATTGCCAGATGGAATGATAGTAACCCTGATGCTGTCACTGCAGACTTTCAGTATAATGCCTTTTACAAAACTATATTCTATGCAAATGAAGTGATTGCAAATATCGAATCTGCTGCAGGTAAAAATGCAGAGACAGATCAGATGAAAGGGGAGGCTTATTTACTTCGTGCATATAGTCACTTTGAACTGTTGAACCTGTATGCTAAACCATATAACAAAGCAACTGCATCAACTGATCGTGGTATTGCTTTATCGCTGAAACTTGATTTGGAACAAAATTACTCACTTTCAACTATTGAAGAGGTTTATACACAAGTATTAGCTGATATTGCAGAAGGACAGAAATTCCTGAACGTAACAACTTTTGAAGCAGGTAAAAATTACCGTTTCACAAAAGTTGCTGCCCTGGCATTTGCTGCAAGAGTTTATGAGTACAGGGGAGAATGGGCAAGCTCACTGGCTGCTGCACAACAGGCATTGGCATTGAACAGCACTTTGGAAGACTTAAATACAGCCGGGGCTATAATTCCTGCTAACTATCTTTCGAAAGAAAGTGTAATGAACCTGGAAAGAACAAATAATCCTACAGTTAGTAATTCTTCTTACATCTCTGATCATTTGCTGGGCATTTATAACCAGGCGAATGACTTACGTTTCCCGCTTTACTTCAGTAAATCCGGAGGTGACTATGTGTCTTTGAAAGGTGAGTCAATTGCATTAAAAGTTTCTTTCAGAACAGGCGAATTATACCTGATCCAGTCAGAAGCTGCTTTGCAATCGGGCAATACCCCTCTTGCACTGCAAAGTTTACTGGACTTAAAAGCAAAACGTCTTAAACCTGCGTACTTTGCTACAGAACGAGCCAGAATTTCAGCTTTGGGTTCAGCAGCACTATTACAGGAAATTATTGCAGAAAGAGAAAGAGAGCTGGCTTTGGAAGGTCACCGCTGGTATGACCTGAGACGTTATGGTCAGCCTTCGATCACCCACAATGTGGGCGGAGAAGATTTTACGCTACAGCAAAACGATCCAAGATATACCTTGCGCTTCCCGAAATCGGCCATCGCAAACAATCCGAATCTTCAATAATGGGTACAACCTGAAGACTTGATGGATGATAAACCAATAAAGTTAAAACTCCTGCCATTTTTTAGGCCGGAGTTTTTTTTTACATTTACGGGCAAACCACACACCATGAATGTATTGATTATTGAGGACGAAGAACTTGCAGCAACCACACTGCAGAATATGCTCGTGCACATTAATCCGAAAATACAGATCCTGGCAGTATTAGGTACGGTAGAAGCTGCGGTGAATTGGTTGCAGCAGCATACGGCCGACCTGCTTTTTATGGATATTCACTTAGGTGATGGGGAAAGCTTTCAGATCTTTCAGCAAATCACAGTAAGCAGTCCGGTGATATTTACAACCGCTTATGATCAATATACCTTAAAGGCTTTTAAAAATCAGGGGATCGACTATCTGCTGAAACCCTTCGATGAAGAAGATGTAAGAGCCGCTTTGCAAAAGCTCAGCAATATCAGAAAACCGGGACCGGTCATGCCGAAGCAGTTTATCCCGGATAATGAAGAAGTGGCGCATAAGATCCGTAACAGGTTTATGGTAAAGGCAGGCAAGCTGATTAAAACAGTTCCCTCAGAAGAAGTCGCTTATTTTATGGCCGATGATAAATACCTGTTTCTGGTCACTAAAGATGATCAGCATTATATCATTGAAGAAACAATAGGCAGTCTCGAACCTAAACTGGATACCGCTGCCTTTTTCAGGATCAACCGTAAGTTTATCATCCATATCAATGCCATCAAAGAAATGTATAAACTTTCCCGCAATCGGGTGAGAATAAATCTGCTTTATCAGCCGATAGATGTGGAAGTAGTAGTGAGTGAAGAGCGGGCGGAGGCATTCAAACAATGGCTTAATCAGTAATAAAAGAAAATATAAATTTAATAATGAGCGATAAAAAAGGATTTACAACAACCATTCTACATTCAGACCGACTTTTGAAACCAGAATTCGGAGCTTTGCATCAACCTATTCATACTGCAGTAACCTGGGGATATGATGACGTTCAGGGATTAGTAAACGTATTTCAGAATAAAGCCAAAGGTTATGCCTATTCACGTCAGGGAAATCCTACAGTGACTGCTTTAGAACATAAAGTTACGCAAATGGAAGAGGGAATGGCTACTGTTGCTTTTTCAACCGGGATGGCAGCTATTTCAGCAACGGTATTAGCGCTGATGAAAGAAGGTGATCATATTATTGCCAGCTCTTATCTGTTTGGAAATACAAGAAGTATCATGCAGACTTTCATGGATCTTGGCCTTGATATTTCTTATGTAGATGCTACTGATGTCGAAAATATAAAGAATGTTTATCAGGAAAATACCAGAATGGTATTTGTTGAAACCATAGCTAACCCGGCAACGCAGGTGGCTGATCTGGTCAATATAGGTGAATTTTGTGCAGCTAAAAACCTGGTTTATGTAGTGGACAATACCATGACCTCGCCTTATATCTTTAAGCCGGTTTCGGTTAAAGCGAGTCTGGTAATCAATTCGTTGACGAAATATATCGGTGGCCATGGAGATGCATTAGGCGGTAGTGTAACTGATACAGGATTGCTCAACTGGGTAAATTTCCCAAATATAGCGCCGATTTTACGTGAACAAATTCGCCCGGAAATGCTGGGGATGACCCAGATTAGAAAAAGGGGTTTACGTGACGGAGGTGGTACTATATCTCCTGAAGCCGCACATACGATTGCCGTGGGTGCAGAAACTATTGCGTTAAGGCTGGATCGTGCATGCAGCAATGCGGGAGAATTATCCGCCTTTCTGGAAAATCATCCATTAATCAGTAAGGTGTATTATCCTGGGTTGGAGAGTCACCCTCAACATGCAACAGCCTCAGCTTTATTTCATCGTTTTGGTGGTTTAATGAGTTTTGCACTGGATGAAAGCGTGGATTGTTTCGCATTCCTGAACCGTTTACAATTGGTGGTGAAATCAAGTAATCTGGGGGATACCAGGACATTGGCTATTCCTGTTGCACATACGATTTTCTTTGAATTGGGTGCAGAACGCAGAGCAGAAATGGGGATACCGGATTCGATGATCCGTTTGTCGATAGGTATTGAAGACTCCGCAGATTTAATTGAAGATTTCCGTCAGGCTTTAGAAGCCTCAAAGGTATAAACAGAGCTCAAACATAATTCCGCAAGCCGCATAGAATCAAAACTATGCGGCTTGCTTTGTTTAAAAGGAAATGAACATGACACAAAAATTAAGTTTCTCAGAACAAAAGCAACATCTTTTGTATTTATGTTTGTTGGAACAACTAAGTAATTGACAAAGATGAAGGATGTAAAAGCATACGGAGCTTACAGTGCAGAAAAAGCATTGGAGCCATTAAACATAGATCGCCGGGAACCCGGAGCGGATGATGTAGAAATTAAAATCTTGTATTGTGGTGTTTGTCACTCTGATATACACACGGCAAGAAATGAATGGGGCGGAACAATCTATCCGGTAGTACCAGGTCATGAAATTGTAGGTAAAGTGACCCGCGTAGGGGATCAGGTTACTAATTTCAAGGTAGGTGATACTGTAGGTGTTGGTTGTTTTGTGGATTCATGTGGTCATTGCGACAGCTGCAAAGATGATCAGGAACAATATTGCGAGAACGGCCATACGCAGACTTACAATTCAGAATCTCAGGATAAAAAAACAATCACTCAGGGTGGTTATGCCAGCCATATTGTGGTTAAACAATCTTTCGTGTTAAGCGTATCTGATAAATTACCTCTTGAAAAGGTTGCACCGCTATTGTGTGCAGGTATCACTACATATTCGCCGTTGAAACACTGGAATGTTAAAAAAGGTGATAAACTGGCGGTATTAGGTTTAGGTGGATTGGGCCACATGGCAGTGAAATTAGCAGCCTCCATGGGTGCTGAAGTAACGGTACTGAGCCGTTCTAAAAGTAAAGAGAAAGATGCCACTGCATTAGGTGCACATCATTTCGAACTGACTACCGAAAAAGAAAATATGACCAGGCTGGCTAACAGTTTTGATTTCATTATTGATACTGTTTCAGCTGCTCATGATTACAATGATTATCTGGCTTTATTAAAAAATAATGGAGTAATGATCTTGTTGGGCGTACCGCCAACACCATCAGAAGTACAGGCTTTCCATTTAATTTTTGGTCGCAGAAGTCTTGTTGGTTCATTAGTAGGCGGCATTAAAGAAACTCAGGAAATGCTGGATTACTGTGCTGAACACAATATCACTTCAGATGTAGAAATGATCAATATTGATCAGATCAATGAAGCATATGAACGTACAATGGCGGGTGATGTACATTACCGTTTTGTGATTGACATGGCTTCACTCAGTTAATCTGTCTGCAGGAGGTAATCATTTTTATCTCCTGCAGCTTTTATAAAATTTGATCAGATGAAAGGAAGAATTGGCAATTTTGTTAAATCCTATTAGCTTGATTATAAAGGCAATGGTAATAATTGCGTAACATACACGTTACATATAGAAATCAGGAATATTTAGAATCTTTATTTACAAGCTTTAAATGCACTTTTTTACGCCGAAAATCTCCGGGAACGTTACCGTAGATTAATAAATTTTATAGAATCACAGTAGTTAGTATATTCTTTCAAAAATGTTACACTAAAACTTGTTTCAACAAATGTCAAAGATATCTTAGGGCTAATTATTAACTGTTAACCTAAATTTTTGACATGAGAAAACTTCTACAAAGTTTGTTCTTATTGTTATTCGTTGCTTTTAATGCAATGGCGCAAGACAGAACTATTACAGGAATCATTACAGGAAAAGACGACGGGCTTCCGATGCCCGGCGTATCTGTAAAAGTAAAAGGCACAAACATCGGAACCAGTGCCGCATCGGATGGACGTTTCGCCATCAAAGTACCATCAACAGCAAAAGAACTGGAATTTACTTCTCTGGGTTTTGTAACTGCAACGAGAATTATTGGTACATCTAACACAGTCAACGTAGTTTTAATTTCAGATGCACAAGGACTGAATGAAGTTGTTGTTGTAGCTTACGGCACATCAAAAAAAGCTGCGATCACAGGATCTGTGGCTACATTAAGTTCGGCTGATCTTGACAAAAGGGTAATTACGAATATCAGTAATGCTTTAGCTGGCGTTGCTCCGGGCATCTCTGTTAACGCAGGCAACGGACAACCGGGTACCGGCTCGACTGTTCGGATTCGTGGTTTCGGCTCGTTTTCCGCAAGTAATTCACCCCTTTATGTAGTGGATGGTGCCGTATTCGATGGCAATATTGCCGATATCAATGCAACCGACATTGAAAGTGTTTCTTTATTAAAGGATGCATCTTCTACTGCATTGTATGGATCAAGAGCAGCAAATGGAATTATTATCATTACGACTAAAAAAGGTAAGCTTGGACAAGACAAGTTAAGTATAAACTTGAGTCAGGGTTTCTCAGAAAGAGGTATTCCAGAATACGATAGAGTTAATGCTCAACAGTATTATCCTTTAATGTGGCAAGCATTGCGTAACAGTTTGGTTTATCCTGCAACTGGTACAGGACAAACTCCTGAAGCAGCAGCAGTTGCTGCTTCAGCGCAAATCCAGACGCAGCTTGTTTATAACCCTTTTAATGTGCCTAATGGAGAAATCGTAGGTACCGATGGAAACTTAAATCCTAACGCTGCGCTTAAGTACAATGATTTTGACTGGGTAAAACCCTTATCAAGAACAGGCAAAAGAAGCGATTTCAATACGAGCTTGAGCGGAAATAGCGGTAAGTCAGATTATTACTTCTCTCTGGGATATTTAAAAGAGCAGGGATATATAGAGAAGTCTGATTATGGGAGGTTCAACACCCGTTTAAATGTGAACTCACAGCTTAAACCATGGTTAAAAGTTGGTGGTAATGTGGCCGCTTCATTAGCTAACGGTAATCTGGCAAGTGATGCTTCCACAGACAATGCATCAAGTTTTAGTAATATTTTTAACTTTTCAAGAACTATCGGACCTATTTATCCAGTGAGAGCATATGATGCACAGGGTAATCCTGTACTCACTACTACTGGCGAACAATATTGGGATTATGGAGCGCATCCTGGAGCTGTGGCCCGTCCGATCGGTGCAAACGGTGGAAGAAACGTAGTTTATGAAACCATGTTAAATGACAATCTTTTTAGAAGAAATGCAGTTAATGCAAGAACTTATGCTGAGATTAAATTCTTAAAGGACTTCACGGCTAGAACAAATGCAAGTGTTGATATCAGTGACAGGTTAACCTCTGTATACTGGAACAGAATTGTTGGCGATGGTGTGTCAAGTAAAGGTTATGCTTCAAAAAATACGAACTTTACACAGAGTTATACTTTCAACCAGTTATTAAGCTATGATAAAACTTTTGGTTTAAATACAATCAGTGTATTAGCTGGACATGAAAACTATAATCTTCAGATCAGAAGAACAGGAGCTTCAAAAAACAATCAGATTCTTGATGGAAATACTGAATTTGGAAACTTTGTGACACCAACTAGTGCAACTAGCGCAAAAGACACTTATTCCATCGAGTCTTACCTTAGTAAAGTGTCTTATAACTACGATAATAAATATTTCGTAGACGCATCATTAAGATCTGACGGAACTTCAAGATTTTCTGAAGATAAAAGATGGGGTACTTTCTATTCAGTAGGTGCTTCATGGTTATTGAGCAAAGAAGACTTTTTGAAGAATGTTAGCTGGATTGATGAATTGAGATTAAAAGCATCATATGGCGTTGTAGGTAATGATGGTTTGTTAAATACTGATGGAACACAGAATTATTACTTATATCAGGCTTTATATGATCTAGGCTGGAATAATGGCGATCAGGCGGGTGTTTTATTATCTACTATCCCGGCAGAATTATTGAAATGGGAACAAAATAAAACTTTTAATACAGGTGTCTCGTTTGCATTCCTAAAAAACAGAATTACCGGTAGTCTGGATCTTTTCAGAAGAGCATCTTCTAATTTGTTATTCAGGGTTCCGCAACCGTTATCAGATCCGGTTACTACATTTCCAAAAAATATTGGAACGATGTATAACAAAGGTATTGAGTTAACATTGGGTGGAGATGTAATCAGATCGAAAGATTTCAGCTGGAATTTAATGACTAACTGGACTGTAATCAAAAACAGGATCACAAAAATGCCGGAAGAAAATCCAATCATTGTATCAGGCACAAAAAGAAGAGAAGTTGGTAAAGATTTATATAATTTCTACCTGCGTCAATGGGCTGGAGTGGATCCATCTGACGGAGCTGGTCTTTATATACCATTGGCAACTGCGACTACAGATTTGAGAACTGTTAACGGACAGACCTATACCATCAACCCAAGTAATGCAAAATATGATTATTCTGGTTCAGCTATTCCAGATTTAATGGGATCGGTTAACAGTACGTTTAATTATAAAGCTTTCTCGTTTTCATTCTTGCTGACTTATCAGATTGGTGGTAGATTCTATGACAGCCAGTATGCTTCTTTAATGAACACTGCATATGGTTCGGCATTGAGTACTGATGCACTGGATTCGTGGACTCCGACTAATACAACTGCTACTATTCCAAGACTGGACATTGCGAGAACATCATTTTTCAACGCAGTTTCAAGCAGATTCCTTATTGATGCTTCTTACATCAGCTTCCGTAATGCCAGTTTATCCTATAATTTACCGAAAACATGGTTAAGTAAAGTAGATGTATCAGGCGCCAGGTTATTTGTAACAGGAGAAAATTTAGGTATAATTTCAAAAAGAAAAGGTATGAATCCATCAGAGTCATTTGATGGTACAAACAGTACATCTTACGTTCCGAGCAGAATGATCAGTGTAGGTTTGAATGTTTCATTGTAAAAGAGGATAATCATGAGAATTAAAGAGACTATATTATTTACGGGTATCCTGGCGCTTTCGTTAGCTTCCTGTAAAAAGGATTATTTAGTAACTAATCCTACAGATGCAGTAGCAAATACTGCTGTATTCAGTACAACACAAAATGTCGATGTTGCATTAAATGGAATTTATCGTTTTATGTTCGAAAGAACAACTACCGTAACAACTAACCAGCAAAATAAGCCAGGGGTAGGTGGTATCATGTTACTTCAGGATTTTCTTGGAGATGATATACATATCTCTACTTCCAACTGGTTTGCAGGAGAAGCTTCCTGGGTACCACACAGAACTGATACTCACATCATGTTAACTTATACCTACCGTACATTCTATCAAATTATTGGTAATGCCAATGCAATTATAGATAACGTAGACGCAGCTACTGGTACTGATGCGGACAAAAACAGAATTAAAGCTGAAGCGCTTACACTAAGAGCTTATGCACATTTTTGGTTAGTGCAGTTATATGGCAAACGTTATGATGCAAATGCTAAACCAAATACACAATTGGGTGTACCATTGATGCTGGCATATACGGACACAAATAAACCACGTTCAACTGTGGAAGAAGTTTACGCTGCTGTGATCAAAGATCTGGATGCTGCAATCGCATTGAATGCAACCACAGTATACAATAAAACCCATGCAGGCATTTGGATAGCTAAAGGTATCAGGGCAAGGGTTGCATTGGTTATGCAAGACTATCCCAATGCAATTAAATTTGCTAAAGATATAATTGATAATGGTGGATTCACATTGATGACAACTGATGAATACTTATCAGGCTTTAATAATATGGGCCTTAAAGAATATATCTGGGCATCACATCCTACAGTGGATCAGGATGATACTTTTGGCTCTTTTTATGGACAGATTGCTTTCAATGCAAATACTTCATACATGAGAGGAAATCCAAAAAGAATCAATTCTGCGTTGTATAGTTTAATCCCGGCTACTGACGTACGTAAAAAACTTTGGGAACCAGCACCTACTACAGCTAACTTCCCTTTGCCTGCTACAACATTTTCGAGACAACCGTATATGAGCAGAAAGTTCTCTGTAAATTTGACAAGCGGAGCCAGCTTAGGTGATGTGCCATTGATGAGAGCCGCAGAAATGTATCTGATCCTGGCTGAGGCTTATGCTTCCTCTGGAGATAACGCTAATGCACAGACTACTTTATTCAATTTTGTGTCTAAAAGAGACCCTAGTGCTGTAAGATCAGCAAATACTGGTCAGGCATTAGTTAACGAAATTCTGATTAACAGAAGAACGGAACTGTGGGGTGAAGGCCACAGATGGTTAGATTTAAAACGTTTAAATCTTCCTTTGGACAGAACAGTTGTGCCTAACTTTGTATCTGCAGTTGTTGCAGGAACAATGTTGGTGCCTGCGGGTGACGTAAGATGGCAATATCTTATTCCAAGAGCAGAAATGGACGCGAATAAGAGTTTAGCTGGTCAGCAAAACCCATAGACCGATTTTTATCAAATAACACCGAGGCATCCAGTTAATTCTGGATGCCTTTTTTGTTGAATTAATATTTCAACGAGTTTTTAACCCATTCGGTCGATTGGATTTAGTATCATACTAAAAATTACTGTAGTTTTGCTATACTTATTACAGAAAGGGGTTTGTTGGTTAATCCCTTGAATATCTTTTCATTATGAAGTATTATGCGCTCCTGATTTTCATTTTATGCGGAACGGCAGAACTAAAAGCCCAAAGCCCGCGTATACAAAATACTATCCCTGTCACACAGGATAGTATAGCAATTAAAGTTTATCCAAAGTACGACAGTGTGAGTAAAATACACCGCTTCTTTTTTGGAGAGAACTACCGGAAGGAGTACGCAATGGAAACTAAGGTGCCGGTAATCAGACTTTCTAAAATTAAAGGGGGACTCATCCCGCTTAAGCGGGGCGGCGGTTTTCAGTCGCATTCACTAAGGCTGGAAGACAAACAGGGTAAAGAATGGGTATTGAGAAGTGTGGAGAAGTATCCTGAGTCGCTCTTACCTGAAAATCTGAGAGAGACTTTTGTACTGGATATATTAAAAGATAACATGTCTGCTCAGCATCCCTTTTCTGCGCTGATTGTACCTGTAATTGCTAAGGCTGTTGGTGTGCCGCATGCGGAACCGATGATCGGCTGGATAGCGCCGGACGAGAATCTGGGCGAATTTACGGATGTCTTCGCAAACACACTTTGTCTGATAGAAGAGCGCGAGCCCTTAGGTGAATCAGACAACACGATAAAAATGTTTAAAAAGCTGGTCACAGACAATGATAATACCTATGACGGACCGCTGATGTTGAGGGCAAAGGCGCTGGATGTAGTGATTGGTGACTGGGACAGGCATGATGATCAATGGAGATGGAAAGCGGAAAATATAGATGGCAAGTCTGTTTATAAACCGGTTCCGAGAGACAGGGATCAGGTTTTTTATCTTACCCAGGGTGTTATTCCAAGATATGCACAGTCTTCGTATTTATTGCCTTATATACAAGGTTATGAAAGGAATGTGCACAATATCAATTGGTACGTATGGGAGAGCAGGGGAATCGATAGCCGCTTGCTGAGCCAGCTGAGTGAAAAAGAATGGATGGACATTATTCATGATTTTTGTGCCGATCTGACCGACGAGGTTTTCGAAAAAGCGCTAAAAAGATTGCCTTCATCGGTATATACATTGCGACATGACGAGCTGCTTGCTCAATTAA
Source organism: Pedobacter sp. MR2016-24 (assembly GCF_026239655.1). Classification (GTDB taxonomy): domain Bacteria; phylum Bacteroidota; class Bacteroidia; order Sphingobacteriales; family Sphingobacteriaceae; genus Pedobacter. The sequence goes on along the minus strand of NZ_JAPIVO010000008.1, from coordinate 320,450 downwards.
AAGAACGCAGGAGAACATTGCCGGAAATGATGAATACCTATTATCATTTTTTAAATAAAATCGTAGATATTCAAGGAAGTGATAAAGGAGAGCTGATGGAACTTTCTGATGCTGCGGGTAAAGGCCTTAGGGTAAAGATCAATAAATTATCAAAAGATAAAAAGGTAAAGGAAGTACTGTTTGAAAAAACATTCGATCCGGCAGTTACCAAAGAGATTCGTTTATATACACATGACGGAAACGATAGTGTGATATTGAATAATCAATCTACAGCTATCAAATTACGTATCATCGGCGGCCATGGCTTCAAAGCTTATCATGTGGAAAATGCATACCAAAAGGTTAAATTATATGATAAAACCGACAGCGCCTTTTTTACAGGAAATGATAAAAGGCTGATCAAAAAACTAGGGAACGATACGGCGAACCTGTCTTACAGGCAAACAGATTTGTATCACAGAAGCATGTATCTGCCAAATGCCGGATTCAATAACGATGATGGCTTTTTACTGGGACTGTCTGTTAAGTTCATCAATCCCGGATTCAGAAGATTTCCTTATGGCAATACACAGCAGTTTTCCTTCCTGCATTCTTTCAGTACCAAAGCGTTCAAGTTCGATTATAAAGGAGAATGGATCCATACCATAGGCAAGGCGGATGTCACTTTACATGCCAGTGCTTTTGCGCCGCACAATACGCAGAATTTCTTTGGTTTAGGTAATGAGACCACTTTTGATAAAGCTATTGATGGTATCAGATATTATAGAACGCGGTTCAGCTTATTTCAGTTAGATCCTGCATTGAGATGGAGAAGTGAGAAATCCTCGATTAGTGTCGGACCATCATTACAATATTATGCCCTGGAAGCTGAGGACAATACAGGCCGCTTTATCAATAACAGTACAGGATTACATTCTTCGGATAGCCTGACGATTACACAAGCTAAGTTTTACGCCGGTGCAGTGGTGAATTTTATCAATAATACACGCAACAGCGAAATTATACCGACCAAGGGAAGATTGATCAACGTCAGATTGCAGGGCTATACGGGGCTGAATAACTATGCAAACACTTTCGGTCAGCTGACAGGAAGCGCAGCTTTTTATCAGCGACTGGACAGTCGCGCTAATTTCGTCATTGCGGAACGTTTTGGCGGCGGGATCACGGTAGGAAAACATGCCTTTTACCAGTCGGCATTTATAGGTGGGGAAGGCACCTTGTTGGGCTACAGACAATTCAGGTTTGCGGGCGATCATAGTTTTTACAATAACCTGGAGATGCGCGTTAAACTGGCAGATTTTGCGAGTTATGTACTACCGGGACAATTTGGTGTCTTAGGCTTCCACGACATCGGACGTGTCTGGAAAAAAGGGGAAGACTCGCAAAAATGGCATAATGGCGTTGGTGGAGGCTTCTACTTTGCACCAGCATCTATGGCGGTTTTACGAGTCGTAGCGGGTCATTCTGATGAGGGCTGGTATCCATACATCGCTTTAAATTTCAGGTACTAAACAAAATAACAGGAAACGGGGGGCAGATTCTTTTGCCCTCTTTTCCTGTATACTGACCTGCAGAGACAGGCATTTATTCAATAAATTGCTTTCCTGATATAAACTTAGTAAAAGTTGATAGGAATTTTAATTTCTGTCAAAAGACTGGATCCTATTTTTGATGGTGTTAACCGTCAGGGATCAATTCCTGAACTAATTTATAGCTTGTATGAAAGTAAATTTAATGATATGCCTGACCGTATGGATGTGGTGTGTGATGCCGGGAATTGCCAAAGCTGGCGACCTGGATTCACTGGGTCTGCACCGGGTGAATTATTCCGGTGTCAACAGTTTAATTGAAACTTCTTCCACTTTAAAGCGGCCACTTGCAGTTAATGGTAAGCCCTATACTGAAGGCATTGCCGCACCGGAAGGCTTAATTGAGTTCGATTTGCAGAAAGCAGCTGATCATTTCACAGGAATGGTAGGAATGGATGATCATGTGCCCAAAGGAGGAGTGCGGTTTATCATTATGGGCGACCGGAAAGAGTTGTTTAAAAGTCCTGTCCTGCGGAAAGGAACGCATCCGATCTCTTTTAATGTCAGTTTGAAAGGATTCAGTAAGTTATACTTACTCGTGGAGAATGAGGGAGATGGCATACATACTGCACACGCAGACTGGATGAATGCTTATATCAGCTACCGCAATACCGCACCTGCAGTATTGCCTGAAAAACCTTTTGAACCTTATATCCTTACACCGGCGGTTTCATTGAAACCAAAAATCAACGGGGCAAAAATCTACGGATCGCGTCCGGGCCACCCTTTTTTATACAGGATTGCCGCAAGCGGAAAAAAGCCTATGAAATTTACTGCGGTGCATTTACCTGAAGGATTAGTATTGGATAACAGTACCGGAATCATCTCCGGATCACTGGTAGCAAAAGGAGAAACCAGGGTGATGCTGACAGCGGAAAATGAATTGGGTACGGCCAGTCGTGAATTGAGAATTGTGGGCGGCGATGAGATTTCATTGACTCCGGCAATGGGCTGGAACAGCTGGAACTGCTTTGCGCAGGCGGTGGACGCAAAGAAAGTGATGGCTGCGGCAGATGCAATGGTAAGTTCGGGTTTGGCTGATCATGGATGGAATTATATCAATATCGACGATTGCTGGGCCATGAAGCCTGGTTCGAAAGATCCCCTGTTATCGGGCCCCTTACGTGATGTGAATGGAATGATCAATAGTAACGGGAAATTTCCGGATATGAATCTACTGACGGATTATATCCATGGCCTTGGCTTCAAGGCCGGGATCTACTCTTCACCTGGAGAAACCACCTGCGGAGAATATGCGGCTTCCTATGGTTTTGAAGAAAAGGATGTACAACGCTGGACGCAGTGGAAATTTGATTATATCAAATATGACTGGTGCTCTTATTATAAGTTTTACGATACGACCACTGATACTTCCAATATTCCTGCATTGCAAAAGCCTTTTCAGCTCCTGGGTGATGGCATCAGAAAGGCCAACCGTGATATACTCTATAGTTTATGTCAGTATGGTATGGGAAATGTAGGGAAATGGGGGCGCACGGTAGGGGGCAATAGCTGGAGAATATCGAGGGATGTGCATGACACCTGGACCAGTATGTCCGGAATTGGCTTTGCGCAGGCAGGTAAGGAAGTCAATGCTGGACCGGGTCACTGGAACGATGAAGATATGCTGGTTATTGGAATGGTAGGCTGGGGGCCCGACTTACGTCCCACACGTCTGAGTGCTGATGAACAGTATACGCATGTTTCCTTATGGTCTCTATTGGCTTCGCCTTTGCTGATTGGCTGCGATATGACACGTTTAGATGCGTTTACGAAGAATTTACTGACCAATGATGAGGTCATTGCGATCAATCAGGACCCGCTGGGCAAACAGGCGAGCAGGGTATATGTATCCGGAAGACTGGAAATATGGGTGAAAGCACTGGAAAACGGATCAAAAGCGGTAGGACTGTTTAACCGGGGTATCTTTCCTGAAAAGATCCAGGCCGACTGGAAAACAATAGGTGCAGAGGGAAAACAGCGCGTACGTGACGCCTGGAAACAGGAGGATATCGGAAGTTATAAAACAAGTTATGAAACGATGCTGCCTGCTCATGGTGTCAGATTACTGATTGTAAAGCCAGCCAGTTAATCTGCTGGCTTGCTTTTATCACGTAGGTATTGACTGGCATTCTGGCCAAAGTATTTTTTGAATACCGTACTGAAATACTTGGGGTCGGAAAAGCCCACGAGATAAGCTACTTCATTTACATTATATTTACCACTGACCAATAACTCCATCGACTGTTTAAGCCGGTACTGCTGAATAAATTCCAGGGGCGTTTTACCTAACAGCCCCTTAAATTTTCGGTATAAACTGGCATGGCTCATCCCAATCTGCTTTTCCAGGTCTTCAATCGCAAAATCGGGATTAGCTAAGTTCTCTTCGGTGATTTTTATGGCCTGCTCAATGAATTTTTTGTCGAGCGGACTTAAATCAACACCAACAGGCAGCTCATTGCCGGCGAATTTTTCCCTCAGCTTCTTCCTGTTTTCTAAAAGGTTGTTGATACAGCTGATCAGTAAATCCAGATCAAATGGCTTTTCCAGGTAGGTGTCAGCACCTGTTCTGTAACTCTCAATTTTATGTTCATTGGTACTCAGTGCAGTGAGCAAAATAAATGGGATATGACTGGTTTTGATGTTATTTTTAATCTCATAACAGAATTCATTTCCATCCATCACGGGCATCATCATATCAGATATGATTACATCTGGTGAAAACCTGGCTGTTGCCAGCAAACCTTCCTGTCCGTTGACCGCCTGCTGTACATGGTACAGGCCGGAGAGATGTCTGGACATCAATGTCCGCAATTCCTCATTATCTTCTGCAATCAATATTTTTGCTTTTTTATGACTGGCAGTCACTGCTGTGGTACTGCTGGCATTTTCCATCGGTTCGGTCATTTCGTCAAAATGAGCTGATGGTTCTGCCTCTGCTGCGGCAAACTGGAATGCAGGGAGGGGGAATTTCAGGTGAAAGGTGGTGCCATGGTTCAGGTGGCTGTCAAACCAGATATCACCCTGATGCATTTTTACCAGTTCCTTGGTCACCATCAAACCAATTCCAAAGCCAACTTCATTGGAATTGATCACGTTTTTAGCCCGGAAGAACCTTTTGAAAATCATTTTGTGCTGTTCCTTTGGAATGCCGAGGCCACTGTCTCTGATAGCGATATGGTAATATTTATTAAAGATATTGGTACTGATGTCTATCTGGCCGCCTTTCGGGGTATATTTTACAGCGTTGGATAAAATGTTAAAAATGATTTTATCGAACTTATCCTTATCTACTCTTAAAATACTGCTACTGTCTTTATAATTCCTGGTGAGGATAATTCCACGCTGTTCCAACAGGGGGATGAAGTCGTTGCAGATCTGATCCAGTGTTTTCTCCATCTGTATGGTGGAGATTTTAAGTTTCAGTTTTTTGAAGTCTGCTTTTTCAAAGTCGAGCAGCTGATCAATCAGGCCGTTCAGTCGTGAAGTATTATGGCTGGCTGTTTTCAGGATCTCCTGTGTTTCAGCAGAAAAATCATTTTTCTTCAGTGCAATGGATAAAGGGGATTTGATCAGTGATAAAGGGGTTCTGATATCATGTACAATATTGATAAAGAATCTTATTTTATCTTTCGCATGCAGCTCGCTCAGCTGTATATGGTAAAATTTAATGACCGAATAAATAACGGAGCCGGCGATCAGGGTATACAGCAGGTATGCCCAGGGCGTAGCCCAGAACGGCGGAGAAATCACCATATAGATTGTGCGCTCATTTGCGCTGAACTGCGATCCTATCCCCGAATTGGTCCATTGTACCCTGTAGGTATATTTTCCCGGTTTCAGGTTGGTGTAATTGGCCGTGTGTTCGCTCGTGGCGGGCGACCAGTCTTTTTCTAATCCGTCCAGTTTCCAGCGGTACAGATTGGCTTCATTGGTATAATTGACAGAGGTAAAGTCGAACGTAACCGCATTTTGGTTATATTTCAGTTCGATCGTTCGGGTTTCGTCAATGGCGGCTCTAAGGGGACTGTTTTTTACATCAATATCTGCGGATCTGTTAAAAATCTTAAAGTCGGTAAAGATCAGCCTGGTTTTAAATTTAGTGCTGACAATCTCTGCGGGATTAAAGAGGATAAAACCATGGTTGCCGCCAAATACCATTTCTCCCGAAGCAGTTCTGGCATAGGCACCATAGGCAAACTCCTTGATGCCTAAACCATCTGCCAGGCCGTAATTTCTGAAAGTTTCTTTAGCGATATTGAAACAGGACAGGCCTTTGGTAGTGCTGAGCCAGAGGTTACCTGAATTATCGTTTAAAACGCCATAAATTAAGTTGGATGGAAGACCATCCCGGGTACTGTATTTTTTAAACCTGCCTTTGCTGAACCTGATTAAACCCTGGCCTTCAGCACCCAGCCAGATATCGCCATTGAGCGCGACTGATACGGAGAAGATAGAGCCGATCTTATAGGTGCTGGCATTGTAGGTCTGGATTTTCCCATCGGGATTGATAATGTGCAGCCCGTTGTGACCACCTGCAATGAGCTGGTTAGCGCTATTTTTTGCAAGTGAAAGCACATTTGAGATGGGCAATGTTTGGATGGCTCCGGTTTTGAGCTGCTGCATTTTCAGGAAAACGCCTGCACCGCCAGACCAGAGCTGGTCGCCGTCAAGGAGTAGCGTGTTGACATTGTTTCTGAAAGTAACCTCTTTCTCGGGACTGATGTGGCTAATCTCCTGACCCAGTATACGGTAGATCCCATTTTGGTAAGTCCCTACAATGACGTCATCCCCCGCGCCCCTGGTTAATGCGGTTATTTTGTTACTGGTTGATCTGTCGGCCGTCTGCTGCGTATTGATATAGTCCCAGTGCTGCCGGTCTGATTTTAAGATGCTGATCCCATAATTTGTACCGATCCATAAATTTCCTTTCCTGTCCTCCACTACAGAACGGATGGAATTATGCACCAGACTATTCGTTTTATTGATCTGGTGGGTATAGGTTTTGAATTTTAGCTTATTGGCATTGAGGTAAGATATCTCATGACCTGCAAACCAAACCCTGTTTTCATTGTCGATAAAAATATCTACCGCTTCATTCTCGGGCAAAGAGCTGGCATCGTTATTATCCGTCAGATAAGGCTGTAAAATCTGCAGTGCTGTACTGATTTTATAGGCACCTTTGCCTTCAGTACCAAAATAGATGGCCTCCTGGTTGTCGGGCAGAATTTTAGTGATTTCTACCTTGCTGATCCGGGCATTTAAATTTTCATTTGTTTGCAAAATGCTGTCACCTGAATGGAACATGGAGATTTGCCCGGTAGATCCGGTAATGATATGCTGATGATGGTCTACCGCCACCGCAGAAAGGTTTAATTTGCTGATCGCAGCGTTGATAGCGGGATGTATTTTTCCAGGCGCTAATTTTCCCGACTGCAGATCAAAGAACTGTACGTCTTTTTTTGCGGCCAGCAGGAGAAATTGTTCATCGTATAATGCCAGGCCAATTAATATTTTACGGATGTTGGGATAGGTAAACGTCTTTTTTGTATGGTAATTGTATTTGATCAGACCCTGATCCGTAGCCAGGTAAATTGTGCCGGACTTTGCATCTACAAAGAGATCCCTGACCGTGTTTTGATGGGATACCTGGTAAACAAATTTGAATTTATCCTGCTGAGGCTCGTAAATGAAAATATCGCTGAAATTATTCACCCAGATTCTTTTTCTGGCATCAACATGAAACTTATTCCTTCTTAGCCCATAGCGCGTAATTTGTGCTGCGGGGTATAAGTCATAGTGTTTATAGCCTGATCCATCGTATCTGTCTATGCCTTCCTTGGTGGAAAACCACATCAATCCTTTTTCATCCTGGGCAATGGCGAAAGTAGTAGCGTTGCTCAGCCCATTTTCTACAGAGAGATTATGAAACCCCTGTGTGTAGCCGGTTTTGAAGAGACCCAGCAGCAATAGTAAGGGCAACAGGTGGATGAAAAATTTATAATGAAGTCTGTTCATAGGTTTTCCTGTACATGTGTATCTTCGCGGCCAGTTAAAATCTGCATGTCTTTTTTTATACTGAAACTAACTGATGTACGTCTGACACGAAAATAGGAACATTATCTGCTACTAAAAGCTTTTTGATAGGATTTTAGTGCAGGTTGATATAAATTTTGACTGCCACTTCCGTCCTGTTTTTGTAGAATTGCCCTACTCAAATATTGCCTTCAGCGGCGTATTAAAAATTAAACTAACCAAGTATCTATATGAACAAAAATTTTACTTTCCTTTTAAGGGATGTTGGTAAAAGGATCGCGCTCTGCCTCACTTTGGGATGCTGTACGTTATCCGGCAATCTTCAGGCCCAGAACGTAGCTCAAAAAAATACCCCTGTCAAAAAAGATGCAGTAACGGCCGCAACAGTAACGGGTACTGTATATGGTGACGGCGTTTCCATTCCGGGAGTTACTGTTAAAAATAAAAACACAAATGTCACCGTAATTACGGACAAAGACGGCGTATTCAGGATTGCAATTGCCGCACCTACAGATATTCTGAGTTTTTCGTACCTGGGATACCAGAACGCTGAACGCGTGGCAGGCAATGGAAGCCGGATCAGTATTACCTTGCTCAGCACCAGTAATGAATTGAAGGACGTGGTGGTAGTGGGTTATGGAACTGCAAAAAAACGTGATATCACGGGAGCGATTGTATCCGTAACGGCAGAAGATATAGAAAAACGTACCCCTACAAATGTATTTGAAGCCTTACAAGGTCAGGCTCCGGGTGTGCAGGTGACTACAGGTTCTGGTCAGCCGGGTGAAAGTGCCTCGGTGGTGATCAGGGGAACATCGACGATGAATAACGATGGCATCGGCCCGCTTTGGGTAGTGGACGGTGTACCCACAACGAATGTGGATGCGATCAATCCTTATGATATTGCCTCGATGGAAATTTTAAAAGATGCCGCTTCTGCAGCAATCTATGGTTCCAGGTCGGCAAATGGTGTAATCATCATCACCACTAAAAAAGGTTCTTCCAGGGCACCTGTGATCGAGTTAAGATACCTGCATTCTATCAATGAGCTGACCCATACTGTGCCGCAGTTAAACACGGCCCAGTACCGGGACATGCAAAAAGGATTGTCTAGATATATTCAGGGAGAGGGGAAGTTGCTGGTACCTGCCGCAGTACAAAACGTACTGGCTGCGCAAATGGCAGATTCGCTTAACTTTCTGCTGAATGCGGATAACGATTACCAGGATATCGCTTTTAACCCGGCACATAAAAATCAGATTGATGCCAGTATTGGCGGCGGATCGGAAAAGCTGAAGTATTTTATCGGGGGTGGTTACCTCGGTGAAAAGGGAATTATCACCAATACTTCTTATGACAGGATCACAACGAGAGTAAATGCCGACTATATTCCGAACGCGAGGCTGACGCTTGGAACCAGGTTCAATGTCAGTTATGGTAAGAAAAAGGGGATAGACGAAGGTGGTTTCCTGAACTCACTGTTGTCGCGCAAGCCTAATCTTTCTTTGTATTATCCCGATAATTCGATTATCGGAACACTCTGGGGGAGCAGTCCCCTGGCGCTGAATCTGCAAACTAACTTTTCAGATATCTACAATGCCTCCTTTTACCAGATGGCAGAATATAAGATTACCAAAGACCTGAAATTTACGACCAATGTGAATGGGGTTTTGGGACTGGTGCGCTATAATTTTATGCGTCCAACCCTGCTGAGTGATGGTTATCTGAACAACTTTGGTTCACATACCAGCACCATGAACTGGAACTGGTTAAATGAAAATTACCTGAACTACAGTAAATCAATCAATAACGTGCATAATTTCACTGCGCTGCTGGGTGTGAGTGCACAGAGCTGGCGCACAGAAATTGATGGTTATAGCGGAAGAAATTCGGCAACTGATGCGATCTATACGCAGAATGCCTTTGCTGCAAATTTCGACCTCACTAAAACCGGAACCACGGCATCGGCACATACACTGGCTTCGCTGTTTTCAAGGGTGACGTATAATTATAAATCGCGCTATTTGTTCACCGCAAACATGAGGGCTGATGGTTCTTCAAGGTTTGCGAAAGACAAAAGAATTGGTTATTTCCCTTCAGCATCTGCCGCATGGCGTTTTTCTGATGGAGCTTTCATGCAGTGGACCAAAAAGTTAAAAATAGACGATGCCAAATTAAGAGTAAGTTACGGTGTAACGGGTAATGAAAGTATCGGGGATTATGAATCCATTTTATCTTATGGCATTGGTGGAATTTACGACGGGGTAGCAGGGGTTACAGCAGCAAGGATTGCTGTAGATAACCTGGGCTGGGAACAAACGGCACAGTCGAACGTGGGACTGGATGTCAGTTTTGCAAAAAGCAGGTTTCAGCTGACTGTGGATTTATACAATAAAGTGACGACTAACTTACTGGCTGCTTATGAGATCCCAAAAGAATGGGGATTTAATACGGTCCGCAAAAATATCGGTTCAATTACCAACAAAGGATTAGAGATAGGCCTGACAGGTGATCTTATCAAAACCAAAAACACAACGGTGAACCTGGGGGCCAATATTTCTTTCAACAGCAACCGCATTAAAGAAATTGCCGGGGGCATTCCTTATCTTTTCAATGATACCTGGTGGATTTCCCAGGGACAGCCTATTGGCGATTTCTATGGCTATAAGGCGCAGGGCATATTTGCGTATGACCAGTCCAATGCCTTCAGCAGTAACTGGGAACAACTGACACCGGTCTTCCAGATGGATGCTGCGGGACAGATGATCAAAGATGCAAACGGGAAATTCCTGCTCAGCAATTATACCCTGGGTGGTGCACCTTATGCAGGTCAGGTCAACCAGAAAAAACTGCCTGATGGCACGCCTTTCAGAGGTGGCGATATGAACTGGGAGAATGGAGACGGTGATGCAAATGGTATCATTACAGATAAAGACCGTATGGTACTGGGCAATGCCCAGCCGGATTTTACGGGGGGATTCAATTTCAATATCCGCCATAAAAGCTGGAGTTTATTTGTTGCCTCCTACTTCTCCATAGGCGGAGAAATATACAATGCAGCGAAATACAATCTGGTTCAGGGCAGTATGAATGGGCTGTCTACAGTACCCTCATTTGATTTTCAGCATAATTTCTGGATACAGCAGGGGGATATGGTTGATTATGCACGCCCTTATTCTGATCGCTTTCAGAATGCACGTGCGGTCAGTTCCTATTACCTGGAAGACGCGTCTTATTTAAAAATCCGCAATATCAGGTTAAGCTATTTACTCCCTGCAAAATGGGTGTCAAAAATAAAATTAAGAGGAATTAATCTCTATGGATATGTGAATAATGCCTTCACTTTTACGGGCTATTCAGGTTATGATCCGGAGTTCTCTTCTTATAGTGCACTGGGGATCGGAATGGACATTAACCGTTATCCGCGTAAAAGAGAGTTTGGTTTAGGCTTAAATGTTAATTTTTAATCGTCATGAAAATAACTCATATAAAGAAAATGAATTCCTGGAAGAACAGTATGTGTTTACTGGTCCTGCTGGTATTGAGCAGTATCACGCCATCCTGCAAAAAATTCCTGGAAGTGGATCCGATCAGTGAGATCCCTGCAGATAAAATGTGGAAAAGTCAGCGGGATGTGAATGCTGGCCTTGCCGAAATGTATTCTTCTTTCAGAATAGCCTTAAATGCAAACTATTTCTCCTGGGGGGAAATGCGGTCGGATAACTTCGTCCTGTTCAGTGAGCAGCCCACAGAGAATGGAAAACTGATTTTAAATCAGCTGACAACTGACCTGGTCAGTGCCAACTGGAATACCCTTTATAAGGTGATCAGCAATGCGAACTTCGCGATCAAAAATATTCCGGATGCTGATATTACAGATGCAGTTTTAAAAAATGATTACCTGGCACAGGCCTATGCTATGCGCGCGCTGAGTTATTTTTATGCAGTAAGGGTTTGGGGGGATGTGCCTGTCTATCTTGATCCGATAGATAATATTGATAAGGGTGAATTCAGACCCAGGACAGCTATGAAAACTGTGCTGAGGGATCATATCCTGGCAGATCTGAAAATGGCGGAGCAATTGATCAACCCGGGCAATCTGGAAAGAAAAAGACTGTCACGCAACGCGATTTATGCCATTCAGGCGGATGTTTATATGTGGCTGGAAGATTATGATAGTGCAGATAAAACGATAGATAAACTGCGTTCGAATGTCACCTATACCAATTTTCAGCCTGATATGTCGCTCATGAAAAAGCAGTTTGTGGAGGATCTGAATAATAAGGTAAACGACAATGACCCTACAAAAGATGAATATGGACCGGCAACGAATGAGATGATTTTCGTGATCCACCAGAATGTGTCGGAGGCAGGACTTAGTAATTACAGCCTGATCTGGCTGCTGCTGGGCAGCGGTTCAGGTCAGGGTTCTACGGTAGTGCTTTCGCCTAAATTGCAGGCAATTTATACCGCAGCAAATGCCGCTACACCGCGTGATAACCGCTTTGAAAATTACCTGGCACCTTCGGGTGGCGGAACAACCACTTACCAGGTGCACAAATACATCGCGAATGGTACTTCACTGCCTTATCAGAATTTTGTCAATTGCCAGATGGCCTATCCGGTATACCGTTTCACAGATATATTGCTGATGCAGGCAGAAGCCAAAGCACAGCTGGATAAATGGCAGGATGCACTGGATATCATCAGGACCACGGTGAGGACAAGGGCAGGCGTTGCCGCAAGCACAAGGCCACTAAGCAGTTTTTCATCAAGGGAACAGGTGGTGGATTATGTACTGAATGAACGCCAGATTGAACTGGTAGGGGAAGGCAAGCGCTGGTTTGATCTGGTCAGAACAAAACGGGCAGTAAAAGTAATGCAACCTATTAACGGGATGAGTAATGTGAACCAGACTTTATTCCCTATCAATCAGAGCTTAATCAATCAGAATAAGGCACTGGTGCAAAATCCAGGTTATTAATCCCTGCCACAGGCATACAGATTTCATATCCACTAAAAGAGAATCATCAATGAAACCAATACTAAAAAGATATACCTGCCTGCTGCTGATGCTGCAGGTATGCAGCTTACTGACCTTAACAGGTTGTAAAAAACTGGCTTTACAAAAAAGCTATGCATATGAAGGAGAGGCAATAGACACGCATGTGAACATGACTACCTGGCAATTTATGCAGAGCAGACCAGATGTCTTTTCTTTAATGACGGAGGCTGCTGAATATGCAGGTATGAAAAGTGTTTATGAACAGACAGATGCAAAATATACGTATTTGCTGATCAACAATACGGGCATGACCAGCTTTATTACCAAATATGGTTTTAGTTCCATTAAAAATATTGATGCAGAGAAAGTGCGCAAACTTTTGCAATACCATATCATAGAGGGGGAATACCATGCTTATGATAAGAAACTGCCGACTGAACCGATTTACGTGAAGACGCTGCTGGCGGGGGAAGATGGCTTATTAACGATCAAGGTCAATAAATCCTCAGCAAACTCGGTCGGTTCTCCGATTACCAATGGAAATATCATTGTTAACCTGAGACCAAGCAATTTTGTGAGTGCCAGCATCAGCTCGGTTACCACCAATATTCTAACTACCAATGGTGCAATTCATGTTTTCCCGGCTTTTGCCTACTATAAGCGTGATGCCAATTATGTTCAAGCATTTTAATTCATTGTCATATGTTAATGAAACAAGTTATGGCCTTAATGGCCGCTTTCCTGATCCTGGCAGCAGGATGCAGCAAAGACCGGGAAATGGATTATTCCAATACGAAAGCACCGGAAATCAAGTCGATCCTGGATGTTATTCAGCCGGACTTAAACAAGGCGGATAATATTCCACTGGTATGTGTGGTATTCGCCGAAGCAGGTTTACAGTCGGTTAAAATGAAGATTGTTAAAGCGGGTGTAGAAACGGATTTTAAAGAAATTACCACCTTCTACGACATTACGCAGTATTCGGTGAAAGAACTGCCTTTGTGGGATGATACCTTCCAGTCTTTTAAAATTATTGCTACCGACAGGGCAGGGAGAACGGTGGAGAAAGTGATCCCGATCAGTGTGACCAGGTATCTGGCGGCACCGGTGATTACTTTTCCGGTAGCTGAAATCTTAATTGATGAAAACTCGGGCAGCATCGTGATCCCCCGTACAAAATTCAGCGTAACTGCGGCATCAGCGATAGCAAAGGTAGAAGTAAACCTGTTTTCTGCAGCAGGTACCACGCCTGTTCCCCTGAATCCTGCTTTAGGCACAGAGCAGCTGACTTACGAATTTGATCAGGAAATCCTGTACAAAGCCGGGGATAATGCACTGCAGGTTTCCGTGACAGATGCTTACGGGAAAATTAAAATTGAAACCTTGCCCATCAGGTATATTGCTATACCATTGCCTGAACTGAAAGTGGCCGGATCAACCACATTGGAGCCGATTATTGCGGCCAGTAATACTACTAAAACGTTAAATTTTACCGCTACTTCTGGCATAGGAATCAATGCGATCAGGGTGTACAAACTGGAGAAAAACGTTGTTACAGAAATCACAGCGGCTGCAAAAACTTATACTTCAGAAAAAGCGGTCAATTTCATTGCTGATCTTCCGGCCTTTACACCGACCACTACAGGGATCAGAATTACAGCATATGACCAGCTGGGCAGATCAACTACAGTTGATATCCAGACCATTATTGACCTGAATTATCATCCCAATGCGAGGATTGGATCGCAGTTTTATTCAAAAGTGGCAGATCCGGCTTACCCGGGGGTATTCTGTTTCTATTCTGTGAAGGATATGAAAACATATTCCCTGGCACAATTCTATACGAACAGGCCAAATATTGATCTGTACTTCTATTTCTTCGGCGGTGCAGTCCGTTTATATCAGGCATCTACCAACAGACCCGGAGAGGCCTGGTCAGGAGATGTGGCCAATGGCATTCCACTGATGGAAAACTGGACGGGTGTACCAAGAAATGCCACTAAGATCAAAAAGTTTACGCCTGGTTCCTTCGCTTTTAATTTCGATAATGTTACCTCAGCAGAGCTGAAGGCCAGTGCCGTACAAACTTATCTGAACAGCGCACAGGTAACGGCAGATTTTGCCAATTATGTGGCGGGCGAGGTTGCCTTTTTCCAGACAGCGGCAACTTCCACCAGCGGGGCTAAGATTGGAATGATGAAAATTGAATCTATTACAGTAGATCCTAAAGATACGACCAAAGGATTTTATACTGTATCGTTTAAGGTTGTACAGCAATAATATAGAATGAAGAGACTAATTTGGGTGTTTTGTGGTTTGGTTTTGGTTTTGAGCGCGTTTACGCGTTCAAAACCAATTAAAAGCTACGATCTGATCATTTACGGCGGCACATCATCGGGTGTAATTGCGGCTTATGCTGCTGCAAAAGAAGGATTAAAGGTAGCTATCCTGGAACCGAACCTGCATTTGGGCGGTTTAACGACCAGCGGACTGGGGCATGTGGATATCGGCAATCCTGAGACTGTAGGGGGCTATACCATGGAATTTTTGAAAAGGGTAGGTGCACATTATAAAATGAACCGTTTTTGTACGGAAATGGAGAGCTCTGCGGCAGAGAAGGTGTACCTGGAAATGATGAGTGAAGCAGGCGTAGATGTGATTTACCAGGCTAAACTGCAGGAAAAAACCGGGGTTCAGAAAAGGGCCGGTAAAATAACAGCGTTGTTCCTGTCCAATGGTGATACCTATGGTGCAAAGATGTTTATTGATGCCACTTATGAGGGAGATCTGATGGCCTGGAGTCAGGTTCCTTATCGTATAGGCAGGGAAAGTAAAGAGGAATACAACGAATCTTCAGCGGGAATACAGCAGTATAAGGTTACCGGAATACTAAAACCGGACAGGATTAATGAAATCAGGCTGCTTGGTAAAGATTTTCCGCTGGATTATCTATTTGATGAGACCGCAACTCAGGGCGGTGCAGACAAAAAGGTACAGGCCTATACTTACCGCCTGTCTTTAACCACAAAGGCTGACAACCGTATCCCTTTTGTCAAGCCTGAAAATTACCAGCCGGAAAGATACAGGGATCTGCTAAATAAGATTCATAAGGAGAAACTGAGGACTTTCGATCAGGTCACCACAGTTTATCCGATGCCCAATGAAAAAGCAGACATCAACCATTTAGACCTGGTGAATGCCTCATGGAATTATGCGGATGGCAGCTATGCTGAACGTGATGAAATCGCAAATTACCATAAAGCATACCAGCAGGGCTATCTTTATTTTTTAGCAAACGACAGTCGTGTACCGGATGAGCTGAGAAAAGATGCCCGGCGTTATGGTTATCCGAAAGATGAATTTGCTGACCATGGCAACTGGCCTTATCTGCTCTATGTGAGAGAAGGCAGGAGAATGTCGGGAGCTTACGTGATGAAACAGCAGGATGCGTGGGACAATATTCATAAGAAAGATGGTATTGCGATGGGCTCGTATTTTATGGACTGCCATACGGTACAGCAATTTATCACTCCCAAAGGACAGCTGGTGCATGAAGGAGAAATGGAACATGCGCCTTTCAGACCTTATGAGATCCCTTATGCTGCGCTCATTCCCAGGGCGGCAGACTGTGAAAACCTTTTTGTCACCGTGTGTTTGTCGGCCTCACATACTATTTACGGCTCACTAAGAATGGAGCCTGTTTTCATGATGACGGGACATGCGGCGGGGGTAGCGGCTGCGATGGCGATCGGAGAAAATATAACGGTTCAGCAAGTAAATACAGATCAGCTCCGCACAAAATTACGGACACAGCAGCAGATCTTGAAGTATGACACAAAACCGGGATTTTTCCTGAATAAAGATAGCAGTGCTTATGTAATGGACGATACTGATGCCGTATTTAAGGGCGAGTGGCTGCATTCTATCAGCTCAGCACCCTTCCTGTTATACAATTACCGGTTTGCCAGCCAGTCTGCCACACAAACAGCATCTGCTACTTATTTCCCTGAACTGAAAGAAGATGGAATGTATGAAGTAGCGTTAATGTACTCGGCCGATAAAAACAGGAGTAAAAATGCATTAGTTATGATCGACTGTGATGAGGGCCGTAAAGTGGTAGCTGTGGATATGACCAGGAAGGCGCCGGCAGGTTACTGGCATACATTGGGAGAATACAAATTTTCAAAGCAGCACAGGCCAAAGATTGTCTTATCGAATCAGGGCAACGGCGGAGTTGTGATTGCGGATGGTTTAAGATTTAAAAAGAAATAAAATGAAAAGAAGACTGCTTGTTATACTTACCCTTTGTTTTACTGCATTCAGCGGATTTGCATGGAAGGCTGAATCAGAGGTGATCATCTATCCGGCACCTGCGGGCGAAACGCTGAGTCGTGCTTACCAGGTGACCGCTGCCGGGAAAAACGTGCCTGTTTATGTTGCAAAAGTAGCTTCGTCCGACCGTAAGCTGCGCTACAAAGCGATGGATGACAAGATAAATTCTGCGCGCTATTTTGAAGAGGCCGCGTTCAGTTATTTTGATTTACCGGGGAGTGCTACAATTACTGTCAGTGCAGCCTCAGTGATTAAAACGGTAAAAATCCTGCCATCTTCCTATCAGATTGCAGCGGAAATCAAAGCGGGTAAAGTCATTTTTCAAATTAAGGCCGGTCAGCAGGTAACGGTAGAAATCAATGGTGAAATCATCCAGTCCTTACATATTTTTGCGAATACGATAGAAAAGAATAAACCTGATGCAAATGACCCGGATGTATTGTTTTATGGTCCGGGGATCCATGAGATCAGCCGACTGGTAGTTAAAGATAACCAGACCCTTTACCTGGCCGGCGGTGCTATTTTAAGAACTGTTATCGGGGAAAATGAAAAGGCATCCACCACGCCAACAAGCGGATTAAAAAATAAACCCTATCCGCCATCGATCAGTTTAACTGGTAAAAACATCAAAGTAAGGGGCAGGGGAATTATTGATGCATCGGCCTGTCCAACCCATTCCCGCAACATGATCATGGTTCAGGGCGAAAATATCAGCATTGAGGGTATCATCTTACGTGATGCTCCTTTATGGACGCTGCCCGTGCGGCAGTCGGCCGGTATCCATATTGATAACATTAAACTGCTGGGTTACCGGGCCAACTCTGATGGCGTGGATATCTGCAACAGCAGCAATGTACTGGTTGAAAATTGTTTCATCAGAACACTCGATGATCTGGTGGTGATCAAGTCTTTAAAAGGTAAAGGGGATACGAGGAAGATTACCGTGCGCAAATGTGTACTGTGGAACGAAGTGGCACATGCCTTAAGCCTGGGTGCAGAAATCAACGAGAACATACATGATGTCTTGTTTACAGATTGTGATGTGATTCATGATCAGGCCAGGGAGTGGTCTTTAAGGGTTTATCATTGTGATGGTGGTCTGGTCAGCAATATCCGCTTTGAAAACTTAAGGATAGAAGAGTCTAAAAAATTTATATCCCTGTGGATCAATAAAGATGTGTGGACAACGGATGAGCACCGGGGACATATTGACAATATCAGTTTTAAAAATATAATGGTAAAAGGAACACCGCTGACGGTAGAGTTATTGGGTTATGGTCCGGAGAATCTGGTGAACAAGGTCTCCTTCAAAAACATCACCTTAAATGGTGAAAAGTTAAAGGCTGCTCAGGTAAAGACAAACGAATTTGTAAAACAGGTAAATTTCAAATGATGAGAAGATTATGGCTGTTATCGCTGTTGCATGTGATAACTATGGCTGCCTTGGCACAAAATAAGTATGATATTGTGGTGGTGGGTGCCAATCCGGGCGGAATTACTGCCGCCATTGCTGCAGCCCGTATGGGTGAGAAAGTACTGGTACTGGAACGTACGCATCATATCGGAGGTTTACCGGCCAATGGGCTGGGCGCTACAGATATTGACACCAGGGGGGCAACCACAGGTTTATTTTTAGAATTTGTACAGCATATTAAATCACATTATATCAAAACCTATGGCGAAAATTCCCAGCAGGTAAAAGATTGCAGAGAGGGATATCATTTCGAACCTTCGGTAGCAGAGCAGGTTTTTTTGCAAATGATAGCTGCATATCCGGATATTACCGTCCTGAAGCGCCGGCAGTTTGATGCGCTTGACAAAAATGTAAAGATCCGTAAGGGGTTGGTCAGCTCTATCCAGGTAACGAACCGGGATAATGGTAAAATTGAACACTATACTGCTGCAGTATTTATTGATGGTACCTATGAAGGTGATCTTGCAGCGGCAGCAGGTATTCCATTCCGGGTAGGGCGTGAAAGCCGGAAAGCATACGGCGAAACTGGTGCAGGTAAAATTTATAAATACTGGGAGGGACCGGAAATAGCTGCCTTAAGCACACGTGAAGGGGATACCGCCATCCAGGCTTATAATTACCGGGTAAACCTGACAAAGGTAGCCTCAAAAAGAATTCCTTTTGAGAGGCCTGCAAACTATAACAGGGAAGAATATATCTCACTGATTACTGATGTGCTGGAAAACAGGCAGCAGGCCATCGGTCCGATGAAGCATGGAATTGATGTGGTGGTCAACAGTGTACTGATCCCCAATGGGAAAGTAGACGCCAATAACCAGCATGCTGCCCTGATCTCTACAGATTTACCGGAAGAAAATTACAGGTGGCCTAAAGCCGGCTGGGCCTGGCGGGATAAATTTGCGGAAAGGCTCCGGTCATATATACTGGGACTGCTCTATTTCGCAGCGAATGATCCTGCTTTACCGGCTGCATTCCGGGCTGAAGTCAATGAATGGGGATTGGCCAGTGATGAATACCAGGATAACCAGCATTTTCCGCGGCAGGTCTATGTCAGGGAAGGAAGAAGAATTATCGGGAAGCATATATTCACTGCGAATGATGCATTGGCTGTAGCGGGAAAAGAACGTCCGCCGCTTTACCGGAGCAGTATTACTGCCGGGCATTATTCGCTGGATTCCCATGCTACATTAAAAAGAGAAGCCGGCAAGCCGGTGCTGGAAGGTTTTTTAAGTTATAAAACACAGCCCTATACCGTACCAATTGAGGTGATGTTTAGTGAAAAGATCAAAAATGTGCTATGTCCGGTTCCTGTATCAGGCACGCATATCGGTTTCTCTACTTTAAGAATGGAACCTTGCTGGATGGCACTGGGACAGGCCGCAGGGGTAACCGCTGCGCTGATGCAGCAAAACAGGATGGCAGTTCAGGATATTCCGGTACTGCAGGTACAGCAAATATTACTGGAGCAGCAGGCTACACTGATTTATTTTTCAGACCTAACGGTAAAGGATCCCGATTTCAAAATGGTGCAGCTGATGGGCCTTCAGGGCTATTTGCCTGATTACAAAGCCAGACTGGACGATCCGGCAGATGCCGAAACCATCAGGTTGTGGGAAGGCTTGTCAGGCAAGAAACTGCAGCAGTATAGCAACGGCGGCTCCAGAAGAAGCTTATTAAAACAGATGTATCACAATGAATAGAAGAGGGAGAGAAATGGAACCAATCAGACAGCAGCTATTTAAAATATTAATTTGCAGCCTTCTGCTTTTAGGCGCACTGCAACCGCTTTCCGCACAGGAAGGGCATTCAAAATACGTGAATCCCTTTATCGGAACAAGTGGTTTCGGACATACCTATCCGGGCGCAACAGTACCCTTTGGTATGGTACAGCTCAGTCCGGAAACAGGGAATTTCAAATGGGATTATACCTCGGGATACCAGTATGCAGACAGCACGCTGCTGGGATTTGCACATACGCATTTAAGTGGTACGGGCGTAAGTGACCTGGGCGATGTCCTGATTTTTCCTTTCCAGGGAGAGTCGTCCAAAATGAAAAGCAGTTTTTCAAAACAGACAGAAAAGGCAGAGCCGGGTTATTACACGGTGCTGCTTAAGGAAGGAAATATCAGGGCAGAACTGACCGCCAGTGCCAAGGTGGGCGTACACCAGTACACCTTCAGCAAGACGGGCAAAGCTTCTCTTTTAATCGATGCCCAAAATGGCCTGGTCAATTCTCCCAGGGAACTGGGCATGCATATCCTGGAAGGTCAGCTGGAAGCAGAGGGAAATCAGACCATCAATGGTTATATCCAGTCTAAAAAATGGGTGACGAAAAGAACATATTTTACCATTGTATTTGACCGTCCCTTCATTGCAAACCATTTTACGGATGGCGACAAAAAAAGGAAGCTGATAGTGGATTTTGAAGTCAGCAAAGGGACGAAAATAGGACTCAAAGTAGCCTTGTCCACAGTCAGTATTGCAGGTGCAAAATTAAACATGCAGGAAGCTTCCGGTAAAACTTTTACAGCGATCAGAACTGCTGCAAAAAGGGAATGGGACCACTATTTATCGGCAATGGAGATTACAGGCACGCTGGCGCAAAAGCAGAACTTTTATACCAGTCTTTATCATTTACTCATCCAGCCAAATAATATTGCCGATGCGGATGGGAAATACCGCGGTGCGGATGACAAGGTACACCAGTCTGCAAATAAAAACTACTATTCCACACTTTCATTGTGGGATACTTTCAGGGCAGCCCATCCCTTGTATACTATTTTGTATCCGGAACGGAATGCAGAAATCGTCAACACCATGGTTGATCATTTTGATGCTGCCCAAACCTTACCGGTGTGGACACTGGCGGGGAAAGAAAACTGGTGTATGATTGGTAACCATTCTATTCCGGTGATCGTTGACGCATATTTAAAGGGGCTGCCGGGATTTGACGCAGAGCGTGCTTACCGGGCCATAAAAAAAACACTGACCACTAATGGTAACCCTAAGCATGACTGGAAACAATATGATAGCTATGGCTACTATCCGTCTGACATGACCAAAACAGAGGCGGTGTCACGTACCCTGGAAGCCGGCTTTGACGACTGGTGCGCGGCACAAATGGCACAGCGTTTAGGGAAGACTGAGGATTACCAGTTCTTTTTAAAACGGAGCGGCTTTTATAAAAACCTCTTTGATCCGTCCGTCCGTTTGATGCGCGGAAAAAATACAGATGGCAATTGGGTGAAGCCTTTTGATCCCCTGAAGGTTTCACATGCCAGTACATCTGGCGGGGATTATACGGAGGGTAATGCCTGGCAATATTCTTTTCATGTATTACAGGATGTACCCGGACTGATTTCGCTCATGGGCGGAAATGAGCCGTTCATTGCTAAACTGGATTCCCTGTTTACTATGGATTCGAAGGTGTTCGGAGATGGTGCGCTGGTGGATGTGACAGGTTTAATTGGTCAGTATGCACATGGGAATGAACCCAGTCACCATATTGCCTACCTCTACAGCCTGGCCGGAAAAGCCTGGAAAACGCAGCAGCTGATCCCTGAAATCCTGGCCAACCAATACAAAAATAAGCCTGATGGTTTGAGCGGGAATGATGACTGCGGACAGATGAGTGCCTGGTATATCTTCAGCTCGCTGGGCTTTTATCCGGTGAATCCGGCGGATGGAAAATATGTATTCGGCACACCGGCTTATACAAAGGCATCACTAAAGCTGGGGAGTAAAACGCTGCACATCAATGCAAAAAATCTTTCTCCTGAAAATCGTTTTGTACAGTCGGTCGTATTAAATCACAAAGCAATAAAAGAAGGTTATATCACCCATCAGCAAGTGATGGCAGGTGGACAATTAACCTTTATCATGGGGCCAAATCATTTATAATCATGCGTAAAAAAATATATCTAGTACTCATCGCGCTTTGCTGCGCTTTCAATGTGAATGCATTTATCGTACTGCCGGATGTCATTACCGACAATATGGTATTGCAGCAGAAAGAAAAATCTACCTTCTGGGGCAAAGCTGCACCGGGTAAGTCTATCACAATTATTCCCTCCTGGAACAATAAAAAATACAGCACCACAATTGATGCGAACGGCAACTGGAAGATCAGAATTGACATTCCCGCTGCAGGCGGACCTTTTCAGCTTTCTTTCAATGATGGTGAATTACTGGTACTTAAAAATATAATGATAGGAGAAGTTTGGTTGTGCTCGGGACAGTCCAACATGGAAATGCCGCTGGCAGGATGGGGTAAGATCAAAAACTACCAGCAGGAGATTGCAAATGCAAATTACCCGAATATCCGGATCCTGAAAGTGAAGAAAACCATCAATAGTCACCCGCAACATGATTTTCAGTCGAACACCATGGGCTGGCAGGAATGTGCTCCTTCCACCATATCAGATTTTTCTGCCACGGCTTATTTCTTTGCGAGGAGAATCATCCAGGATAAAAATGTGGCGATTGGTTTAATCGATGCCACCTGGGGCGGTACCGTTATTGAATCATGGACCAGTGCGGAGGCGATTGCTAAGGTAGCAGTATTTACAGACACGGTCAGAAAATACGCGTCTATCCCTGCCGCGACAAAACTAACGAATCCCAACAAGCCTGCCTTGCTTTTTAACGGGATGATCAATCCCTTGCTGCCGGTAACCATAAAGGGGGTTATCTGGTACCAGGGGGAGAGTAATAATTCAAGGGCCTACCAGTACCGTGAACTTTTTCCATTGCTGATCAATGATTGGCGCACGAAGTTCGGGCGTGCAAAAATGCCGTTTCTGTTTGTGCAGCTGGCGAATTTCCAGGCTATTTTGCCTCAACCGGCAGACGCTACCTGGGCTGAACTGAGAGAGGCACAGGCTATGGCCCTGCGTTTACCCAATACAGGTATGGCTGTAGCTATAGATATCGGAGAAACCGGAGATATTCATCCTAAAAATAAACAGGATGCCGGTAAAAGACTGGCCTTACTGGCTTTGAGAAAGGTTTATGGGCAGGATGTGATTGATGAGGGACCTGTTTACCAATCCTATAAAATTGAAGGGGCTAAAATCAGGATCAGTTTTAAACCTTCGGTTGCAGCTTTGAAAACACAGGACGGAAAAGCCCTGACAGGTTTTGCAATTGCTGGTGCAGACCGGAAATTTTATTGGGCGACTGCTGAAATCAGCGGTAACAGCATCATCGTTTCGTCGGATCAGGTTAAAAATCCGGTTGCAGTACGCTATGCCTGGGCCAATAATCCGGTATGTAATTTAATCAATGCAGCAGCGCTGCCAGCCTCACCTTTCCGGACGGATGACTGGCCCGGAATTACTGATCAGAAGAAATAATGAAGAGAAATTTTAAAGCAGGAATTGCATTCCTGGTCGCTATAGCACTATCGGGCAGTCTGGCTGCCCGGCAAAATCAGCTGCCCAACCCTGGTGTCCTCCAATATGTGGATCCTACAATTGGCGCTGTTGGTCATTTACTGGAACCTACGCGACCAACGATGCATTTGCCCAATAGCATGGTAAGGGTTTACCCGATCCGGAAAGACCAGCTGGATGATCAGATCAGTTATTTTCCGCTGAGTATGTATTCTCACCGGATAGGGAATCTATTTTCAGTCATGCCTTACCGGAATGCAAAGCAGCCGGTCAGGGCCACGTCGGATCTGGAAAAAACTGCACCGCATTATTATACCGTTGCGCTTGATGAGCCGGGAGTAAGAGTGGAGTTTTCTCCCGCTGAGCGCAGCGGTTTTTACCGCTTTACGGCTACGGCTGTGGCACCGGTAAAGCTGAGAATCGGGGTCATAAATGAAGGAAATATGACACTGACAGGCAAAAGAATCATCACAGGCACTGAACAGTTCAAAGGAATGCAGGCCTTTGTATATGCGGAGCTGGATACAGCTGTCACCTTAGTACAGCGCAAAGACCCACAGGCTAAAATTATATTTCTGGAAACCAACGCTGCGGTAGTCCAGTTCAAATATGGGATATCTTTTATCAGCATCGAACAGGCGAAGGCCAATCTGCAAAAAGAAATTCCGCACTGGTCTTTTGATCAGGTGAAAAACAGGGCAGCGGCAATTTGGGAAAAAACTTTAGGTCAGATTCAGGTGGCAGGAGGCACTGCTGTACAGAAAAGAGCTTTCTACACAGCCTTATACCGCAGCTATGAAAGGATGGTGGACATCAGTGAGTATGGCAGATATTACAGTGCTTATGACCATAAAGTGCATACCGATAAACGTCCCCACTATGCAGATAACTGGATTTGGGATATGTACCTGGCACAGGAGCCATTGCATACTATCCTTGATCCTGAAAAAGAAGGAGATAAAATTCAATCCTATGTAAAAATGTATCAGCAGTCCGGCTGGATGCCTTCTTTTGCCCTGGTCTTTGGGGATAACCCCTGCATGACCGGGAACCATGCTGCGGCCTGGATGGCGGATGCCTGGTTTAAGGGGGTACGCAATTTTGAGCTGAAAAAAGCCTATGAGGGTGTTCGCAAGAATTCGCTGGAAGCCACGCTGCTGCCATGGAAAAATGGCCCGCGTACGCAGCTGGATAGTTTTTATGCGGTACATGGTTATTTTCCGGCACTGCGGACGGATGAAAAAGAGACCGTGGCCGGAGTTGATCCTTTTGAGAAGAGGCAGGCGGTAGCCATAACTTTACAGCAGAGTTATGATGACTGGTGCCTTTCCAGGCTGGCTAAAGTAGTGAAGGCGGATAAAGACGAAACACTGTTTGTAAAGAAGGCAGGTAACTATAAAAATGTATTCCGGACAGATAAAGGTTTTATGTGGCCAAAAGATAGCGAAGGGGAATGGATTGAACCATTTGATCCCAAGTTTTCCGGTGGTTTGGGCGGGCGGCAGTATTTCACGGAGAACAATGCCTATACCTATAACTGGGATGTGAAACATGATCTTTCCGGATTATTCACCCTGATGGGAGGAATTGGCCAGGCAGAAGCAAAGCTGGATCAGTTGTTCCGTGAGGATTTAGGTCGCGGTAAATATAATTTTCAGGCTACTTTTCCGGATGCGACAGGACTGGTCGGCCAGTTTGTAATGGGCAACGAACCCAGCTTTCATATCCCTTATTTATACAATTATATGGGGGCACCCTGGAAGAGTCAGAAAAGGATCCGCAGTCTTTTAGCTACCTGGTTTGGCGATCATCTGTTTAGCATTCCCGGTGATGAAGATGGCGGTGGGATGAGTGCATTCGTGGTCTTTTCCATGATGGGTTTTTACCCTGTAACGCCGGGAATTCCAGTATATACGATTGGAAGCCCTGTTTTTAACGAGATGTCCATCAAGCTAAGCAATGGTAAAATCTTTACCCTTACTGCCAGGAACAACAGCGAGACAAATAAATATATCCAGTCTGCAAAGCTCAATGGCCAAACCTGGGATAAACCCTGGTTCAGTCACGATGACGTGATCAAGGGCGGAAAACTGGAACTGGTGATGGGTGAACTGCCAAATAAAACCTGGGGCAGTAAAATAACAGATGCACCGCCATCGGCCATGCAGTACAACTAATCAGCAACCAAATATATTCATATGAAAAAGATCATTTTAACAGCAGCATTTGCACTTACTATTTTAACGCTTAGCGCGCAGGTTTCTGTAGAAACTCTCGGAACCGTCACTGCAAATACAACGATCGCCGCCCATCAGGCGGCAAAAGGTTTCGCCAATAAACAACTGAGCTTTTCAGGCAGTGGCGAACTGCAGCAGCAGGGCTCATCCGAAGGCAAATACACAAATGCTTCGGGAGGGGCCAACCTTCGCTTTGCGAATGTGCCGGAAACAGATTTTGTTATCAGCGGTATCAATACCATTGAAATCATGATGCCGGTAATTGGCTTTGGTATTTTAAAAGGTCCCGACAGTGCTAACGGATCGGAACTGGTAGTAGAATACAGTACTGATGGCGGATCAAAATGGGCAGCCATAAAATATCCCGCTTTGCCAACAGGTGCGGGCACAGGTCTGGTCTGGAATTACAGGGAAACTGCTCCGATCCCAAAAGTGGCGAACTTAACAGTCAGGTTCAGGCAGACGGGCAAATTTGTCGTTTTCCGCATTGATGATATTGCAGTGAAGTCTTTACAGGGAAGCAATTAAGGATAAGATGGTTCAAAATACTAAAAATCAGGCCAAAGGCAATGCAGACAGGGCAGATGCCAGTGCTGAAAAAACAGATTTCCAGCATTTATTCAGCATCCCTGTCATTGTAGCTGCCTTGGGTTATTTCGTCGATATTTATGATTTACTGCTCTTTGGCATAGTGCGTATGCCCAGCCTGGCCTCAATGGGCCTGTCCGCAAGTGAAATGTCATCCGTAGGGGCTGCCATTTTAAACTGGCAAATGACCGGCCTGCTGATAGGCGGAGTGTTATGGGGTGTTTTAGGAGATAAAAAAGGAAGGCTTTCCGTCCTTTTCGGTTCTATTCTGACTTATTCCATTGCAAATATTGCCTGTGGTTTTATCCAGGATCCGGGCATGTATAAAGTATTCAGGTTTATTGCCGGTATAGGACTGGCAGGTGAACTGGGTGCGGGTATTACCCTGGTATCAGAAATTTTGCCTAAAAGACTGAGAGGTATCGGAACTTCTCTTGTTGCCGGCGTAGGTCTGCTTGGTGCCGTTGTCGCTTATTTTACAGTGGAATATTTTGAATGGAGAACTGCGTATTTTATTGGCGGAGGCATGGGGATCAGCTTGCTCTTATTAAGGCTGGGTGTTTTTGAATCGGGCGTATTTGAACATATCAAATCAGATAAACTGGTGAAACGGGGTAATTTCTTTTCCCTCTTTACCGATAAAAACCGCCTGAAGAGATACCTGAGATGTATTGGTATGGGGCTGCCCACCTGGTTTGTTATTGGTATTCTGGCTACTTTCAGTAATGAATTTGGCACAGCCCTGCATCTGCCAGAGGCAGTTAAGCCCGGTTTATCTATCATGTGGTGTTATATCGGCTTGTCCGCAGGTGATGTGGCGAGCGGTTTTCTCAGTCACGGATTAAAATCCCGCAAGAAAACTGTGTTTATTTTCATGCTGCTTACCCTTTTTGCTTCAGTGCTTTACCTGTTCGGGAACCTGAAGAGTGCCCATGGCATGTATATCACTACACTGATCCTTGGATTGGGGATTGGTTACTGGGCGATGTTCGTTACCATTGGCGCAGAACAATTCGGCACAAATTTACGCGCTACGGCGGCGACAACCATACCCAATATGGTGCGGGGCACCGTAGTCTTGATGACCACTGCTTTTGCTACGCTTAAAACCACTTTGCCGGTACTGCAGGCTGGTGCAGTTGTAGGGGTAGTCTGTTTTGTCATCGGCTTTTATTGTATCCTGACCCTGGAAGAAACGCATGACAGGGATCTTGATTTCCTGGAAGAATAGTTTAAACGTGATTTGAATTATACATGAAGAAAATAACAAATCTAACAGGCTTAACGGCAATCCTGTTGATATTTACGGCATTAGGTGCAAGAGCGCAGCTCAGGTTGCCGAATTACTTTTCAGACCATATGGTCATGCAGCGGAATGCGGACTTACAAATCCGGGGCTGGGCGGTACCGGGGGAAAAAATTCATCTGCGTCTGGCCCAGCATAATTTCCAGTGTATTGTTCAGCAGGACAGCACGTGGACAATAAAAGTACCCGCTTTTCAGGCAGGGGGACCCTATCAGCTCAGGGTGCGGTCAGGAAAGGAAAATAAAACCATACAGGATATTTATTTCGGAGATGTATGGTTTTGCAGCGGACAAAGCAATATGAGTTTCAGGGTAGACCAGGCGAAAGATTACGATAAAGAGGTGAAAGATGCCTCATACCCCTTCATCCGGGAATTTGCAGTGCCACTTACCACTTCCCTGGCGCGGCAGCAGGATATTGGCAAATCTCAATGGAAAATGGCCGGAGAAGGAACTATCGGCAGCTTTTCTGCCGTTGGCTGGTTCTTTGCGAAAGAAGTGTACAAAAAAAATAAGATTCCCATCGGTATTGTTCATGCTTCGTGGGGAGGAAAACCGATTGAACAGTTTATGGGTAAAGATGACCTGCAGGCATTCCCTGCGCTGACCGCTAAACTCAGTCAGCTGAAGTTGCCATTAAAAAACGGATACCCTACAGGTATCTACAATGCAATGATTTCCCCTTTTTTCAGCTACCCGGTTAAAGGCGTATTATGGTACCAGGGGGAGGCAAATTCAGACTGGCCTGTTTGCTTTGGTTATGAACAATTATTAAAAGTAATGGTTCAATCCTGGCGGAAATCATGGGCTGATCCGGACCTTCCTTTTCTGCTGGTTCAGCTGGCTAATTATAACCAGAAAGTAACCAAAGTAATGCCGGTATCCGGATGGGCAATTGTACAGGAAGCACAATACAAGGTGTCAAAACAGCTGAAAAATATAGGTTTAGTCGTTACAAATGACATCGGAAATCCTTTTGATGCGCATCCGGTCAATAAACAGGAGGTGGGCAGGCGACTTGCTGCCCTGGCCTTCCATGAAGTTTACGGCGATCGGTCGGTCGCCGCATACGGTCCGGCTTTCCGCTCAGCAAAAATACTAAACGGTACAATAATCGCCAGTTTTGACCATGTGGATGGAGGAATTGTTGCAAAAGATAGCGTGGATACGCTGCGTGGTTTCACCATAGCAGGAGAGGACAAAAAGTTTTATCCGGCAAGGGCAATAATCAGGAACAGGGAAGTTACGGTTTCGGCCCGCGAAGTGGCCAGGCCAATGTACCTGAGGTATGCTTTTACAGATAATCCGCCTCCTGTGAATTTTTATAACCGGCAAGGTTTTCCGGCACTGCCTTTCAGAACAGATGAACAGTAACACAAACAGTAATCCCGGATAAGGATTACTGTTTGGTATAATGATATGATGAATGCATCAGCGATCTCTGCATTCGTGCTAAGACCGCTTATCTTTTTTCTTATCAAATGAGAACCTGCGGGCTATACTAAAGCCCCACCTGTATTGCCCTTTTAACCATGAGCTGGTGGTTTGCGGGATAAACTGCATCTCCTGAATAGCGGTTGCATTAGTAAAGTTGAGATGGAAAATATGTCCGCCTGTTTCCATTTCCAGGCCTACACCTAAAGTGTTATAGAATTTCACCCCATTGAGTTGCTCCAGGTAGGCTTCATCATCTTTATTCCTGAAAGGCATAAAATAATCAACTACCAGTGCCATTCTTTTGGTGATTTTTGCGCGGGCTCCGGCGCCTACAGAAAACATATTGTTCTGATCCCTGAAGGCGGTAAAATTCCGGTGTACATAACCAGGCGTTAAGGAAACAGAGAAACTGGAATTAAATTTCCTTGCAAAGATGATCTGGGTAACATAATTCATCCGGTCTGTCAGGTTACGGTAAGCAGTCGCTGATGCAGGATCGTCACTGGCCTTCACGGCGGCAATGGTATTGCTGCCGAACAAAGTCACTGCTACGGGAACATAATCATCTGTAGTCTGCTCCAGCAGTCTGTACTTCACATTAAATTCGTACAGCTGCTGCACGGTGGTCGCTCCTTTTGCCCTGGCAAATCCTACATTCAGCCGGTCACTGATCCCATAATCAAAACCGATACGTACATCAGTTGAATTGTCCAGTCCAAAAAACTGCCTTAATCCACCATTGCTCCCTGCAATATCCCCAAAACGGTGATCTACTTTAAAGTCGAGCTCATGTTTGTAAATCGTTTCATTGGTGTGGCCATTAATGAGTTTGGTAGACTTAAAAGTAGCGCTTACCTTTTCATGTGCAGGCGCTGTATTTTCCAGGTCCTTTTCCAGTTCGGTCTGTCCATAACTGGTGAGTGACCTGGAAACCAACAGTAAAAGGATTAAGCATTTTACCACGTTAAAATAAAAAGGTTTTGTCGTCATGATTTTTTGGGTTGATAAGTTGCCGATATGCGCACGTCGACAAATTCCGCGATGTTTTTAAATACGATAGAAGGAACCTTGATCTGGTGATCCTCAATTTTGACCCTTATTGTAGTGCGGGCAGTGATTACTCCTTTGGCCACTACAATATTGGCTTTACTTTGGTAAGCTTTTGTAACGCCGTGTATATCCAGGGTACCCTCGACATTTACGGTATAACTGCCATCCTTGCTCAGGTCTACATCGTCTGTGATTTTCCCCCTGAAAATTGAAAAAGGATATTTGTCACTCTCTATATAATTTTCATTGAAATGCTCCTGCATCAGTTTTTTTTTAAACTGAAAAGAGGTATTCGACACTTTAAACACAATGTTGCGGGATTTAATATCCACTACGGAACTTGCAGTAGTGCTTTTCCCTTCAATATCTTCAACAGGAGTACTGGAGAAAAACGTAATGGAGGTCGCTTTACTTACAAAAATATTTTGGGCTCCGGCTGCCATGAAAGATAAGCAGAGGCCAAATAGCAGAATCATTCTTTTCATGAGATCAGTTTTTTAGTTGTTAAGTGTACCCTGGTCAAACCAGGCCTGGAGCGATTGCAGGTCGGACGCAGTAATCGTTCCGCCCAGCGGCATAGATTTTTTTACCAGTACAGCATCTTTTATCCGGTCTGCATTAGCGGTGACCGAGGTATAGCCATTAAAGCTCCAGATGGCTGCTGCAGAACGGCCCGGCGCATGGCATCCGGCACATTTGGTTTGCAACAGGGGCTGCACAAAACTGGCGAAACTTACATTTGTACCCGGCTTTTCAGTCGGGGGCTGATCAGGTTTGATCTCCTCAGCCTGCTTTTTTGAACAGCAGGCCAGCAGGAGGTAAACAAATGCAATAGCGATGGTGGTGATCGGATATTTTAACATATGAAATTTATTTAGTTAAAGCTGGCGTGTTTACAGTCAGGATAGGCCATACGCCGGGTGCAGGTACGCTTACTCCTTTAGTTTCACCACGTTTGGCATCACCACCGAAATAATAAAGCGGATGTCCTTTATAGGTCAATTGTTTTTTACCTGCTGCAGTGATTTGTACAATGACATCTTTTTTGATGATAGATGGTACGTTCAGGATCTCAGATTCAAAGATGGGCCAGAGCGCATTGTTGCTTAAGTCTGCTTCGGTATAGGTATTTACATTAAATGTATCTGGTGCGTAAGCATATAAGGTTTTACCTGCTGCATCCGTCAGGTAAACCGTTTCACCTGTACCTTCAACACCTTCGGCGGTATAGTTTTTCGTATCACGGCCCACCAGTTGTGTTTTGGCAAACATGACTGAATAATCAGGTTTTGCAACAAACCAGGTTCCCCCTACACCGTCACCTTTAATATCTGCTTTCGTCGCATCTCCGCTATAGTAATACAATGGCCAGCCTTTATAAGTGGTTTGTTTCCTGCCGTCTGCACGTGTGATGGTCGCAATATCTGTAGCCGCTACTCCGGCTGGTGCAGTTTCATTGCCCGCATAATAGACCGGCCAGGCTAACAGGCAGCCATCTACACATCCGGAAGTGCCGTTCGCATCTATTGCAAATGCATATAAAGCTTTTCCGTTACCATCAGTAAATACACTGCCAAATGTAGTTGAGGTGGCTAACTGCAAACCGGAGCTGGCGGCAGTACCTCCTGGTGTAACAGGATTACCATACGGATCTTTCCCCGCGTCTTCCGGAGCATCGTTATTTTTTGAGCATGAAGCAAAGACCATCAGTCCTGCCAGGCTTATTAAAGCCAGATTTCTTTTAAGAATTACCAACATAATTTCTTTACTTTTAGAATGAAACGATATATTTAATCGATTGTAGCGATTACGTTACATTACTGCTGCCGGTTGCCTGTGCAAGCAGATAAATAAATTTTTTTTCGGGGCAACCTTTTGTAAAAACTGTCCGTATACGGGGTAGAAAATGACTCAGCTTAAATCATAAAAAAGGTGCAGAGAATCATCAGCGGGTGCATCAAAAAAGACAGGTCCAGTCAGTACTTACTCTATAAAGAATTTTATAGTTATGGACTGGCTATATGCAGACGTTATGCATTAGATGACGAGGATGCTGCGGATGTGCTGAATGATGGTTTCCTGAAAATATTCAACAACATAGAGAAATACGATCCCGAAAAACCATTTAAATCATGGATCGGAAAAATTATCACCAATACTGCGATAGATCATTACCGCGCCAATCTAAAATTTGCTGACCATGAGGATGTAAGCACCCTGGAACATATCGGTGATGCGGCAATAGTTTATAGTCAGCTGGCCTACAAAGAGTTGTTGGCACTGATCCAGGGACTATCTCCTGCGTATCGCACCGTGTTCAATCTGTATGCTATAGATGGGTATTCGCATGAAGAAATAGCAGAGCTGTTAAAAATTTCTACGGGTACTTCGAAATCCAATTTATTTAAAGCGCGACAAAAATTGCAAGAGAAGCTGGCAACAATAAACGGTAGTTTAAAAGCAGATGTTAGCTTCATTGCCAGACAAGGGGTTAATCCTATAAATGTTAACAATGAAATGCCAGCAAAAAATCGATAAATAGTGATGGAAAACGAGAACGATATAGATCAGCTATTTAAAAACGGACTAAGTGATCCTGAAATTCCTTTCAATGAACTGGACTGGGAGAAAATGGAGCGTAAACTGGATGGAACAGAAAACAAAAAACGCCTGATTCCAATGTGGTTATATACGGCGACAGGTATTGCCGCAGTGTTGACGGTGGTATTATTCTGGTTGCTCTCCACTCCTGTGGAAATTAATAAAAAGGGGGGCGAAGAACTCTCCTCGGTTGAACCGGTAAAACCAGGGATTAAAAAGGCAGAGCTGGAAAATAACACTGCGGATCTGAAAATGAATCGTGCTGAGCATCAAATAAATTCAGCAGATACCCATATCCACCAGGAAACAGGTCAACAGTTCTATTCACAAGTGCAAATAGCCGGGAATATCAGTGGCAGGACAACTGCCGTGGGATTGATGACTGAACAGGCACCGCCTGTTTTGCCTTTATTAAGTGCCATTACCGCAAATGATGGCATAAATTCAGGTATTAATCTGATGAGACCAGAGGTCAATCTACAGGTTTCTTCTACATTAGCACACTCAAGTAAAGAGGTTGCGGATGTCAGCACAGCTGCTGAACGCGATAGGATAGCGCTGGAAAAAAAGGCTAATGCATTGGCGCAGAGTAAAGATCCTTTCGAAAAAATTACGCCCACTGAAATTGCAAGAAGTGTGCAAAAAAATATGGAAACAGCGTTGTCCCCACGAAATACCTTAATTCTGAGTGCTATGGCTGCTCCTGATATTACTACGGCAAAACCGAGCAAATCCTCAAAGGTGAGTTCCAACCTGGGGATGCTGGCAACTTATGCATTGAGCCCGAAATTCAGCGTGACTTCCGGTGCGATTTATGCTAAAAAATATTATAACTCTGCGGGTACCGCTCCGCAGGATAATCCTTATGCCGCGGCGCAGGATTGGGAGGTAGATGCAGACTGTAATGTGCTGGATATTCCACTGAATGTGAACTACAAGCTGTTAAATAAAAAGCGGCTTTCTGTGAGTGTGAATACTGGCTTATCGAGTTATTTTATGCTGAAAGAAAAGTACGAATTTATTACCGGGGCTGCCGGAGCGGGGCAGCAGGTGTCTACATTGGAAGTGCAGAATCAAAACAAACATCTTTTCGGTATAGCAAATATTTCGCTCAGCTTCGACCATCGGATAAATGAATCTTTCAGCGTAGGGCTACAGCCTTTTGCCAAGCTACCGCTCACGGGAATAGGAAACGGAAATGTAGATTTGAAGTCGGTAGGGGTATCGTTTTCTCTGAATATAGGCCTGTTTCCGGCTAAAAAGACGGGTAAGTATGCAGTTGTAAAGTATTCATCACTAAAATAGGCTGGAACTGCAGGGCTGAATTACACAAGTAAATGTGTTTCCTGATAAAGTTTCGGGGTTTTCCCTGTAATGGTCTTAAAACTTTTATGGAAGCAGGAGAAGTTGTTAAAGCCAGATTCAAAGCAGATCTGCTTAATATCCAGTCTGTTTTCGAGGATCAGTTTACAGGCATAACCCACACGGATATCTACCATGAACTTAGAAAATGTTTTTCCTGTCCGGGTTTTAAAATAGCGGCAGAAAGAATTAGGAACCAGATCTGCAACGGCAGCAATTTCTTCCAGCTGGATTTTCTTCTTGAAATTATTCAGCGCGAAATTATAGATGTTATTCATCCTGTCATTTTCTGCTGCCCTGAAGTCGGCCTTAAACCCTAAAGAAGACAGTATTTCAATTTTAGGCATGCCCGCCACCATCATCAGGCAATCCAGCAGCGCAGTGATTTTGTTCAGCCCTTCAGCTATGTAAATCTTTTCCATCTGCTGGGAAATTTTCTCCGCTTCATCGCCACGGATCAGAATCCCTCTTTTCGCCTTTTCTAATATATTTTTGATTGCCTTGGTCTCCGGCAAATGCAGAAATCTTTCACCAAGAAAACTCTCATAAAAATGGATTACTGTAGCATGCGGTTCCTCGGCCCTGTCTTCCTCAAAATAAGAAGAGTCGTAACGCCAGTAATGCGGAAGGTCACTGCCTAACAGCACTACATCACCCGGTAAAAAACGCTCAATATTATCCCCCACAAATTGAGTTCCTGTGCCATTGTGAAAACAAACCATTTCTACTTCGGTATGGTAATGCCATCTGTTATTTACATTAGGCGATGTATCTTTTCTCACACTAAAAGATTGATCGGCGTTTGTTTGTATTTTAAGATGCTGCGGCTTCATCAGGTAAATATATACAGGAATTTGTTTATTTTTAAATACTAATGTTAATATACCTTAATAAATTGATAAGATGAATTGTTTCATCAGCTAAATCATACTTACTTTCGGCTAACCGATATAAAATTATAACCCTGTATATTTAAACGATGAAAAAAAATCATTTCGCGGTAGTGCTGATTACATCCCTCTTCTTTTTATGGGGATTTGCACTCAATTTAAATCCTATATTGATTCCGCATTTAAAGAAAGCCTGTCAACTGACAGATACACAATCTGCATTTATTGACTCTGCTTCTTATATCGCTTACTTTTTACTGGCTATCCCTGCAGGAAAATTCATGAAACGCTTCGGTTATAAGGGCGGTATTGTATTGGGACTACTGTTGTTTGCCACAGGAGCTTTCCTGTTTTATCCTGCAGCAGAGACCAGGTCATACGTTTTTTTTCTGGGCGCGTTGTTTATTATTGCGAGCGGATTAACCTTTCTGGAGACTGCAGCAAACCCATATATTACAGTTCTGGGCGATCCGGAAGGGGCTACACAGCGACTCAATTTTGCACAATCATTTAACGGACTGGCTTCTACGCTTGCACCGCTATTGGGAGGAATGTTTATCTTATCGGGTGAAACACTGAGTCCTGAAGCACAGGCTGCAATGAATCCAGCTCAGCTGAACACTTACTTTGACCATGAGGCATCTGCTGTAAAGCTGCCCTTTATGATTATTGGTTTAGTAGTATTGCTGATCGCTATATTTTTAATGCGTACACCTTTACCTGAAATACAGGATGAAGAGGATATGGTCGATAACAATGGTTCACTGTTCAAACAAAAGAACCTGGTATTGGGCGTTGTTGCCCAGTTTTTTTATGTAGGTGCACAGGTATGTGTCAGCAGCTTTTTTATCCGTTTCTCCGCTCAGGTAGCAGGTATAGCAGAAAAATCTGCTTCGATGTTCCTTGCGGGTGCCCTTTTTGGTTTTATGGCGGGCAGGTTTATAGGGACTTTCCTGATGAAGTACATTTCACCATCAAAATTACTGGCGGTATATAGTCTCATCAATGTGGTGCTGATCATAGCCGCAATCGTATTACATGGCAAAGCTTCCGTATATGCGTTAATGGGGGTAGAATTCTTTATGTCTATCATGTTCCCGACTATTTTCTCTTTAAGTATCAGGGGATTGGGTTCCAGAATGAAAGAAGGATCTTCTTTTGTAATCATGGCGATAGTCGGAGGTGCGGTTTTTCCCGTATTAATGGGAAGAGTATCTGATATGACAAATATCCAGACCGCTTACCTCGTACCGGGACTCTGCTTTTTAGTCGTTTTCTATTTTGCACTACGTAACCTTAATGTGAAAAAGGTTAAAATTATAACAGCACACTAATGAAAAGATATTGTTTAGGCCTTGGCCTTGTTCCAGATGATCGGCTGATCGCTGAATATGAAGAAATCCACCGGGCGATATGGCCGGAAATAAAAGCAAGCATACTGAAATCCGGAATCACTGATATGGAAATTTACCGGGTAGGTACACTTTTATTTATGATCATGGATACAGATGAAAGCTTTACCTTTACAAAGAAGGCAGAGATGGATGCTGGGAATCCAAAAGTGCAGGAATGGGAAGAATTAATGTGGAAATACCAGCAGGCACTGCCCTCTGCGAAACCTGGTGAAAAATGGGTTTTGATGGACAGGATTTTTGAACTGAATAAATAATCAGGCAATGGTTAAAATTGATGCACATCAGCATTTCTGGAAATATGACTATTTGAAACACGAATGGATCAATGAAGAAATGGCCGTGATCCGCAGGGACTTTCTACCTGAAAACCTGCTCCCTGTGTTGCAGGAACATGGTATTGAAGGGTGCATCGCTGTACAGGCAGATCAGACAGAAGCTGAAACCATTTTTTTACTGCAGCTGGCAAAAGAGCACGATTTTATTAAAGGTGTAGTGGGATGGGTAGACCTCCAGTGCCCCGCAATTGAAGAATGGCTGCACCACTTTAGCCGTAATGATAAGTTTAAAGGTGTGCGTCATATCCTGCAGGGCGAAACCCAAAGGGATCTGATGCTGGATAAGGCTTTTCTCAATGGTATTAGTAAACTGCGGCAGTTTGACCTGAGTTATGATATCTTAATTTTCCCGGATCAGCTCAAATATGTGCCGGAACTGGTCGGCGCTTTTCCTGATCTTCGTTTTGTGATTGATCATATGGCTAAGCCTGATATCAAAAATAAGGTAATGGGCGACTGGAAAAAAGAGCTTGAACAAATAGCACAGCATGAAAATGTACATTGCAAGTTGTCGGGTATGGTCACAGAAGCTGATCTTAAATCCTGGAAGGCTGATGATTTTACGCCATATCTGGACACTGTTGTCGAAGCTTTTGGTATCAGCAGAATCCTCTATGGTTCAGACTGGCCGGTATGTTTATCTGCCGGCAGTTATACCGATGTGATGGGTATTGTAGCCAACTATTTCAGTCGTTTTACTGCCAGAGAACAAGAACTTTTTTTCGGTGAAAATGCTTCTGCATTTTACCGTCTTTCCTAAGTATATCCTTCCTCATTGACTATTCTCCCTTCCAAAATGGAAGGGTATGTAAAGGGGCATACTAATCGTTTTTAAAGAAATATCACAGGGCTGACCAATAGAGAGGCCCTTTTGGCTATTTTGTGGCACGCAGGCATGTCATTTGATCCGTCATTTCTAAAATTGAAAATGAAACAGCAAATGATATTTGTGCGGGTGGCCACAATAAATGATATCAGATACACACAACAGATATGTACAGAGACCGAGGAATCTGCCATCGCAAGAGGCACCGGTATTGCAAAACGTAGTCCTGAATCCATTGCCAGGAAAATGCGCGAAGGTAAAGCGGTCATCGCTGTAACAAGCAGTGAAGAATGGGTGGGCTTTGCCTATCTCGAAACCTGGCAGAATGACCAGTTTATTTCCAATTCGGGATTAATCGTGGCGCCTCAATTCCGGAATTCCGGTGTGGCCAAAGCAATCAAAGAACGCATCTTCCGTATTTCACGCAGCAGGTATCCCCAGGCAAAGATCTTCAGCATCACATCGGGAGCTGCCATATTAAAAATGAATACCAGGATGGGCTTCGAGCCGGTTACTTTTCAGCAGATCACGCAGGATGATTTGTTTTGGGAAGGTTGCAAAGGCTGTGTCAATTATGACATCCTGGAGGGGAAGAAGCGGGCTAACTGTTTATGCACAGCGATGCTTTTTGATCCTGCCGAACTGGAAATGCATGCAAATCCTCCTTTAGCCCAATCTTTTTCTTCCTACAATTTCTCAGCAATAAAATCATCTTTTTAAATTCTCCGATATATGGAAAGCTTAACATATGAGACTAACCAATCCAGACAAATTTATGCGGAATCACTGGATTTACTGGAACAACTTATTTCAACTCCCTCATTTAGCGGTAATGAAGCGGGAACAGCGTCGGTTATCGAGTCGTATTTAAACAGCCGGAACGTTTTTACTTTCCGCAAATTCAATAACGTATGGTGTTATAATCTTCATTTCGATAGTGATAAACCTACAATTCTCCTTAACTCTCATCACGATACCGTTCAGCCCTCAAAAGCTTATGAGAAAGATCCTTTTCAACCTTCAATCAACGAGGAAAAATTATTTGGATTAGGGAGCAATGATGCCGGAGGTGCATTGGTTTCACTCATCGCCACCTTCCTCTATTTTTACAAACGTAAAGATCTCCCTTTCAATCTTTGTCTCGCTGCTACCGCAGAAGAAGAAACTTCCGGAGATAAAGGATTAAAATGTGTTCTTCCTGAATTGCAGCCTGTCGCTTTTGCAATAGTGGGCGAGCCTACAAATATGCAGATCGCAATAGCTGAAAGGGGATCTATGGTGCTGGACTGCACGTCATTTGGTCGCGCGGGGCATGCGGCCAGGGAGGAGGGGGACAATGCGATTTACCGGGCCTTAAAAGATATGCAGTGGTTCTCTACCTATCATTTTCCGCTGGTGTCGCCCGTAATGGGACCGGTTAAAATGACTGTCACCGAAGTGCATGCAGGTTTGCAACACAATATTATTCCGGCAGAATGTCATTTTACCGTTGATGTGCGGCTGACAGATGCCTATACAGAAAAAGAAATGCTCCATATCATTCAGAACCATACCTTTTGTGAATTTACAGTAAGGCCAGGTGTACTGAAACCGTCCTGTATAGCTCATTTGCATCCTATCGTGCAAACCGGAATGGCTATCGGGAGAAAAGCGTATGTGTCTCCGACAAGTTCAGATCAGGGCTGGCTGGATATGCCATCTATAAAGATGGGGCCGGGCGAGTCGGCACGCTCGCATACGGCCGATGAGTTTATCTACCTGGAAGAGATCTCTGAGGGAATTGAACTCTATATCC
Source organism: Pedobacter sp. MR2016-24 (assembly GCF_026239655.1). Lineage (GTDB taxonomy): Bacteria > Bacteroidota > Bacteroidia > Sphingobacteriales > Sphingobacteriaceae > Pedobacter. Next base: position 280,780 of record NZ_JAPIVO010000008.1, on the reverse strand, counting down.
TTTTACTGGAATCCCTTTTTCCCTACTTAGTTAACGGGCGCGTTTGTTGATAGTTAGGGATTTTTTTTCTTTGATTAACAGCTCCTTAACCTGCCTGGTCGGTTTTTTCCGACCAGGTGCAGCGTAAAGAGAATCTTCACCTGGTCGGAAAAAACCGACCAGGTTATGTGATGAATCTTAATTTTTTATGATACATTAACTAAAATTAAGATGTGATTATGAATAAAACAGTGCTTTTCCTTGCTATTGCCGGCAGCTGCCTCATGGCATGTAATTCGGCAGATCATCAAAATACAGCTGCTGCTGATACAGATTCTGTTGGTATCAAGGCCATTAATGATACCAGTTTCGCCAGACATATCAGCGTACTGGCTTCGGATGATTTTCAGGGACGTAAGCCCTTTACGGTTGGTGAGACCAGGTCCATCAATTACCTGAAAGAGGAATTTAGTAAACTGGGCTTGAAACCCGGTAATGGCGACACCTATTTTCAGAAAGTCCCTATGGTGGAAATTAAGTCCGTGCCGGAAAGCAAAATGATCTTTAAAGGTGCTAATGGCAGTGTTACAGCAACCTATCTGGAGAACTTTGTCGCAGCTACACGTCGCGTACAGCCTGTGGTAAATCTGGCCAACTCTCCACTTGTATTTGCAGGTTATGGGATTGTGGCTCCTGAATATAACTGGAATGATTATGCCGGATTGGACGTAAAAGGTAAAACCGTTGTAGTGATGGTGAATGACCCTGGTTTTGCAGACAGCACCTTGTTTAAAGGTAAAAGTATGACCTATTATGGTCGCTGGACCTACAAATTTGAAGAAGCTGCCCGTCAGGGTGCTGCAGGAATTTTGATTATTCACGATACCGCACCTGCTGCCTATCCATGGTCTGTTGTGCGCAGTGGCTGGTCTAAATCCAAGTTGCAGTCCGAAGAGAAAGACAATAACATGTCCAGAGCCATTGTGGAAGGCTGGATCAGTTCTGATATGGCAAAACAACTGTTCCAACTGAGCGGGCAACCGGCCTCCTTACTTGCTGATGCAGGTAAAAAAGGATTTAAGGCTGTAGATCTCAAATTGTCTACTTCCCTGGCCATCAATAATAAAATCAAAAAGTCTGTTTCCAATAATGTTATTGCCGTGATTCCCGGAACAAAACGACCTGACGAATGTGTGATCTATTCCGCGCACTGGGATCATCTGGGAGTTGGAGAGGTCGTTAAAGGAGATTCTATCTACAATGGGGCAGTAGACAATGCTACTGGCGTTGCTGCACTGCTCGAACTTGCCGCTGCTTTTCAGCAGTCTGCAGTAAAACCTGAACGTTCTATCGTCTTCATTTCCTTTACGGGAGAGGAGCAGGGACTGATCGGATCTGAATATTATGCCGGAAATCCTGTTTTCCCGGTGCAAAAAACTGTAGCCGATATCAATATGGATATGATGGGACTGGCGGGGAAAACCAAAGATATAGTAGTTTACGGTTATGGTCAGTCAGAATTGGAAGATTATGCTGAAGCTTCAGCTAAAAAACAAGGTCGCATAATTGTTAAAGATCCTGTGCCTTCATCGGGATTATATTACCGTTCAGACCATTTTAATTTTGCTAAAGTTGGTGTTCCTTCTTTATTCACCGGTTCCGGTGTAGATAATGTAACGCATGGCAGGGAATGGGGATTGAAGCAGGTGGCTGAATATACAAAATCACGTTACCATGCACCTCAGGATAATTTTGATGCTATTGCCGACCGCAGTGGAATAGTGGAAGATGTCCGTTTATTATTTGATATGGGTTACCGTTTAAGTAAGGAGACAACTTTCCCGAAATGGAAAAAAGGCTCAGAATTTATGGCGGCGAGAGAAAAATCATTAAAATAAATACAGCTGCCAACTGGCCAATATCCCTGCGCTGGATACCGTAGCAATTAATAAGTTTAAAGCTATAGCGATATCGCGCAGGGTTATAGACTTACTCACATGACGAATTTAAGATTATTTAGCTAATGCTGGCGTCCGACTGATCCCCACTGCCCTTTTCTGCAGAATATCTCCTGGCTTTTTCATCCGCTGATAAGTCTGCATGATCTTCATTTTCAAGATTTTCATCCAAACGCTCATTCCAGCTATCCAGACCATTTCCTTTTTCATTTCCAGCGGAATGTTGGTTTTCTGTATTGCTTGCTTCAGATTTATGTTTATTGTCGAGATTATTTACTTGCTCTTCCATGATTTGACAGATTTTTAGGTATAGAACAGCAACGTTGTGATTTTGTTTATATCAGCATGATAATCAACCTTCAATAGATTTTACTCTTCTGGCAAAAGGAGCGGTCGCCCTGTTCTGGTAACCATGCACAGCTGTATTGATAAAAATAACCAATGCCACAGCTATAGCTACATAAGCGACAGCTGGGTTTACTTCCCAGTTTTTCACCGCTATAGCAGCGATACCCCATACACCTACACTGGCATATTCTCTCATGTTTCTTTTCCAGATCATCGTAATGAATATCAGGCCGGCCACGAATAACAGTATAATAGCCCAGGCAGTCGCGCTCAAAGGAGCACCATCCCAGCCAAGCGATGTCAGCCAGGCAGCGATATTCACCATCAGCGCGACATTGATCCAGCCGAAATAAGCGCTGATTGGCCACCATAAAAAGCCTATTATTTTAACTGGTGCGTCCCATCTTTCCATGTTGGTATTGAGGACAATCTTCAGCAGTGAAAAGAAGATGACCAGCATGATGCCAACTGATAAACCGATTTGATGATGCACAAATGCGACTACCCAGGCAGCATTCGCCAGGTTTGCAATAACGAACCACCAGCCTATATCCATCACGTAACTGTTATCAAATTTTTTATTAAAATGATCCATCAGCTGATAGACCGCGAAGATGATGAGTCCTAAATAAATCAGTCCCCAAATGCCAAAAGCATAACCAGCAGGCGTGAGCAGGGTATCATAACGGGCAGAGACTTCGCTTATTGATGGCGTATTGTTTCTTCCTGCATTGATATAGTAATTGATAAAGATAGCGATCACTACAGAGACAAGATTGGATATTTGCAGCAGTTTTTTCATCAGTAAATAGTTGAATTTTTATTGTTGATGACCTTTTAGATCATAATGTGTTCATTGATTTTATATTATCTAATATGCAACATCCGGACGACTGCAAGGTTTGTTTTATTATTCCTGGATCACCAGTATATGATCTGTCATTTTATTTGAAACCGTTTTTTGTTGTCCGCCATTGATAGTGATCACCATGGAGTTGTCAAACTCCTGTTTCTCCAGAACCTTAATTTTAGCGCCAAGACCAAGATCGAGTTGCTTCAGGTATTTAAGGAATGCCGGAGAAGTATCACGTACGCTCCCTACCTTACATACCTGGTTTACAGCGATATCACTTAATAGTATGTTCGCATATACCGGCATCTTCCCATTAGATCCCGGTATCGGGTCGCCATGCGGATCAAATGCAGGGTTGCCCAGAAAGTCATCCAGTTTTTTTGCCAGCTGATCATCGTGGATGTGCTCCAGCTGTTCAGCAATATCATGTACTTCATCCCAGCCGTAGTTTAGTTTATCTACCAGGAATACTTCCCATAAACGGTGTTTTCTGATGATATCCAGTGCAGCTATTTCCCCTGTATGGGATAAAAAAGCGCCCTTTGTTTTATCATAGGTGATCAGTTCTTTTTCCTGGAGCTTCTTTAACATATCAATTACCGATGCAGGATTGTTTTCCAGCGCATCGGCAATGGCTTTGGGGCTAACCTTATGCTTAGCTTTACCCAAATGATAAATGGCTTTCAAATAGTTCTCTTCGGAATAAGTCTTTTTCATAGCTGTGTGTCTGGATCAAAAGTAACAATTATTTGTCTAACCATAATTATTAGTTATGACTAATTTTATTTATTTGGTTTATCATATTTATGTTTTATGTTTGTCTAAAATTAAAACTATGAAACCTCTACTTCTACTCTTTTTGATATTTTCTTCCTGCTGTACTTTTGCGCAAACCGGTGGATTAACCGGCAAGGTAGAAGTAAATGGCAAAGCACTTGCCGCAGCAACCGTAAGTCTGAAAAAAAGCAGTTTTAAAACCGTGACTCCGGGTTCAGGACATTTTACCATGAAAAATGTACCGGTAGGATCGTATGAGCTTACTGTAAGTGCTGTTGGTTATCTTACCCAAAAACAACAGCTGGTTATTGTGCAGGACAGTATAATCAGTGTAGATGTGGCGCTCGAAGAACGCACGGATGATTTAAATGAAGTGGTCGTAACCGGTACCATGAAGGAAGTACGCAGGCTGGATAGTCCGGTGCCGGTAGAAGTTTATACTCCCGCTTATTTTAAAAAAAATCCCACTCCCAGTTTATTTGAGAGCGTGGGTCTTATTAATGGAGTGCGGCCACAGCTGAATTGCAATATCTGTAATACAGGGGATATTCATATCAATGGAATGGAAGGGCCTTACACCTTAATTTTGATTGACGGTATGCCGATAGTCAGTAGTTTATCTACTGTTTACGGGCTAAGTGGGATCCCCAATAGTCTGGTAGACCGCATTGAAGTTGTGAAAGGACCAGCATCTTCCCTCTATGGATCTGAAGCGATGGGTGGGGTAATCAATGTCATCACGAAAAATCCTGCCCAGGCACCTGCCTTCAGTATTGATGTTTTTGGTACTTCGTGGCGGGAATATAATATCGATGCTGCCCTTAAATTTGGCGGCAAAAAACTGCAGAGTTTATTGGGCGTAAATTATTTCAATTATCAGCATCCGCTGGATCATAACAATGATGGATTCACTGATGTTACGCTCCAAAACAGAATCTCTATATTTAATAAATGGAATTTTGTACGCAAAGATAAACGGGTAGCCAGTCTCGCTGCCCGCTTCGTAAATGAAGACAGGTGGGGCGGACAGATGAATTGGAACAAGGAATTCAGGGGTTCAGACAGTATCTACGGGGAAAGTATTTATACCAGGCGCTGGGAACTCATTGGCCTTTACCAGTTGCCTGTGAAAGAAAAGATCATGGCACAATTTTCCTATAACTGGCATAATCAGAATTCATGGTATGGCAATTCACCCTATATGGCCAATCAGCAGGTCGGTTTTGCACAGTTATACTGGGACAAAGAAATGGGAAAAAGACATAATTTTCTGTTAGGCGGAACTTACCGGTATACCTGGTATGATGACAATACACCGGGAACATTATCTGCGGATGGATTAGTCAATATGCCTGCGAAAACACCATTACCGGGAATTTTTATTCAGGATGAATGGAAATTTACGGATAAACAGACCCTGCTTGCCGGCTACAGATATGATCATGATCAGTACCATGGCAGTATCCACTCTCCAAGACTGGCTTATAAATTTTCTCCGAATCAAAAAAATACGCTGAGGGCGAGTTTTGGTACCGGTTTTAGGGTAGTCAATCTCTTTACGGAAGATCATGCGGCACTTACCGGAGCCAGGCAGGTGGTGATCGCAGAAGAGCTGAAACCGGAGCGTTCTTATAATGGAAACCTGAACTATGTAACAAAAATCCCGTCTGCCAATTTCTTACTCGGACTGGATGTAACGGGCTTCTATTCCTACTTTACCAATAAGATTACGGGCGACTTTGACCAGAATCCTGATCAGATCATTTATGCCAATCTGAATGGACATGCGATTTCCCGGGGGATATCATTAAATACAGATTTTACCTTTTATTTTCCTTTAAAACTATTGGCAGGAGTGACTTATGCTGATGTTTACCAGCTGGATGATCATGGTAGTGGCAGAATGAAGACAACACAATTGCATGCACCAAAATGGAGTGGCAATTACCTGGCATCTTATACCTTTCCAAAAGATTTTGTGCTGGATCTTACTGGTGTCTTTACCGGTACAATGCGTTTACCGGTGCAGCGAAATGATTACCGGCCTGAATATTCACCATGGTTTACCATTGCTAATCTGCAGCTCACCAGGAAATTCAAAAACGGACTGGAGGTCTATGGGGGGCTGAAAAACATCTTGGGATTTATTCCTAAATATGCATTGATCCGCTCTTTTGATCCATTTGATAAAACTGCAGCAGATCCGGTGGCCAATCCAAATGGTTATACTTTTGATACTGAGTATAATTATGCACCATTACAGGGCAGAAGGGTTTTTGCAGGGTTAAGGTATAACCTGCTGAAATATTAGCTATTAAAAACTTTAATAGCCAGACCTTGTTCTTAATCAAAAACCACATTATGGAAAACGGAAAAAAACACGAAGAAGGACAAGGTCATGATATCAATACAACTGATACAGAGAAACTCCAGAGAAATGAAAATGAAGCGGATGGTGGTAATCAGTATTCCGCTGATGAAGGTGAAGATGAAAACGGACCGAAGCCCTCTACAGATGAGCAGGGATAAACATAATCACTAGCTATTTGTTGTAAAAGCGCAGCATCAGTTTGCCGCTTCAATTTAAAACATGAGTGTCATGAGTAAAGTTAAAAATTTAATAGCCGGAGCAGCAGGAGCAATAGCTTTGAATGTGTTGCATGAAACATTGAAAAAAGAATCTGATGATGTTCCGAGAGTAGATCTCCTGGGAGAAGATGCTGTTCAAAAAGTGCTGAAATATTTTGGCAGCAGTGTGCCTGATAAAGCGAGTTTGTATAAAACAACGCTGGCGGGAGACCTGATCAGCAATACCTTGTATTATAGTTTAATTGGTGCAGGCAATCAGAAATACCTGTGGCCTAAAGCAGTTTTCCTCGGTCTTACTGCGGGAATTGGCGCAGTTAAACTACCAGAGCCAATGGGATTGGACCCTGAACCGGTGACCAAAACCGATCAGGTAAAAGTGCTTACTGTGGGTTATTATATTTTTGGCGCTATTGTTACAGGATTGGTACTTAATCTGCTGAATAAAAAATAGTGGATCATTACCTGGTTATACTTACTATTATTGGAGCAGGCATTCTGGGTATGGCATGGATGCCTGCCTTCACAGCAAAAACAAAAATCTCATACTCTATTATCTATGTTTTGCTAGGGATGCTGTTATATGGCATATTCGACTTTTTGCCTGCACCTGATCCAAAAAAAAATCCGGAGCTGACTACTCATCTTACCGAGCTGGTGGTCCTGGTCTCCCTCATGTGTACCGGATTAAAAATAGACCAGAAATTTTCGTTTCGGACCTGGGGAATTCCTTTTCGGCTGGTCACGATCACCATGTTTTTATGTATTGCCGCTGTTACTGCCATAGGAGTGTATTACTTTAATATGCCGCTGGCATCAGCCTTGTTACTTGCTGCGGTTTTATCACCCACGGATCCTGTTTTGGCGACAGATGTACAGGTGGGAGATCCAAATGAAGAAGATAGAGATAATGCTAAGTTTTCGCTGACTGCAGAAGCTGGTTTCAATGATGGTATGGCTTTCCCTTTTGTATGGCTGGCTATTACTGTTGCAATGATTTCTGCCGGAGGGGAGGGTTCCCTGATTACCTGGGCCTGGAAACATTTGGTCTATCAGATTCTCGCAGGTGCACTTTGCGGCTTTTTAATCGGGAAGTTACTCGCTTATATTCTATTTACCCTGGCAAAAAAATATGAATCTATCGGTACAAATGATGGTTTTGTGTCTATTGCCCTTACACTTTTCGTGTATGGCGTTACCGAGATGGTACACGGTTATGGTTTCGTAGCCGTATTTATTGCGGCCCTGACCTTGCGCAACTACGAAAGGGGACATCAATATCATAACCGGCTGCATGCTTTTTCCGATCAGATGGAACGCATTTTTGTTGCCATTTTGCTGATTCTCTTTGGCGGTAGTCTTGTCCGTGGAATCCTGGATTACCTGACCTGGCCAATGGCTGCATTTGGTGTAGTATTCATTTTTGTGATCAGACCCCTTAGTGCATTAATCGGATTGATCGGCACCAGACTGAAAATTCAGGAGAAACTCGTGATTGGTTTTTTCGGAATTCGTGGGGTAGGCTCTGTTTATTACCTGGCTTTTGCCTTTGGAACTGTTTTTTTTAAAGAACAGGACCAATTATGGTCGCTGGTAGCCTTCATTATCCTGATCTCTATAGGTATTCATGGTTTAACGGCTGGCTTTACCTTTAAAAAGCTCGAAGAAACGCTGCCGGATGATGTAGAAATCATTGCCAAATAGATTTTTTTACATGAACTATTGTATCTTCTGATTTTTTTATAACTTTAAACCCGATGCAGAGTGAACCAAAAAAGAGTGCTGAAGAGGCAAACGAACCCTCTGATAATAAATACGTTCCACTTCAGGGCTTTATTAATGTGAATGAGATTGTTCGCCTGCGCCGCCAGCTGAAAACCGCCCGATTTAATAATCCGGATCAGATCTGGGATGCACAGCTGAATCAGCTCAAACCTCCGCAATCTCCCGATAAATCTGACGAAAAACCTTAGTTTTTTAATCTTATATACAGGTTTCATCAAAATTGTTCTTTTATCTCATACCAATCTGATAAATAAGTATCTTCGGCCTATAAACAAACATGATGGATTTTTTACATACTATTCTAGGCGACGACATTCAGGCCGGTCTTCTTATTATTTTAAATTTAATTGTCATTGAGAGTCTGCTCTCTGTAGATAATGCTGCAGTGCTGGCAACTATGGTGATGGATTTACCCAAAGATCAGCGTGAAAAAGCGTTGAAATATGGTATTATCGGTGCTTACGTTTTCAGGGGAATCTGTTTGTTTTTAGCCGCATGGCTGGTTAAAATATGGTGGTTAAAACCATTAGGTGGTTTATACCTGCTGTATCTGGCTTTCGATTACTTCAGGAAAAAGAACAGTAAAGGTGGTGAAGAGGAAGAAGTAGTTGATAAAAATCAGAGCTGGATTTATAAATCCACAGTTGGTGCAATTGGTTCTTTCTGGGCGACAGTAGCTTTGGTAGAGGTGATGGATCTTGCCTTTTCTATCGATAATGTTTTTGCCGCGGTTGCTTTTACAGACCATATTTACTTAATCTATATTGGTGTATTTATTGGCATCCTTGCGATGCGTTTTGTTGCGCAGGCTTTTGTGAAGCTGATGGAGAAATTTACATTTTTGGAAACAGTAGCATTCATCGTTATTGGTGTCCTGGGTATCAAATTAACCTCTTCATTATTTACACATTTCTATCCTGAATCACCTGTTTCACATCTCATTGAAGGTGAAAAAACAGATCTTTTTGTATCCATATTCACAGTAGCTATCTTTCTTATTCCGGTTTTCACTTCTTTATTATTTAACTTCCCTAAGAAGCATATTGCTGCGGAAGATCAGATTTAAGAATAATGTGATATCAACTATAAATTTCACCTGTGCGTTAAAACGGGTGAAATTTTTGTTTCATATGTGCGATGATAGCTGCAGGCATTTGCCTGGGATAAAGAATATCGTCAACGAAGCCCTTTTTAATTACATTAAGGGGCATACTGCTTTCCTGAGCAGAGAGTGGTTTTTGTGCAATAATATATCCACCTGCTTCTGCGATAGCCTGGACACCTTTGGTACCATCAACGCCCATTCCCGAAAGCACTATTGCAATCTTCTTGAATAAAGTATCGCTGGCAAGGGACTGGAAAAAAATGTCGATAGCATAGTTCACTTTTATAGCCAGATCCCTGTCCTCCAACATCAGTTTCCCGTCGCTAATGTACATCACCTTATTTTCGGGCATAACATATATTATATTAGATAGAATCTGCATTTTATTTTCGACCTCACAAACCTCAATGTCACTGTGTTGCTGAAGAATTTCTGTTAAAAGGCTTTTTTGATAGGGATACATATGCGTAGTAATGATATAAGTTACACCATCAGGTAAGGTATTGTCAAAGAAACTGCACAAAGCAGCTATGCCTCCTGATGAGGCGCCTAGTGCAACAATATATCTGTCTTTCATGGGTAAAGAAATTTGATGGAAAAACCTCATTTATAAAACTATATAAAGGGGTATTTTGTTTAATATTTAATTATAAAAGTTAAACGTAAAGGCCGGGTATCCGCCGCCCGGTCTCAAGCTATCAGTCAATGACCTGAATCAGTTATGTTTCTTTTTATTTGAGTTAAACAGGGGCATTGCCTTTTAATTATATTAAATTGTTTTAGCATGAGTTATGAGATCGTGATAGATAACCGACGGATCGTTGTGTACGCAGCTGATAGCGAGCAAAGGTATGAAGTGAGGTGGGAAGGACTAAGGATAGGGTATGTTTACATTTCGGCCTTTATTAAAAATGACGGCCGGGCGATATGGCTGGGCTCCACTCCATTGTTAAATCGTTATGCAACTATTATTGGTGGTTTTATAGAAAGATCCGATTGTGGCTATTACAATGACTCAACAGATCTGTAGGCTTTTAATTACAGATCTCTTTATGATAGATAATCTTTTGCTGAAACATTTTATCTGTCATTTCAGTTATGGGTATAAATAAGCAGATGTCAAACCATTCTTTTGATATACAAAAATTTACTACTGCAACTGTGCATGCGCTCAGTATTTCAGTTAGAACGGAATCAAACGATCATATCAGCATCGCTAAAAACTGTAAGGGATTAGCTTGTATTGTGGAAAAGAAATTTATATTAATGCAGGCGCTGGAACTGAGGCTGGATATGGATAAAATAATTGCCGTCATATTTAGCAAATTTGTAGAAGAGACAGTTGCTGTAATTACCTATTATTATCAGGTGATGTCATTTGACCGTGTGAATGAAATGTTAAGACAGGTACATGCCTTTATTAAAGGCACAGTTGAATATTGGTTCCCCCTATGTTAATTCTATTTCATATAGGTCTTTTTTAACGCCGACCATGACATCCTGCTCATATTTCTTGCTTCACTTAGCTTGATATTTAGTTTTGAGGCTACTTCTTCATGTGTAAAATCATTATAATACACTACTTCAAGGATGGTTTTCCATTCCAGAATGGGCTTTGTTGTTGCTTTGCTTCTCATATATTTGTCTGGACTTGAAAAACGTGCTTCGTATGGTATTGAAGATGAATCTTCCTGTAAAGAGGCTAGGTTATAGTCTGATGTATATTCGAAAGACTTTCTGAGCGCTGTAATTGCATGGTTGATACGCGATTTCACTGTCCCCAGGGGGAGGTTCAGTTCTTTTGCCGCATCAACGTGAGTATATCCCTGAAAAAACACCTTATCCAGTACTATGAATATTTTAGGTGGTAATATGGTTGTGAGTTTACGCAGACCAATAATATCTGTGTTTATCGTATTGGATTTCATATAATCGATTGCATCAAAATTATCATGCAAATCATCTGTACGCCCCTTATTAGTATATCTCCTGGAACGTAAGGTATCTATGGCCAGATTTCGGGTCAGTTTAAGTATCCAGGTAAATAACCTTCCTTTTGAAACATCGTATTTGTCAATATTATTCCAGATAAGAATCATGGCATCCTGCAGGATATCCTGTGCTAAACTTTCGTCAGGTATAATTCTGCAGATTACTCCCAGAAGTGAAGCAGAGTAATTCTCATATAGTGTTTTGAATCCGGATTCAGATTTGTTCTTTAGAGAATTAACTAGGTCAGCTTCAGGAAACAAGTATTTCTTCTCTTGCATATCGTTGCTCCTAATTATTCAAACATAGGATTTATTTTGCAAATTTTTGTAGAGAATTGTTGTAAAATTAATTAATTTACAATAATTGATTTTAAAGACCTTTTGTTTGTTTTATTCGAAAAATTTGAATATATACCTGGTTATAATCGATGAAACTGGTGTTGAATATATAACAATTGATAATTATACAATAATTATCTTAATCGTCCAATGTAACTTAGCTATTTATTGTCAAAACAGGAATTTCTCCCTGTTCTCATCTATAAATTTACCCAATTCATTAGTTACATTTATTAAGTCTACGCTGCTCGTATACCATTTGCCATCCATTTTGTTGATAGTGCCCACTTCAAAGCCATCCCAGTGTACCAGGAATTGATCTGGTTTAGATATCACTGCGTATATCAATACCTCCCGATACTGACCTTCTATTTCTCCCCCGTACAAGATATACTTTTCCATAATTATCTGATTATACCGCTATAACATAGGGGTTTATAAATTGTTTAGGTTGTTCTGAATTGTTAGCGAGGATGAACGGCTTATTCTCCATGTTCAGTTTTTTTATTATTGAATTTTTTAAATGTTTTCACATATGATTATATTAGTCCAAAAGTTACGCTCTTCGATCCAATTAGGGATATTTTAGCTTGGTTATTATGGAAGAGTGTGAACAGTATTTTATAGATGAAGCCACAAAATTAAGAAAGCAACATCGGTTAACACAGAAACAATTTGGATTGATTCTGGATGTATCCGGTTCTTTTGTTGGTAACGTAGAGAATAAACAGAGTTCCGCAAAGTACAATTTGAAACACATTGTATTGTTAATAAAGTATTTCAAATTGTCACCCTCATATTTTTTTGAGTGATACGGTAAATTCATTAAGAAAAAAGATAATAATCGGGAATTCATAACTCATCAATTAAGATGAGTTCCCTTATGTCTGGATTTTTCCTGATGATTAAAGTCCTGCAGAAATTGTGTTGGTGTTTTACCGAATTCCTTTTTAAAGATTTTGGTAAAATAAGACTGGGTCTGAATGCCAACCCTATACATGACTTCAGTCATCAGTACGTCTTCCCTGGTCATAATTTCTACAGCCTTTCTGAGACGGATCGCTCTCAAAAACTCACCTATCGACTGACCAGTAATGGATTTGATTTTAACATACAATTTGGTCTTGCTCATGCCAATCTCAGCACATAAATAGTCAATATCCAGGTCTGGATTAATCAGCTGGGCATTGATAATCGCCAGCAGTTTCTCCATAAACTCCCGGTCTTTGGTAGAATGAACCAACTCTCTGAGTGCTGAGCGATGATCTTTGGAATAATGCTCTTTAAGTTTTTGCCGCTGATCAAAAATTTTCTTCAGGCTGATCTTCAGCAGATACATATTTACGGGTTTTGTAAAATAGAGATCTGCTCCTGATTCTACACCTTCTATCTCAGCTTCAATACTATCTCTTGCAGTAAGCATTAAAAAGGGGATATGGCTGGTCTCCATATCTTCTTTCAACAGTTTGCAAAATTCAGTGCCATTCATTCCAGGCATCATCACATCACTAATGATCAGATCAGGAAAGACTTCTTTGGCCATTACTATGCCAGTGTGACCATCTTCGGCTTCAAAGATATGATATGTATCTTCCAGCGCTTCTTTCAGGAATGAACGCAGCTCTTGATTATCATCCACAATCAAAATGTGCCGGGTGCCGGTAAATGCAGCACTATTTTTAGGAACGGTATCAGTTAAGGCCGGCGGAAGCTTCTCGTCAGAATTATAATTGATACTTTCTAAACGTGTACCTCCCTGGCTGCTGCCCTGTCCCCAAAGTTCATCTTTATTGTAATCCTCCTTCTGGCAAGGGAAGGAGATGATAATTTCAGTACCCTTATGTTTTTCACTGGATACCCTGATCAGACCTTTATGCAGCAGGGTCAGACTCTTAACAAAAGCCAGCCCTACGCCGGAACCCATATGAGATTCAGTGATCCTGTAATAGCGTTCAAACAGGTGATGAATCGAATCGGCAGAAATTCCTATGCCATTATCTGCTACACGGATAGAAATATATTCCTGCGCTTCAAAATCACTTTTGATGAATAACTGATTCTCATAACAGGGCTCGATACTGGCTGCTGCATGAAATACAGCTAACGTGATTTCACCACCAGTGTCCGTATATTTCAAAGAATTGTTGATCAGGTTCAGGATTATCTTTTCAATCACCTGCCGGTCAAACCATACGGCGGTAAATTCGGCGCTTTTATTCACTTTAAAAGTGATGTTCTTTTCTAAGGCCATTTCCGAAAACTCTTCTGCTACCTCATCAATAAAAAGGCTCAGGTTGCCATGGGTTACTTTCAGCTGTAATGCGCCTGATTCTATCTTCCTGAAGTCCATCAGTTCATTGATCAGATTGAGGAGCCGGTTGGCATTCCGGTGAATCGTTTTATAGTAAGATTGAAAGGTTGCCTGGTGATCTTCCTTTAGCAAACGGTCGATAGGACCCAGGATCAACGAGAGAGGTGTGCGGAATTCATGAGAAATGTTGGTAAAGAACTGCAGCTGGACCTGGTGCATTTCCTCTCTCTTTTTTTCTTCGAGGGTCCTCAGTTCCAGCTTTCTCCGGAAACTCAGCAATGCATAGGCCAGATAAATGGATAAACTGGCCGCAAGCAACCTGAACCACCATGTAGCCCAGAAGGGTGGCGCAATGACTATGCGCAACGAGGTGCCTGTCCGGTTCCACAGTCCATCATTATTTGACGCCCTTACCTTAAAGGTATAAGTGCCCGGATCCAGATTGGTGTATGCTGCCTTCCCTGAAGTACTGTTGTAATTCCACTCTTTATCAAAACCTTCCAGCTTAAATGCATATTTATTGTTTTCAGGTGCCGTATAATTGAGCCCTGCAAAATTGAAGGAAAATGAAGACTGTTTATAACTCAGCCTTATCTCTTTAGTAAAACCGATGTCTTTTGCTAATGGTGAGCCTTTTACACCAGGAACAATTTTATTGTTGAATATTTGAAATTCTGTCAGATATACAGGAGGGATATATTTATTCGGCTTAATATCTTTTGGAAGAATTGAATTAAATCCGTTAACGCCGCCAAAAAACAACTCTCCTTTCGCTGTTTTCATGACCGCATTGGCTTCAAATTCGAGGCCCTGCAAACCATCTGCCCTGTTGTATTTTTTGAAGGATAAATTTTCGGGATTAAATCTGGTGAGCCCCCTGGAAGTGGAGATCCACAAATTGCCGGCTTCATCTTCCAATATGCCTTTTATAAAAGTACTGCCCAGCTCAGCTTTTTTTGTGTACAACGAGAACATCTTTTTTGCCGGATTAAACAGGTACAGTCCCTTCTGACCCAGCCACAACCTGCGTTTACTATCCATAAAGAGTACGCGCAGGTCTGGTTTGCGTTCTTCCTTCAGAAAATAATGTGTAAAAATCTTTGTGCGGAGATCATAACAATTCAGGCCTCCGTCATCTGTCCCGATCCACAAGTTTTTCTTGTCATCCTCCAGCAGGGAAATGATATTGTTTCCGACCAGCTTAGATCCGTTTCTGCCTTCAGTCAGTCGTGTAAAGCGCATCGTTTTACGATCAAGCAAGTTTAAACCGCCATAATAGGTGCCTACCCAAAGGTTGTTTTCGCTGTCTTCGATTGTTTTTTGTACGTAATCGGATGATATAGATCCGGGACCTCCGTCATAAGTAAAGCGCTTAAAAGTCCCGTTTTTCTTGTCCATCAGGTTCAGACCACCTCCCCAGGTACCTATAAACAGCTGGTTGTAGCGATCGGCCATAATATCAAGAACGGCATCAGAACCCAGGCTTCCGGAATCAAATGGATTTGTCCGGTAATGAGCAAAGGTCTTTTTAATCTGGTCGAAGTAATTTAAACCTCCTCCATCTGTTCCGATCCATATGTTCTGCTGCTGGTCTTCATAGAAGGCTTTAACATCATTATAGCTTAAACTATTTTTATTTAGTTCCTGCTGAACCAGATTGAATTTCTCCGATCCGGGACAATATAAATTAACCCCACCGCGATGCGTTCCTATCCATAAATTTCCCTGTTTGTCCTGGTACAGTGCAGAAACTGTTCGTTGCGATAAACTGGAGGGGTCTCCAGGTTCATTTTGATAATGACGGAAAGTATTCGTTGCGGTATTCAACAAGTCAAGTCCGCCATTGATTCCACCAACCCATATTTCATTTTTTTTATGAAATACCACAGCCCTGACCAAATCACTTGCCAGGCTGTTTTTATTTTTTTCCTGATGCTGGTATTGTTTTAAAGTGGCGTTTTTGATGTCATAACAAAATAACCCTCTTTCTTCTGTGCCCAGCCATAAATTGCCTTCGGGAGCAGTTGTAATGGTCCTGATAGCATAGGAGCGGAGTGCAGGTACTGATTTGAATTGAATGGTTGCAGTGTTAAAAAATACTAAGCCCTTATTTGTTGCCAGCCAAAGATTGCCGGACTGATCCGGATAGATACCATTTACACGATCAGCGGCTACGGCTGATGAACGATCAGCAACGACATAAGACTGCACCTTTCCGCTTTGCAAATTCATCAGATTGATTCCGCCGCCATCGGTACCGATCCACAAACCACGGTCTGTTTCACTTATGGAAACCACAGCATTATTGCTCAGTACGGCCTTTTTATTTTGATCCGCATGATACCGGGTAAACTGATTGTTTTCCGGATTAAAGCGGTTCAGCCCATTTGAAGTACCAATCCATAACCGATGCTGTTTGTCTTCATAAATACAGCGGATATAGTTATCGCTGATAGTACTATTTGCTTCGCTATGCTGATATAAAGTGATCTGGTTACCATCGTATTTGTTTAATCCGTCACGTGTGCCAAACCAGATAAAACCCCGGTAATCCTGAAAAATGCATTCTATGGTACTATTTGAAAGTCCGTCCTCAATTCCTATACGTCTGAACTTTAGATTTTGACCGCAAACCGTTGTGAAAACACAACAGCATAATAAAAGGATCAGACTTTTGGTAAAGGAAATCATGGTGAATTGTGGCAGGAAGTAGGTTTATATTTTTATAAAGGTAAAAGAAATTAAGACTATAAATAACTATTAAAAACGCTTTTATGGGGTTAATTACAATCGATTTGTCTGATAGCACAAAAAATATGATCAATTGAACAAATGAAAAAGCAGGGGAAAGGTTTCATTTGTATCTCCAAAAAAACCAAATACTGTATGCACAATTCTACTTTTTATCATAAGAGCAGCATGCTCCTTCTGCTACTCTTTATTTTTACGCTGAGCCTGTATGCACAGCAGCCGGTTACCGTGAGCGGGACGGTAAAGTCGGCCACCGACGGACTCGGAATGCCGGGTGTAAGTGTCCGTTTAAAGGGAACAGCTACGGTCACCGTAACGGGTACTGACGGTCGTTTTTCTATCCGCGTTCCAAGTCCACAAGCCATTCTGGAATTCACTTCTGTAGGATTCATCAAACAAGAACTCAGCGCAGGCTCAACCAGGTTAAATATCACCTTACGTGAAGATGCTGCTGCCTTATCTGAAGTGGTTGTAGTGGGCTATGGTACAACCAGGAAACAAGACCTCACTGGTTCCATTGCGGTAGTCAGTTCGAAGGATTTTCAAAAAGGAAATATCACCACCCCCGAGCAAATGTTATCCGGTAAAGTGTCAGGTGTATCCATTACCTCAAATAGTGGTCAGCCGGGAAGTGGAAGTACTATCCGTATCCGTGGCGGATCTTCTTTAAATGCCAGTAATGATCCGTTGATTGTAATCGACGGTGTTCCGCTTGAAAATGGCGGTGTTTCTGGAGCCTCGAATCCTTTGAGTTTCATCAATCCGAACGACATAGAAACCTTTACTGTATTAAAAGATGCTTCTGCTGCTGCAATTTATGGTGCAAGAGCAGCAAACGGTGTAATCATTATCACCACAAAAAAAGGCCTGGGCGGGGAATTAAAGCTGGCCTTCAATACAGTGAACTCTGTATCCAGAATTGTCAGGAAAGTGGATGTGTTAAGTGCGGATCAGATTCGCAGTATTGTGAATGCCAGCGGTACTCAACAGCAAAAAGAAATGCTGGGCAATTTCAATACCAACTGGCAGGACCTGATTTATCAGGATGGTCTGGCGACGGACAATAACCTGAGCATCAGCGGAGGAATTAAAAAATTGCCTTATCGTCTTTCGCTGGGTTATCAGAACCAACGCGGTATATTGCGTACGGATGAACTGCAAAAAACATCCCTGGCACTGGTACTAAACCCTACTTTTTTTGATAATCATTTAAAACTGGATCTGAACCTTAAGGGAAGTACTCTTAAAACAAGGTTTGCCAATACTGCAGCCATTGGTGGTGCGGTAAGTTTTGATCCGACACAGGCTACTTATACCAATAGAAGCGATTATAATGGTTATTGGGAATGGCTCAATGCGGCTAACCCAAGTGGTTTGGCAAACCTGGTGGGTAGAAACCCCGTAGGTTTACTGGAGCAGCGGGAAGACCGTTCCAATCCTTACCGGAGTATTGGAAATTTGCAATTGGACTATAAATTTCATTTTCTTCCTGAGCTGCATGCCAATGTGAATGCAGGTTATGATATGGCAACCGGTAAAGGAACTGTATTTGTTGACCAATACGCAGCAGAAACAATTAACAGACCGGGTGTGAACACGGAATATAAACAAACCCGGATGAATACCGTATTTGATTTTTACCTGAATTACATCAAAGAATTTAAATCTATCAAGGGCAGGGTAGATGCTACAGCTGGTTATTCCTACAATGATTACCTCACTAAGGTGTACAACTTTGCAGATTTTGATGCCGATGGGAAAAAAATAGCCAATTCAGACCCTACTTTTCCATTTAACAAACCACAAAACCGGCTTATTTCTTATTTCGGACGTGTAAATTATAGTTATGATAATCGCTTTTTACTGACTGCAACTGTCAGAAGAGATGGCTCTTCCCGTTTTGCACCAAAATATAAATATGCTGTTTTCCCTTCTGTAGCCTTAGCCTGGACCTTGAAAAATGAAGATTTCCTGAAAGATAGCAAGACCATTTCTGCATTGAAATTGAGGGCAAGTTACGGTTTGACTGGTCAGCAGGACGGGATTGATAATTATGGTTATTTATCCACATATAACCTGAGTACACCCAATGCCTCTTACCAGTTTGGAAATGCTTTTTACCAGATGTATCGCCCCAGTGCTTATATTTCCAATATCAAATGGGAACAGACAGCCACAACCAATATAGCCGTAGATGCTGGCTTTTTGGATAACAGGATTACCGGTAGCCTGGAGTGGTACTCCAAGAAAACGAGCGATTTACTCAATAGGGTACCACAGCCTGCAGGAACCAATTTTTCAGCAAGTGCTGTAGTGAATGTTGGTGATATGACTAACAAAGGACTGGAACTTACATTGGGTTTTGTCCCGGTGAAAACGGCAGACCTGAACTGGGAGTTCAGTCTCAACGCTACTTACAATAAAAATACTATCACTAACCTTACGGTGGTGCCCAACGATGCGAATTATAAAGGCTTTCAGTCTGGAAGCATTGCCGGCGGGATAGGCGGACAATTTGCTTTAATCAATGCAGTCGGCGGCAGTAAAAATACCTTTTATCTCTTGGAACAAGCCTATAATCAATCCGGACAACCTATTGAAGGTGTATATATAGACCAGAATGGGGATGGCCAGGTAAATGAAAATGACTTCCATAAAGGGAAACCTGCTGATCCTAAAGTTTTTCTTGGATTCAGCAATAATCTCAGTTACAAACAATGGAATATGAGTTTTACCCTGAGAGCTAATCTGGGTAATTACGTATACAATAATATTTATAGTCAAACCGGCAACCTGGCACAGATCACGGGTTCGTCTGTTCTTGCCAATGCTTCGCCGAATTATCTGACCACCAATTTTAAAACGCAGCAGTTACTGAGTGATTATTATATTGAGAATGGCTCATTCCTTAAGATGGACAATATCAACCTGGGTTACCGGTTTGGAAAAATCTTTCAAAGCAAGGCGAATCTGATGCTGAGTGCCAGTGTGCAGAATGTGTTTACGATTACTAAATACAGCGGACTGGATCCTGAAGTTCCTTTTGGTATAGATAATAATCTTTATCCAAGACCAAGAGTCTTCTCGCTCGGACTAAATGTCAATTTTTAAATTCTAATCTCACAGAAAATGAATACTTCTCACCAAAAATATATGTTGCCAGGCTTTTTCAAAACGGTTTCACTGACCTGTTTAACGCTGATCTCTCTGGTTTCCTGTAATAAATTGGACCTGACGCCGACCAATGACCTTACAGCTGATAAAGTTTACACTACACCTGAAGGTTATAAACAAGCGTTGGCAAAAGTATATGGTGCTTTTGCGCTAACCGGTAATGCCACCACGGGGCAGCAGGATATTCCTGTAGAAATTATTAAAGATGAGGGAAACTCGGATTTTTTAAGGTTATACTGGAACCTGCAGGAACTGACTACGGACGAAGCTGGCTGGTCATGGCAAAGTGATGCCGGAATTCAGGGTTTGCATGAATTGAGCTGGTCTTCGATTAATTCAATCATCAACGGATTATATTACAGGTCTTTTTTTCAGATTACTTTGTGCAATGATTTTATCAGGCAGTCTTCGGATGACAATCTTTCTAAAAGGGGGATCAGCGGTGCAGATGCAGATAACATCCGTCGGTACAGGGCAGAATCACGTTTTCTGAGGGCTTATCAGTACTGGGTGTTAATGGACCTGTATGCTAATCCGCCAATGGTTACGGAGTCGGTTGAAATTGGGGGAAAGGATTTTCCTAAACAGATTCAGCGGAAAGAGCTCTTCACCTATATAGAGACTGAACTTAAAGCCATAGAAGGAGAACTGGCACCTGCTAAAACTAATGAATATGGCAGGGCAGACCAGGCTGCGGCATGGGCACTGTTGTCGCGTATGTACCTGAATGCAGAAGTGTATACTGGTACGGCAAAATACACGGAAGCCATTACCTATTGTGATAAAATAACCGGGGCTGGTTATTCCCTGCATAATAATTACAGGGAACTCACCATGGCAGATAATCACCTCAATAGAGATGAATTTATCCTGACCATTAATTACGATGGAACAAGCACGCAGAATTTTGGGGGTACTACTTACCTGATGCACGGGCCTGCTCACGTTCCCGCAGATGTTTCCGGTTCAAACGGCGACTGGGGAGGTCTACGCTTTACAGAGAATTTCGTGAATCTTTTTGCAGATAAAACAGGTAATACGGATTCCCGTGCCCAGTTTTATATGACCGGGCAAAATCTGAACATGACTGAACTGTATGTTTCAACCGACGGCTATTCCAGTACTAAATTCAGGAACAAGACCAGGTCGGGTGCCCCTGCGCCAAACCAGGATGCTGCCAAAGATTTTTCAGATATAGATTTTCCCCTGTTCAGATTGGGTGAAACTTACCTCACCTATGCGGAAGCCGTATTGCGCGGAGGTACGGGCGGTGATTTAAACAAAGCACTGGATTATGTCAATAAATTACGCAGACGGGCTTATAATGGCAGTACTGCCGGAGATATCTCGGCCAGCGCACTAACGAGGGACTTTATATTGGACGAGCGTGGCCGTGAACTGTATTATGAAGGGCATAGAAGAACAGACCTGATCCGCTTTGATAAATTTACCACCAACACCTATTTATGGTCATGGAAAGGTGGATTGAGGGCAGGTACCTCCGTAGCCGGGAAATTCAATATTTTCCCTTTGCCGCCCACAGACCTTTCTGCTAATCCAAACTTAATTCAAAACACTGGTTATTAATTTAGTTCAGCAATCATGATAGCTTCATTCATCCAATCATACGCTATGAAAAATCAGTTTCTACTGATCTTCATCATCTTCCTTTTTGCGGCTTGTAAAAAGGAACAGTCTCAAAATATAGTCATCCCGCCTGCAGCAAATTCGCTTTCTTTTAGCAGTACGGCGACTAGTTTAGTTTTATCCGAAGCCACTGATGCTTCCAGGGTAGTAACTTTTACTTTTAAAGCTCCGGATTATGGCATCAAAGTCGTTCCTGTCTATACCTTACAATTTGATGTGCCAGCAGATACTATTGGTGCCAATGCCTGGGGCAAAGCGATTAACGTTAAGCTTGCCGCCGATAGTCTGCAGAAATCCTACACAGGTGCGGATTTTAACGCTTTGCTTTCGGTACAGCTGCTGTTGCCAACTGGCGTAAACAGTACACTAGTGGTGCGTTTAAAAACAGAAGTAAACCAGAATATAGGTACAGGCTCTACCATACAACCAATTTATTCCGTGCTTAAAATGGATGTAACACCTTATAAAGCAATTATGGAATATCCGGCATTATTGGTGAAAGGCGCAAATTCCTGGAAAACTCCCCTGGAGCAATCGGCAGGATTCCTGCTGACTTCTGCTAAATTTAATTCCAAATATGAAGGATATATCGACCTTCCAAATGCAGATGGATGGGGTGGTGATGCTTTCCAGCTTGTTTCAGCGAAAGATGCAAAAGTATATGGCTGGGGAACAGACGCGAATACTTTAAGCTTAGGAGGAGGTAATTTATGGCTGACACCATCGCCTGCTTATATGAAAGTAAACGTAGACCTTGATGCGCTGACCATCAATTACACACCCGTAAAATTCTTTATTTCTGGTGATGATAATGGCTGGAGTACTTCATCAACACCGATGATTTACAATGCTGCCACCAAAAAATGGATTGCTGCCAATGTCTCCTTAACCGCCGGGAAAGCATTTGTTTTCACCTGTAACGGTGCATATGATATCAGTTATAAAGTGGATGATAAAGGTACATTGATGTTTGCCGGAGCACCTTCCTGGGGCGGCATCAATATCCCGGTTACCAAAACCGGCGTATTTACAGTAACACTGGACTTAAGTGGCGGTGATGGAAATTATACCTATTCAATTAACTAAAACAGACATGATCTTTAAAAATAAATATAGCCTCAAGAGTATAGTAATGCTATCGCTGTTTACCCTGCTGAGCACGGCCTGCGAAAAAACGCCAAAAGGGGATACCCAGATTTATCCGGTGCCGGATCCTATAGGTACTTATGCCAAAGGCGCAGATGTGAGCTGGGTAAGCGAAATGGAAGCTGCCGGAAAGAAATTTTATACTAGTGCAGGTGTGCAACAGGACTTGTTCCGGATTTTAAGCGATAAAGGAATAAATTCCATCCGGCTCAGGGTATGGGTAAATCCGGCAACTGGATGGTGTAATGCAGATGATGTACTGGCCAAGGCAAAACGTGCACAAACCATGAACATGCGGATATTACTGGATTTTCATTATAGTGACAGCTGGGCAGATCCGGGGCAGCAAAATAAGCCTGCGGCCTGGGCGTCGCAGGATATTGCGGCGCTGAAGACTTCAGTTGCCAGCCATACCACAGCAGTTTTAACACTTTTGAAGAACAATAGAATTGTACCTGAGTGGGTGCAGGTAGGAAATGAAACCAATAATGGGATGTTGTGGGAAGAGGGAAAGGCATCGCTTAACATGAAAAACTTTGCAGATCTGGTACTTTCTGGTTATAATGCGGTGAAATCAGTTAATCCCGGTTCGAAGGTGATTGTTCACCTGTCGAATGGCTATGATAACGGACTATTCAGATGGATGTTTGACGGACTCAAAAACAATGGTGCCAAATGGGATGTAATTGGTATGTCTTTATATCCGACTATTGCAGATTGGTCAGAAAAAAATACACAGTGTTTCGCCAATATGAACGATATGGTTACGCGTTATGGCTCGGAGATTATGATCTGCGAAGTAGGTATGCCGGTCGCCGAAGCTGCCGCCTCTAAAGCTTTTATTACTGATCTGCTAACCAAAAACAAATCCCTGCCTAATCAAAAAGGATTGGGCGTTTTTTACTGGGAGCCGCAATCTTACAATAGCTGGAGTGGTTATAAACTGGGTGCATTTGACGATACCGGAAAGCCAACAATAGCAATGGATGCTTTTTTACCTTAAACCTGATATGATTAAGAAATACTTTTTATTTGCCCTGGCTACTGC
Organism: Pedobacter sp. MR2016-24; assembly: GCF_026239655.1. Classification (GTDB taxonomy): domain Bacteria; phylum Bacteroidota; class Bacteroidia; order Sphingobacteriales; family Sphingobacteriaceae; genus Pedobacter. Next base: position 256,982 of record NZ_JAPIVO010000008.1, on the reverse strand, counting down.
CTTCTCATTACATGCTACTGCACAATCCAAAAAATCATCAGCCGCTAAACAAGGGATTTATATAGATGCGAAGGGGGTGATTCGCTGGGAGAAAAACCAACAGGAAGCTGCTTTTTTTGGTGTGAATTATACGGCACCATTTGCTTATGGTTACCGCTCTATCAATCGGCTGGGCATTTCTGTAGAGCAGGCCATCAGAGATGATGTGTATCATTTTTCACGCCTTGGTCTGGATGCGTTCAGGGTGCATGTATGGGATACAGAAATTTCTGACACATTAGGCAACCTCATCAATAACGAACATCTCCGGTTATTCGATTTCCTGCTGGCTGAACTTAAAAAGAGAAATATAAAAACAATTATTACGCCCATTGCCTTTTGGGGGAATGGTTATCCGGAAAAGGATGAAAATACGGGCAGTTTCTCTTCAAAATATGGCAAAAAACGCGCACTGGTAGAAGAAGCTGCTTTTTTAGCTCAGGAAAACTACCTGACCCAATTTTTTAAGCATAAAAACCGCTATACCGGACTTACCTATCAGCAGGATCCGGATGTGATTGCCACTGAGGTGAACAATGAGCCGCAGCATAGCGGTCCGCCGGCAAGAACAACTGAATATGTTAACCGTATGGTGAAAGCGATTCGTCAGACGGGCTGGAAGAAACCCGTTTTCTATAATATCAGTGAATCGCCAAAATATGCCGGCGCCATCGTCAAAGCAGATGTACAGGGCCATAGTTTCCAATGGTATCCCACGGGGCTTGTCGCCGGCCACACCCAGCAGGGCAATTACCTGCCGAACGTATCAGCATACAGCATTCCTTTCGATACTATCCCCGGCTTTAAAAACCGGGCGAAGATGGTTTATGAATTTGATGCGGCAGATGTATTGGCTGCTTATATGTATCCGGCCATGGCCAGGAGTTTCCGTGCAGCAGGATTTCAGTGGGCTACGCAATTTGCGTATGATCCGATGGCCACCGCTTCCAGCAATGTAGAATATCAGACACATTACTTAAATCTGGCCTATACTCCTTCAAAGGCAATCAGCTTGCTCATTGCCTCCAGGGCTTTTCACCAGTTGCCGAGACTTCAAAAATATGCGATAGATACGTTGTTTGACGCTTTCAGACTTGACCATAAAAATTCATTGAGTGAGATGAATACTGCCGACGAATTTTATTTCTCCAATACCACTACTTCGTTGCCTGTAAATCCGGCATTGCTGCAACATATAGCAGGTGTGGGCAGTTCTGTGTTAAGTACGTATAAAGGAACAGGTGCTTATTTTATCGACCATGTGGAAGAAGGTTTATGGCGATTGGAAGTCATGCCTGATGCTGTATTTATCCGTGACCCTTTTGAAAAGAATTCACCCGGTAAAGATGTAAGCAGGATCAGCTGGGACAGTCATGCTATGGTGCTGGACCTGCCCGATCTGGGGAGTGGTTACAGGCTAACGGCAATTAATGACAAGACCGTATCCGCTATCGCTAATGACAAGGAAATTAAAGTTTCCCCGGGTGTTTACTGGTTAAGCAGAAAAGACAAGAAAAACAGCTATACTGCACAAAGTGCTCTTGGGGTGATCAAAGCAGGTGAATTTGTGGCACCCAGGACATCACTGATCAAAATATTTAATCCGGTTACAGACAGGGAAAAAATAGCGGTGTATAATCCCGACTGGAATAACAAGGCGGTTGAATACATTGATGCCGAAATCCCCGGAGCTGCGGTATTGAAACTGAAGATGGATACAACTGAGCAAAATCCTTTAATTGGAATTCAAAGTTATTTTGGAGATTTAATGGACCCGAACGCTCCGGGAATTGATGCGCTGAAGACTATCGTGATACGTGCGAAAACCGGTAATAAAAAGTCTATCAAAATCAAATTGGGACTGATTACCGAAAATGCAGATTTCTACTCTGCTGAAGCGGTGGTGAGCAACGAGTTCTCAGACATTGAGATTCCTCTCCGTAGTTTGAAAAAAGATGCACAATTACTTCTTCCGCGGCCATATCCTGGCTTCTTACCGCTTTACTATCAATCGGTTACCTCAGCTGTTTTCCATCTGCAAGACGCGAGAAAACTGGAAGTGACATTTGGTTACGGTATGAATAACCGTACAACCGACCAGCCTAATACCCTGGAGATTGAATCTATTTATCTTAAATAACAATATAGATATGCGCTATTTTATAAAATTGTTCCTGTTGCTTTCCAGCATCCAGTTCTTTAGCCCGAAACCTGTTTCTGCCCAGAAAACTTCTCTTCCCTCACACCTCAATTTTGATGAAGGCTGGAGATTCAGTCTCGGGCATGCTGCTGATCCTGCTAAAGACTTTAATTATAAAGTAGCCAACTTATTTGCTAAATCCGGCAAAGCAGAGCAGACCGCAATTAGTCCTGTATTTGACGATACAGCATGGCGGAAATTGAATCTGCCGCATGACTGGGCAGCGGGACTTCCATTTGCACAATCTGCCAATGCAGATGTTCTGGCACATGGTTATAAGCCGGTAGGAGGTTTATTTGCTGCAACAAGCATCGGTTGGTACCGTAAACATTTTACTGTGTCAAAAGCAGATTCAGGTCAGCGTTTCCAGGTACAGTTTGACGGGATTTTCAGAGATGCGGAGGTATGGGTCAATGGTATATATCTCGGCAGGAATGCCAGTGGTTACCTGGGGGTCAGTTATGATCTGACAGACAACCTTATTTATGGGAAAGACAATGTGATTGCAGTGAGGGTAGATGCTACCCAATATGAGGGCTGGTTTTATGAGGGGGCAGGGATCTACAGGCATGTCTGGCTCAACCAGTATGACAATATTCATCTGCCGCAAGACGGAATTTTTATTCATGCTGATATAGAAGATCAAAAAGCAAGGGTGACCGTAGAATCAACCGTACAGAACCTGGGGCAGCAGCCTGGTAAAATACAATTGTATAGTTATATTACAGATAGAAATGGCCGAAAGGTATCAGCTGCAGCAGTACAGCATCTCGACCTTGCGGTGAATGCAAAGGGACAGACTAAGCAGGTGATAAACCTGGATCAGCCCAAACGCTGGTCGCTCGAAGATCCTTATCTCTATAAAGTCGTTACCCTTTTAAAATCCGGAACCAAAGTATTGGATAGTACGGTGACGCGTTATGGCATCAGAACTATTCATATGGATCCTGTAAAGGGCTTTTTTCTGAACGGGAAACACATTAAGATACAGGGGACAAACAACCATCAGGATCATGCCGGTCTCGGTAGCGCTTTACCAGATGAGATGCAGTATTACCGGATAAGCTTATTGAAACAAATGGGCTGTAATGCCTACAGGGCGAGTCACCATGCACCAACGCCGGAATTGCTCGCCGCCTGCGATAGCCTGGGAATGTTGGTGCTAGATGAGCAGCGCTTGTTAAACAGTGGCGCTGAATACCTGTCACAGTTAGAAAGGCTGATCAAAAGAGACAGAAACCATCCCAGCATATTTTTATGGTCCATAGGTAACGAGGAAGGTTTACTGCAAACCAGTTCCGTAGGTAAACGTATTGCACAGACGCTATTGGCAAAACAGCATGAACTGGATCCTTACCGTACCAGTACTTATGCCGCCGATCTGCCCAACGTGTTTAATGGCGTTAATGAGGTAATCCCTGTAAGGGGATTTAATTATCGTCAGTTTGCCGTTGCCGATTACCATAAAGATCATCCTGATCAGCCTCTTATAGGTACAGAGATGGGGAGCACAGTAACCACCAGAGGTATTTATGTGAAAGATTCTATAGCCGGTTATGTGCCAGATCAGGACATTACTGCACCCTGGTGGGCCAGTAAAGCTGAAGAGTGGTGGACGCTTGCTGCGGAAAATGATTTTTGGCAGGGCGGATTTATCTGGACAGGATTTGATTACAGAGGGGAGCCTACACCTTATGAATGGCCAAATATCAATTCACATTTCGGGGTGATGGATGTTTGTGGTTTTCCGAAAAATATTTATTATTACTATCAATCCTGGTGGACAGATAAAGATGTGCTGCACCTTTCGCCACACTGGAACTGGAAAGGAAAAGAGGGGCAGCCCATAGAGGTTTGGGTAAATACCAATGCCGATAAAGTAGAGTTATTCCTGAATGGTAAAAGTCAGGGGCAAAAAACAATGCCACGCAACAGTCACCTGAAATGGAACGTGCCCTACCATCCCGGTACTTTATCAGCCATAGCTTATAAAAAAGGAAAAAAGATAACAGCTAAAATAGAAACTACCGGAAGCCCTTACCGTTTGGTACTTGATGCGAATCGGGCACAGGTTCAAGCAGATGGAAAAGATGTTGTTGTGGTGAATGTGACAGCTGTAGACAAGCAGGGAAGGTCGGTTCCCGATGTAAACTCAAGCGTTGAATTTTCCGTACAAAGTGGTCTGAAAATCATTGGGGTAGGCAATGGTGATCCCAGCAGTCATGAAGCAGATCAATGCGAAGAGGGGAAATGGAAAAGAAAGTTATTCAATGGTAAATGCCAAATTATTTTGCAGGCGCAAAAAGAGAAGGGAGTCACACGGCTGCAGGCAATCAGTGAAGGTTTGGAAAACGGACAGATAACAGTTAAAACCAGATAATTATGCTATTAAGGTAAGATGATTTTAATGCGAACAGGTCCTTTAATGTGATTCACATCGATGGCTATCCCTTTTTGTGTGATCATCACTTTACCCTGATGATGTAAATCTATAGCTACGTCTACTACATTTTTCATATGATTACGCCAGTCATCAGGAAATAGCTTTCGTGCAATTTCTGATGGACAGGTGCTTTTTTCCGGGCCACGCTGGGTAGCGACCGACAAGATGGTTGTTGATATATCTTTGAGTTGTTGCATATGGTATCAGCAAATAAACATAATCAATTTGACTTACAAATTCTGGTATAAGACAACCATTTACTTCCGCCAATCTGAAGTGGATGAGTTAAGAAACAGAAGGGCTGCATAATTCTGCATGGGGAAGATTTATCAGGAGCTTCCCCTTGTTTTTTCATTCTCCTGCTTCTCCATATGTAAATGCACATCCTGTTGAGGGAAAGGTATTTGAATCTGATTAGACTTGAACGCTTTAGTAATGGATATCACCAGATCACTTCTGGTAGAATTGTTATCGGACATATGTTTGGTCCAAAAATAGATTTTGAGATGGATTGCACTGGCACCAAACTCTTCAAATTGTACAACCGGAGGATGCGATTTGCTGATCCGTTCTTCTGCATCCAGTAATTCCTTCACTATTTTTCTGCATTTTTCCAGATCAGCATCGTAAGACACACCGATGAGGATGGACACCCGCTTGCGGTTTCCCGCTAAGGTCCAGTTCATCAGGTGGGAGTTCAGTAAGTCGCCGTTTGGCATCACTAAATCAGCACCATCCCAGGTGGTGATCACACTGCTACGGAAACCGATGGACTTCATTGTGCCACCCTGGCCATCCACATCGACAATATCACCTACATTAACTGGTTTTTCAAAAGCAATGATAAGGCCGCTGACTAAATTGTTAACCAGGGTTTGCAGGCCGAATCCAATCCCAACACCCAATGCCCCTATAATAATAGTGATGCGATCCATAGGGATACCCACGGCTGCAATGGCCAGAAAAAGACCTGTGGACAGGATAAATATGCGTACCAGTAGTACCCAGCTGCCTAATCTTTGTTTTTTTGATTCCTTGTCCTTGCTGGTGCCCAGATGGTCATCAGAGGCAAAAAAGGAAACAATTTTAGAAACAATAACTGAGATGGACATTATTGCAAAGAAGAGAAACAGGGAATTGATCGTAAATGTATAATCCCCGATGGTTCTGTCCCTGCTTAAAAAGTTCAGTAGCGGCTGAGAAAGATATTCAAATAAAGGAAAATTGTGACCCATTAAGACGATCCATCCCAATACCAAAAGTACATACAGCAAAAAGGGCGCTCTTGACCCTACCCGTCCAAAGTTTAAATAGAACAGCTTTTTATCCTGAACCGTATAAACATCGAAAGCGAGAACCAATCCCTCGTTGATAAACCTGACTACCCAAAGGAATAGTATGGCAATAATCACATTCAGAAATCCCCCTATGAATAAGGTTTTGGAGACATTGTAGCGGCCGAATATATTTAAGGCGACCGAACATATTTCCAGGAAAACCATAAAACCAATGGAATAGGCTATCCATTTCTCCCGCAATTCATGCTGACGTCGCTGAAAAATGATAACAATACCCGAAAAAATGCCTGCCAGGGCTACCACAAGCATAAACCAGCGCTCAGTTCTGGATGCCTGCAACACGAGGTTGTCTGCTGCGGCCAAAAAGAAAAAAGTCACCATGAGCAGCCATACCCACATCCAGTATCGGGTAATATAGCCCCTGAAAATAATTGTGAGGCAGATGCAGGAGATCAGCCAGAATATAACGTTCAAAATAAAAGGCGGAGAAAAAAATATGAACTGAAATATACTGATCACCAGCAGTACTGCAGATAACACCGGGTATCGGATGACCAGTTGTCCTTCATAACTGTTATTCATTAATCCCTTCGAAGTATAAATCGTCTTCAGGGAACGCAGGTAGAGGAAGGAAAGCATAGCCAATCCGGTAAATGCTACTAATTTCCAGAGATTATTAATGGCATAAAACCGGAGGGTGAGCAGCCCCTTTACTTTGGAGAAATTCAGGATTTCCTGAAAAGGTCTGTAGGATCCTGGTGTTTTCCAAAGATTGGGAAATTCCCTGCTCAGAGTGGTTTTTGCCATCTTCTGCTCATCGTGCTCAATTTCATCTACACTTAGTTTCAGCTGGTTGATTTCCAGATTGTAGGCATTGAGCAGTCGCTGTACATTCCGTCCGGCAATTCTGAGTGCTGAGTCTACAGGACCCGTTTCCTTGGCAAGCGTAACCAGGCTGTGCAGGTAATCCATCAATTCCAGGGAATCCTTCGGGAAATTAAAAAGTGCCGGGGTGGTCAACAATGAATCCATTCGAAACCTGTATCCGGTCAGTGCCTGCTGTCTGGTATCCAGTCTCAGCTTGCTCACCCTTGCCTCACCAATCAGCTCATTGATTATTTTTTTAGTTGCGGTCAGGTTGCGATAAGTCTGGGCCGTTCCTTTGTTGATAAAAACGCCGTCAGCAGCTATTGTGAAGTCGCCCTGAATTTCCTTCAGGTTTTGCTTGAGTGCCGAGGTATCGAGACCCGATTTCATATAACTCTTCGCGCTCTGCATTGTCAGTCTTACTTCTTCGAAGATTCTTAACTGGATTGCAATTGCTTTATCTGCGTCAAATTCGGCCTTGCTCTTGATGGCAGACTCTTTTGCGAAATCCTGCATTCTATCCACAAATCCTTTTGCAATGCTATCCCTGCTGGTAACTGAACTGTCACTATTCCTGCCCTGTGCGGAAGCATTTATGGAAAAGATGCTGAGCAGTACAAAAATAACAATGCGGAAATAGCTTTGTATATGCATAATGATGAGGCCTAGTTCAATAATACGAAACCATCACGATCTTTCAAAATCACGATGGAGTCGTTAGGATAATGATGCCGGCCTTATTGTTCTATAGTTATTCCATTGATCGCAACTTCCTTACACATAATTGCAATGACAGAACTTCCGTAGGTGTCGCCATAAGATGCGGAGGAGAACTGATCTGAATAGTTGTATAAGGATGCCTGTTTGAACCTGATACTTCTTGGTGCATTTTTACCATAGCTATCCGTAATGGTAATTGTTCCATCAAAGCGTGTTTTTTTTCTGGCGAATACCTTTAGCAGGTCATTGCTCATCTGTTTGATATCAAATGATAAATAAAATGCAGAACCAGTGGTGCCGGGGGACGGCAGTTTAGTTTTACTTGTATCTGCAGCTGTTTTTACCTCAGCTATATCTTCTTCACTTGTTCGTGAAATGGTTGTGCTCAATGAATTTAAATCGGCTGTTATTGATTTACCATCATGCGTTATGATCAGCTGTATCTTATTGCGTGATTCTTCTGATTGTGCGAAGGTCTGTGATGCCAGAAATGTTAATGAAATAAGGCTGAGCGTAAATAAAAATAAGTTTTTCATATATTTTTGTTTTTTATAGATAACAAGCTCGTAGAGAAAATGTTGCGCAAACTAAAAAAAATAATATTTCAAACTATCATCCTGTGATGCTGTTTAATAGCTAACAACTACCAAAATAGATTAAAATGGAAAACACAGAAAAAACAGTTGAGGTTTTAAACGACCTTATTGAGATTAACAATGATAGAGCTGATGGATTTAATAAAGCAGCGGCAGATTTGAAGGATGAAAATATTGACCTGAAAGCTATCTTCGATAAATTATCATCAGAGAGCAGAGCGAATGTAACCGAACTTGCTGGTCTGGTTGGCAGAAACGGAGAAAATCCTGATACGGGTAATACGATTCTGGGTACATTACACAGAGCCTGGATAGATATCAAAGCAGGATTTGGTGGTGATGACCGTCACAGTATCTTAGCGGAATGTGAAAGAGGTGAGGATGCGATCAAAAAAGCCTACAGAGATGCACTTCAGGAAAATGAATTAGGTGAAAATGTGAGAACAGTATTATTGCAACAACAAGTTGGTGTAAATGCTGGTCACGATGCCATCAAAGCTTTAAGAGATGCGCAAGCTGCAATTTAAGTTATAATTTTTGATGAAGCCGCTGGTATTTAATGCCAGCGGCTTTTTTTTTACAGCCAAGGTGTTTTTGGCGGCAATACCGGGAATAGTGCTACAAATACACGATATGTGCTATTTTAAACCCGTTGAAAATCAGGTTTCTTTGTGGCATTAATTTAATGTCACATGAAAAAATCCATATTAAGCCAAATCAAAGATAAAGCAGGGAAGTTAATTGAAAGCCAGCTGCTAAATGCTGGAAACGTATTGAATGTGCGCAGCTGGGAAGAATCCAGGTTAATAGAAATTGAACTTCACCTGCCTTCTGTTAACATGCGCGACTGGAGGCAGATTCCCTACATCAAGTTTCGCGTTGATGGATTCAGCTTCCGAGATTATAGTCCCTTTGGATGGGATGAGGAAACCTCAACTTGTTCCATATTGATTGATGCGGATCACCAGGGGCCGGGAAGCAGCTGGGCAAAAAAGCTGAAAAGTGGTGATAGCGTTTCTTATTTCCGTCCGGAAAGTACACGTCAGTTTCCACATCCTACAGATTTTGTGGTTGGTCTGGGTGATGCCAGCAGTGTCGGACATTTACTGGCGCTTCAGCAACTTACCGTTCCTGTCAGTCGTTTAGATATGGCTGTAGTTCTTGATAAAACGCAAAGCACAAACTTGCTGCGTGATAACTTTTCTCCGGCAATCAATACCATGTCCAGTTACGATGAACTGGCAGACTGGCTGATCAAACAACAGTATGCTATTGCCAATACCTCATTTTATATCAATGGGAATCATCAGTTGGTCGTCGCATTACGCAAATTATTAAAAAAAATGGGGCATGAGCAGATTCGTGTGAAAGGATTCTGGTCTTAACAAGCGGGCAGCCTAAAGCATGTGATCCAATACATGGATAGGTTTTTCTATCAATATGGTTTCAAAATCTTTACCTTCAACAGTGATCTGCTTTTGCGTGCCCGTTACCTTCCAGTCTTTCTGCACTTTTTTGATACCAATCGGATAAATGTCGATTCCCTTGTCGTGAATTTTCATTCTGATGAAGTTCTTAAAGTCAGGGTTTGCCAGAGAAGAAGAGGATTCATCCTCGTGCATACTCAGCAGGAGATTAGATAAGTAAAGATAGACGCCCATCAGTAAAGAAGAAATGGTTCCGCCAACCGTACTGAAAATCAATACAATCAGCGCATTTCCCCACCAGCTTCCCCAATAATCCATCAGGGTGGTTTGTGCCAGCCAATACATCGTGCCGAATAACATCACTGTCTGACATAGTGCATGTAATAGTCCGATCAAAGAGCTCCCGGCTTTTGTGGACACCCGGTCTACAAACAACCAGAAGCCAGCAAAAAGTGCGCCGATGCTGATGGCCAGTGAGGGGCCTCCCAGAAAATAAACGGCCATCGTTTCAAAAAAACGTGCTGTGGAAATACCTGTAAATCCTTCCAGAAAAAATCCTCCCGTCAGCGCCACGTGGTGACTTTGAAATAACCAGAACAAATAAAGATAAACCAGAGCGGCCAGACCCGTAAATGCAGGGTTTTTGACGGGGAAAAGTAAGTTCCCCAATAATAGTGCTTTTGAATCGGCCACCTCAGGAAACACTTTTTTCCGGGCAATTTTATCTGCTGCCGTCCGACTGTCCAGGGATTCTACCGCATCAGGTAAGTTGTGCGTGAGGTGAAGAAAAGCGCCACCGCCACCTGAAGTGATGTATTGATGTCCGTTTTCCGTAGCAGAGTAACGGGAGTAATGGTGTAAGTCGCCCGTTATATTAACCGCCAGCCTGAACTTCTTCCCAATTATACCATATTCATCACGGATATGTCTTGCAATAAAAAATTCCAGCCTGTCAAAGGACTGGTCATTTTTCCTGATCTCATTATATACCCATGCAGGTTCTGCGGTGACCAGAATAATTTTATCACCTTCCTGCATTTCCGTTTTGGCAATACGACTGAAATAATCCAGCTGCGGTTGGTCTATATTGGAATTCAGCTGAATATCTGTTGCCCAGATCCAATAATTATGCGGGAGTGGAATGGCAAAATAGCTTCTTTTCTGTACGGTCTGCCAGATGCCTATACTGCGTTGCTGACAAAAGAGTTTCATAAAATTACCCAAACCGTCATACCAGTCATGATTACCAGGAATGGCAAATAACAACGGTCGCGTGGCATCAGTAAATTTTTCAGTTCTGTCGCCCGCCGCATCAAAAGGAAGGCGGAATTTTGAATTATAGGTGTCGAGGGTAGGGAAGGGATAGACTTCATCACCGCCTAAAACCAGCAGGTCTCCGCGCCGGGTGTTGTGCGGAGCATCTTTTCCATCTTCGCTTTGCAAACTGAGTATTTGCTGCGCAGCTTTTTTTGCGACTGAGTAAGTGGAATTGAATCCGTCGCCTGTATCACAGATAAAATCTACCCATATCTCTTTTTTTCCGGCAGCCAGTCTTTCCCTTAACCTGCCCGGATCGGCTTCTTCATCCTTAGTCCCTAATGCGGCCTGCAGCTCCCTTCGGTCAGCATAGTTGCCAAATGTTCCTGAGATCACTGATTTTAAAGCGATGTTCAGTAACATGGTCGGCTGGAACCAGTTTGTCATTTTGGCTTTTTTGTAGGGACTGTCTTTCATTGGGATATATTGTGCTTTAAAGGCGATGAAGCCTGCCGCATTTTCATTTCAGCTTTTAGCTTATCATTTATGCAGGTTTCATGAATGGAAGGTATTAAATTATTACCATATCAGGAGCGTCAATTGAAAAGCTGAAACTCGTCATACAGAAAAAGGCTGGCGGGAGGCGTTTATGGTTAAAATTGAATATTAACTGTGGCGCTTGTGAAAAGACATACATTTTATATAACTTTAGAATTTATATCAAACATTGGGCCTGACACCTGTTAAAAACGAAGCTGAATTACTTGCATTAGTCGCAAAAGGGGATGAACGTGCATTTACCGAACTCTTTGATGCCTATTACAGACAACTAGGCGAGTATGTGTATAAACTCACGGAATCGATCGAGGTTACCGAAGAAATTGTGCAGGATGTTTTTATAAAAATCTGGCTCAAAAGGGAAACGCTTCCCGAGCTAGACAACTTCAGTTATTACTTATTCATTCTTTCCAAAAATCAAACCCTCAATCATCTGCGGAAAAAAGCAAATGATAAAGTGCGGCAACTGGAATGGTTGAAGCAGTTCGAAGAAGAAGCTTATATGCCAGATGATACGCCTGTTATCGAAGAATATCGCTCCTTAATTGATGATGCAATCGAAAAATTACCTCCTCAACAGAAAAAAGTGTATAAAATGAGTAGGGAAGAGCGTTTAAAGCATGAGGAAATTGCTAAAATCTTAGATATATCCCCGGAAACTGTTAAAAAGCATATTAAACTTGCACTGCGTTTCATTAAAAATGAACTTTCCTCTCAAAATGATGCTGTGATTGTACTCGTTTTATCTACCCCTCTGATTTTTTTTTAAAAAAATAAAATACCGTTACCCCTTTTTATAAAGTAATGTGTCTTTAGTGTTATAATGGCGTTAATTTACGCTGTTATTCTGAACACTATGATGCCGAACAACCGTATAAACGATTTATTTCAAAAATATTTTGATAAGACAGCAACCGCTGAAGAGCGGAATGAATTAATGATGCTGATCAATAAAAGGCATTCTGATAAGGAATTACTGGACCTGATGGAGGATACTTATCAAACTTATATACCTGAGCGGAATCCTTTTGTTTTAGGTAAAAGGGAAAAAATGCTGCAGCAGATTCAAACCGGGATCGCCGCTGCAAATCAGAAAAAAACCATTATTACTTTTTTCCGCAAAAATGGGCTGTTCAAGTATGTTGCTGCCGCGTCTATACTGATCTGTATGGGAATTTTTGCTTATTTCCTCGTGGATAATCATAGTACCCGCAGGCAAATGGCAAAAATGGACTTCGTTCCCGGGGGTAACAAGGCGGTACTGACGCTGAGTGATGGATCAACTATTGTGTTAAACGGCGCCAAAAATGGAACGTTGACTAACCAGGACGGAATTGCGATTAATAAAACACAGGAAGGGGAGATCGCTTACGATGCAACAAAATCTGGTCAGGCTCAAAAAGGAAAGCTCGCTTATAACACTATTGCCACACCCAAAGGCGGTCAATACCAGGTGATACTCGCTGATGGTACCAAAGTATGGTTAAACGCAGCTTCATCCATCGTTTTCCCTACCCAGTTTAGAGGCAGCGAAAGGCATGTCGAAATCAGCGGAGAAGTTTATTTTGAAGTAGCTAAAAATAAAACGAAACCGTTTTTTGTTAAAGCAGGCAAACAGACCGTTGAAGTTTTAGGGACGCACTTCAATATCAATAGCTATACCGATGAGCCGGATATTAAAACAACCTTACTGGAGGGCTCGGTCAAAATTCAACAGCTGAACAGCCGTTATTCGGCATTACTCAAACCCGGACAGCAGGCAGTCAACAGATCGTCCGGACCAATTCTGGTTAAACCTGCAGATCTGGAACAGGCAGTGGCCTGGAAATACGGACTCTTTCAGATCAATGATGCCAGCATTGAAACCATTATGCGTCAGGCTTCTAGATGGTATGATGTGGAAGTTGAATACCAGGGAAAGATTCCCCAGAGAAAATTCTCAGGAAAAATCAAGCGCAATGTTAAAGCTTCAGAATTTCTGCAGATGCTCACCTACTTCAATGTGCGCTTTAGCATGGAAGGACGAAAGATTATCGTAAAAAATTAACCTTAAAATACAACCAACCTAATTCACTGATTTGCTAACCCCAAAAAGAAACACATGAAGAAATATCTACTACTCAATTAAGATCAGAGGAAATCCTCAGCAGGTTAACATAGAAAACCGGGAAGTGTTGAAGCACTTACCCGGTCAATATCTGAATTAACCCATTAACAAGCAATTTGGCAATCGAATCTTAACGTTTAATCTTAATTACAAAAATATGTATTTAAATGGTTTATCTAAACCCTTGCAGGGAGTATTGCAGCTACTTGCGAAAAAAATAAAATCTGCTTCCTTTCTATTTGTGAAAAATGCTGTAAATCAATACTTTAAAGCGGAGGTCTGTAATGCGGATTAATTGGGTAACAATAATGATAACTGCGGTAGTGCTGTTGATGGCTTCCAAAAGTTATAGTCAGATTACTATTCACGAGAAAAATGTTGAAGTACAAAAAGTCTTTAAATCCATAGAATTACAATCTAAATTTACTTTTCTATATGACAGTCAGGACATCAGTGATATCCCGAAAGTAACCGTTAATCTGACTAAGGGGTCAATTCAGGATGCACTAAGCCAGGTTTTTAAGAACCTGCCTTTAACCTATAAAATCATTGCCCAGACGATCCTGGTTAAAAAGGAGCAGGATAAGGCAGATAAGGATCAGAAAAGAAATATTTCGCCAAAACAAGCTTCAGTAATGGTTAGGGGAACAGTTGTGGACGAAAATCTGCTGCCGGTTAAAAATGTGACCATATCAGAGCCCACATTGAATACGGTAAGTGTAACCAATGCCAATGGTGAGTTTAAGATACAGGGGGGGGAAGCAGGTTTTATCCTGCTGTCAGCCGCCGGCTTTGTGAAAAAAACAGTTGATTATACGGATACCACCTATCTGAAAATCGAGTTGGAAAAAGGCGATAACAAGTCTATTGACCTGACAGAGGTGAAGATCGAATCCAATGATGCAAAACTGTATCCTACCAAATTTGTCAATCTGGAGAACCGGAACTATATGAATCTTGCGCAGGTATTGCAGGGGACTATTCCCGGACTGAGTTTACAGGTAGTGAACACCAGTACGAAGACGATCACCAGTATTGATGCCTATTCAAATCGTTTAAATGGTCAGCCTTTCATGAATTATACACGTTATACGGTCGAAGAATTCCTGAGTAACTATGGTAAAACCCAGGGGCAGCAGATTATTGATCTCCTGCTCAAAGGAACCAATGTTCCGGCTTCAATTAGTTTGCTGTACCGTCTGAATACAGTCACTACCATTACCAACGCGCTGGTTCCTGAGATCAGGGGGGCAAGTAATTTTGGCAGTAATACCTCCAATATGCTCGTCGTGATTGATGGTTTCCCGCAGGATGGTTTCCCCGCTAATTATCCCATGACCAACGTAGAATCCATTGAGGTGGTTAAGGATCCCAGAGAATTAATCAAATGGGGATCCAGGGCAGCTGGTGGCGCTATTCTGATCCGATCAAAACAGGCTAAAGCAGGACAGCTGCAAATCAATTACACCACCAGTTTATATTTTTCACCCGCTCCGGTATTTAACAGGTCACAATTGAAACTGGCCGATTCCCGTACCTATCTGGATTACCTGAAGGATGTTAACACTGCGCTGAGTAATACCTATGGTGTTACGCAATTCAACCTTTCACCAGCTAAACAGCTGCTCAGCCAGGTGAAAAACGGGGTAATCAGCACTGCCCAATTTGATTCAAAATGGGATTCGCTGTCACGTCTCGATAACGAGGACCAGATGAAGTTGCTGCAGCAGAGTGCTTTCAATCAAAATCACAGTTTAACTGTAAGCGGGGGGACACAAGCCTACAGATTTACCGCTATTGGTAATTATATAGGAGGAAAGACAAATAATCTGGGGAGTAAGAATGATACCTATTCCCTTAACCTCAATAATAACTTTAATTTTTTTAACCATAAACTGCACATCAACTGGCTCATCAATTTAAGCGATGCCAGGTCAAAATATGGCTATGCCTTTTCCCCTACCAATATCGGGATGGATCCCTACCAGTTGCTGGTAGACGCACAAGGGAATTATATCTATGATTATACGCGCTTGTCTGCCGCTGGTAACCGGCTGATCGAATCACGGGGATATAAAAATTTCGGTGTCAATCTGCTGGAAGATAACAGGGTAAATGATATATCCTCTATTGAGAAAAGCAGGCAGTCCAATTTTAATATGAACTGGAACTTGTTACCTGGATTGACCTGGGCAACATCGGTGTTGTATACCCATAGAAGCAGCGAAAGCAGTACGCTTTATGGGGCGGAATCGAGTTATGTAAGGCAGTTTGTGAATACTTACGGGCAATTATCTAACTCCGGTGTGAATTTTTATGTGCCCTACGGTGATATATTGAAGGCGAATAACCGGACTACCGATAATGTAAACGTAAGATCAGGCTTAACTTACTCAAAGGTTTTAGGTAAACATGCAATTGCCCTGGGCGTAGGGGCCGGGCTTGCCAGTATTACCGCCAGTAGTCCTTCTTATCCTACGTTGTATGGATACAACCGGAATACAAAAACAAGTACCCCTGTTTATTTACCCACCAACCCTTCAACGCAAAGTACGATAACCAACTTTTACGCTTTATTTTCTGGAGCCTCATCCAGCGCTTACCCTTTTTCGCTCACACAAAATATGGCAGGAGATACCGCTGTAACCCGTAACATCAATAGCAATGCATCGCTGAACTATAGCTTTGCAGATAGAATAAAAGTGTCAGGTTTATATACTACTGTATTAAATCCGCTATACGGGCAATCTGCTACTTATTCCGTTTTATCTTCCTATAACACTGACGTAACAGGACTGCTGGTCAAAAACTGGAATGGCTTTTTAAAAGATGTGCTGGTTTCTGTGGGAGCGAATGGTGTTCAAATGCCTAATCTTCCCGGCAATTATACCAATACCAGGTATTTGCAGAACTATTGGAATACTTACTATATCCTGGTAAACGGTGCTACGCCGACACAACAGCAAGGACAGCGTTCAAAGGTTTTATATCAAAAACTGACACTGGCATTTGCAGATAGTGCCATTGTAGTGAATACGGCCTACAATACGCAAAACATGAGGGGAAATCTGGCAGCCACCAATTCCGGTAATGGGGCTGGTGCCGTAGCTGCTACGACAAAATACCTGAGTGCCGGACTGGATATGTTTATGAGGAAAAAATTGCTGAACCTGCACTTCAATTATGCTAAATCTCCTGAGGGGACAAATCAGTTCAATGGAAGTTTTAACTATGATATTGTCCATGAGCGTTATTTCAAATCTGACCGGATCAGTGATCTGTCATTCAATATGATTTTGCAGCAAATTAGTCCATACCAGGGACTGGCTTTGATGCAGAGCACAAATGTGGCCTCAAATGGTTCGTTTAGTCAGGCTACCAATAGCGATTTTGGTCTGCTTCCTGCCGCAAGTAATCTGTTCGAAGCACATGGTAAAATCAGTTTCAGTGATAGCAGATACAATATTGATGTGCGTTATTATGATCAGAATGCCAGTGGTTTATCGAATAACCTGGCGGTTTTAACAGATCCAAGTACAGGTCTGTCCAGCCAGGTAAGCTTCAGCAATATCAAAAACCGTGGCGTGGAGTTCTTCTTTAACTCAGTAGTTTACAAAACCAATAACATTAATTATAATATTACCATCAATGGGGCACACAATACCAATATCGCGAGAGAGGTACCAATTACGCGGTTCACCGCTTCGAATGAATATACTTTAGCGATCAGAGAGGGCTATGATGTCAGTAATATCTGGGCGCCGCGATGGGCCGGACTGAACTCAAGCGGCGATCCGCAGTTTTATGACAACAATGGAAATGTCACCTCTGTACTGGACAGTGCTACAATATCCGCTTCGCTGGTGAACCAGGGAGTGACCAAAGCACCATGGACGGGCGGTTTGATTCAGGAATTCAGGTTCCGTCAGCTTTTTGCCCGTGTGGCACTAACCTTTAACCTGGGTTATGTGATGCGGTATTATCTTCCATATCCGGGAAATGATTCCGAGACTAGCAGTCTGGTGGCTGATAGGTGGCGTAAACCTGGTGATGAGAACTTTACCGATGTGCCAAAAATCGGTACTTCTGGTACCAATTCCTTCAGGGAATTTGTTACCCGTTATTCCAGTAACAGTATTTTACCGGCAGACAATATTCGTCTGCAAGAGGTTATGCTTGGATTTAACTTACCGAACAAATACATAAAGAGATACGGTTTAAGTGCATTTACAATGACTTTGCAGGTGCAGAATCTGGCTTTCTGGGCCAGGAACAAGTATCACATAGACCCGTCGACCGTAAGTGTGGATGGCAGAATAGGCACAACCCTGCCGAGAATTTATTCATGTAACCTAAGTGTGAGCTTTTAAATAATATGATGATGTATAAAAGATCAATATTTTTTGTTTTAGTAATTTGCGGACTGTGGGTATTACCAGGCTGTAAAAAGTTTCTGGATGTGTCGCCTCCTTCCACCAGTATCAATCCGACTACTGTTAAAGATTTTCAGGAAATACTGAATGGCGACACGTTAAGCAATTGCCATTTTTTCCTGCTGGACCTGATGAGCGATGACATGACCTTGTCCAATACGCAGGTGGCAACTGCCAGCAATTATTACCAGCGGAGTTACCTGTGGCAAAGTTCCATCTGGAATCCTGCTGATGCTGACGTGATGTACAACTCGACGTATTCCAGGATACTGCAAATGAATATTATTCTTAACCGGATAGATGCGGCACCAGATGATGCTTCCAATACCCCGCAAAATAAAAGCACAGTAGTTTCGCAGGCCCTGATCAACAGGGCCTGGTATTATCTGCAGCTGGTAAACGCTTATGGTGCAGCTTATGATGCAGTAACTTCGGCGACAGATCCGGGTGTGCCATTGGTCACTACCGCCGGCACCAATGCCCTGCCGGGAAGGGCCAGCGTAGCACAGGTATATGCACAGGTGATTGGCGACCTGAAGGCGGCTGTCAGCAATCCATATTTACCGGGTAAAGGGGTTGACATTATCCATCCCGGAAAAGCATCAGGTTATGCATTGCTGGCAAGAGCATATTTGTATCAGGGTGATTATACTGCTGCGTTGAATTATGCGGATTCTACACTGGCGACGCAAAGTTCTTTACAAAATTACAGCCTCAGTACCTATTTCAATCCATCGCAATTGCCAGACCTGGTACCTAATCCGGAAATTTTGCTGGGGAGGATGACTACAGATCTTGCTTTTATCTCGTTTTATTCCACTACGCTGATGCCGAGCGCGAGCCTGACTTCAACTTTAACCACTTCTGATTTGAGGTACAGTAAAAAATTTGCATCCGCTTCCAGGTTTTCGCCTGCGATTTATCGTCTTTCAACGGGGAATTCAATGGTTTTTGACCATAGTGTGGGTGTGCCTGAGGTGATGCTGATCAAGGCAGAATGTCTGGCCCGTGCCGGCTCTTTTGCCGAGGCTGGTGCGCTGCTGGCTAAACTAAGGATAAACAGGTTACCTACCTATATTACAGACAGTCGTACTTACACCGCAGCCAACATTTTAGGCTATGTACTGGATGAAAGGCGACGTGAGTTGTTTTACCACGGTGGTCTGCGTTTATTTGACCTGAAAAGATTAAATAAAGACGCCGCATTGAAGCAGGATATTAAACGCTTTAACGACAGTGGCACTGCGATCGCAACACTTCCCGCAGGATCCGGTCTTTACCTGGTTCCTTTCAGTCCGACGGTCATTGCGGCCAATCCAAATATTGTTCAAAATCCCAGGTAACAGGGGCAATTTTTAATCCTTATTCAATCAAGATCATGTCTAACAAAATATATCCTATCACCTATCACTCACTTTTCAATTTAAAAGGCACAGTGCTCGTATGTCTGATCTGTACAGGAATTTTCTCCTGTAAAAAAGACCTGAGTGATGCGGATAACCTGCAGGTCAGATTGGGCAATGGAATGGTTTCTTATGTGCAGGGCAGTAATGTGGTGGCATTAAATGGCGAAAGTTATAATTTCACACCCTATTACGTCGGGATACCTATTGTGCTCACCGAAGCCGCTAAGTCTGCAGAGGAAATCACAGCTGCAGTTGATCCCTCCCTTGTAGCCCAGTACAATCAGTTGTACCAGGAAAAAAATCCGGCCATTCCAGAAGGAGCTTTTCAGGTTTCGCATCAGGGTAATTTCCCCCTGGCCTCCGGCTCAACGCAGGCGGCAGATTCACTGTATGTGGTATTGAATGATGGACTTCAGTTGAAGGACAGCACCATTTACCTGATTCCTGTTACCTTATCAGCCAAAAGCGGTTCCAAATTAAAATATTCACTCTTCTTCTTTAAAGTATTTGTGACCAAAGGAGACCTTAAAGCAAAAATGCATGGTGGCAGCGTATTTGGTGGCACCAGCTTTGGCAGAACGGGTTATGGTGCGTTGAGCGCTGCTTACAGTACAGTCCCGGATTCATTAAAGTTCAGGCTTACCCTCAACACCTTATTTCCTGCACATGATGTCCTCATTCAGGCGGTTGCACTTACGGATGATGAGGTGAACGAGGTGATTCTTAAAGAAGGATTTCCGGGTTACCCGGCTCCTGCACCAGTGCCTGCCGGCAATTATATCCTGAGTAAGGATCTGGTGACCGTACCTGCCAGGTTATTATTAAGTAAAGACAGTGTAACGATCCGTTTTCCTGACAAGGCAAATTTTCCGAAAAATCAATGGTATGTGATGGGGCTGAAGGTAAAGACCTATACAGGTTCGTCATATGGTGTACCACCAGTGGCCAATGATTCTACCAGGGCATATATCCGATTTTTCATATCCAATTAAATCATACAAAAAACGAAACCAAGATGTTAAAAACTACAATGATTGTCGTAGCCTCCCTATCAGCCCTGCTGTTTAGCGGAAATAGTAAAGAGACCTCTGTAGAGGCGAAACAAAAAACTACTGTAGATACCACGCGGCTGAAGGTAGGTGATGAAGTCCCGGATATTGTATTCAGAGATACCACCGGGCATGTGGGGAATGATATGCGACTGAGTGACCTCAAAGGAAAGTATGTACTTATTGATGTATGGGCATCCTGGTGTTACCCATGCCGTATACAGCAGCCGTACCTCCTTGCCCTGGAAGAGAAGATGAAAAACAAGGCCATCACATTTGTGAGGATCTCTATAGATACACATGAATGGAGATGGAAGGGACCGAATATGCCCGGCATACAATGGATGGTGAGAGACAAGGTGTTTGAGCAGGTTTTTGGAATCAATACCATTCCCCGTTTTATTCTATTGGATAAAAGCGGCAGGGTGCTGAAGCTGAATGCAACTATGCCTTCACACCCCGAACTTGAGCAGGAACTGAATCAGCTGAAAGGAATTTAATACACCAAAAATCTATGAATAGCATGAACAAATCCATTATTACGCTGCTCGCAGTATTGCCCTTTACGGCGATGGCGCAGGAGAATTATACGATCAGGGTAAATGTGAAAAATGTTGCCCCTACTGCGAAAGCTTACCTCAACTACAAAGTCAATCAGGAAGTGAAACAGGATTCTGCAGTTTTAACCGGTAAACAGTTTGTCTTTAAAGGCACACAGAAAACTAAGATGAAAGCATTTGTTTTACTGAGCCATACCGGCGTTACAATCAAAGATATGACCGATCAGGACCAGGTGGCGGTATTCCTTGAAAATGGTAATGTGACAGTTACTACTGCCGACTCACTGGTGCATGCCAGGGTAGGTGGTACAAAACTGAACGAAGAGCAGCAGCAGATGGTGGATCTGCTTGCGCCTTTCAAAAAAACAACCAGAGCTATGGTGGCGGAGTATGATCTTGCTAAAGGCAATGATACGGAGCAGGAGAAAATCAAATCAGATTATGTAAAGCTTGAAACCCGCAGAATCGAAGCGATAGAAACTTTTGTTAAAGACCACTCCAATTCACTCGTGAGTTTAAGCCTGCTGTTTGCGAATATTGATCCGGGGAAAGATATGACCAGAGCCCGTAAACTGTTCATTAGCTTAAGTCCGGATGTACAAAATTCCGTAAATGGCCTGACCTACAAAAACGCATTAAAAGATGCCAAATCAGTTGAAGTAGGCAGTCTGGCGCCGGACTTCACCATCAAAAACACAAAAGATATACCTGTCTCACTTGCTTCTTTCAGGGGTAAATACGTACTGGTAGATTTTTGGGCCAGCTGGTGTGGTCCCTGCCGGAAAGAAAACCCTAACCTGGTTGCTTCTTTTGAGCAGTTTAAAAATAAGAATTTCACTGTGCTGGGTGTATCGCTCGATGGAGGAGCAAACAGTAAAAAACTGTGGATGGACGCAATTGCCAAAGATGGTTTGAATTGGGAACAGGTATCTGAACTGCAGGGCTGGGAAAGTCCGGTTGCACAGTTGTATAAAGTAAATGAGATACCTGCGAATTTTCTGATCGACCCGACTGGAAAGATCATCGCCCGCGATTTACGCGGAGATGAACTGAATCAAAAACTAAAAACGCTCTTTTTATAATACCTCCAATCTGCGCATGGCTACCCGGTAGCGTGCGCAATTTTCTAACACAATCAAACAAAAACAACAAATGAAAAAAGCAATGATCACGCTGCTGGCAGCATTACCTTTTGCCGCTGCAGCGCAACAACAGTACACTATTAACGGAACAGTTACCAAAGTGAAATTTCCTGCAACGGTATATGTTGTTTACCAGGAAAAAGGAAAAATGAATTTTGATTCTACTGTGGTGGCACCAAATGGTAAATTCACGATAAAAGGAACTGTTTCCAATCCAATGAAAGCCTTTGTGATGCTCGGACAAAATGGTGAAAAGCTTAATTCCAGACCCAATCCTGACCAGGTTGGTATTTATCTAGAAAACGGAACGATAGAGATAAGCAGTCCTGACTCTTTGTTCAGAGCGAATGTAGGCGGTACGCAATTGAATAAAGATCAGCAGGAGATGATCACCTTGCTGGCACCTTTTAAGAAAACTGAAACGCAGTTAAATGCAGATTTCAAGAAAGCCGAAGGCAATGCCGGCGAACAGGCGCAACTGCAGCAGGTATTTGAGTCGATGGCCATGGCAAAACTGCAGATACAGGCAGGTTTTATAGAAAATCATAAAAATTCACTGGTGAGCCTGAACTTGCTGCGTGCTGCATTTAATCCGGACCAATACCTTGAAAAATCTACTGAATTGTTCAACGGTTTAAGTCCCGAACTGCAGGCTACCACCTTTGGAAGAGCTTATGCAGAAAAACTGGAAAAAGCCAAAGGATTAACTGTTGGAAATATGGCACCGGATTTTACTTTGAAGAATACCAAAAATCAGGACGTTAGCCTGAACTCGTTCAAAGGTAAATATGTGCTCGTAGATTTCTGGGCCAGCTGGTGCGGGCCTTGCAGAAGAGAGAATCCTAATGTGGTCAAAGCATTTGAAAAGTACAAAGCGAAAAACTTTACCGTGCTTGGCGTCTCATTAGATGGAGGAGAAAATGCAAAGCAAAAATGGATGGAAGCGATTGCAAAAGACAAACTGACCTGGGAACAGGTATCTGACCTGCAGGGCTGGGAAAGTTATGCCGTTAAACTTTTTCATATCACTGCGGTACCTGCTAACTTTTTGTTAGATCCAACAGGAAAAATCATTGGCAGAGATCTGCGTGGCGAAGAACTGGAAGCAAAACTATCAGCTATACTTTAGGATCATGATGAATCTATGCCGTTTAGGGTTAAAAATTAAGGGGGTCATTATGACTCCCCTTTTTATACTGCTGTTATCTTCTCCATTTACCCTTTATGCGCAAAATGAAAAGGAAGATATTTATGTCGACTACGATGAACTGTTAGGCAACGTACTTAAAAATCTTAAAGCTGCGCAGCTAAAAACAACCTTTATGAGCTCAGCGGAACTGAGAAAACAAACACTGACGCTGCCTTTTGATGCGAAGGCAGATATACCATCACTCGACAAACCAGGTACAAGGGAAATGACAGGTCCGCAGATTGTAAAAACCCGAAAAAATGGTGTGCTGATGGTCTGCAAATATTTTAAGGCTTCCGAAGGACAGCGTGAAAAGATACAGCTTCATGCAACGGCTACGGCGATCACGGCAGATGGTATGTGTGTGTCCAACTGGCATGTATTTATGAATTTTATACAAGCTGATGCAACACTGCCGGTTAATGATAGTATCACTTTTCTGGTGAATTTAAAAGGTGAGGTTTTTCCTATTGAAAAGGTATTGGCCTACAATGAAATGGCAGATGCTGCGGTATTTAAGATCAACACCGGTAAGGTGCGTCTGAGTACCATACCATTAGGTACTGAGCTGGGCGTTGGAGAAACCGTTCATACCCTGACCAACCCGAACGAATACTTGTATTATTACAGTAAAGGTGTTGTGGCACGTAATACTGCACAACATAAAATTGGTCCGATGGGTGACAGGATGGAGATTACTGCAGATTATGCAAAAGGATCCAGTGGCGGACCTATTTTAGATGACAGGGGAAATATGGCTGGTATGGTTTCTACCACACATTCTATCTATGCGCAGGAAAGGCCACAGGGAAATTTACAAATGGTCATCAAAACAACTATTCCAGTGCGGTCACTCCGCCGTTTAATTCAATCGAAATAAGCTAAACATTTAAAAATATGAAACATTTTTTTATCATCACCTTTGTCCTGTTTATTGGCTTTACAGAAACTTTGTTTAGTCAGGTTCAGGTCCACGGCGAGCTTAGCGCGCTGGGCAATTCAAGTGTGCTCATCCAATACTACGAAGGTAAAGTTTCCAAATCTGTCACTTTGAAAGTTACGAACGGGAAATTTACCTGGAAGGCACCGGTAACTGAAGCGCAAAAAATAACGATGATTTTCCCCGGCAGAGCTGTCTATATGTTCATAGAGCCAGGAATGATGACGGTTAAGGGGAGCAGAGATTCTTTAGAGCAGCTTGTCATAACCGGATCCAAAACAAATGATGAAGCTGTAGCTTATGCCAAATCAATGAAGCCATTAGTAGAGGAGGAAAATCGTATTTTCCATGAATCCCTTACACTGACCGGGAAGGAAAAATTGGTGCTGGACGAAAAGCTCGCAGCGATTAGCGGGCAGAAGGACATGCTGGGCAAGAATTATATTGCAGCACATACGCAAAGTGCTTTCAGTTTAAACCTGATCACTGAATATAGCCGATTGGGCAATTATGAAGACATTTTGAAAATGTATGACCAGATGAGTGAAAAAATGAAATCTACTGCCGAAGGTCAGCGTATTGCAGATCGTTTGGTCATCCTGAAACGCAGTGCCGTAGGTGAAAAGGTAATGGCCTTCACGAAGAAAGACGATAAGGGGAATCCGCTTAGCTTTTCTGCTTATAAAGGTAAATATGTGTTAGTGGATTTTTGGGCAAGCTGGTGTGCACCCTGCCGCAGAGAAATTCCGAATCTCATCAGAACTTACAACACTTTTAAAGATCACAATTTTACAGTTTTAAGCATTTCCGTAGATGATCCCGGGGATAAAGACCGTTGGCTGGCTGCTTTAGCTGCACATCAAATGCCCTGGGCACAAGTCTGCGATTTGAAAGGCTGGGACGATGACCTGAGGGTTTATTATGGAATAAATGGCGTACCCAGCACTTTGCTGATTGACCCTCAGGGAAATATCGTGGCTAAAGATTTAAGAGGAATAGCGCTGGATAATAAACTAAAGGAATTGTTCATGTAACTGCATCTTTCATAACCGATAAAAAACAAATATTCTCATGAAAAAAGTGATTGTTATGCTGCTGGCTGCAGTGCCCTTTGCCGCTTTTGCACAGCAAAAATATACCATTAACGGCACTATAGCTAAAGTCAGATTACCCACTACGGCCTATGTGGTTTACCAGGAATCCGGAAGAATGAAGTTTGACTCTGCCGCTGTGCAGCCTGATGGCCAGTTCAGCCTCAAAGGCGTTGTTTCTGTCCCCATGAAAGCATATGTGATGGTTAGTCCGGCGAGAGAAAAATTATTTTCAAGCCCAAGTCCTGATCAGACTGGAGTTTACCTGGAGAATGGTCATATTGAATTCAGTACTCCCGATTCCATGTTCAGGGCAAGAGTGGGAGGTACTCCGTTAAATCATGACCAGCAGGAAATGGTGGATCTCTTAGCTCCATTTGTGAAACAAGAAGCAGCATTACAAGCCGCTTTCAGAAAAGCGAAAGTCAACACTCCGGATGATGCCAAAAATGCGCAGTTGCTTAAAGACCTGATGCTGTCAAAAGAACAGGCTGAGGAGAAATTTATTAAAAATCATCCCAACTCATTGGTGAGTCTTAATTTGTTAAGGGTTACTTTTCGTCCTGAGTCAAGTCCTGAAAAGGCCAGTACTTTGTTCAATACTTTAAGCCCTGAAATCAGAACTTCAAAAGCCGGGGAAGCTTACCTGTCTTCAATTGGAAAAGCTAAGGTGCTCGACATCGGTAATATGGCGCCGGATTTCACTTTCAAAAATCCGAAAGGAGAAGATGTAAGTTTATCCTCTTTCAAAGGAAAGTATGTGCTGGTAGATTTTTGGGCCAGCTGGTGCATCCCCTGCAGACAGGAAAATCCAAACGTGGTAAAAAACTACGAACAGTATAAATCTAAAAATTTCACCATCCTTGGTGTTTCGCTGGATGGCGGTGAGGATGCCAGGAAGAACTGGGCGGATGCTATTGCAAAAGATGGCCTCAACTGGGAGCAGGTTTCTGATCTGAGGGGATGGGGAAGTTATGCAACACAGCTGTTCCATATCAATGCGATTCCTGCTAACTTCCTGCTGGACCCGACAGGAAAAATCATTGGAAAAAACCTGAGAGGCGAAGAGCTGGGAGCAAAGCTTTCCAAAATACTTTAATTTATAAATAGCACAGACCTGAAATAAATTGTTTTATGTTAAAAAAAATAAGTTCCCTGCTGTCGTTTACTGCAGTACTGGCCTGCACGGGACCCATAGCCCTGGCCTCAAAAACCGGTGATAACGATTTGAAACCGGACAATAACCAAAGCACGACAAGCAAAATTGTGGTGAAAATGATTACACAGTCCAACTATAAAAAGATAGACCTAAACGATTCTGTATCGGTATTGATTTTTGACCGTTATCTTAAAACTATAGATGCTTCTCGCAGCTATTTGATGTCTGCTGATATTGAGCGTTTTGATCAAATTAAAACGCGCCTTGATGAAGATCTTAAAGCTGGTGAACTAAATGATGCTTTTGATATATTCAATACCTACCAGAAAAGGTACCGTGAAAGATGGACTTATGCCCTTTCTTTGTTGAATAATAACATCGACCTCAGCAAAAAAGAGAGCTATACCTTTAACCGCAAAGATCTGCCATTTGTAAAAACAGCGGCAGAGATGGATGTTTTATGGGCTAAACGGGTGAAATATGACCTGCTGAACCTGAAACTGGCCAGCGCCGATAGGGTTAAAAATAAGGAAACGCTTAAAAAGCGCTATCAGAACTTTTTGGATCAGTCCGCCAAGATCACCAGTCAGGATGTTTTCCAGGTCTTTATGAATGCATTTACAGGTGCTGTAGATCCGCATACCAATTATTTTACCCCAACAAAATTGGCAGATTACGAAATCCAGATGGCACGTTCCCTGGAAGGTATAGGCGCTACACTGGCATCGGAGAATGAGTACGTGACCATTAAGACGATCACCACTGGCGGACCGGCTTATAAAACCAAAAGTTTTAATCCGGACGACCGTATTATTGCCGTTGCCCAGGGAAAAGACGGCGAATTTCAGGATATCGTGGGCTGGCGACTAGATAATGCTATTGCACTGATCCGTGGGGCTAAAGGTAGTTTGGTGCGGCTCAAAATACTGCCCAAAGGGAAAAGTATTACCGATGTACCTGTTATCATTGACGTGGTGCGTGAGAAGATCATTCTCGAGGAGATGTCGGCCAAAAAAGAGATAAAAACCTATACGGTCAATGGAAAAACAGTTAAAATAGGTATCGTCAATATCCCTTCATTTTATGTGGATATTGCCGATTATCAGTCTGGCAATCCGAACTATAAAAGCACGACCCGTGATGTGAAGCTGATCCTGGATACGCTGAAAGCAATGAAAGTTGATGGTGTGGTGGTTGATCTGCGTGAGAATGGTGGTGGTTCTTTAAGCGAGGCGATCTCACTAACGGGATTGTTTATAAAAAGTGGCCCCGTAGTGCAGGTGCGAGACAGTCGTAACGCGATAAGGGTGGAGAAAGATGAAGATCCGGCGATAGCTTACGATGGGCCGTTAGCTGTTCTGGTAGACAGGTTCAGTGCCTCTGCGTCGGAAATATTTTCGGGAGCGGTTCAGGATTACGGACGTGGATTAATACTGGGCACACAAAGTTATGGCAAAGGAACGGTACAAACTCCGGTAGACCTCGACAAAACACTTGAACATACGAATGGCAATACGCCGGAGCAGAAGAAAGTCCTGGGACAGCTCAACCTGACTATCGGGAAATTTTACCGTATCAACGGCAGTTCTACCCAGCATAAGGGGGTAAGGCCGGATATTAGCCTGCCCTCATTGATTTCTACATCAAAATATGGTGAGGATACTGAGTCTGCCGCACTTCCATGGGATACCATTGGAAAAAGCAATTTCATACCCGTAGGCAGCTTTGCCAAAGTTGTTCCTGCGCTGACTAAATTGCATCTTCAACGTGCAAAAAATAATCCTGCATATACTTATTTTTCGGATTTTGATGCTGAGCTGAACAGGAATGAGGCATTGACTACACTGGTTTTAAGCGAGCAGGAGTTAAAAATACAACGTGACTCCAGCGAAGTGAAAACCCTGCAGCGAGATAATCTTTTACGTAAAGCAATGGGATTACGTGTTTTGAAAAAAGGGGAGGTCAGCGGTAAAAATGATGACCTGGATTTTTCTAAAAAGGAAGCAGGGCAGATATTGACGGATTACGTTTTGATGAACAACACCATGAAATAATCTGCTTACCTATTTATCGCTTGTTTAAGGTGTTATTATCTTCCATCCGGGCTAAGCCATTTAAAGGTTAGCCCGGATTTTTTTGTTTGATTTTCTTCGAAGCCTGTCTGATCTTAATTTTTTTTAGATACATTCGGCAATAGCAAATGGATACGAACAAAAGCACTTTAACAGCACTGCAACCGAAACAGCATTTTGAAATTCTCGATGGATTAAGGGGCGTTGCCGCTTTAGCCGTTGTTACCTTTCATTTTATGGAGTGGGTCTTCACAGATCCCGGCAAGAACTTTATCGGACATGGCTTTCTGGCTGTTGATTTCTTTTTCTGCCTTTCTGGATTTGTGATTGGCTATGCTTACGATGACCGTATCGCAAAAATGGGTATTTCCAGGTTCTTCCTGTCAAGGATTATCCGTTTACAGCCACTGGTTATCGCAGGCTCAGTATTGGGTTTGCTTGCATTTTTGTTTGATCCCTTTGGGGGACATCCGGAACTGTATAGTACCGGTAAAATCATTTTAACTTTTTTGTGCTCGATACTGATGATTCCCTATCCGGTAATAGCCGATCGTGGATTTAATCTTTTCAGCTTTAATGCTCCGGCATGGTCTTTATTTTGGGAGTATATGGCGAATATCGTTTACGGATTTGTCCTTTACCGGATTCGTAAGGGTTTCCTGTTACTGCTGACCATTATTTCTGCCCTGGCGCTGTGTTTTGTAGCTTACCGGTCCGGCAATCTGTTGGGCGGCTGGAGTGGTCCTACCTTTTGGGATGGAAGCGCCCGGATTTCCTATTCATTTTTAGCAGGATTGCTGATTTACCGTTCCAACTGGATCATCAAAAACAACATAGGATTTATCGGTCTTGCGCTATTACTCTTACTTGCTTTTGTCATTCCATTTTCCAGCTGGAACTGGTTATCTGAGCCGCTGATTGTACTGTTTTATTTCCCTTTGCTGATTGCTTTAGGAGCCGGAGCTTCTTTATCAGGCAGCTTGAAAAAGCTTTGCGTATTTTCCGGCAATATTTCTTACCCCTTGTACATGACCCATTATGCCGTGTTATGGATGTTCGGTAATTATTATACCAGTCATCAGCCCGGTGGTCTGCAATTATTGCTCATCATTATAACGGGGCTCATCCTGCTGGTTGGAGCAGCCTACCTGGTTATGGTCATTTATGATATTCCCCTAAGGAAATATCTAAACAATAAATGGAATAGCGGGCTGAAAAAGAGCGGGGAAACCCAGCTCTAAATCATCACCACCATGCGTTGACCGTCGCGAACGTCCATATCCCATACTTTGGTGATGTCCGCTAATTTGACTTCAACCGTTTCTACCCTGAGGATCCCATCTGCTGCCAGCTGAAACATTTCCGGCAATATTTCTGCGAAGAGCTGGCCTACCTGATCCCTGGACCAACTGCCGAGTCCCGAACCGGATAACTGTAAATCAACACTGCGTAAATTAGCTGCAGACAATTGGATCTGGTCGCCCGCCATGCTGCCTACCGACACAAATCTTGTTTGATGCGTAAAAGAGCCTTTGCCCATCAAAACCGCCAAAATCATTTCGGCTGTATGGCCCCACAGGTAATCAATAATCACGTCGACCGGCTCATGATGGTGTATCGCTTTTAGTTGACGGATAAATGCTTCGTCCTCTTGTTTAACCGAAATGATTTCATCCGCACCCAAGGTTAGCAAATCCTGTAAAGACTGTTCATTTCTTCCGGTTACAATTACTTTTTTTGCGCCGTAATGTTTTGCTATTTGTGTGGCTACCCGGCCAGTAAAACCCGTTGCTCCGTTAATGAGTACGATATCTCCCGGTTGGATAGCCGCTTTAAACCGCAAGCCCATTGCCGCACCCATTACGGCGTTTGCCAGGGCAGCAGCATTGGCGTCACTTATACCTGCCGGCAGTTTTACCATCCTGTTTTTTTCTATGGTGGCCCGTTCTGCCAGCATGCCATTAACACCGATACCATATACCCTTGTGCCATCCTGCAATAGACAGACTCCATCACCACCAACAATGTGGCCATCTTCATTTTGGGTCTCACTGGAATAATGTTTACCTGAGGCCTTGCTTTTATCCAGCTGCTTGAGCGCAACTGCTTTTACGGTGACTAAAATTTCATTTTCCTGCTGAACTTCTGGATCCGGAAAATCCGTGTATATAGGTAATTCTCCTTTGCTGTATATCACTGCTGCTTTCATATTTTTTTGTTGATGTTGAATAATCAAAAGTATGCAGCAGTTATCTGGTCCGCGATAACATATGTTACCGAATTAAAAATGGGAATTCCCTCTTGCTATTTTACTTTTTATTCGGCTGAGGTGTACGGTTGTAATACCCACGTAAGAAGCGATATAGTGCTGGGGAACCCGCTTAATGATATGAGGACTGTTAGCCAGGAGGTTAAGGTATCGTTGTTCTGGTGTATCCCGGATGAATGAGGCAAATTCGTTCATGTAATGGATTTGTCTTTCGGCAAAAACGGACAGCATCAACTTGAAGAATTCCGGTTCATGGATCAGCTCAGCTATCAGCGCTTTGACATGTACTTTGGGCAGAAGGTAAATGACAGATGGTTCAATGGTTTCAATAGTAAATACGCTTGGTGCGTTTTTTATAAAACTTTCCAAAGAGGTTAAACCTTCGTTCTCAAAGAAAAACTGCATGGTTTTATCTGTCCCATTCGTATTCAGGGCCGCGCGGATACAGCCTTTTTCTACAAATATGTAATTCCCGGAGACTTTCCCTTCGTGCAGTAAAACAGTTTTTGCAGGGACTGCTGTACGCTTCTGGAACTGCACATATTTATCCCAATACGGTGCCAGCTGAGGGAATCTGTTTTTGAAATGAAGCAGCATTTTTTTAGGATTAATCGCTGCAAAGCTAATTATTAAATAAATCCTGATTCACCTTTTTTAGCTGTTATTAATTAGAAAAAGAGGGAGGGGGTGCTGTCTTAGATAAATGTTGCGCTAACCTTATTCTTGCCTCGGTAACAATCGCCCGGCTATGTTCATCACTGATCATAAACAGGTTTGAAAGCTGTTCAAAAGTATAACTGTCAATGGCATGCAGATTAAAAAATGTTCTCAGGGTTTGGGGAATCCGCTGTAAAATGGTTAGCAGATCCTGATAACTGATATGAGGAGAAAAAATGGAATGATGAGTAGATTTCGGTGGATCAGTATTACTGAAGTCAATTTGATGAAGCCCTTTGCGCGACTGTCCGATGAAGATACCAATAAGTATTGTCTTCAGCCATTGATCAAAAGGAATCGTATCCTCATATAGACTTAGCTGCTCAAAAATAAGTATAAAACCATCATTCAGCTGTTGAATCGCTTCATCCCTTCCGGAAGAATAGCGTAAGCATATTCCCATTGAAAATGCATAATAGTTTTGGTAAAGTAGTTTCTGGCTTGCCCGGTCTTTTATAAGGCATCCCTGAAGTAAATCATTCAAAACTTTCGTTCCCATTGTGCAGATTTTATTATTGTAATATTTATTAATGTCACTATTATTAAGTCCGTATAAACTTCTGATGAGAATGTTGATAACTTAGCAAAATGAATAATTAAGTTAATGCAGTGTCGTTAGTCAAATGTATACGCTAATATTCAGTTGAACAAGAAGGTACCAGGAGTTCACCAACTTACCCCAATGAAACTATGGTTGATAATCAGATAGATAAATCGAAAAAAAAAGAGCCCGTGAATTATAATGAACTTTGTCCTGTAAGAAATGTGCTGGACAGATTTGGAGATAAGTGGTCGATATTGGTGATAGTAGTTCTGGGTACTGCCGGGAAATTACGCTTTAATGAACTGCAAAAGGAAATAGGGGACATTTCTCAGAAGATGCTGACCATTACCTTGCGTAAATTAGAAGCAGACGATCTAGTCATGCGGAAAATATATCCAGTTATTCCGCCAATGGTCGAATATACGATTACAGACCGGGGAACCACCTTACTGCCATTGATTCAAAATCTAACCGATTGGGCGCAATTAAATATGCCGGGAATAAATAGCTCCAGAGAAAAGTTTAAACGTAAAAACACCATGGAAGATTAAGACCCTATTGCTCTAGTTTGAAAATTTTAAATGTCTCCTATGTACCAGTCGCTTCGCGAAAATATTGAAAAACATATCCATCTTTCTGATGAGGAGTTTACCTCCTTTACAGGATTATTTAAACTTAAAACCTTCGATAAAAAAGAGATGCTCCTGAGACAGGGAGAGGTTTGCCGCTTCGAAGGCTTTGTGATCAAAGGGATATTTCGTGTGTTCCATGTGGATTTAAATGGGAATGAGCAGGTGCTCTATTTTGCACTTGAAAATTGGTGGATCACCGATATAGATAGTTTTAGCAATGGTTTGCCCTCTCAGCTTTCTATTGAAGCGCTAGAAGACAGTGAGGTACTGCTCATTTCAAAGTCTGACAAAGAATATGCCTATGCTCATTTTCCTATAGTAGAGAAGTTATTCAGGATCATGACCCAGAAAACACATGTGGCACTGCAAAGGAGAATGATTGACAATTTAAGTAAAACTGCAGATCAACGCTATCTTGATTTCATAGCAAAATATCCTATACTGTACCAGCGGCTCTCGAATCTTCACATTGCTGCTTATTTAGGCATCAGCCATGAGTTTCTGAGTAAGATCAGAAGAAAATTAGCAGGTAAAAATTAAGGTGTTTTTGATTTATTGAACTTGTTCAATCTTTTAAGATTTTGAAGGCTACATCTTTGTATCATCAAATTAAAAAAGATGAAAAAAATAATTTCAATAACATTATTAACCACTTTAATTTTATTCAACATGGACGTTAATGCACAAACCCTCAAAACTATTGAAGCCAATAACTTAAAACTGGAAGTTTTCAATGCATCAGAGAGCAGTTTCGGTGTGGCATCTGTAATTGTATCAGGAAAAACAGATGCGATCCTGATTGATGCACAGTTTACCCTGGCAGATGCAGAGAAAGTAGCTCAGGAGATTAAAGAATCAGGGAAGAAATTAACAACTATTTATATTTCTCATACTGATCCTGACTTTTATTTTGGACTGGAAGTTTTTAAAAAATATTTTCCTGAAGTTACCGCTTATGCAGCTCCAGCAACAGTAGAATCTATTAAGGCAACGGCTCAAAAGAAATTAGATATCTGGGGCGAGAGATTAGGGAAAAATATCACTTCAAACGTTGTACTTCCACAAGTTTTGAAAGGCAATAGTCTTCAACTGGAAGGCCAAAAATTAGAGATTAAGGGCCTGGAAGAATTTCCATCCAGAACCTTTGTCTGGATACCTTCCATAAAAGCGGTTGTGGGTGGAATCAACGTATTTGGAACAACATTTAACCTCTGGATGGCTGATGCTCAGACTACTGAAGCCCGTACACAATGGCTTAATATTTTAGATAAAATTGAAGCATTGCAACCTGTAATCGTTATTCCTGCCCACGCTAATTCTCAAAGCGTATTTGATATTTCAGCAGTAAAACATACTAAAAGCTACATCCAATTCTATGAGGAAGCTTTGAAAACCAATAAAACTTCTGACGATTTAATTAAAGCCATAAAAGCAAAATACCCTGCACTTACTTTTGACACCGCATTACAAATAGGTGCAAAAGTAAATACAGGAGAAATGAAATGGTAAAATCAATTATCATCAGCCTGACAGTATTATTGCTACTGTCAGGCTGTGCTATAACACAAAACAAAATGACAAATCTGGAAATTGTGAGCAGTACTTATGAAGGTGCTACTGCTGAAGAAAACGGCAAAAATCTCGCTAAATATGTTGCTGCTGATATCAGCTGGACTGAAGCCAGGGGTTTTCCTTATGCGGGAACTTATATTGGTTTTTCGGCTATTGCTGAAAATGTATTTAGTCGTTTAGGTTCTGAGTGGATCAATTATAAATTTACGCCTGAGGATTATATTGCTGCAGATGATAAGGTGGCTGCATATGGTACCTATACAGGTACAAACAAGAAGTCCAGAAAATACTTTGAGGCCAGGGTGGCGCATATCTGGAAATTAAAAGATGGAAAGATTATTAGTTTTGAGCAGTTTGTAGATAGCCAGACGGTAATTAATGCAATGTAATACCGTTTTTTAGCTATAATTGTAAACTTAAAGCCATCAAGAATGGAGCCTTTTTTTTACCATTTGCAGCAGCGTTATTGCCTTTCAGATCTGGCAATTAAAGAGCTTGTAATACTTTTCAAACCTGTGACTGTCAAAAAAAAGGAGATTTTTGTTCAGCCGGGGCTGAACGAGCGATATGTTTTTTTTGTATGCACAGGTTTAACCAGGGCCTTTCTTACCAGGGAAGAGAAAAATTACACGGCTTTTTTCAGCTTTGAAAATGAAATGCTGGATGCATCCCCAATTTCCACTGGTAAAACAACCCAATCTATTAGTTGCGAAG
This sequence comes from Pedobacter sp. MR2016-24, assembly GCF_026239655.1. Classification (GTDB taxonomy): domain Bacteria; phylum Bacteroidota; class Bacteroidia; order Sphingobacteriales; family Sphingobacteriaceae; genus Pedobacter. Next base: position 221,981 of record NZ_JAPIVO010000008.1, on the reverse strand, counting down.
CAGTGGAAGATTCCCTGTTATACCGAGCACCTAAACTTGCTCTGGAGAATCTTTTTCAAACCTCACTGGAGTTATCCAATTGGAACAGAAAATTGTTGGAAGAGCGGATTGCCTATTTTAATAATTATTTCCTCAACTATTTTTATGAAGAAAAAAGTGTCCAATATAAAAAATTCCTTGAAGAATATCCTCAACTCATTCAACGTGTGTCGCTCAAGGATCTTGCCACCTATCTGAACGTTACGCCACAGAGCCTCAGCCGTATCAGAGCAGAAATTTAATATTTTTATTAATTACCTTAAGGTAATTTTAATATGATTTTGCATAAATACCTTTGTATCATCATAAGCAGAATACCTTAATTCGGGAGGTGATAGCTATTGTAAATCTATTTTTAAAATAAATCACCATGAAATATCTGTTTCTCGCACTGGCTATCATCTCTGAAGTAATTGGTTCAAGTTTTCTGAATGCTTCACAGCAGTTTACCAAAACAATTCCTGCAGTTGTTACCGTAGTTGCTTATTTGGCCTGTTTTTATTTTTTATCTATTGCTCTTAAATTTATACCTCTCGGCATTGCCTATGCTATCTGGGGAGGATTAGGGATCGTTTTGACTGCAATCATATCTGTAGTGGTTTTCAAAACAAAATTTGACATTCCCGCTCTTATAGGGATTTTGCTCATTGTCGCAGGGGTAGTTGTCCTCAATTTCTTCTCTAAAACAAATGCCCATTAGGTCAATTTAACAAAAATTTTATATCATCTATTTCTTTCTAACCCAATGGGGTAGCATCCCTATGCACTCAAATTTGCTCAACTGAGAGAAAGCTAATTATAAACACAATCATTTCTAGCCCTATGAAATCTGATCAGAATAGTCCACAGCTAAATATTCCTCATAGCCCGTATCTGCCGTATGATGAGTCTGTATCGATGTATAACACTGCATTCGTTCATTTGACACCCTATACTTTCTCCAACTTTCAGCAAGAATCTATGTCATGGAAAAATACTTGTTACCTCCATGCAGGTCTCAATCCTGCATACCCATATAGCATAAAAGGAGAAGATGCACTACGTTTGTTTAAAGACAGCTGCGTTAATACCTTTGAAATTTTTGCTATAGGTAGCGCACGTCATGCTATTATGTGCAACGAGCAGGGCAATATCATGGCTGACGGATTGTTGCTGCATATCGGTGAAGATGAATACATCAGCTATTATCTGTCACCTTATATTAATTATCTTGTGGACTCAGGGGCATACGATGTTGTAGGGGAAGATCTTTCTGGTGAAGTCTTTTTATTTCAACTTGGAGGACCACGTTCACTTGAGGTTTTAGAAGCTGCTACGGGAGAAAGCTTACGCGACCTTTTGTTTTTTAAACACCGTCCAGGTATCATCAAAAGTGAAGATGAAAACAAGAATGACGCGGACGTTCGTATTTTTCGGGTGGGTGTAGCAGGTACGTTAGCCTATGAAGTTCATGGTAATATTAAGGATGCAGAAGTAGTTTACCAGGCAATAATAAAAGCAGGTGAACATTTTCGTATCGAAAAATTGGGTTTGCAGGTTTATGGAATGAACCATACTGAAAATGGATTTTACCAATCCTTTATTCACTTTATGGGTGCATATCCGCAAGATCAGCGCTTTATGGATTACCTGAACGGTTCTTTCGATCAGTTTTTGGTAAACATCAGTGGAAGTGCGGGCCGTGATCTGAATAAAAGATTTTGTAACCCTGTAGAAGCAGGATGGAGCAACAGGATTGTTTTTGATCATGACTTCCGGGGGAGGCAGGCATTAGAAAAGCCATAGCGAATCCTGTAAGACGTATTGTTACATTGCTTTGGAATCCTGATGATATTGCTGAAGTGCAGGCTTCTTTTTTTGAAACAGGAGAGACCTATCAATATATGGAGCTCGCAGCCAATCCAATATGGACTGTCAACAACAGTGCAGTTATTAGTGATGATGTGCTTAAAGACGGAGAGATAGTCGGTATATCCAGTGGAAGGATTTACAGTTTTTATTCCAGATCAATGATCTCACTGTGTTTAGTCAATATTGAGTATGGTGAACCTGACACTGAACTGGAAGTTGTTTGGGGAGAGCCAGGGAGCCGTCAGAAGAAAATACGCGTAATAGTATCACGTTTCCCATTTCTTGACCTGCCGCGCAACAAAGAAATAGATGTGAGCTGTTTGCCATCTTAAAACATCAAATAATATTATAATATTAAGCGTATCAGTAGTTTGCGGTTTGATTTAAGCCGTTTTCTTAGTTGATTAATATCCATATTTCTCCGGGATATTATACAATTTACGGCATCGTTATCACTTCATTAATAATTTCTATATTAGGACATTTTACAGCAAATTGTTTTAATGAGTAAGTTGAAGGCCAAATCTGATGAAGAATTAATTTCCATGTTAAGATATGGAGATATATCATCAGTTACTGAGCTTTATGACCGATACTGGAAAATTTTGCTTGCAAAGGCTTTTGACAGGCTTAAAAGCACTGAGGAGGCAGAGGAAATAGTTCAGGAATTATTTATCAAAATCTGGCGTCGCCGGCAACGCATAGAACTTCAATTTTCTTTCAGGACTTACATCTTTGCGGCTTTGCGTTATGAAATTTTACATTATATAGCGAAGCAGCAGTACCGTAAAAATGATATTTCCCTTGATACGACAGATTATCTGGAGTTATGGGCCCAGGAAGAAGAGTTCCATTCTTTAGAAATGAAGGAATTACAGCAGAGAATTGATTTAATTGTTGATAGCTTGCCTGAAAAATGTAAGATTATCTTTAAAATGAGTCGTAATGACGGTTTGAGTGCTAAAAAAATTGCTGAAGAGTTGGGTTTGTCGCCACGGACCGTAGAAACTCAGATAGGCAAAGCGATAAAGGTGCTGAAAAAGTCTTTTAAGGGTTCTGATCCCTATGTTTTTCTTGTTATTTGCGAAATATTGAAGCAAAAATAATAAATCTCATATTTATTTTCAATCCGCGTACGTATTCAGCTGGAAAATATACGCTATACTATTGTCAACTAAATTCTATCAATGATGGCTGTTCCTGAACATGTGAAATTTCTGATTCTGAAGTGGAGACAGCAACGCTTGAGCGAAACTGAACAGGCGGAGCTGGATGCCTGGTACGACACCCCCCTTCCTGAAGTAGTCTACATGGAAGGGCAGAGCGAAGCACATACTAAGGCTAAGTTGTTAAAACAGATTCAGAGGGAGATGGGCGATGAGCAAAATAAAGCTGTTCGTTTGTTCCCTGTCTGGTTTAAGATAGCTGCTGCTGTTCTACTCATTTTAGGTGCCACACTATATACTGCCCAATATCGTGGTAAGATAGCTGATGGCGGATTGAGTACACATGCCGTGATTAGTCAGGATGAAATCAAAAAGATTATTCTCCCGGACAGCAGTATTGTATGGCTGAAGAAAAATACACATTTTTCCTATCCTGAAACATTTGGAAAAGATTCACGTGATGTCGTTTTAGATGGAGAAGCATTCTTTGAGATTGCACACAATAAACGCTGGCCATTCAGGATAAAATCAGGAAACTATATCACTACAGTTTTGGGAACCAGTTTTAATTTAAAAACAGGTAATAAAAACGAAGATTATGCTATTGCTGTATTAACAGGAAAAGTAGAGGTGGCCAAAAAAGGAGCATTTAAACAAACCAGTATATACTTCGTTTCAGCCAACCAATCCTTTCATGCTGATGCCGGAAAGGTAGAATCCATATCTCCTGCCATTAAAGAAGAGCAGATAAAGGAGCTGATCAAAGGTACTGAATACGACATGGCCTTTGTGAAAGTACCATTTGAACTGATCATGAGCCGCTTTGAACAGAAGTTCAATGTACAGTTTGAAGGTTATACGGGCGAGTACAATTCTTGTGTGCTGACAGCAGACCTCACCAATTTATCTTTAGAAAAATCGCTGCAGATACTTTGCAGTTCTATCAATGCAACCTATAAAGTAGACCACAATAAAATTAAACTAACGGGAGGGGGCTGTTTTTAATGAATAGATAACTACTCTGGATCAATATTGAAAACGGAGGTGCGACAACACCTCCGATTCTCGGTTTTATAATTTTTATTTCTCAAATAATTAAACCTTCCAAATGTATAAAAAATATTTGACATGGAATTTTCATGTCCGCACACACCATAAAGATTACACTGGTAATTCAGCAAATTTTCAATTCAGAGGTCTGACTGTACTTTGGCTGCTGACTTTACTGTTCATCTGCAGCAATTCTATTTCTGCACAGTCTCTGTCCGAAAAAAAATATACCGTCACCTTTAACAACTCTTCTCTGGAACAAGCTGTTAAGCAGCTGGAAACTCAATCTAAAATAAAGTTTGTTTACAATGAAACGCTGATTAGCCAAAGTAAGAGACTAAGCAACAGTTTTAAAGATAAAACCCTGGCCGAAATTCTGACAGTGATACTTGATGACTACGATGTTTCTTATGAAATGATTGATAACAAATATATCATTCTCAAAAGTCTTGAACCTAAAACTGCCCGCGGAAATGCTGCTGAAGAAGTTCAACCATCGAGACAGAATGGATTTGTGCAGACAGGACTTGTCCTGGATGAAACCGGGCTGCCGCTTCCAGGAGTTTCTGTCCGTTTGAATAACGCTTCAAATGTGGCCTTAACAGATACTAAGGGTCGCTTTCAAATTGGCATTCCGCGTGATGCAACCCTGCTGATTTTTACCTATGTAGGTTATAAAAATACAACACTTAAAGCGACCAGAAACCAGGAACTGTATCTGAATCTGGAACCAGATCCCGGAAGATTGGACGAGGTGAATGTGATTGGTTACGGTACTTCGACCAAGCGTACCAGTACAGGATCATCCAATGGAATCGATGGGCCTGACCTGGAGAAAACACCTGCGTCCAATCCTGCTGCTGCGCTGCAGGGAAGAGTTCCGGGAGTATATATTACGCAGGGAAATGGTCTTCCGGGTAGTCCCATGAAATTTACCATCCGTGGTACAAATTCATTGGCAGGAAGAAATAATCCGCTTTTTATTGTAGATGGTGTGCCTTTTCTGGCAGACGCACTAAATGCGCAGGCAGGGATTGCTTTAGATGCAGCAAATGGCTCTACCAGTCCGCTGAACAGTTTGAATCCTGCTGATATTGAAAGTATTTCAGTTTTGAAAGATGCAGATGCCACGGCCATCTACGGTTCAAGGGGTGCCAATGGAGTGGTACTGATTACCACGAAAAAAGGTAAGGCTGGTAAAACAAAAGTAGAGGGAATGGTTAAACAGGGCTTTTCTGAAGTAAGTCATTTCGTAAATACGTTGAGTATCCAGCAATACCTCGCTATCAGGCGTAAAGGATATGAAAATACGGGAATAGACCCTGTAACTGATGATGCTTATGATCTGACAAAATGGGATCAGAATGCGCAGACAGACTTTCAGAAATTGCTGATTGGCAATACGGCACAGATGACTGATGCTAATGTAGCTTTAAGTGGTGGTGATGAACGGACTAATTTCAGGTTCAGTGGTACCCACCTTCGCCAGGGAAATGTTTTTACTAAAGATCAGGGATACCAAAGAAGTTCTTTCAACCTGAACGTTGGTCACAGGAGTCTGGATCAGAAATTTGAAGTTTTGTTTTCTGCTATTTACAGTTCAGAAAAAAATAATGTTTCTGTGCTGGATTTAACTTCTGCCGCCTATAATCTCCCGCCCAACTATCCGCTATATAATGAGGATGGTAGTTTATACTGGAGCGGGGTACCATTTGGTGTGCCGACCAATCCATTAGGACAATTGAACCAGGTGCAGAATAACCTTTCCAGCACGCTGGTGAGTAATATGACGCTGAGTTATAACATTATCCAGGGATTAACATTCAAAACTTCATTGGGATTTAGTCGCGCAGACATGGATCAATCCCGTTTGTACCCAATGTCATCCATGGATCCTGGTGTGAGCTGGAATGAATCGAGAAGTATTTTTGCAAATAATAATTCTACCAATTACATTATAGAGCCTCAGTTAAATTATACCAGAAAAATATCAAGAGGAAGTCTGACCGCGTTATTAGGCGGCACCTGGCAGTCGCAAAATTCCAAGCAGCCGTACTATACATTAGCTTCCGGATTTCCCTCAGATGCTTTTCTGGAAGATTTGGCTTCTGCACAGACTGTGAGTACCAGCAGCGGATCGAGTCAGTATAAATACATTTCTGTATTTGCACGTATCAATTATAATTGGGAAAGTAAATATATTCTTAACCTGAATTTCAGGAGAGATGGTTCTTCACGATTTGGTTTGGATTCACGCTACGGTAATTTTGGCTCTGCAGGTGCTGCATGGGTATTCAGTGAGGAAAAATTCGCAAAAGGATTAAGCTTTCTCAGCTTCGGAAAGTTAAGGGCAAGTCATGGTATCATTGGCAGTGATCAGATTGGTGATTACCAATACCTGGATTCTTATTCCTCAGTTTCCTATAATTATAATGGGGTGACCGGATTGGTTCCGACAAGGATCGCTAATGAATCTTATCGCTGGGAGCAAACCAAAAAGACGGATATAGGCATAGACCTGGGGTTCTTTAAAGATAAGCTATCATTGTCTGCCGCCTATTACCGAAACATTTCCGGGAATCAGCTGGTGGATTATCCATTGAGCATCCAGGCTGGATTTAACAGTTATCAGGCCAACCTTCCTGCCGAAGTGGAAAACAAAGGCTGGGAGTTTACCTTGTCTTCTCAGAACGTTAAAAACACTAATTTCAGATGGAGCAGTGATTTCAATTTCTCTGTCAACAAAAACAAACTGCTTTCTTTTCCTGGTATAGAAAAGACTTCCTATTATACACGATATGTAGTGGGCAGGCCGCTGAGCAGTAATTATGTTTACCAGTATACAGGATTTGACCCGCAAACAGGCTTGCCTACGGTGGCGGATTTGAACGGAAATGGCAGTATAAATTATGGGTATGCAGATATAGGTAGAGGTGACCGCTATTTTGCTGGAGGCACGCAACCTAAATTTTATGGTGGTCTTTCCAATACCCTGAGCTATAAAAATATTACACTCGATTTCTTATTCCAGTTCGTAAAACAAAAAGGCAGCACCATTCTGTCGGAATCATTCTATCCTCCGGGCTTTATGTACAATGCAGCAGCACAACCTATACTGGAATATGTGAATGCCGGATTACCCGGACAGCCGCAGATTACCAGTACCTACGATGATGCTTATGACGCTTATAGTGATTATACCAGTTCTGATGCACTATTGACAGATGCTTCATTTATTCGACTTAAAAATGTAAACCTGGCTTATGATTTTACCGGTAAATGGCTCAAAAGAATGAAGCTGCAGAAATTGAGAATTCAGTTACAAGCGCAGAATTTATTCACCATTACCAACTATCTGGGCTTTGACCCTGAATCGCAAGGTGTCAGCTTACCACCGTTAAGAACCATTGTTGGAGCCTTACAATTCACCTTTTAATTCTAATGATCATGGATAATTTATATAAACTCTTAAGATCCGTTTGTTTCCTCGCAATATTGTCTACGGTATTGGGATGTGAAAAAATGCTGGATATTGACCCACCAAAAAATGAGCGTCCATCGGAAGTAGTTTTTGGCTCCGTTGAGACCGCAAAATCAGCTCTTTCCGGTGCTTACAGCAGGATATCTCAATCCCAAACCTATAGCGTTAACCTTACGCTGGCCAATGCGCTGGCCGCTGATGAACTGCGGGCACTATCAGGAACGGCACGTTATGCCGCGCTGCAGAATAATACCTATGAGCCACTTACCAGTTCCTATACCTCAGATATCTGGACAGATTCCTACACCGTTATTTACCAGTTCAATAGTATTATTATCGGACTTACCGGTAACCCGGCCGTGAATGCTGCGGTATCAAAACAAATTGTGGCCGAAGCAAAGACAATGCGTGCTTATTGTTACCTGCAGCTGGTTAGTCTCTTTGGAGATGTTCCACTGGTGCTGTCCACAAACGTAGATCAGACTGCATTAACTCCACGTGTTGCCGCCAGCGTTGTATATAACCAGATTATTCAAGATCTGAATGAGGCGAAAGCCGATTTAGGTGAAGATTATGTTTCGAATGGAGGGGTAAGTAACCGGATGCAGGCCAACCGGAGTACTGCTTCAGCACTATTATCAAGAGCCTATCTGGCTACAGGTAATGCCCAGGAAGCCATCAGAAATGCAAGTGAAGTCATTGGCCATACAGCCTTGTATCAGTTACTGCCGGGGACTCAGTTGAACGATGTTTTTCTGGCAAACTCCAGGGAAGCAATTTTACAATTTGGCTCTGTACTTAATGCCACATCTGGTTATACCAATGAAGGACAGGCTTTTGTAAGTAATCCATTTTCATTTTCACTGTCCTTTACACTTAGTGATGGCTTACTGGCAGCATTTGAACCAAATGACCTGCGCCGTACGGCATGGGTGAGGGAGGTCACTAAGAACGGAGTAACAGCAGCAGAACCTTATAAGTACCAGAACTACGACAGCGAGTCGGCAACTACTTCGCAGAGGTTTGAAGTACCAACAGTGATTCGGTTAGCAGAAATGTACCTGATCCGTGCAGAAGCATATGCCGCATCAGGAAACCGTGCATTGGCATTGGCTGACGTTACAACTATTAGGGACCGGGCAGGGCTTGATCCTTTACCCGCTGATGTGAATATTGATGATGCGATACTTCAGGAGCGTAGAATAGAATTGTTTTGTGAACGTGGTGACCGCTGGCTGAGCCTGAAAAGAACAGGCAGGATCAATACCATACTTGCTGCTGTAAAGCCGGCCACCTGGCAGTCGTTCGCCCAATTGTTCCCTATACCACAAACGGCTATTGATACCAATCCGAATCTTACTCAAAATCAAGGATACAGATAATTAACATTTCTGGATATCCGGTATTGTTTTTTGGCGGATATCCAGATATAATTCAAAAAAATGGATAATAATATTGTAAAAATCAGCAAGCTCTCCCATCGATATGGAACTGCCTGGGCAATCAGGGATATTAATTTCGAGATCAGGGAACTGGGTGTACTTGGTTTGCTGGGGTCTAACGGTGCCGGAAAATCTACCACCATGAATATCATGTGCGGCGTACTTAATCAGACGGAAGGTAACGTAGAAATTGGCGGTTATACCATGCAGGAAAATCCTATAGCTGCTAAAAAACTGATCGGCTTTTTGCCGCAGAATGCACCATTGTATATGGAACTGACAGTGAGTGAATACCTCACGCAATGTGCCTACCTAAGACTGATTGACAGGAAACATGTGGCTGCTGCTGTTGACAAAGCAATGGCAAAATGTGGCGTGGCACATTTCCGTAACAGACTGATCGCTAATCTTTCGGGTGGATATAAACAGCGGGTAGGAATTGCCCAGGCGATTATCCACGAGCCGAAACTGGTGGTACTGGATGAGCCTACCAATGGACTGGATCCTAATCAGATTTTTGAAGTGCGCAAGCTGATCAAAGAAGTGGGGGAAGAGAAGTCTGTTATTTTCTCTTCACATATTCTTTCCGAAATTCAGGCTACCTGCAGTCAGGTCAAAATGATAGAAAACGGAACGATGGTATTTTCAGATAGTATGGATGCTTTCAATAATTATATTGAACCTGATAGTCTGATTATGACCCTGCATAACCCTCCCGCTGTAACAGAAATGGAAATTATAGAAGGCGTAAAAAAGGTGGAAGTGCTCAGCAGTACAAAATTCAGAATTCATTTTGCCGAAGGCCACAAAATCAGTGAGCGACTGATCCAGATCAGTACCACTGCAGGCTGGCGAATGTCTGAGATTACGCTGGAGAAGAGTTCTCTCGATCAGATATTTGCCCAATTGTCTAACAAAAAATCTTCTTAATAGAAACAGGTATAAGATCATATTTTAATTCAAAGATCATCTTGTGCAAACACCACAATAATTACAACTCAATCATATTTTATGAAAAATATATTAAGGATTGCCCGAATAGAGCTAAGCCTTTTATGCTACTCACCTGTAGCCTGGATCGTATTGCTGGTTTTTATCATTCAGTCAGGCTGGCAATATACTTATTTAATGGAGCGTATGGAACAGGCTCAACAAATGGGACAAACGGCAGAAGACCTGACGAACCGGATCTTTTCGGGTTTCAGGGCGCTGTTCCCGCAGGTGCAGGAATATCTTTATCTGTATATCCCTTTATTAACTATGGGCCTGATCAGCAGGGAAACACATAGCGGATCAATTAAATTGCTGTATTCTTCACCTATAAGGATGATTGATATTGTTGCAGGGAAATACCTGGCTATGGTGAGTTTCTGTTTGTTACTGGTTAGTGTGTTAATTGGCCTTGGCGCAATATCGTTTTTTACCATAGAAAATGTAGATTTTGTTTTTGTGATTTCCGGCGTGATTGGTTTGTATTTACTCATCTGCGCTTATTCGGCTATTGGCCTCTTTATGTCCAGCTTAACCAGTTATCAGGTAGTGGCAGCCATCAGTACATTAGTCGTACTGGCTATCCTTAACTTTATCGGTGGTTTGTGGCAGAATATCAACTTTGTAAGAGATATCACCTACTTTCTTTCTATGAACGGGAGGGCAGAAGAATCAATTAACGGTCTTTTAGCCACCAATGATATTTTTTATTTCCTGATTGTAATTGTGTTATTCCTGGGACTCACACTGCTTAAACTACAATTTGAGCGGAGAACCATCTCGTTGTCAACCAGAATCATGAGGTATGCTGGTTTTATTGCTGTTATGCTTATTCTAGGCTATATCAGTTCCAGACCACAATTTATCGGCTATGCAGATATGACTGCGAATCACAGACGTACGCTGACCGACAATAGCAGAGCGGTGATTGCTCAAATAGATGAGCCTGTTTTGATTACTACCTATGTTAACCTGCTGGATGAGAATTATTTTTCTGGTTTACCAGTCTATCAAAATAACGATAAGAAAAATTTCGACATGTATTTTCGCTATATGCCTTATATGCGTATTGAGTATGTGTATTACTGGGATCATTCAGAAAACGAGCGTTTATACGCAGAAAATCCGGGATTAAACGACGAACAGATCGCCCGTAAAATGGCGAAAGCCAATGACCTGGATTTTGATCTTTTTCTGCGCCCTGAACAGATCAGGAAGGTGATTGATTTGAAACCTGAACGCAACAGGCTGGTCCGTATATTATCCTACAAAGGCAAGAAAACTCCACTTCGCATGTTTGATGATTTGTATAAACAACCGAACGAAAAAGAAATCAGTGCTGCATTAAAAAGATTAGTGGTTAATTCACCAAGAATAGGATTTGTAAGCGGTCATAATGAACGTAACATTAACCGGTCCGGTGATAAAGACTATCAGATTTCAACCAATGAAATCACCTTCCGTTATTCATTAGTGAATCAGGGCTTTGACGTCAAAAAAGTAACGTTAGATGATCAGCATCTGATTAGGAATGTTGATATACTCGTCATTGCAGATGCGCTAACGGCCTATAGTGCTGTGGAATTGGCGAACCTTAAAGCTTATATCAACGCTGGCGGTAACCTCATGATAGCCGCAGAACCCGGGAGCGGAACAATTTCAAATCCGATATTGACCAACGTAGGCGTAAAACTGAGTGAAGGCATGCTCGTTCAGAAGAGCCAGAACTTTGAACCCTCATTCGTTTTGAGCGGACTGGCTATCAGACAGTGGAAGCAGCTGGTAAGTAACAGTGCTTTTATAAAAAGAGACAGTGCCTTTGTAACCACGCCAACGGTGGCAGCCTTGCAGACTCTTCCCGGAAATGTTTTTGAAAGTTTTCCTGTGCTGGTTACGCAAGCTGCGGATACCTGGCAGATTCCCGGCCTTACATTCAGTAAAACAGTTGAACTGACCGATCCGAGAAAAAATGGAGAGAAAAAATCTTATCCTGTGGCCCTTGCCCTGCGTCGTAAAATGGGAACGGGAGAACAGCGTATTTTTGTGATAGGTGATGCTGATTTTATGAGTAACGCTGAAATGACCAGGCAAAGTCCCCGTGCTATCAATTTCACTTTTGTGACCGAACTATTTGGCTGGTTTAGTCGCGGGCAATTCCCAATTGATACTACCCGTCAGGAACCTAACGATAACAAAGTACTGTTAAGCAGTACGCAACTCACCTGGATCCGCTGGACTTTGCTGGGCATTTTGCCAGGATTGATTGCGCTCTCTATTTCATGGATGCTGATTGCAAGAAAAAGAAGATAAATATGAAACATATAGCTAACAGGATACTCATTTTTATCACGGCACTTTTAATCCCGGGGATGATTTCAGGGCAAAACCTGACTAATGATCCCTCAGTAAAAACAGGTTTGTTGAAAAATGGATTTCGGTATTATATCAAACGTAATGTTGAGCCGGCAGGCCGGGCTACGATCTACCTTGCTAACAAGGCAGGATCCATATTAGAGACCGAAGAAGAACGCGGAATTGCTCATTTTATTGAGCACATGAATTTCAATGGCACAAAACATTTCCCCAAAAATGAACTCATCAGCTACCTGGAGCGTTCCGGTGTGAAATTTGGGGCGGACTTAAATGCTTATACAGGATTCGATGAAACTGTTTACCAGTTGCCACTGCCTACGGATAACGCTGAATTATGGAGTAACGGTCTGCAGATTATGCGCGACTGGGCAGCAGATGCAACATTAGATCAAACAGAGTTCGAAAAAGAACGCGGAGTGATACAGGAAGAAAGAAGAATGCGCAAAGATGCAGGCAGCAGAATTGCAGAACAGTACAGGCCTATTCTTTATAACCACTCCCGCTATGCTGACAGGATGCCAATAGGGAAGGATAATGTTGTGCTTAAATCAGATGTATCAGTCGCCAGGAACTTTTATAAACGATGGTACAGACCAGATTTACAGGCCCTGATTATCGCAGGTGATATTGATGTTGATGCTGTGGAAAAACAGGTGATTAAACTATTTTCTGATTTGCGGTCTCCAGCTCATGCAGTTCCCCGCAAAACCTATACTATTGCCTTAAAAAAGTCCACAGATTTTCTGAGAACTAGCGATCCGGAATTTAGTCAGTCCTACATTCAATTTTATTTTAAGCAGGTCAGCTATCCTGTAAAAACCCGTGAAGATTTCAGAAAGCAGCTAGTGGAGCGATTGACTAATATGCTTTATGCAAACAGACTGAGTGCTGTTTACAATAACAGCAAGCCTGCTTATATGGGGGCCAGTGCTGCGATTAGTCCTTTGATTGCCAATATTGATGCGCTGACATTAAATGTGGCATTGAATCCGGAAAAAATTAAAAGCAGTTTCGATACATTCTGGACAGAAATGGAGCGGGTTAAGCGCTTCGGTTTTACAGCAGATGAAATACTAGCTGTAAAGGAAAGGTTTAACCGTTCGATGGAGCTTGCGCTATCCGAAAAAAATAAGGCAAAGTCTGCCGGTTATGCCGAAAATTACTTACAGCATTTCCTTAAAGGCGATGCCTACCATAGTGTTGAAGAAAGGGATAAGCTTTATCACCTTTATATCGGTCAAATTACAGGAAAAGAGATTGCGCAATACCTTGGGGCTTACCTGAAAAGTGCGGATCAAACCATTCTCGTTCTTGGTCCCGATAAAGAAAAAGATCAGCTGCCAGATCAGCAATTGCTGAATAAATGGATGCATGCTGTCGAAATCACCGATATTAAACCTTATCAAGCTGAAAAGGCGGCCGGAAGCCTCCTTACACAAATCCCGGTGCCTGGTAAAATTGTAAAAGAAGATCAGGTCAATGAATTAGGAATTTACCATTGGCAGCTGGATAATGGCATGAACATCTATGCAAAACCGACAGATTTCAAAAACAACCAAGTACTTTTTACGGGCTTTAGTCATGGTGGTACTTCCTTATATAACGATGCTGATTTTTATTCCGCAAAAAATGCCGCTTCCTTTATTACCAGCAGCGGCTTGGGACAATTTAATGCCGGTCAGCTAGATCAGATACTCAATAAAAAGGCCTTACAGGTACAGCCATATATCACAGACAGGGCAGAGGGATTTTCCGGTGCCAGTGCTTCGGGGGACCTTCCTGCGGCTTTTGAAATGTTATATCTGTATATGACCGCTGCTAAATTGGATACGTCCAGGTTTAACAGGATCCTTACGCAATCAAAATCTGCGTTCAGGAATCGTACGCCAGATCCCGAACGTGACTTTTCAGATACTATTGGTTATGTGCTTTCAGGTTATCATCCCCGTCGTAAACCTGCCGCTATTGAAAATTTTGACCAGATTGATTCGGCGAAAGTGCGGGCAATATTCCGTGAAAGGTTCTCCAATCCTGGCGACTTTACCTTTGTATTTACCGGTAATTTTAACGTAGACTCTTTGAAAATATGGACAGCAAATTATCTGGGAGCTGTACCGCCTGATGGAAATGCTGAGCGCGCTAAAGACTTACACATTCGTGTGCCTGAAGGTAAGATCAGAAAAGATCTGCGGGCAGGTAAATCAGATAAAGCCACGGTGCAGTTTGTATTGAGCGGTAAATATGATTACGGGATAAAAAGCAATTTATATCTTGATCTTTTAAAAGCAGCATTACAGTTTCGCCTGAACACCCGTTTAAGAGAAGTTGAAGGTGGTGTTTATTCTCCACAGGTATATCTCACCAAAGCAAAGGAGCCGGTTAATTTTTATGCCTATACCATATCCTTTGAATGTGATCCGGCCAGGATGGAGCAATTGATTACCGCTGCGAAGGAAGAGATAGCGAAGTTATCCATAAGTGGCGCAACAGCTGAAGAAGTGCAAAAATTTGTGGCTGAAGAAAGCAGGGCAAATGAACTCGCTTTGCGGTCGAACGAGTTTTGGTTAAACACTATACAATCATCACTAAACAATAATGAACCATTGCTCAGTGTATTAGCTGTTCCAGCAGATTTAAAAAGATTGGATAGTAAGGAAAGTCAGCAATACAGCCTTCAGTTGCTGAACCAGCAGAATGAAATCATTTTTACGTTGCGTCCCTGATTGTAATTCAGTAATGTATTCTTGCCATCAGGCATTGTGGTAATTTAAGGGAGTGGTGACATAAAGTATAAACGATAATTTTAGGTAATAACAGTTAATAGTAGAAGCGTAGTTGGTGGATGCCGCTACGCTTTTTTGTAATGCTGACTGTTTAATTCTTATTTGTTTACCTGTTATACTATTATTGGATCATTAATTGTACAGCTTTTTTATTTAGAATTAACAGATACAGATGACAAGATTTTTCCAGCTTCCGATCTTAAAAATATGTAGTAATATCACTTTTGTGGCCTTGATTTTCAGCAGTAGCCTTGTCTTAGGACAGCGCAGCGGAGGAAAAGAGGTATCCATTATGGTCTCGGCACATAGTAACCATCCTTCTCCGCCACAGCCAATACCGGCAGTAGATGTACAGCCTGAATATCCTGGCGGAGCCGCGAAGATGCGGGAATTTATTGGTCGTAATTTAAAATATCCCAAAGCGGCTCAAAAATCGGATGTTCAGGGGACAGTATTTTCTGAATTCTGGGTAAACACGGACGGAAAAATAGACAGGATTAAAATTATACGTTCCATTGGTTATGGCACAGATGAAGAGGTCATACGGATTTTGAAAAAAATGCCTAAATGGAAGCCTGCGCAATTCAGAGGGAAAGCAACTGCAACTACATTTACCCTTCCATTTAGCTTCAGGCTCACAGACTAGTCAGATAGATCCGATTTTAGTACTTCCTGAAGATCTATAGCTATACCGATTTATCTATACGAACTGTGTCTTATTTTGACTGGAATTAAAAAATTTTAGCACTATCTTCGGCGGAATAATAACTTCATTGTTAATTTTACCATTTAAAACATACATTAAAATATATGCCATTATCAGATTTATCAGGACGGGTTGCGCTAGGAATTGACATTGGAGGAACCAATACTAAATTCGGAGTAGTAAATCATCGCGGTCAGGTTCTTGAAAAAGGAAGTATAAAAACAGATGAATATGAAAAAGTTGAAGACTTCATTGATGCGTTGTACGTAGAAGTTAATCCACTGATTGCAAAATACGGTACTCATAAAAACTTTGACGGAATTGGCGTAGGGATGCCCAATGGAAACTATTATAAAGGAACGACTGAACATGCGCCTAATCTGCCATGGAAAGGGGTTATCCCTTTTGGTGCGATGATGAAAGCAAAATTTGGTTTGCGCTGTATCGTGACCAATGATGCCAATGCTGCGGCACTTGGCGAAATGCTTTTCGGCGCTGCCCGGGGAATGAAAGACTTTATTATGATCACCTTGGGTACAGGTGTGGGAAGTGGAATTGTGACCAACGGAAGTCTGGTTTACGGACATGACGGCTTTGCCGGAGAACTGGGACATACGATTGTGAAACCTGGTGGAAGGAAACACTGGAGTACAGGATCTGAAGGAAGTCTGGAAGCTTATGCTTCAGCATCGGGTATTGCTATTACTGCGAAAAAGATGAGAGCAGAATTTCCGCAATCTTTGCTGAATCAATATCCTGAATCTGAGATTAATTCTAAAACCGTATACGAATGTGCATCCAAAGGAGATCCGATTTCTATCGAGGTGTTCAGGTATACAGGACAAAAACTGGGCGAAGCGCTGGCTAACTTTGTGATGTTTTCTTCACCTGAAGCCATCCTGCTATTTGGAGGAGTAATTAAGGCGGGCGATTTCATTTTGAAACCTACTAAACTGCATATGGAAAGAAACCTGTTCCCGATCTTCAGAGATAAAGTGAAACTGGTTTTCAGCGAACTGGACGAAGCAGATGCTGCCATCCTTGGCGCAAGTGCTTTGGTTTGGGAAAAGAAATAATTTTAATGCTTTAAAAGACTTGCTTCATTGATTATTTTAATGAAACAAGTCTTTTTTATATTATGAACGTATTACCCTGTAACGTATCGCTGTTCTGGTCTCCTCAATGCTGAAAAATGTGGCTCCGGTAACATCTTCAATTAGCTTGAAGATGAGTTCTGCACAATCATTTTCAATACATTCAATTGGTAATGGTTCACCTTCATCATCTATAAGATTACCTCCGGCAAGACAAAAAGATCTTAGTGCTCCATCTTTGTAAAAGTCGAACACATAACTCGCTGAATTTTCATCAATGATAAATCGCAGGTAGTTAATCCCTTTAATCGTTTCATAATAGTGCCCGCCTATAGCCAGATCATCGCCCATAATCACTAATGTTCCATGGCCTGATCTGAGGACGTAGATTTCATTCGTTGCCATGCTGCCTGAATCGGCGTTACTAAATTGTGTGAGTTCAATTTCTTCTAATATTCCCAGGCGGATGTATTCGGCTAATTCTTCAGCGGTTTTAAACTGTTGCGGGAATGCTACTCCCATAATTTTGAATCCCATATGTGGCGCAATTATATGATAATCTAGTAAGAATGTTATATATTGTTTCTTAAACTAATGGTTTTGTGGTAAATCTAGGGTTAAAAAAATAATATCAAAACTTTATGAAACAATAATTGTTATTTTTTAAATATATATGAAATAATATGTTTCATATTTTTTATATTTGGATATAAATCATAGTATTTTATGAAAGATATATCTAAGGAGGAATATGACTACGCAGTTTTTATTGTGCAAAGTTACCATCGGCAAATGGATAATTTGATCAAAGCAAAAAGAGGACTCTCTGATCGAAAAGGGCCGGAAGTAGTTTTGGTGAAAAGTACGGGTCCTTCCAGTATTTCAAAATTAAGGATCAGGGTCGAGGATTCGTATCTGTTTGATCTGGAAAAGATCAGAACGGGAGATTTTATATTATCGGTAAGAACCAATAGTGATCATATCACTAAAGGGAAAAAATATGAAGTGATCGATGGATATGGCGGGGCGATCAGAATAAAAGATGACGCTGGTATTATCAAGGCAATTTCAAGACAAAATAAATTCAGACTTTGGACTTGTATATCCTGATGAAATTAGTAAAGATAAGGTTAGAGTTCGTTTTGTTGTTCAGGAGCCGTGTGTAGCCGGCTCCTGTTTTTTTTATCACCTATTTTTGTTTCAGGATCTCTAAGGTTTCCAGTTTTTCCAGGTTTTCTTTGCTCATGATCGTACTCGTGTAACTGCCCTTTGGCAGGCCGACAATGGTATTCAGTTGCGTATTGATTTCGTCGTTATAGATTTTAGCTTCGTCCATAGTTTTGAATATACCTACATAAATCACTTGTACGTTCTCAAATTCCAATAGCTTATGTCTCAGGTTGCTGTCAGCATAGCGGCTCCTGTTGAATTCTCCTAACCTGTATCTTGCGGGACTCATATTCATACTCACGTCGCTAACCGAGATGATAAAGTAGTAGTCGATTTTCTCAAGATAATGCTGTTTTTCAATTTGCGATTTGCTGGCTGCAAGCGCTACAGCTTCAGCAGGTTTACTGGCTTCTACAATTTTAGGCTTTTCCTGTTCAATCGCGAACATTGGCTTTCTGGCAATCAGCATGTTGTTCCTTTGTTTGTTGATGTCGGTCGCCTCCTGTATGGTGTTGTTAAA
The DNA here is from genome assembly GCF_026239655.1 of Pedobacter sp. MR2016-24. Lineage (GTDB taxonomy): Bacteria > Bacteroidota > Bacteroidia > Sphingobacteriales > Sphingobacteriaceae > Pedobacter. The sequence goes on along the minus strand of NZ_JAPIVO010000008.1, from coordinate 203,316 downwards.
TTTCCTGTTTTGATAATCAGTCACAAAAGCGTTGGTCTGGCTGTTGGGCATCGCATTTCGTAAAACCAGGTTGATCGTGTTGCTGTAGCTGTTTTCTGGAAATCTGCTTTGCAGCATCTCGTAGATTCTTTGTGATTCTTCCAGGTTTTTGACCTTCTGTAAATATATTGTTGCAATCTCATAGTAACTGTCAATTATCTTTTGATTATAAGGGTTGCTGTCTGCTTTTTTAATTTTCTCTTCGTTAAAAATGGAAAGATAAATGCTTGAAATGGTGCGCAGATTATCGATGCGGTCCAGTTCCCCTACGTGTATCAGGGTTTTGGGCAGACTGATGGCTGCGCTGTCATAGTACTTTTCTGCTTTCTGGTATTCCCGGAACTGGTAAAGGTTTAAGTCGCCCATTTTGGAAAAGGCCAATCCCCTGATGGTTGTATTTTTTCCTTTTTCTTTTACGGCCATCTGATAATATTTTTCTGCAATCTGGTAAGATTTGTTCAGGAAAGCATTTTTCCCCAGCTGGTAAAAGATCTGGTCGCGGTGTTCTTCGTAATCTGCATTGCGCAGCAGGCGGTTCATGGATTTGTCGTAAGCTGCCCTGTTGATCGCGCCGTCAGCCAGTGTAATTTCCTTTAAAGTGGCGCTGAGTTGCAGTGCAGAAGAAGCATTGCTGTTTTTTACTTTGTTGTAGTTGGCGACTGCCTGTGCGAATTCCAGTTGCTGTTCATGCAGTTGTGCACATATGTAAGTCCAGCGTGCGCGTGCTTCTTTATTCTTGCTTTCCTGTACTGCGAAGCTGAGCAGGGATATGGCCTTTTTTGACTGGTTGTTGGCCATGTAAGCTGCTGCGCGGGCGGCGTAGCTGTCTTCCGTGTTCTTGTAATGTCCGTCAATACTGTCAGACAGGAGCTGAGCTAAATTAAGCGCTTCTTCATTAGACCCCAGTGCCAGTAAACAGCGCACCTTAAGGGTGAGTGCCTGGTGGTAGATTTCGAGGTTTTCCTTGTATTCTTCTGTGATGATGTCCAGGTTGGCTAATGAAGAAAAGTAATCCCTGTTATAAAAATAAGCTTTGCTCAAAAGCAGGTAAGCTGCATCTACATAATTGCTCTGGTTCTTTTCTGTGATGATGGTGTTTGCTTTGATGATTACCTTTTCCATGGCTGCCGTTTGCAGGGGCAAGGATTTAAAGACAGGCAGGATCTGATCATAATCCTCATTAAAATCAGTTGTTTCCTGTTCTTCTAATTTCCTGATCAGTTCTTTGGCATTGTAAAGGTAATTATAACGCGCACTAAAATTTTTCGAACCCTTTATCCCTGCGCTGTACGCAGCATTCCTGCAGCCTAATGAAATACAGCAGGCAGTAAATAAAAGAAGTAATTGCCTAAATGTTTTGTATTGTTTCAATTTGGGTTAATTTTTTTTTCTAAAAAGTTTTTTATGCAATAAAACGCTGATGTATACTACAAATATGATCTAAATAATTGCAAAAAGAAATTTATATTTGCAATAAATTGTATCAATTATGCTGACGATGGTTTGAAAATGCCTGATTTTATTGTGCAATGACTCCTTAAAATAATTCCATATCGCTGTAGCTTTGAAAAAAAATCTTATACGAATTGTCTTCCTGCTCAATGTTCTTGTAGTGCAAAAATCATTTGCCCAGGTAAAGCCTGTAAAAACTAAAGACAGTATAAATGTGGGGTCGGCAATACCTGATACAAGCGCTTTGCGTTTCGGTTTTGGTAGTTTGCCATTTGCGCCACTGCCAGATAATTTTACACGCGAGGTGGAATATGATGCTGTCAATAAAAGGTACATTATCCGCAATAAAATTGGGGGAAGGTTTTATGCGACACCCCAGTACCTTACGGTAAAAGAGTATCAGCAATTGATGGAGAGGGAAATCAAATTGAAAAACTGGAGGGCAAATTCTAATGTGGAAGCAGAACAGTTCAGGCAGGACGGGATTATTCCCGAATTGAAAATTGACAGCAAGGGTTTTAAGCGTTTGTTTGGGGGGAATACCATTGCGATAAAGCCCCGTGGTGAAGCCCAGCTGGATGCAGCTTTCAGTATCAATAAAAATGAAAACCCGCTGTTTAATGAAAAACAAAGAAAGCAGACGAATGCCGATTTCGGCCAGAAAATACAAATGGACGTGATCGGGGAAATTGGTACAAAGCTGAAGATGAAAATGAATTACAATACGAATGCATCTTTTGATTTCGAAAACCAGATTAAACTGGATTATACTGGCGGGGAGGATGATGTGATCAAAAAAATTGAACTGGGAAATGTAAGTATGCCGCTCAATTCTACTTTGATTGGCGGTACACAATCATTGTTCGGTTTGAAAACGCAACTGCAGTTTGGGCGCTTAAATGTGACCTCTGTTTATTCACAGCAAAAATCACAAAGCCGCGATATCCGTATTGCCAATGGCGCACAGCAGACTGATTTTAGTATAGGTGCGGATAGTTATGAGACGAATAAACATTATTTTCTGGCGCAATATTTCAGGGACAATTACAATCAATTTGCCGGAAATCCGCTGCTGATCACTTCCGGGATTAACATTACTAAGGTTGAGGTCTGGGTAACGAATAAAAATAGCACTACCACAGATTCCAGGGATGTGATTGGGTTTTTGGATCTGGGTGAAAATAAACCCTGGAATGCGGGACAGCTGAACGGTGGTTTTTCCGCTTTGCCAGCGGGATTTAATTCGCCATTGTACCCTCAGCAGTCGAACGATCTGCTGACTAAATTACCTGCTGGTGCACGGTTGTCGAGCAGTAATGATTTAATTTCATTCTTTGCTGCAAATGGCGGAACAGACAATTTTGCAAAGCTGACTTATGCCCGTAAATTGCGTGATTCAGAATATAGTTTTCATGCGCAATTGGGGTATATCTCCCTTGAAAAAGCGCTGAATGCAGATGAATTGCTGGCTGTAGTTTTTCGTTATACTTATAATGGCAAAGAATACCAGGTGGGTGAATTTTCTACCGATGTTCCTTTTGAACAGGCTGCACCAAATGTATTGTATGCCAAATTGCTGAAAAATGAAACGATCAAGACCAGTTTGCCCACCTGGTCTCTGATGATGAAAAATATCTACGCGGTGAGTGGCTATAAGATCAATGAGGCTAATTTCCGGCTCGATATTACCCGCCTTGAAAATACTTCAGGAGTGGAAAGTCCGGTGCTGACAGAAGGGGAGCTGACGACTAATAGAAGATGGCTTAGTATTACCGGTCTGGACCGGCTCAATCCGCAGCTGGAAAGGAAGCCCGACGGGATATTCGATTTTATGGCCGAAAATGCAGCCTTTTCTTCCGCTGCAAATACTGCAGTTGGGGGGCAGAACAATAGTTTGAGCAATCTCGTTAATACAGCGAACGGTGTAAATACCATCAACCTGAATACCAATAGTCATCGTGGTTATATCACGATAGATGCCGAACATGGTCGTGTGATCTTCCCTGTGCTGGAGCCTTTTGGTGATGATCTCGCAAGCCAGTTTAGTGCTGCTGAACAACGGCTGGTTGATAAGTATACCTACAGGGCTTTGTACGATTCCACGAAGGTGATTGCACAGCAACTCTTTGCCGGGCAGAACCGCTTTTTGCTCAAAGGAAGTTACCAGTCGGATGTCTCTTCGGAATTTAACCTGAATAGTATTAATGTACAGGAAGGTTCGGTAAAAGTATATTCCGGATCTGTGCCATTGGTAGAGGGCGTGGATTTTGAAGTAGACTATCAGGGTGGGAGAGTTACCCTGTTAAATACAGCACTGCTGAGTTCCGGGCAGGGAATACGGATCAGTTCAGAAGAAACCGATATGTTTGGTAAACAGCAGCGCACTATTTTCGGTACGCACCTGGATTATAAGGTGAGTAATCAAATGAATATCGGTGCAACCTATATGAAACTGACCGAAAGGCCGCTGACGCCTAAGGTAAATATAGGTGAAGAACCATTGTCCAATGCGATGTGGGGAATGGACTTTAGTTATAGCGCTTCTTCAAAAATGCTGACCAGAGTGCTGAATAAATTGCCATTCTTCTATTCCCGGGTGCCTTCCCTGGTGAGTTTTCAGGGGGAATTTGCGCAACTTGTTCCGGGGCACCCTGCGGGTTTAAATACGGCGAACAACAAAAAAGGTGTGAGTTATCTGGATGATTTTGAAGATTCGGAATCGGTTATTGATCTGAAGACTGCAGCTTCATGGCAGCTATCAGGTACGCCCCAGCTTTTTCCTGAAGCGCAGTACAGTAATGACCTCGCTTATGGTTTTAACCGGGCAAAAATTGCTTTTTACAATATTGATCCGACTTTGTACGACCGCAACAGCAGGTCGCAGCCGGCCAACTTACGAGCCAATCTTTCAGAATTGTCTAACCATTTAGTGCGTCAGGTACTGGAGCAGGAGGTTTTTCCGCTGAAAGAAATACCTACGGCGGGGCTGTCGGACTTTCCCGTTTTAAACCTTGCCTATTATCCGACCTTAAGAGGGCCTTATAATTATACGACTTCAGGTGTTGCTGCAGACGGACGTTTGCTGAATCCGAAGCAACGTTGGGGTGGTTTGTTCAGGAGAATAGAAGCGAATGATTTTGAAGCGCTGAATGTAGGGTATATAGAAATGTGGATTATGGATCCGAATATTTATAAGCCGAATGCTGCCGGGGGCGACTTATACCTGAACCTGGGAAATATTTCGGAAGACATCTTAAAAGATGGCAGAAAATCTATGGAGAATGGTTTGCCTGCAGACGGAGATCCGTCAAAGTATGATGAAACCAATTGGGGGCGTGTGCCAAAATTGCAACCCGTTATACAGACTTTCGAAAACCAGCCTGCTGCCAGGAAAGCGCAGGATGTAGGTTTGGATGGTTTATCCGGTGCTGATGAGCGCAATAAGTTTGCGTCTTATGTGAATCAGATGAAAGCGCAGCTCAATCCTGCTGCGGCAGAGAAAATAGAAAACGATCCTTCATCTGATGATTACCATTATTTCAGGGGGGCGGACTATGATCAGCAGCGGGCTGGTTTGCTCAGGCGCTATGAAGATTATAACGGTGCCGAAGGAAATTCAAAAACCAATCAGCAGTCGCTCGACGAACTGGGTCTCGAAAATTCTGCCTCGACTGCCTTACCCGATGGTGAGGATGTGAACAGGGATAATAACATGACGCAGTCTGATGAATATTTTCAGTACAAAATTTCTCTTCGCCCGGCAGATCTGCTGGTGGGCAAAAATTATGTGACAGACAAGGTAGTGTCGCAGGTAAAACTAGCCAATGGTCAGACTTCATCAGCCACCTGGTACCAGATCAGGATCCCTATTTCGGAATATGAGCAAAAAGTCGGCAATATCCAGGATTTCAAATCCATCCGCTTTATGCGCATGTTCATGACAAATTTTGAAGATACGACAGTGGTGCGTTTTGCTAAACTGCAATTGGTGAGGGGTGACTGGCGCCAATATAATGCGCAGAACCAGATGGCGCAGGTTATTGCAGATCCGGTGATCAGTCCTGCTACGCCCGATCAGTCGACCATAGAACTTTCTACCATAAACATTGAAGAAAACGGTAAGCGCTCACCCGTACCTTATGTATTGCCACCCGGCATTGAACGTGAGCGTGATTTTAGTAATTATGCCGGAACGACCAGTCTTAATGAGCAATCCCTCGCGATCACTGTTAAAAACCTGAAAGACGGTTATGGTCGCGCTGTATTCAAAACCGGTTATTCCGACTTCCGTACCTATAAAAGACTCGAAATGTTTGTCCATGCAGAAGCCCTCGGTGCGGCTGTGCTGAATGATCAGGACCTAAGTGCATTTTTGAGAATAGGAACCGATTACCAGGATAATTACTATGAATATGTGCAGCCTTTGCGGGTTACGCAGCCTGGTACTTCCAGTCCGGATGCGGTCTGGCCCGAGCAAAACAGGATGAATATTGAACTTGAGGTTTTTCAGCGTGCAAAAATTTCCCGTAATGCCGCCAGAGATGCAAACGGTGCAGCCTGGGATATCAATATTCCCTATGCTTATGCAGATGGTGCCAATACCATCTATGTGAAAGGGCAGCCCGATATGAGTAAGGTAAGGATCTATATGCTGGGCGTTAAAAATCCTGTAAAAAATAGCGGCGGCAGGAATGCAGATGATGGAACAGAGAAAAATGCACAGGTGTGGTTTAACGAGTTGAGACTGGCGGATTTTGACCAGAAAGGCGGCTGGGCGGCCAATGCCAGGATGAGTGTAAAGCTGGCCGACCTTGGTGATTTTAATATTGCAGGCAGTAAATCTACCGCAGGTTTTGGGGCGCTTGATACGCGGATCAGTGAGCGGAGCAGGACAGATCAGTCGAACATTGATATTGCTTCCAGTCTGGAGCTGGGCAAATTCCTCCCTAAGGAATCCGGCGTTAAAATTCCTTTTTATGTGAGTTATTCGAAACAGGTGAGTACGCCTGAATATGATCCCCGGATGCCTGACATTGAATTGAAAAAAGCACTGAATGGTGCCAGTAAGACCGATAAAAAAGCGATACTCGATTATGCACAGGATTATACCACACGTAACAGTATCAGCTTTGTTAATGTAAGAAAAGAGCGCGGGGCAGATTCGGGTAAACCCAGGATCTGGGATATTGAGAATTTCAATGCCAGTTATGCCTATAGTAAATACTTCCACCATGATTTCATTAATCAGAGTACCATTCAGAAGAATTATACCGGGTCTGTAGCCTATAATTATAGTGGCAGTACAAAAAACATCAGGCCTTTCGAGCGACTCCTTAAATCGAATTTACTCGCCTTGTTGCGGGATGTCAATTTTAATCCACTGCCAAATGCGATCAATTTCCGTATGGATATGGCGCGTTATTATGCTGAGAATAACCTCAGAAATAATGATCCGCTTAATTCTATTCCGGTAAATACGACCTATAGCAAGAACTTTTTAGTGACGCGTGTATATGGTCTGTCCTGGAGTTTAACCCGTTCCCTGAATATAGATTTTGACGCCACCAATTATTCCATTATTGATGAACCCGACGGGAAGATCAATGGATTGAAAAGAGATACGGTATGGAATAACCTGAAACGTTTAGGCAGGACTACTGACTATAGCCATAACCTGAATATTTCCTATTCCCTGCCCGTAAATAAAATACCAGGTTTGGATTGGGTGAATATCACTACCCGTTACGGAACCACTTTTAACTGGCAGACGGAGCCTTTGGGTACTTTACGTGACCCGGCGATTAATCTGGGGAATGCCATCCAGAATGCGCGTACCCTGCAGCTGAACCCTACATTGAATTTTGTGTCCTTATACAATAAGTTTAATGGATACAGAAAGGCGAAGGATAATTTTATACCTGGCTTGCTGACGAGTTTCAAAACGTTGAATGCGGCTTATACGCAGACCAGGGGCATCTATTTGCCAGGTTATTTACCTGCGACCAGTTACCTGGGGATTGATGACCTGACGGGTGCGCCAGGACTGGGATTTGTATTTGGGAGTCAGCGTGATATCAGCAGTATGGCCTTTGGCCGCGGTTGGATTACGACCGATACGTTGCAGCGTCAGCTCTATGTGAATACGCTGAGGGAAGACTTGAGTATTACCAGTGCGCTGGAGCCGATAAAAGGACTTAGGTTAACCCTTACTGCAAGCAAAACCAAAAATATGAACTACAGTACTCATTTCATGTACAATGAATCTGCCGCTCAGTTCAATAATTTGAGTCCATTAACCAATGGCGATTACAGCATTTCCTTTATCAGCCTGAAAACCGCTTTTACAGATCCTGCCGGAAGCAATGTCTCTAAGCTATTCAATCAATTTATGTCCAATAGGGCAATCATTTCCCGTCGCCTGGGTGCTTTTAACCGAAATTCTACTGGTATTGCCGGAGGTTATGCAGATGGTTATGATAAAAATTCACAAGATGTGGTGGTGGCTGCCTTTATTGCTGCCTATAGCGGAAAAGATGCCGGGAAGAGCAATACGAGTGCTTTCCCAAAAATCCCCTTGCCCAACTGGCGTATAAATTACAATGGCTTGTCGGCTCTGCCTGTCTTTGATGAGTATGTGCAGAGTTTAGACCTGAAGCATGCCTATAAATCGGTTTATAGTGTGAGCGGGTTCAATTCATTGCAACAACATCAATCAATAGATGGGATGGCTTACAGCAGAGATGTCAATCAGAACTTTTTGCCAGAGTACCAGTTTGCCCAGGTCACTATCGCTGAGAGTTTTTCTCCCCTGATTGGTGTAGATACCCGTTTTAAAAATAACCTGACCGCTAATTTTGAGATAGGCAAGACGCGCTTACTCGGTCTGAGTTTAGCCAATAGTCAACTTGCGCAACTGTCTGAAAACAATGTGGTATTTGGTATGGGTTACCGCACTACAAAGTTCCGTTTTCCCTTTGGTTTGTTTAAGCAACTGAAAATGGATAACAATATGGATTTTAAGCTCGATATGGCCTGGAGAGATAATAAGACAGTCATTTATCGTGCGGATGTCAATGAGGCAGAGGTCTCGTCCGGTGCTAAAAACATCACCATGAGACCAAGTGTAAACTATATACTGAATCAGTTTTTCAATATCCAGGTATATTATGATACCAATATCAATAAACCTTATACTTCGCAATCCTTTAACACCTCCAACAGTAATGTGGGTTTTAGTTTGCGTCTGACACTAAATTAATTTTTCCGCTGAAATTGTAAGGAGATGTATATAATAAGAGACCACATTCGTCTCTTATTATATACATACTTTATTATCCGGACTGTATTTGATGCTGACTTCGCTTAATGATTTGAATATTCCCAAATGTTTGTAAATAAAATAGGTACACTCAATGGCTTCATAATATTCGTTTGTCACTTCTATGCTGCTATCGGTGTCATTGTAAATAAAAATTACATAGGCCGCATATTTCTGCATTTCTTTCTTTAATTCATTAACTGAATTCGCAGTGATTACTTCAATAGACGTGTGATTACCTGTCCCTCTTTTAAATACATAAATCATGGTCAGCTTAGTTTGAAGAGTTTGTTAAAATATTTTTCAGGTCGGCCTTCGTAATCGGCTTGTTAAAAAAACCTTTGACTTGTTTGTATTCAAAAGATCTATTGACATCATTTGTGTCAATAGAAGAAGAAATGATGATTGTGGGGATTTCAATCCCTTTTTCTGTCATCATCTGCAGAAATTCCCAACCATTAATGTGAGGCATATTCAGATCCAGTAAAATTAAATCGACCGGAAAAGTATGCAGGAACTCCAGTGCTTCGATTCCTTCCGTAAAAGAGAACAGGTTTAGCTCTGGATTAATATCGGTCACAATTTTCTGACTCAATTTGTGTATAATTATTTCGTCGTCCAGCATCAGGATATTTTGAATGTTTTCACCAGAAAACTGGGGTACTATTTGCGTCCCTCTGTCTTTATCAGCCAGGAGATGATTTAAGGTGTGCAATGCGTCGTCCAGATTCATCGCCTGTTTTTTCATTTGTGAAAACAGTAGCTTTAGCTGTTCGTTATTTACGATTTCCGGTAAGGGGCTGTTGTTGATCAGGTTTAATATGGTAGATAAAGGTCCTCTGAGCTTGTGAGAGGTGAACCACGACAGATTTGCGACCGTATGCATGTTTTCCAGGATGCCTTTAAAGTCATCACTTTTTTTATGGCTTTCCATTAAACAGCAATATCCGGTAGCATTATTTTCCGTTAATTTAAACACTGTCAGCATCAATTGCTCACCACCAATCTGAAACTTGAAACAGATAGTTTCATGACATATATTACCTGCAAAAAACTCCTGGAGTTTTATTTCAGAAAGATCTTTGTCTATATTGCTCAATAGTTGCTTAATAGTAGTGTCCAGACCTATTTCATGCTTAAGCACCTGAGTTGAAAAGGTAATTAAATTTGTAGAATAGTTTGTTATCTTTAACTCGCTATCTAAAAAGAAGTAAAAATCATTTACTAGTAATTTCTGAATAATTTTGAGTTGACCTGATGGTAACAGTAGCTTTTTTTTGGAGATTACTTGGAGTTGCTTATTCATACGGCATTATTTTTGGTTAACGGGACAATTCAAAACATAAATGAAACATATTGCGTATGTTTGCAATAATCACTGACTGTATATTGATTATCCGAATGCAGTCGTTATTTTGTAATATGTTTATAGCCAGATTATATGTCTGATCTTAACCTTTTAGTAAAGTTGCAATAAAATAAATCAAAATGCAAGATATAATTTCAAAAAAGAACATCGGTGAGCGTCTGCGTGGCTTAAGGCTGGGCAAGGATTTGTCTCAGGCAGAAGTTTCAGAAGTTCTTGGTCTTTCCAGGAGTCACTATTCGCAAGTGGAGCTTGGTAAACAATTTCCTTCTTATAGTGTGCTCTCCAGGGTCGCTGAGTTTTATCAGAAAGATTATGAATGGATACTGCATGGTACGGATCTTAAATCTGTCATCACTAATGTTAAATCCGTTTTAGATGCAGAAAAAGATTCAGGGATTTTACCCTCTTTTAGCACCCTGAGTTCGGGGAGTGAAGTGATATCTGAAGTTGTTGATGTACGGAAAAATGTCTTGTTGAAATTATCTGAGTATCTCACTTATCTAGATAAGAGAGCTGATGCTGATTATGTAATGACGTTGCCGGAATTTACTGTGCCGATTTCTGCTTTGTCGTCAGGTTTATATCGGGCTTTTGAAGTTGAAGGTGATAGTATGGAGGGAGTGCTTTATTTTCAGGATTTAGCTGTCGGAAGTAATGTTGAAAATTATGCAAAGATTTCTTTGTCTAATATATATGTTGTTGTGCTTGAGCGCAGTATCATGATCCGACGGATTGCTGATTTTAATCCGGCGACCAGTATGTTTTGCCTGGTGCCTGATAATAAAAGGTATAAATCTGAATGGGTCAGGGCTGAAGATGTCAGGGAGCTTTGGGAAGTGAAGGCTAAAATCTCCTGCAGATTGAATAAGGCAATAGAAAATATATCTCAATATTTTAACGACTTTGAATCTACCATCAATGAGCTTAAGGAAGAAGTTTTTAAAATAAAATCTGCGCGTTTGTAGCAGCTGATATTTATCCTGATAAATAAAAGGAGCCGTGATTGATTAAATACAGTCATGGCTCTTTTTTGTGATTGAAGTTTTGTTTTAATTGAAATGTCGGTTTAAAATTTGTTTATTGTACTTTTTTTGGATTGATCTGAAGGTGTTTTTCTCGACTATATAGGTATTCAACTTTTTTAAAATAATTTTTATCAATAGTTGCCTGATAGGTTTGAATTGATTCTATTTTCAATTTTACGGGTTGTAACTCTTTTGGTGATGTTAGTATGGGTATCTTTATGAAAACATTTTTAGGTGGGTTGGTTTTTTCGGGTGTTGTTTTGTCTTTTCTTGCCTGTATCATATTGCTTACTGTTGGTAAGGGCAGGAGGGTGGTGAGTCAATTGCTGGCGCTTGTTCTTTTTACAGTTGGATTCGAAGCTTTTTTTAAGTTATTATTTTTGGCAGGCATCATGACCGAAATTTCTACCTATTTTAAATTTGTAGTTCCGGTATTTTATTTGATCCCTCCCTCTATCTATATATATACTACCGTTGTGTTGTATGGGGCTATTAAAAAAAAGAATTTGTGGTTACATCTTTTACCGGCGGCCCTCATATCTCTCATCGCATTAATCATCTACTTTGTTCTGGACGTACGGGGTTATGAACATGTGCGGTTTGTGGCTAATGACCGGAGGTCGGTTTTTACCATCGACTCCGGAGCGGTTTTTTTATGGCTTCATTTTATTACGCGCCTAGCTCAGGGTTGTCTTTATCTGTTTTTTCAAGCTAAGTTAATTTTTAGGTTTTATAGAGATGTGTTGCCTGGTACGGATCGGTTCAGGAAAATTTTTAAATGGGTATTGGTATTGACATTTATGGAGGTTGCGCTTTATGTTTTTATGCTATTATTCTACGTGCTGGCTATACTGGGTTTTAATAGCTGGGTTAGTGCTGTAAATATTTGCTTCTTAGTGCTTTGTGTGTGTTATGTTGTATTTCCGATTTATTTATATCTTTCGCCGTCACTTTTATATAGAGGAGAGGAGTTGTTGGTTCTTTCTCATTCCGAAAAAAAATCCGAACATATCGTGAGTGTTGATGAAGTTCTGGCTGATCCGGGAGCATTAGCTGCTCCTGTTGAGGATTTTGATGCGCTTGCTTCTACAGCAAAACCTATGCAGTCTCCCTATGGCGCTGAGGATCTGGAAATTTATAAAGAACGCTTTGAGCGGGTGGTTGTTGATACTGGTTTATTCAGGAGGCAGGGCCTGAAAGTTCAGGATGTTGCGGAGCAATGTGATATACCGCCTCGCGCATTGTCTTATTTATTAACCAATGTATATAAAAGGGGGTTTAATGACTTTATTAATGAATGGCGAATTGAATATGTTGCGGATCGTCTGATCAAAGACGACTGGAAAGACCTAACTCTGGAAGGTCTTGCTTTCGAAGCCGGCTTTTCTTCCAGGACTACTTTTTTTATGGCCTTTAAAAAATATAAGCAGGTTAATCCAACTCAATATCTTCATCTGCACAAATAAGACGATTGAAATAGCTCGTTATATTTGTCGACAGAGATGTCAGCAACCTCCTGATATTCCATTTTTGTGTTCCATTTCATGATTCTGAACACCTTCGGTGGTTAATTTTATGATATAATCTGTTGTTTTGTTGCCGAATCTTAGCAAACTACCATATGAATACTCTTCTGCCATTTTTTAACTATACACCTGAGCTGTACGGAGAAGTTCTCCACGCTGGTATCTTATTTTCGGAACACTCCATATTGCGCCTGATGTGTTTTAAAGAAAAAACTATTTCTGAAGAACAGCAAAGTGCTATCCGGAACTTTGAATATTGGGTTGACGCTTTTATCCATAATTCAAATACCGCATTCTATACCGCTAGTGATGCTGATGTCAATTTATTCAGTATCGATTATTCTAATCTTTTACTCAGTTGTCTGCTTACTGCGACCTTTTATGATTATAAGGTATATGCTAACCTGAATTCATTAAATACTGGTGCTTTTGTGCTTTGGTATGAAGGGCGCCTGGTTAAAGATCGTCCAATGTCCCAATTACTTTAAATCTTAATATTCCACTTACATAACTTGTTTCCCTTCTGCAAATTAGCTCATACTAGCCTGCGGATGGGAAACTTTTTCGTTTACATACAACCTCTAGTTGTTTTTGGATAGGTCTCTCTCTATTTACTAATAAGTGAAACATAAAGTTTCATCTCAAAACTACTCTGTTTAAGTGTTTTAATTATCTGATAATCAATATTATGAGATATTTGAGGTTTGCTTTAACGTCTTTGTAAACAAATTATTTCAAATAATATCGTTTTAATTGCAATTAATAGTTTCATTTCATATCTTTGTGTCGTTGATTTATTGTGAATGAACGCGTTTCAAAACTTTATTGAAACAATATGTATCAAATGCAAAGTGTATATTAATATGAATATAAAACTACTCATCTTTTTACCAGTGATTTTTTTGGGCATGGCACTTGGTGCAAAAGGTCAGGCGCCCCAGCAATTTAATTACCAGGGCGCATTAAGAAATGCTGATGGAAGCCCGGTTGCTAATAAGTCAATCATGTTAAGGCTTTCAATTCTCAATGGGTCTGAGTCTGGTGCAGTCCAGTATGCTGAAACCCGCCAGGTGGTAACCAGTGCGCTGGGTTTATATAATGTGGCTATCGGTTCTACAGGTACATTAGGTACAAGCGGAACTTTTTCTGCCATCAACTGGGGCAGCGGATTAAAATACCTGAAAGTTGATGTTGATCCGGATGGCGGAAGTAATTTTGTTTCAGCCGGGGCCTCGCAGCTGTTAAGCGTTCCCTATGCATTATATGCCGCGAATGCCGGCGGTGCTGGAACTAACGGAGCTGATGGCAAATCAGCCTATCAGATTTGGCTTGATGCCGGTAATACAGGTACCCAGGCAGATTTTCTCAACGCTATAAAAGGTGCGGCTGGTTCAGCAGGAGCTGCCGGTGTGGCTGGTGCGAATGGTAAGTCAGCTTATCAGATCTGGCTGGATGCCGGTAATACAGGTACGCAGGCGGATTTTCTAAGCGCCATAAAAGGTGCGGTTGGAGCTGCAGGTGTAGCTGGTGCCGATGGTAAATCAGCCTATCAGATCTGGCTGGATGCCGGTAATACTGGTACCCAGGCAAACTTTCTGAACGCCATAAAAGGAGCAATAGGAGCTACCGGTGCGGATGGTAAATCTGTTTATCAGGTATGGCTTGATGCTGGAAATACAGGTACAGAAGCAGATTTTCTGAACTCAATGAAGATGGATCCGAATGCTGCGGGCGATTTATCGGGAATTTACCCTGCGCCGAAAGTTATTAAAATACAAGGAGTTACCATTAGTAGTGTTGCGCCAACAGCAAATCAGATACTGAAATTTGACGGGACATCGTGGGTGCCTTCAACGGTGCCAAGTGCTGTAGCAGAGGATGTAACAACAGCCAGTACAGATGTAATAGCACTTAGCAATAATACAGGTGCAGCTTTAAAACCTATGACTATTGATATTAAAGCGGCAACTACGGCCAATTCATTCCTGATGACAGATGCAAACAAAGTAGTGAAATGGCAAAGTGCTACCGATGCAAAGCTGGTTTCCGGCACTTTATCTAACATCAGCTTCTCCACTTTACTCGATGGTACAAGTACCATCGCCGCAAACCAAGTGGCGCTTTTAAAGTTAACCGTACCCGGAGCAAGTATCGGTGATCCTGTTTTCCTTACTAACATAGGTGATGAGACAGAGTATTCAATTTTAGCCACCTGGGTAAGTGCAGCTAATGAAGTCAGCGTACGACTGGCTAACTATCAACCCATTCCGGTGAACATCAGCGGAAGAACTCATAAGATCTTGTTAATGCAGGTAAATAATAATTAAACACTCTAAATTAATTTCAAAATGAAAACAACACTACTAAAATTAACGCTCGTAATGGGCTTAGTTACTGCTACATCGTTTTTTGCGAAAGCGCAGAAATTCGGAGACAACCTGGGTAACCACAAGGCTACCAGAGACCTTGAAATGGAAGGTAAAACAATTTTCAATGCAGCGGGTCTGGCTATTGGAAAAACAACATTAACTAACGGTAGTATTGCCCTGGAAATTGGTACAACAGGAAAAGCAATTTTGCTTTCTTCAGTTGCTGCTAATACTGACATTGCTGCCCCATTAAATGGTATGATCGTTTATAATACCACAGACAATAAATTTTATCTGTATCAAAACGGTGCCTGGGTAACTTTTGCCCTTGGACTGAAGGTGGCAACTGACATTGGTACTACACCTACTGCAAATGGTTATACCCTTACGCAGGAAGGTGAGGAAATGGTATTGAGGTTAACGCCTGCTGATGGCACAAATCCTGGTATCGTAAGTGTTGCCGCTCAAACTTTTGGTGGTGCCAAGACTTTCTTAGGTAATGTGGCTGTTGATGGTGCAAGTACATTAACTGTAGGTACGGGTGCAACTACATTAGGAGGTACATTAACCGCTACCGGTGCAACTGCTTTGGGTGCTACGGTAACTGCGGCTGGTAACCTAACTGTAGGTACTGCTACTACTACTGCCAATACTGAATTGAATGGTAATTTAACTGTGGTGGGTGGTACAACTACGTTAAATGGTTCTACAGGTGCTCCTGGCTCAGAAGTGTCTGCTGTCAAATTGGTGAATCCTGTGACTGCCCTGGCTACAGAAGAACAAACTTATTTGATTGTTGATGCTGCAGGAAATATTAAAAAAGGCACGTTCAGCAGTACGTCATTAGCTAAATATCAGGTAGCAGTACCAACAGGTGCTTCTGCAGGTTTTGATGCGGAAGGAAATTCAGGTATCACAGTTACCTTAACGGTAACGGGAATTAAAGCAAACGACGGGATTGTAGTCAACTTTGCCGCGGCGGATGTGGCGAGGTTTGCAGGATTAACTATTCTTTCTGCAACAGCAACAGCAGATAACACGGTAACCGTTAACATCGCAGATTTTAGGAATCCGGCGCCTACGACAGGTACTTATACCGCTCCTGCTATCGACGGAGCTAACCTGATCGTGACCAAATATAATGCTGCACCTACTGCAATATAATTTAAACATCAACACACCCTTCACGAATCAGGTCGGTCTTCTCCGACCTGGTTAGTGTAACCTTTCAAAATACTAGTATTCAAATTATATGAACAAAAATCTACTCAGATTAATAGGTGTGCTTGGCCTTATTACAACATTTTCATCTTTTGCACGGGCGCAAAATCAAAAAATGGGAGATAATCTGGGCAATCATAAGGCTGTTAAAGATCTGCAGATGGGTAATAATGCTGTCCTCAATACGAAAGCTATCGCCATTGGTATTGCAGATGTAAGTAATGCCAATATTGCTTTGCAGATTGACGGTGTAGATAAGGCGCTTTTAGTGCCCCGCGTTACAGATTTGACAACCATACCCCTGGCAAACCGGGTTAATGGTATGATTGTGTATAGTACCGCAGAAAAAGCATTTTACCTCTTTCAGGACGGTGAATGGACAACATTTGCTCAGGCTTTACAGGTAAGTGATGCAGGTATTGAAGCTACCGGAAATTCAATTGGTTATACACTGACGCCGGTAGGACAGAAAACAATGCTGAAACTTGCACCGGCTGATGCTGTTAACCCGGGTGTTGTTACCGCAACAGGAGAACAGGTTTTTGGCGGTAACAAAACTTTCAACGGTACATTGACGGTGGGAACTACTTTGCTTCCTCAGGCATCGACTTTTAATGGTGCATTGACTGTAGCTAAAGGGCTGACTACTTTAACTGGTAATATCGGTACTGTTGCTGCACCAGTTAGCGGTATAGTTATTACCGATGCAGTAGCTGCCTCGGGAGCTGCAACAGAGCAGGTGCTTGTGGTTGATAATGCTACCGGAGAAGTCAGAAAATCAGTACTTGCTGCTAATGCATTTCTGAAACAAAAGATAGCGATCCCTGCCCTGACCTTAGGTACAAACGAATCTACAAAAATTGTTTTGACTGTTCCAAGTATTCTGATCAATGATGGTGTAGTTGTCAATTTTGATGCTGCAGATTTTACTGGCACTGCTGGTTTGGAATATATATCTATCATCAATGCTACGGCCACAGGTGATAACCAGGTAACAGTTACTATTGCGGACATGAGGCAGGAAAATGCTGACGGAACTGCTTTGGTAAGTGCAACAGCATTATTGACAGGAAAAAGCTTTACAGTGACGCGCTATCGCCAGACAGGTTCTTAATCATCGACTATCACACTGATCTACAGTTCAAATTAATATGATGAATAATTTTAAATATCTCTTCGGGTTTTTGTTTCTTCTGCTTTGTACCGACACAGTTGCACAGACAGTCAGCAGTCAGGTTTTTGGCACAACAGGTGGGAGCGGAGCTGCAGGAGATAAAATAGCCGAATGGAGTGTAGGCGGAACCGCGGTGACTACTACAGCAGTTTTACCGGGTGGTCTGCTGCTTACACAGGGATTTTTACAACCTCGCGGAGCGGTCATTCAGCTGACCTTATTATTTAATTCTTTGGATAATAAAGTATATGAAGACCTTGATTTTGAGTTATATGCAGTTGCAAGTGACGGTAGTGAAGTTGTTTATGAAAGTAGTGATTCAAACATTGCGCAGATTATAAATGGTAATGTAGTAAAGATTGTTGGTGCAGGTACTGCAAATATCAAGGCAACGATAAAAGGTACGACGGTTAGTGTCAATCAGGCGCTGGTGGTAGATAAAGCTGGTCAGGTAATTACTTTTGATATTATTCCTGTACTCTATAAAGGTGATGCTGCTTATGCAATGAGTGCCTATTCGGATAAGGGGCTTCCGGTAACTTTTGCCAATTCTAATCCTTACGTAGTAAAATTAAACGGTAATGCCATTACGCCGGTAGATCTGGGTAAGGCTACTATAACCGTATCGCAGGCGGGTAATGCAAATTACAAAGCTGCTGAAGCAATACAGCTGGTTGAAGTAATTAGCCGCAATGGGGAAACAGTGAGTATTCCCACTGTGATTACGCCAAATGGTGACGGCCTGAATGATGTGTTGATCATTAAAGGGATAGAAAATTATCCGGATAACCATTTCGTGATTGTAAACAGAAATGGTACTAAAATATTTGACGTGGCCAATTATGATAACTCTCAGGTTATCTTCCTGGGTAAAGCTAAAGTAAACGGCACGTTTGAAGGTAAGGTAATTGGAAGAACAGATTACTTGCCTCAAGGAACATATTTCTACTCTTTAAGCTATCAGGAAGATGGAAAGACCAAGCGTAAAACAGGATACATTGTACTTAAATACTAACCTATAAAAATGACGAATATGACGAGAATATATGCTGTGTTGTTCATTTTTCTGCTTGGTGGATCTAACCTGACATTCGCGCAGCAGCAGTTTACTTATACGCAATATATTGATAATGTGGTTCCTATGAATCCTGCTTGGTCCTTAACGAGAGGTGGAAGTGAAGTGAATATTCTTGGCCGTAAACAATGGATGAATGTAGAGGGGGCGCCGTCAACTTTTATGGCAAATGGCTTTACCTCGATTGACAATATAAATGCAACAGTAGGCTTTAATCTGTTAAGCGATAAAGTAGCTGTGGAAAACCTGACAGAGTTTAGTCTTTTCTTTGCTAAAGCAGTGAGACTGGATGACGAATTGTATTTGTCAGCCGCTATGAATGCAGGATTCAGGCGATATAATGCAGCTTATTCAGCATTAGATCCGGATGATCCAACCTTAGTGAATTCGGATATCAGGGAAAACAAAGGCAGTATAGGTGCTGCCGTGATGATCTATATACCAGGTAAATTTTATGCCGGCGTGTCCTTGCCTCGTTTAAGCTTCGAAGATCTGGGGACGGGATCAGTAAATCGAGTTGCAAATTATAAGAACTTTTACTTTTTTAATATTGGTTATACGCACGCGCTTACGGATGAATTCTCCTGGGACAATGCCGCTGTTATGGCGTATACCGCAAATGTTCCTTTGCAAGCAGATTTTTCCAGTAAAATATGGGTAAAGGATGCATTGGGATTAGGGTTCAATTACAGAACAAATAATGAATTAGGGGTGCTAACTTCATTTAAAACCGGAAACCTGAATATAGGCTATAGTTATCAATTCGGTTTTGGGCAGAGTAAGGTTGCTGGCTTTAATGGTGCTACCCATGAAATAACCATCGGTTTACGCTTTGGAGGCGGTTACAGTGATGATTTACGAGTGAGAAAATAGGATTGTTTATCGGCATAAAACTTATACGCTTGTCAACACACTAAATTAAATTAAACATGATAATTAATGATATGAAGAAATTTCTAAGACTCGTAACAGCCGGTTTTTTGCTGGTAGGAAACCCTTTGTATGCCCAGATCAGATTAGGTGACAACCTTGGATCACATAAGGCAATAAAGAATCTTGAAATGCAATCTCACAATATCAATGGAGCAACTTTGATAAATAGTAAAGGAATGCTGATTGGTACTGCCACCACGCTATCTAATTCGTCAATAGCGTTGCAAGTTGATGGTTTAGACAAGGCGATACTTGTGCCTCGGGTAACTGATCTGTTGAACCCTACTAATCCTTCAATTCCTGTAGCAAATGCGGTAAATGGAATGATTGTTTACAATCTGGCGACAGCGAAATTTTATTACAGGCAAAACAACAGTTGGATTGCATATGCTGATGCGGCTATTAATTACGTAGATAAATACCTGCCCCAAGTGATATTAGGGAAGAAAACATTTAAAAGTGACAGTGGTTTTGTTGCAAAAGGTACATTTGGTACGGGAATTATACCTGAGACAGGTGCCGGCACCAGGCTGATGTTCTATCCAGGAAAAGCAGCTTTCAGAGTGGGCAGTGTTAGTGATGTGCAATGGGATGACAGCAATATAGGAAATTATTCAATTGCTATGGGTAACAATGTTATTGCTGGTGCCCTGGGTTCTGTAGCTATAGGAAGTTATGTAACCTCAGGTTCAAATCCCGGATCTTTTATACTGGGTGATAATTCCACGACTACTGTGGCCACTACCAGGGGGGCAAATCAGTTTGTGGCGCGTTATGCTGGTGGTTTTCGCTTTTATACTTCTGCCGATACATTAAAAGGTTTTTTTGCAGGACCATCTGGTGTTTTGAAATATAAAGGTGATTATAGTGCCGTCTATGATGACCGATCGCTGGTGGATAGGGGTTATCTTGTCAATAATTATGCATTAAAAACAAACTATGTTGACCGTTACCTGCAGCAGGTTGTGTTAGGACAAAAAACATTTAAAAGTGACAGTGGTTTTGTGGCTCAGGGGACATTTGGTTCAGGATTAATTCCTGTAACCGGGGCAGGTACACGTATGATGTGGTATCCGCGAAAGGCGGCTTTCCGGGTTGGGTCGGTCACTGGAACAGCCTGGGACGATGGATCAGTAGCCAATTATACAATAGCGATGGGATACAATACGATAGCTTCATCCGTTGGTGCAATATCAATGGGTACTAGTTCAAATGCAACAGGAAATTATACTACTGCTATCGGTAATAATACTATTTCTTCTGGGATAGGTTCAGTAGCGGTGGGGAATTCTGCCACTGCGAGCGGCGACTATAGCGTGGCCCTCGGCAGAAATGTCAATGGCGGTGCAGCTTCCTCAGTTGCTATCGGAAATTATGTAAACTCTACTGGTGCCGGAGCAATGAGTTTGGGTGATAATTCAACTGCTACCGCTATGAACTTCAATGTGGCTAACAGATTTGTGGCACGTTTTGCAGGTGGTTATCGTTTTCATACTTCTGCAGACACGACCAGGGGATTTTTCGCAATTCCTGCAGGTGTTTTGAGATATAAGGGTGATTATAGTGCTTCATACGATGACCGTTCGCTCGTTGACAGAGCATATGTGGTTGCTAATTTCACTGCAAAGTCTACAGGGTCGGGTACTGCTGGTTCAAATAGTCTTTCTACCGGAAGTGGCACTACTGCTTCCGGATCAAATAGCGTAGCTTCCGGATCAAATACTTCTGCTACCGGACAAAATAGCCAGGCTACGGGTCAGAATACTTCTGCCACCGGACTCAATTCTTTCGTCTATGGTTCTTATAGTTCAGCCGAGAATCAGGAAACGCTGGCGGGTGGTTTTCAGAGTCATGCAACGGGGTATAATTCTGTTGCGCTTGGAACTGCAGCAGTTGCTGGTGGAAGCCAGTCAATAGCGTTGGGGCAATTTGTGACGGCTAATGGAAATAATTCCATAGCAATAGGCTCCAACATTAATGTTACTCAGGCAAATTCCGTAGGAATTGGATCTTATTTAACTCCGAACAGTACCGGGGTGGTGATGTTTGGAGATTCCTATAATAACCCATTTGGTGCAGAGGGAGATAATCAGATGTTAGGGCGGTTTGCAGGTGGATATGTGTTTTACACTGCGGCCAACAGATCAACTGGTTCAAGGTTAGGTGCTGGTTCCAACTCCTGGTCAACAACCTCTGATAAACGACTAAAAACAAATTTTGAGACTGCTGATGCAGAATCATTTCTATTGAAAATAGATACGATGAAACTTGGCAGCTGGAACTATAAAACCCAGGATGCCAAAACATTTCGTCACTATGGGCCCATGGCGCAGGATTTTTATGGTGCTTTCGGAACGGATAGTTATGGAACCATTGGTTGTGATACTTTAATTTCATCAGCAGATTTTGACGGGGTGAATATGATTGCGATTAAGGGCCTGGTGAGCCGTACGAAAAGTTTAACTAAAGAAAATACAGATTTACAAATGCGAATAGCTTCACTGGAATCAGCAAATAAGGCACTAGTTGCTGGTCTGGTAGAGCAAAATGAAATCCTCAATAAAAAACTGGTACAACAAGAAGCAGAGCGTAATAAATTACAAGCTGATCTGGCCAATCTTCAAAAACTGGTAGAAGGACTGGCAACTGCAAAAAGCGATCTGGCCAACTCATCGATGGTTGCGACTAACGGGCGTACAGATGAAGAGAAAAACGGCAACCGGTAATTCAATCCATTAATAATCAATAGCCCTGAATTCTGTTCAAGAATTCGGGGCTATTTTTATTCAACTCAATACTATCGAACTCTTGTTCTATGATTAAAAGTACTATCAGAAAATATTCCTACAATTATATACTTTTTTTAGTACTGCTGTTATGCAGTTTCAACCTCCCTGCGCAACAACGGATGGGCGATGGTTTGGGTAATCACCGGGCGACCGAGGATTTGAATATGAATAGTAAGAACGTACTCAATTCAAAAGGTGTTGCTATTGGTGTCGCGACTTTTTCAAATAGCAGTGTAGCTTTACAGGTAGACGGACTGGATAAAGCCATTTTGTTTCCAAGGGTAACCTCTTTAGCTGCTGTAATCACACCGCTTAATGGTATGATGGTCTATAATACAGCCGATCAGAAATTTTATGTGAGACAGGCCGGGGTATGGATTAATTTTGTAAATCAGGCCAGTTCTTCGGGAATCAACAAATACACTACCGCGCAGCGGGATCTGATCACCAGTCCGGAGGCGGATATGATCATTTTCAACACCACTACCCGGGCATTTCAGGTTTATGATATCAGCTTGCCGGCATGGGTAACTATTGGGGTAACGAGTTCATCTGCAGTATTACCCACGGTTTCTACGGCTATCTCCGCTGCAGTAAGTACTAAGCCGGATAGCGCATTTGCTGGTGGTTCGGTCATATCTGATGGTGGTTCGCCTGTTACCGCAAGAGGGGTTTGCTGGAATACTTCGGCTACACCTACAGTGTCCAATTTCAGTACCGTTACCGGTGCGGGAGTAGGTAATTTTTCAAGCACCTTATGGGGTTTGTCACCTAATACAAATTACTATGTAAGGGCTTTTGCAGTTAATGCTGCAGGAACTGTTTATGGTAATCAATTAATGATCACCACCAGCTCTCCGATGGTTCCTGTTCTGGCGGCTACAACCACTGTTACAGAAATTACGAGTACTACGGCAACTTCAGGAGGCAATGTGACTTTGGACAGAGGAGCGGCGGTGACCGTACGCGGGGTTTGCTGGGCTACGACTACACTGCCGACCATCGCAAATTCAAGAACTACAAATGGCGGAGGTACAGGTGTTTTTTCAAGTATATTAACAGGGTTAAATGCCGGGGTGACTTATTATGTGCGCGCTTACGCAACAAATAGTGCCAGTACAGCTTATGGCAGCCAGGTAAGTTTTGTGACTCTACCAATTGATTTTCCTATAGTCACTACCCTGCCTATAACAAAAAATGGGACTGCAGCTGCGGGCGGCGGGACTGTAACGAGTGACGGTGGTGCACCTGTTACTGCTCGTGGTGTGGTCTGGAGTTCCTCCAATAGTTTACCTACAGTGGATTTATCTACCAAAACAACTAACGGGACAGGTACCGGAGATTTTATAAGTGCCTTATCTGGTCTCACACAAAATACGGCTTATTATGTAAGGGCCTATGCTACTAATAGCAAGGGGACTGCTTACGGTGCGGTAACTACCTTTACCAGTAATGGTATGCCAGTGGTTGCAGCTACTGTGATCAGTAATGTTAATACGAATTACGTCAATATGAGCAGTTCGGTAGACAGTGATGGTGGCTCTGCGATCACTATGCGGGGCTTCGTCTACAACACTACCGGAACGCCTACAATGTCAAATACTGTGGTTTATGTAAATGCAGGTACGGGCAGCTATCTGAATACTACCTATGGATTTACTCCCGGAACCACTTATTACATCAGATCTGTGGCGACAAATGCTTACGGTACTACTTATGGTCCTCAGACAGCATTTACTACTTCAGGTTCGATCAATTTTGATTATACCGGTGCTCAACAAGTTTTTATAGTGCCTGCCGGCGTCCTTTCCATTAGTCTTACCGTAAATGGTGCTACAGGAGGCAACGCTGCCTCTAAAGGAGGATTGGCTACAGGTCAATTAAATGTCACGCCAGGTCAGATTCTATACGTTTACGTTGGGGGTGCCCCGGTTGCCGGGAATTATGCATTCAGTGCAGGAGGGTTCAATGGCGGTGGTACCGGAATTGGTGCAAACAGTGGCGGTGGGGGTGCGTCTGATGTCCGGTCTGGCGGGACTGCATTGGTCAACAGGATCATTGTTGCGGGAGGTGGTGGTGGTTCCGGGATCAATGGAAATACAACATACGGTATCGGGGGGAATGGCGGGGGGCTTTTAGGTGCTGACGGTAATTCTACTCTAGGTGCAACGCGTACCGGAAAGGGAGGTTCGCAAACTGCTGGTGGTGCCGGAGCTGCTACCGCAGGTGCGGCAGGATCCTTGGGTGAAGGTGGGGATGGTAATTTTACGGTTGGTAATGGCGGGGGTGGTGGTGGCTACTATGGCGGAGGTAGCGGATATCAAGGCGGTGGTGGTGGTGGGTCTGGCTATATCGGCGGAGTGGCAGCAGGTGCATTATCCTCCGGTGTAAATATATCTACTTCGAATGGCAGAATACTGATTAGCTGGTAAGCGGTTATTAGAAATGTGCAACTGGTTTGTATAAGGTTGTTTACATCTATATATGTAATTAATTTTGAATTTTACATTTAACCATTTTTCTTTTTTTATATATTTTTTGGCTTTAAGATATCTGTTATTTTTATTTTTGCTATAGAAAGAAATAATATTTTTAGTAGTGTTATTAAATGTCTTATTTAGGGATTCGTGTTAATTAAAATACATAAATCGGTAAATACACTTTGATTGTTGTCTGCCATGTATGCAACGTATTGAGCTTGATAATTTTACTTTTTTACGTAAATTGGTCGATTGTTTTGCTCAATATAATATTTGAAGATGCTGCTAAGTGTGGGTACAGAAGAACAGGATTTATTACGGCAACTGAAGAATGGAGATCAGCTTGCGTTCAGAAAGTTAATGGAGACATACAAGAGGATGCTTGCAAAAAGGATACTGCACATTTTAAAGTCGCCCGAGGATGCAGAAGAGGTTTTGCAAGAATTATTTGTTCGGGTATGGATGCATCGCAGTAAAATAAATGAAGCTTTACCTATAAAAGCATATCTTTTCCAAATCGGGGAGAACCTGATATTTGATACCATACGAAAAGCGAACCGGGAGAAACGCTTTCTTACATCGTATAGACATATGCATGCTGAGGAAGCGTATAGTCATATTGAAGAATGTTTATTCAGAGAGGAAAATCGCGCATTACTAGACAGGCTGATTGCACAAATCCCCGAACAATCCAGACTGGTATTTATACTCTGCAAATTGGAAGGGCGGAGTTACGAAGAGGTCAGTAAGCTGCTTTCCATATCAACTGCTACGGTTAATTCACATATTACTAAAGCAAACCGTCTTTTGAAAGCATACCTTAAAGCTGATTCTGCAATTATTGCGTTTCTGGTGGCTGAGTATATCTTTTCGAAACTGAATTAAGTGCCTGATCCCGAAAAATAACTATTGGAGTGATTCGCTATATTGACTTTTGGTTTGTAATTTATATTACTGATATTCAGATGATTAAAAATATTTTTAATTTTATATCATTGGTTTTTTCCGCCTGAACGTATAGGGTTAATATAAAATGTAATACCCTATTTAGTGAAAAACGAAAGGCTACAACTTCTTTTTAGAAAACATATACAGGATCAACTCACGACTGAAGAAGCTGGAGAGCTGGGAGGTTATATCGATCATCCGCAATCTGCACAGGCACTTAAAAGTAGCATCAGGGAAGAATTAAGTCATTTTGATGAGAATAATGAGTCTGCAGAAGATCAGATAGATCGAATTGTGGACGACCTGGAGAATAAAGTAATGCAAAACATTAATAGACTGCAGCAGACACATACTATTCAGATTGCGGCTTACTGGCGTTATGTTGCTGCTGCAGTTGTTTTCTTAGTCACAGGCACATTGGTCTACCGTTATGGGAGCCATATTAAAAAAGCGGAGCGGTCTTCACTTACTGTCACCCAAACAGCTATCCGACCCGGAACAAACAGAGCAACACTGGTGCTTGAGAATGGTAAATCCATGGTGTTAAATGAGCAGGTGGAAGGAATAGATTTCAGAGGTAACCAGGTCCGTTATGCAGATGGATCAATATTACTTAAAGATGTAGGTGGACAATCTTTAACGCTGTCTGTGCCCAGAGCCGGCAAATATAAAGTTACGCTTTCTGACGGCACTAAAGTATGGTTGAATGCCGCCAGTTCGATTAGCTATCCTAGTACATTCAAGGGGGAGGAACGTATGGTAGTAGTGAGCGGGGAGTCTTATTTTGAGGTAGCTCACGACCGCAAACATCCTTTCATTGTAAAAAGCGCAGGACAGTCTGTCACCGTACTGGGCACAGCATTTAATGTCAATACCTATACTCCGGATAAAGGTGTTGTCACGCTTATTAGCGGCCGCATCAACCTGCGCACAAAAAAGGGAATTCAAAAAATACTTACACCGGGAGATCAGGCTATGGTCAGGGAAGGGAATCTCCGTATCAGCAAAGTTGATGCTGACAACTTTATTGCCTGGAGAAATGATATTATCGTTCTTGACGACAGTGATATACAGGAAATTTTCAGACAGCTGGAACGCTGGTATAATGTGGAATTTGTAAACAAGGGAAGTATCGGCTCGGATAAGACCTTGTCTGGTGAAATACCTAGAAATATTCCATTGCCCACTATTCTAAAGGCAATCGAAGAACAAATACATGTTACATTTAAAATTAATGGAAGGAGAATCATGATAAAAAGCTAACCTACCCAGGAGGGCTTGAAACATAAAGCCGTAGATGCTACGAACATCTACAGCTAAAATGTCGGGTCATCAGATTAATAAATAATTGAAGCATATACCAATTCCTTAACCCAACGACACAAATGTATGGATTATAAGATACTATACAATATTCCAAGGCATATATCCGGCTCAAGCGGCTGTCCTGCTTATGAGACACCCTTGTATTATCAATTAATCATGAGATTAACTTTATTATTAACCCTGTTTCTCACCTTAGAAGCAACGGCCTACACACATGCACAAAAAATAAAACTGGAAGTGACCAATGCTCCCCTGAAAAGTGTATTTCAGGAGCTGCGTAAACAGAGTGGTTTTGCATTTATTTACAATAATCACGATCTGGAAAGCGCAATGCCGGTATCCATCAAGAGCAGCGACAAAGACCTTGTTGAATTGCTGCCACTTATTTTTAAAGGTCAGCCCCTAAACTATATCATCAAAGACAAACTCGTTAATATTACGGCAAAAGATGCGTTGAACAATGCACGTCATCAGTTTAAAACTATGGTTCTGACAACTGTCCGCGGTCGTGTAACCAACGAAAGAGGAGAGCCTGTTGCAGGTGCAACTGTTTCCGTTTTAGATAAAGATGGCAGACCTATGAACAAAAGAGTAAGTACTAATGGCAATGGTGACTTCCAGCTGAATGATATTGCCGAAGGCACAATGCTGGAAATCTCCTATCTGGGTTATGTGGCAGCAAGGGTGTCAGCTAAAGTTCAGTTGGGAACGATTACGCTAAAGCAGAGCGAAAACACACTGAAGGAGATTGCTGTAGTCTCAACAGGTATGACAGTAAGGATGAAAGAAACTTTTACCGGCGCGGCAGCGGTCTATAGTGGACAACAGCTGAAGAGCACAGGTAATGTCAATGTGATCCAGAGTTTGCGCTCCCTGGATCCTTCCATGTTGATTCTTCAAAACAATCTTGCAGGCTCTAATCCAAATGTGCTGCCCACTTTAGAATTACGTGGGCAGTCCAGCATTACTACTTCATCGCTTAGGGATGAATTTTCTGATGATCCCAATCAGCCACTCTTTATTTTGGATGGTTTTGAAGCAGCATTGCGCACTATTGTAGACCTGGATATGAACAGGGTTTCTTCAATTACCTTGTTAAAAGATGCTGCCTCAACAGCGATCTATGGTTCCCGTGCTTCCAATGGAGTAGTGGTGGTCGAGACCATCCAGCCTAAAGCCGGACAAATCCGTTTAAGTTATGTATCGGACTTGACGATAGAGAATCCCGACCTGAGTGCTTATAGCATGATGAATGCAGCAGAAAAATTGCAGTTTGAAAAGCTATCCGGAGTATATACCGCTCCTGCAAGTTATCCGGAATTGCAAAATATGTATTACGACCCTTTGTACTCTCAAAAACTGCAAAAGGTAACTAGTGGTGTTAATTCTTACTGGTTAAGCGATCCTTTGCAGACAGGCTTCTCACAGCGCCATACCTTTTATGCCGAGGGCGGATCGGATGCACTGACATTTAGCGCTGGTGGTAACTACAGGAATCTCAGCGGAACGATGATCGGATCAGGAAGAAAAGACTGGGGTGCGCGCCTTAACTTAACTTACCGTACGAAGAAATTGAAAGTGAACAACAATGCTTATGTAAGCGGTTACCGTGCTGATGAATCTAATTATGGCAGTTTTTCTACCTGGGTAAATATGAATCCCTATTATGAAAAACCAGGCGCATCGGAACCCTATGTTTTTAGTTTCTATGATTCGAGATCCAATAACTATTATAATCCTAGCCCGGCAAGTTTTATTAATGTAAGCAACCCCTTGTATAATGCTGGTTCAAATAGTTTTGATTATTCAACCAATCTTTCCGTTACGAATAATCTACAGGTAATTTACGACCTGTCGAAAAAATTCAGGTTACAAAGTTCGTTGCAGGTTTCTAATACTTCTACTGCATCCAATACTTTTAAATCCCCATTGCTTACTGAATTCGAAGATGCGGATCAATTGAAAAAAGGTTCATACACCTATAAGCAAGTCACTGGACTGTCTTATACTGCTAATGCGATGGCTTCTTATGCTAACCAAAATGGTAAACATGCCTATCAGGCTAATTTAAGGGCCGAGATTCAGGATAAAAGCAACAAATTGAAAGGATTTGTTGCAGAAGGCTTTCCTAACTCAACAAATGGTAACCCGCGTTTTGCATATGGTTACCAGGAAAATGGTAATCCTTTAGCAGTTAATGCCGTGGCAAGACGCAATTCTATAATTGCTAATGGCTTTTATTCGTATGATGAGCGCTATAATATGGATGTCTCTTTCACATATGATGGATCTACCTCTTTTGGTTTAGAGAACAGCTATCAGCCTTTTGCTTCTGCAGGTATAAGCTGGAATCTGCATAAAGAAAAGTTTATGCAGTCCGCGGAATGGCTTAATACCCTGAGGTTAAGAGCTTCTTATGGGGTAACGGGTAATCAGAACTTTACTTCTGCAAGTTCTACCTCTACTTATACCTACCTGTCTAATTATAATTATTTCGGTCAGGGAGTGGAGCTTACTAAATTGGGTAATGCGAATCTGAAGTGGCAAAATACTTATCAGACTAATTTAGGTGTCGATGGAGAAATATTTAATCACAGGCTTACCCTGCAGTTGAATGCCTATCGGAAATATACAAATCCATTGGTATTGGCTATTAATCTGCCATCTTCTACTGCATTGGCGAACTACCCAATTAATGCAGGCAATATGACCACCAACGGGTTGGAAGGTACTGTGCGCTATGCACCAGTGTATCAACCTGAAAAGCGATTTATTTGGTTTGTGGGCTTAACCGGAACCACAATGACCCAAAAATATAATGGCTTTAATGGTATCCTGTCAGGGTTAAATGAAAGCCTGCAATCGCTGAACTCCCTAACCCGTTATCATGACGGATACGATTACTATGATATCTGGGCGGTACCTTCCTTAGGTATTGATCCGGCCAGCGGCAGCGAAATTTTTCAGAAAAAAGATGGCTCCCAAACTTTTACCTATAGCTACAACGATATAGTAAAGGTTGGTAATAGTCGACCCGATCTGCAGGGCGTTATCAGTACTACATTAACTTACAAAGGATTGAATTTCTCCCTCTATGCCCGTTACATCATTAACAGGGATGTCTGGAACGATGCACTATTTAATAAGGTGGAAAATATTTCACTGAACAGGATCATTAACAATAACCTGGATACTCGCGCTTTATATGACAGATGGCAGCAACCAGGAGATCAGGCACAGTTTAAAGCCATTTCTCTTACAGGCACCACGAATATGTCTTCCCGATTTGTACAACGTGAAGATGCACTTACTATAGAGTCTGTAAGTTTGGGTTATGAGTTCAAAAAAAGCAGCTGGCTGGAAAAAGCGAATATTTCCAGCCTCAGGATAAATGGTTATACCAATGACCTGGTTTACTGGTCTACCGTTAGAAAAGAGCGTGGTGTAGATTATCCATTTGCCAGATCTTTTTCACTCAGTTTATCAGCTACTATAAAATAAGAAACATGAAAAAACTAATACACTTAAATTATTTACTGCTGCTAACGCTGTTAATTAGTTCCTGTTCTAAATGGATTGATGTACAACCAGAAGATAAATTGACTGAACAGCAGATCTATTCTACCCGTGGTGGTATTGCCGAAGTACTTAATGCCCTGTATCTAAAATTAGGTTCAAATGCACTATATGGTCAGAACCTCACGCTCGACAAACTGGATCTGTTTGCCCATCGTTACAATGCTTACGCAACGAATGCAAAGTACTACAATTATATCCACCATAATTATGATGATGAAGCTGTAAAAGCATCAATCGAGGAAATCTGGAAAGGATTATATGGTCTGATCGGGAATACCAATCAGTTTATCAGTAACCTGAATAAATATAAAGGGGTGCTTAGCCAGGCACAGGAAGACCAGTATATGGGAGAGGCCTTAGCGATCAGATCACTGGCTTACCTTGATTTGCTGCGTATGTTTGGTCCGGTATATGTCAGCAACCCTACTGCGCGTTCCATTCCCTATTACCGGACGGTGAGTGAAAATGTAGGAGATTTTTTACCTGCAAATGAGGTATTAAGAGCCATTCTTGAGGACCTGGAGCAATCTATTAGCTATTTGCAAAAAGATCCGATTACCGTGGAGACCGGAGTAGATCATTATAATAATTACCGTTTAAACTTATATGCTGCGATGGCGCTTAAAGCCAGGGCGCTCCTGTGGAGTGGTGGTGAATCTGATAAAGCAAAAGCATTGGTTCTGGCCAAACAAGTGATTGCCGTTTCAGCCAAGTTTCCGTGGATTGCTCATGCAGAGATCACCGGAGTTGCGGCTGATGCCAACCGGATATTCTCTACTGAAGTTCTTTTCGGAACATTTAATAATAAACTGTATGAACTGCAGAATACATTGTTTTCTTCTGCTATATCAGAATTACGCATACTTTCTACAGGATCTAACAATTTTGTGGAATCTGTGTATGAAGGGAACCAGGGAGATTACCGTTTTGTGTATTCCTGGCCATTTCCTTCTGGCGGAGCAGTTACTTTCAGAACTTTCATCAAATACCAGGATATGTCTACCACTTCACTTACCCGCCGTTTTACAGTTCCGTTGATTAGACTAAGCGAAGTGTATTACATCGCTGCAGAGTGCGAGACTGACCCTGCCCAGGCATTGGCTTATCTGAATACGGTGAGACAAAAAAGAAATCTGCCCGTAGATATTACCAATTATAATAATCTAAAAAATGAACTGACCAAGGAATACCTGAAAGAATTCTACGGTGAAGGGCAGTTGTGGTATTATTATAAAAGAAATCGCTTTACCAGTATTGCCAGTCCAAATACAGTAAGCGGAACGGGAACATATCCTATATCACTTACCAGTTATATATTCCCTATACCTGAATCAGAGCTTAGTTCACGTTAAATAAAATCTATTATGCAGATCAGAAATAGTTTATTCATATTAACGACCCTGGGCTTATTTGTCCAGTCGTGCAGTAAAAAAGGCCTTGAATTGTATGATGAACCTACCAATGGTAGTAGTATCTACTTCAAAGAAGCGATCGCTGCAAAAAGTGCACTGATCAGAAACATATCATTTGGCTTTGTGGGCTATAGTATTACGGATTCCGTAGTGTCTATTCCGGTCGCCGTTACAGGTTCTCCAAGTGATCATGACCGTCCTTTCCAGTTAAAAGTCACGGATTCGACGACGGCAATAGTGAATCAGCACTATACTTTCCTTCGCCCGCCGGTGATCCGTGCAGGAATGGTAGTGGATACCCTCTTGCTTAAGATTCACAGAACTGCTGATATGGCCAGTAATGCTTATAGACTGGATCTTTTACTGGAACAGAATAGCGCATTTACGACGAAGCTGGGCGACACCTCAAAGATTTATTTAAAATATAAAGTACTGATGGATGATGTTGCGGGGGTATCTTACCTCTGGACCACCTATGCGAGAAGAGCAGCAGTTATATCTTACTTTGGCGCTTATTCCCGTAAAAAAGTAGACCTGATGATGGAAGTATTAAATCTGCAACCTGCTTTCTTTTATGATCCGGCAGCGAACACGCTAACCTCTACTTTACTCTTGTCTTATGGAAGGTATATGTACTACTGGCTCAATAAAGAAGCTGCTGCGGGACATATTTATCTGGATGAAAATAGTTCGGAAATTAAAATGGGACAATTAGCTAACTAGTGGGAAAAATGATTAAAAATATTCAAATGAAGACACGATATAAAGGAATGCTCCTTGCTTTAATTTGCGCTGGCCTGACAGCTATTTTTTCTGCCGGATGCCGGAAGGATGTAGGAAACTATGATTATAAATCAATAGATTCACTGGGTATAGGCAATGTAGTAGATGACTACAAGTACAGTATCGGTACAATTGCTGCTATCACACCAGAATTGAATTTTTTACATGGTACAAACTTTAATGAAAATGATTTTACGTTTGAATGGGATGCCTATGCAGGCAATACTACAGCAAAAAAGCTGATTCATAACGGAAAAAATCTTGATATTGTGCTTCCACTGGCTGTAGGAAAATATCGTTTATATTATGTCGTTAAACAGAAATCAACGGGAATATCATGGCAAAAAAGTCTTAATCTGGAAGTATATGACTCTTTTTTACCAGCAGGATGGTTCGTTCTGAATGATATCGCTGGCAAAGCGAGACTAGATTATTATGAAGAAAACAGAGATAGCTGGAATACATTTCCGGTCATCTATCGCGACTTCACTTCCCTGATTAAAGATGTGAATACCGGCAATGCTATGGAGTTGGATGGGAAGCCTGTTTCACTGGCTGCATTTCATAACAGAGATGCCATTAATACATCATTAGATTACCGTTTGTACATCAATACTGATAAAGAGACGGAGTGGTTTAACATTACTACCGGTTTCACCTGGAATAAGCTGCGCAACTCTCTTGCAAACGAGACGGTGTCTGGTGAACCTGCTTTCGTTTCAAAAATCTACCCTGGAACTTATGGTGGTGCTTATGCTTATAAAGACCATCAGCTTTATATCTACCATTATATCTATTCTTTATATGGGACGCCAATTAATCGTATAGCTGGCACTGCCGGAACTTTCCCTATATCTGAGTACTTTGCTGCTCCTTATAATACATTTATGCATGCTATGTTCTTTGATACCGAGGGCAAACGTTTCATGAGAAGTAATTATTCATCCAGCACCGCTACGGTATTAAATGTTTCCGGACAAGGGCTCAATCTGGCATCGGTTGGTAAAGATTTGGTGTGGATGGGTTCAACAGCAGTGTTTAGTGGTCAGGTAGCTGCCATTTTGAAAGATAATAATAGTCACTATTACCTAGCGAGAATCAATTTCCCTTATCCGACTGCTACTGCAGCTATCACCATAAATGTGAATTCATTTGAAGATATCACTGATAGGCTGACTGGCATTGCGACGGCCGATAAGTTTGTTTTAGACCAACAGTATGGTTATCTGTTCTACGTTAGTGGAAATAAGCTTTATCAATATGATATGGATAATAAGGTGGTTAAAGTGGCTAAAGATTATGGTAGCCGGAAAATCTCAATGCTAAAAGGAAATACCCTTACTGTATTTACCCCAAGTTCAATACCTAATTTCTTAGCAAGGCTAGGCTGTCCTGGCTTCGGTATTATTGTGGGAAGTAATGATGAGCAGAATCCCACTACTTCTGGAACAGTTGATTTCTATCAGGCGCCCGCACTAATGGGGAATCTTACTTTTTATACCAATTCATTCACTGGTCTCGGGAAAGTTATCGATGTTCAATATAGTGAGCTTTAAATTGTTGAACATGAGAAGAGTATTTTTATTTTTTGTGTTAGTATTGCCTTTATCAATTTTTGCACAGCAAAGCTTCCGTGTTAAAGGTAATGCGTCAGGATTAAAAAGTGGCACTAAGTTATACCTTTTTTACAAGGGCGGACATCAAATGATAATTGACTCCAGCACAGTAAATGCGGGTTTTTTTTCCTTCTCAGGAAATATTGAGGAGCCTTTAAAAGCTACATTATCTTTAAGCCCTGAAATTAAAAAAGTGGGAAGCGATGTACTGTCATTCTATCTGGAGCCGACAACAATTGTTATTACTATGGTTGACTCATTTAAGTCGGCCAGGCTATCTGGTTCTATACTTAATGCTGATGATGCTGTATATAGACAGTCATCTCAGCCTCTTCTGGAGGAGATGGTTAAAATCAGCGCAGCATTAAGGAATGCTGGTACAGAGCAAAAAAAGGATGATCGATTCCTGCAATCTTATGCAAAACAGTATACCGAGGCGAGTAAAAAACTGTTTGATGTTCAATTGGCTTTTGCCAGGTCTCACCCGGATTCTTATCTCAGCATTGCTGCACTGACACCAATGGCAGAAAGTGAAGTTTTTATTGACGATGCGGAGCAGGCATTCTTAGCTTTATCGCCATCGGTAAAAAATACAAAAGCAGGTTGGGCTGCTGCGGAGATTTTCGCAAACGGGCAGCGGACTAAAATAGGGCAGGCTGCTATTGCATTTACACAAAATGATGTAAACGGGAAACCCGTAAGCCTGTCTGATCTGAAAGGGAAATACGTACTGATTGATTTCTGGGCTTCCTGGTGTGCGCCATGCAGAAAAGAGAACCCTGGTTTGATTGCTGCGTATCATCGCTTTAAAGATAGGGGATTCACTATTTTGGGTGTATCACTCGATGGTCCGGGTGCACGTGATGCCTGGCTGAAAGCCATAGCAGATGATAAACTGGAATGGACGCAATTATCAGATCTGCAGTCCTGGGATAACGAAGTGGCCCGAGCCTATAAAGTAAGGTCAATACCCGCTAACTTTTTGGTTGACAGAAACGGAAAGCTTGTTGCCAAAGGGCTTAGAGGCGATAGACTAGTTGCAAAATTAGCTGAATTGCTGGGCGCTGAAGAAAAGAATAAATAGAATTAAGCTACCCATTGAATGGAGATTTGAGGGTGATCATGAGGAATGATTCACCCTCTTTTCATAGGCTATTTTTTATAAGAAAGTTCGGCTCCCGGATATGAATATACGCATCTGAAGCCAATGTAGGACCTGGATTGATCCTGATATTCATACGTGGCAGCGCCATTCTGTAAAAAGAAACCGATGTCTTTCCATGAACCGCCCTTTACGACCTTACGTTTCAGGTATTTACTGTCGCCTGCTTTCGCATTGTAAGTATAATTGGGATTGAAATCTGCCAGCATGGATACAGATGAACTGCTATAGGCCGTTTCTGTCCATTCTGCTACATTTCCCGCCATATTATACAGTCCATAATCATTAGGCAGGTAAGATTTCACGTTTACCGTGTACAATCCGCCATCGTCCAGATAATTTCCACGACCCACTTTAAAATTGGCCTGCATCTGACCTTTTGCTGTACGCATATAGGGGCCTCCCCATGGATATTTGGCCAGATTTCTTCCGCCACGGGCAGCATATTCAAATTCCGCTTCGGTGGGCAATCTATATTCCGGAACAGCAGTAGAGGGAAGTTTTTTCATCGCTGCGGTTCTCTCGTATAATCTGCCCCGCCATACGCTAAATGCGCGTGCCTGCTCCCAGGATACTCCTACTACCGGATAATTGTCATAAGAAGGATGGTTGAAATAGGACCTCACCATAGGGTCATTCTGGGAATAAGAATAGTCTACTTTCCAAACCATAGTATCCGGATAAACATTTATAGAAGGAAATTCATTACTTTTTTCTTTGTTGGGAAAATCTGTATAAATCTCTATAAAATCTCTCCGGCTTTTTGAAGGGTCCTTCCTTCCTTCGGCGGCGAGATCAAGATTGAGGTAATTGTAAGCATACTTTAATTTACGTACATCTATTTCTGCCCTGCCGGGTATTGCATCTTCGCCTGTGTAATACAATTCCGATAAATCCTTGTTGTGACCGCCTTTTGAACTGCTCCATAAAGCTGATCCGTTACCTACCTTTGCCCAATTGATATTTGGGTTCGGGGCAGCCGTTTCTCCTTTGGCTGGTCGGGGTTTAAGGAAGTATTCTGGTGCTTTACCCGCACCCAGACTGGTAACCGCAATGGAATCGCGTACCCAATTCACAAATTGTCTGTATTCTGCATTGGATATCTCGGTCTCATCCATAAAGAAAGCCTTGAAAGATTTCATTCTGGGTGGGTTGGATTGTGTGAAATTCAGGTCCTCATCAGATAAGCCGAGTGTAGCTCTGCCACCCGGAATGTAAGTCATGCCGGTTGGAATTTTAGTATTATCGAATTTAACATTGTAATGGCCTGTTAATTCTCCTTCCCCCGCACCGGTGGCTTTACAGCCTGCTAGTAATGCCATACCCATAAAGACCACGTAAATTGATTTTCTGCTCATTAACCGACCTTTTTTATAATTTGATATGGCCAATTTTGCAGTGTATTCTTTTTGAGTTTTTGGATGAAAACCAGGTTGACCAGTACGGTAATGCTGTTGTTTTGGCTGTCATAATCAATCCTTCGAACCATTCTTACCGCCTCTTTCCATGGCTTGTCTTCATCAAATACATGAATATGTTCCTGCAGTGCATTGATGATACATATCTTCTCTTCAGGAGTTATGCCGGCACTAAATTTTTTTTTCACCATATAGGTGCTTGATAATAGTCGGTTGACAATGTGATTGAAAAAGATCAAGGCTTGATCTGAACCTGTTGCAATTTTCATAATTATGGATTGAGATTCGTAAAATAGTTTACAATATGATGTTAATATACTTTTGTAATACTAGCTTCTATATGTTAGTATATTAATATTGATTGTATTTATTTCAAAAATAACATAAATATGTTTTGTTGCAATAATTATGAAATAAATAATTTCATTCCCCTTTTTTTTGAACTGATGACTTCTCATAAAAGGCTTTGGGGAGCAAATCAAACCAAACTAATAGCTGACAATTTGCGTTATATG
Source organism: Pedobacter sp. MR2016-24 (assembly GCF_026239655.1). Taxonomy (GTDB): domain Bacteria; phylum Bacteroidota; class Bacteroidia; order Sphingobacteriales; family Sphingobacteriaceae; genus Pedobacter. Next base: position 165,787 of record NZ_JAPIVO010000008.1, on the reverse strand, counting down.
AATTGAACTCAACTCCTTTTATGGCCTATAAAAACGAACCGATACCAGATAATGAAATGGAACGCTTGTTAACACTTTCGGAATTTGATCTGGATTACACTGATCTAAAGGAAAGTTTCAAAGACCTGACCTATCTTGCAGCGAAAGTTGCCGGAACTGAGATCTCGCTTATTAATCTGATTGATTCGTTTACCATGTGGTCTTTATCCAGCTTTGGAGTAGAGGTGGAGCAGATGCCCCGGGAGGAATCAGTCTGTCAGCATACGATTATGAGCGGCAAACCTTTCGAAATATCCGATCTGCGTTTAGATGACCGTTTCAATACCAATGACGTGGTAGCCGGACCTTTGGGGCTTCGTTATTATTATGGTATACCCTTGGAGGTGGCAGATGGTATCAATATTGGTTCATTATGTGTAATGGATTCGGCTCTGAAATCTATGACCAGGGAGAAAGTCGAACTGCTTGAAATTATCGCCGGAAATGTAGTTAAAAGACTGAAGTCTTTCCATAAAATAGCACAGATGGAAGCGTACATTAAGGTGGTTGAAGAATCTAACAAGAAAGCAGCTCACGATATTCGCGGTCCGATATCTGGTATTATAGGGCTATCAGAACTCATGTCTTCCAGCGAAATGATTGCAAATTGTGAAGAATTGGGTGAGTATATCGGGATGATCCAAACCAGCAGCAGGACGCTGCTTGAACTTGCCGATGAAATTTTAAGTGATGGCACTAAAGTTCGGCTGGGTGATAATGACTTCAATCTGGGGATGTTCAGGGATAAACTGGAACATCTGTATCGTTCACAGGCAACTTATAAAGATGTTAAGTTGACTATTACTGCGGATCCAGCGCATATGGATATCAATTTTTCAAAAGACAAACTGATGCAGATTACCGGTAATTTGATTTCCAATGCCATCAAATTTACGCCTGTCAGGGGACAAATTAATGTTTCACTGGGGATAGAATTCAATGACCAGGACAAAATCTTAAAAATTGAGGTCAGTGATACCGGTGTTGGAATTAGTCCGCAGGAGATTGATAATATACTCTCCGGTAAAGGTGTTACCACCTCAGGAACCAGTGGAGAAAAAGGATATGGTTTTGGCCTGAACCTCGTGGTACACCTGGTGGAGATGCTCAAAGGTGAGCTGACGATCAACTCCATCCCCGGGAAGGGAAGCACCTTTTCTGTGTTGCTCCCTCAGCTTAAAGTTTCGTAACTGTCATTTACTTTCCCTTTATTTCGCTGATTACCTTCTCCCTGTGCTGCTTGCCCCAGGAAGCCATAGCATCAATCACCGGTTTAATGGTGTGCCCATAGGCAGTCAATTCATATTCAACAGTAACAGGTTTTGACTCCAGTACAGTGCGCCTCACTAAACCATTGATTTCCAATTCCTGCAATTCTTTCGAGAGCATTTTGGGGCCTATACCTTCAACCACACGCTGAAGCTCCATATAACGTTTTTTACTAAATGCCAGACTTCCTATAATAAGCACTTTCCATTTACCGCTCAATATGTCCTGAGTATCCTGAATTGCCTTTAAATGTGGTATGCAATCCACAGGCGTTTTTTCTATCGTTTCCTTTTTTGCCATTTCTTAAATATTGGGCTTCCCCGGAGGGTAGTACTTCCCTTTGGGGAACACATGCAATTGGTAAAGTTACTGCGATTAGCTTTGTGATCGTAATAAATTTAAAAATCACATGGAAAATACGATCAATATTTCTGGGGACACATATCTCAGCAGCCCTGTACCTGTCAGCTCCATCAGTCCGGTTTCACTATCGGTACCAGGCCGTGGTGTACCACTGCAGGTCCGTATTTCAGCACCCGCAACCGGCTACAAATTACCCATTATCCTGTTTGCGCATGGCTTCGGAAATTCATCCGATGGTTATGCCCCGCTGGTTAATTTCTGGGCGGCTCATGGTTTTGTTGTTATTCAACCCACCTTTCTGGATTCCAGGAAATTGAACCTTCGTGAAGATGATCCCCGTAAACCGCTGATCTGGCAGATGCGAATTGAGGATATGAAACATATCCTTGATCAGCTGGATTTTATTGAAGATGCAGTTTCATGGCTTAAGGGACGACTGGATACAAGCCGTATTGCGGCATGCGGACATTCTTTCGGTGCACAAACTGTAGGGATGCTACTGGGTTCAAGAATGATTGACGCTGATGGAAGTTTGGGTGAGGATCTTTCCGATCCCCGCATAAACGCAGGTATTCTGCTAGCCGCGGGCGGACGTGGAGGCGAGGCATTGAGTCCCTTTGCCAAAGAACATCTTCCATATCTGAACCAGAGTTATAGTGAAATGACCACACCAGCATTGGTGGTTGCGGGAGATCAGGACTATTCGCCACTGACTGTTCTTGGTCCCGAGTGGTTTACAGATGCCTACACACTCAGTCCGGGGGCAAATCAGTTGGTTACTTTATTTGGAGCCGAACATATGTTAGGTGGCATTTCCGGATATCTGGTAACTGAAACGACAGATGAAAACCCAGAGCGGGTAGCCGCTGTGCAGCGGCTGACCTGGGCGTACCTTCGTACTGCGCTTTATCCGGAAGATGCTGCCTGGGCAGCCATCTCTGCTGACTTTATCAGCAAAGCGAATCCTATTGGCAAAGTTGAAAGCAAATAATTCTGCATTTTTCTGATCGCTGTGATGGGGAGAGTGGTGTGGTTGTTATTTTAGTTTCACCTTCACTATCTCGCCATCTTCCTTTATTTCAACAAATTCTTCGATGCGGTCTTCATGAGCAATGGAATAATTCTTTCGCTCGTAATAGTTCGTTTGATAACCGCTGCTTGAATACCCGGTGCCCGTATATTCATTATATGAACCATTAGAGGTATAACCAAGAAAGCCTTGCAGGAAATATTTTCCGGGTTTCATTTCCGGAAAAGTGAACTTTCCGCTGCTGTTGGTTATGGCTTCAAGTCTGTACCGGTAAGCCGCATCTGATAAATATACATAACGTCTTTTGCGTTTGTTCTCTTTATCTTTTCTCAGTTGATACCATTCCTCAAAGTAAGGAGTGACAGGAAAAAGAGTAATCTTGATCTGATTGGCCAAAATACGGGGAGAGAGCAATGGTTTAACTCCTATAGAGGATTTTGGATGTGTAAAAGCGACGCCTTGAATCGTCGCTTTTCCTTTTGCCAGTTGCTTTTTTGCCTGCAGGGAATCAAAAGAAGATTTCGGGTAAAAGACGGTTACTTTGTCTTTTTCTTCCGGCTCTTTATATTGTGCCTGCGCTGAACCGGTGGTCAGCCCAAGGGTAATGACCAATAGATATTTGTGAAAATTCATAATATTGTCTGATAGATGATTAGAAAGTATAATTGTGCGTAAAGTCTTTATCTCTGCTGACGATTATATTTTGTTCGTTAACTTTTACTTCTCCATTGATCTCGGCCTTGAAGCTGATTGTATAAGGCTGGTCTGCCGCCGGACTCAGGCACTGTGCACCTGCACTGATGGCACGTAAAGGTTTTGTCGATTCTACCACATAGGTTTGCGTACCACCTGTAAAATCATTAAGTCCGAGGCTCACCGCAGCCTGGCTACTTTGCGTTACACCATTAATTTTCCATACGGTCGCGTCGGCCGGATCATTTCCTACGCCAGCCGCCACAAAAGATATATAAGCAGATGAGGGCGCGCCCGTCACCGTAAAGGTAAATTTAGCATTCCTGCCATCTGCGGGAGAAACTTCAGGATCATCTTTTTTACTGCAGGATGCAAACACTGATAAAATGGAGATACAGATAATAACGTTAAGGATAGTTCTAAAAAAGTTTGTTTTCATATCAGATTTTGATTAATTGTAAATTCGGTACAAAGCTATCTGATGACTTTATGAAAATAAATACCCTTATTTCGGGTTTTATTTCTCCTGATATTTAGGTATTTTTTAGTTTTAGCTGAATAAAATATTGAATTCTCGTTTTTAAGCCGGATATTTAAAATTTATTCAATTCTTACCAGCCCTGTTTTTTATGCCGTAACCCGATCAACCTGAAGATGAAAAAAATATATCTGCTCCTGATTTGTCTGCTGGGTATGAACAATATGTTTGCTCAACAGCAAATTCCCCTTAATGAACACCGTTACCTGGATAGTCTTGATCAGGTGCTCCGGCAGCAACATCCTGATACTGCTAAAGCTAATGCCAGCTTCCTTCTGGTAGATTACTGGAAATTCAAAGACACTGTAAAAAGTAAAAATTACTTGCGGAACGGCCGGCAATTTGCCGCTAAATCTCCTTACCTGAAAGCCCTCTACTATTTTTATGAAGGTCAGTATTATTTCAACCGGGATACGAAGAGGGCATCGGCGGCTTTTAAAAAAGCGGAAGAAATGCTCAGTGCATTTCCGACCAAAAAAGCTTATGGTAACCGTGCCGCTGCCTGGTTTAATTATGCTTTGATGAATAAGGATAAAAAAGGATATGAATTTATTATCAGTATTACCCTGGATAAAGCTATTCCCAATGCGTTGAAGGCAGGCAATATGGCTATGGTTGCCCATTATTATACGCAATTGTCAACTATCCTGATGAACAATTATCAGTTTGCGAAAGCAGGGTTGTACGTTCAGAAAGCTATCGGAATACTGGAAAAAGAGAGTCCCAAATCTGCAACACTGGTATTCGCTTATCTGAGTGGTGTGAGTATCTACTGTTATGAGAACAAAGCCCCTAAAGCTAAGCCTTTGCTGAACAAGGCGCTGGCCTTGTTGAAGCCTTATCCTGAGTCGTTAAACTATCCTCTGTATTATTACAACGAGGTTTTATATTATTCTACCATCAACGATTTAAACCATGCATTGCTGAGTACAGAAAAGGGGATCGTTCTGGCAAAAAAATACAATCAGAAACAGTTATTTCAGCAATTTATCTTCAGGAGATATACCATTTACAGTCAGCAAAAATCATATGAGAAAGCCCGGCAGTTATTGCTGGACATCGTTAAAGAAGGCACGCTGGTAGCAGATATTAACGACAGGGCTGCAATCTATGCCGAGCTGGCCAAGACGAATCAATCCCTGGAAGACTACAAAGAGGCTTTCCAATGGCAAAAGCGCTATAGTGCTGTAGCTGACTCCATTCATAACAGTCAGACTAAAGTTAAGATCAACGAATTGGAAACAAAGTATCAGACAGCACAAAACCGTCAGAAAATTGCCGTCTTGCAGGCGCAGAACAAACAAACAATTTTAACTGCGAAAAACCAGCGTTTAAATAGCTGGCTGCTGGCAATGGGTTGTGTATGTTTAATTATAGTGCTTGGTTTTGTGATCCTCACGGCTAAAAAAAACCGGAGACTTGCAGCACAAAAGGAAATTAACTTTAAGCAGCAGCTGAAGGAGGTGGAGCAGCAACAGCAATTGCATATCGCAAAAGCTATGCTGGACGGTGAAGAACATGAACGCGAACGTGTTGCACGCGATTTGCACGATGGACTGGGAGGGATGCTTGCCGGGGTAAAGATCGGTTTGTCGGGCTGGTCAAATAACAATGCCGGAATATCCGGTGATAAGGATCTGTATCGTATTATCACTCAACTGGATAATTCAGTAGGCGAATTGCGGCGCATTGCGCGGAACATGGTGCCCGAAACACTATTAAAGTTTGGTTTAGAGGTGGCCTTAAAAGATCTGAGTGAATTTTATATGCAGGACGATTTACAGGTAGATTTTCAGGCCTATAATATAGAGAAGGATATAGCGCTGACGGTGCAGTTAAATATCTACAGAATTATCCAGGAGTTGTTTTCGAATGCAATCAGACATGCCTGCGCAAGTCATATTATGTTGCAGTGCAGCCAGAATGAAAATATATTTTTTATTACGTTTGAAGACGATGGTTGTGGCTTTGATACAGCGATACTGACCACTAAAAAAGGGATGGGTTTGAATAACCTGAAAACCCGGATTGCCTTTTTGAAAGGTCAGTTTGAGATTCAGTCGCTTGTTAACGAAGGAACCACTATTAATATAGAAATCAATACAAATGCAGAAGGATAAATTGCTGACTACGATAGTAGATGACCACCCGATTGTGATAGAGGGACTAAAGATGCTGCTACAGCATGAAGCGAATATACAGGTAGTTGGTGGCTTTTGCAGCGGTGCTGAAATTCTTTCTTATCTCAGGAACAATAAGGTGGACCTGATTCTATTAGATATCACCCTACCAGATATCAATGGCATGGACCTGTGCCAGCTGATAAAAAGCGAATGGGTTTCTACCACCATACTTATTCTAAGTAACCATACAGAAAGGAGTATTATCCTGCAAAGCATACAAAATGGCGCCAGCGGTTACTTACTTAAAAACAGCTCTATACAGGAGCTGAGGCAATGTATTGCTGAGGCGATACAAGGAAATATTGTGTATAGCAGAGCGGTAATGGAAATCATCAGCAGACCTTCAAAAAATCAGTTACAGGAAAGGCCGCAATTGACACGTCGCGAGAAGCAGGTACTTGCACTGGTTGCAGAAGGAAAGACCAGTCAGACAATAGGTCAGGAACTTTTCTTAAGTCCCCTTACTATCGATACCCACCGGAAAAACCTCATCCAAAAGTTCAATGTGAAGAATATGGCGGAGTTGATTATGGCGGCCAGTCAGCAAAATCTGCTGTAATCTAATTATTGGTTTCTACCTGTTTCCGGTGTCCGGCACTGGACGTCTGCTGTTCAATACCGAACAGTTTCGTTAATTTCATTAAATTAATATGTTGTAATACAATTAGTTGAAATATTAATTGCAGTTGGCACAAACTTGGTAAATTGCACAGCAATCGTATTTGTATGATCGATAAACAATAATGCCATGTTCAGACTCAATTTAAAAATCGCCCTGCGCAATCTCTGGAGAAACAGGACTTCTTCTGTGATCAATATTATTGGGCTGTCGGTCGGTTTATCTGCCTGCCTGCTACTGCTGTTATATGTGAATTATGAAATGAATTTTGACCGTCACTTTAAAGATTCGGATAAAATCTATCAGGTGATGACTAACTTTCAGGATGCTTCGGGAAGAATTACCAGTACAGGAGGGTCGCCGGGAGATGGCATTCCACTCGCGATTAAAGCAAAAATACCCGAAGTAGATGTGATCGCCAGAATCGGTGGAGGTGATCAGTCAATACTATCAAATGAGCGAAAAAGATTCAAAAGGAAAGATCTCTTTGCAGATCCGGAGATACTTAAAATCTTCAACTACGATTTTATAGTCGGTAATTCTAGTACTGCACTAAATACGCCCAATGCTGTGATACTGACAGCGGAGACGGCACAACTTTTATTCGGTACTACCGACGTGCTGAACAAAACGGTGAGGTATAAAAATGCAAGAGACTTAAAAGTTACCGGTGTGATCAAAAATTTACCTGCCAATACAACTATCAGGTTTGACTATCTGATGCCCTGGTCTTTTTTTGCCAGCATTAATGATTATGTGAAAAATCCGGGCTGGGGAAATTTTAACTTTCTGGCTATGGCGAAGGTGAACAAACCCGCCAATATTAACCTCATCAATAGTAAAGTAAAAAAACTGTTCAATGCAAATTATACAGATCAAAGGACGGAGAACTTTTTATTCCCTCTAAGGGATACACATTTATACGGCGAATTTCTGAATGGCAGGAGTGTTGGGGGCGATATCGAACGGATTTATCTTTTTGTGGCACTGGCTTTCGGCATTTTACTTGTTGCCTGCATCAATTTCATGAACATGGCCACTGCAAAATCAGAGCGGAGGGCAAAGGAAGTGGGGATCAGGAAAACTATTGGTGCAACGAAGCGTTCCCTGGTGATCCAGTTTATGACCGAAGCGATGGTGCTGACCATGGTGGCGTTATTGATTGCAGTAGTTATTGCTGAAGCCAGTTTGCCACTATTTAATAACTTGCTGGACCTGAGTATTCAGGTCGGTTATACCAGTACGGGCTATTGGCTGGGGATATTAACGGTAGCCTTAGTGACCGGATTATTGTCCGGCACCTATCCAGCATTGTTCCTTTCTTCTTTTAATCCCATTCAGACTTTAAGAAAAAAAACCGCAAGGGCTAAGCTTTTTCCTTTTAATCTGAGACAGGTGCTGGTGGTTGTACAATTTTCTTTTGCCATTATGCTGATCATTGCTACGCTCGTGATCTATAAACAGCTGCAATTTATTAAGAGCAGACCTGTGGGTTACAATATCGACCTGCTGGCAGAACTGCCCCAGGATGGTGAACTGTCCGGTAAGTTTGAATTGTTTAAAGAGCAGGTGATGAAAACCGGGGCTGTTACTGCGGTAAACCAATCCTCCCGCGGTATGACCGATGTGAGCAGCTGGTTTTATGGCTTCAAATGGCCGGGTATGGAAGAACAAGGCAAGGAAATTGTTTTTAACCGCCTTGAAACAGGTTATGATTTAGTGAAGACAAACGGTATGGAACTATTGAGCGGGCGTGATTTCTCCAGAGATTTCGCCTCAGATAGTGCAGCAATTTTGCTGAGCAGCAAAGCCGTGAAAATGATGAAGGTTAAAAATCCGATGGGAATGATGGTTAATCACTTTGGCAAACAGCTGAAGGTGATTGGCGTTTTTAAGGATTTTATCTGGGATTCTCCCTATCGTTCAGGAAAACCCATGGTGATTATCTTTAACAAAAATCCGGAAGGAACTATTAATATGCGGTTAAATCCTGCGAATAGCCTGAGTAAAAACGTCGATCTGATTTCAACTGTTGCCAAAACGCTGAATCCGGAATACCCTGTAGAAATTAGCTTCGCCGATGAGCAGTATGCCAAAAAACTACATGCAGAGAAAATATTGGGCATATTGGCCAACCTGTTTGGCGGTATAGCAATACTCATCTCTTGTATGGGACTTTATGGTTTGGTGGCTTACAGTGCAGAACAGCGTACCAAAGAATTTGGTGTGCGCCGCGTATTGGGTGCCTCGGTCGGAAATATCATGAAATTGCTTTCTGTTTCTTTCTTGAAAATGGTAATTGTGGCTGCCTGTATTGGCGTGCCTTTAGCCTATTACCTGATGAACCGGTGGCTTACTCATTTTGAGTTCAGGACTACAATATCATTCGCCATTCTATTCCTGTCAATAGCAGGAACTGCAATAATTGCCTTTCTGACGGTTAGTTTTCAGGCCTATAAGGCTGCAAAAGCTAATCCGGTTGAAGCGCTGAAATATGAGTAGAGCAATGGTCAGTAATGCCCTTTGTACTGTTCTTTTATAAGGCAAACAGTAGATAAGGGGAGTTCATCATGCTGATAGTTTTCCTCTTCTCTTACAAATCCTTCACTCTCGAAAAAATCTATTATTGGATTTTTGGGATATTCATTGATCCAAAGCACTTCGTAAGACTTGCAGACCGATATGCATTTATCAAATAAAGATTGTCTGATTGCAGGATCGTCATATTTTTTTAGCAGTCCGAAGTCTGCTATGCGAATCATTCTTTTGGAATCGAAACGTCCAGGTCTTTTTCCTTTGGAAGTAATCCTTGCGTATCCTGCAGGTTCTTCATCAGCGTAGACAACCAGCCATTGGTTTGACATGCTGTTAACCTCAATAATTAGACTTTTTTCATTAAAATTTGCTGTAATATATTGTTCAAGCACATGCGCTTCCAACACATCCGAGAATTTTTCTTTAGCCACCTCTTTGGTTAGCATCAACAATGCATCTATCCCTTTTCCCGTAACCACTGTAAACCTGGTTGTAATCTCTGTATCCATCTCCTAAATAATAAGACTACAAAGCTAACCAGCTCATTATAATTGTACCGATACAGAACTTTTAGCAATTACCAGTACAGATTACCTTATGGGTTGTCCTGAAAGTTGAATGGCTTCGATTTTTTTCTGAGAATATTTGTCCGCAAATACAACCCTGAAATGGCGGGAGAAGTCATTGGAAAAAGAGAAGGTATAGCCGGGAGTAAATCTTACACCTATCTTTTCACATTGTTTATAGAAATGATCCATATTTGTATGATCCGGCATTTTAACCCAGATATTGTAGCCGCCGGAAGGCATATGGCATGTTGTACCTTCTGGAAAGCTGGCAGTTATTAACTTAATAGTGAAATAAGCATTTTTGGCCAGTTGCATTCTAAATGAACGGAGATGTCTGTCATAGCTATTGCCGTCGAGCAGTTTGTTAACCGTTTCCTGGTAAACAGGGGAAACAGAGCTGCCCAGAGAGAATTTGATTTGTTCCGCACGTTCCATAAACTTTCCGGCCGATAACCAGCCGAGCCTGATACCCGGGGCCAGCGTTTTAGCAAATGAGGAATAAGTCATGACCAGGCCACTTTCATCGAAACTCTTTATAGTAGATGGTCGTTGTCCGCTGAAGCTAAGATCACCGTAAACATCATTTTCTATCACTGCAATGTCTTGCTGCTGTGCGAGCTGTAATAGTACCTGTTTCTGTTCATCACTCATCAATATCCCTGTTGGATTATGAAAGTTCGGCGTGACCAAAATGGCTTTTATCCTGTTTTTTAGACATGCGCTGCGTAAAAAATCGATGTCGAAACCAACGCTCAGATCAACAGGGATTTCAATTACTCTAAGATTCAGTACTCTCACCACTTCCAGTATAGAAAATACACAAGGGCTTTCTAGCGCAACAATATCGCCTGCTGTACAAACAGCTGCTAAAGCAATATATACGGCCTGTAATGCACCATCAGTAATAATCAGTTGATCGGAATTGATACGTGTCTTGTAAAGTGCAGTCCTTTTGATGATGCTATTTTTCAGTGTCTCTGACCCATTAGGCGGATAATATCTTAGTAAGCTAACTCCGTATTCTCTGATCACCTGCTGCATCGTTCGCAGTAGTAATTTTTGAGGAATAAGTAAATCGCCCGGAGTTGCCACATTAAACTCAGACAGCTTTTTTGCCGGTCGCGAGGAAGTGGTGAGCACTAAGTTATTTTCAAATATGGCATCTCTTACGATTGGAGCTGTAGAAGATGGGGGCTGGACCAATATTTCGATGGACTTTGTGCTGACATAGTATCCTGATTTTGGAATGCTTTCTACCCATCCGAGAATCATTAAGTATTCGTATCCACTTTGTATAGTTTGGGTACTAACGTGGTACTGGTTTTTCAACTCACGGATAGATGGAAGTTTATATCCCGGTTTAAAGATGCCTTCGCGGATATTCTTTTCAATAGATGAGGTAAATACTTCATATCTATATGATCTCATATAGTTTAATTTTTAATCAATTAATAGCAATGTCACAGAAATAATGAAAGCATTGCCATATTAGTCTGCTGGCAATGTAACAAGTTTTGTTGAGCTGTATCTAATATTTATAAATCTTTCACATAAGCTATGAAAATAATCTGCTTTTTATTCCTCAGCACCATTTCACTAAGGTGCTGGAGCCAGGAAATTATTGTTCCAAAAAAAAATGTGGTAGCTCAAAAATGGATTAAAGAGCAAAGCTATCAAATGAGCTGGGCCATGCTCAGAGATACCATGAGTATGACGATAGGCCTAGTCAATACTAAAGTACAGGTTCTGGGTGACAAGGTACAGGTGATTACCGAAGTGAAAATGAAAGGGTCTCCCGCGCCCTGGATAGACTCTACTATCGTACGTAAAACAGATCTTTCGCCAGTTTACCATGCTTCCTACAATATTCAGCGTGATATGGCGCTCCACTTCGGTGCCTCGGTCAAAGGGTTTTACCGCGACAAACAGACCAATAAAACTACTAACATAGCACAACAAATACCATCAGGGTATTTTGACAGTAATTTTTATCCTATGCTCATCAACTGGCTGCCGCTTAAGGTTGGCTATACAGCTGATATTGATATTTATGACTATAATCCAAAAGGTAAAATGGGAGTTGTCAAAGCCCATATTCTTAGTGTAAATGAAGGAAAATACCTGAGCAAGAAATCAGGGGAAAGAAAAGTGTGGATAGTTGAAGCAGCTGATGAGATTGGTGCTGCAACTGATGGAAAAAGTGTTTATCAGATTGATCAGTTGACCAGGCAACTCTGGAAACAGCGGATTACTGCCGGGGGTAGAGTAATGGAGATGACGGCAGTGGAGGATTAATCAATATTTGATTTTACATGTGACCAATATGCAGAGATTAATTACCTAATTAATCTCTGCATATTATGCGTAGTTTATTTTTATTTATACTCCTGATTAAGATTCTCTCTCTGTATGTGAGTGCTTTGGAATGGTTCAGCACCTATAATCATATGATGCCATCTGACTTCCCCGGTTTCGCCATTTCACGTTCTTATAATCACCTTGATAGCTTAGGCCAGTACCCCAAAATCTCAATTATTTCTCCTCTTTTCTTTTAAATACCTCCCCATACCTGCAAGTTCCGGAAGCTCGTCGCAACTCCCGGAAGTAACGCTTTGAAAATTAGTTAGTTGTGTTTTGTGTGCTTACATTCGTTCAACGAGTTCGAAGCTACCGGTAGGCAATGACTTGAATTAACAGATTTATTAATTTTTAAAAATTTAAAATTATGGCAAAGTATTCAGAAGCTGTATTCGGTACAATCCGGGGCAGAGTAGGTGAAGGGATAGGCGTGTTAAGTAAAGGATTGAAGATCCTTAAAGGGTTGTCTAGCCCATCAAGTGTGCCGCCATCCCTGGCACAGTTAAGTCAGCGTGCAATATGGGGTTTGGTAACACCATTTATCAGCACTTTTACAGATATCATCAATCTGGGATGGAAAGCTCCAGCAATCAGACAGCGGAAAAAGTAAAAGTGAAAGCAGCCCTGAAGGAACAGGAAAAAAAGGCTTTGGAAAAAAAGCATGTGGCTGTGTCTGCTGCTTATTCACTAAAATGGCTGATTGCCGGGATAGTATTGATAGGAGCGGCAGGATGCTGGGTTTATAGAAAAATTAAATGATGGGTATGCTGGCAGGTGATTTCAAAGTAAATTGCCCCAATAAGTAAACGACTTATTGGGGCAATTTTGTTTTAATGTTTAGTTTATAACAATTTTATTTTTACTACTGCTGTTTTTAGCCATGGTGCGGTAAACCGAACGGATAGTTCATCAGATGGCTGGCCATTGGTTTGTATATAAACGATCATTTTACCATGGAAAACGCGTTGTTTGTTATCGGTATAGTCGCCCATATCCGTATTATTCCCCGCATCCATCCCCAATAGCCTTGCATTTCCGACGATATCACAGGTGATCTCATCATCTGAAAGCTGTACAGGAATACCATCTTCATCCACCAGCTGTAGTTCTATCTGTGCCAGACCATTTTTTGCTTCTATCTGCAAGTGATCGCCCTGCACTATTTGAATAGCTTGCTGGCGTTTGCTGGATTGCAATTGGTGACGGATTGTCTCTCTCCCTTCCTTGTCCATTCCTATCACTTCTAATTTGCCCGCTGAATAGGGGATGTCCCAATAGGTGATACCATATTTCTGGTCGTAATTTTTCGTTGCGCCCACAACCTCTCCATTCAGTTCTAATCTCGCTTTTTCGGTATTGGTATAACAAACTACCCGGATTAATTGTCCGTTCTGATAATTCCAGACCGGCCAGGCATCCATTGAAGGTGCTTCGCTTTTTAGCTGACCCTGTTCTGATTCCAAAACAGACCAAACGTCTGTACCTGCCCCACCTGCTTTTAGCGGATAGCTACCCAGATAGGCCATCGGTTTTTCTGACCAAAGGGATTGACGGAAATAACCCCGCGGTTTTACAAAGCCGGCAAAATCGAGCAATCCTGAATAAAACCCCCGTGAAGGCCAGCGGCCGGATTCGCCCAGGTAATCTATTCCTGTCCAGAGAAACTGGCCAAAGATATGTTCATTATCTCTCACTGCCTTCCATGCATCGATGTCATGACGGTTTTCACTGCCAAAGATTACCCGCTTTGGATATTTTTTATGGTCTTGTATGTAGCGGCTTTCTGTATAATTATAACCGGCAATATCCAATGCTCCGGGATAGGCAGTTTCGTTAGACATGGCAACTCCGGCCAGACCAGCAGTTACAGGGCGACTCTTATCGTATTTTTTTACTACGGCAGCAAGGTTTTTAGCGATATCACCTAAACGCATCGCATCTGGCGCGTCTTTTTTATAACCGCCAAAAATTGGCTGGGTAAATCCACCTTCCCTGGCACCTGCGAGTATTGGATGGGAGTAAGGGTCGTTCGGATAATCTACCTCATTGCCGATGCTCCATGCAAATATGGAGAGGTGGTTACGGTCCCGTTTAACCATGTCGCCCAGATCTCTTTCTCCCCATTCCTTGAAAAAATCATAGGTTCCCTGAAATCCCGGAGTGCCAACGTTCCAGCCCTGAAGCCATTTTCGCTTAGGGTATTCCCATTCGTCAAAGGCTTCATTCATGACCAGCAGACCCAATTCATCGCAAAGCTCATACAAAGAAGAGGCCTGTGGATTATGACTGGTTCGGATGGCATTAATGCCCAGCGACTTCAAGGTCTGCAGGCGCCGGCGCCAAACTGCGGGATAAACTTCAGCACCGAGTACACCTGAATCATGGTGCAAACACACTCCCTTAATTTTCATCTGCTGACCATTCAGCGCGAAACCTTTATCGGGATCAAAAGTAAAGGTACGGAAGCCTGTTACCAGTGCAGACTGGTCTATGACTTTATTTTGCTGCGTAACCGTTGTGCGCAGCGTATAACGGGCAGGATTAGCTACACTCCACAACCCGGGATTGTTTAAATCCAGCTCTGATCTGATCTCATTCCTGTTACCCGTAGTAAGGGCGACTTTACTCATTTTTTTCGCTACTACTGTTCCCTTCTGATCCAGCAATTCATGGAGTACGGATACACTGGCATTTAATGGCGACTCATTGACAAGAGCGGTCTGGATATGTAATTTTCCTTTTTTACCTTTTACTTCCGGATAGGCATATACTCCCCATTGTTCAAGATGGACAGGGTTTGCCCGGACCAGCCATACGTCACGGTAGATTCCCGAACCGGTATACCAGCGGGAGTCGGCATCCTGACTATGGTCTACACGAACGGCGATATGATTTTCCTGTCCATATTTAAGGTAGCTACTGATGTCGTAACTAAATGAGATGTAGCCATTGGGCCGTTTACCTACGGACTGCCCGTTCACGAAAACTTCGCTGCGGTTATATACTCCCTCAAAATACAGATATAATTTCTTCCCCTGATCCTCTTTAGGAATGGTTAAATTCTTGTGGTACCAGCCTATGCCTCCCGGAAGGTATCCGGTAGCACTGGCAAAAGCAGGACTGTGAAGCTGTTTGACGGTCCAGTCGTGAGGCAGTTGTACATTACGCCAGGATCGGTCATTATCGTTAGCTGCTGTTTTTCCGTCAATTTCGCCTAAATGAAAACGCCAGTCGGCATTTATCTTTTCGGCTTTACCAAATCCCGGTTGTCCGAAAGTAGCTGCGGGGTTGAATAAATGAATAGCAAGGGCAAGGGCGGCATATTTAATCAATCGTATCATTCTATATTTATTTAATGCGTAGGTTTTACGGGTAAAATATTTCCTTTGTCGTCAAAATACATGCGATCTATACAGACTTCGCGGTTGAAGCCAGCGGCATCGCCCATGTCTATTCCATCCGGGTAATTAAACCTGTGGTAAACAATATACCATTCGTCTTTTCCGGGAATTTGCAGTACAGCATTATGACCTGTGCCATAGATACCCTTTGAGGGGTCTTTTTGCAGTACAAGGTTGTTTTCCTGAATTATTATCGGGCCCATGGCTGATTTGGACGTTCCATAACGTACGCGATAGTTCTCACTGCGTGTATCGTCTTCTGACCATAAGAAATAATAAGTTCCTTTCCGGTAAAATACATAACAGCCTTCTCTGAATGTTTTGTCGGTTTGAATGACTTTGATGGTATTCTTTTTCAGCGATACCATATCTTTATTCAGTTCGGCTACGGCAAGATAGCCATTTCCCCAATACAGGTAACTTTTGCCTGTATTGGGATCATTGAAGACGGCTGGATCAATTTCCTGTCCGCCTTTTACCCCTTCAGGTTTAAAATTAACCAGCGGTTTTCCGGAATCTGTGAATGGGCCTGTTGGCAGGTCTGCTACTGCAACCCCAATCTTTTGTGCCGCTGTAAAGTAATAGTAATACTTATAATCGCCCTTTATCTTTTTCTCCGTAATGGCAGGTGCCCATGCATTTCGGTCTGCCCAGCTTACATCTTTTTTCAGGTCAAGGATTACACCTTCATCGGTCCAGTTTTTAAGATCCGGAGAAGAGAAGGTTTTAAAGTAGTAACCTCCCCAGCCGTCGAAACCGTCACTGGTGGGATAGATGTAGTATTTCTTAGTTTTATTGGAATACAAAACATCCGGATCGGCATAAAAGCCATCCAGTACCGGGTTTGTTTTCAGCTTCAGTTCCATGCCTTGTGGTATGCCCCATTTGCTGGTCAGGGCTTTTAATTCTTTACGGGAGACTGGAATAATCGTTCCGTGGCGGGGATGAAAATCCATAGTCACATTCTGGTCTATTACCTTAAATTTATCCAGGTCATCACTTTCGCAAAACTGGTATTTCCCTTTGCTATACACATCGTACATCAGTATATACTTGTCAGACTGGTTGAGTTTAAATACGCCTGAACCTTCAACAGGATCTCTTGTCTGCTGTTTATATCCAGCTTGTTGAATCCATTTTCCGGAAGTCAGCGAGTCCGTGATGGCCAGTTTAATCCCATTTCCGTTACCTTCTGTTTTATAAAAAAGGTGAAACAGTCCATTTTTGTTAATGATATCTCCATCAATGCAGGATTTGCCGTTTTTAGGATGGAACAGCACTGCGGGCTCGGATTCAAAATCAGTAAAAGCTGTATTGACATAAGCATAGTAGATGATATCCGGGCCGGTACCGTGCTGCATAGACCAGTATACCATGTATTTCTGTACCGCAGGGTCGAATATCGTTTGCGGTGCCCAGACACGCTTCAGGTCGTCATGTCCCTTGAAACGTTGCTGTATATTGATTACTGTGTGTTTCCAGTTGACAAGATCATCAGATTTCATCAGGACCAGGGCACGATTGGAATCCCATCCGCTGGACGAAGTCATGTCTGTCAGTACCATATAAAACGACTGTCCATCTGCTCCGCGGAGGATGTGCGGATCCCGCACGCCACCTGTGGAGCTGATCACTTTTGAATCGATAACAGGTTGATTATGATTTAATGCGCGGTAATTGTAGCCATCAGTACTGATGGCAAAACAGACCGCTTCATCTTTTTGTGCATTTCCTTTAAAATAGGTGAATAAGTAACCTGCGAAATCCTTATCGGCTGGCCCGGATTTGTATTCCTGGCCAAATGCGGTTCCGATAAAGGCTAATTTTAAAATGGCAAGAAGGATCAGGCGCAGACATAGCAATTTGTTCATCATTAAGAATTGGCGTTTTGTTAAAATTTATACCATTAAAAATCATGTGCAGGTTCTTCAACCTGCACATTTCGTATAATTTAATTATTTTAAAGCTATTTTTTGTATTGCCGTATAGATATATTCACTTGAGGATGTTGATTTAACACCCAGTCTGGCAAACACATAATCCAAGTTTTTCAGGTTATCGGGAATATTACCCGCAATGGAGGTGGATTGCCCGAATACTAAAGTTCCCGTATTCCCGTCGACGCGAAGTTCACGTTGTACCTGGTCGGTCAAGATCGACTTTCCCAGGTAAAGGCGTACCAATTCGACATTTGCAGATGGAACGATCTTGTTGACTGCAAATTGAGCCGTAATCGTATTTCCGGATTTTTGAAAAGATTCGTTAGTGATGGTAAAGTAAGGTGTTACGGGGACATCGACAGTTGTATTCCCATTCACATTTACGATGATTGTATCTGCAGCCTGCTGTAACCATGGGGAGTCTCCCATACGTACAAGTTTATACCGGCCGTTGAATAAACTCGCTGAGAAGGTTCCATCCTGATTCAGATATACAGGGATCTTCGTTTTGAGGGCGTGACCATCCTGCCACAGTTCCAGCTGAGGACCGTTGTTACGTACGCCCAGGGCCTTTCCTTCATAAACCACTCTGCCAGACAGCGTGGTTTCGGGTGCCTCAAAATTATCATATTTACAACCTGCCATCAACAAGCTTGCAGTGGCAGTAAGTGTGATTAAAAAATTTAGTTTCATAGCATGAATTATTGGAATGGGTTTCTGACAATTTTTGGATTGTTGTTTAATACAGCCTGATCAATAGACGAATAGTAGTTGGCCAGTCTGAAGAATCGTGCCCTTCTGAAGCGGCTTGGTCTGATCCGTTCGTAGATAAATTTGCCATTGTCCGGATGCCCTGGTCTGGAGATCCGGTAGCCATACAATCCCATGACTACAGCGTTGGGATCATTTTCAGAACCATCCCATACCACATGCGCCAGTCGCCATCTCTTCAGGTCAAAGTAACGATGATCTTCGAAAGCCAGTTCTACACGACGCTCGTTACGGATGATGTCCATCGTCAGCGCACTGAGGCTATTCGCAGGAAAGCCTGCACGTTGGCGCAGTGAATTGATATATCCGAGTCCTTCTCCCTGGCCAAGTTCAAATGCGGCTTCCGCTGCGTTCAGATAAATTTCTCCCAGCCGGAACCATGGCCACCAGTTTGCTGCCGATGTTCCTCTCGTACTTGCCGCCGGTGCATCACTCACGAATTTTCGGATGTAAAATCCTGTATTACTGACGTCCGTGGCGTCGTTTTTAGGTCCGTCGAATCCGGTCCAGACCAGGCCGTCCGTATAATTTTTTCCTAATTCTGCCGAGGTGCTCAACTGATAACTTCCGTTATCCCAAACCGCTACACCTGCCTGTATTCTTACCAGATTATTTTTGAATGTTGTACCGGGATAGATGACAGTGCCATATAAACGCGCATCTTTATTGGCGAATATATCTGCGATTCCGGTATAGGCGATATAATTGCCCGCTGCATCTTTATTGCGCAGTGTTCCTTTGGTTCCATCCAGGTAGTCGAAACTTTCTACAAGACTGAGCGATGGGGAGATTGTAGAAGAAGACTCATTGTCTTCGGTCATACTTTTGATGATATTGTCATAAGCAAAACGGTGAACCTTAAGGCTGGTTGCAAAGTCTTTCGCAAAAATAACCTCGGACCCGGTTTTCTTATTCAGCATATCGTAGAAGTTAGTGCCTTTATCTGAATTTTCATTAAACAATGCATAAGGACCACGGATAATTTCTCTCGAGGCATTTAATGATTTGGTGTAATAGTCGTTTGCCATAGCTGCCGGAATGCCGACTTCACCGCCGGGGGTAGTAATAGGGGCCGCCATCAGGTTATTGTACTTTGCGATTGATGCAGCATAGAGCATGGCCCTGCTTTCCAGGGCAAGAGCAGTGTACCTGTTTGTTCTCGTTTTGCTGCTGTTATTTGGCACGAGGTCATCTTTGATAGCTTCCATTTCCTGGAATATAAAGTCGTAGACTTCATACTCTTTTGCACGTGGAACCTGTAATGGGGTAGGATCGCCGCTGAAATCGTATACCAATTGTTTTTCTACAATAGGTACACCACCCATACGTTTGACCATTTCGAAATAAACAAAAGCACGGATAAAGCGGAGTTCTGCTTTGAACAGGCGTTTTTGCAGTTCGGTCAGTTTAGTGCTCTGCGTTTCTAAATTTTCCAGCGAAAGATTGATATCGCGGATAAACCCGTAGTCCCAGTAACGTCCGTAATCATCACCAAACTGAAAATCATTTCTCCAGTTCTGATCCCGGTGCCCGGACCACATTGCATCATCGATTTCCGTCATTCCTCCGGTATTGAATACGCCATGCAGCGTTGGTAATCTGTTGTAATAGTTAGCCAGCAGGGAAGTCACTAATTTTGGATCATTCCACAATTGTTCATCCGTGATGGTTTGTTTTGAATCCCGTTCAAACCATTCATCATGCTTGCAGCTGTTCATGCTTAAACAGATCAGCAAAACAATAGCTATGTATATTTTTTTCATCATTATTTTTTTTAGGTGTTTGTTTAAAACGTCACATTGAAACCTACCATCAGCACTTTTTGCTGAGGATACGCGACGGCTGCTGCAGCTTCAATTTCAGGGTCAATCTGGAATTTCTTTACGTTGTCAAAAGAGATCAGATTCGATCCACTCACGTACATGCGGATTTTTTCTGCTTTAAGCTTTTCTGTGATCCGCTTTGGCAGACTATAAGCCAGTTCTAAATTCCTCACCCGAAGGTATCTCACATTGGTTAACCAGAAATCACTGTTCCTGCTATTGGGACCACTGTTCCCTTTTCGGATTGCGGGATAATAACCGGGAATCCACTCGCTGTTTACATCATATGGGTCTGCACGGTGCCATCTGTCTTCCAGCAGGTAAGCAGGTGAATTACCGTCCCCGTGAAAGGCATTTCTTAATTCATAATCCTGGTTCCATGACTGCATCGCCCCGCCCGCAAAGTCAATATTCAGATCTATGCCTTTCCAGTTCAAGCCGATGCGGCCGCCGAAGCTCATCATTGGTGCCCATCCTGTTGGATAACCAATAGGACGCTCATCCATTCCATTGATTACGCCATCACCATTCACATCTTTGTAAATGAAATCACCCGGTAATTGTGTTCTGTTATTGGAACCGTCGTTATTGATGCCGTAGTTACGGATTTCTTCTTCCGACTGGAAACGTCCAACTACCTGGTAACCCCACCAAATGCCGCCCCATCTGTTTTCTGCGGAATTTCTATATTCCTCCCATGAGTTGCCAAAACGCGGTTTATAAGATTCCAGACTTTTGAAGCGGGAGAAGGTTAGATTTCCGCTGACCACATAATTGAGTTCGCCGATCTTGCTGGAATAGGTGAGGATCCCTTCTGCACCATAGTAGCCGTTTTTGTTCAGGTTTTCATTGGGCAGTTCATATCCGATCTCACTTGGGAGTAATACATCGTATCGTTTAGCGGGAAAGCCTGTACGTATGATTTTGAATGCGTCAGCTGTTAAGGTCAGCTTGTTATCAAACATGGCCAGGTCGATACCAACGTTGTAATTTGTATTCTTTACCCAGGAAAGATTCCTGATAGGCAAAGGGCGCGGCTGAACGCCGGGATAATAAATTCCATCCAGGACTGCATCCCCCTGTCCGAAATTGTATCCCGCTAAATAACCGTGCATACTTACGCCTTCCTCCAATCCGGTTTGTCCGACAGAAGCCCGTAGTTTCATGTCATTGATCACACCTTTAAATGGTTTGAAAAAGGGCTCATCCGAAATACGCCAGCCTAAAGATGCACCCGGGAAAAATCCCCATCGCTTATCTTCAAAATATAAATAGGAACCATCATAGCGGCCCAGGATTTCTACCAGGTATTTACTTTTGAAGTTATAATTGATACGGCCAATATATCCGGCCCTGGCTTCGTATGACCATTCATCTGCAACACCATTCAGTTCTGCAAGCTTAACTAAGGGAATATAGTTATTGGAAGGATTAGCACCTAAGGCAGTGTAAGTTCTGTCCCAGTCCGACCGCTCATAACCCACCATTGCAGAAAGATTATGGTTGCCCAGCTGTTTGGTGTAATCTAACTGGAACTGTCCGAAACGGGATACGGCTTCACGGTCTGTCTTGTATCGCCAGCCTGCGTCGCTGCCGCCGCTACGTATGTAATTGTCGTTTTCATATCTGTACACATCATAGCTATATTGAAAACCATCAAACTTGTTGTTGGTATAATTATAGGATACGGTTCCCTTTGCTGATAGTCCGAATTTTGTTTTGTAAGAGGAGAAAAGATTTACGTTCCCGCTCAGGTATTTATTATCCTTATAACCTACAATATCTCTGCTGAACAATGCGGGGTTATAGGCCAAATCATTTGTCAGATTCGGATATGCCGGATTATTATTTGCATACGGTGTTACCGTTGGCCTGTTTCTGAATATGGCTAAAATGGAAGAGAAATAGCCATCCCCCCCTGGCAGACCAACATCTTTAGTCGTTTCCTGTCTGCCGGAAATCTGTGTGCCCACCGTCCAGCCCTCCAGGATGGTTGCTTCCATATTAGCCTGCAGGTTGGTGCGTTTATAAGAAAAGTCTTTGATCATGGCATCCTGATCCATCTGGCCGATGGAAAGGAAATAATTCGAGTTTTTTGCCCCGCCTGTTACATTTGCGTTCAGGTAACGCTGCGGAATATTTTTCCGGATCACCATGTCATAGTAATCGTTATTCTGATAACCCGGCTCAGTGCCTGCCTGCCATTTTGCAAGTTCTGCAGGGCTGTATGGAGGGGTATATAGTGTACCCGGATCCCGGATGACATTTTGATCAGCTTCGACCAGACCCCTGGTGTATTGTGCTGCAGTAGCCATAGTTGGGAAGCGCGTCAGATTTTGCCAGCCCTGGTAGCCATTGATGTTTATTTTTGTTGTCCCATCCCGTTTACCCTTTTTGGTAGTGATGAGCACAACGCCCTTGGCTGCCCTAAAACCGTAAACGGCTGCTGCAGCATCTTTCAGGATGGATATACTTTCGATATCTTCCAGGTTTAGTGCATTAAAAATGTCGGCGCCGGAAGCATTCTGGGTTCCCACCCAGTCCGTTCCGGTTTGGCCGCCATAAGCCACACCGTCTATCACAAACAGCGGATTACCCATGTTGCGGATTTCTATACTGGCTCCTCTACCTGGACGGGCATCTTTAGCCCTGACCGAAACACCCTGTACCTTTCCTGCCAGTGCACCTGCTGCGGTGGTAGAAGAGGTCCGCACAATATCTTCCGACTTGATATTACTTACCGCACCTGTAATATTGCGTTTGGATTGTGTACCATAACCTACAACCACTACTTCTTCCAGATCCTTGTTTTCACTTTCGAGGAAGATGTTAAAGGTGGTCTTCTGACTAATGTCAACACGCTGGTTTTTGTAACCAATATTAGTGATCAGCAGGGTTCCCTTTGTTGCAGTAATCTGGAAGCGCCCCTGTTCATCTGTTTGGGTAATTTCGGCCGGCATGCCCTCAACCAGAACAGTGACGCCTTTGAGCGGCTCACTTTTCTCGTTAAACACCTGCCCCGAAATCTTACGTTGAGCGTACAAATGTGTGGGTACTCCCCATATCATTACGCAGATAATAAGAAATTTCAGGATTTTCATTTTTATATTTGGTTTTGGTTAAATGAAGCTTTGGTATGCATTATTCATTTGTGTTCTGAGCAGCTTTGCCATCCATTAAACAGGGTGTCTCCCGGGAAGGAAGAGATCGGTTCAATACAAATAATTATACCTGGTTTCTGAACCAAACATAGCAGATTCTGCTATCGACAGACATATACGGATCCGTCAATTAACATTTAGTTTTTCGTCAAAATCGGTTTATTTCTTACTTAAAGCTTCTTTTTTTGATATTCGGAAGGTAATTGTCCAAATTCTTCCTTGAAGCACTGGCGGAAATAAATAGAACTATTTATGCCCACCATCAGCGATACTTCGGTGATATTATATTGCCCTGAGCGAAGCAGTTGCGCTGCTTTTTGAATTCTTACTTTACGTACAAGCTGGTTGATGTTTTTGCCGGTCAGTCCTTTGAGTTTTCTGTAAAGCGTGGACTGGCTCATGTTCATTTTATCCGCCAGCATCGCTGCATCCAATACTTCATCCTGGATACAATCTTCTACCAGGTTTACAAATTCCTGTACGAAGGCATTCTCTCTCCATAATTCTGTGTTCGTCGCAGCTTCCGGTGCTGCGGTTTGCTTGTTTTGAGAGGAGAGCTGTCCCAGTACTTCGGCATAAACAGACTTGCGTTTGAGCAACAGGTTTTCAATACGCCGGTAAAGCAGCTGGCGACTAACTGGTTTGGTCAGATAGGAGTCGACTCCTAATTCATAACCACGTTCTTTGTCTGGCTCACTGTCTTTAGCTGTGAGGAAGATCAATGGAATATGGCTTGTTTCCCGCTCCTGCTTTAATTCTTCCAGCATACGGAATCCATCCATATCAGGCATCATCACGTCACTCACGATCATGTCAGGAATACGGCTTTTGGCAAGCGCTAAACCCTCGTATCCGTTTTTCGCTTGTATAACCTCATATTTTGCAGTTAAAAGCGTTGTCAGGTATTCCCGGAGATCACTGTCATCTTCTACCAGTAACAATAACTGGCGCTGGTTATCTTCAGCAGTCAGCATCGTTGTTTCTGCATCCCCGAAAGCGCCGGTTCCTGTCACAGCTGTTACCACGGTATTTGTCAGCAAGCGCACACAAAATTTACTCCCTGTTCCGGGTTCACTTTTTACGGAAATTTTGCCATGATGAATAGCCGCCAGTTCTTTGACCAAAGCGAGGCCCACACCTGTGCCCTGTGCAGCAGAACGTGGCACCTGGTAAAATTTATCAAATATTTTATCCAGGTATTCTGCAGCAATACCACAGCCGGTATCTTTCACCTCAATCAGCGCAGAGGTACTCAGCTTATCCTGTTCGTAGGTTAAACGAACTTCCACACTACCTGCCGGTGTAAATTTACAGGCGTTGGACAATAAATTATCAAGGATCAGCTGTACAATCTCTGCATCGAATGTAGTTTTGATGTCCTCTTCCTCTATCATACAGGTAATGGTCAGTTCTTTCTTATTGTTAGCTTCTTTATATTTAAGGACAATATCCCGTACCAGTTCAGCTAGAAAACCTTCCCCTAATACCAGTGGTTTATGTTGAGACTCCACTTTACGGAACTCCAGTAACTGATTGACCAGTGAAAAAAGCCGGTTTGCATTTTTTTGGACAATATACACCCAATCTTTATGCTTAACAGACAGCCTTTCTTCATGAAGCAGGTCTTCTAAAGGACCAAGAATCAAGGTTAAGGGTGTTCGAAGCTCATGCGTAATATTGGTATAGAAATTCAACCGTTCCATATGTAGTTGTTCGTCCTGCTCCAGCTGAAGCTTTTTCATACGGAGTTCTGCTTCCGCATTTATTTTCTTGACGTAAAAGAAGAATACGGTGAATACAGTGGCGGCGACGAGTATGGTATACAGCAATATGGCATAGCTACTCTGGTAAAATGGGGGGGAGATGTTAACGAACAGGTGTTTATAGTCGCCCTGCCAGTTTTGGTTCTTTTGACGGGTACGTATCCGAAGCTCGTATTGTCCATAAGGAATATTCCGGAAATCCAGACTCTTTTCATTGCCAAGTGAAACCCAGTTATCGTCCAGTCCATGCAATTGATAGCTGAATTCTAACATGTCATTCAGGGCATAATCCATCACAGCCAGTTCCACCCGGAAGCTATTCTCTTCATGTTCCAGGTTTATTTCTTCAGCGGGACCTGGATATTTTTCAGACTGTGCATGTGTCTCTCCTGAATTAAATACCATGAAGCGGCTCACTCTTATAGGCGATCCCGGCAGGTTTAAAGGGATTTCTGTGGGCTCAAAATAGCAGACACCTGCCGGCATTCCAAAAAATAAACGTCCCTTTGTATCATAAGCTACACTATTGTTCGTAAAGCCACCTAAAGGCAAACCAAATGCCTGGTCATACTTCAGGAAACGTTTTTGTTCCGGAAGATAACGTAGTAAGCCTGACCTGGTGGAGCACCAGATGTTTCCATTACGGTCTTCCGCTACTGCATTTACAGTTAGCCATGCATCTGATGCCGGCGGAACGATACGTTCAAGATGCCCCATTTCCTTGTTTACACTCTGGAGTGCTAAACCTTCGTTGGTAGCTATCCAAATGTTATTTCTCCGGTCACGGAACAGGTGATTAATGGTATTACTGTTGATCCCTTGCTCTTTAGCAATTTTCCGAACCAGTTTCCGGTTATGGTCAAATACATAAAGGCCCTGTCCGTAGGTACCTACCCACATGTATCCGCGACTGTCTTCCACAAGTGTGCGGGGAGCATAGTCTCCCAGCATGGGTGTATTAATGATGAGTTTTTGAAATGTCTGTCCTTCCGGGTTGTGAATAAACAGGCCTTCTTCTGCCGCAAACCATATATTTCCCGCTCTATCTTCGATGATGGCTCTTACTGCCGACATTTTTTCACCGGCATTGACCTTATGCCAGCTTTTTGTTTTCGCATTATAAAAAGAGACACTGCCGTTCTGCAGGCCAAACCATTTGTTGTCATGGCTGTCTTCGAAGCCGGAAAGCAGGAAGTCATCGCCAATCCCGCTATTGTTTGTTGTGCTTTTAATTACTTTTCCATCAGGCTGAACCTGTAAGATGCCGTCCCCTGCGGTGGCCAGCCATATACTGTTACCTCTGTCTGGTAAAATACTTGTAACCGTTGCCAGCTTACCTGCACCAGGCATCATTTCAGTTGTTGGGAAAACAGAGAAAAATGGCTTTAGATGTCCGAAAAACCCTAGTCCGCCACCGTATACAGCCATCCACACATTACCAAAATTGTCCAGCTCAATATTTTGCACCGACGAGTTATTGCCCCTGTTTAAATAAAACGGAATGACCGTCCCGATCTGCTGTATATCTTTATCTGTACCATAAACAGGATGCAAGATGAACAGTTGTGATGATTCAGCACCTACCCATATCTCACCCTTGATTTCCTTGATGGCGTAAACAAAAGGTTCAACTCCATTTCTGGCCTTGTCCGCGAGGCTGATCTGCCTTATCCTCTTCGTAAATGGATTATAGATTGCCAGTCCTCTTCGTGTCCCGATCCAGATATTGTTTTTGCTATCGCAAAACAGGGCTTTCACTTCATTATCTGGTAATATGCCCTTCGTGTTTTGCGTATCCAGCACTTCAACTGTTTGATTTTTGGTATTGAAAATCGAGAGTCCTTTGCGGACGTGCCCTATATAAAGCAGTCCTTGTTTGTCCTCCGCCAGTGTCCAGACACTGTTTTCCGGTAAAGAGGGAATGTTTTCTCTGTTGAAATGCTCGAATTGCTGCTTTAATGGGTCAAAGCGCTGTACCCCCTGATGATACGTTGCCAGCCATAATTTGCCGCTTTTACCTTTGATAATATCAGTAATATCATTTGTTGCAATAGAATGTGCGTTATTCCGGTCGTGAAGATAATAGGAAAACCTGTTTGTTTTCATGTCCAATACATTCAGCCCGTTCGCCCGCGTACCTATGTAAAGCTGATCGTTGTCATAAAGAAGTGTGTTGATTTCATTGCTGTTGATGGAAAGTCCGTCTGCTTTTTCTGACTTAAAATACTGCTTAAATGAATTGCTCGCGAAGCGGTTCAGTCCCAGTTCTGTCGCAATCCATACAAAACCATTTTTATCATGAGCAACATCCAGTACCTGCTGACTTGATAGTCCTTCCTGCAGAGACAAATACCTTACTTTTTCCGGCTGCCCGAACAGCAATACGGAATGAAAAAAAAGTACCAGAAAAAGCGTTGCCCTCATTTTCATCTGTTTAATAACCTGTAAACTGTTCTACTTTTGGGTCTGTTTCCCAATAATG
The DNA here is from genome assembly GCF_026239655.1 of Pedobacter sp. MR2016-24. Classification (GTDB taxonomy): domain Bacteria; phylum Bacteroidota; class Bacteroidia; order Sphingobacteriales; family Sphingobacteriaceae; genus Pedobacter. The sequence continues at coordinate 138,250 of NZ_JAPIVO010000008.1, read as the reverse complement.
ACAGCAGCTCCATTAGACAATAATTTCAGCTTTACCTGCTTGTTTTTTTGAAGACGTAATCTTGATATTTGCGGTTGTTGATCTTGATTATCCGAATATAACAGCAACTCTTCATCAGATAACATCGGCAGTGTAACCGTTATTATTTTTTCTTTTTGTTCTGCGTTAATGCCTGCGATATACCAGGTATTTCCATGGCGCCTTGCCAGCACACAATATTTACCAGGATAACCCTCAATAAATACGGTGTTGTCCCAGGTGGTAGGAATCTTTTTCATAAAATCTATCACATGAACCGGCATTTCATTTAGATTATTCGGCGTAATGCCAAAATTCTGGACAGGCGTTTGAAACAAGACGGCTGTAGCCAGTTGAAATGTTTCACTTGTTTTCCTGGTCGTTCCGCCACTGTTTTCCCGGCTATGACGTTTATTCAGCAATACCGGTCCGAAATCCATAGCACCTACAGCGTTACGAATAAAAGGGTGCAGACTCGCATTAAATGCTTCATTATCATTTGCCTGCTGTGTAAAAATCAGGTTTTCGGATGCCAGTACGGCTTCACTACCTGCAAAATTAGGATACATTCTTTCCCAGCCGCGCGGTAAGGTACAACCATGGAAAATAACGGTCAGCCCATAACTATTTGCATCCGATAATATGTCCTCATACAATTTCATCGTTTCCTGTTTGTCGCCACCAAAAAAGTCAACCTTGATCCCTTTTATACCGATGCGTTGCATCCAGGCCATTTCCTGCTTCCGGGCTACAGCTGTGTTCATTCCATTTTTTGGCCCTTGCGGTGCATCGTTCCAAAAGCCATTCGAATTGTACCAGAGACAGATGCCTACACCTTTTTCCTTGCCATATGCCACCAGTTGTTCTATTTTATCGTGACCTATTTTAGTATCCCACCAGTTATCAACCAATACAAATTCGTAACCCATGGTTGCAGAGAGATCCACAAACTTTTTCTGGTCGTCGAAGTTAATACTGCCGTCCTGCCATAACAACCAGCTCCATGTAGCGCGACCGAAAGTATATGCTTTGGAAGCCTTATACTGCGGCTCCACCACATCAAATGGAATAGTCGTTTCAACAATAGGCTTTAGGTTATTGCCTACAGTGATGGTACGCCAGGGTGTGCGTCCGGGCAAAGCTATAGTTGGATTTGCACGTCCCATCCCGTTGTTTTCACCATTTTCAGGGAATGCAATTTTGTACCTGCCATCCTTCGTTCCTTCGCTCAGCTTTGAACCACAATACAGGCCATTTACACCCGTTTCGGAAAGTAAGATCCACCCTTTATCGCCCACATGAAACAACGCGGGGAAGGTATAGCCAACGCCATATTTTGACGGGATACCCATTGCCTTATCTGGCGTATACTCTTCCTCATAGCTGGGTTTAGTTTTCATCCAGCCGATCATAGGAGTTGCCTGTGGCGTTAAAAAGGTTTTAGTAGTTGCAGGAAAGTTATAACCGCTTAACTCTTCTTCCACAATCAGGTTCGCGGTTTCACCCGTTTGAGGTACATTGTAGCGGAAAGCAATATTGTTGTTGCTGACACGAAAAACGACCTCCAGTTGGTTCTTGTTTCCATTTTCAAACTTGCAGACCAGTTCGTTGGCCTGATACTTTACCCTACTTGTTTTTATTTTAGGTTCTGAGTAGGTTTCATCGATCCGGCGTGTGCTTTTGTTTGTTAGCTGAAGGTTTGCAGATAAATCTGTCTGACTTCCGCGTAGTCCCAATGGGGATTTTTCCAGCATTTCGTTCCCCTGCAAAAACACACGGTAATAGAGTTTGCCCTGTTCTAATACTAGTTTAACTGTCAGCTTTTCATCCGGACTGGAAATACTGAGCTCCTGCGCCGCGCCTTTTGAAAAATAGAGTAAAAAAAATCCGAAAAGAATAACCCTGATAGCGTTCATAGGAAATGGCCGTTTAAATATTTGGTTTTTTGATGTTGGAAAAGGTAGATAATATTTTTTAAATGTCAATAGTACATTTAAAAAATATTGTTTGTTGAAACTGGAAATGTTGTAAAAGAGAATAGATTTTAATTGCAGGCAAGTGGCGCATTTCCAAGAGTCCGGTCCAACTGCTTATTCGATTTAATTTTGATGTATTACAGGTTATTTTTTTACTGCCCTTTACCATAGTTGTATCAAAAATATTGAGGATTTCTAATCGGATATTATTTTTTAACAAATAAATATTGACCATTTATTACCCATTTTTCAAAGGAAAAATGGGTTTTTTGTGCATTTTATATTAAATAATAGTATTGTTTTTAAATAAAATCAGTACAGGTGTTTTTGGTTAAAGTGTTGTAATACAGATTTTTAAAATTTAATTATAACGCTTTTTATAAACGTTGTATTAACAGTTATTACGTTTATAAATGTTAATTTGACGATTAATATCTTTTTCATACATTCGATTTATAATCAGCACTACCGATTTAGTACTATCAGCTAACCAAATATAAATTAAAGCAAAAATTCAGCGTCGTGTTTTGCTTACAGCAACAAAACAAAAACCTTAATTCAGCTTAAAAAATCTTCAATTATGGGAAATCTTTTACGAGCGCATCTACCTGCTTACAGGTCTTTTCGATCTTCTTCAGCTTAAACCTTTTATCAGTTTTTTATGCCCATAGTGCTGATTGGCCAGGACATATCTCTCTATAAGTATTGTAACCAAATAATAAAAACCATATGAACATTTTTACCATTAGTATCAGGCATAAAGTCGCCTTCTGTGTTTCTCACCAACACCTGCAGAAAAAGTATCCATCAGTTTTCAGTTTACTTCAACCATGGGGGTATAAGCTATGAAAACAATAAAATTCATCCTGATCTGGAGTATGTTTACTGTGGGTATGTTATTTTCTTCCTGTAAAAAGGAAAATGAATTTGATAAACTGGGACTTACAGATCTGCCTGTACCGCAGACAGCAGCGGGAATTGATAATATAAATGATACCTATGCTGCATTCTCCCCATTATACTACAGTTCTATCTGGGGTACCTATAATGTACATGATCCCTCTATATTCAAAGACGGCGACTGGTATTATTGCTACAGTACAGATGTTGGATACGGCATTGCTGTACGCCCGGGTATACAAATCAGAAAATCAAAAGATCTGGTCAACTGGCAATTCATCGGTTGGGTATTTGGTGGTATACCTGCTATGGGTGATGCTTTTATAAAAGCAAATGGTGCTAAATCTAATGATGGCCTTTGGGCACCTTATGTATTAAAAGTTGGAAATGAATACAGGTTGTACTATTCCCTTGCATCAACCGGATTCAGGATAAGTTGCATAGGACTGGCTACTTCTTCTTCTCCGGAAGGCCCATGGGTAGAGAAAGGTCTTGCAGTAACATCATTAACCAGTGGTCCTGGTACAAATGCAATTGATCCAACCGTTGCCGTGACACCGGCAGGCGAACAATATATGATCTATGGTTCTGCATGGGATGGTTTGTTTGAACTGCGTTTAAATCCCGCTACAGGGTTAGCCAGTACTAATGGCGACCGCGGTCTGCGTATTGTACGAAGGGGTAAAACTGGTAATGCCTATAACGGTAATTTAGAAGGACCGGAAGTAATATACAATGCGGATACAAAGATGTATTATCTCTTTGTGGCGTATGACTGGTTGTCCACAAAATACAATGTAAGGGTATTTCGTTCTGCGAGTCCGACCGGACCTTTCCTGGATTGGAATGGCAGAAGTGCTGATTTGCAGGAGGACCATGGACCTATGATTCTTGCACCCTATAGCTTTGCCGGGCATGGTGGTTGGGCCGGTGTATCACATCCTTCAGTATTTCAGGATAAAGGTCAATTCTTTATAGCTACGCAGGGCAGACCCGGAGTAGATCGTGGTTTTATGGTTATGCATGTACGCAAAATGTTTTGGACACCCGAAGGATGGCCGGTTGTGTCTCCGGAGCGATATGCAAATGTGCCGGATGATGCGGTAACGAAAGATCAGATTGCAGGAACTTACGATCAGATTGTGCTGGGATATAATAAAGTACCCGGATATGAACTGGAACAGCTTAATCCGGACTATTCAGTAGCCTCTGTTACTGTTTTATCGGCCGACGGAAAAATTAATGGTGATGCAAATAATACCTGGGCCTACACTGCACCATGGCTCGAATTGAGATGGGCTGGTGGTTTATTTATCGATAAACTTCATGTATCAAGAGAAAGAGACTGGGAGAAAAAGATCAAGTCTACCATCGTAATGACCGGGTTTAACGGAGCGGGTACTGCTATCTGGTTTAAGAAAGTAAACTAACCGAACAAAAGAAAATAATAATCTCTAACCAAAATATATTCTTTATGAAAAATTATATACCAGGCAACCCAATGAAACAGCACTGGCTGGTGCCGTTTCTCTTTTTGCTTTTTTGTACAGTGATTGTGCATGCACAATCTATACAAGTGAAAGGTAAGGTCACAGATGAAACCGGTGGAGGCATGCCCGGGGCTACAGTGAAAGTTAAAGGTAAAGCAGCAGCAACAGCAACTGATAACAACGGGAATTTTGCGATACAGGCCGCTGCGACAGATATCCTTGTCATTAACATCCTTGGTTATACTACTCAGGAAGTGCCAGTCAACGGTCAGGTGGTCATAAATGTACAGCTAAAACCCGGCACAAATGACCTTAGTGAGGTTGTTGTAGTTGGTTATGGAACACAACTCAAGAAAGATCTTACCGGATCGGTGGCTATTGTAGATGCTAAAGAGATCAAGAAAACATCGGCAAGTGATATCGGACAGCTGCTGCAAGGCCGTACACCCGGTATTGCGGTAACGAACGATGGACAACCTGGTGCTTCTCCAACAATACGTATCAGGGGGCTGGCATCTTTTAACAATCAGCAACCGCTTTATGTAGTTGATGGTATTATGCTGGCCAATACTCCGCGTGATTTCAGTCCGAATGATATCGAATCCATGCAGGTATTAAAAGATGGAACAGCAGCGTCAATTTATGGCGCACAAGCTGCAAATGGTGTGATCATCATCACTACCAAACAAGGTAAAAAGAATACCGCCCTGAGTATAGAATACAATACTTATTACGGAGTGGATAATGTCTGGCAAAAAATTCCGGTAGCTGACCGCATGGGTTATCAGATGTTAAATAATGAGTCGCAGTTTAATGGCGGACAAACGCCTGCACCGGCAAATGATCCGTCCAGTTCTAAATACATTGGTAATGTAGACACCGACTGGCAGAAAGAAGGCCTGAAAACCGGGCAAAGGATGAATCATAATCTTAATTTTTCCGGAGGTAATGATAATTCTACTTATAACGTTTCACTGGATTATTTTAAACAGGGAGGTACATTTGTGGGAAACGGACCCGATTATACACGTTATACGGGCCGTGTAAATACAACGCAGTCTAAGGGTATTTTTAAATTTGGACAGTCATTAAGCTATACACATTCCAAAGAGAACTCCCTTACTTTTCGTGGCGATGTACTGACTGGTGGCCGGCCACCACTGATCAACGACCTGATTATTGCCATTCCTACACAATTGGTATATGATCCTTCAATGCCAAATGGTTATGGCGGAACACAGTCTGACAGGGAAAGGGCGATTTCATTGAACGTCCCTGCAGTAAACAGTCTGTTCACAAATTACACTGAAGTGGATCGTATTTTCGGCGTGGTTTGGGCAGAGGCACAATTGTTAAACACGAACGGGCATAGCATAAAGTATAAAATCAATGCGGGTTATGACAGGACTGTGGCTCGGGACTTCGCCTTTCAGCCAACATTTGATCTTGGTTTCTTTTTTAAACAAACTGTGAACCGTCTGGATGATAATTCTAGGATTTACACGAATGGACTGGTAGACAATACATTGACCTACGACAAGAAATTTGGCAAAAATGCGATCAATTTTGTGGCAGGTATGAGTTATAATAAAAATAGTGCTTTGTCACGTTTTGGCCATGCAGAACAGTTAGACCCTAACTATCTGGTTCTTGGAAATGGAACTAACAAAACGGTAGATGGAAATCTTATACCCTATTCTTTCTTTGGTCTGTTCGGAAGGTTGAATTATAGTTACGACGATAAATATTTGTTTACTGCAAGTATCAGAAGAGATGGTTCATCAAGGTTTCCTCCGGGCAATAAATACGGAAATTTCCCAGGTGTTTCTGCCGGATGGAGAATCAGCAAAGAAGAATTTATCCATTTACCTAAATGGATAAATGAATTGAAATTACGTGGGGGATACGGACAATTAGGTAATGCCAATATAGGCGATTTCAGGTTTCTGTCTTTGCTGAACCCTAATATCGTTTATAATTTTAATGGAACAAAAGCTACTGGTGGTTTACAAACCAATGTAGTAGATCCTAATTTGAAATGGGAGACTAAAACTACTTCCAATATCGGAGTTGATGCAACATTCCTTGAGGGCATGTTTGACTTCACAGGAGAGTATTATATGAATAAAACCACCAATGCGCTGATCGGTGAAGAAATTGCAGCTACTGTGGGCTCGAATGACAGATTCCCTACTACCAATGCTGCAAGTATAAAAAATACCGGTATAGAACTTAACCTGGGCTATCACAATAACAAGGGCGCATTTACCTATAATATCACCGCAAATGTAAGCACTGTAAAGAATACTCTTTTAAAGTTGACAGGGACAGAAACTTCCCGTATTGTAGGTGGATTTATCAATACCGTTGGTCATGAAATTGGGCGCCATTACGGACGTGTCGTGGAAGGGATCTTTCAGAATACAGATGAGATTGCTAACCATGCGTTTCAAAATGCACGCACCTCACCAGGCGATCTTAAGTTTAAAGATCTCAGTGGACCAAATGGTGTTCCTGATGGTATTATTGATGATCTTGACCGCACTGATCTGGGTAGTTCATTACCTAAGGTTTATTATGGCTTAAACTTTACTGCTGCCTACAAAGGTTTTGATTTTACTTTATTCCTGTCTGGTGCCGGCGGCAACCTGATCAATGGTGCCCTTTACCGCTCATTAATGCATACTACCGATTATATCAATTATCATGAGGATGCTTTGAACAGGTGGACCCCAGAAAACCCCGGGAATGAGTATCCACGATTGGCGGCGGACGATCCTAACCAGAACGGTATTGATTCTGACAGAAAAGGCTGGCTGCAAAAAGGTGACTACCTGCGTATCAATACAATTTCATTAGGGTACACCATTCCTAAGCTGAATGTGAACTGGATCAAAAGTGCGAGAGTTTATGCAACTGCACAGAACGTTTATACTTTCCAGTATTATAAAGGATATAATCCTGACTTCGCCCAAACACGGGCATTTGAACCCGGATTTGATCCTGGATCATTCCCTACACCAAGAACATTGATGTTAGGCTTACAAGTTAGATTTTAGAGATTAAAAAAAACGGACATGAAAAAAATATTTTGCTATGTACTTCTGGGCTTGTTATGCGCAGGATGTCAAAAGGAGCTCGACCTACAAAATCCTAATGCTAAAACAATAGATCTTTACTGGAAGACTGCTGATGATGCACAGTTAGGTGTAAATGCCATTTATAACAGTTTAATTCAGGACGGGACTTATATGCGGATGTTCCCCGCACTTACGGATGTGAGAGGAGATGATTTTACAGGGGATAGTCCATGGGGTGATCTTGTACAAGTGGGTAAATTCAGTATTCCTTCCAGTTCTGGTCCTGTACAATGGATCTGGGCTACACATTACCAGATGGTATGGCGTGCAAATCAGGTGATCATTAATGTACCCGCAATTGCGATGGATGAGGATTTAAAGAAAAGAATTATCGGTCAGGCCCGTTTCCTGCGAGGTCTGGCTTTTTTCAACCTGGCCAATACTTATAAAGCTGTACCGGTACCTATAGAACTGCCTACAGATAAATCTAAATACAATACACCTACTGCCACTGATGATGTATTATGGAACCAGATTATAGAAGATTTTAAAGCGGCAAAAGCTGCTTTGCCCGCTACTTATGCAGGATTGAGTGGCCCGGATGCCGGCCAGGTGGGCCGTGCCACCAAGGGAGCGGCCACTGGTATGCTGGGCAAGGCTTATCTTTATAAAAAACGCTGGCCGGAAGCCGCCGCTGAATTCAATGAATTGATCAATGGCGATCAGAAAGGCAAATACAGCTTAATGCCCAATTTCAGGGACAACTTTAAAGAGACCGTGGAAAATAATGCCGAATCGCTTTTTGAAGTACAATTTGGTCAGCCGGATGCAGTAGGTGGCACCATCATGAATTACGGGGGTGAGCCCAATGCAAACTGGAAACAAGTAAGCTCTACTGGCAGAACCTATGCGATGGACGGTTACGGTTATTCAGACTTTTTACCTACCAGATGGATCTACAATGAATTTAAAGCAGAAAAAACAATAGCAGGTAAAAGTGATCCGCGTTTGCTGGCTACAATTGCTTCTTTTGAACCGGATGATAATTCTACTACTGTTTATGGGAATCCGTGGCCTTTTGCACAGACAATGATCTATCCGAGAAAATATACACATGATGGGCTGAACTGGCCGGGTAATGATGACCAGGAAAACTCCGGTATTAATTACAGGGTGATGAGGTATGCTGATGTGCTGCTCATGTACGCAGAAGCGTTGAATGAAACCGGTGCCACGGCAGATGCTTACAGCTATATACAGCAGGTGAGAACCAGAGCCGGACTACCAGACCTGAGCACGACCAAACCCGGAATGAACCAGACGCAGATGAGAGAGCAGATTGCACATGAACGCGCATTGGAATTTTCAGTAGAGTCGATGCGGATCAATGACATCATCAGATGGGGTTGGTTATATGACGCAGCCAAGCTCACCGAACTGCGGGCCCATGATCCGGATTTTGCCAGCTGGAGACCGGGTAAAGAATATTTGCCTATTCCTTTGTCAGACTTAAACGTTAATCCTAATTTACAACGCAACTCAGCAAATTAATACCTAACCTGCCGGCTTACAATCCGGCGGGTTTATTTGCATATTATCCGAATCCTAAACCTTATAACGATGTTCAAAAAAAAATTACGCCATGTTGTATGTACATCCCTGATCACACTCTCGGGTGGAACTGCGGTATTTGCACAGCAGACTACTGTTTCTTTACATGCTGACCGGCCTTCAGGCACGATTAGTAAACACATTTACGGGCATTTCGCGGAACATTTAGGCCGTTGCATCTACGATGGTTTTTATGTTGGAGACAGTTCCTCTATTCCAAATACTGCAGGTGTGAGAAATGATATTATCGCTGCTTTAAAAAACTTAAATATCCCAAACCTGAGATGGCCTGGTGGATGTTTTGCCGACAGGTACCACTGGAAAGACGGAGTAGGACCTAAAGATCAGCGTCCGTCTATTGTCAATACGATGTGGGGTGGTGTAACAGAAGATAATAGTTTTGGTACACATGATTTCCTGAACATGTGTAAACTCTTGGGAACAGAAGCTTACCTGGCCGGTAATACCGGTAGCGGTACCGTGCAGGAACTGTCAGACTGGGTACAATACGTTAATTTTGAAGGGAAAAGTCCGATGTCTGACCTGCGTGTTAAAAATGGTCAGCTGAAGCCATGGAACGTAAAATTCTGGGGGGTAGGAAATGAAGCATGGGGTTGCGGAGGAAACATGACTCCAGAGTATTATGTTGGCGAATACCGAAGGTATGCTACTTTTATGGAAGGCAGAGACCTGTATAAAGTGGCTTCCGGCGCAAACGTAGATGATTATCACTGGACGGAGACTTTAATGAAAGGCATTCCCCTGAATATGATGGACGGTATTGCCCTGCACCATTATTCCTTCCCCAGCTGGGAGAAAAAAGGACCTGCAACCGGATTCTCCGAGCAGGAGTATTTTGAAACCATGAAAACTGCCTTAAGAATGGACGAGCTGATTGTAAAACATACCGCTATTATGGACAAATACGACCCTAAAAAGAAAGTGGGACTGGTTGTCGATGAATGGGGTGGCTGGTTTAATGTGGAGACAGGTACCAACCCCGGATTTTTATATCAGCAGAATACTATGCGTGATGCCATGATTGCAGGTGCGACACTGAATATCTTCAATAACCACAGCGACCGTGTGAAGATTGCCAATCTTGCGCAATGTGTAAATGTTTTACAGGCGGTAATTTTAACCAGTAAAGAAAAAATGCTGCTTTCGCCTACCTACCATGTGATGGAAATGTATAAAGTACATCAGGATGCTACGTTGCTGCCTGTGGAAGTTAAAAGCGATGATTACGTTTTTGGTAAAGAAAAATTACCAGCTGTATCTGTTTCTGCTTCGAAAGACAAAGCCGGGTTAACACATATCTCTGTGGTGAATATCAATAGTAAGGCCAGTGAAGAAATCGAAATAGACATTAGCGGACAGTCCTATAAATCTGTTACCGGCAGGATCTTAAGCGCTGCTAAGGTAGATGATCATAATACTTTTGAAAAACCTGATTATGTAAAACCAGCTGTTTTTAAAGGTGCTGCGTTAAAAGGTGGGAAGTTGAAAATCAAATTACCGCCATTCTCTTTGGTTGTACTAGAAATGAAATAAGATGAACAGCAAGATGATCATAAAAACGATAGGTTGTATGGGTATGTCATTGGTCTGCTCATTAGCAAACTTTAATGTACAGGCCCAGCAGAAAAAGGTGATCCAGGGAAACCCGATTATTACTGGTAAATATACCGGGGATCCTGCGGCAATGGTTTATAAAAATACGGTATATCTGTATGCCGGACATGATGAAGCGCCTGCACCGCAGCAGAATTATGTGATGAACGAATGGCTGGTCTATTCTTCTACTAATATGACCGACTGGAAAGAATATCCCGTTCCCTTACGTGCAAAAGACTTCTCCTGGGCTAAAGGGGATGCCTGGGCTTCGCAGGTGATTGAAAGAAACGGTAAGTTCTACTGGTATGTAGCGGTAGAACATGGCACGGTCAAAGGAAAAGCGATTGGTGTTGCTGTTGCTGATAGTCCAACCGGACCTTTTAAGGATGCAAAAGGTTCGGCGATTATTACGAACGATATGACTACGGATACGAAGATCAGCTGGGATGATATTGATCCTACGGTTTATATTGACGACGATGGTCAGGCTTATTTGTTCTGGGGCAATACGCAATGTTATTATATCAGGCTGAAGGAAAATATGATTGATCAGGATGGACCTATTCAAAAAGTAAACCTGCCTGATTTCACAGAGGCACCATGGATCCATAAACACAATGGCTGGTACTATTTGTCTTACGCCTACCAGTTTCCAGAAAAGATTGCTTATGCCATGAGCCGTAAAATAACCGGGCCATGGGAGTTTAAAGGGATACTGAATGAAGTGGCGGGGAACTCCAATACCAACCATCAGTCGATCATAGACTTTAAAGGCAAATCATACTTTATTTATCACAACGGATCTATTCCAAACGAAGGGGGCAGTTACAGGAGATCAGTATGTATCGACAGGTTATTTTATAACCCTGATGGTAGCATTAAACGTGTAATTATGACTACTGAAGGGTTAAAAGCTGACCAATAAGCTAAATTAAAACAAAATCTTAAATAATGAATTTCAGACAACTTGCACTTACAGCGATAACCACATTCAGCGTACTGAATGTGATGGCGCAGAAAAATAAAACCATTGTTGTTCAGACAGATAAAATTACTGCACAGGTACAGCCTGAGATGTGGGGTGTATTCTTTGAGGATATCAACATGGGTGCAGATGGGGGCATTTATGCCGAACTCATCAAAAACCGGTCCTTCGAATTCTATAAACCACTGATGGGATGGACCACTCAGGGGCTTAGAGTAAAGGAGGGCGATATACTTGTCCTGAACAGGAAAGAAACGCACAGTAATAATCCAAGATATTTGCATGTCAACTCTACCGGAGCCAAAAGAGGTGATATGAGTATCACCAATGAAGGTTTCAAGGGCATTGGTGTAAAAAAAGGACTGCGTTACGATTTCTCTGTGCTGTACAGACAGGCAACGGCGGGCGTTAAACTCCATGCAGAACTGATCGACAGTACAGGTAAAGTATTGGGAAGTGCTGTATTGAACCCTGAGCGCACAACTCAACAATGGGAAAGTCAGTCTGTTAGCTTCACCGCCAATGAGACCGTTCAGAAAGCGAAATTTAATCTTTGGTTTGAAGGTGAAGGCCAGATTGACCTGGATATGATTTCTTTATTCCCTGGAGATACCTGGAAAAATCGCAAAGGCGGTTTACGTGCTGATATGGTGCAGATGCTGGCTGACATGAAGCCCGGGTTTATTCGTTTTCCGGGTGGATGTATTGTAGAAGGTCATGAGCTTTCTACCCGATACCAATGGAAAAAGACGATAGGTCCCGTAGAAAGTCGTGAGCTGATCGTGAACCGCTGGAACACAGAATTTGCACATCGCCCTTCGCCAGATTATTACCAGACTTTTGGTCTGGGATTCTACGAATACTTCCAGTTATCTGAAGATATTGGTGCGGAAGCGCTGCCTATCCTGAATTGCGGTATGGCTTGTCAGTTTAATACGGCAGAACTTGTTCCTTTAGATGAGCTTGATCCTTATATCCAGGATGCGCTCGATCTGATCGAGTTTGCGAATGGTGATATCAATAGTCCGTGGGGAAAGGTGAGAGCAGAAATGGGGCATCCTGCACCATTTAACTTGAAAATGATGGGTATTGGCAATGAGAACTGGGGACCACAATACCTGGAACGTCTCGCTTTATTTACGAAAGCACTAAAGAGTAAATACCCGGATATCCGCCTGATCAACAGTTCTGGTACAGACCCGGTTGGGGAACGCTTTGACCTTCTGAATACGCCGCTCAGAAAGATGAAAGCAGATATTATTGATGAACATTATTACCGTTCACCACAATGGTTTCTGGATAATGCAAAAAGATACGACGGCTATGACAGGAACGGTTCTAAAGTTTTTGCCGGTGAATATGCGGCACAGAGTATCAGTACCACCAATCCTAAAAATCAGAACAACTGGCAATGTGCCATTGCAGAGGCAGCATTTATGACAGGACTGGAAAGAAATGCAGGAGTGGTACATATGGCTTCTTACGCACCTTTATTTGCCAATGCGGAAGGTTGGCAATGGACTCCGGATATGATCTGGGTAGATAACCTGCATGTTTACGGAACGCCTAATTATTATGTTCAGAAATTGTATTCCCTGAATAAAGGTACAGACGTAGTGAGTATCCTCAGCAACAATAAGGTCATCGCTGGTCAGGATAGCCTGTATGCATCTGCGGTGATTGACAGGAAAAAAAAGGAAGTAATTATTAAAGTGATCAATGCCTCTGCTACTGCAATCAATAGAAATATTACGATCAAAGGCAAATATAAACTAGCTGCTGAAGGTACCCTGACGCAAATGCAGAATGACCTTAAAGCGGTGAATACTTTCAAGGATGCTATTCATGTGAGTCCGAAAGATGAGGGGCTGACCATAAAAAACAACACCGTAGTACTGAATGCTGCACCTTATTCATTCAGTTTGATACGTATCCCGATGAACTAAACAACAGCTAAATGAGACTTTTTTTAGGATCACTATTTTTATTCCTGGGACTTCATCTGAATGCCCAGGAATATCAAACCGGCATCTCTGCACATGATCCGGTGATGGCCAGGCAAGGCGATACCTTCTATCTTTTTTGCACAGGATGGGGAATCGATGTCTGGAGTTCCAGAGATATGAAATCCTGGAAAAAGGAAGCTGCTGTATTCAGCACGCCACCACAATGGGCAGTAAAAGATATCCCCTATTTTAAAGGGCATATCTGGGCACCGGATATCTTTTTCAGCAACAACAGGTATTACCTGTATTATTCTGTTTCTGCATTTGGTAAGAATACCTCTGCCATCGGGGTGGCAACGAACAAAACTTTAGACCCGTCATCGCCAGACTTTAAATGGGTAGATCAGGGTAAGGTGATCCAGTCTGTACCCGGAAAAACAAACTGGAACGCAATTGATCCTAATGTGATTAAAGATCAGACAGGCAGGGCCTGGATGGTTTTCGGTTCTTTCTGGGATGGGATTAAGCTGCTGAAACTGGATAAAGACCTGGTACACTCGGCAAAGGATATTGCCGGAATTCCGACAATTGCCAGCCGTAAGAAAGATCCCGCCGCGCCAAATCCGCCATCTGTAGACGGTAATCCGGCTGATGCAGGAGGTAACGCGATCGAAGCACCGTTTCTATTTAAAAAAGGGGGGTATTATTATCTTTTTGCATCAATCGACTATTGCTGCAAAGGGGAAAAGAGTACTTATAAAATGATAGTAGGACGCTCAAAATCGATAAGAGGGCCTTATGTTGACTATGATCAGGTGCCTATGGCTAAGGGTGGTGGTACATTATTACTTAAGGGTGATAAAAACTGGTATGGCACAGGACACAACGCCGTCTGTCATTTTAATGACACTGATTATCTTATTTTTCACGGTTATGATGCGCGTGACAAGGGACATGCTAAACTCAGAATAGAAAAACTGGACTGGATAAAAGGCTGGCCCGTTGTTTCATCACAATAGGTATAGCCTGCGACCAGTATGAACTGGCAGGCTTTAACGTGAAAAGCCCCGTTTAACAGCATCATTGAGCTGCTAAACAGGGCTTTCAGTTTATTAAAACGGTTATTTCAACTGCTCTATCGCATCATCGATAAATTTACCAGTAGTCGTATCACCTGCTTTTTGTCTTTCTCCTTTTATAAATTTTAGTGCGCCGGATATTTGCGGGCCAACACCATAAGATTTGAAGGCTACACCGAAATCTTTAATGGAAGCTACACCTTGCTGTGCATATTCCGGATTTTTTAAGCGGGCAACCAGAGCAATATAACTTTTCATCATATCGAACTTTTCCTGCGCGCCGGCTTGTTTGAAGTTGCTGTTCACGTAAGGCCATTCTGCATCAGCACCCTGTTCTGCATAGATTCCCATAATAGCAGGAACCAGGTCTCCTCCACTGTCTTTTTCCAGTGATTTTGCCATAGCTAATGCTGCCGCAGGCTGTAATTGTGCGAAAGCACTCAGACCAGCACCCTGAACGGCATAAGATGGATTTTTAATCGCATCCTGATAAAGAGAAAGGTATTGATCTGCACCTTTATTGCTGCTGATCATGGTAATGGCCGCAGCTTTTACCAGGCTGTTTTCATCAGTTTTAGCCATTTTAAGCACCAATGGAGTTACTGAAGTTAATAATGCTGCATTGTCTTTACCAATAGATTGCAGTGTTTTTAAGCGCAATACATAATATTTATCAGTCAGCGCTGCAGTTAAAATTTTCTGAGCAATAGGGTCTGCCTGCTGTTTTGCTGCGGCTTCAACAGCTTCCAGTCTGTCCATGTATAATGGTGCATGCTGATATTGAAACAGGAAGTTTTCGAGCGACTGGTGATCAGTTTTCTGACTTAATATAATTTTATCGGCATCTACATTTACCAGGTCTGGCTGAGCTGCGGTAACAAATGTCAGCGTATCTGACTTGCTGCGCATCCAGATCTCATGACGCTCTTTTTTACCACCAACATACACATCAACAGCCATAGGAAGTACAAAGGCATTACCTTCCTGAGTTTGTTTCAGATAAACAGTTTGTGTTTTTGTAGCCGCATCCCATTTGTAGCTGATGTCTAACAATGGGTGGCCAGATGAATAATACCATTGGTTAAAAAACCAGTTCAGATCTTTTCCACTTGCTTCTTCCAATGCAAGGCGTAATTGTTGCGCCTCGCCATTTTTGAATGCATTGCTCTTTAAATAAATATTAAGCCCTTTGAAAAATGCAGGTGCACCTAAATAAGTGCGGAGCATATTTAAAATACGGCCACCTTTCTGATAAGAAACAGCATCAAATACGTCAAGCGCAGCATGGTAATGGAAACGTACCAGGTCTTTTTTCGCATTTGCCGGATTAGCCAGGTATTCCATCATGGCTTCATGGTTATGATCATCACCGGCATCCTGACCATATTTATGTTCGGCCCACAGGGTTTCACTAAAATTGGCAAAGGACTCATTCACGGTAATATTGCTCCAGCTTTCTGCGGTTACATAATCACCAAACCACTGGTGAAAAAGCTCATGTACAATTGTACTTCTGCCATGATCGAAATAACGGTCTGCCAGTTCTTTTGCCGTTCCCTGTACATAAGAACCATGTAAGGTAGCGGTAGTGTTTTCCATTGCACCACTCACAAAATCGCGTACTACAATTTGCGAATATTTATTCCATGGATAATCTACACCCAGTAATTTAGAATAGAATTCCATCGCCTCTGCGGTAAAACCAAAAATATCTTTTGCATAAGGTGCATATTTAGGTTCCAGGTAATAACTTACTTCTTTGTCTCTCCATTTATCGCGGTAGATTTTGAAATCTCCCACAGCCATCATAAACAGGTAAGGCGAATGCGGGAGCTCCATTTTCCAGGTATCTGTACGCGTGCCATCCGTATTTTTTTTCTGGGCTGCTAAACGACCATTGGAAAGGGTTACATATTTTGCAGGTACAGTCATGCTGATTTCCTGTGTTGTCTTTTGGTTGGTATGGTCGATTGTCGGGAACCATACAGAAGAACTTTCCAGCTCTCCCTGTGTCCAGATCTGTACGGGTTTGCCTTTTTCAGTGCTGTCCGGATTGATAAAATATAATCCTTTAGCGTCAGTAATGGCTTGTCCGGCTTCAATTTTCAACTCATCAGGTTTTGCTGTATAATCGATGTAAAGGGTATA
Organism: Pedobacter sp. MR2016-24; assembly: GCF_026239655.1. GTDB lineage: Bacteria > Bacteroidota > Bacteroidia > Sphingobacteriales > Sphingobacteriaceae > Pedobacter. The sequence continues at coordinate 121,400 of NZ_JAPIVO010000008.1, read as the reverse complement.
TTTTTCGGTGTCTCTATATACTTTATCTAGTTTGATGACTAAGAAAAGGCTGTCATATTTATATTTCAACGGTATGGTTTTGCCCTCCTTAACTACAGCAACCGTTTTAATATCCATGCCTTTTGCATCCAGACGCAAGGAATCGGTCGGGTTGATATGCGGCTTTAAAGTCACCCATTCTTTTCCGTACAGGTAGCGCTTTTTATAGTCAAAACGTACATCCAGTTTAGTGTGGACAAGGTCATTAATTTTATCAGGCGTAGCCCGGTAAATTTTAAGCAGGGGATCATCTTTTTTGTCCTGTGCTGCTACTGGTACCGTTAGGCCAATACCGAGGATCAATAAAGCATTAACTACTGCACGCTGGCAGTCTTTAGAATTGATTTGCATAGAAAATAAATTGTATTTGGCTTAAATCTAAGGAGTATAATTTAAAACTCACGTTTTTAACGCATAAATGAGATTGAATTAAGGAAGTTTCATGGAAATAATGGGAAAAGGTTTACCAATTCCATCACATTCGGAACGTTCTGTTACTGCAAAGCCCAAATACTTGTAGAAATCATATGCCTGAAGGTTTTGTTCGTTCACATCTACGGTCTTTACATGGAGATGCTGAAAAACATAATTAATCAGCGCTTTACCAATCCCTGTTCCTCTGGCCGCCGGGGATATAAACAGCATTTGTATCTTTTTATCCTCAATAGCGATAAAACCCTTCAATTCACCTTTTTCTCCTATGACCCCAAAGAGCTGGAGCTGATCGAAATGAGCATCGCTGAGCAGGGACTTATATACCCGGATGTCTGGTTCTGCTAAAAAGTGATGTGTGGCCCTGACGGATGACTCCCAAAGCGTTAGGATTGCCGGATAATCAATTGTTGTTAATTTATTGATGGTATAGTTTATAAACATGTGCTAATTAATTCTGGAGAACCTGAAATTAAGCCGCTAAACTACGAATTGCTGCGCAAGCTGCAGCTTTGATTGGAAAAGATTAAACCAAATGCAGATAAGGTTGTTAGTATTTTCAGATTAAAAAAACAGAATTAAATCAACGATATGGAACCTTATGAAATTGAAGTAGCGACGGGTGGTTTGAGTATCACCTATACTGTGCAGCAGGAAGAGGATGGGCAGTTTAAAATTATGCAGGAGGAAGAAGTGCTGGGTAAAATTTATCCTGATGTCTTGGAGAATGGCGTTACCTGGAACACGAGTGATGATATCGATGAGTTATTATTGAACTCGATTGGTCAGGCCATAGAAGCGCAGGAAGGTATGTAATTGTTAAACATTAAAATTAAATGGCTATGAAATTAAGAAGAACAGATTCAACGATGAACAGTATTGCCCTGATCGCAGGAATTGCCGTCGGTGCTGCCCTTGGTGTATTATTTGCACCAAAAAATATTAAAGCAGTAAGGAAAAGATTAACTAATGACCTGAAAGGGCTGGTTGGTTTGGCGGACACAGTTGCAGCGGATAGTAAAGATCATGCTATTCCTGATCTGCGGGCAAATATAAAAGAAAAAGCAGATCACCTGACTGGCCCTGATGCAGTGGATACAACGAAAACAACGTTAAAGCAGACAGGACCAAAATCTAGACAGTTGCCTGTAGAGGAATAGGCGACTAATATTCGGCAAAAGCTTCATCCACATAACACCACAGCCATCTTTCCCCTTCTTCGGAAGATATAATTACCGGATGGGCTGAGTGGTGAAAATGTGCAGTCATGTGTTTTAAAGGCGATTGATCGCAACAGAGAGTGACACCGCAAGTCTGGCACGTAAGTAAATGCACCCAGGTACTGTTTACCTTTACACATTCTTCGCATACCTGGGCTTTAGCTGTTTTTAACGCTTTAATTGCGCTGATATGGCTACAGATCTGATCTTCCATGTTAATTGATTTAGAATAATTTTAAAACAAGGCATTATTATTTCTGTTTAAAGATATATAAAAATACATATTATGAATATTCCAGAAAACGATATAATAGCAGAAAATGAAGATGCAGCTGATGATCAGAGAAGTCAGCAAGATGTACAATCTGATGGTATAGATGCAGTCCCGCCTTCTGAAGAAGATGAAACTGCAACTGAGATTGACCATTTGGAACAGGCTGACAAGGCATCTGAAGCTGCTTTCACGCTGGATCCCGATAAAGGTATTGCACCTGGCCAGCCTGACAGAAAATAAATTGATGGAACCATCATGATCTTTTATCATTGTATATGATATATAAGATCATGATCGTTTCATTGTAGAAAAATACAATTAAGATTTCAGCTTATTCCTAAACTGGTATCTTTATTCAGCTAATGAATATCAGTACTTTCAACGCATTTAAGAGCCGTAACTACAAACTATATTTCGCCGGACAATCTATTTCGCTGATCGGCACATGGATGCAGAAAACAGCTGTAAGCTGGGTGATTTACGCACAAACACACTCACAATTCATGCTGGGGCTTACACTTTTTGCGAGCCTGTTCCCTTCTTTTATCTTTTCATTTTTAGGTGGTGTGGCATCTGACCGCTACAACCGGTATAAACTATTGCTGCTTACACAGGTTGCCTCTATGATTCAGGCTGTGTTGCTTACTGTACTGATCTTTTTTTATGATTATGCGGTATGGGAAATTATTGCCCTGAGCGCTTTACTAGGCTTAATCAATGCTTTTGACGTGCCGGCGAGGCAATCATTGGTTTATGAAATGGTAGATGATAAAACCGACCTGCCGAATGCGCTGGCGCTCAACTCTTCGATGGTTAATCTTTCCCGCCTGATAGGGCCCGGGATAGCGGGGCTCGCATTGGAAAAGTTTGGGGAAGATATTTGCTTCGGCTTAAATGCGGTTAGTTTTATAGCGGTGATTGGCTCCCTGTTAATGATGAGGCTACCGAAGTATACGGCGAAACTGCATACTAAAAATGTATTTGGTGAGCTGAAGGAAGGGTTCATGTATATCCGGCGAACGCCTTCAATTTCGTTAACCCTGATTATGCTGGGACTGATCAGTCTCCTGGTTTTACCCTTCAGCACATTAATTCCGGTATATGCCAAGGATATATTTAAAGGTACGGCATCTACTTTTGGTGTGATAGACAGTGTGATTGGTCTGGGTGCCTTTTGCGGTGCAATCTTTCTGGCTTCCTTAAAACCAGGCCGTAACCTGCGAAAGATTTTAGCGGTAAATACGCTGGTGTTTGGCGGCGGTTTAATTTTCTTTTCTCATAGTACTTACTATCCCATAGCACTGGTATTTGCAGCGGTATCCGGCTTTGGTATGATGTCTCAGATTACGATTAGTAATACACTGATTCAAACTACTGTAGATCCTGATATGCGGGGCAGGGTGATCAGCTTTTATGCCATGGCATTTTTTGGGATGCAGCCTATAGGCGGATTGCTGGTAGGTGCTGTATCTGAATGGGTTGGCACGCCGGATACAGTAATGATTCAGGGACTGATTACCGTGCTGATAGGAGTGCTGCTCCTTAGATTTGTGAGGTTACAGGAGCGCGCAGCGCATTCGAATGCTTAAACGTTTAAACACGTACTTAATCTTTCATTTAGCGTATTTATACCATAGCAGGGGATAATACGGAGCGGTAATTTTACAGTCAATTAAATGTTGAACAAGGTATCTACAACGGCTGGAGAATAAAGAATGGCAAAGCATATTTTAGTGATTGAAAATGATGAGAAGTTAGTTGAAATACTGGATGAGTTTTTAACAGCGCAAGGATATACGCTGCATTTTCGTCCGCAGGCTTATGACATCGTTCCAATAGTTAAAGAGCTGATGCCTGATCTTGTTTTACTGGACTTTTTATTGCCAGGTACCAATGGCGGAGAGCTGTGTATGCAGATCAAAAAGAATGAACTGTTGCGCCATATTCCTGTGATTATCTTTACTGCTTTTCCACGTGTATTACTGGCTTTGGATGATTACAGGTGTAATGCTTTTATCTCCAAACCCTTTGACCTGCTGGCCCTGGTAGATCAGATTGAAGCTTGTCTCAAAGAGCCTCAGCGTGACTATCTGGAGTTGTAGTGTTTTTTTAGTTTCTCAAACGCACAGGGAAGCTCAATGCAAACCTTCCGCAAAATCCTGATTTTAAAAGAGAGCTATTTATTTTTATAAATCCGTTTGCTGTTGCAACCGGATTTTCTTGTTAAAGGAGGTTAAATTTCCATATAGCCACTATGGATTATTGACCCTAAAAAAACTTACCGTGATACATGTAATTATTTGGATATCAGTATGGTAATTTCTTTTTTATTGCATTTTCGTTGATGATGATCAATAACAAATGTGATGACCGTCACTATTTTCCGATTTGCATTAGATGATCTTTGGATATGTATAGAAATCCTTTGAATCAATTATTTATGATCACGTTTATCACGTGTTTAGGTTTCTTTAACAGTTATGCCCAGGAAGCTGTGAAAACAGATTCGGTGAAGGTTAAAATAACGATGAAAGGGCTGTTCCAATCCAGGTATTCCTTTAGTACGCATAAAGATATCGACTTAAACGGCCTGCACCATACAGATGGTAAAGCCATCTATAATGATTTTGATATCAAGAGGGCCAGGCTGCAGTTTGCATCGAAGATCTCGGACAGAACGGATGTAGTGCTATTGCTTAACCTGGCAGATTTTAAATCAGATCCCAAAAATAAGGTACTTGAAAATGCTTACATCACTTATCGTCTTAATCAGTACATCAATTTAAAAATGGGTCAGTTCAGGCCTGCTTTTGGATTGGAAGATATGTATCCCGTAGATGTTATCAAATCAATGGACTATTCTAATCAGTACACTGCATTTGGCAATAACGGATGGCAAAGTTTTCAAATCGGTGCAAGTTTGTATGGAGCAATAAAAAGCGAATTGCCGGTAAAGTATGAGATCTCTGTAGTTAACGGTAACAACCGCAACCAGGTGATGGACAATGATAATGGCAAACATTTCTCTTCCAGAGTGGAGCTTGGCCTGCAAAAGCGTCTTCAGATTAAAATGGGGCTGAATGGTGGTTTGGCTCTGGTATCAGGAAGCCGTGTTTATGCTTCAGGTATTGATGTTTCGGGAATATTCCCGCTCGCTAAAAAATGGTCGCTCGAATTAGAAACCGAAGTAAAGCAGGGTAACAACCATACTTTATTTTACGGGCTCGATTCTGCCAAACGTACGGGCAGCGTTGCTCAATATCAGATGCGGGGAATGTACATTTTGCCCAATCTGCGTTACGCTATTAATTACCATCGGCTGAGTTCTCTGGAGTTCTCCTGCAGGTATGAATATTTTGACAACGACTTTAAACATGCAAGTAATGCCAGACAAACATGGACACCGATGATCAGCGCGGAGTTTTTAAAGGCTTACAATGCCAGGATCCAGATTGGTGTTAATGTGGACCGCTATAAAAGGAATGTGCCTGCTACCACTCAGTACAACAATGAATTATTTATTATACAAGTACAATCAAGGTTGTAAGTAATTAACGAATCTATGAAAACCTCATCAACGGCACCTAAGGTGCCAAACCTGGCATTACCAAAAGAAATCCAGCTCATTCCACTGCTCATCACTGTAGCTGTGGGAATTATCATCTGGTTTATTCCTGCGCCGGTGGGTGTAAAACCTGAAGCCTGGCATCTGCTGGCTATTTTCCTGGCTACTATTCTGGGAATTATTCTTAAGGCAGCCAGTATGGGTACACTCTGTATGATGGCTATTTCGCTGGTTGCCCTCACCGGAGTGCTGGCCCCCGGGAATCCTGGAAAGTCTATCACGCTTGCATTGCGGAGTTTTGGTGATAAAGTGATCTGGCTGATAGGGATTAGTTTTTTTATTGCCCGTGGCTTTATCAAAACAGGGTTGGGCAGCAGGATAGCTTATATCTTTATCAAACTATTCGGTAAAAGTTCACTAGGGCTTGCTTATAGTCTGGGCGCTGCAGATTTGATCCTTGCACCAGCTATTCCGAGCAATACCGCACGCGGAGGCGGGATTATTTATCCTATCATGAAATCCATGGCGATGAGTCTCGGTTCCATGCCAGATCAGCCGGAGACGCACCGTAAAGTAGGTGCCTATCTGACGTTAAACAGCTATTACATGAACCTGATTGCTTCTGCCATGTTCCTTACAGGTACGGCGAGTAACCCGATGTGTCAGAAGTTTGCCGCAGATATGGGAATCCACATCAGCTGGATGTCCTGGTTCTGGGCAGCGATTGTACCGGGCCTGGCCTCAATGATGATTATTCCTTATCTGCTGTATAAAGTTTTTCCGCCAGAGCTGAAGAAAACAACCGAAGCTCCGGGGATGGCTGCGGAAAAACTAAAGGAGATGGGTGCCATCACCAGGAATGAGTGGTTGATGCTGCTCGCTTTTGTGATTTTGCTGGTCTTATGGGTTACGGGTGATATCTTTAAGATAGATGCAACAACAACTGCATTTATCGGGCTAACCATTCTGCTGTTGACTCAGGTATTAACCTGGGAAGATGTGAAAGCGGAAAAAGGGGCATGGGATACGATTGTATGGTTCGCCACACTGGTGATGATGGCCGGGTCATTAAATGAGCTGGGATTTATACCCTGGTTTGGTGACCTGATCAAACAGCAGATGCTGGGGTTATCCTGGAATATGGCTTTTCCAATTATTGTACTGACTTATTTCCTGAGTCATTACCTCTTTGCCAGTGCCACTGCACATGTGGCAGCGATGTATGCGGCACTGTTGGCTGTAGGTATCGCTATGGGTGTTCCTCCATTATTGCTGGCATTAATGCTTGGATTCACAGGATCTCTTTATGGTACCCTGACACACTATGCACATGGTCCTGCCCCTGTGTTTTTTGGGAGCGGATATGTAGATGTTAAACATTGGTGGACTACGGGGCTGATTATCGGGATTGCATTATTGCTGATCTGGATGGGCTTAGGTGGTTTATGGTGGAAGGTAACAGGTATTTATTAATATGAAAACAATGAATAATTATATCTTTCAAAGTACCCTGTCAAGGAAAAATCTGATGGCAGTAACAGGTTTATTTCTTTGCTTTTTCCTTGTAATACATTTACTTGGGAATCTGCAGTTACTGTTGCCTGCAAATGAGGCAAACGCCAGTTTCAATAGCTATTCCGCCTTGTTGTCCGGTAATATATTTATCAGGCTCATTTCTTATGTGCTGTATTTTTCGCTGATTGCGCATGCCGGCGATGCGTTGATTATTACATTGAGGAATAGAAAAACAGCTGTTAAATATGTATATGACGACAGGAAGCAGGTGAGCAAATGGTATTCCAGAAATATGGGTGTTTTGGGCACGATCATCCTGGTTTTTCTGGTTATTCATTTCAAAGATTTTTGGTATGTGTACAAATTCGGCTCCCTGCCTTATGACAGAAACGGCAATAAGGATTTATACGTGATTGTGGTCAGTGCATTTGAATCCTGGTGGTATGTGGTTTTATATGTAATTTCTATGCTGGCTGTGGGCTACCATTTGCTGCACGGCGTTAAAAGTGCTGTACGCACGCTTGGTCTCTATCATCCGCGATATGTAAAATATGTGCAGCTAATCGGCACTATTTACAGTTATGTGATCACCTTCGGTTTTTGCATAATACCGGTTTATGTTCACCTTAGTCAATTTGGATTATGATTTTAGATGCTAAAATACCAGCAGGACCACTGGAACACAAGTGGTCACATTATAAAGAACATGCTAAGCTCGTTAATCCGGCAAACCGTAAAAAACTGACGGTCATTGTGGTCGGAACAGGGCTTGCAGGTGCTTCGGCAGCAGCTTCACTGGCAGAACTGGGTTATCAGGTACATTCCTTTTGCTTTCAGGATTCTGCCAGGAGAGCACATTCTGTTGCCGCGCAGGGTGGTGTGAATGCTGCAAAGAACTACCAGAATGATGGTGATTCGGTATACAGGATGTTTTACGATACGCTGAAGGGAGGAGATTTCAGGTCCCGCGAAGCTAATGTTTACCGGCTTGCAGAATGTTCATTGAGCCTGATCGATCAGGCAGTGGCACAGGGCGTACCATTTGCAAGAGAATATGGTGGGTATTTAAGTAACCGCTCTTTTGGCGGGGTACAGGTAAGCCGTACATTTTATGCACGCGGACAGACAGGTCAGCAATTACTGCTGGGAGCTTATCAAGCGCTGATGCGACAGGCAGCGCTAGGGAAAGTGACTCTTCATACACGTCATGAAATGCTGGATCTGGTTGTGGTTGATGGTAAGGCGAAAGGAATCATTGCCCGTAACCTGGACACAGGAGTCATTGAGCGGTTTGCTGCGGCTTCGGTGGTGATTGCTACGGGTGGTTTTGGTAAAATATATTACCTGTCTACACTGGCCATGGGCTGTAACGGTTCTGCCATCTGGCGTGCACATAAAAGGGGAGCACTCATGGCTTGTCCGAGCTGGACACAGGTACATCCAACCTGTCTGCCTCAATCCGGGGATTATCAGTCCAAGTTAACACTAATGTCTGAATCGCTACGGAATGATGGCAGGATCTGGGTGCCCAAACTTGAAAATGAAACAAGGGTGCCGAATGATATTCCGGAAGAGGAGCGCGATTATTATCTGGAGCGCAGATACCCTTCTTTTGGAAATCTTGCCCCAAGAGATATCTCATCCCGGGCTGCAAAAGAGAGAATTGACGCCGGTTTTGGCGTGGGCACCCAAAAAAATGCTGTTTACCTGGATTTCTCTAAAGCCATTAAGGAGCAGGGCATGGATAAGATAAAAGAGAAATATGGCAATCTCTTTTCTATGTATAAAAAGATTACTGCTGATGACGCTTATCAGTCGCCCATGAAGATCTCTCCCGCAGCCCATTTTTCAATGGGTGGTCTCTGGGTAGATTATGAGCTGATGACCACTATCCCCGGTCTGTTTGCTATTGGTGAAGCCAATTTTGCCGATCATGGCGCAAACAGGTTAGGCGCCAACTCTTTGTTGCAGGCTTGTGTTGACGGTTATTTTATATTGCCTTATACTCTCGCAAATTACCTGGCAGAGGAATTGAAAACAGAAAAGATAAATACTGACCATCCCGAATTTGTGAAAGCAGAAGGGGCAGTGATAAGTCAGTTGAATCAATTTGTGCAGATCAAAGGAAGCCGAACGGCGGATTCCTTTCATAAGGAACTGGGAAAGTTATTATATGATAAATGTGGCTTGTCCCGTTCCGCTGCTGGGCTGGAAGAAGCTATCACTGAAATTAAAGCATTAAGGGAAGCATTTTACCGTGACCTGATGATCCCTGGTAATGCTGCCGAAATTAATTCCGAACTGGAGAAAGCAGGTAGGGTGGCCGACTATCTCGAGATCGCAGAACTGATGTGCCATGACGCTTTGAGTCGCGAGGAATCCTGCGGTGCACATTTCCGGGAAGAATATCAGACGGCTGATGGGGAAGCACTGCGTAACGATGAGGATTACTGTTACGTTTCCGCGTGGGAATGGGCGGGAAAAGATATGGCGCCTGTACTTCATCCGGAGCAACTGGTATTTGAATTTATTAAATTATCTGTTAGAAGTTATAGCTAAGCATTATGAAAGTACATCTTAAAGTTTGGCGTCAGAAAGACGCAAAGAGTAAAGGCAGTATGGTTAATTATGATTTGGACAATGTAGATCAGCACATGTCATTTCTGGAGATGATGGATACCCTGAACGAGCAGCTTACCCTAAAAGGGGAGATGCCGGTTGAGTTTGACCATGATTGCCGGGAGGGGATTTGCGGCACCTGCGGGATGATGATTAATGGTCAGGCCCATGGTCCTGTGCCCGGCCTGACCGTTTGCCAGCTGCATATGAGGGAATTTAAAGAAGGCGATACCATTTACGTAGAACCGTTCAGGGCAATGGCTTTTCCCCTGAAAAGAGATTTAAAAATAGACAGGTCCGCTTTTGACAGGATTATACAGTCGGGCGGCTTTATCACCGCTAATACCGGCATGCCTGCAGAAGCCAATAACTTGTTGATTGTCCATGAAACTGCTGAGTCTGCCTTTGATTCTGCCGCCTGTATCGGCTGCGGTGCCTGTGTAGCTACCTGTAAAAATTCAAGTGCTGCTCTTTTTACCTCAGCCAAGATTTCCCACCTGGCAAAACTGCCGCAAGGAGAACAGGAAGCGGCTAAAAGAGTATTGAAAATGGTGAGTAAGATGGATGAAGAGGGATTTGGTCATTGCAGTAATACGGAGGCCTGTGAAGTAAAGTGCCCGCAAGGCATATCGGTCTTAAACATCGCCAGGATGAACTGGGAGTTCAATAAGGCCTCTTTGCTACATTAATAAAATATATTTTTTAATAGTGTAGCATTTAGCTTGTTATCTACGTTTAGTATATAGCAGAACCTTGGGTTTTGTGATTTGTGCGGGAGATATTTCTTGCGCTGGCAAGATATAATCTTCATTCAGTGGTGTGTTTGTGGTATCGAATTCTGCCAGATGCTTTAAGATCTTACCACACAAATGAATGCAAAAGCCCTCTGATGTTAGGATCAGAGGGCTTTGTTATTTATGATTTTTCCGGAGCGCTTACCAGAATATTGTGTAAAGTGCAACAATGACACCGCAGATAATTAATGCACCTGCTGCGAAACCTGTACTTGTTTTAAACATGCTTCTGTCAATCTCCAGTCCTTTAGGGTTCACACCATTTCTATTTTCCATTTTACTGATGATGAACATGGCGATGATACAGATCACGAACACAAAACCCATTCTGTCCAGGAATGGAATTTCATATAACATGCTGCCATCTTTTTGTTCTACCAGTTTGGAGAATCCGAATGGGCTTAACCATTCCAGGTTAGCAAATGAAGGGAGAACTTTAAATCCTACAGACATCAGGAAGCCACCGATAGTAGCAAAGAGTGCTGCGTTGGAAGTAGTTCTTTTCCAGAAGAAACCCAGGATAAACATGGCGAAGATACCCGGAGATACGAAACCTGTATATTCCTGAATGAACTGGAACCCGCCTTTTTTATCTATCCCCAACTGAGGAGCGATAATAATAGCAAGGATCATGGCTACAATCACAGTGATACGGCCAATGATTACCTGTTTGTTTTCATCAGCATCTTTATTGATTACCTTTTTGTATACATCCAAAGTAAAGATCGTAGCGATACTATTGGCTTTACCTGCAAGGGAAGCAACAATTGCTGCTGTTAAAGCTGCAAAAGAAAGCCCCTTTAGTCCTGCCGGCAGTAAGTTTAATAATACCGGGTAGGCAGAGTCGGCATTCAGGGAACCATCTTTCAGCATCGCCGTCTGGAAGTTTCCGTATCCTTCTTTGTACAATACATAAGCTGCGATACCAGGTAAAACTACAATGATAGGCATCAGTAGCTTCAATCCTGCTGCAAATAATAATCCGCCTCTGGCAGTTTTTAAATCTGCACCCAAGGCTCTTTGAGTAATGTACTGGTTACAACCCCAATAGTTTAGGTTTACAATCCACATACCGCCAATCAGCACAGATAAACCCGGAAGATCCATATAATGTGCATTCTCCTTATGGAAAATCATTTGGAAGTGATCCGTAGCTTTCTCCTTGATAATACTCAATCCGTTTAATACACCAGTGGTACCGAAATGTGTAGACACAAGTTCTAATGCAAGATAAGTCGTCGCCAGTCCCCCCAGGATTAAAAAGAATACCTGAATTACATCCGTATAACCAATCACCTTCATTCCACCCAGTGTAATAATTACAGCAAATACAGATAAGATGTACATGCACGCTGTGGTATTAATGCCGGAGATGCTGTTGATGGCCAGGGCGCCCAGATACAAGATAGACGTCAGGTTTACCACCACATATAACAACAGCCAGAAAATAGCCATGATCATGGCTACAGTACTGTTGTAACGCTGACCAAGGAATTGCGGCATGGTATAGATCTTATTTTTGATATACACCGGTATAAAAAAGATAGCCACAATGATCAGGGTAGCTGCTGCCATCCATTCGTAGGTAGCGATGGCCAGTCCCATCGTAAACCCGGAACCGCTCATCCCGATAAATTGCTCCGCAGAGATATTAGAGGCAATGAGGGAGGCACCGATAGCCCACCAGGTTAAGGAATCTTTAGCCAGGAAGAAGTCTTTCGAATTCTCTTTCTGTGATTGTTTTTTACGGTAAACTGTCCACCCATATAAAGCTACAATGAGGAAGTAGACCAGGAATACGACGTAGTCGTACGTTGCTAATGAATTCATGTGAGAATTTTGTTGAGCAGGTTTAAATAAATCTGTTGACTATATTTTCAAGTAGTTCCTGTTTGCCACTTAAGGTTTCAGGCTCTCCTTGTTCAATTGCATAATTGGTCAGGTCTTCCAGGTTTAGTTTTCCATTCTCAAAATCTTTACCTGCACCCGAATCAAAAGAAGCATATCTGTCTGTGCGGATTTTTTTATAGTCTGAGTGCTGCAGGATATTGTCGGCGCTGATCAAAGCACGGGCAAAAGTATCCATACCACCAATATGTGCATAGAATAAATCGGCTGCATCAGTAGAGTTTCTTCTGATTTTTGCATCAAAGTTTATTCCGCCGCCTTTTAATCCGTCTGCTTCCAGGAAGATCAGCATTGATTCCGTCAGTTCATTGATGTTATTCGGGAACTGGTCAGTATCCCATCCATTCTGGTAATCGCCCCTGTTTGCATCCATAGAACCTAATAGTCCGGCATCAGCTGCTACCTGTAGTTCATGCTGGAAAGTATGGCCTGCTAATGTAGCGTGGTTAACCTCCAGGTTCAGTTTGAAATCATCCATCAGGTCATACTGACGCAGGAAGCCAATTACTGTTGCTGCATCATAATCATACTGGTGTTTACTTGGCTCACAAGGTTTTGGCTCAATCAGGAAAGTTCCTTTGAAACCCTGTCCTCTTGCATAGTCTTTAGATGCATGTAAGAATTTAGCCAGGTGTTCCTGCTCACGTTTCATGTCAGTATTCAGCAGGCTCATATAACCTTCACGACCACCCCAGAATACATAGTTTTCTCCGCCAAGGGCTATCGTAGCATCCAGCGCAAATTTAACCTGCGCCGCACCATGTGCCAATACGTGGAAATTTGGATTGGTAGATGCACCATTCATATACCTGCGGTGAGAGAACAGATTCGCTGTTCCCCATAAAAGTTTTACACCGCTATCTGCCTGTTTTTGTTTTGCATACTCCACAAGTGCCTGTAAACGTCTTTCGTTATCTTTTACATCATTGGTATAATCAACCACATCCACATCATGGAAGCAGTAAAAAGGCAGGTTCATCTTGGTCAGAAATTCAAAAGCAGCATCCATTTTATCCTTTGCACGTTCTACTGCATCTGCTTTTTCATTCCATGGATGAATGATAGTAGGCTCTCCAAATGGATCACCACCGGTAGCTACAAAAGAATGCCAGTAAGCACCAGCAAAACGCAGGTGATCTTTCATCGTCTTGCCGGCAATCACTCTGTTTTCATCATAATAACGGAAAGCCAGTGGGTTATCTGAATCTACGCCCTCGAATTTTACTTGTCCTATTCCTTTGAAGAATTCTTTCTCTCCGGTAATTACGTTTGTCATACGGATCTTATTAATGGTTTTGTGTTAGATTAATTGTTTGTTTAAAAGTCTGAGCCAATCCTGGTAGGCAGGTTCATAAGCATCAGTTATGGTGGGTTCAATGAGTTGTAAAGATTTGATTTTGCTGAAGGCCTCTGCCGGTGTAGAAAATATGCCTGCGCCGATTCCTGAACCTAAGGCAGCACCAACACTGCCATCATTTTCATACAGCTCTACCGGAACGCCCGTACTGTTGACGAATGCTTCAAGGAAAAGGTCACTGAGGAAAAGATTTGCTCTGCCGGCGCGGATCACCGTTGGGTTGAGTCCGTTGGAACGCATAATATCCAGTCCGTATCTGAAAGAGAAAGCAATGCCTTCCTGTACGGCACGGAAAATATGTGCCTGGGTATGCAGGTTCAGGTCTATATTTTGAAAATGCACACCTACCAGTTTGTTTTCCAGCATGCGCTCTGCACCATTTCCAAAAGGAAGGATGCGCAGACTATCCGATCCTACTTTTATTTTGCTGCCTTCCGCATTCATCTGCGCGTAGCTGGTCTGCGGACCAAATAAGTTTTTTGCCCACCTGTTTAGGCTGCCTGTACCGTTAATACACAGCAATACACCCAGACGCTTTTCTTCTGCTGTATAGTTCACATGCGCGAAGGTGTTTACCCGTGATTGCGGATCGTAAGCCAGCTGGTCGCTCAGGCCATAAATTACGCCGGAAGTGCCTGCTGTAGCGGCCACTTCACCCGGTTGAAGCACGTTTAAAGATAAAGCATTATTTGGCTGGTCACCCGCCTTATAGGTTACCGGCGTACCTGCCGGAATACCTAACAGCTGAGAAATTTCTGCCGTTACCCGTCCGTGCTCTGCAAATACAGGTTTAATTTCAGGAATCAGGTCGTATGCAAAACCGTAATAGTCCATCAGCTCTGCAGAGAGGCTATTTGTTTTGAAATCCCAGAAAATACCTTCCGATAAAGCGGAAATACTGGTTGTGATCGCTGAGGTCAGTTTCATCGCAATGAAATCGCCAGGCAGCATGATTTTATCTATTTGCGCATAAATTGCTGGTTCGTTCTGTTTTACCCAGGCCAGTTTTGAAGCTGTGAAATTTCCCGGAGAGTTAAGCAGATGGGAGAGGCAATGCGTTTCTCCCAGTGCTTCAAAAGCGGCGTTTCCAAGTTCTACCGCTCTGCTGTCGCACCAGATAATACTGTCGCGCAATAGTTTCTGCTCCTTGTCGACCAAGACCAGACCGTGCATCTGGTAAGCAATGCCGATCGAAGAAATATCCTGTGTACTGAACTCGCCCATTGCCTTACATTTTTGAAAAGCCTGCTGTACATGTTCCCACCACATTTCCGGACTTTGTTCTGCCCAGCCTGCTTGTTTCGCTGTGATTGCACTTTCTTCTTCCGGATATTGTGCTGAAATTACAACTTGCTGCGTTTCCGCATCTACAACAGCAACTTTAATGGAGGAGGTACCTATATCTATTCCTAGTAACAACATATGGATTTCATTGCAAAGTTTATAATGGTTATCAGGAACGAATTTAGGTTAATCTTTTAATATTGCAATCGATTGCCCAATTATTTTTTGCAGTTTTGTATTTCATATGAAACGCCAGAAAAGAACGACCATCTATGATATAGCGCTGAAGCTCAATATAGCCGCTTCTTCTGTATCCAGAGCGCTGAGTAACAGCAGCAAAATAAATGCTGATACCAAAGCCCTGGTGCTTAAAACAGCCGCTGAGATGAATTATCAGCATAACGTAATGGCTTCTAATCTTCGTAAAGGGAATAACCAGACGATAGGGGTGGTAGTACCACGGATCAACCAGAACTTTTTCTCCAATATTATCGCAGGGATTGAGGAAATCACCTATGATAAAGGCTATAATCTGATTATTTGCCAGTCCAACGAGCTGCATGCACGTGAAGTTGATTGTGTAAATACTTTGATTAACCAGCATGTGAGTTGTATTATCATTTCTATTGCTGCTGAAACGGGGAGTTATGATCACCTGCAGCAGGTGCTGGACCGGCAGATTCAGCTGATCCAGTTTGACAGGGTGGTGGAAGCGCTGGATACGTTTAAAGTGATCAACGATAATGAACAGGCCTCTTTTGAAGCCGTTGCTCATTTGATTACACAAGGTTATAAAAGGATAGCACTTTTGGAAGGGCCGCTACACCTGGATATTTTCAGGCAGCGGAAAGATGGATACCTGGGCGCACTGGCCAAACATGGTATTCCTGTCTTGGCGGAATTGATGTGTGAAAATGCCTGGACAAAAGCGCTTGGGGCAGAGGCAACTGCGAAATTACTGAGTTTACCTGAGCCTCCCGATGCGATATTTGCCTCTACATCGGATTTCTCGGCACTGGGTGTGCTGGAGGTTGCGACAGCTAAAGGTATTTCCGTTCCGGATTCGCTTGGTATCTGCGGTTATTCCAATGAACCTTTTACGGAAATCACCAGTCCGTCTATCACCACTATAGATCAGCATACGATGAGTATGGGGAAGACGATTGCAAACCTGTATTTCCAGGAGATGGAAGTTCAGGAAACCCCTGCTGAACCTAAGATCGTGAGCATTATGCCCGAACTGATTATCAGAAAATCCAGTCAGAAAAAGCTTATTCCTAAATACTTGTCAGATTAAATACCAAGCGGTACTTTTGACAGATGGAGGGACAATCAAAAGCAGAACGTACCCGGCAGTTTATTATCGAATCTACCGCCGGAATATTTAATAAAAAGGGATTTGCCGGTACTTCTTTGTCCGATTTAACCGAAGCTACCCGTTTAACAAAGGGCAGTATCTACGGGAATTTTGAGAATAAGGAGGAAGTTGCCCTTTGTGCATTTGATTATAACCTTTCAAAAATCAAGCTGGCGATACAGAAAAGAATGCAGCGGTCGCCCACCTTTCATGATAAACTCATGGTCTATGCGCAGGTCTATCATAGCTTCAGAGGAGAACCTTTTCCGGTTGGCGGATGCCCCATTTTAAATACTGCCATAGATGCCGATGATACACATCAAGGCTTAAAAGATAAGGCGGGGCATGCTGTGGCAGAATGGAAAAAGACCATTATGGAATTGATTGGTGCTGGAATAGCTTCGGGAGAATTCAAAGCAGATACCGACAGCCTGCAGGTTGCCTTATCCATAATTGCACTGATTGAAGGCGGAATTATGATTGCAAAAGTAACCAGTAGTCCGGCCAGTCTTGATAAAATTCTAAAGACTGTTGAACTCCTGGTTGTACAGCTCAAAGCATAAAAAAGCCTCCGCAATTTATATTTACGGAGGCTTTAATCTGACCTTTTCGGGTCTTATGCTATCTTTATACCGATTTGAATACTACAATACCATTGTGTCCGCCGAAGCCGAAAGTATTGCTCATTGTATTTTTGATCTTCGCTGAAACTGCTTCTTGAATGACAATATTCAGGTGACCAGGAATAGCCGGGTCGAGTTCTGTTGTATTGATTGTTGGCGGAACAATTCCGTCCCTCATAGAAAGCAGGCAAATGATCGCCTCAATCGCTCCGGCCGCACCTAATAAGTGACCAGTCATGGATTTTGTAGCGCTGATCAGCAGGTTATTTTTCTCTGTACCCAATAAGTTAACTACAGCATTTACCTCAGATAAATCACCAACCGGTGTAGAAGTAGCATGCGTGTTCAGGTAGTCGATATCAAAAATAGTTAAACCAGCTTCTTCCAGCGCTAGTTTCATTGCATGAGATGCACCCAGTCCCTGAGGATGGGTGGCAGTCATATGATAAGCATCAGCTGTCATAGATGCCCCACCTACTTCACCATATATTTTAGCACCACGTTTTACGGCATGCTCATATTCTTCCAGTACCAAAGCACCGGCACCTTCACCCATTACGAAACCATCACGGTTCACGTCGAAAGGTTTAGAAGCCGTTTCCGGCGTATCATTCTGTGCAGACATTGCTTTCATTGCACAGAAACCACCTACAGAAGATGCAGAAATAGGCGCTTCAGAACCACCAGTTACGATGACTTTTGCTTTACCCATGCGGATATAAGTAAAGGCATCCATAATGGCTGTGTTTGAAGTAGCACAGGCAGAAACAGTAGTGTAGTTAATGCCCATATATCCGTTACGGATCGAGATCATTCCTGAAGCCATGTTAGCAATCAGTTTTGGTACAAAGAAAGGACTGTAACGCGGAGTACCATTTCCCAGTGCAAATTCTGATGCTTGTTGCTCGAAAGTATCCATACCACCCTGACCAGAACCCCAGATTACACCTACATCAAAGGGATCCATTTTGTCGAATTCAAAACCAGAATCTTTAATTGCCTCATCACACGCTACTAATGCATATTGCGTAAAACGGTCTGTTCTTTTGATATCTGACCTGTCTAAATGCTGAGCGATGTCAAAGTCTTTAAGTTCACAAGCAAACTGGGTGCGAAACAATGAAGCATCAAAACGGGTGATTTTTGCTGCACCGCTTTTACCTGCTACTGTATTGCTCCAGAACGTATTTACATCATTTCCAAGAGGGGTTAATGCCCCGATACCTGTGATAACAACTCTTTTTAACATATGTATTTATAAATTAATAATTGACCAGCGGTCTGATACACTGCTGATTAAAGATCTAAATTAAGAAATTTTTATACCATTTGGTATTAAACAAATATTTAATACGGTGCGAAAATACAAATAATCAGCCATATGAGGAGTGTCGTTTGACAACGTAACTGATATTTTGCGGGAAATAACAATGTTATAGCTTAAGGTTGAACAGATTTAGCACGATATCGTTATATTTGAAAATCAAATATTAGAAATATAATGTCAGATCAGAAAAAAGAAATATTCGACAGTGTAGCCCAACGACTTAAAATTGAGGGTTTTAATGTAGTTAACCGTGATGAGACCCGTCCATGGGGTGGTTTTTTTGTTATTGATGAAGAACAGGCGCAACAATTTGCCAATGTTTATTTTGACGGCTTAAATGTAGAAGACCTGAAAATTTCAGGCAAATTAAGTCCTAAAATTCTAATCGTAGCACCAAATACACGTCTGTCGTGGCAGTATCACCACCGCCGTGCAGAAATATGGAGAGTGGTAAGCGGTACTGTGGGTGTGATTACCAGTGAAACAGACGAGCAGGGTGATGTGCAGCAGTTAGTGCCGGCTACAACCATTAAGTTGAAACAAGGCGAAAGACATCGTTTAGTCGGACTGGACGACTGGGGTATCGTATCGGAAATCTGGCAGCATACAGATCCGTCTAATCCATCAGACGAATCTGATATCGTACGTGTATCTGACGATTTCGGCAGATAATACATCAGCAGATTGCATATATATCATATGCATGAATATACTAAGCACGTTTTGCCTCAGGTGAAACGTGCTTATCCTTTTTTTGTTAAACAAATATCCTTCCTCGACGGGCCTTGTTCAAGGGGCTTATATTCACAACATTCCGGTTCATTCTGTTTTCTTTTGCTATTTTTGTCGATTGAACATCTGGCGGAATCTTTTTTTCGTTGATATACCTACAATTTTATGATCATTCTACTATTTTTTTTACTTCATTGGTTTTTATCACTTTTTTCTCAAACATTCTTTTTACACCGGTATGCGTCGCATAAAATGTTTAAAATGAATGCTTTCTGGGAGAAATTTTTCTATACAATCACATTTTTATCCCAGGGATCTTCTTTCCTTAACCCCCGTGCTTATGCTATTTTACACCGCATGCACCATGCCTTCAGTGATACGGAGAAAGATCCGCACTCTCCACATTTTGTGAAAGACGTTTGGGGAATGATGATTCAGACAAAGAATATTTACCTGAACTACGCAAAGTATAATGAGGAGCCTGAAGAGCAGTTTCGCGATAAATATCCATCATGGCCACTGATTGATAAAATCGGTGATTCATGGATAACGAGATTGATATTTATCAGTTTTTATATCTGGTTCTACGTAACTTTTGCTACGGCATGGTGGATGTTTTTATTCCTGCCAATCCATTTCCTAATGGGGCCTTTGCATGGGGCTATTGTGAACTGGTGCGGACATAAATATGGCTATTCAAATCACGATAATAACGACCATAGTAAAAATTCTTTACCGCTGGACTTCCTGATGATGGGCGAACTGTTTCAGAATAACCACCATAAAAAACCTAACAGCCCGAACTTCGCTTCCAAATGGTTCGAGTTTGATCCTACTTATCCTTTGATGAAAGTCATGCACTGGCTGCATATCATCAGAATCAGAAAGACATAAGTACACACCATATCTATAGAAATAAAACGCTCCGGTAACGGGGCTTTTTTATTTTTCTGCAAAATTATAATCTTATACATATTCGCCATAATGTACGTTATGACACTATCTTCTCATTATAAAAACATTTTTGTTTGAATAGGGAGAAATTCTCATTCAGGATAACAATATGTATAGAAATAATGCCAGATTCGCAGCGTATAAATTTAGAATTTTGAAAATTAACATAACTGCCGTTTTCTTTCTATTACTGGGCCTGTGCTGTGGAATAAATGCGCAGGCGCAGAATTTACATAAAGTTAGTGGTACAGTGCTGGACACGACAAATACGAGCATTCCAAATGCAATAGTGAGGCTTATTGCCGGAAAAGATACATTAAACAGCAGTACAGATACGGCCGGTAGATTTGTTTTCATTAACCTGAAGTCCAGTACCGTTTCTCTCCTTGTCCGCAGTATTGGTTATCTGCCCTACAATAAAGCGTATGCACTTACCACTATTTCCCAGGTGCTGCCCTCAGTGATCCTCAAAGCAGAATCCAATCAGCTGAATGAAGTTGTCATTAAGGGGAAAATTGTACCTATGCGTTTAATGAAGGATACCGTAGAATTTAACGCACAGGCATTCGATGTGCGTGAAGGCGACCGCGTAGAGGACTTACTCAAACAATTGCCCGGTATGGAGTTAGATAAAGAGGGCAATGCAACTTCAGAAGGTAAGGCACTGACTAAAATAAGGGTTAACGGAAAAGATTTCTTTACAGGTAATGTAAAAGAGTTTATAGCCAAACTGCCGGCAAATATAGTAAGCAAGCTGCAGGTGATAGATGATTATGGGGAAAAAGCCAATTTTACCGGTATCAAAAGTGGGGAACCACAAAAGATACTCAACGTGGTATTAAAGCCAGATATGAACAGGGGGAGATTTGCGAAAGGGGCGCTGAGTGCCGGAACAAACGACCGTTATGCGGTAAATCTTGGTAACAATTTCTGGAAAGAAAGTAGTCAGTTAGGTATCAATGCGGATGCCAGCAATACCAATAATGGTACTGGTATAAATAACAATATCAATCTTGGCGCAGACTATAGAAAAACCTTGAACAAGGCGCTGGTGCTGAGTGGAAATTATAATTATACTTATAACAAGAGTGAGCTTTCGCAGCAGAATTATACCGAGACGGCAAATAAAACGAGCACCATTTTTAACAATTCAACCAATGAATCATTAAGCAAAAATAACAATCATAATTTTGGTGCCAATCTGCAGTCCACAGGCAAAGATAATTTTTTACAGGCTGATATCAGAGGGACACTTGCCAATTCAATCAGCAATGCACTCAATTCCTCCACGCAAAGCGAGGCCCTGACAGGTACCCAGACCAGGACAAACAGACAGGATCTTTTAACCCGCAGTAACGCTAATCAACGTAGCCCTAACCTGAATGCTAACCTGATGTTAGGTCGCCATTTTAAAAAAGAAGGCAGGAGTCTGACTGCAGGCGGTACTTTTAGTAATTCCATCAATAATAATAACGATGACTTATTCAATAGCATTGGCTACTATGATCCAGTCAGCGATTTAAAAGTTAAAGACTCCCTGTTGAATACCATCGTGTTAACCCGAAACAGAACCAGGGGCGGAACGGCTAATTTTACCTATACCGAGCCACTGGGGAATCCAAAAGATACAGTCGCTAAGAAAAATATAGATTTCAGTTATGTGTTTTCACTCACACATACAGGAAATGATCTGGAGACTAATCTGAACAATGATATAGGCGCAATCAGCCGTATAGATTCACTGAGCAATAAGTATACTTCTACATTCAGCACACACACTATAGGCCTGAATTACCGGTATGTAACAGATAAACTCAATTATAGTCTCGGGGTAACCGGACAACCTAATCTCTTAACCGGATCATATGAAGGACGTGAAGATAAAATTCACCGTTCCGGTTTTAACTTTTCTCCATTAGCACGGGTATTTTATAAATTGTCGCCCAATCAGATGATTACCTTCAATTATAACGGGAACAGCGTTGCGCCTGACTTTAACCAGTTACAGCCCGTTCGGGATACCCGGAATCTGCAGAACGTGATCATTGGAAATCCCGAACTGAACGCTGCATTTAATCATACTGCAAGCATCAGCTTCCGTAATGTGAATACAACCAACGGGCAGACTTTGCAGGTTGCACTAATCGGTGGAGTGGTTCAGGATAGGGTAGTGAGCAATTCTATACGTATAGTAGATACTTTGAATACTTTTAAACAGGAAACACGTTATCTGAATACAGATGGAAATTATAACCTGGGAGCTAATTATAATTTTTCTTTCCCCCTGGGCAGTAAAAAATATAATCTTGATTTTAAGGGAGGTCTGAGTTATAACCGTCAGGTCTCTTTTACAGAAGGGGAGAAAAACTTCGGCAAAGGCCTGAACCTTAATCAGGGTTTAGCTTTCAGAATGAATCAAAAGTGGTTGAGGATGAGTTCAAATGTAAATTATACCTACAGAAGTAATGTCTATTCCATTTCTACACTACCACAAAATACGATACAGACCTGGATGTTTAATCTTGATGCCAGAACATTTATTCTGAGGAGTCTTACTGCTGGTGTTGCTGCGGCAAAAACCATTAATCAGGGCTATTCACTCTCAGCATCCAACCCCTTAATTGTTAATGGATATATTGAGAAAACCTTCTTTAAGAACAGAATGGCCAGTTTGAAGATAGAGGGGAATGATTTGTTAAATGAAGGTAACAGTTTGAACAATACGATATCAGGTAATGTGACTACAGAGACCAGATCCAACCAGATTACAAGGTATTTTTTGTTTAGCCTGAATGTGAGACTGGATAGTTTTGGAGGGTAATTAATAAACCATAAAAAAAGGGGTTACCGAAAGGTGACCCCTTATGTATATCAATAAATTTTAATCTGTTTTTGCTTTTGGTCTTGAATTGTTGAACCTGCGGTTTCCACCACCATTGCTGCTTCCGCCACCTGGTTGTCTTTTTGCACCACTCAGGTTTGGTTTATGCTCCGTTCTTTCCGGGCGTGCACCTCTCGATGGTTTGCTTTTACCTTTTACTTTTGCAGCTGCTGCGCCAGACATCAGGCTTTGCCAGCTCATCGCATAAGGATGATCTTCCTGAACCGGAATTTTAATAGCGATTAACTTCTCGATATCATCCAGGTATTCTTTTTCTTCTCCATCACAGAAAGAGAAAGAGATACCACTGTTACCTGCACGTCCTGTACGGCCGATCCTGTGTACATAAGTTTCAGGTACGTTAGGCAATTCATAGTTAATAACGTGAGTTAACTCATCCACATCAATACCACGTGCTGCAATATCAGTAGCTACAAGAATACGTGTGGTTTTGGCCTTAAAGTTAGTCAAAGCTCTTTGTCTCGCATTCTGAGATTTATTACCGTGAATGGCTTCAGCCTTAACACCTACTTTAATCAGGTCTTTAACAATACGGTCTGCACCATGTTTAGTACGTGTAAATACTAAAGCTGTAGCGATCGTTTTATCTTTCAGAATATAGATTAAAAGATTTTTCTTGTCATTTTTATCTACATAATAAATTGACTGCTCAATTTTTTCTGCGGTAGAAGAAACAGGTGTTACTTCAACTTTCAAAGGGGTAGTCAGGATTGTATCAGCTAACTTCTGAATTTCAGTTGGCATGGTAGCCGAGAAAAACAATGTTTGTCTTTTAGCAGGAAGTTTTGCGATGGTTTTTTTTACATCATGGATAAAGCCCATGTCCAGCATTCTGTCTGCCTCATCCAATACAAAGATTTCAATATCTTTCAGGTTGATAAATCCCTGGTTCATTAAATCGAGCATTCTGCCTGGAGTAGCGATCAGGATATCTACACCGCGGTGTAAAGCATCCGTTTGTGATTTCTGACCCACTCCACCAAAAATAACCAGGTGGCGTAAAGACAGATTTTTACCATAGGCCTTGAAACTTTCTTCAATTTGAATAGCAAGCTCACGTGTTGGTGTTAATACCAGTGCCCTGATTGGTCTTTTAGGGTTTTTGGCATTATCATGTTCTTTATTCAGCAATTGAAGCATTGGGATTGCAAAAGCCGCTGTTTTACCAGTACCAGTTTGTGCGCAGCCTAATAAATCTCTGCCGGTTAGTATAGTGGGGATCGATTGTTCTTGTATGGGTGTTGGGTTAGTATAACCCTCTGCTTGCAGCGCTTTTAGAATAGGCTCAATCAGGTTTAATTCTTCGAATAACAATGTGTTTGAATTTAATGTGTATAATGTTGAAGAAACGTTTATTCGCCATTTTACTAATAAATAGACTGTTGTTTAAACATTTACGTTTCGGACGCAAATATACATATAAGTTCTGTAACTATTTGTCTTCTTTAAACCGGCTGAAAAACAATAGTGCGAAAAGGCATAAAATGAAGCCAGCTACACCGTTTAACCTTAAACCCCAGTCGTCCCCAGTATCCTTACCATAGATAGTCTTCCTGAAGCGGCAATGAGGAAAGGATATTGAACCTTAATCTGCATCGGCAACTTTTGTACTTAAAAACTTCGAAATAAAATAGATCACTATAAAGCCGGCAAAAATTAACAGTCCGTTGAGTGCTGCCGAAGGATCATCCTGGTAAATGCTGATGCCCACGAAAAAGAAAAAGGAAATAAAGAGGATCGGTACAACCGGATACCATTTTAACGTATAAATAGTACCGTTGTTTAAATGAGCAGTCTTCTTTCGCAGGATAAATAAGGTGGCTGCTGAGCTTGCCGTACCAATACATTCAAGAATGATGGAATAGTTCAGGATTTTATCGAAGGTTTGTGCAAAAAATAAAGTGATGATGATCAATGCCGTAAAAGTGGTGAGGCTTACCACCATCACATCCGTTTTTTTACTTTTTTGTGCAAATACGGCTGGCAGTGCTTTTTCTTCGCCCATGGCATACATGGCCCGCGGATTGCTTAGCAGATTTACATTGACATAGCCTAAAACAGAGAGGAAGATGACGCCCGATAAGATGGTATATCCTGCCGGGCCAAATATTTTCCCTGCCAGGATTGCTGCGATACTATTGGCCGTTTTCAGCTCCTCAAATCCAATCACTTTTACATAGGCATAATTGATCAGGAGGTACAGGGAGATAATGATGAAAAGTCCTATTTTAATTCCCTTCGGAACAATAGTTTTTGCATTTTCCACCTCCCCGCCAAGGTTTATCGTTTGCGTATAACCAGCAAAAGAAAATGTAACCGCAATGAGGCAGACGCCTAAAGCCCTGCCGTAATCTGACCATACCGGTAAAGCACCGGAAGCAGTTTTAAAAATAGGAGATACGGTGGCTGTATTACCGCCAGTGAAGATGGCGCAGATCAGCATCAGCACCAAAGTGATCTTAATGACTGTTAATATATTCTGCGCTTTCGAGCTGGCACGTAAACCCAGCAGATTAATTCCATAAAAAATGAGCACTGTAGTACCGGCGATGAGCAGCTTGGAGGAGTCGGTCTGATGAGCAGGAGGAAGAATCACGCTGCTCAGGTATTCCGATCCGATCAGGGTAACGCCTGCCATGGATGCTGCACTGGTCAGTACCACAACTCCATTCACCGCAAAAGCAATAGAGGGGTGGTAGCAGGCAGAGAAGATTTTATAATAACCGCCTGTCACGGGAAATCTGGAACCGATTTCCGCATAAATCAGTGCCCCGCAGTAAGCGACTATCCCTCCGATAATCCATGCCAGAAAAAACAATTCAGGAATCTGTGCTTTTGCGGCGACAGATACCGGAGTGCGGAAGATACCCATTCCGATCACTAAACTAACAACGATCATGGATAGATCGAAAAGGGAGAGCTGTTTCTTAGGCTGCATGTATCAATTAAATAATGGATGAAGGTACGGCAAAATGTGCATTTGTTGAAAATTGTAGGATAACTAAGACGGTTATTTGACTAAATTTGTAATTCTACTCAAAAACTATGGCTGAACCGATTTATAACGACGATAGTATACGCTCACTGGATTGGAAAGAACACATCAGGCTGCGTCCTGGTATGTATATCGGAAAATTAGGTGATGGATCTGCACATGACGACGGAATTTATGTATTGCTGAAAGAGATCATGGACAACTCTATTGATGAGTTTGTGATGGGCTCGGGAAGGATTATAGATATTACAGTTTCCGACTCTAAAGTAAATATCCGTGATTATGGCCGTGGAATACCTTTGGGTAAGGTGATCGACTGTGTGTCGAAAATCAATACCGGTGGTAAGTATGACAGTAATGCTTTCCAGAAATCTGTAGGATTGAATGGGGTGGGTACGAAAGCTGTAAATGCATTGTCTACCAACTTCGTGGTACAGTCTTACCGCGATGGTAAAACTAAAAAGGTAGAATTCTCCAAAGGGGAGATCATCACTGATCACCCGATCATAGATACTACGCAGCGCAATGGTACAGCGATTACCTTTTATCCTGATGATACTATTTTCCGTAATTACCATTATATCCCTGCATTTGTAGAAAGCATGATCTGGAATTATGTATTCCTGAACACGGGACTTACAGTGAATTTTAATGGTCAGAAGTATTTTTCAGAGCGTGGATTATATGATTTGCTGAATAAAGTAGCTGATGTGGAAAACCTGCGTTATCCTATTATTCACCTGTTGGGGAATGATATCGAAATTGCAATGACCCATGGTCAGCAATACGGTGAAGATTACCATTCATTTGTGAACGGACAACATACTACCCAGGGGGGGACACACCAGGCAGCTTTCAGGGAAGCGGTGGTGAAAACGATCCGTGAATTTTATAAAAAAGAATATGAAGCATCGGATATCCGTGCATCAATTATAGCGGCAATTTCTGTACGTGTGCAGGAACCCGTGTTTGAGTCGCAAACCAAAACTAAATTAGGCTCTCAGAATATGGGGCCAGAAGGGCCGTCTGTGCGGACGTTTATCGGCGACTTTGTAAAAAAGGAGCTTGATGATTACCTGCATAAACATACTGACGTTGCAGATGCATTACTGAAACGAATCCTGCAATCAGAGCGTGAGCGTAAGGACATTGCGGGTATTAAAAAACTGGCGAACGACCGTGCAAAAAAGGCTTCCCTGCATAATAAGAAGCTACGCGACTGTAAAGTGCATTTCAATACACCGCATGATAAAAGATACGAAACTACACTCTTTATTACTGAGGGTGATTCTGCTTCGGGTTCTATCACGAAATCAAGGGATGTAGATTGTCAGGCGGTATTCAGCTTAAAGGGAAAACCTTTGAACTGTTATGAGCTGACTAAAAAAGTAGTGTATGAGAACGAAGAGTTCAACCTATTGCAACATGCGCTGAACATCGAAGATGGACTGGACGGCTTGCATTACAACAATATTGTGATCGCGACTGATGCCGATGTGGATGGTATGCACATCAGGTTACTGATGATGACTTTCTTTTTGCAGTTCTTTCCTGATCTGGTAAGAGCGGGACATGTTTATATCTTACAAACACCATTGTTCCGTGTCCGTAACAAAAAGGAAACCATTTACTGCTACAGTGATGAGGAGCGAAAAAAGGCTATTGTGAAATTAGGTAATAAGCCGGAAATTACCAGGTTTAAAGGACTGGGAGAGATCTCTCCTGACGAGTTTGGTTTGTTCATCGGAAAAGATATCAGGCTGGATCCTGTGATCCTGAAAGACCAGACCATTAAAGGTCTGCTGGAATATTATATGGGTAAAAATACACCAGACAGGCAGCAACATATTATCAGGAACCTGAGGATTGAGAAAGATACTATTGAAGAACTGATCTCATCAGATGCTGATGCAGCCACTGCTGCGGTTTCAGAGGATATTGTTGAAGTAGCTTAATCTTCTTATTTTAGATTAATCCTTTGCTTCTATAGTATCTTCTGGATGTTGCGGAGGCAGTACATCAACTTTCTCCTCTACAATCGTAATCTTGGTGTGTACTGCGTATTTACTGGGACGTATTCCTCCATCAAACTTTTCTGCATAAGCCTGGGTAAATTCGGCACCAAAGTATAAAATGATAGAGGTATAATAAATCCATAACAGGATTACAATAATTGAACTGGCGGCACCAAAAGCAGATCCCGGATTGCCTTTCTCAATATATATTCCTATTACATATTTACCAAGGCTGAATAGCAGAGCTGTAAATAAGGCACCTATGATAGCTGATTTCCACTTCAGGTCTACATCTGGTAATACCTTAAATATAATGGTGAATACAGCAGTAACAGCCGCGATCGTGATGGCATTGTTTACGATATAAATCAATAATGTAGCTGTATCACCGGCAACTGGTATTACATCCCCGACATTACTGTTCTTTACCAGGTAGCCAAGTTTGTCACCCAGGCTGACGACAATACTATTTATTACCAGTGAAACGAGTAATAGGAAGCCCATAGAGACAATTAATGAGAAGGAGAGTAGTCTGTTGGTCAGCATCTTTTTCCAACCCTTTTTGGGTACCGCTTTCACTTTCCAGATCAGGTTAATGCTGTCCTGTATTTCTATAAAAATTGCCGTGGCACCCACTATCAGTGTAACGACTCCAATGATCAATCCTATTGTGCTTTTTCCTGTAAGATTCGCATTGTCAACAAATCCCTGCAATTGTTTAGCTGCATCCCGGCCAACCATATCAGTGATCTGATCAAAGAGTTCTGTTCCCGGATTTAGCTTATTGCTAAAAAAGATACTTGCTGCAGCCATGATAATGATAATCATCGGCGTAAGTGAAAATATCGTATAATAAGCCAGTGCTGCACTGAGTTTGGTGACGCGATCTTCTATAAAACCTTTACCAGCTGCTATGAATAAATGATAAAGAGCGATAAAGAAATGTTTGATTTTATGTACTAATTTCATTCTTTCGCTTAAAAAGGATATCCAATCCCGATGTTATAAATTAAATTCTCACTTCTCCATTCCTTGTCGCCAAATGCGATTTTGTCAAATACCCAACGCTCTCCAGACGCAAGATATGGTTTTCTTACAGGGAAGGCAACATCCAGGCGAATTACAAAGATAGTGGCATCAACCCGTAAACCTGCACCGGTACCTACAGCCAGTTCGCTTAATGCTCTGCTGGCCTTGAAACCTGAACCTGGTCTGCCTGTGGTTGCCGGCCGGTCTGCTGTAGCCGGAGTACCAACATCTTCTTTTCTTAACCAGATATTTCCGGCGTCTGCAAATAAAGCACCATACAAAACACTCACCAGCTTAAAGCGTAGCTCGCTATTTAGCATCAGTTTGATATCTCCACTCTGATCAGGAATAACATTTGGATTCAAAGTAGCGTCATTTTTATAATAATAAGTTCCCGGACCTAATGATCTTGCTGCGAACGCACGGATGTCATTACTACCTCCGGCAAAAAACTGTCTCACAAAAGGCAGGGAAGTAGTATTTCCGTAAGCGTATCCATAACCGATATTCAGTCTGTTTGCCCAGGTAACATTACGTGTGATTTTGAAATAATCCCTCAAATCCAGTTCTGCTCTTACAAATTGTGACAGATCAGTATTGAAAAGTTGTTTTCTACCCTGGTCGTTTTTACCCACAAATGCGCCCCAAACATTTCCACCTGTCTCGAGGCTTCCACTGAAATACGTTGTATTTCTGCGGGAATCATCCATCTGATTACTATACGTGAAGTTATAGTTACTACCAATAATGAACTGCGGCTCTAAAATGTTACGTAAACCAATCAGGAATAAACTATCGCGTTTTGCACTATCAACACTTGATTTTACATAGTTAATAGAGATTGGATTAAATGTATGCTCTTTATGGATATTCTCTTTCCAGTTGTAGCCAAATTCTCCCTTAAATGAATTCAAACCATATAGAGAACCTCTGTTGATACGTTGATAAGATAGGGAAGTAATTGTTTTTGGAATAAAGGCAGTAGTACTTTTCGGTTTATAAAATGGTACGATAAACCTTGGGAAAGTAAGCTTAGCTTCAGCAGTGATGGAATTGGAGTTTAATCCTTTTGAAGCTCCGCTAACCTGAGTCTCAAATCCGCCGCTTACACTCACATCCAGCTGTTCTGCACCCCTAAAAAGGTTTCTGGTAGTTTGCGTTACTTTTACTTCCGAACCCACAAAGTTATTGGATTTACTGGTTCCTGTAACACCAAATGATAATGAGTTTTTCTTTAAAGGAGTAAGGTAAATATTCAGGTCAAGTTCATCATTTTTGAAGCTGTCTAGTGGTAAGAACTCTGCTCTGACATCCTGAAAAGCATTGATGTTTACCATCCTGTTGAGCGAGCGGCTATGATCTGTTCTATTGTATGTTTCTCCCTTTTTGAAGAATACCAGCCTGTCGAAAATTCTCGGTTTGAAAGTATTCCTGTTATCGTAGATATTAAAATCGTTGTACTCCAGTGGTGTCAGTTTTCTGAGTGCACTATCTCTTCTGAGTGAATAATTAGGATAGATATTGATGTTTTTAATGGTATATGGTTTTACACCCGCATCCGGTGCAATGTCTTTTACCTTTACCGTAATGTCTACCAGGTTTTTGCCTATAGTGCTATCCACCTGCAAGATCAGATAGTCTGGAGCAAAATAGAAATATCCCAGCTCTTTCAAGTCATTATCTATACGGATACGTTCATTTTTGAAGACATCAAGATCATAAAAATCACCCACTTTAATCAGGCTGTTTCCCTTTTTCTCGTTGATGATAGCAGATAAATTACCCGTGTCTTTTGGAAAAGTTACGCTTTTGATCTTGTAGCGATCGCCCGTATTAGCTGTATATATGGCTTTGGCTTTACGGTCTTTAATTACTGTATCGCCAGTAACGACCGACTGCAGGTATCCCTGAGAAATCAGGTAACTGGTTAATACATCATTGTTATACTGAAGTTTCACCTGATCCAGCAATACAGGAGGCTCGCCAACCTTGGTACGTAACCAGTGTTTGAAACCTTTCGGTTTTTTCGGTTCACCAGCCAGGTTATATATATAAAGCTTAGGCTTAAGTCCTAAAATAGATTTATTAGGTCTTGGTCTTGTTTTGCTCTCTAAAGTTGCTTTTACATCTTTTTCATTATCAATCCTGCCGGATGAGTCAGGATTGATTTTAACCTCAGCTCCTGTATATAAGTTCTGTCCAGGTTTTAAATATTTAGTGTTGCTGCAGGCAGCCCAAACTAAACATATTAGGATAAATAAGCTGAGTTTAATTAGATTTTTCATTTTTGGGCTTCTGTTCTGTTTTTGATTTGTTTCTATTTCTTTTTTTCTGGAATATTTCTCTGAACTTGTTGTAATCCACTACCAGTGCAAAACCTAATCCGGTTTCAATAATCTGGCCTTCTACCACTCCTTCATTCTGGTTACGGCGATAAGCCCGTAATCGGTATCTGCCATCAGCAGACATTGCATATTCTACATTTACATTTCCTGCAATATTACTGGAACTCTGACCTTGTGGTTGTGGTCCTTCAAGTCCGAATGAACTACCCACCGTTACCGTTAGTCTGTCGTTAAGCAGTTTTTTTGATAAACCTACCTCAAGATCAGTTTTTTGTTGCAGAGAGCCGGTAGAATAATCTTCAGAAGTATTCACTCCAAAATTAATATCTACACCCTGAATCAGATCTGACGCCAGGTTATTTAACTGTTCTGTTAATAATTTACTTACACTTGAACGTGCCAGGGTAGATACTCCGCCACCACCTCCGGCAAGACTCTGGAATGGATTACTTGCCATAAACCTGTTCAGTGCCAGCAAGGAGAATACTTGTTTATTCAACTCATTCTCATCTCTGTTTACCTGTAACATTTTAGGATATACCAAGCCATCACCAGCTCCACGTTCATTTTCTGGTAAGTCCAGTCTGAATGAAATAATTGGTTTCATCAATTCACCTTTCATGATCAGATAAACCTGAACGGGTACTTTGGTTTTTAATGAAGGCAGATCCTCTCTATTAAGCAAATCTATTGGTGCTGCATTTACTTCGTATACTGCTGAAAGGTTCACATTAGCAGACATTGGATCACCGGTCCAAACGATAGTACTTCCTTTAACTAATTTAAATTCTTTTTTACCCAAAGCACTGACCGAAATGCCGAAAGAACCGTCATTGATTTCATATCGGCCTGTCATGCTTATTTTACCACTAGGATCCATTGTTGCTGTTAAGTCTGCATCTCCTCTAACCTTCAATGCATCTCCGTTAGCCGGATCGATTACCACATTCAGCTCTGCTTCAGGATCGACTTCAATATCTGCGGTAAGGTTAATTCCCTTGATAGGTGCTTTATTTATACTGTCTGCCTTCAGCGCTTTTTGTCCGTTATAAGGAGCCACATCAGCATCAATATATTGTACAATACCTTCCTGATCTATTACAGAAGGATCGGCAGTTGGCATTGCAAAAAAGAACTTGGTTCCTTTTTCTACCTTAACCGTCATGTTTACATCAGGCTGATTCATATCACCCCTGACCTTAATATTACTAGTCAGGAATACGGTACCATAAATCAACTCATTATCCGCGGAGGTAGAGTTTAACGCCCTGAAATTATTTGTCTTAATGTCCATATTGAACTTAAAGTTCGTATAGTCAGTAGTTAAGATGCCGCCGTTGATTGTCGCCCTTTTATTGAGTGAATCAATTATCGTAAAGTTGTTGAAATTTACGCCCTGATCCGTAAAGCTGATTGTTTCATTTGGCATTCTTAAATAAGAGTTTACATAGGTTGCATTAAAAGCTACCTGGTTAAATTTCACATCTCCCAATACTTTAGGCTTCGCTACTGCCCCGGTAACTGTCAGCTGACCAGTTACGGTTCCAGAACCCTGTTTGATCTGTCCCATAGAAACACTTTCCAGTGATTTCATGTCGATTTTATCTATATTCACCTTTAAGTCCAAAGCACTTTCTCTCTTCGTATAATAAAAGCCATTTACCCTTAATTCATGAACGCCGGTTAAAGCAATATTAGTTTCAAAGGCGTCTGCAGTATTATTATTCACCGCTATACGTAAAGTGCCCAGCTGATCTTTCTGGTAACGCAACCGGTCGACAGTCATGTTCGCTTCAAATTTAGGACTGGTCATTAATTCTTTTACATCCACTGTACCGTTAATTACTCCGCCTACTAAAGCACTGTCCTGCGCTGCAAACTTAGTCAGTGTTTCTATTCTGAAATCTTTAAACTCTACTTTGAGCGGGGAGTTAGGTGTAGCATTCAAACTATTGATGCTCAGTAACTGGTTGTCCTTACTCAGGTTAAACTGATTGGCCAGGATGCCTGAAGCACCAAACTGTATATAATTTTCTGGTGATACCGCCCATTTCTCGTAGTCCAGCAATAACTTATTCGGGTCAAAACTGAAGCGGAAATTTTTATCCATTGATTTGAAAGTACCTCCAAGCATATATTTGTCTTTCAGCTTGCTGTCCCTCAAAAAGATGTTCACGCCAAGCACATTATTATCTGCCTGGCCGCTTAACTCTGTATTGTACAAGGCCAGTGAAGGACTCTGTACATGTCCTACCAGTAACTTATAATTCAGCTGCTGGTTAGCATTATCAACGGTTAACTTCGTGCTGTCTACCTTATAATCGCCATAAACTACCTGAGGGAACCATGCATTCATGATCAGGCTGTCCTTTTGCGTGTCCAGCAAACCGCTGATCCGTGAAGGAGAGAAGGTAGTTAATGTCGGCACAAACTGCTTGAGTAGTTTACTATTGTAAATATTCATGCTGAACCTGAATCGCTGCTCGGGGATTTTAGTAACCACGCCAAAGGCATAATACTTATTGATCTGGTTGATCATTGCTGCAGCCAGGTTAGTCAGTTGATATTTACCATCCACCCTTGCACTCAGTATCTCAGATTTCAGGCTAATCAGGTTATGATTTGCATCAGCTTCCGAATGTACATCTATTGTATCCACATTGATCCGCTGACCATCTTTCACTACCTGTAGTCCCCTGATGCTCACATCGCCGTTCAGGTAATCAGGATCAGCAGTTTTAATATCCGCTTTCACCAGACCAGCCAATGAAAGTTGGGTCGGACTAAAATTCAGTTGCTGCAGGTTTACCTGCTTCAAATTCAGGTCAGCCTTTATTGCCGGATATTTGCCAGCCATGTTTACTAAAGCAGTAAGGTTGAAATTGGCATTGCTATCGGCCATATTACTTTTCAGGTTTAATTTCTGAGCAGCATAAGTTCCATTTAGTACTAAATTCCTGTAAGTATATTTATTATAATAGGCACTTACCACCTGTCCGTTTAATTTGACATTGGCCGTTTTTGCATCCAGTCCGGTTCCGTTAACTTTCGCTTTAACGGTTATCCTTCCTAAAGTGGGCTGCATTTTTATTAACCTGCCCACGTTGAAATTATTCAGGTTGATATCTGCCGTATAACTTTCTTTTCCTTTAGGCCCTTTCATTGAAGCCAGCAATTTTGCCGATCCCATGTCCGTATTGATATTAAAACCAGTATTGAAATTGGTCATTGAGCCTTTGAATTTACCATTAGCTACAATCCTGTTAGGTAGCTCTATATTTGCAGGCAGCGATTTTTTAGGGATGACTACCAACAGATCTCCTTTAGATAAAGAGAAACGTTTGATGTTCAGGTCAAGGAAAGTCTTATTTACATCAGGCAAACCCTTAACTGTACCGGTAACATCTATATTTGTACTCTTTAGTCCGCTGATCTGCAATTGAGGGATCACGAGGTTATTCATGTAGCCGTTAACTTTCGCGTTGATCTTAATCTTTTCATTCTTATAATTCGCAGGTACGGCATCACTGAAATAGGTAGCATCTTTTAAGCCCAGAACAGAGTTTTTGACCTGCAATGATAATTTCACACGTTCAGGATGTTTTGTTAAATCTTCCAGCGAAGTATAATTCAGCTCTGTATTATTTTCAATATTTGTATTGGGCGTTTTAAAAATTAGGTCATTAATTTTGACCATTTTATCATTATAAACCACATCTCCCTGCAGTTTTGAAAGTTCGAAACCACTTTTTTCTTTTAGTGTTCCACTTTTCACGTTTACTTTAATGCCAGCCGTACTGTATGAAAGTGCTTCAGCTTCAAGTCCCAGGTTATTTATTTTAAGGTGGTTAAAGTCCATTCCTTTTGGAGTGGGTTTGGCACCCAGATTATCAAACTGTATATTGTTTTCTGCAAGATTAAGTTTACCAACCAGTATAGCCATTGCCGATGGTTTGGTAGTGGCTACAGTATCGGCTCCTTTTACCGGTGCGGCAGGTTTGAATGCGAACAGGATGTTGGATTTTTTCAGTGTCGCATCATCCAGTTTAATATCAGTTTTTGTAAGATCAGCAAGAAGTTTGGTCAGCGTTAACTCATTCACATCCAGATCTGCTCTTGTATCAGAAAGCATATCATCATACTTGATCTTCACATTATTCAGTGCGATATCCTGCACTTCAACTAATGGTAATTTTCCTGTTTCGGACTTAGCGGTATCCAGACTTTCTTCTACTACTGCAGCAAGTTTTGTGAGGGGCTTCTGCTGCAAATACTTTAGTGAAGTATTCTTTAATATCAGATCCTTAATCACATAATGCTGATTGGCCATATCAAAGTCCTTGATATTGGTTTTAAATTCGCCCAATTTTACATTTACATCATTACCAATTACATCATCTCTGAATACAATTCCAATATCCGTAAGACTGATTTTATTTACCGAGAACTTCATCGTTGAAGTTGTATCTTTCTTTACCTGATCCTCTGGTTTTTTCTGCTCAGACATGAATGCGTCAATCAGGAATTGATAGTTAAAAGTCGTGTCCGGATCAATCCTGGTCACATTTGCCCTTAATTTCTCCAGCTCAATACTATTGATCTCTACTGTATTTTTAAGCAGCTTAAATAAGCTGATATCCACTGAAAGTTTTTGTGCGTAGAGTAAGGTATCACCCTTTTTGTCAGCCATATAAAACTTGTTCAGCACTACATCTTTTGGAAGCGCAATTTTAATACTTTCGAGGCTGACTTCAGTATGGGTTTTATTTTTCAGGTAATTGATTGCTTTACCTTTGACGAAGTTTTGAACAGCCGGAACGTTTAAAGATACGGCGATGGCTACTACCAGCATAATGACGATGGCAAAGACCCACAAAACAACCTTTAAACTTTTGCGTACGTATTTATTCAATGTGATGTGAATTTTAAGTTTTTAATATGGAAAACGCTAACTAAAACCATGCCATGCTGGTTTATTCTTTCAATACTACAAGAGGGCTGGGATTTTGTTTAATTAATTTAAAACTTTGTTCAATATATTTTGCTTGCTTCGGGGCAGGGGTGTGAATTTTAAATCTTATATTAGATGCCCAATATAAAAATGCCAGCATAAATCTGATATTTTCACGATTGCTGCCTGATTCTGATACCTATGATAAATAAATTAAACTTTTCCATTTCATACGAGGCATATGACCAACTCGATGAGCTGGAAATGAAAGACCAGCTGCTGTGTGCGGCGGCTGAAAAGGCATTGCAAAGCTCTTACTCGCCCTATTCAAACTTTAAAGTTGGGACAGCTGTAAGGCTGGCCGACGGACAAATTATATTAGGCAGTAACCAGGAAAACCTGGCTTACCCCTCAGGTCTGTGTGCAGAGCGCGTTGCCTTGTTTACCATTGGTGCGGCTTATCCGGATGCCCTTATTGAAAGTATGGTAATTACTGCGCATACCGATAATTTCAAAATTGTACAGCCGGTTACCTGCTGTGGCGCCTGTTTACAGGTGATGTCTGAATTTGAACAAAAGCAGAAAAAAGAAATAGCAATTATATTCTACTGTATCGGCGGACAGATACTCAAAGTGAAAGGCGTTAAAAGTTTGCTTCCTTTTGCATTTGTAGAGGACCGCCTGGCGAAATAGACTGAATTTTAGCCAGATAATCCATTTAGTCACAAACTGTGGGAAAATTGTGTTCCCAAAATTTCACAGGATGCCTTATATTTACAGCATCCAACAATTTTCTTAATGAGCGACGAATTAGATAATAACGTAAACGAAGAGACAAAACATAACGTAATTCCTATTAATGGTTTGTACGAAAACTGGTTCCTCGATTATGCCTCTTATGTAATTTTGGACCGTGCCGTACCCCATATTAATGACGGTTTAAAACCTGTTCAGCGGAGGATTATGCACTCCCTGAAAGAGATGGACGACGGACGTTTCAATAAGGCGGCTAACGTTATCGGAAATACGATGAAGTATCACCCGCATGGGGATGCTTCTATTGGCGATGCGATGGTGCAGATAGGGCAGAAAGATCTGCTGATTGACTGTCAGGGTAACTGGGGAGATCCGATTACGGGCGACAGTGCCGCGGCACCG
Organism: Pedobacter sp. MR2016-24; assembly: GCF_026239655.1. GTDB lineage: Bacteria > Bacteroidota > Bacteroidia > Sphingobacteriales > Sphingobacteriaceae > Pedobacter. Next base: position 84,005 of record NZ_JAPIVO010000008.1, on the reverse strand, counting down.
CGTTATATTGAAGCACGTTTATCTAAGTTTGCAAATGAGGTGGTATTTAATTCGGATACTACGATCTGGCAGCTGAGTTATGACGGACGTAACAATGAGCCGCTTACTTTACCGGTTAAGTTCCCTTTGTTGTTGGCACAGGGAGCGGAAGGTATTGCAGTAGGGCTTGCAACGAAAGTAATGCCGCACAACTTTATCGAGCTGCTGGATGCTTCGATAGAGATTTTACAAGGCAACAGACCTAATATCCTTCCCGATTTCTTTACCGGTGGTATGGCAGATTTTTCTGCCTATAATGAAGGAATGCGTGGTGGTAAAGTGCGGGTGCGTGCCAAGATCACTGAAAAAGATAAAAAGACACTGGTTATTACTGAAATTCCTTACAGTACAACAACCGGCTCTGTAATAGATAGTATCCTGTCTGCTAATGATAAGGGTAAAATCAAGATTAAAAAGATCGAGGATAATACTGCGGCGCACGTAGAAATTGTGATTCAGCTGGCTCCGGGTATCTCTCCGGATGTGACTATTGACGCTTTATATGCTTTTACCTCATGCGAAGTTTCCATCTCTCCTAATACCTGTATTATTAAAGATGATAAACCTCAGTTCCTGAGCGTAAATGATATCCTGACCCAAAATACGCAGAATACTAAAAACCTGCTGAAACAGGAGCTGGAGATTAAACTGCATGAGCTGCAGGAGAAGATCTTTTTCAGTTCATTGCTGAAGATATTTATCCAGGAAGGGATGTACAAACATCCTGACTATGAAAACTCGAATAACTTTGAACGGGTAACGGAAGTTTTAAATGGTTTATTTGCTCCATTTGCCGAACAGTTATACCGGGAAATTCAGCCAGAAGATTTGAAGAAACTGATTGACAAACCGATGAGCAGCATCACACGTTTTGATGTGAAAAAGGCGGACGATCAGATGAAATCATTGGCCGATGAGATCAAGGTCGTTAAAAACCATCTTCGTCACTTAACGGAATATGCCGTAGCATGGTTTCAGCGGCTAAAGGATAAATATGGTAAAGGCCGGGAACGTAAAACTGAGATTCGCTTATTTGACAGGGTAGAAGCTTCTAAAGTGGCTCTGGCAAATGTTAAAGTATATATGAACCGTGAAGACGGATTTGTTGGAACAGGATTAAAAAAGGATGAGTTTATTGCAGACTGTTCTGATCTGGATGATATCATTGTTTTCCGGGAAGATGGCAAGTGTATCGTTTCCAAAGTAGCTGACAAACAGTTTGTGGGTAAGGGAATTATCCATGCGCAGGTTTTCAAGAAAAATGATGAACGTACGATCTATAACCTGATCTATAAAGATGCGGCCAGTGGTGTTTCTTATATCAAGCGTTTTGCTGTATTGGGCGTAACGCGTGATAAGGAATACGACCTCACAAAAGGCAGTAAAGGTTCCAAAATACTGTATTTTACACCTAATCCTAACGGGGAGGCAGAAATTATTACGGTAATGCTGAAACCACATACCAAACTGAAAAAACTGCAGTTTGATATTGATTTCGCTGATATCGCTATTAAAGGTCGTGCTTCGCAGGGAAATATAGTTTCTAAATATCCGATTAAAAAGATTTTGCTGAAAAGCAAAGGTGTTTCTACCTTATCGGGTCTTAAAATCTGGTATGATAGCCTGCTGAGACGATTGAATGTTGATGGCAGAGGCAAATACCTGGGCGAATTTGATGGAGATGACAAAATCCTGCAGGTGCATAAGGAGGGATGGTACGAACTGAGTTCATTTGAGCTGAGTAACCATTTTGATGCCGACCTGCTGCTGATCCAGAAGTTTGATCCGGAAAAACCATTTGGCGTGGTACATTACGAAGGAAAAGCCAAAAACTACTATATCAAAAGGTTTGTGTTTGAACCAATTGCTATAGGAAGAAAACAAACGCTGATTAGTGAAGAGACAGGATCTAAATTCCTGTACCTGACGGGTAATCCTGAAGCAACTTTAACTGTTGATCTGCTGAAGGGTAAAACGCAGATTCCGGAAACCATCGAGATTCTGCTAACTGATTTCATAGACGTCAAAGGGATTAAAGCCAATGGAAACAGGTTAAGTCAGCATGACGTGAAGAACATCAGTATTTCAAACCATGAAGAGCAGGAAGCTGCGCTGGATGAAGAAACTACTGAGGAAAGTGCTGATCAGGCAGATGAAAATGACAATACAGAAAGTGGTAACGACACATCATCTGGTGTGATGGTAGAAACTGAGTTAGATGCGGAGTCTGATGAGCGTAATGATGATACTGGGTCTATAGAAGAAGATACTGCAGCCGATGATGAAGTAGGATCTGCGGAAGAAGTATTACCTGAAGTGAAAGAAGAAGCGGTTGAAGAAAAGCCTGAAATCATTAAGCCTCAGGAAGAAATTGATGGTCCTAAAATTAAAGCACCTAAGGTGAAGGCTGCAACTCCCGTTCTACCTAAAGAAGATAAGGAGACGGAAGCAGAGTTGAAAGTGACGGAGAAGGAAACAAGTAAGACCTTAGCAGAAGATAAGGCTGAAGCTCCCGAAGCTAAATCACAAAAACCCGAAGCGACAACTAATGAGCAGGAGGTAAAGGCTGAGGAAGCTAAAGCTCCCGTAGTAAAAAAGAAAAAATGGGACGATGCCAAGAGCAAAGTAACCAAAGAAAATAAGCCCAATAAAGACATCAAACTGGAGATTACTAATCCGGATGATGTTGATATTGACGATAAAGGACAGCTGGGTTTGTTTTAATTGAAAAAAAATTAACCACAATAAGAGTCTATCTGGATACATTTGCTTATGAGTCCATTAGAGAATGTCGTTGTACCTGATGAGGTTGTCATGAGTAAGATCTATATGATCCGGGATCAAAAGGTAATGCTGGATAGGGATCTCGCTAAGCTATATGGCGTAGAGACTAAAGTCTTAAAACAGGCGGTACGGCGTAACATAGCCCGTTTTCGGAAGACTTTATGTTTGAAATGACTAAAGAAGAACTGGAGAATTGGAGGTCACAAAATGTGACCTCCAAAGAAGATCGTCAGGGATTGTGATATATGCCTTTTTGTTTCACCGAACAGGGAGTGACGATGTTGTCTTGTGTACTGAACAGTGAAAGAGCTATCCATGTCAATATCCAGATCATTCGTATCTATACCCGTATACGTGAAATGGTACTGCTTCATAAAGACGTATCATTGCTGGTGGAGCAGGTTGAAAAGAAGCTTCTTAACCAGGATCAGAAAATAGAGGTATTGTTTACTTATCTGAGTAAATTCATTGAAAAGGAAGAGCAGCCAAGAAGAGAGATTGGCTTTATGCGCAAAGGTAAATAATCCTCGCCCCATCACCTATAGGCTTTACTGCCGGAGAAGAACCGGCCCAACAAATAACCCATTATAAAACAGCCCTCAAAATTTGTCGTAATAAAAATACTTTACCACATTTAGTTTTCCATTGACTGCGCTTGTGAACTTTCCTGTGCAATATTTATATATTTTGATAATGGAGAAAGTGTTCCGTGGGTCCACTTGGGATCTAAGTACAATAAAATTTTGCGGTAATTAAATATTGAATTTGATTTAGACCTATATGTACTTCCTAACAAGGAAGGATAACTCGAATTGATAATTTAACGTCTCAGATTTTCTAATTATTTTTCAGCAGCTCCCGGACTCTTTTTCGAAGCCGGAAATCTTATTAAAGTGCCTCTCTGCTGTATGAAGGCCTATAGACTGCTTAAGGCTAGACTAGGGATCTTCTAGGGTAAGTCTAGGGTGAGTCCGGTACTTTTTAACTAGTGAATTTGAACCGGACTAACCCTAGTTTAAACCTATTCGTACCCTAGACTAACCTTAACGCTGCCCCAAGAATTCCCTAACGTTAATCCGGACAATTTTGGATACCAAGGGACAATTATGCACATGATCATCCTGATATTTTATTTTCTTAAAGACATGATTTACATTTGTTTAAGATAAAAAATTAGATATGGCCAAGACAAGAAGTTTTAAAGATCAATGGAGTAACCCTGGTAATCGTTCCACTGCCATGATAAAGGAAATACCGAATATCGCAGAGGAGAGAAAGAAATTCCAGTCCCATTTTTTTACTTTGATCAGGTTAATCAGAATGAAAGAAATCAGGAGCGTGATAAGCACAATAATAATCTGGCCAAATTCAAGCCCTACATTAAACGCAAATAATTCCGCAACGATATTTACGCTCTTGCCGAGTAAACTGTTCAGGTAGTTGGAAAAGCCCATCCCATGGATCAATCCGAAGAACAATGCTAGTGCATATTTGAAAGTGATGCTTTTGTTCTTTGCATTCTTAGACAAAATATTGGATAACGCTGTAATGAAAATAGTAATCGGGATAAGAAATTCGATCAGGTCGGTATTTACATTGATCACTTTTAACACGCTTAGTGCAAGCGTAATGCTGTGGCCAATAGTAAAAGCAGTAACAAGAATTAAGACCTTTCGCCATTCGGCAATAGTATAAACGCCACATAAGACCATTACAAAAAGAATATGGTCATATCCTTTCCAGTCTAATATATGCTGCCAGCCTAATTCAAAGTATAAGGGAAAATCCTGCATCCGGCTAAAATATCAATTTAAGTGTTATACCAGGAATAAAAATGTTGTTACAACCTGGGGATAGTAGCAAATACGCGCTCTGCCTATTTTAATAACTACCCTGTAGAGTGCAGGAATTTATTAGTTTTGTTTAAATCTATATCCATGAAATTCAGCTGCTTGATGTTAATCTTATTATCCCCGATCCTTACCGCAAATGCCCAGCAAACTTTTAAAGCGGAACAGCTTAAATTTGAAAGGGTAAAGAAGGCATATCAGGAAAAGTGGACAACTTTAAATCATGACCTGAAAAGTAAAGGGTATAAAGGGAATATAGATCTTCTTCTGAATGCTTACAAGACTGAAGGCAAATTAGAATTATGGTTAAAAGACAAATCATCTAAAACTTATACGCTATTCAGAACCTACGACTTCTGTTTGCATTCGGGTACACTGGGACCAAAGGTGAAAGAGAATGACAGGCAAACTCCTGAGGGATTCTATTATTTGCATGCATTTAATCCCATGAGCAGCTTTCACCTTTCACTTGGTATCAACTATCCAAATAGTGTCGACTTATTCAGGACGGGTAAGCATAACAGGCCCGGTAGCGATATCTATATTCATGGGAACTGCGTAACGGTTGGCTGTATTCCATTGAGTGATGATAAGATTAAGGAAGTTTACATTCTTGCGGTAGAGGCTCGTAATAGCGGACAAAATAAGATCCCGGTAAATATCTATCCTTTTCGAATGTCTGCTCAAAATATGAAACATTATACTGCTTTTTATCCCCAACATAAAGTGCTGTGGACAAACCTGCAGCAAGCATACAAAAGCTTCGAAGCGTATAAAATACCGGCAATCATTACAGAACTTAAGGGGGCTTACTACATCAAATAGTCTTAATAAGACAAAAGGCCGTATTACGAATAATACAGCCTTTTGAATCTTTAAATTTAAATCTTATTGGTATTGAATATAACTAGGTACCGGTTTCAGTTTTAACAACTCTTCTGGAGTCATTAAACGGTGCGGTGCTTTTTTAAGGTCATTCTTATAGAACAATTTGAAACCTGTAAACTGTACTGGCTCGTTTTGGATAAAGTAACGGTAAGTGCCTAATTTAAGATCTGGCTCACCCCATCCATCCATGTGCATTACAATCTGAACTTCAGGATGTAATTTGATGTTCTGGTAGTTGGTTACCATCTTTTTAGTGAAACGGTGAACAGTGAAAACTTTTGGAGGCAAGTTGTATTTTTTGATCAGGTTAATCAGGTACTGAGAACAGTAATTGATATCTGCTGCATCATAAGTTCCGATTTTCGTACCCGGTCTTGCTCCGCTTTTCATAGAGAATTCAGGATCTATACCTAAGTGAACGTTTGGCATTTTCAGGTATTTCTCAATTCTTGGCAACTCGTCTTTGATATTGCTTAAGGCAACCTGCAAGTCTAAAAATACGATACCGTTGTGCATTTTAGCAATAGAGATCACAGAGTCGATTTGTTTGTCGCCCATTCTATTGATATACTTTCCATCTTTTCCAGGTGTGCCACTTGCAACAGCTGCAATATAGTGTACACCAACCTGTACAGGAGTAGCTGGATCTGCTTTTTCCCATCTTTTTACCTCAGCATTTAATCTGCTCCACATTTCTTTCGGCGGATATTCACCCAATGCACCCATTTTTTTAGAGTGAAGGTTTCCATAATAAACTACAATACGTTTAAACGGAAGAATTGAGCCTGGTAGCGGGAATGGCTGGTTTTTTACTGGCCATCTGCCGGTAGTATCACCATTAGCTTGTCTTTTCAGGGCAGCATTGTATTTCGCGGTATCGATAGGTTCACGTGTAGTGTCTAAAGGCGCAACCCCGGTAGAGTCGCCAGAGGCATTTACAGTAGTTTTAGTTTTTCCATCATTTTTCTTTGCATCTGAGCTGCAATTCGCGAACAAGGCAACGGAGGTAAACGCAATTAAGAAGGTTCCTGCTAGTTGTGTGAATTTCATAGGGGTTTATAAGGTATTAAATATAAATTTTTTTCAATTGTGCAAAACTACACATTCGGCTGACAAATCTTCCTACAAGTATAAGATTCTTGAATTGAATTAAAATATATTTTTACCGTTCTTTGTAGAAAGAAACAATTATGAGCAAATCCAACCTTGTCGTTATATTTTTAAGCATGCTGTTATTTCTCAGTGCCTGCAAAAAAGAGAATACTGAATTTGTTCGTATCTCCTCATCATTAGGCGATACAGTAGCACTTCAGGGATTATCTGGTACAGAAGTGCGCAACAGTACGATTTCAGGATCACAACCTGGAGATAACGCGATGAGGAGTGTTTTTGTTGACTTAAGTAAGGATGTACAAACTCAGGTATTGCGCAGTAGCTGGGATTTGGGTTTTGCTTGTAATAATGAAAATTTTACTGTAATACTTAACCATTCAAGAGGGGCAACAGCTGCACAACTTGATAAAATTGATATCACAACAGTTGGTGAAGCAGACACCTCTGCATTGTTAGCGGGGAAAACATTAGAACTGGGCAACAGTTTTACAAATATTGATCCGGTTGACGGGATTTTTACAAATTATCTTGCAGGTACCGTCTTTAAACAGATATCAGCTACGACAGCGGATAATAAGGTGTTTATTGTTAACCGTGGACTTTCCGGCTTGCTTAAAGCTGATGGAACACCTATACAGCCAATATGGGAAAAGGTTCAGGTCACCAGAAACACCACCGGAAACGGTTATATTGTAAAATATGGCAGGATCGGACTGGCTGTGACTACTTTGGAAGTTTTTAAAGATCCTGCATTCAATTTTCAGTATATTTCATTTATCGGAGGTAGGGTAGCCGTTGAACCCGCAAAAGCTTTATGGGATATTCAGTGGACCTATTCTACTTATAAAACGAGTGCGACTACTCCGGTAGCTGTAGCTGTGCCGGATTTTGTGTTGATCAACTTTGCTGGTGGCGTTACAGCCTCAGAGATAAAATATACTAGCGCAGCTGAAGCGGAAAGGGCGTATGCAGGATTTTCAGCAAGTAATTTGGAAGGACTTGTTTATTCAGCGGAGCGGGACGTAATAGGTACAAACTGGAGGACTATTAGCACTACAGGAACAACGTCTACAGTAAACCGGGATCGGTTATATGTGATAAAAGACGCGAAAAATAATATTTATGTTTTGAGATTTAACAGTTTCACTTCAGCGGATGGTGGTACACGCGGACTGCCGGTCATTGCCTATAAAAGAATTCAGGAAGGTGCAGAAGACTAATCCTGAATTCTTTTGAGCTATGTTTATTTGATAAATTTATTGAATTTTCCGAAGACACCCAGCGGTAGTTTTACACCTGAAGTGGCCTGCAGGTACAATTCACCTGTTTCAAGGTTCATTACTTGCGGGAATGAGGTTTTGATCAGGTTCTCCACAATCACAGAAGAAAAACCCAGTGAGTAAGTGTTCAGGATCAGGAAATGTTCTTCTTCATCTAACAACTGCACTACTTCCATCATCATTTCCTGAATATGGTCTTCCAGTTTCCATTTTTCTCCATTCGGACCATGTCCGAATGCAGGTGGATCTAAAATAATACCATTGTATTTTTTACCGCGTTTCAGCTCACGTTTAACAAATTTCAGCGCATCTTCCACTACCCATCTCACATCTTTTAACTGTGAAAGTTCCTGGTTTTCGTTCGCCCAGTTCACGACCTGTTTGATGGAATCTACGTGTGTAGTATCTGCACCAGCAGCTTTAGCAATGAGTGATGCTGCACCGGTATAAGCGAAAAGGTTCAGTACTTTTGGTGTTTTGGTTTTAAATTTTCTGACAGATGAAGAGATGTAATCCCAGTTTACTGCCTGCTCAGGGAAAACCCCAAGGTGTTTGAAAGAAGTTAATCCGAGACGCAGATTGATCTTCACCTCATCATTTTTATATTCTACATTCCAGCGGTCAGGAATCTGCGGGGCAGATTTAATCCATTCTCCTGAAGTAGCAGAGCGGCCCTTGAACCTGATGTGTGTCTGTTTTTTCCATTCCTGCTCAGATAATGTTTTTTTCCATACCGCTTGTGGCTCAGGTCTTGTTAGGATCAGGTTACCAAAGCGTTCCAGTTTTTCAAAATCACCACAGTCAATCAACTCATAATCTTTCCAGTGAGTGGGCGTTAAAAGGCTTATCATATATTAGGGGTATGCGTTATTAAAAGTTTTTCTTGGCAGCCTTCATAAAGCGGCTGGCAAAAACAAAATCATTAAGTTCTTCTATATCTGTATGGGCAATTTCTTTATTTGAGCCTTCCCAGAATTTTTTACCTTCATGTAAAAACAAGATGTAGTCGCCGATACCCATTACAGAGTTCATATCATGCGTCACTACAATAGTAGTGGTATTATATTCTTCCGTCAATTCCTTGATCAGCTCATCAATTACAATGGATGTCTTAGGATCCAGACCTGAGTTAGGTTCATCGACAAAAAGATATTTTGGATTCATGGCAATTGCACGGGCAATACCTACCCTTTTTTTCATTCCTCCGGAGAGTTCTGCCGGGAATAATTTGTTTTTACCTGGCAGGTTTACACGTTCCAGGCAAAAGTTTACACGTTCCAGTTTTTCTTTGAAAGACTGTTCAGTAAACATATTTAAGGGGAACATGATATTCTCTTCTACGGTCATGGAGTCAAATAAGGCCGAGCCCTGAAAAAGCATACCGATTTCTTTCCTGATCTCAATCTTCTCCTCAAAACTCATCTGAGTAAATTCCCTGCCGTCGTATTCCACACTGCCTTTTTCAGGTGTATGCAGACCGATCATACATTTCAGTAAGGTAGTTTTACCTGAACCGGAACCGCCGATGATCAGGTTGGTTACGCCAGCTTCAAATTTACCGGAGATACCTTTAAGGACTGTGTTAGACCCAAATGATTTTTCAATGTCTTTAATTTCGATCATAATAATAACTGGGTTACAATGTAATCACATGCTAGGATACTGATACAGGCCACAACTACAGCTCTTGTACTTGCCTGGGCAACTTCCAAAGCACCGCCTTTAACATAAAACCCTTCATAAGCAGGAACGGTAGTGATAATAAAGCCAAACACAAATGCTTTAACCAATGCCACTACAATTGTATATGGATTGAAATCTGTCGTGATACCCTGGATATATTCAGCAGGTGTTACTGCACCGGAAAGTGTTCCGCCTAAATAACCACCAGTAATACTCAATACCATCGCGAAAATAACCAGGACTGGTACCATGGTAATTCCTGCAATCAGCTTAGGCAAAATCAGGTATCCCGGAGAATTGATACCCATGATTTCCAGTGCATCGATCTGCTCGCTTACACGCATGGTACCTATTTCAGAAGAGATTGCCGAGCCTATCTTACCCGCAAGCACGATGGCTGTGATAGTTGGACTTAACTCCAGAATACTGGAGTCGCGCGTAACAGAACCAATAATAGTTTTAGGAATGAAATCACTTACCAGCTGGAAAGCAATTTGCAAGGTCATTACTGCACCGATGAAAGTAGAAATGATGGCAATCAAACCGAGTGAGCCTACGCCAATGAAATCCATTTGTTGAAAAATGGCCTTCATGTATATTTTAAATTTTTCCGGCCTTCTGAAAACTGCTTTTAAAAGCAGGAGATACTTGCCAAAATTGGTGAAATTCATTCAGTATGGAATTAGCTGATATATTAATTATTGTATATAATACAAAGAAACAACAAAAATTGTTGTCGCTTTCTTTATTTCTTAAAATTATTCTGCTATTTAATGAATAATGCGGTTTTTTGCAGTTGGTAATATAAAGAGATATGAACGCAGTTATTACAGGCGCCACAAAGGGGATAGGAAGAGCTATAGCGATAAAATTAGCCAAAGAGGGTTATAATCTGGCCATTTGTGCCAGAACAGCATCGGATTTAATCGCATTAAAGGATGAACTGGCCACAACTGGTCGCCAGATATTCTATTCTGTAACAGATTGCAGTATTAAAGAAGAAGTATACAGGTTTTGTGAGGGCGTGCATGCTGTGATGGATAAGGTTGATGTGGTGGTGAACAATGCGGGGATATTTTTACCAGGTGCATTACTGGACGAGGAGGATGAGCGGTTTGAATTACAGCAAAGGCTGAACCTGGATGCAGTTTATTATCTGTCTAAATATTTCGGTAAACTGATGCGCAAACAGCGCTCCGGACACCTGTTTAACATCTGTTCTGTATCCAGCAGAGAGATTAATGAAAATGCCGGCAGTTATGGTGTAACTAAATCGGCATTGCTCAGTCTTAATTATGTATTGCGGCAAGAGTTATCAAAATACAGTGTTAAAGTTACGGCGATTTTACCGGGTGCCACATTAACAGAATCCTGGAAAGGAACACAGATTCCGCCGGAACGATTTGTACAGCCCGAAGACATAGCTGAAGTTTTAAATACGGTACTGAACTTAAGCAGTGGCGTGAATGTTGAAGAGATAATTTTGAAACCGCTTGCATTTTAAAAGCAAATTATAGGAGAACGCTTTATGGAAAATAGATTATTAAGAAACGAACACGACAAAGTAATTGCCGGCGTTTCATCGGGATTAGCATCTTATATGCAAGTTGACGTAACTATTATAAGATTATTATTTGTACTCTCCACTTTTTTCCTGGTAGGTACCGGAATATTGGTTTACCTGGTGATGTGGATTGTGGTACCAGTGAATACAGACCCTTCTGCAAGGTTTTCACAATTCAATGATTATTTTAAAAAGCAGCATAATCCACCACCTTTTAATAATCCGGCAGGGTTTAATTCTCCGCCACCTTTTGAAGATCCAAAAGGGTTCACAGCGAAGGAAAAACCGGGGACTGCATTTGATTGGGAGAATCCATTAGACCTTAAAGGTTTGCCAAAAAATAACGATACAGGTAAAACAGTAGGGGGACTCTTCCTGCTCGTGATAGGATTATACTTTTTAATGAATGAGTTTGATATTATTCCTTACTGGTTCAGACTGGGCAAATTATGGCCGCTGGTATTTGTAGCAATAGGCTTAAGTTTTATTTTAAAATCTAAAAGAAAAACTGGCTGGGAAGATTGGAAAAATCAGCAGGATAAGGCGGCAGCAGCAACAGAACAAAAGGCGTCTGCTGAACAAAAAGCTCCTGACGTAGCGCCTGAATTTAAAAAGGATGAGCCTGAAGACCAGTTATAGCGCCAGGGAATTTGTAATCAAATGATAAACTAAAAAGAATTGTTATGAAACTGAATAGAGTAATATGGGGTATCGTACTTGTGTTTATAGGGATAGTCCTCTTATTAGAGAATTTTAATATTATTGAATTTTACTGGAGAAACGTATGGAGTTTCTGGCCCGTAGTCCTGATCATATCTGGGGTGAATATCTTATTTAACAAGAATAAGTCGCAGGTAGGAAACATAATCTGCCTGGGCGTACTGGTAATTATGCTGGGATTTGTTTTCTATAAAGGTCAGCAGCCTCCTGCCAGCAAACACTGGATTGGTGATACCCTTTCTAAAGATCTGGATGTTGAGCTGAATGACAATGATGAGGGAGATGTGCAGCGGGTAAGTTTTTCTGAGCCTTTTATAGCGGCAGACAGCCTGAAAAAAACCGTGTTTAATATCTCGGGCGGTGGTACATCTTTTAAATTAGATGGGGAAACAGATAGTCTGGTAGTGGCCGATGTGGAAAGAAGGAATGGAAATTTCATCCTGCAGAAGGAAAGTTCAGATTCGGTGACCACGATCAATTTCAAGATGAAAGATAAAAAAGGCCGATGGTCCTTCAATGAGGGTGGAAATGATGTGGATATCAAACTGAACAAAAAACCGGAATGGATTTTAAATATGAATATGGGTGCGGGAGAGGTTGATTTCGACTTTACTGAATACAAAGTAAGAAGCTTTAAATTTGATGGAGGCGCAGCGGCGCTGGATATTACCATCGGCGACCTGTTGCCGATCACTGATGTGATCGTAAAAACTGGTGTAGCGGATGTTAAAATCAAAGTTCCGGAGAACTCTGGCTGCAGGATCAAAACTAAAACAGGTTTATCTGCAAAAGACTTTCCGGGATTTGTGAAAATTGATAACAGTAACTACGAAACGCCTAACTATAAAACCTCAACGAAAAAAGTTTTTATAAACCTGGACGGAGGATTGAGTAATTTTGAAGTGGGCAGATACTAAGAACATTGGAAAATCAGGATATAATTTATACCGTTGTCATTAATGGTAAACCAACGGGCCCATATGGCTTTTCAGCTTTAAAAGAGCTGAACATTTTACCAGGTACCTTTATCAGGAAACCAGGTATGGACGACTACAAAGAGGCGCACGAATTCCCCGAATTACGTGCGCTTTTTGGCTTTAGCTACGAACAAACGGCACCTCAGTATTTTGCGTCTTTTGACCAGCGGCTGCTGGCCATGGTGATTGATTATTTCGTTCTGCTGTTATTCTTTATTGTCCTGATGCTGATCAGCTTTGTTTTTATCGAAGAAAAAGATGAACGCATCATGAGCAGTCTTTTTATCCTTTCTTTTTTACCTCTGGCTAAATTCATCTATGGCAGCATAGCCGAAGCTTCGGCTAAACAGGGTTCAATCGGAAAACGTTTATTGAATATTAAAGTGACAGATCTGATGGGTAACAGGATCACTTTGCCCAATTCTTTTGGCAGGAATGCTGGTAAAATTCTTTCGGTACTTCCGGTTTTTTTCGGCTACCTCTATACTTTTCTCAATAAAAAGCAACAATCATGGCATGATATCGCGTCAAATACATTAGTTATTAAAGACCGATTGATTTAATCTTTATCTTTGCAGCGCATGGAAAACGTATCAGCACAACAGGAATTAGCCGGAGGATATTGCAATTCTTTAAATCAGTATTCAAGATTTTTAACACGGGAAGTTCATATTGGAGATATCCCTATGGGTGGATTGAACCCTATCAGGATCCAGTCTATGACGACCACCGATACAATGAATACAATCGGAACTGTTGAACAGACGATCAGAATGGTGGAGTCTGGCTGTGAATATGTACGCATTACTGCCCCGAGTATGAAAGAGGCAGAAAACCTGGCTCAGATTAAAAAAGAACTGCGTTTACGCGGATATAATGTGCCGCTGGTGGCTGATATACACTTTACACCGAATGCGGCAGAAGCAGCAGCAAGGATAGTAGAGAAAGTAAGGATCAATCCTGGTAATTACGCTGATAAAAAACGATTTGAAAATATAGAATATACAGATATCGCTTATCTGGCTGAACTGGAGAGGATTTACAAGAAGTTTACCCCGCTGGTTAAAATCTGTAAAGAGTACGGTACTGCTATGCGGATCGGAACTAACCACGGTTCATTGTCTGACAGGATCATGAGTCAGTATGGAGACACACCGCGGGGAATGGTAGAATCTGCCATGGAATTTATCCGTATGTGCGAGTCTCTGAATTACTATAACCTGGTGATTTCCATGAAAGCGAGCAATACGCAGGTAATGGTGCAGGCGTATCGCCTACTGGTGGAAACGATGGTAAAGGAAGGGATGAACTATCCTTTGCACCTGGGGGTGACGGAAGCAGGAGACGGAGAAGATGGAAGGATTAAATCTGCTGTCGGAATAGGTACTCTGCTGGAAGATGGTTTGGGTGATACGATCAGGGTATCCTTAACAGAAGACCCTGAATTTGAAGCTCCGGTAGCTAAGGCACTGGCAGACAGGTATACGAAACGATCGCTGTTAAGCTTGCCTTCAAATGAGCACATCAATATTCAGGATTTGCCTTATCAGCCTTATGCTTATAGTCGCCGCTTAACTTTACCTGTGCAACATATTGGTGGCCACCATCATCCTGTGGTCATGCTTGATGTTTCTTCAAAAAATCTGAAAGACCCTTACTTCCTGACAGAAGCGGGATATAAATATGATGCACTGCTGGACAAATACAATATGGCGGATCAGGCATGTGACCTGGTATATTTGGGTGATGCACTGCCTTCGTTCTCTTTTCCGGGGAATCTGCGCCAGGTATATAACTATGGCACCTGGTTAGGTTTGAAAGATAAAAGCAATTGTAGTCCGCTATTCAATTTAACTGAAATAGGCCGGGCAGAGCTGAAAGATCCTGTATTGAACCTGGTGAGTGTAAACGCCGGCAATTTTGATCTGGCCGCCCTGTCTGCATTGGATGCTACGGCTGTATTGGTACTTGAAACTTCTGCCGAACATGGTATGGCCGAGCAGCGTGCATTTTTTATCGCGCTGCAGAAAAACAATCTTCAACTGCCGGTTATCATCAAAAGGACTTATACGGATATCAGCGCAGACGATCTGATGTTGTATTCTGCAACAGATCTGGGTGCATTATTTACCGATGGCTTTGGGGATGGTATCTGGATTGATGCGCCTCAGTCGATCGAATTACCATTAATTAACGCTACCAGCTTTGGTATTTTACAGGCGACCAGGACAAGGATTTCCAAGACAGAATATATATCCTGTCCCAGCTGTGGCAGAACACTTTTCGATCTGCAGGAAACCACGCAGTCGATCCGTTCCAGAACAGATCACCTGAAAGGGATTAAAATTGGGATTATGGGCTGTATTGTAAATGGACCAGGTGAAATGGCTGATGCTGATTATGGTTATGTAGGTACTGGCCCCGGCAAAATTACTTTATACCGGGGTAAGGAAGTGGTGAAAAAAAATGTCAATTCCCTTTCTGCTTTAGATGAGCTGATTGAACTGATCAAAGAAGACGGGAACTGGACGGAAGTGAAATAGCTAACTCTTTAAAAAGTCGAGCGTTTTCTCACATACTTCCTGTAACTGTGCCGGCATTTCTGCTGAGGTATAAGGATGCGATGCGCCAAATACATGGTTTGCACCAGCAATTTTTTGCAGTTTAGCCTTCGGCTGCGCCTGTGCAAGGTGTTGGGCCGTACTGAAATTTACATTCACATCGTCATCACCATGCAGGATTAACCAGGGTATACTGATTCTTGATGCCGCATTGATGATGTTATATTCATGTTTGTGCGCATTGAAGTCCGACAATAATGTGCTGTTTAAAGGCATCTTCTCTTTAGTCCTCGCATTTTCTACAAATATCTGTCCTTCGCTGAGCCATTGCTCTTCCTGTTCTTTTTTCCATAGCGAGCTGAAATCAGCAATGGACGACCAGGTGACTATTTTCTGAATCCGTTCATCATCTGCAGCTTTTATGATAGCAAGTCCGCCACCCCGGCTGTGCCCGATCATATAGATCGGATCCTGAGGAAAGGTATGTGCTACATAGTTGATTACGGTATCTATGTCCTTCAGTTCATAACTAAATGTATTTGCAGCAAAGGCGTCCATATCAGTTACATCATCTGGTTTGTTTGCATTAACGCCGCTATGACTTAAGTTGAACTTTATATATCTGTAACCATGTGCTGCGAAATAGGCTGCAGTGAGGTGATGTGCTCCCCAATCCTTGAAGCCTTTAAAGCCATGTACAAAGATTACAGAAGGTATATTTGTCTTACTTTCATCATATATCAGATCACCTGTAATTGTTTTATCTCCTGATCCGGACAATATAAATTGCTTTTTCTCTATCATTGCTACGTTTTTCTAGGTTTTCGTGCATTTATAACAAATATATCAAAACCTTAGTGTGAACCTTGCCTAATTTAAAATCTTTCTAAATTGCTCTTAATTACAGCCTAATGACAGTGGAGCAGAAGGGTGTTGTTACTTTTGTTTTGCAATAAAAAATAGGAAAACCTGCTTTGGAATATTTAAAAATACTTGCTTTCACACATAAACAAATTGACCTGAAATCTTTAGGGAAATTAGTTATATGTGAGCAAACTCTGGATGATAGACTAAAAAATATTCAAACTGAACTTGATGTAAAGGAAATTTTCTACATCGGTACTTGTAACCGTGTTGAGTTTGTTTTTACTTCGGCGCATGATGTAGACCGTGATTTCATTTTCCGTTTTCTGCACGTATTGAATATGGGACTGCCTGAAGAGTATATGGAGCAGTTTGTAGATAATGTATCCGTATATGAGCAGGTAGAAGCATTTAATCACCTATTACGCACTTCATGTTCATTAGAAAGCCTTGTGGTGGGCGAAAAGCAGATTCTTGCACAGGTACGCCGTGCGTATGAAGCTTGTCGCGTTGCAGGATTTACTGCAGATTATATGCGGATGATCATGAACAGGGTAGTGAAAACTGCTAAAGAAGTATATACACATACTAACATATCTAAAAATCCTGTTTCAGTTGTCTCCCTCGCATACCGTAAATTACGTGATTTGAAATTGGGTACCAATCCAAGATTACTGATCATCGGTTCCGGTGAAACCAACAGAAATCTGGCACAATATCTTAAAAAGCATAAATATTCCGACTTCTCAGTATTTAACAGGACGTTGGAAAGTGCAGAGAGCCTTGCAAAAGAATTGAATGGTGTAGCTTATCCGTTAGCAGCACTTGCGGGTTTTGATAAGGGTTTTGATGTGATCATTACTTGTACAGGTGCTACTGAGCCCATCATTACTGAAAAGATATACAAACAACTGCTGAATGGCGAAACTGGTAAAAAGGTGATCGTGGATTTAGCAGTTCCGAATGATACCGCGCCCGAAGTCATAAAAAACTTTCCTATACATTATATTGAGGTAGAATCCCTGAAAGAGGTTGCCCGTAAAAATATACAGGAACGTTATGATGAGCTGGTAAGTGCTGAGCTGATCATTGATCAGAATATTAAAGAATTCGACGCAGACCTTCGTCAGCGTAAGATTGAGATCGCAATGAGCTGTGTTCCTCAGAAAATCAAGGCAATCAAAAGTAAAGCGATAGATATCGTATTTGCGGAAGAGATTAATGGTCTTGATGAGAATTCACGCCTGGTTTTAGAACGTGTGATGGATTATATGGAGAAGAAATATATCAGCGTTCCTATGATCATGGCAAAAGAAATACTGGTTAATAACAGCTAGTATTCGCTCAATCGTCAGTTAAAATACATTATTTGTTTATAATTTAACTCTATGACTCTTTTAGGTTAAATTTGCGCAAACTCTAAATACGTAAAACCTAATGAAGAAACTGATTATCGGCACAAGAGGTAGCGAACTTGCTTTATGGCAGGCCAACTTTACTAAAGACAGACTTGCTGAAATTGGCGTTGAAGCTGAACTTAAAATCATCAAGACCCAGGGCGATAAAATACTGAACCTAAGACTGGATAAGCTTGAAGGAAAAGGTTTTTTCACTAAAGAGCTTGAAGAAGAATTATTAAATGGCAGCATTGATCTTGCTGTGCATTCCCATAAAGATTTACCAACAACACATCCGGCAGGCTTAACTATAGCTGCAGTATCTGAGCGTGAAGATCCGTCTGAACTGCTGCTGATCCTGAGGGACTGTGTGGATGTAACGCAGAAACTTTCGCTGAAAACCGGTGCGCAGGTAGGTACTTCGTCTAACAGGCGTAAGGCCCAGTTGCTGGCTTTACGTACGGATCTGAACATTGAAGATCTGCGTGGTAATGTGCTTACGCGTATTCAGAAATTGAGAGATGAAAACTACGATGCAATCGTACTGGCTAAAGCTGGTGTAAACCGATTGAATGTTGATCTGTCTGAATTTCATGTAGAGGTTATCGACCCGACCGAACTGGTTCCTCCTCCTGCACAGGGAGTTCTTGCATTCCAGATCAGGGAGAATGATACTGAACTATATGAACTGCTGCAGGCATTAAACCATGCCGGCACTGCTGAAGAAATTGCGGTAGAGCGCAAGGTCCTGAATCTTTTTGAAGGTGGTTGCCACATGCCTTTAGGCTGTTACTGCAAAAAGGAAGATGGTAAATATGAAGTGTGGACTTCAAAAGCATTGTCTGCTGATGATTTTCCTGACCGTTTATTCTATAGAGTGGATAGCCTGGAAGGACTGGCAGAAAAGATTGTAGCACAATTTGATCCGGCCAGGAAACATCCTGCCAAAGTGTTTATCTCGAGAGAGATCGGAGAGCATAGCTATTTCCGCAGGGCTTTGGAAAAAAATAATATTGAGATAGAGGGCAGGTCACTGATACGCACATTTCCAATAGTGAATGTGCTTGATGCTTTTTATCTGAAACATATAGACTGGATTTTCTTCAGTAGTCGTAATGGTGTAGAATACTTCTTCAAACTGAAACCTGTATTGCCTAAAAACGTAAAGTTTGGCGTAGTGGGCAGAGGTTCTGAAGATGCGTTGAGGAAATATGGTTACCTGGCAGATTATGTAGGTGAGAGTGGCGATATCAGTGAAGTAGCAGAAGATTTTGCTGTGCTGGTGAAAGGACAGACTGTTTTGTTCCCGCGTGCACAGGATTCGTTACTCAGTATACAAAAGTCGCTCGCCGCTGATACAAAAGTTGTAGACCTCCCGATTTACGAAACGGTAATTGAAGAAGATATAGATCAGACTTATGCTGATGTACTGATTTTTACCAGTCCTTCCAATGTTGAAGCATATTTTGCTGATAACTTATTGGATCCGGGACAAAAAGTCATTGCAATAGGTAATTCTACAGGAAAGAAATTTGATGAGATGGGCGTTGCCTATACCTTGCCTTATTCTCCTGATGAAATTGGCCTCGCAGAAGCTGTTTTTGGAATTGATATTAAATAAAAAAGGTTAATTATGTTACACCGTCCACGGAGATTAAGAAAAAACCCGCTTGTAAGAGAAATGGTAGCTGAAACAAGGCTGTCTAAAGACATGTTCATTTATCCGTACTTTGTAGTACCGGGAAATGGTGTAAAACATGCGATTGATTCCATGCCGGGGGTGAACCATTTTTCTACGGATACTTTAATCAGAGATGTAGAAAAGGGATTGGAGTTGGGCGTAAACAAAATTATGCTTTTTGGTGTGGGTGATGAGAAAAGTGATGATGCACACAGTGCTTATCATGATCATTCATTGGTTCCTGTTGCCGTACGCGAACTGAAAAAACAGTTTGGTGAAGATTTGTACGTTGTGACTGATGTTTGCGTTTGTTCTTATACTACACATGGGCACTGTGGAATTTTAAAAGACGACTATGTGCAGAATGATGCAACTGTTGAGGTGATCGCTAAAATGGCGTTAACACATGCGCAGGCCGGAGCAGATATGCTTGCACCCTCAGATATGATGGATGGAAGGATCAGGGCGATCCGGGATTTGCTTGACCAGAACGGGCAGGTAAATACCGCAGTAATGTCTCACGCCACCAAATTTGCCTCAGCTTATTACGGTCCTTTCCGTGAGGCGGCAGATTGTGCACCGAGCAAGGGTGACAGAAAAGCTTACCAGATGGATTTCAGAAATCCTGAAGAGGCGTTAAGAGAAGCATTGCTGGATGAGAGTGAAGGTGCTGACGTATTAATGGTTAAGCCTGCACTGGCTTACCTTGATGTGATGCACAACCTGAAACAGCATACCAGCCTGCCTATTGCCTGTTACAATGTTTCAGGGGAATATGCGATGGTGAAAGCAGCAGCAGAAAGAGGTTGGATAGACGAGCAGAAAGTAGTGATGGAAACTATGCATGCTTTTGCACGTGCAGGGGCAAGTATCATCACTACCTATCATATAAGGGATATTGTAGAAAAGAATTGGATGTAATATGTTAGAATCATTAAAGAAGATGTTTTCGGGTAACGAAGGGGATATGCCAGTAAATACCGGAACTAAACCAGATATTTCAAGACAGAAATCGGCCGAGCTTTACGAGAAAGCTAAAACATATTTTCCGGGCGGGGTAAACTCACCGGTAAGAGCTTTTAAATCCGTTTATGGAACGCCACTTTTCATTCAGAAAGGTGATGGCTGTTTTGTCTGGGATGCAGACGGGAATCAGTTTATTGATTTCTGCGGTAGCTGGGGACCACTTATTTTAGGTCACAATCCTGCAAAAGTCAGGGAAAAGGTGACTGAAGTAATGCAGAATGGAATGAGTTTCGGTGCACCTACTGCGCTGGAAAATGAACTGGCAGAACTGATTATTAAAAATAACAAACACGTGGAGAAGATCCGCTTTACGAGCTCCGGAACAGAAGCCGTAATGTCGGCCATCAGACTGGCACGTGGATATACAGGAAGAGATAAGATCATCAAATTTGAAGGCTGTTACCATGGTCACAGTGATTCATTACTGGTAAAAGCAGGTTCAGGCCTGGTTACTTTTGGTGAAACTTCTTCGCTTGGCGTACCAAAATCTTTCGCTGCAGAAACAATTGTGGTTCCGTTAAATGATACTGAAGCGTTGACACAGGCTTTTGCTCAATTTAAAGACGAGGTAGCAGCAGTCATCATTGAGGGTATTCCTGCTAATAATGGATTACTGATCCAGGATGCAGCATATATAGAATTCCTGCAGCAGATCTGTAAAGACAATGGTGCACTGTTAATATTCGATGAAGTAATTACCGGTTTCCGTTTGGGATTTGAAGGTGCAGCGGGGCATTATAGTGCGAAACCAGATATAGTTACTTATGGAAAGATCCTTGGAGGAGGATTACCCGTAGGAATGTATGGGGCTTCTGCAGAGATCATGGGACATATATCGCCTGATGGCGGTGTTTACCAGGCAGGAACATTATCCGGAAACCCGGTTGCTATGGCAGCAGGTATCGCACAGTTAACGGAGTTGCTGCGGTCAGGATTTTATAAAGATTTGAATAATAAGGCGGCTGAATTTGCTGAAAGCATCCAGCGTTTTGCTACGGCCAGAAGTTATAAGTTTAAAGTCTTTAATGTAGGCTCCATCTTTTGGTTTGCTTTTACGGATAAGGACAAAATCCAGTGTGCGGAAGATATCGATCCGGCAAGCATGGAGAAATTCAAGATCATGCACAGGGAGTTGTTAAACAGGGGTATCTATTTAGGGCCTTCAGGATACGAGGTAGGTTTTGTATCTGCAGCGCATACGAAGATTGAATTAGAGAAAGCGAAACGAGCAATTTTAGAGACACTGGATATTGTTTTTAGGAATAAATAAAATAACACTACATTTAACCATCATTCAGCTATTTTGAAGAAATCGATCATCATATTTTATTTCATGTTGCTGTACTCTCTGGTACAGCTGATTTCCTGGGGTACGCTGGTTGTAAAATTACAACCTTCGAGGATGGCCATGGTCATGGGTGAAGGCTCTGTCTTCCTGTTCCTGCTCTGTATTGGTGCTTTTTTCCTGCACCAGTCCATCAAAAAAGAGGATAAACTGCGGGAACAACAACAAAATTTCCTTTTATCTGTTACACATGAGTTGAAGTCGCCATTAGCGGCTATTAAATTGTCTTTACAGACAATAGTGAAACGTGATTTGGATAAAGCGCGTCAGACTTCCCTGTTAAACAATTCACTAAAGGATATTGAACGTTTGGATGACCTGGTGGAAAATATGCTGCTGGCCACAAAAATTGAAAACCGGTCTTATTCCTTCCCGAAGGAAGAGTTTGATTTCTCTGATTTGGTCAGTAAGATTACGGACAGGTTACAGGTACATTCATGTGGTTGTGAGCAGATCATCAATCCGAAGATTGCACCACAGGTGAAAGTAAACGGAGATCCTTTTAGTCTTTCCTGTGTGGTGACAAACCTGGTGGAGAATGCAGTAAAATATTCAGGCCCTTGTGCCGAGATTTGTGTGGAGCTGGAGATGCGTGACGGACATCCTTTTTTAACTGTTGCGGATAAAGGACCTGGTATACCAGATGCCGAAAAAATGCTCATATTTGATAAGTTTTACCGCGTTGGTGACGAGAATACGAGAAAAGCAAAAGGTACCGGACTAGGATTGTTTATAGTAAAGGAAGTTTTGCAAAAACATGATGCTGATATCAGTGTCAGAGACAACGTACCGCAGGGTACTATTTTTGAAGTAACATTTAGTTGATCATTATGCAACAGAAATTAAGAATATTATTGGTCGAAGATGAAGACCATTTGTTAGATGCTATAAAATTGAACCTTGAATTAGAAGGTTACAAAGTACATGCCGTAAAGGATGGCAAAACTGCGCTGAAGATCTTTAAGGAAGAGCGCTTTAACCTGATTATCCTGGACGTAATGTTACCAGAGATGGATGGCTTCCAGGTTTGTGAAACGATCCGTTTAGAAAATACGGAGGTTCCTATTTTATTCCTGACGGCTAAAAACACTAGTGAAGACCGTGTAATGGGATTGAAAAAAGGTGCTGATGATTACCTGGTTAAGCCTTTCAACCTGGAAGAACTGATCCTTAGAGTAGGTATACTGGTAAAACGCAGCATGAAATCTGATGATTTAAAGGAATTGAATTCTTATAAAATAGGCGACAAAACAATCTACTTCAACTCTTTCGAATTGAAACAGGATGATGGTGTGATTGTACCGCTGACGAAAAAAGAAACGATGTTGCTGAAATTACTGATTGAAAGGAAAAATGAGGCGGTTTCCCGCGAGCAGATTCTGGAGACAGTATGGAACTATGATGTTTATCCTTCAACACGTACCATTGATAACTTCATCCTTACTTTCCGTAAGTATTTTGAACCGGATCAGAAAAACCCTGTTTACTTTCACTCTATCAGAGGAGTAGGCTATAAATTTACGGATATCCACAGCTAATGTACAACGTTAAAGGTAGATATGCACTGATGGCAGTTTTTGTGATCAGTGCATTGGTATGCCTCTTTTACATGCAATACCAGCTCGCTGCAATATCCGCTTTGATGCTGGCATTTGTCATATGGAGCCATTTTAAAAACAGCTCAATTTTACTGGCCTCGAAGACCTTTAAGGATGGGGATTATGAAAAAACATCACGCATACTTGCTGAAGTTACCAA
Organism: Pedobacter sp. MR2016-24; assembly: GCF_026239655.1. Lineage (GTDB taxonomy): Bacteria > Bacteroidota > Bacteroidia > Sphingobacteriales > Sphingobacteriaceae > Pedobacter. The sequence continues at coordinate 60,475 of NZ_JAPIVO010000008.1, read as the reverse complement.
TCCGGATCGCCTTGCAAGAAACAGAAGAGGTTATTATGAGTTTATGATGGCCAGTATTGCGCTGAAAAATGAAGACTTTGAAAAGGCCGAATACCACTTCCAGATTGCCAGCCGTTTTCCTCTTGGCGGGCAAAGTGATAAATCTTATGTACTGATCCATTTAGCAAATCTTGCCTTACGTAAAAATGATAAAGTAAGAACTTTAGCCTATACGGCGAGGGCAATGGAACTGGCACATACAGAAAGAGCAAAAGAGATAATTAATAAAATAGAAAAAGAAGCGAACAGCTTACCCACAAATTAAGATTAGATGAACAATTTATTTTTAGATGCAGCATGGTCAAAACCCACAGAACGTCCACCAGTGTGGATGATGCGTCAGGCCGGCCGTTTTATGCCAGAATATTGGGAAATTAAAAACAAATATTCATTTCTTGAAATGTGTAAAACACCTGAAATTGCTGCTGATGTAACGATGTTGCCGGTAGATTTACTGGGTATTGATGCAGCTATTTTGTTTTGTGATATCCTGGTTACTGCCGAGGCAATGGGTGGCGATTTAAGCTTTACTCAGGGTATAGGTCCGCGTTTTGCCAATCCTGTACGTAATATGCAGGACGTTGATAATCTCAATGTAGATTGTCTGGATAAACTGGAATATGTTGCTGATGCGATAAAAGTAATTCAGCAGCGCTTAAATGGAAACATACCGCTGATCGGTTTTGCCGGTGCTCCATTCACAGTAATGAGTTACCTGGTTGAAGGCGCATCTTCTAAGGATTTTAAGACCACGAAGCTGTTAATGCATAATCATCCTGAAATCGCACATCGGCTTCTGGCTAAAATAGCAAAGGTGACGGCTGAGTACCTGAACCTGCAGATTGCAGCAGGAGTAAATGCCATACAGATTTTTGACAGTTGGGCATTAGCACTTTCATGGAACGATTATGAGGAGTTTTCTCACCGTTACATCAAAGAAATTATTGCTAACCTGAACAGAAAAGATATTCCGGTGATTTCTTTCTGTAAAGGAAGTTCTGTGTTTGCACCAATGATGGCTACCGCACAGCCAGATGTGATTTCGGTTGACTGGAATGCTGATTTGTTAAACATTAAAAACAGCCTGCCTGCTGGTATCGCTGTCCAGGGAAATCTTGATCCGCATATCTTATATGCTGATAAACCTGTGATCAAAAAAACTATTCTTCAGTTATTTGAACGTATGCGTGGTGAGAATGGATTTATATTCAACCTTGGCCATGGTATCATGCCTGATATCCCGTTTGATAACGTTAAATATGCAATTGAGGTAATTAAAGAATTCCGTTACTAAAATGGAAAAATACTATTTATATGTTCTGTCGGTTCATATTATCTTTGTGGTAAGCTGGATGGCGGGATTATTTTATAGCGTACGTTTATTTATCTATCATACCGAAGCGAATGACCGTCCTGAACAGGAACGTCTGATTTTGCAAAAGGAATTTATAAAAATGGAGCAAAAGCTCTGGTATATTATCAGTACTCCTGCAATGGCACTTTCTGTGGTTGCAGGAGTAACAATGATCTGTATCCGCCCCGGATTGTTGCATGCGCCCTGGCTTCATGTAAAACTGGGTTTTGTCGTTTTCCTGCTGATTTATCATTTTCTTTGTCAGCGTATCATGAATCAGCTTAAAACAGAAGTATTTAAAATGACTTCTTTTAAACTGCGTTTATGGAATGAACTGGCAACAGTTTTATTGGTTGCCATAGTATTTACGGTAATCTTAAAAAGTGCGGTGGACTGGGTTTATGGTCTGATCGGACTTATCATTTTTTCTGTCGTAATTATGACTGCTGTAAAAATCTATAAAAACTACAGGCAGAAACGTCAATCTTAAATTGTTATGAAAACAACCTTACTTTTCTTATTTCTCCTTGTTGCAGGTTACCAGGTCAGTTATGCACAGTTTAACAGTTCAGCCATAGAAAACAGGATTCGTCCTGATAGTAATGCTGTTGGAGAGGTTCACTTTAATTTCTATAACTTCAATTACGTGAGAAATTATGAATATTCCAACCAGTTTCATGATGGATATACCTTGTATGGTACGCAGTTACAGCCTACGCTGGTTTACTACGCACATCCTAACCTGGCTATCGTAGCTGGTGCTTATATCCGAAAAGATTTTGGAGATAATGGCATCAATGATGCGAAGCCTTTATTTACATTGAAGTATCATAAAAAGGACCTGACTTTGAACTTCGGAAGTCTGGAGGGGGGTATTCATCATGGTTATATAGAGCAGCTATGGGATTTTGAACGTCAGATTACTGATCCTGTACAATATGGTACGCAACTGATCGTAGAAAAAGAGAAATGGAAACTGGATGCCTGGATTGCGTGGCAGAAAATGATTTACAGGGCTTCTCCGGTTAAAGAACAAATTATTGGTGGATTAACGGCAGAGCGTACATTGCTGCAAAAGAATGGTTGGAAACTAAGTGTTCCGCTGCAGTTTTTAGCTTATCATAAAGGTGGACAGATTGACCTGCTGAAAGATGAACCGCTGCAGACTTTATTTAATGGTGCAACAGGATTCAAATTGCATAAAGAGATTGGTACCAATATCAAAGAGGTTTATACGGACAATTATGTTGCCGTTTACAAAGAGTTTTCCCCGACTAAAACCCAGCCTTATCAGGGCGGTTATGGCCTGTGGTTTAATGCAGGAATGGATACCAAATTCGGAAGTTTTGTAGCGTCTTACTGGAAGGGCAATAACTTCATTACCATTAAGGGTATGCCTTTGTATGAATCTGTTTCTTCAACTTTGTACGACTTTGGCCATAAAGAAAATAACAGAAGTATACTTTTATTAAGGTATGCTTATCAGCAGGAGCTTTTACCGCATCTTTATCTTGACGTTCGTGTTGAACCTCATGTAGACCTGGGTACCTCAAGAAAGGAACAACTGCAGTTTCAACATTCTTTCTTCCTGACTTACAAAGAGGATTTCAGATTGTTTAAGGTGAAAAAATAAAATATTTTCTATAGCGTGCAACCTTTGGTATAGTTCCCTCATCTAACAGATACTAAACCATTGATGATTTTGACGCAATCTTATACTATAACCGATTTAATGGAAGGCTGCAAAGCTGGCAACCGGAAGATGCAGGAGCTGCTGTACAAGCAGACTGCGTCTAAGATGCTGGCTGTTTGTATGCGTTATACCCGCGACAGGATGGAGGCTGAAGATGTATTACAACAGGGATATATCAAAGTATTTCAGAAGATCAGCACTTACCAGGGCGATGGCTCTTTTGAGGGCTGGATCAGAAAGATAATGGTGAACAGTGCGATTGAAAGCTATCGTAAAAACTTACGTACGCTAAATGTTGTACCTATCGAGGATGCTTACGAGCAGCCTTCGCAGGGCTTTGATTTTAGTCGGCTGGGTATGCAGGATTTATTGGGACTGATCCAGAAGTTGTCGGACGGTTACAGAATGGTCTTCAATATGTATATTGTTGAAGGTTATTCTCATAAGGAGATTGCTGATACATTAGGCATATCAGAAGGTGCAAGCAAATCGCAGTTGTCGAGAGCACGTGCTATATTAAGAGATGAAATAATAAAAATGGAGGGCATAAATTATGCATCACATGCAGGATAAAGAATTTGATCAGTTATTTAGAGATAAGTTTGTTGATGCTCAGGTTGAGCCGTCTGCAAACTTATGGGCTAATATAGAGGCGGAGCTTGTGCCAAAACGTAAACGCGTATTTCCAATTTACTGGATGGCCGCAGCCATTGTAGCAGCAACTTTAACTATTGCGCTGCTGATTTTTAATAGAGCGGAGAAGGTACAATTACAAGGGCCTACTGCCGGTGTGGTTAAACCGGCTGTCAGCACAAAAGAAAAAAGTGAAGATACACTAGTTGATCAGGCTAAACCTATTGCCCGGGATAATGCTCCAGTGGAAAAGGGTATTTTAGTTTCAACATCGCCGGTCAAAAATAACCAGCTTGCTGAAGATAAAAAAGCTGTGCAGGCTCCTGATCAGAACTCTTCTGAAAATAATTTAGGAGTGATGCAACCTAATCAGGTAATTGCTCATCTTACTACCAGAGACCCGATAGTTAAAGAGTCGGCAATAGAGCTGCCTAAAGCAAAAGTTGATCCGGCAGAAGTGATTGTGATGGCCAGTGCCGATGTTCCTGCTGTAACAGGCGATGAAGTGATGAATGAAAATGATATGGCCGATAAAAGGGGGATCAGAAATATGGGCGATCTGATCAATTTTGTAGTGGACAAAGTGGATAAGAGAGAAGATAAATTGATACGCTTTGATACTGATGATGATAACTCTTCTTTGATAGGCATTAATATTGGAATGATAAGATTTAGTAAGAAAAAACATAAATAGTTATACAGACACAAATACACCTGAAATATGAAACATCTAATTTTAACAGCATTATTGGTGAGCGGACTTGCCGGTATGATCTCTCCAGCTGCGAATGCACAACAGGATACAGTAATTCGTAAAAGCAGTAAAGCAAAAAATTATACACTGGATGTATCTTTTGGTGATAAGGAAGACAGCACCAAGAATGCGGCTGCACCAAAAGGACGTTTCATGGGTGGAATAACTTTTACAAGAGTAGACTGGGGTTTTTCACGATTGATTGACAATGGTAGTTTCTCTTTGTCGCCCGAAAACAAATTTCTGGATTATAAAGGAGTAAAAACCAGTACTTTCTCATTCGACGTTTTATATTTCGGTTATCGCTTCAACCCTAATTTTAAAGTTTATGTAGCAGGAGGTTTTGACTGGACATTGATCAGATTGAAAAACAATATCACCATTCAACAGAATACACCTGAATTAACTTATGTGAATGAAGAAATAGCTTTCAGCAAAAACAGATTGTCCAGCAGTTATGTACACATTCCTTTGAACTTTGAATTCCGTACCAAAGAAAATGATAAAGGAAAAAGATTTTATTTTGTATTAGGTCCTGAGGTAAGCTTCCTGTTAAATGGAAAAGTGAAGCAGATCAGCGATGAACGTGGCAAACAAAAATTCAGAGATGACTATAACTTTCAGCCAGTTCGTGTAGGTGGTACAGTAAGATTAGGTTATGGCGGAATAGGTCTGTTTACTAAATACTATTTCAATGATATGTTTGATACTGTTGCTCAGAAAGGATTGAGAAATATGTCATTCGGTGTTACTTTCGGATTGAATTAACCCCACAGCATAAAACATATACACACAATTATTAATCCCTTACAGTTCCGGACTGTGAGGGATTTTTCTTTACAAAATTTCATCCTTTAACGTATCAATCGGTAGATATTCCTGAATACACTGAAGTGATGCTTAGTATAAAAAGCAATGTATTCATGTGAAAAAATCCTCGCGAACTGTATCTTTACGGTGTGGACGAAAACATCATCAGCGTTAAGCATTTAACCAAGCAGTATCAGACAGAACAGGTTTCAGGAATAATTGATATCAATTTTGATATAAAAAGGGGGGAAGTGATTGCTATCATCGGCGAAAGCGGAAGTGGTAAATCAACCCTGTTGAAGTCAATATTCGGCTTCTTAAAAGTAGATGAAGGGGAAGTAATGTTTAACGGTAAAAGAGTTCTTGGTCCGCATGAACAGTTGATTCCCGGTCATAAAGAGATGAAAATGGTGACGCAGGACTTCTCGCTCAATATCTATGCGAAGGTTTATGACAATATCGCTTCTGCGCTTTCCAATACGGACGTAAAGTCCAAACAGGAGAAGACCGTTGCTATGATGGAGCACCTGCACATCGGACATTTAAGGGAAAAACGAATTACTGAACTTAGTGGGGGAGAGCAGCAAAGGGTGGCGATTGCAAGGGCAATGGTTACCGATACCAAGCTGTTATTATTGGATGAACCATTTAGTCAGGTGGATGCATTATTAAAGAATCAATTGCGGGCCGATATTAAGCGCATAGCGGCAGAAACAGGAGTAACCGTGATCATGGTGTCTCACGATCCTGCAGATGGTTTATTTCTGGCCGATCAGCTATTGCTGATTAAGGATGGTAAACTGATCCAAAAAGGAGAACCTTCTTTTGTATATAACAATCCGGAACACGTTTACACTGCACAGATTTTAGGAAATGCAGTAGTGCTGCATGCAGAAGAAGCAGCAAAATTAGGGATCATGTCCAAAACGGAAACTGTTGTCTTTTATCCCGAATGGGTCGAATTGAAAACTGGCTGGAGTAGTGCTGGTAAACGCTTTGAAGTGAAAGATGTTTACTATAAGGGATTTTATGAGGAACTATTGCTGGAGAGAAATGGCGTTATGATCAGGGCCATTCAACTGAACAGGGGAGAGCATAAAAAAAACGACCACGTTCAGGCGAACATTGGTCGTTTCTTAAATTTTTAAGCTAGTTAATCAATTAGCAATGCATCTATCAGAGTTACTTTTGCAGTAGTTACCGTAAGCGGTAAGTTAGGCAATGTTGTGTTGTTAACACTGTTGATATAGATTGTTAGTTTACCGGGTTGAGAGTTGAAGGTATAAGACGCTCCACCATATACCTGCGGTAGTCCTTCGTATACATCCGGATTAGCAAAAGACATTGAAACTATAACATGTCCGCTCTGATTGAAATTACTATTGTTTTCAGGAAGATCAATGTTAGTGTAATAATACGGTCCGTCAGTCGCACGCACCCAGTTTGCAAGTGGGATATCAACGAGGATTGTTCTATTTGTAGGATCTGTTACCAGAACCTCTTTCTTACAAGACGACAGACCCACTGTCAGAATGCAAAGAAATAAGAGTATTGTTTTTTTCATATTGTGTATTTTTTTAATAGGAGCAAATCTATTGCCAGTTTTAAATTCTAAGCTTATGACTTCATCCGGTGAAAAAGGATTAAGCACCCTGTTTATGTAAAGATATATTTTTAGTAAAATATATTTAAACAATGTACTCATTAATTTACACATATAAAACCAGGTCAGGTGTAATCTGGTATTTACTGCTGTAAATAAAAAAGGGATACTGTATAAACAATATCCCTTGATTTTTAAATCAATTTCGGATTAAACGAGATATTCAAACAATGTCTGGTCATTGTTTAATTCTATCACTTCAAATTTAAAATCAGCCATTCTCTGTTTAAGGGAGGCATAATCAGAAGCTTCCTGAAGCTCAATGCCCACCAGCGCCGGTCCGTTCTCGCGATTTGTTTTCTTAATGAATTCGAACCTGGTGATATCATCATTTGGCCCCAGTACATTGTTCACAAAAGCTTTTAGCGCTCCGGGTCTTTGGGGGAAACGCACAATGAAATAATGTTTAAGTCCTTCAAATAACAATGACTTTTCCTTTATTTCCTGCATCCGCTCAATGTCGTTATTACCACCGCTTACAATGCAGACTACAGTCTTGTTAGCTATGGTGTCCTTTAGCTGATCCAGAGAAGCCACCGCTAATGCCCCGGCAGGTTCAACCACAATGGCGTCTTCATTATACAATTTCAGAATCGTAGTGCAGATCTTGCCCTCAGGAATTAATAACATCTGGTCAAGCAATTCGCTGCAATATTCAAAAGTCAGGTTGCCTACGCGTTTCACCGCAGCACCGTCTACAAAACGGTCGATATATTCCAGTGTAACCGGACTTCCGTTTTTTAGTGCCTGATTCATAGAAGGTGCCCCTTCGGGCTCTACCCCGATCAGCTGGATCGCAGGATTGATGTTCTTAAAGTAGCTACCCACACCGGAAGCTAAACCACCACCGCCAATCGGCATGATCACGACTTCAGTTTCTGGTAAATCCTGATAAATTTCAACACCAACCGTACCCTGACCTTCAATAATTTTTGCATTATCAAAAGGTGGAATAAACACCATTTCATGCTTGGCAGTGTATATCAGTGCCTCTTTCATGCAGTCGTCGAAAGTATCACCAACCAGAACGATCTTGATATTATCACCACCAAACATCTCTGTCTGTTTGATCTTCTGACGAGGCGTAATTTCAGGCATAAAGATAACGCCCTGAATATTTAGCTTTTTACATGAATAAGCTACACCCTGCGCATGATTACCTGCACTTGCGCAAACCACCCCGCGTAAACGTTGTGACTCATCCAGCGTGCTGATCATATTGTATGCACCGCGTAGTTTATACGAGCGCACAATCTGCAGGTCTTCTCTTTTTAAGTATATTTTAGCATTGTACTTTTTTGACAATCCTTCGTTATATTCTAATTGAGTGTGTTTTACCGTATCTGAAATTCTTGCAGCTGCGGCATGAAAGTCCAGTTCTACCTCTTGTTCTGCGTTCATACTATAAGAATTTATTCAATGCGTCCAGATAAGCATCTGCGGATGCCTTTACTATATCAGTGCTGAATCCGTATCCTAAATAAGATTTCTCTTCATAAGACACCCTCATATGCACCTTGCTCACATCATCGCTGCCGCCATGGATAGCCTGAATAGTGAATTCCTTCAACTGAATGTCTTTTCCGATAATATTTTCTATCGCTTTGATCGTCGCATTTACCGGTCCGTTGCCTTCTGAACTTGCTTCATGTTCTACACCTTCATATTCCAGTTTTACAGTTGCGGTAGGGTGGGTCTGATCACCACAAACTACTTGTAAAGAGTTTAGTTTATAACCATTTTTATAAGTATCCTCTTCGCTATCGCTCATCAATGCTAACAAGTCATCATCTTTGATCTCTTTCTTCGCATCGGCAACCAGCAGGAATTGCTCATATACCTGGTCAAGATTGATTTTGTCTATTTCATAACCTAATCTTTCCAGGTGATGTTTTAATGCATGGCGACCACTGCGTGCTGTCAGGATGATATCAGATTGATTGATACCTACATCCTCAGGATTGATAATTTCATAGTTTTCCCTGTGTTTAAGGAAACCATCCTGGTGAATTCCAGAGCTATGTGCAAATGCATTCTGGCCAATAATTGCTTTGTTTGGCTGTACGGGCATACGCATCATGCGGCTTACCATATTACTGATCTGACTGAAATGTTTGGTGTTGATATTGGTATGTAAGTTCAGCGCATGGTGTGTTTTTAATACCATTGCTACTTCTTCTAATGCTGTATTTCCTGCACGTTCACCAATACCGTTAATGGTACATTCTACCTGGCGGGCACCGTTAATTACACCAGCCAAAGTATTTGCTGTCGCCAAACCGAGGTCATTATGGCAATGCACAGAAATGATCGCCTGATCTATGTTTTTCACATTTTCCTTCAAATAAAGGATTTTAGAGCCGTACTGTTCTGGTAAGCAGTAACCATTGGTATCAGGGATATTTACTACTGTAGCACCTGCAGCAATAACTGCTTCAATCATCTGGGCTAAGAAAAAATTGTCTGCGCGACCAGCATCTTCGGCATAAAATTCAATATCTTCAACAAACTGTTTTGCATATTTTACAGCTTCAACTGCGCGTGCAAGAATGTCCTCACGTGTGCTGTTGAATTTATATTTGATGTGCATATCAGAGGCACCGATTCCTGTATGGATACGTGGGCGCTTTGCATATTTAAGTGCTGCGGCAGCCGCATCGATATCCCCTTTATTTGCTCTTGTTAAGGCACAGATTATCGGGTCCTGAACTGCTTTTGACAGCTCCACTACACTTTGGAAATCACCAGGGCTTGAAATAGGGAAACCTGCTTCGATCACGTCAACACCCAGTGCTTCCAATGCTTTAGCAATTTCTATTTTTTCCGGAGTGGATAACTGACAGCCGGGTACCTGCTCCCCATCACGAAGGGTAGTATCAAATACGTAAACTCTATTCGGATCGTGTAACATAGTCGTGTAGGTTAGTTAGTGTAAGTTTTTTGTGTAATATATTTTAAGACGAGTTTACCCATTTCTTCAGTACCTAATACATGATAAGGACTGGTTGAGTCATCAGCGATGTCGTTAGTTCTGAAACCTTCTTTCAGTACCCTGTCAATCGAAGAAATGATCAGCTGTGCTTCTTCTTTCAGTCCGAAGCTGATTTCGAGCATCAGTGCTACAGAAAGAATAGACGCCAGTGGATTTGCCAGGTCTTTTCCGGTGATATCATGTGCCGAACCATGGATCGGCTCAAAAAATCCGGTGCCATCGCCAACAGAAGCGGAAGCCAGCATACCCATCGAGCCTGCAATCTGCGAAGCTTCGTCTGTAAGGATGTCACCAAATAAGTTAGCAGTTAATACCACATCAAATTGTTTAGGATCTTTAATGAGCTGCATGGCCGCATTATCTATAAACATATGCGTAGTTTCTACCTCTGGATATTGTTTTCCGATCTCCTGAACTGTTTCTCTCCACAATCTTGAGCTTTCTAAAACGTTCGCTTTATCTACAGAGCATAACTTTCTGCCTCTCTGCATAGCGGCTTCATAAGCTTTGTGCGCAATTCTTTCGATCTCATATTTGTGGTAAATCATCAGGTCGGAAGCGGTATTTCTATCTTCTGATCTTACCTTATCACCGAAATAAACGTCACCTGTCAATTCGCGGAAAAATAAGATGTCTGTACCTTTAAGGATGCTCGCCTTGATGCTTGAAGCATTTAATAACTCATCGAAAAGCATAATAGGACGCAGATTTGCATACAGGCCTAACTCTTTACGGATTTTCAGTAAACCTTGTTCAGGACGCACTTTTAATGATGGATCATTGTCATATTTAGCATGTCCTACGGCACCAAAAAGTATGGCATCGCTTTTTTTAGCTTTCTCTAATGTCTCATCCGGCAGCGGATTTCCTGTAGCCTCTATTGCGGCATGGCCCATTAAGGCTTCATCAAATGAAAACTCGTGATCAAAGCTGGTTGCAATCTGTTCTAATACGGCTTTTCCCCAAGTAGTAACTTCAGGACCTATCCCGTCACCGGGTATAACTAATATATTTTTCTTCATTATATTAAACGCTTTCTAATATAGTTTCTACGGATTTTACTGTTCCGTTTTCTAATAAAATTCTTTTCTCTATACAAGCTGGTAGCTGTGATTCAAAGTGGCCCACGTAAATCAATGTTGTTCCATTTTTACATAATTCATCTACCAGTTTGTTAAAATATTGTGTCTGATGCTGATCCAATCCCTGGCAGGGTTCGTCCAGTATTAATAATTCGGGATTTTTTATAATTGTACGTGCCAGTAGTGCAAGCCGTTGTTTGCCAAGTGGTAACTGGTTCATCAGGCTATCCTGATATTCTGTCAATCCGAAATAGCTGATCAGCTCATCTGCCTGTGTTTTTTGCGTGTAATTTGCCTCACGGAATAATCCGGAGCTATCAAAAAAGCCAGAGATGATACTTTGCCTTACCGTCGCAGCAGGATCGAAATACCAGTGCAGTTCTGGTGAGATTAATCCAATACGCTTTTTAATATCCCAAATACTTTCACCGCTCCCTCTTTTATTACCAAACAGGTAAAAATTATTCGCATAGGCCTGTGGATGATCGCCCGTAATCAGACTGAGTAAAGTCGATTTTCCGGAGCCATTGTGGCCTTGTAAAAGCCACTTTTCTCCAGCTTTAACTTCCCAGCTGATATTTTTTAATACCTGCTTCTCGTCATAACGAATGTTGACATCTATCATTTTAATGATGCTGTCAGCAGAAGAAAGAGGAGCTTGATTTAAAAATTCAGGAACAGCGATGCCATTGTGTTCGTCTGCCACATGATGGTAATCTGCATTTGACATTTCACTGATCTGTCCGTTTTTAATCTCGGCAAAATGTTGAATTGAAGAAGGCAATTCTGTCTCATTGCTGATCAGGATCAGCTGTGTTCCATTTGCAGAAATCTCCTCCAGTAAGTGATTTAAATGCTGACGGGAAAGTTTATCTAATCCGTTATAGGGCTGATCGATGATGAGTAACTGAGGTCTGAACCACAATGCCCGCACCAACTGTAGTTTTTTATGCTCCCCGCTGGATAGCTGTATCAATGTAGAGTGGAGTAAGTCTGAGAAACCTAATGCATCGACTAATCTTTCAGCTTCGCTGAACTGAAGCCGATGTTTGACACCGTAACCTTCTAACTCCGCTCTTACGGTTGCTGTGGTTTCTGTTGCCTGTTTATTATAGCGTTGCTGATAGTAAAAGTTAGACTGACCTTCCAGGTCTTTGAACTGATACCAGTTGGCTACATATAAAGCAACAGCAGGCAATTCACTTTTTGGATCAAAATTTACTTCAATAGTTCCCTGAACTTTGGTTAACCCGGCAATTGCCTTTGCTAATGTTGTTTTTCCACTCCCGCTGGCACCGCGCAGTAACCAGTTTTCATTGCGCTTTATTGTCCAGCTCAAATCCTGTAACACCGGTTTATGGTGATACTTCAGATTAATGTTAGTAATATGGACGACGGGATTTGACATTATTTTGCTTGTTCGAATTCTTCAATTAAATGCTTCTGGTCAAGGATAAAATCTATATCATCATAACCATTAATCAGACAAGTTTTTTTATAACTGTTAATCTCAAAATCAGTTTTTTCACCAGTATCAGCGATAGTAACAGTCTGATTTTCCAGATCCACATCGAGCTGTGCCTTGTGATTTTTACCAACAGCAGCAAATATGGCCGCAAGGAATGCCTCGCTAACCTGGATAGGCAGTAAACCATTGTTTAAGGCGTTACCTTTGAAAATATCCGCAAAAAAGCTGCTGATGACCACGTCAAAACCAGCGTCCTGGATAGCCCATGCCGCATGCTCACGACTACTTCCGCAGCCGAAGTTTTTTCCTGCGACTAAAACCTGCCCGCTGTAAGTAGGGTTGTTGAGTACAAAATCAGCTTTCAATGTATTATCGCCATTATAACGCCAGTCGCGGAATAAATTCTCGCCAAATCCTTCACGGGTTGTTGCTTTTAAAAACCTCGCCGGAATGATCTGGTCAGTATCAATATTTTCTATATTTAAAGGCACCAGGCCTGATATCAGTCTTTCGAATTTTTTCATTTCCTTTTCTATTAAGCTTCTGCCAACATTTCTCTCACATCGGTAATTTTTCCTGTAATTGCGGCAGCAGCAGCAGTTAATGGACTTACCAGCAGTGTTCTTGAATCAGGACCCTGCCTGCCTTCAAAATTTCTGTTTGAAGTGGAAATACAATATTTTCCGGCCGGAATTTTATCTTCGTTCATTCCCAGACATGCACTGCATCCTGGTTCACGTAACTGAAATCCGGCGCGCTCGAATATTTTATCAAGACCTTCGTTGATCGCTTGTTGTTCCACTTGCTTTGATCCCGGAACAATCCATACTGTAACGTTTTCTGCTTTCTGTTTATCCTTTACAAATTCAGCTACTTCACGCAAATCCTCGATCCGGGAATTGGTGCAGCTGCCAATAAATACATAATCAACCGGTTTACCGATAAGTGATGAATTATCATCGAAGCCCATATAATCCAGTGCCTTTTGATAAGACAATTGCTCTTTATCTGGTTGATCGCTGGTTGAAGGGATATTTTCTTTTATGCCCATTCCCATACCCGGATTTGTACCATAGGTAATCATTGGTGCAATATCTTCCGCTTCAAAAGTTAAAACGCTGTCAAATTTAGCATCAGCATCACTATACAATGTTTTCCAGTAAGCCAGTGCTTTATCCCATTCTGCACCTGCAGGGGCAAACTCTCTGCCTTTGATATAGTCAAAAGTAGTTTGGTCAGGCGCGATTAATCCGCCTCTGGCACCCATTTCTATACTCATGTTGCAAATCGTCATTCTCGCTTCCATACTCAAAGCTTCAATTGCCGAACCTGCATATTCAATAAAATAACCTGTACCACCGGCAGCAGATATTTTAGAAATGATATATAAAATGATGTCTTTAGCAGTAACGCCTTTCCCTAATTTACCATTCACTTCAATTTTCATGGTTTTTGGTCTTTGCTGCAAGAGACATTGCGTTGCAAACACCTGTTCCACCTGCGATGTACCAATGCCAAAGGCAATAGCGCCAAAAGCACCATGCGTAGAGGTGTGGCTATCGCCGCAAACCATAGTTTTTCCTGGTAAGGTAATGCCCAGTTCGGGACCAATTACGTGTACAATACCCTGAAAAGGGTGACCTAAACCATACAGTTCGATACCAAATTCCGCACAGTTTTTAGTCAGCATATCCACCTGGTAGCGTGAAAGCTCTTCCTTTATCGGCTGCAGCTGGTTAATGGTAGGTACATTATGGTCGGCCGTAGCCACTGTTTGTTTTGGACGGAAAACGGGTAATCCTCTTTTACGTAAGCCATCGAAAGCTTGTGGTGAGGTTACCTCGTGGATTAAATGCGTATCAATGTATAAAATATCAGGAAATCCTGCTTCGCTTTTTACCACGTGTGCATCCCATATCTTCTCTACTAATGTTTGTGACATCTTTTTAGTTTTTTTGTAAACCTCTCAGGTAATTGCCTGAGAGGTTTTTATTTTTTATGCAGTTTTTATTGATTTCATTGCAGTCATTGCTTTTCTTAGCTCTGCTCCGATAACTTCAACTTCATGAGAACGAATCACTTCATTTACTGAAATCAATGCTCTGTTGTCTACAGAACCGTCTTTATCTTCGTTAAAGTTTTTACCGATCAGATCAGTATCTACCCTGGTCATGAAATCTGCCAGCAGTGGCTTACAAGCATGATCAAATAAGTAACAGCCGTACTCTGCAGTATCAGAAATTACCCTGTTCATTTCGAATAATTTTTTACGTGCAATGGTATTTGCGATGAGTGGAGTTTCGTGTAGAGACTCGTAGTAGGCCGACTCAGGTTTGATTCCTGCCTCTACCATCGTTTCAAAGGCAAGCTCAACACCAGCTCTGATAAATGCAACCATTAATAATGCGTTATCGAAATATTCCTGCTCGCCGATTTTCACGTTTCCTGCAGGTGTTTTTTCAAAAGCAGTTTCGCCAGTTGCCGCGCGCCATGCCAATAAGTTTTTATCGCCTGCTGCCCAGTCTTCCATCATCGTGCGACTAAATTCGCCGCTCATGATATCGTCCTGGTGTTTCTGGAATAATGGGCGCATGATAGTTTTCAGTTCCTCTGAAATCTCGAATGCTTTGATCTTTGCCACATTGCTCAATCTGTCCATCATTGCTGTAATACCACCTTGTTTTAGAGCTTCGGTGATTACTTCTACACCGTATTGAACAAGTTTAGAAGCATAACCAGCATCAATTCCTTTTTCCACCATTTTATCGAATGACAGGATAGAACCGGTTTGCAACAGACCGCAAAGGATAGTTTGCTCACCCATCAAATCAGATTTTACTTCAGCTACAAAAGATGATTTCAAAACACCAGCTCTGTGACCACCTGTACCTACACAGTAAGCTTTAGCCTGCACTAAACCTTTTCCTTCAGGATCGTTTTCGGGATGTACTGCAATCAGCGTAGGTACACCAAAACCTCTTACATATTCTGCTCTTACCTCACTGCCGGGACATTTAGGTGCTACCATGATCACCGTAATATCTTTACGGATCTGCATGCCTTCTTCCACAATGTTAAAACCGTGTGAGTATAATAAAGTAGCACCTTGTTTCATTAAAGGCATGATTGCATTCACTACAGCGGTATGCTGTTTATCAGGTGTTAGGTTAATCACTACATCAGCTTCAGGGATTAATTCTTCATAAGTACCTACAGTAAAATTATTCTCTGTAGCATTTTTCCATGAATCTCTTTTGCCTTCTATAGCTTCTTTACGTAAAGTGTAGGCAATATTTAAACCACTATCTCTTAAATTTAAACCTTGGTTCAGGCCTTGTGCACCGCATCCTACAATGACTAGTTTTTTTCCTTTTAGTGCGTCTACACCATCCAGAAATTCAGCACTGTCCATGAAATCGCATACGCCTAATTGGTTCAGTTTTTCTCTAAGAGGTAGTGTGTTAAAATAATTTGACATCGTTTTTATTTTTTTTGATTATTAAGGTTCGGTTTATTCTATTATCTGGTGATGATGTGATCTCCGGGGACTACATCGTAAATACATTTTTTTCTTTGTCCAGGAATTCATTCTCTATCACTTCCTGTCCAGGCTCCAGTCGCTCAAATTCTCTCAGCTTACTGTTGAAACCTTCACTGTCTTTGATAATGGCTACCCTTGCACTGCGCACAAATTCTATCAGTCCGTAAGGCTGCAGTACTTCGATCAGTTTATCAGTTTCCTGGCGGTGACCTGTAGCTTCAAATACAGTATAATCTTTACGGATCACTACTGCTCTTGCACCGTTTTCACGTAACAAACGCTCCACCAGTACTTTTTCAGCAACAACTTCTGTAGGCAGTTTATAAAGCGCCATTTCCTGCCAGATGATATCCTCGTTGGTATTATAATATACTTTCAGTACTTCAACCTGCTTTTCGATCTGTCTGGCCAGTTTGCGTACTACCTCATCAGTTTCTGTGATCAGAATGTTGAAACGGTGAATATGTTCAATTTCAGAAGGGGAGACGTTCAGACTTTCAATGTTGATCTTTCTTCTGGAAAATATTATGGCAATACGGTTAAGTATACCAATCTGATTTTCTGTATATACCGTAATGGTAAATTCCTGTTTAGCATTTGCTAATTCTATATCCTGGGAACTGCTCATGGTCTTTAATTATTTAAGTCTGATTTCACTTACACTACAGCCCTGAGGAACCATAGGGAATACATTATGTTCTTTAGCTACCATTACCTCTAAAAGGAATGATCCGGGATGGTTCAGCATCTCTTCTAAACCACTCACCAGGTTTTGACGTTCAGTTACTTTTTTACCAGCTATATAATAAGCTTCGGCAACCTTCACAAAATCAGGACTGGTGATGTCTACAAATGAATAGCGTTTTTCGTTAAAAAGCTCCATCCACTGGCGTACCATCCCTAAGAACTGATTGTTCAGAATAAGGATCTTTACATCCACACCGAACTGCATAATCGTACCCATTTCCTGTAAGGTCATCTGAAATCCACCATCGCCGATAACTGCAATGACCGTACGGTTCGGTGCCCCATATTTAGCACCTATCGCTGCCGGCAGGCCAAATCCCATGGTTCCTAATCCACCACTGGTTACACTTAAGCGGGTAGTATTCAGTTGGCCATATCTGCAGGCAACCATTTGATGCTGACCAACGTCGCTTACAATAACAGCCTCACCTTTGGTCAGGATATTTAACTGGTTGATTACTTCGCCCATCGTTAAATCTCCGGTCTGGGGATTTAATTCTTTCTGAATCAGTTCTTCCTGCTCAATTTTTTCAAATGCCTTGAATTCAGCTAACCATGCATCATGCGTTTTTTCCGTAATCAGGCTGGTAAGTAAAGGGAGTGTTTCTTTGCAATCTCCCCAAACCGGTACATCAGCTTTTACGTTTTTGTCAATCTCAGCCGGGTCTATATCCAGGTGAACAACCTTAGCTTGTTTCGCATATTTATCCAAACGCCCGGTCACCCGGTCATCGAAGCGCATACCGATAGCGATTAATACATCACAGGCATTCGTTTGTACATTTGGTCCATAGTTACCATGCATACCCAGCATTCCAACATTCAAAGGATGGTCGCTGGGAATAGCGCCTGCACCAAGAATGGTCCATGCCGCCGGAATACCGCTTTTTTCAACAAAATCTTTAAACTCCTGCTCAGCACTACCCAATAATACACCTTGTCCAAAAAGGATGAAAGGCTTTTTCGCACTATTGATTAAAGCAGCCGCCTGCTCAATATATTCGTTTCTAACGATAGGTTTTGGTCGGTAGCTACGGATGTGGTTACAAGGGGTATATCCTTCATAATCAAACAACTGTATCTGTGCATTTTTAGTGATGTCAATCAAAACAGGTCCCGGTCTGCCACTGCGGGCTATGTAAAAAGCCTTGGCTAATACCACAGGGATTTCTGTTGCATCCGTTACCTGGTAATTCCATTTGGTTACCGGTGCACTGATGTTGATTACATCTGTTTCCTGGAAAGCATCTGTACCTAAGAGGTGTGCAAAAACCTGCCCGGTGATACAAACAAGAGGAGTACTGTCTATCTGTGCATCTGCAAGACCTGTAATCAGGTTGGTTGCACCCGGGCCGCTTGTCGCGAATACCACACCCACTTTGCCGGAAGTACGGGCAAAACCTTGTGCAGCATGTGAAGCACCCTGCTCATGTCTGACTAATATATGGTTTAACTTTTCTTTATAATCATAGATCGCATCATAAATAGGCATGATGGCGCCGCCCGGATAACCAAAAATGGTTTCTGTTCCTTCGGCAATTAATCCTTCCAGCAGTGCAACAGAACCCGAAACCCTTGTTGTCTTTTTAGGTTCGGTTAAGGTGGTTGCTTCCTCTTGTGCTATTTCCATTTTATTCGTTTTAATTTGGTCCTTGGTTAATTAATCTGTGTAGGCATCAGTTACACAACCTTCACTTGCATTACTTACTAATTTAGAATACTTGTAGAGCACACCACTTTTGACGGGTGGTGGTAACTGTATCCATGCCGCCCGGCGTGCTGCAAGCTCTTCATCAGAGATGTTCAGGTGCAGTGTATTGTTCACCGCGTCAATGGTAATCAGGTCATTGTCTTTTACCAGGCCAATATTTCCACCATCCCATGCTTCTGGTGTAATGTGTCCTACAACAAATCCGTGTGTACCACCAGAGAAGCGGCCATCTGTGATGAGGGCTACTGACTTTCCTAATCCGGCTCCTATGATTGCGGAGGTAGGTTTTAGCATTTCCGGCATTCCCGGCGCACCTTTTGGTCCCACCTGGATAATCACTACTACATCTCCTTTTTGTACTTTACCGCTTTGGATACCTGAAATCAGCTTTTGTTCGCCTTCAAATACACGTGCCGGACCTTCAAATCTTTCTCCTTCTTTACCGGAGATTTTGGCAACAGCACCTTTCTCGGCCAGGTTACCATATAACATCTGAAGGTGACCTGTAGGTTTCAAAGCCTGTTCAACCGGAAAGATGACCTTTTGTGTGTCGAAATTAAGATCTGCTGCATCAGCAACATTTTCTGCCAGTGTACTACCGGTAACCGTTAAACAATCACCGTGAACCAGCCCTACTTTCAACAGGTATTTTAAGATGGCAGGAACACCACCAATATCATGAACATCTTCCATCAGGTACTGACCACTTGGCTTTAAGTCGGCCAATACAGGAGTGTTGTCACTGATCCTTTGGAAATCTTCTAATTTTAAATTCAACCCAACCGATTTAGCCATTGCAATTAAGTGCAGCACCGCATTGGTTGAGCCTCCTAACACCATTACCGTAACGATTGCATTGTGGAATGCTTTTTCAGTCATGATATGTGAAGGGAGGATGTTTTTTTCTAACAGTACCCGGATGGCTTTACCAGCTGACAGGCATTCCTCTTTCTTTTCTTCGCTTAATGCAGGATAAGAAGAGCTGTAAGGCAAGCTCATTCCTAACGCTTCAATGGCAGAAGCCATTGTATTGGCCGTATACATACCGCCACATGCACCAGCACCCGGGCAGGTATGGCGAATGATTCCCTGGTAATCTTCTTCAGACAGGTTGCCCGCAAGTTTTTCACCTAAGGCTTCAAAAGCAGATACTATATTTAATGATTTTCCTTTATATTTTCCTGAATGGATACTGCCACCGTAAACCATAATTGAGGGTCTGTCCAGTCTGCCCATTGCCATGATAGATCCCGGCATGTTTTTATCACAGCCCGGAATAGTGATCAGGCCATCGTAATATTGTCCGCCGCAAATAGTTTCGATAGAGTCTGCAATTACATCTCTGGAAACCAAGGAATAACGCATGCCATCAGTTCCGTTAGACATTCCATCACTTACACCGATAGTACCAAAAGTCAGGCCTACCATATCATTTTTCCATACCCCGTCTTTAACGATTTTTGCAAGATCGTTCAAGTGCATATTACAGGTGTTTCCATCATAACCCATGCTCGCAATACCGACTTGTGCTTTGGACATATCTTCGGTTGTAAGTCCAATACCATATAACATGGCTTGTGCACCCGGTTGAGTAGGATCTTGTGTAAATGTTTTACTGTAACGGTTTATTTCTGGTGATTCTGACATTTTGTTGTACGCTTATTTTATTATATGATTACTTCGTAGTTTTGTTTTTCCAATACCAATGCTTTATAAGTACGCTGCAAAGTTGCACCTAAAGTTTCTGTCCATACCGCCGGAAAGCTAACCTCGTCAACAGATGCAATGCCTGCAATTTCTGCCGCTGTGCCACATAAGAATGCACTGTCTGCACTTTTCAGGTCGTCGACCGACAAGTGTTTTTCAATACATTCAATATCCAGGGTTTTACATAATTTAATGATTGTTGCCCGGGTTATTCCAGGTAAGATATTTCCCAGTGGGGGAGTGTACAGTTTTCCACCTTTCTCCATGAATACATTCGCTCCTGATGCTTCAGCAATGTTGTTATGCATATCCAGTAAGATTGCTTCATCATAACCTTTGCTCTTGGCCTCTGTGGTTGCTAAGATAGAATTCACATAATGTCCGCTTGCTTTCGCTTCTACATGTGTAGATTTCGGATTTGGTCGCTGGTAACTAGAGATACACACTTTTTGTAAGCTGCTGCCAAGGTAAGTGCCCCAGTCCCACGCACAGATTAATATAGATGCTTCGGTTGCTGCGACCAATGACATATGTGGCGGGCAAAAAACCAACGGGCGGATATACGCATCTTTTAAATTATTTTTCTCCAGTAATTTATAGGTCTGTTTGATCAGCTCATTGATATTGTAAGGGAAAGGGATGTGCATTAATTCTGCTGAGCGCTTTAACCTTTCATAGTGTTCCTTAGCTTTAAAAACCCGTGTGCCATTATGCGTATTATACGCTCTTATTCCTTCAAACACGGCATAACCGTAATGTAATGACTGCCCGTATAAATCTGTTTTGGCATCAGCTGCTTTACTAAACTTCCCGTTTAGATAAAGAAATGTGTTTGAATCGTAGTATTGCATTTTGGCTGGGTTTCGGTTTGGTGTGTGTGGTCATTTAAAAAAAGCGCCTCTTTTGGGAGGCGCTTCAGATATATTGTGAGTTAAATATTCATTTACAGCGCCTTGTTCTCCTGAAGAATCAGCAGAAGGAACAGGTTAATAATGACATTAATTTTGGCTGTAACTGAGGTATTCATGATTTGTCTTTTTTGTTTGCTTTATATAAATCCAATTTAGTTTATGCTTCACACACTGTCAATAGCAGAATGAAAATAAATGAAAAAAAATATTATTCCGTAAATAATGATATTTACCTTTTATTATTCTTATTTGTATGCATTGTGCGTACCTAAAAGTGGCGATCACTATACCGAATATGATATCGGTATTCGGTATAGATGTTATGCTTGCATTGTAAATATAGCATATTTCTGCTTAAAAACCGGAAAATGCTATTGGGATTTGATTTATTGAGCAGCTGTCCTTTGCAAATTTGGGCACATCCCGGGGCATAAAAAAAGGCTGAACTCTCACGAGCCAGCCTTCTTCCTAAATGATGATAAAATATTAAGCAACCCCCTCGGCTAAAACAATGATCTTGTTTTTTAAAACTTCGACAACACCACCTTTAATAATGAAGGTTTCTTCGTCGGTGGTTTTGCTTTTAATAATTACCGGTCCATCTTCTAAAGTTGAAATGATAGGCGCATGGTCTTTCAATATCTGGAAAGATCCCATAGTACCTGGTACCGTAACCGCAGTTACTTCGCCTTCAAAGACTTTTTTATCTGGTGTTAATATTTCTAATGTCATATATGTGAGTATATACGCTGTATTAAGCGTTTGCTTCAGCTAATAGTTTCTTTCCTTTTTCAACTGCATCTTCAATGCTACCTACCAGGTTAAATGCAGCTTCAGGGTACTCATCAACTTCACCATCCATAATCATATTAAATGCTTTGATAGTTTCTTTGATGTCAACCAATACACCTTTTAATCCAGTGAACTGCTCAGCTACGTGGAAAGGCTGAGATAAGAAACGCTGAACACGACGTGCACGGTGAACAACTAATTTATCTTCCTCAGATAACTCATCCATACCTAAGATGGCGATGATATCCTGTAACTCTTTATAACGCTGAAGAATTTCTTTAACACGTTGAGCCGTGTTATAGTGTTCGTCACCTAAAATAGCAGGAGAAAGGATACGTGAAGTAGAACTTAATGGATCTACAGCAGGATAGATACCTAGCTCAGCAATTTTACGGGATAATAAAGTAGTTGCATCCAGGTGGGCAAATGTAGTTGCCGGAGCCGGGTCAGTCTCATCATCTGCAGGAACGTATACCGCCTGTACAGATGTAATTGAACCACGTTTAGTTGAAGTAATACGCTCCTGCATTAATCCCATCTCTGTTGCCAGAGTTGGTTGATAACCTACTGCAGAAGGCATACGGCCTAAAAGTGCTGATACTTCAGAACCAGCTTGTGTGAAACGGAAAATGTTGTCAACAAAGAAAAGGATATCCTTTCCTGCGCCTTCGCCATCACCATCACGGAAATATTCAGCAACTGTAAGTCCTGATAAGGCAACACGTGCACGTGCACCAGGAGGCTCGTTCATTTGTCCGAATACCAATGTTGCTTTAGATTCTTTTAATTTATCGGTGTCAACTTTACTTAAGTCCCATCCACCTTTTTCCATTGAATGAAGGAATTCTTCACCATAGTTGATTACACCAGATTCGATAAACTCACGTAAAAGGTCATTACCTTCACGAGTACGCTCACCCACACCAGCGAATACTGATAAACCATCATATGCTTTCGCGATGTTGTTTACCAATTCCATAATCAATACAGTTTTACCAACACCCGCACCACCGAAAAGACCAATTTTACCACCTTTTACATAAGGCTCTAATAAGTCAATTACTTTGATACCTGTGTAAAGTACTTCAGATTCAGTAGATAGTTCATCAAAACGCGGAGGAGCATTGTGGATAGATTTACCACCAGTTTTATCAACCTGGTTAATACCATCAATCGCTTCACCTATAACATTGAATAAACGACCTTTAATTTGATCACCAACAGGCATTTTAATAGGAGAACCAGTGCTTAAAACGTTCATTCCACGAACAAGACCATCAGTCGAGTCCATTGCAATTGTACGTACGCGGTCTTCGCCAAGATGTTGTTGAACTTCTAAAACGATCTTCTGTCCGTTTTCTTTTTCAATCTCTAATGCAGAGAAAATTTCAGGTAATTGAGCATTGTCAGCAAAACTCACGTCAACTACTGGTCCTATAATCTGCGCTATTTTTCCAATGTTAGGCATATATTGTTTTTGGTAAAATTATAAATATCAAATTGTTAAAGGCTCTTTTCAGGGCTTCAATTCGGTTTGCAAAGCTAAGATTTTTCAATATATTTTTTATATATAAATAAAAAGTTTTTCCACAGTTTTTTTATCAATAATTTAGCTGGTATGAAAACGATATTGGTAACGGGCAGTAATGGCCTTTTAGGACAAAAAATCACCTCTCAGTTCCTTGTTGGTAAACAGTTTAAATTAGTGGCCACTTCGCGGGGAGTGAATCGTTTTCCAGAACATGATGGGTATATCTACGCAGAAATGGATATTCTTGACGCCGAAAATGTAAAAGCGGTGGTAGGATTATATAAACCTGACGCGATTATTCATACTGCCGCATTAACAAATGTTGATACCTGTGAAGCAGAACAGGAACTGGCTTATCAATTAAATGTGGAGGCGGTAAAAACACTTGTTGATATCTGTGAAGTATATAATATACAACTCGTGCATCTGTCGACCGACTTTATCTTTGACGGCGCAAACGGACCATATGATGAACTTGCTGCGCCTAATCCGCTAAGTTATTATGGTAAAACCAAACTGCTGGCCGAAGAGATTATCAGGAATTCTACCTGCAGGTGGGCTATTCTGCGCACCATTATAGTCTATGGTATAGTGCGCGACCTGAGCAGGAGCAATATTGTATTATGGGCAAAAAATGCATTGGAGAAAGGGGAACCAATTAATGTGGTAGACGATCAGTGGCGCACACCCACCCTGGCAGAAGATCTGGCAGATTGCTGTCTGCTCGCCGTAGAGAAAAATGCCTATGGCGTATATAATGCTTCGGGGAAAGATATGATGCGTATTGTAGAACTGGTGTATAGGGTAGCCGATTTCTGGGGACTGGATAAAAGCCCCATTACAGAGATCAGCTCGGCTTCATTAAACCAGACGGCAAAGAGACCGGTACGAACAGGTTTCATTTTGGATAAAGCGATGACAGAACTTGGTTATAATCCACATAGTTTTGAAGAAGGATTACAATTGCTGGATGAGCAATTAAAAGCGATTAAATTATAAACAAATCAATTATATCAACATGGCATTAAAAGCAGGCGATCAGGCTCCAGATTTTAAATTGTACAGCTCAGAACTGAAAGAAGTAAGTTTAAGTGATTATAGAGGAAAGAAATTAGTGCTGCAATTTTTCCCTATGGCATTTACAGGTGTTTGCACAACACAGTTATGTACCATGAGGGATAGTTTTGGCTTTTACGAGGGAATGGATGCAGCAGTATTGGGGATTTCTGTAGATTCTCCTTTTACGTTGGCTAAATTTAAAGAAGATCAGTTTTATCAGTTCCCGTTGTTATCAGATTTTAACAAAGAAATGTCTCAGGCATACGATGCTTTTTACGAAGAATTCGCCTTTAATCTGAAAGGTGTGTCTAAAAGATCAGCTTTTGTGATAAATGAAGAAGGAAAAATTGTTTATGCTGAAGTATTAGAGTCGGCAGGTGATCTTCCTGATTTTGATGCAATTAAAAAAATAATAGAGGGCTAGAACTCAGGCGATTCAGTAATGCTTGAAAAAAGATCTTCAAAAAAGTTTTGAATTTCAATTTCAAGCGTTACCTTTGCAATCCCGAAACAAAGGGAAATGCATTTGTAGCTCAATTGGATAGAGCATCTCACTACGGATGAGAAGGTTTGGGGTTCGAATCCCTACAAGTGCACAATCAACTGAGAAAGCCTTGCTGCCTGTGGCGGGAAGGCTTTTGAAATTTAAAAGACAACCCAAATGCTAAATTTTGTTCTCTTTGGCCCACCGGGTGCAGGTAAAGGCACCCAATCTCAAAAATTGATTGATCGCTATCAATTGATACACATTTCTACTGGCGACCTGTTTCGGGAACATATCAGCAATCAGACTTCATTAGGACAAAAGGTAAGCGCGCTTATAGCAGACGGACAATTGGTACCTGATGCAATCACGATTGCCATGCTGGAAGAAGAAGTGGATAAAAATCCGGAAGCCAAAGGATTTATTTTTGATGGCTTTCCTAGGACAGTTCCTCAGGCAGCAGCATTAGATGAGTTCCTTGAAAGTAAAGGAAGTGCACTTGCTGGTGTAATTGCACTGGATGTGGATCAGGAAGAATTAACGAAGCGCATTGCTGAACGTCAGAAATTAACCAACAGGGTTGATGATCAGGCGGACAAATTGCAGAAACGTATTGAAGAGTATTTTAGCAAGACAATACATGTCTTGCCATATTACGAGGCGCAGCATAAATTAAGTAAAGTAAATGGTATTGGTAAAATCGATGACATCTTTACAGAATTATGTGCCGTTGTCGATAAATATTAATTTAAATAATTTTAAGCGTAGCGGGACGGATTAAGTTCTTCCCGCTATTCTTGTTTGTAAGGAAAAATAACAGGTTATGTCACAAGGTTCAAATTTTGTAGATTACGTTAAAATATGTTTTCGTTCTGGTAAGGGCGGATCTGGATCTTCACATTTGCACCGCGATAAAATGACATCTACCGGTGGTCCTGATGGTGGTGATGGCGGAAGAGGAGGGCATATTATCCTAAGGGGTAATGCACAATTCTGGACGCTGCTGCACTTGAAATACCGCAAACATATCCTGGCTGCTGATGGCGGACCCGGATCGAGTTCTACCAGTACAGGCAAGTCCGGCAAAGACGAGTATCTTGATGTTCCTTTAGGAACAATCGCCAAAGATGCTGAAACGGGGGAGACCTTGTTTGAAATTACTGAAGACGGACAAACTGAGATTGCTACTCCCGGCGGGAGAGGTGGCCTGGGTAACTGGCACTTTAAGACTTCTACCTTACAAACTCCGCGTTTTGCGCAGCCTGGTGAATCGGGTACAGAGCAGTGGGTAGTACTTGAACTGAAAGTTCTGGCGGATGTTGGATTAGTGGGCTTCCCGAACGCCGGTAAGTCTACCTTACTTTCTGTCGTTTCCGCAGCAAAACCTGAAATTGCTGACTATCCCTTTACTACACTCGTTCCTAATCTTGGCATTGTATCTTACCGTGGAAGCAAATCATTTGTGATGGCAGATATTCCGGGAATCATCGAAGGCGCTTCTAAAGGAAAAGGACTGGGATATCGGTTTTTGCGCCATATTGAACGTAATTCTGTATTGTTATTTATGGTGCCTGCAGATACTAACAGGACAATTACTGAAGAGTATGAAATCTTAAAGCGTGAACTGGAAGAATATAATCCTGAACTGATGCAGAAACCCCATTTGCTGGCTATCACGAAATCTGATATGCTGGATGATGAGTTGGTAGCCGAGATCAAAAAAGATGTGCCGGCAAACATCCCTTCTATATTTATCTCTTCAGTAGCTCAAAAAGGGATTACTGAACTGAAAGATATGTTATGGGAAGCTATTAGTGCTGATGACACTACCTCTGCGGCGAAATAATATTTTTTATCCATTTAAATTATTTGTTTGTAATCTTAATTTTTCCTAAATTGGGATTAACAATCAGCGCTTTATCAATTCATAATTGACTCTCTCAGGTCTGTAAGTAAATTTGATGGCGAATCAGATTGTATTCACAATTTAATTTGATCAGGTCATGGAGAAAAGATCGTTTAACTTCCTCTTTACAGCAGTTATTGCGTCAATGGTGCTTATTGGTACTTACAAAATCACCAAAAAGAAAAATCTTTCAAAAATCATCTCAGCTGTAAGTAAGCATAGCAAATAAGATGTGTTTCAATTTTTTGTTATCCACTTCCTTCCGGATTGTTTCTTGCTATTAATGGCCCGGGTTTCATGTGTATGTTAATTGTATTGATTATCATGCAATGATGAAGTCCTGATGTCTTTAAATTCCCTGCTGGTCTGTTAAGAAATTAGTAACGTATAATTTAATCACCGCTTCTATTGGTGGCTGTTCATCTGCGCTTATTAGCGCTGTTTGCTATGTAAATCTCCATATTTTCTGAAATATTAGGTCCAATAATTCTGTTTGTTCGATTTTTTTTGGCTTTTCCGTTGGTTTATTATAGTAATTGTGGGTTTCGATCTGTTATTTTTAATATAATTTACTTTTGTTTGTTCATGTTTTGTGTTTTTAGTGGTTTTGTTTGACTTATTTATGAAAAAATTCAATTTTATCGTATTTATTTCGATTAAAAAGTCTTAATATTGTGGAGTCGATACGAGAATATCGCAGATTTGATTTTAACAATGATATTTTAAGACTTGAACAGATATCATGATTTACATAGATTTTAAAAGATGTTAAGCTAGCATCATAAGACAAAGACCCGTTCATACAGGTTTATATTTGGTTAGAAAAGGGATGGATCTGGATAGAGCATCCCTTTCTTTTTTACCTGGTTTTTAAATATGGTTTCAAATCATAATTGGTTCCGCATAATTTTCCCCTTTACAAGAAACATCCTTCTGATAGCTCCTCTTTCAATAATGGTATCACCTTTGTAATTTGGATTTGAAGCACGTAAGACAAGCTTGTTTCCATGGGTATGCTCAAAGAGCAGTTTTACGGTGGATAAGTTATTTGCTGTGTCATCTGCCACAATCAGATAAGCCTCACCCCACTGGATTACATCAGGATTATGTATCTCCCGTACTGCAATAATTTCACCGCTGGCATATTTCGGGTACATACTGTCACCATAAATCGGCAGATAAGCATCACAGTCATTAAAGGGCCGGAAGTTAACATAGTACTCCGGAGTTTCTTTTAAGAGATTAAATCCGCTTGCGTTCGGTTCGGAAATGTTAACACTGTAATAAGGAACACCTGAAAGGTCCGCCTCATCCATTGTTCTGGTTGTTTTTACCGGTTCAAGAAACATGTTCCCTGAGCCAGTATTCATCCACTCCTGATTAATCTTCCAGTGCTTGATCACATCTTCAGCCAGGCGTTTGCCAATCAGCCTCCGTCCATTTTCTATCGGGGAGAAGTTGTTTACATGTGTTGCAACGGGAGAATAGAATTCTTTTAACGTCTTATCCAGCTCTGATCTTACCTCTTTAAATCTTCTGCCATAATTTTCTCTTGAATTTTCAGTCATAGTAGTAATTGGTTTAATGGTTGTTATTAATAAGGTTTTGTATCTGTTTTAAATATCTAATGGTAATAATTAATTGCAATATATGTAAAATTGTTTTTGTTTAATTATTTTTAATTATAAAATATTTCAATTAACAAGCGTTGTGTTTAATTTAAGGTCGGGGTGGTGCTGCCGTAGATTTTTTCAGCAACCGGCATATTTCAATATATCCTGAAGACATTCTATTCCAGTGCTTTGGAGCAAAAACGCTTCAGATGAGTTTAAAATAGAACTCAGCTAACCGACTTTTTTCCGCTTATCCCCGGGTATTTTCACAAGTAAAAAAAACATGAATCGACGCAGGTAGCGTTTTTATTGTTCATTCGATAGATTTGTAGCAGGTCTGTGTCGCACAGCCCATAAAATTAATTTACATCTCAAAGGTTATTTTATAACTTTGAACGCAACAGCAAATCATAAAAACATGTATAAAACATTGCAGCCGGTTCTTCAGCAAGAACTTGAACAGATTGAAAACGACGGTTTATATAAACGTGAAAGGGTTATTGTGACTCCTCAGGGTGCCGATATAAAGGTGAGTACCGGACAGGAAGTGGTAAATTTTTGTGCGAATAATTATTTAGGTCTGTCATCAGATCCGAGAGTAACTGCTGCAGCAAAGGCGGCAATTGACCAGTACGGTTACGGCATGTCTTCTGTGCGTTTTATCTGTGGTACACAGGATGTGCATAAAGAACTGGAACAAAAGCTTTCTGAATTTCTGGGAACTGAAGACACGATCTTGTATGCAGCTGCATTTGATGCAAATGGGGGTGTATTTGAACCTTTGTTCAATGATCAGGATGCTATTATTTCAGATGAACTTAATCATGCTTCAATCATCGATGGCGTGCGTTTGTGTAAAGCGAAAAGATTCAGGTATAAACATAGTGATATGAACGATCTGGAAGAGCAGTTAAAAGCTGCCGCTGGTTGCCGTCACAGGATCATCGTTACTGATGGTGCATTTTCAATGGATGGAACAATTGCACAACTGGATAAAATATGTGACCTGGCTGATCAATATGAAGCACTGGTAATGATTGATGAATCACATTGTTCCGGTTTCATGGGTAAAACCGGAAGAGGTACTCATGAGCACTGTGGCGTAATGGACAGGATTGATATCATTACCGGTACCTTAGGTAAAGCCCTTGGTGGAGCTTCCGGTGGTTTTACTGCTGGTAAAAAAGAGATCATTGATATGCTGCGTCAGCGCTCAAGACCATATCTTTTCTCTAATACATTAGCGCCTGCGATAGCCGGAGCATCTGTTGCGGTATTGGATATGTTAAGCGAAACGACGGAGCTGCGCGATAAGTTAGAACACAATACCATGTATTTCCGTCAGAAAATGACAGCAGCTGGTTTTGATATCAAAGAGGGAATTCATCCTATCGTACCTGTGATGTTATATGAAGCTAAACTGGCGCAGGAATTTGCGGCTAAAATGCTGGATGAAGGAATCTATGTAATCGGATTTTATTATCCGGTTGTTCCGCAGGGAAAAGCCCGTATCCGCGTACAGCTTTCTGCAGCGCATGAACAACATCACCTGGATAAAGCAATTGCAGCTTTTATTAAGGTGGGTAAAGCGTTAAAGGTAATCTAAAGCTCGTTTAAATATATACAGGAAAAGCCGGATGCAATTGCTTCCGGCTTTTCCTGTATATATTAGCATCTACATCTTCAGGCAGGTATCCTAATATTCCTGAAATAGCTGTATATTTGGCATTATGTTGCAAGATAAGATCACACAGTATACCGCAGAAATAGATGCATTTGCTACTACAAATGCAGATGAATTAGAGCAATTTAGAATAAAATTCCTTGGTACTAAGGGAATTATCAAAGATATATTTGAAGAATTTAAGTCCGTATCCACAGAAGAGAAAAGGACTTTAGGCAAGGTATTGAATGAATTCAAGCAACTGGCCGAAGCTAAATACCAGTCTCTTAAGGAACAGGAAGAAACCAGTCACAGTAAAAAGGATGCCGGACTGGATCTGACCTTGCCTGGTGCAGGTTTTGAGGTAGGCTCACGTCACCCTCTGGCCCTGGTGCGCAGGGAAATTGTCGACATTTTCAGCAAACTTGGATTCGTGGTGGCAGAAGGACCAGAGATTGAGGACGACTGGCATAACTTCTCTGCACTGAACTTTCCTGAAGAGCATCCGGCAAGAGATATGCAGGACACTTTCTTCATTAAAAAAGGTGGTGAAAAAGGAGATATTGCCTTAAGAACACATACTTCATCTGTTCAGGTGAGGATGATGGAAGCAGGTAAACCTCCTTTCAGAGCCCTGATGCCTGGACGCGTGTACAGAAACGAAGCAATATCAGCCCGTGCACATTGCTTTTTCCATCAGGTTGAAGGGCTGTATGTAGATGAAAATGTTTCTTTTGCAGACTTAAAACAAACCCTGTTCTACTTTGTACAGGAATTATATGGTGAAGGAACCAAAGTTCGTTTCCGCCCCTCTTATTTTCCTTTCACAGAGCCTTCTGCGGAGATGGATATTTCCTGTACGATCTGTAAAGGCGCTGGCTGCCAGTTATGTAAATATAGCGGTTGGGTAGAAATCCTTGGCTGTGGTATGGTTGATCCGAATGTGCTGGAAAACTGTGGTGTAGATAGTAAAAAATATAGTGGTTTCGCTTTTGGTATGGGCATAGAACGTATTGCCAATCTGAAATTTGAAATTAAGGATTTGCGTCTGTTTTCAGAAAACGACGCCCGTTTCCTTAAACAATATAAAACTTCATTGATCTAAATGACGTTTATTTAAGCATATGGGAAAAATTACAGGCTTTA
Organism: Pedobacter sp. MR2016-24; assembly: GCF_026239655.1. GTDB lineage: Bacteria > Bacteroidota > Bacteroidia > Sphingobacteriales > Sphingobacteriaceae > Pedobacter. The sequence continues at coordinate 29,176 of NZ_JAPIVO010000008.1, read as the reverse complement.
TATTGATGCTGTTTTTATTTTCTGCCTGTGGAAAAGAAACTAACCAGGTGCCAAATGTGGCGGTTAACCTGGTTGGTTTCTTTAGCCCTGACCAATTATCTGCTTTAAAAGCGAATGGTGCTATTTTTATGGATGGCGGAGTGGCTGGCGTCATTATAGCTTATAATTCTTTAAATGGTTATAAGGCATACGACAGGTGCAGTACGGTAAATCCCGAAAACAGATGTGCCGTAACTTTAGATAATGCCTATACAGTAACAGACCCTTGTACAGGCGCAAAATACTCGCTGCTGGATGGAACGCCTTCAAAGGCCCCGGCTAAAATAGCACTGAGAACTTATAGTATACTCGTCACAGGAAATAATTATCAAGTAACTAATTGATGGAACCAGAAAAGATTAAAGAGAGCATCATTAGAGCTGCTAAAGAGTTATTCAGGAAATACGGGTATCACAAAACCAGCGTAAACGAGATTGCAAAAAAAGCAAGGATCGCGAAGGCAACAATTTACAAGTATTTTGAAAGTAAAGAACAGGTGCTTGATGCCATTCTGATGGATTATCTCGACCTCAATCTGCATGAAATCTTAAAAAATAAAGCACAATTTGTAGATGAGGAAGAACATCTGAAAGCGCTGGTAATGAAGACCTGCCGACTCACCTATACTGTCTGCAATGAATTTATCGGATGGGATTTTGTACGTGAAAACGCAAACTCGCAGGAGTTTTTAAAACATCTTTCAGATCAGCTCGAATCCTTATTGTTGTCTGCTTATCTCGGACTTGACCATTTTAAAAATAATCCATCCCGCAGGGAAGGTCTCGCTTTTCTTCTTAAAGCAAGTAAAAGTATCGTATTCTCTTTTGCCTTTACCTCTGTCAGCGATGCCGATGTAAGAAAAAACTTCGTCAGCTTCCAGAAGGAATTATTGCCATTTCTCGTTAAAGCCGCACTGTAATCAGCAGCTTATTCACAATTTGCGTACAATTTGTTTACATTTTATTGTTGTGAACCGATTTGGTTTTCGGTATATAAACCTCTATATTTACAATTGTAACATCATTTACAATGAGCAAAGAGATATTAGAGATTACTATATTGGTTGATGAAAAATTCGATGTAAGCTTTAATCTTGTTGAAGGTATTTTTGGTTTAATCCTTAAAATTTTTGGTAAGTAAAGGTTAATACATCATTTTCTTATTATTGAGCTATGTCCTATAGCTCAGGGAAATGCTCATGTCTCCTAAAAAATAGTATCCCCCAAAACTCATCTCAGGAATAAATCAGACGATAATTACTTAAAGATCGGGTCAGCTCTCCTGCAGTATGCTGAAAATACTAGGAAGTATTAAATACAAGCTTTAGCTTTGCAGCAGAATGAGTAGAAATAGAAAAGCTGGAACGGTTACTATCCTTCCCAACTTAAGTATTATTGATATTGCCGAGGAAGGCAAGGGTGTGGGTAAGGCCGATGAATTAGTCGTGTTTGTTGATAAGGCCGTTCCCGGAGACATTGCAGATGTCCGGATTGTTAAAAAGAAAAAGAATCTTGCAGAAGCTGTTATCGAAACACTGCATACGCCATCTGTACATAGAACAGATCCTTTCTGTCAGCATTTTGGTACCTGCGGTGGTTGTAAATGGCAGCATATGCAATATGACGCTCAGCTGCAGTTTAAACAGAAAAATGTAGAAGCTGCTTTACAGCGTCTTGCCAAAATTGATACTTCTTCCATGGAGCCTATTCTGGGTTCAGCAGAGAATAAATATTACCGCAATAAATTAGAATATACCTTCTCCAATAAACGCTGGTTAAATCAGCAGGATATGGAAGACCGTGAAGGATTGGAAATGAATGCACTCGGTTTCCACGTGCCCTTACGTTTTGACAAGATCCTTGATGTACAGCATTGTTATTTACAGGCAGAACCTTCCAATACACTGAGAAATCAGGTAAGGGGATACGCGTTGAGAATGGGGCTTACTTTTTATGATTTACGTAACCATGAAGGTAACCTCAGAAACCTGATTATCCGTACGTCATCGACAGGTGAGGTAATGGTAGTAGTGGTTTTTGCGTATGCAACGCAGGATCAGGTTGATGGTTTGATGGAATACCTGAAGACCAGCTTCCCTGAAATTACCTCATTGTTATATATCATGAACCAGAAAAAGAATGACACCATCTTTGATCAGGACGTGATTACCTACTCAGGAAGAGATTATATCTTTGAGGAAATGAATGGGCTGAGGTTCAAGATAGGGGCGAAGTCTTTCTATCAGACCAATTCTATGCAGGCGCATGAGTTGTACAAGATCACTAAAGAATTTGCTGGTTTCTCGGGAGATGAGCTGGTTTATGATTTATATACCGGTGCCGGTACCATTGCAAATTTTGTAGCTGCCAGTGTGAAAAAAGTGATTGGTGTAGAATATGTGCCTACAGCTATTGAAGATGCAAAGTTCAATTCCGAATTGAATGGAATAGCTAATACGCTGTTTTATGCAGGAGATATGAAAGATATCTTAACCAGGGAATTTATTGCTGAACATGGTAAACCTGATGTGGTGATTACAGATCCGCCAAGGGCAGGGATGCATGCAGATGTAGTGGAAAGGTTGTTGGAAATGGAAGCCGAAAAGATTGTTTATGTAAGCTGTAATGCGGCTACACAGGCAAGGGACCTGGCTTTGTTAAAAGAGAAATATACAGTGGGCAGAATTAAGCCTGTAGATATGTTCCCGCATACACAACATGTTGAAAACGTGGTTTTATTAAATTTAATAAAGTAGTATACTGCTTTAAGCTAAAGATATTTTAAGATGGATATAGAAAAATTATTGCCGCAACAACCAGAAGGGGATAAAAGTGATAAAAAAGTAAGTCCGCTCGTAAGCCTGGAGAAAGATCTGGCATTATATGCTGAATCTGTGAAGGAAATTGCATTGGAAATTATTGCTGAAGGAATCTCTAAATACCCGGTATTTGTTGCCCATCAGCATACCGTATCTATAGGTGAAATGATCCTGAACAGAGAAGAACTGAATACCAACTGGACCATGCAGGCATCTACGGTAGAAGAGTTTGTAGAAAAGGGAATTATCAAACCTGAAAGAAAAGAAGAATTCCTGAAACATTATAAAAGACCAGAGGACTTTATGTGTGTTTTTGTCATCGTTCCGGAAGGAGCTAATTTTATCTATTATCCTTACGATATTAAACAGCGCTAAGCCTGAAAATAAAAAATCCCTGTCCGAAAGGCAAACGGACAGGGATTTACAAACAATCAAAAACTTAATCTATTTTTCGTACGTCAGCTCTTTTTGACGAATTGTTTTTCAAAGATGCATTCCCTTTATAACGGATGCTGCTGCCACTACTAGCTGTAGTCTCTAATCCTTTGTTTACCGTTAACCTTACATCTGCACCCGAACTGGAAACGATTTTCGCATAATCAGTGTGGAGCCCTTCAGCATGTACGCTGCTTCCTGAGCTTGATTTCACATCCGCATTCGTTGCCGTTCCTGTTAAATCTGCCGAGGCACCGCTGCTGATCTGCACCTGCAGCTCAGCACATTGTACGGCTAGTTTAAGAGACGCACCTGAGGATACCTTTGCATTTAAATGCTCCGTTTTCAGTGTTTTATCGCTTTCAATAGAACTACCGCTACTTGCAGCAACCCCGTTCAGTGATTTATAAGTTACGTAAACTTTAGCATTTTTATTCTTCCACCTGTTGGTCAGGCTGGTGTTTTCCCTGAATCGGATGTTCAGTTTGCTGTCCACCGAAGTTACTTCTACTTCATCAATTACGCCTTCGTCCGCCACTACTTTTGCTCCTTCTTTGGTGCCGGGAATAAGAATGACTTCAATTCCGGTACTCACCTGAACTGCAGAAAAATTGGCAACAGAAATATTCTTTGTTTCCTGAGCACTAGAGTGAATGCTGTGGAACGACATTCCTATCAGAAACAGGAATAAAAATTTTATCAAGTAAGGTGGTTTCATAATCGTAATTATCTTGTTAGGTTTACAGGAATTAGACGCAGGTAGGATACAAACGTTGCATCATTTTGAAAATATTTTACAGATATTTGAATATGAACCTTAAAATCGTTCTTTTTGTACAAAACAAAGCATTAACAAATGGCCGACTCACAATTACTTATTCTTGATAAAAAGCAGATCCAGCAAAAAATTAACCGCATGGCCTACCAGATTCTGGAGGATAATTTAAATGAGAAGGAAATTGTGCTGGCCGGCATATGGGACCGTGGATATAAACTCGCCATCCGCCTGAAGAATGTATTGGTAGAAATATCTGACCTGAAGGTAACCATGCTGAAGATCGAACTGGATAAAGATAACAGCAGCCTGGTCGCTACAACGGATATCGAAACCGCCAAGGTTAAAAATAAAGTGATCATCGTGGTAGATGACGTTTTAAATAGCGGTAAAACACTTGCTTATGGATTTGGTGTGTTCCTGAATACCCCGCATAAAAAAATACGTACAGTGGTGCTGGTAGACAGAAGCCACAAAATATTTCCTATATCAACAGATTTTGTTGGCTTGCAGATGGCTACGGTACTTAAGGAGCATGTAGATGTAGTACTTGATGTGGAAGGACAGGAAGATGCTGTTTATTTAAGTTAATTATATGGATCAGCGCGCGACATAAACTAAAAAAGCATGATTACTTTTATTTATGTCGTTCTGGTATTTTTAATCCTCCGTTTTTCAGTTACACTCTTTAACTTCCTTTCTAACCCTAAATTAGGGAAATACAGGAAACACTTTACCGATAGAGTGACCATTGTGATTACTCCTTCACCTGATAAAGAACGCATTAAATTAGTGTTGAAATCTATCAGCGAGCAGGATTACGAGCATATTGAAGTCATCGTCTCCACTGCGGATAATCAGGAGGAGATTGATGTCGCTGCACAAAATTGCGATTACCTGCTGTTTCTTGATGCGCATACTAGTATTCGTTCCGGCCTGATTAACAGTCTGATTTATCGTACAAAGGTATTCGACCTGGCTTTACTGAGTATTATACCTGATGAAATTGCGCATAGCTTTTTAGAAAAGTGTATGCTGCCGGTAAAAGATTTTGTACTGCTTAACCTGGTTCCATTACGACTGATCAGATTGCTCCCCGGACAGGTATTTGCCGTGGCGAGTGATAAATGTCTGTTTTTCAATGCTGCTTTGTACCGCAACCATGGCTGGAATGCCGGACGTGAAATCATCAGGACAATCAAAGCCGAAAGTTATAAGGTAGAAACCCTGCTGGCAAACCGCCTGATTTCCATTTCTTCCCCTCAGCATTCATCTGTTCTGGTCAATCAGAGTGGAAAGGACCTGCTGCTAAGTTTTGGCAATAACGGTATCGCTGCACTTTTATACCTGGTGCTGGTGGTCGCAGGCCCCCTCATTATGCTGGCCAATTACGAATATGCATTGCTGATCATGCCTGTCGGATTAATCTTTCTTACGCGTGTAATGATTTCGTTCCTTGTGCGTCAAAATCCTTTGTTAAACGTTTTACTTCATCCATTGCAGATGATTATGCTGTTCATTGCATTATCCAAAGCTGTCTTTATCCGTATTTTTATGTAATTTTGTACAATCAATACTTACCCTATGAAACCATCATCAGATTACAGCTTTCGAACTGTACTGAATAAGCTGATGATAGCTTCACAACCTTTAAAATAAATATATTCTGATGAAATACAATTTAGCCGTAACAATAGATAAAGCATCGGGTTTCTGTTTCGGAGTAGTTTATGCTATAGAAATGGCAGAAGATATTCTGGCGGACGAGGATTATTTATATTGCCTTGGCGATATTGTACACAATGATGAAGAAGTAAAGCGCCTGACAGATAAGGGGCTCCGGATTATCGATCACGAGCAGTTGCATCAGTTACATAACGAGAAAGTGCTGATCAGGGCACACGGTGAAGCACCATCTACTTATGAGCTGGCACTTGCGAACAACCTGATCCTGATAGACGCTTCCTGTCCTGTAGTACTGAAGTTACAGAACCGTATCAAAAACTCGTATGATGATAAAGAACAGATTCTGATTTTTGGAAAACATGGTCATGCCGAAGTAATCGGTTTACAGGGACAGACAGATGGAAATGCAATTGTATTTCAGGATCTGGCAGAACTGGATCACGTAGATCTGCCGGCTAAATTTACCCTGTATAGTCAGACCACCAAAAGCACAGAAAAATTCTATCATATTAAAGACCAGCTGCTGAGCAGAGGTTACGAAGTAAAAGCAAATGATACCATTTGTCGCCAGGTCTCCAACCGTTACGAAGATCTCGAGAAATTTGTGGTGAATTATGACAGAATCATCTTTGTCTCAGGGAAAAAATCATCCAATGGTAAAGTGCTGTATGATGTATGTAAGAAGTTCAATGATAGTTCATATTTTATTTCCAATACAGATGAGCTGGATCTCAGCTGGTTCAGTGAGCATGACAAAATAGGTATTTGCGGTGCTACCTCTACACCGATGTGGCTGATGGAGCAGGTAAAAGCAAAACTCGAATCTTTTTAATTATTTATCTTCATCATCCAAAAGTAATTATAAGCGGCCACTTTTCTGTGGCCTCTGCTTAAACGTATATTTGCAGATATTCTATCAACAACAATGGGAAAAAAAGGCGTATTGCTAGTGAATTTAGGAACTCCGGATAGTCCGGAAGTAGGGGATGTACGTAAATATCTGGATGAATTCCTGATGGATGAACGCGTAATTGATATTAATGCTTTTAACAGGACTTTACTGGTAAAAGGAATTATTGTTCCCTTTCGCAGCCCTAAAACTGCTAAACTTTACAAGGAAATCTGGGATGAGAATGGTTCTCCATTGTTATACTACAGTAAAATACAGGCTGCACTGGTTCAGGAGCAATTAGGTGCGGATTATCACGTGGAGCTGGCCATGCGTTATCAAACGCCATCTATCAATGCTGCTCTGGAAAACATGAAGGCTGGTTTGGTAGAGAGTATCCAGGTGATACCGCTGTTTCCGCAATATGCTTCTGCAAGTACGGGATCCGTGATTCAGAAAGTAATGGAAATTGTGGGCAAATGGCAGACTATTCCGCCGGTATCTTTTGTGAACTCTTTCCATGATAATGAAATGATGATCGGTACTTTTGCAGATAATGCGTTAAAGTATCAGCCTGAATCTTATGATCAGATCCTCTTCAGTTTCCACGGATTGCCCGAGCGGCAGCTGAAAAAATGTGATCACTCTGGTCAGCATTGCCTGAAGACAGAAAATTGCTGTGCTACGCTGACAGATGTAAATAAATTCTGCTATTCTGCACAATGCCATGATACCGCGCGTTTAATCGCAGCAAAATTGAGCATCCCTGCAGATAAATATTCAGTTTGCTTTCAATCCAGATTAGGTAAGGAACCATGGGTACAACCTTATACCAGTGACGTGCTGAAAGCGCTTGCTGCAAGGGGGAAAAAACGACTGCTAGTATTCTGCCCGGCTTTTGTGGCCGACTGTCTGGAGACGCTTTATGAGGTGACTGTAGAATATGGTGAAGAGTTTAAACACCTTGGCGGAGAAGAAGTACAATTGGTATCCAGCCTGAACGATCATCCGCAATGGATTGCTGCGATGGTTAAAATGGTCAGAGACCATCATGAGAATTAAATAAAATCTTTTAAATATTTAAGGATCTGCTGAGCAGATCCTTTTTTTATGTCTACATAATTCCAGGCTGCAGCACTGGCACTGTTATCCTGCTGTAGTTTGGCAAAGGCGGCAGAAAGCGCTGTCGGAGTGCTGATGCTGATCGCTGCACCGAGGCGGATCAGGTCTTTTGCTTCCTGAAACTTATCATATTTAGGCCCGAAGATAACCGGCAGGCCAAATGCCGCGGCTTCGAGTGTATTATGTATCCCTGCGCCAAAACCACCACCTATATAGGCGATATCTCCATACTGGTAGATAGAAGAAAGCATGCCGATATTATCGATCAGCAATACCCTGCTATTTGAATCAGTATTAATTACTTCAAGACGGGTATATCTTGTTATTCCCGGAATCAAATTTGTAATTTCATCCAGATGGGCAGCACCTATCTCATGTGGAGCAATAATAAATTTCCAATCCTGATTTTCCCTGATCAGCATGGCAATCAGCATGGCAATCAGCTGCTCATCCTGCGGCCAGGTACTGCCGGCAATGAATACCTTTGAAGAACCGCAAAAATCTGCAATGGCCTGCAAATGTTTCGGCGATTGTGCATTTTCTGCTACCCTGTCAAATCTTGTGTCGCCACTCAGACTTACATTATCAATGTTTATGCTATTTAAAAGCCTCACACTTTCTTCATTCTGAACAAAGAAATAGTTCACACATTCCAGCATGCTGCGGTAAAAGCCACCATACCATTTAAAGAAAAGCTGATTTGGCCTGAAAATCCCTGAAATGAGAAACAAAGGAACATTATGCCTGTGCAATACTGAGAAATAATGATACCAGAACTCATACTTGGTAAAAATGGCTATCTCCGGATTAATGAGCCGCACAAATTCTTCTGCATTCTTTTTGGTGTCAAGCGGAAGATAAAAAACACCCGCTGCACCTGCATAATCTTTACGGATTTCATATCCTGACGGGGAGAAAAAGGTAATCACAATTTTTTTATCCGGATAAATTTCTTTCAGGTTTTCCAGTACAGGTCGCCCTTGTTCAAATTCTCCCAGTGAAGCAAAATGAAACCAGATATGTTTTTCTGACGGATTTATACGTTTACTAATTGTATGGAAAAGGTTTTTTCTTCCTTTTAAGAATAACTTTGCTTTAGAATTGAATAATGAAGCAACTTGCAGGAGTAATTTATAAAGAGAAATACCAAAATTATAAAGCCAGAGCATTTTGTATGTTTATTTATTATCTTAGCCGAAGATACTTGATTATAATTTAAAACCTATGCATTATATCATTAGTTCATGACCATCAGGCGATGATTAAATGGATAAGCGTATAGGTTAGAGCGTGAATACCTAAAAAAAATATATCATATGAAAATTGCGGTAATCGGGACAGGCTATGTCGGACTTGTAACAGGAACTTGCCTTGCAGAAACAGGAAACACAGTGATCTGTGTGGACATTGACGAGGCCAAAGTATTAAAAATGCAAAATGGGGTAATACCTATTTATGAACCAGGACTTGATGTTTTGTTCTTAAGAAACATTGTACAGAAAAGGCTGACATTTACTACAGATCTTGCTTCAGCGGTTAAAGATGCACAGATCATCTTTATGGCTTTACCAACTCCTCCGGGTGGGGATGGAGCAGCAGATTTATCTTATATCCTTGGTGCTGCAAAAGATATTTCCAAACTGGTTACAGAATATAAAGTAATCGTGAACAAATCTACCGTTCCGGTAGGTACCGCGGATAAAGTTCAGGCAGTATTTACAGAAAATACAGATATAGAAATCGATGTGGTTTCCAATCCTGAATTTTTACGTGAAGGTGTTGCTGTAGAAGATTTCATGAAGCCTGATCGCGTGGTGATTGGTACACGCAGTGAGCGTGCACAAAAACTGATGGCAGAACTGTACGGACCATATGTTCGTCAGGGAAACCCGATTTTATTTATGGATGAGAAATCATCTGAATTAACAAAATATGCGGCAAACTCATTTTTAGCAACCAAGATCACGTTTATGAACGAGATCGCTAATCTTTGTGAGATTGTTGGAGCTGACGTAGATTCGGTACGTAAAGGTATTGGTTCTGACGAAAGGATAGGAAGACGTTTCCTTTTCCCTGGTATCGGTTACGGTGGTTCATGTTTCCCTAAAGATGTTCAGGCACTGGCAAAATCTGCTGAAGAGCATAACTACGACTTTCAGATCTTAACAGCAGTAATGCAGATCAATGAGAAACAGAAAGTAGTTATCGTTGATAAAGTGGCAAAATATTACAAAGGTGATTTAACAGGTAAACACTTCGCTTTATGGGGACTGGCTTTTAAACCTGAAACTGATGATATCCGTGAAGCTCCGGCTTTGTATATTATTGATGAACTGGTTAAACAAGGTGCTACCGTTACGGTTTTTGACCCTGAAGGAATGCCGAATGTGAAACGTCTGATTGGGGATAAAGTGAAATATGCTGAGGATCAGTATGAGGCACTGACTGGTGCAGATGCTTTACTGATTGCGACAGAGTGGTCTGTATTCCGTAATCCTGACTTCGATAAAATGGAAGAAAAACTGGTCAATAAAGTAATTTTTGATGGACGTAACCTATACAACCTGCAGAAAATGATTGATTTAGGATATTATTATAACAGTATAGGTCGTAAATTAGTAGAATAATGGGGCGTAAAAGAGTATTAATCACCGGTGCTGCCGGATTTTTAGGTTCGCATTTATGCGACAGATTTATTAAGGAAGATTACCATGTTATTGCCATGGATAATCTGATTACCGGAGATTTACAAAATATTGAGCACCTGTTCTCCCTGGAGAATTTTGAGTTTTCTCATCACGACGTTTCCAAGTTTGTTTACGTACCTGGAGAGCTGGACTATATTTTACATTTTGCTTCTCCTGCAAGTCCGATTGATTATTTAAAAATCCCTATCCAGACCTTAAAAGTTGGCTCATTGGGTACACATAATCTGCTGGGACTGGCTAAAAATAAAAATGCAAGGATGATCATTGCTTCAACTTCTGAAGTATATGGAGATCCAAGCGTGAACCCGCAACCTGAAGAATACTGGGGTAATGTAAACCCGGTAGGACCAAGAGGAGTATATGATGAGGCTAAACGTTTTCAGGAAGCGATGACGATGGCATATCATACTTTCCATGGTGTTGAAACACGTATTGTACGTATCTTCAATACCTACGGACCCAGAATGCGACTAAATGATGGTCGTGTACTGCCTGCATTTATTGGTCAGGCCTTAAGGGGTGAAGACTTAACAGTATTTGGTGATGGTTCACAAACACGTTCTTTCTGTTATGTAGACGATTTAGTGGAAGGTATCTACAGATTATTGTTGTCTGATTATGCACAGCCAGTGAATATCGGTAACCCTGATGAGATTACTATCGGCCAGTTTGCTGAGGAAATCATTAAACTTACCGGTACTACACAGAAAGTAATTTATAAGGAATTACCTGTAGATGATCCGAAACAACGCAGACCGGATATTACTAAAGCAAGAGCTTTATTGAACTGGGAGCCAAAAGTAAACCGTGCTGAAGGACTGAAAATTACCTACGAGTATTTTAAGACTTTACCGGCGGATGCGCTAATCAACAAGGAACATAAAGATTTTACTACTTATAACCGCTAATCATACATGGCTAAAATATTGGTAACAGGGGGAACAGGATTTATTGGTTCCCATACCGCAGTTGAATTGTTTAATGCAGGATACGAAGTTATTCTACTGGATGACTTCTCCAATTCCAGCAGTAAGATATTAACGCAACTGGAAACAATTACTGGTCAGGCACCGGAGTTTGTTGAACTGGATCTTTGTGATGAAAAAGCGGTATTTGAATTTGTTGCTCAGCATCCGGAAATTACGGGTGTAATTCACTTTGCTGCTTTTAAAGCAGTTGGAGAATCTGTACAGCAGCCTTTAAAATATTACAGGAACAACTTTTATTCGCTGATCAACCTGATCAATGCATTCAAAAGTAAAGTTAACCTGGTATTCTCTTCTTCATGCACCGTATATGGTCAGCCAGATAGCTTGCCGGTAACGGAAGATGCTGCGGTTAAAAAAGCGGAGTCACCCTATGGCAATACGAAACAGATCGCAGAAGAAATTCTTATTGATACCTGTAAGGTAACGCCTGAACTGAAAGTGACCTCATTGCGATATTTTAATCCTGTAGGGGCGCATAGTTCGGCATTAATTGGTGAACTGCCAATCGGTGTCCCACAAAATCTGGTACCTTTCATTACACAGTCGGCCATAGGTAAACGTGGTCCGATTACTGTTTTTGGTAACGATTATAACACGCCCGATGGCAGTGCCGTAAGAGATTATATCCATGTGGTAGATTTAGCAAAGGCGCATGTTGCTGCTATTAAAAGAATGGAAAGTGCAGTGGCAGAAAGCAATTATGAAGTTTTTAACCTGGGAACAGGAAAAGGCTCATCCGTATTGCAGATTATACAAGCCTTTGAGGAGTCGACCGGTGAAAAGCTGAATTACGCTATTGGTCCGAGACGTGAAGGTGATGTAGAACAGGTATATGGTGATGTAACCAAATCGGCCGAAGGCCTGGGCTGGAAAGCAGAACTGGACGTTAACGAAATGATGCGCTCTGCCTGGAACTGGGAAAAATATTTGAAAGATAACCCATTTTAGATGTTATTAAAAGATCATAAGGATCTCAAGGCTGCAATAACAGCCCTCCCTGCAAAGGAAAAGGACAAGTTATTGCTCAGACTGATTGCAAAAGATAAGGTGCTCACTGAGCACCTTCATTTCAAACTTTTGGAAGGCGAGGCTGATCTTGAAGGACGTTATTTATCTTTATCAGAAGAAATAGATGATGCCATAGCGGTGCTCCGGGCAATCAGAAAAGGAAGTTCGAAAGATGCGCTGCTGGTGATGCGCAGGTTAAATGGCAGGGTGAACCACCATTACAAGGTAACTAAAGATTTGAATACCGAAATTGATCTTCGCCTGCATTTGCTGAATAGTATGCCCATCGCTTATAATGAAAGTGTTTTTTCACCTTTAGCTAAATATAACGACCGGCTTAAGGCTTATTTTGTGAGAACAACGCTTGCATTGTACAAAAAATATGAGAAAATGCATGAAGATCTGCAGTTCGATCTAAAGGCGCCATTTAATAAACTATTACATAAGCTTGCCGAAAACAAGCTTGAAAACGCTGCTCTTGAATTGGGGCTGCCGGAAGAATTATAATACTACAACTGTTTAAACGGTTAAAATAAATATTAATGAAGAAGATTTTAATAACAGGTGGTGCAGGGTTTATTGGCTCGCACGTCGTACGCAGGTTTGTCAATAAATATCCTGACTATGAGATTGTGAATCTGGATAAGTTAACTTATGCTGGTAACCTGGCTAATCTGACTGATATAGAAGCACAGCCTAATTACAGGTTCGTCAAAGCTGACATTACAGATGCGGAGCAGATCAATGAGCTGTTCAGGACAGAGAACTTTGATGCAGTGATCCACCTTGCGGCAGAATCGCATGTAGACAGGTCAATTACTGATCCTACAGCATTTGTGATGACCAATGTCATTGGTACTGTTAACTTACTTAATTCTGCCAGGGAATTCTGGAAAGGTGATTATGAGACCAAACGCTTCTATCATGTTTCAACTGATGAAGTATATGGTGCTTTAGGAGATACAGGAATGTTCACTGAAAGTACCGGTTATGATCCGCATAGTCCTTACTCTGCGTCAAAAGCTTCATCTGATCACTTTGTTAGAGCTTATCATGATACCTATGGAATTGATATTGTGATTTCAAACTGCTCAAATAATTATGGTTCTCACCATTTTCCTGAGAAACTGATTCCGCTGGCGATCAATAATATCAAGAACAACCTTCCTGTACCTGTTTATGGAAAGGGAGAAAATATCCGCGACTGGTTATGGGTAGAAGATCATGCGCGTGCAATTGATGTGATTTTCCATGAAGCAAAAACCGGGGAAACATACAATATCGGCGGACATAATGAGTGGAAGAATATAGACCTGATCCATTTATTATGCAAGATCATGGACGAAAAGCTGGGTCGCGAACCAGGGGAATCAGCAAAGCTGATTACTTTTGTAACTGACCGTGCGGGCCATGATTTACGTTATGCAATTGACTCCACAAAATTGCAGGAGAAATTAAACTGGGTGCCTAGCCTGCAGTTCGAAGAAGGACTGGATAAAACAGTATCATGGTACCTGGAAAATGAAGAATGGTTAACAAATGTAACCTCTGGAAATTACCAGAAATATTACGATAAACAATACCAGGGAAGATAGACCAAGATTTTCTTGAGATAGAATGTGCAGGGCCGGGATTTATTCCGGCCCTCTTTATTTACAGGCTTTATTCGTAACGTAATGCCTCAACAGGATCCAGCTTGGACGCTTTTTTTGCAGGGTAATAACCTGAAAGTACACCTACCATTACACACAAACCAAAACCGCCGACAATAAACAGCCATGGTATGATGAATGAGCCACCCATCATCAGGGAGATGGCATTACCCAATAATATGCCAAACAGAATCCCCATAGCACCACCCATCAGGCAAATTACTACTGCCTCTATCAAAAACTGCTTCCGGATGACCGAAGGTGTGGCGCCGATTGCCTTACGGATACCAATTTCCCGGGTACGCTCTGTTACCGATACCAGCATGATGTTCATCAGCCCTATCGAAGCACCTATTAAGGTAATTACACCAATAGCCACACCGCCAATCGCAATAAAAGCCAGGTTTTCAAATAAGGTCTGTGCTACTGCGTCACTTTTGGTAATCTCGAAATTATTTGGGTCCTTAATCTTAATCTTACGGATATTACGGAATTCTGCGGTAGCCTCACCAATCACGTTTTCCATTTGCTCATTGTTGTGCACCATAACCGTAAGCGTATAAGATGGATTTCCGTTAGAATTGATCACTTTGGCACGGTAGATAGGAATATAAACAGATCGGTCTGTATTTGCCCCCATACCCGATCCTTTGCTGACCAGCACACCAATCACCTTAAATCTATGATTTCCTGCAGTGATTATTTTATCAATAGGCGATTCGTTTTTGAATAATGAACTGGCAACTTCACTGCCAAGAATGCATACATTGGTGCCCTGTTCAGCTTCGGCAATACTGATATTTCTTCCGGATGCAAGGTCCAAACCCTGTGCTTCCAGCCCGTTTTCATCTATTCCACGGATCACTAAATTTGGATTGGTCTTTTCCAGCTTGTATTTTGCTGTCGCCTCAAAACTTGCCGCCACACTCATCGTTACTGTAGCCGGCGCAACTAACTGCTTTTTCAAGGCTGCAGCATCTTCATAACGGATGGATGCAAAAGGTTTAGGCCGCTCCCCTGAACCACCAATACGGATTCCCGTTCCCCTGTTTCTGATCGTAAATGAATTAGCACCCATACTAGAAAAGGCTTCTGTCATGCTTTTTTTAACAGCGTCCAGCGTTGTTAAAATACCTACCAATGCAGATAAGCCGATGGCAATGATCAATGCTGTGAGCATTGTACGCAGGCGGTTACTTTTGATAGACTGGAGGGCAAGCCTTACATTTTCTGTATAAGTCATTTTTCAGGTATAATTGGGGGAGGGCATAAATTTAAAAAGTCCTGTTGTTAAGACAACAGGACTTTTTAAATGTTACACCAAAAATGTGATTTATACCGAAAAACTGGTACCGCAACCGCAGGTACTGTCTGCATTCGGATTACTAAAAGTAAAGCCTCTTGAATTCAAACCATCCTGCCAGTCTACCTGCATTCCTAATAAATACATCTGGTGCGCTTTATTCATAAAGATTTTCATCCCGTCAATTATAAATTCCTGATCGCCGTCTTTCTTCTGGTCAAAGCCCAGTAAATAGCTCATTCCTGAACAACCACCACCTTCAACGCCAACACGCAAACCAAAATCTTCAGCAATTTCCTGTTGGTCTTTTAATTTTAAAAGTTCTTTTACAGCAGTTTCAGTAAAGGAAACCGGTGCAAATGCTGTTTCAACTGTATTACTCATGTTATCTCTAATTAGGAATAACAAATATAAATAATATTGGCTAAATCATTGTAAATAACTAAATGCCTATTATCAGATGAGCGTAAAGATTATGCTGTAAAATATGAGTATTATTCAGTCAAAAATGTACATTTTTGTTCGGGTAATTTTTGCCGGACTAGATATAAATTAAAAGATGAACTTAGAATACTTTATCACCCATGCCGCAATTTTAGCAGTAGGCGGTACCATCACTTTTGCAGTAGCTTATTATTTTGTGAAGAATGATACACAGCGATATTTCAATTTAAAATCTTTTGAGGCCAGGCATGCAGAACGTGCACACCTGCTTCCTTTACGTTTACAGGCACATGAACGGTTGATTGTATTTATCGAACGACTAAACCCACCTAACTTATTTTTGAGGCTGTACCAGCAGGGAATTTCGGCTGCCGTTTTACAATCGCTGATCTTAACCGAAATCAGGTCCGAATATCAGCACAATGTAACGCAGCAATTGTATATCAACAGCGAAAGCTGGAATGTTATCCGTAAATTAAAGGATGATACCATTGCGATGGTCAACAATGCGACATCAGGTTTACCTGCAGAAGCATCAGGCGCAGAACTGAGTAAAAAAGTATTGCAGCATATGGCAGAGATTACAGATAATCCGTACGATTTAACACAGGAACTGATTAAAAGAGATATACATCAGTTATTTTAAAAAATGGAAGAGAAAAAATTCAACACAAGTTCAGGAATTGAGATCAAACCAGTCTACACTGAAGCTGTAGCCACAAATGAACTGCCCGGAACATTCCCTTTTACAAGGGGAATTCAAAAAGATATGTACAGGGGCAGATTGTGGACCATGCGGCAATATGCAGGCTTCAGCACCGCTGAAGAATCCAATCAGCGCTACCATTATCTGTTGAAACAAGGCACAATGGGACTATCAGTGGCGTTCGATTTGCCTACGCAGATTGGATATGACTCCGACCATGAAATGTCTGATGGCGAAGTAGGGAAGGTGGGCGTAGCGATTGATTCCCTGAAAGACATGGAGACTTTATTTGAAGGGATTGAACTGGAAAAGATCACGACTTCCATGACCATTAATGCGACGGCTTCGGTTTTACTGGCCATGTACATTGCCCTGGCGAAAAAGCAGGGCGCAGATATCTCTAAAATATCGGGCACTATTCAGAATGATATCCTGAAAGAATATGCAGCAAGAGGCACCTACATTTATCCCCCTAAAGCATCCATGCGGCTCATCACTGATATCTTCGAATACTGTAGTAAGGAAGTACCCAAATGGAATACCATATCCATCTCCGGCTACCATATTCGTGAAGCCGGATCCACTGCGGTCCAGGAACTGGCCTTCACCCTCGCCAATGGGAAAGCGTATTTAAATGCTGCATTGGAAAAAGGATTAGATATCAACATATTTGCAAAGCGCCTGTCCTTCTTTTTCAACTGCCATAATAATTTCTTCGAAGAGATTGCTAAATTCCGTGCAGCACGGCGAATGTGGGCTAAAATCACGAAAGAACTTGGCGCTACTGATGAGAAAGCACAGATGTTACGTTTTCATACCCAAACGGGCGGTTCTACGCTCACTGCGCAGCAACCGATGAACAATATTGTAAGGGTGACCAACCAGGCGATGGCAGCTGTACTGGGAGGGACACAGTCCTTGCATACCAACGGCTTTGATGAAGCATTATCTCTGCCTACAGAAGCTGCCGCAAAGATCGCTCTGCGCACACAGCAGGTAATTGCTTTTGAAAGTGGTGTAACTGAAACCGCAGATCCGCTCGCAGGATCTTATTTTGTGGAGGCTCTGACAAATGAAATTGAAGTTGCCGCTCAGTTGTATATTGACAAGATTGATATCATGGGGGGTGCTGTCAGTGCAATTGAAAATGGCTATATGCAAAACGAGATTGCCGCTTCAGCTTATGCTTACCAGGTAGCTGTGGAAGAAGGCAGCCAGGTCATTGTGGGTGTGAATAAATTTACCCAGGAAAAAGAGGGAATTACTGACACTTTACAGATAGATGAATCGATCAGGACCATACAATCTGATAAAATAAAATGTTTAAAAACAGAGCGTGATAATGAAGCAGTAAATGCTGCACTCTTGAGGCTGACTGAGGCGGCTAAAACGAATGAAAATCTGATGCCTTATATTTTGACAGCAGTAGAGGCTTATGCGACTTTAGGAGAAATTGCAGATGTGTTAAGAAATGTTTTCGGGGAGTATTAACGGAGACTATTAAAAGAATGTTAAAAAATAGTTATCCACACAAAAAATTCAGGTTAACTAGGGTATGGCTCTGCGGATTAGGTACTTACTAAATAAATGAAATATTAGTTTTTTTTGTTGATAATTTTTTCAATCTTCGATAGTCGGGTAGCACATATTTTATATGCCTTTCCCATACTCAAAAACCAACAATTATTATAAATATGATGGAAAAAACTTGTACTGAAGTATGGAATAACTGTCTCCAGATAATTAAGGATAACATTCCGGGCCAAAGTTTCAAAACATGGTTCGAACCGATTTCTGCCCTTAAATTAGATGGTAAAGTTTTGACGATACAAGTACCAAGTTTATTCTTCTATGAATGGCTGGAAGAGCACTATGTAGGGCTTCTCAGAAAGACTGTAAAAAGGCAGCTTGGAGATGAAGGCAGGCTGGAATACAATATCATTGTAGATAAGTCGTCTAATACCGGTTCTCCATACACTACAAACATGCCATCAAATGGTAATGGGGCAGAAGCAAAACTGCAATCTATGCCGATACCTGTTTCTATAAATAAGGATATCAAAAATCCATTTATTATACCAGGCTTAAAAAAGCTAAATGTAGATCCCCAGCTCAATTCCAATTATACTTTTGATAATTATATTGAAGGTGATTGTAACCGTCTCGCACGTTCTGCCGGTTATGCCGTCGCGGCGAAACCGGGAGGTACCTCATTTAATCCACTGATGATTTATGGGACAGTAGGCTTGGGTAAAACCCACCTTGCACAGGCCATAGGGAATGAGATCAAAAGAACTACTCCTGATAAGCTGGTCATTTATGTTTCCTGCGAAAAGTTCTGCCAGCAGTTTGTAGACTCGCTAAAAAACAATACGATAAATGATTTTGTGAATTTCTACCAGGCAATGGATGTCATCATTATGGACGATGTACATAATTTTGCCGGCAAAGAGAAAACACAGGATATCTTTTTCCATATCTTCAACCACCTGCATCAGTCGGGCAAACAGATCATCCTGACTTCTGACAAACCGCCAAAAGATTTAGCCGGACTGGAAGAAAGATTGCTGAGCAGATTTAAATGGGGACTTTCTGCAGATTTGCAGATTCCTGATCTGGAGACCAGAATTGCTATCCTGCGCAAAAAAATGTACGCTGATGGAATCGAACTTCCTGAGGAAGTAGTGGAATATGTAGCTAACAATATTGATAATAATGTGCGCGAACTGGAAGGTGCAATGGTTTCACTACTTGCCCAGTCCACGCTCAACAAAAAAGATATTGACATTTCACTGGCCAAACAGATGCTGAAGAATTTCATTAAAAATACAACTAAAGAGATCTCACTGGAATTCATACAAAAACTGGTATGCGAATATTTTGAAGTCCCTGTAGAGATGGTGAAATCGCCCACACGTAAACGTGAAATTGTGCAGGCCAGACAAATCTCTATGTACCTGTCTAAAAGCCATACCAAATCCTCTTTGAAAACTATCGGTGCATTCTTTGGCGGTAGAGACCATTCTACGGTGATTTATGCCTGCCAAACGGTGGAGGACCTGATTGAGACTGACAAAAAATTCAAGACTTATGTACAGGATATCCAGAAAAAGCTGAAGATGTCTTAACGCGTTTTAAAACGCGTTGATTTTCATCAACCCATAAAACAGGGCAGAGACATGCAAAGCCTGGTCTATCTTATTTGTCACCAAAAATTCTTTTACTTCATCTATTGTATATTCTTCTACATTCAGAATCTCATGTTCATCAAGATGTTGCTCATGTGTTCTTACTCCTCCCTTTAATAGATAAGTGAAAGTTCGGTTATTTGAGGTCGCAGGATTAGGATATAGCGTAGCAACGAGTTCACAGCTTTCAAACGTATAACCTGTTTCTTCCTGAAGTTCTCTTTTAACGCCATGAACAGGATCTTCTCCCGGCTCTATCACGCCACCCGGTACTTCCAGTGAAATAATATCTGCTGCATGACGGTACTGACGTACCATAATTATTTTATTGTCTTTTGTCAGTGCTACGGCATTTGCCCAGTCGGGGTACTCCAGCACATAATAATCATCTTTTACCGTACCATTTTGTAATTTACAAGTATCTACGCGCAACGTTGCCCACTTCTCCTTTACCAGATACCTGGAAGAGAGCTTTTGCCATTTTAGAATCTCCATTAAGAATTACTGTTAATATATTGTTTTACTGTTTTCTGCCGGCCCAGGTTGATCATATTGATTACATGGTGTCTCATCTCCAGCAGGTCATAGATCAGCTGAAGTTTCAGGGCAACAGATAAACTGCTGGCCGAAGTTTCAGCCACATTAAATTTTAAGTATAAAAACTGAGAAAACATATCCAGCTTTTCAGCCGGAAAGTTTTTCTCAGTTAAAAAAAGATTAAAGTCGTCCGTATCGGATGCGAGCAGGTCGGTATAAAGTATGCCGAAGTCGTTTTCCAGAATTTCATCCAGACCATGATCTGCTTCTTCAAGTTTGCCTTGTTCCTTCAGACCGAGTATACGGGCCAGCGCCTGGCTGAGCTTTTGTATTTCTGCTGTTATTAAATCACGTTTATACATAATTACCAGCTTCCACTACTACCACCGCCACCAAAACTACCACCGCCGAATCCACCGAATCCTCCGCCGCCACTGCTGCCGCCACCCCAGCCACTACTGCCGGAACCTCTGTTGCCACCTAATAAAGCGCCAAATAAAAGTGCTTCACCAACGCCTCTGCTACCAAAGATCTGACCGCCGCCTCTTCCACCGCCACCACCTTTTCTGATGATGAGGATAATAACGATAATAATAATAATCAGGATAAAACCACCACCAATACCTCCGCCACCACCTTTGGATGATTTCCTGGGGGCATCGTTTTTATATTCCCCTTTGGTATATTTAATAATTGCTGTGGTACCAGCTTCCAGTCCGCCGTAATAATCGCCCGTCTTAAAATAAGGTTTGAATTCTTCATCTATCACTCTTTTGGTCAGGATATCCGGGAATGCCCCTTCTACACCATATCCGGTTTGGATAGACACTTTACGGTCACCAAGTGCTACAACGATCATCACTCCATTATTCTTCGTTTTACCACCAACGCCCCAGGCACGGCCTAATCCTAAAGTATAATCATTGATGTCGTAATCTCCTACGGTCTTCACTATCGCAATAGCGATCTGTGTAGACGTAGAATCGTCGAAAGCCACCAGTTTACTTTCCAGCTGTGCTAGCTGATCTGTAGAAAGCGTACCCGTGTAGTCGTTGACCAATGTTGCAGGTTTTGCAGGATAATCCTGAGCAAAACCAGTAGTATAAACTATTGTCAGTAATAAAGCTAAGATAATTCTCTTCATAGCTTTTTGTTGGATTGGTCCATAAAAATAATGTCGTTAGGCAATTCGTTGATATCTCCGGACTGGTATGGGAAATGCAGTGCCAGTTTTTCACCTGCGGTGGTGATCCCGGCAACAAGACCGTTTACTATATTTCCACCTGCAAAATGCGCTTTCATTGCTATTTGTGTAGTTTCCCAGAAATCTGGTTCAACCCGTTTATTGATACCTTTGTCGCCGATAATTGCAAATTTGTGGTCCACATAAGCCAGATAGATGAGCACTCCGTTTCGCAGTGCAGTTTTATCCATACCCAGTTTAGTAAAGTAGGTAGTGGCTCTGTCCAGTGCCTCACCCGGGCAGTGTTTTTCCACCGCGATCCTTATTTCGCCCGATGTCAGCTTTTCTGCCTCAGCAATTGCGCTGGTGATCAGGTCTTGTTCTTGTTCAGTAAGAAATGGCATATATATTTGATTAAACAGACAAGGGTAATACATGTCTTAAATCAAAACGTGTATTACCCTTAAAAGTTATTTTGGTCACTAAAATGCTACTTTTGGTGCATTTTCAGCACCGGCATCAGATTTGAAACCAGTCTTGGTTTTAAAACCGAACATACCTGCAGTCAGGTTATTTGGGAATGAACGTACTTTTGTATTGTATACCTGTATGGCATCGTTAAAATCTTTACGTGCTACAGCAATCCTGTTTTCAGTACCTTCCAGTTGTACAGAAAGGTCTCTGAACTGTTCAGTCGCTTTCAATTCAGGATAGTTTTCAGTTAATACCATCAGTTTGCCTAATGCCTGACTCACCTGACCTTGTGCTGCCTGGAATTTCTCTAATTTCTCAGGAGAAAGATCATCCGCATCAACCTTAACCTGAGTAGCTTTAGCACGCGCTTCCACTACAGCTGTTAATGTACTTTGTTCAAATTTAGCTGCGCCTTTAACGGTGCTCACCAGATTAGGGATCAGATCAGAACGGCGCTGATACTGTGTTTCTACCTGATTCCATTTAGATTTTACATCTTCATCCATCTTTACCATGGTATTGTAACCGCAGCTGCTCAAGGTGCTGGTCAGAAATAAAGCAGCAACAAACCCTAATATTATTCTTTTCATTTTTTTACGTTTTTGTTTAACTCGTGTTAATATACAGATTACGACTCAATTTCCGTACCTATGTTACAAAACGGGGCGAAAAGCTGACAACATTTAATAAAAACGCGCCTTAACGTAGGATTATAACAACAAAACAGTCTTAATGACAGTACAGTAAATATTTAGGGGTGAAGCTTTATCCCAATTTTCCACTTCAGGAATATGTTAACTGATTTAGGAACTAATGAATAAATAAATACCTTTGCAGCAATTCAGGATAAAAACCTGACTATTTACATGCAAAAAGATATCGAAATTACCATCGCACCCGGCGATCTGGCAAATGAGCAGGAAATCAACAATAAACTTTCCTCTGCCCTAAAAATAGCCCCGTCAAATATTACTGGTTATAAAATATTCAAGAGGTCAATTGATGCCCGCTCCAGAAATGTGATTTACAGGCTGCAGGTTAAAGTTTTTATAGGAGAATCCCTTCCTGAAGAGGCTGAGGTTATACCATATACGAATGTGGCTGATAAAAGAGCGGTTATCATTGTAGGCGCTGGTCCTGCAGGTTTGTTCGCTGCCCTACAGTGTATAGAAAACGGGATGAAGCCAATTGTACTGGAACGTGGTAAAGATGTGAAACAACGCCGGAGAGATCTGGCCATGATCAATAAAGAAGGTATTGTAAATACAGAATCCAACTATTGTTATGGTGAAGGCGGTGCGGGAACCTACTCTGACGGAAAACTGTATACGCGTTCCAATAAACGTGGCGATATCAATAAGGTATTGCAGATCTTTGTACAGCATGGTGCAACTGATGATATCCTGATTGATGCAAGACCTCATATTGGTACCAATAAATTACCACATATCATCACCGCCATTCGCGAAACTATTTTAAACGCAGGCGGTGAAGTCCGGTTTGACCAGAAAGTAACTGACCTGACTGTCGAATACGGACAAATCAGAGGTGTGGTGATCAATGAAAATGAAACATTAAATGCTGATGCCGTTATTTTAGCAACAGGACATTCGGCAAGAGATATCTATACATTATTAAATGATAAGGGGATTCTTGTAGAAGCAAAGCCTTTTGCGCTGGGTGTAAGAATTGAGCATCCACAGGCAATTATCGATGCTGCACAATACCATTGCGATATCAGAAGTGAATTTTTACCACCTGCCTATTACAGTTTAGTAGAACAGGTAGGCAGCCGAGGTGTGTTTTCATTCTGCATGTGTCCGGGTGGGATTATTGCGCCATGTGCTACCCATAAAAATGAAATTGTAGTCAATGGCTGGTCGCCCTCCAAAAGAAATAATCCTTTTGCTAACTCCGGCACAGTAGTTCAGGTAACGCTGGAAGATGTTCCGGGAACCGATCCGCTGCGGATGATGAAGTTCCAGGCAGAGATAGAGAAAACAGCTTTTGAAATGGGCGGTGGAAATCTGGTTGCTCCCGCACAACGGATGATAGATTTTGTGGAAGGAAAACTTTCAGCTGATCTGCCTAAAAACTCTTATCTGCCGGGTACGAAGAGTGTAATGCTAAAAGATGCTTTACCAGAATTTGTTGCGGACAGCCTGAAAAACGCATTGCCGCTTTTTGGAAAAAAAATGAAAGGTTATTATACCAATGATGCGATTCTGGTTGGGGTAGAGAGCAGGAGTTCTTCTCCTGTTCGGATTCCGCGCGACAAAGAAACATTTCAGCATCCACAAGTTAAGGGATTATATCCCTGCGCCGAGGGGGCTGGTTATGCCGGCGGAATTGTTTCTGCTGCGATAGATGGAGTGAACTGTGCAAATGCGATCCTGAATTTTAAATAAACATTTTATTGTTACTACTGTTAATTCTTTAGAAACAACATCATCATGAAAAACACCCTGATTATTGGCGCAACGCCAAACCCAACAAGATATGCTTATCGTGCTGCACAAATGTTGAAATCCAAAGGACATGAAATTGTTAATGTAGGTATTAAGAATGGTGAAGTGGCAGGAGTGGCTATTGAAAAACCGGGCACGATCCATGAAGATATCCATACGATCACTTTATATATAGGTCCCGATCTCCAATCAGAATATTTCGATTACATCGTAAAGACAAACCCAAAGAGAGTGATTTTCAATCCCGGAACAGAAAATGATAAACTTGAAACTGTGCTGAAGGAAAATGGTATAGAACCAGTTGAAGCATGTACGCTGGTGATGCTTGCCACTGGTCAGTATTAAATTTATAACATATTTCGGTTGAAAAGATAGTAATGATATGCAGTAACTAAAGTCAGCATCATTAAACTGAAAAGTAAAAACTGACTAAAAATTATCGCGGTCATTGCTGTCACAAAAAAGCAGAATATAAACTTCAGGTACCGGTCCATGTCATCTCCCAGGAAGTAAAGTGATAACCTTAAAAGGAGCAAACCGGATACACCAAACATTATTCCTGTAATGACGATATAGGGACTAAAGCCTGATGCAATACTGTATAAGATGAATTCTGGCAATAGCAGCAACACAATAAATACTACCGTGTGTGCCAATCTCTTCCAGCCAGGAAGGGGCAAGCTGTTTACAAATGATAAGTTTACTTTTTCATACCTGAGTACAGTCGCTATTAATGTAGTGTGGGATAATATCGCTGCAAGAATGGCTATCATATAGACCCGCACATCTGGTGTGTCCCCGGCGAATGCCCATATGATGCTTTTGAAAAGGACGAATGATAATAATTTGCAGATCAGCAGCATTATTACCTGTTCTTTTAACAGATAATAAAGTGGCCACGTCCAGTAAGGTTTACTGATACCGGGCAGCTTGATATTAAATGGTATTTTAATAGTGGTAAATTGATAATTAATTCTTTGATAGGTCATCCTTGCCATTAAATAAAATAGACCCGATGGATATAGGCAGAGGGCAAGAATAGTAATATAATGTCCATGCAATATTGCTGTGGTAAACAGCATCAAGGCATAAATCAGTATAGGCAGGCAGATCACCACATATATACCAAACCAGTTCAGTATTTGTGTTTTTCGTGCTGCGGCATTACTGATGTAGATGAATTGATAAATATCCTGACTCAATTTCTGTCTGATGAAAAGAAAACCTTTTAGGGTGTAGACTGTAAAAAGTAGTAGAAATATGCCTAATATGACAGGAGAAGCCGAGATCCCTATTAAAAGGGATAAATGAAAACTGAGCATCTGTCCGGGTTCTACGGCTGCAAAAATCATGTAAAACAGAAAAATAAACAGACCTGCATGCTGTGCATAAAACTCCCTGGCTAAAGTTTTAATATAGATGTTTAACATGCGCTGATTTTCTGCTGATTAATCTCGAAAACACCATCCACCTGTACGGCTGTATGCTCCATCTCCTGATGGGTGGATATCATAAATGTGGCCCCTTCCTTAAGCCGGCGCTGTATACATTGATAAAGAACCTGTGCTGAAGCCGTATCAATAGTGATTAGGGGTTCATCAAGTAAATAAAATTCAGTATTACCGGTAAAGGCACAGATCAGGGATAACTTTTTAAGCATTCCGCTTGAATAGCTATTGATTTTGTTATTCATAAAATCGCCCATTTTAAACTGTTCGATCAATTCATCAGCAGATTTTATTGTTGTTTTTCTCACTTTACAATAGAAATCAAGCAATTCATTTCCTGTGATAAAAGGGGGATACTGCGGTTCTGCTTCGGCGAAACTAAGTAATGATCGGTATAGTGATGGATTTCTGCGCAAAGAAATTCTGTTGATACTTACTTCCCCATCAAAGGGAGTTTGTCCTGCAATTACTTTAAACAGCGTAGTTTTTCCTGTTCCGTTTCCTCCCTTGATCCAGTACAAGCCATCTTTCAGTGCCCATCTCTCAAATGCCAGAACAGTAAAGCTACCGTAACTTTTGATGAGGTTTTCAATTTTTAGTTCAGCCAAATTCTTTTAGTTTTAGATGAAATATCGTAGAAATTGTTACCTAAAACTTTGATATAAATCACTATTTTTATAAAAACGCAATTATCTTGAGAAGTCATTTACCTGTGAAATCAATCGTCTTTTACCTTGTGGTCGGCATTTTATTGCTGCTGGTAGGGGATAGGATAATTGAACTGGTTATCATGAAAAGTAAAGAGCCCGAATTGCAATATGAATTTTTATCCAAAGATATTATCCTTGTAGTCGCTGTAGCCTATATTACTTATTTCTGTGTTCACTTTTACCTGTCGAATATCAAGATGACTTCTATCCATTACCAAAAGCTATTTGCGGGAAGTCCATATGCTATTTATGTAATGGAAAAAAAGACGCTTAAATTTCTTGCAGTTAATGAGGCTATGACCAATCTTTACGGTTATAGCGAAGAAGAGTTTCTTTCCATGACCGCTTTAGCTATCCGGCCTGAAGAAGAACGTGAACGCATTGTTTCATTTTTAAATACCTTTGGTAATACCACCAGCCGATCTGGCAAATGGTTGCATCAGAAGAAGAATGGCGAAAAATTTTATGTGAGTATTACCTTTCATGCTGTTCCGCTATTTAACAAAGAGACGTATATGGTAATGGTCACTGATATCAACCAGGCCATTCTTGATGAAAAAAAGATTAGTGATTTACTGCATTTGTATGAAACGGTGAATAAGGCTACAAATGATGTGATCTGGGATTATGATCTCACTGCTGATGAATTGCATTGGATGCAGGGATATCAGGAAACTTATGGTTATGCAGATAATGGAAATACAAGTAATTTCTGGATGATGCCAAAAGTTTATCATGAAGACAGGCAAAAGACAATCGACTTTTTTAAACAGCTGGTTGCTGACAGGACGAAGAGCTGGTCAATCGAATACCGCTATGTTTCTGTAGATGGTAGTTTAAGGTATATCGAAGACCGGGGTTTTGTTATATTCAATGAGAATGAAATTCCTGTGCGACTGATTGGTGCGATGCAGGACGTTACGCAGCATAAAGAATATGAGCAGCAGTTGCTCAGTCAGAATGAATATCTTAAAGAAATAGCCTGGATTAATTCTCATCAGGTGCGGCGTCCATTATGTAATATTATGGGCTTAGTGGAACTCATTAAAAACCCGGATAATTCCAAAGAAGAGACCTTGCAGTTAATTGAAATGTTATCTGATTCGTCTAAGGAACTAGATGACGCCGTTATTCAAGTAAACAAGCAGGCGGTAGACGGTAAAGTTCAAAATACCCAGAAGGTTAATTTCTCCTAATCATTATGTGTATTGTTACCCCGACCACATTACTGACACATTATACCCACACTACAGTTCTTCTATAATTATTTAATCCTCAAATACAGTAAGCATTTGTTTCTCTATAGGAAAAATGGTATGTTTTCCTGAAATTTTACAAGTCTGTATAAAAAAGGCATACTATATGCGCAGTAAACGCTGATTTATGGCGCAATCCTTCAGTTCTTATTCACTTGTTTCTTCCTTTCTGTGTTATCTTCTTATATCGTAGATTACTGTCGTTTGTAGTGTCTGGTTTGAGTTTTCATATAAGACAGGTTTGGATTCTTGAGGGTGACAACAATTTCAACCCTATAATGCTCCCTATGTTAACCCCTCCCAAAGATGAAGTGGACCCTATAACAATAGCTGGTATCTTGAAGCTGACCTCCTGTCTTCATAGTGATTGTATTGATTGTAGATTTTCTTCAAGAGCTATAGAGTTCTGAGGTGGATCGTATCTGTCTCTGAAATACGTTGGATTTCGGTCAGTAATAGTCTGTCTTTTGGTCGGGATGCAAGCACGTTGAAAGCAAGGTGGAAGCACGGTAAAAGCACGTTTTCCTGAAAAAACGTGCTTTTACCGTGCTTCCGTTATTCTTCGCCGTTGCTTGCGATACGTACTATAGCCGAACAACACCTGGGCAGCTTCCTCTATAAACCATAAGCAGATCCCTACAGCTGTCGAATCTTTAAGGAACCATTGATCTGTCTGTTGTTTAGCTATATAAGCTTCTTATGAACACTTGTCAACCTATATTTAAGAATCACTGGCGTCAGGCCCCTCAACTTTGCCACCTTATTTCTATATCACTGGCTATTTGCAAGTTAACATGAACTGTATTTGGTTTGCTTTCGAAGCCTCGTTCCAGCCCCTTTTAAAGAGGTTTCTATAGGGTTGCTATACCTAAAGGGCTAGCATAGGGCTTTGAACTCCGTCTAAACCAGCTTTTAAATCAGGGACAATATAAAGTTGAAGTAGGTCTAATTAGCTTGAAACCCAGTCCTATTCTAGCATAAGGGTTGATTATGTAGCAGTTTATTCATAAAAAGAGAAGACAAGATCATTGTCATTGTCCCCCGGTAAAAAATTAAGAGGTAGTCGGTTCGAAGATAGTGCGGTGATGGTGCGGTGTAAGTGCGGTGCTACTGCGGTACATCCCAACTAGTTGAATTGAGCGGAGTATCAGCGTAGCGAGACCTTAGGGAGGCCGCACTCACCTGAGGGATGCCCATTATATGCTTATGTATAGATATGACATCACAAATTTAGGGGGTGAACTTCCGTTGAACAGCTAACCTGAGGGCCGTTCGGTTTAAAAGGTGGTGCCGTTTTCTGCACTGGATCGCAGGTTTTTCAGCCCGATTGTGCTGGGT
>NZ_JAPIVO010000007.1 GCF_026239655.1 Pedobacter sp. MR2016-24 | reverse complement strand
TATCGCAACGATCACCGTTATCCCTACTGCGACAGGATGCCCGGGTGAAGCGAAAACATTTACGATCACGGTAAACCCGACGCCAACAGTAGCGTTGCCTGCTTCATTTGAAGTGTGTAATGACGCGATGACCACACCGATAATCTTTACCCAGATTGTAGGTAAAGAGGTCAATGGAACTACATTCAGCTGGACAAATGATAATCCCGGTATCGGTCTTGCAGGGTCAGGCACAGGAAATATAGCGGCTTTTAAAGCGATTAATCTGACCAATGCACCTATCATCGCTACGATTACTGTTACTCCTACTGCGACTGC
This sequence comes from Pedobacter sp. MR2016-24, assembly GCF_026239655.1. Taxonomy (GTDB): domain Bacteria; phylum Bacteroidota; class Bacteroidia; order Sphingobacteriales; family Sphingobacteriaceae; genus Pedobacter. The sequence goes on along the minus strand of NZ_JAPIVO010000007.1, from coordinate 512,284 downwards.
ATGTCCGGGTGCTCCTAAAACCTTCACCATCACGGTGAATCCAACGGCAACGGTAGCTGTGCCTTCATCTTTTGAAGTGTGTAATGACGTGACCACCGCACCAATTATTTTTGCACAAGTTGCAGGTAAAGAGGTGACGGGGACTACCTTCAGCTGGACAAATGACACCCCAGGTATTGGCCTTGCCGGATCAGGTACCGGAAATATTTCAGGATTTAATGCGATCAACCTGACCAATGCACCGATTATTGCGACAATTACTGTAATTCCGACAGCGACAGGATGCCCGGGTGATGCAAAAACATTTACGATCACGGTTAACCCAACCCCGACAGTAGTGTTACCGGCTTCTTTTGAAGTGTGTAATGATGTAACCACTGCACCGGTTACCTTTACGCAAGTTGCAGGTAAAGTAGTTAATGGAACTACATTTAGCTGGACAAATGACAAGCCTGGTATAGGTCTTGCCGGGTCGGGTACTGGAAATATTGCGGCTTTTAAGGCAATTAACCTGACCAATGCACCAATTATTGCTACCATCAATGTTAGCCCGATAGCGACGGGCTGCCCCGGTGATGCAAAAACATTTACGATCACGGTGAACCCAACGCCAACCGTAGCGGCACCCGTTTCTTTCGAAGTGTGTAATGATGGAACGACTACACCGGTTACCTTTATGCAGGTTGCAGGTAAAGAGGTGACGGGGACAACCTTCACTTGGACAAATGACAAGCCTGGAATTGGTTTGGCCGGATCAGGTACCGGAAACATTGCAGGTTTCACAGCGATCAACCTGTCCAATGCACCAATTATTGCCACGATTACCGTCACTCCAATAGCAACAGGTTGCCCGGGTGAAGCGAAAACATTTACGATCACTGTTAACCCAACGCCGACTGTGGCGGTACCTTCTTCTTTTGCAGTTTGTAATGATGCCATGACTACACCGGTTATTTTTACACAGATTGCCGGTAAAGAAGTCAATGGAACTACATTTAGCTGGACAAATGACAAACCTGGTATAGGCCTTGCGGGATCAGGCACTGGAAGTATTGCGGCTTTTAAAGCGATCAACCTGACCAATGCACCAATTATCGCTACGATTACCGTTATCCCTACTGCGGCAGGATGCCCGGGTGCGCCTAAAACATTTACGATCACAGTAAATCCAACGCCAACTGTGGCGGTACCTTCTTCTTTTGCAGGTTGTAATGATGCCATGACTACACCGGTTATTTTTACACAGATTGCAGGTAAAGAAGTCAATGGAACTACATTTAGCTGGACGAACGACAAGCCCGGAATTGGTCTTGCGGGATCTGGTGCCGGAAATATTTCAGGATTTAATGCGATCAACCTGACCAATGCACCGATTATTGCGACAATTACTGTAATTCCGACAGCGACAGGATGCCCGGGCGATGCAAAAACATTTACGATCACGGTTAACCCAACCCCGACAGTAGTGTTACCGGCTTCTTTTGAAGTGTGTAATGATGTAACCACTGCACCGGTTACCTTTACACAAGTTGCAGGTAAAGAGGTAGCGGGTACAACCTTCAGCTGGACAAATGACAAGCCTGGTATCGGTCTTGCGGGATCAGGTACTGGAAATATTGCGGACTTTAAAGCAATTAACCTGACCAATGCTCCGATTATTGCTACCATCACCGTTAGCCCGATAGCGACGGGCTGCCCGGGTGCTTCCCAAACATTTACGATTACAGTAAATCCAACGCCAACAGTTGTGAAACCAACTTCAATGGAGGTATGTGATGATGCCAACACAATGCCGGTAACTTTTACGCAGGTTGCAGGTAAGGAGGTGACAGGTACAACCTTCAGCTGGACAAATGATAAACCTGGTATTGGCCTTGCGGGATCAGGCACTGGAAATATTGCGGCTTTTAAAGCGATCAATACGACCAATGCACCAATTATTGCGACGATTACTGTTATTCCAACAGCGACAGGATGCCCGGGTGATGCAAAAACATTTACGATCACGGTTAACCCAACGCCGACGGTAGCATTGCCTGTTTCATTTGAAGTGTGTAATGACGCGATGACTATACCGGTTACCTTTGCGCAGGTTGCAGGTAAGGAGGTGGCAGGTACAACTTTCAGCTGGACGAATGACAAACCAGGTATTGGCCTTGCGGGATCAGGCACTGGAAATATTGCGGACTTTAAAGCGATCAATACGACCAATGCACCAATTATTGCGACAATTACTGTTATTCCAACAGCGACAGGATGCCCGGGCGCTCCTAAAACCTTTACGATCACAGTAAATCCAACGCCGACTGTGGCGGTACCTGCTTCTTTTGCAGTTTGTAATGATGCCATGACTACACCAATTATTTTTACACAGATTGCCGGTAAAGAAGTCAATGGAACTACATTTAGCTGGACAAATGACAAACCTGGTATTGGCCTTACGGGATCAGGCACTGGAAATATTGCGGACTTTAAAGCGATCAATACGACCAATGCACCGATTATTGCGACAATTACTGTTATTCCAACAGCGACAGGATGCCCGGGCGCTCCCAAAACCTTTACGATCACAGTAAATCCAACGCCGACTGTGGCGGTACCTTCTTCTTTTGCAGTTTGTAATGATGCCATGACTACACCAATTATTTTTACACAGATTGCAGGTAAAGAAGTCAATGGAACTACATTTAGCTGGACGAATGACAAACCAGGTATTGGCCTTGCGGGATCAGGCACTGGAAATATTGCGGACTTTAAAGCGATCAATACGACCAATGCACCGATTATTGCGACAATTACTGTTATTCCGACAGCGACAGGATGCCCGGGTGATGCGAAAACATTTACGATCACAGTAAATCCAACGCCGACTGTGGCGGTTCCTGCTGCTGTTGAAGTGTGTAATGATGCGAGCACTACATCGGTTATTTTTACACAGGTTGCAGGTAAAGAAGTCAATGGAACAACATTTAGCTGGACGAATGACAAACCAGGTATTGGCCTTGCCGGATCAGGCACTGGAAATATTGCGGATTTTAAAGCGATCAATACGACCAATGCACCAATTATTGCGACAATTACTGTTATTCCAACAGCGACAGGATGCCCGGGTGATGCAAAAACATTTACGATCACGGTAAACCCGACGCCAACCGTAGCGGTTCCTGCTGCTGTTGAAGTGTGTAATGATGTGATGACTCCGCCGGTTACCTTTGCGCAGGTTGCAGGTAAAGAGGTAGCGGGTACAACCTTCAGCTGGACAAATGATAACCCTGGAATGGGCCTGGCAGGATCAGGTACCGGAAATATTTCAGGTTTCAAGGCGATCAACCTGACCAATGCTCCAATTATCGCTACAATTACCGTTATCCCTACATCAACAGGATGCCCTGGTACTGCAAAAACATTTACGATTACAGTTAACCCTACACCAACAGTGACGGCACCTGCTTCATTTGAAGTGTGTAATGATGCGATGACTCCGCCGGTTACCTTTGCGCAGGTTGCAGGTAAAGAGGTGACGGGTACTACCTTCAGCTGGACAAATGACAAGCCGGGAATCGGTCTTGGAGGATCGGGGACCGGAAATATTGCTGGTTTCAAAGCGATCAACCAGACCAATTCACCAATCATCGCTACCATTACCGTAATTCCTGCAGCAACTGCTTGTCCGGGTGATGCGAAAACATTTACGATCACTGTTAATCCGACGCCAACGGTGGAGAAGCCTGCTTCTTTTGAGGTGTGTAATGATGTGACCACTACATCGGTTATTTTTACACAGGTTGCGGGTAAAGAAGTAGCAGGTACTACATTCAACTGGATAAATGATACGCCAATTATTGGATTAGCTGCTTCAGGTACAGGGAATATCGGTGCTTTTAAAGCTGTAAACACAACTAATGTTCCTATTACCGCAACTATTACTGTTACTCCGATTGCAACAGGTTGTCCGGGCATATCAAAAACATTTACGATCACTGTTAATCCGACGGCTGATGTTGGCAAGCCTCTGGATCAGGAACTATGTGATAATAACCTGACAGCAAAGGTTACGTTCTCAGGGACGGTGTCAGGAACTATTTACAGGTGGACAAATACTCGTCCTGAAATAGGATTGGCAGCTAGCGGTACAGGGCCAGAAATTGCAGCATTCAGGGCTATAAATAAAACAGCAGTTCCAATAACCGCAACAATAGTAATCACGCCTTCAAATGGTTGTGGAGGAGAGATGAAGTCATTTACGATAACTGTAAATCCGAATGCAACTATTGCACTCACATCGGTTATTGAAACTGCTGAGCAGACAATATGTGTCAATACACCAGTTACAGCAATTACTTATAGGGTTACTAACGCAACTGGTGCGACAGTGACAGGACTGCCTGCCGGACTAACAGGGAAATATGATGCCGGGATATTTACGATCAGCGGAACACCAACGGTAGCAGGAACATTCAATTATACGGTTACAACAACTGGCGGTTGTGCGTCGGCGACACTAAACGGGACTATTAAAGTCAATCCCAATGCCGAAATTGCACTCCAATCTGCTGTTGCGACTGCTGCTCAGACAGTATGTATTAACTCTTCGGTTACAGCTATAGTATACAAGGTTTCAAATGCAACAGGGGCAACAGTAACAGGTCTGCCGGATGGATTAAGTGGTGTGTATAATCCGGCAACTATGGAATTTACAATTACTGGGGGTTCGGTTCAATCTGGCAGCTTTAACTATATCGTTTCAACACAGGGCGGATGCGCAATAGCAAACCTGACTGGTGTGATTAAAGTTACTCCCAACTCGACTATCATTCTGTCATCTGCTAATGGCACAGATAATCAGAAAGTTTGTGTCAATACTGCTATCAAACAGATCAGTTATCAAACAGCTAATGCTTCGGGCGCTGTTGTAACTGGTTTACCTGAAGGGCTCACTGGTTTATACAAAGATGGTCTGTTCACGATCAATGGTACGCCTAAAGTTTCAGGCACATTTAATTATACTGTAACTACCATTGCAGCATGCCAAACAGCTTCTATTCAAGGAAAAATAGTTATTTATCCGAATCCTATTGGTTTTAATGACATCGTAAGCAATTTGACCTGTGCAAATAACATGCTTAATTATCAGCTGCAGGATAATGTAAATACGATATCAAAAGGAGGAAATGCTGTGCCGGCATCATTTAGCTGGACTGTTGCGGCTAATCAAAACGTGCTTGGAATTAATAGCGGATCTGGAAATGCAATTACTGCGGTTCTGGTAAATACGAGTCATGTTGTGCAGCAGGTAATATATACTGTTACCCCAGTCTCTTTATCAGGGGGCTGCCCGGGCGCACCATTTACAATTACGGTAGCTGTACCTGTTTGCAGTGGACTAACGCTGACAAAAACTGCTGATGTAAATACTGTTTCGCAGGCTGGTGATCTGATTAAATATACAATTACTGTGAAAAATACTGCTTCAGCAAATCATACTGGGGTAACAGTTACAGATCCCTTCTTAGGTGGGGTACTGTCAAGACCTGTTTCAGGAGATAATGGCAACAATATCCTTGAGGCAAATGAATCATGGGTTTATACAGGTACATATATTGTTAAGCAGGAAGATATTGATAACAATGGAAAACCAACAGCTGCTACAGGTAATATTATCAATACGGCGACTATAAATACTACTGAACATCCAACGGTACTTTCTGCGAGTGCGACTGTAAATATCGTTACAACAGGTGCTGTTACACTTGTTAAAACGGGAATAATGAGCCGTGATTTTTCTGCTATTGTCTACACCTTCAAAATTAAGAATACGGGAAAAGTAAAATTAGCTGAACTGGATCTGAAAGATATTAAGATTCCAGGGGAAATAAGTTTGAGCAAAAATGTAATTGCAGTGGGGGAAACCATTACCGGAACTGCAACGTATATGGTAACGGATCAGGAAAAACGCGACGGGCGTGTGGTAAACACAGCGACTGTTACTGCTAAGACACCCGCCGGTGATCTGGTGACAGATGTTTCTGGTACACAGGAAAATAATGATATACCTACTGAGCTTATTATTGATGATGTTCCGCAGGCTGTAAATGACAGGGCTGAAACTATGATCAATCAACCCACAACGTTTATTATTTCAGAGAATGACATGCCATCATTTAACGGCCTGGATAAAGGAAGTATTATTATTACACGTCAGCCCTCAAATGGCCAGCTTATTGCTCATCCGGATGGAACTGTGACTTATACACCTAATAAAGGTTTCTCCGGACAGGACGATTTTATGTACACCATTACAGACCTGAAAGGTAAAATAAGTAACAAAGCATTGGTTAATATCACTGTAACGCCAATACCTGTGTTTATACCTAATACCTTTACGCCAAATGGCGACGGTAAAAATGATACATTTAAAATCATTGGAAGAGAAAGCTTCGACACAACTGATGTATTGATCTTTAACCGCTGGGGTAATGAGGTATACAGGAACAACAATTACAATGATGAGTGGGATGGATCCGGATTAAGTGAAGGAACTTATTACTATTTAATTATATTCAAAAAGGGTGATAATCAAGTCAGTAAAAAAGGCTGGATCTTGATTAAAAGATAAGCTATAGCTTATTTAAAGAGGAAAAGAATGAAATGTTTTTATAAGGTGCTTTTGCTGATCTGCTTGGTTTCTCCGTTCACGGGGCAGGTTATTGCGCAGCAAAACATTCAGTTTTCTCAGTATATTTTTAATACTCTTAGTGTGAATCCTGCCTATGCGGGATACAAGGAAGAATGGTTTGTACAATCGGCGCTGCGCAACCAGTGGGCAGGGTTAAAGGGGGCACCTAAAACCGCTCAGATCTCTATAGACGGAATTCTGGATCCTCAGGATACTAAACATGGTGTAGGTTTTCAGCTCACATCTGATAAGTTAGGGGCGCAGTCTTCTAATTCGGCGACTTTAAATTATGCTTTTCGTTTGCAGCTTGATGGTGCTGATACGCGGAGGCTCAGCTTCGGACTGGGGGTAGGGGCCGCACAGTATAGTCTGGATGGCGGTGCGCTGACTACGGTTGACGGCGGCGATCAATCAGTTCCGGTAGGCAACAGCAGCAGGATATCTCCGGATTTCCGGGTTGGAATCTTCTATACTACACCTTATTGGTATATTGGCCTTTCCGCCCTGGATCTGCTGTCCGACACCAAATCTGCTGATGATTACAGAAGAACATCCGGTATGGATGATAATATTGTCCGTACACGCCACCTTTATTTTATAGCAGGGTCACTGATTAATGTTTCTCCTGATCTGCGGATCCGGCCGAGTATGATGATCCGGGAAGATTTTAAAGGTCCCACTAATGCCGATTTTAATGTGATGGGTATTTTTAGTGACCGGATATGGCTTGGAGCAGGATATCGTACGAGTCTGAAATTACTAAAAAAAGAATACCAGAATACAGATGTCAGCAGCCAGTCTGCTATCATAGGAATAGCTCAGTTTTATGTGAATGAACGCTTCAGAATAGGATATTCCTATGATTATGCGACTTCAAAACTAAATGGTTACCAGAATGGTACACATGAAATTACTGTTGGCATAGCTTTCGGAAAGGCACCAAAAGCTTCGATTTGTCCCAGAGTTTTCTAAAATATATTTTGTAATGCGGATGTCATAGTCTATGTTTGCCTACTAAATCTATAGACATTATGCTTTGTGCCGAATCATCTCTCTCTTTATTATCCATCAAGTGGGTACTCCGACCAGTTTATGAAGTAGATTTCTGCTATTGCTGTGCTTTTTAAGAGTAAGCATTCATCTTCAATCATTCAAATGTCAAACAAAATATGAAAACATTCTACACTAAAAATTTATTGCCTTTTATTTTTTCTTTGCTGCTCATGCATGCTGCCACACTGAAAGCGCAGGAAAATCAGCTAATTGAAGTTACAGGGAAAGTTATTGATCAGGATGCGAAAGTGCCGCTTGCGGGCGTAAGTGTGTTGATCAAAGGTACAATTGCGGGTACGACAACAGATCAGAATGGTCAGTTCAAATTAAGATCTAAACTTAAATTTCCATTTAAACTGGTCTTCACCAGTATAGGTTTCAAAACCCAGGAGTTTGATGTGAAAGAATCCGGGCTGCAGTTAAATATCGCTTTGGTAACCCAAACCATAATTGGTAATGAAGTAGTCATCACAGCCTCCAGGGTTCCGGAAAACATTCTTAAATCCCCTGTGGCGATTGAAAAATTAGATATTAGGGCAATTCGCGAATCGCCGGCACCAAGCTTTTACGATGCATTGGAAAATGTTAAAGGTGTGCAAATGACAACAGCGAGTTTAACTTTTAAAATTCCCAATACCAGAGGATTCAATATCCCGAGTAACTACAGGTTTATGCAACTGGTGGATGGTATAGATATGCAGGCGGCAACATTAGGGGTACCACTGGGAAATGCGATCGGTCCGACTGAACTGGATATTGCGAGTATTGAGATTACACCAGGTGCAGCATCTGCATTATATGGAATGAATGCGATCAATGGTATGTCTAACCTGATTACCAAAAGCCCTTTCCTTTATCAGGGCCTGAGTTTTTATCAGAAATCGGGAATTAATCACGTGGGCGGTACAGGACGCGACGTAAGTAACCTGACGGAGACCGCTATACGTTATGCTAAAGCATTCAATAACAGATTCGCTTTTAAGGTGAACTTAAGTTATTTAAGGGGAACAGACTGGCTTTCAGATACGCGCACTGATCAGAACCCCAATAACCTCAAAAGTGCAAATCCTTCCTTTGCTGCTTTAAACGGAGCAAGTAACGTGGCGTTTGATGGTTGGAATAAATATGGCGATGATGTGCTTGCAGGGAGTAATACTGTTTCTGTAAGTGGATTAAATATTAATGGACAGGCTAATCAAACACTCAATGTTGCAAGAACAGGTTACTGGGAAAAAGATCTGGTAAATCCGAATGTAGATAACCTGAAGTTTGATGCAGCGGTACATTACAGAATCGGCGACTTTGCTGAGATTTCTTATGATTACAGGATTGGTAAGATGGATGGCGTATTTCAACGCGGAAACAAGATCCAGCTGGATAATGTAATTATTCAGAATCATAAGCTGGAACTGAAAGGAAGTAACTTCCTGGTCAGAGCATATATGTCGCTGGAAAACTCGGGCGATTCCTATAATGTGAAACCTCTGGCAGATAATCTTGATCTGGCCAGTGGCGGAAGCGGGACAGCCTGGGGTGCTAAATATAAAACGGCATTAAATACTTATGCAACAGCTAATGGGGGAACGTTGACGGACGCTAACCTGGCTGCTGCTACCGCATACGCAAGACAGCAGGCAGATGCTGGTCGCGTTGAGCCTGGAACACAGGCTTTTGAAGACTTGAAAAGAACTATTATTGGTGTAAATAACTGGGATATTAAATCGTCTGCCATTCCTGATGCACCTGTTACAGGTGGTGCGGCATTGATACAAAAAAGTCGTATGTACCATATTGAAGGACAATGGGACTTATCTAAGCAAGTGAAATATTTTGACCTGCTGGTTGGTGGAGATGCAAGACAATATTCGATTATTCCTGACGGAAACAGCTTTGTTGATTTCAGCAGGGCGATAGCTGACCGCGGCAAGCCACTGGAAGATGGATCTTATGGGAAGAACATCCATTATAAAAAGATAGGTGCATTTGCGCAGGTGACAAAGACCTTTTTTGAAGAAAAGCTGAAGTTGTTTGCTTCTGCCCGTTATGATTACAATCCGGAATTTGATCCTAAACTCACACCGAGATTTGCTGCGGTATATTCTCCGGATACACACAACAACTTCAGGGTCACTTATCAGCAGGGATATCGTTTCCCGGGTTTATTTGAAGCACTATCTTACGTTAATAATGGTCGTGTGAAAAGGGTAGGAAGTTTGTCCTACATCAATGAAGGATTGGGTTATCTGGACAATAGTTATACCCGTGCATCTGGTGTGCTCTTCAATTCTGCGGTGAATGCAGCTGTAGCCGCTGGAAGTGAAAGAAATGCTGCTGCTCTGGCAAACCGTGATTTACTGGTAAAAGCAGATTTGCCTAAAGCAAGTCCGGAGAAGATCAATTCATTTGAAGTGGGATATAAAAGTGTATTGCTGGAAAACACGATTTTCCTTGACATAGATGCTTATACAAATACTTATACCGGATTTCTTGGTCAGGTACAGGTCGACGTGCCTAAAGGGGCTACTGTTGGTTCTGATGCGGCTGTACTGGCAATGTTAGATGCTAACCGCGATTCGGGACAGGACCGTTACAGGGTTTATACCAATGCTAAAAATAAATACAGAAACTATGGCTCTGCATTAGGAGTTACCTATAACTTTTATAAAAAGTTTACAGTAGCTGGTAATGTGAGTTATAATAAGATAAAGTCCAATGAACAGAATGATATTTTCGTAACGGGCTTCAATACACCGGAATGGGCAACGAATTTCACTTTTGGTAATCGCGAGATAGTAAAAAACCTTGGATTTAGTGCTGTTTATAAATGGCAGAACTCATTCTTATGGGAAAGTCCGCTTGTTACGGGTGAGGTCAAGGCGATCAATACGTTCGATGCACAGTTTACTTATAGAATTCCTCAGGCAAACGCAAGTATCAAAATTGGAGGAACGAATATCTTTAATAAGCCGTTTCTTCAATATGCCGGTGGGCCAACGCTGGGTGCACTTTATTATGCCGCGGTTACTTTTGAGGGACTGCTGAATAAATAATATCTCTTAGTAATTCCAGCCCGGCCTCATCAACGCTGGCACTGGAATTACTCAATACAATTACCCCGGCTTTTTTGCCCGGTATAAATCCGCAATAACTGCGAAAGCCCGCTGTTCCGCCATTGTGCCAGACTACAGTATCGTTATCTAAAGGCTGTATCATCCAGGCAAGTCCGCGTTTAAAATCCTCCTGGTGATCTGTGGGCTGGTGACTAAGGCTGTAATCTGCATTGATTTCATTGATATTGGCTTTCAGGTAAAGCAGCATATCGCTCACAGTAGATTTTAATCCGCCGGCGGCCTTAAAATTTTCCAGATTCCAGTACGAAACAGCTTTTCCTGTTTCATCTGAATAACCTGTAACCATGAATTTGTCTTGAGGTGCAGCAACTTCATAATGCGTATTTAACATCTTAAGCGGGCCGGTGATATTCTTTTGGAGAAGTTGTTCCAATGGCATTTGATATACATTTTCCAGGATTGTTCCTAACACGGCAAAGCCCAAATTTGAATAGACCGACACTGATCCAGGGATGGTATCTGGTTTGAATTTTCTGAGAAATGCATAAATCCCTTCTTTAGGATAGTTCAGGTAGGGATTGGCTGGATCGAAGCCTTGCTGTTTATCAAAGTCATCTGGTAGTGATGGCAAACCTGAGGTGTGGTTGCTGAGGTTAATTATCTTTATAGGACTTCCTTTAAACTGCAGCTGGTTAAAGTCGCCGGGAAGATATTTCCTTATATCGTCATTCAGCTTAATTTTACCCTCATTAACCGCGCGTGCCAGCAGGATTGCCGTAAATGTTTTAGAGATAGAGGCAATTTCATAAAGCGAGCTGCTGGTTGGCAATTCATGAGTACCTTTTTTTGTTTCTCCATAGAAGAAAAGCTCAGTTTTATCTTTGTCGACGATACCGATACTCAGACTGCTGTTATTGGGATCTTTCAGGTAGTTCATCGCGACCGCATCGATTTTGATTTGCAGAGACGTTTTACGCGGGTTATTTGTTTGAATGGACTTCGGATCCCTGGGACCGGGAATTAACTTTTTATTTTCAAATGGCAGCCATAATATGCCGCTGATCTGGTTGCTTGTATTGAGCATAATTTCCAGCGATAATTTTGATCTTTCAAAGTCGACCATAAAAAGTATACCTCTCTTGCCGGCACCTGCGTAATGGTAGTTATTGATTTTACCAAGAGGACTTTTTAGATTGGCCCTATAGAAAGTGATGGTATTGCTTTCAGATGTACTTTGTCTGAATTCATCGGACAGCATTTTGTGAATTGCTGAGAATTCATCATTATTATAAAACCCGATGAGCTGTTTCACGATTTTATCTGCTGCCAGGCTATCCTGACTATTGGTTTTAACCTGTGCAGCTACAGTGATATGAGTCAGTAACAAGAGGATAACAGCTAACTTCTTCATTCTTATGAAATTTATTCTTTAAATATATTAAAATATTTCAGTATTAGCCATGTAACAAACCCGGAATATGATCATCTAAAAGCGGGCTATTTGTTATTTATCATAAAAACCAGGATGATCTCAAAATTCAATGCTGTTGTTTTGCTCGCACTCGCATTAAATGCCAGTGTGTATGGTCAAAGGATTACCAGAATTGACGGAACTACGATTACCGGTGATTCGCTCAACGCTTACCTGCCTAAATTAATGCAGAAGGCCAATGTACAGGGGATGGGATTGGTTGTATTCAATAAAAATAGGGTGGTGTACAAAAAGACATTTGGCTATAGCCGTGCCGACAAAAAAATACCGCTGTTACCAACCACCAATATATATGGCGCTTCATTAAGCAAGTCTGTATTTGCAGTGCTGGTCATGAAACTGGTTCAGGAGGGAAAACTTAATCTGGATAAACCACTGCAGGAATATTTGCCACATCCTATTTATGATTATCTGCACCTGAAGAAATGGCATGACGACTTCAGTAGTTTAAAAAATGATACGCTTTACGCAAAAATAACGGCCAGGATGTGCTTAGACCACACTTCTGGTTTCCCTAACTGGAGATGGGATTTGAAGGATCAGCAGTTAAAAGTACTGCAGACACCTGGCAGCAGGTATAGTTATTCCGGTGAAGGTATGGTTTATCTGCAGGTAGTGATAGAAAAGATGCTGGGTAAATCTTTAGAGCAATTGATGGATGAGGAGATTTTCAATCCCCTCCGCATGGAATCGTCGGCCTATACTTTTCTACCTGCTTTTGAGCAGGATTACAGTTTCGGTCATCATGTGAACGGGGAATTATATGAAAAAGATAAAGACAATGAGGCGAGGTCTCCCAGTACACTGGAAACTACACTGAATGACCTTTCTTTGTTTGTAGCAGGTGTAATGCAAAAGAAAGTAATCAGTGCAGCATCGACAGATAGCATGTTTAAACCACAAATCCGGGTTCGGTCGGTGCTACAAATGGGACCGCTGTCCATACGGGATACCAACGCTAATGACGGTATTCAGCTGAGCTACGGACTGGGTTGGGGATTATTGAAATCGCCTTTTGGATGGGGAGCGTTCAAAGAAGGACATGGTGATGGTTTCCAGCATTACATGATTATATTCCCAAAACAAAAAACAGGTATACTGATCATGACAAACAGCGATAACGGCGAAAGGATCTTTAAAGAGCTGCTGGAATTATGTATAGCAGACAAGTATACACCATGGAAATGGCAGAATTATATTCCCTATACGGGATTATAAATCGCCCACCAGTTTTTGCCACACGTTTTCAGCCAATATTTTATGTCCTTCCGGTGTTGGGTGGATACCATCCTTTTGATTGAGTTTGGGTACGCCGCCAACGCCATTTAATAAAAATGGGATGAACGTCATGTTATTCTTCTTTGCCAGTGCCGGGAACATATTTTTAAAGTCCGACGTATATTTTTCGCCCATACTGGGTGGCATCTGCATCCCTGAGAGCAGCAATTTAGCTTTTGGATATTTGTTTCTTACCCGGTCAATTACCGCCTGGATGTTTGCCGCTGTTTCCTTTACCGGCAGGCCTCTCAATCCATCGTTGGCACCTAGTTCAAGCACAAAAATATCTACCTGCTGTTTTAAAAGCCAATCTATACGGCTTTTACCAGCTGCGGAGGTCTCACCACTAAGTCCGGCGTTAATCACCTTATAGGGTAAAGCAAGCGAGTCGATTTTATGCTGGATAAGGGCCGGATAGGCCTGATCGGGATCTACACCCAGACCTGCGGTTAAGCTGGTGCCAAAAAACAGAATGTTTTTTACAGTAGTATTCTTTTCTGGCTTGATTGCTGTTGTGGAATCTGTTACTGTAACTGAATCTTTGTCAGCTACCTGTTTCTGATCATTGTTACAACTGGCGATCATACCTGTCATTACTATCGGAAGGAGGAAATTGCGTAACTTATTTGCAGTCATATGATGAATAAAGTGTTTTTGATCTATATTTAAACGTAACAAATCTTGATTGTATAGCTCAAATATCAACAATTAAACCCATTACATTGGAAAGCATTTTAAAAATTAAGGAAGTCACCAAGCGGTATGAAAGTGCAGGAACAGCATTAACCATACTTGATCATATCAGTTTCGCAGTTGAGAAAGGCTCAACAGTTGCTATCACCGGCCCTTCCGGAAGTGGAAAAACTACGCTTCTGGGTTTATGTGCAGGTCTGGACAGCGCAACTTCCGGCAGTATAGAATTGAATAATGTGACATTAGATCATCTTTCGGAAGATCAGCGTGCTGCAGTAAGAAACCAGCATGTAGGATTTATATTCCAAAACTTTCAGTTATTGCCTACGCTAACGGCAATAGAAAATATCATGGTACCATTGGAACTTCGGGGAGAGAAGAATATACGACCCCGCGCAATGGACTTGCTGGATAAGGTAGGTTTATCCGCCCGTGCTGATCACTACCCTGTACAACTATCCGGCGGGGAACAGCAGCGTGTTTCGCTCGCGCGGGCTTTTTCAAATACACCAGCTATTTTATTTGCTGATGAGCCGACGGGAAATCTGGATGGTGAAACAAGTGAGAAAGTGATAAAACTGTTGTTTGACCTGAATAAGGAAGCAGGCACGACTTTAATTATTGTGACGCATGACCTTGAACTGGCTTCCCGTACGGATAGAATTATCCGTTTAAAAGGTGGTGTAATTATAGCTGATGAACAAAAGACTTATGCCTGACTTACCTGTATTCCGAAAAACCGCACCTGTGTTATGGTTATTTAAAATGGCCTGGCGTGATAGCCGAAAAAACCGATCCAGGCTATTGTTATTCACCTCATCTATTGTTTTAGGTATAGCGGCACTAGTGGCTGTCTATTCGTTTCGGGACAATCTGCAACGCGATATTAATAATCAGGCCAAGAATCTGACTGGTGCTGATCTTGTTGTTGTCAGCAGGAAGGAGATGAGTAAATCAATGACGGCCAGGCTGGATACGCTTGGTGATGAACGCGCAAAGGAACTCAGCTTTATTTCAATGCTGTATTTTATCAAAGGCGAGGGGAGTCGCCTGATGCAGGTAAAAGCCCTGGAAGGAAACTATCCGTTTTACGGTGAGATCGAAACTACACCCCTGGTTGCTGCTAAGGAATTTAAAACTGGCAGGAATGCATTAGTAGATAAAACGGTTATGCTGCAGTTTGGCGCAAAACCAGGTGATTCCATCAAGGTTGGTCATCTTAATTTTGCAATTTCGGGCTTTCTGGATAATGCACCGGGGCAAACAGGGGTAACCGCTCTGGTCACTCCGATAGTTTATATCCCGATGAAATATCTGAAAGAAACGGGACTTGCACAGGCAGGCAGCAGGATCAATTATTTCTATTACTATAAATTTAAGAGTGAATCGGCTCTTCAGCATACCATCAGAACGATACAACCTGCACTGGAGAAAGAGGGTGCCGAGTTTGAAACTGTTGCTTCTAAAAAACAAAGTACAGGCAGGTCATTTCAGGATCTGAGCCGTTTTTTGGCTTTATCGGGATTTGTCGCTTTATTGCTGGGATGTATCGGTGTGGGCAGTGCAATTCATGTTTATATCCGCGAAAAACTGGCAGCTATATCTACTTTAAGATGTCTGGGCGTAAGGGCATGGGAAGCATTTTTTATTTATTTGATTCAGGTGACTGTGATCGGATTTATCGGAGCGGTAATAGGAGCGGTTTTGGGTACAGGTATTCAGTTTCTCCTGCCTATGGCGCTAAAAGATTTCCTGCCTGTTGAATTTACGATGCAG
This sequence comes from Pedobacter sp. MR2016-24, assembly GCF_026239655.1. GTDB lineage: Bacteria > Bacteroidota > Bacteroidia > Sphingobacteriales > Sphingobacteriaceae > Pedobacter. The sequence continues at coordinate 496,245 of NZ_JAPIVO010000007.1, read as the reverse complement.
GTTTCCTGGATGGCCATATCACAGGGGATTATTACGGGTGTATTGATCTCCGTACTCTTTGCCTTGCCTTCATTATTAGGCGTAAGAAATATCTCACCTTTAAATGCCATCAGGTTATCTTTTGAAGAATCCAAACCAGCAGCAGCACCGCTGAAATGGCTGGTATATATCGCAATAATTATATTTGTGTGGGGTTTTGCCTATCTCCAGATGGAAAACTGGATGCAGGCTACCGCATTTACCGGCAGCATACTCATCGCCGTGCTGGTGTTCTACAGCTTGTCAGGATTATTACTTTGGCTAGTCAGGAAAACACTCCCTGCAAGGGCGGCATATATCTGGCGCCAGGGTTTTTCAAATTTGTACAGGCCAAATAATCAGACATTAATGTTGATTGTAGCTATCGGGCTGTCTACCATGCTGATCGCTACCTTGTATTTTGTGCAGGGACTGCTTATTGGTAAAGTAAGTTTGTCATCGGGAAAATCACAAGCGAATATGTTGATTTTTGATATTCAGAGCGACCAGCGCAGTGCGGTAAATGCGTTAACTAAAAAACAGCATTTGCCGGTGATGAGCGAAGTAGCGGTGATCACTATGCGAATTGATGAAATTAATGGTAAAACAGCAGCACAACTGGCATTAAAGGATAGTTTAAGTTCCAAACCTAAGCCTGCTGAGCAGGAAAACCAACAGCCCCGGGAATCGTCTGCCCGCGCCTTTAAAAGTGAACTGCGTGCAAGTTACAGGGAAGAACTTACGGGTGCAGAGCAGGTAACGAGTGGAAAGTGGGTAGGCAGGGCAAAACCTGGCGAAACAATTTATGTGTCTTTGGATGAGCGTTATGCTGAGAGAATTAATGTAAAAGTAGGTGACAAAATACAGTTTAATGTACAGGGGACATTGATACCTACTGTAGTAGGAAGTTTGAGGAAGATAGATTGGGTAAGAGCACAAACAAACTTCAGAATACTCTTCCCTTCAGGCGTATTAGAAGAAGCGCCCCAGTTTTTTGTATTGATGACCAAAGTTCCTGACGCTAGGGTTTCTGCAGCATACCAGGCTACGGTAGTGCGTGCATTTCCAAACGTTTCAGTAATTGATATGGGTTTACTACTTAAAGTGCTGGATGAATTACTGGGTAAAATTAGCTTTGTGATTCGATTCATGGCTTCCTTTAGTATGATCACTGGCTGGATTGTGCTGATTTCTGCCGTAAGAAGTAGTAAGAATCAGCGATTGAAAGAAATTGTGTTGTTGCGGACTATCGGAGCTAAAAGCACTCAGATCTTAGCGATCACTGCGATTGAATATTTGTTTCTTGGTGTATTGTCCGCTGCAGCCGGAATTCTGATGGCTATGGGTGGAAGCTGGGCACTTGCAGTGTTTAGCTTTGGTTCTGTATTTACACCGCCGGTGCTGCCGGTACTGATTTTGTTTACAGGAGTTACACTATTTGTAGTCATAACAGGTATGCTTGGCAGTCGCGGTGCACTGAGTCACCCGCCGCTAGAAGTCTTAAGGAAAGATAGTTAGCAGGTATTATGTTCAGGACATGAAATTCGGAACAATGTTTGCGTATTAATGGAAAAAATAATTTACAGCCGGAATAATTATGAAGAAAAGAATACACGTTCTTGAAGATGATCAGGATATCAGATACATCATTGAGTTCTTATTAAAAGATGAAGGATATGAATTACAGCTTTCATCGACCTTTGCGGAACTTAAAGAAAAATTGAATGACGCTTTGCCAGACTTATTTATTATCGATGTGATGTTGCCGGACGGTAACGGAATCGAAATTTGTAATGACCTGAAAACAGATATGTTTACGAAACATATTCCTGTAATTGTGATGTCTGCTAACCCTGGAAGTCAGGAGAAAAGTGTTACTGCATCGGCGGACGACTATATTGCAAAACCATTTGATCTTGATTATGTGGTGACAAGGATAGAGAAATTACTTGCAAAATAATTACCATGATTTTACTGGAAAACGAAAATATCAAAGTAGCCATTTCACCAAAGGGTGCTGAATTACAAAGCATCCATAGTAAAACGACTGATTTTGAATACTTATGGAAAGGTGATCCGCAATACTGGGGCAAATTTAGTCCGGTACTATTTCCAATTGTAGGCGCATTGAAAGACAATAAGTATATTTTCGGGAACCAGGAATATGAGCTTCCCCGTCACGGGTTTGCGAGAGACCATGAATTTGATTTCGAGCAAATCAGTAACGAGGAAGTTTTATTTACGCTTTCGCAGACAGCGGATACCTTGAAGGTTTATCCTTTCGAGTTTAAATTAGGTTTGCGTTATCAAATAGCCGGTACTAAAGTTTCCTGCAATTATGAAGTTTATAATCCGGGATTGGAAGCGCTTTTATTTTCAGTAGGAGGGCATCCTGCATTTGCAGCACCGCTGACAGCTGGTAGTGTTTATGAGGATTATTACCTGGAATTTAATAAAGACGAATCGATTACTTATCATAAAATTGAAGACAACCTGATAGCAGATGAAACTGCATCGCTTGTTCTGGATGATAGTAAGCTGGTATTAAAACATGAGCTCTTCTATAATGATGCGCTGGTGATAAAAGAGCTGAAAAGTGACTCGATCAGTTTAAAGAATAAAAGAAACCAGCACGGACTGACCTTTAATTTTGAGAACTTCCCTTATTTTGGTATCTGGGCGGCCAGAGATGCTGATTTTATCTGTTTGGAGCCCTGGTGTGGTATCGCAGACGGTGTAAACCATAATCAGCAGCTCCGTGATAAAGAAGGAATTATCTCTCTGTCACCGGGGCTGGATTGGAAACGTAGCTGGTCGGTTGAAGTATTTTAATCTCCTTTTACTACCCTTAATATTAAATGTGAATGCTGACCTGATTTAAAGTATATGCGGTGAGTCGCTTTTTGGAAGTCGGACTCATCAGCTTTATATATATTAACAAATTGCTGTGGATTCCGGTCTACCAAAGGAAACCAGGAACTTTGCACCTGTACCATGATCTTATGGCCTTTCTTAAAGCAATGAGCCGCATCCTGCATATCAAATTTCACTTCTGTTATTTTGCCTGGAACCATTGCTTCCGGCCTGACAAAACTATTTCTATATTTAGCACGCATCACTTCCCCGCGCACCATTAACTGAAATCCGCCCATCTTCGTACCTGGTATCGGACTGTCATCAGGTGCATCTCCAGGATAAACATCGATGAGCTTAACTACAAAATCAGCATCTGTGCCTGTGGTGGATACAAATAAATCGGCTATGATATTTCCGGAGATGATCACATCATCTTCCAGTATTGGTGTCTGATAAACCAATACGTCCGGTCTTGTTGCTGCAAATCGCTGATCTTCGTACATAAAGTCGCTGCCACGATCTATCCTGATTTCTTTGGTGTAAGGGACAGGTTTATTAGGATCGCTCAGGAACTCATCATATTCAGATTTAACAGTCGCCGGTGCCTCGAAGGAGAGCTTTCCATTTTCATGGAAATACAGATTTTTTTCCTCTGATTCCACAGGTGGCCAGGCTGAATATTTTTTCCACTGGTTGGATCCTGTTTCAAATATGGTGGCTTTTGGTAATTCAGGATCCTGCGTTTCTTTCAGATAATGGTTAAAGAATGCCAGTTCAATATTTTCCCTGTAATAGGGGCCTGTTTCACTATTGAAACGGATATTTCCCAGTGCCTCATTGTTGCCGCGCGACCAGCTTCCATGCGTCCATGGTCCCATTACCATATGATTTGGTGATGCTGGTTTATTTTTCTCAATTCCGGCAAATGTTTTTAGCGGACCATATAAATCTTCCTGGTCAAACCATCCGCCAACGGTCATGATAGCTGGTTTAATATGCTTAAGGTGAGGAACAGGAGTGCGGGATGACCAGAATTCAGTATAGTTTTCGTTATCCATCATTTCATTCCAGATGGGATTTTTGCCTTTGAAGTATTTTTCATTGATATTTTTTAGCGGCCCTGCGTTTTGATAAAAACTGTAGGCATCCGGAGTTCCATATTCCGCAAAAGAAGCGGCATGTTCAGTTGTGGGCTCGGGGCGTGGAGTGCCAAAATAAGATAGAAAAGAAAATGTTCCCATCATGAAAAATGCACCATTATGATGGCGGTCGTCCCCCAGAAACCAGTCCGTAACAGGAGCCTGGGGTGATGCGGCTTTTAAAGCGGGGTGTGCGTCGATTGCCGTCATCGTCGTATAAAAACCAGGTGCCGAAATTCCCCAGGTACCTACTTTTCCATTGTTATGCGCTACGTTTTTAATCAGCCAGTCGATTGTATCGTAGCTATCAGAGCTTTCGTCGATATCAGACTTTTTCCTTTTATGCGGGATATACGGCCGCGTAGCAACAAACTCGCCTTCAGACAGGTAACGGCCTCTTACATCCTGATAGACGAAAATATATCCTGATCTGGCAAAAAGCATAGAGGGACCCAAAGTTACTTTATACTCATCACCATAAGGTCCGGCACTGTAGGGTGTCCGGTTGTACATGATGGGATATTTTTTGGTCCCGTCCTTTGGACTATATATGATAGTATGCAATTTCACACCATCCCGCATTGGAATCTGCTTTTCGGTTTTATGGTAATGTTCGCGGATAAAAACCGCGTCGTCGTTATTTATCATAGGTTTTTGTGCAAAAGCGCCAAGAGATACTATTGAAATGGCGGCGGACATTATATAAGTTTTTCCGGCTATAGGCTTCATAATAGCTAAATATAGAAAAATATGGCTATTTGTGAACATGCTTACATACGCGGTTGAATCTCCAGTTCATCAAATGTGCTGCGGCTACGGTGAAGCCGCCCATTGGAATCAATACTGGCTCCAGGCTTTCTATACCAGCAAAATGACCTATTCCTATTAACGCAAAACCCGCAAATAAGATAAAAAAGGGTAATACCTTTTTGTGTTGCTTGCGATAAGATATGCTGAGGGAGAGCGTTCCAAGAATTACTGAAACTATGATCATAGCTATTTCTATCCATTCGTTTGCTAAAAACTGAAGGCCGGCGAGCGGGAGCGCGGTTAAAAATACAGGTACCAATGCGCAGTGTATGGCACATAATGTGGAGGCCGTCATTCCCAGTCGGTCAAGTTGCAAGGCTATTTTAGATAATGACATAAAAATATAATATGCTGCAAATATAAAAGCAACCACATTGCATTTGTAATGTTTGTCAGTTATTTATTCAATAATGTCATTCTGATGAGAAAACTACATGGCTAATCGTGTACATAGTATCCTTCATTCATTATTTGGCCGGGACAAGGTTGTTCCGGATCATCCTCTCGCCGTCATTGTTATCTTATATTTAAATGCTATAGTCCTGCACATTGATTGATAGTTCTGCAGGATGTTTTGCTTTAGTGTGATACATGAAGGACCAGGAATGAGCAGATTGATGATGTGAAAAAATGATATTTTAACTTTCCTTGCAAAAGTGTTAAAGAAAGTTAATTAGGAAATGCAGATGTTTAGTACATTAGTTTTCCAAATAAATGAGACCTAATGCAACCAACCACAACCAAAAACTCTGCTTCAGCACTTACTGCGGCAATCCTGGTAGCTTCTTTAGGCTACTTTGTAGATATTTATGATTTATTACTCTTTAGCATAGTCCGTATTCCGAGTTTGAAATCACTGGGACTCAGCGGAGCACAGCTTACGGATACCGGGATTATGTTACTCAATATACAGATGATAGGTATGTTGATCGGAGGTGTATTATGGGGAATGCTGGGTGATAAAAAAGGCAGGCTTTCTGTATTGTTCGGCTCCATCTTTCTCTATTCCATGGCCAATGTTGCAAATGGTTTTGTACATTCCGTAAATGCTTATGCTGTATGGCGTTTTATAGCAGGTCTGGGACTTGCAGGAGAATTAGGTGCAGGAATTACGCTTGTGGCCGAATTGATGCCAAAAGAAAAGAGAGGATATGCCACCACTATTGTCGCCTCGGTAGGGGTAAGCGGAGCGGTGGTAGCCTATTTCATCGCGCAGGCTTTTGAATGGAGAACTTCATTTTTTATTGGTGGTGGCCTCGGTTTATTACTGTTATTGTTAAGAGTAGGGGTAGCCGAATCAGGTATGTTCAGTGAATCTAAGAACGCCGAAAATAGGGGTGATTTTTTTGCCTTATTTAAGAATAAGGCCCAGTTTATTAAATATATCCGCTGTATACTGATTGGAATACCTTTATGGTTTGTAGTAGGTGTATTGATTACCTTGTCTCCCGAGTTTGGAAAAGTGCTGCGTGTTCAGGGAGAGGTGAGTGCAGGTGCAGCAGTGGCCTGGTGTTATGGAGGAATCGTGATCGGGGATATTGCCGGGGGATTGTTGAGTCAGCGAATGAAGAGCAGGCTTAAAGTGGTCTATATTTTTCTATCCCTGTCTGTGGTTGGAATTTGCGCCTATTTTACACTATACGATTTGACACTGCAGCATTTCTACTGGTTGTGTGGCGGCATTGGTTTAACTGTTGGCTACTGGGTTATCTTTATGACTATTGCTACTGAGCAGTTCGGTACCAATATAAGGGCTACGGTTACGACGACGGTTCCAAATTTTGTGCGTGGGGCAGTAGTGCCATTAACACTCCTTTTTCAGTTATTGAAGCATGTATATGGCGGAAACATTATCTATTCGGGAATTACGGTTGCTGTGTTAAGCCTCGCAGTTGCATTTATGGCGCTGAGTAAAATGAAAGAAACATTTTCGAAAGATCTTGATTATGTTGAAGAGTTTTAGTTTTATCCTAAATTGCGGACCAATCACTTATTATGAAGTATATCCTGGGAATAGATATCGGTACGGGTAGTACCAAAGCCGTCGCCGTAGATTTTGATCACAGGGCATTTGACAGTAGTCAGCATTTTTATGCGACACAATCTCCTTCTCCGGGATACAGCGAACAACATCCTGAAGTCATCTGGCAAGCCTTTCAGAAAAGTATTTCGGAAATAGTTGAAAAGCTGGGATCAGCGCCGGTAGCTGTTAGTCTAAGCAGTGCTATGCATAGTTTAATTGCGGTAGATCATAATGGTGAATCCCTTTTGCCAATGATGACATGGGCCGATCAAAGGAGCGCCGGTATTGCAGAGAGATTACTTTCTGAAGATCTGGGCCTTGAACTTTATCAGGAAACGGGTACGCCTGTACATCCCATGTCTCCTCTATGCAAGATCATCTGGATCAGGGAAAATCAACCGCAAATCTTTGAAAAGGTAGCCAAATTTATTTCCATAAAAGAGTATATCTGGTACCGTTTATTCAACAGCTGGGAAGTAGATTATTCTATTGCTTCCTGCAGCGGCCTGATGAATACAGCGCAGATGCAATGGAGCAAAAAAGCATTAAATACTGCCGGAATTGGTTTAGCGCAGCTCTCTGCATTAGTTAGCACCAGCTACCTGAGAAAGGATTTTGAACCTCAGGAATTACCATTTCTTGAGGCAGGGACTCCATTTGTGATAGGTGCGAGCGATGGTTGCCTGGCTAACCTGGGATCAGGTGCGTTTAGACCCGGATCAGCAGCTTTGACTATTGGTACAAGCGGTGCACTGCGTGTGGCTAGTGATAAGGCAGTTTTTAGTATGAAAGCCATGACCTTTAGCTACCATCTGGATGAAAGTATATTTATTAACGGTGGGGCGGTTAATAATGGGGGCGTGGCCTTAAAATGGCATTTGAAAAATATTTTTGATAAGGAGACACTTACAGCAGCGGATTATGATACTGCATTGCGTGCAGCTGAAAACGTAAGGGCAGGAGCGAATGGATTGATCTTTTTGCCCTACCTGCAGGGAGAGCGGGCTCCGATTTGGGATTCCAGGAGCTGCGGCAATTTTTTTGGTATAAGTTTGAATCATCATCAGCAACATTTTACCCGTGCAGTGGTAGAAGGAATCTGTTTTGCATTGAATGATGTATTGCAGTCGCTAACTGAATCTGGTCAGCCTGTAGCAGAATTAAAAGTTAGCGGAGGTTTTGTCTCTTCGTCCGTATGGCTACAGATTATGGCAGATATAACCGGGAAAAAACTCATTAAGGTAAATACCGAAGATGCTTCGGCTACCGGAGCGGCTTACCTGGCTGTGAAAGCTATTGGTCTTGAAGAAGAATATCCTTTACCCAATCAGGACGAAATGGTTGCTATAGCGCCCAATCAGCAGGAACACGAAACTTATAAGAAGTATTTTAAAATTTATAAAAAATTATATCAGGATCTTAAAGGAACTATGCATGATCTGCATGATTTGCAAAACGAGATGATATAATCCCGTTTTGCGATCAATATCTTATTGATGCACTGAATTATAAGTTTTTACAAGGGATTGAATTGATTTTACATCAAAGCTATCCATAGCTTTAACCCGTGCTGTCAGGTCGGCATCGTTAGAAAATTTCTCCACTAAACTATTTTTAATATACTGTGTATTTGCATCAGATTTGCCTCCATCGGGTGTGATTTCCAGCATCTCACCAGTACCTGGCTTTTCAATATAATATAAAGCGCGTCTGTCACGTTTCGGCTGGTCGTTTTCATCATCGCCTCTGCCGCCAAAAGTTACTCCACCACCAAAGCCCACGCCACTGTAACCTCCTGTTCCGATTCCTATCCCTATTGAAGGCATAAAACGTACTCTTCTTTTTCTGGTTTTTTCGTTGCCTGTATTGCCTCCCATGGCGTATAGGTTTACAGCACCAGCTTCTACCAATTTAAAGAAACGATAATCCGTTTTTTTGTTTGTGACGAAAGGCTTGCTGACAAATGTAACGCCGTTCCAAAGAAACTCTTTAATTTCTCCAGCTTTGAACTGCTGAATATCTCCGTCATCTTTTTTTATGCTCACCGTCAGGTAGTCTGTTCCCTGGATAGTTCCCCTGATAAAATTACCGGTGTCAATCACTACAGCATCCTGTGCTATCGCGTTGAATGTCAGTACAGAAAATAATATAAAAATGCTAAAAAACTTCATTGCTTTCATAATGATCAAATAACGTGAATTCTTCTGAAAATGTTGTCATACTGATTTCAGATATTTAATACCAGCAATTGGTCATGATTTCACATAAATATCTTTTTTCCGGACCATTCTGATTGAAACATTGTTATAGTCTGAACTGTATTGCTTTAATGCTGAGTTTGTGCAGACTGCGCTTAGACATAGCTATGATATAGCCTGCACATAGGGTTGACATACCCGGGGCTATGTTAACCCTATGTGCAGGGAGGGTCTTCCCCGGGTCTTACAGATTTGTGAACAAATGTTATATAGTATTGACTATCAGTAGTGTGAGATTAAGTTAGTATATTGTATAATATTAATATAAAATCATACTGATATGGCAAAGTTAAAAGGTACCGATAATGGCTTCAGAGGCAAATTAGGTATAAATACAGTTTATGAACTGAACGGACAGGTAATTATGCGTGAAATTGGTGTAAGGGAAAAGCCTTTCACCAGTGCTGAGTTAGCTAATCAGCAGGCAATTACGCTGATCTCGTCTTTATTAAAACCTGCGAGGGAATTTATAGAGCTTGGTTTTGCGAGCGAAGCAAGTAAACATCCTACAAAAAACTATCACAATATGGCATATTCTTATAATTATAAGACGGCTATATCAGGGACTTATCCCGATAGATGTATAGATTTTGAGCGTGTTTTATTCAGTAAAGGTATCATGCCACTGGCGGAAAATACCTCAGCTTTACGAACAGATACAGGAATCTTGTTCGAATGGGATACCGCGCTTCATCATCCTGAATTTAAGGATACCGATCAGGTGATGTTACTGGCTTATTTTCCGGAAAGGAAAGTGTGTGTCGTGCAAACCACCGGTATTAGAAGAAAGCAGGGAGTGGCAGAACTGATCCTGCCAGATGCCAACCGGCCAATTGTATTACATACTTATATTTCCTTTATTTCTGCTCAACATAAAATAACTTCTGATAGTGTGTATACAGGCAAATTTGTCTGGTTGTCTAAATTATAGCAGCGGCATGTTATTCGGGTTTACACAGTTACAGACGACTGCGGAATAAATAGAATTTTTTGATTTGGCAATGACGTGGTCTATATTCGAAACCCAAAATAATTACGGTTCCCAGCGTATAAGCCAGCAGATCAATCCAGGCGAAAGAATTTCCCATGATTACGTTTGCTAACCGGGAATTTTGTAGTCCGGCATAATTGAGTATATGAAAGTATTGCGATATTTCAAGGAGAAAGGAGAATAATAAGACGCCTGATGCAGTTTTTCTAACCGGTGAATTAACCACACTTTTAATCACACCATATAAGAAGATCACTGCCAGTAAATCTCCTCCGTATGGCCGGATCATATCATCATGCGCATAAATTGCAATCAAGACTTCGGCGATGAACAAAGTTAAACTGATGCAGCAGTATTTTTTGTTGAAGGAGATCATGCAAAATTCTTTTATAGCATACAGAAAGCAGATATGACTTCCTGTATGCTTGTTAATAATTAATACTGCGGCTGTACGATAGATTTTTTATCCCAATCAATTTTGGCAGACAGATACATCAATGCAGCAACAATAATGAATGTTCCTATACCTCCGAACATTAACGCAAGATCCTGAAGCTGGATCAGCACATAGATAAAACTATAAAAGACAGTAAGAATACCACCGAACAGTATCGCAGGCTTTCTGCTTTTTAAAAGTGTAGCGATGAACACACTGATCAATAATACAGTCGCTACAGAAGCGATCAGATATGCAGCATTAAATCCCAGTTGCTCACTGAATGAAAGCAGTAATATATAATAGATGATCATGGCAGAACCGATCAGAATGTATTGCAATAAATGCACTTTCTTTTTGTTAAGGAGTTCTGTGAAAAATAGTGAAACAAAGGTCATTAATATGATAAGAATGGCATATTTTGCGGACCGCATCGTTTTCTGATATTGATCTACCGGAAGTATAAATTCTACACCGAAGGTTGCATCCAGATTAGTATTGGCATGTAATTCCTGATTCTGTGCGATCCATTGCTGCGCAAAAGGACGATTGAAATAGGGCATTTTCCATATAGCAGAAAAAGTGGTGTTTGTGATTGCTCTCTGCTCAGGCAGATATTTTCCCGTAAACTTAGGGTTATTCCAATTTCCATTTAGTTTGACAGTTGTGTTTTTGGCAATGTGTGTAAAATTGAGTTCATTGCTGCCACGTAGATTCAATTCGAAACTAAAGTCTGTAACAGTATTTTGGTTTTTTAGCTCTGGTAAGACAATCAGGTTATTACTGAACAATTTCAGCGAGCTGAAATCTGGTTCAACCGGATATGATGAGTTTCCTATTTGAATGGCCGGATTATTTTTTAATCCTTTGAGATCACTCATTCCAATGACGACTTTGACCTTATCCCACTGCACCATCAGAGGATCAATTCCTGACTTTTTAAGTTCCAGTGCGCCAAACCTTCCCTTAACATTAATTTTTGTGTTATATACTGCGGCATCAAATATGCCTCTGTGGAGTATTTCCGGGTTAGCCTGACTAACGATATCCAGCACCTCTGGCATCAGATAGATATTAGTAATTACTTCTTTTACGATTGATTTTCCACTTGAATCTTTTTGTATCACTGATGTTTTATACGGCAAGACCATTATTGGTCCCTCAATCAGCTGACTGCCTGACCATTTTTCAGATATTTCCCCGGTTACAAGTTCCTGCCGTAATTGTCTCTCTGAGATCAGGTTTTGTATCCAAACAGACGGGATAAGAAGAAGTAAAGTTATCACTCCTATGAGTGCGAGTTTAACCAATACAGAATCCGCCAGTCGCGGTTTAATAGTAGTCGCATTTTGTTGATTTTCAGTTGTTTGATTTTCCATGATTTCAGTTTTAAAAGTACTCTGTATTTCAAAGTAAATGAATAAAAAAATATTAGCTTTTTTGTTGTTTAATTAAATTTTCAAGAGCTTCCAGATGTTTTTTAAAGGCAGTCCGTCCTGCAGCTGATGCTGAATATTGTGTATTTGGTTTCCTGCCAATGAAGGTTTTGTTTACTGTGATATATTCCTCTTTTTCAAGCGCTTTCAGATGGGAGGCAAGGTTACCATCTGTTGCATTCAATAATTCTTTTAATGCATTAAAATCGTAATGCGTATTCGCAACCAGTACGCTCATGATCTGCAAGCGTAACCGGTTTTCAAAGGCTTTATCGAATTGTTCCAGTATTTTCACTGATTATATTTAAAATGCATTAAAGAACCATAAATAATATGCAATACGCCGAAACCTAAAGTCCAGAATATAATACCATAACCAGGGAACAGCGCAGCAAAAAGGCCCAGTATAATTTCGCAGAAACCCAGCCATTTTACACCGGAAAGGGTGTAGTGACTACCTGAAATTAGCGCCAGACCGTAAAAAAGCAAACAAGCCGGCGCTATGATGCTGTAATTTCCCCGAATTAACAGGATGAATATAAATAGTCCGCCTGTAATTAACGGGATAGAGAGACTGATCAGCAATCGCCGGCTGACCGGGTTCCAGGCACTTTCCCCCTTTTTATGCGCTTCACGTATAGTTAACCAGACACCAGTTAGCAGAGCGCATAGAAGGACGATAGCTGCAATAATAAATAGTTTGGCCAATACTTCACTTTCATTGACATAGTTATTTCTATAATCCAGATCATAGGAATTACCATATACCACCTTAAAGCCAAGAAAGGCTCCGATTAAGGCATAGATACCAGCCATGACACCTGACATTCCGCTAAGTGAAATGAACTTGGCAGAGCGTTCCATCAATGATCTGATGGAGCTTAGTTCTGAATAAATATCTTCTTCTTGCATTTTTGAAAGAACTTTGAGTTACAAAGTAAAAGATAATATTTTAATAATGCAAGCTAAATTTAAGGTGTAAAAGAAGCATCCTGTAAATTGATACAGGATGCTCTCATTTTAATCTTCGCCAACAGGTTTTTGCTGCTCATACATCGTATGCGCAACAGTGCTGTCTGGCAGAATATTACTCATTCCCACCTGTACTTTATTTTTAATGCCGGATATGACTTTATCTTTTCCCGTCATTAATGCATGATATCCATCCTGTGCTACATCTGCCGGATCTGCTTTTGCGTCTTCATCCTGCACCGCCTTACTTTCATTCATCTCGGCTTTATTAAAAAAGTCAGTGTCTGTTACGCCTGGCAGCAGGGCAGTGATTGTAATAGCTGTTTCTTTTACTTCCTCACGGATAGCTGCTGTGAAGGAAAGTACAAATGCTTTTGTACCATGATATACCGACTGCCAGGGACCTGGGGTTTTGCTCGCTATGGAAGCCAGGTTTAATATTTTTCCGGAATTTCTGGTAACCATATCTTTCAGGAAATCCTTGGTTAAAATAACGAGGGCAGATATATTCAATTCAATTATATCCAATTCCCGGGAGATATCAGTGTCTTGAAATTTACCATAAATACCCTGGCCCGCATCATTTACCAAAACGTCAATTTCGATACCTAAATTTTTGACTTCCTGATAGATTGATCTTGTCTCATCCCTGTTAAACAGGTTCTTGGAGAGGGTCGTCACCTCAATCCCATAAGCGCTGAATTCTTTGGCCCTGTTATCCAGCGCCTGCTGATCTCTGGAAACGATAACAAGATTGTATTGGTCTTTTGCAAATAGCTTTGCCAGTTCATAACCGATTCCACTGGTCGCTCCCGTAATCAGGGCATATTTTTTTGTGTTTGACATAGGACTTGATTTTTTAAGTAGATGTCAGCAAGAACAATATTAACAACTAAGAGTTTACAAAAAATAAATCTGGCAGGGAATAATCAGATCAATAATTTCAGGCATAAAAAAAGCAGATATTTATGAATATCTGCTTTTTTTATGCCGATGAAAAACTAAACTTCTGTGTAAGGAGTTTCGCCTGTTTTATATTTAACTTCCAGGTCTTCCTTAAACTGTTTTGCTTTATTCACCCATTCAGGTGCTTTGTCCTGCAAATCATCAACAATTGATCTGCCGTTAACATCCTTTTTCGTCACATATTTAATTGCACCGTATACTGCGGCGCCTATTAATGCTGTTTTTAATAATCCCATAGTTTTAAATTTCTGATGTACCTATGTAACAGCGTAATTCCACAAATGTTCATGAAATTTTCAAATCATCATTTTACAATAATTAAATATTACATTAACATAGAATTTGGCACCATAAATGATACGCCAGCTTATTATACTTCAGATATGAAAAAAATTGTATTAGCGCTCGGCTGTTGTTTATCCTATTACGTATCGTTTGCGCAAAATGCGCCCAATGTTATTCCTCAGAACAACATTGTAAAAGATACAGCTCGTCAGACAGATTTGATTGATATAGGAAAAGCTTTATTTCGTATCAGCCCAAAAAAAATAAGAGAGCAGCGTGATAAAAAACTCTATTTTTCTATTCTGCCCAGCAGTAGTTCTCCAGGTGGTAGCGGACGTGTACTGATCACGAGTACTACGGCTGGTGTATATCTTGCATCTAAAAAGACTACAAATCTATCCAGTGTTACTTTTGCGCCTTACTGGAATTTTGGCAGCCGTTTTGGTCTTCCTCTGCGTTCTAATATCTGGTTGCCAAATAATACCTGGAATATTCAGGGAGATACCCGTTTTCTTGTTTATCCGCAGTATACCTGGGGGCTGGGTGATGGAAAAAGTGAAAGTGAAAAATTATTGGTAAATTATAAATATATCCGTTTTTATCAAAATGCCTTAAAGAGGATCAAACCTTATTTCTTTGCTGGATTAGGTTATAATCTCGATTATCGTTTTAATATTAACAGCGATGATCCGAATACAACACTAAAGGATTATACAGGTTACGAATATGGAACGGGTAAGAATTCTTTTTCTTCCGGGATCAGTCTGAATTTGCTTTATGATACAAGAAATAATTCGATTAATCCTTTGCCGGGAATGTATGCTAATATGGTTTACCGTATCAATCCTGCATTTTTGGGTAGTAATGACAGCTGGAGTTCAATTTATACTGACGTCAGAAAGTACATTTCTTTGAATCCGGCTAAACCCAATCAGCAAAATACACTGGCTATATGGTCATATTTCTGGACCACTTTAAATAGTAAAACTCCGTATCTGGATTTGCCAAGTACAGGCTGGGATCCCTATAACAGATCGGCCAGGGGAATGGATCAAAACCGATACAGGGGTAGATCTTTGTTTTATCTGGAAGGGGAGTACAGAAGGGATATTACAGAAAATGGCTTATTAGGTTTTGTGGTATTTACCAATGTTAATACAGTAAGCGGGTCAGGATCTTTATTTACGTCATGGCATGCTGCGGCAGGTACGGGATTGCGTATCAAATTCAATAAAGGATCTAATACAAATATTGGTATAGATTACGGACTGAGCAAAGGATACAGCAATGTAATGTTTAGTCTTGGGGAAGCATTTTAGGTATGTGATTTTTGCAGGCACCAGGTGGTCATGCAGCGCAGATTCTGAACATTGGTAGTTTTTATGGGTTCGTAAAGATACCCATTTAATGATGCTGTATATTTTAATAAAAACTCTTCGTTCACTAGAAAACGCTCAGAACCATCTGGTAATAAATAGCGTTGGTTCCCGAGAGGTTGTACCAGATGTGCTATGCCTATATCGGAGGCCAGCCTGGCAAACAGATATCCTCCGGGTTTTAGCACATCCCACATCCTTGTGAGCATTTGATGAAAATGTCTCTCATCACGTGCAAAATGTAATACGGCACTGGAGATCAGCAGGTCAAAATAGTCATTAGGAAATGACATGTCTTCTGCAGTTGTGATCTCGAAATTTGTGAGTTCATTTTTCGGAGCAAGTAATTGAGAAAGTGCCTTCACTTGCATGATTGCAGCTTCATTAGGATCTATTCCATAAACTTCAAATCCGTTCCTTAGAAAGTAAACGAGGTTGCGACCACCCCCACAACCAGCATCTAATATTTTTCGACAATGCTTAAAACGGTCTTTTAACAATTGATCAAAGAGATAAATATCAATGTTTCCGTAAAGTTGTTCTAAATTATTTTGCATGTTTATTTGTGTGATTGGTGCTGAAGGCATCTGTTTCACCGGCGAATATAACAAGATCTCATTAATCATTCTTGCATTACATCAATGATCAGGATAAAAGCTATTTGTATATGCAGGCGACTAAATTATAATTTAGTTCTTGAATTTGTCAAGGGAAATGTTTTATTTGAGCTATATTCATATACGGTGACGGCACTGGAATGAAAAATTGACTATATAAAAATTAGCATATGAGTACAGAAAATCTTAGTGAGGAATTGAATAAAAAGATTGAGCAATTGGTAGCGGAAGGCAATGTTCTGGTTGATGAAGATGATTATGTATCAGCACTTGATAAATTTGAGGATGCGCTTGACTTAATACCTAATCCGAAAAGCAGTTGGGACGAAGCGCTTTGGATCTACGCAAGTATAGGTGATATGCAGGTGTTTACGGAAGACTATGAATCTGCTGCTGAGAATTTTTTCAATGCTTTGAATTGCCCGGATGCACAGCAAAATAGCTTTTTACACTTAAGATTAGGACAGGCATTATTTGAACTTGATGATAAAGAAAAGGCTCTTGACCATCTGCTCAAAGCCTATGAAATTGATGGCGAGGAAATCTTTGATGATGAAGATCATAAGTACTATGACTATTTAAAAGCAAATATGTGATGAGTTGCGAACCAATCGGTTTGAGACAGCATTTTATCAAGACAATATAGCCTTCAAAATCTTACAGCCAAAAGATCCTGTCTATAAGGAGGCGAAGTGATGATGTCAATTCCAGCAGATATTCTAATGATTTTGTCCAATTCAGCATTCGGATCAATCATAACTATCTATTTGATAGTGTCTGAAGAATAATTTCTTCTTCCTGTATTTTCTTGTTTAATCGTTTTATAATAGATAAATCAGGATGGCGATTGAATTTTTTACGGGAGGAACGAGTGAAAATCAAAAATAATGTTTGGACATATATCAATTAGAGATATTAATTAATTAAATTCGTTTTTTAGGACACTACGCGAACAGTATATTTGACAACGCCAACGAGCCATTTGGCGAGACGAACGGTTTATTTTTCATGGGGCGAAGAATACAAAAACTTATATTTAATTGATGTTATTGAACTGTGTTATTATCGAAGATGAAAAACATGCTATTGAATTATTGCAAGAGCATATTGAAAGCATGCCTTATCTTCGTCTGCTTAAAGTTTACTCCCAATCTATAACTGCGCTTACCGAGATAAGTGCAAATGATGGTATAGATATCATCTTTATGGATATTGAAATGCCAGGAATTTCAGGGATAGAGCTGGCGAAGAGTTTACGTGATAAAACCCGGTTTCTTATATTCACGACTGCCTATCATCAGTATGCTGCGGAAGCTTTTGAACTGGAAGCTTCTCAATATATTATCAAGCCAGTTACTTTTGCCAAATTCGCGACAGTGATAGATAAATTAGCGAAAAATCTATTTAAGACGGAAAAAGACGCAACTGTTGAGAATAATCATGAGGAAGATATCTTTCTGAAAACGGGGATGAAAAATAAAGTGATCAGAATAAACCCCGCAGATATTGTTTACCTCCAGTCGCATGATAACTATGTATGCGTGCATACGGACAAGGAAATGGTAGTTGCTTATTTGACGCTCAAGGAAGCTGAGCGGTCATTTAACAGGAATGGACATCTGATACAAGTACACAGATCTTTTGTTATTGCTAAAAGTAAAATACAAATGATAGTTGGTAATACTGTAAAGATGAGTGTAGGAAAGGATGTTCCTGTAGGAAATGCTTTCAAGCATGTATTTTTTGATTATATAAAAAAACAAACAATATCGTCCGGACGCAAATAGTCCGGACGATATCGATATCTTATCTTAAATTAATACCACTCGTCATTGTAATTGTTACAGAAGTGGGATCACCTGTTGGATCAGTAGGTTGATTTCCATAAGAAATTGTTTGCTGATTTGAAGATTTAAAAACGAATAAAGTAGTTTTTGTTAACTTGCTGTTTTTTTTAAATGATGTCTGTTTCATAATGTTTTTTTAGAAAATTATGAACAGCGTCTCCCTCATTATAAAGTATTACGCCAAATGCCAATTCAATTACGCGAAAGGACGAACGACACAAAAAACAGCCTGATTAAAGCGATAAAAAGGCATAGGTACCACTTCATCGTATGGACTGTTTTTATCGCTTATGAGATACTGATTGCTGGAATTTTTAGTGGATTTTATTCAAGTTTTACCAATTATGCACTGCACTATTTTTTCAATATTGTATTGTTTTATAGCCATGCATTCCTGTTATTTCAAACTTTATGGAATGGCAAAAACAAATGGTCGAAATTCAGTTTGCCATTTCTTATCCTAATTGAGATCGCATTATATGTACTTGTCGTTTATAGTTTTGAGATTTTTTTTACTAAATATCTCCATATCGTCGTTTTACAAAAAACTGCTTTTAGTAAAGCATATGTTAGCCGTACGGTCTGGCGGGGCTTGTATTTTATTGGCTTTAGTACAGCCTATTATGTGATTTTACGCAATCAATACCGTAAACAGCAAATGGAGGAAATGGAGCGGCAAAAACTCCTTAGTATTATCCAGCAGGAGGAGGTCAAAAATGAGTTGATGCGAACGCAGAATGCGTACTTAAAATCACAAATCAATCCTCACTTTTTAATCAATACACTCAGCCATTTGTATAATGAAACCAGGAAATTAGCTCCAAAGGCTGCGGAGAGCATTATTTCATTATCTGATATGATGCAATATGCGCTGAGTAAAGAAGTAGCTGCAGGGATGATGCGTTTGCATGATGAGATTAAGCTGGTAGAGAATTATCTCCATTTACATCAGGCAAGGCAGGTTCATCCGGCAGAGCTCTCTCTGGAATATGATGAAGAATGTCAGAAATTGAATTTTATTCCTTTGGTATTGATGACTTTAGTGGAGAACATATTGAAACATGGTAAACTTGATCAGCCTGATCAGCCTGCTATTATCAGGATAACTGTTGAAAATAGTATACTTCATATCCATACGTCAAATCTGAAATCCGTTAATCCTAAGGCTAGCGGGCATGGAATGGGACTTAAGAACATTAAAGAACGTCTGATCCAGAGCTATGGAGATAATGCAACTTTTGACTATGGTTCGGATGAGAAAAAGTATTTTAATACAGATATTTTCATCACTGTCCCGTAATGGTGTGACCAATATTTCAATATATTTTTTTAGGTTTGCTGTTAATATGTGAAATATGATTAACTATTACCTCAATAAAATTGTAGTTTTCTTTCATACCCCTTTTGCGGGGATTATACCACTCAAAACCTTTAGATATGGGATGAGTGGAGGAAGCAATGCATTATTAAACCTAATCGTATTCTATATTAGTTATAATTATTTGTTTGACAGAAACCTGGTGTCATTTGCAGGTTTTGTGATCACACCATACATTGCTGCATATATTGTAGCCCTGTGCATTACTTTTCCTGTTGGTTTCTTATTGAATAAGTATTTCGTATTTCAGGGTGTAAAGGGGCAGGTAAGTAAACAGCTTAGTCTTTATGCAGGGTTAACTGTAGCCAATATATTTCTGGAATATGTTCTCCTCCATTTATTAATAGGGCGTTTTGATATTCCGGCAACCCTGGCTCAGTGCTTCATTATTATTTTACTTTCTGGTCTAAGTTATCTTTTTCAATCATACGTTACGTTCCGCAGTAGTGTAAGCTAAACTCCTGGAAGGTATATTGAAATTTTCAAAAATCATTTGATAGCTTAAATAAGTCCATATCAGTATACAGGGCACTGCTTTAAACGAATAACGAGCAAAAAACTGATCTCTGATAAATTTCGGGTAAATATCTGATGGCGCAAGTGTTGTAAATAAGATGGCGAATATGAAAAGGAGGAGGACTGGCACAGGTAATGGCCGTGGTTGTATCATAAACCAAATGGCAACTCCGCAAAATGCAATAATATAGGTAGGGGATTCCGATGAGTTACTGAATATAACTGCGAAAATCATTGCAGACGAGAGGAACATCAAACGAAAATTGAGTGATTTATATTGACTGATTCTGATGTATGGGTAACAAAAAACAGCGAGGCCGGTCATCAGAAATGGTAAGTTTGGTAGCTCTGCATTTTGAAATACTCTCCTTACAAATCCCATAATAGACATATCTTGCATTGAAGTGAGCGAGGCATTTAGTAGTTGTTTCTCACTGAGTGAAATATACCACTCCTGATATTGCTGTATAATGTAGGAGGGCCCGAAAAATACCATTGGCAAAGCGAAGAAAAATAGGGTCCAGAATACGCAATAGGCTATATACTTAGGTTTTTCCTTAGCAAAAAAG
The DNA here is from genome assembly GCF_026239655.1 of Pedobacter sp. MR2016-24. Lineage (GTDB taxonomy): Bacteria > Bacteroidota > Bacteroidia > Sphingobacteriales > Sphingobacteriaceae > Pedobacter. The sequence goes on along the minus strand of NZ_JAPIVO010000007.1, from coordinate 475,752 downwards.
AAAAATGCAAGCCCCACAATTCCATAAAGCTTAATGAAGGTGCCAAATAAAATCAGGCAGGTAGCCCAGAAATTCTGTTTTTTCTCCACCAGCGTAAAGCTTAAGATGATGATCGCAGCAATTGAGGGATTAATCTGGCAAGAGAACATCGCTGTAAGCAATTCATGGGCGACGATCCAGTAAACAGCGGTCACTTTACTGTTTTTTAGCGGCAATGTTTGTATTGCATAGAACAGAAACAATGCATTTGCTGCTTCCCATAAATACATCCCCATAAATTCCGGCAGATAGGTGAAAGGTGCGATCACCAATGCGAAGAGCGGGCCGTAGTGATTTGTATCTGCATATTCAGGATAGGCCGTAAAAAGATTGAGGTGATCAACTGAATGGAAATATGTGTAGATAAATATCAGGTAATTATTATGATGACCACCGTGATGATATTGCTTATATGTGGTAATTGCAGGTAAAAGAATAAAGATAAAAAAGATGAATAGTCTGCTTTTGAATAAGCTGCTAACTCCAGCTGGTATTTTAATGTTTTGAAGCGTTGGTAATGACATGCCTTTAATAATCAATTGGTTTTCGGTATAACTTTATTTTCCATGAAATGGGATAGTGTAGCTGAAGGATAACCTTTCTGATTAATCCATTTCATAAAATTGTCCATTCTGCTGATCATTGCGCTACCTGAATTTTTACTTACATAAGCAGGAAAACCGAAGCGCTCTTTATCCCCCAGGTCAGTGAATTCCCAGGGATGAAAATAGATGTTTATATAATCATCTTTTTGATATGTCCGGTAGACAAGGTGTTTATAGAACCATAGTGGAAGGTTATGAAATGATAACCAAAATAAAGGAAAGCGTGATATCGGGCTTACGGAGGCCGGTATTTGCCATACACCACTTTGCTGAAAGTATGTTCTGGAAATATGACGGTTATTATATCTCCCCGGCAGCCAGGTTGGATTAATAGAGCTGTTATACACATAACCTGCCTTTTTTATTTCCGTCTCATCAACAGGCATCATTCGTGGCATTCTGTAACCCTTTACCGGAAGACCGGAGAGCTCTTCTAATATTAACCTTGATTCAAGCAAATGCTCATTTTTAAAATCGGAGTGATAATATCCGTGTGAAGCCAGTTCATGTCCTTCTGCAGCAATACGCGTAATGATCTCTGGTGCATTCCTGGCAAAAATTACAGTGCTGAAAAATGTAGCCTTTAAGCTGTGTTTTTTTAGCAGATCCAGAATGATATGGGTACCGGTTACCGAAATACTGATCTGATCTTCAAAGCTGATGTTTTTTTGATATTCAAAAGGCATATCAAACTCTTCGATGTCGAAACTTAATACTACCATATCTTAGTTTGAATTTGGAAGGTTTGTATTTCTGATAATATAATTAGGTCTGTTTTTTGTCTGCATAAACATTTTCCCAACGTATATACCAATGATCCCGAGGATAATGAGTTGCAGGCCACCGAAGAAAACCACTGTCATGATCAGTGAGGCCCAGCCGTCGACTTCAATACCCATGAAAAAGGAATACAATACATAGGGAATATACAATACAGACAACAAGGAGAAGATGAAGCCAAGGTAAGCTGCAGTATATAATGGTCTGATGCTGAAAGAGGTCACGCCGTGAAGCGCCAGTTTTACCATCTTCCTGAAATTATACTTGCTTGCGCCGGCAAACCGGGAGCTGGGCGTATAGTCAATTGCGAACTGACTGTAACCCATCCATTTGACGAGGCCGCGAATAAAAGGTTCATTCTCACCCAGATCACGAAAGACATCGATTACTTTTTTATCCATCAGTCTGAAATCAGCCGTTCCTTCCTCGATTTTAATACTGGATAGTATATTTAGTGTTTTGTAAAATAGGGAAGATGTTTTTCGTTTAATGAATGGAAGTTTTTTATCTTCAATTCTTCTTGTATAAACCACTTCATAACCTTCCTGCCATTTTTGTAACATTTCAATAATGAGCTCCGGTGGGTGCTGCAGATCAGCATCGAGTGAAATAATGCAGTCTCCCATTGCTTTGTCCAGCCCGGCTTTAAGTGCAATCTGGTGTCCGAAATTTCTGGAAAACTCTATGAAATACAGGTTAGGCTTAACCTTCGCCATTGTCTTCAGGATAAGTGCGGTCTTATCAGTACTGCCGTCATCTACAATGATAAATTCTACATTCAGTTCAGTTTGTCTGAAAACACATTCTAATCTGTCGATAATAACAACAATATTGTCTTCCTCATTATAAGCAGGAATGACTACAGAAACCAGGCTCATAGGATTACAATGATAAGAGGGATAAAATTAGATGTAGGTATGCCATTATGCTGAGAGGCTGATGTCATTTGGTTATTGTCGTTAAAGACTCGTCAAATATAATTTTTTTTCGTCAATCCTGCATGTTAAATTGTTAACCCGGTCATCATTCGGTCTGCTTCGCTGTGTCAGACGCAGAGGTCTGTAATCTATTGTTTTACAACTGTAGAATGCAACAGTTGTATTTTCCATATTCCGTTTTTATTAATTAATACAGCACTTTCAAGCCATTTTATGCTCCTTTGCTTATCGTTGATTAAAAAATCTGCAGTATTAAAATAACTGATCCATGCCACTTCTTTATGCTGTTCAGTTGTTAAAAACTCAAATTTGTTTACCCTTTTCACTTTCAGTTTTCTCAATGGCAACAGATGATTGATTAGCGTATCTGCATTCCAGACCAGACCGCCTTCCAATAAAGTAAAGTCCGCCGTAACTGTTGATCTGATTGCTTTATCATCAAGGTTGGACATTCCGTCAAAGAAGGCGATAATAGTTGCCTGAATTCCTTTGTCTGCCGCTTTTTGGGCGAATGACTGAGACGTGATCAGAACAAATGCTATAAGTGCTGATATGGTTTTCATAATTGTAGTTTAAAAGATAATGAATGATTTTCGGGAAGTATCAGGCTAGGTTTATTATTTGGTTTTTTATTAATCACCGTCGCATTAACTGCGGTAGAAACGCTATAGCTTTCCATTTGCTCATCTGCATAAGGATTACATAAACTTAGTAATTCCGGTACACTGATATCTTTACTCAACCACAATTCTTCCTCGTTTTTATCAAGTATGACGGGCATCCTGAATTTAGGATCATGAACTTTGCCGACAGTTTCATTTGCCTTTGTGGTCATAATTGTAAAAGAACGGTATACCTCACCCGAAAATCTATCTTTCCACTGGCTCCACAATCCTGCGAAGGCAAAAATATCCCTGTCCTTTAAGACAAAACGATAAGGAAGGGGCTTACCACTTTTTTTATCCCATTCATAAAATCCATCAGCTAATACCAGACATGTCTTTCTGTGTGTAAGCAAAGGAGCGTAAGTTTTCTTCGTAAGTGCATCTTCACTTCTTGCATTGAGTGTAGAGAAGTCAAGTTTTTTACTTTCCGCCCAAAATGGCACAAGTCCGAAATGCATTTCCTGCGCAATCTCCGGTTCATCTGCTGTAATTACCAGTCCTTTTTGTGTAGGTGCCAGATTGAAATTTGGCTCGTAGTCAGGTGGTAGCTTTACCAGATAGGCAATAAGCAGTTCTTTTTCATTTTTAGTGAGTGTATATCTGGCGCACATGCTCTAAGTTATCTTTTTTTAAGGAGAAAATATTACTCATTTTTTCACGATCGATATTGGTTAAGAATGATAAAACCATTCAAGCTGTTCATTGTTAAACTATTAAATAAAATTAACTCTATGGGAAATCAAAAATTTTTAATGGTGCTTGCTTTTGCAGGAATAACATTAGCAGCATGTAGTGGGAATAAAGATAGTAAAGAGGGGGCAGATAGCTCTGCTTATAACAGTTCTGTAACAGATACTGTAGCTACTGATACAGGAAGTGTTGCCCCAGCGGATAGTACACATTCCTTTAGAAATGACAGAGGAACGGATAGCGTTGGTGCAGGTAAGGGAGTACCTGAAAAGCCGTAATTTTATAGAAGCCATTGCTCATCAGTGCAATACATCTGGTGGCCATTTTTTGCTAATACGTTTTTTTATAAATGCAAAACATATTGAACCGATCTGACGTTAGATTGATGTAACAGAATTGATATGAAAGATTTAAACAACATCATAGACACCCAATTTTTTATTGGTGATGTCGTAGTATTGAAAACAGGGAGTCCAAAAATGACAATTTCGGAAATTGATATGATAAGTGGAGAAATCAGATGCATCTGGTATGCAAATGGTAAATGCGAAATGCAGATATTGAATCCTGATTTGGTTCAGAAATTCAATTTAGTTAGGTTCAAAGCTTCGTAAATGACATAATTGCTATCAATAATAACGTTATCAAATGTGCTATTGTATAAAAGAGCCCTGTATATCAAAATACAGGGCTTTCTTATACAATTATGTCAGGCTATTTGATACTTATTGCCACGCCACCACCGGCGGCTAAAGGTTGTTTCAATACCGTTTTAGCGTTTACCTTAATTTTTCTTATGGTATAACTTTGAGGATTTTTATCATAACTGGCATCCTTACCATCTGCATACACAGTTGCAGTGAAGGTCTGTCCTTTTGGCAGGTAACTAAAGGAGATATGAGCTACTCTTGGATTTTCATCAGTGATTCCTCCAACATACCATTCGTTTTTGTTTTTCGCTTTTCTGGCAATTGTTATATAATCTCCCGGCTCGGCTTCAAGTATATCAGTTTCATCCCAGTCTGCCGCCACATCTTTAATAAACTGAAACGCATCCATAAACTTATTGTAAGTCTCCGGCAGGTCTGCAGCCATTTGCAGCGGACTATACATTGTTACATACAGGGCAAGCTGATGGGTAAGTGTGCTGTGTACAAATGATGTATTTTCAGGATTATAAGCACTAACTCTGGTCTCGAAGATACCAGGTGTATAGTCCATCGGACCACCCATTAATCTTGTAAAAGGAAGGATTGTTGTATGGTCGGCATTATTTCCTCCAAATGATTCATACTCTGTACCACGAGCTGCTTCATTAGCGAGCAAATTCGGATAGGTACGATTCAGTCCGGTTGGTCTGACAGCTTCATGTGCGTTAACCATTATTTTATAATCTGCTGCCTTTGTAATCGCATATAAGTAGTGGTTTACTAACCATTGACCATAATGATGTTCTCCTCTGGGAATGATATTTCCTACATAGCCACTTTTAACAGAATTATAACCATTATTTACCATGAATTTATAGGCTGTGTCTAAGTGGCGTTCATAGTTACGCACAGATCCCGAGGTTTCGTGGTGCATGATGATTTTAATATTTTTCGCTGCTGCATACCGATGGAGCTCTTTCACATCAAAATCCGGATAAGGAGTTACAAAGTCGAACACATAGTCTTTTGTTTTTCCAAACCAATCTTCCCAGCCCTCATTCCATCCTTCTACCAATACAGCATCCAGACCATTTTTTGCAGCAAAGTCAATATATTCCTTCACATGCGCAGTATTGGCTGCATGTTTTCCATTGGGTTTTAATTTGGAATAATCTGTAACGCCGAGCTGTACATTTTCTATATCGGCATAAGCCCAGGTGCTTTTCCCTGTGATCATTTCCCACCATACACCTACATATTTAATGGGTTTGATCCACGAAACGTCTTTATATTTTGTCGGCTCATTCAGGTTGAGAATTAATTTAGATGCCAGGATGTCTGTTGCCTTATCACTCACTACTATCGTTCTCCAGGGTGACTGTGCAGGTGCCTGCATATAACCTTTATCACCAATTGCATCAGGTGTTAAATAGGATTCAAGTATCAGATTTTTATCATCCAGATTTAAGGACATGGTTGAATAATCTACCAGGGCAGCCTCATGGATATTGATATATAAGCCGTCTTTACTTTTCATCATCAGTGGTGTCTGAAGACCGGTAGGGGAAAAGGTAGTCTGAGAAGCATTAGGCGTAACAGCCTCCTTCATCTTTCCTCTTACTTCAGAAAGATCTGAAGTCATCGTACTATATTCCTGGGTGTCAAAATCACCCGGTAACCAAAATGCTTTGTGATCACCCGCTAATGCAAACTGTGTTCTCTCTTCCTTGATAATGAAGTAATTTAAATTTGGTTGTTCAGGAAACTCATACCTAAAGCCCAGACCATCATTAAACAAACGGAAGCGGATGCGGATGAACCTGTTTTTGATATCTTTTTGTGTTAATGTAACCAGTAACTCGTTGTAGTGGTTACGAATTGTTTTCTGTTCTCCTAAAACGGGATTCCAGCTTTCATCAAACGTCTTCTGCTCGGCATTAGTGACGCTGAAGCCACTAAGCATAGCGGGGACATCCTTGGTTTCTATACCCAGTTTACTGGTTTTGATCACCTTTTTTTTCTTGTAACTAAGCTGGTAAGTAGGGATTCCATTTCCCTGTAACTCGAACTTCATACTCAGGTTTTTATCAGGGGAATTAATTTCCTGTGCCCCTGCATACCATACTGATCCTAGTATAGTCGTGATTATTAATACTATTTTGCGCATTTTATGATTGATATTTGTTTATTCATTACTAACTATTTAACTATTTAACTATTCGGGAACGTTCCCGATACTTTCTAGTACTGTTTCTTTACAGTACGATATTTATATTTGACAGGATTAAAAAGGTCCTGTCATTAAAGCGACAGAACCGGTGAAGGTATCATTAAACAGCCAGCAGACCAAAACATTGATCAGCGATTTCATACTCCTCATTGGTAGGTATGACCAGTATTTTAACTTTTGAAGCTTCGGTGCCGATATCCAGGATTTCACCTTTATACTGCAGGTTTTTTTGTTCATCCAGCACGATGTTCAGATAGTCCATTTCCTTACATACGGCAGCCCGCATTGCGCTGTCGTTTTCGCCCACACCCGCCGTAAATAAAATTGCATCTACGCCATTTAACACAGCAGAGTAGGAGCCAATAAACTTTTTAATGCGATAAGCATATATTTTCAATGCCAGCTCTGCAGCAGGATTGCCTTCACTTACCAGCTTGCGGATATCCCGCATGTCACTAGAACCCCCAACACCCAGTAAGCCTGATTGTTTATTCAGTAATGTGCTTAACTGTTCCAGGGTGTAGCCCGAGTGTTCCATTAAGTGCAGGATCACTGACGGATCGATGTCGCCTGAACGCGTGCCCATCATTAATCCGCTCAATGGACCAAATCCCATACTGGTGTCTACCGATCTGCCCGATTTGATTGCAGTCATACTGCAGCCATTTCCAAGATGGATGCTGATCAGCTTTGCATCTGGTTTATTCAGCCATCTGGCAGCTTCAGCACTTACATATTTATGGCTCGTACCATGGAAACCATAAACCCTGATGCCATGTTCCTTATAATACCATTCGGGAATAGCGAAACGGTAAGCTTCTTCGGGAATACTCTGGTGAAATGCAGTGTCAAAAACAGCAATTTGTCTGGCCCCGGGAAATGTTTCTTCCGCTACCTCAATACACTTGTAGTTCACCGCATTATGAAGAGGAGCAAGGGAGAATAATTTTTTGATCTGCTGCTTCACTTCGGCAGTAATTAATGTTGGTCCGGAGAAATGTTCGCCACCATGCACTACTCTATGTCCCACAGCCGTAATGTCATCCGGACTGGCGATTACAGCATTTTCACCTTCTGAGAGGAGTACCAATACATGCTTTAATGCGTCGCCATGATTTGCGATAAAATTGTCTTTTTCGATGGTCAGTTTCCTACCTCCGATATATATTGAATGTTTAATAAACGCGCCTTCAATTCCAATCCTTTCTACCAGTCCGCTACAAACCGGAGCTTTCTCTGGCATTTTAAACAATTGGTATTTTAAGGAGCTGCTTCCTGAGTTGATCACAAGAATATTCATATGATAGTTTTCTGAATGTTTAAATGTTGTTTTGCTGTTAAATATCCTGGCACTGGATTGCTGTGATTACTACCGTATTGAAAATATCGTCGACAGTACAGCCTCTGCTCAAATCATTAATCGGTTTATTTAATCCCTGCAGCATTGGGCCAATGGCCAGTGCTCCTGTTTCCCTCTGCACCGCCTTATAAGTGTTATTTCCCGTATTTAAATCAGGGAAGATGAGTACGCTTGCCCGTCCCGCAACCTCAGAACCTGGCATTTTTTGTTGACCTACCGAAGGATCTACAGCAGCATCATACTGTATGGGACCTTCAATTTTAAGGTCGGGCCTTCTTTCTTTTACAATCGCTGTTGCTGCTCTTACACGTTCCACATCTTCGCCCTCTCCTGAGCTTCCTGAGGAGTAGGAAAGCATTGCAATCCGTGGTTCAATTCCAAAACGGGCACTGCTTTCTGCAGAGGATATAGCAATTTCTGCCAGCTGAATGGCCGTTGGGTTTGGGTTAACCGCACAATCACCAAAGATGGCCACCCTTTCTGGCAGACACATAAAGAAAATGGAGGAGACCACCGATACACCGGGCTTGGTTTTTACAAACTGCAGCGCAGGACGGATCGTATGCTGTGTAGTGTGCACCGCGCCGGAAACCATTCCATCTGCATGACCTTTATAAACCATCATGGTGCCGAAGTAAGATACGTCTGTCATCATATCCCTGGCCATTTCCATATTTACATTTTTAGTTTTACGCAGTTCATATAAGGTTTCTACGTAATCATCATAATGTTCGGAATCTGCCGGATTATGAATATGAATTGTATTCAGATCCAGATTTAAACCTAATCGTTTTACCGTTGTTCCAATTTCTAATGGGTCGCCAAGTAAAGTAATATCTACAATATCCTGACTGATCAGTCTTTCTACTGCTTTTAATATTCTTTCATCATTGCCTTCAGGAAGTACAATGTGTTTTTTCTGACTTTTGGCCCATTTGACTAATTGGTACTGGAACATATGAGGCGTGATTCCCTCATAGCGGAAGGTGATAATCTTATCATCCAGCGCCTGCATATCTACATATTTTTCAAAAATATCTATGGCCAGTTCTATCTTCTTTTTATTGTCGATCGTGATCTTCGAATGTATTGCACCGATAGCGGTAGTAGTCTCAAAAGTGCCTTTTTCTACTGATATGATAGGAATAACAGTTTGCAGACCTTCAATCAGCCGGATCATGTGCTCGTCAGGTAGCGTCCCGGCGGTAAGTACAATTCCCGCTACTTTTGGATAATTGGCTGATAAGTTTGCCTGTAAAGATCCGATAATAATGTCGCCACGATCACCTGGCGTTACGATTAATACATTTTCTTTGATGTAACTCAAAAAATTAGGTAACATCATCGCACCAGTTACAAAGTTATCTACCTGGTTGGCCATCAGGTCTGCGCCGAATAATACCTTCCCATTCAGCGCATGGGTTATCTCTTTCATGGTCGGACTCTGTAAGCCACTTTCCAAAGGGATGACGGTAATCATCAGGTCTGCCGGTAACTGTTTTGCTAAAGCAAGTTTTACCTGTTCCGCATCTTTGGGAGCAACCATATTTGCCACAATTCCCAGGACCTGTACATCCCTGAGCATAAAGTTTCTGTAGACGTTTACAGCTGTATTGATCAGCTGTGTTGCCGTTTTGTCTTTACCTGTTACCACCATCATCACAGGGGCACCCAGATTTTTGGCGATCAGGGCATTGGACTCAAACTCAAAAGCGATTCCTTCGCCTAAGAAGTCGCTTCCTTCTATCACCGTAAAATCATAATTATCTTCCAGCTTTTTATATTTGCTGATAATGGTATTGATCATGTGACCAGTATGTTCCGCTTTAGCATCATGCAGAATCTGCTGCCGTGTAAAGGCATAAGTATCCTGGTAATTAATTGGCAGGGAAAAATAGTCAAGGATAGCTTCAATGTGCTGTTCCTTTTGCTCAGAATCTTCCTGTGCAATAATCGGTTTGAAATAGCCCACCTTTTGTGTTTTGGCGAGCAACATATTTACCATTCCGAATGCGACAACTGATTTGCCAGTGTAAGGTTCTGCAGAGGCTATGAATATGTTTTTGGTCATGTCGAATTATTTATTTACCCTTAATAACGAATCACGACCAAGATAGTGGGAAAAAAATTAATTTTTGCTATTTTGAGATCCATCCTTCCGGATTTTGTGCAACCTTTCCTCTCCTGATCTGGAACTGTAATTGCGGTCTGCCGCCGTCATTTGCCACAATACCAATTGTTTGTCTCGTTGTCACCTGTGATCCTACCGCTACTGATACAGATTTTAAATTCTGATAAACTGTATAATATTCTCCATGTTTGATCAGAATGAAATAAACACCGTACTGAAAACTGGCAATTCTCACCGTACCGGCAAATACAGCACGGACTGCCGCGCCCGGGGCGGTTTCGATATTGATACCATCATTGACGTATGAGGCCTGACCTTCCATGTGTTTTCCAAAACGTTCTGTGATGGTACCATTGACAGGCCAGGGGAGGGAGCCTCTGTTTTTCTGGAAGTCGGACGACAATTTTGCTGATCCCGCACTGGCATTCAGGTAACTGCCGCTGGTTTTTGCCTTTCCGGCAGGAGCTTTCTTATTTGCTGTTCGCGCTCTCGCAGCGGCTGTACGTTCCGCTGCATCAGCTTTCTTTTTGGCTATGGCAATGTCTCTTAAAATTGCTGCGCGGATATCACGGTCCAGTCTTGCCTGTTTTTTTCTGCGAACGGCAATATCCTGTTTGTATTGTTTTTCCTGTCTGCTGTATTTATTAAGGACCAGTGCCTGTTCAGATTTGTTCTTATCCAATTTTGCCCTGTCGTTTTCCTGTTCCTGCAGCAGGTTACTTTTTTCTTTGAGATTTTTGTCAAGGATAACGATTTTATATTTCAGGTCTTTTTGACGACCCTGAATATAGTCTGCCTGTTTTTTCCTGTACTGACCAAACTGCTGGAGATATCTGATTCTTTTATAGGCCTGATTAAAGTCCTGGGAGGCGAAAATAAACATCATCCGCTCGTAAGCGCTTCGGTTGCGTTGCGCAAACCTCATCATCGCGGCATACTCATCCTTGAGCTGACCCAGTTGTCCCTTAAGGTTGGTTACCGTATGGGTATTCTCATTGATCTGATGGTCAAGATTTCTGATTTCAGTATTAATTACAGCAATTTTTTCCTGCATTAAGCCAATTTTGGCATTTAATGCATTGATCTGACTAAGCGTAAGCTTTTTGTTCTTTGCTGCTCTATTTGCATTTCTTTGTAAAAGATTGATTTCACGTTGCAATGCCTGTTTTTTTCTTTTCAGCGCTGTACTGCTTTGGGCAAATGAAAAAGAAGACGACAATATAAAAAGGCAGAGAATGATCAGGCTTTTTAAACTCATTCAGCCAAAGGTAAAGATTTTTTTAAAGCTATTAAAAACGGATGCAGCATTTGGTGATCTGATTACTGCTTTTGCAGATAGAATCCATGCATTTAGATATGGCGCAGACCATACTCATCCGCTTAAGAGGCACTGGTATACCTGGAAACGAAATAAGCAAGCCCACGCCAAAGCATGAGCGTTGCAATATCTCTCGTTTCCTTTTGAAATTACCAGTTTCCTTAAGCGAGTTTTGCGACGCAATATCTTAAATCATATTTTTTTCCGACAGCGAGCTCATGGCTGTTGTCAAAACTTTAACGAAAGTAAGAAAATTGTGCGTTATGAAATGAATTTCTGTGTTGAATTTTATCTTTAAGTGCTGATTTTAATGCTAAATCTATTTTATAATTGATCAGCTGACAGGGGTAAAATAAAAAAGGATTTATAATTTAAAATAAAGTATACTTAATTAGTAGATTATTTGTATGTTTGCAGCACACCGTTCTTAAATTTATTAATTTTATCCAGAAAGACTGAGGGAAGGGCCCTGTGATGTCTTAGCAACCTGTATTTAACAAGGTGCTAACTCCTACCGCTTAAAAGCGGATAGATAAGAATATTTTAATTGAATATAATTGTCTTTGATAGGTTTTTAAGCTTGAATAAGCTTGTTCATCATGGTCGTATAAGCGATAAGTTTATACAGGCTCCATCAGAAATCCGGGTATTAACATTATTTTTTAATCTTAAATATTTAGATGGACATGAGAATTTATTTTGACAATGCAGCAACTACACCTTTAAGCAGAGAAGTTTTTCAGGCTATGGAACCTTATCTTTTTGAAAACTTCGGCAACCCTTCTTCTTCACATTACTACGGGAGAACAGTTAAAAATGCAATCGAACAGTCACGCAAAACAATAGCAGATTTATTGAATACTGCACCTGCACAGATCGTTTTCACCTCAGGTGGTACCGAAGCTGACAATACTGCTATTCTTTCAGGAATCAGAAACAACGGGATCAAACTGGCTATCACGACACCATTTGAACATCATGCTGTATTAAATACTTTAAAATCTCTTCAAAAACGTGGGGAGATAGAACTGGTGTATCTGAATCACGATGAGAAAGGTAATTTGTCCATTCCCCATCTGGAATTATTACTGTCAGCTCATGTAAAGACATTTGTTTCTGTGATGCACGGTAATAATGAGATTGGAAATTTAAATGACATACAGGAGATCAGTAATGTCTGTTGTAGGTATGGAGCTATATTTCATACGGATACGGTGCAGAGCATGGGACAGTATCAATACAATACAAAACAGTTGAAAGCAGACTTTCTTGTGGGATCTGCGCATAAATTTCATGGCCCGAAAGGAATAGGTTTTTTGTATAAAAGCGCGGACCATGATTTATTGCCATTGATTAATGGAGGTTCTCAGGAAAAGGGAATGCGTAGCGGTACGGAAAACGTGACAGGCATTGTAGGTCTTGCAAAAGCACTTGAACTGAGTTACGGTAATCTTGAAAATAACAAAAGACATATTACGCTGTTAAAAGAGAAAATGATCAGAGATCTTATTCATCATATTCCAGGAATTAGATTCAATGGCAATTCGGCACAGACAGCTGATAGTCTGTCGACAGTTTTAAGTGTTTCCTTGCCGGAAGCGGTAAATGGAGATAGTCCGCTCAATTATCTTGACCGGCATCATATTTGTGTATCAGGCGGAAGCGCCTGCACGAGTCACAGTACGTCAGGATCTCATGTTTTGGCTGCTTTGGGTGATAATTTTGATCGAAGTACGGTTAGATTTTCTTTTAGCAGATATAATACGGCAGACGAGATTGATAAGGTAGTAAACAGGCTTGCCGGGCTGTACAAACAAGAAAGCCTGAACGAACTCAGCGCTGTGAGTTAATTTATAAATTTAAATGATTGAACTAAAAAATATTACAAAGCAGTTTCAGCTCAGGAACAGGATTGTAACTGCTTTGTCTGATGTATCTCTAAAAGTTCCGAAGGGTAAGATCTTCGGTGTTATTGGCGCTTCAGGAGCAGGAAAAAGTACGCTGATCCGTTGTGTCAATTTACTGGAAAGGCCAACCTCCGGAGAAGTGATTGTTGACGGCATAAATCTGATTGACCTTTCTTCTGCACAGCTGGCGAAAGAAAGAAGGCAGATTGGCATGATCTTCCAGCATTTTAACCTGTTATCTTCAAGAACGGTTTTCGATAATGTGGCATTTCCTCTGGAGCTTGACAAATTGCCTAAAGCAGAGATTGAGGAAAGAGTAAATGCTTTGCTGGCTTTGGTAGGACTCCATGAAAAACAACACGATTATCCTGCAAGTCTGTCTGGCGGACAAAAACAGCGTGTTGCCATTGCCCGTACTCTGGCAAGTAATCCAAAAGTATTGTTATGCGATGAGGCGACCAGTGCCCTCGATCCTGCTACAACACGTTCTATACTTGCCTTATTAAAAGATATCAATAAGCGACTGAATATAACTATCCTGCTGATTACGCATGAAATGGATGTGGTAAAAAACATTTGTGATGAAGTTGCAGTGATCAGTAATGGCGTATTAATTGAACAGGGTACTATAAGTGAGATTTTTGCACACCCAAAAACTGACCTGGCCAGGGAGTTTGTGGCTTCTTCATTAAAGATAACCCTGCCGGAAAGTTATCAGGAGCGACTTATCCCTGTGTATAGTGCCGGCAAAAGACCTTTACTGAAATTAGATTTTACCGGCCTTTCTGCCGATAATCCTGTCTTATCAGAAGTAAGCAGATTATTTGAAATTGATAATAATATAATATATGCACAAATTGAGCATTCTGGTGGCGTTAAATTCGGCGCAATGGTTATAGAAGCATCAGGTACAGAGGTGAATAACCAGAAAGCAATTGCTTATTACGAGTCCAGACAAATTAAAGTGGAGGTTCTAGGCTATGTCTGATGCAATGATCCTGCTCCTGATTAAAGGGGCTCTTGAAACCATTATCATGACTTTTGTCTCGGGCTTTTTTGGCTTTGTAATCGGGCTGCCTACCGGCGTCATGTTATATCTTACCCGTAAAGGTCAGGTGTTAGAAAATATCAGTTTGAACACCACTGTTTCCATTCTTGTAAACATATTCAGATCTATTCCTTTCATTATTCTGATTGTATGGATGATTCCTTTTACCAGAATGCTGGTAGGGACGTCTATTGGTGTAGAGGCGGCGTTAGTTCCTTTAAGTATTGGTGCAGCGCCTTTCATCGCAAGAATGGTAGAAAATAGTCTGATCGAAGTGCCCGGAGGACTGGTGGAAGCTGCGAGAGCGATGGGAGCGACTCCATTTCAGATTGTAGTTAAAGTTCTTTTGCCTGAAGCCCTGCCTTCACTGATCAATACGGCTTCTATTACACTAATTACATTAGTGGGTTATTCTGCTATGGGCGGTGCCGTGGGTGCTGGTGGATTAGGCCAGATAGGTTATCAGTACGGCTATGTAGGATACGATGTAGTCGTGATGAATACCGTGCTGTTATCCCTGGTTGCACTTGTGTTTTGCATACAATTTGCAGGTGATGCTATTTCTAAACGTGTAGACCACAGGAAATAATCCTGTTTTATTATAATAACAATTCAATGAAATCAAAAATTCAATTATTCGCAGCTATTACTGCTATGATTACCTTGTTTGGCTGCGGCAGAGGTAACAAAACAAACAATCCTGACCATATTAAAGTAGGTGTGGAGGCCGGACCGGAATATGTGGTTGCACAGGCGGCGCAGAAAGTAGCAAAAGAGAAATTCGGACTTGAGGTTGAACTGATTCAGTTTAATGATTATGTGATGCCTAATGAAGCGCTGCATCAGGGAGATATAGATGCGAACGTTTTCCAGAACAAACCATACCTGGATGTACAGGCTAAACAACGCGGGTACCAGTTTTTTATCCAGGGAAATACATTTGTTTATCCTTTGGCAGGTTATTCCAAGAAAATTAAAAGTCTCAGTGAGCTGAAAGACGAAAGCACTGTTATCATTCCTAATGATCCTACAAATGAAGGCAGATCACTGCTCTTATTACAGAAAGCCGGCCTCCTGAAATTAAAAGACGGTGTAGGGCTTCTGCCTACAATAAATGATATTGTAGATAATCCTAAAAAATTGAAAATTGTGGAGCTGGAAGCACCACAGTTACCACGATCACTGGATGACCAGAATGTAACTATTGCTATCATCAACAATACGTTTGCTACCCCTGTGGGATTAATTGCCAACCGTGACGGATTGTTTGTAGAGGACAAAAATTCTCCTTATGTGAATATCATCGTGTCCAGAGAAGACAACAAAAACGAAAGCAAAATCAAAAGGTTCGTTCAGGCATTCCATTCTGATGAAGTAGCCGCCGCTGCTGCAAAAGAATTTAAAGGTGGTGCGGTAAAGGGCTGGTAATCTCAGGAATTTATTTCTTCATAACGGAGTACCCTGTTTTTATACAAGCTGTCTATCTTGAATACATATGCTAAAATGATCAGCAAAGTTACCGGCAGGGTCACATATTCAAAAATGTCAAACTTCCACAAGCCATAACTGAGGAGCAAGATTAATCTTAAGCATTCGAGATAGAAAATCCATTTTCTCTGCTCAAGCAGTGCTCCGCAGTTGATGAGCGTGAGCAGGATGAACAAAGTAATAAATAATTTGTCATCAGTCCCTAATATAGCATAAAGGGAGGTGATCACCGTAAGTAATACAACTGCAGCTATAACCTGCAGGTTCAGATAGGTTTTGAATTTAAATCTGTATCTTGATGAAGACTTGTGCTGGAGATATTTTTGCTCCAGTGCGGGTCTTATCTCCTGATCCAGTGTTGCTGGTCCGCCGAATATTATCTTTGCCTTTTCTTTATATCCTGAAACCCTTTTACAAGCTTCGATGAGCTCAAGATAATAATGAAAGTGCTGCCAAAGGAAACTGTAACTTTTTACAGGATGCGTCAATCCGTATTTGGGACTTTCTTCTTCGCTTTGGAAAGTGCCGAAAATTTTATCCCAGAAAACAAAAACATCCCCGTAATTTTTATCCAGGTATTTTTCATCACTGGCGTGATGTATGCCATGCAGGGAAGGGGTAATCAATACATTTTCCAGCCATTTCACCTGACCAATTAACTGCGTATGGGTAAAGAAGGAATAGGCGCCATGCACAACCAGAATGGTGATGACCATATTAGGATGAAAACCCGCCAATGGCAGCACGCACCAGAAAACATTCCTGATGATGGCCTGAAAAACCGTAATTCTTGCCGATACTGTAAGATTGAACTCTTCACTCTGATGATGTACAATATGTGCTGCCCACAAAAAATTCACTTCATGGCCCAGTCTGTGATACCAGTACCAAACCAGGTCCGTAGCCATAATCAGTAATACCCATACCCACCAGACATTAGGGATATTGAATACCGCGTGATGGCTATAAATCCAATAAAAAAGTGAATAAAAACTACCTGCAATAAATAAGTTGAGCAATCGCTCGGCAATACCAATGCTTACATTAGCGATCGAACTTTCATATTTGAATATATCTGGTCTTTTCAAATGTACGGCGAGCATATATTCTAAATAAAGAAAGATAAAAAATCCTGGGATTGCAAAGGCCAAATAATTAATGTTTAGATTGAGCAGGGTATTCATAATCAATATTTTAGCTATTTTTAATTTCGGACGTTTAATTTATGAGTATCTAAATGATTTCTAACGCCTATGAAGCCTGCAGCTTATATTCATCTCTTTTGTATGCTGACGCAGGAATCATTAGAACGATAGTGGAGGCAAGATAATAAAATCTATAAAAATAGTAGACATTAATTTGTGTTATTATTGTTTATATTGTTTTTCTATTTATATGAAAAAAGAAACAGTAATTGTAATTGGGGCCGGAATAGCAGGTTTAGTTGCTGCAAAGGAATTGTCGGCGTATTTTGATGTAGTTATTTTGGAAGCTTTGTCTCGTTTTGGCGGGAGGATTGACACCATCACAGACAGTGGTTTTTCCCTGCCAGTGGAGTCAGGTGCAGAATTTGTTCATGGCCAGGCCGAAAATTCTATTGAGCTGCTGGAGGAGGCGAAACTGAGTTATCAACCTGTTGAAGGAACGTTTTATAAGATCACTAAAGGCAGATTAATGAAACAGGAAGAAATGGTACAAGGCTGGGATATTTTATTGAGCAAAATGGCTGGCTTAAGGGAAGACATGACTTTGCAACAGTTTCTTTCTACTTATTTTGAAGGAGAAAGAAACGCTGAGATAAGAAAACAGGCTATTGCATTTGCAGAGGGCTTTGATATTGCAGCCATTGAGAAGGTGAGTGTTCAGTCACTCTATAAGGAATGGTCTGATCAGAGCGGAGACAATAGAGTAGATGGCGGGTACAGTAAATTAGTGGAATACCTTGTTGAGGAATGCAGAAAAATGGGATGTACGCTGATTACCAATTCAATTGTTAAGGAGATCGACTGGACCGGAGAACAAGTTTTAGTGAAGACGCTAAATAACATCATATATGGTGGCGAATATTGTGTCGTAACAGCTTCAGTCGGTATTTTACAGTCTGCCACTTCAAAATCGGCGATAACCTTTACACCTGCTCTGCCGGAATATATGAGCGCTTTTCATCAAATCGGTTTCGGTAATGTTGTAAAAGTGGTCCTGGAGTTCACCGAGGTGTTGTGGGATAAGGACGCGGGGTTCTTTTTTAGTGACGAACAATTTCCTACGTGGTGGACTCAACTCCCAATGGAGGTTCCGCTTTTAACAGGATGGGCTGGGGGACCTGCTGCGGATCTGCTCAAGGAGCTGAATGAGGCAGAGCTGCTGGATGTAGCGATCAGGTCTGTATCTTCAATATTTAATTTAAGTATCGAAGACATACAAAAAAAGATAAAGGCAGCTCAGGTTTTTAACTGGCATAACGAGCCATTTACAGCTGGTGCGTATAGTTATCATCTGCCTGAGACACCTGAAGCACTCGATATCCTAACTCTTCCGGTTGGTGGTAAATTGTATTTTGCCGGGGAAGGATTGTATTCAGGGTCGCATCCGGGAACCGTTGAAGCAGCAATAGTTAGTGCTAAAGACGTTGCAGGTCGTTTAAAAAAAGATAAATTCAATTCAATAGCCTCATTCATTTAATATCTGGCATATCCTGAGAATTCAAGTTTCCCGACATTTTAAACCCTATCAGTGAAGTTAAAAAAGGAATCCGGGTTGATAAAATACAGCGGCACAGATGACTGATACAATCAGGACAGGTATGCAGAAGTTTCGATAAAAAGAAAATAATAATCTTAACTTTCGAATACCTGTCATATAGAAGCAAGTGAGCAATTTACCAATTAGATCGATTTTTTAGTCGTGGGGATTTTATATATTTTTTCAGGGTAAATCTCCCAGTCGCCCTCAAGGTCGAGTTGTAGTTTTTTTACAAATGATTCTTTCACATGTAAAAGGGCGGAATGGGGCAGAAGGCTGTCGTCCATGATCCGGGCATGGTGAACAGTCAACACTTCCGTAAGTTTTTCCATATCCGGCTGCTGATCTCCTTTATATTTTAGAATGAAGTTCATTGTTGTAATATAACATTCCTTTCCCCTCAAAGTTTGCGCCAAATCCCATTGGTTTTATATGCAGCGCAAGAAATTTGAGCATCTCCACTGACCTGTCCTGATTTCTTTTCATTTCATAAAAGCCTGGCATGTTCGATAATAACCGGGCTGCCATTCCTGTTGCTGCCGGGCAGGCCATGCTGGTGCCATCCATAATTGCATAATAGTCGTTAGGATAGGTAGATATAATACCTACACCTGGCGCTGTAAGGTCAGTTTCCAAACCTATATTTGAAAAATCTGCAATGAAATTATTTTTGTCGGTACCGAAAGGTTCCTGAACAGCACTTCCTTCTACAGCACCTTCAGGAAAAGTGCCAATCGTGCCCAACGCTGAAATAGCTACAGATAAGCTGTAGGCTGCCGGGAAACTGACCGCACTTCTACTGTCATTTCCATTTGCAGCAAAACAAAGGATGCCTTGGTTATAGGCATCTTTGATATAACTTGTTAAACCTTCATCATCCTCAGCCTCGCCCAAACTCATATTAATCAGGTCGCATTTGTCGGAAATTGCCTGTGCAATAGCCTTCATGATATCAAAGTTAGAAGCCCCCTCACCTTTAGGAAAGACCCGGTAGCTCATGATTTCAACACCTGCAGCAACTCCCTTTATGCCACCAGACGCTCCTATAATACCGGCGACATGCGTGCCGTGACCTTCACCATTATCCTTATAATTGTCCTCATCCTCTCCTTTAACAAGATTTTTGCCACCTAGAACGGCAAGATCTTTATGCGGGCCGACCCCTGTATCTATGATACCCACCCGTATTTTACGGTTTAACTCAGGCCAGTTTGCGGTATCATAAAAATACCGGAGACTGTCTGTATAATCAGTTTTTACCGGTTGCAGCGTAAATTTTAAATTACTGGTGAGTCTTACATTTTCCTGGAAGTAGCCCCAATAACTGTGGTCCGCATAAATATAAATGCGCTCTGCATTGTCTTTATCCAGTTTCAACTTCACCAGACCGTTTTTATCTGTTATACCCGATGCGCCTCTGCTCAAGGCAAAATCTGTAAATACCACTACCGTAATGCCTTCAATTGGCTTTTGTTCCAGGTCATTGATCGTTATCATGATTGGGCTTGCTGCCTGGATATTTTTCACTTTTGCACTAATTCTTTTTCTCTGGCACACTGCCGGACGGTAAAATTTTTCCGGAATGATACGCAGTCCCGGATAGTTGAACTTAAAATCAGGGAGTTTTACAGGATTAATCTGTATAAGTTTAGCACCATCCGTATCAATGGAGTCCAGTACTTTAACTTCTAGGTCCTGTTTTAACTTTAATTCTTTAGCTTTCTGTAATTTAGTGAGGAAATCTGCCACTTTAGGACTGTCCTCTTCATTGATCCTTGTTTTCGATACAGGAAGCAAAATGAAATTTTCTGAGGTCTCGATTTGTCGTTTCATCTCTCTGTCAATTAATCAGTAGATAATTTAAGTTAATCAATTCATGTGAAAAATCAATATCAAAAAGCGCAAACTATAACTTTAACAAGCTGTAGTAAATGTTGTAATTTTCAGCATCCAAACAGACAAATATTACCTTTTCGAGATCGTTTTCCTTTATTAAAAAATCACTTACGCTATGGAAAGCAATCTCGGCAGCTTCCTGTTTTGGGAATCCGTAAACTCCTGTACTGATATTTGGAAAGGCGATCGTCTTTACACCGTTGTGTACCGCCAGTGTTAAACAACTTTTATAGGCAGAACTGAGCAGTCTCACTTCTCCGTGTATTCCTCCGTTCCAATACGGCCCTACGGTATGAATGACAAATTTTGCAGGCAGGTTACCTGCTGTGGTGATCACTGCACGGCCAACATTGCAGCCGCCCTGTTCTCTTCTGATACGGAAACACTCTTCTACTATCGCTTTGCCACCTGCACGATGTATCGCTCTGTTTACATCTCCACCTCCTAATAGTGAAGTATTTGTCGCATTTACAATGGCGTCTGCGTAGACATTAGTAATGTCTCCCTGTAAAAGTTCAATCATATGGGCTGTTTTTCCGGATAACAATAAGTTTCGGTTTTTGATTGTTAACTCAGTTTTATGAGTCAATTGTCCCTGTAGGCCCCTGATTTTTTATCTATTTAATATAGATTTATTACGCTTTGTATACGAAATGAGCAAGAGCCGTTATAAATAAAATATAAGGCATGGATAATATCTAAGTGGAGGTAGCGCTATTTTTAATAAATCAGACTTTGGGCTTAAATCTTTAACAATGGAACCATAATTGTAGTTATTTTTACGACATATACAGAATGATAGCTTAGATGAGTAAAGTATTTACGATTGCTGAAGGACTCGAAAACATGGGTGCATTGCGCACTGGTGGTCAGGGGTCAGTTTATAAAGGAAGAAGATTCGGACCAATTATTACGGCGGTAAAAATACTGCCCACACCTGTACACGTTGAAAGTGAGGATGATAAGAATTTCAAGAGCTTTCAGAACGAGGTAGAAAAGCTGAAAAAAGTGAATGAGGAACCTAACCCAAATGTGGTTAAAATATTAAGTTCTGGTCTCACTGAAAGCGGATCTTTTCCATTTATAGAGATGGAATATATAGATGGACCTGATCTGGAAGAGTTGCTGAAAGAGCCGCACGAAAAAATATTTACCGTCAAAGAGGTGATCAGGGTAGCAGATCATTTGGCAAATGCGTTAGCGCATTGTCATAAAGTCGCGGTGAAACATGGTGATATCAAAAGTAATAATGTAAAGTTTAACATCCATACCGGTAATTATGTATTGCTTGATTTTGGTCTTTCGGCCATGTCAGACGAACAGCGCAGAACGAGTATCAGGCATGCGGGGGCTATAGAATTTATGGCACCGGAGCAGGGAGAAGGAGCAATGTTATTCGAAACCGATATTTATAGTTATGGTGTGATATTGTACGAATTATTGGCTGGCCAGGTTCCTTTTCCACTACTTGACAACGGACAGAAATCACGTAATGATGTCATGTTAGGTCATCTGGAGTTACAGGTGCCGGATATTATTGCATTGCGTAAACAGCATTTGCCGGAGAACTGGCGGGACGCCAAAGCTATCAATGAAATGCAGGTGCCCGGATGGCTACTCGCTATGATAGCCAAATGCCTGGAGAAGGATCCTGCTAAAAGATATGCTGATGGTGTAGCACTGCAGGACGCTATCGTACATAGCAGTACAGCTGATAGCAGCGGTTATGCAGCTGATCTGGCGGGCAATTCTTTGCTGCAGTTAGAAAATGAGCGTTTACAAAATCTGGTTTTGCATTATCAGGAGGCTGGAAGCGGTGAAAAAGTGCCGGATAGAAATGCTGGCTTGGTGGTGATTTCCAAACCTGTCTTTGCAGTGTTGGTTTTAACCGTGGTATTTATGATTGCTTTACTGAGTTATTTTTTGTTATTCAGGGAACCTGAAACTAAACCGGAAAAAGAAAAACCGGCTAATAGCTTCATCGTTCCGGATACAACTGGTCAGAATAAGGATAGGGGATATAGCTGGGATAAAGGTCAGGAGCCCGCTGATACTGTGCCGGAAGCAGATACACCGGTGCAACTGAAGCCGGTGCCCCAACAGCAGCCAGCGGATACGACGGTTATGGATTTAGACACTACTTTGCACTTTTAGGGGTATTAAATATAAGATATGGCAGAGAAATCAACTTTCTGGAAGAAAACGGGTCTGCAGGATCTGTTTCTGCCCAGTACTAAAAATAAAGCAAAAGAAACTCCGGTAAAAAGTTTAACGCCTGATGAAGTTTACAAATATATACTGGAAAAATTCAATGAGTCCATAGGGCAACTTTCTTTTGCCAACAGGATTGTATTTTATCACGAGTATATTATCTGCTTCAATGAGGAAGATTATAAAGAGTTCCTGGCACATAAACAAGGGCTGTTTGGCATCATCGTACATGAATCAGTCAACCAGTTCTATCAACTACTGGCAGCTTACCGTAAAGCGGGTAAAACTGTGGAACCCTCAGGATCAAAATGGGTATTCAGACTGGTGTCACATCCGGATTATCAAAGGGGGGATAAGGGTTTTATTGGCAAACTGCTCCCTGGTACCACGCAGAAAGACGAGAATTTACGGGTTACTTTTATTCCCAGACACACAGGGATAGCGGAAACACTTGATGTAAATAAAGAAATCCTTAATGGGTTTACCTACTATAGCGAAGGTTATTATGAACTGCCTTATACGAATGACTTTACTGAGCAGTCTGTTTCTGCTAATAAAGCGGAGGCTGGCGGGGGACAAAAAACATATGCCAGGTTTGAAACTATTCTGCCTGATCACAGTTTCAGGGGTAAGAAGCTGGAATTCTTAATGAGATCTGAGGAGATTACTATATCCGGGAATGAAGAGGACAGGGTAGCGCCTCATATCTTTACTATCCCCTCAGAGTGGGTCAATACACCTCATTTGAGCATTCGTCACAATCAATCGGATGGTAAAACTTACCTTGCCTCCTATGGGGAGAAAACGATTGTGAATGAGAAAGATGTACCACGCAGCGAGATCAATGCTCCACAATGGATAGAACTTCCTTTTAATTCAAGGATACTGCTCAATGGCATTATCGGCATTAATATTTTTAAACCTTAGTACCATGTCACAAATGTTATCGGTTGCTATGCTTGCTATCGCAATTCTTTTGCTATTCTGGCATTTTGCAGCTATAAAAAAAACTAAAGAATAATGGCAGATCAACTGTGTGGAATTACTCATCCTGGCCAGGTCAGATTGAATAATGAAGATGTCTTTATTGCGCAGAAATCGAATGACGGACAATATATGATTGCCGGCGTGATTGATGGTGTAGGGGGTTACGAGGGTGGAGAGATTGCAGCTGCAATCACAAAGGAAATTGTACTGAATGAACTTTCCGAGATTGGCAAAGATGTGACCGCTCAGCTGGATATCGCCTTTTTGCTGGCCAATGAGGAGATTATAGCTAAAAAA
The DNA here is from genome assembly GCF_026239655.1 of Pedobacter sp. MR2016-24. GTDB lineage: Bacteria > Bacteroidota > Bacteroidia > Sphingobacteriales > Sphingobacteriaceae > Pedobacter. The sequence continues at coordinate 451,770 of NZ_JAPIVO010000007.1, read as the reverse complement.
ATTGGAAATAGAGATTTGGCGGAAATGGCCTGTGTGGCCACTGTTGCAGTGGTAGATACGGAACAAAATCAATTGTATTATATCCATGTTGGTGATACCCGCTTATATCTTTTCAGGGATAACTCTCTGGTTAAGATTTCTCACGATCAGTCATTTGTAGGGTTTTTAGAGGATTCCGGTCGACTCACAGAGGAAGCTGCCATGCAGCATCCCAAGCGTAATCAGATTGATCAGGCTTTGGGGCTGACCAGTCGTGATGGCATGACGAATCCCTATTTTGAAACAGGATCGTCTCCTTTTCTGCCTGGTGATATGATTCTCGTTTGCAGTGACGGCCTTACGGACCTGGTAAATAAAGAAGCAATAGTTCGTGTGCTCAGTAATACAGACGGTCTGGAAGCTAAAGCAGGTCAGTTGGTAGATCTGGCGAATGCTGCGGGTGGAAAAGATAATATAACAGTTGTTTTGTCAAGGAATGATAAGCCTGTGAAAGTTCATGAAAGTTCCCGCCCGGTTGCGGAGCTGAGTAAACCTATTATTGCGGCGCCACTACAGGTGGAACAGGTGAGTACGAACAGTGCAGCGGTAAAGGAAGAATTTCTACAGCAACCGAAAACCAGCACACATAAAGGCTTGATATTACTTTCGCTCTTATGCCTTATTTTGCTGGCATCCACGATTTTCTTGTTTGTGAACAGGCCAGATGAACCTACTACAGAAGTGAAAAATGCTGTTATACCCGTTATCAATATACAAGAAAAACTTCTTACAGATACGCTTGCCAAATTTACAGGGGATACCTTGTTGCTTTCAGCAGCTATTTTTAAGGAGCCGGTAAGGTTGACAAAGCCTTTGAACTTTACTCAGGATACATTAATTATCAGGACTAAAGGGAAGATTACTTTCGTGAGTGATTCAGCTTATAAAGGCCCGGCAATGGTTTTCGCTCCTGCCTGTAAATATATCTCCATAGATAGTATTGCGTTCGAAAACTTCGAAACGGCGATAGTTTCTTATAATAATGCCCTGGATTTAAACAATACCCGTTTCAATAACTGTAAACATGCATTACAGGTTTTGTTTGAATTTCCTGATCAGTATTTTGTGAACGGAAGGATTTCAAAACGTGCTTACCAGGCAGATTCTACGTCAAAAAAATAAGATGGATAAACAAAATATTAAATCCTCCAGGGGAAGAACACAGGAACGACTGTTTTTGGGATTGATTGCCGTATTACTGCTCATCCTGTTCATCAGACTCTTTGGCGTTCTTCAGGAGAGAATGAAAGACGTAGACCTTCGTTTGAAAGCGGGTACAATTCTTAATCTGAACGCCCCGGACCCGGCTGATGGAATAAAAGCATTATTGAAAAAAGGTTACTATCTGGAAGATCCATTGGATATAGAAGTAATTAGTGAGAGTATAACAGCTCAGCAATCACCGGCTAAAACTTTCAGTAATATCGGAGAGCTGAACAAAAGAAAATACAATGTGCTGGCTGATGATGCTAACCGGAACGGTGGCGTCTCTTTCAAAAAGAGAGTAGCAGTATCCAGAGCATTACTTGGTTTCACGGGAGCTGATGAAGGCCGGTTCAGGGAAGAAAAGAATAGCCCTCCTCCGTATCCTGCGGTGAAAGACGTGGGGATGGGTACAGCTACAATCAGTGGCGTAGTTGCCAATAAAGGAGTTGGGGTAAATGGAGTTCTTGTACGCTTAAGTACAGTTTTGCCAATAGATAGTGTAGAGTCGAAATCATTGACTGCCTATGCCAGAACGGATGCTGAGGGGAAATATGAGTTCATTAATTTGCCTGACCAGGTTGCATACGAGGTTATTCCACTTAAGCCAGGCTCAGAATTTGGCCAGACAAAAGGAGTGGAAGAATTAAAAGGCAGTAAAAATCTGAGCTTTTCGGAACAGCCGCATCAGATCAGATTACTTTCTACACGTGATTTTAATACGCTTAAAGCAGATGGAGCATTGGTCGTGCGTACCCCGGCACAGTTCAATAGCTGGTACTGGTATATCGCGGGCGGTTTCTTCCTGGTATTCCTGGTTCTGCACATTCTCTTGTCTATCCGGTTTCCGCAGGCAGATCAACTGTTGCTGCCCTTGCTGATGCTCCTGACGGGAATATCTTTTCTAACCTTACTCAGTTTACAGGATCCGGTTCGTGATCGTTTTCTGGCGATTGACAGTTTGTTGTTTTTAGTAATCGGCGCCTTGATTTTCAGTATATTACTATTCCTGGATATCAAGCGTTTCAATGCCGATGCTAATTTATACAGGATGTTTATTTTTAAAGACCGTTCTGCGGCGAATGGGTGGCCATGGATAGCACTCGCAATGGTTTTGCTGCTTACCACACTGTTATTCGGTGGCGGTCCGGAAGGAAGCGGTGTAAAAGTAAATCTGTTGGGAATACAGCCAAGTGAAGTTGTCAAATATATTGTAGTGTTATTTCTCGCCGGATTTTTTGCTTTAAATGAGCAATTTATTTCTGCTTATTCCAACTGGAAAAAACGGTGGTCTTTCTTTTCTTTCGCACTGGGTGCGATATTTTTTACGCTTTTATTGTTTCTGATGCTGGGCGACCTCGGGCCTGCTATTGTGATCTGCTTTACTTTTATCATCCTTTTCTCTTTTTCGAGGGGGGACTTTATGGTGATGGCAGGTGCTGTTCTGCTCTATGTTATAGTCGCATGGCTTGTTAAAAATGTTTGGCTGGACGCACTGATTACTTTTGGCGTTTTATTTCTTACAACGGTACTGAGGAAAAAGACATTAAGTGAATCCGCAGTGATGGCTTTACTGGTAATTACCGCTTTTCTTACGATTGATAAAATTCCTTACATCGATAAAATTGTTCCCGGACCTGTACAGCGGCTTAGCGATCGTAAAGCGATATGGCAGGATGCCTGGAACAACGAAGTTTATGGTGGCGATCAGGTGGCAAATGGTCTCTGGGCTATTTCGAGCGGTGGAATAAGCGGACAGGGAACCGGGGAAGGATTTGCTAAAACTATTCCAGAAGCACATACTGATATGATTCTTCCGGCTATCGGGGAAGAATTTGGCTGGACGGGTATTACCTGTATTTTTATCCTCTTTTTAATTTATCTGCACCGGTCAATTATTATCGGCCGGCAGACGGGGACTCCATTCCTGTTTTATATTTGTGCTGGTATTGGCATCTGCACCTTTGTGCAATTTTTATTGATTGCCGGCGGTTCTATCGGGGCGCTGCCCTTATCTGGTGTATCACTGCCATTTGAAAGTTATGGCGGATCATCACTGGTCATCAACTTTGTAGCGGCAGGGTTTCTACTATCTGCTTCATCTGTAAGTGGAACCGAAGTACAAATGAAGTATTTAACTGCTCAGCAGGACAGGAACCTTGTCCCTGCATTGTTGTCTGCCTGTGCTGCAATATTACTCTTAGTGGTCAATATTTCACGTTATAGTTTTACCAATACTGCCTGGATAGTCAAACCTGCATTGGTGGCTGATAAAGGGGGAAGCAGGATGTTCAGCTATAATCCGAGGATAGGTATCCTGATGAAAAAACTGGAAGCAGGGACTATCTACGATAGATCCGGTCTGGTTCTGGCCACCAGTAATCCTGTGCTGATCAGGAAGCAGCTGCAAAAACTAAATGCAGCCGGTGTTCCCGGTTATGATCTTGATTCTGCTGTACATAAACGCGTTAACAGGTATTACCCTTTTGAAGAACAACTGTTTTTCTGGACAGGTGATGCGAATACGGGAGTTTTTAACGGAAGTATAAATGGTTACTTTGCTGAATATGAGCATGCAGCCGAACTGAGGGGTTTTAAAATGCCCTTAACGAGTTATACATTAACCGCGTCGCGCTATAGGGAAGATCGTTTTCTTCCGAGGGGGCCTAAAGAAATGACTGTGCTGAAAAAGGACTACACTGCGTTGGTGCCTTTACTGATTTCAGGATTGGATACGGCTGAAATTGCTGTGTTTAAGAAAAGAAACAGAGATGTTAAACTGACAGTTGATGCTGATCTGCAAACGCATATTCAGTCTGCTTTAGCAGCTGACCCAGCGCTGAAAAAAAGCAGGGTATCTGTGGTCGTGATGGAATCTAATACCGGAGATGTGCTCGCGTCCGCTGTATATCCACTGCCACCAGTTAAAAACTGGGAGCAATTGACGATGAACAGTGCCGATCAAAACAAACTTACAGGGTTTATAACTACTGCTGATGCCGGTTTTACAATTGCAACACAGCCGGGTTCAACCGCAAAACTGCTTACAGCGATGGCTGCGTTTAATAAATCAGGTATGGCTGCTGCGGGTCAGACTTATCTTGTGAGGCCAGATGAAAGGATCCGCACAGGAGGTCCGGAGCCCGATGAAACTGGGCAGATTGATATGGAAAGAGCAATTGTGAAGTCGAATAATGTCTACTTCATTAAGCTTGCAAACCAGCAGCATCTTCAGGAGTATATGGGGAATTTGTACCTTAAAACGGGAATGTTCCTGCGTGGGGTAGGTGGTTATTATTATAACAGAAAATCGGTTAATCAGGACCAGGATGAACGATGGATGGATTTATGGAGAAAAACAGAATTCAAAAGCACTTATAGTGCAGATAATATTTACCGTAACAGGGCGGCAGGCATTTCAGGAATGTCCTGGGGGCAGGGTGAGCTGATTGCTACCCCCGCTGCGGTAGCACGATTGGCTTCCGGGATCGCAAACGATGGGACGTTGTTGCCTAACCGCTATGTATTGAAATTGAATGACTCTTTAGTACAGGTAAAGGAAGGCGTATTACTTGCCGATAAACCCGCCTTTGCAGGATTACTGAAGAAGTATATGATTGAACAAAGTGCTGGTAAAGCCGGGCTGTTGGGTATTGCAGTTGCAGGTAAGACGGGTACTCCTGAACGGATGCTGAAAAAACGAAAAGTAAATGATGGCTGGTATGTTTTCTTTGCACCTGCACCATCCGGTAAAGGTTATACAGTGGTTTGTATCAGAATTGAGGTGACTAAAGGATCTTCAGAAGCAGTCCGGGTAGCCGGAGCAGATGTAATCCCTTACCTCGTTCAGAAAGGTTATATGGAAAGCATTGGCAGGGTAAATTGATAATATTAAAGAAGAACAGGATGTTTGATTTTTTTAAGAAGAATAAGGACGATAAAAATCTGGATGTAAAGGGCCTGCGCGATGAGGTATTACAGTTTATTAAGGAAGAATTACAGCGGTTAGATGGAGGAGAGGGCGAAGGAATTGCTTCTTTGCAGCTTTTTGTAAAGCCCGGGGCTGGTCAGCAGCATCTTTTTGAAACTGCGCTGTATACCAGTAATCCTGCTCAACTTCAGGAAGAAATACAGCGGATAGCCGATAATTTTGCATTGAATTTACCTGGGGAATGGAAAATGGACGTACAGTTTGTGGAAGAAATACCTGGCGGAGCAATCCATAGTATTCATCAGCCTATGGGTTTAATGATCAAAAATGCTGTTGTACAAGTATCTGTTACAGTTTCAGTAACTTGCTATTTAAAGGTGTTGAACGGGCAGGCAGAAGAAAGGATATATCAGCTGGATGCAGGTGCGAAAAGAATAAATATTGGCAGGGAAAAAAATGTGCAAAGCGGCGACGGAGGATTTCGGGTAAATACCATTGCTTTCTTTACTGAAGCACATGAAAGTAATAAATACATCAGCAGGCAGCACGCACATTTGGAATGGGATCCGAAAGCAGGTACATTTCAATTGTATGGCGATGAAGGTGGTGTACCGCCGGCAAATAAAACTAAGGTTCGTTCTGCAGCTGACGAGACATTACACAAATTAAATTCAACGCAGGTAGGTTATCCTCTGCAAAATGGAGATCAGGTTATTTTGGGCGACTCTGCTGTTTTGGAATTTACTTTAATTTTAAAATAGCTAATTCTTAGTCAAATAAAAACAGATATGGGTAAAAAAAAATCTAATTAGGTATTGGGGATATTATTGCCCATTTTTTTAGGTAGTTTAGGCAATATCTTCCGGAACTATGGTTTTAAAAGCTACCTGCCTTTTATCGATTCTTATCTTTATGGCTGTTTTCACAGTCAGCGCCCAGACAAAACATACAGTTAGCGGTTATGTTAAAGATGCTGCTACCGGTGAACAATTAATTGGTGTAACGGTCCGCCTGGAAGGAAATGTCGCGGTAACAACCAGCTCCAATGAATATGGCTTCTTTTCACTTACTACTCAAAGCGGTAATTACAAACTGATAATTGGTTCTGTGGGCTATGCCATTGATAACCGCAGTCTCGTATTGAACAAAAACTTCCAGCTCAAGGTCAGTGTGACGAAACAGGACAACAGCCTTTCGGAGGTCGTTATTTCCAGTACGAGAAATGATGAACATGTGAAATCGGCTAAAATGGGGGTGGAAAAGCTGAGCATGAAAGAAATAGACCACGTACCTGTTATTTTTGGAGAAAGAGACCTGATCAAAGTAGTACAGCTTTTGCCCGGTGTAAAGGCTGCCGGAGAAGGCAACAGTGGTTTCTTTGTGAGGGGCGGGGCGGCAGATCAGAATCTGATTCTATTAGATGAGGCGGTAGTTTATAATCCATCTCACTTGCTGGGATTTTTCTCTACTTTCAATTCTGATGCGATTAAGGATGTGACCTTATACAAGGGCAATACACCCGCACAGTATGGAGGGCGATTGTCTTCAGTAATGGACGTAAGAATGAATGATGGCAATAACCAGAAGTTCAGTGTAAATGGAGGAATAGGAATTATTGCATCAAGACTAACCATTGAGGGGCCGATAGTGAAAAATAAAGGATCATTCCTGATCAGTGCGCGCCGTACTTATGCAGATATCTTCCTGAAAGCAAGCAAGGATACTATTGTTAACAAAAGTGCGCTGTATTTTTACGACATCAATCTGAAAGCAAATTATCAGTTCGGTGAAAATGATAAAGTTTATTTATCCGGCTACCTGGGGAAGGATAAACTGGGACTGGGCGATTTATTTGGCATCAACTGGGGAAATAAGACGGGTACCTTGCGATGGAACCACCAGTTCAGTCCAAAATTATTTTCAAATACATCACTGATCTATAGCGATTATAGCTATAATATTGATTTAAATACTTCTTCCAGCTTCAAGGGCAGTATCATGTCCCGTATCAAAGACTGGAATGCAAAAGAAGAATTCAGCTTTTTTCCGAATTCAAATAATACCTGGAAGATGGGTATCAATTCTATTTACCACACCATCAGGCCGGGAGAGTATACTGGTAACCTGACTTATACCAATCAGGCTTTTAATTATAGCTGGGAGAATGCTTTTTATATCAACAATGAATGGAGAGCGTCTGATAAGCTGAAGGTAGAGTATGGTGTGAGAGTAAGTGCATTTTCTGTTCTGGGCGGACAGAATAACTTTTATACGCTAAATGATCGCGGCGCAATCATAGATACGATGAATTATGCCAGGGGAAAGATCGTTAAAACCTATCTGAATCTTGAACCGAGAATTTCTGCTTCTTATCAAATCAATGCTTTCTCTTCTTTGAAGGCTGCTTATTCCCGCAATACACAGTCATTACACCAGTTATCAAGTTCTGCGACAAGCAGCCCTACAGATAAATGGGTTTCAACAAATAATATTATCAAACCTGAACTGGCCGATCAGGTCTCCCTGGGATATTTCAGAAATCTGGCTGATAACAACTATGAGTTCAGTGCAGAAACCTATTATAAAAAGCTGCAGAACCAGGTTGACTATAAAGATGGAGCCAATATCAGGAGTAATGATCCTATCGAACCACAATTGTTGTTCGGCAGGGGCAGGGCTTATGGTATCGAGTTATTGCTCCGTAAAAAAACGGGCCGGCTTACCGGCTGGATAGGTTACACTTTATCAAAAACTGAAAAACAGATAGATGGCATTAACAATAGCGAATGGTACGCAGCGAGACAGGATCGTACACATGATATTTCTATCGTAGGGATGTATGACCTGAATAAAAAATGGTCGCTCTCAGCAACTTATGTTTACTATACAGGTAATGCGGTGTCTTTCCCAAGTGGAAAATACTATGTAGACAATCAGGTGGTGTTTTTATATACTAAAAGGAATGCCTACAGGATGCCTGCATACCATCGTCTGGATTTGAGTGCTACCCTGAAGTTGAAACAACGCGAGCATTTCTCCTCCGAACTGGCATTGGGACTGTATAATGCATATGGACGTGAAAATGCATACGCAATTACTTTCAGGGATAATCCTGATGATCGTTCACGTACGCAGGCCGTACAAACATCTTTATTCCGGTTTGTACCGTCAATCTCTTATAATTTTAAATTTTAATTTCATGGTTTACAGCAAAAAAAGGTATTTCTGGATGTTTTTAATTGCGGTGATCTGCAGTTCTTGTGAGAAGGTAATTGAGGTGACTTTGGATGATTCGACTTCACAAATTGTGATAGAAGGTGAAGTAACAAACGTTAAAGGTCCTTATACGGTTACCGTTACTGAATCCAAGAATTTTGAAGAAAACAATAGTTTTCCCGGTCGTAATGACGCTGTGGTAACGATTAAAGATATGACATCAGGTATCACGGAAACACTTAAAAGTAAAGGTGCAGGTGCTTATCAGACTGCTGTTTTATTGGGCGTTGCAGGTCGTACTTATGAACTGAAAGTTGTGCTGGATGATAAAACCTATACTGCATCCTCCAGAATCCCTGCTACTGCAGTTAAACTGGACCGCATATTTGCCAAACGTTTCACGCTGGATTCTAAAGATATCTTCATTGTACCTAATTTTAAGGACCCTGTGGGTAAAGGCAATTATTACCGGTTGAGACAGTGGGTGAGAGGTATGCAGGTGAAGGGGTCTTACGTAAGAGATGATGAGGCTTCTGATGGCAGAAATTATGATACTTCGTTGTTTTACGATACCGATCCCAAGGCGGGAAATCCGCTGATCAATAATGAAGATGCAATAATGGTCGAGCTGCAATGTATTGATAAGGGAGTATATGATTTTTACAGAACCTTAAATACAACCATTGCACAAGATGCTGCTACGCCTGCAAATCCAATTAGTAACATTTCCGGTGGTGCTTTGGGTGTATTCAATGCCTGCCGATCTGTTAAATTAACAAGTAAGGCGAAGTTTTAAGAGATAAATTGCCCATTTTTGCAGCAAAAAAAGGATTGATAAATGAACAAGTCGGATGTGGAGCAGGTAATGATCTCAGTGAAATCTGGTAAAGAGGAAGCACTGAGCATTAAAATTTATAAAAACGGAATTATTGCCAGAAGGGGAAGTGGAGGTTTACCGGGAGTAAAGATTTCAGGAATGAGTTTTACGGAGAATTCGCTCTATTTTGATAAGCTCATGCAATCAGTTTCCCAGCAGATTCTTGATGACGGAATCAATCATGAGGAGAAAATTCTCAGTGGTTCCCTCGAATATATTGCGGCGTTTTACGGTGTCAGCAAAAACGAAGATCATGGCGAAAGAGCAGAATGGGCAGAATCAACAGTTATAAGGTTCTTCATGGATGAGGGCACGACGTTCAGGCATAATTTGCTTGGTTTTGTCGATGGTCTTGCCATCGAAGCGATGAAGCTTACCGATTCATGGTATTTTGATATCGTAATGCTCGCATTAGAGAACAGAAAATCAAGTGAGTTGCCAGAACAGACTATAGTCAGCGCCACGGATAAGGAAGAGGATCTGGAGAAAGATTTTCAAAATTATTTTCAGCAGGTGAACAAAAAAGAATTGCCTGTGTTTGCGAAAGACAAGACTTATGCAGATGGAGAAGGAAATGTCTCCCATTTGTCCTTCGAGAGTGACGAGGCTTCTTTAACCTACAAATTTGATCCTGTAGTGCAATTTTAATCTAGCTGAAAAGACCGAGCAGGTCGGTTTTCGAAAGTGATTTCAAAATTGAGGTGTCTGTCTGTATGATATCCCCTACCAGCTCTTTCTTTGTTTCCTGAAGCTTCATGATTTTTTCCTCTATCGTATCCGGGCAAATTAATCGTACTGCCACCACATTTTTTTGCTGTCCGATACGGTACGAGCGGTCTATAGCCTGGTTTTCTACAGCGGGATTCCACCATGGGTCTACGAGGTAAACATAGTCTGCTTCTGTCAGATTCAAACCTGTGCCTCCTGCTTTGAGACTGATGAGGAAAACTCTGATGTTTTCATCATCCTGGAAATTTTTCACTCTTTTTGCCCTGTTGGTCGTTTTCCCTGTAAGATATTCAAATGGTATTTGTTTTTCCTGCAGCTCTTTTTTAATGAGATCCAGCATAGACACAAATTGGGAAAATACGAGAATCTTATGTTGCGGGGAATGACTTTCAATCTCCTCAATCAGCGTATTAATTTTAGATGAGGAAACACCGTGCAGTAAATCGTCTTTCAGGAGTGATGGAGAATTACAGATCTGTCTGAGTTGCGTTAAACCTTTCAATATATGCAGTGCATGTTTTGGCAAATCTTCTTCTTTTTCACCTGAAAGGAATCTCGTATATTCCTCCTTACAGGCATCATAGGCATTTTTCTGTTCCATACCCATTTCACAATAAATCACCATTTCTGTTTTATCAGGAAGTTCTACCGCAACCTGTTTTTTCGTTCTGCGTAAAATGAAAGGACTAACCTTCTTCTTTAGTGCAATGGCCCTGTTATTATCTTTAAAACGATCAATTGGTGTTGAATAATGATCCCTGAAAAACTGTTTAGTACCCAGAAGACCGGGACATGCGAATGAAAGCTGTCCATAGAGATCAAATGTATTGTTTTCTATAGGTGTACCGGTAATTGCGATCTTATTTTTTGACTGCAGCAGTCTCACCGCATGATACCTTAAGGAATCGGGATTTTTGATCGTTTGCGATTCATCAAGAAAAACATAGTTGAATTTATACTTCCTGATCCATCCGATATCATACAACAATGTTCCATATGAGGTGAGAATAACTTCATACCGATCAAAGTCCACCGCTACCTTTGTTCTGTCTGCACCGTAGATCGTGAAGATTTTAATGTCAGGTGCAAACTTGTTCATCTCTGCCTGCCAGTTAAAGATGAGTGTGGTGGGCACGACAATCAGATTTGTATTTTTAACTCCTTTTTCACGTTGTGAAAGTATAAATGCGATGATCGTAATCGTTTTCCCAAGACCCATATCATCCGCAAGGCAGCCGCCAAATCCAAACTCATCCAGAAAATTCAGCCAGTTCAGCGCCTCTTTCTGGTAATCCCGCAGAACACCATTTAAGGCATCAGGTACCTGTACCTTTTTAATATCTTTAAATGCTGCAATGCGGTCTTTGTAAGCAGACAATTCCAATTTTACTGTTTCCGACAGCACGTCCTGTTCATATAACTCAGTTATTGCTGAAAAATTGACCTTAGGCGTTCTGATTGCATCATCATGAATCTCTCCCGCATGGAAATACTTCGTTAACTGATCGATCCACGTTTGAGGCAGGATACCCAATGTGCCATCTCCAAGCTTAATAAATTTATTTTTATTGCGAATGGATTTATGCAGATGTTTAAGTGATACCTTTTGATTACCGAACTTAATATCAAATTCGGTGTCAAACCAATTCAGTCCGCTAACTACCGCAATTTTAATTTTAGCTTTATTTGGATTCAGGTTACTGCCCTTTAAGTCGCTGAAGCCTAAAATAGTAATGTTTTGCTTATTCCATTCCTCAAAAGCATCCAAAAACCAGTTCTCATCCAGAAAGCGTTTTTTATCGAGATAAAAATAACCTTCATTTAACTGTTCTTCGAAATACGGATGCTGACGAATCAGTGTCGTAACCATTGTCAGCTCATCTTCTTTGTTACGCTTCACTAAAAAGGCATTGCCAGCCTGGTCTGTTGCATAGATCTGTTTTCTGGAGAGCACCGGGACTTCCACATTTCCATATCTCATCACAGGATTGATCAAGACATAGTTATCTGAGTTGGACAGATAAATGATTTTTTCGGTCGACTGATCAAATTTTTGTTCAATCAGCTGCTCTTGTGTAGCGGGTTTGACATAGGAGTAATTGATGTTGATTTTGTTTTCCAGCCTGGAGAGAATATCCTCCTGAAATTCGCTGAATTTAGATTCATGTATCACCAGGTGATTATTGTTCTGGCTAAAAAAATCAATCACATTCAATAAGCCGGCATTATCAATTAAGTTGAGCACATCATTATAGTATAAAAAATATTTATACTTAATATTCAGCATTTTCAGGTCGTAAGTCTTATTGTCCAGTAACAGTTCCCCGTATATTGTATAAAAATTATCTTTAAGGTCTACAGACAAGGTGATCTCAATTTCGGTGTTCCTGATTCTTACAGGTACGAGAGAACCTGCCGTGAGGTTAGCTGATTTCTTTGCATCATGAAAATAAACATCCAGGTCTAGCGGGTTCTTAACTAATGCTTTCAATCCATTGATGTCTGCCGGTGATTTTTCCGCTTCGTAACTATTTTGAAATTTTGATACTGCAGTATAAAATTTAATTTCATCCGCATTTTCGGTCGACCAGATCAGGTCTGCCGCACTAACCTCTTTCAGTGGATTTCGTATTTTTCCCGTTGACGTTAACGCGCATTCCAGTAGGTCTGCCTGAAAATGTCCGTAATACCGGTGTTGCTTTAAAACAAGTATAGTCCGGGTGTCCAAACTGTCGCTCATATTTTTTGGCAGCAGGCTTGCCGTCTTTGGCAATAAGAAATCTCTCAGGAAGTTATTCTTTTCCTTACTTACCGGTAATAAGTCTTTGATTACAGGTATGATTTCGAGCTGTTTTTGTACATAGCTGATCATGAAGAAATCATCCGGATTTTCTTCTTTGTCCAGTCCGTAGGGCACAGCAAATATCTTTATTTTTTCATGTCTCAATTTATAGTCAAAGAAAATGCGGATTTCAGTTCTACTCATCAGATTAAAAAGTAGTCTTGACTGGTGTTCACATAATCTTTTTTTTATTGCAGGACAGGTGCAAAAAACTTTTAATTCACCGTTTTCCAGTACCATTCCTCCTTCGGGAAATTTTATCTGACTTTTGTAGTCCCGGAATGTTGCATAATTAAGATGGATTTGTTGTGGTTCAAGATCAAAATAGCCATCTGCTTCTGTATCGACAGCTCCCGCACTATGTTTGAGTATAAATACAGTACTCAGATTTGCAATATTAAAATCTTTTAGGATATAAGTGCTTTCGTGTGATATAATCGTCTCAAAGTTTTTTTTGTTTTCCTGCATGCTACGTAATCGGCTCGCCGTAAATGTCTTATTTTATTCCCGGAAGGGGACAATAAAAATAATTTAAAATAAATACTACTATTTAAGTAGACATTATTATATTTGCTGCTGTTAAGCGCAATACGCTTAAAAATAGTCATGTGGCCGAGTGGTTAGGTGTGGGTCTGCAAAACCCTTTACGGCGGTTCGAATCCGCCCTTGACGTCAGATAATGCGAAGACATTAATAAAGTACTAGATTTTTGGTTAGATCTAAGTTTTGTTTTGTTGATACTCCAGGTTGGATGGCCTGGAGTATTTTTTTGCGATGAACAGAAACTTTAATTACTTCGGACGCTTTACGATCATTATCATTCTTCACTGATGTTCTTCAATGCGTCAACTGGCTGGTCACGGACAGGTTGTTATTTCTGGATAACCTCATCATCTGAAATTTATCATAAGAAGAGGGGAGGAATAATGGGAAGAGTACAGGACGATTTCTAAATCAAATTCTAAAAACTAAACAAAATTGGGCTTTTTTTGGCTTTTCGTGTACGGAAAAGGCACTTTGGTGTAATAAAATTCTATTAACCGTACAAGTTACCTACATTTACATAGAAGCTAAATTTATCAGGTTTATCTAATGTTCCTATATCTAAATTAGCTCTCTAAATTGGTGTGTTTGATATACTGTAGGGGAATCGCATTCCCCTACAGCTATATGCTTTAAGCAATTATTCATTTGGATGCTTCGTTACTATCCTGATTTGGACTATATTGCATAGTCTAAGCTCATGAAAAATGAAAAACATACTTAAATGTGTTATAATAGATGATGAACAGCACGCTGTAGATCTGTTAACAGATTATATTTCGGAGCTGCCTTCACTCTCTCTTTATAAAACTTATATTAATCCGATACTTGCACTGGACGATATTAAAGCTGAAGATGATATCGATATTATCTGGCTGGATATAGATATGCCGGGTATTTCTGGTTTAGAACTTGCCAAATCCCTTCGCCATAAAACAAAAAAACTGATTTTTACCACCGCACATACGCAATACGCTGTCGAGGCATTCGAGGTTAAGGCAGATAATTACCTGCTTAAACCGATTAAGTTAAGCAGATTTGTTTCATTGGTCAGTGAACTCACTGAAACGCTGTCGCAGCCCGAGGTGGTGAAATCCAATTTTTTCTTTATCAAGGGTGATGAAAAGGGTAAACTTATTCGTTTAGATATGGACTCTATCATTATGATTGAAGGGTTGAAGAATTACATTGTGATATATACAAAGACGGAGAGATTTACAACCTATCTCACTATGCTCGAAGCAGAAACAGCATTGCTGAATGATGGAAAATTCATGCGTATTCACAAATCTTTTATAGTGAATTCGGACGAAATAAAGAAGGTTAACGGGAGCACAGTATACCTCACTAATGATATTGAAATTATGCTGGGGACATCTTATAAGGAGAGATTTTACGATTATTTAAATGAAAATACGATTAAAACCGGGCGAAGATAGCCCGGCTTAGAAATTACAGCCCAAGGACTGTGCTTGTACCGGTCGTAGTCGTCGGCGGATTTGTAGGATCGCTCATTAGTAAATCAGTCACGCGTTGCGACGATTTAAAGACAAAAAGGGTTTTCTTTCTGAGTTTTAAGTGGTGTGTTTTCATGGTGTGGGGTTTTAATTCTAAGAAAGATAATTAAAATAAAAAAGTGATGCCAATGATATTACACCAATTTAAAATATATTACACCAATTTAATCCCAGCTTACACCAATTGAATATTTCAGTTTTAAATAGAATTACAGGTTTTATAAGTGCAAACAGGATACATTTCCTTGTTTGGTTTTTATTCATTTTTTATGAGACAATAATAGTGGGTATGTCCTCTGGTTCCTTTGGCAGGCCTGGGAACTATATTGTACATTACTTTTTTAATATCCTATTATTTTATGTGCATGCCCTTATTGTATTACCTGCCGCTTTCGAGAATCCAAAACACAAATTCTGGAAAATTCCGGTGTTGATTTTACTGGAACTATCCATGTTTGTTTTGATTTTATTAATCATTGATTCTTTACTCATCAGATATACCGATTTCATTGAATTTACACTGAATATTCAGTTTTATTATAGAATTGCTTACAGAGGATCTTTTTTCATCGGTATAGGTACCGGCTACTACTACCTGCTAACCTTTTTAAAACAAAAGGAGATTACGGAAGAGTCCGAAAGGAAACATCTCAGCAGTATCATTGCACATCAGGAAACGCAAAATGAATTGAACATCACGGTGAATGCCTATTTGAAAGCACAGATCAATCCTCATTTTTTATTTAATACACTTAATTTCATTTATAATAATGCAAGGAAAACGGCCCCAGCCGCAGCTGAAGCTATTATGACTTTATCAGACATGATGCGATATGCAATTAAAGCCCAGGATGCCGGAGAATTTATCTATTTATTGTCTGAAGCGGAACAGGTGGATAACCTGATACGTTTACATCAGCTACGTCAGAATGACCAGTTGTATATTAAATTTGATTATAGTGAATGTGGTGGGGAAACTAAATTTATTCCTTTGATCCTGATGACATTAGTGGAGAATATATTTAAACATGGAAATTTGAGCAAAGAATCAAAACCTGCGGAGATTATGATCCGTTCTGATGACAATGTGCTTGAGATCCACACAGCTAATCTGGTTAACGAAAATCAAAATAGTACCTCCGATGGTATCGGGCTTGAAAATATTAGTAAAAGACTAAATATTACCTACGGAGAAAGGGTTAAATTCGATTATTTTATCGAAGATAACCTATTTAAGGTCAGGATACTTCTACAAAATAAAAATTCAGTCTGAATTTGTTTAGGAGTTGCTTTATTTGCGTATCAATTTATATACATGTATTATATAATCTGTTTATTTAATAGTACTTAAATGTCACATTTAAATGTTGAGTCATTTGTTTTCTGAAGAATTTCAATTCTAACCAGATTGGTATGCGTTTTGTAAATATTTTTCTATCTAACCTGAAAAATAAAAAACATGAGTACAAACGATTTTAATTGCCAGCTTTATAGTTACAAAGATTCATTACAATCATTTGCCTTCTCTTTTACCAGAGACAATGATGATGCTAACGACCTGGTTCAAGATACCATGTTAAAAGCGATAAACTATGCAGAGCATTTTAAGCCTGGAACCAATTTCAAGGCATGGTTGTATACCATCATGAAAAATACTTTTATTAATAATTATCGCAGGAATACGAGGACAAATTCAATCCTGACTGTTACTGATGAGATCACTTCTGATAAATTGCATTACAGTGCCAGTGTAAATGACAGTGACGGGAAGTTTGTAATGGAAGATATATATAAAGCGTTAGGAAAATTACAGCCAGAGTATTACGTTCCTTTCCTGAAATACTTTGAGGGATACAAGTACTATGAGATTGCTGAACAGCTGGATATCCCTATTGGTACGGTTAAGACAAGAATCCATGTTGCCCGCCAACTACTTAAAAAAAGTTTGAAAATGCATCAGCAAACTGTAATGGATGCCAAAGTAGCTTAGCTATGCATTCATATTTATATATTAAAAATGATTACAATTGTAATCATTTTTAATATATAAATATGAATATTTCAAGACTTGATGCCAATCATAAATTATACTTTTCTTTAGCTATTTCGCTCATCTGTTTGATGCTGACTTACAGTAAACTATCTCCCGCAACAGGTACTATCCTGATCTGGATCTGTTTTTCTGTGACTTATATCAGCCTTTCTCTCATTACAGTCTTTTCGGTACATCCCATTGAAATGAAACAGATAGCCAAACTGGAAGATGGAAGCCGTACTTTTATATTTTTATTTGTACTTTTCGCTGCCGTGGCAAGCCTGTTTGTCGTATTGTTATTACTAAAAACTACCAGTACATTAGCTGGTACCCCCTTATTTCTGCATATTTTATTGTCTGTAGTTGCGGTAGTCAGTTCCTGGGCGATGGTTCATATGGTTTTTGTATTCCGTTACGCTCATCTGTATTATCATGCCTCTGCAAAAAACAATGTCTCATCGAAATATGCTGAAGGGCTGAAATTTCCAGAAGAAGATCAGCCGGACTATCTGGATTTTGTTTATTTTGCTTTTGTGATAGGGATGACCTTTCAGGTTTCGGATGTTGAGATAAGTTCCAAAAGAATCAGAAGACTGGCTTTGATGCACAGTCTGATTTCTTTTGCTTTCAATACAGTAATTGTAGCACTGAGTATCAATATAATTTCGGGACTTTTGGCTAAGTAATGCGACCTCTTGTTGTCAATTATTGAAAACCATTTATAGAGGGCGATGTTTTTCTTAAGTAATAAGAATTCATCCCAATCTATCAGCATATGGAAAATCAAGAATTATCAAAAAATCCGCAGGATAAATATCCAAAACCTCCATTTCCCAGACAAGAACAGGAAGTGCCGGGAAATGAAGATCAATTGAAGCCAAAAGCAGATCATGGAGAACATTCCTATAAAGGATCTGGTAAACTTATTGGAAAAAAGGCAGTGATTACTGGAGGAGATTCCGGCATCGGCCGTGCTGTTGCCATAGCCTTTGCTCGTGAAGGTGCTGATGTTCTAATCAGTTATCTGGATGATGCAGAAGATCATGATGCAGAAAGCACCGCTGAGCTGGTAGAAGATTGTGGCAGAAAAGCTATTTTATTTAAAGGCGACTTAAGGGATGAAGACAATTGTAAGGCTTTAGTCGCGAAAGCTGTTGAATCATTTGGCAGGATTGATATTTTGGTGAACAATGCTGCTTTTCAAATGGGCAGGCAAACTTTAAGGGAAATACCCTCTGAGGAATGGAGGAAAACTTTTGATACTAATATTACGGCAATGTTTTATCTCTGTAAGGCTGCCGAACCTCATATGGAACCGGGGAGCAGTATTATTAATACGACATCAATCAATGCTTATTCTCCTAATTTACAGTTATTACCCTATGCGGCTACAAAAGGCGCTATTCAGAATTTCACCGCCAATTTAAGTCAGCTGCTGTTAAAAGATAAAAAAGGGATCAGGGTGAATGCGGTTGCACCGGGACCTATCTGGACACCCTTGATTACTTCTACGATGCCCGAACCGGAATATTTTGGTGCTGATACGCCAATGGGGCGTCCCGGCCAGCCTGTAGAAGTAGCTGTTGCCTATGTCTTCCTCGCTTCTGATGAGGCAAGTTATATAGCAGGTGCAACTATTCCGGTTACGGGTGGCCGGATTGCGATCTGAGCTAAATTTCTTCAGCCATTGCTGTGGATTGTAATCTTATAATTTCCCGGTGCTCAATATTTCCCTGATCAGAATTGAAGTTTGTATGTAAGTTTAACATTTCTTATGCAGGACAAACGGGTTTTACAGATTTTTGTTTGTATAATTGGTTATTACGTATTAATCATTAAATAAATGGAAAGCACGGCACATAAAATACTTTTTTTTGACATTGGCGGGGTATTACTCACCAATGGATGGGGACATGATTCACGGAAGCTTGCAGCTAAAAAATTCGGGCTGGATTATGATGAAGTAAATACATTACACAATTACATCTTTAACATTTTTGAAATTGGTAACATCACGCTTGACCAGTACCTGGACACGGTGATCTTTAACCATACGCGTGAATTTACAAGGGAAGATTTTAAGGAATTTATGTATTCCTGCTCAAAAGAACTTCCTGGTCTGTTGCAATGGCTTAAAGACTGGAAAAAGAGCTGCGGCTTCAGGATTATATCAATCAATAATGAAGGAAGAGAACTCAATGATTACAGGATAAAGAAATTTAAGCTGCATGATTGTTTTGACGCATTCGTTTCTTCATGTGATGTAAAAATGAGAAAACCGGATCCTGGTATTTTTCAGCTGGCATTGGGAATTGCACAGGCACATCCTTCTCAGTGTTATTATTTCGATGATCGGATTTTTCAGGTAGAAACAGCCATAAGTATGGGGATTCATGCTTTTCATCATACCAGTTACGAAGATACCAAAGCGACTCTTGAAAAGATAAAAGCAGCCATTTAAGCTGCTTTTATTTTAATTTTCCGTTTCGACCAATCCTTTTACCAGGCTTTTCCATTGTGGGTAGGAGAGGCCGATTGCCGCAGTCCAGCCTACGATTCTGTTTCGCCAGTTGTCGCCGGTAGAGGGAGTAGCTGTATTTGGGACTTCATTTCGTCCATGTTCTTCAGCCCATACCTCGTTACCAATTTGCTTTACCTGAAAGGTTGAGGTTGCTGCATCTGTAAAGAAATGAGCGATAGCGCTATCATCACCCGAAGGGTTGACAGCAGGTCTTGCCTGTAAGGAGATCAAACTATTTGTGCCGTCAGATTCTTCAGTTATTTTTTCTATCCTTACCCAGTCGAAGCCATTGCCGGCATCCGTTCCGGGACCGGGAATGTCAATCTTCAAATAATCACCTTCTTTTGCTTCCCTGCAGATAGTTGCCCCTGTATCATCAGTCAATGTAAATACTGATAAAGGTACTTTGCAAATCTCTGCCCAGTTGGAAACATTTAATAGTCTGCTTTTTGCAATACCATAAAACTGCCTGGCTGCTGCTATAGATGGAAAAATGGCTTGTGCTGTGGTATCCATTTTTCTGCCTTCATGCTGTTCGGGAACTTCATTTTTCATAGCTGTGGGTTTTAAACCTTAACCACTATGCTAAGAAAAAGTTTGAAAGGCGAATAGAATTTATTTCAACACCCAATAACCAAGTGCTAGCCAGATCAGACCTTTCACCAGAAAGAACATAAATCCCCAAATCCCGATCCGTTTGAACCATTTGAAAAATATGTCCTTTTTTGACTCCTTATTCTGACTACTCATTTCTTTGATTGTCTAGTTATGTCGGCAATAAAATTAAACATTCTTCTTTAAAAGAACTAAAACATATAAATATTTATCTCTGAAAAGTCTAAAAAATCGTTTTATACATTTTCCTGCGGATTTTTAAAACTTTATGGCACAGCCCTTGTTTTCAAATGAGAAAAAACACCTCCATTACCATGAAAGATCAAAATAAAAATCAAGTTACCAGCCCTAAATCGCAGCAAGACATTATGCTTATCGCAGATTCCCTTCAAAACCTTGATCAGGTAGAAACATCAATGTTTAAAAACAATGAAATGGGTAAAAAAAATGCGCCGGCAGGAATATTGAAGAAAAGTAATCCAAGACTTTTTATTCTCTAATTTTAGCTGTAAGCATCTAAATTATTTCTCAGTCACACGACATATAAAAAAGGAGTTTCCAAAAGATGCTCCTTTTTTTATTGGAAATATTTTCCTCTTGTATCAGATTTCCTGTTTTGATGAGCTCTCGTTATTTTCTATACTTATCAACATCCAGATTTTTTCTTTCGCTACCGCGCTGACGAGTTTTGATCATTTCAAAATGATATTTTTTTTCAACACGGCTGGTTGGGCTGATTCTCCAGATCATTTAAAATCCTGCTAAAATGTTAAATTATCTCTCTTTTTTTTGCAACCTTCTTCATTTGAGAATATTGCAAAAGACTGCTTACTATTTTTACCTAAAAAAAATGGTTTTTCAGTAAGTTATTCGTCATAAAAATATACCTCTTTTCCACCGGTGTTGATAACCTCCAGAATCATTCTAAAGAATATTTCTGCAACTTCGTGCTCCGTCAAAATAATGGTTTGGCGGATATACTCATTAAAAATCCTACGCAATGAAGAGAATTATAAAATTTGAAAAAGACGACTGCAGTCCATGTAATATGGTTTCAGAATACCTGGACAGAAAAGGTATTGTTTATGAAACAATTAACCCGTTTGATCAGCCTGAATTAGCGATGCAGTTCAGGGTGAGATCTGTACCCACGGTAATTTTGCTGGAAAAAGAACAGGAACTTTCGCGGGTAATAGGATTTAAGCCAGAAGAATTATTAGCGCTGGTAGCTGTTTAGGTAAATCATATTTAATGCGGGCTTATGACTTGGATTTATTACGATAGTAAAACAGGAAATGTAGAACGTTTCGTTAACCGCCTTAAGGAGCATCGCAATTGGAACATTCAAAAGATAGATGATTCGCTGCAGCTTATTCATCCGGGGCATCTGATAACTTATACCACCGGAATAGGGGAAGTGCCGGCATCCACATTACGTTTTCTGGAAGTGAACAGCAGTTTTATTGAGACCGTTACCTCCAGCGGAAATAGGAACTGGGGAGCCAACTTTGCGGTAGCGGCAACTAAAATTTCTCAGGAATTTAAGCTTCCCGTGCTGATGCAGTTTGAGCTTTCGGGAACAATGACAGATTTACAAAAATTTATAGATAATATAGAGGGCAATATATATGGTAACTAAAAAATGGATCTTGCTGAACAACGAGATCATGGTAAAAAAAGACGACGAATTCAGCCTTCATAAAGACAAAGATGCAGTACGTTCGTATTTTCTCGATTATGTAAATAAAAATACGGTCTTCTTTTATACATTGAAAGAAAAGATTGACTACCTGATAGAGCAGCAGTATTATATTGATTTCTATCAATGGTATACTTTCGAACAGATGGAAGAAGTTTATGATTTAGTGTATGCTAAAAAATTCAGGTTCCAATCTTTCATGAGTGCATTCAAGTTTTTTCAAAGTTATGCTTTGAGAGATGACAGCGGAGAGAAATTTCTTGAACGTTATGAAGATCGGGTTGTAGCTGTTTCTTTATTCCTGGCAAGAGGAAATGTGGCACAAGCCAAAGACTATGCAGAAATGCTGATCAACCAGGAATATCAGCCTGCAACGCCAACCTTCCTGAATTCAGGTAAAAAACGTTCTGGCGAACTGGTTTCCTGTTTTCTTGATGAAATAGGCGACAACTTAAACGGTATTGGCTATGCGATCGATTCTGCCATGAAATTATCATCTATTGGTGGTGGCGTTTCTTTTAATTTGTCAAAAATACGTGCAAGAGGTGAGTCCATCAAAGATGTTGAAGGGCGTGCCGGGGGAGTTTTGCCTATCATGAAAATTCTGGAGGATACGTTTTCTTATGCAAATCAGTTAGGGCAGCGTCCGGGTGCTGGTGCGGTATACCTGAATGTCTTCCATACGGATATTGAAGAATTTCTGGATTGCAAGAAAATCAATGTAGATGAAAAAGTGAGAATAAAATCACTTTCTATCGGTGTAGTAGTTCCTGATAAGTTTATGGAGCTGGCTGAAAAGGATGAGGCCTGTTATTTATTCTATCCGCATACGGTATTAAAGGCCTATGGCAAATACCTGGATGAGATGGATATGGATGAGATGTATGAGGAACTTGTTACCAATTCTGCAGTTAAAAAGAAAAAGGTGAATGCAAGGCATCTGATGGTGAAAATTGCACAGACACAGAAGGAGAGTGGTTATCCCTATCTGTTCTTTAAAGGGAATGCAAACAGAGGTCACGCATTGAAAGATTTGGGTAACGTTAAGTTTTCAAATCTGTGTACTGAAATTATGCAGATCTCTGACGTTTCTGATATTGAAATTTATGGCAGGGAAGATAAAATTCGCTACGGCATCTCCTGTAACCTGGGTTCTTTGAATATTGCTACAGTGATGGACAATAAAAGAATTAAGGAAGCTGTTAAAACCGCAATGATGTCGCTCACTGTAGTATCTGATATCACTAATATTGCAATGGTACCATCTGTACAGAAAGCAAATAAAGAACTGCATAGTGTTGGTCTGGGTGCAATGAACCTGCATGGTTTCCTGGCGAAAAATTTCATCATGTATGAAAGTAAAGAAGCACTGGATTTCTGTAACGTTTTCTTCATGATGGTCAATTTCTATTCGATTCAAAGTTCGATGGAGATTGCGCGCGACAGAAAAGAGACTTTTGTAGGTTTCGAGCAGTCTGAGTATGCAAATGGAAATTATTTTACGCCTTATCTGGTAAAAGATATTACTCCGGTAAATGATAAAATTGCTGTACTGTTTGAAGGGATGAGCATTCCTACTGCTGCTGACTGGGCTGAATTGATGAGCCAGGTAAAAGAATTTGGTTTGTTTCATGCTTACAGGCTTGCAATAGCGCCAAATCAGTCTACATCTTATATTATGAATGCTACGGCTTCTGTAATGCCGGTGGTAGATGTAATAGAGGTGAGGGAGTACGGTGATAGTACTACTTATTACCCGATGCCATATCTGGATAATGACAATTACTTCTTTTATAAATCCGCCTATGATATGGATCAGAAGAATGTGCTGCGATTGATTTCAGTCATTCAGAAACACGTTGACCAGGGTATTTCTACTATCCTGCATACCAATACGAAAGACAGTACACGGGACATTGCCAAGTATTACATCTATGCACATAAAATGGGACTGAAGTCGCTGTATTACACAAGGACACGCAAAGCTTCTATTGATGAGTGTGTTTCCTGTTCAGTTTAATGAATGATCAATAATTAAAGAAATTAAAATGACTAACTATAAAGCAGTAAACTGGAATACGCCTGAGAATGATTATGCGGGTATGTTCTGGGAGCAAAACCTGCGTCAGTTCTGGATAGATACAGAATATATTCCTTCTAAAGATATTGACAGCTGGAAATCCCTGACGCCTGAGATTCAGGAGGTATATAAAAAGGCATTGGGTGGGTTGACCTTATTAGATACCCTGCAAAGTCACACCGGAATGCCAAAATTGCTGGATCACATAGAGGGATTGCAGAATAAAGCAGTCCTTTCTTTCATGTGCATGATGGAGTCTATTCATGCTAAATCCTACTCTACCATTTTTACAACGGTAAACAGTACACCGGAAATTAATGAATTATTTGAATGGGTAGAAAACAATAAACTTTTACAGTTCAAGGCCGGTACGATAGATAAGTACTACAGACAACTGGATGCACATAAGGTGTCAGATGAAGTGCTTTTTATGGCGCTGGGTGCATCAGTTTTATTGGAAACATTCCTTTTTTATAGTGGTTTCTTTATGCCACTGTGGTTATCAGGGCAGGGGCAAATGGTGGCAAGTGCTGATATCATTAAGAAGATTGTAGCAGATGAATCCATTCATGGTGTATTTGTCGGACTTCTTGCCCAGGATGTGTACAAAAAATTGCCAAATCCGCAGAAAGCAAAAGATGAACTGGTAGAGCTGTTAATGGAGCTTTATGAGAACGAATTAAAATATACTGATGAATTGTATACGGAAGTAGGGTTGACTGCTGAGGTAAAGGAATATCTGCGCTACAATGCGAATAAAGCAATGATGAACCTGGGCTTTGAAGAGCTATTTGAAGTAAAGCCAATCAATTCAATTGTATTGAATGGCTTAAACGGTGAAACTACACAGCATGACTTCTTCTCTAAAAAGTCGACAAATTACGAGAAGAGCACGGAGATGATTTATCTTAGAGATGAAGATTTCCAGATGGATGCCGATCCGGTCTTTTAGTGCGCTAAAAAATAGCTTTTACAAAAGCCCCGCCAGCATCTGTATAGAATGCAGGCGGGGCTTTTTGTCTTTCATTGCTCATCTAGTTGAAGAGTTTGCTCAGGTTTGGTTTTATGCCAAAGGTTATTGGCACAGCGTTGAAAGGTCTGTTCTGTATTTTTCCAAACCCATGCATGTAACTACTTTCTATAAAAAGGTTGGCCCCTCCGATATTATACTCCATTCCTGCCCCGGGTTCAATTATTCCGATATGGTTGGTTCTGTTATTCAGCGTCGCAAAATTATTTGCAGGATCAATCAGTATTCTGGGCGTAAGGATAAACCCTCCGCCTGCACCTACAAATCCGTATAACGCAAATTTGTCCATGATTTTCCTATAGCCTAATGCTACATTAAGCAGGTATGTAGTAGACCTTCCCCTTTGCAAAGAATTGTTATATCCATTCTCCGGAGAGAGCTCGTCATAACCAAAAACATGGAGACTGATTTTTGGATAGAGGAACAGACCTTTGTCGCCTAATCCTAAATTGGCACCGAGTGTTGTTGAAAATTTAGGCCGCATGAAACTGCTGCTTTCTCCGACTGGAATTGAAAACCCGGCCCCGCTCATGGTGTAAAATTTGTCTTTTCTTTTAATCATTTCCTGTGCGTAACAGGTGCTTGTCAGCGCTAAGAAAAGTAGGGCAGTGAGCGAATAAAAATAGGGGTTCTTCATGTAGATTTTTTTGTAATGGTATAACTTGTATGGTGTGATAATTGTTTAAATTGGAGTACTCCCTAAATGTTTAATGCCGGTTACTTCCGGCCGGGCAGGTTATAACTTTTAAGAGGATTTTTTAGTTATTTATATAAAACAGAATATTATTTGGTGATTTTCGGCTACCAAATAATGTATTGTTATGTTTAATATTATTCAGAAAATCAGTGTAATATATTATTTATGGTAAACTAAAGCTTTTTATTAAGTCCTTTTTTATGAGTTTTAATGTCGATTAGTTGATTTATTTCAGAATATAATTCTGAATAGATAGATAAGTATTTGTTTGCTAGTATTTTAGTGTTTGAATATTGATTAATATTGCTGTCTTTGGTAAGCGGCCGAAAAATCGATTCTCATCGTTTTAAACCGCTCTACAACAGTGGCGATAAATGCTTCATCAAGTAGCTGGAAGATCTCATTTGCCCCGCCCCCACTCAGGTCCAGTTCCGATAATTTATAACTTTGTTCCAGCGTACCCTGCTCAAATTTTACAATATACTTTTGGTTCATGTTGAACAAAGTTATCTTACATTCCGGGTGTGGCAATTCTGCTATTACTCTCATATTTCTGGATGTTTTGGATTGTTAATCTCGCTGTAAATTGTCAAACTTAATGAATTTTATTCATTGCTTTTACACCTAAATTGCTTGAAAGCTTATGCTTTTCTTATTTTAGCTGCGTAAATAAATAGAGAAATGGCTGAGGACCTTACAATAATCAAAGGAGAGAGTAAAGAAGAACAATATGATTCGCTTGTGCCGCAGATCCAGGCTTTGCTGGAGGGGGAAGATGACCTCATTGCTAATCTTGGAAATATAGCTGCTGCCTTAAAGGAGCAGTTTGCATGGTTATGGGTAGGTTTTTATCTCGTGAAGGATGAAGAGCTTGTTCTGGGGCCATTTCAGGGGCCCGTTGCATGCACCAGAATCAGAAAAGGCAAGGGGGTATGTGGTGCAGCATGGGCAGAAGCTAAAACATTTATAGTAGATGATGTAGAGGAGTTCCCGGGACATATTGCCTGTAGTTCTGCTTCAAGGTCTGAAATTGTATTGCCAATAATAAAGGATCATATTGTAATTGGGGTATTAGATGTAGACAGCCAGGAACTGGCTCACTTCGATCATATTGATGAGTTGTACCTTAATAAGATAATTGCAATGATCAATGCCTGATCAAACAATTCTTTGATTCGTGATGTTTAATGAAGCAATATATAACATCCTACATATCATGAAAAACGAGAAAAATATCGAAATATTAAAGAGCAAGGTCGAAGAAGTAAGAATCTGTATGTTTACTACTCTGTCAGTTAAAGACGAGTTTTCAAGTCGCCCTATGGCTACAGCTAAAGTTGAAGAAGATGGTAGTATCTGGTTCTTTACCAATGAGTATTCTTTAAAATCTGCTGAAATTTCTAAAGAAAATCAGGTTACGTTAGGTTATAGCAGTCCGTCTGATAATACCTACATATATGTTAATGGTAAAGCAGAACTGGTGGATGACAGGGTGAGAAAAGAAGCATATTTTTCGGCACCGGTTAAAGCCTGGTTCCCTGATGGAATTGATGATCCTGCATTGATATTGATTAAGGTAACCCCTGATTTCGCAGAATACTGGGATGGAAGTTCATCAAAAATGGTTGTAGCATTCAATATGCTGAAAGCCATTGTGACCGGTGAAAAATCAGATCAGGGTAGTCATGACAAGATAAACTTTTAATAAGTTTTAAGCTGAAGAATTCAAAAAGGCAGATAGATTTATTTATCTGCCTTTTTTTATGATATTTGAATTGATGAATTTTGAAAACACTTTAGCATTTGCAACCAAACAGGATGAGCTGGATCCGCTGCGTAAGTTCAGAAATGAGTTTCTATTTCCAAAACATAAAGAAAATGATTTTATCTACCTGTGTGGTAATTCTTTAGGACTTCAGCCGAAGTCTGTGCAGGAAGTGATGAAAGTACAGCTGGACAATTGGCATAACCTTGCTATTGAAGGCTGGTTTGAAGGCGATAGCCCCTGGATGTATTACCATAAGGAACTGAAAGAACTGATGGCACCAATTGTTGGCGCTAGTGCGGTTGAAGTTTGTCCTATGAATACCCTTACAGTAAACCTTCATCTGCTGATGGTAAGTTTTTACCAGCCCAAAGCAAAGAAGTTTAAAATCATTATGGAAGCAGGTGCTTTTCCCTCAGATCAGTATGCGATAGAGAGTCAGGTACGCTTCCATGGATATGATCCAGCAGAAGCGATCATCGAAGTAAGGCCAAGAACAGGAGAATATATCTTAAGAACAGAAGATATTGAGGCTGCTATTGCTGAAAATGGAGAGCAGATCGCGTTAGTTTTATTTGGAGGTGTCAACTACTTCACTGGTCAATTCTTCGATATGGAAGCTATCACTGTTGCTGGTCATGCGGCGGGTGCGGTAGTGGGTTTTGACCTTGCGCATGCGGCAGGAAATGTGCCATTGGCTTTGCATAACTGGAATGTGGATTTTGCGTGCTGGTGTTCTTACAAATATCAGAATGGCGGACCTGGTGGTATCAGTGGCATTTTTGTTCATGATAAGCATTTTGGAGACCTAAAATTAAATCGCTTCGCAGGATGGTGGGGTTATCAGGAAAAACAGCGTTTCAAGATGGACAAGGGTTTTGTGCCTGAGCGTGGCGCAGACGGATGGCAGGTGAGTTGTACGCAGGTAATGCCAATGGCGCTATACCATGCATCACTGAAAATATTTGAGGAAGCAGGATTCATCACCCCGCTAAGAACAAAAAGTGAAGCCTTAACTGGCTATCTGATCTATCTTATCCATGAAGTAAACAACGCTTTAGGTCAGCTACTTTTTGAGGTGATTACTCCGGCTGCTGCTAGTGACCGCGGCGCTCAGGTTTCCATTATTGCTAAGGTAAATCCTAAGCAGATTTTTATGGAATTAGTTGCAAATGATGTGCTTGGTGACTGGAGAGAACCGAATGTAATCAGATTGAGTCCGGTGCCTTTATACAATTCATTTACAGATGTTTTTCGCACAGGTGAATTGTTAATGCGTATCGGAAGGGAGGTGCTGAAATGATAAATTATAATCCCAAAGATTGGTTTACATTTATATTTCATATTCATAAAGCAGATACATTCAGGAAGTTGTGGCCGCTGATGTTAACCGTCTCTATATATTCGGGTATCATTGCATTTCTCGAACTTCACTTTTTTAAATTGTCCGAAAGCAGCTACGTGAAGAACATTGGGATGATGCACAACTTACTTGGATTTGTGATTTCAATGCTGCTGGTATTCCGGACAAATACTTCGTATGACAGGTGGTGGGAGGGGCGGCGACTCCTGGGGTCATTGACCAACGTTAGCCGTAATTTATCGATCAAGCTAAAATCACTGAAACTGGATACTGTGGATAACGAATACTTTATTTATGCGATTCCTAAATATGCTTTCGCGCTTAAAGAACATTTGCGGGAGAAGCTGTATTTCGGTAAAGACAGTTTTCTCATTGAAGTAGACGGAGGTAAACATATTCCGAATCAGGTTGCTGCAAGTATCTCTGCGAGGATCTATGAGTTGCATTCGGACGGAAAAATTACACCTGAACAGCTCATCATTTTAAGCGGCGACATCAACCAGTTCACCGACATCTGCGGGGGCTGTGAAAGAATTAAGAAAACACCGATCCCTTATTCCTATAGTGCATTTATTAAAAAATTCCTGTTCATCTATGTCATTACTCTTCCATTTGGCTGGGTATTTAGCCTCGGTTATTTCGTGGTGCCTATAGTGCCTTTTATCTTATACGTGCTGGCCAGTTTGGAGCTGATCGCGGAAGAGATAGAAGATCCCTTTGGTTATGATGCAAATGATCTGCCTGTAGATGATATATGTAATAATATTGAGAAACATATAGGGGAGATTTTACACTGATGCTAAAGATTGCCTGGCATCCCATATATGCGCATCCTCTGCCGGAAGGCCATCGTTTTCCCATGTTAAAATACGAGCTTATCCCTGAACAACTCCTGCATGAAGGGGTGATCGGGACAGAGAACTTGTTTGCACCGGAGCCATTGGAAGAGGAAATTATTCTGCTGTCTCATGATAAAGGATATTGGACTGAGCTCAGGGATCTCACACTTTCTCCAAAAGCGCAGCGCCGGATTGGTTTTCCGCTTTCTGCACAACTGATAGAAAGAGAGGTAAGGATTGCGAGAGGGACTATTGATGGCGCAATGTATGCTCAGCAATATGGTGTGGCTTTCAATGTAGCGGGAGGAACCCATCATGCAGGTTCAGATTGGGGAGAAGGATTTTGTTTGCTGAACGATCAGGCGATTGCAGCCAACTATCTACTAAACAAAAAAATAGCTGAGCGTATATTAATTATTGATTTAGATGTCCATCAGGGTAATGGTACGGCAGAAATACTTGCTGATGAGCCCCGTGCGTTTACTTTTTCCATGCATGGTGAAAGGAACTTTCCATTCCGAAAAGAGGTTTCAGATTTAGATATTGGCCTGGATGATGGTGTAGGTGACGATGAATATCTTTCGATCTTATCAGATAGTCTGTATCAGGTGCTTAAAAAACATAAGCCGGATTTCGTGTTCTACCTTTCCGGGGTAGATGTGTTAAGCAGTGATCAGCTGGGGAAGCTGGCCATGACAAAGGAGGGGTGCCGGGAGCGGGACAGAATCGTACTGCAATGTTGTAAGGATCACCAGCTACCGGTTCAGGTGAGCATGGGAGGCGGGTATTCACCGATGATCAGGGATATTGTGGATGCGCATTGCAATACCTTTAAAACAGCGTTGGATCTGTTTTTCTAGTCCTTTATCGTTCAGGTCACTAAAATCTGTGCTGACCAATTCTACATTTTTTGCGTGATTACAGATAATTATGATGAAATTTATCGGTTCAACAGGGAAGATATTTAATGAAGATAGTAATTGCAGAAAAGCCCTCCGTTGCACGGGAATTAGCTAAAGTGTTTGGAGCGACGGTGAAAAAAGATGGATATATTGAAGGTAAAGGATATTCGTTTACCTGGGCTTTCGGGCATCTGCTGCAATTGGCACCTCCACAGGAATATGGATTTATAGGATGGCGCCGGCAACATTTACCGATGCTGCCTCCTAAATTCAAACTGGCCATCAGGAAAATCAAAACTAAAGATGGTTTTGTTGAGGATCCCGGAGTACGCAAGCAACTGGATATCATTAAAAAGCTGTTCGATGAATCTACCGAAATCATCGTTGCTACGGATGCCGGGCGTGAAGGTGAACTCATCTTCAGGTATATCTATTACTTCTTAAAATGTAAAAAACCCTTCAAGCGTTTATGGATCTCTTCTCAGACTGATGAAGCTATTAAAGAGGGCTTCAGAAATCTGAAGCCTGGTACTGATTACGATACGCTGTTTAATTCTGCACATTGCAGATCGGAGTCTGACTGGCTGGTGGGTATGAATGCCACACAGGCATTGAGTATCTCTGCCGGTTCCAGGTCGGTTTTGTCTCTGGGCAGGGTGCAGACACCTACGCTGGCCATGATCTGCTCCAGGTATTTGGAAACAAAGAATTTTGTTCCTCAATTGTATTATCAGCTGGGCATTCAGCTTGATAAGGACGGACAGCTATTTAAAGCGGTGTCTACTGTAAATTTTAATGTGAAAGAAGAGGCGCAGGTGCTGTTCGATAAAATTGAAGATGTGCCTTCAGGATTTCCTAATGGCGGAAAGATCATCGATGTGGAAGCCAAACCCAGAAAAGAACCTCCTCCATTATTGCATGACCTGAGCAGTCTGCAGCAGGAAGCGAATAAACGTAAAGGATTTACTGCAGATCAGACACTGAACTTACTACAGAACTTATACGAAAGCAAGCTGGTTTCCTATCCACGTACGGGTAGCAGGTATATTGGTGATGACGTTTTTGCCGGTGTTCCGGCGTTGATTGCGCAGTTGAAACAACACCCTGAATTCGGTAAACAAGCAGAATTTCTGGGGACTGTTCCGCTGAATAAGAGGAGCGTGAATGCTAAAAAGGTAACAGATCACCATGCGGTTTTACCAACAGGCGTTGCGCCATACCACCTGAGCAGCGACAAACAGGCAATCTATGATATGGTGGTAGGCCGTATGCTGGAAGCCTTCCATCAGGAATGTGTGAAAGAGGTAACTAAGATCACTATAACATCCGGGTCAACATTTATCGCAAATGGTACGGTAATTCGTTCGGCCGGATGGCGTTCTGTGTTGAATGATAAAGAGGACGATAAAAAAGAGGAGGATAATCCATCCCTGCCAAAGGTCAAAAAGGGAGAAGAGCTTCCTATCGTCGCCAAGGCATTTCTCGAAAAGCAGACCAAGCCTAAGCCCTTGTATAATGAAGCATCATTGCTGAAAGCCCTCGAAACTTCAGGTAAAGAGATTGAAGATGAAGAACTGCGTTATGCAATGAAAGATAGTGGTTTAGGTACTCCTGCTACGCGTGCGTCTATTATCGAGACACTTATTACAAGGGAGTATATCCTGCGTGAGAAAAGAAACCTTGTGCCTACTTTTAAGGGGCTGGCTGTATACGATGTGGTGAAGGACCAGAAGATTGCCCAGGCAGAACTCACAGGAAGCTGGGAAAAGCGTTTGGAGGAGATTCGCACCGGGGCATCTGTCACAGCATTTAAATCGGAGATCTCAGATTATACCAGGGCCATTACTAACGAACTTCTTGCTGCGGGACTCGGGCTGGCGGAAAAACTGGTGCCGAAGAAAGAAGAAGCGCCTGCGGCGGCTGAATAGGTTTAATGTATTATTATTACTGGTAAAGAAATTATCTTTCTTTTTTTTGTATTTTGCGTTTTATGGATGGCGGTAATGTCATTCATTTAAAACGTTTAAGCTCAGCTTGATCAAAAAAATGAAGATCTACAAACATTACTCATTCGACCTCTGGTTGACTTTAATTAAGTCGAATCCGCAATTCAAGCAGGAGAGGGCAAAACTTTTTCATTCGAAATACAACACGCTCAACAAATCTTTTGATGAAGTTGCAACAATTGTCCGTCAGGTTGATCTAATGGTCAACAGTATGAACGAGAAGACCGGTAAAAATATCGATGCAGATGAAATGTGCCTGATGGTGATCAGTATTATCAATGACTATCATCCGGATTTCGGCGGAATGGATATGGAAAGCCTGTATAGTGAAATGGAAGCACTGTTATTCAATTACATGCCGCTCGTCTATTGTGATCATACTAAAAATACACTGGCCAAACTAAAAGAATCAGGAAGTTCTACGCTAAGTATCCTCAGCAATACAGGATTTATCAGGGGAAAGACGTTAAGGAAAGTATTAACGGCACTGGAGATCGCTCCTTTGCTTGACTTTCAGTTATATTCTGACGAGGTAAAACTGTCCAAACCTAATAAAGCATTTTTCCAACTGATGCTTGATACCATAGACCGTAAAAAACATACTGATATTGAACTGCACGAAATCGTTCATATCGGAGACAATCCCGTAGCTGATATCCTGGGTGCGACTTCCGCCGGAATTAAAAGTGTGCTTATCAATTCAAATCAACAAACTATATCCTGCCTCATATGAGTTTACATAAATCATACGCGCTGCATAAAATCAGCAGTACAGAGGAATTCGGATTTGATCCGGATGACTACAGCCGTTTCAAATTTGGTGATGACCTGGTAGCGAAAGACTTTGGTGAACAGCTTGCGGATGGTTTTATTTCAGATTATCTGGAACAAAATTTCGTGGAACAGCAAATGGTAGTTATCTCCAGTCCCTATTCTTTTATTCCTACAGCTACTTTTGCCATGAAAAACTATTTTATGCACCAGCTCAACCGCTGGCTGGTAGAAAATGGTGGTCTGGTAGTGCAGGAGGCAAAGGTACACCGCACCATTACCTACAAGGAAGATTATGGGGAATTATCTGCAGAAGACCGCTTAAAACTGATCGGTAATGATTCTTTTCACATTGATAAACATTTTCTGGAAGGAAAAACGTTATTGTTTCTGGATGATATCAGGATTACGGGAAGCCATGAGCGCATGATTCTAAAGATGGCGGGGGAATATGGCCTGGACAATGATATGCATATGATTTATTTTGCTGAGCTGATCAATAAAAATATTCATCCCAATGTGGAGAATGCACTTAATTATCACCAGGTAAAGTCGGTATTTGATCTGGATGATATTATTAAAGGAGGGTTCTTCTGCTTCAATACACGTATTGTGAAATACATTCTGAATGCTGATTTCAATAGTTTCTCTATATTTATAAAGAATCAAACAGATGAATTCATTAATATGTTATATAATCTGTCTCTTGGTAATGGTTATCATATGATTGATGCCTATGCGGAGAACTTAAACTTTATTAAATCACATATTAAAATAAAAATTATAAACTGATATAACATGGCTATTAACTTGCAAAAGGGGCAACGTGAAAACATTGATGCTCCTAAATTTACAATCGGTCTGGGCTGGGACACAAATAGTTCTTCTACAGGTAGTGCGTTCGACTTAGATGCTTCCTTATTTATTTTAGGTGATAATAAAAAAATCATTACTGATGAACACTTTATCTTTTATAATAACCTCGTTTCTCCGGATGGCGCTGTAGAGCATACCGGCGATAATCTTACCGGTGACGGGGATGGTGATGATGAGCAGGTAAAAATCGACCTGTCCAGAATTGACGCTAAAGTGAGTGAGATCTGTGTGGTGGTTACCATACATGAAGCTGAGGCAAGAAGACAAAATTTTGGACAGGTAAGAAATTCATTCATCCGTATTTTTGATACCGTGTCGAATCAGGAGATCCTGAAATATGAATTGGAAGAGGATTTCTCAATAGAAACTGCTGTGGAATTCGGAAGAATCTACAAGCGTGAAGGTAAGTGGAAATTTGAAGCTGTAGGTGTAGGAATGAAAGGTGGCTTACAGGATTATTTAAATAAATATCAATAAGAAATTATATGGCAATTAATCTTCAAAAAGGACAGCGTATCAGTCTCGAGAAAAGTAATGGTACTAAACTGCAAAATGTTTGTGTAGGTATAAACTGGGGTGCTATTGAGAAAAAGGGACTTTTTGGTTTCGGAAGTAGTAAAGAGGCTGTTGATCTGGATGCAAGTTGTGCAGTATATAATGCAAATAAACAACTGATAGAAGTAGTTTATTTCGGTAATCTGGGTTCAAAAGATGGAGCAGTAAAACATAGTGGTGATGACAGGACAGGCGATACCGGCGGTGATGATGGCTTGGATAATGAAGTGATTACGCTTGATTTTTCACGGTTAACTCCTGGCGCAGAGTACGTAGCTTTTGTACTGAACAGCTTTCAGGGCCAGGACTTTGCTACTATTCCTTTTGCTTCTATTCGCATCTATGAAGGTACGCCTAAGCGTGTAAATGAAGTTTTTGCTACTTATGATATTGCTAACGGTTCTGGTTTCGCAGGCCATGTATCGATGGTGCTCGGTGTATTCTATAAGAAAAACGGGGAGTGGAAATTCAATGCAATCGGAGAGCCTACAAAAGATAGAAAGCTGGAGCAAACGGTTCAGACAGTAACCCAAAATTATTTATAAATTCTGTCATTATGGAAACTAACGCTGAAAATAATAACCTTACACCGGTAAAACTGGATAAGGAGGGAAATGTTGATCTGACGACGATCTCTGATCAGGAGAAGCAAAAATATAGTGAAATCGGTAAGTCACTTGAACCGGGTGACGTAAATTCTATTCTGAATTATGGTGTGGAAGCACAAAATTCAATGGAAAAGTACAGTAATGATTTCCTTACCTCTGTACGAACTTACAATAGCGGTGAAGTGGGCGGTCTGATCAATGAATTGCTGACTGAGCTGAATTATATTAATGTTGATGAACTAAACCAAAGTAAGTTTACTTCATTTGTATCGAGTATTCCTTTCCTCAAGAATTTTGTTGTCGACGTAAAAAAACTGTTCCAGAAATATGATGTTGTTGTGAATAATATTGACAAAATCACAAATAAGATCAAAGCAGGCCGGTTAAATTCCATTAAGGATAACAGCTCCCTGCAAACTATGTTTGATAACAATGTCGGTTACATCAAACAGATGGAGGAACTCATTATTTCCGGCCAGCTGAAGTATGAAGAGTTAAGTGTTAAACTTGCAGAAATGGAAGGCAGGCCTGCGGATTATGAAGACTATCAGATAGCCGATCTGAGGGACTTTGTGAGCAGGCTGGACAAAAGACTGGCTGACATGAAGATTGTTCGTTTTATCATGCTGCAGTCGCTCGCCCAGATACGTGTAGTGCAGAACAACAATACTTCAATCGCTGAGAAAGCACAGTCAATCATTTCCACAACCATTCCTGTCTGGAAGAATCAGCTTACTATTGCTGTTGCATTGCAAAGACAGAAGGCTAATGTGGAGATGCAGAAGAAGATTTCTGATACAACGAATACTATTTTGCAGAAGAATGCGGAAATGCTGAAACAGAATAGTATTGATGTAGCGAAAGAAAACGAGAAAACGGTCGTTTCTATTGATACATTGAAGAAAACCACACAATCGCTGATAGAGACACTGAATGAAGTGAAGAAAATTCACGAAGAGGGAGATAAGAGCAGAAGAGTGCTTGATGGTGAACTAAAAACCCTGGAAGCCGAATTAAAGAAAAACGTTACTCGGGTTAATTAATTTTAACTATGGATGAGCATGTTGCCAGTGTGTTAGGGGAATCAAAAAAGATAATCAGTCGTTTACAACTTCTTTCGGTATTTTTTCAGGAAGAAGTTGTTTACAAGATTTATCTGCGGAGTCAGGTGATTCATCAGTTGTTCGAGAATAATAGTGAGCTGCCTATTGATAAACTGGAGCTTTTCCATATGCAATTTACGGCCAGTGTGATTGACTTGCTGAAAAAGATCAAGAAAAACAATGAAAAAAACGTGACGCTCATTTATGATGAGATCGCGTTGAACAGGGAAGTGATCGCTCAGCTGAATTCCACGGCACTTAATGAAGCGAATTTCATGGAAGGAAAAAAAAGTCAGTCGCTCAAAATCAACATTTCTCTTAGAAACTTGTATGAGGTATTATCTGATCATTCTGTCGATTTCCCCTTTGTAAAGAATGTCACCAGGCTCAGTGCACGTTATGCGAAAGATTTCTATTATACCATTACTGAGGAGCAGCTGGGCCGGCTGATTGAATACAAGGAAGCTGAAGTATATGAAATCAGTTATGCAGTAATAGAGCGAAAACTGATGGGAATGCTTTGTAAACACGATTTTAAGACCGAGTTTGTGTATGGTTTAAAATCGGGAATGCTGATTATTGAGATTTACAGGTTTTTGTCTTTGGACCAGTATTTTCTTTTTTTTCCGAGCAGAAACTTATTCCTGTTTTGCACGTTAGATGATTTAGCAGGTATAGATCTGAACAGTAATCTTTCCGAAAAGTCCCGCATTATCCAGGAACTCTCTTATAATAATGATAAGCTGGAAAGTAAGGCGGCAACGGCTAAGACATTTATTCCTGCGGAGATTATTAATTTGCTTGACGAAAATTATAATAAGATATCAGATCTTAACTTCTTGAATGAACTCAATAATTTTGATGTTCAGGCTAATATACTGAAGGCGATGCTGAATACTGACATGATGTAATAACCAAAAATAAAGGAATACCGTATGGATAACATGATTTACCACCCCGGACTGATTATCAGTTTTGCTATTATCGTTACAGTGATGCTTTTATTGGATCTTGGCGTATTCAACAGGAAAAGTCACGCTGTATCAAGCAAAGAAGCAGCGATATGGTCGATAGTCTGGATTTCCTTATCCATGGCTTTTAGTGGAGTAATCTATTACTTTGCAGGGTTTGAAAAGTTTACGCAGTTTCAGTCGGCCTATTGGATAGAAAAAGCCTTGTCAGTAGATAACCTCTTTGTTTTTATTTTGGTATTTGGCTTTTTTAAAGTACCCAAGGAGTTACATCATAAGGTCCTCTTCTGGGGTATCATCGGTGCGTTGATATTCAGAGCCATCTTTATATTTTCGGGCGTAGGTTTGATCAATCTGACCTACCTGCCTGAAATGGAGCTGTTCGGTAAAATTGTTAAGATCAATGCGGTTTTACTGGCCTTTGGTATATTCCTGATATATGCAGGAATAAAATCGGGATTTGGTAACGATGATGATGAAGAAAACAAAGACTTTACGAAAAGTGCAGGGGCGAGACTTGTGTACCGGTTTTTTAAAGTGAGCAAAGATTTTGATGGTGATAAGTTTTTCACGATTGAAAATGGTATCAAACTCGCTACGCCTTTATTGGTGGTGGTTGGTGTGATAGAGTTCACTGATTTGCTCTTCGCAGTAGATTCTATCCCTGCTATTTTCGCAATTGCGCCAGATGATCCATTGATTTTATATACCTCCAATATATTTGCCATTCTGGGATTGAGAGCCTTATATTTTCTGTTGGCGAATTTTATACATATGTTCAGTTATCTGAAATATGGTCTTGCCATTATTTTAACTTTCATAGGTATTAAAATGGTGATTACGCCCATTTTTCATATCTCTTCGCCTGCTTCATTATCGGTAGTGGGAGGGGTACTGATATTATCAGTTATTGTTTCTATCCTGTTTGCTCCTAAAAAAGACGAGGAGGCGAAACCCGAAAATACTTTTAAAAGTTAAGCGGATCAAATCGTAAGTCCAACATATTAAGCTTGCTTCCTGACTTGGTTAAGCAGTAAGCTGGCGAGTTGTTGAGTGATGAGTCCTGGTTTGCCTTGGGAAAGGTGTTTCCCATCTATGCTGACTACAGGCATGATGTGTTTTGTCGTGCTGGTGATAAAAGCCTCTTTCGCATTTTGAAGATCTGCCATGGTAAAATCACGTTCGCTGATGGTGAAATCCGGATGAGCCAGTTTAAGGATGTTTTTGCGGATAACCCCCTTCAGGACATTGCTCTTTGCGGTAATGATTTCATTCTCTTTTGTGATGATAAAGAAGTTAGCCCTGGGACATTCCTTGACCAGGTCATTATGATGGTACAAGACATCATCAGCATGCTGTTCTTTAATAAATGGCTGCAGCCATATGGCCATCAGATAATCCAGCGTTTTTATTTCCGGCAGTTGACGTTGATGCGCATAAGTGACCAGACTAATCCCTTTTTGATCCATGGATAGCTTAATGTCTAACGGCTGTTGTGTGATCAATAAATTAGGTTTGCCTATCATATATCCATCAGGAGAATAACCACCGGTGAGTGTAATCTTAATTCCTGAGTCGCCCATATTGTTCTTTTCAATCAGTCTCATCAGGATAGCTTCAAGTTCTGTAGCACTATAGCCGGGATCCAGGTGCATTTTCGACGCCGAATGAAAAAAACGCTCCAGATGATCATAAAGAAATACAGGTTTATTGCCTATAGTTTTACAAAAATCAAAAATACCATAACCGCGCTGAATAGCAAGATCTGTAATGAACAATGAGGCTTGCGCGGCCTCAACATACCTATCGTTAATAAAAACATAATTCGTATCCATAGTGCTACAGCTTATTCTGCAATAATACTGAAATTCCTGTTCAGACTGTAATCTGTGATTGCCTATATTCGCCCGATATTTAGTTTTGTCAGGTAAACAATAGCCTTATCCGAATGTTATAGCTATTGACTAAATTAATTAAAGATGATCAAGACAGACCTTATTGAAATTTTCCAGACTATCAGGGCAACTTTACAGCCCTACGCCACTTTAGGTTTTAATAACAGGGTGAACAGCGAGCAGGAGTATGATTTATGGGCAGACAAAAATGTAAGGATTAAAGGTGAGGAGCGGACAGAGGTTTTCTTTGTAAATCTTAAGATTGAAAATACAGTGGTCTCACTCAACATCCTTCCCGATTATCTGAGTGAGCATGAATCTCCTTTACTCATCAGGGAACTGGATGATGTTGCGCTGAACCAGATTGAAGGCCGGATTGCTGCGGGCTATAAAATATTTAAAGAAAACGAGTGGGTATAAAAGAATTTAGCTGGGAAGATGAATTGATCACGGCATTAAGTCATATCGGAGCAGAGACTGAATTTTTACCTTCTGCTACCTACAGACTGCTAAAGTTTAAGGATTCAGACCAGCTGATTATTCATCTGATATCTATTCATCATCCATATTCACCTGAAGCATTGGTTGCCCTTGCACAAAATCAAGATGAAAATAGAGCGCAGGTGATCCATTTATGGGAGGATATCTGGCGTACCAGATCAGCACAGGTATTGAGCCGCATCACTTCTATCCTTGGCAAAAATGTAACTGTATATGGACGCAAGACTAAAATAGTTGAGGTTACACAGCCGGAGGCTGATGAATTTTATAACAGGTATCATCTGCAGGGGACAGCCGGATGTAAATACAGATATGCACTGGTCAACGGGGAGGGTATAATTGCTATCGCTGGTTTCAGTGCTAAACGCAGAATGACACAGCAGCCGGGAGAATATTACTCGGTGGAGTTGATCAGGTTTGCGACAATAAATGGTATTACGGTCACCGGCGGTTTGAGTAAGCTGATCAGGCATTTCATTAAAGTCGTGCAACCAAATGATGTGATGAGCTACGCAGATCTGGATTGGTCACGCGGTAAAGGATACTTAAAACTAGGTTTTACGCAAGTATCAGTTTTGCCTCCCATGCAGATTTTTCTAAATTTGCATACGCTTGAACGTTTCTTTCTGCAAAGACTGCCCCGGGAGATTAAGGCTGAAATGATGACGTTACAAGATTCAGAACGGGATGTTTATCTTAGGCAATTAAATTATATCCCTATTTATAATACCGGGAACCTCAAATACATCTTATACCTATAATGAATAGAAATCCTTTATTAATCATTTTGGGGCCAACTGCCTCCGGAAAGACAAAGCTTGCTGTAGGCCTGGCAGATCAGCTGAATGCTGAAATCATCAGTGCGGATAGCAGGCAGCTGTTTAAGGGGATGGATATTGGTACCGGAAAAGACCTGAAGGAATACAATATAAATGACAGAACCATCCCTTATCATTTAATTGATATCAAAGAAGCAGGCGAGCAGTATAACGTTAATGAATTTAAGGAGGACTTTTACAGCATTTTCGAAAGACTAACCGCTGAGGGTACTTTACCCATCCTTTGCGGCGGGACGGGGATGTATATTCATAGTATTTTGCAAAACCAGCAATAT
Organism: Pedobacter sp. MR2016-24; assembly: GCF_026239655.1. Lineage (GTDB taxonomy): Bacteria > Bacteroidota > Bacteroidia > Sphingobacteriales > Sphingobacteriaceae > Pedobacter. The sequence continues at coordinate 410,927 of NZ_JAPIVO010000007.1, read as the reverse complement.
ACGGCAATCCCCTCGGATCAGGAATTCAGGGCAACACTTCCGATACATAATATTGACCATTTAAGGAATAAACTATTTTTATATCCGGCAGCATTTACCGCACATGCGGATCTGTCTTCGTCCAAGAGACTTGTCCGCGCTATTGAAATTGCGGAATGGTTATCCAAAAACAAGCTGGCGGAAAAACAATGGCCTGAGCTCCATCCATTAGTCATAGGACTTACAAGTGATGTTACGCTGAGAAGGGAAAAAATCTTTAAAAGATTAGATGAACGTTTTGATGCGGGGCTTATAGCTGAGGTGGAGCAGCTCCTTTTGCAAGGAGTAAGTACTGAAATGCTGACCTTCTATGGATTGGAATATAAATTCATAGCTGCTTACCTTAATAAAGAGCATACTTTACCAGAATTGAAAGAAAAACTGTTCATTGCAATTTGTCAGTTCGCCAAAAGGCAGATGACTTTTTTCAGGAAAATGGAGAAAGACGGTGTGAAAATAAATTGGTTTAATACTGATCAGGATCCGGCTCAGATGAAAAAAGATATACTAAAACTATGGGGCTCATCTTTCTCGCCTGAAATAGCCTAATTCCCTGTAAATAAAGTAACTAACAGGTCTGATGACAAGGGTGCCACATTTCTTCAATTAAATAATTGTTTGTATGATTTTACAAAATATTAATCCTCTCCTAATGTTTTTTTAACATTATTATGTTGAAATAACAGAATTGTATTTTCAGTAATGGCATGCAATTTGTAAATGACCACATAATTAAAACACAAATATTTAACAAATGAAAAAATCTACTAAATTTTTTGCTTCCGCAGTAGCTGCAGTAGCAATATTCTTTACCACTAATGCAAGTGCACAAAAAATAGGTATCGGCGCTAACTTAGGTATACCAACAAGTGATTCATACAGTTTTGCTGCTGGTATTGATGCAAGAATTCAATTTGATGTAACAAAACAATTATCAGTTCCCGTTGCTACTGGTTATACTCACTTTTTTGCAAAAGATAATGTTGGCTATTTACCAGGAGAAAACCTTCCTGATTATGGATATATCCCTGTGAAAACTGGTTTGAAATATTTCTTCGATCCAAGTGGTTCAGGTATATATGCAATGGGTGAAATAGGTGCGGCTATAGGTGTATCTGATCACGCTAAAACTACATTTTTATATGCGCCTACATTAGGTTATTCATGGAGTAATGGTTTAGACCTTGGCGTTAAATATGAAAATACAGGTAAAAGTGTAGATTTCAGAGGAAGTAACACTGGTCAGGTTGCGTTACGTATTGCATACGGTTTTAAATTATAATATATCACAATATAATTTAATTGTGAAAATTTGAAAAAAGCCCCCGAATTATCGGGGGCTTTTTTATTTATTTAAAATTAAAATGGTATTTTGAGCAAAAAACGAAATTCATGAAGAAATATCTAGGAATAGCAATTTTATCCACAATGATCGCCTGTACTAATTCAGCGCATAAAGGTGAAAGTGCCACAGACAGTACCGCCAGTACTGAAAAAACTGATGCAAGTGTTAAAGTTGAACTTGCAGATCCGAAAATTGAAAAAATATACGCCAGTTATATCACGGTAAAGAATGAACTTGTTGCTGCAAATGCAAAAGCAACACAGGGTGCCGCGGCTGAATTGTCTACTGCGCTCAAAGCTTTTGAAGGATGTGAAAATACCGCTCTAATTTCAGATAAGATCGCTGCTACTGCCGATATTAAAGTTCAGCGTAAAGAGTTTACTGCATTAAGTTCAGATGTAATTGCTTTATTCAAACATGCCGAAGTTAAAAATGGAGCAATCTATGTTCAGCATTGTCCGATGGCCAATAACGGCGATGGGGGTGACTGGTTATCATCTGATAAAAAAATCAGAAATCCATATTACGGCGACGAAATGCTGGAATGCGGCGCAGTCCTGGAGGAGCTTACTGCAAAGAAATAGGTTCGATCCTGGAGATTATGACCCGCACTTAACAATAATTTAACAGCTTTGTTATGTTTGTTTGGATGCTATTAGAGTTAGAATAGTTATTTTTGTTATTTATAAATTAGAAGATATATGTCAGATATTGCAGAAATTAAGATTGATGGTAAAGTATACGAATTTCCCATTGTAACTGGTACTGAAGGAGAAAAGTCAATTGATATTTCGAAATTAAGAGAATTAACAGGCCACATTACGCTGGATTTTGGATATAAAAATACAGGATCAACAAAAAGCGCAATTACCTTTTTAGACGGAGAAAAAGGTATATTAAAATACAGAGGATACGCTATAGAGGAACTTGCCGAAAAATCTTCATTTCTTGAAGTTGCTTATTTGCTTATTTACGGAGATTTACCAAAAGAAAAACAACTGGTTGATTTTCAGTCTCAGATTACAAAGCATACGCTGATCCATGAGGATATGAAAAAATTCCTGGACGGATATCCTTCCAAGTCTCATCCAATGGCACAGCTGGCTTCACTGGTATGTTCATTATCTACATTCTATCCTGAATCCATTGATGCAAATTCTTCTCCGGAAACGATGAATCATGAGATGATTAAACTGCTGGCTAAATTCCCAACAATTGTATCATTTATTTATAAAAAGTCTTTAGGTCATCCACTAATCTATCCGAAAAACAAATATGATTACGTTAGCAATTACCTGAACATGACTTTCGGTCAGCGTACTGAAGAGATTGAAATCGATCCGGTAGTTGTTAAGGCGATGAATACTTTATTGATTCTTCATGCTGATCATGAGCAAAACTGTTCTGCATCTACTGTCAGAATGGTCGGCTCGTCTGACTGTAACATCTATGCTTCGGTTTCTGCTGGTATTGCTGCCTTATGGGGCCCGCTTCACGGTGGTGCTAATCAGGCAGTGATTGAAATGCTGGAGCGTATCAAAGAAGATGGCGGAGATACGGAGAAATGGATTAATAAAGCGAAAGATAAAAATGATCCTTTCCGTATGATGGGCTTTGGACACAGGGTTTACAAAAACTTTGATCCACGTGCTAAAATCATCAAAAAGGCATGTGACGATATCCTTGAAAAATTAGGTATCAATGATCCTGTTTTAGAGATTGCTAAAAAACTGGAAGAGGCTGCTTTAAGTGATCCTTATTTTGTGGAACGTAAATTATATCCAAACGTAGATTTCTATTCAGGTATTATTTATAGAGCATTGGGCTTCCCAACTGATATGTTTACTGTATTATTTGCACTGGGACGTTTACCAGGTTGGATTGCACAATGGAAAGAAATGCATGAAAACAAAGAACCAATTGGTCGCCCTCGTCAGATTTATGTTGGGCACACCAACAGAACGTTTGTTGAAGTAGAAAAACGATAGTAAAACATGTCTTACGCATATAAAAAAGGCTTCTGGAGATTTCCAGAAGCCTTTTTTATGAAATTACATCTTCGGAAAAACCAGGAGATGTGATCCTTCCGGATAAATATTACATTAGTATTCCCGCTATTGATGCCGACAGATAAGAAGCAAGTGTTCCGCACATCAATGCTTTCAATCCTAGTTTGGCCAGATCAGCACGGCGTTCCGGCGCAAGCTCTCCAATACCGCCAATCTGCATACCCACACTACTGAAATTCGCAAATCCACAGATTGCTATACTGATGATCAGCACACCTTTTTCAGTTACGATAGGCACAGCTTTAGTCGTCAGGTTCTTGAAAGCTAAGAATTCATTAACAGTTAATTTCTGACCCAATAGGGTTGCTGCATTGCTTACATCAGTGTCAGGAATACCCATAGCCCATGCAAACGGGTAAAACAATTTACCGAAAATCCAGTCGAGGGACAAAGTAAAATCAGGATTTGCAATATGACCTATATGTATCAGCGTATAATCAACCAATGCGATTAACGCGATAAATCCAATCAGCATCGCGATGACATTCATGGCGATTTTGAAACCTTCACCAGCACCATGAGAAATGGCGTCAATCAGGTTGGTATACTCACTTTTAACTTCCAGTTTTACCTTTCCCATTGTCTGAGATACTTCCGTTTCAGGAAAAACAATTTTTGAAATAATCAAAGCCCCAGGAGCAGCCATCAAACTGGCCATAATAAGCTTCGGTGCGAGATTTAAACCTGCCTGAGCACCCATATTCGCATAAACGATCAGGATTCCACCGGCGATACAGGCAAGGCTTCCACTCATAGAAGCCAGCAACTCACTTTTTGTCATTCCCTTCAGGTAAGGCTTGATCATTACCTGTGCTTCAACCTGCCCTACAAAAGCGCTGGCTACATTGCTTAGTGCTTCAGCACCGCTTACACGCATTACGAAGTTCATACCTTTGGCAATTACGGCCACAATACGCTGCATAATTCCGAAGTGATAAAATATCGCAACCAGCACGCAAACCAGGATGATTGTTGCGGTTACATTAAATGCGAATACAAAATTTTCTGGTGCATTATAATTATGCGGCTGTCCATCAAAACCGATTACTGCCACACCACCGTATACAAAATCGACACCTTTTTTAGCGAACTGCTCAATCTTCTGCATTCCTTTTCCAAGAAATTCGAAGAAATGTTGTACGGGTGCTACACGTAATACTAAAATTGCGATCAGGAACTGAAGCGTGAGGCCACTCAAAACGAGTCTGTAATTAATCTTTTTCTTATTGTTTGAAAATAGATAAGCAAGGCCAAGTATAAACAGGATGCCTATGATTCCGTGAAAACGCTCCATAAAAATTATTCAGGTAAAGAGTTGATATAAATAAAGGTGTATTAAAATTTAATAAAAAGCTATTGGGACGAGTTTCTTTTGTTCAGCTCATCTCTGATACGTGCTGCTTTTTCATAAGCTTCTTCAGCAATAGCTTCCTGCAATTTCTGATTCAACTCTTCTAAGCTGAGTGCTCCATAATTAGATCCCGGAATAGAAGTATCAATATCTTCCTGTCCATGTTCTTTACTGAGGTTATCCATATTTTCGAGGAAGAGGAAGTCGTTACCTTCTATCACTATTCCCGCAGAAGACAGGATAAACTCATAAGTGTATATTGTTGCGCTAAAACGTACTGCCAATGCGATAGCATCAGATGTTCTCGCGTCGATTTCTTCTGTTTGTTCGCCATTTGTACAAATTAACTTAGCGAAAAACACACCGTCTACCAGATTGTAGATCAGGATCTCCTTAATATCAATTTTATAGGTCTGGGCAAACGTCTTAAACAGGTCGTGCGTCAGCGGTCTGCTAGGCGTCATTTTCTCTATCTCTATGGCAATGGCCTGAGCTTCGAACGCACCGATGATGATAGGCAAACGTCTTCTGCCGTTTACTTCTCCAAGCACCAAAGCATAAGCTCCGGATTGGGTTTGACTATAGGATAGACCTACGATATCTAGTTTTACTTTTTTCATATGAAAGAATACCAGGCCTGACTTACATCAGGCCCAATATTATATTAAGCCTGATGTGCTTTTAAAGCTTCTATTAATTTTGGAACCACCTCAAAGGCATCTCCAACAATACCATAATCTGCAACCTTAAAGAACGGAGCTTCCGGATCTTTGTTGATGACAACGATGACTTTTGATGAGCTTACTCCAGCTAAATGCTGAATTGCTCCTGAAATACCTATTGCAATGTATAAGTTTGGACTGATAGCGATACCCGTTTGGCCAACGTGCTCTGAATGCGGTCTCCAGTCAGCATCTGACACTGGTTTTGAACATGCTGTCGCAGCGCCTAACAAACCAGCAAGCTCTTCAATCATACCCCAATTTTCCGGACCTTTTAATCCTCTGCCTGCAGATACAACCAATTCTGCGTCAGGTAATGAAACTTTATCAGTGGCCCTGATGATATCTTTCACGATAGCAAGCAGATCCGTTGATTTAACAGCCGGGCTGAAGCTTTCTATACTGACTTCAACAGGTATATCTTTAACGCCAAAGGCATTCGGATTTAATGCGATTACTTTAACTGCTGAAGTTAATTCTGTAGTTGCGAACGCTTTTCCGGAGAAAGCAGTTTTTTTAACCGTGAATTTTCCGCCATCTAACTGTGGAAGCTCAGTAGCACCATCAATTAATCCGGCTTTCAACTTAACCGCTACACGTGGTGCCAGACCTTTTCCTGAAAAGGAGTTAGACAAAACCACTACGTCAGCACTTTCTTTGGTTGCTGCTTCTGCAATCACTGCAGCATAAGCCTGGTTCACAAAGTTTTTCAACTCTTCAGCCGCTACGTTCAATACTTTTGAAGCACCATAATTACCAAGTGCATTCAGCTCACTATCCGCTACATTCCCGATAGAAATAGCGGTAAGCGTAGTTCCCAGTTTATCTGCGATGGCTTTAGCGTAAGAAACTGCCTCAAAAACAGACTTCTTGAACTTGCCTTCTACTTGCTCTACATATACTAAAACTGACATAAATTCTTTTCTTAGATTTAAATAATTGGACAGGAACGGCTTAGATTACTTTTGCTTCTTCATGCAGCAAACCAATAAGCTGAGCTGCATCTTCCGCCGGAATTAACTTAACGGCACCACGTGGGGCAGGGGTTTCAAACTGAATTACTTTCGCTAATTCCTCAGTAGCTACAGCTTCGATCACCTGTAAAGGTTTTGTTCTGGCTGACATGATACCTCTCATGGTTGGAATCTTAGGTTCTGAAACACCTTCTGCACAACTGGCTACGAATTTACCAGTTACAGAAACAACTTCCTTACCACCTTCAATTTCACGTTCTATTGTAGCCGTTGTACCATCATAATCCAATTTCTTAATAATGGAAATAGAAGGGATGTCCAACAATTCACCGATCATGGCTGCCACCTGTGCACCATTATAATCAATAGACTCACGTCCGCAGAGAATCATATCGAAATCTGTCGTTTTTGCGTATTCAGCAATTTGGAATGCCGTAAAATAGGCATCGCGCGGGACAGCATTAATTCTCACTGCATCGTCTGCACCAATAGCCAGTGCCTTTCTTACCGTAGGATCTGTTGCACTTTCGCCCACATTTACTACCGTTACTGTGCCTTTACCACCTTCACAAAGTTCTATAGCTTTCGATAAGGCAATTTCATCATAAGGGTTAACAATATATAAAACTCCTGATGTATTGAATTGTGTATTATCGTTAGTAAAAGTTATTTTTGTCGTTGTGTCGGGCACATTACTGATACAAACTAATATTTTCATAAAAATTGTCTTTTTGCAAATCTAATTAAAAAAGCAGGGATTTAAAATGCAAAGTACCCGATTGACCAAGTTATTAGCGTTTTTAACAACCGAACCTAACGATCCATTTATATTATATGCTTTAGCTACCGAATATAACACTTTGAATGATACCGAACAGGCATTTTATTACTATTTAAAGCTTGTTGAAGAACATCCCGGTTATGTGGGTACCTATTATCATCTTGGCAAACTGTATGAAAAACATCAGCAGTCGGAAAAAGCCATCGAAATTTATCAGTTGGGTATGGAAAATGCACGTCAGAAAGGTAACAGACACGCATTTTCAGAATTACAGGGCGCTTATAACCACGCAACCGGTTTAGACTACGAGGACGATTAGGGAAGAATGGCAAAGCGACAGTTATTATTTATCAAAGATGTTTTCCTGTTTACCCTCACTGCTTTTGGCGGTGCGCAGGCACATATATCATTACTGCTGAAATTCTTTGTAAAGAACAATCATTATATTTCAGAAGAAGAACTACTGGAATTGAATGCTTTGGCGCAGGTACTGCCCGGGCCGGCTTCTACGCAAACATTAGTGGGAATCGCCTATAAAGTAGGAGGGATCAGGCTTTCTATCCTGACCTTTCTGATCTGGATCATTCCTTCTGCAGCGGTGATGACTTTCGCTGCCATCAGCTTTGCGGCGCTGGATCAGAAAGAAAAATTTATTGTGATACTAAAGTATATACAACCTATCGCATTGGGTATCGTAGCTTTTGGTGCTTATAATCTCTCCAGAAAGGTATTGGTTTCGCAGGTAGCTGTTTTTTTAGCTGTAGCAGCAGTTATAGCCACTTTAGTATTAAGGAATGCCTATGTTTTTCCTCTTGCCATATTAATTGGTGGGATGATCTCTTCTGCTCTGGAAACGCCCAGGGAGGAAAGCGATATCAGGGTCAGGTTATTCTCGAATGTGAATCCGAGGAAACTGATTTATTTTATCGGACTCCTGTTATTACTGGCTTTGCTCGGTGCAATTATCAACAGAACTTCACCATTCAGCCTGCCGATCCGTCTGTTTGAGAATTTTTACAGGAACGGGATCCTGATCTTTGGCGGGGGACAGGTGCTGGTGCCTTTGATGTTTACCGAATTTGTACAGATGAAACATTACCTTACGGCTCCGGAATTTCTTTCCGGATTTGCCTTACAGCAGGCATTACCCGGACCAACATTTTCATTTACCAGCTATCTTGGTACTTTAAGTATGAAGAACTTTGGTTACGGTATTTATGGACAGCTAGTGGGGGGGATTGTGGGCGTAATCGGTATTAACCTGCCAGGACTGATTTTGGTCTTGTTTATCGTCCCTTTCTGGGAAGACCTGAAAAAAATAACCCGGATAAAGCATTCCTTATCCGGGATTAATGCGGTAAGCGTAGGTTTCATCATTGCGGCATTTATACTGCTGATGAAACCTGTAGGTTTAGATATTTTATCAGTAACCATTATCGCTGTTACTTTTCTTGTGCTTAATTTCACTAAAATTAGTCCGCCTTTTATTGTGCTTGCGGGAATTCTTTTAGGGTATTTTATCTGATAAGGTAGCTAAAGCAATTTCAATTAAAAAGGAGCATCATCGTCATGCATATCATCCATGCGCGATGGTTTAATGATTACATTTCCTGCCGGTCTGTCAAAATCAGCAGAGGGCATCATGCCGGCACTCGGGCTGTCCATTGAGAAGGAACTAGGCGGCATAAAATCCTCTTCAAGGTCAGTAAACTTAACATACTTACCGATAAAGCGCAATGGAACAATACCTGTTTCACCATTCCTGTGTTTCGCAATAATTACTTCACCAACACCAGCCTGTGAACGACCGTTCTCATCTTCTGTGATTCCATAATATTCAGGACGGTACAGGAAGAGCACCATATCCGCATCCTGCTCAATGGAACCAGATTCCCTTAAATCGGATAGTAATGGTCTTTTACCGTTTACCCCGGGTCTTGTTTCTACCGCACGACTCAACTGTGATAGTGCGAGTACAGGAACGTTTAATTCCTTCGCCACAGATTTCAGTGCACGGGAGATACTACCGATCTCCTGCTCCCGGTTACCACCACCACTCTGGCCTTCACCTTTACCATGCATCAACTGCAGGTAATCGATAATAATCATTTGTATATCGTATTGAGATTTTAACCTTCTGCATTTTGCCCTGAACTCAAAGATATTCAATGCCGGCGTATCATCAATCAACAGGGGGGCTTCAGTCAGCGTGCTAATCTTGCTGTGCAGCTGTTGCCATTCCCAATCTGCTAAATTTCCTTTTCTTATTTTTTCCTGTTCAATTTCAGTTTCTCCTGATATCAAACGATTCACCAATTGCACAGATGACATCTCCAGGGAAAATACAACTGTCGGCTTTTTAAAATCCACTGAAGCATTCCGTGCGCAGGTTAATACAAAAGCTGTTTTACCCATCGCAGGACGGGCCGCGATAATCACCAAATCTGAAGGTTGCCATCCGCCTGTTATCCTGTCCAATGCCGTAAATCCGGAAGGTACACCCGTTAAACCATCAGACTTTGTTCTCAACTCTTCCAGCGTAGCCAAAGATTGTTTAATGATCTCGTCCATTTTCTGGGTGTCCCTGCGCAGATTGTTCTGCGCAATGTCAAACAGTCCTTTTTCAGCAGTATCCAGCAAATCGAAAATATCCGTAGTGTCTTCATAAGCATTCTGGATAATTTCTGAAGAAATCCTGATCAGTTCCCGCTGAATATATTTCTGTGAGATAATACGTGCATGGTATTCGATATTTGCAGCTGAAGCCACACGGTTGGTCAGATTGGTTACATAATAAGCTCCCCCAACCATTTCCAGTGTGCCTAATGTTCTTAATTCAGAAGTTACCGTTAATATATCTACCGGTTTAGACTTCTGGAACAACAATGCAATGGCTTCAAATATCTTTTTATGTGCCTCATGATAAAATACATCAGGCTTAAGAATATCAATTACAGTTGATAGTGCATCCTTTTCCAGCATCAGTGCGCCAAGAACAGCTTCCTCCAGATCAATTGCCTGCGGGGGAATCTTGCCTCCCATGTTCATTGTCGGATTGTTTAACCTGTTTTTTCTTGAAGATGTGAAATTTTGCCTGTCTTGTCCCTGTGTGCCGTTATCCATATTCATAGGTGCAAAAATAAAGAAAAATTTACTCCTGTCAGGATTTCTTTATACACATTTTGCAGCATGATGAAGCTGTCATTTCAGCCGGATGCTTAAATTTCCGATATTTCATCTATTTTTGCAGGCTAATTAGAATCAATGGAAAACTTTAGAAGGTCATCCAGACCTAAAGAAAATAACGAGTTTGTATTCGGTATCAGAGCTGTAATAGAAGCAATTAAAGCTGGTAAGGATATTGAAAGTATATATATTCAGAGAGGGTTAACAGGAGATATCATTCCAGAGTTAAAAGGCCTTATAAAGACCATAGATGTTCCGGTACACAATGTTCCCGTAGAAAAGCTGAACAGAATGACCCTTAAAAATCATCAGGGTGTCATTGCCGTTATTTCTGCGATTACCTTCCAGAAGATAGAGGATATCATTCCTGCAATTTATGAAAAAGGGGAGACGCCGCTGGTGCTGATTTTGGATGGCATTACTGACGTTAGAAATATGGGTGCTATTGCAAGGACTGCTGCCTGTACAGGTGTTCATGCCATTATAGTGCCGACTAAAAACTCTGCACAAATCAATGCGGATGCGATCAAAACATCGGCAGGCGCCTTATTTACCATACCGGTTTGCCGACATGAAAACCTGCATAAAACGGCATTGTTTTTACAGGAATGCGGATTGCAGATTGTAGCATGTACCGAAAAAACAAGCGACCTGATTTATGCACCTGATTATACTGTACCTACAGCGATAGTAATGGGTGCAGAAGATGAAGGAATCTCGAATGAAATTATGCGGATGGCCAACCACTTAGCAAAGATCCCAATGTTTGGTGAGATAGGTTCGCTAAATGTGTCGGTTTCCACTGGTGTGATTTTGTACGAAGCCATCAGACAACGCACAAACGGTTAAATAAACTTATTTCCGAAATTAGACTTTACATCTGCCACAATCTGTTTAACACTCTGCTCTTCTGTTCTCGGGCAAATCAACAGGGTGTTATTAGATTCCACTACAATATAGTCGTGTAAACCCTGAAGGATAACCAGTTTATCCTCAGGTACATTTACCATACAGTTCGAGGAATTGAACATCATTACCTGTTCTGAGGGAATCACTGCATTGCCTACATAATCTTTCTCTGCCATATCATAGATAGAAGCCCAGGTGCCTAAATCTGACCAGCCGAAGTCGGTAGGCAACACATATACATTATCTGCCTTTTCCATAATTGCGAAATCAATAGATATGTTAGTGCATTGCAAATAAGCATTATTGATAAACCCTTTTTCTTCTGCCGTATTGTATACAGAACTGCCTAAATGGAAAATATCATACATATCCGGCAGGTGTTTACTGAATGCATTGTTAATTGCGGCGGCCGACCAGATAAAGATTCCCGCATTCCAGAGAAAGTCACCGCTCTGTACAAATGACTTTGCCAGTTCCAGGTTAGGTTTTTCTGTGAAAATCTTTACCTTATGGATTTGCTGATCAGCGGGGAGCGTATTTTCCATATACTGGATATAACCATAACCTGTATCCGGTCTGCTTGGTTTGATACCCAATGTGATCAGGCAGTCGTTTTCAGATGCTGCCTGCAACGATTGCTCAATCGCGGCTACAAAACCGTCGATATCAGAAATCGTATGGTCAGATGGCGCAACAACAATATTTGCATTGGGGTTGATCTCGGCAATTTTCATAGATCCATAAGCAATACAAGGTGCTGTATTCCTCATAATGGGTTCAGCCAGAATTTGGTTATCATCCAGATTTGGCAACTGCTTTTTGATCAGGTCCGTATAGATTTCATTGGTTACAATGAATATATTTTCAGGTGGGCATATTCTTAAAAAACGTTCGTATGTACTTTGGATAAGTGTTTTTCCAACACCAAAAAAGTCTATGAACTGTTTTGGATGTTCTACTCTGCTTACCGGCCAAAAGCGGCTTCCAACGCCACCGGCCATGATTAATGCAAAATTGTCTTTATTCATTTTAGAATTAGAGATAAATTAAATTAAACCTTCCTGTAAAAGGTCATGTAAATGTACGATACCAACGTATCCATCAGCATCAGTAACCAGTAATTGTGTAATGTTGAATTGCCTGATCATCTCGAAGGCAGTGGCGGCTAAAATGTCCTTGTCTACAGTCTTAGGATTTTTATTCATAATATCATTAGCTGTGATGCCGGTTAAGCTGGGATGGTTTTCCAGCATTCTCCGGATATCGCCATCCGTAATGATTCCCATCACATGATTCCCATCAGTAACAACTACAGCACCCAAACGGTTTTTGCTAATTGCGATAATTACATCTTTGACCGAAGCATCTGCTGAGATGACTGGTTTTGGATTCCGCTCAGCCAGTTCCCAAACCTTCAAATACAGTTTTTTGCCCAATGAACCACCCGGGTGGAAGCGTGCAAAATCTTCGGAGTTAAATTCACGTGCATGTAAAAGGGCTACAGCCAATGCATCACCCATAGCAAGCTGTGCGGTAGTACTTGTTGTCGGGGCCAGATTATTTGGGCAGGCTTCTTTGTCTACTGTAGTATTGAGGATAAGATCTGCCTGTTTCGCCAGTTCAGATTCGAGCTGGCCCACCATGCCGATCAGCAGGTTGCCGGACTGTTTTAAATGCGGAGCAAGAACCTTGATTTCAGGGGTATTTCCACTCTTGGAAATGCAAATAATGATATCACTTTTCTGGATCATTCCAAGGTCGCCATGAACAGCATCTGAGGCATGCATATAGCTTGCCGGCGTGCCAGTAGAATTGAAAGTTGCCGCTATTTTCTGCGCGATAATGGCGCTTTTACCTATTCCGGTGATAATCACACGACCTTTTCCAGCTATAATATGGTCTACAATAGCAGCAAAATCATCATTTATGTGCGGCAGCAGACCTAGAATTGCCTGCGCTTCCAACTGTAAAGTGTTGATTCCAGCCTCTATAATCGATTTTTTACTTTTCAAAGAGAATTTTTTAGTATATTAATGCTTTAATTAATGCAAAATTATGTTATTTTGAATGAAAAATAGCACTGAATATTTTATACACAAAATGGACGTGAAAAAGTCGTTGTTTGACAACTTGCAAACCTTTTTTGGGTTTGACAATTTTAAAGGTGATCAGGAATCTATCATAACTAATATTCTTGAGCGTAAAAACACCTTCGTAATTATGCCGACAGGGGGAGGGAAATCCATATGTTATCAACTACCTGCATTGATGAACGAGGGCACAGCTATCGTTATTTCTCCGCTGATTGCCCTGATGAAAAATCAGGTTGATCAGCTGCGTGCATTTGGCGGTAATGATAGTATTGCACACTTTATGAATTCTTCCCTTAATAAATCCGAAATCACCCAGGTGAAGAGTGATTTGTTAAGCGGGCAGACTAAATTATTATATGTAGCACCAGAGTCTTTGTCTAAAGCAGACAATATTGAATTTCTGAAGCTCATAAATATTTCTTTTGTAGCGGTTGATGAGGCGCACTGTATCTCTGAATGGGGGCACGATTTCCGTCCGGAGTACCGTAAAATTCGTCAGGTGATCAGTGGTCTTGGCGCTGACATACCTATTATCGCCCTAACGGCTACTGCAACGCCAAAAGTTCAGCAGGATATCATTAAGAACCTGCAAATGTCTGATGCTACTTTATATAAATCTTCATTTAACAGGCCAAACCTGTTTTATGAGATCCGTCCAAAAAGGGACGTGCTTAAAGAGATCATCAGGTATATCAAGTATAATACGGGTAAATCAGGCATCATTTACTGCCTGAGCAGAAAAAAGGTAGAAGAAGTTGCAGAAGCATTGAATCTGAATGGGATCAAAGCGCTGCCTTATCATGCCGGTCTGGAACCGAAAGTGAGGGCCGATACGCAGGATAAATTCCTGATGGAAGATGTAGAAGTTATTGTTGCTACTATTGCTTTTGGAATGGGAATTGACAAACCTGATGTAAGATTTGTAATTCACCACGATATCCCAAAAAGTATGGAAGGTTACTATCAGGAGACCGGGAGAGCCGGAAGAGATGGTGGTGAAGGTGTTTGTATAGCTTTTTACGCGCAAAAAGATGTTGAGAAGTTAGCGAAGTTCATGAAGGATAAGCCTGTGGCCGAGCGTGAAATCGGAACGCAGATCCTGAAAGAGGTAATAGACTATGCGGAGTCGGGTGTTTGCCGAAGGAAGCAGATCCTGCATTATTTTGGTGAAAACTTCAATGAAACAGGATGTAATTGTATGTGTGACAATTGCAAAAAGCCTAAGAAATTATTTGAAGCAGAAGAGCACCTGAAGACTGTTCTAGCACTGATTAGAAATATAGGGGAGAAGTTTGACGATACACATATCCTGAATATCCTGATGGGTATGGAAACCGCGCAGACAATTGCTTATGAACATAGTAAACTTTCAGAATTCGGGCATGGTAAGGTTGAAGGAGAAAACCTCTGGAAATCGCTGATCAGGCAGGCGGTACTCAATAACTTTTTATCAAAAGATATTGATAATTATGGCTTGCTGCGCTTAACCAATTCCGGGAACGATTACATTGATAATTCCTATGCACTGAAGTTCATTCTTAATGAACCTATTGAGAGCGCGGCCGATGATGATGAGGACGATGTGAAACATGGTTCAGGAACACTGGATAACCAGTTACTGCTGCTGCTAAAAGATTTACGTAAGAAGATTGCTAAACAGAAGAATGTACCTCCATTCGTTGTTTTTCAGGATCCTTCGCTGGAAGAGATGTGCACGCACTATCCTATAGCTATGGATGAGCTGAAACAGATTTCTGGTGTAGGTAATGGGAAAGCACTTAAATTTGGTGGTCCTTTTATTGAGCTGATCAAGAAATATGTGGCTGATAACGATATAGAGCGACCAATTGATCTGATTATCAAAACTCAGGCAAATAAATCGCAGTTGAAGGTTTCGATTATCCAGAATGTAGACAGGCAGATTGGTCTGGAAGACATTGCGAAATCAAAAGGGATCACTTATTTTGAGATCCTGAAGGAAATTGAGGCAATCGTAAATTCGGGAACAAAGCTTAATCTGAATTATTTTGTGGATGAAATGTTAGATGATGACCGTCAGGATGAGGTATTTGATTACTTCCGCTCTGCAGAAAATGATTCTATTGATGAAGCACTGAAAGATTTAGGAGAAACCGATTATACCCGTGAAGAGATACAATTAATGAGAATCAAGTTCATGTCTGAACTTGGAAACTAAAATATAGAATGATCAATTTCGAACTAGATAAATTAAAACATACAACATCGGGTAATTTCTTTTTAATGGCTGGTCCCTGTGCTATAGAGGGTGAAGAAATCGCGATGAGAATTGCAGAGAAGATTATCACCATTACAGATAAGCTGGAAATACCTTTGATCTTTAAAGGTTCTTACCGAAAAGCAAATCGGTCTAAAGGCGATTCTTTTACTGGAATAGGAGATGAAAAAGCGTTGAAAATATTGGAAAAGGTTGGTCACACTTTTGGCGTTCCTACAGTAACAGACATTCACGAAAGCGATGAAGCTGCCATGGCTGCAGCTTATGTTGATGTATTGCAGATTCCTGCTTTTTTATGCAGACAGACGGACCTGCTGATTGCTGCGGCAAATACAGGTAAGGTAGTTAACATTAAAAAGGGACAGTTTTTGTCTGCCGGTTCCATGCGGTTTGCCGTAGAAAAAGTTCAGGAAGCCGGAAACAATAAAGTGATCCTGACGGATCGCGGAAATACATTCGGTTATCAGGACCTGATTGTAGACTACAGAGGTCTGCCAGAGATGCAGGGATTCGGTGTGCCGGTTGTGATGGATGTAACACATTCACTTCAGCAGCCAAATCAAAGCAGTGGTGTAACCGGTGGTAAACCACAACTGATTGAAACCATCTCCAAAGCTGCAATTGCAGTAGGCGCAGATGGGCTATTCATAGAAACACATCCTGATCCTGCTAATGCAAAATCTGATGGTGCAAACATGCTCCACCTCGATTTGCTGGAGGATCTGCTGGTAAAGCTGATAAGAGTTAGAAAAGCGGTGATTTAATCACCGCTTTTTTTATGGATCTTTAAACGGCTAAAACACTATTGTTCTATTAAATCCTGGTAATTATAAATGAGGTCCTGCGGTTCTGCTTACGACCGGCTTCAGTTGCATTTGGGGCAATTGGTTTGGAAGAACCAAATCCTTTGAAGCTTAAACGATCCACATTGATTTTATTGCCGGCTAAATAAGTATAAACTGCCTGCGCCCTTTGCAGCGAAAGTTTCTGGTTATCTGCTATATTTCCAACGTTATCTGTATGTCCCTGAATTTCGATGGCGACAGCAGCATTGTTCTGCATCATCTCTAAAAGGCTGGTTAGCTCTGTAACCGATGAGGGCAGCAGTTCAAATTTATTGGTATCAAAGAAGATGTTTTTCAATACTACATTAGCACCTGGCTTTAACTTTTGCAGGTTAATTTCCAGAAGGTATGGCTGATCACTTTTCACATTGTTAAGTTCAAAGTTATCCGAATAAAAAAGATATCCGTCAGCTACGGCATTAAAGGAGTAAGTACTGCCCATAGGCATTACTGCCAGAAATTCCCCCGTCTCGGGAGAGGTATGATCACTGAACTTATTTTCTTTGGTTTTTAGGTTGACCACCTGGACTTTCGCTTCCAGGAATTCACGCGTTACAGCATCCCGCACTATGCCCTTCACATAAGTAATAGGTAAAGGTTTGGCTGATGAAGGCATCAGGAAACTATAAATATCCATGTCCCCGAAACCATCTTTCAGGACGGAAGAGAACAGACCCTGCGTTCCATCTGGTGTCACAATTAAACCTGTCTCTTCATTAAATGTGTTGATGGGATAACCGATATTTACCGGTTGAGCCCATTTTCCACTATCAGCTCTGCGGGTAAAGAAAATATCCATATTGCCCATTCCCGGCCATCCGTTAGAAGAGAAATACAAGGTTTTTCCATCAGGATGCATAAATGGTGTATTCTCATCATATGCTGTATTTACTTCCGCACCTAAATTTTCTGGTTTACTCCAGTCTCCATCAGTACTCAATACCGTCTTCCAGATATCATAACCTCCCAATCCGCCAGGGCGGTTACTCACAAAATATAAGGTATTTCCATCCGGACTAATTGCTGGTTGTGAATCCCATGAAGATGAATTTATTCCCGGACCCAGGTTAAAAGGTGTATCCCATTCTTTGCCAATTTTATGGCTCACATACAAATCACAGCTTCCCATCCCATCTTCACGGTTACAGCCGGTGAAGAAGAGGTACATGCCGTCAGGAGAAATAGACTGCGCACCTTCATTGAATTTAGTATTGATTTTTTTGCTGAGCGGCACAGCTGGTTTCCAGGCTTTATTTACCAGCTGAGAGATGTAAAAGTCTTCGTTCCCGTTCACTGTCCTGCTGAATATTAAACTGGATCCATCAGCTGTCAGGGCTGGAAAATATTCTCTGTCTTTGGTATTAATGGCTTCGCCCAAATTGAGGGGGATATATTTTTCTGGCTTGCTCAATGCGAGTACCGCATAGTCACAGTCCTTTATATATTTATCAGCTCTTCCGAGAATAACCTGGTCTTTTCCCTTGTATTTTTGTTTAAACAATATAAAGTTGGATTTCGCAGCAGCATAGTCGCCCGTGTTTAATAATACATCCGCAAGCGAGTAGTATGTTCTTGCATCCGCAGACACTGTTGTAACAGCAATTGCCTTAAGATAAAATGGTTTTGCACGGTCATACTCTCTTTTGTATCTATATACATCACCAAGCTGCACATAGGCCAGTTGAAATTGGGAATCGGCCGAAACTGCATCTTCCAGAAATTTAACAGCCGCAGTATAATCCTTATCCTGCAGAGCGCGCTGAGCGTATTCGAAATTCTGCTGCGCTTTTTTATTAGTAGATTCCTGCGCGCTGGTTAGCGTAAAACTGAAAAGACACAAAAACAATAGAACTATATTTTTCATAATTGTCCGCTATAAGGGAAGGGTAATCTGACCGGATAAACTTAATAAAAAAAAGCTATACCTTATTCGGCCACCATACGTTTTGTTCAAAAGAATGGTGGCCGAATAAGGTATAGCTATTATTCAGGAGTTCACTACTCCTGAAGGGATCGCTCAGGCGATTAAGGAATGTTCAGATATTTATGTGTCTGCAATGAAATTTCCCATTTTGGGTTGGCCATTACATAATCAATAATCATTGGAGTAATCTCTTTTGATTTAGACCATTCCGGCTGCAGATAAAGTTTACAAGCAGGAGAAACTGTCTCTGCGTATTTCTCCGCCCATTCAAAATCACTTTTGTTGAATACGATTACCTTCAGCTCATTAGCAAAAGGAGTGATGTCCGGACGAGGCGCTTTAAACTTTTTTGGTGAAAGACAGATCCAGTCCCAGTCGCCCGACAATGGATAGGCACCAGACGTTTCTATAAAGGTGAGTATATTCCTCTCATGCAGCTTTTTTGTCAGGTAGTCCATATTGTAGATCAATGGCTCACCACCAGTAATCACAACAGCTTTACCTGGAAAAGTATCCGCTTTTGCGGCAATATCATCAGCAAGTGTTAACGGGTGAAGTTCTGCGTCCCAGCTTTCTTTCACATCGCACCAGTGGCAACCCACATCACAACCTCCAAGCCGAATAAAATAAGCTGCTTTGCCTGTGTTAAAACCTTCACCTTGTATCGTGTAAAACTCTTCCATTAAAGGAAGCAATGTGCCGTCTGCGGGAATATTGTGTGCCATATATTAATTGGCAAAGTTAAATAAAATATGAACGGGAAAAGGGAATATCTGTATATTCGATTGGTTTAAATGACCAAGTTATGAATAAAGCAGGCACTAAGGATAATTTGCGGTGGTATAAAATCGAAGAAAAACTGCCAGAGGGTGACTTTGTGATGCAGGTACAGGTAGGCGGTAAAAAACGCTGTTTACTCCGGCATGAAGGACAGCTTCATCTGATACAAAATTATTGTCCCCATGCGGGTGCGGTGCTTAGTGGGGGATGGTGTAAAGATAAAATGATTATCTGTCCAGTTCACCGGTATGCTTATCATCTTGACGATGGGAGGGGAGCTGAGGGACAGGGAGACTACATTGAACTCTATGCAGTGCGTGAAACGTCAGATGGTATTTACGCAGGCTTTAAGCAAAGCCTGTTTAGCCGCCTTTTCGGTAAAAGCTATTTCTGACCGCATAAAATAAACACCTTAAAAATAAAAAGCCGGCAAAACAATTTTGCCGGCTTCATTATGTTTTAATAAATTAGGCGTAGATCTCTTTCTTCGCAGAGGCTAAAGTGTTTTTCAATAAGCCAACGATCGTCATCAATCCAACTCCACCCGGAACAGGAGTGATCCAGGAAGACAATGGTGCTACGTTTTCAAAATCTACATCTCCATATAATTTATATCCGGATTTCGTAGTTTCGGAAGTTTCCCTGTTGATACCCACGTCAATAATTACTGCACCTGGCTTAACCATGTCTGCCGTTACAAAGTTTTTCTTACCGATAGCTGCAACAATAATGTCTGCCTGAAGGGCAATCTCTTTCAGATTGGCTGTTTTACTGTGCGTCAGGGTTACTGTACAGTTACCAGGGTTTGCATTCCGCGCCATCAGGATACTCATCGGGCTGCCTACTATGTTACTACGGCCTACTACAACGCAGTGTTTACCAGTGGTATCGATCTCGTAAGCCTTTAATAATAATAAAATCCCATAAGGCGTAGCAGGAATAAAACAAGGGAGGTTACGCATCATCCTGCCCAGATTTACCGGGTGGAAACCATCAACATCCTTCCGGTAGTCAATCGCTTCAGTAACTTTTTCCGGATCTATGTGTTTCGGCAAAGGAAGTTGTACAATAATGCCGTCAACGCCGGCATCACTATTGATCTCTGCTATTTTTTGCAATAACTCATCTTCAGTAACCGTAACGTCATAACGGATCAGGGAAGACTGAAAGCCTACCTTTTCGCAGTTCTTCATTTTACTGGCTACATAAGTTTCGCTGCCACCATCATTTCCTACTAAAATAGCGAGTAAATGTGGTTTGCGACCGCTTGATGCTAAAAAGTCAGCAGCCTCAGCGGCGATCTCTAATTTTATTTTTTCTGATGCGAATTTTCCGTCCAGTAATTGCATATCAATTGTATTATCTATTGCTAATCTAATTTTAAAACTGCCATAAAAGCAGTCTGTGGAATTTCAACATTACCTACCTGGCGCATGCGTTTCTTTCCTTTTTTCTGTTTTTCCAGTAATTTACGCTTACGGGAAATATCACCACCATAACATTTAGCAGTAACGTCTTTACGCAAAGCTTTAACTGTTTCCCTTGCAATAATTTTTGCACCTATAGAAGCCTGGATAACAATCTCAAACTGCTGGCGGGGAATCAATTCTCTTAATTTCTCGCAAATCCTTTTTCCGAAGTCATATGAATTACTGCGGTGAATCAGGGAAGAAAGTGCATCAACTGGCTCTGCATTTAATAAAATATCCAGCCTTACCAGGTCAGATTTGCGGTAACCGATCTGATGGTAGTCAAATGAAGCATAACCTTTGGAAATTGTTTTCAGCCGGTCATAGAAATCAAATACAATCTCACCCATAGGCATCTCAAATACCAGCTCAACGCGGTCAGATGTTAAATATGATTGGTTAGCAATAATTCCTCTTTTCTGAATACAAAGCGACATTACTGGTCCGACGAACTCAGATTTAGTAATGATGTTTGCTTTAATGTAGGGTTCCTCCACATATTCCATTTTACTTGGATCCGGAAGATCAGAAGGATTATTGACGATGATCAGCTCGCCTTTGGTTGACATTGCCTGGTAAGACACATTGGGTACAGTAGTGATTACCGTCATGTCAAACTCGCGCTCTAAACGCTCCTGAATAATCTCCATGTGCAGCATGCCCAGGAATCCGCAACGGAAACCAAAACCAAGCGCGGCAGAAGATTCCGGCTCAAAAACAATCGAAGCATCATTCAGCTGCAATTTGTGCATTGCCTCTCTGAGATCCTCAAATTCATCTGTGTCTACCGGGTAAATTCCGGCAAATACCATCGGTTTAACCTCTTCAAAACCTTTAATAGGCTCCAAACTCGGTCTGTCTTTATGTGTGATTGTATCACCCACTTTAACTTCTCTGGCTTCTTTGATACCGGATATGATATAACCTACATCACCTGTTTTGATGACATCTTTAGGAGATTGTTTAAGTTTCAATGTACCTACTTCCTCCGCAATATATTCTTTTCCGGTAGCTACAAATTTCACTTTATCTTTTTTACGGATTTCTCCGTTTAGTACCTTGAAATAAGCTACGATTCCACGGAAAGAATCAAATACAGAGTCAAAGATCAAAGCTTGCAGCTCACCTTCAGGATTTCCTACAGGTGCAGGAACGCGTTCTACAATAGCCCGAAGGATATCATGTACACCCAATCCGGTTTTACCAGATGCAGGAATAATTTCTTCTCTCTTACAGCCGATTAGTTCAATGATCTGATCTTTTACTTCCTCAGGCATTGCACCCGGCAAATCCATTTTATTGAGGATAGGAATGATTTCCAGATCATGCTCTAAAGCGAGATAAAGATTGGATATTGTCTGTGCCTGAATACCTTGTGAAGCATCTACAATCAGTAATGCGCCTTCACAGGCAGCGATAGAACGGGAAACTTCGTAAGAGAAATCTACGTGTCCCGGAGTATCAATAAGGTTAAAGATATATTTCTGACCATCTTGTTCGTAATCCATCTGGATAGCGTGACTTTTGATGGTAATACCACGCTCACGCTCTAAATCCATGTCATCCAGCAGCTGAGCTTGCGACTCACGCTGGGTGATTGTATTAGTGTATTCTAATAAACGGTCGGCTAAAGTGCTCTTACCGTGGTCAATATGTGCAATTATGCAAAAATTACGTATGTGCTTCATCAGTGCCGCAAATATAGAATTTTACCCCGACTATTTAGCAAGTTCGGCCAGTTCAAGTAAATTTTTGACCAGATCACTGTTTGTAAGCGAATAACTGTATTCATCAGCATCTGCTCCCATATTCAGATTTTCGTTGCGGAACAGCATTTTACCAGCAACAGGCAACCTTGCGGAAGCATGGAAAACCCGGGCACCCGTCAACCTGATTAAGGCAGTCACATTAGCTGTATTCACACCTGCACCTGGCATGATCTCGATACGGCCGCGCGACTGTACAATTAGACCTGCAATCACCTCAGCGCCTTCAAGTGCTGAAGCTTTACCACCAGAAGTGAGGACTCTGATCACACCTAAAGAAATGATATCTTCAAGTGCTTCCTTCAGATCAGCAGTCATATCAAATGCCCGATGAAAAGAAACATCCATTGGATGGGCTAGTTTGATCAGTTCAGCGCAACGTGCCTTGTCGATTTTTCCTTCAGCTGTTAATACACCAATTACAACCCCTTCACAATTTAACTCTTTACAAATGCGGATATCTTCCTTCATTGATTCAAACTCAATGTCCGAATATAAAAAATCACCACCTCTGGGTCTGATGATAGGGAAGACCTCGATTGTCAGCAGTTTTTTTGCCAGAGCAATTTGAGAATAACTGGGAGTTGTACCCCCTTCTGTTAAACTGGCACACAATTCAATACGTTTAGCGCCGCCTTTCTGTGCCTCTATTCCAGAGCTCACAGAATTAGCGCAAACTTCCATATTTATCATATCTGCTAATAATAACTTTGTCCCGGAATCAGCAAATCCTGATTTTCGGCATTACAAACTGCGTAACTAAACCCTTTTTGTATAGCATAGGCACCATATTCTCCTTTTTTGTTGAGTGCCAAAAATCCTACCTGTATATTTTTAGCGATGTCTGGTTTCTTTTTAATAATACGCATTACCGCTTCCTTACAAGCTGCCTCAGGTGCATATCCCTGGCGCATCAGTTCGACAACAAGAAAGCTTCCTACATTGCGGATCACTTCTTCACCAACACCGGTGGAGGTGGCACCGCCCACTTCATTATCTACATATAATCCTGCACCGATAATAGGACTGTCGCCCACACGGCCATGTAATTTAAATGCCATACCGCTTGTGGTACAGGCACCAGATAAATTGCCCCTGGCATCTAATGCCAGCATACCTATGGTATCGTGATTATATTGATTGCCCGGTAATTTTGTAGGTGCGGCTTTATCATATAATTTATTTTCTATATTCATCACCGGCTCATATTTAGCCGTTTTCAGCCATTCCTTCCAGGCTTTTTCACTTTCAGGAGTCAGCAGGTTGGTTTTTTTGAAGCCATTCTCCAGC
The DNA here is from genome assembly GCF_026239655.1 of Pedobacter sp. MR2016-24. GTDB lineage: Bacteria > Bacteroidota > Bacteroidia > Sphingobacteriales > Sphingobacteriaceae > Pedobacter. The sequence goes on along the minus strand of NZ_JAPIVO010000007.1, from coordinate 387,127 downwards.
GCAAACTGTAAAGCTCCGTCGCCAACAAGCATCACGTGAGGAGTTTTTTCCATCACCATTCTGGCTACGGAAATTGGATGTACGATATGCTCCAGTCCTGCAACTGATCCACAATTACCCAGATCATCCATTATACAGGCATCCAAAGTTACCTTGCCATCTCTGTCCGGCAAACCTCCATAACCTACGGATTGGTTTTTAGGATCAGCTTCGGGCACCTGAACGCCTTTTTCTACTGCATCTAAGGATCTGCCTCCAGCGGACAATACTTTCCATGCATCATGGTTTGCTGCAATTCCAAAGTCCCATGTAGAAATTACAATAGGTTTTGCAGCAGCGGAATTTAAGGGAGTAGAGGGAAGCACAGCGGCGATCCCGGATTTATCAATAGCCAGCAGGGAAGCTGACAGGGCAGAGGCTTTTAAAAATTTCCGACGGTCGAGCATATTTTGTTTTAGTTGTTTATAGTAAAGTCATCAGCATCTTTAAGGAAGGGAAAACCCTGGCGGACTTTCACCAATTCTTCGTAACTGATACTGAAAGTATATAAATCTTCATCTTCTGGTTTGTAATATACCGTATTACCAAATGCATCTATACACATGGAATGGCCGCTATAATACACTTCATTGCCATCATGACCCACGCGGTTAGCTGCAATCACATAACTTTGATTTTCTATTGCACGTGCAGGAATTAATGCTTTCCAATGCGGAATACGCCTATCCGGCCAACTAGCTATTACAAGTAGAATATCATAAGCGGCGTCAGTATTTCGCAGCCACACAGGGAAACGCAGATCATAACAGATGGCCAATCTAATTTTCCATCCTTTGAGTTCTACAATGATCTGATCACTTCCGGCAGTGTAGGTTTGATCTTCCTGACCCATACCGAAAAGGTGTCTTTTATCATAGTATTGAAATTCACCGCCAGGCAGCATCCAGATCATCCGGTTATAATAAGCATCGTTTTCTTTAATGATCAGACTACCAGTAATGACACAGTTGTATTTTGCGGCAGAGTCCTTCATCCAGGTCATTGTTTTACCATTCATTTCTTCAGCAAGTGCTTCGGCATTCATGCTGAAGCCTGTATTAAACATTTCCGGCAATACAATAAGATCTGTTTTTTCCTTTACCCCGGAAGATAACCTTAGTGTTAAATTCTGCAGGTTTTTATCAATATTTTCCCAAAATAAATAAGCCTGAAAAATAGTAATTTTTAGATTATTGATTTTGAGGTAATTCGGACTTTCCATATGATAATATTAACGTAAGGGCATGTAAATTAAAGTTTCATTAATCTTTCAACGGCTTTTTCAAGCGTATCTTGCTTCTTGGCAAAACAAAAACGAAGCACCTGATGGTCTGTGTTTCTGATGTAGAATGCTGATACCGGGATGCTTGCAACTCCATAGTCTGTGATTAACCGCTTCGCGATTACGGTATCCGCTTCGTCACTGAAATGCGAATAGGTAACGCATTGAAAATAAGAACCGTTACAAGGTAATAATTTAAATTTGGTTTGACCGATCAGAGAGCGGAATAAATCACGCTTTTCCTGAAAAAAACCGGCTAAATCCATATATACAGCAGGATCTTTAAGATAATGGGCAATTCCCACCTGCATTGGCGTGTTGACACTGAAGACATTAAACTGATGAACCTTTCTGAATTCTTTCATCAGGTTTTCCGGCGCAAGGCAATAACCTGTTTTCCAGCCTGTGGCATGAAGCAGTTTACCGAAAGAGGCAACAATGAAAGCACGTTCACGCAGTTCCGGGTACATGGCAATAGATTTATGTTGCTGACCATCATAAATCAGATGTTCATACACCTCATCGCTGAGTATCAAAATGTCCGTATCCTTTGTGAGTTTGATGAGTGCCTCTATATCTTTATCACGCAGAACAGCACCTGTTGGATTATGGGGACTATTCAGAATGATCATTTTCGTATTTGCTGTAAATAGTTTTTTAACCATTTCCCAGTCGATATCATAATCCGGGGGAGCCAGCTCATATGGTTTTACTAACCCACCCAGCATTTTTATAGTCGGTGCATAAGAATCATAAGCCGGCTCGAAAATGATGACCTCATCACCTGCTGTAATATAGGCGCTCAGTGCGGTAAATATAGCCTGCGTACCTCCTGCGGTTACGGTAACTTCTGTATCGGGATTGTAATCGGCACCATAAAGGTGATTCACTTTATCTGCAATTAATTCCCGCAAAGCCGGAATACCTGTCATGGGCGCATATTGATTATGTCCATCTTTCATTGCATCAGCCACGAGATTCACCAGCTTAGGGTCAATATCATAATCAGGAAATCCCTGCGAAAGATTAATTGCTTTGTGTTCTGCTGCTAATTGGGACATCACTGTGAAAATTGTAGTAGATGTACCCGGAAGTTTAGAGTATGTAGATATCATGTGTTGACGAAAATAGAAAATATTTCAAAACTTATATTATTCCGAATATATTTAATAATTTCATCAGCTATGACTTTTAAAACAAAAGAGAGCAAATTGCTGCTCGTTCTAGGGGCATTTTTTGTGGCCAATGCGATACTTTCTGAATTTATAGGAGTTAAAATATTCAGTGTTGAAGGTACACTGGGGTTGAAGCATTTTGATATCAATTTGCTTGGCGTCCCTAACTTATCTTTTAATATGTCTGCCGGTGTAGTGACCTGGCCTGTTATATTTATCATGACTGATATCATCAATGAATACTTTGGAGTGAAACAGGTTCGTTTTCTATCGATCCTGACTTCTGTTTTGATTGCTTATGCATTTCTGGTCATCTGGGGTACAATGCATCTGACAGCTTCAGATTTCTGGGTCAATCAAACCATTAATGGTCAGCCGGTAAATATGAACAATGCCTTTACAGGAATTTTTGGACAAGGAATGTGGATCATCGTTGGCTCTATAGTCGCATTTTTGGTCGGTCAGATTGCAGACGTATTTATTTTTCATAAGATAAAAAAGGTAACAGGAGAAAGGGCATTATGGCTACGGTCTACGGGTTCAACCTTAGTTTCACAACTGATAGATAGTTTTGTGGTTATCTTTATTGCCTTTTACTTGAATCCGCAATACCATTGGAGCTGGCAGATGGTTGCTGCCATTGGTCTGGTTAATTATACCTATAAATTTGTGGTGGCCATACTGATGACACCAATATTATACGTTGTACATGCTGTTATTGATAAATATTTGGGCAAGGAGTTAGCTGAAAAGCTCACCAGTCTCGCCAGCAGGGGATAGGTTAATGGTATCGCTGTAGTAAGTTATTAAAACAACAAAAGGCCGTAAAGGCCTTTTGTTGTTTTAATAACTACAAATACTGTTGCCTATTTAAGCGTTACATCAACAGATGCCCTGGTTTCATCATAAAATAGTTTCAAAGCTTTAGGTTTTGCGCCCGCTGGTAAACGGTAAGTTATATTTTCAGATTCCTTAGTAGATTCTGCTTCTGCGCTTACGTAACTGCCATTTTGTTGAGATATCGAGCTGTTATTATCAAGTAGCAACCTGAAATCACTAGGACTTATTCCTACCGTATTTCCGCCAATTTTATTCTTGTTTGTCAAGCTAAGTTTAAAAGTCATTTCAATGCCTTCCGCTTTGCCATCAGGATCGCTCAGTTCTGTTGCCGTTCCAGAAAGAACTTTAATTGCAGCCTCCTGGCTTTTACCCAAAACGGCACTATCAGGAGTAAAGGTGACGATATAAGTTTTAGGCGCATTGCCTACAGGCTCAGTCGTTTTAGCTGTAGTTTCAGTTGTAGTTGCTGCTGCTGTGCTATCAGATGCTGCTGCATCCCCGCTTTTCTCGGATTTTGACTTGCAGGAGAACAGTAGGGCAACCGCCATTACGCCTACTAAATAGATCTTTTTCATATAGATGTTTTTGATTTAAGAAAATCCTAAATTATATATTTTATTTATATATTTCCAAATCAAGTTTTTTTTAAAAGGAAAGGGAATAGTAGAAGGAATTTCAAAATATTTAAACCGTACTTCTTAAAGAATGGTCAACACAAGTCAGGTCTATAAATCGCACTCTGGATGTGCTATAGATGTACTCGGGAAGCACTCGGGAATAATCCGTAGCTGAGGCGAGGTAGCAAAGTGGCAGGAGCATGCCATTTCGACTAGTTAGTTTATCACGCTCCTACCACGGAGTTTCCACGGTATTACCACGGACTTACTATTAGTACGTGTCGAGCGTATATAGAGCGCATATTGGGCAGTGTCTTCACCTGATATAGGATGAATAGCCAAATTGACGAGTTTTCTTCATAGGATAAATTTAAACAATTTTTAATGTGCGGCTGTTATACAGAGGAATAGAAAAATAAACGCTCTTAATCAAATCATTTATGAACAGTGCTGAACAGCTTTTAAAAGCTGAAAACATTTTTATTGGAGAAGAAATTATCGGGGGTATACCTTGCCAGATAGGATATATTAAAAAATTCAAATGGAGCTGGTTTGCTACTCAGCTGAACCTGTTCGTCATCATTGGACAGACAGAAAAAGCGGTTGACCGGCAAATGATAGAAACTTTTTCAAAAAACTGCTTTGATTATTCTATTAAAAATAACCGTGGTTGGTTCAGAGGTTTGCAATCAGGCGTTGGATCTATCTCGATGCTGCAGGCTAGTAAATTTGATGAAGGAGCTATAGATTTCTGTGAGAAATTATCAAAATCACATTGGTCGGCCTTTGAAATTCCAGTATTATATGATACATCAGCGAGAGAATTAATCCGCTATAAAAAGAACCCGCTGTGGGGAATGATATATTTCCCGTTCTTTAGTAAAACCATTGATCATATAGCAGCCAGATTATAAAAGGTTTTCATACGGGATGAAATATTTGGCATATACCTGAGGCCCGGTGCTCATTTTGTTATTTTTTTCCATAAATTTAAACCTTGTTGATTCAGGCAAATTATTGAAAGAACCTCCGGGTGCTGTATAAATGGAAAATAATAAAATACCAACTATAAAGGAGATTGCTAAGAAACTCAATATATCACCCTCCACTGTTTCCAGAGCATTAAATCACCATAAAAGTATTGGTGCGGTGACCACTATGCGGGTGCATAAAGTGGCACAGGAATTAGGTTACGAGGTGAATAAATCAGCATTATTTTTCAAACAACAAAAAACGCACACCATAGGAGTAATCATCCCGAATCTTGCTGAACCGTTCTTTTCTTCGGCACTGACAGGAGTGGAAGATTTTGCAGATAACCTTAATTATACAGTAATCATCGGGCAGTCGCTTGATAGTTTGGAACGTGAAAAACGTATCATAGACAATATGAAGAATCATCGTGTAGATGGTATCCTCGTGTCACTTACTAAGGATACCAGTACGTACGACCATTTTGAAAGTCTCAAAAAATATAAAATACCAATTGTCTTTTTTGATAGAGTACCTAAACGAAAAGATATCCACTATGTCGCAGGTAATCTATATTCGGGAATGCTGCAGTCCGTCACAAAACTCTGTGACTTAGGACATCGTAAAATCGGATTGATCAATGGGCCCGCCAACCTGGCTGCAACACTCCAGCGTTTGGAGATTTACCTGAAATGTCTGCGAATAAAAAGCTTGGACGTGGACTATGACAGTATTGTCTCCACTTCGCTCACTAAAGAAGACAATAAAAATGCTATGCTCCAGCTACTCCGTCTGGAAGAAAAACCAACAGCAGTAATCGTATTTAACGATTATGTTTTGCTCGACTGTATAACCACTATTAAAGCGGAAAATCTTATTGTTAATAAGGATATCAGCTTTATTAGTTTTGCGAATTTACCACTGTGGGAATATATGGATACTATGCCGATCGCCTCAATTGAACAATTCCCTTACGAACAGGCGTCAAAAGCCACAGAATTTTTGTTTAAATTGATTGAAGAAAGAAATTCTGCCAAAGAAGGCAATGCAGAATACCTGCAATGCATCATTGATTCTGAAATGATAAGTTATACTTCCTGATTCTTTGGTTTTTTATTGCAGATCTATTTCATTCTATTATAAACCTTCCACAATATTCGTTCTTTTCCAATAATCTTCTTCCTTTTTTACGCTTTTCATAAAAATACAACAAACGTTTGCGTAGGCTAATCAAACGTTTGCACGGCATTTTGATAAATATGTACCTGTCAACAGGTTTCTTTTATCAGTTTTTTATTTCAATTTAGAATTAACAATCAACAAACCGAATCTTACTAACCACCTAAACAACCTTATGAAAAAAGTTGTACTTCTCTGTTGTTGCCTTTTATTTAGTATTGCAGGGTTTAGTCAGACCGCTGCAGTAAAGGGCATAATTAGTTCAGGCACTGATAAAAGACCTATCATCGGTGCAGCAATTTCAGTAAAGGGAACCAAATTGAGCACGGTCACAGCCAATGACGGAACTTTCTCCATTACTATTCCCGGGCAAACGGCAACACTTATTTTTCGCTCAATTGGATTTCTTACCAAAGAGATACAGGTAACTGCAAATCAAAGCGTTGATATTGTGCTCATGGAAGATGTCAGTCAGCTGAATGATGTTGTGGTAGTGGGTTACAGCAGCAAGAAACAAAGCGAGCTGACCAGCGCTGTAGCTGTGGTATCCGCAGAAAAACTGAAAGATGTAACGGCAAATAATGTCGGTACCATGTTACAGGGTAAGGTGGCTGGTTTGCAGGTGGTAAACAGTTCTGGTGCGCCAGGCTCGGCACCAGAAATCAGGCTTCGCGGTGTATCTTCAGTGAACGCTAACCAAAGTCCTTTGATTGTTGTTGACGGTGTAATCGGAGGGAATTATGACCCGAACGATGTAGAAAGTATTACTGTTTTAAAGGATGCGGGAGCAACTTCATTATATGGTTCACAGGCTAATGCAGGTGTAATTATCGTGACAACAAAAAGTGCTAAGCCGGGAAATACAAAATTTGAATTTAAAGCCACGTCAGGATTTAGAACGGCCGACTTTGGAAAGATGAACCTGATGAACAGCAATGAATTGTATGATTATCAAAAAGAGTTTTACAGAGACTATATTGTAGGGGCAACTGATAATTCTTATAAAATCGATCTGATCAAATTTTATGCAGAGCGCCCGCTTGATTTGCGGAATCAGGACTACGACTGGTCGAAAGAGTCCTTTAAACCGGCTGCGATAAATAATTTCTATTTGTCAGCCAGTGGGGCAACAGAAAAAAACAATTATTATATTGGCGCTTCTTATTACAACGAAAAAGGTACGTTTCTGAATACAGGATTCCAGCGGATAAATCTTCGGGCAAACTCTACTTATCATTTCTCTAAAAAATTGAGTGTAACCAACAACATCAATTTAAGTGCTTCGACAGGTAAAAGCTACGACTATAATGATATCTACTACGCGTTTTTAAACCTGCCGTGGGATAATCCTTACGATGAGAACGGTGGTGCGGTATATGTAGATGGTAATTCTGCGTTCAAGTGGTGGTCACGTGATAAGGTGAACCCAATACACACTGTTCAAAATTCCGAACATCCGTATAAAGGTTTTGATGTAAACTATGATTTTGCACTAAACTATAATATCACAAACTGGCTTACTTTTTCCAGTACCAACCGTGTGTCTGCCGCTTTTAATAAAGCCACTAACTTTTTCTCTCCCTTAGTTGCAGGCACGTATCATAATACTGGTTATATTGATGAATTAAATACGCTTAACTATGGAGGTATCTCCAATAACCTCTTGAAATTCAATTTCAAATTCGGCGATCATTCAGTTAGCGGACTTGCCGGGGTAGCGTTTGAGGGTGGACAAACCGAATATTCAGGTGGTTCAGGTAAAGGTCTTCCGGAAGGATTGAAAGTGCTGAATGTTGTTTCAAATAGTCAGCTTGTTAACGGATACAACGACAAAAGATATTTACAATCCTTGTTGTCTCAGGTGAACTATAATTATAAAAGTCGCTATTTCTTATCAGGATCGTTTCGTGTAGACGGATCATCTGCATTTCCCGAAGAGAACCGTTACGCACCTTTTCCTTCAGTATCAGGCGCATGGCTGATGAGTAATGAAGACTTCATGAAAGACAGCAGAGTGATCGATAACCTGAAATTTAGATTAAGCTACGGAATTACAGGAACACAGGACATAGGGTCATCAAGGTATTTAGGTCTCTACTCGCTGACTACACAGTACAATTCACTGATTGGAGCTGTTCCTTATCAGCTGGCTAGTCCGCAGTTAACCTGGGAAAGCAAACACCAGATCAATGCAGGGGTAGACATTGGCTTGTTTAAACGCTTAAACCTAACTTTAGATGTTTACCGAAACAATACCAAAGATTTGCTCTTACAGGTTTCTCAGCCTTTATCGGTTGGATTTGAAACCAAATGGGAAAATGCAGGTAACGTAGTCAATAAAGGAATTGAGTTGGGCTTGAATTCTACCAATATTAAAACTACAGATTTTGAATGGAGTAGTGACTTTACTATCAATTTTAACAGCAACAAGCTCTATGGTTTACCTTCAGATATTGTCAAAACAGGTGCATGGAGTATTTCGCAGATTTACCGGAATGGGGGAGATCTTTATGAATTCTACATGCCGAAATGGCTGGGTGTAAACAGTCAGACGGGGGCACCATTATGGGAAAAACAGAATAAAGATAACCAGGGAAATATTGTCTCTACAGAAGCGACGTCAAACTACGCAGAGGCCACGATACAGGAATCGGGTTCGGCGCTTCCTAAATATCAGGGAGGTTTCAACAACAGCTTTAAATATAAAAATTTTGGCTTGCGCGTAAGTACCTATTTCAATTATGGCAATAAAGTATATAGTAATAACCTCCGTTTCATGATGAATGACGGTCATGAACCATATTACAACCAGATCAGATTGCCTGATGACGCCAAAATATGGAGTCAGCCAGGAGATACTGAGGCCACCGAACCTAGCCCTCAGAATTCTGCGAACTCAACAGAAACCTCAACCCGTTATTTAAGAGATGGCAGTTATTTCACCATCAGAAATATCGCCCTGAACTATTCTCTTCCTACTGCATTTGTCAACAGGATGCATTTCCAGGCCATCACGGTGGGGATTACCGCAGACAATGTAGTTACTTTCTCTAAATTTCTGGGTCAGGATCCGCAGACTACGATTACTGCAGGAAGTTTTGCCACACCGGGTGTTTCAGATTTCAAATATCCTAATAACAGGCAATATCTGTTAACTGTTAATTTCAACTTTTAAAGACATGAAAAAATCGATATCCACTATATTCATTCTCCTGCTGATTTCGGCCAGCAGTTGCAAAAACCTTAACGTTGAACCTAGTGATGCCATCAGCACCAATACATTGGTCACTACGCTCGATGGTTTAACTAATGCATTAAACGGCTCTTATGCATTAATGAAAGATCATATCAGTTTCAATGGATCTATTGATCAGAACAATATGTACCTGCGCCAGTTCTTTCAGCTGTCAGATTTTGCCAGTGATGACATTGTTTGCGGACAAATTACCGAAGACCCTTTTTTCGCCAGTTTTAGTCTTGATCATTCTCCTGCGCAGGCTAATACAAGATATTACTGGTATGTTTCTTATAAAATCATAAATGGGTTGAATACGGTAATTGATGCTGTAGAAAAATCGGGAGCCACAGATGCTAAGCGGCAGCAACTTCTGGGAGAATGTTATTTCCTGCGTGCTTTTTGCCACTTTAATTTGGTCAGGTTATTTGGTAAACCATATAGTGCAGATCCGGCTTCACCAGGAATTATCCTGCGCACATCTGTTACAGAAGAATCTAAAAAAGCGAGGGCTACAGTTGCAGAGGTCTATGCTTCGGTGCTGACAGACGCGGAAAAAGCGGCAAGTTTGATGACGATTTCCAGAGGCGTGCAATATGCATCCAAAGAAGCAGCATGGGCTTTATTGTCACGGGTAAACCTATATAAGGAAGATAATCAGAAAGCAATTGATTATGCTAATCTGGTGATTAATTCGGGCAAGTTTACTTTAGAAACAGCAAGCACTTATCCATCTTTGTTTGCAAATGCGCAGACTGCTAAGGAGACTATTTTTTGTGTAGCATTTACAGAGGTAGACGACTATGGTAAATTCGGTTCAATAGCTTCAATGATCTATTCCGATGGAAATTCGGGCTGGGGGGAAGAGTACGCTTCTTCTTCACTTCGTGGTTTGATGGCGAGTCACCCGGAGGACGTTCGATGGTCTTATATCGTGCCGCTTAAAGACGGAAGTGGTACTGTACAAAAGAAAAATGGTATCGAAGTATATTATATCAGCAAGTTTTCCTTTCAGGCAGGAAGACCAAATCTGAGTTCACCAATCATGTTCCGTCTGTCGGAAATGTACCTGAATAAAGCAGAAGCAGAGGCGAAGATGAACAATGCCGGCCTTGCGCTTGACGATGTAGATATGATCCGTAAAAATCGGGGACTCGAAACTGCTCTGTACAATAAAGTGGTTCCTTCCGGTTCTACTGCTCTTGATGCTGTACTCAACGAAAGAAGAATGGAACTTGCTTTTGAAGGCCACCGTACCTACGATGTTTTCAGAAATAAAAGACAGCTCAATAAAACGTATTGGGGTTATCATTTGAGGGGATTGAAAGAGACGGATGTGGATCTTTCTAAATCACCTTCAGGTTATCCTAACATGGTTGTTGACTATACCAATCCAAGGGTGATCTATTATCTGCCGGTTGATGAGGTTTTAAGTAATCCATTGGCCATCCAGAATCCATAATGATTATTTATCTTAAAATCAATTTCATGAAAAATATAAAAACATTGATCTGCTGCTGCCTCGTAATGTTATCTACCTTGTTTAATTCCTGTAAAAAGGATAAAAATGAAGCATTAACCGATTTGGTTTATGAAGTAGCAGTGGACGGTAACCAGGTTACTTTTACCACTAAAACAACAGGCATATCAAATTATAGCTGGGATTTCGGCGATGGAGGGAGTTCTACGGATCAAAATCCTGTACATACTTATGCAGGTAAAGGGAAATATGTACCCACACTTTCTGCTACCATTAACGGAAAAGTAGTCGAAGCTTCAACAGTATTAAGAATAGCGAAGGCTTCTCCGGTTAAAATAAATGATAACTCATTGGCTGACTGGGATAACGTGACCGCTAATGTGATTACGTCCGGGCCAAAAGGCGGTATTTTCAGAAAAGTGAAATTCGATTATGATGGTAATTACATCTATGTATATTTCGAGATGGCTTCCGCAAAGGCTAATGATGATATATTAGACTTCTATATTGATTCCGATAATAATGCTGCCACGGGTTTATCGAGTCCATTTCCTGATGGCGGATATGATATTCTGCTGGAAGGACACTTGCTGACCACAGGATTAGATATTTTCTACCATACCGGCGCGCAGACGAGTTTTACTTTTGATCAGCAATCCATCTCAGAAGCGTATCAGGTAGGCACAATTGTGGAAACAGGGGGAATACTCAAATACGAAATGAGAATAGCGCGTGGAAAGTTGAAAGGCCTTACAGGTACAGGGATGCGCATTGGTTTCGTGGCGACTAAAAGCGATTGGTCAGTTACGCTTGGCTATGCGCCAGACGAAGGAGCATCCTCGTTTTTACTGGACATGAATGAATAATCAGACGCTGAGCAAATGGAAAAAACAATAAACCAGGCTAATCCTGGCCGATTGCTGTCTCTGGATGTCATGCGGGGCATGATCATGATCCTGCTTTGTGCAGAAAGCTGCTTGTTATTTGTCGCGTTAAAGGACTTAAACCCCGCTCCGCCTGTCGGGAGTCTGGTAGACCAGTTCTTTCACCATCCATGGCACGGCCTGCATTTCTGGGATCTTGTGCAGCCGGCATTTATGTTTATGGCGGGTGCGGCACTTTATATTTCCTATAGCCGTAAACTCGAAAAAGGCATTACGTGGAAGAACAATTTGCGTCACATCCTGATCAGGAGTCTAAAACTTCTGGCCTGTGGCGTCGGTTTACATTGTGTTTACGCAGGTAAACCGGTATGGGAATTGTGGAATGTACTATCGCAGTTAGCTTTTACTACTTTAGTCGCCTATCTGATCATCCAGTGGTCTGTGAGCTGGCAGATTACATTTTCTATCTTGCTGCTGTTACTTACAGAGCTATTATACAGGTACAGTTCAATACCAGGTTTTGATCAGCCATTTGTACAGTCTCATAACTTCGGTGCTTATGCGGATACTCTCCTTATGGGAAAAATTAATACCGATGGCTGGGTGGCAATTAATGCTATTCCCACTGCTGCACATACCATCTGGGGAGTACTTGCAGGGAAGCTGCTCATTTCTAAACACAGCGCTGCGTATAAAATTAAGACCTTAATTGTGGCAGGGATTATTTTGTTGATCATAGGATTTGCACTCGATATTTTACACCTCACACCAATTATAAAAAGAATCAGTACCAGCGCTTTTGTTTTTGCTTCGGGAGGATGGATACTGATAATCCTTGTCTTAATTTACTGGCTGGTGGATGTGAAACAAAATATCAGGCATGTATGGATTTTTACCGTGATAGGAATGAATGCAATTTTCATCTACCTTTTCTTTGAAACTGCAGGTATGGAATGGCTCAATGAAACCGTGGCCATTTTTACCGGCGATATGCTGCATCAGTTTCTGAACGCCGGCTTAAAAACTGCGCACCTGATTTCCGCAATATGTACCTGGGTATTGGAATGGGCGCTATGCTACTGGCTATACAAACACAAAATATTTTTCAAATTATAAAATCAATTCATTTCTAAACTAGTATACTTTGCGAACTGTAGAAAACATATCAGAGATAGTCTCTAATTTCAATTGTGTGGTCGATATTGATTCTCTGAAAACTTATGGTTCAGGCCATATTAATGATACATATTTTATAAAAAATATGAATTCCTCAGGCTGTGACTATTTATTGCAGCGTATTAATCACCATATTTTTAAGGATGTTCCGCAACTATCCTCAAATATGTGTAAGGTGATAGATCATCTGAAGGACAAGTTGCTTTTATCCGGCTCGGGAAATCCTGAAAAGGAAGTAATGACTTTAGTTCCGGCAAAAGACGGGCGCTATTTTTACCAGGATATCAATGGCGACTACTGGCGACTGAGTTACTTCCTGAAAAACACCAAATCATACGATGTTGTCGAAACGGAAAAACAGGCTTATGAAGGTGGAAAAGCCTTCGGAAAGTTTCAAGCCATGTTAGCTGATTTACCAACGGGTATCCTATATGAAGTCATTCCAGATTTTCATCACATCGGCAGAAGGTTAGAACAATTAAATGATGCAATTGCGAAAGATGCAGCAGACAGATTGGTATCAGTGGCTGCAGAACTGGATATTATAAAGGCATATGCAGACTCTATGTCGTATTTTCAGCAACCCGAACAAATTATAGGATTACCAAAAAGGGTAATACACAATGATACTAAATTCAATAATGTATTACTGAATATGAAGGATGAAGCGCAGTGTGTGATTGATCTGGATACGGTTATGGATGGTTATATAGCCTATGATTTTGGTGATGCTGTGCGCACAATTATCAATACGACTGTTGAAGATGAAAAAGATCTTTCAAAAATCAGGCTCAACATTCCTCTTTTCAATGCGTATACCAAAGGCTATCTGAAAGAAGCAGGCCAGTTTATCACCAATACAGAGTTAAACTCGCTTTTCAAAGGCGTTTTGTTGTTACCCTATATGCAGTCCGTCAGGTTCCTCACAGATTATCTTAATGGAGACCAATATTTTAAGATCAAGTTTGAAGGTCACAACTTGCAACGGACCCGTGCACAATTACAGCTGTTGAAGATGCTCGACCAGAGCAGCGAAATGCTGCAGCATACCATTCTTAGCGAAATGGAAAAAACAGAAGGGTAAAATCGCATTAACAAATAAAAATATCAATTTTTACATAATTAATAACCAAAAACTATAAACTATGGATCGCAGACATTTTGTTAGAAACGCCGCTGTGGGAGTCGCAGGGCTAACAATTTTGCCTTCAGGATTACTATTCGCAAAAAATGCAGATAAGATAAGATTGGGTTATATCGGTGTAGGCTTACGTGGCCGTAATCATATTGGCGAGGGCTTGCTCCGGTCGGATGTGGAGATTGTAGCCATCTGCGATACTCAGGAAAGCTCCCTGAAATATTGCAGGGCACAATTTGTAAAAGCGGGAAAAAAATTGCCTGTGGAGTATACAGGCGGTCTGGACGCATACAAAAAACTGCTTGACCGAAAAGATATAGACGGCGTGGTCATCGCAACGCCCTGGCAGTTTCACAAAGAGCAGTCAATAGCTGCCATGCGTGCAGGCAAATATGTAGGTTGTGAAGTCATTGCTGGTATAACAGTAGATGATCATTGGGATATTCTAAAGGTATACGAAGAAACTAAAGTTCCGTACATGACGCTTGAAAATGTGTGTTACCGCAGAGATGTGATGGCAGTACTGAATATGGTAAGGCAAAATGTTTTTGGCGAAATTGTTCATCTGGAAGGCGGTTATCAGCATGATTTGCGCCAAGTATTATTTAATGATGGTAAGCGCTTTGATGGTAAGGGTGCTGAATTCGGACCTCATACAGTAGGAGAGGCACAATGGAGAACTCAGTTCAATGCGGATCGCAATGGGGATATTTACCCGACACATGGTGCTGGTCCGGTAATGAATTATATCGATATCAACAGGGGTAATCAATTCACTAACCTGGTATCATTCGCGTCAAAATCTCCGGGCTTAAATAAATACATAGAAAAAGTATCACCCGGTAATAAAAATGCGGCTATTAAATTCAAAAATGGTGATATCGTTACTACCATGCTCAACTGCGCTAATGGCGAAACAGTTACGCTCACACATGATACCCATTTACCGAGACCCTATTCCTTAGGCTTCAGAGTTCAGGGGACTGAAGGAATCTGGATGGATGTGGCAGAATCCGTATATATAGAAGGGAAATCGAAATCATATGATGAATGGGACAGTGCAAAAATCTGGACGGAAAAGTACGATCATCCACTTTGGAAAAAATATCAGCATCAGGCAGACGGGGCAGGTCATGGAGGGATGGACTGGTTTGTATTCAATGCTTTTGTAGAGTCTGTCAAACAGCGTAAACAAACACCGATTGATATTTATGATTCACTTACTATGAGCGTAATTACACCACTGTCTGAAAAATCAATCGAAGAGGGAAATATGCCACAAAAATTTCCTGATTTCACCAGAGGAAAATGGAAAGAGCGTAAGAATACCTTTGCGTTGGGGGATAGTGGTTTTTAGCAAATCATTCAGTTATATCATGATATCAGGCTTGCTGATATCATGATATTTTAATTCTTCTATTGCGTATTCTTCTCGAAATTAACCATCCAGTAAATGCCATATTTATCTTTGAAGCTGCCAAAATAAGCACCCCAAAATGTATCTTCCAAAGGCATTTCTACTTTTCCTCCAGCAGAGAGTCCATTAAACAAATATTCCGTTTCTTCGCGGCTCTCCGGATGAAGTGATATCTGCATGTTATTACCTTCCGCAAGCACATGTCCATATGACGGCATAATATCAGATGCCATCAGCGTGGTGTGCTCATTAACAGGTAATGAGATATGCATGATGTGATTTTTTTCATTTTCAGGTATATTCTCTCCACCGGGCATTTCACCCATCCGGTGGACTGCGCTGAATTCGCCACCAAAGACAGATTTATAAAAGTTAAACGCTTCTTCGGCCTTGCCGTCAAAGTTGAGGTATGGGTTCATTTTAGCCATTATAATTATTGTTTTATTTCTTCATGTAATCAAATGCACCTTTTCGGAGGTTGATGCCGTATTCTGTATATGCCTTCAGGCAGGCGAGGAAATTTGCCCAGCCCTGAGTATTTCCCTTGAGCCACTCTATATCCGGAACCGTATTTTTTGAATCCTTTTCAGTAATGACTACGATAGTATCATTGCCAGGAGCAGGTTTAAATGTGATTTCTACTAAGTGGCTATATCCATTAACGTCCCAGCTATAGCAGATCACCTCGTCCTTTACTACCTTACCTAACCGGATTTTGAACTCATCATCAAATTCCGGGAACTTCCATACCAGCTCTTTTTCTTCTTCCATACGTCCTGAACTTTCTGAGATAAAATAATTTGTCATTTTATCAGGGTCGGCGATGGCTTCAAAAACTTCACTGACAGGTTTCTGTATCTGAATGGCCACTTTGATCTCTAACAGTTGATTTTCCATGAGCTTTGTTGATTTATAAATAAAATTACTTAAACCATATTTTTAGAAAGGTGTGTGAATACGACAATGAACGGGGTAGTTCGTGACAACATTTATCTGACTATATTGACCTGACAGAAGAAATTTAAAAATGATAGTAGATGCAAAATTCAATAAAATATTTTGCTATAATTTGAATCCGGAAATACCTAATTAGTTTTTTTTAGTTTTTGTATGCCCTTGTTAGGCTCAATATTGTTGTTTATTTGAAATTCGCAAATAATGGATTGATCAGCGCAAACAAGGGAATTGATTTTGCAGGCATATTTGTATTACAAAAAATAAAAATATATGTCAACAACGAATAAAATTGTACTGATCACCGGCGGAAGCAGAGGCTTAGGTAAAAACATGGCTTTAAACCTGGCTAAAGAAGGACTCGATGTAGTCCTTACTTATCACAGTAAAAAAGAAGAGGCATTAGCTGTAGTAGCAGAGATTGAGCAGTCCGGACAAAAAGCCGCTGCGCTGCAATTAAATACTGCTGATGTAAAAAGTTTTGGTGATTTTTTCCGTGAGCTTTCGATCTTGCTAAAAAACACTTTTAAAAGTGGTACTATTGACTTCCTGGTAAATAATGCAGGTATAGGTATCAATGCTGCCTTCGCGGAAACGTCTGAAGAGGTTTTTGATGAGTTGCTTAATATTCACTTTAAAGGTGTCTTTTTTCTAACACAGGCTGCTTTACCGATATTAAGCGATGGTGGCGGAATTGTAAATATTTCTACTGGTCTTGCCCGTTTTGCTACCCCGGGCTACGCTGCCTATGCAAGTATGAAAGGAGCAATAGAAACCTTAACCAAGTATCAGGCAGCGGAATTAGGTAGCCGTGGAATCAGGGTGAATATAGTTGCACCGGGTGCCATCGAAACTGATTTTGGTGGCGGAGTTGTGAGAGATAATGATCAGGTAAACAAACACATTGCCAGCGTAACAGCTTTAGGTCGTGTGGGTCGTCCTGATGATATTGGCAGCGTAGTAGCATTTTTGTGTACCGACCAGGCTAAGTGGATCAATGCACAAAGAATTGAAGTATCTGGTGGCATGAACCTGTAAGTCATTAATTTTGTCAACCGTTAAGCGGATCCTTCTTTACGGTTGACAAACTTATTGAGAACAATTGATTATAATTGAATTTTATAAATAAAGCAATGGAAATTATCTCCCTGGAAGAGTTCTATCAAAATACTGCGGGTTTTGTGCCTTCGGATATCAATAAAGAGATTGGTCATTTCAACGTATTTAAGTCGGATGAGTTCAATGCAAGAATGCGTAAGACCGATACCATGTTGTATAACCGCAGAGCTTATTATAAGATCAGTTTTATCAGTGGGAGGAATAAAGCCGAATATGCCGATAAGGAAATCAATATTGAGAAAAATGCTTTGTTGTTTGCTACGCCGAAGATCCCATACAACTGGACACCCCTGGATGAAAAACAGTTTGGTTATTTCTGTATTTTTACAACCGAATTTTTAATCCAGTCTAAAAGTGGAGTTATTTTGGACGATCTGCCTATATTTCAGCCGGGAGGATATCCAGTCTTCCAGGTTACTGATGAGGAAGCACTGTCAATTGAGAGCATTTTCAAAAAGATGTACAACGAACTGAACTCAGATTACGCCTATAAATATGATTTATTGCGAAATTATGTGCTGGAATTAATTCATTATGGTCAGAAACTTCAACCCGCGGTGCTGACCCATCCTTTACATACTGCCTCTGCAAGGGTATTATCTTTATTTGTAGAATTACTGGAGCGTCAGTTTCCAATAAGCTCACCTCATCATAAATTGAATCTTCGCACGGCAAAGGATTATGCAGACAGATTATCTATTCATGTGAATCACCTTAATAAGGTTCTGAAGGATAATACCGGTAAAACCACAACAGCTATGATTAGCGGCCGCATCGTTCAGGAGGCTAAAATTATGCTAAAGCAAACTGACTGGAATATTTCCGAAATTTCCAACTGCCTCGGATTTGAGCAGGTTGCTCACTTCTCCAATTTCTTTAAAAAACAGACCAGTACATCACCGCTGAATTACAGGTTGTGAAACGCAAATCTATTTAATTAAGTTTTTGCCATAGTAGTCACTTCCATCTGCAACTTTCTCCTTTACAAAATCTCCATAGGTATAATTTGCTTTTTTATTTCTGCGTTTTGCAGCAATATAATCTCCGTAATAACCAAAACCGCCTCCCATAAAGTATTTATATAATAATGGGTAATTGTTACTTACGACATGTAGCGAGCTTGAAATAGTCTTTACCCCATTATAAGAAGTAGTCCCGTTTACTTCAAGAAAATAAGTAACCTCCTTATTTTCCCATATACGGAAGCTCATTCCATCGTGTTTATAGTGAAATTGTGTCTTTCCTAATTTTTTGTCCAAAGCTTTTTCCAGTTTCGCTGTTTCATCTGTAGTCTTTATATCCAGTTGATACGCTTCCGCTTTGTTTGTCTTTTTATCGATAAAAAATATTACCTGATTGGCCAGATAAGAGGTATTCGGACTGTTATTGATACTCCCGTATAAGGATTCTCCTTCGAAATACAACGCTTTTTTCTCCAGCGATGTAAACCTTTCGGCATCTCCGATAGACATTTTATCATCTTCAAGGGGAATTTTGGCTAATAAAAGGTCTTTACTGATGGGAAGGCTGATTTTTGCCAGATCAAAATCGGGCGGCGCGCAGGCCTGTAAGATGAATGCTAAACTAAGTGTTGTAAATATAGTAGTCAAAACAGATTTTGTGGTCATATCAGGTTTAGGCTTAAATGTTATTTAATGGTTGCGTCTTTCATCTCCTTTTGCCTGGCGATATTGAAATTGAAAAGATCTTCAGTGTTCACTAATTTTCTAGTACATTTTTCGATATCCGTACCTTCTTCGCTCCACAAATAAGGGTGGAAACTATACGATTTGTTACCATCAAGATTTGCAATAAACTGATTCCATGTAGACCATCTCAGACCTTTATAAAAAGTAGAAAGATCGCTGTCAAAACAGAAAAGGATAAATTCTCCGTAACCGATATTCAACGGTTCCCAGTTCAGGCTGTTTGGAGCGAGATAATAAATGTTTTTCAAATCCTCACCAAATGCGCCATAATTGATAGCAAAAAAGCCACCTACAGCATCATCTGCCACCAATAGATAAGCAGGCTTATCTCCGTATTCATTGATAGTTTTTCCTTTGTTCCAGTCAGACACAGAACGTGTAAGTCGTGTACTTCCTGAGCCCAGGATCCTCAGCCAGCCATTGTCGACCATAATTCCGCCAGTATTATAAATTACGGCTCCTAAGGTAGAGTAAGTGGAAACCTGCGTGTTATACAATACTTCTTTACCTTTTACAGAATCAATTTCCAGTATTTCAATTTTGTTTTTCGCAGAATCAATCCATTTTTGAACAAGCGGCCATGCCGGGTCTGTTTTATTAATTAATTCATCCAGGCTTTGCATCTTATTTTGTGCAGACGTAGTTAAGGAAAGAAGGCTTAAACCTAATATAGCAAGGGTTTTAATTGCACTTTTCATGAAATGGTATTATGTAGTGCAAAGATAGAATGATAAATTGATCATTCTATCTTTATAACTAATATTTCAGCTATTGATCAGCTTCGGGTGCTGTAGCCCACCAGTGAGATTCTGGCATAATGCTATCCAGGATTACCTGCTCTCCGATAAGAGGGGTAATAACTTTTAGATCCAGTTCTTTAGCTTTTTTCAATACACGCCCGATGGATTCGTCCCAGGTATGGGTAGCGAGTGCAAATTTTCCCCAATGCACCGGAAGCAGCACCTTTGCTTTCAGGTCGCGTGCTGCCATAGCAGTCTCCTCCGGCATCATATGAATATTGGCCCAGAAAGCGTTATACTGGCCGTCTTCTAAAATAGCAAGATCAAACGGGCCATAGTTTTCACCAATTTTAGTGAAGTGTTTATCATAACCTGAATCGCCACCAAGGTAAATACTATATCCACTTGTTTTAAATATGAAAGAAGACCAGAGGGTTTTGTTTCTGATGAAGCCCCTGCCAGAAAAATGCCTTGCGGGAGCTGCGGTAAACTGAGTTTCTGCATTGATAGAGGTAGATTCCCACCAGTCTAATTCTCTTATTTTGTCTTTTTGAACACCCCAGTATTCAAGGTGTGCACCAACGCCCAATGAGGTTACAAAAAGACCTACCTTATCTTTTAATTTTTTAATTGTTTCATAGTCAAGATGGTCGTAGTGATCATGTGTGATGACCATTACATCTATCGCCGGCATATTCTCAGCCTTATAAACATCAGCACCATTAAAAGCTTTGGTGCCCGCATAACTCACAGGAGAAGTACGACCACTAAATACCGGATCCACTAAAATATTAAGGCCATTGATCTGTAGCAGATAAGAAGAATGGCCAAACCAGGTAATTTCTGGTTTTAAAGAAGGTTTCAGTGTCAGATCGCGCACCACAGATGGCAGGTTATAATCAGGAGATTTACGCTCGTGTTTACCGAATATGAAATCAGACATTACAGATAAGAACGTGCCGCCGCCTGTAAAGGTGGGAGTGGGCGATTGATTCTGGAATGCACCATCATTATATTGGGGAGATTTTTTGATACGCTCCAGTCTGGCTCCTGAAGGAGATTTCCCAAAGGATGCCTGTTGCATAAATAAAAAAACGATCAGGGCGGATATGCCGATAATTAAGAACAGAGCTATCATAGTTTTTTTTAGTATTCTTTTCAATTTCATTCTAAAGAATGACTGGTCAGTGGCCAGACATTATGTTCAAAAGTACACTATTTTTCTACACGTTATTTTGTTTAAAAGCTCTTTTTTGTTTGTTACATGGCTCATGTATCTGATAAATAAAAATTACAGATTTTATATGAATTACTCAAATGATATATTCTTCGGGATAACTGGTATATTTGTCATAATTATGGGTTACGCAAAAGAAAGAGGAAAGCTTGAAAAGCTAATGAAGATCGTTGGTCTGAATGTTTATAATGAGAAAAATTTAGCAATTATGGTGGATAGTCATGAGAAATATTCTCATACCATCAGAATTTTAAAAAATAAAGAACCTGAAGCATTTACTGTAATGTATACAAATGATTTGCAGGAAGTCAAAGATGGTAGAAAAGCTGTTAAAGAAAGTGAGACAGATGAAATACGCCAGAGTAACTTTATCATTTATCGGGATGTTCTGCTGCGCGCCCTGGAGAAAGCAATAAAAGCTACACAGGAATTTGTATAAAAAAAATTATTAAATGATAGTTGTCTGATCAGATTGCTATCATTTAATAAAAGATCAATTTTATTTTCTTTATAAGGATCCAGGCCCTGATGCCTGCAAATGCTGGTTCTGTTTTGCAACTATGCTGATTAAATAACTTCTTCAACTAGCCCCATCAGATGGATTTTTTGCAAGTTGTAAATAGCAAGAAACGGATTTGCTGTCAACAAAATTTTTTGATATTTGCAGGGGTGATTACTTATTCCCTTTAGCTATAAATTTATGACCGGTGTGATCACCGCAATCAATTTGAATATGGATCTTTTTAATGATGAACCTGCTGAAAATAAAAATCTATTGCCTTCTGATGGTATCGTAAATTATTATGGACCAGTGATGACGCCGGTAGAGGCCGACTACTATTTTGATCGTTTAATAAACGCAATTGAATGGAAGAATGATGAAGCAGTAATTTTTGGTAAACATCTTTTTACCAAGAGAAAAGTGGCCTGGTATGGTGATACGAATTTTGAATATACCTATTCAAATATCACAAAAAGAGCATTGGCCTGGACGCCCGAATTAATGGCATTAAGAGAAATTGCAGAGCATAAAACGGGGGAGAAGTTTAATTCTTGTTTGTTAAACCTGTATCACAATGGTGATGAAGGGATGGCATGGCACAGTGATGCAGAGAAAGATTTAAAAAGAGATGGAGCTATAGGTTCTATGAGTTTTGGTGCCGTCCGCAAGTTTGCTTTCAAACATAAGATAACGAAAGAAACCATCTCTATCATGTTGCAGCATGGTAGTTTACTCGTCATGAAGGGGGCGACTCAAACAAACTGGCTTCACCGGTTGCCACCAACCAAACTTGTTAGCAAAGCAAGGATCAATTTAACATTCAGAACAGTAATCAGCTAATTCCCCCTTTGATTTTAATAGTATTAAAGGCATTAAGTCAATTTCAATGCTAAATGCTACATTTGGCAATAAATTGCCCATCTGGCAACCCTTTATCCATGGCACATAGAATCTATTTATATAATTTCAATTATGCTCAGGTGGCAGATGCCGCTCCAAACGAAAAAAGCGTAAGTAATCTGGGGGGCATTTTAGCTGGTATTGGTACCACGGACAAAGAAAATCTGACAATGGTAGAATGGAATTATGAGTTCCCTATTTTTCTGCATTCCTTACTGATTGACAATCCTTTCATCAGTACACCTCTGTATAACGGTGATGAAGGTGGTATCTATGCACCTGCACCTGAAGGTAAAGTGCAGCTGAAGAAGTTCTATAATTTTATTGAGCGCCATGCAGCTGTTTTAATTGATGATCAACAGGCATTTCTAAAAGCCAGGCAGAAGATATTCGAATTCCTGGATCAGCGTGTAATACATAATTTCTTTCACCTGGATGCATGGGACGTATTCAATATGGATGATGATCACCATGAAGATCAGGCGGTTGATCTACTGGAAGATATCGAAGTCAGCAATGCCATAATTACTGAAGCTATAGCTAATGACGATCCCAAATTACTTGATAGACATCCTGATTATGATCCTGGCCAAAGTAGCTTCCAAAGCTTTAGAGAGCAGCTCAACTTTGAGGGTTACAACTATGGCTGGCGGGTAATTCAGTCGGGCGTATATGATGATATTGATGACGAAGCTCAATATTTTATTATAGAAGAAAATGAGCTGTTAGGAATTGAAAATTTTGCAGAAGAGCTCATTCTTCCAATTGCCTATACCAGTATTGAGGAAGTTGATGATCTTGGATTTGTGATCATGCAGAATGACAGATTTGGATTTTTTATCCCTGAAGAGGGAATAGTTCAGGAATGTGATATACCTACTGCAGAGGAAATGGAGGAATGGATAGAAAATTACAGAATTGCGGCTGCGGCTAAAGCTTTTGAAACCTATGGAGGCTCACTCAAAGAACCCGAAGCTGCGGATCTCCATAATATGGCGATAGATGCAGTAGAAGAGGGGGATATGGAAACCGCATTTCATTATTATGAACTGGCCGCAGAACTTGGTCAGCCGGAATCAATGAATGACCTGGGCTGGTATTATTCTACACCGGATTATTTTAATGAGAACAAAAGCTATTACTGGTATCGGAAGGGGGCAAAAGCGGGATTTCCAATGGCAATGACAGGTTTCGGCCTGTGTCACATTGATGGGATAGGTATACAGCAAAATACGGAAAAGGGAATAGAGTGGTTGCTTAAGGCTGCCGATTTGGGTGAAGCAGAAGCATATAAGACCTTGATCAGTATATATCGTACTGACCCTGCTTTTAAAGATGAAATTAAAGTTACCGAGATGATTGAGCTGGCAAAAAAAGCAGGAATAGAATTGAAGGATTAAGTTTTAATCCTCTTAATTTTCTTCAAAATTGTCAAAATAGCTAAAGTCTTTTGTAATTAGTCCATTTTCTATAGTGAAAATTGTACAAATCGGTAATTCAAATTTGGAATGATCAGGAGCGGTTCCGGTCGAAATAAATTCTACTATAATATTTTTCTCACCAGAAGGGTAAATGCTTACAATCCTGTCATTAATATCCGGAAAAACTTGATTCAGTTCGGTGTATTTTTTAATGATCTGGGATCTTGTCTGTTGGACCATTCGCGTTCCCAATGAAGGATCTTTAAAATCAGCATTCTCCATATACATTCCGGCCATCTTTTCCCATTGATGATGATTAAAGTAGGTGAAATATTGCTTCACCACTTTTTCGTTATTACTTGTTTCCATATTTTTAGGTGTCTGATTAGTGCAGGACAGTATTACAAGGCTTAATAACAAAATGATTGTAAGCTGTTTCATCGCTATTTTATTTAGGCGTTAAACTACTAATATAATAATTTATGTTTATTTCTTCTATCTTTAATCCATGAGTCACAGTAATATACCGTTTCAAAGCATAGACTGGTCATTAATTCCCAAAACTGAACATCTGGGGGAGACTGGAATTGCCTACTGGCGAACCAAACAATACAAAGGGCTAAGAATAAGAATAGTCGAATATTCTGCAGGATATATTGCCGATCACTGGTGTCAGAAAGGTCATATTGTACATTGTCTGGAAGGGGAATTTATTTCGGAACTCCAGGACAGGGAATGTTTTGTGCTTACTGCGGGAATGACTTATATCGTGTCTGATGATTTGAGCTCACATCGATCAGTTACTAAAGAAGGAGTAAAACTGATGATTATAGATGGTGATTTTTTGAAATAGGTATTTTTAGTCAATAAAAATGCCCCTAAATTTGTCAAAATTTTGAGGGTTTTCCATATTAGGGGCATTATGGTTTACGGGATATTCTTAAAGATGTATTATCCGCCTTTTCTAACATATTTAGTGAGGATCACGATCAGTTGTCCTTCAACTCTCCCCTCTATCTGATCCGAATTATCTTCTACTAAACGAATATTTTTCACCACAGTACCCAACTTCGCACTGATAGATGACCCTTTTACATCCAATGTCTTTGTAATTACAACCGTATCACCTGTCTGCAGTAAGTTTCCGTTGCAGTCCTTGTGTATTTCTACGATTGCTTCTTCTTCATCTTCTCCGGCAGCTTTGGCCCAGGTAAGTGTTTCATCATCCAGATACATCATATCCAGGTTATCCATTGCCCATCCTTCACTGCTCAGTCGGTTCAGCATTCTCCACGAAACTACCTGTACTGCAGGTACATCGCTCCACATACTTGTAGAAAGACAACGCCACATATTTTTGTCCAGTTCTTCTCTTTTTTCAATTTGCGCAAGACAAGCTTCACTGATCATGATACAATTTTCCTCGGTTTTTGCTGACTGGGGAGGTACGGCATACATTACCAGAGGTCCTTCTGCCTGACTTAATTCACATTTGTTTCCGCTCCTTGCTAGCAGTTGTTCTTCGAGTTTCATATCTAATTTTTTAATAATTCGCGAAGATAATTATTTTACAATTGGTTTAGGTAGCGGAAAGAGGAAGAGTTTACACAAATACTTGTTTTTGCCTACTTTATTTGACTAAATTAGAAGCTTATAGATTTTTATGAAGTATTTAATATCTGCCTTTCTGCTTTTTACGTCACCCATATTCCCCTTATCGGCACAACAAACACAAAAACCCGTACTGCATGGGCGAAACTGGATGGCCATTACTGGTAAACCACTGGCAGCTACAGCCGGGGCAATGACCTTCCAAAAAGGGGGAAATGCTGTAGACGCAGCATGTGCAATGCTGGCTGCAACCTGTACTATGTGGGATACCCTGAGCTGGGGTGGAGAAACGCAGGTACTGATCTATAATCCTACAACAAAAAAAGTAATTGCCATCAATGCGATGGGCGTTGCACCAACAGGGGCAACGGCTGACTTCTTTAAAAAGAAAGGATATAATTTTCCTCCTGAATATGGTCCCTTAGCAGCTACCACTCCAGGCACACCCGGCGGATTAATCTATATGCTGATTAATTATGGTACGATGAGTCTGGGACAAGTGCTGGCGCCTGCTATGGAGCTGGCAGCCGGATATCCTATCGAAGCGCAGGCCGCTAATAGTATGGAGCGTGGTAAGACCCAGATTAACCAATGGCCATATAGCAAAAAAGTCTTTTTTACACATCCTGGTGAGAAGAGAGAGGCGCCCGAAGCAGGAGAGATCTTTGTACAAAAAGATTTGCTGGAGACATTAACCAAAATGGTGGAGGCAGAAACAATTGCATTAAAGTCAGGAAAGAATCGTAAGCAGGCCTTAATGGCCGCATATGATCGTTTTTATAAAGGAGATATCGCTAAAGAATTTGTACGTGGTTGTCAGGAACAAGGCGGACTAATTACCATGCAGGACCTGGCTAACTGGAAGCCTCTGGAAGAAGAACCCTTGATGGTCAATTATAAAGGTATTGATGTTTACAAAATGCAGCAATGGACACAAGGTCCGGTGTTATTACAGGCGCTGAATATCCTGGAGAACTTTGACCTGAAAAGCATGGGCTATAATAGTCCTAAATATATTCATACGGTTTATCAGGCCATGAACCTTGCTTTTGCTGACCGTGATTTTTATTATGGTGATCCATATTTTGCGCCTTTAGAGCCCATGAAAGGGCTGTTGAGCAAAGATTATGCGAAACAGCGCGCAAAGCTGATTAAATATGACAGAAATAATCCCGATATCGGGCCCGGTAATCCCTATCCTTTTGAGGGGAAGAAAAACCCCTACACCGATCTGTTAAAAACAAGAGGCTTTGAACTGGACACGAGTAAAAGGAACTTTGCACCTAAACATGATTTAGGTTACAATACATCTCCGGCTGAGCTTTATCAGGACAGACTCTGGCGCGGCACTACGTCTGTAGAAGCAGCGGATAAGGAAGGATGGGTAGTTTCTATTACACCCAGCGGTGGCTGGCTACCAGCTTGTATTGCTGGTCATACAGGTGTCGGGATGAGTCAGCGTATGCAAAGTTTCGTATTAGATTCTGCTATTAATCCATTTAACTTGGTAGCGCCGGGAAAAAGACCAAGGGTAACCTTATCCCCATCTCTGGCATTAAAAGATGGTAAGCCATTTGTAGCTTCAGCGGTACAGGGAGGTGATACACAAGATCAGAACCTTTTGCAATTTTTTCTTAATATGACTGAATTTGGAATGAATGTGCAGCAATCTGCAGAAGCTGCAAATTTCAACACGAATCAGTTATGGCTCTCATTGGGCGGGACTAAAACAGACGATCGTAAGCCTAAACCAGGACAAATCCTGCTGAACAGTAATACATCGGAAAATACGCGTGAGGAGCTTAAAAAGTTGGGGTATACGCTAAGTTTTGGTGACCGGACAAGTGGCCCTATCAATGCCATCTATTTCGACTGGAAACACAATAGTCTGTGGGGTGGATCCAGTAACCATGGTGAGGATTATGGAATAGGCTGGTAGCACTTCGGATAAATATTCAGAACCTTTTATGACTTCGGCTGTTTTTGTGGAAATATAAATCATATACCTATGAACAGCATTAACAACAATCAGCCAGAAGACAATCATGAAGATTTAAACAGAGAAGATGCGCTGAAAAAGATTAAAGAATTAATAGCACAATCAGACACGTGTTTTTTCTGTACTGAAGACGGTACGGGACCCTCAAAAGGGGTGAGGCCGATGAGTATTCAGGAAGTGGATGAGGCCGGATTCCTTTGGGTGCTGTTAGCGAATGACAGCCATACTTATGAGGAAGTTACTGCAGATCCTAATGTGCAACTGTATTTCCAGGGCTCCAAACATTCCGACTATTTGTACCTGACTGCAGCAGCGGCTGTCGTAGACGATAAAGCTAAGATCAAGGAATTATGGAATCCAATTCTGAAAACCTGGTTCACTGAAGGGGAGGATGATCCAAGGATCGCCTTATTGAAAATTACTCCCTCAGAAGGTTATTACTGGGATAATAAACATGGTAACCTCGTCGCAGGAATTAAGATGATGGTGGGCGCCGCAATAGGCAAAACACTGGATGATTCCATTGAAGGCAAAATCAATCCTGCCGTTTAAAATAATTGCAAATTTACTGTCTGCTGAGTCTCCGAAGACTTAGCAGGCTTTACCTGCAATTTATGCTTATTGATCCATGCTGTATAATCCTGAGGTCTTACAGCTTCTTTTAGTAATCCAGAAGCAAACTCCATCAGATAAATTCTGTGTTCTATCACTTGCCTGTATTTTTGAAACAGGTGCTGTATCTGTTGCTGAACTTTGTTTTTGGGTTTTACACGAATGTTTTTATTCAGGGGATTGATCAGTAATACAGTAATTTCTTTTTTAAAATAATCGCGGGCAGACTCTATCCGGGCCTGCAATGCGGCCTGATCTTTAAAGCCGGTTTGTTTATGCAGATTTTTTACCTGATTCTGAAAACGGTCAGATAGCGTTATCAGGTCGTTCACCGCTTTGTTAAACTGCGCAAATAACGATTTAAACTCTGGAAGATTAGCTTTAACAATTTCAGGATAGGTTACAATGCTGTCCAGTCCTGAAAGCAACCTGTTGAAAGCGAAATGATCAAGTACTAATTGTAAGATGAACTTTTCCTGTTCAGTAACTAAGATCTGATCCAGCTCGGCCTCATCTGCAGGTTTCATATAACTAATTACTTCCGTATTTGATCTCAGGCTTTCTGTGCTGATTTTTGATTTTAAGATCAACCCGTTCAGTGTTCTTACGCGACTCAGAGCAACATAAACCTGTCCGGCAATAAATGATTTTCCGGCGTCAATGATTGCTGTGTCAAACGTTAGACCCTGACTTTTATGTATGGTTACTGCCCAGGCCAGCTTAACTGGATATTGTGAAAACTCTCCCACCTGCTGCTGCACGATCACTTCTTCCGGATTTGTTTTATATTCAAAAGATTGCCAAGAAGATTTTTCCAGCAACAGGTCTTCTTCCTGCGGGAATGATATGTATATCTGACCATCTTTTATCGACTTGATCTTACCGATCTTCCCATTGTAGAATTTCCGGTTTTCTCCGCTATCATTCTTGATGAACATAATTTGAGCACCTTCTTTCAGTTTAAGACTTTGCTCTGCCTGTACACCAGCTTCTCTGAACTCTCCGCTGATTTCGCCGTCAAAAGTATATTCAGTACCCGGTAATTCATCCAGTTTCCCTTTGTTAATCGTATTTGCTTCCGCATTATGGGAAGTAATGATAATAGGGTTTAGCTCATCAGATGAACTAAATAGCGGATCATATCTTTTGTTTAATAAAGTGAGGCTGCTATCACTGATCTGATTGTTTCTGATGCTATTCAGGATATCTATAAATTCTGGTTCTGTTTGACGGAATACCGTTGTCAGCTCAATTTGTAACACGGGATTCCTGCGGATCACATAGGCTTCAAAAAAGTAAGGAGAAGCATAGGCTCTGCTTAAAAAAGTCCATTCTTCTCTTTTCGTAACCGGAGGCAGCTGAAATAAATCTCCAATCAGCAGTAATTGCACGCCTCCGAAGGGGCTGCTGTTTTTCCTTACTGAACGGAATATAGCGTCAATTACATCAAGTAAGTCACACCGTACCATTGATATCTCATCAATAATCAGCAGCTCCAGCTCATTCAGCAGGTTCTGTTTTTCCTTGCTATAACTTAAATCTGACACCAGGGATTGTATAGATACTATACCAGACTGCAGATTTTCAAGACTGATATCTCCAGGAAAAAAGGAACCGGTAGGTAACTGGAAAAAGGAATTAATGGTTGTGCCTTTTGCATTCATAGC
Organism: Pedobacter sp. MR2016-24; assembly: GCF_026239655.1. Taxonomy (GTDB): domain Bacteria; phylum Bacteroidota; class Bacteroidia; order Sphingobacteriales; family Sphingobacteriaceae; genus Pedobacter. Next base: position 357,222 of record NZ_JAPIVO010000007.1, on the reverse strand, counting down.
CGCAACCCCGGTAGGAGCTACCACTACCATCTTTTTTGAAGACTCTTCTTTAATTCTTTTGAGCAGTGTTGTCTTTCCCGTTCCAGCCTTTCCGGTAAGAAAAATATTCTGGTTGGTAAAGTCTATAAAGGATAAGATTTTGTCGAAAATTGAATGAGCAGGGGCACCGTTAGTCATGATGCAAATTTAACCGTTTTTTTTAAGCGCTTTCCAGGTCCTTGATAATTAATTTTTTCATTTTCATTAGTGCTTCCATTACCCGCTGCGCCCTTGCCGGATCTTTTATCAGCTGAGTCAGTGATTTCGGTATAATCTGCCAGCTGATACCAAATTTATCCACCAGCCATCCACAAGCCACTTCTTTTCCTCCAGCGGAGGTCAGCGTATCCCAATAACGATCTATCTCATCCTGTGACTCACATTCTACAACCAGCGAAACTGCGTCGTTGAAACTGGAATTGTGTGCTGCGGAACTATCCATAGCCATCATAATGAAATCATAAATCTTGAATTGTGCATGTTTAATAAATTCAGGGCTGTCACCTTCTCCTTCATTGTATCTTAATTTCCCTACGACGCTGGATTTTGGGAATAATCCGGTATAAAAATCTATTGCATCTTCCGCTTTACCAACATTTACGCCCGTAAACATTAAAGTAGGGCAGAACTTTTGCGGCGTATCTGCCCGACTACCTGTAATGATTTGCCACGACACACCATATTTGTCTTCTACCCATCCATACCTGCTGCTCCAATCATAACTGTCTAATGGCATCATGATTTTGCCATCCTCAATGAGTTTATTCCAGTATAGTTCCGTTTCTTCTACTGTTTCACTAATCACCATAAATGAAATAGCGATATTGGGAGAGGAACTCGGTCCTTCATTAAGGAGCATAAATTTTTGTCCGCTCAATTCAATTTGGATTACATATGGTGAAGTTTGAGTAATTCTTCCGTCGCCAAATGTGCTGATGTAAAAATCTGCCGCCTCGGTAACTTTACCCTTAAGCGTGAGACATGGATAGATCGTATGATGCATACAGGTTTGAATTATGTTTAATATTGTTGTTTATAAATGGTAAGGTGAATATACAAATTATTGTTTTTTTATAAAAAATCATTAAAATGTTTAGGCGAAGCAAATGCTGGAAAGATGTCGTGTTTGCCAATTTTATTTGTCACGAATACACTCCATTTATCTAATTAACTATTCTATTTTTATCACACCTTAACATTCAAACAGATGAGCAGAGAAAAGATAGCAGACCAGGATTTAGTTACTGAACTTATAAAAAATCTGTCGCCGGATTTTATGGAAATCATCACCTCTTTAAGAGAAGTCATTCTTTCTGCAGATGAGCATATCAGCGAACATGTTAAATGGAATTCTCCGGCATTTTATTATAACGGGCCAATGCAACCATTTAATCCCAAAGAATATAGCAGAGATATTGCGGTTATACATGTGCGCAAAGCAAATATCCTCATCGTGTTTCCCACAGGAGCTAAGGTTGAGGATACGACCGGCTTGCTCCAAGGAAATTATACCGACGGCAGGAGAATTGCAACTTTTAAAGATCTGGATGATGTTCACGCAAAAGCTGAGGATTTGAAAAAAGTAATCAGGCAATGGCTCAGCCTGGTAAACAAATGAAAAACGATGCCTGCAATTTACAGGTGTGAATCCTTATCTTCGCAGTTGATTTACACAAAACCTTATGCAAAGAGTGCCGGGATATTTACAGGTTTTTTTTAAAGTAGTGCTTCAAATTATAAAAAATGAGTATTTCTCCGATGCCCTCCGCACTACTTTAAGTATTATCGTCCCTTTTGCCGCGCTATATTACTTTACAGATCCGCATATTGCAATTACTGTGGGTGTAGGTGCACTTTTAGTGAGCCTTACAGATTCTCCCGGTACGCTCGGCGATAAAGTTCTGATGTCCGTGAGCAGTTTGTGCCTGTTTTTTTTCATTGCTATCATTACGGCATTATTAATCAAAAAGGTGATGCTGTCAGGAATGCTGATTTTGGTGTTCTGTATGATTTTTGGTTTGTTTACTGCATTTGGAAAGCGATGGTCGTTATTAGGTACAATGGCATTGATACTGATGACCTTTGTGCAGGGATTAAGACCAGTAGATCCATTGTCATTCAGCCTTTACATCGTCGCAGGTGGCGTGTTTTATTATCTGGTCAGCCTCGTGCAAACAAGCCTATGGCCTTTAAGTTCTGTGAAACATGCTCTGGGAGAATGTATTATCTCGACTTCTGATTTCTTACGAGCTAAAGCTGCATTTTATGATGCGGGAAGCAATCTGCAACAAAATTATCTGCAACTGATTAAACTCCACAACAAAGTACACGACAAGCAGGAGCAGGTAAGAGATCTGTTGCTCAGAAATAAGTCGTTGATGCGCAACGGGCATGAGCAGGGGCAAAGGTATCTATTGGCCCTAACGCAGGTTATTGATTTATATGAACGTATCGGTGCTATACAGTATGATTATGAGCTACTAAGAGAAAGTCTGAAAGATACCGGACTGCTCGATGCTGTTACACGAGTAATTGGCTGTCTGGCAAATGACCTGCAATTGATAGGAAACGCTTTATATGGTAAATCTAAAATAAAATCTATAGATACAAGTGCTGCGGATATACAGTTTGTAAAACAGCAGATTGCGAAGCTGAGCGCAACCGATAATAACACCCGTATTTTAAATAAACTGGAGATCAATATCGATGAGATTTATACCTTGCTGAGGAAGATCAGTACCACACTTACATTTAAATTCGATCAGATAGATTTTCCTGCAGATTTACCCGCTTATCAGTTTTTTATTTCAGCTGAACTCATTACTTTCTCTGTGCTCAAAACACAGCTCAACTTCCGGTCGCCCGTATTCAGATTCGCATGCAGGTTATCAGCAGCCTGTCTGGTTGCCTTCAGCTTTACTTTACTGCCTGTAGGTTATTACAGTTACTGGATTTTGTTAACCGTTATTGTAGTTATTAAACCCGGTTTCGGACTTACTAATAAAAGAAATTTACAGCGATTAAAAGGCAGTTTGCTTGGCGTAGCAATAGGTATGATTTTGTTGTTACTGATTGGGAATATAACAGTAAAACTGATGCTGGCCGGCTTATTTTTATTGGGATACTTTGCCTATCTGCGCATCAATTATATGTTAAGCATTGTGTCATTAACACCTATGATCATTATCTGTTTAAATATATATACCGGCAATCAGTCCATTGTGCTGGAAAGAGTTGTAGATACCCTTTTAGGATGTGCAATAGCTTTCGGCGCTTCCTATTTGTTCCCATCCTGGGAGATCAGGAAACATAGCATGTATATCGGGGATGTAGTGCGGGCTAACTTGAGTTACCTGAAAAAGCTACATGACCAGACTGCCGGTATTCCATCCGACATCACTTCATTTAAGCTGGCCAGAAAAGAGGTTTATACAAAACTAACCATCCTTTCTTCAGGGATACAAAACATGTTGCTGGAGCCTAAACGCGCGCAAAGTCAGGTAAAACATCTTTACGAATTTGAAGTGTTGAGTCATCAGTTATCTTCTACCATAGCCTCTTTCTTTCCTTTCTCCAATGTGCAATTGGTTGAGGTAACTCAGCAGCTCAATCGTGCGATGGAGATACTGAAAGAGACATTAATGATTGTCGATGACAGTACAAATGAAAGTAAGGCTACAGTACCTGCTATTTCATACAATCAGCTTGATCTTAACCATCCAGACCATGTGGAACAGCATAAAGTGCAGCAGATTCTGAGGATTGCAGAAGCAATCAGGCAGCAAGTTTATCAATATAGTTGTTGCAAATAAATTGATCTCTCTATAATTATGGATATTTTTGCATACAAATAAGACACCATTTTGAGAACTGATCTTTTCCTCATTACGCCACCTTTTACTCAACTGAATACCCCGTATCCTGCAACTGCATATATTAAAGGTTTTTTGAACACCAAGAATATCTCCTCCACTCAGGCAGATTTAGGTATTGAAGTGATTTTAGCGTTGTTTTCTAAAAAAGGTTTGGCCGATCTATTTCTTTACGCAGAGGAGCTGGGCCAGCCAAAAAGCTTAAATGCGAAGCGAATTTTTGCATTGAAAAACGAATATATTAAGACGATAGATGCTGTTATTGCTTTTTTGCAAGGCAAAAACCCAACCCTGGCATTGCAGATTTGCCAGGAAGATTATTTACCTGAAGCTTCCAGATTTACGCAGTTGGATGAATTGGACTGGGCCTTTGGTACAATGGGAACGCAGGATAAGGGTAAACATTTGGCGACTTTGTACCTCGAGGATATTTCGGATTTTATTATTGAATGTATTGACCAGAATTTCGGTTTTAGTCGTTATGCCGAAAGGTTAGGCAGAAGCGCAAATTCTTTTGATGAGCTTTATGGAGCTTTAAATCAGGAGTATACCTATATGGATAAAATCCTGATGGAAATTCTGGAAGAAAAGATCTCCGTTGTTCAACCTAAGCTTTTCTTAATATCTGTTCCTTTTCCGGGAAATTTATATGCAGCATTCCGATGTGCGCAGTATGTGAAAATAAATTATCCTGAGATTAAAATATCAATGGGCGGCGGTTTTGCCAATACAGAGTTACGTTCTCTTTCTGATGAAAGGGTATTTGAATTTTTTGACTTTATTTCATTAGATGACGGGGAATTACCCGTTGAGCTGATCTATAATTCAATCATAAACGCCGGGGAGCTGAATTTGTATAAGAGAACCTTTTTATTGGAAAATGGAATTGTTACTTATAAAAATGATACCCTGAGAAGGGATTACAAACAGGCTGAAGTCGGTACACCAGATTATAGTGATCTGGAACTGGATAAATATATTTCAGTTATAGAAATCGTAAATCCGATGCACCGCATGTGGAGTGATGGTCGCTGGAACAAATTGACAATGGCACATGGATGTTATTGGGGTAAATGCACTTTCTGTGATATTTCTTTGGATTACATTAAGGTTTATGAACCGGTCGCGGCTAAATTAATTGTAGACCGGATCGAAGAACTGATTGAAAAAACAGGTCAGAATGGATTTCACTTCGTAGATGAGGCTGCCCCACCAGCCCTGATGAGGGAAGTTGCCCTGGAAATTTTAAGAAGGAATATTACAGTCAGCTGGTGGACTAACGTACGATTTGAGAAGAGCTTTACCGGAAATTTATGTCTTTTACTGAAGGCCTCAGGCTGTATAGCCATATCAGGCGGCTTAGAAGTAGCTTCCGACAGGTTGTTGCAGCTAATTGATAAAGGTGTATCGGTTGAACAGGTCGCTCAGGTTACCCGAAACTTTACGGAAGCAGGAATACTGGTGCATGCTTATTTGATGTATGGTTATCCCACGCAGACCATTCAGGAGACGGTAGACAGTCTGGAAATGGTTCGACAATTGTTTGCAGCAGGTGTTTTACAATCTGGCTTCTGGCATCAGTTTGCAATGACCGCACATAGCCCTGTCGGTATGTATCCGGAAAGATTTGGAGTAGTAAAAGAGACTGAAACTATAGGGCGTTTTGCCAATAATGATATCAACTATATTGACAAAACAGGAATAGATCATGATAAATTTAGCTTCGGCTTAAAGAAGTCACTTTTTAATTTCATGCACGGCATTTGTTTAGATTACAAATTACAGGATTGGTTTGATTTTAAAATTCCAAAAGTGACGGTTCCTTCGGATTTTATTGAGAAAGCGTTAAGGGAAGAAAGCAAGTTTAATACTAAGCCAGCAGCTAAGATAGTTTGGCTGGGAGGGAAGCCTGATATGGAGAGTTTTTCCAAATATAAGAAGGGTAAGCCTTTGGAAATGATGCTGCTGACTTTCTATGATAAAAAAGAGACTTTCACTGTTCAGCTAAACAAAAGTGAGGGGGAATGGTTAAGCACAATTTTGCAGAAGATATCGGTTTCCCAGGGAAAAGTTTATACTTTTCAGGAGCTTAAAGCTGATTTTGAGACGACGATGGAGCACTTTGAGCTTTTATGGTATTCACAACCTATTTATGATTTGAGGGACTTCGGGTTATTGGTTTTGTAGCCATTTTATTCAACAACAAAGCCCTGCAGATCGATCTGCAGGGCTTTGTTGTATTCCGGAAAATTTACCAGGCGTAATTTTGTACCAGGTTCGGATCTTTATCTATCTCAGATTGCGGAATAGGCATCAGGTAATGTTTGTCTGTAAATACCCGGTTTTGCAGCGTTACCGTTTTGTAGAAAACTGCTACACCCGCAGCCTCTGAAGATACATCCAGACCAGTATTTGCAAGTTCTGCTGCAGAAGGGCGGGCATTAAGACCAAGGGCCGGTACATTATCCACGGTTTTTGCAATCAGCCATCTCCTCACATCCCAAAAGCGGTGACTTTCAAATGCCAGCTCCACCCGGCGCTCATTTTGAATACGACTGCGCATTCCGGCTTTCGTATTGTCATCAGGTAAAATTGGCAGGCGAGGCATTGAAACACGGCTTCTTACCATATTAAGATATTGATAAACTGATTGATCCGGCGCTTCCAGGTACTCATTCATCGCTTCAGCATAACTCAAATACATTTCGGCCAGGCGAAAGATGGGGAAGTTGCGTGTACCCGTGCCCGAATTTGCGTTCCGGTCATATCCAGGTGCTAAAAACTTACGGACGTTATAGCCCCATGGATTGGTTCCCGGCTTTCCTGTGGCCCAGCCATCGGTTATTCCATTGCCTGCACCAAACCAGGCCAGTCGTACAGGTCTTTTGGTTGCATCCAAGCGCCAAACATCGTACTGGAAAAATACACTGGCATAAAAGCGGGGATCGCGGTCTTTATACATATTCGAGATATTGCTGACGTTTTGAAACTTCAGTCCATCCCATAATTGTCCATTCCAGACGCCGCTATTGGTATAGCCCGAGCCCTGAGTGTTTATCGGATAACCGTTCTTCATTTCATAAGCATCTACAAACTGCTGCAGGGGAGTCAGTTTCCCGTTCCCTTTAAATGGAGAGCCATTAGGCAGGTAATTGCCATCTATATCTGTGGAGTTACCAATTATCCTTGGCATGATGGTTTCTGTATAATCACGGGTATAGAACTGAGCGGCATAATTCTGTACGGGATTGTCGGGAAAGGGACTGTATAGCCTGTAAATTCCCATGTCTATCACCGCCTTTGCAGCATCGGCAGCTCTTTTCCATTTTTCCTTGTCATAAGCACGGCTGAAAAGTCCTTTACCATCTTTGTTCTGTACACCGGCATACAAAGGGTTTCCATTAAATAAAGGGCTAGCAGCATATAGTAGTGTACGTGCCTTTAGTGCTAGTGCTGCACCTTTGGTGATTCGTCCGGTTTGCGCATCTTCTTGTGTTAAGGGCAAAGTATTTGCTATTTCATCACATTCTGTAGCGATAAAGTTCACCACCTCATCAACTGAATTCCGGGCAACCTGGGTGTCTTCCAGATTGTCTGGATTTACATCATTGGCACTGGTGATCAAAGGTACCGCCCCGTAGCGTTTAAAAAGTTCAAAGTAGAAAAATGCACGTAAAAAGCGGGCTTCTCCTTTGTAACGTGGCTTCCAGATCGTATAATAACTTTCGCGGTCTAACGGTACCGGTACATTGTCTATACGATTGATAAAAATATTGGCCCGCCTGATGTCCTGGTATCTGCCCGACCAGTTTCCGTAGGGATTGTCATTTGTGCTCCAGCTGCCCAGGTTGTATTTGTAGGCATCAATTGCTTCGCCATTGTCAAACCAATGATGGTAGGTTTCATCTGTGGCAGCGGTCAATGGCGAGGTCAGTTCGTTCGGCATCGCGTTGTATAAACGTGCGAGGGCCTGCTCAGTGAGGTTGATATTTTTATAAACATCATCTTCACTTGAATATTCTGCGGGTACAACATCCAGGTATTTCTTGCAGGATGTGCTGCTGATCAGGAGTACTGCCAACAGCAGTTTATATATATTTTTCATTTTATTACAGTGAAGCATTTAATCCAAAATTTATAACACGCATTTGCGGATAGTCGCCAAATCCATTCGTTCTTTCAGGATCGAAAATTTTCATTTTAGTCCAGGTGTAGAGATTCGAGGCGGTGACGAAAGTCCGGATATTGGTCATGCCAATCTTTCTGATCCAGGTTTTAGGTAGTGTGTAGCCAATCTCTGCGTTCTTCAACCGGATATAATCGGATGACCTGAGCCAGAACGTTGAGTTTTGATTGTTATTCACATTGTTAGATGAAGATAACCTTGGCCATACTGCATTAGGATCGGGATTTTCGGTAGTCCAGCGTCCCTCCATATAATCAGCCAGCACAGAGCTGTTACTGGAGAAAGCCCATGCTGAAGTACCAGTTAACCATAGTTTGCCACCAGTGGCGCCCTGAAAGAGCACATTAAGATCAAAATTCTTATAGGTATAGGAAATGGTTAAACCGATAATAGATTTCGGAGTGGTGACTTTTCCCAGATATCCTTCATCCTGACTATTGATCACGCCATCGCCATTACGGTCAAAATATTTAATATCTCCCGGTCGTACTGCGCCAAATTGCTGGATCGGGCTTGCCGCAATATCTGCATCGTCTTTAAATAAACCGAGTGCAGTAAGACCATATGCTTCATTGATCTGGGTTCCCTTTCTTGCACGATAGGCCAGATTGAATACAGGTTCTGCGGCATACTGGATCCGGTTTGTAGCATAAGAATACGATCCCCTGATCATCAGGTTATGGTTTCCACTACGTTTGCGCCAGGTGAGTTCGCCCTCAAAACCTTTATTATCTACAATCCCCGCGTTTATGGCCGGCAAGTTCTGCACCCCAGTTACATCAGGGATGATGGTAGCTGTTGTCAGAATCTGCGAGCGTTTTTCACTAAATACATCAGCTGTAAAAGCAATCTCGCTTTTAAATAATTCCAGGTCCAATCCGATGTTGGTTTTTTTTGATTTCTCCCAGGTAAGGAACGAATTTCCCGTAGCACTTTCCTGTGCACCAGCATAACCATCACCGTCGGCGGCCAAACCAAAACGGTAGCCACTGCCGTTTCCTGTTTGCCAGGTACTGAGGTAAGCAAAACGGCCTGCACTGTTATCTACGCCCACTATGCCGTATGATCCTCTCAGTTTTAACAGATTTACAAACTTTGAATTTTTCAGGAACGCTTCGTTAGATATCACCCAACCCGCGGAAGCTGCAGGGAAGAAACCCATACGCCTGCCTGCCATAAAGTTTTCGGAACCATTATATCCGGCATCAAATTCCAATACATAGCGCCTGTCGTACGCATAGTTAACCCTTCCTACTAAACCCAGTTGTTTATAAGGCAGGGCAGCTATTGCACCATCATCGTTTGAAGTAGCCAGAAAACTTTGTGACTGGTTATACCTCAGCATGCCGGAGACTGCATGTTTCTGCGCAAAGGTGTGGTCATAATTCAGGTAACTTTCAAAGGTAGATTTCCGGCTTCCATTAGCATTGATTTCAAAACCCAGCAGACCGTCGCCGGTACTTAATTCTTCATATCTGCCTTTGCTCAGATCAGGTTCGTTTTCATCGGTGATGAACCTGTAGGTAGAATAATTGCGCTTTCGGCTGATGTTACGAAAGTTCTGCGCGTCATAAGCGAAACGCGTTCTGAAGCTCAACCCTTCTGTGACGAAAGGTAATTTAAGTGTAAAGCCCACAATTGAACTAAGCGTGTTCTCGAAAAATCGTCCGTATCCGAATTGTGTAAGTCGCCCGTAAGGACTGGCCGGTGAATCCTTTTGTCCGGGTACCGAACCGTCAGGATTAGTTAAGGGATACAAATAGGAGGGAGTGTTACGTATTTGGGCCCAGAACGCGCCCGAGGTTTCCGTTGGATAATTTCTGTCGCGGACAATGTCTGACAGGTTGAGCTCCAGTTTTAAGATGGGTGTAAGGTCTATATCAATGTTGCTGCGGAAATTGTACTTGTTCATGGAGGCATTGATATTGTAGGCATTCAGATCATCATATTTATATAGGCCATCCTGTTTCAGATACGCCATAGATACAAAATACCGGGCCGTTGATGAACCTCCGTTCACATTCAGGTTGGCCTGGTTCATCATTGAGGAAGGTTTAATCAGCTCTTTTGTCCAGTTCACATTTGGATAGAGATACTGATAAGTAGGGTTGCTGCGATCACGAAATTTATTGAGATAGGCATCTGTGTACAAGTTGGCATTGAGACCGTCGTTGTTAAGTGCTTCCCTGAACAACGTCAAAGCATCAAATGAATCCAGATATTCAGGCATGTTAAAAGGCCGCTGTTGAGCCGACTGCATGGTGAGTGATATAACAGGTTTGCCTGTTTTACCCCTTTTGGTAGTCACCAGTACAACACCATTGGCACCTTTCATCCCGTAAACTGCAGTAGCAGCAGCATCTTTCAGTATACTTACGGTTTCCACGTCATTCGCATCTATACCGTCAATGCTGTTTTCAATTCCGTCGACCAGTATCAGGGGACTCTTACCCTGATAGGTACCAAAACCACGTATGTACAGTTCTGATCCGTCGGCACCGGGTTCACCGCTGCTCTGTATGGTTAACAGACCAGGGAGCCGGCCGGCCAGGCTGTTGGTAAGACTGGCAGTTGGCGTTCTCAGCAGCTCTTTGGAAGTTACTGAGGTGAGCGCTCCGGTCACGTTATTTTTTTGCTGCGTGCCATATCCTACCACCACCACATTGTCCAGCATCTCAAAGTTCTGGCGGAGCTTTACTGCAATAAATCCGCGCGAGTTTACCGCTACATCCTGCTTGATGAATCCAACCATACTGAAGACCAGCGTGGCTTCTTCGGGTACAGTGATCCGATAGCTTCCATTCACATCCGTCACTGCGCCAAATCCGCTGCGACCTTTAACGGATACAACAACGCCTGGTAAGCCAACTCCACTGGTATCGGTCACGGTGCCCCGCACTTCAATATCCTTAAAAGCTATTATTCGTGGCACCGCACCGGGCGTGGATACCGCTATGTTACCCGTATGGGCAAACGCCGGCATACTGCATATCATCATGATGATGAACAAAGCATTACAAAGGATAACCCCAAAAGAAGTTCCTGCTTTATTGTAGTATAAAAGTTTTCTCATAATTGTTTTGTTGACTATTTAAATAATTGGTTGGCTGAAATTTTTCATGTTAAGTTTTTGAGTATTTATAATCGCATCTATTAGATCGCATCGTCAAAAAATCGCGCATAGTTATCCATTCCTGCCCTTTTGAGGGCACAGTAGCACAGGAAATGCTTTTCGCTATAGCTTATTGTTCACTGATAGGACAGGGAATATTTACTCCGATACTGATGGGAATGCCGAAGTTAGGCGAACCATCGGTGTTCCAACTGAGTTTTTGCATCCTGGATGTTCTTGCCTGGTTTGGTTCATTTGGCGTATTGCGCGCGTGGTAGATAAACCAAAATTCAGCTACTGCATTGCCTTTATCATTCGTTCCGGCGCTGGTGAAAAAGCCATTGTGGCCCGGACCGTACACCGCATTTTTCTCACTCTTTACAAATGCCTGTTTCTTATTGATCCAGCTTCCTGCGAGTGCGGGATTGCTATTGGCTTTGAGCTCAATCTGACCAAGACAATAGTTATCACTACTATAGCGGCTTGCGGAAAAAATCAGAAATATCGGGCTTTTTGAATCCCGTTGCAGTACAATGGGCGCCTCATTCACCCCCGCACCAAGAAAGCCGGGTTCCCATTTTTCCCAATCATTGGTGGGAGAAGATATTTTTACCCTGGGCCCGCTCAGTGTCCATGGATCAGACATCTCTGCGATGTAGATATATTGTTTATATTTTTCGGTTTCATTTTCCCAGCCAGACCAAACAAAGTAATTTTTGCCCCCTGCGGCAAGGATAGAACCATCTATTGCCCATTGATCATTAGCAGGGTCGGCTATTTTACCTTTAAAGATCCAGGTTCCCTGAGTAGGATCGGGGTTATTGTTTTCCAATACGAACATGCGGTTGCTATCATTTACACCTGTTTGAGCTGCAGCGAAATAGACGTACCATTTACCGTCAAAAAAATGTAATTCTGGTGCCCATAAATCTGAGGAGTGATCTGTATTTACAGGAGGGGTCCATATCGTTTTTTCTGTAGCAGCAGATAACTGTGACATGGAATTAGTTTTTGTGATGGCAATCCGGTTTCCTTTTGTAGAAAGGAAATAATAATTTCCGTCTCTATACGTCACGAAGGGGTCCGCCTGATCGCCCTTTATGATGGGGTTTTGAAAGTACTTTACATTTCTTCCGCTTGTATCAACATGAGTGATAGTGATGTCCTGCGTTTCTTTTTGACAGGCGAGGGAAAAAAGGGGTGCCAAAGTTACCAGCAACAAGAGTAATTTGTTTTTCATACAGGTTTTCTAAATGGTTTTATAATTGGTTGATCAAATGTAGCTAACAATAAAGTGCCTGATATAAAACATCACCATACCGAATTCAAAATCAAAACTCGTGAAAATGTAAATAATTGATTATCTGAATATTGAAAATATATTTAGTATGCAAAATCTAAGATTTGATGGCGTTTTCTGCAAATTTTAAGCTCCTGTACTGACTCAGTAGAATGTTGTGCGTCCAGCTATTTATGGGGGAGCATATTTTATTGTATGTTTATGGTAGATGCAAATTAAGGCTTATAGATTACCAGATGAAACCTGCATGATTTGCGGAACCACAGCGGGTAAATCATGACAGCTTCAGCAGAAATGAAGACCAATTTAAACGGATGAAAAAAAATATTTTAGTGTTTATTGTTTCGCTTGTAAGCATCGTTTCAGCTTATGGGCAGAAGGTGAAGGTTGACAGTTTGTGGCAGGTACTGAAAGAGGAGCTGGCAAAAGAAGGCCGCTATATTAAACATAAAGAAAAACACATCCTGTCCGTAAAACGCCGGTTGCAGGCGGTTGATCAACATCAGACTGACATGCGTTATCAATTGTTATCTGACTTGTTTAAGGAATATTCCTCGTTTCGTTTCGATTCTGCAATTACAGTGGGGCACGAATTGATCGACCTTTCCCGACAATTAGATGAAAAAAAATATCTGATCAAAGCACAAATGGGCCTCGCTACTGTTTTGCTTAAATCGGGTTTTTATAAAGAGGCTTTTGAAACAGTCGGGGAGATAGATACTACACACCTGACCACAAAATTTCGCTACGACTATCTGACTTTACGTGGATTGTTAAACGCCGAAATAAGTGCCTATAACAATGATGCCTATTTTGCCAAGCGCTATCATAAGGCTGCACAAGCCGATTTTAACAATGCCGGACGTATGATTGATCCGGATGAACTTGAAAAAACGATTAACCTTGCTTTTTTACCCGAAGCTGAGAAAAAAAAGAAGCCCGCTGCAGTTTTTTTCTATCATTACCTTTTGTCTCATCAGCTTTCTGAGCACCAGATTGCCATATGCGCGACCAGGATCAGCCATGCCTACGCCGGCGATGATAAGCTCCTGCTTTTAACCCTTGCCGCTATCAATGATATCCGCTCTGCAACAAAAGAAACATTCGCCATATTTTTATTAGGACAAGAGTTATTCAAAAATAACAAGAACGACGATGCCTATATCTGTATGCAGGAAGCCCTCAATAACGCTGCATTTTATGGTACCAGAAACCGTGCAGCACAGATTGAATCAGTCTTACCGCTTATTGCAAGCCGGCTGATTGAAGAAAAACAGCATGAGAAAGATATGCTGTGGATAGGGATTATCATCTTTATACTCGTAGCATTAGTACTCCTTTTCCAGCTGGTGCTTATTCGTAAACAGGTTATGCTGATTAAAATTAATGATAAAATCATTGTAGGGAAAAATAGTGAACTGGAGCAGGTAAACAATAGACTGTGGGAATCTTCCAGGATAAAAGAAGAACTGATTGGCTTATTCTTTAAAACCTGTTCCTCCTATATAGAAACGCTGGACAAAGTAAAACGTAAAGCGCAGCACAATATCAAACTAGGTAAATATAGCGATGCTACACAGGTGCTCGGTAACGTACAGATACAGCAGGAGAAAACACAGCTTTACAACACGCTTGATAATGTCTTTTTAACGCTTTTCCCGAATTTTGTGGATTCTTTCAATGCGTTGCTGAGAGAGGGGGAGCAAATTACATTGAAAGAGGGAGAAATGCTCACGGCTTCATTACGTATTTTTGCGCTGATTCGTTTAGGCGTCAATGATACAGAGACGATTGCCAAAATACTGGATTATTCTTTAACTACTGTTTATACCTATAAAGCACGTATCAAGGCCAAGGCCCTGGTTACACCTGATCAGTTTGAGCAAAAAATTATGGAGATCAAATTTACCGATGAGTATTAATGCGGACGTTAGTGTGTTTCATGGTATCTACCAGCAAAAGAAGCATCATGGAGTTTTTTCTGCTCCATGATGATCAGCTTATATTATTTTTTAGTTGTTTTTCAATTGGTCGAGCTGTTCTTCAAACCATTTCACATTGTCTTTATTCGTGGTTTCTATAATTGCCTGTGACAGGTTGCTGAACTGACTTTCAAAGTAGCGCAGGTTTTTATAGAACTGCGAAGGATAATAAGACAAACTTCGGTTGGTTTCTTCGCAGCGTCCTACAAGCTCCGGTAAAATAATATCTGCGTCTTTGAACTTTAGGGCAGTGACAGTTTTGCTCAGCTGACGGAACTTTTTTACCAGGCCGGTATTTACATCGATTTTATCATTTTCATCATATTGAACGGTGATGCGTTGCTGCCGGGCGCAATTTGTTTCAGGTAATGAGATTTCTACAGACAAATCTTTACCATTGTAATTCCATGTATTTATACCCGGTTCAACAGCATAGTTCATTTTTTTATTGTTTACTAAAATAGAACGCGGCATTTCTGCACCTAACAAACGCACTACATATGTTCTTTCCAGGGGCATATTCGGGTAAGTACCTTTACGCGGCCTGATCGTAATCTCCTGCTTTCTGCCCGACAGGTACTTAGATATAATTGATGTTGATGCATACTCCGTTGCATATTTTTTTGAATTACCAGCATCTTCATAAACATTAGCAGATCCATCTGCGCCAGGGAAAATAGCTATCACTGATTTATCTGGCTGAACTGACAGGTTTTTGGTCTGCTTGTAGGCAGGAACCACAGCTCCGGCTTTTACATAGATCGGATACTCTTCTAAAGAGAAACTGCGTTTAACCTTTTGTCCGCCTTTTAACAAAGTGCCTGTGTGCCATTCAAACCAGTTATTTCCCTCAGGAAGCCAGACTTTAAGTTTTGATTGTCCTTTGTCCATCGCCTCAACAATAGGTGCAATCAGCATATCATCTCCAAACATGTATTCTGACTGGAATTGATATGCCTCTTCATCTTCCGGATAATCATAATAGAGTGGTCGGCAGATTGAAATACCTGTTTCGTAAGTTTTGCGAGCCATGGTATAAATGTATGGTGCCAGTTCATATCTCAGATTGATTGCATTTTTCAGGGCGTCATAGTATTGGCCGCTAAAATTCCAGACTTCCTTGTTCAGATTTGCATTTTTGGAGGAATGCGAGCGAAAGATTGGACTGAGCGCACCATATTGCATCCAGCGTACGTACAATTCAGGGTCAAGTTTTTGATCTGAACCTGGTCCAAACTGGTGCCCGCCGATATCATGGCTCCAGTATCCGTAAAGCACATTCGATGCGCTGCTGGTAAAATAAGGCTGAAAGGCCAACGACTTCCATGAAATTACGGCATCTCCGGAAAAACCTAACTGATAACGGTGATTGCCCAGTCCACCCCAACGGTGATACAACAGCGGACGCGTGGTATTCCTGCGTTCCATATCAGTAAAGAACACATAGTTGAGCCACCAGGTATTGTTGAGTTCAGGAATTTTTTTATCATTAGCCCATTGTTGCCAGTCGAGCCACCAGAAGCTTACACCTGTTTTTTCCATCGGGTGCAATACCTGATCAAACAGGGAAGACATAAATTTTTTATTTGAGCCTTCATAAGGGATATTCGCCCTGGTGCTGGTATCAAAGTTCAGCGCTCTGGCCATTCTTTGGTACGGCTCTTCAAAAGGGGCAATGCCCGATGCAGGGTGCAGGTTAAGTGTCACCTTCAGATCTTTTGTTTTCATCCAGCTCAACGCATTCGCAGGATCCGGGAAGAGACGCTTGTTCCAGGTCCAGCCGGTCCAGTGTTTCGTTTGGTCGAACACATCATATTTTGTACGCAGACTATCAGTCTGGTGCCAGTCCATATCAATCACAAACACATCCAGCGGCACATTGTGGGATTTAAAGTTTTCTACCACATCCCGCATTTCATTGTCAGAGTAACTCCAGTAGCGCGACCACCAGTAGCCAAAGGCATAACGAGGGGGCAGGGGTACACGTCCCGCAATCTGTGTATAATCGTACAAAGCTTTTTTGTATTGGTGACCGTAACCAAAGAAGTAAAAATCCTGATAATCTTTAGCAGGATGGTTAGTTACCCATGGCCATTCAGAATTATCAAAAAGAAGCTTTTGAGCATCATCAATCACTGTCCATCCGTCGGTAGCCAACAGACCATCTTCCAGTTCCATCTTCTTTTTATCCCAGATGTGATAGTCGCCGTCATAATTATCCAGTGTTCTGGAAGTCCCCTTTAAGTTGCCTTTTTGGGCCTTGCCTGGCGACCAGCTAAAGAAATGAGGTGGAGTTAAAGCCTTGACCACTAAATTATCTGCGTTGAACTTCCCTGATCCGGTTTTATAGCGTAACTCGAGCTCCTCAGTGCGGATGACCAGATCATTATTCTCCACACTGGAGCTGAACTTTGGTACAGGTAAGTTCCTGTTGATAACGGTTAAGGTAGGCTTGTCCATAAATGGCGCAGTAGACGTCCACTCCATGCGGATTAGACGGGGGGTCAGTACTGTGAACCGAGCCTGTCCCGATTGTATCACTGCCTTTGCATTGGCCAGCGGATGCATCGTTGTTTGTGCACAGGTTATACTCATTTGTACGGAGGGCAGTAACAGCAGCAATGCTATTTTGAATAAATAAGTACTATTTACATTAAAGCGGAACATATTGTAATGATATTTGATGAGATTATTTTATATTGATGCGAACGCCATGCTGAAGGTCGCCATTACCTATAAATTGCTTACCGTCCTGAATGACAAAGACCTTAACTGATCGGATTTCCTTCGCAATAGGATAGCTGCCTGCGTCTGTAAGAAGCGAAATAGCAACGATGTCATTTTCAAGTTTGGCATGAAGCTTCAGCAGCTTATAATCTCCTTTTCTGAAAGCCCATCCTTCTCCGGCATCCCAGTATAATTCCCCGCTTGCAGTTCCTTTATGATCCAGGTTGATATATAAGGAAAGATTAGCAATCGAGTTCTCCAGGGTATGCTGAATTACCTCTCCGGCCGGGATGATGGCGCCACTCTTGAGCAGTAATTTAGCCTGGTATTTATCATGCTCTTCGCCTTCTACCAGGTGTAGTTCTTCCCATTTACCCTTGGGTAAATGTGTATTTTTTGCAAAAGCAGGCACTACCATGAGATTTTTGCCCAATAAAAACGCCTGTTCCTCATTTCGCAGGGTGGTGTCTTTCGGATTATCAAAAAATAATGGCTGCATAACCGGCATACCTGTCTGATGCGCCTGATAAAACAAAGTATACAGATAAGGTAATAGGCGGTAACGACGGTTTAAAGCAATTCTGGAAGTTTGCTCCATTTCAGGTCCGAATGCCCAGGGTTCTTTATCGTTTGTGCCTGCACAGGCGTGCCCCCTGGTAAAGGGCAGAAAGACCCCAAAACCCAGCCACTGGCCCCAAAGATCGGCAGAGGTGTTGCCCAGGAAACCACCAATGTCAGGGCCGCTGAAGGGTTGTCCGGATAAGCCAAGGGTTAGGGACATAGGTACAGATAACTTCATGAAACGTTCATCCGCGTAATTATCACCCGTCCAGGTAGCTGCATAACGCTGTCCGCCTAATAAGTTAGCTCTTGTTAATACAAAGGGACGCTTTTCCGGATTCACCGCCAGCACTCCGTCCCTCGTTGCCTCAACCATTAGTCGTCCGTAAGCGTTGTGATAAAGCAGGTGAGGTCCTGCAGGCAGATTTCCGCCACCGCGATGCGGTGTGTTGTAAGGCATAGTGCCGAGTTGTAAATCTTTTGCAAATTCACTGTCGTTCACAGCCGGCTCATTCATATCATTCCATACTCCATCAATACCGGTGGCTAAAAAGTCTTTATATAATCCGGCCCACCATTTTCGTGTTTTGGGCATCGTAAAATCCGGGAAAGCGCAATCACCCGGCCACACCTTGCCATGATATTCTTTTCCAGATTGATCTTTTACCCATATATCATTGGCAGAACCGGATTTGTAGACTGAATAGGAGGGATCAGCTTTTACCCCGGGATCAATCATAAATACTGATTTGAAACCTTTTGAATGAAGGTCTGCATTTAACTGTTTTGGATTGGGAAAGTTTTGCTGATTAAATGTAAATACCCGATAACCTTCCATATAATCGATATCCATCCAGATCACATCACATGGCAGCATCCTGGTGCGGAAGGTGTTTGCAATTTCTTTGACGCGGGTTTCTGATGTATAAGAAAATCGACATTGCTGATACCCTAATGCCCACCTTGGCGGCATCTCCATTGTGCCGGTCAGTTCTGCAAGGCCTTTTACTACTTCCTGCGGCGAGTTTCTGTCGATTACAAAAATACGAAATACAGGACCTTCGCTTTCAAATTCCACCCTGTCATTTTCGGTAGTCATTTCAGCTTTCCAATAACTATCGAAGAGAATGCCGAAGGCACTTCCATCTGCTCTTACTCCCATTACCCAGGGATGCGTTTGATACAATCTTGAGCCTTCATCAACACCATAAGCACCACTATCAGTATTCCAGAGTTTGATTTTTTTGCCATTGCGCAATAGCGGTCCGGTTACTTCGCCGCCACCATACAGACTAATGTTTCCACTAAACATCACTGTTGCATTGGTTTTGCCATTTGCCACCGTAAATTCCGGCCTGATTTTCCAGGTCGGAGGTACAGGTCCTGATATGGCGCGTTCTTTTTTCAGCATTAGAGTTGGTGTCTTTTGCTGATCGTAGCCCTGAGGGATGAAAACTGCTATGCCCTTACCTACAATACCAGATTTACTGATGGGTACATTAATAGCGAATAAAGGGCTGGAGCAGATTATAGTAAGAATAATAAATAGATATAAGTATCTGGCATATGGTTTGAATCTAAAAGATTGCTTTTGTAAATGAAATTCAGACTTAGACTGCATGGTTGTAAATTTGGTTAAGCGTATTTAAACGTTGTCACAAAGTAAAAGAACAGCTAACGTTTTTAAGCCATGAAGATATCAGAGGAAAAGAAAATCAAATTGATATTATCTTCATCTAATTATAAATCAATGGAATGCGTTGTTTTTAGATATTGAAAATCAAACACGGAATAAATTAGCTTTGTTCATGTCTCTACTGTCAGTCCAGTCTTTTTTTTGCAAAAAGAGATCATGTACAATTCTGGAAATCCTTAAAAAACAAAAACCCTGCTAATCGTGTGATTGCAGGGTGATATGTTGTGATAGTCTTAGATGTGATCCCGCTGGGATTCGAACCCAGGACCACTACATTAAAAGTGTAATGCTCTACCAGCTGAGCTACGGAATCATTTTCCTTGTTTAAGGAGGTGCGAAGATAGAAAAATAAATCATGTTGTCACAACTTATTCTAATAAAAATCGGATTGAAATCAGGGTTTATGCTTAATGTATAGTATATCAATAGGTTAAAATAAATTAATCTTTATTTTTTTTCACTGCAACCAATTGGCTATTTGTATCATCTTTAACAGATGAAACATCTCATAATAATTTTCTTTACCACAATTCTTTTCTCTTTTAACCTCTCTGCTCAAAATCGACCAGTAAAAATGGCTGACAGCGTAAAAGTATTTATCGATAAGAGTTTAGCGCTGATTCAGGCGAATTCAATAAATAGAGATAAAATAGACTGGCAGATGCTGAAAAAAGATGTTTACGACAAAGCTGATGGCGCAGATGATTACGCAGCTGTAGCAGCTATATTTCCTTATATATTCGAGCATATTGACGACCATCATGGAGTACTGAAATATAAGGACAAGTCCTATTACTGGAAAAGCAATGAACCTTATCTCAACAAAGTTGTGATTAATGCCATAAAACGGTATGATACGCTGGTAGTTAAGTTGCTGGATAAACACACCGGATATATCCTGCTGCCAGGCAATAATGATTTTAGTGGTAAAAATATTAATAAAGAAGCGCAGGCAATTCGCAGAGCGATTGCAGCAGTGAACACCAGGCAGATCCGGGGATGGGTATTGGATCTGAGACTAAATACAGGGGGGAGTATGTTTCAGATGCTCGCGGGTTTGTCCGAATTAATAGGGGAAGGGAAAATCGGCAGCTTTGTGAATCAGCATGGTGAAGAGGATGGAGAATGGATACTAAAGGGAGGAAATATTTATCTGGATCAGCAGCAGGTATCTACACTGCCCTCAACCGGATTACAAAAGAATGAACTGATTCCACTTGCAGTATTGATTAGTGGCAGAACAGCCAGTTCTGGTGAAGTTGTGGCAATCAGCACCATTGGCCGGAAACGTTCCATTTTAATCGGTGAAAATACTGCAGGATATACTACAGCAAATGAAGGTTTCAAGATTAATAGTCTTGCCGGTTTAAATCTGGCTGTAGATTACGATGCAGATAGAAATGGCAAAATATATAAAAAGTATATTTCGCCGGATGTACTGATTAATGGTGAGGATAATTTTGAAGATATCAATCTGGATATGAAAGTTAATCAGGCTTTAAAATGGCTCAAAAAACAGCAATAATCCTTGTTTGTAAGTCAGATAATAAATTAGCGCATGCGTTTAATTAGGATTGTGTACCAAAGATAGAGCTGCTGATAAATACACGAAGAATAAAGCTATTTTGTCATGTTATTCAAGAACAGATCAAATGAAATATAAAAAACTTGTATTGAAAAATACATGTATAATAGCAGTATGTTGCGTCTTTTTATCCCTTGAGGGAAAGAGCCAGGACACAGGTATTTATAAACCATCAGAAAATGAAAAATTAAGCACCATTGCTTATGATGTCTTTAAAACGAATAAGTTCCTGAATTTCAAGGATGTAGATACTTTGAAGGAATATGTAAGTGGTATAGCATTTAAATCAACGGGACTTGATACTTTTTTTGACCGAAAAAAAGACTGGGAAAAAATCAGCGATGAAGACACTTCATCTTATCGGAGCAATGCTGAAAAATACAGCTATCAGTATACGGATTCTTCGATGACAGAAGAGTATAGCAAATACGGTTCATATGGCGTACACCGGGAATTTAAAACGGTTTACAATCCAAAAGGATTTATTATTTACCTTGAAGAACAGGTTTTTTTGAATGATAATTTGACGGAAACCAGGAGCACGAGGAATACTTTTGATCAGGATTACCGTGTGATAAAAATTATCAAAAGTATCAGGAAGAGAGGGGGAAAAGATATTTCAGGTGACATTATTACGGTATCCTATAACGGGAACTCCGTTCTAATCAAAAGTCAGAAAAATGGTGCCGTTCAATGCATGTTCATTAATAAGCGTAATAGATAGGCAAGATTAACACTGCAGCAAACAAATTAAATCGCTGGTAGAGTTCAGCTAGCGAAGATGTGCAGTTGTAACGGGTATAATGAGTATTACAGTTGTCCCTTCATTCCTCTTACTTTTAATAGAAATGCCGGCAGGTAATCCACTCTCTTTAGCGATTATGCTCAAACGCTCTTTACTAATGGTAGTAGAAAGAGATTTATGAGATTTATCACTTTTGTGATCGTCTATCCCCTTACCATTATCCGTAATGCTTACTTTGATCATCTTTTCACTAAGGTCAAAATCAATATCGATCCTTCCATTTTTACTACCCTGATCAAAACCATGTAATATTGAATTTTCAACAAATGGTTGTATCAGCATAGGAGGGAGGTAAATACTTTCAGTATCTTCATCTTCCTGGATATTAATTGAATAGCTAAAAGCATTGTCATAACGCATCTGCTGCAGACTGAGGTAGTTTTCCAGGGCGGATATTTCTTCGCTTAAAGGAACCTGACTTTCTCTTGAAAGCTCAAGACTGCTGCGCAGCAGTTTGCCAAACTGATTAAGATATTTTAGCGTTTTCTCTTTTTCGTCAAAACGCACAAAACTCTGTAAAGCGGAAAGTATATTGAAGATAAAATGAGGCTCCATCTGCGTTCTTAACAGGCGCTGCTCTAATTGTATCCTTTCTGTTTCGTTTTTTTGCTTACGCTGTTTCTGAAAGTAATACAGTAAAAAGAGTACACTAATGGACAACAGGGCAGCTAAGGTGGTAATCAACAGCCACAATCTATTACTTTGTAGTCTGCTCCTAGTCTCACCAACGGTTTCATTGAGTGTATGGATAGATTTATCTTTTGCAATTAATTGATAGACTGTCGCCATTTCTGCCACTGTTGCAGCATTTTCATTTTCATAGAGGGACTTATATTGTTGCATCAATAGGTTTTGCTGCTTTTCTGCACCTGCATAATCTTTACTAGCGAACAGATAATTAATCAGGTTTTGCCTATATACAATAAAGTTTCCTTCATCTGCTTTTCCAGGATATTTGAGTTCAAATTTTTCACATAAATCCAGGTATTTTCCTGCACTGTCTACCTGGTTGTTTCTCAAAAAAGAAGCTGCAAGATCTGCATAGCTGGTATATAAATTCGCTGTTTGCACACAGCCTGCCATCTTACCTAATCTGGACTCTTCTTCTTCATCTATCATAAGCGCTTTTTTACGGTAAAAAATTGCCTGGGTACTTTGATTCACCTGATCAAAATACACCGCTTTTCTATCATACAAAAAGCGGGCTTTTGCTTCGTCTGGTTCCTGTTTATAGATGCGCTCCATCTTTTGGAGGTAATGCAAAAGGGAATCCGGATGGTTTTGTATGTGACTAAAACAACTTGCCATTTGACTGTAAGCTCTGAATTTTGCGGGACGGTCATCAGGAATCTGTGATAAAAGTTCCATTGCCCTGTAATTCCATGCAAAAGCATTATCAAATTGTTTAAGGTGATCACAGGATTGTGCAGCAGAAAAATAGATACCTACTTTTTGCCTTTTCGCCAGACCCACCGCAGTATCTGCATTCAGCATCTGTGCAGCCTGGTTGTAATAATAATTCTCCTGATGTAATTTCTCCTCCATATGAGCTACATTACCTAATCCAGAATTAAGTAATACCTTGATTTCATCATATCCTGCTTCTCCTTCCATAAGCTCCCAGGCAATTTCCATATGTGTTTTAAGGGAATCAATTTCATTCATCGCATAATATACACCCGCCATATTGTAGTGAATCTTGGATAAGATCACCTGATCCCTGACGTATTTTGGATTTAGGAGCTGTTTTTTCCAAAAGATGAGCTTCGGTAGTGGCGACGAACTCTTCATGAGTTCCTCATTTGCCATTTTCAAAGTATGCAGCATTTCCTTTGTATCAGTCTTTACTTTTTCCTGATTTTGCTGCTTGCATGACAAAAAACACAGCATAACTGAAGTGATGAATAAAAGAGGAGCAGTTTCTCTCATTATTTAATCATCATCATTCGCTGCATAATATATTCTTTCCTGCGTGTAGATACAGGTATCTCCTTTTTGTTTTTAAGAATTAAGTCGCCAACTTTCATGTATTTATCAACGTAGATGATGTTCACCAGATAAGATTGATGTGGCCTCAAAAACCATTCTTCCGGCAGCAGTTCATCATAAAACTTAAGTGGTTTTGAAATCAGTATTTTCTCGCCACTTACTAAATAGAACCAGGTATAACCCCCGTCACTCTGACAATACACAATATCTT
This sequence comes from Pedobacter sp. MR2016-24, assembly GCF_026239655.1. GTDB lineage: Bacteria > Bacteroidota > Bacteroidia > Sphingobacteriales > Sphingobacteriaceae > Pedobacter. The sequence continues at coordinate 333,157 of NZ_JAPIVO010000007.1, read as the reverse complement.
TAAGCTGTATCACCTGTAATGATTCCTGTGTGGCCAGGATCATCCTGCTTTCCAGGTTGCTTTCATCAGGCTGATTTTGGCTGGCAGCGATTGATAGCTTTTGTTGCTGAGTATACAGGTCGTCATCCTGCTTAATTACTATACTTTGCATCACTGCTTTAAGCTCTGATTCGTCCAGGGGCTTCAGCAAATAGTCTAATGATCCATATTTGATCGCTTTAATTGCAAAGTGATTATAGGCAGTAATGAAAATGATTTTGAAGGTAACCTCATTCAGCTGATCCAGAATGTCGAATGCTGTTCCGTCGGTCAGCTGAATATCCATCAATACCAGGTCAGGTTGCGTATCGCCAATTAGTCTTAGTGCATCTTTCACGCTTGCTGCTGTTCCCAGTAGCTTGAAATTAGTTTGCTGGTTGACCAGGTATTCTATTTCCTTACGGATTGCTGGCTCATCCTCTATAATCAGTGTACGAATCATCGATGTTATTTTGTGGGTGAAATATACAAATAGTAAGTTTCTTTTGCGCTTATGCCAGTGCCTTGATTTTATTCAAAATTGAGGTTACTTTCTCTTCCTGTATAATAGGCATTAAAAAACTACCCAGGGAATTTGGAATATAAGGCGCAAGTACAAATTTGTAAGTATTGCCATTTTTTAGCTCAATCACATGTTTAGCCATTATATTTTTTTTGAAAGACACGATCTCATCTCTGGTAAAAAAAATGCGCTCACCTAACTGCCAGTTCCCGTTTTCGTTATCATCATGAAGGGTGAACAAGACAAACTTATCAAAACTATCATTGTAGGCCAAAACGTAATTATGCCATACGGTTATAATCAGCAGCTTTTTTGTCTGGTTATAACCGTAGATAAAATTATTATACTCTGCTGGATTTTGTACTGAAGTAGCAACCAGGTTTTTTAAGATCTCGTTGTGTTTATCACTGTCTTGTTGTTTTGGTTTAAACATAATGTAGATGATTTAAGGTTTATGAGTAGTATACAATTTTATTTTTCCCTCTTCTTTTCGCAACTGATTGTAAGGAGTACTGACTTCTTTTCCATTAATTTTCCTGAAGCCGGTACTTTCACAGAAACAACTCCCAACCGGTCCAAACATTCCCCAATTATGAGATGCAATAAAATCAATCCCATTTAACAGGTATAAGCGATTATTAATAGATACGGTGATGGTATCATTTTTTAAAAAGCTGTTAAAGGGAATGGTAACGTTCTCGTTTTTTCTGATCATTTTTGGCATAATACCAATTAATTTTTCCTGCCTTACTTTTCCATTCCTAATAAGCTGAAATAGTATCGTTTTTACTTCATTTGGCTTGAAGCCTGTGGGCTGAACAGCAAATCCATCGGTAATTGTTTTAATGGTATCACATACTCCTTTTTGATAAGCGATGGCCTCCCTTTTCTTGGAATAACGGCCGTAATTTACAATTCCCCAAAATATCAGTATAAACAATACAACAGCAATGACGCCGGCAATTGTAATCATTCCTAATGTCTTTAATATTTTGACTATCATCGGTTGTTATTATGGTGAGGCTGGTTAATCTTGTCTTAAGATATTACTTTTTAAAGGAATACCGCTGATAAACGTCAATATCTGCTACTTTACCGAAAACAGGTCCTTTACTGCTCAATAGTTGTTGTGCTTCCACGCAAATATCATCCAGATCAAAACCTTGTACCGTACGTCCCAGTAAAAAGGATACGGTGTAGTCTGTCCAGTCTTTTCCTATTTCGGCCGCTTTTTCTGCTGCTGCATCAATTAGTGACCAGGCTTCTTTTTCGGTGAAGTAACCAACCCAGTAACACCATTTTGTTAAAGAAACGGCTCTGCAGAGATCCCAAGCGTAAGCAGATTTTGTTTGAAGGACAATATTTATGGGGATTTGCAGCTCCTTGCCGATCTGCCTTTGTATTTTATTAAGCTCAAGAGAAGGATGCTCAATTAATGGAATGAATTCAGTACTTCGTTTCAGTGCAATTAGTTCAGTTACGGTTTCTTTAGCCTCTGACGGGTTGTTAATTTCCCACTGATTTCTCAACCCTTCTATATATTCATAAATGTTATTTGAAGGCGAAAATCCAAGTATTTCTTCGTCTCTGTAGTAAAATAACATTGCGCCAAATGTCAATGCTCTTTTCTGGTCTTCGTTAAGTAACGCTGGTGTAGTTTGGGGCACATTTGGAGAAGGCTCGAAATTAGTTTTTTTGTTCATCATTTTATATATTGAATAGATGATGTAAATTAGAATTGCCGCCCCAGCGGCCATGTAAACGTATGTCTTTACCATTTTTATACAGTTAATAGCGATTGATCAATCCAAAATAACTCATTGGTAGCTCTTATAATATCAGATTGATTATTTGCTTGATTTCAAAACCTATCTGCTGCTGTTAATTGATTATTTGTATGTTGTTATTTGGCTAAAAGAACATTAACTTCGGTATAAATCATTCTAAATTATCTTATGAAGAAACTACAACTTTTGCTGCTATTGCTTTTTACAGGCATTAGTTTAGCTAATGCTCAGGAAAAATCATTTATTGTCAACAAAAGTTTCGAAAAAACTATCAGTTTAGTGAGCGATTTTCAAAGTAGTCTCATGAAAGATGAGGGTGGTTTTGACGCATCTATGGGAGATAATTCATTCAAAACAGACCTCATCATCAGAAAGGAAAAATATTCTTCACGCACTGGTAATAACTACCTGATTGTCAAGAATCAAAGTAATAAAGCTGATGTTATTTTATCCAGTACCTGGGATGTTACCATTGAAAAACTTGAGGCAAATAAAAGTAAAGTTTCCCTGTCGCTCCTAAAAATAGATTCAGAGGGTAAATCGCATATTGATGTTAATAAAACTGTTTCCAGCGGAAAACTAGAAAAACAACTCAAGGGATATATTACATCTAAGAAATAATCAGGAATAGTGCATTAGATTTCATGAAATTAAATAGATGGGGGAACAGCTGGACGATAGTGTGACGAATATAGGACGATGGTATATTAAGCCGTACTGTAGGCGATTTGACTCCGACGTAACTCCGACCATTTTTAACTAGTTAAATCACATGGAGTAGCGACGGGGCTGATATGACGCCAAGTCGTAGTAATTTACCAGCGTCTTACTATCAATAACATTTCTATCCTGACCCGATTTGATCTGCTTCAACCGGAGAGTCCTGCCTGAGCCACTGGTCTCCATTTTTATCATCAGTATTACACCTTTATTTGTGTACAAATTTTGATTATATTTAACTATGCGTACCGCGGTATACAATAAACAGTCATTATTATCTCTATTTCCACAACAAAAAAGCTATGATACTTTTATGGATTTGTTATTCTTTATTGAAGACCTGTTAGGAAGAGAGTTGAAGTGGTCACCCCCCGCAATGTGTCACTAAATACAATGACCTGCATATTTTAAAACAAGCTGAAAATGTTTGCATCTAATGTTGAATTGCTAACGCAGATTTTGTAATTATTGAAATAGTTACAAAAAGCTATCTTATAGATGTAAGCAGCAATTTCTATTTATCAGACTTAATGAGATCTCCGCGTGGATGGTATATTCGATCAATTCTTTGATTTTTTTCTAACGCAAAATGCCCCAGATTTCTCTGAGGCATTTCGTGATCCCGCTGGGATTCGAACCCAGGACCACTACATTAAAAGTGTAATGCTCTACCAGCTGAGCTACGGAATCATTTCCTTTGTTTAAGGAGGTGCGAATATAGAAAAAATTATATTATGTTGTTATAAATAATATAATAAATTATATAAAATTCATAAAATGATCTTTTTACAAATAATACCTGTTGATTATTTGTAGTGATAAACCCATACGTAATCAATATACATACCCGGCCGGTAGTTTATTTTCAGTGACGATCTGACCAGGAAGAATACCACCAACCGCTAAATTTAAGATGGTGAAAAATGGCTTTTGAAACTCATCCTTACTGCTGATTATGGAGCTATTATAACTACATTTTTCATAAGGGATATTTTCGCTCTCTAATTTATCCTGTAAATTTTGGTCTTTCCAATATGCAATGCGTGTTTGATTTCCGGATCTCCTTTATAGCCGATCTTCGAATCACCAAATGAAGTAATCTTAATCAGATCTGCAGCATTCAGCTGGAGTTGTGATTCACCGTAAAGTGTTGCCTTTGTAATATTATTATTTATGGCCAGTGCATTGACTTTACTCTCTCCATAGGCAACGAACTTTTGCTCGGTAATATCGCCCGACTTCATTTCTAAATAGCTTTCACCATAAACTGTAGTATGCATATTTTTAAGCAGAACTTCATCCATATACATTTTGCAGGTGCCATACATCGTCAAACCAAAACGATCCTGCTCCAATTTTCCTTTAAATAATATCTTTTCTTCTCCTCTTACAGAAAGATCCTGAATAGTTTTATAGGTAATGATAACGGTCAGTATAGTTCCATCATATAGCGGGCGTTTCGCATTTCCGCCATACTCACTGTCTTTCTCATTTTTCGTTACTTCTTTGGCACCATCAAGATAAACCCTTAAAGTTTTACCCTTCAATATGATATTCACCTTGCCGGTGTCTACTTCACAATTTTCAATGGCAACACTTTCTGTATTACCTTTTACAAAGGTAACCTTCACATGCGGACTAATGATTACCTTATCAAATGATTCAATAGCCTTAACTTGCTGGGCTATACTATTCTTTAATAGGGTAAAGGTAAACAAGACAGTAAAAAGTAGAAATTTGTTCATGGTGATCTGCATAGCTATGTTTTTTTTAATTCTTTTTTTTATTACCAATAGCAAGCCAATTAAGAGTTATTACTTAATGTATTGATTATTAATGTAGTAAACAAATATAGTTTTTATTCATTGTACAATACCGATATAGGCGTTCAGAAGCGGACGGATGTTTATTGAAAACAAGAGGGTAAAAATCAGAGCGGATCGGAAATCCGGTTGTTTATTCTATTTCTTCAGTTTCTTTGACCTTCGTCAATGCCCGTTCAGCAATTTTTCTCTTAGCTGTTGTAATCTGTTTGGGTAGTGCAGGTAAAGCGAATTTTCTGGGCGACTGACCTTCCTGATAGTATTCAATTGCACGCATTTCATGTGATATGAGCACCTTTTTACCAGGAATTCCTTTTTCACAGGGTTGATCATATGTTTTTCTTTCTACCCAGTTGCCCATTTGATCATAAATGTACTCAAAGTGATCAATTGAGGAAGGACTGCCGGTATAGTCGACACTCTGCTGGAAAATCAGATCATCGTATTGATTGTATCTCCTGGTTGTCTTCAATGACTTTTCTGTTCCCTTCATATGATATAGCTGTTCAATTCTTTCCTTGTAATCTGGAGCATATGCATAGGTCGTCTGGTTTTCAAGAACACCCTCTGGCTTATGCCAAATTTCGGAAATGATAAAGCCCTTACTATCATATTTAAAATCTACGTATCTGTCATCAAATATAAATCCGCGGGTCTCTACAGGTTTATAATTACCATTGAAAAGTTCAAACTTTTGAAAATGAGATTGATATTGAGGCAGATCTTTTGTTATGGATGAAGGGGTGAAAATATAAGTTTGTAGAGGACTTGCGATCGAATCACTATCATATTCCGTTACAGCGATCTTTGTCCGGTTCTTCAGGTATTCAATGTTATATTTTATATAAGTCTGAATGTTAAAATTATTTTTCTGATCCGCGCTATAATCAAATTCTTCTATCAGGTTTTCTTTGGCATCATAAAACAGCCAGTTATAATAAAACACTTTATTGTTTTCATTCACTTCATAAAGCCTCAGGTGTTTTAGCCCGGCATCATAATGATATTTTTCGATACGTTGTGTCTTCTCGTAATTATAACGTTCATAAAGCTTCCTTCCATCTGGCAGGTATTCAGTATGAGTATCCAGATAAAATGTCTTTCCTCTAAAAACTTTGGTCTGCTGGTTTGAGTTTGCCTTTTTAATAGTGCTGTAGTGCTGAACTGTGTAAATATTTCTGGTTCTGAAATTGACGGTGTCTTCATACGACTTTGTAATCTTGTAATTGTTCAGATTAGCATTGATATCCGTATTCTTCTCCTGCGCATGAGCGTATGAAGTAAAAAATGATATTATTAAAATCCAGCAGTTTTTGGTTGATTGAGGCATATTCATTGATTAGCTATTCATCACGACATCTAATATACCATAGTTCATCTATAAATAAGGAATTGTCTTTTATCCGCTGGTTAGATTCTGTTATTCGGGCCTGATATTAAAGTCTCACAAATTTATGGAAGAATAATTTTTATGGTCTTTTTTATAATTATTAGATTTTAGTTTTGGGAAAAATCTAGGCTTTTTCACTAGATTCGGCTCCCTGGATGATTAGCGTAATAAGCCAGCTGGAAATATTAACCATTTGCCCCTCATGAGATCAATTTTTATCAGTATAGTACTAGTCATTTGCCTGTTTTCGGTTAAGGCTCAGGATAGCAGTGAATTGAAGCAGAAAGGAAAAAGTACTCATCCTTCAGGATTTCACTTAATTAACTCTAAAAATGATAAGATTAAGGGGACAATTATGTTACTCCCTAGGGCCGGTGCAGATGGGAATGTAATGAAGAATGCAGAAATAATAACCATCAAATTCTTCAACAAAGAAGGTTTCAACGTGGCTATGGTGGATCGTGATCAACAAAATAGCAACAATCAGCATAGGTTAAAGGAGTTACTAAGTATTTACCGCGTTTTAAAAGCGGAACACTTAAAAAATAACAGAGCTGGTAAACGTTTTGATGTGGCGGGTTTTCAAACAGGGGCTGTTTTTGCAGCAAGATTAATAGAAAGGCTGGAAGAAAGTGAACAGCCGGATAATGTCCTTTTAATCGCACCATCTTCATTCAATGAAACTGTTCCAGGTACTGTAATTCCTCAGATTGTTCCTCCTGTATATCCAAAAGCGAAGTTGTATGCGCTTTTTGCCGGAACGAATAAAACCTGGAATGAAGCCGGTATAGATTATGTGAAAAAGTATAAAGGTTTTGACGGAAATACGCAGTTCAAAGTGATGCCGGAAGTAAATACGTTCACAATGGAAATTGTAAAATCTGCTTTTCCGGAATTCTTTAGCAGTAAACTGGAGATGGACATCAGGAAATCAGATATCCCCAACCCTGCTGCAATCGCTGCTGAAGGATATAGCAGAGCTCGGCATGACGAAAAACTTGTATTGGTGGCCAAAGAAAAATTCGGACTGATTATGATGGGCAACTCCATTACGAACAATTTTGAGAAGCCCGAGTACCAGCCGGTATGGAATCAATTTTTTGCACCAAGAAAAGCAATTAATTTAGGTTTTAGCGGATATCGTACCGAGAATCTGCTATGGAATATAGCGCATGGAGAATTAGAAGGACAATCGCCAAAAGTACTGGTGCTCGAGATTGGCACAAATAACGTGGATGAGAAAAATTATCCATTGAGACATACAGCAGGCCAGCTTGCTGGTGGGATAGCAGCTATTGTAAAGCTTGTCCGCCAGAAACTACCTGATACGAAAATCATTTTGCTGCGCTGTTTTCCTGGAAGTTATGATGGTGCAAATCCTACCTCACACCGGGCTATTCTGGAGAAGGCTTCAGACATCGTGTCGAAACTTGCTGATGAGAAAGATGTTTTTTACTGCGACGTAAATCATGTTTTTCTTAATCTGGATGGTAGTATTAATCATCAGATGATGGGCGATTACCTGCATCCAACACCTGCCGGAGCGAAAGCCTGGGCACAAGCCATGGAACCATTACTTTCAAAGCTAATGGGAGACCAATCGCTTGATACAGCTCTTCCAGTTAATACGGCGATTGTGCCAGCTGGTAAACTTGAAAATGATAGTTACGATTGGTATAAGCGTCATGCTGAGGTTCTTGCTGTCAAAGATTCAATCAATCCGGAGATTATATTGATTGGAAATTCTATCACCCATTTTTGGGGCGGTGTTCCGGCAGTGAGATATGCCGACGAAAAATTCAGAATACCGAATGGACCACAGTCTTACGCAAATCTATTTGGATCTTATCGTGTGTTAAATATGGGTTTCGGCTGGGATCGTACACAGAACGTTCTGTGGCGTCTTGACCATGGCGAACTTGACGGACTGCATCCACGTCTGGTTGTCATTAACATTGGTACAAATAATACAAGCGAAACTGAAAATGCAAGGATAAATACCGCTTCAGAAATAGTAGAAGGAATTGAAGCTGTCTGCAGGCGCGTTCGGTCCAAAATACCGAATACAAAGATTTTGGTAATGGCTATTTTCCCAAGAGAAAAAGATCCTGCAGCTTCCAGAAGGATCCTTATCAATGAAATTAATAAACGATTGGTGAATTTTACCACGACACAAAAAATATCATTCCTGGATGCCGGACCAAAAATGCTGAATGCTGATGGAACTTTTGTGGAAGGAATGATGCTTGATTTTACACATCCAAGTGAGAAAGGATACACTATTTGGGCAGATGCCCTGCGTCCGGTTATTCAGACCGAATTACTCAAATAGTGCTCCTTCATTATTTGGGCAATTTTTTATTGTCAATGCTGACTTTGTGTGTTTCATAAAAATCTCCTTTAACCCATTGCATTTTACCAATGTTCATTACTTCGGGGGCAATAATATATGCTCCTGTTTCACTATCTAAAATAACAATACCTTTTTCGCCAATAACAGTTCGGAATTTACCACTATCTGCTTCATGCCTGTCTTTAAAGCTGATTGTTGAAAATATAATACCTGCACTCAATAAGCCGATTATTACTGATTTAATGTCTAATGTGATTTTCATGATAATATCTATTATTTTTAAAGGTTAAATGTATAATTTATCATGAGTTTTTTTGTTACTGTTTCCAGGTGCCGAGCTCATGATGGTCTCATATTTGAATTCAGCTCGCATAGATATACACTTTATAGCTTTCGATTTTGTCTTTCAATCTGTTTTCAAGGTAACTATTTCCACCTTTCAATTCCTTTAGCAGAAAAGTGGCTTCCTCCCTGTAGGCTATCTTTTTAGCAGTTTCCCAATGTGCGGGCGGCACCTGGAGATTTGTTATCCTGTCTGCTAATTTCACTGCCCATACTTCTTTTTGCAACCTTTTAATACGTTGAATGCTATCATTCATTTTATCAGTTTTTGGCAGATGATCATTTTTAGTCAATGCAAGCACAGCAAGCGCGATGTCATTACCAAAGCCTTGAGAAATCTCTTCCAAAGTAGCATTTGTATCTTCCATGGTATCGTGCAATAAGGCTACCTTCAGCGCAAAATCTAAGTTGAACTCAGCAGAGTGTTGAGCGGCAATCATAATTTCCATAGCCACATTACTTAAATGAACCACATATGGCAGATTTGTTCCCGGTATAGTCTGGTTAATTTCTGCATGCTTTGCTGCCGCAAATCTGATCGTTTCCTGGTATATAGATTGTATCTCCATTTGTTCAATAGTCATTAAGCTAAATTTGTGGTATCTGTCTGTCTGATCTTTCAGTCAATCAGCAATTATTTTTTTACTGTTAATCATTAAACGACAAAATTCAATTAATTGTCTCCGATATCTTTCTTTATGCATTCTGTTTTGATTCCATCATTATTTTAACGTACATTAAATCGTCATTAGCTAATGATTGCTCAAACAGCATATCTTTAGATATATTGATGGTAAAACGTTAAACCAAATATTCCTTATGTATTATTTTTTAACTAGCTGCTGATTATGGATAACAATACGTATGACGCAATTGTAGTAGGTTCCGGCATCAGCGGAGGCTGGGCAGCAAAAGAGCTTTGTGAAAAAGGCCTAAAAGTATTAATGTTAGAGCGTGGAGGGCCGTATGATCATATCAAAGATTATAAAATGGCTTCAAAAAATCCCTGGGAGTTTGAACACAGAGGAAATACAACTGCCGAGCAAAGAAAGAAATATCCTGTTATTCACCGTGGGTGGGCAGCTTCAGAAGCGGTGATGGATGGATGGGTTAACGAAGAAGACTGTCCTTATACCGAAACGAAACCTTTTACCTGGTGGCGCAGCTATCGAATGGGTGGCCGTTCCATTTTATGGGGCAGGCAATCTTATCGCTGGAGCCAGATGGACTTTGAAGCAAATGACAAAGATGGTATTGCCGTTGCATGGCCTATTGGTTATGATGACCTTGCTCCCTGGTATGACCATGTGGAGAAATTCGCAGGTATCAGCGGTGCTAAAGATCATCTCGCCCATTTACCAGACGGTCATTTCCTGCCACCAATGGAACTCAATTGCGTAGAAAAGGATGTAGCAGCAAGGATTAAAAAAGCATACGGCGAAAAGAGACATCTGATTATCGGGAGAACGGCAAACTTAACTGCCGAAATCCCCGGCAGAACGAAATGCCAGTTCAGAAACAGATGCTGGGAAGGATGCCCTTTTGGTGGTTACTTCAGTACGCAATCTTCTACTTTACCAGCAGCCATGGAAACCGGCAATCTTACGGTCAGACCATATTCTCTGGTTAAAGAGGTATTGTACGATAAAAACACAAAAAAAGCGACAGGGGTGGAGGTACTGGATACAGAAACGAACCAGACCATTGAGTTTAAGAGTAAGATCGTCTTTTTATGCGCTTCTACTTTAAATACCGCCTGGGTGTTGTTTAATTCCGCGACTGATGTCTGGCCCGGTGGTCTGGGCAGCAGCAGTGGTGAATTGGGGCACAATGTGATGGACCATCATTATAATCTGGGTGCTTCCGGAACTGTAGAAGGATATGAAGATCAGTATGTTTACGGCAGAAGGGCCAATGGGTTTTATATTCCGCGGTTTGTGAACCTTGGGGGAGACAAACGGAACTATCTGCGTGGCTTTGGTTATCAGGGGAGTGCAAGCAGACAGGGATGGAGCAGAGAAATAGCAGAGCTGAATATAGGTGGTGATTTTAAGGATGCCCTCACTGAACCGGGTGGCTGGAGCATAGGCGCTACCGCTTTCGGCGAGATCCTTCCTTACCATGAAAATATGGTTTCATTGAACAAGAATAAAAAAGATAAGTGGGGACTTCCTGTCCTGGCGATGGATGCAGAGATGAAAGAAAATGAGTTTAAAATGCGTAAGGACATGACCGAGGAGATGAAAGCTATGTTTGACGCGGTAGGTATAAAAAATGTTCAGACCTGGGACAGTGGTCATGCTTTGGGTCATGGTATACATGAAATGGGAACGGCCAGGATGGGTAAAGATCCGAAGACCTCAGTATTAAATAAATGGAACCAGGTATGGGATTGTATGAATGTATTTGTTACTGACGGTGCTTGTATGACCTCATCGGCTTGCCAGAATCCATCACTTACTTATATGGCACTCACTGCGAGGGCGGTTGATTATGCTGTGGCTGAATTAAAGAAAAATAATATCTGATCATGGAAAGAAGAGAACTTTTGAAAATGATTGCCGTGCTCACTGGTGGCGTGATGATCGGCGGCAATGCTTTGCTTGTAGGTTGCAGGGAAGGCAAAAAAAATAGCGAGGTAACATTTAGTAAAGAAGATCATGATTTTCTGAACGAGGTGGCAGATACCATATTACCAGCCACTAAAAGTCCCGGGGCTAAAGCTGCGCATGTTGGTTCTTTTATGGCATTGATGGTGAACGACTGTTACGAAGAAAAAGATCAGCAAACTTTTAGGGAGGGAATCGAAAAAATCAATGCAGCGTCTGAAAAAATGCATGGCACCGGATTCATGAAAGTTACGCCTGAACAAAGACACAACTTATTAGTTGTACTGGATAAAGAAGCGAAAGACTACCAGTCCAGGAAAGCTGGCCTGGAAGATATTGAGCGTAAGAAAGATAAAAACTTCCAAGGCCTGCCTGATCATTATTTCACGATGATGAAACAGCTTACGCTTTTAGGATATTTTACTTCCGAAGCCGGATGTAAAGAGGCATTGCGTTATATTGCTATTCCCGGAAGGTATGAAGGATCTGTTCCATATAAAAAAGGGGATAAGGCCTGGGCTTAACATAAGGTTAAGCTCAATCTTCAATTTTATTGATCAAATATTTTTTAAAACCATTCTCGATTCCTACATAGTCTTCCTCATACGTTATATAATAGATTTCATCATGTAGCTTGATGAATAGTGGTGCATTCATACGTTCGTAATTAATTTTAGTCAATCCGATCTTGTTTTTATATGTAAGCTCATAATAAATCAGATATACCGGGGAATACTGATATCCCCAGGGATGATTTGCACCTCCGGTAATATTGCCATCAGAAGCAGTGATGGCCGATGAAAAACGATGGAAATAGTCAAGGTTTTCCACTTGTTCCTGTGGTCTTGATTGCCAGGATTTAAAATCAACAGGGGTTTCTGAAGGATCCCTATGTAGTCCTTCAACTTCATCAAACTTTTCATAGTTCGTTTTTATCAGGTATTTCCTTTTTCCGGCAGTAACGTTATGATCTTCATCAACACTCAGGTTAATGTCGAAATCACCGTCTGACCATCTGATATGTTTTTTAACAAGATCCTTATTCGTTATAATGATTAGGTCGACAGTGTAGTTATCATTCAAAACAATTTCGGGAAATTCAGTATCAGCAAAAAAGGTCATAATGTATAATGCGTCATCTTTAATCACATACTTGAAATAATAGTCCTTCTCTTTATATCTTACTGTTTTACCTAGTGTAATTTTGATGGTGGATATATTTTTGGATTGGAACACCCGATCTTTAAATTCGGGGAAATCAGGAATTTCTGGATGTTCATCCTTCTCGGTCTGAACATTGTCCCCACAAGAATTTAGAAGCAGTAAAATGGCCAGACATATGGTTTGAAGTTTTCGCATGATCTAAAAGCTGGGTGAAAAATATTGAGTGATTAACAAAGTATGTTGATCAAAACTAAAACAATATCTGGTTATAAAGCTATAATTTATTTTCATGCAATTTACCTTTTACCTGGCTTTTTAATTTTTCTAATGTCTGTTGGTCGAAAAATTACAGGAGTTGGTCGGCTGTTACAGCGTAGTGGTATAATACGGGATAATTTCCTGAAACGTTTGTGGGGTGTTGACGTCTTATATACAAACAATTAAGAAAAAGACATTTATAAAAACCTCAAACAAAAGATATGAAAACTTTATTCAACACCGTATTAAAATCAGGTTCAATTGCTATCATTTTATTAGCTTCAGTATTTAGCCTTACTGCAACAGCGGCAACCTTTACAGCAGAAATGGGAATTAACAATCAAGACATTAAAAAGGTAATCATAACCGGTAACACAAAAGTAATTTTAATACAAGGTCCTAAAGAGCATGTTACTATGGATGAACTTGATCTGGAGAAGGTATCGCTGAAACAAGTTGGCAATACTTTAACCATCAGCTCTAATGAAAGCAGCCCGGTAACAGTATTCGTATACGTTAAAGATATCTATCGTATAGATGCTTCAGATAATTCGAGCGTCAGAACTTCAGGTAATTTCAATTTAGAAAATCTTCAGGTGATGCTGAAAGATGATGCAAGTGCACGTGTGAAAGCAACTACTGGTAGTTTATATACTACAATTAATGACCGTGCTAAATTAGAATTAATCGGTACTTCAGAAAGCCACGTATCCAGATTGGCTGGTGTAGCAAAAATGGATATTGATCAATTCGCAGCAGTCAACACTGATTATGTTGCTGTTTCTGATGAAGTTATTGCATTCAATTCACCAAAAAAATAGTTCTCATTCTCAAGCTTAACTTGATGGCGGTATTTATACTGCCATCACCTCATCCGCCATTAGAAGAGCCACTATCATCCACTGCCCACATACCAATCGGGCTTGTAGTCTGCCTCACTAAATATAGCTGCAAATTTTTTACCCCATGCATTTTCCACATCAAGTGCAATAACATAGAGTAGAAACCTTTCAAATAGTGCTGGAGTGAGTTAGTGTCCATTTACTACTCGTAACTACCCGGGGGAATGATAATATTCTGGTTACCAATATAAATGGTATTACTTGCGGCACCAGCCTCATTAATCCAATTTAAGATTTTACCCAGATGCTGGTATCCGGATTTTTAATGAAACTTGATCCGCTGTTCATTTCTGCTATTGTTTTTACAGATGGATCTATAGTTGCCAATTGCGCTAATGTAATAATTACCGCCTCTTCCATTTCGGCTTCATCATTACTCAGTGCCTCGATGTCACCCTCATTATCAATCACTATACTAATCAGGGGAGAATATTTTTCAGTAACAAACGTTGTAGTCACAACAGGCTTGTCTGCAGGATAGTCGGTAAATCTCATGTTTAACTTTTTTTAAATAATTAGAATATGTCTAAATGATATCTTTAGTTTCCATAATTGTTTGTTCTTAAGAACATTTTATGAAATGCTGGAAGTATAACAGCGACTAGCTGGAAAAGGTTGTCAAATCCCTTATTATTTAAACACTAAATATTTGTTCATTAATTCTGAGAACCAATTTTAAATATTGATCAATACCATGTCACAACAAGATCCCTGGCCAAAAGGAAAAGATACGATCCCCGAATTGGAGCACAAACCGGGTGAATGTATGTGGCGGCTAACTGTAATGGCTGGTCGTATGGACATAGATATTCAGGAAGCCTTCGAAAAATTTCTGGTAAAGACGGAAAAGTTATTAGACAAATAAAAGCTTGCATTTAGTCGTAATCAAATAATTTATAATAGAGAAAGATTGACGCATTTCCGGATGAGCAAATAGTCGATTTATAATTGTAAGATTGTAGATTAGTATTAATTAATATAATGCATTTACTTAAAAAAATCCGCAAGGCAATTTTATATCTGGCAGCATCGCTTTGTGCTTTTATCTTGCTTTATGCGGGTCTGACTTACCTCTTGTTTTTTATCCCCGTAAATCGTGATGCTGCACAACATGGTGCTAAAGAAATTTCTATTTATGTGATGACCAATGGCGTACATACCGATATTGTAGTTCCGGTAAAGAATGAGATCATGGACTGGAGTAAAGTAACCCGATTCGAAAATACGCAATCAAAAGATACAACTTTTAACTATGTTGCATTCGGTTGGGGCGATAAAGGTTTCTATCTGCAAACCCCGGAGTGGTCTGATCTCAAATTTAGTGTGGCCTTTAATGCGATGTTTCATCTGGGGAGCACGGCTATGCATGTAGATTTTATTCACGGCATGCGCCAGAATCAGCATTGTAAAGAAATCAGGATCAGTAAAAGCCAGTACCAGCAATTGGTCGGCTATATTAAAGACAGTTTCAGGTACAACGAAGAGGGACAGGTGATTCAGATAGCGCATATCCATGCCGGTTACGGTCCGGATGATGCATTTTATGAAGCAAAGGGTGCCTACGATCTATTTAATACGTGTAATACCTGGGCTAATGGCGCATTGAAAGCTTGCGATCAGAAAGCCTGTTGGTGGACACAGGTAGATAAAGGTATTTTTCGCCAGTACAAATAATGAAAAATCAAAGAAACTATCAATTTAAATAAGCTTAATTTAGATATGAATGCAACTATCATGTCTTTCCTGTGTCTTATTGTAATGATGGCTTCGGCTGATAAATCCGGACCAGCTATATACTCGTCATTTAATCAGGAATCATGAAAACTAAACTACTGTTATTTATCATTCTTTCCATGTTAAGGAGTCAGGTCGCATTTGCCTGCACTGTAATTTCCTGCTCACTAAAAGGTGAGGTCTTTGCAGCGGCAAATGAAGACGATTACATAGGTTTTGCACGGATGTGGTTTAATCCGCCTACTGCAGAGCGATATGGTTCAGTCTGTTTCGGCTTACCTGATTTACAGGCACAGGCGGCAATGAATGAATACGGATTATTTTATGATTTTACTGCACAGAATATTGATCCTTCAAAATACCACTTTAAGAATACGTTTAAAGGTGATCTGTTTTTTGAGCTACTGGGTAAATGCAAAACAGTAAATGAAGCACTTAAATTTTTAGAGAAATATGATTATTCCAATAGTGCCCAGGTACTTATTGCTGATGCTCAGGGAAATTCTGTAATCATTAATGCGAGAACAAAGGTCCTAAAAAAGGGTAATTATCAGATCAATACGAACTTTGATATCTCGAAGGTCAAAACAGGCGATTATTCCTGCAGAAGATATGATATTTCTAAGGATGCACTGAAAGATGTAAAAACATTGGATGTGCCATTTTTCAGGGACATGCTCAGCCTTACCAGGCAGGAAGGAAAATTATCCACTATCTACTCTAATATTTATGACCTTAAGAGAGGTATAATCTATGTATACAACTTCCATGACTTCAATAAACCTTATATCATAGACCTGAAGAAGGAACTTACCAAAGGGTATAGATTAGATAAAATAAGTAATCATTTTCCCATGAGCTTCGCTTATGAGAGTTTTTTAAAGCTTGATCCTGCTATGTATCATAAAGAAATGATATTAGATGAAATAGATAATAAAGGATTGAATGTTACGCTGGATCGCTACATCAACAACAGGAAAGACACTTTGATAAAAGACAATAAGATGAATTCGGTCCTGCTCGAAGTGGGGATTCAATTGGTAAAGGATGCTTATAATCGCCATGCAGGTGGAGGATTATGGGAATACTGGTTCAGTCTGCCTGGAGGATTTAAAAATGAATATTTTAAAGACCAACGTCTGGCAGGAGCAGCGCGTATTCTTGAATTCCTCAAAGAACAGAGTGATACCGACCAAAAAACAAAAAACTTCATCTATGAGCTCCTCGCTTATGTGAACATGTTGGAGCAAAACAAAGATGTAGCCATGAATTATTATCAGCAGGCGAGTGCTGATCGTGAAAATACGTGGCCTGTTTCTTATAACAGGTCGCAAAAAATGCTAACCCTATTAGCTGGTAAATAACATCATAGATTGTTTTTTTATAAAAAATCTCTGTGAATGTACTACGCACAGGGATTTCTTCTTTTTACCAACAGAAAGTTATACCAAATGCTTTTTTTATCAAATGATTATTGAGTTTTATCTTAAATCTGAAATTTGCGTTACAGTAAAACAAATTCACTGTAAAAATTGTAATTATTTTATCAGACTTTAAGATATGACAGAACCTTCGGAAGATACTAAAAACAAAGCTGCCTTATTTGTCTCCCAGAATAGAAAACTGGAAGCTGTTAAATTAATTTATGAAGCTACCAAATGTGGTTTAAAGGAAGCTAAAGACTATGTCGATAATTTGGAAACTGTTTATGTTTCAAGCAATATTGACGAGTTAAATTCTGACTATAAAGATTTGGATTCGGGTTTAATGTCTTTAATGGCGCAGGGAAAAAAGCTGGAAGCAGTGAAATTATATAAAGATATAACCGGAGCCGGACTTGCAGAAAGTAAAGATTATGTGGAAGATTTGTATGAGAATCGTGCAGCAGCAGATAATACCAGAACGGCTGAACCCTTGAGAAGCAGGGAAACTGAAATAGACAAGATTTTAACTGAACAGCATTTTAAACCAGGAAACAAGAATGCTCAGGCAAATGGTTCTTCAGGATTTTCTTTTCTCAAACTGCTGATTATCATTCTGACTGGTATAGGCTTTCTGCTTTTTGTATTTACTATATTTAAATAAGCTTCACGCTATCTTAAGGCTGAACATTAAGCACTCTGGAATATATGTATAACGAGATAGGCGTAGAAAAAGCAATTAACCGTGGAAAATGGCTGGTTAACATCACATCAATGGGGATTGTAGTTTTTGCTTTAGTACTGTTCGTGATGTTTCCCTTGTTGAACATCAATATCATGTTCATATCGTTTGCAATACCAGTGGGCATATTAATTGCAATCATTTATCGTGGATTTATGGTTACATACTGGAGATTATGGGCATTTGAACGCGTGAGGAATGTACATGAACTGAAACATAGAGCTGAGCAGGTATCGATCATATTAGGCACCGGGGAAAGAAACCTCGGGAAGATGGAATTCCGTACCAGTGCTCAGAATGCCAGATGGGACGAATTGCTTCCAAAATTTAAAACTTCTGATCTTCTTGTCGACGATCCTGATCTCGCTGATGAGCATAGGATCCACTTTTCCCAACTTAAAAAGGTTCTCATCATGTTAATGAGCATCTTGTGCATAGGATTTGGACTGGCACTCATTTTTATGCCGCAGAAAGAGCCTTTTAGCTTTAGTGCAATATGGGGATATGTTTTTGGCACTTTTATAGTATTTGGGATGTGCTGGCTTTTTTACGATTCCTTAAAGGGATTGCGCAATCGAGCCCCTCAGATCATCTTGAATAACAATGGCTTGCAAACCTCAGACACCCATTTTTACAGTTGGGCAGAGATCTCGGATGAAAAGGTAATCAGCAGGGGAACAGGAAAATCAAGGAGCTCCTATTTGATTTATGATATTCAGGCTGGCAGAAAAGAATTTTATATTGATGACTTTGATCTCAGCGCTGGCAGGATAGACCGTTTACTGAGAGCTTACCGGTCAAGATATGAACACAGGAACGGTGGGAAAAAGAGAATTACTAATATCATTCGCTACGGCAATTTTTTTACTTTGCTGTTCGTCATTATCATATTAGACATAACGACTGGCCTGGCGCAAGGACAGCCACTCAAAATAAGCCCGAAGCCTGTTCCGGGAGCCTTTCCTCTCATCACATCCGGGAAAGTGGCTACCATTGTCACTGATGACGATGGGGTTGAAGTAACCGGAATTGCCGCCAGGGCATTAAAAAACGATCTGATGTTATTGTGTGGATTAAATGCCGATATCGTAAGTCGCATTCAGGGAAAACACATGCCGGTGGTAATCGGTACGCTGGGTAAATCAAAGATTATTGATCAGCTGGCATCAAAAAAGTTAATTCCTGCAACGCAGATCAAGGATAAATGGGAAACTTTTTGTTTAACGGTTATTAAAAACCCAAAGGATCCCGGCTCCAATATGCTCGTAATCTTCGGTAGTGATCCGCGTGGTACGGCTTTCGGGGTTTTCGAATTTTCTAAAATGCTGGGAGTATCACCGTGGGTATGGTGGGCGGATGTGAAACCACAGCCAGTTCAGCAGATTTTCGTAACCGCCGGGAAAAGTATTGTTGGTCCTCCATCAGTAAAATACCGTGGGTTTTTTATCAATGATGAGGACTGGGGTATACGTCCCTGGGCGGCAAAAAATATGGATAAGGACCTGAAGGATATCGGTCCGCGTACCTATGAGAAAGTGTTTGAATTGATGTTACGCTTAAAGGCCAATTATCTGTGGCCAGCCATGCATCCTGGTACCAAAGCCTTTTGGTATTATAAAGAAAATCCCGTGTTAGCCAGGAAATATGGAATTATTATGGGATCCTCTCACCATGAACCTATGCTGAGAGATACCGAGTTTGAGTGGAATGAGAATTTCAGGGAAGAATATGGTAAAGACCATGGTGAATGGCGTTACGATACGAATAAGGATGAAATCTATCGTTTTTTTGATGACCGTGTAAAGCAGTCTGTAAACAACGAGGCTATTTATACGATCGGAATGCGTGCAACCAAAGACGGGAGTATGGAAGGGGCTGGAGGCATGCAGGGTAAAATTAAAATATTAGAGGAGGTAATTCGTGATCAGCGGCAAATTTTGCAGCATCGTTTGGAAAAACCGGCCAACCAGGTTCCGCAGGTATTTTGTCCTTACAAAGAAGTGCTGGAAATGTACCAGGCCGGCCTTAAGGTTCCGGAAGATGTAACGATCACCTGGGTGGATGATAACCATGGTTATATCCGTCAGTTACCGAATCCGCAGGAACAGAAAAGGATAGGAGGGGGAGGCGTATATTACCATTTTTCTTACTGGGGATTACCTCAGGATTATCTCTGGTTATCTTCTACTTCTCCGGTGCTCACCTCTTTCGAAATGAGTAAAGCTTATGCTTTGAATGCCAGGAAAATCTGGATGTTTAATGCAGGTGACATCAAACCTGCTGAGCTTGAACTGGAATTTGGAATGGACCTTGCCTGGAATGTTAACTTCTGGACACCTGAAAAGGCTTATCGATATGCCGCGCATTGGGCAGGACGGACCTTCGGACAGCAGTTTGGCAAACGCATAGGAGATATCAAATCAAGATATTATCTGCTGGCAGCTTCAGGAAAACCGGAACATCTGAGCGGAACAGATTTCACTCCTGAAGAAATAGCGGCCCGCTTAAAGGAATACAGTAGTCTCGTGCAGGAGAGTAGGTTGGTGGCAAAATTAATTCCTGAACGCTTGCAGGATGCCTATTTTCAATTGGTTAGTTATCCTGTGGAAGCGGCATGTAGTATGAATGAGAAAATATTCTATTCCAACGAAAGCATGCGCCTCACCAGAGCAGGTAATCCGCAAGGTCTTGTGGCAGCACAAAAGGCGAAGGCTGCTTATGCCAATATTGCCCGGCTGAGTGCAAGATATAATCATGAGATTGCCGGCGGGAAATGGGACGGGATGATGGACGATCATCCACGGGGACGTGATATTTTTAATATGCCAGATCTGGCAAAAGTTGCACCGGTAGAAAAGACCACTATGGATGCCGGACTTCAAATTAGGCATCGCGTCATAATTTCCGCTGATAGTTATCAATCTTCAGGTAATGACAATGGAAAATTCAAGATCATCAATGGTTTAGGTAGCAGTGGAAAGGGACTTACTATACTGCCAATGGAGATCAAAACGTTTTCAGCGAAAGATATTAATCGTGCACCCTTTGTAGCATACCAAATTCCTGTTAAGAGGGGTAAGAACTATATACAAGTTAAATGTCTGCCTACTTTTCCAATCTATAAGGGTATGCAATTACGTTATGCTATTTCCATCAATGGCTCTAAACCAGTATTTATGGATATCGCTAGTTTAGCAGAAACCAAAATATGGTCATTGAACGTACTTCGAGGCTTCGCAATGGGTGAATCAACGTATGATAGCAAGGTTGATAAAAAGGTTACAGTAAGAATTTATTTTCCCGATCCGGGTCTGGTGCTTAACGCTGTTTCAGTTGAAAGCTCTCGCCGATAAATCACTTATTGCCGATGCGGAATCACTACTTTTTGTTAATCTTAAACAGCACTCTTCTCAATTGTATCATACCGTTCGTTAACTTCCGTTTTTTACCAACTATCGGAATGCTCAGCACCGCAAGCAGCGAGATACAGGCTGAAGTGCCCAATGCACCTCCATAGCCATTGAAAAATCTGCTGGTATGCAGAAAGATCAGACAGAAAATAATGCCGGCAACCCCAATCAGCAGATAGCTGGACACTAATCTGGCAGATACCATCCCTATAAAAGAGGCACCAATGAATACCAGAGGGATATTTTTTGCAAGGTAACTGTCCATCGCTCCTGCATAATAATGAAAATAAACAGCCACAATCAAAGAAAGAATAGCGGATGAACGCACAGGGCCTTGTTTCAGCTCTTCGTTTACATAAAAGGTGAGCATGGCACTGATAAAGCTTACGATGATCAGGATGATCGTATTATACATAAGAGGAAATCAGAAAGTATACAAATGAAGTGATGACCACACCAGCAAAGGCCATAGTTCCCAATTTACCGCCAACACCTGCAAACAGATTTTTGGATAATATAAGTAGTATGGCGGTGAAAAAGCTGGCAGTGAGCACAAATGAAATACCGGGTGCCACACCTGTGCTGGACATACCGATGAACGCACCGCAGTAGATTGCAGCGGGGAGCTGCTTCAGGTAATGTGATCTCTTATTAAAACCGGGAATAAAAGAGGCAGTGCTGCCCACTGCGGCAGCCGAAATAACGGGGCCGAAATGTAAAAAATGATTCAGATAAAATGAGGCGACCGCACCGATAGGGATCCAAAGTACAACTAAGATATGTTCGTATTCGTGGTCTTCATGGTGGAGCTGTCCCTTTAAATAAGTCACCAGAATGAGTATACAGAGGATAAACATGGATGCAATGGTCCACCAGGATTGTAAGTTCTCCCTGAATATGGCAAACAAAAAAACTACCTGAATAATTAACAGAAAGACAATGAAAAATTTTCTTATAGTGCTATTCCGGTTCATGACGTTTTTCCATCTCTCAGCTTTTTTGCAAAGTTAGACGAAGCACTATCAAAATAAAATTTAATTGTTCTTGTGACGTTTTAATGAAATGACTGTACCATCTGATCTGTTATCAGGCTTGTGGGTTGGTTATCGTGGTATTAGTGGTTATGTAGAATAAGTCCCTGATCATCGCGCATTCTTTGCATCAGTTTTTCCAGATAAGTCTTTATACTAACCGGCAGTTTTGCAAAATCCTTATCCCGGGATAAAGTGCGGCAGTCATCCAATACACATTCTGTCGCACGAATAGCATATTTTTTACCTTTATACACCGTGATTATTCTAATTCTCTGATAGTTATCTCCATCCTCTGGTGAGGATGCTGATGCGTACACAATTACGGGGTCAATCCTTTTATCGCCATCAAGATCAGTTGCCGTACAGTATCTTGTCCAGAAGACGAGGCTGATTTCTCCGGATGATTTATCAATGTAATCATTGATATCCCATTTAACCAGGTTTCCACCATGATCCTCCATGAAACAGATAGCCCTGATACTGTTATGTAAGGTGTCTTTACCATTGATCTTACTGATTTTTTCCATTAAAGCCAATTGATAATCGCCACTCGCATCGCTCAGATAATACACCCTGCGTATGTCTTTTGGATTTTCTTCCAGTTGGGTTGCAATAGCTGTATGTTCACTTTTCTGTAATATCGAACTGCTACTGCTCTGTGCAAATGATATTTTGAAAGTGCAAAGCAACATAAGGAATATAAAAAGGAATTTTTTTGAGTTCAATATCAAATGAATAGGAGAGTCCATGTTAAGTCAGGTTTTATAATTTGGCGTTAAATTAAGTATTCGGCTCTAATTTTTTTAACAAATCCTAAAATAGGATTGTAAAAACTATAATCTTAATCAGAAAAATAACGGATGAACTGTCCTCATCAGTTCGGTGAATTAAATGAAGCCCTGAATTCCAGCGGTGATACACTGGTTTTGTTCTTAAACAGCTTGCTGAATGACTGCGGATGTTCAAATCCCAAATCATATGCAATTTCACTAACAGATAGGCTTGTTGTAGATAGTTTCTCTTTCGCTGTTTCTATAAGCTTTTGATGGATATGCTGCTGGGCATTTAGTCCGGTCAGCACTTTTAGTGAACTCCCCAAATAATTGGATGATACGTTTAATTCTTCGGCAATTTGTGCAACGGTTGGCAATCCTTGTTTAGCAAGGATATCACTTTTAAAATAGTTGGCAAGAATATCTTCCAGCCGATCAAGCAGTTGATGGTTAGCCTTTTTACGTGTCAGAAACTGACGGTGGTAAAATCTTTCTGAATAGCTCAGCAGCAGTTCTATTTGCCTGATAATGATATCCTGACTAAAAGCGTCAATATTAGAATGGTATTCCTGTGTGATGTTTTGTACAATACTATTCAGTATTCCCTCTTCCTTGTCTGAAATAAATAAGGCTTCATAGACCGAATAGCTAAAAAACTCATACTGTTTGATCGCTTTTGCCAGCGGTGTATTCCATAAAAAGTCGGGATGAACCAATAACATCCATCCCGACTGATTAATTAATGCATCTGTTTCAAATTCAAGTTTTAGCAACTGGCCGGGCGACATGAAAAACATGACTCCCTCATCAAAATCATAAGATTGCTGTCCGTACTTCACCTTATAATTCATATTCTTTTTCAATGAAATGGAATAAAAATCCTTGATCATATTGATCTCCTTACCCGGCGAATGTTTTACCGTCTCCAAATCGATCACACTGATCAATGGATGCTCAGGTTTTGGTAAGTGACGGTACTGATGAAATTCGCTGATTGTTTTAAAACGGTGGGGTTGAACAGTTGCCATAGTACAAGATAAACAAATTATAATGTGAAGTAATCACCATTTTCCAGGTCGGCAATCAAACCGCGTTGCACGGGTTGCCATCCCAGTTTTTCCTGCGTCTGACTGCTTGAAGCAGGGCAGTCTAATCCGGCAAAATGTGCAAACCAGCCAAAATGAGCATCAGCATCTACAGTTGATTTGCCGGCAACAGGAATATGCAGTCCCTCGCCAATAGCTGTGGCTATTTCATGAAAAGCAATACCTTCTTCAGCTACCGCATGAAAATAGGTTCCGCCGGCCAGATTTTTTTCCAGTGCCAGTCTGAATAATAATGCAGCATCCAGCCTGTGTACTGCCGGCCATCTGTTCAGCCCTTCTTCTTTGTATACCGAAATTCCTTTTTCACGTGCTATGCCGATCAGCATGGGCACAAAGCCATGATCACCATGATCATGCACCGTAGGCGGAAGTCTAACTACCGAAACATGCACACCTTTTTCAGCAAGGGCATCTGCTGCCTGTTCTGTAGCGATACGGGGAACAGGGCTGGAAGGCGAATACTTGTCTCCTTCTGCTATCAGGCTACCTGATTTTGCAGCGATGGCGATACCTGAAGTGATCACAATAGGTCGCTCGGAACCTATCAAAACTGATCCCATCGCTTCAATAGCGCGCCTGTCTTTTTCACAACTTTCTTTATAATTAGAGAAATCGTGAATAAAGCCAGTATGAATTACGCCATCTGAGGCAGCGACCCCACTTTTCAGACTTTCCAGATCTTCCAGGTCACCCCGATGAACTGCTGCACCTGCCGAGGCAAGCGCTTTCGCACCTTCATCTGAACGGGTAAGACCCAGTACTTCATGCCCTGCTTTGATTAATTCCTGAACTACGGCTGAGCCGACGAAGCCTGTGGCTCCTGTAACGAATACACGCATATGATTTAATTTAGGTTTTTATTACTTGTTTATACAAATGTCCGCAACAACTAAATAATGCCTGTAGCCAAATTCATTATTGTTGTAGTCAAAATAACTTATCTTAGGCTCGGAATAACAAAACAACTATGCTGATTTCTACACCATTAAAAACTATTTACGTTCTATTGCTGATCACTACCTTATTTTCCTGTAATAACACTCAGAAAACTGAGCAAGAAGCAACTGCGAAGGAGGAAAAGCAGGGAATTAATTCAACTGACACTGTAAATGTAAAGGCAGAAAGTAATCCGGTCACCTGGATAGACGATTTCAAAAGCTTCCGTGATGCTGCTTATTATAATGATGTTACCAAGCTCAAAGGTTATTTCAACTTTCCGGTAAACACGGATTCTGCTAAACTATTTTTCGGCGTAGCCCTATCTGACGAGAAGGCAAGGGAAGCGATACGTAATTTGAAATTCTTTACCGAAGCAGATTTAAAGCGCTATCATAAAAACTTATTTCATCCTGCGTTCATGAAAAGCCTGCTTAAAATAAAATCTGCGGAACTTTTTAAGAACGGAGAAAGCTCAAGTCCAAAGTTCAGCGATAAGGATGGGGACTATCAGATGTATGTCACTTATAACAGGGATAACCATACACTCACATTAAATCTTGCTTATTCTAACGGAGCGGATGAAAACGGAGAATATGTTAGTGAAGGCGAGTACAATTTAATTTATGAGTTTGATGTGTTAGATGATAAATACATACGGTTTAAAAAAGTGGATATGGCAGGATAACACTACAACAGGGGGCTTCGTAAATCCGAATAATTTACTTATTCTTACAGGCGGATAACTACACCTAAACCATGCACGAATATAGTCGTTTAACCGATTTTGAATTGGCAGATATGCTAAAGAAAGGGGAGGAAAAGGCTTTCAGGGAGATATATAACCGTTACTGGGATCGTGCATATATCAAGTCATATAAACGTATCAACGATGCTTTGGAAGCTGAAGAGATTGTTCAGGACATTTTTTGTAATCTATGGCGTAAGAGAGATACCTTTAGTTTAGTAAAAGGTTTTGATAATTATTTTGCCGGAGCGGTAAAATTCGAAGTGATTAACCGTTTTGCAAAACAGGCAAGGCAGGCTAAGCTTAAAAATCAAGCCATGTCCTCTTTTTCCGAAATAGACAATTCTACAATTAATGATATCGATTTAAAGGAGTTTCAGCATCAGCTGCAGCAATCTATTCTAGAATTGCCCGACAAATGCGGTCAGGTTTTCAGGCTGAAATTTGAAAAAGACTATACTCAGCAACAGATCGCCGAGGAATTGCAGATTTCTGAAAAAACCGTAGAGGCTCATTTGTCAAAGGCCCGCAAACTGCTTAAATCTAAATTCGGTCGCTTATTAAACCTGCTCATCTGTTTTCTGTAGCACATTCTTTAATCATCAGCCAATAAGTAAGCATTTTCTTTCCATGAAGCGTACAAGAGTTTATTCCCCTAAAGAATACAAATTAAAAATAATTTGGGCAGGACTAAGGGATTTTTATTTGATGTTTGGCTATCTATAAAATAACCAAATATAAGCTAACAGCATGCAGGAGCAGAATACGAACTGGCAGATGAAAGAACTGGCCAGAAAATGGCAGGAGGGGACAATCAACGAAGCGGAAAAAGAGCTGTTCAATCAATGGTATCATTCTTTTGATGATACCCCCATCGAAGCCATCACTACAGAAAATCCTGCGCAGTTAAAAACGCGTTTGTATAACAACATCATCCAAAGAGAAGAGATTCCACTGCCGCGCACATGGTTCAGCAAAAATATATCCTACATTTATGCTGCTGCAGCAATGACACTTATTTTTTCCATCGCTGGTTATTCATTTTATAGCAGGAACAATGTTCAGCAGAAAGAACAGGCAGCAAGGCTGGCAAAAAATACTATTCTTCCTGGTAGCAATAAAGCGGTGCTTACGCTGGCTGATGGATCAGATGTTATACTGGATCAAACCAGCAATGGTATTTTAGGTAGTCAGGGCAATGTCTCTATCAAAAAGAGTATAGACGGTAAAGTGAGTTATGAGGCAGCTCAGAACAATACTTATACCGGTAATGCCATAGCCTATAACAAAATAGCTACCCCCCGCGGTGGTCAGTATCAGGTCGATCTGGCCGATGGTACAAAAGTATGGCTAAATGCGGCATCTACACTTAAATTTCCGGTAACTTTTAGCAAAGCTCAAAGAGTAGTGGAGTTAACCGGTGAAGCGTATTTCGAGGTGAACCCTGAACCTGTTGCAGGGAACAGGAAAGTCAGAATTCCTTTTCTTGTTAAAACCAGAAATCAGGTGGTGGAAGTATTAGGCACACATTTCAATGTAAACGCTTATGATGATGAGCCTGATATCAAGACAACACTTCTTAAAGGTTCAGTTAGGGTAGTGCAGTCGGCAGCCCGTCAATCAGTCTTACTGAAACCCGGTCAGCAGTCTGCCGTAGCCGGAAATATTGCAGTCGCCGATGTCGATGCTTCCCAGGCCATAGAATGGCAGAAAGGCTATTTCCTGTTTGATAACGAAACAGTGGAGAGCATGATGAGAAAGATTTCCCGCTGGTACAATATTGAAGTGGAATTTAAGGGGAATATCCGTTACAGGAAGTTCGCCGGGAAAATATCAAAGTTCGGGAACATTGTACAAATTCTGCAGGTGATGGAAAAGACACAAGTGATTCATTTCGAAATAGAAGGAAGGAGGGTGATCGTTATGCCATAGTATCTACCCATTCAGCAAAATCATCCGGCAGGGATTCAAACTGTCATATATAACCAAATATAATTAAATCTGAGATTGATGAACAAAAACTACATTAGATTAGTGTGCAGTTTAAAAGACTGTATGCCTTTCAAATTTCTTCTCTCCGTGAAACTGACCTCTGTCATACTCCTGGCCACTCTCCTCCAGGTGCAGGCCAGTGGATATGCTCAGCGGATCACCATTACAGCACGCAACATCAGGCTGGAGCAGGTATTTAAGGAGATTAAAAAACAAACCGATTATAACTTCTTTTACGACCAGGAAATGGTCCAGGTGGCACCGCCAGTAAGTATTTCCGTAAAAAATGCAACTGTTGAAAAGGTGCTGGAGCAATGTTTTGCGGGTCAGTTCCTGACCTACGAAATCGAAAAAAATACCATTACCATTAAGAGGAAAGCAAATGCCGCCTCATTGCTTAAAGCGTTAAATCAGGGCGTAGTGATTACCGGAAAGGTGACTGACGCAGCAGACGGAGGTCCGGTACCCAACGTAAGTATCCGGATCAAAGGCGCAACCGGAGGAGCAAGTACAGACAATGATGGAAAATTCAGCATCACTGCACCAGATGCAAATGCTGTACTGGTTTTCACTTTCGTTGGTTATGTAACGAAGGAAGTACCGCTGAACGGGCAGAAAGTTATCGCTGTGCAGCTTTCAGCAGATCAGCGTGCATTGGATGAGGTCGTGGTGGTTGCCTATGGTACTCAGCGCAGAGCAAGCGTAGTAGGGGCGATAGACCAGGTCAAGGCGAGTCAGGTGGCAGACCGGCCGGTGGGTAATTTAACGCAAGCCCTGCAGGGAACATCTCCAAGTATTGTTATTCAGCAGCGCAGTATGAATCCGAACGACAATTCAATGAATATCAACCTGAGAGGGATTGGCACCTTCGGTAATAACTCTCCACTACTGGTCATTGATGGTGTAATCAGTAATGATATCAGTAATTTAAATAACCTGAATCCCAATGATGTGGAAAGTATCTCTGTACTTAAGGATGCTGGTAGTGCCGCTATTTATGGTTCACGTTCGGCAAACGGCGTTATTTTGGTGACTACCAAACAGGGACAGCTGAATATGAAACCAGTGATCCGATTTTCGGGTTTGCTGGGTGTTCAAACACCGGAAGTGCTGGTACATCCCCTTAAGGGATATCAAAACGCTTTGTTAAGAAATGATTCCTATGTAAATTCAGGGGCAAACCCGATCTATTCTTCTGCACAGATTGACCAGTTTGCAACGGGCGACAGTGAATATTTCCTGAAAGGCATTCTGAAAGATGGGTTGCAGCAGAATTACGATGTAAACGTACAGGGCGGATCCAGCAATTCTACCTACATGATATCCCTTGGCTATTATGATCAGAAGAGCAATTTCAAAGGGCCTGATTACGGGCTAAAACGTTATAATTTCCGTTCTAACCTGACTACCAATATTGGAAGGTTAAAACTGAATACTATTTTATGGTATGACAGAAATGAGGGCAATGCCTATCAGGGCGATACAGGTTTCCTTATCGCTGATGCTTCAAGGCTGCCTGTATACAATAACTATGTGCTGAAAGATGAGAACGGTCGCTATTATAGCAACGATGTACTCACCGGAGGTAATCCGCTCGCTTCACTGGAACAGGGTGGTTACACAAAAACCAATAACGATCATTTCCAGGGGAGTTTGAATGGAGAACTGAGACTGTTCGACGGATTGAAAGCTAAAGGCCTGGTGGGCTTTGACCTTCGTCCGGAAAACAGGCTGATCAGGAGATTTTACTGGCCTGTTTATAATCTATCTGGAGATCCAACACCGATCAATGCGAGCAGTTCGAAAAACTATAGTATAGAAGATTACACGGGAAAATCAACCTTAATGAACTTGCAGGGTTTGCTGGATTACAATAAAACCTTTGGAAGGCTCCATAATGTCTCTGCCCTGGTAGGATATTCTAATGAATCTTACCGCCAGACCCGTCAGGAACTCAAAAAGAACTTTGTAGATCCCGTACTTGGTATACCCATTGAAGGTACGATCATAGACCCTACCAGCTACAATACCGTAGGTGGGACTACCGAAAGAAGTATCAATTCATACTTTGGCCGTGCTGGTTATTCTTTTGCTGATAAATATTATGCGGAGGCAAGTTTTCGCTACGATGGATCGTCAAAATTTGCGAAAGACAACCGATGGGGATTTTTTCCTTCAGCTTCACTGGGCTGGCGGATCACCGAAGAGGATTTCTTTAAATTCTGGAAAAACAAGGTGGGCGACATGAAGATCAGGGGCTCGTATGGTCAGTTAGGGAATCAGAATATCGACGATTACCAGACTTTTACTACCTATGATATTTATCCGAATCAATATGGATTTAACAACGTGGCTTTACCTGGAACAGGTTATACTTTTGGTAATCCAGATCTGAAATGGGAAACAACTACTTCTTTTAACATTGGTGCAGATGCAACATTTTTTAAGAACAGGCTGAGAGCTACATTCGACTATTTTCACAAAACCACTAAAGACATCCTCTTAACGCCACAAACTCCACTCGTGCTTGGCGGAGCAGTGCCGAAAGCGAATCTGGGAGAAATGGCTAATCAGGGCTGGGAGCTGAGTATCAACTACGACTTCAATCACGGTGATTTTCACCATAGCGTCGGCTTTAATGTAGGTGATTCCTGGAACAAGGTCACCAAGTTTGAAGGAAACGAGCAAATCAGCAAGTCGGACGAGATTGAACGGATCATCCGTGTGGGCCTGCCATTATATAGTTATTACGGGTATAAAACTGCAGGTTTATTCAGGAATGAAGACGACATTAAAGATTCGGCATTGCCTATCGGGGTAAAACCACAACCCGGTGATGTGAAGTATGTTGACCGTAACGGCGATGGTATCATAGACGACAATGACCGTTTCGTATTGGGGCATGCCTTTCCACGACTAAACTTCGGTTTTACTTATGCACTGAGCTGGAAGGGTTTCGATATGAACATGTTATGGCAGGGTGTAGGTAAACGTGATATGGCATTGCGCGGTGAAACCATCGAACCTTTCCATGGCGGATATTCTTTTGTGATGTTTGAGCACCAGCTCGATTACTGGACACCCTCAAATCCGGATGCACAATGGCCTAGACTGACTGCACCGGGAACGGCCTCTACCATCAATAACTATGGTAAAGGATCCGACCGGAATATCTTTAATGCAGCGTATCTGCGTTTAAAAAATATTCAGATTGGTTATACACTGTCACCCACCCTCAGCAAAAAGATCGGTATGAGTAAATTACGTGTTTTTGTGAGCGGGCAAAACCTGCTTACGTTCAGTAAAAACTCATTCATTGATCCGGAATCTACGGAGTTTGGTGGAAGTATGAACGCCAGCGGTGCCAACAGTGCACGTAATTATCCGCTGCTGAAATATATAGGCGGTGGTTTCAACGTGGAGTTTTAATGTATATAAAAGGGGAATCATGAAAAGGAAATTTATACTATTTAGCCATCTGCTGTTGATGATGGCAGGCTTATTTGTCGCTGGCTGCGTTAAAATGGATGTAACGCCTACCAATAAGTTTACAGATGAAACATACTGGCAGTCAGAAGATAAAGCCAATTCTGTTTTAAATATGGCTTACCGCCAGATGTTTAGCAGTGACTATCTGCTGGCAAATGAGATACTGAGTGATAATGTCTACAATGGATACGGTACTACCAATGAGAAAGTGATTTCTAACGGACTCGCAGATGCGTCAAACGGCCGTTTTGAAGGAGAATGGGGTAACTGTTACGGGGGCATAAAAACCTGTCACACTTTCCTGGCCAATGTAGACAGGGTAACAGCTATGGATCCGGCCCTGAGGGAAAAAA
Source organism: Pedobacter sp. MR2016-24 (assembly GCF_026239655.1). Lineage (GTDB taxonomy): Bacteria > Bacteroidota > Bacteroidia > Sphingobacteriales > Sphingobacteriaceae > Pedobacter. The sequence goes on along the minus strand of NZ_JAPIVO010000007.1, from coordinate 301,530 downwards.
GAAAAGCTGAAATACGTTTTATCCGTGCTTCACTTTATCTGGAACTTACTACCTGGTATGGAGATATTCCGCATTTCACACAGGATATCAGTCTGGACGAATCTAAAAGCATTACCCGTAAACCACAGGCAGAAGTACTGGCATGGATACACCAGGAACTGGATGAAGTTGCTGCTATTTTACCCACCCGGGAACAATATGCTGCGGCTGATAATGGCAGGATTACAAACGGTGCGGCTGTAGCACTGAATGCCAGGGCTTATTTATATGAAAATAACTGGGCAAAAGTAGCTGAGTACTGCGAGAAGCTGATCAATAGTTCTACATATGGCGCATACAGCTTATTTCCAAATTACGAACAGTTATTCTGGGTGAGGAATGAATACAATAGCGAGATCATATTGAGTATGCAGTATGTTCCCGACCTGAGAACCTGGGGTAATCTGGTAGATTATGCACCGATTTCGGCTAATGCAAGACTTTGCCTGGCGGGACCAACACAAGGATTGGTAGATACTTACCTGATGAAAAATGGGAAGAAGTGGACTACTGCAGATCCGGATTATGCCGATCGCGATCCGCGTATGAATGCCACCATTGTTTACGATGGCTCAAAATGGACAGACCGTACTGGTTTGCAATATACTGTGGTTATCCATCCTGATGGTACGCCAACACCCGGCAAGCCATCTGATAAATATACAGGTGCAGGTACTGCACAGACACCAACCGGCTATTACTATCGTAAATACGCTGATCCTTCTCCTGCAGCTTATACAGGAGGCAGCTGGGACTCTAATCTTAACCTTCCGCTGATCCGTTTCGCCGATGTACTGCTCATGTATGCAGAAGCAAAAAATGAGCTGCAGCAGATGAACAGCAGCGTGTGGGACCTCACTATCAGGAAACTGAGACAGCGGGCTGGTTTTGATGATACGGGCGAAGCATTAAATCTTCCCGCTGGTGATCAGGCTTCATGGCGTGAACTGATTCGCAATGAACGTCGTACTGAACTGGCATTGGAAGGATTAAGGATATTCGATATCCGCCGCTGGAAGACAGCCGAGACCGTACTCACACAGGCGCCCAGAGGTGCAAAGTTTGATAAAAGCAGCGGTTCATATGACTATATCAAACTACCAGCGGGCAACTTCAGCAGGAACCGTGATTATCTGTGGGCAATACCCAGAAAGGAACGCCTTTTAAATCCAGGTCTCACACAAAATCCAGGTTATTAAACATTTTTTAACAGAACAACGATGAAAACAAATATAATTAAAGCATCACTTTCCATTCTTGTCTTATTTGCCTTCACCGGCTGCAAAAAGGATAAAGAATTTAAACAGGTTAACGTAACGGAGGTAAGTACACTTTATGCTCCGGACGACGCCAGAAATATTGTACTGCAAAATTCTTCTACAGCCAGTCTGTTTTTTGAATGGGAAAAATCTATAGCAGAAGATAATGGTCTTGTTTATTACGATGTCCTGTTTGATAAAGAGGATGGTGATTTTTCCAAACCGCTTTACAGCGTTTCCGCTGATAACAATGGCATCAGTACCAGTGCGAGTGTTACGCATAAAGTCCTCAATAGAATTGGCGCCCTTGCGGGTTATAAAGCTACGCAGGAAGGTGTGCTGAAATGGACTGTGGTGGCTTCCCGTGGACTGGTCAAAGTAAAATCTCCGCAAGTGCGTAAAATCAACATCACGATGTTAAGCGGAATAGAGGCACCTGTGTCCCTTTATCTCACAGGAGAGGCTACTGAAGGAGGCGCAGATTTGTCTAAGGCAATGGCAGTCAAAGCACTGGCAGGCGGTAATGAATTTGAGATCTATACCCGCCTGACAGCAGGTAAAACCTACACTTTTGTCGATTCAAAAACTAAGGTATCCAGAACATTCTCTGTAGATGCCGGTGGTACAACTTTTAAAGAAAATGCAACAGGTGGAACGGTACAAAAGGATGGTATCTATAGAGTAAAACTGGATTTCAGTGCTTCTTCTGTTACGGTTAACGAGATTACCAAACTGGATTTCTTCATGTGTACTCCACAGAAAAGGAATACGCTAACATACCAGGGTGCAGGTATATGGAGAGTTGATAATGTGGTGCCGGACTTCACCACTAACTTTGGAGATGACAGGTACTTTTTCTGGATGACGATAGGTGGAACAGAACAAAAACTGGGCAGTGTAAATAAAGATAATCAACCACCATCGGTTAAAACTGGTGCGTATTTCAATCTGGTTTTCTATCCAACAGACAAAAACCAGTGGGACTATTCTTTCAAATTCCCTAACAGAAATATTAAGACCTGCAGTATCATCGTAAACATGAGTAGCGATAGTGAAAAAAATACACATGAAATAGTTTTTTAATTGAGGATGAGCAGGAATATAAATCAATCACTTATGAAGATATCAACTTTGATGATCGCGGCTGCACTGATTAGTACTTCATGTGGCAAAATAGAAGATGAGTATGTTGACAGGAGCGTTAAGTATAATATCAACTGGACAACGGCAGCAGATAGTAGCAGCACAGCTTTTGCGAATGTCTACTGGAACTCTACAAAACACCATTTTAACGATGATAACCTGGGCACAATCAGTCAGTTTGATTACTGGCCGGAAGCGCATGGCCTTGATGTGTTGGTAGATGCTTATCAAAGAACGAAGAGTGAAGTCTATAAACAACGCATCTATGATTTTTACGAGGGGGTAAAAGCTAAGAATGGCGGTCGTTTTTACAACAATTACTATGACGATATGGGTTGGCATGGTATGGCACATTTACGTGCGCTTGAAGCAACAGGTGATGTCCGTTATGAGGAATCGGCCAGAGAATTGTGGAAAGATATTGTCGCAGGCTGGAACCTGGATGATGGGGGAGGAATACCCTGGAATCACGAGAACAATGCACAGGGAAAAAGTAAGGGCATTCCTTCCAACGGTCCGGCAGCAATTATTGCTGCCAGACGCTGGCAAAAATATAAAGAAGCGGAAGTCGTAAATGGTCATAATGACCTGGAATGGCTCTCAATGATTTATAGCTGGATGAAAGAGAATCGCGTAGTGCAGCAGTCGGGCAGGGTATTTGAAAATATCAATGACAAAAACGGCGACTGGACATATAATGCTGGTACGTATATCGGCGCTGCTATAGAGTATTATAAAATCACTGGCAACAAAGTTTATCTAAATGATGCGATTAAAACCGCAGACTGGACAACCAGTACACTAGTAAATTCTAATAATAAGGTGCTGAGCGATTGGGCTGAGCAGGAAAACCATGATGTTAATTTATTCAAAGGTATTTTTGTCCGCTATCTCACAGAACTGATCAGGCTGAAAGATTTACCGGAATCATCCAGAAAAAGGTACGTGAATTTCCTTAAAAACAGTGGTCAGATTTTGTGGTCAACCGGTACTACCAAAAGTCCTTTTGTGTTATTCGGCTATCATTGGTGGGAAGCTCCACTGAGTGGAAAAGCAGGATTGCGTGCTGAATTAAGTGGCGCAATGCTAATGGAAGCAATGGCAACGCTCAATAATGAAGGATATTTAAAATAAGTTTTTCGAGAAAACAGGTACCCGGTTCCAGGTACCTGTTTTCTCGAATTATTTTGCACGCATCCATATTTTAGTTTAAAAGCCCTATTTCAACCTCTTCCTGATATAATTCAACACAGGATCATTCCCTGTTGCAATATCCTTTTGTCTCGTTTTAATCTTAATATCAGGAACAATCCCTTCGTCAGTTCTTGACATGAGCGGTGCCTGATACACGATGGGGATGTCAATTTCAATTCCGGTATTCGGTAGTTTGAGAAAGAAAAATTGCCCTCCGTTAATCCCCTGCTTTGTTCCGCCGGTCGTTTCCCCAATCAAAACAGCTGCCTTTGTCTGCTGAAGGATATCAGCCATGAAGAATGAGCTGGAACTGTTTATTGCTGCAGTAAGAAGATAAATCTGACCTTCAAAATGATTGGCTTTTGGTTGTATGGTATCTGCAGGATGGATATTCTTCTTGTAAAACAGACCATCGTTATTCTTTATATAATCAGTTGCAGTTTTAGGCTTTTTAAATGACTCATCCCAGGTATCTAAGTAGGGCAGTAGACTATCCCTTACGGAGAGAAACCGGTAGTATCTTTTTATCGGATAACCGAATGGCCTTTCTAATAGATAACTCAGCACTTCATTTCTCACCTCATCATCTCCACCTTCATTATTCCGGATGTCGACAATAAGTGTGGAAGCCTGATGCGTACGAAGAACATTAAATGTACTGTCCAGATACTGTTTGTAGGCAGATTTCCAGCCCTGTTGACTAAATTGCTCAATCTTTAAATAGCCGCATCGCTCTGTAAACCAATTAAATGTAGCAGTAGGTTGTGCGTATTCGGCTAAATAACGCTGCTTAAAAATTGCCTGCCTTGTTAGCTTCGAAACTGCAGGTATCTTCACCAGTTTTTTTTCACCCCGAAAGGGTTTAATGATCAGTTGATATGCGTTATCCTGCCCCGGGTTTGAAAAGAATAAAGGGAAATAGATATCAAACAGCGCATATTGTTTTGCATCAGCAAAGTAGGGTGAAATAGATATATTATCCAATTGTTTATTCCGTCCGTGCATGCCATCAGCTCTGCTCACCGTCAATAAAGAGTCTATAATTTTTTTGGTGCCGATACCATTGATACTCACAATTTCATCACCTTTTTTCAGGCTTATGTTCTCAGAAAGGTTATGCGTGATAATAAACTCATCGTTAATCGTCTGGAATAGGATTGGCATGACCCGATCGGCAAATACCTGCTTAACAATTGTTTTTTTCTGATTGTAGGGATTTACATAAGTGTGGCCGCAGTGGAGTTTTACACTTAACTGCGAAAGGCTGATGTAAAACTGAGTCAGGGGCAATGGTTGCGCTGTGATGTGCATTATCTCCTCAAAATACTGGTCCAGCTGAACTGGCGTAGTGTAGCGGTAAACACCAGGATGGAGTTGTTTATACGCTGCTTTTAAAATAGCCAGATCTTTATGCATTTGGTTTACTGTGAGCACCTGTCCACTTTGTGCATGGGCAGTTAAATACCATAGGAAGCAGACTGACAATAGTAATTTTTTCATCATAGCAGCAAAGGAAGTGTAAATGACTATTTCAATCGCTGCAAATGATAATATGAGACCTATTCTTTATGTGCTATATATTGTTTTGGAGTTTTACCGGTATGTTTTTTAAAAGCTCTGTTAAACGTAGCCTTAGAATTGAAGCCGCTTTCGAGCGCAATACCCAGTAGTGTAATATTCAGCTGATCTTTTGCCGTTAAACGCTTTATCACTTCCTGCGTTCTGTAGCCATTAATGAAATCATTAAAATTCAACCCGAAACCATCATTGATCACTTTCGACAATATCGAAGTATTGGTTCCTATCATTTTGGCCAGCTGCCCGGAAGTAATGTCGCATTGCAAAAAAGGTTTTTCCTGCGCCATCAAAACCCTCAACTTGTCCACCCATACTTTCAGATCAGGCAGTTTAGCCTGGTCAGTAGCTCCGATCTCAGCTGAAATGAATACTTCCTGTTCAAAATGTAATGCAGGTCTGGAAACCATTTGTATCTGATAACCTTTGATACTGATATAATAAATAAGGATACCCAAAAACAGGTAACTGTACCAGTCCGTTTTATAAGACAGGGGACTAATCCAGCTGACGAACTGGTAGATAAATAGTATACCAATACTTGCTGCAATAGCATATATCACCCTACGTATCCATCTGAAATCAATATTCTCCAGCGTAGAGAAGTGCTGGTCGGCATATTCACGGTAGTTCCCGTAAGCGGCAAGAGTGAGCCAAAGGTAGTATACAAAAGATAAATAAGAGATCACATTGAACATCATTGTTTTATCTAATTCTGCCCATGGCCCCCTGGTGCCGAACTGATAAGCTGGCGTTTGCAGAAAAGGATAATAACCAGCAAAGTCAATTATCGGCTTTCCAATCATCACTATCAGCCAGCCTATCGGTAACCACAAGTGAGCAATTTGTTTTTTCGAAAATTTGAAATCTTCATTCGTAATTGCTAAGAAATAAAAGTAGAGCAGGGGTCCTATCAGCAGCGTAACGTTAAATGGAAAATAAAACATCAAACTTGTCAGCCAGTTGTGTGAGTCATACCATCCTGCAAAGCCCAGCATCCAGTAAGCCACCTTAATACATAGCAGGATTAAGATGATGCCAAGGATACCATTAGCAGTACCATTTCTTTTCTGAGTTCCGGCGAGCAGCAGCATACCAAACAACAATCCTTGTAAAAAAGGCGGTATCAAAAGTGAGCTGTAAATATTAAACTGGAAGAGCATATAGGCTGAATATATTAAAATCAGTTGATTTATTTTTATTTGCGGCCAGGGGCCTTGTCATAATATGATTTTTATGCGGGGAGGTACCCGCATATTTTACTGTATAAATCAGCAACCTGTTCATTGTCGTCCATGAAAAATAGCAGTTTGATCTTCTTACCAATTTTAGGGATTAAATAGATAGCGTTGCCTTCCCAGTAAGATTCCTTAAGTTCTGCGGAGGATAGTTCATTGTAGGGGGTAAAACGCCAATCATCGGTAAAATAAACTGATAAGGCATTCATTGTTGACTCTCTGTCGCGTCTTCCCCGGCTATACCATTTAATAGGTTTATGGTAAATGCCTTTTGGTGTAATTTTCAGTTGCAGTATTGATTTTCTCTTCACAAAAAATACCACACTTTGATATACCAGCATACAACCGGTTAAGATAAAAACTAATGCTCCTGCTTTCGGGAAAAAACCGCTGAGCGAAAAAGCCAATATTCCGATTCCCGAAGTAACAACCCCGATAAAAATGAATACGAAACTCAAAGTTATTACCCTGGCAGGTGTTACATATACTTTGAAAACCTCCAGTTCATTTATGGCGTCATTGACCAATGCCTTGTTTTTCCTGTTCTTCCAATAGAAAATAAAAAAAACAATCAGTATTGACAGGAAGATAAGGATTGGAGCAGCAAGAGAAGTATCCATTGTAATCTATTATAATGGTAAGGTAATGTTTAAGGGTAATATTTTATATGATAAATTACTAAACAACAGATAACCGATGAATCTAAAACCTTAACATGTTATATTAGGCTCACAAGAAAAATGAATTGCTTTCGGAACAACAGCTATTATGGAAATAAGTAAGTATAGTAAAGTCAGAAAAATTATTCTCATTGCGGGACTCGTCATTGGTTTAATCAACCTGTGTATTGTTTTTCCTGGAGAATACGCCAAATCTTCATATATAACCGATTTTGTCTTAACATATATATGTCTTGCTATATCAGTCTTTTTCGTCCTTTACGGTTTTACCGGCCGGAAATTCTTCAACTATTTACTATTCATGCTTTTAAGTGCTATCATAGGCGCAGTGTGCTGGTTCTTTGTTTTTTACGGCGAGTTGTGGCAAACGTTATTAATGGTTTGGATTGGTATCCCCACAGGGCTTCTTACCGCATTGTTATTTTTTCCTCTGCGCTACTACATTTTTTGTCGTAACAGCATGCTTCCTATTGAAAAAGGTAAAAAGAGGATGCGCTATTTAAAACAGGCTATACTGTACTTTATCCTGCTATTTGTCGTGTCCATACTCTTTTTCTACGGAGGAGATTGGATAGATGCACTTTTAACGATGAATTGAATTCCGGGACTTCTTCGCCAGTCTATCAGATCAGGTTCATTCTTTCCGCAATGCGGCAGGCTTCCAGGGAATTACTCACCCGCAGTTTTTCCAAGATATTTTGCCGGTGCCTGTTCACCGTATTTAAACTGATGTATAACAGATCGGCAATCTCCTTACTCATTTTGCCCCTTCGGATCAGTTGCAGGATCTCTTTTTCACGGGCAGATAATAACTTACTGCAGTCTTCCTTATCGGGAATGATCTTAACGCCGGTTGCAGAATTTAAAATTACACCAGCTGATGGCCCGGCTGTAACTTCGTTAGATGACAGATTATAAAGACATAGTGCCAGCCAGAAGCTGCCCTTTGATCCACTGCTGATGTAAAACATACGGTGTTCTATAGCGATGTACCTGCCGGTTTTGTTTAGCATACGGATATTGCTTTTAACATAATAATCAGCTCTCTCGTCAATAGGAACAGCTTTCAGCATAGTGAAAAACTGCAGTTCCAGTAAGTGTTTCTCTACAAGGTCATCCGGATGGATTTTATTAAATATATCTTCTTCCCAGATAGAGTTGATCTCTTCCAGACTATCATTTGTAGCAAAGCCCAGTTCCCTTGCTACCCCTCCGTTATAGATATAACTTTTGTTAGCCTTCATGTCACTCAATACAGCGATAGAATTTTCTATCCTGGCATACATCAAAGCCATATAACGGTATTGTGTGAGGTTTAAAGGTTGATGTGGATCGGCATCAAAGGCTTGTTTTAATAGTTTATCATTTAGTGTAAGGGCGATATTTTCTTCATTATGGTTATTAATCAGTATTGCTGAGCCATTCATGTGATTCTACATTTGTAATTCAATCTAACGTATGGTTATTTACTCAAAACAGCAAATGAAGACAATAATTTTAGGCATCTCCAGCTTATTCATCGCACAAACAGGTTTTTCACAGCGACTGGAAAAGATGACCTGGTTCAATGAGCCGCAAAAATGGGAAATTAAGGATAAGACCCTGACGATGTTCGTGACCCCTCAGAGCGACTACTGGCGGATTTCACATTATGGTTTTACCGTTGACGATGCTCCATTTTATTACAGTACCTATGGGGGAGAGTTTGAAGTGAAAGTAAAAATCACTGGGGCCTATCAGGCACGTTTCGATCAGATGGGCTTAATGCTGCGTACTGATCATGAGAATTATATTAAGGCGGGTATTGAATTTGTGGATGGTAAATATAACCTGAGCACGGTGGTTACACATAAAACGAGCGACTGGAGTGTAACCACCCTGGATAAAGTACCCGAATTTGTATGGATCAAAGCAGTGAGAAGACTGGATGCAGTGGAGATATTTTATTCTTTCGATGATAAAATATATACCATGATGCGCAATGCCTACCTGCAGGATAACCGCCCGGTAATGGTGGGGTTCATGGCTGCTAGCCCGGATGGAAAGGGATTTAATGCTAAATTTGAAGGTTTTGCAGTAAAACAGCTGCCAGATCAGCGCAGACTGGAGTGGCTGAAGAAAAATTCGGAAAACGAATAGTCAGGTAGCTGCAAGTGTTTTTTTATATCTTTGCTGGATCAACCAGACAAATGTTAAAAGAAGAACGCTTCAGTTATATTCTTAACGCCTTAAAAAAGAAGGGAAAGGTTGCTTTCGGCACTTTATCCAAAGAGCTGAAAGTGTCTGAAGATACCATCAGGAGAGACATAGAGTCACTGCATAATAATGGTCTGTTGATAAGAGTGCGTGGCGGAGCAATCTCTCCTTCAAAGAACCCGCTCAACTTTCAGGACAGAACGGCTTATTTTTCTGAAGAGAAGAACATTATCGGCCTGAAAGCACAGCAGCTCATCAAAAACGGGCAGACCATATTTATGGATGGCGGTACTACCATTTGTTCCATTGCACAAAATTTACCAGCAAATCCCAGTTTTAGGTTAATCACCAACAACCTTGCTGTAGTTCCCGTTATATCCAAATTTAAGGGGATAGAGCTGATTATACTGGGCGGAACTTATGACAGGAAAACCGAGATCAATACCGGCTTTCAGGCTTGTGTTGAAATAGATAATTATGTGGCAGATCTTTATTTCATGGGTACCTGTGCATTGCACAGGGATTTCGGCATCACAGCCGCCTTTCAATCCGACGGTGAACTCAAACAAAAAATGCTTAAAAATGCGGTTAAAACTTTCGCGCTTGGAAACGGTGCTAAATTAAATTTAACAGAACATTATAAGGTTTGTGAATTGACTGAAGTTCACGGACTGATTACCGATCTTTCTGTAGCTGATGCGGCGCTTGATCAATTCAGAGACCTTGGTTTGTTACTTATTTAGCCTCTTTTCTGAAACTGTAGGTAATACCCACCAGTAACAGCAGAAACCCTGTAACTCCCAAGGCAGCCGGAAGGGAGGCCTGATGAGCAATAAACCCTAAAGTCGCCGGTCCGGCCAACTGCCCGGCATAACCTAAGGTCGAAATTGCAGTAATGGCAACTGTAGAAGATACATCTTTTAAACGGCCACCCTCGCTAAAAAATACAGGGACAATATTCGCCGCGCCTATACCCAATAATACAAAACCCAGTAATGACGTTAACAGCCAGGGCGTTAAAACAACTGTAAAAAGACCAGCTGCTGCGATCAGACTTCCATAAACAACAACCTTTTTACCACTAAATTGCGAAACTATTTTGTCGCCCAAAAGGCGCATAGTGGCCATCGCGACAGAGAAAGCAGCATACCCTAGTCCGGCGAGTGCTACATCAACGCCTCTGTTTTCCTTCAAAAACACAGCGCTCCAATCCAGCATAGCACCTTCAGATAAAAATACGACAAAACACATCAACCCTAGGTAGATTACACTTCCTTTTAACCAATGTTTTCCTGCGCCGGATTTATCGCCCGATTCCATGTTGCCCTCAAATTTTTCACTCAGCTCTTTTTCATAGCTGGCTGTTAGTAAGGATCCGTATTGTACACCCACGATCAGCAGTAACAGCGCCGCAATACTAACTGCTGCAACTACGGGCGACAAACCCAGTTTGATCAGGAAACCCAATCCCAGCGAACCTAATAATCCGCCAGCACTAAACAAGCCGTGTAACGATGACATGATCGGTTTGCCATACAAGTTTTGAACCTGCACGCCATGTGCATTCATCGCAACATCCACTGTACCTATTGCAGAACCAAATACAAACAGGACCACGCCTAGAGAAATCACTGTATTCATCAGCATGAGCAGGGGCAGGGTAATCGCCACCAGGATTGACGCGATCAAAATGACTAACCGGCTCCCAAACTTATGAATCAGCACGCCGCTTACAGGCATCGTGGAGATTGCTCCTGCACCTAATAAAAGTAACAGCAAACCTAAACTCCCATCATTCAGCCCCAGTCTGTCTTTTGCAAAAGGTACCATGATTGCCCAGCTGGAAATGCCGACACCACAGATAAAAAAAATAGCCTGAGTTGCCCTTTTAGGTAATTGGGTATTTATAGGATTGATATCTTTCATGTTGATCTTTATGCAATAATATGCAAATTTGCATGTTGTTGCAATAGGCAGTGCTTAATCTTTATCATTTGTCAATTTACGAACCTAATATTTGCCATTTCCTAGCACTCTATCTTTTCACCGTTCACCGGATTTTCAAGGATTCTCCTGTCGGCCCATTGTCTTAGGGTGTCAATGATCGGGATCAGCTCTAAACCGGCGGGGGTGAGGGCGTATTCTACTTTAGGAGGCACCTCCAGATAAACCTTTCTGGAAACTAAGCCATCCTGTTCCAGCTCCCTTAACGTTTGCGTCAGCATTTTTGTCGTGATTCCTTTAAGCAGGCGCTTAAGTTCTCCATAGCGGAGTACTTTATCTTCATTTAAATACCATAATGTTCTGCCCCGGTATTTCCCGCCAATGCGCTGGAAGGCAAAATCTACAGCACAGTAAGCTTTATTCTCGTCGTTTTTCATTGGATTTATTTGTCAAAAGTTATGGAAGCTACCAAAAGCCTCGTTTATAGGCACCATGCCAGAGCCGATGTAATTAATAAAAAAATAATCTACTGATAATCAGCATTAGATTATAAAAGGTATGTAGGTTACCTATAAGTACATACTTGATGCAAATATACCATTAGCCTAGTTTTGAAAGAAAAAAATATGAACAGAAGAACAGCTATCAAACAATCTGCATTAGTCGCCATGTTAGGCCTTACTGATATCAGGAGTTTATTTGCCGCAACAGCAACAACAGGTCGTGGAAAAGAAGTCAGGGGATTTCACAGGTTCATGTTGGGAAAATTAGAGCTTACGGTAGTAACCGACGGGCATATTCTCATGAAACCTGTCCAGCCTAACTTTGCTCCCGGTATAGCCGCAGCTAAAGTAGAACAAGTATTAAAAGATAACTTCGCTTCCAGGTCTGAGGTAGATCTTGGGATCAATATTCTCCTGGTAAGATCGGCCGACAAGTTGATTATGATCGATAGTGGGTGTGGCTCAAATTTCGGAAAAGACTCCGGTTGGTTGATACAAAATCTGGCGAACGCAGGTATTAAAGCAACAGAGATTACCGACGTGGTGATTAGTCATGCTCATCCCGACCATATCGGGGGACTCACTGATCAGGATGGAAAGGTGGTATTCCCAAATGCCGATATTTACCTCTCCAGAATTGAGCATGATTTCTGGATGTCTCCTTCGCCTGATTTTTCAAGAAGTAAGCTGAAGGATGAAGCACTCAAAAAGCTGGTGGTAGAGGTAGCCAGAAAGAATATCCTTGCCATCAGACCACACCTTCATTTAGTAGATGATGGAGAGGAAATTCTCGATTGCATAAAAATGCAGCTTGCTGCCGGCCATACACCTGGTCATTGTATTATACATGTGTTTTCCGGCGCAGAACGTCTTTGTCATATCGCAGACCTTGTTCATTCAGCAGTACTTGTTATTGAACATCCCGAATGGGGATTTGAGGGGGATACCGATTTTGACCTTGCTGTAAAATCCAGAAAAACCGTTATGGAAGCACTTGCGGCATCAAGGACCACGATATTTTCTTACCATCTTCCCTGGCCGGGGATTGGACACGTCAGAAGAAAGGGAGAGGGCTTAGAATGGGTACAACAGCCATCTGCATTACCATATCCATAATTAATATAAATAATTATCATAGATCAAGTTCAATATCAAATTACAATCCTATTTTTGTTTTAAATAAATAAACAAAATTATGAAATTAAAAATCACTTCCATCTTTGCAGTAGTAGCTATACTTGCATTATCAGCCTTCAAAAACGGCAGCAAACCAGTTACTTATACTGTTGATGCAGCTAAATCAACTATTACCTGGGTAGGTAAAAAGGTATCAGGTTCTCATAACGGAACTATCGCTTTAAAATCAGGAACGTTAAACGTTGACGGTAAAAAAGTAACAGGCGGTACATTTGTGATGGATATGACTGCAATTAAAGATGCAGATGGCAGCGAGAAATTAGAAGGACACCTAAAAGCTGATGATTTCTTCGGTTCAGCTAAATACCCAACTTCAACTTTCGTGATCACTAAAGTTGCTGGAGCAGGTGCTAAGGTAGTTGTTTCAGGTAACCTTACTATCAAAGGTATTACTAAACCTTTAAGCTTCCCGGCTACTGTAACTGTTAATGCAGACGGTACGGTTTCTGCGCTTGCAGGTAAAATCTTAGTTGACAGAACTAAATATGACATCAGATACGGTTCAAAATCATTCTTTGACAGCATTGGCGACAAAGCTATTGATGATAACTTTGAAATCGGTGTGAATCTGGTAGCTAAAAAATAATCCATTTAACGGATTGAAATTTAATGTAGTCCCGGTCATTGTACCGGGACTATTTGTTTTATATCCTATCGATTTCGTCAGGATCGCTTTACAGCATCTTTTTCATCATGATATCGGTCTGCTCATCATCACCAAACATAAAGCTGTGTTTGTCAAACTCAACGAAACCGTTTTTTTTGTAGAAACTAATGGCTCTTGGGTTTTCTTCCCATACGCCCAGCCAAACATAATCAGCAGATAGCTCCACTGCAGTGTCAATGGCTTTTGCATAAAGCAATTGCCCCACTTTTTTACCGTGATATTCCTGCAGGACATAAATCCTTTCTATTTCAAGCGCTTTATCATCTTTCATTTCTGTTTGAGACTGACCTGAGTTCAATTTCAAATAACCAATTACTTTGCCTTCTAAAACTGCAAAGTAAAATTCCGAATCTTCATTACGGAGTTCAGTACTTAGTTTTTCAGCAGAGAAGCTTTTTTCCATATACTTGTTCATATTATCATCATTGTAATCTGATGAAAATGTTTTCGCAAAAGTATCCCTGCTGATTTGCTGAAGGTTTTTAAGGTCGTCTATAGTTGCTTTTATGATCTCAATATTTTCCATTAATTTATAATTTGCAGCGTGTTTTGGTCTTCAAAATGTCTTCTGATTGATTTAGTGAGTTGTCGCTCAAAGCAATCAATACATGTTTTTCCTGGTACAAAAGTATTGAAGAGGATTAGATTTAAATTTTACAAATGTTAAAAAATTACTTCCTCAGTCATACAGGTAATGAGCATTTAGGCTAATGGTGAGAAGAAGTAAAAGCGCTTTAGCGCTAATATATTAGCTTCTGATTTATTTGTTGTATTTTCGACTCATGAAATTAACGTTAACTCTTCTTTTATTACTTGCAGCAAGCACTTCTGTTTTTTCTCAGGAAATCCAGAAATTAGAATTCTGCCATTGTGTGGATAAGGTGGATCAGGTTTCTCCTGTTCTCAATGGCAAATATGAGCGGACCTGCAACGGAAAAGTCAATGAAACTGGTACGTTCAAAGATGGTTACAAGGATGGGGAGTGGATAACCTATAGTGCTAAAGGCGGATTGATTAAGAAGATTAATTATGCTGATGGCAAGTTGAATGGTAAGATTGAACTTTTCTACTTCGATGGAAAAACAAAACTTATAGCAACTTTTAAAGATGGAAATCCCGATAGTGACTGGATTTTTTACAGCAGTAATGGGAGCATACTCATTGAAGGTCAATACGATAATGGCAAGCCAATAAATAAATGGAATATTTATAATAAAAGCAAAGTTGCGATAGCGTATGATTTTACCACATCTGAATATATCATGCAAGGCAAACCTAAATTGCAAAAATCTGGTTACTTTATGCGTAATGATAATTCAGGTGGGTATTTCTTTTTTTATTTTCCTGAAGAAGAAGCTATTGGTAAAACAGCACCATTAGGTGGGCATCAGTTTGCTATTAATATGCTTTTGGATTTATATGAGATGCCGGCCGACTATTGGGACACTTGTGTGCGTTATGAATATTTGGCAACGGTCTCACTATCGCCTGATCATCACAGTACTTTCTCATTAAGGCGTCTCGAAGGAGAGCTGAAAGAACTAAAAAAGGAAGTTGCCTACCCATTTTTGGTGAAAACAAATCCCGATTCTAAAATCACAAAGATAGATCATACCGAGTTATCGAGGAAGTTATTAGATTTCAAGATCCAGGAGAGTTTTAGTTTCTTACCCCCGTGGATCTTTGCCGGAGATGCTGAGGTCAAAATCCGTTTACCTTATGTCATTAATGGATTAATTGATTTTAGCAAGCCACCAGTACGGGAATATAATTAATCGGAATTGCCATTTTAGCTTATATTTAATTACTCTGATTTTATGTCCTTGCTCATGTTTGTTCGACGCTCTTCCCTCTTTATCTCCTTACTGTTTCTTTTCATCAATGCCTCTGCCCAGGATATTCAATTCAATATCCATGATAAAAATATGCGCGAATTCATTGATCTTGAGCAAAAATTGGGTGGTAAATTATTTGTGGGGAAAGATGACTTCGTTATACCAGAAGGAATGTCAGCCCCATTAACTTATAAAAGAAAGGAAAGTGGTATTCCTGATTTAGTCGTTACTTACACCTTTACCAGTAAAGACTCTTTAATTGATGGGATCAGTTATGAATGGGAATTGAGCAATTTTGAACAGCTGCCTAAAAAGCAATTGCTGGGCTTACAGCAAGCGATGATCAAAAAACACCAGGTGCTTGCTGATCAATTGCATCAGAGAATAGGTGAAGGCAGAAAGAGCGGAAACCTAAACGATCTCCATAAAATGAATGTGAAAGGCGGGTTAAGGAGCAGTGAGTACTGGAAGCCGAATGATACCTTAATGGTTGATCTTTTTGCCTTATTTAGTAACTACAAGGATGAGGAGCCACCAATCTTTGCAGGTCCGAAGAATACTATCAGTGTTTTTGTGTCGAAATCCGCAAAGCCGGTAAATCCTGTAACAGGAGCTGCAGCACTCGATAAAGCAATGAAAAATTTCAACGAATTTGTCGTAAAACTGAGCCAAGGAGATGAAGACGGTGCTAAAACATTGATTTCTTTGCAAATCCGGGATAGGATGACTGCACCTATGTTGAAAACGATCAAGTCATTAATCAAATCTGAACCTTTTAACCTTTATGATTACGATGCAGTACTCCTTAATAAAGTCAGTTATCTGATCATTGATTATGCCTATGCCAATGATAATGCAGAGCCTGCACAAGTGGTGAGGGCTACATTTGACAACACCGGTTTGATCATTGCAATGCAATTGAGAACCCGGCAGAAATAAATGTATTCAGCATAGATGGGCAATAAAGGTGTGTTTCTAGTCTTTTCTGGTAATACATTTCCTGTGTGTTTCACCCCATTCTCCTAGTGTGATGATGACCGGTTCAATGGATTTACCGTATTTGGTCAATTCGTAGGTCACAGTGATTGGCTGCGTGTCAGAAACAATCCTGTCAACCAACAGATTAGTCTCCATTTCTTTCAGTTCCCTGCTTAACATCTTGCCGGATATTCCCACTACATCCCGAAGTATCTCGGAATACCTTCTTGGTCCAAACAGCAGAGATGCTACAATTGAGATTTTCCATTTTCCGCCCAATACATACATCGCATCATGCACGGCTTGAATAGATTTTTTACATTCCTGAGTGGGATGTTTCGTGATTTGTGCCATAGGTGGTTACCTGTATGTTACCATTACTTTTTGTTTCTTAGTGACAAAAGTAAACTAATATTCAGAACTTTGATCATCATAAAAGAAATATAAAAATGAATTTAATAGAAAGTCTCAACTGGCGTTATGCCACCAAGAAATACAGCGACCGCAAAGTATCTGCCGATGATCTGAACAAAATTATAGCAGCCACAAACCTATCTGCATCTTCTGCCGGATTGCAACCTTACCGCCTTTTTATTGTAGAGAACCAGGAACTGAGAAATAAACTTGGAGAAGGTTCTTTCAATGGACAAATTGCAGATTCATCTCATCTATTGGTATTTGCTGCTTTTGAGAAAATAACCGAAGAACATATTGAAACCTATATTAATCATATCGCGAGTGAGCGAGGTCTTCCTGTTGAAGCTTTAGCCGATTTTAAGGCTGCATTAGTCAATGGTATCTTGAATCGAACCGATGAGGTTAATTTCACATGGGCGGCGAGACAAGCATACATCGGGCTCGGAACAGCACTTATTGCGGCTGCGGATCTACAGATAGACAGCACCCCAATGGAGGGCTTTGATGCGGATAAATTTGACGAGTTGCTGAACCTGAAAGAGAAAGGGTTAAAGTCCGTAGTTACTTTGGCTTTAGGTTACCGTGATGAGGAGCAGGACATGTATGCGAAGTTCAAGAAGGTGAGATTGGCTAAGGACGATTTTGCAAGTGTAATCAGTTAGCTTACCATAAATGACCAGGCCTGCTTCGTTAAGATGCAGGCTATTCTTTTTTTTCTAATCTATTCTATCAGACTATCTGATTGAATTTGGGTAGCGGATCCTTAAAATTAACCGCGGTCAAATTGAAAAGTGCAATAACTAATTAGCTTACCATCGAAATCAATTTTATATTTATTCCTGTTGAAGTCTGTTAATGCAATATGGTCACTCTCTAATTTAAAAGGATCCTCATTATCTATAGAAACAAAAATATCAGCGCCACCAAAGCTCCAGATAATATTTCCTTCTCTATCAAGCCTTGATATTGTAAGTTCTCCGTAAACTATATAGTCGTTTTCCAATTGATGAATAGTAAAACAAGTCGCCTCATCAGCCATCGTTTGCCATTTAAGTTCAAGATTGCTCAGCGACAAACAGAAAACTGTATTACAACAACATACTAAAACTTCATCACAATTGACAATTGTGGAGTTATCGTAAATCCCCGTTCCACCTCCAGATCCAATAACAATGCAATCATTTATAAGTACGCCTTCACTATAGATTTTAATACCATGTTTTGAGGTTTGATATTCAGGGGCACCACCCCCGTAATAACATTTCGAATATTGGAATACATTATCAGTGGAGCCAGAGGTAAACAATGGGTCATTGAGAATTTCAATAACCAGGTTCTTGTATTCGTATCTGTTCATTACACTTTTTTATTCAGTTGATTCCAATTATGTATTCTGTCATTTCAGTAATATAGCTCAAAGTTATCACGAATTCCATTACTCTTCTTTATAAACGTACGTTATTTTAGCAGCCGACTTCTGTTTTAAAGCTATACGTTTGATGTGTTCCTGAAACGTCCCAAATTCTGCCTGACTTATTGCGACTTGCATAGCCTTTTCATAATGCTGTTTTGCAGTATTAAAGTCCTGTTGTTGTTCTGCATTACTCCCGAGTAGCTCATAGAGTTCTACTAATGGTACTCCCGGTGTCAGCTTTGCTTTTTCAGCAATCTGAGCGATAGTTTTATGCATTTTGAGCGTAACTAAAAGTCTCAAATAATCAATGTAGCTATCAGGAAATGCCGGCTCCAGCTCAATACATTTTTTAAAATGATATCCAGCCGTTTGATAATTTTTAAATTCATAGAAATAACAATAGCCTAACTGATAATGTGCCCTGGCATAATTAGGATCAGTGTCTATTATTTCGTTAAATAAATGAAGCGCTTTAGGCAGTTCGCCAAAAGTCAGTTCATGTACTGCTTGCAGATATTTCTCATCTACAGTGTATAAGATCTCCATAAGGATATGTTGTATTCGCAAGGCAAAAAAAGACCTTACAAATGATTATTAATAATTAATAAATATTGATGCGGGTGAAACCCCTGTTGACTAATAATTCTGGTATTATTTCATACCAGAAACCGCTGGCAACGATAAGTCGCAGATGGGGTGGAGTGCTATATGTATGATAGATAACATAGTAGTATTTTTTTACAAAGATATAAAAGAAAATGGAAAATGCTGTTTTCTACTGATTCCCGGTTTAAATGACCACATCAATATAAGTCAACAGCATAGCAAAATACAATCTTCAGCAGCTTAAACCGATAAAAATTTTTAATCCCGCAGATTGCTCATCGCGTCTAACAGTTAATGAAAGTTAAATGAAATTCCTTTATTGTTACGATTGACATTTTGATGGTTCGGTTAATTTGTTAAATTTGATTAACCAACTATATACCTTATGCCCAAATCTTTGCCGGACCTAGATGATTTGAAAACTCATATAGCCTTGTACGATAGCGAGAGTGCATATCAGCAACTTTTTAAATACCTGTTTCCTTCGTTGTACCGGTTTTGTTATTGCATCCTAAAATCAAGGGAGCTGGCCGAAGAAGCTGCAAGTGATGTGATGATTACCTTGTGGCGCAACCGTTTAAAGATGCTGGAGATCAATAATATCAAAGTATATGCTCTGGTTATTGCCAGGAATGTATCGTTAAATATCCTCAACCGGAATAATAAAGAAGAATTGATATCACTGGATGACATTCAGATCGATATTCTCCTGGATGCGCACAATCCGGAACAGCTGCTGATTAATGACGAGCTGAAGAAAAAACTGGAAAGTGCTACCAAAAGCCTCCCCAATAAATGTAAGCTGGTTTTTAAGCTGATCAAGGAAGATGGCCTGAGTTATAAGGAAACAGCTACCATTCTCAATATTTCTGTGAAAACGGTAGATGCACACCTGGTTACTGCAGTGAAAAAGCTAAGTACGATCCTCAAAGCTGAATTCAATTTGATGTAAGGCTAAATTGTTTTTTCAAAAAGACTAGGGAGTTTTTCAAATTATGGTGTCCTATCTGTACAACCAGGTATAAATAGAACGGACATCTGTATGGATAAAAGTCTAATCATCGCATTGCTCAGCAAGAAAATGGCTGCTGAAGCTACTCAGGAAGAGCTTGAGCAGTTAAGGCTGCTTATGGAAAAGTATCCTGATGCGATTTATTACGAGGAATTTTTACAGGAACTGTGGGAAAATAATTCCGGCGGTCAGGTGCCGCAGTCCGATCTTGCCCAAATCTATGCCTCGCACCGGCAGAAATACAAAAATGATTTTACGAGTAACCCCGCAGAAGAGATTTATGTAGACACACATACTTCTCTGCGCCTGTCCGGTATACTGCTCGGGATTGTTGTTTTGGCTTTATTATGCTTCGGCCTCTGGCAGAAAAATGATCAATTGCCTGATCATCCCACTCACATCGTTTCCGGTAAGGGTATCCGCAAAAAAGTTGTCCTTCCAGATGGCACACTCGTTTGGCTCAATGCCGGCAGTAAACTGTCTTATGATACCGGATTTAACCAGCAAAAAATCCGTCAGGTATTTTTAACAGGAGAAGCATTTTTCGATGTGGCCCACCGCAAATCACAACCTTTTATTGTGCATACAGAAAAGATTTCTGTGAAGGTATTGGGCACTGCTTTTAACATCCAGGCCTATCCCGGAGAGCAAAAATCCGAAGCTACACTGATCAGGGGGTCTATCGAATTGTCGGTCAACGACCAATCCGGACAAAAAATCACCTTAAACCCCTCAGAGAAGTTTGCCTTCAGCACCGAAAAAAAGACGATGGTAATCAACCACGTGGAACCTGTGAAAATTGGTAACGATGAATATATTGAGGAAACTTCCTGGAAAGATAACCAGCTGGTTTTTCAAAATGAAACCCTGGAAGACCTGAAACCCAGACTGGAACGCTGGTTCAACATCCAGATCAGTATCCGTTCCGAACAACCAAAGCATTATCGCTTCACGGGCGTGTTTAAAAATGAGACCATCAATGAAGCCCTGGTAGCGATGCAATTAATCAAACCATTCACCTTTAAACTGACAAGATATGACGTGATCATTTACTAATATAAAGGGGAGAATGCGGCAAACATTCTTCCCCTTTATCCTTCCTACGGTAGCATAACACTACCATTATCAGATTTTTAACTTGAAATTGACAAATCTATGAAAAAAAAAGGATTGTACAAGGAGCTTCCTTGTGCCTGCTTTTCTAAAAAAACGATAGTATTAATGTTGAACTGGATCTTCATTTTATCATTTATCGGCTGCCTGCAGGTCTCTGCTGCGGGTTATTCTCAGTTTAAAAAAGTTGACCTCGAACTCAGGCAGGTCAGGCTGAAGGATGCGCTGCTGATCCTGGGCGACAAAGGAGGCTTTCGCCTGCTGTATAGCGAGGAAGACCTGCCACTGAATAAAATGATTACGCTGGTGGAGCATAATATCATGACCTCTGAGGCATTGGAAATGATGTTAAAAGATACCGGACTGCAATACCAGTCGCTCAATGATAACCTGGTAGTACTGCGCCCTAAGCTCAGTTATGCAGATATTGTGATCAAAGGGCAGGTAACCGATGCCAAAGGTGCCGGCTTGCCGGGTGTAAGTGTGAAAGTAAAAAATACGACTATAGGTGCCAGTACGGATGCCGATGGACGATATAGTTTAAAGGTTCCTGACAATGGAACCCTCGTCTTTTCTTTCCTGGGTTATGTAAGCCAGGAAGTGCCGGTCGGTGGGCGAACCACCATCAATATCAAACTCCTGGAAAATAGCCAGGCACTCTCAGAGATCCTGGTCGTAGGCTACGGCACGCAAAAAAGGGCTGTCGTTTCCGGCGCAGTAGCTTCTGTGAAAGGGTCAGAACTTGCCAAAACACCTACGGCTAATCTTTCCAATTCCCTCGCTGGTCGCCTGCCCGGCGTAACGGCCGTGCAGGCTGGCGGGGAACCTGGCTATGACGGTTCGACCATCCGGATCCGTGGGGTAAACTCACTCGGAAATAACAATGCGCTGATCGTTATCGATGGGGTGCCCAACAGGGCAGGGGGACTGGAAAGGATCAATCCCAATGATATAGAAAGTGTATCGGTGTTGAAAGATGCCTCTGCCGCTATTTATGGTTCAAGGGCGGCAAACGGGGTCATCCTCATCACCACCAAACAGGGTAAAACGGGTAAACCAGTGTTATCATACGATTTTAGTTATGGTTTGCAGCAGCCCACAAGAACACCTAAAATGTCTACCTCACCACAGTATGCAGAAATCCTGAATGAACTGAAAATCTTCGGGGCG
The DNA here is from genome assembly GCF_026239655.1 of Pedobacter sp. MR2016-24. GTDB lineage: Bacteria > Bacteroidota > Bacteroidia > Sphingobacteriales > Sphingobacteriaceae > Pedobacter. The sequence goes on along the minus strand of NZ_JAPIVO010000007.1, from coordinate 279,350 downwards.
GGTCTGCCTACCAACCAGTGGAATGCGGCCTGGCAGGATTTTAAAAATACAGGGGCTTATCTGCGGACGGACAATGGCGAAACGGTGAATGCCGCTTACCGCCCGGATGAAGTGCAGAAGTTCGTTGACGGTTCCGATCCGCTCCGTTATCCCAATACAGACTGGTTCGGTACTACCCTAAAAACATGGTCGCCGCAACAGCGCCACAATATGCAGATCAATGGCGGTGCAGAAAATATCAAATACCTGATCTCGATGGGTTACCTGGATCAGGACGGTTATTATGAAAAATCCGCGACAGGGTATAAACAGTATGATCTGCGGGTCAACCTCGAGGCCAAAATCAGTAAATACGTCACCACCAGCCTGGGGATTACCGGCAGGGAAGAATCACGTAATTACCCTACAGTAGCCGCTACAGATATTTTCAGGATGCTGATGCGGGGGAAACCTACCGAGCAGGAAGTATGGCCTAATGGTTTACCGGGACGAGATATTGAGTATGGATTTAATCCTTATGTGATCACGACCGACCTGACCGGCTATAACCGTGATACGAGGGATTATTTTCAGTCGACGGGCAAAGTGGAAATCCTGGTGCCGGGTGTAGAAGGATTGAAATTAACTGGTACAGCGGCTATAGATAAGTTTTCGGGACGACAAAAGAACTGGCAAACACCCTGGACCTTGTACGACTGGGATAAGAAGACCTTTGAGGCAGACGGGGTAACGCCGGTACTGGTAGGTTCTGTGCGTTCTCAGCGTACCGATGCCAGCCTTTCTGAAACGGCAGGTGGACAACTGGCCATCAACTTAACGGGACTAATCAATTACGACAAAAAAGTAGGGAACCATACCCTCAACCTGATGGCGGGTGTAACTAAGGAAAAGGTTGATAATGATGCTTTCTCTGCTTCACGGCGATATTTCCTTTCTACGGCCCTGCAGGAGCTCATTGCGGGAAGCGACAGGGAGCAGACGATCACCAATCCTACTACCGAGCCTTACAGCTTATTTAAACGTGCACGCCTGAGTTATTTCGGCAGGGTAGGCTACAACTACAAAGAGAAGTACCTGGCAGAGTTCCTCTGGCGGGCAGACGGATCTTATATATTTCCGGAAGACAAACGTTTTGGTTTCTTCCCCGGGGTTTCTGCGGGATGGAGACTGTCTGAAGAGGATTTCTTTAAAGACAATGTAAAATTCGTGAACAACCTGAAATTGAGGGCTTCGTGGGGTCAGATGGGTGCTGAAGCCTATTTTGGCGATGCCCTCGCAGAGTACCAGTACTTAAGTACAGTGGGTTTTGGCAATTATGTCATCAACGACCAGCTGGGACAAACCTTATTTGAAAGCCGTGTGCCCAACCTCAGCTTTGGCTGGGAAGTCGCCAACAATGCCAACTTTGGTCTGGATGCTGCCTTTCTGGACAGCCGGTTAAGCCTGGAGCTGGATTATTTTTATAATAAACGTACCAAAATTCTGATCAGTCAGGCCAACTCCGTTCCGGGAAGTTCTGGTATTACGGACAAACTTCCGCCGGTAAACTTAGGGAAAGTAAACAATAAAGGGTTTGAGTTCAAGCTGAGCTATAACGATAAAGTAGGAGAGCTGAATTATGGAATCAGCGTGAATGGGGGTTATTCTAAGAACAATATCGTGTTTTGGGATGAAACGCCGGGTGCGCCCGAATGGCAACGCTCTACGGGGATGCCGACAGGCACAGAGCTGGCCTACCAATATACAGGGGTATTCAGAGATCAGGCGGAGATTGATGCGAACAGGATCGACTATAGCGCTTTTACAGGAAAGCTGTTGCCCGGTGACATGAAGTTTGAGGATGTTAACGGCGATGGTAAACTGAATGGCGATGATCAGATCAGGCTGGACAAGACCAGCACACCGAGATTTACGGGGGGCTTTAACCTGAACCTGCAATACAAGGGTTTTGATTTGTCTGCCCTGATACAAGGCGCTGCGGGTGGTGTACAAAGTGTGGGGTTAACTGAGTCGGGCGATATCGGGAACTTCCTGGAATGGTCCTACACCAACAGGTGGACGATTGAAAACCCCAGCTCAGAATTCCCAAGATTGTCCAACCGCGGTCAAACCTATTTTACTGATCTCAACATTGCCGGCCGTAATACGTACTGGATCCGCAGTAACAATTATATCCGCTTAAAGAATGTAGAACTGGGTTATACCCTGGCACCAGAGCTGTGTAAAAAGATAGGTCTATCTGTTTTGCGTGTTTATGTTAACGGACTTAACTTATTGACGCTGGATAAAATAAAGATATGGGATCCGGAGTCAACCAATGCCAGTGCGCAGTATTATCCGCAGGCAAGGGTGATCAATACAGGTATCAAAGCAACATTTTAAACAGCATTGTAAAGCGTTAAATATTATGAAACCAATCATCAACTCTATATACATCTTCAGCTTGTCTTGTCTGGTGCTGCTGGCCACAGGCTGTAAAAAAGACTTCCTTGCGGTAGATCCGCCAACACAAATCCCGGCAGAAATGGTGTGGAAAGATCCGGCACTGGCACAGGCTTTTGTGAGCGATATCTACAATGGCCTAGGGGTAGGCGGCTTCGGCGAGCAGATGTTATCATCTGTGTCTGACGAATCTTTGTTTACGCACCCCAACCGGGGGATCGACCTGGTGAATGCAGGTACCATCAATCCGACAACCCTGGGCTGGGTGGACGATACCTGGGGATATAACCCGATGTACATCAAAATCCGGGCCTGTAACCTCACTATAGAAAAGCTTTCCGGTACAGACAATGGCATTACGGATCAGGGCCTGAAAGACCAGTTGCTGGGCCAGGCACATTTTCTAAGGGGCTACTTTTACCAGCAGCTGCTGCGTTATTATGGGGGCGTTCCGCTGGTGGATAAAGCCTATGCTTTGGCAGATAATTTTGCGGTTAAACGTTCCACTTATGAGGAGTGCGTCAACTTTATCGTCAAAGATTGTGATGCTGCAATTACCTTACTGACCGGCAAGAGTCTGGAGAAAGGCCGTACTTCCGCACTGGCTGCGATGGCCTTGAAATCGCGCGTATTGCTCTATGCGGCGAGCGACCTGCATGATATCCCGACCGTCAAGGGGAAGTCGGCCGTCATCACAGGTTTTGCACAGCCGGAGTTGCTGGGTTATTTAACGGGCGACCGTAACGCGCGCTGGTTAGCGGCGCAGGCTGCAGCTAAAGCTGTGGTTGATATGGGAACTGGTTATAAACTGAATTTGAGTGCTCAGGTAACTCCTGAAGAAGGGCGGTTGAATTATAAAAGTATTGCCATGGGTGGTGGAAGTAAGGCACCGGGTATCGATGCCAGTGCCGCCTCCGAACTGATACTGGCGCGTTATTTTGTCAGCCTTAATGATATGCGTTATGGTCGTTTCAACGGACCAAATGGTTACCATAACTGGGCAGGAAATACACCGATCGGCCTGCTGGTGGATGATTATGAAATGCTGGACGGTACTAAATTCAGCTGGAGTAATCCAGCTGAAAAGGCGGCACCTTATGTGAACCGCGACCCGCGAATGTATGCCACTATTCTATTTGACGGTGCCGCATGGAAACCAAGAGATAAGGTCTCCGGCAATGTAGATCCTGCCAACCAGATCCAGACAGGGGAGTACGATCTGCAGGAAGGCAGCAGCGTGATTACATTTAAGGGTTTGGATACCCGCGGCAGTTCTATCGAGAACTGGAACGGCAGCTGGACAGGTTATTATACCCAAAAGTTTATAGATCCGGATCCGGCGATTGCAGATGCCAATATGCCACAGTTTGTACCCTGGCCTTTCTTCAGGTATACCGAAGCGGTCATGAATTACATTGAGGCGAGTATAGAGCTGGGACAGTTGGATCAGGCTGTATTATGGCTCAACAGGATCCGGTTCAGGTCGGGAATGCCAGCGTTGACAGTCACCGGTCAGGCAGAACTGCGGGAAGCCTACCGCCAGGAACGAAGAATCGAAATGGTTTATGAAGAACAGCGTTACCATGATACCCGCCGCTGGATGATTGCCCCGGCAGTATTGGGACGTAAAACCACCTATATCAGGATTTCCGGTAAGTTTAAACCCGGTAAAACCATGTCGGCACCTTACCATTATGACCCTTCGGTGTATGATTACACCTATACACCAACAACAGAGACGGCTCAGGAAGACCGGAGATGGGATGACAAAATCTATTTCCGCCCTTTTAGTCGCGACGAAATCAACAGAAACAATTTACTCACACAAAACCCAGGTTATTAAATGAAGATCAAATGGTTCTCTATCCTTAAGGTCCTGCTCCTTGTCCCGGTCATTGTCGGGGCGCAGCAGAAAAACGTTGCAGCTCAGCAGCAGCAGTTTCGCGCTTACAAGCAGGACATCACCGGTACTGCTTTAAGTTTCACCATGGAGGCTATTCCTGCCGCCGAGTTCCTGATGGGGAGCGCCAGCGGCAAGGCAGATGAAAAACCTGTACACCGCGTTAAACTGGATGCCTTCTGGATGGCGAGTTATGAGCTGACCTGGGATTTGTATGAACCATTCCTTTATAAGGACTTTGAATTGAGCCACAGTACCAGTCCCGTAACGGCGGAGGTGGATGCCGTAACAAGACCCACCAAACCCTACCTGGATATGACCTTCGGGATGGGCAAAGAAAACCATCCCGCACTGGCGATGACGCATTACAATGCCATTCAATACTGCAAATGGCTGTATAAACGGACGGGCGTATTTTACCGTTTACCTACAGAGGCCGAATGGGAATATGCCTGCCGGGCAGGAAGTACCGGCAACTATGCTTTTGGCGATCAGGAGCAACAGCTCGGAGAATTTGCCTGGTTCAGCCAGAACAGCGGCGGTAAAACCCATCCGGTAGGGCAGAAGAAGCCCAACAAATGGGGCTTGTACGATATGTATGGCAATGTAGCAGAGTGGACTTACGATCAGTATATTCCTGATTTTTATGCGCGTCTAAAAGCAGGCGCTGTGAACCCTGTGGCTACACCAGATAAGCTCTACGCTCATGTGATCAGGGGTGGTTCCTATGAAGATAAGGCCGGCGACCTAAGATCAGCCGCTAGAGCGGCTTCAGATCCTTCCTGGAAACAACTCGATCCGCAGATCCCCAAAAGTAACTGGTGGTTCCCGGAGGCTCCCTTTGTCGGAATGCGACTCGTCAGGCCGCTTAAGGTGCCAACAGCTGCGGAAATCACTGCCTATTATGACCAACCTTTTATACCTGACTATTAATCATTAAAAATTGACTATGAACACGAACGATTTGCGCGAAAAGCGCCGTGAATTTATCAAAAACTCTGCTTTGCTGGCAGGGGGTGTACTCTTAAGCCAGGTTGCCTTTGCAACAGGACATTCCGGGGCAGACGATACGATTAAGATTGCCCTGATCGGCTGCGGCGACCGTGGCACAGGCGCAGCTTTCCAGGCTTTAAGCACCACTGCAAATGTGAAGCTGGTGGCTATGGCAGATGCTTTCCAGGATCGCCTGGACGGCAGTTATAAAGTGCTGTCCGATAAATTTAAAAACAAGGTAGACGTCCCAAAAGACCATCAGTTTGTGGGATTTGATGCCTACCAAAAAGCCATGGCACTGGCCGATGTGGTGTTATTGACCACGCCGCCGGGATTCCGTCCCATCCATTTTGAGGAAGCTGTAAAACAGGGCAAGCAAATCTTTATGGAAAAACCGGTAGCTGTAGATGCACCCGGCATCCGTAAAGTACTTGCAGCCGCTGAAATAGCTAAACAGAAGAAATTAAACGTGGTAGTCGGCTTACAGCGCCGCTACCAAGCCAATTACCGCGAAGCACTGAAAAGAATACAGGACGGTGCCATAGGAGATATTTTCGCTGGTCAGGTGTACTGGAACAGTGGGGGAGTCTGGGTAAAACAACGTCAGGCCAGCCAATCCGAAATGGAATACCAGATGCGCAACTGGTACTATTTTAACTGGTTATGCGGCGATCATATCGTAGAACAGCACGTCCACAACATTGACATTGCCAACTGGGTTAAAAATGCCTATCCCGTAAGTGTACAGGGAACCGGCAGCCGCGCCTGGAGAACCGGTAAAGATTATGGAGAGATCTATGATAACCATTCTGTAGAACTCACCTATGCAGATGGCTCCGTGATCCATAGCCAGTGCCGTCATTTTGAAGGTACCGCTAATCGTGTAGATGAAAGCTTTCAGGGAACGAAAGGTCGCACTTATTTATCAGGTGGCAACCAGGCCGTACTCTGGGACCATACCGGCAAAGCGCTCTATAACCATCCCTCCAAAGGCAATGCAAATCCATACCAGACAGAGCACGATGAACTCTTTGCAGCGGTAGCAAAAGGGGAGTATAAATTCAGCGATGCAGAACGTGCGGCGAAGAGCTGTTTCACTGCCATCATTGGTCGTTATGCTACCTACTCGGGACAGACAATCCAGTGGGATGAAGCACTAAAAGCAGACAATAGTTTGATGCCGGAAACACTCAGCTGGACGGCACAGCCGAAGGTGCTGCCAGATGCAAATGGATTGTATCCGATTCCGACTCCGGGAAAAACTAAGGTGATTTAAAAACATAAATTCAGCGAAAAAGTGTTGATCAGGACCGTCCTTTTATGCTTCAGTTTGCTGCTGGCTCTTCTTGTAAAAGAGGAGCCGCAGCAGCAATTTGTGCTTCGTGGTTTTGCGCAGGGAACGGAATATTCTATCAGGTACTTTGCTGTAAAGCTCAAGGTGTCTGAAGGTGAAATAGACAGCCTTTTGTCGTTGGTAGATTCTTCTATGTCACTATATAAATCTTATTCTCAAATCAATACATTTAATCACTCAACAAAAGGTTTAATGATCGATCGGCATTTTAAAGCTGTAATGGAACGCTCATTTGAGATTTCAAAAGACACCCGTGGCAAATTTGATGTGACCGTTGCACCGCTGGTAAGGGCCTGGGGATTCGGTCCCGATGGTCTGCAGCAATTTCCAGACAGTGCTGCAGTGAAGGGATTGTTAGAGAACGTCGGGATGGAGCATTTACAGCTGACAGGAATGCAATTGAACAAGCTGAAGCCGGAGGTAACGGTCGACCTTAACGGGATTGCCCAGGGATACACTGTTGATCTCCTTGCTGATTTTTTAGCACGTAAAGGCATCAGTTCTTTTGTCGTGGAAATTGGTGGGGAGCTCCGGGTAAGGGGTGTAAAACCGGATGGCAATATGTTCCGGATTGGGATAGAAGGACCACTGGAAAATGACGCATCCGGAGTAAAGATCAAACACGTCATCGGCTTTACAAATGCGGCGCTGACCACCTCTGGTAACTACCAGAAATACCTGCAGTTTGGTGGCAGAAAAATCTCTCACCTGATTGATCCGAAGACAGGTTTTCCACTGGATACCGAAATGATCAGCGTGACTGTTTTTGCGAAAGATGCCATCACTGCTGATGGCTACGACAATGCCCTGATGGCGATGACTGTGCCAGAAGCACTGGCTTTTGTAAAGGCCAGAAAAGATATGGAAGCCTATATGATCTATCAGCGGAAAGGTCAGGCAATAAAAGACACGATGACCGTGGGATTTAAAAAAATGCTGGTAAATTAGACCGGCGAACAATTAATAAAATTAGATATGAACAGGATAGATTTTCTAAAACATAGTTTGATTGCAACCGGTACTGTACTGGCAGCTCCGGCGCTGGCTGGTACTCACCCTGCAGGCCTGGTTAGTCAGGATGCCCTGAGAAATCAAGACGCAGGTACAGCAGCCGGTAAAACCTTCAACATGGATTATGCCCCTCATGAGGGGATGTTCGCCGGTCATGCCGGCAAAAACTTCCTCGACCAGATCAGGTTTATGTATGATCAGGGTTTCCGCTCCATTGAAGACAATGGTTACCTCGGTCGTGCTAAAGATGAACAGGAAAAAATAGGAAACCTGCTCGCTAAGCTTGGTATGCGCATGGGGGTGTTCGTTGTGGATGGAGGCGACAACTGGAAAACTTCACTCACTACCGGAAAAAAGGAGTTCAAAGATAAATTTATAGCCACCTGTAAAAACTCCGTAGAGGCCGCCAAACGCTGTAACGCCAAGTGGCTGACAGTTGTACCCGGCTTTTATGAAAGGAAGCTGCCATACGGTCTGCAAATGGCTAATGTGGTAGATGCCATGCGTGCTGGTGCCGAAATCTTTGAGCCTCATGGCCTGATCATGGTATTGGAGACCTTAAGTGATACACCAGAGTTATTCTTACAACAGACGCATGAAACTTACAGTTTGTGTAAAGCCGTCAACAGCCCTTCCTGTAAAATCCTGTATGACATTTACCATATGCAAAAAACAGAAGGTAACCTGATGGTCAATATCGACCGCTGCTGGGATGAAATTGCCTATATACAGATTGGTGATAATCCGGGCAGAAAGGAACCTACCACCGGAGAGATCAACTATAAAAACTTGTTCAAGCACCTCTATGAGAAAGGTTACAAAGGGGTAATGGGGATGGAGCACGGCAATTCATTAGCTGGTAAAGCCGGAGAACTGCGCGTGATTCAGGCCTATAGGGAAGAAGACAGCTTCATGTAGGATCAGATCGCTTTATTTGAGTAGAAAGTAAGGCATTTAAGATGATGCGAAAATACTATTTAAGCTTTTCTTTCAGTGTTTTAAGCATTTTCTCCTATAGATGCCAGGTAGAAACTGTCAATCTGAGCAATATATCCTGTCTCATAATCCGTTAAACCATCCACGAAGCTTGCTTTCTCCATTCTTTCGTAACTCAGTCTGCTTCCAAGCCGGTCTTGCAAATTTTTGATGGCATCAGTAAATGCCAGTTCTGAATAGTTCATCTTGAAGAGTTTAATACGCTAAATTACGGTTAATTCTTATGTTTTGTAATGCATACTAACGATCTCCATTTACAATTGCCAATAATTGCAAAACAATCGAACATTTGCATCTTTAAAATGTCTGGTTAGCAAAAATATCAAAGAACAGTTTTCGTTTCTATTTAGATTTTCATTAAATTTACTCTTATGAATATACAGGCAGAGAAACTTAATGTTTTGCAGCAGATTATCAATTCTAATGATGTTAATCTTATCAAAGATATTAAATCACTTATTAATAGCAGAGACATGGATTGGTTTGATGGCTTAAGTAAGGGTCAGCAGAATGATGTTACAGAAGGATTGAATCAGCTTGACAACGGAAATTTTTTTAGTCACGAAGAGGCAAAGAAAAGATTTGGATATAAATAATGACAATCATTTGGTCCCAAAAGGCTGGTGAAACTTTTCAGCGAAATATCGATTATCTCAGAAATAATTGGACTCAGACTGAAGTTGACAAGTTTGTTGCTAAAGTATTCCAATATCTCGACATTTTGGGTGCTGAACCTTTTATTGCTCGCAGAACCTACAAAACTAAAAATACTTATATTGGTGTAATTATTCCCCATATTTCGGTAATTTACCGGATAAAACCTAAGAAAGGTTTGCTTGAACTAGTGACTTTTATCGATAACAGGCAAAGTTTGAAGAAGAATAGGCGTTTTCTTTAATACTACCATCTATGCCAACAATATATCTAACTACATTTATTCATGCAAAACCAGAGATCTTATTTGATCTTTCCAGAAACATCGATTTACACCAGATTTCTACACAGCATACCCATGAAAAAGTTGTGGCCGGTAGAATGTCTGGATTGATAGAACTTGGTGAATCTGTTACCTGGCGCGCTAAACATTTCGGCTTTTTTCAGGAGCTGACGTCCAGGATTACTACGTTCGATAAACCAAATTCGTTTACTGATGAGATGGTTAAAGGTGCATTCAAATCATTCCAGCACGTACATCAATTCGAACCCGCAGGTAACGGAACAAATATGATTGATATTTTCTCTTATACATCGCCGTTAGGAATTCTGGGGAAGATTGCTGATTACCTTTTTCTTAAGAAATATATGAAAGAGCTGCTGATCAATCGTAATACCATCATAAAGGAGTATGCAGAAAATCAGAATAATAAAATTCTTCCTTGAAATGTTGTATTTCAATCCTATGGCTTGATGATTTTATTCTACTCTTCAGCTTTACAACAAATTCAGGTGCATAACACATAACTTCACAATAGCTTAACAAGCAATCTCTATTTTTGCATTTTATAAATTACTAAAATGCCAAAAACAGTATTGACCAGTATAGGCTGGCTGGGGGCTCTATTATGTACCTTAGGTTATCTTTTAGTAAGTGCCAAGATGATCAGTGCAGAATCTCTGGCTTTCCAGCTACTGAATATCTTCGGTGGATTTTGCCTCAGCGTCACCGCTATAGACGCCAGCGATCTTCCCAATGCAGCAGCGAACTTACTTTGGATGTTTATCGGCATCTTCACATTAGGCAGATTGTTCTGGAACAGGAGAGGTAGCAAACAGTAGGTGTGCAATACCTAAAGTTTCATACGCCTTTTGCTTGTAATAATCCAGTCGTTCTGCATAGGCTACTTTATCACTTTCGAGCGACAGGTAAAAATAGGCACCGTCTACCATCACAAAAATATAATCAGCGGTAGTTTGCGGATCTGCTATTGTTGTTAATCCCCCGGCATTACACTGTTCAATCATTGTCGCCAAACCTGCCCGCAGCGAATCCAGGATCACTTTATATTTGGATTTTATTCTTTTTTCACGGAAACACAGGGCATAGAAAGTGTAGAACAGACCATCATCAAAAAGCAGATTCCATTTTTTTGAAAACAACATCTCTATCGTATGCTGTAAGTCCTCCAGCGTTACCTGCTCCCGGTGTTTGATCGTATAAATCAACAGGTACCTGTCCAGTATATGATCAATCAGGGCGTAAGTTAAATCTTCCTTGGTCTCAAAGTAGTGTATAATCAGGCTGGGATTAATATCCATCACTTTGGCAATCTTCGCTATGGAGGTATTTTCATAACCTTCCTTTTTCGCAACCTTATAGAATATCTTGATAATCTCCTGTTGTCTTGTTTCCTTAAGACTTTTTCTCCCCATTTCGTTCCGTTATTATTTGGATTCGACAAACTACTGAAAAGAAATCTGCAAATCCAAATAATAATAGATTGACTGTATGTTCAATTAATCTTTTAATTTTTTGGTAACCTCCCATTAACATGATATAGGCAATTTTACTGCCGTTAAAAGACATGTCAAATCAAAAGCCAATCATTTGCACACACCAATATCACACCTCCGGAAGCTTGAAAAAGCTTCATGACCCTAAAAAAAATGAATCATTATGAAAAGAAAACTACTTTGGATGCTCTTCCTCCTGTTCACCTCAGCATCTGTCTTTGCCCAGGGCATCGCCGTAAAAGGCGTGGTCTCTGATGAAAAAACAGGAGAGACTATCCCTGCCGTAAACATAAATGTAAAAGGAACCAATGTGCGCCTTGCTACCAACATCGATGGCGCATACACCATCAGTGATCTGAAATCAACCTCGGTTCTGGTGTTTTCCTATATGGGCTATAAACAGCAGGAAATTACCGTAGGCACCCGTACAACAATTAATGTAAAGATGGCATCCGACTATGCGAACCTTGACGAGGTAGTGGTGGTCGGTTTTGGTACCAAGAAAAAAATAAACATCGCAGGTGCAGTCGACCAGATCTCTGGAAAACAGCTGGAATCCAGACCCCTGGTTAGTGCTGCCGCTGGTTTGCAGGGGATAAGTCCCGGTTTGAACATCACCTATGCTGGTGGGGGACCGGGAGCTGTGCCCAATATCAATATCCGGGGTTTTACCTCCATCAACGGCGGATCACCACTCATTGTGATTGATGGAATCCCTGCAACAAGTAACGACGATATGCTAAGGTTAACGCCTTCAGATATTACTTCATTTACAGTATTACGGGATGCCGCATCGGCAGCTATCTATGGTGCAAGGGCTTCATTTGGCGTTATCCTCATTACTACAAGGCAAGGGCTGGCCGGCCACAATGTAGTCAGTTATAATACTTTCACTTCATTCGGAAGACCAACTTTGCTTCCAAAACCAGTAACAGATCCATATATTTTCTCGCGGGTACTGGAAACATCTACCGATAATACGCCCTGGGATTATGTAAATTATTCAGACGAATACTATCGCTGGGCAAAAGAACGCTCTGATAACCCTGCTATTCCTGATACAAGGATCAATCCCAATGATCCTACTAAATGGGACTATATGGGCAGTAACAACTGGTATGATTACTTCCTAAACAACTCCAGTATGTCTACCAGTCATACCTTAACCCTGTCTGGCGGAGCCACCATCAATGAAAAACCTTTAACCTATTACCTGTCTGCAGATTATAGCAAAGACAACGGTTTGAATAAATTAACCGATGATTACTTTGCCCGTCACGGGCTGAGATCACGCGTAGGTTTCTCGCCTGTTTCCTGGTTGAAATTAGACAATAACACCAACGTATACGAAACGAAAAGAGCGCTGCCGAACTCGAACTTAACGGATATCTATTACCTGAGGCCTACAGATGTGGTGAAAAACCCTGATGGCACCTGGGCTAACAATACCACAGGCCGGCTTGCAGCCAAATTGGTAGATGGCGGAATTAATCTCCAGAATATGGTGGGATTCCAGAACATTACCAGCGCTACTGCACTGTTTTTAAACGGCGACCTGCAGGTAAATGCTGATGCATCTTTCAAGCGTGAATTATGGAAAACGCATATGGACGCCCGGAAATATAAAATAGGTTACGGTCCCAATGATGTGCGGGAAGAAGGAGGCATAGGTTCCGTGAGTGAAAGCAATAGTTACCTGTATAATAATGCTTTCAACGTATATACTACCTACAGGAAAACGATCGGCGATCATGCCTTCAGTGCGATGGTTGGTTTTAATAGCGAAGATTACAGTTATGCTACGGCTACTGCGGCTAAAGACGGTCTGATTTCATCTCTATTGCCATACTTATCCTTAGCCAGCGGCGCTGCAACGGCAAATGGCGATTACGCAGCTTACGCTACCAATTCTGCATTTTCAAGATTAAATTATACCTTCAAAGACAGGTATATCCTGGAAGCGACAGGTCGTTATGACGGTTCATCACGCTTCCCTGTACAAAACCGCTGGGGATTCTTCCCGTCCGGATCAGCTGCGTGGATAGCCAGCCAGGAAGAGTTTTTCAAACCCCTGGCACCAGTACTGTCCACTTTCAAATTAAGAGCTTCCTATGGTGAACTGGGGAACCAGAACGTGGGCAACTTTAACTATATTCAATCGCTGGCAACAGGAACGTCACCGTACCTGATTGGTGGGGCCGGACAAAATCAGGTCATCACCGGAGCTCCCGGATTAACTGTAGATCCGCAAACTTATACCTGGGAGCGCGTATCTACCTGGAATATGGGTACTGATATCGGCTTGCTGAATGACAAGCTTTCTTTCACTTTTGATTACTTTATTCGTGATACCAAAGGCATGCTGACCGCTGGTCAGGAGTTACCTGGAGTATTGGGTACGGGTGTACCTAAGCAAAATTCGGCCGATTTACGGACAAAGGGATGGGAGCTTTCGGTAAGCTATAAAGACAGGTTCAACCTGGGTGATAAACCCTTCAGTTTTGATGCGAAAGTGTTTGTTTCCGATTCAAAATCGAAGATTACACGTTTTAAAAACGAACAGCAGCTGTTTTCCGGATTCCGTGAAGGACAAACTATCGGAGAAATCTGGGGACTTGAAAATGATGGACTGTTTCAAAATGCCGCAGAAATTGCGGCGCTTGATCAGAGCGCAATTGTTCCCTGGGGTGCATTATCAATCGTAAATGGCTGGCCGAAATATAAAGACCTGAATGGCGATGGTAAGATAGAGAAAGGGCTGAGTGCCAACGATCCTAAAGATATGAAAGTGATAGGTAACAGTACCGACCGCTATACGGTGGGTGCTAACCTGAATATGGACTGGAGAGGATTTGACCTTTCAGTTTTCCTGCAAGGCGTATTAAAGCGTGACTTCTATCCGCATAATTATTTGTTCTGGGGACCATACCAGCAGCCTTATGCCAATGTGTATCCATGGAACCTGGACTACTACCGTGCAGTGGCCGACTCGCCGGAGCAACGTGCCAAGCATTCGGCTTCCTATATCGCTGCCGGCCTGGCCGATGCCAATACTGATTCTTATTACCCCGTATTACAATCGTGGCTTGCGGATGCCAATTATGGGTCCGGACTGGACATCCCGCAGACCAAATATCTGTTGAATGGCGCCTACCTGCGTATCAAAAACGTTTCCCTGGGTTATACCTTTCCTTCACAATGGACCAAAAAGTTCAGCATCTCCCGCCTTCGTTTGTTCGCAACGGCTGAAAATTTATATGAATTCTCTGCCATCAAGAAATTTGTTGATCCGGAATCAATTAACAAAGGAGCAGATGCTGCGGCTTACCCGTACCAGCGCCGTTATGCTTTTGGTTTAAACCTGGACTTTAATTCATAACCCTATCATTCAAAACATATCAAATGAAGAATTATATATATATCCTGGGCCTTGCCGCATTAAGTATCGTTGCAGCCTGTAAAAAAGGTGGTCTGGACCGTTACCCGCAAACATCCATTTCACCGACCCTGTTTTTTAATACGGAGGATGATCTTACCTTATACATTAACGGCTTATTGTCGCAGCCGGACCGGAATTCGTATGCAAATGATCAGAATACAGATAACGCAGCAACTACCGGGGCTGTGGAAGTCAAGAACATCATGCTGGGAAATATCACTGCGATGAACATTGACTCAGCCGGCTGGGGCTGGAGCAGGTTACGCAACATCAACTACTTTCTGGAAAACTACCAGAAGGCTGATGTAAATGCCGCCTCAAAAAATCATTATGCCGGCCTCGCAAAATACTATCGTGCCATGTTTTACCTGGATAAAGTTAAACGCTATTCTGATGTGCCATGGTTTTCCGGCACATTAGGGCCTAACAGTCCGGATCTGAAGAAAGGTCGTGATCCACGCACACTCATTGTAGACAGCATTATGGCAGATCTGGATTTCGCTTATAAAAATGTACGTGAAACAGTTCCTCTAGGTACTCCGGGAAAATGGGCAGTTGCGGTTTTTTATGCACGAGCAGCCTTATATGAAGGAACGTTCCGTAAATATCACGATGAACTGAACCTGACTGCTACAGCAAATACCTATCTGCAAACTGCCTCCAGAATAGCAGGAGAGATGATAGACGCAAAAAAGTTTAGTATTTACACTACCGGTAAGCCTGAAGAGGATTACGGCACTTTGTTTAATAGTCAGGATTTGACCGCTAATCCCGAGGTGATCCTGGTGAATATCTTCGACCTGACCAAAGGTAAAGGCCAGGATGTGCAAAGGGCTGTGTTTGGTGATTATGAACAGGGGCCTTCGAAAGACCTGCTGCAGACTTACCTGATGAAGGACGGAACCCGGTTTACCAGTTTGCCCGACTACGCACAAATGACTTTTGTTGAAGAGTTTAAAAATCGTGATCCCCGCATGGCACAGAGCATTGTGTATCCTGGCTGGGTAAGTGTACCGGACCCGACGCCATATATCCAGCGCTTAAATAAAAATTTTACGGGTTATCATCAGCTGAAAGGGTATGTAAACAGTACAGACAACAATACCATCAATGGTGTAGATTTTCCGGTGTACCGCTATGCGGAAGTCTTGCTTACCTATGCCGAAGCATTAGCCGAGTTAGGTACGCTAACACAAGCACAGCTGGATCAGTCGGTCAATTTGCTGAGACGCCGTGCAGGTATTCCCGATCTGAACCTTGTTGTGGCTAACGGAAACATCGATCCGCTATTACAGCAGCAATATCCCAATGTGACTTCCAATACAGGTGTCATTCTCGAGATCAGACGCGAGCGCCGGATAGAATTCGCTTTTGAGAACACCCGCTTTGATGACCTGATGCGCTGGAAAGCAGGTAAATTGTTAACCAGGATCCCAGAGGGAATGTATTTTAAAGGATTAGGGAAATATGACATGACCGGAGACGGTGTTGAAGATATTATCCTGATAGACCGATCGGCAACAATTCCTGCAGAGGAAGCCAAGGAGAAAAATTCACTGGGCAAAGTATTGATCTATTACCGCGCCGGAACAATTGGCAGTGATGCTACAGTGTACCTTAAAAATGGAAACAGCGGGGGAAATATAGTGACCGAAAGTACCGTCCGTACTTTTGCAGAACCCAAGTATTATTACAGACCGATCCCGCAGCAGCAGGTTATCTTAAACCCGAACCTCAAACAAAACTTTGGCTGGTAATTGTATGGAGATCAAAAGAAGAACCCCGCCCGGCTATGCCATCCTCCAACTCTATGCGGACGGAACAATTGAAAATCAATATATCCCACATTCTTTTTAACTTTAAAACAAGAAAATCAAGATGATCAAAATAATTATTTCTGCCGCTTGTATGGCCTTAGCCTTAAATGTTTCGGCACAACAGCGTACCAAAAAAGTAGTTTACATTATTGCCGATGGTATCGCGGCAGATGCATTTGAACGTGAAAACCTCCCTAATTTTAAGAAGATTATACAAGCTGGATCGTACTCACGCATGCATGTTGGCGGAGATAAAGGTACCTATAATGAAACCCCAACCATCTCCGCAGTAGGTTACAATAGCTTGCTCACAGGAACCTGGGTGAACAAACACAATGTGCCTGATAATGACATCAAGGATCCAAATTATAATTATCCAACCATTTTCAGGTTGTTTAAAGAACAATACCCTGCCAAAAAAACAGCCATTTTTTCCAGCTGGACAGATAACCGTACGAAGCTATTAGGTGCTGATTTGCCTGAAACCGGTCACTTCAAGCCAGACTATGCCTTTGATGGTTATGAACTCGATACCGTACGTTTCAAACACGACAAGCTTTCGGCCTATATGCACCAGATTGATGAAGAAGTAGTTAAACAGGCTGCAAATACCATACATACAAACGCACCTGATCTGTCCTGGGTATATCTTGAATATACGGACGATATGGGACACCGCTATGGTGATAGCCCGGAGTATTCCAAAGCAATTGCCATGCTGGATCTACAAATGGGCAAGATCTGGGATGCAATCAGCTACAGGGAGAAAAATTTCAAGGAAGACTGGCTGATTGTGATCACTACTGATCATGGCAGGGATGAAAAATCCGGTCGCGGGCACGGCGGACAGTCAGACCGCCAACGTTCCACCTGGATGGTGAGCAACTATAAAAACCTGAACACCTATGGTCAGTATTTCGACCTTGGTATTGTTGACATCATGCCATCCATCGCACAGTACCTGAACGTCAAATTTCCGACGCCTGTAGCAAGGGAAGTGGACGGTACTACCTTTATAGGACCGGTTTCAATCACTGGTTTAAAGACTATTTATACCCAGGGCCTGATAGATATCAGCTGGAAAGCGCTGGAGAAAAGTGGAAAGGCGAAGATCTGGATCGCGAAAACAAACAACGTTAAATCAGGAGGAAAGGATGATTACCGACTTTTAGGCGAAGTTGATTTAGCGCAACAGCATTACCTTGCTGATGTTAAACAATATCCATCCGCATTTTATAAGGTGGTGGTTGAAGCACCGAATAATAGCGTCAATCAGTGGATGATCATTAAATAGCGTTTTTTTTAGATATGCGACCCGCTTTAATTTATTAAAGCGGGTTTTTTTTTGATTTTAAAGGATCACTTATTGGGTCATCTAACACATTTCTATCCCTTGATTATCAGTATATTAATATCAATAAATTGTATGCTAAATATTTAACCGCACTCAAATGAATATTAAAAGAAGGGATTTTATCAGAAACTCATTTATATTGACAGGTGGATTCTGCTTACCATCAAGTTTGGCAGCTCTTGGTTTCAATACACCCGGGCAACTACTCCGAATCCGTAAAGACGTCAACACACTTGGCCCTGCTGATCCGGATTTGCTTGCCTACAGAAACGCTGTCGAGGTGATGAAGGCAAGACCCGCCAGCGATCCTACCAGCTGGGCTTTTCAAGCTACTATACATAACCAGTTTTGTCCACATCAAAATTGGTTTTTCTTACCATGGCACCGCGCTTATATTTTGAAATTTGAGGAAATCTGCCGTCAGGCCTCCGGAGTTCCATCTTTCAACCTTCCCTACTGGGATTGGACGTTAAACCCAACAATCCCGCAACCCTTTAAAGATACGTCAAGCCCCTTATATGAAAGTTCCAGAAGGGCAGCCGCGAATGGTAATGGTTCTGCTCTGGCAGAATTTGTGGGCCAAAACGCAATTAATTCCATATTGAATACATCTCCCTTCCAGGACTTTGCAAGTGCCAAGACCAGTATACAAAAGAAGCGGGTTGCTTCAGGAAGACTGGAGGGCGGTCCACACAACCATATCCATAATTTTGTGGGGGGTAAAATGGCTGATGCAAAAACCGCAGCGCTCGACCCGCTTTTCTGGCTTCATCATGCCAATATAGACCGTTTATGGAATGCATGGAACATCTTGGGGCATTTAAATTCCGTTGATACTGTTTACACCAATCATTTATTTCAAGCCAACTTTTACGGCGCGGATGGGCTTCCGGTTGATTTTACCGTTAGCTCGCTTTCTTCGGTGGCAGCACTTGGCTACACCTATGAAGGGCAGTCTGCTCCTGTGGCGCCTGCAAGAACAGTCCCTGGTACCTTTGCTCTCCTGGATAATTCTTCGATAAAAAGCAATGAGGTTGCCAGGCTACAAAAATTCCAGTCAGCCTCTTTGGGTGTGGAGGGCTTCAGCCAGCTTTTTGAAAAGGCATTTGTTAGCCCTACGTCCAGGTGGAAGCCAAAGTCCAGGTGTGTAACGGCAATTATTAGTGGTGTGCCTACAAATGAAGAGGATTTTTATGTGCGGGTATTTATCAATGGAAAACACATTACAAAAGATACGCCGATTACGGATCCACATTATCTGGGGAGCTTTTCATTTTTCGCATCAAATCATGACCACGGGGACGGAGAAATGATGGAACATCACGAAAAACAGAGACTGTATTTCTCTTTCGATATCACTTCAAAACTAAAAGAACTTTATGGTGTTGGCCGGAAAACCAGCAGTCAGAAAAAAGCTATGGATAGGATTAATTTTCAACTGCTCACTATACCCTATATAGATGGAGGCAAAGCGGAATTTTTGGATGCACAAGTGGAAATTGTTGTTACGCAACAGGCATAAGGTTTTTCAATTCCTTTTGCTGGCAGTAGGATTCATTCTGGCTGGAAAAGTGCGGACACAGGTGCCTGGCAACAGGCGACCTGTAGTGATTTCTATTCCATACCGGGATTTGACAACCGCCAATGGCCACTATAAACAACTGATTCTGGAATTTAACGGCGGAGTTAAAAGAGCCTGTCCCCACGCATTTCGCGTTTTTTTGCTGAAACCCGGACAATCTCCGGACTATAGCACGCGCTCAGTTCAGTATGCAGGCAGCTATGCAGTTGGTCAGGACGATTGTCATGAACGGTTTCTGGTTGATTATCCAAAAAAAACAAATGATATCATCATTCACATTGTTCCAATAGATATCCGTGGACGGGAGATCAATATTGATCTTAGCAAAAACTTCCGCTATTTTTTAAAGCCCTGAATTGCTTTCCATCGATGATTCAACCCATTCCTTCAATACATTAGTTCAGCTAATATAGGATTTTAGGATTTGCACGATAGCTGACCTGATAATAGTTTTCTTATCGTTTATTGTTAATTTAGAGTACTTAAAAAAATAAAAACTATAGCTAGCGCATTTATGAAAGTCAACAATGAAATTACCTTAGCACTATTTGCAGATTATTTTCAGTTTTATATTCAGGATGAGGGAGCGGAAGGTGATTTAAGTGCTCAGTGGACAACGGAAGCAGTAGACCGGCTTTTAGCAATAGCAGATGGAACCATAGGCATTGGAACGGTAAGGAATGTTACTGTTCCAGTTATAGTGAAGATATTTGAAAGTGAACCGCCTGTTTACACTAACAATGAAAACGTAATTAGCCAGATCAATGAATGCGATATTGAAGTTAGTTCGGGAAAAATTGTAATTGCAGGATGCACGGACTATTTTCCAGAAGCCAAAAGGATTGAACTTAAGAATGGAATTTACAGAGCAAGGATTTATTATTTCAATCTTGATCAAATAAGTGATGATGGGCTCGACGGTTCGGACTTTTATGAAATCCATTTGTGGTTGACAGATAAAAAGCAGGACATAATGATCAGAAAAATGTATTAACACTCAAACTGCATCGCATCAAACAATGAGTTATTTGAAAATGTTAATCCTATTTGATCACATATCATGAAATACCTCATTACTATACTTATCATCGCTACGTTTCTCTCTTGTCAGTCTGGAAGAGCCCGGGAATATAATAGCCTTCTTGATTCAACAGACCGTAAAGTTTTCCGCGTACTCGTCGCTGACAGTTTGGAGAGCAATCGTCTGGAGGCCCTGGTGGCCAGAAAACCTGAGTTAGCACTTTCTATAGGAAAAAAACAGGCCAGTAGACTGGAAAGCATTATCCAGGAAGTTGATCACACAAATGTGATGGGCATAGACGATGCAGATCGACTAAAGAAAAGCACAACAAGTTACTATAAAAACATACTTTCACTCAAGGAACTTGATATACTGGAAGCTCAGTTGATGACCATCACCCTTCAAAAGGATACTGCAAAAGCTAAAAAAGCAGCAATGGATATCTCAGACTTGCCACGCAAACGCCTGACCTTACATAAGGCCATCAGTGACAGCGATCAGGCAAGGCAAAAAGCAAGGTCAACATTTTTGCAAGTGAATCATATCCATTAGCAAACCCCAGCTCTGTATCTTTCTTTACTATATTACGCGTTATGCCAACCAAATTTCCCTTTATGAAAAAAACGATTAAAATTTGTCTTCTTTTAGCTTCATTCAGTGCTGCTTCCTGCCATTCTCAAGATCAAAAATTTGTTGATTTAACACAAATATCGAATGATTTCGATGTCTCCGCATTTTATCATAACAAAGTGAAAAAGACCAATGAAACTATTGCCACAGACCCTAAAAGTTTGGATAAAAAAAAAGCATTGGCGCTTTTAGATGATCCATTTTTTATGAAAGACACTTTAGGTTATTTTAAAACGGATGGAAGATTACCTGCAGATTTATCGCTGGAGCCAACAAATGACTGGATGGTAAGAAATAAAAACCCAACAGAAATATTTGGTTACCGTTATAAGACAGTTGCATACAATACGGAAAAAGACACGCTGGCTATATTAAATACAGTCCCATTCCCTAAAATGGATATGGTCGAAGACCGAAAAGGAAACCTGATGTATCTGGAAGTGGGCAAAACTTCGAAAAATATCGCCGAATTCAACAAAATTAAAGATTATATCAGTAAGGTCGGTAAGAAAATTGCGGTTGATGACAGCACTCCAAATGCTTCTTATTGGGAAGGGGAATTATTCTATTATATGTTGTCTAAGAGAGACAATAAAGAGGAAGAAATAGCTTACGATTCACAGGGAAACAGGATAGCTAAATCGATGTATGTTACAGAAATAACATTAGCAATGTATGATAAGTCATATATAAAAAAGATGGAAAAGCTTCATATTTATTCAGCAGGGAATCAATTTTGGAAAAAGCAGCTATAGTAAAAATGATAACTACCTTTGCTAAGCATAGATCTCACAACAGTGCAATTAGCTGATGAAAGGCCATTAATGGCTTATTAAGGATGCCTAAATTAGAAAGCATGAATTTATTCAGAGTTCTTTAAAAGGAGTATGACGGAAATTAATAAATTTTATGATCAGTATGTACACGGCATCCACCCAACAGAAGACGGTTTCCTGGGGCACTTCGATTTCCTGTTATGGAAAAATCTGCAGAAAGACCTGTCAGCCTGCGAGCGGCTCCAAAGGAAACCCTTTTACAAAATAGCGCTTGTCAGGGGGAGTGCCATGTACGAATCAAAATCCCTTAAGATCAATATCTCCGGTTATAACATTATTTTTAGTGATCCATTAGCCAGATTTGCTTTTACTACTGACGACAAACAATTTGATGGAAAATACTGTGTTTGCAGCGAGACGTTTCTTCGCGGGATGAGTCCGCTTAGTTTTGCCACGCTTCCTATTTTTCAAAAGCGGGATATCTATGTGAAGTCCTTAGCTGAAGTGCAATACAATGACTTGATGCTGCTGTTTGATCAGGTTGAAAATGAATATCTGTCACCTTATCCCTATAAAGAACAATTGATCAGGAACCGGATTTTTGATATTATTCATTATGTGCAAAAGCTGGATGAGCAATTCTATCATACGCTGCCTGCCGCAGAGGGAAGTCTCGAAGAACGCTTTTTCAAAACGCTGGAAGATGCATTCTCCAGGATTAGTAACAGTACAATACTCGAAAGCAAATCGCCCGCTTATTATGCAGCGCTGCTCAGTACAACAGTAGATCATCTGAATAAGGTACTAAAAGCTTCAATGGGCAAAACTACCCAAACCATCATACAGGAAAGGATAATAGAGGAAGCAAATATACTGTTAAAACATACTGCTCTCAGTGTCAAAGAAATTGCCTGGTGCCTCCATTTTCAGGAAACTCCTCATTTCCAAAACTTCTATAAAAAACTCACGGGAGCTACGCCTGCCAAATACAGAAACGGATAGTTGTTTTGCAACTATTAACGGTTTGTTTGTACCTGAACATCAATTTCATCACTATAATTTTGCATTAAAATTTATTATAGTTATGGAAAAATCATTTTTAGTTATTGGTACCGGTGAAGTGGGCATTGCTATGCTTGACAGTCTTTATAAATACAGGGAAGCGAATAGTCAGCACTTTAAGATAGGAGCATTGGTTCAACCTTTGCATGCCGTAATTGGAAGCGGCCCGGATTTGAGGTTTGCTGATCTTACTATTGAAGCGGTAGACCTGGTTGCGGAAAGTATTGAAAACCTTGCAAACGTTTTTAGAAAGTATGACACTGTGATCTGTTGCAGTGGATTTTCAATCGGAGCAGGTATGCAGTTAAAGATTACCAAAGCAGTCCTGGAAGCCGGTGTAAGAAGGTATGTGCCATGGCAATTTGGAGCCGATTATGATAAAATTGGCCGCGGAAGTGCACAGCCGGTATTTGATGAGCAACTGGATGTCAGAGATCTGCTTCGGGCACAAAGTAAAACACACTGGATTATTGTTTCTACAGGTATGATCACAAGCTTCCTGTTTCGTGAAGATTTCGGTGTGATAAATCTGTCACAGCAGGTCATCCATGCGCTGGGAGACTGGCAAAATTCTTTAACCTTAACAGCTTGTGAAGATATTGGCGCCCTTACTGTTGAGGTGTTATTTCATCAGCCAGAAATACTGGATCAAGTGGTATTTGTTTCCGGAGATACCGTAACATTTGAAGAAATAGCAGATAAAATGGAAGAGGTGTTCGATGTTAAATTTGAGCGGGTTTTATGGGATTATCAATTCCTTGAAAAAAAGTTGAACGATGAGCCAGATAATATATTTAACAAGTACCGGCTGGTATTCACGCATCCTGGCGTAACCTGGCCTATGGAAGTAACATTTAATGACCTCAATAACATTCCGACAACGGGAATTGTAGAATGGGCTAAAGCGCATGTGACAAGTTAGTAGATCCGATTAATCTGCACTTTTGGATTAAGCAAGAAGAGAATCTAAATTGTAAGCGCTATCAGCATACCACTTATGGTCCAGATACTGCAGGCAAGCCCAAATAACAAGCAGTACAATACAATATCTGCTTCCTTTCTCAGCTTAATCCAAAATACAGCAATAAACATCAGCGGGCAGGTTGCCAGAAAGATAAAAATAATGCTCGCTATGGTCTCAAAGATATCAGGGCTGTACTTGATGAACAAGACGTTCAAACCGAAGTAGGAGAGCCAGACAAAAATTGGAGCAATCAGGCACAATAACCATTTCCAATACTGCTTCAGCACAAGATGCTCAGGGTAAGTCTTGCGGTAATTTCGGCGTAATACCAGGATAATGCCGGCCATGCACATAACCAGCATTCCGATCTTGATATAGATATTCCTGATGCTGTCCGCGCGGGTATTGATACCTGTTGACGAAACCAGCTTACCATTCCGGAATTCATCAACCCTGGTGCGCTCCCCATTCACAATGGTCTCCTTAGTCATCATATTGCTGCTATTCCTAAAGGTCCAGATGGAGTCTTCAATGCCCATCTTGTAGAAACCTTCCATAATCAACTGGCCATTTTTCTTCCTGCTGAACCTGCCGTCCAGACGCCCGCCCTTAAACCTTAAAGCATCTTTTCCCTGTGCGTTTTCTATAGTCAAAGCAGTGATTACTCCCGGCGGCATCAGGCTTACGCTGTCAGCTAGTCGCTGCTGGGTACTGATATCAAGGTCTACCAGGGAACGATTTTTATTGTAATCATCATCCATCACAGGGCGGCTAATGTATTGATGGTTGATCTTTACCACCAGCAAAGAGTCCTTCCTATAAAACTGAAATTCATCATAAAGTGTGCTATCCGGCGTTACGTCAGATCGCAAAAGCACATATTGTGGATGGTCAAAAGATTGGATATACCGTTGCTGGCTGGTGGCACAGAAGGAGAAAATCGTAGCGAGTCCAATAAACGAAGTGCCCAATCGGGCCAGCAGTGGGTTGCTGATGACGAGCTGCGTTTTGCCTTTGACATATAGCCAGCCCAGCAACAATACAGGTAAGGCCAGCAAATCGGTAGGGTCAACAGTCCGCGCGACAGGAAATACGGTATTCATTAACTCAATCAGTCCGGAAGCATACTCACTTTTCCAGAAAACGAACAGTATGCCGCTAAGGATAAATACCCATGATTTAAATTTAGGAAAGATGGCCGACCAAAAAACAGGGAAAATAAATAGCCCGCATACATCAGAGATTTTGCCCGTAAGCACATTGTGGAAAGCAGCTTTCAGCAGCAAATCGTTGACGATCAGGAGCACGAGGCAAAAGATGAAAGGCGGCGACAAGAGATTTTTCAAACGGTTATACATGCTTCCTGAGGTTGGTTTATCTATTAATACGAATCAGGCTGTTTGGTAACCTTGTAGCAACCCCATTAGTTCATACCATTGCGATACGGGCAAGGACTATCTATCAATTAGAATCCATGTCCGAATACCAATCCTCAGAAATTCTTGTATATTCGGTTGTTAACTATTAAATCTCTCAGACACCCTGGAGTTACCTGTAATTTATGACAGCAGCCTTTCCTAAGAAAACAACAGTATTTTTTGTAATCAGTTTAATTTCTATACTGGGAATTATAGTTTCCTCAGTCATTATGATCAACCAAAATGGAATGAATCAAAGACTGCAGGGGTGGGTAAACTTGCTCTGGTTGCCTCTGCCAACTGTGATACTAATTATTGACCGAATTTGTGTTCGGAAATTTGAAGTGAAAGATGTGAACAGAATTCAGTTCTACATTTTTGGAACGTTAATTTTTCTTTTTATTATTAATGTGATTAGATTGCAGCTACAGTAAAAATTGAATAGTATTTCACCTGCCTCATTCCCGCAGGAGAAAATTATTGATATTATAAAACACGGATGAATAAACTCAAAAAGAATGCAACTCACATTCGCAGAGGTCTTTGCTTCTCTGTAATGGTTGGTTTGGTCTTCCTGGTAGTTTCAGGCTGTAATTCAGGTCGCCATGATGATCCGAAAGTTAGTCTGACCGATACGGCTGAGACCAGGAAAGATTCCATCCCGAAAAAGGTTGAAAATTCGCCCGACACCATAAAAAGGGGGGCCTATGTTCCGCCTGAAATCAGCGAGGAAGCTATGCAGAGAGCTGTGATTTCAAAACGTGACAGTATTTTTCATGTGCAAAGCAATATCCGCGCTGACTATCGGATTATAGGGTACCAATCTCCTGATACCAATGCCAGGAAGATGGTCTTATTTTCTGTTTTTACTTCCGATGTCAAAGACAATCCTTTTAACTGTCCATACGGATCTTATTATGATTCTGCGCAGCGGGATGAGTTGATCATTAAATATGTTGGTGAGCAGGAATCTTTTATCGAAGCCAACATCAGTGGTAACGGTAAGAAACCTGCGACGGTTTATTTCGAGAAAAAATGGGTAGAGTTTGATGAATAAAGTAAAGTGCAAACGTGCAAGTGTCCTATCTTCGAATGCTTGGTCAATCTACCTGTTAAGTGGAATGCTCTGCTTACTGATAGTTTCTTGTGGTGGCGATGCTGATCAATCTTTGAAGGATGCGGCACAAAAGAGAAATAGGGCAGTGCAGGTAAGCGACAGCCCAAAATCGCAGACTTTGAAGATTTCGGGAAATAAAGCAAAAAGGGATACTGCAATAGAAGTGCTGGATGAAAAAGAAATCCGCTTTAATGGCAGATTAAAACGTTATTTCTCTTATAGTGAATTCCGTTCTGTCCTGGGCGAGCCGGATAGCACTAAACTATTGAGCGATGAAGAACCTTGCACTAACATTTTTCAGGAAGCCGATGGTTCAGTTGATCCTGATGCCCGATATTTATATAAAAATGGATCGCGCTTTGAATGTTCCCGGGGAAAGGTGGCTATCGATGAGGTCAGGTTCAGCGACGGCGATTTCATTGTTTTTCATAAGTTAACCCTTAATAAGTACACCACGCTCGCTGAGCTGAAAAGCTTATTTCCCAATGCAACTGAACACGTGGGTGATATGGATGTAGCAGGGGAAGGCGTGGTTCAGGTAGTCAATTGAGAGAAGATAAAGACAATATTTCTGAGGGACACGTCAACATTTTCATCAAGAACGGTAAATTATATTCGCTACACTGGTGGTTTCCATGTTAGCAACAAAACCGTCTGGGTTTAGACATTACGAAACGACATGAGGTAGCTGGCATATCTGTCATTTAAAAGGTATTTAAAGCAGAACAGAATGGTAATAAGGTCTCTTATCAAACAATACAGTTGTCGAAACCAATTATACTGCTTTTTATCATCCAGCCCAGTCTCATGATACGGTTGGATCCATGAGTAAATATTATCAGGCTTATACTTTTAGTGAAAGTTTGATCCAAATGGCTTAAAAAAAAATGAAAAGAATTAGATTTATTTTAATGATGTCTATATCGTTGCTTTTTTCATGTTTCGGTAATGAATTTGAAAAGGAAAAGATAATCGGTAATTATTATTTAACAACTACTGATAATTATCACAGGGATATTTATATTGACTTTAAATTGGAAACCGGAGATTTTGTTGGCGTGGTTTCGTCAACAATTTTTTCTTTCGGATATAACAATAAATACATTGTAGCTAAACAGCATCCGTTTGATTATCCAGCGAAAGTTGACAGTATCAGAACAACATACTATATAATTCCTATATATAATTCAACCTTTTCGCCTGAAAAGGGGGTGCTTGGGCCTTTGACCCAAGTAGAATTTGAACTTAAAAAAGCAGAATTGGGAATATTAGATATTAAATTTAATAGGAATATTGAATAACGGCAGACCTGTGGAATGAGAACATTTACGCCATGTAATTATTTCACTGGCAGGAGCGAGTCTAGAAATAGTTATAGGTAGTAGTAAACATACTGCAGTTACTGCAGTAAATGAAGCAATTTATGATGAAATTGCATGAATACCAGATAAAAGACAAAAGAAATCATATGAATTTTAAACATTTTTTTACTGGATTCATTTTTTTTAATAGCGCACTATCTAATCTATCGAACTGTTAAAAATGAAAAACATTAATGAGAAAGAAAATAAGCCATAAAGGTTATTTGGTATTTACATATAATAACTTGATTCTTTTAACAATATTATTGTGGAGCTCTTGTAATCAGCAAGTAAAGTTTGATAAGAATAAATGGAACGAGCAGATAGACCCACTTTTTCCATCTCGATACCGGGCTAAAATGCTTAATGATCTCACCGTCCATAATAAGTTAGTCGGCTTAAATTATCGTCAATTGATTGAAAGTTTGGGCACACCGGATAATAAAGATAGTAATGTCGCAAGTTATAAAATTGTAGTTGAATATGGTAGTGATATTGATCCTGTTTATACAAAGCAATTAATGTTATCGTATTCGAAGGACTCAGCAATAACTTCATTCAAGATAGTAGAATGGAAAAATAACTTAAAGTAAGTAATTTATTATGTATAGATTTAGCTTATGGAGCTAGGTTCTATGATCCGGCAAGAAGCCCTTTTAATACCAATAGACCCGCTATCTAAAATTGCTGGAAGAAATAGCTCCTAGAGCTTTGCGCCTAATAATCCCATACTTTTCAGGCTATTCCTGATACTTTAACAATGCAATAAATGTGATAATACAGTCTTACATAATGAGGAATTTTATTATTGGAAGATGGAAAGATGACCTCATAAAAACGCATGCTAAAAAAATGGAAAACAGAGTATTGAGAACTAAATATAGAATAACCAGTCCTTTAAATGATCTTACGTTTATCCGAGATCTTTCAAAGATCTCGGATAAACTCGAAATATATGACGATTTTGAACTGGAACCTTTTGCAACCTTCTCTTTAGAATTTCAAGCCGAATATTGGTATCTAAAATATGTTTTATTACGAGACAAACAGATTTTGATTACGGATGAATTTAAAGTCTTCTTTACTGAAAACAACCTAAATATCATATGTCTTAAATTGACTGATAGAAAATCATTTGTTTGCGAATTTATTGACGGAACAGGGTTTGTTAGTTTTATCAGCGAGAATATTCAAACGAGATTGTATTTTGAGACGTTAGCTCTGGTGGAAATTTAACCGTCTTTAATCTTATGACATTTATCGAAATATATGGGCTAATAGAATGGAATTTAATATTGAAAATTTAGTAGAGATAATCAAAGAGCAAGTGCAGATGTTTTTGCTGGATTCTGGTGAGTTTTATCCCTTTGGAACTTGTGTTGATGGTGAAATCATATCATTCCTATATCCGCATGAAGAAGATACAAATTATGATGCTATTGCTCATTGAGTCGAGTGAAAAAAGATCCTGCATTTGGTTCTTATCGAAAGCAGATAATTACTTTACATAGGTTAAATTCTCTAATCAATAGAAGGCCTTTATAACAATTATAATTTGGTGATGACAAGTTCTTTATCTGGCATAAAGGTAACATCATGTGGTCGGCTGCTCTGCTTATACTTAAATTTCCCTTTCCTAGAATTCCAAAGCTTCCAATTCTGTAGCTGTAGGCAAAATTGTATTGTATTTCAACCAGAAATCCGGAGAGAATTTATTGCCATTATTGTAAATATTGTACTTTTTGTACACGGCAGGTACAACCTTTGGATTCTCTGTCAGTACTACCGGACTTAATTCGCTATTGCTCGCCAGAATTTCAGCAACAGAGCCTAATAATCCTTTTTTGCTACCTAACTTAAAACGAATGTCCTGTTCTATTCGGCAATACCTTAAATAGGGAATAGACCCTTCACTATAAATCGCTGTCATGTTATCCTTCTCGCAAGAGTAAGCCATAAAAATCAGGTTCACCTTCGGCATATACTTCAAATTTGAGATATAACCATACTTTACTTTTAGAATTCTGTTGCTGACCGTGTTAAAATAAATAATAGCATTTGGAAGATATTGTTTAAGATCAGGTTTTGGATCTACGCTAATCTTTGTGACTGGACCTGAAGTTTCCATTTTGTAATTGAATTTGTCTGTATTTTTAGGGTTAACCAGTTTACTCAGATAATCCAGATTGTAATAAGACTTCATCGCCTTATCAGATTTAATTAATGACTCAATGTCCGATTTCCACTTGTTTTCATTTGTTAATGAATCTTTCTTAATGCGTGATTCAATAACCTGCATTTCTACTTTGGTCTTTTTGTTTTTATTGTCAACAGTGTACACCACGGCTGCGTCTGCGAACTTAAACAGCTCCTGATCCAGGTAAGCAAATTCTTTATAGTAAGCATTTAGTCGATTTTCGGGCTTGATAAGCTTTTCCGTAGTGTCGATCGCTTCCTTCAAAATCGCAACAAGCGACAAAGGCTTAATGACAACTTCGTCCAGCACAAATACCTCCGGCTCTAAATAAATTGTCTGACTTTGATCAGATGTGAATCGACCAGCACGTTCTACTACTGATTGGTAACCCACGCAGCTGATCAGGATGCTGTCTGCATCAGCGATATTGTTTTTAAGCAACATAAACTTTCCTTCCATATTTGATACTGTACCTATCTGTTTATGAAGAACAGTCAATGATACCTCTGCGAGAACCTTCTGCGTTGAATGATCTGTAACAGTACCGGTTAGGTAGGTTTGTTGTGCAGAAAGACGACTAATTGAAAGACAAAAAAGTAAGGTTATTAATATTTTCACGGAGCTGATTTAATGACATAGTTACTTAAATTAATCTGTAGTTTCAATCCTTTAGAAAAATTGATTCAAACATTTGATCAGTTCACTGAGGTCTAAAAATAAAAAGAGGTGCTATACAAGCTTCTGTTAAAATTTGACCTAAAGAAGGCAGTGATATTAAAGGCAATGGCTTAGCTTGTGAATTGAAAAGGGATTTAAGGATCACCAACAATATCGGGTCTAACTCAATATTTTACAAGACCGGGATATTTCAAACAACTAATTTTGTTGTATATAAAAAGAAAAATATGCCATTTGTAAATATCTACTTACCTGAGGTTTTCCCCAGGGAATTAAAAAATAAAATATCTCTTTCAGTGCATGAAAGCCTGATGGAGATATTCAATATTCCTGAAGATGATTACTTTCAGGTCATTCATCAGGTATCGTCAGAAGATCTTATTTTTCCTGATTGCTATCTGGGTATTCCTCATACCCCTAACCTGATGTATATCCAGATCATTTGCGGTCCCGGTCGTACGGCAGAAATGAAGAAATCACTTTATTCAGTTATTTCAACGAAAATAAGTGAACGAACACACGTGCTCTCCAATGATATCATCATCGTTTTAAATGAAACGTCATTGGAAAATTGGTCATTCGGCCAGGGGAAAGCGCAAATGATAAAATAAGAGATACAATTCATGAAAAAGACAGATCATAAAGAAACCGTCACCTTACCCGCGCCTCAGAAATATATTCGGGGAGCAGTATGGATTAACAGTTTGGTCAATGAACCTAACGCGGGCTGCACTTTATCCAGCGTCACATTTGAACCTGGAGCTATCACACACTGGCACTATCATCCCACAGTACAAATCTTAATGGCAGAAAAAGGTACCGGCTATGTACAGAAACGCAATGAGATCAAACAATTAATGCGGCCGGGAGACGTGGTGGTGATTTATGCAGGTGAAGAGCACTGGCATGGGGCAACGCCGGAAAGCATGTTTTCCCACCTGGCAATACAGATGGAAAAAGACGAAGGGATTGTCATAGACAAGGTGACAGATGAAGAATATTTCACATTCTAATCTTAATGAAAATAGTTATACTTTTGAATTCCTATAGGGCAAAGGTTAAATGATGAAGAGCTGGAGAAGTTTGCATTTAGATAATATTAGTTTTACAAGCGCTGATAATTTTACACATAATTTTCCTGATCATTTTCATGAAGAGTATACCATAGGTGTATCTGTTAAAGGAATTCAAAAGTTCGATGTACAAGGTAAGAGCCTTGTCGTTGAACCTTATTCCATTTTCCTTATCAAACCGCAATTGATGCATGCCCATTATCCGATAGCTGATCTGGGCTGGAGTTTTAAAAGTCTTTATCTCAGTACAGATTTGATGAAATATCTGCTAAAAGATACTGCAATGAAGAAAATGAATGATCATCCTATTTTGATAAAAGACAGGGATTTGTATCAGCAATATATTCACATTCATACAAATAAGCTCATGACGGATGACGCATTACTTGCAGATTTTATCCGGCAATTATCGAACACAGCTATTCAAATGGAGAATAATACTGCAAATGTTCTGCCCGAAAAGATTATAGCTATAAAGCAGCATTTATATGAACACTTTAATCAAAAACTTGCGCTGAAGAATATAGCCAAAATCTACCAGATCGATAAATATCAAATGATCAGACAATTTAAGCAATACTTAGGAGTAAACCCAAACACCTATTTAACGATCATTAGAATTCAAAAAGCAACAAAAATGCTCAATAATGGATATCCTATTGTTGAAGCAGCGTTGGAGGCTGGATTTTACGATCAGAGCCATTTTCACCATAGCTTTCTGTATTACACAGGTGTGACACCCGGTAACTTTAATAAACGTTACTGAAATGAATTACAATAATGCAGCCCACTTCCTCAATACATTAGCTCTAAATTCTTCTATGTCTTCCGCTAAAATATAGAGCACAAACCCGATTTCCTTCAGGTAATTTATCACTTCATCTGCAAAACAGGGTCATACTTTTGTGCTCCTGGGTCGATAACCACATTCTCACCGGCGGTTAATAGCCATTTTCCTTTTTGTTTTACAAATACCAGCAATGCGATGTTATCACTGCCCGGCATTTTCTGCCCGGAGGGAGTCGTAAACTCGCTGACGAAACTTGTAAAGTGTACCAGGGCCGTAGATGGGTTGAGCAAACGAACAGCAACTCCTTTTTTTTTCATGGTGGTATGCTTAAACATATTGTTATGATAGAACTGATGGCTGTATTCTACTTCCTTTCGGTTCTTCCATACCATGCCTACTATATTAACCCAGCTGCAATCCTCCGTAGCATAGGTTTTCATATCACTGTAGTCGTGTTTGTTCCAACTGCCAACCATTGCGTCAACCTGCTTTTCAATTGCCGTGACGGCAGCATTTTCTGTTTGCGCCCTGGAGGGTAGTCCTAATAAAATAAATCCTAATAATGCGAGTGTGTATTTCATAACTATGTTTTTCTGTAAAACTAGTTCAATGCAACAGGCATAAATAGTAAGAAAACGACATCTTAGATCCGCAGATGTTCCTGTAACAGCGCAGGTGCCTTATTGATCTGTTTGGCTACTGTTCCGGGAAGTGCATTAGTAAAATCCTTAAAATCCCTGATCAAATGCATCTGGTCGAATATCCGCAACTATGGGCAATACTTGTCCAGTTCAACCGGGGTTGCTGCTCTTTTAGCCGGTACGCTTTGGAAAAACGAACAAGCCTGGAAAAGATCTTTGGTGAATATCCCATAATTTCTTTCGTCCTCCGTTCATATTGCCGGAGACTGAGGCAGGCTAAGGAAGCTGCACTTTCTATGGTCATACTTCCTTGTAGTTGCGCTTTCAAAGCATGTTCCCAAGGCAGCAGCGAAGAGTGATCTAGTTTGTACATAAAAAAATGCTCCACCACATTTTTCATTTCCAATGCAGTTTGTGCTTCCTGTAACCGTTCGTTCACCTCGGCGATTTCGCGGCCTAATAACAGGGTCGCATCAAAAGGTTCATCATACAGTTCATGCATAGGCATCTTTAGCAACCTGTGCATACCACCAGGCATGAATGCTACAGAAACAATAATGTGATGCATGCCCATTGCAATATTCACCTGACTTACCTGCGGCCCTACAATGATACTCCCCGGGTGTTTTTGAAGCCCGTTTTTATCATTAAAAACGGTAACCGCATCTCTTGGGTAAAAATGTATGGCATGCTGAGGCGTTGGCGGAAAAGGACTGAAATTGAGTATAGCCTGATCAGACTTAGCTTCAACAACCATAATATGACTGATATGGTTTCTTAACACAGGATGAGGAACGTAAAACGTTGGTACCATGTTCATTAGTTCAAGGTACGAAACGAAATCTAAAATGGCAATAATAGTTATACGTCTGAATCAGCAGTCGAACGGGATCACGACCAAGCCCAAAATTTGATCCCTTTGATCAAATTGGTGATACTAATCCGCAGCTGTATTCGTTTTTTTATATAACTAAGCATTAAATACTAACGTATGGCTCAGCATGCTATAGAGGATCTTGTAGAAGATACTGTTTTTCTGATTGATTCGGCAGACCTGCCCAAATTAACAAAGCGTGACTATCTGGCTGCGGTCTACCGCATTCAAAACCTTTTTGACACCGGGTATACGCATTTTAGGGTAATCGATATCCTTTTGAAATATAACTTTGTGTATCGTATTGCTTCCAACGACTATCCCGGATATGCAAATAAAGCAGGGGCTAGGACAGGATGGATAGAAAATGAAAAAACCGGTGAACTTGCTTATGCCGAACTGGAAGAGGGCCAAATCTATCTCTATATTGATGCGGGAAGTACAAGCTGGGAAAAGCTATGTTCGGAAAAGATATTGGCTGGTACGGATTGCAAACCCGTATCGGCTATTTCATTGCCACAGCTCATAGACAGCTTGTTGCAGGAGGCAGAAAAGCAAAACCAATACATATTGCTGACCCAATGGTATGGCTTGCTGGTGAACGGATACCTTGGCGGAAGTTTTGGTAGAGAGGATGTGTTAGCCGATAACTTCACTGGTCTGCTCCAAAACCCGGATCTACTCTCTATTAGAGCAACTGCACAACGTAATCAGGTAAAGCGGCTGCGTAACGCTGATGAAAGTATTGCACTGCCTTTACTCGCTGACGAAGTACGGCTGGCCGGGGGGATAGAAAAAGAGTTTGCCGCCCGCTTTTTTTTAGATCTTAAAAAGTCGCCTGAAAAATTGAAAGCAGCCTATACCAAGGCGATTAAAGTAATGTCGGGTGCCGGCAAATTAATTGAGGATCTAATTGATGGTCAGTTAGCTGAAGGTTTGACCGTTCAGGGATGGACTATGATCCAGAATCAGGAAGCAAACGCCTGGCACTGGTATAAGGATACGCCATCGGGCCGGAGATTTTTATGGATAGTCCTTGAAAAGGAAGATAAGTTTTTGATGTGCCATCTGGGCATACAGCACCGTGTGCTCTTGGACTGGCAGCAAAGAGCAGCTAATACAAGGCTGGCCGATGTCCACTTTTATCAGATGGCCATCGCATCTCTTCCGGAAAGCAGGCTGGAGAACAAAACGATCATTCATCCATACGGTGGGTGGAAGTTCGACCTTAAAAGTCCCAGGAAAACCCTAACAGCCCAGATCGGAAATTTGATCGAAGACATTCGGACGGCTGAAACTAATTATTTCAGCTCTATCGAAGATGAGTTTCCGGAGGATTTTTTTAAGCGTAACCCTGAACAATTGTTATACCTTATAGAAGAAGGGGAGGAGGGCACAGGCATCGTTCCCAATTACGTATTGTTTGACAGTCCTTACACTATATTGTTAAGTTTCGCTTTCCATTACCACAAGCAAGGCGACAGCACAAAAGCAGCTTCAATGCTTAATATCATCAGGGAGAAACTAAATAGCAAATCGAAATTATCTGCTTATGATGACCGTTATTTAGTGCCATTTCTTTCGGCAGCAAATGAAAGTGTTTTTAATCTTGCCATGCCGCCTGTTTATCATTACTTACTTGTGCAAGATTTGAAGGTAGTAAGTCAAATATAACACACAGAAGAACAATGCATTATCAAAAAATAGTAACTCAGATCATTTCTTTGATATGAAACTGGCAAGGCGCTAACAATAGATTAGCGCCTTTTAACATTAGTGTTTATATATTTTATAGCATTCGATCTTTTTCATCAATGGCCAGATCATTGATGCTTGCGAACCGTTTCTCCATTAGTCCGAATTTATCAAATTCCCAAAGCTCATTCCCAAAGCTGCGGAACCATTGCCCTTGATGGTCACGCCATTCATATTCAAAGCGAACTGCTATACGGTTGTCATTAAATGTCCACAGTTCTTTTTTAAGCTTGTAGTCAAGTTCTTTCTCCCATTTGTTTGCTAAAAATACTTTGACTTCTTCACGGCCAGAGATAAATTCCGACCGATTGCGCCATTCTGTATTCAGGGTATACGCCATGCATACTACTTCAGGATTGCGGCTATTCCATGCTTGCTCTGCAAGCATCACTTTCTTCACCGCTGAATCGTAGTTAAACGGTGGTACTGGGTTTTTAATTTCCATCATTTCATCTGATTTATTTGTTATTTGCGAAAAGACCGGCTAACCATCCTCTCCAACCTCCCAACTCCAAATCCAGAGGCTTAACATTTAAGCATTATTACAGCCAAAAACCTTATTTTGGAAGGGTGGAGAGAAATTTGAGTATGTCATTTCCTATCTCTTGTACATGCGTTTCTAACGCAAAGTGGCCGGTATTATAAAACTTTACTGTTGCGTCAGGAATATCTTTTTTATAGGCCTCAGCTCCGGCTGGAAGAAAAAATGGATCTTTATCTCCCCATACAGCAAGCAATTTCGGTTTATTGGTTCTAAAATACTTCTGAAAGGATGGATACAGCTCAACATTTGTTTTATAATCTTTCAAAAGGTCAAGCTGAATTTCTGCAGATTCCGGCCTATCCAGAAAATGCTGATCCAAAATATAAGCTTCGGGGGCTATAAGCGATGAATCGGTCACACCAGTAAAGTACTGGAATGCTGTTCCCTCTTTACTATAAAAAGACCTTAGCGCATCTCTGTTTTCCTGGGTGTCATTTTCCCAATATTTCTGAATTGGATTCCACCCCGTACTCAATCCTTCTACATAGGCATTGCCATTCTGCGAAATAATCCCCGTAATTTTCTCTGGATTTGCAAGTGCCAGACGAAATCCCGTTGGCGCACCATAATCGAATACATAAATTGCAAACGTTTTTAAACCTAATTCATCTATAAAACCCTGCATTGTTTTGGCCAGATTTTCAAAAGTATAGGTATAAGTTTTACGATCTGGCAAATCAGTATTTCCAAATCCAGGAAGATCAGGGGCTATCACGTGATATTTTTTGTTCAACATCGGTATCAGATTGCGGAACATATGCGATGATGTTGGGTAACCATGTAATAATAATATGATGGGCGCTCCAGCCGGGCCAGACTCTCTGTAAAATACGCCAAGTCCGTTTACATTTACTTTGCGGTGATGAACAACTCCAACTTCTAAAGCAGGACTTGTTTTAACTGTAGTTGATTGTGCCATGATTTCTGTTCTCCCTAATAAGCCAGTCAAGATGATCGTGAAGGCTATGTTTAGTCTTTTCATTTTTCTTTTTATTATTCAAAAGTAAACCTGATATTTAATCTTTCAAAATGATTTATAAAGATACCATGTATCTCAATTTAAGATGTATGAATGCAAATGACCTTAATTTATTTGAAGCCGTTGCGCATTATGGCAGTTTTACCAAGGCTGCTGAAGCAATGTTTACAGTTCAATCAAATGTAACTACCCGTATAAAAAATTTGGAAGAGGAGTTTGGCGCACTGCTTTTTACCAGAAACAACCGCAAGGTCGAATTAACTCCGGAAGGCGAAAAACTTATTCGCTATGCCAAGCAAATCAACCATATTTTGGATGAGGCAAAAAGGTCTATTGGTAAAAGTGACATCGTAAAGGGTCAGATTAAAATTGGATTTTTGGAAACCATGATGACCCTCAAAGGGCCTGAACTTGTCAATGAACTTGCTGTTAAATTCCCTTTTGTTGACCTGGATTTTAGATCCGCGATGAGAGCCAGCTTAATCAGTGATGTGTTGAATTATAAACTGGATGCAGCATTTATCCCTGCTCCACTTGACATACCTGAGCTTGAACAAATTAAAATAAAGGACGAACAGGTGGTAATTGTTACTCCGGCAGCTTGTGAAAACCCGGACATTCTACTTAAAAATAATCCGCTTAAAACAATAGTTTTCGATCAGGGCTGCGTCTTTAGAGCTAAACTTGACTCCTGGCTGGTGAGCAAAGGTATTGCCCAATATCATAAAACAGTAATGAATTCCATCGAAGGCGTTGTAAATTTCATTGAGTCCGGCATTGGATTTAGTGTGATGCCAGAAGAAATCATCAGTACGTTTTATAGTAATAGAAATATAAAAACGTTCCCGCTGCCAAAGGAGTTGGGCCTGATGACAACCATTTTGGTCTACAGAAAAGATGTGCCACTTTCCCCTGCTTTAAAAGCCTTTATCAGCATCAGTGGCGGAACAAAACCAGATGACTAGCGGTTGTGATCAAGTCTATCCAATTCGCTCCCGATATTCCTTCGGTGTAAGACCAATCACTTTTTTCACATAGCGGGTGAAGAACGAACGGCTCGAAAAATCCATTTCATCGGCTATTTCCGAGATATTAAGGTTCTTATTTTGCAATAGAATAATAATCCGCTCTTTTACGTTACGCTGTATCCATTCAGAGGCGGTTATTAAGGTATTGACTTTGCAGATATAGTTGAGGTATTTAGGCGTAATATTTAGCTGTTCACTGTAAAAACGCACTTCCCGCTGTTTCATGCAATGTTCCTGTACCAACTGTATAAACCTTTCGTACAAGGTTCCGCTTTGCAGACTTCGTTTTCTTCTGTCGAGCTCGTCTTCAAAAATGTGCCACATCTCCAATAAGAAAATTTGCATTTGGAGTTTAAGCGCTTCCTCATAAAACCGATGGTTTGTTTCCTGTGACATACCGTACAGCAAATGAAAATTTTTCAGGATTTTCTCTTTGTCTTTTCTATCCGGATGCAAAATCGGATATTCTTTGGAATGTATAATGCTATCGATACTCGCGGTGGCACTCGGCAAACTTGCGGTCAGCAGATCATTGTCAACAAACAAAACTGTCGCTTTAAAATTGTTTGAAAAAGACAACTCAGAAACCTGCAGCCCCGCCAACCAAAATATAAACTCGCCTTTGTTACTTTGATAGTGCTGGCCATTAAAAACAAATTTTAAGCTCCCACTTTGACAATAAATATGTGTATGAAACCGGTTACTAAAATCCCCTGGAAATTCCGTTCCAGATACCACTTTGCAGAATATAACTTTTTGATTTGCTGACATATCAGGTAAAAATAGAACAAATAATTAATAATAGGTGATATGTGACATTAATTGAGAAATAAATGTAATATAACACCTTTGAAATCCTTTTACCTTTGTGCTTATAAAATTATGACCATGAACACAAAAGATATTTTCCAGAGGTTACGCAATGGGGAAACCATTTCAGCAGATGACCCCGAAGCATACAGAATGCGTGAAGAATCGTTTGTCACCAAAAAACTGGTAGTTGAAATGAACAACACACCAGATCCTGATGAAATAAGAAATTTTTTAGGCCAGATAACAGGTTCGGAAATTGATCAAACTGTGGTGGTTTTTACTCCTTTACACATCAATTACGGTAAGCATACCAAAATCGGTAAAAATGTATTTATCAACTTCGATTGTGTGTTCCTGGATATGGGCGGAATTACCATTGAGGACAATGTGTTTATTGCTCCCAAAGTAAGTCTATTATCCGAAGGACATCCAACCTCAATCGAAGACCGGCATTCGCTTGTACCCAAAGCTATCCATATCAAAAAAAATGCCTGGATCGGTGCGGGGGCAACCATACTTCCGGGAGTAACGGTTGGAGAAAATGCCGTCGTTGCCGCTGGAGCAGTCGTTTCCAGGAACGTTGCCCCAAATACAATTGCAGGAGGAGTTCCGGCAAAATTCATCAAAAACATTTAGTATGAAAAAATTAATTTTTATTGCACTGACTGCGATCTTTTTTTATGGTACAGCCCACGCACAATCCACATCAAATCTTTTTCAAATGAAAGAAATATCAGCGAAGGACTATACCACGTTTAAGGTAAGTGACAAGGTCGCCCTCTATGCCGTAAGTTTCAAAAACCAATATAACCTGCAGGTGGCCGGACATCTTTTTATACCCAAAAACATGGATAGGAAAGCAAAAAATGCGGCCATAATTATTGGCCATCCAATGGGCGCTGTAAAGGAACAGAGTGCGGATGTCTATGCTTCAAATATGGCTGACAGGGGCTTTATCGCCCTGGCAATCGATCTTTCTTTTTGGGGCGAAAGTGAGGGTTCACCTCGTAATGCCGTACTTCCGGATATCTATGCCGAAGATTTCAGTGCTGCTGTTGATTTCCTGGGTACCCGTGAATTTGTGGACAGGGAGCGTATAGGCGTGCTTGGTGTATGCGGAAGCGGGAGCTTTGTGATCAGTGCGGCAAAGATAGACCCGAGGATGAAGGCCATTGCTACGGTGAGCATGTACGACATGGGCTCCGCCAACCGCAATGCACTTCACCACTCGCAGAGCCTTGCGCAAAGGAAAAAAATCGAGGCTGAAGCGGCAGAGCAACGTTATGCCGAATTTTTGGGTGGCGAAACCAAATATACAGGAGGCACTACCCATCAACTGGATGCAAACACCCATCCGATACAGCGTGAGTTCTTTGAGTTCTATCGCACGCCCAGAGGGGAATATACGCCTAAAGGTGGCTCGCCAAAAACCACCACTCACCCTACACTCAGCAGTAATACCAAGTTCAATAACTTTTATCCGTTCAATGATATTGAAACCATTTCTCCCCGACCTATGTTGTTTATTACCGGAGATGAGGCTCACTCCAGGGAATTCAGCGAAGATGCATACAAACGTGCAGGGCAGCCAAAAGAACTGGTTATTGTTCCAAATGCCGGCCATGTGGATCTTTACGACAAGACCGACCTGATTCCATTCGATAAGCTGGAGGCCTTCTTTATCAAACACCTGAAGGAACAGAAATAGTCAGACCCAATACCAAAACATATGGAAGTATTAACAATAACCGTAATTGCTAATTTAGCATCAAATAGATGTGTTGTTATTATAACCTAAATCTGCCAGTCAAATGGTTTTGTACAAGGGTCGCATTCAAATTTTAATACTTTACCTAAGCTTCGCGCTTTTTTACCTTTTTTCACAAATACATAGGCAAGGTCTACATATTCTTCAACATCCTTCCCACTTTCATCCTTACCCTTTAATATGACCGAATAATACTTTCCATCACTATCTTTTTTATAAAACACTTCGTTAACGGTGATTTTTTTAGGTGTTTCATTATCGCAACAGCTGCACCACAATATAATAACAGGTTCTTTTTTAAGGTATGTAACAGCAGCCTCAGCCTGTGCTTGTGTTAAAGCCTGTAGTTGATCTGCTTTTGAGAAAAGAGCAGTACAGAGCAATACAAAAAG
Source organism: Pedobacter sp. MR2016-24 (assembly GCF_026239655.1). Classification (GTDB taxonomy): domain Bacteria; phylum Bacteroidota; class Bacteroidia; order Sphingobacteriales; family Sphingobacteriaceae; genus Pedobacter. The sequence goes on along the minus strand of NZ_JAPIVO010000007.1, from coordinate 238,130 downwards.
TAAAATGGTCTTTTTCATATGAAATAATTTAAGTTTTAAAGAATTCGACGAGCAAATACTATGCCTTCATCCCACACCTTATATCCGATTTTAAGTCTATCATACTGGCTGCATTTAATTGTCGGAATGCAACAAAGGAATTCAAGGAAAAGATTCGGGTCATAACGTTTTTCATGAGAATTTGTAATCAGCACATTATTTTGTTCATTTATTACAAAGGGCATTTAATTTATATATTTACCCTCCTAATACATGGAAGTTCTATTGGAAAGCTATTCGCATTGTTTACTGGTAACTGGAAGCAAATTGGAAACTAAACCACAAATTTATATTGATGAAAAAATACTCCATTCTTTTAACGAGCATTATACTGATGACGTTTGTCTCCTGCAGAAACCTTGGCAGATTAGTGGACCAGAAAAAATCGGAGTCTTATTTTATCACTTCAGACCAGCAAATACTTTTTTGTCAAAATGGTAATTGGTTTGAGCTGGGTGTTGATACATTGCAAGCAGATGCAAAAACTTTTAGGATTTTATCCAGCAATATTGCAGCGGATAAGAACTTCGTATTTTTTAAAGGTCAACCACAAAAACATGTTCAACGTAACTCTTTTTATATCGACAATAAAATACCAAAAGATCAATTACACGCTTACTACATAGATGAGGTATTGGGTTTCATCATTATAAAAAATGCGGATCCAAAAACTTATGAAAATTTAAAAGGCAACGGACGTTGGGCACGAGACAAAAATCACTATTTCCTTGATTGGAAAATGATAAACGTTGACCGTAAAACGTTTGCTTTCATAAACACCGTGTTTTCCGAAGACAAAGATTCCATTTACATTAGCCCTGATTTCCGCAATTTTCGATCAGTCATGCCAAATCCCGGGGATCCTAAATCCATAAACGATCAATATATAAAAATAGGGAAAAACATATACTTCGTTTACGTCCATCCTGACCCGAAACTCATGACCAGTACTTTTGATACCATTCGTCAGGTTCGCAGTATAAATCAGAATGTCATCTGCGTGAACAATAAGACGATCATCTCCTACGGTGAAAAATTTAAGTACGAGCAGGTCGATATCAGTTCTTTTCAGCTATTTAAGCCCCTTAAAGAGGATGATCAGCAATTCTATTTCTTAAACGACAGATATTCAAATGATAAGAACAATGTTTACTATGACGGTGAGTTAGTCTCCAAAGCCGATGTGAATACATACACTCCACTTAAATATGGTTTTGGAAAAGATGGTAAAAATGCTTTCTACAAAACAGCCCCACTAGTAGGGGTCGACGTTCAGAGTTTTGCAGAGTCAGACACCTTATACCAGGATAAACTTGGTAATAGGTATAACTATAAAACAGGCCAGAAAATGTAATTGTCGTTTATCCGGCACAAGCAAAGATGGGCATCGGACCATCCAAAGGTGAATCATCCAGAATCATTACTCCGTCTGAAATTTTGCATGCATCGGACGTTTGATCGATCTGTAAAACATGCGGTTGATTGAGAGCATCATATTGCGTGGATTTGGTGAACTTGTATAGATAATTGGTATTGTTCTTTGTCCGCGAAGAGACTGGTCTCCATTCCTTCTAATATTGCGAAATAACCCTCATCTATTTGCACGGATGTTCATGGTCGAGCAAATTGGTTCGGGCATCAGCAGAATGAACAAACTAATGAATGAAGCAGCATTACCTTTACCAGAATATAGGATTAAAGGAATATTTACAGTAAACTTCAGGCGACCGGTAAAAACTGGGGTAAAATTTGATGATACTGTGGTAAAAACAGAGGAGAACACGAGAAATGTCAGAAGCTACAAGCCATACTCTCAGAGGCATTAAATACCAACTTAATAAGTTAAAGAATTCAGGTAAGATTGAAAGAGTCGGCCCTACAAATGGAGGGTATTGGCGATTACATGATTTCACTAGTGATAGTACTTGATATTGGAAATACTATGCATTTTAATATAAATAAAATTCATCACTAAATAATATATGTCATCTCTATCATTTATTCAGATGTTTATATGTTAAAAAATGTAAAAACATTACATAGTAAATTATAATATTCCCCATAAATCCATATAATTCTCATGAGAAAACAAGAATATTCTGAGATTTCTCATCCAAATTTACAGATTTTTATGTAATATTTTTATTACAAATGCATTATTTTTAGGTGTCTGGTTAAGATTTTTTACTCATTATTTAGCTAAAATCGACATCATTTTCATAAATATTTTTCGTGAAGTTCAACTATCTAAAAAATGCCTTTTTTGATACCATAAAACCAGTTTTCGACTGTGTTTGCCCTAGTTTAGACCCACATTTGAAGTTTTTTAAAACCCCCTTTAAAGCCGGTTCAATGCCCTTTTTTAGCCTGATGGGTATAGCAACCCTATAGAAACCCCTCGGAAAGACGCTAGAAGGAGGGATGGAGCCAAGATCTAAGGTAGGTTCAGTTAAGAATTGTCTAGTATGAAATCTTAAAATAAATTATTAAATTAGAATTATAATCTACCTATTAAAATACTATCTCATGGCAATACTAAAGGGATATGATGACAACTTCAGAGGTAAGCTCAATGGCTGTACTATCTATGATCTGAATGGTCAGGTTGTCAAACGCAGTAACGGCGTAAGAGTTAAACCATTTTCTGATTTGCAGAAGGCCAATCAAAAAGCATTGGCTGATATGACTGCAGTATTAAAGCCTGTGAAGGAATTCTTAGAAGTCGGTTTTGAGAACGCAGGGAAAGCTGCTCGTCAATCTGCTTATAACACGGCTTATTCCGTAAATTACCATCAGGCCTTTACCGGAGAACATCCTGATAAGATCATTGATTTTAAAAAATTACTGTTCAGTAAAGGTAAGATGCCCGAAACAGAAGATTTGTTTGCGGAGAGGGTGGAGAAAGGAATACTTTTTACCTGGAACCCTGCCTTGACTTCAGCAATATTCAAGACCAGTGACCAGGCGATGTTTATGGTATATTTTCCGCAGCGGCAGTTCGGTATTTATCAGTTGAGTGGTGCAAGAAGAACCCAGGGTAAAGAGCTGCTCATGCTACCTGAATCAAACAGACCCCTTGTTGCGGAGACATACATCTCATTCATCTCGGCTAATCATAAAGCTATATCAGATAGCAAGTATGTAGGACAATTTATCTGGCAATCTATATAAATAGACCTGGTTATGCTTGCAGAGATCTCTCACTGGATAATGGAACTCGTAAAGAAAATCGACTACCTGATACTTTGTTTAGGTTTTCCGGCTTATGGTGCGAAACCCCACGAGGTTGAAGAAAAATTTTATTCACGGAAGGAAGCAGCCTACCTGCTTAATATCAGTGTCAAGACTTTAAGAAGACGTGTCCTGGATGGAAGTCTTAAAGAGGATAAAAATAGTTTAGGCATCATTTACTACCAGAGCTCCATAGATGATTTTAAAAAATCAGTAAGAGAACCACGTAAAAGAAAATCATAACAGCACACCACAATTATATCTGATCTGGCTGTAGATCAATTTTAGACACATGCGATTTAACAACCGCATGTGTTTTTTTTTTGCCCTGAATGCAACAGATAATTTTATTTCGGGATTAATGCAGATGAGAATTTGCAGAATTATCCATGATCAGTACTTAGATCAGGAAAAGTAATTATTTTCTTGAAAGGACAAATAGGGACAGCATAGCGACGTAATTGTGCTGTGATAAATCTACAGTGGACAAATAGGGACAACTCATTTAATTCGTTATTTTATTGTGAATAAGCTACTTATATTCGTTCAATGAGTGAGAGGTAACCGGTGACCAGACCACTCGAAATAACAGAATAATTAATCTTTAAATTTAAAATCATGTCTAAAATTAAGCCAGGCCAGATCGGCCGTTTCAATGGTAAAATCGGAGATTTAGTTGTCTCCAAATTTCGTAAGATGATCATTGGTAGAAGTACTCCAAGTCCATCTTCTAAACTTCCAACTGCTAAACAAAAGCAGATACGTGCAATATTTGCCCTGATCACTACTTTTATAAGCAAGTTTGCGGATTACATAGCAATTGGTTTTCCTAAAGCTGTGGGGAATCAGGGAGGAAGAAACCTAGCCACCAAATATCATATTGAAAATGCTGTGGTTATTACTCCTGATGGTTATGAAGTAGACTACGAAAAAGTGGTACTCAGCAAAGGCAATTTAGTAGCTGTTTACGACGTGGTGGTAACCAGTTTACCTAATCGTGAACTATCAGTTGCATGGAAGATGGAAACCTTCGTGGACGATAAAAATAAAGCGACCGATACGGTAGCATTTGTTGCTTATTCCCCGGATCTGGGTTTCAGCATAGGATCCACTAATCTGGCGAAAAGGAGTGACTTGGAAGGGAGCTTGACTTTGATGAGGGCCTTTGCAGGTAAAAAAGTGCATGTATACATGTTTTTAGTCGGTACCGATGGCGAGAATACCTCTCCAAGCGAATACCTGGGTGAGTATACCATCCTGTAGTAATTGTTGGAGCCGGCTGGAATGAACCAGCCGGTTCTTTATCTCTTTTAATTCTAATCCTACTAACATGATTACTTTAGAAAAAATACTGGATGGAACTGCTGGGGTTCAGCGTCCAGAAAATAAAACTCACAAAGGTGGTTTTATCCCGAAAATGATAAAGTGGCAGCCGGTATTGCTGTTCATCGCTTTAGTATTGCTATGGATACTAAGTCCGGTATGGCTGCGTCAAATTGATGCTACTACAGCAGGTATTGATCAGTCTATATGGCTACTGATTATTTTAAGTCTCACTGCATTTCTGCTCATATCAGCCATGTGCTGGTGGTTATTGCAGCTATTCTGGCTGATGGCTGGTTTGACTCCCTTAAAAATTATGGTTTCACAATTTCATACTTTATCGCTATGGCAACAATTAAGCTTTTATTTGGCATCTTTCTCTTTACTGTTAGTGGTAGCATCGGTATGCTTAAGCGCAATTTGTTAGGAGCGGGTTTGACTATTCCTGTTGCTATTTCCAGTATGGAAAGCGTGCATAGAAATCGGCTGGTTGCCTTGGCAATGGCTGAGGTAGGAGTGAGGGAAGCCACAGGCGAGAATGACGGCAAACGTGTTGAAGAATATTTAGCTGTTGCCGGTTTGAAAAAGGGTTTGCCCTGGTGCGCCGCTTTTGTAAGCTGGGTCTATGCGAAAGAAGGTTTTAAAAAACCAAGAACGGGTTGGTCGCCTGATCTCTTTCCGGCCTCCAGATTAGCAAGATCAGCTTTACCCGGCGATGTGCTCGGGATCTATTTTCAGGAGTATAAGCGGATCGCACATGTTGGCCTTGTAGAAAAAGTGGAGGGCGACTGGTGTTTTAGTTACGAGGGCAATACGAATAACAATGGCAGCAGGAATGGCGATGGTGTTTATTACAGGCGAAGACATGTCAAGACTATCTATAGAATATCTAACTGGATTAAGGAAGGAGGAACCTCGAAATGATAAAATGTTTTGTAGCTGCAGGATTGGTTGTTTTTTTTGCCTCCTGCAGTGTTTTAAAAAACACAGATAGTAGTTATCGCAAATCTGACCAGGAATCATCTTATCAAATCAACAAGAGCTTATTGGAAAAGCGAGACTGGTTAAATAAACGCAGCGGGATAACTCTTTATGCAGACTCCAGCAATCAGGATTATACCATACAGCTATGGCCGAAAGGCAGGTTTAGTTATTCTGCAGAAACAGGTTTTACAGGGGAAGCAGATCAAGTACTGATCAGCGGTAGATCTAAAAGCGGTTCATCATCATTAGTGAAGGTTGATGCCGAAGAATCAGATCAGGGTAAAACAGAAATTCAGACCAATTTGAAAGAAGGGGCAAGCAGTTCCCAAAAAGACAAATTAAAGAAAAGCTCGGTTTCCTGGAAAGTGGTACTGGCCTTCACTGTGCTGATTTTGATTGCAGCCTGGGCTGCCTATAGAAAAATAACAAAAGTCATTAAAACTTAAATTTTAAAATCATGAAAAGAATAAACAGAATATCCCATCAGTTCTTTCCATTTGGAGTATTCAAGTACAAAAGGAAACGTGGCCCATCCCAGAAGCCGCCAACAATTGCACAGTTGGAGCAACGGAAAAAGTTTGGTATTGCTGCAAAATTTCTAATGCATGTAAGATCCGCAATTCCTGCGATTACCTGTAAGAGAAAGAGACGCGATTATGATAGCTATCTGGCCAAAATGGTTCATGGCTGTGGTTTCACTGGCGTTTTTCCAGACTATGAGCTTGATTATACAAATTTGAACCTCACATCTTCCAGACTGGAAGCTGCGATATACGAGGCGATATGGTGTGCGGAAGGGGTAGTACAAATCAGTTGGGAAATGTGGCAATTTCAGGATAATGACGATGTTTTTCTTTTTGCCTACAATGCTACTGCTGAAAGATCTTACACTTTATGTAAGATAGCTGTGAGATGCGATTTAAAAGTGCAGGTAGAAATTCCAGGTTATTGCGTAGGGGATATTGTTCATCTATGGGTGTTTTTTAAATCGACTGATAATCGATCTTCATCCGAAAGCGTGTATTTTAAAATGGATACATAAAGCACAAGATGCTTCTCTTTACCGTAGGTCTGTTTAGGGTCTACGGTAAAATCAACAAAATTTCAAGCTTAATATTTAAAATTATGGGAAAAAGCCGTAAAATGGAATCGCTATGGCCAATTGTATACGCTGGTCGGCGAAAATGTGACACATCTTCAATAATCAGAACTGTTTCACAAAAGGAGCAGCGGGCTAAGTTTGCCGCTGCAGTTCAGTTTTACTACCATGTAAGGTCTGTAAATTCCATGATCACATGTAAGGGTGAAATACCAGATTCTGCAGCAACACTTTTCTGGTATATTTATGATTGTGGTTTCACCGGAACATATCCTGATTATGAGATTGATTATGAAAAATTTCTCCTCACTGCAGGCGAATTAGTTAATACGTTGTGGAAGGTGAAGTGGATGAGAAAAGGAATGATAGATATCGATTGGGAGTATGAAAATGATAAGATGTTTGGCTGTGGAGAAGACGAATTGTGTGTGTTTATTTATAATTCCACTACCAAGCGATCTTTTAGCTTTAACAGGATAGCCAAAAGGCGAAATCACTATGGGCGTATAGAAATTCCGGGACGAGATGAACGTGATAAAGTGCATGGCTGGATGTTTTTTAAATCGAAGGATAACAGAAGGTGTTCCTTTAGCAGATATTTCAAATTGGATGGGGATGGAAGTGTGATCCCTCCACGGGTGAATAAGATGGATCAGTTTTTAAGGAATTGGAAGAAAAGTCTATAGAAGAAAGAGTTTTGGTTGGGCTCAAATTAGATTTATCGAATTAAGATTATTCCTAATTCTTGACCTGCTAATAATATCGACTTGGATTTAAAGAATAGTTTTTCTGAAAGTCATGGATACCCGAAGGCCTCTATTAACACGTACTCCATCAATCTCATCGGCAAGGCGGGCTGGAATTCCGTGCGACCACTGATAACGGGACTGTTCTGATATGGCTACAACACTGCGAGGGTGGAGGATGAATTCCTGTTTGGTTTTACTGGATAACTCTATAAAATTCATTGCGCAGGCTGATCCCAAGCTTAGGGAAATAATTGTATTGCCAAAACAAGGCTCACAGTCAACATGATTAGCTATGCCCTGACCTGGTTTATATTCATTGATGATAACCTGATCTGGTTCTTCCTGTATGAGCTTCTCCTGAACAAGCTTTTCTGCAATAAATTTGATCCATGCCGGTAAAGGCCCTAGGTACATGTCATAATTCAGGGTACGGGCGCGATAATCATATTTCCATCCATAATGCTGTACCCTGCGTTTAAGGTCGCCAAGCCAAGGCTGTTCAGCTATACTGGACAACAGAGCTAACTCCTGATCGACAGTAATAAAACCACTTCTGTACTCCAGACCAGGAATCAGTACAGGAATTGGCAGGGTGCTTTCCGCTACGACACTATGGTACTCTGGTGCTGGATTAAATAGATCAAAAGGCGGGAGGTTTTCCATAATCTCTTTTTCAAAGGTAATGAATGCAGTTGAAATGCAAGGCTCATTTAATGTTAATCAAATATACTAAAAATATTAGTAATTAGCAAATAGTTTGTTTTTTTTTAAAAGAGCTACTCAATTAGGGATTCTGGATTTAAATTTTACTTTTGTATTAAGACTTTGACGTACAGCTAAATTTGTTAGGTCGAAGCGAAATTTTTAACGCCTCAAAAAAAGATCCAATGCCGGAATTTAAATTTAACCTGCCAGCCATCACTGCGCTCAACGATGACCAGCAGCTTGCCTATGACCCCAGGATTTCCATGCTTATCACCGGTGGACCGGGTAGCGGAAAAACCGTAGTTACTATATACCGCTTCTTAAGGGCGGTGCAAGAAAAGAAACATTTAATGCTTTTCACCTATAACCGGGCACTGATTTACTCTATAAAAGGAACTTTAAGGGACCGAGCTGAAGAGCTCTTCGGCGGGTTTAACGAGGAAGAGGTCAATAAAGTTGTGGATGAGCAGCTATCCACATTTTACAACTGGCACTATCAACAAATCAAATATTTCGATGCGGAGGCCAAGGAGGAGGAGGTGAAAAAAAATTTCAAGTCATATGCGGAGGAGAATATGCGCTTCGACGAAATTCTTTTCGACGAAGGTCAGGATTTGCCTCGTACCGTTTATCAGAATGCCTTCATTCTTGGTGAATGTATTTCCGTTGGCGCAGACCGTGCACAGAACTACCGCGGACACTATATTTCCGAAGAGCTAGAGGATACCATATTTGAAGGGCTGAAAAAACAAAATACAGATACCGAGCGCCAGTACCTGGAGGCGAATTATCGGAACACAAAGGAGATTTTTCAATTTGCCAAAGCTTTTGTACCCGAGGATCCTAGGGTGCAGCAGATGGATACTGAACATTTGCGTCGGGGGAACAATCCCGAGGTCAGGGATGGGCTGGCCGTGGATGCGCAGTTGGAAGTACTCAAGGAAATTATTGAGGCCAACCTAAACAGTAATATCGGTATCCTTGTTCATTCCCCTGAAGAAATTACGACCATACGGCTCTTTCTGCAGAAGCATGAGTATTCTTGCAGTGAAAATGCACCATTAGATCGCTCTTTTTCTTATTATTATCACAAGATGAGTATTTCTGATGAAAAAGCGATGCAGAAGCGTTTAAGTTCGCCATTCATTACTACATTTGAGTCTTGTAAAGGACTGGAGTTTGATGTGGTAATTTTGCCATTTTTCGAACGGTCGGACATTGCAACGAGTACAAAAAATGATGACGGTCGTTTCAAAGCAACACCGAGCCACTATTATGTGGCAGTTACCAGGGCAAGGAATGATTTTATTGTTCTTTGTAATAAAAAACCACTGGTATTATCCTTTTATGTACCACCAGCAAAATCCGGCGAAGATGATGACCTTCCATTTTAAAAATTATTATGGCTAAAAGCAGTAAGAAAGATAACCAAGGAACAGAAGAAACGCCGTCTGATGGTCACTTGTTTAGTTCACAAGATTTGGATAAACTGATACACCAGCAGGGGAGTCCATCTGAGCAATCCGATCAGGAAAAAAGGCAAAAAGGTAAGATGGGAGTGGCAAAGTCTGCAGATAGAAAAGGAGGGAAAGCCTATACAAAAGCCCTCCAGCAGAATCCAAAGGACATTCCTCTCGAGTTTGCGGGAGAAAATACCAGCGGAGAATCGATATCGGGAGCATTTGCAGCGGAGCCTGTTCAGTTCTCGCGGGAAGAAAACGCAGCAGGAAAATCGGCTGGATTGCATATAGATATCGAGGATGAAACTCAACGAGAAGCTCAGGCATCGGAATGGACTTTTCCGCGTAATTCGATTTCATCGATCGAGGCACCGGCCAATGAAATCCGTAATGAAAATCATGCCACTACCTCTTTAAAAATCCCCGAAGTGAAAGATGAGTTACGAGGGAGTATAGAGACCCCTAATGCTGAGGGCTTCGATCCAGATAAACCCATTTATCTGGAAATTCACAGAGCGAATATTTACCATTATTTTTCCAGGGGAATGCTCTTGCCCTCATGTTATTTTTCCAACCGAGCTTTTTCAGATCTTCAGTCTGTTGATTCCCATCAGCTTATACTGGCTAACAGTGCCTCGACTGGAGATACTGAAATGGTGCTGATGGAAGTATTGCTCCAAGCGCAGCAGCTTTCGCAGTTAAGTCTAAATGGTCGCATTGCCTTGATGGATTTTCCGCTTCCCATTACCAATGTTAAGACCATTATTACCCGGGATGAAAAAGTGAAAGCAACTATTTTAAGTGATGCAGGACTGTTTGACGGCGGATTTATCCCTGAAAACCTCATTTCCATTGCCCAAGTGCAGGTAGGGAAGCTAGATTTTGAAAACCTGAAGAGTAGCAAAAAAGCTGAGGATTACAGCCGCAGAATTGATAAATTCGACCGGATCCTTGGGCTTCTAGCCTACATTAAAAACTACAGTTACCTTACTTCATCATCAACTGGAATATATAAATCCATTGCAGACCATTTCTTTTTGGCGATGCAGGCTATTGAACCGGCATTCGGTTCATCCATAGTATCTAACCCAAATCTATCGGAATTCTACAGTTTCTTATTTAATGAAAACTGTCCAGATGATAAACCGCTACTAAAATGGCTATTTTCAAGGATACAGACTGATGAAAACTTTAATGACAGAGATGTGAAGGAATTCATGGGAATTCTGGCCAATATCAAAGATGAAGCGATTCCACAAGATCGCCTAAGGGAAGTCAACAGTAATCTGAGAGATGCAATTAAAAGAAAAACTGCAATCCGCCTGGTGGAGGGAATCACCGCAAAATCGACTTCAATTTTACCACTCTATATCTTTGCCTACCTACGCAATTATGCTCAGCAGAGCAATCTGCTTATTGCTAGGCGCGATATCACCGGACAGCATTCTAGTGCCTATGGTGAATATGCTTTCGGACTTTTAGGCTATTTTTACGGCTACGCGGCACAAAGCAACAGTGAAGAGCGTCTCTCGACTATTAGTGCTGCTGCTGCTCAAGCGGTGACTGTAAAGCGAAAACCAGAAATCAAATTCAGAGACAATACATTTGACAGGGCGGTTATCGATATTGTTTTCAATTATGTTTTTCCCATCGCCATAACCAATCAGGAAAACCTCAATGGTGTCTTGATTGAGGAAAAACACATGAACTCGGCTGACAGGGAAAAAGAGATAGCGATACGCATCGTAGAAATCCTCAGCGAAACCTACGAAATGATCCAGGTTAAATCGATAGTTTCTGAACTTGATACCCTTATTGCCCAGATTTCTAAGGCAGAGGTGTGGATCAGGTATCACTCTGAACTTGGTTTTCTGTGCCAGAAACTTTTGATGGTGCCCGAATTCTCAGCCAATGCAGCTAGACGTTTATTGAGTCAGGGTCTGACGGAAGCCCTCACAGAACTACGTTTTTCCAAGGCAGAACTTATAGAGAAGTTAAAACAACCGACGATGAAAATCAAAACCGAGGAACTTCGTATCAGAATTTCACTCGCTAGAGAAAACAAAGAGCTATAGCATGGATATTGAGGATCTCTTAGCCCATTTCGTACTGCTTTCAACGGAAGAAATTATAGATTTCGTTTCTAATCACCGACGCGAACTTCAGCTCCTTTTTATTCAGGCGGATGCTGAGTCCATTCAAATAAGCCAGTTTCGCAGGCTGCTCAGACACCTTTCTCAGACAAATGTAACGGCCAGCGATATTCAGAAAGCTTCTGTTCATATTCAGTTCCTTTACGGGCAGCTTGGACTGTTCTTTAAAAGAGCAAACAACCGTTCTGGGGTCTCCAATTGCATTGGTAAAATCAATCCCTCTGTTTTGCGAAATCGGCTGGATGCCTGGATGCACTACCGTTTATACAATGATTATCGCCATCATATCAGTTCACTGCCAAAATATCTCCAGAAAATTTCCACTGTATTGTATGAAGGAGACGAAAGCTATGAAAATGAGGTTATCCGAGATATTCACAGCTACTATGAATATGCCTGCCAAGCGATACGGAATTTCGGAAAGTTGGTGGAGCTCGAGGAATTTACCGCCCTGTTTTCTTCTGAGGCTCTTGCCCAAGATTATCCAATCCTGATCTTTTATAGGGAGAATCTCGACCAGTTTGAAATCAATCTTGAACCTAACGCTCATGTAGAAAAGATAGCAGAACCAAGCTTATGGGCTGAAAATTTATTCCGGGAAAAGATAATAAATCCTATTAAAGGACATCCCAAGACATGCTGGGTTGAGCTTCTAATGGGTTATTCCTTTGATGAAGTCAAGCGAGAAATTATCAACTTTGGTCAAACGAATTTTGATAAGCCAGTTGACGGACTCTCGGGTCTGGATATGGTCCGTCTATATGCATATTGCAACATGAGGATGCATTTCTTCGCAGCTCAATACCTGTTTGAGCGTGCTGATTTATTTTTGACACTCTACAAGAGTCCTGGCACAGTAAAATTTATCGATATCGGCTGCGGTCCGGCGACAAGTGCCCTGGCTTTCATCGACCACATTCACCAGCATACCGGCGAGCCGGTGGAATTTGACTATATTGGCATAGATTACTTTGGTAGCATGAGAAACGGTGCAGAATATTTCATGAATAACGATCTTTTCAATCCGAAAAAACATGCTATATACTTAGAAACGCTGGAGGCATTGGATTTTGAAGTCATGGATAAAGCAAACAGTATCTTGATCAATGCTAGTTACCTGTTTTCCAGCCCATATCTGGATCCGGTAGCGCTGGCACAAGCGGTGCTCAATATCCGGAAAAGCCAGCCTGAATGTCCGTGCTTTTTTGTTTTTCAGAATGCCATTGGCAGCCATCGCAATGCCAAATATGATGAATTCAGAAAGCACCTTGGCAGCTATCAAACCATCTATAACGAAACCAGAAATATACCTTACTCCAATTATCGAAACAGCTTTTCTTCGACAAATCAGCAGGTATACCAGCAAATTCTCAAACTCAGCTAATCGGACTCTGCCGCTTCAGCACACATTAGTAGATACTGACATTCCCAGCTTGCTTATGGCGCCTTGCTAAGTTAGTACTTGAATTGTTCAGCACTTTGAAAACTTTCAACTTTGCATGAGATGTATTGAATACCTACCGTATATTTAGCAGACAGATTTCTGTCATTTCATTTTTTCCTTTCCTTCCCCTATCATATTTTCACCTAATTTTTGGGATCAGAAAGATTAAGATGCCCAATTAATCCCGGCGTTCAAAACAATATTTGTATACTTCAAAACACCTATTATGTAAATAATTTTTATTTGGAGATAACCGTCAATTAGAAATCTAAGGGCTTAGGGCTGTCTTCATCACTTGGGATATTCATCTCAACTCTTGGTTTCAGTATAAAGTTTCCATCCTTCTCCGAGAATTGCTCCACGATATACTTTGTGAATTCTTCAGGAAACTTTCCGTAACCGGTTGTCAGAATTACCTGAAAGTCTTTGATATTACCTTCCTGATCAGCACCTAGTGCAATGGCATCTTCCAAAAGTAAGAGGTTGAGATTAAGGTGATCGGCATCGATTCCTGAGTCTTCAGGAGTATCAATTAGCAAGAACCGAGGATGCTTCACTGAATTCATCTTTAGAGCTAAGCTTAATATCGTAAAATAGTACATCAAACGCTTAGGAACGTCGCTACTGTTAGCTTTGTATTCACGGTTGTCAATAGAGGGCATATAGTTGTCGTCGATATACGCTTCTTTACTCTTATAAGATGATTTTGCCAAAAGAGCGCTATAAACTTTATTGAAAGAAGAGATGGTATCAGCGTTGTTTTTTTCATGGGCTTCCATAGCTCTGTTTAGACTTCCTTGGGTAAGCCCAAATATTCTATTCTTCTCGATGAAGTCCGCTTGTAGCCTTAAATATTGATCACTGTTTTTCATACCATAATTTATTTGAAGTAGTTCTTCTTTAACCTTAAAGATGCGGTCATTGAGATCGTCGATTACAGTATTGTTTCCAGCGTACTGTGCTGTGTTTATAATATTCCTAAGTTTGAGTGTATATTCGTCAATTTTATCATTCGTAGTGGCTAGTCTATCAGAAATTTTCTTCACATCGCTACGGTAGGCAAGGTCGGCAACAGTGATCGCTTCGATCCCTTTCTGTTTTCGTGTCAGAATATCTTTATATTCATTTGAATTGTAAACGAACTTTTCGTAATCATCATCGTTGAACGGCGAGCCACATATGCAAAAACCTTGCTTAACGTCCTTTCTGGCCATACAGAATGGACAAACCTCCATCGCAAAAAGATCCAATTTATCATGGGTAAAAATAATCTTCTCGATCTGCGCAATTTCCTCAACCAACCCCTGATGTAGCGCAGATACTTTATGCTGTTCATTGGAAATATTAGCTAGCATGACCCTATCCTGAGAGGCTTTCAGCTGAAAATCAACGAGTTTGGCCTGTACGTCTGCCAATTCTCCTACCTTGTCGTCAACTGTCGTATTCTTTTTGAGCTCGCTGTTTCTCTTTTCTTCTAATTCGGCCAAGTTTTTCGAAGATTCAAGCTTTCTGGAAGTTAGTTTTTCGAAATCATCGGAAATTTCATGATTATCCTTAAAATTTTCGAATAGCCCCTTTGCAACGTCACGAGCTTTCATAGCGGCCCTAGCCTCATCTTGCTTTTTAAAAAACTCTACGGAAGAAATCCCCAAAAGTATTTCAAAGATAGATTTTCTTATCACAATTGAATCCGCGATAAAATTTTCTGCGACAGGTTCTTTGTATATTTTTCTAGTTTCAGTATTCTGGTCATAATTTAGTAGACGAAAGAGGTCGTTGAAATTAAAAAACCAGTGTGTTGCTCCAAGGTATAGTTCAAACACTGCAATCCCTAACTTGTCCAGTAGCCAATCGGAAAAAATGTACTTAGCAGACTTTCTATCTAATGCAAATGTATCGACATGCCCTCCATGTTCAATAAATATATCTTGGGAGTTAATGAATCGTTTGAGCGAATAAGGAACCTGGTCGATTAAAATTTCAAGTTGCACATAGTTGTTCGTGTCATTAAGTATGAGCGAATATCTTGCATCAACATCATCGTTCATGAAAGGTTTAACTTTTCCTCCAAAGCCGTATTCGATAAAATAACTAAAAGTACTTTTTCCAGAACCATTGTCCCCTAAAATGATATTGATGCCAGTATTCAGTTCAGGAGAATTATAAACATAATTTTCCCCAGCATAGATTATTTTTTTGACAATTAGACTTCCCATGTCAACACATTATTTTGTTTAAATATTTTGTCCGATAGCGTTTTCATCGTAAAACCCTTGAAAGTTCCAAGTGTACTTTTTAATGAATTAATATTCGAAATCTCTCTACTAAAAAACTCAGCATTAAGAAAATCCTCAGGAACTGATTCCTTGTTCAACCATAGATCGATTGTCTTTGTGGAGCCGTTGACCGAAACACCAATAAGTTTTCTGTTCTTAAGAATGATCAATAAATGGTGCAAGAGCTTCTTTTTAATCTGTGCACGTTGGTATATTCTGGATAGTTCGGATTGGTCGAATGATTCTGGATTCCCACCCTCATTTATAAAGTCGATAAGGTATGCAATTTTCCTGAAATCTTTAAATTTCCGTGTTTCAGAGGTGCAGCCTAGAACGTCCAATAAAAGGATAGTGTTGTAGGCTAAGAAGTTGTAGTCCTCCTTTTGGATGAACATCAGCCTTTTTTTTGCCGCATTTTTATTCTGCATAAATTCCCTCTTCGTCAAATGAAATATAACATTCGTTGATCAAATCCAGAACTATTTTCTGCATCAGGTCATCATCGATCACTGGATACTTATAACTCTGTGATTTAACCTTTACGATGTTTATGGCACGTTTGGTGAACCGGCCTATCATTTCGGCAATCGTATCATTGGACATCTGATCATTTTCACTCTGATCTAAAAATTCGATTAATTCTGTCTGGCACTCTTCGAATACCCTATATTTTATCGCACTTAGGTCGCGTTGATCGATATTTGAGAGTTCGGACTTCCCTAGTGCAAGGTCCCTGCAATATCGCTGAATACGTCGATCTGACATCAAGCTATTGACAGCCTTGATTTTTTCTATTAGGTTCCTTGAATCTGTGATCTCAATAGCTCCAAACTGTTCACTGGCCCAACCATCACCAAAGGTTTCTGTTGATATATCGAAAGCATTAATACCGATCTTCTCAGCAATATCAACCATTGGGCAACATTTGACATCATTGTTGGATGCCTCATCCCCATGTACACTTTTAAGAATTCCTGCTAGATACAACTTACCGTCGTTGACAATAAATGCCCCACTGCCCGAAAGTCCCTTCGCATCATCGACACCCGCCTTGAAGCTGTCCTGACCTGACAATGTAATCCTGAACTCATTGTTAGACGTTGCATTTAAAACACGTCCCTTAAATGGCCTCGCCTGATCGCGGTTGATCGATTGAAATCCCATGAAACCAATTGGGGTTTCCGCTTTGAAGTTATTGCAAACCAAGATATCTGGATAGGTACAGTCAATGTCATCATAGTTTACCTTTAATAAGGTCCAATCTGCATTCTCGTCAAAGGCTATAATTTCCGTACATCTAATTCGTTGGAAAGGCGAATTAAAACTATCCTGCTTATCGATAGCTATGGTAGTAAGATCAAGGCTTTCAGGCTTGCTATCTCCTAAATGTACGCAATGGTAGGCGGTGACGATAAAGAAACCATCAGCACCCTTGATCATCGTGCCACTTCCATGGCTAACCTTCTTGCCATTGACAATGACAGATACTCTAACGCAAGGTTTGGTTAATAATTGCTCACTCATGCTGAAATATATTTGTTTTGTCCCTCAACTCCCAATTCCCAGTTTTAAAATCGTTATCCTCTACGAATATGCCTGCCCTACCTTCAATTGATTCGATGGGATAATTGAGATAGATTTTTCTTGTTTTCTCATATCCATAGTTGACTCGATAAGGGTGATGAACAACTCTGGCAATTGTTTCTCTGTCCGGATGGGTGTGATCTGAACTTCCACCGTTGGTGGAGATGATATAGCGATCACAATCCAAAACATCCAAAATGCAATTCATTGTATTGTTCTTGCTTCCATGATGGGATATTTTTACCAAATCGACAGAAAGTTTGTTTGTTATGGAATAGGTCTTATCCAGTTCTAGCATGATCTGATGGGGATGCGAATCCCCAAGAAAGAGAATTTTGAGATCGAAAGTTCTAAGAACAAACGCTATGGACGAGCTATTAAAGACATCGGCCAGGATTGTTTTTTCAGGTGTATCGTCCGCGTTAGCTAGTTGCAGCAATTCACCTCTAGGAATTTGGGAAGGCTTTGACTCGGAAATCTGCCTAGTTTCAAGTTTCGCTTCATATTCGTCGGACAATCCTAGCCATTTCTCTTGGAGCTTGTCCAATATCACCGACGTTGGAGATAACAACTCGATCTCTATGCCATCTGGCAATACTGGCACACTCCCAACATAGATATCTGTTTTGATTTTTTCAAGCGGCACTTCATTGTCAATCAATAGTTCCTCCAATGTCTTTGCCTGCCCATAGCTAATATTACCACCATCTTCGACAAAATGAAGATTTTTAGAATTGAACCAAAACTGCCCCACCTTTTCATGATCAAAACTTGAGCTCTTGATGTATTTTATAAGTCCACCGATATGGTCCGAATCGATGTGCGTTAGTACTATCACATCGATATGTTCCAATTGCCTAATCTCCCTTTTAAGGCGAGCATCAAAAGTTGCCGCTGTACCACCATCTATTAGCATAATGAACGGATTGCCAGATCGATCAAATGTTTTCATAATTAGGCAATCTCCATTGAAAGCTGGAAGCACCAGTAACTGGCTTTTGTTATTTTGGTTTTTGTCTTCTTTCAAGTATTTATTTTCGAGAATGTTAATCTATGTTTTCAGTATAAAGCTATATAAATTTAGCTTAAAAACCAAAATATTAAAAATATGAACATTTTTTATCTCACTTCCATCGGCGCATGACCATTGTCAATGCGCTTATTCAGTATGTTACCGAGTTTATTGATGGAACTACAAAAAACGTAATTAAATTGGGTGATATCGAGTAGATGTGTGAATAGCTTGGGATTGCTAAGCTTGAAGGTAGTAAACATGTTACAGAGTATTTTCTAAAAAATCCTAAGAATTGCTTGTTGATGAGAGAAATATTTTCCTAATTGATGTGTCGCACGTATCTATGGTCTGAACTGATATCATCTAATTTAAGGACGCGTTTGAAGACTTACAATGAGGATGTTAACTTAACATTGCGGTAGACAATTCATCTATGCCCAAGAGAAATCTGGATAACAGCGCAAATTTTACATCTGCTGAACTGAAAGTAAGTTGATCCTCTTTTTAAAGGGGAGGTTTACACTTACTCGTTTAAAATTGATCAGCAACAATATATATTTTTTTTTGTGCAATTTTAATTGTTACAATAATTTATCGTTGAATCTAAAACGATTTGTAAATAGAAGCAGTTAAAGGAGATAATGATAAGTCGCTAATTACGATCAAAATATTGGCTCATCAATATTGGCGTGAATGGTTATCTTCTCTATAAAGGTGTTAAAATGAAAGAGAATATTTCAAAGCTTGATAATAAAATCGCGTCTCTTGTATTCATTATTCCTTGTATTTTTCCAGTTGCATTTTTCATCTATTCAATTTATACTGGCCCAAGTACAGTTGAGCTAATATTAAGAGATACATTGGCTGAAAATGTACATGGTAAAGTCGATAGTTTATATTTTGATATAAAGAATCACAATGTCAAATATGCTGTATTGAAAAACAATGAGAAATTCTCAATATTTAGAAATTGGGAGCGATATATAGATGTCGGAGATTCATTATCTAAGAATAAGAATTCATTTTTATTAATGATTTATAAGAAAAACAAAGCCTTAATGACTTTGAATTATAAAGATAATTACAAGAAAACCAAATAATAAGTTAGCAGATGTCTCTTTTATATCGCTCTTTGCTAAAATACCACTTCAAAGGATCTCAGCTGCGTTCCCATACCATTTCTTTTTTTGCATCGACTGTAGACCATTCAATTTTGAAGATTTTAGCCCGGGAGTTGACGAGATTTAAGATGTTTGGTATCTTTTTTATTGTAGATCAGAAATTCAAACGTATTTGATGAGTCATGTATAACTGCAAATCTAAGCATCGTGCCAATCTACTTATAGGATCACTCACATTTCATAAGGTAGGGCGTGAAAGATGCAATTCCGTTTTAAAACAAAAACCTGCTAATCTTTCGATTTGCAGGTTTCTGATAAGGCTTTGATAACCTTGGCGGAGAGTGGGGGATTCGAACCCGCGGACCCTGTTACAAGTCAACAGTTTTCAAGACTGCCGCAATCGACCACTCTGCCAACTCTCCGCGACAAAAGTACAAATACTGCTTGATTCTGCAAATAATGATGTTGATTTTTTAACGGTTAATTTATAACTGATTAACACAGAGACAGAAAAACTTTTATTTCCTGATATTATTGCCCTCTAAAGGCGCTTTTTTGAACAAATTGAAAGGCTGTTTGATGATTTTAACACTCCTTTTAGAGAGGTCAACGCTGGCATTCAGCTCAAATCCGAGTAAAAGTATAAAAGAATTGAGGTACAACCAGATCATCACGACGATCAAAGTGCCAATAGAGCCGTATACTTTATTATAAGATCCGAAGTGGTTAATGTAGAAGGAAAATCCCCAGATGGTCAGGAAGGCGAGGATAGTGGCCAGCCATGACCCCGCACTAAAGAACCGCCACTTTTTGGTATTGGCCGGACCATAACGGTAAAGAATGGAAATGGTCACGAAATAGAGGATGCCTAATAATCCCCATCTGGACAGGTCTATAATAAAAGTGGTAAAATAACCTTTGATGTGCAGGGTGGTATTCACATGGCGCAACATGCGCTCGCCGATATACATGGCAGCGATTGTCACGATTAGAGAGCAGGCAATCACAAAGGTAAGCACCAGCGCAATAAAACGCTGTTTTAACCAACTGCGGGTTTCTACGATTAATGACGACTTATTAAAGGCCCTCATCAGGTTATGCACGCCATTGGTGGCAAAAAAGACAGAGAGGAAGATACCGAAGGAGAGTAACTTTCCGTTTTGGATCTTCACGATCTCTATTAAGGTAGCTTCAAAGGCTTCAAATGCCTGTGAGGGCAGGATGAGCTTAAATAAAACCATCAGCTGATCCTGGAAGCCGATACGCTTCGGGATAAAGGGTATAAGGGTAAAGAGGAAGATGATTCCGGGAAAGATAGCGAGCATGAAGTTATAGGCGAGGGAAGAAGCCTTATTCACGAGTGAATCTTTACCGATCTCCTGAAAAAAGAAGGATGCAATGGTATATAACGGTAAAGGGCTAAAGCCCGGCAGCACGTAGACTTTAGTCCAGTCTATAAATAAAGAATAGAGTTTTAGCTTTAATAATTGATGATGTACCCAATTCATTTACCAAATATACACTAAACATAGTATTGTAGGATTCTATCCATAAAATAGGCAGGGGGCTGGCAGGGTCTTTTCTTCTCCATATCGAAAAACACCAGGGTAGTGGAACCGATATTGATCAGCTCCTCGGCTTCGTTAAAGATCTCATAGTCAAAGATAATCCTTACGCCGGGTAAATCTTTAACCGTGGTTTTGATGGTCAGCTCCTGGTCGTATAAGGCCGGTTTGATAAACTTACATTTCAGTTCGAGTAAGGGCATCATCACACCGTATTCTTCCATACCGCCATAAGTCATCCCAAGGCTGCGCAGCATTTCTACGCGGCCTACTTCATAGTACTGGGCATAGTTACCGTTATAAACGTAACCCATCTGATCTGTCTCGCTGTATCTTACTCTTATTTTGGTACTGTGTGTATGCATCTTATCTGAATATATTGCGCTTGTTTAAAGCGGCGCGGTATCTGTTAGCATTTTTCTCATGCTCAGCTTTAGTCTCTGCAAAGGCATGGTAGCCTGAAAAGTCTTCTTTAGCGCACATGTAGATATAGTTGTTGTCGTTTTTGTTCAGTACGGCATCAATGGCATTAATACTGGGCATCATGATCGGTCCCGGAGGCAGGCCTGCGTATTTATAGGTGTTGTATTTAGACTCTGTTCTCAGCAGGGCATTGGTTACCCTTTTTACGGTAAAGTCGTCATTAGCGAAGATTACTGTAGGATCTGCCTGTAAAAGAATGCCCCTGTTTAAACGGTTAAGGTACAGACCGGCAATGATAGGCATTTCTTTATCATAGATGGCTTCACCGTCTACGATAGAAGCCAGAATGGTCACTTGCTGTGGTGTCAGGTTTAAAGCGGCTGCTTTTTGTTTACGTTCAGCGTTCCAGAATTTGGTATATTCTTTTTGCATCCTGTCGAAAAATTCAATAGGGGTGGTAGTCCAGTACATCTCGTAAGTGTTGGGCACAAACATGGTGTAGATATTATCGGTAGTGAAACCGTATTTCTCTACGAGTGCAGCAGAATCCAAGACTTTTAAAAAGCTTAAAGAATCTGCTTCCAGGCTTTTGGATAAATAACCGGCAAAGTTTTCTTTTTTCCTGATGTTCTGGAATTTCAGTTTCACAGGATCCTGATTACCGGATTTGATGGTATTGATCAGGGTTCTGTTGTTCATATTTTTAGTGAGTTTATAACGACCGGGTTTAAGGCGTTGGTTCACGAGATCCATTTTTGCTGCAGCCTCCACAAAACTGCCCTCATCTTTGAGCAGGTCTTTCGTCTTGATCTCATGCATCAGATCATCCATCGTACCGCCGGTTTTGATATACAGGTATTTCTCTTTGCCTGTAATGTTAGGGGAGAAGAACAGTTTATAGAAACTGAAGCCATAAAAGCCCCCACCGATAAGGAGGACTAATAAAATGATCAATACAATTTTAGTGGTTGGTTTTTTTTTGCTGGTCGTGTTTTCGGTAGTCATGAGATTGGTCGGAATCTAGTTTATTTTTTTATTTGAGAGGGTGATATTTACTGCAGTACCTATTTTTACAGTAGCTACCGTATCCGAAAGCACGGGACTCTGTGCTACAATAACGGCATTTGCGGTATCGGTAATATCTCCATCATAAGTAATTTCGCCTAATTTCAGGTTAGAGCCTCTTAAAGAGAAGGCAGCCTCATCTTTGGTAAAGCCAAGCAGGTTAGGGATTTCTACTTCCTCATTTCCGCCACCATCGCCCAATAACAGGTCTATCTTACTGCCTTTAGGGATAATGTCTCCTGGTTTGACAGGTTGACCGCCAAAGGATACATCCAATACCACATCTCTGCTCACATCTGCTTTATAAACGGTATCGCCTACTTTTAAGCCGAAACTGCTAATGATAGACTGTGCTTCAATAAATGATTTAAATTGTATATCTGGAAATTTAACGGTAGGTGCAGTAGCACGGTTAATGGTTAAATAGATTGTTCTGTTATCTTTTACAAAGGTATCGGCTTCGGGATCCTGATCTATCACAGTACCTGGGGGCATATCCATAATATAGGCAGAATCTACTTCGTATCGCAGGCCAAGCTCTTCGAGTTTAGCTACAGCCTGACTAAATGCAAGACCTTTTACTGCAGGAACATTCAATCCCTGGCCATGTTTGGTATAATATCTTAAGCTGAAGAATGCAGTAATGAGCAAGACTACAACAGTGATAATGGCGACGAAAAGGTTGTTTCTGAAGGATTTAGTCCGTAAGTAGGTGATGAAATTAGCCATTTATTGATTTGATGTGTTAGGTATTTTTGTTCAAATTTAGATTAAAAAAATATTTTATCGGAATTTAAATCATATCTGACTGAACTATTTAATATTTTTGGGGCATATCTTATATATATTCTGATGAAGAAAACAATAGCCTTATTAACTGGTGGTACTACGGGAGAATGGGTAATATCGATAAAAAGTGCTGCAACAATTGCGCATAACCTTGATACTGACAAGTTTGATGTTTACAAAATAATGCTGACAGATCTGACCTGGTATCATGAACCTGTAGACTCTATGAAAATAGAGGTGGACAGAAATGATTTTTCAGTGACGATCAAAGGGCGCAAGATCACGTTTGATGGGGTGTTTATCGCGATCCACGGTTCGCCGGGAGAAGATGGTAAACTACAGGGCTATTTTGATATGATTGGTCTGCCTTATACGACTTGTGATGCGCTGACTTCAGCAGTAACCATGAACAAGGGTTATACAAAGTCGATTGTACAGGATATCCCTAATCTGTTTGTGGCTAAGTCTATGCAGATTTTTAAGAATGGTAAATACAGTCTGGCGGAAATTAAGGACACACTGCAGTTCCCTTATTTTGTGAAGCCGAACAATGGTGGCAGCAGCATTGGTATGAGCAAGGTGAAAAATCCTTACGACTTGCAGTCGGCATTGGACAAAGCGTTTAAGGAGGACAAACAAATCCTGATTGAAGAGTTTATCGAAGGTCGTGAGTTCACGGTAGGGGTGGTGAAGCTGGATGGAAAAGTGACTGTTTTACCGGCGACAGAGGTAGAGACGGCTAAGGAGTTTTTCGATTTTGAGGCGAAATACACACCGGGGGTAGCTACAGAAACTACGCCTGCACCGATCAGACCGGAAACGAAAAAACGTGTGGAAGAAATTGCTACGGCGATTTATATGAAACTGAACTGCAGGGGAGTGGTGCGTATTGATTTTATCCTGACGGGTGATGAAGAAGATTTCTATTTTATTGAGATCAATACGATACCGGGTCAGACAGCTACGAGCTTTATTCCTCAGCAGGTAGCTGCTTCGGGCATGAAGCTGAATGACTTTTATACAAAACTGGTGAAAGAAACGATTGGCTAATTGTTCTTGCCCTAAGGGTGATAGCGGATGTAGTTTGACCTGTTAAATAAATAAGGCCTGCAAGATTGATTTCTTGCAGGCCTTATTTATTTTAATCTTTAGCTTACAGCTAAGGAAATTCTCCGACAGCTGATGGAATGATCAGATTGATCAGGAAATGTTTCCTCTGGGTTTTAGAATCTGAAGCCTAGGTTAAGACCAGCTCTGGCACCTGCCCATGGACCTTTAAAGTCGATATTAGCACCATTGCCATCTACGTTATAAGTGGCTTTAACAATCGGAAGATCGTCTACAAAATCGCCAATCTGCTTTCTGAGTTCTTGTTGCTCTAAAGCATTCAATGATTTCTGTGTAGCTATTCCTCCTTTAGAGAAACCATAACTCGGACCAAGGATCCACCAGTCCAGGTAAACGAGTTTGCTCAATTTCCATTGTGCACCAATTAGCACACCGCCTGTGTAAGTATTTACACCACCTTTAAAGAATACCGATTGAGTGAAGGTTTGTGTATTGGTACCATTCGTTAAGGTAACGTCAAAATCAAAGGGTCCTTCGGCGTTGTATTTTGCATAGCGTAAGAAGGGCGCCAGGTAAAATCCTTGAAATACACCTTTGCCCATATAAAATCTTACCTCAGGGGTAATGGCAATGTTAGAAGTTTTAAAGGTTTCAATTGTATTTTTAGTCTGCTCATCGTCTACCAGATCTTTGATACCTCCTTTAAAGGGAATGTCTCCTTTAGGCATGAAACGGAAGCCCATGGCCACTGACATTTTGTTTCCTATGGCACGTTCATACTGGAAAGAGAAGTTTTTCAATGCCAGTGCAGCAACGTTCATCTTTACCAGGTTGTTTCCGTCTGGTACGTAATCAGGACCCTCAGCAGAAACCTGCGCGTGCAATTGCAAAGAAGTTCCTAATAAAACTACAACTGATAAGGCAGTCAGTTTTTGAGTAAGCGTTTTCGTCATAAATTATTTGATTTTAGGGTTTTGTAGCGTAAAAGTATCTTATTTTTCCGCTCCAGCGTTAAGTATGATTAATATTTTTTTTCCGTCAGCGTTGTCAAATCGCCCATCTTGCCTACTTTTGATCCATGTTCAGTAAATATCTAGCAGATCATCATTTTAAAACGAGTCGCCATAAAAAGGGAGAGGTGATTTATGAACCGGGACATCAGCCGAGGTATGTATACTTTATCGTGACTGGCGAAGTGCGGATGGTCACGGTAAATGAGGAAGGGAAGGAGTTTATCCAGGGCATCTTTAAGGCAAAGCAATATTTTGGTGAGCCGGCCTTACTACTGGATCGCCCTTATCTGGCTTATACGATTGTGTCTAAAGACTGTGAGCTGGTGATGGTGGACAAAGGAGGTTTCCTGAAATTCCTGGAAGAGGACCGGGATTTTAGCATGAACCTGATCCATACTTTGAGCAATCGCTTGTTTTATAAATCGATGATGCTGGAGGAACTGGCGAATGAACAGGCAGACCATCGTCTGCGTACGCTGATCACTTACCTGTGCCGCGACCTGGAAAAAGATGCAGTGCTGAAGATGACGCGGCAGGCGCTGGCGGATATGAGCGGACTAAGGGTGGAGACGGTGATCAGGACGATCAAAAAACTGGCAGAGGCAGGGGAGATCAAACTTATCCGGGGTAAGATTGTTAAAAAATGAATATGACATAGGTCATAAATTTGGGTGCAACTATAGTGTACCTTTGTATTGTAAATACGAACACCATGAAACCGATCTCAAAATTCGAAGCCGTAGTAAAATGTAAATGTCCACGATGCAGACAGGGTGATATCTTCACCGGGAATATGTATTCACTTTCTTTTAAGGGGCAGATTACAAATGAATACTGTCCGCACTGCGGACTGCGTTTTGAAAGAGAACCGGGATTCTTTTATGTATCGATGTTTATCAGCTATGCGATGAATGTAGCGGAGATGATTACGGCGAGCGTGGCTACCTATATTCTGGGGCTACCACTGGTTTATGATAACTTATGGTATTATGTAGGCATCCTGCTGCTGACAGTTTTTGTCTTTGCCCCGTTTAACTACAGGTATTCCAGGGTTTTCCTGTTACACTGGTTAACACCGGGACTGGGATATATCCCGGGCAGCGGTGATAAAGTGGCTTAGATAGAATAAGCTTTTATCATCTCTTCGTTAACTTTACAGCCTTTACCGGAATTGATGTCGATCAGGACATAATCAAAATAACCGTCTGACGCAATTTTTCCGGTACGTACAGCTTCAATTTCGAACTGAACCCTGCAGCCTTTTTCATTGATAGTGAGGATACCGGTGCGTACTTTAATGACATCGCCGAGAAGGAGGGGACGTTTGAAATCTACATGTGCGGTGCGTACTACCCAGCCAAAACCACTTTCAAGGAAGCTTTCCATAGGCATTTTGTAAAAGGCTTCCATCTGATCGTAACGGGCAGCGAGTACATAGTCGAAGTATTTACTGTTATGGACATGGTTAAACATATCTATATCATCTGGTCTCACTTTCAGCTCGCTCTCGAATATGCTGTATGCATTCTTTTCCATTCTGCAAATGTAAAAGAATTCTCATTTGTATATACTGAAAAATACGCTATCTTTGCGCTCAATTATTAATCCATACACTTTAGTATAATTCAAGAATGTATTTAAGTAAAGAAGTAAAAGCCGAAATTTTCATTAAACACGGCGAAGTAGAAACCAACACTGGTTCTGCAGAAGGTCAGGTAGCGTTATTCACATACCGTATTGCGCATTTGACAGAACACTTAAAGAAAAATCGTAAAGATTTCTCTACTCAGTTATCACTTCAAAAATTAGTAGGTAAACGCCGTGGTATCCTGGCTTATCTATTTAAAAAAGATATCAACCGCTACCGTGCTATTATCAAATCTTTAGGCTTGAGAGATATTATCAAACCAATTGGTACGACAAGAGACAGCAAATAAGCGTTACAATATCAGGAAAAGCCATTCTTAGGGATGGCTTTTTTAATTGCTAAAATAAAATATAACTATATAAATCAGGTGTGTAGAAAGAGGAAAACACACCACAACAAATTGTAAATGAATGTAATAAAAAAATCGTTCGACCTGGGAGATGGTAGAATAATTGAAATTGAAACAGGTAAATTAGCTAAACAGGCTGATGGTTCTGTAGTAGTAAGAATGGGTGATACCATGTTATTAGCTACTGTAGTTTCTTCGGTAGGTGCAAAATCAGGTGTTGATTTTTTACCTTTATCTGTTGATTATCAGGAGAAATATGCTGCTGCGGGACGTATTCCGGGTGGATTTCTTCGTCGCGAGGCAAGATTATCTGACTATGAGGTTTTAATCTCACGTTTGGTAGACCGTGCTTTACGCCCGATGTTCCCTGAAGATTATCACTCTGATACGCAGGTAATGATCACTTTGATCTCATCTGACAAAAATATAATGCCGGATTCACTGGCTGGTTTAGCTGCTTCTGCGGCTATCGCGGTTTCTGATATCCCTTTTAATGGCCCGATCTCTGAAGTTCGTGTTGCTAAAATTGACGGTAAACTAATTATCAACCCTTACGTAAGTGATTTAGAGCGTGCAACAATGGAATTCCTTGTAGCAGGTACGGAGAACGACATCGTAATGGTGGAAGGTGAAGCTGACGAGATTTCTGAAGAGGAAATGGTAGAAGCGATTGAATTTGCACACAAAGCAATCGTAATCCAGGTTCAGGCACAGAAAGAACTGGCTGAATTAGTGGGTAAAACGGTAAAACGTACCTATTCTCATGAAGACAGCAACCCTGAGCTGAAAGAGCAGGTATATGCTGCAACTTATGATAAAGTATATGCAGTAGCAAAAAGTCAGACTTCAAAAGGCGAGCGTGGTGATGCTTTCGGTGCAATCTTAATGGATTTCATCGCAACATTGGGCGAAGGCATTGATGATGTAACTGGTTTCCTGTCTAAAAAATATTTCCACGATGTACAGTACGATGCCATTCGTAACCTGGTACTGGATGAAGGCATGCGTTTAGACGGTCGTGATGTACGTACGGTACGTCCTATCTGGTCTGAAGTATCTTACCTGCCATCTGCGCACGGTTCAGCAGTATTTACACGTGGTGAAACTCAATCGTTAACGACTGTTACTTTAGGTTCTAAGGATGATGAGCAAATGATTGATGGTGCTTTCATCAATGGTTACAACAAATTTTTATTGCATTACAATTTCCCTGGTTTCTCCACTGGTGAAGTTCGCCCTAACAGGGGTGCTGGTCGTCGTGAAATTGGTCACGGTAACCTGGCTATGCGTTCATTAAGAAAAGTATTACCCGGATTAGAAGAAAACCCATACACCATCCGTATCGTTTCTGATATCCTGGAATCTAACGGTTCTTCATCTATGGCGACTGTTTGTGCGGGTACATTGGCACTGATGGATGCCGGTATTAAAATCAAAGCGCCTGTATCGGGTATCGCGATGGGATTAATTACTGATGAGAAAACTGGTAAATATGCAATCCTTACGGATATCCTGGGTGATGAAGATCATTTAGGTGATATGGACTTTAAGGTTACTGGTACTGAAAAAGGTATCGTGGCTTGTCAGATGGACTTAAAAATCAATGGTTTGAAATGGGAAGTGTTAACTGCTGCCCTGAAACAAGCTAATGAGGCACGTTTACACATCTTAAATGAGATGAAGAAAACGATCTCTGCTCCACGTGAAGATTACAAGGATCACGCTCCGCGTATCGTATCCCTGAGTATTGACAAGGAATTTATAGGTGCTGTAATTGGTCCGGGCGGTAAAATTATCCAGGAAATGCAACGTGAAACTGGTGCTTCTATCTCTATCGAGGAAGTTGGCAACAAAGGTATCGTTGAAATTTTCGCAGATAATAAGGCTGCAATTGATGCTGCTGTGAAACGTATCAACGCAATTGCTGCTAAACCGGACATAGGTGCTACTTACGATGGTAAAGTGAAATCAATCATGCCATTTGGTGCATTTGTTGAAATCATGCCGGGTAAAGATGGTTTACTGCACATCTCTGAGATTTCTCATGAGCGTTTGGAAACTATGGATGGCGTGCTGAAAGAAGGCGACAAAATCCAGGTTAAACTACTGGACATCGATAAACAAGGAAAAATGAAGCTTTCAAGAAAAGCTTTACTTCCACGCCCCGCTAAACCGGAAGGCACGCAGGAAAACAAACCTGCTTAATATATGACAACGAAACCCCGCAATTTGCGGGGTTTTTTGTTTTAGAAATAACTTTATTTTTTAACTTTACCAGATGAAGCACCTGATTGCCCCTTCTGTACTGGCTGCAGATTTTGCCAATTTACAACGCGATATTGAAATGATTAATGCCAGTGATGCAGACTGGTTTCATGTAGATATAATGGATGGTGTGTTTGTACCTAATATCTCTTTTGGTTTTCCGGTCATGGAAGCGATCAGCCGCTATGCAGCGAAGCCGCTGGACGTACACCTGATGATCATCAATCCGGATCATTACATCGAGCGCTTTGTTGCCGCAGGTGCAGCAAGTATCACGGTACACTATGAAGCCTGTACGCATTTACATAAAACGATTCAAACGATACATGCCGCAGGAGCAAAAGCTTGTGTAGCACTGAACCCGCATACACCGGTAGCACTGCTGAAAGATATTTTGCATGACCTGGACATGGTGCTCATCATGTCGGTTAACCCGGGTTTCGGTGGACAACAGTTTATCGCGAATACCTACCGTAAAATCCAGGAGCTGCGTAGCATGGCTGCCTCGCTGAATCCCGGCCTGCTGATTGAAGTGGACGGGGGAGTGAGTCTGCACAATGCAGCTGAGCTGATTGCCGCTGGTGCCAACGTGCTGGTAGCGGGAAATGCTGTATTCGCAGCTCCCTCGCCGCAGGGGATGATCACGTCGATGAAGCAGATTTCGGCAGGCATTACAGGTTAGTATACAACATCTACGATCTTAGTAGATAATTGCTAAAATCTGATCATTATTTCGATAAAACAATTACATTTACAACCAATAAATAGCATATAAAATGAGACATAATTTTGGAGCAGGTCCCTGCATTTTACCTCAGGAAGTATTTAAACAGGCGTCACAGGCTGTTTTGGATTTTAAGGACGGTTTATCGATCCTTGAAATGTCGCACCGTTCCCCTGAGTTCGAGGCAGTTATGGAGGAAGCTGTTAAACTAGTGAAAGAATTGTTAAATGTGCCTGAAGGTTACTCCGTTTTATTTTTACAAGGTGGTGCAAGTCTGCAGTTTGCAATGGTTCCAATGAACTTATTGAATGCAGGTGAAACTGCAAGTTACCTTGAAACGGGTGTTTGGGCTAACAAGGCAATTAAAGAGGTTAAGAATTTTGGTACGGCTAATATTGTAGCTTCTTCAAAGGAAGCTAACTTCACTTATATTCCTAAGGATTATGTGGTGCCGGCAGACAGTGTTTATTTCCATTGCACGTCTAATAATACGATTTACGGTACTGAAATGTTTGCTTTACCTGAAACTGAAGTGCCTATTGTTTGTGACATGTCGTCTGACATCATGAGCAGGGTAATTGATGTATCCAAATATGACCTGATCTATGCTGGTGCACAGAAAAACATTGGTCCGGCTGGTGCAACGGTAGTGATTGTAAAAGATTCGATTTTAGGTAAAACAACGAATAAAATCCCTTCTATGCTGGACTACAAACAACATATTGATGGCGGATCGATGTACAATACACCTCCTGTATTCGCGATCTATGTGGCGATGCTGAACCTGAGATGGTTAAAATCTAAGGGTGGAGTTGCTGAAATCGAAAAAGAAAATATCGCTAAAGCGAATGCACTATATAAAGAGATCGACAGAAATCCTTTATTCAAAGGTACCTGTGCGGTGGAAGACCGTTCAAGAATGAACGTGTGTTTCGTTATGGAGAACCCTGAACTGGAAAAACCATTCCTTAAATATGCGGAGGAAAATGGAATGGAAGGCATCAAAGGACACAGAAGTGTAGGTGGTTTCAGAGCATCGATTTACAATGCTTTGCCGATTACGAGCGTACACAGATTAGTGGAATTAATGCAGGATTTTGAAGAAAATAACAAAAACAAGAATTAATGATTAAGATACTTGCCAACGACGGGATTGATCCTATCGGAAAGAAATTATTAGAAGAAGCCGGTTTTATTGTGGATACGGAAACTGTTGCACAGGATAAATTAGTGGAAGCATTACAGCATTACGATGCGATCACGGTGAGAAGTGCAACTAAAGTGCGTAAGGAACTGATTGATGCAGTGCCTAATTTGAAATTAATTGGACGTGGTGGAGTTGGAATGGATAATATTGATGTAGAATATGCCCGTGAAAAAGGCCTGGCTGTAATCAATACACCTGCTGCATCTTCATTGTCTGTAGCTGAACTGGTATTTGCTCACTTATTTACGGGTATTCGTTTCCTGCAGGATGCGAACAGAAAAATGCCTGTTGAAGGGGATACCAATTTCAATGCTTTGAAAAAGGCATATGCTAAAGGAACTGAACTGAGAGGTAAAACTTTAGGGATCATCGGTTTCGGCAGAATAGGCAGAGAAACAGCTACACTGGCTTTAGGTCTGGGTATGAATGTGCTGGCTTATGATCTTTATCCTTTTGATGGTCAGCTGACCCTGAAATTCCAGGGTGATCTTTCTCTGGATGTACCGGTGAAAACAGTGGCACTGGAAGAAGTCATTGCGAACAGTGATTTTATTACTTTACATACGCCTTTTGCAGACCGTCCTATTTTAGGCGCTGCGGAGTTTGACCAGATGAAACCGGGTGTAGGTATTGTAAACTGCTCAAGAGGGGGTACAATTGATGAACAGGCATTGATCAATGCACTGGACAGCGCTAAGGTTGCTTTTGCTGGTTTGGACGTGTTTGACAATGAGCCAACACCTTTACAGGCGATTTTAAAACACCCTAAAATTTCATTGACACCGCATATTGGTGCGGCTACAAATGAAGCACAGGAGCGTATTGGTGAAGAATTAGCTTCACTGATCATCGCATTTTTTAAGAAATAAGTTAAATGGTTAGGGATTTGATTATATTGAGTCCCTAACCAAATGACAATTTTTCATGCCGCTAATCAAGCCCTTTAAAGCGCTTATTCCAGCTGCACATCTGCAGCGTGACGTGGTAACATGGCCACTCGAAAATTACAGTACCGGAGAGGCAAAACTCATTGCGTCTGAAAACAGCTTTAGTTTTCTCCACCTCATTAACCCTGCTTTAGAACATCCTTATCTACGGGGGAGTCGCCAGGACCTGATTTATAAAAAAATTCAGGAAAATTTAGAAGATTTCCTTCATTTAGATGTGCTGGTGCAAGTTTCGCAGCCAGCTTACTATATCTATCAGATCAGTTGTAATGGTTTGGTACAGCATGGGATATGGGCCTTAAGCGAGGTGAGCAGCTATCTGGACGGAAGCATCAAAAAACATGAGCTGACGGTAGAGCGGAGAGAAAAGCAGCTGAGTGATTATATGCAGCAAACGGGACTGGATGCGAATCCTGTGCTGATCACTTACCGGCCGGATCAGGTGATTGACGGACTGACGAAAGAATATATGGAAACTCAGCCTGTAGTTGATTTTGTGCTGAAGGACAAAAGTCTGCACCGCGTCTGGGTAGTGGATGAGGAAGCGGACATCGATCTGATCACTTCAGCATTCCGGAATATGGATGCTGTGTATATCGCAGATGGCCATCACCGGGCAGCGGCGATGGCAAAAATGGATTGTTTTTCTACGGTATATATGAGTACGGAAGAGGTGAGGATTCTGCAGTATAACCGGCTGG
This sequence comes from Pedobacter sp. MR2016-24, assembly GCF_026239655.1. GTDB lineage: Bacteria > Bacteroidota > Bacteroidia > Sphingobacteriales > Sphingobacteriaceae > Pedobacter. The sequence goes on along the minus strand of NZ_JAPIVO010000007.1, from coordinate 205,183 downwards.
TGAAGGACCTGAGCGGCCTGGGAAAAGCGGGGTTTCTGAAGCTGCTGGAGGAGGATTTTGAAGTGGAAAAATCACCGGGCAGGGTAGAGCCCGACGCGTTGCATGTGATAGGGATGTACCTGGAAAATGAATGGTATTATGTGCGACCAAGAGCCGGACTGTTTGATGAGCAGGACGCGGTTGCTTCGCTGGATGTCAGTATTTTACAGGAACATATTTTGGAGCCGCTGCTGAAAATTAAAGATCCCCGGACAGACACCAGGATTTCCTTTGAAGGAGCTGTGGTAGCGGTGGAAAAATTGCAGGAAATGGTAGACAATGGTTTGTATGTGATCGCGTTCACGCTGCACGCAGTCACAGTGGATCAGCTGATGAAAGTAGCTGATGAGCATAAAGTAATGCCGCCTAAATCTACCTGGATAGAGCCCAAGTTTTTAGTGGGATTGCTGACGAACAGGATTACTTAAGCGAGTTGGTCAGTGCCCAGTACCTGTAGCCGATTATGGCTTTCTGGAGGTTGCTGAGTTTGGAAAGGTCATGGTCATAATAGCTTGGTAAAATGGCTTTATTGAGTCTGACCAGGATCTTGAAGAATGATTTTTTCATACGCTTGGCTTCAGTTTGGTATAGAAAAAAATCCCTCCGCCAACAATAATCAGGGATAAAAGGATGATGATGTAGGTGGAAGTATTGGTTTTTGCTTCTACTTTATCGGCGCGTTCTTTTAACATCTCATTTTGTTCCTGCAGGTTTTTGATCGATAGCATATAACCTGCGATACGTTTCTTTGTGCTGCTCGCAGTGCTCTGTACTTGCTGTACCTGCTGGTCTTTATAATTCATCAGGATCTTCAGCTCCCTGAAAATATTATTGTCGTTCAGAATAATGGCCCTCAGGATCTCGTTTGAATTTTTCAGATCCTGTTTGGTCTGCAGGCCAAATATGCCCGTTCTGGCATTCAGGCTCAGGTCGTATTGTCCGAATCTCGCACTACGGTCTGCAAGTAAGGAATTGATTTTGAGTCGCTGGGTCAGGTAAGCACTTGTGTCATTCGACTGTGCAACAGCCCCGTAACTGAAAGTCAGACAAAATAATAAAAGGAAAATTCTGATCATGTCGCTTTTTATTTTAATCAAAGCAAACTCCATGCCTCAGCTGAGGTGAATGCAGCAGGAAGCTTAAGGATGGAACTGGATCCGGACGATATCGTTGAGGTGCAGACCGAGCAAACCGCTGGCCTTGCCCTTATTGATCGCAATTTCCAGGTGATTACTGATCCCGAATAAACAGAGTTTTTCCCCTTCAGGAACTTCGTTATAATGCCAGCTGAGCTGTGTGATGGTTTCGCTTTTACGGAAAAACAAGGTGAAATCCCTGTTGCGCTGGATCTTGGTGAACAGTTCTTTGGTAATATTGGTAATGACATTGCAGAAAGTATCGATATAAATCACGCTGCCGCGGATCATATCTTTTTCAATCACCGGATTCAGGAGCATACGTTCCTCGATGCTGTCGGTCGGCAATCCGATATCTTTCAGCTTGCCGCCTTTGGCGAGATGGATAGCTGCCTTTACAAAAATGTCTACCAGCGGGAAGTGAAGATACTTCAGGTCCTGCATAATATTGAGCTCTACAATTTCATCGGGCTTGCCATCAAAGAGCAGGGAAAAGATCCCGTTATCGGCCCCCACAAAAAAGTGGTCGTTATGTTTGAGTCCCACGTATTTGGTGTTTTCGCTGAACACGGAATCTATACCGATCAGGTGGACAGTACCTTTAGGAAAATAAGGATATACGTTTTTGAGCACGAATGCCGCATAAGAAATGTCGAACGAAGGAACCTCATGGGTGATATCAACAATATTAGCTGTAGGCAAGATCGTCAGTATACTGCCTTTGAGGGCAGCCTGATAAAAATCTTTGGAACCTAAATCTGTTGTTAAAGTGATAATGGCCATTAAAAATTGAATATTTATTCTTATTCTTGCGTAAGCGGCAAATCGCCTACAAATATTCAACTTTTATATCAAAATATACACCTCTATCTAAAAAACAATATTTTGAACGAACTGAAATTAATATTAGAAACAGTAGATCCGGCACAATTCTGGGGTGCAAATAATGAAAATTATGAGCTCATCAAACGTGCTTTCCCGAAGCTTAAGATAGTTGCCAGAGGCAATGAGGTTAAGGTGTTAGGTGACGAAAGTGAACAAAAAATCTTTGACGCGAAGTTCAGTATGCTGATTGAACAACTGGACAAATACGGCTCCCTGAATTCGGGTGAAGTAGAATCTATTCTGAGTGTCAAAAAAACTGCTGAGCCAAATGGTACAGCTGCCCCCACTGCTGAAAAGGTAAACGGAGGTGGTGGTGAGGTGATCGTATTTGGCAACAACGGGATGATGATCAAAGCCCGGACTGCCAATCAGCGCAGGATGGTAGACAGCATTGTGAAAAATGACGTGGTGTTTGCGATTGGTCCTGCAGGTACGGGTAAAACCTATACGGCAGTAGCCATGGCAGTACGTGCGCTGAAAAATAAAGAGATCAAAAGGATTATCCTGACGAGACCTGCGGTGGAAGCGGGGGAAAGTTTAGGCTTCCTGCCGGGTGATCTGAAGGAAAAGGTGGATCCTTACCTGCGACCGCTTTATGATGCGCTGGACGACATGATTCCGGCAGAAAAACTGAAGCTTTACCTGGAGAACAGAACAATAGAAATTGCCCCTCTTGCTTTTATGCGGGGAAGGACACTGGACAACTGTTTCGTGATCTTGGATGAGGCACAGAACTCGACAGATCTGCAGCTGAAAATGTTCCTGACAAGGATGGGGCCAACGGCGAAATTTATTGTAACGGGCGACGTAACGCAGATCGATTTACCGAAAAAACAAATGTCAGGTCTCTTCAATGCCTTGCGCATTCTGGATGATATACCTGGAATAGAAATTATTTATCTGACAGGGGAGGACGTGGTTCGCCATAAACTGGTGAAAAGAATATTAAAGGCATACGGAGATATACAGTAATTTTTAACAATAATTGATGTGATACATCAACAACATGAAAGCAATAAGAGAAACAAATTTTAATTTTCCAAAACAGAGCAATTTTTATAAGGGTAAGGTACGTGATGTATATACCATAGACCACCGTTTAATGGCGATGGTGGTAACGGACAGGATTTCTGCGTTTGATGTAGTCCTGCCAGAGGCAATTCCTTTTAAAGGACAGGTGCTGAACCAGATTGCAGCAAAGTTTTTAAAGGCTACGGCTGACATTGTACCCAACTGGGTGCTGGCCGTACCTGATGAGATGGTGACCATAGGCAGGATTTGTGAGCCTTTCAAGGTAGAAATGGTGATCCGCGGCTATTTAGCTGGTCATGCATGGCGTGAATACAGCGCTGGTAAACGTAGTGTTTGCGGTGTGAGTCTGCCAGAAGGACTGAAGGAAAATGATAAATTACCTGAGCCGATCATTACGCCAACTACCAAGGCACATGTTGGACATGATGAAGATATCTCCAGGGCGGATATTCTTGCTAAGGGTATTGTTTCGATGGTGGACTATGATAAACTGGAAGAGTTTACGCAGGCACTGTATAAAAGAGGAACTGAGATTGCTGCAGAACGCGGACTGATCCTGGTAGATACCAAATATGAATTTGGTAAGGTAGGGGATGAAATTTTCCTGATTGATGAGATTCACACACCGGATTCTTCGCGTTATTTTTATGCTGAAGGTTACCAGGAAAGACAGGATGCTGATGAGCCGCAAAAACAGCTTTCCAAAGAGTTTGTACGCAAGTGGTTAATTGAGAACGGATTTCAGGGTAAGGACGGACAGGTAGTGCCGGTAATGACGCCAGATATAGTCGCATCAATTTCTGACAGGTATATTGAGCTGTATGAGCAGATTACGGGTGATACTTTTGTGAAAAATGATCATGATAACATCCCTCAGCGCATAGAACAAAATGTTTTAAAGAGTTTGAATACGCTTTAATTCAAATAAAATACTTAATTTGTTACCATCTAATAAATGTAATTATGAAGTTTTCAGTAGATAAACACGAAAAGTATGTGGTGATCAAACTTGATGAAAACAAGTTTACGAATGACAATGCACCCAGATTGAAATCGGAATTCATTCTGTTAAATGCAGAGGGCTACTGTAATATTGTACTTGATTTATCGATGGTTACTGAATGTATTGATTCACAGGACCTGAGTTGTTTGCTGGTAGGGGACAGACTCTGCAAAAAAGCAAACGGCTTATTTATTATAACAGATATTGCCCCTTGTATCCATCAGCTGCTGGAAATGTCCAGTCTGGACCAGTCGCTGAACATAGTGGGCAATCTGAGTGAGGCAGAAGACCTGATCTTTATGGAAGAAATTGAAAAGGAGTTGCTGGGAAGTTTTGATCAGAGTAATTAATGAAGTTTGAAGTCACTATTTTAGGGAGTAGTTCCGCTACTCCTGTTTTTAACAGAAATCCTACCGCACAGCTGCTAAATTCCAATGAGAAGTTCTATCTGATTGACTGCGGTGAAGGTACACAGCAGCAACTGATCAGATTCGGTATCAAAGCGAGTAAAATTGATATGGTTTTTATCAGTCACCTCCATGGTGATCATTACTTTGGTTTGATTGGTCTGCTGTCTACAATGCATTTGAATGGCCGGATCAAGCCCTTCCTGATCTTTGCACCGGCAGCGCTGAAGGATATCCTGGAGATACAGTTTAAGTATTCAGAGACTCACCTGAAGTATGAGCTGGAATTCTATGCAATTGACGCGGATGAGCCTAAACTGATTTACGAAAATACAGACCTGACGGTAGAAACAATTGTGTTGAACCACCGTATACCCTGCACCGGATTCAGGTTCACGCAGAAGAAACGTTTGCGGAGGGTAATTGTGGAGAAACTGGAAGCAGAACAGATCCAGACGGAATATTATCCAATGCTGAAAAGAGGACTGGACATTACGATGCCGGACGGAAGAGTGCTGTTGAATGAAGAATATACGATAGATTCTGACGCACCAAGGTCTTATTGTTACTGTTCGGATACCTTAGCGGATGGTACTTATGAGCATATGCTGAACGGATGTACCACGCTGTATCATGAAGCCACGTTTATGGATGATATGCTGGAGCGTGCGAATATCACACATCACAGTACGGCATTACAGGCAGCGCAGATTGCAAAGAGAAATAACGTAAGGAATCTGATCATTGGTCATTTTTCATCAAGGTATAAGTCGTTGGCACCCTTACTGGAAGAAGCGAGGACGGTCTTTCCGGAGGTGGAATTGGCGATCGAAGGGGAAACATACACCATTTAAAGAGCTGTCTAAAAATAATTGATCCTTGTATTTCTGACTCAACATTTTGCGAAATGCAAAATCTTGCAGGTCAGAAATACAAGGATCAATTATTTTAAGGACGTTTCTGTAAAGGTTCCTTCATCCGGGCAGGGTGCATATCCCTCATTGCGGTTACCTTTGAAGATTTTTAGCTCCTGGCTTTTTAACCTTTCAGGTGTTTATCCCTGCGGGATACTCTGGGCAGGGTGCGTATCCTCATTGCGGTTAACTGTTAAGATTTTTATCTATTCTACTGGCTTGTTAACCTTTCGGGTGTTTGTCCCTGCGGGATACAGTATTATCCGGGCAGGGTGCGTATCCCTCAGTTTACATATTGTTCAGGATGTGTATTCAATGTTTGTAGCTGGGGTGATATACTTTTGACCGAAATCATTTGAATAGGTTACAGGCAAGTCTGAATGCTTTTTCTTTGTTGTTTTCCGATCTGCTTTTATCTCTGTAATGTCTGTATTGGTTCCGTGAAAATAGTCTCCACCAAAAAATTGTCAGTGTTCTCATATGCGCTGTATCTTGCTTTTACCGATTATCCCCTGCTCAAATGTGTTGTATGCGGAAAGATACAATACATGTTTTCCATCTGTTTCTTATTTTATTAATTAACTAAAAAGGCGTGGCATATGTTTTAGCATTTTTCAGTATACCGAATATAATGTTTTCAGCCTGATTAGCCTTGTTATATTTTACTACGAGAATTTAGGTTTCAGGGTTTTCTTTTTTGATGTTTTTTTTGCTGTATAAGTTTAAACAGCTGATTTTTGCGCGGTATTGGCCGGCTGATAGGACTGGCCTGTCTTGTTTACAGACAATAATTTGTGTTCTAAATGGCAATATACTTTTGCAGGCGGAGATTATTTTAAATAAAATAGTGTATTATTGTGGTGTACAACTATTAACGCTATGAAAAAATACCTTTCTCTCCTCGCATTTAGTTTGATGCTGTTTTCCGCCTGTAAGAAAACAGAATTATCCAAATCTCCTATAGCTCTGCTCACAGCCAAGCCCTGGAAATATGCTAAAACCGACAGAACACCAGAAAAAAATCCTGCTAACAGCATCATCTATCCGGCACAGGATTGTGATGCAGATGACGTTTTCCAATACACCACTTCCGGCAAGATTCACCTTGACCGCGGCGCTGTGCAATGTGATACCGATGAGGAAAAAACTGAAGTTGTAGATTACAAAGTCAACGAGGATGGTAACAAGATCACGATAGAAGGCGAGACCTTTGACATTCTTGAACTGTCTGCTACGCAATTAAAATACTATGCACCAGTTAGCATCATCATAGATGAAAATACCACCAATACCGGCGTATTCATCGTAGTGGTTTTTGAACACTAGTTCAAATCAACTGAATAACAAACAAAAAAAGCGATGCCGGAGGTTATACCGGTATCGCTTTTTCTTTTTATAAATATATTTTGTTTATGTATCGTACTATAAAAACCTGCAATATGCACCTCGCTGCTAATAATGGGGTTATTTGCAATCTGTGTTATTTGTAGTCTGTGTTATTTGTAAGCTGAAATATGCATCCGCTTAAGATCCTGCTACAGGCATCTTCAAAGGTTTGCATCATGCTAAACGGACCATCTCTCAGAGTACGTCAATAAAAAGGAAGGTAATTTCTGACCTGCAAGATTTTGCCCTTCAGCAAAATCTTGCAGGTCAGAAATTACCTTCCTTTTTATTGATTACTTATCCTTACCACCTCCCCCGAATACCGAGAAGTGTACATAACGTTTTGGATTTTCTTTCAGGTCTATAATCAGATTATCCAGGTTCTTAGAAGCATTATTCAGGTTATCATACATTTTCGTATCGTTAACCAGTAATCCTAAAGTACCCTGTCCATTATTTACTTTGCTTACGATACCCTGCAAATCAGCCACAGCTTTATTGGCATTGTCTATCGTTTGTTTAAAGTTCGCAGCAGCCACCTGATCAGTAATGGTGTTGATATTGGTCAGGATTGCATTGATCTTCTGATTGTTGTTTTTAAGGTTAAGCGATATCGCCTCTGCATTGGCAAGGATAGCGGAGATCCTTTTACCTTCGGTACCTACTAAACCATCAACTTTTTTGGATGTGCCTTCTAAAGAGGTTAGGGTAGCAGCAATACTGTTAAAGCTTTTATTTACGTTTTTCTGGAAGTCCGGATTAAGGATTGAGTTTACACTTGTTAAAATAGAATCCATCTTTCCGATAATCAGCTCTGCTTTTTTCTGCACCGGCTCAACAGCTTCCATCAGGTTTTTCTCTACGTTGGCATTCAGCGTATCGCCATCAAGTGCGAAATCTCTCCCGGTTCCCAAGGCCATGACGATGGCTTTGCTACCTAAAAGATCGGTACTTTCCAGGCGTGCGATACTGTTCTTAGGGATATCATATTTGCCTTTGATTTTCAGGGTAGCCAGGATAGTACCATCTGGCTGCAGTTGTAACTTGTCGACCCTTCCGATCTGGTAGCCATTAATCAGCACTGGTTTGGAAACGGCAAGACCATCTACATGCGAATAGCGGGCATACAATAAGGTTTCACTTGAAAAGATAGCGTTTCCTTTAAGGAAGTTATATCCGATGATTAATAGGGCGATGGAAAAGGCTGCTAGTATGCCTACTTTGGTTTCGTTTGTTATTTTCACTTAGTGCGTGGTTTACTTAATTAACTTCTGTTTCTCTTTTATAAGTTTTTACAGCCTTGAAAATTGCGTTCACAATTTCCGACTGTCCGCTTGCAGAGTTCAGGTAATCTTCTTCCGTAGGATTTGAAATAAACCCTATCTCTGTTAAGACTGCGGGCATCCCACATCTTTGTAAGATCAGTATTCCCTGCTCTTTTACCCCTCTGTCTACTCGCTGGTTATCTCTTGCGTAATTGTTCTGGATCAGTCTGGCTAATTTCAGACTCTTGTCCCTGTATGTATTCTTAAACAAAGATAGTATAATAAATGTTTCGGGATCCTTCGGATCATATCCATCATAGTTCTTTTTGTAGTCCTTCTCCAGGGCAATATCGGCATTTTCCCTTATTGCGGCATCCTGTTCATGTAAACGGTGACTACCAGCGACGAATGTTTCTGTCCCCCTTGTGGTCTTGTTTTTCACATAACCATACTTAGCAATTCTTTTGCCACCTTTTTTGGTATAGCCCACTACAACCCGGTTATCGGGCATGGAATTGCAGTGAATAGAAATGAAAATATCGGCTTTTGCATCATTGGCAATTGCAGCTCTCCGGAAAAAGGCGACATCAATATCTGTTTTCCTGGTATAGCGGATTTTTACTTCAGGCATGTCCTCTTCAAATTTCCGCCCCAGTTTTAAGGCAACCTGGAGGGCTACATTCTTTTCTACTGAATAACTCCCTGCTGCACCGGGCTTATCTCCGCCGTGTCCTGCGTCAATAACAATCGTTTTTACTCTATATCCCTGTGAAAATAATGTGGTTGAACTAAAAATTAATAAAGTAGCTAACAGGAATATATTTCTTGATAATCTCATTCGTTTTATTTTGTTGTATCCAAATTAATTTGTGGCGGCCAACAGGCTTTAGCTAAATCTGAAAATGATGAAATGGCCTTAATCACCACAAAGATAGTATAATAAAAATTTCACACCTCAAATTTGGAGCCGGAATGCCATATCACAGTACAAAGGATGCATTTTATTGCATGTTAAGGGCTTGTTATTTCTGGGCGTAGCGGATGTTAAATAATGTGAAGATATGATTTATTAGTGCATATAAAACGTTGTTTATCAGTGTTATAGGTGAGATGCTTTATTTTATTCCCTGCAAAAGCGAATTTGCCGTCAGCAATGCTATATTTTTCATTAATTTTGAACGTTTTGGGTTAAATGCTTTGCTATTGTTACATTCACACACAGATTTGAAATTTTTACGGATTATATTTTTATTGAGCACTATCTTTCTGCTGACGGTGGCTGGTCATACTGCGTTTGCATTTTCCGGATTTGCGATGCGCCAGGTATTGCAACAGCAGGACACTTCGGGAAGGGATACGCTGAAAACGCGTACAAATCCGGGGGGAAAAAACAGCGTGGGTAAAGGACCCGATTCCAAAATAGAGTATTCTGCGGTCGATTCCACCAAATACAGTAAAGACAAAAGTATCATTTACCTGTATGGTAAGGCAAGGGTAATTTATCAGTCTTTCGAGCTTGATGCCGATTATATTACTTATAACTCAAAAACGAATACAGTTTTTGCCAGCGGCAGAAAAGATGCCAAAGGTAAATATGTAGGCAAGCCGATCTTTAAAATGGAACAGCAGGGATCTTCTGTAGCAGATTCACTGTTTTATAATACGAGAACCAGCAAGGGAACAGTTTTTAATACGTTTACGGAGCAGGAGGGTGGATTCTTTTCGGGGGGACAAAGTAAGCGGCAGCCTGATAATGAGATTCACGTAAAGGGGATGACTTACAGTACTTGTAATTTGCCACACCCGCATTTTGGCTTGTATATTACTAAAGGTATTGTAACTGATAAACAAATTATCACCGGACCGGTTTACCTGAAGATTGAGGATATCCCATTGCCGCTTGGATTGCCCTTTGCATTTTTCCCCAAGCCAAACAACCGTACTTCCGGGATCATTATGCCGAGTATAGGGGATGATGCCACAAGGGGTTTCTTTTTAAGGGATGGTGGTTATTACTTAAATCTGAATGATTACTGGGATGCTAAAATACTGGCAACGGTTTATACATACGGTTCTTATAGTGCGTCCTTAAATACAAATTATACAAAACGTTATAAATATAACGGGAGCATCAGGCTGGATTATGCAAATAACCGTTATGGTGTAGAAGGAACGCCGGAATATGCGCCTAAAAAGGATTATAGTATCCAATGGTCACATTCGCAAAATGCAAATGCAAACCCGGGAACCAGTTTCGGCGCGAGTGTAAATATCAAAACAAGTACTTACAATAATAACACGGCCGGATCGAATACTTATAATGCGTATGCGATTACGGAGAATTACCTGAATTCAAATATTACTTATGGTAAGGTATTTGGCGACGGACTGTTTAATTTAAGTGCGGGTGCTTCACATTCACAGGACACAAGAACGAGATTGGTTTCCATTTCATTGCCTACGGCTTCATTGAATATGTCGACCATTAGCCCGTTCGACTCCAAGAAACGTCTGGGCGAGCAAAAATGGTATCAGAAGTTAACGGTAGGTTATAGTTTACTGACCGCGAATTCAATCAATACGCCGGACAGTCTTTTGTTCCGGAGAGAATCTTTGAATAAGTTAAGTAATGGTTTTAGTCATTCCGTACCCGTAAGTATCAACTTCACGGCACTGAAATACTTCAACTTTAACGCCGGCGGGACTTATCTGGAGAAATGGCATTTTCAATCCACGCGCCAGACCGCTGTGAGAGGTGGGTTACTGGATGGTGTGGTGCAACCTTATACGGTGATCAGAGATACCGTAAACGGATTTAACAGGTCGGGCGAATACAGCTTTAACATGGGGGTATCTACCAAGATCTACAATACGGCGCAGTTCAATAACCTGGGAAATCTGAAAGCATTACGTTTGGTGATGACACCTACGGTAAGTTTCAATTACCGTCCTGATTTTTCAGATCCTTCGAAAGGCAATTACAAAATTTTGCAGTATCAGGATGGTGCAACGGTTTGGGATCCTGTATATAACCGGGCTAAACGTTATTCTATTCACGATGGTTTACTTTACGGTGGTCCGGGTGAGGGAAGAAGTGCAACGATCAATTTCGGTCTGGACAATACACTGGAAGCGAAAGTTTTCTCAGCAAAAGATACGACAGGTACAGGCATGAAAAAGGTGCCAATCATCCAGGGGCTGGCATTTAATGGTACTTACGACTTTCTGAAACCGGTTAATAAGTTATCTGAACTGAGCTTTAGCGGCCGTTCTCAGTTCACGGATAAATTCGGGATTACCTATGACGGTTCATTTAACCCGTATTTTGTGCGTGACTCTGTGTTGAATAATGTGAGGGGCAGGGCCCTGACCAATAATTATACGCTTCCCCAGTTAACGAGGTTCAGTTTATCATTTGGCTATAGTCTGAATGCTGACGCTTTCAAAAAGCGTAATGAGAACCTGGACGATGCAGCAAAACAGGCACAACAAACGGGGATGACGGCAGAACAGGCAGCTCAGCTGGCATTGGTCAGCAGTGATCCGAATGCCTTTGTCGATTTTAAAATTCCATGGAACTTCACCTTCTCTTATCGTTTTGACTATAGTAAGGCACCCACAGCTTTTGTGTCTACTTTAACCAATACGCTGAACTTTAACGGCGATTTCAATGTGACGCCACTGTGGAAAGTACAGTTTACGTCAGGATACGATTTCCAGAGTAAGGGACTTTCACCTACATCCTTCTCTATTTACAGGGATTTGCATTGCTGGGACATGAGTATCCACTGGATTCCTGTCGGACCATACAGAAGTTATAACCTGACGATTAAAGTGAAGGCTTCGATCCTGCAGGATTTAAAACTAAGCAAGCAACAGGCTTATTATACACGTTTTTAATAGAAATTTATGTTAGCTGAAATCATAACCATCGGTGATGAAATCCTGATTGGCCAGATCGTAGATACCAATTCTGCCTGGATGGCAAAATCGCTGAATGCGATAGGTATTCAAGTAAAACAAATCACTTCTGTATCTGATGATGCAGATCATATTATGGAAGCCATCGCCCAGGCAGAAAAGCGGGCAAAGATTATCCTCATTACCGGGGGACTGGGGCCGACCAAAGATGATATCACCAAGTTCACACTGGCGCGTTATTTCAATATGGGGATGCGTCGTGATCAGGCCACGCTGGATCATGTCACAGAGATTTTCAGAAAGTATAAACGTCCGATGATAGACGTAAATATTCGTCAGGCAGATGTGCCGGATGGCTGTGAGGTGATCCAGAACAAAAATGGGACAGCACCATGTATGTGGTTTGACCGCGGCGAACATATTATCGTGTCTATGCCCGGTGTGCCATTTGAAATGATGTACCTGATGGATGAAGAAATTCTTCCACGGCTTAAAAAATCATTTGACCTCCCTTTTATTTACCATAAAACCATATTAACAGCCAATATTGGCGAGTCTTTCCTGGCACAGGAAATCGCTGGAATTGAAGACAGTCTGCCGGCGGGGATCAAACTGGCTTATCTGCCTAAACTGGGACAGGTAAGACTGCGTTTGAGCGCGTCGGGCACGGATGAGCAGCAATTGAAACAGGAAGTGGATTACTGGTCTAAGCAGATTGTAGCACAGATTAAACCATTTGTAGTGGCAGAGGATGATATCGCCCTGGAAAAAGCGGTACTGGATATCATGAAAGCACGTCAGCTGACCTTATCAACGGCGGAGAGCTGCACGGGCGGATATATTGCGCACCTGATTACGCAGCATGCGGGTTGCTCTGCAGTTTATGATGGAGGAGCGGTTACTTATTCCTACGATTTGAAACAGTCTGTTTTAGGGGTGAGTGAGGAAACGCTGAATCAATTTGGTGCGGTCAGCGAGCAAACGGTAAAGGAAATGGCGCTTGGTGCAATTGCTCATTTTAAAACGGATTATAGTGTGGCGGTAAGCGGAATTGCTGGTCCTGATGGTGGCACGGAAGACAAACCTGTCGGAACTGTCTGGATAGCAGTGGCAACCAAAAATGGGGTGGTAGCGAAGCTCCATACTTTCGGGAATAAAAGGATTCAGAATATAGAGCGATCTGCCACAGCAGCCCTTACCATGATTTTAAATCAGTTGAATCTGGATGCCAATTAACTATAAAAAAGCCTTACTTTTGTGCGTGACACCAAATTTATTGTAAACTAAATGGCTCAATACGAATTATTATTACCTAAAATGGGTGAAAGTGTTGCAGAAGCAACTGTGATCAAATGGTTAAAACAACCAGGTGATATGATCAGTTTGGATGATACACTGCTGGAAATTGCAACGGATAAGGTAGATTCAGAAGTACCTTCTCCTGTAGCCGGAAAATTGATTAAACAATTATTTGGCGAGGATGAAGTCGTACAGGTAGGTGCTGTCATTGCACTGATCGAAACAGAAGCAACGGCAAGTAATACTGTTGCAGTTGCTGAAGAGCAGGTTGTGCCTGTTGTTGAAGCAGCAGCTGCACCTGTGCCGGAAGAAAATATTCCTGGTACAGCTTTATTAAATGAGAAAGTTACCACGTCTGAGAAGGAAACGCTAACAGATGCAGACCGCTTTTATTCACCACTGGTGAGAAGCATTGCTGCACAGGAGAAAATCAGCACGGATGAACTGAAAGGCATCAGTGGAAGCGGAGCTGAAGGGCGGCTGACGAAGGATGATCTTTTAAATTATATACAAAACAACAGAAAAGGTAACGCTCCTGTTCAGGAGGCTACCGCTGGCTCACCTGTAGTGAGTAAAGCTGCGGCACCGATTGCTGCGGCTGCACCGGTGATCAGCGCACCAGCGGTTAGTGTGAGTGGCGGCGACGAAATCGTGGAGATGGACAGGATGGGCAAGCTCATTTCAGACCATATGGTGATGAGTAAACATACTTCTGCACATGTGACTTCATTTGTGGAAGCGGATGTGACGAATATGGTACTTTGGCGCGAAAAAGTAAAAAAGAACTTTGAGAAAAGGGAAAATGAAAAGATCACTTTTACACCCATCTTTATAGAGGCGGTCACGAAAGCAATCAAGGATTACCCGCTGATCAATGTTTCGGTAAACGGAACGCAGATCATCAAAAGGAAAGATATCAATATCGGTATGGCTGCTGCCCTGCCAAGTGGTAACCTGATTGTTCCTGTAATTAAAAGGGCTGATCAGCTTAACCTTGTGGGCCTGACCAAAGCAGTGAATGATCTGGCCAACAGGGCAAGAGCTTCGAAGCTTAAACCGGATGAAACGCAGAGCGGAACCTTCACCTTAACTAATGTGGGTTCTTTTGGTAATGTAATGGGTACACCAATTATCAATCAGCCACAGGTCGCTATACTCGCAGTAGGGGCAATTAAAAAGAAACCTGCAGTATTGGAGACAGAATACGGTGATGTGATTGCGATCCGTCATATGATGTTCCTGTCGCTTTCTTATGACCATAGGGTAGTGAATGGCGCGCTGGGTGGCATGTTTGTACGTCGCGTAGCGGATTACCTGGAGAACTGGGATGTGAACCGCGAGATTTAAGAAAAAGAATCATCAGCTAAGGATAGCATCCAAAGCAGAGACAGCTTGATAATATCAAAATATACTATATGCAAAAGGCCGGATAATTATCCGGCCTTTTGCATATCAAAACAAAAATTAAAAGGGATTAGTTAAATAAAACTTCCTCGCCTGCAATCACCTGGATCTGCTGATCTGTATAGGTAAATCTGCCGGTATGGGCAATGAAAACATCTTTTTGTACGAGCAAGTCTTTATTTGCAATCAGCGATTTCAGGCTGACACTACCGATCACGTATTTGTAGTCGTCGCGCGAAAAACGTTCTACTATATTTTCTATTTTCAGCTTTTCAACAGTATACTCGTGTACATATCTCAGGTAAACTTCAATGTTTACATTGTCTGTATGGATTAAGCCGTTTTGCTGATGGTACTTTTTATATTCATATCTGTAGCCATAACGTAAAGCCGCAATGTCTGATAATACAGCTGCACCGGTAGGGTGACCGCCAGCACCTTTTCCAAAGAAAAACTGTTTGTCTGCAAAGGCTGCCTGCACGGTTACGCCATTGTACTCATTCTCTACGTTAAACAGAAAATCGTCTGATTTTACAAACTTAGGGAGCACATAGGTCACTACCTGTTTGGTGCTGATCTTACGCGCTGTAGGTACCAGTTTAATCTTGAAATTCTTCTCCCTGGCATATCTGATATCATGCTCTGAGAGGTTCTGGATACCCACGTTCAGGATCTTGTCCGGATTGATAAACAAACCATAAGCATGTGCCGTTGCGATAGCAAGCTTGAACTTCGGATCGTAGCCGCCTACGTCCATGATCGGGTCAGTCTCCGCAAAACCAAGGTCTTGCGCTTGTTTAAGGGCTACTGCATAAGGAAGGTCTTCGTTGAAGATCTTGGAAAGAATGTAGTTGGATGAACCATTGAAGATACCGCTGATTCCGTGCAGCAACTCATTGTCATAGTACTCTTCCAGGTTTCTGATGATGGGAATACTTCCGCATACCGCACCTTCATAAAGGAGAGAAGTGCCGTGTGCTGCCTGTAATTCCACCAGTTCTGCCAGGTGATTGGCAATCATTTTTTTATTGGCAGAAACGACATGTTTGCCACTGGTTAAAGCTCTTTTAGCAATGTCGAAAGCTGCATCTGCATCATCAATTAATTCTACAATCGTATTGATCTCCGGATTATTCAGGATCTCATTATGATCGGTCGTAAACAGTTTGGCATCCAGGCTCCTTTTTTTATCAGGGTTTTTAATCGCTATTTTAATGATCTCCAGATTAAGGTCCTGTCCCTGAATGATGTCATGTAATCCCTGACCTACTACTCCAAAACCAAATATTCCAATTTTTAGTCGCTTACTCATTATGCTGTTTTATGCAGTTTTATAATCTTTTTATTTACGCTTTCTTTTAAAAAATTACCAATGATATTGGTAAGGATGTCCGTCTCAATCAGGAAACCATCATGTCCGTAGGCAGATTTGATACTATGGAACGCTGCACCCGGAATGTGATCGCCCAGGTATTTCTGCTCAGCAATAGGGAAGAGGAAGTCGTTCTCAATTCCTATCACCAGTGTGTTGGATTTAATCGCAGCCAGTGCATCAATGACACTTTTCCTTCCGCGGCCAACATTATGGCTGTCCATCGCTTTGCTGAGGTACCAGTAGCTGTAGGCATTGAAACGCTTACATAATTTTTCCCCCTGGTAATTCTGGTAGGAGGAAGCTCTGAAACCACCTGTTTTGTCATTTACGCTTTCTACCTGCGTTGCTCCATACGCTTCATAGGTACGGTAAGAAAGCAGGGCTATGCTTCTTGCTACTTTTAAACCCTTGATGCCGCCATCTGGCTGCTGAGCGTAAAAGGTACGGTCGGCCGTAATGGCTAAACGCTGACTCTCATTAAATGCAATTCCCCATGGCGAATGAAAGGCATTGGTAGCTACGAGGATCAGGTTTTGTATTTTATTGCTTTCTGCAATGGCCCATTCTGATGCTTGCTGTCCGCCTAAAGAACCACCAATCAATACCCTGATCTCTTCTACACCCAGATGTGCCGCCAGTAACTGGTGTGCGCTCACGAAATCCCTGATGGTAAACTCAGGAAAAGCCAGGTAATAAGGCTGTCCTGTGACAGGATTAATGCTGAGCGGATTGGTCGTTCCATAATTGGAACCCAGTACATTGGCACAGATGATATAGTGATCTTCAGGATTAAATAAAGCATTCTGTCCGAAAAGGCCGCTCCACCAGTCCAGCACATCAGCATTTGCCGTCAGTGCGTGACAAGCCCAGATTACATTGTCTTTTTTGGCATTGAGCTTCCCGTAAGTATGGTAGGCAATTTGTAACCCGCGCAGTTTCTTTCCGTTTTCTAATTTAAATACTTTAGGATATTGATATATATTCGTTGATGGCATTGTTGTAATCTTAAAATAGCGTTGTCTTAATTTCCTGCTGACTGAATTTTTGCAAATGCCTGCTCCAGGTCTGCCTTGATATCATCAATATGCTCTATTCCTACAGATATGCGCAGCAGTTGCGGTGTTACCCCGGCCGCTAATTGTTCTGTTTCGCTCAACTGCTGATGTGTGGTAGCTGCAGGCTGGATAATCAGCGTTTTCGCATCGCCAACATTGGCCAGGTGACTGATGAGCTGCAGCTCATTGACCAGCTGTGTTGCGTTTTCTTTGCCACCATGCAATTCAAAGGATAAGACAGCACCGAAGCCGTTCTTCAGGTATTTTTTTGCATTCTGATGATAAGGGCTGCTTTCCAGACCCGGATAAAGTACAGTTTTTACGGCTTCATGGTTTTGCAGCCAGGTGGCCAGTGCCAGTGCGTTGTCCACATGACGCTGTACCCGTAGCGATAGCGTTTCGAGACCCTGTATCAGGAGAAACGAATTGAAAGGGGCAAGGGAGGGACCGAAGTCGCGCAAGCCCTCTACACGTGCTCGGATGATGAACTGGATATTGCCAAAGTCGCTGTTAATACCAAAGACATCACTGAAGACCAATCCATGGTAACCTTCCGAAGGCTCAGTGAATTGTTTAAACTTGCCGTTTCCCCAGTTGTAATTTCCGCCGTCTACGATGATCCCGCCAATACTTGTACCATGACCGCCGATCCATTTGGTGGCCGACTGTACTACGATATGGGCACCATGCTCCAGTGGTTTGAATAAATATCCTGCTGCACCAAAAGTATTGTCTACAATTAATGGCAGGTCATGTTTCTGGGCAATCAATGCGATATTTTCAAAGTCAGGGATGCTGAAAGAAGGATTACCAATCGTTTCCAGGTAGAGTGCTTTTGTATTTGCGTCGATCAGCGACTCTAAAGCCGCCAAATCATCAGGATCTGCGAATCTGACTTCGATTCCCAGACGTTTAAATGCAACTTTAAACTGGTTGTAACTCCCACCATACAGGTGAGAAGAGGAGATAAAGTTATCACCCGCTTCGAGGATATTATTCAATGCAATAAACTGTGCGGCTTGTCCGGATGCTACAGCAAGTCCGGCGACTCCACCTTCCAAAGCGGCTACACGTTTTTCGAAAACGTCTGTAGTAGGATTCATGATCCTGGTATAGATATTACCGAACTCCTTTAACGCAAACAGGTTCGCACCATGTTCTGAGCTTTTGAACCCGTAGGAAGTAGTCTGGTAAATAGGTACAGCTCTGGATCCTGTTGTGGGATCAATTTCCTGACCTGCATGCAATTGTAATGTTTCGAATTTATAGTTGGCTGACATAATATTTGTGTTTGTTGTGAGAATGATGCATAAGTATTTACGTACCTCTTAAAAGAGGCCTTCCGTCTGATTAGAAAATGAGGAGGGAAGATTTTTAAACTAGCCTATACAACAACACATACAAACGCATGCAGCCTGCTGAGGATTAAAAGTGTTAGCCGAAATGATTTCGCCAGATAGCGATTGGTTGATTGTTTTCATTTTGTTTTAATTTATCTTTCCAGGAAGCAATAGGCTAACTGGTCAGGAATTGGCACCTTCTCCTTTCGGGAGGGTTGCCAGTGGGTCTTAGAGCCTGTCTCTCGCCACTTCTTTATAAATCAAAGCCTCTAAAGAGAGGTGTTGACTTTAACAGCTTTCGCTATTATGTTACAAATGTAGATTTATTCTGTGAATCTCCAAAATAATATTCTGAAAATTAGTCAAATGTCTGTAGATGAATGGTATAAAATCAAATTTATACCATTCAATTTACTGTGCTGTTAAAGATTATACACGCAGCGCCTGCTCAAAATCCTGAATAAGGTCGTCTATATGTTCCAGTCCCACAGATATCCGAATTAAATTCTGCGGGGTTTTGGTGTCTGGTCCTTCTACAGATGCCCTGTGTTCTATTAAACTTTCCACAGCGCCCAGACTGGTGGCCTGAGCGAATAATTTCACCGTATTCACCACCTTTTTTGCACGTGCTCCATCACCCTTTACCAGAACAGATAACATTCCGCTGAAACCGGTCATCTGCTTTTTGGCAATTTCGTACTGCGGATGGGAGGGCAGGCCCGGATAATATACAGCTTCAATCTCAGGGTGATTTTCGAGGTAAAGCGCCAGCGCCATGCCGTTTTCATGATGGCCTTTCATCCTGTAGGGCAAAGTTTTGATGCTGCGCAGTAACAGGAAACAATCGAAGGGAGAAGGCACAGCCCCGCCAATTTGCTGGATATTTCTGATCTTTTCCCATAACTCTGTATGTGCTGCAGTAATCAGTACGCCGCCCAGCACATCGCTATGGCCACCAATATATTTGGTAGAAGAATGCATGACCAGGTCGGCCCCATATTCAATAGGATGCTGGAAACAGGGAGAGGCAAAGGTACTATCGCATGCCAGCGTAAGTCCGTGCTGTTTCGTTATAGCAGCGACAGCAGCAATATCGGTAACCTTTAATAATGGATTAGAAGGAGTTTCGATCCAGATCATGACCGTATTCTCCCGGATATAAGCAGCTATGTTGCTGACATCGGTGAGGTCAACGAAATCAATCTCCAGTGTACCTTTAAAAATAGAGAGCAGTTGTTTTTTGAATCCCCAGTACATATCATCCGGCGCAATGATGTGGCTGCCCGGCAGTAAAGCCTGGAAAACTGCCATGCCAGCGGTATTACCAGACGAGAAAGCGCAGGCATCTGCACCTTTATCCAGCGCCGTGAGTACTTTTTCCAATGCAGAACGGTTGGGATTACTGACACGGCTGTACATATGTCCGCCAGGATAACCGCCATTTTCATCTCTGAAAAATGTGGTGGATAAACTGATAGGTTGTGTAACATCGCCTGTTACACTGCGAGTTAAATTTCCGGCATGTATTGCAATAGTTTCGGTCTGCATAGAATTTTGTATTTTAATATTTTTGGCAGGATTTATGTAAGTTGTATTCGAAAATACAAGTATATGAAAAGAATATTAGTTATAGCTGCCATTTTATGTAGTTCATTAATGGTGTTACAAAGTTGCTCATCTACAAAAAATGCATCAGCAACAACAAGTTTAAGAAGGGGTAATGTATCTGGTAACTGGGTTTTAAACGATATTACGTTTGAAGGCGTACCCGCCGGAGCAGTAAAATCACTTTTTAGCGAAGCTTCTTACAAATGTTTTATTGGAAGTACCTGGAATTTAACAAATAGCGGAAACGGAACTTATGTTTTACCCGGAACAACTGACTGTCCGACAAGAACACAAAGTATTTTCTGGTCGGTAAGCACTGCTGACGAAACTTTCCAGTTTAAAAAATTGTATGAAGGTGATAAAGCTAAAAATGTAACGGAAGGATACAGATTGATTCTTTCTTCTGCTACGGGCGACAATATGGTGTTGAAATCTCCGGTAGATTACGGAAGCTCACCAGCTTATATTGTGATGAACTTCTCTAAAGCAGTAAAATAATTTAACAAATACACATTGAAACTATAGAAGCCAGCTTAGCGCTGGCTTTTTTTATTGGTAAAATTGGCGTTAGGTAGCTGTTTTTATCCCGGAGTATGATATATAATTGGTATTTTCATGGCCTTGCTGTCAGGAATACAAATCTTTTTTGATGCAAAGAATCTTTTTATGGCTAAAATTTCAATAATTGGTAGTGGTTTTTCGGGACTGGCAGCATCATGTTTTATGGCGCAGGCCGGGCATGAAGTGAAGGTGATTGAAAAAAATGAGGGTATCGGCGGAAGGGCAAGAATGTACAAAGCTGATGGTTTTACATTTGATATGGGGCCCAGTTGGTACTGGATGCCGGATGTGTTTGAGAACTTCTTCAGGCAGTTTGGGAAGTCGGCGGCCGACTATTACGAGCTGCAACAGCTTGATCCGGGATTTCAGATGATATTTGAGGGGAATGAAGTGGTGGAAATTCCAGCGCGCCTGGAGGAGCTGTATCAGACTTTTGAGCAGATCGAAAAGGGCAGTGCTGAGGCTTTGAGAAAATTCCTGAAGGAAGCGGAATTCAAATATACTGTAGGGATGCAGGACATGGTGTATAAACCTGCATTTTCCTGGCTGGAATATGCCAATATTGATGTGGTGAAGGGGATGTTGAATGCCAATCTGTTCAGCTCAGTAAGCAGTTATGTACGCAGTTATTTTAAAGATGAACGCCTGATAGCACTCATGGAGTTTCCTGTCCTGTTTTTAGGGGCAATGGCGAATAAGATTCCTGCCTTATATACCATGATGAACTATTCAGCACTGGTGCAGGGTACCTGGTATCCTAAAGGTGGAATGTACCAGATTGTGAATGGAATGAAGGAACTGGCAGGCTCTCTGGGAGTGGACTTCCATACGGGCGTACAGGTTGATCAAATAAAGATAGCTGGTCAGCTCGTTACGGGACTGGATACCAGTATGGGACATATCACTGCGGATGGCATCATTGCCGCTGCGGATTACAACCATGTGGAGCAGCAGCTGCTGGAAGAAAAGTATAGAAATTATGATGCTAAATACTGGGAGAAAAAAACTTTTGCACCTTCCTGCCTGATCTATTACGTAGGGGTAAGTAAAAAACTGAAGAAACTGTTGCACCACAATTTATTTTTCGATGCAGATTTGAATAAACATGCTGAGCAGATTTATAACGACCCGCAATGGCCTGAGCATCCGCTCTTCTATGTTTGCTGTCCTTCAAAGACAGACGATACGGTAGCGCCTGATGGTATGGAAAACATATTTATCCTGGTGCCCGTTGCTACAGGGCTTATTGACACAGCAGCTGTCAGGGATAGCTATTTTGACGGTCTGATCAAAAGGATGGAAAGCTTTTGCGGAGAAAGTTTTGCAGCCGAGATTGTCTACAAAAGAACGTATTGCATCAATGATTTCGTAGAGGATTACCATGCGTTTAAAGGAAATGCCTATGGATTGGCTAATACGCTGAGTCAGACCGCTGTGTTAAAACCATCTTTACGAAACAAGAAGGTAAATAACCTGTTTTATGCAGGTCAGCTTACCGTTCCCGGCCCTGGCGTACCTCCCGCATTGATTTCGGGACAGGTTGCTGCGGCAGAACTGAATAAATACCTACATAAAAAATAAGATGAAACAACTGTTTGATCAGATCTCTATCACCACAAGTAAAATCGTGACAAAAACTTACAGTACAAGTTTTTCGCTCGGTATTGGCTGCCTTCACAAAAAATTCCATGATGCGATATATAGTATTTACGGTTTTGTGCGTTTAGCTGATGAAATTGTTGATTCTTTTCATGGTTATGATAAGAAAGAGTTATTGGTTGAATTTAAAGCTGCTACCTATAAATCTATAACACAGGGGATCAGCCTGAATCCGATATTGAATAGTTTTCAGCATGTAGTGAATGATTATGGAATTGACTTGGAGCTGATTGATTGTTTCCTGGCGAGTATGGAAATGGATCTGCAGGAAACCTGTCATACTTCGGGCTCTTATGATACCTATATTTTAGGCTCGGCGGAAGTAGTCGGATTAATGTGCTTGCGGGTGTTTACTGAAAATGATAGCACTATGTATCAGGAACTGAAACCTGCAGCGATGAAATTAGGTGCTGCTTTTCAGAAGGTGAATTTTCTGAGGGATATGAAAAATGACTATGAAGTATTGGGAAGAACGTATTTCCCGGCAGTTGACTTTACGGTATTTTCTGAGGCGGAGAAAAAGGAGATTGAACATGATATACAACAGGACTTTGATGCTGCACTGAAAGGTATAAAAGCTTTGCCGCGTTCGTCAAGATTTGGGGTGTATGTAGCTTATATCTATTATAAAAGCCTGTTTAACAAAATCAAGTCGGTCTCTTCTTCCAACATACTCTCCCAGCGGATCAGGATTCCAAACGCACAGAAAATAGGCTTGCTGGCCGGTTCTTATGTGAAACATAGTTTTAGAATGATATGAGATTGATCTTACTGTTTTTATTTTCTTATAGTGTTTCTTTGCCTGATACAAAAGAATGCAGGGAGCTGATGGACGCTTCAGTAGAAAATAAGGCTGTGGCTCAGAAATTTTATGATCGGCTGAAAACGGTGAAGGAAACTGATCTGCCCGTATTGGTCGGCTTCCGGGCAATGTCAGAATTTCTGTTGTGTAAACATGTGGTTAATCCTTTCAGTAAGTTATCACATTTTAACAAGGGCAGGGATTTACTGGAGAATGTGATCAAAAAGGATAGTGCCAATCCGGAGTTACGTTTATTCCGGCTAAGCACACAAAGTAATGTGCCTGCACTATTGAAATACAATGACGCGATCGCCAGGGATAAAAAGGCACTGATCAGCTGGCTGGCGCATAATAAAAGTAAAGACACTGCAGATGTGGTGCTGCATAAAAGAATAAAGACTTATCTGCTAATTAATAAATATTGTACTGCGGGCGAGAAAACACTGATAAAAACATTATAGAATGATAGAATATGTCTTGCTGGTAGACGAAGAGGATAATGAAATTGGAATTATGGAAAAGCTGCAGGCGCATCAGGAGGCTGTTCTGCACCGGGCAATATCTATTTTTGTTTTCAATGATCAACATGAGCTGCTGCTACAGCAGCGGGCGGCAGAAAAATACCATTCGCCTCTGCAGTGGACTAATACTTGCTGTACCCATCCCCGAAAGGATGAAAATGTGATGGAAGCGGCTGTGCGGCGTTTACAGGAAGAAATGAATATGTCCTGTGAACTGATTTACCAGTACAGGTTTATTTATAAAGCTGTTTTAGCCGATGGCCTGACCGAGCATGAACTGGACCACGTCTTTTTTGGACGGAGTAATGTATTGCCGGTGCCGAATGCGGAGGAGGTAGCCGGATGGAAGTATATGAGTTTAGAAAATATTGAAGCGGATATTGCTGTACATCCGGAAAATTATACAGAATGGTTTAAATTAATGTTGAATAGAATTAAACAGATACGTGATGAACATATTGATTAATATTGGCATAGTATTGCTGACTTTTTGTTTAATGGAATGTGTAACATGGCTTACGCATAAATATATTATGCACGGACTTTTCTGGAACCTGCATGAGGATCACCATAATAAATCAGATCACTTCTTTGAAAAGAATGACTATTTTTTTGTCATCTTCGCCTTCATCTCGATGACTTTTTTTGTGACCGGTACCTTTGTGACTGACCTTGGGTTTATGTTTTATATCGGCATAGGCATTACACTTTATGGTTTCGCTTATTTCTTTGTGCATGATATCTTTATCCATCAGCGCTTTAAACTTTTCACGCGCACTGATAACTTCTATTTCAGGGCTTTAAGAAAAGCGCATAAAGTACATCACAAACATTTGAATAAGGAAGAAGGGGAATGCTTCGGTATGTTATTTGTGCCGTTGCGGTATTTCAGGGAAGCGATTAAGATGAAAAAACCGCAGAAGCAGGATTTACCTTTGACATAACCCTGACAGCTTAAATGTATTGTTTCACGGTCTTCTGTTGATTTTATCTTACTTTTGGAGTATAATAAATCATAGATGGATACTACTGCAAAATTGGATTTTATTTTGAACGATACGGGCCTTGCTCAGTCGTTGAAGGATATTGCCCTTAAAGTTCAAAATCAACAGAGAATAACTTTTGATGAAGGTGTTTATTTATATGAACATGCCGAACTTGGTTATCTTGGTGTTTTAGCAAATTATATCAGAGAACAAAAACACGGGGACAAAACTTATTTTAACCGTAATTTTCATATTGAACCTACTAATTTATGTGTTTACAGTTGTAATTTCTGTTCTTACTCACGTTTGATCAGGGACAGGGAAGATGGCTGGGAAATGAGCGTGGATGGTATGATCGACATCCTGAAGAAATATGACAACGAGCCGGTAACGGAAGTGCATATTACCGGTGGGGTAGTACCAAAACAGAACCTGGAGTTTTATGCTGATTTTTTCCGTAAAGTGAAAGCTCACCGTCCTGACCTACACATCAAGGCCTTAACGCCTGTTGAATACTACTATATTTTTAAGAAGGCAAAACTGAGCCACTACGATGGAATGAAATATTTCAAAGAAGCTGGTCTGGATTCTATGCCGGGCGGTGGTGCGGAAATTTTTCACCCTGAAGTGAGAGAAAAGATTGCGCATGATAAATGTAATGCTGAACAATGGCTTGATATCCATGAGCAGGCGCATAAATTAGGCATGCGTACGAATGCAACGATGTTATATGGCCATATTGAACAGTTTTGGCACAGGGTAGACCATATGGAACGCCTGCGTCAGCAACAGGACAAAAGCGGTGGCTTCCAGGCCTTTATTCCATTGAAATTCAGAAACCAGAACAACCAGATGGACAACGTTCCTGAGGTATCTGTAATTGAAGATCTGAGAAACTATGCCATTGCAAGGATCTATCTGGATAATTTCGACCATATCAAAGCGTATTGGGCCATGATTAGTCGCCAGACTGCCCAGTTATCTTTAAACTTTGGTGTAGATGATATTGACGGTACGCTGGATGATACGACTAAAATCTATTCGATGGCTGGTGCTGAAGAACAAACTCCCGGCATGAGCACCAAAGAATTGGTGGAGCTCATTAAGCAGGTGGGCCGCAAACCTATAGAAAGAGACACTTTATATAATGTAGTTACGGATTACTCGGATTTCATTTTTGAAGAGCAAGCTAAACCCCAGTTTTATAAGTTACCGGTAATCAATTAATGGATAAAGAATTATATATCATTCGTCATGGCGAAACAGATCTAAACAAACAGGGAATTATACAGGGCAGGGGAATTGACAGCGATCTGAACGATACCGGTCGCGCCCAGGCTGCCGGGTTTTATGAAATGTATAAGGATATCCCTTTTGAAAAAGTATATACATCAGAACTGAAACGGACACAGCAGACCGTGCAGCGATTTATTGATGCTGGTATTCCATGGGAGAAACAGGCTGGTCTGGATGAGCTTGCCTGGGGAGAATGGGAAGGGAAGCAGACCAGTGAACTTGCCATTGGCGCTTTCAAAGACATCACTGAAAAGTGGCAGGCGGGCGATTATGATGCCCATTTCAAAGGCGGCGAAAGTCCGAATGACGTAGCCATCAGGTTAAAAGAAACCATGGAGCTGATTAAAAGCAGAACAGGTGAGAAACTGATTCTGATTTGTATGCATGGTCGCGCCTTGCGTTTACTCATGTGCCTGTTAACAAATAAACCACTCTCTGATATGTATGACTTTCCGCATCAGAATACGGGCTTGTACAAATTACAGCTTAGCGGTGACCAGTTCACCATTTTAGAGACAAACAATACCAACCATATAAAATAGCCATTGCCTTGGATAAGATTAAGATTTCTGCTGTTGCCTATACCAATACCAAGCCCTTTATTTACGGAATCAGTCATTCAGCAGTGCTGGATCAAATCGATTTGAGTTTAGATATCCCATCAGACTGTGCCGCTAAGCTGATAGACGGAACGGTAGATGTAGGATTAATTCCGGTAGCCGCAATTCCCGGTGTAACAGATGCGCATATTATTTCTGATTATTGCATCGGCTCTGTAGGTGCAGTGAATTCTGTTTTTATTTTTAGTAATGTACCGGTTACGGAGATCAGATCTGTGCGATTGGATAGCCATTCCCGCACTTCGAATAACCTGGCTAAGGTATTGCTGAAGTTTCATTTCAAACAGGAAGTTACCTTTACCACCGATGCGGATGCAGTTACTGATGCGATTGTGCTGATTGGTGACCGTACATTTGGTAAAAAAGATGATTATGCTTTTTGGTATGACATGGGGGAAGAGTGGATGAAATTTACCGGTTTACCTTTTGTATATGCTGCATGGGTGGCCAATAAACCAATTCCGGAAGCGTTTGTAACTGAATTTAATGCCGCTTTAAAAATGGGTTTAGCATCACGCGCGACAGTGATTGCAGCATTGCCGGAGCATCCGCATTTTGATGTGGCTGACTATCTGATGCATAAACTTGATTTTGACCTTACGGAAAAAAAACGCGAGGCACTTACTTTGTTTTTATCCCTTATCAAGCAGTTATAGGCTTATAAATTTTAAAAAAATAACCAAAGCTATACGCATTGGTAGTATATTTACAATTTGTAACATAAATATATTTTGGCTAAAGATAATACGAAGGCAACACCATTAATGCAGCAGTACAATGCGATCAAAGCAAAGTATCCGGGCACATTATTACTGTTCAGGGTAGGGGATTTTTACGAGACTTTTGGCGACGATGCCATCAAAACATCTCAGATATTAGGCATTGTTTTAACGCGGAGGGGAAATGTTGCTTCCGAAAATAGTGAGCTTGCCGGTTTCCCGCACCATTCATTAGAAAATTACCTGTCTAAACTGGTCCGTGCCGGACAAAGGGTGGCCATCTGCGATCAGTTAGAGGATCCAAAATCTACCAAAACCATTGTAAAACGCGGCGTAACTGAACTGGTTACACCGGGAGTGGCTTACAATGATAATATACTGAGCCAAAAATCCAATAATTACCTCGCTGCTATTTATTTCGAGAAGAACATGTTAGGCGTGTCTTTTCTGGATATTTCTACTGGTGAATTTCATGTAGCACAGGGTAACGCAGAATATATTGATAAATTGTTACAGGGTTTTAAACCCAATGAAGTGATCTTCCAGAAGAGTAAAAGGCAGGAATTTGTGGAGCTGTTTGGCGATCGGTTTTATACTTTTCCGCTGGATGACTGGGCTTTTACGGGCGACTATGCAAATGAGATCCTGACTAAACATTTCGAAGTAACTTCGTTGAAGGGCTTTGGGGTGGATAAAATTCAGGTTGGGATTGTAGCTGCAGGGATCGTATTGCATTACCTGGGAGAAACGGAACACCGGAATTTAAAACACATCAGCACCATCTCCCGCCTAGAAGAAGACAACTGTATGTGGCTGGACAGGTTTACGATCCGTAACCTGGAACTGGTAGGCTCAGCAAATGAAAATGCAACGACCCTTTTTCAGGTGCTTGACATGACTTCCACGCCTATGGGTGCCAGGATGCTGCACAAATGGATTATCATGCCGCTGAAGGACCTCAAGCCCATCCAGGAACGTTTGGGGATGGTGGAATACTTCACGGAGCATGAAGATTTGCTGGAAGAATTTTTAACACATATTAAACAGATCGGTGATTTAGAGCGACTGATTTCAAAGGTTGGCTTGCAAAAATGCGGACCAAGGGAACTTTGTCAGCTGAAAAAATCATTGTATCATATCGAAAGCATCAAAGAAATCTCCCTTGCATCCGGAAATCAGTTTTTAATGCAGCTGGCAGAAAATCTTGACGTTTGTCTGAGTATCCGTGAGAAGCTGGAAAGAGAGTTGCAGCAGGATCCGCCGGCTTTACTGATCAAAGGAAATGTAATTGCTGCGGGAATTCATGCAGAACTGGATGAACTGCGTGGTATCTCAGGAAATGGTAAGGATTTCTTACTGGAGATACAGAAACGTGAAGCTGCGGCTACGGGCATTCCTTCTTTAAAGGTAGCTTATAATAATGTTCACGGCTATTATCTGGAGGTAACTAATACGCATAAGGATAAAGTTCCGGAAAGCTGGATCAGAAAGCAAACGCTGGTGAACGCTGAAAGATATATTACACAGGAGCTGAAAGAGTACGAGGAAAAGATTTTAGGTGCTGAAGATAAGATCCAGCAGATAGAATTTAAACTCTATGAAGAACTGATCCATCAGGTCATCATATATATCAAACCGATACAGCGCAATGCATTTATTACTGCCCAGCTGGATGTGTTATTGTGTTTTGCGCAGCTGGCGGTGAAAAACCATTATGTAAAACCTGAGCTGAACAAATCTAAGGTATTGGATATCAAAGGTGGCAGACACCCTGTGATTGAAAAAAGACTGCCTGTTGGTGAAGAATATATTACGAATGACGTGTTTCTGGATAGCGATAACCAGCAGATCA
This sequence comes from Pedobacter sp. MR2016-24, assembly GCF_026239655.1. Classification (GTDB taxonomy): domain Bacteria; phylum Bacteroidota; class Bacteroidia; order Sphingobacteriales; family Sphingobacteriaceae; genus Pedobacter. Next base: position 176,098 of record NZ_JAPIVO010000007.1, on the reverse strand, counting down.
TTATTATTACCGGTCCGAATATGTCGGGTAAGTCCGCCATATTAAGACAGACCGGCCTGATCGTGCTGATGGCCCAGATGGGATGTTTCGTGCCTGCTAAGGCAGCTACTATCGGTATAGTAGATAAAATATTTACCAGGGTAGGCGCCTCAGATAACTTATCCTCAGGAGAAAGTACCTTCATGGTGGAGATGAATGAAACTGCCAGTATCCTGAACAATATTTCAGACAATAGTCTGATTTTACTGGATGAAATTGGTCGCGGTACAAGTACCTATGATGGTATTTCCATTGCCTGGGCAATCGCAGAGTTCCTGCATACGCATCCCACATCAAGACCCAAAACCTTATTCGCCACGCATTACCATGAACTGAACGAACTGGCCAATACCATGGGCAGAATCAGGAACTTCAACGTGTCTATAAAAGAAATTGGAAACAAAGTAATTTTCCTGCGTAAGCTGATTCCCGGTGGGAGCGAGCATAGTTTTGGTATACATGTAGCAAAGATGGCCGGAATGCCACCAAAACTGATTTCGAGAGCTAATGAAATCCTGAAGAAACTGGAAATTGACCGGACTGAAGGACAAAGTATAAAAGACAGTATCAAGAAAGTACAGAACCAGGCTTATCAGCTGCATATGTTTGCAGTGGAAGACCCGGTGCTTGTACAGATCAGGGATATGCTCAATAATCTGGACGTGAATGTGTTAACGCCTGTTGAAGCCTTGCTGAAATTGGATGAAATACAAAGAATAATCAAAAATTAATATGAAAAGCAACCATCAACGCCATCATAAATTTGTTCTGCTGATCATGGTTTGTGCGCTGATTTTGTTATCGTCCTGCGGGTCAAGAAAGCCGGCCTATACTTCTTCCACCAAGGCGGCCAAAGCGGCTGAGGCGATGGCAAACCTAAATAATAAAGCATTATACCGTTTTATTACGGATTGGACAGGGGTGAAGTACAGACTGGGTGGTCTGGACAAACGCGGTATTGATTGTTCCGGTTTCGCCTTGCTGTTAAACAAAGAGATTTATGGTTTGAATTTACCCAGACGCTCAGTGGAGCAGGCGGGTGTAATTAAAGAGAAAAGTCAGGCCCAGCTTAAAGAAGGGGACCTGGTATTCTTTTCTTTTGGAGGCCATGGTGTTGATCATGTAGGCGTTTATCTGAACCATGGTTTTTTTGTTCATGCCTCTACAACCAGGGGTGTAATTGTGGATGATTTGAATTTACCTGCCTATCAGCAGGTGCTGGTAAAATCAGGTACGGTGAACTAGCTATAATTAAATGATGAAGCGAAGATGAAAAACCCCGATAAAGACATGTCCTTTTGGACAAAATATAAAAAATTCGCATCTACTGAAATATTGATGTATCTTATAATGATCATTGGTATTACATTAGGTATTATATTCCTGAGTTAAAACAAACCCTGAGGGGTTCAAAAATTTATAAATAGAGATGAAATTAAATCTAATTCGCCCACTTGCTTTTTTCGATCTGGAAACGACTGGTGTTAATGTTGGTTCAGACCGGATTGTGGAAATTGCAATTTTGAAGGCTATGCCGGACGGTTCTGAAGAGATCAAAACTATGCGTATCCATCCTGAGATGCCCATCCCGCTGCAATCTTCATTGATTCATGGTATTTATGATGAGCATATTGCTGAAGCACCAAAATTTAAAGATGTTGCTGCGGAAATTGCTGCATTTATCGGCGACGCTGATTTGGCAGGATATAACTCTAACAGGTTTGATATCCCTGTTTTACTGGAAGAATTTCTGCGGGCAGGAGTTGATTTTGATATGTCTGACAGGAAGTTTGTGGATGTACAGAATATTTTCCACCAGATGGAACAACGTACCCTACGTGCTGCTTACAAGTTTTATTGCGAAAAAGATATCGTTAACGCGCATTCTGCAGAAGCAGATATCACTGCTACCTACCATGTGCTGCTGGCACAGCTGGACCGTTACGAAGGTGCTGATTTCGAGGATAAACAAGGTAATATCACACAGCCGGTTAAAAATGATGTTGAAGCATTGCATGCTTTTACCAACATGAATAAACCTGTGGATTTTGCCGGAAGAATGGTATTCAATGAAAACGGTGAGGAAGTATTTAATTTCGGTAAGCATAAAAATAAAACGGTAGAACAGGTATTTGATACGGAGCCGAGTTATTATGCATGGATGAAACAGGGAGATTTCCCCTTGTATACGAAGAAAAAGCTGGAAGAAATCTGGACCAGGTGGAACAAGAAAAAAGCACCAAAAGCGGCTGCTCCTGCCAGGCCAAACCCTGTAAAACCAGCACAGCCTGCTCCGGCAGCGCCATCACAGCCGAGAAAGCCTTATCAGCAGAACCAGCCTAAAAAAGAGGTGCCTGCGGAAAATGTGACGTCGGACATGCTGGAGCAGCTGAAAATGAAATTCGGTAAATAACCATATTCTTTATGAAAAGATTAGCGGTTTTATCGATGTTGTCGGTCATGTCACTGGGTGCCGTTGCACAACATACATTACCTGTTGCAGCGGAGTTTCAGCGTGCATACAAAAACAATACACGTGCTTTAAGCGGAGCGCCTGGTACAAAATACTGGCAGAATACAGCCGATTATGAATTGAAGGTGGACTTTAGTCCGGCTTCCAGGATCATCAAGGGAACAGTGGACATTGTCTACAAAAATAATAGTCCGGATGCACTTGATGAGATCTGGTTTAAATTATATCCTAACCTGTATAAAAAGGGGACACCGAGGGTGTCTAAAATTTCGGAAAGTGATCTGAATGAGGGGGTGAAAATTACCGGGATAACAGTGAATGATAAAGCGGTAACTGAAGGCAGCTGGGTAATTGATGGCACTAACATGCATCTGCCTGTTGCTGCATTGGCACCGGGTAAGAGCATGAAGCTGAAGCTGACTTACGCGTATGTACTGAATGAAGGATCACATGTCAGAACAGGGCAGGTGGATAAAGGCTCCTATTTTGTAGCTTACTTTTTCCCGCGTATTGCTGTTTATGATGATGTGGACGGATGGAACAAATACCCTTACCTGGGCGATGCTGAGTTCTACAATGATTTTTGTAATTTCAAAGCAGAGATTACTGTGCCCAAAGGTTATGTATTATGGGCGACAGGAGATCTGCTGAATGCGAAAACGGTGTTAAACAAAACGATTGCAGAACGCATTAGCCTGGCAGAACGAGTAGATAGCGTGGTCAATGTAATTACGGACGCAGACCTGAAAAAACAGGAGATCACGAAAGACCAGCCTTTTAATACCTGGAAATTCGATGCCCGCAATGTAGCTGACTTCGTCTTTGCAACGAGCAATCATTATTTATGGAAATCGTCAAGCCTTGAGGTTGACCCGAAAACAAAAAGACGTACAAGGGTTGATGCTGCTTTTAATCCGAAGCATAAGGATTATTATGAGGTGATCGACTTCGCACGTAAATCTGTGCATTCCATGAGTTACGATTTCCCAAAATGGCCTTTCCCTTATGCGCATGAGACCGTTTTTGATGGCCTTGATCAGATGGAATATCCAATGATGGTCAATGATAATCCGGTTGATAAACGGGAAGATGCCATTACGCTTACGGTTCATGAGATCTTCCATACGATGTTCCCTTTTTATATGGGAATCAACGAAACGAAATATGGCTGGATGGATGAAGGATGGGCCACAATCGGCGAGTGGTTAAATTCACCCTTGATTGATACCACCATGGTGGATGAATATGGCGTGCAGCCTACGGCCTCATCATCGGGTTCGAAAAATGATACACCTATTATGACCTTCACGCCGGACCTGAAGGGCTCGGGTTCTTTCACCAATTCTTATCCTAAACCTGCTTTGGGTTACCTGTTTGTTAAAGATTACCTGGGAGATGAACTGTTTACTAAAGCGCTGCATCACTATATTGAAAGCTGGAAGGGAAAACATCCGGTGCCATATGACTACTTCTATAGTATGAATGAAGGTTCGGGAAAGAACATGGACTGGTTTTGGAAAAGGTGGTTTTTTGAGGAAGGAGTGACTGATATGGGCATTGTAGCGGTAGATGCCGCTGCCGATGGCTATGTGGTAAAGATTGAAAACAAGAGCAACAAACCGATGCCGGTATACCTCACATTGAATTACAATGACGGATCAACAGCGCAGCTGCATGAAACGATCGGTGTGTGGGAAAAAGGGGATAAACAGATTTCATTGACGGTGAAAACGAACAAGAAGCTGAAAAAAGTTATTCTGGGCGGGACTTACGTGCCTGATAGAAATACGGCTGACAATAGCTTTTCTGTAAAATAAAGATATATAGGCAGATCTGATCTGCCTGATGGATGACAAGATAACAACCGGTTAGACGCAGCGTTTAATCGGTTGTTATGCGTTTAATGAAATCTATATTCCTGACGAGACCTTTGAATTTTGTGCGTTTAACGGCAGAATTTTTAAAGATCTGTTTGAAAACATCTTCTGTGATATCCATCCAGTCGTCTTTTTTCATTTGCAGCAGATTTTCATGCGGTTTAAAGGCCGGTTCTGTATGCGGCACGGAAAACCTGTTCCAGGGACAAACATCCTGGCAAATATCACAGCCAAACATCCAGTTCTCCATTTTTTCATCGAAGGATTTCGGAATTTCCTCCCGCAGTTCGATGGTGAGATAGGAAATACATTTTTTCGCATCAATGATAAATGGGTTCAGAATGGCATCAGTAGGGCAGGCGTCTATACATTTGGTGCAGGTGCCGCAATGATCTGTGGCAAAAGGGGTATCGTATTCCAGCTCAAGATCAATGATCAGCTCTGCCAGAAAAAAGAAAGATCCGCTTTTTTTACTGATGATATTGCTGTTTTTTCCTACCCAGCCGATTCCCGCACGTTTTGCCCAGGCCCTGTCCAGTACCGGCGCGGAATCTACAAAAGCACGACCACTGACTGCACCGATATGCTCTTCAATAAAACTAAGTAACTGGAACAGTTTATCTTTGATGACCAGGTGATAATCCGTTCCATAGGCATATTTTGAAATCTTTGGCGAATCGGGATCAGTCTGGAATTCTTCAGGGAAGTAGTTTAAGGTAAGCGAGATAACCGATTTCGAATCTTCTACCAGCAGGCGCGGATCGAGGCGTTTATCAAAATGGTTTTCCATATAGGCCATCTGCCCGTGGTGTTCATTTTTGAGCCATGTTTCCAGTCGCGGTGCCTCTTCTTCCAGGAACCCTGCCTGCGCAATACCACATTGCATGAAGCCCAGTCGCATGGCCTCATCTTTAATCATCTGGCTGTATTTTGCAGGGTTATTGTACATCAGCTTTGCAAAGGTAAGCTTTAGTCATCAAACCTTTTGTCAATTCTTTTGTTCTCTAGTGATAAACACCAAATTATAAGACCATGGAAAATACAGATCCTAGACATCAGGAAAATCCAGAAAAAACACCAAAACCCGTAGAAACAGATTATGCTCACCATGAACAGGATCCGGGGCCATCGCCTCAGGCCGTGAATGAAGATAATAATAACGGGGCAGGTCCGGTAATGAAATGGATTATTCCAATAATTATTGTGGTAATGCTCATCTACTGGTTTCTGATCAGAAAATAATTAAACGCAAATAAGGCCCTTAAGAGGCCTTATTTGAATATATTATGATCTATGTTAATGCAGATTATTTCAATAATCTAACCTCATAAAGATCGCTTCGGCGGTCTTTTAATATTTTAACGGTTCCGAAGTGGTGCAGCTCATCCAGCAAATGCAGATCTACATCCACTACCAGCATCATTTCTGTATTTGGTGTCGTTTCTGCTTTGACCGCATTGGTAGGGAAGGCAAAGTCGGACGGCGTGAAAACAGCCGACTGTGCAAACTGTATATCCATGTTGTTAACTTTAGGTAAGTTACCTACACATCCTGCGATAGCCACATAACATTCATTCTCAATCGCCCTGGCCTGTGCACATCTTCTTACACGGGTATAACCATTCTGCGTATCTGTAAGGAAAGGAACAAAAAGAATCTGCATTCCCTGATCGGCATAAATCCTGCTCAGTTCAGGAAACTCTACATCGTAACAGATCAGGATGCCAATTTTACCACAGTCCGTATCAAATACCTTGATCTTGTCGCCACCGACCATACCGTAATATTTCTGCTCATTCGGAGTGATGTGAATTTTTCTGTATTCCTCCGTTTTTCCGCTTCTATGACATAAATAGGTAGCATTATACAATTTATTGTTTTCCAGGATAGGCATACTGCCTGAAATGATATTTACATTGTAGGATACCGCGTATTCCTGTATTTTATGCACAATATCTGCCGTCAGTTCTGCCAGTTTGCGCATGGCTTCCATCTCCGGAAGGTGATTGTAAGGCTGTAACAGGGGCGTATTAAAAAATTCAGGGAACATGATAAAGTCCGATTTGTATCCACTCACCGCGTCTACAAAAAACTCCACCTGCTCATAAAAGGTTTCCATATCAGGGAATAACCTCATCTGCCATTGCACCAGTCCGATGCGTATGGTCTTTGCAGAACGTGCAGATGCATCAATGCCCTGGTAATAGATATTATTCCACTCTATTAAGGTAGCAAAGTCCTTCGACTCATGGTCGCCCGGCAAATAGTTTTTCAATACTTTCCTGACGTGGAAATCATTGGAAATCTGAAAGGTAAGGGTAGGGTCGTACAGTTCTTTTGCTTTAACTTTATCAATGTATTGCCTTGGACTTAAGGTTTCTGCATGTGAGTGGTAACCCGGAATGCGTCCCCCGGCAATAATGCTTTTCAGATTGAGACTTTCGCAAAGCTCTTTTCTGGCTTCATATAAACGGCGTCCTAAACGTAAGCCGCGGTACTCCGGAGAAACGAAAATTTCAATTCCATATAAGGTATCGCCGTTAGGGTCATGCGTTGAAAAAGTATAGGCACCGGTGATCATTTCATAAGTGTGTTTATCACCATACTCATCATAATCTACGATGATTGCTAAAGAACAAGCTACCACTTTATCATCCACGGCTATACATAACTGGCCTTCAGGAAATAGCTTTAATAACTTCGCAATTGTTTGCTTGCTCCATATAGATCCACCTAAGGTATCATATGCTTGTTCCATTGATTCCTTAAGGTCGTCATAATCCTCAAGCGTCAGTTTTCTTGTTTCAATATTCATGTGTATGCGTTATTATTTAACTAATTATCTATGTCCTTACACACAAATAGTGCCTAAAAGGCGGGTATTAAAATAACCTTCCCGACTGGGCAAGGTAGTCTCTTTTCAAATGTCTGTAAGCGGCTTCTGTAACTTCCCTGCCCCTGGAGGTGCGCATCAGGTATCCTTCCTGAATCAGGAAAGGTTCATACACTTCCTCAATGGTGCCTTCATCTTCTCCTACTGCAGTGGCAATAGTTTTGAGTCCGACCGGGCCGCCTTTAAATTTATCAATAATGGTGATCAGGATTTTATTGTCCATCTCATCCAGGCCATGTTCATCCACGTTTAAAGCGGTGAGGGCAAACCTGGCAATAGCGGTATCAATAGTTCCGTTACCCTTGATCTGCGCAAAATCACGTGTTCTCCGAAGCAGGGCATTGGCGATCCTTGGCGTACCGCGACTCCGGCGGGCAATTTCATAGGCGCCTTCTTCAGTAATGGGGGTATGGAGAATCTGTGATGAGCGCAATACAATGGTGGTCAGAACTTTAGCGTCATAGTAAGCCAGTCTGGAATTGATCCCGAATCTGGCCCTTAACGGTGCAGTGAGCAAGCCTGATCGTGTGGTTGCACCTACCAGCGTAAAAGGGTTCAAAGTAATTTGTACCGAGCGTGCATTAGGGCCACTCTCAAGCATAATATCGATTTTGAAGTCCTCCATTGCCGAATACAAATATTCTTCTACCAGGGGACTCAAACGGTGAATCTCGTCAATAAACAGTACATCGCCTGTCTCCAGATTCGTTAACAAACCGGCAAGGTCGCCGGGTTTATCGAGTACCGGTCCGGAGGTCACCTTTATGCCTACGCCCATTTCATTGGCAATGATGTAGGAAAGCGTAGTTTTACCCAGTCCCGGAGGCCCGTGTAATAAAACATGGTCTAAAGGCTCTCCGCGCATTTTTGCTGCTTCAACGAAGATCTTCAGGTTCTCCATTATTTTCTCCTGACCTGTAAAGTCTTCAAATTCCTGCGGGCGGAGGACTTTCTCTATATCCCGCTCTAAGGGCGAAAGGTTTTCTGAAGAAGGATCAAGGTTGTCATTCATATGGTAAAGATAATTATAAAAACTTAGCTGCTACTGTAGCCTCTTTAGGCCCATTCGCATAATTGTAAAAGCCTTCGCCGGATTTGATTCCTTTTTTGCCCGCCATGACCATATTGACGAGGAGCGGGCATGGTGCATATTTGGGCTGCCCAAAGCCATCCTGCAAAACTTTCAGTATAGCCAGACAAACGTCAAGTCCGATAAAGTCGGCCAGCTGCAAAGGTCCCATCGGATGGGCCATCCCTAATTTCATCACGGTATCGATTTCAGTTACTCCGGCAACACCTTCATATAAAGTATAGATAGCTTCATTGATCATGGGCATCAGGATACGGTTGGCGACGAAGCCCGGGTAATCATTTACCTCCACCGGAACTTTATCCAATTTTTTGGAGAGGCTCATTACCAGTTCCGTAGTTTCATCTGATGTACAATATCCGCGGATGACTTCTACCAGTTTCATCACCGGAACAGGGTTCATAAAATGCATTCCTATTACATTTTCTCCACGTTGTGTAACGGAAGCAATCTGGGTAATAGAAATAGATGAGGTATTACTGGCGAGGATAGCGTCTGCTTTAGCATAAGCATCCAGATCTCTGAAGATTTTTAACTTCAGTTCCAGGTTTTCGGTAGCGGCTTCAACAATCAGGTCAGCCTGGGCGACACCTTCTTTTAGCTCTGTATGCAGGGAAATCAGCTGCAATGTATCTGCTTTCTGATCTGCTGTTAACGTTCCCCTGACCACCTGACGATCCAGGTTTTTATCGATCGTATCTAAGCCTTTGTTCAGGGCTTCATGGTTAATATCAATCAGGTTTACGCGGTAGCCAAACTGTGCAAAGGTATGCGCAATACCATTACCCATGGTTCCGGAACCGATTACTGCGATTATATTCATTTTCAATTGATTAAGGTGCTAACCTGTTAATGATCCATGCGCCATCCACTGCTTTATAATTTATGCGGTCATGCAGTCTGCTTGAGCGTCCCTGCCAGAATTCTATGAGGTCAGGTTTTAATCTGTATCCTCCCCAGTTTGTCGGGCGTGGTACTTCTTTCTCGCTGAACTCTTCTGTTAATACCGTTACGCGGTCTTCCAGCACTTCACGGTTGGGAATGACGCTGCTTTGCGGAGAGGCGGTAGCACCGATCTGGCTGCCTTTTGGTCGTGAATGGAAGTAGGCCGTAGATTCTTCTGCATCTAATTTGGTAATCGTTCCTTCAATACGCACCTGGCGTTCCAGATCTCCCCAGAAAAATACCATGGCTGCCTGTGGGTTTTCTGCCAGTTCTTTTCCTTTTTTGCTGTCATAGTTGGTAAAAAACACAAAGCCATTTTCATCAAATCCTTTTAAAAGGAGAATTCTTGCAGAGGGTCTGCCCGCAAGATCTGCTGTGGCGAATGTCATTACATTTGGCTCAAAAAGCCGGGCATTTACCGCTTCTTTAAACCATTTTTCGAATTGAATAAAGGGATTCTGATCTACATCGCTTTCTGCAAGCGAAGCACTGCGGTAATCCTGTCTCAGATTTTGAATATATTCTTTTGTCAGCTCCATTTTACAAAAATAGGTTTTAGTTTATTCAAAATTATCAGTAATTTACCTAAATGCTAACCCGACTAGAACCCTCAGCAGGTAAACTGCTTATTTCAGAACCTTTTATGAAAGATCCTAATTTTACACGGTCTGTTGTATTTTTAACAGAGTACGGAGATAACGGTACACTGGGTTTTGTAATTAACCAGCCTGGTAGTGTGATACTGAAAGACTTAGTGCCGGAGTTTGGAGATGCAGACTTCCCTGTGTATTATGGCGGCCCCGTGGCTACTGATACTTTGCATTTTATTCATCGCTGTTATGATAAGATGAACGACGGTGAGGAAATTGCAAAAGGTATTTACTGGGGTGGCAATTTTGAGACGCTGAAAGTGCTGATCGGCAGCGGAGCTATTGCTGAAGATGAGATCAAATTTTTTATCGGTTATTCGGGCTGGGGACCCGAGCAGATCAAAGAAGAGATGAAAGAAAATACCTGGATCGTATCAGATCAATACCATCCAGATACCATATTTTCAAATAGTGAAGAGCAGATGTGGAGGGATGTAATTGTTAACCTGGGCCCTAAATATGCGCATGTGAGTAACTTCCCTCAAAATCCGAATCTGAATTAGCTGTTCTCTAACTCTTCAGCTGTTTCTTCTACTTTTTTACGTAAATCATCTTTGTAAGCCTGCATTTTTACCGCCAGATCCGCATGAGCTGTAGAAAGAATCTGCACAGCCAGTAAACCAGCATTTTTTGCTGCATTCAATGCCACAGTAGCCACCGGGATACCATTTGGCATTTGCAGGATAGAAAGGATAGAATCCCAGCCATCAATAGAATTAGATGATTTTACCGGTACGCCGATAACCGGCAAAACGGTGATGGAAGCGACCATGCCTGGTAAATGTGCAGCACCACCAGCGCCCGCAATAATCACTTTCAGTCCCCGTGCTGCTGCTTCCTTAGCATAACTAAACATCCTGTCGGGTGTACGGTGTGCGGAAACAACCGTCATTTCGAATTCAACCCCAAATTCCCTTAAAATATCAGCAGCATCATTCATGATGTTTAAATCAGACTTGCTGCCCATAATTATGCCTACCTGTGCGCTCATTAAGATATTACTTTTAGTGTGTTTTTAATCAAATTAGCTTTTTCAATTGCTCCTTCACGGTTCTGGTCCACGATAGTAATGTGGCCCATCTTACGGAAAGGCTTAGTATATTTTTTACCATAAAGGTGAACATATACACCGTCTATGGCCATGATTTTTTCCAGTCCCTGGTAAACAGCAACACCATCGTGTCCTTTTTCACCCAGGAGGTTAATCATCACTGCATTATTGATAGCCCTGGTATCGCCCAGTGGCAAATTGAAGATAGAACGTAAATGCTGCTCAAACTGAGATACATAATTCCCTTCTATGGTATGATGACCGCTATTGTGTGGTCTTGGAGCTAATTCGTTCACAAGGATATCACCATTTTTGGTAATAAACATTTCAACCGCAAGTAATCCGGTTACATTTAATGCTGCTGCAATATTTTTTGCAATGACTTCCGCTCTTTCCTGTACACTTTCAGGATAAGTGGAAGGAGAAATCAGGAATTCTACCAGGTTAGCTTCTGCATTGAATTCCATTTCTACCATAGGGAAGGTTTTAACCTCTCCCTTTGAATTACGGGAAACGATGACAGCAATTTCTTTTTCGAAATCTACCAGTTCTTCCACTAAACAGGGACTGTCAAATGCCTTATCCAAGTCGGCCACAGCATTAATCCGCATCACGCCCTTACCATCATAACCATCTTTCCTTTGTTTCAGCATATAAGGAAAAGGGAAATTTGAATTGAGCAGGTCTTCCTTGGTATTCACCAGCTGAAATGGTGCAGTAGGGATATCATTTTCTTTGAAAAATTGTTTCTGAACACCTTTATCCTGAATCAGCCTGATTACTCTGGCCTGAGGAAAAACCATTTTTCCGTCTTTTTCCAGCTGTTCTAATGCTTCAATATTTACTTTCTCTATTTCAATTGTAATTACATCTGCTTTTTTGCCAAACTTATAAACGGTGTCGAAATCAGTAATAGAGCCGCATTCAAAATAATTAGCGATGTTTTTACAAGGAGCATCTGCATCCGGATCCAGCACCAGGGTAGCGAGATTGTAATTGATTGCTTCCTGAATTAACATTCTGCCCAATTGTCCCCCTCCTAAAATGCCCAATTTTAAATCACTTATCTGTTTTGCCATATCGATATGAAAAAGTATTGCTTATTTTGCACAAAAATAACAATATAAACGGATTTGATGGATGCAGATGCTATAATAATTGGGGCAGGGGCTTGTGGGTTGATGTGTGCAGTGCAGGCTGGATACCTGGGAAAGAAGGTGATATTGCTGGAAAAGGGGAATAAAGCGGGAGCTAAAATATTGATTTCCGGTGGGGGAAGATGTAATTATACCAACCTTGGGGCGACTGACGAACAGTTCATTTCTACGAATAGACATTTTATTAAATCTGCATTTACACAGTGGACTGTAGAGGATACTATCAGTTTTTTTGAAACGTATGGGATAAATGGCAGGGAAAAAACTTTAGGACAGCTCTTTCCTGAAGACAAAGATGCCAGAGCAATTGTAGAAGTATTTACCAGCATTTGTGCTGACTTCGGACAGGAAATAAGGTGTGATGCAGAGGTGACGGACATTGTTTTACAAAATGATTCATGCCTGGTCAGCTATATAAAAAATGGTAAGACTGTGCAGTTAACTGCACCAAAACTGGTAATCGCAACGGGTGGTTTACCTATTCCAAAGATGGGGGCAACAGACTTCGCATTGCGTTTCGCCAGAAAACATGATCTTAAAATTATTGAAACTGCACCGGCGCTTGTTCCTTTAACCATTACTGGCAAGGATGAGGACTGGTATGCTGCCTTATCTGGTAACGCCGTATTTGTGGAAGTCAGTAATGAAAGGATCTCATTTGAAGAAAACCTGCTTTTTACTCATTGGGGATTAAGCGGTCCGGCTATATTACAGCTATCTTCTTACTGGAGGCCGGGAGAAAGTATCAATATTGACCTGCTGCCCCATCAGGATATTACTCAACTCATAGCGGAGGAACGCCAGCATAATGGTAAAATGGTATTGTCATCGCTGTTCAACAGATTATATACGAAGAAATTTACCGATGCCATGCGCAAGTTCATGCCTATGGATAAAACGGTTGCCGACTTAAATAAAGCAGAACTGGAAAGTATCCACCAGTATATTCATTTGTTTAAGGTTAAACCGGCTGGCGATAAGGGTTATGACAAAGCTGAGGTAATGCGTGGTGGTATAGATACCAATGAACTCTCTTCAAAAACGCTGGAATGTAAAAAGCTGCCCGGAGTTTATTTTGGAGGGGAATGTGTGGACGTAACGGGATGGCTTGGGGGCTATAATTTCCAATGGGCCTGGGCCTCTGGTTTTGTAATTGCGCAGGGAATATGAACGAAATTGAGGTGTTGAAACACTATTGGGGATTTAATTCTTTCAGGCCTTTGCAGGAAGAAATTATCCAGTCTGTTTTAAGTGGACAGGATACCCTTGCGCTATTGCCGACGGGTGGAGGGAAATCGCTGTGTTTCCAGATCCCGGCATTGGTGAAGGAGGGAATATGTATTGTTGTATCGCCATTAGTTGCCCTGATGAAAGATCAGGTAGAGAATTTAAAGAGTAAAGGGATCAATGCGGTGGCCATTTATGCCGGTATGGGCAAAAGGGAAATAGACATTCTGCTGGATAACTGTATTTATGGAAAGATCAAATTCCTTTATATTTCTCCGGAGAGATTAATGTCTGAATTAGTCAGGGTAAGAATCTCTTATATGAATGTAAACCTGATTGCAATTGATGAAGCACATTGTATTTCTCAGTGGGGTTACGATTTCAGACCACCTTACCTGAAAATCAGTGAGCTGCGGGAAATCCTTCCGGAGGTTCCGGTTATTGCGCTGACCGCGACTGCCACCGCTTTTGTGCGGGAGGACATTGTAGAAAAGCTGGCATTTAAAAATCCAAAGGTCTTTGTACAGAGTTTTTCTCGTAAAAACCTGAGTTACGTGGTGTTTGATCTTGATGATAAGTATAAAAAACTGATGGATATAGTGACCAATGTACGCGGGAGCGGATTGGTTTATGTGCGTAACAGAAGAGAAGCAAGTGAGGTTGCCCTCTTTCTGCAGCGAAATGGGATTGCTGCCGACTTCTATCACGCAGGTCTTGAACGTGATGAACGTTCCAGAAAACAGGAGGAGTGGAAACGTAATCAAATCCGGGTGATGGTTGCGACCAATGCTTTTGGAATGGGAATCGATAAACCTGATGTGCGTTTTGTTGTTCACCTGGATTTACCGGAAAGTCTGGAAGCCTATTACCAGGAAGCAGGCCGGGGGGGAAGGGATGAACATCGTGCGTTCGCTGTTTTACTGGCGAATCAATCAGATCAGCTGGCTTTGCGGGCAAAATACACAGACAGTTTCCCGGCTGTGGAAGAAATCAAAAAAACATACCATTACCTGGGCAGTTATTTTCAGCTGGCATACGGGGCAGGGGAAGGACTTAACTTTAATTTTGACCTGGCCGATTTCTGCAAGCGTTTTAAACTGGGCGTCATCAAGACGATTGCTGCGTTGAAATTTCTGGAACATGATGAATATATCACACTATCTGAAAACATATTCCTGCCGTCGAGAGTAATGTTTACTGCCGGAAATGAGGATGTATATCGTTTCCAGATCGAGAATGCGGGTTACGATCCCCTGATTAAAACCATATTAAGGTCTTATGGCGGTATGTTCGACCATTACGCGAATATTGTTGAGAGCGATATTGCGAAAAGATTGAGTATCTCATATAATGATGTGGTGCGGATGTTAACGAATCTGCAGGAGATGGGCTTGTTATCTTATCTGCAGCAAACAGATCAGCCCCAGCTGCAATTTATACGTGCGAGGGTTGACTTACAGCACTTTGATATTGATGTGAAATACATTGAATTAAGAAAAAAGATCCAGCTGGAACAGATCAATGCGGTATTGGCATATGCAGAAACACCTTTATGTCGCAGTATCCAGTTACTGGCTTATTTTGATGAACCCAATGCGGATAAATGCGGGGTTTGTGATATCTGTCTGGCAGAAAAGAAAAATGAAGACCTTGCCGAACTGAATGATAAGATAGATTTTGAAATTGCCACACTTTTACAAACGGGGCCTCATGCGCTGGACGAACTGGTGACTGCGATTAAAACCGGGAGCGATAATGAGAAACTCAACCAGATCAGGGAATTGCTGGATGCAGGGAAAATTAAAACTGATGGTAAAAACTATTATCTTTGATTATATGTTGATCTAATATGATAAAGAAATTTGCCCTCTATGTTTTTGCAGCCCCGTTGGTGTTTGCTGCATGCCAGTCTAAATGCGTGGAAGATCTTGGGATCCACACCACAAGGGATCAGGTGGTAAAACCCTATGATGAAATTAAGGTCAGCGGCCCTATTAAACTGATTCTTCGTCAGGATAGCTCGTTCAAACTGAATGTGGCTGCCGATTCGAGTGTGATAGACCTGGTTAAAACGGAGGTAAGCGGACATGAATTATCGGTAAAACTCGACCCGTCGAAATACTGCGGTAAAGATTCTGTCATGGTAACTGCCAGTATAGGCGATCTTCGCAAGATCACTGCCTCTGAGGCGGTTAAGATTTATTCCTCTTCAAAAATAAATCTGAATGATATTACCCTGAAATTGTCGGGTGCCACAGTGGTTAACCTCGACCTGAATGCAGGCAAACTTACGCTGGATAATGATGGTTCTACAAATATCAATTTGATAGGACAGTCGGGTAGTTATGACCTGAACAGCAAAGGTTCTATCAATCTGAATGCATTTGATTTTGTAACCGGCATTTACGATATTGATATCGAAGGAGCTGGTAAGTCCAGAATAAATGTGTTAAATGAGCTTAAAGTTAAAACCAGCGGTGCTACAGAAATCTTCTATAAAGGGAACCCTAAGAAAGTTGACGAAAAGAAAACTGGTATAGCAAAACTGGAGAAGGTAAATTAGACCGCTTTTTTTCTTACTTTCGTTTCCTCATTCAAGACATGGAACAGAAAAACGACAAAAAGATTATCCGCTCTTGGGCATTCTTCGACTGGGCAAATTCGGCTTATAATCTGGTCATTACTTCAACAATATTCCCCACTTACTATGCTGTTATCACCGCTGATAAAGATGACAATACCATAGATTATGTGACATTCCTGGGCAGAAAATTCATCAATTCTGCCCTGTACAATTATGCATTGGCTTTTGCCTTTCTGGTGATCGCCCTGCTTTCTCCCGTGTTATCCTCTATTGCTGACAGCAGGGGAAACAAAAAAGTATTCATGCAGTTGTTTACTTATCTGGGAGCGCTTTCCTGCTGCGGACTTTACTTTTTTGAAATCGAAACATTGCAGCTTAGTATCTTCTTATTTGTGCTGGCGGCTATAGGGTTCTGGGGAAGTCTGGTTTTCTATAATTCATATTTGCCGGAAATCGCGACGCTGGACCAGCAGGACCGTGTGAGTGCCAAAGGTTATACCTATGGTTATATCGGGAGTATTATCCTGCAGCTGATCTGTTTTGTATTTGTATTCTTTCCGCATGTTTTCGGACTTTCAGGGGAGGGACAGGCTTCCAGGCTGTCTTTTCTGCTGGTTGGCGTATGGTGGATTGCTTTTGCACAGATTCCCTTTAAATACCTCCCTAAAGGTGTTGCGGCACAACCTAAAGTGAATACCAATGTACTCACCGAAGGATTTAAAGAACTGAACAAGGTTTGGCAGCAGGTAAAAAATATGCCTTACCTGAAAAGATTTCTGATGGCTTTTTTCTTTTATTCTATGGGCGTGCAGACCGTGATGCTGGTCGCCACCATCTTCGGAGAAAAGATTCTGCATCTGCCTACATCTAAACTGATTGCTACTATATTGTTATTGCAGATTGTGGCTATTCCGGGTGCCATGCTGATGTCCTGGTTATCCAGGAAACATTTCGGTAACGTACGTGTTTTAATCGGCGTTGTACTCATCTGGGTACTTGCCTGTATTGCGGCATACTTTGTGTATACTGAATTACAGTTTTACTTTTTAGCAGCAACTGTTGGATTGATCATGGGAGGAATACAATCACTTTCCCGATCTACCTATTCAAAGTTTTTACCGCAGGAGAGTCCGGATCATACTTCGTTTTTCAGCTTTTATGATGTTACGGAGAAAGTTGCCCTGGTTATCGGAATGTTCAGCTTTGGATATATTGAGGAGTTTACCGGCAGTATGCGGAACTCATTGATTGTGCTTGCTGCCTTTTTCGTGCTTGGGCTGATCTTTTTGTTTTCGCTTAAGCGCGTTGAGCCGAAGTCTGTACAGGCCGGAGCGGAGTAAAAAACAATTTATATACACGAAGAATCAGATACATTAATGAAGATAGAATTATTTATTCCCTGCTTTGTAGACCAGCTATATCCTGATACAGCATTCAATACAATAAAGCTTTTAGAGAAAGCGGGATGTGAGATCATATATAATCCTAACCAGACCTGCTGCGGTCAGCCTGCCTATAATGCCGGCTACTGGGAACAGGCTAAAGATACAGGTACCAAATTTCTGAGTGATTTTTCTGAAGCGAACTATATTGTTGCACCTTCTGCCTCCTGTGTGGGCATGGTGAAAAATGGCTTTAATGATCTGTTCACCAATACAACGGTACATAATAAATGCCGTACCATCCAATCTAATATATTCGAACTTTCTGATTTTCTCATCAATGTTCTAAAAAGGGACTATTTTGGTGCAGAACTGGAAGGAAAGGCGGTTTATCATGATTCATGCAGTGGACTCAGGGAGTGTAAAATCAAAGAGGAGCCGCGTCAGCTTTTGTCTAAAGTACATGGACTGGAAATGCTGGAGATGAAGGACACCGATATGTGCTGCGGATTCGGGGGAACTTTTGCAGTGAAATTTGACGCGATTTCATCTGCGATGGCCGAGCAGAAGGTGAACCATGCGCTTGATCAGGATGCTGATTATATCATTTCTACCGATCTTTCCTGCCTGATGCATTTACAGGGATATATAGACAAAAACAAACTTTCTATCAAAACAATGCACCTGGCTGATGTACTTTCCAATGGCTGGCTGGATTATTGATGTTTTTTTATTTTTAAGTACTAAATACAATTATTGACCAATGAAGACCTTATTGATTTCTTTTTTTGCTTTAGCTGTTGCTTCAGTGCATGGTATTGCACAACCTAAAAAATCTGGCGCTATTCAGTTTCAAAGTAATTTTGATCCGGCAGCAATGGCTGCAGCTAACGGAATCAAATTAAGTGATGATATCATTGCGAGAATGCCGAAAAGTTCAGCTACCAGTTTTGAATTGCTGTTCAACTTAACAAATGCCAGTTACATGCGTGTAGAGGACATAGAAGATAGTAACGAAGGTGGCGGTAATGGAGGTGGAATGCGCTTCGGTGGTTTTGGCGGCGGAAATAAAGATTACTATTATAATTTTGCTGATCATCAGCTGACTGAAGTTTTCGACCTGAACGATACGACTTATTTTTTACAAAGTAAACTTGGGGAAGCGGCTGTTAATGGATTGATGAATCCGCAGACTCCGCCGGTAGTGGAATATATTAAAACTGATGAGACAAAAAAGATCATTGGTCTGGAGTGCAAAAAAGTCATTATAAAAGTCACCAGCAAACGCAGGATCAAGGATGAAGAGAAGGAGATTACCGATCAGAGCAGCGTCTGGTATACCGATCAGCTGGGTTTTGATTTCTCTCCTGTACCCTCGTTATGGACAGCAGGAACGGTACTGGCAATTGAAGGAAAAGGTACCAGCATAATTGCGAAGAGCATAGAATACCGTAATGTGAGTTCAAGAGATGTTAACCTGCCAAAAAAAGGCACACCTATTACAGCAGAAGCCTATAGAATTAAAATGGAACAACGCATGAAAATGCGGGGTAACAGGACTCGTGGTCAGGTGAGAACCATGACGATCAATTAAAATATTTTAGGTCAGGGTCCTTGATCTTAATTTGAAAAGCGCGCAGGTGGCTGATTTTCATTGCAAAAGAAGAGCAGCACCGGACATAAATCGGCTTCAAACGAAAATACAAATAACACAATTCCCTTTTTTTTGTAATACGACGGCAATAAACAAAGTAATCACTATGTTTATTGCCGTTGTTGCTTATCTTTGTACCAGGCTTATTCTTACAGGCGTTTGTCGCCCCGAAGAATAATTTCATAAATTGAACAAAGATGGAAAAAGATGATGAAATGCTGGAACAACTGGCAAACCGCGAATACGAGTTTGGCTTTGTTACAGATATTGATATGGATATTTCAGAAATCGGGCTTAATGAAGACACTGTCCGGTTTATATCTGCAAAGAAAGACGAGCCACAATGGCTGCTTGACTGGAGGATGAAAGGTTATCATGCCTTTATGAAACAGGAAATGCCCGAATGGCAGAACTTCAAAATGCCTGAGATCGACTTTCAAACTATATCGTATTATGCAGCACCAAAACAGCAGGCTAAGTATGCTTCACTGGATGAGGTAGACCCTGAATTGCTGCGTACTTTTGAAAAACTGGGTATTCCCATGTCAGAGCAAAAGCAGCTGGCAGGTGTGGCCATGGATGTCGTATTTGATAGTGTATCTGTTACGACTACTTACAAAAAGCATTTAAACGAACTGGGAATCATATTTTGCTCTATGAGCGAGGCAGTAAGGGAACATCCTGAACTGGTTCAGAAATATCTTGGTTCTGTGGTACCGCATACAGACAACGTTTTTGCTTCTTTAAATACCGCCGTATTCTCTGACGGATCTTTTGTTTATATCCCTAAAGGTGTACGTTGCCCGATGGAATTATCAACTTATTTCAGGATCAATGCAGAAAATACCGGTCAGTTTGAACGTACACTGATTATTGCTGATGAAGGTAGTTATGTAAGTTACCTGGAAGGCTGTACTGCGCCTATGCGTGATGAGAATCAATTACACGCAGCTGTAGTAGAGCTCATTGTGATGAAAGATGCTGAAATTAAATATTCTACAGTTCAGAACTGGTATCCGGGCGATAAAGACGGTAAGGGTGGTATCTTCAATTTTGTAACTAAACGTGGTGCATGCCGCGGTGAAAACTCCAAGCTTTCATGGACACAGGTGGAGACTGGTTCTGCGATTACCTGGAAATACCCTAGTATTTTATTGCAGGGAGATCGTTCTGCCGGAGAATTTTACTCTGTAGCGGTAACCAACAACAAGCAGATTGCTGATACAGGTACTAAAATGCACCATATTGGCGCAAATACCAAAAGCCGGATTATTTCCAAAGGTATTTCTGCCGGCGAAGGTCAGAACAGTTACCGTGGTTTAGTACAAATGGGAGCCAAGGCTAAGAATGCACGTAACTTTACACAGTGTGATTCATTGCTGATCGGTGATCAGTGCGGGGCACATACTTTCCCTTATATAGAGTCTAAAAATAACTCAGCTACAATTGAGCATGAGGCCACAACGTCGAAGATTGGAGAGGATCAGGTATTTTATCTGAATCAGCGTGGTATTGATTCCGAGCAGGCTATTGCGCTGATTGTGAATGGATATGCTAAGGATGTTCTGAACCAGTTACCAATGGAATTTGCTGTTGAAGCGCAAAAGTTACTTTCTCTTACGCTAGAAGGTAGTGTAGGATAAATCATAAAATAACCAGAAAATATAATATGTTATCAATAAGAAATCTTCATGCTAATATTGAAGGAAAAGAAATATTAAAAGGTATAAATTTAGAAGTAAATGCTGGCGAAGTTCACGCCATCATGGGTCCTAACGGATCTGGTAAAAGCTCATTGGCATCTGTTTTAGCAGGCCGTGAGAATTATGAAGTAACAGAAGGAGAAGTTTGGCTGGATGGCAAAAACTTATTGGATATGAAACCTGAAGAACGCGCAAGAGAAGGTGTGTTTCTTGCTTTTCAGTATCCTGTGGAAATTCCTGGTGTATCTAACATCAACTTTTTGAGAACTGCTTTAAGTGAAATCAGAACGCATCGTAATTTACCTGCGCTTACGGCAAAGGAATTTTTGAAAATGACCAAAGAAAAACAGGAACTGGTAGAGTTTGAAGCTAAATTAGCTAACCGCTCATTAAATCAGGGTTTTTCTGGAGGAGAGAAAAAAAGGAATGAAGTATTCCAGTTGGCAATGCTTGATCCTAAAGTATCTATCCTTGACGAAACTGATTCTGGTCTTGATATTGACGCTTTACGTATCGTTTCCAATGGTATCAACAAATTACGTTCTCCGGATAATGCATTTGTGCTGATTACGCACTATCAGCGTTTACTGGAATATATCGTGCCTGATTTCGTGCATGTATTGTATAATGGTCAGATTGTCCGTTCAGGAACCAAAGAACTAGCGCTGGAACTGGAAGAAAAAGGATACGACTGGTTAAAAGAAATTCATAACAGTGAATCAATTAAAGGATAATGGGTATGTTAAATCAACTTACATCGCCATTGTACCAGAAACTGGTTTCGGAATTTGAAGGCTCCGGAAATTATGTAAACGGTGATTTATCAGCGTTAAGAAAAGATGCTTTTGAATTGTTCAAATCAAAAGGTTTTCCTACACAAAGAGATGAGGAGTGGAAGTTTACTAATCTTACCCCTTTCCTTACTCAGGATTATGGTTTCCAGCAAACTGAGCTTACGGAAGATCACTTGCGTGAAGCAGTGCAAAATGCGCTGATACCCGATCTTGATGCTTATACACTGGTATTATTGAACGGTAAAATTCAGGCAGGACTTTCTGTACTTCCTGATGCTGGCCAGGTTACTGTTGATGCACTGGATAAGATCACAGGCACTGCAATTTATAACGAATATGTAACCCTTGGCGAATCTGACAAAAATGCTATGCTTGCCCTTAACACCGCAATGTTTAAGGATGGCTACTTTTTCGAAGTGAAAAAGGGTGTTGTTTTGGATAAACCGGTACAGGTAATCAGCATTTTTACGGCTGATGATCATGCTATTTTCCAGCCACGTAACCTGGTTATTGTAAACGAGTTTGCAAATGCAGAACTGATAGAAACATCGGTTGTATTGCATGAGGCGAATCACTTATTCGTTAATAGTGTCTCTACAATGGTTGTGAAAGAAAATGCACAACTGGTTCAGTACAAAATACAGAACAATGAGACTTCTGAAAGATTGTTAAGCTACAATCAGATTTTTCAGTCGCAAAACAGCAGGTATGATAACTTTACTTTCTGCCTTCCGGGAGCGGAACTGATCCGTAATAACCTGCATGTAGTGCTTAACGGGACGGCTACTGAAACACACCTGATGGGATTGTATCTGGTTGGTGATCATCAATTAACGGATAATCATACTGCTATACACCATAAATTCCCGCATTGTGAGAGCAACGAGGTATATAAAGGAGTATTGCTAAATAATGGTAAAGCCGTATTTAATGGTAAGGTTTTCGTGGAGCGCGCTGCGCAGAAAACAAATGCCTTCCAGCAAAACAACAATTTATTGCTGAGTGATAAAGCTCAGGTATTTGCTAAGCCACAGTTGGAAATATTTGCAGATGATGTGAAATGTAGCCATGGTTGTACTGTAGGCCAGTTTGATCCTGAATCTTTATTCTATTTACGCTCAAGAGGAATTAGTGAAGCTTCTTCGAGAAAATTATTAGTAGAAGCATTTATGTTCGATGTAACTGAAAAAATCAGTAATGAAGCATTGAAACAATATGTACAGAATTTGATTTACAGCAAAATGGAAAACTCATTTATTTCCATTGCTTAAAATATAGAGATATGGGCAGTTTATTAGATATTGCAAAAGTAAGAGCAGATTTTCCATTGCTGGACACAAAAGTTTATGGAAAAAACCTGGTTTACCTTGACAACGGTGCAACTACGCAAAAACCATTGTCAGTTTTAGCTGCGGTGGAGGAATATTATACCGAATATAATAGTAATGTGCACCGTGGAGTTCACTTATTAAGTCAGAAGGCAACTTCCGCTTATGAAGAATCACGCAAGAAAGTAGCTGCTTATATCAATGCTGCCCATAGTTACGAAGTTATTTTTACCAAAGGTACTACTGATGCCATCAATCTGGTTGCATCATCTTTTGGCAGGAAATACCTGAATGCCGGAGACAGTATCCTTATTTCTGCAATGGAACACCATTCCAACATTGTTCCATGGCAAATGATTTGTGAAGAGCGGGGAGCTACGCTGAAAGTAATTCCAATGGATAAAAACGGTGTGCTGCAACTGGATTTGCTTCCATCTCTGCTGGATGACAAAGTAAAGCTTGTTTCTTTTACTTATGTATCAAATTCACTTGGCACCATCAATCCTGTTAAAGAGGTCATCAGACAGGCGCACGGGAAAAATATTCCTGTAATGATTGATGCCGCACAGGCTATCCAGCATATCCCTGTGGATGTACAGGCGCTTGATGTTGATTTCATTGCTTTTTCTGGTCATAAAATCTACGGCCCTATGGGGATTGGTGTTTTATATGGCAAGGAAAAATGGCTGAATGCTATGCCGCCTTATCAGGGTGGGGGCGACATGATCAAAACTGTTACTTTCGAGAAAACAATTTACAATGAACTGCCCTACAAATTTGAAGCGGGTACACCTGATGTATCTGGTGCAATCGGACTGGGCGCAGCAATTGATTATGTAAACAGTATAGGCCTGGATGCCATCCAGATTGCAGAACATGAGCTGCTGAGTTATGGTTTGGAAAAACTGGCGGAAATAGAGGGTATACAGTTTATTGGGAATGCTGAAGAACGTTCGGGTGTGATTTCCTTCCTGCTGGAGGGTATACATCCTTATGATCTGGGAGAACTGCTGGATAAACAGGGGATAGCGATACGTACAGGGCACCATTGTACTGAGCCTGTAATGCATTTCTTCGGGATTCCGGGAACGTGCCGCGCTTCTTTCGCTTTCTATAATACCAAAGAAGAGATTGATCTGTTAGTAGCAGGTATTAAAAGGGCAGCTGCCATACTTATTTAATAAACACATGACTATTAACCAAGAACAGGACGAAATTATTGAGGAGTTTGAATTGTTTTCTGACTGGATGGATAAATATGAAAATATCATCGAGATTGGAAAGGAACTCCCTCTAATTGATCCCAAATATAAAATACCTGAGAACCTGATCAAAGGCTGTCAGTCTAATGTATGGTTGCATCCCGAATTTGAAGATGGTAAGATATTTTTTACCGCGGATAGTGATGCAATCATCACCAAGGGATTGATCAGCATGATGATTAAAGTATTATCAGGTCATACGCCGACAGATATCGTAAATGCCGAGCTGTATTTCATTGATACCATAGGCCTGCAAAATCATTTGTCGCCCAACCGTTCTAACGGACTGCTTTCCATGCTGAAACAGATGAAAATGTATGCGGCGGCTTTTCAAACACAGGAATCAAAATAAGGAAATTATGACTGAGCTATCATTAAGAGATAAAATCGAGGCAGCCTTACATACGATCTATGATCCTGAGATCCCGGTTGATATTTTTGAACTGGGTCTGATCTACAAGATTCAGATGATGGAAAATGACGGTGTGCATATCTATATGACACTGACAGCACCGGCATGCCCTGCAGCGGGAGAAATCCTGAATGAAGTGGAGACTAAAGTAAAGGCTATTGACGGCATAGGTGAGGTAGAAGTACGTCTTACTTTTGATCCGCCATGGGATAGAGAGATGATGAGTGACGAGGCCAGACTGGAATTAGGTTGGTTGTAATGGACAGTAAACAGCGGCCATTTAAAGAACGTGCGGTCGACATGCTGAAGGCAAGCGGGCCACAGCCTTTGTCTGCACTGGCTGGTGAACTAAAGGTTACTGTAGAAGGTGCCCGTTCTCAAATGCTTAAACTGGCTAAAGAGGGACTTGTGACTTCGACAGTTTCGGTCATAGGCAGAGGCAGGCCCCAACAAGTATGGTCATTGACCGATCTCGGCCATATGCGTTTCCCGGATACACATGCTGCCCTGACGGTAAGGCTGATGGAAGTAATGAAAGAAACGCTTGGCGAACTTGCTGTTGCACAGGTAATCAGTGCTAATGGTGATAAAGGTACCAATAAGTATCTTCAGGAAATGACGGGTGTAACAGATCTGGAAGGCAGGATCAGCAAATTTGTTGCGATCAGAAGCAGGGAAGGATATATGGCCCAGTATATTAAAGATGAAGATGGTTTTATTCTGATTGAAAACCATTGTCCAATTTGTGCAGCCGCACAGGCCAACAGGGAAATCTGCCAGGCTGAATTAAAAACACTGCAGTCTGTATTTTCCGATACGATTATCCGCAGGATTGAGTACATCATTGAAGGAGGCAGAAGATGTGCCTACCGGATCAATGAGAAACTGAGCAATTAAGCTGAATTGCCTCTGCATATCTTCCTTCCGCTTAAAAATCTGATGATGCCAAAATAACTTAATGATTGGATAAAATTATAAGTAAAGTCACTGAAGAATACCTTTTCTTTGGCTAACCAAATAGGTTTATCTACTTAAAAATGCCAATTACACAGTTTATACAAATTCACCCGAAGGACAATGTTCTGGTCGCCCTCACCGATTTGCCACAGGGATATATAGTCAATTTTGCCAGTCAGTCTTTTACATTAGCTACTGCGGTTTCTGCCAAACATAAGTTTACCATGCAGGATTTACATCCTGATGAGGAAATTTTTATGTACGGCGTACTTGTAGGAAAAGCAGCTTCCGCAATTGCACAGGGGTCTGCCATTACGGTAGATAATGTTTACCACGCCGCAGAAGGCTACCAGCTGTCTGAACGTAAAACAGCGTGGCAGCAACCGGACGTTTCCGCATTTAAAGACAGAACTTTCATGGGTTTTCACCGATCAGATAATACTGTCGGAACAGCTAACTACTGGATTGTAATTCCGCTGGTATTCTGTGAAAACAGAAATGTGGAAGTTTTAAAAGAGGCACTGACAAGCAAGCTTGGTTTTAAGAAAGCCAAAAGCTATGAAAATGAGGTGGAGAGTCTGATTGAACTTTATCAGACCGGTAAAAGTATTGAAGATATCTTGTCGGCCGACCTGCAGCATACCGCTGAAGCGGCCCAGGCCAATAAATTATTTAAGAATATTGACGGGATAAAATTCCTGACACACGATATGGGATGCGGGGGTACGAGGATGGATTCTGATACACTTTGCGGATTATTAGCAGGGTATATTACCCATCCGAATGTAGCAGGTGCAACGGTATTAAGCCTCGGTTGCCAGCATGCTCAGGTAAGCATCCTGCAGGATGAAATTACCAAGCGGGACCCTCAGTTTAATAAACCTCTGGTTATACTGGAACAACAGAAGACCGGTACCGAGAGCATCCTTTTACAAGAGGCATTGAAACAAACCTTCGCAGGACTGATCAGGGCAAATGAGCAGGAGCGCAGCCCGGCAACATTAGATAAATTGTGTATCGGACTGGAGTGTGGTGGTTCGGACGGTTTTTCCGGTATTTCTGCTAATCCTGCTTTAGGCCATGTATCAGATATTCTGGTTACCCTGGGCGGTAGTGTAGTGCTCGCTGAGTTTCCTGAACTCTGCGGTGTTGAACAGGAGCTGAGCGACAGGTGTGTGGACGAACAGACTGCAAATGAATTCATGCAGCTCATGCACAGGTATAATGAACTGGCAGAAGCCACAGGGTCAGGTTTTTATGCCAACCCTTCGCCGGGAAATATCAAGGACGGTCTGATCACAGATGCCATAAAATCAGCCGGGGCGGCAAAAAAAGGTGGAAATTCGCCTGTAACTGCAGTGCTGGATTATCCAGAAAAAATCACTAAACCCGGATTAAATTTATTGTGCACCCCGGGGAGTGATGTAGAGAGCACGACTGCCGAAGTGGCTTCTGGTGCAAATATAGTATTATTTACTACCGGCTTGGGGACGCCTACAGGAAACCCGGTTGCACCCGTAATCAAGATCTCTACCAATACCAATCTATTTCATAAAATGCCTGATATTATCGATATCAATTGTGGTACGATCATCGAAGGTGTAGAATCAATTGAGGAGGCGGGAGAAAGAATTTTAAATTATGTTATTGAAGTTGCCAGTGGAAAAATTAAACCTAAAGCTGTACTTTTAGGTCAGGATGATTTCATTCCCTGGAAAAGAGGTGTATCATTATAAAATTAAATATGTTTAGTTTAAAAGGAAAAATAGCTGTTATTACAGGTGGTGGAAGTGGTATTGGAAAAGCAATATCCCTGCTTTTTGCGAGACAGGGAGCTACTGTTCATATCATAGAATTGAATGCCGAAGCAGCAAACCAAACGGTGGATGAGGTGACACAAGAAGGTGGCAAAGCCTTTGGACATGGTTGTGACGTTAGTAAACAGTCGCAGGTCATACATACCTTCCAGGCGATCGGTGCAATAGACATCCTGGTAAATAATGCCGGAATAGCACATATTGGTAAAGCAGATACGACCAGTGAAGAGGATTTTACTAAAGTATTTGACGTGAATGTGAAAGGTGCTTACAATTGTCTGTTCGCAGCAATACCTGTTTTCAGAGAAAGGGGTGGGGGTGTAATCTTAAATATGGCTTCCATTGCTGCGATTGTGGGTATAACAGATCGCTTTGCGTATTCGATGAGCAAAGGTGCAATTTTTGCGATGACACTGTCTGTAGCGCGTGATTATATCAGCGAAAATATCAGATGTAACAGTATCTCACCTGCGAGGGTGCATACCCCTTTTGTAGATGGGTTTATTGCAAAAAATTATGCAGGTAAAGAAGAGGAGATTTTTGAGAAGCTGAGTAAAAGTCAGCCAGTTGGCCGTATGGGCAAACCTGAGGAAGTTGCCGCTCTGGCACTGTATCTGTGTTCTGATGAAGCCGGTTTCGTTACTGGTAACGATTACCCGCTGGATGGAGGTTTTATAAAATTAAATAACTAAAAAAAAGAGAATGAAATTAATAAGATGGGGTGCTGAAGGAAAAGAGAAAACTGGTGTAATTATAAATGATATCTGGTATGATACTTCTGCTTTCGGAGGCGATTACAACGAACAGTTTTTTGAAGATAACGGACTGGAAAGATTAGCTGAGTTTGTAAAAGCAAATGAAGGTAAACTTATTCCCGTACCTGAAGGTTCCCGTTTAGGATCTCCTGTAGCGAGACCTTCAAAACTGATCTGTATTGGTTTAAATTATGCTGACCATGCGAAGGAAACCAATGCACCACTTCCACCGGAGCCGGTTATTTTTATGAAGTCTACCACGGCTTTAACAGGTCCGTTTGATCAGATTACCATACCTAAAAATTCTGTTAAGACTGACTGGGAGGTTGAACTGGCGGTGGTTATCAGTAAAAAAGCATCTTATGTTGAAGAAGCCGATGCCCTGAATTATGTAGCAGGATATGTTTTGCACAATGATGTTTCTGAGCGTGAGTTCCAGATTGAACGCAACGGTACCTGGGATAAGGGAAAAGGTTGTGATACATTTGCACCTTTAGGTCCGTTTCTGGCTACTCAGGATGAGATTAAAGATGTAGATAATCTTCGTTTATGGCTAAGCGTGAATGGTAAAATAATGCAGGATGGAAATACATCCAATTTTATATTTAATGTGCCTTTCGTTATTTCGTATGTGAGCCAGTTCATGACACTGTTGCCTGGTGATGTGATTTCAACAGGAACCCCGGCAGGCGTAGGGCTTGGTTTCAAACCTCCTGTTTATCTTAAAGCAGGCGATGTGGTAGAATTGGGTATTGATGGTCTGGGTGTTTCCAGACAGGAAGTATTTGATTATGTGAAATTAGCAGATTAATAATGGATCTTCAGTTAAAGAATAAAGTAATCATCGTTACCGGTGGTGCAAAGGGGATAGGTGAAGGTATTGTTAAGGTACTGGCAGCCGAAGGTGCGGTTCCGGTCATCATTGGCAGGAATGAAACAGATAACATGAAGCTGGTGAACGAGCTTAAAGGCCAGGGATTGAAAGCGCATCAGCTGGTGGCTGAGCTCACTGATCCTGCCGCTGCAGAGCGCACAGTGCAGGCGGTGTTGCAAGAGTTCGGACAGATAGACGGGCTGGTAAATAACGCAGGAGTAAATGATAATGTGGGATTGGAAAGTGGAAACTATACATCTTTTATGGAGAGTCTCCATAAAAATGTGGTGCATTATTATTTGATGGCACAAAGCGTATTGCCTTCACTTAAGCTGTCGAAAGGTTCGATTGTTAATATTGGCTCAAAAGTAGCAGATACAGGTCAGGGTGGCACTTCCGCCTATGCGGCTTCGAACGGAGCAAGAAATGCGTTGACCAGGGAATGGGCTGTTGAATTGCTTCCATATGGCATCAGGGTAAATGCTGTTATTGTTGCGGAATGTTTTACCCCGCTTTATCAAAGCTGGATCAGCTCTTTACCAGATGCTGAAGTGAAACTGGCAGGAATTATCGGCAAGATCCCCTTGGGAAACAGGATGACTACTGCAGAGGAAATTGCTAACGCAGTAGTATTTTTACTGTCACCGCGCTCCAGCCATACTACCGCGCAGCTGGTGTATGTGGACGGCGGTTATGTGCATTTGGACCGTGCGATAGATGCCGTGAAAAAATAACTTCCCTTTTTTTATCATCTCATTATCTTTTCTTGTTTAAAAACAAAGATTGGCTTTTTATTTGTTTGATGTATTGTAATGACTGTTATGACGTTAATGCTAACAGTTATTACAACACAAAAAATAATAAAATCTGATTATGAAAACGATGAATTTTTTAAAAGCCAGTACTGCTTTCCTTTTATGTGCAGGCATACTATTATCTGGAACTGTAAATGCACAGGAGAAAGAGCAAAAGAAAATTGAGGCTGCTACCACGGTCCTTTCTGATTTTAGTAAGATGAAGGAATCGATTCCTTCGGAATTGCTTGCCGTAACACAGGGAATTATCGTTGTCCCGAAACTGATCAATGCTGGATTTGTAGTTGGTGGAAAGCGTGGTAAAGGGCTGGCCATGGTTAAAAAAGCTGATGGAACCTGGAGCAACCCGGTTTTTGTTACGATTACAGGTGGTAGTATAGGTGCGCAGATAGGTGTGCAGTCGGTAGACCTGGTATTGATATTCAAGAACAGCAAAAGTCTGACAGAAATTAATAAAAGCAGTTTTACCTTAGGCGGTGACCTTTCTGTTGCAGCAGGTCCGCTTGGCAGGAACTCCACAGCAAACACAGATTATAAGCTGGAAGCTGAAGTATATTCATACTCACGCAGTAAAGGTCTTTTTGCAGGAATCTCTTTAAACGGTGCTTCTCTGGCAATTGATGCCGCTGCAAATACAGATTTTTATGGAAGTGCGATGAGTGCAAATACAATATTTAAAGCCTCAGCAAGTTCATCAGCGGAAGTGAAACAACTAAAATCTACCTTAGTATCGATGAAATAAATCGGTTCTTTTGAAATAGCAGCGGCCGTATCATTCTTCATGATGCGGCCGTTGTTTTTTAGGTTATATTTTTATATCCAACATTTTTTTCGCAGGTGGTAAACATTTAGTTTCGTCGCAAGTCTGATAAAATAATCCGCACCTGATGACCGAACCTGGTTTGCTGTCCTGATAGTATACTTTGATCTTAAACGATGCCTTATCTTCGAAGATAAACACCCCTTTGTTTCCCGGATAGGGGCTTGCCGCTGAAATTTCCCAGTCCTTATCGGCATGCGCTCCTTCTGGTAATTCCAGCAAAGGTTCTGTTTGTATAAAGGGACTATCTTTATCCACATACGCATACATATGCCATCCTTTCAGAATTGAAGCCCTGATTATCAGATCTCCGGATTTTTTTCCTTTTAGAGGAATAAACTGAGCAGAGATTACAACAGGTTCATCTGCTGTAGGTTCAGGTATTACGCTATGGTCATTCACTCCCGGCCCCTCAACTTCAACGGTTTTAGCCATTTCTTTTTTGCCAAAAGTATTCACGATAAACTTGAATCCGCCCGCTTCAGTATAAAAAAGACTGGTTTTATTCAGTTCATACCAGTTTCTCCATTCTGCCGCGGTGGTATAGTTCATCATAGTATACCTTTCCAATAATCGCTGTGCCATCGCTGTTTCTTTCCCGCTTTCCAGGAGTTGAATACACTTTTCAAGTAATGCTGCTTTCCTGTTACTGAGTCCTAAATGCTGTGCATCTTCATCCAATTGGAGTGCATATCCATCTAAAGGGTAGAAGTATTCATAATTATCATGGAAATATTTACGGTATAACTTCGTATCCGTGCCAAATTTTGTAAATAAAGCTGTTCCTGCCTGATTTTTAAGGTAACTCTCAAAGCTCTCCACGTCATTGGTTACGGGCATCTTTAAGAACATTTCATTGCTTCTGCCAATATCTTCGCCGGCGGCTTTTCTTTTTAAAAGGTCCGACTGCAGTTTTAACATGCGTACATTTCCTTCACGGCGGGAGAGAATAGCCTTTTTATATAGCTGCTCATCTATCCGGTATACCTGTTCATCTATGCTACTGCGCGTGGCTATCTGTGTTTTCTTGACGATAGCGGGCATATGATCATATTTTTTAATATAAGATACTACATTGACGAATACTTCTTTTGCCTCATCGGTCATATAATCCGGAGAAGCAGAAAAACCCCACATAAAATAATTGCCCTGTCTGCCCAGCGCTACTGCCTCTGCATTTTTCAGGCACACGCCTCCGGAAATAGATTCTGCATCTGGTGAATCGTTAAAACCTTCACCATGAGCAACCATGCCAATAATATACTTGCCATTTGCTGAAGCACCCGATTTTACCACGCGCCACATCGGCATCTCTTTTGGTGTGGTCAGTCCTTCATGACCATTAAAGAATGAAGCGGGGGTAGCTTGTTTTACCATCGTTAGCTTCACCTTATTCGGCACGTTGAATATCTCATGTTTGGTATTGATATTTAAGGCTTCATCTTCAAGACACTGACAGTACCAGTCAAATTTTAAGCCTATGGGCAGGCCAACGTTTGGTGCCATTGCATGCATCAGGATCATAGGGCGGTCGAAATCTGCGGGAAGTTTCACAGGACCGGCATCCATGATGGTCACATCAGCGGCGTCTGACAATGCAGGGCTATAATCTCTGACATCTATTACTTTCACCTCTTCAAAATGACTTTCCAGGAACACCTTAAAATCGGCCATTCTGGCCTGATAAACTTTTGCAACTACTGCCGGAGCAGTGCTGTAATAAACCACATCTGCCGGCATTTGTCTTTCTGGGTTATATCCTACGTATAACACTTTCAACGGAAGCTTTTCTTTTTTTGAAAAAGCTCCGGCATGGAGTGCGTATATCAGCAGCAGGACGGAAAAGATCGTTTTCATATTAAAGGATTTCAGCTAATTTCTTGTTAAGCGATTCTCCCCGAAGGCCCATTCCAATGATTTTCCCATCCGGGCTCACGAGGAAACTTGCCGGAACAGCTCTTACACCGTACATGCGCCCAACCTGGTTATTCCATCCTTTCAGGTCAGAGACGTGCAGCCATGGCAAACCGTCTTTTGCGATCGCATCAGCCCACTTCGCCTTGTCGCTATCTAAAGAGACAGCAAGTACCTCGAATCCTTTTTCTTTGTATAAATGGTATTGTTTTACCAGATTTGGATTCTCTGCACGGCAAGGGCCACACCAGCTTGCCCAGAATTCTACCAATACGGTTTTACCTTTCAGATCGGCCAATGAAACTGGTTTGCCATTGATATCAGCCTGCGTAAACACAGGTGCAACAGCACCCATTGCAATTGTACGGGCAGCCTTCATTCGCTGATTCAGTTCCTTTCCGGTATCCGAATTTCGAAGTTCTTCACTTAAGGAATTGAATACAGGTTCAATTTTAGCCACATCGAATTTACTGCCTGCTGACTCAGAGAGGGCAACAACAGCAAAATAAGAAGAGGGATGTTCTTTAGCGAACTGAAACTGGCGATCTGCCCGATCGGCAATTTTTTTACGGTATCTCGTGTCTACTGCTTTTATGTAAACAGTATCTTTTTGCTGTGCTGCAGTACCACTGGCGAAATCCAGGTTGACAGCTTTGGTCAGCTCCATTATTGTTCCACCAATGACCTTATTGTAGGCCTGGTATTCATCGTATACTTTTGATCCCTCAAATGTTGCATTACTTAGTGAATCTTTAGCGTTGATACTGAACTGCTCTTTACCGAAATAAAAATAAATTACATCTCCGGTATATACTGCGCGTTGTTTACCGTCCCCTTTAGGAGCTAAAGCCATTCGCGCATAGGCATTGCCATTGATATGGCCACTAAATTTGAATACACCATTGACCAGTGCAGTAGAGTCTTCATGACTTACACCATTATCCATGTAGTCAATATAAACCATCGCAGGGGCACTTAGTGATCCTATTTTGCCGGTCATCGTAAAGTTGTTGGACTGTGCTGTCCCCATAAAGGGGATCAGGGCAGTCATTAGTAGCAGGTTGAGTTTCATATTTAATATTTTTTATTCCGGCTGAATTACCGGATGATGAGGTGAGAATTTATTTG
Organism: Pedobacter sp. MR2016-24; assembly: GCF_026239655.1. Taxonomy (GTDB): domain Bacteria; phylum Bacteroidota; class Bacteroidia; order Sphingobacteriales; family Sphingobacteriaceae; genus Pedobacter. The sequence goes on along the minus strand of NZ_JAPIVO010000007.1, from coordinate 142,497 downwards.
CCTGAACTGGGTGGACTGGTATAGGTAACATTTGGAAAATCTTTCTGCGCTTTGACGAACGCGGCTTCCAGTTCGTCAGTCCAGCCAAAGGCAATGGTAGCCTGTTCTTTCAGGTTCACGCCGGCAGCACCGCTCCAGAAATGTATAAATTCGCCCCAGTTCATGTCCCGCGTATAGGTTTTATTGACCTGAGGAAAATTTTTAGAGAGCAGCACAAAATACCTGCTCAATACAGCTCCTTTCCCATATTTGGAGTAAATGGGATAAAACCAGTTTTTAAACCATGCTGTACCTGCGCGGGGAAAAATATCTGTACCGGCCATGCACTCGTCATATGCTCTTGCTGCTTCATCCTCCCTGCCAATATTCATCAGCACATCGTAGTTGAAAATTTCCATAATCTTACTATCACCCCAGATCGGGAATGAGGGTGATCCATGAACGCCGTTATTGGCACCTTCAACGATATGACCAATTTCGTGAATACAGATACCGATCGGCTCACCAGTAGGGTAGGTCCAGTTACCCAGGCCAACGTCTATTGCATTGTGAAAATCATGGCTGGCATCAAGATAGGTTGCGGGGTGACCACCACCACCGGGGATGGAGAAGTCGACTACCCTGTGCAGGATCGCGTAGAGGCGACCATCATCACCGAATGCGCCATAATTTTTCTTCACATAGATCCATGAGTCCGCCAGCGTTTTATTGACCCAGGTAACGGATCTCAGCATGTCATTATCATAGTATACCACAAGATTATCATCGTAAAAAGTACGTGTCACCAGCATATCATGGTTTGGCCAGTGTTCCTGCCAGGTTTTTGCCGGCGCACCTGGAGGGTCAGCCGGTTCTTGGTCCACAGATTTGGATTTACTGCATGATAATGTTAACAGCGCGAGCGAGCAGCTTAGCGCTAATATGATATGTTTTATTGATTTCATAATTGTTGGTAGGTAATTTTACTTCTTAATGAATATATCGATAGGTGATCCTGGAATGCCTGTAACAGTTTTCGTGATTACGCCGTTAATGCCTACGGAAACATCTACAGTGATCACAGCGCCTTCCACACCTGCCGTAATGGTATCATTATCGGCATTGAGCTGTATCATAGTTACTTTTTTACCGCCAAAATCTGCATTTAATGCACGGAGATCCTCGTTGAGCGGATTGTAACGGTAGATCTTATCATTTGATGTAAAATAAAACACATCTGCCGGTGATTTTTGCCATTTTGTATCTGGCTGAACCAGCGAGGATCCTTTAAACAAGCGCTTATATTTCGGTGTGATTTCTTTTTTGTTGATATAATCAGTCATATCAATGCCAAACGATAATTCATAGATCGCACCGGCAGCATCTTTAAAGAAGGCATAAGAGGTACCCGGAACAGCCTTCATATAAATCAGATCTGTCATGCCAATATTTTTTGGATTGAAAGCATCACCTGTTACGATATAATTTGCTCCGGAATAATCTCCGCCGCTATTGAAAGAAACAAAGCCGGTAGATTTTTTGTCGAATCCAAAATAGAACTGAGGGGTATTGGAGTAGAACTTAGATAACACATAATCTCCTGCCTGCGGATTAGAAAACTTGCCATAATCTGGTGCAAAAGGTGCTGTAGAGGTCACTGCGATATATAATTTACCATTGATTATTCCTGTTGCAAAACCTTTTGCAGATTCAAAACCTTCTGCAACGAGTGAGGCTGGGGGATTAAAAAAGTGTTCAGGGAAGTATTTCTTTCTTAACATGGTATTTCCATCTATGATTACGCTTTTCTGCGTAGGATCCGGACTGATTACCCAATAATCCTCTGCCACCGTAGGCTGATAAGGGCTCGGGCGACCAAATAACTGAACTGCATTTGCTGGCAGATCTTCTCCATTTAATGACTTATACAAATCAGCAAGTACAGTTTTGTTATCAGGTTTAATAAACGATAATTTAGTGATACCATTTTCAACACTCAACACTGTCTGTCCGAGAGCGAACTGCGTACCTCCCTGAATTTTGAAAGAGATAAAATACTTCATTCCTGTTTTGTTATTGCTGACTGTTAATTTAGCAGTACGCAAACCCGGGGCAAGGTTATAAACAATCTTCAAAGGATAGCCGGTATATTTATCCACTCTCGTTTCTTCAATCACCAGTATTTCCCAGTCAAATTTGAGGTCTTGCATCGCAACACCATCCGGAAGATCTATATAGGGGCGGACAACCAAGGTGTCTCCGACAGTAGCTTTGAAAGTAGCGTTTTCGAGGTTAACTACGGTCGGTTCAGCAATTGGAGTATAGTCATAATTACCTATATCTTTTTTACAGGAAAAAAGCGAAAAGATAATCAGCGTGTATAGTAGTATATTTTTTAATTTCATTGTCTTCGGGTATAAGCATTATAAAATAATCTGACCATTATTCTCATCGAGGAATATGTACTTGTCTGCCTGTTTGAAATATTTCAGGTGAAATTTCTGGCCAGGGGACTTGGCATTATAGAAATCGTAATCACCTGTGCCGTCTGTCCGCATTGTCAGCACATATCCTTTTTCCGGATGATCCTTTACCCATTCAAAGGGACGGTTTAAAAATGACCTTGTATTTTCAATATAGTACAATGTTCTAGGTATCTCCAGGTACCAGTTTGGATTCGTTCTTACCGGAAGGTCTACTGTGCCGGAGCTGATCAGGAACAGCTGATGTTTCACTCTTGTGTAAGCTCCCATTTCTGCCCAATACTGCCACCATATCGGCAATTCTAACCGATTAGAAAATAAAATCTTTTTACTCCTGATCGTGTCTGGCAGGTTACTGTTAAAATCGCTGCCGCCAGAGACACGCAGTGTGAGGTACACTGATTTATTTTGAAGTTCAGGATCTGTATTTTTCAGAATCAGGGGAACATGGATCAAGCCTGAGTCGCCCGGCAATGTATAAAAAGGTTTTAATGGCTCATAGTGCAAGCCTTCCGTTGCTGTAGTTCCGGATTTCACAATGTCCATCACAAAATTCCGGTCTTTATCTGTTCGTTTTCCGGAAACTTTTACCGGAATCCACAGCGTGTCTTTTTCTACTCCAATACTGTAAGCAAAAGTGTAGATCAGACTGTCTATATTGCTGTAATTCAGGTAAATGTTGTCCGTTGAGTCATAGGTGAGTTTATCATCCTTTTTACAGGCTAATACTACACAGCAGAGCACAAAGGCAAAAAATATATTTTGTTTCATAATTTGTCGGATTAATTATTTCTATAAGCTTCCTCATCCACCGGGAGAGGAAAAACGAACACTTTGTCGGAGGCTGGCGTGACTTGTGTTGCTGAAATCCTAACAGGATGGTTCAATCTCTTATACATGAAGAAAAGCTGGCTCTCTCCGTAAAATTCTTTTCTTGCTTCGGTAATCAGCAACTCTATAAATTCTTGTTTATCCGTCACATTGGACACATCATCTCCTATACCACGATTTCTCCTCACGATGTTAAAATACTCCATTGCCATCGCAGGATCTGTATCGAAAGTCGCTTCTGCAGCGATATAATAGATTTCGCTTAAACGTAAAGCTGGCGCAACCAGCGGATGACGATTAGGTATGGGTGAAACATTAGACAGGTATTTTTGTAAAATAGCTCTTCTTGGTCCGCTCAATGCAGTCCGGTCTATAAACCATTGTTTAAATCTCAAATCGTCGGCACCAACTTCGGCCTTTTCGTATATTTCTTCAATTTGTGGCAGGGTAGGACTATAAGCAGGATTATCCTTGGTAAACAAGTCTATGAGTGATTGCCTTTCTTTGGGGATAGCCCAGCATGCGAGTAGCTCTTTGTAAAAAATCCTGTCTTTTTTTGTCACATCCGTTTCCAGGAAATCGGCCGAATTTGTCCATGGAAACTTATTAGTGAGCATAATTAATTCCGCATTTAACAAGGCATTTGCCATGTCATTTTTATACAAATAAACTCTCGCCAGTTCTCCTGTAACAGCTAAATAATTGAGTCTGTGTCTCCTGTTCTGCAGGAACAAATCTGGTGTATTTACTTCCGGATTGCCGTTATCTCCGGGATAACCTACGGCGTAATCCTGAGAAAGAATGGGATCTGACGTTCTGAGCAATACTTTTGCTTCGTTGAGATCAAGCAGCGTTTTATCCAGTACCTCGGTTACAGTTGAAAATGGAGTACTGGTTGTGGTGACTGTAGTCACATATGGGATAGCTCTTGCTGTGGGAGAACTTTTAAAAGAAGGAGCAAACATGCGCAGCAAGTCAAAATGCAGGTATGCCCGCAAAGCGAGGGCCTCTCCTTTAATAAGGTCATGATTCTTGCTGGTCAAAATACCTTTTTTCTCATCAATTACCGCTAGTATATTATTGCAGTTAGCAATTGCGCGATAAGCAGATGACCAGATCTCATTGTTCTTATCCACCACATCAATAAAGGCATAGTTAAAATTCGCAATTTTCTGATACCCGGCGTCACTAAACTGATAATTCTGCGCCAGGATATCCAGGTTGCTGAAAGTCAGGTTTCCACCATATAATTTCGGCGAGGCACAAAGTGTGTAAATACCATTCAGCGCTTCCCTGAATCCTTCTTCTGTAGTAAATAACTCATTTTTGTCAATCTGTGATTCTGGTTTTACATCCAGAAACTTCTTGCATGATGTCAGTGCCATCAGCAATACGATCATATATAAATATTTCTTCATCTTTTAATGTTTAAAATGTGGCCAGTAGAGAAAAAGTTAAGCTGCGTGCAAAAGGGTAGGTGATCCCTCTTTCCACCTCTATACTAGATGTGCGAAAGATATCATTAGCTGTTATAGCGGTTCTGAGCGACTGGCAACCGAATCGCTTTGCGACGTTCTTTTTGAGGTCGTACGACAAATAGACAGATCTTAGCTCTATCAGGTTATCTTTTTGTATAAAACGGGAAGAGGCAAAGCTCTTGTCCGTACTCATGATATTTTTATAAAAGGTAACATCACCCGGATTGATCCACTTCTCCTCTAAGGCACGTGAATCAACATTAAATCTCGGATCGGCATTTTCTACACGGTCTACTAATGTCTGGTTGTAGATATCACCGCCAAATCTGTAAAAGAAACTAAAGCTCAGCAGAAATTGCTTATAGTTGATGCTACTGCCAAAACTGCCTTCAGCTTTAGGTGTGGTGTTTCCGACTGGCTGTGTATCAGCAATATCGTACTCATAAGTAAGCGATCCATCTCTTTTTACATAAATCTCTTTGCCATTTTCAGGATCAATGCCCAGTGATTTCACTGCATAGATCGTATTCATGGATTGTCCTTCCATGTAACGGGGCAGAGGAGTAGATTTAAGGTTGTTTTTTTCATTCGCCTGAGTAGTGTCCACCCTGTTGTTATAGGCTTTTAAAGAGTTGGAAATCTTAACGATCTTATTCTTATTGTGGGCAACATTAGCAGTAACGTTGATGTTGAGGTCTTTGGATTTATAGGCTGTGGCCATTAAAAAGACTTCAAAACCTTTATTGGTAATATCGCCGAGGTTGGCTTTATAGGTCGTAAAACCAGTCGAAGGCGCAATATTGATATCAGTCAGAATACCTTTTGTCAATTTGGAATAATACCTTGGGTTGATCATCAGTCTGTTATCAAATAATCCCAGATCCAGCGCATAATCATAACTGATCGTTTTCTGCCATTGCAAATCTTCATTACCGTAACCGTCAACAGTAGCACCTATTCCGGTAGAATACCAGTTAGCGGTTTGGTAAGTATAAATAGATTTCGCAAGATTGGCTGGAAATTCCACTGAGCCGGTTTGTCCGGAAGTAGCGGTTAATTTAAACCGGGATACTGCGGGAAGCGCCTTCATGAACGCCTCGTTATGTACGTTCCATCCTATGCCGGCCGACCAAAACGGGGCGAAACGCCTGTCGCTTCCAAATTTCGAAGAGCCGTCTACACGAAATGAGGCATCCAGGAGGTATTTATTCTGGAAGGAATAATTGCCCGTAAAAAATGAACCTACCAGTCTGTCCAATGCGATGCCACTGATAGGGGCTGCATCCTCTTTATAACTTCTGGCAAAACCTATATTCGTAAATCTGTCGTTTGTAAAACCGATAGCCTGAAAGGTTTTGATATCACTTTTTTTGGAAGTAACGTTGGCACCTGCAACCACATTAAAGATATGACTGCCCAGTTGTTTATTGTATTGCAGCGTCACATTTCCATCGATATTCAGCAGATCATCACTGCCATAATCATAACTTCCGCGGTTCTGAATCTCATCTAATGGCCCTTCAATAAAAGTATTGCTGAGGGGTGAAACAAATCTGTCCGTTACTGCTTTTGTTTTATTCAAACTCACCAATCCCCTTAACCGCAAATCTGGTAAAATCTTCCAGTCGGCAGAAAAAGCATCGATAAACTCCAGGTAATTGTTTTTGCTGAAATTACCCAGACTCGCTTCATAAAGCGGATTGTACACAGGAACATTTTTGTATTGATCTGCCCCCTGCGCATGTGTGTCAATTTTCCAATTGGCAATTTCCCTGATCAGGTTGCCGGATGCGTCTGTTTTTGGGTAATACGGGTTCATGTAGACATAAGTCTCAAAATCGCCATAATTGGAATTCACTGCGTTCACCTGTGTGATGGTGATTTCATTTTTAAATAATAAACGGCGATTCGGATTATAATTAAAACTCATACCAGCACTATACCTGTCGCGGGAAGAGCCTTTCATTACGCCCGGGGAAGTCTGATAACGGAGGTCCAGCCCATATCTGAAAGTCGAGTCACCTCCCTGTGCATATAATGAATGCTTTTGACCATAGGTATTTCTTAGTGGCTGTGCTAACCAATAGGTATTTACCCCGCTTGCCACATTCTTCAGTTTTGCATAATACTGTTTGTCCAGCTCTTCCTGAGTTGCTGCGGTAGAATTACCGGTGACATACAGACCGGCTAGTTTTTCATATTCCAGTTTCTGCGCTCCATTCAATACATGGTAATCTGATAAATCAGGTGCTGTGAAGTTGAGCTCATAATTATACGAGAGCTGTAGCTTACCCGGAATCGGTGCTTTGGTGGTAATGACCAATACGCCATTGGCGGCTCTGGATCCATATACTGCAGTTGCGGCGGCATCTTTCAGTAAGGTAATGCTCTCTATTCTGTTGATATCCAAATCTGATACTTTCTGAAGCGGAACCTCGAAACCATCCATGATAAATACTGGCAGGTTGTATGCACTTGACAGGTTATTACGATCCAGAATATCGTCATTTATCGAGGGAAGAGCAGTTGCACCCCTTACATTAATTTTTGGCAATGCATTGGGATCTGATCCCAGAAGATTGTTATCAATCATTCTGAATGAAGGATCGAAAGACTGGATACTTTTTAAGATATTTTGAGGATTTAAACGTTTTAGCTCTTCGCCCTTAATAATGACGGCACTTCCCGTATAGTTATCTTTTTTAATAGATTGATAACCTGTGATTACTACATCTGTCATGGAGTTTACCTGTGCATCAAGTCTGATTGTTAAGTATTTAGCACCGTTAACTGAGATTTCCTTCGGTTTGAAGCCAATGTAAGTGAATACAAGTACATCACCTTCTTCTGCTTCCAGTTGAAATTCTCCTCTGGCATTACTTTGCGTTCGTAAATTCTTGCTGCCTTTTATCGTAATATTTACACCAGGAATAGGTTCTCCCTTGTCATTATCCAGAATTTTCCCTGTGATGGTGAGACTTTTATCTGCTGATAAGGCTGTGTTTTGAGCGCTATTGACCTTATTTCTGATCACAATTGTATTATTAACAATGTTATAGGTCAGATTATTATTTGCCAGGCATACCGCAAGGGCCTCGTTCAATGGCACATTTTTTAATTCAACATTGAGGAGCTGACTGGTAGTATTTACCTTTCCGTTATAAAAAAACAAATAACCGGTTTGCTTTTTAATGTCTTTAAAGACGGTTTCCAGAGTGGTATTTCTTCGGGAGATCGTTACGTTCTGCGAATAAACGGCAGCTGATAAATGCATTGCGCCGAACAGGAGTAATATAGCAGTCAACTTCATGACTAAAAGGAATTTAGACTTTACCCTCCGGATTTGACATACGGGGTTGTAAAGAAAAGTTAATTTCATACTTTTGGGATAAGATTAGGTGAATAAAATGCAGTCCTGTTTTCAAAGAGGGGACTGCCGACCTTTTGTGCCGGGAGTGGTGAGACACTTCCGGTTTTTGATCTGTCGTGGTTCTAGCGGCTGAGTAGATTTTTGATCATCATAAAGGGGTTTGGTTTCAAAATTTAGTTGATTGTATTTACTGTTTAACAGGAGATCCGTGGTTAGGGGATACCTTTATTGTCTTACCTTCTACATCGAAATGCACATTATTGAGCTCAAGGATTTCAAATACTTCGCCCAGTTTACTGTTTTTGGAAATCTCACCATAGTATTTTTCATCCGATGAGACACCTGTATAAATAACTTCTACATTATACCAGCGTGATATCTGACGCATAACCGATTTCAAGTCTTCATTTTCAAAGGAGAAAACACCGTTTTTCCAGGCAATAACCTTATCTGTGTTTACTTCCGTAATAACGATTTTATCTGCAGTATTTTTGTTTAAAATAGCTTGCTGCCCTGGTTTGATTACTTGTGTAATCATTCCTGCTGATATTTTTACAGCACCTTCTAAAAGCGTTGTTCTGATAGCACCCTCGTCAGCATAAGCATTGACATTAAAATGTGTCCCCAGCACTTCTACTGTTTGCTGTCCTGATTTTACTCTGAAAGGAAGGAGTTTATTTTTCGCTACTTCAAAATAGGCTTCACCGTTCAGCTCTACTAAGCGTTCCTTATCCTGAAATGCGGTGGGATAGCTTAATGTTGAAGCCGCATTCAGGTATACCTTTGTGCCATCAGGCAGTATCAACTGATATTGTCCGCCTTTGGGCGTAGAAATTGTGTTTTGAGCTACTGGTATGGCATTATCACCCTTTACTGCGGTATAAACGAGCTGGCCATTACCGCTTTTGGTGATCCTGATGCCTGCTTGTTGTGCAATTTCTCCGTTCGCAACATCATCAAGCGATATTTTCTGACCATTGGAAAGTGTAAGGGTTGCCTTGTTTGTGCCAGGAAGAATATGGCTGTATTCCTGGCCAGGAGTATCCACGTGGTCAGAACTGGTTGTGAAATAATATGCAGTAATGGAAACAGCTAGAAAGATAACTGCAGCTACCATATATCTGGTCCGTGAAGGAGTTAAGCGAAAAGTTTTTTGGGGTAAGATGATCTGCTGATCTATATTATTTTTGATGAGCTGTTTTACCGGTGCAAACTCATGTTGGTTCTCCACAGTAATCAGTTCTTCATTGGTTTCGAATACGTTATAGTAGGCTTCAAGGAACGCAATTTCTTGCTGTGTAGCATTGCCTAACCTGTATTGCTTCAAAATTTCAATAAAATATTCTCTTTGAGCGTCCTTCATGTCTGTGCTTTATACATACATGAGTCAGAATTTTCAAAATAGCCCATGCAATTTGAAAATATTTTTAATTTTCTTTTCTAAGTCGTATTTAAGTACGCGGAATTGCTTTTTTTTTGATGGTGAAAGGAGAATATAGATAGGAATAAAAGAAATTATCTAAACTTTTCCAGTAATTACAAGCTGTCCTTTTCAATCAGATCATATTTAACAGGAAATATAGAAAAAGCGATGATCTTAATTTACTTAGTGCTTTTCCAAGTTGATTGCGTACTGTTTTTGGAGATATTTCCAGCAAATCCGCAATTTGCTGACTATTCAGGTCTTCTTCAAAGCGCATTTTGAAAATAATGCGCTGCTGTGCGGGAAGTGCATCGACCAGTTCATTAAATGCCTTTAGAAATTCTTCATGCAATAAATCTGCATCTGCTCTGTCTAAAGGATCTTCGAGTTGTTCTGCTGTTTCAGGTAATGCGGAGTATTTGCCTTCTTTTTCCAGGTGTTTGAAGACACTATTCCTGGCTGCAACAAATAAATAGGCGGGCAAATTCTCTATCGGAGATTGATTACCCCTGATCCATAACTGCACAAAAACATCCTGCGCAATATCTTGTGCCTGCTCAGATTTATTTATACGTTTATAGGCAGCATTATATACCTGTTGCCAATATTTATCATATAAAATATCAAAAGCGTGTTTGCTTCCCTCGCTCAATTGTAGCAGAAGTGTGGTGTCTTCTGCGGAATGAAAACTATCCTGATACATGCTAACCCTTATAAATCAAATCTATAAATAATATGGATAGATATTGGATTAAAATGGATATTAATTTGATTTAAGTATATGCTTTAGCCCTTTATCATAAAAAAATGAAACACTATAACAATGGCTTTGTTTAATCTTCTGTTTCAAACTAACTCATTATAAAATGGCCAGGTATTCAAAAAAAGCGGGAGAGAAAGTAGAAGAAGTGATGCATGAAATGAAAGAAGGAAAACTGAAATCAGGTAGCGGAAAGAAAGTAACTTCTAAAAAACAGGCAATAGCAATCGGACTTTCGGAAGCGAAGAAAGAAGGGGCTAAGGTTCCTAAAAAGAAATCTTAAAACGGGGCTTTTTTTTAACATGATGTCCTATCTTTGCCGGCATGTCCAGGAGCGTTATTGCTTATTTTTTAATTCTAGCCACAATTGTTGCAAATAGCAGTCAGCTTTTTGTATATGCCGGCTTTGAACTGAACCAGAAATATATCGTTTCCGAGTTATGCGTTAACAGAGACAAGCCACAACTGCACTGTAACGGTAAATGTTACCTGATGCGTAAACTCAAACAAGCGGAAGAAAAAGAAAAAAGTCGCGAACGTGAAAACCAGAGAGGCTTTTTCCAGCAAGCTATAATTACAGCGTCTTTATCACTTAAACCTCATTCCTTTGATTTTGTTAAGGGATATCCTGCTGAATCCTCCTTTTGTTTATCTCAGCATATTGCTGATATCTTTCAGCCACCAAAGGCCTGATCATTTTTTATTAAGGCAAGCGGCGATGCCGCTACCATTTTCTTAATACAGCATCCATTTTTGTACGCATAGATGGGCTGATATTTATAATCAGGATTTTTACTATTTAAATATAATAATGAAGTTATTCAGCTATTTTATGCTGTCTGTTATCTGCGTGTTTTTATTTCATGCAGCACAGGCACAATATATACCTGTAAAAGGTATGATATACGATTCACAGACTAAACAGGCATTAGGCGGTGCAAGCATTAAGACTATCGACGACCAGACTTTAACGGTGTCAGACAAAAAGGGTTATTTTGAATTGCCAGCAAACGATACCAGTCAGGAACTAAAAATTGTGCTGATAGGTTTTAAAACGCAAGTTATCAGTTATAAAAAACAAAACGGGCTGCTCAACATTCAGCTGGATGCTGATGAGGCAAACCTCAATGAGGTGCGGGTAACAGGTTTTGCCGGAAACAGGACAAAAAAAGAAACCGCCGGTTCCATTGCACTGATCACAGGAAAAGATATCAACCGTGGGAGTGGAGTCTCTTTTCAGGCAGCATTGAATGCTGTTCCGGGTGTAAGAATGGACCAGAGTACACTCTCTGAAGCAAGGATCTCCATCCGCGGAAATGGTGTGCGCTCTTCTTTTGGCATCAGAAATATTAAAATATACTTAAATGATATTCCAGTAACGGAGGCAGATGGTACCACCCGTATCGAAGCCTTGGATGTAAATAGTATCGGCAGGGCAGAAGTAATCAAAGGACCGGCATCGAGTATATATGGGGCGGGCACCGGTGGAGTAATCAATTTTCAACTTCAGCGCTCTCCTTACCAGGAACAGAGTCTTGAAGCAGTAGGTCTGGCAGGTAGTTATGGATTACATAAACTGGCCATGACCTACCGGAATGGTGGTGATAAAATCAACAGTTATGTTTCTTATGGATGGCAGGAATATGATGGTTACAGAGATCGTAGTAATGACAGCAGAAGATTTCTGTCCGGTAATTTCCAGCTGTTTCCAGATAAAAAAAGGATTATTACGTTATTGTTAAACCGCACCACTCAAAACTCACAGATCCCGGGAGCTCTGACCGCAGATCAGGTGGCAGTAAATCCGGAACAGGCTAACGCCAGTAATCTTGATAAACAGGCCGGACGTTACCAGACATGGACAAGGATAGGATTAGGTCAGCAATACCAGATCAATGATCAGTTTTCAAATAGTACAAGTGTATTTACCTATTCTTATGATCTAAACCATCCTTTGCCTTACGCATATCTTCGTAATTTTTACCAGAGTTATGGTGGTCGTAGCCGATTTAGTTATAATCCGGGTTTCTCCGTATTACCAACACAATTTATTATAGGTGGGGAATTTAATGAGGGATTGACGAAAGGCACGCAATATGTTAACAATAAAGGTGCAGAAGGTGCTATCATAGCAAATATAGATTACCGGAATACACTTTATTCCCTATTTTATCAATCTGAGACCAAACTGGATGACAAAACGTTACTCACCTTTGGTATTAGTTATAACAGCTTGAAGTATGATGTTTCAAATTATATCTTACCTGCACAAAGTGGAATAAAAAGGTTTAAACCGCAGGCAACGCCCAGAGTTGCGATTAGTCATAACTTCGCGGAGGCATTGACTTTACATGCAAGTGTAAGTTCTGGTTTCTCTCCGCCCTCCAGTTCGGAAGTGAAAAATGTGGACGGTTCGATCAACCCCTTATTACAGGCGGAGAAAGGAATTAATTATGAGATCAATGCCAAAGGGAATGTTCCTGGCTCAAGGTTGAGTTATGATCTGGCAGTATTTAAAATGGACATGAAGGGAGAACTGATCGGACAGTCGGTTCAGCAGGGGATTACCATCTACAATAATGCAGGTAAAACTACACATGATGGTGCAGAACTGGCAGTGTCATGGCAGATTTTGAGACCGGAAGACAATAACCAGGTTTTAAGTTTAAGACCTTTTGTTGCGCTAACTTACTCGGATTTCAAGTTCAAAGATTATAAAATATTGAATGCCAATAATGAGGTAACCGCAAATTTTGATGGTAATGAGCTGACCGGTGTATCGCCATGGGTGTTTAACGGCGGGATCGATTTTGAAACGCAATATGGCATATATATCTATATGAATTATTATTTCAATGATAAAATGCCGCTAAATGATGGAAACACAGCATATAACCCTTCATACCAGTTGCTTAATTCAAAGCTAGGCTACAAGAAAAGGCTGGGTAAGTCTTTCGAACTGAATATCTATGGGGGGATAGACAATATTTTTAATGAAGCTTATAGTTCCATAGTCTCATTAAATGCGGTGGGATTTGCTGGTGCACAACCAGCCTATTTCAATCCCTCACCAAAGCGCAATGGTTATGCTGGTTTTGGTTTTAAGTATCTATTTTAATAAGACGTAATCAAATAAATCATAGCGCTTCTACTGTGGTAAAGGCGCTATGATTTTATTGATGAATATAACTTTCCAGCTGGGAAATAATTTGCTTTTGGTCTTCAATGATGAATTTTACAATATCTCCGATAGATACCATGGCAATTATTTTCTTTCCTTCGACAACCGGCAGGTGCCTGATATGTTTGTTGGTCATCAGCGTCATGCAATAATCAATAGAATCAGCGGCCGTTATAGTGACAGGATCTGGAGTCATTACCTCCCGGATTAACGCTGATTTGGAAGACTTACCCTGAAGAATTACTTTTCTCGCGTAATCCCTCTCTGTAAAAATTCCGGTCAGTTCTTCATTGTCTATAATGAGTAATGCACTGATGTTTTTATCCATCATCATTGTGAGTGCATCAAAGACAGATGTTATTGAGGCTACAGCATATATTTCTGCTGATTTTGAAGCGATAATTTGTTGTACTGTTTTCATAATGAAATATTTGGCTTATTGAAGATACCATATATTTCCGAATAAAAAAAGGGCCGCTCTTCCGAAGAAGCCGACCCTTTTTGTTATATATGAGCTATTAGTTATGTACGATCTGTGTTACGTTGATGTTGGCAGTGGTAGAACCTGTGACATAAACAGTGTAAATTTTTCCAGCCGTAAAAGCAGAAAGATCGAAGTTAGCAATGCTGGTAGGACTTCCTGTTGCGGTAACTTGTAATCTGAGAATACCAGGTGCAACATTTAAGTAAGCACTTGAATTATCACGGGCAAGATTAACAGCAAGGTTCTCACCAGCACCGTTTTTGATATCAATATTGGCTGGTGCTGCGTCGCTCAGGTGAATGAATTTCACTTTTGCCTGTCCGCTTGGCGGAGCTGAAAGGTCATCTTCAAAAAGTTTAACTCTCGAATTTTGTCCGTCTCCTGCTAAATATACCGTGTAATAATGTCCATTGTCTAAGTCAAATTTTCCTGTTCCATAGGCTGTTGTTGTTCCTGCGTTTCTGAATTGTGCTTCAAGGTTATTTCCTGAGTTCGCTGCAATATAAGCAGTCGCATCTCCGAAATCAAGACCACCATCTACCACCGTATTGTTAGCCAGAAAAAAACTTTGTGCTGAAGAATTCGGTGCTGCATTCACTACTTTTAAATTAGCTGAGCCCGATTCATCCACGTCATTCTTTTTACATGAAGAAATAAGCGTTGCAAATGTTAAAATTGCCGTTCCCGTTAAAAGTGTTTTAAAAATTGATTTTGTTTTCATGGTAATGATTTTTTTTTATAGGTATGTGCGATGATGTTATCGTACAATGTCTTTTTACAATAACTAAACCATTGCAGCAGCAAAAAATCAATATTTGAACATCATATATGCTTATGTAATAGATTGCCAGTGTGTTATCCTGCTGTTAAAGCATCCGGATTTTCCTCAAAATTATTCCCTATAGTTGTATAGATTTTAGTACATATCGGAAAGGTGATATGGCTGTTCCCTTGATATTCTATATGATTTTGATGTTAAAAAAACGTATATTTAATGTAACCAAATTATCAGGCCATGAGCAGGCTAAAACATCTACTTTTATCATTAGTATTTTTATTTCCATTTCTTTCGGCTAAAACACAGTCCAAAGAGCTGCGGGTAGATTTTTTTACAGCTATTTTTGAGATCCAAGTGGATTCAACACTATTGATCCGCTTTCCATCACAGGTAAGTGATGTTGCTTTGCACGATGGCTATGAGCAATTGAACACTGCTAACTTTCATCCCTTGCTAGATTCTTTATTGTTTTATAAAAAGCAGCATGAACTCAATGACTGGTTATATTATCAGCTGGTGCGAAGGGTAGCACAGGAACTTTGTCCTAAAGAAGTGAATTATGCGGCATATACACTTTACAAGTGGTTTATACTGGTTAAATCAGGTTACGACGCGCGACTGGCCTTATCGCACCAGAAGATTATTTTTTATGTTTTTAATGACGAGGATATAGAAGATATTCCGTTTTTTATGATCGGGGATAAAAAATACATGTGTTTGAATTACCACGACTATGCCAGGGTAGATTTGAATGATGATCCTCCTGTTCCTGTTAACATGAACGTAGCAAATGCAGATCAGGCTTTCTCCTACAAAGTTACCCGCATGCCTGATTTTAAACCTGCGCAGGATATTGAAAAGAAACTTGAATTTGTCTACGACCGTAAAGCTTATCATTTTAGTATCAAGCTGAATACAAATATTCGGGCGGTATTTGCAAATTATCCCGGCGTGGACTTCGAAAGTTACTTTAACATCCCGATGACGAGAGAAACTTATAGCTCTTTGATTCCGCTACTTAAAAAAAATGTAGCCCGGATGAGTGAGAAAAAAGGGGTGGATTACCTGATGCGTTTTACACGCTATGCATTTTTATATGAGAACGACCAGGAGAATTTCGGAAAAGAAAGGCGCATGTCACCCCAGGAAACGTTAATGTCAGCTTATAGTGATTGTGATGACCGTGCAGCACTATTTTTTTATCTCGTAAAAGAAATCTATAATCTTCCTATGATCGCTCTTTTATACCCAACACATATCACAATGGCAGTGGAGTTCAGTAAACCGGTAGGTGAGCCGATTGTATACAAAGGAAAGGTTTATTCACTATGTGAACCTACGCCCGAACTGGAAGATCTGGGCATAGGTCAAATTTCAGCTCAATTGAAAAATATACCTTACCGTATTGTATACCAATACGAACCGCATTAAATTTATTCCCTTATTACAACGAAGCCCGGTTAATCCGTATTGGAAACAACTTCCCATCCACTGAGGCGGAAACATTCATATATAAATGATATCGACGATAGTTTGATTGATATTTTACCTGACGGTCCTGTTAATCTTCAAATTGATGACAGGTACATATGAGCTATCGTTTACAGATATCTGTAACTGCAACCCTCTATGCTGAAAAAAATAATGAAATGCTGGATTCAGCTCTTGTCTGCTTTAAGATAAAAACGTATGATTGCACAAGATGGAAAATCAGCAACAAATGCGGCCGGTGATGTTTGTAGGCACCTCTTCTGATGTAGGCAAAAGTGTAATCACAGCCGGCTTCTGCAGAATTTTTAAACAGGATGGCTATGCTCCGGCACCATTTAAAGCGCAGAACATGTCGCTCAATAGTTATGCAACGCCAGAGGGACTCGAAATAGGAAGGGCCCAGGCCGTACAGGCAGAAGCGGCCGGGATTCCCTGTCATACAGATATGAACCCGGTACTGTTAAAACCAACCACTGATCAATCTTCCCAGGTGATACTCAATGGTAAGTCGATCGGTAACCAGTCGGCCGCAGCCTATTTTATGTCGGACGACCGTGCTATTTTATTTGAAGAGGTGAAGCTTGCGTTCAATCGGCTTTCTTCACGTTACTCACCTATAGTAATGGAGGGGGCCGGCAGTATTTCGGAACTGAATTTAAAAAAAAGGGATATTACCAATATGCGGATGGCCATAGCTGCGGGTGCTGCGACCTATTTAATTGCTGATATTGATAAAGGGGGAGTTTTCGGCAGTCTGTATGGTACGCTATTATTGCTTGAACCCGAAGAAAGAGCTTGTATAAAAGGCATTATCATTAATAAATTCAGAGGAGATGCACGTTTGTTTGATGATGGCAGAAGAATAATTGAAGAACTGTGCGGAGTACCGGTGATTGGAGTGGTTCCATATTTCAGGGACATTTTTATTGAGGAAGAAGATGCTGTTGCTTTACAGCAAAAGCAGCGTAATTCAGTTGATGGCAAGGTTAATATTGCCGTGGTTCTGCTGGGGCGGATGTCTAACTTCACGGATTTTGATCGTTTGGAAAAAGATCCCAGGGTGAATTTATATTATACTGCTACCAGCGAAGGACTGAAAAATGCGGATATCATTATTTTACCAGGCAGCAAAAATACGATAGAAGATCTGATCACACTAAAGAATAATGGATTAGCGGCAGCTATTACCAGCGCTTTTAAAAAGGGGAAAACGGTAATAGGTATTTGTGGCGGCTACCAGATGTTAGGCGAGTCAGTCAGTGATCCGCTACAGATAGAATCTGCTATTACCGAGGTAGCCGGATTGGGGATCCTGCCCGTTAAGACTGTATTATTAGCGGAAAAAATTACAAGACAGTGCAGCTTTAGCTATCGTAACCGTGAGGAATGCTGCAAAGGTTATGAAATACATATGGGAGAGAGCACAGCACTCACCGTTATGCAGCCGCTTAATTATTTTGAAGATGGTAAAACCGATGGCTATTTGCTGTCTGATAAATGCTGGGGAACTTATTTACATGGTATTTTAGATAATCAGCTGGTTATTGACGACCTCATTGCGCCCTATACGGATGTGCGAATAGAAGCAACCGATTACGAGGAATTTAAAGCGCATCAATACGATCAGCTCGCCGCATTATTGCGGGCCAATCTGGATATTGACCAGGTATATCAATCTATAAAATATTAAGGTCATGTTGAACGGGCACGGAGATGATGGATACAGGCACAATAAGCAAATTGTGGCCGATTTTAGTACGAATGTTTGGTATGGTGGTTCTCCTGACGGATTGAAGAGCCATCTTTTTGCTAATTGGGATAAAATTCATAAATATCCTGAGGTAACAGGAGAATCCCTTACTGATAAGATTGCTGCACATTATGGCATGAATAGCGATCAGTTTCTGGTTGCGAATGGAAGTACGGAGAGTATTTATTTAATAGCACAGACTTTTAAGGGAAAAAAATCTGCTATTGTGATTCCCGCATTTGCTGAATACGAAGATGCCTGTGTGATGCATGAGCATCAGGTCAGTTATATCGCATGGGAAGATTTGAGACCCGATATGGCGTTGGAGACCGATGTGCTCTTTATTTGTAACCCTAATAATCCAACAGGGGCTGCGATCGACTGGCTTCCTGATTTGATCATTGGGAATCCGGAGACGGTTTTCGTGGTAGATGAAGCTTTTATCGAGTTTACTGTGCTGGTTGAATCGGTTGTAAGGCTCACGAAAAATTATAACAACCTGATCGTGATGCGTTCCATGACCAAAGCTTATGCCATTCCAGGGTTGAGATTGGGGTATATCGTTTCCTCAACAGAGCTCATTCAGCATTTAAAAAGATTGAAATTACCCTGGACAGTGAATGTGCCGGCACTTGAAGCGGGACATTTTATCTTTGATCACTATGATAAACTTCAGCTCCCTATAGAAAGCTTATTGCAGGATAAAGAAGCGTTCATCAAAGGCCTGTCGGCTGTAGACACTTTAAAGATTACAGCAAGTAAGACCCATTTTTTTATCGCTGAAACCACGATCAGGAATGCTCCTATGCTCAAACTGTTTTTATTGAAAGAATTCAATATACTGATCAGGGATGCAAGTAATTTCCGGGGATTGGGCACCGGATGCATACGTTTAGCGACTTTGGATAAGGTGAAAAATGAATTACTGATCAAAGCTTTGTTGCAATGGAAATAAAGTATATCCTGTTGATCCCTTTGCTTGCAGGTTATCTGTTGGATCTGATTATTGGAGATCCACAGAAGATGCCCCATCCGGTCAGGTTTTTTGGAACATTGATAGGTAAAGCAGAAAAAACGCTGAATAAGGAGCCTTATCGTTTATGGAAAGGCGGATTGATGGTGTTAGTTTTATGTGCCGCTACCTATGTTTTTTTTGCCGCTGCACTCCATTTGCTGTTAAAGACCAGCTTACCAGTTTATCTGATCTTTTGCAGTGTTTTCGTTTGTTACGGACTGGCGAACAAGAGTTTGATTACCGAAGGTAAAAAGGTTTTTGATGTGTTGAATGCTGAGGGGCTGGAAGCAGGGCGGGACCGGCTATCCTGGATTGTTGGCCGTGATACTTCGGCTTTAAACCATCAGCAGATTCGCAAGGCTGTTTTTGAAACCATGTCAGAAAACTTAAGTGATGGGGTAGTAGCCCCCTTGTTTTATTATCTGATTGCTGGATTGCCCGGAATGATGACCTACAAGATGATCAATACAATGGATTCTATGGTCGGTTACAGAAATGACAGGTACGAATGGTTTGGCAAATGTGCTGCGCGGCTGGATGATATTGTTAATTTCATTCCATCACGTTTAACGGCATTGCTGATGGTGATCGTGACTTTAAGCTATAAAGGTCTTAAATTTATATTTCTTTACGGTCATTTGCATAAAAGTCCAAATTCAGGTTACCCGGAGGCGGCCCTTGCAGGTATTATCAACGTTAGGTTTGGCGGTCCGAATACCTATCATGGCATAGTGGTAGATAAACCTTTTATCGGAATAAATGACAGAGATATTGCTCATCACGAATTTGCAACCATCAGCCGTATCAATCAGCTGACCTGTCTGGTGATGGTACTGTTGATCAGCTCTTTATTTCTGGTTGATTTTAAAGGAATTTTTATATGACTGATCCTGTAAGATATATTATTTCGGGTGGTCCGGGTTCGGGGAAAACAACACTTATTGATGCATTGAAACAGTCAGGTTATGACTGCTCACCTGAAGTGTCGCGAAGGGTTATCATGGAGGAAGTAGTCGGGGGGTCTGACTGTTTACCATGGAAAGATATTGTCTGTTTTTCTGATAAAGTGCTGGCTGGTATGCAGGATGCACTTGAGCTATCGGTTTCTTCACCCCTTACTTTTTTTGATCGTGGCATTCCTGATATCATCGCTTATCTCCGCATTGCGGGATTGCCTGTACATGATAAATTTATAGAAGCGATGAAAAAAAATCCCTACCAGCCACGGGTATTTATTCTGCCTCCATGGAATGCTATCTATATTAATGATCCTGAGCGCTGGCAATCTTTTGCGGAAGCTACAACTATTTATCACGGTATCCGGGAATCATATAGCAGTTTCGGATTTGAGCTGATTGAGGTGCCGGAGGGGGCTCTTGCCGGTCGGATGGCCTTCGTACTCGATAATTGTAAATAAAAAATAATTTCTAATAGGTCATTCTTTATTTTTTTCTGTTAGGTTTGCACCTGCAAGGTCGTATTTCTAAGGAAATACTTTAATAGGGAATACCGGTGAAAATCCGGAACAGTCTCCGCTGCTGTAAACCTCTTTGAAAAAGCTGCTCTTTTTACGCCACTTTCCGAAAGGATGGGAAGGCTGCAGCTTGAGGAAGTCAGAATACCTGCCTGCAAAAATATTGCTAATGCTTTCGGAAGAAAGGCTGACTCTATGATGAAAACAAAAAAACGCCGTTCAGCAACAAGGTTAATGCCCTGTTTGTTAATTTTCGGTTTGCTCATTGCTTCCTGCGGGCAGCGTACAGCCGAGAAAAAACAGCATGACCTGAAAACAGGTAGTGCTGAAATAAAATATGCCAAAGGTTTTAATATCGATTATTATAATGGATATAAGCTGGTCAGTATTTATTCGGGCTCCGGTACAAAAAAGGACACTATTCAATATGTATTGCTGGGGGAAGGGAAGACTCCTCCATCCGGATACAAAAAATCGCAGCTTATCCATATTCCGCTTAAAAAACTGGTAGCAATGTCATCCATGCATGTTGCCCTGGCAGATTTTGCCGGTTCCGCGGATGCAATCGTTGGATTGGGCAGTCTCAAATACGTTTCTTCACCTATTGTGCGGGCAAATATTAAAGCTGGTAAAGTTAAAGAGGTGGGGATAGACGGAACCATGAATGATGAGGTGCTGATCAGCATGAAGCCTGACCTGCTGATGGTGATGGGAAATCCTGATGCTAAATTCAGTAAATATGAAACCCTGAGCGGAGCAGGAGTTCCGGTAATGCTCAATTCGGAGTGGCTGGAAACTACACCTTTGGGAAGAGCAGAGTGGGTGAAGTTGATGGCTGCGCTGATGAACAAAGAATCACAGGTCAACGCTAAGTTTGCTGCTGTAGAAAAAGATTATAACAACTTGGCGGAAGTTGGACGCAAGGCAGTGAATAAACCTGTTGTGATTTCCGGAATGCCCTATAAAGGTACCTGGTATGTGCCTGACGGCGATAGTTATATGGTGGCCTTTTTGAAAGACGCAGGTACTACTTATAAATGGGGGAATGTGCATGGAACAGGAAGTTTGGCACTGAATTTCGAAACTGTGGCACCGGAGGCACTGAAAGCTGACTTTTGGTTAAATATAGGTTATGTGGACTCAAAAAAAGATATTAAGGCGCAGGATGCCAGGTATGCTGCCTTTAAGCCTTTCAAAACAGGAAAACTATACAATTATAATAAGCGGGTTAATGATATTGGCTCAAATGACTACTGGGAATCAGGCGCTGTTAGTCCGCATATGATTTTGGCTGATTTAATCAGGATATTACATCCGGAATTATTGCCTGATCATCAGCTGGTTTACTATAAACAGTTAAACTAATTTAAAAGACTTGAACAAGATAAAAGTTTCGGTATTGCTTGCGCTTTTAGTGTTTGCATTCTTGCTGGATGTTGCCCTGGGATCCATTCATATCCCATTTAAAGCGGTATTGGGAATACTGATCTCTCCCGATACGGCAGATACGACCTGGTTATATATCATTCAGCAAATCAGATTGCCTAAAGCATTGACAGCTGTTGTAGTTGGATGCGGTCTTTCAGTAAGTGGTCTGCAGATGCAGACCCTTTTCCGCAATCCGCTGGCTGGCCCTTCTGTTTTAGGAATTACTGCAGGTGCAAGTTTAGGCGTAGCGCTGGTCATGCTTTCAGCAGGAACAATTACAAGCTTATATTCGATTAAGGAGCTGGGGATCTCCGGAAGCTGGCTGATTATCCTTGCGTCGTCAATTGGTGCAGCGATGGTCATGTTACTGGTTGTAACGATATCTTCCTCACTAAAAGATAATGTGATTGTACTGATTGTAGGCGTAATGATAGGAAATATTACTTTTTCAATTATTAGTATCTGGCAGTATTTTAGTGCGCCGGAGCTGATCAAGGATTACCTGATCTGGACTTTCGGGTCACTGGGAGGAGTGACGGGCGACCAGCTCCTGATTCTTACTATTGTGGTAATCATAGGTACCGCGATCTCTTTTGTATCCTCAAAACTATTAGATGCATTGTTGCTGGGAGATAACTATGCACGCAGTATGGGGGTCACCGTGAAACGTGCAAGACTGCTGATTATCGGCAGTACCAGTATCCTCGCAGGCGGTATCACAGCATTCTGCGGCCCGATTGGTTTTATTGGCATTGCAGTTCCGCATTTAACACGGGCATTGTTTAATACGTCCAATCATAGAATACTCATTCCGGGCTGTTGTCTGGTAGGTACATTGCTGATGCTGGTTTGTGATATAGTAGCACAACTTCCGGGGAGTCAGACAGTATTACCTATTAATGTAATTACTGCTCTGGTAGGTTCTCCTGTAGTCATCTGGATCATAGTGGGTCGTAATAAATTAAAGGGATTCTGATGGAACAGTTAAAAACGACCGCTGAAGCGGAGCGAAAACTTTTATTACAGACTACAGGACTAAGTATAGGCTACAAACAAGGCAGAAATAACTTGAAGGAAGTAGCAACAGGACTAAATCTGGAAATGTTTGCGGGTGAAGTGATCTGCCTGTTGGGGCCCAATGGTTGTGGTAAATCAACTTTATTGCGTACCATTGCCGGTTTGCAGGAAACTGTCCTCGGGACGGTGGAGATTGAGGGAACTGAACTTGGGCAACTGAAACCGGCACTGCTGGCGAAAAAGATCAGCATGGTGTTAACAGATAATGTGCGTTCCGGCGATCTGGATGTATATTCGCTGATCGCTCTGGGCAGGTATCCGCATTCCGGCTGGCTGGGAAGACTGACTACGGAGGACAAGTCGGTGATCGATCAGGCTATTCTATCTACAGCTACCGGCGAATTTGTTGACCGTAAACTGGCTACCTTAAGTGATGGAGAAAGCCAGAAAGTGATGCTGGCAAGAGCGATTGCACAGGATACGCCGATAATCATTTTGGATGAGCCAACGGCACATCTTGACCTGCCGAGCAGAATTCAGCTGATGCGTTTATTACACCGTTTAGCAAAGGATACAAAAAAAGCGATTTTGATTTCTACACATGAGCTGGATCTCGCACTTCAGGTAGCTGATCAAATCTGGCTGATGCAGGCAGGCGGACATATGGCCACTGGCTTGCCTGAAGAATTGGTGCTGAACGGATCTTTTGCGGAGGCTTTCAATAAGGATGGGATAATGTTCGATCCGGCTACGGGCAGTTTTAATATGCACGCCTCTGGTGTAAAAAGTATTACTGTAAATGGCGATGGTACCGCTGCGTTCTGGACCAGAAAAGCTTTGTTAAGGAAAGGCTTCCATATTTCAGGGGCACAAAAAGAGTCGCTGGCAGTTACTGTGCTGGAGAATGCAGGTCAGCCAAGATGGACATTGGAAAAAGATAGGAAAATAACTACTTATCATACTTTGCGTGACTTTCTGAAAAATGTAAACCTTATAGAACCTACCTAGAGAATTGTGAGACGCTTTTCTTTTATCAACTCAAATCATACGAATATTATATAATTTAATACAATACATGAAGAAAAAGCTACAATTTTTATCTTTTCAGCACTTGCTGATCGGAACTGTTTTATTCAGCAGTCCCGCATTAGCACAAAAGAAAAGACCTGATTCCTTAAAAAATAACTCGCTGGAGGAAGTGGTCGTAACTTCTTTGCGCACAGACACGAAGCGGCGCAATGTTCCACAAAGCATGACGGTAATTGGAAAATCTGCGATTGAACTGACACCTGCTCAGGAAGTAACAGACCTGTTAAAGAAAAACGCGAGTGTAAATATTATTCAATACCCGGGATTATCTGCTGGAGTAGGAATAAGAGGATTCAGACCGCAGTTTAATGGTTTAAATCAACGTTCTTTGTTGCTGGTGGACGGTCGCCCGGCCGGAACTGCAAACATTGCGACAATCAATCCGGCAGATATCGAACGCATAGAAGTTCTGAAAGGACCAGCATCCGCACAATATGGCTCATCTGCAATGGGTGGCGTAATCAACATCATTACGAAAAAATCACGGGGAGCAATTCATGGGAATGTTTATGCTGAATATGGCTCCTACGAAACAGTTAAGCTTGGCGCCGCTGCCGGGGGAAATATCACTGATAAACTTGATTTTGATATCTCTTATTTGTCGTTCGATAGGGGAAAGGATATGAAGTTAGGTAAGGGGAATGTTTTCAGAAAGTGGTTTGACGGAGACATGGCGACTAAAAACTATACTGATGGCGCAATACAGGTCGATGATGCACGTTCTGATGGCTTGAGACGTACTTATACAAAACTAAATTATAATACCGGAAGTCTGCGATTAGGTTATCAGTTAAATGATAACTGGAGGATAGATGTTAGGGGCGAACGCTTTGTTGCCAATAATGTAGAATCGCCTAGTGATATCTTTTTTGGCAACGGACAACCAAGCACAAAGGATATTGAAAGGCATAATGAAGAGGTAACGATCTCTGGCAAAATTTTGAAGCATGCCTTATCAATAAAAGGATATACATCGGAGGAAAACAATGCAAATAAAACACTGAATACGAATGGAATTGCTATTGTTCCTTATGTCTCTTACGAAAGTTCGGCAAGCTGGAAAGGTATTCAGGCAAAGGACGCATTTACTTTAGGTCAGCATACGCTTATCTTTGGTCTGGATTATAATCATGCGGGCATTACCACACATTCATATAATGCAAATAGTACTGAAAAAGCCCCGTTCTCACCGAATTATAACCTTTCTACAGGAGCGGCTTATCTGCAAGGACAATTTAATTTTCTGGATAGCAAATTGATTATTAATCCAGGCGCACGTTTGGACCTGATTACTTACGATGTGAAAGAAACACCACTGCTGACTACATATGCCGCTGGCAAACAGACCAATCCATTTTTTAGTCCAAGTCTGGCTGTGCAGTACAGCCTGAGTAAAACATTAACTGTACATGCGACCACTGGGCGTGCTTTTGTGAATCCTGACGCATATAATGTTGCAGGTTATTCAGAAGTATTAACTTCGAATGGTAAGGCAACCGTAACACAAGGAAATGCAGACCTTAAAAATGAGAACAGTATTTCATGGGACGCAGGTATCAGATTTGCTAAAACTGAAGCAGGATTGACCTTTGATGTTACTTATTTCAATACTTATGTAAGAGACAGGATTACCACCCAGCGTACCGTACCAACTGCGGTAGAAATGACGCCGAGCGGTAAAGAGGTGGCCACCAGGATAACTTATATCAACGCAAACAAAGCTAATATCAATGGTTTTGAAGCTGAACTGGCCTGGGATTATGGTACATTTGCCGCGAAGGATTACTCGCTTCGTTTATTTGCGAATGCAACGAGGACATCAAAAGCTGAAGAGGTTACAGTTGGTAATGATGGTGCGAAAACTTATAAGGATATCTTAAATGTGGCAGATTTTACATCCACCTATGGTGTAGAGTTTAACAATTTAAAGGGCATCGATTTAAGGCTGAGTGGTCGTTATGTGGGTAACCGAAAGGATACGGATTTCAATGATGACAGATCGCCTGAAATTGTATACCCTGAATTTATGGTGGTTGATTTTGCTGCAAGTTATACTTATCAGCAAAAACATACGCTGAGCTTTTTGATGAATAATTTGACGGATGAGAATTATTATGAGAAGAGAGGGTATAACCTTGCAGGAAGAAACTTTTCTCTGCGTTATATGCTTCGCTTCTAAAAAAAACAGGCAATCCTTTTACTACTCAATCTTTGCTGAAGAGCAAATATTGGAAGGTAGTAAAAGGATTGCCTGTTTTTTTACATTTTGCTCTGGTATATCCAAGAGAAAAGATATTACCATGGAAGGTTAATTTGGGGAGGGATCCGGGTGCTGAAGAGGACATATTGGAAGGTAGTAAAAGGGTTGCCTGTTTTTTTACATTTTGCTTTGGTATATTCAGTAGAAAAGGTGTTAACATGGAAGGTTAATTTGGGGAGGGATCCGGGTGCTGAAGAGCAAATATTGGAAGGTAGTAAAAGGGTTGCCTGTTTTTTTACATTCTGCTTTGGTATATTCAGTAGAAAAGGTGTTAACATGGAAGGTTAACTGGGGGGAACGGTCTGTTTCGCAGATTGGCTTTCAGGAGAAATTTGGCTGGGTATGTTTCGGTGTTGCTATTTTAGTATTTTAGGAGAATTGTTTTTAAATATATTTTGATGAAGATTTATACAAAAAAAGGAGATAAAGGTACTACTGGTCTTTTCGGTGGTAGAAGGGTTGACAAGGATGATGTGAGGGTAGAATGTGTGGGTACACTTGATGAAGTGAATTCTACGATAGGTTTGCTGCGGGTGAAACTGGGAGAGCAGCATGATTGGCAGGCTAATCTTCATAAAATTCAAAAGGATTTGATGGATATGATGTCACATTTGGCACGACCTTCGGATGCTGTAAAGATAAATACGAACCCTATGCCATTAGATGGCGCGGAATTCTGTGAGCTCTGGATTGATGAACTGGAGGGTGCAATGACACATCCTTCGGATTACTTTATATTGCCGGGCGGAAATGAAGTTTCCGCACTTTGTCATATGGTGAGAACGCAGATGAGGAGGGGTGAAAGAAGATTAGTGACTTTAAGAAAAGCGGATGAAGTTCATGAGGCAATACCGGCTTATATCAATCGTTTATCTGATTTGTTCTTTACGCTTTCGCGTGCAGAGATGGATAAGGCAGGTGTGGCAGAAGAGAAATGGCAATTGTTTTTGTATAAACGGTTCAAGAAAACAGAGCCTGAGGTTAAACCGTAATTATAGTAGGAATGCTGATTTTCGTGACGGGTGGAGTAAGAAGTGGTAAAAGTAGTTATGCACAGCGGAGAGCAAAGGAATTGTCGGATGCCCCAATATATGTGGCTACGGCTAAGATATGGGATGATGATTTTCTAGAGCGTATAAAAAGACATCAGGAAGATCGCGGTCCTGAATGGACTACCTATGAGTCTTATCATGATTTACACCTGCTGCCGATCGAAGACAGGGTAGTGGTAATTGATTGCGTCACTTTGTGGCTGACCAATTTTTTTATGGATCATGATAGTAATGTGTCTTTATGCCTTTCCTCTTTTAAAAAGGAAATTGATCAGCTGTTGCGGCTGAAAGGTAAATTTATCATTATTTCGAACGAGCTTGGTATGGGATTACATGCCGATACAGAGTTAGGGCGCAAGTTTGCGGATCTTCAGGGTTGGGCCAATCAGTATGTTGCTGAAAAGGCAGAGGAAGTAGTGTTTATAGTTTCTGGCCTTCCTTTACATTTAAAGAAAGCTGAAATATAAACAGACCAGTTACTGTTAACTGGTTCGATACTATATTTATTGGTGTTACTCTTTTTTAGAATATATGATTGATAAAGAATTAAAATATAAGATAGACCACAAGACTAAGCCTTTAGGGGCATTAGGGATATTGGAAGATTTGGCATTACGGATAGGAATGGTGCTTGGTACTACTTCACCTGAATTGCATTTGCCGCACCTCATCGTTTTTGCTGCGGATCATGGTATTGCGCTTGAGGGTGTGAGTGCCTATCCACAGGAAGTAACGAGACAGATGGTTCTTAATTTTCTGGCTGGCGGAGCGGCAATAAATGTTTTTTGCAGGCAGCATGACATTGCGCTACTGATTGTTGATGCAGGGGTTAATTTTGACTTTGAAGAAGGACTTAAGTTAATCGACAGCAAAATAGGCATGGGCACAGACTCCTTTTTAAATGGTCCGGCAATGTCGCCTGAACAGGCAGAATTATGCTTGAAGTACGGATCGGACATGGTGAATAAAGTTGCTGATGAAGGCTGTAACGTGATCGGATTTGGTGAGATGGGCATTGGTAATACATCCAGTGCAGCGGTGCTGATGAGTGTTTTATGTGATCTGCCTCTGGTGGATTGTATCGGCAGGGGAACGGGATTGAATGATGAACAGCTGAAAGAAAAACAACGGGTTCTGGAAGCCGCATTGAATCATTATTCCGGAAATTATGATGTACTTGATTTAATGGCTCATTTTGGCGGATTCGAAATTCTGCAGATAGCTGGTGCTATGCTCACTGCGGCACAACGTGGTATGATAGTGATGGTTGATGGATTTATTGCTTCCGTTGCTTATTTATGTGCTTTCAAAATCAATCCCGGAGTAAAGAATAATGCCGTGTTCACACATCAGTCGGATGAAAAAGGGCATTCCTCATTATTGGCACATCTGTCTGCCACTCCACTATTACATCTTGGCTTAAGGTTAGGTGAAGGAACAGGTTGTGCTTTGGCTTATCCTTTATTGCAAAGTGCTGTTGCTTTTCTAAAAGAAATGGCCAGTTTTGAAAGTGCCGCCGTTAGTCAGAAATCGTGATGAAGCGGCAATTACACCTGATGTTATCAGCCTTGTCTTTTTACACCAGGTGCCCCGTACCCCAGGGCATACATGATCATAACGCAAGGTTGTTACCGGATGCAATAAGATATCTGCCTGTTGTGGGATGGATCTCCGGTGCTATTTCGGCTATGGTTTATCTGGCAGCTGCTTGCCTGTTTGGTTCTGCCATTGGAACTATAATGGCTTTAATAGGCGGGATATTATTTACGGGTGCTTTTCACGAGGACGGATTTGCTGATGTGTGTGATGGCTTTGGTGGTGGATATACAAAAGAGCGGATCCTTGAAATCATGAAAGACAGCCACCTGGGTACTTACGGAGTGATGGGACTGCTGTTGTTATTGGGCTTGAAGTTTGCAGCATTACAGCAGGTGCTGGAGCGAATATATAAACCATCTTTCTTGAATTGGGCTGCGATTTCTACTGTTTTATTACTGTTTATTGTAGCACATTCGTTAAGCAGGTTCGCCGCGGTTACACTTGTTTTTAGCCATAATTACGTCCGGGTTACCGGGAGTAAGGTCAGTAGTGCTGTGGAAAAGGGGAGAGTTAAAAATCTTTTACTTGCCGCGCTGTTTACGTTGTTACCTTTAGCATTGTTAGTGTTACAAACCGATACTCCACTTTTTTCAACAATAATTATTCCGGTGTTTTTGGTTGCTTTAGTGGCGGGCAGCTATTTTAAAAAACACATAGACGGCTATACAGGCGACTGTTTGGGGGCGATGCAACAAATTGCTGAAGTGATAATTTACCTTTCTTTTATAGCGATATGGACGTTTATCTGATTCGGCATACTACCCCGCTCATTGAAAAAGGCTTCATCTATGGCAGGACAGATGTGTCATTAACAGTTGATTTTCCTGAAGAAAAAGCCTTGGTGTTAAAACAACTTCCTGCGACTGTTGACAGGGTATATTCTAGTCCTTCGGACAGGTGTTTACAGTTGGCAAAGGCGATTGCGACTGACTGTAAAGTAGAGCGCGATCTATATGAACTGGATTTTGGTGAATGGGAGGGAAAGACCTGGGATACGGTTGACCGGGCAGTTAGCGAGGTCTGGATGAATGATTTCGTCAATTTGTCGCCGCCTAATGGGGAAAGTATGCTGCAGATGCAATCGCGCGTGATGAAATTCTGGAACTCGCTGGCGGAACAACCGCATCGGTCGGTCGCCATTGTAACCCATGGCGGTGTGATCCGTATTATTCTTGCGCATCACCGGTTGATAGCATTAAAGGATGTTTTTGATATTAAGGTGAGCTTTGCAGAAGTTTTTAAGCTTCAGCTTTCCAGACCGTAACGTACAGCTGGTCACCTGTATGAACCATACCTGCTCCCTTATGGATCAGATTTTGTCCGAACATTACTTTTTTATTAATCGTGCGGTATCCTGCTAAAGTTTTTAAAGGCTCGGCAGTTCTTTCGGCTGTTTGCTGATCTACGGTAGTCAGCACACACCTTGCACAAGGTTTAACAGCACTGAACTGAACATCGCCTAATATGAATGTATCAAACTGATCTTCGAGGTGTGCATGACCCCCGGTAAAGACAAAATTGGGCCTGAATCTGTCCATTGGAACCGGCTGGGAGAGCCGTTCATTTAACCCATTCAATGCGGCCTGACCAATAATGAGAAAAGGATAACCGTCAGAAAATCCAACCAGCTCTTCATTTTTAGCATACCTGGGATCCACCACTCTTCTCTCATTTTCAGGCATGATGACCAGTCTGACACTTTTACCCATGAATGCAGAGAACCACTCGCTAACCTCCGGACTGACTTCAATTCCTGTCGATAGATCATCCCAGATCGTAACGGGTATCGTTTCGCCATTATTTTCTGCAATAGGGAAAGAAATCTTATTGGCAGGATCATGTTTGTGTTGCACTGTCAATTGATTTTCAATTAACATTACGTCCAGTAAAGCCAGTATGGCATATTTTCTTTGGGTAATAAAAATGCCTTCATCATCTATAAGCATCCATCTGCGATCAAATTCTAAACCTTTTGATGTTACTTTTGATTGTTCAAGGCTGATTCCGCCAAGTGATTTTATCGGGTAAATATAGATTTCGGAAAGCCTGAGGTCATTCATGTTTTAAAGATAAAAAACTTATTTTATTTATGGTGGTGTAGAGTAACAGTTGTGTTGCTGTTCATGTCTTAAGTGTTGCTATTTTGTATATTTGTATAAAGTTAATTTTGAGGCAATTTCGGGTCAGGAATTATGATATCAGATGAGATGCCGGCTGGATTAAATCATCACAGCTGCTGAATGGTTCTTTTTCAGGAAAGAGTTCTCAATTTTTAATAAAACGAGCGGGAGCTTTAGCAAGCTTCATTTATGATCAACAAACCAAAATATATTAAAATGAGCAATTTATTTAATGGAATTCTGGCGGGTGCTGTGCTGATGACAGTATCCTTCTCTGCTTCGGCACAGAAAATCGATGAGCGTGAACTTAAAGTGAATGTGGAGGAAATTTCAAACTCTGCAACAAAACTGACAATGTTAAAGCCAGTTACGTTTCAGTATGACTTGAAAAGATATCCGGGTTTAAAGCTGGCGGAAGGTAAACAGTATGGATTTATGGCCAGTGATGTGAAAACACAGTTCCCGGACTTTGTATATGAGTCTGCCAACAGTGTGGCCGCTGGTAAAAACAATAGCCGTATTGTTAAACATGATGAAGTACAGTACGACAAATTAATCCCGTTATTGGTTCAGGCTTTAAAAGAGCAGCAGGAAGAAATTAACGATCTTAAAAGAGCTATCAAAGAGATGAAGTCTGTTTCAGCAGAATAAATATACTTCTTGTGGTTGCATTATTGGCAGGATGTCTCTGTTTGACTTGATAAGTGTGATTATAAATACCTATTTTTGATTCATTATCAAGCTAGCTATAATATAAAGAGAATGGGTTTATTCGATATTTTTAAGAAGAAGGAAACTGTAACTGATGCACCAGCCCCGAAATCGGTGGAGGAAAGTGTTAAAGCTGGTAAAGGCATTGCTCCTGACACGACTATAGTTAATGAGATTCCTGCTGATGCAAGTACTGAAAGTAGTAACGAGCAGCAAGATGGTTACTTTGGCGACCTGGAAAAAACAGCGCAATTGCATACACTGGTGCTTGTGCCGAGAGAAGAGCGGGATGAACAGTGGGTAAGAGAGTTTCTTGCTCATCTGCCATTGGCAAGTATGATTTGTGGTACGCCGCAAGTTATTGCAGGACCGGATGGTTTTCCTTATTTTAAGCTGTCGTTACCCAAACCCAATGAAGTATTTCAATGCTTTGTAATTGATCACATGACAGATGATTTTCTGTTGGAAAGGGGATATGGGGTGGTAATCAACGCAGATGAGGGGCAGCCTGACTGGGTACTTTCCTATGGTGATATACTTAATTATCATTTGACAGGCGACTTTTTTATCCCTGATGCATTATTAAGTAATCAAAGTGAACAGGATGAAGTAATTGCCGGCGAGGAGCAGGTAATGATAGGTCAGCCTTCTGAGACTTACCTGCCTGTGGAAACCAGGAAATTGCTGAGAGAGTTTTTTCAGCTGAATGGTATTCCTGATCCTAAAGTATTACTGATGATGCGCACACAACAGGAAGAGGCGTCTCAGGAGCTGGTGTTTAATATTACTCCGACACAGTTTGACGATGAGGAACAATTCAGAAACATGATGCGTACAGTTACCTGGTATTTACCAAGACATTACATTATCACAGGTATGAACGAAGGCGCTGTTAATGGCTTTCTGCCGCTTTAGTAGTTATCCAGTTTTTCCCTTCCGTAAAACGTGTGATCAGCATCGAAGCTACGGTATCACCGGTCGAGTTGAGTAGTGTAGCCATCGGATCTACCAAAGTACCGATAATCATTGCAGGAGGTAAAGCTTCTGGCGGGAAACCATAGGCGGAAATAAACAATAGTTCTCCTACATATCCGCCATTGGGAATTCCTCCTTCAACAATACTGACGAGCACAGTCATTCCTAAAGCAAGGGCTACAGTATCTATGCTGTCGAAACTTTTTCCAAACAATGCAAAGACAACAGCCATTTTAACTATGGACGAGATGCTGGAACCGTCTTTATGTAAGGTGGCACCCAACGGAATGGTTACATTGGCAATATATTCCGGGATGTTCATTTTTTTTGCCGCATCCAGATTAGCCGGGATATTCGCAATACTGCTGCAGGTACCGATCGCCGTAGCTGTAGGAATAATATTGTTCTGCCAGTATTTTTTTATTCCGGTATATCCTCCTGCAACAAAAGCATAGAGACTGAAAAATACAATAAAGTAAAAGGCACCCACTCCGTAATAAAGACCTAGTGATCTGGCATAGGTGCCGAATAACTGGGGACCAAAAACGCCGACCTGATAGGCAAAATAGGCTCCTAATCCTATAGGCGCCATTTTCATGATGAGAATAAAAACATTTTTGAAAACCTCATTTCCTGCATTCAGAAATTTGGCAAAGCCAAGTCCCATCTCACCTGATCTTAATGTTGCGAAACCAATAAGCACAGAAAAGATGATCATAGCGAGCATGCTCTTTCTGGAAAGCAGTTCATAAAATTCTCCTGTAGTCACTAATTGCGTAATCTGGTCTCCAAAAGGTTTTTTAACTATAGTTTCGGTTAAGGTAGCTGTGCCCAGCTGTTCATGTATGGGAAATAGCTTAACAGCAGCGATGGTCAGCAAAGCAGAAATCAGTACCGTCAGGAGGAAAACGGCAGACATTACACCCATCATCCTGCTCAGCTTGTTGGTTGTTTTTAACCCACCAATAGCTGAAGAAATAGAGAAGAAAACCAACGGTATGACTGCCGTAAACAGAAAGTTGAGAAAAATATCGCCAATAGGCTTCAGCACCTGAACACGTTCTCCAAAAAATAAACCGGCAATACTGCCCGCAATGATCCCTGCTATTAACCAGATAATGCCTTTATAATGCTGATAGAAATTGCCCATAAGCGAATATAATTTAAAAACACTAATTAGCAACCTGGTAATCAGCTTAATTTTATACGAGGTAGTCACGTTTATGAATTAAACGTTTTAGGAATTGATATATCTATTTGTATTTATAGTTTTGTGGGATAAAATTATGCATTATGCTATTTATTAAACCGATAAAGTTGTATGCCAGTATTATTTCTGTATGGATAGCAGGAATGCTTCATTATCCTGCCTGTGCTCAGGGAAATTTATTCAATCAGGATAGCCTGAAACTGATTTTAAAGGACTTTGAATTTACAGAAGGTCCGGCTGTAGACAAAAAAGGAAATGTATTTTTTACAGACCAGCCGAATAATAAGATCTGGAAATACAGTATTGACGGAAAAGTTTCCTTATTCATGGATAAAGCTGGTCGTTCTAATGGTTTATACTTTGATAAACGCGGTAATCTGATCGCTTGTGCGGACGAGCAAAATCAGCTTTGGTCCATTTCCCCAGAGAAAAGAGTTAAGGTTTTAGTCGGACTCGTTAATGAAAAAAAGCTAAATGGGCCTAACGATTTATGGATTGATCCTAAAGGTGGTATTTATTTTACGGATCCGTTTTATCAGCGCGACTATTGGACCAGGCAGGGACAGGAAATGGATGGGCAGAAAGTTTACTATCTTCCGGCAGGCAAAAGCAGGAAAGTTATCCTTGTTGCGGCTGATATGATCAAGCCTAATGGGATTGTAGGAACGCCGGATGGTAAATATTTATATGTCGCCGATATTACTGGTAATAAAACTTATCGTTATTCAATCACTAAAGACGGTATGCTTATTGATCAGAAAGTTATCATCAATCAGGGTGCAGATGGAATTACACTTGACAGTGATGGAAATATCTACCTGAGTGGCAAAGGTGTTTTTATCTTTAGTCCTGAAGGTGTGCTGAAAGGACATATTGAAGTGAATGAACCCTGGACTGCGAATCTTTGTTTCGGCGGTAAGGACCGTTCGGATTTATTTATTACAGCTTCAAAAGCAATATATACAATCCCTATGCATGTTAAGGGAGTAGAATAACCAAGGAATGAAAAGAAGATCTTTTGTACAAAAGGCGGGAATACTTACGGCGGGTTTATTGTCAGGCCGGTTAATGGCACTGGCGGCCGATCCGGAATTTCCATTGGTCAGAAAACCTTTAGCTATGCGGCGCTTCAATAGCCGTTCAGTAGAAAATGCAATCACTGAGTTTAATGCAAAGGTGAAAAATAAAGAATTGGGTTGGTTATTTAACAATTGTTTCCCTAATACACTAGATACAACAGTAACTTTTACGCAGATAGATGGTAAACCGGATACGTATATCGCATCTGGAGAAACTGATGCGATGTGGTTGCGGGACAGCAGCGCACAGGTATGGTCATACCTGCCTTTTTTAAGGAGAGACCGCGCCCTGCGTGATATGGTTGCAGGCGTAATCAACCGGCAGGTAAAAAATATATTAAAAGACCCTTACGCAAACGCATTTTATAATGACCCTCTGAAAGTAGGCGAATGGAAAGAGGATTTGACAAGCATGCTGCCGGGGATTCATGAGCGTAAGTGGGAGATAGATTCACTTTGTTACCCGATCAGGCTATCTTACCGTTACTGGCAGCAGACAAAAGATACAAGTCCTTTTGATAACGGCTGGCAGGATGCAGTCAAACTAATTCTGAAAACGTTTAAAGAGCAGCAGCGTAAGGAAAACAACGGGCCTTATCATTTCCAGCGTACTACCGCATGGGCTACAGATAATTTGCCGATGCAGGGATTTGGTTACCCTGTTAAACCTGTCGGGTTAATTTGTTCTGCCTTCAGGCCAAGTGATGATGCCACCATTTATTCCTTCCTGGTGCCGTCCAATTTCTTTGCAGTAATTAGCCTGAGGCAGGCGGCAGAATTATTCAGACTGATAAAAGCGGATAGCAAGGTAGCTGATGAATTAGAGGAACTTGCTATGGAAGTGAGGCAGGCCTTGCAGAAACATGCAATAATAGATCATCCGGTGCACGGTAAAATTTATGCCTACGAAGTCAATGGTATGGGTAGTTATAACCTGATGGATGATGCAAATATCCCGGGACTGCTTGCCCTGCCTTATTTGGGTGCAGTTTCGATGACCGATCCGGTATACCTGAACACAAGAAAAATGATTCATAGTGATGACAATCCTTTTTATTATAAAGGAAAAGCTGCTGAGGGGATAGGGGGACCACATATTGGAAAAGATATGATCTGGCCGCTAAGTATCATTGCCCGCGCATTAACCAGTACGGACGACGATGAAATCAAAATGTGTATTGATGTTTTGCGGAAGACTCATGCTGATACTGGTTTTATTCACGAGTCCTTTCATAAGGATAATCCAAAACAATTTACCCGTGCCTGGTTTCCCTGGGGCAATACCATCTTCGGCGAGTTGTTATGGAAAACTTATCAGGAAAGACCTCATTTGTTAGTCTGATATCATTATTTCTGATATTCTATGGAATTACTAGAGTATTGTTTAGTTTTGGTTTTTATAAAGAATTGATATCAAATGACCACGGGCATTCCGCTTAAAAAAGGTTGAGATGATCGCAGCAGCTTTATATAAGATAAAAAACAAATGCTCATATGAAAACATACTTAAGTATACTGTCATTGCTTGCGTGCACGGCGGCTACCTTTGCACAGGGAAATAAAAACTTTGAATTGAATGGCCATATAAATGGTTTGTCTGCTGGTAAAGTTTACCTTCAGCGTTTTGATAACAAGGCCTTCATCACTATAGATTCTGCTGAAATAACAGGAGGGAATTATCAGTTTAAAACCAGGTTGAAGCTCCCGGAACTGTATGGTTTAACTATTGATCAAAATACCAGTCCTGTTTACATATTTCTGGAAGACAGGAAGATTACAGTAACTTCTGACACTTCTTCATTTAATAAATCTACTCAGGTAACAGGGTCTGCATCTAATGACCTCTTTTATAGTTATAAAAAACAAAAAGACGTGAATATTAAGGATTTTATTACTGCTAATCCTTCCTCTATCGCATCTGCCTATATTCTTTACAGAGACTATTCTTATCTGCTGAATTCGCAGGAACTCCTGGCAGACGTTAAACTATTGGCACCATCTCTGCAAAATTCAAGTTATGTTACTGCTTTGAAAGAACTCGCAGAAACCAAAAGTAAAGTAGAACCCGGACATAAGGCATTAGATTTTGAATCTACCGATCCTGATGGCAAAAGGGTGAAGCTTTCCGATAATTATGGGAAGTATCTTCTGGTTAGCTTTTGGGCTGCATGGTGCCCGGATTGCCGAAGGGAAAATCCTGAACTGGTAAAAACTTATCAGAAGTATCATGATAAAGGCTTTGATGTGCTTGGTGTATCGCTGGATAAAGATAAGGCGACCTGGTTAAAAGGAATTAAGAATGATAACCTGACCTGGAAACATGTATCAGATCTGGCTTACTGGAATAGTTCTGCGGCGAAGCTTTATGGTGTAAGATGGATTCCGTCAAACTTTTTGATTAGTCCGGATGGCACTATCGTAGCACAGAATTTGCAAGGTGATGAGCTTAATCAGCAGCTTGAAGAGCTCCTTAACAGCAGTACAGCCGCTAAATCAGGCAAAAAATAGCAATTTGTCATGATAATGAAATTAAGATGCTTTCTTAACGTTAATTTAACATTGGGATAGCATCTTTGCAATATGTTTTTAACAACACTCGCTGGCGTATTTTACTTGTTTACATTAATTGCTGCTTTTAAAATGGAAACGCCTTTAAAGGGATTTCTTTTTATTCTGGCTGTAGCTGGTGTAAGTGGCCTTTTGTACCTGTTTATCTTATTTCCTGGAATCTCAGGTATCGCTGTTGCATTGATGCTGGGTGCCTTTATTCTGAGACAAGGCAACAGATAAAAAAAAGCCACCTGGATTTTTAGGTCCGGGCGGCTCTGAAATATTTAGGTAGTTAATAAATCCTGATTAATGCATGTCTACTTTAATAGCTAACTTTTGCGCGTCAACTGTTGTGGTAGATAAACCCTTTGCCCAAACTGTATAGAATCTGTTCTGATCAATCTGCACATCCGCTAGAGTAGCAACAGGCGTGCCAGTTATTCTGTTTTTAAGTGTGAGGGTATACTTTTTAGCCGGCACACTTTTGAAGGCTGTACGTCCTTTAAAAGCAATATTGTTGAAGGTTGTTGTATCTGTTTCAAACACAAGGTCTAAAGCCGGAGAGTCTGAGGATAAATTCATAAATCTTACTTTTGCCTTTCCTGTTTCTGTCTGTGTGAACTCATCCCTCAGGAATACATAAGAAAGTGTATCTTTCTGTGTTGTTGCGTTTTTCTGACTAATTATATACAAGGAGTGGTAATAGCCTTCGGTGATCTCGAATTTCTTGCTGTAGGCGTCTGCAGTTGTTCCTGTAAATCTAACTTCACCGGTTCTTGAACCAGGATAAGTACGGAAATAAATAGTTTTTGAACCGAAAGTCAATGCACCATTGTTTACTTGTTTACTATCAATAAGAAAGTCGACAGACGATGGGGATGCATTTGTCACCGCAAGCATGCCAATCGCCTCTGGCTCTATCACTTCATTTTTACAGGCAGTAAATGCAACAGCTATACCAAACACTGCAGCTGCCAATGTTGTTCTTCTCGCCAGTTTTGAAAAAATAGTAGGATTAGTTTTCATTCTTTTAGTTTTAAATAATAATTATAAATTGTTTTAATAACTGTAAAACGCAACAGAAATGCAGAACGCTACACTCGTTTTTATTAATTTCGTAAATGATTCTTTCGAATGATTTTTATAGAATTAATTTGACAAGGCTGTAGCGTTTTGTAAATGAGATGCGTTTACGTCTTTATCGGGATATTCCTGAACGGAAGAAAACACGTCTGCGTTTTACGAACAACATAAAGACATACATTGATTGATCAGTTAGGCTCAGAGAAGCGTGGGTAATAAAAGTATACTATTCCAGGAGATCATTGCGGGCTTAGATGCGCGTGATGAACGTATACAAGAACGTATATATATACACTATTGGGGTTACCTGATGGGGGTGGCTACACGATATATCAAAGACAGGAATATTTCGAGAGAGGTGGTCAACGATAGTTTTATGAAGGCATTTAAAACAATGTATGATTTCCGTCACGATAATGATCTGGTCGCTTTTGAGAAAACGTTTAAATCCTGGCTCGCTACCATCACTGTGCGTACTTCGCTGGACAGGATAAGGGCGCAAAAATCTACACTGGTATTGGTGGAGGAATATGAAGATGGTCCTGTCAGTTATGTGGAGGTAGAAGACAAATTATATGCCGAGGATATTATGAAACTTTTATATGAACTGCCGGATCTGCACAGAACTGTTTTCAATTTATATGAAATTGAAGGATACAGCCACGATGAAATTGCTTCACTCATGAATATTCCGGTAAGCTCCAGCAGAACATACCTCACCAGGGCAAAACATAAGCTTAGGGAACTCTATAAAAACAGTATTGAAATTAATTGATGGAACCAGCTAAAAAAGAATTAATCAAAGAAATTAAAGATCTTTTCGAAGATTATGAGGAGGCCTACGTTCCGGGGGAATGGGAAGCATTTTCAAAAACGAAAAGCAAAAAGCGCGTGCTCTTTCCTCAATGGTTAAAAATTGCTGCGGTGCTGTTCATGATTGCTGCGGCATTACCTTTTGCAGTTGGTGAGTTTTTTAAGGATAAAACATTCCGGGAAACTGTCAGCGTGAAAAGAAGTGCAGTAAATAAAGCCGAAAACAAGGCTGAAGACAGGATAGTCCCAAATCCTTTGAAAGCATCCGGAGACCTGGCTAAGGAGAAGTCCGCTGAAGTAGCGAAAGGTACTTCCGGCGCTATTGGTGTGTCTAAAAATGCAGGTATTTCTGAACGAATTGTACAAAATAGAACGGGGCAAAAAGATGAGTCCGGGGCGGACCAGCCGGGTATAGCTTTAACATCCGGACCTCAAGCTACTGATGTGATTACAGCAACGTCAGGCAATTCAACAGCTACCATACAAAAGGGGGAAATAACAAGAGCATCGGCCAATGTTCCCGGCACTGAGGTAAATACAGTACCTGGAAAGCAGGAACAAAGTACAATGGACTTTTTATTAGCAGAAGCTAAATCTGGCAGAACGGCAGATATAAAGAAAAAAGTAAAAACGGACAAATGGAATTTCGGTCTGGAAGTAATGCCTACTGTGATGAAATCAAATGTTAACATAGGTGCAGGAATTACTACGGCATACCGTTTGTCTGAGAACTTTTCAATCAGTTCTGGTATTTCAATGGTGAAATTAGAAAGCGGCGCAGTGTTGCCGCAACAGACTCCAAATAGTCAGGCTGCTCCAGGCAATCAGGTTTCATTTGCAAGTCAGTCTTCCAGGACGCTGGTCTCAGTAGATGCCAATATCAGTGCAATAGATATTCCTATTGGCATAGTATATAATGTAAGCAAGAGTTTTTATACAAGTGTTGGTATTTCTTATTTTAATATCCTTAGGGATAAGCGGAGCAATACTTATGAAACGACTTCTTCTTTTTACAGGATGGATACTGATCCGTCTACAGGATTTTCAGAGAATTATCAGGCAGTGAAAAGCGAGGCTATTGCCGAGCCCGCAGTTGAGGCGCCCATGAAAGGTAACAGTTATCTGGGATTTTTCAATTTATCGATAGGAAGAGATCAGCGTATCTTTAAACAGTACCATATTATGGTAGAGCCGTTCATCAAAATCCCTGTGGGAAAATTATCAGCCGAAGACCTTAACCTGATGAACAGCGGTGTTAAATTCAGACTGGCCTTTTAATAAATATTCATTAGAATATTTAAATTTTTAGATTCCTATCACAAAAATCTGACGTCAATCAGGAATTTCAGGGCTTCTCCAGCCCTTTTTACACGCTGTTTTCGACTATTTCCAGCCAAAAATAAGTTATGTTTTGTCAAAATTTGGTAGTTTCCTTAATAATTCATTTTTTTTAATTCTTTAAGGGATGATGCAATTAATGGCTTTAATATGCTTTTAAGGCACTTAAAAAGCCTTTTAAGGTAATTAATTAATAAGATCCAATCAGTATTGATAAAGAAATAACATTATTTAACATTTTATGAAATAATAATATAAAAGTATTGTTAAATAATTCTTAATTTTATTTCAAACAAATCCACACCAATAAAATATTATAAAATGAAAACATTAGGACAGAAATTCAAAATCCTTCGTCAGAAAAAAGGGGTTAATCAGAAAACTATGGCTGATCTTTTAGAGGTATCTATTCCGGCTTATTCAAAATTGGAAACTGGAATTACAGACCCTAATTTCAGCAGACTGAATCAGATTGCTGAAGTGCATGGACTTAATATCAGACAACTGCTGAATGTTGGAGAAGATGAAAAGACCGAACAGGCTGAAGAGCTTGAAGGTTTAAGAGCAAAAGTAGAAACACTGGAGCTTTCAGTTATTCGTTTGCAATCGAAACTTATCGATTTGTATGACAGAGAAGACCAGAGACTGAAAGCAGCCAAATAAATATCAGGCATGTACTCTTACCTTTATTTAACTGTAATTGCTTAATCGAATCTGCTTCACGTTAATTTAACATGAATATCATCTGATTGTCGAAAAATCTGCAGAATGATAGTATTCAACTTATTTGTAATACTTTTGGACCGGATTTGGATTCTGGTCTGCTTATTTGTATGTTGAATGGAAAAAGATGAAATTGTAATTGGGGAGATATTGTCAGGGGCGAAAAAGCTTTTTGGAAAACATGGATTGAAAAAAACAACCATGGAAGAAATTGCTACAGCCGCTGGTAAAGGTAAGAGTACATTATATTATTATTTTCCCAGTAAAAACGAAATCTTCGAAGCTGTTGTTGAAGATGAAATGAAGAATGTAGTGAAACGGATCCGAGAGGCCGTAAACACTTCATTAACTGCAAAAGATAAACTTAAGGCTTTTCTAAAAAGCCAGATTACGTCTATTATTGGTTTTAACAGCTTTCGGGAGGTATTATTCGATGATATGGTGGAAAGCATGAGAATGCTGATCTGTATCAAAACTCAATACGAACAGATTCAGATAGATATGATCAGAGAGATTCTTCTGGGCGGCAGCCAGTCTGGTGAGTTTAAAGAAATGACTGTAGAACGTATGAATAAAATGTCGTTTATCATTGTAACCTTTTTTCGCGGTTTGCATTTTCCCCTGACTAAGGATCTGGCGGAGTTACAGACAAATGAATATTTTGATGAGATGATAGATATCCTTATCGAGGGGATTGGCAATAGCATTGGAGGAAAAAGATTGGACTAAAAAACGGAACTGATCGGATATTTATAGTAAATTCGTCCCGGTACTTTGAGTAATTAATATAAATTCGATTGTAACATTAATATTTGACAATAATATTATAGACTGAAATACGATTATGGTCTAGGAATAAATTACTTTTGTCTTATCTTAAAATTAACATATTTTTAATATATTAGATCATATTTCATAGCTGTATTCTAATAATAATACGTATATGAAGAAAATAAAATTTATGAATCTATCTGAAGTAAACATTATACAATTCAGGCATGCGTAAAAAATTGGGTGATAGGATTGCAGCATTTAAAGATGCTAATGCAATTAAGGAAAAAGGATTATATCCATATTTCAGATCTATTGAGTCCGCACAGGACACAGAAGTGATGATAGGGGGTAAAAAAGTGTTGATGTTCGGATCAAATTCGTATCTGGGATTAACAAATCATCCGAAAATAAAAGAGGCTGCCAAGATCGCTGTTGATAAATATGGAACTGGTTGTGCCGGATCAAGGTTTTTGAACGGGACACTTGATATTCATCTCGAATTGGAAAGAAGGCTTGCTGCCTTTGTAGGTAAAGAATCTGCCGTACTTTTTAGTACAGGTTTTCAGGTTAATCTGGGTGTGATTTCCTGCTTGCTGGAACGCAATGACTACCTGATACTGGATGAGTATGACCACGCTTCTATCATTGATGGTAGCCGTTTGTCATTCTCACGCTCTATTAAATATGCACACAATGATATGGAGGATCTGCGTAAGAAATTAAGCAGGTTACCTGAAGATGCTGCGAAGCTGATTGTGGCAGATGGAATTTTTAGTATGGAAGGCGACATTGTTAAGCTTCCTGAAATCGTTAAGATTGCAGAAGAGTTCGGTGCAAATATCATGATGGATGATGCCCACAGTTTGGGTGTGATCGGCTTTAATGGTGCAGGCGTATCTTCTCACTTTAACCTGACGGATAAGGTTGATCTCATCATGGGTACTTTCAGTAAATCACTTGCCTCACTGGGCGGTTTTATTGCAGCGAATGAGGAGACGATTGAATTTATTAAACACAGGGCAAGATCGCTGATGTTCAGCGCAAGTATGCCACCGGCTTCCGTAGCTAGTGTAATCGCAGCACTTGATATTATTGAAACGGAACCAGAGCGCATTGATAAACTTTGGGATAACACAAACTATGCAAAAAAGCTACTTCTAGAAGCAGGATTTGATATCGGTCACACAGACAGTCCTATCATTCCTGTATATATCAGAGATAATGAAAAAACATTCCTGATTACTAATATTTTACATAACAACGGAATTTTTGTAAATCCGGTTGTTTCACCTGCTGTACCTTCAGATTCATCACTGATCAGATTTTCACTGATGGCAACGCATACTTTTGCGCAAATCGAAGAAGCGGTTGAAAAATTATCTGCTGCTTCGAAAGAAGTACAGCTCAGTCCGGTTAAGGTTAGTATATAATGTTATACTAAATCTGGTATGAAAAAGAGAGTATTGATTACCGGGGCGAGTGGTTTCGTTGGATATCATTTGATTACTGCAGCGGTAGCTTCCAATCTGGAAGTTTTCGCTGCAGTAAGGCCTGGTAGTAAGATTCAGCATCTTAAAGAGTTTGATATCAAGTATGTTCACCTGGACTTTAGTGATATCACACTTTTAGAAAAGGAGCTGAGGGATAAACAATACCATTATATCATTCATGCCTCTGGTATTACTAAAGCAAAAACCAAAGACGAATACAATCTTGTAAATGCGACCTATACCAGAAATCTTGCGCTGGCTGCAAAATCGGCCATTGTCAATCTGGAGAAATTTGTATTTGTCAGTAGTCTGGCTGCAGTAGGTCCGCTCACAGATTTATCTTCTGTGATAGGGGATGACAGTCCTGCTCATCCGGTAACAAATTACGGCGCAAGTAAGTTACTGGCAGAAGAATACCTGGCAGATATCACCAGCCTGCCTTTATTAATTATCCGGCCAACCGCAGTATATGGGCCAAGAGAGAAAGATATTTTTATTTTACTGCAAACAATCAATAAGGGATTAGAACCCCATATCGGTAAATTTAGTCAGCAGATCAGTTTTGTTTACGTGAAAGATCTTGCGCAGATTATTGTCAGTTCACTCTCTTCAGCTGTAACAAATAAGAGTTATAATGTGTCTGATGGTCATATTTACAACCGTTATGCACTTGCAAACGGGGTAAAAAAGGTACTTAATAAAAGGACATTGAAATTTCACCTGCCGGTTTTTATAGTCTCAGGACTGGCCGGCTTAATGGAAGTGTTATACAAGAATTCAAAAAATACTCC
Source organism: Pedobacter sp. MR2016-24 (assembly GCF_026239655.1). Taxonomy (GTDB): domain Bacteria; phylum Bacteroidota; class Bacteroidia; order Sphingobacteriales; family Sphingobacteriaceae; genus Pedobacter. The sequence continues at coordinate 97,898 of NZ_JAPIVO010000007.1, read as the reverse complement.
GGCATTGAATATGGAGAAAATGAATGAGCTCACCGCTGTAAACTGGGCATGTGATATCACTAATGTAAGTGAAGATTTAAAATATGTACCGGTCTACAATCTTGAAAAAGGATTGAATGAAACTATAAACTGGTATAAAGAGAATAAGTGGTTATAACAACAGGATAATAAAATATAAAAGATCATGTTATTTCATAAGATTACATCAACTAGCTTCGGAATAGGCTATATCGGAAAGGGTGCCGGAACTGCTGCTGCAGTGGCTACCTGCGTGGTATGGTACTATGCGCATGCTGATGGATTTAATTTTATGCCAGCTGTTGCTGCTACTATTCTGATTACGGCTTTAGGGATCTGGTCGGGAAATGTAGTTGAATCAATCTGGGGAAAAGATCATAATCGGGTAGTGATTGATGAGGTGGCAGGTATGTGCATCACCTTATTATGGATACCGGTAACGCCCCTGAACATTCTGCTCGGGTTAATCCTGTTCCGTTTTTTTGACATTGTAAAGCCATTGTTCATCAGAAAGCTGGAAGATTTACCAGGTGGATGGGGAGTGATGTTTGATGATGTTCTTGCAGGTGTTTATGCAAACATCCTGCTACAGTTAATTGTAAGATTTATTATTATATAAAATGGCGACTTTTGTAAAAGCACAGGTCGCGTCTTTGTCGGCCTCAATTATTGACTTTCTTACCACATTAGTCTGTACTCAGGTATTTCATCTGTGGTATGTATTTGGAAGTGTGGCTGGTACAACCGCCGGAGGAATCGTCAATTTTATGATGGGCCGTAACTGGGTGTTCGATTCTAAACAAAGAAATGTTACTTTACAGATCTTCAAATATATTTTAGTTTGGGCAGGGAATCTGGCATTGACCACAGGGGGAGTATATCTTGTTACTCATTATCTGCATGTCAATTACATTTTGTCAAAAATATTGGTTTCCCTGACAGTTGGAACAAGTTATAACTTTTTGATGCAGAAGAAATTCGTATTCGTATAAAAATCAGGAGAACATTAATGCGGATTAACTATAAATGATCACTTAATGATAACCCTTAGCCGGTAAAAATTAAATAGATAAGATGAACAATCAATTTAAAAAAATTATATATATCTGTACCTTCCTGTTGCCATTTGCATTTCAGGGTTCAGCACAGACTCCAGTAGCACGTACTATTATAACGGGGGTAGTGACTGACGCCGCAGATAAAGATCCGCTGCCCTATGTAACTGTTCTTTTCAAGGGGACAGGAATTATTACCAAGACTGACGTAGATGGTAAATATACGCTGGTAACTTCGGAGACACATCCTCAGGTGCAGTTTAGTTATGTAGGTTATAAATCTGCTTATGCAGATATAAAACCTGGACAAACTCAGGTGGTGAATATGAGTTTGCAGTCGGAATCTCAAAGTTTGACAGAGGTGGTGATCAGCACAAATAAAAGGCCTAAATACAGGAATAAGGACAATCCTGCTGTTGAACTGATCCGTAGGGTTATTGATAATAAATCAAAGAACCAGGGACAGACCTATAATAATATTGAGTATCAGCAATACGAACAAATGGTATTCTCTTTGAGTAACCTTTCTGATAAATTCAAAAACAGAAGGATTTTTAAAAATTACCAGTTTTTATTTGAAACACAGGATTCTACGAAAATAGGAGGTAAGCTTACACTTCCTGTTTATATGGAGGAAAAGGTCTCACAGAATTATTTGCAGAAATCTCCTGAGAAAAAGAAAACCATTCTTGTAGGTGATAAACATGTGAATTATGACAGCAAATTTATTGACACTAAAGGACTGAGCAAGTACTTCGAAAGAATGTACGCAGATGTGAACATATACAATAATAATATTTCTTTGGTTAGTAACCAGTTTTTGAGTCCCATTGCTGATGCTGCGCCAACATTCTACAAGTTTTTTATTACAGATACCATAAAAACACATAGCCCTCAGTTAATAGAGCTGTCATTTATTCCCCGTAATAATACAGATTTGTTATTTGAAGGTAAGATCTATGTAACTATGGATGGAAATTACGCTGTTCAGGATGCATTTCTTACCGTGAATAAAAACATCAACCTGAATTTTGTACGTGCTCTGGAAGCGAAACTGGATTTTGATAAAAATCCGGATGGCAGATATCATTTGTCAAAAACAAACCTGATTATCGATTTCGGGTTGAATCAAAATAAAGGCGGAGGTTTTACAGGACAGCGTACCGTAATTATCAAAGATTACCAGGTGAATAAACAACAGCCAGACACCCTCTTTAATGGTCCGGCCCTGGCTGTATCTCCCCAGGCAGAAACCCAATCGGAACAGTTCTGGACAGGTCAGCGTCAGGATACACTGGTAAAGGCAAATCTGAATATTTACAGAAATATCGATACCTTGCAGACTATACCGTCCTTTAAAAGGACAGCAGATCTGGTTACGCTGCTATTTGCGGGGTATAAAAACTTTGGTCCCTTTGAAGTAGGTCCGGTAAATACATTTTATAGCTTTAACAATACAGAGGGATTCAGATTACGTTTAGGCGGACGTACCACGCCCGAGCTGAGCAAAAGATATTATTTTGAGACCTATGCTGCTTATGGTTTTAAGGATGAAAAATGGAAATATTTCCTGAGCGCTACTTACTCACTGAATAATAAATCTATCTACGCCTTTCCTCAGAATTATATCAGGGGAAGTTTCCAGAGAGATACTAAAATTCCTGGTCAGGAATTACAGTTTGTTCAGGAAGATAACTTCTTGTTATCCTTCAAACGTGGTCAGAATAATATGCTCTTATATAATGATTACTACAAGATAGATTATGTGAAGGAGTTTGAAAACCATTTTTCTTACGGTGTCACCCTGCGTAAATGGACGCAGACACCTGGTGGATCTTTAACATATAATAATTTTGAGAACAATACACTAAACCCGGTCAATCAATTGACAACGTCTGACGTAAGTGTGAATTTACGCTATGCACCAAATGAGAAGTTTTACCAGGGAAAAATATACAGAGTACCCATCATTGATAAGTATCCTATCTTTAATTTAAGATATACCCAGGCTTTTAAAGGTGCATTCGGTGGTCAGTACAGCTACCAGAACATTATGGGAAGCATCGACAAAAGGTTTTATTTATCCCAACTGGGTTATTCTGACGTAACTGTTGAAGGTGGTTATATTTTCGGAAAGGTTCCTTTCCCTTTGCTGACCATTCATAGGGCAAATCAGACCTATTCCTACCAGCTTGCTTCTTATAATTTGATGAACTTTCTGGAATTTGTAAGTGATCATTATGCAAGCTTAAATATTGATCATAATTTTAACGGATTCTTCTTTAATAAAATACCTTTGATAAAAAGATTGAAATTAAGAGAAGCTGTATCATTTAAATTGCTTTATGGTGCTTTACGTGATGAGAACAATCCGGATAAAGATCCATCTTTACTTCAGTTTCCAAGAAATGGGGCAGGTGTAGCTACAACTAATGCCCTGGGCAATGAGCCTTATATGGAAGGAAGTGTGGGAGTTGGAAACATTTTCAAGGTATTGCGTGTAGATGTGGTGAAACGTTTCAATTACCTGGATAATCCGGAGGTCTCTGAGTATGGTATCAGAGCCAGAGTTAAATTTGATTTTTAATAATAGTATAGAATATATTTATGAAAGCTTTATCATTTCGGGATCGTTTACAGCAAATGATTTACAAGGTCATTAACCCATTCGTTAAAGGCCTGATCAAAATCGGGCTTACGCCCAATGCAGTAACCACTATCGGATTAATATTGAATATTGGCGTAGCTGTTATCTTTATTTTCGGTGCCGAAAAGACAAATAGGGGCGACCTGTCATTTGTCGGATGGGCTGGTGCCCTGGTTCTCTTCGCCGGATTATTTGATATGCTGGATGGACAGGTCGCACGTTTAGGTAACATGAGTTCTACTTTTGGTGCATTATACGACTCTGTACTGGACCGTTATAGTGAACTGGTCATGTTTCTGGGTATCTGTTATTACCTGGTTTCACACCATTATTTTTTAAGTTCTCTGTTTGCGTTTATCGCCTTAATGGGCTCAATGATGGTAAGTTATACAAGAGCAAGAGCTGAAGGGTTGGGGATTGAATCTAAAGGAGGCTTAATGCAAAGACCTGAGCGTGTGGTAACGATTGGAATCTGTGCAATGGCGAGCGGTATTGCTGGTCATTATATTGGTGGTGACTACAAAATTTTTATTCCTGGGGTATCCTTCCATATATTTGAGACGATCTCTATCTTCACCATTCCGATTACTATCATGGCCATCATGACCAATATTACGGCTGTGAACAGGTTAAGAGGTGCAAAAAAAGCTTTAGAGGCAAAAGATTTTCAGGCAAAAAATAAGGCTGCCTCATTGGTCGTAACAGGTACTGTACTCATGGTGTTGTTATTTGGTGCTGTAAATCCTTTATCTTCCTATGCACAGGCGAAAGATGTAAGTAATCCTTCGCCATTAAAATTCCCTACGCCAAAAGGAATTGCTAATCAATTATTTTATCTGCAGCGCGATCCAAATACGAACACTATTATTTGTGCGCTGAACCAGGATAGTAAAGGAGTGATTGACAAGGATGAACCAGTTAATGTTTACTGGATTCGTTATGCTGATGAAGGCGAAAAAAAAGAACTGGGCTATGTTCAACGTAAGTTTGCTTATGGCATTGAATCCAAAGCGCTGGGCAAAGATCAGTACGAACTAAGATTTGTATCGCACAAGAAATTGCCTATGTACCTGACTAAATCAGAAGATGATAAAAAATATCATGTTTACGTGACAGTCAATAATAAGAAAATTCAAATAGAACGCATATTTTTGCGCATAGAAGGCGGGTCGTTCTGGCTGCCGAATGTTAAGTATGTTGATATTAAAGGAATCAACACTTCTACAAATGAATTAACTACAGAACGTATTAAAATTTAAACAAACATGAGCAGGAATTTCGTTTCTAATTCTTCTGAATCTATCAGAATGTTCAAAAACGGACTTTTGGAAAGTCTGTCTAAAGTTCATTATTTTGTACCCCTGATCGTTTATGTTCCGGTAATCCTATTTTTAGGCTGGATATCTTTTTCTGATGCGCACATGGACCTCCTTTCTTTTATTGGCTGGTTTGCGGGTGGATTATTTGTATGGTCATTCTCTGAGTATGTGATGCACAGGTACGTTTTTCATTTTTACCCAAAGTCTAAAATCGGTAAAAGAATTCATTTTATTTTTCATGGGGTACACCATGATTATCCAAATGATGCAAAGCGACTGGTAATGCCTTTATCGGCTAGTATTCCTATGGCTTCAGCATTATATTTTCTATTCCTGTTTCTCCTGCCGGCCGGTACTATTTATGCTTTCTTTTGCGGATTTCTCCTGGGCTATCTGGTGTATGATATGATGCATTACGCATTGCACCATGCCAACTTTAAAAGCGCTTTCTGGAAAAAATTGAAAAAACACCATATGTTACATCACTATTCAGATTCCACAAAGGGATACGGTGTGAGTTCTACGATATGGGATAAAGTATTAGGTTCAGATTTTATGAAAAAGAATGATGCCGGATAAAAAAGATATTATTGCTGCCACGACCGTATCTTTATTTTATCTTCTTTTATCTTATTTTGTAGTCGGGTTTAAATCTGATCAGCTTGTGCTGATTTTAATTTTCAATAGCCTTTTTTACGCGTCTTCTATCACCAGGAAGTTTATATTGGGTTTTTCTATTTTCATTGTATACTGGATTTTGTTCGATTACATGAAGGCATTTCCTAATTATAACTTTGGCAAAGTGCATATTGCTGAATTATATCATTTGGAAAAATACCTGTTTGGTATCCATTCGAACGGGCATATCCTCACACCAAATGAATTCTGGAGAATACATGGTACCACTTTTACAGATGTGGCCACGGGTATTTTTTACCTGATGTGGATTCCCGTACCGTTGGCATTTGCGGGTTATATGTTCTTCAGGAACAGAAAACAATTCCTTTATTTTTCACTGACCTTTGTACTGGTTAACCTGATCGGATTCGTGGTTTATTATATTTATCCCGCTGCTCCGCCCTGGTATGTGCAATATCATGGATTCGTATTTCATGCACATACACCTGGAAATACTGGCGGGCTGATTAAATTCGATCGTTTCTTTAATACACCTGTATTTCAATCTATTTACAGTAAAGGCTCTAATGTCTTCGCTGCAATGCCTTCGTTACACTCGTCTTATCCGGTAATAGTAGTATATTATGGAATCAAAAACAGACTTGGATTGGTTAATGTTTTCTTCGCAGTGGTGATGTTAGGTATTTGGTTCACTGCAGTTTATGCCAGTCACCATTACGTTTTAGATGTTATTTTTGGTATTCTTACCGCAATCGTAGGTATTAATCTTTTCAACTTGCTCATCAGAAAAACTTCATTAAATCTTCTGGTGGAAAAATACGCTGCCGTCATCCGTTAAACTCCTGTTTGTTTTTGATCAGCAGGAATTTGATTTAGAATGCCTAAATTACCATAAATAAAAATTGAGTATTGACACCGCAGGCATCTATTAAACTATCAGAGCTTACTGGCCACATCAGCAGCGTCATCAGTGACGTATTTGGTGCTAAAACCTATTGGGTAATTGCAGATATCACCAATTATACTTTTAAGGCCCAATCCAACTATCATTATTTTGAACTGGTAGAAAAGGAGAAGTCTTCGGCCAGGATTCTTGCAAAAATCGCAGGTCGCGCCTGGGGCAACGCATCTGTCAACATCGCTAACTTTGAACGCGTAACTGGTCAGCAGTTCAAAAATGATATTAACGTCTTGGTTCAGGTCAGTGTCCAGTATACGCCTTCTTTCGGCTTACAGCTCAATCTGCTGGATATTGATACAACTTTTACGCTGGGTAAATTTGAGCAGCAACGGAAGGAAACATTGGATAAATTGCTGCGTGATAATCCCTCGTTTATTCAGTTGGTTAACGGACAGTATATCACGAGAAACAGCCAGTTGCCGCTAAATAGAGTCCTGCAGCGCATTGCCGTGATATCTTCTGATACCTCTGCCGGTTATCTGGATTTTAAACATACACTGGAAAATAACGCTTTTGGTTATAATTTTGAGATCGACGATTATTTTGCGCTTGTTCAGGGGGAGGGGAATGCAAAACAATTTTTAACGAAACTGATTGCTGTTTTTGAATCCGGTATCGCTTACGATGCGCTGATTATTATTCGCGGAGGTGGTGCACAGCTGGATTTCCTGATTTTCGATAATTACGAATTGAACCGGGCTATTGCCAAGTTCCCCATTCCTGTCATTACCGGGATTGGTCACCAGAAAAATGAAACCATTGCCGATCTGATGGCACATACATCCACCAAAACACCTACAAAAGCTGCGGAGATGCTGATTGCGCATAACAGGAATTTCGAGGAATCAATTTTATCAGCACAGCAACAGATGCTGATCAAAACTTTTCAGTTATTGTCACACCATAAAGAGCAGCTGGGATGGCTGAATCAGGTAACCATCAACTCCGTAAAAAATCAGCTGAACAGCCAGCACCGGAGGATTGTGGCGCTTTCCGGAATGATCCTGACCAATCCGAAAATGAGCTTGTCCAATAAGGCAAAGGATCTTAGTAATATAGTGGCGAATATGAAGTCCTTTAACAGGATGTATTTTGCCAATAAACGCGTATATATTGGCCATTTTGAATCGGTAGTCAGATTGATGAGTCCGCAGAATATTTTGAATAAAGGTTTTGCAATCATAAAAGTTAACGGTACTATTGTGAGCAACGGCGAAGAATTGTCGCCCGGAACTGAGATGACCATCAGCATGGCTTCTACAGAAATTAAAGCAAAAGTTTTATCTAAACTACAGAAAAATGGAAAAGAATTTGAACTATGAGGCTGCTTATAATGAGCTGGCACTGATTGCACAGGAAATTGAGACAGAAGCGGTGTCTGTAGACGTACTTGCTGAAAAGGTGAAACGCGCGTCGGAGCTGATTTCCTTTTGTCAGACCAAATTAAGGTCGACCGAAAACGAAGTCAACAAGATCATAAAACAGATGGAAAACCAGTCCATATAACTATATTCGCGAATGTCACAACAACTCATATACACACCAGAACAGGAAGAGGTTTTTTTTGATCAGATCGATCAGGTCTATGCACTTGCAGAAGATTTAAAATTTGAAGAAGCAGAGCAGCTTTTGCTGGAGATTGAAGATTCTATTCTTGATCCGAAAGAGAATTGCAGTGTTGGCGGCATTTTACTGGACAGTATCTTTGCATTCTATGAACAAGCTGGTCAGGTAGAAAAGGCTTTGCCTTATTTTATTAAAGAGACTGACTACCTGCAGGAGAAGATAAAAACGGAGTCCATCAAAAGTATCAGCCACTTTATCACCACAGGTGCAATTTATTATGCGCTTGCAGATTTGGAGCTGGCAAGAAAGTATTTTAAGCTAGCACATAAATCAGGGAAATCAGGTGATTTTCAGGATTATAATCCTGACTTTTTACATATAGCACTGATTTCTGATGCGGAATTTATTGAATTCAGCAGGGATTTTGTCCCTCAGACCAATATGGACCAGGAAGATCTTTCCGAGGAACAGCAGGAACTGATTGACGATTATAGTGAGAAAGGAAACCTGGCAATGGACAATGGAGAATATACCGTGGCTATCAGCTGGTTTACGAAAGCAATGGAAGTTTTACCTGAACCGGCGGGCGACTGGGAAGCATCAGGATGGCTTTCTGCCTCTATCGGTGATGCTTACTTTAGCGCAGGAAAATACAAACAGGCACTGGAAAACCTTCATTCAGCGCTCCAGATTTATGGAGAGGGGGAAGATGCAAATCCATTTGTTTTGCTGAGGTTAGGTGAAACTTATTTCGAGCTGAACGACCACAAAAAGGCTACTGATTATCTTTTGATGGCTTATAAAATGGAAGGTGAAGCCATTTTTGAGGAAGAGAAAAAATACCTTAATTTTCTGAAAAAACAAACAAAATTATAGGTGCCTACGCTGAGATCAGCTGTTCCTGAATTGCCGAAACCAGATGAGAAAGGTCGAATGGTTTCGGCACTACTTCATCTGCGCAAATTTCTTTGATTATATGAGCCTTAGGATGGGTAGAGAGCACCACTACCGGAATATGTGACGTATCCTCCGCTGCTTTTATTGCTTCGCATAAGGCGGTGCCTTCCGCTGTTGGATTAATCACATCCAGCAAAATTATGTCCGGCTGAAAAGATTTGATTTCCTGAAATACGAGTTCATTTCTTGATAAAAGAAGAACTTCGTAACCTTCTTCCGTAAGTAGCAGGTTGATCAGTTCAAGGATATCCTTGTTTTTCTCTAGTACAAGTACTTTTTTCTTCATGACTTACAAATAATCCCTGTAAGGCCTGAGGACTTACAGCGTATAAATGTAGCTATAAAATTGTTCTTTTCTAAAAACAAGAGGATCAATATTATTATAATGACAATTGTTTGGTTACTACAGCCAGAAATACATTTATGTCGAAGGGTTTACTGATGAAATCTTCTGCACAGGCTTCTTCCAAAACAGATTTTTCTGCTGCATGTGCCGACATGATGATTACAGGGATTGTACTTTTTTGCGGATTTTCTTTGAGATTTCTGCATAGCTCAATCCCATTTCCATCTGGCAGCATTACATCCATTAGAATAAGATCTGGCTCTGCTGAAGTGATATAGTTCAGAAATTCCTTAGCCGTACCCGATTCAGTAACGGTGTATCCGCTGTCGGTCAAAATGTAATAAATAATAAAACGAATATCCTCGTCGTCTTCAACTATATGTATCCGTTTCCCCATGTATGCATTTTTGTGTTATGACAGTGATTAAACGAGCAGGATTAATAAAAGGTTTTGAAAAGATTATAATTTCTGATTAATTCGCAATTTAATGCAGGTTATGTTTGTTTTTTTCCTAAAAGTGATATATTTGGGAGCTAATAAAAATTTAAACATGGAAAAATTTACAAAATTAAAAGAACTGCTATCTTCGGTAGAGGCTGATGCAGAGAAATTTTACAATGCTGGCAACAGTGCTGCTGGTACGAGAGTACGTAAAGCAATGCAGGATTTAAAAGTTCTTGCTCAGGACATCCGTACTGAAGTAACTGAAAAGAAAAATTCAGGTAAATAGTATTTCAACCTAACCAAGAAGAAGGCATGTCAGATCTCATTTGATATGCCTCTTTTTATTTAAACCATTCCTATGAATTATATTGCCAGTGCTAATCGTTATAAAGAAATGACCTATCGCCGCTGTGGTAACAGTGGATTAAAATTATCGGCTGTCTCTCTTGGCTTATGGCATAATTTCGGACACGTAGATCAGCTGGAAAATTCCAGGAATATTATCAGGCTGGCTTTCGATAGCGGAATTACGCATTTTGACCTTGCTAATAATTACGGGCCTCCTCCGGGTTCCGCTGAAGAAAATTTCGGACGTATTTTAAAACAGGACTTCCAGTCATACCGTGACGAACTGATTATTTCATCAAAAGCGGGATACACCATGTGGGATGGACCATATGGAGATTGGGGATCTAAAAAATACCTGGTATCCAGTTTAGACCAGAGTCTTAAACGGATGGGCCTGGATTATGTTGATATTTTTTATCACCACAGACCAGATCCTGAAACTCCGCTGGAAGAAACGATGGCAGCACTGGATCTGATTGTGCGTCAGGGAAAAGCTTTATATGCCGGGATCTCCAATTATGCAGCGCCTGAGGCAGCAAAGGCGATTGCGATACTTAAAGATCTGGGAACACCTTGTTTAATCCATCAGCCCAAATATTCCATGTTTGAAAGATGGGTAGAAAATGGTTTACTGGATCTTCTGGGTAAGGAGGGGGTAGGATGTATTCCTTTTTCTCCGCTTGCACAGGGACTGCTGACTGATAAATACTTACATGGCGTTCCTGCAGATTCCAGAGCGGCAAAATCTCATGGTGCCCTGCAGGAAAATCAGATCACTGAAAAAGTATTACAGCAACTGAATGCCTTAAATGCAATAGCTGTTGAACGTGGTCAGACTCTCGCACAAATGGCGCTGTCATGGGTTTTACGCCATGAAACCGTAACGTCAGTACTTGTTGGTGCGAGCAGGCCAGACCAGTTAGCAGATTCGATAAAATGCCTGGACCGTCTTTTATTTACTACTGAAGAGCTTCAGGATATAGAACAGATCCTTAAAAAATAAGATATCTTTGTAACCTCAAAGCAGGCGGGCACCCAATGTTCCGCCTGCTTTTTTTTAAACGATATCCTTATTTGTAAAATGACAGTAGAAGAAAAGATCAAAGCGTCTGAGACCCGTATTTTTAAAGCCGTATTCCCTAATACGACAAATCATTATGACACACTTTTTGGAGGCACAGCAATGATGCTGATGGATGAGGTTGCATTTATTACAGCAACGAGGTTCAGCAGGCAGCGTATGGTGACCGTAAGTAGTGACAGAATAGATTTTAATCATCCTATTCCGGCAGGTACAATTGTAGAGCTGATAGGTAGTATCAGTCATATCGGGACGACAAGCATGAAGGTGAGAGTGGAGATTTTTGTGGAGCAGATGTATTCTGAGGATAGAGAGAAGGCGGTTAGTGGGGAGTTCTCCTTCGTCGCAATTGACGAGCATAAAAAACCAACTAAGATTTTAAAATAGATAGTACTGATAAAAAAACAGGTCTGCTATTTTTCGCCTGCCTATCTTTTGCTGCGCAAAACATAGAAGGTCGAAAAATAGCAGACCTGTTTTTTTATGCGTATGCTGATTGGGTGGAGACTGGGTTGCTTTGTCAGGAGAATCGCTATTTCAACTCAGTCGTGGGGAGAAAAGCCGGTAAACATACAATTTACCGGCTTGTTGATTCGCATCTGTATAGCTGTTTGCCTAGAGGCCTAGTTTTTTGCTGATAGCTGAAGGGATACCGCCTTTGTTTAGCAGGAAGGCGGTTGTTTTATATTTTACATAGTTTTTAGTGACGTACAGGTAGCCTTTGTAATCGTTTGTTGCACCCCATGAGTTTTTTACAATGTAATATTCTTTACCATTTTGGTCTTTTGCAAGTCCAACGATGTGCATACCATGATCGTCTGTGGTCTGATAGTTATCAAATGCAAGCTGACGGTTTGCTGCTGTAATTTCCATTTCTGGTTGCGGATCACTGAACAGGTTAGCGGTTTCCTGGGGAGTCATTTCATCGAATGGTTTTGCCGGTACGAAAGCTACTCCGTTTTTATAAGAGAATGATTTTTCACTTACATCTGTCGCCCATGCTACGGAGTATCCTTTTTTAAGTGCGTTGTCAATGATGTCGGTAATTTCATTTACCTGTACATTGTATACCTGATCAAATGACCAGTTGTCTGGTACCAGCAGGGTGAATTTGCTATAGTAAGGGTGATCGTTAAATGAGGAAAGCTCTACATATTCGTCCGGATTGATGCCCACAACATCTTTAGCAAATGACTGTGGTGTGTAGCTTTTGCCTTTATAGTCGAAATTTTTTGGCACTTCACCCAGGTAAGAGTCGAGGATAGCCGTGTAGGCTTTTAACCAGTTTGGCGTAAGTGTTCCATTTGGGTTTTTGACGATTGCTTCAAGGAAACCACTGGTCAGGCCGCCCATTTCAGCGAATTTGTTTGTTTTTGTACCGTAGTTTAGTCCGGTATAGTTGATTTGCGGCATTGCACCGTATAGTCTGAACATATTGATCACATCATGCAGTGCACCACCGTCGCCCAAAGTTACGGCGCCATGCATGCGCACATAGTTTTTACCTTTTTCCACATAGGCATTGCGTGCGGAAAATATTTCAGATAAAGCTACCGGCTCCTTACCCATACGGATCATTTCAGATTCCAGGAAAGAATTGGTAGAATAACTCCAGCAGGTTCCTGAAGAGCCCTGATTTTTTACAGGTGTGTTTTCAAGGTTAATCAGCTCTGTGAATTTAAATCCCGCGGTACTGTTAGCAGACTGATTGTTTTTAAGGGAGTTAACCAGGTTGTCCTGGGCATAGCCAAAAGTAACAGTCATCATTAGTCCTGAGGCAAGGACCAATGGTTTCAAGAATTGTTTAGTCATTTTGTGTGTTAATTAATATTCAAACATAATAAAATATTCGCAACAGTATTGCATTTGCTTATATTTGCTGGGCAATCTACGGTATTTGTACAATTTTTAAAAAAAATATACCGGGAAATTTTATAATGGAAGAAGGCTGCACAGCATTAAAACTGATCAATCTTGCTAATTTTATATGGAGTATAAGTGTGCGCAAATCAAAAAATATATGAAGGCCAAAGAAGTAACATTGCTCACCGGATTTCTGGGCGCAGGAAAAACAACAATATTAAATGCGATGATTGCGGGGAAAAAAGATACCCGGTTTGCCATCATTGAAAACGAGATTGGTGAGGAGAGTATCGATGCCGGATTGATCATTAAAGGTGAGGATGATATCATGGAGCTCAATAACGGATGTTTATGCTGTACGCTGAATGATAACCTTTATGATTTGCTGAATAGTTTATGGGAGAGAAGGGATTCCTGGGATCATCTGATTATTGAGGCAACAGGTATTGCGGATCCTGCCAATATTGCACATCCATTTTTGACGAGTGACCAGGTAAAGCGCGGCTTTCAGTTGAAACGGGTAATTTGTATTGTTGATGCGGAGCTCATCGAAGATCAGTTAAAAGAGCGTCCTGAAGCCATTCAGCAAATCGCTTTCAGCGATATTATTCTGCTGAATAAAGTAGAGCAGGTGAGTGCCGCCTATGTTACAGAAGTGCAGGCAGTGCTGAAAACGATCAATCCTTTTGCAGAAACGCTGATTGGTACGCAACAGGATTTCCAGATCAGAAAAATGTTCGCCAGGGAACGTTTCGCTAATTTCTACAGTAATCCGAAGCCCGTAGTTACACCAAAAGGCGTGTTCAGCTTAAGTAACCATACAGATGAAACGCGAACCATCATTGCTTCATCGTCTTCACATCATCGCCACGAGCATAGCGATATTGAAACTATTCTGCTAAAGTATAAAGAGAGTATGGATATACAGGAACTGGAATACCGTATGATGGTTTTCCTGATTGCGCAATCGGCTAATGTATATCGTGTGAAGGGGATTATTTACAGTCATGAGTTCCAAAGTCGTATCGTATTGCAGACCGTCGGTAAATCGCTGGCCATTACCATAGGCGAAACCTGGCTGCCGGATGAAATCAGGGAGACTAAAATTGTAGTGATCGGCAAGAAATTGAAGGTATATGGATTTGACAAGATGTTCCGCACCTGCCTTTATCCTGATCAGCTGAATCCCCTGATTTAAGGGTGATCCATACAGCTTTAATTCCTCCGCTTGGAACAACAATATCCTCCGCAGGGAATCCCGGATCTGCTGATTTTAGTGGCCATCATTCAACAGCAACGGCAGGGTCATCTCAATCTTACAGGTGGCATCGTCGCAGTTTTCAAAGTTAAACAGTACGGTGCTGCCATACAGATCGATATAATCTTGTCCATATTGTTTGAGGTCAGCCACCAATGCCTCGCCTGCGGTTTTGTCATAGCGGATCGTCAACAGTAAGGTCGCTGTTAAAATCTGTATGCTGAGCTTTAAGTCGGCCGCCTCATCGGGAATAACTTTACAGAAAGGTTCCAGTACATTGATTAGTGCCAGTGCTGCAACATCTTTGCCGGCAGGATCACCAGTTATCTGCAAATCTGCTTTTAGGTTATTGTGTAACTGATCGTAATTAATAAAATTGATGAATGTTTTTAAAGCTTCAATTTCTTCACTAAGAGGTGTTTGCTGTTGTTTACCCCGGTATAAACGGTAGCGCAGCAATTCAGAAAATGTAATTATTGATTCCGGCGTATAGGGTTCAGGAACGGTCGCTGCCCTTTTTAACTGTGATAAAGAGCGCATCATAAAATCCGGACTGATATTTGTTTTGAGCAGGTCAAGTTTGACCAGTTCTATTGCTTTTTTCTCCTGCTCCAGCTCCACCACCAAATTATTTTCTTCATTTTTCTCCATGAAAAAGAGCATCATACTAAAGAGCATGAAATTGCCTAAGTAGAGATAAGTTGTATTCAGATAGGCCGGCCAGAAATCTGTAGGTAAGCGCTCATCTGCCGGCATGTAGTTATTGAGATAAGTTAAATTAAAAAATGTATCTGAAACAGGTAACAGAAAGAAAATGAGGAGCAACAACAACCAGAATTGTGTGTTTTTGTTCCTTTTAAAAAAATAGGGGATCAGGTAAAGACAATATAGGTAGAAAAATACAGCAATATGCAGATTGGCCAGGAAAAAGTTTACAAAGATTACTGATGGCGTAATTGGTTGTTCTAATCGCCCAAGAGTACCGAAAAACAAAACCCAGGCCCAGTATAGGGCATGAGCAATCCATCGGCCTCTGGTAAAATAAACCCATCGGTTTCTGTTGTTGATTTCCTGTTGTACGAAAGTGCTCACGCTTAAAAGTCTATCATTAAATTCACCTCAAATCTATCCTTCATATTTTTTACCTCCAGTTCATGTTTACCAGGGTACAGGATTTCCAGCCTTCTTTTCACGTTTTTAAGTCCGATTCCTCCCTTATATTCTGAGATAGGCTGATTCGTGGAGATATGTAATGGCTTGCTGTTCTGCAGGTTGAAATGCATCGATTCCGAATTTACACTCACCGCCATATTAATCCATGATTTACCGAAACTTGTTTTCGTCCCATGTTTAAAAGCATTTTCAATGAAATTAATCAGTAATAATGGCGCAATATATTGATAGTTAACATCTCCTGTAATGTTCACATTCACTACACACTGGTCCTCTCTGTGGCGCAGCTTTTCCAGCGCAATATAGCTGTTGGTAAAGGTAAATTCATCTGCTAAAAGCACAGTGTCAGCTTTACATTCGTATAACATATAGTGAAGTAAGGATTCCAGCCGGTCTATGATGACGGGTGTCTGATCTGATTTTTTCAGACTTAATGCATAAATATTATTTAAGGTGTTGAATAAAAAGTGCGGATTTACCTGCGATTTCAGAAAGCTGCTCTCCAATGCAATTTTTTCTGTTTTGAACTGTGAGAGTAACTGAATCTGCCTTTGCCGTTCGTAGATATCCAGAAAGTAGCAAAAAGCGATAAAAGTGCCAAATAAGGCGATAAAGGTAAACAGATAACGCTGAGCCATCCCCCATATACTCATGTCCACCGACTGGCTGCTGATTGGGTAATGGAGATTAACCAGTTGTAATCCTGCAATCTGTATCGCATATCCGATCAGCATGAGAAGTATCGTCTTCCACCAGAAACCGAACTTGGTTTGATGGTAGACAGGCATTACAAAAAATGAAAAAGTATAGGATAACAGAAATATGGTCAGTAATCGGGTTGATCCTGCTAAAATTGAACGTTCCAGCGGATAGTTTAACGAATTCGCACTACTGATCAGCGTGTAAAAAAGAATAATGCCGATAATTACCCAGAATGCCATATGAAAGAGCCACTTATAGCCTTTAAAATTAGAGTCAAACTGATTTTTTAGTGTCGTGGGATTCAATTCCGGATTGTATTTTTATTTATGCTTTAGCAAATATGGTATTTTTTAGCGAAATCTCATTAAATTGGCAACATGGTTCATCTGCAAAAATTACTGCTTTTATCTTTTTTTTTCCTGGTCTCCTGTGCATCACATAAAATAAATACTGATCCGGGATTAGAGAAAGGCGTGAGTCTCAAATTAGCGGTTTCGCGTAAAGCCTTACTTTCAGCTATCAATTATACGCTGGATTTTGATATCCCCGCAGAAAGGAATAAGCCAGTTCCGGCAAACGAGATTTTGACGTTTGAGCTGAGTGCCACAGTACTGCCTTTACTACTTGACTTTAAAGAAGATCCCGCCAAAATTAAAAGCCTGCTGGTGAATGGAATAAAGGTGCCGGTTACGCACAAAGAAGAACATCTCATCCTCCCTCCTGAATTTTTAAAAAAAGGAAGAAATGAAGTGCGGATAGCTTTCGAAGCAGGAGAGGGTGCTTTAAACAGAAATGCAGATTATTTATATACGCTGTTTGTGCCCGATAGAGCAAGAACTGTTTTTCCTTGTTTTGATCAGCCTGACCTGAAGGCTACCTATTTGCTGAGCCTCCGGATTCCGTCCGACTGGTCGGCATTAGCGAATGCAGACCTGATGGACAAAACGGCGGAAAAAAACGCGACTACTTACCGATTTAAAAACTCTGATCTGTTGAGTACCTATTTATTTGCTTTTGCAGCTGGTAAATTCCAGGAAGTAACAGGTCTCGTAAACGATAAAAAATCTGAATTTCTGTACCGGGAGACAGATACTGCCAAAATCAGGCATAGCATTAAAGATATTTTTGCCATACATACCACTTCACTGCAATATTATGAGCGCTGGACAGGCATTCCTTATCCATTTCAGAAATTCGGATTTGTTGCTATCCCGGACTTTCAGTTCGGAGGGATGGAACACCCGGGTACGATCCAGTATAAAGCGGCTACACTGTTTTTGGATGGCGGGGCAACAAAAGATCAGGTAAATGCGCGGAACAACCTCATCGCACATGAATCTGCCCATATGTGGTTCGGCGACCTGGTCACCATGAGCTGGTTTTCTGATGTATGGATGAAAGAAGTTTTCGCTAATTTCATGGCTGATAAAAGTACAGGTGCTGCAGGTAGTCAGGAAGCATATGATTTAAAGTTTCTTGTAGACCACTTTCCTGCAGCCTATGCGGTGGATCGGACTAGCGGTGCAAACCCCATCCGTCAGTCGCTCGCCAACCTCAAAGATGCCGGCTCGCTATATGGTAATATCATTTATCACAAAGCGCCTGTCATGATGCAGCAGCTGGAACAATTAATGGGGAAAGACAAATTTCAGGCAGGGGTACGCGAATATCTGGGTAAATTTGCAAACAGCAATGCTTCATGGCCCGACCTCATCAGGATCCTCGACCGTTATACGGAGGCCGATCTTCAGCAATGGAACAAGGTCTGGGTAAATGAAACCGGCAGACCGGTGATCGATTACCACATCAGTTATGAGCAGGGGAAAATCACCAGATTCACTTTCCTTCAGCAAGCAGAATATGGCAAAAATCGCATCTGGCCACAATTTTTTGATATTACCCTTTTTTACCCTGATGCTACCAAAGTTGTTCACATTGACCTGCATGCAGCTAAACAAGATGCGGAGCAGGCTAAAGGTTTAGATAAACCCCTGTTTGTTCTCTTTAATTCCTCCGGGAACGGTTATGCACAATGGCCGGTGGATCCGGCATTGCCCGATCATCTGTTCACGATGAAAAGCCCTTTACATCGCGCAACAGCCTATATTTCATTGTATGAACGTGTACTCAGTGCGAAGACGATGCAGCCGCCAGCGTTGTTAAAATTGTTCAGCGAGGGACTGGCGCAGGAGCAGGAGGAGTTAAATATCAAACTGCTGACTGGATATATCAGCTCCTTATACTGGCAGTTTATCAATGCTGGTCAGCGCCAGACAATTGCTGCTGAACTGGAAACGGTATTATGGAAGGCGATGCTGCTGCAAAAGAGCGCTAACAACAGGAAGCTGTTATTTAAAAGCCTGCAGGATATTTTTCTCAGCAAGGCTGCGCGGGATCGTTTGTATACCATCTGGAAAACGCAGAAGGCGCCTGAAGGAATTAAACTCACCGAAGATGATTTTACCAGTCTCGCCCTTTCACTGGCAGTCAGGGATGATGCGGATAAAAGTATTTTAATTTTGCAAAAGGGTCGTATTACAAATCCTGACCGTAAACAGCGCTTTGAATTTATAATGCCGGCCGTATCAACTGATCCGCTGCAGCGGGATCAGTTTTTCAGCAGCCTTAGTCAGCAGTCAAACCGTACAAAGGAATCTAACGTACTGGCAGCCTTATATTATCTCCACCATCCTTTAAGGCAGCAGGAATCCGTTCGTTACCTGGCAAAGAGTCTCGCTTTACTGGAAGAGATACAGGTAACGGGCGATATCTTTTTTCCGCAATCCTGGTTGCAGACTACATTTGGCGCCTATCAGAGTAAGACAGCGGCAGCTATAGTAAGGGAGTTTATTAAAACTCATCCCGGTTATAATCCTAAACTCAAAGCCAAAATACTGCAGGCAGCAGATAATTTATTCCGGGCAGAAAATATTTGAGAATAATTTCGATATCGATATTGAAATTATTCGTATATTAGTATTTTAAAATCAGGTATTATGGCTATTCAACCAGTATTACTTTCAGATAAAAGGACAGAGACACTCCATATTAAGTTTAACGCGATAGATGTGAGCGATGATATGAAGGTCTTTCAATATGCCAGGCAGGGCTTAAAACCAGGTTTGTTTTATGATTTTGCTGAAGCGATCAATATTTCTAATAAATCATTAGCAGATCTGCTGAATATCTCCTCCCGTACCATCAGCAATTATAAAGAGCAAAAAAAACTACTGGAACCCGTTTATGGGGAGCATCTCCTAAAACTGATCGGTTTATACAAAAAAGGTGTAGGGCTGTTTGGCACCGTAGACGAGTTTAGCTACTGGCTGAATAAACCGTTCTGGAATTCAAAAGAACGGCCTATGGATTGGTTGAGCACCCCGGGAGGTGTAGACCTTGTTGCTGATGAATTAATGAAAATCGCCTATGGCGATGCAATGTAGTCAGCGCAATGATTGCATTTAGAATCGGACACAAAAATTATGCAGCTGCACTGGTGGCTTCCGGCGTAAACGGCAGATGGGCCTCTGCAGGGAAACATGTAATATATTGTGCAGAAAATATCCCGCTGGCATTTCTGGAAAGCATGATCAGGCGACAGGGCGTTGGTTTTAACGATGATTTCAAAACGGTATTCATAGACATACCTGATGACCTGCACATCGAAGCCGTGGATGAAAACGCGCTGGATCCCGACTGGCGGAACGCCTACAATTACAGCCATTGTCAGCCCACAGGAAATAAATGGTTTGACGATATGCGGGTACCTGTATTGAAAGTCCCCTCAGCGGTAATGCCGGGTTGTTATAACTACGTGATCAACACACTCCATCCAGATTTCAAACATATCAAAATAATTGCCGTTACGGCATTGGTTCCTGATGACAGGATCGAAGAAATACTTAAAAAATAAATATGAGCACAACGAACAAAATAGGGTGGATAGGCTTGGGAAACATGGGCAATCCTATGGTTAAAAACCTGGTGAAAGCTGGTTTTGAGGTCACCGTATATAATCGTAATCCGGAAAAATCAAAAGCATTGCAGGCTGAAGTAAAGGTGGAAATTGCAGCTTCCCTTGCAGAACTTGCAGGGAGCTCAGATTTCATCTTCACGATGCTGAGTGATGATGCTGCGCTGAAAGAGGTTTACCAGAGTGAAACCGGTCTGCTGGCCGCCGTACAATCGCATAAGTTCATCGCTATAGACATGAGTACGGTCTCTCCCGAAACCACAAAAATATTAGCTGCGCTTTGCCGCGAAAAAGGTATAGATTACCTGGATGCGCCTGTGTCAGGTAGCGTAAAACCTGCAGAAGAAGCACAACTGATTATCCTTGCCGGGGGAGAAGAAGCGGTATACGAAAAGGCAAAGCCAATGTTTGCTGCCATGGGCAAACTATCTACCTTACTTGGTCCTAACGGGGCTGGAAATGTGGCTAAACTGGCAATCAACCTGTTTCTGGGAATTACGGCCCAGGGATTGGCCGAAGCGGTAATATTTGCAGAAAAAAATGGAATTCAATCCTCGGCACTGCTCCCTTTAATCAATGCCGGCGCAGTAGGCAGCGGTCTGACCAAATTGAAAACAGAAAACATTGTCAGCAACAACTATAAGGCGGCATTTGCACTTAAGCTGCTCGCTAAAGATATCAGGCTGGCCACAGCAAACGGAATGGATACACCTATTGGCGGGGCATTAAGCCAAACCCTTGCCGGAGCGGTGGAAAAAGGTTTTGGTGAAGAGGATATGATTGCCGTGCTCAGGTATTTAAAAGCATAAATAATTTCCTTCCTCAGCAACAGGCATAATGGGATTAAAATTCATCAGGTTTATATTTTTCGGAAACTATTTCATAGGCCTGCTCGCTGTAGCATTAACTATAGAGTCTACCTTACAGCTCAGAATTCCCTTTAATTCCCTCAGCTATTATGCTTTGTTATTTGTTGCGCCCATCGTATACTATACCTATGCCTATATGGGTGCAACAAATAGTCAGGCACAAAACCCACGTACACAGTGGTACGCCAAACATAAAACATTCATCAAATGGAGCCAGCTATTATTGAGTATAACCACTGTTCTGCTGGTCTTGTATCTGGCCATAGCTAACTGTCAGGGGATCTTTCATCTTCCCCTGAAATACTGGTTGATCGTGCTCACCATGCTTGGGATGGCTGTACTGTATTATGGACTCGTTCCGGTGTTCTTCTTTAACCTCAACTTAAGGAACACCGGCTGGTTGAAGCCTTTTATTATTGGTTTTGTATGGGCTACGACAGCTAATTTGCTGCCTATTATATTATTAAAGATAGAAAGCGGTGTTGATGTACCTGAATCCACCCTTTGGGGATTCCTGTTTGTGAAGAACTGGATGTTCTGCACAGTTAACGCCATCATGTTTGATATGAAGGATTATGCAATAGACTCCAACAGACAGCTCAAAACTTTTGTCGTCAGAATAGGACTAAAAAAAACAATATTCTACGTTCTCCTGCCATTACTATTCACGGGAATGCTTTCTTTATTGTTGTTTTTTTCCCTGAATCACTTTCCTTTACAGCGGATTTTACTGAATCTTTTCCCCTTTTTGCTCACTGCAGTCGTGGCCTATTCCATGAATAAAAGGAAGAATATATTTTACTATCTCATCGTGATTGATGGGTTGATCCTGGTTAAAGCCCTCTGTGGTATCTGCGGAATGCTGCTGATTTAATCCTGCTCCTTATGCCTAATAATTACGATCCTATAGCCAGCGTTTATGATACCTTAAGCAGGATGGTTTTCTTCCGTTCACAGGTGAAAGCGCAGCTCCACCAGCTGCATTATCTTTCAGCAGGCCAAAGAATTCTGATCGTTGGCGGGGGCACAGGCTGGATTTTAGAAGAGATTTCCAAAGTACACCGTACCGGATTAACCATTACTTATGTAGAAGTTTCTGCAAAGATGCTGGAGTTATCGAAAAAAAGAAATACAGCAAATCATGCAGTCACCTTTATTCATTCCCCCATAGAAGAATTCAGCATCGGGGGGATGTACGACGTGGTAATCACCGCATTCCTGTTTGATAATTTTATGGAAAAAAAGGTGGTTCAGGTATTTCATCAGTTGCATACACAACTCAACAGCAAGGGATTCTGGCTATTCACTGATTTTTATTATACAAAAAGATCAGGCAGAATATGGCAGCTGTACCTGCTTAAATTGATGTACTGGTTTTTCAGACAGGTGTCTGATGTGGAAGCAAAAGCACTGATCCATACAGAAGGGTATTTTGTTGACAAGGGATACCGGGTTCTGCAGGAGCAATACTATTATGGTAAATTTATTCAGTCTATCGTTTACCAAAAACCGTAAAACGAACTGGTACAGGAATCAGTACGGGTATATTGGTTTTTTTATTTATCCAGCCCAGCTCATTGAACCATTGTGCAACAGGTAGTTCTTTACTTAATAATTTGGTAGTTTTCAAAAATTGCGGAGTAAACAACTTATTTACTGCTGAACTGGTAGCCATTAAAATATATTGATATAATTTCATATGCTTATTGAACCATCATAGTAGATATTCATGATGCAGCTTGCAATTATCGATCCAAGACTTGTATTTCGCACTCCTGTCCTGCTGTTTATATCAACGCTCATATGATTTAGCTTTAATCTCATTTTAATGTGGATTATTTGATTTTAATAATAATTGATTTGAAAAGAATATTTTCTTAGACCTGTTACCGCATAAATTTGCTGTGTACAACAAACACGAACCCACATACACACAAATTAATTTAACAAGATTGAAGATGTCCAAAATATCTTTCTCTACGCTTGCCTTTTCTTTCTTCTTTTATCATTCGCTGTCAGCGCAAACGCTGAATATGAAGGAAGCCATAAATACTGCCCTGACCAATTATGGTACGCTAAAAGCAAAAAGTAATTATGTAAATGCATCCAAAGAAAGCCTGAAGCAGAGTAAACGTGAATATTTGCCTAACCTAACCCTGTCCGCACAACAGGATTATGGTACTATTAATGGTGTAAACGGTCCATTGGGTGCAATAGGTGGCGGTTTAAGTACAGCCTCCTCCGGCCCGGCGCTGGCGCAGCAAAACTGGAGCGCTGCTTTCGGCGCCTTATATCTCAGCAATATCAACTGGGATTTCTATACATTCGGCAGAATCCGTGAGCGGATCAATGTGTCAAAAGCAGTGCTGAAAAGGGATGAAAACGATCTGGGACAGGAAATTTTCCAGCATGAAATCCGTGTTTCATCCGCTTATCTTAACCTGCTCGCGGCACAACGGCTGACCAGGTCGCAGCAAAAAAATCTGGAGCGGGCCATTATCTTTAAAAATAACGCAGCGATACGTGCTGCAAACGGATTGATCGCTGGTGTCGATTCATCTTTGGCGAATGCAGAAGTTTCCAGTGCAAAGATTGCATTAACCAAGGCCATTGATCTGCAGCAGGAGCAGGCCAATAAATTGGGCATATTGATGGGGCTGAGTTCCACCAGTTTTACAGTAGATACTGCGTCGATTAACCATGTTCCCCAATCGATACTGGTTAATGATACTGCTGCCAATCTGAGTACGCACCCGCTGTTGCAGTTTTACAGGAACAGGGTAGATGTCAGCAACCAGCAAATCAACTATTACAAAAAACTGGCTTATCCTACCTTGTCACTGATCGGGGTAATGCAGGGCAGGGGTTCTGGTTTCAGTTCAGAATATATCAATAATCAGCATGCATTTACACAAAATTATAGCGACGGTATTAACCCCACACGCGGTAACTACCTTATTGGTGTGGGCCTGACCTGGAACCTGACCACTATCTTGCGCAATGCGCCGCAGGTACGTGCGCAACGTTATACTACTGCGGGGCTGCAAAATGAATATGAGCAGGCAGATCAGCAACTGCATGCACAGCTCGTACTGGCAGAAAGTAAAATCAGGAATGCGATGGACAATTATAACGAGGCTCCGGTGCAGGTAAAAGCTGCCAGTCAGGCCTATCTCCAGAAAAGTACGCTGTACAAAAATGGTTTAACCACTATTGTAGATCTCACTCAGGCATTGTATGCGCTCAACAGGGCAGAAACCGACCGTGATATTGCCTATACGAACGTTTGGCAGGCTTTATTACTTAAAGCCGCCGCAACTGGAGATTACAACATTTTTATTAACGAATTTTAAGCCGCCCATCCATGAATTTAATACGTTTCGCACTCCGCAAGCCCATATCCATAATGGTGTTCGTCGCGGGCCTGCTGTTTTTCGGTATCAGCGCGATGAGAACCATCAAAGTCGATATCCTGCCGCAGATGAATCTTCCGGTAATTTACATTGCACACCCCTTTGGTGGTTATACACCAACACAAATGGAATCGTATTTTGCTAAAAACTATATCAATATCCTGCTTTTTGCCAATGGTATCAAAAGCATTGAAACCAAAAATACCCAGGGATTGATGCTGATGAAGCTCACTTATTATGAGGGAACCAATATGGCCCAGGCCGCCTCAGAGTTAAGTGCTTTGTCCAATCGTGCCCAGGCAATTTTCCCTCCGGGATCCCAGCCGCCTTTTGTAATCCGTTTTGATGCTTCTTCATTGCCGGTCGGACAACTGGTGCTGAGCAGCCCCATCCGCACAAATAATGAACTGCAGGATTTAGCGAATACCTATGTGCGTTCCTCCTTCACGGCAATTCCCGGATTACTCGCGCCGGCACCTTTTGGTGGCAGTCCGAGGACAATAGAGATTAACGTAGATCCGGGTCTGATGCGTTCGCATAACCTGACGGTCGACCAGATCGTGGAGGCCATCAAGGTAAATAACCAGACTGCGCCTCCGGGAAATGTGCGTATCGGTGATAAAAACTACCTCACGCCAACTAACTATACCATCCAGAAAGTCAAAGATTTCGAGAATATCCCTTTGTTTAAAGGTGGTGTCCAAAACCTGTATCTCCATGATGTGGCAACGGTAAAAGACGGTGCAGATGCGACCGCCGGTTATGCGCTGATCAACGGAAAACGGTCCGTTTACCTCAGTATCGCGAAATCAGGAGATGCTTCCACCTGGGAAGTAGTTAAAAAATTGAAAGAGAACCTGCCTGTTATACAAAACTCGCTTCCGGAAGATGTAAAACTATCTTACGAATTTGACCAGTCAGTTTATGTCATCAATGCCGTAAAAAGTCTCATCAGTGAAGGTGCCATCGGTGCAATCCTTACGGGATTAATGGTCTTGTTATTCTTAGGGGATAAAAGAGCAGCTTTTATTGTGATCTTGACAATTCCTACCTCAATTATAGCAGGTGTACTTTTCCTCAAATTATTCGGACAGACCATCAACATTATGTCGCTCAGCGGCCTGGCACTCGCCATCGGTATTCTCGTGGATGAGTCGACCGTAACGATAGAGAACATTCACCAGCATTTTGATATGGGTAAACCGAAGGCACTCGCCATCTGGGATGCCTGTAAGGAAATTGCCTTTCCCAAACTCCTTATCCTGCTGTGTATCCTGGCGGTGTTTGCGCCTGCATTTACAATGACGGGTATCCCAGGGGCCCTGTTCCTTCCATTGGCACTGGCCATCGGTTTCTCCATGATTGTGTCCTTCCTGTTGTCGCAGACTTTTGTACCTGTGCTGGCCAACTGGCTGATGGTCGCTCATCCTGCCAAACATGTGAAGACGGATCCTGCGATCACAGATGACGAAGATGCTTTCAATCAGACGGGACTTACACTGGAATCTGAGCAGGCTACATTGAACCAGAAAAAGATCCTGGTAGAGCGTAATGATTTTAATAACGATGGTAAGATTACTTTATTTGACAGGTTCAGAACAGGTTTTATGAAAATGCTGGACCGTCTGTTTGTCTTCCGCAAAGCGGCAGTGATTATCTATGTGGTTGTTATTATCGGCGCTGCGGCTTTATTACTGCTCAATATCGGTCGTGATGTACTGCCTAAAGTAAATTCCAGCCAGTTTCAGCTGCGCTTAAGACTGCCCGACGGAACCAGGCTGGAGCGTACTGAAGAGAAAGCAAATGAGGTGCTGGCAGAACTGAAAAAAATGGTAGGACCAGAGCATGTAGGCATTTCCTCCGTCTACGTCGGTCAGCATCCCGCCTTGTTCTCCGTGAACCCGATCTATTTATTCATGGGCGGTCCGCATGAGGCAGTATTTCAGGTCTCACTGAAAGATTACCATGCCAATATGGACGAGTTCAAAGATGAATTGCGTGCGCATATCAGGAAAATAATGCCCGAAGTGAAGCTGTCATTCGAACCGATCGAGCTGACAGATAAAGTACTGAGTCAGGGATCGCCAACGCCTGTCGAGGTCCGGATTGCCGGAAAAAACAAAAAGCTGAACGAAGAATACGCCGCTAAGATCATGGCAAAACTGAAGGAGGTCGACTATATGCGTGACGTACAACTGGCACAGCCGATCAAGTACCCCTCACTAAACATTAATATCGACCGTATCAAGGCAGCACAGCTTGGGGTTGACCTTAACGATATCTCCCGGTCACTGATTGCTTCCACCTCGTCGTCCCGCTATACAGATAAAAATAACTGGGTAGATGAAAAAATCGGTCTTTCTTACAGTGTACAGGTGCAGGTGCCCTTCAACCAGATGTCCAGCATAGCGGATATGGGAGAGATACCTGTCTCGAGAAATAACAGCAGGCCTACACTGAGTGATGTGGCCACGATCACGCCAGACACAACATATGGTGAAAATGATAACGTAGGTGCAATGCCTTATCTTTCCGTTACCGCCAACCTGAATCAAAAAGATTTAGGTGCTGCAAATAAGGATGTGGCTGCAGCGATAAAATCTATTGGCGAACTGCCGAGAGGATTAACGATCAGCCAGATCGGACTGGGAAAAGTGCTGGATGAGACACTGGACAGCCTGCAAACAGGATTACTCATCGCCATCGTCGTGATTTTCCTGATGCTATCAGCTAACTTCCAGTCTTTCAGGGTACCACTGGTGATCCTGGCGACAGTCCCTGCGGTAGTGCTGGGCTCTTTAATTCTGCTCAGCTTAACAGGATCTACGCTTAACCTCCAGTCTTATATGGGGATTATCATGTCAGTCGGCGTTTCCATTGCAAACGCGGTACTGCTCATTACCAATGCTGAAGAACTCCGGAAGGTGAATGGCAATGCATTGGAATCTGCCAGGGAAGCTGCAGGGTTAAGATTACGACCGATTATCATGACCAGTGTGGCAATGGTAATGGGGATGCTCCCTATGGCTATCGGCCATGGAGAGGGGGGCGACCAGGTATCACCACTGGGTCGTGCGGTAATCGGCGGACTGATCTTTTCAACTTTCGCCGTATTGATTATATTACCGCTGGTATTCGCGTGGATCCAGGGGAATGTAGGCACCAGCTCACCTTCATTAGATCCTGAAGATGAAGAAAGCACCCATTTTATAAACGGTTTATCAGCACATAAATAAGATTTTAAGCACATATCACAAGATGAAGACAATACTATTCCGAAGCGCAGCCATCATATCCATCAGTACAGCGGCTCTGTTCATGAGCAGCTGTGGACATGACGAGAAAAAAGAAGCCACCGCTGTAGAAAAAACACCAGAGATAAAGACTTTTACACTCCAGAGTCAGAGAATGGCGACTGCACTGCAAATGCCGGGTGAGCTCATTGCTTATCAGCAGGTGGATTTATATGCGAAAGTGAGCAGCTTTGTAAAATCGCTGAAAGCGGATATTGGTACAGAAGTAAATAAAGGTCAGTTGCTGATGACCCTGGAGGCTCCCGAGCTGACTTCACAACTGGCCGCGGCAGAGTCGCGTCTGAAATCCCAGGAAGCAGTTTATACGGCGAGTAAAGCCAATTATGACCGTTTATTTGAAACCAGTAAAACTCCGGGTACGATCTCCAGGAACGATCTGGACCAGGCTATCGCAAAAAGGAACTCAGATCAGGCTCAGCTGAGTGCAGCCAGGGCATCGTATAAAGAAGTGGGCAGTATCCGGAACTACCTCGAAATCCGTGCACCTTTCAGTGGTATTATTTCTGCCAGAAATGTGAATTTGGGCGCATTTGTTGGTCCTACCGGAAAAGGGTCCGAATTGCCGCTGTTTACTTTACAGGAGCAGAAACACCTGCGACTGGCGATATCCATTCCTGAATTATATACGGGCTACCTTAAAGCAGGAGATGCCATCACCTTCACCGTCAAATCAAAACCATCAGCCTTGTTCACTGCGAAAGTCAAACGTTTATCAGGTGCGCTTGATGCACGTTTACGTGCTGAGCGGGTGGAGATGGACGTGCCCAACCTGACAAAAGAGCTTTTACCGGGAATGATTGCTGAGGTATCTGTTCCGCTACCTGCAAATGCCGGTACATTTGTTGTCCCTAAGTCCGCCATTGTAGAAAGTGCCGAAGGAATCTATGTCATCAGGTCAGAAAATAACAAAGCTGCGAAGGTTACAGTCAAAAAGGGCAGAGAAAATGGAGATAAAATCGAAATATTCGGCGATTTAAAAGAGGGAGACCTGCTTGTAACCGAAGCAAACGAGGAAATTCATCCGGGAATGGTAATCAAACCATAATATTACAATAAAAAATAAAACACGTCTTAGAATTTTTGCAATTTTAAGGCGTGAAAAAAAGCATGTCTCTGTTAGAATTTTATGAAATGTTCTCGACCAACAGGCCGGATGTTACTATTCCAAGCCTGAATGGAGTGACCAACACGGGGCATTTCAATGTTTTTAAACGTTTCGGTTATTGTTCACTCAATCCTTCTCCCTATAACAGGAGAGATTTTTACAAAATTTCCCTAATCATTGGAAAAGGGGTTTTACACTATCCCAACCAACGGATTGAAGTGGACGGCACGGCGCTTTTATTCAATAATGCAACGATTCCCTATTCATGGGAAACGACTTCAGAATTTCAAAGCGGATATTTCTGCCTGTTTACGGAGAACTTTATGCGGCAACGGGCAGCGCCTTTTCACGAATCTATCTTATCAAAGATCCAGGATAATCCTGTGCTTTTTGTGAACAGGGAACAGGAGCAGCATATCAGCAAGATTTTCGAAAGAATGCTGACGGAGATTAATTCCGACTATATATATAAATACGACCTGATTCGTAATTATGTCAATCTGCTCATCCATGAGGCCATAAAAATCCGTCCTGCAGAGGGCCAGGTGAAACTGGTAAATGCCTCCTCGCGCATTGCCTCGCTGTTTTTTGAATTGCTGGAAAGACAGTTTCCCATTTATTCTGCAGACCACGTGCTGGAACTGCGAACGGCGAACGACTTTGCGGAGAAGCTGTCTATCCATGTGAATCACCTTAACCATGCGGTAAAAGAAGTGACCGGAAAAACTACATCAGAACATATTTCAAGCCGTATCGCCAATGAGGCTATTGCATTACTGAAACATACGGAGTGGAATATTGCTGAGATAGGCTATAGCCTCGGTTTCGAATATCCTGCTAATTTCAATACCTTTTTCAAGCGCCATACCCTGACCATTCCAAAGTCATTCCGCGAAAAAAATGTGCTTGTCCGCCAGGAAAAAAACTAATTCATACGTTTTAACGTTAATTAACAACAAAATGTGTAATTATTTTGTTTAATTAGCGTTGTTGTCGCACATTACAATTTAAAAAGACTTAGGGTTAGGCGTTTTCCATTATGATTGATATTCAAAAGAAGTCTTTTTACTCATTAGCTGCATTATTATTTATCTTTTCCACCAAAGCTGCAGCACAGCATACAGTGGTTTCAGGTATCGTGACTGATGCTAAAGATAAAAGTACATTGCCATATGTTACCGTTTCGTATAAGGGTTCAAAGATTGCTGCGAAAACCGATGCCGAAGGTAAATATAAACTAAGCAGTGCTGCTCCTTATAACCAGATCCAGGTCAATTACGTGGGATATAAATCACTCGTGCTCGCTGTAGTACCGGGAAAAACCCAGGTCCTGAATATCAAACTCCAGGAAGAGGCACAAAGTCTCCATGAAGTCAGTATCAGCTCGGCTAAAAAAGCACGTTATAAAAATAAAGACAATCCTGCGGTGGAGCTGATTCATAAAGTGATTGCGCATAAACCATTGAACAGGATGCAGAGTGATCTTGCTGTACAATACCAGCAGTATGACTGGATGCAGTTTTCCCTCAGTAATCTCTCGGATAAATTCAAGAACAAAAAGGTCTTTCGTAAATACCAGTTCCTCTTTGATGAGCAGGACTCTACACAGGTAGGTGGTAAAACCATTTTGCCTGTTTACCTGAGGGAGCGGCTTTCGCAGAATTATTACCGGAAAAATCCGGAGAAGACAAAGGTTATCATGCTGGCGGATAAACATGTGAATTTCGACGCTAACCTGGTCGACAATAACGCATTGGGCAATTACTTCGAAAGGATGTATGCTGATGTGGATATCTACAAAAACAATATCGTATTTACCAATAGCCAGTTCCTGAGTCCCATTGCTGACGGTGCACCTGCTTTTTATAAATTTTTCATTACAGATACCATCAAAACGCATTCACCGCAGCTGATAGAACTATCTTTTATTCCCAGGAATGAAAACGCACTCTTGTTTGAAGGCAAGATTTACATCACAATGGATGGAAATTATGCCGTACAGGATGCTTTCCTGAAGATCGGAAAAAATGTCAACATGAACTTTATCAGGGCACTGGAAGTGAAGTTGAACTTTGAGCAGGACTCTTCCAAAAAGTATCATTTGAATAAAAGTCATTTACTGATGGACTTTGGTCTTGGTGCCGAAAAGGGCAGGGGCTTTGTCGGCGAAAGATCGGTGGTCATCAAAGATTACCAGACCAATGTGCCGCAGCCGGATACTTTATATAAAGGTGAAGCGCTGGTTGTTGCTCCTGATGCAGAAAAACGTTCCGATCAGTTCTGGGCCGCAAACCGGCTGGATACGGCAGCAAATGTAAAGCTGAAGATTTACGGCAATATCGATAGTCTCGGACAAATGAAGTCATTCAAAAGAATGATGGACGTGGTCTCCATATTATTCATCGGTTATAAAAAATTCGGACCTGTAGAAGTAGGTCCTTTCTACAGCTTTTACAGTTTCAACAAAGTAGAAGGTTTCAGAATGCGACTCGGCGGCCGTACGACAACAGATTTCAGTACGCGTTTTTATTTGGAGGGTTATGGTGCCTACGGATTTAAGGATGAAAAATGGAAAGGTTTATTCAGTGGGGCGTATGCATTCAACAATAAATCGATCTATACCTTTCCGCAAAGTTTTGTCCGTGCCACTGTACAGCGGGATATAGATGAGCCCGGCGACCAGTCCAAAACATTGGTGCCGGAAGACAATTTTGTTTCCTCATTTACGCGTGGACAGAACAACCGGTTTTTGTACAATGACTTCTATAAGGTGGAATACATGCAGGAATATGCGAACCACTTCTCTTTCAATGCAGGTTTCAGAAAGTGGACCCAGCGACCAGCAGGGGTGCTGACTTATTCCAATCTGGTCAACGGTCAGGAAAATGGTATAGAGCAGATTACCAGCTCAGAATTAAACCTCGAATTGCGTTTCGCACCAAAGGAGCGGTTTTACCAGGGTAAGCGGTTCCGTGAGCGACTCGTGGAAAAATATCCTGTATTTGAACTGAATTACAGCCGGGGTTTCAAAGGATTTTTCGGGGGTGAATATAACTTCCATAACCTGGTCGGGACAATCGATAAACGTTTTTATTTATCTCAGCTGGGCCGTTCGGACGTTAGGGTAGAAGGCGGATATGTATCCGGTAAAGTGCCTTTCCCTTTGCTGACTATCCATCCGGCCAATCTGACTTATGCTTACCAGGTATATGCTTATAACATGATGAACTTCCAGGAGTTTGTGAGTGATCATTACGTAAGTCTCAATATAGACCATAATTTCAATGGCCTGATCTTTAACAGGATTCCATTGTTCAGGAAATTAAAGTGGAGAGAGTATCTCACCTTTAAAGGTCTTTATGGCGGTTTAAGGGAGGAGAACAATCCTTATAAAAATCCGGAACTGTTACAGTTCCCGGTTAATGAAAACGGTGTGCCTATTACCTATTCACTGGGCAAAAAGCCATATATGGAAGCCAGTGCCGGGGTTGGTAACATCTTTAAGGTTTTACGTTTTGATGTGGTCAGACGCTTCAATTACCTGGAAAACCCAGATGTTTCGAAATGGGGTTTGCGGGCAAAGGTACAGTTCGAATTCTAGAAAACTTCGTTGAGTCCCACGAATACGCCTTTAGAATGGTAATTGCCAAATCCGTAGTCCAGGCAGAGATTGGTACGTGTGCTTTTGTTAAAGAGTATCCTTAAACCCGCGCCCATTCCGGGCTCCAGGTGTTGGAAGAGCTTTGTGCCCGACTGGTCGCTGGCCGTCTCTGCATTGAAAAACGCCACACCGCTGATTAATTTATTGCGGGTAAGCGGATAACGGTATTCTACTTCATTGATCATAAAAGACGGCCCTTTGAAACGCCCTATCGTATAACCTCGACCCGTACGCTGATCGTTGTCGCTTCCCGTTCCGGGCAACTCCAGGTAGGGAATCGATCCATTCAAAAGATAAGAGCCCCATAACCAGTACGCCAGCACATGCTCCGGATTTTTAGCAGAAAGGCTCCAGTATTTCCGCAGTTCCGTCCGCAGCTGTACGGCGTTCCTTTCACTGCCCATCCAGGTCCGGTTGCTGCGCAGCAGGACATTCAGATAGATTCCCTTATAGGGGCGGTAGGGCTGGTCGCGCGTATTGTACTGGAAGTTCAGCAACATCCCATTGGCAAAATAACTATCTGGCGAATAACTATTTTTAAGGCTGTAGGCAGCATTGAAACTTTCGGGATGAGTGCTGTCCTGCGACTGATTATCTATTTTTGTATAATAATTGAAAGAGATACCCACACCTGCATAAAAATGATCAAACAGTTCCTTGTAAGCATTCTCATTCAGGTTCAGAAATCTGTAGCGTAAAGTGAAAAGTCCCGGGTCAGTACCGGTTGTACCAATCCCGTGATCCAGCATGACCGTTTTCCCCAGGTTCCAGTTTCCCTGTAAGTTCCATGTGTTCCCTGAAGAATAAATGTTGTGTTTGATCTGCAGAATCGCCATGCCACCGGTAGATAGTGCCGCATAGGCATCAAAAACTGAAAGGGTAGTCGTTTCCGGATTTCCAAAATAACGTGTGCCGGATACGTCGGCACCAAACTGAAAGCCCGTACTGGGCGTATAGCCTATGGTGGGCAATAAAACCAGGCTGCCCGCCGGTTTTGCCGTTGTATCTGCAGGTTTTTTTCTCTTCAAAACCCTGTTAAAAACATCAGCTATATCTGTCTGTCCCCGGACAGTGCCGGCAGTCAGCACCATGGATAAGAAAATCAGCGCTGACAATGTTATTTTTACGTAATGCTGTAGTCTCAAAATAAGCGCATATTGAGCGATAAAACTACAAAAATACTTTACAATCCTGTAACTTTAGGCCATGCTTTTCAACCCGTCTCTATATCCCGGATTCTTTTTAATCGCGCTCGGTGTTATTTTCAGTATCTGGAAACAGAAATTAACGCCTGCTGCTGCGATTACTGGTGCCTGCTGCGGACTCATTATTTACGCGGGCAGTGGCTACACGGGCTTATTATTGCTCACCGCCTTTTTTATGATGGGAACCCTGGCCACAGGTATAGGCAGGGCAGACAAGCAAAGTTTTGAACGCAGGGAAGATCAGGTACAACGGAATCCTGCACAGGTACTCGCCAATGCAGGAATGGCAACACTGCTGGCTTTGCTGGCATTCCTGTTCCCCGTACATGCGGCTG
The DNA here is from genome assembly GCF_026239655.1 of Pedobacter sp. MR2016-24. Classification (GTDB taxonomy): domain Bacteria; phylum Bacteroidota; class Bacteroidia; order Sphingobacteriales; family Sphingobacteriaceae; genus Pedobacter. The sequence continues at coordinate 63,645 of NZ_JAPIVO010000007.1, read as the reverse complement.
TATTCCAGCTGATGCTCGCAGCAAGTATCGCCTCTGCCACGGCGGATACCTTGTCTTCAGAATTGGGTATGTTATATGGCAGATCATTTTATAACTGTATCACCTGGAGAAAGGAATCGCGGGGCCTTGATGGTGCCGTCAGCCTGGAAGGGACCATGCTCGGCATTGCAGGGGCAATAGTCATTGCGATCATGTACAGTATTGGTTTCGGCTGGGATATCAGTAATTTTATGATCATTGTGCTTGCTGCAGTGGTTGGAAATTTTGCAGATTCACTATTAGGCGCGCTGCTTGAACGACGGAGATATCTGGGTAATGATGCCGTCAATTTTCTGAGCACCCTGGTCGCGTCGATTTTCTGCCTGTTAATCAACTATATGATCACTGTGTAATTAAATTTTGACTTTAATCGTCATCTTAAATCTATATCTTGCCGCAATTGTGAAAATCATTCCTTAAATTAAGCTTAAAAAGCACGGTTGGGTGTTTTTTTAAGCTGGTTCTTCCCGGATATGAGATAAAAACAAGGTAAACTTTATTAAATGAAACATACACTAAAAATAGGATTAGATTCTGCCGCTCCCTTTCCTATGCACAGCGATTATAATTCTGATTTATTTGAAGGGTTCGAGGTAGATCTGATCAAAGAATTGTCAGCATTGCTGGATCTTGAATTACATTATGAAGTTTCATTGTGGGCAGATATACTGGAAAAGCTTTATAAAGGAGAGCTTGACATGATCTGTTCCGCCGTTACCATGACCACATCGCGCCAGATGATCCTGGAATTCAGTAAACCTTATCTGGCTTTCCAACTCTGTGCGGTCATCAAAAAAGGAAATATTTTAACGGATATCAAAAGCTTTCAGGGCAAAAAGATAGGCATCAGGACAGCTACTGAAGCAGAAAAGTATGTGATGGCACAATTTCCGGGAAATGTAACCGTTCATGCTGAAACAAATAACGAATTATACCAGAAATTACTGGCAGGCAGGATAGATGTACTGATAGATGATTCGCCAATTGCAGGAGGTTTCCTGAAAAAACATCCCTCACTTCACATAGGTATGTTTATGCCCGAAACGGAGTCGAATTATGCAATTGCGATGAAAAAAGGGGATGTTGAACTGAAAAATGAAATTAATGCTAAACTGGAGCTGCTGATGGCGAATGGAACGTACCAGACCATCCATGATAAATGGTTTAAGCAGATTCAATTAGTGATCTGATGATCACTAAATAAAAAATAAGAGCGTGGGAAATAAATCGGGAGATAAGAAGAAGTCGAAACACGACGATAAGTCTAAAAAGAAAAAGACTTGCTGTGAAAAGTACAAAAGGGGTAAGCGATGTAAAAATTGTCCGCTTGGCTAGGAACTACAACGCCCTAATTTCTTACTTTCGAATCCTTAATCGCGCCAAACACAATTGCGTTCAGCTGTACCATGTTATCCAGCTGCGCTTCTGCAACCCATAAAAAGTTATTCATCACGACGTCAAAGATAGCTGCTCTCGGACCGTGTCCCGGACCTAACCGGTCAAAATAATTGTAGCATTCCAATACAGAATGGCATCTGTAAAACCATTCCTGGTCTAATTTACTGTTGATGTTTATGGCTAAGTATCTCATCATATTTATAAATTTGGTGATGGTATTAAAGTTATAGCATGGTATTTCAATAAAAAAATATTTTACACGAAGGGCCTGTTTCATTACACGAACGTATAGGATTAGGAGGACGAACGCTTATTTTCACAGGGCTAAAATTCAACTGATTACCGGCGAAATGTACAGATCCCGCAAACAAAGAGACCCCTTTTCTGCTTATATGGATGTTATTTAACATTTATATACAATGGAAAAAATGATTCAGGCTTTGTTTCTCAATGAAACAGATGCATTTAAAGGGTTAAAGGCAATTCAGGAATTAGCAGCCGGGCAGGATATCTCTCTGGGCGAAACATATGTCTTAAGCAAAGATGCCAGCGGCAGTGTGGCTATTCGCTCTGCTAAAGACCAGGCGGAAGGTTATAGTGCAATCGGGGGAGGTATTATTGGTGGTCTGATTGGTCTGCTGGCCGGACCATTGGGTTTCCTGGTGGGTATCGGAGCGGGAATGGTTGCCGGTGCTGCGGGAGATACAGTCAGGGCAGAAGGAGTTTCAGACTACCTGGACCGGGTTTCTGAAAATATCCCTGCTGGCGGATCTGTTCTGGTGGCGCATGTTTGGGAAGATTGGGAAACACCTGTAGATACAGCGTTGCAGCCGTTTACGACTGATATATACCGGATGCCGATTAATGATGATGTATTTGTTCATGCACAGTCAGAACTTGACCAGGTAAATGCGGAAATTGTTGATGCGGAGACCGGATATCTGGGAGCGGACGAGAATGATAAATCTGCATGGAATGAGAAGTTGCTGCTGTTAAAGATTAAAAGGGAGTCATTACTGGATAAGTTTAATGGTAAGAATGAACACCAGGAGCGTCAGTATACGGAGTGGGTGGATCAGCATCACCATCATCTGGATCGCGGTGTAGATAAGGTGTTGCATGATAAAGAGAAGCATGACAGGCTGGAAAGTCGTATAGCAGAACAAAAAGCCAGGTTAGCACAGTTGAAGGAGAACAGGTAATAATTTATTGTAAGCTGCTTGCTGACGATTAAGAATAAAAAAAGGCTTGTGTTAAATTTCGTCTCAACATTTTGCTGAAGGGCAAAATCTTGCAGGTCGAAATTTAACACAAGCCTTTTTTTGCGTATTGCATACCTGTACAGTGCCAGGTTTTAGAGGGCCAGGCATGCATAATTATCATAAAATAATTACCTGTGGTAATGATGCATCCGGGTCTGTGTAACCAGACATTTTATACGTATTTCATATTAATACTACTTATTTAGTAGAATTAATTGTATGTTCTTAATTATTCTTCTATATTTGGTTCCAGAACCACGGTTTAGCGGGATGTACCGCCAGATCAAATTGTAATCATTACCCTTTGAACCACTATGGAAGCACAATTACTTAAGCTTAATGTTACGCTCTTTCAACACAGATCTGTGTACTGTTGTTGTTCTTTTTGTTGTTGCTGATGTTCTTCAGCATAGGTATCTCCAGATAGGTATCATTACTATTTTTCTGTTTATGGTTTAGCGCTGAAATAGCGGAGTGCAGGGCTATGTCCTGATTTTATCAGCATGCCATCAAACAGGTCAAATCAACAACAGAAATTACGGCAGGGATTACAGCAGGTGATCCATTAATCAATATTGAAATGGCAACAATAGATCAGCCTGAGCTTACAGGCGCTGAATGGAAGGGATGGCAAAAAGTACTTTTCAGGATAAGTTTTATCTATTTCTTTTTACAGGCGGTACCGCTGGACTGGAAATATTACCGGCACCTGCTGGGGATAGACTGGCTCCACCTGAGCTTCAGGGATATTTTCAATATCGCTAAGTATACACCACAATTTACGAGTTCAGATTATGCTGCGCAGGATTGGAGACAGGCGGGTTTTGCCGACTGGGGTTTTATCTTTTTACTGGCCCTCGTGGGCGGCTTAGTGTGGTCGTTGAGGGATAAACAGCGTGTTAATTATGCAAGGCTTTATTATTATTTGCTTGTTTTGGTGCGCTACCGGCTGGCGGTTGCGGTGATCGCTTACGGATGGCTGAAATTGTTCGCACTGCAGGCACCTTATCCTTCTGTCAGCAGTTTAAATACACCTTATGGTGATTTCACCAGCTGGAGGCTTTTTTCGCTGAGTCTGGGTATTGTTCCGGGCTATCAATCCTTTCTGGGAGCAATAGAATTACTGGCAGGTCTGTTCCTGCTGTTCAGGAAAACAGCTCCGGTTGGTGCAATTATTATCGTCTTCTTTACGGGCAATGTTTTCATGTCAAATCTGGCCTATGAGGGTGGAGACGTGGTATATAGCTTTTATCTCGTGATACTGGCTTTGTTTATTGTTGCGTATTATGCAGAACAAATTATCAACCTGCTCATCTTAGCTAAACCAGTTGCACCGGTAGTCGTTCCTGTTCAGTGGAGCGGCAGGGCGAAAAAACTGCGTTTGGGCCTCAAATCCATTGTAGTCCTGGTTTTTGTAGTTTTTTATGGCATTGGCGTTTACCGTTCAGCGGTAAGGGGCAATTATCATTTCAGCACATCACCCGGACTGAAAGGACTGGCTGGATTGTATACGGTTAATAGTTTTAGTGTGGATGGACGTGTTTTACCTGCTTCTTTGATCGATACCATTTGGCAGGATGTGGTTTTTGAAAAATGGGCTACACTCAGTATTAAGATCAATACCTATTATTCGCCTGTAAATGATAACAGGGAAGGGATTCCTGCGCAGGATGGAGGGGACGCTTTTGAGTCGACCGCCACAACAGGCCGCCACTATTACAGCTATCAGGCTGATACCGTTAAAAAGGTGCTGATCCTGAAGGATCTGACCCATTCCGGGGAAAATGCCGGCCAGCTGTCTTATGCACTTCAGCCAGATTCGACCGTCATTCTTAAAGGTAATGTGAATGGTAAAGCAGTAGCAGCGATCCTTCAAAAGAACCATAAGATATATTTACTCAAGGCTTCCGAAAAGGGGCGCAGAGGTAGTTTGAAACTTTAATTTTTTTATAAGATGTCTGCCACAAACATAACGGCTGATGCGTACAGCCAGCCACCTTTGATCTGGAAGCCTTATCAAAAGGTATTGTTCCGTATCTCTTTTATATTTTTTATCCTGATGTCCATCCCCGAAAATCCGGGCTGGTATACACAGGTGTTTACGTTCGACTGGACAAGTCTGCATTACAGAGATTTATATGATATTGCCCGTTTTCAGCCTTCACTCACCCGGGGGGCTGGTTATTACGGTTATGCCGACTGGCTGATTCTCCTTGTGGCAGCGATTATCGGTGGCACTATCTGGTCGCTGGCCGATAAAAAGAGGAACGAGTATAATGTATTATATTACTGGTTAACGGTCATCATCAGGTACAGGGCGGCTATCGGGATCATTGGTTTTGCCTTTACAAAGGTATTGCCGGTACAAATGCCCTATCCGTCGACGGGTATATTAAATACCAATTTTGGTGATCTGACCGCACAGAAAATTTACTGGCTTTCGATCAGTATTGTGCCATGGTACCAGGTATTTGCAGGAGTTGTGGAGCTTAGCGCAGGAGTTTTACTCTTTTTCCGCAAAACGGCTACGCTGGGTGCAATTATCTTATTCGGCGCATTGGGCGATATTGTGTATGTGAATTTCGCTTATGATGGCGGTGTACATGTTTACAGTTCCTATTTTGTGCTCTTTGCGGCATTCCTGATTGCGAAGGACATTCCTAAAATTTATAACCTGTTGATCAGGGAACGTTATACTATTCCTGTTAATTTTAATATTCAGCTTCAGCAACGCTGGCTGCAACTTACGCGCATCTTTCTCAAAACGGGTGTCATTGTTTTATTCCTTTTTGTATTTTTCTATGTCCAGCTCAACAACTTTATTTATGACCCCTACAAACAGCCGGCAGCAAAAGGTATTGCTAAGCTGAGGGGGTATTACCAGGTGAAAGAATTCAGGCTCAACAATGTCAGCATACCTTATAGTCCGCAGGACAGTCTCAGGTGGCAGGATGTAACCTTTGAAAAATGGACCACCCTCAGCTTTAAGCAGCATAAGCCTGTGGTGCTCGACCTTTCCAACGGTGGCGGTTCGCCAATGCGGGATATTAACCGTACGTTCGAACTGGCAGGAGTTGCCGGTGGCAGACGGGTTTTTTATTATGAAGCAGATACGGTCAACCAGGTATTGTATCTCCAGGATAAAAACAGGGGAGCGAATGAATTTGCGCTGGCAGCTAAGACTTCGTTGAAAAAGAAGAAAAGTACCTATAAAAACTTTTTATCAGATCAGCAGGAATATGAACTGCTGGAGCCTGATGGACTCACCGGCAGGAGAAAGAAAGGGATTACGAGTGAACGTGCCCAGGAAACGGACAGGAATACGATGGTATTGAACTATAGGACAACAGATGGTAAAGAAGTTGTACTCAGTGGAGTGGATGAGCATAAGGACTCGGTATACGTTGTGCTCCGGCGTCTGGATAAAAAATATGCCTTAAAACCTGGTCAACTGAACGCAGGAAAATATTAAATGGGAACAGCGAAATAATGGGAGCAGGACAGAAAGAATTTGATGCGGTGATTGTAGGATCAGGACCGAACGGACTGGCAGCAGCGATTACGATGCAGCAGGCGGGGCTGAGCGTGTTACTGATCGAGGGCAAAGCAGAGATTGGTGGTGGTTTAAGAACTGCCGAACTCACTTTGCCCGGCTTCAGACATGATATCTGCTCAGCAGTTCATCCTATGGCGGTGGCATCTCCATTTTTTCAGTCTTTACCGCTTGCTGCACAGGGACTGGAATTTATACAGCCTGGCTTTGCCGCAGCACATCCTTTTGATGATGGTACTGCAGCGGTATTATCCAGATCGCTCGCACAAACGGCAAAATCTTTAGGGGCCGACGAGCAGGTTTACCTGGATCTGATTGGCCCGCTCACGGAACATTGGGACAAGCTGGTGGCTGATATTCTTTCTCCGCTGACGATACCGTCCCATCCTTTACTGATGGCTCAGTTCGGATGCAAAGCACTGCGCTCCGCCGAAAGTATTTCCCGAAAATTCAGCACCAGAAAGGCAAAAGGTTTATGGGCGGGGATGACTGCACATGCGATACAACCCCTCAGCAACCTGACGACCGCTGCGATTGGGATGGTACTTTCTGCTGTCGGACATGTGCATGGCTGGCCTATTCCAAAAGGCGGTTCTTCATCAGTGGCAGCTGCTTTAGGTGCACATTTCATTTCCCTGGGCGGAAAGATCCAGACAGGCCTGATGGTCAAAACACTGGATGAATTACCTGCTGCGCATGCCGTACTGCTTGACGTGACCCCTAAACAGCTGCTGGAAATCGCAGGAGATAAATTATCATGGCTGTATCAGCGCCAGTTGCGTAAGTATGATTATGGGATGGGTGTTTTTAAAGTCGACTGGGCTTTGTCTGATCCTATACCTTTTACGGCGGAAGAGACCAGGCAGGCGGGAACCGTTCATATCGGCAATACTTTCGGGGAGATTGCACATGGAGAAAAGCTGTCTTCAGCCAATATTCATCCTGAACAGCCATTTGTATTGCTCGCTCAGCCCAGCGTATTTGATGCCTCCAGGGCACCTGAGGATAAACATACGGCCTGGGCTTACTGTCATGTACCCAATGGTTCTTATGAAGATATGACGGCAGCCATAGAAAACCAGGTGGAGAGGTTTGCACCAGGTTTTAAGGACGTGATATTGGATAAACATGTAATGAACACCCGGCAGATAGAAGCCTATAATCCCAATTATATTGGCGGTGATATCAATGGGGGCATTATCAACCTTGCCCAGCTGTATACCCGTCCCGCCCTGCGGATCTCGCCTTACCGGACTTCAGCTAAAGGAATTTATATCTGTTCTTCATCCACACCGCCCGGAGGAGGGGTACACGGCATGTGTGGTTACCACAGCGCGCGACAGGCATTAGCGGATGTCTTTCATATGAAAATTCCTCATTTACCGCAGAAAATTGAATAAAATAGCACACCAATACCTAAAAAAATGACCACAAAAAACAAATCTTTCCAACTCCATGAGGATTGGGCCGTAGTTATCCTCGGCGCACTAGTCATCGTGCTGGCCCTTTTTCTCTACGTAGTGCCTGTTCCGGTTTACAAATGGAGCAGCAGTGCAGAATTGAGCGCTAATGTGTTCAATGGTAAAAACCTCCGGGTACTGCTGATCCAATTCCTGTTCACCCTCACTATAGGGGCAATCGGGGCATGGCTCACAGGTAAATCTGTACGTAATTTCATGCTGGGCTTTCCGGCAGTGTATTTACTGACTATTTTTGCCCTCGTTCTTGCAGGCAATACATTCATCAAATCCATCAACCTGGAAGCGGTGATTTTCAGTCTGGTGATCGGACTCCTGATCGGTAACTTTTTTAAGCTTCCCCAATGGTTCCGCGATACTTTGTCGACCGAATTGTTTGTTAAAATCGGATTAGTCCTGCTGGGTACCACGGTGATCTTCTCGGATATTCTTAAAGCAGGTTCACTCGGACTCATTCAGGCACTGGTTGTGGTACTCTCAGTCTGGTATTTCGCTTTCTGGCTGTGTAAAAAGCTGAAAGTGGATGATGAACTGACCATGATGATCTCCAGCGCGGTATCTATCTGTGGCGTTTCTGCAGCAATTGCCACATCAGGCGCCATCAAAGGCGATGCGAAAAAGCTGTCTTACGTCATCTCCATGGTGCTGATCACAGCGATCCCGATGATGATCTTCATGCCTTATATCGCTGCGTACTTTAATTTTCCGCAGCAGGTAACCGGTGCATGGCTGGGTGGTAGTATTGATACAACCGGTGCTGTTGTGGCATCCGGCAGTCTGGTGGGCGAAGAAGCACTGAAAATCAGTACCATCGTTAAGTTTTCTCAAAATGTACTGCTCGGTATTGCGGCTTTTGCCATCAGTATCTACTGGTCCTATAAAAAAACGGAGGCGGGCGACGAAAGTCGGGAGAAACCAACCTTAAAAGTGATCTGGGAACGCTTTCCAAAGTTTGTACTTGCCTTTTTAGCCGCATCTGTTTTGTTTTCATTCTTCCTGCCTGATACCCAGGTGGCACAGGTGAAGGATAGTTTAAAAAACCTGCAGAATGCCTGGTTTACTTTGGCATTTACCAGTATCGGACTGGAAACCAATTTCAGGGACCTGTTCAAAAACGAAAATAAAAAGCCCTTATATGCATTTCTGCTGGCGCAGCTGTTCAATGTCATTGTCACACTGATCATCGCCTGGTTATTATTTGGAAGATAGGGAAAGCTGTCGGCTATACCGAGGTATCAGAATAAGAAGAGTGGATATCACATCATAACTCAAAGGTTTATAAACAGATCTTAGCATCTCCCGGAGGTGGCGAAATGATCAGCATAAAGAGGAGGATATAAAAAGAGAGATTTACAATAAAGGTCGTTGAGCGGAGCAGTTCAGCACCTGCAAACAAACGACAAAGAACAAAAGAAAACAAGGGGAATACCAAGTATCCCCCCAGGGTTTAAATTAAAGAAGCAGGATTTCGCTTGGACCCGACGCCTGCCTCCATCCATAAATTATTCCATCTGTAAAAGTATGCAAAGTTTCAGAATAACAAAACTGACAGCGAAGGTCAGCGGCTTGTTCATCTTATACCTGTTTGTGCCCCTGATATTGGCTGCACAGACAAAGCCCCTCATCAATTCTACACTCAACGGGAGAGTGCTTGACGCGAAAGCAAGAACACCACTTCCCGGCGCAAGGGTGCATATCAAAGGCACCACACATGAAGTATCCGCAGATGCGGATGGTAAATTCAGCTTCGTCACCGGGCAGAAATTCCCTTATACGCTGATCATCAGTTTCGTTGGTTATCAGCAAAGGGAAGTGACCGCAAATGGTGCCTACATTGATGTAGAGCTCAAAGAGTTGCAGAATGACCTGAACGACGTTGTTGTTGTCGGTTACGTCACCCAGCAGCGCAAAAATATGATCGGCTCCATCACTAAGGTCGACCTTGCTGATACCAAATCCATTCCCGCGGGCAGTTTCGACGCGCAGTTACAGGGTAAGGTAGCGGGTGTACAAATCTCTTCCAATACGGGTGTTCCCGGCGAAGCAATCAATGTCCGTGTACGTGGGGCTACTTCTATCAATGCAGGAAACGGGCCTTTGTATGTCCTGGATGGTGTGTTCATGAACAGCCGTAGTCTCCAGACAATCGGGACAGGCGGTAAGGCAACCTCACCCATATCAGATATCAACCCGGAAGATATCGCTTCAGTAGAAGTCCTGAAAGATGCGGATGCAACAGCATTGTATGGCTCACGTGGCGCAAACGGGGTGATCCTCATCACCACGAAAAGAGGGAAATTCAACCAGAAGCCGAAAATCAATTTCAATACCTCTTTCGGCTGGTCAAAGGCAGAGAAATTATGGGAGCTGACCACTGGTCCGCAACATGCTGCGCTGGTCAACGAAAACTGGATAAATACAGGTAATCCTTTTGCTACGCGACCTTTTCGTCCTGTTGCGGAAGGTGGACGAGGTTTGCCTGAAGAGCAGCAGACTTACGACAGGCTGGATCAGGTTTTCAAAACAGCCGGCCTCCAGAATTATGACCTTTCCTTATCGGGCGGTTCTGCCGAAACAAAATATTACATCGCTGCCGGTTATAACAAACAGGAATCCATACTGAGTCCCATTACGTTCGACCGTGCCAGTTTTAAGGTAAACCTCGATCAGAAGATCAATGATAAAGTTACCATCGGTGTCAGCAATACTTTCGGCCGTACACACCGGAACCAGGCCAGGGCAGGTGATGGTCCCGCAGGTGGTCTGCTCCAGGCAGCACTGCATACGCCAACCTACCTTTCACCGGTAAATGAGCTGGGGGTATCTGTAGGCCGTGCAGGTTTCGATAACGTGGATCTGCTGCTTAAATATTACGATGTCAACTCAACGAGTTTACGTTATATCGGGAACCTGTATGGGGAGGTTAAATTTTCGCCGAACCTGAGTTTCCGTTCCAGCGTTGGGGTAGATTACAACAATTACAATGAGTCAGAATACTGGAATACATTTTTGATTTCCGGCAGTCCTAATGGTCTGGCTACCTCAACAATAAGCCAGTCTACCTCACTTATTAATGAACAAACACTGACCTATAGAAAGACCGCCGGAAAACACGGTTTCGGCTTACTGGTGGGTAATACTTTGCAAAGTGATGTGGCCACTTTCACCGGTGCCACAGGGAGAGGTTTTGCGAATAATTCGTTCAAACAAATCTCTTCTGCTTCTACGACAACGAGTAGCCAGGGATGGTCAAAAAATACCCTGGCTTCCTTCTTTTCCAAAGCAGATTACAGTTTTGATGGAAAATACCTGTTTGATTTAATTATCAGGGCAGATGGTTCGTCCCGCTTTGGCGACAATAACCGTTGGGGATATTTTCCTTCTGCGGGTGCGGCATGGCGACTAAAGAAAGAGAACTTTTTGAAAGATGTGGCTTTTATCAGCGACTTTAAAATCCGTACCAGTTACGGAATTACCGGGAACCAGAATGGCCTGGGCGACTTTGCTACGCTCGGACTCTGGAACGGCGGAAGTTCCTATCAGGATAATCCGGGTATTGCGCCACAGCAGCTGGCCAATCCGGACCTGAAATGGGAGCGTACCAAACAGTTTAATATAGGAACTGATCTGTCGCTGTTCAACGACCGTATAGGGATTGAATTCAATTATTACCGAAAATATACCGACAACGGCCTGCTGCAGGTAGCACTGCCGGCTACTACAGGTTTTGGTACCTACACCAGCAATGCTGCGGAAATCAGTAACAAGGGTTTTGAGTTGAATATCAGTGCTGTTAATATTAAAACAGATGATTTCAGCTGGAGCACTTCCTTCAATGTTGCGCAAAACAAGAACAATATTGAAAAACTCAGCACAGCACTGAAATACGGCAGTCGTGATCTCATCCTGCAGCAGCAGGGCTCGCCTTTATATTCCTTCTGGCTGTACAAAGAATTGTATGTGGATCCTCAGACGGGTAATTCGGTTTACGAGGATGTCAATAATGATGGAAAGATTACCGTGGCAGACAGACAGATTTATGGTAATATCTGGCCTAAATTTTTTGGGGGGCTCACCAATAGTTTTACTTATAAAGGGTTCGACGCCAACCTGTTTTTCTCTTTCTCTTATGGCAATAAGATTTATAACCATAACCGCTTTTTTGGTGAAGGCGGAGGGGCGAGGGATGCGGCAAGGGTGATTTTTGCCAGTAACCTGGACAGGTGGCAGCAGCCGGGTGATGTGACTGATACCCCTCGTCCGGATGGTATCAATATCAATAACTACAAAGACGGTGGCAGCCGGTGGCTGGAAGACGGTTCATTCCTTCGTTTAAAATCGCTCACCTTCGGTTATACCTTACCAAAGTATGTCACACAAAAGGTTAAAATTGAAGGCCTGCGCTTTTTCGTGATTGGTACCAACCTGCTCACCATGACCAATTATACCGGTCTTGATCCGGAATCCAGTGTCTCCAGTAATCAGAATGAACAGGGAATAGATCTTGGCACACCTCCGCAACCCAGGGGAATACAGATCGGGCTTAACGTTACTTTATAAATGAGGCGACATCAACATCATTTGTTCAATAAAATTATAACATCATGAAATTAACCTATATCATTCCCATAGTACTGCTCATCGCTACCAGCTCCTGCAAGAAATTTCTGGAGGTAGAACCACGCGCATCTATATCCGATGAGGCGACTATCACCGATAAAACATCCGCCGAAACTGCGGTGAGGGGAGTATACAATGCGGCAAGAAATTATTACAGCATCAGCTTCCAGTCTATCGCCTATTTGTCGGGCGACAATGTGCAGTGGACCGGATCACAATCCCAGATCCAGGAATTCATCAACCATAAAGTCAGCCCCGAAAATTCTACAATAGACTCCGTATGGCGCGGTGCATACGTCAGCATCAACAGAGCCAATAACGTACTCAGCAAAGTGCCTGCCGTGACTGATCCTTTGCTTACTGATGTGCTTAAAAATCAATATCTTGGTGAGGCTTACTTCATTAGGGCATTGAATTACTTTGACCTTGCCCGTATCTGGGGTGGCGTACCTTTGATCACCAGATCAACCCTCAGTGCAAATGATAACCGGGGCATTGCGCGCAGCAGTCAGGAGGCCACCTATGCACAGGTATTGGCAGATCTTGAAGCGGCCGAGCCCTTATTGCAGGAAACTACAGACCGTTTCCGGGCCACGCGCAAAACCGTCTGGGCATTAAAGGCAAGGTTTTACCTGTATCAGAAAAACTGGGCTAAAGCGGAAGAGTATGCCACTAAACTGATCGGTGACAATGCCGCTTATCAATTGCTGAAACCCTATAACGCTTTCTATTTTCCGGCGGATAAACGTGGTACCAATGAATCAATTTTTGAGTTCTTCTACAGTACAAATGAGACCAATGGACACCGTAATCAATGGCAGCCGCAGCAGAATGGCGGTACCAGGCAATGGGCACCAAACGATGCTTTTGTCGCGCTCGTCAACAATCCTTTGATCGGTGGTACCAGAAGTGCATTGGTGGCACTGGACAATCAGAATCGCTGGTACGGCACCCTTTATTACAGGAGTCCGGCTACTGATCCTACTTATGTATTCAGGATCGCCGAACAATACCTGATCCGTGCAGAAGCAAGGGCACAGCTCAACAATACTGCAGGCGCAATTACCGATCTGAACGCCGTGCGCGATCGTGCCGGGCTCACCGGGACAACCGCTGCTACAGTTCCGGAGGTATTGCTGGCTATCGAAAATGAAAGAAGGCTTGAATTTGCTTTTGAAGCACACCGTTGGTTTGACCTGGTTCGTACCGGTCGTGCTGCCGCGGTGTTGAACATTACCGACCAGACAAAATTACTTCTGCCTATACCTATTGCACAATTACAACTGGATAATGCGTTAGTTCAAAACCCTGGATATTAATATGTTTAAGTCCGTCAAAATAAATATTTACTTTATTTATGGACTGGCCTTCCTGATAGGAGGCGGACTGCTTTATGGCGTCGGCCTCCTGCTGGAAAAAGACAAAGTGCAACCTGCCCGTTTCGGGTTTGGCAGAGCAGCCAGACCGGAAGAAATTACGGCATGGGATATCGATGTGATGCCTGATGGAAGGGGACTCCCCGCCGGAACCGGTCGTATTAAAACCGGTCTGCTGATCTACCAGTCGAAATGTACTTCCTGCCATGGTCATGGTGATAAAGCGAGCCTTGAGCTTCCGGGTGGCCCGTTATTTCTGGATCATCCAACAGAAAAAACAAAAACGATAGGTACTTACTGGCCTTACGCGACCACCATATTTGATTATGTGAGAAGAGCAATGCCTTACAATGCACCAGGCTCCCTCAGCAATCAGGAAGTATATGACCTCACCGCATTTTTATTATTTGCCAATAAGGTGATTCCCGAAAACGCGGTCATTAATCAGCAGAGCCTCCCAAAAATCGTCATGCCCGCTAAAAAGCGTTACGTAACAGACAACAGGCGGGGCGGTAATGAGATCAGATAATATCAAATTCAGAACTTATTCATTAACACAATGGAAGACGATAAGGATTATAAAATAAGTCGCAGGTCACTTTTAGGTGTTGCAGCCACTGCTGCGGTCGTACTGGTTCAAACCTCAGTGGGTAAAGTGGTACAGGCTGCCGTGCCGCAACCGCTCATTATACCTCCCGATCCCACCAAAATCACCGGAGCAGGTCCCTCATTATCGGGACAGGTTTCAACATTTGAAAAGTCAGCGCGACTCACCTCTGCTACTGCTTCAAGAACACCTTTGCAAGATCTTTATGGTACAATCACACCTTCAGCATTACATTTCGAACGGCATCATGGTGGTATTCCAATCATTGACCCGCAGAAATATGAACTGCTGATTCACGGGATGGTAGATCGCCCGCTGGTATTCAGCCTGGCCGACCTCAAACGTTTTCCGTCAGTTACCCGTACCTGCTTCATCGAATGTTCCGGCAACTTCAGAAACGGCAGGGAAGAGATGACGCCACAGGAGATTTGTGGTCTCACCAGCTCAAGTGAATGGACAGGAGTGATGCTATCCACCATTTTCAGGGAAGTGGGCATAAAGCCTAAAGCAAGCTGGTTCCTGGCCGAAGGTGGTGATGCCGCAGTAATGACGCGCAGTATTCCTGTCAGCAAGGGCTGGGACGATGCCATGATCGTATATGCGCAGAATGGCGAAGCCATCCGTCCTGAGCAGGGATATCCCGCCAGACTGTTACTCCCCGGATGGGAAGGGAATACCTGTATCAAGTGGATCAGAAGGATTGAGGTGTCAGACGCACCTTTTATGACGCGGGAGGAAACATCGAAGTACACGGAAACCGTCAAGGGTATGGTCAGGCAGTTCAGTTTTGTGATGGACGCAAGGTCCATCATCACATTTCCGGCTTATCCGGTGAGATTGGAAAGAGGCTGGATAGAAATCCGCGGCATTGCCTGGAGTGGGCGCGGGAAGATAATGAAGGTCGAAATCAGCGTGGATAATGGCAGGTCATGGTCGCAGGCCGATTTGCAGGGACCAGTGCTGGATAAGGCACATACCGGTTTCAGGTATTTGTGGGAGTGGAAAGGGAATGAAACCGGAATTATGAGTCGTGCGGTTGATGAAACAGGTTATGTGCAACCGCTATATGAAGATCTTTGCAAGGCGAGGGGAAGTAAGGGAGGATATCATTTTAATCCGGTGACGCAGTGGAGGGTGGCTAAAAGTGGTGAGGTGTTGCTGGGCAACACATAAAAAAAGATTGTATTGTATTCCTCCTCAACATTTTGCTGAAGGGCAAAATCTTGCATGTCGTCACACAACACAATCTTTTTTTATCCAAACCTCCAGCTGGGAGGTGATCCGGTATGGAGGTTAGTTTTTTGCTGAAGGGCAAAATCTTGCATGTCGTTATACAACACAATCTTTTTTTATCGACATGCTCCAGTAGGGAGGTGGTCCGGTATGGAGTTTTTTTTTACCTTAAATGCAAAAGCAAACCTTTTTCAGGTTTGCATGCCGAAAATTAGTGCGGATTTATTTCGCAAAAACAACCCGCATGCTGGTTACCTGTTTGATGCAGCGGGCAGGTTTCTTTTCATCCTGAACAATGATTCTGAAGGGACCGTCGGCAGGTGGAAGAGGTTTGTTATCCATTTTGTCCGCCAGAATGATTAGACGATCGGTGAAGCTTTTATCCAGTTCTGCAAGAGCGAACATCACCTGATAGCCGTCACTTGCCTCTACGAGCAGATATTTGCTGAGGTTTTCTCCTTTCAGCTGCGGGCCCACGGTGGCACCTGCTTTTTGCAGGATCTCAGCCAGTATTACTCCGGAAAAATTATGGTCATTGCCATCTTTATCTTTCCTCACTACCGTTGTCTGATTGAATTTTTGTAGTTCCTTAAGGTTGATTTCCAGGGGGCTGGTCACTTCTCCGGTAATTTTTACGGTAGCTTCACGCGCAATTGTCTGGGCCTTTGCAGAGAGCGGTTTAATCGTATGGAGAGTGATTATGGCGAAAAGGAGAATGAGTAATTTTGTTTTCATCGGTTTATTGTTGGAGCTGCAAATTTAGGATTATTTATAAAAGCACTATCGGTTAACATTTTTAAAAAGGCGATCAGTTCCGATTTTTCCTGCGGGAGTAAATTTAAGTTGTTTTGAAGGAAGCCACTCCATGCGGGTGAATTTTTGATTGCACTAAAAAGTCCCGTCAATAGATAAGCTCTGCCAGTAAATCGCTTTCTCCCCATTGTCTTCAAATCAGATCATATCAAACTATACCGCTAATATCAATCATCATGGCGATATAGCTTCATAAATTTTCCTTACACCCGACACCAAGCCCTGGATGAAGCAGCATTGATGACGTAAAATAGCTGTAATAGGATTCCGCTCAATCCAATTGCAAAGGGCCTATGAAAGAGCTTAACACACCCTGCCGGTTAGAATTCGTTAAAAACATGGGAATGTTTTTCTGACATGCAGGATTTTGCCCTTCAGCAAAATGCTGAGGAAGAAAAATGTTCCCATGTTTTTAAACCAGCGCTTCTGCTGGAGCGTTAAACTCTTTCTCGCTCTTCGCAATAACTATTGTAGCAACCCCATTGCCGATAATGTTCGTAATCGCCCTTGCTTCACTCATAAATTTATCAACTCCCAGCAAAAACGCCAATCCCTCTACCGGAATTTTATGAATCGCCGTCAGTGTACTCGCCAGGATGATGAACCCACTGCCCGTAACCCCTGCAGCACCTTTAGACGTCACCATCAGGATGCCAATAATGCTTGCCATTTCACCGAGACTCAGCTGTACATTGTATAACTGCGCTAAAAATATGATGGCCATGGACAAATAAATAGAGGTGCCATCAAGATTAAAAGAATAACCTGTGGGTACCACGAGGCCGACTACCGATTTACTGCAACCCATCTTCTCGAGTTTATTCATAATAGAAGGTAATGCCGATTCAGAAGAAGAAGTACCCAGTACCAGCAGCAATTCCTCTTTTATATATTTCAGGAACCTGAATATACTCATCTTATAAAATCGCAGTATCGCACCAAGCACCACAAAAACAAATAAGAACATGGTCAGGTAAACTGTTCCCATCAGCTTCGCCAGGGGAATTAAGGTATGGAGGCCGAACTTTCCGATCGTATAAGCCATGCCGCCAAAAGCACCCAGCGGCGCCAGGTACATCACATACTTCAAACCTGTAAATACTATTTTCGATGCCTTGCCAAGCAGAACTATTGTTTTCTCCCGGTGTTTAGAGAAATTCAGGATGATTCCCGTAATAATGGCTACAATCAGCACCTGTAAGGTGAAGTTGGATAAAAAGAAGGCTGTCCAGCTGAATCCGGAGGTTTCGGCCGACTGTACATATTTCGATGGATCTTCCACCTCGAGACCGGTTTTGCTGATTTTTCCGGGTTCAATGATGACCGCTACCAGGATCCCTATGGCCAGGGCAAAGGTTGTCAGTACCTCAAAATAGATCAGCGATTTGAGACCAATCCGGCCTACCTTTTTCAGGTCACCCATACCACTGATCCCCAGCACAATCGTCAGGAAGATAATCGGGCCGATGAAAAGCTTGATGATGTCAACAAATGTTTTACCTGCAACTTCCATTTTTACGGCAGTAGCAGGGAAGTAAT
Source organism: Pedobacter sp. MR2016-24 (assembly GCF_026239655.1). GTDB lineage: Bacteria > Bacteroidota > Bacteroidia > Sphingobacteriales > Sphingobacteriaceae > Pedobacter. Next base: position 45,727 of record NZ_JAPIVO010000007.1, on the reverse strand, counting down.
GACCCAGCAGGATACCGGCAATAATAGCGATGAGCACCCAGAAGGTGAGGTTTTTCAAAACAGCTTTCATTCGGAGATTTTAGATACGAAATCCGTAATTATACAGATAATTTTAAAGTTTTTATCACAACAACGTGGTATTTGCACAAATATCGGCCATATCGAAGGTCGCTTTTCGCGTAAAAAGCATAATTATCCTGAAACTACTGCTGTGAAATAATTTATACATTTGAAACATGAACCGAATAGACCGCTTGTCCGCCATACTTATTCAGCTGCAATCGCGGAAAATTGTCAGAGCCGCTGATATCGCCCTGCGTTTCGACATTAGTCTCCGGACTGTTTACCGCGACATCCGTTCGCTGGAAGAGGCGGGCATCCCGATTATCGGGGAAGCAGGATTGGGCTATTCCCTGATGGATGGTTACCGTTTGCCACCCGTGATGTTTACCAGGGAAGAGGCTACCGCATTTATTACCGCAGAGAAACTGGTGGCCACCCTCACAGATTCCGTTAACGGCACCAGTTACAGCAGTGCATTATATAAAATCAAGGCCGTATTGCGTAATGCGGATAAGGATTATCTCGAGAGCCTCGAGGAGCGGATTCATGTGGTGAAAGCAAACCGTTCCTTACCTTACCAGGCCAATCTTAATCCCTTGCAGCTGATTCTCAAAGGTATTGCGGAAAAACTGGTACTGAAGCTCGATTATTTCTCCTATTACCGGCAGGAACAGACCAGCAGGTGCATCGAACCGATTGGCGTATTTTATATGGATAATTACTGGCATCTCATTGCCTGGTGCAGGGAGCGCAAAGCCTGTCGCGATTTCAGGTTTGACAGGATCACCGGAATAGATTGCTGCGATGAAACCTTTGAGGATGTTCATCTTACCATGAAGGACTACCTTAAAGATTTTTATAAAGAAATGAAACTGCATGAGGTGACCATTCATGTGAAACAGCAGGCCTATCTGAACCTCGGGGAACAGAAATATTACCACGGTTACCATGCTGAAGAGGAATGCGAGGGGGGATATGAGATGCATTTTCTCACCATGTCGCTCGAAGGTTTTGCCCGCTGGTTCATGACTTTCGCCGATTATGCCCATGTGGTTAAACCCGCAGAACTGGATACGCGCGTAAAAGAAATTTATTTTGCTATCGGTCAGTCCCTGCTGACATAGGGCTGTCATTCGGCTATGTTACTTTTGAATCAAATCAAAACAAACAAAAGATGACAATTCTTCAAAACTTTTTACAGGAACTCGCAGCGGAAACAGTGACTACGCGCAAAATGCTTTCACGGATTCCTGAGGACCAATACGATTATCGCCCGCATGAAAAAAGCATGCGTCTGCAAGACCTTGCCGGCCATATTGCAGAGTTACCGGGCTGGGTTTCCATGGCTTTTGCCACTACAGAAATGGATTTCGCGACCAGTCCTTATTCGCCGCCGGTATGGCATAACAATGCTGAGCTGCTTGACATCCTCGAAAAATCTGTAGCAGGGGCAGAAGCTGCACTCAAAAATGCGGCGGAAGAAGATTTATCACCCGAATGGATCCTGAGAAATGGTGACCAGGTGCTGATGAAAACCACAAAAGCCGGTTTGGTGCGTGTAGCCCTGAGTCAGACGATCCACCACCGCGCACAATTAGGCGTTTACCTTCGTTTACTGAATGTGCCTATACCGGGGAGTTACGGACCAAGCGCAGATGAGCAGGGCTTTTGATCAGCGCATTCAACAACGCAGCAGATTTTTAAAATGAAGATCAGCTGATCATTAATAAAAATCCTGTTATAAAAAGATAGGTTTGCTTGAGGCATACCTGTCTTTTTATTAACTTTGGACGCATGACGATAGAAGAATTAGAAGGTTATTTTACCGGTATTGAACTGCCCGACCAGATTGAGCTGGAGACGGGTGTAGTAATTGTAGATGTGCCGCTTTTTCTCCAGTCTCATTTCGAGTATATCAAAGATAATCCCACCCTGAAATCCATCGATGTGTTTATCCTGCGCCTGCACAAGGCAATGGATGTGATAGAGGCTAAAAATCAGGCATAAAAAAACCTGCAGGAATCCCCTTTCCTGCAAGCTGAAAAATAAACTATTAAAAATCAATCAAACCTGATTCGAAAACAAGAAGGAAATGACCCGCATCCACGGGGCATTTCCAGATTAAAACAACAATTAACATTATGAGGGTTCTTATTACGTGAATAAGCTCTTGATATGCCGCCTTACAATTCCATCAGCAGCACACCCACAAGTGCTACCAGTGTAAGGCAGATATTTACTTTAAAATGTTTGCGCCATCCCAGGCGACCAAATAAACCACCGCAGGCACAGGGATACCGTTCATAGATATGGAAAACTGCGCCACCCACATAGAGTGTAAACAGCCCCATCAGGAAGAAAGAAACATACATGCCCAGCAATCTTGTCTGGTCAAATACCAGCAGGCCCACAATGGCCAGTTCTCCTACGGGCAGTAAATAGGTCAGTATTTTCCCCATCCATCTCGGGAATACCTGCGTTAACATTGCTTGTTTAAAGCGTTGCATCGCCAGTAATTTTGACAGCGATGAATAAATCCACAGGATACTTAGTAATCCGCTAACGATGATTATAAAAGGATGTGTATTCATAAAAATTATCATTAAAGGGGTAAAGATTTCACAGGAACATAGTACCAAGTTACAGCAGGTTTTTGAAAAAGAAAAGGGCCATTTGACCCAAATAGATATTGGTAAATGGCCCTTTCAGGGGATTTTTTGCTGTTTAGGTAAGGGCGTAGATGGCCCTGCCGGAAATTAATGCCGGCTTGACTGTTCGTAGATATGGATTATAAAATCGGGGAAAGAGCTAATAACGAAGAGAGCGGGAATGGCAGTTAATTTCTCAGATTTTTCGCTCTGATACGATTCAGTGTTTTCCGGGAAATTCCCAGATAGGCAGCAATACTTTCTACAGATGCTTTTCTGAATAAAGCAGGCGTAGTTTTCATCAGCATCCGGTAATGTTCTTCAGCAGAGCAGGCAAGCGCTAAAATACGCTGTTCGCTTTTTTTCTGGTAGTCTTCCAGGATCGACTGAATATAACCATTGGTTTCCGGAAATCTGTCCACCAGCTGCATCACATACTCATGTGATATAGACAGCAGGATACTGGGCTCCAGTAATTCTATATAGGTTTCTGACGGTGCCTGTTTAAAAAAGCTGTGTACATTCAGTACGATGTCGCTTTCATTCCAGAACCAGTAAGGCACTTTTTTGTCATCCTTGTAAACGTAACCCATTGCGGCTCCCTTTTCAATAAACCATGTCCGGTTAGATACCTGACCAGGACTCAAAATAATTTGATTTTTAGCGTATACCTCCCGTTTGATCATCCCATCAAGCGTTTCCTTCAATTCGAGTCGCAATGGGGTATTACCGGCTAGTAATTTAAATAAATCCTCATTTCTCATCAGTAGATAATTATTTAGCTGTTATAAAGCTACCACGGCCATCGTACTATTATATTTGGCGCATATGTTCGCGGCGGTTTTATCTTTAAATTTTTAAATTAGACAATTCATAATGATCGTTTGATTCAGTGAAGCTTCCTGCTCCGCTGTAAATCAACTCAAAATAACTTAATACTTTTTTTCAGGGTTGTTTGCTGTCATTTTTTCCATAGATATCTGATTAATTTAATTATCAACAAAATACAAAAAATCTGTCCTCAATAGTTGCAGGACGAGTACATAATATTAACATTCCTTCATTTATTCCGAGGCTGGTTTTATCATTTTAATTAAAGAAACGGCTGTCGTACCTGTTTTAAAAATTAATAAATAGTCTGCAAATTGTTGTTTACTATTCTCATAAAACTGAAAAAACCATTTCAATGCTATTACTTATTAAAAGTATTTAAAATTAATTTGTTATCAAAGAAATATTTAAAATTGTTTTGATATAAATAGTTGGTAGTCATACCTAAACAAAAATTTCATACTTTACATTCTCGTTTACGTCATCAAAAGCCCTTTTTTGGTATCTTGAGAGTTAAACTGTTTCGCCGGAATCTGCCCCCAAATGTGGATAACACTTAACAGCTAAAGGTCAAATTTCTGCTTTCCACCGTGTATTCTGACCGTTTTATCCTTCCAGATCAGTTCACCACTCAGCGGCAGGGGCAGGGTAATGTCCACGCCCAATACATCATTCGGCTTCTTTTTAAACCAGACCACAATTTCGCCCGAAGGGTGTGGCATTGTGCACCGCACCTCATCCAAATTTCCCATCGCAGGCCGGATCAGTACCTTCCTGAATCCTGGTGCATCAGGCATAATCCCGCAGATCGTGGCCAGGAAATCGTAATTCGGGCTCGCACTCCAGGCATGACAGTCAGAACGTGTAGGCTCCGGCTTCTCCGCGAAGGTGGTCAGCCCCATCTTCAGCATTTCCCGCCAGGGTGTAAGCTCCTTATAATACTGATCAGCCATACCGGCTTTTTTCATTGCCTGGGTCAGGTAAAAGCGGTAGAAAAAGGTAACCTGACCAATGGATTTATCCTCCAGCATCTTTTTCATCATATCACTGGCTTCCTTCGCGTTAACCGCATCACTCAATATGGCCCATATGCCCGCATGCTGACTGTAACTTGTCTTTTCCGGCGTATCTGCCATCAGTTGTTTATCCTCATCATAACAACGCAGGTAGGTATGGTTGCACACCTTTTTGGCCAGTTCCCGGTAACGGTCCGCCATATCTTCCTGTTCAAAATGGGCAAAAAGATCTGCTGCCTGTCTGAGTGTATAGGCATACTGCAGCGAGATAATTGCTGAATTGCCCGTTTCTGCGCCCGGCGCCGTTCCCCAGTCGTTAAAATTGTCCCAGTCAATAAAATTCCACCAGGTGAGCGGCCCCAGCATCTTCATCCGCTGATCTATCCGGTTTTCATACCAGGTCATTACCTCATGAATTGCCGGCAGAAATTGTTTCACAAATTCCTCATCTCTTTTATGCATCCAGTAGTCGTGCACCATAGACACCCAAAACAGTGAGAAGGTGGGGATGATCTGCAGGCGGTTACTCGGATACCTTCCCTGCGTCAGGCCTTCCGGTGTGCGCGAATGGTAAAAATCAAGAATTGACTTCCGCATCAGCCGGTCATCACCCGTAGTATACAAGGAAATCAATGCCTGAATCCTGCTGTCGCCCGTATACTGCAGCTGTTCATAATAAGGGGTGTCATAATAGGCTTCTCCCGCACAGTTTTGTGCTGTTCGCCAGCCTACTTTCCAGATGTCTTCCAGAGAGGCATCACTCGAGCTGAAGGTTGCTTTCAGGTCGAGCGGATAACCCGTTTGTATGCCACGCAGGCCTTCAATAATCAATGGTCTGTCCTGTGTGGTAATATCCAGCTGTACATAACGGTAGGCGCGGATCCACAGTGGACGGAAGGTCCGGTTTTCACCGCCGTCGGTAACAAAGACATCATAATTTCCTTTTATTTTTTTTCCTTCCGTCTCGTTCCTGTTCCCTTTATTTCCGGCGGAGTCAAACAGCGCTTCTGCATAAGTCATTTTTACTTCGGCCCCTTTCCCTTTACTCAGTACAAGTTCCGGGTAAGCGACTGTGTGGTAAGACTGATCCAGGAGGATACTCAGCCTGCGGTTTGCCGGGATGGCCAGTGTTTCCTTTCCCGTCAGAAATCCCGGGTCAATCTTCAATCCGCCATCCTTCCTGACCGCGCTGAAAAAAATTCTTTTTTCTTCCAGCAGAGGGATGCTCCGCGGCGCCAGGGTCCATAAATTATCTGTTCCGTAACCTACCGGCTGCGGTTTGCAGATCACCTTCGCATTTTTCCAGAGATGATCGTCAAATCCTGCTTTTTCCCAGTTCCAGAGATATAATTTCCCCTCCACGGCATCTCCGGGGCCGACTACCATATAGGCTTTCAGCCGCTCCATATTGTCCAGCGCGCAAGGCTGATAGGCCATGTTCTGCACTACTTTCCAGGAAGGATCGGTATCTGCTATTTTCTCTTCCCTGGTATCGCCCTGCAGCAGAAAGCCTGTCTGATTGGAAATTTGTCCCACCGGTGCCAGGTCACCCATATTCCATACCTGTGCAGCGAGCGTATTTTCGCCTTCCCTCAGGTAAGGGGCAATGTCAATGCTTTCGTAAAACCAGTTGAATAAATCCCCCCGGGCCGGACCAGCGCAAACCGGGCTTCCATTGACAAACAGGCGATAGCGGTTATCGGCCGTTACATGGATCCAGAATTTTGCGGGGGGGTGACTCAGGTTGAATGTTTTCCGGAAATGGTAGATCCCGTATTCCCTTTGTTTTGCGTCGGGGCTCGTGACCCAGGAGGCCGACCACGCCCGGTTGAGCAGTTGTTTATTGATCACGACTTCCTGGGTTTTCCCCAGGAAAATGCCGCTGAATACCATACTCATAGTAAATAGTAGTTTAATCCTCATCCAAAAGATGTGTTATAACAGTTAATTATATTTGGTTATAACAAAATTAAATAAAACTTTGTAATTAATACTGATAATCAAACAAAATTATTTATATTTAATATAAACTGACAGGAATTATGAAAAGTTTTTACTCTTTTTTGGAGTATTAAAAGCTTTTAGCTGATATGGGAGATTGGTATGTAAAACAACACTATGAATTTGGGTAAAACCGGAAAAAAAACCTTTTCGTAGATACCCGATATTTAAAGATTACACCTAAACATTATGTTATCAAAACAGGCAGCTTACCGTTCCTATGAAGATGAGGAACTAGTTAACAGGATGATGACAGGCGACAAACTTGCATTCGACGAAATTTACAACAGGTACTGGAAGAAATTGTATGATGATACCTACAAGCGACTCAAAAGGGCGGAGCAGGTAGAGGAAATTATCCAGGATGTATTTGCCGACCTCTGGGTCAAGCGTGCCGGAAAGGAGATTCTCAAACTTTATCCTTACCTGCTGATGTCTGTCCGTTACCATGTCTTTGCCATTTACCGGAAAGGGAAAACTGCTCCGCAATTCGAAGAACCACTCGAGAACATGGCATTTTCCACCCTCCAGGCAGATTCCCTGCTCAATGAAAAAGAACTGAAAGGATGTATCACCATCTGGCTCTCCATGCAACCCCTGAAGCGTGGAGAAATTTTCAAGATGAAATACGTTGATGAGATGAGTACCCGCGAAATCAGTGAGCTGCTGGGTATTGCACAAAAAACGGTGCAGAATCAGCTGCTGACCGCTTTTGCGAGTCTCCGGGAATTCGTCACTAAAATGATGATGATTTTTTGTCTCACTTAGGACAATTGTTTATTTTAATACACTATACGATAATATGACGAAGAAAGAAGAATTTTTAAAACTGATAGATGCCGTTAATAACCATACCGCTACGCCTCAGCAGAAGGCTGAATTAAAAGCATATTTAGTGGATGCCGATCAGAATGAGTTGAGCTATATTTCCACGCTGAGCCCCGCGCAGGTGGACGAACTGGAGATCAGCATGCGGAACGGGATTAACCAGCGTATTAGCGAAAGGGAAAATGAGGAAGAAATTTTAAGCACTCCACTGTACAAAAAATATCGGGCATATGCCGCGGCTGCGGCAATACTGGTCACGCTTTCTGTCGGCCTCTATTTATTTAAGCCAGAAAAGCAAAAACGTTTTGCAGGCACAGGAGCGAAGGTGAGCCGGGATCTGGCTCCGGGCGGAAACAAGGCGATCCTGACTTTGGCTAACGGTGCAGTCATTTCACTGACCGATGCCGCAAATGGTAAAATCGCGAGTCAGTCGGGCGCCACGATCAACAAAGCTAAAGCCGGACAATTGGTCTATACCGATAATGGTGTAGTTACAGCTGCAGATGAATACAATAGCATTGCCACACCAAAAGGGGGACAATACCAGCTCATCCTGCCCGATGGAACCAGGGTTTGGCTGAATGCAGCTTCTTCTCTAAAATATCCGGTAGCCTTTACCGGCACGGCGCGAAAAGTGGAGCTGACCGGCGAAGCTTATTTCGAGGTGGCCAAAAACAAAGCTAAACCATTTATGATCCATACCGCGAAACAGGACGTGACTGTTTTGGGTACGCACTTCAATATCAACGCTTATGCAGATGAGCCCAATACCAGGACTTCTTTACTGGAAGGCAGTGTTAAAGTGGCGAAACTGAATGACGCGGCTTCCGTGATCATTAAACCCGGACAGGCTGCTTTGGTGGGTGATGCAAGCAGTGCCGCCAAAATAAGGATTGCTGCCATAGATACTGATGAGGCAGTCGCCTGGAAAAATGGCTATTTTATGTTCGACAGTGAAAACCTGGAAAGTATCTTACGTAAGGTAGCTCGCTGGTACGATGTAGACATTACCTGGCAATCGAAAAACAGTGCGCAGAAAGAATTCAGCGGCACCATCTCCAAATACAGCAATGCCTCCCAGGTGCTCAAAAAACTGGAGCTGACCGAGGCGGTGCATTTCAAAATAGAAGGAAGAAAAATTATTGTACTTCCTTAACCATTATTTAAAAATAATCACAAAAAAAGATAGGACATCCAATTTTTTAAGACACTATTACACAAATAGATGTAATAACTATTGCCTATGGAATCGTATCTCAGAAATTTTTTATTCAGACTTCTTGTTAAGCTATTTTTAGAAAATAAGTGTAATGAGACAGCCAACAGGTTACTGGACCGTTATTTTGAACTCTTCGATGATGAAGCGGGAGATTTTTTCGCCAATATGTCACCCGAAGCAGTACAGGAAATGGAAACACGGATCTTAGCTAAGATCCATGAAATTATTGACCGCTTAGATTAACCTGCTGGTATTTATCGATCACCTCCAGCAACTGATCCAGATCGCGGTCAGTATTGTAAAAGTGGAAAGACACCCGTGTACCTTTACCACGGGCCACACAAGAAATTCGTGCTTCAAGCAGTTTTTCAACTAATTCCGGATCCGTCTTCAGGTTAAAAATCGACGAGTGTTTTCTTCCCGGGATCAGGTGCTCCAGTAATCCCCTTGCAGCAAATGCTTCCTGCGCCCGGGTTGCGAGCGACTCAATCCGCTGCTCAATCATTTCCATCCCGAATTCTTCCAGTAATAAGATTGACTGGTTCAGGCTGCCCAGCGACAGTGTATCCTGATGTCCCGGTTCAAAGCTGAGCGGCAGCAAATCATTTTTCATCTCATCTTTCATTAAGACAAAACCATTCCCGTATCCGCCCAGCATCCATTTATAGCCGCTGGCAATCAATACATCTATGCCCGAATTTTCAAAATCAAAGCGTTCTGTCCCGCAAAACTGGGTGCCGTCTGCAATAATGAGCAGCTGTGGATACATATTTTTGATTTTTCTGATAAATTCCAGGTCCATCCGGTAACCGGTAATATATTGTACCAGGCTAAAGGCAAACACATCCGGTCGGTAAGCTTTCAGGTTTTGCAGGATATTTTCCTCCAGCTGTGCATCAATCTCCTGGTACATGCAGTTAAACCTTCTCCTTTCCACCGCCACATTTACTGAAGGATAATCCTCCTTCAGCAATAAAAAACGTTTGTCCGTTCCCAGGCTGTTCAGATAGGTATTGAAACCATATGAAAAATTCGGCACCAGGAAAACGTTGCCTGCCTTTGCATTAAAAAACCGCGACAGCGATGTTTTCAGTTCCAAGGGTAAACCCACCTGGGCCGCGCGGAATTCACTCCCTTGTTCGAAGAACTCTAAATCGTGCTGCCTCCGCCATTTCAGCAGTGTAGTCGATAGAATAGAAGAGGAAGCGGTGTTCAGGTAAGTACAGGAATCAAGGATCGGAAAATGCTTTGCGAAGTTCATCGGACTAAAATCGTTAAAATATACTTATCGGTCAATAGTTTTATCCATCAGATGCGCCGGCAACTCCATATGGATACTTGATTCATCTGGCAGCGCTGTGAGTCTTCTTGTTTCCAGCGGGATAATGCCCGACCAGATCGGGAGTTCTTTGTCCTCCGCCTCATCATTAGGCATGCCGGTACGAATTTTAGCCGATGCCTGATCCAGTTCAAATGCCAGTACTGTTGTCTTCCTGATTTCACTTTTTGTTACCGGGCGTAAATAATCCCAGCTGTCCGGAACGGTTTTGTTCGTCAGCCATTCAAATGCTGCGGTTTTATCTTCCTCGCTTTCTATTTTTATCGCCTGTGCAAAGATCACTACGGAGCGGTAGTTTACATTATGACTAAAGGCTGATTTCGCAATCACCAGCGCATCCATCAGGGTAATGGAAATACAAACCGGAATGCCTTTTTCGATTTCGCGGATAAAGTGGCTGCCGACCGACCCATGGATATAAATCCTGTCCTCATAACGCACAAAGGCGGTCGGGATGGAAAATGGTCTGTTTTCAAAAACATAACTTACGGTGCAGTAAAAGGCTTCATCCAGAATAGGATAGATGCTTGCTGCATCAAAATGTGCACGTTTTGCCGCGCGGCTGGGGATCAGTTCTTTGTTCGGGACTTTCATAACGGGTGTTTTCATTTCAGGTTTTTGTTGATCATTTTTTTACAAATTTGTATCTTTACCGGACTATTCTAATCATCCGGTTTTTACAAATGCAGTAGTCCAATTTCCTGCAATACCTTTAAGCTATGCCATATCTTTACTCCAATCTCACAATTGACAAAACATCCGCTGTCCCGGTTTACCAGCAATTGAGTAATCAGGTCATTGCATTGATTAAAGCGAATCAACTGCATGGGGGACAAAGATTGCCCGGCAGCAGGCAACTGGCCGAAAATCTGCACCTTCACCGTAAAACGGTGATCAGGGCCTATGATGAACTCATTGCCCAGGGCTGGCTGGAAAGTCGTCCGGGCAGTGGTACCTATATTGCCGGGCATATTCCTAAAGCAGAATTGCAGCAGCTAAGCCGGAACAATCCTTCATCTTTGCCAGATCCATTAAGCACAGCGGGGTATCAACTGAAAGCATTCAGTCATCTCCAGCCCGAATTTGTGCCGGCACAAGCCTCACTCTATTTAGACGATGGTTTTCCAGACGCGCGGCTGGCACCTTTAAAAGATTTATCAAGGGCTTATCGTACACAGCTGCTTTTGGGGAATCCCTATGCCAGATTAGGTTATGCAGACCCTAAAGGATCAGCAAAGCTCAGGAATGAACTGTCCGCTTATCTCAATGAAACCAGAGGACTGAATACTACCGCGCGTAATATCCTGATTGTAAGGGGCTCAACCATGGGTGTTTATCTGGCCAGTATAGCATTATTAGGCGCGGGCGACGCTGTCGCGCTCGGCGAATCTTCCTGGTCGGGCGCCAGGCTTAATTTTATACAAGCAGGAGCGAAGGTAATTCCTGTTGCGGTCGACCAGTACGGTCTGGACCTCGAAGCGCTGGAAAAAATCTGTCGCAAACAAGCTTTGCGGCTGGTGTATATCACTTCCCATCACCATTATCCTACTACCGTTTCTTTGCGTGCCGACCGCCGTTTGCAATTGCTCCGGCTTTCGCAGAAATATGGGTTTATCATTTTTGAGGACGATTACGATTTTGACTTTCACTACGAGAATAAACCTATTTTACCACTCGCCAGTGCAGATGCCGCAGGGATGGTCCTGTATTCCGGTTCCTTCACCAAAATTATTTCCCCGGCGTTTCGCGTCGGGTATATCGTCGGTCCCGAAAATGTGATCAGTCAGCTCAGTCGCCTGCGCCGGATGGTCGACCGCCAGGGAGACACCATGCTCGAAAACGCAATAGCAGAATTGCTGCAGCAGGGAATTATTCAGCGGCATTTACGGAAATCCTTACGTTTGTACAGGCAGCGCAGAGATCTGGCCTGCCAGTTATTGTCGGCCGCCCTTCCGGATCAGCTCAGTTTCAAAATTCCTGAAGGCGGTATGGCCATCTGGGCACAATTTGATCCTGCGATTGATCTTACTGTCCTTTCCCAAAAAGCCTTAAAAAAAGGCCTGTACTTTTCCAGCGGTATTTCCCATAATCCACATGGCCAAACCCTCAATGCAACGCGACTCGGTTTTGCCTCCTCCACACCAGCAGAACTCGGGCAGTCGATCGAGATCATCAAAAAGCTCATTTAAAGAATCCTTACATTTGCAGTTCATTCAAGTTTATACAATGAAAAAATCACTCCTGTTTTTTGCCCTATTATTTACAGCCCATACTTTCACTTTTGCGAAGCAAATTCCGCTGAAAACGCAGCTCAAAACCATCATTCAGTCTAAAAATGCAACCATTGGTATTGCCGTTCAGGGTCCGGGCGATAAAAATGCTATCATCATCAATGGCGATCACCGTTTCCCTATGCAGAGTGTCTATAAATTTCCTTTGGCACTGGTAGTCCTTAAAAAAGTAGACGAAGGCAAACTGGCCTTAAACCAGAAAATCAAGATTACAAAAGCCGATTTACTTCCTACCTACAGTCCGATGCGTGATAAATATCCCCAAGGAGGTGTGGAGCTTAGTCTCGCAGAAGTTATTGGTTACAGCGTATCTCTGAGTGATAACAATGCCTGCGATATTCTTTTCCGTCTTATCGGAGGTACTGCTGTTGCTGATCAATATGTGAAAAGCCTCGGTGTAAAAAACATGTCAATTGCCACTACAGAGGAAGAAGCCGGAAAAGCCTGGGAGGTTCAATACAGCAATTACAGTACACCCGGTGCGATGCTGCAAGTAGTGGAATTGTTCAGGCAGGGCAAATTGCTGAGCGCGGCCAGCACTGCTTTTTTGAACAAGCTGATGACCGCTACTTCTACAGGTAAAAAGCGATTGAAAGGGCAGCTTCCAGCCCGGGCGGTTGTTGCCCATAAAACCGGAACTTCCGGAACCAACAAAGAAAAACTAAGCCCCGCAACGAATGATGCCGGTATTGTATACGGATCCGATCAGCGTAGTTTTTCTATCGTTGTCTATGTTTCTGACTCCAGAGAAAACGGTGATACCAATGAGGCTGTCATTGCTGAGATCTCCAAATGCGTATGGGATTATTATAAAATGAAATAGTTATATAAAAATAAAATAGTTTATTTATAGGCATTGATTGTATAACCCTGCTTGCGGAGCTCGCTGAAAAGATTGTATTCAGGACTCATTACATTTGTAATATCTATTGAGATTATCACAGCCCCTTTTTGCGTCGCCAGAACAATCTTTTCAGTCAGCATCGCTATTCTTTTATTTTCCAGCTCCTTATTTTTGAATCTCGAGTTCAGAAAGAAAGTTGATCCGTATAATTTTTGAATCCCCGCAATTTCCTCATCCGCATATAAGCTGGCTTTCGTTTTCAGCACCTCTTTGATCTTTTCCTCGTTTTCGACAATATCTTCAATACCCTGCACATAATAATCATTCCCATAGGCAGTAATAAAACTAAAAGCTTCCTCCAGCAGAAACAGGGATTTGACTTCATATTTACGCTGTAATGCATATGAACGGAAAGTCTCTTCTGTCTGGTTTACTTTATTACATTCGGGGGTGATCGATCTGGACAGGATATTGAAGATCATGAAAGGAGTGAAGCTGATCATTGCCTTTTCATCTACCTTCATTGCGGCAAGTTTAGTTTTTACTTTTTCATAAGATGCAGCCGGCAGTAAATCTGCTATATTTTTATCCCCCTGACCAACAAATGCAAATTTCTGTGCCTCCTTGCTGTTTTCAGGATCGTTTACATTCGATTCTGTATAATAGACATTTATTTTATCTGCTATTCCTGCTACTTTCTTTAATAAGGATACCTGTGTTTCACAAGTGTTTGAAGTCGTGAGCACAATGTAAGAGCTATTATTCATTCCTTTGCCAGACAATTCCCATACCAGCGAATTGTCCGATAGCTGAAGTTCCTGCGCCTGGCTATATGTCAAACATAAAAGAGAGAAGATTGTGCTGAATACTGTTTTTCTGATCATCATATTTTATCAATTAATTATTCAAATCTGCCGTTATTGTTCCAGGTGAATATCAATTCACGGTGCAGGATATATTTAGCGTACCTGGCATATTCCTGGTCATCAGAAAATCGTAAAACGATGTTTTTACCTTTTTCAGGCAGGGTGAAGGTCAGTGCTGCAAACTTGATATCGTCCTTCATCTTTTTCGTTGTTCCGGGTTTACACAGCTGCGTCACCAGTTGATCCATCATGCTATTAAAATCCGGCGAATACGTTTTGAATACTTTATCCTGAACAGCAATGAGTTTATTACCAGAAGAATTGAAAAAAGTCAGTTCGTTTTGAAAATAGCCTCCGTTGCTTCCTCCAATAGCAGCAAATCCTACCAGCTGTTTCTTGTTATAATTCCAGATACATACTTCAAAGCGCTGGTATCCCGATTGCCCGGCAGTATAAGACTGGTTAACCCTTATGAAGCCGGAAGTTTTTGCAATTTCTATCGTATATTCCATATCTTCTTTAATCAACGATCCTTCGCTAACCAGTTTTTTTCTTTCAGTGGTGCTCAAATCGTCAATTAGTTTAGCAGGTAGCTGATAAAACACGTCAATCACCGATTGTGAAAAGGCAAAGTTGGCGCTTAGCAGGAGTGTCAGGAGGGAGAGTTTGAATTTCATGTATATTTCAGATCGATTACGCTGTTTTACAAGTAAAGGAAAAAATATAATAAACGAATGCTGGTTGTATAAATACACCCTCTTTAAGAATCAATTTATTCATTATTTTTCGGAAAAAGATTTTTCAGGATGATTAACATCATTCCGATCACATTAATTGAAGTTGTAGTCAGTAATACAATCAAAACCTGATCTGAAATATTAAGCCCTAAAAGGTATTTATTAAAAAATAACGCTGAAATAACTGAGGCTAGCCAAAGAAAAATGACCAATGAAAAGATATAAGTTAAATGTGTTCTTAGCTTAGTATCCATTTCAAATCGATTTAATTTAGCATCCCCTAATTTATCTTCTAGTAAGTCAGTTTGTTCCCTGGCAACTAGAATATCTTCTACTTGTTGTTCTTCGACAGATGAAATTGAAGAGCGATCTAAATTATCTGATATTGTAGACATAAAATTTAGTTAGTGGTCTTTGGTTTTAATTTCTCATTATAATGCTCAAAAGTATCATCGTCTGATATAGCCGCATTAGTACCTTTTTTATATACTTTTTTCCAGGGGGTTCCATCTTTGTGCGTTAAAGCACTTAAATAAATTCCATCAAACCGGCCAAATAGATTCCAGATTTTATCTAAAAACTTTTTATCATCAGCGCTGATGGAATCGTCGCCCACGCGATTGGGAATTTTGTCTTTAATTATACTTCTTCCATAACCTTTCAGGCTTTCGTATAAGGAAGGAAACACCGGGCCAAAATCCCAGGCGAATGGTAATTCATCTGTGAGTCTTTCTTTTTTATTTGTTAAAGCTAAATACAAGCCATAAGCAATATAGGTAAGTTTAATTAACTTCATGGGCGTGAGATTTCCGTTGTCAGCATATTTTCTGATAAAATAATTAGCGATGGTTGTGGGATTATAAGCCATATGATTCTCAATAAGGAAATTTTACTAAATCAAATATACAATAGAAAATAATATAAAACAACAAATTAAATCTAAATAGTAGAATAAAATTAACTGATAAAGTTGGTGTTGTTTTTTTTGGCTTATTGATGATGTGATCTATGTTATTTACCGATTGATTGATAGGGCGGAATGCTCAAGTATGGCCTGATTTTTATTACCTTATACAAAAGCATCCGATACCAATGAGAATAGCCACATATAATGTTAACGGTGTAAATGGCAGGCTTCCTGTATTACTGCGCTGGCTCGAAGAAACCAAACCAGATGTGGTTTGTCTGCAGGAACTAAAAGCACCACAGGAGAAATTTCCCGAGCAGGCTTTGCTTGATGCCGGTTACAATGCCATTTGGCAGGGGCAGAAAAGCTGGAATGGGGTGGCTATCCTGGCGCGCGATATGGAAATTAAGGAAACCCGTCGTGGTTTACCCGGTGAAGAAGAAGACGAGCATAGCCGTTATATTGAGGCATTTATTAATGGTGTGGTCATCGGTTGTCTTTATCTACCTAATGGTAATCCTGCACCCGGACCTAAACTGGAATACAAATTACGCTGGCTTTCGCGATTAAATGCACATGCTGCGGAACTTCTCAAATTCGGTCTGCCAGTCGTGTTAACCGGAGATTATAACGTGATTCCTACCGACTTTGATGTGTATAAACCAGAGCGCTGGGTAGATGATGCGCTGTTCCGTCCGGAGGTCCGTGCTGCATTTCATGAAATCATTGCACAAGGGTGGACCGACGCGATCAGGAAGCTGTATCCCGAAGAAAAGATTTATACGTTCTGGGATTATTTCCGTAACGCCTACGGTCGTGATGCCGGTTTACGGATCGACCATTTTCTGCTGAGTCCGAATCTGGTGGACCGGCTTAAACAGGCAGGAGTAGACCGTCACGTGCGCGGTTGGGAGAAATCTAGTGATCATGGGCCCGTATGGATTGAATTGACATGAAATCCCTGAGTTAAATCAATTTTTTTGCACTTCATCATTAAAATTTTCCTTCCATTGTCCCTGCAGTAATGCAAGCTGCAGCGCAAACTGCTGCGAGGCCAGTATATTCTCACCAATTTCCAATCGTTCCAGCAGATCCAAACTTTGATCACCCGGACTAAACAAGGCTGCTTTCTGTCGTTCAGTCAGGTTGAAGGTAAAAAACTCCATGGAGGAGACCTTCCAGTATCTCTTTATTCCGCCCAGAATTCCGAAGGTGAGGTAGGCCGGATCTCTTTCGATAGCCATATACCTATCCAGATCGATGCCTATTGCCTTTGCCACTTCTTCAGGAGAAAGTCCGGCAGACTCCCTGATTTGTTTGATGATGATATTGATAATGTTCATATTCTTTTGCTGGAAAACAAACGTGAATACCTGCAGAGATGCCCCATACGGGTGGGCCTGTCAAAGCAAAACGAGCAGCATATTTTTGTTCAGGTTTTTTTATGATTTGGTTAACTAAAAATACAAACAAAATTTATATCTGCGTACAATTATTTGAATATTAGTCGATTAATGGTTTTAGCTCGGTAGTATCCCTGTGAAAAATTACACAGTACAATTCATTGAAAATTCACATAGGATGATTGTCTTTTTTACTACACTATTATGTTTTAACACCTGATAACAATCACAAAAATTGAACAAAAATAGTCAGTCAGCACCCAAAAGGTATACCGAGCTGGAAACGGCAGTAGTAGTTCTTATGCTCGATGAACTCTTTGATCACGACGAGTTTCTTCAGCTTTGTTCCATTGTAGGCGTTGAGTATCGCGCATTAGCCGGTAATGAAAAGAAAATAAAAGTGATAGATCTGGTCAGGTATTGCGAGGAGCATATGCTGACCGACATATTGGAAGAACAACTTCAAGCCCTGAAAAACCATGATAAAAAAGAGTCTCATTAACCATGATCTGCTGAATTTCTGTGCAGATAATGACCTTGTGCTAACCCGCTCGTCCGTTAAAGGTGTGATCAGCTATGTGCTGGAGCATGAAAGATGGGATTTATGCAGCTGGCATCCACAAGGATTTTTGAAAATTAAACTTGGTCAGGCCATGTTGAACGGCATTATCACTGAAGTTCAGGTGAATATATGGAGTGCTAAAAACAGGTATCCTCAAACAGATCCTTCGGTTTGTCATAGCCACAATGGCCGGCTCAGAAGTTACATTCTTTATGGGGAAATAGACAATCGTCAGTATCGTGTGCAGGAGAAGAGCAATCAGCGCTATGCCCTGTACAAGGTGAATTATGAGAAAAGTTCATCAAAATCCAAAAATACCAACCAGCAGGTATCTTGTGTATTGGTCGACTCTGATATCCATGTTGCAGGAGAAAAATACAGCGTGGATTCAGGAGAATTTCACTCTACCCATGTACAGGAAGGTACACTGGCCTGTACGCTGGTTTACAGACACAGGAATTTGGACTATGCTGCCTACAATGTGAGGAAAATTGGCAAAGAGGAGGTCTATACATTTGACAGACAGATTTTAGATAAACAAAAACTGATAGCTGTGCTTTACGAAGTGATAAATACTATCATTCCGTATAAGCCAATTATACATAATCCTTTTTAATGGTTTTTAGTTTACAGAATTCCTTAAACTCTTTACTAATTTTATTGGAACTTGTATAAATTCAGCGATTTGTTCATCATTTAATTTTTTCTTCGAGAGGAGATCTAAAACTTGTTTCTTTTGTAATTCCTTTTTACCTTCAACTTTGCCTTTTGATTTCCCTTCTTTAAAACTTAAAATCTTCTCATATTTGACCAATTCTTCCACAACGCCCATAACCTTAGTGTTTTTAGTTAATACTGCTAATTCATCGTCAAATATAGCTGATGTTTCTGAAAATTCAAAACTGATATAATTTAATATGAAATAAAGTATATCAATGAATTTATTATTATCGGGATTGAGCTTCATCACTTTCTTAATAAGTGCTATTTTTAAATCCTTAAGGTGCAAATCACGTAATTCAGATTTTCCAATGTTTTTGACACTATGATTTGCCCTAGCTGCCAATATGATAATTGCAAATGGGTTTTCACTGCATGTGAGCTCATGATCAGAAGCTGTTGAAATTTTATAGGTATTGAATTTATAGGACACTTCTGTTCCATGAAAGGAACTGGTAAATCGGTTAGGTCTTTGCTTCGTTGATGCTTCTGTAAAAATTGCGTATGCCGCTACGCTGCGTTTGTATTTATTCTTCAGCAGGTAATAGTACTGAAACATCCGCTCGCTAAAGTTAGCGCTATATCTTCCTTGTACTTCGATATGAAGTAAAATATAATCATCCTTACCTTCTTTGGTATAAACTTTTACCAAATGGTCTACAATTCGCTGCCCATATTTTCCATCTGTAAGTTGATCTGCCTGTTGTAGCTCCTTATCTAAGAATTCACATTCCCTGTCCAGATCTAACACATGTTCAATTTCCGGGTGTACTAACCGCATGAAATCCGGGAATAATTTGCTGACGATCCCTTTCCACAAATAATCTTGTTTCTGCATTACGCTGCTAACGTAATATCAATCCGCGGACTAATGGTAACAAATTTTAAAATAGTTAACTGTGTAATTCTTTAAACTAATTGCTCACTGTTATACAATCGTATTTCCCCGACGATGTTGGTTAATAAATTCATTAAATTAAGGTCATAAGGCTTTTGCCTGTCTACCTGTAAAAATGAAATTATGCCTCTAACTAAAAATTGGGAAGCAACAGCTTTCTCCGGTATCACTGGTAATGAAATTAAAGTGCAGGGTGAAGTTACTGATAGTCCTTCACCTGCCGTTCCACATTTGAGAAAACGAACACCGCAGGGATTTATAACGACCATTCTTCAGCTGGACCTGCTCAATGCCGGTGCTGCTGATCAGGAGAATTTCAGGAAAGTGAGCTATGCTGAAAAAATAGGCGACATCAGTACCTATACCCATGTTGAGATCTTTCTTGATAATGACAAGATTGAAGGTGTGCCTGTACAAATTGTAGGTAACTAATATGAATTAATCTGTCGGGCGATAGCATCACATAGCCGCCATTGACCCATTCCCGGATCAGCTCGCCCTGATCTCAATGCATCATTTTGTCCCATTTGTCCCAAAATGGGATTATCGTAGTGACAAATTTCCCTGAATGATGTTAATCTCAATTTTAATCGTAAAATTTATTCCTTAATGTGAAAATGCAAAGTAACAGCATGCTGCAAAACATGCTGTGCTGCGGTGGTGCCGGTATTATAATTATTATTAATCTGTTTGTGAAGTTAACGCGCTGCTTTTTTTTTCTTGCTAACAAATCACTTATCTATCTTTCAATGATTTCGACGATTAAAAAGGACAAAGAACTAACCAAAAGGAGGCTGATCAATGCGGTCGGCGACATTATCAGAGAACAGGGCTACCTGGGTTTAGGGGTCAATAAGATTGCGCGGCGTGCAGGGGTGGATAAACGGCTGATCTATCGTTATTTCACTAACGTGGATGGCCTGATTGAAACTTACGTAATGGAAAAGGACTACTGGATAAAAATCTTTTCCAGGCCACAGAAAGCAGAGCAGCCTGTCAATGAGGATTTGGACGCCTATATCGGTCGACTCATCACGGAGCAGCTGGATCACTTTTACGGAGAAAAAGAGATGCAGGGGCTGATTCACTGGGAAATCAGTCAGCATTATGACCTGTTGGACAGTATTGCTACGGCGCGAGAGCTGATGGGGAGCGACCTGCTTTCTAAAGTTGATGACCATGCCCCTCAACAGGCTGAAAATTTCAGATGTGTCAGTGCAATCATCATTGCAGGTATCTACTATCTTGTACTGCATGGAAAGGTAAACAAGAGCACATTGTGTGAAATCGATATCCATAATCCTGAAGACAGGGAACGTCTGAGTACAACAATCAAACATATGATCACCTGGTCCCTAAAAGGCCAGATTTAATCCGATATAGCCTATGTTTTACCTTCGTTTTTGTAGAAAGTTTGTTTTTCTGCTATTCCTCGTTCATACACTATTGCCTGCAAAAGGTCAGGAAATGAATTCTTTTATTCAGGCTTTAGCTCAAAAAGCCGTTGAGCTTGACCCTTCATTTCTAACCGGTCGGCCGACTGACATTCAGCAGCAGCAATCCTGGTCGAGAAAAATTGATATCGGTGATTTCAGTATCCTCGCAATAGGGGAACAGTCTCACGGAACGCATGAGTTTTTTAAAGCCCGCATTTCCCTGATCAGGCTGCTTGTCAAACAACAGCCTGTCACCAAAATTGGACTGGAGGCACCAATGGCCGAGGTGGAAAATTTAAATACCTACCTGCTCAGTGATAGCGGCGACCTGAAAATGATCCTGAAATCGTTTCAGTTGTATAGTTATGAATGTGAAGAATTTGTTGATCTTGTAGAAACGGTCAAAATCATCAATGCGCAGCACGGTAAAAAGATCAGTTTCTTTGGATTTGATTTTCAAAGTCCGTATCAGGTGTTAAATAATTTGAAACGCTATGGTAAGAACCATGAACTGGCCCAAACAGTAGATGCCCTGGTGTCCGATTATACGCAGCTCAATGCCTATGTGTCGCAGCATGCCATTAGTCCTGATGATTTCAGGTCGCTGGACTCCCTGAGTCAGCTGGTCATCAAACCTTTGGAGACTAATGCCAAAAGCAGCAGGATCAAAGATGGATTCCTTGAAAAAAACCTGATCCAGTACCAACAGTTCCTAAGCTTAAATGATCCTGAAAAAAATCGGGCTGATGTGCAGGTCATGTCGCAGATGAGGGATTCACTCATGGCACAGAATGTCCTGCGCGAATATAGCTCAGGACAGAAAATGATCTTACTGGCACATAATGCGCACGTACAGAAAACTGCTGATGCCTATTCCCGGACAATGGGACAGTTCCTGCTGCAAGCAATAGGAGCGATGCAATACCGCTGTATAGGATTAACCACGTCAAGAGGATTTTTTACAGCCTATAATCCGCAGCAGCAGAAAATAACTGCGACCAATAGCGTCATCCCTCCGCACAGCGATGCCTTCGAGTTTTACTTTTCAAAAATTGCTAAGCCAATATTTTTTCTCCCTACTTCGGGAATGACAGCGTTGAACCCGGATTCGGGACCCGATAAATACCGGCTGTTACCCTATGGCGTACCGAAAAATCAATTTATCCGGGGCAATCTGTTACAGGCTTTCGACTATATCATCCATATAGAAAACACGACAGGGAACAAGAGTTTCTACCTGCATTAACGGCAAAAGTAAAATATTATCGCATGTCACCACCAACTCCACTTATTAGCAATAAGTTTAAAAAGCCGGAATGTGAAGGCGCAGCAGGTGATGTCGACAGCCCGATGTGAATTTCAGTTAACAAGTCTTACATCCCCGGGATGAAGACTCCGGCAGGACAAAAATTAATTGATGTTTAACCAAAAGAATCATTATGAAAAAGTTAAAAAAGCTTTCTGTAAGCAAAGATGTGATCGAAACACTGGACAAAAAAATCATGAAAAATGTGATTGGTGGTATCACAGGAACCTGTAGCTCTGGATGTGCTACTGCTGCCTCTACTATTACTTTATGCAGTGGTAATCCTACTGGCTGCGGTACCTGTAGTAGCGGTTGCCCATGTTAAACTGAATTGGAATCAGGATGGCCTTGATCTATGGCCATCCTTTCCTGAAAACCGCTGGTCATACCAAATCATAGCCGAATGAAAGCAGAAAAAATACAACAATACGCGGAATCAATCGCAGCACATATTGAGGAACATGAATCTTTAATCAATAGACCGGGACTCTTCCTGGGCAGGTACGGGCAGCTTTTATTGTATGCTTACCTCTACGAGTTTTACCAAAAAGAAGCCTATGCAGAAAAGGTATATACGCTGATCGCCATTAGCCTGGAGGAGCTGGAGGACAGTATCAGCCGGCACGAAGCGATCGACATGACGCTGGGCAGCGGCCTGTCGGGATTTCTCTGGGTACTGCATCACCTGATTAGCAATCATATGCTGGACGAATCACTGGATGAACTCATTGATGAAAACCTGCAGAAATTGGTATTAAAGTCTACCGAAGTCGATATGGGGGATCACAATTATGACCCGCTGTACGGATATATCGGCAAATGTGCATTTCTGTTACAGCAAAAAGACAAAGACTTTGGCAGGAAAGGGCTGGAGCAACTCATCGCCAGTCTCCATGACACCAAAGTGCTGGATGAAAAGGGTAATTATACCTGGGTAGATGTACGCCGCCAGGACCGGAGCAGTATAAACTATTCCAGGCATATCATGTATGACTGCGGACTGGCACATGGCGTAGCGGGGATTATTTCCTTTTGCTGCGATATTTACCAGCAGGTGGAGGATGTAACACTGCGCGGACAGACGGAAGATCTGATCAGGAAAGCTTCCTTATGGTTGCTGGATCAGGAAAATCCCGAGGGTGATTTCAGGTTTCCCTATGCAAAATTCCAGGATGCAAAACAGCCAGAAAATGACCGGTATTATGCACGACTCGGCTGGTGTTATGGCGACATCTGTGTGGCCTTCACATTGTCCAAGGCAGGTAAAACGCTTTCTTCTGCTGACTTTACTGATCATGCATTGAGGATAGCCCTCAGCTCCACCGCCATTAAAAAGGAGATGTCAGGCGTTGTCAAAGAGGACCTGAGTGTAGATCCTTCTTTTTGTCACGGTACCTGCGGCATTGCTTATATTTATCTGAAGCTGTATGAGTCCCTGGCAGACGAAAGGCTCCACAAAGCCTATACCTACTGGAAAGAAATCACTGAAGAAGAAATGGACTATTGTCTGGAAAATCATAGCCTGCACAGTAATCTCTCTATGGCTCAGGAAGATTTTGGATTCCTGTATGGATATGTCGGACTGGGGCTGGTCAACCTCTCGCTGGAGCAGGAAAAAAGTGCTGCATGGGATAAATTATTGCTCCTGTAATGCAAATGCAGGGAATGAAACTGGGCCTGCTGGAGCTGGGCGATGTAACCATGGATACATACGATTATGGCGGATTGCTGGAGTATGTAAAAGCTGCTGATCGCCTCGGTTACCACCGGATGTGGTTTGGAGAACACTATACGGCAAACATACATTTCAATAATCCTGAGCCTCTTTTACCCCTATTTCTAAGCTTAACGCAACACATCAGAATTGGTCCCGGCGGCGTCCTGCTCAAATACCATTCACCTTACAGAATCGCTTCCTATTACAAAATTTTAGCTGCACTGTTTCCCGGGAGGGTAGAGCTGGGCATATGCCGCCCTTTCATTCCCTCCTATATGGGGCAGATCATCGCTGGTCACACTTATCAGCAGGATCCGGATTTCAGGGACCGGCTGCAGGAGCTGCTGGATTGTCTTTATGGAGGAAAGCGCGAGCAAAATCCGGCATATATATCCCCTCCGCCGCTGGCGAAGATCACTTTACCAGCACTATGGATGCTGAGCTCAACTTTTCAGGATATACAAACCTACCCGCATAGCGGAATGCATTATTGCCGTTCATTATTTCATTCCAGTTACGCCCTGGATCAGGAGGAGATCGGTATGTTAAGGTCGGCCGACAAAAAAACTTCCCTTGCCGTGGCAATAGCGGTCTATTGTGAAGCAAGTAAAGCAAAAAGAAATGCATTCCTGAAGATGATGCAGATGAGGGCAACCGCCGGTGCTAAAGTAATTTGCTGCAGGCCGGAAGAGTTTCCTGACATCGTTGGGGAGCGGCTGGCACATACCCATATCAAAGACATCATCATCGCCAATATGGGCAATACTTATGCAGAGAAAATCAAAATTATCCATTCATTAAAACAACAATATGACTGATATGCACACTTACGGGAAAGCCATGTTAAGGATCTCTGCTTTGCCTGTATCGCTTTTGCCTGAACTGGAAAAACAAATTATCAATGAAATCCCACTGGATGAAACGGTGCTTGCCATTTTAATGGAGGCCATCTATACTGCTTCGCCCGGCTTTTATGCCCTGCTGGTTAAAGCAGGTGCATTAAATGGCATTTTCCCCGGGGAGAAGCTAAAAATCAGCGTACTGAAATACCTGAACAGGATTTGTCAGCGCGGTACACCCTTCAGCACCATGTCGGCCGTTTCACTGATCCCGCTCGGCGAAGAGACGACCAGCATTGCACCAGCTTCTGCTCCGCTGCAGAAAATAGCACGCCTGGATGCCGCTGTGGCCAATGCGCTGATTAATAAGTTACAGTCAGGGTATAATTTTGACGATTCAGTCTTGCTCTATGCCAACAATTCGGTCTACCAGATTGATGGCAGATTAAGGTATATTGAATCGGTAGAAGAGCAGGGACTGCGAAAATTCAGGTTGTCGGCCGTCGATATCGATGAAGTCATTTTAGCAGTGCTGAATTATTGCAAATCAGGTCGGACTAAGCTGGCAGTGATCGCACTGCTCATCAGCGATGATGATGAGCTGGATCCTGCCGATGTAGCGGAGTATATTGATGACTTGCTGCAAAACGGGATACTGCTTTCTTCGCTTTCGCTGAAGAGCAGTGATGTTGCTATTTTGCCACAGCTGATCGCATTACCTTCAGGTGGTGCAGAATTCCCCGAGGTCCGGGAGCGACTTAAAGCGCTTCATGCAGCCATAGGGCATATTAAAGATACTACGCCTGCACAGACGATACCGCAGATACAAAAGATAACCACCATGCTTGGCGAACTGCTGGGTGAGCCGGGGTCTGAATCCTCCGTACTTCAAATTGATAGCTACAAAAACTTAGCCTGTGTACTCAACCGGCAGGTCGCACAACAGCTCGGAAAAGTGCTGCTCTCCATGAGCCGTATCATACCCGATTATGAATCACCTGATCTGAATGCTTTTAAGGAAGAATTTTCCCGGCGCTATGACCAGCAGGCCATACCCTTGCTGACCTGCCTGGATCCTGATCTGGGCATTGGTTATCCTGTCGGTAAGCGCATCACTTTCCCGGAGAATGATGAACTGCTTTCCCTGCTGGAAGTTAAGGGTGCGGCTGCTTCAGCCGGCCATAAAGTACAGTATTTTTGTAACGACTGGTTCAGGTTCCTGATTGATAAATACAAGCAGGCCAGGGTGCTGGGACTGAATGAAATCAACATCAGCCTGAAAGAAATGAAACCTTTCGAGCGTGAAAATGCGGCAAATGTACCACCATCCTTAACTGTTCTGGCTAAACTCAGCGCTGCCAGTGCAGCGGCAGTTGACAGGGGAGCATACCTGCTCTATCCCTTTGACCTTCACGCACCCTCCGCAGCCAATGTATATGCCAGGTTTTCACCTCTCCATCCTGAAATCAAGGATTTTATCGGCGAAATACTGGACAAGGAAGAAGAATACCATGAGGGGGCATTGCTGGTGGAACTGGAACATACCGGGCAGCTTAAAACTGCAAATGTGAACCTGAAGGATTTCAACAGGTCATGGCGATTGAACATTGCCGATGCGCCCGCTGGCACCGACTCCGGGTGTTACCTGGAACTGTCCGACCTCTATCTAAGGGTATTAAACAATAAAATTGTGCTCTTCTCCAAAAAAATGAGGAAACAGGTGATCCCTTTCATGACCACGGCGTATAACTACAGAATCGATGAGCTGCCGGTTATCAGTTTTCTGGGCGACCTGCAAAATCAGGGTAACCAGAACAGTCTTTTATGGGACTGGGGACTGCTGAGGGAATTTAACTATCTGCCCAGGGTGACGATTGAGCACAATATTGTCATCTCTCCGGCACAATGGAATGTAAAAAAAAGTCTGCTCCATACCGGCTCGTTTGAACTCTTCCGGGTCAGTCTCCGGGAAATCTGCAGAAAGGAAGCTATTCCCCAGCGGGTTTTTTACGGTGACGCAGATAACCTGCTGCTGCTTGACCTGCACCAGGACCTGTACCTTAAAATCCTGTATAAGGATCTCAAAACGAAGGATGACCTGCTTTTTCAGGAACACCTCAATGCGACAGAGAACCGTTATGTGTCTGACGGTGATAACAATTATGACAGCCAGCTGCTGTTTTCCTATTACCGTACAAAAGATCCTGCAGCCGCAACCGCCGATGGTCAGGCTTATACCGTTGTACCCTCCCTGACTTATCTGCCCGGCGAGGAATGGATATACCTGAAACTTTATTTCAATTCTTTCCAGGCGGAAGAAACCATTCTGCGCCAGCTACACGACCTGTTACCCCTGATCAGGCAGGAGGTGCAGTCGCTCGAAAGATGGTTTTTTATCCGCTTTACGGATCCTGAACCTCACCTGCGCCTCCGGTTTAAAATTGGTGATCCCGAAGACATTTCCACCCTGATCATTCATTTAAATAAGGCTTTCAAAGCACTTGTGCACAGCGGATTGATTCACCGTATTCATTACGATAGCTACCAGCCGGAAATAGAAAGGTACGGAGTGCAGCAGTTGCCATCCGTAGAAGAGATTTTCAGCGCCGACGCTGAGGCGATACTGGCCCTGAGAATAGCACTGTCCGGGAATTTTAAAGCCGATCAAATGAACTGGCTGATCGGGGTATATAATCTTGACTGGTACCTTTCTCTTTTTTATACCGGGGAGGAACATCACCTTAAAATGGCCTATGTCAAACAAATCAGCAAAAGTCTCAAACAGGAATTCAATTTTTCCGGTCAGGATTTTAAAAAGCTCAACAGCTTTTTTCAGCGCAATAAACCACTCATCACTGCCTTTCTGGAAGATCCGGATCAAAGGTACCATCAGCTGCACCTGATTTTTGCGCAGCGTGACCAGCAGTTACGTCGGTTTGCTGGTCAGCTGCAGCTCAGTACTGAATTGATTTTCAGTATCATACATATGTCCATGAACAGGCTCTTTCCTGTTGATCCCCGGAAAAAAGAGGCCCTTTGTTACGATCTGTACCCATCTGTTTTCCGTAAAAAACACCAGCATGCTTAAACAACCTATCCCCGTTTACGCCATCAATCTGAAAAAGAGGTGCGACAGAAAAGCGCATATTCTTGCGCAGTTCAGCTCCCGTTCGGAATTCGACTTATCCCTCGTTCAGGCTGAAGAAGATCCTTCAGGTGCCGTAGGTCTATGGAAAAGTATCCGTAAAATTATTCAGCGCGCGATTACTGCTGACCAGGAGCTGGTCATTATCTGTGAAGATGATCACTTATTTACCGATGCCTATCAGCCGGAAAAATTTATTCGGTACATCCGGGAATCACAGGAAAAAAATGCAGATCTGCTTTCCGGTGGGCTAAGCTGGTTCGACTCCGCAGTGCAGGTCGCCCCTGGTTTATTCTGGCTCAACCAGTTACGTGCCACGCAGTTTATGGTCGTTTTTCGTTCTTTTTATCAAAAAATAATGAATGCTGATTTTCTGCCCACCGACAGCGCAGATACCAAACTTTCCTCACTCACCAGTGCTTCCTTTGTCATTTTTCCCTTCATCTCTTACCAGGAGGAGTTCGGCTATTCCGATACGCTTGTCGCCGAAGCCTCGAGTCAGCGTGTAGTGACCGATTTGTTCAGAAAAACGGAATTGAAATTAGCCCAGCTGGTTAGCGTTAATACATTTTATCCGGTGCAGCAGCCCGCAGAAAACATCGATCGCAATACGCAAGAAAAGGACAGCTACGATGATTTTGTGCTTCCGGTTTATATCATCACTCACCATGCAGCTGTACCAGAAGCATTTACCAGCAGGCCGGAATTCACTATACAATTAGTTGCACCCGGTGATGGAGACCCGGAGGCGGCCATGAGCTGGGAAACCATTCTCCGGATTATCCGTATGGCAGGGGCTCGTGAAGATGAGGAGGTGATAATGATTTGCCACGATGACCTGCAGTTCAGTCCCCATTATTCAAAAAACAACCTATTTGAACAGATTATCCATGCTGGCAAAAAAGGAGCCGGGTTGCTGCTGGGACATGTCGCCGGATTTGATCAGGCCGTTGAGCTGCAACAGGGCCTGTTCTGGATCGATAGTTTTTACCGGCCCGGATTCCTGATTTTCTTTCGCAGCAGTTTTGATACCCTTCTGAATGCCTGTTTTGTGGCTCCTGCGTCGGTAGATTCTCAGCTGTGTGCCTTACTCAATGCCATCATGCTCGTGGATCCCGCCTTAAGCCTTGTCCTCAGCTCGCCGGAGGATCAGTTCGGGCATTCGGAATACCTCAGCCAGGTGACGGCAACCAGGCTGCAGCTTATCCATGCCGCTGCAGCGAAATATGGAACGCCACTTCAGTCGTCCGCTCCCTCGGAAACCATAGCACCCTCACCCGGAATAGATGATCTGATGCAGCTTTATTTTCGGGATTACCCTAAATATGTCCGGGCCATCAGTTATTACCAGGCACTTGACCTTCGCCTTTCTGCACAGCACTGACCCCCTTGAACCAATTTAAACCAGACCAAATGAGAAAATTTCCTTTTTTTAAGCAGCTCGACCAAATGGATTGCGGACCAACCTGTCTCAAAATGGTGGCGAAATTTTACGGCAGGAACTATAAAAATCAGCGTCTCCGCACTATTTCAAATATCAACAGGGAAGGGGTATCCCTGCTGGGGATCAGTGAGGCCGCAGAAAAAATCGGCTTCAGAACTACCGGGGCCAATATCAGTCTTGGCCAGCTTTCACAAATAGATTTACCCTGTATCCTGCATTGGACACAGAATCATTTCGTTGTGCTCTTTAAAATTGCCTCCGGTTTCCGCCAGCAGTCCGAATACCTCATTGCAGATCCTGCCAAAGGCATCATCAGGTATAACCAGCAGGAGTTTTTGGGCCACTGGGCTAATTCCGGCGATCCTGAAAATGCCAAAGGCATATTGCTCATTCTATCGCCCCGACCTGATTTTTACCTCCAGGAAGGAGATGCCGAAGAGGGACTTGACCTCAGTTATTTCCTGGGTTACCTCTTCAGGTTCAAAGGCATGCTTATGCAGCTCGTCACCGGTCTCGCTGTAGGCAGTCTGCTCCAGCTGGTCTTTCCATTTCTCACTCAATCCATCGTAGATATTGGTGTAAATACCCGCGATGTGGGGTTTGTCTATGTGATCCTCATTGCCCAGCTCATGCTTTTCCTGGGCCGTATGAGTGTGGATTTTATCCGTTCCTGGATCCTGCTCCATATCAGCACCCGCATCAATATTTCCATCCTGACCGATTTCCTGATCAAGCTCATGAAGCTGCCCATGAACTTTTTCGATACCAAAATGACCGGAGATATTATGCAGCGCATGACAGATCAGGGGCGTATCGAAAGTTTTCTGACCGGTTCATCCCTCAATACTATTTTTTCCCTTTTTACCCTCGTCATTTTCGGCGCTGTACTTGCCTATTATAATATCAGCATCTTCATCATTTTTTTGGTCAGCAGTATCCTCTACACCATATGGGTCATGATTTTTTTCAGGAAGCGGCGCGACCTTGATTTTAAGCGCTTCGATAACTCTTCACAAAATCAGAGCAATATTGTTGAGCTGATCAATGGCATGCAGGAAATTAAGCTCAATAACTGTGAACAGCAGAAGCGATGGGAATGGGAGCGTGTACAGGCCAGGCTGTTCAAATTCAACGTCCGCAGCCTTGCACTTGGGCAGTACCAGCAGTTCGGTACTTTTTTTATCAACGAAGGTAAAAATATCATTATTACCTTTGTGGTGGCCAAGCTCGTGATTGACGGGCAGCTCAGCCTTGGGGCCATGATGGCGATTCAATACATTGTCGGACAACTCAATAGTCCCATTGAACAGTTCCTCGGCTTCCTGCAGCATTTTCAGGATGCAAAGATCAGCCTGGAGCGATTAAACGAGATCCATGAGATGAAAGACGAGGAGCCGGCTGATCAGGAGTTCATCACCGAGCTGCCCATACAGAAAAGCATCCATATCCAGAACCTCAGTTTTTCCTATCCCGGTGCCGGAAATGAGCCCATTCTCAGGAATGTTTCGATCCATATTCCCGAAGGCAAAACTACCGCGATTGTTGGAATGAGCGGCAGCGGTAAAAGCACGATACTGAAATTGCTCCTTCGTTTTTACCAGGTGCCCAGCGGGACGCTGAAAGTAGGCAATACGAATCTCGACCTGATCAGTTTCCGTCACTGGAGAAACAGCTGCGGTATCGTGATGCAGGATGGTTATATCTTTTCCGACACCATCGCCAGGAATATTGCAGTCGGAGACGAATATCCCGACAGGGAAAAATTATACCATGCCATTGAGATGGCCAATATCAGCGAATTCATTTCCGAACTGCCCCTTGGCCTCAATACCAGGATTGGCGCATCAGGCAACGGGATTAGTCAGGGGCAGCGCCAGCGCATGCTCATCGCCCGTGCCGTCTATAAAAACCCTGAATACCTCTTTTTTGACGAGGCTACCAATGCACTCGATGCCAACAATGAGAAGGTGATTATGGAAAACCTCGAGCAGTTTTTCAGGGGGCGTACCGTGGTGGTCGTGGCCCACCGCCTCAGCACCGTTAGAAATGCCGACAATATTATTGTGCTCCATAACGGTGAGGTCATAGAACAGGGTTCACATGCCAGTCTGACTCACCAGAAAGGAGAATATTACCAGCTTGTCAAAAATCAACTGGAATTAAACGTTTAATCTGTCCAGCTATGCCATCAGTATCAACATCAAAACAGCAGACTTCAGCCCTGCATGAGATTAACAGCGATGAAGTTCAGGATATAGTGACCGCTGTTCCGTCCTGGATCCTGAGGAGAGGCATTAGTCTCGTCTTCCTGATTCTCATCTCCATTATCGCGCTGACCGCCTTCGTACAATATCCCGATGTGATCCGCACGGAACTCGTCGTCAGTTCCCTGAACGCTCCGAAAGTGATCTACGCCAAACAAACCGGTAAAATCGTCAGCATTCTCCTCAAAGAAGGCAGGGAGGCCCGGCAAGGTCAGCCTATTGCCTTTATGGAAAGCACTGCCCGGCATCGCGATGTCCTCCAGCTATCCGCCATCCTTCAGCAGCTCAATACCCAGCTCATCAGTAAAGGCACTGTCAGTCACCTTAACTTTAGCCGCCTTAACCTGGGTGAACTGCAGGCCGAATTCCAGGTTTTTTACCCTCAATACCTCCGTTACCTGTCTACACAAAGTGGCGGCTACTATCTCAGGAACCGTAATTACCTGCAAAGCGGGTTGGAAGAGATCAGGCAGATCGGCAAACAGATCGATGCGCAGCAGCAGGTCCAGGAGCGCGAATTTGCCAATATCAAACAGGAGTTCCAGGCTTACCAAAAGCTCTACAAAAAAGGGGTGATCTCCAACAGTGAATATAAACAGCAGGAGAATAAGTACCTGTCTGCCCAATATCCCCTGCAGCGCAGTGCAACCGAGCTGCTCAATAATAAAACCGCTTATGCTGCCAAACAGCAGGAGATTGTAGACCTCGAACATGTCATACAAGACGAAAAAGCAAATTTTGTACAGCATCTCAACAATATGATTACCGGCACCAATGCATGGGTCAAACAGTACATTTTAACCGCACCCATTTCAGGCACAATTAGTTACGCCGGTATTATCCAGCAGAACCAGAACGTTAATCTCAACGATGAGCTCTTTGTCATCAATCCCGGGCGAGGTGATTTTTTCGGTCAGATCACTATTCCCCAATACAATATGGGGAAAGTCAGGACCGGACAGCTTACCCTCATTAAACTCCGCAGTTTTCCCTTTGAACAGTTCGGGATGATCAGGGGAGAGGTCAGCTTTGTCTCAGATGTGCCCATAAATGATAGTATATTTTTGGCCCGCGTGCGCTTCGGACATTTTGAAAATACGGACCATCACCAGAAGATTGTGCTCAAACACGGCATGCGCGCTGATGCCGAGATCATCACCGAGAAAAGTTCCTTACTCATGCGCCTGTTCCGGAATTTTAGAAAAATGCTCCATAAAAATTAACCAGCTATGCATATCACCTATCTCATTTTGGCCCATAAAAACTTTGCCCAGCTCCGTCGGCTGGTCAATGTACTCCTTGACCAGGATGCATCCTTCGTGATCCACCTCGATAAAAAGGCCAGTCTCGCTGAATACCAAAATCATTTTCCTCCTGCAGAAAGTCAGCTGCACCTCCTTAAAAAACGCCTCCACACCAAGTGGGGCAGTTATGCATTGGTTCAGGCCACCCTGGAGGGCTTAAAATATATTCAAAAAGAGCTCCCTTTCAGCAAACGTATCGTACTGCTTAGCGGACAAGATTATCCCATTAAACCCCTGAAATTTATCAAATCCTTTTTTGCCGCTCATCCGCAGACCATCTTTATGCAGTACTTTCCCATTCCCTTTAAAAACTGGGAGTTTGGCGGTATTAGCCGTTTTCCTGCATATGAAGAATTCCGCGATGAGTTAAACCTGCACGGTGGTTCTCAATGGATGTCCTTTCCACCAGCTGTCAGCCAAATCATCTTTGAATTCCTGCGGATCAATCCCGGCTTTATGACCTACTTTAAATCCGTGCGCATACCCGATGAAAGCTTTTTCCAGACCCTTCTCCTGAGCTGTGACGAACAGTTCGTCAACACCCATCTCCTCAATAAAAACTTACACCTCATCAAATGGGATTTTCCATTTATGCACCCCCGTATCCTCACCAGGCATTATTTCAATGTCATCCAGCGCAGTAAAGCCCTTTTTGCCAGGAAATTTGACCAGGAGCTGTTCCCTGAAATTCTCGATCAGATAGACCGGGAGATCCTGAAAATCGTTCCTCCCATACCGGTTCCATCTGTCAGCAAAATAGATAAAGAAGCGGTGCTGATCTCCGGCGATCCACATGACCCAAATACGATTGCGCTCATATCTGCTTTACAACAGCATCAGCAGCCATTTTTCCTGAGTCCCGCTTCAAATCCTGCGGATAGCCATTTACCTTTATTTCAATTTTTTCAGCAGCAGCCCGGATGCGATTATTATTGGTACCTGCCAGATCAGGTCTCTCTTTCCACCCGGGAATGGCAGGTCTTCTTTGCTTTTTTCCGCGATCATGATATCCATGCAGATCTGGTGACCTGCCAGCTCTGCCAATATAAAGACCAGCCCTGCTGGTCCGGATGGGAGTGCCTGAGCCATCCTGAAGAAATAGACCTGCCACTCGCTATCCGGTACCGTTCCGTTCATCCCCTGTACAGAATTTCAAAAGCGGCTTTAAAATTTCTGCAACAGGAACTGACTACCCGCTGGTCCGGGCACTACGACATGCTTTTGCCTACCTTGTTGTTCCATGCCGGTTTTCGTATTAATGCCATCAGCGGGAAGGGACCTTTAGTGCTGACCCAATATCAAAAACTGCAGTTGCCCACTATCATTTGTACCACTCATTTGGCCAACCTTTAGTTCATTATGAAAAGAAAGTACCTGTTAATATCACCGGTAGGAAAAAAATCGCTCGACATTTGCCGGGGCTGGGATGCCCCAAACAGAGGCTTCGATATGCTATTTATTTACTACGATTCGTCAGGTTATGAAGATTTTTTCAGCATCAGTGATTATCTCCTGTTGCGACCCGGTTTTAAATATCCTTTATTACATCAGGTGTTAACAGAACAGCCATTTTTGCTCCTGAAGTATGACTATTTTTTCTTTCCCGACGATGATCTGAGAATGACGGCAAGAGACATAGAA
Organism: Pedobacter sp. MR2016-24; assembly: GCF_026239655.1. Lineage (GTDB taxonomy): Bacteria > Bacteroidota > Bacteroidia > Sphingobacteriales > Sphingobacteriaceae > Pedobacter. The sequence continues at coordinate 11,458 of NZ_JAPIVO010000007.1, read as the reverse complement.
AAGCTGTTCTCCTTCGCTCAGCAACAACACATCAACATCTGTCAGCCTTCCCTGTACCCTATAAATGTAGGCTGGCCCGTAACCGCCCATCATCCTCTTACTGCCTACCGTTATGTGAGTATGGTAGAAGTGATGTGCCCGCTTTTTTCCCGCGACGCTTTAAAAAAATGTTTGCCCTCCTTTATCGAAAGTCGGTCCGGCTGGGGTTTGGAGGTTGCCTGGTACAGGCTATTAGGCTCAAAAAAAGAACAATTTATCATCTGCGATCTTGTAATAGTGATTCACGAAGGTATTCGTGCCAATGGAAGTGTTTATTATGATAACCTTCAGCAAGCCGGAATTTCACCCTACTACGATCTTGACACATTAGAACAGAAGTACAAGCTGAAAACAGAAATTTCTGACGTTAAATACATCTATAAATCTGAATTTTAATTAAAAAAATAAACCTGCTTATGTCGTTCTGCATTTATTTTAAATAAATGCAAATTAAACTGCGCTTATCAGATAATCTAAAATGTTTTAGTAGAAATAAGCCCTTTTCGAGCTTGTTATTCAGGATTATTTCTATTTATATTCGTTCACTTTAACCTTCAGTACTAGATAATCAGGCGATCCAATTAGCTTTTTTTCTACGTGCTGGTACCGTTCATTATAAAACATTTTCGATGAAACCCAAAAACTTAGATGTGAGCTTTACCTTAAAAGGTGATAGCGGAGAGCTGGTGATTATACTCTCCGATGAAGAGATGATGAAGACCGTGAATTTGAATTACCGTCCCGATCCGGAGCATTGGAATGATCACAAGTGTGAGCTTTTGTGGGAAGATCCATACTATTTCACCATCAATGATATTTCAATGGGTCTCAAAAACAGCTACGCGCAGCGCTCCTCACCTGACGTTAATCCCATTCCTCAGCTTGCAGGAGAGCTCAGTACTCAAATCGAAGCATTAGGTTTATCCGGAATCGCCAGGCGAGATTTTGACCTTAAAAATGCGCCATATCACGTTCCTGCCTATGATCAGTTTATTCATGCCTTTAAACAATTCAGTGGTTTATCAGACGGTCAGTTTACGGCCACCTGTCTCGATGCCCAGCTGATCATCAAAGCAGGTGAGGAGGTATGGGAAATGGACACTTACGAAGGAAGGGCTGCCACCTTAAAAAACTATGTCGACCAGCATTCTTACGACGATATCTATACCGATACCAACGAACAGATCTGGAGTTTGATGTACCATGAAAACGAGGTAGACAGACAAAACCTGTATCCAATCGTGTTGCGCGAATGGCGTGATTATGCTGATACGCTCTCGGCAGCCAAACAAGATGATTCCTGGAAATACCTTGAGCAATTCCTGAGAAAATATGATCAGGCTGATGATTTAGTGCTTGTTGCCTATGAAATCGACGAATTCAGGATCTATCCCATTGTCGTTGTTGCTATGCTGCAGCTTTGCGATACTGATAATGTTTACATCAATTATTGTGCAGAAGAGTTTTTTGGCGGCAATGATGAATGGAAGCCCATCACAGACGATCAGGATCAGGCGTCCCCGGTGTTTTTCATCAGGCCACATCATTAATAACCGGAACAAAAAATATTCCCCTGCTGTTTTCAGGCAGCAGGGGAACTCCTCATTCTACCTCTATGCAACCTAAATAATCAGTATTCGAGACACTCTTTTTATCATGCGCTACAAAGAACATATACGCATAGATGATATCACCCTTCCTGGCACCAGAAAGTTCTATACTCGCTTCCAGATCCCTTCTTTTTGAAGTTTGGTAAGTAGCACATTGGATATCTCTTGTTCTGTTGTAAAAGATAAAATGGGGTTCATCGTCGCCGATAAGCGACATTTTAGCTGTTTTGGGCACTTCCCATTTCACCCTCACTTCATTTTCACTGTGCAGTGTCAATTTTGTAGCCCAGGCCGTTTCCCTTTTTCCTGCGCTGAATACCAATGCAGGGAAATAGATGTTATAAACGCGGTCACCACCACCTATTGCGCCGTTGATATTGCGACTCACTGCTTTATTAAATGGTGTAGTACGACGATCTCCATGCTCAAATCCCTTATTGATCTGATCCTTGAATAAAGATAAAAGTGGGGATACGATCCTCATTTTTTCCGTTTGCTCCGTGTATTTTGAACCAAAGTGATACAAATCGCTATAGCCATCTTTATCTTTGTAAGGCTTAGGTATGAGGTCTATGGCATCTTCCGTTTCTGCTGTCAATTTCAGGCGGTGATCTTTGGTTTTTACAGCTTCCGCGGGCTTTTTTTGTGCTGTTTCAGCTGTTGCCGGGATGATCAGCTGACCCAGATAAACGCTGTTTGATGCATTTTTACGGTCATCCGATACAAAAGCCATGTATGTTTCTACCTTTCTATCTTTGTTTGATCCCGGTATTTCCAGTATCTCTTTTTCCATTGTTCTGCGTGAACCACTGGCCATTACAATCGCTTTCTGACTTTCAGGAAAGTAGGCGAGGAGCATGACCTGATCCGAACTTTCAGCTCCTTCTGTTTGCAAATCTGCTTCCCAGCGATATTCAAGTTTATTATTCAGCACTTTTACCATTGGATTTTTTGGTATCGCTACCGTTCCCTGTGCTACGATAAGTTTAGAAAAATCAGTCTCCTGATTCGGATAGACCCCTTTTACGGCTTTTTCTTTATTAATAGATATGGAATGGTTCGTGTGACCTTGTTTGGTTGGGGCAGCTACAGCAGCGAATCCAAATTTCAGGAACTCCTGGATAACCGTTGATAAACTGGAGATCAGACCCATACGCTGGTAATTTGCCAGTTGTTTAGGCGTGTATTCACCATGAAAGGCCCCGATGGAACGGATTACATTGATTCCGTTCAGTATGTAGCCTATAGTATTTCCGACTCTGCCAATGAATGGCCCATTGATGCCGTATGGAACTTTTGCCATGATTCAAGCATTTATTGTTTAGGTAATAGGTTGTATTTAGTTTACGTTGTACTAATATATAAATAAAAGTAACTAAAAGCAATAATAAAAATATATGAAAAATAATATTTACACATATATGTGAAGTGATTGTTAATAGGTTAATTGTGGTTGTACGTGTGCAACCCTCTTTCAACCTTCTATTAACCCTTATATAGACCTTATTTAGTATTGTTTACAATATATTTACTATATATATTTCGCACGTTTGCTTATAAGGCGGCAAGTAGGTGGGATAAAGTTCTATCAATAGGTGGTTTCATTAAGAAGCCCCAAACTGTGTTAACATTTTGGGGCTGGTGTATATCAATGATCAATCCTCAATTAGTTTGAATTTCTGAAGGAGGGAAATCATCCTCCCTAGCAAATGGCGTTGGTTTCATTCTTACCCAAATTACTGCTCCCACAGGAAAGTCGGGTTGACATATTTGTCTTGCTATTCCATTAGCAATATAAGCTCTTATATTAGCTGAAATTACTGAAGGATTTGTACCTCCATTTGGTGCAGCGATGGCGCAGACTCTATCTCCAGCACAGCAGGATGGCCTAAAGGCGCATGAGCTCAAAGTGTAACTCGATGGAGAATAAACATCACCAGTTCCATTATAAACATACCAACAAACAGGCATAATAGGCGATGCATTTGTATATCAAAATGCATCATAAAACTTTAAGTGTCAGCTTACTCTATTTAAGGTTTTCAGCGATTCCTTCATTACATCTAAATTACATAAACTGCAACTTAGCTTTATGGTCATTTTGTCCTAAATGCCTAGTTAAATGACATAATCCCAGCGTTACTACCACGTTTTGACTTTTGTTTCAATAACTTTTGAGTCCGGATGTGACTAAGTATTAATTGGTTTTATCATTAGCTTGCTCGAAGAATTTGATACTTGTATTGTTAGGATGGAGCGTAGCCATGAATCCTTGATAGTAATCGTGTGCAAATACTTTTCCACCGTTATTTCTGATGAAGTCATCATCTTCTCCTATCTGCAGTCCCTTGAAAGGATGCTGTTCCCAGAAAGCTTTACGATAGATCAGACTTGCACCTGTGAGCCACGGTTTTCTGGAGTTCATATTTTTAGTCATCCAATATTTATTCTGCGTAGGCGAGTAGAACTGCACCTGATTTATGCCCGCTAAATCTGCGCCGGAATTGAGCAAGGCATGAACCTGATGCGTGAGCCAGTCAGCCGCATACCAGTCGTCATCATCCCAATGGGTGATCAGTTCTCCTTGGGCATATTCGATTGCTCTGTTTCTTTTGATCCCGAGAGGTTCAGATGATTCCAGGTAATAATAACGAATCCGCTCATCTTTAGGAATAATATCTTCAACGGGATACTGGCCATTATCAAAAATGATCAGTTCTTTATTAGTATAGTCCTGATGAAGAAAGAGATCTATTGCGGTAGGAATGAATTTGCGCCGGTTGGCTGTTGGCATAATGCAGGATACCAAAGGAGCATCTGTGCTAAAGGAGGGCAGCGAAGGAAGCTCGGTTTGATAAGGTTTTTCTATAACCTTGATCCATTTTGCCAGTTGATGTTTCTTTTTTGGATTTTCATATGTTGGCATACTCAAGTTTCTTCCATGAAGAATTCCCAGATATCCTTCCGTGTATTCATTGATACAAATCTTCGCCCCAGAATTCATGACAAAGTCATTGTCTTCTCCCAATTGCATGTGCTGGAAGTTGCGTTTTTCCCAGAAGCTTTTCCAGTAGGCGAGAGTAGGTCCGTACACCCATGGTTGCTCAGGTGTAGCGTCTGTGAAAGTATGTCTTTTGTTTTTGAAGGGTTCAAAAAAGTTGATTTTGTTTAAGCCACAGATATCTGCATTGGGATTAGTTAAAGTAGCAACTTGGCGTGTAATCCAGTCTTCTGCATACCAGTCATCATCATCCCAGTGGATAATGATCTGTCCCTGGGCTAAGCTGCAGGCAAGGTTCCGCACAGCGCCGATGGCTCCAATAGGTTGGTAGTAATAATACCTGATGCGTTTATCCTCTGGAATCAAATGCTGAACAGTGCTTTCTCCATCGTCCACTATGATGAGTTCTGCATTTGGATAGTCTTGATTCAGAAAGTACTCAATGGCATAAGGAACGATTCCCGGTCTGTTTGCTGTTGGCATTATACAGGAAACAAAGTAATTATTCATTTGCATGTTTTTTGTAAAAATAGATTAGCGGAATAAAACTTAGAAGACTTATGACCGTAAATTGTTTCGTTCTTAAAATCAATTCGTAATCGTGACAGAACAATCGATTAAGCTATCTCAACCTCTAGTACAATCAACTCGATTCCTATAATTTTGATCTTGGCATTTTGTAATAACTCTCTAATAATTATTTGGATCATGTTTTCAATTTATATCAGATTAATCACATTACTATTTAGCATGTGATTAATTTGATATAAAAAATATTGATTTTTAAAAGGCATAAATAAAATTACAAATAATAATGAAAGGAATCCATTTAAACTATCTTGAAATACTTACAATCTAAAATATCAATTAGTTCGATTTCATTCTCACATATTTGGTTGCACCGGCTGGAGATTGAGGTTGACAAATAAAAGTAGCGAGTGCATTTGATATGTAATTTTGTAAATTTAGAGATAATGGTGATGGATTAATATCTCCATTAAATGCATAATAGCACAAATTGCACCGCCTATACAACACGGTGGTGTACTGGAACATGAAGCTAGAAAATAACTACTTGGTTCTAGCACGTTTCCTCCAACATAAGAATACCAACATCCAGGCATAATATTAGTTTTTATACATCAAAAAACTTAAAAAAAATTAATTACGGCTTACTCTGTCTAGGTTTTCAGCTTATCCTTTTCTTATAAAGTTACTTATAACTTCAAAATTATGGGAACTCGGTTGACACATTATTAAAGGAGTAAGTGCATTTTGAGTCTTATGACCGGATTAAATTAAATAACAGCAACTAACTTTATTGCAATTTAATTTGAGAGTGTGTATCAAATAAACTATATGATAAATATGCTGAATACTATGCAGTAATAACTAATGACCGTGATTTTGAATAACAGTTAAATTGCATATGATCCTTATTTGACACTGACCGAAAATCTCTACTTTATAAAAGTCCGGTTTTGCGAGGGGGAGGTCAACTTGATTTGTATTAGAGATAGTAATTCGTTGCATATTTTTTAGTGAATTTATGGGCGAAATTATGTGACATAAATTCAATGATGTCTATTACAGATTATTTATATTAGAATATATTCATTATTATAAATGAATAAGGGGAATCCGAAAACCTTTAAGAGTAGGAATTATTAAAAATTTGATGGTTTATTTTAAATCATTCATGATTATGGCTAGATGTTGGTATGGATTTCTAGACGGGGGTGGTAATTTCTCTCCATTAGATTCTTCAAAATATTTTAAAACGTCTATTGCATTTGGATGCTTAATTGGTACAAAAATTTGTACTGTTTATGTGCCTGATTGCGATTGGTACCCAAGTTCTTTTTTTAGTACAAACTTACAGAACTATATTTCTAATGCACTTATTTCTGGTATACCTCAGCCAACTTTTCCAATAGGTGCGAAGAAGTATGTATATTTGAAATTTTGATAGATAACTAAAATCAGAGTGATATTTTACCTAATTGTTAAAGTAAATATTACCTAATTTGATCAAATTAGGTAATATTTACTTTTTGACTTTACGCCCTTTTTTAGATACAATTTAAATACAATATGGCATCTGAAATTATTGCGCTTATTATCAATAACACATTAGCAGTAATTTGTGATACATCAGAATAGAATTCTTGATAGAGATCCCTAAAATAAGTGTGAAGGCAGTGGGCTTGCTAAGTTGGATTATTGATAAATATTTCGCTTATTTCATTTGCAGTAATTACTTTATATTTATGTGTACTCTAAAGATCTAAAATTTAGATTAATATTTATCGTCATTACTATAAATTTATTAAAGTTCAATTGCTAATCATATCATTACTTTCAATTTTTACGATCAACATTATTGTTCTATTGACGTTCGGAAATGTGATGTACTAAACGCACGAACCATCATTAATTCTGGAAAATGTTGCATCATCGATGTACTAAAGCTAAATTATTACAATCAACCAATTTTACCCCCAATTTCTTCGAAGAGTTTTATGCTTGTATTGTTAGAATGAAGTGTGGCCATAAAGCCCTGATAATAGTCATGGGCATATACACTGGTTCCATTATTCCTGATACAATCATCTTCTTCTCCAATCTGTAGACCTTTGAAGGGGTGATCAACCAGAATGATTTCCGATAAATTAAACTCGCGACGGTTAGCCAGGATTTTCTGGAATTCATGTTTTTAGCCATCAGTATTTATTCTGCGTAGGAGAGTAGAACTGCACCTGATTGATGCCAGCTAAATCTGCACCAGAATTGAGCAAAGCATGAACCTGATGCGTGAGCCAGTCAGCCGCATACCAGTCGTCATCATCCCAATGGGCGATCAGTTCTCCATGTGCGTATTCAATTGCTCTGTTTCTTTTGATCCCCAATGGCTCAGATGTTTTCAGGTAATAATAACGTATTCGCTCATCGTTTGGAATAATATCTTCAACCGGATCCTGACCATTATCAAAAATGACCATTTCTTTATTTGGATAGTCCTGCCGGAAAAAAAGATCTATCGCAGTAGGGATAAACCTGCGTCTGTTGGCTGTCGGCATAATGCAGGATACCAAAGGAGTATCGTTGCTAATAGAGAGCGGAGAAGGAAGCTCAGCTTGATGAGGTTTTTCTATAACCTGGATCCATTTTGCCAGTTGATGTTTTTCTTTTGGATTTTCATAAGTAGGCATGCTTAGGTTCCTGCCATGGAGAATTCCCAGATATCCTTCCGCGTATTCATTGATACAAATCTTCGCTCCAGAATTCATAACAAAGTCATTGTCTTCACCAAGCTGCATGTGCTGGAAGTGGTGTTTTTCCCAGAAGCTTTTCCAATAGGCGAGAGTAGGTCCGTAGACCCACGGTTGCTCTGGTATAGCATCGGTGAAAGTGTGTCTTTTATCTTTGAAGGGTTCAAAGAAATTGATTTTGTTTAAGCCGCAGATATCTGCGTTGGAATTTATTAAAGTAGCGACCTTGCGTGTAATCCAGTCCTCCGCATACCAGTCGTCGTCGTCCCAGTGGAGGATGATTTCTCCTTGGGTTAAACTGCAGGCAAGATTTCTTATGGCGCCAATGGTGCCTAATGGCTGACAGTAGAAATATCTGATCTTCGTGTTATCCGGTATTAATTTGTACACCGAATCCTCGCTGTCGTCTATAATGACCAGCTCCACATTTTTGTAACGCTGACTTAGAAAGTAATCAATTGCGTATGGAATAATTTCTGGCCTATTTGCTGTAGGCATTATACAGGACACTAAAGGATTATTCATCTGGTTTATTTTTATAAAAATAGAGGTGGATCTATTAAATAATGAAGGCCACCTGGCTCTTAATTAGATTTGTTTTATAATGTTTTGAAGTTTAGCTATTGACTGTAACTGCAGTTCACTAATTTAGTCTTATCGACAAAGTAGACTCCCAGCCAATGAACTACATGATTTTAAGATTTGCTAATCTTCAGTACTAAAAGTGATTGTCCAGCGTTTATTTTTATAATTAAACATAATCCTTCACGTTTGTGCTTAACCCGCGATAAACACAATTCATTAACACTTTCGTCAACTTGCTATTAAGGTGTTTCTAAATAAATATATTTTTTGGCGCCTAGGATGTTAGGCTGGGAAATGCTAGTTTATTAATCTATTAAGTAATATTAACAGATGAGCAAACCACTTAAATCAAAAATCTTTGGGATGAACTTTAATGGCGCAAACGTGAGGAATATTGATGAACAGATCATTAAGGTTTAGTGATCATTTTTGAGAAAGTATAGTCGTAGTGTTTAGAATTTTGTGTAAGTAGGAAAAAAGTCCCGCTAACCGTAGTATATTTAAAGAATCATCAAAAAAGGTTCCTTTTGTTTGATAAAATTCAGAACTTTAGATAAAAACATTAAGAAAGATAATAACTTATGATTACCGAAGGACTTTATAAAGCAATTCAAGTCCAGGGAACGTTGCAGAAATTTTTCCTGGAAATGTTCAAACAAGTTGGTAATGAAATCCTTCAGGGTGAACTCGATGATCACCTAGCCTATGAAAAATATGCTTCTAAAGGGCGCATCCAGTTCAAGATCCTTCATAATGGAAAGGTGGTTAACAAGTATATCTGTCCGGTCATCGGGCTTAAAAATGACTTTTTAAAAGAGATTTTAGGAATGTAGATCAATGAAACAGAAAGTGCTTCTTTCCGGCCGAACGTACTCACTGATTTTAAAGCAAGAGGCGTTGAGAAGATCTTAATCGCCTGTACGGATAACCTCACTGGTTTTATTGAAGTTATTGCGGAAATATTTCCACTAACCATTACCCAGCTCTTCGTGGTCCATCAGATACTGAACGTCTGTAAATATGTATCTTGGAAAGAACGCAAACTTTCTGCTGCTGACCTGAAGGAAATCTATGGCAGGGTAAACAGCGATTATGCCAGGTATGCATTGAATGACTTCGGCAAGAAATAGGGAAGTAAGTATGGCTATGCCGTTGCCAGCTGGGAAAATAACTGAAAACCAATGACCAGTTACTTCCAATTTCCACTGGAGATCCGTAAGATCATTTATACCATAAATATGATTGAAAGTCTCAACAGTGGCATCAGGAAATTCACCAAAGCCAAAATCCTTTTCCTGATGGTTAGGTTGCAATTAAACACGTATACTTATCGACAACGAATATCCAGAAAATAGATCGTGCCATCAGAGATTGGGGCATGATCATCAACCAGTTTAATATTACATTTGATAATAAATGTCGACTTTAAATGCAATACCTTTGGCCACTTATACAAAATTCCTCAGGAAATGATCAACAACAGTTAGATCAGCCAGAATCCGAGATAAAATTATCAGGACTTTAAATAAACGTATTTTTTTGCACCCGCTGGCGACAGTGGTTGAGGTACCGAATTAATTAGTGCGTTGCTGATGTAATTGGATAAGTTTATTGAAAATGGAGCGGGATTTATATCTCCATTATAAGCGTAAATTGCACATAAATTTGAGCCTGTTACACAGGATGGTTTAACTGTAGCTCTAAACCAGCTACTTGGTTCTTGAGGATTTCCGCCTACATATGCATACCAAATTCTAGGCATAATTGCTTAAGATTTTTTTAATCAAAAAATCGTTAAAAACTTTAAATTCTCCCTACTCTTTTAAGGATTTTCAGGTCTTCCTAAACACCAATTGGAATTGTGTAGTGCTGTATATAAATGTAACTATATAATTTTTCTATTTATAGTCCTTTTGACTCAAATATAATATACTTGCTAATCATCATCCGGCATAGCATTTATCATTATTAGTATGAATATTATTATACATTGACGTTTGTTAAGTGTATAACAATTACTGTACTTTTCTGAAATATCTATAATTTTTTGACTTTACTCTTTATTCTAAACAGTTTCAACTTAATATACAATATGCTCTGAAGTTCTATATTAATGTGTAACCCTCCCTTTTTTCGAACCGGTTTAGGAGGCGAGAATTCAAATTTATATATTATTTCTTATCCCTCAGCATGCAGTCGACTCCGCAGGAGTTGACTGCATGCTGAGGCTCCATTGTGCTCTATATTCCAGCGGTGTTTTACCTTCCAAAGCTTCATGTGGCCTCTTTGAGTTGTAATCGTTTACCCATTCCTCTGCTAGTAGCTGTACTTGCGTTATATCATCGAATAAATACGCATCCAGAATACTTTCCCTAAAGCTGCGATTAAAACGTTCTATATATCCATTTTGCATTGGCCTTCCAGGCTGTGTATATCGAATTTCAATGTGATTATCCTTGCACCATGTACTGAATTCCTTACTGATAAATTCTGGTCCATTATCAACCCTGATACATTTTGGTTTTCCTTGCTCGCAAATGACTTGTTCTAATATCCTGGTTACTCTTACCGCCGGCATAGAATGAGCAACTTCAATAGCAATGGCTTCCCGGTTAAAATCATCTATGACATTTAGTGTCCTGAACTTTCTTTGATTGGTCAGCACATCGTTCATAAAGTCCATAGACCACATTTCTCCAGGATTATCCGGACGTAACAGCGGAGTTTTTACCCGCGCTGGTAAACGCTTGCGTACTTTCCTTCTTTGATTTAATCCTAGTAATAGATACACGCGCCTGACTCTTTTATAATTCCATTTATAGCCCTGTGTACGGATTCTTCCATAGTATAGATCCTGTCCTTCAGTTGGATAAGCCAAAGACAGTTCCTGAAGTTTAGCTATTGTTTCTGAATCATCCTTTAACTTTTGATAATAATACATGGATTTCGGC
>NZ_JAPIVO010000006.1 GCF_026239655.1 Pedobacter sp. MR2016-24 | reverse complement strand
GGGCCTTAAAACCCTTTTTAAATTTAAACAAACCCTGACAGGCTCCTTCTCTTTACACGTCTTTCAAAATCTTCTTCACTTATCCTTTTCACTGTTTCCCTTCCTCCGAAGCGGGATGCAAAAGTAGGGAAAATTTTTACTCCCGCAAACAATTCCGGACAAATAGTTGTTTGCACACGCTAAGTCGCTATTTTTCAGGCAGAAAAACATTAAGGCATTTTTCCACCCAGCACAATCTGGCTGAAAAACCTGTGATCCAGTACAAAAAACGGCACCACCTTTAAACCGAACGGCCCTCAGGTTAGCTGTTCAACGGAAGTTGACCGCTGAAATTTGTGATGTTATATATATACATGGGCGTATAATGGGCATCCCTCAGGTTAGTGCGGCCTCCCTAAGGTCTGGCTACGCTGATACTCCGCTCAATTCAACTAGTTGGGATGTACCGCAGTAGCACCGCACTATCTTCGAACCGACTACCTCTTAATTTTTTACCGGGGGACAACGACAACAATCTACAATAAATAAGATAGACACAGAAAGGGAGGAGCAAGTGAGTAAGAACTGAATAATACCGCATATATACCACGTATACTGGGCATCTACTCCGCCTTTTTTAACTAGCTGAAAAAGGCGGAGTAGATGCGCAGTTTATGCGCTGTATACGCGCAGTCATGTAGGTCAGTCTCCCTTGTTGCCCCCTACTTGTCTTATCCTTATTTAGGCCATAAGATTATTTCATTGGTAAATGATTTATTTTTATCTGTACAAAGCATTTTAAATGTTTGTGTTGTTTGTGACCCACTTGAGCGTAACAGCAGGATTTGAAACAGGATAGGACAAAGTTAGCAAGGAAAGGATATCAAAATTAGCAAGGAATAGGTTTGAAAGGCCGTTTGCTAAGTGTTTGGTAAATGTTCTGTAAGTGTTTGATAACTTGTTCAACCATATCCTACCCCCTGGGTGATCGCCAACTTAGTTTCGATTAGCGATTTGGTCATAACGCTTTTGGCAGAAAGATCTAAATACTGCAATCCTTTCTTCCTGACTGGCAATATGGTGACAACGAGCCCTGAGCTCGTCCATTTCAATCAGGAAGATCATATCTTCCTCATTAAAATCCGGGATTTCATCATTCGCTAATCCAAAACCCAATGCAATTTTCATAAAGAAGGCCATCGTGAAATTATCATTCAGTACTTCAAGTCCTATTTTTGCCTCCATCTCTGCTACAGAGATTTGATCCATAAAATATTCCAGATATTCTGCCGGATAACAATTGTGCGGCTCACACAGTACAATGAAATTTTTGCTGAACTTCAGCATAATGTGTTCATCTACGCAAAAGGTATCTGAAAAAGTGTGAGCATACGAACAACTATATACAAAAAGCACCAGTCATTGCCTGAATATGCGTAATTAATAACACAATTATTATAGCATCACATTATTCCAATAACATGATTTTGGTCATTTATTCAGCCTGTTTAGAATCACACCTTTGCATATATTATTTATACAATGATTATTTACAAAACTTTTCAGTTCGACTCTGCCCATTATCTGCCTAACGTACCAGCAGGACATAAATGCGGAGGAATGCATGGGCATACTTATACACTAAAAATTTATATAACAGGCGAACCGGGGACAGATACCGGCTGGATAATAGATTATACAGCAATAAAAAATCTGACTAAACCACATATAGACCTGCTCGATCATCAGGTATTGAACTCCGTTGAAGGGCTGGAAAATCCTACAGCGGAGAATCTAAGCATATGGTTCTGGGAAAGATTAAAGAAAGACATTCCCAATCTTTGCAGGATAGAATTGAATGAAACGCCTACATCGGGAGTGATCTATGAAGGATAATACCAATAAACCGATCGCCATATGGCTTTATTGTGGTGCTCTCGCGGTAATTATTCAGATCATTTTGGGTGGGATTACCCGCCTAACTGGATCTGGCCTGTCAATAACAGAGTGGCAACCGCTATTGGGAAGTCTTCCGCCTATGAATAACACAGCCTGGCAAACGAGTTTCGATAAGTATAAAGAAATTGCACAGTTCAAAGTAGTCAATGCTCATTTTACATTAGATAACTATAAAGCTATCTTTTTCTGGGAATGGTTCCACAGAAACTGGGCAAGGTTTATAGGCTTGATTTTTATCATCCCCTTCCTCATTTTTTCCATCCAGCGAAAAATAAATGGGAAATTACTCCTACAGTTAACTATACTCTTTCTATTAGGATTATTACAGGCTGTTATAGGATGGATTATGGTAAAAAGCGGTTTGAATAATACCATGACAGCCGTTAACGAGGTGAAACTGGCCATTCATTTTATTACCGCAATTATACTGCTGTGTTATATGCTTTGGATAGCATTTCAATTGAGTATCCGTACAGCAACACATCACTTTTCAGGAAAACTGAAAACCAGTTGTCTCATCAGCCTGGGCCTGATTTTACTACAACTGGTTTTCGGAGCTTTAATGGCAGGATCAAAAGCAGCGCTTGCTGCACCAACATGGCCGGACATGAACGGCTTTATTATTCCTTCACCACTTAGCTACCTGCTTTGGATACAATTAATACACCGGACACTTGCCTATCTCATCATTATTGCCGTTTTTATAACATATAAAAGAACAACGGTCTGGAAAAAAGATCACAGACTGGTTCGTATCCGGATCCTTCCACTTATACTGGTTCTATTTCAGGTTATTTTGGGCATAATGACTCTCCTGAACATACTCAACACAAATTACCGTTACTATGCTTTATTCCATCAGGGTATGGGAATAGCGCTCCTGATCGTCATCTTATTATTTACTTATAGCAGCGGAAAGCGAGATGACCGCCTAATAATTACCTGATCATTTATATTATAAATATTAATTGTTAAATTTGCAGTGTTAAACGCCGTTTGCAGCGGTATTAATTTTATGAAAAAATTCCAGACCTTACTTTACTATTGCTATAGTCCTATAGCTGATGCAGAACAATTTGCTGCAGATCACCTTAAATTTTGTAAATCACTAAATCTTGTAGGCCGTATTATTGTGGCTGATGAAGGTTTGAATGGAACAGTGTCCGGTTCGGTAGAATCGTGCCAGACCTATATGGAAGCTGTTCATGCTGATGCACGTTTCGCAAAAACTGAATTTAAAATTGATGATGTAGAAGAACCTTCTTTCATCAAGATGCATTGCCGCTATAAATCAGAGATTGTACATTCAGGACTGAAAGATACAAGTATAATCAACCCGAATGAGCGCACGGGTAAACACCTCGAGCCGGTAGAATTTCAAAAAATGATTGATCAGGAAGATGTAATTATTCTTGATGTACGCTCAAATTATGAGCATAACCTGGGCAAATTCAAAAATGCAATTACGCTTGACATTGAGAACTTCAGGGATTTCCCGGAGAAAATCAATGAACTTGCACAGTATAAAGATAAAAAAGTACTTACTTACTGTACAGGTGGTATAAAATGTGAAAAGGCTTCTGCCCTGTTGCTTCATCATGGCTTTAATGACGTTTACCAGTTACATGGAGGTATTATCAAATATGGTAAAGAAGCAGGCGGAGAAGATTTTGAAGGTAAATGTTATGTATTTGATAACCGTATAGCGGTTGATGTGAATAGCATAAATCCAAGTGTGGTTTCCAAATGTTATAATTGCGGTACGGTTACAGCCAAAATGATCAATTGCGCAAATCCGGAATGTAATGAGCACATTACTCAGTGTGATGAATGTGGCACAAAATTACAGGGATGCTGCTCTGATGCATGTATCACAAACCCTCGCCGCCGACCGTATGACGGAACCGGCTATTATGTTAAAGTTCCGCAGCCAGTAGGCATTTCAGCATAATTAATCCTATCATGGTATTCAGGACTGTGATGAATAGATTTTAACCTTGCTTAATTTTTCCTTAGTTTTGATTACCTGAATCATCTAATCCTAAGAACCATTGCCAACCAGACCAGAAAATACTGAAAATGATCTCCTGCAACGAATGATTGAAGGAGATCAGGTTGCTTTTACTGGTTTATATGAGATTTATAATCGTCGTATTTTTACTTTTATAATTAAATATGTGAGTTCAGTACCACTGGCTGAGGATCTGACCCAGGAAGTATTCATCAAAATATGGGAAAACAGGCAGAACTTAATGGGAGTAAAGTCTTTTGACGCTTATTTGTTTATCACCGCACGTAATCACACCTTAAATAATCTTAAAATCGTTTTCAGATCTGATGAAGCGATAGCTGAGATTATAGCAGGTTTTATAGCTACACGTAACCATACTGAAGAAGAACTTCTGCATAAAGAATATGTGCTGTTCCTCCGAAAAATATTAAGTAAACTTCCTGAACGCACGCGTGAAATTTTTAAACTTTGCCGTGAGCAGGAGAAATCTTATGAAGAGGTAGCAAAATCACTTAATATCTCCAGAAATGCAGTCAAAAATCACATGGTACATTCAATGAAAGTATTGAGTTCTTCCATAAAAAAAGAATTTGGTATTTCTCTTACCCTCTTTATGGTAATTATAGGCGGGTATTTAAGATAAATCCATTTAGCTAAAGTAGCAAATTACTTTTTCTTTCTTTTCCACTACCCTTCCCACCATTTTTGTTGTCTTGTAAGTATAAGCCGCAGCATATGGAAGAGGATTACCTCAAAAAACTGGTTAACCGCTATCTTGATAAAAAATCTACAGATGAAGAACTGGAGGTTTTTACATATTTAATGAAACAGGGTAAGCTGGATAAATATTTTGAAGAGGCTATGGGCAACGATATTTCCGGTTACCTTCAGACTGGCATTCCCCATAATGGAAATGAGCTTAACAAAAAGCGTAATACGCACTGGATAACACGCTGGTCTATTGCTGCTTTGATTACCTTCGGGTTGTCACTATTTGCTTATAACGCTTTACATAAGCAAACTGTAAATACAATAGCAAAATCGCCTCTGATAAAAGTTCATAATATGACTCACTCTATTACCAGGCAATTATTACCAGATGGCAGTATTGTTTGGCTTAGTCCTGAAGCACGTCTAACTTTTCCATCCAGATTCGGGAAACTCCGGCAAGTTACAATGGAGGGAGAAGCATTTTTTGAGGTAACTAAAGATGCTGAACATCCATTTATCGTGACCAGTGGGAAAGTAAAAACGAAAGTTTGGGGCACCAGTTTTCGTATCCGCTCAATTCCAGGAGAAGATTATACGAAAGTATCGGTACTAACAGGTAAGGTATCAGTAAGTATACCTTTAAAACCAAATATACATGCAACAAAGCGAGTGGACGAAACAGAAGTGATATTACATCCGGAAGAAGAAGCTAATTATCAACATACAAATCACCAGCTACTAAAAGCTGTGGTACCGCCAGCATCAGACCTGAGGATTTGGCACAAAGCAAGTCTGACTTTTGAGAATACCAAAGTGGAAGATATAGTTGCAGAGCTAAGCAAATATTACCATTTAGACGTCCAGGCGGAAGGCATCGCATTGCGTCAATATCAGCTGACAGCTGATTTCACGAACAAAAACCTTGCAGATATCCTTGTGCTGATTTGCAAATCAGTTCATGCAGAATATAGTAAAGAAAACAATAAAATCATTTTAAGAACCCTCAATCAACAACCTAAAACCAACTAACCTAAAATATCATGGAAAAATAGACACACACAAATTTAAGAAAAAGGAACAGAAGTGTTCGAACCACTCCTGTTCTTGAAGAATTATCCCCTTTTGAATAGAGCGATTGCGCCGCTCTAAAGGGAATTTATTTGTCTCATTAATCAATAAGAAACAATCTAATTTATGAATTTATTTTTACAAGACCGTATTGGCTTATTTAAAATTATGAAAGTCACATTGAGTCAATTAGCCATTGCATTAGCAATTTGCGGCGTTTCCTATGCAGGAAACAGCAAAGCTCAGGATGCGGTATTAGACCAATCCATCAATCTTTCAGTTAAAAACCGAAGTTTATCATCTGTATTGAAAAAAGTATCAGTGATTACGTCATTGAAATTTGTCTATAGTAAAGACTTTATTGATGCAGATCAACTGGTATCAATCGATGCTAAAAATCAGTCTTTAGGAAGTTTGCTTAACGTCCTGCTGACAAAGCATAATATCAATTATGAGATTATAAATGGTGATGTAGTCCTGGCAGTGAAAGCTGCAGCGCACCCTGATGCAGTAGCACAACAGATGGTTGTAAGCGGAACTGTTACCAGTAATAATGGTGAGTCGCTGCCGGGTGTGAGTATTTTTATTAAAGGCAGTACCCAAGGTACAAATACAGATGCTTCAGGAAAATTCTCCATCAGAGTTCCTGATGCTAACAGCATTCTGGTATTTGCTTATATTGGCTTTACCCGAAAAGAAGTAGCTGTAGCAGGTAAACCTGTGGTTAACGTAATTATGACAGAAGATGCTCAGCAATTGGGAGAAGTTGTAGTGACGGCACTGGGGATCAAGCGCGCAGCAAAAGAACTTGGATATTCTACACAACAGGTAAATGCAAAAGATCTTACCCAGAGCAAACCAACGAACCTGGCTGCAGGCTTGTCGGGAAAAGTGTCAGGATTACAAATTGTACAAGCTAATAATCAGATTGATGCGGGCGACCAAATTAGGATTGTGTTAAGAGGAAACAGGTCTTTTCAGGGAAATAACCAGGCATTACTTGTTCTTGATGGTGTAGTTGTACCACTTAGTTATATGAACTCTATCAATCCCAATGATGTAGAGAATGTAAACGTGCTGAAAGGTGCGAATGCCGCAGCATTGTATGGATCAGAAGCAGCAAATGGTGTTTTAATCGTAACTACAAAACGCGGTGCAAAAGACAATACCCAGATAACGTATACCAACACGACTCAGCTGAATCAACTATCTTATTTTCCAAAAATGCAGACTCAGTTTGGCGGTGGATCAGGTCAGGATGAATATGGAAATCCACTATATACGCCCTTCGAAAACCAGAATTTCGGGGATCGTTTTGATGGTACTATACGTCCACTAGGCAGAACACTTCCTGATGGCACCATACAGATGTCACCCTACTCCAATCTTGCAGATGAGAAGAAAAAATTCTTCGACACCGGACTTGACGAGCAAAATGACCTGAGTTTTAGTACAGGAAATGACAAGGGTTCTACTTATATCAATATTCAGCGTGTAAATAGCAAAGGCTATGTACCGGGTGATAAATCCAACCGCACTGCGGCAAGAATCAATGGCTCGCGTATTTTTAATAAACTGAAAGTTGATTATACATTTAATTATACACAAAAGAATGTAGATAAATCAAACTCACAGATTTATGATAATATTATAAATACACCAGCTAATATTCCTCTTACGTCATACGAGGACATCAACTCCATCTACGGAGACCTTAACAATTATTATAATGATTACGGATTAAATCCATATTTTAATTTACAGCGAACACGCAACAATGAGCGCCGGGATGACTTGCTAGGTAATCTGGCAATATCTTATGATGCTACACCCTGGTTAAATCTAACTGCGAGAGGTGGTATCACTACTTTCACAAAAAACGGCAAGAATATTACGAAAGCGATAAGCTATTCTGATTTTGCAAAGGCAAGTGGTAAAGCTATAGCCAATCCGCAAACTTCACCAGGCAGATCATCGGATTATTCAGAGTTTAACAGCCGTATGGAAGGAAACTTCCTGGCTACTTTTAAAAAGAAACTGAATGAGGATTTCAGTGCGACATTTATTGCGGGCACACAAGTAATACAAAGGTCATTACGGAAGTTATCGGCAGGAACAGATTTTCTTGTTATACCAGATTTCTACAATGTAGGTAGTCGTTCTGGTGATGCTATCGTTAATGAAGAATCTACTAAAGACAGGCAATTTGGTATTTACGGAGACCTGACAGTTGGATATAAGGATTATCTATTTCTTCATGCTTCAGGTCGTAATGACTGGGATTCGAGATTATCGCAGGAAAACCGATCATTCTTTTATCCTTCGGCAGATCTCTCTTTTATTTTTACAGATGCTTTTAAATCGCTTAAAGGTAATATACTCTCTTTTGGAAAGATCAGAGGAGGTGTAGCCAAAGTTTACGCTGTTCAGTTTAGTCCATATTCCCTTGAATCTACTTTTGATGTTGGTGCCGGTTTCCCTTATGGAAGTACCGCAGGTTACAGTGTAGGTAAGACCGTATATGATCCGAATCTAAAACCAGAGCAGACACTATCTACCGAGATTGGTATTGAGCTGGGATTTCTGAATAACAGGATTATGCTGGAATCTTCTGCCTATTGGGAAACAACAAAAGATCAGGAAATTATTAAAGGAATTAATATTTCGAGTGCAACTGGTTTTACCAATGCAATTATCAATACAGGATCAGGTAAAAACCGGGGCGTAGAGCTTTCCTTAAAAGGGTCCCCTATCATTAGCGAGAACGGTCGCGGCATTACATGGAATTTGGGTGTTAATTATTCCTACAACCAGAATAAAGCAGTTGAACTTTACCAGGGATTACCAAATCTCAGTATTGGAAACAACAATTATATCGTGAAAGACCAGCCATACCCCGTGCTGATGGGTAATGGTTATGCCCTGGATCCGGAAGGAAGAACAATTGTTGACGCGGGTACAGGGTTCCCTAAGTTAAGTCAGGTAAATATTCTTTTTGGTCAGACTACACCTAAAAACATTCTGGGTGTAAGTACAAGCGTAAATTTCCGCAACTTCACATTATCTGGTACAGGAGAATACCGCAGCGGAAGCGTAGTTTACAGTGGGGCAGGCAGTACAATGGATTTCTCCGGTATCAGCTATGGTTCGGCTACTAACGGGCGTGAAAGATTTGTGTATCCTAACTCTGTTATTGAAACTTCACCAGGCGTATATACTCCAAATACCAACATCACTACAAGAACAGGCGGAATAGACTTCTGGGCTGGTTCAACTACTCGTTTTGGGGTAATGCAGAATTATGTGACCAGTGCTGCTTTCTGGAAAGTGCGTGAACTTTCATTAGGGTATGAAGTGCCAGCTAAATTCCTTGAAGCAAATGCTAAATTCATTAAACGCGCAAATTTTGCATTAGTAGGCAGAAACCTCTTCATGTTCAGACCTAAGACAAATGTTTATACCGATCCGGAATTTAATGCAACTACGGACAACGCTCAGGGCTCTAGTGATCTTAACCAGACACCGCCAACACGTATTTATGGTTTCACAGCAACTATTACTTTATAATTATGCAGTCAAAGATGAATAACAAGATAAAATTACTTTGTATAGCAGCCTTTTTCCTTTTAGGAGCCTGCACCAAAGATTACCTGGATATTAATGAAAACCCTAATAAGCCAACAGATGTAACCCCGGGATTAGTGCTGACAAATGCACTGAATTCTACCGGCAGGTTTACAACAGGCTCAACTGATTTTTACAGATTTGCCTCCGCATGGATAGGTTATTGGAACTATAGTGGTGCGGTATCAGCCTTTGCAGAAGAACGCAGCTATCAATTCACTACCAATTATGGTCCTACAGTTACGATCTGGGATAATCTTTACCATAACCTGGAAGATTATGAATATGTACAGACCAAATCGGCCGCCACTGGCAATCAGTTCTATGTAGCTATTGCCAAAACAATGAAAGCTTATGATTACCAAAATCTGGTAGATATTTATGGGAACATCCCTTATACACAAGCATTAAAATCTACATCAGCAATCAGGCCAGCCTACGATAAAGGTCAGGATATCTATGAAGATTTAGCTAGACAGCTGGATACAGCGGCCATGCTATTTAAGGAAAGTATAGGTAAGGTTCCTTCAGCAGATGCCGCTTTTGATATCATGTATAAAGGAAATGCAGAAAAATGGGGTAAACTGGCAAATACACTGAAGTTACGCATTTTGCTGCGTCAAACACAGATGCCAGGTAGAGATGCATATATTATTGCTGAAATAGCAAAGATCACTGCAAATGGTTTAGGCTTTACAGGCATAGGTGAGGGCAGCAGTGTTAACCCTGGTTACAGCAATTCTGCTGGTAAACAAAATCCTTTCTGGGCGAGCTTTGGTTATTCTCCGGTAGGAAAGTCTGCTCCGACTGATAACCATCGTTATTATATAGCTAGTGAATACGCAATTAATTTCTATCAAAATAATAATGATCCGAGATTAGGTAAATTATACACTACAATTGATGACGGCAACGGTACTACTTATTCTGGAAGCAGGTTTGGTCCTACAGCTTCATCAGCCGACAATCCAAATGTAAAATCCGCAATTGGCTCCGGACTATTAAAAAGTGCAGAGATGGCCCAGCCATTACTGACAGATTTCGAATCATTATTTCTCCAGGCTGAAGCAGCACAGCGTGGCTTGATTGCTGGCACACCCCGTGCACTGTATGAATCAGCGGTGACACAATCATTTGTTTATCTGGGTGCCGAAGATGTTGCAAAATATCTTCAGAATGATGTGAGTAACTGGGATGCAGCTTCAAATAAAATCATATTGATTATGACACAGAAATGGGCAGCAATGAATGGCGTGAATGATATGGAATCATGGGCAGATTTTCGCAGGTTGAATATACCGTCCGACATTCCTGTTTCAGACAATCCGGCCGCTACAACACGCATTATACCTGTACGCTTACTTTATCCGCAAAGCGAATACAATTACAATCCGGATAATGTGCTGGGCCAGGGAACAATCAGTCAGTTCACTTCAAAAATATTCTGGGATACAGATAATACGAATTAGACAGATAAATTAATTGAGTTCAGTCAAAACATAATTTAAAAAAAATGAAACGAAGATCAATATATTCAATAATCATAGCAACAGTATTTATGAGCAGTCTAAATTCTTGTCTGAAAGATACCAGTCAGCCAGATTTCACTCAGAATAAACCTATAATAGAATTACCCATAGGGTCTTCCGCTGGTAATGGGGGTGGAAATTCTATTGCAGCAGCATTCACTATTGATGAAGTACCTTCAGAATACTTTATTTATGTGAATTACGCAGCGCCAGAAGCTAACGACAGAGACGTAGTAGTGACATTAGCGGTTGATGGGGCTGCTTTAGATAAGTTTAATCAGGTTAATGAAAAATCATATACTTTAATACCGGAAAGTTCTTATACGTTCAGTTCAAATAAAGTGATTATTCCGGCAGGCCAGCGTAAGGTGAAGTTTCCGGTTAAGATCAATACGATCAGTTTGGATCCGACTAAAACTTATGCGCTTCCAATTTCAATTACTGACGGCGGTGGCTTCACTGTAAGCGGGAATTTTGGAACACTTGTGTCTGTGATTTCTTTGAAGAACAAATGGGATGGGGTGTATACAGTATCTGGAACTATGCTGGATCAGGTGAATCCTTTATTGACAGGAGATTACCCAAGAACATTCCATCTGGTAACCCAGGGACCTAATACAGTAGCCATTTACGATGCCGACAATAAATCTTTTGCGCATGGTATTTTAAACGACGGTGGTAAAACGGTGTACGGATCCTTCAGTCCTGTCTTTACAATAGATAACGAAACTAATAGTGTTACTAGTGCTGTTAATTATTACGGGCAGCCAGCTGAGAATACAAGAGCTGCAAGAATTGATGTTACAGGTGAAAACAAATTCACTATGTCCGCAGACGGAAAAGTGCCGGTAACATTTAAGGTGAAATACATTATGATCCAGAATGGCACCGACAGAACATTTTTCAATGAAACCTGGACTTATAAAGAAGCCAGAAAATAATTTGATTGAGAAAAATTTGTGCTGAATAATTCAATTTCAACACAAAAAAGCAACAGGTATTCGAATGTTATAATTATTGGCTAATTTGCGCCTTAATTATAACATTCGAGTACCTGTTGTTTTAAATGAGAACCTGTCACACTATTTTTTCTTTCCTTTTTATAAGCTTTATTTTCATCAGTACAGCGCTCAGGGCGGATGATATAAAAAGCATCGGCACCCCTTATATTCAGAATTACCCTAAATCAGTTTACCTCTCAGGAAACCAGAACTGGGCAATTACGAGAGATAATAAGGGCATCATGTATTTTGGAAACGCGCAGGGATTATTAACCTTTGACGGAAAATACTGGCAACAATACAGTATGCCAGACAGACAAATTGTCCGCGCTGTAGCTGCTGGCAATAATGGAAAAATTTATACAGGTGGTTTTGGTGAATTCGGTTACTGGTCTACCCGCAATAAACACCTTTCTTATACATCACTGATTAGTTTGATCCCTAAAGGACAACGGATGACAGATGAGATCTGGAAAATACATGTTGATGGTAAAAGAGTAATTTTTCAATCTTTCACTACCATCTATATTTTTCAGGATAGCAAAATTACAGTAGTAAAACCACAGGGTTCATTGCTCTTTCTGAATCATGCCGGCAATCGTTTTTTAGTAGAAGTACTAGGGAAAGGACTTTACGAATTGAAAGGCAGTCAGCTGGTCGCATTACTACACACAACCCCCTTAAATCCGGCAAACATTTTAACGGTTTTGCCTTATAAAAATGGCAGTCTGCTTATCGGAACAAGTAAAGACGGTTTATTTATTTATGATGGCCAGAATTACAAACCTTTTAATACCGCGGCCAATGCTTTTTTAAAGACCTTCCAGCTGAACAATGGAAGCCGGATTAGTGAAAAATACTATGCCTTTGGTACAATTCTGAATGGTGTAATTATTATTGATCAGAACGGAAACATCGTTCAGCAGATTAATAAATCCAGCGGAATGCAGAATAACACTGTATTGAGCTTATTTACGGATCAAGACCAAAATTTATGGGCAGGGCTGGATAATGGAATTGACAGGATAGAACTGAATTCTCCTTTATACTTCTACCTGGATAAAGAAGGTCAGTTTGGGACAGTATACTCAAGTAGAATTTATAAAAACACGATTTATCTGGGGACGAATCAGGGCTTGTTTTACAGTCCCTGGAATCAGGGAAACGGCAGTCACTTCAATACTTTTAATTTCAAACTGATTCCGGGTTCTCAGGGCCAGGTATGGGACTTAAATTTGATTGACGACCAGCTGCTTTGTGGCCATAATGAGGGTACGTTCAGGGTTACAGGCAATCAGATAGAAAAAGTATCTGATATTAGTGGGGGCTGGACGATCAAAAAGCTGAACAGCAATCCGGATTACCTGATCCAGGGAACGTATAATGGCCTGGTCCTGTATAAAAAAGATAAGTCTGGATACTGGAGATATTATAGTAAGATAGCTAATTTTAACCAGCCTGCGCGTTATGTAGAACAGGATGCAAAGGGAGATATCTGGGTAAGTCACCCCTATAAAGGTTTATACAGACTAACACTAAGTGCTGATTTCACCAAAGTAATTAAAACCAGTTATTTTGACGACAAGAATGGCCTTAAGGATAATTACAATATCAATATCTTTATGCTGGAGAATAAGCTGTTATTCTCTTCTAAAGCGGGATTTCAGATCTATGATGAGATCAGTAATCGTTTCACCTTATATAATGAGCTGAATAAAGGTCTTGGATACTATGCTGCTTCCAATAAAATTATCAATGCAGGAATAAAAAAATACTGGTTCATTAACCACGGTAAGATGGGATTGGTTAGCCTCCTGGAACCGGGAAAAATCAGCATAGACTCCAACCGCTTCAGTGTTTTAGATGGACGGATGGTACAGTACTATGAAAATATCAGTAAAATCAGTGACCAGATGTACCTCATTAGCGTAGATGACGGATTTGTAATCTACAATGGATCAAATACTGATGAGATTAAACAAAAGATAAAATTACCACAAGTCCTGATCCGCAAGATAGAGGATGTGACAGATACCTACCGGATCATTACAGAAAACGGTAACAGTGATACTGAAATTGAGATCCCTTTCAGCAGAAACAATATCAGGATATCTTTTGCCCTTCCCTATTACAGACAATCTAAAGTTAAATTTCAGTATTACCTGGAAGGATACTCTAAACAATGGTCTGACTGGAGCACTGCAACGCAAAAAGACTTCACCAACCTTTCCAGCGGAAATTATCGCTTCTTAGTCAGGGCTAAAATTGATGAGGAATCAGTTACACCATCCGCCGTATTTGAATTTACGGTTCTTCCTCCCTTCTATGCAAGTAAATGGGCTATTGCAATCTACCTGATCTTGTTTGTTTATGTTGCACTACAAGGCAAAAAAATATATGAGCGTAAATTGCAGAAAGACCAGCAAAAGATAAAATCAAAACTGGAAATTGAGCAGGAGGCCTATCTCAAAAAAGAAGCAGAAGCCAATGAAAAACAGATCATCAAATTGCAAACGGAGAAACTGCAGGCGGAATTGAAAAGCAAAAATCGTGAACTTGCCAGTTCGGCAATGAGTTTAGTTTATAAAAATGAATTGCTGCAGAAACTAAGTGAGGAGATGACAAAACTAAAAGATGGCACCGGTAAGAAACTGGAAGATGTTCAGCTCAGGAAAATACAAAAGGTAATTGACGAAGGGATGAATGATGAGCGCGACTGGAGTTTATTTGAGACCAGTTTCAACGAAGCGCATGGTAGTTTCTTCAAAAAACTAAAGACAAACCATCCGGATCTGGTTCCAAATGACCTTAAATTATGTGCCTATCTGCATATGAATATGAGCAGTAAAGAGATGGCCTCCCTGCTTAATATCTCCTTAAGAGGGGTTGAAATCAGGCGTTACAGATTGCGTAAAAAGCTGAACATACCACACGACAAGAACCTTGCAGAGTTCTTTATGGAGCTTTAGGACTACATCATTACTACACAAGCCTCTAAATACACCACACAATTACCAAAATATATTAATTCCTTAAGCCCCCTAATTTTATCACTCTAATTAGTCAGCAAGGCCGATTTTACATTTATAAAAACTTATTGTATTTAATACACAAAGCTCCAATGATGTATTAATGTTGAGGCGATTTCTTTGTTTATCCTCAAAAACTGCCGGAGCTTTAACCCACAATTAATACCAAAACTATAAATTAGTATGAGACGAATCTTTACAAAGTTTTCTGTTCTAACTTTTCTTTGTTTATTATTTATTAACGCAGTATCTGCTCAGGACATCACAGTTCGGGGTACGGTATCAGATGGTACGGATAAGAGCACCATTCCAGCTGTAAGCGTGGTAGTAAAAGGAACAACAAAAGCAACACAGACAGATGTTAATGGAAAGTATACCATTAGCGTACCGGCAAACGGAACATTAGTATTTACCTATATAGGTTATACTACACAGGAAGTACCTGTGAATAATCAAACCACTGTAAATGCAGTAATGGCTTCTTCTTCCCAACAGTTGGAACAAGTTGTAGTTGTAGGTTATGGTACTCAGCGCAAGATTGATGTTACTGGAGCAGTAGCTTCTGTAAAGGGTGAGGATATATCTAAGCAAGCTTCGCAAAATCCTGTAAGTGCCTTACAAGGTAAAGTGGCCGGAGTTTCAATCACCAATAATGGGGCTCCTGGAAAATCACCTCAAATTACAATCAGGGGAACAGGTACTATTTACGGAAAAACAAGTTTACTGTATGTAGTAGATGGTGTTTGGTATGATGACATTAATTTTTTAAATCCTGCGGATATCGCAAACATCAGTATTTTAAAGGATGCATCTAGTCAATCAATATACGGTATTCGTGCTGCGAATGGGGTAGTTTTAGTGACGACTGTTCATGGAAAATTGGGAGATCCTACTGTCAACTACAATGGATCAGTTGGTATTCAGCGCATAACTAATGCAGTTAAAATGACTGATGCAAGTGAGTATGCTACTGCCGTAAATGAGCTTTACAATATCAGTGGGCTCGCTCCTTTATTTGTCAATACTAATCTAGGTAAGGGCACAGATTGGTACGATCAGGTGTTAAGATCTGCAATGGTTACTAACCACCAGGTTTCAGTAAATGGTGCTTCAGAAAAATCGAGTTACAACTTCTCGCTTGGCTATTTGAATCAGGATGGTATTGTAGAAAACAATAACTATAAAAGATATACTGCGAGATTATCAAATGATTTTCAAATTTTCAAATCGTTAAAAATTGGTTATAATGTTACAGGTGTATCAAGCGTTTCACGTGATGCTCCTTCTAACATATTTAGAGCATTATATGCAGCTTCTCCGGTAGTACCTGTATTTAATGCAGATGGAAGTTATGGAGATCCTGCAATATATCAATTGGGTAATGGAAGTAATGTTAATCCACAGGCTACACTGGATTTTTATAATCAAACTAACAAACAATACAAAATAACAGGTAATGTATTTGCGGAATTAAAATTTGCAAATCACTTTACTTTCAAGACCAGTGCTGGTGGCGACTTTAGTCAGGAAGAGGTGAGATCTTATACACCAGTATATAAAGCAACAACTTCTCAATTAGCAACTAACAGTACATTAGGTGTAGACAGAATAGAAAACAGAAACTGGATAATTGAAAATACGCTTACCTATGATAATAAATGGGGTGCTCATAGCCTGACTGTTTTAGCTGGACAAACTGCACAAAGGTTTAAATCTTATACTATCAATGCAACAGCACAAGATGTACCTTACTCAAGTGAAGGAGATTTATACTTAAGCCTTGGAACAGCGGCGACACGATCAATAACAGATAAAGGAAGCTTAAATACTGTAGCATCCTATTTCAGTCGTGTGAATTATGGTTTTGATAACCGTTACTTATTGAATGCATCATTGAGAGCGGATGGAGCATCACAATTTTTTGGTAATAATCTTTGGGGATATTTTCCTTCAGTTGGTGCAGGATGGGTAATTTCTAACGAAGATTTCATGAAAGACCAAAAGGTTTTCAGCAATTTAAAACTTCGTGGTAGCTGGGGTGTAGTGGGCAATGCAGGTGTACCTATTAATCCTAGTACACAAACTGTAGATCAAAGTGCGGCTTTAATTGCTTACTTCAATGGACAGCCTTTCACTGGCGCTGGTATCAGAACAATTGTTCCGCCCTCAATTTTTTGGGAAAGAAGTGTAGGAACTGATATCGGTCTGGAAATGGGTTTCTTTTCTAATAAATTGAGTGTTGAAGCAGACTATTATAGTAAAACAACTCAGAAGGCTATTTTTGACATTCCTGTATTAGGTTCTATTGGGACAATTAACAGCTCAATAATCAGTAATCAGGCCGACTTCAGAAATAGAGGGCTTGAATTAATGGCGACCTGGTCAGATAAAACCTCCGGTGGCTTAACTTATAGTATTAGTGGAAACATTGGTATTAATAATAATAAAGTATTAAATGTATCCTCAGGTTCAAACCCGATTGACAAGGGAGGAGAAGGATTAACCAGTGGAGTATTATCGACAAGAACTGTTGTTGATCAACCTATCGGAATGTTTTATGGATATCAGGTAACCGGTATTTTCCAGACACCAGCCGAAGTTCTTGCTTCTGCACAAACAGACGCGAAGCCAGGTGATTTTATTTATGCCGATAACAATAGTGACGGCAGGATAGACGGTAAAGACAGAATCTTTTTAGGAAACCCTAATCCTAAATATTCATACGGCTTAAATACCAACTTTGCTTACAAGAATTTCGATTTAACTATCGATGTACAAGGAGTAGCAGGTGTAGATGTCTACAATGGAAATCTGTCGGCAAGATTCGGTAATGAGAACTTTACGAAGGAATTTTTTGATAGCCGTTGGACAGGACCAGGTTCAACGAATACCAACCCATCAGCAAATTTAGGTTCCGGTAGAAATTACCTTGCAAACTCTTATTGGGTGGAAAGCGGTGCTTACGTTAGATTAAGAAACATACAGGTGGGTTATACCTTGCCGGAAGAAATCGTTTCAAAATGGAAGATCAAAAAATTAAGAGTGTTCGCTAACGCCCAAAATGCAGTCAACTTATTTGGTTATAAAGGATTTACCCCAGAAGTTGGTTACAATACAGCAGCTGGTGCAACTCCTACTAGCAGAGGTGTTGACATCAATGTTTACCCTTTATTCGCAACATACAACGTAGGTGTTAATCTAACGTTTTAATTGAACAGGAAATGAAAACTTATAAAAATTTTAATATTCAAAGGTGTAGTACAGTATTCTTATTATCTATTGTACTGATTTCATCTTCATGCAAAAAAAGTTTCCTTGATGTAGATCCTCAAGGTCAGCAGCCGGCACAACAGTTCTGGCAAACTCCAGAGGATGCTGCAAAAGCTGTTAATGGTATTTACGCGAATCTACGCACCTGGGAAAATGTGGCTTTTCCTGCCCTGGCTATTGAAAGTATTCCCTCCGATGAAGCGGACAAAGGGAGTACGCCGACAGATGCAACATTTTTTAATCTCTATGATACTTTTACGGTAACAGCTACTGAGAATACTTTTTTAAGCTTCTGGACCGGCCAATATCAAAATATCAATTTATGTAACCAGTTATTGGATAATATTTCAAAGGTTTCCATGGATGAAGCTTTGAGAGCAAGATACATGGCGGAAGCCAAATTTGTACGTGCATATTCTTATTTTAGGTTAGTTAGGGCTTATGGTGGCGTGCCGCTAAGATTGCATGTACCTATAGATGCTACAGAGTATAATATTCCGCGTGCGAGTGCACCAGAAGTTTGGGCGCAGATAGAACTTGACTTAACTGAAGCAGCAACAGTGTTACCACAATCTTATGGTGCTGCAGATCTTGGACGTGCAACTAAAGGTGCGGCATTAGGTATGCATGCAAAAGCAGCTCTATACCAGAAGAAATGGGCAGACGTGTATGCTTTGACGAATCAGGTAATTGGTTTAGGATATACTCTTTTCCCTGATTTTGAAAAAGGATTCCGTACTAACAATGAAAACAATGTTGAGTCTATTTTCGAAATACAGTCAGAATTACTTCTCGGAAATAAAGATGCCTCAAACTCCCAATACAGTCAGGTACAGGGTGTAGCAGGAGTTCCAGGTGGCGGATGGGGATTCAACGTTCCTTCTCAGGTTCTTGAAAACGCATTTGAAACAGGGGATCCCCGAAAAAATGCAACAATTATATTTAAAGGTGAAACCACTCCTCAGGGTGATTTAATTCCAAATACAAATGCTGTTCCTAACGATAGGTACAATCAAAAATCATACGTTCCGTTTAGCATGTTTGTTAGTGGTTACAACGAAGGCAGTCAGCAAAATATCAGAGTATTACGTTTCGCTGATGTACTGCTTATGAATGCTGAAGCTGCGAATGAGTTAAGTAACCCAACTGCAGCCTTAATTTCTTTAAACAAGGTAAGAGCACGTGCGAGAGGTAGTTTAACAAATGTACTTCCTGATGTCACTACTATAGATCAAACAGCATTACGTTCAGCGATCTATAAGGAAAGGCAAGTGGAGCTGGCTATGGAGAATGATCGCTATTTTGACGTGATTCGCCAAGGTCGCGGTGCAGAAGTATTTGGTCCAAAAGGCTGGAAAGCAAACAAAAATGAGGTTTGGGCTATTCCTGAGGCAGAAATTGAGAGAAGTGGTAATCTTTTAACTCAAAACCCTGGTTACTAGAAACAATCAAACACCCATATGTAGAGGTTGCCTGGCGTTGCCGGGCAGCCTCTTTTAATATCATTACAAATTTAAACAGATACAAATGAGATTTAATTCTGCCTGCCTGTTCGTCTTCCTTTTATCATTTTATACGTTTAGTGCTTCCTGCCAGAAATCAAAAGCTAATGCTACTGATGGAATAAAGCCTGTAATGAAAATACAGAAAAACCTGACAGATGATCAGTTACTTGACCTTGTACAAAAACAGACCTTCCGTTATTTCTGGGATTTTGGTCACCCGGTGAGTGGAATGGCAAGAGAACGCAGCAACAGGTCATACGACTACGGCGATGAGGTGGTAACAACCGGAGGAACTGGTTTTGGGGTAATGGCAATGATTGTAGCTTCCGAGCGCAAATTCATTACGCGCGAACAAGCCGCAGCACGGACGAAAAAAATTGTAGATTTTTTATATAAAGCAGATATGTTTCATGGTGCATTTCCGCACTGGTTAAATGGTGAAACGGGTAAGGTGATCCGCTTTAGTCCTAAAGACGACGGCGCTGATATAGTGGAAACCTCATTCCTGTTTCAGGGCCTGCTTACTGCACGTCAGTATTACACCGCAGATAATGCAGTGGAGAACGATATCCGTAATAAAATATTATGGCTCTGGGAAGGCATTGAATGGAATTGGTTTACACAACAGCAAAATGCATTGTACTGGCACTGGAGTCCGAATAACGGCTGGAGCATGAACCATCAGATCAAAGGATGGAATGAATGTTTTATTACTTATGTGATGGCGGCTTCATCACCCAAATTTGCAATTGATAAAAGAGTTTATGAAGATGGTTGGGCAAACAGCAATACCTTTTATAACGGAAAAAAATACCAGGGCATAACATTGCCATTGGGTTTTGACTTCGGCGGACCATTATTTTTTACCCACTATTCTTTTCTGGGACTGGATCCGCGAGGATTAAAAGATCGCTATGCGGATTATTTTGAACAGAACAAAAGCCATACGCTGATCAACCATGCCTATTGTGTGGAAAATCCAAAACATTACAAAGGTTATGGTGAAAACAGTTGGGGACTGACGGCTGGAGATAGCTGGCAGGGATATGCGGCCCACTCTCCTACTGAGGATTTAGGTGTAATTACTCCGACCGCCGCTTTGTCTGCCTTCCCTTATACACCTGAATATTCTATGAAGGCATTGAGGCATTTCTATTTTGATTTAGGTGACAAAATATGGAGTGAGTATGGATTTGTAGATGGATTTAGTGAAGAACATAACTGGTATGCAAAATCGCACCTGGCAATTGATCAGGGACCTATTATCTGCATGATTGAAAATTACAGGTCTGGCTTATTATGGGAACTTTTCATGAGCAGCCCGGATGTAAAAAACGGCTTAAATAAATTAGGTTTCGAAAGTCCTGCATTAAAAAAATAACACATATAATAAACACACAATATGAAAAAATCGACTTCCTTATTTTTACTGGCAGCCGTTTTCAGCACAAACACTCTATTTGCGCAACAGAAAAAGGCAGCATCAGGCACCGACCAAAAGATGAATACGTTCATCACCAATCTAATGTCTAAAATGACACTGGATGAAAAAATCGGACAACTCAACTTACCTGCCGTAGGTTTTGACGTTACCGGCCCAATTTTGAGTGAAGGTGTAGATGAAAAAATTGAAAAAGGTTTAGTAGGTGGTGTATTTAACACTTTCACGCCACAGGCTGTACGTAAGCTACAGGAACTTGCTGTCACTAAATCACGACTCAAAATTCCATTGCTCTTCGGTTATGATGTAGTACATGGTCACAAAACCATTTTTCCGATTCCACTGGGCTTAAGTGCATCATGGGATTTAGGACTGATTGAGAAAAGTGCACGTATTGCAGCAAGAGAAGCAAGTGCAGATGGTTTAAACTGGACCTTCTCTCCTATGGTAGATATTGCGAGAGACCCGAGATGGGGAAGAATTGCCGAAGGTTCGGGTGAAGATCCTTACCTGGGTTCCTTAATTGCAGCTGCAATGGTAAAGGGATATCAAACCAACAGCTTGTCTAATAAAGATGCCATCATGGCTTCTGTAAAACACTTTGCCTTATATGGCGCAGCAGAAGGCGGTAGAGATTATAATACCACGGACATGAGTCTGATCAGAATGTATAATGAATACCTGCCTCCATATAAAGCTGCAGTTGATGCAGGAGCTGAGACTGTAATGGTATCATTTAATGATATTAATGGTGTTCCTGCGACGGCTAACAAATGGCTGCTGACAGACCTGTTGCGTAAACAATGGGGTTTTAAAGGTTTCGTGGTGAGCGATTATACTGGCGTGAGCGAATTGGTACCGCATGGTTTAGGTGATCTGCAGACAGTAAGTGCATTGTCACTGGCAGCGGGTACAGATATGGATATGGTGAGTGAGGGATTCCTGAATACGCTGAAAAAATCTTTACAGGAGAAAAAAATCAGCATGGCAGTTATTGATCTTGCCTGTCGCAGAATCCTGGAGTCGAAATACAAATTAGGATTATTTGCTGATCCTTATAAATATGTTGACGAAGAAAAAGCGAAGACTGAAATACTTTCTCAGAAAAACAGGGCTGATGCGAAAAGAATTGCTGAAGCATCTATGGTGTTGTTAAAAAACAACAATCAGTTATTGCCGCTTAAAAAGAACGCAAAAATTGCTTTGATTGGTCCGCTGGCAGATAATAAACGTGACATGATAGGAAACTGGAGTGCTGCGGGCGACTGGAAACTGGCAATCAGTGTGATGGAAGGTTTGAAAAATGTAGCTCCCAACATGGATATTACTTATGCTAAAGGTGCGAACCTGGTAGATGATCCTGCGATCCTCAAACAGATCAATGCCAATGGAGCTGATATTGTAGCGGATGAAAAAACACCTGAAAAACTGATTAGTGATGCTGTTTCTGCGGCTAAAAAAGCAGATATCGCTGTAGTGGTACTAGGAGAAAGTGCGATTATGGGTGGTGAGGCGACGAGCAGAACCAATCTGGATTTATTGCCAAATCAAAAAGAACTGTTAAAAGCATTAGCTGCAACAGGTAAGCCGATTGTACTGGTACTCATGAACAGTCGTCCTTTAACGCTAACTTGGGAAGACGAAAATATTCCGGCGATATTGGAAACATGGTTCTCAGGAACAGAGTCAGGGA
Source organism: Pedobacter sp. MR2016-24 (assembly GCF_026239655.1). Taxonomy (GTDB): domain Bacteria; phylum Bacteroidota; class Bacteroidia; order Sphingobacteriales; family Sphingobacteriaceae; genus Pedobacter. The sequence goes on along the minus strand of NZ_JAPIVO010000006.1, from coordinate 491,883 downwards.
ATGCAATTGCTGATGTACTGGTAGGTAATTATAACCCTGCGGGTAAACTGACGGCTACTTTCCCAAGAAACGTTGGTCAGATTCCACTGTATTATAACCATAAAAACACTGGTCGTCCTTACGATGGACTATCGAATGAAAAGTTCAAATCCCGCTACATTGACAGTTCAAATGATCCTTTGTATCCGTTCGGATATGGATTGAGTTATACCGCATTTAGTTATTCACCAATCAAACTGAATAAAGCAACTCTGGCTGCAGGACAAACTATTCAGGCTACTATCGAAGTGAAAAATACAGGGAACTTTGATGGTGAAGAAGTAGTACAACTTTATCTTCAGGATATCTATGGTTCTGTAACACGACCTGTTAAAGAGTTAAAAGGATTCCAGAAAATATTTATTAAAAAAGGTGAGACTAAAACAGTGACGTTTACCCTTACAGAAGAAATGCTTAAATTCTACAATTCAGATTTAAAGTTTGCTGCTGAAAAAGGAGATTTCAATTTGTATATAGGTGCCAATTCAAGAGATAATCAGGCATCACGTTTTACCTTTACGAAGTAGATATTTATAAACGTATTATTAACATTTAATTACAAAACCCCGGGAGTTCTCCCGGGGTTTTGTTGGTTAAACACAGATTCGGCAATTCTAAAGTGTAATTATTACACCAAATAAAACACACTTTATAACACAATAACCGCACATTTTCGCATAATGTGAGAAATATTTATTTTAATCTCTTGCATTTAAATACTTTTTCATTAGATTAGATATAGCAAAAAAGAACAAACCAGATATTAACAATTTTTGAACAGGTAAAACATTTCAGCATGTTTATCAGGTAAATTCTATTGCATTTTTTAAGCTGCTCCTGTACGTATATTTCATACCCTTCCCGTCCCCAGTTTTCTGCGCTCAAATCCATAATTTCAAAAAGATTATATGTAAAAACCTTTATAACTATTTAACCCAAAACCAAATATTATCTTATGCAACGAAATCTACTACTTATCAAGAGGAGTGTTATGCTCCTGCTCATGAGTCTGTGCCTTGCTGTGAACGTACAGGCACAAACTAAAATCACCGGAAAGGTCATAGCCGGAGATGACAAAACGCCAATTATCGGGGCCTCCGTAAAGGTGAAGAACGGCCCGGGAGGAACAATCACAGATGCGAATGGTATTTTCGCCCTTAATGCAAGTCCGACAACCGTACTGGTGATTTCCTTCGTAGGTTATTCACCAAAAGAAGTATCAGTTGGTACGCAAACCACCTTAAATGTTACGCTTGATCCGGTTAAAAATGACCTTACAGAGGTTGTTGTGACTGGTTATACGTCCCAACGCAAAAAGGATTTAACAGGTGCAGTTACTGTAGTTAATATCGCACAGCTGAAATCACAACCCGCAGCGAGTGCTGTAGAGGCTTTACAGGGTAAGGCGCCAGGTGTACAGATTATCACTGATGGAGCACCGGGTTCCACACCACAAATTCGTGTAAGGGGTAACAGTACCATCAATAACAACGATCCTTTATATGTGATTGATGGAGTACCTTATGAAGGTAAACTTTCCTGGTTAAACCAAAATGACATTGAGACGATGCAGGTACTGAAAGATGCATCTTCCGCTTCAATTTATGGTGCCAGAGCAAATAATGGAGTTGTAATCATTACAACGAGAAAAGGGATTGCCGGACCTCCAAAAATTACATTAGATGCTTATTATGGCATTTCATCACCAAGAAAAAACACTTTCCCAAAAATGATGAATCCACAGCAATATGCAGAATACTTATTCCAGGGTTTCCGTAATGCCGGACTTACGCCCGCTACGGGTAATAACTATGGCAGCGGTGCAAATCCAACATTACCTGAATATCTGTTTGCAGGAACAATAGCAAACAATTTATCTGGTCAGAATGTTACAGCAGCGGCTGCTGATCCTTCAAAGTATGTATATTCAAGAGATCCGAATTTATTCTATCAGATTACAAAAGCGAATCAACAGGGTACCAACTGGTTTGATGAGATCACAGAGTCAGCACCAACTCAGAGCTACCAGTTAAGTTCCAGTGGCGGAGGCGAAAATGCAACCTATGCTTTTGGAGGAGGTTACCTGAAACAACAGGGAACAATCAAACATACTGGTTTTACCAGATATAATTTTAGGTCAAATACCACGTTTTCTGCGTTAAACAAACACTTGCGTTTTGGCGAGAATGCACAATACAGTTACTCGGAAGGCTTTGGTTTCGGTGTAAACCCTAATACAGCTGGAGATTATCAGGATGAGGGCAGTGCAATTGGTTTTGCTTACCGTATACCGACTATCATTCCAGTATATGATATTATGGGCAACTTTGCTGGTACACTAGGAAGCAAGTTAGGAAATGCGGAAAATCCTTTAGCGCTCTTATACAGAGCTAAAGATAACCTAAACAGAAGTAACTTCTTTTTCGGTAACGCATTTGCAGAAGCGGATATCATTGATGGCCTGGTAGCAAGAACAAATTTTGGTATACGTTATGAAAACTATAACGGAATTACCATGCGTTATCCCAATCTGGAATTCAACGAGGGAAACAATTCTAATAATGTAAATGAATATCAGGGCTACAATACAGAGTGGACCTGGACAAATACATTGACATACTCTAAAGTATTAGAAAAACACCGTTTCACTTTACTTGCAGGTACCGAGGCTATCCGTAATAGAAACAGACAACTAAATGCAGGCAGGAATGACTTCTTTTTACTAGGCAATCCAGATTACAGCTATGTAGGTGTTGGTACAGGTGGAATCAGCAATTCTTCTATAATTGGTAATAATATTGCAGGTACGGTAGGTTCCTTATTCTCTCTCTTCGGAAGAGCAGATTATTCCTTCAATGACAGATACCTGGCAAGTGTAACCATACGCCGGGATGGGTCTTCAAATTTTGGAGATGAGAATAAATATGGTTATTTCCCAGCTGCAAGTGTAGCATGGAGATTATCTGAAGAAAGTTTCCTTAAAGACAGTAAGATTTTTGATGATTTAAAATTGCGTGTTGGTTATGGTGCAACTGGTAACCAGAGAATCCCTGCCAATAACTATCTGAACCGATTCCAGAGTACACTTACTTCAGCAGCCTATGCAATAGGAGGTGGTAATGGCGTAACATCTGGTGTATGGCAGTCAAGTTACGATAACTCAGGTATTAAGTGGGAATCATTAAAATCATTAAACATTGGGGTTGACTTTACCCTGGAAAAAGGTGTTTTTGATGGATCATTTGATTGGTATAGCAAAAAGACGACTGATATGCTTTTCCCTGTGCCGCTGCCAAGTACCGCAGTTGGTCTGGGTGGATCACCTTATGTGAATATTGGAGATATGAGTAATAAAGGTATTGAGCTTACCTTAGGTTATCACAATGGAAGAAATAACGACAGTCCATTTAAGTTTGATGCCGTGGTTAACTTGTCACGAAATGTAAATGAGATTACAAATTTGGGCTCGGTATCACGTCAGATCTACGGCACTTTCAGAAGTATACAAACCAGTATTCTCCAAACGGGAAGTCCTTATGGCGCTTTCTTCGGTTATAAAACTGCGGGTATCAATCAAAGTGCTGCAGACATTGCAGCCAGCCCTTCTTATGCAGGCGCCAGAGTGGGTGGTTTGAAATATCAGGATATCAATGGAGATGGTGTAATTACACCTGATGACAGAACTGTTATTGGAAATGCGAATCCTGACTTTATTTATTCCCTGAGTCTGAATGCATCTTACAAAAACTTTGATATTGTAGCATTCTTTAATGGAGTGCAGGGTAATGATATTTATGAAGCAACACGCTATTTCACGGATTTCCCAACATTTGATGGTGCAAGAAGCACGCGTTTACTGGATGCCTGGAGTCCAACTAACACAGGAAGCATGATTCCTTCGGCTTATTATGGTTCTACTAGTGAGCTTGAATATGCTTCTTCCAGTTATTATGTTCAAAATGGTAGTTTCTTCCGTATGAAAAACCTGCAGATTGGTTACAACTTACCTGCTCAGAAACTATTTAGTTCTAAAATGGGCATCAGTAAAGTAAGAGTATATGTAAGTGCAACGAATCTATTTACCATTACAAAATATACTGGTATGGATCCAGAGATCAGCCAGGAAACAGAGACCTTCTCTGCACCTGGAATAGATAGAGGTATCTACCCTACTCCGCGTCAGTTTTTGCTAGGTTTAAGTGTTGGTTTCTAATTTAATAAGACAGACAGATGAAACCATCATAAGCTTACAGCTCAAAACAGCAACAAATATGCTTTTGATAGCTTCATAACCTTTAATAAATAAATATAGACTAATGAAAAATTTAAAATATATACTACTACTTTTAGTGCTTTGCAATATACTTTCTTGCAAAAAGAGCTTCCTGCAGCTAAATCCGCAGGGAGAGTTAACTCCTGAACAATTAAGCACACAGGATGGCGTGGAAGGATTGCTAATCGGCGCTTACGGACTACTCAATGGTAACGTAAATGGAACCTGGGGTAATTATGGCGCCGCGCCCAGTCAATGGTTATTCGGTGAAGTAGCTTCGGATAATGCACACAAAGGCAGTAGCAGCGGTGATCAGCCAAATATGAATGCAATTGAGCAACATGCGCCTGTAAGCACAAATGATAACTTATCAAATGTTTGGGACAGATGTTTTGAGGGTATTCAGCGTTGTAACAATACCTTAAGATTTTTAAAAATCGTACAGGCCGGCAGTGCCAAGTTCACTGATGCACGTGCTGCGCAGTTACAAGGTGAGGCTAGATTATTACGTGCACATTATTACTTCTTTTTAAAGCGGATCTTCAAAGATGTACCATTGATTACCGATGCAACAACAGAAGAGGCTGTAGCAAATGATAAAGATATTTATCCTGAAATTACAGCAGATTTGGAGTATGCAGTAGCAAACTTAACAACCACTAAATACTTGGGTCAGGTTGGAAGACTTGATAAATATATCGCGCAGGCCTATTTAGGTAAAGTGTTATTATATCAGAAAAAATATCCGGAAGCATATGCCCAGCTGAATGCAGTGATTACAGCAAAACCAGATCTTGTTACACTTGATTTCACTGATAACTTTAATATCACTAAGGAAAACGGACCTGAATCCTTATTTGCGGTACAACATGCAGTTGGCGGAGATGGCACCGGCGGGGATAATGGAAATGTTGGTGATATGCTGAACTTCCCTCCTCCTATTGCCTGCTGTGGATTCTTTCAACCTTCAATAGATCTGGCAAATGCTTACAAAGTAGATGCAAATGGTTTACCGTTGTTAGATGGAAGCTACCGTACTAATCCTTATGTATCAGATTTCCTGATACCTGATGATCAAAAAGACTCTTATGTATTAGACCGTACCATAAATTTTGATCCTCGTATCGATTATACCATGGGTAGAAGAAATGTTAATTACCGTGCTGATTATGGTCCTATGCCTGGTAACGCCTGGATCCGTGAAGCTGCAAGTGCAGGTCCTTTCACAACACTGAAAAGTGTGCTGGACAAAAGTCAGGTAGCAGCTGGTACAGCTCCTGGTGCACTAAACGTGACCGGACTAAATGTGAATCTTATCCGACTAGCGGACGTTTATTTAATGGCGGCTGAATGTGCGGTAGAAAATGGCGATCTGCCGAGGGCTTTGATTTTAGTGAATAAAGTGAGAGAACGGGCCGCTAAACTACCTCCCAAAACTGCTGGTGACGGTGGACCGGTGGCTGCGGTATATAAAGTGAGTCAGTATCCATCATTTCCAACTGCCGACTATGCAAGAAATGCGGTTAGAATGGAACGCAGGTTAGAGCTTGCCATGGAAGGTCACAGATTCTTTGACCTTGTACGCTGGGGTATCGCCAAACAGACACTGGAGAGCTATTTTGGATTTGAAGGGACATACCTGAATTACCTTAAGGGTATAACAATTGAGAGCCGTGATGACCACTTCCCGATACCACAGGATCAGATTGACAGAAGTAAAGGTATCTTAAAACAAAGTACCGGATATTAACAGCGGATAGCTCCTGATAACAAATCATCAGCAAACCGTTAAATTTGTTAAAACCCGCCCGGAATCCGGGCGGGTTTTTTAATTTAGCACTATGAAGCATTTCAGATTAATTCTCTTCGTCACCTTCCTGTTCAGCAACTTACAAATAAGTGCGCAAGATTTTAAAAAGTTCGATAAGGGCAGCTATATAAAAGATAAAGACACTATCTCTTACCGGATTCTTTTTCCTGAACATTTTGATGCTAAGCTCCAATATCCTGTGTTATTTGTACTGCATGGTCGGGGTGAAAGTGGTTATGACAATGAGAAGCAGTTAACGCATGGCGCTAAACTGTTTTTGAGAAATGATGTCCGTCAGCAATTCCCTGCCATTATCATCTTTCCTCAATGCACTGAAGACAGTTACTGGGCAAATGTTAATATCGCAAAAGACTCCGCTGGTAAAAGAAACTTTACTTTTGTAAAGGGTGGAAAACCTACAAAAGCGATGAAAGCATTATTAGGAATGGTAGATAATATATTGGAAAAACCATATATCAATAAAAACCAGGCATATGTCGGTGGATTATCGATGGGTGGAATGGGAACTTATGAACTGCTGAGACGCAAACGGAAAACCTTCGCTGCGGCCTTTGCGATTTGTGGCGGTGACAATCTTGGAAATGTAAATAAGTATAAAAACGTTCCATTATGGATTTTCCATGGTGGTAAGGATGATGTGGTCAACCCTGTTTTCTCTACAGACATTGCTAATCAACTTAAAATTGTGGGCAAAGAGGTGAAGTTTACCTTATATCCTGATGCAAATCACAATAGCTGGGATAGCGCATTTGGAGAACCGCAGTTATTACCCTGGCTTTTTAGTCACAGGCTAAAATAAAAAAAGGAGCAGCGATTAAAATCACTGCTCCTTTTCTCTTTGAAACGAAAGTTCTTCTTACTCCGTCATATTGTGATATACAGCTTGTACATCATCATCTTCTTCAAGTTTGTCAATCAGTTTAATTACATCTACAGCCTGTTCTTCGGTAATATCTGTCGTAGATAAAGAGATTCTCTCCAGTTTGGCACTTTTCATTTCAAAACCAAGATCTTCAAGCATCTTTTGCATTTTGCCAAAATCTTCAAAAGCAGTTTGAACAACAGCGATGTCGTTGCCTTCTTCGTCAGACTCCAGGTACAGCTCTTCCAAACCAGCATCGATCAATTCGAACTCCAGTTCTTCAAGGTCTTTTTCACCTGGCAGAAACCTGAAAATAGATTTCCTGTTAAAGATAAAATCGAGAGAACCTGTCTTGCCCAATGAACCACCGGTTTTACTAAAATAACTGCGTATGTTAGCTACGGTTCTGTTAGTATTATCAGTAGCAGTTTCAATCAGAATGGCCACACCATGTTGTGCATATCCTTCATAAACATGCTCTTCATAGCCATTTTCATCTTTGTTAGATGCACGTTTGATAGCTGCATCAACGGTATGCTTAGGCATATTTACAGCCTTGGAGTTTTGGATAGCTGTACGTAAGCGGGAATTGGTTTCCGGATTTGGACCCGCATCTTTTACAGCCATTACAATTTCCTTACCTATACGGGTAAACTGCACGGCCATTTTAGCCCAACGTTTAAATTTTCTTTCTTTTCTGAACTCAAATGCTCTTCCCATTGTCTTTTATTGAGGGTTAACCCTAATTACTTTTCTTTAAATTATTCAACATATCAGCAGTCAGCTTTGCCAGATCAAATTCCGGCTTCCATCCCCAGTCTTTAATGGCAAACTGATCATCAATAGAGCGTGGCCAGCTGGCAGCGATAGCCTGTCGCGGATCATTCGCTGTATAAGTTAATGTAAAATCAGGAATATGTTTCCTGATTTCTGTCGCTAAAACTTCAGGGGTAAAACTTACACCAGCAAAGTTATAACTGGAACGGATAGAAATATTTTGTGAAGGTGCATCCATCAATTCAATAGTACCACGGATCGCATCGTCCATATACATCATAGGCAATTCCGTCTCTGCATTCAGAAATGACGCATAACTTCCTTTTTTCAAGGCATCATGAAAAATATGAATCGCATAGTCCGTTGTACCCCCTCCTGGTGCAGCCTTCCAGCTAATCAATCCCGGGTAACGGATACTTCTTACATCAAGACCAAATTTCTGAAAATAATACTCGCACCATCTTTCCCCTGCCAGTTTACTGATTCCGTAAACAGTATTTGGGTCCATCACACAGAATTGTGAGGTTTGATCTTTTGGTGAATTCGGGCCGAATACAGCTATCGAACTAGGCCAGTAAACTTTTGCAGTTTTATAAACGATCGCAAGGTCAAGTATATTCAACAGACCATTCATATTCAGGTCCCATGCCAGCTTTGGATTTTGTTCTCCGGTAGCAGATAACAATGCAGCTAAAAGGTAAACTTGTGTAGGCTTATACTTGTTGAAAATCGTGTTTAATGTTTCTTTTTCCAGGACATTAACAAATTCGAAAGGACCCGAATTCTTAATATCATAATCAGGTCTCCGGATATCGCAGGCGATGACATTGTCTTCGCCATAGAACTTACGTAAAGTGGTCACTAGCTCAGTGCCGATCTGTCCGTTAGAACCTAATACTAGTATTTTATCAGTCATGAATTATTTGGATTTTAGCAAAGTTAAAAAAACGCAACAAACCTATATAAATTTGTTTGTTTATATTTATGTAGCACAGAAAAAATGGATTTTTATAACCTATTATATACGTGTCTAAACATTATTATCGTTTACTTGTTAAATAAGGATACCTCATATTTAATCAGATGACCAATAGAAGAAGTTTTTTACAGCAAACAGGTATCGCTGCGGCAGCAGCATTATTAAGCCAGTCGGCCTTAGCTTCAGCACTGGCAAACACAAATTACTCTGCAGGAATCAAAAAAGTTGGTCTGCAACTCTACACGCTAAGAGATTTATTAGCAAAAGATGTGAAAGGTGTAATCGCACAACTTTCAAAAATCGGCTACAACCAGGTAGAAACTTTTTACGGCTATGCAGGCCCTAACGCGGCAAAAGGTTTTTGGGGTTTGGATGCCAAAGATTTCAAATCACTAATGTCCGACTATAATATCACTAGTCCGGGTGGCCATTATAATGCCACGGATTTCCTTACAACAGGTGGCAATGAAGATGTATTGAAAAGTCACATTGAAACAGCAGCTACGGTTGGTCAGCAGTATTTTATCATTCCTGCACTGCCAACTACCATCAGGCAAACAGGCACTGCGGATGACTATAAAATGATTGCTGCTAAATTCAACAGAGCAGCCGAATTATGCAAAACGCATCAGCTGAAACTGGCTTATCACAACCACAATTTCGAATTCAAAGATCAGGGTAATGGATTAACCGGCTATGAGATACTGCTAAAAGAAACTGATCCGAAACTGGTTAGTTTTGAACTCGATCTGTTCTGGGCAGTAAATGCTGGTCTGGATCCGCTCACCATGTTCAAACAACATCCGGGTCGTTTTAAAATGTGGCATGTGAAAGATATGGATAAGGCAGATAAAAGTGTTTATGTTGAAGTTGGAACGGGAAGTATTGACTTCAAATCAATTTTCAAAGCAGCAAAATTATCAGGATTGGAGTATATTTTTGTGGAACAGGATGTGATTAAAATCGATCCTTACACCAGTGTTACAACAAGCTTCAATTACGTCAAAAATACCTTGTTAAAATAGTACTTCAACCCAGAGCAATCGCTTAGACATCAATAGGATTAACATTTATCTATAGGCACAAAAGGCCTGTTACAAGGACTTTATTTAGAATAAATCCAAAGTGTAACAAAAAACATGATATACAAATATATCACTTAACTTGTAGGGATATTGTAATAATAATATCTATTTTTAAGAGCTAATAGTGTAAAAAGAACACACAACAAAATAACCAAAATAAAAGTATGGATAGAAGAGAAGCAGTCAGGAATGTAGCCTTTTTATTAGGAGGCGCGTTATCTGCAACTACGATCGGAGTATTTCTTGACAGCTGTAACACGACGTCAGACAAGAAAGGTTCCAATTTATTTTCGGCTGACCAGGATCAGATGATCACAGAGGTGGCTGATACTATCATCCCAACGACAAAGACACCAGGCGCAAAAGCTGCAGGTGTAGGCCCGTTCATTGCTATGATGATTAAAGACTGTTATCCTAAGGAAGCACAGGAAGCATTCGTAAAAGGACTTGAAGATCTGGAAGAGCGTTCAAAAAAAGATTTTAAGAACTCATTTACTAAAATCTCTCCAAAAGAGCGTGAACAGTTAATTGGTAAATTAAGGGACGAAACTATTGCTGCACAGAAGATTGAAAACGAAAAAATTCAAGCTGCCGAAAAAGCAAAACCTGTTAGCAGAAGACCAATAGATGGGAAAGAAAAGAAAGATGGTACACCCTATTTCTTTGCGATTGCACGCGATTTAACCTTATTAGGCTATTTCACTTCAGAAATAGGCGCTACACAAGCGTATGAATATCTTGATATTCCTGGCCGTTATGATGGCAATACTGATCTTAAACCTGGCCAAAGAGTTTGGGCAACTTAAAATTTAAAAACAAATGAGCAATTTAAATACAAAAGCAACTGCACAAAATACTTATGACGCTATTGTTGTAGGATCCGGAATTAGCGGTGGTTGGGCAGCAAAAGAACTAACTGAAAAAGGATTAAAAGTGCTGCTTCTTGAGAGAGGCAGAAACGTTGAGCATATAAAAGACTATACAACGGCAATGAAAAAACCATGGGAATTTGAACACCGTGGAAAATTGACCGAAGAACAAAAGAGAACACACCCGGTACAGAAAAGAGATTATCCGTATCAGGAATTTAATGAAAGCTTTTGGGTAAATGACCTCGAATGTCCGTATACTGAGGTAAAACGTTTTGACTGGTACCGTGGTTTCCACGTAGGTGGAAAATCGTTAATGTGGGGTCGTCAGAGTTACCGTTTCAGCGACCTGAATTTTGAAGACAATAAAAAAGATGGTCATGGAGTAGACTGGCCAATCCGTTATAAAGACCTTGAAAAATGGTATGACTATGTAGAGCGTTTTGCTGGAATCAGCGGACAGGCAGAAAACTGGCCAGCACTACCTGACGGACAATTCCTGCCACCAATGGAGATGAACGTTGTAGAGAAATCTGTAAAAAAACGTATCGAAGACCACTGGAAAAAAGAGAGAATCATGACCATTGGCCGTACGGCAAACCTTACTGTTCCCCATGGTGGAAGAGGAAGCTGTCAGTACCGTAATTTATGTAGCAGAGGTTGTCCTTTTGGCGCTTACTTCAGCACACAATCTTCTACCCTTCCGGCAGCTGTAGCGACAGGAAATCTCACTTTACGTCCTTTCTCACTGGTTGATCATATCATTTATGATAAGGATACACAGAAAGCAACGGGAGTAATGGTAATTGATTCGGAAACGAAAGAAAACATCGAATTCTTTGCTAAAATTGTTTTCGTAAACGGATCTACATTAGGTAGTACTTTCCTTTTACTGAACTCTACCTCTGAAGCGCATCCAAATGGTTTAGGTAATGGCAGTGGTGAATTGGGACATAACCTGATGGATCATCATTTCCGTACTGGTGCAACCGGAGAAGCAGAAGGATTTGAGAATAAATATACTTATGGCAGACGGGCGAACGGGATTTATATTCCAAGATACCAGAACATGGGTAATGACAAACGTGATTATTTAAGAGGTTTTGGTTATCAGGGTGGTGCGAGCAGAACAAACTGGCATAAAGATGTTGCTGAACTTGCTTTTGGCGGCGACTTTAAAGACCAGATGACTCAGCCAGGTGTCTGGAACATGGGATTAGGTGGATTCGGTGAATCGCTTCCATACCATGAAAACAGGGTTTACATCGACAAAACCAAAAAAGATAAATGGGGCATGCATGTTTTAGCGATTGATTGCGAGTTCAAAGAAAACGAGCAAAAAATGCGTATCGCTATGATGAATGATGCAGCAGAAATGCTGGAAGCAGCGGGTATGAAAAATATCCAGACCTATGATGCTGGTTCAACACCGGGTATGGCAATTCACGAACAGGGTACTGCACGTATGGGTCTTGATCCGAAAACATCTGTATTGAATAAATGGAATCAGATGCACGAAGTGAAAAACGTATTCGTGACTGATGGTTCATGCATGCCATCGATTGCATGTCAGAATCCTTCACTTACTTTTATGGCATTAACCGCAAGAGCGGCTGATTACGCAGTAACTGAATTAAAAAAAGGAAATATTTAATGGGATATAGAAAATTAAGAATGGGTATGATCGGCGGTGGTAAGGATGCTTTTATAGGCGCCGTCCACCGCATTGCCGCCAACATAGATGGACAGATTGAACTTTGCTGTGGTGCACTTAGTGTTAACCCTGAAGTTGCAAAAGAATCCGGAAAGATCTTATTCCTTGATGAAGATCGTGCCTATACCAGCTACCAGGAGCTTTTCGAAAAGGAAAGCCTCCTGCCTGCTGATAAAAGAATTGACTTTGTTACGATCGTAACACCAAACTTTGCACATTTTGAACCGGCCATGATGGCCTTAGAAAACGGCTTCAATGTGGTGATAGAAAAACCTATTACATTATCGCTTGAAGAAGCAAAATTGCTGCAACAGAAGGTGGAAGAAACTGGTCTTACTTTATGTCTGACGCATACTTACTCTGGCTACCCTATGGTAAAACAAGCACGCCAGATGGTTAAGGATGGCATGCTTGGTGCAATTCGTAAAATAATGGTGGAATATCCTCAGGGATGGTTGAGTACATTGACAGAACGGGAAGGAAATGCGGGCGCTGCCTGGAGAACTGATCCTAAGAAAAGTGGAAAGAGCGGCAGCATGGGGGATATTGGTACGCATGCAGCACAGCTGGCGGAATATATTTCAGGGTTAAAGATCAGCAAAATGTGTGCTGATCTGAATATCGTTGTAGAAGGCAGAGGGCTGGATGATGACGGCAACGTATTGCTGAAATTTGACAATGGTGCAAATGGTGTACTCATTGCTTCCCAAATTGCAGCCGGAGAAGAAAATGCATTGAAGATTAAAGTATATGGTGAAAAGGGTGGCCTGGAATGGCACCAGATGGAGCCAAATACTTTATTGATGAAGTGGTTGGATCAGCCCGCTCAGGTATACAGAGCTGGTCAGGCTTACCTGTCGGATGTAGCTAAACACAACACCAGAGTACCAGGTGGACATCCTGAAGGATATCTTGAAGCCTTCGCCAATATCTACAGAAATTTTGCAGCTACAGTAAGTGCAAAATTGAACGGTGAACAGCCTACTGAATTTGAACTGGATTTCCCGAATGTAGCTGATGGCGTAAGAGGAATGGCATTTATTGAAAACGTTGTGGCTTCGAGCCAGTCGGATCAGAAATGGTCGGATTTTAAAATATAAAGGAAATGACAACACTTAAAGGACCAGCGGTTTTTTTAGCACAATTTATCGGAGATGAAGCTCCTTTCAACTCTCTTGAAGGAATTTGCCAATGGGCGGCCGACTTAGGGTTTAAGGGCATACAAATGCCGACTTTAGATAATCGGTTTATTGATTTAAAGCAGGCCGCTGAAAGTAAAACTTATGCTGATGAATTAAAAGGTAAGGTAAATTCATTTGGTTTAGAGATCACTGAACTTTCTACGCATATACAGGGACAACTGGTTGCAGTTAACCCTGCTTTTGACCAGGTATTTGACGGTTTTGCACCGGCAGAGCTAAGAAATAGTCCGAAAGCAAGAACAGAATGGGCAGTGCAGCAATTAAAATATGCAGCAAAAGCTTCGCAAAATCTGGGACTGAATGCACATGCAACCTTCAGCGGTTCACTATTATGGCATATGTTCCATCCATGGCCACAAAGACCGGAAGGATTGGTTGAAGCTGGTTTCACGGAACTTGCAAAACGCTGGTTGCCTATTTTGAATGAATTTGATGCATGCGGCGTAGATGTTTGTTATGAAATCCATCCGGGCGAAGATTTATTTGATGGGGTAACTTATGAGATGTTCCTTGAAAAGGTAAACAATCATCCAAGGGCATGTTTGTTATATGACCCATCACATTTCGTATTGCAGCAACTGGACTATATTCAGTATATAGATTTCTATCATGAGCGCATTAAAGCATTCCATGTGAAAGATGCTGAATTTAACGCTACAGGAAGACAGGGAACATTCGGAGGATATCAAAGCTGGGCCAACCGTGCCGGACGTTACCGTTCGCCAGGCGATGGTCAGGTTGATTTTAAAACTATTTTCAGTAAACTTGCCCAATATGATTTTCAGGGCTGGGCAGTAATGGAATGGGAATGCTGCATAAAAGATTCGGAAACAGGTGCAAGAGAAGGCGCTGAATTTATTAAAAAGCATATCATACCCGTAACAGCCAGAGCATTTGATGACTTTGCATCTACCGGAGCAGATGAGGCATTTAATAAGAAAATATTAGGCTTAAATTAGAGTAATAGGTGATGAAGCCTGCAATTGTGCAAGCTTCATCACCGTTAAATAAATATACACAATGAAACCTGCATCCATGCAAGCTTCATGACCGTTAAAAAACAATAAAGACAGATGAAAAAGACATTATTAATTTTAGGTTGCATTAGTTTAGCTATAGCATCTTGCGGAAATCCTGATTCTTCTTCAAAACAAGAAGAAACGACTACAACAAGCACTACTACACCTGATACTGCAGCAACAGTTAGTACTGAAACACCTGGTGAAATGTTACCTGGAGAAAAGCTGGTTGCCAAATCAGACTGTTTAGGATGCCATAACAAAACACAAAAAGTTGTTGGCCCGGCATATGTTGATGTCGCAGCAAAATATCCTTCAAATGAAGAAAACATCAATAAACTAGCTGACGTAATTATTGCTGGTGGTAAAGGAAACTGGGGTGAGATCCCAATGACTGCACATGCCGGCTTAAGTAAAGACGACGCTAAATCAATGGTAACCTGGATTTTGTCACTGAAAAAATAATTCCTGAAATACCCCACGTCCCTACCCTAACCAAATATTAAAATGAGCATAGAAAAAACCAATGATGAAATAAATGCGTCTGGCAGAAGAGCATTTATTAAGAATACGGCCATAGCTGCTGCTGCGTTTATGATAGTACCCCGCCATGTTTTAGGCGGCAAAGGATTTTTAGCACCAAGCGACCGGCTGATTGTTGCGGGTATTGGTGCCGGAGGAAAAGGAGCATCTGACATTGCAAATTTTGCTAAAAGCGGAAAAGCAAATATTGGATTCCTGTGTGATGTAGATACGAATAGAGCGGCAGGTACAGTCAAAAACTTCCCTAAAGCCAAATTCTATAAAGACTGGCGTGAACTGCTGGACAAGGAACATAAGAACTTTGATGCGGTAAGTGTGTCTACACCTGATCATTCGCATGCAATTATTACACTTGCTGCCATGCAGCTGGGAAAACATGTTTACGTACAGAAACCACTGACTCATGATATTTATGAGGCCAGAAAATTAACTGAAGCAGCAAAGAAATATAAAGTGGTGACCCAGATGGGTAACCAGGGCGCATCTAATGATGGTCCGAGACAAATGAAGGAATGGTATGATGCAGGCCTGATAGGTGATGTGCATACGGTATATGCATGGACAGACAGACCGGTGTGGCCGCAAGGTATTCCTTGGTCGGCCAATAAAGCTGAAGTGCCTAAAAATCTGGACTGGGATCTGTGGTTAAACACTGCTCCTTATAAAGATTACGTAGAAAAACTGGTTCCTTTCAACTGGAGAGGCTGGTGGGATTACGGTACTGGTGCATTGGGTGATATGGGCTGTCACTTGCTGGAAGCTCCTTTCAGCATGCTCGGATTAAAGTATGCTACGAATGTGCAGGCCAGTGTAGGTTCTGTATATGTGGATGAGTTTAAACGCGGATATTTCCCTGATAGCTGTCCCCCATCAAGTCATGTAACTTTAACATTCCCTAAAACGCCAAAAACACAGGGTGAAGTAACCGTCCATTGGATGGATGGTGGTATACAACCTACGCGTCCGGAAGAACTGGAAGCCAATGAAGTATTTGGTGATGGTGGAAATGGCACGTTGTTTATTGGAACGAAAGGGAAAATGATGAGCAGTACTTACAGTGCTGATCCACGCCTCCTACCATTAAGCCGTAATAAAGATATTAAAGTTCCTGCAAGATTTGCACGTGTACCAAATGGTGCAGAAGGTCATTATGCGCAATGGGTGGAAGCAGCTATTGCAGGTTATGGAAAAAAGGAGCTGAGCTCTCCTTTTGAAATTGCGGGTCCGCTGACAGAAGCCTTATTAATGGCTAACCTTGCCATCAGGGCAAACGATGTGCAAAGAAAAAATGCAGATGGAAAAATTGTTTATCCAGGCAGAAACATCCAGCTGTTGTGGGATAACGACAATATGAAAGTGACAAATTTTGACGATGTAAACCAATATGTTAAACGCGAATACCGCAAAGGCTGGTCACTCGGCGTTTAATTTACCTAAATCCAGAAAATGAGAACTTACACTATAGCTGCTGCGTTGCTGATATCTACGATATTTGGCTGCAGCAGTACTAAAAATCAGTCATCTAATAAAGGTTTTACTCCGCTGTTTGACGGAAAAACCACGCAGGGATGGCATACTTACGGAAAAACTTTTGCTGGTAAAGGCTGGGTAGTTGAAGATGGTGCACTGCACCTTGATCCGAAAGCTAAACAAAACGATGCCGGCGATTTAGTAACGGATAAAGAATATGGTAATTTCCATCTTAAAATTGATTGGAAAGTAGCACCGGGTTCAAATAGCGGTGTATTGTTCCATATCAACGAAAATGCTGAAAAGTACCATCAAACTTATAGCACTGGTCCTGAGATGCAGGTAATCGACAACGATGGTCACTCAGACGGAAAAATCACTAAACACAGAGCAGGTGATCTGTACGACATGGTAAAGAGCAGTTCAGAGCCGGTAAAAGCAGTGGGTGAATGGAATACTGCTGAGATTATCAGTAATAATGGTAAATTAGAATTTTTACTGAATGGCGTAAAGACGGTTTCCACTACTCAGTTTGATGACAACTGGAAGTCTTTGATCGCAGGAAGTAAATTTGCAACATGGGTTGATTTCGGTGTATTTACGACCGGAAAGATATCCCTGCAGGATCATGGTGATGAAGTATGGTTCCGTAATATTATGATTAAAGAACTTTAAAAAAACAAAGTATAAATAAAATGATGAATTTAAATACCCGTATCAAGTTATCGGCAATGATGTTTCTGGAGTTTTTCATCTGGGGTTCATGGTTTGTAACTTTAGGAACTTTCTTAGATAAAAATCTATCAGCGTCAGGTTCAGCGACTGCAGCTGTTTTTTCTACTCAATCATGGGGTGCCATTATCGCACCTTTCATCATCGGATTGATTGCTGACAGATTTTTTAATGCCGAAAGAATCCTGGGTGTACTCCACATTGTTGGTGCGATTCTGATGTACCAGATGTATAATGCAACTGATGTGGATGTTTTCTATCCATACGTATTGGGTTACATGATTTTATTTATGCCAACGCTTGCACTGGTTAATTCAGTGGCGTTTAACCAGATGAAAGATGCAGAAAAGGAGTTTGCAAATATCAGATTCTGGGGAACAATTGGCTGGATTATCGCCGGATTAATGATCAGTTACTTATTCTTCTGGGATTCACCGGAAGGCTTAAAATCTGGTTTGTTGAAAAACACTTTCCTGATGGCTGGCATAGGTTCACTAATCCTTGGATTATTTAGTTTTGCCTTGCCAAAAACACCTCCAAAGGTAGCTAAAGGCGAGAAAGTTAAATTATCAGATATATTAGGTCTGGATGCACTGAGATTATTAAAAGACAAAAACTTTGCAATATTCTTCATTTCAGCAATCCTGATCTGTATTCCATTAGCGTTTTATTATCAGAATGCTCACCCTTTCTTATCAAGCATAGGTGTAGAAGAGCCTACAGGAAAAATGGCCATTGGTCAGGTTTCGGAAGCGCTGTTCTTATTGTTAATTCCGGTATTCTTTAAAAGATTCGGTTTTAAAATCACCATCCTGGTAGGTATGCTGGCATGGGCTGTACGTTATGCCCTGTTTGCTTATGGCAATGCGGGTGAACTGAGCTTTATGCTGCTGATAGGCATCGCGTTACATGGTGTATGTTATGACTTTTTCTTTGTATCTGGTCAGATTTACACGAACTCAAGAGCGGGCGACAAATATAAAAGTGCTGCTCAGGGACTAATTACCTTAGCTACTTATGGTGTGGGGATGTTAATTGGGTTTGAAGTAGCTGGTTGGATTACGGATACGTACAAGGTAGCTGACGGAACGGTAGATTGGAAAATGGTATGGATTATTCCGGCGGGTATAGCATTAGTGGTATTCCTTCTTTTCTCCGTATTTTTTAATGATAAGCAAAAAGCGATCACAGAACCTTCATTAAACAACGCTTAAACATGGGATCAGATCAAAGTCGCAGGACAGCCTTAAAAACTATGATAACAGGTACAGCCATTCTGGGTGTTTCGGCAGCAATGCCAGCCCAAGCCTTAGCAGGCGAGCTTTTACCAGCACCTTTGAAAGGTAATGTGAACCATGCTGTTTGTCGCTGGTGCTTCGATGGAATTCCATTAGAAGACCTTTGCGTGGCAGCAAAAAAGATGGGTATTAAAGCTATCGATCTTGTTGGCCCGGCCGACTGGCACATACTTAAAGCACACGGACTTGATTCTTCGATGTGTAATGGTGCTGAACTCAACCTGGTTGATGGATGGAACGATCCGAAATTTCACCCGCAGCTGATTGAGAATTATTCGAAAATGATTCCTTTGGTAGCAGCAGCAGGTTATAAAAATCTGATCTGCTTTAGTGGAAGCAGAAGAGGTAAGGACGATGAGACGGGTTTGAAAAATTGTGTAGAAGGATTAAAACAAGTATTACCATTAGCGGAAAAACACAATGTGGTTTTGGTGATGGAATTACTGAACAGTAAGATCAATCATAAAGATTATCAGTGTGACCATACAGCATGGGGTGCTGAGCTGGCGAAGAGATTGGGTTCAGAAAACTTTAAACTGCTATATGACATCTATCATATGCAGATTGACGAGGGTGATGTAATCAATAATATCAAAACCTTCCATCCATATATTTCACATTACCACACTGCCGGCGTACCGGGCAGAAATGAAATAGACGAAACACAGGAATTGTACTACCCTGCAATTGTTAAAGCTATCCTGGCAACAGGATTTAAGGGATATATCGCACAGGAGTTTATTCCAAAAAATCCGGATAAACTACAATCCTTAAGAAACGCGATTAAAATTTGTGACCAATAAATAGAACTATGAATTCAAGAAGAACTTTCCTTAAACAGGCTGGTATTGCTGCAGCCGGGGCATTAATTATCCCTTCATACGCTTGTTCAGCACCAAATAAGATCATCGGCCTGCAGTTATATTCTCTACGCCTGCAGTTACCCAAAGATGTAAAAGGCACTATTGAAAAGGTTGCACAGGCAGGCTATAAAGAAGTAGAAACTTATGGATATTCTGTAAAAGATAAGTTTTGGGGATTAGACCCTAAATCGTTTAAAAGCCTGCTTAAGGATAATGGATTAACGGCGCCAAGCGGCCATTACGGAATGGATAAGTTCATTACAGACGGTAATCAGGATGAACTTAAAAGTTATATTGAAGCAGCTAAGATTATTGACAGTGAATTCATCACTGTACCTTACCTGGGTGATTCATTAAGGAAGACACCGGATGATTACAAAAAAGTAGCGGCAAGACTAAATGAAGCAGCTACCTTATGTAAAGCAAGCGGATTGAAACTGGCCTACCATAACCACAATTTCGAATTTGAAAAACATGGAGATGTGACAGGTTATGAGATCATGTTAAAAGAAACAGATCCTAACTTAGTACAGTTTGAACTCGACCTGTACTGGGTAGTAAGATCTGGCAATGATCCGGCTAAATTATTTGCAGCACACCCGGGACGTTTCCCGATGTGGCACGTAAAGGATATGGATAAAGCGAATAACACGATCAATACTGAAGTAGGTAGTGGTACAATCAACTTTAAAGATATCTATTCACACGCAAAAGAAGCTGGCTTAAAACACTTCATTGTTGAGCAGGAGAATTTCTCACTGGATCCGTATGTAAGTATTAAACAAAGTGCAGATTACATCAAGAAAAACATTCTTTAGATAGATATAATGGCCGGCCTCAACAACCGGCCATTATCATTTAAACCTTCCTGCGAGCGAAAACGCTTTTCTTGCATTGACCTGATTCCCATTCAGATCAAAACTTTTGAAAACAAGAATATAGATTCCGAAAGGACTGATCTGCCCCTGATCATCTATTCCGTCCCATCTGAGCGTTCCCGACGTACCCACACTTTCATTCCTGATTAATCGCCTCACTAAAATCCCCTTGTCAGAGAAAACAGTTACCGTAGCCATATTGCCATGGTATTTCAATTCATAACTCACCTCTAACAAGTCTTCAAATCCATCTCCGTCCGGAGAAAAAGATTTGGAATGGAGCGTCACACTGCTTTTTTTTAATGAAACATTTTCCTGAACAGAATTGCGGTAACCCGGCGTAGCAAAACCTGCTGAGGCAGCCGCAGAACTAAAGTTACCAGTTTCATTTGCTGCTCTTTCAAATGAGACCCTTTCAAGAGATACCCCTTTGAATAGCTTAAGGGTTGGGAGATGCATTTTCTCTGTATAATCGAGCTGGTCAATTACCTCCGCCCCCCTCAACAGGAGTACATGCCCATTTTCATTATTATACGCCGGGAGCGCACTAAGCTGAATGAAATAGGCATTGGAAGGGGTGTAATAATCTGCCTTCACTTTTGCAGGATTCACAGTAATCACACAATAGGCACCACTACTTAGCATCTCTGATCCTATACTTTTTAAATTAGCGGGCAGACCGTCCGGATCCAGGTTACCCAACTGAACATTGTTTAGCGGCAGCGCCCTGTCAGTCGGATTATAAATTTCAATAAAATCCACTCCGCCAGTTTTAGGGTTAAACAAGACCTCTGAAATCAGTAAATCAGCACTAAATGAAAGTTTATAAGACAGTAACAAAAAAAAGAGCAAAGTTTTTCCCATATTTGGAAGAGACAAAAATTAATAATTAACTAAAAATACAAATAATAAGACTGAAAGAAAGTGTATCAGGCAAAACAAATTCACCTGAACATTAAAATCGTAACCATTAAAAATAATATAGAGAATGAAAATTGCAGTTGTAGGTGCCACTGGTTTAGTAGGCACTGTAATGTTAAAAGTACTAGAAGAGCGTAACTTCCCGCTAACCGAATTGATTCCGGTTGCGTCTGAAAAAAGTGTTGGTAAAGAAATCACTTTTAAGGGTAAGCAGTTCAAGGTGGTTAACATGGATACAGCGATTTCAATGAAGCCTGATATAGCTTTATTTTCTGCAGGTGGCGAAACGTCTTTACAATATGCTCCGCTTTTTGCTGAAGCAGGTACTACAGTAATTGATAATTCATCTGCGTGGCGCATGGATCCATCTAAAAAGCTGATTGTTCCGGAAGTCAATGCATATGAACTATCTATTGATGATAAGATCATAGCAAATCCAAATTGCTCAACCATACAAATGGTAGTGGCTTTAAAACCACTGCATGATAAATATAGAATTAAAAGGGTAGTTGTTTCTACTTATCAGTCGGTTACCGGTACTGGAGTAAAAGCGGTTGACCAGATGATGAATGAGCGTAAAGGCATCTTTGATGGTCCGATGGCATATCCATACCAGATTGACCTGAATGTAATCCCTCAGATTGATGTTTTCCTCGAAAATGGTTATACCAAAGAAGAGATGAAAATGATCAGGGAAACCCGTAAGATTATGGGCGATGAGAATATTCGTATCACGGCTACAACTGTGCGTATTCCGGTAATGGGTGGTCACTCTGAAGCAGTAAACATCGAGTTCGAAAATGATTTTGATGTTGCAGAAGTAAGATCAATCCTGGAGAAAACTGAAGGAATAATTGTAGTAGATGATACTGCTAACCTGAAATACCCTATGCCGAAAGATGCGCATGAGAAAGATGAAGTATTTGTGGGAAGGATCAGAAGGGATGAATCGCTGCCAAACGCATTGAACATGTGGATTGTGGCTGATAACCTGCGTAAAGGTGCTGCAACAAATGCCGTACAAATTGCTGAGTTCCTATTAAGAAAAGAACTGATTTAATCTTCCATAAGATGATACCTGAAGAGGTGTTAGAAATTACAAGCTGTGATTTTTAACACCTCTTTTTATTTTAAATATATTTGCGGCATGTTAAGACGATCAATCGTATACCTGCTGGTACTGTTCAATGGAATATCCTATGCACAGAGTCCGGCTCAAAAAATAGCACAATCATTTAATACACTGCTGTCTGACAATCAGGCAAAATATGCAATTGCCTCCTTATGTGTGCTGGATGCGAAAACGGGAAAGTTGCTTTATGGCAAAAATGAAAATATAGGATTAGCTACGGCTTCTACATTAAAAACCATTACCTCCATCACTGCATTTCACATCCTTGGTAAGGATTTTCATTATCAGACTACAATGGGTTACAGTGGAACGATTAACCAAGATGGCACATTGAAAGGTGATATTATTATTACTGGTGGCGGAGATCCTACCCTGGGGTCATGGCGGTATGCGCAGGGCAAAGAAAATATTGTACTCAACCAATGGGTAGCAGCAATTAAATCTGCTGGTATAAAAAAAATTGATGGTCGCGTGATCGGTGATGACAGCGCATGGGGCACACAAAGTACACCCGAGGGCTGGACATGGCAGGATATGGGCAACTACTATGGATCGGGATCATCAGCCCTGAGCTGGCGGGAGAACCAGTTCGACATTAAACTGCGGGCAGCCAGCAAAGTTTCGGTACTTAAAACGGTACCGGCAATGCCATATCTGACTATCGTGAATGAGTTAAAACCAGGTTCGGAAGGTAGCGGCGACAATGCCTATGCTTTCCTGCCTCCGTTAGCCAACACGGCCTATTTGAGAGGAAGCTGGGCTGTTGGAATCAATAAAACGGGTATATCTGTAGCTTTACCCGATCCGGCTTATGATGCAGCATTCAGACTACAGGATACATTAAACAGGATTGGGATTACGAGTTCAGGAGCAAGTACCACCAGCAGGCAACTTGATGTTGAGGGCATGACTATGCCTTCAGTAAAAGTAAAATTAAGCACAATTACCTCTCCTTCCCTATCAGAAATTGTGTACTGGCTCAATAAAAAAAGTGTAAATCTCTATGCAGAGCATTTACTGCGGACAATAGCATGGAAATCCGGTAGAGCAGCTACAGCGAGTAACGGAGCTGCAGTAGAAAAGAATTACTGGGCAAATAAGGGCGTCGATAAAAATGCTTTGAATATTATTGACGGTAGCGGACTTTCTCCGGCAACCAGAGTGACTACCGCAGCAATGGCATCAATTTTATATCAGGCACAACAGGAAGACTGGTTTGCTGATTTTTATAAATCACTTCCGGAGAACAATGGTATGAAACTAAAGAGCGGTACAATTAATGATGTATCTTCCTTTGCAGGATATTATACGGCTGAGAATGGCAGTAAGTATGTGATTGTGATCAATATTAACAATTATTCTGGAAGCGGAATCAATGCAAAGCTCTTCCGTGTACTTGATGCACTTAAATAACGTTTTAAATGAAACTTGACTGCATTTCCAGGTGCATTTTAGTAAATTGCAATAATTTATAATTTTGACCAATACGACCCTCCCCGATTTATGAATAAATTCCTATCTTTTATTTGCTGCCTTTTTTTATATACCAGCGGCTATAGTCAACAAATGGGATCTAAAAATGATAATCTTTCTCCGGCAGACAGTACGATCGATCTGGTAAACAGGCCACCAGAATTTGCTATTATTCCTGAACCCGTTTCTCTCCTTAAAACAAACGGCTCGTTCACCTTACCAGAAAAAGTAATTATTCTTGCTGATGGCAGTGCAGCACTGAAACCTGTGGTAGATTATCTGCAGGAAAAAATAGCCCTGCCCACGGGAAAATTCGTTTCTGCTTATAGCACCTCAACTGCACCCGGCACAATACGTCTGATCATAAATACAAAAGAAAATCATGTTCTAGGTGCTGAAGGATATCAACTTTCGGTAACACCCACACTGATTGTGATCAAAGCAAATAAACCAGCCGGGCTTTTTTATGGTGTGCAGAGTTTACTGCAGTTATTTCCTAAAGAAATTGAATCCAAAGAATTAATCAGCGATCACAAATGGACTATTCCATGTGTAGAGGTTACTGATTATCCACGTGTAGGCTGGCGGGGATTAATGTTTGATGTAGCACGTCATTTTTTCACGAAGCATGAAGTAAAACAGTATATCGATGCCATGGTTCGTTATAAATTTAATTTGCTGCATTTACACCTGGCGGATGATGAGGGTTGGAGAATTGAGATCAAAGGTTTACCTAAACTTACAGAAGTAGGTGCCTGGAGTGTGAAAAAAGTCGGCGATTTTGGTACTTTCGCCCCTGCCGGCGCTGATGAACCCCGTACTTATGGTGGTTTTTATACACAAGATGATATCAGGGAAATCATTGCTTATGCAAAAGACAGGTTTGTAGATGTATTACCTGAAATTGATGTACCAGGCCATAGTCTGGCTGTGATTGCTTCTTACCCTGAATTGTCCTGTACGCCGGGAGCAGAAACTTACCGCGTGCGTTCCGGAGAAAAAATCATGGACTGGTCTAAAGGAGCCCCTCCTATCGCTTTGCTTGACAATACGCTGTGTCCTGCCAATGAAAAAGTATATAGTTTTCTGGATACTGTAATTACACAGATTGCCGGCTTATTTCCTTTTGGATACATTCATATGGGCGGAGATGAAGCACCCATCAATTACTGGCAAAAAAGTGATGCCATAAAAGCACTGATGCTAAAGGAAGGTTTGAAAGATATGCATCAGGTACAGGGATATTTTGAGAAAAGAGTGATAAAAATTGTAGAATCCAAAGGCAAAAAATTCATTGGATGGGATGAAATCATGAATAGTGAAATGCCCGCAAGTGCTGCAATTATGAGCTGGCGGAATGTAGCAAACGGTGTGAAAGCCAGTCAGCAAAAACATGAAGTAGTGATGAGTCCACAGAACTTCGTTTATTTGGACCTGATGCAGGGCGATGTAATTTCGGAAGCAAAAGTATATAACTCTATCCGGTTAGGTAAAGCTTATGAATTTGACCCTGTCCCGGCAGGTGCAGATCCTAAATATATAAAAGGCGGACAAGGTAATTTATGGACAGAACAGGTTTATAATATTCGTCAGGCAGAATACATGACGTGGCCAAGGGGATATGCCGTGGCAGAATCAGTTTGGTCACCCAAAGAAAAGAAAAACTGGAATAACTTTATTGGTAAAACTGAACTGCATTTCAAAAGGATGGACGTTGCTGAAACCAAATACTCTCCAAGTGTATACGATCCTATATTTAAAGTCAGCAGATCGGCCGACAAGCAGCTGTTGCTTGAACTAACCACGGAGATTGACGGGCTGGACATCTACTATAGCTTTGACAATTCCTCTCCTGATAGATTTTACCCTAAATACACAGAAAAAATTGTTGTACCGAAAGAGGCAACTTTACTTCGTGTAATCACTTACCGGGGAAAAGAGGTCCTGGGCAGACTATTGACGATAACAGTTGATGAATTGAATAAACGTGCGGGAAGAAGGTAAGTTGAGATATTTTGTACACATAGGCTATAACGGTTCGCAATATGGCGGCTGGCAGCGGCAACCAGGAGTGATGAACGTGCAGGGTGTTATTGAACATGCCCTGAGCCAGATATTCAAAACTAACATCGCCATTAATGGGTGTGGAAGAACTGATGCACAGGTGCATGCAAGCCAGTTTTTTTTCCATATGGATTTAGAAACGGAATGGGACTTTGATCTTGTTTTCAGGCTGAATAAGGTACTCCCCCGTAATATTGCAGTATTTGATATTATTCCTATGGAAGGACTTCCACATGCAAGGTTCGATGCTGTCCAGAGATCGTATGATTATTTTTTGCATACTTATAAAGATCCTTTCTTAAATGGTTTAAGTTCTTACTACCTGTTGAAAGACCTGAAGTTTGATCAGATGAAAGCAGCTGTGGACCTTTTACCAAATTACAGAGATTACAGATCATTCTGTACCAGTCCCGATAAGTATGAGCACACGCTGTGTTATGTTCGCTCTGCCAGTTTGATGATGGATGAAAATGGCGATAAACTAAGGTTTCAGATCTCGGCAAACCGCTTTTTAGGAAAGATGATCAGGATTATAATGGGACAACTGTTAAAAATCGGGAAAGGGACACTCTCCGTTGATGAATTTGAAAGTTATCTGATCAATAAGCAGACACCTGCATTGATCACTCCGGCACATCCTCATGGATTGTACCTTTCAAAGGTAACCTATCCATTTCTTGATCTGCCACCAAGAGTAGATTTTTCCGCTATCCTGCAAAAACAGCAGGACAGCAGCTGGAGGATTGTTTAAACCTGTCCTTCCTCCGACAATACGGCCGCACGAATAGCATCGGGAGTAATCCTGATCCCGTTCATAATCAGTTTAGACTGTTCATAAAAGCTAAGCCGGCTTTGTAATTTATCACTGATGAAAGCGGTAAGTTCATCTCCGGAGAGACCTTGTAACAAGGGACGTTTTGCTATTCCGGCTTCCAGACGTTTTGCAAGTGCCGCAGCAGGCATATCAATATAAACGGTAGTACCATTGTTGTTCATCCATTCCATATTATCAAAATAACAAGGCGTGCCGCCACCAGTTGCAATAATGCAGTTTTCTGGATATGCTGATGATTTTAGTGTCTCACTTTCGAGCTTTCTGAATGCATCTTCTCCATTTGCAGAAAAGTAAGCAGCCACAGTATCGCCCGTAACTTCCTCTATACGTTGATCAAGATCAATCAGGTGATAGCCCATTTTGGTAGCTAACTTTTTACCCAGCGTACTCTTCCCGCATCCCATGAAACCGATTAGAAATATCTTCATTTTTAAGCTAATTTTACCCTTGGATCAGCAAAGGAATACAAAACATCTACTAAAATATTAATTACTATGAATACAAAGGCAATAAAAATTATTGCCCCCATTACAACAGGAAAATCTGACATTTCCAGCGCTTTGACCGTCGCACGCCCCAATCCGTTATAGCCAAAAACATATTCTACAAAAAAAGAGCCTGCCAAAAGAGAAGCGAACCAGCTGGAAATCGCGGTAATTACCGGGTTCATGGCGTTTCTCAATGCATGTTTATAAATAATCGAATTGCGGCTTAATCCTTTAGCGCGCGCAGTACGGATATAATCCTGCGCAAGAACGTCAAGCATTGCAGAGCGGGTAAGCTGTACAATTATAGCAAGCGGCCTTAAACCTAAAGTGATCATAGGCAGGATCAGATTTTTAAGCGTAAGCACTTCTCCTTTGAAAGGATCATAACTATAAAGGCTGCCTGACATATTTAAACCCGTTAATGGTCCGAGCACAAACCCAAACAGCCAGGCGATAATAATTCCTGCAAAGAAGGATGGTGCTGAAACGCCTAATATGGCGAAAGCATTAGCGGCATGATCTATCCATGTATTTTTATGAACAGCGGAAAGCACTCCCAGTAAAACGCCAGTCAATGTAGCAAATAACATTGCCGTAAAGGCCAGCACAAATGTATTGGGTACAGTCTCCGAAAGAATGGTTGTGACCTCTCTTTTTGTTTGATAAGAGCGCCTTAAATAAGGATATTTTAAAACTAATACGTTTTTACTGAAAGTCAGCAATGTAACAAAATGGTATTTCTGCTGTACTGCTACAGTATGCTCATGAAAACTTAAAGGTGAAAGGTCATTGATGAACAATACAAACTGTACAGGTTTGGAGCGGTCAAGACCAAATTCCTTTCTCACCGCTTCAAGCGATTGCACATCTGCACGCTGCCCTAAAGTCATTCTCGCCGGATCTCCGGGCAATACATTGAACAAAATAAAAACTATGAGTATTACACCTGCCATGACAGCGAGTCCGTACATGAGTTTCTTCAATGCATAGGTCCACATTTTAATTATTTACTAAAGTAGCGCTCGGCTAACTGATCAAAGGAAGGCATTGCGTTGAAACTCCATTTGTTAATCACTACTCCATTTTTAAGTAATAAAACTCCGGGGTTAGCCCTAACCATGCTCTTCAGCGGCACGCCATCAGCGTAAAAGACCTCTGCAAACAATTTCATTCTCTTGCTGAATACGCCTGCATCCTGTGCAGAATTAGAGGTTAGCAATACCGTACGGATATTAAACTGCTCAGTAGCATTTAAAGTAAGTGCATTAAGTTTTGCAATTCCATCCTCATTGGTATCATTCAGATTATAAGCTACAATAATCAGATTATAATAGGGATTTTCGATCAGTTCTTTTGTGTAATTTGTACCGGCAGCATCGCTGATGATCAGATCTTTGATTTTAGCTTCGTACCCTTTTTTGATCAGTTTCTGATCTGGGTCGCCGATAATCTCCCAGTTGTTATCTTTCCAGATACCCGACTTCAGGTATTCTTTATCGCTCATTACTTTCTTTTCTCCCGTAGCCTTATTTTTAAGGTTGTACATGATCAGAAACTCATCCGGTGCAGCACCAGCCGGGATACTCATCAGTTGAGGCAGATTGGCACCCACTTTATAAGGCAGGAAATCAATCACGGGAAGGTAAGTATGCGTATAAATAGGGAAAATAACCGCAATTGCTGTCACAGCAATACAGATCACTTTCTGCTGAGCGACATTGGCAGTTACAGGCACAATTTTGTCCCGCTGTATAAAGATATACACAATCAGTACCAGCAATACCAGATCTTTTGAAAACGATTGCCATGGCGTAAGTGGAATCGCATCACCAAAACAGCCGCAGGAGGTGACCACTTTAAAATATGCAGAGACAAAAGTAAGAAAGGTAAAAAACACAATGATGGCAAGTAGTCCAGCCGACACCTTTTTACCCCAGAAACCGAGTAACAACAATGCGCCAAGAACAATTTCAAGTACGCAAAGAAAACCGGCTATTAATGTGGCATACGGACTAAAGAAGGACATATGAAATACATCAAAATATTCTTCCAGTTTGTAACCAAAGCCCAGGGTATCATTTGCCTTGATCAGGCCAGAGAAAATAAAAAGTATTCCTACAAAGAGTCTTGAAAAGTTAAGCGCGATTTTGTTCATTACCTGTGGTTTATTTGTGCGTTATCCGCTGTGGCTGTCTTTATTTTACGTCCATTTTAATCAGTGCAAAAACTGCATAGTTCAGCATATCCTGGTAATTGGCATTTACTCCCTCGGAAGCAAGCGTTGCACCCAGGTTATCCTCGATTTGTTTTACCCTGAATACTTTCATCAGGATCAGGTCTGTCAGTGAGCTGATCCGCATATCTCTCCATGCCTCTCCGTAATCGTGGTTTTTAGCAAACATCAGTTCTTTGGTTTCTTTCACCTTCTGATCAAACAATGTCTCTACAAGACTCAGCTCCAGTTCATTCGGATCGTCTTCGTTAAGGTTGAGCTGCATCATTGCAATCACACAGTAATTGATGATCCCTATATACTCCGGAATGATCCCCTCTCCCACTTTAGAGATTTTCTTTTCCTCCAAAGTACGGATGCGCTGTGCTTTGATAAACAACTGGTCTGTGATAGAAGACAGACGGAGAATGCGCCATGCAGTTCCGTAGTCCTTGGTTTTCTTTAAAAAAAGCGATTTGCAAACCGCTATAACTGAATCGTATTCGTTGGAGGTGTCTATTGCCAAAACAATTGAAATATTTAGTTTAAAGCTATTTTAATACTGTATTTTTGCCTGCAGTATGATGGCTAAAGATACGTTTTTAAACCGAAAAATAACACTAAACCTTAAAGGCGAGCTGTTCGATCTGAGCAAACCATGTGTAATGGGTATCCTGAATCTCACACCAGATTCCTTTTACAGTGAGAGTCGTAACCGCTCAGTAGACGAAGCATTAAGAAGAGCAGAAACCTGCTTAACAGAAGGAGCGGCATTCATAGATATTGGTGCTTATTCTTCCCGGCCCGGTGCAGCAGATGTGAGTACTGATGAAGAGCTGGCAAGAATTATTCCTGTGATCAGTGCGATTAGTGAACGTTTTCCCGCTGCAAAACTATCTATTGATACTTTCCGTGCTAAGGTAGCGGAGGAAAGTATAGCAGCAGGTGCACATATTATTAACGATATTTCAGCAGGGAACATGGATGAAGCCATGTTTGAAACGATTGCAGCACTAAATGTTCCTTATATCATTATGCATATGCAGGGTACGCCGCAGACCATGCAGAAAGATCCGGTATATACGAATGTAGGATTAGAAGTGGTGGATTACTTTTCGGATAAGGTACGTACACTGAAAAATATGGGTGTGGCAGACCTGATTCTTGATCCCGGTTTTGGCTTCGCAAAAACAACAGACCACAATTACCAGTTATTAAATGATATGGGAAATCTGGATATTTTTGAACTACCGGTACTGGTTGGCTTCTCCAGAAAATCAATGATCTATAAATTTTTAGGGATTACACCGGAAACGGCTTTGAATGGCACTACGGTATTAAACACACTTGCTTTGCAAAAAGGAGCAGCCATTTTAAGAGTGCATGATGTGAGGGCTGCGGCAGAATGTATTGCATTGGTGGAGAAAATGCAGCAGCAATAATATATCCTTAAAATAATTAAATTGCATCATGAAAGGCTTCGACTTTGATTTTCTAACGATAACAATTACTGATGTAGTGGACATCCTGTTCGTTGCCTTTTTAATTTACTATACCTATAACCTGATCAAGAATACACTGGCAGTTAACCTGTTACTGGGGATGTTCATTATTCTGATCTTATATTTTGTGGTCGATGCATTAAATATGCGCCTGCTCTCCACTATCCTGAATAAATTTATGAGCGTGGGTATTATTGCGCTCATCGTCATCTTTCAGCCGGAGATCCGCCGCTTTCTGTTACTTATTGGAAAAAACACCTTTCTGCAGAAAAATAAAGCATGGTGGGGATACCTTTTTGGCGGCAAAGATACGGAGAGGGATAATCTCGTCCGTATAAAGCCTATTATTGATGCCTGCAAAAGCATGAAGAAATCGCGGACAGGCGCACTGATTGTCTTTGTTAAATTTTATGATGATCAGCTTTTTGCGAACAGCTGTGAGGTAATAGACTCAAAAATATCCAAGCGTTTACTGGAAAGCATATTCCAGAAATATAGTCCGCTGCATGATGGTGCAGTGGTGATTTCAGAAAACAAGATTAAGAGTGCGAGCTGCATCTTGCCACTGACTGATAACGATAAGCTCCCCCCACAATTCGGGTTACGCCACCGGGCAGGTATCGGTGTTTCGGAAACTACGGATGCAGTCGCCGTGATCATATCAGAAGAAACCGGAGAGATTGCTTATGCAAAACAAGGCAGGGTACGGATGAATGTATCTTTTGGCGAACTGGAAAAGTTACTCAACAAAGATTTCTAAAAACAGGGTATAAAAAAATCCGGCACAATGGCCGGATCTTCGTACCGGTTTACACCGGCTTACATTTTATTGACTAGCAGTATTGCTCGAATGCACCAATCAGGTTTTCAGCAATCATCTGAGCCGGGCGACCTTCAATTTGATGACGCTCGATCATATGAACCAATTTACCATCTTTAAATAATGCCATTGCAGGTGAAGATGGAGGAAAAGGCATCATGTAACTTCTTGCTTTATCTACCGCTTCTTTCTCCATACCAGCAAAAACAGTGATTAATTTATCAGGGTGTTTTTCATTTGCTGCTGCCATTCTTGCTGCAGGGCGTGCATTTGCTGCAGCGCAACCACAAACAGAGTTAACAACTACAAGAACAGTTCCTTCACCAGTAAGTGCATTGTCTACATCTTCTGCTGTTTTTGCTTCTTCAAAACCTACTTTAGTAAGCTCTGCGCGCATTGGTTCAACTAAATATTCTGGATACATATCTAAATGCTTTTATATTAAATTTATAATTATGCAACAAAGGTACATCAAGGCAGTATAGCATCAAAGCTTTAGTATTTAGTGCATGGGTTTTTTACCTTCAAATTACTTTGGATTATAATCCTTTGGAAGAACTACTGCGGATACTCTTAACCGACTTGTGTTCCGGAGAATTTATTTTTTTCGCAATATAAAACCCAAGAAAGAATATCGCCGTGAAGATCAATAATCCAATAAATGAGTATTTAAACAAACTGGTATTTCTGCGTTTATCACTATGGTCAAAAGATAAGATAGTGCTTCTAAGATCTGAAATCAGATGTTCAGCCGATTTTTCGGAATCCTGGTTCATGGCCGCTAAATAAAATTATATTTAAATATAAAATTAGTTCCGGGTTTTGTCAAAATCTTTTAGCAACATTTTAGTGTAACATATTTTATTCGCGGGTCTTAACTTTGAATTTGGTAAAACTATTGCTTAATTTTGTACTATTGAATGGTATTGAAAAAGGCTGCCGATAACCGTCAGGATTACAGCATCACTCAACAAACCTGAAAAACAAATTACAAATCAGCACGCTAACACGTGCATAAACAAAAACAATATGTCATCAGTAGAGACTACTTACATCCCTTACAAAGTAAAGGATATTTCACTGGCAGAATGGGGCCGTAAAGAAATTGGATTAGCAGAAGCAGAAATGCCGGGTCTAATGTCATTACGTGAAGAATTTGGGCCGTCAAAACCTTTAAAAGGTGCGCGCATTGCAGGTTGTCTGCATATGACTATCCAGACTGCAGTTTTAATTGAAACTTTAGTTGAACTAGGTGCAGAAGTGACCTGGTCATCATGCAATATTTTCTCTACACAAGATCACGCTGCTGCTGCTATTGCTGCTGCAGGCATCCAGGTTTACGCCTGGAAAGGTTTGAATGAAGAGGAATTTGACTGGTGTATTGAACAAACTTTACACTTTGGTCCGGAGCAGCAGCCATTAAACATGATCTTAGATGATGGTGGTGATTTAACCAACATGGTTTTTGACAGGTTCCCTGAGCTGATTGCTGCAATCAAAGGTTTATCGGAAGAAACAACTACAGGTGTTCACCGTTTATACGAACGTATGAAAAACGGAACTTTACACTTACCTGCGATTAACGTGAATGATTCAGTTACGAAATCTAAATTTGATAACAAATACGGATGTCGTGAATCATTAGTTGACGCAATCCGTCGTGCTACCGATGTGATGATGGCTGGTAAGGTTGCTGTTGTTGCTGGTTACGGTGATGTTGGTAAAGGTTCTGCTGAATCATTAAGCTCACAAGGCGTACGTGTGATCATCTCAGAAATTGATCCTATCTGTGCATTACAAGCTGCAATGGAAGGTTATGAAGTGAAGAAATTTGCTAATGCGGTTAAAGAAGCTGATATCGTTGTGACTACAACTGGTAACTGTGACATCGTTCGTGCAGAACATTTTAAATCAATGAAAGATAAAGTTATCGTATGTAACATCGGTCACTTTGATAATGAAATTGATGTTGCCTGGTTAAATACTAACTACGGTGATACTAAAGTGGAGATCAAACCTCAGGTAGATAAATATACTATCGACGGTAAAGATGTGATCTTATTAGCTGAAGGACGCTTGGTAAACTTAGGTTGTGCTACTGGCCACCCTAGCTTTGTAATGTCTGCTTCTTTCACTAACCAGACTTTAGCTCAATTAGAGTTATGGATGAACCCGGGAAAATATGAGAACAAAGTATATGTTCTTCCTAAATACCTGGATGAAAAAGTAGCACGTTTACACTTAGCTAAAATTGGTGTTGAATTAGACGTATTGGATACGCATCAGGCTGACTATATCGGCGTACCTGTTGAAGGTCCGTTTAAAGGAGACGCTTACAGATACTAATCTGTTTACGATAAAAAAAAGGGATGCGTCTTAACGGGCTGCATCCCTTTTTTATTGACCAAATTCATTCCCTACACTTTCTGTGAGGTCGTACATCAGCCATTGTTTACCCATAATAGCGGGCGACTTACTTTTTAACAGTTTAATAAAATCGGCCACTCCTACCGGCTCATTACCATTTCCATGGATCAATACAATACTTCCCGCAGATGGTTGCTGACCTTTAGCCAGCCATGCGTCACTTCCTACCGGGATAATTCCATAGGCCAGCACTTTGTCTACTACCTGCTGATCAGAAACCAGTCCCGGAAACCTGAAAAATACCGAGGGCAATAAACCATGTTGCAACATCGTCAGTTCTGTACCAAGGATCTCAAAATTCATATCTGTTCCTGGTTCAAGCAAAAAGTTGGTTCTCAGCGGGGATGCCGGGCTAAAATGATGATTATAGGAATGATCGACCCAGGTCACATTAATTTGTTTGCTGCGGATCAGTTCTTTTAACCAGTTCAGATCATCTGCATGCGTAAGCATCCATCTGCCCGTAATAGATAAAGCTATCGGTACAGGCTGTTCAATCTTTTTAAATTCTGTCATCAGCTGAGTAAAGATAATCCGGTCCAGCGACTTATGGGACGGGCAAAGATCAATTGTTAATGTTATGCCTTTTTCTTTCGGAAATCCATGTGTAATTCCTGCATTCTGTAATGCAATTGACTGTTTGCCTGCAGCAGCTATTGCATTAAAATATGGTGTCCCGTTAAAATGATCCTGTACAACTGCTGCACTCATGGGGATCACTTTACCTTCAGCAGCAGAAATAAGCAAGGTATTGAGGGTTTGCGGATCTACTGCAAGATATAACAAGTGAGCATTCCTTTCCATTTTCCGCAGAATAAGTAAATCCTTAGTCTTGTATTGCATAACTCCATTGAAGCGGCTATAGTTTTTAATGACTATTTGTGCCTTAACGGCTATTACACTAATTATCAATAAAAAGCAGATAAGAAGTCCTCTAAATAATCTGTTTACAATAATATTATACCTGTTCATATTTAATGAATTATCTTTGCTTATGGCAAAACTATCAGTAAATATCAATAAAATAGCCACTTTACGCAATAGTCGCGGAGGGAATAACCCAGACCTGGTCAAAGTGGCGCTGGACTGTGAACGTTTCGGTGCGGAGGGAATAACTGTTCATCCAAGACCTGATGAACGTCATATACGTTATCAGGATGTATCTGATTTAAAGGCGATTATTGCCACAGAATTTAACATTGAAGGCAATTGCCGCGAGCAAAAATTTGTAGATCTTGTGCTGGCAAATAAACCGGCACAGGTAACACTTGTTCCGGATATAGAGGGCCAGATAACTTCTAATCATGGCTGGGACACTATAAAACATCAAAGCTACCTGAGAGAGATGGTCAGTCTTTTTCAGCAGGAAGGCATTCGTGTTTCTATATTTGTTGATCCTGTCAGAGAAATGATCGAGGCTGCGCAGACAACAGGCACAGACCGAATAGAACTGTACACAGAATCATACGCAGCAAATTACCACATCGATAAAGTTAAAGCAATTACGCCTTATACACAGGCTGCACATACTGCCAATAAACTGGGATTGGGAATTAATGCCGGTCATGATCTGGATTTGCATAACCTGAAATATTTTGCAGACAATATCCCTAATTTACTGGAAGTATCTATCGGCCATGCGCTGATCAGTGATGCTTTATATTTAGGTCTCGAGAATACCGTTCAAATGTACCTGAGACAATTGGTAAAGTAAACATCTGCGGGGGTTTATTCCTCTAAAAATGAAATGAAATTTTAGTACCTTTGCGCAAATTTATTGCTACACTTCATGAGCTTAAACATTCATTACAAAGAAGACTTTAAAGACCGTCACATTGCCCCAAATGCTGACGACACAGATGCAATGTTAAATACCCTTGGTCTGGGTTCTGTTGCTGAGTTAATTGAACAAACTGTTCCTCAGAAAATCAGGTTAAAACAGCCCTTGAATTTGCCAGTTGCAAAATCTGAAAAAGAATACCTCGCCAGTCTTAAACAAACCGCCTCTCTCAATAAGGTTTTTAAATCTTATATCGGCCAAGGTTATTATGACACGACAACCCCTGGTGTAATACTGCGTAACGTATTCGAAAATCCAGGATGGTATACACAATATACGCCATACCAGGCTGAAATTGCACAGGGACGTTTACAGGCATTGTTAAACTTCCAGACACTGGTGATTGATCTTACCGGAATGGAAATTGCCAATGCTTCTTTGTTGGATGAAGGTACTGCAGCTGCAGAAGCTATGTTTATGCAATACAGCTTACGCAAAAATCAACAGGCCAAACAATTTTTTGTTTCGTCACTTCTTTTCCCTCAAACTATAGATATCTTAAAAACACGTGCAAATCCATTTGGAATTGAGCTTGTAATAGGTGATCATACTACTTTTGAAATCACTGACAATTTCTTCGGTGCAATTGTTCAGTACCCGGCAGGTAATGGTCAGGTATTCGATTACCGCGAATTTGCGGACAGTCTGCACCATAAAAATGTGAAGTTAACGGTAGTGGCCGACTTACTGAGTCTGACTTTACTTACTCCTCCGGGAGAATGGGGAGCTGATATCGTTGTAGGTACTACACAACGTTTTGGTGTACCAATGGGCTTTGGTGGTCCGCATGCAGCATTTTTCGCTACTAAAGATGAATACAAACGTTCTATTCCGGGACGTATTATTGGTGTAACCATTGATAGCCATAATAACTATGCTTTACGTATGGCTCTTCAAACAAGAGAGCAACATATCCGTAGAGATAAGGCAACTTCAAACATCTGTACTGCACAGGCTTTATTAGCTATTATGGCAGGTTTTTATGCGGTTTACCATGGCCCTAAAGGCCTGAAGTTAATTGCAGAAAGAACGCACGGTTTAGCTATAGCACTTTCTGCATCACTGGAAAGCATTGGCTACAAACAAATGAACGATGTTTACTTTGATACAATCCAGATTGATCT
Source organism: Pedobacter sp. MR2016-24 (assembly GCF_026239655.1). Lineage (GTDB taxonomy): Bacteria > Bacteroidota > Bacteroidia > Sphingobacteriales > Sphingobacteriaceae > Pedobacter. Next base: position 454,611 of record NZ_JAPIVO010000006.1, on the reverse strand, counting down.
TGGTGATTTAAAAGATTCGATTCACAGAGAATGTATTGACAATGAGATCAATCTTCATTACAATGGAACTGTTGCTACAATCGCTTTAGATGAAACAACAAGTATTGAGGACATTAAATTACTGAACAAAATATTTTCTAAAGTAAAAGCAATTTCAGCTGATAACGTTGAGCTTGCAATAGAGAATAACGTAGAAACCGTAATACCGGCAGCGCTGCAAAGAACATCTGCTTATTTAACGCATCCTATATTTAACTCCCATCACTCGGAACATGAGATGCTGCGTTATATCAAATCATTAGAGGCAAAAGATCTTTCTCTTTGTCACTCTATGATTGCTTTAGGTTCATGCACAATGAAACTGAATGCGACAACAGAAATGATCCCTGTAACATGGGCTGAATTTGGTCAGGTGCATCCTTTCGCTCCTGCAGATCAGGTAGCGGGTTACTATACCGTATTCAATGAACTGGATAAATGGTTAAGTGAAATCACTGGATTTGCAGCCATGAGTTTACAGCCTAATGCTGGTGCTCAGGGTGAATATGCTGGTTTAATGGTGATCAGAGCTTACCACCAGGATCGTGGCGATCATCAGCGTAATATTGCATTGATCCCTTCTTCAGCGCATGGTACCAACCCTGCGTCTGCTGCAATGGCAGGTATGAAAATTGTGATCGTAAAATGTGATGAGCAGGGTAATATTGATGTGGCCGATTTAAAAGCGAAAGCTGAAGAACATGCTGCAAATCTTTCCTGCTTTATGGTAACTTACCCATCTACACATGGTGTATTTGAGGAAAGTATCGTAGAGATTTGTGAAGTGATACATGCCAATGGCGGTCAGGTTTACATGGATGGTGCTAACATGAACGCACAGGTTGGATTAACAAGTCCGGCTAATATCGGTGCAGACGTTTGTCACCTTAACTTACATAAAACCTTCTGTATTCCACATGGTGGTGGTGGCCCGGGTATGGGACCTATCGGCGTAGCTGCACACCTGGTTAAATATTTACCGGGGCATGCTGTTGTAGATATCAACAATGAAAAATCTATTCCTGCCGTTTCTTCTGCTCCATGGGGATCTGCTTCTATCCTAATTATCTCTCATGCCTATATCGCAATGATGGGTGGTGAAGGACTGAAAAAAGCAACAGAGTATGCTATTCTGAATGCGAATTATATGAAAGCACGCTTGGAGGAACACTACCCGGTTTTATATTCGGGCAGCAATGGCCGTTGTGCACATGAGATGATCCTTGATTGCCGCGGATTTAAAAGCTATGGCATTGAGGTAGTTGATATTGCTAAACGACTAATGGATTATGGATTCCATGCACCTACAGTATCTTTCCCTGTTGCCGGCACATTGATGGTTGAGCCAACAGAGAGTGAGCCTAAACATGAACTTGATCGTTTCTGCGACGCTTTAATCGCTATCAGAAATGAGATCAGTGCAATTGAGCAAGGTGATCTGGACAGACAGGATAACCCATTGAAAAATGCGCCGCATACAGCAGCTCAGGTTACCGGAGATGACTGGGCACATTCATATAGCAGAAAAACTGCAGCTTTCCCTTTACCTTATGTTGCAGAACATAAATTCTGGCCAGCTGTTGGAAGAGTAAATGATTCACATGGCGACCGTGCATTGATCTGTGCATGTCCACCGATAGAAAGTTACATGGAAGAAGAAGCTGCTGCAGTATAATTTTACTCAGCAATTTATATCAAGGCCAAACTGATTATAATCAGTGGTAAATAAATGTATTATTAACACTTCAAAAAGGGGTCATTATTAGTAATGGCCCTTTTTTTGTGAAATTTGATTCCTATAATGCTAGTTTACATTTCTATTTTATATCTTTATTTTGCAGTCCTTTATTATTTTATAAATATATTACCCCGATGAACGCTAAAATTGATCTCCTTGTAATTGACGATGATGATATTAACATATTTATTATTAAAAAAATCGTAGAGAAAACAGGGTATGACGCAAGAATGGTAGCAAAAACCAACGGACAGCTTGCTATTGACTATGTAAAGGAACTAATTGGTAGTGGACAGTCATTGCCACACCTGATTTTAATAGATATTAATATGCCGGTGCTTAACGGATGGGAATTCCTTGAGGCATATGAGAAGCTGGGTATTGATAAAGAGATAGATATGTATATGCTTTCTTCTTCAGTGTATGAAAATGATATCGAAAAAGCAAAAACGTATAAAGCTGTTAAAGGGTTTATTTCTAAACCCCTGTCTATCGAACGTCTGATTGAGCTTTTTGAAGGAAAAGATACGCAGGCTATACAATCTTAAAATTTCCGTCATTCAGCTCGATGAATCCTGTTGCCCTGGTCTTGCCATGATAAAAAAGGCAGTTCCAGTTTTCAGCAGCGGCTCTTTTGCCAAACTCCTCTCTCAGTTCCATGGCTTTACGGCCATCATAGTCGTATTTTGCGATAAATTTCCTGAGCAATTCTTCTGGTTCAGGCAATACATCACCTCCGAAGAATACTTTTTCTTCACCGTCTTCCAGGAGCCATGCCTGGTGGTAAGGGGTATGTGCACCTGTTAATTCATGGGTAATGCCTGGTAAAAATTCGCCCGACTCATCTACGAAAGTCAGTTGTGCATTACGCTGTAGAAAATCAAATATTTCAGTCCTGTATGAAGAAGAAGAATTGGTAAATGCACCTTCCCATTCACCACGCTGAATGACATACGTAGCATTAGGAAAACTCAGTTCCATACCGTTATTCTCCTTATGTACCATACCACCGGAATGGTCATAATGCAAATGTGACATCAATACGTAATCCACATCCGCAGGATCAAAACCATGTTTCCTGATGTTCTCATGTAAAATCAGTTCTCCCTGTTCATTGCTGTATCCTAAACCGGTATCGAGTACAAGTAATTTATCATTCAGCTGCACAAGAAAGGGCTGCACATTAATAAATAAGGAGGCGGGTCTGTCTTTTGGATTATCTTTCTGAGGATCAAAAGGAACGAACTTTTTATCGGCAGCTACAGAATAAGATCCTTCAAATAAAGTGAAAACTTGCAATGGCATAGGTATTAGTCAAAAGAATAATTAATGATATCTTTACGAATTGATCGCAAAGATATGTAACATGTATCGATTTATGGTCATATGAGCGCTATTACCAATCAAGAATAACAAATAGTACATGGAGAAAAGATGGGTGCAGATGGTACAGGGAGATACAGAAACTACCGGACTGCTTGCACAGCAATTAAATATAGATACAAGCTTAGCACAAATTTTAGTCCAAAGGGGAATCCAATCCTTTGAAGAAGCAAAAGACTTTTTCAGACCTCAATTGTCCCAGTTACATAATCCTTTTTTAATGAAGGACATGGGAAAGGCCATTCAAAGAATTGATGAAGCCTTAGCTGCGGGTGAGAAAATCATGATTTATGGAGATTATGATGTAGACGGCACTACTTCTGTTGCGCTGGCATACAGCTTTTTCAGTCAGTTTACCTCCGATATCATTTATTACATTCCTGACAGGCACAAAGAAGGATATGGAATCTCTACCATAGGAATCGATTATGCAAAGGCAAATGATATCACACTGATCATTGCATTGGATTGTGGAATCAAATCGAATGATAAAATTGATTATGCCAATACGCTACATATTGATTTTATTATATGTGACCACCATTTACCTGGGGACGAACTCCCTGCAGCAATTGCAGTACTGGATCCTAAACGACATGACTGCCCTTACCCCTTTAAGGAGCTGGCAGGCTGTGGGATCGGATTTAAACTTGCCCAGGCTTACTGCATCACGCACGATTTACCTGCTTCCACATATGAGCAGTATCTGGATCTGGTGATGGTGAGTATAGCTGCGGATATTGTACCCATAATAGATGAAAATCGCACACTGGCTTATTTCGGACTAATCAAACTAAATAGTAATCCATGTACGGGCTTAAAAGCACTGATGGAGAGTTTTGGAAAAACGAAAGATCTGACCATAACCGATGTCGTGTTCACACTGGCCCCACGAATTAATGCCGCAGGACGTATGGACCACGGTAATCAGGCTGTTAAAATGTTGCTGTGTACAGCAGATGATCTGGCAAAGGAACAAAGCCTGTTTATCAATCTGCAGAACAGTGACCGTAAAACATCCGATCAGAACATTACAGCTGAAGCTTTGGCACTGATAGATGAATCGCAGTTACTTATTGACAAGAAAACCACTGTAGTATATAATGAAAACTGGAATAAAGGCGTTATTGGTATCGTGGCCTCCAGATTAACTGAAAAATATTACCGCCCTACCATAGTACTTACCCACTCAAATGGCTTTCTTACGGGATCTGCCCGTTCTGTGGCCGGGTACGATTTATATGAGGCTTTACTGGGCTGTTCGGACTTGCTTGAACAGTTTGGCGGACACAAGTTTGCCGCTGGTTTAACCATGAAAAAGGAGAATATAACTGCTTTTTCTGAGCGTTTTGAGGAAATTGTATCATCAACCATTACCGAAGACCTGCTTTGTCCTGAAATACATATAGACAATGAGATTGAACTGAACCAGATTGACGGTAAGTTTCAACGGATCATTGCGCAGATGGCACCTTTTGGTCCTATGAATCCGGCCCCTGTATTTATAAGTAAAAACATGAGTTTTGTGGGCCGTCCTTATATTGTTGGTACAAAACATTTAAAGTTGAGTGTTAAACAACAAAATTCAGCTATTTTTGAGACCATTGGATTCGGCCTGGCAGAATTTGAACAACTGCTGCGGCCGGATCAGCCTTTTTCGATATGTTATACCATAGAGGAAAATACCTGGAAAGAGCAGAAACGTTTACAATTGAATATTAAAGCGATAAAAATTCATAATTAATAGACCTGATGATATTAAGAGCCGATAATCTTATAAAAAAATACAAGCAACGAACTGTGGTGAATGATGTATCATTCAATGTAAGCCAGGGAGAAATTGTAGGTCTTTTAGGCCCTAACGGAGCAGGAAAGACAACTTCATTTTATATGATTGTAGGTCTCATCAAGCCAAATGAAGGAACAATTTTCCTGGATGATGAGGATATTACAAAGGATGCCATGTATAAAAGAGCCCAGAAGGGAATCGGTTACCTGGCTCAGGAAGCTTCTGTGTTCAGGAAACTTACTGTAGAAGAGAATATTCTCTCCATATTGGAGATGACGGACATGAAGAAAGATGAACGTCAGGATAAATTGGAAGAATTAATCAATGAATTTAGTCTCCATAAAGTACGCAGAAACAGAGGTGATCTATTGTCTGGCGGAGAAAGAAGAAGGACGGAAATTGCCAGGGCATTAGCGGCAAGTCCAAACTTCATTTTACTGGATGAGCCTTTTGCAGGGGTCGATCCAATTGCGGTAGAAGAGATACAAACTATTGTAGCAAAACTTAGAAATAAAAATATAGGTATATTGATTACTGATCACAACGTTCAGGAAACTCTTTCTATTACCGACAGGGCTTATCTCCTCTTTGAAGGTAAAATATTAGAATCCGGAACCCCTGAGGTACTTGCCGCCAACGAGATGGTCAGGAAAGTATATTTAGGCTCAAATTTTGTACTTCGCAGTAAAAACCTATAATCTATCTAACCAAATATGGCAATTGTAAATTCAATTTTTTCATGGTACATGAAGAAGCGCGTCCACCAGATAGAGCTTTTCATGAAATATCCGCTGGATGTACAGGAAGAATGGTTTCACACGTTGATTTCCTGCGCAGAAAACACAGAATGGGGAAAAAAATATGATTACAGATCTATTGAGAATTGTGAGCAGTTTAAACAGCGTGTGCCGCTGCAGAATTACGATACGCTAAAACCATATATAGAACGCATGCTGAAGGGCGAGCAGAATATCCTCTGGCCTTCTGAAATTAAATGGTTCGCTAAATCTTCCGGCACTACAAGTGACAGAAGTAAGTTTATTCCTGTATCTCCTGAAGCATTGGAAGAATGCCATTATAAGGGTGGAAAAGATATGATTTCTATCTTTTGTAAAAATAAACCCGGCAACCAGATCCTGACAGGAAAGGCTCTGGTATTAGGTGGAAGTCACCAGATCAATCAGCTTAATGAAGATTCTTATTACGGGGATCTTTCTGCGGTATTGATTAAAAATCTGCCCATGTGGGCAGAATACTATCGTACTCCTGATATGTCGATTGCGCTGATGGATGACTACGAGCAGAAGATGGACCGGATGGCAGAAGCAACCATCAAAGAAAATGTGACCAATATATCCGGCGTACCAACCTGGACAATCGTACTCGCTAAAAAGGTATTGGAAATAACCGGTAAAAAGAATTTATTAGAAGTATGGCCAAACCTCGAATTATACTTCCATGGTGCGGTTAACTTTAATCCTTACAGGGACCAGTTTAAAGAATTGATCCCGAGTGAGGAAATGTATTACCTGGAAACCTATAATGCATCTGAGGGCTTCTTTGGCATACAGGATCAGGTAAGCTCAGAGGAAATGTTATTGATGCTGGATTATGGCATTTACTATGAGTTTTTACCGCTTGATCAGCTGGAGTCAGAAAATCCTGTTACGCTTTGTCTTGGAGAAGTAGAACTGGATAAAAATTATGCAATAGTGATCTCTACCAATGCCGGGCTATGGCGTTACGTAATTGGTGATACGGTGCAATTTACTTCACTGTCACCCTACAGGATTAAAATAACCGGGCGCACAAAACATTTTATCAATGCCTTTGGTGAAGAAGTCATTATTGACAATGCTGAACAGGCCATCAGTAAGGCCTGTAAGGAAACCGGCGCCGCGTTTAAGGATTATACAGCATGTCCGATTTATTTTAAAGGTAATGCTGCAGGGGGCCATGAATGGATCATTGAATTTGATCAGCAGCCTGATAATTTCGAAAAGTTTGTAGATGTATTGGATCAGACACTTAGGGAGGTGAACTCAGATTACGATGCGAAAAGATTCAATAATCTTGCATTATGCAGACCTAAGGTACACAATGCTCCCCATGATACATTCTACAACTGGCTAAAATCCAAAGGAAAGCTAGGTGGACAACACAAAGTTCCCAGACTGGCAAACGAAAGGAAATATGTTGATGAGATCTTACCTCTGATCCAGCCCTAACGTGATATAATAAAAATTATTATACAGTTTGGTAATTGAACAGACTTTGCATATAAAACTATACTATATTTTTATAAATGTGTACAGTTTTATATGCAATAATCAGCGTTTTAAATAATCCCTCATTAACGAATAAAGCTGCTCTACTATACCTTAGAGATGAGAAACTTTATAAATCCGAAACAAATTTTGATGAATTCCATTTTATTAATACTATTTTACATGTTCAATCCATTCATTTATCTCTGCCATGCGCAAATTACAGCGCTTTCCTGAAACAGATCCTTATCTGGATAAAATAAGCTTTCAACAACAATCACTCCAAAAAGACGTTCTCTTTCATTTAATACAACCACTACTTAAAAGCTGACATTTAAAACTGTTTCGTTTTATTTCTACAGCCTGGTATAGCAGCTTTTATATAAAAAATTATGGATCCTTTAACTTATAATAAGCTACTTAGCTATGAACTTCCGGAAACAGTGGAAGAGTTGAATCTCGATCATATTATTTTACTCGCCGCAGAGATATTTGATACGGGTGTAGCGGCAGTAAATTTTTCAGATAGAAGTGAGGATGAGCATGGTTTGTATGCGACGACAATTACCGGGGACCAAATTACAGTAGTCCATGACTTAAATGAAGACATCCGCTTCTACGCAGGTATAAGGTTGATTACCCCCGATAACTTTGTTATTGGTACCCTGACGGTAACCGACAACATACCACACCAGCAGTTGACTGAAAAACAAAGCCGTGTTTTGCAATTATTAGCAAAAATGGTAATTGAAAAACTGGAGAACCGGCTGGATCATATCAACGAAAAAAATAAAGCCGACGAAAATCTGCGCCGGCTGATACATGACCTGAAGAACCCGATGACTTCGATGTCTTTATACGCACAATTACTGTCTGCCAAAGAGATGCCGGCAGAAAAGGTATTTACGATGGCTGCCCGGATAGAAAAATCTATTAGTGATATTCAAAAAAAACTAAATATATCCGTGGCTGACAATGACAATCCAAAGTCACCTGCAGATAGTTAGACATCTGCCAGGTATTTATGTACAAAGCTGATCGCCATAGATCCTTCCCCCACAGCCGAAGCCACCCGATTCATTGCACCCGCCCTAACATCACCCGCCGCAAAAATACCTGCACAACTGGTTTCTAAAAGATATGGATCACGTGCTAATTTCCAGATTTTTGTAAAGCCTTCATAATTCCGAAGCTCTCTGCCTGTTTCGATAAATTCTTTACCATCTTTAATAATGTCCAGTTGCAGCCAGTCAGTATATGGCTTTGCCCCTATAAAAATATAAAGCGCTTCCGCTTCTTTTGTAACCGTTTCTTTTGTTTTCACATTAATCAGGGTCAGCTTCTCCAGGCATTTATCCCCAATGGCTTCAATTACTTCTGTATTGCCCAGTACATGAATATTAGCTGTACTGCCAATCTGGTCTATTAAATAAGAAGACATCGTTGCAGCCAATCCATCTTTACGGATAATGATATAAACATCTTTCGCAAATTTGGAAAGGTACATCGCCGCCTGCCCCGCAGAATTACCACCTCCGATAATATAAACATCTTTGTCTTTACAGGCGAAAGCCTCGGTAGTTGCAGCACCATAATAAATGCCCGCACCCGTAAAATCTTCCACTCCTTTCACTTCAAGCTTACGGTAATCTACACCGGTAGTAATCACCACAGTACGACTGATAATTTCTCCGCCGCCTTCTAAAATGATGGTTTTATATCCGTCTTTCTGCTTAATATCACTCACCGACTGTGGTGATAAAAGATTTGCGCCCAATCGTTCAGCCTGACTGATTGCTCTTCTTGTAAGATCTGCCCCGCTCAATCCTGCCGGGAAGCCCAGATAATTCTCAATCCGCGAGCTTGTACCTGCCTGTCCGCCCGGAGCTTTTCGCTCTATCATTAAGGTCTTTAATCCCTCTGATGCGCCATACACGGCTGCAGCCATACCGGCAGGCCCGGCCCCAATAATCACTACATCATATATATCATGTATAACTTGTGAGTTTTTACCAATTTTAGCAGCAATATCTTTGATAGAAGGTTTGATTAAAAAAGTACCATCCTCAAAAAACACCAGTGGCAAATCTGCATGAACAAGCTTATTTATTTGTAAATATTCTGCAGCATCAGGATTCTTTTGTATATCCAGCCAGCGATAAGGAATCAGGTTACTCGCCAGATAATCCTTGATGAGATGCGATTGTGGCGAAAACTGAAATCCGACTACCTTAATACCTTTAAATTCCGGTACATAATCACTCTGCCAATCATCCAGCAGGTCATTAATCACCGGGTATAATTTATCTTCAGGTGGATCCCAGGGTTTAACCAGATAATAATCCAGCCTAACATCATTTATTGCCCTTATCGCAGCTGCGGTGTCAGAATAGGCAGTTAATAATACACGTTTAGCCTCAGGGAATATCTTTATTGCTTTTTCCAAAAACTCCACTCCTTCCATTTCCGGCATGCGCTGGTCGCATAAAAACAGGGCGACTACATCATCACTATTCTTTAATTCCGTAATGCTTTCCAATGCTTCATTTGCAGAAGTTGTACTCAGAATTTTATACTCATTACCATATTGTTTTTTCAGGTCACGGCTAATTGCACGCAATACCTGGGGATCATCATCTATCGTAAAAATTATCGGGCGATTCATATTTATCTTGTCGTAATCAGTGAATAAAAAAAATAAAATAGGGGTTAGCCATCAATGGGAAAACAGATAATAAATTCAGTACGTTGAGGGGTCGACTTTACTTTTACAGAGCCATTGTGCTGCTGCTGAACGATACGCTGAACGGTCTCCAATCCCATTCCTGTTCCCTTCCCCATAGGTTTTGTCGTAAAAAAGGGGTCGAAGATTTTCTGTAATGTTTCTTCAGGAATCTCAGGTCCGTCATTCATCACAAACACCTGTACAAATTCCTTATCTCTCTCAGTTTTTAACGTCAGCGTCCCTTTCCCATTGGTTTCCATAGCATCAATGGCATTGTCAATCAGGTTAGTCCACACCTGATTCAATTCACCAATCAGCGCATTGACCTTCGGCAGGCTCAGATCGTAATCTTCTACCACCGTAATATTGCCACTCCTTACTTTATGTCCAAGCATGGTCAGCGTATTACGGATACCAACGTGGATATCAGCAAACTGTTTGTCTTCCCCTCTATCCATATGCGTGAAATTTTTAACAGAATTAACCAGTGTGGCAATTCTGTTGGAAGACTCCTGGATATCGTCAACCATTCTTTCAGTAACCAACAGATTACTTACACGGTTAAAAACAGCCGAAACATGTTGTGAAGGTATATGCTTTGCACAGCTCTTCAGATCATCTACAGTAAAATTGAAATCAACGAAACTCTCTGCGATAGTGTAACTATTTTCTACCTCTATTTCATCAAACCAGTCTGCAATATCATCCTCACGCTGTGTACGTTCCTTTAGTGAAAGATGCGGCCTGTCAGTTACAGACAGCACTTTGAAAAGTTCTTCATTCATTGCGTCGGCCTGATCTTCGTCCATTTTAATGGTAACGAAGCCCTTAAGGGTATTTGCATTAAGTTTTAAATGTTCTTTTAGGGACATTGAATCACGCACAATTGCGGATGCAGGGTTATTTAATTCATGGGCAAGCCCTGCAGAAAGTTTACCCAAAGCCATCATTTTTTCATTCTGCTGCCGTATTTGTGTGAAGTTTTTAACCCTGTTGGTCATCACATGTACCAGAGCCTGCGTAAGTTCAAATTGCTCCTTGATCATTTCCATCATCTTTTCTGAACGGAAACTCATCAGTTGGGTATCTACTCTCGCCTGGGCATAGCCTATACTTACTTTACCACGGGAATAAGGAAGATAGCCAGTAACATCTCCCTTTACGAAATCAGCATATTCATTTCTGCCCCCATCACGGATGATATAAAAATGCATTACCCCTGAAACAATCAAATGAGGTCCTGTGAGCGGCTTGCCTGGTTCAAGCAGAAAATCGTCTGCATCAAACCATTGATAATCGCTATTATCTATGAACCATTGCAATTGTTCGTCGGGAACATTGTCAAAAACTTCTAGTGATTTCAGCCAGGAAATAGTTACAGTTTGCATGACCTAAAATTAGCTATTTATTTTTTACGCTGGGATCGATCAGCCATTAAACATTTTATTTCTTTTCACAGGCTTTCCCTGACGGATCTGAATCGCATGGTACAAAGAGGGGATATCATTTTCCCAATTACGCAGCGTAAAAAGTATCGCTATGATTTCCAGCCTTGTGATCATACCAGCGTAAACGCAAACCATAAATAACCATGAGGAATCACAAGTTGCAATGATCTGTACAAGCGTTGCAAGAATAGTTAAAGTCCATATTTTGGAAGAAATTGCATGTGTAGCTACTTCTTTTTTAAACCTGATGTAGCTGATCAGATAGGTAAGTCCCTCCATGGAGAAGAGCAGCATCAATAACACCATGTTCACTTGAAAAAAAGGAGTACAAACGATATAAGCAGCGACCATTGCACTGATCCAGAAAACCTGATCAACGGCAGAATCCAATCTTCTTAGCCTGACTGTAGAAACATTGAGTTTACGTGCAATAATGCCATCAAAGATATCTGAAATCAACCCTGTGATTAACAAGATATTGATAATTAACCTGAATTGCGACGGCTGATTAATGCTTAACAGTAAAATTAAAACACTAAAGACCAAACGGCTGTAAATGAGAAGGGCTGGAATTTTGATCAGGTACTTGCGCATCTTATTTTGCATAAAACATATTGCAATATAGAACAATTTATTTCCTCTGAACAAATTATCAGCTGGTTACGTCTGGAATAAATTGGGTATCAGTTCCCTCTTCAAACGCTATATATAGTCTTTGCCATTCATCCCCTTCAACTAATTCCCAGGTATGACCCGGTCCGGCAATATCTTCTGCAAGCAATAAAATACCCGGCTCAATCATAAAAGTATCCCCATTGGTCACCTTAAACCTAAGTTTTCCCTTTAATGTGACCACGTACTGGAGCCTTGGTGCAGGGTGTGCAACTTCCTGATAAGGGTCAATATGTGTCTGAGCAAAAAAGAAGTTCATATTGATTGGCTGACTCGTTGGTATCCTTCCAAGCTCAAATGTGCAGTCGCCCTCACCAGTATTAAACAACCTGACAGCTTTGAGGCTGGCATTAAGATCAGTTCTTCCTTTAGTCATCAGTTCTTTTATTACGCAGTACCAAACACTTTAGAAAATCGCTCGAAAGTCTCATTTGCAGCAAGAACTGCGATATCCTTTTCCTCTTCCGATTTTGCTTCAGCGTTCATTACCCCAACAAACTTCCCCCACATCATCCCTGTTGCTTCACCATAACCTGAAAAGAAAGATACACCAGTATTTACTCCGTATTTACCCAGCATCTGTACAATAATAGGTCCGCCCATAATTGAACCTTCCATCACATACATCGCACCCAGCGCCTGCAAAGTATTGTTAATTTCAGGCAGCGTAACTGCAGGAAGATCATCTACTTGAGATCCTAATTCCTCAATATCTTTTTTCAGGTATTCAGAATTACGGCGTTCTGCGTGATCAGGGAGCAAATCAGTGGTGATATATGGTTTAATTGCTTTTTCAACAGCGTTAAAATAAGCATAAAAATGCTTTAGCAGATCCGCATAGTCGGCATTGCTGCGGATAGCCTTCATTTTAAGCACCACTTTTTTTTCCAGTCCCTGGTGTGCTGATTTCGTTGCTTCTTTAATTTTTGTACTTAGCATGTAATTGTATTAGCGGAAAGCGAAGATAGCAAAAAAGCCCTTCTTTCTTACGAAAAAAGGGCTTTTTATTGGCTCCCTCTGCTGGGCTCGAACCAGCGACCCTCTGATTAACAGTCAGATGCTCTAACCAGCTGAGCTAAGAAGGAATTCATTCTGGTTACTATTTAAAAAGGCAATGCCCTCTACTTTAACAGAAAAACCTTTCAGTGTGAACTGAAAGGTTTTTAATCTGGCTCCCTCTGCTGGGCTCGAACCAGCGACCCTCTGATTAACAGTCAGATGCTCTAACCAGCTGAGCTAAGAAGGAGTACTCTGGTTATCCGAAAACGCTTTCTGACTTTAATAAACAACATAAAGTCTCGTTCGTTTTGGGAATGCAATATTAGGGCTTTTAAATTATTTATGCAATATTTGCAGAGAAAAAAATCAAAATAATTTAAAATAAAATATATGAGCCTGATAATCATAGGGACTGTAGCCTTCGATGCTATAGAGACTCCCTTCGGAAAGACAGATAAAATTGTAGGTGGCGCCGCAACGTACGCAAGTTTAGCTGCTTCTTACTTCTATAATAAAGTGAAAATCGTTGGTGTTGTGGGTGACGACTTTCATAAAGAAGACATTAACACGCTTAATCAACATGGTATAGATACTGAAGGATTGCAGATTAAGGAAGGTGAAAAATCATTCTTCTGGTCTGGAAAATACCACAATGATATGAACAGCAGAGATACATTAATCACAGAATTAAATGTACTTGCAGATTTTGACCCGATTATTCCAGAGAGCTATCAGGACTGCGAATATCTGATGTTAGGTAATCTTACTCCACAAATCCAGCAAACCGTCATTAAACGTCTTAAAAACAGGCCTAAGCTGATTGTTTTAGATACGATGAACTTCTGGATGGACGTAGCTATGGACGATTTACTGGAAACATTGAAATTAGTTGATGTATTAACCATTAATGATGAGGAAGCCCGTCAGTTATCTGGTGAGTATTCTTTGGTAAAAGCAGCAAAGAAAATCCTGACTATGGGTCCGAAATACCTGATCATCAAAAAAGGTGAGCATGGTGCCTTGTTATTCCATGAAGATAAAATCTTCTCTACTCCTGCGCTTCCATTAGCAGAAGTGTTTGATCCGACAGGTGCGGGTGATACTTTCGCAGGTGGATTTATCGGTTACCTGGCTAAAGTAGGTACAATCAATTTCACGAACATGAAAAATGCGATTGTTTATGGTTCTGCACTGGCATCATTCTGTGTAGAAAAATTTGGTACAGAAAAAATCCTGAACCTCACTGAAGAAGAAGTAACAGCAAGAATAAAAGAGTTTATCAATTTAAGCTCATTCAGCATAGAAGCATAGTTCCTTTTCTTAAGTAATCTCTGCTAAAAATTAGCAGAGATTACTTAAGATTTTAATTTTCCGACAGGGGTAAATTTATCAAACACGGTATGCGTGTGCGGTGCATCAATCAATTCTTCCGTTAAGTCCTGTCCTGCCCAGTGTTCATAGTGCTTACCATTTTTCCATAAACGGCTCTCTCCAACATCATAGATTACACCTTTACAGGCCACCCATATTTGTGGTTTATCCTGACCATTTCTTAAAGCCAGCTGTTGTTTGGTATATTCAGGCAGTTCCACTATCTGGCAGATTTATTTTTAAATGCCTCAAACAAATACACCACCAGCAACAGCATTCCCATAAAGTAAAAAGTACTTTCAAACGGAACTTTGAATAAATTAAAAATCAGCGTATCCTCCTCGCTGTACTGAATAACAGGCAATCCGTTCAGAATACCCGAACTTATATAAAATGGAATAAGCGATACGAGAAAAGCACGGTAGAATTTATACATGAACCGGATCTTATTCACGTATTCTACATAGAGGATAAAGACAAATAGAAGCGAAAAAGTGATTAATGTATAGAGATGATGATAACCAAAATAAAGTATGGCAATACATATGCCCATCAGGACATTACTCAAGGCCAGGCTATATTTTTCCAGCCGCTGATCCGGGAATCTGACATTGAGAAAAAGATAGATAGCGAGAGCACACAAGGGCATCGAAAGCGAGAAAAAAAGCTCTTCAACAGGTAATCCCCATAAGTTTATACCTATAAGAAAAGGAGGATTAAAGACGATGACTTTTACCCGGGTAAGATATTCTGTAGGCACAGAAAACACAAATACATTAATAAAAACGGCCAATAGGAGAAATTTACTATTTGCCAGTACATTTATCCGGCGAAAAGAAAACAGAACAGCAGTCACCATTAACAAGGCGAAGTTTATCAATAAGTACGTATAATTCATTAAACTTTGATATTAAAAGCCCAAAAATATAATTTTCAGCTCATTAACCACTCCCTATTTGATCAGCGGAAATTACCTGATATTAAAAAAGCGCTTAAACAGTGAAGTTTAAACGCTTTATTTTATGATCAGAAGCCTTAATTAAACAATATCGGCACCTAAAATATCTTTAGAATAAGTCTTCAAATATTTTTTTAATATCTGACGGGCTACATGGATTCTTGTTTTTACTGTTCCGATTGGAATCTCCAGCATGTCAGCAATTTCGTGGTATTTATATCCCTCAAAGTATTTAACAAAAGGAACATGATATTCTGGTTGTAAAGTAGCCAAAGCCTTATTGATATCGCCAATAACAAACTTACTGTCACTGGTATTTTGTGTAGCACTATAGTGAAGATTAGCAGATGAAATATCATCAGATTGTGTAATCAATGCGTTTGTTTTCACCAATCTTCTGTAGTTATTGATGAATGTATTTTTCATGATCGTAAACAACCATCCTTTCAAATTTGTTCCTTCTTTAAATTTACTGTAGTAGGTAACAGCTTTTAACATTGTATCCTGAACTAAATCGTTTGCATCTTCAATGTCTTTTGTAAAATTTAAAGCGAATGACTGTAAAGAAACTGAATGATTGTGAAGCTGGAAATTAAACTCATTTTTTGTCATAATGTTTTAAGTTTTAAGGTTAAAAAGCAAACAAACAGGATCCTTTTTTAAAGTGGCGTTATCACGTTTGTTCAAACTTGTATATTAAGACTTATACAACATATGTACCAAAAAATCAATTATGGCCTAATGGATCGGTTTTGATGAGTTATGTTATAAATACAGATATTTGTCACAGGATATTTACCTCACGCTCCAAATGAACTCCAAAAGTAGCGTACACCGTGTCTATAATCTTTTCTGAAAAACTATACACTTCTTTTCCCGTTGCACCGCCATGGTTTACCAGTACCAGCGCCTGATTTTTCCATGTTCCGGTATGACCATCTATCTTCCCTTTAAAACCGCAGTATTCTATCAGCCAGCCAGCGGCCAGTTTGATTTTTCCATTAGCAACAGGATAATTAACAAGTTCAGGAAACTTACCCACCAGCGGGTCAAATTGCTCACGCGGTATCACGGGATTCTTAAAAAAACTTCCCGCATTACCAATGGTAGAGGGATCAGGCAATTTACTTACCCTGATCTCTGCCACAATTGTTGAAATATCTGCTATGGTAGGATTAATAATTTCGCGATTAGCCAGTTCGGCCTGTATGGCTCCATACTGTGTGTTTATATTTGCCTGAGCAGCCAGCCTGAAACGAACAGCCGTAATGATATATTGACCTTTGAGCTCATTTTTGAAAACGCTGTCCCGGTAAGCAAAACCGCAGTCAGCACGACTAAACTCCTTAAACTCCCCTGTAGCAATTTCAAAAGCTGTGCAGGACTCAAATACATCTTTCAGTTCCACACCATAAGCACCGATATTCTGAATCGGGGAAGCTCCGGCTGTACCCGGAATTAAACTCAGGTTCTCCAGTCCGGCAAAATCATGCTGCACCGCATAATTGACCAGATCGTTCCATACCACACCAGCACCAGCAGTTACGATAATCTGATCTGCTCTTTGTTCATACTTCAGACCAGATATGCTTATCTTTAAAACCAAACCATCAAAATCTTCCGTAAATAGTAAATTGCTGCCTCCACCAATTACCAGTAATTTGTGCTGTTCTAAAACAAGATTTTTTTGCAATTCAATCAATTGCGAAGGATCGGAAATTTCAGCAAAATAACGTGCTTTCACCTCTATACCGAACGTATTATAGGGTCTGAGTGAAATATTCTCTTGTAGTAAAGACATAACAGCAAAAAGATTAATTTTATTGGCAAATGTAATTGTTAGCGCTTGTAATAAATATGTTAAATACAATATTTAATAATTATGCATATTTTACGTTCGATTATAACCTTATTCAAGCCGACGTCAATTAAAAAATAAAGCAAGCCGATTCATGATGGAAAATCAAGACAAAAAAAGACTCTTAATTATTGATGCTGCACTAAAAAGATTTGCACATTATGGCCTGACAAAGACCACTATGACTGAAATTGCAAAAGATATTGCGTTTTCTAAAGCTTTGCTTTATTATTATTTTCCAGATAAACTCAGTTTATATGTCAGTGTAATTGAACATCTGATGCATACCATTAGCAGAGACCTGCTTAAATCTGTTGAAAAAACATCCACTGCTACTGACGGAATTCTGATCATTCTGCAAAAAAGACAGGCCTATATCCAAAAATACTATAACCTGATCGAATATATGCAGAGTATTGGTCCGGATCTGCCTGAAGCACTTTTCGAAAAATTTACCCGCGCCAGGGAATTTGAAATGAAAATCATCTCAGGTCTCTTGATTAAAGGAGACGCCATTGGCGAATTTTCAATTGAAGATCCGGCAATCATTACAGAAATATTTGTAGAAGCCATTTCCGGCATTCATTTCAACATCCTAAATAGAACGAGAAATATCTTTCCCGGCAAAGAACAATTCAAATTGATTTTTACTAAAGAAAAGAAATTTGCAGAGATATTTTTAGCCGGTTTAAGGCCTGCGAATAAGTCATAAAAATGTCATAAACACTTTTAAGTCGCTGGTTTTCACCTAGAAATTTCAGTATTAACTTGCAACGTCTTACTTTTGACTAATAAAACAATAAAGTCAGAAGGTAGAAAAGTAAAATGGTAGAGACTGATAAAAAGAGAGAATTAATTATTGACGGCGCTATTAAGCGTTTTATACATTTCGGCATCAACAAAACAACAATGAATGAAATTGCAGAAGACCTTTCTGTATCAAAACCTTCATTGTATTATTATTTCCCCGACAAAAGCAGCCTTGTTCTTGGTGTGATGGAGAAAATTTTTTCAGATTATTTCGAAATACTCACCAAAGACCAGACACAAGCCGAAAACCTTGAAGGCACCCTATTAAATATCATTGAAATCAGATACCGGTTTTTTCTGCGCTATTATATGCTGCACTTAGCAAGTGCAACACCAGATCCATCTCTGAGTTCGGTGGAGCTTAAAACCTACATCATGAAGATGAAAGGTAAAGAACACCTGTTTTTTCAAGGTCTGTTCGAAACGGCTGTAAAAAACAATGAAATATCTCCCATAGATGATTATCCAAAAATGGCAGATCTGTATATTTCTTCTTTGTCAGGACTTACTTCACTTTGCATCACACATGGTAATAAGGAACTGTTTCCAGATAAAAAGGAGCTAAAAATAATGAAAGAGAAACAAATCAGCCTTTCTTCCATCTTTATACAAGGACTTAAAAAATAAACATCAGCCTAATCTAAGAAACCCCCGATTATGATTAAACCAATAAAAGCAATTCCAATTTTGTTACTGGGCCTGCTCATTTCTAACCTGCTACATGCACAACAGCCACTAACGTTGAAAGACGCAGTAAATTTTGCCGTAGAGAACAATGCCAATATCCGGAAAGCAAAACTGGATATCGACGGTGGCAGATTCAAAACCCAGGAAATAAGAGCGCAGGCCCTTCCCCAGGTAGTAGGTAGCGCAGGTCTTACCTATAATGCAATTGTCGGTAAGCTGGTATTTAATAACCAGGCTGTTCAGATAGGAAACCCCTGGAATTCCAATGCAAATCTGCAATTGAATCAGGAGTTATTTAACCAAAAAGTGTTTACAGGATTGCAGGCAGCCAGAACAAGTGAAAGCTATTACCAACTCAACGCAAACCTTACCGAGGAACAGATTATTGAACAGGTAGCGAATAATTATTACCAGGTATTGGTGAGCAGGCAGCAACTGAATGTAATTGATACAAACATCAAAAATGTGAAGGTAATCGAAAAAATCATTACCAATCAATATGATAATGGTCTGGCTAAAAAAATCGACGTAGACAGGATTAAAGTAAACCTTACAAATTTGCAGACGCAGCGTGAACAAACGATAAATGCAGTTGTACAACTGGAAAATCAACTGAAATTCTCTATGGGAATGCCAGTGGCCACGGCGATTGTACTGCCTCCTGATGAATTTGCTAAAGTAACATCTATGCCAGAGCTATCGGACACGATTAACGTGGCCGGAAGAACGGAAATCAGATTATTAGGTATACAAAAAGAATTGTACAGCCTTCAGCGTAAATCTTATGTAGCAGAATACTATCCAACATTGTCCTTAAACGCCAATATCTCCACTACTGGCCAAAGTGATAAATTTGATTTGTTCAACAGACATGGATCTGCTTTTTACTATGATGCTTCTGCTATAGGAATTACGTTGAGAGTACCGATCTTCAATGGTTTCGCTACGCGTTCAAGAATCCGTCAGGCTAATGTAGATCTTAAAAAAGCTGATGTAGATATCAGGGAAACCACTAATTCCCTTAATCTTGCTTACGAGAATGCAAAGATCCAGTTAAGAAACAATATCAATACAATCAAAGCGCAACGAGAGAACGTGCAGCTTGCCCAGGAAATCTACAACAGCACCCAGAATAATTACAATAATGGCCTAGCTGCATTAACGGATCTTCTGGACACAGAAAATGCGCTAACATCAGCACAAAACAGCTACACACAAGCGCTGCTTAACTATAAGATCGCTGAAATACAATTAATCAAATCAAACGGAAATATAAAATCACTACTAAAATGAAAAGAGGAATTATAACAGTCATTCTAATTATAGTTGTCATCGGACTTATTGCATGGGTACTTAACAGCAATAAAAAGAAAAATGACGAACAAACTGCATTAGTTGCTCAGGGAAGTGGTGCCGTCAGCGTGCGTATAGCTCCGGTGAAAAAAGAAGCAGTTGATTTGAACTTTAGTGCCAACGGAACTTTTGAACCAAAACAGGAATTAAACTTTCTGTCTGAAAATGCCGGCCGTGTAACTAAAATATATGTTGACGAAGGAGATCGCGTAAGCAAAGGACAGATTCTTGCACACATCGATGCAGAGATTATCAATACAGACAGAGAAACCGCACAGGCTACGTTGGAAAATGCCATCAAAGATGAAGCAAGATATGCGAGTTCATTTAAAACAGGTGGTGTTACGCAACAGCAACTGGATCAGGTTAAACTGGCGACTAAAAATGCAAGATTGAGATTGCAAAGCTCTGCACGAAGGGTAAGTGATGCCAACATCAAATCTCCCATCAATGGTATCGTCAACAAAAGATACATTGAGGTAGGTGCTTTTGTAACTGCACAGGGTACTCAATTATTTGAACTGGTAGATGTTTCCAAACTGAAACTGAAAGTAAATGTAAATGAAGGTCAGGTAGCGAACCTTAATGTTGGTGACAGGGTTCAGATTAAGTCCAATGTATTTCCTGCGGATAACTTCTCTGGAAAAATTACTTTCATTGCTGCCAAAGCTGATGCTACTTTAAATTTCCCGATTGATATAGAAGTGGAGAACAACCATAAGAACACCATCAAAGCGGGTATGTATGGTACTGCCATTTTTAAATTTCCTGCGCAGGCACCTACAATTACTATTCCACGCGGCTCATTTGTGGGCAGTGTGAGTAGTAACCAGATCTTCGTTCTTGAAAATGGCAATAAGGCAAAAATCCGTAAAGTAATTGCCGGCAGAATCATCAATGATCAGGTCGAAATTATTGAGGGCCTGAAAGAAGGTGAAACAGTAATTATCAGCGGGCAGATCAACCTGGTTGATGGAAGTGATGTTGCTCCTATTAAATAATATCATAAATCTACATAGATGAAATTAACAGAAATATCGATAAAAAGACCTTCACTTGTAATTGTGGTATTTACCGTACTTACATTGATGGGATTATTGAGCTACTTCTCTTTAAGTTACGAGTTGCTGCCTAAATTTTCCAACAATGTAGTATCTATCTCTACAATTTACCCTGGAGCATCTCCAAGTGAAGTAGAAAATACCGTAACAAAGAAAATTGAGGACGCGGTATCCTCAATGGAGAACATTAAAAAGCTGAATGCGGTTTCTTATGAAAGTTTGTCAGTTGTAACAATTACGCTTAATGATAAAGCTAATGTAGATCTTTCCCTGAATGAAGCGCAGCGTAAGGTAAACTCCATCCTGGCAGATTTGCCGGAAGAGGTAAAACCACCATCGCTGAACAAGTTCTCGCTGGATGATTTACCAGTGATCACCATGTCCGCTTCGGCGAAAATGGATGATGCCACCTTTTATGACCTGATCGATAAACGTATTGCACCTATTGTTTCAAGGGTATCGGGCGTGGCCCAGGTAAACCTTGTAGGTGGCCAGGAACGTGAAATTGAAGTAGCACTGGATGCGGATAAATTACAAGGTTACGGACTTTCAGTTCCGCAAGTACAGCAATCGATTCTTAGCTCCAACCTTGATTTTCCTACTGGTAGTGTAAAAACACAGGAACAAGACATTCTGATTCGTTTGTCGGGTAAGTATAAAAACGTTGATGAACTGAAAAACCTGGTAGTAAGTACAGGAAAAGACGGTGCACAAATTCGTTTAGGCGATGTGGCCGATGTGAGGGACTCACAAAAAGAAGTAGAAAAACTGGCACGTATTGATCGTAAGGGAGCAATTGCTATTCAGGTCATCAAACAGTCGGACGCCAACGCGGTAGAAGTAAGTAAAGGTGTTCATACCGTGATTGCCAAATTGATGGAGGACTACAAATCGAATGAACTGAAGATTGTTATTGCGAATGACAGTTCCATCTTTACACTAGAATCTGCAGATGCGGTAATCCATGATTTGATTCTTGCGATTATCCTGGTTGCCTTTGTAATGCTTTTCTTCCTGCACAGTATCAGGAATGCACTGATTGTAATGGTTTCTATCCCGGCATCCCTGATTGCTACATTTATTGGGGTAAGCTTATTGGGTTATACTTTAAACCTGATGTCCTTATTAGGATTATCACTGGTAGTAGGTATCCTGGTCGATGATGCGATCGTAGTACTGGAGAATATTTATCGCCATATGGAAATGGGTAAAAATAAAGTTCGTGCTGCTTATGATGCAACAAGTGAAATTGGCTTTACGGTAGTTTCCATCACATTGGTAATTGTGGTCGTGTTCTTCCCGATTGCAATTAGTACAGGACTGGTTTCAAATATTCTCCGTCAATTCTGCGTGGTAGTAATTATAGCCACACTATTGTCCCTGTTAACGTCCTTTACTATTGTTCCTCTTTTATCTTCACGTTTTGGTAAACTGGAGAAAATAGAAGGTAAAAATATGTTTGGCCGCTTTATCCTGTGGTTTGAAAGTCAACTGCACAAGTTTACGATCTGGATTACAAGCATCCTGACCTGGTCGCTCGCCAATAAAGGAAAAACAATATTAGTCGTATTGGTTATGTTTTTTGGTTCATGCGGATTAATACCTGCAGGATATATTGGTACAGAGTTTTTCCCGAAAAGTGATAAAGGAGAGTTCCTTGTTCAATTGGAATTACCTAAAGATGCATCTATAGAACAAACCAACCTTGCTACACAAAAAGCCGAAGCATTTTTGTCGAAAAAACCCGAGATTACTTCATTGATTACAACAGTAGGTCAATCTAGTGGTGACTTTGGCGGTACGCAGGCAACTGCCTATAAATCGGAGATCAATGTAAAATTAGTTGAGCGTAATAAACGCGCAGATAATTCAAGTATTTACGCTACAAAAGTAAGTCGTGAGCTCGCTAAATACCTTGTAGGTACCAAAGTAAAAACAGTGCCTATCAGTATTCTGGGTATCGCAGAAAATGCACCTATCGAATTGGTGGTGATGGGATCTGACCTTGACAGCGCCATGAAATATGCTGAAGGTGCTAAAGCTGTGCTGGCAAAAATCAAAGGGTCTGCCGAGCTGAAGTTATCAGTAGAAAGCGGAAGTCCTGAAATTAACGTTCAGGTAGACCGTGATAAGATGGCTTCTCTTGGATTAACACTGCAAACTGTAGGTGTAACCATGCAGACGGCATTTAGTGGTAATACGGACGGTAAATTCCGTAAGGGTGAATATGAATATGACATCAACATCCGGTATCAGACTTTTAACAGGAAGAATATTGATGATGTGAGTAACCTGATCTTTGTAAATCCGGAGGGCAAACAGATCAAACTTTCTCAGTTTGCAGAGATTAAACAAGGTTCAGGTCCGAGTCAGCTGGAAAGAAGAGATAAAAGTACCTCAGTTTCTGTACGTGCACAATCGATTGGTCGCCCAACAGGTACCATTGTAGCAGAATTCCAGGAGCAGTTACTTGCTTTAGAGAAATCCGGCAAGCTGAAAAAACCAGTAGGTGTAAGTTACGTCTGGGCAGGAGATGCAGAAAATCAGGGTGATGGTTTTGGTACTCTGGGTATCGCATTACTAGCCTCTATTATATTGGTTTACCTGATTATGGTTGCGTTGTATGACAGTTTTGTCTATCCTTTTGTAGTCATGTTCTCTATCCCGTTGTCAGTCATCGGGGCCTTACTTGCGCTCTCGCTGACCAACAATGCATTGAATATCTTTACCATCTTAGGATTAATCATGCTGATCGGACTGGTAGCTAAGAATGCAATTATCCTGGTCGATTTTACCAACCAGATGAAGGCAGAAGGCAAATCTACACATGAAGCTCTAATTCTGGCAAATCATGCCCGTTTACGCCCTATTTTGATGACTACTATCGCGATGGTGATCGGTATGATGCCGATTGCCCTGGCAGGCGGTGCAGGTGCGGAATGGAAAAATGGATTAGCCTGGGTAATTATCGGTGGACTGTTAAGTTCATTATTCCTGACCCTGATTGTGGTACCCGTGATGTATCAGATCTTTGATGGCATGCTGGATCGCTTTGGATTCAATAAAAAAGGCGTCACAATTGAAGAACTGATGGTACAGCCGTATGACCATAAAGAGGTTAAGGAATACGATTTAGATCATCAGCATTAACAAAATAATATACAATTGAATTAAAGGAACCCATTGTGGTTCCTTTTTTGCTTTATATTGCTCAAAACTAGGTTTATGGTGATCAGATCCTTAATTATTGTTGCGGCTTTATGCATGAATACCATCGTCAAAGCACAGCACCCCCCCGTGTTTGAGGGAATGGAAACAGATACTTCCTATATTGTGCTGGGAGATCTGGAAATGAATCTTGTCAAATACGGTTATGGCGCGGTTCATCCCAGTTTCCTCACCATCCACGATGATGAAGATACCGGCGTTAAAGCGGCTTTTAAATACATTGCCGAAAATGGTGGGAGTATCGTAGATTCACAATATGGTGGTACAAGAAACTTTAAATTCATACACCAGGAGGTGACGTATCAAACCGATCCCAACAGCATCTATACGAAAACGGGAATCCGACCAGGATTAGAAAAATTTGGCAGGGCCCATGAGGACGTAATTACTGAATTGGAAAATGCAGGAAAGATCATCCTGAACTATTATAATCCGCTAAAAACAGGCTACATATTCACATTACATAATAATGGCGACAGCGGATTCGGCATCAGCAGCTATCTGAAAGGATACGATCTTGAAACTGCTGCAGACTCTCTTTATATTAATTTTCAAATGGACAATGACGATATGGTTCTTGTCACAGAACCTGTATTGTTCTCCTGGCTGAAAAAAGAAAATGTAAATGTAGTATTACAAGCTAAAAATGCTCCTGATGATGGCTCTTTATCTATTTATGCCATGCATCATCATATTCCTTATATCAATGTTGAAGTGCAGCATGGACATATCGATGAGCATTTGCGACTGATCAGGTTGGGTACAAGAGCTCTTGCTGAACTCTATCCTTCATTAGGCATAAAAAAACCTGCAGAATAATGCTGCAGGTCTATATGTTAACAAAAGCAATCCTTACATGTGTATTGCCCTGTTTTCTGTAGCAGCCATAGCCGCTTCTTTAAATGCTTCAGTATAGGTTGGGTGCGCATGACAGATTCTGGCAATATCTTCCGCAGATGCGCGGAATTCCATTGCTACAACAGCTTCAGCAATCATGTCAGCAGCACGCGGACCAATCATGTGTACACCAATGATTTCATCAGTAGTGGCATCAGAAAGAACCTTTACAAAACCATCAGTATCCATACTTGCTTTTGCACGGCCACTTGCTTTGAATGGAAATGAACCGGCTTTATACTTTGTTCCTTTTTCTTTCAGTTGTTCTTCAGTATAACCTACAGACGCCACCTCCGGCCAGGTATAAACAACACCAGGAATCAGATTATAGTTGATATGTGGTTTTTGTCCAGCTATCGTTTCAGCTACAAAAACGCCTTCATCTTCTGCTTTATGCGCAAGCATAGCTCCGGTAATTACGTCACCAATAGCATAAACACCAGGTACAGATGTTTCCAGATGTGCATTTACAGGTATTTTACCGCCACGCTCTTCTGTTTTGATACCTATATTCTCCAATCCGAGACCAGCAGTATAGGCGGTACGTCCAACAGCTACGATGCAGTAATCTGCATCAATCTTTACTTCTTCGCCTTTTGCATTCTGGGCAGTTACAGTAACAATTTCACCTTCAGCAATTGCACCGGTAACTTTATGACTCATATAGAATTCCATACCCAGCGATTTTTTCAGGACCCGTTGCAGCTCTTTTCCAAGACCGGCATCCATGGTTGCAATAATTGAAGGCAGGAATTCAATAACAGATACTTTAGTTCCCAGACGGGCATAAACAGACCCTAATTCCAGTCCGATAACTCCACCGCCGATAACCACCATAGTTTTTGGTACTTCCGTGATGTTAAGCGCTTCAGTTGAAGTAATGATACGTTTTTTATCAATTGGTAAAAATGGCAATGCAGTAGGCTTTGAACCAGAAGCGATAACAACATTTTTTGCAGTAATGGTTTCAGATAAACCGTCTGCTTTGGCAATTTTAATTGTGTTTTTATCTACAAATGAACCAACACCTTCAAAGCTGTCGATTTTGTTTTTCTTGAATAAATAAACAATACCTGCTGTATTTTGTGCTACAACATCATTTTTACGCGCTATCATCTGCGGCATGTTCACACTTAAACTGCCAAGATCAATCCCGTGAGTAGTAAAAGTGTGCGCAGCATTATGATAATGCTCTGAAGAATCCAGTAATGCTTTAGATGGAATACAGCCAACATTTAAGCAGGTTCCACCAAAAGTTTTATATTTTTCTATAACTGCAGTTTTTAAGCCTAATTGTGCACATCTAATTGCACTTACATAACCACCAGGACCAGAACCGATAATAACGACGTCGTATTGCATAATCATTTTTTTTGTTGAGCAAAGTTAACAAACATCAATAAAAATAAAGCATCTGCTAATTGTTTATTGATAGTTGTTTTTAATTCATCTGATAGTTATTTCTAATCAATCAATACCACCTGATTTGTTGTGAGCACCTGCTCGCGTGTATTATGGTTCAGGAACTTACCTGTAACCTTGGTAATACGGAAATAACTAAAATTTTTAAGCCGATTTATCTTATAACCACCTGCTTCCATCGCATCTATAAATGTTTTCTCGCCATATAATAAATAAGGTTTTTTAGGCAATAACCGTTCTTCTCCTTCTCTGAAGCAATGCACAGATGCAAGAGAATAAAATGCGAATGGATAGCCAAAAATAAAACGTGGCTGCACAACAGGCAAATGCTCCTTATTATGTGCATTTATCCAGAAAGCGGCTTCGCTATCTGCCTGGTATTTTAACACATTGGGAAAATAGGCGAGCGTAAGATAAAGATTAACAAAAAATACCACACAGCATACCTGGTAAAAAATCTTAAAACGTCCTGTGTCTTTTGCGATCGAAACGATGATAAAGACCAGTACGGGGACAAGCAGGAGCCATATACCAGAAATGTAAGTGCCATCCGGGCGGAAAAAGTATTGTATTAACCCAATCAGCAACAACATAATTCCACAAACTACCCACTGTACTGTTCGTATTATTTTAACAGAATCCACCTGCTGAATATGATAAATATACTGTGCACATAAAATGGAGAAAAACGGAAAAACGATAGCGATATAAAAAGGAAGCTGGAATTTAGAAACAGAGAAAACCAGTAAAGTGAGCAATGTCCCAGAAATAGCATACCATTCGGCCTTTAAAGGTTGTTTGAAGTTCTTACGGAAGAACTGGTAAATTGCTGTGTAAAATAATAATGACCAGGGCAGGTATGCCCATAATATAGTATGCAGGAAAAAAGTGATATCCCCATTTGCTTTTTTGATCGGCCCTGTATTAAAAAAACGACCAAACTGACTATCCCAGAAAAAGAATTTAATTCCGGAAACACCTGTTCGCCCAAATATGATCTTTTCGGGATGGAGGTCAAACTGTGCATACAGCGTATAAAGTTCAGGAATAATAAAGAGCAGAATAAAGATAACCGCTACAATCCACCTCAGGCTAAAAACCATTGCCCAGTTCTTTTTAATCAGCAACTCTCCTGCAACTGCCCCTCCAATCGGAATGAGTGCAAAAATACCTTTCGTCATTACCGCGCAGGCTGCAAAAATACTGGCCAGCAAGATGTACAGGAACCATCCCCTGCCCAATGATTTATGGAAATAGTAAACACTTGCCATAATCAAACCTGTCAGAAAAGGTTCGGCACGCACATCCATACTGTTTATCACAATATGTTCTGCCGTCAGCAGAAATAAGACTGACCACAGGGCGATCTGCTTATTGTATAAATCCTTTGCCAGTTTATAAGTAAAAAATGCAGCCAGTAGATGGAACAAAATTCCAGGCAATTTGTAAGCCCAGGTAGTTACACCAAATACTTTAAAGAAGACAGCCGTAACCCAAAACGGGAAATGCGGTTTATCCAGCCAGTCAGTCCCCTGCGCATATAGATTCACAAAATCATTGTGCTCTGCCATGGTTCTCGATATTGACGCATACAATGCCGCATCCGGTCCCATTATAGTAATGAACAGACCGCTAAAGTTTAATAATGCAGCTAAACCTATAAAAATGTAAAGCCATTTATTTTTGTGGTCAGAAAATGCTTCCTGCATATGGAGTTAAATTGATTCTTGTTCTTTTGATGACTTAAAAATAAAGAAGTAGTTGACAGTGAAGTTCCAGAAAAAAACAATAAATATCGCTATTGCCTTACTGATATAAAAATTGACCGACAGCAGGTTATCCAGCAAAAGGATAATTCCTGAATTGAGCAGCAGACCAATTACAGAGACAGTAACGAATGCTGTAAACTGTGGCCCCGCTTTAGATTTATTATCTTTAAATGTCCAGTTTCGGTGAATGATATAATTACTGATCACTGCCGCAGAGAAGCCAATTGCATTCGCAACGAATTTATTGACATGAAATTCATCCTTGAAAAGCCAGGTCAGTGAAAAATCTATAATCAACCCGGATACACCTGTGACCCCAAACTTAAGGAAAGCAAGAATTTTTCCGGAAAATAATTTGTCACCTATCATTAAATACCATTTTGTCGGACACAAAGGTACATGGAATTTTCAACGCGCCATAAAGATTTTACGATACTATATAGTGTCACATCTATAAAATGGCTGTTATATCCCCTATATTTATGCATTCTAAACCTAATTTATATGATCCCTCGTTTAAAAATGTTATGGATAGCGGCAGGCATCCTCATTACAGGCTATTCTTCCTCGGCACAAATAACAGATTCTGCGTATGTCCGTGATAATTACACTAAAATAGAAAGAAATATACCTATGCGTGATGGGGTTAAGCTTTTTACAGCAATTTATATCCCTAAAAATACTGGTAAGAAATATCCATTCATGATTAACCGAACACCGTATACGGTTTCACCTTATGGGGAAAATAACTATAAAACCACTTTAGGTCCTTCATCACTCTTCTTAAAAGAAGGATTCATTTTTGTTTACCAGGACGTAAGGGGAAAATGGATGAGTGAAGGGGAATTTGTTGATGTAAGACCACAGATAGACAATAAAAAGACGAAAAAAGATATTGACGAAAGTTCTGATACATATGATACTATAGACTGGCTTGTAAAAAATGTAAACGGAAATAATGGCAAGGCAGGGATTTACGGGATTTCTTATCCTGGTTTTTATTCTACGGCTGCTTTACCGGGCGCACACAAAGCTTTAAAAGCGGTTTCCCCTCAGGCGCCAGTTACAGACTGGTTTTTAGGGGACGATTTCCACCATAATGGCGCTTTCATGCTTGGCGATGCATTTAGCTTTTATTCCACTTTCGGTGTACCGCGCCCCCTACCAATTACTCCTGATAAGGGCCCTAAAGGTTTTAATTTTCCAATTAAAGATAACTACAGGTTCTATTTGAGCATTGGTGCATTAAAAAACGTGAAAGAAAAATATTTCGGCGACAGTATCAAATTCTGGAACGACCTCATGGAACATGGCAATTATGACGAATTCTGGAAAGCCAGAAATATCAGAACGCATCTGCAAAATGTAAAACCTGCAGTATTAGTTGTAGGTGGTTTCTTTGATGCAGAAGACGCTTATGGTGCATTACAAACCTATAAAGCTATTGAAGATCATGATTCCAAAGCAAATAATAAACTAGTGGAGGGGCCATGGTTCCATGGCGGCTGGTCCAGATCAACAGGAGACAACTTTGGAGATATCGATTTTGACCAACCTACAAGCACCTGGTATCAGCAAAATGTAGAGTTTCCATTTTTCATGCAGCACCTGAAAGGCGCAGCAAATGCTAACCTCGCAGAAGCTACAATATTTGTTACGGGGAGTAACCAATGGAAGAATTTTACTGCATGGCCTCCTAAAGAGACAGAGAACCAAACACTTTATTTCCAGCCAGATGGCAAACTCAGCTTCAGCGCACCTACTGCAACTGATAGTTTTGACGAGTATGTGAGCGACCCCAATAACCCGGTTCCTTACCAGGATGGTATACAGGAAAGAAGAACAAGGGAATATATGATAGACGATCAGCGTTTTGCTGCCCGCAGACCTGATGTAAAAGTGTATCAGACCGAACCACTGGCAGAAGATATTACTTTCACGGGTCCCTTAATGGCCAATTTATCTGTTGCTACTACAGGAACTGATGCAGATTATGTAGTGAAACTGATTGACGTTTATCCTGAAGATGCCGCGCCATCGAAAGTGAACCCAAAAGCAATAATGGGCGGATATGAGATGCTGGTACGTGGAGAAATTATGCGTGGCAAGTTCCGCAATAGCTTTGAAAAGCCTGAAGCATTTGTACCAGGCCAGGTAACAAAGGTAAAATATGCATTACCAGATGTTGCACATACTTTTAAAAAGGGGCACAGCATAATGATTCAGGTACAGAATTCATGGTTCCCGCTGGCAGACAGAAATCCGCAGCAGTTCCTTGACATCTATCACGCGGAGGACAAGGATTTTATTAAAGCTACACATCGCATTTATCATGATCAGAAAAATGCTTCCTCATTAACCGTTACTGTTTTAAAGCCCTAATTAATGATGAACAAAATCACATTATCCATTTTTGCCTTTTTACTGTTTACAACTATTGCTAATGCGCAGCTGCTGCAAGGAAAACAAGAGTTTACAAGGGCTGATACTTTGAGAGGAATGTTAAGTCCGGAGCGGACTTGTTATGACTTAAACTATTACCATTTAGACGTAAAAATAGACATTGAAAATAAATCCATCAGCGGTAGCAACGAGTTTAATTTCACTGCTACCAAAGATTTCATCCTGCTGCAATTTGATCTGTTTAACAATTTGAACGTAGAGAAAGTTGTTTATAATGGTCAGGAACTACCCTTCAAAAGGGAGTTCAATGCTGTTTTTGTTACCTTTCCAGGTACAGTAAAAAAAGGTAAAAAGGATAAGTTTAAGGTCTTCTACTCTGGAAATCCCGTTATAGCACGTAAACCACCATGGGATGGTGGCTTTATTTTTACCAGAGACACAGCGGGAAATCCATGGGTATCTGTTGCCTGCCAGGGTTTCGGAGCAAGCTCATGGTGGCCGACAAAAGACCATCAGAGTGATGAAGTAGATAGCGTGCTAATCAGCATTAGTGTGCCCAAAGACCTGCAGGAAGTTTCTAATGGGCGTTTACGCAGCACGGTGGACCAGCCGGATGGTTACAAACAATACAATTGGTTTGTCAGCAATCCCATCAACAACTATAATATTACTTTTTACATTGGTAAATACGCTCACTGGACAGATACCTACAAAGGAGAAAATGGGAACCTAACGCTCGACTACTGGTCGCTCGCCACAGACAGCGCCCAGGCCAAACCACATTGGGATGCCGATGTAAAACCAATGCTAAAAAGCTTTGAACATTGGTTCGGCCCATATCCTTTCTATAAAGATGGCTATAAGCTCGTCCAGGCGCCACATCTTGGCATGGAGCATCAGAGTGCAGTAGCCTATGGAAATGAGTTTAAAATGGGCTATCTTGGTCGTGATCTCTCTCATTCAGGATGGGGAATGAAATTCGATTTCATCACAGTACATGAAAGCGGACATGAATGGTTCGGTAATAACATCACCTCAAAGGACATTGCTGATATGTGGATTCATGAAAGCTTCACCAATTATTCGGAAGCACTCTTCACAGAATCAACACAAGGCAAGGCAGCAGCAGCTGCCTACGTCGTTGGTATCAGAGAAAATATCAGCAATGATATTCCTATCATAGGCCATTATAATGTAAATAATGAAGGTTCTGGCGATATGTATTATAAAGGTGCAAATATGATTCATACGATCAGACAACTGATCGATAATGATGAAAAATTCAGAAACATTTTACGCGGCTTGAATAAAACCTTCTATCACCAAACGGTAACTACAGCGCAAATCGAAAACTATATTGCTCAACAGAGCGGCCTTAAACTCAATAAGGTATTCGATCAGTACCTGCGGACAATCAAAATCCCGGTATTGAGTTATCATATCAAAGGTAATCAGCTGTATTACCGCTGGACAAATACCATAAACGGATTCGATATGCCAGTTAAAGTTAGCTTAACCGATACAGGGAAATACACAATAATTAAACCTGCAACAGAATGGAAGTCAATCAGCATTAACCCATCAATAACCGAAAAAATAGTCAAGGCAGATCCTAACTTTTATATTGAAGTAAAAAAAGACGAATAACCTAAACCCGTGCAGCAAAGAGAAAACCTATGTGTCTTATCTGAAAACCTAAAAAGATGAAAAAATTAAATACATTGCTATTACTGGCATTTTTAAGCTTTTTTGCAAAGGCCGGCAGCGCCAGCAGTCCTATCGACATGCATCAATCATTCCTGCAAGATGAACGGCAGATTGGTGCATTTAAAGGTATTGCCGCTGGTGGTCCGTTAAATATTCAGGTAACCATAGGCAATAAAGAATCTGTCCGACTGGAAGGTGATGAGGAAGCCATCGCAGATCTGATTACAGAGATTAAAGACGGAATTCTGATCATCAGACCAAAAACAAAATGGAACGACTGGTCAAGACGTTACAGAAATGTAAAAGTTACGGCCTACATCTCGGCAAGAAGATTAAACTCACTTACCATGAGCGGATCTGGCAGTATGGAAATTCTGGATCCCATTAATAGTTCAGAACTCGTGACTACGCTAAGCGGTTCTGGCAGTATCAAAGCGGCAGCAAACCTTAAATCCTTTACAGGTGTAATCAGTGGTTCAGGCTCCTTGAACCTGAAAGGTAAAGCCAATAACTCAAACATAACCTTAAGCGGTTCCGGCAGTTTTATGGGAAAGAGTTTTTCAGTGAATGATCTGTCTGCACAAATCAGCGGGTCTGCATCTATATTCATCAATGCACAAAGTAGCATTGAAGCAGTAATCAGCGGATCCGGAAATATCTTGTACACCGGAGATCCAAAAATTAAAAAGACAGTGTTGGGATCCGGAAGAGTGAGTAAACTATAGCTCCAGAAAGGTAAGCCCTATTTCTGGAAGAGAAACCCGAGGATAATTAAAAAGATAATCCTGTTTTCGGCCTTCTGTGTTTTGCGCAGCAAAAAAAGGGCAGTCGAAAACAGGATTGTCTTTTTTATGACTAAAACTGATATCCTACTGCGAAGAAGTTCTCCACATAGTTGATATTCTGGCTTGCTTTATCATATTCATTTCTACCTGTTGTATGTACGTTCGTTAATTTCGTTGTACCAACTTTGGTCGTATTTTGCAGATACAATCCCCTAGTAATATAAAATTTAAGGCCTATCTTAGCAGAAACGCCATAACCTGCAACATTCCAGTAGTTATTTTCCCCTACCTCAAATAAATGTGCATCTGTTCTCGGCACAATAAGTCCGGCACCCAAACCAGTCTCTAACGTAAGTGATGTCTTTTGCGAAGGTGCTACCCAGATATCGTCATAACGCTCAATCTCCACATTGGCATAGTTAAAACCATCC
Source organism: Pedobacter sp. MR2016-24 (assembly GCF_026239655.1). GTDB lineage: Bacteria > Bacteroidota > Bacteroidia > Sphingobacteriales > Sphingobacteriaceae > Pedobacter. The sequence continues at coordinate 420,811 of NZ_JAPIVO010000006.1, read as the reverse complement.
GTATGTTCATATCTCAGCATATCTTCCTTCACGTTCAGCATCTCGCCATTATAGGTACCTGCATAATCACCAGTAGGAATCCCCGGCGTAGATATCTCATTACCAATAACCCCGTAAACTGCCACAGTCTGCGGAATATCCATCACATATTTCATGTGATCCCATCCAACAGAGATACTATAGTTATCTTTAAAGAAGTAACCTACGCGGAAGTTGTATTGAGGAATGGAAAGTTTACCCGGATCAAGATAATCCCACCCTAATTTAGATTGTCTGTCATGCGCAACCACATCTTTTAATGTAAAATCATAACCCGGACCTTTGAAATTGATGTCACTTTTGCCATACCACGAATGGTTATAGCCCCAGTGCACATAGAAATCCCCTTTTCTGGAAAAATTCCTTTTGACCTCATTTGAGAAAATACTTTTCCCAATGGTTACAGTTTGACCGGAAGCGTTTGAATTGACCTGAGCGTTTATTTTAAAACTTAGAATAAATAAGAACAGTACGATGTAGATTTTTTTCACGCGACAAAAGTACTGAAATAGTACAATTTATGTTCAAACTTATAATATATGACTTTTTAATGGCAGGATCATTAAAATTAAAAAGCCTGCTAAAACATTAAGTTCCAGCAGGCTTCGTTATAAATTATTTAGCTTATACGCCCAGCAGCAAACGTGCAGGGTCTTCAAGCAATTGTTTAACCCTTACCAGGAATCCAACAGATTCTCTTCCATCAATGATACGGTGATCATAAGATAAAGCAAGATACATCATCGGACGAACTACAACCTCACCTTTTTCAGCAATAGGACGCTCAATAATATTGTGCATACCTAGTATGGCCGACTGTGGCGCGTTGATAATAGGCGTAGACATCATTGATCCGAACACACCACCATTCGTGATAGTGAAAGTACCACCTGTCATTTCCTCAATAGTTAACTTACTGTCACGCGCTTTAGTTGCAAGCTCAATTACAGATTTTTCAATCTGAGCAAGTGTCATGCTTTCTGCATTTCTGATGATTGGCACTACCAATCCCTTAGGAGCAGAAACAGCAATAGAGATATCTACAAAGTCATTGAAAATAACTGCGTCACCATCAATACGTGCATTTACTGCCGGAAAGTCTTTCATTGCCTCACACACTGCCTTAGTGAAGAAACTCATGAATCCTAAACCAACACCATATTTCTCCTTAAACTGATCTTTGTATTTTCCACGCAGATCCATGATCGGTTTCATGTTTACTTCGTTAAAAGTAGTTAACATGGCCGTTTCATTTTTAACAGCTACCAAACGTTTAGCTACCGTTTTACGCAAAGGAGACATCTTCTCTCTGCGCTCGTTTCTCGCACCGGCAACAGCAGGAGCTGACGCTGGAGCAGCAGGTTTCGCCGCAGGAGCTTTAGGTGCTTCTTTTTGTGCATTTAAAGCATCCTCTTTAGTGATTCTGCCATCTACTCCAGAGCCTTTTACGGCACTGGCCTCAACACCCTTTTCTGCAAGTATTTTACCCGCTGCAGGTGAAGGTGTACCAGTTGCATAGCTGTCGCCCGATTGCTCTGCTACAGGTGCTGCCTGTTTATCTTCAGCAATAACTGCTTTTTCTGCCGCAGGCGCTTCGTCTTTTGCTTTAGGCGCTGTAGTGCCACCATCTTCAATTGTACAAACTACTGCGCCGATGGCTAATGTATCACCTTCAGCAGCTACTGTTTTCAAAGTTCCGGCTTGTTCAGCAGTTAACTCAAAAGTCGCTTTATCGGATTCCAATTCAGCAATAACTTCATCCATTTCTACTGTATCACCATCATTTTTTACCCAACGGGATAAAACAACTTCGGTAATTGACTCGCCTACTGGCGGAACTTTTATTTCTAGACTCATAACTGTTATATTATATTTTTCTATTAATCTACATTATATACTTTACTAACCGATTTCTTAGCAATCTTCTCATCCTGTTCTGTTACCGGAGTTTCGAAGGCTTTAGCTAAAATATAAGCCTGCTGATCAGCATGCTGCTTAGCAAAACCTGATGCAGTACTGCTGCTCTCTTTTCTTGAGATTACCTCAATATCACTGAAAACAGTTTTTCTGGTTTTGCGTAACAAGTAAGGCCATGCGCCCATGTTTTCAGGTTCTTCCTGAACCCAAACAGCTTCTTTTACATTTTTGTAACGTCTGTAAACCGTTTCCATCTGTGCAAGTGGCGTAGGATACAATTGCTCTACACGAACAATAGCAACATGCTTGATTTGATCTTTCTGTTGTTTTTCAAGCAACTCATAATAGATCTTACCACTGCAGTACAATACTCGTGTTACTTCATTAGCTTTAACATTTGTATCATCAATTACCTCCTGGAACTTACCATCAGTAAATTCTTCCAGTTTAGAAACACACATCGGGTGGCGCAACAAACTTTTCGGTGTAAATACTATCAGTGGCTTTCTGAAATCACGTTTAAACTGACGACGGATAGCATGGAAAAAGTTAGCAGGCGTTGTACAGTTTGTTACCTGCATGTTATAATCCGCACACAGCTCCATGAAACGCTCAATCCTTGCAGAAGAGTGCTCAGGACCTTGTCCTTCATATCCATGTGGCAATAACATCACTAACCCGTTTTCACGCTGCCATTTTGTTTCAGCACTGGCAATGTACTGATCCACTACAATCTGTGCTCCATTAAAGAAATCACCAAACTGTGCTTCCCAGATGGTCAATGCATTTGGATTAGCCATTGCATATCCATATTCAAAGCCCAGCACACCGTATTCAGACAAATGTGAATTATAAATATCAAATGGTGCCTGCTGATCAGAAAGATTAGCCAGAGGGATATATTCCTCTTCAGAATCTTCCAGTGTAATTACCGCATGTCTGTGTGAGAATGTTCCACGCTCCACATCCTGACCACTTAGCCTTACTCTTTTACCCTCAGACAACAAAGTAGCATAAGCCATTTGCTCACCCATTGCCCAGTCGAACACATGCGTAGCTGTAGCCATGTTATTACGCTCACCAAACAGTTTTTCAATTTTCTTAAAGAACTTTTTATCTGCCGGTAGCGTACTGATTCTTTTCGCAATCTCCAACAGCGTCGATTTCTTCACAGAAGTATTTGGCGAAACCTCAAAGTCTTCTGCAGTCGCAATCCGCATGTCAGACCAGGCACCGGCAAATTTAACATCCTGATAAGTAGAAGTAATCTCCTTAGCCTCGTTTAACCTTTCCTGTAAAATACCTCGGAATTCTACTTCCAATTCTTTTGCAAGACTAGCTTCCAGCTTTCCTTCACCAATTAATTGCTGAATATAGATATCTCTTGGATTGGCATGTTTCTCAATGCTTTTGTATAATAAAGGCTGTGTGAATTTTGGTTCATCTGCTTCATTATGTCCAAACCTGCGGTAACACAAGATATCTATGAACACATCATTTTTATATTTCTGACGGTATTCCATGGCAAGGTTGATCGCATAAACCAATGCTTCAACATCATCCCCGTTCACATGGAACACAGGTGACAGTGTCACTTTGGCGATATCTGTACAATAGGTACTTGTACGGCCGTCTTTATAGTTTGTGGTAAAACCAATCTGGTTATTAATTACCAGGTGAATCGTACCACCAGTTTTATAACCATCCAGTCCTGCCATCTGAATTACTTCATAAACAATTCCCTGACCTGCGATTGAAGCATCACCATGGATCAGTATTGGTGCAATACGCGCATTGTCACCACCATATTTGAAATCGATCTTAGAACGTGTCATCCCTTCAACCACGCCATTTACTGTTTCCAGGTGGGACGGATTAGGACAAAGGCTCAGGTGTACATTTTTACCACCAACAGTGGTTACATCCGTAGAGTAGCCTAAGTGGTATTTCACATCACCTCCAAAAGGAGATGCCGCACTATATCCTTTACCTTCAAATTCAGCGAAGATATCTTTATAAGTTTTTTGCATGATATTGGCCAGCACGTTCAAACGACCGCGGTGAGCCATACCAATGACAAATTCTTCAATACCTAATTCCGCACCTTTTTCGATTACTGAATCAAGTGCCGGAATCAATGCCTCCGCACCTTCCAGTGAAAAACGCTTCTGTCCGAGGAACTTTGTTCCCAGGAAGTTTTCGAAACTTACCGCTTCGTTCAATTTCTTCAAAATCCTTCTTTTCTCTTCGATGGAGAAATTAGGGGTATTCTGAACACTTTCCATTTTATGCTCAATCCAGCCGAGTACTTCAGGTGTGCGCACAAATTTATACTCCGCACCGATAGAACGGCAATACGTTTTCTTCAGAAAAGCAATAATATCACTCAATTTAGCCGCACCAATGCCGATCTCTACACCAGAATTGAAAACAGTATCTGAGTCAGCCTGACTCAATCCAAAGTTTTCCAGATCTAATGTTGGTAAATGATGCCGTCTCTCCCTCACAGGATTTGTCTGCGTAAATAAATGGCCGCGCTGGCGGTATCCATTAATCAGATTAAGGACGTTAACTTCTTTTAAAAAATGTTCCGGGGTCTCTTCGCTAGTTGATGTAGCACCTGCTCCTCTTCCAAAATCAAAGCCCTCAAAGAATTTCTGCCAGCCAAATTCCACGGCATTAGGATCTTCTTTATAAGTTTGATAAATAGAATCGATGTATTCGGCATTTGCGCCGTTGAGATAAGATAAATTATCCATTGTTTAAGAATTGGTATAAGTATGGCAAAATTAGGATTTTACCTTATAAAACAGCTATAATTCTTCAAGAAATTCTACGATATCACAAACGTTTTTAAGCGGTTTTAGCTGATCTTGCACTAGTATGTCAAATTCGGAGATTAAACTGCCTGCAACCAGCAGCGGAACGTCCAGATGATCCATTACTTTTCTGATTATTTTGTTGACATCTTTTCCTAAATTTAAAGAGGTAAGCACTATAAATGCGTAGTCCGGGCGATAAGAAAGGATCACCTTTTTCACATCACTGTAGGGAATCTCCTGGCCAAGATAAAGGGTGTCCATTCCACATTTTTTCAACAGGTAACGGGCAAACAGCAATCCTGTTTCATGCATTTCCGCTTCAGGCAGAAACAGTAAAAACCTTTTAGTATTTTTCTTCGCCGGTTTTACCACATTATCAATCTCCACTATCAGCCGGTCGCGAATCAGATTAGAAGCAAAATGTTCATGCGAAGGATCAATAGTACCTGTTTGCCAGAGCATTCCTATACGCTTCATAAAAGGAAAAAGGACTACATCCATTGTTCTGGTTAATCCCATCTCTTCAATGCAGCCAGACAGGATCTCAGAAAACTCAGTTTCATTGTATTGAATTGTTGCCTCAGAGAGTTTCAGCATCTGTATTGCATCATCATTCCAGTTGCGCTTGAGCTGACTGACAAGATCTGCAATCTTCTTTTTATCCATTTGGGCGATGCGGCTGATTTTATAACCATTTTCATTCAGCGCCACAATATTGAGTAGCATTTTCAGATCCTGTTCATCATAATACCGGATATTTGTTGGAGTTCTTTTGGCGGCCACTAAATTATAGCGGGCTTCCCAGGCTCTGATGGTATGCGCCTTTATGCCGATAAGGCTTTCTATGTCACTAATTGAGAATTTTTTCACACGTTATCTGATAACAGATGTTCAACAAAATTGTTTCAAAAATATTTTTTGTTCAACAACTAAAGGCAGATTAGTGAACCTCCAGGTCAAGCATCTTGATTTGCTTGTCCAGATCAAAGGTATTTTTAGAGCGCGGATCTTTGCCACCTCCTGCTACATTTGCCCAGTTCCCCCAGTTACTTGCAGGAGAATAGTCTATTAATTTTTCCTCGAAATAGGTCGCCCCGCTGGTCCAGCTAATCTTCAGTACATAGACCAGAAAAGTGGCTACAAGTAAACGCGCCGTATGAGAAATAAACCCGGTCGCATTCAATTCCGTCATATATTTATCTACCATATGATGTCCTGTAAGCCCGTCTTTCCATAACTGCAATTGCTCTTCCTGATCTTCCACCCTTACAGCAGCATCAAAATCTATCTCTGTATCACTGAAAAAGTTACCGCTATGTTTTTTAAACATAAACCTGAAATAATCTCTCCAGAGTAAGCCGAGAATAAGATGATTAAAGTTGGCATTAGATCCAAAGTCTTTCTCCGCAGTTTTCACTGCCCAATAGACTTTTCTAGGAGATAAACATCCTACTGCCAGCCATGGAGATAGTTTAGAGGAGTAACTGTTCTTATCAGCACCACCTTTCCCACTTACCTTTGCATATATTTCAGCCCCGCTTTTTAATAATTCCTTCAGATGTTTGATCCCCTCTTCTTCTCCCCCGTGCGGAACATTGACGGCTGAAGAAGAATATTCAGGAATTTCACCCCATTCCTCTGCCTCCACAAAACTGATGCTTTCGGGCGATGAAATACAGTCCTTCACTATGGCATCTCTCTCTGTTTTCTTCTTGAACTGAACAAAAACATCAGGAATGTCTTTTATAGGAAAAGGAAGATCTTCTTTATTGTAGAGTGTGTGACCAATAAAATGCTTGAGATTGACTTTCAATTTCCACAACAAATCTTCTACTGCAGAAGATACATTCGTTTCTTTCGTTGCCACTTCACGATGGTGATAAACCTCGGCTATTTCATATTGATTAACCAGCTCCGGAATATGATCTTCCGGCCTGCCCCGAATCAACAACAGGTTACCTCCAAGCTTTTGTAATGATACCCTGAGGGCAGCAACACTTTCCAGCAGGAACTGCACCCTGTTATTTCCACTAGCCAGCGTCTGAACATCTGTATGTTCAAAAAAACGCGGATCGAAGAAATAAACAGGCAAAATACTATCAGACTTAGCGATTGCCTCCACTAACATTTCATTGTCATGTAACCGCAGATCATTCCTAAACCAGACAAGTATTTTCTTAGATTTCATTTAATTCGGTCTAAATTTGTGTTGTAGAGATCAAAAATATAGCATTTTTTTGCTAAGAACTAATGGAAAAAGTAATATTTACATAAGCAAAACAAATTTAAAAGTAAAAAAGGCCTTTTATAAAACTAAAGATTCCTTTCTCAGGTTAGTTAGACATGGATCAGCACATTCTTATTACAGGTGCCACTGGCATGTTAGGCAACGATTTAATTCAGTCTCTAACAGCAAGGGGACATCGGGTTTCAGTTCTTGCCAGAAAACCTCAAAATATCGAAAATGCAAACGTTTATTTATGGGATGTTTACAAAGGAGAAATAGATATTGCCTGCCTTGCGGGTGTAGATACCATTATACATCTCGCCGGAGAAAATATATCGAAAGAGAAGTGGTCAGAACAGCGTAAAAAGGAAATTATCGATAGTAGAGTATTGTCTGCCCGCTTATTATTTCAGACGTTGGCAAACCATAAAAACCAGGTGAAATCTTTTATTTCTGCGGCAGCGACAGGATATTACGGAGATAGCGGAGAAGAAATAATGACCGAAACTGCAACGCCAGGAAAAGATTTCCTGGCAGATTCCTGCATACAATGGGAGGATGCGGCAGATGAAGGGATCACAATGGGATTAAGAGTAGTTAAGATCAGAACAGGTGTGGTACTGAGCAAGGAAGATGGTGCATTGCCCGCCATGGCCAAACCTATAAAATTCTTCGCCGGGGCACCTTTGGGTAGCGGTAAACAATGGGTGTCATGGATCCACCTGGAAGACATTACAAAAATTTATATCCATGCCGTAGAACATAAAGAAATGCATGGCGCTTATAATGCATGCGCCCCTTTTCCTGTTACCAATAAAACCTTAACCAAAGCTATTGCTAAAAAACTGCAGCGCCCTGTCTGGCCATTCAGCGTACCAGAAAAGGTAATGAAAATGATTCTGGGGGAGATGAGTGCTATAGTGCTGAACAGTAATAATGTTTCTGCCCAAAAACTTCTGAGTACAGGTTTTATTTTCAATTATACGACGCTTGAAGAAGCTTTAAATGATATTTACCCTTAAATGAATACAGAAATAAACATCTGCTGGTTGCGTCGGGACCTGCGTCTGAAAGACAACGCAGCATTATACCATGCTTTAAAAGCAGACCATCCCGTCCTGCTCCTGTTTATATTTGATAAAAATATACTGGAAGACCTTAATGATAAAAACGATGCCCGGGTAACGTTTATCTACCAGACATTACAACAGATCAATGCTGAAATGCAAAAAAATGGTTCAGGATTGCTCATAAAGTATGGCACACCGGAGCAGGTATGGTCTGATGTACTGAACACCTATAAGGTTAAAGGTGTGTATACGAATCATGACTATGAGCCTTATGCCATTGAACGGGATGATACACTTGCAGAATTCCTGCGTTCTGAATCCATTCCCTTTTATACCTATAAAGATCAGGTCATATTTGAGCAAACAGAGATTGTTAAGGCAGACGGTAAACCTTATACAGTTTTTACACCCTATTTCAGACAGTGGAAAAACAAACTAAACGATTTTTATACCAAGCCCTACCCGGTAGAAAAATATATCAAAAACCTGGTACAGATAGCTCCCTTACCATTTCCGACCTTACATGAACTTGGATTCCAAGCTTCGGAACAGGATTTTCCATCTGTCAGTTTTGAGCACAAACTGGCAGCTTATGAAGAACGAAGGGATTACCCCTACGATAATGCTACTACTCATCTGGGTTTACATTTAAGATTCGGGACTGTAAGCATCAGGGACGCAGCATCAGCCGCAATTGCTGCTAAAGCAGAAAAATGGCTGTCAGAACTGGCATGGCGCGACTTCTATATGATGATTTTATGGCATTTTCCACAAATCACCACACAGTCCTTTAAGCCTGCATATGATAATATCAGGTGGCATAACGACCCTGAAGATTTCGAAGCATGGAAAAATGGAAAAACAGGTTATCCTATTGTAGACGCCGGCATGAATCAGTTGAATCAAACAGGGTATATGCATAACCGTGTAAGAATGATTGTAGGCAGTTTTCTAACTAAACACCTGCTAATTGACTGGCGATGGGGAGAAGCATATTTTGCGGAAAAGTTACTGGACTATGAAATGGCCAGCAATATTGGCGGATGGCAATGGGCCTGTGGTTGTGGCAACGATGCCGCTCCCTATTTCAGGGTATTCAATCCCGAACTGCAGGCAAAACGTTTTGATCCCGAGAATAAATACATTTATCAATGGGCACCAGAATATAAACAACAAAAAAACAGCCCGCCGATAGTAGATCATGCTTTTGCGAGAGAAAGAATTCTGAAGGTTTTTAAAGAAGCCTTAAAGTAAAGAAAGAGCCGGAATTCCGGCTCTTTCTTTACTTACTATTATTATCAAATTAATTCTTTCGGGCCGTGATCTCAATATCAAAATCCAGTATTGAATTCGGAGAAATAGTTCCGCTTCCTGTTGTTTTATAACCTAGTGCCGATGGGATCAGCATTCTCATTTTACCACCTACTCCAATTTTTCCAGGTATAGTTTTTGTCCATCCGTCAATCACTGAACCCGGAGATAAACTGAAACTTACGTCTGTATTAGAGTCGAATACCGTCCCGTCAATCAGTCTTCCGGTATACGTTGTTGTAATTGTAGAAAAATTAGTCGTGCTATCCGGTCTTGTTCCCGCAGCAGAAACGCTATAATACACCCCGGAACCATCTCTGGTCATCCCCGTTAAACCTTTATCAGTGATAAACTTTTGAATCAGACGCTCATCTAAAGCTGTCTGATTTTTATCTGCATAAGTAGTGATTACCAGATCAATATTTTCATTAGACGGGATATCACCAGATCCGTTTTTACCGAAGGCTAAATAAGAAGGAAGAAAAATTCTTACAGCATCGCCTCGCTTCATCTTAGTCAGAACCGTTCTGATAGCCGGGATAGTTAAACTCGCAGTAAATTTCTCTGTATAACCTACTAATGTTCCCAAATTGGCTACTGATGACGTTGTCAGGTAAGTTGATCCATTTGCCAGAGATTTAACTACTCCATTGTACAGTACTGAATCAGTGTATTTATATTTTGTAGTATCCGTACCTGTACCAGGAATAATCTGATAATAGAAGCCGGTTTTATCAGGATCTTCTACAGCAGTAATATTATTTGCTTTAATATAATCCTTTATTTTTTGTGCATCTACACTCTGAATGGATTCATATTCCTTTTTACAAGAACCAAAGAGAATAGTTAAGCCAATCAAGGCAAAAGTGTATCGTGATAAGTGTTTAAGCATTATTTAATTTGTTGTAACGGGTGTTATAATGACTGGTTTTTTTGATTTATATAATCTGATATCAAAGTCCAGTACCGTATTTCGCGGCACATAACTTTTACTAGGTGTTGTTGTAGTAGTTGTAGTGGTTCCTATAGTTGTAGTCGTAGTCTTCTCGGGTGTACCTACTTCAAAATTGCCATAAGCCAGTGCAGAAGGAACAAACAACCTGATCCTGCCTTTAGGCGCAACCAATGGTATCCCCTCAACCCATGCGGCAATAGCTGTATTGAGAATAAATTTTGTAGATAAATTAGTAGCCGTATCTGTAAGCGTTCTTGAAGAATCGAACAATGCCCTTGTTTTTAACATCCTCCCCACATAATGAATAAACACAGTGTCGGTCAGCGGAATACTTTTTTCGCCAATGGTATCCTTCAAAATAACGTAATACAAACCGCTGGGAGTTTTTGTCGCCTTTATCTGCGCTGAATCCAGGAATTTAACAATAATATCATCATCAATAGCTCGCTGTGCATCCGCATCAAACGGAGGATCGGATTTGCATGCTGCAAAAAAGCATGCCAACGCGAAAACCACAAAGAGAATCCTGAACTTCATATTGCACAAAAATAGTCTTTTATTGGGGATGGTACAATATTTAACCAATTTTAACAAATACAAAAAAACGCCCTTGTTAATCACAAGAGCGTTTTAAATATAAAAATGGAATTAGAAACAATATTTATTTGCCGCGATGAGCTGCTGAGCCACTTTCTGGCGCGCTTCTTTCACATTAAAAGCATCCATTTTGGTGAATCTGCGCAGACCTACCAGCATCATTCGTTGCTCATCTCCTTCCGAAAAAGCCCATAAGGCTTCTTTTCCGGCTTTCTGTAAGGCATCTACTGCTTCAACAAAATAAATACGCATCATATTCAACTGTCCTTCACAAGCTTCTTCTCCGCGCAGGCTAACTAATTTTTCTGTTCTTAACAGAGCAGACTCCGCCACATATACGTAACTGGCCATATCTGCAATGTTCATCAGGATTTCCTGTTCTTTAGACAAACTTAACATCAGTTTTTGTACCGCTGCACCTGCAACCATCAGGGTGGCCTTTTTCAGGTTCTGTATGATTTTCTTCTCGGCAGCAAATAAAGTATCATCTTCGTCGCCAAATTCCGGAATAGACATTAACTCTGCCGCTACAGCCGTAGCGGGAGTCATTAAATCCAACTCCCCCTTCATTGCCCTTTTTAACATCATATCAACTGTTAATAACCTGTTGATTTCGTTAGTACCTTCAAAGATCCTGTTAATTCGGGCATCGCGATAAGCCCTGTCCATTGGCGCATCGGCAGAAAAGCCCATACCGCCGTAAATCTGCACACCTTCATCCACTACATAATCCAGCGCTTCAGAACCCCATACTTTCAGGATGGCACATTCTACCGCAAATTGTTCGGTCGATTTTAACTTGGCTTTGCTCGAATCCATTCCACCTGCAACGAGTGTCTCAAAGGCATCATCGATATTCTGCCCCGCCCTGTAATTTGCAGATTCCACGGCATAAACTTTAGTGGCCATCTCTGCAAGTTTATACCTGATTGCGCCATATTTAGAGATAGGACGTTCAAATTGAATCCGCTCGTTAGAATAGTTGATAGCAGTACTGATTACACTTTTAGATGCACCAACCGCAGCTGCTGCCAGTTTTATCCTGCCGATATTTAAGATATTAACAGCGATCTTAAAACCATTCTGACGCTCAGATAGCATATTTTCGACCGGCACTTTACAGTCGTTAAAAAACACCTGTCTGGTAGAAGATCCTTTGATACCCATCTTATGCTCTTCAGGGTTCATCGTTATGCCACCAAATTCACGTTCTACAATAAAGGCAGTCAGATTTTTATCATCCTCAATTTTTGCAAACACGATAAAGATATCAGCGAAACCACCATTGGTAATCCACATCTTTTGTCCGTTGATTACGTAATGCTTTCCATCATCCGATAATTTAGCCTTCGTTTTACCAGAATTAGCATCAGATCCTGAGTTAGGCTCTGTAAGGCAGTATGCTGCTTTCCATTCACCTGTTCCCAGTTTGGGTATATATTTTGCTTTCTGCTCTTCATTTCCATAATACAGGATAGGTAAAGTTCCGATACCCGTATGTGCAGACAGCGCAACAGCAAATGAGTGCCCCGCGCCGATTACGTCTGCAACCAGCATCGAGGTATTGAAGTTTTTGCCAAAACCGCCATACTCTTCCGGAATAGATACACCAAGAATCCCCAGTTCACCTGCTTTTGACATGAGCGACTGCATTAATCCTTCTTCCTGTTTATCAATACGTTCCAGGTTCGGATACACCTCTGCCGCAAGAAAATCCCGACACGTCTGTGCAATCATCTGTTGCTCTTCATCAAATTCTTCAGGAATAAAGACATCCTGGTAAGTGGTCTCTTCTATTAAGAACGCGCCACCTTTTACAATTTTTTCGCCTTGTTTTTCCATTTTATTAAAGCATTTCAAATATTCCTGCAGCACCTTGTCCGCTGCCAACACACATTGTTACCATTCCATATTTACCTTCTCTGCGTTTCAGTTCATTAAATAACTGCACCGTCAGTTTTCCTCCAGTACACCCAAGCGGGTGCCCTAAAGCGATTGCACCACCATTTACGTTCAGCTTTGATGTATCTAATCCCAGCGTACGGATAATGGCTAAAGATTGCGAAGCAAAAGCCTCATTCAGCTCTATCAGATCCATTTGTTCTAAATTCAGGCCCGCTTTTTTTAATGCTAAAGGAATAGCATCGATTGGTCCTATTCCCATAATTCTTGGAGCTACGCCGACTACGCCATAACTCACCAGTCGCGCGATAGGCTCAACGCCTAACTCTTTCAGTTTGCGCTCTGAAACAACAAGTACAAATGCTGCACCGTCTGATGTTTGCGAAGAGTTACCTGCTGTCACGCTGCCATCCGCAGCAAATACCGGCTTAAGTTTAGCCAGCTTATCCAGACTCGTATCTGCCCGCGGACCTTCATCAGTATCCACTACATAGGTCCGTGTTTTTTTCTTCATATCACCGTCCAGATAATTTTCCGTAACTGTGATCGGTGCAACGCCAGCTTTCAGGTGACCATTTTTTATAGCTTCTACAGCTTTTAAATGCGAGTGATACGCAAATTCGTCCTGATCTTCTCTGTTTACCTTATACTCATTAGCCACTGCCTCCGCAGTAAGCCCCATTCCCCAATACCAATCAGGATTGCTCTTTGCCACTACCGCATTAGGCACTACTTTCCATCCGCCAAAAGGCATTCCGGACATGACTTCCACACCTCCGGCAATGATACAATCTGCCATTCCACTTTTAATTTTAGCTACCGCAGTAGCTATCGTATCCAGTCCGGATGCGCAATATCTATTTACTGTAACTCCCGGAACTTTATCCGTATCCAGTCCCATAAGTGAAATCATCCGGCCAATATTCAGCCCCTGTTCAGCTTCCGGCGTAGCGTTACCTACAATTACATCATCTATTTGTTCCTTATCCAGATTAGGCACAGAGGCCACCAGCTGTCTGATAACTTCCGCCGCCAGATCATCGGCCCTGGTAAAACGAAAAACTCCACGCGGGGCTTTGCCCACTGCTGTACGTAATCCTGCTATGATATATGCTTCCTGCATGTTCTGTTAAATTTTATTAAACCCTATAATTAGTTGCGCAGTGGTTTGCCTTTAGTTACAATACTCTGAATACGTTCCAGCGTTTTCCTTTCACCACATAATGACAAAAATGCTTCGCGTTCCAGATCAAGTAAATATTGCTCTGTCACTTCCGTAGGTGAAGACAAATCTCCACCGCACATTACCCAGCCCAATTTCTCAGAGATTTTTTTATCGTGTTCTGAAATATAATGTCCTGAATACATGGTATTAGCACCTGCATAAACTATCCCCAGTCCCTGTTTACCCAGCACCCTGATATCCTTTCTGCGCACAGGCTGTGTATAACCCGCATCTGCCAGTTCAATTGCTTTAGCTTTCGCATCAGCAATCAGACGACTCCGGTTCATACTGATCGAATATTTATCCTTTTGCAGATAACCCAGTTCGAAAGCTTCCACTGCCGAGGTAGATACTTTAGCCATACCGATAGTCAGGAACCGGTCTTTCAGTACGTTCTGTACGATCTGATCTTCATTGTATTCATCAGAAGCCCGCAAAGCGAATTCCTTCGTACCCCCACCGCCAGGAATTACCCCGACACCAAACTCAACCAGTCCCATATAAGTCTCTGCATTGACCTGCACATGATCGGCATGCAAGCTAAATTCGCATCCACCACCCAACGCAAGATTGTGCGGCGCGACAACTACAGGTATAGAAGAATAGCGGATCCGCATGGATGTGTTTTGGAACAAACGGATCGCCATGTTCAGTTCGTCCCATTCCTGCTCTACCGCCATCATGAAGATCATACCAACATTTGCTCCCGCAGAGAAATTAGCACCGTCATTACCTATTACTACCCCCCTGTAATTTTTTTCGGCCATGTCGATAGCCTTATTTATGGCTTGTAAAGTATCGCCACCAATCGTATTCATTTTAGAATGGAATTCAACATTCAGTATGCCATCGCCTAAATCAATAATGGAAGCTGCTGAATTTTTCCAGATCGTTTTATTACCCCTGATATTATCCAGAATAATAAACGCTTCTGCACCCGGGAGCGACTTATAGCTTTTGGAAGGAATATCATAATATTTTTTAATGCCGTCCTCTACCTGATAAAATGAAGTATGTCCGGCATCCAGCATTTCATGTACCCAGTCCGCTGCCTCATTTCCATGTGCTTTCATCCCTTCAAGTGATGCCGCAACACCTACCGCATCCCAAACTTCAAAGGGGCCCAGATCCCATCCAAAACCTGCACGCATTGCATCATCAATCCTGTATAATTCGTCTGAAATTTCCGGAATCCTGTCAGACACATATTCAAACAAACCGAAAAAAGAATGTCTGAATACTTCTCCTGCCTTATCCTTGCCAGCAGCAAAGACCTTCATACGGTCTTTAACATTTTCAATTGGTTTAGTGAGCTCCAGTGTGGCCGACTTAATCTTTTGCTGAGGCCGGTATTCCAGTGTTTTCAGATCAAGTGCAAGGATCTCCGTTTTCCCGTCAGCAGTTTTTGTTTTTTTATAGAATCCCTGTTTCGTTTTGTCGCCCAACCATTTATTCTCCTCCATCTTAACTACATAATCTGGTAGTTTAAACAGATCATGCGCCTTATCATCAGGGCAGTTATCATATAATCCTTTAGCTACCTTAATCATAGTATCTAACCCAACCACATCAGAAGTACGGAAAGTCGCAGATTTTGGTCGCCCTAAAGCCGGGCCGGTATATTTATCCACTTCCTCAACCGTCAGATCCAGTTTTTCTACCAGGTGCAATAATGCCATAATCGCATATACACCAACCCTGTTTGCAATAAACGCGGGAGTATCCTTACATAAAACCGTAGTCTTACCTAAAAACTTATCCCCATAGTTCATCAGGAAATCTACCAGTTCAGGTTTGGTATGTGGCGTCGGAATAATTTCCAGCAGACGCAGATAACGCGGCGGATTAAAAAAATGCGTTCCGCAGAAATTCGCTTTAAAATCATCACTCCTGTCTTCTGCCATCAGGTGAATAGGAATCCCTGAAGTATTGGAAGTAATCAGCGTACCTGGTTTCCGGTACTGTTCTACCTGCTCAAATACTTTTTTCTTGATATCCAGATTTTCCACTACCACTTCGATAATCCAGTCATAGCCAACAATCTTAGACATATCATCGTCAAAGTTGCCCGTAGTAATTTTACTGACAGCCTTTTTAGTGTACACAGGTGAGGGGTTCGTTTTAATTGCATTCTGCAAAGCAGCATTCACCACCCGGTTCCTGACTGCAGGATGCGTTAAAGCTAATCCTTTTGCCTCCTCTTCAGGTGTCAGTTCTTTCGGCGCAATATCTAACAATAAGACTTCAACACCAATATTCGCAAAGTGACAAGCAATTCTGGAGCCCATAATACCTGAGCCCAGCACCGCTACTTTATTTATCTTTTTGTTCATCTTTCTCTGTAGTTACTGTATATGCTAACGTGAGTTTATTTAACTTTTGTAGTCCGTTGATCAGGTTGTTCTTTTCCTGAACCGTTAAATTCTGATTCAGGTAGTCATTAAAGGACCGCACCACATCTTTGGCCATATGTCTTTTCTGTTTACCAAAATCCGTCAGGTAAACTTTTACTGAACGTTTATCGCCCGAAGAGGTTTCACGGTAGATTAATCCTGACTCTTCCATATTGTTCAGCATCCTGGATAAGCTGGTTGCTTTTACACCCAATAGACCTGCAAGCTGTGAAACAGCCGTTCCATCCTGATCAATATTGATCAGCATATAACCTATCGCCTGGGTAATTCCAAACCCCGAAGCAATCTGGTTATAGGTGTTTGAAACGTTTTGCCAAACCACCTTTAATAAATAATCTATTGTCTCTTGTTGCTTCATTAATTACTATGCTTGCATAACAAAGCTATATAATAAAATACTAGTATCCAAGCGATAAATTAAAAAAAGAACATAAAAAAAAGCTGCCAGGAAAATCCTGACAGCTCTGTTTTCAAAGGGTATATCTGACTAGTATAATGTAAATTCTACTCTTCTGTTTTTCTGACGTCCTGCAGCAGTTTTGTTTGTTGCAATAGGTTGGTTTTTACCATAACCAGTTGCTTCAACTCTTGATGCATTCACACCTTTATCAACAAGATATGTTTTGATAGATTCAGCTCTGTCTTTAGACAATCTCATGTTTAAATCAGCAGAACCTGTATTATCAGTATGTCCCGCTAGTTTAAGGCTGAAGTTTTTAGTTACAAGCAGATTAGCAACACGATCCAGTGTAGGGAAAGATTTAGGTCTGATTGTAGATTTACCTAAATCAAATTCTAAGTTTTTAATTGCATCAGCAACAATACGACGATCAGATTCAGTGATGATTACTTTTTCATTCACTACCGGCGCAGGAACTTTAAGCGGACATCCGGCTCCATCTACCACCACACCTGAAGGTGTACCAGGACATTTATCCAATTTATCCGCAACACCATCACCATCAGTATCTTTTAACAAGTCGCTCATTTCAGTTCTCAACTTAGCATTTTCAGCTTTCTGAGCATCTAAATCACTTTTCAATGAAGAAGCCAATTGTTTAGCCTGTAATGCTTCATCATAAGTAGCAGCTACAGGATTATGGAATGCCAGTTGTTTTCCTTTACCTAAAGCGAATTCTAAACCTGCATGTGCATAATTGAATTTATCACTATTGTTGTTTCGGTATGTACCATCAAGGTTGTCACCATCAACAAAATAGATAGACCATCCTAAATCAAAATTAACTTTATCAGAGATCTTGAATTTAGCACCAAGACCTACAGGTATGATTAATTCACTGATTGTTTTATCATCAGCAGTGTAGTTAGCTAAATTAGCATCAGTACTACCTACTTTAGGTTTATAACCAGCTAAACCAGCACCAGCAGATGCATATAACTGTACATTATCCTGTTTTCTGAACATGCTGATATTAAACAAATTCACCTGAGCATTTAAACTACCTGCATAACTCAGGTCAGTTTCAAAAGCTCCTGCTCCGCCGGCTACAGTTGAACCACTTTCGAATGGTTCCGAATTATCACCCTTCAATTTACCTCTGATCCCGTCTAATCGTAAAGAGAAGTAGGGCGTAAGTTGTTTTTTAACGTAAATCCCGTATCCTAAACCGCTTTTCCAGTTGGAGAAGTCATTTTTTCCACCCAATGGTGAAATAGGACTAAGCACACCAGCATTAACGCCGATAGACCAGGTACTGAAAGAAGTTGAAGCTGGTGGTGTTACTGGCGCCTGAGCTTGTGCGGCTCCACCGATAAATAGAGCTGCTAAAGCTACTGGCAGGCATTTGAATAATTGTTGTTTCATAATATGAGCTTAATGTAAATTCTACTGGTAATTTTTTTTATACCTAAGCAATTTCTATACCAAGTTGTAATGCATGTATAAACACAGATTAAGCACCAGTTAACAATCAAAATGTATATATATTGATCCAAGAAACCGTTCATAATTATATACAGTGATAAATATGAAGCCATAAAAAAAGCCTGACCATTTTGATCAGGCGAATTTCACTCAGGAATTCCTACTGTTGCTCAGATCTATAATCTTCCGCATCTTTATATATCTTTTCAATCCTGTCAGAATTCTTTTCAAGGATAACCTTTCGCTTCAAACTTAATTTCGGGGTCAGTTCTCCCCCGTCAATGCTCCATTCTTTCGATAACAGCGCAAAACGTTTCACCTGCTCCCATTTACCAAAATCAACTGAGCCATGTTCAATCTCCTGATTAAATTTCTCTATAACCTGTTTATCAGCGATTATTTCTTCATTGGAAGTATAACTGATCCCTTTTTTAGCACACCAGCTTTTTAATGTCTCAAAATTGGGTACGATTAAAGCCGCAGGAAACTTTCTGTTTTCACCCAAAACCATAATCTGTTCAATTAATGGCGACTCCTTATATTTATTTTCCAGCATCTGGGGTGCTACATATTTTCCACCCGCGGTTTTAAAAATCTCCTTCTTCCTGTCCGTTATCTTCAGGAATTTACCATCTATTAACTCACCTATATCTCCCGTATGGAACCATCCTTCTGCATCGATCGTTTCCGCAGTCAGATCATCACGGTCATAATAACCTTTCATCACATTATGCCCCCTGGTAAGCACCTCACCATCTGCAGCAATTTTAACTTCTACTCCGTCAATCGCCGGACCTACTGTACCGAACATTGTATTTTCAAAATGATTCACTGTAATAACTGGTGAAGTCTCGGTTAAACCATATCCTTCAAAGACAGGCATCCCCGCAGCCCAAAAGATTCTGGCGAGACGTGGATTCAATGCTGCACCGCCTGATACAATCACAATGATTTCGCCACCCAAAGCCTCTTTCCATTTTTTGAATACCAGTTTTCTGGCAATACTTAATTTAAAATTATATAACCAGCTGTTATTAATCTCATACTTTTCTGCAAGCGCTACAGACCAGAAAAAGATTCCTCTCTTAACACCGGTCAGGGCTTTCCCCTTCTCCATGATCTTGTCATATACCTTTTCCAATAACCTCGGAACAGTAGAAAAACCATTAGGCTTCACAAATTGGATATCCGCAACAATCGTCTCCATACTCTCCGCATAATATAAGGATGCATCGGTGTACATATAGAGATAAGTAATCATTCTTTCAAAAATATGTGACAATGGCAAAAAGCTCAGTACTTTCTTCACGTCATGCGGAAAGATTACTGCCGAGTTCTTAAAATTCTGAACCAGGTTATTATGCGTCAGCATCACTCCCTTGGGCGTACCGGTTGTACCAGACGTATAAATCAGCGTTAGTACATCCTCCGGCGTCACTGCAGCACGGTAAGTTTCCAGATCAGTGGCAGCATCTTTTGCACCAGCTTCAACAAGACTCATCCAGTGCTCAGCGCCACTTACCTCATTGAATGTATAAATTTTAATGGCTGGATTCACAACAGCACATACTGCTTTCACTTTTTCATAGAGCTTATCATCAGCAACAAATACAACACTGATTCCCGCATTCTCTATGATGAATTTGATATCATGCTCTGCCAGAGTTGGATATAAAGGCACCTGATAACCACCAAACTGTGTGACAGCAAAGTCTGTGATGTTCCATTCAGGTCTGTTATGAGACATCACCGCTATTTTGGATCCCTTTGCCATTCCCAAACCAATCAAACCCTTGCTCAGATGATCTACCGTATCAGAAAATTGCTGCGTACTGTACTTAATCCACGTTCCGTTGTTCTTGCCGCTAATAAACTCTTCCTTAGGAAATTTATCTAAATTGTATTTGAGCAGATCAAATACTCTGGTTACAGTTACAGGCATATATGAGTGATTTTATTTGGTTATATATTTACATTAACAACAAATTGACCTGAAATGTGTTGCTTCCCAAAGCTAACAAATTAAAATTTTGTAATGAAACCAATTTAGGGCTGATTCCATAAGGACTGATGGTATCTTGATTACACTATTCAATTTATGGGATTAATTTAGCTCATGACAGCGTTTACCTTTCCTTCACCCCCAAGTATAGAAAAGCTGAACTTATAAGTGAACCAAATAAATAGACGATGTTAAACCATCCGGTCACCTACATGCCGCACCCTGGATTTATCTTTCCAAAATATAACAGAAACAAGAGAAGGCAGAACGGCAGGTGGATAGTGGGACGAGCATAGGACATTGGTTTGTTACAGCGTGGTGCAAACGATCTGAATCCGGCGCAACTCCGTCCAGTTTTGACTAGTTAAATCACATGGAGTTACACCTCAGCTACGTTTTAGCTGAGGTGTAGTCATTAAAAAGCGTCCTACTATCTACCCCAGTTCTATCAAGATTCAACCTGATTTGCAGTCAGATTCGTTCAAATCTGATCGAATTCAGTCATGCATGATATAAAGCTTTTTAATATCGCACATTTGGGATAAACTGCAGTAATGAAAAAACATGAGCACAAAACATGAATGATTATTTTACAGGATCTACATACGGCATAGTAATTGCTAAGTGCTTTTCATATTAAAATTTTAAATTAATCATATGAAAAAAGGATTTACTATTCTTTGCTTAACAGTAATTGCAACGCTTGCAATACATTTTTCTTCAAAAGCTCAGGGCTACGACAATGCAATCGGTGGTCGTTTCGGCGCTGCTAATGGTGTAACTTTCAAAACTACACTTGGTGGTAATAAAATGATAGACATCATCGCAAACTTCAGGTCCAACAACAACTATAACTATTTCAGAGTAACAGGTTTATACGAAATCTACAATCCAATTGATGGTGCACAGGGTCTAAACTGGTATTATGGTATTGGTGGTAGTATTGGTACTGTTAAATATAAACCATACAATTCGAGCGATTTATACCTGTCTGCTGACGGCGTTCTAGGTCTTGATTATAAATTTGCTGATGCTCCAATCAATATTTCATTAGACTGGAAGCCAGCTATCCAATTAACTCCGGATACCGATTTTGATGCTTCAGGCGTAGGATTGTCTTTACGTTTCACTTTCTAGTCACTACTATTAAATAGCAAAAAGGGCTGGTCTCCACATGGAGATCAGCCCTTTTTGCTATTTGAGTATATCCTAACGCTATAGAGTGTCCCGGGACTCTTACAGGTAACAGTGATCTGAGTGTGGTCTGACTGTGGTGAAACAGTGGTTTATGAACCACTAAATACTACAATCACATTGTTCCCGATGTTCTGTTCAGCCGCAGTCACCTGCAATCTACCCTAACGATACTATAACCCCATCCACTTCTTCATCACCTGACGCTGTACATCACTCACGCTTGCAGCCATAGATGGAGCTAACATTACATTAGGTGTTACTTTAAGCTTCACGTTGATATCCTGCTCTACACCGTCTCTTTTCACCTTAAATCTGAGCACATCGCCAACCTTTTTACCGGTCACTACTGCCATACGCTCAACAGCTCCATCTGGCGTAATGCCATCCACACTGATTACCTGATCATTTACATTTAAACCATCAGTCCATGCAGCTGAATTACGGGAAACAGCAGCAATATTAATCAGACCTTCTGTTCTCCTGGTTGAGATGCCCAGATAAGGGACGTTTTTACCGTCATTGGCATCTTTAACATCAATACCGATATAGCCAAGATACTTTGCATATTCAATAGGATGCGTACCAGTTACATATTTAGCATAAAAATCTGTAAAGTTAATACCACTGACAGCCTCTACCCTTGCCTTAAATTCAGCATCGGTATATCCTTTACCAGTGGTTTTGCACTGATCATACATAGCTTTCATTACATCATCTAAACTATGGGTGCCTTTTGTTGCATTGGTGATCTCCAGATCCATCAACATCCCAATAATCTCACCTTTACTGTAATAAGAAACAGAAGAGTTATTAGAATTCTCGTTTGGTCTGTAATATTTAATCCAGGCATCAAAACTTGCATCAGCAGCGGATTGTACAGCCGCACCAGGCGTATTGATTACGCCAGACATTGCACCGATCATCGTATTGATAAAGTTATCAGGACTTAAAAATCCTGCACGCAACATGATCTTATTTTCATAATAAGCAGTAAAACCTTCAGCTATCCACAAATCAGTAGTATAATTTTCATTATCATAATTAAAAGGACCTAAAGCTACCGGGCGTAATCTTTTTACATTCCACAGATGATGATATTCATGTGCAACAAGGCTTAAAAATCCATTATATCCTTCTGGTGTATTATAATCATCTTTTGTTGCACCCAATACGGTAGAATTTAAATGCTCCAAACCACCTCCTCCACGAGAGGTATTGTGTACAATGAAAGTATAGTTAGTGTTTGGGTTTTCGCCATAAATAGCGGTAATCTGTGTAACAACTTTCGCCATATCTACTTTCAAACGCTCTTTGTCATAATTACCTCCACCATACATAGCCACTTCATGTTTTACACCTGCAGCCATAAAGTCGAACACTTCCTGATTACCCACTTCTATAGGGCTATCAAAAAGAATGTCAAAGTTTGGAGCTGTATACGTAAATGCAGATCCGGCAACTGGTTTCATCCCTGTAGATACTTTACTCCATCCTTTGAATGGAACAATCTTTACAGTACTGGGTGAAGAGATCATTTTATCAGGATAGATAAAAATACCTGTAGGAGATAAAAATGCATGAGTAGCGTCTACAAAAGAAGTACGAACCGATAATTCGAATGCATACACTCTGTAATTCACTTTAAAAGACTTAGCATTGGCAGTATAAATTCTCCAGGTATTCTTTTTTATTTTCTCCAGCTTCAACGCCTTATTTCCAGCGCTGGCCATAAAACCTTCCACATTTTTGGCAAACTCACGTACCAGGTATGATCCTGGTGCCCATACCGGCATTTTCACATCAACATAATCTTTTAGTAAACCTGACACATTCATTTCCACTTCGGCATAATGAGCTTGCGGCTCTTTAAAGCTTACCTCGTAACCAATCTTAATTTGTGCACTAGTGGCAAGGCCGTGCGACAATAAAAGGAGTATTCCCAGAACAATTTTCTTCATCATCATATTATATAATTGCAGCAAATTTAAAACTAATCTCTTTCCGTGCCTGTTAAAATAAAAATTCAGCTGTAACATACTTAATACAAGCCTCTCCGCACGGTTTATTTAAATATTTTTGTATACTAAATTAGTATGACAACCAATTATATGAACCCGGAAGAATTGAAATAATTATTTTAATCCTCCAAGAACCAATCAGATATTTAAAAACATAACACATCTGGATGAACCCGACATGAGTAAAATAACATTTTAATCATCAAAGGCTCCATCTAACACTTAAAAAACAATCAAACAACTAGATGAAACTGAAATACGTTATTTACACACTTATCTTCCTTGGAATTGCTTATTTGATCTACTATAGGATCTCTGCTAATAAAAAAGCCGAAGGAGGGGGCGGTGGTGCTGACCGGGGTGCTAAAGGCGGAAAAGAACAAAGTTTTGCGGTGGATGGAATTATAGTTAAACCTGCTTCGTTTATCAACAAACTGGAGGTCACAGGAACAATAGAAGCAAACGAGTCAGTCGCCTTACAGAGTGAAGTTTCAGGATTGGTTACTGGCATCTATTTTAAAGAAGGTACAAATGTTGCAAAAGGGAGCTTGCTGATAAAAATTAATGACCGTGATATCAAGGCGCAGTTGCAGGAAGCTCTGACTAAACAAACCTTATCTGCTACAAATGAAGACCGTGCTAAACAGCTCCTGCAAAAAGGAGCAATCAGTCAGTCGGAATATGATACCTCTCTGGCCGATCTGAAATCCCTGCAGGCACAAGCGCAGTTGATCAGGGCACAGCTTGCGAAAACGTCTATTCTTGCACCATTTAGTGGAAAAGTGGGCCTGCGCTCCATCTCGTCGGGAGTATATATCACTCCTTCTACTGTGATTGCAAATCTCGTCAGCACAAATCCGGTAAAGATTAACTTCTCTGTACCTGAAAAATATATGGGACAGATCAAATTAAATTCTACAATCACCTTCCGTACAGATGGTTCAAGCCATATTTATTCAGGTAAAGTATTTGCGATAGAGCCGGGAATTAATGCACAGACACGAACGCTGCAAATTAAGGCACTGGCGCAAAACAGTAATAATGAGCTCTTACCAGGATCATTTGCAAAGATATCCCTTGCACTAAGTGCAGTTGATGATGCGATTATGGTACCCAATGAAGCAGTGATTCCTGTACTTAAAGGCAAGACCGTATTTATTAATAAAAACGGCAAGGCAAAACAAGTAGATGTACAATCAGGTACCCGTACAGAAGAAAATATCGTGATTACAACCGGATTAAATATTGGCGATACGGTGCTGACTACAGGAGCACTTTCGCTGAAAGATGATGCACCTGTAAAGGTTAACATAGTTAAAAACTAACCACGCGAAATGAGTATATCAACCACGAGTATAAAAAGACCCGTTTTAGCGATTGTAATGAACCTGATGATCCTGCTCTTTGGGGTAATAGGATACAATTTTCTGGGTGTTAGGGAATTTCCTAATATTGACCCAACGGTGGTATCGGTAAGAACGTCCTACCCGGGAGCAAATTCTGATATTATTGAATCGCAGATTACTGAGGTTTTAGAAAAATCAATAAATGGGATTGACGGAATCAGGAATATTTCTTCTTCCAGCAACAATGGAAGCAGTAATATTACCGTAGAGTTCAACCTAGACAAAAATATTGAAGAGGCAGCGAATGATGTAAGGGATAAAGTTTCCCAGGCAGCCAGAAGTTTACCGAAAGACATTGACGGAAATCCGGTAGTGAGCAAGGCAGATGCAAACTCTGACCCGATTATTACGATGACGATTCAGAGCGATAAGCGCAATCAGCTGGAGCTGAGTGATTATGCGGAAAATGTAATTGCAGAACGTATCCAAACGATTCCGGGAGTAAGTGGCGTGCAGATCCAGGGACAAAAAAGATACGCTATGCGCATCCGGATAGACCCGAATAAACTTGCTGCTTATGGTATGACTTCTCAGGACATTGTTACGGCACTGGACAGGGAAAACGTTGAGCTGCCATCGGGTAAGATCACGGGGCAAAGTACAGAGTTGATTGTCAAAACACTGGGTAAACTAACGGATGAGAACCAGTTCAACAACCTGATTCTTAGAAATGACAGCAACAATGTGATCAAGCTGAAAGATATCGGTTATGCTGAATTAGGACCGGAAAATGAAGAAACTATACTTAGGGAATCAGGCCGTCCCATGGTTGCAGTAGCCCTTATTCCTCAGCCAGGTGCCAATTACCTGGATATTTCGAAAGAGTTTGATAAGAGATTTGCACAGCTGGAGAATGATATTCCAAAAGATATTAAACTGAACGTATCACTTGATAATACTAAATTTATTAAAAGCTCGGTGACTGAAGTCGCGGAAACTATTATTTTGTCTTTGGTACTGGTAATTCTCATTATCTACCTTTTCTTCCGCGATTGGGCAATTGCCTTTCGACCGCTGATCGATATCCCTGTATCACTGGTATTTACATTCTTCATTATGTATATTTTTGGATTTTCCATTAATGTGCTGAGTCTGCTGGCTATCGTACTGGCAACGGGACTGGTGGTGGATGATGGTATCGTAGTCACAGAGAATATCTTTAAGAAGGTAGAAGAAGGACTCTCTCCATTTGAGGCCGCTATTAAAGGGGCGAATGAGATCTTCTTTGCTGTAGTGTCCATCTCGGTTACACTGGCCGCAGTGTTTTTACCAGTTGTTTTTATGCAGGGTTTTGTGGGCCGGCTGTTCAGGGAATTTGGTATCGTAATTGGTGCTGCGGTTTTGATCTCTGCATTTGTATCCCTGACGTTAACTCCGATGCTGAATGCCTACCTGATGAAAAAAACAGGTCACAAAAAGTCCAGGTTCTATGAAATGACTGAACCTTATTTTGTAAAACTGAATGACAATTACGCAGATAACCTGAATAAATTTTTAAATAAGAAATGGATGGTAATTCCGATTATGCTGGCCTGTGTTGGCGTAATTATATTGTTCTGGAAATTGCTTCCCAAAGAGACAGCTCCTTACGATGACAGAAGCGCCATCAATTTGAACGTAACTACGCCCGAAGGCTCTTCCTTTGCCTATACAGATAAGTTTATCATGAAGGTGGCAAAGATGATTGAAGACTCTGTACCAGAGAAAAAAGTAAACATCACAATCACCTCTCCGGGCTTCGGCGGTTCAGGTTCTACAAATAGTGGATTTATCAGAATGGGACTGGTTGATCCGGATGAACGTACACGCTCACAGGCGGAAATAGCAGCAATGCTAACACGCATTACTAAAAAATATTCCGAAGGAAAGGTTTTGGTTACGCAACAGCCTACAATATCTGTTGGTCGCAGGGGCGGATTACCGGTAAGCTATATTATCCAGGCACAAAATTTCGATAAACTGAGAGAGAAAGTGCCACTGTTTATGGACGAAGTAAGTAAGGATCCTACTTTTACTGTGTCAGACGTAAACCTCAAATTCAACAAACCGGAAATCAACCTGACTATTGACAGGGATAAGGCGAGAAACCTCGGCGTTTCTGTGGCAGATATTGCGCAGACACTGCAATTGGGACTAAGCGGTCAGCGTTTCTCTTATTTTTTCATGAACGGCAAACAATACCAGGTCATCGGACAGTTCGATGTTGGCAACCGGAAAGACCCGCTGGACCTCAGCTCTGTATACGTGAGAAGTGATAAAGGGCGACTAATCCAAATGGATAATCTGGTTACCGCAAAAGAAGAAAGTAGTCCGCCGCAATTATACAGGAACAACCGTTTTATTGCCGCAACGGTTTCTGCCGGTCTTGCACCGGGCAAAAGTATGGGCGACGGTATTGCAGCAATGGATAGAATCAGAGATAAGATACTTGATGAAACATTTTCGACTGACCTTAGTGGAGAATCACGAGATTTCCAGGAGAGTTCGTCAAATACACTTTTTGCATTTGGTCTCGCTATACTCCTCGTTTACCTGATCCTGTGTGCACAGTTTGAAAGTTTCAAAGATCCGGCTATTATTATCCTTACGGTACCAATGGCTGTGGCTGGTGCCTTTCTTTCCCTATGGCTATTCGGGCAAAGCTGGAATATTTTTAGCCAGATCGGCACAATCATGCTGATCGGTCTCGTAACCAAAAATGGAATCCTGATTGTTGAGTTCGCTAATCAGCTTAAAGAAGAAGGCAAAAGTATACATGATGCAATCAGAGAGGCTTCTGTGGCACGTCTGAGACCAATTTTAATGACTAGTCTCGCCATTGCTATAGGTGCCCTGCCTATTGCAATGGCATTGGGTGCAGCGGCAAAAAGCAGGATTGGTATGGGGGTAGTGATTGTTGGCGGTACCATTTTCTCACTTGTACTCACGCTTTTTGTGATCCCGGGTATTTACTCTTATTGGTCTAAAGAACATAAAGTGAATTCAGAATTACAGGAATCTTTAAAGGCAGCGCTGGAACAGGATCAGGAACATAAACAAACAGCTAAACTAATTACAAATGAACACTAAGAACTTTTTATGCTCCTTAGCCTTCTTTTTTGCAAGCTGTACACAAATGGTGATGGCACAGGACAGCCTGAGCTTAAGAGAAGTAATTACTATTGCATTGAAGAATAACTATGATATTAAGCTAATCAACAATGAGCTGAGTATCGCCAAAAACAATACAAACATTGGAAACGCCGGTATGTTACCTGCCTTGACGGGATCTTACAATACAGGGGGCAGCAGGCAGAATACCATACAAAGCCCTGCAACCGGTCCGGAACGCATATCAAATGGAGTAATCAGCACAAATATGGCTTATGGCGCTGCGCTGGACTGGACTATTTTTGACGGTTTCCAGATGTTTGCAAACTATGAAAGACTGAAAGAACTGCAGAAGCAGGGAGAAGTAAACCTGAAGGCTACCATCCTGAATACAGTTTCCTCTGTAATTACTACTTATTTTGATGTGGTAAAACAACAGCAGCTACTGAAGGCGACAGATAGCGCTTTAATCATCTCAAAACTGCGTGTAAAAATTGCAGATAACAAACTGGAAATCGGTCGTGGTTCTAAACTGGATGTGATTACGGCAAAAGTAGATTATAATGCAGATACGACCTTGTATTTACAACAGAAGAACCTGCTTGCAAAGTCTAAAATTACACTAAACCAGTTGGTGGCGCGGGACCTGAATATCGATTTTGTAGTGAAGGAAAGGATGTATACCAGCGATGACCTGAAACTGTCAGAGCTGGAAGTGCAAACGCTGCAACTGAATCCTGATCTGCAGAATGCATTTATCAGTAAAAAAATTGCAGAGCTTACCCTTAAACAGATCAAAGGGCAGCGTTACCCCGTTATTGGAATAAATGGCGGTTACGAACATTCAAAAAGTACAAGTCCAACCGGCTTTAACCAGAAATTCAGAGCAAACGGTCTTACTTATGGTGTTACCGCCAGTATTAACGTTTTCAATGGTTTTTTGCAAAGACAGAATGAACGAAATGCAAAAGTGCAGATCAGCTCTTCGACACTGACACTGGAGAAAACAACCCTGGATGTTAAAGCACTGCTGATGGCAAACTATCAGAATTACACCACCAATCTCGACCTGCTGAAAGTGGAAAGCGGCAATCTTGATCTTGCCAGACAAAATCTCGATATTACATTTGAAAAATACAGATTAGGAAGTATCAGTCCACTGGAACTAAGAGAGGCACAGCGTAACTCAATTAATGCGATTACACGGTTTCTGGAAGCACAGTATCAGGCTAAATTGTCAGAGATTAGCCTGAAAGAGATTAGTGGTACTTTAAATGTTCAATAAGATCATTACTTTTGATTTATGATATTAGTTGCAGATAGCGGATCTTCCAAGACAGACTGGATGGGTTATTCCCCTTCATCCGGTAAGGAAATCAGTTTTAATACAAGGGGGATTAACCCGTACTTTTTGAATGCCCAGGATATTTACAAGATCTTTTCGAAGATGAAAGAGCTGGAAGATGTTGCTGCGGAAGTTAAAGAGATTTACTTCTATGGTTCTGGCTGTTCGTCGCCAGACAAACATGAGGTCATTACAAATGGACTGTCACTCTTCTTCACAAATGCTTTTATAAGTGTTGAAAATGATCTCATTGGTTCTGCTTATGCTACATGCGGAGATAAAAAAGGAATAACCTGTATTTTAGGTACCGGCTCCAATGTTTCTTATTTTGATGGCACTGCGGTTCATGAAAGTAATTATGGCTTAGGCTATATTCTTGGCGATGAAGGTTCCGGTACTTTTTTTGGCAGAAAGATGATTACTTCCTACCTGTATCATCAGATGCCGGCAGATTTAAGTGCGTTATTTGAACAGGAATTTAAAGCGGACAAGGAAACGGTAATTACCAATGTTTATCAGAAACCATTTCCTAACAATTACCTCGCTGCCTTTAGTCGCTTCATGTATCCTCATAAGGCACATCCTTTTATCATAAAAGTACTGACTGATGGCTTCCAGGAGTTTATAGACACCAATATCAAAGACTTTAAAGCATATAAAGACATAGAGTGTCATTTTGTTGGCTCAATTGCATTTTATTACCAGGACATTTTGCGTGAAGTATGCGCCAGGAATGACATCCATGTCGGCAAAATTTTCCAGAAGCCTATTGAGGGAATCTATAAATATATATTAAAAAAAGAAGGGCTGAGCACTCAGAAACTATAAGTTTATAAGGCATTATTATCATAAAAAAGATAAGCTGATTATCTTATTCAGTTCATATAATCAGCTTATCTTTTTCTGCTTTCCATCTCCAGACGGATAAGGTCGGCTACCCACTCCAGCCTTTTCTGATCTTCTTCACAAAAGTCCCTGCTTGTAGTATCAATAATACAAACTGCACCAACATTAAATCCTTCGCTGGTCTTTATTGGTGCAGCGGCATAAAATCTTAACCCAAACTCCCCGGCTACCATAGGATTAGACAATAGAAAGGGTTCTGCAAGCGCATCTTCGAAAACAGTGACGCTGTCTTTCAATATCGCTAATGAACACAAGCTTGATCCCCGCTCCATTTCTTCATTATCATGACCTCCCTGTGTCGATTTTGTCCATACCTGGTCTTTATCAACAAAATTGATCATTGCAATCGGAGTATTGAACATGGAAGCCGTTAACGCGGACAGCTGATCAAACTTGGTTTCAGACTTTGTATATAATATTTTATAATTTTTAAGATTTTCCAGTCGCTCTTCCTCATTCTGCGGAATAAGATCTCTTCCAAATGTGTTTTCCAAGTTTCGAAATATTATTAGTAATAATCTGTTTTTAGGACTCCCTTACAATTAATATACCTGTTTTAACAAACAGACACAAGATTCATACACCTGACAGGAATACTGAATCGGACTTTTATGGACGTCGCACATAAAGGATCGTTTTAGCAAGGTATTAAAATCCGGGTTAAAAAGTTTTATTTTCTGCCTCCTCAAAGCCAGCAAACTGCCAGTTTGCCTTGACATCTTTTTTAAAAAACACCTTATAACTTGAATTTGGTGGCAGTGTAAAATGAAAGAGGAATTCTTTTGCCTCTTTGTCTTTTGGTATAAAGCTGGGTAGCAGCGTGTTGGCAATTGCCTCTATTTTTTCTTTTGAGTCCATTAAAATCTGATTATAATGCCACAAAAGTAGGATACTTTAACGGGCTTCATGGCATTAAAGTTGTATAGAGTGTTTTTAACATATGAATAGAATACTTGTTGTTGAGGACGATCCTGATTTGCTGGAAGTTGTGCAACTGATTTTAGAAGAGAACAATTATAAGGTTTTTCCATTAATGACAGGGCGACCGATATTTAAAATTATTGAAGAGTTTAAGCCTCACCTGATACTGATGGACATTAAACTTGATGGAATGGATGGCAGGGCTATATTTAAGGAAATCAGAACGAGAAAAAACACCTCTCATCTTCCTGTGATCCTTACTTCAGGTGGCTTCTCCGAGGACTACATCATGAGAGAACACTTACTGTCTGATGATTACCTGGAAAAGCCATTTGAAATGTCTGTAATGCTAGCTAAGATTGAAAAGCTGTTATAACGTGATTAGTTTTTAGTAACCTTAAATTCTGTCCTCCTGTTTAACTGACGACCCTGATAATTGTCTTTTCCACCAGGAAACTGATTTGGTGCTATAGGCTTACTAAAACCATAGCCCTTACTTTTTACTCTGTCTGCAGATACTCCCTTACTAATGAGATAGTCTATGCAGGATTTCGCCCTTCTTTCTGACAGATCCAGGTTATAAGCCTCCGTGCCTATATTGTCAGTATGCGCACTCAGTTCAATTTCTATGGTCTGATTATCTACCATAATCTGGTAAAGCTGATCTATGATCGTTTTTGATCTTGGCGTTAAATCTGCACTGTCAAAATCATACAAGATGTCATTCAGCACTATTGGTTTATCCAAGACATAAGGAGCAAGGCATATTTTAGGGTTAACCAGCGTATCTGTCTTGGCCAGCTCGTCATAGTCATAACTCAGCAGTTTGCTGAAATAGTTCTTTTTTTCAGCAACCAGTTTCAGTTTGCGGTTAGAATTAATCCTGAACCTGTATTTCCCATCGGTGCCGACTACCACATTTATTTTCTGTGTGGAATCTGATAATGTGATAGTAGCACCAGGTAATGGTTTATCCGATTGGCAGTCAAGTATTGTTCCCTGAACAGTAATGAATTCCTTTTTCACATAGAAAACCTCCAGGCAGCAGACAGACTCTCTGTCAGAACTGATATACCCCTGACTGTCATCATCATCCATAGGTGTGAAATAAACGTCGTCTTTGGATGAATTAAATGGATAACCGAGGTTTCTGGGTTCTGACCAATTGGCAAAATCACCTTCGCTCTCATAAAAATCTAATCCGCCAATCCCTACCTTACCTGCACTACTGTACAACAGCTTCTCTGTTTTAGAATTATAGTAAGGTGCTTCCTCATCTTCTTTAGTATTTATTTTACTTCCCATATTGATGGCTTGCCCCATAGAACCGTCAGACCGCAGCCTGCAGTACCATATATCATATTTGCCCGATCCACCGGGTCTGTCTGATGAAAAAACAAAATATTTACCATCCCTAGATACGAATGGCTGCATGGAATTAAAGCCGGCAATGTTGACTTCAGAACCTAAAATTTTTGGGGGAGACCATGTATTTCCGGTGCCGGATGAGATATTTACTTCATAAATTTTTCTTTCTCCTTTTGTGGTCCAGCTGGTAAGATACATAATAGTCCCGTTCGGATGAAAGGCAGGCGCAGCATATTCACGTCCTTTTTCCACAGCCCCAATACGTTTAACCGTTGTTCCTTCGTCCTTAGGATTACCTGAAGCTTCATAGATTGCATTCATGTAAGGACTTTCCTTACGGGTAACTTTGGAGTTTGTTTTTCCATCAGTAAGTACCTCAGTTTTGTTTCCTACAGATACGGGTCTGGAAGAAGTGAAATAGAAGTTATCGTTATTCAGCAATGGCGTATAATTTGAGCCCTTGTCATTAATTTCATTAAACAGTTTACTAAACTTATACAACCGTGGATAACGCATTTCATATAATGCAAAATTGCAGGAAGCAATTTCCACTTTGGCTTTACTGGCATAGCCATCATTGAGATAATACTTTGTCAGAAACTCTTCAAATGCCACAATTGCTTCAGCAAACTTCTGATTCGCACGCAGGCATTCTCCATAATAAAAAGAGCTCAGGGCATATTTTGGATCACTGAAGTTTTTGGCTACGGCATACCATGCTTCTGCTGCCCTGAAATCTTTGTATAACCGCAATGAAGAAGCCAATTGGTAAACATCATTTTCGTACTCACCACGTTTTGGGTTAGTCTCCTCCTTTTTCATTTTAGTTTCAAAGGCATAAGGCACTACAAAACCTATACTATCTGTAGAGATATTCAATGCTCTTTTATAGTAATCTGCAGCCGCATAATATTCCTTATTCTGGAAATATACATCTGCGATCCTTTTATTATTGGTAACGTACTGTGCATGGATAGCATTGCTTATCAGGCACATCAAAAGTAGTACTCTAAGTGATTTCATAACTCATCGGATTATAATCGTGGACAAAAGAAGTTGGGGCCTGAAATTCCCCCTCTGCTGGTAAAGGATACTGATAACTCAAGGCCACCCCTGCTACCGGTGGCACGGTTTAAATTGGAAGTATTAAAATCATAACTTAAACCGAAAACGGTATTCTTTAAATGAAGACCAAAAAAGGCGATAGCGGCATCTTCGTATCTGTAATTTGATCCAAAGAGAATATTAGCCTCGGGATTCAGATAGAAGGTAACATACGCACCGGTAGAAATTTCCCGCGCATTGCCTTGTTTCATGTAAAGTGCATTAGGCGTTACATCTATAGCATCACTGATTTTAACACGGGCTCCGCCATGGGCCGTAAAGCGAATCGGAATTCTGATATCATTACCGATAAAACGATCTACAGGCCTCGTTAAATGAGACCCGCTTACGCCGGCAAATGGATTCACTTTATTGTCAGAATTGCCATCAAAATACATGATCCCCGCATTTACATCGGGCACCAGCGTATTGGTAGAGCTGAAAGATTCACTGATAGGAATACTGCCATTGTATCCTGTTGAAGAATTAAACTGATCGCCCAATGTAATTTTTGAAGGATCAAAACTCTTATTCAAAATACCGGCCTGTACACCAAAATTAATCATACTGTATCCCTGCTGACCAAATCTGATCCTGTAAGCAGCAGAAGCAAGTGCATTCAGATAGTTATATCCTATCTCACCTGCGCGCTGATTAAGTACCATTCCTCCAAAGGCAAGGTTTTTAACAGGTGCCTTATCGAACGAAGCACCTGCCGTTACATAAGCATTGGAGACGGATCCCCATTGCTGTTTCGCATTTAATGAAACCCGGTAATCTCCGTCTATTACTCCCGTTAGGGCTGGATTCAGCCATAACGGATTTGCGTAATATTGTGAGAAATGTGGATCAATCTGTGCATTAACCCTGTTTGCTGCCGTGATGCATAAGATGCTGAGGCCGACGATTTTTAAAAGTTTCTTCATGATATTAATTTTCAGGTTAACGTGTATTATCGTAATAGCGTAACGGTTCCTTTTCTCATTGTAGTTGTACCGTCAGAAAGTGTCAGGTCTATGTAGTATACATATACTCCATTAGGCTGCATCTGACCTCTGAATGAGCCATCCCATCCATTTTGCATTTGCTGCGATTCGAATACAAATTGTCCCCATTGGTTATATATCCGCATCTTAACTTTCGAAATTGCATTCCCATAGGCATAGAAGACATCATTCCTTCCATCCCCGTTTGGCGTAAAAGTATTCGGTATATAGATCTCATCCGTAGTACCATCAGTTGCTGTCCCGGTAAGACTGCCTGATGCACTGGTTTCACAGGTAGTACTTCCTTTAGCTCTCACCATCAGGGTAACTTTGGTATTGTACTGCAGACCTGTAACGGTATGCGTAGTACCCGCCTGACCCGAACTCGGAATTGTCCATGTTGTACCTCCATCCATTGAGATTTCGTAGCTGGTCGCACCGCTTACCGCATTCCAGCTGAAAGTAATACTGCTGCGCGTGGCAGACTCTACAGAAAGCATAGGTGCTGTAAGTGCAGATGCCAACGTAACGGTTACCGCAGTTCTTGTGCTTTTTATACCACCAGATATTCCCTCCACATAATAAGTAGTGGTAGCAGTTATTGCAGGTGTCTGGTAGCTTGTTCCCATCTGCAGACTGGCAGTACTTGTAGCAGTGGCAAACCAATTATATGTTACTCCTGTAACTGGTGTAGCTACTGTTAAGGTTACACTGCTGCCATTACAACTTTGTGCACCTGTTGCTCCTGGTGCAGGAACGGTAACATTAAGTGTGTAATCTGCCGCGGCGGTTTGTCCGTTTGCATCTGTCACAGAAAGTGTCACAATGAATGTACCTGCAAGCGTTGGTGTACCTGTCAGCTCCCTGGTAATGGCATTGAACACTATTCCCGGCGGCAAACCTGTTGCTACATAAGTGAAAGGACCAGTTCCGCCAATTGCTGCCGGTAATGTTTGAGGTGCATAGATAGTACCAACAATACCATCCGGCAATACTGCAGGTGGAAGAGACATAGGAATCAGTACCGGTGCTTTTACAGTAAGACTAAAAGTTGCCGTTGCAGTACAGCCTTTACTGTCAGTTACGGTAACACTAAAAGTATAAGTTCCGGCAACAGTTGCTCTGCCACTAATTGTGCCGCCCGGAGATAAGGCAAGACCCGCTGGTAATGTACTTGTAGCTGTAAGGCTGTAAGTATAAACAGGAGTTCCTCCTGCAGGCGGTGGTAATTGTGCAGAGTAATTAGTAATAGTAGACGCTTCAGTAAGCGTTGTACCATTAAACACAATTGCCGGGTTTACATTAACGACTACAACATTTGCCATGCCAGCAGTATTTTCACACTTGTCAGATCCGGAAACCGTTACATAGTAAGTAGTAGTTCCTGTTAAAGGCGGAACATTAAAGGTCGCGCCATTATTGGCAACCTGCGTTAATGCGGCATCGCTGTACCAGATGAATACAGGGTTAGCTACTGAATTTGTACTGGCTGTTAATGTAGTACCAGAACCAGCACACACTACTGAAGGTAAACCTGTAATGGTGATATCACTGGCAGTCGCAGTTGGTTTAATTGTTACGCTGACAGCAGTCCTGCTGCTCACACCTGTAGCGCTAACAGCTTCCACATAATAAGTGGTATTTGCAGTTATGGGAGGTGTCAGGAAAGTTGTGCCCTCATTTAATATTGCACCTCCTGTCGCTACATTGTACCACCTGTAAGTTGTACCATTAACTGGTGATATAATGCTCAGTATAGCGCCGGTTCCAAGACAGGCCTTGCCTGCTGCAACATCAGGTGCAGGGGTAACGGCAACGATATTAAGACTGAAGCTGGTTGAAGTGGTACAGCCTTTACTATCTATCGCAGTAATCGAGAACGTATAATTACCAGTGACGGCAGGTGTACCGGTAATTGTTCCGGCAGGCGAGATTGATAATCCTGTAGGTAAGGTGCTTCCCGCAGTTAAAGTATAAGTATAACCTGGTGTACCACCTGATGCAGGATTAAGTTGCACATTGTATGCAGTACCAACAGGAGCATTGTTTAATGTAGTGGTATTAAATACCAGTGGCGCGTTTACACCAATTACTACTGTATGCGCAGTACCCGGGGTATTTTCACATTTGTTGGATCCTGAAACAGTCACATAATAAGTAGTGGTTGCTGTTAAAGGCGGAACATTAAATACTGCGCCGTTATTAGCCACCTGGGTAAGTTGTGCATCGCTGTACCAGGTAAATACAGGATTAGATACAGTGTTGCTGCTTGCAGTTAATGTAGTTCCGGAACCAGAGCATAGTGTTGATGGCAGACCGGTTATGGTGATATCACCCGCTACTGATGTTGGTTTAATCGTCACACCTACCGCAGTTCGGCTGCTCAAGGCTGTGCCTCTAACTGCTTCAACATAATAAGTAATATTTGCTGTTACAGGTGGAGTAGTGAAAGTAATGCCTTCATCTAATACTGCCCCGCCGGTTGGTGC
This sequence comes from Pedobacter sp. MR2016-24, assembly GCF_026239655.1. Taxonomy (GTDB): domain Bacteria; phylum Bacteroidota; class Bacteroidia; order Sphingobacteriales; family Sphingobacteriaceae; genus Pedobacter. The sequence goes on along the minus strand of NZ_JAPIVO010000006.1, from coordinate 383,615 downwards.
GCTGTACCACCTGTAGAGGGTACCGGTTACTGGTGCATTTACACTGAGTATGGCAGCAGCACCAAGACATGCTTGCGCTGCATCTGCGTCCGGCGCAGGGACAATAACAGGAGGCGGAACAATAGTAAGCGTGAAGCTTGCTGTAGCACTGCATCCTCTGCTATCTAAAGCAGTAATTGTAAAGGTATTCGTTCCAGGGGTAGTTGGTGTGCCAGATATAACCCCGTTAGACGATAATGTTAATCCATCTGGCAACACACTTCCCGAAGGCAATGTATATGTATAACCAGGCGTGCCCCCTGTGGCAGGATTAATCTGCACAGCATATGGTTTTGTTGCTGCTGCATCACTCAATGCTGTGCCATTAAATACAATTGCCGGGTTTACATTGAGTACGACAATCGATGCTGTACCTGCTGCGTTCTCGCATTTATTATCACCACTAACGGTTACGTAATAAACAGCATTTGCCGTTAAGGCAGGTACATTGAATACCGCCCCGTTATTAACTACAGTTGTTAATGCTGCGTCACTGTACCAGGTAAACACAGGGTTATTTACTGTAGTGCTGCTGGCCGTTAAGACAGTACCGGTTCCTGAACAAACTGTTGTAGGAACACCCGTAATAGTAATATCTGCAGTAGTAGCCTTCGGTTTCAAATTAACCAACACAGCCACTCTTGTACTTACTGCGGTGCCAGAAGAACCTTCAACATAATAAGTCACAGTAGAGGTTACCGGCGGTGTCTGATAAATTGTACCATTGTAAATAATTGCTCCGCCAGAAGGTGTACTGTACCAGTCGTAAGTCACCCCGTTCACCGGAGTAGTTACCGTTAGGTCCAAACTATTACCTGAGCAGCTTTCCGCACCGGCAACTACCGGAGCAGGTACTGTAACGCTGATGCTGTAAGCTGTTGTTGCTGTAATCCCGTTATTATCTGTTGCGGTAATGTTGAAAGTAAAGGTACCGCCAAGAGTTGGTATACCTGTAATTTCTCTGTTAGCTGCATTAAATAATAGTCCCGGAGGCAATGTACCGCCTGATAAAACATAAGTATAAGGAGAAACTCCGCCTGTTGCAGCTGGTAAAGTCTGCGTAACATAAGCTGTGCCGACTATACCATCTGGCAGATCAGCAGGTGGAAGTACCATACCAAAGTTAGGAGGAAGTACATTCAATACGAAAGTAGCTGTTGCGTTACAGCCTTTACTATCTGCCGCAGTAATAGCGAAAGTATAGTTACCTGCTATTGTTGGTGTACCGGTAATGGCTCCTGAAACAGATAGTGTAAGTCCGGCAGGTAAACTGCTTCCTGAAGCGACCACATAATTATATCCCGGAGTACCACCCGTTGCAGGATCAATCTGTGCAGCATAAGCACTGCCTGCCGCAGCATTTGTTAATGTACTGCTGTTAAATACAACGGCAGGATTCACGTTCAGCACCACGATTTTCGCTGTGCCAGCTGCATTTTCGCATTTATTAGATCCTCTTACCGTTACATAATAAGTAGTATTGCCTGTAAGTGCAGGTGTATTGAACACCGGACCTGTAAATAATGGATTTGCCAGGGCAGCATCGCTGTACCAGGTAAATACCGGATTAATCACCGTAGCACTGCTGGCGCTAATACTCACACCAGAGCCAGAGCAGGTAGTTGCAGGAACACCAGCAATGCTGATATCTGCATCAGTAGCTATCGGGTTAACGTTCAGTGTAATCACTTTTGCATCGGCCGGAGCATTCTGGCATTTATTTGAGCCACTTACGGTCACGTAATAATTTGTCGAGACTGTGATTACAGGAGAAAAGACTGGGCCTGTAAATATAGCGGTTGACAATGCAGCATCACTGTACCAGGTGAATACCGGGTTATTTACGGTAGCACTGGTGGCTGTTAATGTTACCGCAGAACCCGCACAAACACTGGCCGGAATACCGCTGATGGTTATATCGCCAGGTAATGCCGTAGGATTAATGCGAAGGCTCACTTTCTTAGCTGTGCCAGGTGCATTATCGCAGACATTGTCGCCTTTCACTGTTACATAGTAATCTGCATCAGCTGTTAAAGGATTTATTGCAAAGGTAGCTCCTGTAAACACAGGATTCGTTAAAGCAGCATCACTGTACCAGGTAAATACCGGATTGGTTACCGTCATACTGGTTGCAGTCAATATCGCATTTGCACCCGAACAGAAAGCAGCGTCAGCACCAGTAACGGCGATATCATTTGCTGTAGCAGCAGGTTTAATTGTAATTGATATTTTTGTCCTGCCTGAGTTATTCGTACAAGAGTTGACATTTACAGCTTCTACATAAAAATCTGTAGTTCCCACAGTAAGATTGGCTGGGGTGCTGAAGGTATTGGTATTTGCAGCCAGCAAGGTTCCACCGGCCGGAGCACTATACCAGTTGTAACTAATACCTGCAACAGGTGTTACACGTAATGCCACTGGTGTGTTTAAACATGTATTTACCGGATTTGCAGGATCAGGAACCGGTGCAGCTGGTAAAGGTGCAATAGTTACAGTTATTGCGGTTCTTGCACTTTCGCAGTTATTGCGTGTGCCCGATACGAAATAGTTGTATGTGCCTGCAACAAGGTTTAGCGGAGTGAGATAAGTTGATGTGCTCGCCACAAGATCTGTTTCTCTGTACCAGTTATAGGTTGTTCCTGCAACAGGATTGGCTACAGCCAGCGTGGCAGAACTTCCCTGACAGGCGGTAACCGAAGTTGCAACAACAGTTGGTGGTGCAACGATGCGCTGTGCATAATTCAGATTAATACTGCTGAGTGCACCCAGAAGCCCGGAGTTTAATCTTACTTCTATACCATCGAATGGAGATGTTGGTGTAAATTCAATAATCGCATCTGAACCGCCGTTTAAAAGCTGCAGGTTCAGCAGCGGATTGTTAATGGCCATTCCATCGTTATTACTAACCACTCCATTATAGGTCGTGATCACAATACTTGGTGCAAGAGCCAGTGAAAGCAGTACCGCTTCTGAGGTAAGACGTATCCTTACTTTATCTCCAGCCTGAGATACACCGCTAAAGCCTACACGCTGTGAAACGAAACTGTTAATTCCAAGTGGGATAAACAATGATGAACTGGTTTCAATATCGTTATCTATCGCAAAGGTTGGGTTGTTTACACTGGCAAGGATATTATTGGTATCGGTAGTCTGACTAATCGCCGGCTCACATGGTACAGAACCCGGATTCGTTGGTCCTGCAGTTACTGTTACCACCACTGCTGTAGCTGGTGAGATACATCCGCCTATAGCATTACTCTGTGCAGTTACATAATAGGTAGTAGTGGTTGTAAGGACAGGAGTAATAAAAGCACCGTCGGTCGACGAATAGATGGCTACTGCACCAGGATTAGTAGCCGGATTTACAGCATACCAGTTATATGTTAAATTAGCAGTGGATGAACTTGCGGTAAGCAGCGTACGTTCACCAGAGATAATACTTACTGCTGGCGGGGTAACAACAGGTGCTGTTAATGAGCCAACAGTTATAGTCACGGATGCCTGTGCTGAAGCGGTACCACAGCTATTTATTGCAGCAACCGAATAGGTTGTTGTAGCCTGGATATTGGTTACGCTGAAGCTCGGGCCTGTAGCACCGGTTATTGCGCCGTTTGCATTGTACCACTGATAAGTTACACCTGTTTGTGGATTCTGCACCTGTAATAACAAGTTAGAACCCTGGCAGGTTTGCTCAGTTGCGGAAAGCAGTACAGGAACATCTGCAGCAGGAACAAGTGTTACAACAACTGCTGTTCTGGAACCTCCGCAACCTCCTCTTGAAGCTTCAGCAAAGAATCTGGTATTGGCAGTAATTACTGGTGTAATAAAAGTGGTACCATCATTACCAAGATAATTGCCTGCTGCATCGTACCATTTGTAAGTGATGCCGGACTGTGGATTTGAAACGGTAAGCGTTGCTGTTGCGTTCGCACAGGCTGTTATTGCAGTCGATGCAACAACAGGAGCCTTAATAATCCTTCTTGCGTAATTGAAGTTTACTGATGAAAGTGCCCCCAGTAACCCTGAGTTTAATCTCACTTCAGCACCATCAAACTGTGATCCCGGAACAAGGTTCAGCAAGAGTTCGGCACCGCCGCTCAATAGCTGAACGTTTGCGATCGGATTGTTCAGTACAACCGGATCGTTATTACTGTTAGCTCCGTTAAAAGTAGTTACTGTAATACTTGGCAGTACGGAGGCCGACAAGAGCTGACCTGATGTAGTTAAACGGATACGCAGCGTGTCACCAACACTGGAAAGTCCAGTGAAATTAACTTTCTGGAATACGGATGAGCCTATACCTACCGGAACTGACAGTGTAGATGCAGTTTGCTGATCAGCATCAATGGCTAAACCTGGATTGACTACACTGGCCAGTACCGAAACCAATCCGTCTACACCGTTTGTTTGACTAACCGGCGATTCGCAAAGTACTGGTATAGGAGTACCATTGCCATTAACAATGATTGTCTGCTGTACTCTTGCCGATGATGCACAACCTGTTGTGCTGGAAACTGCTTCCGCATAAAAAGTAGTAGTTACGGAAAGCGGCGGCGTTACGTAGCTTGCGCCTGTAAATACGGGTGCCGTTGCATTTGCCGAATCGTACCAGTTAAAGGTTACATTGGTTTCTGCAGAACTTGCATTAAGACTAACTGACTGACCCTGATTAACCGTTGTTGCGGATGCCTGGATCTGCGGAGCAGCCGGACGCGGATTAACAATTACGCTGGCAGTTGTGCGCGCAGGAGATAAACAATTGCCATTTGCGCCTTCTACATAATAAGTAGTATTTGCTGTCAGAACCGGAGTAGTGAAAACAGGACCAGTAAATACAGGTATTCCCCCTGTCGCAGTGCTGTACCAGGTATAGGTAACTCCAGTTTGTGGACTATCAACAGATATTACTGCTGCAGAACCCGAACAAACCGGAGATATTGTGGCCAGTACCGGAGTAATCACCGGCGGCGTAACAGTTACAGTAACCGGAATACGTATTGAGTTTGCACAGTCATTTTTGCGGACCTCAATATAATAGGTTGTGGTAGCTGTTAGTGCAGTTGTTGTATATGTATTCACATTGGTAGCAAGAGCAGCTCCGCCTGAAGCGGCAGTATACCAGCTCAGCGTAGTGCCTGTAGCGGGTGTAGCGGTTAGCGTAGCAGTAGATCCTGAACATATGGTCTGGTTACCTGCTGTTAATGTAGGGTTCGCATAAACAGCCTGCGCACCGTAAATATTAAGATTTGTTAATGCAGTTACTACAGGATTAAGTAATACCTCTACCCTGTCATATGCACCTCCTGCCCGCACCGTTGCAAGGAAACGATTTCCTTGAAGTAGTCCTAAAGTAACTAAAGAAGAATTTATAGGGTGACTGCTGACCAGTGTATTACCATTCATTACATTGAGCGTAATATTGCCCAGTACAGAAAGATCTGCAAGACCAGTTGGCGTTTCCAGGTCTATACGAAGACTATCCGTAGCGGCTCCTGTATTTGCGAAAATCAATCTTTGATATCCCGAAGCGCCAACTCCTGCCAACAGGGATATAGTGGTAAAATTATTCAGGTTTGCATCGGTAGAGTTGCCTGGGTTCTGAATACCACAACCGATACACAATAAACCTCCAACCCCACTTTGCTGTGAAGTAGCTGCATTACACCGTGGGTCTGCTGGTCCGGTTACCACCGTTACCACTACAGGTACCCTGGTTATACTTGCACAGCCAAGGTTGCTTTCTGCACCTGCATAATAAGTTGTAGTTGTCGTTAATGCAGGCGTAACGAAAGTGTTGCCAGTTGCCAGCGCAATACCACCAGTTGCAGTTGCATACCATTTAACAGTGGCCCCGCCTGTCGCACTTGCCTGTAAAGTGGCGGTCTGTCCGCTACTCACAGTCTCATTATTTGTTGCCACCACCGGCGCAGCGGGTGCCGGGTTTACCGTTACGGTTACCGCTGCCCGCGCGCTTACTGCGTTGCCGGATACAGCTTCGACATAATAAGTCGTCGTTTCTGTAAGCGTACCGGTTGTATAAGTTGTACCCGAGCCCAGCACTGTATTTCCGGTAGCTGAGTAAAAATTGTAGGTCACGCCTGTTAGCGGATTGGCTACACTAAGTGTGGCAGAGTTGCCTCCACATATTGTTGTTCCTGCAACAGATGGAGGATCAACAGTAATACTGAGGGTATAATCAGTACTCGTAGTTAGGCCACCGTTATCTGTCACGCTCATTTTCAGCGTAAAAGTACCACCCAATTGTGACGTACCTGAAATGACACGCATAGTTGGATTAAAGCCCAATCCTGTTGGCAAACCTGTCAATGTGTATACGTACGGTGCTGTACCTCCTGATACTGCCGGCAAAGCAGGAGAAGTATAGGCTGTTCCTACTACCGTAGCTGGTAAACTTGCCACTGGAAGATTCAATGTGCCGTTTACCTTCAGACTATAAGGAACAGTTAATGATTGCTGAGCGGCATCTGTTACCGTGATAAGAATTGTGAAATTACCAGATTGTGTTGGCGTACCAGAAATCACCCGTGTAGTTGTATTGAAAATAATTCCCGGAGGCAGGTTCGTCGCCACATAGATATAGGGACCGGTACCACCGCTGGCAGCCGGAATGGTTTGGCCAGGATAAGCCATCATCACCGTACCATCAGGCAATGTTCCGGCGACCAGTACCAATGGATCTTTGATCACAATACTATAGTTCCCTGTAGCTGTGTGACCTTCATTATCTGCAGCATTTACAGTGAAGTTAAAAGTTCCGGAGGCAGTTGGTGTACCTGTAATCTCCCTCGTTGAAGGATTGAAGCTCAATCCCGGAGGCAGATTTGAAGCGGCATAGGTATTCACACCACTGCCACCTGTTGCTGCCGGAATAATCTGTGTCGGATAAACCACACCGGTAGTACCAGCAGACAGTGTGGCTGCAGGCATTGCCATCGGATCTCTGACAATCACCATAAAATTAGTCATCGCCATATTACCATCTGCATCCGTTACCGTAATTGGGAAAGTAAAAGTTCCCGATGTAGTTGGTGTACCAGTGATTGTACCTGTAGACGTGTTCACTGAAAGACCTGCAGGTAGATTAGCGGCAGTGTAGATATATGGTGTTGAGCCCCCCGTAGGCGGGTTTAACGTGGTTGAAGGATACGCCGTTCCAACTGTCCCGTTAGGCAATATAGTTACCGGGAAAGTAAGTGTTGCCGTAACAAGCAGTGTATAGGAAGCCGTTGTTTTACATCCGAAACTATCGGTTGCTGTAACGTTGAAAGTGAAAGTTCCTGATGCTGTCGGCGTTCCGGTAATTAATCCTGAAGCAGAAATAGTGAGCCCTGCAGGCAGGTTGCTTCCGGCAGCAAGGGCATAAGTATAACCAGGTGATCCTCCGGTTGCTGCTGTAAGCTGCCGCGCAACAGTACTTCCTACTGTTGCATTAGCCAGCGTATTTGCCAGTAGCGACAGTACGGGTTTAACGGTAACGACCACGCTGTCGAGGTCAGACTCGCCGATACATCCGGCCTTTTGCGCACCGATATAATAAGTATAATTGCCAGGTGTCAGTCCGGCTTCGGTATAAGTGCCCGTTGCAGCCCCGCTAACCAGTACACGTACCCCTGCTGTTTTCTTGTAAAAATTATAAGTGAATCCGGCATTGGGGTTCTGCGCGGCAAGAGTGAGACTACTGCCGCCGCAAATGGATAACGCCCCGTTTAATGCGCCTCCGAACATAGGTTTGGCGACAGTCCGTTGCACCTCGTTGATTCTGAGACCGCCGGATAGTAAATTACCACCAACCGCAAGTGTATTGTCAAGTGTTATCTTAATTCTGTCAAATGCTACTCCTGGAGTGAAAAAAACTGGGAAAGTAACATTATTATTTCCTACAAGCAGGTCCAGCGTAAGCAGGTTATCAGCAGATACTGCTGCCCCGGCCGCCACGCTACCGTTGAAAGCCTGTAGCGTAATCGTTTTCAAAAGATTTAGAGAAAGTACTGTTCCCGATTCAGAAAGTACCACCTTAGCTACATCGGTAGAAGATGATAAACCATTAAGAAATATCGTTTGTGAAACCGAGGAGCCTAATCCGGCAACGCCCGGTGTCAATAGAGAGTAAGTAGTTAGGTTTCCGTCTATTGCCCTTTCCTGGTTACTCACCAGCGGTGTAAGAGAAACATTTAAGCCCGGAGTCTCACCAAGATTAGTGAATACAGCCGTTCCGCAATTGTCGGTGTCTATATTGAATGCAGTATAAACATTCATACTCAGACCGCTGTTCAGCGAGAGCTGAAGCAAGCTGCTTCTTACCCTCAATTTCACCCGTACAGCGTTATAGGCGCTCGCAGAAGTGACTGCAAAATAAGTCAGACCAGCAGCATCTTTAACGATAATACTGCTTACACCTGTTTCAATTTTAGTTCCGTCATTTGTTGATGATGCTCCCGTATAAGCTTCAAGCTCAACCAGGTTCTTACTGAACAGGCCGGTGAGTCCTCCTACCGTGTTTAGTAAATCGAGACTCAGGCCTGATGAAGGTGTAGGGGTGTCAAATCGTACATAAGTAGTTTTCCCCGCCGCCACCGGAGCAGCATATTTCAGTTCTATCCATGCTTCACCTTCCGCATTGAAGAGCCCAAGTATCGTGGCATAATTCGCGGTAAGGACTGCCGGACTTAGTGCCGGAGGTGGCACTGCTGCGGCATTACCCGGGTTTATGACACTACCAGCATTAGCAGCATTTGGCTGCGTGCTGTTGACGCCAAGAAGATTCGTGTAATAGGCAACAGTTCCACTACTTGGAGCTACCTGAGCATAATGTTTAGTTTGAGCATACGATGCCGCATAAAAAAGCGTTGAAGCAATAATACCGGCACACAATAAAAATTTTCGTAGCATTCGGGGTGTAGAAGTCCAATCCATAAAAGGGGCTTTGAGGTTAACTTAAATACTTACGGCAATTTTAAGGATAGCATTCATTCATTTGCCCGTTCAAGTCATTCATAAAAAGATAAAATAAACCACTGATTTCATTCATTTTGTTCATTTTTAATATTTTTATTCAGTTATCCTTCATCATTTCCTTTAAAGGGAGATTATGAGTATCATCGCTTAACTAATAAAAACGTTACAGTTAATTATCACATCTCATTCATTCATATACAACGTATATGTGTTATATTCAATGGATATATGTTATATTGAGTCCTGATTAAGGGCTCTGGGTTTTAACCGAATAAATAGAAAGTATGGAATATGATCACCAGCTCAGTGAGCTGAAACGCTTAATATTGCTCAAAAGCAAAATCAGGTTCATTACCCCTGCCGATTGTAAAAGAATTTCGATTGAAATCAGCAAACGCCTGAATAAGAATGTGAGTGAAACTACCGTGAAACGCCTTTTTGGTTTCGCTGCGGTTAAGCATAGGTTTTCTAATTTTACGCTGACCACACTTGCTGAATATGTTGATTCAGAAAAAAATGAACACGGGATCTTGCCTGCTGTTCAGCATAATCCTGATGAATGGAAATCTGTTAAAGAAAAAATTGATAAAATCACCAGGTTTACTTTAAAAACGATAAAAAACCGCTCCGGCATCCCTTATGAACTGACAATAAGCAGAAGATTTGCTGAACATGACTTTGATGAATTTTATAAAGGCAACTATATATTTACCAGTCTTATTTCACAGCCTGGTTATGGAAGAACTACATTACTTGCTCATCTGGCAGAAAACTTATTTTTTAAAGATGGGGCAGCTTACCAGGATTCTACACTGTTATTCATTTCTGCACCGAACTTCTTCAACCTCGATCAACTCAATCTCAACCTGGAAGATCAGATTAAACAACACCTTGGCTTAACCACGACTGAAAATATCCTGGAATTCCTGAACAGGAACCAGCAGAGTCAGAGCGGAAAGTTTATCATCATTTTTGATGGATTATCTGAACTTGTTATAAAAAGAGATCAGAAGAATGATCTTTTTGATAGTATAATCAATTTGATATGCTCACTTGAGGATTATAAAAACATCAAATTAATGATGAGCATGCGATCAACCACCTGGGTTCGCTTTTATGAGCGCATGCGTTACTCATCATTCCTGAAATCAAAGTGGTTTCCGGGAAATTATTTCAATATGCATGAACTGTCTAACGTTCCACCACTTTCAGAAAAGGAAGTGGATGTGATTATCAGCAGAATTAATACCAGTGATAACAGCCTTAATCCACGACTTAAAGCGCAGCTGAAATTTCCTTTCCACATTCAATTGTACTATCAATTAAAAGAAGAGGATCCCGACTTCAACTATTATTCTAATATCACTTTTTATGAGCTTGTATCCAGATTTATTCAGGAAAAAATTTACCGTTCCAATTACTACACAGAAAAGATACTTTTTCTGAAAAAAATAATTCAGCTAACGGGCTATGGAAAAGATTCCAGTTCGGTAGTTAAAGACCACCTCCTTACTGAACTTTCTGTTTTCAAAAATGCCTACATGGAACTGCTGTCTGACGGCATTTTAATGGAAGAAAGGCGTATAGAAAATGCACATCCTGTAGAATATGTACGCTTTCTGCATACACATATGTTCGAATATTTTCTTTTTGTGGAAATCCTCGAAAAATTCCATCTGCAGGTAAGTCTGGAATTTTTTCAATTCATCAATACGCAATATGATGCCAATCAGGTACGTTTCCAGTTGTTGCAGTGGACAGCAAGATTTCTGATAAAAACAGGCAATTTCAGCGCTATCAGGTCAATCTTTAGACTGGACCTGATTAACTATGAAGTTAATTACCTGATTCTTTTTATTGCAGAAGAAATTAAATATCGCTCAAAACATAATTCAGACATTGAAAGGGTATTGGACGATCATCTGTTTCATGAGATTATCATTGATGAACTGATCAATTTTGACTTCATAGATTCCTGCTATAAGGAAGCCGTTACCGCTTTGGTTGATATTGCACAGAAGGATGATCACCTATTAGTTTATAATTCATTGTTAGGCCTCATAGAAATATTTTCTATGGATAAACAAAGGATAATAGAAAGGGCAGATCACATGCGGAAACTGAAGGGGGAAAATTGGATGTTCAATCCTGTAGACGCTCTTGATATTATCTATGCAAAAATTAATTCTGTACCGGTTACAGACAGCAGATTGATCACACAGATTGCCGATTTTAAAGAAGGTAAAAACACATTCAATATTGATCCTTCCAGTACCCTTAGCACACAGCAAGGTATTGCCTATCTAATGATGCTCTTTGTTGATATATTTACAGGTCATCATAATTCAATACCACTTTTTGATTCTATGGCTAAACTTCAGCCCAAATTATTTACCCATAGAACGTCTTTTACCCTTTTCATTGTAAACTTATATGGATACAATCTTGCATTCTTTAATCCGGGCGGCAGAGCCAATCAAATTGAAAGACTGATGGTTCATCTGATAAATAAAAGACATACGATGCTTACAAAGTACATAGAGTCTATTACATCGATGTTACAGGCGCAGCAATCATTCAACAGGAAAGAATATGGGATTGCAATTGATCATGCAAAAGAATGCCTTTCTCTGTTCAAAAGGAACAATATGATTTTCAATGCAATGGTAATCTGCGACTTATTGATCAGCATATATATTGAATTACGTAATGAAGGGCTGGCTAATGAATACAGATATGAGCGGCTTTGTATGCTTGACGTAAATGAAATATCAAAAACTGTACTGTAGTTATCACATTTCCTCTTCTCAATCGAATTGCCATTAAAGTGGCGAGAAGAGAAAACCTCAAATCAACTATCCCTTATTTGAGGGGGTTTTATCAGCTATATTAATAATTATTGCATCCAGCTCTTTAGCTGAGTTTTCCAGATGAAGGAGAAGTTCATCGCCATCATCTCCAGGTACAAAATTCTTCAGTAAATCTACAAGTCCCATTACCCTTGCCAATGGTGCACGGACAAGATGAGACTGTATCCATGCTATTTCTTTAAATTTCTTATTCTGCTCTTCAATTTCTTTGAGGTAATTCCTGTTTTGGGTAATATCCCTTTGAATGGAAATCCAATGGGTAACCAGTCCGTTACTGTCAGCTATTGGTGCACTACTCTGGCTTACCCAGTATTCCTTCCCTTGTTTTGTATAATTGATAACTTCTATCTCACAGGGAACTTTATTCTCAATAGCACTTTTTAATTTCCTGATCTCATTGATATCCGTTTCCGGTCCCTGCGAAATACGTGGAGATGCACCAATTAATTCATGCTTAGTATAACCAGACATTTTTGTAAACGCTTCGTTTACATAGATGATAGATTGCCCGCTCCCCTCTGTATTACCAGTACAAATCTGAACTGCATCTGTGGCATTAATAACTACAGATTCGAGTAAACGCGACCATTGTTCTTCTTGTTTGCGCTGCGATATATCCTGCATACTGCCTATCATCCGAATAGAAGAGCCGTTTTCATTAAATACCATAAACCCCCTGTCGTACACATATTTATAAGAGCCATCAGCACAAAGAAAGCGGTATTCTTCTACCCATCGTTCTATTCTGTCGTTAATATGCCGACGGATATTATGAACTACCTTTTCACGATCTTCAGGATGGATATGATCGATCCACCAATCTCCACTAGTTCTATTTTTTTCTAAATTTTTATACCCAAATATCCCTTTTATACCTTTATTCCATTCGATGATATCAGTAATCAGATTCCAATCCCATATGGTATCACTTGTTGCTTTCGAGATGATATTAAATCTTTCCTCATTCAGTTTACCCTGTTCTTCGTTATAGCTCCTTTCAGCTATTTCCTTTTCTCTTCCTTCCTTATCAATGATACTGCAGATCGTGATCAGTTTAGCAACCCTTCCTTCAAAGTCTATGATGGTGCTTTCGAAATTTACATAGATGATTTCTCCTGATTTTTTGATATGCCTGGCCTCATACTCATCCTCATCATGAAGGATAGTATGGATGGTCATTGATAAAAACTCTTCCGCTGTATATCCGTAAATATTTACTGCGGCAGTATTAACAACTTTAAACTTTAACGTTTCAGCATCAAAAACCCACATAGGAACAGGGGATAGCTGAAATAAATCATGCGAGAGGATCATTCGTAATGTGCAGTGGGTAATTTGATACTTGAGCACTGTAATAATACAAAAAACTTAAAACAAAACAACCCTTCTTTTTGGGAAGGGTCATTTTTATCCGATCAGGATACAATAGTATCTTGTAATTTTATTTATAAGTTGCAGCCAGCTTTAAAGCATCATACGCATTTACAATACCTCCGGTAATACACAGATCAGAGAAAGGTACTGAAATCGCACCACTTTCTCCTTCAACTGACACATTATGATTTACTTTAACAACTGATTTTAAAATAATCTCTTTTACCTGAATAGCAGTTAATTTCGGATAATAAGACCTTATCAATGCAGCCAATCCGGCAACTACAGGAGATGCCATACTTGTACCGTCATATGCTGCATATTTAGATTCCGGAACAGTAGAATAAATTTGCACACCCGGAGCAAAAACATCTACTGTTGTTTTTCCATAGTTAGAGAAACTCGCTTTTAATGTATTATCATCCTTAGGTCCTGAAGCACCGACTACGATATATGCACCAGCTTGTCCGCCACCTTCATAATTACGATCAGGAAAGCTTTTTTCCACATCAAGGTTTTTATTATCATTTCCTGCTGCCTGAACTAATAAAACATCTTTAGAGATCGCATATTTTACTGCCTCATCAACAGTTTTTTTATCCCATGAATACGCTTTACCAAAGCTCATGTTTAATACTTTTGCACCATTATCTACTGCATAACGTATAGAGTTGGCAACATCTTTATCACGTTCATCACCATTTGGCACACTGCGTACCCCCATAATGATTACGTTGTCTGCTACCCCCTGAATTCCGATTGTATTGGTACGGTCCGCACCGATAATACCGGAAACATGTGTCCCATGACTTGCATCAGGGCCTTTCACGTCGTTACTTCCGTAACCACGTTGTTTGCTGTCAGCATAGTTATCGCCAAGTACTTTTGGTCTCGGGTTAAAGTTCAGGTTTAGATTATAGTCAAGCTGGTCCTGATAGTGGCTTATTCCTTTAGTGATCTGCGCATCGTAGAACTCTTTATAAGTAGTATTTTGCAACTGAGAGATCAGAACATTTTTCAAACGACCTTCCATAGCATTATCGGCTGTGTAGTTTTTAATATCTTCCGCAGTAGGATTTTCTTTTCCTACTCTAACGATCAAAGCATCCAGTGCCTGTTTGAAACCACCTATGTTCTGCAGTACATCCTTGGCTTCACTGGTTTGTTTATCAAAATCTGCTTTCGCAGCTGTATAAATTTCAAAAGCAGCTTTATCTGCCGGTTTAACCGTAGCAGCAGTTACATTGGCAAACTTTGCACTGTCTCTGCGAATAATCCTGGTCAATTCCAGTGTTTCCTGATTAATAGAAGAGAGAAAGTTCCATCCGTGCACATCATCTATGTAACCGTTTTTATCATCATCTTTACCGTTACCTGCGATCTCTTTTTTATTTAACCAGATTACACGTTTTAAATCTTCATGATTGATATCAACACCACCATCTAAAACACCTACTAAAACAGATTTAGATTTCTTCCCTTTTAATAATTCCGAATAGGCTTTCTCAGTACTGATTCCAAATGTAGAATCGGTCTTGAGATCAAGGTTCTGCCAGTTGCTCTTCTGAGCAAATGAATTTAATCCCAGTGCTGCGATGAATGTGATACTCATCATCCCACGCAACATAGCTTTCTTTTTTACAGTAGTCATATATATTTATTAATTTAAATTCTAAACGAAAATAAAGAGAATTAGTTACAAGTTGCAACTATTTATCCTGGAGCGTGAAAAAGAACTCAGAACCAACACCCTGTTTACTGATAACCCAGATTTCTCCATGATTTGCCAGGACAAATTCTTTACAGATAACCAATCCAAGGCTTGTACCTTTTTCATTATTAGTACCATTAGTGCTTACACTATCCGTAGTGAAAACAGAAGATAAACGTTCTTCGCTGATACCTACTCCACTATCCTTAATTGTAAATAAAACTTCAGAACTGTCTGATTTCCGCTGAACAGACAGCTTTATTGTTCCTCCCTCTGGTGTAAACTTAATCGCATTAGACAATAAATTCCTGATGATAAAATCGAGATGGTCTGCATCTGCAAAAACTGATACATCGGTACCAATACTTTTCTCAATAAGAATAGATTTATGTAACGCCGCTTCCAGGAACAGAGAGATATTACGCTCTATAATTTCTGAGGGACTGATGATCACCTGGTTGAGCATTACCCCTTTTAACTGCATCTGTCCCCATTGCAATAGCAGATCCAGGGTTTCCATAGAAGCATTACAATGTACAGCTAACTTATTCATCATCATTGTTTTTTCTTCTTCGTTTAACCAACCTTTATTAATCAAGTCCAGCAGACTAATTACTGAATTCAATGGGGCCCTTAGATCATGCGCAAGAATAGAAAATAATTTGTCCTTCACTACATTTGATGCCGATAGCGCAGTATTTGATTGGTTTAGCAGCCGGTTCAAATTACGTATTTTAAAAAAATAGGCACTGAGTACAATCAATAGCGATACACTCCCCCCGATAATCCATAACATGATGTTTTGCTCCAGGACCTGCTGGCTATTGATGAATTTTAACTGCTGAACTTTCGCTTCCGATTTATTTAATTCATATTGCGCCTGCAAATCAGATATCTTCAATGCTATATCTTTATAATAAAAGCTGTCTGCGATATTATATTGTTGATTTTTAGCCTCAAATGCCGCCTTATAATTTTCCTGTTTTGCCTGCAAACTGGCTATCGCTGTTAAAACCTCCAGCAACTGCTTATTTGAGTTTTTATATTTAGCCAGTTGCAGCGCCTGCTCCAGGTAAACCAAAGCCTTTTTTGCATCTTTCCCGGAATAACTTCTCGCCAGCCCCATCAAACTGTTAAACTCCCTGATCAGATTATTAATTTTTCTCGATTTATCCAATGCTGCCAAATGTAATGCAATGGCCTTATCAACATCTCCCGATTTAGCATATACGTCTGCAAGTCCATTGAATAACGAAATATGCAAGCCCATCATTTGTGGCGTATCACTCTGGCTGATTCCCTTTTGAAAATAAAATATCGCTTTTTCGAAATCACCCTTTGCGCTGAAAGAGGTCCCCAGATCACTGTACAGATTTAATTTCAGACTGGAAAAGGGCAATTCCAGACTGATTTTTTCTGCTTTTTGTAAATATTCAATTGCCTTATCATGCAATTTTCTGTTCGCGCTAACCTCACCCAATGTGATATAGGATTCCATGATTCCGGCCTTGTCTCTGTTCTTTTCACTAACCTTTAAAGCCTGCAGAAAGTAAGCACTTGCCTGATCATAATTTCCTTTTCTATTTTCTACTACGCCAAGTCTGATGTTCTCTTTGACAATTCCTTTTTTATGCCCCAGCCTTTTATAGATCTCTAGTGCTTCGAGGTACTTTTGCCTGGAATCATCTGCCTTACCTAAATTATCATCAATCATACCCAATTGATTCAGCATGGCAGCAATTCCTTCTTCATTATTTTTTGATCTGGCTAACTTCAGTCCGCGTTCTGCAAAATAGATAGCTGAATCCGGCTGATCATACCTGTAACGCATCACCAGCTTTTCAAGCGATGCGATATCAAGGTCTGGATCAGGATGTTGTTTGGGATATTGAAGGCCGTATGAAGAACAAGCAGTAAATACAAGAATTAAGCAGAAGATCGTTCTATAAAAAAGCATACGGGATTGGCTCTGTGCTAAATGGCTATACAAAGATAGCTTTTCAACAATTATAAATTTAAAAAGCCGGGTATTATTCCCCGGCTTTTTAAATTTATATCTTACTGAAATTACACAATACTGTTTTTTCTATTGCTCTTCGGATAAAATGTGATAAAAATCTCTGATACGGTTGAATGCCGGATGTAATGAAACTACATCGCCAAATACCAACAATGCAGGAGAAGCAATCTTATGGTCTGTTACCAACTCTTCGATTGTATCTACTATACCCACAATAATATGTTCATCAACTGTTGATCCATTTTCTATAACAGCTACCGGTAATCTGTTTTTACCTTCCTGTTGAAAGATTGAGGCAATTTCCGCAATCCGCTCAATTCCCATCATTACTACAACAGTAGCATTAGATTTTGCAGCACCTATCAGGTCAGGAGACAGTTCTCCTTTAGCGTTAACGCCTGTTAATACCCAGAAACTCTCACTAAGATCTCCATAAATCATTGGTATCTTATGTAATCCCGGTACACCTGTAGCACTTGATATACCCGGAATAATCTCTGTTTCTATACTATAAGACTCCGCAAAATTAACTTCTTCAAAACCTCTTGCAAATACGAAAGGATCACCACTTTTTAAACGAACCACGTGTCCGTAGTTAAGCGCATAATCAATCATCAGTTTATTTACAGCGTCCTGTGAGAAGGATTCATCGGCCGACTTTTTGCCAACGAAGATTTTTATTGCATTTTCCGGTGCATGGTTAAGCAAAGCACCATTAACTTGTGCATCATAGAGTACAACATTTGCTGTATTCAATGCTTTCACACCTTTTAAACTAATTAAATCAGGATCACCCGGACCAGCCCCAACCAAAGTGATTTTAGGCTCAAGCGTGCTGTTTTTTATTTTATTTAAAATCATAACCGTAATATTTAAGCTTTATTATCAATGCAATAAGCAAATATAACAAAGTCTACAGATATACTAGATATTATTTTAAAATATATTTACACCCTGAATTCTTCCCCATTATCCCGCGCAATAACATCCGCTATAGAAGTTTTGGAAAGTACCTCAAGTGTAGCATCTCTCACTTCAATAAAGGTTTTTCTAATCCCGCAGGTCACTTCATCATGACATTCATCGCATTTGCGGTAGAACTTAAGACTTGCACATGGCACCATAGCGATCGGTCCGTCAGTTATCCTTAAAATATCAGCCAGATAGATATCTGCTGCATTTTTATTCAGGCTGTAACCACCTCCGGCACCTTTTTTACTGTATAGATATCCTGCATTCCTTAAATCCAGTAAAATCTGCTCCAAGAATTTTCTGGGTATCATCTCCTGTTCTGCTAATCTTACGATTTGCATAGGAGGATTCTCAATGTTCTTACCCAAAGCGACCAGCGCCTTAATGGCATATTTAGTTTTCTTAGACAACATATTAATACAAAGCTAAGAAAAGATTCAGGTAATGGTAAATACCTGTTAAAATCATCCTACAAATTCCTCTTCATAATTATCAGGGGCCTGTTCATCTAAAGAATTGTCTTTTTTAATAGTTGCTATCAGTGCAATTATCTTTTTCTCCAGCCGCTCATATTCTGCTCTGTGTTGTTCTGTTTTATCTGCCAGAAACTCATCAGTAACAGACAGTGCTGAAATTTTTGCTTCAAGATACGATTTGTAGGTGCTGACCGTTTTATCAGCGAGGGAGTTTAAAATCTCTTTATAAGTCATAATAGCTGTAGTTAAATACAGCTCTATAACGTATATTAGTTATAATTTGTTCTACCTGATCACTCAAAATAAATTACGGGCATAGTAAAGCAGGATTGCTCCGGCTTTTGTATTTTTGCCATTATTTCAAATTGGATACTTATGGCGAAAATACTTATTATTGAAGATGATCTAACTTTCTCACAGTTGTTAGAGGGCTTTCTTAAGAAGCATGGCCATGAGCCATTCATTGTTCATGATGTTAAAAACTCATTTAAAATACTATCACAGCATACTTTTGATCTTTTGCTGGTGGATTATCGTTTACCCGATGGTACTGGCTTAGATGTATTGGCTCATGTACGTGAAATGGGATTTCATTATCCTGTTGTCATCATGACCAGTTTCAACGATGTAAGAACAGCCGTAAAATCAATCCAGCTTGGCGCAATAGATTATATCACCAAACCTGTTAATCCTGATGAGTTGTTGATGATCATTAATAATTCACTTGAAAAAAAGATAGAAAAAATAACTGTAGAATCGGTGGAGCATGCTGATTTTATAAAAGGTAAAAGTACTACTGCAGATAAGTTGTATGCCCATATTGACCTTGTTGCTCCTACAGATATGTCGGTCATCATACAAGGAGAGAGCGGTACAGGTAAAGAATATGCTGCCAGAACGCTGCACGCACAAAGTAAACGAAGTACGAAACCCTTTGTCGCTATAGATTGCGGTGCACTATCTAAAGACCTCGCTGCGAGTGAACTTTTCGGTCATATTAAAGGTGCTTTTACCGGGGCCCTTACAGATAAAAAAGGACAGTTTGAAGCCGCTGATGGAGGAACTTTATTTTTGGATGAGGTAGGAAACCTAAGCTATGAGGTGCAGGTGAAGTTGCTTCGTGCTTTACAGGAACGGGTAATACAGCCCCTGGGCAGCACAAAACAAATCCCTGTAAATGTCAGAATTATTACCGCTACAAATGACGATTTATTAAACAGCATCCAGAACGGAGAATTTCGCGAAGATCTTTATCATCGTTTGAACGAATTTAAGATCCTGCTTCCGGCATTAAGAGAAAGAGGCAAAGACCTTGAGCTATTTATAGATCATTTCATTAAGTTATCAAATACAGAGCTCAGCCGGAACGTACAGCATTTATCCCAGCCCGTAAAAGACCTGCTGTTAAAATACGACTGGCCGGGGAATTTAAGGGAACTGAAAAATGTGATCAAAAGAATGGTCTTGCTCACGCCATCAGACACTGCCGGAATAGAGTCTCTGCCTGATGAGATGATCTTGTCGATTAATCAAACACCTAAACCAAAGGGCTCTGACTTAAAAGCAATCAATGAAAGTAATGAAAAAACTCTGATCATGGAAACGCTGATTAAGGTGAAGTACAACAAGTCTAAAGCAGCTAAATTATTAAATATCGACAGAAAAACGCTCTATAGCAAAATGGAGCGCTATGAAATCGAATAGTATCATTTGATCTTTTTGTCAACCAGCGTCATCAGGAAATGTAGACCCGAAATCAGTTCCCGTATTTTCAGCTTCAGGTCATCATCCATGTTTTGCTTGCCGGCGATTTCAATTTCCATTTCCCTGAAATCAGCTGCTAACTTCCCTGAGCCCATCTGTGCTGTTCTTCCCGCAATACGATGTACAATCAAACGGGCAAGCGGCTGATCATTATCCGTCAGACTTTTTTCCAGTTCTGCCGTATCAATTAAACAATCATCTTTAAATCTGTTTAATATTTTCAACAGCAATTCCTCATCGCCAAAGGTCATTTTTTCGATAACACTTGTATCCAATTGTATGGAAGAGAAATCCTGTTTATCCGCTATAATCACCTCGCCATTATTAAATACCACAAGCAGATCACTCTCCCGGAACGGCTTCATGATTAATCCATCAAACCCCTGGTTAAGTACTTCTTCGAGTTCTTCAGGAAGTACCTGCGCGGTCATCGCATAAATTTTTACATCAGCAGGAATTTTTTCCCGCATCAGATGGCATAACTCTACGCCTGACAATTCTGGCATACGCATATCCATGAGGATAAATTTCACTGCCGGATCCCAGTCAGACTCAAGCATCTTTAACGGAGAACTAAAACACAGGTGATCAATCGCTTGCTTAGAAAAGATAATATCACAGAGATCAAGAATCAATTGGTCATCATCAACTACCCAAACTTTATCAGTGGTATAGATCGTCTGGGTTATTTGCTTAACCTTTTCCACTTTTTTACTTTCCGGCGCCACAGTAAAGGTCAGGTAAACCGTAAACGTACTTCCCCTTCCCTGCTTACTTTTCAGATAAATCCGCCCATCCTGATTCTCTATAAGCGATTTAATAATGGTGAGGCCTAATCCGGCACCGGCTTTATTGATCACTTCTTTGTCGGGCGAATCAATCTGCTCAAATTCATTGAAAACTCTTGCCGCATCGGCTTCCGACAAACCAATACCAGTATCCTTTACAATGAAAGTAAAATGCAGCTGGTCGGATTGCCGTTTATAAAAAACGGATAAGACCACTTCTCCGCTTTGCGTGAACTTAATGGCATTACTCAGCAGGTTATATAAGATTTGTTTCAGGCGAAAAGGGTCACCAACAATATGTTCTATATCATGTAATGTAACCTCCGTCCGCATTTGCAGCTGTTTCTGTTCTGCTTGTGGTCTCATGACAGAGATTACTTCATCCAGCAGGTTAACGATGTTAAAACGCTTGGTCTGGAAAGTGAATTTTCCGGATATAATCCTGTTGTAATCGAGAATTTCGTTTACAATCTGCAATAAATGCTCTGACGAATGATATATAGCCTCTATATCTTTTTGTTTGGGGTGATCCTGACTACGGATAATCTCCGCATAGCCGATAATTGATTGTAAAGGGGTTCTGATTTCATGGCTCATATTAGACAAAAAGCGTTGTTTAGCCATACCGTGGTATTCGGCTTCATCTCTGGCAGCTTCCAGATCTTTTCTGTACTTATTGCTTCTTGTAATGTCCGTTAAAATCAAATACAATAATACCACTGTGAGCAGAAAAAATCCGATCATAATGAAACTGATTCGCTCAATACCTGTATTTACAACGGCCTTTGCTTCAATACCATTTTGTTCTATCTGCGCAACAACCTCCGCTTCAACTTTTCTGATAATATCCAGCATCTGGTTAATTAACTGGTTATTTGCATTTGCCAGTTCAGCCTCGCGGCTTAGAAAACGAGCGCTTTTAATCCGCTGTTCTTTTTCAATAGTGCGGAGAGATTTTTTAAAACCCCTTGCAATTATAGTATCACCTGATAAAGCTATGGTGTCTCTTTTAATTTTTTCCTCATTGGTAAGCTGATAAGATTGATTAGCGTCAACTTCAGCTTTCTTTTTACCAAATAAGCGATTGAAGAAGCCCTTCCTTCTTTCTTCATCGCCAGGAAATATAGTAACAGTGGATGTTTTTTTTTCTGTAGTGACCACAGTACTATCCTGCTGTTGCGGACTTTGCGCTACGAGATCATTCAGTTTCTGCACTTCAGATGTAAAATACTGGTCATTTACCAGTCGCTCACGCACTTTTAAGTAGTTGACAAACTGTTTGTCCCTTTCCACTAAAAGTCGCTTAATAGACTTGATTCGCGCCAGCTGTACCGCATCATTTACATATAATCCCGAAAGTGTATCCAAAAGAGATCTTAGGTCGGAAGACTCCCTCGAATAATTATCATTTTTTCCGGGAGAGTTAAAAGCCAGTTTCTTTTGCTGCTGATCAAGACCGGATACCTTTCTCGAAATTGCATTTACAACCCTAAGTTTTGCATTAGGTGTGGAGATGGTATCTACAGTAGCCAGCATTTCATTGAATGCAATTTTACTGACGCCCCAGGCCAGAAACAGCGCAAAAAAGGCAAGTATAAAACCAACTATAATCTTACCTTTTGCCGCACTGAGAAAACTTTTCTGGGAAACACCTATCATTCTATAGTTTGAAATATATACTGTAAAGATAACAATGCCGGAAGTAAATTTGTTTATTTAAGACATTTAGCTATGGCATGATCAATGTAAGGCACTTTAAAAACGTATCCTAAATCGAGTAGTCTACTGGGCACAACCCACCTGCTTTTCAGAATCAGTTCTGTCTCCGTACGCAACGCCCATGTACCTATCTGAAGCATCCATTTTGTGGCAGGAAGACCAAAAGGCATACCTGCTGCCTTTCTGAAATGCTGCATTAGTTCAGCATTCCTGATGGCATGAGGCGAAGAAACATTTAATGTACCCTCAATTTCCTTATGTTCAATAATAAAATCAATAATTCCTTTCAGATCATCTTCATGGATCCAGCTAAAATATTGCTTTCCATCTCCTTGTATGCCACCTAATCCGTATTTGGCCAGATGGTGATAGTAAGGAAAAACACCTCCATTGCTACCGAGCGTGATGGCAATTCTCAGTGCTGACTGACGCACACCTTCTATTTGATGCGCATAAAAAGCCTTCTCCCAGGCTTCGCATACCTCTACAGAAAAGCCTTTGCCTTTCTCTCCTGTTTCCTCATCCTGAGGATGATCTTGTGCATGGCGATAAATTGTGGCAGATGCAGAATTCATCCATAATTCCGGAGGATGCTTTACTTTCTTCAAAGCCTCACCTAATACGTTAGTTGCATTGATCCTGGAAGAAAGGATCAATGCTTTGTTCTCAGCATTATACCTGCAATTCACACTTTTGCCGGTGAGATTGATGAGTACATCTGCACCTTCAAGTTCCTGTACCCATTCTCCCAGTGTAACAGCATCCCAATAGATACTTTTAACACCAGTAGAACCAGCTTGAGGAGAACGGCTGAAAACAACTACTTCATCTCCTTTTGACATAAAATGGTCGGCCAGCATAGTACCTATAAATCCTGAACCTCCTGCGAGAATAACTTTTGACATAGTTTTATCGATTAAATTATTTTACTGATTTACCTGTTTTTGTTGCTGAGCCCTCGTTCTCAGTTTAAAAAAGATCAGGAGGTTAAGAAAATGCATGCCGCCCAAAATGAGAATAATCCAGCCTACTTTACGACTAAGCACTTCTACAACCACCTGGATATCTGGTATAGTACCGGCTTCTTTTAGCGCCAGGCTCATGTAGCCAATATTAACCAAGTAAAACCCGACCAAAAGAAGACGGTTCACTGAATCGGCCAGAAGGTTATTCCCGTGAAAAATATCTACCAGGAATATTCTTCCATTTTTAAATAAAACCCGGGCTACCCAAATTGTCAGCGCAATACTGATAACCAGATAGATAGCGTAAGTTATGATAAAGTAATTCATGATATTTAGATTTAATTGTTGATATTATTATACTTTCAGTAATAATTGAAACTTATTAACAAATAAAAAAACTATTTAAATAGTTTAAAGATGGATTTCCAAAACCAGCCTTCTTCTGCTTTTAACATCATCTCTAACGTTTTATTTACATTTCCCGCCAGCTTATTGATATCAGAAACAGACTTTTTAAAAGTTTTATATGCAGGATCTTTATCATCCCCCTTAATCGTGGAGAGTTCATTTAAAACCTTTATAACAGGATCCAGTTCTCTTCTCTTTCTCTCTTTAGCTACTTGTCTGGCTATATTCCATGTATCTTTATCAGCAAAAAAGTATTCCTTTCGCTCGCCCGGCTTCAGTTGTTTATCTATAAGTCCCCAATCCATTAAGTCGCGGAGATTCATATTGGCGTTTCCTCTGGAAATATTTAATTCCAGCATGATATCTTCAGTTGTTAAAGCCTCAGGTGAAAGAAGTAACAAGGCATGCACTTGTGCCATTGTTCTGTTAATCCCCCACTCAGAGCCCAATTTCCCCCATGACTCTATAAACTTCTGCTTTGCTTCAGGTAATTCCATATACAAAGATAGTAAACTTATTAAACTTTCAAATATTATTGGAAGTTTAATAAAAAAAACAGTTGGCATTTACAGATTTAAATCTGCTGGCCAGCAGCAGACCGATATTAATTAAAAGAAATTGCAGGCACGGTTACCAAAATTTATCATTAAAATTGTCTTATGTATTGGTACGAAGAAGAAGTCAAGAGCCTGGTCGCTAAAAGGGAAAAGCTAATAGCTGAACCTGAAACTATTTTTTATGGCAGTTCCTCCATCAGGTTATGGGAAACGCTTCCTGAAGATTTCAAAAATTATGCTCCGGTAAACCTTGGTTTCGGCGGTTCTACTTTGGCTGCCTGTGTATGGTTCTTTGATAGAATCGTACGCCCCTACGCTCCGAAAAGAATTATCTTCTATGCAGGAGATAACGATTTGGGTGATGGAAGAACACCAGAAGAGGTTTTCATATTCTTCCAGGCTTTAGTGATCAAAATAAAGGAGACTTATGGAACTATTCCATGTTATTTCATTTCCCTTAAGCCCAGTATAAAGCGCTGGAATCTGCATAGTTCGTTTGAATACGCAAACAAACTGATCTCAGATGAAATAAAAGAAAAGGAAAAAAACTGGAAGTTTGTTGATATCGCCCCGCATATGTTAGGTCCTGACGGACAACCACAGTCGAAATATTTCGACACCGACGGACTTCATCTGAGTATAGCAGGTTATAAATTATGGAAAGACCTTGTTTTAAAAGAACTTACGTTATCATGACGTAGATTTAATGGACATTTAATCTTAATATGGGTTTGCTTAACTAGTTTTATTGTGCATGAAAAGAGCCTATCATAACTGGTACAGTCAATCAATCGGAAGACAAATGGAATTGCTCGTTTTCGGGCATACAGGAACGCCTGTATTATTTTTCCCCACACGCTCAGCCAGATTCTTTGATTATGAAAACTGGGGTATGATAGGCACCTTACAGGATAAAATAGACAGCGGTTTATTACAAATTTATTGTGTAGATAGTATTGATCAGGAAGCTTTTTATAATTCGCAGACTTCTCCGGAAGAGAAAATCAACAAACACCTGCAGTACGAGCGCTATATCCTTGAAGAAGTTATACCCTTTATCTACCAGCAAAACACCGATAACAATATTATCTCTGCAGGCTGTAGCATGGGTGCCTTTCATGCCGTTAATATTGCATTTAAGCATCCCAGGTTATTCAAAAAAATTGTGGCCATGAGCGGACGTTATGATCTGACACAACAAATGGGAGATTTTCAGGACTTATTAGAGGGCTACCGTAATGAAACGATTTATTTTAACTCCCCAAACCAGTATCTCTCTAATATTAGTGATCCGAACCTGCTCAGTGAACTTAGAAAACTGAGTATAACGATTGCTGTAGGAGAGCATGACGCTTTTCTGGAAAACAATCGTCAATTGGACCGTATATTATGGGACAAAGAAATACAACACGAATTTTATATTTGGGGTGGCGAAGCACACCGATCGAAATACTGGAAACAGATGCTCGCTATTTATCTATAGTTGATTCATCTCTTTTAACAGGAGTCGGAGCAGTCATAGCATCTATTTCTTTCATATATCGTATATATGCTTCTTTATAAGTCAAACCTGAATTTTGCTCCTTAGTTATCCAATCTTTAAAATCATCGAGATCACTTTGAACGAATCCTAACTTGATAAAAAGGCTTTTATCCAACTCCCAGTTTTTAATATTAACTTTTTTGTTCTCCAGTTCTTTATATAGCAATACCCCATCCACAAAATCTTTGTAGGCCGGCGTTTTTTTATAATCAATCATGAAGTCTATGATAGTACGATAAGTAGCTGTGCGTCCCTTTTCCATCTCGATAGCCATAATCTCCTTCAACACATTACCTTTCAATAATTGAAGATCCACGTTGTCAAAGCTTCCCAAATGCTTTAGAATATCTACGTCACGTAAAAACAGCGAATCTGCAGGAACAACCTGATGATCTACAAAATAAGGCCTTTCGTCCAGCATGGATTTATAATCTTTAATTTGCTGACTATATGACGCACCGGCTATAAATAGTGCAATGACTTGAAATATTAACGTGAATATATTTTTTGCAGGCAACTGAATCTTCATAAGTGAATTACAAAGGTAGATAAATGATCATCAATCACAATTTAATAGCCAACAAGTAACATAACATTAACTAACCAATAAGTTAAAACTATAAGCTTTGTTTTGTGTTAGAATTTAACATGAAAAAAATGGAAATAAATATCAGCTCAGACCTGCAAAAATTCATTGACAAATTTGAGCCAAATAAATTTAAACTGATGGCAAAAGGAATTGAGATCAGGGGCATTCGCGACATGCACCGCAACATTACCCAGGCGAAGGATCTGATCGAGAGACTAGAGCTTAACCTGATCGTTTCTCATAATGCCGAAATGCTCTCTTATGGGGGATTTGAAGTAAATAACATTTAAAGCAAATAAAATACTGATAAAATTCCTGCCAAGATGATTGAGCAGGAATTTTTCATTTTAACCATCTCCCATATAGTGGTTATTATCCTACAAAAAAACCCGCTCTACTTTCGTAAAGCGGGTTTGTGTAGCCCGTAGGGGAATCGAACCCCTATTTCCAGAATGAAAATCTGGCGTCCTAACCGGTAGACGAACGGGCCATTTCAAAGCGACTAACCCTTACAGGTTCTGCTTCTCCAGGTAGCGGGGACCAGACTCGAACTGATGACCTTCGGGTTATGAGCCCGACGAGCTACCAACTGCTCCACCCCGCACTATATTTTTAATATTGGTTTACTCAATAAATTGAGTAGCCCGTAGGGGAATCGAACCCCTGTTACCAGAATGAAAATCTGGCGTCCTCACCCCTAGACGAACGGGCCGCACTATAAAACGATTAACTGTGCATGTTAAAAGTTTTCCAGGTAGCGGGGACCAGACTCGAACTGATGACCTTCGGGTTATGAGCCCGACGAGCTACCAACTGCTCCACCCCGCACTATGTTGTTAATCAAAAACGCTAGTGTGCAACTAGCGTTTTTATGTAGCCCGTAGGGGAATCGAACCCCTATTTCCAGAATGAAAATCTGGCGTCCTAACCGGTAGACGAACGGGCCATTTGAAGCGACTCACCTTTGCAGGTTATGCTTCTCCAGGTAGCGGGGACCAGACTCGAACTGATGACCTTCGGGTTATGAGCCCGACGAGCTACCAACTGCTCCACCCCGCACTATTTATCAAGTTAAAACGCTTAAAGAATTAATCTTCGTTTGTTTTAAATTGGTCTGCAAAGATATATTTCGTTTCTTTGCAATGCAAATTTATTTTTAAAAAAAATTCAATGTCACATAAAGCAGGTTTCGTAAGCATAATAGGTAAACCAAATGTGGGGAAATCCACGTTAATGAATGCCCTGGTGGGGGAAAAGCTATCGATCATCACTCCAAAGGCCCAGACAACACGTCACCGTATTTTAGGAATGGTCAATGAAGAAAGTTATCAAATTGTTTTTTCGGACACGCCTGGCATCATAAAACCGCGTTATGGACTGCAGGATTCTATGATGAATTTTGTGAAAGGAGCACTAAGTGATGCTGATCTTATTTTGTTCGTCACAGATATCAATGAACAGTACGATGAAAACGATGTACTCGAAAAAATAATCAACTCTACTATCCCTATGATTGTACTGATCAATAAGATTGATGGTGCTACACAGGAGCAGGTAGATGAGAAGCAGGCGTACTGGCAGGAACTGCTTAAACCTAAACATATTTTCGCTATCTCTGCGCTGCACAAATATAATCTGGAAGGAATTATGGAGATGGTACTTGATTACCTTCCTGAGCATCCACCCTATTATGATAAAGAAGATCTGACGGACAAGACTCAGCGTTTCTTTGTCTCAGAAATTATCAGGGAAAAAATCTTCAATAATTATCAGAAAGAAATTCCATATAGTACCGAGGTGCTGATCACGTCCTTTAAAGAGGAAGAAAAAATTACGCGCATCAGTGCCGAGATCATTGTTGAACGGGATTCACAAAAAAATATCCTGATTGGCAAGGGCGGTGCAATGCTGAAAAAGGTTGGAACTGAAGCACGTAAGGATATTGAAAAGTTTTTAGACCAGAAAGTGTTCCTTGAAACGTTCGTAAAGGTACTTCCTGACTGGAGAAGTAAAAAGAACTATTTAAAAAGTTTCGGGTACGAAAATTAAACCTACCTTTGCAACCCCTTAATAATTAATACAATTCAATAAAAACACATGAGTAACATTATAGCAATCGTCGGAAGACCGAACGTAGGCAAATCTACCCTTTTTAACCGCTTAACTGAAAGTCGTAAAGCTATTGTTGATGATTTCAGTGGTGTAACACGCGATCGTCATTACGGCGTTGCGGAGTGGACAGACAAGCAATTTACGGTAATCGATACCGGCGGTTATGTAGCAAATTCTGAAGATGTTTTTGAAGCAGCTATCCGTGAACAGGTAGTAATCGCCATCGAAGAGGCTTCAGTGATTCTTTTTATGGTTGATGTAGTGACAGGCATTACCAACCTGGACGATGATATCGCCCAATTGCTCCGCAGAAGTAAAAAACCTGTATTTATCGTTGTAAATAAAGTAGATAACACTTCTCTTGAAAATGATGCTGCTGTATTTTACGGCTTCGGACTTGGAGAAATCTATACCATATCGTCTATGACGGGTTCCGGTACAGGTGATCTGCTGGATGAAGTGATCACTCATTTTGAAGATATTCCTCTTGAAGATAACGGACTACCTAAATTGACTATCGTAGGTCGACCTAATGTAGGTAAATCATCATTGATCAATGCCCTGATGGGTCAGGAAAGAAATATCGTTACACCTATTGCAGGTACAACACGTGATTCAATCCATATTCACTACAACCAGTTCGGCCATGAGTTCATGTTTATTGACACGGCTGGTCTGCGTAAAAAAACAAAGGTAAAAGAGAACATTGAGTTTTATTCTGTAATGCGTACAATTAAAGCCCTTGAAGAGGCTGATGTTGTGATCCTGATGATAGATGCAGTAGACGGCTTGGAGTCGCAGGACGTGAATATTTTCCACCTTGCAGAGAAAAACAAAAAAGGTATCGTCATCCTGGTGAATAAATGGGATTTAGTAGAAAAGGACAATAAAACAATGAAGGCATTTGAAGAGCAGATCCGTCAGAAATTACAGCCTTTCACTGATGTGCCGATTGTCTTTACTTCGGTGATTTCAAAACAACGTATTTTTAAAGCCGTTGAAACGGCTCTTGAAGTATTCAAGAACAGAGGAAAGAAGATTCCAACTTCTAAATTGAATGACGTGATGTTACCTATCATTGAAAATTATCCGCCACCAGCTTTAAAAGGAAAATACATCAAGGTCAAATATGTAACACAGATCAACGCGACATCTCCAATGTTTGCTTTCTTCTGTAACCTGCCTCAATACATTAAAGAGCCGTATAAACGTTTCATTGAGAACAAATTACGTGAAAACTTCGATTTTTCTGGTGTACCGATACAGATTTATTTCAGACAGAAATAAGACATCAAATGAGTATGGTTATTGCAGACTTGATAAAGCTTGCTTAACCATACTATCATTTAAATTTAATGCCTTATAATATCCGGCATCTCCTAAATGATACTTATAAAGTAAAGCTTTAAGATCATTGTATATTACAGGTTTAGCAGCGACAAGCTGTTTGTTATCCACCTGAATATTCCTTCCCTGTACAAACTTGACAAAATCCTTATAATCAGTATCGCTGATGGTAAATGAGGAGAGATTCTGCTCCAGATAGTCCGCTGTATAACGATTTGCCAGGACATCAAACACATAGTCCACCAATACTTTTTTGGTCAGCAATGCCCCATAGAATTTATTCATCCCTGTGGTATCCATCTTCACATAAATATCCGGTTGTATACCGCCTCCTGCAAACACCTTCTTTCCCGATCCGGTAATAAAAGCAGCATTTTTTTTCAGGCTATCTTTTGAACTCAATACTTTTTCTGTCAGTTCCCCATCATTAAAACGGTCATCTATTTCATTCTGATAAGCAGTGTATCCCTTTTTGTACGATTTTTGAATACTACGCCCTAAAGGCGTGTAATAACGTGCTATTGTCAGATTCAATGCAGATCCGTCACCAAATGGAAACTGCTCCTGAACCAATCCTTTCCCAAAAGAACGGCGACCGATAATAATTCCCCTGTCCAGATCCTGCACAGCGCCAGCAAGAATTTCACTTGCAGAAGCGGAATTTTCATTAATTAATACAGCCAGCTTTCCATCTTCAAACTCTCCACCGCCTGTCGCGATATAGTCTGTGCGGGGTTCATGTTTACCCTGAGTATATACAATGAGTTTATTTTCAGGAAGAATCTGATTGGCAAGCCCCGTTGCCGCAGTAAGATACCCTCCCCCGTTGTCACGGAGATCAAGTATTAACTTTTTCATTCCCTTAGTTTTGAGCGTTCTTACCGATTCCACAAAATCCTTATCCGTATTTGCACCGAATTCACTAATCCGTATATATCCCGCTTCATTACTAATCATATAGGCAGCATCAATACTACTTACGTTTACACGACCACGTTTGACTGTAAGCAGCGAAGGATGGTTATTTCCGGCACGCACGATCAGGAGCTGTACAGGAGTACCACTCCTGCCTTTGATCTTACCGATCATTTTTTCACGCGGTAATTTTTTACCACTTACAAAAACACTGTCAATTTTGAGAATTTTATCTCCAAGCTTCAGACCGGCATTAGCGGCAGGTCCGTCTTTTATCACATTGACAACCAACAGGGTATCCTTCAGGATGTAATACTCGATTCCTATTCCGTCAAAACTGCCTTCCAGCACTTCTGTTTGCTCGCTTGCCTTAGCTGGTGGTAAATACACACTATGCGGATCCAGTTGGTGCAATAAGCTGTCAATCTCGGTATGACTTAAGGTATCTGCATCAATTTCATCAACATAATTTCTATTAATCAGATTGATGATCTGATCAACTTTTTCTGCGTTGTTATCTGCATACTGTACATTCCTCTGAAAGGTGAAACCCTGATCCTTTAAAAACTTATAGCCCAGGAACATCCCGCCAATCAAAGTAGCTGAATAAGTAAGCGCAATAAGAAGATTCTGGCGGGTAGTTGGTTTCATGTAAAAGTTGTTGCACAAAGCTATAAAATTACCCTGTCAATTATTCATTAACGTGCCTGATTTCTATTTGTTTTTTATAAATTCATATCAATTGTCTGATAGCTTCGGAAGATTTTACCATTTTTTGAATTAATAGCAGTCGTTAAAAAGAAATTGCTGATTTTTACGTCATCTTACCCGTCGCTTTGCAGAAGATCTGTTTAAGGCAAAAATAGTAACAATGTAAATTTTATCATATGATACGTGTAACCGAACAAGAATCAAAGTACAACAACATTGATAAAATGGAAGTCCTGGAAATTCTTAAAGGCATCAATAATGAGGATAGAACAGTTCCTTTAGCAGTAGAAAAATCTCTCCCGCAAATAGAGAGACTAGTTGTAGCTGTTGCTGAACGGATGAAAGCCGGTGGAAGGCTTTTTTATATTGGCGCAGGCACCAGCGGCAGGCTGGGTGTAGTTGATGCATCAGAATGCCCTCCTACTTTCGGTGTTCCTTTTGACGAGGTAGTGGGTATTATTGCAGGGGGAGATAAAGCCATCAGGCGAGCAGTAGAAAATGCAGAAGATGACGCCCAACAGGCATGGGCAGACCTTAAAGAATTCAATATTAATGAAAAGGATTGTTTAGTCGGACTTGCAGCTTCAGGAACAACACCTTATGTAGTTGGCGGCTTATTAACAGCCAAGGCGCATGGGGTATTGACGGGATGTATCGTTTGCAATGAAGGCGGGCCTGTAGCTGAAGCCAGTGACTTTCCTGTAGAGGTAGTTGTAGGTCCGGAGTTTCTAACCGGCTCAACGAGAATGAAATCGGGCACTGCACAAAAATTAGTACTGAATATGCTGAGCACCACTGTCATGATCAAACTTGGACGTGTTAAAGGCAATAAAATGGTAGATATGCAGTTAACCAATCATAAGCTGGTAGACAGAGGTACGCTGATGGTCATGACGGAATTAAACATTGATTATAAAGAAGCTGAAGACTTGCTCATCCGCTACGGAAGCGTAAGAAAAGCTGTAGAAGCCAGCAATAAATAAAGGGCAATGCACGAAATAGAACCATATTACCGCTGGCGGGATGATTACATCGCCGCTGAAGATCCGCGATCCCCATTTTATAACACAGAGTATTCGGAGTTTTACTACGATAAACAGTTATACAACTTTCTGATTCACCCGCAATGGGATGATTTTGGTTCCAGTACGCTGTATATTAAAGTATTATATGTGGACTACGACCATAATTATGCGATTATAGAATTTATAGGCGAATGGAACGATGCGATATCTAATGATATCATGTTACTGAAACGGGAGATACTTGAGCTCATGATAGACGAAGGGATAAATAAGTTTATCCTGATTGGCGAGAATATTCTCAACTTTCATTCCTCTGAAGACAGTTACTATGAGGAATGGTTTCAGGATGTGGATGAAGGCTGGATTTCCGGAGTTAATTTTATGCCGCATGTAATCGAAGAATTCAGAAGCAGCAATATTGACTATTATATCAACTTTGGTGGACAGCTTGACGATTTGGCATGGAGGACCCTCAAACCTATCCAGATCTTCCATAAAGTTGAAGAAATTCTGACAAAAAGACTAGGGGCATAACTTTTGCTTGGTTAAAATAACTTGTATATTTAATTAAAATTTAAACACAAATGGATAACAATAATGATTACAACTGGTCTCAAAAGTCAGTCTTTGTAGAGAACCAGACTGGTGCTGTAGCAAAGAAGTTCTTTGCAAGCGTATTCTTATGGATGTTCGTGGCTTTGGGTATTTCGACACTTTCATCATTGTATATGGCTAATACGCCTGAAATGTTACAATACCTGATTAATCCTGAAACACGCGGACTTTCTATACTGGGTTATATAGTGATGTTTGCTCCACTCGGACTTGTCTTATTGATGAGCGCAGGTTTAAGTAAGCTATCATATGGTGCTTTAATAGGGGTTTTCATCTTATATTCGGTACTAACAGGGGTCAGCCTGAGTTTTATCTTACTGATTTATACTTCGGGTTCAGTGATCGGCTGTTTTGCAGCTGCTGCCGGAATTTTTGGTTTAATGGCTGTATTGGGTTATACTACGAATACCGACTTAAGTAAATTCGGACCAATCCTTATGGTTGGTGTGATTGGATTGGTTATTGCCAGTCTGATCAATATGTGGTTAAAAAGTCCTGGATTTGATTATGTAATGAGTTTTGTAGGTGTAGCAATCTTCACCGCATTAACGGCTTATGACGTACAGAAATTGAAACGTATCGGTGCAGGAATTGAAGAAAACGGAGATGCTATCGCTGCTGATGATACTAAGAAATTAGCTATAATGGGTGCGTTATCATTGTATCTTGACTTCCTGAATATCTTCTTGTTCCTATTAAGAATATTTGGCGGAAGAAAATAGTTAATCCCGGAATTTCAGAATATTATATCGAAGGCTACGCAAAACTGCGTGGCCTTTGCAATTTTATTGGGTTTACACAGCAATTCCTTGGAATTGATTTTTCTTTATTGCATTTTTGTATCCGCTTATAAAGAAAGACGGAGGGATTAGACCCTGCGATGTCTTAGCAACCTGTGCTTACAAGGTGCTACATTCTACTAGAACGTTACGTACGTTCCTGAAAGATAAGTTAGAAGTCGATCCACCCGGATTTTCGAATAAGCCCGTTTAATAACCTTTTTTACATCTGTTAAAATATTCTGTAGAGTAGTTTAAGATATGTCCCGAAGGGTTACGCATCAACATACACAATGAGCATTAGAGAAGAATTAGAAAAAAGAATATTAATTATAGATGGTGCAATGGGTACAATGATCCAGCGCTATATCCTGACGGAAGAAGATTTCAGGGGTGAGCGCTTTAAAGATCACCCATGTGATGTAAAAGGAAATAACGACCTGCTGAATATCACACGTCCGGATATCATCAAAGCTATACATACGGAATACCTAAAAGCAGGTACCGACATTATTGAGACCAATACTTTTAGTACTCAGCGTATTTCACTGGCAGATTACCAGATGGAAGAATTGGATTATGAAATGAGCTATGAGGGCGCCAAAATAGCCAGGGAGGCGGTTGATGAATTTATGATTGCTAATCCTGACCGCAGATGTTTTGTCGCAGGAGCCATTGGTCCCACAAACCGCACATTATCACTTTCTCCTGATGTGAACGATCCGGGCTACCGGGCACTTACGTTCGACCAGCTGATGGATGCTTACTATGAACAGGTAAAAGGTTTGGTTGATGGCGGTGCAGATGTATTATTAATAGAAACGATTTTTGATACGTTAAATGCCAAAGTAGCCATATTTGCCATTAAAAAATATGAAGAAATCATTGGTCGTAAACTAGAGATTATGATCTCGGGAACGATTACTGATGCTTCCGGCAGGACCTTATCAGGCCAGACAGTAGAAGCTTTCTTAAATTCGATTATCCATGCAAAACCATTGAGCATCGGGTTTAACTGTGCTTTAGGTGCGAAAGATATGAGGCCGCATATTGAGGAGCTCTCTTCAAAAGCAGGCTGTTATGTTTCTGCTTATCCAAACGCAGGTTTGCCGAATGAATTTGGCGCATACGATGAAATGCCAGGTGAAACTGCGCTACTTGTGGGAGACTTTATTGAGCACGGTTTTGTGAATATTGTTGGTGGTTGTTGCGGAACTACACCAGACCATATTGCTGCCATCGCAGCTAAGGCCAAAAATATTACCCCAAGAAAAATACCTGTTCTGGAACGCTATCTGCGTTTAAGTGGCTTAGAGCCCGTAACGATCACTCCTGAAAGTATGTTCGTTAATATTGGTGAAAGAACGAATATCACCGGATCACCTAAATTCTCCAAATTGATTTTGAGCGGCGATTATGAAGCTGCACTAGCTGTAGCCAGACAACAGGTTGAAGGCGGGGCTCAGGTAATTGATGTGAACATGGATGAAGGGATGCTTGATTCTGAAGCTGCAATGACTAAGTTTTTAAACCTGATTGCTTCAGAACCTGACATTTCTAAACTACCAATCATGGTAGATAGCTCAAAATGGAGCGTAATTGAGAACGGATTGAAGTGTTTGCAGGGAAAAGGAATTGTCAACTCCATTTCTTTAAAAGAGGGTGAGGATAAATTCCGGGAAAGTGCCCGAAAAATTATGAACTATGGCGCTGCCGTAGTAGTCATGGCTTTTGATGAGGACGGACAAGCTGATAATTTTGAACGCAGAAAAGAAATATGCAAGCGTTCCTACGATATCCTGGTTGGAGAAATAGGTTTTCCTGCAGAAGATATCATCTTTGATCCGAACATATTAACCGTTGCAACCGGACTGGAAGAACATAATAATTATGCAGTAGATTTTATCAATGCCGCCAGATGGATTAAAGAAAATCTGCCCTACGCAAAAGTGAGTGGTGGTGTTTCTAATATATCCTTCTCTTTTAGAGGTAACAATACGGTTCGTGAAGCGATGCATTCCGCATTTTTATACCATGCGATTAAAGCTGGTCTGGATATGGGAATTGTAAATGCAGGGATGCTGGAAGTTTATGAGGCTATCCCAAAAGATCTGCTGGAACGGGTGGAAGATGTATTGCTGAACCGAAGAGAAGATGCAACAGAACGACTTGTAGACTTTGCCGAAACAGTGAAGTCGAAAGGAAAAGAACTGGTCAAGGATGAAGAATGGAGAAAAGAATCGGTAGAATCCCGCCTCTCCCACTCACTTGTTAAAGGGATTATTGAATACCTGGATGATGATGTGGAAGAAGCAAGACAGCAATACCCGCGACCAATTCATGTAATTGAAGGTCCTTTAATGGACGGAATGAATATTGTTGGTGATCTCTTTGGTGCCGGAAAGATGTTCCTGCCACAGGTAGTGAAGTCTGCCAGGGTAATGAAAAAGGCGGTAGCTTATCTTCTTCCTTTTATTGAACAGGAAAAACTGGATAATCCGGACGGAGATCAGAGTTCATCTGCCGGAAAAATTCTTCTGGCCACAGTAAAGGGTGATGTACACGATATCGGAAAAAATATTGTAGGTGTGGTCTTGGCCTGTAATAATTTTGAGATTGTAGATATGGGTGTAATGGTTCCTGCCCAGGAAATCATCAAAAAAGCAAAAGAGATCAATGCTGATATTATCGGCCTTAGCGGATTGATTACTCCTTCTCTGGATGAAATGGTACATTTTGCTAAAGAAATGGAACGTGAAGGTTTTACGGTACCACTGCTGATAGGTGGCGCCACTACGTCCAGAATTCATGCAGCCGTTAAGATCGCTCCTAATTATTCTGGTGCAGCAATTCATGTGCTGGACGCATCAAGAAGTGTAACGGTCTGCAGCACCCTGATGAACCCGGATACCCGAGGCGCCTATATCGACAATATCAGGTTGGAATACGATAAAGCACGGGAGGCACATTTAAATAAAAGATCAGACAAACGCTTTAAGACAATTGAAGAGGCCAGAACCGATAAATTCCAGATAGATCCGGAGCTGGTAGCTCCCGCTCCTGCGTTTACGGGAACAAAAACTTTCGAAGATTATTCGCTGGAGGAACTTGTTCCTTATATTGACTGGACTCCATTTTTTCATACCTGGGAACTCAGAGGAAGTTACCCTAAAATATTTAACGATAAGCTGGTGGGTGACGAAGCCAGAAAACTATTTGATGATGCGCAGGTATTATTAAAAAAAATCGTTGCAGAGAAATTGCTTACGGCGAAGGCAGTAATTGGCTTCTGGCCGGCAAATGCTGTTGGTGATGACATTTTACTCGAAGCAGAAGGTCAGCCTGTTACGATACATACCTTACGTCAGCAAGCAGAAAAAGTAGCTGGTGAACCTTATTATGCGCTTTCAGATTTTGTTGTACCCAAAGAGACCGGCGTACAGGATTATTTTGGTGGTTTTGCGGTAACAACAGGTATAGGATGCGA
Organism: Pedobacter sp. MR2016-24; assembly: GCF_026239655.1. GTDB lineage: Bacteria > Bacteroidota > Bacteroidia > Sphingobacteriales > Sphingobacteriaceae > Pedobacter. Next base: position 345,853 of record NZ_JAPIVO010000006.1, on the reverse strand, counting down.
CGAAATGGTGGCAGAATTTGAAGCCAATCATGACGATTATAACAGTATCATGGCAAAAGCACTGGCAGATCGTTTAGCAGAAGCCTTTGCTGAGCGTATGCATGAGCTGGTACGTAAGGAATACTGGGGATATGCAAAAGACGAGCATTTAAGCAGTGAAGATCTCATTAAAGAGGAGTACACGGGAATCCGTCCTGCTCCGGGTTATCCGGCATGTCCCGATCACACAGAAAAAGAAACGCTTTTTGAGCTGCTTGGTGCCGAGCAAAAAATCGGACTTCGCCTCACTGAAAGTTTTGCAATGTACCCTACCGCAGCAGTAAGCGGATTTTATTTTGCACACCCCCAATCAAGATATTTCGGCCTGGGAAAGATCACCAAAGATCAGGTAGAAGAGTATGCAGTAAGAAAAAACATGTCCCTGGAAGATACAGAAAGATGGCTTAGCCCGAATTTAGCTTATTAAACCTTAAAATGAAAATCACCGACCATATCACCAACGCTGAGGGCAAAACCCTTTTCTCATTTGAATTGCTGCCACCTGTTAAAGGGAAAAGTATCACCGATATATACGATGCTATTGATCCCCTAATGGAATTCAACCCCCCGTTTATTGATGTAACCTATCATAGGGAAGATTATATTTATAAACAGCATGACAATGGTTTACTGGAAAAAGTTTCCTACAGGAAACGTCCGGGTACAGTTGCCATCTGTGCTGCAATCATGAACAAATATAAAGTAGATGCGGTGCCTCATTTGATCTGTGGTGGTTTTACAAAAGAAGAAACAGAAAATGCATTGATTGACCTGCAATTTCTGGGTATAGATAATGTACTGGTATTGCGTGGCGATGCACGTCATGCTGATTCGTCTTTTATTCCCACACCGGGAGGCCACGCTTTCGCTACGGATTTATTAGGTCAGGTAACAGATATGAACAACGGTCGCTATCTTTTTGAAGATCACTCTGCTTTCCAGACAGACTTTTGTATTGGTGTAGCGGGTTATCCGGAGAAACATTTTGAAGCGCCTAACCTGAAGACAGATTTTAAATACCTGAAGAAAAAGGTAGAAATGGGTGCCGAATTTATTGTTACACAAATGTTTTTTGACAATAAAAAGTATTGCGAATTTGTTGAGCAATGCCGGAGTAACGGGATAAATGTCCCCATTATTCCCGGTTTAAAACCGATAACTTCTTCTAAACAGCTGATCAGCCTGCCTAAAATTTTCCACATTGATTTACCAGAAGACCTGACTGAAGCTGTACAGCAATGTAAAAATGAGAAAGAAGTAAAAGAAGTTGGAATTGAATGGATGATACAGCAGTGCAAAGAGTTAATTAATGTAGGTGCTCCGGTATTGCACTTTTATACCATGAGTAATCCGGAACCTACCAAGAGAATTGCCCAGGCAATATTTTAAAATTAGAAGGCCATTTTACTTATCTGCAATTTTTTTGGCAGATTCTTTGTACATTCCACTATCTAAGGAGATTGCTATGAGAAGAATGACATTGGTAGTACTTGCGGTTATGGGTACGTTATCTGCGTGTAATACGCTGAAAAATGTAGTTGAGGCAAGTTCTGACCTATCTAAGTTAGGCGGAACCTGGGAACTCGATTATGTTTCTGGTCCAAGAATAGCATTCAATGGCCTGTATCCTGGTAAAAAGCCAGTACTTGCTTTCGACATTCAGGAGAAAAGAGTAACAGGTAATAGCAGCTGTAATTCTTTTTCAGGGAAACTGATCGCGGATGACACCTCCATTAACTTCAATGAGCCATTGATAATGACCAAAATGGCTTGCCCGGGCGAAGGTGAAGCTATTTTTCTTGAAACAATAAAAAAGGTAAATAAGTACACCATTACTGGTGATACTACGCTGAACTTCCTGATGGGCGATATTGCGATCATGAGGTTCCATAAAATAAAATAGGATTATTTTTAAATAAAGAAGCAGAGGCGGTTTATGAGCAGCCCTGCTTCTTTATTTTAATTAGATGCAAGCAGAAAATGCTTAAAATCTTCAAAATCAAATTGCATCGAAGTCGCCTGCTTTACCTTACTTTTCAATACTTCCACCTGTGAAGGAATAACTATTTCAGCTCCTATTTCCTCGGTAAATACATCAGGAAACTTGCATGGATGGGCCGTCGATAAAAATACAAAGGTATCGTCTGCTGATGAGTATTGTTTTTGATAATCCTGAACAGCGAGCCATGCAATAGCGGTATGCGGACAAGCTACATAATTGAATTGTTTGTAGATCTCTGCGATAGCGCCTACTGTTTCCTCATCCGTATAACGGTAGCTTTTTACAATCTGTGCCAGTTGATCTCTGTCCCCTTCAAACATATCCATTATTCTAACCCAGTTGCTCGGTGCCCCAACATCCATTGCATTGGCATAGGTTTGTACAGAAGGTCTTGTTTCATACACCCCACTTTCCATAAATCTTGGAACAGTATCATTTGCATTTGTTGCGGCAATGAACTTTGCTACCGGCAATCCCATCTTATATGCTAATAAACCAGCACCTATATTGCCGAAATTTCCACTAGGAACTGAAAACACTACCTTTCTTTTACCGGCACGGTATAACTGTGCAACAGCATTGAAATAATAGAAAGTCTGCGGGATCAGTCGGGAGATATTGATTGAGTTTGCCGAAGTAAGCCTGAGCACAGCGTTCAGTTCTTCATCCGCAAAAGCTTGTTTCACCAAATGCTGACAGTCGTCGAACGTCCCATCAATCTCTATCGCCCTGATATTTTCTCCATTGCTGCACAGCTGCAGTTCCTGAATATCGCTCACTTTACCTTTAGGATACAGAATAGTTACACGCGTATTCGGAACTCCCAGAAAACCGAGTGCAACGGCACCACCTGTATCACCTGAAGTAGCTACCAGCACATCCAGCATCTTCTCGTTGTCTTTCAGAAAATAAGCCATAATACGGCTCATAAAACGGGCACCAAAATCTTTAAAAGCCAAAGATGGTCCATGAAACAACTCAAGTACATAAGTCTTTTCATTTAACTGCTTTACCGGCGCATTAAAGTTAATTGCATCCTCAATAATAGCTTTCAGATCATCTGCCGGAATATCATCTTGTAACAACGCAGAAGCTATTGTATAAGCAATTTCCGGCAAGGTATATTGATCCAGGTGCTGAAGAAATTCATTGTCCAGCACAGGAATAATTACCGGCATATATAAGCCTTTATCCTGAGGCATACTGTTAAAAACAGCCGATTGAAAATCTACTTTTAAATCACGGTTATTGGTACTGTATAATTTCATTATCTTATATTTTAATCAAGTATTACCGGGCCTTTTTTGTTGACTGATGACACGAATGAGAGACTATTGATCTGAATTGATTTCAACTGCTTTTGCAGCGCTGCTGTGATCAGCTGAGCGGTAGCTTCGTCTTTTGTCAATGCAAAAACAGAAGGACCCGAGCCCGAAATGCCAAAACTAATTGCACCAGTTTCCATGGCAATACTTCTCATTTTATAGAAATCAGGAATTAAGATAGAGCGGGTAGGCTCAACCAGTACATCAACCATGCTACGGCCAATCAGATCATAATCCTTCATAAATAAACCGGTCACTAATCCTGCAACATTTCCCCATTGTTTTACCGCATCTTTTAACAAAACTTTAGAACGAATCATCTGACGCGCATCTTTTGTAGGTACATCTACTTCCGGGTACACTATTGCAGCATACATTTCTTCGGGAAAAGGTAATGAAATTACATCCAGTGGCTCGTAACTTCTGATCAGTACAAAACCGCCAAGCAGTGCAGGCGCTACGTTATCTGCATGACCATAGCCGCAGGCCAGTTCTTCGCCCTTCATGGCGAAAGGAACAAGCTCCTGGTTAGTCAGCAGGTTATTAAACAAAGTATTAACAGCAAACAAACCCGCGACAGTACTTGCAGAACTTGAACCTAATCCGCTGCCAATTGGCATCTTTTTATGCAATTCAATAGATATACCTGCGTCAGGGCGACCAATATGTTTTAAGTAATCCTGCACACTGGCACTTACCGTATTTTTTGCAGGGTCGAGTGGCAGGCGACCATCATCACCGGTAATTTTTGTGATGATCACACCTGGTTTATCTGTCTGGTGCATAATTACTTCATCGCCCGGGGCATTCACCGCAAAACCAAGGACATCAAATCCACAGACTACATTTGCAACAGTAGCCGGGGCAAAAACTTTTACTGAATTTCTCATTTCTTGCCTACGTTTATAATGTCAGCAAATACACCCGCAGCTGTAACTTCAGCACCTGCACCAGGACCTTTGATCACTAAGGGACGCACCTTATAACGATCTGTTGTGAACGAGATGATATTATCACTGCCCGAAAGCATATAAAACGGGTGTGCATCATCTACCATCTGTAAAGTAATGGCTACTTTTCCATCCTCCAGCTTACCGATATACCTCAATACCTTTCCGCCATCGGCTGCCTGTTTTTTAAGGTCTTCGAAATAAGCGGCATTATTTTCCAGTTCCTGATAAAAATCAGCCACACTTTCTGCAGCCATACATGCCGGTGGCAGCATACTCTGAATACTTACATCTTCAGCTTCCAGCGGATAACCAGCATCACGGGCAAGAATCAGCATCTTGCGCATAAAGTCCTTTCCATTTAGATCATCACGCGGATCTGGTTCCGTATATCCTTTTTCCTGTGCATCTTTTACAATCTCATGGAAACGGACTTCATCTTTGAAATTATTGAATATATAAGAGATTGTTCCTGAAAGAATAGCTTCAATACTAAATAGATTGTCGCCACTCATCATCAGGTCCTTCAGCGTCCGTATTATCGGCAAACCTGCACCGACATTTGTCTCATAATAGAAATCCACACCATATTTACGGGCAGCATTTTTAAATGACTCATACTGCGCATACTCAGCAGAATTGCCAATTTTATTACAGGTCACAATAGAAATACTTGATTCCAGAATTTCCTGATAAAAATTAACCGGATTGGCACTCGCTGTATTGTCTACAAATACACAATTAGGCAGGTTCATCGCTTTCATCTTCTGCACAAATTCTTTAAGATCTGCCGGCTCAGCATGCTGTTCCAGTTCACTTTCCCAATTTTCAAGATCCAGCGCTTCATTGCTTAAATACATCTGACGTGTATTGCTGATCCCCATCACCTTTACTTCAAGATCATTGTTTTTTGCCAGTAAAGGACTTTGTACCAGTAACTGACGGAATAACGTTTTGCCAATGTTGCCTGTACCAAGGCAAAATACATGGAGTGTCTTTTTAAGATCTGCAAAAAAGGCATCATGGACCGCATTTACAGCTTTTGAGAGATCTGTTTTAGAAACGATTACTGATATATTATATTCTGAAGACCCTTGTGCAATCGCACGCACGTTAATTCCATTTCTACCTAAGGCATAGAATAACTTGCCGGACATACCAGGCGTATGTTTCATATTCTCCCCAACAATGGCAAGAATAGACAGGCCATTTTCTACCTGCGGATATTCCAGTTTCTTGGCCTGCAGTTCGAGTTCAAATTCCTTACTAATAATAGCAAGTGCTTTTAATGCATCTGCAGGTTTAACTGCAAAAGTGATACTGTGTTCGGAAGATGATTGTGTAATAAGCACTACATTGATCTGCTCCCGTGATAATAAAGAGAAGAGACGACCGCTAAAGCCGGCTTTACCTACCATACCACTGCCAGATAAATTCAGCACACTAATTTCATCTATCGATGAGATTCCTTTAATAGGTAAATCTGATACATTTCCACCATGACGGATATAAGTACCTGTAAAATCCACATTAAATGTATTCTTTATAACAATAGGGATCTTTTTAAGGAAAGCAGGAATCATCGTTGGCGGATAAATCACCTTCGCACCAAAATAGGACAGCTCCATAGCTTCCGTATAACTCAACTCAGGCAGTGAAAATGCTTTCTCCACCATTCTTGGATCAGCTGTTAACATACCATCTACATCTGTCCAGATTTCGATCTGACTTACATTAAGTGCAGATCCCCATATGGCTGCAGTGAAATCACTACCTCCCCTGCCCAGTGTGGTGATTCTTCCTTCGTTGTTACTCGCGATAAATCCGGTTACAAATAAAAGCTGTTCCTTATTTGCGTTGTAGAAATCCTGAATCAGCATCTCTGTTAATTCCGTATTTACTTTAGCCTGCCCGAAATTACTATCAGTTTTAATCAGTTCGGCACCATCAACTGCAAGCGCATTGGAAAAACTCTGCCTGGCAATGTGGCTTACCATAAATGTTGAACAACGCTCACCATAACTCAGGATCAGGTCCCTGGTCTGCGGACTTAATTCTTTCAAATGATATACGGACTGAAGGATATCCTCCAGCTCATTAAAATATATCTTTAATTTAGTGAATACCGGATTTTGTGCCGATGCTGGCAATAATGTTTTTACAGCCTCAAAATGCTTGTTTTCAATTTCCTTCAGTTCAGTTGCATAGTCTCCCGCTACCTGCGCTTTTTCTGCCATGGACTGTAGAAGATTGGTTACGCCATGCATGGCTGACAATACAACTACCGGATAATCGTCCTGACCGGATTGCCGGATCACATCAATCAGTGTACTGATACTCGCTGCGGAACCAACTGATGTACCTCCAAATTTTAAAATCTTCATATTTGTTTCAAGTTAAAAAAAAAGCGCCTTCCCTGATTAGAGGAAGGCGCTTAATGTGGTTTCTTTATTTTTTCAATTTATACCATTAGCTCACCTGCCTCCCGGAATAGCCGGTGGTGGTAATAATAATGGATGTAATAGTTGAGTTAATGTTCATAGTTTTTTGCTGCAGCTACGTTCTTCTGTGCTGCACCGTAAAGTAAAGTTATATTTTTATCATTAGCAAACGTTTTAACAAATTATTTTGATCAGCAGCAAAGCTGTTTTGTATAATCCTTTTTTAATACCTTTACTGCATATAATATGCACGGATTAGTAATAAAATCAACAGGAAGCTGGTATCAGGTACATGGAGAAGATGGCCAGGATTACGACTGCAGGATTAAAGGTAAATTCCGTATCAAAGGAATTCAGACCACCAATCCTATTGCAGTTGGAGATCAGATCGAATTTGAAATGGAGCCCAATTCAAATACCGGAGTAATCTTCAAACTTCAGGAGCGAAAGAATTACATCATCAGGAAGTCTATTAACTTATCTAAACAGGCACAAATTATTGCTGCTAATTTGGATCAGGCGTTTCTGGTCGTAACATTGGTTTCTCCCCGCACCTCTTTAGGTTTCATCGATCGTTTTCTGGTTACTGCTGAAGCTTACAGAATTCCTGCGACACTGATATTTAATAAACTCGACCTTTTCAATGAAGACGGTCTGGCTGTCCTGGCAGAATACAAAAGTATCTACAAGAATATAGGTTATCCATGTTATGAAGTCTCGGCACTGGAAGGAACCAATATTCCATTAATAGAAAGTTTACTGAAAGATCAGACTACCTTATTCTCGGGTCATTCAGGTGTTGGAAAATCAAGCCTGATCAATGCCCTCTTACCAGGCAGAAGTATAAAAACCGGAGAAATTTCTGAGTCGAGCGACAAAGGTCAGCATACTACAACATTTGCAGAAATGCACACGCTTCCTTTTGGCGGATACCTGATAGATACGCCGGGTATCCGCGAATTAGGGATTTATGACATCAGACCAGAAGAACTTGGCCATTATTTCAGGGAAATGCGGGATACGATGCATTTATGTAAATTCCATAATTGCCGCCACATCAATGAACCTGGTTGCGCAGTGCTGGCAGCAATTGAAAATGGAGAAATAGAAGTAAGCAGATATGAAAGTTATCTGAGTATCTTCCATGGAAACGAAACACGGGCTTAACAAACATGCGCGCAGTTATACAAAGAGTATCAGCAGCAAGCTGTACGGTAGATGGAAACATTACCGGAGCCATAGCTAATGGGTTTCTGGTCTTGTTAGGTATTGAAGAAAACGATCATCAGGAAGACCTGGAATGGCTGGCACAAAAAATAGTGAACATGCGGATCTTTGCTGATGAGGATGACCTGATGAACAGATCGCTGACAGATACAAACGGAAACATATTATTGATTAGCCAGTTTACGCTATTTGCTGCTACAAAAAAGGGTAACAGACCTGGTTTTACCAGGGCAGCGCGACCAGATAAGGCTGTCCCCTTGTATGAAGCCATGATCACTCAATTGAGTGCTTTACTCAATAAGCCGGTTGCAACAGGAATTTTTGGTGCAGATATGAAAGTCAGCCTCGTTAATGATGGTCCTGTTACGATCTTAATAGACACAAAAAACAAAGAATAAGATGACTATACAAGAGGCACAAGACACTGTAGATCAATGGATCAACGCCACCGGAGTACGTTATTTTAATGAGCTCACCAACACCGCTATATTAATGGAGGAAGTAGGAGAAGTTGCCAGGATCATGTCGCGTAAATATGGCGAGCAGTCGTTCAAAAAAAGTGATGAAGCGGTTGACCTGGGTGATGAAATGGCTGATGTATTATTTGTGCTGATCTGCCTGGCTAATCAGACCGGCATTAATCTGACCGAGGCAATGAAAAAAAACCTGATCAAAAAGAGTATTAGAGATGCCGATAGGCATAAAAATAATGAAAAATTAAAATAAAAGCGCTTTTATAATTGCGCTTTTATTTTTAAAGCAGCTTCTGCCAGCTCTTCCTGCGAAGGATTTAATTTAGGTTTGCTAAAGTTCATGTCGCCCACCGAATTCATTGGAATCAGGTGAATATGTGCATGCGGGACTTCCAGACCAATTACGGCCATTCCAACTTTTACGCATGGAAAAGCCTTTTTGATTCCTCCGGCAACAATCTTTGCAAATAAAGTAAGTCCAAAATAACTTTCCTCATCCATATCAAAGATATAATCGATTTCCGTTTTAGGAATCACCAATACATGTCCCGTTGTCAATGGACTAACATCAAGAAACGCAAGAAATTCTGTGGTTTCTGCTACTATATGTGCCGGAATTTCACCAGCTACAATTTTGGAAAAAATAGTTGCCATTGCGTTCTCTTATCTGCTGATTTCTAATATTTCAAATTCTATCGTTCCTGCAGGAACTTCAATCTCCGTCTTATCTCCTACGGATTTACCTAAAAGACCTTTTGCAATGGGTGATTTTACAGATATCTTTCCCGTTTTCAAATCCGCTTCAGATTCTGCAACAAGCTGATAACTCATTGTAGCACCATTTTTTAGATTCTTGATTTTAACAATGGATAATGCCAGCACCTTAGATGTATCCAACTTTGATTCATCGATTAATCTTGCTGAAGCCAATGTAGCATTCAATTTGGATATTTTTGCCTCATGCAGCCCTTGTGCCTCTTTAGCTGCATCATATTCAGCATTCTCAGATAGATCGCCTTTATCCCTTGCTTCTGCAATAGCTTTTGAGATCAACTGTCTGCCAGTTGTTTTTAAGTAATGTACTTCTTCCTTTAGCTTATCTAATCCTTCCTGAGTGTAGTATGTTACTTCTGTCATGACTCTATTTTATTATTTCTGATTTCCTATAAAACCAAACAAGACTACATCGGCAATCAGCCTACATAGTCTTGCTTGAATTAAAACGAAGATAACAGCGAATTCTTACAAAAACAAATCTTTTGATTTGAATTTGTGTGGAATTGAGTAAATCTTTTACTTTTGAATCGAATCACAGTTATTATTATGCAGAAAAATATATTCAGGTTACTTGCTTTAGTCTTACTTACCACAACTTCGGTCCAGGCACAGGACCTTTATATGCCCCGAAACATTAAGCAGGCTTACGAAAATGGCACCCGCTCAATGGATGGTAAACCTGGTAAAAAGTACTGGCAAAATAAAGGGAAATACAATATGACCATAACGGTTACACCTAAGACTAAACTGGTTGAAGGAACTGAGACCATTGTATATACCAATAATAGTCCGGATACCCTAAAACAGGTAACCATCAGATTCGTGAATAATATCCATAAACCAGAAGCACCCCGAGCTGGTTATGCCAGTAAAGATTTTCTGACACGCGGACTTATCATCAGCTCTTTTGCGATAGACGGTAAGAAGCTGAAAATTGATGGCAAGGACTGGGGTACAACAGGTGATGTGTCGCTGCCGGGTGTATTACTCCCAGGAAAATCAGCAACTTTTGCAATCGACTGGAACTACCCGCTTTCAAAAGAAAGCGGCAGAGAGGGGCAGATTGACAGCAATACATTTTTTGTAGCTTACGCCTTCCCAAGGATTTCTGTTTACGATGATTATAACGGCTGGGACAAAATCCCGCATATGGACAGGGTAGAATTCTATAATGATTTTAACGATTACCAGCTGGCTGTTAAAGCACCTAAAAATTATGTTGTCTGGGCTACGGGCGACTTAAAAAATCCCGATGAAGTATTACAGACGAAGTATGCGGAAAGACTTAAAAAATCTTATCTGTCAAATGAGGTCACTGCTATAGCTACAGCCGATGAAATCCTCAAAGGCAATGTGACCAGACAAAATACCTGGAACACCTGGAAATTTAGCGCAGACCATATCACTGACGTCACCTTTTCGCTTAGCAACCATTACAACTGGGATGCAGGAAGTGTGCTTGTGGACGGTAAATTGAAAAGAAGAGCAAGTGTACAATCAGCTTATAGTACTGCCGCTAAAGATTTCTCACATGCTGTAGAATGGGGCAAACAGGCTTTGAGCTGGTTTTCTAACAATTGGCCTGGTGTAGCATATCCGTTTTCCAAAATGACTGCCGTGCAGGGATATGCCGATATGGAATATCCGATGATGGTGAATGATTCCAGCACACCTGATCTCGAATTTACACAGTTTGTACTTAACCATGAAATTGCCCATACTTACTTCCCTTTTTACATGGGTACTAATGAAACAAGGTATGCCCATATGGATGAAGGCTGGGCGACTACGTTAGAATATCTGATTGGACAGGATCAGCTGGGAAAAGAAAAAGCGGATGAAAATTATAAGAATTTCAGGGTAAAACGATGGATCTATGATGTTTCTACAGAAGAAGATCAACCCGTTATTTCTCTGTCTACCCAGGTTTCAGGATCAGGGTATGGAAACAATGCCTACGTAAAACCTTCTCTGGCTTATCTGGGTTTGAAGGATATGTTTGGTGATAATGATTTCAAAAAATACCTACATGCCTACATGGAACGCTGGAATGGTAAACACCCTATTCCATGGGATTTTTTCTATACAATGAATGATGTTTCCAATCAGGATCTGAACTGGTATTGGAACAGCTGGTTTTTCAGCAATAATTATATCGACCTGAAAATTGAGAAAGTTGCCATTAAGGGATCGGGTTATACGGTGCTGCTAAAAAATGTTGGTGGTTTTGCAGTGCCCTTTGATGTGAAGATAATTTATGCAGACGGGACTAAAAAAGTAATTCATCAGACTCCTGCAATATGGAAAACAAATCCAAAGTCAGCCAGTGTACAATTTAGCGGTGCAAAAGGGGTTACTGCTATTTTAATTGACGGCGGTATTTTTATGGATGCAGCACCAGGAGATAATAACTGGAAAAAATAAGAGGAAAGATCAGAATACGTGGTCAGAATGTGAAGAATAGCTAATCCTGTTTGGGTAGTGTAGTAGTACTGGTTTAGTTGTTAACGCGTACCTATCGGCGTTGAAACGTCATTTGCTCGGGTCGGACCCGAACAAATGCCTGAAATACCCGAGCAATACCCGAGCAAATGACGAATATAATCAAACCACTATCCAAACACCACCCAACTGGAAATACTGTGTCCTGTGCTGGACTAAATTTAACATAAGAAGTAGGAGCTGCCTAAAGCAATCCCTGGCTAGACCATCTCTCTAGCTTTTCTGTAAGCACTTCTGATATTTTGCGGTAGGATTCGAAAGTCCATCCTCCTACATGCGGAGTAAGTATTACTTTTGGCGATGCTTTCAATTCGTTGTACCAGGATTGTTCTGCTAGGTTTGGAAATTTTTCAGCTTCCAGAACATCAAGGCCTGCACCTAGTATTTTTCCTGTTTTCAGGGCCTCTAATATAGCCTCAGTATTTACGATCTCCCCTCTGGCTGTGTTTAAGAAGAAAATCTCTTTACGGAAATGGCGGAGATACTCTTCATCTACCAGTTGTCGAGTCTCCTTAGTGAGCGGGATATGCAAACTTAACACATCACTGTATTTTACAATTTCTTCCATGCTGCATTCTGTGACATAAGCATCAGAGAAACCTGTTTTGTATTTATCATAAGCAATGACTTTAACATCAAAACCAGCCAGTTTTTTTGCAAAGCTACTGCCCATGAACCCGTAGCCGATAATGCCGACAGTTCTGCCCTTTAATTCCCACCCACGATTACCTTCCCGATCCCATATACCATTTCTAATTTCAATATCCGCCTTACGGTGATTGTTCATCAATGATAATAACATTCCTACGGCGTGTTCCCCTACAGCATCACGGTTACCTTCCGGAGCATTCATCAGCTGGATATTTCTTTCTTTAGCATAAGCTTCATCAATATTGTCCAGTCCGGCACCCGCCCTTGCAATGAATTTCAGTCCGGGCGCTGCATCCATCAGTTCCCTGTCAATCTTAAATTTAGTACGGACAGCAATACCTTCATATCCGGCAATGCTGGCAAGGGTTTCCGCTCTTGTGATGTTTGGCAGGTCATCTACCTGATATCCTAGTGCTGTGACCCCGTTTTTAAATGCAGGGTGCAGATCGTCAACAATTAAAATTTTACCTTTCATTTATTTGTTATGTTATTGCTCCTGAGCGAGCGCATCTACATGCTGAGTGAGTGTAATAAAATCTTCTACAGTGAGTTGCTCAGCACGTTTGTCAAAGAAAAAGTGCTCATCCATTTTCTCTTTTGGAATAACGCCGGATAAAGCATTGCGCAAGGTTTTCCTGCGTTGATTGAATCCGGCTTTTACTACACGCCAAAATAACTTCTCATCACATGGCAAAGTCTCTACCTTATTTCTGCTGAGACGGATTACACCGGAATTCACTTTTGGAGGAGGATTGAAAGTTCCGGGTTTAACCGTAAAAAGATATTCTATATCATAATAGGCCTGAATCAACACACTTAAAATACCATAATCTTTCGTGCCCGATTTAGAAGCACAGCGCTCTGCTACTTCTTTCTGAAACATACCTACCATCTCAACTACATTGGCCCGATGTTCCAGCACCTTAAAAAGAATCTGTGAAGAGATATTATAAGGGTAATTACCTATAATGGCGAACTTTCCAGGAAATATTGCAGCAAGATCAAGTTTCAGGAAATCACCATTAATTAAACGACTTCCCATCTGCGGATATTTATCTTTAAGGAAGTGATAGGATTCCGTATCGATGTCTATCATATAGGTCTCCAGGTCTTCCCGTTCCAGTAAAATGTCTGAAAGAATCCCCATCCCGGGACCTACTTCCAACACTTGTTTGTACTGATCGGTATGGACAAGGCCATTTACAATTTTAGCTGCTATCTTTTTATCGGTCAAAAAATGTTGCCCTAAATGTTTTTTTGCCTTTACCAAACTCATAATTTCTAATATTAACCGGTTTCACCCATAATTTGGACCCAACCTTTGTTCGCGCAAAAATAACTAAACTTTTATCTTAACAGGCTAATATTAACAAGAATATAGAAAAGCCGAAAATCCCACTGCTTAAAACAAATGTCCTGCTGATGAAACCTGCATCTTTTACAGTTTATAAATTTAGATGAATAAAGCTTATACCAGCTTCACCACCTATAAAATGAAAATATATTCGGATGAAATTTTGTATTTTGCGCTAAATTTTCAGTAGAACATGAGCAATAAAATTAAAATAGGTATCAGTATAGGTGATGTAAATGGGATTGGCCTGGAAGTAATTCTTAAAACCTTAGCCGAAGTCAGGATCCTTGATTATTGTACTCCTATCGTTTACGGACATACTAAAGTAGCCTCTTACCACCGAAAAACCCTTGGCTTAAGCGATTTCAGTTTCAATGTAATTAATGAAGCTGCTGCTGCAAATCCTAAGAAAGCAAATATGATCAACTGCTGGGAAGAGGATGTGAAAATTGAACTAGGTGTAGCAAATGAAATTGGTGGAAGATATGCTTTACTATCATTGGAAAAAGCTACGGAGGATCTGATAGCAGGAAATATAGATGCATTGGTAACTGCACCAATCAACAAACACAATATACAGTCAGAAAATTTCAAATTTCCCGGCCACACTGAGTACCTGCAGGAGCGCAGTGGAAGTAATGATGTACTGATGTTTCTCATCAGTGAAGACATCCGTGTAGGCGTCGTAACAGGGCATATCCCTATTGCTGAAGTTGCACAGCAGATCACTAAAGAAAAGATTGTTAAAAAACTGATCATGATCAACGAAAGCCTGAAAAAGGATTTCTGGATTGAAAAACCAAAAATAGCGGTACTGGGACTTAATCCGCATGCGGGTGATAATGGTTTATTGGGGAAAGAAGAACAGGATATTATTATGCCTGCAATTCAGGAAGCATTTGACAAAGGTGTAATCTGTTTTGGTCCTTATCCGGCAGATGGCTTTTTTGGCAAAGGCAGTTACAAGCAATTTGATGCAGTATTGGCAATGTATCACGATCAGGGCTTAATTCCATTCAAGACGATTGCTTTTGGAACAGGTGTAAATTATACTGCCGGTATGAAGTTCGTACGTACGTCTCCGGATCATGGAACGGGATACGACATTGCCGGGAAGAATATTGCTGATCCGGCTTCATTTATTGAAGCTATCTTTGCTGCTACGCATATTGTAAAACACAGACGGGAACAGGAAGCTTTATTGAGCACCCAGTTAAGAAGTGGCGGTAAGATTATTGAAACTGCAGCGGATGTGAAAGACGATGCGAATTAGCAAGGTGTTGACAATTAAAAGAAAAAGCTAAAAACATTTTAGTTTTGTCAAAATAATTCATACATTTGCGGGCTAAAATTTTGTTACAATTGAAACCTTTAAAACAATTTTCTATACCGTTTACGGGCTTAAAAATTGGCAAGCATCAATTCGATTTTGAGATTGATAACAGCTTTTTTGAGGCTATTGAGTACTCTTTAGTAAAAAAGGGAAACTTGAAAGCTGAAATTGAAATGGATAAACAGGAGACAATGCTGATTTTACAAATCCATATCTCCGGAACAATTGAACTGGATTGTGACAAATGTTTATCGGCTTTTAATTCGCCGATTGATATTACCGAAAGGCAAATTGTAAAGTTTGCGGAAGACGATCTGGAGAGTGATGATTTAGAAATCATCATGCTCAACAAAAAAGAAAGTAGTGTTGATATAGCGGAGATTCTCTATGAATTTATAACTGTATCGGTACCTTATATAAAAATATGTGAGCAGAATGGCGACGGTGCCAGATGTGATCAGGAGATGGTAGCCAGGCTGGAAAGCCTGAGCGGAGATGCTCCACAAGAAGAAGAAAACAACATTGACGACCCACGATGGGCAGCGTTAAAAAAATTAAAATAATAATTAAATAAATCAGCAATGGCACATCCTAAACGCAAGATCTCTAAAAGTAGAAGAGATAAAAGAAGAACACACTATAAAGCGGTAGCTCCTTCTTTAGCTACTTGTCAAACTACTGGTGCGATCCACATTCCTCACCACGCATATAATGTTGATGGTAATCTATACTACAACGGTAAATTGGTTATTGAAAATACTTCAATAGGTTAATTTCCTGAGAAATTGTTTGTGTTTTCCTCCTGTTTAGGGTTAACTTAGACGCTTGAAAAAAAAGGCAATAACGCTTTATTCACAAACTGATTTTTTACTATGAAAATAGGTCTCGATATAATGGGCGGAGACTATGCTCCCAAATCAAATGTTTTGGGAGCAATAGCAGCTCATGAATTATTATCGCCAAATGAGCATTTGGTTCTGTTTGGCGACACCCAGCTGATTAAGCCTTTAATTGCTGAAACCGGGTTTAATCCCGATCACTTTGAATATGTTCATACCGAAGAGGTTATTGGTATGGGCGAACATCCCACAAGGGCAATTGCCCAAAAACCAAACTCCAGTATTGCTGTTGGTTTTTCCATGCTTAAAAAAGGAGAACTGGATTCTTTTGCCGGCGCAGGAAATTCAGGGGCAATGATGGTAGGTGCTGTCTTTAGTGTAAAGACTGTGCCGGGTATCATCAGACCTTGTTTATGTACCATCGTCCCAAAACTCAGCGGAGGCAGAGGTTTGATGCTTGATGTAGGTGCAAATGCAGATTGTAAGCCTGATACCCTGCTTCAATTCGGAATTCTGGGCAGCTTATATGCTGAAAATGTAATGCAGATCAACGATCCTAAAGTTGGCCTGATTAACATTGGTGAAGAGGATGAAAAAGGAAATATGCTTAGTCTGGCTACCTTTCCATTAATGAAGGATTCAAATCTTTTCAACTTTATAGGTAATATAGAAGGACGCGATTTATTCAATGATAAAGCCGATGTAATTGTCTGTGATGGTTTCACAGGAAACATCATGCTGAAGCTTGCTGAATCCTTTTATATCATGACCATAAAGAAAGGATTAAAAGACGAATTCTTTGATCGCTTTAATTACGAAAACTATGGTGGAAGTCCTGTGCTTGGTGTGAATGCTCCTGTAATTATAGGACATGGCATATCTACGCCTACTGCCGTAAAAAATATGATTCTGCAATCAAGGGATATGATAACTACAGGCCTGGTAGAAAAAATACAGGCTGCTTTTAAATAAATCTACATCAAATGAATAAAATTCACGCTGCAATTACTGCGGTTCAAGGTTATGTTCCCGACTATGTACTTTCTAACAAAGAATTAGAGACTATCGTAGATACCACGGATGAATGGATTACCTCTAGAACCGGCATTAAAGAGCGAAGAATATTAAAGGGTGAAGGACTGGGTACATCTGATATGGCTGTACATGCCGTAAACGGATTGCTCAAAAAGCGTGGCATAACTGCAGAAGAAATAGATCTGATTATATTTTGTACCACTACACCAGACATGCCTTTTCCTGCAACAGCCAATATTCTGGCCGATAAGATAGGGGCAAAAAACGCATGGGGCTTTGATCTGAATGCAGCCTGTTCTGGTTTTATTTACGGTCTTTCTACGGGATCTCAGTTCATTGAGTCTGGCAAGCATAAAAAAGTATTGGTAGTAGGCGGAGATAAGATGTCTTCTATCATTGATTATACAGACAGGACTACGTGTATTATTTTCGGTGATGGTTGTGGCGCAGTATTACTTGAACCAAATGAAGAAGGAAATGGTATCATTGATAATGTGCTGAAGTCAGACGGTTCAGGCGGACAATTCCTGCACCAGAAAGCCGGCGGATCTGCCAGACCTGCATCAATTGAGACAGTAACCAACAGGGAACATTACGTTTACCAGGAAGGAAAATCTGTATTTAAGTTTGCAGTGACCAATATGGCTGATGTGGCTGCAGAAATCATGGAAAGAAATTCATTGAGTTCAGATGATGTTACCTGGCTGGTTCCACATCAGGCAAATAAAAGGATTATCGATGCCACTTCTTCAAGAATGGGCGTAGGAGCCGAGAAAGTAATGATCAATATTGAGCGTTACGGCAACACCACTAACGGAACTATTCCGCTATGCCTGTGGGAATGGGAAAGCAAACTAAAAAAAGGCGATAACATTATTTTAGCTGCCTTTGGAGGTGGTTTTACCTGGGGTTCTGTTTACCTTAAATGGGCTTACTAATTTTATATAATAAATCCTAACTTAGCGGATTCTAAAGACATACTATCTTTTTCAATAAAACACCAAAAAATGGATATAAAACAAATTCAGGAACTTATTAAATTTGTTTCTCGGTCGGGCGTAAATGAAGTTGCAATAGAACAAAAAGACTTCAAAATTACTATCAAAACCAATCAGGCTCCAACAGTAATCACGACTACAGTACCGGCAGTTGCACCACAAGTGTTACCTGCTGCTCCTGCGGCTCAACCTGTTGCTACGACTGCAAGTGATAGTGCTCCTGCTGCAGCAACTGAAGACACTTCAAAATATATTACAATCAAATCTCCAATGATAGGTACTTTTTACCGGTCATCAAGCCCTGATAAACCTTCATTTGCAAATGTTGGTGATGAGGTAAGTCCGGGTAAGATCATCTGTATCATCGAGGCAATGAAGTTATTCAACGAAATTGAAAGTGAAGTTTCTGGAAGAATAGTTAAAGTACTGGTAGATAATGCTTCTCCGGTAGAATATGACCAACCATTATTTTTAGTAGAACCTATGTAATATTTGCTTCTTAGCAAATTATCATCTTATCAATTATATGTTTAAAAAAATATTAATTGCCAACAGGGGCGAAATTGCCTTGCGCATTATTCGTACCTGTAAGGAAATGGGCATTAAAACTGTTGCTGTTTATTCTACCGCAGACCGCGAAAGTTTACACGTACGTTTTGCTGATGAGGCTGTTTGTATCGGCCCCCCTCCCAGTAAAGATTCTTACCTTAGCATTCCTAATATTATTTCTGCAGCGGAGTTAACCAATGCAGATGCAATTCACCCTGGCTACGGATTTTTATCTGAAAATGCGAAGTTCTCCTCTGTTTGCAGAGACTATGGAATTAAATTTATCGGGGCTACTCCTGAGCAGATTAATTCAATGGGTGATAAAGCTTCGGCGAAAGAAACCATGAAAAAAGCAGGTGTACCGACTATACCGGGTTCTGAAGGTTTGCTGGAAAGTGTTAAAGAAGGAATCAGGATTGCTAACGACATGGGTTATCCCGTGATCCTTAAGGCAACTGCCGGTGGCGGTGGCCGTGGAATGCGTGTAGTATGGAAAGATGAAGAATTTGAAAATGCATGGGACAGTGCCAGACAAGAATCAGGTGCGGCCTTTGGCAATGATGGTTTATATTTAGAAAAGTACATTGAAGATCCGCGTCACATTGAGATCCAGATTATTGGTGACCAGTATGGTAAGGCTTGTCACCTTTCGGAACGCGACTGCTCAATTCAGCGTCGTCACCAGAAATTAGTTGAAGAGGCGCCATCTCCTTTCATGACTCCGGAATTGAGAGAAAGAATGGGTGAAGCTGCAATTAAAGGGGCTACAGCTGTTCAATATGAAGGAGCTGGTACAATCGAATTCTTGGTTGACAAACACCGTAACTTTTACTTCATGGAAATGAATACCCGTATCCAGGTAGAACATCCGGTAACTGAAGAGGTAATTAACTATGATCTGATCAAAGAACAGATCAAAGTAGCATCGGGTGTACCGATTTCGGGAAGGAATTATCTTCCTGATATGCACGCTATCGAATGCAGGATTAATGCAGAAGATCCGTTTAATAATTTCAGACCTTGTCCGGGTAAAATCACTAATTTTCACTCTCCGGGCGGCCATGGTGTAAGGGTTGATACACATGTTTACGCAGGTTATCAGATCCCTTCAAATTATGACTCCATGATCGCAAAGTTAATTTGTGTGGCACAAACCCGTGAGGAAGCTATCAGTACAATGGAGCGTGCATTGAGTGAGTTTGTAATTGAAGGTGTTAAAACCACAATTCCTTTTCATTTAAAATTAATGAAGGATCCCAACTTCAGGGCAGGTAATTTTACCACAAAATTCATGGAAACTTTCGTTTTCTCAGAATAGAGTAAATCTAATTCCTATATTTAAAACGTAAATACCATTCTAATAAAATAGAATGGTATTTTTGTTATACAAACAATCTACATGAGTGATAATAAAGCAAAGGACCTGATCGGTGCTATTAAGAATAAAGGAAAGAGTCTGGAATCAGAAATGTCTTTCTTTGACCATATCGACGTACTACGAAAACATTTACTGCGCGCACTATTAGTCATCGTCATATTCACAGCCAGTGCATTCTGGTTTTATGACTTTATATTTAACACGGTGATCATGGGACCAAAAAGTCCTGATTTCTGGACTTACCGGATGATGTGTAAATTAGTTGCAGCCTTCCCCTCTTTAGGAGCGGATTTCTGTATCACTGAAATAAAAGGAAAAATTATTAACACAGAGATGGCAGGGCAGTTTACCCTGCAGATCAATTCATGTATCATGACGGGAATTATATTTGGTATCCCCTACTTACTTTTTGAATTATGGCTGTTCATTAAGCCGGCATTGCATGAAAAAGAAAGAAAGTCTGCAAGTGGATTTGTATTTTTTGCTTCTTTGTTATTTCTGATAGGTATTATGTTCGGATATTTCATCATCTGCCCGCTTTCTATCAACTTCCTGACTAATTTCTCAGTAAGTCCGATGATTGAAAATACATTCACAATTGATTCTTATTTATCCTCTGTAGCCACACTAACTATAGGTACGGGAATCATCTTTGAATTGCCTGTCGTGATATACATCCTCTCCTTGTTCGGAATTATGACCCCGGCATTTATGCGGGCAAGTCGCAGGTACGCCGTTGTAGTCATCCTGATTATTGCGGCAGTAGTTACACCTACGCCAGATATGATGACCATGCTGGTAGTTGCTTTCCCTTTATTCCTGTTGTATGAACTGAGTATTTTTATCTCTGCAGGTATAGAGCGTAAAAGAAACAGAGAGCTTTATGGTACTTCTACTAAACCTAAGGAATAATATACGTGTTGAACGCCTGATGAGCGTGGAGAGATCAGTAGAAAGATATTCCTGTTAAACCCTTAACTAAATAATGAACAAACAATTTTTAAGTGCAGGCTTAGCATTAATGCTAAGCCTGAGTGCTGTAGCCCAGGACAAAAATGCGATAAAGTTTAGCGCAGCAATCAACAAGGATAATGCTTACAAACACCTGTCTGTGCTCGCTTCTGATGAATATGAAGGTAGAGAGACAGGAAAAAAGGGTGCCTGGATGGCTGCCGATTATATCAAAAAGCATTTCATAAATGTTGGTCTGAAAGGTCCTGTAAATGGTGATTATTTTCAACCTATTGATATGGTTGCTTATAATCTAAGCAAGATGGCATTTTCCCTGAACGGACAAACCAAAGAATACGGGAAAGATTTTGTGATCTCAAGTTCTACTGTTGCAATTGGTGGTTTTAACTTCAGCACCAATGAAGTTGTATTTGCGGGATATGGTTTAAGTCAGGATGGTTACAATGACTATGAAGGCATTGACCTTACAGGAAAAGTGATCTTGATTTTTGCAGAAGGAAATCCGGCAATGGAAACAACATCCGCTCCTGAAACCCGCGCAGCAAGAATGAAAAGAATGCTTGCTCAACAGGCCAGGATTCAATATATGGCAGATCATAAAGCGCTGGCTGTAATACAAATTGATCCTGCTCTGGATAATATGACACCAGAGATGAGAGAGAATTATAGCGGTAAAGGTCAGCCCACCCTAAAAACAGAAGGAAGTATCGCAAAGATGAAAAGAATGAAATCTTTTCCTTCAGTACGGATATCAACTGTTCTGGCAAACGAAATTTTAAAATCAGCGGGTACGAGTGTAGCTGCTCTGCAACAAAAAATAAAGTCAACAGCAAAACCAGCTTCACAAATTATCAAGATTGCTGTTACCGGTACCGCAATGAAAAATGAAGAAAAAGTAAGAGCTGAAAATGTACTGGGCTTTTTAGAAGGTTCGGATCCTAAATTAAAAGATGAAGTGCTGGTGATTACAGGCCATTATGACCATATTGGCTTAACAAGCTCGGGAACCGACAAAGTAAATAACGGAGCTGACGATGATGGTTCCGGAACTACGGGTGTACTCATGCTCGCTGATGCTTTTACCAAAGCTAAGAAAGCCGGTAAAGGCCCTAAGAGAAGTATTTTATTCATGACTGTTGTTGGCGAAGAAAAGGGATTATTAGGTTCTGAATGGTATTCAGAACATCCTGTATTCCCTTTGGAAAAAACAATTACAGACCTGAACATAGACATGATTGGTCGTGTTGATGCTGCACATGAAAGTGATCCTAATTATATCTATATCATTGGATCGGATATGTTGAGCTCTGAACTGAACGCAACTGGTATCAAGGCAAATGATGATTATGTAAAAATGAACCTGGATATGAAACATAATAACCGTACAGATCCGGAGCAATATTACTACAGATCTGATCATTATAACTTCGCTAAACACAATATTCCGGTAATTTTTTACTTTAACGGCATACACGCTGATTACCACCAGCCAGGTGATGAGATCAGTAAAATCAACTTTGATATGCTGGCAAAACGTGCACAATTAGTCTACTTTACAGCCTGGGAATTAGCCAATGGAGCTAAAAAGCCGGCAGTAGATAAAAACGAAGACGGAACACGTAAATAACATAAATTGAACAATTTGATAAAACCTGCCACAACCGGCAGGTTTTTTTGTTTAGCTACTACGTAATTTATTTATATTTGAACATGACGAAGATTGCTGAAGATTTTTTGGTGAAGGCAGATGAGAAGGCATTTGATGTAGATCATCGTAATACGATTAACCATAACATTGGTAAATACAATACTGCGGTTGAACGCGGTTTATCAAAATTTGAGAATTTAGAGAATTCAAAAAAGAAGGCTCATGTGATCAAATGGAGAGTAATGGAGAACCTCGACAAGTTTTTACCTGAATTTGAAGCCAATTTTCAACGCAGGGGCGGAAAAGTGATCTGGGCAAATGATGTTGAAGAAGCGCAAAAAGAAATCCTGAATATCATCAATAAAAATGGTGGCAAAACGGTAATCAAGTCGAAGTCGATGACAACTGAAGAGATCCATCTGAATGACTTTTTAAAAGAGAATGATATCGATTCTTTAGAAAGTGATCTGGGTGAGTTTATCGTTCAGCTGCTGGGACAGGCACCTTATCATATTGTAACACCAGCAATGCACCTGACTAAAGTGCAGATCGCAGAATTATTCCACGAGAAGTTTGGTACCCCTATAGAGTTTACACCAGAACAGCTTACACAGAAAGCAAGGGAATTGCTGCGTGAAAAATACCTTTCTGCTGATATCGGCATTACCGGGGGGAATTTCCTGATCGCCGATACAGGCAGTATCGCATTAACAGAAAATGAAGGGAATGCAAGATTAAGCACTACCTTTCCTAAAATACATATTGCTATTGTGGGTATTGAAAAGATTATACCTTCAATGGCTGATTTAGACCTTTTCTGGCCTTTGCTGGCCAGCCATGGTACAGGACAAAATTTAACCGTTTACAATACCATTTTAAGCGGACCGAGACAAGCCCACGAAACTGATGGACCGGAAGAGATGTATGTAATTCTGCTGGATAATGGGAGGACAAATCTGCTTGCGCAAAAGGATCAGCGTCAGGCTCTGTATTGTATCCGGTGCGGTGCTTGTTTAAACGCCTGTCCGGTATACAAAAACATTGGGGGACATACTTATAATACTACCTACAGCGGACCTATCGGATCTATCATCACTCCTCATTTGAAGGGAATGAAAGATTTCAAACATCTGAGCTATGCCTCCAGTCTTTGTGGTAAATGTTCAGAAGTATGCCCGGTAAAAATAGATATTCATAAAATGCTGCTCCTGAACAGAAGAGATGCTGCAGCTCAGCATGAAAACACTAAAACTGAAGAACTCGGTTGGAAAGCATGGAATACAGGCATGGCTAAAAGATCACGCATGGATTTCATTGGCGGTAAACTTAAAAACTTCTTCCTCAAATTTTTCTTCAAAAAGATGTGGGGTAAATACCGTGAAATGCCTGAAATCGCTCCTACATCCTTCTCCAAACAATGGCAGCAGCAAAATAAGAATACACCACAAATATAATTCATATGCAATTTGACCGCAAAGATAAAGATGACGCTACGTTACTGAACTTATACAAAAAGTTACTTTATCCAAGAATGGTCGAAGAAAAGATGCTGATTCTGCTCCGCCAGGGTCGCATTGGCAAATGGTTCTCTGGTATAGGTCAGGAAGCTATAGCTGTTGGTGCCACATTGGCAATGAACCCATCAGAATATATTCTGCCTATGCATAGGAATCTGGGCGTTTTCACTACCCGTGAAATTCCACTTCGTAAACTAATGGCGCAGTGGCAGGGAAAGATCACTGGTTTTACCAGGGGCAGAGACCGTTCATTTCACTTTGGCACACAGGAATACAAAATTATTGGAATGATCTCTCATTTAGGCCCGCAACTGGCGCTGGCAGATGGAATTGCTCTTGCTGATCTTATTGCAGGCAAAGAGCAGGCCACGCTGGTATTTACAGGTGAGGGAGCCACAAGCGAAGGTGATTTTCATGAAGCCCTTAATGTTGCTTCAGTATGGAATCTGCCTGTTATTTTTTTAATTGAAAATAATGGATATGGACTTTCAACACCTGTAGCCGAACAGTTTAAGTGTGCCCAACTGGTAGATAAGGCAATAGGTTATGGTATGGAAGGACTTAGAATTGACGGTAATAATATCCTGGAAGTTTTAGATACGATGTACGATCTGGCGGAAAAGATGAGAACAAACCCTAAGCCTGTACTGCTTGAATGTATGACCTTTAGGATGAGGGGCCACGAAGAAGCTTCCGGTACAAAATATATACCGCCTCATTTATTTGAGGAATGGCAAACCAAAGATCCGATAAGCAATTTTGAGACGTTTCTCTTACAGGAACAGGTCCTGGATCATAAAATTATGGAAGAGATTAAACAAGTCTTTAAATTGGAAATAGATCAGGAGGTTGAAATCGCTTTTGCTGAAGCAGATCCTGTGCCCTCTCTTATCAGAGAAGTCCGTGATATGTATTATCCCTCTGATAATACGCCTGTCCTGCCTGGCCAGGAAAGTTCAGAAATACGTTATATAGATGCGATAAGTGATGCCCTCCGTATTGGTATGCAGAGAAACAACAATCTGGTGATTATGGGTCAGGATATCGCAGCATATGGCGGTGCTTTTAAAATAACGGCGGGTTTTGTAGAAGAATTTGGTAAACCCAGGGTTCGGAATACGCCTATATGTGAGTCTGCAATTGTTGGTACTGCACTGGGCCTTTCTATAAATGGGGCCAAAGCAATTGTGGAAATGCAATTTGCAGATTTTGTTACCTGCGGTTTCAACCAGATTGTAAATAATCTGGCGAAAACACATTACCGATGGGGAGAAAAGGCAGATGTGGTAATACGGATGCCAACGGGTGCCGGATCTGGTGCAGGGCCTTTCCATTCACAAAGTAATGAGGCATGGTTTACAAAAACGCCGGGACTCAAAATTGTTTATCCTGCATTTCCATATGACGCGAAGGGTTTATTATTAGCCGCGATTGAAGATCCCAATCCCGTGATCTATTTTGAACATAAATTGTTATACAGAAGCCTGACAGGTCAGGTTCCTGCCGGCTACTATACGCTGCAAATTGGAAAAGCAAATATCCTTAAAGAAGGTAATCAGCTGAGCATCATTACTTATGGATTGGGTGTACACTGGGCCCTTTCTTATATGGATGATCATCCTGAAATATCGATATACCTGTTAGATTTATGCAGTTTGCAACCATGGGACCAGGAGGCTGTTAGAAATTCAGTTAAGGCTACCGGTCGGATAATTATTATGCATGAAGACACATTGAGCAGTGGATTTGGCGCTGAAATAGCCGCATGGATTGGTGAGCATTGTTTTAATGACCTGGATGCTCCTGTGATGCGTTGTGCGAGTTTAGATACTGCTATTCCGATGAGCAAACCTTTAGAAGACCAGTTCCTGGCAAAAAGCAGATTACATGAAACAGTAGAAAAGCTATTAGCTTACTAAATACCATTTCATTGGCACGATAATGGCCTGCATAGCAGAGATCTCCCGTTTCGACCGCATATGAAGACCATTCACTTACTCTATTTAATTTTTGTACTTTTTACACTTCAAAGCTGTAATAATTTTAAGTCTAAACATCCGCAGGCAGAAATAGCTAATGAAGACGGAGCAACAGGGATGACAGATAAATCAATTTTAATCTTCGCTGCTGCAATAGACAGACAACTTAATAGTTTTAAAAAAGAAATCAGCTTAATTTATCAGTCGGGAGATCTGTCTATATATGCCGAGCGATACAGTGAACACAATGATGGTATGTTATATAAAACCTCTTCTTCGAACGGACTGATCAGCAATACGGTCAAAAGTTACTACTTTAAAAATGACAGTCTGATCCTGGTAAAAGAGAGAAGTAAGATAATGAATGAGGAAGGACAGATCTTAAAAGATACAAGGACGTTTTTGCGCAATAATATCATTTTTAAAATCGAAAACCGTACAGCAGCCTCACCGGAGGCTATACGTACCCTTCCATACCTGCTGGTACAGCGCTCTGGTAATAAATACCCGGATGAAAACTTTGTTGAAGATATTAAGGTAATAAATGACGCGATAAAAGGTACAGATAAATTTGAAATGGTATTTCAAAATATTACTACCTACCCTGATTCCAGGTACATTGTACTGAAAAGCAAGAAACAGAGTAACTATACAGCCAGCATTTTAGTAAAAACCAAAGACTCATTTATAGATAGCCTGCTAAATATGCCATCCGTATTTAAAGATGAAAAACTAAACATCAGATGGAAAATTACTGATAAAGATGCAGTTTACGTACCTGTAGCCGATACAATTACTTCTGCCAGCGGACTAAATAAATAAACATTTCCATTGTCAAGACAGAGGCATCTAAACCTTTTTCTAAGTTTCTCCCCCTTTTTAAATTTCCTTCCGTCTTTTATAGTGAACAGCGTATCGTGAGGAAGCTCTTCTAGTCTGGACTGACCCATTGCCTCATCATACTTTTTAAGTGCCCTGGACAGCTTAAGATCAGTACAGCTGGATGCGGAAGGATTAGTCAGATAAGCGGTAATCGCCTGGTGCACATCATCCGGAAACATTTGTTGTTCCAGGAAAGGCACCATCATGCGTTTAAAATTATGCTTCCACTCTTCACCATGTGGTTTGACTTTGTTCTTATGGTCATTCCAGGTAAGCAGATGCGCAAATTCGTGTACCGTAGTCACGAGAAAAGCATATTGATTCAGGTTATTATTGACCGAAATTTTGTGGCCCGATAATTTAAAGGGATGCCGGTAATCCCCCTGTTTGGTCGCCCTGTTTTTAGAAATTTTAAATTCACATTGAAAGTAATCAATCCATTTAGCAATAATAGGTGCTGCAGCTGGCGGCATATACTGAGATAAAACACTGACTTTTTCCACAGTACTAAGTTAGTAAATTACTTCAATAGCTGATAGGCAATTAAACTTGCAATATAGGCCAGCACGGTCATATAAACCAATTGTATCACAGGCCATTTCCAGGATTTCGTTTCTCTGTAAACAACTGCCACAGTACTCATGCATTGCATGGCAAAGGCATAAAAAAGCATCAACGAAAATCCTGTGGCAAAGGTGAATATAGGCAGACCGGTATCCGCATCTTTTGCGTCTCTCATTTTATCGCGAATCTTAACCTCTCCGTTGTCATCAGCACCATCAACACTATAAATAGTAGCCATAGTTCCAACAAAGGCCTCTCTGGCCGCAAATGAAGTAATCAGGGAAATACCGATTTTCCAATCGAAACCCAGCGGTCTGATTACAGGTTCAATAGTATGCCCCAGTATACCAGCGTAGGAATTTTCCAGTTTCTCGGCCGATTTATCTCTTTCTATTGTACTGATCTGCACACTATCTTTTTGTAATTCGATCTGTGCATATTTCTTCTCTATCTTTTCAAAACGGTCTGAAGGACCATAGGTAGCTAAAACCCACAATACAATAGAGATAGCGATAATAACTTTACCAGCTTCAAAGACAAAAGTCTTTGACTTTTCATACATCGTAAAACCTACATTAGTCCACCTTGGCATTCTGTAAACAGGAAGTTCCATGATGAAGTATGATTTTTCCTTTGCTTTAATCAGGAAATTCATCACAAAAGCCACTAACACCGCTGCTGCAATACTAATCACATACATTCCCATCAGCGCAAGTGCCTGCATACTGATAAAGCCTAAAACCTTATCATCAGGTATAATTAAAGAAATAAGTAATGTATAAACCGGTAATCTTGCGGAGCAGCTGACCAGCGGGGCAACCATTATCGTAATAATCCTGTCTTTCCAGCTTTCGATATTACGTGCACTCATGATCGATGGTACAGCACAGGCAAGACTTCCAATCATCGGCACAACCGATTTACCACTCAGGCCAAATTTCCGCATGATCTTGTCCATCATAAAAGTCACCCTGGCCATGTAGCCAGTATCTTCAAGAATAGAAATGAACGCAAAAAGAATTGCAATTTGAGGAATGAAAATCACGACACCGCCCAATCCGGCTACAACACCATCCAATAAAAGATTAGTCAATATCCCGCCGGGAAGATGTTCATGACCATAATTTGTCAGCCATGCAAAAGATTCTTCAATCAGCTCCATAGGATAAGCAGCCCAGGAGAAAATAGCATTGAAAACAAAAAATAGAATGAATAGAAAAATAAAGAAACCCCAGAACCTGTTGGTTAGAACCGCGTCGATCTTATCACTCATCTTGAATTTACGTACCGTGCCGGTATCCTCTACCACCCCAGATAAGATTGTACTTAAATGCCTGTAGCGGGCAATTGTTTCTGCAGCCTGTAATTTTGAAGATTCAAATTGATGATCTTTCTCTATCTTTTCAAAAAGGTCGTAATTTTCAGTATGTGCATCAAGATACTCATGCTGATGAAGGAATTGTAAAGCAAGATAATCATTTTCGGTTTTGACTAATGTTTTTACCTCCGCAATCGCCTCCGGTGCCAGCATAGTCATATCCGGCCCGGCCTGCTGTGTAGCAATAGATGTTGTGTTTACTATAGCCTGTTTTAGCTGCGATAAACCAACATTACTTCTTGCGGAAATAGGAACAATTTGCACGCCTAAACGTAAAGACAGCTGATCTACATCAATCTTTATTCCCTCCCTGGTAGCCATATCTGTCATGTTGAGCGCGATGACAGTTGGGATACCCAGATCAGCAACCTGAGAATAAAGCAGTAAATTTCTGCGTAAGTTAGTTGCATCTAAAACAATTACAACAATATCAGGATGACTGGGGTTTTTAGGATCTGCCAGTACCTGAAAAACTATACTTTCATCTTTACTCTTGGGGTACAGGCTATAAGTGCCGGGAAGGTCAATTATTTCTGCTTCTTTATCAGCAGCGAGCCTGCAATAACCTGTCTTTTTATCTACAGTAATTCCCGGAAAATTTCCTATTCTCTGGTTTAAGCCAGTAAGTAAATTAAAAAGTGTTGATTTCCCTGTGTTAGGGTTACCAACTAACGCAATTTTTAGAGTTACCGCCAAAATTTTTATGATATTATAATAACAGATGCTTCACTTTTACGTAAACAAAGCTGATAACCTGCAACACGGATTGCAATCGGGTCCCCAAGAGGAGCAAAGCGCTCTACTTCTACAATTTCACCAGGCAGGCAACCCATCTCCATCAATTTTACTGACATCTCTAAGTCTGTAAAAGCTACAATAGTACCACGTTCCCCTGGATTTAACTGCGAAAGTTTCATCTGTTTTTGTTAATGTGTTTATCCGACAACATGTACCGTTAATCTCTGGCTTTAGGAGCTCAAGACCAAACAACCACAAGTATCAAATCAGGTGGCAATTTAGCCTTTATCGATAATAAATCCAAATAAAGCAGGTATTTTAATCCCCAGAGATGATGTTGAAATTACATTCCCCCTCTGCCACGGCCGCCAAAACCACCTCCGCCTTCACCTCTCCCAGGCATATCGCCAGACATATTTTTACCGCCCATTCTGCTTAGAGAATAAGTAAAAGAGAACATATAATAACGTTTCAGTACATTATATCTTAAGTCAGTAATTGTGTTATTGCTGGAGGTTCTTGTTATCCCCTGATTCTGATTTAATGCATCATTTACCGCAAGCTTAAATGTGCCTCTGTTTTTGAAAAACTGTTTGCTTATATAACCATTCATCAGCGTATAATTGGTATCAAAACCAGCGCCTCTTCCGGTATTCTGATAATAATCAACGTCTACGGCCAGACGTATATTCCCTGGGAACATATAACTCACATCGATGGTAGGATTTAATGTATAATAAGTTGTGTTCTGGCTGGATTGTGCAGAGTAAGTTGCACGATTGTATGAACCACCTATCCCGGCAGTCAGATCCAGCTTGTCCATAGATGAAACCAGTCTGTATTTATTGGTGATAGAAAGATCGTTAGTAATATTTTCAAGAGAATTGGTGAAGTTGACCCCTCTTCCATAAGATCCGCCCAGGTCAATATTCAAATTCAATTTATTATCTGTAATGATCGGGAGACCTATTGATGACCCCAGATTCCCCTGATAAACACCACCAACATTAACGGGTATCACATTTAGCTTACCTTTATTCTCTCCATCCGTAATTACTGCGGTATTATTTCCAAAAGCATTAAACGTTTGTGTAAGATTAGCAAACACGAATAAAGAACGGAATTTGGTAAAGTTGAAGTTGTTGTATAAAACCGTAAAATTATTAGTAAATGAAGGTTTAAGATTAGGATTACCTACAGGAATGCTCTGTGTGTTTGAGTTATCTGGTATAGGCTGAATTTGTGAGATGGATGGTTGCTGCGTGTTACCTCTGTACCTGATCACCAGTCTTTTGCTGTCACTGAATTTATAGCGTAATTGTGCGGTAGGCACCACATTATAAACATTCTGTCTGATCATATTTCCGGTGGTCAGGTTATTATTTTTTCGGTCTGTGTTCTGTACGCCGATACCTATATTCCAGTTATACTTTTTCTCCGTTTTGTTGATACTTGTTCCAATTGCATTGGTAACAGTTGTATTCTCATATGAATTGGTATAATCCAGGTTTACAATATCATATAGAGAAGTTACCGGATTAAAATCGTAAGTATACCTGTCACTATTTGAAAAACTATATAAATTCTGATAGTTCATCTCCAGATTCAATGTTTTTGATAAGGGTTCAGTATATACTAAACGTGAAGTATTACTGATCGAATTTGAATTCTGATCGTTCAGCTGATTGGTGATGTTTTGCGTATCTCCATCAGTTGTACTGGTTATATTTTCCAGGATATCATTGTAGTTCTTGCTATCACTATCATTGATATTCGTATTGATATTAAGCGATAACGTACGTCCCCTCCTCAGGAACTTTTTCCGGATCAAGATATTATTGGTTATCGTAGGTGAAGAAGAAGTAGTTTTATAGTTTTGTGTACCTACAGTCCTATTGTCCGTAAAAGTATTGATATACTTACTGTCACTATTCAAATCTGATTCTGTATAACTGATATTAGGCTCAACGCGGATGGTAGTAGAAGAATCAATTCTGGTATCTACAAGAAAATTGAATCGGTGATTAATATTATCTGTTAGGCTGTTCAGACGCTGATCAAATGTAGTGGTCTGGTCACCCAATATATTTTGTCTTAAGCTGGTCTGCTGATTATCCAGCGAGGTTTTATTGAAAAAGTAACTCCCGGAAATTTTTGTTTGATCGGTATAGATATCTGCAAAGTTTAAACCAAATGCATTGGTTGTAGTTATCCCCTGCTGCTGTCCGCCGTTAGCAGATGCTCCATTGAAACGCCCCCGGCCGCCTCCGCCGCCACCATTACCGCCGCCAAAGTTCTGTTTATTCACATTATTAAACTGACCTATAACTGAAAATTGCTGTTCATCTTTAAACTTATTCACATTTAGGTTCACGTCATAACGATCATCGGTGCCATATCCTGCACTTGAATTTCCGAAATAGCCATTTTTCATTCCTTTTTTAGTAGTGATATTGATAATCTTCTCTCTGTTCCCATCGTCTACCCCTGTAAACTGAGCCTGGTCAGATAACATATCTATTACCTGTATCTTGTCTACCATATCAGCCGGAAGGTTCTTCGTTGCCAGTAACGGATCACTTCCAAAAAAATCTTTTCCGTCTACACGTACCCTGGTAATCGTTTCTCCCTGTGCTTTTATGGAACCATCTTTAGAAACCTCCACCCCGGGTAACTTTTTAAGCACATCTTCTACTACTGCATTTTCTCTGACTTTGAAAGCAGACGCATTGTATTCTACCGTATCCGTTTTAACCACTACCGGAACAACCACTCCTTTGATCACCACCGTGTTCAGGTTCAGCCCGGTATCTTCCATTGGGATGTCACCTAGCTTAACAGCAATAGCCGACGCTGTAATTGAAAAATCTTTATTACTGGTTTTTAGCCCCAGGTATGCTACAGATAATCGGTATGATCCTGGCGCAAGTCCCCTGATCTCGAATGTTCCATCGGCAAGTGTATTTGTAACACCTGCAACACTGGAGTCTTTCAAATTTTTAACAGCTACAGATGCAAAGTCCACAGCAAGCAGATCTTTGGCATTGACCACTTTTCCCGTTACCGAGCCATTTTTTGTTTGTGCAATAGAGGAATAACTGATAAATAGAAAGGCTATCAGCAAGAGATTTTTGGTAAAAGTCATCATTTAGAATAAGGGATATGTTGTAAATCTATTCTATCAGACTACATATGAAAAGAATAGTTTGTTAACGAATATTAAAACAGAGTAACATTTTTAATACAAGAGAAGCAGGAACACATCGTCGCTGCGAAAAGGTACTATTGGGAAGGTTGATCAGGAGGTTTTAAGAACCTTAGTTGAAATTGGTGTAGTGTATACTACTTTAGGACATTTACATCCAGGCTTGAAAATACTGCAGCTATTTAACAGACAAATCGCGGCAAAAGCGATAATACTAACTCTTTTTTTCATCAAAATTCATTAAATGTAAGATAACATAACTAAAAACACCCATCATCACCCCGAGCATATCACAGCCCAGATCCCACCACTCTGCAGACCTGTAAGTAAAGATCTTCCATTGGATCAACTCTATTGTTCCACCAAGCATGAAAGTAATAGTAACAACTTTCAAAATTGTGAGGATCCTGAATTCATAGCTTCGCTGAGTCTGAATTTTCCCGTAAAAAAGCAGGATAGTCAATACAAAGAAAAATCCCAGGTGAACAAGCTTATCAAAGCCTTCAAAGAAAATGCCCGAACCTTGTGTATCGGGCATTTTCATATTACAAAGAATTAAGATAAATACCGACCATAATAATGTCCAGTGCTGATACTTTAATGCTTTAGCGATATTCTTCATTTAATTAGGCTCCAACTAAAGCCTGGTAAGCTTCTGCAGTCAATAATCCTTCTACTTCAGCAAGGTCTGATAAAGTTACTTTTACCATCCAGCCTTCACCGTAAGGATCAGAATTAACCAGCTCAGGATTGTCATTCAGTGCTGCATTTATTTCCAGCACAGTAGCAGTAACAGGCATGAACAGATCAGAAACTGTTTTAACCGCCTCTACAGTTCCAAAAACATCATCTTTACTTACCTCTTCACCAACACTATTGATGTCAATATAAACGATATCACCTAATTCGCGTTGTGCGAAATCAGTTATACCAACAAAGGCTTCGTTGCCTTCTACTCTAACCCATTCGTGGTCTTTAGTGTACTTTAGTTCTGATGGAAAATTCATTATTATTAGATTTATTTTTCAAAGGTAATTAATCTCTCCCTTTATACCAATGCTAATTGAGGGTTATGCGTAAACTAAACCCGAAATTGCTGAAAGAAGTATTAAAGGTCTGTGATGTATACGGCTTGGTAATATTTGAATCGTAAAACAACTTAACGTTAAAACGCTGGTTTAAGATATAATCTACCGTAGGTCTGAAGGTGATATTCTTAGCCCCTGATGATACTTCTGCTTCTAAAACATCTGCTCTGTAGATAACCGTCTTGTTATCTCTTACCGCCACATCAAGTTTAAAATCCATGTTATTATCCATCTTAAGTTGCTTAAACCAACCAAAAGGGAAACGGAACTTCGTGGTCCGGTAGCCAATCCCAAACACCATATTATTTTCTGATAACTGGGCCAGCTGACTGTTTGCGAAACTTAATCCGAGTAATCTGGTCCTCCCCATTTCAAAATTTGCCGTCAGGTTGTTTTTCAAACGGGTATCGACACCAATCAAAGGAGAAAATTGCTCTGCTATTGTTACTTGTGCATACTGATAAAAAGGAAGGAAATTCTGGTTTTCATCTCTGCTGCTTACATAACCGTCAGCTTCCTGATAGCGGATCAATGAATTAAAGCCATTTACGCTATAGATAGAGCGATAGGCATGTCGTATATCAATTGATTTAAAATTTTCTTCCAGGAAGCCTATTCTGGATAAACCACCATAATTTATTCTCCAGTTCGGCAGGGGAATCTTAGGGAAAGAATTCAATTTCACTGAAGATGCACTCTTACCAGTATAGGCCGCAATGAAAGCAGAGATAATCACATCTTGTGAATTTTGATTATAACCATCGGCATAGCCACCAATATTACCTGCAGAATTTACGTTTCTGATTCCCAGTCGCTGAGAAATTACCTGCCTGTTTGCCATAAACTGGTTAAACAGTTTTGATATCGTACTGCCCGACTTTTCAGAAAAGGCTGTACCTAGTGTAATAAATGAAATACTATAATCTCCGGTAGTGGTGGGACTGAGATTACGGAAGCTGCCCATATTGTTATCGTACCTGAAGTTGGTAGAATAATTCATCGTTCTGTTTTTGTTAGCAGTCAACGTAATGCGAAAATCTCTGAATGGTTCCAGCACACTGGTAAAACTTAAATCTTCTCTTAATGTATTGATATAAAGTTGCGACTGCAGGGTGTCCGTCGTAATCCACCCGCTGTTAATAGCCATTTGCCTGATATCGCGCTGGCTACCAAATACGAATCCTAATCCCGGTGCACCGGTGATATTATCTATTCCGAAATAATCTGTAGTAGGTAAATAGCCTGGTAAAAAGATTCCCTTGGTTTGTGTATAGGCAGCATTGACATTTTTGATGGTGGTCAGTAAATTAACAAATAAGCCGGGACCACTTTTATCATCATCACTATTTTTTGCTCTTCTTAAAAAACCAATCTTATTGTATAAACCCACAAAATTCAGGGTTGGATTTACCTGAATTGTTCTGGAATTCTGGATAGTATTTCCCAGATTAATTGAAGGATCCCTTAAGGTCGACAAAGGTTCTGTCTGCCAGTTAAAGTTTGTTCCGTAACGGGTAGCTACATTGATCCAGTCCATACCGGGAAGCTTATTGACAGGCAGGGCATAAGTAATATTCATATTATGACTGTAATCAGTTGTCCGCCCCAGACTTTTTAAATTTTGCCATACCGTATCTCGTTTCAATCCTTCTATTTTACCATCTGGTTCATCAATGATGGAATAATTTGTTGCATCGAAATCCAGGGTCAGTGATCGGGTCAGGTTCCACGAAATAGCATAAACCCTCGTCACCAGGAAGTTTTTATTATAAGTCGTATTTATTGGGATAGCATTTTGGGGATCATTATTTCTCAAGCTGTTTTCTGAGTAGAAACGATCCAGGTCAACCCTAAAGTTGATTGAACTTGGCAATAAACTGAAGTTAACATCTCTCAAAAGAGCCAGTGTATTAGACTTGATTATTTTATCAAATGGCCTGTAGTTTTTTGGCGTTGCCGAATAGTTATAGGCCAGCGATCCGCGATAAGTTTTCTGTATGGTATTTTCATTGATAAAATCATGGTGCAGGAATTTGGTATAAGAATAACTGACACTCAGATTTTCCACATCCCACAATTGTGGCTTTTTCTCTGTATTTGTACGTTCCTTGTGTACATTGGTAAAGTTGATGCTGTTCCTCGTTGTTACGTCCTGAGCATAATCCAGAATCTGTTTTTTCTCCTCTTTACTGGCTGTTCTCAATGCCGTTTTCAATTCAATATCAGGTGTTCTCGGATCATATTGCGGCGTACTTACCTGACTTGAATAGCTGACAAACATGGGCACCTTTATCCCTGTCTTCTGCGGGAAAAACTTACCCAGTTCCATACTGGATGACACATCAAAAAATGTATTATCAGCCCTGTTTCGTTCACTTACTCTTTTATCTAAAGATCCGAAGCCTATCGTAGCCTTACTCCCTGAAACATTCACCTCTGCAAAATCGGCCAGCTGTGCATTCATCCTTGCTGTTGCTGCCCAGCCTCCACGCTCATCAAACTCAGTTAAACGCAGCTCATTAAACCATACCTGCGCACTCTTCTCCAACCCATCATCATTTCCGGGAGAGGAAGGGTTCTTCAACGGATTTTTCACACCCAGCATATATACTTTAACCTGGCTCATATCCGGCTGTCCTTTAATGGTAATTGTCTTATTGCCATCTACAACATAGGTATATGGATCACTGATATTCCAGGCATCACCATTGGCATTTGTTGCCCTATTTCTGGCGATTTTTGCATTCTGGAACAGCTCCAGCGGTATATCTATCTTATTGGCGTCTGGCCAGATAGCATATGGATCACTTGTATTGGGTTGCGTAACCGTTAATGGTTGCAGATACTCATAATAGTTATCCTGATTGTCTGTTCCAATTCTGATAAAAGCGCTCAGATCATTCGTACTGACAATCGAATTCCCGAGGGATTCAAGGTGAACAAACATCTCCAGTCTTTTGTAAGACCTGAAATCGTTCAGCGCAGTTTTGAAAGCAGCACGACCATATCCATCACGTAAATTGGTGATCGTAAAAGCCAGTGACTGCTCATTCTGCCTGGTATTTGTTCTGTAGTTGTTGAAATCAAGCTCTCTTTGAATCCCCGGTGGCACTACATACGGAATTGGGGACCGCTTTCCATTTTCTTCTATATTCACTGTGCTGATCTCAATAGTTGAATTATCCGGGGTCACTGTTGTTAGCGCCGGATCTGTAATGATCTGATTGCTTTCATTATTACCATTGTATTTTCTCCACTCCCCTCTAACCAGCTGAATCTTTGCAAATCTTAAAATAGTAGTATCCGCAAAATCTGTAAGGAACATCCTGAAAAAACGGATAGATTTAAAATCTTGTATGTTACCAACTTTCTGCTGGTAATCTGATAAAGGAATTCTGATCTGGTACCAGGTTACCGGTTGTGTCTGACCATTAGCAAGTTTAACCTGCGAGGTAACCGCATCTGTCACATAATTTTTTCCTACTTCAAGATCACCTTTCCGCATCGAAACTTTATATTGAAAATACTCGTCCGATTGTGTCATGTTGTTATCCCTGTTCACATCTTCTCCGTCCGGTAATGAAGTAGACGCAGAATTTTCTATACCTAACTCTTCCTGTGATTGCTGAGAGGTTTTAGAATTTCCTTCTGGTCCGTTGTACTTTTCGTATCGTTTCAAAATGCCGGCATTAGCCTGGTCCAGTGCCGTACCCCTGTAATACGTATAATCATCAGAACTTGGATCATTATCAATTGCAGCAGCGGCTGTAGCATTCAGCTGAGTTTTGATCTGTGCCAAAGG
The DNA here is from genome assembly GCF_026239655.1 of Pedobacter sp. MR2016-24. GTDB lineage: Bacteria > Bacteroidota > Bacteroidia > Sphingobacteriales > Sphingobacteriaceae > Pedobacter. The sequence continues at coordinate 308,207 of NZ_JAPIVO010000006.1, read as the reverse complement.
AGTTGCAAATTTCGTTTTCTCATCAACGCTGCTCAAACCATCCAAACCAACATCTTGTGCTTTCCTTGCCGCAGGATCATTATCAAAGGCCTGCACAATAGGCTGCAATTTGGGTACGCGGCCCCAGTTGGTTTCGTCATATTTTGTCGGATCTCCATTGGCAGGCAGCCCATTCTCCAGCGACTTTCTGCCGTCTTTTAAAATATCTTCCGAGATATTTCCAATGTTAAAATATAAATCTCCTCCTCTGGAATCCGGTTTATAAATATGGGGATCCATCACCCATAACTCAATGTACTCAATATTTAACGCCTGAAAGTCATTTGTCTCAATCTTGCGGAACAAACCTCCCCAGCGGGATCTTGGATTGATAAAATCACCATTTGCATTAAAGCCGCTGGTGGTATAGTTATAAGGACCACGTTGCGTCGGGTAAAATGCGACATCCAGCGTAGGTAGTGAAACAGACTGTCCTGTTGGGGTTTCCTTGAACGGAAAAACTTCCTGTTCAATAATCTCTCTCACATAGTGGTTTGATAATTCGTTCCTGTTATTCCGCAGATTCTCAGGGATAGTTGTTCCTCCCCTGTTATAAAAAGATGGATCAATGTTGTAAAATGCAATTCGTGCCCTGTTATAACCATAAGCAAGGTTATCTATTAACTGTGCTTCCTGGAAAAGCTGTGGCGTACCAGACAGCTGCCATGAAATGGCACTTTTCAAATCAATCACTGATCGTGATGCTTCAAAATCATCCAGATAACTCACCCCGCCTTTTTTCCCTTCACCATTTAATGCTGCCGGATGGCCGGGAACCAGTTGGGCAAACTCTCCTGAAAAAGCGAACTTAGAAGGCACCTTAGTAGAAATAAATGGTAATTTGTCAACCAGCTTCGTTAAAAACCTGGAGCTTGTGCTATAATTGAGGTCAAAACCCCAGATGGTATTGGAAATAGGCTCCTCCCCGATGTTAACTTTAGGCGTAAGCGGCTTTTCAGAAAGGTTCATGTAAGTACCGCCAATATTCAGCTTATTATTCACCTTATAGTCAAGCCTGGTTCCAAACAGAGATCGCTGCTGTAAGCCAAAAAGTTCGTTATTCTCTGTTGTAATTCGAATTGGCTGACCAGAGATCAGCAGTCCTGTATTGATTATTTTCACTCTCCCGCCCTGATAATCGACAGTAAAATCAGCACCCTCCTGTAAAGGGATAGTTCCTGAAAATACTTTTACCGACCCTTCAGGAACATTAATTGAATTCAGGCTGAATTCAGATGCCACTTCTGACTGATAATATCCTTTTATAATGTACCGGTTCTGACTGGTAAATAATTGCTGTGCTACTACTTTGGTGGAATCATACAATGCCTGATAAGTATATTTATCGATCAGGTTCTGTTCACCGGGATTAAACTGTGCAGCCAGATCTTTACCAAAAGGTTCTATTAAGGGAAATATAACACGACCGTTGAGCGGATCAATGGTGATATATCCGGTACTTGTATTTGAAGAGAATGTAGCCAGGCTGGAGCTGGTTAGGGAAGCGTTTAAGTTCCCCATAGAAGTAGCCGTACTCCCACTGTTGGTACTGGTAAATGGCCGGTCTTCGGCTTCAAAATCAAACACCCCATCTGGTTTACGTTCATTCTGCTGGTTTAGCCGGTCCAATCCTACTACCTGCAGCCATAACTTGTTTTTCAGCGGTCGCCGGAATTCATCAAATTTCTCACCTTCATCAATCAGCGGACGCTCAATTCCTGTTTTATTGTCTATCCTGAAAACATCTAGTTTGAAGTTTTGCGGACTAATCTGATACCCGCCTATAGAATAGATGTTTTTCATCATCAGATCCCAGGTAGGTAAATTGGTTTTAGTCGTTTCATTTTTCAGCAACTTTGCAAATAAGACTTTCGGTGTCGCCTGATCAAAATTAACATCAGTAGAGAATTCTCCAACCTGATATTCTACCCCGTTAAAGGTGTACCGGAATACAACCGCCAACACCTCATCGGCATTTAAAGCATTGTTCAGTGATACATAACCCAATTGCGGATGGAAGGTATATTCCTTATCAGATAACTTCCTCGCGTAAGTCAGCTTTCCAAAGTTATCAGTCCCCCCATTGGCTTGAAAATAAGAAATGATCGCATTAGAGTTGGTCAGCCTCGCATCAGCAGGCAAACGTGATAACAGATCATTAGACTGTCTTGGTCCTTGTGGTAATGCGTAGCCGGAAGGTAACAGAGAAAATGCTGCCCCTCCATTTACTTGTGCAACATTATACGGAGTGTTTTCTCCTAAATCGATAAAACCCAGTACATCCCTTGAATCTTGTGTATTACCCGTTTTATTGGTGATCCATACTTCTATTTTCGTAATGTTTACACCCGATGTAATTGTTGGTGGTGTAGATAAAGTTTTATTGTAATTATCCCGGAAGTACTGTGCTAAAAAGTAATGCTTATTCGCCTCATAATTGTCACCGCTAATCCTGAATTCATTTTGCTGGGCGCCATTATTGATCTGCAATTCTCTGGACTGCGATTTCTGCTGTGTAAAGACAGTGGTTACATTCAGCTTACCAAATTGCAACTGGGTTTTAATCCCGAATAATGCCTGTGTACCTGTGATCAGAGAAGTACTTAAAGGTAAATTTACGTTACCCGCCTCAATTTTTTTAATGATATCATCTTCTCCGCCGGTCCAGTCCAGTTTGATCTGATTTTCAAAATCGAACTGTGCCTCTGTATTATAGTTCAGATTGAGTTTAACATTCGTACCGATATTACCCACCACGTCCATCTGGATACGCTGGTTAAAATCAAAATTACTCTGCACCCGCTGGCGTTCATTAAACAGCGGGTTTTCGTTTTTATTTATACGTCCTAAAAAGGTGAGTTCAGCTTCTCCCCGTGGCTGAATATTAATAACATTACTACCAAATATTTTTTCAAAAGCTTTACTATTAACAGTGAGGCTGGGAATAATTCCGGTTTGCCTCACATTATCCACCTCTGCATTAGAAATTACCCTCCAGTTATCTCTTTTAATTTCACTGTTGATCAAGCGCTGGTACTCGTCAATCGTCAGGTATTGTGGCGGATTAAAAAATCTGCCGCCAACTTTATTTCTGATGATATAACGTTTATTTTTTGCATCATATTCCACTTCCCTGGTAAAGTTATCCGGGAGAGGTGAAAATGAATCGCCGGATTGGCGAATTCCCAATCTTTGCTTTTCTTTCAGGCCGAAGTTATTCTTTGTACTATCTGCATTAGATGTGCGCCGAACCTGTGAAAAAGCATATTGCCAGCAAAAGAAAAATATGAATAAAACAACTAAAGTAAAAGTCTTTCTCAAAGGCAATTATATTATAAGTTCTTTAAAGCTATCTTAATCATTTGTTCAACCGACAAGTCGTTGCCATTGCTCTTAACAGCATTATCAATAACCTTTTCGGCAGGAATTTTCGCAAAGCCCAGCATCATCAATGCAGACAAAGCCTCTTCACGTACAGTATTATTTAATGGCGCCGAGATTAATGACCCACTACCTTCTTTTTTTAACTTATCCTGCAATTCCAGTACTAACCGCTGCGCAGATTTCACACCAATACCTTTGATACGCTGTATAAGCGGCAAATCAGCGTTTACGATCGCTGTTTGAATTTCTACAGGTGTGATGGAGGAAAGCATCATCCTTCCGGTATTCGGACCTATTCCGGAAACCGAAATCAAATGCAGGAATAACCTGCGTTCACCTTCATCAATAAAACCATACAGCGTATGCGCATCTTCCTTAACATGCAGCCAAACATATACTTTACACCTTTCTTTGTCGCCCAGCCCACTGTAAGTATTCAACGAAATATTAATATGATAGCCAATTCCTCCTGCCTCAACCACAATATATGCAGGGCATTTAAAGGTCAGTCTGCCATCTATATAATCAAACATAATTTTATTTTTTTAAGCCTGCGCTAAGCTACTAAAAGGAAATATATCTATATGCAATAAAATGTTAAGGAAAGCCTCGAAAAGAAGAAATAAATTTAACGCCCATCTTATTATATGGACAGGATAAAGCATGCTGACCTGAATTTTACTCATAAGCTACACAGTAAAAGGAAATCACAATTGTTATTATCGATAAACAGGTAATAGATAACAAACAAATATCAGGAAATAATTCAGCAAATAAATGCGGGAATGAAGGATGAACAAAAAGAACAAGATTAGATTTTGTCCATTTTCTGACTACTTTTAGCTTTATAAGAAATATACTTTTTAGCAGTTTTAGGTTCAGCAGTTTTGATAATTGCGCCGCTTTTCGCTACGATCAGCTTTTGGCCGGGCACAATATTGTTGCCTTTCAGCTTATTCCATACTTTCAGATCCTGTATCTCAATATGGTACTGGTCGGCTATTTCACCCAGATTCTGTCCGGATTTAACGTGGTGGTAAACCGGATTATACTTTCGTTCCGGAGCAGGAGTGACTTTTACTTTTTTATGTAATCTCCGGTCATCATTAGAGGCAAGAATAATCTTTGTATCCGTATCCAGGCTGCTATTGTTCAGTACCTCATAGATCATCGCAAAATTAGTTAAACTCACCTTCGGCATAATAATCCGCTTAGGGGATTCAGCAGATCCGTTCACGATTTTTTTCTTATAAGATGGATTTAGGTCAAACAGCTCATCTTCCTCTATTGATAGTGCCTGTGCAACGTCGGTCAGGGAAATGAATCTGTTTACCTGGATGGTATCAGTCTTCATTGCAAAAAAAGATTTTTGCGCTTTAATCTGATGTTTTTCAGGACAGTTCATCACGTAAATAGCTGCGATAAATGCAGGTACATAATTTCTTGTTTCTAATGGCAGATAAGGTCTGATCTGCCAGAAATCTCTGGAATGCGCCTTGATAATTGCCCGGTTCACATTGCCCGTTCCGCAATTATACGCCGCTATAGCCAACAGCCAGTCACCAAGCTCGGCATATGCATCTCTAAAATAAGCAGCGGCAGCATAACTTGCCTGAATAGGATCTTTTCGTTCGTCTACGAAGTTATCCATATTCAATCCATAACCTTTCGCAGTAGAAAACATAAATTGCCATAAACCTGTAGCACCAACTCTTGAGATCGCATGAGAATTCATGGATGACTCAATAATGGGTAAATATTTAAGTTCCATTGGAACATTATATTCGCGTAAGGCATTTTCAAAAATGGGAAAATAATATTCAGACAGGCCCAGCATTTTTCCCATCATCTCTTTCCGTCCGCTATAGACTTCAATATACTTTTGTACGGATTCATTATAACTCAAAGGAATCTCCCGCTGAATGGAATCAAGACGCTTCTTATAGGTAAAGTTATAGTTGTAAAACAAGGGGTTTTCCATTACCACCGGCACAGCAGCAGTATCACTTGATAAGGTGGGCGACAAAAATCCTGTCGCTGTTATATTTCTTACGGAATCTAATCTGTTAATCTTTTGCTGAGCCAAACCAGTAGCGGCCGACAATACAAGCATACAAAAGCATAGGGTGAGTATATTTTTTTTCATAGGCTTCTCCTGCAATTAAGCAATGGAATATTTTTGATTAAAGATAAACTTGAGCAGTCGTTAAATTTAAGAAACTATTTGACATAGAAAGCAACGTGTTTTCATCAAAGTGTTTTGCCATTAACTGTACACTTAACGGCAAACCTTCACTATTATTGCCCAAAGGAATTGATATTGCCGGTATGCCAGTTAATGACGCTAAAACTGTAAAAATATCAGCCATATACATAACCAGCGGATCATTCATGTTCTCCCCTATTTTAAATGGAGGAGTAGGAGCCACAGGAAGCAGAATTACATCAAAATCCAAAAACAGCTTTTCGATCTTATCCCTGATCAGTCTCCTCACCTGTTGTGCTTTCTGATAATACGCATCATAATAACCTGCACTGAGTACAAAGGTTCCCAGTAAAATACGTTTTTTTACTTCCTCACCAAAGCCTTCGGCTCTCGATTTTTTATATAAATCGTTTAAGCTAAGTGCGCTTGTATTTCTATAACCATAATGCACCCCATCATACCTGGAAAGGTTAGATGAAGCCTCTGCAGCAGTTAAAACATAATATGCTGGTACGAGATAATCCAAAAGGTCAAAAGAAACATATTCAATAGTATGCCCCTGCGCCTTAAATTCTTCAATTGCATTCAGAAGAGATGTTTTTATTTCCGGATCAAGTGCTTCACTTTCCAGTGTCTCTTTCAATACAGCAATCCGTTTAGGCTCATCAGCATTGATTTGATCGGTATATGCAGGAACAGCTAAAGTCGAAACCGTACTGTCATGTTCGTCAGCACCTGCCAGAACTTCAAGCAATAACGCTGCATCACTGATAGATGAGGTCAATGTACCTACCTGGTCGAAAGAGGAAGCATAAGAAATTACACCATACCTGGAGATACGCCCATAAGTAGGTTTTAGTCCGATACAGCCACAGAAAGCAGCAGGCTGTCTAACAGACCCGCCTGTATCTGTACCCAGAGCGGCAAGGCATAAGTCGGCCTGAACAGCAACAGCCGATCCACCTGAAGACCCTCCGGAAACACGTTCCGTATCTGCAGCATTGCGCACGGGACCATAGTAAGAAGTCTCATTGGATCCGCCCATCGCAAATTCATCACAGTTTAACCTGCCGATAATAATTGCATCTTCCTGTAGCAGACGCTCTACTACTGTAGAAGAATAAGGGGAGATAAAACCCTCCAGCATCTTAGAAGACGCAGTGGTCGCATGATCTTTATAAAGAATATTATCCTTAATACCGATGACCATACCTGCAAGCTTACCTGCAGTACCATTATCTATCTTTTTCTGTATTAAAGCAGCCTGATCATTTGCGGAATAAAAAAACACCTCATTGAATGCATTGAGGTGTTTATTCGCTTCAATTTGCTTAAAATAATAATCAAGCAACGCTGAAAGATGAAGTTGTTTTTTACTGATGAGAGACTGTATCTCTGCTAAAGAGCTGTACTTCTTCAAACTATAAGAAAGAATTAAAGGTTAACAAAATTCAATAAATAACACAAAAACCTACAAAGGTTTATGTGTATTGGTACGGTTAGCATTTACAGATTCATTATCATCTGCTCCATCTTTTCCGTCTTTGAATTCTTTCACACCTTTACCCAGTCCGCGCATGAGTTCCGGAATTTTTTTACCACCAAAAAGTAATAACACAACGACTAAAATAATGATAATCTCTGGTGTACCCAAGGCTGCTAATATGGTTGTATTTAACATAATCTTTAGTTAATTTTATTTTTTTCTATTTCTAATTTCTCCGCAGGCGCTGCAATATCAGTATGTTCTGCCGGAGCAGTATCTTTATTCAAATTAATCGGTTCCTTTACTTCATTCTTTGGATACATCTGCTCTTCAAGAGTTTCAGTAGGGCTTTTGGTCTCAGTAGTGGTTGCATAGGTACCATCTGCTTTTAGTTCATCATCAATATCCATAGCATTAATATTCCTGTGGATTTCTCTTTTAACGCCTTCAGAAGCATCCTTAAAATCTCTGATCCCCTTGCCTAAGCCTCGTGCCAGCTCAGGTAATTTCTTACCACCAAAAAGCAACAGCACAACTGCAAGGATCAACATGATCTCCCCACCACCCATATTTAAGAATTCAACTAATATTCCTGTATACATCTCAACTTGATTTTATAATATAACAAATATAAACATTTTAGATCCAATAATTTATTTGGCAATCCAGGCCTCCGGATTCAACTTAGACTGACCTCTCATTATTTCAAAGTGAAGTAAAGCGCCATCTGAAGTCGTTGCCACAGTTCCCAGCGTCTGTCTCGTATCTACTTTATCTCCTTTAGCAACAGTCGGTGATTTAATATTCTGGTAAATTGTAAAATAATCACCATGCCTCAATGCCACTACATAAATTCCCTGTATCATTGTCACAAATAATACATCCCCACCAAATACTGCTCTTACCGATGCACCTTCACTGGTCAGGATATTAACACCATCATTGGTATACCCTGCCTCTCCTTCTTTATGCCTGCCAAATCCTTCCGTAATGGACCCTTGTCCAACCGGCCACGGCAAACGGCCACGATTATTTTCAAACCCTGCAGACAACTTTGCTGCTTCCGGCGTAGCAGTAAGATAATTACTGGTAGTCTTAGCTCTTTCAACAGGTGCCGGTTTATTATCTGCTTTAGCTTTTGCCGCAGCGATCCGTGCCTCTTCCTCTGCTCTTTTCCTGGCTAATGCAATTTCACGCTGAATGGCATTTCTAATTTGTCTGTCAATTGCCGATTGTTGTTTTTTACGTCTGGCAATATCCTGACTGAACTGGCGCTCCTGCTTACTGAATTTGCTCAATACAGAAGACTGTTCATTTTTATTTTTAGCCAGTTTACTTTGTTCAGTTTCCTGCTCACGTAAGAGACTGCTTTTTGCTTTTAAACTCTTATCCAGCACAACAATCTTATAGTTCAGATTTTTTTCAGTCCCCTGGATATAATCAGCTTGTTTTTTACGGTACTGACCAAACTGCTGTAAATATTTAATTCTTTTATAAGCCTGGTTAAAATCCTTCGCAGCAAAAATAAACATCATTTTATCATATGAATTTTTATTCCGCTGTGCAAATCTTATCATACCGGCATATTCCTTTTTCAGCTGTGCCAGTTGCCCCTGCAATGAATGTACGGTATTTGTATTTTCATGGATTTCATTATCCAGGTTTTTTATCTCAGAATTGATGACGGTGATCTTGCTTTGCATTAAGCTGATCTTGGTATTCAGTGCACGAATTTCACCCAGCGTAAGTTTTTTACTCTGTGCCGCTTTATTCAGATTTTTCTGCAGCAGTTCGATCTCTCTCTGGATAGCTTCCTTTTTTCTTTTAAGCTGAGAGCTGCTTTGGGCTATAGCCGAAGATGCAAACGTAACAAACAAAAGTAACAGAAGTAATTTGTGTAGCTTCATTGCATCAAAAGTATGAAAAAAATTAGTTTATTGTCTCAAACCTTTTAGGAACTGTAAACGGAAAATCCAGTTGAACATTGCGCTCAATTTTAGAAAAGTTGAATGCAATACTGATTTTATCCTTACCAGACACAGAGTTCACTTTTACTACCGAAGGAAACAAAACGGCTTCCACCAGTTGATAATCCGCATACTCTACCTTTAAGGCCTGGCCTGTAGTCACATTATTTAACTCCGTTACTGATGGTTTCAATAAAGTATTAAAAAGCAGATTAAATGCAAGATCCCCCTGTTCACCTTTGATTCTGAATCCGGTAGCCTCCAGATCAGGTGTGGCTTTTTCATTCGTGAAATCAGCTATCGTATTTCCTGTCAGGATCGACTGCAACATAGTGAAGCTAACTTGTTTATTGGCAAACTTGCGTACATAGCTAAATGGCTTTTTTAAGACGACCGACTGTATCCTGTTTATTACCAGGAGACTATCTGGCGTAATCAGCGCACGTGCTACTTCAATTCCAGCAATTGCAGTAATGCTGATCCATATTTTCTCGTCTTTTTTGATCCTGATGGCCATGTTTACGCTATTGTCATTGCCGTTGATATTCAATTTGGCTTTGGACTTTAAAGACAATGTGGTGTAAACTACGTCTTTACTCTTCAGCAATTTCAGGTTCTCTGATTTTTTATCATTAACTGCTGGCTTTTCTGCAGCTACAGCAGGATTTCCAACAATAACCTTTTTAGTTTTGCAGGCCATAGTCAGGCTCAGCACGAGTAAAAGCAGTATGCTATTTAATATATTTCTTTTCATTTATCTTACGTTTTAATAAAGGAGACCCATTTCCTGCATCCAGCGACTTTTGCCATTGGATCATTGCCTGCTGCTGTTCGCCCAGAAAAAATAGAATATCGCCATAATGTTCCAGATAAACGCTGTTATCAACAGCATTGTTTTTTAAGGCACGCTCAATCCATACTTTAGCATCTTCATACTTTGCCCTTTTAAACAACACGAAGGCATAAGTATCAGCCACAGAAGCATCCTCAGGCAATGCTTTTGCCGCAGTTGCAATCAAACTTTCAGCCCTGTTCATCTGCTCATTTCTTAACGCCAGGTAATAAGCATAATTATTCATGATCAGATAATTCCCGGGATCCAGCTCCAGCGCCTTATTGAAGGAAACCTCCGCAGCAGCAAGTTTATGTTCATCTATCAGAATTTCTGCCTGCAGTGCAAATATTAATGCTTGCAAAGCTTTATTCTCACCATCTAGCTGTAAAGCAGTTCTGATATAAGTCAGCGCTGTATTATTTTGTACTTCCCTGTGAAGCGCAAAAGCCATATAATAGTTTAAAATCGCCTGATTGGGATAAATTGCCAAGGCAGCATCGCCCATTACGATCATTTCTTTATACTGGCCAAGAAGAATCTGTATATTGAGTACCTTTTCCCATACTCCATACAATTGGTCTGTTAGTCTTAATGCCTTTTTATATGCAGTGAGCGCAGCAGGCAAATCTCCTGTTTCAAATAATACATCTCCATATAAAGCCAGAAACAACGGATCTTCCTGCCGGGCATCTGCAATTCCTGTTAATATTTTTGCCGCGTTTGCGAAATCCTTTTTACCAATATAAGCAGTGGCGAGTGCCAGTGGCTCAGTGTTGTCCGTTTGCTGGTTTACAGCAGGAGAAGAATTACTATCTTCATTTATTCGTCCCCTGGCCTGATCCAGCGCGGGTGAGGACCCAAATTTCTGTTCAATAAGTTGATAACCCTGCAAAGCCTCCTGTTTTTTACCTGCAATAAGTAACGCGTTTGACCTGTCGAAATAATAACTCTGCTCTTCCGGCAACAAAACGATCAGCTGATCAAAAACAGGCACGAGCGCTTTCATATTCCCGTTTCTTTTATACAACTCCGCTAATAGCTTCAAGTACCACGGATTTGTTTTGTTAAGCGAGATAGCCCTCTTTATATCAATTTCTGCATCAGGTATCCGGTCCAGACGATATTTCAATAAGGCGAGTTCATAATAGGCCGCATCGTTATTTGGGTCAAGCGCCACAATCTTGCTGAAACTTATATTTTCTCTGCTATAGTCATCATTCAATTTATCACGTAAGCCTGCAAAAAAGAGTTGTTTTATGGTCGTGCTATCGGTAGCCGATAACACTTTGAGCTGTGCATTGGTATACAATGCTCCAAATAACATCAACCATAAAACAACAGCTAATTTCATATCAATTATTTACCTGTATGTCCATATCCTCCTGCGCCACGTGCAGTATCACTTAGTTCTTCCACACTATCCCAAACCACAGTCTCATGTTTGGCTATCACCATCTGTGCTATCCTGTCCCCGTTTTTTACCACAAAGTCAGTATCAGAGTGGTTAATCAGCAATACTTTGATCTCCCCTCTGTAATCGGCATCAATCGTACCGGGTGAATTAACAATGCTGATTCCATTTTTATAAGCCAGACCACTACGCGGGCGAATCTGAGCTTCATATCCAATCGGCAATTCGATATGTAAACCCGTAGGAACTAATACACGCTGTGCTGGTTTAATTACAATTTCTTCTGCTGTAAAGGCACGCATATCCATTCCGGCAGCATGGGCTGTTTCATATTGTGGTAATGCCAATCCTGACTTGTTAATAATTCTAATATTCATCGATTGTGTTATTTTGTTTTCAATAATTTAATAATATCGCCTTTTTCCAACTGAAATATACCTGCCAGAAATAAGATCAGCAAACCATTTCCTATAAATATGTTTTGTTTAAAGGTATAAAATGATAAATAAACCAACAGAATGGAAACGCTTAAATATCCTGTCATCCGTTTCAGATTATAAGGTATAGGATAATGTTTTTGTCCCAATACATAAGAGATCACCATAATCATAAAATAGGCAAGCATACTAACCCAGGCAGACCCCATATAGCTGTATTTTGGGATCAGAATAATGTTCATAACGATCGTAAATACTGCGCCGATCAGGGAAATATAAAGACCATACCGGGTTTGGTCTGACAGGCGGTACCAGATAGAAAGATTCATATAAATCCCCAGACATACATAACCAAATAATAAAAATGGCACTGCCGGTAATCCTATCCAGAATTTACTGTTGATAAAGTATTTTAAGATGCCAATATTGGCAATCAGGCCGACAAACAAAATTGCCAATGCCAGTACAAAGTAATTCAATATGGTGGCATAAGTATTTTTAGCATTTTCATTTTTGGCATGGCTGAAGAAAAACGGCTCTGCTCCTAATCGAAATGCTGTATTAAAAATGCTGATAAAAATAGCCAGCTTGCATACAGCCCCGTAGATTCCTATCTCATGGTCTGCAATGTTGGTAGGCAAATATTTACTCAATAAGATTTTGTCCAGATTTTCATTGATGATAAATGACAAGTTAGCCACCAGCACCGGCCAGCTGTACCCGAACATTTTGTAAAATAATGATTTATCAAATTTCAATTGCAGGTTCCGGAACTGCGGCAGCAGCATCACTAAAGTTACAATGCTGGCGATAAGATTAGAGACAAATACATATCCTATCCATTTAGGCCTGAACCAGCCCGATAACCATTCTGCACCCGGCCCCTGATGTTTGATTAATGATGGTATAATGAAAATGAAAAGCAGATTGAAGCCAACAAAAAACCCTATATTCAGAAATTTAATCAGACTGTATTTGAAAGGTTTTCCATCAGCTCTTAACTTGGCAAACGGAATAATACTGATGGCATCGAAAAAAAGAACCCAGACAAAAAATTGTACATATTTCCGCTGATCTGCTAAGCCGGAAATATTTCCATTCAAAGTAAACCGGGCAAAGTAATCATTAAAAACAAGGCCTGTTATTAAAAATAAAACCGCCATGAAGCTAATAATCCAAAAACTATTATTGTATACTTCCTGCTTTCTGTCTTCGTGTTTATTCAGGTAACGAAAAAAAGTAGTCTCCATTCCAAAAGCAAGAATGGGATTAATTAAGCTCACATAACTATACATTTTCGTAAACACCCCATATACACCTTCTGCATAAACAGTGGTATAGATAGGTGTCAGAATAAAATTGAACAGTCTGGAGAAAATAGTACTCAGACCATAAACCAAGGTCTGCCCTGCAAACTTTTTATAGATCGACATGCGCTGGCTTACTTTTTAATAATTTCAAAATTCCTGTAGTTCTTCAGTTCGCCGCTGGTCACTTCCACATTTTCAATCTTAGCCCTGTCTGGTCCTTCATTACACCATTCCAGAAAAACTTCCAGCAAAGTATCATCACCTTCAGCTTCAATATATAAACTACCATCTTTCTCGTTTCTAACCATTCCCCTAACCCCCATTTGATCGGCTACTACTTTTGTGGTATATCTAAAAGATACACCCTGTACTTTACCTGTTATTCTAATAACTATATGTTTCATCAATGATATTTGTTTTCTTCTACTTTTGTTATTGTCGTCAGCTGCCCTTTGCAGGTATCGATGATGAAGACTTTTCAATCCCGATCTTGCCTTCTTCCATATCAGCCTCAAACATACCTAATTTTGCCCTTGCCCTTCTTAATAACGCTGCTAAAAATGCTTTATTAGTATAACCGGCGAATACGGGTATGATCTGTTATCCTCTCTTCTACTAATCCTTCAATGAGATTAATCCCCGGTGCCTTATCTATTTCCAAACTCCCGAACCGTGCACTTATCCCCAGAAAATCTGCACCGTTTAAAGTCGCCCACCGTAACAGTTCTTCAAATCTTACAGGATAGTTGTCCTGAATGGTTTTCATCTCTGCGAGAATACTCAAACCATGATTACTGGCCAGACTGTCAGTCCCAAGCGTAATCTTAACTCCCGCACGTTTCAATAGTTCAACGTCCGGCAGCCTGTCTTCAATATACTGATTCGCATTTGGACACAAACACCAGTATAAATTTCCATGAGTAGCAGTCGCAAATTCAATATCTTCCCGGCTTGTAAAAGTATTGTGAACCAATAAGGTCCGTGGAGCTGTGGACAATAAAGGAAGATAAGTCTGTAACGAAGTTTTACCCGCAGGTTTAAAAAAAGAAATATCCAATCCCAGGAATGAATACAAATTCAAGAAATGTCCGGTCTTAGTTGCAAAAAAATCATTCTCCGCCATCGTCTCCTGATTATGTATGGAAACAGCATCCCCGGCAACGTTGGAAAGCTGAGCGATTTCAGCAAATAAGGCTCCAGAAACAGAATAAGGCGCATGTGGTACAACGGTAGCCTTTAAGGGGCTGAAGGCTGATGCGGTTTCTTTTGCTTTCTCTATAATTTCTGCTGCACGTATGGGATTAAAACCCATAGCTTCAACAAAAGTATGGTAATAAAGGCTACTGCCGGACTTCACTTCCCTGGAAATTACCTGATTTGAGATGTCGCCCACAGCCACAATTCCGTTTAAATACATTTCTTCATCAGCTGTCAGCATTGCTGCATTTATCTCTTCGGCCGATTTTTCACGTTGCTGCATCACTTGCTGAACAAAACCCGGCAGGCCGGTATGCATCGCTATTTTTCCTTTAAGATGAGATAATTCCAGATGACAGTGGGTATTAATAAGCCCGGGTACGATTACACCCGTATATTGTTTTATGGGCGTCAATTTCTGCTCCTGCGCTTCCAAAGCAGTAAAAACTCCGGTAATGGTTCCGTTTTCAGAAATTGCAATAACTCCATTTTTTAAGGGTGCGGAACTAACCGGATAAATCCAGGATGCTGACAGGTAAGAACTCATTTTACAAATTACGGTTATTCTTACGAAAGCTTAAAAGATTGCAGCGTATTTTATATTTTCACTCTTTGTAACAATACTTTGCAAGGTATCTCCGAAGTAACAGTAACATAATGATTTTTATGCAGGGGAATAGTCAGATAATCTCCTCTTTTTAAACTATGAATTTCGTTTTCTATAGTGATTGTACAAGTCCCCTCTAAAATGAGGAATTTTTCGTATTCGTCATCATGTACTTCCTGGGGAGCCATCTCTTTAATCCAGACAACCGCACTGATCAGTTTCTCCGTTGCGCTCAGGATTTTGGCATATACATCTTCAAATCTATCAGTAAGAACCATGTCCCCCCGTTCTATCCAATGCGCGTAATCAGCTATTTGTGAAGCCTCATTCAATATTGGCGGACTGCTGAATTCTTCTCCAGCCTTCATCCGTTCCATATAGTCGATAGTAGCTATTAAAAAAGGTTTTACAATAGGATCCGGCGCAATCGCATTGGCCAGAGCATCGCGTTCCAGCGCCATACTTATCGCATTAATTTCCACCATTATTTCAGGGAAATTCTCAGCCATTTGTTCTACCTCATCATTCTCTGTCGCAGTGGTTAATTCCAAAACATATAATTCTAAAATGCCAGATGCAATAAATTCCGCGCAATTTTTCATGTTATTACCGTTCCCTTTAACGTTTTAAGTATTTTGATCATATTACCGCGCAGTATAACCACTGGAATTCCTAATTGTTCTGAAGCTGATGAGAAACTGTAACCTTCAAAATAAATCAGAAAAATAGCCTTTTTAACATCTGCATCTATCTCATTAGCAAATTTTTCCCCATCATCATCGTTCTTCTGCTGTAAAAAGAATCTGATATCAGTTGCATAAACGAGGTCAATTTCTTCACGGATTTCATTGTCAATAAATTGCTCATTTTTAACAGACTTAAATGACTCACATCCTTTCACCATCTTTAACATCCAGGTAAACAGACGTTCCTTAGACGGATCAAATGTCAGGCGTTTATTCCACATTTCGCAAAAAGATGCCTTAATGCATTCCTCCGCAAGATTAACATCTCCAAAAGTTCGTATCAATACACCTAAAACGGCCGGAGCATATTTATTGTATATATTTCGATAATCATTTTCATCCCCCCGCCGAAACAAAACAACCATATTTTTATCCATTTCATCCAAAGGAGAAGGATTTGTCATAAATTTTAATATTTAGTGATATAAAAGTAGATAATTTGATTTATCCATCAAAATCATTTATGCACGATGGCATAAAGATTGTTCAACCCTGATAATGAAGCACATATTAACATTAATAAAAATCTCGTTATTACTGCTGGTTACTATGGCTTCCTGCAGATCTGGTGCGGGAAATTTGTTTAAAACATCCTCACCTCATGAACAATATCAAAGAAAGTTAATTGCCGCGGGCCTTGATAAAACCTCAATGGGAAAAGCATGGAGCACGATCGCGAATCAAAGTTTAAATAAAGCATTGCTCATTACTCCGCCTTATAAAGCAAACGGCTATTTCGCCGCCGAAAAAATTCCTGCTATGGCTTATCGTTTTGAGGGCTTACGCGGACAAAAAATAAGTATTCATCTAGTTCGGTCTGCAGCAAGTGTCAATCATATTTATGTAGACCTGCTTACAAAACAGGATAATGGTGAGTTCAAAGTTATCGCCTCCGCGGATACAACAGGTAAACCACTTATCGCCGAGATGCAGGAGAACATCACATATTTTATCCGGCTGCAGCCGGAATTGCTCAGCAGTGCCGCTTATACCATTGAGATTACAGCAGGTCCCTCTCTTAATTTTCCACTGACAAATAATAGCCGCAAAAATATCCAGAGCCTTTTTGGCGACGGCAGAGATGCCGGATCCCGGAAACATGAAGGAATTGATATCTTTTCACCTTTCCATACACCAGTCCTTGCAGCTGCAGATGGAACCGTCACCAGGGTAAACGAAAATAATTTAGGTGGTAAGGTAGTATGGATGAGACCTGAAGGAAAAAATTACACACTCTACTATGCACACCTTGATCGACAGATTGCCGTAGAAGGTCAGCAAGTAAAAAGTGGCGATACATTAGGTCTGATGGGAAATACCGGAAATGCAAAAACTACAAGTCCGCATCTGCATTTTGGGATCTACACGCCCGGCGGCACAGTCGATCCGTTACCTTTTGTTAATCCTGTCATCCAGCCTCTGCCTGAAGTTACCGCAGCTGCTAACCTGTTAAACACCCGGGCAAGGACAAAAGGCAAGACCAACTTATACTTATCTGCATCGTTAACAGATCAGTCTGCTGTTGCGCTGCCACCCGCCACTGTGATCTTTATTAATGCAGCCTACAAAAATGCGTATGGCGTAGAACTTCCCGATGGAAAAACAGGATTTATCAAAAGCAGACAGTTAACTGCCCTGGCACCGCTTAGAAAAATAAAAATAACCTCTTCCCCCTTACCTGGATATGAACAGCCCGGAGAACCCATGATTGTAAAAACCAATTTCAGTCAGGGTGAAACAATCAGCGTAATGGGTGTTTTTTCGAATTATCTGCTCGTTAGCGGCGACACAAAAGAAACCGCCTGGATCGTTAATAACGGGTCATGGTAGCCCTATTAATTTATTTTGGTAGCATATATGGGTATTAATTGATTACTTTGTAAAAAGATACCATATTAATTCAACTGTTTATGTCTGATTATACTACCCGATTAAATAAATACATTAGTGAAAGCGGCCTGTGCTCAAGAAGAGCGGCAGATAGATATATAGAACAGGGAAATGTATATATTAACGGGAGAAAAGCCAAAATTGGCGATCAGGTTTATTTTGGTGACATCATCACAGTTAACGGACAAACAATTGAACCTAAGGAAGCAGAAAACACAATCCTGATAGCTTTTAATAAGCCTGTAGGTATTACAAGTACAACAGAAGCAGGTGTAAAAAGCAATATTGTCGATTATGTGAACCACAGTGACAGAGTTTTCCCTATCGGTCGTCTCGACAAAGATTCACAGGGATTGATCTTCATGACGAATAATGGCGACTTGGTTAACAAAATTCTAAGGGCTGGTAACAACCATGAGAAAGAGTACCTCGTTACCGTAAATAAACCACTTACCGACCAGTTTATCACTGGTATGGCAAAGGGCGTACCTGTATTGGGGGTAATGACTAAAAAGTGTAAAGTTGTAAAGGAAAGCCCCTTCATCTTCAAAATTACCTTAATCCAGGGATTAAACCGACAAATACGCCGCATGTGTGAACATTTCGGATTTGAAGTAACCAAACTGGAAAGGGTACGTATCATGAATATCAGCGTGAAAGGTTTACCTGTAGGCGAATGGAGAGAGTTAACTCCGGAAGAGCAAACCGAAATATTTAATATGGTGGCTAAATCCAGTTCTGAATCGGATGCAGGACCAAAAAGGGTAGTTAAAAAGTCGAAGCCAAAAGAAGAAAATCTGGAGACAAACGTTACACCTGTTAAGAGAACCAGCAGAACAAGACCTTCCGGGCCCACAAGAGGCAAAGCCGCAACAGGCAGAGCGAGTGCAGCCGGCAGAGGCGATAGTGCTGAGCGATCAGATAAAGCGGCTCCGAGAGGCTCTTCAGCTTTTAAATCAACAAGCGCATCAACAGACTGGAATAAAAGTAACGGACCAAGCAGAAGGCCAGTTAAACCTTCACGCGGAAAGTCGGGTGCTCCGGCAGGGAAAACAAAGAGTCCAAAACGCTAATGCCATCTGTAAGTCAACTCATTATATGAAAATTGGGTGACTTATTTATTTTAGGTAACTTTGCACCAAATGCTTGCAACAACTAAAACAGATATCCGGGCGCTGGACCTGACTCAACTCCAACAGCACTTTACGCAAATGAGTGAACCTGCATACCGGGCCAAACAAGTCTATCAATGGCTATGGGAAAAGTCTGCTCGTTCTTTTGATGAAATGAGCAATCTTTCCAAAGACCTTAGAAAGAAGCTTGATGAAAATTATGCGATAAATGTAGTTGAAGTGAACAATTCACAATTCAGCAACGATCACACGATAAAGAGTGCATTCAGGCTCTATGATGGTAACATTGTAGAAGGTGTACTGATTCCGATGGAAGAACGCATGACTGCCTGTGTGAGTTCACAAGTTGGCTGCAGCCTTACCTGCAAATTCTGTGCGACGGGTTATATGGACCGTAAGCGGAATCTGAATGCGGATGAGATCTATGATCAGGTAGTGCTGATTGATCAGCAGGCAAAGAAAAATTACAATGCACCTTTAACGAATATCGTTTACATGGGCATGGGTGAACCCTTATTAAATTATGCCAACGTTTTAAAGTCCATAGAGCGTATCACTGCTCCTGACGGATTAAACATGTCTTACAAGAGAATCACTGTGTCTACAGCAGGTATTGCCAAGATGATCAAGAAACTGGGTGACGATGGTGCGAAATTTAATCTGGCACTTTCCCTGCATGCTGCGAATGATAAAAAAAGAAATGAAATCATGCCTATCAATGAGGCAAATTCCTTAAAGTCCCTCGCTGAAGCATTAAAATATTACTTCGCTAAAACAAAAAATCCGATTACCTACGAATATATTGTTTTCAACAATTTCAACGACGAAATTGAAGATGCAATAGACCTGGCTAAATTCTGTAAACACGTACCTTGTAAGGTCAACCTGATTGAATATAATCCTATTCAGTTTGCCGACTTCATTAATGCTGAAGGAGATAAAATTGATGTCTTTTCTAATTACCTGAAAAGCCAGGGTGTAAATACCAATATCAGACGTAGCCGCGGAAAGGATATCGACGCCGCTTGCGGCCAGCTGGCAGTCAAAGAACAAGCCTGATGATTTTTAACCTTTATATTATCAGATGAAGTTAAGTTTGCTGCATGATACTAATCAGGCAGATAGTAAACGACTTTCTTGGCTTACTCTTTCCTTACTTATGTAACGGCTGTGGCATACAGCTCTATCACGGGGAGAAGGAAATATGTACAAAATGCCGATATGATTTACCTTTTACAGATTTCCAGAATTATGCGGCCAACCCGGTTGCCAAACTCTTTTGGGGCCGGATATCCTGCAATGGTGCAATGGCAATGTTATACTTTAGAAAAGGATCTAAAGTACAGCACCTGATACACCGGCTAAAATATAAGGACCAGACCCAAACAGGTATAGAACTTGGAAAATTACTGGGAGAGCGATTATTATCCTCACCTACCTATCAGACTACCAGCCTCATCATTCCCGTCCCGCTCCATCCGAAAAAACAGAAATCCAGGGGCTATAACCAGAGCGAGTACATTGCAAGGGGAATAGCTGAAATTATGCAAGTCCCTGTCAGTACTACCCATCTGATCCGTCAGCACCATACCAGCACACAAACAAAAAAGGGTCGTTATGATCGCTTCGAAAATATGCAGTCGGTTTTTACAATTCTAAATCCCGGGCAACTCGAAAATCAGCATATCTTACTGGTAGATGATGTGATTACAACAGGCTCAACATTGGAGGCATCTGGTATAACATTATTAGCCACGCCAATCAAACAGCTAAGCATTGCCGCATTAGCTTACTCAGAATAATACAATTGAAATAATATTAAAGCTATGGTTGCGTTTATATAATTGAGAGCGTTAATTTAGATGGTAAGGGCCGGTATTTTCTTCATAGAAATACCGGCCCTTTATCTTTTCTGCAGCTATATTCAATATTGAGCAAATATTTTAAAATAATTAAAACCATTTGGACATATCTTACGTTTGTATATATGAGAGCGTTAATTTAAGGGTCGAAACTTCCAACAAGTTTCGGCCCTTTCTTTTTTGCCTCATTTCAAACAAGCTGTTACTTATATAGTGGAAAACGGGCTACTAAATCTGTAACTTGTTTTTTAACCAGGTTTAAATGTGCCTCATCCTCAGGATTCTGGATTACCTGATCAATTAAGTCTACAATCTGCTCCATATTCTCTTCCTTGAAACCTCTGGTTGTGATTGCTGCTGTACCTACGCGGATACCAGAAGTAACAAACGGAGATTTATCATCAAAAGGAACCATGTTTTTATTCACCGTAATATCGGCTTTTTCCAAAGCATTTTCGGCAAGTTTTCCCGTTATGTTTTTATTTCTCAGGTCAATCAGCATTAAGTGATTATCTGTACCACCTGAAATAATTCCATATCCTTTAGCTACAAATGCTTTAGCCATCGCCTGAGCATTAGCCTGAACTTGTTTGATATAAGTTAAATATTCATCGCTTAGCGCTTCTCCGAAAGCAATTGCTTTAGCAGCAATAATATGTTCCAATGGTCCGCCCTGAGTTCCCGGAAAAACAGCCATATCAAGTACAGATGACATCATTCTGGTTTCACCTTTAGGTGTTTTCAATCCAAATGGGTTTTCAAAGTCTTTACCCATCATAATCATTCCACCACGGGGTCCGCGCAAGGTTTTATGAGTTGTAGTAGTTACGATATGACAGTGTGGAAGCGGGTCTGCCAGCAATCCTCTTGCAATCATTCCGGCAGGATGAGAAATATCGGCAAGCACTAAAGCACCAATTTTATCAGCTACACTGCGGATAAATGCATAATCCCATTCTCTTGAATAGGCAGATGCACCACAAATGATCAGCTTTGGACGCTCTGCCAATGCAACTTCTTCCAGTTTTGCATAATCGATCAGACCATCTTCTTTTTTTACACCGTAAAAAAGCGGATGATAAAGCTTTCCGGAAAAGTTAACAGGAGATCCATGAGTTAAATGGCCACCATGAGAAAGATCAAAACCTAAAATTTTGTCACCTGGCTGAATTACCGCTAACATTACCGCCGCATTGGCCTGCGCACCAGAATGTGGCTGTACATTTACCCATGCCGCACCAAATAATTTCTTAGCACGTTCAATAGCCAACGTCTCAATCTCATCCACTACCTGGCATCCGCCATAATAACGTTTTCCTGGCAAGCCTTCAGCATATTTATTCGTTAAAACGGAACCAGCCGCTTCCATTACCTGTTTGCTTACAAAATTCTCCGAAGCAATAAGCTCAAGTCCATTCTCCTGACGGTCTAATTCCCTATCAATCAAATCAAAAATTAAAGTATCTCGTTCCATTTATCAATGTATATTTTTGTAAAAATAATGATTTTTCACCTGAATTTAAGGGGCAAATTATTTCTATGCCTAAAACCTACGGCCTTAGTTCTTTAGGATTGACTAATATTTTGCTGTTATATTAACAAAAATCACGTACTTTGTATCTTCTTGTCTATTAAAAACTGCATGGAAAACAATACCCATCCATTATTACCAAACATAAACTATCCTGCTGATTTAAAGCAGTATAAAGAAGATGACCTAGAACAAATTAGCCAGGAATTACGTCAGTATATCATTGATGTGGTGAGTGTGCATGGTGGTCATTTTGGCGCCAGCTTAGGTGTTGTCGAACTTACAGTTGCCTTACATTATGTACTCAATACCCCATATGATAAATTAGTGTGGGATGTTGGCCATCAGGCCTATGGACATAAAATCCTAACGGGAAGGAAAGCTGTTTTTCATACAAACCGTGTGTTGCATGGCATCAGTGGTTTCCCTAATATGAGCGAAAGCGAGTATGATACTTTTGGCGTAGGTCATTCCTCAACTTCAATTTCGGCTGCTCTCGGTATGGCTGTTGCCTCTCATTACAAAGGAGAGAAAGACCGTCAGCACGTTGCCGTAATCGGTGACGGGGCAATGACAGCCGGCCTTGCATTTGAAGGATTGAATCATGCCGGTATCGAAAACTCAAATCTGCTCGTTATCCTGAACGATAACTGTATGTCGATTGATCCTAATGTGGGAGCACTCAAAGAATACCTGACCAGCATTACTACTTCTAAGTCTTACAACAGATTCAGGGACGACATTTCCAATGTTCTGATTAAACTTTCAGAGCTTGGGCCAAATGCGCATAAGTTTGTAAAGAAAATCGAAAAAAGTATTAAAGGCACACTGCTGAAACAAAGCAATTTGTTTGAAGCACTTAATTTCAGGTATTTCGGACCAGTAGACGGACATGATGTCAAAAATCTGGCGGCTATTTTAAAAGATCTTAAAGATATCCCAGGGCCTAAATTATTACATTGTGTAACGGTTAAAGGTAAGGGCTTTGCACTCGCCGAAAAAGATCAGACCAAATGGCATGCGCCCGGTCTGTTTGATAAAATAACAGGAGAAATTAAAAAAACTGTTCAGGAAAAACCTCAGCCTCCAAGATACCAGGATGTTTTCGGTCACACACTGGTGGAACTGGCGGAAGCAAATAAAAACATTGTCGGGATAACTCCTGCCATGCCTTCAGGATCATCTATGAATATCATGATGAAAGCAATGCCTGACCGTGCCTTTGATGTAGGTATTGCAGAACAACATGCGGTAACTTTCTCTGCGGGCTTGGCTACACAGGGGCTCCTGCCTTTCTGTAATATCTATTCCAGCTTTATGCAACGTGCGTATGATCAGGTAATCCATGATGTAGCTATACAAAATCTTAACGTCGTGTTTTGTCTTGACCGCGCTGGTATTGCCGGGTCAGATGGCGCAACTCACCATGGTGCTTATGATCTCGCTTATATGCGTTGTATTCCTAACATGACGGTTGCTTCGCCAATGAACGAAGAAGAGCTGAGAAATCTGATGTACACCTCACAGTTAGAAAATAAAGGGCCATTCTCTATCCGTTATCCGAGAGGCAACGGTGTTATGGTGGACTGGAAACGTCCTTTCAAAGAAATTGAAATTGGGAAGGGAAGAAAGATATGTGACGGAGAAGAAGTTGCGATCTTAACGATTGGACATGTCGGAAACTTTGCTATTGACGCCTGTAAAGAACTAAACAGTGAAGGCATTCATCCTGCACATTTTGATATACGCTTTATTAAGCCCTTAGATGAGGTTATGCTGCATGATGTATTCAAACGTTACAAAAAGATAGTAACTGTAGAAGACGGCTGCCTGCAAGGCGGTATGGGATCTGCAGTACTGGAATTCATGGCTGATCACAACTACCAGGCAAAGGTAATTCGTTTGGGAATTCCTGATACCATCGTAGAACATGGCGAACAAGCAGAATTATGGGATATCTGTGGATATGATACCGCAGCGATCATCAGAACAATAAAAGAAATAGCGGTTAGCCGTACTACTGCGACTATCGCTTCTTAAATAAAAAGATAAAATAAAGGCCGGCTTCTTTTACAGATAGCCGGCCTTTTCTATATACTAATTCGCGTTATTCTACCGTAACTGATTTTGCCAGATTCCTTGGCTGATCAACATTACAACCTCTTAATAAGGCAATATGGTAAGACAATAGCTGTAAAGGTATAGTGGCCAGTAAGGGTAAAAATGCCTCGCTCGCATCAGGAATTTCAATGCAGTAGTCAGCCATTTTTCTAACTTCTACATCTCCTTCGGTCACAATCGCAAGTACAATTCCTTTTCTCGCCTTCACTTCCTGGATATTGCTGATTACTTTTTCATAAGAAGAATTTTTTGTTGCTATTACCACAACAGGCATCTCCTCGTCAATCAGGGCAATCGGCCCATGCTTCATTTCTGCTGCCGGATAACCTTCTGCATGGATATAAGAAATCTCTTTCAACTTCAGGGCACCTTCAAGCGCCACAGGAAAACCACTGCCTCTACCAAGGAAAAGACAATTGCGCGAATCTTTAAATTTATGGGCAATCTCTTTAATCAGCTCGTTGGATGCTAAAGCCTGCTGTATTTTAGCAGGGATATTGTCCAGTTCAGTCAATAGCTCAACCAATTTGGTTTGGGTAAGTGTACCTTTCTGCTGCGCCATATAAAATGCCATCAGTGTCAATACAGTTACCTGTGCAGTAAATGCCTTTGTAGAAGCCACACCGATTTCTGGTCCTGCATGTGTATATACACCTGCATGTGTCAGTCTTGGAATTGAAGCCCCCACTACATTACAAATGCCGAAAATGGTAGCGCCCTTTTCTTTAGCCATCTCAATTGCAGCCATGGTGTCTGCAGTTTCGCCCGACTGAGAAATGGCAATTACAATGTCTTTCTCTGTAATGATAGGATTTCTGTAACGGAACTCAGATGCGTATTCCACTTCCACCGGGATCCTGGAATATTCTTCAATCAAATATTCACCCACCAAACCTGCATGCCAGGATGTACCACAAGCTACAATAATGATACGGTCGATATTTTTAAGTTTATCTGCATATTCTTTGATCCCGCCTAACTGTACTCTGCCTTCGCTGGGATAAATCCTTCCGCGCAGACAATCCCTGATAGATCTGGATTGTTCAAAGATTTCCTTTAACATGAAATGCTCATAACCACCTTTTTCCAGCATCTCTAATTTAATTTCGAGTTCCTGGATATAGGGTGTCTGCACTACATTGTCTAATCTTTTAATAACCAGCTCATCACGCTTTAATAAGCAGATCTCATTGTCATTAAGATAAATCACATTTTTTGTATACTCGATAATAGGCGTTGCATCAGAAGCTACAAAGTATTCATCCTTGCCTACACCAATTACCATCGGACTACCTTTTCTGGCTGCGATCAGTTGATTTGGCTGGTCTTCATCCATAATTACAATTGCATAAGCACCGCTAACCTGATGTAAGGCTAATCTGACTGCTTCAAACAAATCCACATTTTCCTTTTCATAAATCTCCTCCACCAGGTGGATCAGTACCTCTGTATCTGTATCGCTGTTGAAAAAATGTCCCCTGGACAATAACTCTTCTTTCAGCGTGGCGTAATTCTCAATTATCCCGTTATGGATGATTGATAGTTTTCCGTCGTTCGACGTATGAGGATGTGAATTCCTGTCAGATGGTTCACCATGAGTTGCCCAGCGGGTATGCCCCATTCCTATAGTACCGGAAAGGTTTTTATCCCCGCCAAAGTTTTCCAGTTCCTGAACTTTACCAGCCTTCTTGTAAATGTTCATATCACCCTCATTAATCAGTGCTATACCAGCACTATCATAACCACGGTACTCTAATCTTTTTAAACCTTTTAGCACAATGGGCCAGGCTTCTCTATGTCCTATGTATCCAACTATTCCACACATATAAATATTTGCTATAAAAGTCCAAAGCTAAACAATTCCTTACTAAATTTCACATATACAATTTAACCCCATAGTGTAGAGAACCGCTACACTAACTCCTTACAGGCACAATCAATAAAAAGCTAATTTACAGTCATTTATAGACTAAAAATACAAGTGGCATTATATTTAATACTTGATATACAGAAGCTATACATAAAATAGAGAAGAATAATCCCGATTTTATGTGACAAAGATCCCTTTCATTATCTACGCCAGATGTATACCGTCATGAGCCGCTCCTCCAATTTTAGCATTCAAACAGAGTATAGCTTCACAACCTTAAACTAAATAACATCACTATGAAAAAGTTAATCTTAAGCGCAGCATTTCTTGCATTTGCAGGAATTGCATCTGTAAAGGCTAATGAAACCAACAGCCTGCAGGCAATTACTGTTCAACAGGACAGTACGACTAAAACACCTGTCAAAATAGAAGATCTGCCGGACGCGGTGAAAGCTACCCTCGCATCGGAAAAGTATAAAGATTGGGCACCACTGGCAGCCTATCTGGTAACAGATGGTAAAAAAACTGAGTATTATCAGGTTGACGTTAAAAAAGCGGAAGAAACTGCTTCTTTAAAAATCGGTAAAGACGGCGTTGTCGTAGAGTAAAGAATCACCATTTTATAATCTATATACAGGCTGGGGGCTTAGCATATAGATTATAAAATATTATCCGTTAAACCCGTCCAAAAATCTCTGTCCACATCTTAAGCCTTAGCTCCTCCATCAGTCCGAGCTGCCCGGCTTTCAATCTCCATCCCCAATTACCCACAACAGTAGCTGGCATATTCATCCGGGATCTTTCATCGAGCCCCAATATATCCTGTACAGGTAGTATCACCATTTTTGCGATAGACATGTAGGCTAACCTGCCCATAACCACATGCACATTTTTTTTGCTTACGGTAGTCCCTGCATAATCTTCGATTCGCTGCCTGTCACCCTTAGTGCTGTCCTGTTCATACCATCCCAGGCTCGTGTTATTGTCATGCGTCCCTGTGTATACCACAAAATTAGCTGTGGCATAACCATGAGGCACATGCTCAGAATTTGCGATATCCTCGCCAAAGGAAAACTGCAGCACCTTCATCCCGGGCAAAGAAAATGCATCTCGTAATAAAAATACTTCTGCAGTAATCTTACCCAGGTCTTCGGCAATGAAAGGCATTTCAGGAAATTCCTGCTGCAGTATTTCAAAGAAATCTGCTCCGGGCCCCAGATGCCATTCACCATTAATTGCATTCTCCGCGCCAGCCGGCACTTCCCAGTAATCATAAAATGCCCTGAAATGATCCAGTCGCAATAAGTCATACAGTTCCATGTTTTTTCGGATCCGCGCCAGCCACCAGCTATAGCCCTTGGATTTTAAGATATCCCATTGGTAAACCGGCATTCCCCAAAGTTGCCCTTCCGCATTGAAATAATCGGGTGGCACGCCGGCAACACCCGTCAACTGGCCGTCCGCATCGATACTAAAAATCTCAGGATTAGACCATACATCTGCAGAATCATGTCCCACATAAAATGGAAGATCACCGTATAATTTAACCCCTTTTTTATGTGCAAAGGCCCTGAGCTGGTGCCATTGCCTGAAAAAGATAAACTGCTGCCATTTAATTTTAGTCAGCAATGCTTCATTGGCTAGAGAAAATTCCTGTAAAACTTCCGTGTTTCGGGACTTAAAGTCCTTTTCCCATTCATACCATGGTGCATACTGATGCTGTTCTTTGAGTACAATATATAATGCAAAATCGTTCAGCCATTCTGATTCACTGATACAAAACTGATCAAAAGCCTTTTTCAAAAGGTAATGTTTCCCTGAGTTAAAAGTCCGCCACGCAATATCCAGCAACTCTTTTTTCAGCACAGTAACCCGCGAAAAATCTACTTCAGCTCTGGCAGGCAATCTGTATTTCCTTAACAGTTGCCCGCTCAGCAAGCCATCCTCAGCCAGTAAATCCGGACTAATCAATAATACATTTCCAGCCAAACCAGATACAGAACTATAGGGTGAATAGGCCTGTTCTTCTCCTATTGGATTCAACGGAAGAATCTGCCAGTATTTCTGCCGGGCACGGGATAAAAACCCAATAAACTTCTCCGCTTCTTTACCAAAATCCCCGATTCCATACACCGAAGGCAGCGAAGTAATATGTAGCAAAACACCAGCGCCACGATCATTTGAAGGAAGCGTCATTTTTAAAAGCGCAAGAGGAAAATCACCGAAAATTTCAGCAACAGCTAAAAAACCGTCCACAGCCTTTCCTTTGCCGGTATTCAGCACACTCTCCCAGGCAGCGGGAGCCTCTGCCGGAAGCACTATCCGGGTATCTTTCCAATCGGCCAGAATCTGGTTATCCCCCAGCTTTCTGGTCAGTCCCGCCAAATCAAGTGGTACAGCAGTGATATACCATTCATGCCCATATCTTCTTGCAAATGCAAAAACATGTTTTGCATATCTGCCTTTCACCGAAAGAGGAATATAATCTCCCAGGTTGAAGAGCTGCGGAGCAGATTGCCGGTGGCGGAACAATTTGTGCAGTAACCATAACTTAATTTTCCCATTGTACCGCTCCTCCCAGAGTTGCGTTAGGGTTGGCTCTTCTGTTGTAATCTGCTCCAGATAGCTGTCACGCAATTCATAATCAACAGGTCGCCGGTTATCAGGATCAACCAGACTCAGATCCCAAAGTTCTGTCCCCTGGTAAACATCAGGAACACCGGGACAGGTAAATTTGAGTAACAGCTGACTTAAGGAGTTGACAATACCATAATCAGCTACCTTTTTCTGTATAAGCTTAAAGCTTTCAGAGAAAAGAGAATCACCTTCCAGTAGTGCAGTGGCAAAATCTTTAACATTCTTTTCATAATCAACATCAGGATCAGCCCACGACGAGTTTGTTTTACCCTCCCTGAGGGCTTTTTCCAGGTAAGCATGTAAACGCTCCAGGTAATCCTCTTCAGGGACGCCAGGCATCGGATAGGTACCTATCAGCGTCTGGTAAACAAAATACTCGTCATTTGCATCGGGCATGTCTGGCAGGGCAGCATTCATGATCCTCCATTCACCCACGGTTTTAATCCATTCCTCGGGTATGTTAGTCAATACATTTAATCTCGCTCTCACATCTTCTCCCCGTTTCGTATCATGGGTAGCAGTACCGTTCAAACTCAATGGCCATAAATTCTGTTTGACGAGCATCCTTTCATGAAAATCCCGCTTGCTGATTCCAAACGCTTCGGGATTGTCACCCACATCGTTATGACCCAAAAACCGGTTATAGGTATACATCAATGTGTCTTCCACACCCTTAGCCATTAAGGGGCCGCTAAATTGCATACATCTCAGGTAAAAATCTTTTGCACGCGCAGTATAACCTTCATCTGCGCCTTCAGCAGTTTCTGTTAATATAACTTTTTCCAGTAAGTCTGCCGCTGGCTCAATATCACTTATAGATCTTATTTTTTTGAATAAGGACTTTAAGCCTTCACGGTTTGCCTCCTGCAGCGGTAACTCATTACCATAATATCTGTAAACAGGGCAATCAATCAGAAAGGCCGCAATAGCAGCTTTCAGGCTACCAGAAGGCAGCAATTTGAGTTCCGTTTCTTCAGCCAGACCAAGCTCCATAAACAGCTCACACAGATTATTCAACTCCCCGCCCATATAATCTTCCAGGATAGCAGATTTCTTTTCAATGATCTGTTTACCAACAGAAGTATGGTCGCCGGTCAGTTGTTCATAAAACCTGGTGAAATCTCTTTTAGCATGGGTATCCGTAAATAAATTATTTACCTGTGCTAAGAAATCATAGCCTGTATTCCCCTCAATCGGCCATAATGCAGGGATTTCTTCCCCTTCTTCCAATATTTTTTCAATTATAATATAAGTATCAGTTCCCGCAACTGTCCTCAGTTGTTCCAGATATCCCTCGGGATCATATAAACCATCAATATGGTCAACCCTCAAACCCTGAAATATACCTTGCTTCAACAAGGTCACAATCAGCTTATGATAGGCAGTAAAAACCTCAGGATATTGCATATTCATGCAAATCAGCGCATTCACGGTAAAAAAACGACGGAAATTGATCTTTTCATTCGTTTCTTCCCAATGACAGAGCCTGTAATACTGACTGTCCAAAACTTCTTGTAATGGTGTGTCCAATGATTTCACTCGGTCATTTACCGGCCATTTGGTATCAAAGTACTGCACATAAAACAGTCCGTCCACTGTTACCAGTTTCAATTCTTCCTTCTCGATGGCCTGCGCTACGGTGCTTCCAAGAAAAGGCACCATCAGCGGGGTTTCTTTATCCCCGGTCCAGTTGATATCAAAAAACTCAGCATATTTAGATTTTGATCCTTTTTTAAGCACATCCATCAGCCATAGGTTAGACGGATGAAAGGCCATATGATTAGGAACAATGTCCTGAATCCAGCGTATACCCAATTTTTTCAGCTTTTTCGATAGCGCTTTCAACTCCTGCAGTGTCCCTATCTCAGGATTAATCCGTTCCGGATTCACCGTGTCATAACCGTGCATACTACCGGGCACAGCTTCCAGAATCGGAGAAGCATAAATAGTATTTACACCTAGCTGATGTAAGTATGGGATAATCTGATCAAAATCTTTGAAGGTAAATTCCTTATGGAATTGAATGCGGTAGGTGGATTGTGGATTAAACATGTTTGCTGGTATAAACTAAAATAGATTCGGATTGAACAGTTACATTAGCTAAAGCATCCAGGGATACCGGAGCAATAGCAGGGCCTCCCCAGCAAGGATCGGCAGAGTCAAATATTTTTTTCCAGTAGGGCCGCGCCCGGGGCATAATCAGATCCTGTACAGTCTTTGAGAAATTGAGCAGACAGACTACATACTGATCCTGATCCCAACGCTGCAAAATCAGACAGTTATTCACTTTATCAGCTGCTACGATCATTTGCGTCCGGTCAGTACTCAGTGGAGCATACTGTTTTCTGAGTTTCAGTAAAGCCTTATAATAATCAGATAGTTGCTGATGGGCGTTTTCCTTCAGTAAATCCCATTGTAATTTAGATTGTAAAAAAGTACTTTCAGCTTGCGGATCAGGAGCTTCTCCCAGACTGTGAAAAGCCGCAAATTCTGCCTTCCGGCCTTCACGAACAGCTTTTATCAGCTCAGGTTCACCGTGACTGATGAAAAACTGAAACGGATTTGTCTCCCCCCATTCCTCACCCATAAACAACATAGGCAAGAAAGGACTGCATACTACAGACGCAGCCATTAGTTTTTGCATTTCACGGGAAAATAACACACTGCTCCGTTCACCAAGCATTCGGTTGCCTACCTGATCATGATTTTGTGAGCATACCACAAATTGCTCACCAGCATGTCCGTCTGCCTTTCCTCCAAAAGTTTTTTGCCTGTGTGGCGAGTAGATCCCGTCGTAGACATAAGCATCACGGTAAGCCTTCTCTAAATGTTCAATACCAGAAAAATCACTGTAATATCCATTTGCAGGTTCTCCGGCAGTTACCCGCAAGGCATGATGAAATTCATCAATCCAGGTTGCATCCATACCATAACCATTTGCTGACAGTGGCTGGATGTATTTCTGATCATTCAGATCAGACTCTATAATGAGGTAATGCATGCGGTGAGTAGTCTTTATCAAATGATCCACTTCCTTCCTTAACTGCTGTAAAAAATGAACAGCACCAAAATCTTTTATTGCATGTACTGCATCCATCCGCAACGCATCAATATGAAAATCCCGGAACCACATCAGTACATTTTCAATGAAATAATTCCTTACGCCATCAGACCAGGCATCATCAAAATTTACTGCACTGCCCCAGGGCGTTTTATATTTCTCTGTAAAGTAAGGACCGGATAAAGCGAAGTAATTTCCTTCCGGGCCAATATGGTTATAAACCACATCCAGCACAACCGCCAGCCCTTTTTCATGACAAGCATTGACCAAATCCTGCAATCCTTCAGGTCCGCCATAAGACTCCTGCACGGCAAAAGGAAATACGCCGTCATAGCCCCAGTTTCTTGTACCGGGAAATTGAGCTACGGGCATCAGTTCTATTGCAGTAATACCTAATTCTACCAGGTAATCAAGCTTGCTGATGATCCCCTCAAATGTGCCCTCAGCTGTAAAAGTACCCGTATGCAGCTCATAAAAAATATACGTATGCAATGGCAGGTTCTGCCATTGCTGATCTGTCCACTGAAAATTATTCAGGTGATATGCCGTCGCAGCTCCATGTACACCATCTGCCTGGAGTAAACTTGCCGGATCGGTGATCACTATTTCATCATCAAGTAAAAACTGATAAGTATCCCCTGCAGACAGGTCAGCTGTTTCCAATGACCAGTATCCAAATTCACCTTTACTTAAGCTGAGGTTTCTGTTGGCCAGCTTCAGCTGAACAGATTTGGCTTCTGGTGCCCAAAGGCTAATAACAGCTGCCCCCGTCTGGTTAAAATTTACGCCAATATTCCGTTTACTGCTATCTATATGATTCATCTCGTATGCTTATCCTTTTATTCCACATGTTTTAAGAGCACTATTGACCGTCCCTCTACCCTTATTGTTTCACTCGTAAAATGACGGCTAAGCTCCTCATCAATTCTCGTTACACTCGTATCCAGTACCTTTACCCATTCTTTTCCATAACGTTCATTAGGCAAACGATAATCCAGGTAATCATCATGAGCATTAAACATCAGATAAAAATTATCATCTATGATCTTGTTTCCATGTGCATCCGTACTTCTGAGCCCTTGTCCATTCAGATAAACGGCTAAAGATTTAGCATAATCTTCATTCCAGTTATGTTCCTCCATCTCCATTCCCTCAGGTAAAAACCAGGCAATATCTTCCAGACCAATACCTTTGATCGGCACGCCCTGAAACCACCTTTTACGGCAAAAAATCGGATGCCGCTTACGCAGTCTGATCAGCTCTTTTGTGAAAGAAAAAAGCTCCTGATCTGCCTTAACCCAGTCTAACCAGGAAATCTCATTATCCTGACAGTAAGCATTATTGTTTCCTTGTTGCGTACGACTCATCTCGTCGCCCGCCACAAGCATAGGTACGCCCTGTGACAAAAACAAGGTGGTCAGCAGATTACGTTTTTGCCTTTTTCTTATCTTATTGATCTCTTCATTATCCGTTTCCCCTTCTACCCCATAATTATAAGATCCATTATGGTTCTCTCCATCCCGGTTATCTTCTCCATTCGCATCATTATGCTTCTCATTATAGGAAACAAGATCATGCAGGGTAAAACCATCATGTGCAGTGATAAAGTTAATACTGGCCATCGGACTCCGGTAACCACCCTGATATAAATCCGGGCTGCCCGTAAAACGCTGCGCAAACTCTCCCAGCATACTATTTGCTCCGCGCCAGTAATCTCTGATACAGTCCCTGTACTTGCCATTCCACTCCGCCCATTCCGGTGGAAAGTTTCCTACCTGGTATCCACCCTCTCCAACATCCCAGGGCTCCGCAATCAGCTTCACCTGAGAGATGATCGGATCCTGATGAATAATATCAAAAAAGGCGCTCAGTTTATTTACATCATGCAGCTCACGCGCAAGCGCAGGAGCCAGGTCAAACCTGAAACCGTCTACATGCATTTCTGTAATCCAATACCGCAAACTATCCATAAAAAGACGGAGAACATTAGGCAGGTTTGCATTTAAAGTATTACCCGTACCTGTATAATCCATATAATACCGTTGATTTTCTGTCAGCCGGTAATAAGAGGCATTGTCTACTCCTTTAAAGGATAGAGTCGGCCCCATATGATTGCCTTCGGCTGTATGGTTATAAACTACATCGAGAATAACTTCAATTCCCGCGTTGTGCATTGCTTTTACCATCTGCTTAAATTCCAGCACCTGTCCTCCACGTTCTTTATTCGCAGCATATCTGATATCAGGAGCAAAAAAACCAATTGTATTATATCCCCAGTAATTATTCAGGCCCTTTTCTACCAGGTGCCGGTCATTGACAAACTGATGTACAGGCATCAATTCAATTGCAGTAATACCCAGTTCATTCAAATAATTCAGTGTAGCAGGATGTGCCAGTCCGGCGTAGGTCCCCCTGATTTCTTCAGGAATATAAGGATGCTGCATCGTAAAACCTTTTACATGAGCTTCGTAAATGATGGATTCGTGATAATTGATATCTAAAGGAGTTTCTCCTTCCCAGTCAAATGCATTGTCTATCACTACAGATTTAGGAATAAAGGGGGCGCTATCAATTTCGCTGAAGCTCAAATCAGCTTCAGGGGAGCCCATTTCGTAACCAAATAACGCATCATGCCAGTTAATGACACCGGAGATAGCCTTGGCATAAGGATCAATCAATAATTTATTCAGGTTAAACCGATGTCCTTCTAATGGTTTAAATGGCCCGTTAATCCGATAGCCGTATAATTGTCCGGGTTTTATTCCCGGCAGATAACCATGCCAGATATGATGCGTACGCTCAGTTAAACTTAAATTGATCACTTCTGTCTGATCATCCTCTTCATTAAAAAGACAGAGTTCAACAGCAGTTGCATTATCGGCAAAAATAGCGAAATTAACACCCTTACCATCCCAGGTTGAACCCAGCGGATAAGGATATCCAGGATATACGTTAATGTTGTTCATTACCTATATCAATGGAATTTCAGCAGAAATGTTTTTATTTTTTTAAATCAGGAAAAACGCCTTAACAAAAAAAAAGATCAGGAAGTATATTTGTGAGTCAGCTGAATTAAATCGCTTATTTCGAAAGGCTTAGGTAAAAAATCATTTGCAAAACAATTATTTGCAATGGATACGATATCTTTATTTGCAGATACCAGAATAATAGGTATAGCCCTGGTACGTACATTACTTTTTAGTTTTCTGCAGATCTCTCCACCATCAGAGCCAGACATTCTGATATCCAGCAAAACTAAATCCGGCTGTATGGTTAACTCATCCTGTAACGACCTCCCGTCAACAGAAGTTTCTACCTCATAACCCTCATCTTCCAGAATCATCGTAATAATCTCCAGGATCGCCGGATCATCGTCAGCAACATAAACTCTTTTTTTTAACATCTCAGGAATTATTTAGTGGCAAACTAAAGTAAAATACCGAACCCTCTCCCCTTTCGCTTTCTACCCATATGGCTCCATTCTGCCTGCGGATAATTTCAGCGGAAATATACAAACCTAAACCTAAACCAGGAAACGAGTTAGAACGCTCATCCTCCAAAACCCTGTAAAATCGTTCAAAGAGGTTCTTTTGTTTCTCCCTGGCAATTCCAATTCCAAAATCTTTCACACTACAGATCAGGTGTTCATTCCCGGAAAAACTATTCACTTCAAGATGATCCGCCTCGGGAGAATACTTGATTGCATTTGATATTAAATTGATCAGTACCTGTCCGGTCCGGTCTCTGTCAGCATTTACATTTAAAGCTTGCCTGTCACTGACTACCTTTATTTTCTTTGTGGTTGTTCTCTGCAGTTCCTCCACTGTATCTGCTAACAGTTCGTTAAAATCAAAGTGCTGTGGCTGCAGTTTAAGCACGGTTCCTTCTATCATTGTCAGATCCACCAGATCCTGGATTAATAAAGTAAGTTTATTGATCTGATTTCCCATCTTTCCCAACAGGGCAGCAGATTTTTCATCTCCCGTTTTTAAAAATCGTTCCTGCAGGTATTGTGCAAATGCCTTTACAGAAGTTACCGGAGTCTTCAGCTCATGTGTAATTACACCCATAAACTCATCCTTTCTGTTCTGCTCATTTTTAGTATCAGTGATATCCTTCACCGTACCAATCATCTTCGATGGCATATGCTGTTCATCAAAAAGTACCTTTCCCTGGGTGTGTATCCACTTTATCGTTCCATCAGGTAAAACAATCCTTGCATCATAATTATAATCGCCATTTAACATGGCAGCATTAAAAGCCTTCTCTACAACATCTCTGCGGTCATCCGGATGAATACGTTCACGCATTTTATAGAAGTTCAGATCAGCAGCTTTTTCGAATCCAAGTATCCTCGCCATCTGATTGGTAAAGATTATATTTTTTGTATGCAGGTCCATCTCCCATGATGCAGTATTCGTGTAATCAAGTGCCATATTTAACCGATGTTCACTTTCCTCCACTTTTTTCCGCGCTAAAACCTGATCTGTCACTTCAAAGCCAACAGTAACTACACCAATAATTTGATGGTGGATATCTCTTAAAGGTTCATGCACAAAATTAAAATAGGCAGTAGAGAGTTCACCGCGTCTGAAAATGTCTACGGGCGACTCATTCGCGGAAAATGAAATGCCACGATCATAGACCTCTTCCACAATTTCTTTGTGTCCCTGCGATACCAGTTCCGGAAATACCTCAGCAAATGTTTTACCCTTAACCTGCTCCAGCGTTCTGTCCCACATTACGAGGGACTTGTTATTGACCAGTTCTATCCTCAGCTCCTTGTCTTTAAATATAGCTATCGATACAGGGGCCTGAAACAATATATTATTGAGGTTCTCTTCTGAAGCCTTTATGAGTAATTTCTCTTGTTCCCGCGCATTGATGCTCCCCATAATCAGGGATATCTTAGAGGCAATCAGCTGAAAAAACTGCTGATATTCATCGTTAAATACCAGATTAGGACTTACGCCAAATACCATAATACCTATAGGCTGATGATCTGCAGGTTTAAACACCGGAATACACACTGCAGTCCGGGGCAAATCTCCAAGCAGTGTATGATGCAGCCTGGTGATCTTATCTCCCACACCTTCAATAAACACAGGCATTCTTGACTTTATGACTTTGCCAAATTGCCAGAAATTATCCTCTGCTGAGAAATCATAATATTCATCAAAGGGTTCATGCCCCTGCAGTTCAGCCGTAGAACCGACCAGCTGAGCAACTCCTTTAGCATTTAATATATATAAAGCACTGAAAGGAATATCACTATAATACTTATCAATGATTTTATAAGAAGCATTGATCACTTCAGCAATTGAATTGGAGACCCATGAAGCACTGTTTATCTCGGTAGACAGCTGCATTCTTCGCTGTTGTAATACTTTTTTTGTCTCCTCGTGGCAGGCACAAAATAATCCGCCTACATCACCGTATTCATTTATAATCGGACTGTAGGAGAAATTATAATAACCTTCTTCCCTGAATCCTTTACGTTCCAGCACCAGCATCAGATCTTGTCCATAAATAGACTCTGCATCATCAAATATCATATTTTTCATGGGCAGCAGGTTCTCTTCCCAGATTTCAGACCAGAGTTCATCTGCCCGTCTGCCTAAAAAATAAGGATGTTTAGTACCCATTAACGCCACATAGGCATCATTATGAATATTGATGATGGTATCTCTCCCCCACCATAAAAACATCGGGTACTTGGAATGAAGAATAATACTAACGGAGGTCTTTAAACTCTGCGGCCATAACTGAGGAGGTCCTAAAACTGACTTTGACCAATCAAAATTCCTGAGTAATTCCCCGCAGTCACCGCCACCCTTTAAAAAGGACAAATTATTCAACTTAGCTGTATCCTCCATAACATACATAATTCCTATAAATCCACCGTCTTTTCAAACTCTCTTCAAGAATACCCAACAAATCCCTTAATTACAAATAATACGTATACAGCTCATATTTGGATGAAATTACAAACAAAAAAGCGGACACCAAATCTGGTATCCGCCTTAGTTTTTCATAGTAGATATTCAAATGAACACCTATACTGTCATATTGTTTTTATTTTTTTTCAAAAGCTTTCTTCAACTGATCAGCTGCATAAGCCTGTGCATCTTTAGCCTGAGGTACAACAGCAGCCATACCAAAGAATTCATGCGTCACACCTGCATAATTTTTTGAGTCTACGGTTACACCCGCAGCTTTTAATTGAGCAGCGAGCATGATACCATCACTATTCAACGGATCTATTTCGGCAGTAATAATTGTTGTTGATGGCAACCCTTTAAGATTGGCATTCACCAGAGAAATTCTTGGGTCTTCAGCTTCGGGCATAGCCGTTACATAATTCTTAGTGAACCAGGCCATCATCGCTTTGTTTAAAGGATGTGCATCAGCGTAAGTCTTGTAAGATTCAGTAGTCATATCTGCCTGTGCAATCGGGTAAACCAGTACTTCATGAACAGGAACCATTATTTTCTTATCTCTGGCCATTATACTCACATTTGCAGCCAGATTACCACCTGCACTCTCACCTACAACAGCAATCTTCTTTGGATCACCTTTTATTGATGCTGCATTTTTAACTACCCATTCATAAGCAGCAAATGAATCATTATGAGCAGTTGGGAATTTAAACTCAGGTGCCAGACGATAGGCTACGGAAACAACTACTGCTCCCACCTGTTCTGCAAGTCCTTGAGCAGAAGCGTTATAAACATCCAGATCTGCAATAACAAAACCTCCTCCATGATAATAAACAATTACAGGATAAGGACCAGTTCCGGTTTTTGGCGTATAAATTCTCAGATGAACATTCCCTCCTGCTACCGGGATATTTTTACCTGCCGTATCGACACCAGGTGCCGGTAACATGATATTGTTTTCTTTAATCAGATCCATTACCGCATCCGTTGGGGTATGATTTTTCCTGGCATCTGCTGCACTTAAAGTTTCAATCGGTTTATCGCCGTAACTGACCAGCTTTTCTATCACCGCCTGCATCTCAGGATGAATAGTTTTACCCCATTCTGGCGGGGGACCAGCAGGTTTCAATGCGGTTTCTGTAGTTGTGGTCGCGGTATCCGTAGCAGCACTATCGCTGCCAGCGGTGTTTTTTGAATTATTTCCGCAGGAAGAAAGTATAACTACACTCCCTAATAATGCAAAAGCTGAATTAAATGATAAAAATTTCATAGGTATATTATTTTGTTTCCCCCTTAACACCCCCGCCAACGGGATGTTTCAACCTACAACCTGCAGGAATGCCTATATAAAACAAAAACAGCTAAAACACTTTAAGATGGAGCGTGTTAATGCGATAGTATAGCTAAAGCCGGAAAATGAAACCTGTATAAGTCAGCACTTATAAAAGACATACTGATGCAGGATCCATCGCCTAAAAAATAAAATATGAAAAACAACAACAATTCACAGAACGGGAAACAAAAAGAACTAACTCCGGATAAAGAAAACGGAGCAGGTGAATTTTTGACCACAAACCAGGGGCTGAAGATCAACGATAATCAGAACTCTTTAAAAGCTGGAGAAAGAGGTCCTACCTTACTGGAAGACTTCATCCTGAGAGAAAAAATAACACATTTTGATCACGAACGTATTCCTGAACGTATTGTTCATGCGAGAGGATCTGGTGCGCATGGAGTTTTTGAACTGTATGAATCACAGGAAAAATATACCAAAGCAAATTTCCTGAATGATACTTCAGCTAAAACCCCCGTTTTTGTTCGTTTCTCTACCGTAGCCGGCTCCAGAGGATCTACAGATCTGGCAAGGGATGTGAGAGGTTTCTCTGTGAAGTTTTATACACAAGAAGGCAATTATGATTTTGTAGGTAATAATATGCCTGTCTTTTTTATTCAGGATGCCATTAAATTCCCGGATCTGATTCATGCTGTAAAACCAGAACCACATAACGAAATTCCACAAGCAGCTTCTGCACATGATACTTTCTGGGACTTCATCTCACTTATGCCCGAATCAACGCACATGATAATGTGGTTAATGTCAGACAGAGCAATTCCAAGAAGTTACCGCATGATGGAAGGTTTTGGTGTACATACTTTCCGTTTAATTAATGCCGAAGGCAAAGGCAGTTTTGTTAAATTTCACTGGAAGCCTTTACTGGGTGTACATTCCGTAGCCTGGGATGAAGCGAAAAAGATATCAGGAAATGATCCCGACTTTCACAGACGCGATCTTTGGGATGCGATAGAGAGCGGCGCTTTCCCGGAATGGGAACTGGGTTTACAGATCATCCCCGAAGAAGATGAGCATAAATTTGATTTTGACATCCTGGATCCTACCAAATTGATACCGGAGGAGATCGTACCGGTACAGCTTGTAGGTAAAATGACGCTGAACAGAAACCCCGACAACTTTTTTGCTGAAACGGAACAGATCGCTTTCCACCCTGGCCACCTGGTTCCGGGTCTTGATTTCTCTAATGATCCTTTATTACAAGGCCGTCTGTTCTCCTATACAGATACACAGTTATCAAGACTAGGCAGTCCGAATTTCCATGAAATACCAATTAACAGACCGGTAAACGGAGTGCATAATAATCAGCGCGATGGTCACATGCGTCAGACGATCAGCACCAGTCGCACCAGCTATGAACCCAACAGTATAGGTGGTAATTTTCCTGTACAGGCAAAAGAAGCAGAAGGCGGGTTTACTTCCTATCAGGAAAGAATAGACGCTAAAAAAATCAGAGACCGCAGTGACAGCTTCTTTGACCACTTCAGCCAGGCAAAATTATTCTATAATAGTCAGTCGGAGGTCGAAAAAAACCATCTTGTTGACGCATTAAAGTTTGAACTGGGCAAGGTGGAAATTGTGGACATCCGCAAGAGAATGGTGGGCATCCTGACACAAGTAGATATGGAACTGGCTAAAAAAGTAGCGACAGGACTCGGATTAGATGTACCTGCAGCACCGGAAAAACCCATAAACCATGGTGTACCGGCAGATGCAGATCCGGCAAAGTACGAATCCAAAACAGGCAGTTCATCGTTAAAAGTTTCTGCGGCGCTCAGCATGTCCAATACGCCAAAAAACAGCATAAAATCGCGGGTAATTGCAGTACTGGCTACTGATGGTGTGAATGGTGCGCAACTTAATGCAACTAAAAAGGCATTATTGGCAGGCGGAGCACAGGCAAAAATTGTAGCTACTCATGGCGGCTTCATCAAGGATGATACAGGTGCAGAGATCAAAGTCGATTTTACCTTCCTGACAACCGCATCAGTGTTATTTGACGCCGTATATATTCCAGGTGGTGCACCAAGCATAACTGCAATCAAGGCAGAAGCTGATGCCGTTCACTTTGTGACAGAAGCTTTCAAACACTGCAAGGCAATTGCTGCTGAAGCAGAGGGAGCAGAACTACTCAAAGCGGCGTTAATACCGATGGATAAAAGTAAAACTCCGTTAGGTGTGCTTGCGGATCAGCAACCAGCAGACTTTGTAAACGCAATTGCAAATCACCGTTTCTGGGAAAGAGAGAAAAAACCTGATGTACCAGCCTAATCATCGTAAAATGAATCAAAACACTGCTGAATTAATCAGCGCAGCCAGAACCGGCGACGTTAATTTTTTACAAAGTTCAATTAGCGCAGGAGCTGATATAAATGCAGCGGATGAAAAAGGTTATACGCCTTTAATCATTGCTTGTTACAATAACCAGCTTGCCGCAGTACAGGTATTGCTCAATGCTAATGCTGATATCAATAAAAGTGATGCTGGCGGAAATACAGCTTTGATGGGCGTATGTTTTAAAGGGTATGCAGCTATTGCTGCCCTTTTAATTCAACATGACGCTGATCTTAATCTTCAGCACGGTAACGGGGGCACTGCGCTCATGTTTGCTGCCATGTTCGGCAGAAATGAACTGATCAGGATGCTGCTTGAAAAAGGAGCAAATCGGGATGTGACTGAATTCAGAGGCCTTACGGCACTGGATCTGGCAATACAACAAGGCAATAAAGAAGGTGCAGAATTACTGAGCAGGCAAACATCGGCGGCTGTAGACTGTTAATGTATTATAAAATTAATATTATGGCACAACTAGAAGTTCAACCGAAAAAATACAAAGACTGGTTCAACTGGCTGATCGCGATAGTAGCAATTGGCCTTATCCTGTTTTATTTTGTAAGTGATAAAATTACCAGCTAAATATTCAAGCATATGGAAAGGAAAGAACATCAGCATGAAATCAGCAGCCTGAAAGAACTCAGCAACAGTGATTTCGAAATCAAAGATGGTCAGCCAGATATCATCAACTGGACAGTTAAAAATTCAGCTGACCAGACTATTGGTAAAATAAGCGAATTACTTTTCGATGAGCAGGAGCGGAAAGTAAGGTATATGGTACTGGATCTGGAAGGAAACAGCTGGCAGATAGAGGAACGTGAGGTATTAATTCCTATTGGCGTAGCCGAATTGGATAAAGACCATGACCACGTTATTCTCCCTAATATTACTGCACAACAAATAAGTGTAATGCCGGATTATATCAAAGGAGCAGCAGTCATATCTACAGATTCAGAACTATACGGTCATAAAGATTTTGATGAATCCAATCTCTATGCAAGAAGGCAAACCGGTAGTTATACCGATCATGTACCTTTCCAGGTGATCACCAAAATATTTCAGGAAGAAAATGAAGCTGAAAATGCCCTGGCTTTGCTAACTGAACATGGTTTCTCAGAGAGTGATATCAAAGTAACGATATACAATCCATTGAACCGGGTGGATAATCCTTCAGCCCCGGATAATCCCAATTACCTGGGAGACGGCTCCAGGGATGAGTTTATCCTCACCATAGCAGCCAGCTCTTCTGCACAGGCAGACCTTGCACATAAGCTATTGGATATCAATGCAGAATAACAGAAATAAATAAAAAAAAGACCTGTAAAAAACAGGTCTTTTTTTTCCAATAACTACAACTCATAGTGATATGGCAAGGTGTTTGCCTTACCAGACATAGTATCTACCAGATAAAAAACTATGACGAATCCACTTAATAAAAATATAATTAAAAACGCTGACATTAGTGCACTCGCCGCAAATTTCAGGGAATATATTGCCCGCAATAAAGCTGAAGAAGAACGGGAACAATTAATTGAAGATTTAACATCACGCAACCAGGACCTAAGTCAGTTCGCCTATATCACCTCTCATAATCTCAGAGCACCGCTATCAAATTTAATAGGCTTGATAGATATTTTAAATTATGACCTTCTTGACGAATATAATAAGACCATCGTAGATATGTTTAAAGATTCAGCGTTAAAGCTGAACGAAACAATTTACGACCTTACCCAGATGCTCAGCATTAAAAGCAATAAAAATATCAGCATCGAAAACGTCAGTGTGGCACGCATATTTAAAAAAGTATGTAACTCATTCACCAAACAAATACACACAATGGGCATTTCCATACACACCGATTTCCAGTGTGAAATGATTCCCT
This sequence comes from Pedobacter sp. MR2016-24, assembly GCF_026239655.1. Lineage (GTDB taxonomy): Bacteria > Bacteroidota > Bacteroidia > Sphingobacteriales > Sphingobacteriaceae > Pedobacter. The sequence continues at coordinate 264,971 of NZ_JAPIVO010000006.1, read as the reverse complement.
TTAATAAGAGTTATCTGGAAAGTGTGTTAATGAACCTGATGTCAAATGCAGTAAAGTACTGTTCAGAAAACAGACCATTGAAGATTGAAGTTTCCACCAAATTGGATAGAAACGGGGATATCATCCTTACTTTTAGCGATAACGGCATGGGAATAGACCTGATCAAACACAAAGACCGCATATTTGGTCTAAATGAAAGGTTCCATAGCCACGTAAATGGTAGTGGAGTAGGATTATTCATTACCAAAACCCAGATTAACTCGCTGGGAGGGGATATAACTGTTAAAAGTGAAGTAGATAAAGGATCAACTTTCACTGTTACTATAAAAAATCCATGTTAATGTAACATCAAGATGTGTCTTTACTTAAGCGGTTTGGATTGATATTATAAATAATTTTGTTGTATCCAGAATAATCCAGATCGCCATGAAAAAATTACTTTTAGTATCCGCAGCAATTTTAGCCGTAATAACTTTGTTTAACGTTAAAGCCAATGCACAAACGCCGTTATCAGCAACAGGAACTGTTCCATTAAGAATTGTTCTTTCAGATGCCATCGCAATTACAATGAAAGCCGCTGATGATGTTGAATTCGACTATACCACTGCAGCCGACTATCAGGGCTCTAAAACAGTTCCTAAAACGGGGCACTTTACTGTTGTCAGCAACAGGGCTTATAAAGTAGCGGTTAAAGCACTTGCATTCACCCCAGCCACATCAGGCAACTCTACTGTTGTACCTCTGAATATTATCCAGGTATCAGTAGGCACATCGCCGACTGTAGGAACGTTCAATACAGCAACACTTGGAACAACAGACCAGACGCTGGTAACCACATCACCTGCAACAATCGCTGCCAGTTATAATATTAATTATACCATACCAACAGCAGCTGCGCTGGTAGGAATTACAAAAGACACTTATGCTACAGTAGTTACCTATACCGCCACGCAACTTTAAGCTGATTAATGAGATTATACACTACACTATTTACCTTATGCCTTGTCTCTTTGTTTGTAAACACAACAATGGGGCAGGGCTTTTCAGTATCACCATCCCGACTCTTTTTTAAAGGCAATCCCGGGGAAACACTGAGTCAGCAGATTACTTTTAGTAATACTTCCAGTGTTCCCGTTTCCTTTGTTTCCAATATTCAGGACTGGAACAGAGATACTGCAGGCAATAAGATGTATTTTGCCAAGAACTCCATGCCCTCGTCCAATGCAAACTGGATCACACTTTCTACGAATACGCTGACTGTTCAGCCTGGAGAAACTAAACTTATTAATGTATCTATGACCGTTCCTGCAGGTCGGGATGAAAAAAAAGGTTTAACGAACAGCATGCTCTTTTTTACCCAGGTGAAGGAACAGGCACCAAAAAAAACGAATAACAAACAAGTTGGTTTAACTATTTTGCTCGAGGTAGGTGTACAGATCTACCATACTCCTCCCGGACTGACATTTGGAGAACTGGAATTTCTCGCTTTCAATGATCTCGGACTAATTGAGACAGATAAAGGAAAGAAACGCAGATTCGCTATACAAATCCATAATAAGGGAGAAGTCAATAAAGATGCATACGTCCGATATGAAGTGACCAATAAAGCTACCGGAGAAGAATTAAAATTAACTCCTGAAGCCATTGCCATGTTACCCGATGCCTCACAATGGGTTTACCTCGATCTGCCTGCAGATCTGAACGGTAAATTCCTTGCTGTTGCAATTTTAGATGCCGGTTCTGCTTATGATTTGAAAGTTGCTGAAAAAGAAATTATATATAACCCTTAGTGCCTGCCTCTGTATTTTCAGTGTAAAGCAAAGTGCCGGGCAAACAATTACGCTTCCGCAGACAAATATCAGTGCAAATTCAGATTATACCGTTACCTCCTTAACCGGCCCCACAATAGATCTTGGGGTACTGCCTACAATTAAAGTTAAAAGCGCTTCCTCAGACTTTACCGCCACCTTAACAGGCGAAAAAATACCACTGTCTGTCGCACATCCAAAACTTCGCTCTGCTGGTAATGTCGGTTTGCTGGGCTATAGTGCAGAAGTGACGCTGAGTACCAGCGACGCAACACTATACCAGGCAGTTTTAAACCTCGGTGCAGGAGGAACCTCATTGTTAGACTACCGGATTTCTACTTTAGGTACCATCTGGAAAGCAGGAAGTTATACCACCACACTGAACTATAGTATCACAGGAATATCCACGGGAATCACCCCGGCCACTCAGGTCTTACAAATTGATGTTCCCGCTTTCATCTCTGTCGATGTACCACCTGTATCTCCTGCAACCATTACGATGGATGCTATTGCCAAGTTCAGAAATACCAATGGAAATAGTATTACTTCACCATTTACTTACTCCACCACAGTAATCAATCAGATTGCCCTTAAAACCACTACCGGAGTCTCCGCATTCACTTATACAGGTACCGCAGCCGTGCCGCCGGTTACCGCAGTGAATCTGGTAGCGCTTCGTTCTGATGTAACCTCACCCGCCACATTTAACCTCTCAGCAACAAATCAGCTGCTCAATACCAGCAACCTCGCTGTTCCTGCTGCAAATAAAAGTAGCATTACCCCAACTTTCACCATCTCAAAGGCCGATCTGCAGACTGCTTTCATCCAGGCCGGAACTTACACCCTACCGCTTACGTATACCATCAGTAAACCCGCTACTGCTTACCCGACAGGCGCTACCGTATCGACGACAACGACAGTAGATCTGAAGGTTATCACCAGTGACCTGGCAGAGCTCATTCTTGCCCCGTCCCAACCCAATATCACTTTTAACTATACTTCTGCCGCAAGTTATACACAAAGCAATACAGTCGAGCTAAGTGGTCATTTAACCTTAAGCAAAACCACGCCCTACATTGTTACTGTAAGAGCTAACGCAGCAAATCTTACACTGGGCGCCACTGCGAATCAGATTCCGGTTAATATCGTCACCATAGCGCCTATGGCTGGCCAGGCAGGCATAAATACGATTACACTGTCTAATTCACCACAAACATTGATTTCTGCTTCGGGCCCGGTAATTGATCGTCAGATCAATCTCCAGTACCGTATCCCTTCAAGTCAGAATTCTAATCTTGTTGGCAAACCATCAGGAACTTACGAAACAACTGTGACCTATACATTAGTCGCTCCCTAAAAACGGGTTACACCTATCTTTCTGCGTTCATCCCTGTACATAAATGTCAGCAGTTCTGCCGGACTCCCATTTAAGGCAACCCGCTCCTGTCCGTTTTCAATGGAGAAGGGCAAACCTTCTGTTTCTACGTAAACAGTGTACTCATTGCGCGGCAGGTAGAAACAGAATTCTCCATGATCATTTGTCAAAGTCTGATGCAAATTACCATTCACATCCCTTGCTTTAACCCTGATCCCCGCAAGGTCAGGCATCCCATCGCCATATTTTACAGCAATGATTTTCAGTTGCCCGAATAAAGCCTGTGTTTTGACAAGTGCAATGTCCATTTTCTTATTTTTATCCAGGAAAACCTGAGTAGGTTCCTGCAAGCTCCAGCCCTTTGTATTGGTGATAGCAACCGTATAGGCATCTTTTTTCATCCCTTTAAAAGCCACTTTTCCTTTGGCATCAGTCAGCGCTACCTGACCATTTATCTTTACCAGCACCCCCGGAACTGCCGGTTCATCTGCATCTTTCTGACCATTGCTGTTCCTGTCCTCATAATAAACCAGTTCCAGTTTCTTAGCATTGTTATTTCCCGGGTTTCCGAATTGTTTCTCTATCCCTACACGGATCTGTCTGGTATTGAAGGTTGATGTAGCACGCTCATAGCTGGCAAAATCTGTCCGGTCAACTTCGGTCACCAGTTTCTGCCGGATAATAGCATACAGCGCGTCACCAGTCAGCGCCCAGTTCTTCTTAAAATTATACCTGAGCATCCCATTCAATGAATAGTTGCTGCTTCCTGTATAACCATAATGACTGTACATCGTACTCATCTGCAAACGTAATGCGTCGTTAAAAGCAGAAAGACGGACATTCGGGCCTATAGCATACAGATGATAACGCCGGTTCTGCCCTGTTACCGTCAGCACATCAGACAGGTAATAAGGGTTCAGCTGCACATAAGTACTCAGGCCTAAAAAAGAATAGGTATAATTACCCGTAAACTTAAATGTATGATAAGGTGCCTGTGGGGTACCCGAGGTATTTACATAAGTATAACCATAATCGCCATTTAGGGTAAAGGATTGGTTGGAGCCATAATAGCCAACATTTACAGCCATACGTGCAGCAGACGATTTCCAATCCACGGTAGAATTGGTTATTGGTGTAAAGCTGGTGGAATACAACCGCTGTTCCAAAAGATAAGGTGTAAATGATAAGGAAACGCTTCCCACACCAACACTGTAACCCAGTTCGTAAATATTGATTGTATTTTTGCTCTCTCCTGCATATAATTCATAAGTGAGGTTATTTTGATACTCAGGATGGCTGGTTTGCAGATTGGCATGTGCAGTTAGTTTGTTCTTGTCATTCAGCCTGATCATCATCCGCAAATCAGTATTGAATAATCCCCTTCTGATTCCTGTATAATACGGACTGCTATAGTAACCATTGCCAGAAAACTGAATTCCTTCCCCTTCATATACATAATTCAATCCTGCACTCAAGCCACTTTTTTGTTGTTTACCTGCGCCCTGAACTTCTTCAAGGGAATATCCCGCTTCAAAACCAAAAGATTTTCGCTCACCAAGATCAAAGTTCATTTTAGTACTGAGCTGACTGGCATCGACACCGGTTAAAGGATCCTTACTGTGTATGACAGTAAGTCTTTGATGGTCTGATGTAGACTTTTCCTTCTTATAGTCAAGTGCATACACCTTTGCACCGGGCAGCGAATTATTCAGCTGATTAAAAAGGAAATAATCATTTTGAATCCCATAGGCCGATAAGGACTCTCCCGCAGCAAGGTTTAAATTTGCTTTAATTCCCCGTCCGCCAAAGGCGTAATCCATGTTTTCATATATATTCCCGAGCTTAATGCCCCAGCCTTTACGCTGATAATCTATAAATGAATTATAAACGATTAATCCATTATTCTGCTGCTGCCTGAAATAGTCCGTATTCATTCGATAAGACAAGGAGCTGTTATTCCCCATACTCAGTTTTCCGTTACTCTGAAACTGGTAATAAGCAGAAGTACCGTCCATATCCACATAACGCAATGCTGCGCTGTTGGGCAGGTCGCCATTCAACTGTACATTCCCTCCTAACCTGCCCTCACTGGTCACGTTTACCACTCTAAGCGTTTTTACTGCCAGTTGGTTATTACCATTATCTAGGGCCCGGATAGTTACTGTAAAATCCGAGATAATCTTTTTGCCTAACCTGTTCTTCGCAGTAAAAGGCAGCAGTTGCTGCGCACCGGGTTGTAAGACGAGATTCATGGTCTGCCCCGTGAATTCCAGTCCTTCAGGAATTCCGTTCAGGAGTAATCTGAAAGACAAGGGTACAAAACAGGTGTTGATGCAGCTCACCATAATCTGCGCCTGGTTAGTATATTGATTGAGGTAAATCTCACTTTCTTCAGTACCAATGACCAGACCGCCGGCATCCACCAGTCGGGTAATAAAACTTGCAGCAGATTGTACTGAAATACTTGCTTCGGCAGCAACAAGGCGGACGGTAAAGGTTTGTACATTGTCCTTTATATTTTGCCTGTTGGTCATATATTTCATAGGAAATATACGCGTCTCTCCGGCACCCAGAACAATAGTGTCAGGCAAAGAAATAAAACCTTTTAATAATATATGCTGCTGATCCTGTTTCAGTACCACGGGCTTAGGATAAGTGTTGGTTACTCTAAGCAAATTGGAAAATGTCTGTCCCCCTTTAATGATGAGGCTATCCTTAGTAAAGGCATATTTTACCTGAGCGTGTCCCTTAAAGAAAAGAAACATGATGCAGAAAAGTAAACATAAAATCCTCAGGTAGCTGGTTCGAAGCATCAAGCTAATTAAATTGAAGCATATGGCAAATAAAATCGTTATTTAACAATGCAAAAATCCGGAATTTACACCGCTGAATGAAGGCCGTAATGACACATCTTAGTGTGTCACCCCCTACCTGAACTGTGCCAGCAGCTCTCCCTTACTGTTGATGTTTAACTTTTTATAAGTTCTTTTGATATATTGCCTTACGGTATCCAGAGAGATACCATACTTGTATCCTATCAGCTTATAACTTAAGCCATTCTTCAGTCCTTCAACTACCTGACGTTCGCGGAAGCTTAATGCAGACTGATAATCAACCGTTTGCTGCACCTGCATAATTACATTTCGGGAAATAGAAGGGCTGAAAACAGATCCCCCTTTATAAGTGGTTACTATGGTGGAAATAATTTCGTTCACACAGGTATCCTTAGTCAGGTATCCCATTGCACCTGCTTTCACACATTCCAATACGCTGTTCTGATCATGTATATCACTATATACCACTACATTGGTATTGGGAAACTTACGGTATATAGCTCCTATTGCTTCTACACCGTTCTGCTCTATATCCAATAGTGTTACATTAGGCTCCTCATTAGGCTGAATTTTCTTACATTCACCCATTGAAGCTACCTCAACAGTCACTTTAAAATTATACTGATTCTGATGATTTAATAACATGGACATCATACCCCTGCTTTGTTGATTGATGTCGATAATCCCTACTTTAATCATGATTCCCTCCCATCTTTAATAACCTAAAACGATACAATAGTAAAATTAAGGAAATAGTTTTTGAGTCAGGGCGTTCATTCTGTTCATTAAATTTTAGCGAACGAATGTTTATCGCCCCTTAGGGTTTTGTAGTCGTCTTCATAATTAACGGAATTGTAAATGAAGAAGAGTCGGGCGAGATGAATGCATCCCTTAATTCTCTCCCCAAAAGCACATGTTTATTTACTTCGGCTGCCCTGTGCGCATAGTAAGCTTCAAAGGCCGACAGGTAATTCATACTGGTCAGGAGATAATCGGATAATACTTTCGCATCTGTGAGTGCATTTGTAGTTCCTGCGCTGGTAAATGGCAAAGCAAGATGTGCAGCATCTCCAATCAGCACCACATTATCACGATGAAATCTCGGAAGCAGATCAAAATCTCTGGTATTCCAGATATAACTGGTCGTAAAATCATTCGCTTCCAGAATAGAGGTAACTTTTTTTGGGAAGTGTTTTAACATGGAAAAACAGAATGTTTTCAATTGTTCGGCAGAACGGTCCTTTACATCTCCCAGTGATGGATCATATTGCATAAACCATACGAGTTCTGTTTCTGAGGTAGGTATCAAACCAAAAGCAAGTCCCCTGCTTTTTTCCTGGAATTTAGTGAATTTCCCCGTGTACAGACCTGCAAACTCAGGATGGTTCACAATTCCAACTACCTCTTTAACAATACCTGGCTTAAAATTTATATCACCAAAAATCTGCTGGCGGACAATAGAATTTGCACCATCTGCCGCTATAAAGATATCACCATATTCCAATGTGCCATCTGTAAATTCAGCAGCAATAACCTTTTCATCTCTATAAATAAAGTGGGAGAAGATTCTACCGTCATTTAACCGGGATGCCGGAAAAAGTCCGGCCAGGCAGATCGTCAGGTCTGTCCGTTTAAAACATTGCCAGTCGTCCAGTTTCATTGTCTGCATCAGCTCTCCGTCCGGCCTTTTAAAAACAAAAGTGTCAATCAATTTTCCCGGCAGGATACAATCTTCGGCATCAGCAAGCGCCTGCAATATGGCAATACCTTCATGATGCATCAAAAACGCATGTCCGCCACCTACAACGCCTAATTTTCTTTCATTAACACTTACATCAACACCGTTCTTGTGAAGATAAATGCCCATACACAAGCCTGCGATACCACCGCCGATAATTACAGCTTTCATAGCAAATTAATTGTATTTTTCATCCTGCCAAGAGCTTCCTTTAAAATGTCTTCCGATGTAGCAAAACTCATCCTGATATATCCTTCAGCACCTTCTCCAAACCATTCTTTAGCACCGGGTACGACTGCCACTTTAGCCTCGTCCAGCAAGAGCTGATGAATTTCCTTACTGCTACGTCCCGTTCCGGTAATATTTGTAAAAGCTACATAACAACCTTCCGGCGCAATGCAGTTAAAACCCTTCATCATATTTAATTCAGTAACACATAAATCCCTCATGCGCTGTAAATGAGATACAAAATCTGTCAGCCAGTATTCGCATTCATTCAATGCAGTCGTTGCAGCAACCTGTGAGAGTATATTAGCCCCATGGATCGTAGAGCCATGCAGGGATGCAGTGAACAAGCGTTCATAATGCAGCGGATTGGAAGCCATTACAGCACCAATTCTTAATCCCGCCAGCCCATAAGATTTACTGTAGCCGGTTACAGTAACCGTCTGATTTTTAACCTCTTCATTCAGGGACGCAATGCTGGTAAATATATGTGGTGTATATACGATATCACTCCAGATCTCATCTGACAGTATCAGTAAATTATGTTTTACGGCTATTTCACCCAGCTTTAATAATTCATCTTTCCGAAAGACTTTACCAGTAGGATTTAATGGATTACATAAACAAATCATTTTTGTCTTCGAAGTAATCAACCCTTCCAGGCGGTCAAAATCTACCTCTGCACTGCCAGGAGGAATCGGAAATGGCACCGCCACACCACCAACGGCCTCAGTAGCATACCGAAACAGAAAATCAACGGGATCAAAGATGATCACTTCATCACCAGCATTAACAAATGCCCTGCAGGTCAAATAGATACCAAAAGCAGCACTGTCAACAGGAAAAATATAGTCGGGATTGGCTGGAATATTCCGCTTAACAGAAAAATAGCGGGCAACACTTTCTTTAAATTCAGGTAATCCTGCCGGGGGTCCGTAAGAAAGGTACCTGTCCTTCGTGAACCGGATTATAGCTTCAGCAATTTCAGGTGCACTGCGAAAATCAGGATCAGCTGCAGTCAATGGAATTACTCCTTCAGCCACAGTAGCCCATCTTAAATTAAATGCTCTTTTTTTTAAAATATCAAGATCGATTGAGGCGTTTTGAAACATTCTCCTAAACTATCGATTTTAAAGAAATAATAGAAATTTATATTATTATCATAAACCATTATTTTATAAGAACATACGATTCAGACCAGTTATTCTATGTTTTCAATAATTTCCAGAAATTTTTCTTTTACTAAAGGTTTAATAATGAAGTCAGCTACCGAGCTGATGTTTTTTGATCTTTCCATTTCATGTGGTGAAATGGAAGAAGAAACAATGTATAATTCAGTTTTTCTCGCAAAAGACTGGTATAAATCCTGGTATTCTTCCAGAAACTCCCAACCGTCCATTACGGGCATATTCAAATCCAGAAAAATTACGTCCGGTAAACGTTCTTTTTCATCGTAAATGTTTTTCAAATGTGTAATTGCCTGAAAGCCATCAGAGAAAACCTCAACTTCTATATCTGTGGTAACTTTCAAAATTGTTTTTTTTGTCAGGAATACAAAAATATCGTCATCGTCTATAAGAAAAACCTTCTTCATTTCAATTTATATTTTGATTCACAAATTCTATTGAAAACTTCGCTCCTTCATCAGGAGCACTCTCCACCCAGATTTTACCACCCATCGCTTCCACCTGAGTTTTTGTCATAAACAAACCCAGCCCCTTTGCATCGGGATGACGATGGAAAATTTTACCGATTTTAAAAATACTGTCCTTGTGTTTCAACAAATCTATACCCAGCCCATTGTCTTTTACGGTAAGAAAAATACTTCCATCCTGCCTCCTGGAAGCAAGCTCCAGTGATAATTGTCTGTCCGGCGACTGATATTTTATCGCATTGCTAATCAGGTTATAAAAAATGCTGGCCAGATATTTATGGGGATAAACTACAGATGGGGCATCATCAAAGTTGATCCGTATCTTAGCCCTGGCTCTTTTGATTTCCATATGTAAACCATCCAGCACTTCCTGCAGACAGACGTTCAAAATTATGATATCTGCCTTGATATCACCATTTTGCCTGATCTGGATAGACTCCACTAATTCATTAAATGTATTCTTCAGATTTTCAATAACCGGTTCCAGTTTAGAAACCAGCAATTTTTGCTCCTCTGCTTCTTTTGTTTCCTGAATAAATTCAACCAACATCGACATATTGATCAGCGGTCCGCGTAAATTATGAGAAACTATATTGCAGAAATCCAGCAACTGAGTATTCTGAATAGAGAGCTGATCCATAATTACCGTCTGTTTTTCTTCCAGTAATTTACGCTCAGTAATATCCATACCAAAACCAATCGCCATCACAAAGTTACCATGCTCATCGTGCATCGGAAACATCCTCCGCAGGAAAGTGATCTTATCCCCTTCAGGATTCAGCAGACTTTCTTCCCATACAATAGCTTTACCTGTATTTTTTACCTGCAAAAACTGATCGCGTCTTTCCTGTGCTATTTTAATATCGCGGTTGCGGTAAGCAGCATATTCAAAATCATCTTTGCCGATGATATACTTCCTCAGCTCATCATTTTTAATTGCACCGGGATTGGCGAAAAGATACTTATGCTCCGCATCAAAAACCACAATATCCGAAGGAATATTATTCAGTATACTTTCGTAAAATTCTTTTATACTGCTATTGATCACAGGCAATCGCAATTGCAAAACCGTAATGATCTGTTGAACAAGCAGCGCCAAACCTTCATTTTGCGACTCCGTCAATTTAAAAGCTTCGTAGCCGGCAACGGATAAATGACCTATAACCAAATTATTATATACCGCTATAGGTACAGTTACCATAAACGGATAATCCTGCTGCAAACTATTGTCCCTTGGCGTTTCTGTAAATTTCACACCCAGACTGGCTTTAAACCAGATTCTGTCCTCATCAACAAATGAAATCGTTGCGATAGGTGTATTCGCAATGATAGCAGCCAGCTTAACGATGTTATCGAATTCCGGTTCTTCCCGGGTATCGAGAATCTCCAACACATAAAGTGCAGCGATTCTCTCAGCTTCATTTTTAAGTGTTGGTAAATTAATCATAAGCGTTTTCTGTCGAAGATTTTGACAGTACAAATCTAATTATAAGATTGATAGTTTTAACAATTAATAATTCCACCTCTTTTAAGTTGAATTCCAAGGTATAATTTTTTATTCATAATCATTCATACTCCAAATAAATAATGATTATTTTTTTAGAAGACTTTTCTGTTATAATAGATTAAATGAACTGAAATTTTTCCAAATCAAATCATTTAATAAAGAAAGCCTGTGTAAATCTCCATTCACACAGGCTATAAATACCTATTATACAAAAGATTATGACGCGAATTATCGCTATCCTGTTAAACGCGAGCTTTCTGCCTGCCCCACAATTGATTGAATGGCTACATTTAGCTTTTGGGAGGAATCATTCAAAAAGGTAAGTGTTTCCTGGGTATCTTCTCCCGGATATTTAATCAGAAACTCTGTTAAACTCATGATATTGGCGAGTGGTGCACGTACCATATGACTTTGTATCCATGCAATTTCCTTAAGGTCATGATTCTGCTGCTCAATTTTTTGAATATAACTCAGACGTTCCGACACATCTGTAGCCAATACCAGTCTCGCATCTTTACCCTCAAAGCGGATTACATTCGTCTCGATTTCTACAGGGAAAGTTTCCTGCGACTTATTCACATGTGTCAGTAAACCGGAATATTCCCTTGTTTTAATCATGCTATTCATATCCATCAGCTTCCCGGTCTCATTCTGAGGACGAATCTGTGAAATATTCATTCGCAGAAATTCTTCGCTGCTGTACCCATATTTATCACACGCAGCCTCATTTACATGCAGAAAATTACCAGTCTGCAAATCAAAAACATACATAGGTACGGGATTAGCCTCGAACGTACTCCTGTAGTACTTTTCTGATGCATCTAACTTAGATACAAGCGTTGCTTCCTTAACTATCGTCTGCTCCAAACCTTTTAGCACCCGGCTGATCAGCATTACGCTGATCAATGTGACAAAAATCAGGTTCCCGGAATAAGAAACCCATAAAGGCAGATCATAACTAGCCAGCAAGGGACTATCAAATAACTTGTATTCTATCACAACACCAAAACCCGCACAAATCAATACATTGAGTCCGACAAGATAATAGGCAGTCGGCCGCGGAAATATCATTGCCGAAAAAATAGTGATGATAATCAAATAAAGGGCACCAGGTCCTTCAGAACCTAAAACTGCAATATAAACTACAGCCAGAACATATAAGAGAAAGAGCGCAATGATTTTTCTAAAATGAATCATGATGCTTTTATTAAATACTGTAAATAGAAAAGAGCACACGAATAGAATGGTGAACCATTGTATAAATGTGCTGCCTGCAAAAAAACCATAAGTAACTGAAGAGGCAAAAGCAATGATACCTACTATAAAAGCATAGGTAATCATATTAGTAAATAGCTTTTTTCGCCAGAAAACAGACTCATCTTCCCAATGATTCCCGTTTTTCAGCACCGCACTCTCCATCATATGTTTAAACCTGTACCAATACGCTTTAATCGGAACCATATTCAATTTTTATCATAACCCGTTGTTTCAGCTCCCGGGTTATTCAGTTTATTCAGTCAGCCAAAACCTGCAAAAGTTAATCCATTTTTTATTTAAGTTTGCCTAAACCCCATCATGACGAAGCCAATAACAGACAATGATAAATTTGCAAGTGATGCTGCGTTCGACAGTTTGTATTCATTAAGAGCACAACAGTTGTCAGCAATTCACTGGACGCCTCTTCAAACCGTTAAGAAGGCTGCCCTGCACCTTACCGGAGGTTCAGGAAAGCGTATACTTGATATCGGGAGCGGTGTAGGAAAATTCTGCATTATAGCCGCGCATTATTTTCCCGATTACGAATTTTATGGAGTTGAACAACGGAAAGCGCTCATAGACGAGGCGATTATTGCCCAAAATGCAACAGGTATCAGCAATGCAACGTTTATTCATGACAACTTTACCACACTGGATCCCGATGAATACGATCACTTCTATTTTTACAATTCCTTTAGTGAAAACATCTATCATTATAAACCAATAGACAACCTGGTCAACTCCTCTCCGGAGATTTATCAGGATTACCTGCAACATTTTCACCAGCTGCTGGAAGCAAAACCATCCGGCACGCGACTCGCTACATTTCATTGCCAGCAAAATGAAGTACCTCCGGGATACAAAAGGATACAGCATATTACAGGTGAAGACCTTAAACTTTGGATCAAGCAATAAAGTTCAACGCTCATGAATAACTTGTTAAATGCTATCAAACGCTTTCCCTACATCAGAGCGTTTGTAACTATTTCAGTTTACCTGCTTTCCATTATATTGATCCTGATGCAAGGTTCAGCCGGCCCCGGGCTGTTTTATTTATTATGCGCCTCTATATTTACAGATACCCTGTTGTACCATAAAAAAAAATACTTCTCCTGTTTGCTGCTGATAGGTACATTGCTCGGCTTCACATTAATTATTGCTTACAAATTAGCTGAAACACCACTATTATTTCAGTTCACAACCCAATCCTGGCTAGGTTTCACTATTCATCTCCTGATTATCAATATTGCCTGCGTTTCCAGCATCAGTATCATTACAAAAAAACTAAGAAATAAGATCACCAAAGAAGCCGAGCTCACCCTTTTGCTGGCTAAAGAAATAGAAGAAAAAACAGTTTTGCACCAGAAAATCAGGGAATCGGAAGATTATTACCGTTACCTGTTTGCTTCCAATCCCGTACCCATGTGGGTTTTTGATAGCAATACCCTAAAATTTCTGCAGGTCAATGATGCCGCCGTAAATTTATACGGCTATTCCCGCGAAGAGTTTCTGAAACTGACCATTATGGATATCAGACCAGCATCGGAAGTGAAAAACGTAATGAACATGGTGGCAGATAAATATTATCCCGTGGCAGATTTCAAAGGGAATATGAAACACCTGAAAAAAAATAAAAAAGTCTTCCCTGTAGAGATACGGAGTAATCCTATACAGATCAACGGGGAAACGGCAAGACTGGTGCTGGCGACCGACATTACGGACCGCACCAACTACATCCGTAATATTGAAGAGCAAAATAAAAGACTGCATGATATCGCATGGATTCAGAGCCATAAGGTCCGTGCGCCATTAGCGCGGGTAATCAGCCTTGTAGATCTGCTATCAAGACCAGCGGCAAACCTTGAGCAGGAAGAAATATTAAAGTACCTAAGTATCTCCGCAGATGAACTAAATCAGATAGTTACCGCTGTAATTAAACAAGCAGAAGAAGACAGCCGTTAACTTTTAATTATAAGCAGGCAGGCAGATCCTTTATAAATTATATTATATCCATACCAAAGCATATTTTATTTCTTGGAAGATAAACTATAAATGCGTTATTTTGAGGAGAATATAATTTACAACTCCGCTATCAGGTAATAGTGGGGATCAATAATAACGCAAAGTTAAATCAAAAAATAAATGAACCAGCAAGCATCCTTAAATGTGGATTATACTGAAAATTCATTCGTACTTATCAACACCAATAAGGAAGTTATTTTCTTTAAAGTCGATCAAACTCAGGAGATTGAAATATATTTACCACATCAGCCCGTAACAGGCCAGCCTGTATTGGACTGTATTTCAATTTCTTATAAACACGATTTTAATGAAGTACTTGACCGTGCACTGGCGGGTGAATCCATTACTTTCAGAGATGAAATGACACACCGGTTAACAGAGCGGCCTTTCGTCATCATCATTACCTGCACGCCCATATACATTGCAGGAGAACTCAGCTATATTAACTGCACATTTGCAACAATGAAAAGGGTAACAGATATTGTCAGAAAATTTGACGATTATTCAAAATTTGCCTCCCATGAGCTCAGGCCGCCCATTACAAATATTTTAAGTTTATCCAACCTGCAGAATTACCCAAAAATGAAAACCTATGATGTGGATCGCATCAGGTTTTTATTAAATGATATCTACGAACAGGCCGAGAAACTGGATAATGTGATTATGGTATTAAACGGACTCATCAATGATAATGAGGAGAACAAGCAACAGCAGGAAATTCCCGCGCAATTACAAAAGGCTGCTTCAGGAATAGTTAATCGCCATATTGTCCTTGTAGATGACGAGCCTATTGTTAACAGGCTGCATCAGATGTTACTGAAGAAATACCAGCAGGACAGGACAATTATAGATTTTGCAGACCCAACGCTGGCAATGGAATATGTGATCAGCAATAAACCAGATCTGATCTTTCTGGACCTGAACATGCCAAAGATCAACGGTTGGGAATTCCTGAAGCTGATTGAAGATAACCGGATCAAAGTATCCGTCATCATTGTCTCTTCCTCTATCGATGAACATGAAAAAGCTAAAGCCAAAGCTTATCCTTTTGTAAAGGACTTTTTAAGCAAGCCGCTTACCAGTGAAAATATAAGCGCAATGTTCTCTTAAACATTGCGCTCTTTGATTTATGCCCAGAGATTTTCAGGATAAACCTTTTCATCAATCAGCTTTTGCAGTTGTGCTTTCACAACAGGTGCGTCTTCTTTAAAAGTTACACCAAACCACTTCGCTTCTGTAGGAATCATTTTCACTACGCCATTCCCGGAATTGATTAAGGTATCAGCAACCTCAGGTATTAAAAATTCGGCCTTCAGTTCTGTTTTATTCTCATCCAGGAACTTGTAATATTCAGCTTCAGACCAGTTTACAAATTCAGGCGTAAAGCAAAAGAAATTCATACTTACTTTAGTGTCTAAAGGAAGTTCCAGATCAGCCTCAGCCTCTTTGGTAAATGCTTTACCTTCTTTTTTATAGATTTCCTTACGTTCTGTAATACTCACAATATTTTGTGCCCCATCCACATTGATTTCACCACGGGTCACAGATCCATTATCACTCAGTGTATTTTTCAGCTCGTAACCAATGCAGGCATATTTCCCATCTGCTATTCCATTGGAAAGAAAATCATACGCTTGTTTAAATGCGTCAAATCCATAGAAATCATCCGCATTAATTACCGCAAATGGTGCATCCAGTACATCCTTGCAGCACAATAACGCATGCATTGTACCAAAAGGTTTTGTACGTCCTTCAGGAAGTGTTCTGCCACCGCTAAAGCTTTCCAGCGACTGATACACGTATTCCGTTTCAATCTTACCCGCTAGCTTAGGTTCTATAGTAGCTTTAAATGCCTCAGAAAACTCTTCCCTGATAATAAAAACGACTTTCCCAAATCCGGCCTGTATTGCATCGTAAATAGAATATTCCATAATCGTTTCACCTGAAGGCCCGAAGGATTCAGTTTGTTTATTTCCACCGTAACGGCTTGCCATACCAGCAGCCAGTATAACCAGGGAAGGCTTGGTTGTAGTCATAGATTATTGTTTTTAAGATTTATTTATAAAACTAGCAAATTTCCTCTAGATTCAGACAGGAGGTATTCACATTTTAAGTACAGAAATGATAACAGAAAAAATCCAACATTGGTTTGATTTCGTTTATAATGCAACAGCTAACCAATAAGCCATATGAACAGTTTTGAAATCGAAGTGATGAGCCAGCATTACATGGGATCATTATCCGTTGAATCCGTTAGTTCCGATCATAAATTGTTCGCCGTCTATCTTCATAGAGAGATTATAGGCCTGGTCAAACCCATCAAAAATCCCCGGTCCACAGGATGGTATTCCCACGAGATTACCGATAATGAACTTTTAAAACAGATAGGCGACTGGATTGATTATTACTATCCGGAAAGCACTGCTAAAAAGCATTCTCTTCACCATGAAATACATTGATGATGGTCATAAATATGATCCTTACATCAAGCATACTGCTCCAGTTCTCCAGGTACCAGATGTCATGCTCCACCCGTTTTTGCATGGCCGTGTCATCCTTAGTTTCGCCGCGATAGCCGTTCACCTGTGCCCAGCCTGTAATCCCCGGCTTTAAAAACTGTCTCACCATATACTGGCTGATAATCGCTTTATATTCCTCCGTATGGCGCAGCATATGCGGTCTCGGACCAACCACACTCATCTCTCCCATAAATACATTAAAAAACTGGGGCATCTCATCCAGGCTGCTTTTGCGCAGGAATTTCCCGATAGTCGTTACCCTGTTATCATTTCTGGTCGCCTGCTTATTATCGCTGTCATTGTTCATCCGCATACTTCTGAACTTATAACACCAGAAAGGTTCGTCATTAATACCGCTTCTCTGCTGTTTAAAAAGTACCGGTCCTCTACCCTGTAGTTTAATCAGTAATCCTATAATGGGATATAACCAGCTCAATACAAAAACGATCACTATCGTACTGAAAACAATATCAAACAAGCGTTTCTTAAATCGGTTACCCATGCTTTCCAGAGGTTCATCCCGTAGTGTAATTACCGGAAATTCCCCGCCCATATAGGTAATGGTATAAGGTGCTGATAATGCACCTGCAAGATCGGGAATAAACTTTAACCGCAATAACTGTTTGTCAGCCTCCTTTACGAGCGGACCGATCTCCCGCATGCGCGAAGGTGAAACGGAAACATAAAGATCTTTTACACCTGAGTTTGCGGCATCCTGCAGGGTTTGTACAGCCTCTGCAGACAGGCGACCAAAACCGTCGCCGTACATACTTGCCTCGTCACCAATCAAGCCATAATATTCTAAATTCCGCTGCTTCTGAAAGTAGTCCGCCAGGCGCAAACCTGTATCATTGTTCCCCATCACCGCTACTTTACGGGTCAGGTTAAATTTGGTAATCACCAAATGCTGAATATAAGTTCCAATAAATCTGTTCAGCACAAAACCTGCTAATAAAAACACATAGAATAAGACCAGGAACGTCCGTGAAAATTCATAATCCTTCGCAAACAGCAAATAAATAGAAAACAGCACGAAGTGCAGCAATAAACTCTTTAAAGTTCCCCTGTAAATCCGCTCAATTTTACGTGCGTTATATGCCGTATACAAGCGGAATATAGCCGTATTAAAAAACCAAAGCAGATTACAAACCACCAGGTAATGCTGCTGTATTTCCTCACTGACTACTTTACCCATATATCCGGTAACGTAATAAGCAAGCACATAAATGAGATTGATCATGATTACATCCGTAATCGGCAGGATATATCTCAGCAGGTAGAGGTATCGGGTTTGGATAGGCATGTTAAATATTTTATTAAGTTAATTCCTCAGCTGCCATTGCAAGCCAATCATTGAGCCAAAATTATTATACAGCTCACCAAAGTCGTAGGCAATGGTGCCTGATAATGATAATTGTGAATTTGGAACGCGCCAGCTTACCTCTTCCATGGTATAAAACTGTGAAAGTGGGATATCAAAATTTCCCGGCGAATAGTTCCCGTAATTCTTCGTATAGGTGAGCTTTGTTTTGGTAGAAATCTGCTTGTTGATTTCATATACAAAAGCGGCATGACCACCTACTACACGGTTATTAATGATATTACTCAAAGGTTTAATATCACGTTGCGGTCCGTCCCAATCATAGGGCTGTACATCGTTAAAATACTTCGATCCTCTTACCCGGTTAACGAATAACGGCGTACCAATAATCTGATCATTATACTCCCATCCCGTCCTGTACACGCCATTATTATAATAACTTTCTCTGTACTGCTGCGCATAGAAGTCATTCATCTGCTTGGTATAAATGAATTCCAGCACCAGCTTTTTCAATTTAGCACCGGGCTTTTTATTAGTAATATTTAAACTTAACAACCTGTCGATATTTCTGATGTCAATACCCTGTCCCATATCAAAAGGAGTCTGGTTGTTCAGGTTAATTTTATAGTGCTCATTCTCCCATTCAGCACCCGCTTCAATTACGCCACGCTGGTCGCCCGACCTGTTAGGTCTGATCTGACCGGTCGTACTTCCGTCATCTGACTCTTTAGCCAGCAGGATATTCCAGAAGCCGCCCCATGATTTATCCAATGATAAAAAATCAGGTCTGGAACCACCCCATACGGCGTAATGTTGTATACCCCCATATAATTTCAGCTTGCGTTTTCCCAGTCTGAAATAAATATTTTTTTCATGCAGGTAAGCACCCTTCATAAACTGGTTGTCTCCCATTAATCCATGTCCAAGCTGTCCTTTAAACTGGATCCATCCGTTCGTAAAAGGAATCGCTGTATAGTCGAGCGATAACTTAATTTCAGGAATAGGCAATGCGTTCCCGCTAATACCAAGCGATCCAGACGAAAGATCCGGATCCACCTCGCCGACTACCTGCTTAAACCTCCCCACACTTAATTTCAGGTTTTTGTAGGTCGCCTTTAGATAAGCCTCCTGAATCAGTGTTTTACGCAGGTGGTCGTTATTATAAATATCAACCCCATAGTCCAGTTTCAACCAGGACAATACCTGGTTCGTATTCGTGGCTCTCACATGTGTGGAAAAATCAAACTGCTGGTCAGATATGATCCCATAACGGTTAGCTACAAGCCATAAAGGAAGATAGTCTTTAGAAGCAACAGTCACCGCTGTTCCTGCCTGCACCTGTAAAGAATCAAGCACCTGCGCACTGGCGGATACCGTCAGGCATAGAGATAAGGTGAAAATTAAAAGGTATTTCATAGGTAAATAGGTTTAAAATCAGGATACATCCGCCAGCATCTTTGGCAGAATATTACGTTTATCTAAAAATTGCTCTGCATATTTACGTGCATTCACACGATACTTATCATGGTCATTCTCCGCAATAAATACAATAGTCCGGGCCAGTTCATTTTCATCTTCCGCAGCAATCACTACGCCCATATCATGCGCATGAATCACATCATGCAGGGTAGTGCCTGCATTTGCAGTAACCAACGCCAGTCCACCTACAGATAAAATTGAGGTCAGCTTAGAGGGCATCACCAGGTCACTCGCATTTGCTTTTTGTAACACCAGGTGTACATCTGCCATGTTTAGAAATTCATTGAAAACATCAAAACCCTGTAAAGGCAGAAAATCAAGATTCTTCAGGTTCTTCTCCGTAGCCATTCTAATCAGTTCCTGCTTAAAAGGCCCTGTACCACAAATCACGAATTTTATCTTTTCTTTTTCCTGAAGTTGTTCTGCGATACGGATTAAAGCATCAAGACCTTGTTTCTCACCAATACTACCAGAATAGAGTATAATCTGATGATCTTCCCCATAACCCCATTTCAGTTTCAGTGCATTACGGTCAGGCAAGGGAAAAAAGGTTTCTGTATCCACCCAGTTCGGGAAAAACATAATCTTCTTTTTTACTTTTTTTCCTACCCTCGCAATCATCCCTTCAGAGATAGTACTCACAAAATTCATCTTCCTCAGAATAAAATTCTCCAGCCCAAACAAGGCATCAAACATCCAGTCATGTTTCAGCATGTTCAGCTCTTTCGCTGCTTCTATCTGTAAATCCTGGATATGATAAACGATTTTACCACCCCGGATAAACCTGTACATCAAAGCCAGTATAGCCAGGTGAAAAGGCGGTGCAATACAAAAGATCAGGTCCTGTTTCTTCTTGAACAGCAATTTAAACACCATCATGCCGGCCGACATAAAAAAATTGGCTTCATGTAATAACCTCTTCAATCCCGAAGGATCTTTAGGCACATACAAAGGGCAGCGGTGTATGGTTAAATTATCATTGCAAAGCTTCTCTGTTTTATAAAAATTACCATGGTAAGGCTGCTGCACCTGCCAGTTAGGATAATAAGGAAAACCTGTAACCATCGTTACCTGGTGACCATCATTAGCCAACCATTGAATCATCTCACCTGTATACTTACCTATCCCCGTCAGTTCGGGTAAACAATTAATTCCTAATACTAAGATCCTCTTCTTCATATCCATCTTGCTTTAATATAACTTAAGGGATTTCCTTTATAAATACCATTCTCTGCCACATCCGCCGTCACTACAGAACCTGCGGTGATGATGGAATCCACACCTACAGTCACTCCCGGCGATACAAATACGTTTGCACCGATCCAGCAACCATCCATCAGTCTAATCGGCCCGTTCCGGTAGGGCATTTCCGGAATCCTGTAATCATGGTTACCGCCACATAAAAAGGCACGCTGCGATACACAGACATTATCACCTATAGTCAGCAACTCAAAGTTCAGCAAAAATGCCTCCTCTCCAATCCAAACATCATTTCCTATCACCAGCTTCCACGGAAAATGTATATTTACCCTTGGCTTAATGATCACACCGCTCCCTACTTTAGCACCAAACAATTGCAGCAATGCTTTCTTCAGCGCATTTGGATAAGGCATGGCCGACAAAAAGAAAATCATCTTGATAAAATACCAGCTGATTTCTTTGAATTTACCCGCACCCCGGTCCAATCCAATCTGAGAATTGAATGCGCCAAGGTTTACTTTCGACTGCCGTTTTGCTGCTTCCATATTACAGTTCAGTATCTTTTTTTAATTTTTCTTCTTCAATAATCCGCAAGGCGAGAATAATCTCTACCATCGTACGCTGAAGAGTATAATGCCAGCCTCTCCAGCCGTTAAATATCAGTCCTTTTCCAAACAAGGTGTAAAAGAACACCAGGAAAGGCGCGATGATCTTTGTCTTCCTTATTTTTGAACTCATTGGTAGTGGCCCCGTGCTCGCAATCAGTTTATTCGCTTCTTTGATGGCGTATCCATCCTGGTTGCTCAGCCAGCGGCTCAGCGATTTTCTATCGTCATGTAAAATAACTGCCTGATAGGAGCCTGTCTCACCATTCACTTTCAGCCTTTGAGTATGTCCGTCGTCGTAGTAAAAGCATTTAGACTTTCTAAACAGCACAGGCCTTGGCGTGGTATTGTCCTTCAGCAGTGGTTTACCAAATACCAGAAATTTAAACCTGGTATCATAAGCCGGTTTGTCACCGGTCGCCACCCATTTCTTTGTTTCTGCAATAAAATCTTCAGGCAGCACATAATCTGCATCCAGGCTCAGTACCCAGTCGCAGTCTACCAGAGAAAGTCCATAATTCCACTGGATCGCATGTGTATCAAAAGCACGCTGCTCTACCACTACATTTTCATATGCCGCTGCAATTTCCAGCGTTGCATCTGTACTGAAACTATCCAGAATAACCACTCTTTCCAGCCAGGTCAGCTGATCCAGCACCCTTTTCAGGTTAGGTTCTTCATTTTTGGTCAGAATCACTGCTTGCAGTAGTGTAGCGCTTAGCTTTTCCATATCTATATTTTATTTACCTCTATACCGTTTCTAAAATCTTTTTGTACTCATTCGCATAATTTTCAATCAGTTTATTAGCTGAAAAATGCTGCTCAATGATCTTTCTTCCACTTTCCCTGATTGTTTTGCGGTGTTCCGGATTTGCCCTCGCCTCAGTCAGCTTGATCACTACATCTTCCACTTCCAGAGACGAAACCCAGCCCAGATCAAGCTGTCTCACTGTTGCAGAAAGCGCAACTTCTTCAGATACCAGCACAGGAGTGCCCATATGTAAAGACTCAATCACAACATTCGCAAAGTTTTCATTGAGAGACACCAGTACGAAGAGATCAGCATGCATCAGTGCCTCGAATTTCTCTTCCCTGTTTAACCAGCCTAACCACTCTATTTTATCCGCAATATTTAAATCAGCAGCCAGATTTTTTAGCTCACTGATATATTCTGCCTCTCCGGATCCGGCTATTTTCAACACTATATCAAAACCCAGGCCGCTAATTGCACGGAAAAGGATTTCTATACCCTTTTTGGGGTGTACGCGCGACATAAATATGATCGTAAACACCTTGTTATCAGGCGCCACAACCGGTATCTCAGGCAGCGTAATAATGTTAGGCTGTATAAACCCTGTCCAGTTATCAATGACCAGTCTGCACTCCTCATACTCCGATTCCGCGGTCGCATGAAAGGTGCTGCGCGATAAAGCAAATTTTCCCGTAACGCTATGGATCAGCTTTTTCGATTTACTGCTGCCTGAATTAAAAATATAACCGCTTAACATCCCTCGTGGTGAAATCACCACCTTAACTTTTTTGAGATGGCAGATACAGGCCGCAACAATGACCAGGAAGTTCCACCAGGATTGAATATGGACAATGTCATAGGCCTTTACATTGGCATATAAATGTTTCCAGAGGGCCGTTGATACATGCGTAGGATCTTTTGTAATCCGCTTGAAGTAAGTTACCTTCACTCCATCCACATCCATCACCTGACCCGGTACTACATCCAGTTCCACTTCCCCGTTGGCAGTAGTCGTGAATACGTCCACCTCATGCCCGGCCGCAACCAGTCCCTCACATAACTTTGAAACCGACTCTATCGGTCCTCCATAAATGTAGGCAGGTTTATAAGAAGGCACTATATGTAATATCTTCATGATGATCAGTTCTTAGCAGTTAATACTTCTTTATAAATTTCCTCTATCCTGTTCAGCGCATGTTCCAGATTAAACTGTTTCACGTGTTCAACCCCTCTCTCTATCCAATCCTTCTTCTCTTCACCCTGAATTTGTACAGCTTGCTGTAAAACCACCGCAGCCTGTTCTGCCCATTCAGCATCATTCCCCGGCGGACGACGGTCTATCAGCAAAGCAGCCGCACCAGCAACTTCCAGCATGGGTGCTTCATTGGTCGTAATCACCACTGTTCCCGATGCCATCGCTTCGGCTATCGGCCAGCCAAAACCTTCAGCTATAGAAGGGAACAGAAAAACCGACGCCCCGGCGTAGGCCTTTTTAACCACTTCATCACTCACACCCACAATAAAGTGGATATCATTTTTATAATCAGAATTATTTCTCTTTTCCTCCAAAGCAACCGCAGGTTTTGGTCCTATCAGCAATAGGGGCAGATTACCTTCCTGTTTTTTTCTCCAGGTATCATAAATCGCAATCACGCCTGTTCTGTTTTTATACCATTGGTTGCCCCCCACATGCAGGATATACCCATTAGCCAGATCAAGGTTGAGCTCTTTACCCAAAGACAACCTTGACACATTTTCTGGTGCCGGTACAAATGCAGGATTTAAGCCATTATATACCATCTCTGACCGTTCCGGTTTTACCGCCATAAAACGCTCCAGATCGGTTCTCGTCTTTTCAGATACAGAAATGAAGTTCCTTCCTTTACTATAACCATTTTTAATGTAAGCCTGGTATTTTTTACCACTTGCTGAAGTGATATTTTCCGGGATCTCTCCCAATGCAGAGCGCTGGGCAAGAAAATCATGGCAATGAATTACATGCAGACGATCGGCAATCAATGGTATATAAGGACCCAATGCATGATCGGTGACTACATACAAGGTATCAGCAGGCTGAGTCTTTAATAGCTTTTTCACTGTCCCCGGAAAAACAATATACTGGTCGATATAACTCATCCATTTTTTAAAACCTCCAACAGGAAGTTTTGAAAACTTTGCTTCCGGCTGCCATACTTCTGTTTCATGACCACGTTGCCGCATTCCTTCCGCAAGCATATGGACAAAACGCGGCATGCTCTGTGAACCAAGAAAAGAAGGATGTGCAAAAAAAACTATTTTCATAATGCTGCTCCCCGATCCGTTTTAAATTTCACTATAGCGTCAGACAGTTCCTGTCCGTATTTTTCCCATGGTCTCAACCTTGCTGTTTCCATTGCTGCCCGTCCTGCAGCAGCAATCACACCAGGCTTGCCAATCAAATTTTCTATGGCCTGCTGCAAGGCCACCGTAGAGCCTGCCTCGATAATCCAGCCATTCTCTCCATCCGTAATCAGGTCAGGTCCCGCTGTACGGTCAGTTGTAATCACCGGTGTTCCCTGAGACATGGCTTCAGTAATCACCAGACCAAAGCCTTCAAATAAAGAAGGAAAAACCAATACATCATGTTCCTGCATCAGGCTCAGTACCTCATGGTGTGGTAAACTAGGAATCCATTTATGCCTGCCCAGCGCTTCTTCCAGTGCAGTGCAATCCCCAACAGTCTTCTTTCCGACAACAGTCAGCTCTACCCTTTCACCAATCCCATCCACTGCAGCAAATAAGTCCGCAATACCCTTACGCTGCGACAGTCCGCCTACAAATAATAATTTCAATGGCTTTTTCGCATCATCATTATATTTTCTGTCAGACACTACCGGCGGAAATCCATAAGGTATCACCGTTACTGGACACAGCTTCCCTTCATATTCATTCAAAGTTTTAGCCGTGAAAGAACTGGCTACTAAAATCTGATCAGCCAGCCTCAGCTCTTCATCTTTCCTTTTTAACTTTTCATCGGAATTACGCAATCCTGTTAAAGTAGGCGCCCATTCCGGCCATCTTTCCTGCTCCGCAGTCAACAAGATTTTGGCTGCCTTCCAGTAACCTATAGGTAAATCATAAATACAGATCAGGTTTAGTTCCTTTGCTACTGCAAAAGAATTTAAAGCACCGTCCTCATAAGCATATACTGCATTCAAACCTGCTTTCTTTTCCTGTTTCAACACAGCAGCCACACGCTTGTCGAAATTATTCCAAACCGCATCCACACTAAAAAGGCCTACCTCATGTTTGATCAGCTGCTTAAATCCGAACTTGATCGACAATAAACGACCCAGTTCACGCAATGGCCATACCCCTGTAGCCTGGTGTAAAGTTGTATCGAAACGCCTTCTGTTTAATTCAGCTAAAGGGCCAAAACCACTCAGCTTATCCAGTAAAGTGCCCTTAAATACCGCTATACTGGTATAAAATTTAGATAAAATTCCCGCCTTTGCGCAGGCAACTGCTGCTGCACGCACATTGGCATTACCAGAAGGATGCGAAACTATTATCTTCATATTTTTTTGGTATTGAAGGAAGCGATAATCAGCCCCCCAATTAATGTACTAAACCCAAGATTTGTCGGCTGCGCCCATTGTCCCTGCGGGATCACCAGTAAGCCAAAACTCAACAGTAACCAGGGTAACAAATCGCCATCAGCCAGTTTTTTAAATCCAGCTGCAAAAAGTTTGAATGATAAGCCAAGCCTGATAAAAATCACACCCAAACCCATAATTGTGCCCATCTCCCCCAATACTCTTCCCCACTCTTCCTCAGAAATCAGGAAAGTCGTACGTCCGCTGATCAGCATAGCTCCCACATTAGTTCCCATACCGATTCCGTATCCAAAAAAAGGCTGATCAAATGAGCTGCTTAATGCTTTTGTCATTAAACCTATGTACCTGTTTCCTAAGGTTCCCTGTAAACCACCCTCACTATCACTCGCATTTGTAAACCTCGAAGTAAATACTTCTATAGCTGTTTGAAAGAAAGGTAGCTGGATGAGGATCAGCAGGGAAAGAGTGATCAGCACACCCGCCATAATTACCTTTCCTGCATATTTTCCGTTTCTCAATACACCTATCACAGTAAATACAAGAGTGATACCTATACTAAAGAAGAGCGTGCGACTAATTGATAGGGGAATAGAAGCTAAAACAGCTGCAGTCGCCATAATCAATAAAATCTTATTCATTCCTGTATTAAACCAGAAATAGATCACAAATGGAGCACATAAGGAGAAAAACAAGGTAACTCCCGTAGTAAAAGAGAATGTTCCCGGTGGACGGAAATAACCCATTGCACCACTAAACCCGCCTCCTTCTGTATTATCACCAATACCGCGGTTTACAAAAGAGGCCTGGGGACTATAAAACTGTACTGCAATCAGCAATGCCATCGGGATAGCAATCATTAAAATCATTTTGCCCATCTCCAGCACATCCTCTTTTTTAAAGATCCGCCCGATGACAAACATCAGCGGAAAGTGAACCAGCAATATTCTTGCACCAAACACCGCTACAGGTAAATTTCCGTGTCCAAATAAGAGCGTGGTAATCACACTGATCACCGTAATTACTACCATTGCCGTCAATAAAAATGTATTCGTCAGTTTACCCTTTCTCCAAACCTGGTAAATCAACCATATCGCAACAGGATCACGCACTACCAGTAAAGGAGTTGCCAGCGAAGGAACCAGCCACTTCCGCAGTGCGCCTTCAAAAATCAGCAGAAAAAAATAGATCCAGACCCCCCGTTTTAACCAGAGGTCTTCATCTTTATTTTCCATTAATCTTTTATCCCTTGTGTTTTGCATTATCAAATTCTATATCCTTTATTTTATGCTAAAGTGGTTATGTTATCAAAGCCGGGTTATCCCCAGATCATTATTCTATATTTACTGACAGGTCATCAACAAACTGTTTAGCTGTACCTGCCAGGGATGGGTTGTAGGAAAAATCCTTTTCTCCATTAAAAAAATCATCCAGGGAGCCTCCATCGAATGCAGAGATGCCGTAAAGATTGTTTACGGCTCCGATTCCACCATAGGCGCGGTCACGTGATACAGCCAGTAAATGAACACCATGTGCTCTCATCGCTGCAACGGAACCACTTTTTTCAGCCAGTGATAAAGGCGTTGTAAAAATTCCGAACTCAGCTTCCGTTAATATTTCAGATATGCTTTTTTCACTCAGTTTTCCTAAGCATTCAGCATCCAGACCGGCTCCCGTCCAGATCTTCATCCAGCGTTCAAGCTCATTGCCACTCCTGCCAATGATTATCAGCTTAATTTTGACATCATTCAGGTCCGCATAAGCTTTTGCCCGGGCAGCAAATGATTCAATTGGGGCATCAGGGTATATACTCCCGAATACCACAATATTGATCGTTTCACGCCTATGATGTGTTGTTCTCAGTTTTTCCTGTACCTGCTCCGGAGAAACTACAGGAATATTAGAAAACAATGGCAACAGACGAGCTTTTGCCCCCATTCTTTTCAACTGTTCCAGGTAAACCATATTAGTGGTATGTACTACCGGTTTCAGTTTTCTCAACAGCTGCTTTACCAGGTACAATTGCACTTTGCCCCATAATACCTCTTTCACACTTGCGCCTTTGTACATCCCTACAGCAATTTCATGAAACATCACTTCCCACTTTTTCCCTTTCCCTACGTCCATCAGCATATTGTTCAGTCCAAAGTCAAGACCCTTATCATGAAAGGAGAAAGCCACATATTGCAGACTTATCCAATCAGGATTGAATTCAGCTATATACTTTCTCAATATCTCCATTCTATTCACTGCCGTCAATCCAGCAGGAATCCGAAGTGCAGCAACATGATTTGCATCACCTGCATTGATTGTTTCCAGTTCGCCCTTCAAATGACGGTCATTGATTGCTGCTACAGCAACATCAATCCCATTGAGCATTAATTCAAGACATAAAAGCCTCAAATAATCCCCAACTCCATCATGTCCAGGTTCAAAAGATCCGCAGATAAATACAATTTTCATTTTAGCCATATTGTGCACCCGCTGATGTTCTTTTTTTATTAAATATGTTCACTTTCACGTTTTCTCATTCCAATCTTCCTTGCAGGGACGCCGCCCCAGATCTCTTCCTTTGGTACAGATTTAGTCACAACGGACTCTGCGGCAATGATAGCACCATCATTAATCACTACACCTTTTAAAACGATTACATTACAACCCAACCATACGTCCTTACCAATTTTAATAGGTATTTCAGTTCCTTGTTGCGTCCTCACCAATTCACCATAAGCAAAACCATGATCATGGTCAATAAACTTACATCCTGACGCAATCAGTCCATCATCTCCTATTTCAATTCCCAATCGAATGTTAAACTCACATCCGGCACCAATAAAAACACGATTTTTGATTTTAATAGAAGGGCCCTGCTTCCAGATACCATCGAATTTGAAAAATATATCATCTTCCAATGTGCAGTTATCCCCAACAATTACCTGATGTGGCCATGTTACCTTTAAAGGTGCTAGTCTCGTATTTTTACCCGTTTTCAATCCTATTAAACCATAATAAGAAGTACGGACAAACATTCCCAGCTTCCTGAAAATCTTATTACGTACAAAAAATATTGATCGGTCAAAGAGGCTATTCGTCATCTTTAATTCCATTAAGTTTAATTATGAAAAAGGCCAGTAGTAATAATAGCTGACCAGAAGAAACCATTATGTTCATTAATAACACACCATTTAGCGTAGATATATCCATGAATATGATGCCCGCAACAACTGTGATCAGGTTTACAGGAATGGAAATGGCCGGATTGATAACCCATCCACGACTAGTGGAGAGACTAAAGATACAACCCGTAATCAGTGCCAGACAGCTTCCCAAAATACTAAAAAGAAGTGCGCCCGAAAGATCAGCATATTGCTTACCCAATATCCATAACAATTGATCAGGGAAGACATAAACAATGCCCATAATTATTGTACAAACAGCCACCAGGACAACAATAATTTTTACAAAATTACTGGTCAGCAATATCTTATTGCTTGCAGCCCTTGCAAACCTCGGTACTACCAGCGTAGCGAATAATACAGTAAATACACTCAATACCATTCCCAATCTGCTAAGCGCACCCACCTGTGCAATCGCCCTGGTCGTTCCCAGAATAGAAATCAGCCATACTGTTATCTGACCCGAAAGACAGTAATAAATTGCGCCCGGCAGTCTTCTCTTTACCATCTTCAGGATTTCAGTCTGATAAACCGGATCTACTGGTTGACTTGTATCTGCAAACCGCAATGCCATCTTTCTCAACCTGAAATTGCCGATGATCCTCGGAATTCCATTCGCCAGCAACGCAATAAAAGTGAAAGGAAAAATGAATACCGATGCCGAAGAAAGAAAAAGGCGGAAAAGTCCAACTTTAGCCTGATTAGCCTGCAAAGGCTTAATATCCTGATGTAACTTCGGAATGGTTTCCAGCAGCGAGTCTGATAAAGCAGAAAAAAAAGCTGGAATCAGTGCCGCAACAATCAATATAATTACCCAGGGCTGTGCATGTTGTAACCATAACAAATACACCAGTACAGGCACGGCTACCAGCAGACTAAAAACAGCGAATTTCTTTCGCAGTTCCATTCCGGTTACGAGTACCTTACCTAATTCTGTCCTGTCGCGCCAAATCTTCCCCCCCTGTGACATCACTCCAGAGCTGATTCCTCCATCTGCCAGAATCGTCATGGTACCCAGCATCGTATTTGCCAGTGTATAGAAGGCATATTCCTGAGTAGGCAGCATTCTGATAATAAATATACCCGTCAGCAAGCCTGTCGCCTGCACCAATACTTGTGCAGCACCAGTCATAAAAATCAATTTCCCCCATTCCAGGGACTTTGAATATTTAGGATGAGCAAGAATACGCTGACTGATACCCCTCATTAGACCTTTACTTTAAGTGCCTTGACCGATGCTACAATTGCAGCACGACTTTTCATTTCATAATTTTTGATCACATCCACATCTACCTTGATCGTTTCCAGATTAGGATTACAACCTGCCGCCAGGTCATCTGAAGAGATAAAATCTGCTCTTTTTACTCCAAGCTCTTTAAAAAGCAGTTCATTTTTAACCGCATATGCAACCGGATATAGAGGAATTCCCAACTTCAAAGCAAATATTGTAGTATGGTATCTCGTTGCAAAAACTCTGGTTGCGGTAGCCATGTGTTTGATCATACGTAGCGGATCAGCATGGTATTTAGCATGTTTTACTTCCAGACCTTCCAGCAGAGACTTACCAAATGCTTCATCATCCGGAGTAAAAGGAATCGTTTCCACCGTTAGTCCATCAGCGATAGCCTTCTCCACCACATTTCTCACGAGTGCTTTATAAGTACTATGCATCTGTTCGTAAGCTGCATAAAGCGCTGGTCTTTCTTCTTTATATTGATCAGATGCTACAATTTCACCATTGATCAGTTTGCCGTACAGCGGGATAATATTGACCAGTAATTTTCCTGGTTTATCACTCCTTACCTTTGCACGTTCTTTTTCACAGAAGTCAGGGTACAAAGAAAAAGCAATATCAGGATGGAAATGGATATCCTGTCTCCCCGTCATTGTCTTTAATTTTTCCGCCTGCGCTTCACTTCTGCCACTTACATAAGCAGCTTTTCTGATCAGCTCAAGGCATACCTCCGGATATGATTTCTCATTAAAGTCGACCCCCAATAAAGAAACCTTATGGAAGTCTCCCTTATAGCGTTCAGCTACCCGCGTTAAGGAATCCGCATAACCCACCGCTCCACCGCCAACAATTGCATAAGGTGCTTTCGGCCATTTGTCCAGGTTGTAAATCGTCTGCATACCAGTTTTGATCTGTTCTTCTTCCAGTACCGATGTAACCGATGTGCCCAGGGCAATATCACCCAGATTACCCCCATGATAACCACCAACTACGCCGACTTCAACACCAGATATTTTCTGTTTGATATTCCTTAATCTGTGCTGAACCTGTATATAAGACATCATCATATTATTATTGATTAGATTTACCTATTTTGATTTTTTGAAAAACTTTTTAAATGAATCAGTAGCCGTTTCTTCTTCATTACCGTAACCATAGCCATAACCATAGTTCTTATTGATCGCAGCGCCATTCAGCAGAATGGTCATTCGTTCTATCTTTTTAGTCCTGAAAATGTCCTCCGTAATTTCCAGTTGTTCCTTATGCGTATAATTCTCACGAACAACATATAAGGTCAGATTTGCATGCGTACTCAATAACTGTGCATCCGTCACCAGTCCCAGCGGCGGTGCATCCACAATAATATAATCAAAATCAGCTTTCAGCGCAGCCATTAAGATTCCCAGGCGCTCATTCAGTATTAATTCTGCAGGATTTGGCGGAATAGGTCCCGAACCAATGACAAATAAATTATCCTGAATCCCTGAAGGCACTACTATATCACTGATCTCCACAGCCGGAGAAGTAATAAAATTCGTGTATCCTACCTTGTTACTCAGATTAAATTTATTAGACAGATTAGGTTTCCTTAAGTCCATCTCCATGATCACTACCTTTTTCCCCGTCAGTGCAATAGTAGCAGCCAGATTGATCGAGCAGAAAGACTTACCTTCCCCACCCATACTTGAAGTGATCAGAATTGTTTTTTCTCCTTCCTTGAGGAAGAATGACAGACTCGTCCGCAGGTTTCTGAATTGTTCCGAAATAGCCGTTCGTGAATGATTGCCCACTACAATAGTCTCTGCAGAGTCACTTATGCCAATCTCCGCTATCACTGGTACATGCGTTGCTGCGAGAATATCATCTTTAGATTTGACAGTCGTGTTCAGGATATCCAACAGGTAAATAATTCCTAAGGGAAGAAACAAACCTGCGAAAATTCCATACCCGATAATGGACTTGCCATTCGGGCTGATTGGGCCGGTTGATATTGGTTTCTCGATGACTTTACAATTGGAAATATTCGATGTTTTAGAAATAGCGGTCTCTTCCTTCTTTTGCAGCAGGAAAACGTATAACTCCTGTTTGATCTGTTGCTGACGCTCCAAATCCAGATATTTACGCTGAATAGTAGGTACCTTTCCGGCCTGATTATCCATTTTATTTGTTCTGCCCTGCACAGAATTCTTTGCAATCGTGAGCGATCTTTTCAGACTTCCGATACTCTTCAGCATGTCACTGCGTACGCCCGCAATCTGTGTGTTCAGGTTCTGTACATAAGGGTTGCCCTCTGTCTGGCTCAATTTGCTGCGCTCTTTTTCCAATACAATGGTATTGTAACGCTCCATCAAAGCAGTAAAATTCGGATCTTCCAGGAATACCCCACTTGGCATTACCCGCTCCGCATTCCCTTCATCACCAAGGTATTGCTCCAGTGAGCCAATGATACTCAACTGTGTTTCCACTTTGGCCAGTTCATTTACAGACTCACTAGAAGAGGTGATCAGCTGTGCAGATTGCGCAGCAATATCCGTTACCTTATTCTCTTTTCTGAAAGCTTCCACATTTCCTTCCACCCTGCTCAGTTCAGAGCTCACCAGCATTAATCGCTCGTTGATAAAAGAGATCGTGCTATCTGCAACCGTATTTTTATCCAGAATATTGGATTGTATATACGTTTCTATTAAAGTATTTAAAATCACTTCTGAATATGCCGGCAATGGAGAAGAAAAACTCAGGTTAATGATATTTACCTGCTTACTCGGTATCGCTACCTGTAATTTTTTCAGGAAGGAACCAACCACCGCTTTAACAGGCACTACACTTACTGCATATATTTTTCCAGGCTCCGCTTTCAGTTCCCCACGTTCAAGCTGAATATTACCGAGCCCTGGTACGGCAACCGCTTCATATAAATTGACTGTCTTGTTCCAGTTATTACCCTGCAGCTTGTATTTACCATCCTTCACTTCTACATTAAAACCCCCGGCAGCTTTTGCTTCCGGGTTATCTAATACATGCACTTTGAAAGGAGCTTCGTCCAGTTCCACGTCCTTCACCTTACCTTTCGCAAAATAAATGATATTGGCATTCAGCTTCTTTACTACCCGTTCCATCAGCATTTGCGTCTTAAAGATCTCCGCTTCTGTTTCCGTGCTGCTCGTTGGCGCCATATCACCACCAAAAGCTTTCAGCAGACCACTCTCACCACTGGCGTTCTCATCTTCTTTAATCAGCACGCTGGCAGTAGTACTATAAATCGGCGTAGCATATCTGATATATAAATAAGATACCAGGACGAAGAAAATTAAAGAGATCAGCAGCCAATACCAGTTTTGCTTCACCTTAGCCAGATACTTCTTAAAATCAAATTTGTTCCCAGATCCGAACAACGGATCTTCAGTAAATTCCTGACTAGTATTCATACGTTGTAATCAATTTATAATCTTGTAATTAATGCAATAAGGACCGATAGTGAAGAAACAAGTATCGTCAGCGTCTGGCGTTGCGCAGCATTGTTGGCAGCAATCTTTCCTTTGCCAGGCTCTACATACAACACATCATTCTGTTTCAGATAGAAATAAGGAGAGCTCAAAACCGCAGACTGCGTTAAATCCAGCCTTACCACATCCTTTTTACCATCCGTTTCACGAATCAGCAGCACATTATTCCGCTTTCCATAGATCGTTACATCACCTGCCATCGCTATGGCATCCAGTATCGATACCTTCTCATTCGGCACTGTATAAGAAGATGGTTTAGCTACCTCACCCAGTACCGTAATTTTATAATTTGCAAAACGAACCTGTATCGTCGGATCCTTGTAATACTTCAACGCTTCCGTTCTGATCACCTCTTTGGCCGCTGCCGTAGTCAGACCCGCTAATTTCACGATTCCTAACATTGGAATTTCGACATTCCCTTTTTTATCTACCAGGAATCCCGAGATGGCCAAGCCTGCACCCGCTGAAGCTGGCGCTGCCGCAGCTGGGGTTTGATTCACCGCCATAGAAGCAGCAGGATCAATAGTCTGCACTGTAATACTTAAAATATCATCCGTCTGGATCAGGGGTTCGGTGAAAGTGGCTCCCATCACCTGCTTTATTTTAAGCGAATCAATATCCGTAAAATATACGGCCTGCACTTTGGGTGCGCAGGAAGAAAAAATAAGCATAGACAACAAACAGAATGTGAGTGTTTTGATGCTGATCGTAAGTACTTTATTCATAGTTATTTCAAAAATAAAAGGACAAAAGCGCCCAAAATTGTATTAAATGCATTTAGCAAAAGCGCTGTCAGAAAAAACCTCCAGGTTTCTAAATGGGTATTGTCCTAAAATTGTATGTAGTTTACCGCTTCGCACCCCATCCCCAAGCATCTTCATATGTTTATCGTGATGAAGATCGGTTCCGGCAAAATCATACATCTTTGCGTTAAGCAGGTGTTCAGCCATTGCCTTCACCCCTTTACCATAATAGCCCAGTACAGATAGTATGTTCAGCTGGAAAGAGCAGCCTATGCTTTTAAGCTTCTCATAGCGTTCCGTATGTCTGAAATAGAAATTGTAACGTTCCGGATGTGCCAGGATTACCTGGTAACCCTGCAACTGAAGTTCGAAAATGATATTTTCTATATTCGGCGTTTCCATCAGGTATGACATTTCAATTAGGATATGTTTACCCGGAAATACCAGCAGTCCTTCTCTCACTACAAACTCACTGTCGGCCATATATTCTGCCGCAGCATTGATTTCGATACTTAGATTTTGATTTTTTACTTCCTCCTGAACTGTTTTCAAGACAGGAAGGATTGTTTCAGGCGTATTGGGATATAAATCCTGAAAGATATGCGGGGTACAAACCAGCCTGCCAAAGCCTAATTCCTGCATTTCGTGAATGTAACCTAAAGACTGTCCGATTTCTTTAGATCCGTCATCAATACCAGGTAGAATATGTGAGTGAATATCAACTCCCAGCCACTCTATGTCAGTTATTTTGTTTTTCTTATGAAAGAAATCGAACATATAATTTTTTAAGTAAAATTGAAATCTATACACATTTAGTCATACATCGTCCCTACTAATGTACTTTCCTAAGATAAGTTATTATTATAAAGTATAAAATATCACTTATTAAAAATGTACGTTATCTTTATATTATCCTATGATTAAATAGATTTAAAACAGCATCCAAAACAAGCGTTAGAATAGCTGCAATACAGCTATCGAAAAACATTGATTTAAAATGAAAACGCTAAATTAAAACCTTTATTATATCAATTATGTTACAATAAATTGAAATTACGGATTTTATAAGGCTAAAAACAGCAAAATATTACCTAAAAATTCCCAAATACTGATAAATATTAAATTTACTAAAACGAACCAAATACTATATTCGTCAAATATTCCAGTTAACAGTCTTAAACTATAAATAAATAGGTCGAATTACTCATTATAATGATTGTAATTCCATCTTAAGTGACCTATTTAGCACTGTGTATCAATTATGATACCAATTAATGACCAATTCACAACCTTTGGCTCTGAATAAGAATTCACACAATTACACAATACTGTGTATCAGTAATTTACATTGAAGATAGTGTATTTATTACAATTACTACCAATAAATTTATTTGTAATATATTAGAGCAGAAGCACTTCAGCTAGTTTTTGAAACAATGTTAGGGAAGATTATTCCGGAAAAACAAACGGGTGTTCAATTTTATAGTCAGATGTGACTATAATCATTGCCGACTAGAGAAAGATTGCCGCTAATTTTCTAAAGTATTAATGCATGGCCTCAGCAGACAGAAAAACTGTCATAAAGAAGAGAGCGGCTATTATGAAGGGTTTTAATTTTTAATATCCAGACTTTCAAAAACAGAGTTTTTACTTTTAAACTCTTTTACCAAAGCTTTCATATTCGTTACCACCTGCAGGTCGTCGCAGCGTTGCGCATGCTCTATCAGATTATAGATTTGTTTTTGCACATCATCAAATGCATATTCCCTTACCTTGCCAATCATGATCTTCTCATGGTGTGTAGGCATCGTATTCTCATTATCATTCAATAATTCCTCAAAAAGCTTTTCTCCTGGACGAAGTCCTGAATACTCAATCTGGATGTCCTGATTAGGTACCAGGCCGGCTAGCAAGATCATTTTCTTAGCCAGATCAATAATCTTGACAGACTTGCCCATGTCAAACACAAAAATCTCCCCCCCAGAACCCATGCAACCTGCCTCCAATACCAGGCGACAAGCTTCCGGTATAGTCATGAAATAACGCGTAATTTCCGGATGTGTCACTGTGATAGGTCCGCCTTTTTCAATCTGCTGTTTGAACCTTGGTATCACAGAACCATTAGACCCGAGCACATTTCCAAAACGTGTGGTAATGAATTTAGTAATTGGTTTTACATCCAGCTCATTGATATAACTCAAACCGTTACTGAAGATATGATTGTTATTATGCAATGAATTATTTAGTGATTGTACGTAGATTTCAGCAATACGTTTTGACGCCCCCATAACGTTTGTCGGATTAACCGCCTTATCCGTAGAAATCATCACAAACTTTTGCACACCATACTTTACTGCTTTATCAGCAATAGTCTTGGTACCCAATACATTTGTTTTAATCGCTTCACAGGCATTATCTTCCATCAAAGGTACATGTTTGTATGCACCGGCATGATAAACGTAGTGAGGCTTTAATGTACTGAATAAATGCTCCATTCTGCGCTCGTCTCTCACATCACCAATAAAAGCGTGGAAATTCTTGTTTTTAGTGGTCTCCGTCATTTCAAGATATAACTCATGTAATGCAGACTCAGACTGATCACAGAGAATGATCAATCCCACATCAAACTTAGCGAGCTGTCTTACAATCTCAGAACCAATAGAACCCGCTGCTCCTGTGATTAAGATTCTTTTGTTCTGTAACTGTGCTCCTATTCCTTCAATATCGATATGAATAGGTTTACGGTTTAACAAATCTTCAATATTTAAGTTCTTGATCTGCGTAGTTTGTATCTTACCATCAGTCCACACGTTAGGTGGTGGAATATTTAATACTTTGATCCCATTCTCCAGACAAACATCAACAATTTGTTCCTTACGCTCCGAAGGAATGGTATATGAAGCAAAAATGATTTCATCCAGTTGATGTTTCACGATCAGATCAATCAAATTCCTTGCATCCAGAATTTTTATCCCGTCAATGGTTTTACCCATCTTCCGCTGATCATCATCCACAAAAGCAATGATCATTTTATTGACATTTGGGTCATGGTCAAAAGTACGTTTGGTAGCAACCCCTGCTTCACCTGCACCATAGATCATTACACGTACAGTATCTAAACGCAGGTTTTTGATATACATGAAAAAGTATTTCACCAATACTCTATAAGTGATCAACATCACAAAACTTGTGAGCCCATTAATCACTAAAACACTATTAGGAATCAGCGCATGATTGCCAAAAGCAACAAATCCCATATTTATCAAGAAGAACGTGCCGTTAGATACAATAACCGCATATAGAATTCTGAAGGAATCCTGCGCACTTGTATATCGGATAATACCTGAAAAGGTTTTTACGACAATAAAAACTAATGTACTGATCACAGTTGTAATTAATACATTCCGGCTAAATTCTAAATAGTCTAGTGTAGATAGATCAAAATTACGTTTGATCAGGTATGCTATCGCCAAAGAAACGAAACAGATCGTTAAATCTAATGTGAATATTATCCACCGGGGCACTATATTTATCTGGTTGAACAAGATGTCGTAGTTTTAGTAACGGCAAATTTAATCAAATAATCATACCAAGCATCAACGCAGGATATCATTTATACACTCAAATTATTTATTAAGATACTAAATGTTGTTTAATACCCATTAAACCGATTTATTAGACAAAATATAACCCTCAAATTATATTTGCAGGTTATTGATAATTATATTTCAGGAAGTTAAAACGCAAAAAAACCGTCCATTTTGAAGGCTTGACCTAAAAAATGAACGGTTTTTTTATACAGTATGTATACTATTCGAAGTTATTGAGTGTCTTGAAACCTCCAACTTTCAAATGCTCGTCTTTTTTCATCAGTTCTAAATCAGCCTGCATCATATCTTTAACCAGAAGCGGTAAATCATATTTAGGTACCCATCCCAATTTCGTCTTGGATTTTGTAGGATCTCCTAATAATAAATCCACTTCCGTAGGACGGAAATATGCAGGATCGACTTTCACCACTTCCATTCCGATTGTTAATGCTTCTGTATTTAATCCCAACTCAGCGGCAATGGTCTCGTCAATCGCAGCAATCGCTCCAGTTTCCTCTGCACCTTCACCACTAAAAGCAACTGTAATTCCCAGTTCAGCAAAACTCATTTTTACAAAATCACGCACAGTAGTTGTTACTCCTGTAGCAATTACGTAATCTTCTGCAACATCCTGTTGTAGGATTAACCACATGGCTTCTATGTAATCCTTTGCATGACCCCAGTCGCGCTGTGCAGAAAGATTACCCAGGTATAAACATTTTTGTAACCCTAATCCAATCTTTGATGCTGCTCTTGTGATCTTCCGCGTCACAAAGGTCTCTCCCCTTAAAGGACTTTCATGATTAAATAAGATCCCATTACAAGCAAACATATTATAAGCTTCCCTGTAGTTCACTGTAATCCAATAGCCATAGATCTTGGCCACGGCATAAGGAGAACGTGGATAAAAAGGAGTAGTTTCACTTTGAGGTACTGCTTGTACCAAACCATATAATTCAGACGTGGACGCCTGATATATTCTTGTTTTTTCCTGCAATCCTAAGATTCTGATAGCTTCCAGCAGTCTTAAAGTACCAATACCATCCGCATTCGCGGTATATTCAGGCATATCAAAACTTACCTTCACATGGCTCATGGCCGCAAGGTTATAAATTTCATCAGGCTGCACTTCCTGAATAATACGAATCAGATTAGTGGAATCTGTCAAATCGCCAAAATGTAATTTGAAGTTCACCCCATTCTCATGCTGATCCTGGTATAAGTGATCGATCCGTTCTGTATTAAACATGGAAGATCTTCTTTTCAAACCATGAACAAAATATCCTTTTTTTAATAAGAATTCCGCTAGATAGGCACCATCCTGGCCCGTAACACCTGTTATAAGAGCAACTTTCATTGATTAATATTTATAAGTAGATTAAATGAAAATATATATTGTTTTAGAAGTATTAAGCAAATTCATCACCACAAGCGGCAACGATCGCTCTAGACACCTCTTTTATTTCTTGTTCTGCAGCCTTAGGATAAATCAGCAAAACTTTACCGTCATCCACTACGATGTAATTATCAAGCCCTTTGATCACCGCTACTTTATCCTTAGGAATCTGGATCATACAATTTGAAGTTTCAGCAAGATTAACAGCATTTCCAGAAAATACGTTGTTGTGCTCATCCTTTTCGATCACCTCATACAAAGATGCCCATGTACCTAAGTCAGACCAGCCAAAGTCGCCAGGAATCGTAAATACGTTCTCTGCTTTTTCCATGATCGCATAATCAATCGAAATATTATCAGAAAGCGGATAGTTTACGGAAATAAAAGATTGTTCATCTGCAGTATTATAACAAGAATTTCCCTTTTCAAAAAGTTCAAATATCGTTGGAGAATGTTTAGCTAATGCACTTAATATTGCATTTACGCTCCAAACAAAAATACCTGCATTCCAGAGGTAGTCACCACTCGTCACAAATTCTTGTGCTTTCTCCAGATTCGGTTTTTCCAGGAAATGCAATACCTTATGTACACCGTTCAGGTCCCGTTTATCGTAATTAATATATCCATATCCGGTATCCGGCCTCGTTGGGCTAATTCCTAAAGTAACTAAAGCATCATTTTCCTCTACAAATGCTAACGCTTCTTCTACTTTTTCCAAGAAAACCTTTTCATTCAGGATCAAGTGATCAGAAGGCGCAACAACAATATTCGCTGCAGCATTCAGTTGTTTGATTTTAAACGAAGCATAAGCAATACAAGGCGCTGTATTGTTGCGACTTGGTTCAGAGATGATGTTCTCTTTTGGCAGATCCGGCAGCTGGTCAATAATTAAAGCGGAATATTGTTCATTTGATAAGATGAAAATATTCTCTTTCGGACAAACGTTCAGGAAACGTTCGTGTGTCAATTGTAAAAGTGACTTTCCAATACCAAGAATATCAATAAACTGTTTTGGAAAGTTGTTACGGCTTTTTGGCCAGAAACGGCTGCCAACTCCACCAGCCATGATTAATACATAAGTGTCCTTCATAGAAATAGCAATTGTTTAATACCTTTTATTTACAATAAG
Organism: Pedobacter sp. MR2016-24; assembly: GCF_026239655.1. GTDB lineage: Bacteria > Bacteroidota > Bacteroidia > Sphingobacteriales > Sphingobacteriaceae > Pedobacter. The sequence continues at coordinate 224,312 of NZ_JAPIVO010000006.1, read as the reverse complement.
TAAATCTAACGAATCTTAATATATGACAATAATAACAAATTATTAACTATACTTTAAGTTTACGCGCATTTTGGCTTTTCTTTTGCTATATAATAACGTCAAGAATTGCTAAAATAATACTTTAACCAAATATTTATCTTTTTATATCCTTAAAACTCTCAACAATGACAAAAACTGTAGGGCAAAAATTAAAAATATTACGTCAAACTCAGTGTTTAAGTCAGAAATTCATTGCCGACAAACTAAACATTTCTGTTCCAGCCTATTCAAAGATTGAAACAGGAGGTACAGACATTACGTTCAGCAAATTACTATTAATTGCCAACATTTTCAGTATATCGATCATTGATTTGTTGAAAATAGGCGAAAAAGACAGTGATGATGATGAATTCCCTGATTTAAAAAAACAATTAGCTAATTTAACTGAAGCTTACGGTGTGCAGCAACGGAAGATTATTGAGTTGCATGAAGCTATCAGGGAAAAAAAAGCTTAAGCTGTTTAAAGAGTTTCAACAAAACTTATGTTATCTCTTTAAACAATTACAATGGGGAATATAATACCCGTCTAGCGCAAAGTATTACATTCCCCTTTAAATTTATAACTAAAGGGGCGGTCCCTAAGAACAAAGAAAAAAATTAGCATCTATTTATTGTATTCACTAGCCTTTTAGAATCTGGATCAGGTCATCGTTGATATAAAAAACTTCTTTACCATCTTTTGCAACACTTAATATTTTTGCATCAACCAACTTATTGAAATATTTTGTCAGTGTCGTTCTGGAAGTAATACCCATAATATTACCAAGAAATTTAGGCTTGATATAAGGCTGACTAAAAATGGCTTCATTCACCTCCTTCGTGTACCATTTAATTCTGGTCTTTGCATAAAGCAACGTCGGTTCCATCTGACTGATTATACTTAAGATCAATTGGTTAGTCAGCAACGCGGTTTTCTCCACAGCATCCAGCATGTACAAAACCCATGGTTTCCATGAATTTCTTTGCGTAACTACTCCTAAATGATAGTAGTAGTCATCCTTATTGATCAGGATGTATTTTGATAAATAAAGTACAGGCTGTTCCAAAAGGCCTTTATTCACCAGATATAATAGATTTAAGATTCTTCCAGTTCTCCCGTTTCCATCAGAAAATGGATGAATTGCCTCAAATTGATAATGGGATATACACATTTTAATCAAAGGATCAGATGGATACTTTATATCATCATTTAAATATTCAATCAGATTTTCCATCTTACGTTCCAAAATACCTTCGCCTCTTGGAGGGGTATACACAATTTCTCCTGACCGGAATTCACTTTGACCTCTTCTGATTACGGTTAAACTTTGAGGTGATCTTAGACCAGCAGTGGAGTTTTTGACTTGCCTGAAAGTACTGATCACACAATCCATATCAATTTGTCCGTTAGCCAATATCAATTTGTATCCTTCCCATAACGCTTCCCGGTACCTTAACACTTCCTTCGTTGCCGGCTTTATATTGTCTTCCTGAATTGAATCAGAAACCGCCTTATACAGTTCATCTTCTGTCGTGAAAATATTTTCAATTGCAGTTGAAGTTTGCGCTTCCTGTAAGGCGATCGTATTAACCAACATTGTAGGATTAGGTAAGCGATGAATACTGCTATTAGTCGCAGCCAACGCTCTTGATGCACTGACTAGTTTTTTTAATACTTCCACATCGTCTTCCACTTCATTCGATGGCAATAACGGAAGTTCATTAAAGGGTTTTGTTCTATCGTAAGGCATGCTATAAGCGTATTATGTTGGACATTTGCGTCTGCTATACGGATATCTGAACACAAAAAAGCTATATGTTCATTTTTTACCAAATATTGGACACATCACAAATATAATCAAATAGAATGGACATATAAGTTTTATATGTTCACATTTTCAAAGATAATGAACATGTAATAGCTAAGGCTGAATTCTAAAATCGTTAAAAATCGGTATATAATTGTCTAAATGTACTTCTCAAACCAATAGTAAATAATCCAGTATTAGTTGAAGATACCGCATTAGATTCCTTTCTGAATATACCACCCAATTCTATACGCAGATTATACTTTGGATTAAGGACATAAGCTACTTTCGCTTCACCATAATATAGATCTGTGGCTAAGCCCTGACCAATCTCATTCCCATAATCTGATACTCGTACATTATAAGATTTAAAGATATCTCCCCCATAATTTTGTCCTTCAGAATCCAAGCCCTTCTTTGCATACATTAACTCACCACTAAAATCAAATCTTTTGTAGGTATAATTCAAAAGCCCTACAAATTCTCTGTAATTTGCTCCTAACTGGTTAGCCAATGGCTGGTTCATTGAAGCATAATTGGATACCCGGTCAAAATGCGCGTAAGTATATGGCCTAGCTGTATTAAATTCAGCTAGGTAATTTAAGCCTTTCACCTTTATCAGATCAGAACCTCGCACCCCGATTTGGATAGCATTTTTATTTGCCCAATAACCAGTCCCTTTGAAAAACTCTTTAGCAGTAAATTCATCAAACATGAACTGACCATAAACTATAGTATGATCAAATACTTCATATTTCAAATTAAAACCTAAACGCATCTTATCTGGAGACGTAGTATTGGCGCTTTCCACAGAACGCAGGAATACAAATGGATGAGCATAATTAAAATCAAAACCACGTTTACCTTCCGGTTCTGCGTCAGCCCAGGTTACTGCCTGGAAGAAACCTGCAGAAAATCTTTTAGTCACATTCCAATCGATATAATGCGCCGCCATCCATTTCCCACGATCACCAAGCCTCCTGTCTTCAGTTAAATGATCTGCTCCCGGATCCAGCATATAAGCATAAATCGTCTGGTATTGAACATTACCCAATGTAGCGCGCACTCTAAAAAACGAATAAGGAGCTGTATTATCACTTAAAAGTACCGAACGGTAACCATCACCAATGAAGTTCTTATCACGTCCGAGAGTAAGATTTAAATGTTTATTAGGTGTATAGGAGATTAATGCAGTAGCGTATGAATAATCCTTGGTCTTGTTATTCAGCTTATCCCCACCTGCCTGTCCGGGAACAACCTGATTTTGCTCCACAAAATTGCTATAATAGTTAGCGAATACTCCCTGATTTTCATAAGCACTTGTATAAAATGAAAATTTAGAACCGACATTACCTCCAAATTGAAAGCCACGCGTATTTAACCAGGTATTCTTCTTGTCTCTTACGTCACGACCAATCATCATGTCTGGTAGAAAATCTGCATAAACATTGTAGTCATCACCAATAAAATTCAACAAATGTTCCTGAGTAATTTTTCTTCTTAACCAACTCCGGTGACCAACTGAATCTACCCCCATGTTCATCAATTCATTATAACGTCCTACCAGTGTTGTATCATCGCTATAAAATCCTCTGATCGAACTATGAACCTTTGAATCAACGTCATACACAGAATTATTAAACTTCTGATAGTACTGATAAGAATAAGGTAAAATCTGGTTTGGCGTTTGCTCCTGAGCAACTGCAGTAAGAAAGAGAAGTCCAAGAAATAACTGAAGTATGATTTTTTTCATATGATTTGCGTTATGCAATTTTGGTTCCAAATAGCTTTCTTGAGCCTTCTGTAGAAAAACGAACAATTATAAAGATGATTGTGGAGAATACCAGTACCACTAAAATAGCAGGTATAGATTTCGGCAAAAAATATATGATAACAGCATTGATGAGCAACTGAACCAAAGCATATGAAGAAGAAACTATTAGATGAGGGACTTTTCTTTCATTAGCTAAATACTGATAAAAATGACTTCTATGCGCATCAAAAATATTCTCCTTTCTCATTAACCTGAAAAAAATAGTAGAAACTGTATCTAATCCGTATAATAATAGAATCAGGAAGTAAGTAAAATCCAAAGTTTTTAATATCAGCGCACCTACTAAATACATTATTATAAAAGCAATACTTACGCTACCTACATCTCCAGCAAAGCACTTTGCTTTGATTCTGAAGTTAAATATATTGAAAACCAATAACGATAATATAGAAATGATCAGAAAGTTCGATTTAATAAAAACGATTTGAAATATATTTATATAAAGCAAAGAACAAAGTGTAATTAGCGCATAAGCTCCAGTTATGCCATTTATCCCATCCATAAAATTTACTGCGTTAATGATTCCAATTACCAAAATAATGGCCAAAACGATCCAATAAAAAGGCAGATTGAGAATCCCCATTTGATAAAACAACAGTATAACACTAATTAAATGAACTGACAGTCTCAATTTATTACTTACCGGTTTTATATCATCTAAAAAGCTAATAAAAGCAATAGCAATAAGCCCCAATAAAAAATAAAAATATTCAAATCCAAAATAAAATGAGTATAAAAGAGGTGCTATAACGAATATTATTCCACCTCCCCTCAAAACCAACACCGCATGAGAACTTCTATGATTAGGCTGATCAATTATATTGAAACGACTAGCAATTTTAAAGTAAAGAATCTCAGTAATAAAAAGAATAAGAAAAAAAGTTCCGAATGTAACTATACTCATAAGCGATAATAGATGTCCATAATAAAGTGGAATTAACAAATATATACACAATATCGTAATATAACCTTAAAATGACTATTTTTCTTATATAGCGAATGATATTAAATTGTATGTAACCCTCCCTTTTTTCGAACCGGTTTAGGAGGCGAGAATTCAAATTCATGTATTATTTCTTATCCCTCAGCATGCAGTCGACTCCGCAGGAGTTGACTGCATGCTGAAACCCCATTGGGCTCTATATTCCAGCAGTATTTTACCCTCCAAAGCTTCATGTGGCTCTTTGAGTTGTAATCGTTTACCCATTCTTCTGCTAGAAGCTGTACTTGCGTTATATCATCAAATAAATTCGCATCCAGAATACTTGGCCTGAAGCTGCAATTAAAACGTTCTATATATCATTTTGCATTGGCCTTCCGAGTTGTGTATATCGAATTTCAATATGATTATCCTTGCACCATGTACTGAATTCCTTACTAATAAATTCAGATCCATTATCAACCCTGATACATTTTGGTTTTCCTTGCTCGCAAATGATTGTTCCAATATCCTGGTTACTCTTACCGCCGACATCGAATGAGCAACTTCAATAGCAATGGCTTCCCTGTTAAAATCATCTATGACATTTAGTGTCCTGAACTTTCTTTGATTGGTCAGCACATCGTTCATAAAGTCCATAGATCACATTTCTCCAGGATCATCCGGACGTAACAGCGGAGTTTTTACCCTCTCTGGTAAACGCATGCGTACTTTCCTTCGTTGATTTAATCCTAGTAATAGATACACCCGCCTGACTCTTTTATAATTCCATTTATAGCCGTGTGTACGGATTCTTCCATAGTATAGATCCTGTCTTTCAGTTAGATAAGCCAAAGACAGTTCCTGAAGTTAGCTATGGTTTCTGAATCATCCTTTACCTCTTGATAATAATACATGGATTTAGGTAGCGAAGCTACCCGACAAGCCCTACTGATGCTGATCTGGTGATGCTCCACCACATAAGCAACCATGTTTTTACGCTGGCAGGGCTTTAGAACTTTTTTGAAAGTACATCTTTAAGTATCTTGTTATCAAGGGCTAGTTCAGCATACATATGCTTAAGTCTGCGATTTTCCTCTTCCAGTTCTTTCAAACGGCGAAGCTCCTGATTATCCATCCCGGTGTACTTTTTCTTCCAATTATAGAATGTGGCTTGGTGTACGCCAAGTTCACGGCAAATATCTACCACTTTTTTACCTGACTCTTGTGCCTTGATGGCTGCTACGATCTGGCTTTCACTGATTATTGACTTTTTCATCTTATTATTTTAAAATTACGAATTTCGCTACTTATACAGTCCGATATTTTAGGAGGGTTACAAAATAGATGTCGACTTTAAATGCAATACGGTTGGTCATTTAAACGAAACTCCCTACAGTCTCTATCTTGAGGATATTACTTTACCATATATGTGTTAATTCTACGGTTTAAGCCTTCAACCAATGAAGACCCTGGCTTTCAATACTGAAATATATTTCTTCCAAACTGCATATATCGGTCTATAACGGGCCACTTGTATCGGTGATATTGGGCCAGTCCTATCGGTTATACCGGGCCACTTAAAACAAGTTGTATTTTACAGAGTACATAAATCTGTAAAAATATGACTGGTCATCGAAAAGACTTGTTAGATATACGACGTATAATTCAATTGAAGGCCCGTGGAGAAAGCAACCGATCCATAGCCAGGTTGCTGGGCATAAACCGTAAAACGGTAAATGAGTATATCCTAAACTTGGGTTCTTCCTGAAAAGATTTCTCAGAACTTAGTCGCCTAGATGAAGAAGCCCTTACATCTATTTTGCCAGAGTCCAAAGCATTCAATAAACCGCAATGCTATACTAACCTGCAGGAAATGATACCAGCTTTTCGTACTGCCTTGAAACATTCGGGCTTTACCTATCTGAATATCTGGGATGATTATCGTAAGAAATATCCGGAAGGATATGGATACACTCAGTTCAAAGAACATGTGCAAAAAGCTTTTGCCGTGCAGCATGCCTCATTTCACATGGAACAGATCATGGGTGGAAAGCTATTAATCGATTATGCTGGTGACTGCCTGTTGCTTACTGATAGAGAAACAGGAGAAACAAGACCAGCGGAGGTGTTTATCGGTATACTTGGAGGTAGTGGATATACTTATGTCGAAGCGAGTGAAAGTCAGCGGAAGGCTTATTTTTTCAATAGTATCAGAAGATGCTTTGAATTTAATGGTGGTGTTCCTAAATTGATTGTCACGGATAACTTAAAATCGGCGGTAACACAGGCTCATCGCTATGAACCTGAACTTAATAAAGACTTTAAAGCCTTTGCGCTACACTATGGAACAGCAGTATTGGCTACCAGAGCACGTAAACAAAAGGATAAAGTATTAGTTGAGAACGCTGTACGACTTGTTTATCAAAGAATCTGCTTTGCCTTAAAAGACCAGGTGTTCTTTGATCTTCATTCCATGAATCAAGCAATCAAGCCATTGCTTGATCTTTATAATGCGCGCATGTACCAGCAGAGACAGACCAGCCGTACACAGTTATTTCTGGAGCAGGAAAAGCCCCTGCTGTTACCAGTACAACCATATGAATTACTCACTTATAAAAATACTTTGGTACAGAAGAACTATCACGTCTTTATCAGCGAGGATAAACATTATTATAGTATGCCGCATCAATATATCGGTAGAAAAGTAGAGATCCGCTATAACGAGACGTTGGTAGAAATCTATTCTTAAATTTCACGAATTGCCTGTCATATTAGGAACAGAAAGGCAGCGGGCTTCAGCACACATGATAATCATATGCCCGCCAATCATCAGATCATGAAGGAATGGAATGTGGCTTCTTTTCTATCATGGGCAGAATCCAAAGACCCCGTAATCTACCAATATATTGAAAAAGTGTTTGTGCAACGGTCACATCCAGAACAAGCCTATCGATCCTTTGGAGGTATCCAACGATTGGGCAAGATCTACGGGATTGAGAGGCTAATATCCGCAGGTATCCGTGCGATCAGTTGAACAATATGGATATAAAATACTGGAATCCATCCTAAAGCAAAATCTTGATCAACAACCATTAAAGTAGGAGGAAGTTCAACTGCCATTGCACGAAAATCTACGTGGCTCCGCTTATTATCATTAACAAATAATAACAATATGAATACTCAACAAACACTAGAAAAAATGAAAAGCCTACGGCTGCAGGGAATGCTATTGGCTTACAGTAGTAGTATTGAAAGCAAATGCCACCTGCAATTGACAGCTGACTAACTACTTAGCATGGTGGTGGATGCAGAATGGCAGGATCGATCTAATAAAAAAGTAGAGCGGTTAACGCAGAGCGCAGCATTCCGTTATCTTTCTCATTTATCTGAAATCAACTATCAGGCTGCAAGGGATCTTCACAAGGAATTACTGACCCGGCTTTCGTCTTGTCAATTTGTTCAACAGAAAGAGAATGTTCTCATTACTGGTCCAACGGGTGTAGGAAAAAGTTTTATTGCCTCCGCATTAGGCCATCAGGCTTGTTCTATGGGTTTTAAAGTTGCGTACTACAATACTGCTAAACTGTTTACAAGGCTCAATAGCGCCAAGGCAGATAACTCGCTGTACAGAGAAATAGCTGGTATTGAGAAACAGGATCTACTGATCCTTGACGACTTTGGATTACAAAATCTCGACAAAAATCAAAGAGATCTTTTGATGGAAATTATCGAAGACGGGCACAACAAAAAAGCCACAATAATTGCTTCACAACTTCCTGTGAGTACTTGGTATGAAGTCATAGGTGAGGGAACTATCGCTGACGCCATTCTTGATAGACTTGTTCATGGCGCACACCGAATAAGTTTATCAGGTGAATCCCTGAGAAAAGTAAAAAAATAATCCTATTATTGCTGGCCAGCTATCACCGATACGCCTGGCCCATCTTCTAGCGATACGCGTGGCTCACAATCACCGATATATCCATCCAAACTATAGAAAGTGCTTTGAAATACATGAATGTCTGGTGGGATCTGAGCCAATTTAAGCCGGTTCCAGTTCTCTGAAATAATGGATCACAAACTCAGCTTACTTTCTCAAGATGACTGCATTTAAAGCCCCACTTTATTACATTCATAATAACATTTAGATTGCCTAATTTACCACATACAATAAGCACAAATTACTGATAACCAACCAATTTCTTAAATATTGGAAAGTTAATAATATATTGAAATATAATTCTATGTCCTCTATCATTTAAGTGAATATCGTCACCGAAAGAAAAGTATTCTAAAATAAACCAACCATTTTTACTTAACTTTTGCAAATAGTCCACTACATGGCCAGGAAAGGATATAATCATTTTATCATTTAGAATTTTGAGCCTTTTTCTCATATCTGCGTTACCAAAATTTCGCGGTTGTGTGCCTGTGATCATATAATTTATATTATTAGACTTCATCAGGTTTACTAATACAGTATAATTAGCTAAAATTTGATCATCTGAAAATCCCGAAGCAACATCATTTGTAGGCATGTTAATAATAATCAAATTAGGCCGATAACTAATAGCTTTTGTTATATTTCTAAATATGTCTGGAGATGGTTTTCCTGAGCTCTCAATATTTCCGTTAGGTAAAATGTGAAATGTATTGTATCCTGGAACAGATAAATTTATAATATCTACGTTTTTACCATCTTGTCTTAACTTATTTCGTAATAAATTCACCCAACTAAGAGATAAGCTACTTGCTCCATTACCTGCGGAAGTTGAAGATCCTAATATCACAATCTTCAAGGAAGAATCTGGAAATTCAATAATAGAATCTATTTGATTTTCGATAGGTAACGGAAGTGACAACTGAGCAGTATCAATATTTAAAATGTCTTCCTTTATCAATTCAGAATTTTGAACAGTTTTTTTGCAAGAAAACAAACAAAAAAAAGAAATAATCAAAAATATTGTGCGAGTGGTGTTCAGTTTCATTATTAACCATTTAATATTCGAATATAATATTATATAGTATTAAATACTAGCGTATTATTATTCGCTTTAAAATAACACCATACATTTATATGTAGTTATCAAATAATTACCCTTTGAAGATTTATCATCATAATCAGATAATAACAGCCAAATACATATCTGCGAAAGGCAAGTAATGACGGACAATAATTAACTTCGTAAAAACTTAAATTCTGATCCCAAATACCCACTTAAACTTACTTGAAATAAGCATTTTAACAATAAAAAAACTGGACAAGTATACAGTTAGAAATCTTAGAATTGACCAACCTATATTTTGATATACATTATACTCGTCAAAAACAAGATGAAATGGTTTAAAGACCAAACCTGTGAGGTATACGACAAATATCCAATGTACCAAATAAATTCCAAATGTAGTTTTACGAGGTAACAAATTAACTGAAAGCCAGTTAATCTTCCCAATTTTTATTAATAAAACAAACATACCAAGAGAGTAAAGTATATTGGTAAATTTTAAGACATTAAACACTTGATCTGATCCGGTCGTAAATAAGAAATACGATTCAGCTAAACTAGTGATAAATAAAAATACGTTAATTATAATTAATCGGGTATAAGAACATTTTTTTATGTGACTACTAATCCTAGAATAATGCTTATTTATGTAAGCGCCCAACCAGAAATAAAATACAAATCCAAGGAGTGCACCTGAATGACTTGCTAACACCCACCCTGTATATATATTAACGCAATAAAAAAGTGTTAGAATTAGAAAAAAAAAGCCCAACCAACAACTGTATAATACCTTTTTAAAGGATAATAGTATACATATACAAAGTAAAAAATTTGGAATGAACCAGAAACTAGTTAAAAATACTGTATTGTAAATCTCACTAAATAAAATTATTGTGAAGGTGTCAAAAGATTTAAATACAGCATTTAATCCAATTGAATAAACAAGATACAGAATATTTAAAACAATTAAAATCGCTACCCAAAAACTCCAAGGTTTAAAAGTGTTACTAATTCTATTCTTTAGATATTGTATTGAAGAGTATTCCCGAAATTTATGGTGTAGAAGAAAACCAGCAATCATAAAAAAAACGATAGTTACGAATTTAAACGCTAACAAAAAAATCATACTTACTAGAGTAGATATAATATCCGTATATGAAACATTTATACTAGAATGTTCAAAAACAATACCTATCATAGAAATACACCTTACTGTATCGATAAAACCAAAATCTAAATCATTTTTCACTTCCAAAAATAGGAGAAATATTCATATAAGTTAGAATTTTTATCTATATATTGGTAGTGTTTAGAATTTTGTGTAAGTAGGAAAAAGGGCATGAGCGAGCAAATCGAACAAAGTATTGTTAGATGTAGGCCCGTGGGATGAGTACCTGTGACCTGAAAAAGCAGATCCGTGAGGTTTATGTTGTTACAAAGCCCTTCACCAATATATTTGAAAGAAAGGTGAACTAAAGAGCCTTCTTGAAATTTATTTGTCCGGCACAAGAATCGTGTGTCATCCCAGACGCAAAAAATGTAATGGCTTTTCTACGATTACTAGCTACAAGCATAATAACCAATAGTTATCCAAGGATGGATATCAATTACTTTTTAGCATAGTCAAGTCTAAAGATGCGTATTATCTCATAAGAAACAACGCTATTTATCATTTAATATGAATGAATCGACCGTTATTATCATACCTGCTTCTGAAGACAGTGGAAGCTCGATTGCAAGTTCATTTTTTATCATCTTATTGCTAACAATATAGTTTTCCGTTAATTTACATAAGCGTTCAGTATTTAAAGGCAATCCTAATAAATCACCTATTCTTGCGACTATTTTGACAAGCTTTTTTGGGATCCATAATAGCTTTATACTTTTGTTTAGCCTATTTGTTATAATTGAAATGACCTCATTTGTAGATAATGATTTATCGTCTGCTACATGATATAGTCCAGACAAGATTTGATCTTTTAATATTAATCTCTCAATAACAAAACATAAATTACCCACGCTAAGATAAGATCTTTGATTTTGAAAAGCTGCTAATGGGTAAGGAACGTTTTTTTCCACAAATTTATAAAGTAAATTTAAATTACCCTTATTTCCTGGTCCATGGATCATACAAGGTCGCAAGATAATATATGATTTGTTTTCAAAAACTCCAAGTTCTTGAATATATCTTTCTGCTAAAAGTTTCGATTTTCCATAGTGAGTTTCAGGATTAGGAATTATTGATTCTTCCAATATGGCATCTATGCTATCAGCAGCAGCTTTAACCGAACTAATAAATATAAATCTTTTTGCAGTTGATGATAGGTAAGCATCGTACAATTTCTTGGTAAGTTTAAAATTTACATCATAATATTCGTCAATATTTGAAGTCTTTTTTAAATCATGCGCTTTACCAGCCAGATGAACGACAGAATCGACACCTTCTAACTTAGCTTTAAGTGTTTCATCTGAATCATATCTTTCAAATTTTATAATTTCAATATCATTCCCCTTTAGATATTTAATTAAATTCAATCCAACAAATCCAGAAGCACCAGTCATTAATATTTTCATAAATTCTTATTATAAATGCCGATATAGGCTGCCACCATTTTATCCCTTGAGAACAACTTCGCCCTTTCTAATGAATTCCGTGAAAATTTTTCATAAAGTGATTTATCATGAATAATTGATTCTATAGCATGTTTCAATTCTAAACTGTTTGCCGGCTGAATTGTTAATCCTGAAAAATTATGTAGAGATACAAACGGTACGCCCGACTTGAGATTTGTATTGATAACTGGTATTGCATTTGTCATAGCTTCCAGTTGAACTACACCAAAAGCCTCAGCTTCATTAATTGAAGGAAGTATGAATAAATCCGATTTTTTGTACAAGCTTTTTAATTCTTCGTCATTAACCTTACCTAAAAAATTTATTTTATTATTTATACCAAGATCGGAAACATATTTTTTCAGCTCGACTTCACTCTCACCTTCACCACTTATAACTAAATTTACATCTAAATCCTTAATCGCTTCAATCAGATATTTTAAGCCTTTATATATTCTTAATTTACCTACGAATAAGAGTTGAAAAACTCTATCTACAGGATATCTTTTTGGTTTCACCTGGTATGAAGTGATGTTGGGGTCAAAGCTTAAAGGAATTACTATAATTTTATTGGCAAAAGGTTTCAGTATATCCGACGCTTCCAAAAGTTGAGGAGACGTCACCACTATCATTTTCGCTTTTATCAATAGTTTAGATATCAGAGGATCGTAAAATTTACCGATCCAACTCCATCGAGAATTTTTAATATTAGCGTGCCATGTAATAACTAAATCTTTCCCATCCAATAAATCCATATTTCGAAAAAGAGCCAATTCCATATTGGGAAATGGGTAATGATGATGGATTATATCTGCATCTTTAATTAATGCCCTTAAAGAAGAGTATCTTAAATTGAGTGGTTGACTTTTAAAGAAGAATGGTGTAGACTCTTTAATAGAAATTAGTCTATCGGTAACATTGATTGCTTTCTTGAAAGACGGCAAATGGCTATTTGCGTATACTGTAAATCTCACGTCATCCACATTAGCAAGAACGCCCTCAACAAGGTTTTTAACGACAGACTCCATTCCCCCTTTTGAGGGGGCATAATATTTTACAGTTTGTAAGATCTTCATCTATTTTTTAATTTGAAACTTTAACTTTTCACCATTAGAGTGAATAGGTCCACAATTGGAAAAAGAGCTTTTAATGAGTAAGTAAGTACTTTTTGGATTATTCGAAGAAAACGATTTTGAAAAACCTCCAAATTTTACAAACTTGCAGTTTTCAAAAATTGTACTGCCATCGGCAAAGAAAAAGTTAGTATTGTTACCATTTACTAAAGAATGTCTCACTCGCACCAAGCCGACAGCACTTTGATATGCCTGTTTTCTACCATGAAAATTCAGCGAAGTATTGTCAACATAAATTTTAGCTGTACTTCTATAATTTAAAAAAGCCAGTGCATCACCATTGTCATTGCCATCAATCATACCTGTTGTTATACAACTATTCTTAATGTTAATTATTGATTTGTCATTTAAGACATTAGCTATACCGAAATTGAAATCAGACATATTTGAATTATTTATAGCTACAATTGTCTTCGCAAACTCCTCAATATGTATACACTTGGCAAAGCCTTTAATATTAACCTTATTTATGTTGATTTTATAAAATGAAGTTGAATACTCAAAGGTGATAGCTGACCTGCTCCTCTTTGCTTTAGACTTCATACCAATAAACGTACAGCCATCAATAGAAATATTACCATCATTTTTGACAAGAGAATGGTAAACACCATCACCGAAACCATCAAAATCTATTTTTTTTGCAAATGGCGTGGCTCCCCTCCCACCCACATTAATGAAACTGCACTTGGAAATAGTCGAGTTTTTAACATTATGAACTCTTATTCCGTAGCCGAAAATATTTCGAAATATGCAATTATAGATAGTGACGTTCTCAGCTAAAATTTGTAATCCAACGTTTATATCTGTATCAAAACTTATTGTTGGAAAACTATACCTTAACCCCGACCCATCAAAACTCAAACCAGTAATCGACACCTTTGTATTTACACTTCTTCCAAACATAGAAGTATCCCTTATTGAATTTATTGTTTTACCAATTGACAAAAAAATATGCTCTCTAAAAGATGTCAAATTATATCCGGAAGAGTTTAAAACTACTCCATCAGGTTTAATAACAGCACCATCTGAGATAATATTTACGGTCTGATTAGGTTCTAAGGATATTCGAATCGTTGATCGAATATTATATGATTGTTTTGTTCTCGGAAAAAAACAGTTTATTCCTTGTTTTATAGAAAACAAAATTGCTTTTTGAATAGCTTGAGAATCGTCATGAACTCCATCACCTCTTGCTCCAAAATCTTTCACAGAGATAGCTTTACTCTGATAGTGATTGCAACTTACGATAAATGGGAAAATGAATGATAGAGATAAAGTCAAATACAGGAATAATTTCATACGAATGTCTTAACTCTGGAGTGAAATCAAATGTCTCCTTGAGAATTTCACGTATTCCCAGCACTGAAGTAAATAATACTTTGCTATTGAAATTTTTCTCTCCATATAAAGCATTTTCAAACACAATACGACCCCTAAATGCATTTCCCGTAAATTCGATGATAATCCCTTTTCTCCAAAAATCCGTTTCTCTTCTAAATTTGCCGCACCGACATAGTCAAGAAGGTATCCCTTAAAATCAAATAGCACCTTCAACCACAAATAGTAATCCTCTGCATATTTCATATCCTCGTTGAACCCACCACATTGAATAAAACAGGCTTTTTCTATGATAACGCAGGGAGTAAGGAAAAAGTTTTTATATAACTCACGATTAAAGGATATAGGTCCATCATAATCTAGATTTGCCGATATATATTTGGTACCTATGATTTTATATTCAGCACTTTGCTCAAGGAATTCTTTCTGGAATTTTATTTTGTCTTCAAACCAGAAATCATCACTATCTAAAAATGCAATATGTGTTGAGGATGTGACCATGACGCCACAATTCCTAGCCCTAGAAGGCCCAGAATTCTTTTGATAAATAATTTTTTTAATAATTGAACTATTATCTGAATCAAACCTATCGATAACAATTTTATCACTCCCATCAGTACTTCCGTCATCGACAACGATGATTTCATCTACATTGGAACTTTGACTGAATACAGAATTTAGACACGATAAAATAGTTGCTGCGGAATTATAACAAGGAATTACTACTGCTATACTAATAATATTCTTCATATGAATTCTGATAATTTACGTGTTATACTACTTAAGCCATTATCAATTTTGAAACTTCTAATGTTATCTTTCATTATTTCAATTTCTGCTTTGTATTTTCCCGTGCTAATTCCCTCTATAAGTACTTTCATTGCTTCCATATCCTTACATAGAAAACCCATTCTTCCATATTTATTGAAAAGCCATTCAAAATAGTCATTAGTTATAGATATAGAAATAATTCCTAATTTTATGATCTCAAAAATAGCACCGCTTGCACACAATTGATAACTATTATTATCATAAAAGAAAAGTACAAAATCCATCTCTTTTATTGCCTTTTCGAAAAGATATTGGGGGACAAAGCTATCACTATATTGCAAAGATACCAGTTCATTTCTAAATGGCTCGATTTCAGTTAAAACTTTACCAATCGCCCTAAATTCAATCTCCCCAGCCAAAATTGAATTCTTAAAATAAGAAGCTACTAAAAATAGGTTCTGAGAATTTTTATTGACCATAAGTGTACCAATAGTACCATAAATCAATTTATTTTTAGATAACTGTACAGGAGTAAAGTTCGGCTTTGAATAATCATAAGGATGCAAAATAGATATGACCTTTCGAAGGCTTTTTGAAGAGATTTTTTTTGAGAGGTGATTCTTGATACTATCCCCCAAAACAATAAACTTAGTTGTCCTTGCACTAACAAAGAATGAAAATTTTAATAAATAACCTAAAAGAAGTTTAGTTATTTTCCCTCTCTTATTTTTTATCATCTCCAACTCGCCGTGTAGGACAATTATATGAATTTTATCATTATTATATAACCTTGAGATTAAGTTTAAAAATAATTGTCCCGTTGGAAGTAAACATGTCCAAATATAAATTCTAGCATTTAATTCCTTCCCTATTTTTAAAGAATTGATTACTTGTTTGATTTCACCAAATACCCTCGATAACCAGGAATATTGTTCAGTGTCGTAATATTTTTCAAAGGGGATATAAGTAATTTTATCTGTCATTTCTATTGCTTGTATAGCTTCAGAATGTGCCTTTTCTGCTCTAAAATAAATTTCATCTGTGTACAAATCATCAATAATCTTTAGAAAACAACTATTGAATTGCAGATGTACTTCTCCACCATGGGCTATCTCACTTACTATTACCATTATTCTAAAACTCTATTAATACGGTTATCAAAGATAGAATTATAAGGTACATATAAGTTATAATAGGAATTTATCAATGCATTGAATCTACTTGCTGATACAACCATTATTATTAAAAAAATCAAAATAAAGTTCTTAGGTGCGAATTTGAAATACGATAATGTAAAGCATATTAGAAATATTTCGAAGAATAAAAATGGAACAGACGCACGAGCAAAAATAGATAAATCCTTAGCAAAAAGGAAATAGATTATATTTCCGAACATATACAAGTTCAAATATCCTTTTATATTTGAACTATTTTGATAACACCTATTTTTAATCCAAAAAAAGATTGGGATAAATAAACACCGTTTAATAAGCCCTAATATATAAATAAGTAAAGGATTATTATTCGTATTTATTGTATCCGTACCACTAGCATTCAAATACTGATTGATTTTTTCACCAGCGTAGCCGTTGATACCAATTACTTGTAATATTAAACTTAGAAGTTTCTCACCTCCACCCAATAATCCAAAAAGTATACTTATGCCTGTTAGAATATAAATCGTTCTATCCTTTAAATGTGACCAGTAGATAAAATAAGCTAAAATGTATAATATCGACGTAAAATGGATGCTTGATGCCAGACCTACTGATATTGCAAATAAGATGGGTCTCTTTTTAATTATAAATCCCGTACTAACAAGTGTAATTGATATAGCTAGATTCTGCCTGACAGCGAAAATATCACCAAAATAATAACAATAGAACAGCAATATTATCGTAAAAATTGTCTCCTTGTGATATCTTACAAAAAAACTAAATTTAAGTGCTAAGCATAAAAAACTAAAAATACCCAAGTAGATCGTGTAATTACTTGTGAAACTGCGTATAGTGGAAACAATGATGAGAAATCCCGGTTCAAAATATCCTCTATAAATATCAGAAAAATAATAAAATACATCATAATACGAATCCCAATCGGTCCCTGTTTTCCATTTGACGGTACTTAAAGACCATAAAATAAAAAAACAAATTATGATTGCTATCGACCTTAAACTATTTTTTAGCCTCGTATTAAAACCTATGTATTCCAAAAAGCTAAGACAAGCGAATAACAGAAATATAACTATATATAAAAACAATTTAACATAATTTATTATTCAACAAAAAAATCATAATTTCATTCTTTAAGTTTTCTAAATTTAACTAGTAAACATAACATTTTAAATAACCATAACGGAATGAGATTCCTCAATACAATCAATTTTTCGCTCTCGCCATAATATACATTCATGTCTCGACTTATAAAACATTGATAATCTCTCTTTATGATGTCTAAATTAAATAATACATGCTCACAAACGGCCTGTAGATATTGATCCCCATTCTCTACAGTTTTGTATCTTAATCCATCTATCGCCTCAAATTTGTAAATTCCTATTCCTCCAAATGCCGATAATACAGGCAAAAATTTATTTTTAGATAATTTACTATTCATGTTTTTCTTCTGTTTAAAGAATTCACCAAAGGTAAAGTATGGTTT
Organism: Pedobacter sp. MR2016-24; assembly: GCF_026239655.1. GTDB lineage: Bacteria > Bacteroidota > Bacteroidia > Sphingobacteriales > Sphingobacteriaceae > Pedobacter. The sequence goes on along the minus strand of NZ_JAPIVO010000006.1, from coordinate 206,208 downwards.
ATTAGTAGGGAATTCTTCGCAAAAAGCAAACATATCATGATACATTTTATATATAACTTTACTAAAGATTCTTGTGTCTGTATAGCCATTTGCAAAGATCCCCCCCCATTTTTCCGGTGCTCGCAAAATTGAGGTTACAACTTCTGTAACATTAAATGACTTTATATCAATATCAATTACAATTACGAGGTCAAAATTTTTATTATGAGAAAATATCCAGTCTAAATAGATATTTCTATAAAATGCCATTTTTTCGATACGGTCCATACTAGTTCCTGGATATGGATTGTCAGTAGTTGGTGCTGGCAGAGTCAATGTAGAATAGTCCTTAGATATAATTTCTACATTAGAATGAGTTAAAGACCAATTATTCAAAATGGCTTTAGTTGAATCAACACTATCATTCTCTACTATTACAACTGATGATCTAACAAATCGCCCTCTTAATTCTTCAACAGCTGGAATGTTTTTATGTAATGCATCTTCACAATCGCGTGCTAACGCACAAATAACAACAGACTTATTAATTTTTTCCAAAGCTTTATTTATTTAAATACTTTCGTATTGATGTCTCGCTAATTAAAAATTCCTGACTTTCAAGACGATGATATTCAGCAAAAAAAGATAGAATAAAATTGTAATATTTAACTCCAACCATAAACTTCAAAATTTTCAAAAACTTGACACCCATTTTAATCTCACTAGATCTGCTCTTTATAATGTTTGGATTGGAATAATTATCATCCTTTATAATTACGCCTGTCAATAGGCCATTCTCCTTCATAATCTTGTAAAACGGATTGTCTACATCAAAGGGATTTTGACAAGCTATCTTACTCTCCAACTGTCTATAAAGACGTCTTTGCAATGGGGTTATTTTTTCCGAGTTGCTGTAAATATTGTAGCCATATGGTAAGTGGCTAAATCTTTCATAATTCATGGCTAAAACCAACTCGGTGTACTCTTTGAAAAGACGACGAAAAGTTGGAAAAGAATCAACATTATAGCTGGGATGACGTCTATTTATGACATCTGGTCTTTTGGGATTAAACCCAGAAAAATGGAAGAAAATCAGTTCAAAACTTTCATTAGAACTTTTACTCTCAACATAATAATTACCATCTCTAAGAGAGAGGCTCCGTTCATGTAAATTCCAAATTGCTACATTGATTCCTAAATGATGACAAATGCAAATATTATTAGGAAAAAATGCAGGAATGAAATCAAACCACTTTTGATCAACATGTAGAGCGTCGTATTTGTCTGCATAGCATTTGTTTTCCAACCTATTCATCCACCAATCCACGACCTTGATTCCAACATCAGATTTTTTGATACCTAAGAAGCCTAGATTATAAATACCGACAAAAAGTAGCTCCTCTTCAGGAACAGCTCCATTATAATTATTTTGTATTTCGTTGTAATGAGGAGTAATAACTATATCCTTCAAATCTAGCAGGGAGAAAATACTCTCAAAGCTATTAGTCGCATAGGTATCTGGATCAACATAAATTACTTTGTCGTATTTTTCAAAAAGTAAGTTAATACAAAAAGGTTTAATGCTCGTAGAGTACTCAATAACATTATACTTAAAAGCCATATTATTCCAAGATGGAATCCAAGATTCATCTGGGAAAATTACGTCTAAATCCTCTATTCCTGTTGAAGTGTCTGAGATGAATATTACGAATGGAATCTGGGGATTATATGTTAATAATGATTCTTTCAAAGCTAGTGCTTGTGCTAAATAATTTTTTGCACATATAGTAAAAATAACTTTATTTGTCATAGTAATGTATGTAGAATTATATTAAATCTAATTTTTAAAGGCTTTTATAAACAAACCGTCTTTTAAGCCAGTAACTATTGATTTTAATTTGTTAAGTTTATCTTCTTCACCAATGATTATTTTTGCGATACGATATACTATATGAATCTTTATTAGAGTCTTCTTATACTGTTGTTGAAATAGATCGGGATAACGTCTCCAAATTATTATATGATTACGAATGATATAGTACGTTCTGAAGGAGGAATAATTATCTGTAATCAGACCAAAATTTATTTTGGTTGGGTAACCAACCTCATGCTTTAAAATAATAGAAGGAAATACGATAGTATCATAATTTTTCAGCTTTTTGATTCGGTAACAGTAATCATAATCTACTGCATCTATAAACAAGTTTTCATCGAAATACCCACATTCACCAAAAATTTTAATAGGAAAAATAGATCCAGATGTAATTGCATCGGGTATTCTGATGTATGCACTATTTGTCTTGAAAGTAAGTTGTCCCCTATTATCTGGATTTGCTGAATATATGCCGACATTTTTAACATTATCATTTGATATCAAATGACGAAAGTTTTTTAAATTATTTCCTTCAAAATAGCTGTCTTGATCTAGTGTCAATAAATGGGAAAACTCCTGATCTTCAGCCCATTTTGCCCCCTCATTAAGTGCTTTCGCAATGCCTACATTTTTACCCGACCCAATGAAATCAATTTTATCAAAATAGGAATGTAAAAGTGTAAAATCTTTTTCACCAACTTCAGAGTTTCGGTACAATAGAAGGTGGTCGATTTGATCAATGTAAGATAAAATATTCTTTATTACTGCTCTTATATCAGGTTTGTACAACACTACAATAGCTATCAACTTCATTTTCTTATTTTCTTAGTATTTTTAGAAAAAACGTGTCCGCAAATTATTTTAACATCTTCTAAAGTTATCTTTAGGTCTCTAAAAACCATTAATGGCCACTTCCATCCTTGATAACACAAATCAATGACTCCGGGTGCTAATGCCATTCCAAATAACCCCAAGTTCGTAAATTTAAAAATAGCTATTAATAAAATTACTGTAGCAATTCCAGAATAAATTGATGGCTTCATAAATGGGATTTCGTTTCTTGTTGAAATTACTGCTCCAGATATGCCAGCGTTCAGACCTATAAATGAAGAAATAAACATCGCCATCATTACCTTTAATGATACGAGTTCCGTGTTACTTCCTATAAAACTCAGAATAATAGGACCTAATAGAATAAGACTCAAACCAGCAATTAAATATACAATATTTGAAATTAAAATTCCTTTCAGAAATATTTCCTTTATTCTTTTATTATCCCCCTCAATTCTTAAATTAGTAATTTGAGGTAAATATGTAACCAACGTTATATTAGCTACTGCTATTATAATATCAAATAATTGTTTTGTTATACCAAAGGAAGCTATTGCACTTAATGCAATAAACATTGATCCAATAAAAACTGACGATTTTTGAATCATAAAGCCGCCTAAAGAAGTTATACCATATTTGAAGGCATTTGGGGAAATAGCGTTAATGACGGCTTTTCTAGGGTATTCGACTATATTAGCTAATTTTTCAATCATTTGTTTTGTAAAAAACATCCTATAGGCTAAAACTCTGATAACAATTACTGATAACAATTGAGCTAAGACCAATGCAATTAACCCAAATCCCTTCCAAACCAACAATGATCCAACAAGAAGGTAGATTAAATTACCAAGTATTGTAATTTGCTTTGACGCTTTAATTAATCCCATCCCTTCTAAAAGCGCATCATAATACAAGGTATAGAGATTATATGTATTGATAAGGCAAAAAAGTATCCAGGCTATAAAGATTTGAGATTTATCACCCTCGTAGTTTTTAAGGATAATGTTTATATAATAAGTACCTACAGTTAACAACAAAAGTAGTAAGATAAAAGATACTCGAGAATAGAACCATCTCATGGCTTTTAATAAGCCTTTAAGAAGATTATAATTTATAGCCAAACCTTTATGGTCACTTGGGAAGCCCTCTTTCTGTAAAGACTGAACTCCACTAAGTACGTAAGTTACATTTCTAGAAAAAGAAGAATTAAAACCAAAATCAATCAAAAAAATTAATGCTGATATTGTTGAAAATATAGCCCAGATTCCAACGTCTTGAGAAGGCAAGACACGTAGTATTATTGGTAATAAAATAGCTGAAGCCGCGATCTTGAGAAATGTTGCAAAATAATTCCATATGACGTCAATTTTTTTTATCTGCATAACTTGATTATTGCACTGAAGTTTTGTTATACATTATAAATCATCAGCTAAAGATATCAACACCAATCTTTTAATGAATAAGTACAAGCATATAATTGACGCTGAGATAATGAAACCAAGAAGTGAAAATTTTATTTTTCCAAACTTTATAATCTCTAATGGAAAAACTGGTTCGTCAACAACTTGAATAAGCGGTGTTTCTCTCCTTAAAGAGATTTTAGATAATTCGAGATTTTTAACTAACTCAGTTAAGATAGCTCTATTTGTCTCCCCACTAAATTGTGACCTTTGGAATGGGATAGCTCTTAAAGATAGCTTAGAAGCATTAAGATTTGGTGTAGCATCAGTAATTCGTGCAGACAGAGAAATAGATCCATTCATTACATTTCTCACCGAATCCGTTTTTTGTTGCAAAATTTCAATATTTTGAGTCGACTTTTTCACCTTGGTCATTATATAAAAATCATTCACATTTTTAACTATCTGATCATTGAAATTTTTTGAAAAAATCTCATCAGAAGACTTCACTTCCGCTTTAATTAAATTTAACTTTTTATCTGGTTTGCCTACAGATAAATAATTCGTATTGATGTCATTTACAAAAACATTAATAAGACTATCTTGAATACGCAACAATTTTGCATTAATTGGTTTTGACATAGATCTATCTTCAAATGAGATTTGCGCCAAATCAGTCGCAGACCATTTTTCGCGAAGATTGTTTAAATTAATATATCTATCTATTAACAGTTCTTTACTACCGGTAACCTGCACCTTAGTTAAAAGTGCCTTTTGAATCATTTTTTTTGATTTATATAGTTCTAAGATGTTATCTCCTTGAAATATCCCCCCCCCACTGGATCCTAAATCAATGCCAACCATTGAAGCTATCCCTGCATACTGGCCTACTCCTCTATCACTATCTTCTAAAACAAAAGTTGTTACTGCCGTATAGATAGGTCTTTTATTATTGGCATATACAAAACCTAAAATTGCGCCTACTACAGCGAAGAATAATATATATATTATATTTGCTTTCAGATATTTAAAGTAGCCGTTTAATCCATGTAGAACCTCTCCTATAGAAAAATCGGATGATGTCTCAGTATTTTTTTTCATTATATCTATTTCCATATATCAACAGGAATACTATCAAAAAATTTCACGCTATCTAAGGAGGGTCACTATAATGGCTGCCATCGAAGCAATGGCCGAGCCTAGCCCAACTATAGCTTGTAATCCAAGTTTCTCCTTCGGTGCCCTTTGAGGAACAAATATTTCTGCCCCTGGCTTGACCTTGGGGTAATTATTAAAGAATAGAAACCTGCTTCCCGCATCAACAGAACCATTCGCATATTGTATATAAGCACCTTTTCTATTTGCATTATAAGTAAACCCACCAGCTCCATTAATATATTGTTTCATTGTCTTGTTACTGCTATATACAACGTTTATCGGTTTTAGGACTTCCCCTGTAACTTTCACAGTTTGTAATTGCTTAGGAACTCTTATAACATCCCCATCTTCTAAAAACAAGTCAGATTTTGATCCAGGTTTTTTTAATATTCTAACCATATCTATACCAACTAAATCACTTTCTAAACTTTCTACCTCTTGTATTAACTGTGCTGTATCTTTCAGCCCAACTCCTAACTGAATTCTCTTCAAATTAGCAAGCTTTTGTTTATCTTCTTCAGACTGATCTATTGCATTCTTATTTTTATCCGTCCCTGACTTATTAGCTTCTACTTTAGCACCTGGCCTTTTCAATGATGCACCTTCGGCAAAAGATAATGATGTCAAACCGCCAGCACGAATAATAATATCTGAGATACGTTCATCTTTCCTAGTTACCGTATATATACCCGGATAGAGAACTTCTCCCTCCACTTTAACCTGCTGCTGAACCTGATATCCTTCAGCACTTCGTATTGAAACAATATCAAAAGGTTGTAATACAAAAGCAGAGTCTTGCAAAGTTAGATCTCTAGAAATATTAACATTTAAAATATCAGCGGTCTTAGCAGTCTTTGAATTGGCATCACTATCTTTTATTCTTCTTGCAATTTCTATCCTATTTGGTGTAGCGCCTTCTTTAAAACCACCAGCCATTTGGATCAATGATTGTAAAGTCATTCCTTCCGCATATTCAAAAGTACCAGGCAATCTCACTTCACCTTTAATGTCCACTTTATACTCATCACGCAAATCAAAAATGGATGATATGGTCACTTTGTCTTCCCTTCTTAACGGAATATCCTGTTCAGTCCCTTTCATGATCTTGGCCACGTCAAAAGAGGTCAAAGAGAGACTATTATCTGAATTCAGTCTGGAAATATAACCTCTATTTAAAAAGGCATCCTCTTTCAATCCTTCAGCTTTCTCAATTAAAGCTTTCAATGTCATCCCTGTTTCCAACTCAAATTGTCCTGGTCTGAATACAGCGCCATTGATCTCCACTCTATTTGCAAAGCGATCAAGGATAGCTTCTACAACATATTTATCTCCATTTAATGGGCTATATTTACTAAAGTCATCAGCATTGACATCAGTAATCCTTCTCTCTTTGTTCGTATTCTGCAACACCTTGATTTTTGCCGTGTAAGCTTTATTAGAATATCCTCCTGCAAAGTTGATAACATCTTCTAAAGATTCAGTATTGAGGACTTCGAACAATGCAGGCCTTTTCACCTCACCAGACATCTCTACTCTTGTCTGATAAACGGGAATATTAATTACATCCTGATCCTGCAAACGAACATTCCCTGTTTGAATACCTTTCAGAAGAAAATTGTATACGTCAATTGTGGCAACTATTTTATTATTTCTGATCACCTGGATTTTCCTAAACGATCCATTATCATTTGGTCCACCTGAAGCACTCAAAGCATTGAATACTGTAGACAATGATGATAAAGTATAAGATCCTGGTTTTACGACTTCTCCCAGCAAAGTAATTTTAATACTCCTGATATTGCCAAGATTAACAGCAACGTTGGTACGCCCACTTTTCAAACTTGGATAAGTTCCTCCCATTGCTGAGCGAATTTTCGAAGTTGCCTGTTCAATAGATAAGCCACCAACTGAAATGATTCCAACATATTGCAAACGAATAGTTCCATCAGGACTTACCTGAAGTTTATAATTAGCTTCATTATCACCAGTCAAATCAATGAGCAACTGATCATCCGGACCTATAATATAACTTTTTGGGGTAGCCATTCTCAAATTTGGCTCGAAAGTGATATTGTCATTTTTGAACAATTCTGAACCAAATATTTTAGGGATGAGGTTTCCAAAGGCGTCTTTTAACTGTGCATCGCTTCTATCGGCAAGATTTGGACTTTTTAACGGACTACCATCATAAGCTCTACCACTGCCTTCTTGATTATCACCGGCTTGTTCAATTGTTTTTGGTTCCTCAGTTCCCCCTTGTTTTCTTAACTGGGCAACCCGGGCTCTCAACTTAGTAATTTCACCTTGCTGCATCCCCTGTGCAGCCGCCATTTGTTCTAATTGAGCATCGTTATAGCCAACTGATTCCGCGCGCTGCATCAACTGACGAACCTGCGTATCAGACAGCTCATCTACCTTCACATCCGAATAATTAGTTTGAGCAAGAATAACATCTGAAGAAGCAACTATAATCAAAAATAATAAACCGGTAATGACCTTTTTGAAATTCATATTGGGGTATTGTATTAAATAGTATTATTCGAAAGAATTAAGTGTTCTGAAACCACCACTTTTAAGGTGTTCCTGTTTTTTCATTAATTGAAGGTCGGATTGAATCATATCTTTCACTAGCAGAGGCAGATCGTACTTCGGTTCCCATCCCAGCTGAGTCTTTGATTTAGTTGGATCACCCAGTAATAAATCGACTTCCGTAGGCCTGAAGTATTTTGGATCAACCCTAACAACTGTTGTGCCAAGTTTAAGGTTCAAATCATTTAATCCAAATTCATCAATCTTCTCCTGATCAACATCAATTATAACGCCTTTTTCATGCTCATCTTTGCCAGAGAATTCAATTTCTATACCTAATTCAAAAAAGCTCATTCTTACAAAATCACGAACAGTGGTAGTCACCCCTGTCGCAATCACGAAGTCTTCTGCTTTTTCTTGCTGCAGGATTAACCACATAGCTTCAACATAGTCTTTAGCGTGTCCCCAATCCCTTTGTGCAGACAGATTACCCAGGTATAAACAGTTCTGTAAACCCAAAGCAATTTTACAAGCTGCTCTGGTGATTTTACGGGTTACAAAGGTTTCTCCTCTTAATGGACTTTCATGGTTAAACAAAATTCCATTTGATGCGAACATACCGTATGCTTCTCTGTAATTAACTGTTATCCAGTAACCATAAATCTTTGCAACGGCATAAGGTGATCTGGGATAAAAGGGGGTCGACTCACTTTGAGGTACAGCCTGTACTAAACCATACAATTCTGAAGTAGATGCCTGATAGATTCTGGTTTTTTTCTCTAAACCCAAAATCCGAATAGCTTCTAATAACCTTAGTGTTCCAATACCATCGGCATTGGCTGTATATTCAGGCATTTCAAAGCTCACATGTACATGACTCATTGCAGCAAGATTATAAATCTCATCTGGCTGAGTTTCCTGTATAATGCGGATCAGATTAGTAGAATCGGTAAGATCGCCGAAATGCAATTTAAAATTAACTCCATTTTCATGTTGGTCCTGGTAAAGATGATCAATACGTTCTGTATTAAATAAAGAGGATCTTCTTTTGAGACCATGAACAAAATAACCCTTTTTCAAAAGAAATTCTGCCAGATATGCCCCGTCTTGTCCTGTTACACCTGTTATTAAGGCAACTTTCATTAGGTTAATTTTATTAGATTACAATTACAAATATAGGGTAAATTATTTGATTACTCAGAAATTTGACAATACGGAAACCCTGAAATTAAAGGTTTTGCACGCAGGTATTTAAACTGTCTCTCCAGTAAGGTATTTCAATTTCCAATGCCTTTTTAATTTTCGTCTTGTCCAATACAGAATAATGCGGACGTCTCGCTTTGGTAATAAATGCAGAAGATGCTACTGGTAAAACGTTTATATCTACTTCAGCAAACTCAAAGACTGCTTTGGCAAAATCATACCAGGATGCTATACCTTCATTGCTGTAATGGTACAAACCGTAAGCAGTCAGGTTATTACTAATTATTTTCAGAATGACGTTCGCCAGATCCATCGCATAGGTTGGCGTACCTACCTGATCGTAAATCACAGTCAGCTGATCCCTGGTTTGTGCGAGCTTCAGCATCGTTTTTACAAAGTTGTTTGCTTTCTCTGAATACAACCAGCTGGTTCTGATAATGAAATACTGTTCCGTCACTTTCTGAATCTCCTGCTCTCCTTTTAATTTTGATAAACCATACACGTTTACGGGATTAGTGACCAGCTCTTCTGTTAAGGGAATGCTCGAATCACCATTGAAAACGAAATCAGTAGAAATATGGATAAGTGTAGTTTTATATTCCACACAGATAGCCGCCAATCTTTTAACTGCAAAAGTATTGATTTCGAAGGCCTGATCCTGCGCTTCCTCTGCATTATCTACTGCCGTATATGCTGCACAACTGATACAATATAGTGGCAGATATTCTTGAAATACTGCTTTAGTTTGTTCCTGATTGGTAAAATCAAGATCAGCTCTGCCCAAAAATATATAGTTAAAATTTTGATCCTGTTTCGATACTAAATCATTCAGGCACTGTCCCAATTGACCAGAACCTCCAGTGACGATTACATTTTGTTTCATTATAGGTTAGAAAGTTTGGCGGTAAAGATATTGAATTTATCTGTGGATAGCTGTAAACCGACGTATTCTGTTGGTATGGAATGAGACGCCTCGTAGCAGGTACCGGGTTGAAATAGGGTTAAGTACTATAAGGACCTATAGCAAAAGTATTAAAAAACAATAGACAGACAATATTTTTAGGGCGACTATAAGAGGTTTGATAGGGGGTTGATAGGCGGTTGTAGGCGTTAAACCTTTTTCAATGTTTAATCAGCTATATATCAACACATTGTAACAATTTTGTTGTTTACTGCTTTCCTCTACTCACTCTCTTGTTTCTTTCAGTATCTCTTCCTATCTTGCTCATAACCAACCCAGAATCCTGTAACTAACCAAACAGCATCATGGCAAAACATCCTTATGGCGTCCTTGGTCCCTTTATCGGCAGATTAGGCCCTACAGTAGGTTATATGCTCGGCGATATCAATGTCAGCCGCACCATTGGTAAATACCATGGCCCCAGAACGCCCAAACAATTTGCGAATGAAACCAGAATGGGACTCGTTTCTTCCTTGTCCGGTATCCTGGAAGAGTTCCTGAACTTTGGCCTGAGGGCTGTTTCCGGCATCGGTAAGCAGGATCCGCGCAACCACTTTATCAAACTCAATAAACAAAAAGCCGTTAAAGGGGAATATCCCAACATAGAAACCGATTTCAGCAAGCTGATCGTGGCCGATGGAAACATCCCTGCACCGAAAAATGGTCAGGCGCTATTGACAGGAAACCGCCTTGAGGTAACCTGGAAGGCAGACATGGAAGCCTTAGGAACGAATGAAAGAGATCAGGTGATGATCCTGGCCTACTTCCCTTCGGTGAAAAAAGCAGTGACACTGGCCAGTGGTGCCCGCAGGTCCGCAGAAACGGAAAGCATCAATTTACCTGAATTTGAACTGGAAACTGCTGTGGAAGTCTATATGGCCTTCGTGGCGGATAACCGCCTGGATGCCTCTCCAAGTGTATATTTAGGGCAATTACTCCTTAATGAGGGCGTGGGCGAACTCGAAGAAGGTTTTAAATTTGCCAGTGAGGCCATCAATAAGGAAACGGGCGAAATTTATTATGATCCGGCCTATCAATATGTACATGTTCCGCCGGAATATGACGACAAGAAGCCTGAACAGGTGCATAAAGTGAAGAAACTTTCACCGATGCTCAGGGTATTCAAGAACCAGATCAATATCGGTTACCCGGAGGGTGGCACATTGACGCAGATGAACAAGGCCATGAGCTATAATCTGCTCCATGCGATGAAAGGGGAAGCCCCGTTATATCATATTGACTTCCCTAAGCTAAAATTCAGCAGGGGAAAAAGGGAAAGCGCATGGTCCACCAAAATGATGCTGGATGAAGACAATAAGCTGCAGGTAAAATGGGCCGTGCCGGAAACGGCAAACATGAAACTGATTGGGGATGACATCGCCTGCATCATGGTGTACAATCAATCCAGGAAGCATGCTTCCGCTGAATCTTATATGGTTACACGGAAAGAGCTTTCCACTGAATTGTATTTACGGGGAATAAAACCGGGAGATATTATTCATGCATGGATCTTCTTTTACACCCCGGATGAATCACAGGCATCCAATACAGATTACCTGGGCAGCCTGACCATACAAAAAAAATAATTTTATGTTTACACCGAAATAAAAATCCCAGTGTAAACAAAGGTTGAGGTAAAATTTAGTACAAATCGAATCTTTAGGAGGGGATCCAGCTCCTCCTTACAACTTACAGTGCTAAATTATTAGTTGCCAAATCAAAAAACTGAAAACTTTTATTCCCCCGGGTAGTTAAAACTAATAGATATTAGATTAGCGCAATGGAGAATAAGAAAGAAAATGGTTTTAAAGAATTGTTTGAAGTAATTCAGCTTTATGCAAAAAACCGGGTTGAATATTTCAGGATCCTGATCCTCGAAAAATCAGCATCAATTTTGGCGGACGTCATCACAGGTACAACAGTAATTATTTGTTTTACACTTGCTTTTATACTGGGCATGGTGACACTGGCATGTTTTCTGGCTGCCGAACTCAACAGTTACCCCGCAGGATTTGGCATCGTTACCGTTTTATTTTTGCTGATTGCCATTTTAGTACTGGTATTCAAAGATAATGTGGAAAGAGTAATCGCTAATTTTTCTATCAGGCGGATTTTTAAAAAATTACAGGAGATTGAAGATGAAAAGGAATTATAATATCAAAAGCTTAGATGAGCTGCGCCAATATAAACAGGTGTTGAATCTGGAGTCCGGTTCGCAGGAGATCTGGATGAAAGAAACCGCCACTACGCTGATCAAATCATTTTCATTACCAGATATAATGGCGAAAGCAGTAAAACCGTCTTTAGGTAACCAATCTGCTTCCAAAAATATAACTTCAACTATTTTAGGAGTTGCATTACCAGTAGTGCTAAACAAAACATTATTCAGAAAATCTGGTTGGTTTACCAAAATCGTGGTGGGGATGGTCTCACGACAAATTGGTAAAAGAATCAAATAACTGCAGGATTTTATATCAGGTATAAAGGAAAACCGCAAATAGAAATATATGCGGTTTTTTATTTGGCTCAATATATGCCTGATAATATGAGCATTAAACTTATAACTCCGGCTGTATAATATAAATCAGGTATTTAACACTGTAAAAATTAATAAAGACGTAAAAATCAGGATTTTTTGCGTTAAACCGCAGTAACAAAAATCGTTACAACAAACTAGTAATGAGGTAATTAAATACACAAAATGTGGACAATATTCCACTAAATCTTTTTAGTATATAAAAATTTGAGTTCAGCTTGCTTTATTTTCCATACATACCAACAAAAGCTGATTATACTTTTCAAGCAGATCTATATATTTATCCTTCCAGTCAGTCACATTTCCATGCGCGGTCTTCATCTTTGGCAGCATATCCATAGGATCGGGAGAATGCTGCCTGATAAATTCATCTTTTGAAAACAGATTGGGGAACTCTGAAGAAAAATCATAATTGAGAACGCATCCTATGCGAAATATGATCTCCGGCTTAAGATGCCGCTGATTAAACCAATTGTAAACAGACCTCCTGTTTACTTTTGTAAGACGGGCGAGCTCGCTGATGCTATGCCCATTTCGACGTATGATACGCTCTACTATTTGTCCGTTATGCAGCTCCATAATGAATAATAAAATTAGGTCATGAAATAGTTAATTTAGTATGTGATGGTATTTAGAAATACTTTTGGTTAGAATAATATGATCGGAACTGATTTTTACTTTAGCAACCAATGCGCAATCCAATTGCTTCATCATTACTAATACGGATTTCCCTTGTATCTCAATTACTTCTGCTGGTAAGTCAAATAGAATGCCATCGTTTACCCGAACATAGTCGCCCGGCCGCAGCGTATTTATACTTACAATTTCCAGGTCTGAGTATTGTTCCATATAAACTTTGATCTTTTCTATATCAGTTGCCGGGACAATTGCCGGCTTACCACAGTAATAGATGAAATTCACTACACCTGCAGTCTGCAATACTTTCAACTGCTCTGAAGGGTTCACACAAACGAACAAATAAGAGTTAAATAAGGGAAATTCTACCAGCTTAAACCGGTCCGCCCATTTCTGTGTCCTTTTCACTAAAGGACAAAAACTCTGGATTCCCTGGAGATTCAATAGCTCGTGCGCCCGTTTCTCACATTTTGACTTTGTGTATACCACCATCCAGCTTCTGCTGCAGGTATCTTTGCTGATTACATGTGCGGCTTTCATAATTTTATCGATTTTTTGTGCTTAAACGAAAATAGTATTAAAAAGAACTGAATAAATCGCAGGCTTACTCAATGTATAGCAAAGTGTAGAATGTGTGCAAATGTTGTGACGGTCTTTTACCCTGTAAAGAAAAAAAGACAGTAAACTGCTGCTGTATCCAATCTTCAGCACAACAAACAACAAGCTAATAAACAAGTACTTATAACTACTAATTCTTTTTTCTCAAAAATTCACACTTCTTCACGAATGCATCATCATATGGAATAAATGCTTCATTTTCTCTTCTTCAGCAACTAATTTTATGAAACAATTGATGGAAACGGATTCCACTTAGAATTCACAAAAAACAATTGTAACGCTCTGCTTCTGAAATAAAGATCTACTGTAAGTGGAGTGGCGAAGCTCATTTAAATCCCAAAATCAGATGATGATAAAACCCTCAACGTTTCTCGCTTTATGTGCATGTATGCTCATTTTCGGCGCCTGCAGTAACAAATATCAGAAAATCCCTTACTTTCAGAATGTAAACAGATCTGCCGAAACCAGGAAGCAGATTGAAAATTTCACAGCACTGACTATTCAGAAATCTGACATCTTAAGTGTAAACGTAAGCAGCCTGAATCCTAAAGCTTACAGCGACTCGAGCGCCAGGGATCTGGGTTACCTGGTTGATCAGGACGGACAGATCCAGCTCCCGCTGATAGGGAATGTAAAGGTGGAAGGATTGACCACTTCCGTAGCTGCTGAACAAATCAGAAAAAGACTGACAGAATACTTACGAGAACCCGCTGTAAACATCAGAATGCTCAACTTTAAGATTTCCATCCTGGGAGATGTTTTAAAACCTGATGTCTTCAAGATTCCCAGTGAAAGAGTAACGGTAACTGAAGCGCTGAGTATGGCGGGCGACCTTAATATTACAGCGCGTCGAAACAATATCCTGCTCATCAGGGAAATTGACGGGAAACGTGAATTTATTCCGCTGGACCTTACTTCAGGGCGAATATTCGAATCTCCCTATTATTATCTAAAGAACAATGATGTGATCTATGTACAGCCTGATAAGACTAAATACGCAACGGTAGACAATAGCTACCGCAGTCTGAGTCTGATCTTGTCTGCACTTTCGATCGTCGCCATTGTACTGACAAACACCTTATAATTCAAAATCTGCCTGCTATGGAACAATTAACATATACCCCATTTACTGAAGTCGGCGAAGAAAAACGCAAGAATCTGAGACAGATCCTGAGTAAGTATTTATATCACTGGCCTTTATTTCTGATCTGCCTGATGTGCACAACGGCTTTGGCTTATGTATATATCAGACATACGATACCGGTTTATCAGATCAAAGCCAAAGTTGCCTTAAAAGATGATAAAAACCAGCCGCTCTCTGGTGGTGCCGCCGCGCTGGAGCAATTGAACATTTCTTCCAAACCTAAGTTTGCTGAAAGTGAAGTGGAAATCTTAAAATCAAGACCTGTAATCAAAAAAGTTGTGGATGAGCTCCAGTTATGGTGTAATTATTATGAAAAAAGTAGTTACACTACGCTGGATTTATACGCCACCACCCCTTTCCGGTTCAAATTTATTAAACAGAAAGAACCTTTAAAGGACTATAATTTCAGCATAACGATCAATAGCATGGACAGTTATACCATCGTTAAACCGGATCAAACAGAACTGAAGGGAAAATTCACGAACACACTGAACAGCTCTTTTGGCAAATGGCAACTGGTACCTACTGCAAACTTAAAGTACTTTATAGGGAGAACGGTGTTACTGCATCTGCAAAGTGAGCATAAGACCATTTCTGACTACCAGGAAAAGATCATTACGGTCTTAAATAAAACAACGCCGATCATAGAAATGAAGATCGAAGATGAAGTTTTCCAGCGTGGAACAGCTGTTTTAAATAAACTGGTAGCCGTATACAAAAGCTTCAATGTGATTGACAAAAATAAAGAAACTGAAAGTACGCTAAAGTTCATTGATGAACGACTCACTTCTTTAACGCAGGAGCTGACCAGTGTGGAAAAAGATGTGGAAGGGTATAAGAGCAGTGTGGGCCTGACGGATATCTCTGCCAAATCGCAGGTATTTCTGGATAATGTACAGGCAAATGACAGTCGCCTGAATGAAGTGAATGTGCAGCTCAACGTAATTGAGGGCGTAGAAAAGTATGTAAATGCACCGGATAAAAGTGACCATGCTCCGGCGACTATAGGGATTACCGATCCCGGATTAATCAACCTGGTAGCACAGATGAACAAACTGCAGGTAGACAAAGAAAGACTCCTCGCCATCACACCGGAAAACAACCCGATTTTTGTACCGATCAACAGGCAGATAAAAAGTACGCAAAACGCGATCAAAGAGAATGTAAACAGTATTAAAACTTCGCTTACAGCGACAAAAAGGCAACTGAATTCATTCAATTCCGGATTGGAAGCGGGCATCAAGAATATGCCGGGAGAAGAGCGTCAGTATGTAAGTATCAAACGCCAGCAGGGCATCAAGGAAAGTCTGTATGTCTACCTCCTGCAAAAACGAGAGGAAGTAGCGCTGAGTTATGCCTCTACGCTGACTGATGCGCGTACCGTGGAGGAAGCGTATTACGATGATCCCAAAACAAGTAAAAAAATACCGTTGTTTATTGCATTACTAGCAGGACTTCTGGTCCCGGCTGGCATGATTACAGGCAGAAGTATACTCAGGAACAGGGTACTGACCAAAGATGATATTGCAGCCATAACTGCTGCACCTGTCATCTGTGAACTGATCCAGGAAAACACTAAAAAACCATTGGTCGTACTGGACCGCGATGCTTATGCCATCGGTGAGCAGATGAGGGGACTAAGGACCAACCTGTTGCATGCCTATGACCGGAAGGGAAAGGTAGTCCTGTTCACTTCAAGTATCCCTAAAGAAGGGAAAAGTTATGTGTCCAGCAATATCGCTACTTCCCTGGCTATGCTGGGTAAAAGAACAATCATACTTGAACTGGATTTGAGAAAACCACAGATCAGCAAGATCTTTAATTTAACAGCAGATCAGCTCGGACTGAGTGAATACCTGAGTGGAAAAGCCGCTAAAGAAGAAATTATTGTACCCTCAGGCGTACACCCGAATTTATTTGTGATGCGCTCCGGCGCAGTTCCTGAGAACCCTTCAGAGCTGATCGGCTCTGATAAAATGGCAGAACTGATTACCGAACTGCGTGCTGATTTTGATAATGTGCTGATAGATACTCCCCCGCTGCACCTGGTAACGGATGCAACAATCCTGGCACCAATGTGTGATGTGAGTTTATATCTGATACGTCATAATTACACACCCAAATCAGAACTTAAATTCATTGATGAAGTGTACAGAGAGGGTAAACTGGTTAATATGAGCCTGGTTTTTAATGGCGTACAAATGGATAGCCGCTACGGATATAATTTAGATTACGGCTACTATAAAGACAGGGTAGATCTGTCACCCTGGTTCGCTCCCTTCCGTAACTTTTCAACAAGATTCTAAAACTGATCATTCCCCCTTATGGCTTATGAGTAAAATTATTGTGCTGACCCCGATTAAAAATGAAGATTGGATCCTTGAACAGTTCCTGACGGTAACTAGTTTGTTTGCAGATTGCATTGTGGTAGCTGATCAGCTCTCTACCGACAGGAGCAGGGAAATCTGCGCAGCTTTTCCTAAGGTACACCTGATCATCAATGACAAAGAGAACTATGGTGAAGATGAAAGGCAGATCTTACTGATTGAAACTGCAAGAAAATTATTCCCTGATGATAAGAGGATCTTAATGGGACTAGATGCCGACGAGATATTTGCCGCAGATAGTTTGCAGCAGCAAGCTACCTGGGACCGGATCAGAAGTCTGCCTCCGGGCACATCGCTCCATTTCGAAAGAACAGACATGATCTTCAACAATAACAAATGTATCAGGGGGGATCAATATCACCAGTATTTCCCGCTGGGTTATGTAGATGATGGTCATGCGCATGAGCCGGACATTATTCACTCCAGACGGGTGCCTTGTAATCCGGCAGGGGACACGGTATATATCGAAGAGATAAAAATTCTTCACTTTTTATATTCCAGGATGAAAGTACGCTACGCTAAAATCAGGTTCTACTCGGTGATAGAGAATGTCAACAGATCCAGCTCTACTTATGTCAGAAGGTACAAATACAACGCCGATGAAATGAAAAAGATCCGCAATTCCAGCCGGGTGAAACCCGTACCGGTAAAATGGCTGCGGGAATGGGAAGAAATGGGCATCAACTTAAAGAACTTTTATGAGCCTGAATTTTCATGGCAGGATTTCGAAGTATTGGAACATTTCAGGAATTATGGATATAAGCGTTTCCATACGGATGACATCTGGTATTTCGACTGGGAAGCCTGCCGGGAGGAAGCGGCAAAACATGGGAAGGAAATTCCTCCTGCACCTATAGAAAGGCCGGGAACATTCATCCAGCATTCACTGAAGCTGATTGACAATTTATATCTGCTGAGCAGACGTCTAAGATTGAAACCATTAAGAGCATAAAAGAAGATGTCGGTATCATCAAGATTAATTTCCGGGACAACGGCCTCATGGATGCAAATCGGTGTCACGCTCATCACTCAGCTTACACTCGTACCGCTATACCTGAGTTACTGGGACGTGACTACTTACGGATTGTGGCTGGCTGTGTTAGCCTTGTCGGCCTTGCTGACTTCGCTGGATCTTGGTTTCCAGGAATATATAGGCTTTGAATTTCTCCGCTTCGGCAAAAAAAGGCTGCCTGAACTGAGCAAATATTTATGCTCGGGACTGCTGATAGGAATTGTAATGGGAATTATACAACTGCTGGTAATTGCGGGAATCCTGTTTTTCGGAAATATAGGGGCATTACTTGGTGAACAATCGGCGGGCAGACAGGCACAACTAATTTATGATGCCGGAATAGTTTTACTGGTACAGAGTGTTGCCTGGCTGATTTGTGGCAGTATTGGGGGCATCCTGACCCGTGCACTTGCTACATTTGGCTATTTTCACCGGATGGCCTGGTGGGGCGTTTTCTCTGCTTTACTAATGAATATCGCACCGGCTATAGCGGTGATTGCTGGTGCCAGTCTGCTACAAACAGGTTTCATTGTAGCGGGTATCCGTATCGTTGCGGACATACCTATTTATATAGACATGCTGCAACTGCTCAGGAAAGAAGGAATCACCGGCACCACCCCGTCTTTACAATTAGGGTGGCGTATATTGATGAAATCTATATTGTTATCCATCACTGGTCTATTTGAAAACCTGCGGCAACAGGGAGCAAGATTACTGTTAACCCCATTTACTGGTACAGCCGGACTTGCTGCGTTTTCTACCATGCGGACAGGAACAAACGTAGCTATGCAGGGTCTGCATACAATCACCAATCCGCTGATGCCGGAACTGATGCTGTTCCTGCACAACAGAGATCAGGAAAGAAGCGATAAAGCATTCGGAACGGTATGGATCGTGTCTATTTCCCTCCTGGCACCTGCACTGGTATGTGCACAGGTAATTGTTGAACCCTTGTATGAATCCTGGACACGTGGAAGAATTCCTTTTAACCCCTGGCTTTTTGCGGCTTTGTCTGCAAGTATACTGGTATATGCTATAGCGCAGCCTGCGATTGCCATTGTAAGAGGAAATAACCTGTTGAATGCGCAGCTGCTCATTTCGGGATTAACCGCAGCTATTGCCCTGGCGGGTATCTTTTTACTGGTGCCCTGGCTGGGTATTACGGGCGCCGGACTCGGGCTTTTACTGGCGGAAATTGCCGCCAATATAGGATTCAGAATTATAGCCAAAAGATGGCTGCAGCATAAAGGACTGATGTGGCCGGAAAAACCTTTTTACAGGAGTGCCATTTCTGTTTGCATAGCGATTGCTGCGATGGCACTAATCATATTGCTGCCCGATTACAAATGGCCTTTGCTGGTCATTACCATGCTGATGCTGACATGGAACTGCTGGAGATACTGGCAACTGTTGCCACTGCTTTCAACTGAAAGGGCAAAACACATGATAAGTAGCCTGCCACTGTTCAGATTGCTGTTTTCCAGATAATTTAAACCGTCTGTCATGATGAATGTAGGAATTTATTGCCCGGAATGGATGGTAGCCCGGCATCACAAAGCGTATAAAGTAGCCCGCATGTTAGGCCAGCTTGGTGCATACGCGCAGCTGAAAACTGAATTTGTAGCTTCAGAAAGTTATACCAGGACATTTAATATTCACCTGATGCTGCACCGCCTTTTACCGGCTTTACCACCGCTGGTTGATTATGGTATCAGGAAAACTGAAGAAGAAATAGACCTGATCTATCATTATGGCCCGCCTGCTAATCCTGTGGCCTTTTTCAAAGCAGTAAAAGAAACCCCGGCATTTGTAACTACCGGATTTATCAGGGCTGAGCAGATGGCTGATCTATCCCATAGTGGATCAACAGCACAGCAGCAAGCAGATGAAATGGCCAGGTCGCTCGAAAAAGCAGCAGTACTGCACTTTTTAACTAAAGCGGGCATGGAAAGGTTTTTATTTTACAGACCGGATTTTAAGGATAAAACTGTCACGATTCCCCTTTTTATGCCCGGTCTGGAGGCAGCTGAATATATACGTCCAGACAGGAGCCGGGTGAATATCCTCTTTGTTGCCCACGATGGTAAAAACAAAGGACTGTTTAACCTGCTGGACGCAATTGATTTGCTGGGTCACGATTACATGGAAATTCACAAGGTAGCAGTCACAATTGTTGCTAAAGATAAACCTAAACCAAAAACGGATTACCGGCTCAGCTGGTATCCCGGACTGCCCCACAACGAAATCATCAGGCTCATGAAAGAAGCTTCGATCTTTGTGAAGATTCCCACAAATGAATCCTATGGCACAACGCTGGTGGAAGCGATGCTGTACGGCTGTACGATCATAACTGACGATGATGAACTGAGACAGGAAATTGTGGGCAATACAGGGATTATGCTCGACAATAAATCTGCCGCCAATATCGCACGAACTTTGAGGGTGCTGATTGAGGATACTTATTGGCGGGAGCTGCTCGGCCAAAGTGCATGTTTACGTGCGCAGCAGCTATTTCTTCCGGAAACAGTAGCCCGGCAATATGAAAAAAGCTTTCGGGTGCTACTCCAAAATGCCTGATATAAATTAACGTATTTCTATTTACGCTCTCTGTATGAACACACAACTCGTACCTAACCCGGATACCGGGCACCTGACCGTATATGATAAAAAACCTGTTACCATCCAGTTAACGCGGGTTGCCGGTTTCCTGGATAAACTGATCTTATGGTCATGGATCATTTTCTTTTCTGCTGCCGCATACCAATGCCTGTTTTGGTGGAGTATCCCGAACCTTGTGGCCATGTTGTATGTGGCTTTTGCATGGCTGCTATTATGCCTGCTGTACTTTCAGCAATTCACGCTGCAACGATACCCCCTCTCCTCATTCCTCATCATTGGCTTTACGGCTACGCAGTTTTATTTTCCCCTGATATTTACTTCGATCGAGTTGAAGTCTCTGGTATTTAACCTGGACCTGCCTTATGAAGTATTCTTTCATTCTACACTTTCCCTATTTGCTTTAATTGCCGGACACTATATTTATCAGTCACTCCCCATCAACACTTTAAGAAGCAAAGGCGCTGTTTTACGCCGCCTAGGTTTTTTCACACCACCTTCAGAACTTCAGTTATGGCTGATGGGTGCCATTGGGCTGATGGCAAATATTTACGTATTTTTCTTTTCTTCGGCAACAGCCACTGAGGTAACCGGCAATGCGGGCGACAAAGCCATTCAGGCTTTCCTTCCTTTTGGTTACTCTCCTTATTTTATCCCATTTTATATGCTGTATGGTGGTAAAAAGCCTGATTTTAAAAAGACGGTTCCACTACTGATCATATTTACGCTGGTCTTGTTTCTTCTGAGCATAGCCAGAAACAGCAGGGGTGCATTTATGCTGGGATTTACGGCCGTGGGCTTCTCCTATTTGCTGGGTATGATGCTTGGGATTTTTAAGACTCCGGTAATTTCCACCAAAATCATGGTGGTAGGCGGCTTTTTTTTCTGGCTGATTACCGGACCTCTCGCAGATTTGGGTACAGCAATGGTGATTGTTCGTAGTCAGCGTAATGATATTTCCCGCGCAGAATTGATTGACCTGACACTGGAGGCTTACCACGACAAGGATGCCATCGCCTATCGCAGGCTGGAAGATGCCACAAGTGAGAGTATCTGGGACGAGCGTTACCTGGATAATATATTTACGGCAAGGTTCGCAAATATTAAATTCAATGATGCCAGCTTGATTCTTGCCGAACAGGTAGGCGATCATAATCCTTCAGTGTTAAAGTATTCTATGGATTATATGTGGGGAATCTTACCTGCGCCGGTACTCAAGGTAGTTAACCCTAAAGTGGACAAGGAATTTGTTTATTCGCTCTCCTTTGGTGATTACCTCTACAGTGTAGCAGGTGCAGGCCCCGAAGCTTATGGCGGTTTCCGAACGGGACATTTTGCAGGAACGGGTATGGCGGCATTCGGCTGGTGGTACCTGGCCATTCTTGGCATAGGCATCATTCCTGTATTCCTGCTGTTCGACCGTTTATGCCTGATCCGAAAGGTGGAACGGTTTAAGGGTTACCCTGAGCGGCAGCTGATTTTCAGTGTATGTGGTCTGTTAGCCATCAGCTCTATTTTTCAATTTTTACCTACAGAAAGCGTAATGGGTATTGTCACCTACCTGATCAGAGGTTATCTGCAGATGACCGGACTTTATCTGGCCATCTTTCATGTGACAAAAACCGCGGATTATCTCTTCTGAATACTCCCCTATTTCTACAGCTAAATTATATCTCATGTTGACTATTCTTTATATAGGTGACAACCATCCGGGTTCTACCTCTTTTCACCGGGCGCGTGCATTGTCGAGACTTGGACATCGGGTAATGGTTAAAAACCCTGCTGAAGCTTTTCAGCAACTCAGCTCACGCTGGTGGGCAGCGCTGCATTTTAGAACTGGCTACCGGTTATTACAGGCGGACATGTTGAAATGGGTGAAATCGATGATGAACGAGATCACGCAGCCGGACCTGGTCTGGGTAGATAGTGGTGAACTGATGGG
This sequence comes from Pedobacter sp. MR2016-24, assembly GCF_026239655.1. Classification (GTDB taxonomy): domain Bacteria; phylum Bacteroidota; class Bacteroidia; order Sphingobacteriales; family Sphingobacteriaceae; genus Pedobacter. Next base: position 183,383 of record NZ_JAPIVO010000006.1, on the reverse strand, counting down.
CTGTAACTGTGTAAAAGCCTTGCAGACCTTAAAGTGCCCGGTAATATTGTATAATATTGACGACCCTACGGGTAAAAGAGATGGACGGAGATTCGATTCCCTGCTGGGGGCTATCCCGCTGTATGACCTGGTGGTGGTGGTGAGAATGGAAACAGCTAAGGAATGTTCTTTTCTAGGTGCCAAAAATGTGATGCGTGTATTGCGCAGTTATGATGAAGTAGCGCATCAGCCTTATGCTGATATTCATGAAATACCTGCAGATTTTAAATCAGATATCGCTTTTATAGGCACCTGGATGCGGAATGAAAAAAGGGATGAGTTTATCCTGCACCTGATCAGAGAAGGACTACAGGTAAATATCTGGGGGGATGGATGGCAGAAGAGCCACTTGTTCCCTAAACTCAAACATTGCTGGCGCGGAAAAAGTCTGAGTGGGAGAGATTATATCGCAGCGATACAGGGCGCAAAAATTTGCCTGGGAATGCTTTCTAAAGGCAATCGCGATTTGCATACCACAAGGTCGTTGGAAATCCCTTATGCAGGAGGCCTCCTTTGTGCCGAACGCACAGCGGAACACCAGCACTTATATTTAGAAGGGGTAGAAGCCGCTTTCTGGTCAGACGCCAGTGAATGTGTGAAAGTATGTAAAGACCTGCTGAACAATGGAAAGATTGATCAGCTCCGTCTCGCAGGAATGCAGCGTGTCAGAGCACTCAAAGTCGGAAACGAAGATATCTGCAGAGCAATTCTTGAAACCGCATTAAACTGAATTTTGCCCCGGTAATAGCTAAAAGCCAATGAATATCGTTTTTTTCTCTAATCCCGATTTTATGGGCAGTGAAAACGCACCAAAATTTACGAGTATGCACAGGTTTACAGCGATGCTGGCCGAAGGAATGGCAAAACGTGGCCATGATGTATCCGTATGGTCGCCAAAAAGAAAATTTTTCTCTCTCAGGGCACCATCGGCCTTTAAGAAATGGCTAGGTTATGTAGATCAGTATATTCTATTTCCATCAACCGTCAGAAAAAGGCTGAAGAGCTGTCCGGCAGACACCTTGTTTGTTTTTACAGATCAGGCCCAGGGTCCATGGGTACCCCTGATGGCTAACAGAAGACATGTAATGCATTGCCACGATTTCCTGGCACAGCTTTCTGCAATGGGAAAAATAGCGCAGCACAAGAGCAGCTGGACCGGCAAACTGTACCAGAAATTTATACGCAATGGATACAGGAAAGGGAAAAATTTTATAAGTGTTTCCCGGAAAACGGACCAGTTGCTGCAACAGATGCTGCCGGATAAGGTAACATCTACGGCAGTGGTTTATAATGGTCTTGATCAATCCTATCGCCCGTTTTATCATGCGAAAGCGAGAAGGCTGATTACGAAAGAAACCGGTATTGATTTAGCTGCCGGTTATTGTCTTCATGTAGGTGGTAACCAATGGTATAAAAACAGGGAGGGTGTAATTGAAATTTATACCGCATGGCGTGCACAGAGTGAATTTACTTTACCTCTGCTGATGATTGGTCCGCCGCCCTCTGCCATCGTTTTACAACAGCTGGAAGCTTCGCCTTTTAAAGAAGATGTTCATTTTATCAGTAACCTGAGTGATGAATTTGTACAGTACGCTTATGCAGGTGCAAATGTATTTCTCTTTCCTTCACATGCTGAAGGCTTTGGCTGGCCAATAGCAGAAGCGATGGCTTCCGGATGCCCGGTGATGACCACCAATGAAGCGCCAATGACGGAAGTAGCGGGAGACGCCGCATTTCTGATTGCAGCACGGTGCCCGGACAATGATCAAACCTGGGCGTCAGAAGCCGCACTGACGCTACAGCAAATTGTGAGCCTGACGGCGGCTGAACGCAAAACAGTAAGGGCAGCCGCGATCAAAAATGTGAAAAGATTTGATGCTAAAGCTGCGGTGGATAAAATAGAATTTATCTATGAACATATCTCCAGTTAAAGAATGCTAACCTCTCATCTATCAGGATATGATCACCTTAATAACCGCAAGAATCCGTAGTCGCCAGCCGGACATTCAACTGCTGAAAAAACTGCAGCTAGGTTTTAAGCGATGCAGTACATGGAAAACCAGGCCGGGACCGATCCTTTTTGCCCCGTGCGCACTGTCCAGCAGATGGTATACACTGATCCATTATCTATTGAAGCCGGTACTGAAAAGCTATAAAATAAAAGGCGCCGTACTGAGTCTGGGTTTACCGTACAGGTTTTATTTTTTCTCCAAGACCTTCCCCTATTTCAGCCGGGATGCAGATATGCGGGTATTGTGGACATATGATGTATGGCAGCCAGACTATCCCAGGGTAGAAAAGCTGGTACGTGAAGGTAAAATAAACCTGCTCCTGTTGTCCAGTCACCAGGCAACTGAACATTTTTATAAATTAAAGATCCCGGGTTGTACGGTGGACTGGGTTCCGGAGACGATAAATGTAGAAGAATATAAATATAAGCCCTGGAACAGGCGCAGTATTCATGTGCTTTCTTTCGGTCGCGGATGGCAAAAATATCATGATCAAATAGTTGAAGGATGCAGGGAAAATAAGATTAATTACCTCTCACAACACGCAAGTGAAGATCATGACGTTGCTGTACATGGCCTAAAAAAGAATCTCCTCTTTCCTGGATGGACTGATTTTGTAAATGCCCTGGCAGACACGCAGATCTGTATTTGTTTTCCCCGGTCTGTAACTCATCCGGGGCTCGCCGGCAATGTATCAACGCTGACAATCCGTTACCTCCAGGCAATGGCTTCAAAGTGTCTGATCTTAGGAACGGCCCCCTTAGACATTGCCTATTTACTAAACTATAATCCCGTAATAGAAGTCGACTGGAGCGACCCCGTAGGCCAGATCAGAAATATTCTTGACCAACCAGCACAATGGCAGGCACTGGTAGAAAGAAATTACCTCACCGTGAGCAGGATGTTTCAATATAACAATGCAGTAGATCAGATTGACAGACTGATTAAATCACAGCTGGAAATTAATGAAATGAGTTTAACGGTCAATGCTTTCAAATACAATAGCATATGAAGATCTTACATGTAATTCCATCAATGAACCCTTCTGAAGGAGGCGTCTCTCAGGCAGTAAGGACGATAGTAAAAGGTCTAATCGAAAATGGGGTACAGAATGAAGTAGTCACATTCGATGATCCCGGAGCACTGTACTTATGTAATGACCCCTTTATCATTTATGCGCTGGGAAAGAAAAGAGGACCATGGTGTTATAACAGTAGTTTTTATCCCTGGCTGCTGACCAATCTGGGCGACTTTAATGTAGTAATCGTGCATGCCCTCTGGTCATATCCGGGTTATGCTATTCAGAAAGCCATGAAAAAACTGGCCGGCAGAACGTATGGAAAGGAATTGCCAAAGTTATTCGTGATGCCTCATGGCATGCTTGATCCTTATTTTCAGCGTGCACCGGAAAGAAAGCTGAAGGCCCTTCGTAACTATATTTACTGGGAACTGGTAGAAAAAAAGCTGATTAACGCCGCTGATGGCATTCTGTTTACCTGTGAGGCGGAAGCGACGCTTGCAAAAGAGCCTTTCTGGGGATATAAACCCAAAAAAGATATTGTGATAGGGATGGGAATAACACCTCCCCCACCTTTTAAATCCGAAATGAAAGCGGCTTTTATGGAAAAATGCCCCGGTCTTGAAAATGAACCGTATTTGCTTTTCCTGAGTCGCATTGACGAAAAAAAGGGGGTAGACCTCCTGCTGAATGCTTACCTGGATGCTTTGAAAAAAACCGCAGGTACGGGAATCAGCTTACCGAGACTGGTTATTGCCGGTCCGGGTATAGAAACGCATTATGGGTTCAGAATGCAGCAACTGATACTGGAAAATCCTGAACTGCGTAATGCTGTCTTTTTACCAGGCATGCTTTCCGGGGACGCTAAATGGGGCGCTTTTTACGGCTGTGAGGCTTTCATATTGCCAAGTCACCAGGAAAACTTCGGTATTGCCGTAGTGGAAGCTATGGCCTGCGGAAGAGCAGTACTGATTTCTGACCAGGTCAATATCTGGGAAAAGATCAGCCTTGGCGGCGGCTGTTATGTAGCAGGCGATACGCTGGATGGCACTTGCGGATTGCTGGACTACTGGCAAAAAACGTCTTATTCACATAAAGCCGCGATGGGTAAAAATGCCTACAGTTCCTTTAAGAGATGGTTTTCAGCATCAACTGCTGCTAACCAACTGTTGAGGGCTATTCAGGAATCTTAAAAAATCAGATCATGGAACCAAAAATATCCATTCTTACACCAGTATGGAATGGCTTACCTTATATAAAAGAGTGTATCAACTCGGTACTGAAACAGGATTTTCAGGATTGGGAGCTGGTAGTGAGCGACAATGGTTCTTCTGACGGAACACTGGAATACCTTGATTCGCTGGCGGACAAGAGAATTCGTGTGATCAAACAGACGGGTAATATCGGGATAATGGCCAATGTAAATTTCCTTTTCCAGCAGAGTAGCGCGCCTTTGTCTTATATACTTTGCGCAGACGATTATTTTATAGGGACGAAGGCATTATCTACTGTCATCAAATTTTGGCAGCAGGCTCCAGCCGAAGTAGGTTTTGTGACTTATAATCCCGCAGTGCCCACCAAATATCCTATTCAGCACCTGGAGTATCAGGTGCTGCCAGAGTTCATTAAGCCAGGGCAGGCAGATAGCTGGTTTCTGATTTTCGGGAACTTTTGCGGGAATCTTTCCTGCATGAGCGTCAGGACGGAACTGGTGAATAAAACCAGTGGATTTGATCTGGCTTTTCCTTCTGCAGGCGACTTTGAGTTTTGGAGCCGGCTTGCCCGGATCACTGGCATGGCTGTCCAGCGGGATGAAATAGTTTATGTCCGCAGACACGAAAAGGTAGCCTCGAATTACATGAACCTGAAAGGGGAAGGCTTTCAACAACATGTTCAGATTTACGAAAAAATCCTGAATACACTGGCAGCTGACAGTAAGCTGAAACGCAAAGAGCTGATCAATTATTTCAACTACGAGATCTGCTCCTACCATTACAGGGTGGCCATCAAAGCTGCATCAAAAGGTCATTTCACCTATTTGAAAAGACTACTACAAGCACAATCGCCCATCCTCTGGCCTTTACAAAGGCGACCTTATCTTTTTTCATTTTCATTACGGAATAAAAGACAGCGCCTGACCTACCCGATGGCACAGCAACTACTCAAGAATCAATCAATATAACCCATAAAATATGAAAGCAGTAATACTAGCAGGGGGCTTTGGCTCAAGAATTAGTGAGGAAAGCGGGGTTAGACCCAAACCCATGGTTGAAATCGGCGGTACACCGATTCTTCTGCACGTAATGAAAATCTATTCCACTTACGGCATTAACGATTTTATTATCTGTTGTGGTTATAAGGGCCATCTGATCAAGGAGTATTTTGCCAATTACTTTCTTCATAATTCGGATGTGACTTTTAACATGCGGAATAATGAGATGCAGGTGCATAAAACGCACACTGAGCCCTGGAATGTCACCCTCGTCCATACAGGCTTTGATACGCTGACCGGCGGAAGGCTGAAACGTGTGAAAGAGTACATTGGCGATGAAACTTTTTGCATGACCTATGGAGATGGTTTAAGTGATGTGAACATTGAAGAACTGATTGAATACCACCAATCACAGCACACTTTGGCTACGCTTACAGCAGTGCAGCAACCCGGCCGCTTTGGCGCATTTAACCTGGGTGCAAATGATACACAAATCAGTCATTTTCAGGAAAAACCCGACGGATCAGAAGAAATGCCATGGATCAATGGTGGTTTCTTTGTTCTGGAGCCGCAGATATTCGACTATATAGACGATGATAAAACTATATGGGAACGTGAGCCGATGGAAAACCTGGTAAGAGACAATCAGCTCTCTGCCTACCGCCATACCGGATTCTGGCAACCGATGGATACCCTGCGCGATAAAATGTTACTGGAAGAACTCTGGCAGGATGGAAAAGCACCATGGCATGTGAAATCGCTGGAGAAATCACTTCTGAAAACCTGAACATAAGCATCTTAAATAATTACAACATTTCGATTATGAGAATTTTGATTACCGGAAACATGGGATATGTAGGTCCCGGAGTAGTAAGTCAGCTCCGCACTGCCTTTCCAGACGCAACCCTGATTGGATATGACATGGGTTATTTTGCTTCATGCCTGACCAATGCTGCTATTTTACCAGAGAGTAAGCTTGATCTGCAGTTGTTTGGCGACATACGCACGATACCGTTTAACACCTTAAGTGGTGTAGATGTGATTGTTCATCTGGCAGCAATCAGTAACGACCCGATGGGATCACGTTACGAAAATATAACGCTGGATGTAAATTATAAATCGAGCGTCAGGCTTGCAGAAATGGCGAAAACTGCAGGTGTAAAAACATTTGTTTTCGCTTCGAGCTGCAGTATGTACGGTGAGGCGGATGGTCATGCAAAAACAGAAAATTCTACGCTGAACCCCTTGACGGCTTATGCACGTTCTAAGGTGCTCACAGAAAGGGAACTGGCAAACCTTGCAGACGAAGACTTTACCATCACCTGCCTTCGTTTTGCTACTGCTTGTGGTATGAGCGACAGGCTAAGGCTGGATCTGGTCCTGAATGATTTCGTTGCCGGAGCCGTTGCTTCAGGCAAAATCAGCATTCTCAGTGACGGAAGTCCCTGGCGACCGCTGATTCATGTAAAAGACATGGCCTTAGCGATTGAATGGGCTGTGCAGCGCAAGGCGGATAAAGACGATGAATTTCTGGCTGTAAATGCTGGTAGTGACACCTGGAATTTCCAGGTCTTCGAGCTTGCAGAAGAAGTGATTTCCGCCATTCCCGGCACAGCATTGAGCATTAACAGGGACGCAGCCCCTGATAAACGTTCGTACCGGGTGGACTTCAGTTTGTTCAGGGCGCTGGCGCCGGATCATCAGCCTAAACAGCAGATCAGGCAAACGATACTCGAACTTTTTGTTGGCCTGGTGAGTATGGGTTTCAAAAACGGCGATTTCAGAAACTCACCTTTTATGCGCCTGCACATCTTGTCCAGCCTCCAGGAAAAAAAACTGATCAATGGAAAACTGGAATGGACTTTCAAAGAATCAGAAATATCAGCAATTAACACCTTATAAATTTTACAGTTATGAATTTTCAAGAAACACCTTTAAAGGGCGCCTATGTTATTGAACTGAAACGCCTGACGGATGACCGTGGCTTTTTTGCCCGCTCTTACTGCAAAAATGAATTTGAAGCTTATGGTTTAAATACCAATGCAGTACAGGCCAATCTGAGTCATAATTATCGAAAGGGCACCCTGCGGGGCATGCATATGCAAAATGCCCCATTTGGAGAAACAAAATTGGTCCGTTGTACAAAAGGGGCAATTTTTGATGTGATTGTAGATTTGCGCGGAGAATCTGAGACCTACAGACAATGGTTCGGTATAGAATTAACTGCAGAAAATTTTACGATGCTCTATATCCCTGAGGGTTTTGCACATGGGTTTATCACACTGGAAGATGATACTGACGTGAGCTATCAGGTAACAGAATTTTATACCCCATCCGCTGAACAGGGCTTTCTCTGGAATGATCCTGCTTTTAATATCCAATGGCCCATCCAGCCGCAGGTGATTTCTGACAAAGACCGTGCACACCCGACTTTCGCTGAACAGTTATCAGCAGACATCAATAAATAGCCTTTTTCCAACCTTTTAATCTTTTACGAATATGATCATAATAGATACTGCATTAGCTCAGCTGGAAGCAGCAAATACCCCAATCAGAGTAGCCATGATAGGTGCCGGATTTATGGGCAAGGCCATTGCCCTGCAGATCTGCAGCTTTACGCCGGGCATGGAACTGGTCGCTATCTCCAACCGCCGGCTGCAGAAAGCCAGGCTGGCTTATGAGGATGCCGGGATAGCAGATTTCCAGGAAGTAACGACCATCGAACAATTGGAGGAGAATATCAGGCATAAACGTTATTCAGTCACTAACGACCCTTTTCTGGTTTGCCGTGCTGCAGGAATTGACGTGGTAATTGAAGTGACAGGAGCCATTGAATTTGGCGCCGAAGTAACGCTGGCAGCTATTGAAAATAGCAAACATGTGGTGTTGATGAATGCGGAACTGGATGGCACCGTTGGCCCGATACTGAAGAAATATGCCGAAGAAGCAGGAGTTGTACTGACCAATTCTGACGGCGACCAGCCGGGCGTAACGATGAACCTTTACCGCTTTGTCAAATCTATGGGTCTGAAACCTGTTTTATGCGGCAATATGAAAGGGCTGCATGATCCCTACCGTAACCCTACAACGCAGGAAGGTTTTGCGATGAAATGGGGCCAGAAACCTGCGATGGTATCTTCCTTTGCTGATGGCAGCAAAATCTCCTTTGAACAGGCCATTATTGCCAATGGAACAGGAATGCGCGTGGCAAAAAGAGGTATGATAGGTCCTGATGCCCCGGGCTTGCAACTCAAAGATGCCATCAGTATGTTTCCTGCCGAAGAACTGCTGAATGGTCCGGGAATAGTGGATTATATAGTGGGTGCCGAACCTGGTCCGGGTGTATTTGTGCTGGCCACCTCGGATCATCCTGTACAGCAACATTACCTGAACCTGTATAAATTGGGCACCGGTCCTTTTTATCTTTTCTATACGCCCTACCATCTCTGCCACCTGGAAGTGCCCAACACGGTAGCCCGGGCAGCACTGTTCCATGATGCGGCCTTAACTCCGCTTGACAAGCCCTGTGTGGAAGTTGTTGCTGCCGCAAAAACAGATTTGAAGGCAGGCAGTGTAATCGATGGTATCGGTCATTATATGACCTATGGCCTGTGTGAAAACATAGAGACCAGCACCGCAGAAAACCTATTGCCGATTGGCATCGCGGAGAACTGTATCCTGCGGCACGACATCCCAAAAGACCAGGTGCTGACCTATGATGATGTGATTTTACCCGATGGCAGGCTGGTAGATCAACTGCGCAGGGAACAGGTGGAATATTTCAATTTAAAAAATAGTCTTGTCATTTAACGCTTTAATAAAAATGAAATGGAATGCAGGTTTTGCGCATCAGAACTGACTGATGTTTTTATTGATCTGAACAGTTCGCCCGCTGCGAATTCGTTTCTTACCCATGAGCAGCTCGATCAGCCTGAGGCGGTATATCCGCTTAAGGTCTATACTTGCCGCGCGTGTTTTTTAACACAGATTGCGGAATATAAAAAATGCGATACCATCTTTGACGACCACTATGTATACTTCTCTTCTTTTTCCACCAGCTGGCTGCAGCATGCACGGGATTATACCTATGCGATGGTGGACAGATTCGGATTTAATGCAGATTCGAAGGTAGTTGAAGTGGCCTCCAATGATGGTTATCTGCTGCAATATTTTAAGGAGCAGCAAATTCCCGTGCTTGGCATTGAACCCACGGCAAATACTGCAGCAATTGCGCGCGCAAAAGGCATAGAGACCATTACCGAATTCTTTGGAACAAAGTTAGCCGCCACACTGGTGCAGGATGGCATAAAGGCAGATTTACTGATCGGGAATAATGTGCTGGCACATGTACCGGATATTGTTGATTTTGTAAAGGGAATGAAATTGATCCTAAGCAGTACAGGGATCATCACCATGGAATTTCCGCACCTGATGCAGCTGGTGCAGAACAATCAGTTTGACACCATTTACCATGAGCATTTTTCTTATCTGTCTTTTTACACGGTGAAACAGATTTTCGCTGCACAGGGACTGGCATTATTTGATGTGGATGAAATTCCTACGCACGGCGGTTCCTTGAGAATCTATGCCAAACATGCTGAAGATGCAACAAAGGAGATCTCGCCAAATGTAGCTGCCCTGCTCGACAAAGAAATCGGTAAGGGTATGAATACAATTGCCTATTACCAGAATTTCCAGGAAAAGGTGGAGAAGATCAGGGAAGATTTTACTGATTTTCTGCACAGGGAAAAACTGGCCGGTAAAAAAATTGCCGGATACGGTGCGGCAGCAAAAGGAAATACATTCCTGAATTACTGTGATGTTCATGAAGACAGCGTATCCTTTGTAGTTGATGCCAGTCCGCATAAACAAAACATGTGGCTTCCTGCAAGTCATATTCCGGTAGTTGAAGAATCGGTTCTACTGAAGGAGGAGCCGGACTATATCATCATTCTTCCATGGAACCTGAAAACAGAGATCATGGAGCACCTGAGTTACGCAAAAAGATGGCATGCTAAGTTCGTCACTGCTATTCCTGCATTATCCGTTATTGAAGACATACTTACCATAATTACCTAGTCTCCTTTAACCTTTCTTTTTAATATCCGGACCGCCAGAAATGGCGGACAGGGACTGCTATTGCCAAAAAAAACTAAAAAACGCTATAATGACACAAAATTCTACTCATCAAAAAAGAGTTCTGGTAATGGGCATTAACTTTGCCCCTGAACTTACTGGTATAGGGAAATATACCGGCGAAATGGCTGACTGGCTGGTGGATAGCGGGTACGAATGCACAGTACTCACTTCATTCCCATATTATCCAAACTGGAAGATCCAAAGACCTTATACGGGACGTTTTTATAAGAAAGAAATATGGAGAGATGGTCAGCTGAATGTTTACCGATGTCCTTTATATGTACCAAAAAAACCCACCGGATTAAGAAGAATTATACATGATGCGAGTTTTTTGATCTCCGCTTTTTTCATGACGGTTTACCTGCTCTTTAAACCTGGTCATCACCAGATTTTTTGTATGGCACCACCTTTTCACCTGGGTTTCCTGGCCCTGATGTACCGCTTCTTTAAGGGGGGCAAAATTGTTTACCACATCCATGACCTGCAAATTGAGGCGGCGAGGGACCTGAAAGTATTAAAAACACAATCAGCCTTCAGGGTACTTTTTGCGATGGAAAGTTATATCATTGACCGCGCCAACTATGTCAGTACCATCTCTTCAGGAATGCTGCATAAAGTGGCTAAAAAAACAAACAAGGAGGTGATACTTTTTCCTAACTGGGTAGATACAAAATTGTTCTATCCATTACTGATTGGCCGGGATGAGCTTAAAAAGCAGTGGGGCTTTGCGCCTGAGGATAAGATTGTATTGTATTCTGGTAGTATTGGTGAAAAACAGGGACTGGAAAGTCTGATCTCCATTGCCAAAAACCTCGAACACCATAATTCGATCAGGTTTGTGATTTGTGGTAATGGACCTTATAAGGACAGGCTGCTTAAACTTGCAGCCGATCATCAATTGAAGAACCTGATTTTTATACCTACACAACCCCTTAATGCATTTAATGCGCTCCTGAATATGACAGATGTTCACCTGGTGTTGCAGAAAAAGAGTGCCTGCGATCTCATGATGCCCTCTAAACTTACCGCGATCTGGTCGGCCGGCGGACTTGCTTTAGTCACTGCCGAGCCGGGCACAACCCTGCATGCGGTAATTAATGAAAATAAAATGGGTGTAGTGATTGATTGCGAAAATGAGCAATTACTCCTGGAAAGCATACTCGACTGCTGTACAGCTGATTATTCTGATGCGAATATCAACGGCCGAAAGTATGCAGAAACCTTCCTCAACAAGAACAATATTTTACAAGGCCTGATGGAACGTGTGGAAGAACCTGCTTTAGCCACCCTAATATCTTAATTCATGAAACAAGCAGACAAAATCGCCGAAAGGCTCAATATTTTTACCGGGGTTCAAAAACCACCTGAAGTAACTGTCATCCGGCTGAAATCGGCCTATCCGCAGGAAGAGCGTTTTAACCGCTATGTCAAACGCTCTTTTGATGTGGTATTCAGCTGCCTTGTCCTGTTATTTATACTTAGCTGGTTATATCCGCTGATTGCGTTACTGATCAGGCTGGACAGCAGGGGCCCGGTAATTTTTAAGCAGCACCGCAGCGGGAGAGATAATAAAAGTTTCTGGTGTTATAAATTCCGGAGCATGCGCGTGAACGACGACAGCCACCATAAACAGGCCAGCCGGAATGATGACAGGATTACCGGACTGGGCAGGTTTTTACGCCGGACAAGCCTCGATGAATTCCCGCAGTTCATCAATGTACTTATTGGAAATATGAGCGTGGTAGGGCCCAGACCACATATGCTTAAACATACAGAACAATACAGGTATGTCATCAAAAACTATATGGTGAGACATTACTCAAAACCAGGCATCACCGGATGGGCACAGATTAATGGTTACCGTGGAGAAACCCTGCAGACGGATGCGATGGAAAAAAGAGTGGAGCACGATATATGGTACCTGGAAAACTGGTCGGTTTACCTCGACATTAAAATCATTCTGCGGACTGTATCACAGGTGCTGAGGGGACATATTAACGCCTATTGACGGATCATTTAATTTTCAGGGCTTCCGTTTTGCGGACAATCTCTCTGATGACCTCATCAAGCTCAGCCGCAGAAACACAAAGATATTCCATCAGTTCATTTTGATAGTTGCAGGGTGAGCCCTCTGTTTTGAGTAGTTCTATTAACCCCATAATCCTTGCCAGCGGGGCACGGACGGTATGCGACTGTGCCCAGGCAATATCTTTCAGGCGTTCATTCTGACTTTGTACCTGATACAGGGTTTGTTTTATCACAGTGATATCTCTGAAGGAAGCGACAGCCCTGATAGCTTTCCCTTGTTCATTTCTTAAAAACAACATCCTGAACTGCAAATTGATGACTTCCCCGTTTGCTTTCATAAAACGGCATTCCGAATACAGGATATCCCTGTGCGGATCTGCGATCACCTGCTGCATTTCCTGCAGTACCCCGGCCCTGTCTTCCGGATAAATATTATCGGACCAGATCGTATTACTGTAAACGGCCAGATCATAGCCAAATATTTCATAGAAGCCACTCCCCCAGTCAGTGGTATCATTCTCTATATCCCAGTCGCAGATAGCCTCATCCGCTGCTTTTAATGCCAGCCTGTAGCGCTCGTTACTTAAACGGAGCTGATCTCTTTTAATAACCGACTCAGTAATGTCTGTAGAGTTCGTCACTATGCCGGCGACTGCGGGATCATCTGTTAAGTCGGTCGCCGTAGTCGCAATCCACCTCCATTCATTATTGCTATTGATAAACCTGAAAGGCTCAAATGTGACTCTTTTTTTCTCCGTTATGGAAGAGAGGGTGGCCAGCACACGTTTCCTGTCATCAGTATGAATAAATTCAAAAGCACTTTTACCAATAAAATCAGCCGGTAAAAAACCCAGAATCGATTTAAAACTTTCACTGACAAATGTATAATAGCCTTCTGAATCAATCACGGCGATCAGATCTGATCCTTCCTGCACTAAAGCTTTGAATCGCTTTTCGCTCTTCTGCAGTTCTTCCCTTGATTTCTCTAATTCCTGTTCTGACCTGATAATTGCCGTAATATCGGTGACCGTGATCAGTGCCGCTTTTCCCTGCATTGAAGTAATGAGGTTGCTGCTTATTTTAACGTGGATGACTTCGCCGTTCTTTTTTACATGCCTGTAAATCTCATTGGCATCATTACGCTTAAACGTTTTAATATAAGGTACTGCAAATCTGAAAAGATCAATGTCCTCCTTTAAACTCAGTTCAAAGATAGTAAGTCCTAAAAATTCCTCATAGGAGTAACCATAATGTGCCAAAGCAGCCTGGTTTACATCAATAAACTTAAGAGTGTCCAGATGATACACCCACATAGGCTGGGGACTGAGCTGAAAAATTTCATGCCAGTCCTTACCCCACTCCATTAAAGGTGTTTGCTGTTTGTTAATCATTTGTTTAGGCAATAGCTACTATACCATACGTGAAATCCAAATGGCCGGATCAAAAAAAAACCACTACAGGAATTTAAACTGTAGTGGTCTGTAAGTAAAATAATTACTTTATTTTTTCAATTGTTTTTTTGTAGAATCTGTTAATTGACGTTTCGCTAGTGAATGGCATTCATAGATGGCATCACTGAACATCATTTGCTCTGGCGGAGTTTTTTGAGTTGAAGCAGAAGGTCCTCTTAAAGCACCTACAAGACCTAATTCTCTCGCAACATATACATATCTGATCGCATCAATCACTACCCCTGCAGAGTTCGGAGAATCCTGTACAGACAGTTGTGCGTCAAAAATAACAGGAGCGCCCATAAAACCTTCTAATTCCAGACGGAAGTTGGCTACTTTATTGTCTCCGTAAAATGAAATATATTCAGAAGGACCTGCATGCAGGAAGCTGTCCTCAGTAGAGATGCCTCTGATATCATTTTGTGCCCTGATTACATTTTCCTTAGAGATTTTCTTAGACTTCAGACGGTTTTTATCTTCCATATTCAGGAAGTCGGTATTTCCACCCACATTTCTTTGAATATGTGCTTTTACGTGGTGCCCTCTTTCAAAAGCAAGTTCCTGCAACATCTGGGAAACAATACTTGCACCAAACTGGCTGCGCATATCATCACCAATAATAGGAATACCCGCATTAATAAATTTCTGCTCCCAAACAGGATCAGATGCAATAAATACAGGAATACAGTTCACCAGGGAAATACCCAGTTCAATACATATCTCTGCATAGAATTCTGTAGCTAACTGAGATCCTACTGGCAGGTAGTTGATCAGTACTTCTACATTATGTTTGCGCAGTTGTTCTATAATTTCACCACGCAGGGTAGTTACCAGATTTTTGTCATAATCAACACCATCGATCAGAACATCTGTAGTTTTCAGTTCATCTTTGATCACAAATCTGTTGGCCTCAGGATAAGCACTCATCTGTGGTGATACCCCGTCAATAACAGGTGACCTGTAAACAGGAGCTTCTGTTTTGATCGCTGCGTTAAGGACGATTGTACAGTTCGGTTTAGCAAAGATGGCATCTTTTAAAGGCTGACCAATTTTTCTTTCATCTACATCAAATCCACAAACAAATTCAATGTTTGCAGCTTTATATCCACCAATGTCATCAGCCATTAAGCCCGATGTTTTATCAGTGAACTCTGTGTAGTATTCTACACCCTGTACAAGTGAGCTGGCGCAGTTCCCAACACCCAGGATCGCTACTCTGATTTTATTTTCTTGATTTTGCATTATTAAATTAGGGTTATTCTATTTTAGGCTGATGGATTAGTTAATAGAATGTTAATCAATCGTAAACCTGCGCAAAAATAGGAATCAACTTTAAATTTCAATCATTATTATTTATTTTGTCAGTAAAATAATCGTATTTAGCGAAAGTTTTACATTCTGACAACTTTCAATTTATAGTCAGGAGTTCAAATTTCATTAAATTACGCTAATTTACTTATCCTCAAAACGCTAACAGCATGTTAATGTTATTCTTTACAAACCCAATAAAATAATTATACATGCATATAAAGGAGTTGGAACGCCTAAAGGCCGTCGCCAGGTTTCTGACACCGGAAGCTGGTAAACAGGAAGAGCTGAAAGCTATTGTGGAACTTACAGCACACCTTTGCGGAACGCCTGTAGCCAGGATTACCCTCCTTGATGAAAACACGCAGTATATCACTTACAGTTTTGGTTCAGCTATAAAAAAAATTCCACGTGAGCAGGCCTTGTGCAATCAGGTCATTGATCAGGATGATGTAGTAGTGATCAAAGATAGGGCTAACGATACCGGGTTTTATGCAGGAGTCCCCTTAAAAACAACAGACGGGCATAATGTTGGCAGTTTATGTGTTATCAATGATTTGCCGGCAGATTTATCAGAAATACAACAAGAAATGCTGATGGCATTATCAAAACAGGTCATCTATACACTGGAATCAGAATACAACAGGCAAATTTTAACCGCGCAGTACCTGGAAGCAAAAAATGCAGCAATAAAACTCCGTTCCTTTTTTGAAAGCTCAACATCCTGCCACATGCTGATTGATAAAGACCTTAGAATAATAGTTTTTAACAAAGCGCTGGCGGAATTTATGCGGGACAACCACCAGATGGAAATGAAAGTGGAAGAAAATGTAATGAACTATGTGGGAGAAGATTTTACAGCTGATTTCCTGCAGCATTATCACAGCGCATTAACAGGAACCGCTGTTAAAACAGAAAGATCGCTGGTACATGCCGGCAGGGAAATATGGTGGCAGTTTGATTATAATCCGGCATTTGATCCCTCAGGGGAGATTATTGGTGTTTCTTATCACGCGGCAGATATCTCTGAACTGAAAAAAGCACAGCAGGACACACTGGACCGTGACCAGTCTTTAAAGGCAATCGCCTATATCCAGGCCCATGAAGTCAGGAGACCTGTCTCTTCCATATTGGGCCTGATGAATTTATTTAAGTTTGATGGCTATCAGGCCTCAGCGGATGACCTGATGATGATGGAGCGTGCCGTAAAAGAGCTGGATGAGAAGATCCAGCATATGGTGAAACATACCAGTAAAAATTAAAGCCTTGCATCCGCAAGATTCCTGTCTATAAACGATTTGGTATCAAAGATCAGCGCACCATTATTTCTGTAAGCAGCATAATCTATTTCCAGAAATTGCCGGTGTGCAACGGCCAGTACAATTGCCTTATATTCTTTTTGCAGGAGGACAGTTTCCAGTTCGATCCCATATTCCTGCATCACTTCTTCAGCGTTGGCCCAGGGATCATACACATCTGCAGATATGCCAAACTGCTCCAGTTCTTTATAAATATCAATTACCCTGGTATTCCTGATATCGGGACAGTTTTCCTTGAAGGCGAAGCCAAGAATCAGGACTTTATCCCCTTTCACTTTATCTTCCCTTGCAATCATCATCTTCACTACTTTATTGGCAACGAAGATGCCCATATTTTCATTTACGTTTCTGCCGGACAGGATGACCTGCGGACTATAACCCAAAGAATTAGATTTATAGGCAAGATAATAAGGATCTACACCGATACAGTGTCCGCCTACCAGTCCGGGTTTATATTTCAGGAAATTCCATTTGGTTGCCGCAGCTTCGATCACGTCTGTAGTATCAATCCCCAGTTTATCGAAAATCAGTGCGAGTTCATTCACAAATGAGATATTTACATCACGTTGTGCATTCTCTATTGCCTTTGATGCTTCCGCCACTTTAATACTAGGTGCTTTATGTGTTCCCGCGGTGATTATACTGCTGTACAATGCATCTACTTCATCAGCTATCTGAGGCGTTGAGCCTGAGGTAACTTTCATAATGGTAGTCAATGTATTTATTTTATCTCCCGGGTTGATCCTCTCCGGTGAATACCCACAGTAGAAATCAGCATTAAAAGTTAAACCTGAGTATTTCTCCAGTACAGGTACGCAATCTTCTTCCGTACAGCCGGGATAAACTGTAGATTCGTAAATTACGATATCGCCTTTTTTAAGGTAAGCCGCTACTTGTTTACTTGCTGCCAGTAATGGACGTAAGTCAGGCACTTTAAACTGATCTATCGGCGTAGGAACAGTAATGATATAAACCTGATTTGCAGCGAGCATTGCCGGATCAGCGGAAAGTGTTAACCGGGTATGGCCTGTTTGTAACACTTCCTTTAAACGTACAAGATCTGCTTCTCGGGTGTTATCCCTTAGCAAATTAAGTGCTGAAATACGCTCCTGATTAATATCAAAACCCAATACATCATATTTCTTCGCAAACTCAATGGCCAGCGGAAGACCTACGTAGCCTAATCCGATTACAGCAATTTTTGTTTGAGAATTTATGATCATGTCGGAAAAAATTTAGGTAGCAAACATACTAATTATCCCCGTGTAAGGGGAATTGAATTGTAATGTCTGTTCCTTTCCCGGGTTGACTCTCGAGGCTAATGTTCCCATTTAAATCTTCTACATGAGTTTTAATCATGAACATCCCCATACCTTTCCCTTCAATAGAGGTATCAATCCGCTTATATAAACTGAACAAGTCGGCACCATGTTGTCCCATGTCGATCCCCTTGCCATTATCCTTGAAAGTAATGACCAGCTGATCTTCAATTATTTGATTGCTGATCACAATTAGCGGCCGCTCTTCTTCTCTGCGATATTTGATGCTATTTAAGATGATATTATAAAAGATACTATACATATATCCTCTCACTGTGCTGAAAACAGGCATAGCAGTGAAGTCACACCTGAAAACAGCATCTGATTCCACTATGAGATGATTGATACTGAGAGTAATTTCATCTACAAGCTGCTGAAAATAAATATGTTCATTTTTCGATAGCAGGTTATGATCAGTCTGCAATGTCTGATTGATATCATTGATGATCGTATCCATAGTCCGGATAGAAGAATTTAAACCAGCTAACAGTTCACTATGCTGATGATCTGTATGCAATTCTTTTAAAAGCGCTGTCAAACCCATCATATTGGCGACCGGCGCGCGCAGGTTATGGGAGATGATATAGGTGAACTGTTCCAGATTTCTATTTCTCCTGATCAGCCGGGAATGATTACTGGCGGAGCTTCTGGCTTGTACTAGTGCGGCAGACAATTGCCGCTGTTTCATCTGGCTGGAAATGACATAAGGCAAACGCCATAGTTTTTCTTTCACTACGTAATCAGCAGCACCGGCCTGTAACAAAGACAGGGCTTCCATTTCCATACTTTCAGAAACCAGCAGCACAAGTGGAATGATTAATTTTTTTTTCCCCATTAAATGCAGTGCCTCTGCGGGATTAACAGCGTTTGCATGCTCATCTGCAATAATGATATCAGGAGCAACTTCTGTAAGGGCAAGCAGATAGTCTTTACGGGTATAAACCGGGTAACGAACATATTTATGAACCAGATCTTCTAAAACACTTAGTAAATGTCCAGGATCAGTATCGCGGTTACTAAGGTGAAGAATCTTTAATCTGTCGTTCATTGATGAGACGATATTTGCTATTTGGAGGTGCAAATATAAGCAATACAACTGATGAACAGACAGATAATGAAACTTTTAAACATAAGACTGTAAAGTATTTTATCCAAATGATTGTTTTACAAGTTATCTTCAATTCAATTATGTTAATATATAATAATTAGAACCTACACGTTATGTCCGGTTTGAAGTTTAACAGGGTTATTCTTTAGCACACACATATTTGAAATAAGAAAAGCGTATAGTGACAAAATTTCGTATTATTGGCATACACACCGATTTATGGAATTTTTCAGCAACCTAAAACGCCGCTATAATGCCCTGATAAAGGAATCGGCAGTCCCGCTCATGCAATCAAGAATTAAGATTCTTGCGTTTGGATTGGGCCTTTTGATGCTGCTGATTGCTACAATACTGATCCTGTTGATTTCTTCAGGTAAAACGGCAATCATGATTCGGCTAATTTTTCTTCTGCTGACGTTGCTGTACGCATCCTATCTGCTGTTATACAAAGCGAAATGGCGTAACGCCGCCCATATACTGCTCATCGCACTATCGTTGTTTATTTTAACCAATATACTGATGTACAAGCATGGCATTAATATGGTTACGTTCCAGCTGTCTATCATCATCATTTCTGCATCATTCTATATCCTTGGCAAAAACTGGGGCATCATGTATTCTGCGATTAATATCATGCCTATTATCATTACCTTCACGATGACCAGAGCGCAGGGGGGAAGCATTTATTTAAGTGATGCTGAGGTAAGTAGTAATACTTTTATGCTCTGCCTGGTCTTTAATTTCATCCTCCTGGTCCTGATGCAGTATGAATTCTTCAAATCATTTTATCAAAGTCAGATCAAAGAACGGGAATTGAATCACCAGCTTCAATCCGCCTTGAAGGAAGCACAAGAGGCCACCAGGATGCGCGCCGATTTCCTCTCTTCTATGTCGCACGAACTCCGGACTCCTCTTCATGCTGTAATTGGAATGACTAACGTATTAAGCATTGAAAACCCCAGGAAAGATCAGGAGGAAAATCTGGCTATCTTAAGGTTCTCATCAGAGAATCTACTGGCGCTCATCAATGATACATTGGATTTCAGCAAGATGAACGCAGATAAGATCGTGCTGAATAAGGCTGATTTTAACCTGACACTGCTGGTACAGAATATCAATGCGACTTTCCATACAAAGGCAGAACAAAAAGGAATCATATTAAAATTAACGAGCGATTTTGAAGATCAGCCGCTATTTGTGAAAGGTGATCAAACGAGATTGACACAGATTTTGAATAACCTGGTTTCAAATGCGGTTAAGTTTACTGATACTGGTGGACTGGTGGAAATGAGCATCAGTACCACAGCACGAACAGCTGAAAAAATCACCCTGTTATTTACGGTTAAAGACGATGGCATAGGCATCCCCGCAAATAAACATGATACTGTATTTGAACCCTTCCTGCAAGCTAACAACAACATTACCAAACGTTATGGCGGTACCGGTTTAGGGCTGTCGATTGTAAAAAGATTAATAGAGCTCCATGGCAGCAAGCTTAAACTGGACAGTAAAGAAAATGTTGGCTCTACCTTTTCATTTGACATCAGCTATGAATTAGCGGCAATACAGGAAATTATGCCTGTTGCAGTATCAGCTGCATCTACGGCCGATATCAGTGGACTGAATATCCTCATTGCTGAAGATAATATTGTGAACATCATGGTATTAAAGAAAATCTTAGAACAGTGGGATTGCGATTATTCTATCGCTAAAAACGGACTGGAAGCACTGGAAATGGTTAAAGCGGGCAGTTTTGATATCGTGCTGATGGATATACATATGCCGGTAATGGATGGTTTTGAGGCGGCGAGGCATATCAGGGAAATTCCCGATATCAGGCTGTCAAAAATTAAGATTATTGCGCTAACGGCATCCAGCGACGTAGATATTCAGCAATCTTTCAGTTATGCTTATCTGGATGATTATCTGACCAAACCTTTCCGTCCGGATCTCCTGAAAAAGAAACTGGAAGAATGTTTGTCCGGCGGTGCTTAATTCACCTGTACCTGCGATGTTGGCTGAAAGGAAATAAACTCTTCAATCAGATGGGCAATTTTTTGAGGACATAATGAATTGCAAAAAGGGGATTTTTGTATATAAAGCCAATCCCCGGTCTTGTAGCTTCGCCCAACAATATGTGTGCTGTCATCACCAAAACAATACAACTGGTAAAGTCCTGAACGCGGGTTTTTCTCGGTTACAAGATATACCTCGCCTCCTACGGCAATCTTACGTGATTTCATTAAGTTTCATTATGTATTGGTGTGTGAACACCTTATACCATAAATCAGGCCAATAAATAGATAAAACGATTTTTTAAATCCGGCGTTATCATTTTCAATATATGCTGATTGATGCAGTTTATATTTGTCGTGAATACTGGGCAATTATAATTTTATATCCTTTCTTATTATACTGTCGAAATAAAACTATACTTTGCGGTGTAAAGATTACACTATCATATATTTCCGAACCCGAATCAGTACTAATCATGGCCAGCAAAACCTTTAATTGGGAAATACTTTCATTAACAAGATTTTTATTGGCTTTTGTAGTCGTGATAGGTCACCTTACTGCTTTCACAAATGTCGGCTTCTTTAAAATACTCCACTATTTGGGTTCTTTTGAAGCGATACTGGGCTTTTTGCTGATCAGTGGACTTTCCATAGGAAAATCAATCTTAAGAAACAAGGAGTCTTATTTTCAGCGCAGAATTAAAAGGATTTACCCGGTTTACCTGGCGAGTATAGTTTTTACCTGTATTGTTCTTCCTCAACCCTTTACATGGACTTATGCGGGATTTATTTTACTTAATCTTGTGTTTCTGAATCAGGCCCTGACCAGTACATCATTAGTAGGACCTGCCTGGACTTTAGCGGTTGAAGTATGGATGTACAGTCTGGCGCCTGTTTTTCTTAAGATGAGCATGAAAAAATTAAACATGCTTATTTATATCTCGTTTATTAGTTATTGTATCTATACCTGCGGACGTACGTTGTTTAAATGGGACTATTATGCAGGAACCAGTTACGGTATAAATTTACTTTTACTTTCGTTTATTTGGATCGCCGGTTTTGCAATGGCCATCTTCCCTGATAAGAAAAAATCAACCGCTATCCATATTGCTGCAATATTTGTAGTACACATCGCGCTAAAAATAGCAATTCAAGTCCTGTTTCGTTATAAACATCATGAATTGGGATTGATAGCCTCCACTGATCTGCCTGGTTTCATAGGCATTATCGCCTGCCTGGCCTGGGTATATTATGTAGTGATTTACAATCACAAAGTCCCGGTATTTTCCAATCCTGTTAATAAGATTCTGAATTTATTGGGCAACATTTCATACCCTCTATACCTGGTCCATCTTACACTGTTTAAACAGTTTGACAAATGGAAAATCAATAATGTACTTATCATGATTGGCAGTGCGATATTATTTTCGTGGATTGTCTATTATATTTTTGACTTTTATAGCAAAAAGAGGGAAGCTAAATTTACTGCTTCTTCTTAACGCCGCCAACGTTAATTACGGCACCAATGCTGAAAATTGAATTCCCCGCGGTCATATATTTTCTGTTCTTTAAGCCGAAGTTACCACTGCTGGTGTATTGCAGCTGCACGGCATCACTTAAACGCATTCTGGTAAAAAATATAGGCTCCAGAAAGATGTTGTCTTCCTTTGCCTGAGCAGTTCCATTAATTAAAAAGACATCCATTCCTACATGACTGATCCTTAGTGCAGTGCCATAATTCAGCGGATAGTTATTTCCAAACAAATGAAAATTACTCTTTTTCTTGGAGCTGTAATTCACCTGCAAAAATGTTTTGCTATACTCTACTTTCTGCAGTTCTGTACTGAGCAACACATCATTTTCATAGTTTCTGTAGGTACGCAGAGTATTGCCGCTTCCAATTCCGGCATATACTTCAATGATCCTGTTGTTATCCGGACCAAAAGCGTCGAAATATCCTGCACCTGCTTCGATCAGCTTATGTTCAAAATCTTTGCTGGTCTTTTCACTTTTCATGTAGGCACCGCTTAAGAGTACGCCAAAATGATTAGATAAGGCATAGGCACCATTAAAATTCCCATTTCCCTTCAGCGAGATATGTGCACCACCGCTAAACTCTCCTTTTGAGCTCAGCATAGGCGTATTGGGCACGTTGGGCATATAAACAGAGGAACAGGAATAGAGAAATATAAGCCCTGAGAAAGCGATTGACCGGTATATTTTTAACATAAATGGAATGGTTTCACTGCGAAAATAATAAAATTTAGCCGCTTACATTCATTTAAGCTTATATCCATTTACTTAAGTAGGCATTGAACGCTTCTTTATAGGCGTCACCAATGGTAACGGTTAGTTCTGCAATGTTTAAGCTATTTTTATTGACAGAATGCACCTTATCAAGTGCTACAATATAGGAACGGTGTACCCGCATAAAGGTTTTTGAGGAGAGCTTCTGCTCTAATGCTTTTAAACTGGTCAGCGTCAATATAGGTTTATCCGTATTTTCGAGATAAACCTTCACATAATCTTTCAGTCCTTCAATATAGATGATATCCTTTACGGCTACCCGGATTAACTGGTATTCAACTTTTAAAAAGATATAATCTTCCTGTTCTGTACCGGAAATGGCGGAGACAGGTTTCAGCATCTCTGCATAGGTTCTCGCCTTATTTGCTGCTTTCAGAAACTCCTCATAGTCGAACGGTTTCAACAGGTAGTCCAGCGCATCTACTTTATAGCCTTCAATTGCATAATTGTTAAATGCCGTCGTAAAAATTACTCTCGGACCCGGATTTCCAGGCTGTTTTTCCAGTAAACGGGCCATCTGAATCCCTGTTAAATCAGGCATCTGAATATCCAGAAAAATGAGATCTACCTGCTCATCATGAATAAAATCCAGCGCCTTTATACCACTGGAAAATTTACCTGCCAGTTGCAGAAATGGAGTCTGTTCAATAAAACTACAAACCAGGCCTAAGGCCAGCGGCTCATCATCTACTGCTATGCAATTCAGTATCATCAAGTGTAAGGGTTAAATGAACAATAAATTCATTAGTGTCTGCTGTTTTAGCGGCGGAGAAAGTATGCCTTCCCGGATATAACAAATCCAGCCGCCTTTTTGTGTTGGTTAAACCTATGCCGCCATAACCATCTGCCGTAGCCCCATTTTCATTAAAAACCGAGTTCTTTACCGTCATTGTCAGGACTTTTTCTTCCAGTAAAAGTTCAATGGCGATAACAGATTGCGCTGTTGTGCTGATGCCATGCTTAAATGCGTTTTCAATATAGGGTAAAAATAACATCGGTGCGATATGCATATCCTGCCGGATCAGCGGTCCTTCAAAAGTAACGGTAGTCATATCATTCAGCCTGAGTTTCATCAATTCGATATAATCTACAATAAAAGAAATTTCTTTGCTTAGAGGAGTGATTCCGGCTTGTGTATCGTATAAAAGGTAACGCATCATTCGCGACAGCTTATGCAATGCACGCCGGGAATTTTCTATATCTACATGCGTCAACGCGTAGATATTATTTAGTGTATTGAAAAAGAAATGGGGATTAATCTGCGCTTTCAGAAAAGACAATTCTGATCCGATCCGCTCTTTCTCCAGTGCTTCACGCTCCTGTTTATCTGCCTGCCATTTCTGTATAAGGGTAATACTGGTACTGATCCCCACCACCATGAGCGTGACCATAATGATGAACACATCGATTTTATCTCCTCTTTTTGACAATTTGATTATCCCATTTTTTTTAAATGCCTGCTCCATTAAATCGGGCAGCTGCAGACTATCATCTATAGCCCTGACTAATGGTCCCGCAAGGAAAGAGAGCGCGATAACGATAATAATAAAAGCCAGGTTTTTATTCTTCAGCAGTAAAGCCGGTACAAGAATAAAGCTGTTGAGATAGAAAACTACGACCAGGATCAGCAGAATAAAGGCCTGTTTAACCCAGAACTGATAAGGCAGACTGATATTCCATGTTAATGGCAGATAAAAAAGCAGTACGGAAGCAAACAAGGTCCACATTAAGACATGGAGCAAAATGGCGATATACGGACGGCTTTTAACAGGTATCATCTCTTTTAATTTTAGGCATGAATAAGATATGTGCAAGGTATGAAGCTGTTTATAGAGCTACAACTATTTCCGTCTATACGGATCGCGTTCTGATCGGCGTTTTTGTACTCCTTGTAGAGTGAGTTGATAAGGATGATGTAAATGTTAATCATGTACATGATTTAAACATAGATCCTGCAAGGGATGGACCAAAAGGAAACACACAGGATTCCGGAAGAAAAAAGGTAAACTCAGGTCTTCTCTTTCTTTTTTAACGCCCGAGTTATGGATAATCTCACAACATAGCCGCTTTTTTATATTTTTCCCTAATGAGAAGTCCCCTCTTTTACTTTAAACACATGAAGAACCGCAGGAAACAGCGCATCCATACTTTCTTCTGCGCCCTTCACAGATCCTGGCAATGTCATTACCAGCATTTGTTCCATAAATCCGGCTAGCCCCCTGGATAACATCGCATAAGGCATTCTTTCCTGTCCATACCCCCGGGCTGTTTCCATAATTCCGGGTATTTCTTTGTCAAGCAAAGGTTTGATGGCATCAGGCGTTACATCTCTTGGGGACAAACCAGTTCCCCCGGTAAAGACTAAGAGGTCAAATCCCTCCTCTTTGAGGCTGATTGCTTTTTGCTGAATCTGATCAAAGTCGTCTGGAATGATATCATAATGATTGGTCTCCAGTTTGTATTGCTCCAGCTTATGGATGATCGCTTTTCCTGATCCGTCTTGTTTGTTGCCGGCAGTAATGCTATCAGAACAAACAACTACCGCACATTTTAATGCTGTACCATCTGACTTATACTGACTTTTACCGCCTGATTTTTGTTGCAGCCTGATATTTTCAATTTCAATTCCCTTGTCGATAGGCTTGAGCATGTCATACAAGGTTAACGCCGTTACCGCAGCAGCATGCATCGCTTCTACCTCTACTCCTGTTTTATAAACGGTATGGACTTCAACACGAATAATAATATGCAGGCCTTCTATTTCATGGCTGATTGCGGTATACTCTATAGGAAGCGGATGGCAATCCGGAATCACATCGCTGGTTTTTTTTACAGCAAATAGTCCCGCAACTCTGGAGAACTCAAAAACGTCTCCTTTGGGTACTTTTCGCTGGACGATTGCATCTATGGTGGCCTGTCCGGAGACTTTAACCATGGCAATAGCTATTGCTTTTCTGAGGGTATTTGATTTGTGAGTGATATTTACCATTATTTATTCTCTTTCCATTGGTGGGATTCATTTGTCAGGATCTCTTTTCCCCATATAGGCAATTCGGCTTTGATACGCTCTACCAGTTCATCGCATGCTTCCATGGCAGCTTTGCGGTGTGCAGATGAGGTGAAAACGAAAAGACAGACCTCTCCAGCGGGCACCAAACCCAGGCTATGGTGTACATGCAGGCAGGTGAGCGGATATTTTGCGAAGATATCTTCCCTGATCTGGTACATCATTTCGAGTGCCATCGCTTCGTATGCGCTGTAGTTAATCCCGGTAACATTTTCATCACCAATCTGATCTGCACGTACCTGGCCGAGGAAGATACTGTGTGCACCTATTGTCGTGTTACTTTGGTGTTTTTGGATGCTTTCCGCGATGAACTGAGCAGGAATAGCACCGTTGGTAAATATATTTTTAAGCTTTTTTTCTTTCATATTATCTGATAGTCAAACGTGAGATGCCCCCCTTAAGGCTATAGTATTCTTTAGCAGGATAAGCAGCAGCCAGGAGTTCAGCGGCTATGACGCTTCTTATGCCCGACTGGCAAAATAAAATTACCTTGTCCCTGACGATTAACGGAATATCCCGTTTTAACTCAGATAAAGGTAAACGGATATAGTTAAAGTCGGCCGCAAGAGGTATTTCATTCCTTTCCCGTACATCAATTATAGTATAACTCTCCTCGTAATTCCCATCACTCGTCAGCGCCTTCAACTCTTCCGCGCTTATCTCTTTTACATCATCCCCAGCCGTTTTTATCCCACAGAACCAACTGTAATCCATTTCCTGAAAAGCCTCCAGTGTGGCGGGTAAACTTTTGGCTGTTGAATTCGCCGATGACAATTTTATCTTGTAAGATTGGCAGGTGTACATATCATATATCAGCATCTGGTTGATGAGCGGTTCGCCAATCCCGGCAATCAGTTTGATGGCTTCATTGGCCTGCATGGTACCAATAATTCCTGGCAGCACACCCAATACGCCCGCTTCGGAGCAATTAAGGACCTCTCCCGGCTGTGGCGCAACCGGAAACAGATCTCTGTAGTTAACCTTCACCCCTTCCCGATCAGGAACATTGAAAACAGCCACTTGTCCTTCAGCAGCCGACAATGCGCCATAAATTAAAGGTTTATTCAACAATACACAGATATCATTGACCATGTAACGGGTAGGAAAATTATCCGATCCGTCAATCACCATGTCGTACTCACCAATGATTGCTGCGGCATTGCCGTTACTAAGTTGTACAGGATAAGGGACGATGGTAATGTCAGGATTGAAAAGTCTTAATTTTTCCGCTGCACAGGATGCTTTGGACTTACCTTTATCTGCTACGGTATATAAGATCTGCCGGTGCAGGTTACTCAATTCAACCACATCATGGTCCACAATACCCAAAGTACCTACTCCTGCAGCGGCAAGGTATTGTAATATCGGGCAACCCAAACCTCCGGCACCTATCACCAGTACCTTTGACTGGAAGAGTTTTTGCTGACCTGTGATACCGAAGTCTTTCAGCAGCACCTGCCGCTGATACCTTTCTACTCCTTTTATAGCGGAACCTGTCATTTTAACCTCCCGAAAATGGTGGCATCAGCGCCACAGTCATGCCATCTGACAAAGGCGCATTACCGTGAATAATACTTTGATTAACTGCAATCTGATAACGCAGCTGTGCTAATTCCGGATACGTAGCCATAAGCTGTTTACGGACTGCATCGGTATCTGCAACGTTGCCTATCCGGAGCGTGTGCTGACCGGTAAGTTCTGTTAATCTGCCAAATAATAATACCTGTACTTCCAATTTAATACGATTGAGGGCTATTGAGCCCGGTTAATAAATCTTATGCCCTTATTCAGGAAAAAGGTAAACCTTTACTTTCATTCCGGCAGTGAAATTTGTTTCTTCCTCCTTCAGTTCAATCATCCCATTTGCCTGTGCAAATGAACTCATTCTGAAAGATTCCTGCGCATAGAGTGGTGTAACATTTCCATCATTAAAATGAGCTTTCAGGAAATGCGTTAAGCCGGCAGCTTTTGTGCAATCCTGCGTCAGCACAGCTTCAACGACCTTTAACCTGCTTTTGCGGCTTGCCATTTTTTCAAGAGCAGGCAGCACATACTGGTAAAAACAGCTCAGTACCGAAGACGGATTACCTGGCAGGCCAAAAACTACCTTAGCTTCTTTTTTACCGAAATATAAGGGTTTGCCCGGTTTCTGTTTCACTTTATGAAAGATCTGCTTAATGCCGCATTGTTCCGCAGCCCTGATGACGAAATCATAATCTCCAACACTCACACCGCCAGTCAGCAGTACCACATCGTTTTGTGTTAACGCTTCCTGCAAAACAGCTGTGAGTTCCTCTAGGTGATCGTCTGCCAGATAAAAATGGATATCATTTAAACCGCATTGCTGTAAAGCTGCGGTTAAGGAATACGAATTGGATTCATATACCTGGCCAAAATTCAATTCACGACCCGGTTGCTGAAGTTCTTTACCTGTAACGATTATCCCCACGGCAGGAGTTTGGTGAACTTCCAGTTCGGCATAACCTATTCCTGCAATAAAACCAATAGCCGCAGGACTGAGCTGGCTCCCTTTGGAAATCGCTAAGGCCCCTTTTGCAACTTCGGCACCTTTATGACGAACATTAAGGCCTTTGCTGAGTTGTGTATCAAGAATAGTCAGCATACCATTATTTACGGTTACCTTTTCCTGCATCACCACCGTATCAGCGCCTGACGGCAGAGGTGCCCCGGTAAAAATCCTGGCAGCCTGTCCGGCTAACAATTGGAATTGGGTAGCTACGCCGGCCTGCATTTCGCCGGTAATAGTTAAGGGAAGATCTTTGTCTTCAAACCGCAAGGCATAACCATCCATTGAGGATTGTTCAAATGCCGGGATATCGTGTTTTGCATAAATATCAGCGGATAAAGTATGACCCGCTGCCAGGGCTAATGAAACAGGATGAACGGGCATGGGACTCACATTTTCCTGTATTAATGATTTTGCTTCTGCTACGGAAATCATACGATTTTGGTTAAGAATTAACCACCAATGGTGATCATACTTCTGTTATGAATGGTATTTGCTTCAATATCTTGCAGTAATCCTGAAAACTGACCACCAAGTGCCTTCGCTTTGTTACCTATACATTCGTGAATTAGAGGCAGAACAGGTTCTCCGTTTCTCATTGGACCCAATAAATCAGTCTCTGATTCGGAGAAAAGACAGTTTTTCAACTTTCCATCTGCCGTTAAACGCATCCTGTTACAAGTTCCGCAGAAAGGTGAAGTCATGGTACTGATAATGGCAAAAGAGCCGGAATGACCTGCTACTTTATAATGTTTGGCTGTATCATTTGGTCCCGCCGCCAATGGGTAATACGTATATTTTGAGTCGACCTGCTGCAGAATCTCTTCCATAGAAACCACTTTATTGCTGGTCCACCTGTTTCCTGCAAAAGGCATGAACTCTATAAAACGAACTTCAATGGGATAGTCTTTGGTCCATTCCACAAAATCTACGATTTCCATATCATTCAGTTCTTTCATCACGACTACATTGAGTTTTACCTGAATGTTATTTTCCAGTAATAGCCTGATATTGGCCATCACCTGTGCAAAGATATCACGACGGGTAATCAAATGAAATTTATCAGCATCCAGTGTATCCAGGCTGACATTGATACTTGTAATATTGGCCTCCAGAATAAGATCCAGGAATTCATGTATCCTGGCTCCGTTAGTGGTAAAAGATAAATCGATATTTAGTCTGGACAAGGCCAGGATGATCTGTCCGGCATCTTTACGGACCAAAGGTTCTCCGCCAGTAAGGCGTATTTTGGTTACCCCTTCATTTACAAATATTTTTGCCAGCGACTCAATTTCATCAGCCTGCATTAACCTGGAAGCTTTTGTAAATTCATAATCCTCTTCCGGCATGCAATAAAAACAGCGGAGGTTACAGTTATCTGTAAGCGATATCCGCAGGTAATTATGTACACGATTGAAAGAGTCTTTTATCATTTTATTATTTGGTGATATTTTTATTTATCAGTTTAATATAATCTTCCGGCGTGTCAATATCTACAGCACCATCCTCAAATGGCACTGAGGCAAGCTCATCCTTATATCTTTCCAGCAGCTTTTTTGCTCCCTGTTCTCCATTTAACAAAGCAAGGTCAGCAAAATGATACTTTGAAAACAGTACCGGAACGCCGAGTGTACCCGAATAAGCACTTGCAATAATATCCTTACCGGTTGATTGTGCCCTTTCTACAAGTGCGGCAAAGACCTCTCCGGTAATCAGCGGCTGGTCACATACCGTCAAAATTACGGCATCCAATTCTTTATTCTCCTGCATTACATGTTGCAACCCCGTACGGATGGAGGTACTCATTCCCTGTTCCCAATCCGGATTGTAAACTACTTTTACACCGGTATGGTTGATATGACGTTCTATCTTCTCGTAATTACCTCCTAAGATAACAACTACCCTGCCGAATGCTACCTTTTTGGCTGCGTCTGTAGTGGTATCAAGTAAACTTTTATGCTGATATGACAATAGCTGTTTGGGTTCACCTAACCTTGCAGATGAGCCAGCCGCCAGTACAACAATTCCTATCTTCTTTAAATCATTCTTCATTCAACAATATTAACTAACGTATTTCCGTGGATCGGGGCCTCCTTTTCCCTCAAAGAGATACCTGATTTACCACTTGTTACTTTTTTAATTTCAGCAGCAATAG
This sequence comes from Pedobacter sp. MR2016-24, assembly GCF_026239655.1. GTDB lineage: Bacteria > Bacteroidota > Bacteroidia > Sphingobacteriales > Sphingobacteriaceae > Pedobacter. The sequence continues at coordinate 152,362 of NZ_JAPIVO010000006.1, read as the reverse complement.
AAAGTGCAATTTCTTCCGCTGTTTCAGCGCCGAGATCCAGTCCTACGGGACCAAATATTCTGGCTGTCTGATCCGTACTGAGGGTAATCCCCTCTTCTTTCAGCTCAGCTATCATCCTTTCCAGCTTTTTTCTCGGCCCTAAACTACCAATATACGGACAATCATGCTGTTTAACCAATAATTTTAGCAGGGCAATATCATAATTATAATTATGCGTCATCAATACAAACACGGTCTGCGTATCGATCGTTACCTGTGCAGCAACCTCATCTGGCTTTCCTGCTATAATTTTGTTCACATTTGGGAAACGCTGTGAATTCACATGCGTCACACGTCCGTCTGCAACCGTCACATGCCATCCGAGTATGCGGCCAATTCCGGCCAAAGGCAAGGCGTCATTACCCGCCCCAACAATCACCAGGGCAACCGGCGGCTGTACAAATTCTATAAATGCCGTTAACAAGGTCTCTTCTACAGTATAATCTTTAGCAATTGATGTCTTAGTAGATAACACCTCAACAGCATCCTGCAATAACTGCTGGCGGTAAGATTCATTCAGCGTACCAGTAGTTTCTGCATCCGGTAATAATAACAGGCAGGTGCCTGGCAGCAGTTCCTGCGGATGCTGTAATGAAAATAATGTAACTAATACCCCCTCCTGCCTTTTAGCAGACAATTGCCGGAGTAATATAACAGGATGATCTGCCCGATCGGGATCAATGGGCTCAAAAAGAATATGTACGATGCCATTACAGCCGAGCTGCACACCAAATTTGGCGTCATCCTCATCTGTCGTATCATAGGTTACCAGCTTATTCTGCTGCTGATTGATAACCAGCAATGCTTTACGCAGCGCATCACCTTCAAGGCAACCCCCGCTGATCGCACCGGTCAGCATCCCATCGTCGGTAACCAGCATCCTGGCACCCGGGCGACGATAAGAAGAACCATTTACATGTACCACTGTTGCCAGTGCCATGCGCTTGCCAGCTTTCACCGCAGCAGTATATGCATCAATAATATCCAGGATTTCTTTCATAATTATATTCTGTTCCGGCAGATTTAAACCCGCACCTGATTTTTGTCCTCTTCAGCCAGCTGAAGTACCTTATCCATAGTAATGGGAAGGTCGCGTACCCTTACACCGGTAGCATGAAAAACAGCGTTGGCAATGGCCGGGGCGACTGCAATGATCCCTATTTCACCTACTCCCTTTATACCAAGCGGATTCACGAGGTCATCATGCTCTTCTACAAAGATAATATCAATATCGTTGATATCCTTATTTACGGCAACGTGATATTCACCCAGGTTATGGTTCATAAACCTGCCGAAATTATTGTCCATTACCGTTTCTTCTTCAAGCGCTTTACTGATTCCCCACACTACTGAGCCCAGGATCTGACTCCCGGCGGTTTTAGGATTAAGTATTTTTCCTGCAGCTACGGCACACACTACGCGTGTAACAATAACAGTACCCAGGTCCTCGTCAACTTTCACCTCTGCAAATACAGCCGCATGGGAGTTAAAAGAGTGTGTAGTCTTGGCGGCAGGATCAGGACCTGACATTCCACTTTCTATAATACTATCCGTTTCTGTTAAACGCATGACCTCGATAATTGATAGTCGCGAGCCGGGATCACTGATTAAAAAGATATGTCCTTCAGCCATGGTCAGCTCTTTTGGAGCCGCTCCCGAAAGCGGGCTGTGCTTTGTTTTTGAGGCCAGCTTAAATAATTTGGCCTTTACTTCCTCACAAACAGCTTTTACTGCTGAACCGACCGAGGCAGCTGTCCATGACCCACCCTGTAGTGGTGCCATTGGCATCAGCGTATCTCCTAGTTTAAAAGTGACATCATTGATATCCATTCCCAGCGTTTCAGCTGCGATCTGTGTCATGATGGTATAGGTACCGGTTCCAATTTCTGAAGTCCCGCTGCTCACTGTCAGTTTACCATCAAGACTCAGCACTGCCTGCGCTTTTGCCGGCATTTGCAAAGCATCCCAGGCACCATTAGCCATTCCCCAACCAATAAGCTGATTCCCTTCCCGCATAGACCGCGGTTCGATTGATCTGCCTGACCAGCCAAATTTTGCAGCTCCCTGATCATAACAGGCACGCAGTTCTTTACTGGAATAAGGTTTACCTTCTACCTGATCATCTTCTGCATAGTTGATTTTCCTGAATTCCAGGGGATCAATTTTTACCGCATAGGCAATTTCATCTATAGCACTTTCAAAAGCATGTGCACTCGTTACTGCTCCCGGTGCACGCATATCCGTAGGAGTAGCAACATCAAGTTTCACGAGTTCATATTTCAATTTCACATTTTCGCAGTTGTACATGGTGCCCGACCAGTTCACCACAATCTCCGTATAATCTTCAAATTGTGAGGTTTCGCCATAGGCCTCATGCTGAATAGAAGTCAGTTTTCCGTTCTCATCAGCACTCATCGCTACGCGCTGCACAGTGCCCGGGCGATGCCCGAATGAAAACATCTGTTGTCTGGTCATCACCACACGTACCGGCCGCCTTAATTCAAGCGCAGCCAGCGTGGCCATGAAAACCTGGTATTGCGGACGCAGACCCGATCCGAAACCACCGCCAACAAAAGGAGAGACTACCCTCACATTTTTGAGCGACAGACCAAAAATATTACTGATATACAATTGAACGTTACTTACTCCCTGTGTTTTGTCATAGAGGGTGACTTTTCCATCTTCTTCCCATATGGCTGTGGTCGCAAACATCTCCAAAGGATTATGGTGTTCTGCTGCATGTACGTACTCTCCTTCAATCTTGTATTCGGCCTTTGCAAAAACACTTTCCGCATCTCCCCTGCTTTTGGGCTGTACATAACCTACTTTACCCATAGGTGCTTTTTTGGAGCGATGAAGATTATCCTGCAGATTGGTGACCAGCTTCTCTTCTTTATAAGTCACTTTAATCAATGAGGCAGCAAAACGGGCCACCTCGAAAGTTGTAGCCACAACCAGTCCTATCGGCTGCATGCTATAACGTATTTTATGATCATATAAAGGCCTGAAGGGATCTCCCGGCGGAGAATCCATATCCTTATAACTCTTATTGAACCAGGCCAGGCCTGAAACATTTTCATGTGTAAAGATCTGCACCACCCCGGCTACCTGCATAGCCTGGCTGATATCAATTTCTTTTATTTTCCCTTTAGCGATAGTACTGTTGATGATATAACCAAAGAGCAAGCCCTCTGCCTCAAATTCAGCAGCATATTTGGCTGTACCAGTTACTTTAAGTGATCCGTCTACACGGTTTGCCGGCTGGCCGGTATAATTGGTCTTCATAATTTAAGCTTTAGACAGATCAGATAAGATGGTAGATTCGTTTTTCAGGGCCATAGTTAAGGCGCGCACAATTGCACGTTTAGCGAGTTCGATTTTAAAGGTATTATGTCCAAAACCCCTTGCGCCGCTCAATACGGTTTCTGCAAATTCCCTAAAGCCTGCTGCTGTGGCGGACTGACCTTTTAACTGCTCCTCTGCCTGCCTGTCTCTCCAGGGTTTATGTGCAACCCCACCGAGGGCGACGCTCACATCCTGAATGACATTACCTTCCATTTTTAAAGCGGCGGCAACGGAAACCAGTGCAAAGGCATAAGATTGACGGTCGCGCAGTTTAAGATAGGCAACGTTCGTTTTAAAATGATCCGCAGGAAGGTCAATTGAAGTAATTAAATCGCCATGCTCCAGATGATTGTCCAGATGAGGAGTATCACCCGGCAAACGGTGGAAATCAGCGAAATCAATAGTGCGTTCGCCATTCACCCCGGTTACATTCACTTTAGCATCCAGCGCCATTAAGGCAACACACATATCCGATGGATGTGTGGCGATACAGGTTTCACTTGTCCCTAGAATTGCATGGATCCGGTTAAAGCCATTAATTGCCGAGCAACCAGTGCCAGGCTCCCTTTTATTGCAAGGTGTAGCGAGGTCGTAAAAATAATAACACCGGGTGCGTTGTAAAGTATTGCCACCGTTGGTAGCCATATTTCTCAGTTGAGGAGATGCCCCAGCCAATATGGCCTGAGATAAAAGGGGATAATTTTCTTCTACGTCTTTATTCCAGGCTGTAGCTGCATTGGTAACCAGGGCACCGAGACGCAATCCATTATTGGGAAGTACTTCAATTTTGCCGAGATCCAGGCGGTTGATATCGGTGAGATGTGATGGCTTTTCGATATTCAGCTTCATCAGGTCGAAGAGGTTTGTTCCGCCTGCAACGAATTTAGCATCAGACTGGTTGTTTACATCTTTTACTGCCTCCACAGGATGCGCTGCGCGATGATAAGAAAAACTATTCATTTCCGGTTTCTCCTTTCACCTGCATAATGGCACTATTGATATGGGTATAAGCACCACAGCGACAAATATTGCCGCTCATGAGTTCTTTAACCTCCTCCAGGCTATTTGCTTTTCCTTCGTTAAGCAGCCCTACAGCTGAACATATTTGTCCAGGTGTACAATAACCGCATTGAAACGCATCATGTTCAATAAAAGCTTTTTGAAGTGGATGCAGCTCATCCCCTTTAGCAAGACCTTCTATGGTGGTAATTTCTTCACCATCTTTCATCACTGCCATGGTAAGGCAGGAATTGATTCGCTTTCCATTCACCAGAACAGTACAGGCGCCACACTGACCGTGGTCGCAACCCTTTTTTGTTCCTTTAAGTTGCAAATGATCGCGAAGGGCGTCTAAAAGACTAACCCAGGGCTGTAGTTTTAAATTGTAAGCTTGTCCGTTAACTTTCAGACTAACGGGATAATGTTCCGGCAGCTCTACTGTTTCTGTTGCGTTTTTCATCTTTGTAGGTTGATGAAAAATCCAACAGGTAATCTTTTGAAATGTTTTTGCTAACGGAGCATCAAACGCTATTTAAACAGAATACAAATAAGTTTACATACGGTAGCGCAGGGATACTGATCTTCCCAGGGCCTGTGCAAAGTCGGGCTCCAGCGTTACTTCACCTGCCTGCTGAATCCAGATCTTTCCATCTTCTTTTGTCAGAGTGATCGGCTCTCCATTTAAAATTATCTTCAATTCTGTAGTTTCCTTATTTATTGCGGAACCATTCAAAATTTCGTACACATAGTCTATATCCTTGTACGTTATACGCATCTTCAATCCCATATTATTCTCCTCAGCTTCAAAGGTAATTTAAAACTCCTATAACTCGGGGATTTTGTTTTTATTACGTCAAATGACCTTATAACATGCAAAATACCGCATATAACAGATTATTTAGTCATATATAGCTGATTAAACAGTAACCTGAAGGTGCTCTGCGACTGTCCCCGGAAAGTGATCTCGGGACCAAAAGCATATAATTTACCCGCACCTACCGGTGCCACAAAAGCAGCAATACCATCTTTCAGGTAAGCTTGTCCGAATGCCCAGCCACTGCGTAATGGGGTTTCAGTTGCGAACCATGCCAGGCGTTTTATTCCTTTTGCCGCGGCATCTGCATCGAATTTGAATACCGGACTTTTATCAAAATCTACATCATTTTCTGCAGACATCCCATAATTGGCGGGTTCCGCAGTATCAAAAGTGGCGCGCAATAAACTTCCCGGAATGTAATATTTAGTTCCGGGCAAGGGATGCTCTTTTCCGTCGGCCTTCTTTTCTGTCAGCGCACTGTGCACAGGTAAACCCAGGTGATAGGCAAGATTGGTACTGGTACCTATAGTCACGATTGTACCACCAGCTTCCATGAATTTTTTAAGTTGCGGAATAGATTTAGCAGCAGTGATCTTTCCTGTCCATGGCCGGAACTGCACAGGAATATCATCTGCTTTAGTCTGACTATCAGCAGACATGGATTTTGGTACGGCACCCACAGGTGGGATTGCACCGGTAACGAAAACAATCACATCATATTTTTTATTCAGCTTTCCGGCATCAATATGCTGCGGATAGATCAGTTCATAAGGGTAATGGTATTGTTCCATGATCCAGCTTAGCCAGCCGGCAGGAATAGACCCTCCATAATTGTTCCAGAGGGCAATACGAACAGGTGCCAGCTTCACGATTCCCGCAGGTGCTTTTGCTACACCAGAAACTTTCAGTCCCAGATCAGAAGATGCCTTTGTCAATATGGTCTTTGATCCTGCAGATGCCGGAATATAAAAAGTACCCGGACCATATCCGGGCATATTGCTGATGCCGGCAGGTACACGGTAAACTTTAACTCCTGACTTCAGCAAATCGTTTACCGCAATGAAAGCATTATTTATTGCCGGGCTAATGATATAACCTGCGGTGGCCGTATTGGTAATGATTTGTTTGGCGGGCGACTGGAGCGTACCGTAAGGTATTTTGTTAAAGGGCCCCTCAAAACTTTCCATCACACGGTCAAATTTGACACCCATCTGGAAAGCCAATGTCCAGCCCGCAGCATCGTAAGGGCGAACAGGAGGTCCGCCTTCGTATTGAAAATCATTTGGATGGTCCTGTGGCTCAAACATATCTATCACATGCGGACGAAAAGCCTGGTCGGTCCTTACGATATAAGAACCTGCAGGATAATTTTTCCCGGCAATTGTAAAAGCTGAACTGGACTGCTGCACCTGTATACCTGATAAGATCAGCGCATTGATAAATTTAACAGCAGTGGGGAAATCTGTTTGGTCGGCCGGAATAATATAGCCGCGTGCATCACGGTTAACCGGATTTTTTAATATCTGGTCGAAATATTTAACAGGGATATTTCCTTCACGTCCAGCGGAGAATTCGCCCGCCTGTGCAGTGCTGTCCTTCACCGCTTTCTGATCATTTTTAAAAGCTGTTTTAATCGAATCTATATATTTCGGATAGAATGTCCAATGATCTGTACTGCCGCGGCTTATTGAATTTTTACCCATCCGGTAGATGTTATACAGCAGTTCACTGCGGTAGCGTGAAGCATAGGTAAGTACTGCATAATTCAGGGATACCGAGTAATCAATAGACTGGCGGAAATGCCACTTTTGCGGAACAACCGGATTTGGTGTTGCCCCACCCGGAATCAGTCGATCAGGTACCAGAGGTACATCTTCAGGGGTAGGACCACCGATAATTTCTGTCAGCAGACCTATCATATTGTGGAAATAAGGAGTAGTGCGTAATCCCCCATTCCACCAGGTGGAAAATTGTGAACCTGCACGCTGCGTATAACCAGGTTTATCTTCACTATTTAACCTGTTATTCATTGCTGCACCTACGGCATCAATACTGGTCACAATTAAGGGGTCGTATACATAATTGAAAGGATCACGGTAAGGCGGACCTGCCAGAACAGAACCTGCCGGACCTCTCTGGTGGTGATTATACATAATTTGCGGGAGCCATTCTACAAAGAGCTGGCGACTAATATTCTGGCTCTCCTTCATATTCATCATATAAAAATCCCGGTTATTGTCGTGCCCCACATATTTTTCATACAACCTTGGAATATCCATCTTGCGTTTCAGCGTATCCGTCTCTCTCATGTACCAGTCCGACACCAGCTCCTGCCCGTCCGGATTGGCATGGGTAAACAGGATCACATCGTTCTCCAGGATGTTCATTGTTTCTGCATCAGTTCGGCTAACCAGCTGCCACATGGATTCAATCAACTGATGCGTACCTACTACTTCAGTAGCATGTAAGCCGCCATCTATCCATACAACAGCTTTCCCTTCCGCTGCCAGTGCTTTGGCTGCTGCATCAGAAAGACCCTCTGCATGCGCCAGCTGCTGCGCGATTTCTTTATAACGATTTAGTTTTTTGATATTTTCAGGCGATGATACGATCAGCATATACTGATGCCTACCTTCTTCTGTCATGCCGATATCGACCAGCTTTGCACGGTCAGAGCGCGCTAACTTCTTAAAATAGGCTTCAGTCTGCGTATAGTTTGCCAGTTTATAATCCTCCCCGATAGTAAAACCAAAATGTTGTTGAGGTGAAGGGATAACCTGGGCATGAATAGCCGAAACACAAAACAGAACCGGGAATACCAGCAATCGATGAAGTTTTTTAACCATGAATTTCAGTAAATAGGTTTGAATAGTATCAATTCTGAGGAAAAATTACCTTTGCCTTTCCTAAGCAGGGCAAACAACGCTTAGGATTGGCATTGGTATGATTGATAATAACCGTAAGGTAGTTTTTCAATCATACTTTACAAAATAAATTATACGATTATGTTAAAAAATCATAATTCCCCTTTGTCTAAGGGGTGTAAATAAATTCCTTAAATTTGTTCCTCATCATTCTATACTGAACATTTGCATATGACATACCAGGAAAAACTGAGCGAAATACGTAAACAAATGAGGGCCGATGATATTGAGGCCTATATTATTCCTTCTGCTGATCCGCATATAAGTGAATACTTACCGAAACATTATAAATGCATACCATTTACTTCAGGATTTACGGGTTCTGCTGGAACTTTAGTGATCACACATGATTTTGCAGGGTTGTGGACTGACTCCAGGTATTTTGAGCAGGCAGCAGAACAACTGGCCGACAGTGGCTTTGAGCTGGTGAAACAAAAAGTACAGCATGCGCCGGAGTATATACAATGGCTAAATGAGAAGCTGAGCAAAGGTGCGCTGGTAGGCACAAATGAAAAACTGCTCTCCATTCTTTTGGGTGATCTGCTGACGCAACAATTTGCAGGTGCAGACATCAAACTGGTGGACAAAGATTATCTGTCTCCGATCTGGGAAGACCGCCCCCCTTTACCTGACTCAGCAGCTTTCCTCATTGAAGAGGAACATATTGGCCAGTCTGTCAGCTCAAAGCTTGCTGAAGTCAGAACCGCATTACTCAAAAGCAATGCTGAATACCATCTGGTTTCTTCACTGGATGATATTGCCTGGTTATTTAACATCAGGGGAAAGGATGTCAATTATAATCCGGTAGTTTTAGGCTTCGCACTGATCAACCAGGATCATGCTAAACTATTTATCAATCCTGCAAAGTTAACCGACGAGGAAAAAGTGACCTTGCTGAAAAGCGGAACAGAGATTTTACCTTATGAGGAAATAGCAGAAACGCTGACCAAAATACCAGCAAACAGTTCCATCTTTATCGATCCGAAACGCAATTGTTTTGCTTATGCGAAGCTGATACCGGCTACGGTGAGACTGATTAAAGAAACCAATCCTTCTACAAATCTGAAAGCTGTTAAAAACGAGACAGAATTAAACAATACACGTGAAGCGATGCTGAAAGATGGTGTGGCGATCACGAAGTTTCTGAAATGGCTGGATGATCATATTGGAAAAATTGAGATTACCGAACTATCTGCAGCAGCCCGGTTACGTACCTACAGAGAAGAGCAGGAAGGTTTTATAGGCGATAGCTTTACCACTATCAGTGCATACAGCGCTCATGGTGCATTGCCTCATTATTCTGCTTCTGAAGAGAGCAACTCGATCGTAAAACCTGAAAGCCTGTTCCTGGTTGATTCCGGCGGACAATATTTTTACGGTACCACGGATATTACGCGTACCATCCCGATGGGCGCAACAACAGAACAAGAACAAACGGATTATACCTTAGTACTTAAAGGGATGATTGACGGCTGCAAAGCAAAATTCCCTAAAGGAACATGCGGTTATCAGATTGATGCAATTACAAGGAAGCCTTTATGGGATTATGCCATTAATTACGGACATGGAACAGGTCATGGCGTTGGTTATTTCCTGAATGTACATGAAGGACCCCAGGTATTTAATCCGGCCAATATCCCTGTCCCTGTAGAAAAAGGCATGATCACTTCTATTGAACCTGGTGTTTACCGTCCCGGACGACATGGCATCAGGATTGAAAACCTGGTACAGACCATCAGTATCGAGGTAAATGAATTTAATGAGTTTTATGGTTTCGAAACATTAACCATAGCACCTATAAATACCACTATAGTAAAGAAAGAATTGCTGGAACAATCGCAGATTGACTGGCTCAATGCTTATCACGCTTCAGTTTTTGATCAGCTGAGCGGCAGACTGAACGAAGAGGAAAGTGAGTGGTTAAGCGCAGCGACCAAAGCCATCTAATCAAAAGGGCTGCCAAAAGAAATTATCTTTGGCAGCCCTTTTTTATATCATCAGATCTAAGCTTGTAACCAGGTATATGCTGCGCCGACTAAGGCCGCATCTTCCCACATCTCACTCTGTTTCAAAACAACATTTTTATTGTCTAAATGCTCCAGTACAATGGGTATAAAATGATCCCATGTTTTAGCGATATTTCCACCAATAACCACCACATCAGGTTTTTCCTGCGCAATGAAGCCATTTAAAAAAGCGGCTACGTTCTCACCAAATTCCTGAAAAATCTGATCCTTTACGGACTGATCTGCAGATGCCAGTAAAGACTCTACATTCTTGATCTCTTCACCTGTAATTTCCTGGTATCTTTTGGAGAACCAGCGGGTAGAGATATACTCTTCAGCAATACTATCCTTGAAAGGAATGAAAGACAGTTCAGAATCGACAGTTGTACCCTGACAATTACTTGCAGATCCCAATCCTGTACCCAATGTGATACCTACAGCACGTTTTGCACCTTTTACCGCTCCTGCGGCCAGTTCACCATGCAGGAATGCTTCTGCATCATTTCGGAATAAGATATTCTCCTGAGGGATAGACAGCTTTTCAGCAAGCGTCTGCAGGATATTCATTTCATATAAAGAATCATACTTCTTGGTACCTTTCATCAATGAAATTCCTTTTGCATAATCAAAAGGGCCCGGCATAGCGATACCGATTTTAACGGTCTCATTTCCCTCGCGGGCGATCAGTGGCGAAAGTGCTTCCACCCAGGCTTTAAAGATAACCTCTGCACCTTCTGTCGACGCTACACGCGTCCTGATTAATGATTCCTCAATTACATTGAAATTTATTGCATCTACATGCGCAGCAGTAATATGTGAGCCTCCAATATCGACTCCTATATAAGGCAGTCCGGGCGATTTGATATCCATTCGAAAAATATAGGGATAGTAATTATTTGATCAACTTCAATAAATATGCACCATAACCACTTTTAACAAGTGGTGTTGCAATAGCACGCAATTGTTCTTTATCTATAAAGCCCATCCTGTACGCCACCTCTTCTATACAACCGATTTTTAAGCCCTGACGCTCTTCGATCACCTGTACAAACTGTCCGGCCTGCATCAGTGATGCAAAGGTTCCTGTATCCAGCCATGCGGTACCGCGACTCAACACACCTACTTTTAATTTTCCCTGCTCCAGGTATTCCCTGTTTACATCAGTGATTTCATACTCACCACGTGGAGAAGGTTTGATATTTTTAGCAATTTCCACTACACTGTTATCGTAGAAATACAGTCCGGGAACTGCGTAGTCAGACTTAGGTTCTACCGGTTTCTCTTCAATAGAGATGGCTTGTTTATTTTCGTCAAATTCCACCACACCATAACGTTCCGGATCGGAAACACGGTAAGCGAAAACTACACCACCATCAGGATCTGAACTTGCCTGTAAAAGCTTAGCCATACCATCACCATAGAAAATATTATCACCAAGAACCAGCGCCACCTTATCCTCACCAATAAAATCGGCACCAATTACAAAAGCTTGTGCCAGACCGTTTGGTTCTGCCTGTACGGCATAGGAGAATTTACACCCCAAACGGCTTCCATCACCTAATAATTTTTCAAAATTAGGTAAATCATGAGGAGTGGAGATAATCAGTATTTCCTTTATTCCTGCAAGCATTAAAGTTGACAGCGGGTAATAGATCATCGGTTTATCGTAAACCGGCATCATTTGTTTACTCATGACCAGAGTTAAGGGATGCAACCTGGTGCCGCTACCCCCTGCTAAAATTATTCCTTTCAAAATTTGTTTGTTTTATATGGTTATAGATTTGAAGATACACTATTTTCTAATTCGGCATACCAGTCGGCGCCATATTTTCTGATCAGCGGACCTTTCAGAAAAGTATATACCGGCACTTTGAGCTCCCTGCCAAAAGAACAGGCATCAGAACAGATATGCCACCTGTCATAATTCAGCACATCAAATTCCGGATATTGCGTAATTCTAATCGGATATAAATGACAGGAGATAGGCTTCTGCCAGTCTACGATACCTTGCTCGTGTGCCTTCTCAATGGCACACTTGGTAATTCCATTTTCAAATGTGACATAGGCACATTCCTTATTCCCGTCCACACAAGGTGTAGTGAGGTCCCCGTCCTGGTCCACTACGGAAGTGCCGTAGGCTTCAATTGCGGCTATCCCTTTAGGCGCGAGCAGATGTTTTATTTTAGGATATATATCAGCCAGTATTGCCGTCTCGGCAACATCCAGCGGTGCACCTGAATCACCCTCTACACAACAGATACCTTTACATTTATTCAAGTTACATACAAAACTTTCGCTTATAATGTCTTCGTGTATGAGTGTGTTTTGTACTTCTATCATTTATTATTATTTTTCTTTAGCCAGCGGATATTTCAATCCGGCAGCCGATTTAATCTCCATGGTCACCGCACCCACTATAATCTCCACCTGAGCCTTTACAGGCACCCTGTTGCCATCATCGGTGATCCAAAGATACAAATTACTATCCTTTCTAAAGATTCGTCCCGGATCAATAGAAGGGCTGAATTTTAAACAGCGGATATTACCCAGTTTACTTTTGATAACTTCCTTACCTACATACTTTATTTCCAGCTGCTGGATTTTATCGCCCAGAAAATAGTTCAGTTTAAACTGTTCGCCAATTTTCAGCTTTGAAATATCAAGACTACGTGAAAAATAATAGGCAGAAACAAGATCGAAAGTCTGAGTGGTCGGCGTGGTAAAGGTGCCGCGGTTAGAGACTACCTTTTTAGCATCCTGGCTAAACCTTGCCTTATCCTGGCGTTTGTAACTGGCTTCCCTGACATTCTCCTGGTAAAAATAAGGAGTTAGATCTTTTTTATCAATATAGGAGTCGTAATGGTCCCTGATTTTATAAAAGACGTCAAAGGTCCCTGAAGTTTTTGCATCAACCACCAACTGGTAGGTTGGTTTATTATCGAATTTCAAATCCGAGTTTAATACTTTTATAGTTGCTTCAGCGGCAGTAATAAATCCATATTTCAATTTATATTCCAATACCTCCCCCGCTTTGAAAACAGGTTCCTTCTGCAAAGGCAGCTCCTGTGCGGAGAGTCTGCATGCGGTAATTAAAAGTACAGTAAATAAAAATAATTTCCTCATACCGTGGTTAAACAAAAAGCAATCCAAAAAATTAGTCCTTTCGTTTATAGACAGGAACTGTAGAGCAGGGTTCGCCAAACATGATACTTTTTACGACCGGCATCAGTAAACTGGTGATTTCCACATAAGCAGCTAAAGGGATATCCAGATCACCGCAACCTTTAATCACGACACGCTGATCCTGAAAAGCTGACAAATCTATCTTAGCCATTGCTTTTGTGAACAGCACAGTTTCCAATACGTCTAATCCGCCAAACACGATTTCATTCGCGTAAGGCTTCAATTTAATCGCAAGCAACATATAGGCCCATGTAGGTACAATTGCATCAGCACTGCAGATTACCGCTACATTTTTGCCTGTATAAACCGACCAGTCATGCACTTTGATAAATTCCCTGAAATCCTTTTCCCTCAACATCAGTCCGTGGAAAAGATTCTCCTTAATGTCGTACACTACGCGCGCTCCCGGATGATAATAATGCTCCAGATTTAAAGTAATCAAACCGCTGGCAGCAACCTTATTGACTATATTTTCCTGAATATCCATTTCCGTAAAATAAAAAAGCCGGAAGTAACATTACTTCCGGCTTCAAAATTACTTAAATAAGATTAATAGAATTTCACCCTATTGTCTTTTATCTCGCTTTTTTCCTGTAATGCTGCAAATGCAGATCCCAGTAAACGCTGACCAATAGCCTGAAGCATAGCTTCTTTTTGTTTATAGGTATTTCCCAGTGGTGCAGGATTGGTAAATCCATTCACTGTAAATACATACACAGCACTTTCACCTTCAACAGGCTTAGATAATTTTCCAACCGGAGAGCCGAATACACTTCCGATCAGTTTGTTTTCCTGAGCAGCTCCCGGAACAATAGGATTGGCAAATACGATATTCTGAACCGGCATCACTGTGGTTCCTAATTTCTGTGCCAACTGGTTTAAATTACCAGCTCCTGCCTTGTTAATTTTCTCTATCAGCATTTTTGCCTTAACCGCATTGATGACCAAAGGTTCAATATCTTTCTTTACTGACTCCAATGGTAAAACACCTTTAGGTTTGATATCCGTTACATGTGCAACTACATAGGCATTATCCATTTTGTAAACTTCTGCAAGCACATCACCTTTTTCAGCACCGAATGCATCACGGATCAGCTGACGTGGATTATCTAATCCCGGAGCATAACCCTGACTTCCGGTGATTCTATCCGCTACACCTACAGTATATCCTTTTTTCTTTGCTACTTCGCTAAAGTTGTCTCCTTTAACTTCAGCAAGGAAGTTAGTTGCTTTTTTGTAAGCAGCATCCTGAGTTTTAGTACTTGGCAACAGGCTTTTTTCTATGTAAGCCAATTTTGCCACCTTAGAAGAACCAATCTGGTTTTCTATTTTAATTAAGTGCACCCCAAACTGTGAAGTCACCACTTTAAGATCACCCGTTTTTCCATTGAATGCTGCGTTCTCAAATTCAGGCACCATTTGTCCACGGGCAAAAGTACCCAGCTCTCCGCCTTTATCTTTTGAACCGTCAACACTGTACATTTTAGCCAGTGCAGAGAAACTAGCCCCGTTCTGAACCAATGTTTTTAATGAATCAGCAAATTTAACTGCTTTATCTGCGCCGCCCATTTTAGCTGCATCAATTAAGATGTGACTTGCTTTAACGGAGTCAGGAGAAAAACGTACATCCGCTACTTTAACCATTTTGTAAGAATTACCAGAGAATACCGGTCCGTAGAAACTTCCTGCAGGCAAAGCAAATACTGCTGAATCCAGCTGAGGATCCAGTTTACCTTTACCCATATAAGTGAAAGGTACTTTCACATCAGAATTAATTGCTGCAAACAATGAGTCGCTTTTTGACACTCTGAAGTCTTCCGCCAATTTATCTACTCTTGCTTTAACAGCAGCAGTATCTTCTTTTGTCGGGCTCACGCTGAAAGAAACATAGTCGAAAGAACGTGTTTCCGCAGGATTATCAAACATCGATTTATGTGCGTTATAGTAATCTGAATAATCAGATTCCGTTGGTTTAACAGACGCATCAGTAATACTCGCATAAGCAAGGCTTACATAATTGAAGTTAGCCAGTTTGTTCCTGTTCTGATATTCATCATTCGCTTCAAGAGAAGTTACATAAACAGAGTTTTTAAGCAGGTTACCATATTTCTGTTGTAACGACTGTTTTTTGATTTCTGTGGTCAGTAAATCCCATTGTTGTTTCAACTGCGGGTTTGAAGCCTGTTGTTTCAATGAATTGATCACAGCAGCACGGTCTACCTGACCAGTCTGAGGATTACCGAAATATTGTACGATCAGCGGACTTGGGTTTTTACCTGAGTAAAGATCAAAAAGTTCTTCACTGGATACATCAAGACCAAGACGCTGATATTCTTTGCTGAGTAAAATATTAGCCAGCTCACCATTCCATGCATTTTCAACAGCCATAGCTGTCATTTGCGGATTGGCACTGCCGCCATATTGTTGTTTGAACTGTTGTAAGTTCTGATCTACTTTAGTTCCAAATTCTTCGATGCTGATTTCTTCACCATCAACAGATCCCACCACTTTTTGAGATGCTGCCCAGAAAGGCTTACCTACGTTGATTGCATCACCTACTAAAAATGCAACAATTGCAAAACCTATAGCCCCGACTAAGATAAAGCCTGCGCGATTCCGCAAAAATGTCATTAAACCCATAATATCTATTATTTATATTTTTTTAAGAGGGCGCAAGATACAACTTTTGGTAAAAAAAGAAAACAATAAATTGTATTTGAATAAGTATTTATAAGTAAGGGGAATACGATGTAAGAAATAGCCCTTTTAAGGGGTTAATCCGCCATTCAGATAGGTCTCTCCTGATCCCTGTTCAAAATCAAGTGTACTGAAATCTTCCGGCGCCCTGAAGTTGATTGCATTTAAGATGGTACCATCAGGTTTTGTCACAATTCCACGCGGAGAAAAGAACATCTTTTTACGCTGATCCCAGGTGAGCTCTTCGGTGTTAAAAGTGAGCTCCTCGCGGACTACGACTACATTTTTCCTGAAAATGGTGAGTTGTTCGGTTTCCTTTCTGATCGCATAATCAGACACGATAGTTCCCGTTACTTTTTGGAAAGGATCAAAAAAGGTAATTTTAACCCCTTTAGGCATCTCCTGGTATTTAGAACCTACAGATGGGTTTACCTGATCGAGCACAGGCGCAAAACCTTTTGCTTTTACTACGGCAGAATCACTGAAGACAATTTCTACGTCTAATGACCTGTCTTTTGAAAGGGTTACTTTTTTAGCAGATATGGTTGCCGCTCTTTTCAGGTCATCCTCATTGCATGAACTGAAAAGAAGCGGTATAAGGCACAATATAACAACAGCAGATATTATACGTGAAGTTAACATTAATCGAATTTAAACTTCCTGAACCATTTATCATTCAAGGTGAAACCTAAATGAAAGTTGATATAGGTTTCCTGTAACAGGCCATTATTGGTAGTTCCTCTGCGCCCCAGTTCTGTGGTGAAGTTCATTTTATAAAAGGCTAAACCATAGTTTGGTCTTGCTAAAGGCAGACCCAGACCGAATGTAATTGCCATATCTTTAATGTCCTGATCATTCAGCTTTACATATGTTTTATCATAAGAGAAGCCTAAACGGTAATCCACTCTCTTGAAATAGCTGTTAATAGCGGCAAAATCCGGAGTGATTTGTCCACCTACAGAAACGCCTTTGGTATCCTGCAATCCCTGATTTACGGAGTTGATTGATAATTTTGACCAGTTGCCCATTCTAAAATCAGCACCAATTAACCACCTGTCGTTCTTTTGCAATACTATCCCAAAAGTATGCACTAATGGCAATTTTAATTTTCTTTGTGCACCGGCTATAGAATCTACCGTCTGTACAACCGCTACTTCATCTCCGTTAGCATCATTCAGGTATTTTGTTGCCAGAAAGGTATTGGTAGAGTTGATTGATGAAGGAGATGAACCTGAATAACCGAAGTTGATTGATGTTTTGGAATCCAGCTGGATATCATATTGTGCACCATAAGAAAAGCTGATCCCGCCGATGCTGTTTTTATTTTGCAACCGTGTATTCAACGAAGTTGGTGCTCCTGTTGTTGGATCTAAAGCGAACTCTGATGAGCGGTTTTCTATCAGATTACCGAAAAGATATTCCACATTACCACCCAATCTTAAATGATCAGCGATCTGGAATCCGTAACCGATATAAGCTTTTGTTAAACCGCCCTCTCCGGAATAAAGATAATTTACATCAGTACTGGCAGGATTATTTGGATCTGCACTACTGATTGTTCCCCTTTCTATGTAATTATAGCCAATCTCAGAATATGGCATAATCCCAAAACTGAAAGCAGAGTGTGCCGTTACAGGGAAAGCCAATGCGACGTGACTCAACGCACCATTAAAGCTGGAGTTAGTACCATTTGCATTTTTCAGGGTGGTAAATGAACCGGTCATACCAATATCGATCGTAGTAGCGGTGATTCCTGCGAATGACGCCGGGTTCTCCACATTGATCATATTGTTATTGAATGCTGTTGACGGCTTGTTAACAGCCGCGGAAATACCGCCCATTGCCCTAAACTGAGGAAGCTGTGTTCCTTTGATATTTCCAATTCCAAATCTTGAGTATGGCGACTGTGTAGTAATCTGTGCGTTTACTGAAATGCTGGCAAGCAGAACTAAAACTGCAGTAATATAATTAATCTTTTTGTACATGTTCAAATGCAATGACTTCGTTTAATCCTTTTAATACCAAATAGGGATCGTGTATAATCTGAGGCGCAAAGATGCTGTTTTTTAATTGTTCTAGCAAAAAAGTCGCATCTCCCCCCGTTATCAGTACCTTAAGGTCTTTGTTATTTTTGTTATAAAGCGCTATAAAGCCCTCTACCTCGTTAATTGCACCCTGTAATACGCCATTGGTAATGGCATTAATTGTATCCGTACCATCCGGGATCTGCACTGCATCTTTATCCCATTCCACCAGTGGCAATTTGCCTGTATAATGGTTTAAAGCCTTAAACCGCATACTCACACCCAAACTGATACTCCCTCCGTAGTACTCCCCTTCATTATTCAGCAGGTCATACGTAATACACGTACCTGCGTCAATAATCAGGCAATTGAGTCCGGCATAAATATGATGCGCAGCAATAACTTTTGCCCATCTATCCTGTCCCAATGTTGAAAGTGTTTGATAAAAGTTCTTTATTCCTGTGTTCAGTTGTGTTGAAAACTGGATAAAGCTGGTATTTTCTTTTAAAAAAGCTGTTATTTCTGCAACATCCTGTCTAACATTTGAAACTGCCGAATGCGTTATGCTATATTTATCAATTAAATCTGCCAGCATCCGCTGCTCAGGCAGGTCGGCACTTTGAAAAAACACCAGCAATCTATTTTCAAAAACAGCGACTTTACTATTCGTGTTGCCGATATCTATAACAAGATTATGCATTGCTTAATCCAACCTTCATCATGCAAAGCTATTAATCTTTACCAAGTTTCAAGCTGTCAAATTGTTAAAAAAAGTTAAACGAACAAAAACACCTGTATCGCTAAAACTAAAATCAGGAACAGGCTTTCGTAGAACCAGCGTTTTGTAGCGTTAGAAAAATAATAAGCAAGCAGCACTGCCCCCGGGGGCACGCACAACAGAAAATGATAGAGTTTGAAATTCGGCTTGGTATAAAAGCTCAGGATAGCAATCAGGAACATAAAAAAGAGCATCTGAAATGCTTTTCGTGTACTGATAAAACTCCGGAAGAAATTTTCACGCAGGCGGATAGTTGCCAGGATCATCATTACGCCTACCGGCACAAGCACCAGGTAATCATTATATTGTATTTTAAAAGCCGACGGAAACTTATTTTTCAAAGGCAGCCAGATTTTATAGAACATAGTGATATTGTCGTTCCAGTAATAAAATACAGCGAGAAAAAAGAAGATAATCAGGAAACCGATCAGCCCGGAAACCCACTCCCGCCAGTAAAATGAACGGTATAGCAGCAGACTTAACCAGATGAGCAATAACATCACCACAAAAGGGAAGTAAATTAATGTCCCTATAGCAATAAATATCCCCACGTCAAACATGATCATGATTGCATTAGGAGATTTTCCTATCCGCAGCAGTTTATCCATCACCAGGATCAGCATAAAATTACAGATCAGCGTTGGACTCAGGATCAGAAAAGGCTCAAACAAGCTTGCACCGGTAATATAAAGTAAGGCAGGTAAAAAACTGGGCTTAGTCAGCAGCGCATGGTTATTTACCACTCTGTTGAAAATCAGTGCCTGAATATAGATCAGAATACCAGCAATAAAAATATTGAGTGCTACCGGCAAATCTTCCCCAATAGGAATCTGCACCATAAATTTTGTGTAGGATTCCAGGAATTCAAAATTCAATCTTTCTGGCAAATGTGCAAAAATGGCTATACGCATAAAAAAAGTATACGCGAACAGCAGCAGCAGGTTTATTGGATTTAATGTTTTGAATTGATTGATCATGCCTCTAATAGAACGGCAAAGTAAAGAAATTTATCTGGCAAACTGATTTACAACTTGCGCAATTACGTCAGCTGTTTCATCTGGAAAATGAAATTGATGCGCCTGCGGTTGTTCCACCCAGTGCTGAATGATGGGCAGCCAGTTTTTATCATGCCCCCAGATCACCGGTAAGCCCATTTCTTCCAAGGCAAATGCATTACATTGCTGTTCATACTGGAACTTCATGGGCACCACCAACAGCTTTTTGCCGAGGTATAACGCTTCTGAAGGTCCTTCAAAGCCACCTCCTGTAAACAAACCTTCACAGCTGGCCAGACTGGCATTGAACTGTTCATTATTGACAGGACATACGCTGACATTCTGATCTTTAAAGCTTACTTTAGTATGTTTTGAAAAGATCTGCCAGTTTACGCCAGGTATTTTTTTCAGAATCGGCACCAGAATCTGATCATCTACAGCAGGCAGATAGACGGTATAATGGCCAAGATTACTGGTGATCAGCTCTCTTATTTCCGAGCGGATAACCGGCGTATGGATAAAATCATCGTAAGCTTTAAAATGAAATCCTACATAATGGGTAGAAGGTGCATAGTATTTCATGACCAGCTGGGCCCAGCTGATACTTTTTACCTGAGGAACTTTTTTTGACTGGAATGAGGCCTGGTGACTCAGTCCCACGCTCTCTATGCCTTTTAATTTACAGGCCCATGCGGTTACAGGTTCGAAATCATTCAGGATAAGATCGTAATCCTTTAGAGGCAGACTACGCATATCACGTACAAAACGTGGCAGGTTCATCGACTTCCAGGTTTCATAATGGTCCACTCCGCCTTTTTTTCCGAAGATAAAGCTGAATCCGTGTAACTGATAAGTAAGTTCCTGACTCAGTTTTACATCGGCCTGTGTACCACTGATTAAAAGATTTACTTCACCATGCTGTTGTAACAAAGGTACAATTTCACGTGCACGGCTGATATGGCCATTTCCCGTACCCTGAATAGCGTAAAGTATCTTCATTCTGACCGAATATCTGTAATTTTTATAAACTAGACAATCTCTAATTTTATCTTTTCGAGTAAGATATTGATATCCAGCTTACTGTGCAGGTTTTCTCCATCAGAAAGAATCCCGTCTTCTGCCTCATCATGCTGGAAGTCCTTATGGTCGTATTTAAAAACTGTCCATTTTTTATCATTGTATTCCAGCGCTGTCAGGTTCTCTACCCAGTCCCCGCTATTCAGATAAACCACCTCGCCGTCATCTGTTTTCACTGTGCGCATTTCGGGCTGATGGATATGTCCGCATACCACGTAACCATAACCATTCTTTGCCGCCAGTTCTGCTGCAGTCTGCTCAAAGCTATTGATAAACTTAACTGCATCTTTAAACTGTGCTTTCACCTTCTTGGAAAAACTCATCTTTTCCTGTCCGAATAACTTAAGTCCCCAGTTTACCATACTATTGATCAGGATTAAACTATCATATCCAACTGCGCCCAGTTTAGCCAGCCATTTGGAGTGCTGCATGGTTACGTCAAATATATCGCCATGAAAGAACCATGCTTTCTGTCCGTCTATTTCTATAACTAGTTTATTCTGAAGGTGAAAAGAACCCAGATGCATATCTGCGAATTTACGCAGCAGCTCATCATGGTTACCGGTAAGATAATAAACAGGCACCCCTTCCATGACAAATTTCATCAGCTTCCTCACAATTTTCATGTGTGTTTCAGGCCAGTACCGCTTGCTGAACTGCCAGATATCGATGATATCTCCATTTAAGATGAGCATTTTCGGCTTAATGCTTTTCAGATATTTAAGAAGTTCTTTTGCATGGCATCCATAAGTGCCTAAATGAACATCAGAAATTACAGCGATTTCTACTTCTCTTTTACACGTCATCTTCGTCTATTGTCAAATCATAAGGACTGAAGAAGAAGGCTACTAAAGCAATAACACATACTATAATAATGACTTCTTCCATAGGATTCTCTGGTTCATACAAAAATGCAATAAACAGGTTAACAAGCTGTTAAGAAAACATTATGGTATCAACAAAATAAAAAAAGGTCTGCCCTTTTGGAGGAGCAGACCTTTCTCTGGTAAATTATTTTAGTAGCTGGTTAAGCCAGTTTTTTCTTTTTATTTTCACTGTAGAAAGCAAAACCCAGTCCGGCAAGTAACAGTAACGATCCTGCCAGGGAGATTTTTTCGCCAGTATAATAAGATGTAGGGTGGAAAACAAACTCCACTTTGTGATTGCCCGATTCCAGTTGTGCAGCACGTAATACGTAATCTGCTCTGAAGTATGGTTTTTCCACACCATCAATTAACATCTTCCATCCTTTATCATAATAGATTTCAGAAAATACAGCAATCACATCTCTCGGCGCACTGTAAGAATAAACCAGGTGATCCGGATGGTAACTGTCCAGTTTGATGAAAGCTGTCGGCCCGCCTACGCCAGCACGCGTAGTATCAATCAGGCTTTTGTAACGCTGATCTACAATCGCTTCTTTTTTAGGATCGAAACTACTGATCGCTTTCATTTCTTCATCGGAATCTTTTACAAACTGCACACTTTCCACAATCCATGCATTTCCCGCGGCTGTAGCATTACGCTGCATTTTATAAGAACCATTTTGCTGATCCTGTGTGATGATGTATTTGGTATTGAACATATCCAGTACATCCTGGTTCACACTTTTTGTGAACTGATGGTCAATCAGCTCCTGAATACGCTTCAATCGTGCAGAGTGGGCACCACCTACTGTTTTGTGGAAGTAAGAAGCATCAGCACTGGTAAATGTTGGAATAGAAGCATCGTAAACTCTGAAGTTCGGATCTTTATCCGCCATAATGAATGTATCTACATCTCTTGGCTGATAATGTGCATTCAATGTGCTTTTAGGGACAAAGTTTGCATTGTTCAGGTAACGACGATCTACCTGCCACATATCAAACAAGATCACAACAGCAATAATTCCAAAAGCAACCTCTGCTTTCAGCTTTTTTGTAATAAATGCCCAGGTAAGTCCGAATCCGATCAGGACAAACAGTAATGTGCGCAGTGCATCAGCTCTGGCCAGGCTAATCCTGTCTTCCACCAAGGCATTTGCTACCTTATTGGCTACTGTTGCATCATTATTGAATGCTTGTGTTAAGGAAACAATAAACTGCTGATGTTCTGCCGTTTTAAAGCTGAAGAATAAGGTTGGCATGATCGCTACCAATAATGCAAAACCTCCTGTGATAGCGGCCGACCAGGTCAGCTTCTTCACCAGGTATTTCTGATCATACTGCCCGTCCTGTGCTTCTTTAACAGCTAATAATGCAAGAATCGGGAAAAGCAGGCCTACCACAGCAAGTATGGATTCTACAGCCCTGAACTTGTTATACAGTGGTACATAATCGAAGAAAAGATCTGATATGAAAGGCAGGTTTTTACCAAAGGACAGGAACATGAAAAGTATGGTAGTAGATAAGATCCACCACTTCATGCGGCTGCGCACGATAAACAATCCGAACACAAACAGGAAACAAATGATCGATCCAAAATAATAAGGACCGGCTGTAAACGGCTTATCACCCCAGTAAACTGGTAAACGCTGCGCAAAATCTACTGCTTGCTCTGGTGAAGCACCTACAGCTATGATTTCTTTGGCTACATTGGATTTAGCATCCAGACGTTCTGCTCCGCCGCCGTATAAATTAGGAATCAGGAAGGTGAATGATTCTCCGATACCCTGGCTCCATTGATAAGCGTAATCTTTAGGCAGACCGTTTTCAGGCTCTGTTTTATCATTTGTCAGATTAGATTTACCACGAATCGTTTCCTTACCATATTCGTAAGTGGTCCATAAATTACTGGCGTTTACCATTACGGATAACAATACTGCAGCAAATAAAAATGTAAGTGCCCTGGTCAGTTCCTTTGTGCGCTTCGCTTTAACAGCATGATAAATCTCAATGCCCACATAAATCAATAAGGCCAGTAAGAAATAATAGGTCATCTGGATATGATTAGACCTGATATTTAAGGCAAGGAACAGCGCAGTTAAACTTGCACCCATCCAGTATCTGCCTCTTAATGTCATGATGATTCCAGCCAGTATTGGCGCGAAAAAACCGATCGCCAGTGCTTTATTACTGTGACCTGCCGCTATAATGATAAAGTTGTAAGAGGTAAAAGCAAATGCAATTGCGCCCGCGGCAGCAAGCCAGGGATTGATTTTCAAGGTGCAGAACAATAAGTATGCACCCAGAAGATACAACAGAACAGTACCTACAGGATCAGGAAAAGTATCTTTGATTAAAGAAATACCATAGGTTGTAAGGTTTAAGGGATACTGAACCCAGATCTGATAAGCAGGCATCCCGCCAAACATCTCATTGGTCCAGAGCGGACCTTTGCCATCTTTGGCTTTATAATCCATGATCTCCTTTTGCATCGCCTTAGCTTGCAAAACATCGCCTTGTGCAGGAGCTTTACCCTGCAGAACAGGACTGAAATAGACGAAACAGATAATTACAAAAAACGCACTGATGGCCAGATGTATGCCATTCCTTTTTAACCAACTATTCATTAAGGTTTGTTTATGATTTAAACTAACCCCAAAAATATGAAAATGACGCAGATTAAGAAGGGATATTTATGGATTTTTGAAATAGTTTATTTTACCTCTTCATAATCTACAAAATCGCCCAGTTTATCTGCATTTCCCTGTTTAGGCTGTGGCGGTACGTAGTCGATAGATATAGATCCTTCAGGTTTCCGTGCAGGCTGCTCCTGTTGCTGCGCATACTGACCCGATTGCTGCTGCATCTTTCCAAAAATGTTTTTTAACACCATTGGAAAAACCAGTCTTAACAGCACTCTAATCACCCAAAGGACAAGTATCGCGATAAAAAGAAATTTAATTAACCACCCCATTCGTTTTCAATTAATAAGCAAATATAAATAATTCGGTTAATCTTCCTCAACAATTTCGGCAACCCTGCCTATTTGACCATCTTCCAAACGTACTTTAATCCCCCTGGAATGAAATGCAGACGAAGTGAGGAGGTTAGCCACAATTCCCCTGGTTAACTTTCCGCTGCGCTGATCTTTCTTTAAAATGATGTCTACTTCTAATCCCGGATACACATCCGCCCTATTTTTACCGTCCATATTTATAATTATGTGCTTTTCACAATACTTTTACCAAATCTTTCTTCAAATACCTTTTCCATGGCAAACATCTCATCACGCAGCCTGGCTGCCAGCAGGAAATCCATATCCTTCGCTGCTTTGGCCATATCCTTACGCGTTTTGTCAATAGATTTCTGCATCTCAGGCTTAGTCATATACTGCACAATCGGATCCGCAGCAATACTCACCTGATCCACCTCAACATAAGCTTTTTTGCGTTCTGTATTTTCAGAGAAATCCAGTACCGATGTTTGCTCCAGTATAGCTTCCCGGCTTTTGCCGACAGTCTTGGGAACAATACCATGCTCCAGGTTATAGGCAATCTGCTTTTCGCGGCGCCTGTTTGTTTCATCCATGGTGACAGCCATAGAATCTGTGATTTTATCCGCATAAAGAATTACCCTGCCCCTGTCATTACGTGCAGCACGACCAATAGTCTGGATCAGGGAACGCTCCGATCTCAGGAATCCTTCCTTATCAGCATCAAGAATGGCCACAAAGGATACTTCAGGTAAATCAAGTCCCTCCCTTAATAAGTTAATCCCGATCAGCACATCAAATTCGCCCAGTCGCAAGCCCCTTAAAATCTCCACCCGTTCGAGCGTTTTCACCTCAGAGTGGATATAACGGCATTTGATGTTCAGCCTGTCCATATATTTGGTGAGCTCTTCCGCCATACGCTTGGTTAAGGTAGTGACCAGCACCCGGTCGCCCATCTTGATAGTTTTATCAATCTCGTCCAGCAGATCATCTACCTGGTTCACAGCCGGCCTCACTTCAATCAGCGGATCCAGCAGACCTGTAGGCCGGATCACCTGTTCAGCGATAATACCATCCGATTTCTGGAGTTCATAATCTGCAGGTGTAGCACTTACATATATCGTTTGCGGCGCTAAGCGCTCAAATTCTTCAAAATTAAGCGGCCTGTTATCCAATGCAGAAGGCAGTCTGAAGCCATACTCTACCAGCGACATTTTCCGCGAGCGGTCACCCCCGTACATTGCCCTGATCTGTGGTACCGTTACATGGCTTTCATCAATTACCATCAGGTAATCATCAGGAAAATAATCCAGCAGGCAGAAGGGACGCATTCCCGGCGACCTGCCATCAAAGAACCTCGAATAGTTCTCAATACCGGAACAATATCCCAGTTCTTTCATCATCTCTATATCGAAGTTCACCCGCTCTTCCAGTCGTTTTGCTTCCAGCAATTGCCGGTCGCCCAGCAACTGATTTTTCCGCAGTTCCAGTTCTTCCTGAATACCCCAGATCGAAGAGGTGAACCTGTCCTTTGGTGTTACAAAAAGAT
Source organism: Pedobacter sp. MR2016-24 (assembly GCF_026239655.1). Taxonomy (GTDB): domain Bacteria; phylum Bacteroidota; class Bacteroidia; order Sphingobacteriales; family Sphingobacteriaceae; genus Pedobacter. The sequence continues at coordinate 126,074 of NZ_JAPIVO010000006.1, read as the reverse complement.
TTGCCGGATAAACGGCCATATCTTCCAGTTTTTCCAATGTTTTACCCGTTACCGGATCAATGACACTTAACTCTTCAATATCGTCACCAAAAAAAGATACACGGTAAGCATTATCCAGATAGGCCGGAAAAATATCTACCGTATCCCCCTTCACCCTGAAGGTACCACGCTTAAAATCAGTGATGGTCCTTGCATATAAAATTTCTACCAGGCTATGTAAAAAAGTATTTCTTGAAATACGTGTTCCTACTGCAAAACGGAATACAGATCTGGAGAAATCTTCCGGATTTCCCATACCATAGATGCAGGAAATAGAAGAGACAACGATGACATCCCTCCTGCCGGACATCAGTGCGGAGGTAGTTCTGAGTCGTAGTTTCTCAATCTCTTCATTGATACTTAAATCCTTTTCTATGTAAGTATTGCTGCTGGGCATATAAGCCTCAGGCTGATAATAATCATAGTAGGAAACAAAGTAATTCACCTGATTTTCAGGAAAGAACTGTTTAAATTCTCCATATAACTGAGCGGCCAGTGTTTTATTATGACTCAGGATCAGCGTAGGTTTTTGCGTCTGCTGGATCACGTTGGCCACGGTAAAAGTTTTACCAGAACCCGTAACACCCAGCAAGGTCTGATAATGTTCATCATTATTTACACCTTCTACCAATTGTTTAATCGCAGCAGGCTGATCACCCGTTGGTTTATAATCTGAAACAAGTTGAAATTTCATAGAATATCAAATATAAGAATTATTGATGTATTGAATTGTCGTGATTATATCCTAAATTTATAGACATCATGAAACTATTGGTTTATGTTCCGCTGCTTACACCGAGGATAAAATATGTATTTAACTTTATCTTCAGCGATATCCTGAAAACAGAAGTTGGCTTTAGTTCAAATCTTGCTGAGTTCAAATCTTCTGCGCTGCCCAAGATTACCTACGCTGATCAACCGGTATCAAATGAGCCATTTTTTAAAAACTCAGATCTTCTTCTTTCTCACACCATAGTGCGGCCGAATATAAAAACGACCACTTTCGGTGACATGATTGTGCCTTTTGCAGTTGATAACAGCAGTTTACCCTTTGATGTTTTTGCAGCGGCATTTTATTTTGTTAGCCGCTTCGAAGAATATCTTCCTTTTAAGGCAGGAGCCGATGCGTATTACCCTGCAGAATACAGTTTACAGAACAAATTGAAAATGCTGGAATTCCCCGTTATAGATGGCTGGGCATTAATGCTGAAAAATATCCTGCTGAAACGGTATCCTGCACTACATTTTGGTAAAAAGACTTTTGAATTCCACCCGCTGATTTGTATGCATGACTGTTCAGACCACAGTCTGATGGATGTTATCAAAAATTCTTTCCGTTTCCTGGAGCGCTTACCTTTTATCAAAAAATCTGCTCCTGTACCCGCCAAGACCACCAATCTGCAACTATTCCTGAATGGGCAACATGAAAAATATCAGTTAAAACCCATCTACTTTACCCAGCCTGCACAACAGATCGATCAGGACAATAACCGTCAGGTCAGCCTGCCCAACAGTTATCTTGAACTGTTAAAAAACGGTGTGGCGAATGATTACAGGATGGGCTACCTGAATACTCCGGGATTTAGGGCAGGTACCTGCACGCCGTTTTTATGGTACGATCTGCAGCTGGAGAAAACCACCCATCTCCGTATCCATCCGATTGCCGTGAATGATTTGATGCTGGGCCGTAACAGGACTTTCAACATAGATGCTACGCTAAGCAAATGGGGCTCCCTGATTCAGCATGTACAGCTTTTGAGCGGCAGTTTTTACATCGTATGGCATAAAGAAACGCTGCCGGATGCGGGCAAGGGTAAAATTGGAAGAAGACTTTATACACAATTGCTTTCCAATTTTTTATCTTTACCTGATGATATTCAACCTGAGTAAAATTAATTCTATTGCGAATATTTTTATTGCCGAACTGCGCGATGAAAATATCCAGCGTGATGCGATGCGTTTCCGTAAGAACCTGGAACGCCTTGGCGAATTTTTCGCATGGGAAATCAGTAAAACACTTAGCTATACACCAACAGCAACCAAAACCCCGCTGGGGATAGCAGCATCACAGCAATTGGAAAAACAGCCCGTTTTGGCTACGATCATGAGGGCAGGATTACCTATGCATCAGGGCCTCCTCCATATTTTCGACCAGGCAGAGTCTGCATTTATCTCTGCTTACCGCAAGCCGCATCATAGCGGTGATGTGGAAATACAGGTGGATTATATTTCTGCACCGGATCTTACGGATAAAGTAATTATTATGGCAGACCCGATGCTGGCCACAGGTCTGAGTATGGTCTTATGCTGTAAAGAGCTGATCGCACAATATCAGATCAGGGAGTTACATATCGTCGCAGCTATCGCCAGTGCCGAGGGCATTAAACATGTACGGGCCAACTTACCGCAGGCCAGGTTATGGATTGGTGCTATAGATGAAGAAATGACTTCCAAAGCTTATATTGTTCCGGGGCTTGGGGATGCAGGTGATCTTGCTTATGGAACGAAAATCTAATAGAATTTACCACAAATGATTAAAGATATCTTTTTTGATCTGGACCATACGATATGGGACTTTGATAAAAATGCACAGGAAACGCTCACAGAATTATATAACGAGTACGCCTTACATACGCTTGGACTGAGTTCCTGTGAAACATTTATCGACACCTATACAGAAAATAACCAGCTGTTATGGGCGGAATACCATATGGGCCGCATCACGAAAGAAAAATTAAGGTCTGAAAGGTTCAGTAAAACATTTATCCAGCTGGGTGTAGCTCCGGAAAGCGTGCCGCATGCTTTTGAGGAGGATTATGTACGTATCAGCCCGACAAAAAGAAACCTGTTTGCCGGTTCAGAAAAGGTACTGTCTTACCTGCAAAAAAAATATACCTTACACATTATATCCAACGGATTTAAAGAGACCACGCTGACTAAAATGGATCTCTGCAATTTAAACCCCTATTTCTCGAATGTAATTATCTCGGAGGATGTGGGTGTAAATAAACCTGATCAGGCAATTTTTGCATATGCATTGCAAAAGGCAGGTGCACTGAAACATGAAAGCATTATGATTGGCGACAGTCTGGAAGCCGATATCCGTGGCGCGCAGGATTTTGGAATGAAAGCGATATTCTTTAATCCTTTAAACAAGGATAAACCTGCTGATGTGGAATGGCAGATCCAGAATCTTGAAGAATTAATGAGCCATTTTTAGCCGGCTCATTAATTCATATTTCTGTTTTATACGCTGAGTTCCCTGGAAAAGGTTTCGCCGAAACGATCGGTGGCGACAAACCTGATCTTTCTCACTGCAGTACCTATATGAGTTGTGAAGATATGATCCGTCAGTCTTGGCTCCGGGAAAGTTCTGCCCACAGGCAATTTGTCTCCCTTATATAACCTTACCGCTTCAGGATCATAGCCGATTTCATTTTTTAATGCACCCATCGGCTGATCATCAACAAAATACTCCACTTTCCATTCAGGATCCCAGTTATATACATTAGCTGTCACTTTCAGCTTTTCATCTGCTTTTTCAAGCGTGATGCTGATCTGGTCAGTCCTGTCCTTACCTGTGGATTTATAATACCATTTCAAATCAGTACCATCAACTTCATACACACCGTAACCTCTAGGTGTACCATCTTCACAGATCGCACCTGTCCACCATGCACCACAGACAGTACCATGGTTATGTTCAAACACGCCATTTTTGATCACGTTCTGATTATAGTGCGTGTGTCCCGACATGACATGCACCTTCTTGAATCCGGTAAGCAGGGCATAAAAATCTGCACTGTTTTTTACCGCATCATGAACTGGTATGTGCAAATTGATGATTAACAATTTATCTTTTGATACCTGTTGAAGATCTTTTTCCAGCCATTGTAACTGCTCTGGTGTGATGTAGCCATCATATTCACGTTCTCTCCCCAGGTAACGCACGTTTTCCATGACTACATAATGCACCTCACCGCGGTTGAAAGAATAATAAGTTGGTCCGTAAACCGCTTTGAAAGTTACGTCAGAAGTTTCATCCCCACCTTTACGGTAATCCATATCATGGTTGCCCAGCGTCTGAAAAAACGGAATGCCCATCTGTGCTACAGCAAGATTGTAATCAGCAAACAGTGCATGGTTATCCCATACGATATCACCCACACAAATGGCATGTACTAATTTTTCCTGATCAAAAGATTTCAATAACTGCTGCACATCCGGAACCGAAGTTTCCATCATCTGTTTTACATCCTTCTTATTTCTTACCTGCGGATCTGCCCAGATCAGGAAGGTATGTTTGTCGTCTTTTTTATTCAAGCGCTTCAGCTGAAAATCATAATCATTCCCTTCTCCTAAAATATGGTAATGCCTGGAAATATGGTTTTCTGTTATAAATTCATAACCTGCGGGCGTGCTCAGCCATACAGCACTGGCATGTTCATGTGCAGTAAAACGGAAGTTCCCTTTTCTGTCGGTTTTAATTACCGAATAACCGTCAGAGATTACCACATCTGCTATGCCTCTTTTTCCATCCGTTACCCGGCCTTTTACGGTTTTATCCCTTTTTAGCAAAGCGTAAGGAAGGGCCTGGAGGCTGACCAACATCCCCGCTCCCAACAAACCGAATTTTTGTATAAATAACCTTCTGTTCATGTTCTAAATAAATATCTTCTAATTGGAATAGATAGCAATGTCTTCAATACATAATCTACCGTTTAATACAGTGGGAACACTACTGGCACCTAAACCTAATTTCGTGATCCGGAAACGTACTTTACCTTTGATGTTCAGCGTAACTGTTTCCTGTTTAGAACCTCCTGTAGCAGCTTTATAATCTGTACCCGCTGCAATCCAGCTCAGTCCGCTGTCTGTAGAATATTCTAACCTGAATGTACTGCTTACATCTGTAGAATAGGCACCCTGCCAGAAAGTAACTTTAGAAGCTCCGTTCTCCAAATCGAAATTCATTTGCAGATAAGCAGGTACTTTTAAGCCCTGCTGCATGCGGATACATTGCAACCCTGGTGCATTGATTCTATCGCGGTTGGCATTTAAATTCCCCAATATGGATTGCTCTAATTTCCAGCTGCCCGTTTTCAGGTTGATGCTATTATCCGGAACAGCAACAGTATTCATATTGTAAGAAGGTTTTATGGTGGCATCCGGACTTTCAAAACTTTCCGGCCAGTTTGGATAAATAGGTCCGCTGGCATTCACTACATCCGCGATGGTCCTGATGCGCAGTTGTTTGACACCTCCATAACCGCTGTTTTCATTTCCATAGGTCAGGATACCTGTGTATGTTGCACTGGCAGGCATTGAATTTGCCGCAAACTCGGCACCGGCTTGGGTATGCAGCACAATTGTACTTCCTGAACCATCATCCAATACTTTATTACCAGCATAGGTGTCTCCCGTAGCAGGTAATGGTTTGGTATCTGCTGTGATTTTTACCAGCGTATTTTCATAAACATCAAAACTGGCTTCAAGCGTACCAATACTTACTGATTTAGGAACAATAACATTATTAGCGGTGATTTTAGTAATCCTCGACGCTGAAATACCCTTCAGCTGCATAGAACCACCAACTTTACGTAATGTTGCACCGGTAAGATCTACTAATACGGAATCTCCCGCAACAAAAGGGATCGTTTCCTGACCAAGATCAATGACTATTCCCCGTGAAAGTCCACGGCTGCTGTTCTGAATAATAAAAGCACCCGCAGGCAGGTTGTGACTTTCTGCACCAGCGATCACCACGCCGCCTGTAGTTGTTGCGCCAGACAACAGTTCGGCATTAAGGTTTATATCTGCACCTTTATATGCATTCTTTACAACATATAATGCTGCAAATGAATTTAGAGTACCTGTTGAAGGATTAATATCCTTTTTGCAGGAATTGAGTATCAAAACACTAATCAAAAGGGCAATGATAACAGTATATATTCTTTTCATAATTATAACTTGATTATTTATTCCACCACATTTTCGTATTCAGATCATCTGGTCCGAATACAGCTACCGCAGCTGAGTAATTTGCGCCATTAGCCGACTGAACAAAAACAGGATACTTTAAACGCACCGGCATTTTACCGTCGTTCTGCAATCCGGCACCTTTTGGCAAATTAGGATGTCCCGTACGTCTGTATTCAAACCACTGCTGAAAGTCGGTAAAAAACAATGTGTAGTATTTCTGCAGATGGATTTTCTCCATTTTAAAATCAATGTTATCCGCCGCATTCCAGGCCAGAACTGTATTACTGAAATAATCAGCCGGAACCGCAGCACCCCAGAAGGTAATTGCGTTGACAACCCCATTGTCATAATAAGTTTTAGCGTCTCCGCTGATATACCCTTTTACTGCAGCTTCTGCCAGCATAAACTGTAGTTCCGGGTAATTGATGATATTTCCCAAAAGCGGCTCATTGATTAAACTGTTGTTGTAGGCCGACTGGCGCTCAGGCACCTGACCTCTTACATATCCGCTTGGAATTCCCGTATAAGTACCACTTGCCTGTGTAGCCCATAGCGGACGGCGCGGGTCATTCCAGTTGTTCAGCGTATTGATAAAAAACTCTGTTAAGCCATTATCACCGCTAAAATCAAAAGGTCTGTAATTAAAAAAAGCAGAAGTATATGGCGGCGTAGTAGAATACCTGATTACGGCCGATTCCGCATTGCTGGTAAAAACCGGGTAGTTTGCACTGTTCGTATTCACGATCTCGGCAATTTTGGCTATTGCATTAGATTCCTGTCTTGCAGAGGCCCTAAGCAGCAATCGCAGGTACAGCGTATTACCAAATTTTCTCCAGTTGGCGATCGTTGTAGCAGAAGTGGCTCCTACGGTTCTTCCATACAGCGGGTCATAAGAAAGCTGTTCAGGTGTTAATGCTGTGCCTGTTGCCAGCAGCGTATTCGCCTCCTCCAGTTTTCTGAACAGATCTGTATAGATATTTTGCTGTGTATCAAATTTTGGCTGATAAATTTTATCTTTGCCCAAAGCAGCTTCACTATAAGGCACATCACCAAAAGTATCTGTAAGCAGTGAGCTGACAAAAACATCACAGATCAGTGCCATTCCCATATGGGTAGTCCTGTTCAGCTCTTTAGAGCGATTGTACATATCCCTGAAATTTGTCAGCTGTAAATACCAGTTGTTCCACATATAATCAGACTCCGCCGGACGTACTACATAACGGTGAATCTCATCTCCATCAGACACAGAAACGTGGTCCTGCATCAGTTCATTAGTCAGACGTAATGCCCTGTTATTATTTTTGGTGACTACATCCCACAATGCCGGCGTCAGCAATGCTTCAGGTAATGCCGCTGTACTTTTATTCGGATCTGTATTCAGCTCCTTAAAATCCTTTTTACAAGCTGTGGTCAGCGTGATCGCAGTAACCAGCAGTATAATCAGAATGTTGAATTTTATCTTCATGATTGTATGTCTTAAAATTAAATACCTATGGTAATGTTTAAACCGAAAGTCCGGGTAGATGGAAACTGTGCACTTTCAAAACCGGCAGAAATCTCTCCTTCTGCACCCAGCGTCCCGAATTCGGGATCGAAAGCCGGCCATTTGGTGAACATAAAGAGATCACGACCGTAAGCACCTATTGTAGCACGTTGTAAACCGAGACGTTTGACCAGTTTCGGCCCAAAACTATAATCTAACCTGGCTTCTCTGAATTTGATAAAATCTGTACTGAATACATTTGATTCTACGTTATCGCGTACAAAATGTGCTTTATAATAGGCTGCAATATTAGGTGCCACAACAGTATTCGGACTATATGATCCATCTGCGTTTAACACCACACCGTCACCAATAATTCCATTATAACGGCCTGGTAGCGTAGTTTTCAGTTTTCCTTCTTCAGACAAAACAGCATTCGTCAGCGAGTAGGCTTTTGCACCAAACTGTGCATCAAATAATAAGTTCAGATTAAAGTGTTTATAGCTAATATTGGTACCCATACTTGTCTTGAAGCGGGCGGTAGAGTTACCTAAATATTTGGTGGTCTGATCCAAAACAGGATAACCTCCGGAATAAACGATTTTTCCATCCGGCGATCTCAGATAACCTAATCCGTAAATATCGCCCATACCTCCGCCTACTCTGGCTTCAATTGTACCACGTGGGCCAGACGCTAATATAAGTGAGCTGGCACTGTCGGTAAGGGATACTACTTTATTTTTATTAGCAGAGAAAGTTGCATAGAAATTCATATTTAGGCCCGACTTCGTTTTAATAGGCGTACCATTAACGGCGATCTCCAGCCCCCTGTTTACTACTTCCCCGGCATTTACCACCATAGAATTATATCCTGTAGACCTGTCTATCGGAGAAGTAAAAATCTGGTTGAAGGTGCTGTTATTATAAACTGCTACATCAAATGAAAGCCTGTTATTGAACATTTTCATTTCCATACCCAGTTCTACGGAATTTGTACGCAGTGGCTTCAGATCCTCGTTTGGAATTACAGTTGGATTGGCCAGACTCCCGGGAAATTGCGTGGAATTATAGGCATATGCTGTAGTATAAGGGACAGTACCTCCACCTACGCTGGCAGCAGAAGCCCTAAGTTTTAAATAAGAAATATAATCCGGCAGTTTTAGTTTTTCTGATAAAATAGCACTGAAAGATACCGAGGGATAAAAGAAAGAGGAGTTCCTGGTTGACGTTGGTGATGCCAATGAACTTGACCAGTCATTCCGCATGCTCACATCCATATATAAAAAGCGATCGTAACTTAAAGATCCCAGGGCGTATAAACTGTTTAAAGCCAAACGACTTTTATAGGGCAATGCAATCAGCGCATTTTTTGAATTGGCAAAGGTAAATACATCAGGATACAACAATTGATCAGCCCGTGTTTCGTCGCGCTGATACCTGTTCTGCATCTGGCTTCCTCCTGCTGTAATGCTGAAATCAAATTTATCCAGGAACTCATCATTGTACCTCAATAAGAAGTCGCTGTTAATTTCCTGGCTGAAAATATTAGTCGTGCGGTACATCCCGTTTACATACTTGTTGGTATTAAAGGGGCGTTGCTGTGACCTCGCATCATAGGAAAGATCCATAGAGGTTCTCACCATCAGGCTCAGATTTTTCAGGAAATTATAGGTAGCACTCACATTACCGACCACATTATTACGGTTGGATTTGTTCAGCATTTCATTTGCAATCAGGTACGGGTTATCCAGCAAGCTACTAAACGGCCTGTTTTGTGCAATTCCTTCCTGACCAGGCAACCAGTAATCCTTAAACCAATCCATGTTCATATTAGGTGTAAGGCCCCTGATGAAGTACATGATCGATTGATTATTATAACCTGTAGAAGGCAGGTTGTCTGAATATTTGTTGGTATAATTTACTTTTGAAGCGATCTGTAACTTATCATTCACTTTATGCGTTAGCGATAGCGCCACAGTATTACGTGTAAAACCGGTATTCGGAATAATCCATTCATTTGTCAGATTGGTCACCGATAAACGTGCAGTTGTTTTGTCATTTCCCCCGTCCAAAGCCACACTATTTAAAAATGTCATTCCCGTTTGAAAGAAATCTTTATGATTATCAGGATAAGGTACCCACGGCAAACGTTCTGCACTGGTAGTGCGGGTTACAGGATCGTATTGGTAATAAGACTGTCCGTCAAATTTTGGTCCCCATGCAGAGCTGGTACTTCTTGTACTTGCCCCATCTGCAGTCGCCAGGTAAGAATAATAAAGATCCTGTCCGGCATCACCCTGTCCGTATTCATACTGATAATCCGGCCAGCGGGAAATCGTTTCTATAGAAGTATTGGAATTAATGGATATCCCTAACCCCCTGTTCAGTTTGCCCGATTTAGTGGTAATAATAACAGCACCATTTCCACCTCTCGAGCCATATAATGCTGTAGCCGCCGGTCCTTTCAATACGGATACTGACTCGATATCATCCGGGTTAATATCTGCAAGACTGTTCCCGAAATCTGCCGGGGAATCTGCTGATAGATAAGCATTACTACCTGTTCCTGTTGATCTTCCGCTGCTGGAACTGGTGATCATTCCGTCGATAACGATCAAGGCCTCACTATTGCCACCCAGCGCATTCTCACCGCGGAGGATGATTTTGTTTGATCCTGCTGGTCCCCCGCCTGATTTGATCAGGTTCAATCCAGCCACTTTACCTGTCAGCGCATTTGTCCAGTTATTAGATACTGCATTAGTCAAGTCTTCCGTTTTTAACGTTGATACGGAATAACCCAAAGCCCGCTCTTCTCTTTTGATACCCAATGCAGTAACAATTACTTCATTTAGTTCTTCGCTGGATTCCTTCAGTATCACCTGGTAGTTTGACTGCTCCGTGATCAGTACTGAATATTGCTGGAACCCGATCATCCTGACAATCAGTTGATCACCCGCTGCTGCCTGTAAGGTGAAAGCACCGTTTTGATCTGTGGTAACTACTCTTTTTTTGTCTTTTTCTGCATAGACACTTGCACCAGGCAAGGCTTGTCCGGCAGCATCAGTAACTCTTCCGGTAATGGTTTTCTGAACTATTGTTTTGCGCTTCAGCACTACTGTATTGTTAATCAGCTCGTAAGTAAGTGGCTGGTTCTTGAAGCAGGCGTTTAATGCCTGCGCCAGTGATACTCCGTTTACATTAACGGTAACAGGACCTGCATCTGCGATCATCTGGTTATTGAATAAAAATTTATAGCCGGATTGCGCTTTGATCTTATTCAATACCGTTTCCATAGCAACATTCGTTTCATGGAGATTAATTTGCTGTGCTCTTGCCACCGCATTTACCTGTAGGGTAAGTACCAGCAAGAATAAAAACGTGAGTTTCATGACGCTGGCAAATCTGCCGGACATGTTGTTTGTAAAATTCATCTTATAGGTTGTGGGATTGGTGTATAAAAAATATGATTTGAGGTGTGTTATAATTTATGTTGTGTCTTACGATTTAAGGTTTGATAGTTACTTTATCATTCTCAATTTTAAAGTGCATTGTACCGGTCATTTCCAGCATCTTCAGCACTTCTGAAACATATTTATATTTGGAGATCGCCCCGGTATAAGTAAGGCCTTTTTGCTGACGCTGATCAGTAACAGTAACTCCGTACCATCTGGATAACTTTCTGGAAATAGCCGGCATATCTTCATCATCGAAAATAAACTGACCATTTTTCCAGGCCATTGCCTGTTCTATATTGGCTGCTTTGACTTTAAAGTGATTGGTGTTGCCTAATATTCCATCCTGTCCCGGCTTCAGCATTTGCTGACCATTACTATTGGTTAGTTTTACCGATCCTTCCAATAAAGTGGTCCTGATTACGGGCTCATCTGCATAAGCCATAATGTTAAAGTGGGTACCGAGCACTTCAACCTGCATTTTATTGAGCTTTACGCTAAAAGGCATTTTCGTATTTTTCGCCACTTCAAAATAGGCTTCACCAGTCAATATAACCTCTCTCTTATTGCCTGTAAAACGGGCAGGGAATTGTAAAGTGGACGCTGCATTCATCCATACCTTACTGCCATCAGGAAGTGTTAGGGTATACTGACCTCCCTGAGGAACAAGGAGTGTATTTATCGCTGCCGGAGTGTTATCCGAATCGTCATTATTTTCATCATAAACCAGCTCATCGGCGGCAGTTTTAATAACCTGTGTTTCGCCCTGAACAGCCAGTGCCCCACTTTTCGCCTCCGTCAGATCTATTTTTCTGCCATCAGCCAGGATGAGCACCGCTTTGTTTTTACCGGGAGCGTGATCGGTGGCCACAGCTGATGCAGATTTCGCTAATTGCGGACTGCTCTTTTTAAAAGTGTTGAAATAAAGACCGGCGACAGAAAGGCATAAGATGACAGAGGCAGCAATAGCCAATGACTTCCAAAGCCTTATTTTTTTACCAGCAATCGATTTATAGTCCGCATTTTCCAGATCGGCTGCTGGAAAGCTTAGTTTTAACTTACCGATTTTATGCCATGCTGCCTGGTGTTTTTCCGAGGTCCATTCCTCCGCAGGCTGCGCATTCATTTTAGCTGCGGCTTCCTTCATACAGGCTGCAACATATTCCTGATCAATATCCATAGCGAGGTAAAGCACAATGAGCTTCTCTTCCTGCTCTGTACAGTGACCCAAAAAATATTTTACAAGTGTATCTTCACCTGGTCTTTCCATATATTTTAACCTTTATATAGGAGATGCCATGAAACAGAGAGGACAACTAGGCGGAAAAGAAACTTGATGTTAAGCTAACCTTATCTTAACATTGGCGCCGGTTTAGCCGCCTAAAATGGTAGCTGAAGTGATGACAAGCACCATAGACAATGCTTCGGGATATTCCTGAAATTCTTTTCTCAGAAACTTTAAAGAGGTAGTAATATGATTATTTACGGTATGGACGGAGAGTCCTTTTTGCCGGGCAATCTGTTTCTGACTTAAGCCTTCTTCCCTGCTTAACAAAAAGATCTCTCTCTGTTTTGCCGGAAGTTTAGCCAGAGCGGCTTCATACTTTGCCTGCAATTCCCTTACAGAAAACTCAGGATGATCTATCGTACCCAGGTTTTGCAGCGGAACGGATTCCAGTTCTGCTGTAACCAATAGCTTCTTCCGGTAATGTCTGGATACCTGATTGCGCAACATGCCATACAGGTAATCCTCAAAATCAATGATCGTATCTATTTTTGACTGATAGTTCCAGATGTTGAGCATCACATTTAGTGAAAGCTCTTCTGCATCCTCCATATTTTTCAGCGATTTGAAAGAGAAGGAAATAAGTTTGGGAAGATAGTAGTCGAATATTTTTTTAAATGCCCGCTCATCTCCATTTACCCATTCGTCAATATATTGCCTGGTTAATTTATCCATCTCACAACCGGTATTTTTACAAAAGTACTAAGCCAATGTTAAGTGAATGTTATTTCACAAAATTGCTGCTATTCAGTACCAAACATTTATGTTTATACTTTAATAAGATCCTATGAGTAACCTTTCTGTTTTCAATTCGTTAAAAAGGATATCAAAAGCTTACAGCGATGTACTTATGCCGATTCCTGAAGATATTTTTCAGACTACGCCTCCTATAGGCGGATGGTCATACAGTGAAGTCTATGCACACATTTTTGATGCAAGTTTACTCTCTTTGTTACCGCTCGAAGAATGTATAAAAGGTATAGGTAAAGAGAAACCTACAGCTTTTATAGTTAAGGTTATTCTTTTTTTCGGCAGTTTGCCTCCTGCCAGATATAAAGTCCCGCCAATACTCGCAAATCGTGTAAAGAAGATAAGCAAGTCAGAAGCTGAAGATTTCATCAATAGATTTTTAACGCAACTTGAAACAGCTTACAGTGGCATAGAAGAGGCTTCAGATAAGATCAAGAATAAACATCCCAATTTAGGTTACCTGAATGCCGCTCAATGGCTCCGCTTTATAGAGATTCATTTAAAACATCACCTGAAACAATTAAAGCGGATTGAGAAGAGTTTTTAATTTCACATCTTTGCGCGGATGAAAATACCAGGATTAAAAGGTTTTGATGAGGATGCATTCAACAAGTATTTCAAAAATACAGGTTGGCTGATGTTCGGCAAAATCCTGAGCATGGTTGTGGGATTCGTCATTGGCCGTTACCTGGGCCCCTCTTCTTTTGGTGAACTGAGTTTTGCAGATGCCTTCACGATGATCGTTGCTGCGGTAGGCGCACTGGGGCTGGATAGCTTTATTATCAGGGAAATTATCAACGAACCGCTAAAAAAAGACGAGATACTGGGTACTTCGCTGGGTTTACGACTGGGGGTCAATGCATTACTGATCCCTTTAACGGTAGGGATTTACTGGCTTTTTCATCATTATGCGGAGAAACCGGGCGATTCACTGACCTGGGTAGTATTCATCCTGACTTTCGCCTCGTTTTTTAAATCTTTTAATATCATTGATTCCTATTTCCAGTCGCAGGTCTCTTCCAAATATGTGGTGCAGGTACAGAATGTATGTATTATCATCTCGGCAGTAGTTAAAATACTGCTGGTCGCATTTCAAATGCCGCTGATTTATTTTGCAATTGCATTGAGTTTTGACAGCCTGATCCTGGCAGCAGGACTGGTATACATGTATCATAAAAGAGGCTTCAACGTATGGAACTGGACCTTTAATAAAAAACGAGCGGCCGGTTTATTAAAACAGTCTTTCCCGCTGATTTTATCTGCCATCATGGTATCCGTTTATATGAAGATTGATCAGGTGATGCTGAAAAGTGTGGGCAGTATTGAAGTGGGGATCTACAGTGCCGCCGCAAAACTGAGCGAAGCCTGGTTTTTTATTCCTGTAGCCATTGTTTCATCAGTGTTTCCCGCAATTATCCATGCACGCAAGACTGATCCGGACCGTTATCTCAAAAGATTAAAAAACCTGTACGATTTACTGGTATTCATCAGTCTGCCGGTTGCCATATTGATCAGCTTTTTTGCAAATGACATCATTCATCTGCTCTACGGCAATAAATTCGAGGGCGCCGGACAAATGCTGTCTGTTCATATCTGGTCTGGCATTTTTGTATTCCTCGGCAGTGCCAGTTCACAATACCTGCTGGCAGAAGGTTATACCATGATTTCATTTCAGCGGACTGCCACCGGTGCGTTGGTGAATATCTTATTGAACTTATGGCTAATCCCTCTTTACGGAGGGCTTGGCGCATCAATTGCTACTTTAATTGCCTGTATTGTCAGCACTTTTTATCTGTTATTTACAACCAGAACAAGACAACAGGGAATCATGATGTTAAAATCATTATTTTTGATCACCATTTTTCAAAAAATACTTAAACGTTGAATAAACTCAAAGCACTCGCAACCCTACTAAAAAAGCCAGACAGACTGAAGGCGCTATTATCTTACGGACACAAAGGATACCTGGCCAAGATTGGCTGGTTCAATTCCTTTGATAGTCAGCAGGCAGTCGATGGCAATAACGATCCCTTACCCTGGGTAACTTATTCGTTCATTGATTTTATCAAACCGCGCTTAACAAAAGAACTGACTATTTTTGAATATGGCTCGGGTAATTCTACGCTATTTTATGCGAAAAATGTAAGCAGGGTAGTTTCCGTAGAACATGATGAGGCATGGTATAACAAAATTGTTAAAAGTAAGCCGCAGAATTCGGAAATGATCTTCTGTAAACTGGAACGCGGCGGTGAGTACGCCCAAAAAGCTGCGTCACTGGGTGAAAAATTTGATATTATTATTGTTGATGGCCGGGATCGTGTGAACTGTTGTCTGAATAGTCTGGAAGCCTTAAAACCCGGCGGTGTAGTGGTACTTGATGATGCACACCGTAAATATTATGATGAAGGCAGAGCCTTTCTTAGAAATGCAGGCTACAAGGAATTGCCTTTTACAGGCATTGCACCGGGATTGTTCTATCTGAAGTCTACCACAGTATTTTATAAAGCAGAGAACTGTTTACAAATTTAAATCAGGCCAGCATGTTAAGTGAAGATGTAAAATCTGCCTACGACAATTTTTATACGCAAAACGATACGACCTGGCGTATGCTGGGGGCAAAAGCCAAAGCGCAGAATATTGTAAATGTTTGCAAAGGATTAAAACCCGCTAAAGTGCTTGAAGTAGGTGCTGGTGATGGCAGTATCCTCCATTTCCTGAATGAGTGGAATTTTGGTGAGGAACTTTATGCTTTGGAAATTGCGGCATCTGGGGTGGAGCTGATCAGTAGCCGTGGACTATCGCGTTTAAAAGAAGCAAAACCATTTGATGGTTATCAAATTCCTTATGCAGATGATACTTTTGACCTGGTTATCCTGGCACATGTGCTGGAGCATGTTGAACATGAAAGGATATTGATCAGAGAACTCAAAAGGATTGCTAAAAACATAGTAATTGAGGTGCCGCTGGATTATAGGTTTGGTGTGGATAAACGCATGAAACATTTTCTTGATTACGGTCACATCAATATGTATACTCCGACTTCTCTGCGTTTTCTGTTGCAGAGCGAAGGACTGGAAATTGTTGCTGATCAGGTATCATTAACGCCGGCAGAAACAACCAAATTCAATGAGTTTGTCAACAAAAAAAGTCCTAAATCTTTCTCGAAGATCCTGAAAATTGAGCTGGAATACAGAATTAAGAGTACTCTTGGAAAAATATTAGGGATTAAAAAACAAGAGCAGTTCGCAAATGCTTATACTGTTTTAACAAAAAAATCAAGTCAGACCCTGCAAATCTTCTAATATGCAAAACTTCGCTCCTATTGCCCTTTTTGTTTACAACAGGCCGAAACATACGGAACGCACGCTTAAATTTCTGAAACAGAATGAGCTTGCCGCAGAGAGTCGCCTGTTCATCTTTTCCGATGGGGCAAAATCAGCAGAAGATGAAGCGAATGTGCAGGAAGTACGCGAACTGCTGAAGAATATTGATGGCTTCAAATCTGTTGAAATCATTGAAAGAAAAGAGAATATGGGTCTGGCCAATGCTGTTATTGCGGGGGTGAGCCGACTGGTAAAAGATTATAAACAAGTGATTGTCTTTGAAGACGACCTGGTGTCGTCACCCTATACGCTGACTTATTTTAACGAAGCACTAAACCGCTATAGGAATGAAGAGCGTGTAATGCATATTGGCGCATATATGTACCAGCTGAAAGAAAACAACCTGCCCGAGTCTTTTTTTTACAGGGCAGCAACCAGCTGGGGATGGGCAACATGGGACAGGGCATGGCAACATTTTAATCCCGATATCAATCAGCTGATTGCACAATTTGATGCAAAAAAGCGAAGTGCCTTTTCCATTGAACACACCATGAATTTCTGGAAACAGATGCAGGATTTTAAAAGAGGAAAAAACAATTCCTGGGCAATCCGCTGGTATGCGTCCATATTTTTAAAAGGAGGACTTACCCTTAACCCTTCCCATTCCTTAGTCAACAATATAGGTCATGATGGTACTGGTGTGCATTCCGGTATCAATGATATCTATAATGTCATTATTAATCCTAAACCCATCACCCGCTTTCCTGACGAGATCAAAGAGAATCTTCTTGCCTATGAGGCTATAAAAGGATTCCTCAGCACCAGGAAAGGGAGCTTATGGCAAAGGATAAAAAGATACCTAACCGAAAAACTGAAATAACTATTTTGGCTTTACAGCTTCTAAAATAATATAGGGAGAAAGTTGCCTGGAATTGAAGGCAAATACTTTAGTAAATAACTTCCCTGCCAGCCAGACAGACTTCTTGAATAACCGTACTCCTGCCGGTTTTTGTTTTTCATTTTCCAGCCATAAGCTGAAATAGCCGAAATATTTTGCCTGTTTAACTTTCAGTCCGGCCGATTGACAAATCCCCGCCAGCAAGTCCGGATCCATACAACTGATATTATGCTTATCATAATTATCCTTATCGAAGGACTTCTGGAACCATCCGTTCAGTGCTTTAAAATTGGGCAGTGTAATAAAAAGTGTTCCGCCCGGTTTTACAAAGTCGATATGGCGCTGTATAATATCTGCCGTATCATTAAAATGCTCTATCAAACCGCAGGAAAGTACCAGATCATATTGCTGCACCTCCTTGTGGTTGAATAAATCCGTTTCAATAATATGGATATCACTTTCCTTTAAATTATTGGCTTGCAACAAGGAATTGGTAACCGGCTGATGAACAAAATAATCCAGTAAGGTCACATCCAGCTTAAAATACTTCTTTAAAAAGACAGCATAATAACCCGGAAAGCCACCCAGCTCTATCGCCGTTTTTACATTTTGTGTATTGATGATCGAAGCCAGCTCTTTGTGAAATAAATAGTTTGCCGGGATATTTACCGACAGTCCTGTTTTGCTTTCCCAGTAATTTACCCAGAATTGTCTGTCGGTTAATAGGTTATCCATATGTTATTCTTGCTTAAATATTCGTTTTACATTTCAACGGTCTATTCCCCGGTAAATTGGCCGGCAAAATTAATTTTGACGGTGAAAATACGTAAGAATTTGACAAACGATAACAATAATATGTAATTTAGTCCGGTTGAAAGTAGTCCACATAAATACATACGAAGGGAATGGAGGAGCCGGCAGAGCTTGCCTCCGGCTAAGTGACGCACTAAATGCGAGCGGGGCCGACTCGAGTGTAATGGTATATTACCAATTCAAAGAAAGTGATAAAGCATTAGCATTCAGTAAGTCGCCTTTTCAAAAAGCTAAAGCAGTTTTTAATATTCTTTCTGAAAGATATCTTGCCATGGGACTAACCAAAGCGTTAAAAACACCTTTTTCATTACAGTGGTTTGGCAGATCTATTAAAAAACATCCGAAACTAAAAGAGGCAGATATTATTCATTTACACTGGATCAACCATGGTTTTTTAAGGCCTGGTGATTTAGCTGAACTGGAAGAACTGGATAAACCTATTGTATGGACCTTTCATGACAGCAATGCTTTTACCGGTGGCTGCCATGTACGTTATGCCTGTGAGAATTTCCACAAACAGTGCGGGAACTGTCCCCTTTTAAAAATAAGCGGCAAGAATGATAGCTCACACATGAACTGGCTGAGCAAGAAAAAAGGTTATGCCAACCTTGGCTTCCATATCATTGCACCCAGCAACTGGATGGCGAAATCTATTAAATTCAGCAGTCTGATGGGCGCCCGGGAAGTAGCAGTAATCCCCAATACCATAGAAACAAACGTGTTTAAGCCCTATGTAAAATCAGAGGCAAAAAAGCTGCTGCAAATCCCCTCCGAAAAGTTTGTGCTGATGAGTGGATTCATGCCTTCAAAAAATGACAAGCATAAAGGCACATCCTACCTGATTGATGCACTGAATGACCTGGCCAGCCGTCCCGGAATTATCAAAGAAAATATTGAACTGCTGATATTCGGAAATAAAGACAATGCAGAAATGCCTGCATTTCCTTTCAAAACCACCTTTTTGGGCACGATAAATAATGATGCTCACCTTGCAAAATGTTATTCTGCTGCTGACGCATTTATTACCCCTTCTCTTGAAGACAATCTTCCGAACACGGTTATGGAGAGTCTGGCCTGCGCAACTCCTGTGGTGGCCTTTAAAACAGGTGGTATCCCGGACATGGTTACCCATCTGGTGAACGGTTATCTGGCAGATTATGAATCTTCAGAGGATCTGGCTACCGGAATGGAATGGTTATATCATGAGGAGAGTGCTGCAGAAATTCAAAAACAGGCAAGATTAAGTATTCTTACGCATTTTTCTGAAGAAGTTATTGCAGAGAAACATATGCGCTTATACCAATCCCTGATCAATTTACATCCCCATTAATTCTATCTTATTCTATGCAACCTAAGCTGAGCGTCATCACCATCGTTTATAATAATGTAAGGGATATTGAACGCACCATGCTTTCTGTATTGAATCAGACTTATCAAAACATAGAGTATATCATTATTGACGGTGCATCCAGTGATGGTACAAAAGATATTATCAATAAATACAAAGACAGGCTTGCACAGTTGGTATCTGAAAAAGATAAGGGCATTTATGATGCAATGAACAAAGGTTTAGCTTTAGCCAGCGGCGATTATGTTCTTTTTATGAATTCCGGCGATGAAATCTATGCGCTGGAAACAGTAGCAGCTATTTTCGCTACTGCTCCCAATGCTGATATCTATTACGGGGAAACAGAAATGTATAATGATGGCTGGGAGAGCCTGGGACAGAGAAGGCATCATGTACCTGAGCATTTCGACTGGCATAGTTTTAAACATGGCATGAGCATTAGTCACCAGGCATTTTATGTCAAAAGAGCTCTGGCCGAACCATACGATCTGCAGTATAAATTCAGTGCAGATATAGACTGGATCATCAGGGTATCAAAAAATGCCTCGAGCATTGTCAATACACACAGCTATGTGGCCAAGTACCTGGTTGGCGGCATCTCTAAACAAAAACACTTCGCCAGCTTAAAAGAGCGGTTCCGCATCTTTACTAAACATTATGGTTTTCTTCCGAATGTGGTCAATCATTTATGGATTGCAGCTAATCTTATCCGCTATTATATCCGGCATAAAAGAACGAATGATTAAGAGCTGATCTTTTAATGACAAACAATATTTTTACTGACCTGTTCATCATAGTAACATCTTAAAATTACTATTATGGGAAAATTAAGCAACCGTAACATTGCTGTATTAGCAGCAAACGGATTTGAAGAATCAGAATTAACAAGCCCGGTTCAAAGGTTAAAAGAAGAAGGCGCTACAGTACATATTATTTCTCTGGAGTCTGGAAAAATTCAGGGAATGAAACACGATCGTGAATGGACTGTTGAAATTGACGTAGATAAAGTAGTTACTGAGGCCAATGCTGATGATTATCAGGGATTACTCATTCCCGGTGGCGTACTGAATCCGGATTCCTTAAGAAAGGATGAAGATGCACTTGCTTTTGTGAAAGCATTTTTTGAGGCAGGAAAGCCTGTTGCAGCGATCTGTCATGGTCCGCAGGTACTGATTTCTGCTGAAGTAGTGAAAGGGCGTAACCTGACCTCTACAAAAACGATTAAAATAGATTTGGTAAACGCAGGTGCTGAATGGGAAGATTCAGAAGTAGTGGTAGACCAGGGACTGGTAACCAGTCGCAGTCCGGATGATCTGCCTGCATTTAATGATAAGATCGTAGAAGAATTTGCAGAAGGCGTACATGATGGCCAGCATGCATAAACTATTAAAAGCGCCCTTTAACGGGGCGTTTTTTTATTGAGCCGGATAATTAAAAGGCAATCCCGCCAAATACCGGCTCACCTTTCTGTAAGGATAATTCCCTGCTCCCTGCTGCGCAAAATGCACTATAATGGTATGCGTAAGCGGATCTATATATAACCTTTGTCCACGCATTCCTTCTGCCGCATAATCGCCGTTGATTCCCTGCTGAGGCACCCACCACAGATAATGCTGCGCAGATTTCTGCCAGCCTTTCGCAGTAGCAGGCTTTTCGTCTTTACCTAATTTTATGGAACGCCGAACCCAGTCTTCAGCAATTACCTGCTGACCTTTATATTTCCCGTTATTCAAGTATAAACGACCTATTTTAGCCAGATCTATGGCCGTGGACTGAAACCTGCTCGCAGTATTTGCT
The DNA here is from genome assembly GCF_026239655.1 of Pedobacter sp. MR2016-24. Lineage (GTDB taxonomy): Bacteria > Bacteroidota > Bacteroidia > Sphingobacteriales > Sphingobacteriaceae > Pedobacter. The sequence goes on along the minus strand of NZ_JAPIVO010000006.1, from coordinate 104,904 downwards.
AATCCATTTTCATGATCCAGTCCCCAGCTTGAAGGATAAGCAGTACCAATTCTTTTCCAGATCATATCCTGAAAATAAACCGCAGCTTTTTTACCCGTTGCATTTTCGAGTGCCCAGGTCAATAAAAATGCATCTATACTTTTATACTTCCATACTGTTCCGGGCGCATTTGCCCGCTTCACCTGCAATAATTCTTTCCTGATGTCTTCCGTATAATAATACTTTCCCTCATCAGACAGAAATGCCTGGATGTATCCGCCATTGGTATCTTTAAATTCCAGTCCGGATTTCATCGTGAGCAGATCCATCAAGGTCACAGCTTTAAATGCAGGGTTCGCTTTTAATTCCGGCACATATTGAATTAAATGGTCATTCAGACTTTTAATACTTCCCTCTTCCAGTGCTTTGCCAACCATGATGCTCACCATTGTTTTAGCTACCGAAAAAAGAGTGGTTAAGGTAGTATCCGTATAACCTGGTGCAAAGTGCTGATAGATGATACTATCATTTCTGATGACCATGAAAAGATTACTTTTCCCCGCTTCCAGGTAGGCAGAAAAAGGTACTGAGTGATTTTTTCCATCAAACACATGCAAGGTATCGAGATCAGTCCTGTTACCCGCAATCCTTACAAAATGGAAAGGCGTATCAGCAGGTTGTACTAAAGTCTGTGGGAAAATCTTGTACGTTTCTGCATCCGGCACCTGGTAACGCAGAACCCTGATCAGCTCAGGTCTCCAGGTGAACAGAACGCAAAATACAAGTAAGATCAGCAATAAAAAAGCTGCTATCCCATATAAAAACTTTTTCAAGATTTATGGGTTAGTAGACCATAATCCTGCCTCTTTTACAAAAACCCTGCGGTTTAATTTGAGGTGGCCTACAACGAACTCTGCGAAGTCCTCTGGCTGCATTACCTTATCCGGATTACCATCAGTCAGGTTAAGGTCTTTCGCCATATCTGTGGCAATTGTGCTTGGCGTTAAAGAGCTTACCCTTATATTGTGTTTTCTTACTTCCTGCATCAGGGATTCAGAGAGTCCGATCAGACCAAATTTAGAAGCGCTATAGGCACTGGTTACTGCAGCGCCACGCTGACCAGCGGTAGAAGAGATATTAATGATATCACCGGTTTTTCTTTCCATCATTTCCGGTAATACAGCACGTGTTACATAATACACCCCAAAAAGATTGACCTTCACAATTTCCTCCCATCTGGCAGGTTCCAATTCCAGGAATGAACCAAATGTACTTGTACCCGCATTGTTGATCAGTATATCAATTACCCCTAAGCCGGATTTGATTTTCGCCACCGCATTATTTACATCGTCAATTGATGAAACATCTGCTGTAGCAACAGCAATGTTTACACCTGTATGTGCTAACTCTCCAGCCAGACTTTTTAAGTCTGCTTCCGTACGGGCAACAAGACCTAAGTTAACACCCTCTGCTGCAAGAGCAATAGCGAGCGCGCGACCGATTCCTTTACCTGCACCGGTAATCAATGCATTTTTTCCTTTTAGTGACTCCATAATAGCTTTGTATTGAGCTTCAAAATTAAGAAAAAGATCTGTCAGGAGACCTCCCCTAACGTCATATCGATTTCATTTCCATATCGTAAATCAGGACGTAATAGATTTTTAAGATTGGTTCAGCAAATGACCTCATAAAAATTCCAGGCAAAAATAAAGGCCTGTAAACTAATGCTTACAGGCCCGAATCTTATAGGATATAAAACCTACTAGAAGTTTTTACCTTTTATTTTACGTTCACCTTCAGTTAAGTAGATTTTACGTAAACGCATGCTCAATGGAGTAATTTCAATATACTCATCAGCCTGGATGTATTCCATCGCTTCCTCTAATGAGAATTTAATTGCAGGAGCAATACGGTTACTATCATCTGTACCAGAAGCACGCATGTTAGTTAACGCTTTTCCTTTCACGATGTTAACTACTAAGTCATTATCACGAATGTGCTCACCCATAATCTGACCTTCATAAACATCAACACCCGGATCAACGAAGAAACGACCACGATCTTGTAATTTATCAATTGAATAAGCAGTTGTACTACCTTTTTCCATTGATACAAGAACACCGTTCAACCTTCCGGGAATAGTTCCTTTCCAGGGCTCGTAAGCTTTGAAACGGTGAGCCATAATTGCTTCACCACCAGTTGCAGTTAATACGTTGTTTCTTAATCCGATGATACCACGTGCAGGAATTTCAAACTCTAAATGCTGAAGATCACCTTTTGGTTCCATGATCAGTAATTCACCTTTACGCTGAGTTACCAATTCAATTACTTTACCAGCAACTTCACCCGGTACATCAACAATCAGTGTTTCAACCGGCTCACATTTTTTACCATCAATTTCTTTAATGATAACCTGTGGCTGACCAACCTGAATTTCATATCCTTCGCGACGCATCGTCTCGATCAATACTGATAAATGGAGAATACCCCTTCCGTAAACCAGATAAGCATCTGGAGATGCAGTTTCCACTACTTTCAAGGCAAGATTTTTTTCCATCTCTTTGTATAAACGTTCTTTAATACGTTGAGAAGTAACAAATTTACCTTCTTTACCGAAGAATGGGGAGTTATTGATAGTGAACAGCATGTTCATTGTAGGCTCATCAATTTTGATAACCGGCAATTGCTCTGGTGCATCAAAATCAGAAATGGTATCACCGATATCAAATCCTTCAATACCTACTACAGCGCAGATATCACCTGATTTTACTTCTGTAACACGCATTTTTCCAAGACCTTCAAAAGTGTATAATTCTTTCACTCTCGATTTCACCATTTTACCATCACGTTTAATTAAAGTAACCGGCTGGTTTTCTTTAATAGACCCGCGGTGAACACGTCCAACTGCGATACGACCAACGAAAGATGAATAATCTAATGAAGTGATCTGCATTTGTAACGTTCCTTCCAACATTGGAGGAGCAGGAATGTTAGCCACAACGGCGTCTAACAATGGGAAAATATCTGTTGTTGGTTTTGTGTAATCAGTACTCATCCATCCTTGTTTAGATGAACCGTAGATTACAGGGAAATCCAACTGATCTTCTGTAGCCTCAAGATTGAAGAACAATTCAAAGATTTGTTCGTAAACCTCTTCAGGACGGCAGTTTTCTTTATCTACTTTATTAACAACAACGATCGGTTTCAGACCTAAAGCCAAAGCTTTTTGTGTTACGAAACGAGTTTGAGGCATTGCACCTTCAAAAGCATCACATAATAACAATACACCGTCAGCCATTTTCAATACACGCTCTACCTCACCACCGAAATCGGCGTGACCAGGTGTATCAATAATGTTAATTTTTACATCTTTGTACATTACTGAAACGTTTTTGGAAACGATGGTAATACCACGTTCTCTTTCCAAATCGTTATTATCAAGTATCAAATCACCTGTTTGCTCGTTGTCACGAAAAATAGAACAAGTGTGTAAAATCTTATCAACCAATGTAGTTTTACCGTGGTCAACGTGTGCTATAATAGCTATGTTTCTTATTTTTTGCATAAAATGCGCCCTAATTTTGGCGCAAAGATAACGTAAATAATTGATATATCAGCCTATTAACTAGAAGCATGTGTGTAAATAATATTAAAAACTGATATGATATCATGATTGTTTAATTTGCATGATGGGAAAGAAAGCTATTCTGGCAGGAGCCACAGGAGCAATAGGCAGCAGCCTTTTACAACAGTTACTGGCTGACAGGAATTACAGTGAAGTATTGGTACTGGTACGCAAAAAACTGGAACTCAAAAATCCAAAACTGAAGCAAATTATACTGGATTTTGACAAGATAAAAGACTTTTCACATGAAATTACCGGCGATGTGGTTTTCTGCTGTTTGGGTACAACTGCAAAACAGACACCTGATAAAATTGAGTACCGTAAAATAGATTATCAGTACCCGCTGGATATGGCCTGGATTGCACAGGTAAATGGTGCAGAAAGTTATCATCTGATATCTGCTATGGGTGCCAATAAAAATTCTTCTATTTTTTATAATAAAACAAAAGGGGAAGTAGAACATGACCTTAAGGCCGTGCCGTTTAAAAGCATCCATATTTATCAACCTTCATTACTGGACAGCTCAAGAACAGACAAGCGATTTGGGGAAGGACTCATGAACAAGATAATGCATGTGATCAATCCGCTATTGGTCGGCGCACTCAGAAAATACCGAAGTATCAAAGTAGAAGATGTAGCGAAAGCAATGGTCAATCAGTCCCTTGAAGATAAAAAAGGCATTTTTACTTATGAATCGGACAAAATTCAGGAACTTAGCGCAAAGAAGAGCCAGATATGATGAACGATTTTACGCTTGGTATTGAGGAAGAGTACATGGTGATTGACCCTGTTACACGTGAACTCACCTCACATGATCAGAAAATAGTGGAAGCCGCGCAAAAGATCTACCATGATCAGGTAAAGGCTGAAATGCACCAGGCGGTTGTGGAAGTTGGTACAGGTATCTGCAGAAATACGGAACAGGCAAGAAAAGAAATCTCCCAGTTACGTTATACAGTAGCGCAGCTGGCGGGAGAATCCGGACTGGTAATTGGTGCTGCAGGCACGCACCCTTTCTCCCGCTGGGAAAAACAACTGATCACTGAGCATCCCCGTTACAATGAAATCATCAACGAGCTGCAGGAAGCAGCACGCTCCAACCTGATCTTCGGACTTCATGTGCATGTAGGCTTTCAATCCAGGGAACTGGCTATTCATATCGCAAATCAGGTACGCTATTTCCTGCCCCATGTATTTGCATTATCGACCAACTCTCCTTTTTGGGAAGGCCGTAATACGGGATATAAATCATATCGCACCAAGATATTCGACAAGTTTCCACGAACGGGTATACCGGGAATATTTAACAGCATTGAAGATTATGATAACTATGTGAAACTGCTGATTAAAACCAACAGTATTGACAATGCGAAGAAAATATGGTGGGATATCCGTGTACATCCATTTTTTGAAACCATAGAATTCAGGATTTGCGATTGCCCTATGCTGATTGATGAGACGATGGCTTTTGTAGCCTTGTTTCAGGCTTTATGTGCAAAATTGTATAAATTACGCTTGCAGAACATGAGTTTTATCAATTACTCCAGAGCATTGATTAATGAAAACAAATGGCGTGCGGCAAGGTATGGACTGGACGGAAGCCTTATAGATTTTGGTAAGGAAATAGAAGTGAACAGTCGCGCTTTAATCCTGGAACTGCTGGACTTTGTAGACGATGTAGTGGATGGCCTCGGCTGTCGTAACGACATTAATTACGTACACAAAATCCTGGAAAATGGCACAGGGGCAGATAAACAGCTGGCGGTATTTGCAGAAACCGAAAGCTTTGAATCGGTGGTCGACTTTATTACTTCACAAACTTTAATAGGAGCAAAAATGTAAATGGGGAACAAAATGCAAATCAAAGTCGCGGTCATTGACATGAATAACGGACAGCCTAATCTCGGGATTGGCGCTATTCTGGATATGCTGTCTGATTACGGTAAAAGTAAGGATCTGGAAATCTCCACAGCTGTATTTGACCTGAGAAACAAACTGGACATACCTGACCACAACCATCATATCTACATTTCCAGTGGCGGGCCGGGAAGTCCGGCAGACAGTGAGGGCGAAGAATGGGAAAAGCTATTTTTTGATCTTCTGGACAAGCTAAAAACACATAATAACCGATCTGAAGATAAAAAACACGTTTTCCTGATTTGCCATTCATTCCAGCTTTTTTGCCGTAAATATGGCTTCGGGACACTGACTAAAAGGAAATCCAATTCCTTTGGGATCTTTCCAATCGAACTCACAGCCATGGGCGAAGCGGATCCATTATATGCAGGTTTGCCTAATCCATTTTACGCGGTGGACAGTCGCGACTGGCAAGTCTTAAATTCAAAAGCTATACTGAATGCAGATGGCGCGGAATTATTGGCCCTCGAAAAAGAACACGTTCATGCAGATGTGGAACGTTGCATCATGTCCATTCGATTTTCAAAAGAGTTTGTAGGTACACAATTTCACCCGGAAGCCCATCCGGCAGGAGTGAAAGCAGCAATCATTAACCAGTTCGATGAAGAAAAACAGCAGGATATGATAGAAAATCTTGAAAATACTGACAATATTATATTGACTCATCAAACAATATTGCCCAATTTTCTGGATGAAGCAATTAAACCTTTCATCAATGGTTGAACAATACAGAAGCCAATTCAACAGCAGATTTTCGACAGCAAAATACGCTGAATTTCTAAAAGTGCTGGGAGATGGTTTTGCACCGCTGCATATCAGACTCGCAGAAACTCCGGTATTCATTTCTGAGGATTTTAAAAATCAACTGGTAGCAGCAGGCGAAGAGATGATTAAACTGATCAAACAACCCGATTTCAAAACGTTAACAGCTGAAGCTATTCCTGCAGAATGGAATGTGCCAGACGAAAACAGTCATCCCCATTTTCTGGCGATAGATTTCGCCGTATGTAAAAACGAAAAAGGCAGGCTGGTTCCCAGATTAATAGAGCTGCAGGGTTTTCCTTCGCTTTTTGCATTTCAGGCGCACCTCTCGAATACTTATAAACAGGTTTTTGAACTCGATCAGATCGCTGCTTTAACTCCCTATTTTAATGGCTTAAAGGAAGAAGAATATATCTCCCTCTTAAAAAAAGTGATTGTAGGTGACTATGCACCGGAGGAAGTTGCCCTTATGGATGTTGATGCTCCTCATCAAAAAACAGCGATCGACTTTTATCTTACGCAAAAACATATTGGCATCCCTGTATTAAGTGTAACCGACATTTTTAAGGAAGGAAATCAATTGTTCTATTATCATACTGAAGGTAAAAAAGTACGTCTGAAAAGAATTTATAACAGGTTGATCTTTGACGAGCTCAATCAGCAGCACAATTTGTCTGATCTGAAATTTGACCCAAGAGAGGAGCTTGATATCGAATGGATCACCCACCCGAACTGGTTTTACCGGATCAGCAAATTTATCATGCCTTTATTGAAAAATGAGTATGTACCTGAGTCTTATTATCTGCATAAACTGGATAGGATACCTGAAGATTTGGAAAATTATGTCCTCAAACCTCTGTATTCATTTGCCGGAAAAGGTGTGATCATTGACGTCACCAAAACTGATATTGAACAAATCAAAGATCCTCAGAACTGGATTTTACAGCGAAAGGTAGTGTATGAACCTGTGATACAATCCCCGGAAGGTTTAGTGAAAGCAGAGATCAGACTATTATACATCTGGCCCGATGGCGAAGAACCACAATTATGCATCAATCTGGCCAGGATGAGTCGGGGAAAGATGATTGGTGTGCAACATAACTCCGATTGCGATTGGGTAGGTGGTACAGTGGGGCTGATGTAAATTGACAATTTTCAGACCCCATAAATCGCCGGAAATATTATATTTGTGTAATGGATATTCAAACTATCATAGTCGGACTCTTATTTGCTGCTGCCCTTTTTTATATAGGCCGCATCATTTATCGCTCTTTATCCCCTTCCAAAGGTGGCTGTGCATCGAACTGTAAATGTGGTGTGGACTTTTCTAATATCGAAACCAAAAAGAAATAGTTTTTATCTATATCACATATGTTTGAATCGTTTAAAGCCTATCTGCGTAAAAAAATAACGATAACTGATGAGCAGTTCGACCTTATTTCCGGAGATATTAAAGTAAAGACCTTCGAGAAAAATCAGCAGATTTTGTCACCGGGAGAAATCAGTAACAAAACCTATTTCGTAACCGATGGTCTATTGCGCTGTTATTCCGTAGATATCAAAGGCAAAGCAAATGTGATCCAGTTTGCTCCTGAATTATGGTGGCTGTCCGAAAGAAACAGTTTTTTTAATGAGCCTTCTGAATTCTTTATAGATGCGATAGAGCCTACTACAGCACTCATTCTTCCTAAAAACTACTTCAATGATGCGGCGGAACATGTTCCATGTCTGCATGACCTGAACAATAACATGCTTAACAATTCGATCCGCTTTATGCAGAAAAGAATTAATATGCTGCTGAGTGCTACTGCAGAAGAACGTTATCTTGACTTTATTAAATTATATCCAAACCTGACGCTAAGGGTACCGCAATGGATGATCGCATCCTATCTGGGCATCACACCAGAGTCGCTCAGCAGGGTACGTAAAGACCTTGCACACAAACACTTCAAAGCTTAACCATTTCTTATCATACATCAACGTTTAGTGCTGTTGATAGTCTTAATTTTGGGTATTATAAATAACCAATCCTAAAGATTAAAATTATGGCAACTACTAAATGGGTATTAGATCCTGCACACAGTGAACTTCAATTCAAAGTAAAACATTTAATGATTACTACTGTAACAGGTAGCTTCAATGATTTTTCAGCAGAATTGACTACCGACAATGAAAATTTCGAACATTCAGCAATCTCTTTCAAAGCTGGTGTAAGTTCTATAGATACAGGAAATAAAGACAGAGATGGTCACCTGGTGAGCGCTGACTTCTTCAATGCAGAGGAATTTCCGTCTGTATCCTTTGAGTCAACTTCATTCAAACAAGTTGATGGCGATTACAAACTGGAAGGTAATCTAACCATCAAGGGAGTAACTAAACCAGTTGCTTTAAATGTTGAATTCGGTGGAACAGCACAGGATCCATGGGGAAATACCAAAGCAGGTTTTACCTTAAGCGGAAAAATTAACAGAACTGATTTCGGCCTGACTTACAATGCAGCTTTAGAAACTGGCGGTGTAATGTTAAGTGAAGATGTTCGTATACTCGGTGAATTACAATTCGCAAAAGAAGCATAGTCTATCATTCAAAACAAATCATAAACCAGATGGAACCTGTAATAAAACCAGTCTCAGCAATTTTGAATGCGCCAGCGCCTCATATGGTTGGTGACGGGTTTAAAGTCAGCAATTTTTTTCCTAAAGGTTATAGAATTAAGATGAGTCCCTTCTTTCTGCTCGATTATAATGCGAAGACAGAGCTCAGTGCCACAACAGAACCGCGTGGGGTTGGCGTACATCCCCACCGTGGTTTTGAAACCGTAACCATTGCCTATCATGGCGGTGTAGCACACCATGACAGTGCGGGCAACAGTGGTATAATTTACCCGGGAGATGTACAATGGATGACTGCTGCACGCGGTATTCTCCACAAGGAATACCATGAAGAAAAATTCAGCAAGAGTGGCGGTGTGTTTCAAATGGTTCAGCTTTGGGTAAACCTGCCGGCAAAAGACAAGATGAGCACTCCAAAATACCAATCCGTTAAGCAGATGGATATGGGTAAATTTGAACTCCCTGCAGCTGCAGGAACAATAGAAGTTATTGCCGGGGAATATGAAGACATCAAAGGCACGGCATCAACATTTACCCCCATACAACTTTACAATTTACGCCTAAACGCCGATGGAGAAGCAACTTTAAGTTTCCCGGAAGATTTTAATACCGGGTTTGTGATTATTGAAGGTACGGTATTGATCAACGGAAGCGAAAAGGCGGAGACCAATCAATTTGTACACTTCAAAAATGAAGGCACAGAGATCAGCATCAGAGCTTCAGAGAAAAGTGTGGTATTGGTATTAAGCGGTGAGCCGATCAATGAACCAATTGCCCGCTACGGTCCCTTCCTCATGAACAATCAGGCGGAAATAAAACAGGCACTCAGCGATTATAACGAAGGCAAGTTTGGCTATCTTGAGGAGTAAAAATTAATAAAAAGAGCGCCCGTTTGTAAAGACAGCCGGACGCTCTTTTATTTATGGTTTCTTGCCTGCGCTTGTAGTATCAGTCTGCAAACTATCTATCAATGTCGTATCAGACGGAGTCGAAGCTGGTTGTTCTGCTTTCATATTTGTATCTATACTTACTGAGTCAGGCACTTTTTCACTTCCTTTATCTCCCATGGTACAGGCAGACAATGACAGAACCGCCCCGATAACAATCATAAAATATTTTGCTGAATTCATCATAATTAATGTTTCAGATTAAAACCAGCTTTATCTGCCAATTGTTTTATAATTTTTGGATCAGGCAAACCGCATAAGCGACCACTCCTTCTTCCCTGCCAATAAAACCCATCATTTCGTTGGTGGTAGCTTTGATAGAAATATCTTCAATGTCTATATTAATCGCCTGGGCGATATTTTCCTGCATCTGTGGAATATGCGGATTGATTTTCGGTGCTTCCAGGCATAACATCGCATCGATATTACCTATAGTCCATCCCTTTTCTGTGAGCAGTTTCACCGTTTCCTGTAAGAGAATCACACTGCTGATACCTTTCCATTGCGGGTCGGTATTCTTAAAATGAAAGCCAATGTCTCTTAAATTTGCTGCGCCAAGCAATGCATCACAAATCGCATGCAGCAATACATCCGCGTCAGAATGGCCAAACGCCCCTTTATGGTGTTCGAGGTTTACGCCACCAATTACAAAAGGGTGATTATCCTTAAGCTGATGTACGTCGAAACCGAAACCTACTTTAATCTTCATGCCTGTTATCTATTATGGTTCAAAATATCCCTATCCAAATGTAGCTTAATTATGGCAATCGTCATTTGCAATCCAAAAAAAGCACGTTAAAACGCTGATTGAATTTATTTTAAAATGATATTATTGAATTATTTTGGAGTGTAGAATATTTTTTACGTAATTTTAACAACTAGAATGTCACAATACGCACATATGGAAAAAACATACATATATTCTTTTGCTTTTTTGCTGTCGGTATCCTCATTAATTTCATGCAAATCTAATAAGAATGCGACCTCTGAAAAGACCGGACTTGCTTACAACAGGCAGGAAAACGGTGGTTTTCAGGTAAATAACAAGTTCCGTCGCGGTCCCGGCCCGGGCTTGGTAGAGATTGAAGGTGGTGTATTTGTAATGAGCGGAAGCGCTATCAATATTCCCGGAGAGGAACTGGGGAATTATAACCACAAACGGGAAACCACAGTTTCATCTTTCTATATGGATGAAACTGAAGTATCTAATACAAACTGGCTGGAATACCTGAACTGGATCAGAAGAACAGACCCTACAAACTACGAATATTATTACAATGAACTTCCGGACACGCTGGTATGGCGCAGACCGCTATCTTATAATGAGCCTTACGTAGACAATTACTTAAGACATCCTGCTTATCAGGACTATCCTGTGGTTGGCGTAAGCTGGGAACAGGCACAAAGATACTGCGCATGGAGAACTGATATCGTTAACGAGTCATTATTGAGAGAGCAAGGTTACATGGCCAGCTATAAAGATGTAAATGGTACTGGCAAAGGAAAACCGGCAGCCACCACCACAGCAAGACCTACTGGTCCTTTCACCACTGATTTGTATTTAAATGGTCAGTATGATGATAAAGGAAAACGTGCAATGAAAGATTTAAGCCCTACTGCTGCTGCAGCTGGTGCAACTGCCCCTAAAGGTGGCGTAACAAGAAACGTGAGACTGGAAGACGGTATCTTAAAGCAACCTTACCGCCTGCCTACTGAAGCTGAATGGGAATATGCAGCCTTAGGTCTGATTGGTAATACAGAGTATGAGAACATCTCTAATAACAAGATCTATCCATGGGATGGTTTAGGTATCAGTTCTGCAAAAAGTAAAACACGTGGTTTAATCCTTGCCAACTTTAAAAGAACCAAAGGTGATTATATGGGTGTTGGCGGATCACTGAATGATAAAGGAAGTATTACTGTTCCTGTGCGTAATTATGTGCCTAACGACTTCGGTTTGTATAACATGGCAGGTAACGTAAATGAATGGGTGGCCGATGTTTATCGTACCAATACATTTGATGCAGCAGATGCATTGAACCCCTATCGTGGTAACTACTATCAGGATAAAAAGGTAGCAGATGCCGTTACAGGTAAACTGGAAAAAGATAAGTATAACAGACCAATCATGACGGCTGCAGTATCGGCTAAAAAACAGACCTGGGCAGAGAAACAGGCTGCTGCCAATGCACCTGCAGCTACCGCTAATACTTATGCAGATCAGCGTGGTTACCGTGACAGGGCGAATGAGCTTTACGGGGAGATCACTTTGGTATCTGATAAGTCTAGAGTGTATAAAGGCGGTTCATGGGATGATCAGGCGTTATGGATGAATCCTGCTACAAGAAGGTTCCTTCAACAGGATGAATCTACTGCCGACATAGGTTTCCGTTGTGCAATGACCATGCTTGGCGCTTCTGAAATCAGAACGCAGGGCAAACCACAATTCAAGCCTAAACAACAAAAGCCTTTTAACGCTAAAAAGAGATAAATTAAATAAGACATAAAAAAACGGCCATTCTAAATAGAATGGCCGTTTTTTTATGTCTTATTTATAGATTAGAAAGTAATCAGTACCTGATTTTTCTCTACCTTATCACCAGTATGTACATGGATCGTTTTTACGATCCCTTCAGCAGTGGACTTCAGCATATTTTCCATTTTCATCGCCTCAAGCACCAGTAAACTATCGCCTTTTTTCACTTCCTGTCCCACTACAACGTTTATTTTGAGCACTAAACCGGGCATGGGTGCTTTTACATCAGCAGCCTGCTGCAGGACTGCATTTTCTAGTCCCAGCTCTTTTAACAGCCGATCAAACCTGTCTTCAATACCTGTTTCATAAACCTTCCCATTTACTTTAATTGAGGCCGTTTTATGTTGATCACCTGTAGAAACCACTTCCACCGTATATGACTTATTTTTATATAACAAATGATAATGGCCGCTCCGGAACTCAGTAATATCAAGAGTCAAATCTTCATTATCTTTCCTGAAAACACCCTGAACCTGATCCAGCGTGAAATCAATAGTGTCATTTACTTTTACCTTATACATATCAGTTGGTTAATGCATACTGAACTAAATTTGCGCCCATTTTAAGCGCCTCTGTCCTTTTATCGGCCGTATCTCCCGGATAAGTACCAAAGTCTTCCCAGCCGTTACCTAAATCACTTTCATAAGAATAATAACACACCACTCTGCCCTGCCAGATCAATGCAAAACCCTGCGCAGCTTTGCCGTCATGCTCGTGGATTTTTGGCAATCCGTTTGGAAACTTATATTTCTGCTGATAAACAGGATGATTCGGCGGAAGTTCTGCAAATGATAACTCGGGAAATACTTTCTTCATTTCCTGGCGGATAAACTTATCCAGCCCATAATTATCATCTACATGCAGAAAGCCTCCGCTGGTTAGATAAGTACGCAGGTTACGTGCTTCCTGAGTGCTGAAGACCACGTTTCCATGCCCTGTAAGATAAACCATCGGGTAATTAAATATTTCTGAACTGCCCACCTCCACGATAGCCTCATTTGCATCGAAGTTAGTAGAGAGATTGGTATTGCAATAAGCAATCAGATTGGTTAAAGCCGTACGGTTCCCATACCAGTCACCCCCGCCATTGTATTTTAAACGGGCCAGTTGATAAGTAGGCGGCCTGAAACTTGATAAGGCCAGTAATAAAAGAGGAAATAAAAAGAATAGCCTTAATTTCATCGGTTTAAGTAATTCACCTCAAAACAAGCCGCTAATGCAGCAGTTTCAGTCCTGAGACGGGTATTACCTAAAGTTAAGGGTTTAAAGTCATTTTGCAAAGCCAATTGGATTTCAGCCGGACTAAAATCTCCTTCCGGACCAATCAGAATCAGGTAATCCTGTCCCGGCTTTGACACCTCAGCAATGTATTTTCTGGGCTCGCCATCAACGCAATGCGCGATTAGTTTATGGGTAGCAGTAGTATTACTGATAAATTCTTTGAAGCTGACAGCCTCATTTAATACCGGATGGTAAGCCTGCAAAGATTGTTTAACAGCGGAAGTAATTACCTTGTTCAGGCGGTCTTCTTTGATTACTTTCCTTTCGGAACGTTCGCAGATAACTGGCGTGATCTCATCAATGCCAATCTCTGTTGCCTTTTCCAGAAACCACTCCAGCCGATCGATATTCTTGGTTGGTGCCACGGCAATGTGTAACCTGTGATTTCTTTTCTGATATTCCCTGCTGGTTTTTAAGACCCGCAGGGCAACACTTTTTTTAGCCTCTGATATAATTTCGGCCTCAAACAATCCGCCTTTTCCATCAATCAGATACACTACATCCCCAACAACGAGACGAAGTACCTTCGTACAGTGCCAGCTTTCTTCCTGGTTGAGTACATATTCTTCAGCAATGATGTCGGGGGTATAAAAAATGTGCATCTTTTTAACGTATTACAGGGATCTGGTTAGTGGTTATCCACCATATCTGTTTTGTCGATCACCAGCTCCAGTTTAATGGTTTCAATGTTCTGCTCTGTCTTTTTCAGGATGGTAAATAAGTAGCCATAACATTCTTCACTATCCCCTACTTCAGGAATTTTTCCAAATGCATGAGATACCAATCCGCCAACAGTATCAAAATCCAGGTCCTCAGGCAGATCATGCGGCAAATGTTCATTTACATCATAAACAGTCGCATAGGCATTGATAATAAATTCAGTTTCAGAGATTTTTTCTACTGTAGGTTTCTCTTCATCATACTCATCCTGAATCTCTCCTACGATCTCTTCTACAATATCTTCCAGCGTAACCATACCCGCAGTTCCGCCAAATTCATCAATGACGATAGCGATCTGAATACGTTTTTGCTGCAGTTCACTTAGCAGGTCATTGATCTTTTTGGTTTCAGGCACAAAATAAGGCTTTCTGATGATGTCACTCAATGACCACTCCTTGTTACCCGCCAGCAAAGGCAATACGTCCTTAGCATGGATAATACCTATGATCTTGTCGATAATGTCATCATATACCGGCATCCTTGAATAACCCTCGCCAATAATCAGCTGAATAACTTCCTCTTTAGGTGTAGCTAATTCAATACCTGATATTTTAGTGCGGGGCACCATGATATTTTTCACTACACGTTCATTAAAATCAAATACGTTCCTGATCAGTTCATGCTCATTTGTATCCAGGGCACCACTTTCTTTTCCCTGATCCAGCAGATAATACAATTCTTCTGTGGTATGCACTGATTCATGGCCACCTACTGATGAAATACCAAACACTTTCAAAATGATATTAGCGAAGCCATTCAGCAACCAGATAAAAGGCCTGAAAACAACGTAAAAGATTTGAAGGGGTACAGCAATAAACAAGGTAGTAGCTACCGGACGCTGAATAGAAATTGATTTAGGGGCAAGCTCTCCGAAGGTAATGTGCATTACCGTGATAAAACTGAAAGCAATAATCGGGGATGCCGTTTTAGAGAACGATTCGATGAACTCCGGCGTTTGATTTAATGAGGTGAGTAAATTGTGTAACAGATGTTCCATTACGGATTCTCCAACCCAGCCCAATCCAAGTGAGGCTAATGTAATACCCAGCTGCGTAGCAGCCAGGTATCCATCTAAATGTTGTGTAATGTACTTCGCTATATTGGCGACTCTATTACCGGATTTAGCTTTAATTTCAATTTGCGACGCTCTGACTTTAACGATTGCAAACTCAGCTGCAACGAAAAAGCCGTTAAGGACGACCAGGAAAAAGGTTAAGAATATTTGAAAGCCCATTAAGAGTTGTTTCTAAATGTACTGTTATAAAGTTCAATACTTTCTTCAATTACCTTGTAAGCATAAGAAACGCCCATCAGTTTTTCGATAGTCACATTTTTCATTTCCAAAGCTTTATAGTCCTGGAAGAATCTTACAATTTCTTTCATCTGATGCGGAGGCAATTCAGAAATGTCGTTGATATAATTTACCGACATATCGTTTTTAGCTACAGCAATAATTTTATCATCCTGCTCTCCATTATCAACCATGTGCATTACACCAATTACCTTTGCTTCCAGCAAAGTCAGTGGATACACATCAACTGAACACAAAACAAGAATATCTAATGGATCATTATCATCGCAATACGTTTGCGGAATGAATCCGTAATTAGCAGGATACATCACTGAAGAAAAAAGAACTCTATCTAATTTAATCAAATTAGAATCTTTATCTATTTCGTATTTCGCTTTTGATCCTTTTGGAATTTCAATAATTGCATTTACCGACTCTGGTAAATGAGCTCCTGGAGAAACATTATGCCAGGGGTGATTCGGGTCTATATTCATTTTAATTTATTGTTCAATGTTAGCTATGTCGTCGTTACTATTTTTAACCACTTTCTTTTTTACAAAAGTAATAATTACCGGAATTGTTGTAATTACAATAAAACCAATTATAATATAAAGCAGGTAGGCATCAATTTCCTTTTCAAATTTTTTGCCAAGAAAATAGCCCAGCAAAGTTAAGGATGTAATCCATAAAAAAGCACCGGCTATATTATATAGTGCAAACCTTTTGAAATCCAGCTTCACTACTCCCGCAATAATAGGTGCAAATGTCCTCACAATAGGTACAAAACGACCCATAATTAAAGCAAAGGCTCCCTGCTTATGATAGTAAGCTTCAGCGGCTTTAAGATAACGTTTTTTAAAAAAGAAAGTATCCTTTTTATGATACAAAACAGGACCAGTTTTTTTTCCAAACCAGTATCCTGTGAAATTACCGGAAATTGCCGCCACAATTAGTCCTGCAATCAGGACAGAAATATTGACATCCAGTTTACCCGTTGCCACAAACATCCCTGCGAGAAAAAGTAAATAATCCCCTGGCAGAAAGAACCCGATAAGCAAGCCTGTTTCAGCGAAGATTACGAACATTACTACGTAAAACCCACCTTCCCTAAGCAATTTTTCAGGATCAATGAAATGATGTAAGGAATTCCAGAAGTCGTGCATAGTTCAAGTATTCGTAAAACTACAAATAATTTTCTTGAATTGGCTTAAATCAGATTTAAAATTACTGAAGGATAAACTCCTAAAAATACAGTGATGATAACTGATAAAACTAAAACTACTTTGTACTGGAAAGGTGTTTCCAGCTCCACTTCCGGTCCTTCTTTGAAATACATCGCCACGATTACACGCAGGTAGTAGTAGAAACCAACCAGTGCATTCAGAATCGCAAAAGCAACCAGGTACACTTTATAGTCCGTCATTACATTCAGGAACATCAGGTATTTACCAATAAAACCTGCCGTTAACGGAATACCTGCCAGCGATAACATAGCGATAGTCAGCACCAGAGCAGCTAAAGGATTACGTTTAGCCAGGCCATTGAAGTTATCAAAGTTATCTCCGCCAGTTTTTTGTTTGACCAGGATAAGCACGGCGAAAGCAATGATACTGGCGAAAGTATAGGCAGCAGCATAAACCAATACGTTGTTTGACGATGAAGGGCTTAGAGTGATCAGTGAGAACAGCAGGTAACCTGCATGAGAGATACTGGAATAAGCCAGCATCCGTTTGAAGTTCTTTTGGAATAAAGCGGTCACGTTTCCGATAAACAAGGTCAGGCATACGATAGCAAATAATGCAGGCATCCAGAAATCATGTAATGGAGCAAACGTTCCGGCAAATAAACGGAGGAAGGCTGCAAAACCTGCAGTTTTCACTACGGTAGACATAAATGCAGTAATCAATGAAGGAGATCCCTCATAAACATCCGGTGTCCAGAAGTGAAACGGCGCCGCACCTATTTTAAAACATAAACCGATCATCATCAGGATAACACCAGGGTAAAATAACGGCGAAACCACCATATAGTTACCAATCAGGTAGGAGTTAATTGCCCTGAGATCGAATGAACCCGTTGCACCATAAATCAGTGTAATACCAAACAATAAGAATCCTGTAGAAAAAGCACCCATTAAAAAGTACTTCAATGATGCTTCATTAGAAGCAAAGTTATTTTTCCTGATACCGGCAAGGATATACAGGGCTACAGACATGATCTCTATACCGATGAACAACATAGCCATATTAGTATAAGAAACCATGATAATGATTCCTGAGAGCGCGAACAGGATCAGCGTATAATACTCTGCTATATTCTCACTCTGTCTGGAGAAGTAGTTCTGTGTCAGCAAAAAGATAAAAATGGTACCGAGAATCGTAAGTGCTGAAAAAGCGATAGCAAAATTATTCATCTGCATCATTCCATAATAACTCGTATTCGAATCCCATGAAGTAACGGCAAATGCCAGGGAAGTCAGCAATCCAACTAAGGTTAGCGGCAGTAATGCTTTTCCTGCTTTAAACAAACCTGCGTAAAGCACTACTAAAGCTGTGATAGCAATGGTTATAATGATATTCATTTCCTTAATTTACCGATGTTAATTTTTGGTTCACTTGTTCTAATAATTGCTGCACAGCGGCTTCCGACAAATGCAGGATTGGTTTAGGATACACACCAAGCACAATAATCAATGCACAGATGATAAATAAAACCAGCTGCTCAGATCCTTTAATGTCAGTAAAGCCGATTGTAAGATCATTTGTTTTGCCGAGCATAATGTGCTGATACATTCTCAGCATATATACAGCACCGAAAATAATCGTCAGTCCTGCAAATACTACCATCCATATATTGTATTGGTATACGCCTATCAGCAATAAAAACTCACCTATAAATCCGTTGGTTCCTGGTAATGCCACAGTTCCTGATACAATGATCAGAAACGCGATGGCCAGCTTAGGTGCTACCTTGGCTATTCCTCCCAGTTCACTAATGCTATTTGTTTTTGTTCTGCTGAAAATGATATCCAGGACAAAAAACATACCCACCACGTTAATACCATGACTTAACATTTGCACCATGGCCCCTTGTAAACCCTGCGTGTTCAATGCAAAAATACCCGCAGAAATTAATCCAACGTGCGCTATTGATGAATAAGCTACCAGACGTTTTGCGTCTTTTTGCATAAAAGCAATCAGCGAAGCATAAACGATACCAATTACTGAAAGGATGATTGCCAAATGGCCCCAATCCTGCACGCCGGCAGGAACAATAGGCAATAACCATCTGATTACACCATAAATACCCATCTTCAGCATAATACCGGACAATAACATTGTACCCGCTGCCGGAGCTTCGGTATAGGTATCGGGCTGCCAGGTATGGAAAGGGAAAATTGGCATCTTGATCGCAAATGCGATAAAGAATGACCAGAAAATCCAGCCCTGTTGTACAGGATCCAGACTTAACTGATAGAATGCCTGTATATCAAAATTATGTGCCGGATTCTGCAGGTACAGGTAGATAATACCCAGTAACATAAATAAAGAACCTGCAATCGTATATACGAAAAATTTCATGTTCACTTTGATCCTGTCTTTTCCACCCCATATGGCGCAGATAAAATAGATCGGGATCAATGCAGCTTCCCATCCGATGTAGAATAAAAATGCATCCATCGCAGTAAACACGACCAGTAAACCAGCCTGCATAAATAAGATCAGTGCATAGAAAGAATTCGGTTTACTATAGTCATGCTGATAACTGGCCAGGATAATGATGGGTACCAGAACGTTGGTCAGCAATACCGTAATTAAGCTGATTCCGTCTATACCTGCATGGAAATTAATTCCGAGCTCCTGAATCCAGGGCAGGTTAACTACAAATTGTGTGCTTGCGTCCGGAATAAACTGTGCAGCAATAACTGCCGTAACTGCCAGCGATACCAGCGAAAAAACCATGGCCACATGTTTTGCGGCTTTGCCGGTAAATGCTGTAAGCAGCGCACCAACTAATGGCAGAAATATAAGAATGATTAAAAGTTGTTCCATTATGTTTTCTCGGACGATCTTTTATAGAGATAAATAAGTATACAATAACAAGGAGATGATGCCCACCACCATCATAAAAATATAGAAGCCAACGTTACCAGATTGCAGTAACCTTACTCCTTTACTTGCTTCTGAGGTGCCCCATCCCAGTCCGTTCACAATACCATCCACAACTTTCTTATCGAAAACTTTGTAGAAAAATACCGAAAGACCATCCAGCGGCTTTCTGATCACCGCATCATAAATCTCATCAATATAGAACTTATGGTAAGAAAGATTCGCCAGTGCAGAGCGTTTACCTTCATCAGCAAGAGGAACATGGTTTTGTTTAATGTATTTGGCATAAGCAACACCGATAGCGATCAATACACCAATTACAGATATTGCCATCAGCATGTACTCTGTTGCATGGTCTGGTGCTTCACCATGATGCTGAATAACCGGTGCAAGCCAGTGTGATAACCAGTGACTGCCACCAAGTGATTCTGGAATACCAATTGCCCCGCCGATAGCGGAAAGTACAGCCAGAACGATCAAGGGGATAGTCATGCTTTTAGGCGACTCATGAATTTTTTCCTCCGCATGGTGCGTACCTCTGTAAGTACCAAAGAAAGTAAGGAAGATCATTCTGAACATATAAAATGCGGTCAGGAATGCGGTGAAAACCCCGATGGCCCACATTACTTTATTATGCTCATATACATGAGCCAGTATCTCATCTTTAGAGAAGAAACCAGAGAATGGCGGCAATCCGGAGATCGCTATGGTACCAATCAGCATCGTAATAAAAGTAACCGGCAGTTTCTTACGCAGACCACCCATATGTCTCATATCCTGTTCGTGGTGCATCGCATGGATAACCGAACCAGCACATAAGAATAACAATGCTTTAAAGAAAGCATGTGTACTCACATGGAAGAAAGAACCATTGTATGCACCTACGCCTAAGCCAAGGAACATATAACCCAATTGTGATACCGTAGAGTAAGCCAGTACCTTTTTAATATCTGTTTGTGTTAAGGCGATAACAGCACCCAGTAATGCAGTTGCCAATCCGATAATAGCGATCAGATGTTGTACTACAGGAGCAAGGTCAAATAACACGTTAGAACGCGCAATCATGTAAATACCCGCCGTTACCATCGTTGCCGCGTGGATCAGTGCCGAAACCGGTGTTGGTCCGGCCATCGCATCCGGCAACCACGTAAATAAAGGAATCTGTGCAGATTTACCACAGGCACCTACAAAGAGCAATAAAGCAATTAATGCGATAGTCCCATTTCCGGGAAGCATGTTACCTGCTAAAGGAAATATTTTAGAGAACTCAACACTGCCAAAAGTAGTAAAGAGCAGGAATACAGCGATCAGGAAACCTAAATCACCAATACGGTTCATAACAAATGCCTTTTTCGCTGCTGTAGCATAGCTGCTGTTGGTAAACCAGAAGCCAATCAACAGGTAAGAGCATAATCCAACACCTTCCCAGCCAATAAACATGACAATATAGTTTGATCCCAATACCAGTAAAAGCATGAAAAAGATGAACAGGTTCAGGTAACTGAAAAACTTGCCGAAACCTTCATCATCGTGCATATAACCGATAGAATATACATGGATCAGGAAACCAATCCCGGTAATGATCAGTAACATGATTGAACTCAATGGATCAACCAGGAATGAAAGAGGTATTTTTAAAGCACCGGCACTGATCCAGTCGAATAAAAAGATCTCGTGCGACTTGCTTACGTCACTGCCCAGTTCAAAGAAAATACCGATACTGATCAGGAAGGATATGAATATCACGCTGCTCCCAATGAAACCAATCAGGTTCTTAGATAATGTGTTTCTTCCCAGGCCGTTGATTAAGAAGCCTATAAAAGGAATTAAAGGAACCAGCCAAACTAAATTTATCATCTTATATTTTATTCTTAATAATTACCACTTAAGGCGATTCAATACATTAATGTCTGTGGATTGGGTATTTCTGTAGACCATCACAATAATACTTAAGCCTACCGCAACCTCTGCAGCAGCCAGTGCCATGATGAAAAACACGAATACCTGTCCTGATGGATCGTTGCTGTGTACTGAAAAAGCTGTTAACAGCAAATTCACTGCATTCAGCATCAGCTCTACCGACATAAAGATCACGATAGCATTTCTGCGGGTAAGCACGCCTATCACACCAATTGTAAAAATGATCGCACTTAACCAGATGTAATGATTAAGCGGAACTCCCTGTAAATCCTGAGTAATATTTCCCACTATACTTTTTCTTTTTTAGTTAACAATACCGCACCCACCATTGCTGTCAGCAAGAGAATGGACGACAATTCGAAGGGCAGCATAAAAGGCCCGAATAATTCTTTACCTAAATTCTTTACCAGTCCAAGATTCGGATTTCTCAATACCAGGGGGTCCGAAATCGCAGTAGCCTTGAGAGAACCAGCCAGCGTAACCAACAGGCAGCATCCGGCTACAATACCCACAACCTTTACCAGGTTTGACTTTAAAGGCTCGTTATCCTTATTCAGGTTAAGCAGCATCAGCACAAACAGGAACAATACCATGATAGCTCCCATATAAACAATAAAGTTTACTACAGCCAGGAACTGTGCATTGAGCAGAATGTAATGGACAGTGAACGTAAAAAAAGTTACGATCAGATAAAGTACGCTGTGCACCGGGTTTTTTGCAAAAATAACCATCAGTGAAAAGAAGATACTTAGAAAGGCGACCAAATAGAATACCGATGTACCCATTTATTATGTTTGTTTAAAAGCCGGTGTTAAGCGGCATATGTATAATTATATGTCAAAAGCCAGAGGCCCGTTTTATTTCTTTTCTAAAGGCTGCTCCACCAGTTTATCTTTTCCATAGATAAAATCCTTACGCAGGTAATCCGAAGGCACGATAGGGCCGTCCAGATAAATTGCCTCTTTCGGGCAGGCCTCTTCACAGAGACCGCAGAAAATACAGCGCAGCATATTGATTTCATATACAGCCGCGTACTTTTCTTCCCTGTACAGGTCCTTTTCTTCCGGTTTGCGTTCTGCAGCAATCATGGTGATCGCCTCAGCCGGACAAGACAATGCGCACAATCCGCAGGCCGTGCAGCGCTCTTTACCATTCTCATCCCTTTTCAACGAGTGCATCCCTCTCCAGTTGATCGACATCTCGCGCTGAACTTCCGGGTACCTGATGGTAGCTTCTTTTTTGAAAAAGTGGCTCATTGTAATAGATAAACCCTTAGTAATTGCCGGCAGATAAATGCGCTCAGCAAACGTAAGTGGTTTCTGTACTAATACTTTCTTCTTACTGGTTAATGGTTCCATTAAACCTCCTTTTATGTTTCCGCAGGGCGGACAGTTAAAACTTTTCTACTATTGCAATCACAATACCTGTGATAATTACGTTTGCTATTGCCAGCGGGATCAGCATCTTCCAGCCTAAATGCATCAGCTGATCATAACGGAAACGTGGAATTGTCCACCGTACCCACATGAAGAAAAAGATGAATGCAAATATTTTGATAAACAATACAACCGTTCCGATCAGTGGTCCGATTACCGGTCCTGTATGCAATAACACCCAATCCATACCCGGATAATTATAACCTCCGAAATATAAAGTAGCCATTACCGCAGAAGAAACAAACATATTGATATATTCTGCGAATAAATAGAATCCTAATTTCATGGAAGAGTACTCTGTATGGTATCCACCAATCAGCTCCGTCTCACACTCTGGCAAATCGAATGGTGCCCTGTTTGTTTCTGCGAAAGAACAAACCATAAATAACAGGAATCCAACTGGCTGATAGATCACATTCCAGTGCCAGCCATGCTGCTGGTCAACAATTTCTTTCAGACTCATTGTGTTGGTCACCAACAGCAATGCGATAATAGAAAGACCCATTGCCACCTCATAACTGATATTCTGTGAAGCTGCACGGATAGCACTCAATAAAGAATACTTATTATTTGATGCCCAGCCACCAATCA
The DNA here is from genome assembly GCF_026239655.1 of Pedobacter sp. MR2016-24. Lineage (GTDB taxonomy): Bacteria > Bacteroidota > Bacteroidia > Sphingobacteriales > Sphingobacteriaceae > Pedobacter. The sequence goes on along the minus strand of NZ_JAPIVO010000006.1, from coordinate 81,178 downwards.
TTACTCCATATACACCTAAAGAAACTACGCCGAAGATATACAATACCCCCACATTGATATCTGTTACCTGCAAAGGAATAACCCTGCTGCCTAAAGTAATGGCGCTACCCCATGGAATAACCGCTGTACCGATACATGCAGTTAACATCGCCAGTCCGGGGCCAACCATGAACAGCCATTTGTTAGCATTGCTTGGAATAATCTCTTCCTTCATGAACATTTTCAGTCCGTCAGCCAAAGGCTGCAGAATACCGAAAGGTCCGGCTCTGTCCGGTCCTAACCTGTCCTGCAAAAAGGCAGCAACTTTTCTTTCCGCATATGTAGAATACATAGCGATAACTAAACTTATACCGAAGATAACAGCTACAAGTACAAATTTTTCTATGACGAATGTGATATCCATTAGAATTTAGCGGTTTTTTCCAGTTCAACTTTGTTTGCTTGCTGCAGGCGAAGATCTTCCTGAATAACAGGTAAGGGGATCATCGTTTCATAATGATTCGATGCAATTACCGAAGCGTCACTGATATGTGTAGGATGCTCAATAGTCCAGTCAGCCGTTTTCTTCTTGTCAAAACGACAGGTATTACAGATAAACTCTTCCACTTCACCATAGATATCCTTGCGTGCAGTCACACGTAAAACGTCCTCACCCTTATACCACAAAGTAACCTTGCCGCTACAAGTAGGGCAATCTCTGTGTGCATCTATAGGTTTCGTGAACCAAACCCTGTTTTTAAAACGGAAAGTTTTATCAGTTAAGGCACCTACAGGACATACATCAATCACGTTTCCGGAGAAATCGTTATCAACAGCAGTCTGTATGTAAGTAGAAATTTCAGAATGGTCTCCACGGTTTAAAATACCATGAACACGTTTATTCGTAATCTGATCGGCAGTAAATACACAACGGTAGCATAAGATGCACCTGTTCATGTGTAACTGGATCTTATCCCCTATATCGATACGCTCGAAAGTACGGCGCTCAAATTCATATCTCGTTTTTTGCAAACCATGCTCGTAACCCAGGTTTTGCAGGTCGCATTCCCCGGCCTGATCACAAACAGGACAGTCCAGCGGATGATTAATCAGCAGCATCTCTACTACCCCGCTACGTGCTTCCAGCACTTCCGGAGAAGTAATGTTCTGCACTTCCATACCGTCCATTACCGTAGTACGGCAGGAAGCCACCAATTTAGGCATTGGTCTCGGATCCTTCTCAGAACCCTTGCTTACTTTCACGATACAAGTACGGCATTTACCGCCACTACCTGCTAATTTAGAATAATAGCACATCGCAGGGGGCACAATATCGCCTCCTATCTGCCTTGCAGCATTCAGGATCGATGTACCGGGCTCTACTTCAACGGTTATCCCGTCTATGGTTACCTTAACTTTTTCACTCATTGTTAAAGATATTCGTTAATTTTCTGTAGTCACTTCTGGTTTAGCAATCGGTTCTGCGTACTTCGCAATGCCGTAATTGGTCTCCAGACTTTTTAATGGCTCTCTTACATGCCATTCAAATTCATCCCTGAAATGTCTGATTGCACTGGCAACCGGCCATGCAGCAGCATCCCCTAAAGGACAAATGGTATTTCCTTCTATCTTTTTCGCCACATCCACCAACAGGTCGATATCACTCATCTTACCATGTCCGTATTCAATCCGGTGTAAGACCTTTTCCATCCAGCCGGTACCCTCACGACAAGGTGAGCATTGTCCACAGCTCTCATGATGATAAAAACGGGCAAAATTCCAGGTATTTCTTACCATACACTGATCTTCATCAAAAGCAATAAAACCACCAGATCCCATCATGGTACCTGTAGCAAATCCGCCTTCAGACAGTGATTCGTAACTCATTAATCTTGGTTCGCCATTCGCCAGTTTCAGCGTCAGGTTTGCCGGTAATACCGGAACAGAAGAACCTCCGGCTACAGTAGCCTTTAATCGCTTACCGTTGGCAATACCACCACAGTATTCATCAGAGTAAATAAACTCTTCAACAGGCAGCCCCAGCTCGATTTCGTAAACACCCGGTCTAACCAGGTTTCCTGAAGCCGAGATCAGTTTGGTACCCGTACTGCGACCAATACCGATTTTCATATATTCATCACCACCGTCATTGATAATAGGTACAACAGCAGCAATAGACTCTACATTATTCACCACCGTAGGGCAACCATATAAACCTGCAATTGCAGGGAATGGTGGTTTAATCCGTGGATTTCCCCTTTTACCTTCCAATGATTCCAATAAAGCCGTTTCCTCACCGCAGATATAAGCACCACCACCGGGCTGTACATATAACTCCAGATCATAACCCGACCCTAAAATATTTTTTCCCAGGAAACCCGCGCTTTTCGCTTCTGCAATGGCACGTTCAAGGATCCTGATCTGAGGCATCATTTCACCCCTTACATAAATGTAAGACGTTTTTGCACCCAATGCATAACTCGCAACAATCATCCCCTCAATCAATGCATGAGGAATATGCGTCATCAGGTAACGGTCCTTAAAAGTACCCGGCTCTGATTCATCTGCATTACATACCAGGTAACGTGCAACACCTTCTGGTTTAGCCAGAAAGCTCCACTTCATCCCGGTAGGGAAACCAGCACCACCACGACCGCGTAATCCAGACTTCTTCACCTCTTCCACTACTTCATCAGGAGTGAGGGTTTTCAAAGCTTTTTCCACAGCACGGTACCCGCCTTTCTGGCGATAAACATCCAGTGTATGGATGCCCGGTACGTTTATATGTTCTAATAAGAGTTTACGGGCCATTATTTTTTGCGTAATTCTGCTATCAATGTATCTACCTTTTCTGCATCAAGGTTTTCATAAAATGTGTATTCAGGACCTATCTGCAATACCGGGCCGAAACCACATGCAGCAAGACATTCTACACCTCTCCAGCTAAATAATCCATCAGGAGTAACTTCTCCCTCTTTCACACCCAGACTGTTCTCTATATGGTCCATGAGTTTCTCAGCACCAACCAGACAGCAAGGTCCGGTACGGCAAACTTCCAAAACAAATTTCCCTTGCGGTTTCAAAAAGTACATACTGTAAAAAGAAGCCACTTCATAAACTTCGATAGGCTCTATTTTGAGGTATGCAGCAACTTTATCCATTGCGGCCGGACTTAACCAGCCCAGTTCCGCCTGCACTTCATGAAGTACAGGTAACAATGCCGATTTTTGCTTTCCCTCAGGATATCTACTCGTGATCTCTTCAAACTTTACAGTCAAAGCCGACGAGAACTCTACAGGTTGTGTTTCTTCTACTTTAAGCATCTAATTCTCCAGCAATAATATTCATACTACTCATATTGATAATGGCATCAGACAATAGCATACCTTCACTCATATGTGCAAACATGGAGTAATTGATAAAACTTGGTCTTCTGAAATGCAGACGGTAAGGTGTTCTGCCGCCGTCATTAATCAGGTAGAACCCAAGCTCGCCATTTCCACCCTCAACGGCATGGTATACCTCTGCTTTAGGTGCGTCGATCTCTCCCATCACAATTTTGAAATGGTAGATTAATGCCTCCATATTGTTATATACTTCCTCTTTGGCAGGCAGATAGAAATCAGGTACATCCGCATGGAAAACTCCGGCAGGCTCGCCCTTTAATTTCTCCATTGCCTGTTCAATCAGACGCAGACTTTGCCACATTTCTTCATTGCGAACCAGGTAACGGTCGTAGATATCGCCGCTCGTACCTACAGGAACCTCAAAATCGAACTCATCATAAGAACTGTAAGGCTCACTTACACGCACATCATAATCCACACCAGTAGAACGCAGTAATGGCCCTGTCCAGCCGAAGCTCAATGCGTCTTCCTGCGTGACAGCAGCTACACCCGCAGTACGGTCAATAAAAATACGGTTACGGTTCAGCAAGCTTTCAAACTCTTTCAAAGCCAACGGAAATTCCTTCAGGAATTTGTTAATCTTCGCAAACGCAATTTCGTTGAAATCTCTTTCAAAACCACCTATACGACCGATATTGGTCGTCAAACGTGCTCCGCAAACCTCTTCATAAATTTCATAGATATGCTCTCTGAACTGAAAAAGGTATAGGAAAGTCGTGGTAGCACCTGTATCCTGTGCGATAATCGTATTACAGATAATATGATCTGAAATACGTGCCAGTTCCATGACGATGATCCTCAGATAATCTACACGTTTAGGTACTTTAATATTTAATAACTTCTCTACTGTCATGTGCCAGCCCATGTTATTGATGGGAGACGAGCAGTAGTTTAGTCTGTCTGTCAATGGGGTAATCTGATAAAATGGTCTGTGTTCAGCTATTTTCTCAAATGCGCGGTGAATATATCCGATTGTGGATACACCACTCACAATACGCTCACCGTCTAACTGAAGTACGTTTTGAAATACGCCGTGAGTAGCCGGGTGGGTAGGTCCTAAGTTTAAGGTAACTAACTCCTCCTGCGGATCGTTGTCTGTATATACCGGTTGATTGTGATTCATATGCTTATCTACCAAAGTATTCGTCTTTTTTATCAACTCTGTTTGGATCTTCCAAAGGATATTGTTTCAGCATGGGGTGAACATTCAGCTCATCCATGTTTAATATTCTTCTCAGATCCGGGTGACCTTCAAATTTAACGCCGAAGAAGTCATACGTTTCTCTTTCCATCCAGTTAGCACTTTTCCAAAGCACAGTAGCCGTAGGAATATTAGGTGTGTGCTCATGGATAAAAACCTTAATCCTGATTCTTATTCTCTTCACCATGCTGTGTAAATGGTATACCACAGCAATCTGGTTTTTCTCAGGATAATGAACAGCAGTGATATCGGTAAGGAAATTCATATTCGCTACTTCGCTTTCTTTAAGAAACTGAAGTACCCCGATGATCACGTCCTTAGTGGTCTCGAAAGTAAGCAAACCATAAGGTTCATTTACACCTGTAATTTTATTACCGAACTTCCCGCCCAGTAACTCAATCAGATCATTATTTGTTATGTCTGCCATTATTCTATTCCGTATGAAGCTAACATTTGTTTGTACTGATCAGAATGTCTTCTTCTTCCGGATTCGTTTTTAACGAGCTCCTGGATCTTTCCAAAACCATCTAAAATTGCTTCAGGTCTTGGCGGACATCCTGGTACATAAACATCTACCGGAATAATTTCGTCGATTCCCTGCAAAACAGAGTAAGTATCGAAAATACCACCACTTGAAGCACATGCGCCAACAGCAATTACCCAGCGGGGTTCAGCCATCTGAAGATAAACCTGTTTTAACACAGGACTCATTTTCTTAGCGATTGTACCCATCACCATCAGCAAATCTGCCTGACGCGGAGAGAAACTAAGGCGTTCTGACCCAAAACGACCAAAGTCATAATGAGATCCCATTGTAGCCATAAATTCTATCCCGCAACAAGACGTTGCAAAAGGTAAAGGCCATAATGAATGGGAACGGGCTAAACCGATAACCTTATCTAAAGAGGTGGCGAAAAAACCAGATCCTTCAATGCCTGGAGGCGCGTCTACTATATTGATGTCACTCATATTATTAAACAAAAAAGGCTCATTCCTATACCAGAATGAACCACAAATTTACGATAATTACGTACAAAAGACACTAACCCATATCGATTTAGAAACGATCTAAATTAATTAGTTCCAGTCTAAAGCCTTCTTTTTCAAAATGTAAATGAAGCCTAAGAGCAGTGTTCCCATGAAGATGAACATCTCAATTAAGCCACTCCATCCCAACTCCCTGAAATTCACAGCCCATGGATACATAAATATCACCTCCACATCAAATAACACAAAAAGGATAGCTACCAGGAAGTACTTAATAGAAAATGGCTGACGCGCATTACCAACTACCTTAATACCAGCTTCAAAAGTTGACAGCTTATCATTTGTCTTACGTGCAGGGCCTAAATAATGCGTAGCGATCAGCGTAACAACAACAAATCCAAGTGCAACAATAACCTGAAAGATGATAGGTAAAAAATCTGAAGGTAAACTTTGGGTTTCCATATAATTTTAATTTAGGGCAAAAGTAAAAGAAAAAGGCAGGATATCAACCCTGCCTTTTCAATTATCTGTTATTTAGACTTATTTTTTCTTAATCGGAGCTTTTGCTGCTGGTGCAGTCAATTGCTTCAATCCGGTTGTTGCATTTGCATTTGAAGGATCAACAACCAATGCTTTGTTGAAGTAATCAGTTGCTTTTGCTTTATCTGTCGGAGAATAGAAGAATCCTAAGTTAGTATAAGCTTCTACCAGGTTTCTTTTTTCAGCAGGCGCTGCACCTAATTCAGGTTTTTTAACCGTAACCAGGTCAAGATATTGCTCATAAAAAGGAACCATTAATCCTTTAGGCGTAGTCTGATCATCCATGTAACGTGCTACACGAGCTCTTGTAATGTAAGCAAGTGTGAACTCAGGCGTGCTTTTATTAATGAAAGCTAAAGCTGAATCTGCTTCTACAAGAATCTTTTTATCAGGGTTCTGTTTATCTCTGTCGGCAATAGCATAAGAGAAATAATTAGCAGAAGCCAGGTAGTAATAGTTCGTCAATGAACCTTTACCATTTGGGTTTAACCTGATTGCATCTCTGTAAACACCTGCTGCAGCAGCATATTTTTTGCTGTTGTACAATGCTTTACCTACATCTTCCAAAGCTTCAACATTGGTAGAATCTTTAGCTACTGCTTTAGTGATGCTGATTAAAGCAAGACTATCCTGTCCAGCAATCAGCTGTGCTTTACCTAAGTAAAGGTAATCAGATGCTACTAAACGTGCAGTATCAGTGTTTTTAGCGAAGAAATCCGTTAACATTTTCAAGCTTTCAGGATTTTTGTTCTCAGCTGCAGAATAAGCCTGTAAACGTGAGATGACAACACTTTTCTGATTATTAGGATACAGTTTCGCTAAATCAGCTGTTTCTGTTTCTAACGTTTTGAAATCCTTAGCATAGTACAGGAACTGCGCATAACGTAATCTTGCATCAAAGGATTTGTCAGTCAAATCAAGATATTTCTTGTAGTTAGTCAATGCTTCAGCAGATTTAGCAGCAAAGTTTGCTGGTTCGAAATTTGCCCATTGCATATACAACTCAGCAATCTCACGGTAAGCAGGACCATAATTAGCGTCAGCCGCAATTACAGCTTTCAACTCATTTTCTGATTCCGGAAATGCTCTTGACTCTTTGTACATTCTGCCAATCTGAACTTTAATTCTCAATAAAGTCTCATTCATGTTCAATGCACGCAGGTAGTTACTTAAAGCTTCTGAGTTCTTTTTTTGTGCAGCGTAGAAATCACCTAATGCTACGAAAGTTTCAGGGTCTTTATCTTTATCGTCCAGCTCATCCGCTTTTTGTAAAGCAGGTAATGCTGCAGCAAAGTCAGGTTTATCCTGAGCTACATAAGCTTTACCGATGTATAAATATACTGTATAATCTTTTTTAGATGCAGCTGCAATAGCTTTATCGAAATTCGCTTTAGCTGCCGCTGCGTTGTTCGCTGCAAGTTCAGACTGACCCAGACCAACATAATTCAGCGGGTATTTTGGATCGGCTGCAATACCTTTAGTAAAAACTGCTTTTGCAGAATCAACGTAATCATTACGCAGGTATACATCACCTAAACTAAAGTAATTCTCTCCTTTACTGGCTTGTGAACTTACCAATGTCTTAAGCATTGAAGTCGCTTTTGCATACTGCTCAGCGTCAATAGCTTTCTTTGCATCATCTAAATTCTGAGCAAAAGAGGCAGAACCCATCACTACTAAACCTAAACTTAAGGTTATTGCTTTCTTTGTCATTTTCATGGTTCGTATCATTTGATTTTTTTTAAAGGTCATGAAACTTGCAGGCAGGTTTCATGGTTCGGATTGTTTGTTTAAAATGCTAATGAAGCTAATCTTAGCTAAATTTCAATATAATTAGTTATCACTTTTAATATTAATATCTCTGGAAGTCATCCTGTTTGGCGCAAGTCCTGATTTAAGTACAATCAGTTGACCCCGCTGACTCACCAGCCAGGTTGCAAAACCTGTGCCTAAACCATCTCTGCCCTCGGCGTTAATAATATAAATACTTCTCCAAAACGGATACTTTCCATCTATCAGATTTGGTTGTGTTGGCTTATAAAAAGCATCGTCCCCCTTTTGTCCTTTGACGTTTTTTACCCCCAATAGTTTAACCTGGGTAGTAAATTCAGCCATGTCTCTGTTATCTTTCAGTAACCAGTTTACCCCTACAATACCTATATAGTCCTGATGTTCCGATACATATTTGATCACATCATTATTATTTTTCAAAGTGTAGATTCCTTTAGCAGGCAGTTCTTTGATCTGAGCAAGCTCCTTAAAGTAACGTAACGTACTGGAATAGGCATTATCAAACACTAAATTTCTTCCTTTTGGATTATTCCCCTTTAAAACAGCAATAATCTCATCGGCAGTAATTGTTGAATCGGGGTTATTGTTCCCCGTGATCAACGCAATACCATCCACAGCAAAGCGTGTCGTAAACACCCTAATACTTCTTTTGGTATAAGCCTGCTCTTCCGCAGGTGTAAGTTTTCTTGATAAAACCGCCACCCTGATGCTATCATTTAAAAAAGCAGGCAAAATTTTATTCTCATTCCCCTGAACCAGGTCAAACCTGGTATCAGGATAATCCAGTTTAAATATTTCAATCTGATCGTTAAGCATCGAAGCAAAGCTTTCATCTACCAGCATTTTCATTGTACCAGAAGTACGCGTTTCAGCAACAGCCTCTTTTTTGTCGCTGTTTCTGCACGCAATAAACAAAAATAATGGCAGTATAAAAACTAATTTTTTCATCTTAATCTTCTTTTTGATTGATTAAACGTGTAAACCTGATGATTGCATATCCGATTAGTAATGCGCCGAAAAGAATTTTTGACCATTGTGGAAACTGCGTCATCACTGTTTTATCCGCAATGATATATACCCCCAATGTAAGGTATACCAAAAACATCACAAGGCCTAAAATGAACAGAAATCGCTGTTGAGGCGATTTCTGTTTAAATGTATTGAAGTCAAACATTAATTTAGTTTGCTAAAGTAAAGCTGATTGGAATATTGTATTTCACACGTACTGGCTTACCATTCTGAATACCAGGAGTCCATTTCGGACTAGCCTTAAGTACACGGATGGCTTCTTCGTCAGTACCACCACCTAACTTACGCTCTACTTTAATATCAGTTAAGCGACCGTCTTTCTCTACTACAAAAGACATAAACACTTTACCCTGAATATTATTTTCCTGCGCCATAGGAGGATATCTTACAGTTTTCTGAAGATAAGCGTAAAATTTATCCATTCCTCCAGGGAAACCTGGCTGAGTTTCGATACTTACGAAATCGTAAACTTTAGTATCTTCTACTACTGCTGCCTGTTTAGGACCATCTCCAACAGGACCTGCTATCACGATGTCCGCACCAGGATCACCTTCAATAGTTTTCTGTCCGGGATCGGCAGCTTTTAACTGCTCAATCTGAGGTGGCTCTTCATCACGAACCTCATTATCCGGTTTTACAATCGGAGGAGGAAACTTGATCTGATCCGTTTTTGGCGGCGGTGGCTCAACCGGTGGCGGCGGAGGTGTTTTAGGATCCACCGGCGGTGGTGGCGCAACAACAACTTCAACTTGCTTCACAATTTCCTCTTCAGGAAGTTGCCCCTTGATCAGACTAATGATCTTCGGTGTTAGAAACAGCAAGATGAATACTGCCGATGCCATAAATAATGCCTTCGTTGTATTTGCGCCATTTTCCTTGCGTAACTCGTAAGCGCCGTAGGATTTGTTCTTTTTAGCAAAAACAACGTCGAGCCATTCTTTATTGAATAAGTCTATTTTAGAACCGAACATTGTTTGTTATTTAAAATGTTAATAATATTATAAAATTCCTTCTTGCTTCATGAATGCTTTCTCAGCATCGGTGATGTTCTCATCATCAATTGCAGGAGCCGATTTGATTCCGGTAATTGCTAACTCGTCCATAATATCAACGAAGTTTTTATAGGTAGCACCTGAAGTTGGTTTAATCACCATTACGATTGATTTACCACTTGCAGCCTGCACTTTTTGCTTGTTGTCCAGTATAGATTTTCTGATCTGACTGAAATTTTGAATTTCAGGTGCTGATTTACCAGCCTCTCCCATGTACCATGCTACTTTATTATTTTTACCTAACAAAATAGTCATTGTCTGAGATGCCCTTAATTCAAGCCTCGTCTCATTCTTCTCATCTTTATCTGGCTTCGCAATATCCATTGCGGTTGGTTTACTCAGCGTGGTGGTCAACATGAAGAAGGTAATCAATAAGAAAGCCAAATCAACCATCGCGGTTAAATCTACTTTCGTAGAAGACTTCTTACTTCTTACTTTTCCACCTTTTTTGCCACCCCCGCCGGAGGTATCTAATTCTGCCATGATTTAATTTTTAGCTGCCCTCAGCAGTGGTGATTAAACTAAACTTGTTAATTTTTTGTTTTTGAAGAATGTCGACAATCTTTTTGACTACCGGATATTCTTCAGCAGCATCTCCCTTGATACTTACTCTCATTCCTTCAGAGTGCAGTTCAGCGACCGCTTTACGCGATTGAAGAATCCAGTCAGCTAACTGATTGTTTGTAGAGTCAGATGGAATCCCTTGCTCTAATCCTGATTTTTTACGCTGATCACCGTCCATCATAATGAACTGTTTCAGGCTCTGAACAGGAACACCAAAAGATCCGATTACACTAAAGCGTTTTTTCTCTTCCGGAGTAAATTCTATTTTGTACTGCTCCCCGATTTTTTCAAGGGTATTAATTTTAATATCCTGTCCTAAAGTTTCGAAAAAAACTTTTCCCGTTCCGATCGTTAAGATCGCAATATCCTTTTCAGGAACTTTAATCTTATAGGTCGATGACGGAATAGTTACCGCCAAAGGATCCGGTTGTTTTGCAGTTGCTGATAAAATGAAGTAAGTAAGCAACAGGAAAGACACGTCGCACATAGCGGTCATATCGATCGAGGTACTTTTTCTTGCAACTTTTGCTCTTGCCATAATTTTAAAAATTACTTATGTTTTGTATAATGATGTTAATTCTTCCGGTTTTCCATAAAGCCGGTAAAAAAAAATTACATTATTTTCTATTTATGCGTAGAAGCATAAGTTTGGATGATGCTAAAACCAGCTTCATCAATTGCATAAGTCAATTTATCAATTTTTGAAGTAAGGATGTTATACATGATAATCGCTAAAGTTGATGTACCGATACCAGTTGCAGTATTGATCAATGCCTCAGAGATACCTGTTGCTAACGCTGCTGAATCCGGAGCTCCAGAAGCACCTAAACCACCAAACGCTTTAATCATACCCGTTACTGTACCTAACAGACCCATTAATGTACCTACTGATACTAATGTAGCAATTACAGTTAAGTTTTGCTCTAACATTGGCATTTCCAAAGTTGTTGCTTCTTCGATATCTTTCTGGATAGCTAAACATTTCTGATCTGTATCCATGTTAGCTTCAACTTCCATCTCACGGTATTTTTTCAGACCAGATTTGATTACGTTAGCTACTGAACCTTTTTGTTTGTCACACTCAGCCATTGCAGCTTCGATGTTGTTTGAATTTAAAAGCGCTTGTACTTTTTTAACAAATGCATCTAAACCTGATGTACCAGTTGCTTTTCCAATAACGATGAAACGCTCTACAGAGAAAACGATTACCATTAAAAGCATACCCATTAGGATTGGCACGATAAATCCACCTTTATAAGCCATACCTGCATAGTTACCTACTTTAGGAAGGTTTTCAACATTGTCATCAATGAAGTTCTTAGGATCTCCCAGAACGAATTTAAAAATAAGGATACCAATAATAATACAAATAGGGATAACTAGTGTAGCGAATAGATTTGAAGCTGATGAGCTTTCTTTTTGAACTGTTGTTGGTTTTGGTGCGTTTGCCATTTTTTTAGTTTTTGAGTTTTTAGTACTTGTTTTTTTAAATTTAGATTAAATATTCCGTAATACACACAACGACCGATAAAACGAAATGTTGCGATAACAAATCTATAACTTTGATTTTAATTCCAAATTAAATAATCAAGTATTCTGTGTTATCACAATAATATTCTTCCCGAAGCAGTGTATATTAAAAAAGATTGTCTCGTTGGGGAGACAATCTTTCACAATGAAAACTAAAAAAAAATTCAAATGCAAATTTTTACCTAAAAAAAATGATTTAAAGCGTGTTTTCTACAACTTTTGGGAGTGAAGAGCGTATTTCTTCATTTGCAAAGGCTTCAAATTGCTTGAAGTTGGCGACAAACGCCTGAGCAAGTTCATTCGCTTTTTGATCATATTTTTGCTTGTTCTCCCAGGTATTTCCCGGGTTTAATATTTCTGATGGTACCCCCGGACAGGAAACAGGCATCTGTAAGCCGAAAACAGGATGCTCAATAAACTCAATATCCTGTAATTTATTTTCCAACACTGCAGTAATCAACGCCCGGGTATAGCTTAATTTCATGCGTTGTCCCTCTCCATAAGCACCACCACTCCAGCCGGTGTTGACCAGCCACACATTTACCTGGTGCTGTTCCATCTTGCGGCCAAGCAATTCTGCATATTTTGTAGGATGCAAAGGCAAAAAGGCTTTCCCAAAACAGGCAGAAAAAGTTACCTGCGGTTCTGTTATACCTGCCTCTGTACCGGCAACCTTTGCTGTATATCCTGAGATAAAATGAAACATGGCCTGACCCGTACTTAATTTAGACAAGGGTGGCAATACACCAAAAGCATCTGCAGTCAGAAAAAAAATATTTTTTGGAATCCCTGTTACAGAAGGGATTACTGCATTATCGATAAAATCAATCGGATAAGCAACCCTGGTATTTTCTGTCTTCTCAATATTTGCATAATCGACTACTCTCTGACCAGGAAAATAATTTGTATTTTCCAGCAAAGCACCAAACCGGACAGCCGAAAAGATCTGAGGTTCCTTCTCAAAAGTCAGGTCCACGCATTTGGCATAACAACCGCCTTCAAAATTAAAAACAGAATCATCTCCCCACCCATGTTCATCATCGCCAATTAAACCCCGGCAAGGATCTGCCGAAAGCGTGGTCTTCCCTGTTCCTGACAGACCAAAGAATATTGCCGCATCTCCTTCAGCCCCCACATTTGCGGAACAGTGCATGGACAGCGTATTTCTATGCTGTGGCAGAATGAAATTCAGCACTGAAAAAATTCCCTTTTTTATTTCACCGGTGTAACCTGTACCGCCAATAAGAATAATTTTTTTAGAAAAGTTGAGAATGGAGAAGTTGGATTGTCTGGTTCCGTCAATCAGCGGATCAGCCTGGAACTCCGGCGCAGCAATGATAGTCCATTCCGGCCGACCTGTATTTCCTTCCGCATCTGGTCTTAAAAACAGGTTGTTGGCGAAAAGATTCTGATAAGCGGTTCCCGTAATTACCCTGATACTTGTTTTATAGGACGGATCGGCACAGGCATAGCCATCTCTGACATAAATTTTGCGTGCATTTAAATGCGCACATACCTTTTCGAGTAAAGCATTGAAATTGGCCTGTGTAAATCTGATATTCACATCTCCCCACCATACGGTATCTCTCGTCACATCATCCAGCACAATAAAGCGGTCTTTAGGCGAACGTCCGGTAAATCTGCCCGTATCAATTGCCAGTGCCCCGGTTGAAGAGAGTGTTCCCTCGCCATTTTTGATGGCTTCTTCTACCAATTGTGGTATGTCTAACTGATATAATACCTTATCAGCACCTAAACCTAACCAATTAAGGTCCGGTCCAGGCAATAAATTTTTGCTCATACAATGAATATTTGGTCTTCAAAGCTAAGCAGATATTTATTTAAAAATAATCATTTCAAGGGAAATATTTTACTTATTGTAGGCGCTACACTAACGACCATACCACTGAAATACAGGAACTTATAGGTAAATTATCCACCTGATTTTTTTACTTTATAGCCTTCCTTTTGCAACATTAAAACGACCTTATCGCGGAAGTCTCCCTGCACAATAATTTCCCCGTCTTTAGCACTGCCACCAACGCCACATTTGGTTTTGAGCATTTTTGATAATTGCTCGGCCTCGGCCGCAGTACCGATAAATCCGGTAATCAGCGTCACAGCCTTTCCTCCACGGTTTTTCCTGTCCAGCATTACCCTTAAATCCTGCTGGTTATTCGGAACACGTTCCGGTACCACTTCATTCTCATCTTCATAGCTGAATGAAGGATCTGTAGAATACATAATTCCACCAAGGTCACTTAACGATTTCTTTTTTACGGCCATCTCTCTCTGTTTTAATTTTCCGACAGTTTATTTGCGAACAGGCCGAGGCCCTGCTCATATTCCGGTATAATGATGTTTAATGAAAGTGGTGCTATAGAAACTGCAATCTCCCTGCCCATAAAAAAGGGTTCCCCATCAATATGTATTGCACCATCATCCACCCGGGTAATCTGAATGTTCTTTCCTTTTATAATCTCCACCATATCTGATTTATCAGTCGTGGCACTGATCATATGATAAGCAAGCAAAGGTATTTTGTATAAAGGGAAAGATTTAATGATACATACATCCAGTAAACCATCTGTTACGGACGCATGTGGCGACACATGTGCATTATTTCCGTATTGAGAAGAATTTGCCACACTGACTACAAATGCTTCACGGGTATAATGTACCCCGTCAATCAGCAGATGGTAGGTTTCTGGCTTATAATTCACCATCTCCTTGATCCCCAGTTTTACATAACCTGACAATCCTCTTTTTTTGTTGCCGACGAACACTGAGCTGATATGTGCATCAAAACCCATTCCTGCCATGTTGAAGAAAAACTTGTCGTTAAAAGTTCCTGTATCAATCCTGCTCACATTCATCCCGTTAATGACCTGAATAGATTTAGCAGTATCCATGGGTATTTTCAGGAACCTGGCCAGCCCGTTTCCTGAGCCGAAAGGTATGATTCCCAGAATTTTCTGCTGCTGCATCACTTTTGTAGCAATCTCATTGATCGTACCATCACCGCCCACGGCAACGATAATATCAAAATTCTTATTCGCTGCTTCCTCAGCAATCTCCGCGGCATGACCGACATATTCCGTGAAACTATAATTGGGATTAAACTTAGACCGGTCTAAGTTTGCATCAATTATAGCAGGAATCTTAAGTTTATCCTTACCGCCGGATATAGGGTTGATAATAAATAGAATGTTCGACTTTGCCAAAAGGGTGTGAATTAATTACGGTTACAAAATAATTGATATTTTTTGACTAATTTGAATATATATAGTAATTTTGCAAACCTAAGGTGGACTGATTTGCGATGTTATGTTAGCATAACGGGATTGCAACCACGTAAAAAAAAGTGCTAACCATTCATACACTTCCTTTTACTGCCTGTTAAGCAGGGTCATGATCCATTTTATATAATTGTTTATTATAAAATTAATTATTTAAAATGTCATATTTATTTACATCAGAATCTGTTTCTGAAGGCCATCCGGATAAAGTAGCAGATCAAATTTCAGATGCACTAATTGATAATTTTCTAGCATTTGACCCGGAATCTAAAGTTGCATGTGAAACTTTAGTTACAACCGGACAGGTATTTTTAGCTGGAGAGGTGAAGTCAAAAGCGTATCTTGATGTACAAAAGATTGCAAGAGACGTGATCAGCAAAATTGGTTATACTAAAGGTGAATATATGTTCGATAGTAACTCCTGCAGTGTATTATCAGCTATTCATGAGCAATCTCCTGATATTAATCAGGGTGTAGATAAAGCAGACAAAACTACTCAGGGAGCTGGTGATCAGGGTATGATGTTCGGTTATGCAACCAGAGAGACTGAAAACTACATGCCATTGGCATTAGACCTTGCACATAAAATCCTGATCGAACTTGCAGCGATCCGTCGTGAAGATACTGAAATCAAATATCTGCGTCCTGATGCAAAATCTCAGGTTACATTAGAGTACAACGACAATAATGAGCCTGTAAGAATTGATTCCATCGTAGTTTCTACACAACATGATGATTTTGATGAAGAGCAGACAATGCTGGCTAAAATCAAAGAAGATATCATCAATATCTTAATTCCACGTGTATCAAGTCAGTATCCTCAGTTCAGCAAATTGTTCAACAAGGATATCAAATACCATATTAATCCAACTGGTAAATTTGTGATTGGCGGTCCTCATGGTGATACCGGATTAACCGGCAGAAAAATCATCGTTGATACTTATGGTGGCAAAGGTGCACACGGTGGTGGTGCTTTCTCAGGAAAAGATCCTTCAAAGGTTGACCGTTCCGCGGCATACGCAACAAGACACATTGCTAAAAACTTAGTTGCAGCAGGTGTTGCAGACGAAGTTTTGGTACAGGTTTCTTATGCGATAGGTGTAGCACAGCCGATGGGTATTTACGTAAACACTTACGGAACTGCAAAGGTGAAAGATACAAACGGAGTTATACTGACAGATGGCGAGATCGCTAAGGCAGTAGAGAAAGTTTTCGATATGACTCCTTATGGCATCGAAACCCGTTTCAAATTGCGTAACCCTATTTACTCAGAGACTGCTGCTTATGGTCACTTTGGTAAAAACAATGAGGTGGTGACTAAAACATTTAAGGCTTCTAATGGTGAAGAAAAACAAATTGAAGTTGAATTGTTTACCTGGGAAAAATTAGACTATGTAGATGCAGTAAAAGCTGCGTTTTCGCTATAAGCTTTAATACAATCTTTTTAAACCTCCGTGTGTCGGCCGACTCACGGAGGTTTTTTTTTGCCATGCCATTCATAGGGGTTGGAGGCAGAGACGATGGTGAGCAACGTTCATATTAACAGGTCAAAAACAGGTCCTTAACAGGTCATAAGCAGGTCGGCAGACCTGTTAAGGACCCCTTAAGGACTGGTTAAAAACTTATCCAGATCCTGTTAATTAAAACGATGCTCAGTATCGTTACAGAATTTGTTACGCTGCAATTAACCTCCTGAAACAACCAATTCTTATAAATCGAACAAAGATTCGTTTGTAACAATTTCACTATATGTTAAAACATTCATGGTTTCATGCGCTATATTGCTTAAAACCAAATATATACGACTATGGCAATCTCAAAAAAACGTAACCTTAATGAAGTAAGTGGAAAGGTTGGTAATACTGTATTTTATGAACTCAATGGGCAGTTCATCGCACGAAGTACCCCCTACAGGCATAAACCTTATACGCAAGGTGAATTGGCTAATCAAAATAAATATACCATCGTAAATCAATTTCTAAAGGAAATTAAAGATGTTTATCCAATTGGTTTTGAATTAGTGGCGAAAGGTACAACGAGCAATGCTTATAATAAAGCAGTGAGTCGCAATCTTACCGCAGTAAGCGGAGAACGTGGGGCACAATACTTTGATTACGCTAAAGCTGCCATTTCCGAAGGAAAATTACCAATGGCTAAAGATGCAGCAGTAAGTCTCCGACCTGAGGGTGTACATTTTACATGGAATCCGGAGAGCGATGATACAACCATGTTTAAGGATGATCAGGTGATGATAATGCTTTATTTCCCGGGAAAATCGGATAGGATTATCTTTCTCAAAGCCGGGGCTAAAAGAGCTGAAGGCATGGAATTACTGCTCATGGAGAAGGCAAGGCTCCCCAAGGCACACGTCTATATTGCATTTATCAGCAATAACCGGAAAAGTATTTCCAACAGTGAGTATCTGGGTGAGCTGGATTTTGGAACAGATCATTAATGTTTCAAATACAATAAACCAAACCATTTCTTCAAGGCATTGTTATAGTAAAAAACAATCTTTATTATGGAACGTCCAGTAGAAATGAATACACTTAGCCAGATTTTAGAAAAATTAAGGCAAAAAGGTTTAGATAACGAAATAAAGATGACTGACCACGGCAAAATGCAGGGAGTCGGCATAAACAAAATTTATAATCCTGAAGATTTATCTATCATAAAAACCTACCGTTTTGAAGGTGATTCTGATCCGGGCGATAATTCTGTACTCTATTTATTAGAAGACAAAGACGGACAAATTGGCTATATCATGGATGCTTACGGCATGTACAGCTCCCAGGAAAACGGCGGATTTGATGATTTTCTAAAGAAAATACCTACTGCAGACAGAGATTTGCAGGAGTTATTCAAATAGCTAAAATTTAAAGGCTGTCTTGATACAAACCAAAAAATTAAAATTTTTGGTTTGTATCAAGACAGCCTTTTGCTTTACAATATTATCTTTCTGATCTCGTGGAAACCGTATCAGATGCCTAAGGCTTAGGTACAGTTATACTTTGTTTCCAGTTCCATTCCGGCGGATCAACCCCCAGCAGGTGTTTCACAAAAAAGTCCCTCCGCTTGTGCTCTCCATAATCACCCCCAAGAGAATGACCCATTCCGGGAATCTCCAGAAAATCAAAATTCTTATTTGCTTTTACTAATGCATTAATTACCTGTATGGTAGATGAGGGATCAACATTTTCATCCAGTTCACCAAGAATCAATAATAATTTCCCTTGCAGCTTATAGGCATTCGCTACGTTAGAAGAGGCTTCATATTGTGGTCCGATAGGATATCCCATCCATTGTTCGTTCCACCAGATTTTATCCATCCGGTTATCGTGGCATCCTGAAGATGATACTGCTACTTTATAAAAATCGGGATGAAACAATAAAGCACCTGCAGAATTTTGTCCCCCTGCAGAGTTACCAAAAATCCCAACCTTACTGATATCCATATAAGCGTATTTTTTTGCAGCTTCTTTGATCCAGATCATTCTATCCGGGAAACCCGCGTCTTTCAGGTTCTTCCAGCATACATCATGAAAGGCTTTTGAGCGGTTAGCTGTCCCCATCCCGTCTATCTGAACCACGATAAATCCAAGCTCTGCCAGTTCATGCAGAGAACCACGGGAGTCTGTAACAAAGTTTTTCGGCACAAATGAATCCTGTGGACCAGCATAAATATATTCTATCACAGGATATTTTTTTGCAGGATCAAAATTGGTAGGACGGATAATCATTCCCCAGATATCAGTCTCCCCGTCTCTCCCCTTCGTATGAAAAACTTCGGGTAGTTTCCAGCCTGTTTTTATTAAAGGAGAAATATCTGCCCGTTCAAGCGGCATTACCACTTTACCATCAGCAGCATTTCTAAGTACTGTAACCGGCGGCAGGTCAATTCTGGAATAAGTATCTGTAAAGAACTTCCAGTCGGACGAGAATACCGCTTTATGGTTTGCATTTTCACTAGTGAGGGCCTTCAATCCGGAACCATTAAAGTTGATCCGGTAATATTGGATAAAGTAAGGATCCTGATCAGCATTGCGCCCGCTTGCTTCAAAAATGATCTGCCTGTTTTTTTCATCTACATTGATCACCTTCCGCATTACCCAATTTCCTTTGGTAATCTGATTTTTAAGTTTACCAGCACCATCATATAAATAGAGGTGATTCCAGCCATCACGTTCTGAGGCCCAGATGATTTCCTTACCGTCAGCGAGATCATAGCGGTAATTTCTGCCGCTGTAATTGATAAAGGTTTTACTGGTTTCTTTAATTAGGGTATTCACTTTCCCGGAAAGGGCATCCAGTTCCATTACCTGGTATTCCTGATGTCCGCGTTGATTGTATTCAAATGTGACAGCGCGACTATCCTTACGCCATTCCGGCGACGACAGATTGTATTGAGCTGGTATCAAAGATAAATCTACCTGCAGTTGTTTTTTCTCAGCAACTAAAAACACCGAGGGCTGTTTTTGTGCTAATGCATCACCAGGTTTCAGGTAATTTCTGCTTTGCAGTTTAGGCTGCAACTGATCTGCCGGAGAAGATTCAATCAGGTAAACCATATGGGGTTTATTAGCCCTGATTTTGTTGGTCGCCAATTTTTTACTGTCGGGAGACCAGGTAATTTGCGGAGAATAATAATCGCCCTCAGAACCATCAAAACTTAAAGCATATTCAGGTTCATTTTTCGCCGAACTGCGGATATAAACATTGTAATTTTTAATGTAAGCCAGCCATTTGCCATCAGGAGATAACTTCATTTTGCCTTGCGGACTGTCATCTTCGGGGTCATCATGATCCCAACCCGCAGCAGCAAGTTTATTCTGTTCCTGCATGCGCTGAAACGCTGGTGTATCAAATGTTTTGCTTTTTTTATCTGCATCTACTAACAGGTGTTTCTCCCCTTCCGGGGTCTGCATACGATACAGGAACTGATGCTGACCAGGCAACCATTGGATCAGGTCAGGCGCATAATGAACCGAATTTACCAACTGACCATTTAGTGCTTCAGCACGCTGATAATCCTGCAAAGTACCTTGTGCCAGTATAAAAAACGGAGATAGCATTACCGCTATTACACCCGCAACCTTTTTAAAATGATTTATCATAATCGTAAAAATAGCTGCAATTAGCTAAAGTTTTAGCCCGTAAATTGTTTTTTAGTAACCATTTATTAGCCTTTTCCCTATTTTCAGTCGTCTCCAGCCCTTGAAAAGCAACAAGCCCCTTTGAAATTAAAGAGGCTTGTTCATGGAGGAAATTAACTATGAAATTCGATTGTTTAGCTTAATTGGCAGTATCCCACCAAACACGATCTGTTAACTTTGCACTTTGCTGAGGCTGTACATTCCCGCTCATTTCTATCTGCGGATAAAGTACTCGACGGGGAATTGCAGATAGACCGTTCATTACTTTGGTCAGTGCCGGATACCCCGTGCGTCTGTAATCTACAAAGCTTTCCATAGAAAGAAAGTTAGCAATGCCTTTTTCTTCTATGATCAGCTGTAGTGCATTAGTGCTGTTCAGCGTACGTGAAGCAAGGTAAGTATCATAAGCCGTACTATTTACTCCTAACTGTGTCATATGTGAAACCACGGCAGCCCTGTAAATCGGTGTAGCCGCAGCAACTCCGGAAACGATCAGCGTAGCCTCTGCTTTGATGAACAGTGCTTCGGGATAAGTGAGCAAATAATTATTAGCCGCAGCACCCGCATAGAAATCTGAAGGGCGTGAATAAGATTCCAGTGAGCCGATACCCTCCTCTCCAATCACCCTTCCGGTATATAGTCCCGTTTCCGCAGCAGGTGCTATCATCTTCGTCAGGCGCGGATCATTACGTGTTTTGAAACCATTTACTACTGTAGAAGACAGGATAATTGTGCTGGCCGATAAAAAGTTTTGCTGCCATGGATTCTCCAGACCAGCACCACCATTATACTGAAGTCTGAAATTATCATCCTGTCCCGTCATTCCCTTATCCAGTGCAGTTAAGGCCAATTGTGCCTGTGCTGTTGCTGTAAAACCCGGAGCCTTTGTCAGGTGCATATAATAACGCGCCTTTAAGGTATATGCTAATCTTGTCCATTTTGCATTATCTCCACCATAGAAGAAATCATCACTTCCAGGCACCCTGCCTGCATTCTTTGCCAGATCAGCAATACCAGCATCAAGCAATGTTTGTATCTGTGCATAAATATCTTTTTGTGCATCATATGTTGGCTTCAGGTTATCTACACCATTAAATGCCTGCGAGTAAGGAATATCACCCCAAAGGTCTGTTGCCGTACCCAAAGTATAAGCGGTAAGAATCTTTGCGATACCAGCATAATTGAAATTACCATTCGCTTCTGCCTGTTTGTTGAGTGTAACAAGGCTGTTGAGTCCCCTTGAGTAGAAATTTATCCAGTCACCGTCCATATCTACATTGTACATCAGATAGGTACCTACGTTTGGCGGGGCCTGATTGAGTGCCATTACCTGCATGTACTGTAATACCACATTGCTTACATTGCCGGAGTATAATAGGGAGCCGATCACTGTCTCTGCTGGTGGCAGGATCAGTTCTTCTTTTACAGTAGTAGGCTGATTTGGATTGTCGTTTACGTCAATGAACTTTTTACATCCGCCGAAGGCAAGCATGCCGCAGCCAAGTAAAATAATATATATCTTTTTCATAAGTATTAAATTTGAGTTTTATAGGTCATGAAGCTTGCATAGAGCTTTATTCATTTTTTATCAGCGGTAAGCTTATGCGGGTTCATAATGACAGATTAAAGCGTAAGTTTTAAATTGAAATCAATAGAGCGTGAAGTTGGAACCGAGAAGGAATAGATACCCTGTGAACCATTTGAAGAGCCAAAAGAACTTACCTCAGGATCGCCACCGGTAAAATGAGGTGCATAGATCCATAAATTGCGTCCTGTTACGGCAAAAGTGATCGCTTTAAAAGGGCTTTTCTTCAGCATAGCAGGCTTGATGGTATAACCCAGACTCACATTTCGCAATTTAACATAAGTACCATCCTGGATCACTGATTCAGTTACCCCATTGATACGCTGGTAATAGGCCTGACCGTTCACGGCTACCGTATTTGGCAAACCAGTGGTCGAATTGATACCTTCCACTACCCTCATCCCTCTGTCTTCCGTCACTTTAGGTGTACCATAAAAATAACCATAACCATCTACGTTATTTTGTATATCACCTCCTTTTTTCATATCAAAGAAGAAGCTGAAATTGAATTGTTTGTATCTGAAATTATTGTTTATACCGCCTGTCCAGTCTGGATTGATATCGCCAATGATCCCTTGAGTATCTGCGGCAAAAGGTAGGCCTGCATCATCTGTGAGAATTTGTCCGGCTGCATTTCGTGCATATCTGCTGCCTACAATAGTGCCATAAGATTCACCCCTTACAATAGTGGTAAAACCGTTACCAACCTGAGGAAGATCTTCGTAAATAGAATTCACTTTACTTCTTGTCCTGGTGAAATTTGCAGTTACGTTCCATTGGAAATCTGTGCTTTTAACCGGGATAAGATTTAGTGTTGCTTCCACCCCCCTGATCTGCAGTCGGGCGGAATTTACACTGGTATAGCTGTACCCCGTTGATGGTGCTATTGAAACACCCGGAATAATACCGTCTACCGTATTTTTCGCAAAATAAGCAGTTTCGAATGAAATTCTGTTATTCAAAAAGCCCATTTCAAGACCTGTTTCAAATTCATTTACACGCTCGCTTTTCAGGTTCGCATTTGCCAGTGTCTGGCTTAACAGAAATCCTGACTGTCCGCCGTATGGGAAGTTGATATTTCTAATGATCTGGTTTCCTGACTGATTTTCGTACGGAGTAGCCAGAGAATAGGGACTAATACTCCCATCGTTTCCAACTGTTCCGTAAGAGATCCGGAACTTGGCAAAGTTGATCGACTTTTTCAGCCCATCGGAGAAAAATTCAGAAAAAATAAAGCTGGTAGCAGCTGAGCCATAAGGATAAAAGTTATTGCCTTTCGACAATACAGAGTTACCATCATAACGGCCTGTTAATGATAAGACCAAAAATCTATTGTATTCTATATTAGATTGCAGGTAAAAGCCAACCTTACGCTGCACATAAAAGTTCTCTCTGTAGGAAATATTAGAAGCAGAACTGATATTATCCAGTCCTTCTATACCTAGGCCCAAACCGTTTGCATAAGAGTTCTCGTTGTATGTAGAATAAATATTACTTCCTAAAATAGCATCAATATTAAATTTCCCGAACTGGTGCGTAGCACTCGCGATCAGGTCATTGTTAAATTGTCTGAAAATCGTGTTACTGATCACATAACGTCCGTTGATATTGGACACCGACTCTGCAGATTCACGGTATTTATCCTGTTCAGTGTACACATCTGCACCAAAACGTTCTGTAATAGTTAACCAGGATAATGGTTTATAATCAGCCGTAAACGTTGGTAAAAAACGATTTACCTTTGCGGTATTAGAAATATTATCCAGTACCCAGTATGGGTTATTCCTCGAATATCGGAAAAGACGCTGTGTGCCATCTGCATTGGTAGCGGGCTGCAGATTATAAGAAACTGGTGCTGTAAAAATTGTCCATACCGGACTTTCCAGCGCGTACCCCTCCGGCAGTCTCGTATTATCTGAATTGGTATAGTTCAGCTGGAAAGTCGTATTTAAATTCTTTAGGATTTTAGCACTGTACTTCGCAAATACCGAATTTCTGATAAATGAAGTACCGGGAACACTACCTTTCTGATCAAAGTTTGAATAAGATAAGAAGTAACTTGAACTTTCGCCACCGCCACCGATATTCACCGTATTGTTATAGGTCGTTCCTGTTTTAAAGAACAAATCCGATTGGTTATACGTTTTAGCAGGCTGACCGTTTATTTTTAACGTATCCATCAGTGCCCCCCATGAAGTACTTGTTTTTCTGGTATCGCCATCATAATATTCACCATTGGTTCCCAATGAATATTTACTCTGGATCTCAGGGAGGAGTGGTTTCTCAAAAGAAAAGCTGGAAGAAATATTGATAGTCGGTGCAGTAGCCGCATGACCATTTTTAGTCGTGATGATGATGACCCCATTTGCACCTGCAGAACCGTATAAAGCCGTTGCTGCGGTACCTTTCAGGATATTCATACTTTCTACGATGGACGGATCTAAATCTGCAAGGCGGTTAGTTCCCGGCCCTGAATTCAGGTTTCCTGTCTCCTCATTGTTCACGGGGATACCATCAATGACCATCAGCGCCTGGTTATTTCCAAACAGTGAAGAACCACCGCGTACCACGATCCTTGCAGAGCTACCCGGAGAACCAGACGAACTTGTTACCTGTACACTTGAAGCTTTACCTGCCAGTGCATTTACAAGATTGGGCTCTTTTGCCTGTACCAGTTCATCACTCTTTATCTCCTGTGAACTATAGGTCAGCATTCTTTTTTCCCTTTTGATACCTAATGCAGTGACCACAACTTCATTCAGGTTCTGGTTATCTTCCTGCAAGGTGATGGTAAGTGTTTGCTGGGTATTTATGGCTACTTCTTTCGTTGTATAGCTGATTGCAGAAACCACCAGGATGGACTGACCAGTATAACTAAGAGAGAAGGATCCACTGGCATCTGTCGACGTCCCTTTTGCTGTGCCTTTAATTTTAACAGATACTGCAGGGATACCTATTCCCTTTATATCTGTTACTTTACCTTTTAAAATAATGGCCTGAGCAAAGGCATTACCGCAAAAAGCAAAAGCGCAAATACAGCAAAAAATAATTTTTTTAAGTAAAAGCTTTGGTTTCATAAAATTGGTTTTAAGTTGAGTTGTGTTTGACCTGAAAGGATCAGATTTCTAAATCTATCTAACAGAAATCTCCATTTGTACCAGAAAATTCACCAAAACATACCGGATGTTAACAATAATGTTACGATTTTGAAGATATTGCAAAATTGTAGGATATTATCATAAAAAATGAGCTAACAATCAGCATACACTAAGAAGTAATTATTTTTCAGTCATAAAAAAAGCACCGTTTCCGGTGCTCTTCTGCTAACAAATAAATGGACTGGCTATTGGGGCCTAGTTAGTAGAATACATACTTACAAGATCCAGAGATTTCAGTTTCTCCTCAGTGAACAATCGAAGACTACAAAGCCACCACATAAAAAAAGCGGATAGATTGCGTTATAACGCAATCTATCCGCTCTCCTGATCAACATCAGATTTATTTTAAAAGCCGTAACCTACTGACAGGTTGAATCTCCGGCCATTTCCCGCAACATAGTTTATGTTGCTTCCATAAAATTGTGATATAGAAGGGTAGTAGAATTTATTGAGTACGTTTTCAACACCAAGATTTACTTTCAGTGGTTTTGTCACCTGGTAAGATGCCGCAAGATTGAACAGGTTATATGCCTTTACCGGTCCTTCACCAATCAGGTATTTACCCGTTGTGGCATTCGGGCTGAATCTGTTTCTGTCGCCAATACGCATCCAGTTAAGATCAAGTGACAGGTTCCTGATACCTGAATATTTCAGGTAAACAGTTGCTTTTGATGGAGGGATACGTGTGGTGTTCAGGTAAACGTCTTTCTCCCCATTAAATTTCCCGTCATTGTCTACATCGCCTTTACCTTCCACCTGTGCATAATTACCGCCAATAATCAGATCGTTAAAGATTGAATAATCTGCCTGCACTTCAAATCCATAAACACGTTCCGGGATACGCTGTGAAATATAAACACCGTTTACTTCCAACAGGTTAGCACCTAATTTAGAAGTGCTGTAATAATAGGCAGCACTCAAATTCAGTTTGCCCAAAGTACTGCTGAAACCAGCCTCATAATTGTTTACGATAATAGGTTTCGTTTCCAGCTGAGACAAAGTATTTGCTTTAGCGGCCCGAAGTACCCTTCCCAGTTCAAAGACTGAAAAAGACTGCGCATAGCTGATAAAAGGGTTAAAGATTTTGAATGCAGAATACCTAGCTCCGGCATTAAAAACTAAAGCATTATAATTTAGTTTTCCGCCTTGTACAGCAATACTCCCTGCACCATTTGCCCCGGTAGCCAGGGTATTGAAATCATCTACGTCAATATTGATATTCTCTGCCCTCAGTCCGGCTTTGATAGTCAGATCTGTAAAAATATTGGCCGTAGCCTGAAAATAAGGTGCAAAATTGACCATATTCATTTCAGGCACCCAGATACGGCCATCAACCAGGTCCTGAGATGTTTTGTCATTCATCAGATCTAATCCGTAGTTCACCTGCATGGGTACATTTGGTGTTAACTGAAAAGGGGTATTTAAGTTTACACGAGCGCCTTTTTTAGTAGATTTAATGGCCGACTGACCACTTCCAAAGAATGAGGCGGAGTTGGAATAGATCGTGTAGAAATCCTGAAAATAAACATTAGCCGTCAGGTCTGTATTCCCAAAAATGCTCCTGTTTGTGTACTGCAGGTTTGCATTATGGTTGTATCTTGTTCCTTCTTCCACACCGGGACGTACACCTTGTACACCTATGGCGGGCGACTGTCCATAGACACCTTCTTTTGTTATATATTCAGATTTTTGTCTCGAACTGAAATAATTGTACATCAGTTCAATTCTTTGCTTGTCGGAAATATCGTATCCTAATTTAGTAAAACCATTATAGGACTTTGTTTCACCGAGTCCGTATTCAGGAGAGAGTGTAACACCTTTAGCATCACGGAACACTCCGCTCTTTTCATACATCCCGCTTACAATATAATCGAACTTGCCTTCTTTGCCGAATAGCTGCTGAGAAAAACGATAACCGATTGTGCTATCGCCTTTCAGATTGCCCGTCAGACCTGCCTGCGAGTATCCACCAAAACGTTTACCAGTATTTGCCTTTTTAGTGATATAATTAATTAAACCACCTTCAGCACCATTACCATAAATTGCTGTTGCGCCTTTAATTACCTCAATACGCTCAATAACCGAAGGATCAATACTGCGGATATCCCTTCCTCCTGCTCTCAAAGGAGTAGACTGAGGAATACCATCTATGAGTACCAATACATTTCTTCCACGCAATGTCTGACCGGAATTACCTGTCTGATTGGTCGATGTCCCTAATCCCGGAACGCTGTAAGCAAGAATATTTGCCAGATTGGGACTGATGGTAGATTGCGTATTGATATCTTTTGCTGTCAGTACGGTTACCGACGATGGTGTTTGAGACAAGGATTCTGCCCTTCTGCTGGCGGAAACAATCACCTCAGAAAGGTCGGCACGCTGGTTCTGCAGCACAATAGTTGTAGTAGTAGTCTGATTAGCTACAACCGACACCTCTTGCTGTTGTTTCTCAAATCCTGTAATGGAAATGCTGATCAGGTGAGTACCTGCAGGTACATTCCTGAAAATAAACTTTCCATTTTTATCTGAAGTTGTACGTAATCCCAACTTTTTGAGCTGGATATTTGAATAAGGAATGTGTTCGTTTAATGAATCTGTAACCATCCCGCTTATAATTCCACTTCCATTCTGGGCCAATAAGCGCCATGGGAAAAATAGCAACAGGGATAAAGTAAATAATTGTAAAATTCTCTGCTTCATAATTTAAATTTGATGCGCAAACATACATCTATTTAGACTTGATACAAATAGCAAAGTTGAAATGAGTGTTTATTTATTGCATGCCCTTATAAAAAGAAAGCGGAAATGATCAATCCGACCATTTCCGCTTATCTAAATTAACGCTCTCATATACAAAGACGCTTTAAAATTCAGAATATTGTATAGCCCCTTATTTTTTTTAAACTGATATCTGGTATCCTGATGGACACTTACTCAATGGCTCCTGGTCTAAATTAAGGCTTATAGATTAATATTTAATCTTTGAAATTCCAGTTAATAATTGGCAGCTTCCTTTTTTTGTTAACGTTCCACAATCCAATCTGTACACCTTTTAAATTATCAGATTCGTTAACCAGACCGATCTGCAGCCCTCTTGCGCTCCGCCCGGTATTACTTATTCCTATTTGTAATCCATTCATTGCATAACTTTCATTGAACATGGCCAGCTGAATTCCGTTTGTACTTTCCGAAAAGTTCATCATCAGGCTTGCAGAAATTCCATTCACCTGTTTGTTAATCTGACCGATTAAACCAGCACTTACGCCGTTTGTGATGCAATCACATACCGTACCGGCAGGAGATAGATTAAAACCATTAATTACCTCTGATGGTGGAGCAGCCATTGTTGCCTTGAATTGCCCCTCAGTTTCTGAAATAGGGCTACTTGGAATAAGTGGAACAGCTATCCCCATACCAATAGGCTCTAACCGAATGCCATTGGTGTGCACGTTTCTATCTTCATTATCATCAAAGCCAGAGTACAGTCCAACGGAAATACCTGTAATGTTTTGATTTTTTTGATGAAAAGTTCCAACCGGATAACGATTTTTTCTTTTTGGCGATTGAGCAAGCACAGCGGTGGTGCTGCCAATGAGCAATAGTAATATCAGTTTAAGTTTCATAGTTTTCATTTTATTTACCAAATGTATACAAGCAAAAAATGACGAATTATCCTCAGAAGAAGCTAGATTACAAATACTTAACTTTATAGTTCCCTCGCTGAAAAATTTACCTATATTCATATCTTTAAAGATTAATAATAGACTTCTTTAGAGTTTTAACTCCAATCAAATCGCTGCCGTTCATCTTTAAGATTATTATTTCTATTATGAATACTCAACAAGTAAAGTTTTTCGAGGCCATCAATCTGGCTCTACCTGACTATCAGAATCTGGCTCAAAGCATAGCAGATGCATTAGGGATCAGCACCAATGAAGCTTATAAAAAAATCAGGGGTACCAGTAATCTAAGTTTACCGCAGCTCATTACCTTAGCTGACACTTTCGGAACTCCTTTTTCTTACCAGCCCAACCAACTGCCCTCAGTTAATTTTAGTTACCTGTATATTAACCGCGAAACGCCGAATATGCTGGCTTATCTTAAAGACTTGCTCCAAAACCTGAAATTCATTCAGCAGCATAAAGACAAACATATCATGATCACTACAAATGATATCCCCATTTTTCACTTTTTTAAATATCCTGAACTGACCTGTTTCAAATTGTTTTTCTGGGCCGACAGCCAGAATTTTAAGTTTGATCAGACAGCGATCAACGAAGAGATTGTAGCGATTGCCCAGGAATTGAACCAGATTTATCTTCAAATGCCCAGCACTGAAATATGGGCAAAAGATGCTGTCCATGGAAGTATCGACCAGGTTCGTTACGCCTTTGAAGCAGGGCATATCAACGATAAGGCACTTGCAGAAAAGATTGTAGAACAGATAAGGTACTGCCTCACCGACATGAATATGTATGCACTCAGCGCAAAAAAAACAATTGATCCGCAGCATTCCTTCAACTGGTATAATTGTGATGTACTGGGTAGTCTTGCTTATTTAATTGAATTTAAGGAAAGTATGCTGTGTTATAACAGATTCAATACTTTCAATTACCTTAAAACTGAGGATCAGTTTTATTGCGCGCAAACTAAAGACTGGATGCAGGGACTCATCAGAAAGTCCGTAGCCTTTAGCGGCCAGGGAGAGAAACACCGAAACAAGTTTCTGTATACTGCTTTTGCCGCCTGTGATAAGTTAATCGAAGAGATTAACCAGGCATAAAAAATTCCTTATTACGCAAAAAAGCCTCAACTTTTTCAAGTTAAGGCTTTTTATGCGGACCGGACGGGACTCGAACCCGCGACCTCCGCCGTGACAGGGCGGCATTCTAACCAGCTGAACTACCGGTCCGTTTCTCCCTTTCGGGAATGCAAATATAGGAACTATAATCGCATTACAAAATTAAAATATCAAATAATTTCAACTAAAATGTAACTCCTTAAGCTACAGAGCCCTCTTTCATCTTTTCTGCATTCTCAGCGAACTGTAATGCGTCAATCAGCTCCTGAACACCACCATCCATTACACCATTAAGGTTATATAAGGTTAATCCGATACGGTGATCGGTCACCCTTCCCTGCGGATAATTGTAAGTTCTGATCTTTGCAGAACGGTCACCCGTCGAAACCATAGTCTTACGTCTGGCTGCGATATCACCATTCTTTTTCTGAACTTCAATATCATATAACTTACTACGCAACATCTCCATCGCAATCTCTCTGTTACCCAATTGCGAACGTTCCTGCTGACAAACCACTACTAATCCTGAGGGTCTGTGCGTAAGCTGCACTTTGGTCTCTACCTTGTTCACATTCTGTCCACCAGCACCACCCGAACGGGAAGTCTGCAAGTCGATATCAGCCGGATTCAGGTAAAAATCTATTTCCTCCGCCTCTGGCAATACAGCAACAGATGCTGCAGATGTATGTACCCTGCCCTGAGTTTCTGTATCAGGCACACGCTGTACGCGGTGTACGCCCGACTCATATTTCAACTGACCATATACGTCTTCACCCGAAACCTTTAAGATCACCTCTTTGTATCCGCCTGCGGTACCTTCAGTTACATCCACAACTTCAACTTTCCAGCGCTTTTGCTCAAAGAAACGGCTGTACATACGGAACAAATCACCTGCAAATAAGGCCGCTTCATCACCTCCGGTACCACCTCTGATCTCGAATACTGCATTTTTAGCATCTTCAGGATCTACAGGAATCAGCATCAGCCTGACTTTTTCTTCCAGTTCTTCCTGTTGCTTCAATAGCTCATCAAGCTCTTCTTTAGCCATCTCACGCATCTCTGCATCTTTTTCTGTACTTAAGATTTCCTTGTTCGCATCAATATTACTCATCACATTTTTATAGATTTTGTATTCATCTACAATCTTGGTGAGGTCTTTATACTCTTTATTCAATTGTGCAAAACGCTTCATGTCCTGCATGGTATCAGGATTGCTTAACTGTTCTTCAACATCTTCCCAGCGAAGTTTTATTGCTTCTAATTTTTCTAACATAATATTTTTATTCAGAACCGTAATGTATTGCTCCGGTATTAAAATGTATATTCATAACATCACCTGAAGCAATTGGTAATTATAGGATTACAAAAATAAGTAATTTCAGCTAATACCGCTAATAATTTATTGGGCGTGCTGCAAAAGGCTTAACTGGCCTCTTTTTCGAAGTACTCCAGTCTTAACTCTTCTCCGTCAAATACTGCATAAGAGTTAAACCCGAACCATTCTCCTATATTATAATACTGACTGTTATTTCCGAGTTCAATGATCATAGGCAGGTGTCGGTGACCATAGATAAAGTAATCGTAATGCTGTTTTTCCAGTACTTCACGGGAATAAACGGCCAGCCATTCCTTATCCTCGCCCAGAAATACTTCTTCTACCCTGGTGTTTACAATACGGCTTTCTTTAGACCAGCCTGTGGCAATTCCCAGACCTATAACAGGCGGAAGGATGGAGAACAACCAGCGACAGACTGGATTTCTGAAAACTTTCCTTAAAATTCTGTAGTTGGCATCACCGGGACCTAATCCATCGCCATGATGTAAATAAAAGCTTTTTCCGCCTCTGTTAATTACCAGTTCATCGCTCACAATCTGTATCCCCATTTCTTTGGTAAAGTAATCTTCCACCCACATATCATGGTTACCTTTAAAAAAGTAGATTTTTACACCTGCGTCAGACATATTGGCAAGTTTACCCTGCAAACGGATATATCCTTTAGGGACAACCTTACGATACTCAAACCAGAAGTCGAAAATATCCCCCATTAAAAAAAGTTCTGAACACTTATCTTCAATAGAAGTTAACCAGCGTACAATCCTGTCTTCACGAATACGGCTTTCGGCATGGTTAGGGGAACCCAGGTGAAAGTCAGATGCAAAATAAATGTTCTTTGTCATTGATACACCAAAGATATTAACCTGATTCTAAATTATCGTGATAAATTCAAATTAACTATAGTGAGACTCAGTAGGTCAGGATCCCCGAAAGACTAGCAGATCGGTCAACTTTGTCAGTTTTACTTAAAATTTGAACCAATTGCATCTAATTCAGAACCATTACAAACTATTTTTGTATTTTCGCAGCAAATTTAAACACATGATTTCTACTGATATAGCCATCATTGGCGCCGGACCCGTAGGTTTATTCGCTATTTTTGAAGCAGGTTTACTTAAAATGCGCTGTCATTTAATCGATTATCTGCCACAGGTAGGTGGTCAGCTTTCTGAAATATATCCTAAAAAACCAATCTATGATATTCCTGGTTACCCTTCAGTTCTTGCACAGGAACTGGTTGACAACCTGATGGAACAGGGCAAACCTTTCCATCCTGGATTTACTTTAGGGGAACGTATTGAAGGACTGGAAAAACGAGGCGAAGCTGATTTTGTACTGACGACCAACATGGGTACTATAATTGAAGCTAAAGTTGTTGTTATTGCCGGTGGACTGGGTTGTTTTGAACCTCGTAAGCCTGTTGTAGCTGGTTTAGAGCAATTTGAGAACGGACGTGGTGTAAACTATATGATCCTTGATCCTGAGCAGTACCGCGGACAAAAGATGGTAATTGCGGGTGGTGGTGATTCGGCGCTGGACTGGACCATCTTCCTGGCAGATATCGTGGAAGAATTAACCCTGGTTCACCGCAGCGAAAGCTTCCGTGGCGCACCAGATTCTGTAGCCAAAGTAATGCAGCTGGCAGAAAGCGGAAAGATCAATCTTGTCTTGAACAGTAACCTTAGTGCCGTAACGGGAACAGGTAAACTGGAAAACGTGGAGATTGTACATAACAAAACACTGGAAAAAACGATTGTTGCTTCAGATCACCTGATCCCTCTTTTTGGATTGAGCCCTAAATTAGGCCCTATTGAGCAGTGGAACCTTAATATCAACAAAAGTGCTATTGAAGTAAATACTGATGATTATTCTACCAACATCCCTGGTATTTATGCAATTGGCGATATCAATACCTATACAAACAAACTAAAACTGATTCTTTGCGGTTTCCATGAGGCAGCTTTAATGAGTCATAGTGCTTACCAGTACATGAATCCGGGAGTAAAATACACAATGAAATATACTACTGTTAACGGAGTAGCTGAATTTTAATAATGGAAGAAAATAACATTACCGTAAACGTACAAAATCCTGATGGTACATTAACCGCTCTTGAAGCTCCCGTAGATATGGGATTAAGCTTAATGGAGTTCCTTAAAGCCTGTGAATATGATATTCTTGCCACCTGCGGCGGGATGGCTTTATGTGCCACCTGCTGTGTGGATGTTTTAGAGGGGGAAGAGAAATTAAGGGAAATGTCTGATGACGAATATGCCATGCTGGATACCTTACCTGATCTTTTACCGAACTCCAGACTGGCCTGCCAGCTGCAGCTTAATCATGAGATGGATGGCTTAACGGTTAAATTACACGGAACTTAGTTCTAATTATCGTCGGCAGCTAAACCGGTTTTCGCAGGATCACCAATTACTTTATAAGCGCCTTCACCTTTCAATATTGCAAGCATTTTAGTGGAATTGCCAAGCACTGATTTTGCAGCTTCCAATTCCTGATCATACTGGAATGCTTGCACTATTTTACCTTTCTCAAAATAATAACGGCTAACAATCTGTGTTTCCAAAGCCCGTTTTATCTCTGCCTGATGGGTCATCAGATCAGTCTTCTTCGCTACCAGCATCTTGGCCTTCAAATTTTCCAGCTCTGCTTTAACGGCATCTAATTTATGTTCTTTTTCGGCTTCCCCGCGTAAGTCTGACAATAACCGCTCAGTACTGGAGGTATAGCTGTAATCTTTACCATCGAGGCTATTCATAAAAGCAGCATAGTCGCTATCTGATATTTTAAAACCTGCAGCTGGTGCGATAGCGGGATGACTTTTCCAGTAAGCATTTGCATAATCAAAAAACATACTCTTGGTAATGAGGGACATGGTTATGGGGCTCAGTTTTACTGTTGCCACGGCAATATCGGGATAAATCCCATTACCATCGTATACGTTCCTGCCTGTACTGGTATTGTATTTATTAATCAGCGAATCCGCAAAGCGGTCATTTTTACCGCTTGAATTTTTATGAGAATAATCAATTGCCTGGATACATCTGCCGGAAGGGGTGAAGTATTTGGCTACTGTCACCTTAACAAGACTATTGTAGGGCAGGTTAAAGGTTTGCTGAACAAGTCCCTTTCCATAACTACGCTGACCAATAATAATAGCCCTGTCCAGGTCCTGCAATGCGCCAGCCACAATTTCTGATGCAGAAGCAGAAGCCCCCCCTATCAAAACTGTTAAAGGCAGGTCGGGCAGCATCGGCATGCTGTTGGTCCTATAGTTTATTGTTTTCTCTGGATTTCTGCCCCTTTGGGTCACCACGAGTACATCTCTGTTGACAAAGAGATTTACAATTTTTACAGCTTCCTGTAAAATACCTCCGCCATTATAACGCAAGTCCAGAATCATTCCCCTGGGATGCTGCTTATTGAGTTCCAATGCCGCATCTCTTACCTCCTGAGCAGAATTTTCAAGAAACTTATCCAGCCTGATATAGGCAATGCCGTCCACCATTGCAGCGTAAGAAACGTTGGGTTGTTTAATCTCATCGCGAATCAGCTCTTTATTGACCAGCGTACCTTCTCTCACAATAAGCAATTTTAAAGCAGAACCCTTCGGTCCGCGTAGCAACTGGCTCACCGCATTGCGGTCTTTACCTTTTATGTCAACATCGTTAATTTTGAGCAACTGATCGCCCGGCTTTATCCCCTGTTTAAATGCAGGATAGCCATCACTTACTTCATTGACAAATAATTTCCCGTCAATAAAAACGGTGCTTGCTCCTATCCCCCCAAACTGGGTGCTCACATATTTGAGTTTGTAATCTTCGATCTCGGATTCAGGAATATATGACGTATAAGGATCGAGTTCATCCAGCATAGCGTCTATACCGGTTTTCATCATACTCCCGGGATCCGTTTCGTCAACATAATTTATGCTGACTTCTTTATATAAAGCGGCGAAAATATCCAGGTTTTTGGAAACAAGGAACAAATCTTCTTTAAATGACCATGTTAAGGCTGCAAATGCAAGAAGAACAACAAAAAGTGCGTACTTGGTCTTTTTCATGGTCTTTGCTTTATATTTTCGTATACCCTTTACAATCTGTTGCCGTCAGGATCAGCCAATGCTTTGTTGATGGTAAACTCCACATATTTTACATCTCTTTTCAGTAATTGTGTAAGCTGATTTACCAGTTCATCTTCATGACCGGGAGTAAATGCTAAGTTCTCTTTAGCTAAGTCTCTGTATTTTCTCAAAACCTTTATTTTTACTCTCTGCGCAGTTTCGGTAGTTAGTGTAAAGCTTGCCATAATTTATTGTTTGCCACAAAAATATAAAAAAAACAGCAGTTCTTAAGCAATAGAAATTAAGCGCTATTCTAAAATACTTTTTTATATTTACCGCTTCCTTAAATCCTAAAAAACACCCGTTTATAATGGCAAGATTAAATCTTTTGGAAGAAACGCGCTTTGAAAAACTGCCTGTTTCAGTATTTGACAACCCTAAATCAGCTTCTATCAGCGTCGCACAACGCATCGCTAAAATCATCAGAGAGAAGCAGGCACTACAACAAAATGCAGTTTTAGGCCTGGCAACAGGAGCAACACCAATTGCAGTTTATGCAGAATTGGTTCGTTTACACCAAGAAGAAGACTTAAGCTTCAAAAATGTGATCACTTTTAATCTGGACGAATACTATCCGATGCAGCCCAATGCCGCACAGAGTTACGTAACGTTTATGAACGAAAATCTATTTGATCATATCGATATCCCTAAAGAAAACATCAACATTCCGGACGGAACACTGGCACTGGAAGAAATACCTGCTTTCTGCCTGAATTATGAACATAAGATTGGTGACCTGGGTGGTCTGGATATGCAAATCCTTGGTATCGGTCGTACAGGTCACATCGGATTTAATGAGCCTGGATCTGCGCCTAACTCTGGCACAAGACTGGTTACGCTGGATGACCTGACAAGACGGGATGCGGCGAGGGACTTCGGAGGCAAGTCTTTCGTGCCTACCAAAGCAATTACAATGGGTATCGGAACCATTTTCAAAGCACGCGAAATTATTTTGATGGCCTGGAACCAAAAGAAAGCTTCCATCATCAAAAAAGCAGTTGAAGGTGAAATTTCAAGTGAAGTTCCTGCTACTTATCTCCAGCTATCCCAGCATGTAGAGTTTATCCTGGATAAAGATGCGGCTTCATTACTTACCCGCTTTGATACCCCATGGCTGGTTAAGGACTGTGTCTGGGATGAAAAATTAACCAGAAAAGCAGTAATATGGCTGGCAAATACGCTCAGCAAACCTATATTAAAGCTTACGGAGGATGATTTTAATAACCACGGTATGGCGCAGCTGGCAATTGAGAAAGGACCAGTATATAATATCAATATCCATATCTTCAATAAACTACAGCATACGATTACAGGATGGCCGGGAGGAAAGCCAAATGCGGATGACTCACAAAGGCCTGAACGTGCTGAACCGGCAAAAAAACGTGTAGTTATATTTTCTCCGCACCCTGATGATGATGTAATTTCTATGGGCGGAACTTTTATCCGTCTGGTAGATCAGCATCACGATGTACATGTGGCTTATCAGACTTCAGGAAATACAGCGGTATGGGATGATGATGCCTTGCGTTTTGTAGAGTTCAGTATCGACTTCGCAGAAAAGATGGGTCTCGGCCAGCAGGAGCTGAAAGGGATCTATCAGAACATGCGTACTTTTATTGAGCAGAAAATACCTAACCAGGTAGATACTCCCGAAATTCAATCTGTAAAAGGATTGATCAGAAAGGGTGAAGCTATTGCGGGTGCTCGTTACTGCGGACTGGAAGATGACCATATACATTTTATGGCACTCCCGTTTTATGAGACCGGAAAAAACCAAAAGAACCCTGTATCCCACCTGGATATAGACCTTACTATAGAATTATTGCAAAAAATTAAACCGGAACAGATTTTTGCCGCTGGTGATTTTGAAGACCCGCATGGCACGCATATCGTTTGTTTTAATATCATTCTCGAAGCCATGAAAGTACTCAGAGAAACTGAGGCCTGGGCACAGGATTGCTGGTTATGGATGTATCGTGGCGCATGGCATGAATTTGATACGCATGAAATCGAGATGGCCGTTCCGTTAAGTCCACAGGAACTTCTGAAAAAGAAGTATGCGATTTTCAAGCACCAGTCCCAAAAAGACAGGGCGGTATTTCCGGGTGATGATTCCAGGGAGTTCTGGGAACGCGCAGAAGACAGAAACAAAGAAACAGCAAAAGCTTATGACGACTTAGGGCTGGCAGAGTACGAAGCAATGGAAGCTTTTGTACGCTGGAAATTTTAAATAATACATATTCCGGAGGAGTCTGAATGATGACCCTCCGGAATTATGCTGATAAATTCCGGGAGAAAGACAAAGTAAACTAAAAGCTTTAACTGACCGCGATCTTTCCCCCTGATGTTTAAAAATATCCCCGTAACCCTAACATAATTCCTCATTTGAACTCTAATACCAAACATTAATACAATTAACAAAAAAACATGAATCACAAATCCAATTGTCTTGTATTGGGACTAACTGCTATGATCGCCTTCAGCAGCCCGGTATCCGCACAAAAAAAACCAATCAAAACGAGACAGAGCGCTCCCGTTACCTCAGGCACAGCAATTCCGATTGACCCTGCGGTTAAAATAGGAAAACTGCCAAATGGTCTTACCTACTATATCAGAAAAAACGTTGAACCTAAAAAAAGAGCTGAGTTATACCTGGCTAACAAAATCGGGTCGCTGATGGAAAACGACGAGCAACAAGGTCTGGCTCACTTTACTGAGCATATGGCTTTCAATGGAACTAAAGACTTCCCTAAAAACGAAATGATCAACTACCTGCAAAAGGCAGGGATCCGTTTCGGGGCCGACCTGAATGCCTATACCGGATTTGACCAAACAGTTTACCAGTTGCCAATTCCTACAGACAGTGTGGAGGTATTTAAAACAGGTTTTAAAATTCTATCGAACTGGGCAGGCAAAATGCTGATGGATGGAGAAGAGATTGATAAAGAACGGGGCGTAATCATTGAAGAAGAGCGTCAGCGTGGTAAAAATGCGCAGGACAGGATGAGCAAACAATTGCTTCCTTTGCTGTTAAAAGATTCGAGATACGCGAACCGGATTCCAATCGGAAAAACCGATCTGCTGCTCAATTTCACGCATGATAAAATCAAAAACTTCTACGCGGATTGGTACAGACCAGATCTGCAGGCAGTAATTGCTGTAGGCGATTTCGATGTAAATGAGGTTGAAAAACTGATTATCGCCAATTTCTCTGACCTGAAAAATCCTGCGAATGAAAAGAAAAGAGAACAGTATGGCTTGCCGGATCACAAAGAAACGATGACCAAAATCATTACCGATCCCGAACAGCAATATAATGTAGCTATGGCCATATGGAAACAACGCGGACATATCACCAAAACTACAGCTGATATGAAAAAGGACATGATGTACAGTATGATTAACAGCATGCTATCTTCACGTTATCAGGAAATTATGCAGAAAGGAAATGCACCCTTCTTATTTGCTCAAAGTGCTTATGGCCCGTATCAGGGTGGTTTGGTTGACGGAGTTTACGCTTTTCAAACTGTTGCCGCAGCCAAATCTGGTAAAGACCTGGAGTCTGCCTTTACTGCAGCGGTAGCAGAAAGCGAAAGAGCAGTTAAGTTTGGTTTTGTTCAGTCTGAACTTGACGTGATCAAAAAAAGCATAACAGCTGCTAATGAAAGTGGTATTAAAGAGGAAAATAAAACAACTTCGGCATCTTTTGTACAGGAATACCTGGACAATTTCCTTAAAGGGGCAGCAATAGGCTCTATAAAATTCAACTATGCTGAAACAAAAAAGAACGTTGCGTCTATCACCCTGGCAGAAGTAAATGCACTTGCAAAAACACTGATTACCAACGACAACAAAATTCTGATTGTTCAGGCCCCTGAAAAAGAAAAAGCAAATCTGCCAACAGAAGCTGCTTTACTGGCTTCGTTAACTAATGCAGGTAAAAATTTGAAACCTTATGCAGACAATACAGTGAACAAACCATTACTGGCGATAAAACCAGTAGCAGGAAAAGTTATTGCAGAGAAAAAATAT
The DNA here is from genome assembly GCF_026239655.1 of Pedobacter sp. MR2016-24. Classification (GTDB taxonomy): domain Bacteria; phylum Bacteroidota; class Bacteroidia; order Sphingobacteriales; family Sphingobacteriaceae; genus Pedobacter. Next base: position 41,596 of record NZ_JAPIVO010000006.1, on the reverse strand, counting down.
GAAGATATCGGTGTAACGGAATGGACCTTAAGCAACGGCATTAAGGTAATCCTGAAACCAACTGACTTCAAAAATGATGAGATTGCATTCTCTTCTTTCTCTAAAGGAGGAACTTCCTTAGCTGATCCGAACGACTACCAGTCTGCAGATTTCTCCGGATTAATCCCGCAGAGCGGAGTGGGCGAATTTAATCCTTTGCAATTAGGAAAACTACTTGCCGGCAATACAGGAAGGGCAAGCGCTTATATTGGCGAATTGTTCCAGGGTTTTAGCGGAGGTGCTACACCTAAAGATCTGGAAACTGCATTTAAAATGGTTAATGCCTATGCGCTGACACCTCGTAAAGATGCTGAAATCTTCAATAAGAACATCAGTGACACAAAAATCATGATGGAAAATAAAGATGCCAATCCATCAAGCGTTTTTGCAGATACCGTTCAGGCAGTGTTATCTTCTTACAATAAAAGAAGCATGCCCAATACGCTGGCAGATTTAGATAAGGTATCTTTAGATAAGGCATTTGCTTTTTATAAAGAGCGTTTTGCTGACCTTGGTGAGCAGACATTTGTTTTCGTAGGTAATTTTGAGCCCAATACAATTAAGCCGCTTATAGAGACTTATATTGCCTCATTACCAACTCTTAAAAAAACACAGGAATATAAAGACCTGGGTGCACGTCCGCCAAAAGGGATAGTAAGCAAAACTGTTTATAAAGGTCTAGAAGATAAAGCGAGTGTACAACTATACCTGCACGGCGATTATGACTATACAGCAGAAAATAATGTGCAGTTAGGCGCATTGAAAAGTGCCCTCGAGAATAAAATACTGGAAAGATTGCGTGAGAAAGAAAGTGGCGTATACAGTCCGCAGGTAGGTCTTAGCGTGAGTAAATTACCTTATGCACATTATTATTTCACTATCTCTTTCAATTGTGCAACAGCTAACGTTGATAAATTAATCGCTGCTGCACTGGAAGAAGTAAAAAGCATAAAAACCAGTGGTGCTACCGATGAAGATATCGCAAAATTCAAATCTGAAGAACACCGTCAGATGGAATTGAGTGTACGTGACAATGGATACTGGATGGGTTATCTGACTAACAGACTGAAATATGGTGACAAACTGGATCAGCTATTAGGCGATAAACAAAGAGTTGATGCGGTTAGTGTAGCGACCTCGAAAGCTACTGCGCAAAAGTATCTTGATGAGAACAACTACATACGTCTGGTGTTAGTTCCTCAAAAATAATTCTTTAATTAATAAAAAAACGGGGATGATCTAACTGATCATCCCCGTTTTTTTATCTGGCCTCTACGCCTACCGGCCCGCTGGGCTCACTCTCGTTCTTTAAACGGTCCAGCGCCGTAACCAGGTAATTGTATCTTTTTCCTTTTTCAATAGATGTATCCAGGAAGAACGTAAAATCTTCAAAGCTGATCCTCAAAATATTCCTGGGATCAAGTACATTGATTTTTTCACCTTCTTCAAATCTGTAAATCACATAACCAGACGCCGTTTCCCCATCTGAAGCTTTCAGCGGAGCAGCCCATTTGAGTTGTACACCAACAGCAACAGCTTCTGCACTCAGGTCTCTGGGCTGATTAGGCACAATTTCATCCAGCCATGGCATTTGGGGAGGAAGCGACGGATATTTATATAAATCTCTTCTCAGGGAATCTGCGGTACCTCTGGCTACAGTAGAAAACGATTTGGAACTAAAGAAAACGCTGCCCTGCACGCGGTTATTTGCCCGCATGTACCTGATTTGATTGGGAATTTCATTAGGCACTCTCCAGGCCGCTTCCATTTTCTGGTTCACCAGATAGGCAGCCTGACCAATGTACAAATGTCTGCCATAAGTATTATCACTCCACCAGTCCACCAATGTGCCGAACGGCGCTGCTCTTCTGGTAAAACTGAAATAGATCTGAGGATTAATATAGTCTACCCATCCCTCCTTAATCCACTTCCGCGAATCGGCATATAACTCATGGTAATTGGAAAGGCCGCTGCTTTCAGAACCCAGAGGATCTTCTCTTTTATTTTTCCAGATGCCAAAAGGACTGATACCAAATTTCACGTAGTTTTTATAATGATGAATACTGTCATTGAGCTCCTTGATCAGCATATCCACATTATTCCTTCTCCAGTCGTTAATGTTAGTAATACCATTAGGATATTTACTGAAAGTTTCCGCATCATTGATACGCTGACCAGCAATAGGATAAGGATAGAAATAATCATCAAAATGAATACCATCTACATCATATCCTTTAACAACGTCAAGAATAACCTGCACAATGTATTCCCTCACTTCCGGCAATCCCGGATCAAACTGTTTTTTGCCACCGTAGTTAAAAAAGAGGTCCGGCCTTTTTCTGGTCATGTGGTCTTCACTGATGAAACTATTTGCACTCATCGTTGCCCGATATGGGTTAAACCATGCATGTAATTCCATACCTCTTGAGTGCGCCTCTTTAATGGCAAACTCCAGTGGGTCATAACCCGGGGATGGTGCCACCCCCTGTTTCCCCATAAGCCATTTGCTCCAGGGTTCCCTTGATTTACTGTAGAATGCATCCGCAGCAGGTCTCACCTGCAGCAATATAGCATTCATACCATTCTTTTTATGCTGTTCCAATATTCCGATCAGCTCCTGTTTCTGTTGATCCTGACTTAGCCCTGCTCTGGAAGGCCAATCGATATTTTCGACGGTGGCAACCCACACACCTCTGAACTCTCTTTTTGGAGCAATTTTTGCTGTGTTTTGTGCAAATATTTGTGGTAGGCAAATGGAGGTAATGAAAATTGTAAGAACAATCTTTTTCAGCATTATTTGTTGTTTTTATTCGTGTAAAGTTTATATCAGCGTGAGAATCACGGGTATCTAATTTGGCCGCAATTTAGCAATTAAACGATTTTATTTAGACTCTCATACAATTTCATCGCTTTTTTTACCATAATTTATATTATTTATCCTATGTTCGTTTTTTTTTATGAATACCATAACTGAAAAAAATTCCACAGAGAACACAACTTTTAGATTTCAAATGCTAGATACTAAAGATCCCGTAAACAAAGGTGACCGTAATAAGATATATTTTCTGATCGTAGTAATTGCTGCATTATTAGGTACTAATGGTTTTTTGTTCCTTAAAGATAAACACGAAAAAGAGCGTTTTGTTACCACAAATACAGAAAAAGACAGGTTAAAGCTTGAAGTAGAGAAGATTGAAGTAGAATTTGACAAGGTAAATGCGATGAATGTAACGCTTACCGAAAAGCTCCAGAATGAGCAGTTACTTGCCAGGGCGAAAATAGCAGAATTAAAAAATGCACTGCAGAAATCCCAGTTAACACAGGGCCAGCTTGTTGCGGCACAGAATGAATTAAAAGAACTCAGGATATTTATCGGTAATTATAAGGAGGACCTTTCCCGCCTGGAGAAAGAGAATACCTTTCTTAAGTCTGAACGGGACAGCCTGGTTAAATCTGTAAGTTCGGTTAATGCGAAAGCCTCCGTACTGGAGAAAAGGAATTCTGAACTTAGTGAGAAAGTAAAAATCAGCAGTGCTTTAAAAGCCTTTAATGTTCAGTTGAACGCCTATAAAGTGAAAAGCAGTGGAAAAAATATTGAAGTGAGCAAGGCCTCTGCTGCACAAAAGCTAACTGCGAACTTTAATATCATACCTAACGAACTGGCCAGTAAAGATTATCATAAAATCTATTTACGCGTGTTTGATCCTACAGGTAACCTGATTGCAAATGAAAACAATATGTTTGAAGCAGACGGACAGGAGATGCAATACAGTGAAATGATCACCATCTCCTATAACAATGATGATACAGCATACAAAATGGATTGGGTAAACCCAAAACCGTTTATTAAAGGTACCTATTCCATCATTCTTTACGCCAATGGTTTTACCATGGGAAAAGCTGCCGTCTTACTTAAATAACCGACTGTTATGAAACCAGGGGAAAACTAAGATAGAAAGTAGTGCCGGCATCGGTAACTGACTTGAAATCTATTGTACCGCCTGCATTCTCTATCGCCTGTTTCACAAAGGCGAGGCCTAATCCTGTACCAGAAGATTTTGTGGTAAAATTAGGTACGAAGATTTTATCCTGAAGCTCCGGATCTATGCCCTTTCCATTGTCATCAATCTCAATCCAGGCGTAATCAGAATCGTTCGTGATCTTAATGTAGATAAGACATTTTTCTGCACCGCTGGCCGCCTCAATCGCATTCTTCATCAGGTTATTGAAAGAACGCAGCAACTGATCTTTATCGCCATTTACACGGATCTCCCTATTGGTCAGATTGGAGATGTAGATCTCTGCATTTTTAGTGTTGGTAAAGACATTCCTGCTCTGTTCAATAATTGGAATAAGCAATAGTTCCTCCAGCTTGGTATCAGGCATTTTAGCAAAATTTGAAAATTCTGATGCAATCGTCGCCAGACTATCAATCTGCTCTACAAAAGATTTGTAGAAGCGTTCAAATTTAAGTGCAAAATTAGGATCGTTCTCTTTCCATGATTTTTCCAGCAGCTGCACACCAAGTTTTAATGGTGTGAGTGGATTTTTGATCTCATGGGCAACCTGTTTAGCCATTTCACGCCAGGCACTCTCCCTTTCGGATTTAGCCAGTTTGGTCGCGCTCTCCTCTAAGGCAGAAATCATCTTGTTATATTCCTTAATTAAGGATCCGATCTCATCATGTCTGGACCATAAAATAGGCTGATTTTTCTGCCCCAGTTTAGTTTTTTTGATACTTTCCTGGATAAATGTGAGCGGACTGGTAATCTGATTGGCAAGAAAAACAGCCAGGATTCCAATTGCTACAAAGACCAACGCGTAAATATTAATCAGCGTATTGATAAATAAGCTGATTTTAGCATGATAATCTGCTTCATTACCATAATAAGGCAGTCCTATATAGGCAACTGTCCGGTTTTGCGAATCACGGATAGGCGCATAGGCTGAAGAATAGGTGAATTCACCTATCATCTCTACCGGGTTGGAATACTCAGATCTTTGCAGCTGTTTAAGATAAATATAGGCCTTTGGTCCCATTTTCTTGCTGATGATACCATAATCATACATTTTAGGCAGAGAGGTGAACAGCAGGTCTCCATTGACGTCAAACAGGTTCAGGTAGGCCGAATTGATGTCAGCAAACTGATTAAAATTAAGGATTGCCTGATCCGTAGGTTCTGGTATACCAGCAGCGTAAACCTGTTTCTCATAAGACAGCTGTACTTTCCTGATCTTTTCCCGGATAAAGTCTTCCTGCTGCTTTCTGTATTCGTCCCTGATATAGAAAAAAGTAGACCAGCCTACAATGACCAGCGTGGCCACTACAGAGAGAACGATAGAGAGCTGTATCCGCGTTTTGTAAAGGATTTTATTGGCATTGATCATTAAAGATCTGTTGATATTAAACCAGCCATTCCAGCTGTCATCAATATTTTTAAGCAACCAGATCAGCATGTATAAGGCCGCAGAGAAAATAATAAATACCAGAAAGAAGAAAGATAAAGCCGCTAACCTGACAATATAAGTGACCTTCTCTTTACTGATCACGATCACCTTGGAATTGGTCGCCATATAAATCAGATGGCTATACCCAATCTTTGGCTCATTTTTGATCACGCTTTCGCCTAGTTTACCCTTGAACTCAGTATTAGCCAGTTTGTAAGTATATTTTCCAGCTTGTTTGACCAGCTTGCTATTGTTATAAAACGCAAAAGAATAGTTACTGTAATCTTCATCACTACCCATCTTTCCATCAATAAGAATCTCCGGAAACTGGCTGTTATAATTATACTGCTGAGATTTCAGTTCTATCACCATGCTACCCAGCAGATGGTTATCATCGAAAATCGGAATAATACCAAAATAATTCTGATAGCCAAAGGTGTCATTCAGCTTATAAAAAAAATTGGAAATTTTAACAGATCCGGATCTGACAAGATTCTGGTAATGCTTTAGCGAAACATTATCCCTGGTGGTTTTAGAGATATCATTGATATTAAACTCGTAAAAATTATATTCGAACTGGGATAGATACCCATCCAGAAAGGTCTTCGTAATATAATTCTGTAAGGCAAGTTGTCTGTTTACACCCGGACTTCTAAAGTAATCCGTGATAAAGAGGTCATTAGAAATACCAGTACCCAGACTTTCTATGGAATTTACCACTTTAGGGTCATCCGAAGAAAAAAGCTTCTGTGCCATTACAAACCTGTTATTCCGTTCTTTTATATCATTAAACTTGAGGTATTTAATGGATGATATAAATGCAAGGCAAAAGAAAATTGCAGCGAAAATACCAATTGAAAACTTATTCTGCTGCAGATAGATATTGTAAGCCACTGTGAAAATAAACAGGGCATAGGCGATAAAGAAAACCGTAAAATCAGTGCATAACATGTATATAAAATACATCACGAAAAGGCTGCAAAATACAATCAGACGCTCTTTATGTTTAACGCGTAACTGTTTAGTCAATTCTATAAATATGCTGACAACAAGATAGGCATTAAACCAGACCAGACACAGAATGACAATACAAACCCAGCTCATCCAGCTCAGGTTAATGATATTGGTAATATCAAAATTGATTTTGGAATTGTAAATCACCCCGAAGAAAACTTCATTCATCAGGAATGCCATCCATCCGAAGACGAGTAACAAAGCTCCGTGAATAATAATTCCGATAACTTTATTACCGGAAATCCAACGGGGAAGCTTGTACTTATCCCGGTAAGTATAAACAAATAGTACAATCCAGGTAATAGCCAGCACATTCAGCAAAAAGTCGCCCAATGAAGGCAGAAAAAAGCTTTCTGCATAAACGGAGGGATTAAACAGCTGAATATTGAACTGATGGTTAAACCACCCGAATTCAAGATCGGTAATGCGGACACCCAGAAAAAACGAAATCAATATTGCTGTCCCTAATACCAGGCTTCCCTTCTTTGCCAGCCAGGAACAAAATGAGTTGATAAAGAGGCAAAAACAAAACAGGCCGATTACCCATAACCATATCTGTATTGTGGCATATACGCCCTGGGTATAATCTGGCTTCAGCTTCACCTCAAAAAGTAACTTCCCATCCAGGTTTTTGATTCCTGAAACCTCCTCATCCATAAAAGATGCAAGGGCGAGGGCATTTGAGGAAGATAATCCCGCAACTATTCCATTTTTAAGAAACCGGTTCTGAATGCTGAACTGCTTTTTAACGTCAATCATAAAGATCATGACGAAAGCACCGTGCGTTTTTTTAATGACTTCGTACCAGCCATTGGAAAACTGGATAAAGGAGGATCCTTCCTTTATCGTGTCCGGATTAGGGGGAACTGACTTATAAGAGCTCCAGAACTTTAATTCCGAGCCCTCATAAGTCAGCAAATTGATACCTTGTGACCGGTACGTAGAAATAAAGTTTAAAGCAAGCCCTTCATTGTCCGAAAATTTCCTGACATTTTCTACCTGCTCCTCATTGGAAAGAATTCTGTAAACAATTCTTTCATTTGCCGCAAGGTTTTCCTGAAGTCTGCCTGCCTCGTATTTCAGGAGGTCTTTTTTTGTAATAGAATGTTTTAAAGAGATAGCGGTAGCAATGCAGCATACCCCAAGAATCAATAAAAGAAATCTAATTTTACCTCCTATATTCACGCCGGTCTTTATTTATTATTAAACAGGAACAGCTGCAGAACTTGTCTGCACAGCTCTGTTAACCTTTTTAACAAGTCCCTGTAATACATTTCCAGGTCCTACTTCAACAAACTCATCTGCACCATCTGCAAGCATATGCGCTACAGTTTGCGTCCATTTTACCGCACCAGTTAACTGCGTAATCAGGTTAAATTTAATTTTTTCAGGATCTGTCTCCGCTACCGGATCAACATTCTGATAAATCGGACATACCGGAGGTAATATTGTCGTATTTTCTATAGCTTCTTTCAGCTCCAGTCTTGCAGGCTCCATCAATGGCGAGTGAAATGCACCACCTACATTCAGTTTCAGGGCTCTTTTAGCTCCTGCCTCTGTCAATTGCTGACACGCGATATCTATACCTGCTATACTTCCGGAAATCACCAACTGACCCGGACAGTTATAATTTGCAGCAACCACCACTTCATCAATGCTTTCGCAAATATTTTCCACCACTTCATCTGCTAATCCAAGAATCGCCGCCATAGTTGAAGGCTGCAGCTCACACGCTTTCTGCATCGCATTTGCACGTGCAATAACCAGTTTCAAACCATCCTCAAATGAGATGGCTGAAGCAGCCACTAATGCAGAAAATTCTCCTAAAGAATGTCCTGCTACCATATCCGGCTTAAAATCTGCACCCAATGTTTTTGCCAGGATCACGGAATGAAGGAAGATAGCCGGTTGAGTTACTTTAGTCTGTTTCAACTCTTCATCTGTTCCGGAAAACATAATGTCGCTGATACGGAAGCCGATGATATCGTTTGCTTTTTCAAATAATTCTTTAGCTATCTCGTTTTCGTACAGCTCTTTGCCCATACCTGAAAATTGCGCGCCTTGTCCTGGAAATAAATATGCTTTCATTTATAAATATCTGTTGTTCTTAATCTAGTGTAGTTTGGCAGTAATTAATCGCAAAAACTCTGCCCTTGTTTTGTCATTTGCAAATTCTCCTGTAAAAGCAGATGTTGTAGTAACAGAATTCTGCTTCTGGATGCCACGCATAGCCATACATAAATGCTGGCACTCAATCACTACCGCAACTCCGGCAGGGTTTAATGTTTCCTGGATACAATCGCGTATTTCATTGGTCAGGCGCTCCTGCACTTGTAGCCTTCTTGCAAAAGCATCCACTACGCGCGGAATCTTACTTAAGCCCACAATATGGCCATTAGGGATGTAGGCAATATGTGCCTTCCCAAAAAATGGCAGCATATGGTGTTCGCACATAGAATACACTTCAATGTCCTTCACCACCACCATCTGACTATAATCTTCTTTAAACATGGCAGACTTCAATATCTCCGCTGGCTTTAAATCATAACCATGGGTAAGATACTGTAATGACTTTGCTACGCGTTCCGGAGTTTTCAGTAAACCCTCACGGGAAGGATCTTCGCCAAGCTGACCTAATATATCTGCATAATGGCTTGAAATTAAATCTGTTTTTACCGTGTTGTACCGGTCTATCTTAAGGTACCCTTCGTTCTCCTCCTCAAAGGAATCTTGTGTATGATTATCCATTTATAGCGTTTATTAACCGAAATATTCTACAAAATTATTTTCGGTTTCGTAAATTTTAATGCTGTGCAAAATTGCACCACCAGCAGTGATATGAGGAACCAGTTGCTCCCATACCGCCACAGCCAGGTTTTCTGTGGAAGCCAGCTTATCCTTCATAAAGTCCACATCAAGGTTAAGGTTTCTATGGTCTAACTTATCAATGATATGTATATTGATGATGTGCTTCAACCATTTAAGGTCGACCAAAAACCCTGTCTCCGGGTTGATTTCTCCTTTTACGGTAACAAACAGCTGATAATTATGACCATGCCAGTTAGGGTTAGCGCATTTGCCATAAACCTCAAGGTTATGATCCTCTGACCAGTCAGGACGCGCCAGTTTGTGCGCAGCGTTGAAAGATTCTTTACGGGTGATATAAATCATATTGTATTATATAGATTACAAATATACGCAGAAAGGTTAAAGTAGAAAGTTTAACTTCGTTAGATGAAGATATTGGTTGTAGCCGCAACAAGAGCAGAGTTAACCGGAATCTATACTTATTTCGGTCTTCCTGAAGAAGATTTTGTACAAACGGAGCGGTTTGATATATTAATTACCGGTGTGGGCATGACAGCGACGGCTTTTGCCTTGGGCCGTTATTTAAGTGACAACTACCGGCTGGTTGTAAATTTTGGAATAGCAGGCTGTTATGACTATTCTGTTCCTCTGGGTACATTACTTCAGATTACAAACGACCAGTTTTCTGAATTAGGGGCAGAAGACAAAGATGAGTTTATCCCCATTGAAACACTAGGTTTCGGAAAAAGTACTTACAGGGCGATAAATTCAGTCGCAGATGAATCGCTCCAGGCTTTAAGAAAAGTAGACGGTATCACTGTCAATAAAGTCCACGGAAACAAACAAAGCATCCGGAGCATAGTCGCCCGTCTCCATCCTGTCACAGAAAGCATGGAAGGCGCAGCAGTATTTTATGCCTGTGCGCATACCGGAACTGACTGTTTACAGGTACGCAGCATTTCCAATTATGTAGAAGAACGGAACCGCGACAGCTGGAAGATCGGCCTAGCCCTCAAAAATCTGAACGACTGGGCAATTGAATTTTTGACAAACAGTTAACCAATCCCTTTTTCTATCTGCTTACATTTACTTTATGAAACTTTCTCTTGGCTTTTCTCCCTGCCCTAATGATACTTTTATTTTTGATGCCCTTATTCACCATAAAATCGATACTGAAGGATTAGAATTTGACGTCTTCTTTGATGATGTGGAAACATTAAATCAAAAAGCACTCAGAGGAGAGCTGGATATTACCAAGCTTAGTTTTCATGCATTTGCACATGTGGCCGACCAGTATGCGCTACTGGATGCCGGGAGTGCATTGGGCTTTGGTGTTGGACCATTATTGATTTGTAAGAACGAAGAATTAGTCAATAGTCCCCAATTGAAAGCAGAAAGTTCCTCGCTCAGGGTGGCCATTCCCGGGGAATTAACTACTGCAAATTTTTTACTGGGTATTGCTTTTCCCAATTTACAGCAGAAAGAGGTAATGGTTTTCTCAGCAATCCAAGATGAGCTGCTTAATGAAAGCATAGATCTGGGACTGATTATTCATGAAAACAGGTTCACCTATCAGGATAAAGGCTTACACAAAATTGTAGATCTTGGCAGCTATTGGGAAGAACTGACAGGCTGTGCCATCCCATTGGGAGGAATTGTGATCAACAGAAATCTTGATCATGATATTCAGCTGAAAGTGAACAGACTGATCAGGAAATCGGTTGAATTTGCCTTCGAAAATCCAAAATCAGGGATAGATTTCATTTCCGGTCACGCACAGGAAATGGAAGAGGCGGTCATGTACAAACACATAGAATTGTACGTGAATAAATATTCTGTTAACCTGGGAACTGAAGGAAGAAAAGCAATAGATATACTCTTTGAAATGGCTCAGGAAAAAGGAATTATCCCTGCATTAACCAAAGATCTTTACGTCACAAAATAAATAAAGCTACTGATTACAAGGCCCGTCCGGAATTTCTTTAGTGATCTTAATCAATTTTGTAACCACCAGTGTCGAGTCAAATTCGGCCGACACGCTCAGGCTGTCAGATTTAATGAGATGGCATTCAGCTTCAATATAAACAGGCTCGTATGGTTTCTCAAAATTGAATTTGCTATAGGCAAGTTCCAGAGTTTTAGCACTGTCTGCAACCCAGTATTCCCTGCCTTCTTCACAATCTGTAAAGGATTTAATCTCCGGGCCGTAACTATATAATCCTTTGATAACTTTCGTGCTATTTTTTTGATCATCTGCAGATTTACCTTTGCAGGCAACAAAAAGAACTGAAAGTACAAATAGAAATAAAGTTGTATGCTTAAAGGAACTCATGTTATAGATCTTGATTTAAATTATTAATGTTCTTGACGCTTAAATTAGATGACAAAGCTGATGCCATAAAAGAGAAAATACTGACGGTAATGAATACTAACACAAAATCGCTCCATTTAAACCCAATTGGATAGGCATTGCTCATTAAAAGATTCTCTTGTGACATCTTTACCAGTCCCATTTTCTGCTGCGCGAGGCAGAAGAGAAATCCGACAAAAAGACCGGCAATACAGCCTGTCATGGTGATCATCATCCCTTCAAACAGGAAAATCCTCCTGATCAGTTTTTTACCGGCACCAAGGCTGGTCAGAATGGCAATATCTTTTAACTTATCAATTACCAGCATGGTCAGGGAACCGATGATATTAAATATAGCAATGATCAGTATAAAAGTTAAAATGATATATACTGCCCATTTCTCTGTCCCCAATATATTGTACAAAGCCTTGTTCTGTTCAATCCTGTCCTTCACTAAGAAATTTGTTCCCAGCAATTTTTCCACCTTCTCCTTAAAAGCTTCCGGATCTGTAGCTTTCTGAAGGTTAATCTCTATGGAGGAGATCTTCTCCTCTTCTTGTAAAAGCTTCCTGGCAAAACTGAGTGGCACAATAGCAATATTATCAAAATCCTGCTGCACCTCAAAAACGCCTGACACAGGAATATATAAATCCATGAAATCATCCGCAGGATTAACAGATGTCGAAGTAATTCCCTTTTTTGGAGAAAAAACCTGCAGCTGTGTAAAAGGATCATTGGTATTGACCATCAGATAACTCTGCAATGCCGAACCGATTACTGCATTTGCACCGCTGCTGTTCTCAATGACAAATTTACCTTGTATCGTAATGCTGTCCAGACTCTTGTTTTTAAGATAGGATTTGCTTACACCTTTCACCAATCCAACCGACTGCTTGTCATTATACCTTAAGAGCGCATTTTCTGATAAGACCTCTGTATAAGAATAGATCGCACTGTCATTTTTGAGCTGCCTGAACTGAACCGTATTCGGAGCAAATGTTTTCCCCTTTACAGGAGCGATGATCAGATGCGGTGTAATGGTATTAAACATTTTGAGCACAACCTCCTCGAAACCATTGAAAACTGATAAAATGATAATCAATGCGGCACTGCCTACAAATACGCCAAGTACCGAAATGGTAGAAATGATGTTGATGGCATTGGTAGACTTTTTAGCAAAAAGATACCTGCGTGCAATATATAGGGCTGTGTTCAAAAGCTTGGTGGTTTTTTCAAATATACAGGTACTAATTTAAAAAAGGATTGTTTTGCTTTTCAAAACCGATAGTTGTAGATGGGCCATGACCCGGATACACAACTACATCTGCGGGCAGCACAAATAATTTCTCCCTGATATTGTTTAATAACTGCTGATGATTTCCACCCGGCAGGTCTGTACGGCCAATACTGTTGCGGAACAAAACATCTCCCCCAATCAGGAAACCATCTTCTTTAGCATAAAAACATAAATGAGCAGGTGAATGTCCGGGTGCAAAAATCAGCTCCAGTGTGCTATTCCCAAAAGTAACGGTGCCTGTCTCCTCCAGATAAACTTCAGGCTCAGGAGACATTTCATAATTCAGACCCATTTGCGGGGCATAACCAGGAACCGACTGCAAGACAAAAAGTTCACCTTTATGAAATTGCGGCTTCAATCCCCAGTTATCAAATACAAACTTATTCCCAAAAACATGGTCAATATGACAATGGGTATTTAACAGCAACACAGGCTTTAAACCTGCCTCCTTGATTTTGTTCACGAAGGCATTTTGTTCTTGCCCATCATACATTCCAGGATCTATGATCACACATGCGCCCGACTCATCGGATAAAACATAGGTATTTTCCTGGTAAGGATTAAAAGTAAACTGTTGAATTGTTATCATAGCAATCTTATTAGTTGTTTTTCCACTTGAAAGAGTCAATCATACGATCAATATCTTTTTTTATAAAACTGACAACGGGCGCAATAGAATCGTATTGCGGTCGCTCGTTAAAATATAACGCGCCTCTGAAATAATGTTTGGCACTATCGGTTAAAAAGAATTGTACAGATGAAGCGGTATTTCCTTCAATAGCATAGTATACACCATATACCTTCTTTTCCGGGTAATTGATCAGTTTCTGATCAATAGCATTTGCTTTTACGGTATGTTTAAATGCCAGCGTTCTGGCATCTTCCACCAGTCCGGCATATTCTTTATTGGAAATCACCCCATAATAAGTGAGATGAAGCCTTGCATTGAACTGGGGGAAACTCATATTATTCCAGCAATCACCAGCATCTTTCTCCTGATCTGCCTCAATATGGGCATATTTTGGGTAGTCGAAAGTGAATGGACATCCCGTATCATAATGCTGATACTCTTTTTCAGGAAATTTAATATTAAAATAGCCTTTAGGCTTTGGTGAATAATCGGGACTACTGGTACATGCGGCACATAAGAGCAGCAGAAAACTGAAACAGCTGAAATAAAGGCCTTTCATATCAGGAATTCCAGATGTGCCAGGATCTGTCTGCCTGAAGATGTAACATTTCCAACCCGTTTTTGACCATTGCACCTTGTGTTTTTGCCTTTTGTAAAAACTGCGTCTCTTCGGGATTATATACAAGATCGTAGGCAAGATGCTGACCTGTTAAGTATTGATATGGAATAGCTGGTGAGGCATCAACCTGAGGAAAGGTTCCCAGCGGAGTTGTGTTAATGATGACTTTGTGCGTTCTCACCATTTCTTCTGTAAGATCATCATATAATATAGCACCTGCTATCGGTGTTCTTACAACCGACTGGTAACAAATGCCCAGTTTATTAAGCACGTATTTTACAGCTCTGGCCGCACCGCCATCACCCAGCACCAGTGCTTTGGTATGGTAATCCTTCAAAAAAGGTTTTAATGATTCTTCAAATCCGTACGCATCTGTATTATAACCTTTGAGACTAATTTCAGCACCATTTCTGGTGACAGCAATACAGTTAACTGCACCTATTTTTTCTGCGGCATCATCCATTTCATTTAGGTATGGAAGTACGCTGACTTTATGAGGAATGGTAACATTAAGACCACGCAAAGACTGATCAGAGAGAATTAAACTGGTAATCTCATCCACATGTTCCAAAGGAAAAAGTTCATAGCGACAATTATCCTCCTGCTCTCTCTCAAATTGTTCAGTAAAGTATTTTTTTGAAAAAGAGTGCGCCAAAGGATATCCAATCAACCCAAATGTTCTCATTTTATGATAGTTACGAACACTGATTACCAACAGGCTGTAATCCGGGAGGCAATCAGTATTGTGAAATTATTTACCTGAATTAAGAAAGTAATCAAAGGTATCACCTCTTAAACCTAAACGGATAGTTTCCAATGGAATCACTTCTGCCGGAGCGATATTTCCAAGGTTTACATTCGTACCGATTAATTTAATAAACCATACTTGCTGTTCCTTTTGCGGCGCTTCCCAGATGATAGTTTCCTGTGGGATCTGTGTAAGGATCTCATCTACAAGACCTTCTCTAACTTCACCGGATCCTCTGTAAATACCTACATTACCACCTTCTCTTGCTTCTGCAATTACCTTCCATGAACCAGCTTCTATTTCTGCATTCATCAGTTTAATCCACTTATAAGGAGCAAAGATCTTAGTGGCATCCTTAGAACCCACTTCAGAAATTACGGTAACATGTTTAGCCAATTTATGAATGTATTCACATTTTAAATCATGCTCTATTTCAATGGATCCATCTGAAACTTCACAGTATTCCATACCAAATTGTTCCAGTACACGAATGTAGTCCTCAAACTGGTTACGGATAATAAAAGCTTCGAAAAGTGTACCACCAAAATAAGTAGGAATACCTGCACTGCGATAGATAGCCAGTTTTTCTTTTAATTTAGGCGTGACAAAAGAAGTGGCCCAACCTAATTTTACAATGTCCGAATGGACACCTGCAACATCTATAAAATCTTCTGTCTGTCTCAAACTGAGGCCTTTGTCCATCACCATTGTTATGCCGCTCTGGCGTGGTTTAACTGGACGTTCCGGAATATTATTTAATGGGTAATTCATATCTGCTGCAAAGGTGAAAAAAAATAAGCCTAATTTTCTAAAAAATTAGAATAAACCTATTTATTTAATGTATCTGTTGATGACGTTGATAATCGCACTGTTATCTTGTAACTGCGGCAAATATTCAAATAATATATAATGTTTCTCCGGATCGGTCACTAAAGCAGTCTCCAGATAGGCAATAGCCTCATTATTCTGACCAAGTGCAAACAGGTAAGCAACCATTCTATAATACAATTCAGCGGCATCAGGATTATTTTTAATCCCATCAGAAATCGTTTCCGCAGCTTCTTGTAACCTGTTCTGCTCATAGAGCACTGTAGAGAAGTCCAGCCATGCCTCAATATCGAGCGGATTGTAATCCAACACCTTATAATAAGCCTCTACGGATTGTTCAATCTGACCAAGTTTATAATAGGCATCTGCCATAGCAAACCAGAAATCAGGGTTTTCTTCATCCAGCTCTATTGCTTTTTTATAAAAATGCAGCGATTCAAAATAACGTTCTTCAAAATTAAGCGTTACACCAATCCCAAACCAGGCATCAGCCAGCTTATTGTCCATCTTTACAGATTTTTTATAATAAGCCCTGGCTTCATCCATCTGCTCCAGTTTTTCATAACACTCCCCTATTGCGCAATAAGTATCAGCATTTGGCTGTTCATATTCCCAGGTCTGCTTATAAACCTCTATGGCTTCCGCATAACGGTCCAGCTGTACCAGGGCATTACCTTTATTATAATATGCAGATGCAAAATTATCTTTAATCAGTATGGCATAGTCATAGGCATCAATCGCCTTTTCAAAAAGATCAAGTTTATGGTAAGAGTTTGCCAGGTTATACCATGCGGCATAAGAATAAGGATCGTTATCTATGTATTCCATATAAAACTGGATACTTTCCTCCTGTTTATCTAAAATATCATAACAAAAAGCCAGCTCATATAAGCCGTCCTTATTTTCCATATTCTGCTCAAGACTCAGTTTAATATACTTGATTGCTTTTTCGTAATCCAGCATATTCTGATAAACATAGGCAATCTGCAAAAGGATCTCATCAGTAGTCTCAGCAAGACCTAATGCCTTCTGAAAATTATCAAGTGCCTCTCCGTAACGCTCCAGACTGTTATATATATTACCACGCAGGATATATATTTCAGCTTCCGACGCTTCCAGCAGTTCTGCCTTTTGCAGGGCGAAAAATGCCTTGTCGATCTGGTCTGTAATAAAAAACAGCTGTGCTTGTTTGATTAGAAATACCGCAGCATACGGATGCTGATTCAGCGCATATTCTATCACCTGAAGTGCCTTTACCGGGTCACTTTTTTCAATATAGTAATCGATGATGTTTTCAAAAGCCTGGGCATCAAAAAAATACTGATCCTCGTTCCTTATCATCTCTTCGTAACGCTCTACCGAACGTTGCGCATCATCTCCAAAATCAAAGTAAAATTCCTCTTCCATCGTATCAAATAATTAAAGAACAGCTCCCTTTTCCTAAAATACAGTATAAGTTTACACTATTATATAGCTTTTGACCGAATTAATTTTCAACATTCAAACAACTGAAGCTGTAATTAGTTGATAACATTAATATTAGCTAAAAAATTATCCGGCGTCTTGTGATCAGCATTTTGCTGCAATCGGGGTTTTCCTGAATTATATACAAAGTAACTCAATTTTATCTGATCTCCTGTAATCAGCAAGTCAGGAATTCTCCGCACCTTTTTCGCCCCTTCGGTATTTTTTTGTTGATTTGTATAAACCAATAGCCGTTAATTATGCAAAATAATATCAGTTCTGTTTTAAAAAACTTAGGGATTCTGGAATTAAACCCAGCTTATAGTACAGGAAACGTTTGGGGTGGCGAGGATAATGCGCCGGTAATAGAAAGTTACTCCCCTGCAGACGGACTTAAAATTGCGGGGATTAAAACTGCCAGCAAAGAAAATTATGAAGCAGTGATTGAACAGGCACAAAAAGCCTTTTCATTTTGGCGCAGTTTACCCGCTCCTAAAAGAGGCGACATTGTCCGTCAGCTGGGTGATGCACTGCGTACACATAAGAATGATCTGGGTACATTGGTTTCTTATGAGATGGGTAAAAGCCTGCAGGAAGGATTGGGAGAAGTACAGGAAATGATCGATATCTGCGATTTTGCCGTAGGTCTTTCGCGACAGCTTTACGGATTAACCATGCACTCCGAACGTCCTCATCACAGAATGTACGAGCAATGGCATCCGCTGGGTATTGTAGGTATTATCTCCGCATTTAATTTCCCGGTTGCGGTATGGAGCTGGAATACAGCACTTGCTTTGATCTGCGGAAATGTATGTGTATGGAAACCCTCTTCAAAAACCCCGCTTTGCGCAATCGCATGTCAGCATATCCTGGCCAATGTATTGACGACAAATGACATGCCTGAAGGCATCAGCTCGCTCGTAATTGGTAATGGAGCGGGCGATCTGATCAATAATGATAAACGTATACCGCTTGTTTCTTTCACAGGATCTACACGCATAGGAAGAATTGTTTCGGCAGCTGTAGCTTCGCGTTTTGGAAAAAGTATACTTGAACTGGGCGGGAATAACGCGATTATCATTTCTAAAGATGCAGATCTGGACATGTCGATAATCGGGGCAGTATTCGGTGCTGTTGGTACAGCGGGACAAAGATGTACATCGACCAGAAGACTGATCATTCACGAAGATATTTATGAAGATTTCAAAAATAAACTGGTTAAGGCATATGGACAGCTAAGAATTGGTGATCCTTTAGATCAGCATAACCATGTTGGTCCGCTGATCGACAAAGGTGCTGTAGAAATGTATAGTCAGGCCATCGAAAAAGGTAAAAGCGAAGGCGCAGCTTTTGTTGTTGAGGGCGGAGTGTTAACGGGTGACCCATACACATCTGGCTGTTATGTTAAACCATGTGTAGCAGAAGTTGAAAACCATTATGAAATTGTTCAGGAAGAAACCTTTGCACCAATTCTATATCTGATCAAATACAAAAGCCTGGAGGAAGCCATCGCCTTACAGAATGGTGTTCCGCAGGGTTTATCATCTGCTATCATGACGCTGAACCTTAGAGAGGCAGAGCTATTCCTTTCTGCTGCTGGATCTGATTGCGGTATAGCAAACGTCAATATAGGAACTTCAGGTGCAGAAATTGGTGGTGCATTCGGTGGTGAGAAAGAAACTGGTGGTGGTCGTGAAAGCGGCTCAGATGCCTGGAAAGGTTATATGCGCAGACAAACCAACACGATTAATTATGCAGCAACACTGCCCCTTGCACAAGGTATTAAGTTTGATCTCGGGTCATAAATCCTCTTAAATAAACAATGCCGGCATGTACATAACCTAAAGCATATTCAGGGTTGTACAAGCCGGCATTGTTGTTAAAAAAGTCTGGAGGCATTTTCAGGTATCAAAAGATACCCGCGACTAGTTTTTAACAGCTTCTTTTTTATTCCTATTATAGGCAACAGCCTCGTCAGCATTTGTAATATGTTCAGTTTTTAAAGCTGCAAATTTCTCTGTATTCATTTTTGCTACACCAGCAAGTCTTGATACATGGCTGCCAGAAGTGCCAATTAGTTCTAAGCTTGCACGCTCATTTATCATTGTATATAAACTTTCAGTATGTGCTTTAACACGTGCACATGCATCTCCTTTCAACATGACCTGAAGATATTTCAAATTGAATTTACCGGCAGTCTTAACATTTGCTTTATCAGCAGCATCAATACGATAAATATCTTTCACGTAAACAGTTACAGTTACTGGAGTAGTTTCAGAAGAACTAATGGTTAACGTGTTACCAACTTGTTTCAGTGAAACCTTGTCCAGATACAACTCATCCATTGTTATATATTCTTTATAACTTTGAACAAGTACCACTTTCGTGTTACCCGTCACTATCACCTTCTTAATCTCCGGGTTAACAGTTCCCAGGTCTACTGTAACCGTGGCCGCTGATGCAGTAAGACTAAATACCGAGGCTAATAGAATAATAGCGATTGAACTTGATTTTAGTACTTTGTTGAATAAAGTTTTCATATTTTTTTGAGTTTGTAGGTTTTTTATAACCTGTTGTTTGTAATTTGTTAGTTTGTTGATAAGACGCAATGTCCTAAGGAACGTTGCAGCAATTGGGTGGCTTTTATACCATAGTGCTTTTAGATTCGACGAACCCGCCAAATTCTTCGACCAAATGACCCTGTTTTATTTGAAAAAATTTTGGTATTTCGGATGCGGCCTTTGGTCGGGATATTACTGCTATTTCCATGTTTTTAAGCTTTTAATTTGTATAACCATCTATTTTTAAATAGTTTGCATATAAGACGTCAATCTGCTTTAAACGTTTCAGCAGCCATCCTGTAATTATACCAGGCTGTAATTCTGGCCGACCAACCCCTGTAATTTTTCGACCAACGCTTATAAAAAAATCAGGTTTCTGCCAATCTAATTTGACAGCAACTCATTTTTAATGTATGTTTAAAGATTTTACAAGCCTAAACTCCCTTCTTTTCCAATTTTTTAGCTCATGTTACGCGTCGATAGTTCTAAACCCTGCAAAATTGTATATTCACTGTGTAAACATGAATATTTAGGATATTTGATTGAACCACATATAGTTCAGCTGAATCCACAGGGTGATTTTTCACTAACATATCAACGCCTTTTTAGTCATACGGCTAAAGAATTCACCAAACACCTTTCAGAATCAGACTTAAAAATTATTAAGATTCTTGACGAGACAGAACAGGACCATGTAATTAAGAAGTACCATAAAAAAGCAATCCGCCCTTTCGAGTTTTTCACTAAGTTTTATGATGAGAAGTTTTACGAGGCAGTACGACCAAAAATTGAAAAGAAATTAACGGAAGTTCTGGAAATCATAAAAGACAGGGATGCCCTTTACCTGATGGATAAGGACGGCTGGCCAGCTGAAAGAAAAATTGAACTGGCAACTGAGCCTGCTACCATATTATTCCATTTCAGAAGAAGTGAAGTGGAAACGCGTTATTTTCCAACTATCAAATATGAAGGGCTGCGTATAGATTTTATGTTTAAAGAAGCACAGGTAGTTAGTAATCAGCCTGCATGGCTCTTATTAAATGATGTGCTTTATTTTTTTGAACAGGATTTTGAAGGCAAGAAACTCTCCCCGTTTTTAAATAAAAGATATATTTCCATTCCTACTGCAAAAGAGGAGACCTACTTTGAGAAATTTGTTACCCCACTAATTGAGAAGTATCATGTATATGCAGAGGGTTTTGACATCAGAACGGAAAAACACGAGCCTTCGGCCGTCATCAAAGTTATTTATGTAGAGAATGGCATTTCCCAGTTGCAGTTATATTTCCAATATGGAGATCACGCATTCGCACTGGGCAATGAAAAAAAAGTAACCGTACATCTTTCCAGGGAAGATACTAATTACGTCTTCACAAGAGTAAAACGGGATACGGTATGGGAAAAGAGTAAATTTACTGAGCTCACAAAATTAGGACTGAGAAAAGTAAGTCCGCTCTTCTATAATCTTGAACTGAGCCATGCCAGTGCAGCCGAAGATCAGTCGTATGGTGTGCTGAACTGGGTAAACGAACATATTGAACTGTTAAAGGGTAAAGGTTTTTCTATTGCACAATCAACGGGTAACAAGCGTTTCTTATTTGCCTCCAGCAAAATCGATTTTGAAATTAAAGAAGACAATGACTGGTTTGATATCAATGCGATCGTCTACTTCGGCATCCATCCTGTTCCTTTTATTGCTTTAAAACAACATATTCTACATAAGCGTCGGGAATTTTTATTGCCTGACGGGGAAATTGCGATTATTCCTGAGAAGTGGTTTTCGCAATACGGCAGCCTGTTTAGCCTGGCTGACGGCAGCAGATCATTAAAGCTGAAAAAACATCATATCGGCCTGATTACCGACCTGGCGGAAGATGGTATAGCCAATGTAACACTGCAACGTAAATTACAAAGACTCAACGATTTTGAGAATATAGCAGACATGCAAATGCCGGTTCATTTCAAGGGAGAATTGCGCAGCTATCAGAAAGCAGGTTATAACTGGTTCAGTTTTCTGAGAGAATATAATTTCGGTGGCTGTCTCGCGGATGACATGGGTTTGGGTAAAACCATCCAGACCCTGGCGATGCTGCAAAAATTAAAGGAAGAAGATGAGCAGAAAAATACGCACAGCACTTCGCTGATCATCATGCCTACCTCACTGATTTACAACTGGCTCAGTGAAGCTAAAAAATTTACACCAAAGCTTAAAATCCTGGCACATACCGGAGGAAGCAGAAACAAAAATGTAAGTCATTTTATAAAATATGATGTAGTGATCACTACCTATGGCATCACAAGGGTAGACATTGATGTACTGCAGGAATTTTATTTTAATTACATCATTCTGGACGAAAGCCAGAATATCAAAAACCCTTCTTCGAAATCTTTTAAATCTGTCAGGCTCCTCAAGTCAAGGCACCGGCTGATTCTGAGCGGTACGCCTGTAGAAAATTCTGTGGGCGACCTATGGACGCAGCTCACCTTCCTGAATCCCGGTTTATTGGGAACACAATCGTTCTTCAATGAAGAATATGTACAGGCCATTGAGAAGAGGAAGGATGAAGATAAAGCAAGAAAACTCCAGGCCATTATCAAACCTTTTGTTCTGCGACGAACCAAAGAACAGGTTGCAGAAGAGCTTCCTGCAAAAACAGAGCAGGTTATTTATTGCGACATGAGCGAAGATCAGGCTACTTATTATGAGAAGACAAAATCTGCGTATAGAAATGACCTTTTAAGCAGTATGGACGACGGTACCTATGCAAAAAAACAGGTACAACTTTTACAAGGCTTAACAGCCTTAAGACAATTAGCAAACCACCCGCAGATGATCGACCAGGAATACCTGTCCGACTCCGGAAAGTTTGAAAACGTTATACATACGCTCGATAATGTGCTGAAAGGGGGCCATAAAGTATTGATCTTCTCTCAGTTTGTAAAGCACCTGAGCATATTTAAGGCTTATTTTGAGAGGGAAAGTATTCCTTTTGCTTACCTGGATGGCTCTACTAAAAACAGGGGAGAAATTGTATCTGAGTTCCAGGAAAATACAGACTTGAAAGTATTCCTGATTTCAATTAAAGCCGGTGGAGTGGGACTAAACCTAACGCAGGCAGACTATGTTTTCATTTTAGATCCATGGTGGAATCCTGCGGTAGAACAACAGGCAATAGACAGGTCGCATCGTATCGGACAGGAGAAAAAAGTATTCATTTATAAGTTTATCGCTAAAGACACTGTAGAAGAAAAAATACTGGCCTTGCAAAACCGTAAGAAAAGGCTGGCCAGTTCATTGATTACCACAGAAGAAAGCTTTTTTAAATCATTGAGTAAAGAAGATATCAGGGAAATACTGGAGTAAATCATACCCCCTGATCCGGCGCATAAAGCCTGTACAAGATTTATCGATTGTACCTTTTACAGATCCTGCGTTAATATCATTACTTTGTTTGCAGAATTGCCGTATATGTTTCTCTTGAGATCATTTCTGCACCCAAACTTAATAAATGATCATTAGGCACCTGGCAATCAATCAGGCTAAACTTATTTGTCTGGCACAACCAGATCAATGCAGTTTTTGAAGCATTACTCATTAAACTGAACATGCTCTCCCCACAAAAGACATTATTGATATGCATACCATATAATCCGCCTGCAAGCTGGTCATCATACCAGACTTCCACACTATGCGCCCATCCGTTTTGATGTAAATCTATATAAGCATCCTGCATGGCTGTAGTAATCCAGGTACCATCCTGATCTCTTCTCGGCGTCTGTGCACAACTGGCGATTACCTCTTCAAATGCCGTATCCATAGTAACGGTGAAAATTTCATCTTTCAGTACTTTTTTCATGCTTTTACTCACTTTTACCTGGTTAGGGTAAATTACGCAACGCTCGTGCGGAGAAAACCAGCAGATCGGATCTCCCTCACTAAACCAGGGGAAAATACCATGCTGATACGCCAGTATCAAACGATCGCGACTCAGGTCGCCACCAATGGCAAGCAATCCATCTGGTTCGGCAAGTGATGGATCCGGAAAGATGAGCTCCTGCTCAGGTAACTGAAAGATCATAAACAAAAGTATGAATATTTAAACCTATACGTTATATCATAGTCATAAGTATAGCATACAAACATCATGGATAGAAATGATCACTCTTCAAAAATAAAGCATCTCTATAACCGCGCCGGGTTTGGCATATCTTATAACGCTTTGCATCAGCTGAGTAAAAGGAAAATCGGCAGCCCCGTCGATCAGTTATTCGAACAGTTATCAGCCGCTGCTGATTTAACTACAGTTACCAGAGAAGAATATGATCAGCAAAGACTGTTGCTGACTGCTTTGGGAGCTAAAAAAGATTATACTCCTGAAGAAAAGCTGCAGCGTCAGGAAATCACCAGGATGCAGAATCAGAAAAGCAGAGCACTGAATCTGGACTGGATGCAAAGAATGATTCATACAGAAAATCCTTTACTGGAGAAGATGACCCTGTTCTGGCATGGGCATTTTGCCTGCCGCACAAACAATCCTTATTTCTCGCAGCAGCTCAACAATATTCAACGGAAAAATGCACTGGGCAATTTTAAAGAGCTGTTAATAGAGGTTTCACAATCTCCCGCTATGCTT
Organism: Pedobacter sp. MR2016-24; assembly: GCF_026239655.1. Lineage (GTDB taxonomy): Bacteria > Bacteroidota > Bacteroidia > Sphingobacteriales > Sphingobacteriaceae > Pedobacter. The sequence continues at coordinate 17,155 of NZ_JAPIVO010000006.1, read as the reverse complement.
CAATATTTAAATAACCAGCAAAATCGAAAAGGCCGGCCTAATGAGAACTTTGCACGGGAACTGATGGAACTTTTTACGCTTGGTCGCGGTCATTATACAGAGCAGGATATTAAAGAATCTGCCCGTTCTTTCACCGGATGGATTTACAATAAAGAAGGCGAATTTGAGTTCAACCAGAAAGTTCACGACGAAAAAGAGAAAACCTTTTTTGGTCGTACAGGTACTTTTGATGGAGAAGCGATTATAGACATAATTTTAGAGAAGCCAGAAACCGCAACATTTATTTGCCGGAAGCTCTATCTGTTTTTTGTGAATGATACACCTGATGAAATTTGTATTCAGGAACTGGCGAGTCATTTTTATACACACAAATATGATATCGCTGCAGTGATGAGAAAAATGTTCAATTCCGACTGGTTCTACCGCAGGGAAAATATAGGCACCAAAATTAAGTCGCCGGCAGAATTTTTAGTGGGTCTGAGCAGGCAGTTTTTTGTCACCTATAATAAACCTCAAGTGATCATACAATTAGAAACCAGCTTAGGCCAGTATCTGTTTAACCCACCAAATGTGGCAGGCTGGCCTGGCGGAAGAAGCTGGATTGACAGTTCTTCTCTGATGCTGAGATTAAAAATCCCTTCCATGGTTTTGAACGATGGTATCCTGGATTTTAATGGAAAAGCAGATCCGGAAGATGAAGCTTTAATTGCACTAAACAAGAAAGTAAAATCCAATCCTCCAAAATCATATATCAATGCAAAGGCAGACTGGCCAAAGTTTATCAGCACCCTGCCAAAAGATCAAAAGCCGGAACAGCTTGCTGAATTTTTGCTCTCCCCAGCTGTAAGTACCAAGATCAAAGAGATTATTGTTCAGAATACCCATCCTAAAAACACTGCAATTGCAGTGACGAGTATGCCCGAATATCAGTTATGCTAATCTGGCCTAATAGTTAACACCATGGAAAGAAGAGACTTTATCAGGAAATCGGCATTGGCAGCAGCAGGAGCAATTATGATTCCTGCTTTTATGAAACCTTTCGAAGCACTGGCACTGGATGAGCTGAGTTTATACAAAAACTTGGTCGTGGTGCAGCTGTCTGGTGGCAATGACGGATTAAATACAGTAGTGCCCTTTGGTAATGATATCTACTATCAAATGAGAAAAGGTATTGCCATAAAAGCTGATCAGGTGATCAGGTTAAATGATATGCAGGGCCTGAATCCAAATCTTGCCCCCTTGCAGGAATTATACGATCAGGGCTGGATGTCAGTGATCAATGATGTAGGCTACCCTAACCCGGACCGTTCCCATTTCCGTTCCATGGATATCTGGCAAACAGGGAGTGATGCCAATCAGTACCTTTCCACTGGCTGGATTGGTCGTTATTTGGATGCCGACTGCGATACCTGCAAATCTCCCTATACTGCTATAGAGGTTGATGACAGCCTCTCTCTGGCCCTGAAGGGCAGTAAAAAAAAGGGGATTGCATTAAAGGATCCCGCTGCTTTATTCCGCAACACAAATGAAGCACTGTTCAAAGAAATGATCAACGGAGATAAGGCGCATCTTGATGAAGATAACCTGGGTTATTTATACAAAACGATGATCGAAACCTCATCCTCCGCCAATTACATACAAAATACCTCCAAATTATATAAGTCTGATGCTGTCTATCCTGCTACAAGTTTTTCTAATCAGCTTAAGACGGTATCAAAGTTCATTTGTTCCGGATTGAAAACCCGGGTTTATTATGTGTCTTTAAGCGGGTTTGACACACATGCGAATCAGGTTCAGCAACAAAGCAGGTTATTAAAACAATATGCCGAGGGCATAAATACCTTTATTAAAGATCTGCAGCAGAACAACAAGCTGGAGGACACTTTAGTGGTTACGTTTTCAGAATTTGGCAGGCGTGTAGCACAAAATGCAAGCAATGGTACAGATCATGGAACAGCAAATAATATGTTCTTATTTGGAGGGAAGTTAAAGAAACTGGGTATTTATAATGCGGCTCCTGATCTTGCTGATCTCGACAATGGCGATCTGAAATACCAGATTGATTTCCGTGAAGTTTACGGTACTATACTCGATAAATGGCTGGATGTAAATAACAGTCATATTCTGAATAAAAAATTCAACACATTAGACTTTATTTAAACCGATCAATCCGATCTGCTGTGAATGTTGTATGGCTTCCTGACTAGTCAGAAAAAGACAGGTATGCACGCCATGCGCTGCTGCTTTATCCAGTAATGCTATCGCTTCGTTTTCTTTTGACTGCCGCACGTTCCTGATATAGATAGCCTCTATATTCTTTGGATACTTTATAGCAATCGTAGAATAAATCGTTGGATCCTGCTGCGAATTATCACCAAAAAAAACAAATTTCTGGTTAGGAAAAGCGTCCAGAATACGCATTACCCTGATTAATTTACCTTCATGGCCAGTTTTGCCGGTCCTGACTAAATCCTTCCAGCGCTTAATCTGATTGAGCAAAAAAGCCCCGTCCGGCAATTTATTAAATCTGAAAGTTTCTACGAGATAGTCATACAAATTCCATTCACTACTGGATACATAAAAAAAAGGATTAGGATGTTCAGCATCTGTATGCGATTTGGCCAGCAGGCTATAATGTACGGCTACTTCCGGAAATGTCTTCCGCGTTCTGGGATTTTTAATAAAGAGTTCCCTTAACCTGCGACCAATGGTGGCTGAATGGGAAACCATAACGGTATCATCGATATCCGAGATAAAAGCATACTGGGTAATATGAGGCACATATACCTCTCCCGTATTCACTGCGAGCGTTTCATCATTTTCGCCGAGCACCTCTACTTTTACCTCATGCCATCCGGCTGTCAGGTCGTCCTCTGCCTTCCATTCAAATTTAAAGAAACCATCATATTCAGCAGTCTGATGAACTGTCTGCTCACGGAATGATAGTCTCAGTTTTACAAATGGATAGGGTTTAAGAATAAACAGTTTAAAGAGGTAGGCGATGTTTACAAAAATATTATTGCTGTAATTCTGCCTGGTGTCAGACTTAAATTTAAACGCATGCCCGTACACCACAAGATTATGCTTGTGGCCATAGCCATGATATACTTTTACACTGACAGAATTATTCATTATAAATAAAACAGAGTATGACTGTAGTTGTTTGGTTAGTAAACAATACTAAATGGAAACAGTAACTCCTGAGCTTAAACTACTCTTCATTGTTAACCCGGGCTCAGGCAGCGATGATACTGATTTCAAAACGGTTATCAGCGATTTTTTTCTTCCGTTGAACCATCAGATTGAAATTTATGAATTGCCGGATAAATGCAGTACTGACCAGATCAGCACTGCGATAAAAAAAGCCGGGGCAGACCGTGTAATTGCCGTTGGTGGAGATGGCACACTGAAACTTGTAGCCGAATGCTTAAAAGGAACCACGACGCCTATCGGGATCATTCCTGCAGGTTCAGCAAATGGCATGGCAAAAGAGCTTGGCATCCCCATAAATATTAATGAAGCACTGGAACTGATTATCAGGGGCAAGCCTAAAGAAATTCATGCAGTCATGGTCAATGATGAATTATGCATTCATTTATCAGACATTGGCTTTAATGCTTATATCATTAAGAAATTTGACGACTTACCCCAAAGAGGAATGTGGGGTTATGCGAAGGCCACCTGGAAAGCCTTATGGAGCCATCATCTCATGGAGGTAGAGTTTGAAATAGCAGGAGAAACTATTCGCTCACAGGCTGCAATGGTAGTTATTGCCAACGCAACGATGTATGGAACCGGCGTGAAAATTAATCCTGAAGGTAAATTAGACGATGATGTTTTTGAGGTAATTCTTGTTAAGAAGTATTCTGTGATGGAGATTATTAAAATCCGCCTCACTAACCTGCCGTTTAACCCGGAGAAGATCGAAATATTTGCTACAAAAAACCTTCAGATCAAGACAAAACATAAAGTCCATTTCCAGGTTGACGGTGAATATATGGGAAAAGTAAACCAGGTAAATGCCAGGATCATCCCGGCAGCAATTTCTATTATTGTTTAATAACCCTGAAATAACTTCTATGTGCTTGCAGGGTGTAATAAGCCCGGAAGAATTCAGCAATAATACAAAGTCTGAATAAAATACCAAACCACTGATTTTCCTGGTGCAGCAGTTCTGGTAAAAATGTGATAAAGCCGATTGAAAAGACCCACAATACTAAACGGAATGGAAACTGACTATAATAAACCACAATACCGTACTTTTTGAAGCGAAACAGTCCTGTAGCTGAAGCGAACAGAGAAATGAAAATCAGCAGCGTAAAAACTACTCTCAAAACAGATAAGGTTTCGTGTGGAATAGCATCAAAATGATTCACTATCTGCCAGATCTGAGGAACCATAAAGAGAATACTAATGATATCCAGCAGGGCAAATACTTTTAATAAAATACGCATAAATTAGTTACAATAACGGGCCAGCAGCGCATCTGCCAGACTGGATCCCATGTGTTTTACAAAAAGAAAATCTTCACAGGCTCCCTCCTTATCTTTCTGACGCAATTTTTTTTGTCCCTCTTTAATCACAGATTCCAGGTAAGCATCGTCATAACCCAGTTCTTTTTTCAGAGCAGTTATTTTAGGCTCTTCAGCTGCATTGTAATTCCCGTTGTACTTATTACGGTAGAAGTTAGTAATTGCATCCGTTAAGCCTTCATTTGCCTTATAGGCAGCAATAGCACGCTCTCTTTCCAGTGGTCCCTTGCCTGAACAATCCGCGCCAGAAAGGGTAAAGTTTACAGGAACGATTAATACATAAGTAGTATCATAATCCGCAGGCACTTTCCATCTCCCGCTGCTCATTCGGATGAGTCGCAATGCCTCCCTGTCCAGATCAATTCCAAGTCCGTTGCTTACTTTTGAAGCGTAGACCTCTCCATTGCTGTTGAGTTTAAAGCTAATCTGAATTTTTCCCTGGATGCAGTTCTGCCATGAATAAGCAGGATAAATAATATTTGAATTGATAAAAGCTTCCAGCCCTCCTTTTAAAGTGGGCTGTGCCTGCACAGATAATCCAAATAGTAACAAAATTGCAGCAAGTACTCTTTTCATATCCTAATTTACAAAAATTAACCCGGAATAGGGCTAAACGTATGTTGCAGTATGATGTTTGGGTCAGGACAGTTCTTCAGATAAATATCGCGTTTTGAATACTGGCAGACCCCCGGATAGTCTCCTTTTAAACCCTGGATATTGAACATGAGCTGAAAATGCAGGTGCGGAGGCCAATTACCGTTTTCAGCAGGAATTCCAAATGTTGCAAAAGCCACTCCCGAAGCAATCTGCTGCCCTTCTGCCAGTCCGTTTAAAGATGCCAGACTCAGATGTCCGTATAAGGCAAAAAGTGTTAAGCCGTCCAGATTATATTTAAGTATGATGGTCGCCCCATAATCCCCAAAGCCTGCATTGTTTTTAAAACTATGCACCTCTGCATCATAAAAGCTATACACATTCGTACCAGCCTTAGCCCAGATATCTACGCCCAGATGGAGCCTTCTTGGTTCCTCTTCAGTATCAAAATGGGCACTTCTGGTATAGATTGTACGGTGTTCATCGTAACCACCAATTCCATACAGACAGTGGTTTGTATGCAGCTGATTATCTACCCAGGCAGAAAATGTAGCAGTATCATTAATAATATCAGCCCTAAGCTCATGATTCCGTTCAGTGAAATCAAGCGGCAGCAACTGGTCAGATCCAGGCACAAAATCAACAACTTTGCTGATCCTGCTTTCACTTTCCGACCAGGTCTTCAGCCTTTCCAGCGCATCCATATTAGTCTTCAGTAGTCTCTTCTTCGCTTGAGGTACGTTCTTTTGAAATCTTTTCGAAGATCTTATCCATATGCTCTACATAAGTATTTGTATCGTCTACAAAAAACGTAAGCGTAGGTACCACCCTTGCCTGATGACGAATACGTGCACCTAACTTATACCTGATTTCTCCGGCATGTGAATTCACTGTAGAGATTGATAGTGCTGTATTGTTTGTACTTAAGAAACTCAGATAAACTTTAGCTACTGCCAGATCCGGAGAAACACGGACCTTAGTAATGGTAACTAATGTATTCGGTAAGTATTCTGCACCCTCCCTTTGGAAAATTGCAGCTAATTCTTCTTGTAGTATACCGGCAAATTTCTGTTGACGTTTACTTTCCATGATATTTTTGCGCTTAGTATTAGTATAATAATTTGTCGAACGGATACCGCTCAGTATGCAGGGCAACTATCTGATCATACAACATTTGTTTAAACTCATCCAGATTCTCTTTATGCAAAGCAGAAATGAATATCGCAGGCGCATTGTTTTGTGCCATCCAGCTGCGTTTAAAATCTTCAAGTGTCAGTGTTACCTTTTCCTCTTCATGTGATTCAGGGGCCTCCGGACTTACGTAGGCATCAATTTTATTGAATACCATAATAGTTGCTTTATCCCTTGCACCGAGTTCTTTTAAAGTTTCATTCACCACATTGATCTGATCCTCAAAATTGGGATGAGACACATCAACTACGTGAATCAGCACATCTGCCTCCCGTACCTCATCCAGTGTTGATTTAAAACATTCTACCAGGTGATGGGGAAGTTTTCTGATAAATCCAACTGTGTCAGAAAGTAAAAAGGGCAAATTGTCAATCACCACTTTCCTCACTGTGGTATCCAGCGTAGCAAACAGTTTGTTTTCTGCAAATACCTCAGATTTTGAAACCATGTTCATAATCGTAGATTTACCTACGTTGGTATAACCTACCAATGCTACCCTGATCAGCTGAACACGGTTTTTACGCTGTGTTTCGTTTTGCTTATCAATCAGCTTCAGTCTGCCTTTCAGTAAAGAGATCTTTTCCAAAATCATCCTTCTGTCACTCTCAATCTGGGTTTCCCCCGGACCACGCATACCAATACCACCCTTCTGACGCTCAAGGTGAGTCCAGAGGCGTGTAAGCCGTGGCAATAAATATTGCAGCTGTGCAAGTTCTACTTGTGTTTTTGCCTGTGCAGTTTGTGCCCTTCCTGCAAAAATGTCAAGGATCAGATTACTCCTGTCCAGAATTTTCACTTCCAGTTCTTTTTCAATATTACGCAGTTGTGATGGGGATAGTTCGTCGTCAAAAACAACCATATCTATCTCCTCCGACTTCACGTAGGCTCTTATCTCTTCCAGCTTTCCTGTTCCTACAAAAGTTGACCGTTCAGGACGGAGCATTTTTTGTGTGAAACTAGTTTCCACTACCCCACCGGCAGTATCTACCAGAAAGGCAAGTTCATCAAGATATTCTTTAGTTTCTTCCGGTTTTTCTCCCGGCCTGATTACGCCAACAAGGACAGCCCGTTCCTGTTTAAGCGCGGTATCATAAGTTTTCGCTTTTCCCATGTAAAGTACAAAGATACAAAAGTTATACCGAGATCAACTCCTTTGCAAAAGCCTGCATTGCGGCAGCAGGATTTGAGGTCTTCATAAAGTTTTCACCAATCAGGAATCCATTGAAACCAGCACCTTTTAATTGTTTGATCGTCTTTACGTCACTAATGGCACTTTCTGATATCTTTAAAAATTCAGCAGGTATCTCCTCAGCCAGCTTAAAGGAAGTCTGAATATCTACAGAAAAATCGGCCAGATTGCGGTTATTCACTCCAATAGCATCTACATCAGGATGGATACTCCGTTGAAGTTCTTCCAGATTATGCACTTCCAGCAGTACATTTAAGCCCAGACGCTTCGCCAAACCGGCGAAACCGGCAATTTCAGCAGGTGTCAGAATAGCAGCAATTAATAAAATAATATCTGCCCCTAAAGCTTTTGCTTCCAGGATCTGATACTCATCAATCATAAAATCCTTACGCAACAGAGGAACCTGATTAGCAGCTCTCGCTTCAAGCAGATCATTGGAATGACCGCCAAAAAAATCAGCATCCGTTAGCACTGAGATAGCAGATGCGCCAGCAGCGGCATAACCTGTTGTCACTGCAGTAACCGTAGAATTCGCATTGATGATACCTTTAGAGGGAGAACGCCGCTTAAATTCTGCAATAATACCGTTCCTGTCTTCAGCCAGCAAAAATTCTCTGAAAGAATAGGGTGTACGGTTAAAATGAAGTCCCTTCTCCAGTTCAGCAATAGAAACTAATGTTTTAGCCAGCGCTACTTCTTCCTTTTTCCGTATTACAATTTTATCTAATATATTCATCTGTTAATTTTCTAACCAATTTTGCATCATCTGTTTTCCGAATTCTGTCAGCACACTTTCCGGATGAAACTGCACCCCGCGCACATCATAAGTCTCATGCCTCAATGCCATGATCTCAGACTTTACATCAGTTGCCGTTATTTTTAAACAAGAAGGTAAATCCTGTTGATTAACTACCCAGGAATGATATCTGCCTACATTAATACTTTCGGGGCAGTTTCTAAAAAGCAGCTCCTCTTTATCCAGTACGGCGATAGGAGTCGCAATTCCATGCATGGGTCTGCCAAGATTGAACAATGTTCCCCCGAAAGCTTCAGCAATGGCTTGCTGACCCAGACATACACCTAGTATACTTTTCTTTGGGGCATAAGTCCTGATCACATCCAGCAATAAGCCTGCTTCATGAGGCACTCCCGGTCCGGGTGACAATAATATTTTATCAAACTGATCTACCTGATCCAGCGTAAACTTATCGTTCCTCCATACTTCGGCTTCTCTGCCCAATTCATTTATTAAATGCACCAGGTTATAGGTGAACGAATCATAGTTATCTATAACCAATACTTTCTTCTGCATGTCCTTAATTTAAATATGATTAATTTCTTTAGCCATCTCAATTGCTTTACGCAGGGCTGCAATCTTATTATTTACTTCGTTCAATTCATTTTCCGCTATAGAATCAGCCACGATACCTGCACCCGCCCTGTAATGCAGCTGGTTATTTTTGCTCATAAATGTCCTGATCATAATGGCATGATTAAACTCACCACCAAAGCCCATATAGCCCAGAGCACCGGCATAAAAATTACGCGCCAGCCCCTCATATTCGTCAATCAGCTGCATTGCTTTATACTTTGGCGCGCCGCTTAAAGTTCCTGCCGGATAGGTATCTGCAACAACTTTAAAAGCAGAGACTCCTTCCTGGAGATTACCACTCACCTTAGAAACCAGGTGTATCAAATGAGAATAATACTGTACTTCTTTAAAAGATTTTACCTGCACATTTCTGCAATGTCTGCTCAGGTCATTTCTGGCCAGGTCAACCAGCATTACATGCTCCGCACTTTCCTTAGGATCCTGCTCCAGTTGTCTGGCCAGTTCAGCATCCTCCTCGTCATTTCCAGTACGTTTGAATGTACCTGCAATCGGGAAGATATTAGCTACATTTTTCTTGATCGTGATCTGAGCTTCAGGAGAAGAGCCAAAAAGTTTAAAGCTCCCGTAATCGAAATAAAACAGATAAGGGGAAGGGTTAATGGATCTCAGGCAACGGTAAACATTAAATTCATCACCAGAAAAACCCTGATTAAACGCCCTTGAAGGAACAATCTGAAAAACGTCCCCTCGCAGAATATGTGTTTTCATTTTCTCCACAATAGCCTTAAAACCGTCATCGGTCAGGTTGGATGACTCTGCTCCTACAGTATCGAAACTGTATTCAGGAAAATTCTTGTTCTGGATCAGGTATTCTATTTTTCCGAGATCACCTTTTTCTAGGTGGTCAAAATCATTTTTAAATAACGTTACCTCATTCTTGAAATGGTCTATCGCTATAATATAACGGTAAACGTGGTATTGCATCAGCGGAATTTCTTCGTCTTTTGCAGTAATAGCCCCAAACTTGATATCTTCAAAATACTGAACCGTATTCCAGGTAAAATAACCAAACAGACCAGTAGAAATATACCGTTGCTCTTCAATCGGCTGAACATCAAAGTTCGCTTTAAAGCTTTCAATCTCGTCTGCAAGTATAAACTCTTCTTTCTCCTCCTTTGTACCGTCAGGGAAATAAGTAGATAGTTTGCCGTTCTGCAGGATAATTCCCGCTACAGGGTCTGCACAGACATAACTTACAGAGTTTTCCCTGCTATGGTAATCCGAACTTTCCAGTAAAAGCGTATTTGGGAAAACATCCCTCAAACGCAGATAAATGCTCACAGGAGTAGTCGTATCTGCTAGTCTTTTCTTATAAAATGTATTGATATTGATCTTCTTCATGTGCTGATAAAACAAAAAAACCCGACGTGTTGTACGTCGGGTTTAGTATGTGTGGTTTGGTTTAGGTTGATAAACTATAAGGTACACAAGGCTGCGACGAAACTCTTTTCAGAATTACCACGCCATTGCCAAGTATGTGTATTGTTAATCATGTTTAGCAAAAATATAAATAAATCTAATAAACCAAAATAAAATCGTAAAAATAATTACATGCCAAATAAGTGGCGACTTCCGTCTGCTTTAACCATCATTAAAATTGCCGCAGTAATCAATACCAATGCAAAACCAAAATAGATAAATATAGTTTTGTGTTTCATCAATGCGCTATCCACCTTCTTTGAGCGTGAATTACCGACAGTAATCAGCACAATTGCAATGATCATCATACTGATATGCTCCATTTTCCAGTAACGTGCTATGGCAGTAGAACTATCGTATTTATAAACCCCCATTATAAAATATAATGCTAAGCCCATCAGTAGCTGAATGTGTGCACTGATCAGCGCAAATACATTTAATTTACGGTTACCTTCAGTATAAGGTTTTTTACCTAAAAAGCCCATTAATGCATTAGTAAAAGCAACCAATAATAAGATGATCACCACATAACGCCATCCAGAATGTGCTTTATTCAAGATTTCAGAAATACTCATAATTCTTTTTCTTTCAAAACTAACGAAATAGCTCCTTTTAACTCAAAAAGGATTTTCTAAAAATAGAATTTAGAATCATTATAAATGCAAACGGGCATTTTCCCTAAGGATTTCATTAACAAGGTAAAAAAATTGATATAAAAATAAGCAATCCCTTTTTTTACATAGATTTAGCTAATAACTATTACTTATACTTCATGATGAAATCTTTACTTACGCTCGCGTTGGTATTTTCGGCTACATTCCTTTTTGGACAGCAAACTTATCCCGTAAACGGATCTTTTGACACCAGACCGGGACTATTTGCATTTACAAATGCCACAATTGTAGTCAATGCCAACCAAACCATCAGCAATGGAACATTACTGATCAAAGGTCAAACAATTCAGTCCGTGGGACAAGGAAGCACTATTCCAAAGGGATATGTAATCATTGACCTGAAAGGCAAATACATCTATCCTTCCCTGATTGATCCCTTTACCTCTTATGGACTCACAGAACCTGCAAGAAGCACAACAGGTTTCGGAGGTCGACAGTCTATTTTTGTCTCCACCAAAAAAGGTTCTTACGACTGGAATGAAGCTATCAGACCGGAAACGGAAGCACGTACCTTATTTGCTATCGACACTAAAAAAGCAGAAGAAATGCGCAGAGCGGGTTTTGGTAGTGTGAATGTAATCAACCGTGATGGCGTTGCCCGCGGAACTTCAGCAGCAGTTACATTAAGCGACGAACGCGAAAACACAACGATGCTCAACAGCCAGTCGGCCGCCAACTATTCTTTCAATAAAGGGACGTCGCAGAATGACTACCCAACTTCATTGATGGGAGCTATAGCTTTATTGCGACAAACCTATTATGATGCGCAATGGTATGGTAAGCAGAAAGAAGAGTATAATATCTCGCTCGAGGAGTTTAACAAACAGCAAAACCTGCCGCAGATATTTGAAGCAGATGGATGGCAGAATATTCTGAGAGCAGATAAAATCGCCAAAGAATTCGGAAAACAGTACATCATCAAATCTACAGGCGATGAATATCAGCGTATAGCTGCAGTAAAGGCAACAGGTGCAAGTCTGATTATTCCTTTAAATTTTGTTAAACCTTATGAGGTTGAAGATCCCGCTGAAGCCCGCAACATCACCCTGGCACAAATGAAAGGCTGGGAAATGGCTCCGTCAAATGCAGCTGCACTTGAAAAAGCAGGTATCCGGTTTTCACTGACGACAAACGGACTTGATAATGTGAAAGATTTCTGGACCAATATCCGCATTGCGATTGAAAACGGTTTGACAGAGAAACAGGCCCTTTTAGCAGTTACAGAGATTCCGGCATCCATGATCGGTATTGGAGATAAGGTGGGAACGCTCGAAAAAGGTAAACTGGCTAACTTTCTGATTACCTCAGAGCCCTTGTTTAAAAACGGAAGTATTGTATTTGAAAACTGGATCCAGGGCAAACGTTTCGTGGTCAGCAAAATGAATGTAAACGATTTAACGGGCATTTATAACCTTAATGTAGACGGTATCGGTGCTTTAACGCTGAAAATAAACGGTACAACGGCTGCAATCGAAAGAACAGGCACGGATAGTCTTAAAACTGCTGCTACCTTTAACCGTAGTGGTGACTGGATCAGCATCGGCTTCAATCTGAAAAAGAATCCCGTTACTGAGGTCAGACTCAGCGGATATCTTACATCTGAAGCACCTGTGATGATAAGAGGAGAAGCTGTTGTGGGATCAGGAAATACAGGCAAATGGTCGGCTGTGTTCAAAAGCGCAAATACAGAAGCTCCTAAAAAAGATAAACCAAAAGCGACATCCCCTGCAGGCGCACTCATCTATCCATTTGTTGCCTTTGGAGAAGAGGCTGCTCCAAAACAGGAGGCTGTACTTCTAAAAAATGCTACCGTATGGACAAACGAAAAAGAAGGCATCCTGCTTAATGCGGACGTATTGCTGGAAAATGGAAAGATAAAAGCTGTAGGAAAAGGCTTATCAGCTGGTAATGCTAAGGTTATTGACGCTACAGGCAAACATATCACCGCTGGTTTAATCGATGAGCATTCCCATATTGCAATTGCCGGAGGAGTAAATGAAGGTTCACAGTCCTCATCAGCAGAAGTGAGAATTGCAGATGTCGTGAATTCTGAAGATGTAAATATCTACAGACAACTTGCAGGTGGTGTGACTACTTCGCACTTATTACATGGTTCAGCGAACCCTATTGGCGGTCAGGCGCAACTGATCAAACTACGTTGGGGGAAATTGCCGGAAGAATTGAAATTTGGGGCTAATGATGGTTTCATCAAATTTGCCCTCGGTGAAAATGTGAAGCAAAGTAACTTTGGAACAGGCGCAAGGTTTCCTGTTACAAGGATGGGTGTAGAACAAACCTATGTGGATGATTTCACCCGCGCAAAAGAATACAAAGCAGCTCTTGCACAAAAAGGAAATACAGTCAGAAGAGATCTGGAATTAGATGCTATTGTTGAAATACTGGACAATAAGCGCTTCATCACCTGCCATTCTTATGTACAATCGGAAATTAATATGCTGATCCATGTAGCCGACAGTTTAGGTTTCAAAATCAATACATTTACCCACATATTAGAAGGTTACAAAGTGGCCGACAAAATGAAAGCGCATGGAATCAATGCTTCAACTTTCTCCGATTGGTGGGCTTATAAAATGGAGGTAGCAGAAGCTATCCCTTATAATGGTAAGATCATGCACAATATTGGTATTACTACTGCATTTAACTCCGATGATGCTGAAATGGCCAGAAGATTGAATCAGGAAGCAGGAAAGGCCGTATTATATGGTAATGTACCAGAAGAAGATGCATTGAAATTTGTATCACTTAATCCTGCAAAAATGATGCACATAGATAATCGTGTAGGTAGTTTGAAAGCGGGTAAAGATGCAGACGTAGTGATATGGTCAGCTCATCCTTTATCAATTTATGCAAGAGCTGAAAAAACGTTTGTTGACGGAATCCCTTACTGGGATATAGATAAAGATGCACAACTACGTGCCCAGCAACAGACCGAAAAAGCAAGGATTATACAAAAAATGCTGGAAAGTAAAGCCGGTGGCAGCAAAACACAGCGTCCGCTAGCCGAATCCCCGCGTTTATACAATTGTGAATCAGCAGAAGATTATAGTGCAGAATTAAACGATAAGGAAGGAGCTCATAACCATGAATAAATATATCATAACACTATTAATGACAACGGCAGTAACGCTAAAAGGTTACACCCAGGCCAATATTTCACCGGCGCCTAAACAGACCAAACTGATTGCGATTACTGGTGCAACAATTCATATCGGTAATGGCAGCATAGTAGAAAACGGGACGATCCTTTTTAACGGAGGAAAAATTATCTCAGTAGCCGCCGGTGGACAAGCGCCACAAGACGATGTTCTTGTGATCAATGCCAATGGGAAACATGTCTATCCGGGTTTCATATCGCCAAATACCAATCTCGGACTTGCAGAATTTGAGTCCGTTAAAGCTACCCTGGATTATAGTGAAATCGGGAATATGAATCCGCATATCCGTTCTATTGTTGCTTATAATACAGATTCAAAAGTACCTGCAACATTGAGAAGCAACGGTATCCTGATGGCACAGATTACGCCAGAAGGGGGAACTATTGCAGGAAGCTCTTCCGTTGTGCAACTCGATGCTTGGAATTGGGAAGATGCAGCCATAAAGATTGATGATGCGATGCATGTAACCTGGCCGGTTATACCCAGATCAAGAGGTTTTGGAAGAGCACCTGTTGTTTCAGCAGAAATTCTGCAGGAACGCAGACAGCTGGCGATCAATGAGCTTGAACAGATCTTTTCAGAAGCTAAAGGATATGCAGATCTTACTAAACCAGCAGCAGTAAATCCACGCCTTGCAGCGATGAAGCATTTATTCGATGGGAGTCAGCGTTTGTTCATCACTGCAGATTCACAAAAAGATATCGTCGCAGCAGTTAACTTCGCTAAAAAATACAAGCTTACACCTGTAATTATTGGCGGAGATGAAGCCTATCTGATTATGGACTTCCTCAAGGAGAATAATGTTTCGGTTATAGTTAAACAACCACATGCATTACCTAATTCTACTGATGATGATGTCAATATGCCTTATAAGAATGCAGCAGTTCTGGCTAATGCCGGTGTAACTGTTGTGGTAAGTATAGAAGGCTACTGGCAGCAAAGAAATCTGCCTTTCATGGCAGGTACTGTTTCAGCATGGGGACTGGATAAAGAAAAAGCATTATCTACCATTACGCTCAATACGGCAAAAGTTCTTGGTATCTCAAAAACAGCAGGAAGTTTGGAAGCGGGTAAAGATGCTACCCTATTCATTTCCAGTGGTGATGCCTTAGATATGAAGACAAACCATGTGGAAAAAGCTTTTATACAGGGTCGTGATATCAATCTGGATAATCTGCACAAACAATTAGACAAGAAGTTTAGTGAAAAATATGGCATGAAGGCTGCCAACTAAAAACAAAAAGGGTGATCCGCCTCCAGATCACCCTAATTAACTAACTCATTATTACAAAAAAACTGGCTGTTGGGGAAGGAGTCGAACCTTCAAGGGGAAGTTAGCCTCAGTTCAAAATTAATTTGTGGTCAACCCGTAAACTGTGTTTATCCCATAATCCCCACCACCGAGACAAGAAGGTGTGTCTGCCAATTTCACCACCCAACATTAAATAAAGAACATCATTTCTTTAGCTGTAGGAGAAGGAGTCGAACCTTCAAGGAGTGGTTAGCCTTTTCAGGTTTCCCAAATTCTCCACCACCGAGACAAGGAGGTGCGTCTGCCAATTTCGCCACCCTACAGAATATAAACAAGTGTTAAAGAACTATTTTGGCTTACTTGCTTGATACAAATGTAACAAGAACCTACATACGTTGCAAATATTTTAATGCTTTAATTTTATTATTATGATATTTATAATTATATTAGACATTCATTAACATATATCAAAATCATGCTTAAAAAAGAAAGCCAAAATTTAGAAATTGACAACCTCGATATTGACATTTTGAAGCAGCTGATGCAGGATGCTACCAAACCATATACAGAAATAGCGAAAGATTTGATTGTTTCTGGTGGTACCATACACGTGAGAATGAAGAAACTCCAGGAAATGGGTATCATTAAAGGTTCACATTTAATAATTGATCCGCAAAAAGCGGGATATGATATTTGCGCATTCTTAGGAATTTACCTGGAAAAGGGAATTCAATATAAAGATGCCGTAGCACAATTGAGTAAAATCAAAGAAGTAGTAGAGTTGCATTATACTACTGGTGCCTATAGTATGTTTGCAAAAATCATTTGCCGTGATACGAATCACCTACGTCATGTACTGAATGAAGAAATCCAGGCAGTAGAAGGTATCCAGCGCACGGAAACACTTATTTCATTAGAAGAAAGCATCAGAAGACAAATTGAATTAGGATAATTTCCCGGATATTTGAATAAGAATTAAAATTAGCCATTTAATAACAAATGATTGAAATACAATTAGGAGACATCACTAAAATACATGCAGATGCGATTGTAAATGCTGCGAATACCTCCTTACTCGGCGGGGGCGGTGTAGATGGAGCGATCCATAGAATTGGTGGTTCAGCAGTACTGGAAGCCTGCCAGAAAATAAGAAATAGTCAAGGTGGCTGCAAAGTTGGCGAAGCTGTAATTACCACTGCTGGTAACCTTCCCGCAGGATATGTCATTCACACGGTCGGGCCAGTATGGAATGGTGGTAAGAGCAATGAAGAAATATTACTTGCTACGGCCTATACGAACAGTCTCAACCTTGCACAACAAAATGGGATAGAGAGTATTGCCTTTCCAAACATCAGTACCGGTATTTATAGATTCCCTAAAGATAGAGCTGCAGAAATTGCTATTGATACTGTGCAGCAGTTTCTAAAAACAAGCAGCACGGTTAAGAAGGTGACTTTTGTGTGTTTCGATAGTGAAAACTATTATATCTACAGACTGAGACTAAAGAAGCTGGAAGACCAGGAGAACTTACAGCGGCTACTCTCCAGGCCATCTAAAGATCTATTTCAACAAGAGCAATCAGATAAATGAAATAAGCACTTATAGCGCTTCATTTCGTTTCATCTTCAATATAGGTTTCACCTGGCTAAGAATCCAACTTAGTCCTTAATGCAAAAGGTGTTAATGACAAATATATACAGCCTTAATGCAACAGGTGTTAATGATAAATCATGTA
>NZ_JAPIVO010000005.1 GCF_026239655.1 Pedobacter sp. MR2016-24 | reverse complement strand
CCGCAGGAGTCGACTGCATGCTGAGGGATAAGAAATAATATATAAATTTGAATTCTCGCCTCCTAAACCGGTTCGAAAAAAGGGAGGGTTACAAAAGTATGAAAGCAACTCACGACGGCAGATATTAGTGCCCCAAAACTTAAAAAGCCAGTATTATAGTTCATTTCGGCGAACATAATAAAAGGCGAAATTCTGGGACTCACATTAAAGCATTTTTTCGAGAGAGCCAAATTTATTTATCCCTCACAAATCTAATTTTTAGTTACTTGCTTGATTTCAATCGCCTAGAGCTTAGTTTCCTTCGAGATTCTCTCAATAAATCAACAACACTTCTAGGTTGATTATCCAAAACAATTGGGTCTGTATAATCCAAAATTACATGTAGTTCTGCATTAGCTTCAATAAGCAAATTCAATTCCTTAAACTGTTGATCAGTAATTTCTTTATACGGTACAGATAAACTTTTAAATTCATTTGGAGTAAGCTCTAATACCCCTCCGCCATAATATCGTCCTTCCAATTCAGCTAAGCACATTGTTAATGAATTATAAAAACAAAATGCAAGGGATTTTATTGAATGATTACTATTGACATTGATTCTGTAAAATGAATCTGTAACATTGGTTCCAGAACTGTTGACGATAACCTTAGGATATTTGTCGGAGCGTTTTATAAAAAAGCCGTCGGATTGCCAGATACTAGGTACGTTATACCAATTTTTTCTTCTGATCATCTTATAACGTTGATCTAAACTTTTACCTTCTGCATCTCTAATTTCTTTCCCTAAACCAATGTATTTTTTTTCGATATGACTAAGCGTTATTAGAGGTTTGTTAGGAAAATTTACAAAATTTACCCTTTTGTCATTTTCTAATAGTGAGTTAAAATGATCGGTTGAAAATTCTAAAGTATGAGGGACTGCTGTTCCTTTTGGTAAAATAGGTTTTATTAAACTTTCTATTTCATTTAGTTTATGAAATAGTACGTCGGTTTGGCTTAGAATAAAATAGTCATTTGCCGCAGTTACAATTCCTACTTCTACCTTGTCACAATATGACTTAATAGTTCCTATTCCAGAGCGTAAATTATGAATTAAATTGAGTTCCTCATCAGATAATATATAATTTGTCCATTTATCAAGATTAGTCCGATGTATATTGCTATATTTTTCTGTAAATTTTGGTTCTTTTAAGTCGTTTAATGAATCAACTTGAAAAAAGGAAACACCTCGTAATTCTTTTTGGCTAGATTTTTTATAACCAATCAATGCAATAACATCTTGTTCTATACCGTCAAATATGAGCTCATTAAAAGCAAAGACCTCAACCTTCTCGAACTCACAACGAATTAGCTCCCTAAGTTCTTTTGTATATTTTACTTGCAGTATTTCAGCTGGTAATACAAAGCATAATATGCCTCCGTCGTTAAGAGACATCACGCTAGCCTCAACAAAGGCTGGCCAGATATTTTTAATATTTCCTTTTGATACTATTTTATTACTATACTTCCTCGCTAGATGATGAACTGATTCACAAAACCCAATACTGTCTTCATTCATGTTTTTTTTGTTCACATAGGGTGGGTTGCCGATTATTATATCAAATTTGCATTTTTGGCTTAAAAAATACTCTAAAAAATCACCACAATAGCTTGATGAATTTATACTTGGTATCTCTTGTAAATATTTATAGGTCTTTTCCAATTCCGCCTTATTGATATCTACCACTTTCACATTCAAGTTGTAAGATGAGAAAAGATCAATTTTTTCAATCAACGAGAGAATAAACTGACCATCACCACAGCTAGGTTCTAAAATACTAAGGTCGTCTATTGTTTTAATTGATGTAGCAATATGGGCGATTAGAAAATCTGATAAAATCTTCGGTGTATAATATGATCCAGTTTTTTTATTTTCTGTCATCGATGTATCTGGTCTGCGTTGTAAGGGTTGATTTTACTTTCTTCAATCAATAAGAATGAGGTTTCTATTACATTTAGGAATACTTTAATAAGTGGATTGCTTGGATCCTTAAGTGAGAATTGATATAAAGTATCACGCGTTATTTCGAATTGTTTTTTTAATTCCTCGGTTAACTTATTTTTTCGCCTTTCCAAAACTAATTGAGGTCGATTTAAAAATATTCTTTGAATTATATATTTACCAGCAACGAAGTCACTTTTCAGTTTATAATCAGATTCCACAAAAAAAATTTCAGAATAATCGACTTTTGAAGGATCTGGGAAAGAATTATTATTAAAATTTTCATCAGGGTCATTTGGCCAAGCATTTCCTTTAAAGCAGTTGCAAATTGAGCATGCGTAGTAAAGATTCGAATAATCGTGCTCTAATGCAATAAAGGCAGGTAAGGACTTAGGTTTGTAGTGCTCTACATGAAAATTCCTAACGCCTCCAAAGGATCTATTGTTTATTGCACAATAAACACATTGACCTTTCGCTTCAAATGATAATTCCTCTTTCCAATCACTATAATAAAGGCCTTTAGTAGGCCTGGGGGATGTCTCTTTTGGAATTCGAAACCAATTCATCAATTATTATTTAAATATTTCAACAATACTTCATTCATATCCTTTATCTCTTCAATTTTTCGCTCTAAAAGTATTAAGTATTCTTCACGACTCTTAAGCTCTTCACTTAGATGTGGCAATGTCAATCTAGTTTGTATTGTATGTAATTCGCTTTTTTCAGGTTCAGTAGCGTCACCCAATGCATACTTTTCCGAAAGTTCCCCAAGTCTACTTAATTCATTGTTAAATTCTGTATAAAAAGATATACCTGATTTTACAAAAAGATTTAGATAATTGTCAAGATCGCTATCGAATTTTGATTTTCCCAAAATCAAATTAAAGTAGCTTAGCGAGGCTTTCAATTGATCGGTTATTTCCACATTTGTGAGACAGAATATCGGTAAGTCCTTGAAATAATTTCTAAGAAAAACTACTAAATCAGATCCAAAATAGTCAGCAAATCCACCACCGACTAGTGGCCCTTCATCTAAACGTTCATCTGTGATTAGGACACTAATTTCATTCTCTAAGATCCATGATCTATAAGATTCCTTATCAGCAAAAGGTTTAGTGTCAATAATTTGCCACCCAGGGTAAGATATTTCAAGTACGAGATCAAGTTTAAGTTTAAACGCTCGTCTTGCTTCATCCTTGTCATCAATTAGACCAATATTTTTCATAAATTTATTTTCGTGGTAACCAAATATTAAATTGGGCGCCCTTAATTTCGTCATCTGAAGTCAAAGTTATTTCACCTTCTAGTTCAGTAACGATTGACTTCACAATAGCTAGTCCTAACCCAGTTCCGCTCTGCCTTTCTTTTTTCCCAATTTTTGTTGTAAATAAGGCGGTCCAAATTTTTTCATGATACTCTGGTGCAATTCCAGGCCCAGAATCTGAAACAGACATCACCATTCCTTTGATGTCATTTCTATTTTCATGGCTAAGTAAAATCTTTATTTTTCTTTCCCTTTCAGAATTAGGTACTGCGCTAAATGCATTTGTTAAAAGATTGAGAAGAATAGACTCTATATCCATTGCATGTGTAAGCGCAACCACCCTTTCAAGCTTGCTTTCGACTTTAATTTCGAGGGCATCTAAGGCGGGCTTTATTTGCTCTAAAACTCTTTTTATAATATCTGTCACGCTTCTATTTCTTGGCTTTCTTTTGTCTTTCTCTATCCTCGATAAGGCGAAAACGCCCCAACTTGAAATCAGTTTTGCCTGTTTTAGTGCAACGGTGAGTTGCTCAACAGCAATATCAATATTAGGGATAGGTTTGGTTAGATATCCCTTCGCATTACTTGCAGAATCTTGGAAAACAGTTATAGCACTTTCTGTTTCATGACCGAATACAGCAGAAGATATTCCTAAAGTCGCTAATGCACTTAGTACTCTTTTTTCTTCTAAAAGGTCTTCAAAAGTTTTTTCCGTTTCATCAATAACATTCTCTATGGTGTCTATGGTACTAACTAAGCTCAATGCTCTCGGGTCGCTTTTATTTTCGAGGCTACTTTTTATAGCTTCAATATTTTCAACCACCGATAATAATCTTGCTTTAACTGAGTTTATATGCTTATTCGTAGACTCACTTTCAACAATTTTTTCCTGACTTTTTTTATTTATATCTACTCTATAAGCAGAAAGGAGTGTTATTGATGCATTTATTAGATCTTTAAGATCATAAAAGGCTTTATTTTCAACTAATCCCTCTCTCGACGCGCTATCTTTCAATAGTGAATTTTCATCTCGAGTAAAATAAGCATATCCAACAATATTATTAGATCCAGCTCTATAAGATTCTCTGCTTAGCCCTGCTGGGTCTTTCGATTTTTCCGAATCCAACCCTAACCAGTCTTGTCCGAATTGGCTATTTGAAAATCCATACGGTTTAACGACTACCTTATCACGATATAATTTAACACCATAGTTTTCCGATAAAAAGTCTTTCAGGTTGGTAAGTGAAAAAGTCGTCCCCTGAAGCATGCTTGATTTCCTAACAAAGAAATATAGGTTCAATTCAATTGGTCCGCACTCCAAAGGTTTATACTTCTCTTGTTGCATAAATTGCTTTAAAGAAAATATTTCTGTTTTATTTTTTAGCGGATTGATTTTGTTTTGAAATTCGTATATCAAGTTGTCTTTTCCATCATACTGTAACGTTAACTGTATTTCAGCTGTCGAATATATTGCGGAGGTAACTTGCTTTGAATACGCTGGATTAATATCATTCTTGATTTCTATTTCAAATTCATTACTAAATATTGGAGAAAAATAAGACAATTCTTGATATAGGTTTTTTATGTCTATTTCTTCCCATTCAGTCCTTAAAGAAGCGATTGTCATTTCTGTACCAGTACTTCTGGGAGGCTCATTTTCTTTTATCGGTATTTTAATTATTCCATCATTTATATCCTTTAATTCAATATCACCTATTGCTTTGTCGCTAACATCAAAATTATCCCAATTAACTTCAAGCCCCTGAAGCGAATCGTTCGATGATTTTGAAAGCATTCTGAGACTAGATCCTAATCTATCAGACGCTATTCTTCCAATTCCTTTCTCACCAGTTTTTCTTCTTCCATTTTTGCTGATTTTGGATTTTTTCTTCTCAGAAAAACCAATTCTTAACCAATTATCTTCTATTTCCTTAGCGGTCATTCCAAAGCCGTTATCCGCAATTCTGATGTATTTTTTTTCGCTTTTTGCATAAATTTCAACCTCAACCTTTGAAGCATCAGCATCAAAACTATTCTTAATTAATTCAACTAACGCCGTTGTGTGATCTTTGATACTATCTCTACCTAATTGTAAGATCAGTCGTGCATCGATAAAAAATTTTCTGCTCATATTTTTTTATAAAGCGTTAAGTTTGCTAATTTAGATGTTTTCTATTATAAATATAAAAGACTTCGGTATATGTTATTGTTTAAAGTACAGTGCTGTGTATATTTTGATTAACCTTAATAATGTCGTTTTTTATTTTCTTGTAAAATAGTGTTTTATTTATAAATATTTAGGTAATTAATAAATCTTATTATCCGAGTAATAGCGTTAGAAATCTGCAAGTGAGATTTATTTTGAATATTCACTTCAGATTGGCACAAATAGTTTTTTCTCTACTAAATATTATTACTGTGATAATATCAATGAACCACTCTAATAAATCAAATAATACTTTCATTTATTAGAGTGCTTTATACTACAAGTATTCAGTTGGATTGAACAAGAAATTGACAGTATATCCTTATCAACCAGCGTGGCATTTCGTATTGATTTCTTGCTCATCTCATGGCTGGTAGGCTGGCCTTATAATTTCTACGTTCAAACAGAGGCTAGACTTACTGACCCTTCCTATGCCGATCAATTAGGATTCTTTCCCACAAAATTCGCTGCAGATTTATTTATTTTATGTATTTCAATTATGGCCGCTAACATTGTAGTCATACGAATCAGGCAGGGAAAGCAATAAATAATTGTTATCCTACTTTATGATTTTAGCTATGCTAAGATTTCTGCCTTTCATCTTTACTGTTATGGCGAGTAGACAATTGTGCAAACTGTCTACCTTACTTAGGATTCAAGGCTTTGTGTTTTTCAGATAGGCTTCAAATGCGAGAAATAGCCGGTGCAATTCTCCTTTTACGTCTTCTTCAGTAAGATGAAGTTGCATAGCGATTTGTTCAACTGTCAATTCATCATACACATTCAGCCGGAAAATGTCCTGCCTGTTTTCAGGCTGAGTTTCGAGCCATATTTCAATGCAATCAAATAATGCCGGATCTGCTTTGATCTGCGATGGCTGCAGTAACAGATAGGCTAAAGCCATAATAGCCAACACCCTGTCAGGATGATTCTCTGGCAGTTCATAATAAATTGTTAACTCGTGTTGCAGTTCCTTCACCAGATTTGGATATATTTCCGGATAAAGATGCTTAGTCCTGTTTTTCCAGAAGGCAACCATCACTTTCATGGTCATTCCCGCTGCGATTTCCCGATCTCTAAGCGCATGGAATAGGGCGTTGTATAGTTCTTTCCACTTTCTTTGATAAATTTCATTAAAAGCTTCCCGGTTCCCAAGGCTGAGGCTCATCATCAGCTCCGCCTCTGATGAGTTTTTAAAATATTCACTTGACTTCATAAGCGTAATTAAAATTGCTAAGCTGGAGCAACTTTATCAGGTTTTATATGTGGTTAAAATTAAATTCTCGTCAATATTCATCACCAAGCCCGGCAGAATTCTGGCTGTTAGTTTTCGCTATTTTTCCAATGCAAAACAAGAGGGGGTTCTTATTTTTATTACAAATCTAATAGATCAAATAAATTTTCCAAATGTATAAATCAAGCATTTTTAGCTAAATCATTTTAAGATTAACCAATCTGAATATTTTTATTGAAATAAATTCCTAACATGCAAATGTTTGATATTCAGTATACTAATTGACCTAAAAAAATCCACTTCCTTATTTTATGGCAATGTCTCAATTGTACATGTACTACACCTAAAAGTAGATTAACTTTGATCATAGTTCAGTGTTGAAATAACTAACCCACATCCCATTCATATCATGGTTTTCAAGAAAATTAGTAAAATGCATGTTGGGGATAATATGTTACTCATTGTTGTTAATAAATGGATATATTAAAATTTTTAATATATCCATTTTTACTTTATCAGGAGTTAGAATAACCAACAGGCACTTTGCAGGTAAATAAAATTACTTTGAAGAGAGTGGTCAGGAAAACTATTCAGGAAGGAGATTGCTCAATTTTTTGTGAAATAGTAGAATACCTGCAATGGCCTTATCAGTGGCAGGATTAATAGCAATATCTAAAACGTTTCAAATGAAATCACTACTTATATCTATTATGTTCATTACTACGCTTTTTTGTGGATGTAGAAATAGTGAACAAAAACAGTCAATTACAATAACAGGTAATCTGCAAGGCTTGCCGGATGGAAAAATTTTTTTGATCAATGTGGATAACGGAAATAAGGTGATCGACTCAGGAGTAATCGATAATGGTAAATTCCAAATAATAACTGATAAAAAAAATAGATTTTTAACGGTAAATCTGATGGCGAAGGACCTAACAGACACCACAAGATTATTTGCGTATCCTACCCACAAGCTTCACCAGGGTAAGCCGAACGCATTTGGTTATTTTATCTTAGAAGATGGTATCTGTGTGAATGGCAGATTGGTAGACTTCAATTTTAAAGCACCAGGTAAATTGAAACTCGTCAACGTTAGTGAACCGGTTAATGGAAAACAATCATGGGTACTATATAACGTGACACTTGATTTTCCGACATCTTCAGTTGATACATTAAGATTTAATAAATTCAAAGAAAACGTTTTGAAATATCCATATTCTTACTATTTATTAAACGCCATCAGTGAAGATATCAGTTTGCTAACTAACAGACAATTAAAGGAAACATTGCAACTATTTGACAAGGATATAAAAGAAACAAGACTATGGAAAAGGTTACTAAATCTAAGTAGGGAAACTGTTAAAAATGATTCTATAAATTTCAAATTTATTAATAGTGAAGGAGATAGTATTTCAATGCTGAAACCCAAGGATCGTACCTTAAATATAATTATAATTTGGGCATCCTGGTGTGGACCTTGCATAAAAGAAATTCCTCTTTTAAAAAGAGTATATGAAATTAGTATTACAAAGAAAAATCTTAATATGATCTCAATATCAGTTGATACATCTTTTGAGAACTGGGATAATGCCGTAAAGAAATATAAGATGCCCTGGACACAGCTCATTTCGACAGATGCTGAAGAAACTCGTAAATTGTTTTTTCATTATAAAACGCCTTCAATTTTGCCAACCATTTTACTACTTGACAGCCAGGGTAATCTTTTAGATAAAATCACATCACACAATTCTAATAAAGAGTTTATTGAAAAAATAAATAATAGCATCGACATATTCACAAACTAAAAAAATCCTCAGTCTTATTTTATGGCAATGTCTCAATTGTACATGTACTCCACTTAAAAGTAGGTTAACTTTGATCACCAAAGAATCAAACATGCAATTGCCACCGTCAAAGCAGCTTTCGAATCTGGTTAAACATTATCTGTATCTAGAAAGCCAAACTACAAGTATCAAGACCTTCCGTCTTTTTACCGATGGAAATACAGGGATGGTATTTTCATTCAGAAACAGGCTGATCGCTAAGATCAATACATTGAACGCTACAGATGAGTTGCCGGATGCTTTTATTTATGGTCAGATCAATACGTTTAAAAACCTTTTCAGTGTCGACAAGACCTCATTGTTAATCGTTGTCTTCCATCCTCACGGACTTAACCAGTTACTGGGAATTCCAGCGCATGAACTCATGGATGAAATTATAGACCTACGGTCCTTGTCTGGTGCTGAAGGAAGCATAGTGATGGATAGTTTGTTAGATTGTACGAGTATTCCTGAACGCATTCAATTGCTAGAAGCTTTTTTAATCAGGTTATCAAAGAATCACATCGCCAAGTCTCAACAAATTGTGCTGTCGTCAATTCATCGTATTGTTACCTGTGGAGGATTAATGACCGTTAACCAGTTAGCGCACTATACAGGTTATACCAGTAAAAGTATAGAGCGCAAGTTCCTGGAAATTGTAGGTATTCCACCCAAAAGATTTGCGAACACCATCAAGCAGAATATTTATTTAAAAGAATTGCGCGATGGTCCAAAAGATAAACTGACCGATCTGGCTTTTAAAGTAGGCTACTATGATCATTCCCACGCCTTTAAGGAGTTTAAAAAAAATACAGGAGTTACGCCGCTACAGTATGTAGGAAACCTCAAAGCTCTGGCCTTAAACTTACTGGAGTTTCCTACAGATGCTCCTGGTTTGCAAGCCAACAAAGAATAAAAAAATAGTAAAGCTATAATCCATTAATGATGAACAACCTCAATATCGCAACCGCCCAATTTGAAAACAGGAGCGGGGATAAAAAATATAACCTCTCAGTGATTAAAAAAATGTCTGCAGATGCTGCAGCGGCAGGAGCTGATGTAATTGCATTTCATGAATGTTCAATTACCGGATATACCTTTGCGCGCAAATTGTCTAAAGAACAGATGCTCGGTCTTGCTGAATATATTCCTGCGGGGGAAAGTGTCAACGAGTTAATTGAATATGCCAGGGAATACAATATTGTTATTCTTGCTGGCTTATTTGAAAAGGACCAAGATGATCACCTCTATAAAGCATATGTCTGTGTAGACAAAAACGGATTGATCGCCAAACACCGGAAGCTGCATCCCTTCATCAATCCACATCTGCTACCAGGAAACGCTTATACGGTATTTGATCTGTATGGCTGGAAGTGTGGTATCTTAATCTGTTATGATAACAATGTCATTGAAAATGTAAGGGCTACAACATTGTTGGGTGCGCAGGTATTATTCATGCCACATGTTACGATGTGCACACCTTCACCAAGGCCGGGAGCTGGTTTTGTAGATCCTGTATTATGGCATAATAGAGCGAATGATCCTCAATCATTAAGAGCTGAATTTGATAGTTTGAAAGGGCGTAAATGGCTGATGAAATGGTTACCGGCCAGAGCATATGACAATGGCATCTATTGTGTGTTCTCTAATCCGATTGGGATGGACGATGATCAGTTGAAAAACGGCTGCTCCATGATCATTGATCCATTTGGGGATATCATCGCAGAATGCAGGGCGCTGGATAATGAATTGGTAATCGGAACAATGAGCAGCGATAAACTTGAAAATGCAGGTGGATCCAGGTATATCAATGCGAGGAGACCTGAGCTGTATAAAGCTATAATTGGCGGCCCTCATCAACCCCATCAAAAAGTATCATGGCTCAAATAATAGCCCTTAATTCGTTCAGTTGATTTATTTCAAATGTTGGATCATCGGAATGTTCTGTTTGCATTGGATTATATAAAACCTGATCCCAGCAGGCATTTTTTGCACCAATAATATCCATGGTCAGGGAATCTCCTACCATCAGGCTATTTGCTGCTGTTGCTCCTGTTACTTTCAGCGCATAATCAAAAATCTGTGGCATTGGTTTAAAGGCACTGCATTGATCAGCTGTTATAATTTCAGTAAAATACGGTAATATGCCAGAGCACTGTAGTTTTAGTGATTGAACTTCATGCGTTCCGTTTGACAGTACATGTATGGCGTAATGATTTTTACAGTACTGCAGTATCTCCTTGGTAAATGGCATAAGTGTGCACTGCGTAGGCAAGATCGCTTGAAATCTGACATTCAATTCGAAGGCAAGATCACGGTCGTCAATGTTATAGTCCATCATAGTCAACCACATTCTTTTCCATTGAAATTCTTCATGTGAGATCAGGCCATCTAAAAACTCCTTCCATACTTCACTGCTTCTGGTTGCATAACAACTATGGAAATCTGAAAAACTATCGACGTTATATTTCCTTAATTTAAATTCGTCATATAACGTGTTCAGCGTTAATTTTGAATTTTTCTCAAAATCCCAGAGGGTATGATCCAAATCAAAAAAAATATGTTTATACTTCATTTCCTAATTAATATTGCAATAGCATTGACACCTGCCTAATTACATGTGATCTGATAAGCACATCTTCGATCTCCGGAAATAATATGCGTAACACGGGTGACGGTTACGGCTTGTCCTAAGACCGACCTGAAGGTATTCAATTCAGAGGAGCAAAAGCCCTGGCAAATGCTCGCTGCCGCACAGATAGGACAATGATTTTCTATGAGCAGATAACCGTCCTGATTTCTCGCGTATTCAGCCATATAACCTTCTCTGGTTCTGATTTCTACGAGTTTTTCAATTTTCTGTTCCAGCTGGTCAATACCATCCATCTCCTCATGATATTTCTGTTTCCCTGTTTCCTCATAAACAGAGATGACTTCCTGCATGGCATTCCCGCCCATTGCACTAAGGATATTGATCAGCTTCAATGTCAGTTCTGCATGGGTGTCTGGAAACCTGGCGTTACCTTTTGCCGTAAGGCTAAAAGTTTTCTGCGGTCTGCCCACACCTCTTGAATGATGCCCGGTAGTTACCAGCTCTTCTTCTGAAAGTTTAAGCAGCTGCAGGCGGATACCTTCCTTGGTTATTTTTAGCTCGTGCGCAATCTCCAGTGCCGTAAGCGGACCGCGCATTTTGAGCAGCATAAGAATTTTATTTGTGGTCATAAACTAATAAAACAAGTTAATGCTTGTTTTATTATGCCAAATTATTAATTTCGCAGTACTTATCAAAGCTGATAGCAAGATAATATGTTATCTATCGCCATCAGCATACTGATTCAGAACATTATGAATACAATACTACAGATTATGCTACTTGATCCCAATGTTACTTCGATTAATTCGTATCATCAAATTGACTTACCTGTCTACATCGTTCCTTACTGGAACGTTCTAAAGAAGATCTGTTCATAAAAGAACCTCCCTCGGTTTTTACACATCCCTTTATACTGGTTAAAAAATAAAGCGGCTTTTACTCCATGCTAAAATTTTGTATGGAATTGAGCAGGGGATTGCTATGTCCAAAAATTAGCCTTTGCCCTATAAAAACAAACAAATTCACTAAGAAAAATAATAAATATTGATGATGAAAAAGATGATGACACTCTTGTTCGCCGGAACAATGGCGATGGTTTCCTGTGAAACGAAAAAAACAGAGCAGGCGGAACCTCCAAAAGGATATCCTGTGATGACGCTGCAGCCTCAGCAGGCGATTGCCACAGCAGAATACCCCACCATCCTGGAAGGGGAACAGACGGTGGATATTCGCTCCAAAATTGATGGTTATATCGAAAAGGTTTATGTAGAAGAGGGAGCAGCTGTGGCTAAAGGCCAGCCATTATTCAAGATCGATGACAATAGTTATCTGCAGGAGGTAAATCATAAAAAGGCAGCGGTATTGGCAGCGCAGGCGAGCCTGGAAACTGCGGTGATTCAAACCCGGCGATCAGCCGCACTGGCAGAAAAGAAAATCATAAATGCCTATGAACTGACCACGACTAAAAATGCAGAAAATGTAAGCAGAGCAGTGCTGAGTCAGGCGCTGGCCGATCTCTCTGCTGCCCGTTCAAAACTTGCTTTTACAAATATCTTAAGTCCGATCAGCGGGATAGTGGGCAGCTTACCGCATAAGACAGGTAGTCTGGTAAGCAGCGCAGCGCCGGATCCATTAACTACTGTGGCCAATACCAGCCGGGTTTATGCTTATTTCTCGGTAAGTCAGCAACAACTGGAGCTGTTCCTAAGCCAGTACCCGGGCGGAAAACTGAAAGACAAGTTCAGGCAGATGCCGGCGGTTTCCCTGTCGACTGCAGATGGGGAAATCTATCCTTTAAGGGGAAAGATTCAAACGCTGAGCGGAGTATTGAATGCCAGCACAGGTGCCGCTAACTTTAAGGCTATTTTCCCAAATCCGGACGGTAAATTATGGAACGGAGCAAGTGCCACTATTTTTATCCCCACGCAGTTTGAAAATGCGATTATGGTACCCAAGACTGCCGTTTTCGAATTGCAGGGTCGCTTTTTTGTCTATACAGTAGATGCACAGCAGACGGTGCATACCACAGCTATAAAAATCAGAAATATAGCAACGGAGAAAGCTTATATCGTAACCGAAGGATTGAAAGCCGGAGCGAAAATCATTACGGATGGTGTGGGCAATTTAAAAGACGGAGAAAAAATCAAGGCCTTAATGCCTTCATCTAAAATTTAAGAGACATGTTTAAGAAATTTATAGAAAACCCGGTATTATCTACTGTGATATCGATTATCATCGTGATCCTGGGACTGCTCGGATTAGCGTCATTGCCCATATCGCAATATCCTGAAATTGCACCACCTACTGTTGCGGTGACTGCTGCCTACCAGGGCGCCAGTGCAGATGTGGTGATGAAAAGTGTAATTATCCCGCTGGAAGAACAGATCAACGGGGTGGAGAACATGACTTATATGACTTCCACGGCAAGTAATAATGGCAGCGCGACCATCACGATCTTTTTTAAGCAGGGCACAAATGCAGATATGGCAGCGGTAAACGTGCAGAACAGGGTGACGAAAGCCACGAGCTTATTGCCGGAAGAGGTGATCAAATCGGGGATTACCACGAGCAAGCAATTGAGCAGTACAGCATTTAGTTTCCTGTTGTACAGTAAGGATGGGAAGTATGACCAGAAGTTCCTGGATAATTATTTGCGGATCAACATTATGCCGGAGATGAAACGTGTGGAAGGTGTGGGGAGCACCGAGATTTATGGCACACAGGAATATTCGATGCGGATCTGGTTAAAGCCCGGAGCAATGGCCAGCCACGGTTTGCTTCCTGAGGATGTGATCGCTGCGCTGCAGGAGCAGAATATTGAAGCAGCACCGGGAAAAATCGGCGAAAATAGCAGGGAAGCTGTTCAGTATGCGCTGAAATTTAGTGGTCGACTCGAAAATCCTGCACAGTTTGAGGATATCGTTCTGCGGAGTGACAAGCAGGGAAACCTGTTACGGCTGAAAGATGTGGCAGCGGTTGAATTTGGTGCGCTGGATTATACAACATCCTTGATTACACAGGGTAGGGTTTCTTCAGGAGGAGCAATCAGCCAGATCTCGGGATCGAATGCCCGCGAGCTGATCATTGCCTGCGAGGAGATATTAAAGAAAGCGGCAAAGGATTTTCCTCCGGGGCTGGAATACCATACCTTTTTGAATGCGAACGACTTTCTGGATGCGTCAATTGAGAAGGTGATCCATACCATTATCGAAGCTTTTGTGCTTGTTTTTATTGTGGTGTTTATTTTTCTGCAGGATTTGAGGTCTACCTTAATACCGGCGATTGCCGTTCCGGTAGCGATTATCGGTACCTTCTTTTTTCTGAAGCTTTTCGGGTTTACGATTAACCTGCTGACGCTTTTTGCTTTGGTACTGGCAATAGGTATTGTGGTGGATGATGCCATTGTGGTCGTAGAAGCTGTACATGCGAAACTGGATCAGGGGGCGAAATCGGCAAAGAAGGCAACGATCCATGCCATGAGTGAAATCAGCGGTGCGATCATATCGATTACCCTGATCATGTCGGCCGTGTTTATACCGGTCACCTTCATCACAGGCTCTGCGGGTGTATTTTACAAGCAGTTTGGTTTAACACTGGCCGTAGCCATCCTGATTTCGGCAGTGAATGCCCTTACTTTGAGTCCGGCACTCTGCGCCATCCTGCTGAAACCGCATCAACCAGGGAAAACGGATCATTCAACAGGATTTTTACCTAAATTTTATGCGGGCTTTAATGCGGCTTTTACAGCAGTGACCGATAAATACATTGGCGTAGTCCGCTTCCTGATCCGTAAGAAATGGATTGCCTTAGTGGCCATTGCTTTATTTGGAGGAATATTTTATACGCTGATGAAGACCACGCCAACAGGTTTTGTGCCGAACGACGATGGTGGGGCGATTTTTGGAAATGTGGTACTCCCGCCGGCATCCACATTGGAGCGTACGGAACAAATTACCAGGGCGGTAGACAGTATTGCGCGATCTATTCCTGAGGTCGAGCTTTCGTCCACCCTTTCGGGAATGGACCTGATTCACGGTTTCGGCGGCTCTTACGGCGCTTTGTTTATTCGTCTGAAACCTTGGGAAGAAAGGAAGAGGAAAGGCCAGGATGCACAGTCGGTCGTAAATCAGCTGTTCGCAAAAACCGCCCATTTAAAGGGAGCAAACATTGTTTTCTTTGCTGCGCCTACGCTACAGGGATTTGGCAATAGCAATGGATTTGAAGTGCAGCTGCAGGATAAAACAGGTGGCAGCTACGCGGATTTCGGCAGGAATATTAGCAAATTTATGGCTGCAATCAATGGCAGACCGGAAATCATGTATGCCACAAGTCCTTTTAATATTGATTTCCCGGAGCTGGAAGTAAACGTCAATGTGGCTAAAACCAAGGCGGCGGGAATCAGTGTAAATGCGGTACTCAATACATTGCAGGGTTATTTTGGCGGCATCTATGCATCTGATATCAATAAATTTGGTAAACAGTACAGGGTGATGTTACAGGCACATCCTGATTACAGGGCAAAAGAAAGTGATCTCAACACTGTTTTTATCCGGACAGCCGCAGGAAGCATGGCCCCGATCTCGGAATTCGTTACCCTGAAGAGAACCTATGGTCCTGAATTTATCAACCGCTTTAATCTTTTCAGCTCAACAACGGTTACGGGTGTGCCAAATCCAGGTTATAGCTCGGGTGATGCGATCAAAGCAATTGAAAAAGTGGCTGCAGAGACACTGGACAGGGGATATACCTATCAGTTTTCGGGCTTAACTAAAGAAGAGCTTTCCAGCGGCAGTCAGACTACCTTAATCTTCGGACTCTGCCTGCTTTTTATCTACTTCCTGCTGAGTGCACAATACAGGAGCTATATACTGCCATTTTCAGTGTTGTTATCTTTACCCATCGGACTTGCGGGCGCTTTTATATTCGCCAACCTGTTTGGTATTGATAATAATATTTTCCTGCAGATCAGCCTGATTATGCTGATTGGATTGCTGGCCAAAAATGCGATCCTGATTGTTGAATTTTCATTGCTGCACCGCCTGAGTGGCAGAAGCCTGGTACAATCGGCCATCTTTGGTGCAAAATCCAGGTTAAGGCCAATCCTGATGACTTCATTTGCTTTCATTTTTGGATTAATTCCGTTGATGATCGCAACCGGCGCCGGAGCTTTAAGTAACAGGTCTATTGGTACCGCTGCGGTGGGTGGGATGCTGATCGGCACCTTGTTCGGTGTATTTGTCATTCCGGTACTCTTTATCATTTTCCAATCCATACAAGAAAAAATCGGCGGTGTAAAAACAGCAACGCATCAATCAAGCTAAAAAATATGTTATCATGAATAAATACAGTTATAAAATAATAGTCCTGACCCTGTTCAGTGTGGGTATCTGGTCTTCCTGTAAAATCACAAAACCTTATGTAAGACCTATGGCGGATGTCGCATATCGGCAGCCCGAAAGTACTGATACCACCAGCATGGCAGTCATGAAATGGTCGGAACTCTTTACGGATACTGCCCTGCGGCAACTCATCAGCGAAGGACTCACTGCAAATCTGGACCTGAAGATTGCTGTTGAACGGATCGGTCGGTCGGCCGTTCAACTGAAAATGGCCAGGACTGCCTTTCTGCCTGCTGTCAACGGAAACCTGTCCGTAAAAGAATCCAGACTGGCATTTCCTCAAGGTTTCGGACTTTTTAACCAGGCTACACAGTACGATTTGGGCATCTCTAGCGGCTGGGAACTGGACGTTTGGGGAAAACTGAAAAGTGCCAAAAGGAGTGCCGTCGCCGATTTATTGGCGACAGATGCGGCTAAACGCGCAGTTCAGACACAGCTCATTGCCAATATTGCCAATGCCTATTTTGAGTTGCTCCTGCTGGATGCACAATTGAATGTGCTGCGGGAGACCGCACAAAACAGGGAGAAAGATGCCGAAACAATCAGGGTTCTTTTTGAAAACTCAATGGTCAATGGTGTAGCGGTGGTGCAGAGCGAGGCCAATCAGTATGAAGCTGAATTGGCAATCCCGGATGTGGAGCAGCAGATCCTGGAAACGGAGCATAGTTTATGCCTGTTACTGGCCAGATCACCGGGGCCGGTTAGGCGTAGTGTGCTGGCGGGACAAAAGCTGAGTTGTGATCTGCAGGTTGGAGTTCCCATGCAGCTCCTGGCCAACCGTCCGGATGTACAGGAAGCTGAATATCACTTCAGAAGTGCATTTGAGCAAAGTAATGTAGCAAGGACCCTTTTATATCCTGCGTTAACCATCAGCGGAGCCGCTGGCTTTTCCAGCTTCGGATTGTCGGACTGGTTCACCAAAGCAGGTCTCTTCGGCAATATTGCCGGGGGACTGACACAGCCTGTCTTTAACAGGGGCATAAATAAGGCGAAACTGGCTACTGCGCTTTCTGTACAAAAGGAGGCACGCTATCGCTTTGAACAGGTGATGCTGAAAGCGAGCGGTGAGGTTTCGACTGCTTTGTCTGACTACCATAAGGCTGCGATAAAGGAGAAAAAGAGAGATAAACAACTGGTGGCGCTGACCAAAGCGGTAGAATTCAACAATGAATTGCTCAACAATTCAACCACCAATTATACTGATGTACTTACCGCTGAACAGCAATTACTAAATGTGCAGTTTAAAGCTATAGCCGATCAGCGGCAGAAACTGCACGCTCTTGTAAACCTATACCGCGCGCTGGGCGGTGGTTGGAATTAGTCTCCAGCAATTATTAACCGTAAGCGTCGCTGCAATTATTTGTCAGGCGTTTACGGTTATATTCATCTTTCAGCATAATTAATGAGCTCATCAGGTTTAATAAGCTGGAAAAAACAGATCCGACTTTAAAGCAGAGATGTTCCTCCTGGATATAGATGAACTTTTTGCGGAGGCAGAATAAAATCACAGAATCCAATCTGACTAAATGATTTAAAACCAGATACAGCTCCTGATATGGGTACCAATTTTTTAGGAAATCCAAGAGCTGAAAGTTCAAAACCCGAACTATTGTTTTTTTAAATATTTGATCCATATGAAATTACATCCCCAAATGAATACCATTAACACCAGCATATCTAATAGAAAATTACCAGTATTAAAGCCGATATGGGCTAGTCCAATATCGGCGGGATCTATCTTGCCATAGGTGTATTTGTTAAACGTTAAAGGAAATCCAATCGAAGTAAAACCGTCTGATTCAGCTTCATATGTGGAGTAAATAAGCGTGATTACTATAAAAGCCGCAATAGCTAATAAAGTGGGTTTCGTATGTATGCGCATCAACCTGAATTTAATTTGCCATGGTGATCCCGGATTTTTTAACGATAACTAAGCTCGATAAAACTGACACCAGGACTCTTCAGTACCTAGTTAATAATTTTATTTAACTTTATCAAAAATGTTAAGCATATGGAATTAGTAGTAAACTCCTGGGTGCAGGTTTTATGGCCAATCTTCTTGATGATAGTGACATTCTTCATTGTAAGGTGGGTTTTTAGATTGATTTTAAAATTTTATAGAAGAAACGTTCTATAGCTATACAAAACATTTAAAAGTATCATTCATAGTGGGGGTGATTTCAAAAGTGATGGCAAATATTAAGAAATGGAAAACAGCATAAAAGTACTTTCTGGTTATGGTTTTAATGCTGATGGTCCATATTTTATTATTGATGAGATAGATGGAAAGCTGGCAACTCGTATTCATCGAAATATTATTGGTCGTGATTTCACCATCAGACCCTTACCGTCCAGATTTTGTATAGGTAGTTATGATTTAAAAACTTTTCATGCAATCCCATGCCCGCATATTAGTGTCATGACTCATAAAAAAGGAAATGTCTGTTTTGACTGTTCCAAAGCCAACAGCTTTAATCCTTCATTTTATAATGTACCTGTCTCATCACTAAGTTTAAAACAACAGGAATATAATTTACGACCTCATCATGTTTATTTAGCGCTGTTCGATGAATATCACATAAAGGTTGGCATATCTCAAAAGAACCGGATTCTTACCCGCTGGCTGGAACAGGGAGCGAGAGTGGCAACAGTTATTTTTGAATGCGACAATGCCTACCTTGCGCGGGAAATTGAAGAGAAAATTTCAAAAGAACTCAGACTGGCTGAAACCTTGAGAAACGATCAGAAAAGGCAGTATTTAAAGCATCATACCGACTTTGAAAAAGCCTCTGCTATACTGGATGAATTGATCCCTAAAATCAGTGCCCTTTTTGAACAGCAAATTACACATCGGGCGCCAACCAGATTAGATGAATATTATCTGCAAAATAATAGCATACGCACTAATATCATTGACATATCAAATGAGCTACCGGAGTCTATTTCTGGCAGAGGCATCGGACTGATAGGGGATACGCTGATCGTTGAAAATGAACACCAGCAATTTATGTTTTCATTAAAAAAAATAATAGGGCAACAGATTTCATTGGAGAATTTAGTGGTAAAACAGCATTTTGCTCCGACTCAAATTTCCTTGTTTTAAGCGCTCACATCTACATCAAATTTTGCAGAAGGATTTCTCTAATTTTCACTTATAATCTGTCTTTTTGAATAAAGGATATTGGAATATATTACCATAGGAAACAATTCATTGCGCTTATCTCTTTCATGTTCACCTTAGCAGGCTATATACTAATTATGCTGAATTATTTGTAATTACTTAGTTTGCGACATCATTATTTTTAATTCCTGCTTTATTTTTATTGATGTTATCCTTCAGCTTACCAAAATTGTAATTCAGGCTAATATTGAACGTTCTGAAATAATTCTGGTTTTCATATACCTGGCTAAATTGTGGACCAAAAGTTCTGTTTACACTATTGCGGTATTTGGTAAACGGATTTCTAATTCCGCCACCGATACTAAATTTATCCTTAATAACATCCTTGTTAAAATTGAAGGCACTTGAAAAGAAACCATTGGTATAGCCCTGTAAACCTGTCGGGTTGCGACTGTTTATACCCAGGTCAGCATTTAAAGCCCAGCCATCGCTAAGACGCACAACGTTTGACAGGGTGACAGCATAGATCAGCATGTCATTATTTATGGGCTGCCCGTTATCCTGCCCGCTGAGCCAAAAGTACATGGAGTTCCCGTTCAGACTGGCGTTGTAGCTGCTGCTTACCGGGTAGCTCAGGTTAAAATTAACTCCTGCACTGCTTGATTTGCCTGTATTGGCGTATGTTATTCGGGTGACCTGCGTAGCTGGATTAAAATTGACGACCTGCAGATCAAGATTGTTCATAAATGCATAATCAAACCCAATGTTAAGCGCTAGCTTTTTGTTGCTGCTGTATCCGAACTGGATATCGTTTAACAGAACCGGTCTCAGATCAGGATTGCCGGTAATTTCATAATTTGGGTTTGAACGGTCTATATAGGGGTTCAACCTGCTGATGCCCGGCCTCCTTATCCTTTGCGAAAAGCCAAAGCTGATACTGCTTCCGTTCTTAAAACCTTTTCCTACGGCCAGAGAAGGGATAAAATTGAAATAATCCTGATCGGCAACTGAAGCTGTACTTGAGAAATCAGCACGTATCACGGTTTCCTCTATCCTTACACCTGCATTGATATTCCAGCTATTTAGATTCAGCTGATAGGAGTTATAAGCGCTAAAAACGTTTTGTGTATTGCTAAACGAATTGGAGAGCACCGGATCTGTTTCGTATATGCCCAGTGCAGTGTTCAATGAGTTGTAAGCAAAATCACTGTTATTTTTCCTTAGTATTCCTTTGAGCCCGGCTTCAATGTTGAGTTTTTTCAGTGGTGTGACAAAATCGACCTGGAAGCTATGCTCTTTAAACCGCTGGTGATCGGTTTGCTGAAAATCCGGTGTAGCAAAATTCACGCGGTTATCAAAAGCAATTTTCCCGTTTTTATCGTTCAGGTTAGTGCCAAAGAGGTAGGAGAATGTGAGCAGCCTGTTCTTCATCCTTTTAAAACCCATTTCGTAATTGATGCCCGCATTTACACCATAACCTGTTGCTTTGTTTTCATTTTCAAATCCATATTGCTGTAAAAGCCCGTTTGCGCCTGTTAACGCAGAGGCCTGTGCTGAATGCTCTTTTACCCGGCTGCCATTGTAATTTAATTGGGCCGTCAACAAGTTCAGACTATCTGCAAGATAACTCCATTCCATTCCAAAATATGCTGTCTTGTTTGTGGAACGTTGATGGCCCTCTTGTTCAAGTGTCGTACCCACGGCATCAACGCGTTTATTGGTGTTAAAGGTTTGGGGTAACTGATACATACTTCCGCCCCCAAAAGATGAGATCCCAAACTTGCCGCTTTTTGCCGTAAATGAAGCGCCAACACCCGGGCCACCAACTGGAAAACTTTCATTAACGTTCAATGAGCCATTGAAACCATCGTTGTTTTTTTTGTTGGTGATGATGTTAATTACACCGCCCAATCCCTCCGCATCGTACCTGGATGGCGGATTGGTAATGACCTCTATCTTCTCTATGGTAGAGGCTGGAATGCTTTTTAATACCGCTTTAAGATTGCCCTCCATACTGCCTGATGGTTTGCCGTTGATGAGTACTTTAAAGCTTGAATTACCTTTCATTAGCAGGTTATCGTCGCCATCGACCGATAGATAGGGTATTTTGCGCATCATCCTAAGTACATTATTACTTTTGCTCTCCGGATCTGCTTTCAGGTCGTAAATTATCCTGTCGGCCTTTCGCCTGATGAGCTGCCTATCGCCGCTTATTGCTACTTCTTTTAAACCCAGCACCGTACCTGCCAGGTAAATAGATTTCAAATCTATTGTTTGCGATAGGAATGTTAACGAATCAACAGCAATTCTTTTGAGGGCATAACCAATAGCCTCAACAGAAAGTAAATACGACGCAGGAATAACGGAGGGAAATTTAAAAGATCCATCCTCTTGGCTAACCACAATTTGAATGGTCTCATTATTAGCTTTTTTGAGTCTTATGGTTACCATCGCTAATGGATTTTTTGTTGCGGAATCGACCACAATACCGGCAATACTGGCTTTGGGTGAGGTTTGGCCGAAGGCTGTGCTATATTGGTTGAAGAAGATGGTACTGATGATGACCAGCGCTAGGATAGCCTGTTTAAATTTCATAATAAAGTTGATCAGAGGACGCAATAATTAGGCAAGACAATTCCTGCAGGAAAATTTGTCCTTTAAATGTTTGGTAGAAAAAGAATATCTTATTGTGCTGTTCTGCGCTAAAGCTATAGCGTATCGCTATTCTTTTGTTTCTTCAGAAATAGGTAGTAGAGGAAGAATCCTGCCGCGATAAAAATCATTTCGATGCCATACGGTGCCGGCGAATCTTCGGCACTGAAGGGTACAAATTCCAGAACCACAAAACCAATACCGGCCGATAGTAAAAGCAGACCCCATTTTACTGCTTCATTTCCGGAGCCTGTTAACAGACGCAAAAATCTAAGGCCAGTTTCGTCCAAAGGACCTGCATCAATGATTCGTTTTTTCAGCCTGTAGTTATACAGCGCAAGGATGAATATAGCGATAAGTATAAAAAATACGATGACGACGATGAATGGCATTAATTGTTTCATGGTGCTGTTGATTAAGTTATTTGCTACAGTAGTCAGCACACCAGCCGCTCCGGTTGCAATTATTTAATAAATCTTTTATTTCTCTATTTTGCAACCGCTAATGTACATATCTTGACTACTGTTATATGTTTGATGAGAACGAAATTATAGACAGGATATTAAAGAAAGATTTACGAGCCTTTGAGTTATTGGTTAAACAATATGAGAAGCTTGTTTTCTTTGTA
The DNA here is from genome assembly GCF_026239655.1 of Pedobacter sp. MR2016-24. Taxonomy (GTDB): domain Bacteria; phylum Bacteroidota; class Bacteroidia; order Sphingobacteriales; family Sphingobacteriaceae; genus Pedobacter. Next base: position 495,701 of record NZ_JAPIVO010000005.1, on the reverse strand, counting down.
ATCCACCGGTTAGTTCAGGACAAACAAAACAAGGAGGACATCTGTCAGGAAGTCTTTATTAAAATACATCACAGCATACCATCGTTTCGCTTTCAATCAAAACTATCTACATGGATCGCACGCATAGCTTATCTCACTGCTATAAATTATGTAAAAAGTAATAAAAGGAATTCGCCATACGAATATCCGGAAGACCTTGATAACTATTATTTTTCAGATGATAATCCTGAACGGGAACTGATAAAAAAGAATACTGCAGATTATGTTAACCATCTGATAGCACAAATGCCCCATCAATATAAATTGGTATTGACCCTATATCATTTGAACGAGTTTTCATTGGCGGAAATAAGGGAAATAACAGGAATACCGGAAGGCACGGCAAAAAGCTATCTATTCCGGGCACGCAAATTATTGAAAGAAAAAATTGAAAAAGACCTTAAAGAGGAAAACACATGGAAGAGTTAAATGACGATGAACTGCAGGATTTATTGAGTGGTGACTCCATCTCCGGCAATAATGAGCTTAGCGAAAAAGCAGTCAGTGATCTTTTATCGTACCAGGATTTATTTAGCACACTTAAAACGGCCCCTCAGACTGGATTGCCGCTGAGCTTTGCATCAAATGTAAGACGAACACTTCAGGAGCGACTTAACCGAAAAAGTGATATGCGGTTCAATGTTATGGCAGTAACTATTTTTGTGCTGAGTCTGGCACTAGGTTATGCGCTATTACAGCTAATTAGTCAAACTACCGCAGACCTTATCTTGAATATGGTTTTTAAATTTAAATGGCTTTTATTTTCGATAGTATGCTTGTTCTTTTGCGTATTGGCGATAGACCAGCGTCTGGTAAGAAGGGACTATTGAGGAATTATCTATGTTTTTCTTTCGAAATAGCACACATTGTTATTGACATGGCTTTTGTTTGGTCTGATGAGCACTAAATATTGAATCTATATGAGCTTTGAAATATTCTTCGCGATATGCACTATCCATAAACTTAGATTTCTTGTCCCTGGTAACGAAAAAGACAGCATATTGTCCGTAATTGTCTGAAACTGATAACCAACCTAATTTGTACATCTGATTGCTTTTTGTAATAGATACTGTATCAACGTAAGTCCCCGGATCAATCATTTCCAATTCCACTCTCGAACCCTTAACACTATCATAGCTGAAGTATTTCTCATCTTCGGGACTCATGTTTCTGGCTTTCATTTGAGTTTTCAGAAATCCATTTGCAGGGATTTTATACAATTCATAGTCGCCTTCCTTAACTTCAGGCTCTCCATCTTTCTGATCCCATGAGATCACAACCATTCCTTCATAACCCTGAGGTATCATGTATTTGAGAGTAGGAGTATGCCAATAACTACAAGAATACAGGAGAATGGTAGATATTAAAAGTGACAGTATTCCTTTTCCATGATACGTCATTCTCTCCGAATACTTCTTTGGCATACACTAATTTTTTAATAAGGCTAACTAATTTGTCTCTAAGCTATAAATATATACTATTCAAAATAAAAATGGAATTATAGTCAAACCACCGGACGCTACCACTCCCGCACTGCAGCAAGCTGATTAGCTGTTTGTAAAAGTTGTCATCTAAATATTTTAGCAAACATTAGCTATGATTAGTATTCTTTAGTATTTTTGCTTCAGGATGATAACGCTATTAATTATGATCGGCAATTACCAAAATAAAATCCATGGAAAATAAACCTTATCAATTTGAATTAGATGGTGTTGGTGAAATACTGATTTTTCCACCAAATGAAGTAGTAGATCAGTACAGAATTGTAGCTGACGGAATGGTTTGGGGATATATTTACCCTGAAAAGCTGGATGACGACACAGGAGAGGTCATCTGGAAAAGTGATTCGTCAGGCTTAAACATTGTGGCGCCAGTTCTTGGTAATATGATTGAGCGTTATGAAATTTCTCTTAAAACCATTTGAACAGGGATTTGTTCCTTAACAAATTTAAAACCAAGACTATGGCAGACGATAAAAGTAAACAAGGCACAGGAGACGATATCAGGATTGACGCTAACGATGCAAGCGAAGTAGAATATGCGGCAAAGAAAAGCGGAGTAACATCTGCAGAAATCAGAGAAGCGATTACCAAAGTAGGTAATCTGCGGGCAGATGTAGAAGCGTATTTTAAAAAGTAAATTTGGGGCCTCATCATAGGATGAGGCCTCAAATTTAGACTTACATCTTTTGAAAATGTACTTCGGTATAAGCCCTTCTGATTGTTCCGGGATTATCGTCTGCAGCTTTAATTTCACTGGTCCAGGTCATATCAGTACCGTTGATTGAAGTGATGTCATAATACTGACTGCTGTCTATCAGAATTCTCGATTTGCCTTCGGGTGTGACTGACACCGTGTAGAAGAATTCTCTGGGCTCTCCGGAATCCGTTACATAATACCTGTCATTTTCCCTGAAATCATATACCGGAATAGGATTTTGTCCGGAAAGATCCTGTGTGTTGACCACAGCACCCTTGGCATCGTATTCAGTATAACTTCCGCTCACCAGTTTCCATTTTGCCACAATTTTGGTTTTCAATGCCGCTGCTGTCTCCGGCTGATCGTCTGAATTATTGCTTTTTTTACATCCCACAGAGAGCATCAACAGCGCTAATAGCATGAACTGGCAGAAGTAGATTAATCGTATTTTTCTTTTCATATTAGATTTTTACCCATTTAACAACCTGCAACAGCTATTGTTGTTTAAAAAGTAAAATTTCAAAACCAAAAAACGGAGCACTTGTTAAAATGAAAACCTTTTTATGAAAAAAATCGCTCAAATCTTATTAATTGTATGTTTCTGCTCTTCATTAGCTGCCTGCAAAAAAAGCAAAAATGAAGAAGTTAAACCTGATGAAAATGCTGTTGTACATGGCAAAGTATACGGTAAGGAGTATACCACGGTAACCGGCCGCGCTACTACTGATGTTTCTAACAACGTAGAACGGGTAATCGTGAACCTGTCAGCAAACAGCAGTTTCAGTTGCGCAAGTCCGGAAAATAGCGGTTACAGTGTCTATTTCAGGGTTCCTAAAAAAGTAGGTGTCTATACACAGGGAAGTAACAACATCTGGTTAATCTTTAATGATTCTGCTTCAGATCAGGGTGTTGGCTTTGTAAGTGCTGATTGCAGGATAGAAATTACCTCTATCAGCAATGGAAGAGTTGCGGGTAAAGCTAGTTTTGCCGATCAGGAATCAGACAGCAGTGTAAGCGGGACTTTTGATGTTGCCTTTTGCCAATAATCCGGCATAAAGATCAGCAAACTCAGCGTAGCGGCTTTATCTTCGTTTTCAGGGTTTTTCATTGCCAGCGTAATGATGATACATACTGTGCATTACATGCATATGTGGTCCTGTGAGCGCTGCTAAACCAATAATTGCATACAGCACCAGATTGTCATTCCTGAAAAATAACGAACTGATATAACCGGCAAAACAAATTCCGAATAAAACAATCAGACTATTTTTTATAATCTCCCTGACCACCATTCCCTTGTCAAAACTCTGATGCTCCAGTAAATAGCCCAACATGCTTTTTAATGTGGTAATGGAGTGCCAGAAAATAAAATAGAAGGTGAAGCTTAACAACAGTGGGAGCTGATAGACGATGAGTACTAAAACTAAAAATCTCAGTATCTCTTTCCGGTTACAGGCAACAGTCTTTTTATACAACAGCCAGTACCCTAACCAGCTGATTCCAAACGCAGCAACCATACCCAAAAGCACAAGTTGAGGATGCTGATCTGCCCATTGGATACAAGCTGCACCAGGACCTGCAGGGTTTAAATGGATCAGCGTTTTTGATACGCTGGAGAAATTAGGTAATAAAATAAGTCCCAGGATGAACAGTCCGTAACTGAGTCTGATTAATTTCCCGGCATAAGAATGGTTGATGCCGGTCATATCCGTTTCTCCGAAATGGTAGGCAGATAAGAGTAGAAACAGCAGGATGGCCAAATGAGGAAAACAGTAGAAAAAAAAGAAAAACAGCAGAATTTGTCCGCAATAGATCAGTGTAAATTTTTGTGCGCTAAAATTCAGGTTGAGGCGGCTGGCAGTTTTCATCGCAATTAACCGGTCTGCACCTCCATGAGGAATGCCAACGGCGATCAGGCCAATTGCAAACAGGATGAGCTGAAGCAGGTAGGAGAGCGGGTAGAAGTACCAGTTGATGGCCAGCAGGATCAGACCTGCAGTTAACAGTAAACTCCTAAATAACATTTAAATTTATAACAGGCATCCAGCAAAGATACGCTAATAGCATTCCCCCAGATGTATTATTAAACCAGCTTGTACATTTTAAAATAGGGTAGATACATGCCTGTCCCTAAATGCTAAAATTCCTAAGCTAAAACGAAAGAAATTATAAAACTAACAATATTAGTATTTGTGCTAACTGTATTAGTAGATTTGTGGCGCACTAAACTTGTCATATATGCTGCGAAAAAATACGCCTGAACGAAATATTGATATGGATCCATTGGAAGATGCCGGTAAGGTTACCGGTTTCTCTTCTCCAGCTACAGACTATAGTCAGGACCGCCTGCATATTATTCAGAAGTTAGTGAAAGACCCTACAAATACCTTTTATTTTGAAATGGAAAACAACGACATGTCTGGCTTCGGGATCCTGAAAGGTGCCCTTTTAGTAGTCGACAGGTCTGTCAGGCCTAAAAATTCAGAAATTGTAATAGCCAATGTAGAAGGGGAGTGGGTAACGAGGAAGCTGATCGTCAAAAGTAGTACTGTCCACTTAGTCAGCTCCCTTGCAGAAGAAGAAGTTATCGATATTACTGATGGCCAGGTGGTCATCTTCGGTACCGTCATCTGGAGCTGCAACCCGATGGCAGGTATAGTAAAACGTATTATCGACTAATGCATGATTGCATTAGTAGACTGCAATAATTTTTACGCCAGCTGTGAAAGATTATTCAGACCGGAATATAACGGCAGACCGGTCATTGTGCTCTCCAATAATGACGGTTGCGTAATTGCCCGTTCCAATGAAGCGAAGGCTTTGGGTATAAAGATGGGGGCAGTATTTTATATGATGGAGGAGATGATCAAAGAACATCAGATCCTGGTGTTTTCTAGTAATTACACGCTTTACGGAGATATGAGTGCCCGTGTAATGAACAACCTGGCCCGTTTTGCACCTGCAGTGGAAGTGTACTCAATCGATGAATGTTTCCTGGATTTAACAGGTATGACAGATCTGGAAGCCTATGCCCACCGGATCCGTCATTCAGTAATTCGAAATACAGGGATTCCCGTAAGTGTAGGTATCGCGCCAACCAAAACGCTGGCCAAACTGGCCAATAAAATGTGCAAACATACCGGCGGCGTTTGTGTGCTGGATACAGAGGAAAAGATCAGGCAGGCAGTAGAAACTTATCAGGTGGAAGATTTATGGGGCATTGGTCGTGCTTATGCAGCAAAGCTGATCACGATGGGCATTAACACCGCTGCAGATTTACGCAACATGCCAATCGGGTTTATACAGGAGAGGCTCACCATACAGGGCGTGCGGATGTGGAATGAACTCTGGGGAAAATCCTGCATTCCAGTCAATGATGCGCTGGACCGAAAGAAAGCGCTATGTACCAGCAGGGCATTTAGCAGGCTGACCTCTGATCTGACCGTGCTTATTGAAGCGACAGCAAGTTATGCCAGCAGGTTATCCTTAAAGCTGCGGGAAGACAAAAGCTGTGCAACGGTGATCTCGGTCAGATTGCTGACCAACAGGTTCAAGACCGATCAGCCGCAGGCATGTCCGTCTATTGCCATCCCTTTAACCCATCCGGTAAATAATACCCACGATATTGTCCATACGGCATTGGCGGGACTGCGGGCAATTTACCTGGAGGGTTTCCTGTACCAGAAAGTAGAAGTGATGGCTACAGGTTTGATTCCGGAATCTGAAGTGCAGCTGAATATCTTTAGCAAATGGAATGGCCCTGTTTATGATAAATTAAGTGCAGTAATGGATCAGATCAATAAACATTACGGACGCGGAACCGTCAGGATTGCGGCAGAAGGACAGGAGCAGACCTGGGCTATGAAAAGGAGATATCTCAGTCCTGCCTATACCACGGAATGGAAGGATATCATTAAAACCAAATAACCAGCACGCAATTCAGACAAAAACCTTCGCCATATTCTATTTGTTAATAGACTGATGTATTAACCAATCCTTTTGCATATGTCTACAGAAGAATCAATGTTTATGAATGCCTTTCCTTTAAAAACTGTGGAAACCAAAAATCTGTCAGTAGCTTATTTTGAATTGGGCGACGACCAGGGCTGGCCAGTCGTACTGTCTCATGGATTTCCATATGATGTGCATGCTTATGAGGAAGTTGCCAGGCTCCTGATTGATACCGGTGCGCGGATTATCATTCCCTATACCCGTGGTTTCGGTCCAACCAGATTTTTATCAGCAGATATGATGCGCAACGGGCAGCAGGTGGCACGCGGATCTGATGTGATTGAACTTTGTGATGCACTAGGTCTGGAGCAACCCATTCTTGCAGGTTTTGACTGGGGAGGTAATGCTTCTTGTGTAGCCGCGGCACTTTGGCCGGAAAAAGTGGGAGGACTGGTATCTTATGCGGGTTACGATATTATTGATATTGAACAACAGAAGCAAGCTGCTTCACCAACACTAGAACGTGTATGCTGGTACCAGCACCTTTTTCAATCTGAACGCGGACGTCAATGCCTGGCTGAAAGTCGCTATGAGATAGGTAAGATCCTATGGCAGGAATGGTCGCCCGACTGGGAATTCGATGAGGCTATTTACGCGCGAACAGCCGTTGCTTTCGGTAATCCAGATTTCGTGGATGTGGTGATTCATACCTATCGTTTTATGCTCGGTAAGGAAGGTGGGGAACCTGAGCTGCAATTACTTGAAGATCTTTTAGCACATCAACCTAAAATAAACGTACCTACTGTTACCATAGACGGTGTTAATGATCCGTTGAAGCCAGGCGGAACTGCTGATCATAGTCATCTGTTCGCCGGTCTGCATGAACATGTTATTGCCGAAACAGGACATAACGTACCACTGGAAGCACCACAGGTGTTTGCAGATGCAATATTGAAAGTTCATGGCTGGCTGTCATAAGCAGTTTTTGACTTGAATAATCAGACAGATCATGAACAATACCATCGCAGAGCTGTTAATGGGTAAGAGGTAGTCTGACCAAACACCGGAAAAGACATCGTTTAATCAAAACATATGTGCGCACGTTACACGCTGACCAAAGAGCAAAAAGAATTATTGAAAGCTTATGCCGTGAAGTTGCCGGTAGATTATTCACCAAACTATAATCTCGCGCCAACACAGAACGGATTGGTGATTACGGGCGACGAACCTGATATTGCACAGCAAATGCATTTTGGTCTGGTGCCTTTCTGGGCAGAGAATACCAAGCTGAACTTCTCTACAATGAATGCGAGAAGTGAAGAGGCAGCGACTAACCGCACCTGGTCTCCTTTGTTGAAAAATCACAAAACCTGTTTGGTATTGGCTGATGGTTTTTACGAATGGGATAAAAAGACCGGAACAAGTTTGCCCTATCGCTTTGTACTCAATGACCGGGAATTATTTGCTTTCGCCGGATTGTGGAGCCAGTGGAAAGATAAATTTTCCGGAGAGGTATACCGTTCTTTTACGATCATGACCACCGTAGCAAATGAAACGGTAGGCAAGGTACATGACCCTAAATTCAGGATGCCGGTTATCCTGGGTGCAGAAACAGAAAAGTTATGGCTGAGCAAAGACTTAAGCGTGTCGGATTTGTTGAGCTTATGTAGTCCCTATCCGGATGAACTGATGAAGTCATACCGCGTATCTACCGCTGTAAATGCTACTGTAGTAAATAAATCACACAACAATGCGCCGGAATTGATGCTGCCGCTCAATAGTCAATAGACAAGATACGGGGCAACAAGGGAGACTGACCTACATGAATACGCATGTACAGCGCGTATACTCCGCATTGACTCCGCCTTTTTTAACTAGGTGAAAAATGCGGAGTCAATGCGCATTAAACGCTGATTTATGGCGCAGTGATCCAGTTCTAACTCCCTGCCTTCTCACTTCTCAGCCTGATCCTGTAATGATGAAGCAGACGTTGTCCAGTAATGTCCGCCAAATGTGGACATTACTGGACGTCAGTATAGATTGGTCGCCAAATACTTCATTTTGACTTTTTGTTCGATTATATTCGCCTTATAAAAATATAAAGTTATGGGACTATTCGATGGAAAACACTTTACTGGGCCGGTAGGTCCGGTAATCTTCAGAAAAAGAAAAGGCAAGCAGGTAGTTTGTGCGAGACCACTTCCGGGAACAATGAAGCAAACAGAAAGCACTAAAAAAGCTTCCGGTACTTTTGGAATGGCCAGTTCGATTGTAAAGCATATTAAGGAGGCAAATAGTGCAGAAATAATGAGCTACCATGATGGAACGTTGCATAACCGGCTCATGACGGAAATCAATCCGATCCTCTCCCAGTGCAGGGATCTGGCTACGATGCGATACAGTTTTGAAGTTAACAGTTTTAGTCAGCTTGCGGGACTGGACTTTAATGCAGAATCGCCCCTTCGGAAATATTTAGGGTTTGGTCCCCGGATTAGTCTGGAGAAAAATAGCCTCCATGTTAAATTCCCGGCGGGCCAATCTAAAAAGAAAATAAAGTTCATCAAAGAAAGTAATTCATGCGATCTTACCCTGAGCTTACTGTTATTCAGATTAAAAGATGGAAAGCGGTTAAAGGAACCCCTGAAGCAAACAATCGTAGTGGCTAAAAATGATCAGGACCTGCTGGATGCGAAGGAATTCATTTTTGTAGTTCCGGATGGCTGCCTTTGCCTGCTGAGTATATTTTTGAAATACTATGATTATAACCAGTTGCTGAATCATCCGATGCTGAGCCCTGCTGCCATTTGCTTTGCAGAGCTGGTTCCTGGTGATTTTGAGGGGGAAGATTTGAACGTCTGGAGAGATATGGGGCAGCAATTCGATTGATTTTTTTGCTCAATATTTTCCTGAATAACGTATTTTTAAATCAGGTTTTTAAGTCAGCACTTTCAGCAAATTTATTAGCGGGTTTCGTCTGATCAACTTTAAATACATATACATCACATCCCGTAGTTCCGGCCTTAATGGAACCCAATATATAACATTAAAAATTCAATGCAAGCTTACTTTTCAGCTATTCTATAGCTAAATCCACAACCATTTGGGATTTCTACGAAACGATAAACGACAGGTTAATGTATGGCCGTATTTTTGATAATTAGTTTCAAAATCAGCAGAATGCTTTCTAAGAAATACAAATCAGATAATATTGTCAGGCCATTAGTGGTTATACTTTTTCTTCTGGTAATTATAGCGAACCAGTTTTATCATGGTACTATATGGCCAGTTGTATGTGCTGCTAGTTTAGCAACTCTAATGCTTGGTGTTGAGATATATAGAAACTATATTGAAGGCAATAAGAACAAAACGATCTACTACACAATCGCTTTGTTAGCAGTTTATATCATACTTTTTTTCTTTAATAATTTTACGAAACAATAAAATGAGATCCTGAAGTTTGCCTTATAATATGCTATGGTTCAGAAGCATATACGTGCTCTCTATTGTGATCTTTCAAATAATGAATTAAGTTCTTTTGATCGCAATCAGATAGGCTGTCAACTGTATTCTTTGCATCGGGAAAATCTTTACTAAACATTCCGTTGTGCCTGGTCTTAAAAATATAAGAACTCAATTTAACACTGTCCATCAAAGATATTTCTCTGAGCAAAAGAATATCTTCACGCAATCTAGTTGCTTCGTCCCACGCGAAGTGACAATTTGTACAACTTAATTTATCCCCTAAAATACGACCTTTTATCCTATCAGCTTTACAGGTATCGGCTGATGTAAAAGCAACTTTAAGCTTTCCACTGGTTCCGCTTGTGCATGCAATGAGAAAGCCTGAAATTACCAGTATAAGTATAGCTAATATTTGCTTTAGGAATTTAAAACCCATTTTAAGATCTATTTGTACAACGAACTGAGGCTGTATTGCCACGGCAATGATATTTAAAGTGGATGAAAAAACCAATTATGTTTTTAGTTCAGCCTCATGTGGCAGTAATCAACTTCGACTTACTTATTTTTATGAGAAATTTAAATTAATTTAAAATATATTTTGTTTTCAAAATAAAGCTAAGTAGATTATCATATGGAAAAAATGAAAAAGAAATAGAGAATCGCAGTCCTGATGTATAATTAAGAATTGCTTTACAAGCCTCGCGGCAAAATCTAGTAAATTTCACGTAGCGAGCGTAAGTTGAGCAACCTAAATCCTATCTTTGTTATAGGGTTGGTGCTCGCTTATGTCATTGTTACGGCCCTTTCGAGAGAATGGGTGGCTTTACTAGAGCCTTGCCACAATTGACTGAGTGAGTTACCAGCCCTATACCTTTTAGGGCGGTAACCCCTCATAGAGGCTTATTTAAATTGAAAAATTAAATAAGATCAATATGAAAACAAAAATCAACCACGATGTAATTCACATCCCTTTAGAGTTCAGGATAGCCTGCTCCATTTACAAACTGGATCCGCAGGAAGTGCTGCAAATCTTTATCAACCATGCTACAGTTTACGATTCCTTAGCTGACGGTTACAGCGAAGGTTATTCTGAAGCTTCCAAAACAATCGGTTTATATGTAGTCTCTTTAAGGCGGACGGCCAGAGGAAGCCATGCCTATAGTCATTGTCTGGAAAGTACAGCCCTGAATTTCAAAGCTACCTCGGATATCGCCAGCAGGAAAATAGGGTCTACAGCCGCTAAAAGAAAAAGCGCATCAGCTTATATCGATGAGTTGTATGCTACCATGGAACGCGTATATACCGCATCTGATACCTTTTACCTGGATGAAAATACTACGCTGCATTTTACCAAAGATTTCACCGTACTGTGTGAATTGCACAATTGTTATCCGGCAGAATACCTGGAAAATTTCATGAGCAGGATCTCGCTGGCAGAGATGGAAGCAAAAACTGGTCTTCAGGTCCCCAACGATAACTTCACTATGGCCTTCTTTATGAAGATTGTACTGGGCTTTGGAATGGTGAATGACGAAGTTCCGGAATTAAATGAAGAAGAAATTGCGTTTGTAAGGGAAGCGGAAGAATTGAGAGTTCAAATGTTTACGACCAGAAGTTTACCGAAAAGAATAGTGGTATTCAAAGAACTCTATCACAAGCGTTATGCGCAAATTATCATTCAAATTAGATGATGACAATGGAAAAACCATTCATCACAACATACAAGAGGTTCGTTAGAACTTCTTGTACGATTCCATTTTAACCACTACTTTTCCTTTTGCATGCCCGCTCTCTACATATTTTAAGGCTTCATTAGTCTGTTCAAAGGGAAATACACGGTCTATCACCGGTCTTATCGCCTGCTGTTCAATGAGTTTTGAAATCTCTTGTAATTGTTCCCCGTTAGCCTGCATAAATAGAAACGAATAGTCTACCTCAAGTTTCTTTGATTTGCTGCGGATACCCCAGCTGATGAGCGACAGGATGATCTTCACAAACCATGGAGCAGAAATTGCCCTGGCAAAATCTGGTGTCGGTGGTCCCGAGATAGAAATCGCCTTTCCACCGGGTTTCAGCATCCGAAGTGATTTTTCAAGCGTTTTTGTGTCCTGGCTGTTCAGCACCACATCATAATCTTTCAGAATGGTTTCAAAATCTTCCTTTTTGTAATCGATCACCACGTCTGCGCCGAGCTTCTTCAGCATTTCAAAGCTTTTCTCACTGGCAGTGGTAGCCACCGTTGCCCCAAGATGTTTCGCCAGTTGTATCGCAATAGTGCCTACACCGCCTGAGCCTGCCTGAATAAATACTTTTTGTCCTTTTTGGAGATTCGCCTTTTCTACCAGAGCCTGCCATGCAGTGAGGGCAACCAGAGGAATAGATGCTGCTTCTTCCATGGAAAGGTTCTTCGGCTTAAGGGCTATATCTCTGTGGTCAATGGCAATAAATTCTGCAAATGTACCGATGCTGAAATCGGACGGACGTGAATAAACTTCATCTCCAACCCTGAACTGCTTTACGTTTTTTCCAACCTGGGTAATGGCGCCGGCTACATCGTGACCTAAAATGAGTGGTAATTTGTAAGGCAGGATCATTTTGAATTCACCGGACTTTATTTTAGCATCGAGCAGATTGAGGCCGGCAGCATGGATTTTCACCAGCACTTCATTGTCCTTCAGGATAGGGGTAGCGACATCAGCTAACTGCAGCTCCTCTTTTTTACCGTATTTTGTGATTGTAAATGCTTTCATAATTGATATCGGTTACCTGAGTTGAGCGTATATTTTTTTAGGATTAACAAGGTTAAAGGCTAAGCCTGGAAATAATCTGCTGAGCACATATATTATTTTTGTGTCGCCAACACGAATGGTCAATTGATCGTTTTTGATCCCTGAAAGGAGTGCCTTCACCAGGTCATGTGTAGTTATCTTTTTATCATTCCTTTTGGCTGTCATCTCTGTTGCTACAAGGGGTGGCAACAATTCAAAGACCTTTAAACCACTGCCAAGTATTTCCAGGTTTTTTCTTAAGAGCTTGGTATAGAAACTCAAAGCTACTTTGGATGCAGAATAAGTAGGTTCTTCCAGGGCGGGAACCAGGCTAAGGATGGAGGTAGTGATAATGATTGCCGCCTGGTTTCTGGACTTCAGCATATCCATAAACAGGTTGTTCAGTCTGATGACACCGAAATAATTCACTTTCATCTCATAAACAGCATTCTCCAGAATCTGGTCATTAGTGATACCCAGGTTGAGGGCGGGACTACCAACACCTGCATTATGGTACAATATATCAATACCGCCCAGCGCTGTGACTTGTGTAAAGAGCGCATACGCGTCTTCTTCCTTTTCAACATCGCTTTTGATGACGGTTACCGAAGGCATAGTTTGTTTTACAGCGTCTAATTTATCCTGATTTCTGCCGGTAATGATCACCCGGGCACCGATTTCCAGAAATTGCTTTGTTGCTTCCAATCCAATTCCCGATGCTCCGCCGGTAATGAGCACTATTTTTCCTTTTAAGTTCATTTCGATGCGAGATTATACCTGTTGATTAATGGGGTGCCTGCTCAGTAATAGGATTTACCAGAGCATGTATTTTTTTGGTATCACCTACCGGAACTTCAAACTGATTTTTCTCCAGAGCGGCGAATAGTTCATCTGCTACTTCTGACGGAGGGATGCCATTTGCGCCACCTATCTCTGCTGAAAATTCGGTATTGACCAAAGGTGGATATAACTCATAAACATTTAAACTGTCGTTTGTAGCAAGTGCATCTCTCAGCCCTTGCGTATAACTGTGCAGTGCTGCTTTGCTCGCGGCGTAGGTAGGTAAATATTTGTTGGACCTAAATACAACTATGGAAGAAACATTGACGATTGCAGCCTCTTCCTGCGCTAAAAGCAGTGGTAAAGTAAGTGTGGTAAAATCAATTACGCTGATGTAATTGGTATTGATTTCCTGCGCAGCTTTTTCTGCTGAATTATTATTAACGTCACTTAAGTCGTTCATAAAGGCAGATCCGGCGTTATTGATAATGATATTCAGCTCCGGATAATTTGTTTTCAGGTCTGCCGCAATGCGCACTCTGTCTGCTTTTACAGATAGGTCGCCCTGAATAGCAACGGCATTATCCAGTTCTTTCAGTGCACTTTGAAGACGTTCTTCGCTGCGTCCGTTGATGATAATTCTGTTTCCTGCCGCACTTAGTTTTTTGGCGATGGCCAGGCCTATTCCGGCACTTCCACCGCTGATGAATACTGTATTTCCACTTGTTTTCATTGTATCTCTAATTTAATTGTGTAAATTCGCTTGCATTATGCAAGTGCAAATATATAAACAACTTTCATTTTGCAAGTGATTTTTAAAATTATTTTATGATAGATATAAAAAAGAGGTCTGAATGCCCTATTAGCAGCTCATTGGATATTTGGGGAGACAAATGGTCGTTGCTCATTGTTAGGGATTTGATGTTTGCTAAAGAATGTACTTATGGCGATTTCCTGAAATCGGAGGAAAAAATAGCGACTAATATTTTGGCTTCACGATTACAAATGCTGGAAAGCGCCGGGGTAATCACTAAAAAAGACCATCCCCAGAGCAAAGCAAAAGTGTTATACAGGCTTACCGAAAAAGGAATTGATTTACTGCCCTTAATGATTGAAATCAATTTATGGGCTGATCGGTATTTTACGCTGCCAGCCTCAAGAAAAGAAATGCTGGAAGAAGTAAAAAAAGACAAAGAAGCTTTCCTGAGAAATAAAAAAGCAGAATTATTGGCGCATGCAGAATAGCCTGCAGAAAGCAGTACTGGCGGAAAAGGGCGAGATATATACGATCTTGATGATAAAGCATATTCAAGCTTAGCCTGTGGTTATTCGGTGCGCCGCATAGCTAAGCTTTTCATCGTTTGAAAATATTTTACAGGCCGCTCAAAGAAATTTTTCTCCTTACATCATTATTACTATTTTGCACCATGCAGGTACTGTCAATGCTATTCTATTTTCTGGCTCAGCACTCGATTCTGGCCTTTTTTGCTGTCAATATTATCGGTTTTATACTTTACCTGTGGAAATTGGGGAAGCGGTTTATGGTGTTAACGTTTATATTTTCTGTGGTCAACTTTTTTATCGGGCCATTGTATAATGCCTGGTTTCTGGCCAAATTCGGTACAGATGGTATAGCCATCATCACGTCGGCAGAGGAAACCAGCTCAATGATGAATGAACAGTATATCTGGGAATACAGCCTGCTGATGAAGACTGCAGAAGGCAAGTCAGTAGAAACACAATTCACAACAAGTAATGTAGCTATTTATCCGATCCGCAATAACATCCTGATTCCGGCAGAGAAACAGCCTTTTGTGATCCGCTATATCCCTGGTTTTGAGAAAAATATTGTGATCATGTCTGATAAGTCTGACTATGGAAAACGCAGGATCAATTATGATCATCTGAAAGTAGTGGAGAAAGAAAAGACGAAATATGATTTCAGTCCGGAAAATGCTGAGTTCAGAAAGCGTTATATCGCCGCGATGCAGGACTATATCAATAATCCGGAAAACAGGATAGATTCAGCAAATATCAAAAAATTCAAAGCCATCATACAAAACATGCGGCCATAACACAGCTTAAAAATCAGATCAGCAAGCTGACTCGTCTGCTGCGGATGTGATCTCAAGAGCACAGGTGGAATGAACGTCGTAGCTTAGCGGAATGCAGGAAGCGGAGGCAGGATCATGATTTGCAACCTGGCTGATTAGAGCTTCATCTTGCTCATCTGGTAAAACGAAGCTAAAAAGGCGAGTGGCCTGTTGCAAATTTCCTCTCCTCCCGATTCCAGAAAAACATTTTCCAGGTCTGCAAAGCCAGCATGTTGCTGCTCAATACTTGCTGCACAGCAACCCATTGCCCATTCTCCAAAATTTCTGCCGGGTATCATCTCTTCTTTAAGTACAATGTGATTTGTATGCTTTGGATCACGTTGAATCAAATCGTACAACGCTCTAACGTCGGATTCATTACCCTCCAGTACTTGTATAAAACGGCCGCTCATTTTCCTGGGAACCTGATGTTTTGTAACATCGAGGAATTTTCCTTCTACATATAATAACAATCCCGTGATATTAAGACGTGTATTACGCACTCTTGATTGTGTGAGGATCTCTTTCAGTTGTTGTTCACTCATTAACTCAGCAGATTTGCTGATGTAAATTAAGTAAAATACCATAATTTATATTTTTTTGGAAAAATAATAAATTAGCTGAAATTTTACCTCATTCCGGTCAACATTCACTGCATTAGTTGGAGCTGGAATAAGTTGTCACAGTAGGTTATTTCATCTTATCAACGCTATATCAGGGAATAGATTTGAGATATGTTGACAATAGTGAGTATGCTTTAGTATTTTTGCGCAATGAAAGTTTGGATCATTTCCTACGCGGGCAAAGATTGTATACCGGAATTGATTGATGCGCAGGTGAAACAGCCCTATCCGCAACTGATCTGTAAGTTAGACGGAAAGAAATTTTACGTTGAATTTGAAAACCGCAGTGATCACTATGCTTCCCTTAACGGATCAGCAGCCAGGGTTGAAATTGTGTCCTGGAACAGATCGGTAAGACAGAAGGGAATGGCTGTTTGTAAATTGGTGGCTGCAGATCAGACTTCAGGTTGAAAATTATAGGTTGGGTATCAGCTAATAATATAAATCAATTTAGTAAACAGCCAGATCATGGTATAGTGTTTGTTTAGCTCTCTGACTACATACCTAAACATTGTTACTTGCCTCATATGTCGTTATCTCAAAATCCTGTTAATATCCTCCTTGTTGATGATAACGTCAGTAATCTCACCATTTTAAAAGAAGTTTTAGACCGTCCTGAAGTTAATATCATTACGTCCAACGTACCCGGTGAGGTGGTAGACATTTGTCTGGCGGAAGACATTTCTATTGCTTTGATTGATGTAAAAATGCCGGGACTGTCCGGATTTGAGCTGCTGAATCAGATTAAACAGAATCCTTTAACGGAGAATGTGGTGGTAATATTGATGACTGGTTATTCCATGAGCTCGGAAGAGGTGTTTTTAGGGCTAAGCAGCGGCGCGGTCGACTACCTGTTTAAGCCATTGGATATGCATATCACCAATGCAAAAATCACTTCACTGCTGACGCTGGTTAATTATCAGCGGGAGGTAGAGAAGAAAAATAAAGAACTGGAATTTTATCAGAAGGATTTGTTCCAGGCAGTTGAAGAAGCTAAAAAAGGTAAAGAGATAAAAGAGAACTTCCTGGCCAATATGAGTCATGAAATCAGGACGCCTTTAAATGCGATAGTGGGTATTACGAACCTGTTAAAAACTTCAGAACTGGACGATCAGCAAAAGGAAATGATCAGACTAATGGATTTCTCTTCTCATGCATTATTAGGAATAGTGAATGATGTGCTGGAGAGTTTCCAGATAGATGCAGGTAAGATTAATCTGGATGTGACAGCTATAGATGTTACTGCTTTATTTATGTCTGTTGCAGATACCATGCGTCCATTGGCGGTCGAAAAAGGTTTGGTTTTACATCACAACATTATAGGCGAGGTGCCAGCCTGGGTTAAAGCAGATGCGCTGAGACTGAATCAGATTCTGATGAATTTGATTAACAATGCGATCAAATTCACTGTGGCCGGACAAGTAGTAGTGACCTTGAAAGTGGGAGAGATAAATGACGGACGTACTGCCCTGGAGTTTACGGTCAAAGATTCTGGTCTGGGCATCCCTGAAAATGCGATCAAGGAAATTTTTGAACGTTTTGAGCAGGTGCAGGACAAATCATGGCAGAAGTTTGGCGGTACGGGTTTAGGCCTGAGCATTGTGAAGCGCTTAGCAGAATTAATGGGTGGAAGTATCACAGTAAATAGTGTTCTTGGAGAGGGAACGAGTTTTATTTTCACGGCTTTGTTTGAGCATGCAAATGATCTCGTCACTGAAATTGAACAACCCCTGAGCCCGACAGCTGATGAACTCAGTGATTTATCACATGTGCGCGTCTTGTTGGTGGAAGACAATGTGATAAACCAGTTTGTAGCGATCAGGATTTTGCAGCAATGGAATGTAAAGGTGGATTGCGCGCTAAATGGTTTGGAAGCATTCCATAAGGTAGCTGCGCAGAAATACGATCTGGTATTGATGGATACACATATGCCGGTAATGAATGGTATTGAGTCCACCCGCAAAATAAGAACGGAATTGCCGGAAGGCAAAAATAACATTCCGATTATCTCCTTTTCTGCGTCCGTGATTGAGCATGAGCAGAAGGAAGCATTGGATGCAGGGGTGAATGACTTCCTGGAAAAACCTTTCCATCCGCAAATTTTGCATCAGAAAATAGTGAGTATGACAAAGGGGCGAGCGAACCCGTCTGCGGGTTAGCCCTATCAGGAAAGTATATACTTATTGAGCGGTATTGTAACAATTTGACGAAGCCATGATTTCATCTATAAAAATTGATGCTAGTTTTAGCACATGGTAAATCCCGCTAACCTTGATCTCTTCAAATTCCCTATAGGCGCTTTTGTAAAAAAAGACGCATACGGTGCTGATGAATTTAATTCACTTATAAAAGATATAGAAAATGCACCTGCTGCATATAAAAAGCTTGCAGGCTCTATACAGATAGAGGATTTCTCCAAAACCTATCGTCCGGCAAGCTGGAACATTCAGCAGTTAATTCATCATGTTGCAGATATTCAGTTACTCCACTTTTTACGCATGAAAAGAGCTTTAACCGAGTCGGACTACCAGGAGGTGACGCTGATTAATATGGACGGGTGGGTAAGTACACCGGATGGAAGTCATGCGCCTATTGAAGATTCATTACTGATGCTTGAAGGTATCACTAAAAGGTATGTATATCTGATCAGGTCGTTATCTGATGAGCAGTTGCAAATCGCATATTTTCATCCGCTAAGGGCATTTGATATTAATCAGGCACAGGCTGTTGCGATGTCGGCCTGGCATTTGAAACACCATTTGGCGCATATTAATCTGGCCTTGCAGGGCTGAGCTTGCGGTATTTAGTCACTCTCTTTCGAAAATCTATTTAAAGGTCATTGGGAAGTATTTGATCGTGTAGATAATTCATTTATTCTATAATTGAGTGGGTTTCATTCTAATTGATTCCTTATTATGTTTATTTTGATTAATTAAATATCTTTTAAATTACTAATTGTGTCTCTGCGTTGGGTATATTTGTTGAATGTCAATAAATCCATATCTGAACTTAGAAACATCTAGCAATTTTCAGATCTTTGATTTTGAGAGTGTTGGCAAGAACTCTCTCAAAAAAAGAGCAATATTCGATCTCATTGATGAGTCTGAGCAACTATATAATTTGGCACTATGTACAGTATTGAAAGATGGAACACAAGACTTTAATAGTGAATCCAAAAACGGTGATATGGACACAGTATTGGAAACAGTTGCATATATAGGATTGATATACAGCGAAAGATTCCCTGAAAGAAAAATTTACTTTCGAGGAAGTAATACCGTGCGCTCTAGAAAATATCAAATGGGTGTAAATAGGTATCTGGAAATTCTGATAAAAACCTTCTTTATTGAGGGCCTTATTATAGACAAATATGATGAGATATTAGTTAGAGAAACTTTTCAAATTGGTAAAAACTACACTGCATTAATATTTACCAGAAAATAGTGCTAGTGATGTTTGCGATATTTTGCAAACATACTTTTGGCAGCAGAAGCTTTATCATTTAACGGTCCTGTGGCTATTTTATCTAAGTTAGAATTGATTTGTAGAACAACTACTTTTATAGCTGCAGCACTTTTAGGTATAAGCTGTCTCAATCTGGAATTGTGAGAAATACCAATAGGATTTCCGTATAACCAAGCATTGCCCACAGCCGCCGTATTCATCTTCGCAGATGGGTTACGTTTACTGGATACCTTGTTTTTAAATGCCTTTGATGTTGCCATAACCACGCTTGTTATATACTACAAAGATAATGAATTAAATAGTTTAATAAAAATCCCAATAATAGTAACAAAGGGGATTATTAAAGCATTATATCGGAGACATCATTCGAATTTTATACTAGAGATGATGGTATTTAGTCACTCTCTTAAAAAACAGAATGCTTAATACAAAAAGTAAAAATATACGTCCACAACATAGGGTGATCAATTCTTTCACGATTCCATTATCATAAAGGTTATTCTTATTGAAGTAAATCTTCACAAAATCACCCTTATCCGCCAATAAGCGGCACCCGTCACTGCCCTCAACCGTATCGCCTTTATAATTGATGTCAAACCGGGCCCCTCCACCGTATTTTTTACATACGTTTTTGGTAAGCATAGATTGGGTGATCACATAATCATTGCGATGGAAGATAAACACAGTACTTATTTTACTGACTGACTCATAAGTTAGCCATAGAACCGGGATTAAGAGCAGCAGTAAGAAGCCTAAGATAATTGTTGATTCTCTTTTATTCATTGCCCTCACTGTATAATCCACCGTACACAAATGTTAGCAGGCTTATTGCTGTTTCCTGATCTTTCTCCACTCAGCCAAAGTATATTGACGGTTTTTTACTGCATCATAGTAGAAAATCTCATAAGTTTTGGGATCTACTGCAAATTGGTAATAGTTTTTATAGCTTGGGGCATTGTCATTTACATTGACCTGATAGTAGGGGATCGATAATTCCGGCTCGGCACTCACCATCAGGGTAATCTGGTTTTTTCCCTGACTTACACGCTTGATATGAGCTGCCCGTTCCTTCACCTCTGGCAGAGCTGCGATAAGCAAAAGAACTTTTTTCTCTTTGGGATTGTTTGCTCTGATTTCCTGTGCTGTTAATTTTGCTGCACCAAGACTTAGTAAGCAGATTGTGAAAAGCATAAGAAGCTTAGTTCTATAGATCATACTGATATACATGTTATGGCTTAAAACGTTAGAAATAAGTAAATTGTTTTCTTACCCATCACTTAAGCCTTCCGTCGCATTTAAAGCAAGTGCATGACTCCCTGTTGCAGCATTGTGATAACTTTATGGAAATCATCACGATTTTACAAATCCAAAAGCTGAATGAAAATATATAACATTCAGAAATTAGTTATCCTGCGTTAGTTACTACCGCAGGATCACCTTTAAATGATAGCTTCTTTAATCAGGAAGATATGTTGGGCCTTCTTTAAGAGTTGTAATCCATATCAAAATGGGTAAAAAAACTTTCAGGTATGTTTTTTTATTCAGGATCAACTTGCAGAAAAACAACGCTAATTGTGTTCGTCAGCAATTTGAAGATGAATCTATGCGAATAGAACAGTAGTGGCTATTGTCCAACGATGAACAATTTTTGTGTTTTTAACATTAAATATCAAACCTTACTAAAATTTTTAATTTTTATAAAAATATGTACCTTGCGTTTGAATTTTTTGTAGTATCTGTATCAATAAAACTTTTCGTATGGAAAAAGAAAATTTTAATAACGCAATTGGTAAGAAAGTTAAGGAGCTCAGATTAAAGCAGAACTGGACTCAACGTGACGTTGCTGTCCGGCTTGGTATTTCCATACCGGCATTTTCTAAAATTGAAACGGGGATCACTGATATAAATACGGCGCGTTTAAAGCAAATTGCTAACTTATTTGAAGTCCCGGTTGCAGAATTGTCATTCGGAGTGAAAGAAAAAGGATTAGATACTAAGACACAGTTAACGATAATTACAAACTTAAAAGCAACTATAGCGCAGCGAGAGCAGGACATTATCAAAATTCAAAGAAAGTTAATTGACCTCTATGAAGAGCTTGAAAATCTCAACCGCGAGAGACTGGGATGATGAACAGCATCATCGGCAAAAAATTGCTGTCTGGACATATTTCTTTGTCAGATCATGTACATTAAATTAAAAAATAACGTAGACAAATATCATATATCAGCAATTACTGCGTTACCAATATAGAATGTGTAACAAGTATGTTGCGTAATAATCATTATTTCCCTTTTCCATTTTACTGTAAAACGCCGGAAAAGGTTTAATAGAGGATATATATGAAAACAAATGATAAACCGTCTGAACTCATCAACCAAGCCATTACCAATTTACCGAAAGGTAGTCGTGAACTGGCGCTCAAACTCTGGGAATGCATGAAAGATGCAACCCTTATAGAATTGGAATCGCTCATTCAATCGGAAACTAAAAGGTCGATTGAACGCAAGATTATCTTAAGAAAACTATATCCGCTTGAAGCCTGAACAGCAATAGTATTCCGGCCTTCAAAAATAATCAAAACCGTGGTTTATACGCTTGCAAATTAAATACTTAATTGCTAAGTTTAAGTTCCTCATTTCTCAGACCTGAAATCTGAAAAAGGGCTCTGTAGGGGTACAGGGCCCTTACTTATTTATCAAGTGCAAATTTTTCTGTTTTCAACATTCTGTTTGGTCAAATTGATTAACGGTGTTGCTGTTTTTTACAGGATTAAGGTATTTTGGACAATTGTCCTGATGAACAAACACGTTTATTTTCCCTTTTCAAAACTGCGGGTTACACAAATAGATTTAATAAAATCCACTATTTTTCAGGTAATTAATTCCTGTTAATAATGCCTTTAGACCATCTGTGAGCAATATTAAGAGTGAATCAGACAGCGTAAAGAGGAGATATCTGGATTTATAACACAAGGGAATATAGAGCGCTGATTGTGCAGTTGGTACACATATTGATATACGAAAAATGCAACTACCATTGCTAATTTTAATCTATTTACCTATGAAAAACATATCCCTTAATTTCGACATCAACTCGCATAAATCGTCACTTTCTAAATTTGCTTTGGCTTTTACCAGGAATGAAGACGATGCCAATGATCTGGTTCAGGATACTTTCCTTAAGGCGATTCGTTACGAAAACCTGTATAAAGAAGGTACGAATTTAAAAGCCTGGTTGTATACGATTATGAGGAATACTTTCATCAATGATTACAGAAGACAGGGACTACGTGATAAAGTGATTGACACAACTACTGATCTGTTATCTTTTCAGCTAATAAATAGCGCCAGTTCTAATACTGGTACAAACAGCTTTATCAATGAAGACATCCACAAAGCTTTTAATCAGCTTTCTCCTGCCTATTCAGTACCTTTTATTAAATTTTTTGAAGGCTATAAATACCATGAAATTGCAGCAGAACTTAATATTCCCCTTGGAACGGTAAAAACGCGGATTCATGTAGCCAGAAAATTATTGCAGGATACGTTAAAGATGTATAAAATCAATTAGCAAATAGTTTGATGCAATATCATTACCTTGGTCGCGAAAGGACAGAATATAATCTTTTCGAAAGCTTATGGAGAATAAAACGCAGCAAATCAGTGCGCTGATTGAACTCAACGACGAGCTGGAAAACTATTTCAGGAATACCATTATCCCGCAGCTCTTTGTAGATGCCAACATGGTTTTGCGGAAGTTCACACCACCGGCAATGAAGCAATTTAATCTGCGTTTAGATGATGTTGGCCGTTCTATAGAAGACATCAGAGACAACTTTCGTTTTCATAGCATTATGGAGAATATCCAGCAAGTAATTACTACTGGTGATATTCTGGAGAAAGAGATTCAGACGACAGACCTCCGTTGGTTCCAGATGAATATCCTGCCTTATATTATTGAAAAAGGAAGCAGGACGAATGGAGTGATCATCACCTTTGTGGATATTACCTCCAGGATCCGCGATCTGAAGGAGCAGGAAAAGCTGATATCGGAGCATGAACTTTTATTGGATACCATTTCCCACGATATCAAAACGCCGCTGACAAGTTTGGGTCTCACTATTGAGATGCTGAAGAAGATTCCTGAAAAAGGTATGGCCAGGTTTCCTGTTTTACTGGAAAAGGTGGAGAACAGTTTGTTGAAGATGAAGGACATTATCCATGACCTGACCGACTCCCGCCAGTTTAATAACCGTTATAAAGCGGTGGAAGAGCTGTTGAATTTTGAGCATATCTTGGAAGATGTGAGGCTAACCCTGGCCCCGCAAATATTAGAATCGGGTACGGTAATCAAAAGCAAAATAAACCAGTCGGAGATTATCTTTGTGCGCCGTAAGTTGCGCAGTATTCTTTACAACCTGATTAATAATGCAATCAAATACCGCGACATTAATCGTCCGCTTAAAATCCTTATTGACGTTTCTCAGGAAGAGGATTTCACCGTTATTACAGTAGTGGATAATGGCCGGGGCATTGCTGAGCAAGACTTTGAAAAGATCTTCACCAAGTATGAAAGGATTGCATTGGATGTAGATGGATCGGGTATCGGACTTTACCTGATCAGGGAAATCATCAAACTGGCCGGTGGCAAAATTACAGTTGAGAGTGAGCTGGGAAATGGATCAAATTTTAAGGTTTATATTAAAAATGGGGGGTAGTGGGGGTAGTATAAATTTAAGTGTCTTAACAAGATTATTATAGAATGATTATTCAAAAAAAATATGTTTTTAGAAAACTTCGAGAGAGAAATATTAGCATCACAAACTAAACCGCTTTCAGGGGGGATCGTAGCTAGCAATCTAAAAATAAATGATAATCGGACGGGACTTTTAACTTTAACTGGCGATATTTTGATCACACTAAAAGTTTTAGATCTGACTACCTTGGGTGCTTTTCGTATCCAAAGTTTAATGAAATCATCTGAACAAACAATTATGAATAAGCTGCGAGGTGGCGCTGACAGTGATCAGATTATTTTTTATGAGTATAGTTCAGTCAAAAATACATTCACTAATAAACAGCGTACTTACAGTTTAAAGTACAATTTTAATTACACTGCTAAATTGATTCAGATTAATAGCTTAAGTCAGTTAGCTGGCAATGATTTCGTATTAGCATTAGTAGATGGTATTGGGCATCGTTTCACAGATATGTACGGTAGAAAATATGTATCTGGTGGTCTTGCAAAAAAAAATGGTGGACCTGCAGCTGTTATTTATAAAGAATGGGAAAAAAACTATCTTATTGGTGTTCACGAATTCTTTCATACATTAGGTCTTCCCGACTTGGAAGAATCAGGGATGGAGAATAGATTGATGTATCATTTAGGGAGAGTAGGAAGTAACATCACAAATAATGAGAAAGCGGCAATGAATAAATTTATTATGTATGATCTTCGGGATATGACTAAAGGAAGTTATTCTAATCCCGGATATAATACAGCTAATCAGTTAAGAACCTTTTTAAATGATAAATCCAATGGTTTTATATACAATAAAGCGAAATTTAGGTAGCATAATAATAGGTTGTTGCTTACTGGCTTGTAATAATTCCCATCA
Organism: Pedobacter sp. MR2016-24; assembly: GCF_026239655.1. GTDB lineage: Bacteria > Bacteroidota > Bacteroidia > Sphingobacteriales > Sphingobacteriaceae > Pedobacter. The sequence goes on along the minus strand of NZ_JAPIVO010000005.1, from coordinate 470,701 downwards.
TACAAATGAAAAGGTTTTAGCCGTCAAAATTGATTCGTGTCAGTTGAGCCTGTCATTTGGCGATGCAGTTATGGCGAAAATGGGAGAATGCCGTTATTGCCATTTAAGAGGTGATGTTCCGAGATTTGAGGAAAACGTTCCGACATTAACTGAGTTGGCAGCGATGGACAGTTTAAAGATAAGTAATTTTATATTTATAGGTGGCCATAGTGGTATGTATAAAGAATCCTCATCACCACTTTTCAAAAGAAAATTGGATAGTTTGGATGATTGTGAGAAAAGAAATCTGATTCATTTCATCAAGGATTATAAGCGTAGCCAAATAGCCAATTAACTTAAGTATCAATTCAACTTTTTCAAATCAGCCAGTGGGAGGTAACTAGCTCATATACTGAAACCCATTATTTGCGGCAATAGTAATCAGTGGCTGAATATTTTCCCTGAACCTGATCTTTAAAGTTTCTCTGTTTAGGCTGTTTAATGCATTTAAATCGGGTAGTATGGTTAGATAATCCTGCAGCAATTTATTGGCGGGCGACAAGTCAAATATAGTTTTCATCGCCAGTTCCTGCAGTTCAAAATAAGCGTCAAAGTGTTTGTCCATAATGGGCAGCTTATCAGATTTTGAGGAGTTGAAACGTTTATCGGCAGGGATCAGATTCCAGATCAGGTCATGGGATACAAAGGCAAAAGGCACAAAGTGTTCAACAGCATATGCATTGAGATGGAGATAGGTGTCGGTATAGATACATTTAACAGGCCCGCTCTTATTGATCACAATATCCCAGAACTCTTTCCGCTGTTTCAGCAAACCACTTCTTTGTGGTCTTTTAAAGAGCTTGTTGGCGATATCAGGCACATTGGGATTATGCTTCTGCAGATAGATACACAAATGCCAGTAACAGAAAGCTTTCAGGATACCGCTGTTTTCAGTCAGATAGGCAATCCATTTAGGATTGATGATCACTTCATGTTCGTTTACCGTATAGAGGCAATCATTGCTGAAATCCTGCGATAGTTGGTAAATCTCGTGCTTCGATCCTTTAATTCTGCTAAACCAGGGACTCAAAAAACGATAGGGAACCTCTCCGTCAAAATACCTCAGGTGTCTTATCGTATCGGGCTTCGCGGTTCTGCTTAGTGTTTCAATGATCTGTTCTTTCTTAGCATCGATAGCGATATGCTCTAAACTCAGGATTTGTTTGATCGCTCTCTGCAACCGATCCTGCTTACCAAAGGAGAGGTTGAAATAGTTGATAGTATACCAGGCATTAGCCACCATGCCGGCAAAAAGCCCCTGTTTTTTGATTTGATAATGCCCCTTTTCTACAGCTTCAAGAATAGACAAGAACCAGTAAAATTTATAAGTAGCTGAAGTATTGTTAAAGCAGGAGGATAAAAGTGAAACCGGAACGGTTTGATCTGCTGGCAGCTGGTTCATATCGAAGAGGATGATCCCGAAGATAATCAAAGCTGATCGAATCTGTTCAATTAAAATATCATTTGGCTATAATTTGATAAGATACGGGATTGGCCATGATGGATGATTAAATTGCAGGCCGCGTATTAAATATCAAAACGCGCTCTCAAAATGCTCCCGTGACTCCTGCTGGAACTTAGTTTGGTATGATTGCTGTCATTCATAATAAAATAGAAACTACCATTAAAGCCTTTTCTTATTTCTTCAATTAAATCAGCATTGATAAGCGTACCCCTGTTTATTTTAACAAAATGATCTGGCAGTTTTTCTTCCAGGGCAGCGATGGTGAAGTCGGTCAGGTTTTTGTTCCCGTCAACCGTATGTAGAAATACATATTTATCCTCTGCTTCGATAAATGCAAGGTCTTCCAGTTTAATCAGCAGGATCCTGTCGCCAATTTTAACGGTAAGGGTTTTAATGTCTTTTTTAATGTTCAGCTGACGCATCAGCAGCTCCAGAGGGATAGTATAACTGGCATTCACCTGCAGCTTTTTCAGTTTATTGACAGCTTTTTCCAATCGTTCCGCTTCAATAGGTTTCAACAGGTAATCGATCGATTCTTCCTCAAAAGCCTTAACTGCATACTGATCATAGGCAGTGGTAAAAATAACTTTAGGCGGTTTAGCTAACCTTGACAGTAATTCAAAGCCATTCATTACCGGCATTTCTATATCCAGGAAAACCAGGTCTGGTTGCAGCGATTCAATTTGCGCCAAAGCCTCCTTTCCATTTGCGGCCTCGCCAATGATATTAATGTTTTCATGCACTGCAAGGAGTCGCTTTAAACGCTGACGGGCCAGGGTTTCATCGTCTATAATGAGCGTATTCCAGATTTTATCCATAGTGGAGCGGGATTTGTATTTTTATTTGTTTTACAGGATGATTGATGAGCTGAACTTCATACTGGTTGCCATAGAGTAAAGCAAGTTTATCATAGGTACTTTGCAGTCCGTAACCAATTTCAAGTTCGTCTGGAAATGGGATTCCATTGTCGGTAATGCTTATCTCTACCTGTTCAGTTTTCTTTACCCGGACAGTCAGTTCGGCATGATCGGCCACGTCTTTTAACCCGTGTTTCAGGGCGTTTTCTACCAGGGGCTGGATCAGGAACCTGGGTATTTTTGCATAAAGCAATTCCTCATCCACTTCGATTGTAAAATTTATACGCTCTTCAAATCTCACTTTTTCTATATCCAGGTAGGTGTTCACAATTTCCATTTCTTCTTTAACGGTGACCAGGTCCTCCTGGTTTTGATTGATGCTGTACCTGAACAATTTAGACAGCTTCAGGGTCATGCTTTCTGCTTTATCCGGGTTTTCATGAATTAAGCTCGCAATCGCATTTAAAGAATTATATAAAAAATGAGGGTTGATTTTTGACTGGAGGGCAGCCAGTTCTGCCTGCGTTTTCATCTGGCTCAGTCGCAATACCTCCATGTCGCGCGCCTGTATTTTTGCATTTAAGCCCCTCTTCTGGAAAAAATAGACATAGATAATGGTGCAGCTGATCACTACGATAATGGTACTGAACCGTACATCTTCCCAATGGAAAAAATAATATTGCTCTTTAAATAACCATGCCCTGAGCAGGTAGATCAGCTCGATGGCGATAACCATTCCGATCACGGCAGAGGTATAATAGGCCAGGATCGAAAATAAGCGTGTTTCCTTTTTTAACCGTAAATATTTCTGGTTGATATAAATCACATTGGTGACTGAGAGGCTGATGACAATACTATATAAGAGCTGGAAGAACGTACTTCTCCAGCCTATCCATTGTCCTTTATGAGCACTGATGAGCAATGTAAGGAGTAAGCCGATAACTGCACCCAGCATCAGGTTATAAATGTTGGCCTTCAGCCAGCTGGCATAGATGAACCTGATCCCTTTTTTTTCCTGATGCTGAGTAAAGTTGGTCGACATAGCTGCTTAATTACATTGTGCCAACAAAGTTTTAGCTCTTTCTGATCCCCATGAAGGAGCAATTTCACTGGCCGCTTTAAAGATAGCAAATTTTGCTACTGCGTTTTCCAGGATCGGTTTGGCTTTCGCTTTTCCGCCGCCAAAGGCCTCGGGTGTGTAAAAGGTGTTTTGTCCGTTGATCAGATAGATGCGCGGGTTACCGGGGTTCAATGCCTGTGCTTTGCCTAAAGATGACCTGGACATACCCATAAATGATAACCTGGACTGAGGATCGATACTCATCTTCATGTATTGGATATAACCTTTCAGCGCATAGATCTCACTGTTTTCTGCAGATAGCGCATCGGACTGATCTATTTGTACCAAAGCCTTGTCATAATACTGATCCTGCAGTGACTTATCTTTACTGGTTAAACCCGCGATCAGGTTGGCATAGGCAGCATAGTACGAAGGCAGCCACTCTTTGGTCTCAACCTGGGCAATTCTTTCAAAATAATTTGAGGTCTTGAGGAAGTCGGCGGACGATTCAGCAGTCTTCAGCATATCGAGGCCTTTTTTTACGCCTGTTTGAAATTTGGTAGTGTTCGCCTGACCGAAACTGTTGAGGCTGATCATTATCAGCAGCAGGATAATTGATGTTGTTAAATTTTTCATGATTGTTTTTTTTATGGTTTTTAATTGTTTATTATTCTGGTGTTTATCTGACAAATGTGTTATCACCTATGGTGATTAAAATTCCCACAATCAGGTTCCTCTTTGCTGCCGGAACAATAGCCCTCCTGTTTAAACCATCGCTGCTATATTGATAACCATAGACATTATTAAAGCCGGTAACGTTATTGGCATTGAGGTAAAGCACGGTAAACTGGTTGAAGAGGCGGGTGAGGTGACTGACAGTGAGGCTCAAACTATTGTAATTCTTAGTCCGGTCTGACAGGTAAACCGCGTTATTCGGGTTCACATAAGGTCTGCCCGATGCGAATGAATACGTAGCGCCAACCTGGGTCTGGATGCTTTCTATGAACTGCTTGTAGACTACAGCAGCAGTGTGTTTCGCAGCGAAGGCTGGTGTGGCCATCGCTGGAAAGTCCCGGAAGTTTCTCTTCGTATCCAGGAAGGAATAAGAGATATAGTAATCACCGTTTTTAATACTTTGTCTGTCTCTCCAGAACAACTCGACACCACGTGCATAACCGCTGCCGGAATTGTTGAGGTTAGCCGTGATTTCTTTGGTCAGGTGGTTATAATCTTTATAATATCCCTCAATCCTGAAATTCCTGTGCGCAGTATTGATTTCATATTTCAGGATATAATGATCAGCGATTTCAAAGTCCAGGGCTTTCATCACCAGGTATTCATCTTCCGGGTTCTGATAAAAACGGCCATAAGCGAATGAGAGCTGGGAGCTTCTACCGGTCTTTAGTCCGAGTGAGCTTCTGGGTGCCAGGTTAGCTTTTCCCAGGTAGGAGGAATATTCGGTTCTTGCCCCTAATCTTAAGACCAGTTTTTCGGTTAAAAAGAGGTCTGTTTCTGCAAAACCGGCGCTAAGCTGATCGCTGTATCCCCGCTCCATTCCATTCAGGCTTTCTGTTCTGCCGCTATTAAAGGTTTCTGTACCAAACTTAAAGTTTGACAGCCTGCCAAAATAATTGGTGATGGTGATTTTGCCATTATACATATGGTCATTCCTCGTATAATTATCGACTGATTGTAATCCTGCATCGGCAGTTTTATCGTATGCAAATCCGGCATCCAGTTTCCAGCTACCAGTCAGGTACTCTTTATAGGTAGAATTAATATAAACGTTATGATTGTTATTGCTGAAATAATTGGGTGCTAATGGCGCATCAATATTTTCCTGCAAAAGTGCCAGCCTGGATTCGCCATAGGTAGCATAAATCTTGAACATACCGGTGGCCGAGGTCTTGTGTTTATACTGGAGACTGCCACTGAATTGTTCTGGTACTTTTACGTAGTGATGCTGTTGTCTGATCAGCTGGTAGGTAGGACCTAAGTTGTAATAGCTACCGCCCAGGGTGAGTGCGCTGTTTTTGAAACGTATATTTTGATCCACGCCAACACCTACACTCAACAGGGAAATTCCTGTAGTTGTTTTTTCCGGCAGATCGGTGGTTTCCAGGATGAGTGCAGAAGACAGTGCCTGGCCATATTGTGCGGAGTAACCACCAGCGGAAAAAGAGGTTCCCTTAAATAAAAAGGCAGAAAGGCGGCCTCGTGAGGCCTGGTCTGGTACTGTAGCATTAAATGGGCTTTTGATCAGCATCCCATCGAAATAGGTCTTGGTTTCGGCTGCCGAACCACCTCTTACAAATAAGCCGCTTTCAGAAAAGGAGGTTTGTGCACCGGGTAAAGTTTGCTGTGCAGCAAATATATCTGCATTGGTTCCGGCTGTTGTGGCGATGTCCAGTGCCGATAGAACCGCACCCTTTTTTCCGTCGCCCGCAATAAAATAACCAGCACTGATGGCAACAGTCTCCAGTAAATTGATGGAGGGTTTGAGGATTAAATGGAGGGCAAGGCTGCTGTGATTGAGATCTACCGTAACCGAATCGGTTTCATAATTCAAAGCCGAAAACTGGATGGTCTTTAAACCGGTTTCTGTCGTAGAAAAAGTGAATCTGCCCAGACTGTCAGTAGAAGAACCATCATAGGTGTTTTTAAGCGCAATGTTTGCATTGATTACCGGTTCGCCTTTTGCAGATTTCAGGGTGCCGGATATATTGATCTGCGCTTGTGTGAGTGTAACAAAACAGCTAAGGAAGAGGACTAATTTTAAAACTTTCATTTTCGTGCTACAATTGAATTATAGTCCGAAGATGCGGGGTAATGGGTTGGAATAAATTTTAAAACCGACGAGTTGCAGAATTAGTGGAGTGAGTTGTACTTTGATAGAATTAACTAAGCCTTGCTGTCCGCTTTGGATATTGCCTTATTAATGTCAGTATTTCCATCCAAGATACTGTAGTGCCTACTTTACGCATGAGGAATTGGCTAATTTCGCCGGTGCTTCTGCGAATACTTGCTTTTTGAACTAACTTGCTGTTTGTTTGTAATTGGAATTATAGTCCTGATTCAATTATGTGATGGACTTAGCACATGACTTGAACTGGCAGATAGCAATTTCGTAGTTAATCGACCTCTTAATTATAAGTTCGTGGTAAACATGTATCTAGAATCGATGGTCTCTTGCTTTTCATAATTATTATGAAATAGTACTGTATTAATTAGGGTAAATAAATACTATTTTTGGGTAATATAGTGCTTATTTGATATAATAGTACTTCATAATTTAAGCTATTATTTAAAAGAGAAAATTATTGCATTTAATTGCTGTTGATAAGCATTTGAACTTTTATTAAAATTTCGCTTTTTACGAGTTAACGTGTTTTTTTATAAAATTATTATTCTCTATCGTTTTATATCACGAAAAGGATCTTACGTAGCTAACGAGGATATAAATGGTCATTTTTTTTGTTATTACACTAATATTCAATTAATTGTAAATTTTACTACTGTTAATATTATACTTATGAAGATAATCCAATCGTTATGGACAAAACCAGCTTTAAATAATATTGAATATGAAAATTCTCGTATGCATGGTGGTTGGATTAATCACAAGTATTTTATTATGAGTACATGCTTAAGCTGTTTGACCGCAAAACGTTATTATAGTCAGGTTGAGCTATACACAGATCAGTACGGTCACAATCTATTTATTGATCAGTTAAATCTTCCTTATTCTTACGTTGATCAAAATTTAGATCAGTTAGACAGTGAAGATAGCAGATTATGGGTTTTAGGTAAGTTAAAAACAATAGAAATTCAATGTGAGCCTTTTATACATATGGACAACGATGTTTATATATGGGAAAAATTGAGCGATTCAAACAGCCCAGACTTTCTTATGGCTCAGAATTTACTGCCTGTACCATTGCCATATCAAAGGTCTCTTAAAGAAATAAATGATAATTTCAAATATATACCGAATTGTTTACTAAATAAGAATTCCAATTACAGTACTCTGGCTAATATCGGAGTATTTGGCGGGAATAATCTTGAGTTTTTTAGAGATTATTGCGACACAGCCTTCGACCTTTTATTCAAAAACAGGAATCAACTGGAGTTAATTAATGTTGGCAGATTTAATCAAATACTAGATGAATATCTATTTATTTGTTTGGTAAGAGAAAAAGGATTAAAAGTAAAATACCAGATTAATGATAAATATGAACTGGATCCTATACAGGCTGTTCTAAGGTTTAATTTAGTTCCGTTCATTGATAAATATATTCACTTAATTGGTATAGCAAAACAAAATACTTTGGCATGCGAACAGTTGGAGTTGAGATTAAAGTATGAATTTCCGTTGTATCACCAGAAAGTTGTAGAATATCTCAGAAACAACAATTGGGAAACGACGGACTCATTATCATCTGCTAATATTTCGAATGAAAATACTTATAAATTATTTGACATAATTTATAATAAATCCCTTGAGGAAATTCTAGATATACCAATAAAATTGAAACAAGAATTTAATCTCATTACAAAAAAAGGTGAAGGGAAGTCTTCAAAAATATTTCTACAAAAAAATGATTCTCATGATGATGTTCTTTTTTCAAGGGAATTAGCTGGGATAAATGAAATTATGCTGCATTTTACATCACCTATTAGTATGAATGATTTGATAGAAGGGCTTGATAAAGGAAGTAAAGATTTTGAATATCTGAAATTTAAGTTAATTGATATCGTAAGTGAAAGTATTATCACTGAGAATATACTGGAATTCGTTTAAAAAGCAACAATTACTATTATTCATGTCTTTCCCTAACTATCATCAATTTGATCAAATGGATTGCGGTCCAACTTGTTTGCGCATAATAGCAAAATATTATGGTAAGAACTTTAGCTTGGAACGCTTACGCAATATTTCGGGAATTAATCGGGAGGGAGTTTCTCTATTGGGTATCAGTGAGGCTGCAGAGAAAATTGGATTTCGTACAACAGGCTTGAAATTAGGTATTTCGGAAATTGTAAAAATTGATCTGCCATGTGTTTTACATTGGCGTAATAATCATTTTGTTGTTTTATACAAAATATCAAAAAGATCCGACAGGAATAAACGTACGTTTTATATATCAGATCCTGACAAGGGACTACTCAAATATACTCAAGTAGAGTTTTCAAAATGTTGGCGGAATAACTTTACTTATAATAATGAAGAAGGTATTGTTCTTTCCCTCTCACCAGGTCCAGAGTTTTATGCCGAAAATGAAGATGACTCTAAGGAAATGGAATTTTCTTACTTATTTAGTTACCTTTTCAAATATAAGAAGCTACTTATCCAACTGATTTTAAGTTTAGGTGTAGGTAGTGTTTTACAATTGATTTTACCTTTCTTGACGCAATCAATTGTAGATGTTGGAATAAATACCCGTAGTCTAAATTTTATCTATATCATATTAATCGCCCAAACTATGTTGCTGTTTGGAAGGATGAGTGTTGACTTTATTCGCTCTTGGATCCTTTTACATATTACTACTAGACTTAACATATCAATTTTAACTGATTTTTTAATTAAGTTGATGAAACTTCCTGTAAGTTTTTTCGATACAAAAATGACCGGGGATATTATGCAAAGAATGACTGATCAAAGCAGAATACAAAATTTCTTAACTGGTTCGTCACTGATTACTATCTTTTCTCTGTCTAACCTATTAATTTTCGGATTTGTATTGGCGTATTACAATGCTACAGTTTTTATTATTTTTTTAGCGAGTACTGGGCTTTATATGTCATGGATCTTTATTTTCTTACGGAAAAGAAGGGAAATAGATTTTAGAAGATTTGACGTTGCTTCAGAAAATCAAAGCAGCATTGTCGAGTTAATTAATGGAATGCAAGAAATTAAATTAAACAATTGCGAACGGCAAAAACGTTGGGAATGGGAACGTATACAGGCGAGCTTATTCAAGTTTAATGTGAAAAGTCTGGCATTAGGCCAATATCAGCAGTTTGGAACTTTTTTTATTAACGAAGGAAAAAATATCTTGATAACATTTATTGTAGCAAAGTTAGTTATTGATGGAGAGTTAACATTGGGTGCAATGATGGCTATACAGTATATCGTAGGACAGCTAAATAGTCCAATAGAACAATTGCTTGGGTTTTTACAACAATTTCAAGATGCAAAAATTAGTTTGGAACGTTTAAATGAAATTCATAAGCTAAAAGATGAGGAACCGGCATACGGAAAATTCATTCAAGAGTTGCCTTTTGAAAAACATATAACGTTGCAAAATATTAATTTCTCTTATCCTGGTGCTGGTAATGACTCGGTTTTGAGGAATATCAATTTGCATATACCTGAAGGCAAAACTACTGCGATAGTTGGTATGAGTGGAAGTGGGAAAACGACTATTTTAAAGCTGCTTTTAAGATTCTATGATCCGCAAAAGGGCGAAATTAAAATTGGCAGTACTCAGCTTAACCAAATTGGTTACAGATATTGGAGAAGTAAATGTGGCATTGTTATGCAGGATGGTTTTATTTTTTCTGATACAATTGCCAAAAATATTGCTGTTGGAGATGAATATCCAAATATGTCCAAATTATATAATGCAATAAAAGTCGCAAATATTCATGATTATATCAACGAATTACCTCAAGGGCTAGGTACAAAAATAGGTTCTTCTGGAAATGGTATCAGTCAAGGTCAGCGTCAGAGAATTTTGATTGCCAGAGCCGTTTATAAGAATCCTGACTTTATGTTTTTTGATGAAGCGACTAATTCCCTAGATGCAAATAACGAAAAGGTTATTATGGAAAATTTGACAAGTTTTTTTAAAGGACGTACTGTAGTTGTAGTAGCACATAGATTAAGCACAGTGAGAAATGCTGATAATATTATTGTTCTTGATAAGGGCGAAATTATTGAGCATGGTCCTCATCAGCAATTGGTTACTGCAAATGGAGTTTACTATAATCTAGTAAAAAATCAATTGGAATTAGGGAGTTAATATGGAAGATGATATATCAAAAAGCGAATTTTTGTTGGAAAATGGTGATCTAAATAGTGATGAAATTCAAGATATAATTACTGCTGTGCCATCTTGGATTCTACAATGGGGAACATTACTATTATTTACTTTAATGGTCTTGATTGTCATCTCATCGGCATTTATAAAATATCCAGATATAGTTAAAACCGAAATGAAAATAAATTCACTTAACGCGCCTAAGCCAATTTATGTTAAACAAAATGGGAAAATAGTCTCATTATTGGTAAAGGAGGGTGCTTTAGTAAAGCGTAAAAGTTTGTTAGCATTTATTGAAAGTACAGCAAATCACGAAGATGTTTTAGTAATGAACGAAGAACTGATGAGAGTTAGTGAAATTTTAAATAGAGGGGAAGTGCCAAAGAATTTATCCTTAAAAAATTGGAAATTAGGTGAGTTGCAGGGAGCGTATCAAAACTTTTATCAACAATATCTTCAATATGTTTCAACCAAATCTGGTGGATACTATATAAGTAAGAAAAAATTCCTCCAAAGAGATCTAGCGGAAGTACAGCTTCTGCGAAATCAAATTATTCTTCAAAAGAGAATAAAAGAGCAGGAGTATCGGAATATCGAGAGGGAATTTGACTCATATAAGAAATTGTATAAAAAAGGAGTCGTGTCTTTAAGTGAGTACAAGCAACAGGAAAACAAATACCTTTCAGGGAAATATCCACTCCAACAAAATGATACTGAGCTGCTGAATAATAATAGTACTTATTTAGCTAAACAAAAAGAAATCCTAGACCTAAATCATACAATAGCAGATGAGAAGGCAAAATTTGCGCAATCACTTGACAATATGATAACTGAAACGGATTCATGGATAAATAAATATATTATATCTGCACCGATTGACGGAAGGGTCAGCTATGCTGGTATCGTTCAGGAAAACCAAACTGTTAATTTAGGACAAGAGATCTTTGTAATTAATCCTGATAACACAGATTTTTTTGGTGAATTACAAATTCCCCAATATAGTATGGGCAAAGTTCGAGTGGGTCAACGTACGCTTGTTAAAATGAGAAGTTTTCCTTATGAGCAATATGGTATGATTGAGGGAAGGGTAAATTATATTTCTGACGTAGCATTTAAGGACAGTATTTTCATAGCTAAAATAACTTTTGAAGAATTTGAAAAGAAAAATGATGGACATGACATAATCTTAAAAAATGGTATGCAGGCGGATGTTGACATTATTACGCAGGATGCTACTATTCTCCAGCGTGTTAGTAGAAATTTTTTAAAAGTTTTAGATAATAAATACTAGAAATCTTAAAATACTCAATTTAATTTAAAGCTGATGAAATATGATTATCTGATTGTGGGTGCTGGATTTGCTGGCAGTGTTATGGCTGAAAGACTAGCCAATGAAGCTAATATGAAAATATTAATCATTGACAAAAGGGGGCATATAGGTGGTAATGCTTTCGATTATGTAAATGATGATGGCATTCTTGTTCACAAATATGGGCCACATATTTTTCATACAAATGAAAAGAAAGTTTTCGATTATCTTTCTCGATTTACTCAGTGGAGAAATTATGAGCACAAAGTTCTTTCTAGTATACAAGGTCAATTGTATCCCATCCCAATAAACCTTACGACTGTCAACAAATTCTACAATATTGAGTTGAGTAGCGGAGAGGTTGCGGCATTCTTAGCTTCAAAGTCTGAAGAACGCACCAATGTAATTACGGCGGAAGATGTTGTCCTGAGTAGTGTTGGAAGGGAACTATATGAAGCTTTTTTTAAAAATTACACAGCAAAACAGTGGGGCCTTGATCCTTCCGAGCTTTGTGCATCGGTAACCGCCAGAATTCCAACGCGTGTGAACAAAGACGATAGGTACTTTACGGATGTTTACCAATGTATGCCAGCGCTAGGTTATACAAAGATGTTTGAGAATATGCTGGATAATAATAATATCCATCTCATGCTTAATACCAATTATAAGGAGGTTATTAATAATCTTGACTATCAAAAGATTATCTACACTGGTCCTATAGACCAATATTTTGACTATTCTTTAGGTAAGCTTCCATATCGATCTTTGGAATTTAAGTTTGATACCGTTGATGCAGAAAAATTTCAGGAAACTGGTTCGATAAATTATCCAAATGAAAACGCCTATACTCGAATTACTGAATTCAAGCATCTTACAGGTCAAAAGCACTTAAAGAGTTCAATTGTTTATGAATTCCCTGTTGCAGAAGGTGATCCCTACTATCCAATACCAACACCTGCTAATACTATTCTCTACAACAAATACAAAGCTATGGCATCGAAAGAAAAGGATGTTTATTTTGTTGGAAGGCTTGCAACATATAAATATTATAACATGGATCAAGTTGTAGCCCAGTCACTTGCCGCTTTCAAGAAAATTTATACTTCAGGTCCGTGATTTATTTTATTATAGTAATATATTTTAGATTAATATATTACTATTTTGTGGTAATATAAAGCTATATAATATTTCATAAAATAATAAAATTGTGTTATTATTATATCTAAATTAAAATTCGTGTTCTCTAAATTACTTAAGCTAATGCTATGATAACTGTTTCTCGACCATTACCTAATGCTGTAAGTGTTATTTTATTATTGATGAAAAAATTAAGAATACAGGTCAGTTCTTTTACTATTAAAAAAGATTTGATTGATCACCCAGAATACCCAAATATGCTTGCAATGAGCGATTGCTTGACTTCTTGGAAAATTCCAAATGGGGCATTTCTCGTTGAAAAAGACTTAAAAAAGATCGAAAGTTTGACTTTTCCTTTTATAGCACATTTGAATGTTAGTGGAGGAAAATATATAGTTGTTGATGCGATTTCTAATGGCTATATATCATTCAGTAATGAAATAGAAAGAAATGGTTCATTAAAAATTGATGATTTCCTTAAAATGTGGGATGGGGTGATATTATTTGCTGAGAAGGGAGAATTTAGTAGAGAAGTAAACTATACGCAGTCTTTAATTAAAGGTTTTATAATCAATATTAGTCCATTTTTTCTCCCATGTGTTTTAATATTGATAATTATACTTCGATTAAACTTGCTGCATACAACTCAAGCATTTCTGTTTTTGATTATAGTGAAAATTTTTGGGCTTATATTAAGTGGATTTCTTTCAATGCATAGCTTAAATTCCAATAACACGTTTATTAATAAATTGTGCCGTCTGGGAAATAAAAGCGATTGCGATAAGATATTAAAATCTAAAGCTGCAAAATTGACTAATTGGTTAACTTGGAGTGAAGTTGGATTGTTTTATTTTTCATCTTCTCTGTTACTTCTACTTGTTATCCCGTCAAGTTTAGAGCTAATGAATTGGTATACTATTTTGTGTTTACCGTACACAATTTATTCAATAGCATATCAATTAAAAGTTAAAAATTGGTGTACAGCATGCTGTCTTGTCCAGGTCGTTCTTTGGTTAGAAGCTTCAATATTTTATTTTGGAAATATTTTCTTTAAATACTCTTTCCCATTCACATTCGAACTGTTACCTATCATAGTTTGTATTCTCCTGCCCATTGCTGCCTGGATATTTATAAAGCCTTACTTTATTAATGCATTTCAAGTTGAACCCTTAAAAGAACAACTCAAAAAATTTAAATACAATAAAGAGTTGTTTAGTCAATTTATGATGGCACAAAAAAAATATTCCACTGTAGATAATATAAGGCCGATCATATTAGGGAATCCTGAAGCGGAAACCGTTATTACCGTAATTAGTAATCCATTTTGTGATCCGTGTAGGATAACTCATCAGTTTATTGACAAGTGGATAAATGAAAGAAATGACATTCAAGTAAAACTCTTATTTGTTATATCAGGCGATGATGATGAAGGAACTATGTTTGCTAAGCATATGAATGCATTACAAGCACATCACGGCAATGAAATAGTAATGAAAGCATTAAATGACTGGTATAATAGAAAAAGTAAAAGGTATGTCTTTTTGTCTGATAACTATCCCGTAACCTTTAATAATGAAATAAATATTACCATGAAATATCAGAAGGAATGGATGGATAGAGCTTCGATCGCCTATACCCCAACGATTTTGATTGACGGATACGAATTAGTCAGTCCCTACAAATTAGAAGATGTAAAATATTTAATATTGACCTAGGCGATGGACTGCATTTAATTTAAAAAAATAGATAGAATAATATTAAGATAATACGCCTCACGTAATCCGGCGTGGTAGGATTACGAATTTAATCACAATTAATATCCAAAATTATGGAAAAATTAAAATTGAAAACTCCTGTTAATACAATAGGAGAGGTCTTAAAAAGAGATCAGATGAAAAAAATTCTCGGTGGCTATGGTGGTGTGTGTGATAGCTGGGCAACTAAACCTGCAACGGTATGCTATCACTGCTGTATTACTGTACATGATTTGCAGTATTGCTCAGATATATGCTACAAATAATAATCTTATATAAGGGGGGATTACCCCTCTTATATTAATTATAAAAGTCAGATATGAAATATCTATATGTATTAATAATCATATTTTGTTATCCTTTATCGATGTTTTCACAACTTACTACATTTACTGTAAGCGGAACTCTTAAGGATGTAAAACAAGCGAAATTTGCCTATTTATCTACACTTTCGCAGCGAATCCCTATTTCTAGTCCGGAAATATTTATAAAATCTCAAATTTTGAATGGTAAATTTTTGTTTAATGGAACATTTGATCTTAAAGGAAAAGATTATCAGCATGCTTGTGTCTTTGTTAGTGAACGTGGTAATATTTCCAAGGATGAGTTGGAATCGAAATTCAGACAGTTGATTTGGCTTGTAGGCCGAGAAAACGATTTTAGGGGAATCATCTTGGAAGATGTACAGCTAGATTCAGATAGTCCAGATAACCTAGATAGTGCTATAGTAGTCGGAGGAGGATTTTTAACTCGGCAACTGGACGAATGTAGTGAAGCATTTAAGCTTAAGAACAGAAAAATGCTGGAGTTTGTGAAGAAATATCCAGATTCACCGATAAGTTTTGATGCAGTGATTTCGATCACTGAGCCTCTTCCAAAAATCAAAAGAGACAGGTTGAATGGAGTTTGGGGTTCTCCTACAGAACTATACAACTTATTATCAGAGAGGTTAAGGAATAGTAAAAAAGGACAAGAGTTAAAGCGTATGATTTTACAGGGTGATCTATAAGTCATGAAAAGATTATTACTCATAGCTGTGCTGTTCACTAGCTTTTTTCGTCTATCGGCCCAGTCAAAGAAATATGATAACGTCAGCTTAACTATTGATGTAAGCCATTTAAAAGAATTACCAACGCAAATCCTTATCGAAAAAACTAACCTTGGAATTACCGATGCTAAAATTGATACTTGTATTCTAAAAGGCAAAATTTTCAGCTATCAATCTTCATTCTCAGAACCGGAGTTATTTAATATGGCTTTTTACTGGCTTGGAGGGAAAGTTACCTCTTTAACATTTTGGGCTGTACAAACAAAATATAGCATAAGCATAGATCAGGAATTCAAACCGATACTCATCAGTAAAAATCATAGTGACTTTGTGGCAAAAGTTGAAGACATAGAACAAAAGGTGAGTAGCCAGCGAGAGCGGCTGGATAGTCTGGTGAAGACGGTAAGCTATGAAAATAAAAAAATAGCTGATGTGGAACAAAGGCTCGATGAATTGCGTGACTCTATAGATCTTGAGATAGATGAAAATATATATAGAAAATATTTCACTGCCAATTTATCTTCAGCGATAGGTCTGTATGCATTGTGTATGTACGCCAACCGGCCATACGTAAATCAGCGGATAAAATCTCAAACGAAAAAAATAAGGGACCTGTTTAACCAGCTTCATGCTGATCTTAAAAAAATGCCCTCTGCGGTAACTTTATATCAGAAATTAAACCTCGGTACGCAAATGGAGCCGGGTAAAAGGTTTGAGGATATATCCTTACCAGATACAGCTGGTAAAATGTTTAATATCAGTAGTTTCAAAGGAAAGTATGTGTTGGTTGATTTCTGGGCTAGCTGGTGTATGCCTTGCAGACAGGAAAATCCTGCACTACTCAAAGCTTACAGCAGATTTAAAGATTTCGGTTTTCAGGTGTTGAGTATCACCTTGGATAAGAAGGCATCGAAGGATAAATGGTTACAGGCTATAAAAGAGGATCATGTATCGCTGTGGCCTCAACTAAGTGATTTTGATAATTTGGCTCAGGAGACTTATGGTATCCAGCTTATACCTGCAAATTATCTGCTCGATCCGCAGGGGGTAATTATTGCGAGAGACTTAAGAGCTGGGCAGCTGGAGGAGGCACTAGCTAAGTACATGAAAAGTGATAAAGGTCCACCTGAATAAAGAATAGCTCCGAAGAATTCAGTAGTGAGGTTTGAAACCAATTGAGCGTTAACTATGAATCTTTATCTGCGGTAAAACTAAAGGCCAGCATATTGATGTGCTGACCTGTAGTTTTTGTATTAATAACCCGGATTCTGTTTCAGGTTCCCGTTCTTCGCAATCTCGTCCTGCGGAATGGGAAATAAACTGCGGGTCGGATCTTTGGGTGAATGGTTAAACCATTGTTTGGTTGAATATACCCCAAAGCGGATCAGGTCCTGACGGCGGTGGGCTTCTGCGGCAAATTCCCAGCCCAGTTCATCGAGGAAGCGGCCAAACTGGATATCTGCACCTCCGTTTACTGTGGATACTTTACCATCAGGTGCCTGAATTCCATACTGATAAGTGCTTCCTTTCGTCAAATCTGCACCAGTTACGGTAGCTTTTGCAGGATTGTTTCTGAAGGCGCGTTGTCTCACCTCGGTGACTAAAGTAGCTGCACCACCTGCATCGCCTGTCCTGAGTAGTGACTCAGCTTTCATCATCAGCACATCGCCATAACGGAGGAAGGGGAAATCGTTATCCATATCGCCAGTAGCGTTTTGTTTGATCACATATTTACCGATCCTGAAACCTGCATTACTGGGTGCAACAATACCATCTAATCCGCCCATCCCTGGTACTGAATTCACATAAGTGATCATGACCTGGCCGGTTGAAGGATTGGTTTGTGGTCCCTGGATCCAGGAATCTTTCAGTCTGCTGTCTTCTGCGTCATAGGTATTAATGAACTGGGGAACAGCACAATTTCCGCCCCATGGCTGCGCAGTCATCTGGTAAACTGACTGACTCAGCGGATCCAGTGTTTTCAGGTGAATCTGGTTGCCTTTACCATAAATCTGATCGTAAGGGATAGCGAAGATGATCTCTGAGGAGTTCTGGTTGGTATAAGTAAATACGTCGGAGTAATTGACGTCGAGACGGTATTTCTGGCTGGCGATAATGTCATTGCATTCCTGGATACATTTTTCGTACTCAGCCTGACCTACATACACGCCTGAATTGAGGTATATTTTAGCCAGCAAAGCTTTCACACCCCATTTGTTCAAACGGCCATAGGTGCTTTTGGCATCTTCACTAAGCTCATTTACTACCTCATTGAGTTCCTTCACTACAAAGGCATACACTTCTGCCCGGGTATTTTGCTTGGGCAGGGAGGTATCATTCGGGTCGATCTTCGTGATGATTGGTACATTTCCGTGGTTATCCAGCAACAGGTAATAGCCAAAAGCCCGCACGGCGCGAAGTTCTGCAATGACTTTAGGCTTGATTTCCCCCAGGCTAAGTGTACCCGCATCGATCTGTGAAAGAATGGTATTGGCTTTGGTAATAGTGGCAAAAGCGTTTTGCCAGGTATTATAAGGCTGCCATTCCTGGGTAGTCCAGGTGTGCTGGTGCATCCGGCGGTAGGTCCCGGCATCATCCCATCCATTCGGACGAACAGGGGTAATGATACAGTCGGCCGCCTCTTCCTGGAGGTCAAAATAGCCCTGCCAGCCACACATTACTGTTCTGAGCGAAGCATATGTAGGTGCGATGATCGTCGGCAGGTCTTTCTCTGTCGGCGTAAACTTAGCTGGCAGGACTTCAGAATACACTTCTTCGTCCAGTTTGGTGCAGGAGCTGATCGCACTTGCACATCCAAAGGCTGCAATGAGCAGATATATTATTTTTGATTTCATGATATGATCATTTAAAGCTTAAAATGAGGCGTTAAGGCCTGCCGTGAAAGTTCTGGTAGTAGGATAGGTGTCCCTGTTTTCGATACCCGGTGCAAAACTGAAGTCGCCGGTATAACTTACGGCTTCGGGATCCAGTCCTTTGTATTTGGTAATGGTATACAGGTTAAGTCCGGAAACATATACACGCAGGTTACTCATACCCTTGATCAGGTTTTTGGAAAAAGTATAACCCAGGGTAACGTTGTCTATTTTTACGTAGTCTGCCTTTTCTATATACTCACTCACATAAACCAGGTCGTTATTCAGCGTTTTGCCATATTTGGGTTCATATGCTGTTTTGAGTGCGTTATACGCTTTGTTGACCGGATTTTCGTAATACATGCGCTGCATGTTGAGGACTTTATGGCCGAAAGCTCCCCTGAAATTCATTTCAAAGTCGAAATTTTTGATTTTGAAACTGTTGTTCCATCCTACAAGGTGTTTCGGAATACCGTTACCATAATACTGACGGTCATTATCCGTTGCGTCTGAAATAGGAATCACCTGGCCATCTTTGTTTTCTACCAGCCATTTCCCGTTATCATCTACACCTACAGTTTTGAGTACATAAAACTGGCCTATCGGACCACCTACCTGAACCCTGTGTGTGTAAGTCTGGATCGGTTCTCCCGTATAACCTGCGTTGATAAAGTCGACCGTTACATCAAATTTATCATTCGACAGATCAACCAGTTTGTTTTTATTTGTTGAGTAGGTCAGCCCCGTGTTCCATTGGAAGGTGTTGCTGTTAACAGCTTTAATGTTTACCAATGCTTCGAAACCTGAGTTTTTCATTGTTCCGGCATTCAGCAGCATGCTTGGGGTAAGGTAAGGCGGAGTAGGAACCCCAAAGGTATAAAGCAGGTCGTTCACCGTTCTGGTATAATAATCCAGTGAACCCGTAACCCTGTTTTTAAATAAACCAAAATCTATCCCTGCATTGTATTCCGTTTTTCGCTCCCATCGAAGATCGGGGTTAAAGTTTCTTTGTGGCACAAATCCTGGCACCCACTTTCCATCAATAAAAGCGCCTTCCGCATAGTCATATTTATAGCTAGTTTGAGAATTGTAGGGATCACTGGCAATTGTTCCTGTTACCCCAAATCCTGCTCTGATTTTGAGGTCAGAAATGGAAGGAATGTGCTGCATGAAGTTTTCTTTGCTCACTCGCCATCCTGCAGATACGGCAGGGAAGGAACCCCAGTGATAATTGGCGCCGAATTTTGAAGAACCTTCTCTCCTTAAACTCGCCATGAGCATGTATTTCTCCTTCCAGTTATAGGTTAACCGGCCGAAAAAACCTGCCAGCTGCCATTTGCTTTTATAGCTGGTCATTTCTGCTCTCCCTTCTTTCAGTGCAGCGCCGGTTTCCAGGTTGTTATAGCTGTAAGCATCCGTTGGGAAATTGAAATTGTTGGCTTTGAACTCTTCATAAACTGCATCTTGCCAGCTGTATCCGCCAAGGATACTGAAATTATGGTCGCCTATACTTTTACTGTAGTTAGTGGTAAATTCGACCAAATTTTCTGTATTTGCTTCGGTTTTACGCTCCGCTGTGCCATTGAGTTGGGATTTGGTAGTATTGACGTGATTGAATGTAGTACTGCTTCCATAGAGGTTATTGGTTTGAATATTGGAAGCCAGTAATTTAATACTCAGATCTTTGACAGGACGGTAATCGAGACTTCCGTTCACCCGGGTTTCCCTGAGTCTGGCATCATTAGTGGCTTCATTGATCCTGGACAGCGGGTTATCATAGAAATAGACGTCGCGCTCCTGCCATTTCCCCGCCTGATTATAAATATTGTCTGTCGGATTCCGGATAATTGCCTGACGATATGCATAACCATCTGCGCCACCCTGGGAAGAGGTAATACTGCGGTTGATGATGGTGATGCTGGATTTCAGTTTATCATCAAACATGGAGTGGTTGAGGGCAGCGCGCACAGTTAAACGTTTTTGTCCGGTCCGTAAAAAGATGCCTTCCCAATCTCTGTAATTGACAGATCCGCTGAAGTTAGTGGTTGCATTACCCCCAAAAAGGCTCAGGTTATGGTTCTGACTAACCGGGTTTTGCAGGATCTGATCCAGCCAGTTGGTATCGCCACCCAAATCCTGGTATTTTACGCCTTCACTGATGAGCCGACGGTAATCCGTTGCTGTTAACAGTTCAGGTTTATTGACGATCTTCTGGATGTTTACATAATTGGTGTACTCAATAGTAGCTTTTGATCCTGTAGTGTTTTTCCTGGTGGTGATCAGGATCACCCCGCCAGTGGCCCTTGTGCCATAAATCGCTGCGGCCGATCCGTCTTTCAGTACATCCATGGATTCAATATCTTCGGGGGCAACCGTATTCAGCGAACCCGGAATACCATCAATCAGAACCAGCGGTTCTGATGTTCCGTTCAGCGAATTCAGTCCGCGGAGATTGATTTGCGTGCCCCCTGTTGGATCTCCTGAGGGAGTGGTAATCCGTAATCCCGCCACTTTTCCCTGGATCAGCTGGCCCGCATCTCTTACTGCACCTTTGGTGAAGTCTTTGGCTTTGACCGTAGCAATGGAGCTGGTGACTTCTCCTCTTTTCTGCGTGCCGTAACCCACGACTACAATTTCATTCAGTCCCTTGGATTCTGCCTGGAGCGGGATATTGATTTGCTGGCGACCATTAACGGATACTTCCTGGGCCGTGTAGCCAATATAGCTCAATACGATTACGGCGTTCGCGGAATTAATCTTCAGGCTAAAATTTCCGTTATTATCAGTTATAGTGGCATTGCTGGTTCCTTTTTCTTTGACTGAAACGCCAATCAGCGGCATATTGTCGTTCGCATCGCTGATCTTTCCTTTGATGTTCAGGTTGTTCTGGGCAGCAGTAACCTGATAAATTAAACAGAGCATCAGCAGGGCAAGATACCTTCTGATGGTGTGATGAATGGGTTTTTTGGTAAAATTCATATCATTGTTGGTTAGGTTGAATATTTGGTAACTACTTCCGGGCGGAAGGATTTTTAAAGTTACCAGTGCCTAACACAATGTTTTATTCGGATTTTACCTTATATCGGCAATTTTTTAGCTGGTTAAGGATTGGTGTAGTTAAGGAAAATAGATATCAATCTTCTTCGCAATGTTGTCTCAATTGTTTTGGGCCCTGAGGCCATATAAATGCTGTGGTCTGCTTTTTCCAGCCCATACTTTTGTAGAAATCATCGGCTCCGGGTGCTGCACTTAAATTAACGAAGTGATAATTGACCAGCTGATCGTTTAGAGTCTTAACCAGGTATTTCCCCAGTCCCTGGCCCTGATAATCCGGGTCTACTACAATGTCAGCCAGCATTGCGTAATACCGGCCATCTCCGATGACCCGGCCGAAAGCAATAATTACCTCTTCATCATATATAAAGATAGTTGTGGTGCTTAACCGGAAAGCTTTCTCGATTTCTTCCGCTATTCTATGTTTCCAGTTTATTTTTTGGAATAAGTGAAGTATATGTTGCCAGTCTACGTTTGATAAATCCGGATTGATTTGATGGTGATAGGTATGGTTCTTTTCAGAAATGATCATAATGCTTTTTTTTTATCCAAAAGAAGCGAATAGCCGTTTATTGTTGAATAATCAGCGCAATTAACTAAAATTTTTGAAATTTTAGAATTATTTAATTTGGCATTTTTCCAGCACATGCATCAATGGAGATTTTACCATTTAAGCGAAACATTATTAAGCCGCTTATGTTCATAATGATACATGATCAGAGGAACGAGATTCCATTACATTTCTGAACTGGTCTCAAGGCATTTTTATCTAAAAAAAATATAAAGCAACTATGACTCAGGCAATCAATTTTAAGGACTTTAACTTTAAACTGTTAATCATTGAAGAGCTGATGTATAGAAAAAAGCTTATACAGCCTGAATTTGATGTATATAAATTTGTGAAGCAATATGATAAACGTAAGATTGACATTGAAGAAGAAGGATATGACCCTATCCCGGAAGTAATCGCTTATTTTAAAGAAATCAAAATAGATCAGTCCCTTGCACCAGAAGTAACTGAACTTTACCAGGATGGGGGGAATGAAGTTTACTTGCAGATTGTTCCTCTTTGGGATGGTGAAGACGATATATATGACATCACATCTTTTGCAGACGTTGATCATTTCCCTAATCTGAAAAAGATGACCTTGTTCAATTCAGAACCTGAAGTTTATGCAGCGCTCAAATCAAAAGGAATAACCGCACAGCAATTATAAATAGTGTATGAAGATTGGCTGCTCAACCGGTCTGGTTAGGCAATTGAACAGCTAATTGTTTCTTCATCTGTTCATCTATGATTTTTTTGAAGGCCTCAATTTTATCATCAGCTCCAATCAGGCTCAGAAATTCCACATTCGATAAAAAAAGAACTTTGTTTGCCGTACCAGATCCCCTCATGGCTTCCAGATAAGTTGTCTTTGAGAATCCACCGGTAGATGCATCGGTCAGGTACTTTTGTCATCATTTTGTCTTATTTAAAATTAGTCTTAACAACTTCGTTACATAGGGGGAACTTTTGTATGTTTGCGGTTTAAAATCATTCTAAATAGCAGATAAAACAATATGACAAAAATGTACTTTAAGATCTTGGCGACTGTAGTAATGGCGATACTGACAACGTCGGTATCATTCGGTCAGTCCGGGACAGGAACAATTAAAGGAACCGTAAGAACATCGGATGGTGTGGTTGCTGAATCAGTTGAGCTAGCCATTGCAGGTGTGGCAAATGGTACATCAGACAGAAATGGAGTGTACACACTTAAAAATGTTCCTGCTGGAAACTACACGCTTACGGCAAAACTAGTTGGCCTGAAGCCGGTTTCGAAAGAAGTTACAGTGACTGCAGGACAAACTGTTCAGGTGGAAATTACGCTCCAGGCATCTAATCAACAGCTGAAAGAGGTAACAGTTAGCGGTGGAAAGAAAAACAAGTTCGCTGTAAAAGAGAGTGAATTTGTATCAAAAATGCCATTGAAAAATCTGGAGAACCCGCAGGTTTATTCTGTAATTTCTAAAGAATTACTGACAGACCAGGTGATTACCAACTATGATGATGCACTGAAGAATGCACCGGGTGTAGATAAATTATGGTCATCTACTGGTCGCGGTACTGATGGAGCAGGATATTTCTCTTTAAGAGGATTTGCTGTACAGCCCACCCTGGTAAACGGCTTACCAGGTTTAACAAACGGATCACTTGACGTATCTAACGTAGAGAGAATTGAAGTGATTAAAGGTCCGTCAGGGACATTGTTCGGCAGCAGCCTTACTTCTTACGGCGGATTGATCAATACTGTAACCAAGCAGCCTTTTGACGCGGTAGCAACTGACGTAACCTATACCGGCGGAAGTTACGGATTAAACAGGATTACCGCAGATGTGAACACCCCATTAGATTCGGCTCACCGGGTTTTATTCCGGGTAAATGCGGCGTATCATGATGAGAATAGCTTTCAGGATGCGGGTTTCAAAAAAACAAGATTTATCGCACCTTCACTTTCTTATAAACTAAATGACAGGATTTCATTCTTATTGAATGCACAGTTTTTGAGTTCAGAAGGAACAAATCCTACAATGTTATTTTTCAGCAGGAATGCACCTTTAAAAGAAACAACACTGGAAGGTTTAGGATATGATCCTAAGAAGTCATATACCAGTAATTCACTGTCAGTTAAGAATCCTGTTAACACGGTACAGGGGCAGATGAATTATAAAATGTCGGAGCAGTGGAATTCTCAAACATTAATTTCCAGAGGTAGTGCGAAGTCTGTTGGTTTGTACTCGTATCTTTACGAGGGTACATTAATTGATACTACGGTTACGCCAAATGTAGCGGTTTCCGGAAATGGTATTTTTGGTAGAAATATCACGGATATGAATTCTACTACAGAATCGACAGATATTCAGCAGAACTTTATGGGCGACTTTAACCTGGGAGGTATGCGCAACCGTATTGTGGTAGGATTAGACTACCTGAACAGAACTTATATTGATAACAGTTCTAACTATGCCGCATTGGGTGGAGTTGTTGTTAAAGGTAATGATACAGGGATCTTAACGCGTGAAGCTGCACAAAAAGCGATTGCTGATCAGGGTGCCAGTTATAATCCTTCGAAGACAACGCAGGAAACTTATAGCGCTTACATCTCTGACGTAATCAATTTTACACCGAGATTTTCTGGTATGGCGAGTTTGCGTATTGACCGTTTCCAGAACGGTGGGTTAAGCACCTTGCCGGAAAACAAATTCGGACAAACTGCTTTATCACCTAAATTCGGATTGGTTTACCAGGTGCTGCAGGATAAATTATCTGTATTTGGTAACTATATGAATGGTTTCACTAACCAGGCGCCGGTAACAATCGTGACCAACAACGTACCTTCAGTAATTACCTTTGAACCGGAACAGGCAAATCAGCTGGAAGGGGGAATTAAGGCCGACCTTTTTGATGGTAAATTAACGGGTTCATTGAGCTACTATGATATTAAAGTTTCAAATATTATCTTAACTCCTGATATCAACGTTTACACACAGGGAGGTGATCGTTACAGCAAAGGCTTTGAAGCCGAAATTAATGCTAATCCTTTTCCTGGTTTCAACATCATTGCCGGATATAGCAAAAACAAAAGTAAGCTGACCAATACAGGTAGTGACGCTGAGGGAAGAAGACCTAATGGCGCTGGTCCGGAAGATTTGATCAACGCCTGGTTGAGCTACAAAATCTTATCAGGATCTGCGAAAGGTTTAGGTTTTGGTTTCGGTGGTAACTATGCCGGTGAAAACCTGATCGTTAACACCAATACCAGTGGTGTATTTGCACTTCCTTCCTACACGGTATTGAATGCGTCAGTTTCGTATGCCACAGGGTCATTTACCTGTGGAGTTAAACTGGATAATTTAACTAACAAAGCATATTATAAAGGATGGACTACGCTGGAGCCAATGAGACCGCGTACAGGTTCGTTAATGGTTGGCTATCATTTTTAGTTAAATCATATTGCCACAACCCGTTCCACGAAAAAAAGGGGCCGTATCCTGTGGATGCGGCCCCTTTCTGTTGATGCCTTAATTGTAATTATTTTGATCATCAGGATAGCCGGATAAATGAGTTTAAAAACAAAGACGTGCCGGCAACGTTATGTTTAAACTCTCTTATTAAAATCAAAATTCACTCCATGAGCATTATTATAGGCATTGATCAATTAAAAACGAATTCAAACGCAGAACAGCTGGAACAACTGGAAACAGCTGCAGGCATTCATAAATCGCAGTCGAACATAGAGTTTTCTATTTTAAAAGTGGAGGGCAATATCGTTCATCTGGAATCGGCACAATCGGAAACACGTTCGGGCAAATATGCAACAGAAGCATCCCTGCTGAAAAAAACACATGAAGTATTTGATAAATGGTTACCAGGTTATACGCTGCAGGTGAATCTTTCACCTTACCTGGCATCGCCAACTTCGGTGGTAAATCCGGCCTGGTTAGATAAAAAAATGCTGGAGAAGGGGGTGAGGATTAAACAGATCGCTTTCGAAACTGGTGTTGACCGGGCGAGTGTTGCCGATTGGATTGCCGGAAAAAGGGGCATGAGCCAGATCGTAAAGGCAATGTTTTATTTTTATATGCAAAGTAAGTAGCGTAACAGCTGCCTGATTGATAACAAATCATTAATGGGGGACAGACAACAATTAACAGAATGGGTAAAGACAAGGCATGGTGCTCAGTTGATCAGACGCACTAAAGAACCTTATTTTAATCATTTGACAGCTGTGGCCGAAATGGCAGCGCCGGCGCTGACACTGGGTTATGAAATTGGTCTCTGCCATGACTTACTGGAAGATACAGGCACCACGCAGGAAGAGTTGAAGGCAGCGCTGCTCAGTTTTGGCTATCCCAATGGGGATGCGGACTTCATTACCAGCTGTGTGGTGGAACTGACTGATGTTTTTACTGCTGATAACTATCCGGAGCTCAGCAAAGCGGAACGTAAAAAAGGGGAAGCTGCACGTTTGATCACGATGAGCGCAGCTGCGCAAACGGTTAAATATGCAGACCTGATCTATAACCTGAATTGGGTTTTAACGTATGATCAGAAACATGCACACAAATACAGGAAAAAAAAGTTATTGCTGTTAGCGGAGCTGGATAAAGGAAATGACGAACTGCGGCAGCATGCAATTAACTGCTTTTTTTGATGATATCTTTCACTACGATATCCAGTTCATTGACAGCATCACTGATCATTCCGGAAAGCTCCTTTAGCTCCTCGATAGTATTATCCGGCATAGCTATCAAGGCAGTTAATCCAAGTGTTCTGGCCAGGGGTGCCCGGAGACTGTGTGACTGCATCCAGGTGATTTCAGTCAGTTTTTTATTTTGAGCTTCGATGGCATTGATATGAGCAATTCTTTCACTGATATCCTGCATAGAACCAATGGATCGGATAGCCTCTCCACCTGCATCATAAATAATGAAAGAGCGGTCGAGCACATGTTTATAAGTTCCGTCGGAACATCTGAACCTGTATTCTACCACCTGGTTGTTCTGCTTATTTTGTATCAGGCGGTTGAACTGTTCCTGTACCTGAATCAGGTCTTCAGGATGTACATTAGTTTCCCACCATTTAAAATCAAAGCCTACATCGCTGTGCCCAAAAATACCTTTGATTCCTTTGTTCCACTGCACTGTTCCTGCCTTGATATCCCAATCCCAGATGGCATCACTGGTTGCTTTGGAAACAATATTATATCGGTTTAAAACCATTTGCAGATCCTGTTCTGCTTTCACTTTCTCGGTATGGTCAATAGCCAGTACCAGACGTGCATTTCTTCCTTCAAAAGTAACGGAATTACCTTCTACCAGCACAATGATAATATCTCCGTTTTTCTTGCGGTGTTTAACTGTACTCTGGCTATATTGTCCAACCTTCACCTTGCTGGCCATAATTCCATCCAGTACAATGATATCTTCCAGCATGCGGATGTCTTTTATGGTCATACTCAGAAATTCTGCTTTTGAATAACCATAGTGTTTTACCGCCGCCTCATTGACCTGAAGAAAGGCGAGTGTTTCAAAGTCATATACCCATTGGGGAATAGGACTGAAATTGAACAGATCTTCGTACTTTTTCTTTTCGAGCTCTAGTATATTTCTTGTTTTTACCCGGGCAGTGATGTCTTTGAAGTAGACTGAGAGACCAGCGCCGGAGGGGTAGGCTGAAACTTCCACCCAAAGATCCTGTGGCTCAAAATATTCTTCGAAGCGTACAGAAATATTTTCTTCCAGCGCGCGATGATATTCTGTGTAAAATTTCAAGGGAACTGCCTCCTGGTATACCTCCCATAAGTTTTTGCCCAGCACCTGATTTCTGGACATATGGAGTAATTTTTCTGCTTCTTTATTCCAGTAGGTTACTATCCACTTTTTATCTACTTCGAAAAAACCATCTGTAAAACTCTCCAGTATATGTGTGATACGCTGTTGGTATTCAAGTAGTTGACGGGAAGAATCCAGTTGTGCATCTTTTGCTGCAGAAGTCTCAATTTTGCCCATAATACGCGTTTAGGTAGAAGATAATACGTTTAATGTATGCATTTCGGATCAACATTCACGAAATAAAAAATATTTGGTTAAAAAAGATATCAGGGCTGGTTCCTTTACAGGATAGCTATATTATCCATAGTCTGGCAACCCTGCTCGTGTAGCAGCATAATTGATGGAAAGGTAACGATCTTTTAGTAGTATCCATAATAACATATTTAAAGTGCCGATGATCTGAATTGCTGAAACTGTACTAGTGTTTGGGTTTGGTAATGGTGAAGCTGACAATCTCCGCTATCTTTTCATCTATTTCATTGATAGCCTTTTTAATCACCTTTAGTTGCGGGTAAACTTTATCGTGCTCATCCATTTCCAGCAGGTTAAGTAAACCTTTAATCGTAGCAACAGGTCTGCGAAATTCATGAGACTGCATGTAGGCCATCTGGTCAAGCCTGGCCTGGTGCTGAATTGCTGCCTGCTGCCGTTCCATTCTTCTGGTCACATCCGTACAGTTAATGGAAATGCCGATGATCTGTCCGCTGCTGTCTCTTGCCGGATTATACGTAATCATGTACCATAGGGAGTAATCCTGAAAATCCAATAAGCGCTCGCTGGTAATGGTTTCACCATTCAGTGCCTTTTTACAGTTTTCGGTAAATGGCTTTAAATGCGACTGATGTAAAAATTGTTCTGCAGTCAATCCCAGCTGAAGATTTGCGTGATATACGCTGTTATAGGCTATTTGTGCAGCTTTATTATAGGCGACTATCTCCATGTTTTTATCCAGCAGGAGATGGATGGTTGCAGTACTTTCGAAAAATGACCTCATCTTTAATTCCCGCTTTTTTGACTCCAGGAACTGCATTTTCAGAAAATAGAGATTACTCTCGAATTCCAGCAACTGAATGATCTGCCGGGCCAGGTTTTCAAGCATATCCTTTTGAATCTGGGTCAGTTCTCCGGGTTTTTGATCAATAACACATAAACTACCCAGCCGGTAACCATCTTGAGTGGTTAAGGGTGCACCTGCATAAAAGCGGATACCTGCTTCCCTGGTCACTGCCGGGTAAGCTTTCAGCACCGGATCCTGTAAGGCATCTGATACGATCATTACAGCATCACTTTCAAGTACATAATGACAAAAAGATTCATTTCTTCCTGAGCTGACAACAAACATGTCTTCTTTTAAAATATACTCTTTATCTGAGTCGATTAAGGTGATTAAGCCGGTTGGCATTCCACAAATGTCTGCCGCCAGCTGAGCAATTTGCCTGAACTCTTCCTGTTTATCGATTTTTATTTTCAAAAAACGATTTACTGCTTCTAACCTGTTTAACTCTTTAAGCGGCATAAGTAAAAATCATTTAAAGTGTAGGTAAGTTAGGGGCAATTACCGGGGGTGTCAGAAACATCGCATTGAACTTTTCCCCGAGTTCAATGGCTGTATATTCCAGGAAGGCAAATTCATTCACCTCTTCGGGATAACCTTTCTGCTTGATTTGGGCAATAGCTGATTTCACTTGTTTCAGGGGCTGATGCAATTCACCGGATATAATTCTTTCAATCTCAAGAAATGCATGCTCTTGTTCGGTGACAGTTTTTCCATGCCGCATGGCTTGAGTGATGTCCGTTGCGGTATAAGAAACCCCTACAATATTCCCCTCAGCATTAAGGGCGGGTTCGTAAGTAAGATGCCAGGATATATCACCCTGTGGCGAGGCAATCACGTTTTCTGTTTTAACAATTTCGTTATTCAGTGCTTTGCCACAATTACAGATAAATTCTTCCAGAAAGGAAGGCTCCACATATTCATGACAGTTCATGCCTTCTGCTATAGGAATCAGATAATTATTACCGAGTATATCTAATAGCGCTTTATTGAACGCAAGAACACGGAGTTCTTTGTCGAGCAACAGGTGAACGGAACTGCAGCTTTCAAAATAGGAGCGGAGTTTATCTTCTTCCTGAATGGAAGTTTCATATTCCACTTTTAATAATTGCAGGCTGGCATCAAATTCAATCAGCTGAATCACCTGTTTACCTAATCTGTGCAGCATTTTCTCCTGAATGTCACTGAGCGTTCCCGGTTGCTGATCAAAAACGCATATGGTACCCATGTTTTGATTGTCATGCGTGGTAAGCGGAGCACCTGCATAAAACCGGATATTAGGATCGTTGATGACGAAGGGGTTATGCATTACGCGCTCATCCACTGCAGCATCGCTGATAATTAATACCTCTTTTTGTGCAATGGTATATTGGCAAAAAGTGTCTTTATAAGGAACTTCTTTGACAGTGGTACCGAAACTGAACATAATATGCTGAAAATCCCGATCCATGAAGGTAATCATTGCAATGGAAGAATTGCATATTCTGGCCGCCAGCTCTACGATCTGTTGCAGTTCTTTTTCTTTACTGATGTTCAGGTTCAAAAACCGGCGTACGGTATTTAGTCTTTTTTCTTCCTTTTCGGGCATAACCTTGCTGATTATTATCTGCCATCAAACCTGGTCGCGATCAAGGTTAATCTCCCATCCTGAGCTTAATGTATATAATGAACTGACATACGTAATTGAAGGCGATTGAGTTTACGGAAACATAATTTTTTTTACAGCACAGTTCTGGCAGGCGGATTTAATTATTTCCCGGTCTCTAAATGCGGGGCATCTACAGGTTTTGATTCAGGAGAACCTTTCTGACGCAGGTAAATGGTGAAAAATACAATAGATGCAACGGATAGGAATTCACTTTGCCAGTTCTGAAAGGTCTCAAACCAGAATTCCGGTTCAGCAAGATAGGCCATAACTGTAATTGTTGGGAGATGTTTAGCCAATTGTTCCACATTATGGTTTTGCCAGCTGCCATACAAATGTAAAGCCCAGCTGGCAAAAAAGAGCAGTGCAAAACAGATGGATAAAGAGTTACTATAGATTTTAAGGATCCAGCCACCTTGCCTCACAGACCAGGGTGCATCAGGAGACGGCTTTGGTGTTCTGTCTACTTCTTCCGGTTCATCCAGTTTCTTGGATTCCGCTGAACCTATTTGTCGCAGGGAAACGGTTAACATCACATAAAGCGCCATCTGTAGAAATTCACTTTCAAAGTTTTCAAACGTTGCCGAAATGAAATGTCCGCTGCGGAGATAAGTGCCTAAACCGATTTCCTGCGCGTGATTCTCTTTTAAATCTGCATTGTGCTGTTTCCAGCCGGTTAATCCCTGTGCAGCGAGGGTGATGATAAACAGGCTGAGAAAGACAATCGTTAGCCCGTTCCGATAGAAAAAACTGCGTTTGGGAGGTTTTACGTTCATGGTCATAATGTATATGTCAGGCTAAATGCTGAATTCATCAACAAAGCAGTACTGTAATTGTTGTGCCTATAAATAAATTATACGCATGAAATTCAGATTTTATATTTTCTTCATCCTAACAACTATCCCGGCACTCTTTTCGGCAGTGCAGGCACAGACTCCCGGTAAAACATCATTTAACCTTTTCCATCCGGTTCCGGCTCAGTACATGAGAGATATGGAAACAGACAGGCCTGATGTAACCGAATCTCCTTATACGTTGGATGCGGGACATATACAGTATGAGACGGACCTGCTGAGGCATGAACGCGAGAAAGGTGAAAGGGGTGAACAGCAAACCAATTATTTTAATAAGGGCAATTTGAAACTGGGTTTAACCAGTTCTACTGCTTTTCAATTTGGATTTGAAACATTTGTATGGCAGAAGGAAAGGGCTGAAGATGGTGAAATTACGAAAGGACACGGAATAGGGGATATCACGCTCAGGATCAAACAAAATATCCTGGGGAACAATGGCGGGAATTTTATACTCGCAGTTCTTCCTTATGTTAAAATACCTGCAGCAAAATATACTGACGACAGTAAATGTGAAGGCGGGATTATTGTTCCAATGATGGTCAAACTGCCGGGGGAATGGAGGTTAGCCGGACAGTTGGAGGCGGACAGGTTATATAATGGCGACGCCCATGCCATGCATACCGAATTATTACAGTCGCTCACCATTAGTCATGAGTTATTCAAAAATCTGGACGGCATTGCGGAAACTTATTACACTTATGATTTTAATGCGCACCATTGGAGTAATTTTCTGAATGCATCAGCACAATTGAAAATATCAGATAACTTTGCTTTGGATGCAGGATTGAACTATGGCCTGCAGACCGATGCGATGAAAAGTTATTTCATGGGGACTTCCTTCAGGTTTTAGTTGAGCTGGCTGCCATGATCACAATTTTTTCGTTTCCCGTCTCCTTCAGGAAGTAGTGTTTGCCCGCTAAGCTGACAGTAATAAAAGAGCGGGTACAGGGATTATTGGGGCCTGAATGCTGGTTAAATCTAATATTTTGATTAATTTGCCGTCCAATGTGGAATAGACTGATCATCGCCTTCCTGCTGTCTGTCACCTGCCCGGCTATTGCCCAGACATCTGTGGGCCTGATGGATTTTAAAAACGCATTGCCTGACCTTCAGAGTGCTTATACCCGGGCGGAAGAGGATCGCTCAAAGGTAAAAACGGCAATGGCCATCAGTAATTTCTACCTGAACAACAAAAGTTATTCAACTTCAGCGATAGACTCTGCTTTCAGGTATGCTGAGGCAGGAGGAAACCTCGCCCGAAAGATCGGCTATAAAAAAGGGGTGGAAGATGCAGAAGTCCTCAAAGGCAGTACGCTGATCGCACAAAAGAGATTCGGCGATTTCCAAAGAATGGCAGGGATCACTCAGGGTAGTTTGTATTGCCGGCTTCAACTGCTGATTGGTCGCCATTACCTGGAGATTGGGGGAGAGGAAAAGGCTGATCTTGATCTGGCAGATGGTTTTTTTAGTACAGCACAGCGCTATGCTGATCAGCATCAGCTGCCGATGCTTGCGCTAACCGGTCGTATTTACCGTTATACCGTGATGCTGGAACGGAGAGCGGACAGTACTGCGTGTGACAATGAATTCCGTAAAATCAGTGCCCTTTGTAAGGCTTATAAAAATCCGGCGCTCGATGCAAAAATCTGGAAAATCCGTGCGGCCTATATGATGGACGTGAACGTTCCGCTCGCCGCTACGTATTATTATGAAGCCGCAAGATTAGCTAACCTGGCGAATGACCGCAAGATAGCCATTGATTGTTTCAGGGAGATTGCGGATATCAATTTTCGTACAGGTAAACTGGATCTGGCAGAACAGCAATTGAAGGAGGTGATTAAAATGTACAATCATCTGGGCTACAAAAATTTACAGTTGCCAAACGAGATGTTGTCGGCCATTCAAAATGCCCGTGGTAACCTGGAAATTGCAGTACGTTATGCGCTGACTGCCATGACTTTTGCAGATGCTTCGGGAACAGACCTGCATACCAATTACCTGCAATACAGATTAGGCGACCTGTGTCAGAAACTGGGACAGCGTAAGGAAACTATTTACTGGTACCAGCGTGCTATTGAATCGACCATCAAGGCAGAACACCGCTTTCCTTACCTGGTATTCAGACAGCAGGCGATAGCGCTGATTGCCGAAGGAAAGGCAAGGCTGGTATTAAACAAACTTGCTGCCGCAATAAAAGCCTATCCACCACCTCCCACTTCTTATATCTTTATTTCAATGTTAAAAGGCGACTGTTATGCTGCTTTAAACCAGCCGGCTGTTGCAGAACAATATTATGAGCAGGTGATCAGCGGGTTTAAGACATGGGATGTTAATCCGGTCTATTATTACTGGGCTTACCAGAACCTGGCCGCCTTCTATACTAAACAGCGGAATTATGTGAAAGCTGATCAGTACCTGAAGAAGATCTTTTCGGCCCGAAAAAATATAGTGTCTGTAACAGATATGGCTGAGGTGCATCATCTTAAGTTCAAAGTAGATTCGGCCAATGGTCATTACGTTGACGCGATCCGGCATTTTCAGACGGCCAAATCGATTACAGATTCTATTTTCAACCAGGTGAAAGTTAAACAGTCAGAACAGCTGCAGCTGCAGTACCAAACCTCCCAGCGCGAAAAAGAGAATCTGACTTTAAGGAACAGCAATATGATTCAGCACAGTGAGCTGGAAAAAGAAGAGCTGAACAGAAGATTGATCACCACAGGTTTGCTGGGAGCAGTGCTGGTGATCTGCCTGCTGGTTTATTTGTATCTCGCCAAACAAAAGAGCCATAGAAACCTGTCCAGACAGCAGGATGAAATCAATGAACAGAATCAGGAGCTGAATGAGCTGGTGAATGAAAAGGAATGGCTGATCAAAGAAATACACCACAGGGTGAAGAACAACCTGCAGATCATTTCAAGCCTGCTGAACGCCCAGTCATCTTACCTCCACAATCCGGAGGCAAAAACTGCAATCAGGGATAGTCAGAACCGCATGCAGGCCATCTCTATCGTCCATCATAAACTTTACCAGTCTGATGACCTGGCTACGGTAAGTCTAAAGCCTTATATAGAGGAACTGGCGCACAGCATTTGCAACTCTTTTCATACTGAACAGCAGGTGAAGTTTGTTTTCGACATTAGCTCTGCCCGTTTAGCTACCGCGGATACTGTACCCCTGGGATTGATTTTAAATGAAGCGATTACGAATAGTGTTAAATATGCGTTCAATGAAAATGGGGAATGCATGATCCGGATTTCACTTCATGAAATTGAAGGAGGAGCGTATCAGCTAATGATCAGCGACAATGGAAAGGGTTTGCCAGCAGATTTTGATATCCGCTCTTGTCCATCTCTGGGTATGAAACTAATGGTGGGCCTTACAGACCAGTTATCGGGGAAATTTGATATCCGCTCTCAAAATGGTACAGTAATTACCATCACTTTCCCTCCGGCACCGCTCAGTATGCTGGGTAAATATTAAGGCTTGCCTGCAGCAAAATTTATATTGTCTTTTAAAGAATATTTTGGTTTGGTTTGTCTTTTAAATTTAGATATTTATCAATATTATTTATTTGAACCAAAATTTTAACCATGAACAAAAGAGAGTACACACTGAACGAGTTAATCCTTGAATCGGCTGAAGATCCGAACGAAAATGATTTCTTTGAACTGGAAAAACCAGCGATGCTGGAGATCAATCTTAAAGGACAGCAAATAATGGCCAAAGCAGGCTCTATGGTTGCTTATATTGGTCATATTGATTTCAAAAGAGAGGGGATGCTGAGTAAAGGACTGGGTGGATTGCTGAAAAAAGCCATATCCGGTGAAGGCACTTCTTTAATGTATGCTACAGGTTCAGGAAAATTATACCTTGCAGATGAAGGGAAAAAGGTGAAAATCATTAAATTGCAGAACGAATCGATTTTTGTGAACGGAAATGATGTGCTGGCGCTGGAACAAAGTATAACGAATGAGATCAAAATGCTGAAAAGCGTGGCAGGAATGATGTCGGGAGGACTATTTCAGGTGAAACTTTCAGGTTCAGGCTATATTGCAATTACCACGCATGGGGAACCGATTTTATTGAGAGTGAGCCCCGGACAGCCTGTGTTTACAGATCCCAATGCAACAGTAGCCTGGTCAGAAAACCTGTCGCCTAAAATAAAAACTAACCTTACGTTTGGCTCTTTCATCGGCAGGGGCAGCGGTGAATCTTTCCAGCTGGAATTTGGCGGTGAGGGATGGGTATTGGTGCAGCCTTATGAAGAGGTTAAATATGCTCAAAAGTCTTAAAGCTTATTAAAGATCAGTAGTATTTGCTTCGTGGCACTATTTTTAGGTATATAAGGTATGACAGCTATAAACAATATACAACCCTTAAGTCCGGAAGCAGTATTTGATCTTCTGAAGGTAGAATTCTCTGAATACGTGAACCAGGCACTTGGGTCTAACTTAAGTGTAGAATATGCACACGTTGCAGATATCGTTAATATTTCTTTCCCTGAAGTGATTGAAGGAACCGTTTTTACGCTGACAGTTTCAGACGATGAGATCCAGGTTTCGAAAAATGAGACCGAAGGAGATTACAATACTGATCTGTTAGAGCAGCATTTGAACGAATTCCTAACGGCTAAAGCAGGATAGTAATCTGTTTAATGGGGGCTGTTCAGTCTCCATTAAACAAATTCAAATTTAATACCCAGTTTCTTAATTTTGGAGTTGAGTGTGGTGGAGGGAAGGTTTAATACTTCTGCTGCTCCGCCAGGGCCAAATATCTTTCCTTTGCATAGTTTCAGGATACTCAGTATATGGTCGCGTTCCATCTCTTCCATCGTTTTTATTCTTGAAGGCTCCGGTTGCTGAGATAGCGTGCGGGTGTTGTTTGCCGGCAGGTTGATCTCCTGGATTTCAGGGCCTGCAGACATTAACATACTTCGCTCTATGAGGTGTTCCAGCTCCCTGATATTACCTGGCCAGTCGTAGGATACTAAAGTTTCCATCGCAGGTACAGAGATTCCGGAGATAGTTTTATAGGCGTTTTTATTGTATTTATCCAGAAAATGGGTCACCAGTGCAGGAATGTCTTCTTTTCTATCGCGCAAGGGCGGCAGTTCAATCGGGAAAACGTTAAGGCGATAATATAAATCCAGTCTTAACCGGCCTTCTGATACTTCTTTCTCCAGATTTCTGTTGGTCGCAGCAATAATCCTTACATTGATCTTTCTGGTGACCGTACCACCCAGTCTCTCAATTTCTTTTTCCTGGAGTACTCTCAGCAATTTCACCTGTGCCTCCAGCGGCATTTCACCAATTTCATCAAGAAATATGGAACCACCGTCTGCCTGCTCAAATTTCCCGATCCGCCGGTCGTTCGCCCCGGTAAAGGCTCCTTTTTCGTGCCCGAAAAGTTCAGACTCCAATAAGGAAAGCGGGAGCGCGGCACAGTTAACGGTAATAAAAGGTTTGTCTTTTCGTGGGGACAGCTGATGAATGACTGAGGCGATCCGCTCCTTGCCTGTACCACTATCGCCAAGAATGAGTACGGAGGTATCGTCTGGTGCGACTAATTTTATATGGTTAAAAACGGTCTTCAGTAATGGGCTGTTCCCGATGATGCCTTTGAAACTGTCTGCTGTAATTTCCTGCTGATCAGGTATAAGCTTTGCCTTTACTTCGGCCTGAGGAACAATGACGGGATCCTTACCGTAGACAATGCTGGTCACCATCAATTTGAGGCTCTGCCGGTACTGGTTGAGGTTTAACTTGTGGGATGCATTGTAATGCTCACTTGCTTTATTGAAAAAGATAAACTGAAATACTTCGTCATTGCTGACAATCTCTATCACTATTGCTGAACTTAATTTGAAGAAGTCTGACAGTGTCCTGATCCAGGTGTTTTCCATTCTCAGCTTCCTGAATTCATAACCGTTGAATATAGTCACACCTGCAGTTGAAGAAACAGTACGCGGCTCCCAGGATTTAAGCTCGCGCTGGGAAACGGATAATATGGATAGTAAATGGTCCTGAGGCAGTACAGTGAATTCATTAGCGCTGAGCTGCTGCAAATTGAGGTCTCTGCTGCTGCTTAGAGGTTGCGCGCGACTCACCCACAGGAAATCAAAGGGTACAATCTTATTGAGTATACTGCCGAGTTGTTTTGTTTTTTCAGTAAGTAAAGTGTCCAGATGAACTATTTGCTCCATCTGCTGATGAAGTTCTGTTCCCTGATCGCGGCGCTGATTATATTTCATGCTTTGCGCATGTCTGTACCGGGCAATATCCAGCATCACGAGCAGGTCTTTTTCACGGAAGGGCTTCACCAGAAAACCATAGGGAAGCGTGGCCTTTGCGGCTTCTAAAATAGTTTGGTTGGTATTGGCAGAAATAAAAATAAAAGGAATCTCCATTTCAGCTAATTGTACAGCCAGGTCAATACCGGTTTTGTCTCCCTGCAGAAAGATATCCATCAGCACCCAGCTGGGTTTTTCCGCACTGATCAGCTCCAGGGCCCTGGCAACGGATGGAGCGATACCGGTAACGTTGTAGCCTGATCTTTCGAGCATCATGCTCAAATCATTGGCAACAATAAATTCATCCTCAACTATCAGAATTTTTTCCCTCATCTTATTTTCTCATCACAATTCATATCCCATCATCAAATTCAGCACCAGAGGCCAAAACCTGATATCAGCGCTCTAAACGGTGTTTCCTCTTTAAGTAAATTCACGATATGTAGTGAATTTACGATGGTTTACAACCTTTGTGTTTACCGCAGAATACCGAGTTTCTTCATTTTTGAATTTAAAGTAGTGGTTGGAATGCCCAGCAGATCGGCAGCTCCACCAATTCCCGCAACTTTTCCCTTGGTTTTATTTAATACATTGATAATATGGTCACGCTCATTTTCTTCTATGGTTTTGATGCCGGAGTCATTAGGCAGCTCTTTTTCCGGCATGTTGAGTTCGAGCAGGTTTTCATGTAAAGTTTCTGCAGCAGAGAGCAGCATACTGCGTAAAATGACATGTTCCAGTTCCCTGATGTTACCGGGCCAGTCGTAGGCCATCAGTTTTTCCATGAATTTCCCGGACACACCGGCAATAGTTTTGCCTAAAGCCCTGTTATGTTTATCGATAAAACAACCCACCAGCAGGGGAATGTCGTCTTTTCTGGAACGCAGGGAGGGGACATGAAGCGGGAAGACATTCAGTCTGAAAAATAGGTCAAGCCTGAATCTGCCTCTGGCGATCTCTTTTTCCAGCTGTTGATTGGTGGCGGCGATGATGCGGAGGTCTACCGCAACCGGACTTCTTCCGCCAATCCGCTCTATCTCTTTTTCCTGTAATACCCTCAGTAATTTCGCTTGTAAATCGAACGGCATCTCGCCTATTTCATCCAGAAATATAGTACCGCCATTAGCTTCCTCAAACTTACCGATCCGCTGACTGATTGCGCCGGTGAAAGAACCCTTTTCATGTCCGAAAAGTATGGATTCGATCAGGTCTGCCGGTAAAGCTGCACAATTGACGGCGATCAGTGGCTTACTCCTTCTGCTGGAAAGCCGGTGCAGGTTTTGAGCAATGAGCTCCTTTCCTGTGCCGCTTTCGCCCGTAATCAGGACTGAAGTATCAGTAGGAGCTACAATTAATGCCTGATCAAGTAAGTTCAGCAGGGCTGGACTCTGACCAATAATATCATGGAATTTAAAATCTTTTAGTGGCGGAAAGGGACTGTGCTGTTGTGTTTCTGCAGGCTCCTGCTGGCAGGCACTGACTTTCTCCAATTCAACGATATGCGTGAAATGTTTTGCAAGTGTCTGTTCCAGCCCATTCAGCAGATCCAGGTGTTCCTGTTTGAATACATGCTGCAGGCGACTGTAAAAAGAAAATGTAATGAAATCTCCATTTTCCAGTACTACAGATTTAACCAGATTGGACTGCAGGCCATAGGTACCGGAGATCAGTTTTTTCACCGGTGCGATGGTCAGTAACTGCGTAAAATCATCTCCGTCATATACGGCATCATCCGTCATTGCAGGAGTCTGTGTACTTATCGGGCTGAGTTGATCAGCTGTAATGCGGGATTTTTTAATAAAGTCGTCTACACCAACGATTTCATATTCATCAAACTGCTTTCTCAGCATGCCAATTTCCGCATATCTGGACCGGTCGCCCGCAATTCCCTTCAATACCATAAAATCGAATGGAATATAAGGTTGGAAAGCTCCTGCAATCAGTACCAGTTTTTTCTGCCAGCTGAGTGGTTTCATGGAAATAGCGATGATGAAATCTTCCATAAATAGTTTGCTGCTGATCTTTAAATGCTGACTATGTGTTTTTCTGTAGCGTGCGATGTCTATGCTGAGCAATACATCTTTTTCGCGGTAAGGTTTAACAATAAATCCATAGGGAAGCGTAGATTTTGCAGCTTCCAGTACTTTTTCATTTGAATTGGCAGAGATATAGATAAAAGGAATCTGTTTGGTCATCAGTATCCTGGCCAGATCTATACCCGTTTGTTTTCCTTTCAGGAAGATATCCAGCAGGACCAGATCCACCTCCTGGGCGGCCAGTATTGTCAATGCATTTTTGACGGAGTCGGCCGTACCCGCAATGGTATAACCAGCACGGGACACGATCATTTCCAGATCATGTGCAACTATAAATTCGTCTTCTACAATTAAAATTCTTTCGGTCATCAGCTCTGTTTCATCATTTAATAAGCGGCGCGTATAAATTTTACTATTGCCTTAAGGCTGGCCTGGAATTAAAGTATTTAATTCCTGATCAGCCGGGCGGAATCAGCGAAGATCAGGAAACGATATGTTCCTTTTTGATCTTGAATTTCTTGATTTTTGAATTCAGGGTCGTCGCGGGAATGTCCAGCACCTTTGCGGCGCCACCAATTCCCGAGATCTTTCCTTTACACAATTTCAGGATAGACAGGATATGGTCGCGCTCATTCTCAAAAATTGTCTTCACCTTTGCTGCGCGGCTGGCTTCAGTTTGCGCTATCTGCCCGATTTTTGGGAGGTGCACTTCCTTGATTACATTTCCATTATTGAGCAGTACACTTCTTTCGATCAGGTGTTCCAGCTCCCGGATATTACCAGGCCAGGGATAATTAATCAGTGTGGAGGTGATGCCCTTGCTGAGTGTTTTGATTTCTCTGCCGGTCTTTTTTGCAAAGCGGGCTATGAAATGATGCGCCAGCAATATGATATCTTCTTTTCGTTCTCTCAGCGCCGGGACGGTAATAGGGAAAACATTTAACCGGTAAAACAGGTCGCTCCTGAATTTCCCGTTCTCTACTTCGCTGGCCAGATTCCGGTTTGTGGCAGCGAGGATCCTTACATTTGTTTTGATGACCCCTTTGCCACCCACCCGTTCAATTTCTTTCTCCTGGATGGCCCGGAGCAGCTTTACCTGCAGCTCGGGCGAAAGTTCTCCGATTTCGTCCAGAAAGAGCGTACCATTATGTGCCAGTTCAAATTTTCCTATCCTCCGTTCCAGTGCCCCCGTAAAACTTCCTTTTTCA
The DNA here is from genome assembly GCF_026239655.1 of Pedobacter sp. MR2016-24. GTDB lineage: Bacteria > Bacteroidota > Bacteroidia > Sphingobacteriales > Sphingobacteriaceae > Pedobacter. The sequence continues at coordinate 429,595 of NZ_JAPIVO010000005.1, read as the reverse complement.
TGGCCGAAGAGTTCACTTTCTACCAGGTTGGGCGGGAGGGCGGCACAATTGAGTTTGATCATCAGTTTGTCCTTTCTGGGTGAGTTTGAGTGTATGGCTCTGGCAATCAGTTCTTTTCCTGTACCTGTTTCGCCAAGGATCAGTACTGTACTGTCAGCTGAGGCCACCTGCTCAATCAGATGGAATACTTTTTTTATTTCCTGACTCTGACCAATGATCTCCGTATGGTTATAATTCTTCTCCACCTGATCTTTCAGGTAGGACTTTTCTTCCTCGAGCTGTTGTTTGTATAAATTGATCTGCTGTAGCTGTTCTTCTATTTTCTCGTTAGCCTTGATATTGGAAACGGCAACGGAAATCTGCAGGGCAATGCTCTGCAGCAGGTGATAATATTGATTGGAAACCGCATTTGATTCTTTCGCATAGAGATAAAAAAAACCTGCGCAACGCTCCCCGTCAGAGATACTGAGACCTATCATTTCCCTGATACCCTGTTTATGCCAGAAACCCAGCCAGGCAGGCGGGGAGGGCCAGCTCAATACTTCTTCCACCTGAAATACGACGGGTGCTGTTGCGGCCATCATCACTTCACATAAGCCATCATCCAGGGAATAGCTTTTACTCGCTGCAGGAGCTATACCTTCATTCTTAACGAAGTCTTCTCTCTGATTGTATAAAAAGGGACTATGTGTCTGCTGGTCTTCATTGATCAGACAGATGACGAAATCCTGAAAATGGAATAACTTTTTAAGCTTCTGGTCAATGACGTCAAACAGATCTGATTTATTTCTGGTTGTGGCAATCGCATTGCTCAGGGAAAGCAGAATAAGCAGCTTCGCATTTTCATCCTGCAAGTTTAGATCTGTATGCACCTGTTCCATAGGATAAAGGTAGAATTAATATTAGATACTGGTGGCGAAAAAATGAAAATTGTGCTGACGATATTTCGTTAGCTGTTTAATCTATCTGCTGACTGTGAACTGATTACGTATTGATTATTTTGCCGGAAAAAAATTAATCCCGAATTTATCCTGAAGATTGAAGAGGCTAAAATGCCTGCTGATCTTTTAGGTATGATTCCGCAGGGTGCTCGTGAATTGACGATATATAGTTAATGAAAATTTTTAGTTATAATAGTAAGTGTTTGATTTTTAGTTGTTTGTGTGGTTGGTATGTTTCTTGGCTAATGGAAAGAAATAAAAATTAGAAAATTATGAAACCATCACCGAATCTGCTGTCTCCGGACAATCACGCCTTAATTCTGATCGATTTTGAAGGGCAAATGGCATTTGCCACCAAGAGTATTTCCATCAATGAGTTACGTACTAACGTAGCGATAGTTTCCGGAGCTTCTAAAATTTTCAACATCCCTACTATTGTAACTACAGTGGCTGAAGAGTCATTTGCAGGGCCGGTATTTCCGGAAATTGAAGAGTTTTATCCGCAGGCTACCTCAGGATATATAGACAGAACTTCTATGAATACATGGGAAGATGAAGCTGCTTATAACGCTATTACCGGAACAGGAAAACAAAAACTGGTGATGGCAGGCTTGTGGACCGGCGTATGTATTGTTGGTCCTGCGTTATCGGCTTTAACTGAAGGATACGAAGTATTTGTCATTACTGATGCCTGTGGTGATGTAAGTGATGAGGCTCATGAACGTGCAATTCAGCGTATGGTACATGCAGGCGTAAAACCAATTACCTCTGTACAGTATCTGCTGGAACTGCAAAGGGATTGGGCAAGAACGGAAACTTATGTTGCTGTGACTGACCTGATGAAAAAGTATGGTGCAGGTTACGGTCTTGGGATCCAGTATGCACACAAAATGTTGAATCACTAAAATTATCTGATCATTCCATGAGGATATTCAGGTACGTTCGCGCTGCGGTATTGTTTATTGCGCTGTGCAGTTGCTCTTTGGAGAGACTGTCAGCACAAAGCATAAAGCTGATGCGCTATGATGAAGATTACAATAAGCTTAAAGATTCGGTCAGGACTTTTTACCACAGGCTCAAGTTCATTCCCGTTTCGGCTGATCAAAAAACTTACCTGACTTTAGGGGGAGAACTGCGCTATGAATATGGCGGAAAGATCAATGAGGACTGGATCAGGGATCAGGGATATAATGCTTCCTTCCTGCAGCGCTATTCGGTTTATGCCGATCTGCATACAGGAAATAACCTGCGGTTTTTTGCCCAGCTGAACAGCGGACTGGAAGATGGAAGTAAATATGGTCCGGCACCGGTAGATGAAGATCAGCTGGCTGTACAGAACTTATTTGCAGAAGTTAATCTCCTTAAAAACGATCGTCACACACTCGCGTTACGGGTAGGGAGGCAGGAAATGAATTATGGCTCAGGCCGGCTCATCTCGGTGAGGGAAGGTACTACGGTCAGGCAGTATTTCACCGGGGCAAAAGCGATGTATACTTCGGGACGCTTCGCTATTGATGCCTTTGTGATGGAAGCGGATGAAGTGAATCCCGGCGTGTTTGACAACAGGCCAACGCATCAGGCCAACCTCTGGGGAGCTTATGCCAATCTTAACATTGCTGGTGGCGGGAATTTCGATTTTTACTATCTGGGGAGCAGGCGTGACAACGCGGAATTTGAGGAGGGCAGCGCCAGAGAAATGAGGCATACGGTAGCTACCCGCTATTGGAAAAGCGGCGGCGGATTTATCTATAATCTGGAAGCAGCGTATCAGTTTGGCGAATTTGGTCAGGGTAAGATCAATGCCTGGACAGGGGCTATCGATATAGGTTACACTTTTGAACAGCTGAAATTTAAGCCCTCTCTTAATCTGAGAAACGATTATATCTCTGGTGATCAAAAGGCAGGAGATGGGAATCTGCAGACTTTCAATCCGCTGTATCCTAAAGGAGGTTATTTTGGATTCAATCCGCTGATAGGCCCCTCAAACCTGATTGATCTGCATCCTTATCTGGTGATGACCATGTCGGAAAAGCTGAGCCTGCAGGCAGATGTAGTGCTGAACTGGAGGTATGCTGAGGGCGACGGTATTTACAGGCCGAGTGGTAATTTCAATACTGCCGGGTCAGTGTCTGACCATCGCTTTATAGGCACAGCTTATCTGCTGAGTGCGGACTACAGGTTTAATTCCATGCTGTCGGCAAGTGTTGGCGGTCAGTATTTTAAGGTAGGTTCTTTTATTAAGGACATCGTAAATCCGGCGGCCGACTCCCGCTTTTTTAATATCCAGATCTCCTATAAATTTTAAATCAAACAAAAAAACAATGAAAACAACATCAACTCAAAAACCACAACATTCCGGTAAATCATTATATTTTATATTCCTGCTATCTGCCTTATTATTTGCAGGCAACACCGGCTTTGCACAGCAGACAACTGCGGTGGGCACCGAAAAAATCTGGGGTAAGCTGGACGGAATTGAGATCGCTGGCGTAGTACAGGGACCATCTGCACAGGTAAGTCCCCTTCAGATTGCCTGCCTTTTTGAATATACAGAAAACGATATATTCAACTCTCCGCCTGCTCTGCCTGCCGCAGTGAACGGTCTGGTTCATCTTGACCATGATATGAAAGGTTTGGTGACCGAACTGCGTAAAACCGGAAAATTCTCCGGACACAGCAATGAAACTATTTTAATTAGTCCCCCGGCAGGTACCATAGGAGGTAAAATGTTACTGCTGATTGGTTTGGGCGACAGGAATAAATTCAATGCGGACGTGATGACTACCGTTGGTAGTGTAGCGATGCGCGAAGCACTGAAACTGGGCGTAAGCAGTTTCTCTTTTGCGAGTGACCTTAAAGATGCCGGAATAGATTCCCCGACTGCATTAGTAGCATCCAACGTGGTAAAAGGAGCTTTCAGTGCTTACCGTACACAACTTTGGCTGAAAGACAAAAAGATGGCCAGCTTTAAACCGCTAACAAAGATCATCCTTCTGGCTGGTCCGGCATTCTTTACCGTTGCAGGTGAAGGTATCTCGGAAGCGATTACCACATTAAAAAATTAAACATACATCCACATTTAATACAGCGAAAATATGAATGCAGATATGATTTTATTCAATGGCAGGATCCATACCATTGCCAGACATCAGGAAGAGATCACCGCAGTTGCGATCAAAGACGGACAATTCATCGCGATTGGCAGTGATGCTGATGTGATGAAACTTTCCGGCAGCCATACAAAACTGGTAGACCTGAAACAAAAACGGGTGGTTCCGGGCATCAATGATTCGCATATTCACTTGATCAGGGGAGGACTGAACTTTAACCTGGAACTCCGCTGGGATGGCGTGCCCTCTCTGGCAGATGCATTGCGGATGTTAAAGGAGCAGGTAGACAGGACACCTTCCCCACAATGGGTAAGAGTGGTAGGCGGCTGGTCTGAATTTCAGTTTGCTGAAAGAAGAATGCCGACCTTGGAAGAAATAAATACCATTGCACCGGAAACACCTGTTTTTATCCTGCATTTGTATGACAGGGCATTTATGAACCGGGCTGCGCTGCGTGCTGTAGGTTATACCAAAGATACACCCGCTCCTCCGGGCGGAGTGATCCAGCGCGATGCCTCAGGAGAACCCACAGGATTGATCATTGCCAGTCCGAATGCCATGGTTCTCTATTCCACGCTGGCTAAAGGGCCCAAACTTTCACTGGAACATCAGGTAAATTCTACCCGCCATTTCATGACTGAGCTGAACCGTTTCGGGATCACAAGTGTAATTGATGCCGGGGGAGGTTTTCAGAATTTCCCTGACGATTACCAGGTGGTGACCGAGCTGAATGAAAAAAAGCAGCTGACCGTCAGGATTGCCTATAATTTATTTACGCAGAGACCAAAACAGGAGTTTGAGGACTTTGAAAGCTGGACGGGTTCGGTAGAACTTTACCAGGGAGATGATATGTACAGGCATAATGGTGCCGGTGAAATGCTGGTGTTTTCAGCAGCAGATTTCGAAGACTTTTTGCAACCGCGGCCGGACCTGCCGGAAAATATGGAGGCAGAACTGGAAAGGATAGTGCGCTTACTGGTAGAAAAAAGATGGCCTTTCCGTTTGCACGCTACTTATAATGAAAGCATCAGCCGTTTCTTAAATGTATTTGAAAAGGTGAACCGTGATATACCTTTTGCGGGTATCCCCTGGATATTTGACCATGCGGAAACCATAGACGAAAGAAATATAGAAAGAGTAAAAGCACTGGGTGGTGGAATTGCGATACAGAGCAGAATGGCTTATCAGGGGGAATATTTTACCGAAAGATATGGTGAAAGAGCTAGCCTGCAAACCCCACCGGTGAAAAAGATGCTGGAGATGGACGTGCCGGTAGGCGGGGGATCTGATGCTACCCGTGTCAGCAGTTACAATCCCTGGGTTTCCATGTACTGGTTATCGGCCGGTAAAACGGTTGGCGGTTTAAAAATTTATGATGAAACTTCCGTGCTGAGCAGGGAAACTGCCCTGGAATTGTATACCCGCGGTAGTGCCTGGTTCTCTAACGAACAGCACAAAAAAGGAGATATTGCCGTCGGCATGTTTGCAGATCTGGCAGTGCTGAATAAGGATTATTTCACGGTAGGGGACGAAGAAATCAAAAGCATCGAGTCAGACCTGACCATTGTTGCAGGGAATATAGTTTATGCCAGGGATGATTTTTCAGCTTTCTCCCCGCCAAAAATACCTGTCCTGCCGGACTGGTCGCCCGCCCATATATATAACGGGTATTACAGTGCCGGAGCCCATACTGCAGCTGCAAAAAACGTTTTGCGGCCGACTCATCAGCATAACAATCAGATCCACTCCTGCAGCGGCAGCTGTGACGTGCATGCGCATCATCATGACGCAGTGCGTCAAAGTAATTTACCTGTCAACAATTATACAGCATTCTGGGGAGCCCTGGGGTGTTCATGCTTTGCTTTTTAAACATTAAAATGGAAACGATTATTAAAACCCTGCTATACTCTGACCTGGGCGCTGACATCAATAATATCTTTGTGTTGATATTCAGGTTATTACTGATGCTGGAACTCTTCCGTGTACATGGGATGAAGAAGTTCAGGGTAGAAAACGGACAGCGTGAACATGTCCCTAATCCGCTGCATCTTCCCGAAAAGCTGAATGCACTGGTGGCCACCTTTTCAGATACGGTAGTGCCATTTTTGGTCGCTTTAGGTCTGGGAACAAGACTGGTCTTACTGCCTACTATAGGTGTAACAGCTATAGGTTATTTTGTAGTACACCGCAAAGACAATATAGAAGTGAGGGATGTGCCTTATATGTATACGCTTGCTTTATTACTGCTGTGGGCTGTAGGCCCCGGTACCTATTCAATGGATACCTACTTATTACATACATTTTTTAAATTTTAATAAAATCAATCTTAAACATAACTATTATGGAAGCTAAAATTGGAATAAAAACAGAAAACCTGGCAGAAGTAGCCCACTCACTCAGCAAAATCCTTGCAGATGAATTTGTATTGTATACAAAAACACGTAATGCACACTGGAATGTGGAAGGACCAGATTTTTACAACAAGCATAAATTTTTTGAAGCGCAGTATGGTGAGCTGGAAGAAATTGTAGACGAAGTAGCGGAGCGCATTCGTAAATTAGGACATTATGCACCGGCTTCGTTGAAACAGTTTCTGGAACTTACCCACTTATCTGAAGACATCAGGGGTAAAAATGACAGTCTCACTTATATCAAAGTGTTGCTTGAAGATCATGAAAGTATCCTGATCCACTTGAGAGAACATATCAATGTATATGCAGATACATTAAAAGATTTAGGTACGAGTGATTATATCACAGGTTTGATGGAAACACATGAAACGATGGCCTGGATGCTGAGAGCGCATTTAGCATAGAAAAGGGAAATTATGGAAGATAACAAAATATGGTCGGTGACCCTGATCCTGACGATGATTGCCGGTTACTGTGATAGTATCACATTCGTTGCGGCAGACAAGATTTTTTCTGCCCACGTTACAGGAAACTTTATTGTTTTCGCCTACCAGCTGATTCAGGGCGGTGATGGTGATGCCTGGATCAAACTGCTTACCTTCCCGGTATTTATTGTTGCAGTAATGACCGGCGGATGGATTGCAACGCGCTTTATCAACAAACATACCTTGTTGTATTGTGAGGGAATTATCCTGATTGTGGGTGGCGCAATTGCCTGCTCGCTGGGCTACCTGCCCGACAGGGAAGTGACCTGGCCAATGTACCTGGTAACGATGATGATTGTTTTTGCAATGGGCTTACAGAATGCTTATGGGAAGTTGTTTCCAAAAGACACTTTTGGTCCCACCACAATGATGACGGGTAATGTTACGCAGCTCTCGCTTGATCTCAAAGGATTACTCTTTAGTGGTTTTAAGGATGCGGATTACCTGAAGGCATTCAAACATGGTCTGATTACTGTAAGTGGTTTTCTGATCGGCTGTTACTTCGGCGCCTATGTAGGGAAATTGTTTGGACTGGTAGGCGTGGTATTGCCGGGCATTGCCATGATGATCTGTTATTATTACAGCAGATCTGCCGTTGCACAGCTGCAAAAATAGTTTCCTGACTGATCAATACTGATGGGGATTTACAGCTCCGTGGCATGGATCAGCTGATTTGATAAAAAGATATATATAAAATAACAATATGATGAGCAATAGCATTTTAGGTCTGCACCATATCACTGCAATAGCAGGTAATGCGCAGCAAAACTTTGATTTTTACACCCGTATTCTTGGTCTGAGACTGGTAAAGAAAACCGTCAACTTTGATGATCCGGGTACTTACCATTTGTACTATGGCGACGAAAGTGGTGCTGCAGGTACCATCCTTACTTTTTTTCCATGGGAAGGTATAGGACAGGGAACGGAAGGCGTAGGTATGGCTACCGAAATTGGCTATGCCGTACCAGAAGGCAGCCTGGATTTCTGGCTGGAAAGGTTTAAGGAAAATAAGGTGGTTACCGGCGAAATCGCACAAAGATTTGGAGAGACTATCCTACCTTTCAAAGATCCGGACGGTCTTTCTTTAAGTCTGATCATTCCTGAAAAAGCAGACACCAGAACTCCATGGGAGACTGACACCGTTAAAAAGGAAATCGCTACAAGTGGTTTCCACAGTACGACACTGAGTTTGCAAAAAATTGATGAAACGGCAAAAGTACTTACGGATATCTTCGGTTACAGCCTGGTATCTCAGGAAGGCAACCGTTACAGGTTTATCACTGATACTGTTGAAACGGCATCTATTGTGGATATTTTGGAATTGCCGGATGGTACACGTGGAAGAAACGCTGCAGGAACGAATCACCATGTGGCATTCAGGGTTAAAGATGAAGCGGCTCAAATGGAATTCCGCGAAAAGATCCTGAGTAAAAACCTGCAGATTACCCCGAAGATTGACAGGGATTATTTCTTCTCGCTATATTTCAGGGAACCGGGCGGTGTGCTTTTTGAAATCGCTACAGAGAATCCTGGTTTTACCGCAGATGAGCCTTTGAATGAATTGGGTACACACCTGATGCTGCCTCATCAGCATGCACATCTTCGTGATGATCTGGAAAAGCTTTTACCTAAACTGGGTTAATTTTTAGCGATATGCCGGAAGTCAGGTTAACAACAGGTGCCGATGCACCAAAGTCCTTTGATATCTATGATGAAAAAGGAAAACAGGGAGAAATGATTTTTGATATAGCGGGAAATGATATGACCATTTATCATACCGAGGTAGAACCGGAAAGTGAAGGTAAAGGTTATGCAAAACTTTTATTGAACAACATGGTCGGCTATGCCCGTGAACATCAGCTAAAAGTAATCCCGATGTGTGCTTATGTTTATGCACAGTTTAAAAGGCATGAAGAAGAGTACGATGATGTCTGGAACAGACGAAATGATAATATATAAAAAGATAAGCATATGAACGATATAGTTTCAGCTGGCAAAAATCTGAGCCAGGCCAGTAAAGTACTGATCATGATACATGGACGCGGCGCAACGGCAGGGGATATCCTTTCCTTATCGGCCGAACTCCATGTGCCTGATTTTGCACTGATTGCACCACAGGCAAAAGGGAATACCTGGTATCCCACATCCTTCCTTTCACCAAGAGCAGAAAATGAACCCTATTTGTCAGGGTCCTTACAGACCCTGAAGGATATTGTGTCTGACCTTGAATCACAGGGCTTTACCAAATCGCAGCTTTACTTCCTCGGCTTTTCGCAGGGTGCCTGCCTGGTACTTGATTTTGCGGCGGCAAATGCAGCGCGTTATGGCGGTATAATTGCATTTACGGGTGGCGTGATCGGAGCAACGGTTGATCATAGAAATTACCATGGTGATTTTGATGGCACGCCAGTGTTTATCGGCAGCAGTGACCCTGATTTTCATGTGCCGGTTGAAAGGGTAAAAGCGACCACCGCCTTGTATGAAGATATGGGTGCTGAGGTCACAGAAATCATTTATGAAAATATGGGCCATACCATCAGCCATTCAGAAATAGTACAGGTCAACAAACTGATTTTTAATCACTAAAGCACAGGAAGAATGGAAAAAGAGACGGCCAGGATTGAGGCGTTCAGCGATGCTGTTTTCGCCATTGCTGTTACACTGCTGGTGCTTGAACTCCATGTGCCTGAGTTCAGGTACGGCAGCCAGCCAGCGATGCTGATCAGCGAACTGAAAATACAGTGGCCGGGATACCTGGCTTTCCTGATTTCCTTTTTCAGTATATTTATTCTATGGGTGAATCATCATAAGCTGTTTAAACAGATTTATAAGCGCAATACCGGGATCATGTTTGCCAATGGGCTGATTCTCTTCCTGGTATCGCTCGTGTCTTATCCAAGCGCACTGCTGGCCCGGTTTTACGAAACACCTTCCCGGCAGCTCACTGTATCGATATATACGGGAATGTTTGTACTGATCAACTTAGCGCATATTCTGCTGTGGTACCTGGCCAGTAAAGACCGCAGTCTGCTCAGACCCGAACTGGGAGAGAGGGAAATAGCAGCTATCCGCAACAATTATCGTTACGGTTTTCCTACCTATCTCGCTGCATTTGCTTTGTCTTTTTATTTTCCGGCAACAGCATTGCTGATTTGTATCCTGTTGTGGATTTTCTGGGCGGTATCCTCCAGGAAAATAGACTTCGAACATCAGCTTTAACAGCTTTTACTATAGTCCCGCCGGATTAATGGGCGGGACTGTTATTTTGTATTAAGGAATGAGTTTTTTTGCACGAAGCTGATCGAACAGTTCGTAAAATGATTCATTTGTTTTCTGAAAGACAGTGAAACCCAGTTTACGGCTTTTGGACATATCGGTCATGACCTCTATAGGGCGGCCCAGATCAAGATCCGTATGCCACGCTGATGCGAGACGGCTCAGGTCCTTTTCCACTAATTGGTAGCGTTCTGCGATTTCCTTCCAAAGGAGTCCGTCATTCGCTATTTCAGTTTCCAGGGGATGGATAGTTCCATCATAACCGGCAACTGCGATATCGAAATAAGCCGCCAGCTGTTTCCATAACCAGCTCCAGCGGAAGAAGTCGCCATTCACGATATTGAATGCCTCATTTTTCGCAGCTTCCGTTGTCGCAGCCCAGATCAGGTGCTCTGCCAGTACCCTTGCATCGGTCATATCCGACAATCCGTTCCATTGTGCTTCAGATCCCGGCCACTGGAAAGGGCGACCAGTTGCTTTACATATACTTGCGTATACAGCCAGCGTAGTACCCATATTCATCTGGTTACCCACTGCATGGCCGATGACGGTATGCGGACGGTGAATGCTCCAGGTAAAATTATCCCTTGCCGCTGCGGCATAAACTTCATCTTCCTGGGCATAGTAAAAATTCTCTATGTTCAATCGCGGATGTTCCTCACGTAAAGGTGTTTCCGGTAAAAATCCTTCTGCTGCATAAGCCTCAAAGGGACCTAAATAATGTTTTAATCCTGTGACCAGTGCGACATGCTGCACACTTTTTTTAGGAGATAAAACATCCAGAATATTGCGGACCATCTCCGCGTTTACACGGATATTTTCTGCTTCTGTATCATTTCGCATCCAGGTAGTGATGAATACGTGTGTAGGAGAGATATCAGCCAGTGCTGTATTCAGGCTATTGAGGTCGAGCAAATCTGCCCCAACCGGCAAAAGGCCAATGGTGTCGTTTTTGGGATTTCGTGATAAACCGTATGTTGTCCAGCCTTGTGATATCAGTTTTTCAGCAAGATTGCTTCCTGTGATACCGCTTGCTCCAACTACTAATGCTATTTTACTCATGTTGTTCGCTTTATAAAATTTATAATTCAATAAACAATGCAAAAATCGTTATCCCGGGGCGGGCGTCCAAGGATGTAGCTCACGAAATACATGTGCGGTAGGTCACATTACACTATGGGCATGCGGCTTAAGGTCTCTCTGCTGATCCCCAGATAAGAAGCAATCAGCGCCTTTGGCACCCTTTGCAGGAGTGTAGGATACAATTGAACAAACTGTGTAAAGCGCTCTTCGGCGCGCTGGCTCATCAGTGACAGGATTCTTTTTTGCAGCGCGATATAACCCGCCGTAGTTTTCTTCATAAAGAAGTATTCCATTTTTTGCAGTTCTGCACAAAGTTTTTCCCTGTTGTCTATCGAGATCAGATACACCTGTGTATCTTCCAGGCAGTCGATATTCAGCGTCGCGTTTAATTTGTTGTGATAGGCCTGCGGGTCAGATATCCACCAGTCTTCCATGGCAAATTGCAAAATATGTGTTTTGCCCAGCTCATCTGAATAGGAGGATTTCAGCAATCCCTTCACTACAAAATGATCATTTGGGGCCGGTTCGCCAGCCTGAACAAGGTATTGGTGTTTTTTAAGGGTTTTCATTGTAAAGTGAGATAGGGTAAAGCGGAATTCTTCATCACTGAGCTTTACAATTTTCTCTATTTGTTCCCTTAAAATTTCTTCCATATGCTGTACTGAAAAATGCAGTGGCTAAATTAGTATTTTAAAACCAGAAGCAAAAAAAGGATGCTTGGAGGTTGCTGAAAATTGTTGTTGTTTCTGCTAGAATTATATAGGTTTTTCACAGAATTATGTAACAGCCGGAAAAGCTATACAGCTAAATTTGTCTTGTAAACAATATTGCTGATGAAGGGAATGAATAGCATAAATATGATGATGAAGAAGCTTTTGGTGGTTTGTGTTTTATTGATGGGAGCAATTGCGTCTGCGTTTGCACAAGAGCCAGCCAAAGCCAGAACGATCAGGTATGATCTTTATATTGCTGACACCATGGTCAACTATTCTGGAAAAATGAAAATGGCCATGGCCATCAACGGCCAGATTCCTGGTCCGGCACTCACTTTTACAGAAGGCGACACTGCTGAAGTTTATGTGCACAATAAGATGGATATGGAAACATCTATCCACTGGCATGGTGTATTCCTGCCAAACCGGATGGACGGGGTGCCTTACCTGACGCAGCTGCCTGTCAAACCACACAGTACTTATTTATATAAATTTCCAATTGTACAAAACGGCACCTACTGGTACCATAGCCATACGATGCTGCAGGAACAGAGCGGCTTGTACGGTGCTTTAATTTTTAATAAACAAAAAGAACCCTTAATCCCGGCAATTCCGGTGGTTTTGAGCGACTGGACAGATCTGGACCCGGCAGAGGTTGATCGTTCCCTGCATACGGCGAATGACTGGTTTGCGATTCAAAAGGGAACAACGCAGGGATATGCAGAGGCCATTCAAAAAGGACACTTTAAAACAAAAATCACTAACGAATGGAAGCGGATGACTGCCATGGATGTGAGTGATGTTTATTATAATAGTTTTCTCAGCAACGGGAAAGCAGCTGCAGCCTATCCGGATTTCCATGCAGGTGATCGGGTAAAACTACGCATCGTTAATGGCGGATCTTCCACTTATTTCTGGCTGAGCTGGTCGGCCGGCAAAATAACTGTAGTCGCCAATGATGGTAATGATGTGACCCCGGTAGAGGTAGACCGCCTGATCATCGCTCCCTCTGAAACCTATGATGTCATTGTCACCATTCCTGATCAGAAAAGTTATGAATTTTTATCCACTTCCGAAGACCGTACAGGAACAACCAGTTTATGGCTGGGAAGCGGAGAAAAAGTGCCTGCTGTGCGTTTGGGCAAACTCAACTATTTTGAGGGGATGGAGATGATGAACGGGATGATGAAAATGAATGGCGATATGGCACCCATGGGCATGAAGATGAGTAACCAGAAAATGGACATGAACGATGTGATGTATCCTGAGGCGGATAGGGTTACCCTCAATTATGGGATGCTCAAAAGTACGGAAAAAACTACCTTGCGCACAGGTCCTGAAAGGCTGCTGAAATTTGAACTGACCGGCAATATGAACCGGTATGTATGGACCATCAACAATAAAACGGTATCAGAGTCTGATAAAATACGTATTAAAAAAGGAGAGAACGTAAAAATCATTATCTACAATAATTCCATGATGCGCCATCCTATGCACCTGCACGGGCACGATTTCAGGGTACTGAATGGCAAGGGCGAATATGCGCCCTTAAAAAACGTGCTGGATATCTTACCCATGGAAACTGATACCATCGAATTTGCAGCAACGGAGAGCGGGGATTGGTTTTTCCATTGCCATATCCTGTATCATATGATGAGCGGTATGGGCAGGATCTTCAGTTATGATAATTCTCCGCCCAATCCGGAACTCCCGGATCTGGCTTATGCACAGAGAAAACTGAACAGCGACGACCAGAAATTCCGCTTAAAAGCAGCGGTTGGTTTAGAGAGCAACGGAAGTGATGGAACTGCCGTACTTTCAAACACACGCTATCAACTATCGACCGACTGGCGAATTGGACTGAAAGCTAAATATGGTTTGGAAAGTGAGACCTACTTTGGTCGTTATATAGGGAATATGCAATGGTTTTTACCTTTTATCGGTTTTGATTACCACCATAATGGTGTGCTGAATGAAAGTGAAGATAATCTTTTCGGGCAGTCGGGCAACCAGAAAAACAGGCAGGCATTTGTTGCCGGTTTTCAATATACTTTACCGATGCTTTTTGTTGCGGAGACCAGGCTGGACAGTAAAGGTAAACTGCGCTTTCAGTTGAAGCGTGATGATATACCTGTAACTGCAAGGCTGAGGTTAAACCTGATGGCAAATACAGACAGGGAATATATGGCCGGACTGCGTTACGGTCTCAGCAGATATTTCTCTTTATCTGCCCATTACGACAGTGATATGGGATATGGTGCGGGGATTGCTGTAAATTATTAAAGTGCATCCTGATTCTTACCGGTTTTTTCTTCATCTTACCTTCAGTAAACAAAGCAAGAATCGGGTTGAACCGCAACTGTTTTGCAGGTAAATTTGAGCTTAAATCATCATCATGGAAACGCAGCAGGAACTGGATTACAGAAGAATTGCTTCGGCAATTGCTTTTTTTAGAGAAAATTATAAGTTACAGCCTAAACTGGAAGCTGTTGCTGCGCATGTGAACCTGAGTCCTTTTCATTTTCAGCGCATGTTTCACCATTTTGCAGGCGTAAGTCCCAAGGCTTTCCTTCAATATCTCAGTATAGGGCATGCAAAGCAGATTTTACAGCAAACAGGCGCAAGTTTATCAGCTGCCGCATATGAAACGGGACTTTCCGGTACGAGCCGCCTGCATGATCTTTTCATCAAAGTGGAAGGAATGACACCTGGTGAATACAAGAATGGGGGAGCGGCACTTGACATTAACTATTCATTTGCAGCTACGGTATTCGGAAAAGTGCTGGTTGCTTCTACTGCGAGGGGGATATGTCATATGTCTTTTGCAGATGAGGGCGAAGAAGCTGCCCTGCAGGTACTGACGACTAATTTTCCTGAGGCCCGTTATTATCCTGTAGCGGACGTTATTCAGCAAAATGCATTGTTTGTATTTTCGCAGGACTGGAGCAGACTGGATGAGATTAAGCTGCACCTGAAAGGAACTGATTTCCAGATTAAAGTATGGGAAACCTTATTAACAGTGCCTTGTGGCGGACTGACAACCTACGGTGATCTGGCCAGAAAAGCTGGATATGAAGGCGCCCCGAGGGCGGTGGGCACAGCGATTGGCAGTAACCCTGTCGCATTTCTGATACCTTGCCACAGGGTGATCAGGTCTTCAGGTGAAATAGGACAATACCGTTGGGGAGCAGACCGTAAAAACGTGCTGATTGGCTGGGAAGCCTCCACAATTTCCAATTAATTACGCTTCATCTTATCATCATCTTTTAATTGTGGTCAGAGTAACTTCGTGCAGCTCCTTCGCAGATACAGATTTTTGGTAAAGTGCTACAGCTGTAATAATGGAGGACGATGCATTAGATCAGGAGGAAAATTGAACTGCTAAATAGTAAAAGGATAGTGACGAAAGGGGTTATTGGCCTCAGGATTGCTATATTGCAGCATCTTAAGAAGCTGTACCCTATTTACGCATGGAGAATATTCACAACCAATTTATCAATACCAAACAGAAAGCACTGGGAATCAATCTGGATCCGAAGATTTACGGCTCATTTGCTGAAATCGGCGCAGGGCAGGATGTAGCTGCCAATTTTTTTAAAGCAGGTGCTGCCGCGGGAACTATTGCGAAAACCATGTCTGCATATGATATGGCTTTTTCTGATGCGATTTACGGGGTGCAGGAGACCAAACGTTATGTAAGCGAGCAACGTTTGATGGCGATGCTGGGTCATGAATATGACCTGGTGATAGAGCGGTTGGCCGCCAAGAGGGGGGAGACTTCTACCTTCTTTTCATTTGCGGACACCTTTTCCGCCCTGAATTATCAAAAGACCAATCAGGGACATGGCTGGATGGGAATGCGTTACCAGCAGGAGCCCGGCGGACCGTTCCATGATGTGGTTCTCCATGTTAAATTACTGGACAATGACCTGGGTTTACAACATTCGGCAGTGGGCACCCTTGGTGTAAATCTGGTGTACGCCTGTTTTAATTATTATAAATCACCCTCGGTGTTTTTGCTTTCTTTGCTGGATGACCTGAGCAGGGACCGTATTCAGATCGATATGATCCGTTTTGAAGGGCCTGGTTTCAATGAGGTTGATAACCGGCTGATGAGTCTGCACCTGGTAAAATACGGACTTTCCGATGCTGCTGTATTTGGCCCGGATGGTAAAAACCTGCAGCCTTCGGAAGTTTTGTATAAAAAGCACATCATGATTGTGAGGGGACGTTTCCGCCCACTCATCAATGTACATATGGACATGATCAATACCGGCGTGGAGAAATTCATGAAGGAACCTGACGTAGACAATACGAAGGTGATTGTGGTGACAGAGCTTACTTTGCAGTCCCTCAAGGAACGAGGTGCAGATGACAGGGCGGAAATTAATGAAAAAGACTTTTTAGACAGGGTTGATATCCTTTGCTCCATGGGGCAAACGGTTTTAATATCAAATTTCCATGAATACTATAAATTGATAGCTTACCTGTCGAAGATCACCACACTTAAAATAGGGGTGGTACTGGGTTATCCCAACCTGGAATTTATCTTTAATGAAGAGCATTACCAATACCTGCAGGGTGGTATTTTAGAAGCTTTCGCTACGCTGTTCAGCAGAAAAGTAAAGCTTTTTATTTATCCGACATTAGGACAGGGAGTAGTTTATAACTCGAAAAGATTTTCTCCCCCTCCGCACCTGATTGATCTATTTGAATACCTTATTGCTAATGATAAAATTGAAGATATTCTCAATTATAATGTCAACAATCTCAACGTGCAAACCGATCATGTACTGCATCTTTTAAAGAAAAATGCGGCTGGCTGGGAAGAATATATTCCGGAAAAAGTGGTGGCTCTGATTAAAGAGCGGTCATTGTTCGGCTTTTCGGCTGATCACTAAAGCACAGGCCTGAATCAGCAGATGAGTTTATAGCCGATACTCCTCAAGTTCATAATCTGCATATCAGGTTCGTCCTTGAGGAGTTTCCTGATATGTGTCATGAACACATCCATGCTGCGTGTATTGTAATAATTATCGTCGCCCCAGATTTTGATCAATGCCTCCTGCCGCTCCAGCACATCATTCTTCCGTATAATCATCATTTCCAGCAGGGCAGATTCCTTGAAGGAAAGTGCATATTCTCCTGATGAAGTTTTTAGTTTTTGCTGTACGGTATCCAGCTGGCAGCTGCCAAAGTGGTAAATGGTATTCTGTATTTCAGGCCCGGTGACGGCTGCCCTGCCAAAACGGTGTAACAAGGCTTCCATTCTTACCAGCAATTCTTCCATACTGAAAGGCTTTTTGAGGTAGTCATTTCCGCCAGATTTAAAGCCTTTTACCACGTCTTCTGTCAGCACCTTTGCACTTAAAAAAATAACAGGAAGGTCTGGTTGCACCGTTTTCAGTTCTTTTGCAAGGGTATAACCGTCTTTTGAAGGCAGCATAATATCCAGGACACAGATATCCGGCAGGAAACTGGCATAGGCATCCATCACCAGGTTACCATCGCCAACCACCTGAACAGTATAACCACTGCTCTTCAGCCCGTCGCTCACGATATGTGATAAAAACGGCTCATCTTCTACATATAATACTTTTAAGCTCATGATGCTGCAGGTAAGGTAATGATAAAATCCGCTCCGTTTCCGGGTTCACTTTTCAATTTAATACTGCCCCCATGCCGCTCTAACAGCTGTCTGACATAATGCAGGCCCAATCCTGAACCTTTGGTATCATGCGTATTTCCTTTGCCAGGGATCCTGTAGAACTTCTCAAATATATTTTTATGATAAAGTTTGTCTATACCCGGACCATTATCCCTGAAGCTCAGTGTTACGGCCCTGGCATCGCAGGCACAGGTAATTTCCAGGATCAGGGCATTCCCGGTATATTTAATTGCATTATCAATCAGGTTATAAAATATATTAGTCAGGTGAAAAGGATCTCCATCTACAAAACAGGGTTCGGCAGAAGAGTTAAACCGAATGCTGGCATTGCTATTTAATAACTGTAATTCCATGGAAGTAATGACTTGCTGCAAACCGGATTGTACATCATACAGTTCCCGGTGAAGTGGCTGTTCCCCATCTTCGCCGTTACTGATCTTCAATACTTTTTCCACCATCAGGTCCAGTCGGTGCAGTTCATGCTGACTGATATCAAGGTAATTTTGCAGTCGCTGCGGATCATTAACCAGATGATATTTTTTGATAGATTCCAATGCTACGGCTACCGTGGCAATGGGTGTTTTAAACTCATGGGTCATGTTACTGGTGAAATCTGCTCTGGCATCTGCATACAGCTGCTGGTTACGCAGGAGTCGCAGGATGAAATAAAATGCAATACAGGTCAGTACTACCATCAGTACCGAGGAGGCCAGGTAATAACGCATCCGGTACCATACCACATTATTTATCGCAGGAAGAACCACTTGATAGCTGTGTGAATACAATAGATTATAAATATACTTTCTGCTGCTAAACACAGGCTTCAATCCTGCAGGAACATTGCTCTCTGTTATTTCACGGTTATGGTTATATAAGTTATAATACAGTTTTGAACTGATCCCCAACTTCTTTAATTCGGCCCCTACTCTTTTTTTTGTTTCTATTAAAGACAAACTGTCGCTTGCTTTCATTTCAGCAGCAGTCAAACCCGACCCTGAACTTGTAGGTTTACTTTTCTTTGGACCAGCTTTATCTTTTAAACTGAAGTTCATAGCCACTGCTGTGCTGTCCTCATTGAAACTGATCATGAGACTGGTACGCATGCCGGTCATTTTCATATTGTCGAATGCCACCCTTAATTGTTCCCATTGCGGAGAGAGAAAGATCTGTTTGATCTGGCGCAGGTTTCCCGGATCCTTTAAGGAAGTCAGGCTATAATACATATTCGTCTGGGCAGTTCTGCTCACCACGTGCTCAATATCATCCTTCAGTTGTTTCTGCTGTGCTAAAAAAAGCTGCTGCAACCATACCACCTGCAGGCCGGTGCTGACCAGCAGTGAGAGTACGATCAGCAGGTAAATATATTTAGCTTTTAACCATTTCATGATGTGAAGTTCCTCATAATTTATAGGGTAACCATAACCTCAAGATACGATTTAACTCTATTTAACTCAACTTAACTTCCGTTTAGGAAGCAACAGGCTAGGTTTGTGGCATATTAGCATGAGCTATAAACTTGAATCTATACTTATGAAAACCATATTTTATTTTTTATTGCTGTGTTTTCCCTTTCAATTGTCAGCACAGCAAAAGGTGACAGGTGTTGTTAGTGATGAACAAGGGGAAACCCTGGATGCGGCTACTGTAACACTTTCGCAGAATGGGCAGGTAATCAGCAGTCAGCTGGCGGACCAGGGTCAGTTTACATTCAGTGGTATGAATCAGGGTGTTTATCAGCTTTCAGTTTCACTGATTGGTTATAAAGCTTCGTTACGTTCTTTTACTATGCCTAAAGATACACTTGCTATTATACTGCTGAACGAAAACAGACAGTTAAATGAGGTGGCGGTTACTTTTAAAAAGCCGACAATAGAACGTAAAATAGACCGGGTAGTTTTCAATGTGGAAAATAGCATTATGGCCAGCAGCGGGAATGCCTGGGATGCCCTGGGAAAGTCGCCGGGCGTGCAGACTACTAATGAAGGAACGATCAAAGCAAACAACAAAGGTGCTGTGGTTTATCTGGATGGCAAGCCCTTCAGGCTATCAGGAGATGATCTGGCCGCTTACCTGCAAAGTATTCCTGCAGATCAGCTTTCAAAAATTGAAGTGATGCCTAATCCTTCAGCTAAATATGAAGCGCAGGGAGGGGCAGTAATTAATATCATCTCAAAAAAGACAAAAACTGACGGATTTAATACCAGTCTGAGCGGAGCTTATACCCGCGGGGCATTGAACAGGTATACCGGGAATGGCGTATTCAATTACCGGAAGAACAAGCTGAATGTTTTTGGCAGTTATGGTTATTCCGACAGGGACATTCAGCGTGATTTGAATACCTTCACTATTTATGAAACGCCAAATTCCTATGCTTATTGGGATTTGAAACGCAGGAGTTTGGGGAATACCAGGGCAAGTAATTATTCTGCTGGTGCTGATTACAACTTAACCGGTAAACAGGTGATTGGTCTGCTGGTCACGGGAAACAATTCAGCAGGTTCCAGCGAAAGCAAATCGATCACTAATATTTTTAATCACCACAATGTTCAGCCCGATTCCATATTGTATACCAATACAACTGCAGAAAGCCGGATTAATCAATACAGTTTCAACGTAAATTATAAAGTGCAGCTGGATTCAGCAGGGCGCAGCCTGAACATAGATGTAGATTATGTTCCCTACACCAGGAACAATACACAGGGTTTAAGTAATCATACTGTACTCAGCGATGGTAGTCAGTCAGCTTCACCATACCAAATCTCCTCGCCGGCGGCACAAAGGATCAATATCTGGTCCGGCAAATTAGATTATAACTATCAGTTAGGTAAAACCTGGGCGATGGCTTCGGGCGCAAAATATACCAGCATCGTAAGTGAGAATCAGTTTGATTTTTTCAATACTGCCGGCACAGTTCCTGTACCGGATCCTTCAAAAAGTGATCAGTTTGACTATACTGAAAATACATGTGCTGCCTACACCGATCTATCCGGTGCCAGCGGTAAATGGATTTTAAAAGCAGGGCTGCGTGCAGAATATACCCGTACGAAAGGAAATTCACAATCATTGGATTCCATCAATACCAACAGCTATCTGCGCATTTTTCCTTCAATTTTTATCACCTATAAAGCCAGTGAAAATAATGAGTTTGGTTTTACTTATGCTAAAAGGATTGAACGTCCTGATTACAGACAGCTGAATCCTGCAAAGAGTTATTCGAGTCCTTATAATTATCAGAACGGGAATCCCTTTTTAAAACCTTCCATCATCAATAGTTTGCAGCTGAATTATACTTTGCACCATGATTATACTTTCGCTGCAGTGTATACACAAATTGATGATATGTCCAGTAACGTTACCGTTCAGGACAATGTGAACCAGCGCTTTTATGATACACAGCTCAACATTGGCCGTATCCAGGAGCTTGGAGCGGAACTTTCTGCTGTTCATCATCCTGCTCCCTGGTGGGAAATCAATCATCTTGCACAAGGGTATTACCGGACACAAAAGTCAGATCAGCCGGGAAATACTTATAATTACCGGCAGTTTTATTTTTACCTGAGAACCGATCATGCTTTCACGCTGAATAAAAACAATGGATTAAAAGCCGAACTGAGTGCATGGTATAACAGTGCTGTACAACAGGGAACATTATGGTTAGATAAAACTCACGACCTCAGTGCAGGTATCAGTAAACCGCTGTTTAATAAACAAGCTACGCTCAGGTTAAGTGCAGCAGATCTACTGTATGGTAATCCTTACCGGATTCGCATCGATAACCAGGGCCAAAATAACGGAATTTACCAGAAGAATGATACCCGTACTTTCACGCTGAGTTTTACTTATAAATTAGGTAAAAGCATGGCTGCGTCGCGAAAAAGAATCACTGCCAGCGAGGAGGAAAAGAAAAGAACGAATTAGATCGCATAAGGCTAATAACGGGGCTATTAGTACGATTTTGTATAATAATCTTGATAATAAAACAAATATGTACTATGTTGTGTTTTATTCATCATATGAAAGAGAGATTTGACATATTATCTGCTACCTGCAGCAGGGAAACTACAAAGCTTTACAGCACTAGTTTTTCTCTTGGTATTTATTTTTTGAACAAAGAACTGCGCGCGCCTATCTATGCGATATACGGATTTGTCCGGCTGGCGGATGAGATAGTGGATAGTTTTCATGATTATCCTAAATCAGTAATGCTTCAGGAACTGAAAAACGACTGTTTTATGGCGATAGAACGGGGAATCAGTATTAACCCGGTGCTGAATTCCTTTCAGCAGGTGGTGAATCAGTACCATATCGGACATGAGCTGATCAGTCTCTTTTTAAAGAGTATGGAAATGGATCTTGAAGAGCAGTCCTACACGCCCGAAACTTATGAAGAGTATATTCTTGGTTCGGCACAGGTGGTTGGATTGATGTGTCTGCATGTATTTACCAACGGAGATGCAAATGAATTTGCACGTCTTCGCTTACCGGCGATGAAATTGGGATCTGCATTTCAGAAGGTCAATTTCCTTCGTGATGTAAATGCCGATTACCAGGAACTGAGTCGTACTTATTTTCCTGACGTCAATCTTTCTTCTTTTTCAGATGCTGACAAAAGAGCGATTGAGCAGGAAATCCATCAGGAATTTAATGAAGCATTAAATGGAATCAGGGAACTTCCGCGGTCCTGCAGAAAAGGTGTTTACCTGGCCTATGTGTATTACCTGAAGTTATTCCGCAAGATAGGAAAGGTTCCTGCCGAAAAGGTATTGTCTGAACGGATACGCGTATCTAACGGACATAAATTCTGGCTGATGTTCGATTCACTTGTACGTTACAAACTGAATGTGTTATAAAAATAATTAAATCTGCGGGACAGATTTTCAGACCTGCCGCCGGAATTAAAAACGAATGATATGGTAAACATAAATAGTGATCAGATCTCGGAAATGGATAAGTTCTATCGCATTAGCCTGATGAACAGTATATCCGGGTATAAGTCTGTTAATCTTTTGGGCACGACCAATACCAATGGAATCACCAATCTCTGTCCTGTGAGTTCTGTATTTCATATGGGCAGTAATCCACCCTTGCTGGGCATGGTGATCAGACCCGAACGCGGGCATAATGATACGCTGCAAAATATCAGGTCAGTTGGACACTATACGTTGAATAACGTACTTCCGGAATGGTATACCCAGGCTCATCAAACCAGTGCAAGTTATCCTTCCGGTGTTTCAGAATTTGATGTGTGTGGCTTCAAAAAAATGTACGCCAGCAAATTCAAAGCACCTTTTGTAGCTCAGTCTACGGTTCGGATCGGGTTGGAACTGCGTGAAATCATTGATGTAGAAATTAATGGGACGAGTATAATTGTAGGAGAGATGGTGCTTATTCTGGCTGAAGATACACTGATAGGCGAAGATGGTTTTGTAGATCATGTAAAAGCAGGTACCCTGGCTGTAACAGGACAGGATAGTTATTATTTACCGCAGGCTTTAGGGCGGCTCAGTTATGCCAAACCGGACGAAGTACCCAATTCTTCCCTGTTATGAAATCCTATCAGTTAGTTCATCAGTTACTAACCCTCGTAGAGCAAATGGAGGAGGAGCATCACGGTGATGAGATTTCCCTGCAGGATTTTGCCGGATTTCTGGTCAGCCATGTGGGCAATGCAGCCACAACAGCGGCGACAGAAGATATACGTTTTGGTCAGCAGGAAGATAACGCGCAGGAGATTGCTTACCAGCTGGATAACAATATTGCCCGACTATTTGTATACATGAGCCGTTATGCCAAATCCTATATCAAAAAAGTATTAGATGGAACGCCACTGCAAACCGCAGAAGATTTTACCGGGCTGGCAATTTTGCTGACTCATGATCATCTCTCTAAAACCGAACTGATCAGCCATAACCTGCAGGAGAAAACCTCAGGGTCGGAAGTGATCAGGCGTTTGATCGCCGCAGGCCTGGTGAGACAATGGGACAGTTTAGCAGATAAAAGAAGCAAACAAATCGGCATCACGGATGAGGGGAAAGAATTACTTTACCGCGTATTCAAAGATATGAATCACGTAGGTAAAATGATCACAGGTAAGTTAACTGTCAGCGAAAAACTCACGCTGCAATACCTGCTGCAAAAGTTGGAGGATTTTCATTATGCACACTATCAAAAAAAGAACATCCAGAACAAAGAAGACCTGAAAACATTTTCAGAATAAAAGCAGCAGCGGTCCACAAATATGACCTGACAAGTTTCCGGATTTCATTACTCCTATTCGTTAAAATTAGAAATTAACATTTTTTAACATATAAATACGTAATAGATAATCATTTATGCATTATTCTTTTAATAATAATCCGATATTACAAGGCTAAAGTCATGTCCTGCCAAATATGAAACCCACTACTTTACTATTATTTAGTTTTTTTACTTTTTTTAAGCTCTCTGCACAAAGCCATCTGCCTTCCTTATTGTTACAGCTTAAGCGTAACAACAACGATACCAGTAAGGTCAATATGTTGGGTGACATTGCTTCTGCTTATCGTAATGTACGACCTGATTCTGCACGTTATTATGTAAAACAGCAGCTTCAGTTGGCTACCCGTATCAACTTTGTCTATGGAATCGCTAAATCCTACAGAATGCTCGCAGAATTGGAGATGGCACAGGGCGAAGTTGCTGAAGCGAAGAAGGATTTTGATATCGCATTGGCACTATTTACCAAGGAAGGAAAAAAACTGGATATTGCATCTGCACACAACGGTCTGGGTGGTGTGGCATTAAGACGGGGTGAATTTACGGAAGCGATTCGTCGCTTTTTATTGGCTCAGCGGCTATATCAGCTCTCTGGAAACAGGAGTGGGATAATAACGGCATACAATAAACTGGGGGCTGTTTATCAGCAGATGGGGGACCTGGAAAAGGCACTGACATCTTTCAACAAGGGGCTGGATATGGATAAGTCTTTTGCTCCGTCAGACAGAACCGGCCGGCTCATGAATAATATCGGTATCGTTTATTTTGGTCGCAGGGAATACCAGATAGCACTTGATTACTACCTCGCTGCACTTAAAAAAATGGATAAGCCGGAATTTTCTGATATCCGTATTTTGTTACTGAGTAATACAGGTGATGCCTATGAAAAAATTGGAGATCTGGCAGCAGCTGCCAGGTATCAGAAAGCAGCTTTAAAGTTGATCCGTGAAAGAAATCTTAAGGAATATGAAATTGGTATACTGACCAGTCTCGCCTCCGTAACCGGGAAATCAAAACCGGACAGCGGTAGATTATTACTGAATCAGGCTTTACAGCTGAGTAAGGAACTTGACCAGCGTTACATGATGCTGGATGTATATCAGGGTATGATCAATCTTTATAAACAGGATGAAAACTATAAAGCTGCGGTAGAAACACTGGAACTGCGTAACCTGTTGCAGGATAGTTTATTTACGATCAAAAAGGCAAAGGATGTTGCCGATCTGCAGTCCAGCTATGATCTCTCTACCTCTACTGTCAAAGTGCAGAAGCTGGAACTTAGCAATCAGCAAATCCGGTTTAACAGGAATATCGTCCGTGCATTTGCCATATTTATGGGCCTAATACTGCTGGCTTTCATCTTTTTCTATATCCGAACGCGCAAATTAAACCAGCAGCTGATGAAAAGGGAAGAAGCGCTTAAGCAGCAGCAATCCGAATTAAAAAAGCTGAATAACTTTAAAGATAAACTGTTTTCTATTATTGGCCATGACCTCAGAGCACCGATAACCAGTATTGTAAGTCTGATGGAAGTGGCGGAAATCAATCATCTTTCGGAAGAAGAGTTCCAGTCTTTCGTTCCGAAACTGAAAGAACAAAGCAATGCAACACTGGAAATTCTGGACAAGTTACTGATCTGGGGAAAGTCACAGATCAAGGGTACTGCCTACAGTAAATCTGCCTTTAATGCAAAAGAGCTGATTACTAAAAACATCACCCTGTATAAAAGTGCTGCGGCAGAGAAAGAAATCAGTATTACTGACCATACTCCGCAGGAACTGATGATTTTTGCAGATATGACCCAGGTTGATTTCATTGTCAGGAATCTGCTGGCTAATGCCATCAAATATACCTATAGCGGCGGGAAAATAGAACTGCATGCTGCAATTGATCAGCTCCACGGATATAATACGCTATTCATTAAAGATAATGGAGTAGGGATTGCAGGTGATTTGCAACAGCAGATTTTTGAACGGGAAAACCTGAGCCTGGAAGGAACGGCAAGTGAGAAAGGGAATAGTATCGGCCTGATGTTGTGTAAGGAATTTGTTGAAGAAAATGGCGGTAAAATCCAGATAGAAAGTAAACTGGGTGAAGGAACACAATTTTCAGTTACGCTACCATCTGTTAAATTTTGATATTTCAGCGCGCTATTTTAAGATCAGTGTAAACTCGGGACTCGCGGTTATATTGGTCTGGTATTCCTTTGGTATTGGTTTGGTATTCCTTTGATACTGTTTTGATAAATCAGACCAATGTTAATCCAAGGTGCGGCCAATCTTAGCGGATGATATAATCTTACCTGTACTTTTCAACCGATTGGCTACAATCGCTACCTTTACATGATGGAAGATTACAAATTTGAAATTCAGCTCAAAGTAAGGGACTATGAATGCGATATACAGGGTGTAGTAAATAACTCCGTCTATCAGGCTTATCTTGAGCATGCGAGACATGAGTATTTGTTGTCAAAAGGCAATTCATTCGAAGAACTCACTAAACAAGGTATATTGTTGATGGTATCCCGTATTGAAATGGACTTTAAGGCTTCGCTGACCAGCAGAGATATTTTCACCATAAAACTCAGAACGGAACGCTCGGGTGTGAAACTTGTATTTTATCAGGACATTTACCGCCTATCGGATAATGTCCTCTCTTTAAAAGCTAAAGTGGAAGCGATTGCCAAAGTGAACGGAAGATTAAGCAGGGGAGAGATCTTTGATACATTAGCCGTATAAAACGCCGAAATTAAATGAACGCATATGAGCTTTTACAGGCATTAATAGCCGGCAATTTATAGCTTATTTTTTTTGAACTGTTTCCCGCTTTGCTTGTTATAGCTTTTCAATATCATCTATATGAGCTTAACCAAGTACAATTCCAAACGCGACTTTAAAAAAACTGCTGAACCTAAGGCTGGTAAGAGCAGTAATAAAGATAAATTATTGTTTGTGATCCAGAAGCATGATGCTTCACGTCTGCATTATGACTTCAGGCTGGAGATGGGAGGTGTGCTAAAAAGCTGGGCAGTACCTAAAGGTCCCACTACCGATCCGAAGTTAAAAAGACTGGCAATGATGGTAGAGGACCATCCATTTGACTACAGAACTTTTGAAGGCACTATTCCTAAGGGTGAATACGGGGCAGGAACAGTGATTGTATGGGATCAGGGTACTTATGAAACAATAGCAGATATCAAGGGAAAAAAGGCGCAGGAAAAATATCTGCTTGATGAGCTGGAGAAAGGATCTGTGAAGATCAAACTTCATGGAGAAAAACTGGAAGGTGAATTTGCACTGGTTAAAACACATGGAATGGGGGAGAATGCCTGGCTCCTGATTAAACACAATGATGAATTTGCCTCAAAAACGGATATTACAATAAAAGATAAGTCAGTATTATCAGCTAAAGATTTAAAGGAAATGGCAGCCGGAGCGCATGTACCCGTGCCGGTCAAAGCTACAAAGAAATCCGGTACCTCTCGCGGGAAGAAAGTGCTGCCAGTGGATGCTGCTGAAGAAGAACTGGACGCGAAGATCGATGGGCATGAACCGGTTGAGATTGATTTGACAAGGCTACTGAAAAGTGCGCCCAAAGCTAAAATGCCAACTGCCATCAAACCAATGAAGGCGACGCTCGTGGAAGATCCTTTTGATAATGATGAATGGGTTTTTGAAGTGAAGTGGGATGGTTACAGGGCAATCGCTGCTGTTAACAATGAGGTGGAGCTGATTTCCCGTAATAAAATTCCTTTTGATAAATATTATCCAGTTGTTGCTGCGATGAAAGAATGGGATTTCAAAGCGGTGTTGGACGGGGAGATTCTGGTGTTGAATGACAAAGGGGTGGCCGACTTCGGTGCGCTGCAGAACTGGCGCAGTGAAGCAGACGGCAATCTGGTTTTCTATGTATTCGATATTTTATGGTATGAAGGAAAAAGTCTGGTTGATTTACCGTTGATTCAACGCCGGGCTATCCTGGAGAAAATCCTTCCGGCTGATGACGACAGTATAAGGCTGAGCAAGGTTTTTTATGGAAAGGGAATTGAGTTTTTTGATGCGGCAACACGGATAGGACTGGAGGGAATGATCGCAAAAAAAGCCAGCAGTACTTATACTTCAGATCTGCGATCCCGCGAATGGCTGAAAGTAAAAGTGAAAAAAAGGCAGGAAGTAGTTATAGCAGGCTTTACCAGGAACCCGGGTACAAATAAATCTTTCAGTGCCCTCATCCTCGGTATATATCGGGAGGGTAAACTGGTTTTTGCCGGAAAGGTAGGTACGGGATTTCCCATGCAGCTGCAAAAAGAGCTGATGGAACAATTCAAACCTTTGATTACGGATGAGGTACCCTTTGATCAGGAACCTGATATAGATAAACCTTCACGTTTCAGACCGCAAAGGCTGGGCGCGAAACCCACATGGCTTAAACCAGAGCTGGTAGCAGAAGTTGCCTTTGCTGAAGTTACGACCGACGGGGTATTCCGCCAGGCTTCTTTCAAGGGCATGCGTGAAGATAAAAATGCCAGGGATGTAGTGCTGGAAAAAGCGGTGCCGACCGATGAAACCGTGGAGGAAGTTGAGGCTATTCAACCTCCTGTAAACAAAGGGCGTAAAACATTGCTGAATCCTAAAGATGAAACGCAGGTACGCAAAGTCTGTGGTCACGATTTAAAATTCACACATCTGAGTAAAATATACTGGCCGGATGATAAAATTACCAAGAGAGATATGTTCAACTATTATTACCAGGTAGCTGAATATATTTTGCCTTACCTGAAAGACCGGCCGATGTCGCTCAACAGGTTTCCCGGCGGTATTACCGGTAAAGGGTTTTACCAGAAAGATGTTACCGGAAAGGCGCCGGATTGGGCAAAAACCTTTGCGCATACGACAGATGACGGAAAGAACAATAACTATCTGGTGGGTAATGATGAAGCGACGCTCCTGTGGATGGCCACCCTGGGCTGCATAGAGATGAACCCGTGGTTCAGTCGCATACAGTCTCCGGACAATCCGGATTACTGTGTGATCGACCTTGATCCGGATAAAAATACCTTTGATCAGGTAATTCAGACAGCACTGCATATAAAAGAAATGCTGGATGCGATAGACGTGCCTTCTTATTGCAAAACCTCGGGCTCTACGGGAATGCATATTTACATTCCCTTACATGGAAAATACACCTACGATCAGTCGCAGATGTTTGCCCGTATTATCGTTGAAAAGGTACACCAGGAGCTTTCGGAATTTACCAGCATAGAAAGGAAGATTTCAGCACGCAAAGGAAAAATGTACCTAGACTTTCTTCAGAACCGCCCCGGTGCAACAATAGCCTGTCCCTATTCCTTAAGACCGAAACCTGGTGCTACGGTATCTATGCCGCTGGCATGGGACGAAGTTAAAACGGGACTGAAGATGAGCGACTTCACTATTTTTAATGTGGTAGACCGCTTAAAGGAAACCGGAGATTTATTCCATGGCGCATTGGACGAAGGTATTGACCTGATGAAAGCGGTGAAAAAAGCGAAAGAGGTTTTTTAGTCTGCAGTTCTTCACAGGATTTTCGGAAAGGAAATCCTGTGAACATTACTCCTGAAAGGAGTGTTTCCACCTGACGCCTGCAGACAGGCTGGCAAAATATGTATATTTGATTTCTACGAATCACACCCCTGACATGATTGAAAATACATTTGGAATGAATATCATTCCAGAGAATGATTCCGAGCGCCTGGTTGCACTAAATCGATACCGGATTATGGACACGCCATCAGAAGCTTCTTTTGATAATATGGCAAAATTGTGTACCCAGATCTTCAGTGTACCTGTTTCCCTTGTTTCTTTGGTTGATGCCGAGCGGGTATTCTTTAAAGCCAATGCAGGAATGGGGAACGCAAGGGAAGCGAACAGGGGTAAAAGTCTTTGCGCACTTGCTGTACTTCATCCTGAAATTACTGTTTTTGAAGATGCGCTTAAAGAACCATGTCTGATCGCTAACCCTAATGTTGCCGGTGATTTTGGTCTCCGTTTTTATGCGGGAGCGCCATTGATTACGCATGATGGATTTTTAATAGGCACTTTGTGCATTATCGATCAACAGCCCAGAGTTTTTACGGAGAAAGAATCACGCATCCTTGCAGGAATGGCCACTGCGGTCATGGATCAGATTGAACTCAGAAGTTCTGCTTTAGAAGAAATTGAGAATCATCAGGTGACTAACGGATTGCTCAGCGAACAAAAGGAAGAAATGCAGGCTGTTAACGAGGAGTTGATTACGACTAATGAAGAACTGATTTCATCCAATAAAGAGCTTCAGACCAGTCAGGAACAGCTGATCAGTTTAAATCGTCAGCTCGCAGACAGTGAGGCGCGTTTCCGTAACCTCATCAAACAATCTCCTGTTGCCATTGCAATTTTACAGGGACGTGAAATGAGAATAGATTGTGCAAATGATGTAATTCTCCGGATTTGGGGCAAAGATGATTCCGTAGTGGGGAAAAACCTGGCTGTCGCATTACCTGAAATTAAAGGCCAGCCTTTTTTGGATTTGCTGGATGAGGTATATACCAGCGGTAAGGCTTATTTTGGTAAGGAAGTGATGCTTTCTGTAGTTGAAAATGGTATCAGTAAACATATGTATGTGAATTTTACTTACCAGCCTTTTGAGGTGGAGGGTATCACAAAAGACATTATGGTCGTCGCTAGTGACGTTACCGCCCAGGTGGAGGCAAGAATAGCTGTAGAAGATGTAAATCAACGTTTGCAAATTGCGATGGACGCCAGTAAACTGGGTTCTACAGAAGTTAATCTTGCTGATGGAGTGATGGAAAGTACTGCACAATTTAAAGCCAATTATGGTTATCGGGAAGACGAAACCTTCAATTATCCGGATCTTTTTGAAACCATGTTTCCTGAACACCGGGAGCGTGTAAGAAAATTAGTACAGGAAGCAATTGCTACTAATACGGTTTATCGGGCAGAATACCCGGTTACATGGCGTGATGGTTCTGTACATTGGATCAGCGCTCATGGAAGGCCACGTTATGACGAAAATGGTAAGGTAAACAGGATGGTGGGGATGACGGCAGATATCACTGAAAGTAAGTTATTTGAACAAAGGAAGGATGATTTCTTAAGTATTGCCAGTCATGAACTAAAAACTCCCGTAACCAGTTTAAAAGCTTCTTTGCAGTTATTAGACCGGATTAAGCATAAACCGAACTCGGCGATGCATATCAAACTGATCGAACAGTCTAACAGGAGTATGGCCAAGATGAGCGTGCTGGTGGATGACCTGTTAAACATGAACCGCATGAGCGAAGGTCAGCTCAAATTGAAAAAAACTACTTTCACGCTATCCGAAATGCTCAACCTATGTTGTAATCATGTACGTGTGGAAGGCAGATATGAACTGGTGATTAGTGGAGATATGGACTTGCGTATTTATGCTGATGAACACCGTATCGATCAGGTAGTTGTTAATTTCGTGAATAATGCAGTGAAATATGCACCAGATTCGATGAAGATTTTTCTTAACATCGAGAAAATAACAGGTTATGCGAAGATTTCCGTGCGCGATGAAGGACCTGGAATTGCCAGCCATATCCTGCCTCATCTCTTTGATCGTTATTATCGTGTGAACCACGAAGGTCAGAGTTATAGCGGGTTGGGGTTGGGACTGTACATTTGTTCAGAGATTATTAAGAGGCATGAAGGCAGGATCGGCGTGGAAAGCGAATTGAATCATGGGAGTACATTTTGGTTTACTATACCTGTAAATGAACAACAATAGAGGATAAAATAAGGGTTATATCGGTTAAATTCAGGCCGGACGACTTTGTGAGGGATGGATATCTTTAATGCAGCAAAAAAGATCATTATGGTATTCAATTTCTTCTCTAAGGGCACTGCGGCAATGCTCACAATAATTTTCTTCGCAGGAAGTGCAGCAGCACAAATCAGCAAACAAACATATGTACCTGCGAAGGTATGGCGGGTGCCTGATCATAATGATTACAGCGACAGCACCAGCGAGTTCAGCAATTCAAGAAAAGCAGAATCAGCTAACATTGCAATTTTCTGGTCGAAAGAATTCGGGCAGGATCCCATGCAAAATCCGGATGTAACTAAACGGTTTGATACCGGGGCTGCCCTGAAAGAATGCGAGCGTTTTTACGATTTCTACGTGAACAAATTGAAAATTGTACAGAAAGGCAAATCCCTGAGTGATCAGTATAAAATCCTGTTTTATGTGATTGGCGGGGAGGAACAAACTGCTTTTGGCGGCGGCGCAGAAGATAAAATCGGCATTCTGTGGACCCCCGCAGTGAGAATGAGCAAAGCCCCTTATGGTGCACTGGCACATGAATTAGGGCATGCTTTTCAATATCTGGCTAGTGCCGATAACGGTACGGGATTCCGTGGTCCGATCATGGAAATGTCTGCTCAGTATATGTTATGGCAGGTATATCCTGAGTGGATGACTTTTGAGAATTACCATCTGAAAAGCTATCTGAAAAAGACGCATTTTGCTTTTTTGCATCCGGAGAATACTTATCACTCTCCTTATGTGCTGGAATACTGGTCAAATCAACATGGAACAGACTTTTTTGGCCGGCTCCTTCGGGAAGCAAAAAAAGGGGAAGATATTGTAATGACTTACAAAAGAATGACCAGCAGAACCCAGAAGAAGTTCAATGATGATATGTTTACAGCTGTAAGCCGGTTTATCACCTGGGATATGGAAAGAATCAGGGATGTCGCCGCTCCTTATGCTAATCAGCACCACACTGTACTGGATACATTAAACGACGGCTGGTTTAGGATTGCGAAGCTCAACTGCCCTGAAAATTATGGTTACAATGGGATCAAATTGAGAGTTCCTGCAGCGGGAACAACAATAAGCCTAAACTTCAAAGGCATCGCGGGGGCTACGGGATTCCGTGCGTTAAAAGTTAATGAGGCGGGATGGCGCTATGGTTTCCTCGCTGTTAAGGAAGACGGTAGCCGTGTTTATAGTGATACCTGCTCCGATCCGGCCGGTACTGCTCAATTTAAAGTCCCTGCGGGGACTGCCTTTTTGTGGCTCATTGTCATGGGTGCTCCAGCAACACATGCTCAGGTGGCTAAAGAGGATATAAATAATCCGGAATGGCCCTATGAGTTTAAATTACAAAATACAGGGCCTGTCACGCAATAACAGGCCCTGTATGGATTGACTTTGACTTATTTGTTATAACTATCCACAGCATTCTCGAGCCGTCTGACGCCTCCTAAATGCACTGCGTAACCACCACCTGCCAGCCCGAGGCTGGCGCCCATCAATATAAAAGCAGCTGTAGTACCCCCGCGTTTTATTTTCGTGTCCTGGTTAAAACCGTTAGGGAATCCTTTGGGATCATAAGTGAAAGCCGGGGCACTGGTGTCTTTATTGTCCATTATGAAAGCCACGAGTCCGGCTATAATGGATACCCCTGCAGAAACATATAGAATTTTACTGGTGGTCATGCTTTTCCTGTAACCAGCAAGTAGCCGCATACTTTCGGCATTATCGGCCATGTCCCGCTTCAGGTTATTGTATTTCACTTTTTGCAGATCGCCCTCACCTTTAGTATAGTACATACTTAAATTAACGGTTTCATTTCTACGCCCGTTAAAATAATAAGGGCGGTCATAAAGGAAGGGATCCAGGTCCACTTCCTGGAAAACATTAATCCTGCCTTCAATAATCCTTTCGGCAAAACCAGCTGGTTGAATAAGGTTCAGCTTCCGTGTATTTGCAAAGAATCCGTCTTCGTTGTTAAAGAACTTAACCTGTGACATGGGGAATCTTTTAGCATCTGCCCTTAATTGCAGTGTACCTGTAAAATCTGGCCGGAGTCTGATTTTATCTGCGTAAATGACTGAATCAGAATAGAGGTGGATAAAATTTCCTGATGGGCGCAGCTGGGCGCGGGCGGTCAGGCCATAGCAGGCCATCACCACGATGAGTAGTTTTTTCATATTGATTTACATTTGTGTGTAATCAATACTACAAATTTTTCAACTCAGAAAAAACATTGTAATTGATAAGATACAAATCAATTTTCCTTCACCATCTGAGTCATCCTGATCGCTGTGTGATCAGGAATTTCCAGGCATTAATGGCTTTCAGTATAGGTTTTAAAGTTTTCCAGAATAGCCTGCCAGCCATCCTGCTGCATTTCTACAGGATTCTCATTTTCTGCTTCAAAAGTCTCCGTGATGCTTGTCGTACTACCAGTGCTGCTAAAAATAATTTCTGTTTTTCTTCCATCACCGATCGTATAGGCAATCCGTTCATTTGGAACTACTTCGTCGTATACACCCCAGAAATCAAAACCGAAACTGCCGTCTTTAGCTTCCATCCGGCTTAGAAATTTACCGCCCCTTCGTAAATCATTTTCTGCTGCCGGCGTGTGCCAGTCCTGAGAAGGACTATTCCATTTAACAATATGCAAGGGGTCTGTCCAGAAAGCCCATGTTTTCTCCAGGGGAGCGGCAATAGTAGTCTGAACAGTTATTTTCGTTTTTTCGTTGGTTTCCATGTGTAATATAATGATGCAGTTGAAGCTGATTATCTGACTAATGGTAATAATTTTTCACGGTCTTCGTACAGGGCCCAAAGGTTAATCACCATTAAAATCGCTGCAATGGGTAAGCCGGAAGGAGCATCATATATATTGGTTAAGAGGATGCCGATGTTGACAGGGAAAATGATCAGTGCACCAAGTGCTCTGTATCTGGGAATCATAAAAAGTGAGCCACCTACAATTTCAGCTACTGCAACTAGAGGCATCAACCAGCCTATAGCCATAAATGCGCCCATTAATTTTACCATGCTTTCAGGTAAATCTTTGGGCATAGGCATATAGTTAAAAAACTTGTTGAGGCCGGCATTGATAAACATGAGTCCGAATAACAGGCTTACGCCAAATAGAATTTTACTTTTCATATGATAATTTTTGTTTAGAATGATTTCGGTATTTTTTGATTCCTGAATCTAATCTCAGCATTTCAATTTAATAAAAAGGTAGGTGATTGCGACAATTTGTAAGGGTATTCGCGACAAACAATATTGCATACTTCCAATGGCAACTCGAAATGAAATAAAAAGCTACAGCGATTTCCATCGCTGTAGCTCGCTGCTACGGTTACTTTCCGTAAACAGATTGTAAGTACGATTTTACAGTTGCAGGTTTTCTTCCGAGAATAGTTTCAAGATCTGGTTTGATCTCTTCGAATTCACCTGCCGCTATGCCTGCATTAAAGTCAGCGAGCATCCCCACAATTTGAAGAGGCACACCTGCCTGCGTTAATACTCCCTTAAACTCATCTTCGG
Source organism: Pedobacter sp. MR2016-24 (assembly GCF_026239655.1). Lineage (GTDB taxonomy): Bacteria > Bacteroidota > Bacteroidia > Sphingobacteriales > Sphingobacteriaceae > Pedobacter. The sequence goes on along the minus strand of NZ_JAPIVO010000005.1, from coordinate 394,295 downwards.
AGGGAGAGACATAAGCGATGGTTTCCCCGGTAATTCCGGAAATCATCTTTGCGATCTCCTCCCAGGAAACTGCTTCATTGCCTGTAAATTCCAGTTCCTTATTGTCGAACTTATGGGTTTGATCCAATAAAATAGTAGCTTCCGCCTCCGCTAAATCTGCTCTGACCGCAAAAGATACTTTACCTGTTCCCGAGGGCAGGTAAATAGTTTTTGTTTCCAGTAACTGTTCACCAGCGAATGCAGGAATAATATCCGCATACAGGCCGTGCTGGAGTATGGTATAAATCAATCCGGACGCTTTCAAAATGCGTTCAGTTTGAATATGACTTTCAGATACTTCGGCAATTGCGGAATGGCTGATGTTTTTTTTGCGCTGAAAACTGGTATAAAGCACCTGTCTTACACCTGCTTCTTTAGCCGCATTGATTACATTTTCATGTTGTGCAGCACGGTTTTCCAGGTCCGTTCCGGAAACTAGATATAACTTGTCAATGCCCCGCAAGGCCGCCAGCACAGCAGCATAATCACTGTAATCACCAACTGCTACGGTTACGCCTTTGGCCTTAAAGGCGGCGGCTTTAGCTGCATCGCGTACCAATATGCTGATATTACTGGCATCTGTTCTTTTTAACAGGCTTTCTGTCACTGCGGCACCCAGCTGTCCTGTGGCTCCGGTTACTAAAATCTTACTCATCTGATTATAATTTAAATTTATCCAAACCTTTACTTACTTTTAGAGAGTTAAAGGTAGTCAGTCGGTTAACACTTGTCAAGAAGGCACGGCAACATCAGTTACTAACTTTCAGGTTACTATTGTTCATTTTCAACAGTTTATGGTAAAAGAAAATTTAAAAAAATACGAAGGCATTTCAGATTGTCCGGTAAGAGATGTGCTGGACAGGGTGGGTGATAAATGGTCTATACTGGTCATCACTATCCTGGGAGAGGAGGGTACTTTAAGGTTCAATGAAATTAATGCTGTTATCGGAACCATTTCACAGAAAATGCTGACCGTAACGCTTAAAACTCTGGAAGCGGATGGCTTAGTGTCAAGAAAAGTTTATCCCCAGGTGCCGCCGCGTGTAGAATATACTTTAACTGAGCGGGGAAGTAGTTTACTGCCTGCTATGACACAGCTGATTGACTGGGCATTGCAGCATATGCCCGCTATAAAGGCTTCACGTACAGCGTATACCGATCATAAAATGGCATAAAAAAAGCGGCCCGTTTGAATGAGCCGCTTTTAAGAATTTTTAAAAGGAACAGGTATTATTTTACGCGCTCAATATATTCTCCTGTACGGGTATCTACTTTAATTTTATCTCCCTGGTTTACAAATAGCGGAACTTTAATCTCAATTCCGTTTTCGGTAGTTGCATATTTCTGAGCACCTGAAGAAGTATCTCCTTTAACAGCTGGTTCAGCATAAGTAATTTCCAGGTCTACAAAGTTTGGTGCCTGAGCCATAATCGGTTCTTCACTTTCAAAAGAAACGATCACATCCATTCCTTCTTTCAGGAACTTCGCTGATGGTCCGAACAATGCTTTAGGCACATTGAACTGATCAAAAGTAACATTATCCATTACCACGAAATAGTCACCTTCTTCATACAAGTATTGAAAATCGTTAGTTTCTACACGGCAAATCTCAACCTGCTCGTCAGTTCCCAAACGGGCCTCTACAATTTTGCCGGTTTTGATGTTACGAAATTTCCCTAAGTAGAAGGCGCCACCTTTACCTGGTGTACGATGTACAAATTCTGTAACCGTTACCAGTTCACCGTTGTAACGTAAAATATTTCCCACTTTTGTTTCAGATGCCTTAGCCATAAAATTATAATTGTAAAATTTGAGCCCAAATATATGTGCTTTTTGTCTATTTATAATTATAATGTTGCCATATCAATTACAAACCTGTAACGAACATCACCTTTTTGCATCCTTTCATAGGCAGATTTGATGTCCTTCATATCAATCATCTCAATGTCGGATACGATGTTATGTTCAGCACAGTAGTCCAGCATCTCCTGAGTTTCCGCGATACCGCCGATGGCAGATCCGCCAATACTTTTCCTGCCGGCAAGTAAGCTGAAAGCAGCTATCTCCGCTGGTTTTGACGGCACACCGACACAAATGAGCGTACCATCAGATTTTAATAAGGAAAGGTACATGTTAAAATCATGTTCCGCAGATACGGTATCTAATATGAAATCAAAAGTGCCCATCGCTGCTTTTACCTGTGCCTCATCTGTAGTGACTACAAAATGATGCGCACCCAGCTTTTTAGCATCTTCTTCTTTTTTAGGTGAGGTACTTAGTACTGTCACTTCAGCCCCAAAAGCTACACCAAATTTAACAGCCATATGTCCTAGTCCGCCCAGACCCAATACCGCAAGTTTATGACCTTTACCTACTTTCCAGTGTTTTAGAGGAGAATAGGTAGTGATACCTGCACATAATAATGGTGCAACAGCGGCCAGATTCAGTTTATCCGATACATGTAGTACAAATTCTTCTCTTACCACGATTGTATTGGAATACCCACCGTAGGTAGGTGTTACCCCATCCCGTGATAAACTATTGTAAGTTCCGGTATTTCCCTCCAGGCAATATTGCTCCAGGTCTTTTTTGCAGTTTTCACAAACCTGACAGGAATCAACCATACAGCCTGTACCGGCAAGATCACCCACTTTGAATTTGGTAACATGGTCACCCACCTTGATCACACGTCCTACAATTTCGTGACCAGGTACCATAGGGAAAATCCCTGGAAACCAGTCGTTTTTAATCTGGTGAAGATCTGAATGGCATACCCCGCAGAATAAAATATCAAACTGTACATCATGCGGACCAACTTCACGGCGTTCAAATGACCATGGGGCCAGGTCTGTTTCGGCACTTTGTGCCGCATATCCTTTTGCTTCTATCATTGTATAATTAATTGTTTGGATAAAGTTAATGACTTAAATTGATGTCCTGACAGCGAATATCAAACATATGATTGCAAAATTCAAACATTAACTAAGGCTATCCATAACCTTCCGCCGCACCATAGATTTGTCCGGTTGAATAGCGGTCTACTGGTATATGTACAGGCAGGGGTTGATACAGCTTATACTGCCAGGGTTTATCAGTAGTTTGATGCTGATCGTTCGCTGACCATCTGCGGTATTTGTAATAAATTATTAAATTCAGCACCCATCAGTAGCGCAGGCTTTTGAAGGGTGGTTTTATTTTATTTCAGATAATAAAGTGAAAGAGACGTTTATGCTATGGATATGCACAGATACTCAATCCCCCGTTTTTATGTAAATTAAAAGACGATCATAGCTAACAGTAACCTTATTTTGAATGATGTCAATTTACAAAACTATTTTATTTGCTGCACTATTAACAATTATATGCTCCTGCCAGGATAAAGGGGCACAAAATGTGCTCCGGGACAGTACCACTACTCCGGCTGAGCAGCCTATGGCTGATACTGTGATTGCCGTTCCGGATACGAACAGCGCTGCTTTGAATCGTCATTTTTCAGAACTTCCTGTTGCTATTTTAAGAGATGAAAAGGTGTATAATACATTGTTAAAGGGCATAGCGCAATGGAATTACCAGCATGGGGATAGCCTGGAGAACTATAAATCATCGACCTATTATAGTAAAATTCTGCTCCCTCATCTGCCTATTTTCCTGAAGGAAGGAGACCTGACTGAAGTGTATAAAAGCGGTTTAGATATGGATTTTAACCACAGAAAATCTGCAAGATCTGCGGTGAGTGACGAAGATTGCCCAGACTCCATTTCTCTGCTTTATGATGAAGAGATGCAGGTTTATTTCCTGCAGATTGAAGAATCCTATTGGGTTGAGGAGGAAGGCAGCACGACCTGTTATGGATCTGACCGGATCATTCATTTTAAAATTAATGGAAATAAAATTGAAGTGGTAACAATTACTGTAGCAGGATGATAATGCCGGAAACGTACTGATGTCTTTACTATTTTATTAAAATATCTCCAATAAGTAAATTTCATGGCATTAGATTTGTTGTCAGTTTTATTAATATTATACGCTAAAGGAATTTTAGTCGCTGTAATATGAATAAATAAATCTTTAAATATCTAAATTACCAATTACCAATGACTTATAAATATTTTGTACAGGACGGCAACAAATACCAATTGAAATCTCAGCTTGTGTTTATTGGACTGCTTAGTGGGCTATTTATCCTGGGCGGACTAAAATTTACTTTTTTTCATGACGAAGGTAAAGAAGGAGCAATGTGGGTGGGTGTATTTATGATTCTTCTTGGTGCTGCAGCGGCACTCAGACTGACTGCAAAAAATACAATTGATATGGATGCAAAGCAACTGCTCGTAAAGAAAAATATATTTGCCGGTGAAGTTGCTTACAACCTGAATGATTTTGATGGTTTCCTGGTGGCGAGTACTGTTGCTTTTTTCGGTGTGACGATGAATGCTACGGGAAATATGACTTTCAATGTGAATGGTAAGGAAAAAAATATAATGCTGAATCAATCGATGTTTACTGTTAAGCCGCTTAATGAAATGATTAATGAGGCGACGAGCATTATGCAATTAGAGAAATAAGGATTGTCTATGGCATTGTACAATTTAGAAGTCTCAGATAATATCATGCGCTTCCAGCCTAACCTGGGCTATTATACTAAGATCGTTATTTTCCTTTGCCTGGTGGGGGTCTGCTTTGTGGTAGTTCCTTTCTTAAATATTGGCTTTGATGTAAAACGTTTTGCCTACTTTATAGGCGCAGGGGTTTCTTGTTATGTGATGTATGACTTTCTCTTTGTGGTGAAGGTGACGATGATCTTTGATCGGAATACAAGAGCAGTTTATAAAAAAATACCTGGAATCTACACTAAGCGCTTAATGGGGTTTGAAGAAATAAAATTGGTTAATGATACCAGTTATGGTACGCTGACGTACCATATTGGGGCGAAATCAAATTATTTTGTGAAGAATTATGAGATCAGTGATACCTTTTCAAATAACAAAAAAGGACATCAGCGGCAGCAGGAATTTGAAACCACCATTCTGGAGCCATTATTGGAATTTATAAAATAGTTTTTCCCACTCTTCTTCAAGAGAAAGTTGCGGGCTCTTTTCACCTGCTCTGTTATACCAGTAATCAGCATTCCAGTTATCACCTTCTTTTCTGTGCAAATAGGCGTGAAGATGTGCGGCATTTTTATCCTGAAGCTGATCAATCAGGTCATGCGCAGCTTCCCAGTCGCCCTTTCCATCAAACCAAAGTGCCTGCAGCAATACAGAAAGGCCGGCGGGTATTTGTGTCTCGGAGAGGGAATCTTTGAATTTTGTCAGTTCGTTCATTTGAAAAAGCTCTTGTTACTACTCAGTTGATTTAAGGTATTTCAATAAATATGGAGCCGTGCGGCTGTTTTTATTTAATGCAAATTCGGCCGGAATACCTGATGTAACTACTTTGCCACCTTTCTCACCTGCCTCCGGACCAATTTCAATCACCCAGTCACTTCCGGCAATCACATGCATATCATGTTCTACAACAATGATTGTATTTCCCTGTTCTACCAAGTGATTCAACTGCGTCATCAGTTTTTCTACATCCGAGGGATGAAGACCAGTGGTCGGTTCGTCGAGAATGTATAGGGTGTTTCCACGTTGGGTACGCTGCAGTTCTGTTGCCAGTTTAATCCGCTGCGCCTCACCACCTGAAAGTTCTGTTGCCGGCTGTCCGAGTTTCAGATAACCCAGTCCAACCTGCCGCACGATATCAAGTCCGCGCGAAATGGACGGATCTGCCCTGAAAAATGTCCAGGCCGCATCAACCGTCATTCCCAGTACTTCAGCGATATTTTTATCCTGGTAGGTTACTTCCAAAGTTTTTGCATTATACCTCGTTCCCAGGCAGGTAGGGCATGGCGTATAAACGCTCGGTAAAAATAACAGCTCTACCATCACAAATCCTTCCCCCTGGCAATGCGGACACCGTCCTTTTGCTACATTGAATGAAAATCTGCCTGCATCGTACTTCATTTTTTTTGCCTCGGGTGTGGTGGCGAAAAGTTTACGTATAGGATCAAACAACCCTGTATAGGTGGCAAGATTTGATCTTGGGGTACGACCAATCGGCTTCTGATCTACCTGGACCAATCTCCTGATCTCCTCCGCACCTGAAGCGATTGAACCACCGGTTGTTTTGCTGCCAGACGCGTCCAGGTCAGGCAGATTCATTTCCTCCTGATCAGCAGCTGTAGCATCAGTTTTCGTGATTTTCTGACCCAGATGATCACTGATCAGTTCTACCAATATCTGACTTACTAAGGTGCTTTTTCCGGATCCTGATATGCCTGTCACGCTGGTAAATATTCCCAGAGGGAATTCCACATCGAGTTGATTCAGGTTATTTTTAGTCAGGCCTTCCAGTTTAAGCCAGCCTTTTGGTGTTCGCAGTTTTGTTTCAGTATGCACAGCTCGTTTTTTACCATAGATATAATCTTTAGTCTTTGAGTGTGCGATGTCTTTTAACCCTTCCGGGACTCCGCTATACAAAATATGTCCGCCCTGCTCTCCGGCCCCTGGTCCAACATCTACGATCCAGTCGGCGTGACTGATCACATCTATCTCATGTTCTACTACAAAAAGAGAATTGCCAGAGGCTTTTAATTTGTCCAAGGCCTTCAGTAACGCCTGTGTATCTGCAGGATGTAAGCCCGCGGAAGGTTCATCCAATACGTAGACCACACCGAAAAGATTAGATCTGATCTGTGTAGCCAATCGTAAACGCTGCAATTCTCCCGGAGAAAGGCTGGGCGTACTTCTTTCCAGATTCAGGTAACCCAGTCCCAGGTCCAGCATTACCTCCAGCCGCGATGCCATATCATCTGCAATGCGCTGTGCTACAATGACCTTTTCAGGGTGTTTTTTGTCTCTGTTTTCATTCAGTAAATCTTTTTCAGCGCCATAATCTTTGAAGAGCGTATAAAGACTGCTCAGCGATAATCTTGATAATTCTGTAATGTCCAGCCCGTTGAATTTGATGGAAAGAGATTCTTTTCTTAGTCTTTTACCCTGACAAACAGGACAGGCATTACTCAGCATAAACTGACTGACACGCTTTTTCATCAGCTGACTCTGGCTTTTAGCAAAGGTCTGCATCACATATCTTCTTGCCCCTGTAAATGTGCCCATATAATCGGGTTGCATCTTGTTTTTAATCGCTTTCTGCACCTGTTCGCCCGTAAAACGCGGATATACCGGTACTACGGGTGTTTCTTCTGTAAATAAGATCCATTCCCTGTCTTTTTTCGGCAGGTCTTTCCAGGGTATATCTACATTATAGCCCATGGTGATCAGGATATCGCGTAAATTCTGTCCCTGCCATGCGGTAGGCCAGGCTGCGATCGCCTTTTCCCGAATCGTTAAAGTATCGTCAGGAACCATAGACTGTTCGGTTACTTCGTACACACGACCAAGTCCGTGGCATTCAGGGCATGCCCCCTCAGGTGTATTGGGAGAGAAGGCTTCTGCATAAATGATAGACTGACCTTTAGGATAATCTCCGGCCCGGGAATATAACATCCGCAGCAGGTTGGATAAGGTTGTTACGCTGCCTACTGAAGAACGGGTACTGGAAGAACCGCGTTGTTGTTGCAGGGCTATTGCCGGGGGAAGACCTTCAATTTCATCTACTTCCGGGATAGACATCTGGTTAAATAACCGCCTTGCATAAGGGGAGACCGACTCCAGGTAACGTCTTTGTGCTTCTGCATAGAGTGTTCCAAATGCGAGGGAAGATTTTCCTGAACCTGAAACACCTGTAAAGACGACCATCGCGTCACGCGGAATCTGCAGATCTACATTTTTAAGGTTATTTTCTCTTGCTCCTTTTATTTTTACGTAACCGCTAAAGTCTTGCTGATCTGTTGTTGTTTTACCTGCCATGCTGTAGAAAAACAAGAAAGCGATAGGAAAGTTTTAGTTTAGGAGAGAGGAATTAGCATTGCGCTCGCATTCAGGCCTTTTTTGGTAGTTTGTAAAACAGCAGTCTGAAACCATTCAGTTCAACCCTCAAAGCAATAATCAGTTCAATGAGCAGTGCTACATTTGCATCATCCTGATTTAAAAGCCGGAAAGATTCATCATCAGGCAGGTTCATTTTACTTTTCAGTACCCGCGGTATTTTATTACTCCCGGCGGTTAGAGCACAGGCATACAGATAGAGGCATTCAATAAATCCGGATAATGCTCTTTCATATTGCAGCTTCAATTTTTTATAACTTTTGGATCTTTTAAAAACCAGGAAATAGGGACGAAAGCGGTGGCTTTGGCGGATGATTTCGTCATCGTTGAGGTCTTCTATCTCGTCGATTCCAAATCTCAGGGTAATTTCCTGCTTAAATTTAATCAGCTTACTTTCTGCCCTTGAGCAGTTTTGCACGAATGGATCGTCTACGTTATGAAAAAATGCTGCCTCCTCAATATTTTGCTCCCAGGGATCTTTGAAATCCATGGCATACTTTTTCATGGCCCGCTTAAATGTAAAATAATACATGTATTCATACAGGTCAGAGTGCATATAGGTAACTATATTACCTAATCCCCTCATGCATAAATTAAGGTCGAACGGGTCATTATTGGATATCTTGGTCATTTTTTCAAACTGGTTTAATCACCAGGGGCGGCAAGTTATTGATTTAATTTTGATGACAGATCATATTTTAGATATTTGAAATAGGAAATGGAACAGCTGTTACTACCGCTTTCAGGTGTATCATTCAGCACATTGATCAAGCCTGTGCAAGGGCTAATCATTTCAACCTGCCGGATTACTTCAGTCCAGTGGTGGATGAGCACAATGGCCAGAAAGCTGAACTAACGCCGGATGGTGTGCATCCAAATGTGGCGGGCTACAAAATTATGGCAGGAGTAACAGCGCAGGCCATTCAAAAGGCCTTGAAAAAAGATAAAAAGTCGCTCTAAAAAGCTTCATTCAGACCCAGGAACAAACCCCTGGCACCGTAGTTACCAAAAGCATAATCAATACACAGGTTTGTACGGGTAGCTTTGTTAAATAAGACACGCAACCCTGCGCCACCTGCAGGCTGCCATTTTTGAAATAACTTTGTACCCAGATCATCATTGGTACTCTCAATATTGAAGAAAGTTACACCACTCAGGAACTTGTTCGCAGTGATAGGAAAGCGGTATTCCAGTTCCGAATAAAAATATTTCGTTCCTTTGAAATAAGCTACGGTATAACCCCGGCCACTACGGAAATTAACGTCTTTACCCGTGCCCGGAAGCTCAAGATAAGGCAAAGCACCACCAACCAAATAAGATCCCCAGTTCCAGAAAGCAATTACGTGCTCAGGATTGCTGGCAGACAGACTCCAGTATTTCCTGAAATCTGTGGTGAACTGCACCGCACTTCTGGTACTGCCCATCCAGGTTTGGTTGACCCTGACACCCGCATCGGCATAAATCCCTTTGTAGGCACGGTTCTGATTGTCGCGGGTGGTATATTGTACGTTGAAAAGCAGCCCGTTGGACATATAGTGGTCTCGGTCAAATCCATTCCTGTCACTGTAGATGTTATAAGGTGTCAGCTCATCGGTATTTGACCTGTCTTCAATTTTTCTTCTGATATCAAATGATACTCCAGCTCCCACAAAAAGATTCTCATGGACCTGTTTATAGACCTTTTCCCTGAAATTATAATATTGTGCATGGAGAACATAACCTTTACGATCCGGGTTAGTCAGGATCCGGTCTTCCTCGCTGCCTTCAGCACCCTGGCCAATCCCCAGTCCAAAATCCGGCGTCACCGTTTTTGCGGCGACAAGACTTCCCTGGAAGTTCCATTTGTTACCGGGTGTGTATATATTATGACTTAAATAGAAGTAAATGATTCCTTTGGTAGTGATGGAGGCTGATGTAGCGGCGACCGACATCAGGGTGTTCGGATCACCTCCTAATTTTCTGCCTGCTACTGCTTTGATACCGATCTGTGCACCGATACTAGGGTTATAAGCCACATTTGGCATTAGCGTAATACCAGATTTCTTGCGCAGCGGATTTACTTTTTTATTCGGATGTATGATATCACGGAGCAGGTCGGCAATATCATATTGCTTATAGGTGGAGTCGGCCGCAAAAGAGGCTTTGGCCGCTTTTATACGCAGCGAATCTGCCTTTACCGAATCAACAGGGGGATTAATCTGACTAAATGCAGCCGTATGAATGGAGGAAACCAATACTGCGATCATGACTACCATTCCGATTCTATTCATGGTCAACAACCAGTGTATTCTATTTTTCAATCTCAATTTGCAGGTCTTTTTAGGTATAAAGATATATTTTAAACCAGCAGAAAGACCTAAATGTTTTGATTCAGGTGCTGACTATCGCAAGGACAATGTCATATTGCAAATATGCATTTAGCAGAAATAAATTTCTGAGCCGCATAAGGGTAAACCTGATCTGGCGTGTTCTGCAGGAAATTATAAAAAATGAGAAGAACTTTCTACCTGACAATAATTGTCGCCATTTTATTTATTTCCAGAAGTAGCGCACAGTTTAAAGATACCGCTGTCTTTACGCAATCCATCAGAGGGATAATTACCGATAAAAACTCAGGCCTGCCGATGCCGGGAGCGACGGTAAGTTTAAAAGGTAATCGTCCACTGTCCGCCACCACAAATAATGCAGGGGCTTTCCGTCTGGCAGGTATCCCTGTAGGGCGACATCACCTGCAGATTTCCAGTATCGGCTATCAAACGGTGATGCTTTCGGAAATTCTGGTGACCACCGGTAAAGAAACCGAAGTGGCTGTGGGCTTAGAAGCCCTGAATAAACAATTAGATGAAGTCAGTATCAGGACTTCATCCGGCAGAAAGCCATTAAACTTGATGGCGATGTCCAGCGGACGCTCTTTCTCTCCGGAAGAGACTAACCGCTATGCCGGAGCGATGTTTGATCCTGCAAGGATGGCCCAGAGTTTTGCCGGGGTAGTTGCTGGTGGTGATAACAATGAAATTATTGTCAGGGGAAATTCTCCTAAAAGTCTGCAATGGCGCCTGGAAGGGATAGAGATCATCAACCCCAATCATTTTAGTGGTCAGGGTGCCGCAGGAGGAGCTGTGAGCATGCTCAACGCTACCGTTCTGTCAACATCCGATTTTTATACCGGTGCCGTGCCGGCAGAATACAATAATGCCACTGCCGGTGTATTTGATTTAAAATTCAGGAAAGGAAATACGAATAAGCGGGAATATGCATTTACTGCCGGCGTGTTGGGCATAGGGGCAACACTGGAGGGGCCATTTAAGAAAGGCAGTGATGCTTCCTACCTGATCAGTTACCGTTATTCTGCACTCGATCTCCTGCAAAAAATAGTTAAAGTATCTGATGACGGGGTGCCGAGATACCAGGATTTATCTTTCAATTTTGTCATTCCCACTAAAAAAGCAGGAACATTCTCCTTATTTGGAATCGGTGGTGCAGGCGGACTGTTAAGCGATGCTGAACATGATTTTTCAAAATGGGAAGAACGCAGTGACGCGTATAATACCAATGTTACCTATGCGGCGGCTAGTACAGGTCTGAAACATGTATATAGTTTTAACAGCAGGCTGTATATGAATAATATCATTTCTTATTCGGGCGATCGCAGTAAACTGCGTGTCGATACACTCACGCAAACTTATCAGGCCAGCAGGATTCAGCAAAACCATTATGACAACAGCGCAGTCCGTTATGCAGGTATGATAAATTACCGTGCAGATGATGCGAATACTATCAGGGCGGGCGTAAATTCAAGTATATTAAGTTATAATTTATATGAACAACAGTATAAACGGGAGCAGGATGCCCTGGCAGAAGTACTCAATGAAAAAGGACATGCCAGTACTTTTGACGCCTTTATAGAAAACAAACGTCAGTTTGGCGGCGGACTTTCCTTGAATACAGGTATTCACGCCAATTACTTCAACCTGAGCGATAGCTGGTCCTTTGAACCGCGCTTAGGAATGAATTTACAGGTAAATGATCGTCAGAAATTATCTCTTGCGGGAGGTACTTACAGCAGACTGGAACCACTTTCTTATTATTTTGCCAAAAATGAGCAGGCAGGTACACCTGCCACTACACCACTCCAACCAACAAGATCGGCTCAGGTGGTAATGGGCTATGAAAACCAGCTTTCAGATCAGCTGAAATTCAAAAGTGAACTGTATTATCAGCACTTATCTCATGTTCCTGTCTCGGTAGATCCCGCCAACAGTTTTTCTCTGCTCAATGTGTCTGATAATTCGGCAATTTTATCCTCAGATTATACTGCACTGATCAATAAAGGGACAGGTAAAAACTATGGTCTGGAATTATCAATGGAGAAATCCATGCACCGGGGTTACTACTTCATGCTTTCCTCTTCCTTATTCAATTCGAAATTTAAGGCATTAAGCGGACAGGAATTTAATACCACTTTTAATACCCGTTATGTCGGTAATCTGGTCATCGGTAAAGAATGGACTACAGGCAGGCAGCATAAAAATATGTTTGCGCTGAATGGTAAAATCATTTATGCGGGTGGTAGACGGTATTCACTGATCCTCCTCGAAGAATCTCTTCGTTTAGATGAGCAGGTGATTGATCAGTCTAAAATCAATACACTCACCGCTGACGCGTATATCCGGGCAGATTTTTCGGCCAGTTACCGCATCAATAGAAAAAACGCAAGCCATTATATCCTGCTGGATATTCAGAATCTGCTGAGCCGGGAAAATAATATGGGTATGTATTACAATCCCAGCAAAAGGACCATTGAAGCGAATAAATGGATAGGCATATTCCCAACCATCAACTACAGGATAGAATTATAATTTTTTTATTGCAGGGCATAAGGGTAGATGCCTGGGAAGGTGTTATACCTGTAAATCATAGAAAACAGAGAAATGAACTCACATCAACGTATAAAATTGGCGAAAGCTAAAGCCACAGCTGCTATGACAATCCTACTATTGTTCAGCAGTCATACGCTGTTCGCGCAACAACATCAGCAACAAGGGAGAAATGCTAAAGTCAATGTGGGATTGGTGTATCCCTTAAGCAGTAACTGGACCGGAGCACCCCTGGATACCAATCAGTTCTCACTTAATTTGCTGGCCGGCGTATCTGCCGGAGAGCACAGTTTTTCCTTTGCGGGCATTTCCAATATCATTCGCCATGATGCAAATGGACTACAGCTGGCGGGCTTTTCAAACCATATCGGTAAAAAAGCAAACGGAATTTTAATTGCTGGCTTTATGAATACTTCGAAAAGCGGTAAAAATACGGCTATAGCAGGTTTTGGCAATTTCTCGAAAACAGCAAGCAATGTACAGGTAACGGGAATGATCAATATAGGGGGTGAAGTCTCCAGTCTGCAAGGCGCAGGTTTGATGAACATGGCAAGGAATGTGAAAGGTTTGCAAATCAGTGGTTTTATGAATAAAGCCAAAAATGTTAAAGGTGTGCAGATTGCTGGCTTTATTAATATTGCAGATACAGCAGCTTACCAGATCGGAATTATCAATATCTCCAAAAATGGAAACATGCGTCTTGGTGCGCAGATAGACGAGAACAATACCACCCTGTTAACTTTCAGGTCCGGCGGAAAATCAGTCTATGGTATCATTGGTGCGGGCTACAATTTCAAAAATAAAGAAAACGTTTATGCCCTGGAGGCTGGTTTAGGTTTACATCTTTATACATCAGGGCTGTTCCATCTGGATACGGAACTGACGCAGGGTAGTCTGTTGAACTTTGAAGGCAGCGCCACCTACAAATCTACTTTCAGGCTGATGCCAGCAATTTCACTTGCTGAAAAAATCAATCTGTTTGTTGCTCCCTCTCTGCATTATATCAATACGGATGTGATGGAAGACAGGTTACTGAGAAAAAAATATATCGCTTCCTGGAATGAAGATAATGGCCGTAATTTTCAGGGTCTATATTTCGGTTATACTGCTGGTGTTACTTTTTCACTGCGCTAAACAAAGGTTTAATTATAAAGGAGATGCCTATATTCGCAACAATAATCAGGCTTGCTCTATATCATATAGCATAAATTATAACAGCTTTGGATCTGAATAACGAACAACTGATACCCTTACTGCTTGCAGGTGACGAATCTACGTTTGAAAGTGTTTATAAACATTTTTTAAGGCCGCTGCATGTCTATGCGATCGCCATCCTGAAAGATGAAGACAGGGCAGAGGGAATGGTACAAAATGTATTTTTAAAACTCTGGGATAAAAAAGAGCGGCTATCCTTCAGCGGCTCCCTGCAGGCCTACCTGTATGGGGCTGTTTATCATGAATGCCTCAATTACCTGAGACATGAAAAGGTAAAACATAAGCACCAGCAACATGTGGTTTACACGATGGGAAATAATGGAGAGGAAAGCGGAAACATGGAATTAATGGATTTGCGTGAAAAATTAGCTGATGCACTGAATGAATTGCCGGAAAAATGCCGCACTATATTTCAGCTCAGCAGGTTTGAAGAATTAAAATATCAGGAGATCGCGGACAGGCTTCAGATCTCTGTTAAAACAGTGGAGGCTCAAATGGGAAAAGCGCTGAAAATATTAAGGATTAAACTGGTGGATTTCCTGCCGCTAATCCTATGGCTGATCAGTAAAACAAATAACTTTTAATCATGAATAATATGGACGAGTTATTAATTAAATATATTTTGGGAGAAGCATCTCCTGTGGAAATCAGCACAATAGAAGAGTGGATCGCTGCCAGTGAATGGAATAGCAAGTATTTCGCTCAGTTCAAAATGATATGGGAAACCAGTCTTTCAGTGAAGACAGAAAGCCGTTTAGATGCCGGTAAATCATGGACGGAATTTAAAAAACTGACAGAAAAGCGTGACGAACAGCGTCAGGAGATAGTGCAATTGCCTCGGAGAGGTTTCTACTGGATGAAGATGGCTGCGGTTCTGATTGCTTTATGTAGTGTTTCAATCATTCTTTTTAACTATCTGAAATCAGCAAAAGAGACGATGTTGAGTATACAGACCACTGATCAAAGCAGGGCTGTTACTTTAGCTGACGGCTCTGTGATTACGCTGAACAAAAATTCGCTATTGTATTATCCTGAAAAATTTGATGGCGACCAAAGGCTGGTGACCCTGCAAGAAGGGGAAGCATTTTTTACAGTTGCGCATGATAAAAATAAACCATTTATCATCAACGTAAAAGACATCAGGGTGCGTGTAGTAGGTACATCATTTAATATCAGGAATGCAGCCAGCCTGACTGAGGTGATTGTAGAAACGGGCATTGTGCAGGTATCCAGAAAAAAGGTTGTCATCAAACTGACACCTAAAGAAAAGCTAAGTATCGATTCGCGATCAGGGTTGTATAAAAAAGGCTTTAGTGCCGATCTTTTTTATAACTATTACCGTACCAATGAGATTTTAACCAATAACACCCCTTTATGGCGCATTGCTGAAGTATTAAATGAAATCTATAAAGTGGATATTGTTATCCCCGATAAAAAGAAGGCTGCCTTACAGTTAAGCACTACACTGCATTATGGTCAGCTCGAAAATAACCTCAATACTATCTGTCAGACTTTTAATCTGAAGGTAAACAGGCAGAAGAATAAAATTATAATTAACTAAACTTGTATTCACATCAAATGAAATACAAAGCATTACTGCTGGCAGCCGTATGTATATTTTTTACATACGGTTTTGCTGTGGGACAAAATAACCTTGATAGAAATATAGCTTTAAACCTTAAAAGCAAAAAGATTGCTGAGGTACTGACAACCATAGGCAGGCAAAATAACTTCTATTTTTCTTATAGTAATAACTGGGTTCCGGTTGACAGTGTTATTGATCTATCCTGTTATCAAACGATCAGGGAAGTACTGGATGGTATTTTTAAGGGGAAAGTAGATTATAAGGAAACACCGGGATACATTATTTTAAAGAGAGCGCCTTACAGACTGGCTGTTTTTCCCGATAACAGTACAGAACCCGATCAGACCTTTGTAATTACTGGTCATGTTGTTGATGAAAAAACCGGTATGCGACTTGCCGGTGCCTCGGTTTTTGAAAAACATATTTTACTATCCACACTAACTGATCAGAATGGTTATTTCAGGTTAAAAATAAAATACAAGGGGCCGCTTACCTTAACAGTGAGCAAAGAATTATATAAAGATATTGATGTAAATCTGCTGAATGATGTCACTGTATACCCCACCGCTAAAAACTATTATTACAGTGCTGATACAAGTTATAAAAAAGTGGAAAAGAGTTTATTGGGACGCTGGTTTATCTCTTCCCGGCAAAAAATGCAGAGTTTGAATATCGGAAATTTTATTTCCACTGTGCCGGTTCAAACTTCTTTAACGCCCGGCTTGAGTTCACATGGTATGATGACCAGTCAGGTGATCAATAAGGTATCTCTCAATATGCTGGGCGGGTATACCGCTGGTGTAAATGGCATTGAAGTAGCTGGTCTTTTCAATATCAATAAACTTGACGTCAGATTTATGCAGCTTGCGGGTTTGTTCAATGTAAACGGGGGGAATTTGGCCGGTATCCAGGCAGCTGGATTAACAAATGTAGTATACAAAGATACTAAAGGAATACAGGTCGCGGGACTGATTAACCTGGTTAAAGGCACCAGTGCAGGACTGCAGGTTGCCGGGCTATACAATAAAGCCCGGGTAATGAAAGGATTTCATGTGGGCGTACTGAACGTAGCAGATACTCTCGAGGGTTTTGCGTTTAATGTATTGAGTATATCCAGGAACGGCTACCATCAGATCGCGCTGTACAGCGATGAAACGGCGAATACTTCAATCTCTTATAAAACAGGAAATAAGCAGTTGTATACGCGCCTTTTAGCAGGATTCAGTTATCTGGATGAACTCAACTTTTATAGCCTTGGTTTTGCTTTGGGACATGATTTTACGATCAGTAAACGGCTTAAATTATCTGCAGACGCATCTACCCAGCAACTATATACCCTGAAATGGAAAAATGATGGTAATCTCTATAAGTTCAGCACTTTACTCAATGTAGCCCTGACAAATAAAACTGGTTTATTTTTTGGTCCTTCGCTTAAATTCTATCAGGAAGACGCGATGAACAGCAATGCGGCGCAACGGCTTGATATCAATAAAAACCTGGTAGGATGGACAGCCGGTATTACGGTCATGTAATATTCACTAAGTCATTTGCTGCCCGGGAACAGTAAAGGAGAAGGAAATGATCTTTTCTTTCAGGCTGATATGTAAGTCTCCTCCGCCATTGCTCCGGATATATTCCCTGCACAAATGCAATCCCAAGCCAACGCCTTTCTCATTCGCTGTTCCATAGGTTGCCTGGATGGAATTGATCTTCATCATCTCATCCGTATTGATTTTTTCTGTATCTGCGACTGTATTGGAAATGCAGATTTCTACGGCAGTGACTACATGCCTCAATCTCAATTCTACTTGTTGATGCTGCGGCGTAAACTTGATGGCATTATCGATCAGGTTACGCAGGATCAGGCGGATTTGATTCTCATCTGCAAAAACAGGATAGCTTCCCTCAATACTGGTGGCTAAGTGGATATGTTTTTTCTCCATCAGCGGAGCATAAACCAGTACCAATTCCTCGATCAGTTGTTTCAGGTCGAAAGCAGTCGGGTCTTTGGTAATTCCGCTCATCTGACTTTTCGCCCAGTGTAACAGGTTATTTAAGGTAGTATATATGGTTTCTATATTCTTTTTATTCTCCTTCAGCATATGCTGAATATCTTCCATGGTCAGTGCATCCATATCATTCAGAGACAAAATACTGATCAGGCTGTTGAGCGGACTTCTCAGGTCATGCGCAATGATAGAAAAAAGCTTGTTTTTAACCGCATCTGATGATTCAAGTTCGGCAATGGTACTGGTCAGCAGTGTGGTTCTTTTCTGTACCAATTCTTCCAGTCGCTGTTTCTGATTCTGAACCAAAGCCAGGTTTTCATCACGCACGCGCTGCTCCGTCTCAATAATAATCTTGTAACGGTCGCCCAATGCAAATGAAAGCAGTAGTAACTCCAGGGTTGATCCTATGGGAACCAGCTCCATTGTGAAGTCCTTCACCTCCAATGCACCTGCCAGACTAAAAGTCATAATACCTACCGTTACCCAGATAAAAAACCAGGCTATAATATAAAATTTAGCCGGCTTGTGTCCCCTTCTGTAGGCAACAATACCAGAAATCCAAAGCACTACCGATACCGTAACCGTAAGCAGCTGTGCAATAGAAGCTGAAAGACTTTTCTGTCCGGATATACTGGTGAAAAATAATACGATTCCACAAATACCCAGGAAGTAATAAAACTTAAGCATTCCCGGCACTGTCCGTTCCAGATTCAGGAATTTCCTGCAGAAGATCAGTGAAGTCACCACAGAAAGACTTAAAAAAACATGCGGATAACGACTGAATACTATCCTCAGATCTTCCCCGAACAGAAAGCCGTAACCCCGGATATACACCATGAGGTAGAGTGAAAGCGTCAAAACATATAATGTATAATACAGATATGTTTTGTCTTTCAGACTAAAATAGAGGAATAAATTAAATAACAATAGGGCAATCAAAACACCGACATAAATATATTCTATTCTGTCTTTTAATGCTTTGCCTTTCAGGAGGGCATCTGCTGTAGCCAGTTTCAGAGGCACCAGCATAATATTGTTTGTCTGTAACTTCAGAAAAGCAGGTTTAACCCCCTTATTTCCATTAAAAGGAAGCTTGAAAACAAAGTTGTTTTCTACAGCCACACCGGGCATGGTATAACATAAGCTGCCGGATTTTATGGTTTTAGAATTTCCATCCTCCCCGCTAAGGTGGCATTCGACATGCTCTATGTTAGGCGCATCAACAATCAGGTAAATCTGATCCTGTCCGGTATAATGCGGATCAATTTTGATCCAGATGGCTGCGCTGCTATTGCCAAAATTGAGGATCTCCTTTTTTCCGGGCAGGAATTTTCCTTTACGCTCCAAATCCTTTACCTGATCTAAAGACAGCGATGCAGTTTTATCTACAAAATAGGTAACACTTTTGCCAATGTTATGGTAATCGGGTGTGATGGTCTGACTGTATACACGAAGACTGTTTGATAGATATAAAAGGAAAAAAAGTAATGCTGAAAGAAAGCGCATAGAATTATTTGGCGGTAAAAATAATAGAATATTTCAGCACATCAAACGCCTTGTGATAAATTGCTAAATTAATTCAGCAATTGCCAGGAAGCCATTATGCCCATTCGCTTACAGGCAATGCGATCTGTGGAATCCGTTTAAAATGCTGCAAGATGTATTAAAATAGCGTTACTTTGTAATCAGCTATCTTTTTTAACATGACAAAAAAAAATACTACACCTCAACAGGATATAAAAGTTACAGTTGACGCTATTGTTTTTGGATATACCCAGGAGAATGGGATATCAGTCCTGCTGATTAAACGAAAGATCGCACCCTTTATCAATGAGTGGGCATTACCGGGTGGATTTGTTTTAAATGAGGAAACGCTGGAAGAAGCGGTGGAACGTGAGCTCAAGGAAGAAGCCGGTGTCTCTATCAATTACCTGGAGCAGTTGTTTACTTTTGGAAAGCCATTCAGGGATCCGAGAACGAGGGTAATTTCTGTCTCTTATTTTGGAATGGTTAAATCTTCCGACTATAGCCTGCTTGCCTCCACGGATGCTGCAGCAGCAGAATGGTTCAATATCTATGAACTGCCAGCGCTCGCATTTGACCATAAAGAGATTGTCGAAAAAGCAATTGCCCGTTTAAGAGCAAAAATTATTTATGAACCGGTAGGTTTTGAACTGCTGGACCGCAAGTTTCTTTTCTCTGATCTGGAGCAGTTGTATATGAAATTATTGGGGCGTGAAATTGATCGCCGAAACTTTAAACGAAAAATTATGTCTTTAGGCCTAATTATTGAACTAGAGGAAAAGGCGCCGGTTTTAACTGCTGGTCGCCCGGGGAAATTGTATTCCTTCGATAGTGAAAAATATAAACAGCTTAAAGTGAATGGTTTCGATCTTAATAAACTCCTGTAAAAGAGAATGATAGGTGTCCAGTGAATTAATTTGTGTAAAATAAACACAAATTAATTTGGATAAGAAAGAATAAAGACTTTAATTTGTGTCATAGTAACGCAAATAGATATGAGAGTTTTAAATTTATCAACCGGATTCAACCCATTTCAATCTTCAATAGAAGAGATAGAAAGCAAAAGCTTTTTATTTAGTGGGGGCGAAGTACACATTAAACTACAAGGTAGTGCAGATGATGTGCTGATTTCTACACGACTAAATGATTCAAATGATATCATGAAGTTATTATTGGCTGTTGATGCCCTGCGTCGCAGCGGCACCAAAAACATCAGCGTTTTTATTCCTTATCTGCCTTATGCACGACAGGACAGGGTGATGGTTGCCGGCGAACCTTTGTCCATCAAGGTAATGTGCAACCTGATCAATAGCTGCGGTTTTGAAAAAGTGTATGTATATGATGTACACTCGGAAGTATCACTAGCACTTTTGGAAAACTGCGAGCTCATCAGCAATTACAGTTTGGTCAAAGAAGTATTGAAGGACCGTACAGATTATCTGCTGGTTTCTCCCGATGCCGGTGCGCTGAAAAAAATATATAAACTGGCGGAGGCGCTAACTTATACTGATGATATTGTTTTGTGTAATAAAGTAAGGGACGTCAGCAACGGCAGGATCAAACAGATCACCGTAGATCAGGACGATCTGCAGGGCAAAGACTGTTTCATCATTGATGATATCTGTGATGGGGGAGCAACTTTTGTAGGCGTGGCTAAAGAACTGAAAAAGCGCAATGCTGGTAAAGTAAGCCTCATTGTTTCACACGGCATAATGTCTCATGGAGAAACGGAACTGGTCGACTGGATTGATCATATCTACACGACCGACTCGATAAAAGACACACAGTCAGCACTCATCAGCAGAATTTCGCTGTCCGATCTGATTCAATTATAATCTCATTCATCTTTAAAATCTAAAACCATGAACAATATCCTTTTACAAACCGACGTCTATAAAATGGGACATATGGAGCAATATGCTCCAGGATGTAATAAAGTTTATTCTTACCTGACTGCGCGCAGTGATAAAAACTTTGATGAAACTGTGTTTTTCGGCCTGCAATATTATATCAAAAGATATCTTTCGGCACCGATTACACCAGAAATGGGCGAAGAATTTCTGACTTACCGCAAAATGATTCTGGGTAGTAATTCTGAAGAAGTAGAAACTAAAATGCGGGCACTCTGCCAGCTGGGTTATCTGCCTATAGAAATCAAAGCAGTGGAAGAAGGTACAATTATGCCGGTAAGAAACGTACTGATGACCATCACCAATACACATCCTGATTTTTACTGGGTAGTGGGATTTATGGAAAGTCTGCTGTTAAAACTGTGGTATACGATTACCGTGGCTACCTGCAGTCACCAATACCGTAAAATCGTAACCAAATACTTCAACCAGACGGATGATGAGACAATGGATCCTGCAAAAGATTTCCAGGTGCATGACTTTGGCTACCGTGGGGATGCTTCTGAAGAAGGTGCAGCCATCAGTGGTGTAGCGCATTTATTATCTTTTCTGGGCAGTGATAATGTACCTGCACTACCTTGTGCAGTAGATTTTTATAATGCAGATGTAAATGGTGCGCCTATTTTACTTTCTGTTCCGGCAAGTGAACACAGTGTAATGTGCTCTTTCGGCAGGGAAGATGAGATCGGTGCATTCCGCCATATGCTGGAATTATATCCTACAGGAATTGTGTCTATCGTATCTGATACTTTTGATGTATATACTGTCTTGACCGATTTTGCTGAAACGTTAAAGGAAGTTATTCTTGCCAGGGATGGTAAAGTTGTTTTCAGACCGGATAGTGGTAATCCGGAATATATCATCTGCGGAAACCCGGAAGCAGCAGAGGGAAGTAATGAGTGGAAAGGGGCTATCCGTTTGCTGGATGAGAAATTTGGCTCAAGTCTGAACAGTAAAGGGTATAAAATACTTAACCCTAAAGTAGGACTGATTTATGGTGATGGAATGTATATCGAAAGATACATCCGTACACTGGAACGTCTGAAAGAAATGGGTTATGCAGCAAGTAATCTGGTTATCGGGGTAGGAGGAATACTACGTAACCATAGTCGCGATACCCTTGGTTTTGCCATCAAAGCTACTTATGTGGAAGTAAACGGAGAACCCCGAGAAATCGAGAAAGACCCTGTTACGGACCGTAAAAAGAAATCACACAAAGGTCTGCTCAGCTTGTTAAAAGAGGGCAATGAATACCTGACTAAAGATCAGTGTAATGTAGCAGAAGAGGCTAACTCTTTGCTGAAAGTAGTTTACCGCGACGGCAAGCTGATGAGGGAAACCAGTCTGGCAGCGATCAGGACGCTGGTAAAAAACCAGGAAGAAATAGCTGTTACAGCCTTGTAGCTCATGGAAGCGCAGCTGCTGCTGAACAAGATCATCTCCTCACGCCAGGCGGAGGAGGTGTTAAGCATCCGCAATTTCAAAAAGGAATATGTAGAGATCGTGAAAATGCTGCATCCTGATGTCTGTGCATTGCCGATGGCAGGCGATGCCATAGCCAAAATGAACGTCTACCGTAAAGAAATGGATAAGTATCAGCAGGGCGAAGACGATGCAGGATCATTTGTATTTGTTGCAGAAAATGAAGTGGCATTCAAAGGAGAGGAAGAGTTGCTGAAACGGTCCTTTCATAACTACCAGTTGCTCATGTCGATGAATGATGAAAGTGCTGTCCATTTTAAAAAGTATCTGCCGCAAAGCCTGTTTTTCCAGGATGGAGCGCTGCATGTTAAAAGTGAGTGCAGGATGTTGCCTTTAAGTCACCTGACCCTCACACATGAGCATGCCGACTGGATACTGAGCCGTATTTATGAACTCATTTCCTGGTTCCATCAGAAGGGCTATAGCCATTTGGGAATCAATCCGGAGTCGGTATTTATTGTTCCGGAAACACATGGTATAGTCTGTGTTTCATTTTATCACTTGACCCGTCTCGATACCCAACCGGAAAGTTTGTCCGGACGCTACCTGAACTGGTATCCTGCAATAGTGTTCAAACAAAAAAAGGCAATTCAGTATATTGATACCAGCCTGGCGCAACGTACTGCTATTTATGCAATGGGAGATCGTTCGGGTAATGGCATTGTATTGAAGAAATCGGTAAATCCGGAACTGGTGGACTTTTTAATCTCACCGCATTATTCCAGTTACCAGGGTTACCAGGAATTTAGAAAATTATTGTTCCGTTTATTCGGAAAACCAACGTTTCACCAGTTAAATATTTAATTATGGGATACACAAGATGGTCTGATGATGCTTACAGCAATCTGAAAGACAGCCGCACCAATTCAAGTGTGGATGATATTTTTACCAATAACAAAAGCGGAAGGGCAGCTGACGCCATGCTGCCTGCAGGTGTTCAGTTCAGGGAAAGCAGGGATTCTGATATCCACCCCGATTCTTTATCCATCGCCGTATTTTTAGATGTAACAGGAAGTATGGGAAGGATCCCTGAAATTCTGGTACGTGAAAAACTAGGTTCATTGATGAACACACTGATCAGCCACGGTGTGCTCCATCCGCAGATTTTATTTGGCGGAATCGGCGACCATCTCTCTGACCAGTATCCGCTCCAGATCGGGCAGTTTGAAAGCGGTACTGAAGAACTGGACAAATGGCTTACAGAAATCTTTCTGGAAGGCGGGGGCGGCGGGCAAAACCGTGAATCTTACCTGCTGGCATGGCTATTTGCTGCCAGACATACCAGTTCTGACTGCTTTGAAAAACGTGGACAGAAGGGTTTCCTTTTCACTATCGGTGATGAATCCAACTGGGATAAACTGGAAAAAAAGCGCCTGATCAAAATAATGGGCTATCCGGAAGCAGTTGATCTTACTGATAAGCAACTACTGGAAGAAGTACAGCGCAGTTATCATGTGTTTCATATCCATATCAATGAAGCTTCCTATAAAAATGACCCGGTGGTATTGGGTTACTGGAGAGCGATGCTTGGAGAACGTCTGATCGTCTTAGATGACTATAATGCAATTGCCGAGACCATTGCAGCCACGGTAGCGGTCATCCATGGTGTAGAACTTCAGGATATTTTAAGTTCTTTCGACAATCAAACAGCTGGCACGGTGGGCAGTGCGCTGATTCATATAGGCCATTCAGCAATAGTGCCGACAGATCAAAAGAAGGGATTGATTTCCAGGATCTTTAAATTATGAGCAATAAAGCCAGCATAGTGATTGGTCTGGGCTTTGGTGACGAGGGGAAGGGACTGACCACAGATTATCTCTGTAGCCAGTCTCTCTATCCGCTCGTCATTCGTTTCAATGGTGGTCAGCAGGCCGGTCATACGGTAAGTAATGCAAATGGCCTCCGTCATGTGTTTTCCAGTTTCGGAGCAGGCACTCTACGCGGGGCAGCGACTTACTGGTCATCAGGCTGCACCATGTCGCCCTCAGCACTGTTAAACGAATACCGTGCATTGAACAGCTCAGGGATTTCTCCGCGATTATACCTAGATCAACTTTGTGCAGTCACCACCCACTACGATGTATTGTACAACCGCCTTTTAGAGCAGCAACGCGGTTCTGCAAGACATGGCAGCTGTGGAATGGGATTTGGGAATACCCTGCAGCGGCATGAGGCAGAGGTAAGCCTGGTTGCAGGCGATCTGATTTATCCGGAACGCTGTATAGACAAATTGAAACAGATCAGACTATATTATGCCCTGAAGGCCAAAACGGAATTGACTATTGATTTTACTGCACTTCATCATGATGCCGAAGATCAGCGGTTTATGACTTATTTAGCTGAACTGCAAATGCTCCTCAACCATAACATCTTTATCACCTCAGAAAAAGCCATTTTTGCGGATCGGCAGTTTGATCAATACATATTTGAAGGTGCACAAGGTGTTTTGCTGGATATGGATTTTGGCTATTTCCCTCATGTAACCCGTAGTCATACCACATCTAAAAACGCATTGGATCTGATCCGTAGAAATACACTCCAGACCTCTTCCGTTACACTGTATGGTGTAAGCCGGGTTTATCATACCCGCCATGGTCAGGGACCATTTGTGGCGCATGCAGATCAATTGGTGCTGAAAAATAATGAGATGGAGACGAATGTATTGAATGATTTCCAGGGAAATTTCAGAACAGGACCACTGGACCTGGATCAGCTGAATTATGCCCTGGAATCGGAGAGCTCTCAAAATAATGGAATTGCTAAACACCTGGTACTTACCTGTGCGGACCAGGTGGATGAAGATTACCTCCCTTATACTTTAACAGGGAAACTGCATACCGGAGCTTTAAAAGACATTCCTGCATTTCTTAACACTTCCTTTAAGGAAATAATGATTAGTCGTAGTCCATATGCAGAGAACCTGCAGACGGCGGGATTTAAGACTGCTATTTGACACTTTTTTTAATCACTATAAAATAGCCAGCCAGGAAAAGAACTGCTGCATAGATCAGGCTGGCATAGATTTCCTGCGTAAAGATCTGACCTGCCACTCCTTCTTTTCTCGCTGAGATGACCATGGTGGCGTGACTGTAAGGTATAAAACAGGCATATTCCCATCCCCTGGTCACGGCTATTATTCCCGCGATCAGGCCGATAAAACCAATACCCATTGGCTTAAGGAAATCGCTCCAGATCAGACTGATGATAAACTGCACGGAGAGTATGCCCAGAGACGATAGAAATAGCCTCGTATAAATCCTGGAAAGAAAGTCAAGCGGCGAATAATCATTGAATTTATACCCATTGTTCAGTATATGCAATAGATTACCAAAAGCCAGGCTCAATGCAAAAAATAAAAATAAACAGATGAAGATCAGCAGGACTGCGTATATGTATTTAGCTGCGTAGATAGAAAACTTGTTTAGCGGCTGTGCGAAAAGCGATTTCCAGGTATCATTTTTATGTTCAATATTGTTGACAGAAAAAGCCATAAAGATCACGTAAAATGGCAGGATAAGTGAGCCCATTATACCCAGGATACTGCCAATGTAATTCATCCATAAAACTGGTGGGGAATAAAGCTGTGCAAGGATCTTTTCTGATTTAAAATAAAATGCTGCGGTTACCAGTGAACAAAGGCACAGTGGCAATAATATGGAAGCCCAGAAAGCAAGTGTTTTTCTGGATTTATAGAATTCTGATTGCAGAGAGATGAGTAGCGCATGCATATTAATTGGTTTTCGTAATATCCAGGAATAAACGTTCAAGATCTTTCTTTACAAAGTGGATACTGTAAACAGTAAAACCGTGTTGAATCAGCAAGGTGTTAATTTTTCCTGTTTCGGCGGTCGACTGAAAAGGGAGCTGAATGGTGTCCTCATTGATGTTGCTGACCACATAACCTAAACTGCTGAGAAAAGCAGCTGTGGCTTCCCGGTTATCCGTCTGTATTTCTACCACCGGTGTATTAAAAGTCTGCAATTCATTTATTGTGCCCTGAAAAAGTAGTTTCCCTTTATTAAGGATGCCCACGTGTGTAGCTACTTTTTCTATTTCATGGAGCAGGTGGCTGGAAACCAGTATAGTTTTATTGTGTTTTAAGCTGAGTTCTGACATTAAGTTACGGATCTCAATAATCCCGTTCGGGTCAAGTCCGTTAGTAGGTTCATCAAGCAATAACAATTCTGCATCAGCTAACAAGGCAAGTGCAATTCCCAACCGTTGTTTCATACCTAACGAGTAGTTACCGGCTTTTTTATCCGCTGCGTCAGTCAGGCCAACCAGGCTGAGCATGTCCTTTACTTTTTCGCGTGTTACGCCTAAAAGAATGCAACGGTTAATCAGGTTCTCTTTACCTGTAAGATGTGCATATATGGCCGGCTGTTCTACGAGTGCGCCTATTTTTTTTAAACTGGCAATACGGTTGGCATTAATTTCCTTTCCGAAGATAAATACGGTATCATATGGTGATTTCAACAGGTTCAGCAGGATTTTTATGGTCGTAGTTTTTCCCGCACCATTTGGTCCGAGGAAACCATAAATACTTCCTTTTGGAACTTTTAGGGAAAGATCGTCTACCACTTTTTGATTACCAAAATGATAAGTCAGTCCGCAGGTTTCGATTGCCAGATTGCTCATCTTATTTAGTCAGATAGCTCAGTACATTGGTTACCGAAGTAGTGCCTGAAGTTTTTACCGTTGCATCGTTCTGATCATCATTATTCTGTTTAACAGGGATAATAGTGAACAATGCCATTAAAAAAACCGGGATCAGTAATAGAATAAAGGGAGAGATGTTAGATAACCTTTTCATATTGATTCGTTTTGATAGAACAAATAGAATCATTTCTGTGATCCTGCTAAAATGTTTTATACGAAGCATGGATTATTGTAGATGAACGCCGCTTATCTTGCAGATAATCTGTTTCTTAGCGTTGGTAGATCAAAATTGCCTGTTCGTCGATAGTAGGGTCAGGATTTTCGCTTTAATCTACTCTTTTCCTGATTTTCTTTGACCCTGAATGCGACGATACGCTTGATCATTTCTACAGGCAAGGGCTGATCAATAGGAAACCTGATCGTACCTTTTGAATGCTCATAATCCGATAATTCATTGACGAAATGCTGAACACCTGATGATCCGGGATAAAATCCGATATGATTTTTATATCCCGCGAAATATACCAGATTGCCAGACAGTTCAAATGCGGGCATCTGATAACTTATCTTTTCCCTGGCTTCAGGAACAACAGTACTGATGATATTTCTCAGTTCCTGTAAAATGAGCCGGGTCGATTCCGGAAAACCCGCAATATATTCGTCAATGTCTGCTGCTTTATTATTCATATTTTCAGGATATTAACAGAGGATAATTTTAGTAAAAATCCTTATTTACCACGAGCTGTAAGCGGTGTGAACGTGACAATTTTGAGGGGTTCGGAAGACAATAAATTACTTGCTGGTATGTTTTTTCAATAGCCGTATCACTATAAAAGCCCCAATAAATGCCGGGAAAAACAGGAGGAATGAACGTTGAAGTAAGGTAAATACGGATAAAACCGAAGCAGGAACAATACGGGCAAAAAGTATAGATATACCAGCTTCAGCAAATCCACTGCCACCCGGACTTGGGGCAAAGTAAATCATAAACTGGATCAGTATCTGGATACTGATTACCTGAATGAAATCAGTTTGTACGCCTAAACCCAGGAGGATTACATATTGCATGCAGTATTTATTGAGATACAACAATGTGGTGATCAGTAAACTTAGTGGAAAAAGTAAAGGATGATCTGCCAGCAGCTTTTTACAGATCTGTTGATAATTGAGTATGTTAGTATAAGAACGGTCGGCCCGCTTACGAGATTTCTCTTTTTTGGATGGACGGATCCTGCCGTAAAAAGCAGCTATTTTAAGAACCATATTTCCAGCAAATTGCGGCTTCCAGAAAGCCATCAGGAAGACCATCAAAAATATAAAGAAGACCGCAAAACCATATTTTAGCAGGGTTAAAACCAGGCTGCTTTCCAACTGGTCGTTCATCACCAGTATAGCGAAAATACCGGCGATGGGCATAAAGAGAAGGGTAGCACCCATATTGATCAGGCTGACAATGAAGCCATCCAGCAATTTTACACCGTAGCGGTTATAAACATAAAGCTGAGCAGGGCCTGCACCACTGTGAAAAGGAGTAACTGCACCCATAAACATGTTGGCCACATTGGCCTGAAAACTGATCCAGTGTGATAAGTCAGGATTCAGCTTCCTGATGAAAATGTGATTGCGCCAGCTCCCCAGCATCAAATCGATAAAAACCATCCCGAAGCACAATATGATATAATCAGGTTTAATGGCAGACAGCGCCTGCAGCGTATCACCTGTATGGTTGTAAAAAAATACCACTGCAACAGAAGCAATTGTGATCAGGCATAACCATAAACTGCCCTTAAAAATCATTCCTTTGTTAAATACACTATCTAAAGTTTTTTCCTTTACAGGTACCGCCTCTTTGTCTGCAAGAACTTTTTTAGGGTCTGTCATTGTATGCTGAATTGTTCCGTTAAATTATTGTGGTCTGTTATTTAGTTTAAAGCATTTCCTTCATTTACCGGAACAGGCTTATCCATCCATTTCAGTATAGTAGGAAAAATGTCGGCAGTCCGGGCCGCATGTTCAGCCCAGCCTTTTTGATTATAGATCAGCGGGACATGGATATGTTCTTTTGTTAATGACCCATGTGAACCTTTATGTTCGGGGTATTCCCAGAAATCACGCAGGTCGTATCCGTTTCGGGCACTGACTACGATATCACCTGCACGCCTGCTTTTAAAAAGTTGAGAAATCTGCACCAGTGCATCCGGATAAAGGCTGTTAAAAGTGCTTTCCAGCGCTCCTCTGTGACCTTTGACAGTAATATTTTGTAAGAATAACGGATCAGCATCGATGGGGCGATAAGCGTAAGTTTCCTGATGCTGACTGATCAGTGCTTTTCCCTGGTGGTTTTGCACATAATATTCTCCTTCTCTATTGCCTCGGTAAGTGATAAAGTCTACTGCCTTTTTTTTCAGTAATTCATCCATTCTTTCTTTACTGAAATGATCAACCAACTCTTTTTCCTGTAAAACATGGTCGCCATCATGATTCAGTAAATGGACACTCCCAAAAGAATTGCCCGAGATCATTACCGCTGATTTTGGATTTTGCCGCCAGATGATCGGGTAGCCTACAGATTTCATTCCTTGTTTAGTCATCCAGTCGCCCAAATCGAAATGGGTATGGCTTGGTGTCAAACCATGATCTGAAGTCAGCATAAACAGCATGTTTTTCCACCAGCCTTTTTTTTCCAGGTAATCCCTTACTTCACCAATGCTGTTATCCGCAATCTGGTAAGCGGCTATCGTACGGTGATCCCTGATATGATGATAATGCGAATCCCAGTCTACACTAGGGAATACAGCAAACAGAAAGTCGAAATCTTTTCCGCTTTTCAATAAACCCATGATTCTTTCATGTCCTTGTATATCAACAGGATGATGTCTTTTTAAGAAGTGCGCCCGGGTATATAACCAGTTTTTACCCTTTTTCCCCAGATCATGAGTATCAGGGATATTTCTGGTGATCATATTGTACAAGTTATAAGATTCACCCAGCAGATCAAACAGCGTCGCCTTATCAGCTGGCATATCCGTATTGAACCAGCCTGCTTCTAGTCCGCAGTAAGATCGCATAGCCATTTTGTTCCATCTTGTTCGTTTAAATTCCTGTTTATCGAACCATCTGATTCCAGGTATATTCATTGTTCCCGGAAACTGTCCGGTAAGAAATGGCAGGTACGCCGGTCCGGTGGTTGAAGGGAAACAGGTAGTTGCGATTTGAAATGTGCCTTCCTCTACCAGTTGCTGTAAATGCGGGAGCTTGCCCTGAGCAATCAGCTCGGTCAGCATATCCGGCCTTGCCCCGTCCAGCAGGTAAAAAAGCACTCTTTTTTTGTCTGTACTCATCTTTATTTGCTCAATTTGATTTTGTAACCCAGGCGAAGGGTTAAGGGTTGTATATCTTTAGTAAAATAAGCATCATATTTAAGGCTTGCTTCAAGGTGCTTATTTAGCGCATAACCTGCAGATGCAGAAACGATCATGCAAGATGATGACTTCATATAATTCAGTATGGTTTCAGATTGATCGCGCTCGAGTTCTATATGGGATTGAGCCTTGTTCAGGCCAAATAATACGCCCATTTCTCCCGCAAAGAATACTCTTTTACCTGTGTAAGTTCTAATACCTGCTTTAACAGGTATTCCACTTAGCCGATTGGTCTTATAATAACTTTGGCTAATGGCTGTAGGTACAAACATGGGTCTGTTATTTTGCCGTTCTTCTATGGCAATGAAAGCCGCAGACAATGTAGCTGAGAAACGATCATTAAATTCCCTGATCGCAACTAATTCTCCTCCATATAAGGGCTTATCTGATTTCATTTCAAATCCGCCAACAGCATTAATACCCAGATACCATTTCTCAGATGTATGGGCAAGCCTGGAAACAGGTTTGAAGACGGAATTAAATGCGAGTCCCGCCTCCCAGCCAAATTTATTTTCATATCTGACTCCGATAGTGCTATAATTGACGTTACCATATTCGTCAACAGGATTAGGATTATAGTACAATTCTGCAGTGTAGTGCCTGAAGGTTGGCCCAGCAAATACACTTAAATGTTTGGTGAGCTGAGTATTAAGCAGTAATTTTCCCTGCTTCCAGTTTTCCTTCAGGCTATTGATGCCGTACCGCTGATAATCTGCAATCGCTGACAGGTATAGCTTTTCGCTGAACATGAAATCATGGCCTGCACTGAAACCCAATCCTGTCCTTGGCAAAGGGGAACCAAAATCCCTGCCGGCATGAATAGTAGTGTAAAAATTATGGGTACCTGAACTGAAAGACAGGTTAGTATTCAACAAGTCATTTGCAGAAAGACTCAATTTGAAAAATCCATTCTGGATGATGTTGACTAGTCCTATACTTACGCCATAAGAGCTATCTGCTACGTTAACCAATCCAATCTGGATGCCTTTCAACTTGCGTGTCTCGTTATTCAGTGCTGATACCTGTACACCTGAAACCATTCCCGCTGTCTTATTCATATAACCGGCAAGCTGGACACCCTTCACGTTAGCTAACGATTTGTTACTTACTCCGGCAATTTGCACACCCTTGACTGTGCCGCCGACAAGGTTGAAAATGCCAGCGAATTGAAAATATTTAGAATCCAGTCTGTTGATATTAAAAATTCCCCCTAATTCAAAGCCTTTAACCCCTGCAGTGTACCCGCCAACGAGATTCACAGAAAGTCTGTTTACTACCTGTGAACTCATCAATCCATGTGTACTTAAACCTGGTGTAAGGGAGATCTGAAATGGACGCCTGGCAAAGAAGTCGGGGATATTCAGACTCTGAATTTTTTGCCGCGCTCCAATCATAAACCTGCCGAGACCTTCTTTTTCGATGCCATTGCTATTTTCGGCAGCCGTGTTATAATTTGCCGACTGAATTCTGTCCGTAATAGATACGGACTGCAGGAAGTTGACACTGGCATCTTTAAATTGTAATTTACTTGCCGTGATGGTCAATGCCTTCGGCTCGCCGGTCTTGAATTTTAATTTAAAATAACCATGCTCGTCGGTTAAGGTTGCTACCAGCAAGCGCTTTTCATACACGCTGACATTCATCAGTCTAACCCCTGATACGTCGTCAACAATAAGTCCGCTGATCGAATAATTCTGCTTGTCGGAAGTGATATCAGTGGTAATAATTTTTAAAGACCTGAGCGGGGAGGTAATCACCAGGAAATTCTTGTTTTCACTGAACTCATATGTATGATGGAAAAGCATCTGCAGTGCATCTGATATAGCGATTTCGTTCACCTTTAAGCTGACAAGACTATCTGTTGGAATTAAATTACTATTGTAAGAAAAAACAAATCCACCATCCTTTTCCATTTGTTTAAATACAAATCCTAAAGTTTTTTGTCTGACATCAATGCTGATGCGCTTCTCGAGGATTTCCTGTGCTGTCACCTCAGCAGTTATCGTGTTAAGTAGAAAAATCACCAGTAAAACCGCTTTTAGTTTTACAAATTGTTTACAGTTCATATCAGATTAGTCAGCAATTTTGAATACTATTTTACTCCCGTTTTTACTGAATTTCAGGTTAAAAGTTCTGGCGATTACGGTCAGGATATCTTCAAGGGATTCATCTTTAAACGTAGTGCTCATCGGCAGATTTTTAATGTCAGCAGTCTGGAAAGAGATATGAACTTCATATGCCTCCTCAAGTATTGCCGCAAGTTTCCATAAAGGAGTTCCATTCGCAATGAACAGCTTGCTGCGATAATAATTATATAACAAATCTGTATGTTTTTCTTTTCGCAAATGCAGGTCTCCATCATGTATCAATATACTTTCAGCAGGTGTCAATACGAGTTGTTCATGGTTTTTATTCACACTCACTTTGCCAGATTCAACAATCACCTCCGTTTGTCCATCCTTTACTTTTACATTAAATGCAGTACCTACAACTTTTATTCTGATGCCGTTGGCAAGAACAAAAAATGGCTTTTTATTGTCATGGCTGACCTGAAAGAAAGCCTCTCCTTTATCTAAGTGCACTGTTCTGGTATGCTCAGCGAAAGATTCAGGGTATTTTAAAATAGAATTCTTATTCAGGATGACGATGGATCCGTCAGCTAACAAGGTAGTGTCGGTTTTGGCTGTTGTGCTCGCTGTCAGTTCATTACTGTCTTTTGTGCGGATTTGCACAGTAAAAAACCAGATCATGAGTGGAATACCCACCAGCACTGCCGCAACTTTAATCCAGTCTTGCAGGGAATAAGATTGCTTGATCGGAACACTAATGAGCGTTTTCTGAGCCGCCGCTTTTTCTTTAAACCTCAGTAATGATTGTGCAGCTTCAGATGAAGGATGAGCAGGTACTGCCGTATAACTCAGGTTCCAGATGAGCTGTAGGTTATCTAGTTCTTTCTGACTGTTGATGTCCTGCTTAGACCAATCTTCAACGCGAAGTTTTTCTTCAGCAGAAGTTTCGTTTGTGACGTAATGAATTAATAAATCTATATCCATCTTCATTTATTTAAGAACCAAAAAAATAGCAGAGGCAGATAGTCCTCTAATTGTATTCTAAGCTTTTTCAAAGCTTTTACCATATGTTTTTCTACTGTATTTACAGAGATATTTAGCGTAAGGGCGATCTCTTTGTATTTCAGCTCATCATATCTGCTCAGTTGAAAAACTGTTCTGCACTGCTCAGGTAAAAGTTTCAGTGCTTCAGCGACGGCATGCTTCAGTTCCTGATGTCGTAAATTACCGGCAGGCTCTTCAAGTTGTTCTCCGATTGTTTCTTTCTGAAAGGAAGTTTCTATGTGCTGATGTTTGATGTAATTCATACATTCATTGTAGATAGAGCGATATAGATAAGCTTTCAAGTTTGTTGATCTGATCAGATTGTCCGCGTTTTCCATCAGCTTCAGAAAGACATTATGCACCATATCTTCAGCAATAACATTATCTTTAACAATGGTATGAGCATATCTGCTTAAAGCAGGATAGTGCTGCAGATATAGTTCATCAAAGTCTGCCGGATCGCCCGGCCGCTTTGTTTCATCCATCATTTGTTCTCCATTTAAATGCCCGATTAATTTCTCTTTAATTCTAAGACAACCAAAATAAGGTTTACCGCCACTGGTTCCAGAAATAAATTTTATGAGGATGTGGCAGCAGGCTTGACTGATAAGACCAGTAACCAGAGCCTGAAACGAAAATATGCCCCTAAACAACAAATCCCGGCGGTAAGGCCAGGATCTGTGATGTGCGGTTGGACGGAATATTAATTCCGGCTTTCCTGAATTTTTTTAATCATCGTCAGGTGTGTCTGTACTACCGGAGCAGTTTTAGTAGCAAAAGCTTTCAGGTCGGTGTCTTTACCGTCTTTACCTTCGTCCTGCATCAGTTTAAGTGTTTTCTCATGGCCGTCTACCATCGCATCTACGTAGGCCTTGTCAAAATCAGTTCCTGTTTTTGTTTTTAGCTCATCCATCTTTTTCTGATGTTCTTCATCTACAGTTGCCGGAAGAGTAATGTTCTTCACCTTTGCCAGCGTCATTAACTCTTCATTTGCTTTTCCATGGTCATTCACCATCATTTCTGCAAATGCCTTGATCTTAGGACTGGATGATTTTTCAAGGGCCAGTTTACCTAAGGCAACTTCTGCCATGCCGCCTACAGCAGCTTTTGTAGCAAATTCAGCATCAGCAGGAGCAACAGCAATCCCACCTGTAGCTGCCGCATTAGAGGTAGTGTCTTTGGTTTTGTTCAGACTATCCGCCGTGTCTTTAGCATCTTTCGTGCTGTTGTTGCATCCCTGGAAGGCAAAAGCTGTTGCCGAGATCGCAAGTACATAAATTAATTTTTTCATCTGTTTATAATTTTGTTTTAAATGTTTATGAAGCGATCATGATCCTGGCAATTCCATAACATCATGATGTTTTCCTTTGGTTAGATTTTGCTTTATAACAATTTTCGGTTCAAAAGGTTTATCCCCAAATTCAATAAAAAGGCATTTCATGTAATTTTTTTTGCTGCAGACCTTCGGTAATATTTCAGTTACGCTACTACTAGCTAAATTCATCATATTAAAAATATGCCATATCGTAAAATTCTATTTGTTTTTCTCTTCAGCACACTTTCTATTTACTCTTATGCTCAAACCTTAGCCGGTATATCCGGACTCGTGAAAGAGGATAATGAAATAATAGCGGGTGCTTCGATCCAACTGAAAGGTACCAAAAATGGTGCTACCTCTAATGAAAGAGGGTATTATGAAATTAAAAACGTCGCTCCCGGGACCTATACTATGGTTATTTCCTATCTGGGATATCTTAAACAATCCAAACAGGTTACATTGAAGGCTAATCAGCAGTTGGATGTTAACTTTTCTCTGCAAAAGGATGAACAGCAGCTGAACAATGTAGCGATTAACGGGAAAACGAAAGTCCAGCAAGTAAAGGAATCCGGATTTGCGGTAAATTCAATCGACACCAAAAAATTCGCTAATACTACTGCCGACCTTAACCAGATCCTGAACAGGAGTACCGGTATCAGGATCCGCGAGCAGGGGGGACTGGGGTCTGATTTCAAATTCTCGATCAATGGATTATCTGGAAAACAGGTAAAGTTTTTCATTGATGGTATTCCGCTGGAAGTAATGGGATCGGCCATGTCACTGAACAATATCCCTGTAAACCTGGCCGAGCGATTGGAAGTTTATAAAGGAGTAGTTCCTGTACAGCTGGGTGCTGATGCAATGGGCGGTGCCGTTAATGTGGTAACCAACCAAAAGATCAGTAATTATCTTGATGCGAGTCACAGTTATGGTTCTTTTAATACAAACAGGTCTGCACTTACAGGACAGTTTGTCGATAAAAAAACAGGCTTAATCGTAAAGGGAAGTGGTTTCCTGAACTCGTCTGACAATAATTACAAGATGAAAGGGGTAGAAATTCTGGAAGGGGGTACCCGTGAGGGAGATCAGATCACTGACCTGAACGGTGCCAGTTTTGTGACTACAGATGCGAGACGTTTTCATGATAATTACAGATCTGCAATGGGGCAGGTGGAAGTAGGAGTGATCAATAAAAAATGGGCAGACGTACTCTTTGCAGGATTTGGTTATAATGAAGGTCGCCAGGACCTGCAGACCGGTTTCGACCAGAACGTGGTTTACGGTGGTATTACCAGAAAGAGTAAGGCCCTTAACGGATCAATCCGCTATAAAAAAGATAACCTGTTTACAGAAGGGCTGAGCCTAAGTCTCTTTGCAGCAAGATCGAAAGACACTTATACAACAGCGGATACCTTGTACCGTCAGTATTACTGGGATGGGAGCTGGACGACCAAAGGATATACTGAACTGGGCTCAGTTAAAACTGTAGCCAATATCATCAGACCAAGGACTTATGCACTGGCAAATTTAAGCTATGCCATCAACAAACAGCACTCACTGAATCTGAACTATACCAACGATCATCTTAAGAATGAAAGTTATAATGAACTGCTGGTTGACCATGATGAGATGCCTGGCCGTATGAATAAACAAATCGTTGGTCTTGCTTATCAGCAGGATCTTCTGGACCAAAAGCTGGTCAATACCCTGTTTGCCAAATACTATCATCTCGGCTTAAACAGAACCAAATATGTGAACAATGTCAATACGCTGCTGGATACTACCTTCAGTAATTATGGTTATGGTCTGGCCTCGAGGTATAAGATCCTGCCGGATTTAGGGATTAAAGCTTCTTACGAACATGCTTACCGCTTGCAGGAAGCGGAAG
The DNA here is from genome assembly GCF_026239655.1 of Pedobacter sp. MR2016-24. GTDB lineage: Bacteria > Bacteroidota > Bacteroidia > Sphingobacteriales > Sphingobacteriaceae > Pedobacter. Next base: position 357,260 of record NZ_JAPIVO010000005.1, on the reverse strand, counting down.
AGATGTTTGGAGACGGTTTGAATATACAGGCCAATCCGGATTTAAAACCAGAACGCAGTGATAACCTGAATTTAGGTGCTTATTATACCTTGCGTATTGGAAAGCACAATTTCTATATTGAAGCAGCCGGCTTTTACCGCAATGCGAAAGATTTTATTTTCCCTATTCCTGATGAGCATACAAAGTTTATCAAAAATGCAAATATGTCTAACGTCCGTGTTACCGGGATGGAAAGTGAGCTGAGGTATGGATACGCTAATCTGCTTTCCTTCAACGTCAATGTCACCTATCAAAATGCGATCAATACTACTCAATTTGGTAAAGAGAATTCGGTAAACAATGAAATCACCTACCTGTCCAAAATCCCTAATCAGCCCTGGTTATTCGGGAATGCTGATTTCAGTATAGGTCAGGATAATCTTCTTGGAAAAGATACGCGTTTACAGTTTAACTGGTTCACCCAATATGTAAACTGGTTTTATCTGACCTGGGCAGGACTGGCCAATCCAAATGGCAAATCATATGTGCCTACCCAATACGTCCACAATGCTTCGCTGAGTTATTCGCTTGAAAATGGCAAGTATAATCTTTCTGCCGAATGCAGGAATTTAACAGATAACAATGCCTATGATAATTTCAGACAACAGAAACCGGGACGTTCATTCGCACTAAAATTCAGATACTTCATTCAATAATTCAAGCTTTTCATCTATAAATATTAATCATCAAATACATGAATAAATTATTCTGTTATACAACGAAAATACTGCTGATCACATTTATGCTATTTTCTATCAGTGGCTGTGAGAAAAGAAAGGAAGGAAAAGTGGAAGAAAATACGCCCTATTCGGCTATTCTTTGTGTAGGCAGCTGGCCTAATACCGCCTATTATATTGCTGGTATTTCCTCTCTGACCAGCGGAACAATCAGTGTTAAAGGTAACGGCGCAGAAATGACCGGTAAAGTGTACGCACAAGATGTGATCCAGCGTAACGGCTTTTATTTTCACGCTAATTTTAGCAGCGGCCGTCTGGGTAAATATCACGTAGACAATGGTGCGCTGGTAATCGATAAAGAGATTCCATTTACCTGGTTAAACTGGAGTTCTTATACCTGGGTTGATGAAAACACACTGATTATTTTCGGTGATGGAAATAATGAAGCACGGTATGCCATCATCAAAACAGATAAGATGACGATAACTACAGGCAAACTTAACCTGAATCCTATCCCTGCCGGAATGGATGTGTATAGCATTGGTTTTGCTGAATACAGGGCAGGAAAACTATATATAGGTTATGGTTACGGATCTACAGATTTTACGAAGTATCCCGATAACATGGCAGTCTATAAGCAAGCCGCTGTAGCTGTAGTGAGTTATCCGGCAATGACGGTTAATCAGTCTGTGACAGATTCAAGAACGACCGGTGCCGGCGGACCTACGGTATATGCGCCGGTGTCTTTCATAGATGAAAGTGGCGACCTGTATTTTGCGAGTGATCCGGTAAATGCTTATGATTATCAGTCTCCATCTGTTATCTATCGTATTAAAAGCGGTACCGATGTTATTGACCCTACTTATTATTTCAACTACTCTGCAGCTACAAACAATGAGATGATCCCGGCCATGTGGTATATTGGTAACGGGAAAGCTATCGTGCGATCACGAGTTGCAGGCAAATCAATAGACGCTGATCATTACTTTTCGATTATCGATGTGAAAACGGGGGGCTTTGTGAAGAGACTTGATCTTCCCGCAGATAAAGGAGAACGCATGGTCAATGCGGTAATTATGGAGGATGGCAAAGCATTTATCATGGTAAATGCCGCTGATAAAGATTATATCTGGCAATATGATCCCCTAACCGGGGCGCTGACCAGGGGCGCTGAATTTATTGGCGGGATAGACTACATCCTGAGGATCGAGAAATTAAAATAATACACCAGGATTTTTTACACTAAATCAATCTTCATTATGCATAAAAAAACCGGATCTGATCCGGTTTTTTTATGCATAATGAAGATTGATTTATATTTTAACGGCCAGGCTCAGCATATACTGACGTGGCATTTGCGGTGCGATATTGCCAATGCCCGACCAGTATTTTTCATTACCAAGGTTGTTCACTCTGAAACCAAACGAATATTTAGCTTTATCGTAAGATAGCTTGGCATTGAAAAGTTTATAATCCGGGATAATGATTGCACCATCCGGATTCAGGTTTACTGCCAGCGTTTCTCCTACATAATTTCCTCCGAAACCAATACTCAAGCCATTTAACGGCGTTGTTTCATTAAAGTGATAATGCAGCCAGAAATTGAATTGGTGTTCAGGTCCGGAACCTGCAGGGCGTAAGCCTTCTACCAGGGCATCGGATTTCACCATCTTGCTCTTGTTATACGCATAACCCAAAATAATATTCAGTTCCGGGATCGGGTTGCCTAATACTTCTGCTTCAAAACCACGACTCACCTGAGTACCGTCCTGGACCTGATATAAGGGATGCAGATAATCCTGACGTACGACATGGTTTACCCTGATATCATAGTAACTCAATGTACTGGTAAAATGACCATCAAAAAAGCTGGTTTTAACACCTGTTTCCCATTGCAGGGCCTGCTCAGGAACGAAACCATTCTGATCAAAACTATAATCATCTTTATTGGTGAAACTGGTTTGATAATTACCAAACACGGACACTTTATCTTTGACCGGCTGGTAAATCAATCCGAATTTTGGAGAAAAAGCTGTCTGTTTGTAGCCATTTACCAATTGATTTTTAGTGCCATCATAACGACCCTTGTTCTCGAAACGGTCTACCCGGATTCCCGCAGAAGCAATCAGCTGGTCGGTAATGTTCAGTACATTGTTGATATAAGAGCTGTAAACGCTTTGTTCAACGCTATAATCGTCAGGTGCGCCAGGACTCTTCTGCAGCATAGCATCCAGACTTGCTTTGTTGAAATTATAATACGTTGGTGTATCTCCCGAAATGGCAATCTGATCAAACATATTAGCCAGTGGAATACCAAATAAACTGCCGCTAAAAGTTCTGTAAAGAGAAACAGTTTTATTGTGATAATAATCAAATCCTATCACAGTTCTGTTGCGCAGGTTACCTATTTTGTAATCGCCAACAAAATTTTGCTGAATTTGCTGAGTTTCCACACTGGAATTACTCGTTCTGCCAGTTCTTGAAAAATCGTCGGCACCTGGCGTTCCATAACCCGGGCTGCCAGCCATTAAAGTTCTGACAAGTGTTTTTATTTCATTTGGAACCAGAATCAGGTTGACATTATAACCACTGGAAGTGCCGGAGCCAGCAATGGCTGAAGTAATGGATTCCCATTGGTCATTTATTTTGTAATGTACTTCGGCATTTAAAGTTAGTGAATTCAGTTTACTGGTAAAGTCGTTTGAAATATAGGAGCGGTATGGATCGATATTAAAATCTTTAATATTGTTTGATCCGAAAGTTTGCAGAATGGTAGTCGGTGCAGCGGCAAGAATAGCACTCAATGCTGGTTCTCTTACACCAAAAGCTGGTAAAATTGCTGGTAAATAGCCGTTTACAAAACTTGGGCCTAAGGTGAAGTTGATTCCTCCGCCCATTCCGCCTTCATCCGTATGGCTGATTTCTGCGTTCAGATTGATTTTCACTTTGTCGGATAGTTTGTAAGTAAAAGCTGGTGCAACAAAAACGCCTTTGCTAAAGGCACCATTATCCTGAAAGGTACCGCGGTTCTGTACCGCCACATTCACCCTGGAGAGAAATGATTTATCCGCATTGAGCGGTGTATTTAAATCCACACTCATACGGCGGAATCCGTAGTTCCCACTGGAAATATCTACAGCGCCGCCAGCTGTTTCATAAGGTTTTTTAGTCACACGGTTGATCAGTCCCCCATAAGAACTGATAATATTGCCAAACAAGGTAGCTGACGGGCCTTTGATGACCTCAATCTTTTCCAGATTGGCTATATCTGAGCTTGTAGCCATAGTAATGGCCAGCCCATTCATTGCCCGTACTTTTGTTTGAAAACCGCGACTGACGAAGGAAATTCCTCCATAGTCAATCGTATTTCCGTAGGTATTGAAGCTGGAAGTAATCCCGGTTACATTTCTCAGCGCATCCTCCAGGTTGTATACCTTTTGCTGCACGATCAGTGCATTCGTTATGCCGGTATATACCTGTGCATTTTCGATGTTAGCCAGGGGCATTTTGCTTACATATTCGCTGCTGCTGGTGACTACAGGTTTATTACCCGTTACTGTTACTTCATCAAGATCCCTGAGACTGGATTGAGCGCTTAGGTTAAACTCCAGCTGCATCCCGTTTTTGAGTTCGACATCTTTGCTGATTCTTTTAAAACCCAGTCCCGAAAATATCAAAGTATACTTTCCCGCTGGAATATTGCTCAATTGATAATAGCCTACCGCATTTGTGGAGGTGCTGTATTTGGTGCCTTTTAAGGATACTGTTGCGGATTCCAGCGGTTGTCCGTCCGGCGTTAGGATCCTGCCGCTAATGGTTGATGCATGCTGTGCATTTGCATGGATTGCAAACAAGAACATGCATAAGAGGAGTAAATGTTTCTTCATAATTTTTAAGAATTTTAATTGGATGTCTGTGATGATAAATGGTTTTATCATGCTGGAAAATAGATTCATTTCCTGGGAAAGCGCAGGTTAATTCATTTCTTTAGATTAATTCTAAACAAAGAAACGCAGACGGATTGTTTAATCCAAATTGTTTTTAATAATTCTTAATAAATTTAATGTGACAAGTTGATCAATAACTCATAATTACCAGGTTTGGGATCAAATCATATCGTTTTTTTAGAAAAACATCAATACCGTTCCAGGCTGCTTTCATCATGTTTTTTTTCTAACCAGCTGATTGTAGCAGATGATAATTGCAATGATTACGATTAGTGCAGGAAAGAATACAATATAGCTGAGACTCATGTTTAATCAGGAAAGAAAAATGGTTAGCTATTTTGTGTGTAATACAAGATATTGTTCGACCAACAAGAAATCACACATTTCATGCATGTTTTTGTTATCATTTAAAACATAGCTTATGGGCCTTCTATCTATAAATCCATTAAACGGAGATAAAATACAGGAATATAATGAAGATGCAGCAGTTGATATCAATAACAAGATTGAGCAGACGCACCAAAGCTGGCTGAAATATCAGCTGACGGGTTATGCGCAGAGGGCAGCATTATTACGGCGGTTAGCTGAAATACTTACTTATAAAAAAGAAGAACTGGCTAAGCTGATGGGACTGGAAATGGGAAAACCATTTAAACAGGGCATGGCAGAAATAGTGAAGTGCGCTGCGGTTTGTGTGTATTACGCAGAAAAGGGTGAACAATTTCTGGCAGATCAGTATATCACTACTGATGCAACAAAAAGTTATGTGAGCTTCAGACCAATAGGGGTGGTGCTGGCGATTATGCCCTGGAATTTTCCTTTCTGGCAGGTTTTTCGCTTTTTGGCCCCAGCATTAATGGCAGGGAATTGCGGAATTTTAAAACACTCCTCGAATGTTACGGGTTGTGCCCTGGCTATCCAGGAATTGGTGAAAGAAGCAGGTTTTCAAGGTGATGTGTTTACCACTCTGCTCTGTAAGAGTAACGCGATTTCGGATGTTATAGCGCATCCGCTGGTTAAAGCCGTCACTCTTACGGGTAGTACTGCTGCAGGAAAAGAGGTAGCGGCGCAGGCGGGGAAGTCGCTCAAGAAAACGGTGCTTGAACTGGGTGGCAGTGATCCGTATTTAATCCTGAAAGATGCCGATGTGCCGATGGCAGCGAAAATCTGTGCCGAAGCAAGGTTGATCAATAATGGGCAGAGTTGTATTGCCGCCAAGCGTTTTGTTGTAGTGAAGGAAGTGGAAGAGGAGTTTACGCGATTATTCAAAGCCAACATGGAACGTAAAATTACAGGTGACCCATTTGATAATCTAACTGACCTGGGACCCATGGCAAGGGCAGATCTACGGGACGAGTTACATCAGCAGGTTTTAAAATGTATAGGCCAGGGAGCCAAATGTATTTTAGGCGGTAATATTCCCGAAGCTGAAGGAGAACATGCTTTTTATCAGCCTACTATACTTACCGGAGTAAAAAAAGGAATGCTGGCCTACCATGAGGAAATCTTTGGACCGGTAGCAGCCATCATTACTGCACAGGATGCAAATGATGCGATAAGGATAGCTAATGATACAGACTTCGGATTGGGAGCTGCTGTATTTTCTCAAAATATAACACTTGCAGAGAGTATTGCCAGAAATAAACTTTCAGCAGGTTCCTGTTTTGTCAACGCTGGTGTAAAATCAGATCAGGCATTGCCTTTTGGGGGGATTAACCAGTCGGGATACGGTCGCGAACTAGGCATGTTTGGTATCCACGAATTTGTGAATATCAAAACAGTATATATCAGCTGATAAATTTTAATGATTTAAGGTGTTAAATTTAGGTGATTAAAAGCAGCTGCTTCCAAAAAAGCTGATTACCCCTTTTTTCACATTTACCTACTGCATAGTAGTGCGCACATCATTACCCAACCCATTCAGAATAGATTATCGTGATTTAAGTTGGTGCTCGTATACGAGGATGGGAGGAAACATGTCATTGGAAAAGTATTGAAATTAGTTTACACCGATATTGAAACTATATGTGATAAGAGTTTGGTAAGTGTTTGATAAGGGTTTGGTAAGCCTAAAAGGCTTACCAAACCCTTATCAAACACTTACCAATGATTAACTAAAGATTTATTAAACAGCTTTTTATACTAATTTTATTTCAAGTCAACACTTGTTTCTTAATTAAGTATCCTGTATCTTGTATTGAGCAAAGGGAGTGTTACACTTAAACTTTTTGTTATGGGAATTAATAATGGCGGTCCGGGCGGACCGAGTATAGGTAAAAATAAGAATTATGTTTCATATTTTCGTATGGGACAATATATCACCAGAACTATTGGTGAAATCACCTCATGGACTGAACCGCAATATGAGAATCAAATGAGGATGGGTTTAACTACAGCCTTTCTTAAGCCTGTAAAGCAATTTACAGATGTGGGATTTAGATATTGCCCTAAGCCAAAATCTACTTGGGGTGCTTATACTATGGCTTTGTCACTTAATCGTAAAGCAATAACTACAGGAATATATCCGGATCTGGACATCGATTTTTCTAAAGCTATTCTGAGTATGGGTGATTTGCCTGTCCCTAAAAATGCGGAAGTTAATCTGACCGATAGTATTATAAAATTTTCCTGGTCAGCAGAGCTGGAACATGCGAAGGCCGACGAATCGGACAGGGTGATGTGTGTCGCTTATTTTCCGGAAAACGGACAGGCACTAACAGTTTTAAGTGGCGCAAAGAGAACAGAAGAGGAGCAAACGATAGTGCTCCCTTCATTCACAGAAGAAATGGTCATTGAAACCTATATCTGTTATATTTCAGAAGACGGTAAAAGGGTTTCCAACAGTGTTTATACAGGACAGCTCCATTGGAGCAAAAGTTAGAAATTATGGCTAGAGTTGCAAAAATAGGTTCTTTAGGTAATCTTAGGGGCAAAGTAGGTGAGGGAGTGGCCAGTAAATGGCGTAGTTTGACAGTCATAAAAAGTCTGCCGGCTAAAAGAACTAAAAAGCAGCGAAAAAAAAGATTGAGTCAGCAATTGAGTCTGCCTCTGGTATCTGGTTTCCTTGGGAACTTTGTTCATGAAATAAAAATTGGCTTTCACAATAAACAAGCGAAATTACCGCCATTTCAGGCCGCTGTTAAATATAATTATGAGCGGGCATTGCTGGGAACCTCCCCTGATTTCAGTATAGATTATAAAAAGGTTGTTTTCAGTTTAGGCGATCGGGAGATTGCCTGGGCAGGAAAAGTTGTTGCCGAAGGTAATGGGGCAAGGATAAGCTGGGAAATACCACAAACTTCAAAAATCAAATTAATCGGGGAGGATATAGCAAATCTGGTGATCTTTAATGCTACAAAAGATCTTCGTCCGGGTTATGAGTGGCAGCTGAGTACAAGGGCAGATCTTTCATTTTATATTCGCATCCAAAGAGGTTCCTGGGGAGATCATTTACATTTCTGGCTGTTTTTTACTTCCCCTGACGGTAAGACCAGGTCCAACTCTCAATATATGGGATCAATAGGATCATAACCTGTTAAATCCGGTTATTTACAGTACCAATCGGTAAAACTTCCCTTCCGTACATTTCATTCAACAGATTTGCGATGCCTGTATAAATTGCAGATGCACCACAGATGATGCCTTCATAACCTGCAATATGTTTGATGGTAGGATTGCCGGTAACATCACCTGCAACCAGCAGAAAAAACAACAGCGTTAAAGAAGCAAATACAAACTGCAGGGCACGGTTAAGTTTTAAGGTGCCGAAAAATAGCAGGAAAGTAAATACACCCCACATGCTCAGGTAAGCGATCATTGCTGCATTTGATGGAGCTGCTGCCCAGCCCATTTTAGGTAATACCCATAAGCCAACAAGTGACAACCAGAAAAATCCGTAAGAGGTAAAAGCGGTCAGACCAAAGGTATTGTTCTTTTTTGCCTCGATGATTCCGGCAATGACCTGCGCAAGTCCGCCATAAAATATGCCCATAGCCAGAATCATGGAATTCTGTTCAAAAAAGCCGGCATTATGTATATTCAGTAAGATTGTCGTCATGCCAAAAGCACATAGACCAAGGGGAGCAGGGTTTGCAGTAGTATCCATCATACAAATAATTTGGTTAGCAGCAATTTACATTGCTTTCTGTTTAGTTATGAGCTAAAATAAATCTTCTTCAAGATCAGGGTATTAAGGTAGGGAATTTATCAGCATATTAAATTAATTTTTCTTAATTGACCGATTTTAACACTTTTTAACATTTATAACCTATATTTCTCTGGTAAGAGACAGATCAACTGTTTAAGTTTGCTTAACAAAAAAATATAGGATTTAATGGAAGAATTGAAAAGTGATAATGAGCATCTTTCGTCTGGTGTAACGACTGCTAATTCGTATTCAACGGATATAAGGGCCATTAATGAAATGATACAACGGGAAAGTGCCTTTATCGACATCCTGAAACTGGAGATGGATAAAGTGATTGTAGGCCAGAAATATATGGTTGAACGCCTCCTGATCGGTCTGCTTGCAGATGGACATATACTACTGGAAGGGGTACCGGGTTTAGCTAAAACCTTGGCCATAAATACACTGTCAAAAGCTATTCAGGCAGATTTTAGCCGTATTCAATTTACACCAGATCTGCTGCCGGCAGATTTACTGGGCACAATGATTTACAATCAGAAGAAGGAGGAGTTTATCGTTAGAAAAGGACCTCTTTTTTCCAATTTTATATTAGCCGATGAGATCAACAGGGCACCGGCTAAAGTACAGAGTGCTTTGCTGGAGGCGATGCAGGAAAGACAGGTGACTATTGGGGATAACACATTTCCGCTGCCTAATCCATTTTTGGTACTGGCTACGCAAAACCCGATTGAACAGGAAGGAACCTATCCTTTACCTGAAGCACAGGTAGATCGTTTCATGTTGAAAGTGGTGATCGGTTATCCTACAAAAGAGGATGAGAAAAGAATTGTAAGAGCGAATATTGCCCCGCAAGGTATGTTAAAGCCTAATGCTGTGGTACATCCTGATGATATTATCAGGGCCCGTAAAGCGGTGAAGGAAGTGTATATGGACGAGAAAATCGAACAGTATATTATCGATATCGTTTTTGCTACACGTTTCCCGGATCAGTACAAACTGGAAAATTATAAAAACCTGATCAGTTTTGGGGCGTCGCCAAGAGCAAGCATCAACCTGGCACTGGCAGCAAAAGCCTATGCGTTTATTAAACGCAGGGGATATGTAATACCTGAAGATGTACGTGCCATCTGTCATGATGTTTTAAGACATCGTATAGGCTTAACCTATGAAGCAGAAGCGGAAAATATGACTACTGAAGATATCATTACCGGGATATTGAACGCGATTGAGGTACCATAACCTGTATCCTGTAAATATATAATCTTGTAAATGATGGCGAGAGACACAAAAGAGCTGCTTAAAAAAGTAAGAAAAATCGAGATTAAAACAAAGGGGCTAAGTAATCACCTGTTTTCCGGTGAATACCATTCTGCTTTTAAGGGTAGGGGGATGGCCTTTAATGAAGTGCGTGAATACCAGCCAGGTGATGAAATCAGAACGATAGACTGGAATGTAACCGCACGTTTTAATCACCCTTATGTGAAGGTTTTTGACGAAGAGCGGGAGCTGACGGTCATGATCCTGATGGATGTGAGCGGTTCGGAGAACTTCGGGACGCTGAACCAGCAGAAGCAGGATCTGGCGACTGAACTTTGTGCCGTACTCGCTTTTTCTGCGATTCAAAACAATGACAAGGTGGGAGTTATCTTTTTTAGTGATAAAATGGAAAAGTTTATCCCGCCCAAAAAGGGGAGAAGCCATATTTTAATGATTATCAGGGAGCTGATCGACTTTAAACCTCAGCATACCGGTACTGATGTAGCTGAAGCACTGCGGTATTTCACGAGTGCAATAAAGAAGAAGTGTACGGCCTTCATCCTGTCCGATTTTATGAGTCCCGAATTTGAACATCAGCTGAAACTGGCAAATAAAAAACATGATATTATTGCTTTAAGACTTTATGACAAACATGAAGAGGAATTCCCAGATCTGGGATTGATTCCGATGAAGGATGAAGAGACAGGCGAGTTATTATGGGTAAATACCAGTGATAAAAAAATACGCGAGGCGTTCAAAGCTGATGGCTTGAAGAGAAATGCATTATTAAAAGATGTATTTAAAAAATCTGGTGTCGATTTTACGGCTATAGGTACCCATGAATCTTATATTACACCGCTCAGAACATTATTTAAACAGCGGGGACGCAAGCGTTAATTGATTTTATGACAAAGAAATTTATACATTACATCCTGGTTTTCCTATCGTTGTCATCCTGTTTTAGTTTTAAAGCAATGGCGCAGGATATTCAGGCGGTAGCTAAATTAGAACAAACCACTGTCCGTATTGGTGATCAGATTCAATTGCACCTGTCGGTGGTACAGGATGTTAAAGAACAAGTGAAATTCCCGGTTTTAACAGACAGTATAGGGAAAATTCAGGTAGTGAGTACAGGCAAACAGGATACGCTCACAGATCCGGCTCATGCGGGAAAGATCACGGTAACACAAAGTATAGTGCTTACTGCTTTCGATGCAGGTGTGTATCCTATACCTGCCTTCACATTTACAGCGCAGTCGGGCACTATTCAGTCCAATGCACTAACGCTGGATGTACAATCTGTGAAAGTGGATACCACCAAAGCTATCTACGACATCAAGCAGCCACTGGCAGTTTCCTACACTTTTATGGATTGGCTAAAAGATAACTGGCAGGGTGTTGCAGCAGCTTTAGCTGTTGTTGTAGTAATTGGTTTAGCCATCTGGTACTTCAAAAAACGGCCAAAGACTGTCGAAGTCATCCAGCCAGCGGCGCCACCATTGCCCGTACATACGATTGCCTTAAACAGATTAAACGAACTCCGGGATAAAAAGCTGTGGCAAAGGGACGAGGTGAAGTTATATTATAGCGAACTCAGTGATGTGATGCGCGACTACCTGGAGCAGCGATACAGGATTAAAACACAGGAAAAAACTACTGAAGAGATTATTACGGGTATAAAACACCTGGATATTCAGCCGGAACAAAAAAATATGCTGCACCAGTTACTGATTACGTCCGATCTGGTGAAGTTTGCGAAGGAAAAACCCGTAGCGACAGAAAATGAACAGCAGATGGAGAATGCAATTGCATTTATTCTGAAAACAAAAGAGCAGAATGAGATTCAGGCCGCACAAAAAACAGCGGAAGATGATACTGCCGGCAATATAGAAGGAGGAGACCAAGGTGGAAATGCTTAAAGGAATAGAATTCGCAAATCCGGTGTTCTTCTGGTTACTGCTGCTCATCCCTGCAATGGTTGCCTTTTACATTTGGAGAGCAGAAAAAATGCAGGGCAGTCTGAGCGTTTCGGCAGTTAAAGGTTTTGCAGTCGCGCGAAATAGTCTAGTGCCACGGTTACGCCATTCGGGAATTGTATTGAGATGTCTGGCGTTGATTGCATTAATAGTAGCTTTAGCGCGACCACAATCTGCTTTCAGCTGGCAAAACAGCACTACTGAAGGGATCGACATTGTGATCGCATCTGATATTTCCGGGAGTATGCTGGCGGAAGATTTTAAGCCCAACAGGCTGGAAGCAGGAAAAAATATAGCGATTGATTTTATTAAAGCGCGGCCGGACGACAGGATCGGACTGGTGATTTTTAGTGGTGAGAGCTTTACACAGTGTCCCTTAACGATTGACCATGATGTACTGATCAATTTGTTCGCCGCCATAAAAAATGGAATGGTGGACGATGGTACGGCTATAGGAATGGGATTGGCTACGGCGGTAAACCGGTTAAAGGGCAGCGAAGCAAAAAGTAAAGTAGTGATTTTGCTGACTGATGGCTCGAATAATGGCGGTTCTATACCACCTGTTACGGCTGCGGAAATTGCCAAACAATTCAATATCAGGGTGTATACTGTTGGAATCGGAACCAAAGGCCTCGCGCCGTATCCGGTGCAAACGCCTATGGGTATACAGTACCAGAAGATGCCGGTGGATGTGGATGAGGTTACCTTGAATAAAATAGCCAGCATCACTGGCGGCAAGTATTTCAGGGCGACTGACAATGAAAAATTGAAAAGTATTTACGAGCAGATAGATAAACTGGAGAAGGCAAAAATTGATGTGACACAATACCATAAAAAAACAGAATGTTTTTTGCCTTTCGCCATCATTGCTTTATTCTTCCTGTTATCAGAATTCATATTAAAAAACACCTTGCTTAAAGGAGCTTTAACTTAATCAGATGCTACATTTTGCACATATTGACTTTTTGTGGGGATTGGCAGCAATTCCATTATTTATAGTATTATTCCTGCTGGTTAAACGCTGGAAAAACAGGGCTATCGCAAGACTGGGAGATCATAAGGTGGTACAAATGATGATTCCCCGTGTTTCTACTTTCAGACCATGGCTGAAGTTTATTTTATTTCTACTGGCCTATACATTTTTAATCGTGGGCATTGCTGATCCGCAGCTGGGTTCAAAGATGGAGGAAGTAAAGCAGAAAAGTGCAGACATCATGATTCTGCTGGATGTTTCTAACAGTATGCTTGCGCAAGATATTGCACCCAGTCGTCTGGAAAATGCAAAACGTGCTATCGCCCAGCTGATTGATAACCTGCACAGTGACCGGATAGGAATCATCGTTTTTGCTGGTGAAGCTTATGTACAGTTACCGGTTACGACTGACTATTCGGCCGCTAAACTATTTTTAAATACGATTAATCCGGACATGATGCCCACGCAGGGTACGGCAATTGGTGCTGCTATTGAGCTGGGCATGCAGTCGTTCGACTTCAAAAACGGTACAGGGAAATCAATGATCGTCATCACTGACGGAGAGAATCATGAGGATGATGCTGTTGCGGCAGCTAAAGATGCGGTGGACAAGGATGTAACGGTAAATGTAATCGGAATCGGTTCTATTGAAGGTGCTCCCGTACCGATTTATCAGAATGGAAAGATTTCCGGCTTTCATACGGACAGTGTTGGCAAAAATGTAGTGAGTAAATTGAATGAAGAGATGTGTAAGGAAGTAGCTGCAGGCGGTCATGGTGCTTATGTAAGGGCTACCAATACGAACAGTGGCCTGAGTATCGTAATGGATCAGATTGCCAAAGTACAGCGGAAGACTGTCGGTTCAAAGAACTATAAAGATTACGAGGACCGTTTTCAGGTATTCCTGGGTCTGTCGCTCTTGTTTTTGCTGGCCGAATTCCTGATTTCAACGCGTAAAAGTTTAAGGTTCAGCCATGTGAATCTGTTTGAAGTGAAATCTCCTGCCGCCAATTTAAACCCAACACCAATTAAGAAAAAATGAAGCAGTTAATCATTATATTTTTGTTTTTATTGTCAGCATCCGTTCTTTTTGCACAAGAGGGAAAACGTTATATAAAAAAGGGAAACGAGCTGTACCAGCAGAAAAAATACAAGGAGGCAGAAGCCAGTTACCGGAAGTCGGTAGGCAAAAAAAGCAAACCTGTTGAAGGGAATTTTAACCTTGGTGATGCCTTGTATAAGCAGAAGAAATTTGCAGAGGCTGGAGAGCAGTTTTCTAATCTGGCAGGTGCTTCACCTCAGAATAAGGCTCTGGCTGCACAGGCTTACCATAATTTGGGTAACTCTTTTGTAGAGAACAAAAAGCTGGAAGAAGGTATTTCTGCTTATAAAAAAGCGTTGCTGAACAACCCTAAAGATGATGAAACGCGGTATAATCTTGCTTATGCCCAGGAGATGCTGAAAAAACAGCAGCAGCAGAATAAGCAAAACCAAAAGAACAATAAGGATCAGCAGAATAAAGATAAAAAAGATCAGGACAAAAATAAGGATCCAAAGAAAGACCCGAACAAGGATCCCAATAAAGATAAAAAAGACCAGGATAAGCAAAACCAGGATAAAAAAGACCAGCAGGGTGAACCGAAACCTCAGCCTGGTCAGTTGTCAAAAGATGATGCCCAGAGAATGCTCGATGCCCTGAATAACCAGGAGAAGCAAACTCAGGATAAATTGAAAAATAAGAAATTTAAAGGAGCGAAAGTACGTGTCTCAAAAGATTGGTAAACAGAAAATGTTTAAGAGAATAAAGGTCAGCTATTTGCTGATCATGGTTTTACTGTTATGTTCCGGTGCATTGTCGGCTCAGCGTGTACAGTTTAATGCTTCCGTGAGTGGGAATGACGTGGCTACAGGTGAGCCATTTCGTGTTACTTTTGCGATTAATGGCAATGGGAGTCGGTTTACACCGCCCGATTTTACTGGCTTTCAGATCTTATCCGGGCCGAATGTATCTTCCAGCATTACATCCATTAATGGCAATACAACTGTAAGTAATTCTTACAGCTACGACCTTGTTGCGGTGAAAGAGGGGATATTAACTATTGGCTCTGCTTTTATTATGGTTGATGAACGCAGACTGAACACGAACCCGATCAGGATCAGGGTGAGTAAGGGGCAGCCTATGCAGCAGAACAGTCAGCAACAGCAGCAACGTCAGGAAGAAATGATTCAGGACAATGCGGAGGATCTTTCCAAAGCTTTGTTGCTCAGGGCAGAGGTGAATAAAACTAATGTGTATCAGGGAGAACAAATTCTGCTGAGCTATAAACTATATACCCGGGCCGGGATTGTTGACAGCAGGGTAGACAAACTGCCGGATCTGAATGGTTTCTGGACTGAGGATGTTAAAAATCAGCCTCAGCAGGTGCAGTGGCGCACAGAAACCTATAAAGGACTGAAGTATAATGTGGCTGATGTGAAACAGATGATCCTGTTTGCAGAACATTCGGGAGATATCAAGATTAATCCATTTGAAATGACTTTTATTGTGCGGGTAGCAGCACCGGCAAGAGATATCATGGAACAGTTTTTCGGATCCTATAAGGATGTAAAATATGCTGTAAAAAGTATTCCTGTTGTGGTGCATGTGAAACCTCTGCCGGAAGCAGGCAAACCAGCAGGATTTAGTGGTGCTGTAGGAAAGTTCTCGATTCAGGCCCGACTGGATAAAAAAGAGCTGAAGGCTAATGAAACCCTTAATTACAGTGTGAAGTTAACCGGTTCCGGTAATATCAAGCTGATTAACGCGCTTAACGTTAACCTGCCGGCTGATTTTGAAAAGTATGATCCCAAAGTAACCGATACCATTAAAGAAGAAGCGAATGGTGTGCGTGGGAACAGAACTTACAGCTATCTTTTGATTCCACGTCGCCAGGGAAATTATACTATTGATCCATTGGAGTTTTCTTATTTTGATACCAGCACTAAAAAATACGTGACAATTGCAACAAAAGCATTTGCAGTAAAAGTTAATAAAGGTTTGGTTGAAAACAATGTTACCGCATTCTCTGATGCAGATCAAAAGGATATTAAAAAGCTGGACAAGGATATCAGGTCGATCAAAACAGGTAATGCTGGTTTGAATAAAATTGGTGAACGTTTTTATGGATCGCAGGGATACTGGCTGTTGCTGCTGAGTGGACCTGTATTGTGTGCCCTTGCTTTTGGGTTCCGTAACCGTAACAGAAAAATAAATAGCGACGTAGTGCGGGTAAAAAACCGAAGGGCAGGTAAAGTTGCAGCCAGACATCTTGCTAATGCGCAGAAACAGCTGGCGGCAAAAAATACTGCTGCATTTTACGAAGCCATATTTAAGGGACTGTATGGATATTTGAGCGATAAGCTGAATTTGGCGGTGGCCGATTTAAACAAGGAGAGCATCGTAGATGGTCTTAAAGACAGGGAAATCGGTGATCAGCTTATCACCAAATTGCTGGAGACGCTGGATTTATGTGAAATGGCACGTTATGCACCCGTAACGCAACTCTCAGAACTGGAGGTATTGGAAAAGGCAAAAGGTATAATCAATGAAATTGAAGATGAAATTAAATAGCCCGAAGCGGATTTTATATCTGATTCTATTTACGGTGCTGCCAATGTTATCATTTGGTAGTCAGCAGTCAGCTGCACTATATACAGCAGCTAATAGTTATTATGCAAAAGGTCAATTCCAGCACGCCCTGGATAACTATAAGAAGGTGCTCGCTGGCGGAACCACCTCTGCAGCATTATATTATAATTTAGGGAATGCAAGTTATAAAACCGGCGATCTCGCCTCTGCGTTATTATATTATGAGAAAGCCAGGAAGCTTGCTCCGAATGATGATGATATCTATGCAAACATCAGGCTCGCGAATTCAAAAACCAGCGATAAAGTAGATGAGGCCCCTGAATTGTTTTTGACCAGCTGGTGGAAAGCTGTTTATTTGAGTGCCTCCGCGGATACTTTTGCTATTTTGAGCATTGTACTTGTTCTAGCTGGTTCTGCATTGTTGGTCACTTACTTTTTCGCACATGCGGTAATGCTTAAGAAAGCAGCTTTTTACAGCGCTGTTGTATTACTGTGCTCTGGGCTGGCTGTTATATTTATCGCCGGCAGGCAGGTCAGTTATTTTGAGCATAACAGGCAGGGGATAGTCTTCAATAGTCCTGTTGCGGTTAAGAGCGCACCATCTGACGACGCAAGAAATCTTTTTATTATTCATAGCGGTACTAAGGTGAGCATCATCGATATCAAAAAAGACTGGATTAGGATTACGCTGAACAATGGTAATGAGGGGTGGATGAAGGTAGAGGACCTAAAAGAAATCTAGATTAAGAAAAATACCGGGAGCAGGCAAATAAGATCAGCTGAAACCCCGCCAGCAACCAGACTAATAGATATCCCGGTTCTGCAGTAGCGGAAATATAAGCTTTGAGTTTGTCGGATATGATAGTGGTCAGACTCACTTTTTCATTGGCAAAATCAATATCGTCCAGGCGGATCTTTTTTAATCCGTAGCCTATAACTCTTTTATTTATCGGTGAAGTTCTCTTGTCTTGCCTGTTTTCCTGTAATAATCTTGCTTTTAGCATCGCGCCGTCGGCTACTTTTTTCGTACCATTATGCTGACTGGTTGCCCTTTCAACAATATTCTTCAGAGCCGGCTCAACATAGTGAACAGCTTTGTTTTTCCAGATCTGAAAGATCATATGGTGGATCGCTATCTTATTAGCGAGGATAATGTATAGTAAAATAAATATTGGAGCACCTGCCAGGAGTAAAAAAGCACCTGTATTATCCATAGCGAGATCTATGATGAAAACTGTTTTTTTTCTCTCGTCTTCACCAGTTGTACTGATATTTTGAAACAAAACAACCAGAAAGAGAACAATCGTTAAGGCTATTCCGCTAACTGCAATAAAGAGCCACCTAAAAAATGATTTGCCAGATATACGGGCATATAATTTTATATCTTCTTTCATTTATTTTAAAATTTTTCTAATTTAATATAAAATGTTAATACGATGGGAGTATTAGCATCATATATTAGTTTAGTATATTTTATGAAAAAATAATTCAGAGGTATTACTGCTGAATTGGATTTGATGCTGTACTCATTTTTTAATCGTGATTGTTCTTCCTGTCACGAGTTCGAAGGTATAAATCTTGTGATAACCATCATCATGGGTTTCCATCGACTCCACCATGCCTGTTTTACTGAATGTGTCAGTAACCATGGTGCCCACTTTTACGTTTTGCAGCACATCTGTCGGAGTGTCATTATTTAGTCTGATCATGGTAGGAACTGTAAAATTATCTGTAAAATTAGTAATTTTAGCCATAATTATCTGCACAACAATTACTCTACCATTATATGGGCATTATCAACTACCTGACATTTGTGATTACCGCTTTCATTTTTATAATTACACCCGGGATTGACACTATCTTTATCCTGAATAAATCTATTGCTCAGGGTAAAAAAGCAGGTATATATTCATTGTTGGGATTGAATACTGGTGTTCTGGGACATACCCTGTTTGCCGCGCTTGGATTATCACTGATTATTGCGAAATCGGTTATCGCATTTTCAGTCATTAAGTATCTGGGAGCTGCATACCTGATTTATCTGGGTGTTTCAAAACTGCTATCCAAAGAAAGCTTGTTGGATGTGGATACACAACTGGAAAAGGTCAGCGACTCTAACCGACAGAATTTCGTGTCTGGTTTTTTTACCAATATCCTCAACCCTAAAGTAGCGTTGTTTTTTCTGGCGTTCTTCCCGCAGTTTATCGCACCGGAACTGATCAATGACCCTAAGCCTTTTATTATATTAGGCCTCACTTGTGCAGTGATCGGCTCACTATGGTTTTTGCTGCTTACTTTATTTGCTTCTTATTTTTCTTCCTATTTTAAAGAGAACCCTAAGTCTGGTAACTGGTTAAATAAGATTACGGGTCTTGCATTTGTGGGAATGGGACTAAAAATCGCTTTGTCCAAAAGATAGGAGGGGTCAGATTAGCGATTTATTGCTTATGTTTAAATATGAATTTATCAGCCTTGAATCAGTCTGCCGGCATATTATTTTTACTGAGCTTATTTGCTTTACCCTCTTTTGCGCAGTCGCCTGAAAAAAAGACTGTGCTGACCTTTGCTGTCACTGAACGATCGCTTGCTGATGATTCCCTTTTTCTGCAAAGAATGCGTAATGCGATTACACATCGCCTGTCAGCAGATCTCACGACGCCTTTTCAGTCGCCATTGCAGAATATACAGATCAGCAACCATCAATTGATCTTAAGCTTAAGCGCAAACACAGACGTGGCTTTAATCATCAGGCAAGTTACACGTACTATAAATCTTGGTTTTTTTGGAGGGTATGCCGACCCATTGCGTATGATCAGGCAGATGAAACAAAAGTCGCCCGCCGGTCTGCTCGATTTCCCTCCTGAGCAGGTAACAAGTCCTACTTACCTGGCCACATTTGTCGCTAAAGATTCCGGCACAGTTAGCCAAATACTGAAACAAATAGGGCAACCAAATGGTCACCATTGGTATTTTCATCCGGGTAAAGAAAATATCATTGAATTATATTTGCTGCATACTGCTGCTCCTGTCATTTCCAACAACGAAGTTATGGAAGTCAGTCAGTATGAAGAACACTGGTCTGATCCGGAGCATAACGTAGGTCAGGACAACCCGATGCAGTGTGTGATGATCGTACTCAATCAATCCGGTACGGTGAAATTTGCAGCTTTTACCAGGACACATCTGCGGCAGATGCTGGCTGTTGTTACCGGTAACCAGGTTCTTGTTGCTCCTATTATACAAGGAGAGATTAATGGTGGAAAACTGACGATTAACAGTGGCTATGATCCGGCTATGACCAAAGCCATCATTAATCAAATTGGCTACCCATTTCCCTGTAAACTTACGCTGCTGAGCAATAAGACAGAGTAAAGGGGAGATTTATTTCATTTTTTTGGAAAGCAGTAAAAGTGCTACAGTACTAATTAGTTTTCTCCTTCACATATCTTTCAGTTATCGTACGGTCAACTCCTGCGGCCTCTACTTTCTCTATTCCCGTTTGAATCAACGTATCATTCTGGATTTTGATTGTAAACTTAAACGTCTTGCCTTCCCAGTTTTTATCTTTATAATAATCAAGAAACTCCGTATACTGATCACCTACCAGAGTATAACGTCCTCCTCCTGCATCAAAATTATTATTTCCTTCCTTATTCAGTTTAAGGTCATGTCTCAGGAATGCAAAATGGGAGTCGTTAATGATCTTGATCATGCGCTGATCTTTTGTGAAATCAATATGTGTACTTTTGCCTTTTTCTACTGTTGTTGCAGAGAATAATGTCCAGGTGCCAATCAGTTGATCCGGCGCTGTCTTTTTTTCGGTTGGATCGTTGGTACATGCTGTAGCGATAGAAGCTACAGCTAAAAGAGATAAAAATTTGAATTTCATTATATTTGGTTTTAATGGTTTAAGGCTGATTTTACTAATTGTATTATTTTAAATATAAGAAAATTATTTAATCATTCAACATTTATACCTAGACGGAAATCTGTCGAAAATTGGTTATGACAAGCAATCATCTGATAAAAAGAGGCGATTATTTTGTAGCTTTGTGCCAATCGAAATGAGAAAAGGAGATAAAGTTTCATTTAGTCCCGTGACAAAGCACTGATCCCATCACTGCACCTCTTATCCAAGATATTTTGGTCATATTCTATCATATTATTTAAAAAAATTACAATGTTTTCAGGTGTTCGTTTATTCGACTTTTCGCAAAAAGTTAATTATAAAACTGAAATTTTGGCTGGGCTTACTGTGGCGATGACCATGATGCCAGAGTCACTCTCATTCGCAATTTTAGCGGGTTTCCCGCCTTTGGTTGGATTGTATGCTGCTTTTATGATGGGATTGGTTACTTCCATTTTCGGTGGCAGGCCAGGTTTGATTTCTGGTGGTGCTGGTGCAGTAGTGGTAGTTGTTATTGCCCTGATGAAATCCAATGGGATTGAATACGTATTTGCTGCAGTTGCTTTGGCAGGAGTGATACAAATTGTGATTGGCCTTTTCAAACTAGGCAAATTTATCCGTCTGGTCCCTCAACCCGTAATGTATGGTTTCGTGAACGGTTTGGCAGTGATTATTTTCATGGCGCAGATGGAGCAGTTCAAAACGGTTGTAAATGGGAATGTTACCTGGTTATCTGGAGAACCACTTATGATTATGGCCGGACTTGTGGCTTTAACCATAGCTATCGTTTATATTTTTCCTAAAATCAGTAAAGCTGTACCTCCTTCTCTGGTTGCTATTATAGTTGTCTTTCTCCTTGTATTGGGATTTGGTATCCATACAAAAACAGTAAGCGATATTGCTTCTGTAAGTGGCGGTTTTCCTCCCTTTCATATTCCTGGCATCCCCCTTAATTTTGATACTTTACAGCTTATATTTCCATACGCGCTGATTATGGCCGGAGTAGGGCTGACAGAAGGATTGCTGACTTTAAATCTGGTAGATGAAATGACAGGAACCAGGGGGAATGGTAACAGGGAGTGTATTGCACAGGGCAGTGCAAATATTCTTAATGGCTTTTTCTATGGCATGGGCGGTTGCCCCATGATCGCACAGACCTTGGTCAATCTTTCTGCCGGATCCCGGGCCAGGTTGTCTGGTATTATTGCCTCACTTACCATTCTGCTCATTATCTTATTCGGTGCGCCAATTATTGGAAGGTTGCCCATGGCTGCCTTAACAGGGGTGATGATTATGGTTGCCTTTGGCACATTCGAGTGGCTGAGTTTTAAAATCATTAACAAAATGCCGAAGCAGGATATTTTTGTGATGATCGTTGTTGCGGTAATTACCATATGGCTCCACAATCTTGCATTGGCGGTACTTGCCGGCGTGATCATCTCCGCACTGGTATTTGCCTGGGAAAGTGCCAAACGGATCAGGGCAAGAAAATATCTGGATGAAAATGGTGTGAAATATTATGAGATTTATGGACCCCTGTTTTTTGGTTCTGTAACCGGCTTCAACGAAAAGTTCGATGTAAATGCTGATCCGGCGCAAGTGGTGATTGATTTTAAAGACAGTAAAATAACCGACATGTCGGCCATAGATGCAATCAATAAACTCACTGAGCGCTATAAAAATGCGGGCAAAAAGCTACTTTTGAAACATCTGAGCACGGATTGCCGAAGGTTACTCAACAATGCGGCAGAAGTTATAGAGGTAAATATTCTGGAAGATCCCAGTTACAACGTCGCCACTGAGGATCGTAAAAGTTAATCTGTGCGGGTTCGCGTTATGGTGATCATCATTTCTTTATGTATATTCATCTATACATGTTAAAGAAATGACACCTTACGAAGAACAGGCTTACATTGAGTTACAATTCTGGCAGCTAAAAATGCAGCAGCAACCTTCGTTTACCGACAGGCTTTCTCAAAAGGTACAGCATAAAATTAATCACTTTATTCCTGAGAAAGTGCATCAGGTGATTACGGTGACCATAGAAAAAATGGTTAAAACAGTTTTATTTGGTGCCAGGTATACCACAAAAGAAGCCAGGATGGAAGGCTCACTGCAATTACGGGAAGCACATGTTAAACAGCAGATTGAATTTTATAAAAAAACAGCAGGCATTGAAGGGGCGATCACAGGTGCTGGCGGCTTCCTGATGGGATTAGCTGAATTTCCGGTGCTCATTGGTATTAAGCTCAAATTGCTTTTTGAAATTGCGGCACTGTATGGCTTTGATGTGAAAGATTATAAAGAAAGGATTTATATACTTTATATTTTTCAGATCGCATTTTCGAGTCAGCAGAACCGCAATAAGGTCTATAAAACTATCGCTGACTGGGAAGGAGTATACCGCACGCTGCCGGCAGATGAAAATGAGTTCGATTGGCGCAGTTTTCAGCAGGAATACAGAGACTATATAGATCTTGCAAAAATGGCGCAATTGATACCGGTGATAGGTGCAGCTGTTGGCGCAGTTGCAAATTACCAGTTGCTGGATAATTTGGGGGAAGCGGCAATGAACTGCTACCGTATGAGAGCCAGTAAAAACCATCAGGTGCCAAACTAAGAGGTCGGCAATAGTGTTATATTGTTTTAGCTGTTTTTATCATTTCTACGAAAATAACTATCATCTATGACTATCAATCTACACAAAGGGCAGACCATTGACCTCCGTAAGAATAACGCGGGAGGAGATTATGATTTATCAACGGTTACCATTGGATTGGGCTGGGATGTTAAAGAGCAGAACAAAAGTTTTTTAGGGAGTTTATTTGGGCGGAGAACGGAAGAATATGATCTGGACGCAGTGGCATTTTTACTTGATGCGAATGATAAGGTCATCAATAAAGGCGAAGCAGTTTCCATGGGTGGTAATCCTTCTCAACTAGAGGGTGGTGATATTGTATTTTTCAATGCATTAAAGCATTTTTCTGGTCATGTATGGTTAACTGGTGACAACAGAAGCGGGGAGGGTGAAGGGGATGATGAACAGATTATTGTGCAACTTGATCAACTGGATATCAAATATCAGAAGATAGTTTTTATAGTCGCAATTTATCAGGGTGAAAAGAGAAAACAGCACTTTGGAATGGTTGATAACGCCTTTATCCGTGCCGTAGATAACAGGGGAACAGAAATAGCGAAGTTTAGTCTTTCTGGTAATTCTGACTTTAACCACACCCATTCAATGATCTTTGCAGAAATCTGCAGAAGAGCGGGAAGCTGGGAATTCAGGGCGATAGGTGAGCCAAGGAATACAGATAATTTTGTAGATATTCTCAGTGAATATCTGTAAATTACATTGTCTAAAACCTTACCTATGAAAGACTTAAAAGCTGCAATCGAGATTAATCCTCAGCGCAATGTGCCACGCCGTATTTATGATATTCAGTCTGAACCCAGCCATGAACCACCCCAGCAGATTGCCCATGATATCTTATTAAAGGTAACCGCAGATTTACAGATCAAGCCGGATCTCTCACAGCTTAAATTTGATCAGGTGAAAGAAAGCATTCTGGGTTATCACGTATTGTATCAACAGCAATACCAGGGAAAACCGATTTCCGGTGCATGGATCAGGGTAGACATCGACAAAGATGGAAAAGTATATAATATCCTTAATGATCTGGTACCTGAATCCCTGTTAGGGAAAACGGAAGAGATTGAAGTGCAAAAAGTAATGAAGGCTGAATCTGCAGCTGCTGTTCCGCAACTGACTGCAGCTGATGCGAGATTGCTTGCGCTTGAAGCAGTTAAACCTTCGCAGGCTACAGAGGATGATATTTACGCTACCGAACAAGTTTATTATCCTCATCATGGTATTCCGGTTTTAGCATGGAAGGTCATTATTAAAGTATACCATCCGGACGCAGAATGGAAAATATATTTTGATGTGCTTTCCGGTGCGATCATAGAGAAAATTAACCTGATCAAATATATTAACGGCACAGGAAGAGTATTTGATCCTAATCCTGTAGCGGTATTAAATGATACGACGCTGGAAGATACTTCAGTAATTCCTGAAAAGGCTTATGTAGAAGTGGTATTAAAGGAGTTGAACAATACTGGTATGCTGGAGGGCCCTTATGTGAATACGAGCACCACCGCGTCACGTTTTAAAAGCACGAATTTCAAATTTAACTTTAGCAGGGCAGATCGCGCATTTAAAGAAGTAATGGTCTATTTTCATATAGACAGTGCCCAACGTTATATTCAGCAATTGGGATTTGACAATGTGCTTAATCATTCCATCGCAGTGAATATCGATGGTACTACAGATGATAATTCCTTTTATAGCCCGGTAACTCAATCGCTTACTTTCGGCACCGGTGGTATAGATGATGCCGAAGACGCAGAGGTTATTTTGCATGAATACGGCCATGCTATCCAGGATAACCAGGTAAATGGCTTTGGTTCCGGAACAGAGACCCGGGCAATGGGAGAGGGCTTTGGTGATTATCTTGCTGCCAGCTTTTTTTCAGATAAAAAATCTGAACTGTTAAAACCCACCATCGGGAACTGGGATGCTGTGGCCTATAGTGGTGCTGAGCCACCCTGTCTGCGGCGTTTGGATAGCAATAAGAAATACCCTAAAGACATGACCGGAGAAGAACACAATGATGGCGAAATCTGGTCTGCCTGTCTGTGGGAAATCCGTTCTGCTATGGGACAGCGATTGGCAGACCGTTTGATACTGGCGCATCATTTTTTACTCGATCCTAAGGCTGCCTTTCAGGATGCAGCCAATGCCCTGATAACTGCTGATGGTAATCTGAGTCAGGGTCAGCATCAAACGATCATCAGTAATATCTTCATTAACCGGGGTATTTTACCTAATCCGGGAAGGAAAAATAAGCGTGCAGGTGCAAGATTTGATGATGTTTGATTATCGTATACCTGCCGTGAAAATTAAAACAGCAATACCAGATATTATGATGACGCACAGTATAGTAAAAACAAGGCCTGCCGTTCTTTGACAGGCAGGCCTTGTTTTTCGGTTCTAAATTCAATTGTTTTCCGCTTGTTTACAGCTGTTATAAAACATTGTCAGTCAGTCCGGCATACTCCTGAAAGTCTTTTGCCTCAGCATAAGTTTTAAAATTTTGAATATCAGAACGGATCATCCGCTCAAACACGCCATTAAACAGCGAAGTAATTCCTCTTCCTACACTTCCTGCAGGAGGGAAATAATCAATTTCTACATGCAATTCGGTTCCCGTTCCGTTTAAGGTATCTTTAAATTCAACTTTACCGGCATTGTCAATCATTGAACCGGTTACTGATTGCCAGCCAATATAACTGCCTTCATCTTCCCTGGTAATTTCTGCATTCCAGTTCAGGTCAATCAATCCACCAGGCGTATTTGCCACCCAGTGTGAACTGCCATCTCCTGTTTCTTCCACACTTTTAAGGTGTGTCATGAATTTAGGCAGGTTTGCTAAGTCTCTCCAGAATTCGTAAACTTTCTCTCTCGGTGCATCGATGACGATCACTTCCGTAATATTGATTGCTTCCGGATCAGTAGTATCTTTACCAAGCTGCTGGTAAATAGGGCATACACCTGTGGCACCACGGTAAATCAGGTATCCTCCGGCAACTGCGCCTTGTAAGCCCAGAAAAGGATGACTCACTATATTTGTTAATCCTTTGAATAACAAATAAGATCCTGCTGCGATAGAAATTGCGCGTTCTCCCGAGTCTATGTTTTCCTGTCCTGTAGTGTTTAAATTCAGCGACTTAATTCCGCTAAAAATTTTATCTGTTAATTCGTTGTTCATAGTATAGATTTTGACCATTTTAACAACGGCAGTGCGGGAAAGTTTTTGGAATTGGAGGAAAGGTGTATCAAGCATTAGTATTTATTTAAATGCTGGTAAGTGTTCCGCCAAACTGGATGGAACCATTTACATTCACACCAGTTAAGTCGAAATCAGCTGTATCACCCCACTGGAACGAATTCGTTGCATCAGTAATCATGGCATCAATAGATGGTAAATTATCAGGAATTTCTCCTGCAATCCATACAGGAATTTGTTCCAGTATTGCAGCGATTGCTGCAGCTATACCACCAATGATAGCAGCAACTATTACTCTATAAATAATTTTTTCAATAGTTGATGCCAGTCCACTTATTACGGAAGTAGCTACTGCGAGAACAATATCTGCAATTGCCTCCGTCCAGACCACCCAGTCAGCTATTACTGTTGATCTGTGTTGTACAGGTGTGCCAACAGGTAGATATGTAATAGATTGCCCGCCTGTTTTTTTATTTACACCTAACTGCAACTGATATTGTGAAGTTGTTTCTACATAGGCATCTATGCCCGCGGAAATATTGGTTCGTACATAAGTATATATCTCTATCACCTCATTCACAATACTAAAAGTAAAACTTTGCAACTCCGGAGTATAGTTTAGTCCTGCATGACGGATAGGATTCATCATAAGCTTTGTGCCAGGTGCTAATACGATCTGGTCATTTTTGATCACAAAAGTAGTTGGAGTTGCGTTCTTAAATGCACCAGGCAGCCCGGGCATTACCATCTGGGTGAGGAACATATCAGCGGAAATATTAAAGCCTGCTTTACTCCCCGGAGGGATTGCACCAGCATTTAATTCCTGGGTAGTTTGTGCTGGTGAATGGTTCAGTACCATACAAAGCACTCCCAGGTAAGATGAATCCATATCTTTTCCTAATGTAAATGCATAGCTGGTATATGTTGGTTTTACCCATTGAAATGAGGCTTTTGATGCCGTTTCATTCAAATTTACGATCGCAAAAATATGTTGGAACTGTGATAAGTTTTTGTCTGCCCAGTTGATAAGTAAATTCGCGATAGCCCCACCAGCGCCATCCAGACCGGAGACAGCAGGGCTGGAAGAAGTAATGGTTACGTTATCGACTGTTAATATTGGTTCAGATTCATTATCAGTGGTAGTTTTTACCATCAATTTTAAATGGTTTGGCTGCTCTGTAGTAGGTACGAGATTTAGTAGCACCTCTACTACTGCTATTCCCCCGCTAACAACGTGGGGTATATCATTTAATACGACGGTACATGTATTTAAAGGAAATTTCATGCTGATTTTTGTACCACTCGCAGACTGCCCCATTTCCAGTTGCCATGGACCAAATGTTCCGCTACCGCTATAGCCCCTGTTAAAATCGCTGGCTGGTACTGTCGCTGTCCAGGAAGTTGGATACTGATCAGGAAACTGCTGCATTCGCTTGGTAATATAGTTGTTTAAATCTGAGTAACTAGCCGCAAAAACTGTATCCCAGTTATTGGTTAAAAATGGCTCTGAGTTGTAAGCTCCATCTGTCAGAAGAGTTTTTTCTCTTTCAGATATTGGTAGCTCAGTTAATGTTTCCAGTCGTGTCAACTGGCTCTTTTCTGTCGATGAAATTGTTGGGTTCATAGTATTTATTTTAGAGTTAAGATTGTGTTCCCTGGATGGTACAGGCACCATTTACACGAACTGATTTCATGGTTGTCGATGAACTGCCAAACCAGTTAATGCCCATGGCTATGGTGTTAATACTTTGGTTATTAATATTATTTATAAGTTTATTGCTCAGACTGTTGCAAATTTCGAGCACCACTATATTTACTATGGTCTTCACTAAAAGGCCGGTAAACCACCAGTACCATGGGATAGACGCTTCGTGACTGGAAATAGGTTTAGGATCTGCTGTGAACTGCAGTTGCATATTATTGACTTTTGAATTGAGTGTGGGGCGGCTTTCAACCCTAAAGGTCATACTGATACCCGCTTTGAGATCGCAGTTTCCTATTAGATTTAATATTATCCCCTGATTCGTCATTGATGCAGTTAATTGTGCGACTTCGGGGTAATAATCTATCAGACCTACGGTTATCGGGTTTAGACTAAATGGTGACTTCAGTTGTATCTGATCTCCTGCGTTGTTTACTGATAGATCATTTAGTGACAAGTTTTTGCCGAATGAGCTTGCAAGAGCTGGTAATATTATATTTTTTAAGAAGAGATTGCCCGTAAAGGCGAAAGTGGCATTGTTTTCATTAGATGGGAGAATCTGTGCATCGTATTGTGGAATTTCCGCAATTGGCTGGTTATTCGTTAGCGACAAAATAATCAGATAGTCTTTACCCTGTAGCTGACTTGCATAACAATAAATCGAAGCAGTCGGTGCTAACCATGGAGTGCCCGAAGCTTCAGGCAAACCTAATTGTGCGAAAATATAATTCATTGGTTTAGCTGAGCTAACCATCATCTTCACAAAGCTATTCGCTAGGTCTTCCTGACCCGTAAGTCCGAGGGCAGCTATAATAGCAGCCGGCCCGCTGATCGCCAGGGGAGTGACAACATTTTTTTTAGGTGAATCCCCCAGGCGTCCGGCACTGTCGAAGGCAAAAATCAGTGAGTTCAGGTCTGCTGATGCCTGGGTAATGAAATTTAGTGATACGGCCAGTTTAATTGTTAAACCACTAATATCTATAGTTTGGTTCGAGGAACTGATTGTTCCGCTTTTGACAGGCAGAAAGACCGCGATAATATCTACGCTATCTGCGGAGCCTATCGACCATTGAGCCAGTTCACCTCTGCAAGAATAGGGTAAGATAATTCCTCCTCCTCCGCTGAATTGGAAATTGCTGAGGATCTGATTCCCATTTTTGCTTAAATCCTTGTTGATCTCCTCCAAAGAAATAACCGAAGCGGTGTCCCAATTGTATAGTGATATCATGTTTAAAAATTTAATAAATTAACATTATTCATTGTTACTTATTAAATTTACGTTGATATAACTTGCATTGAAACAGTGTATTGACCTGAATTTCGATGCAGGCATTTTCGCCTGTGATAGTATGTGAAATTTTGATAAGCTGTACTATATTTAATCTCTGGATAGCATCTGCCTCACAGTTTGATATTTATTCCTTGCAGAGCGGTATGTCTATCAATGATTTGAGGTAATAACACCGCTTAACTAATTATTCCGTATCTATGTAATCAGCCTTTTACCACTGGCAAATGCCATATCTTAGTATTAAACAGGTTGATTGATAACAATATAAACAATGAATAATTCCGACTTTACACAGCAGACAATCCTGGAAGATGAAACAGCTTTGCTTCGTCCCTTACAAATAACCGATGTGGAGCATCTTAAACCATTTTCGCTGACAGAGCCGGATTTATGGAAATATTCTATGGTGCAGGCGATCGGTGAGGAGGGGCTGAAAGATTATATTGCAGCAGCAATTCTGGGCAGAGAGGAGCAGAGGGAATATCCTTTTATTGTTTTCGATAAACGAACCGGCAGTTATGCAGGATGTACCCGCTTTTATGATATACAGCCTGCAAACAGCTCCCTTCAGTTAGGGTATACCTGGTACGGGAAGGGGTTTCAGGGAACAGGTCTCAATAAACATTGTAAGTTCCTGCTGCTGGAATTTGCTTTTGAGCATTTAGACATGGAAAGGGTAGAATTCCGTGCCGATAATGATAACAAACGGAGTATTGCCGCCATGAAAAGTCTCGGTTGTACAGTAGAAGGAATTCTTCGCAGCAATGGTGTGCGTAAAGACGGTTCAAGGAGAGATAGTATTGTCTTAAGCATACTTAAAGAGGAATGGGAAAATGAGGTGAAGGAAAACCTGCGCAGCAAACTAATATGAACCAACTTCAATTCAACGCGAATAACGTTAAACTGAAGTTGTAGCGCTAAATCGTATCACAATAGGTTTCACTATTTGGATTAATTATATATAAGCATATCTTTGCCGCTCAACTTCTATATAATTTGTCAGATCCGACTTCATATCATCAGGGAAAACTAATCAAAATCGATGAAAATAGCTTTTTTCAGTTGTATGAAACTTATTGGAAAAAACTCTACCAGGTTGCTTTAAAATACTTAGGTGATCATTATCGGGCGGAAGAAGTAGTGCAGGAAATTTTCACCTCCTTATGGCAACGGAAAGATACGTTGCTGCTTTCAGCAGATACCGTAGAAAATTATCTGATCAGGGCCGTGCGATTTAAGATTTCCAGAATCTACACTGATGAGATCCGTAAAACACAGAAATTAGATGAATTTAAACAGTTGCAACAGGAGGCAAGTAACCAGACCGAAAAGCAGGTGTTGTATAGTTTTTTGCAGGCCGATGTAGATAAGCTGGTTGATATGCTGCCAGACAGATGTAAGGGCGTTTACCTGTTGAGTCGTGTAAAGGGACTAAATAATAAGGAGATTGCTGTTGATTTGTTTATTTCTGAAAAGACCGTAGAGAACCAGCTCACCAAAGCGTTGAATTTCTTGCGGGGCCGGTTAAAAAAATATCCCAGAAATTAGGCATAGGGGAAAATACACAGTTATGATAATATATAGTTAAACCTTCCATGAATCCTAAATTATTAAAGAGATGTTTATCGGGCACGGCAACTGATGCAGAGCAGGAAATGTATCTGGAATGGATCAATGGTGAAGATATTGCAGCGGACTTTAATGATTTACCTGTCACGGAACAGCTAAAAAACCGATCCTGGGAAAAGATTTTACAGCAAAATAAACAATATGATCACAAACAGCGCAGGCGGAAGTGGATGTTAAACACCGGCATTGCTGCAAGTTTATTCCTTGTTGCATATTTTTCTTTTTTTGCCAAAACCAACGGTACCAGATTAAAGCACATGGAAGTATCACGATACAGCAAAAATGCGGTGTGCAGAGCCTATTCGTTTAACGGATTGACTGTGGAACTAGCCAAAGATAGTCAGGCAAGTTTAAAGCAGCAGCAGGATGCAGCTATAGATCTCAATTTTTCCGGCTCTGTATTATTAAAAAATACAGATGACCAGGACAAGTATCTTTATATTCAACCTAAAAAAGATACTGGCGATAGCGACAGAAAGGTATGTCTGCGGAAGGGCAGGTCTTATGTACTCAGTTATTTTAATGACAAGCAGGTAGAACTGATTGTGGTAGACAATCAGCATATGCTGAATATTCCACCTGCCTTAGCGATGAATATGAGGAAAAACTTTAATCTTTAAATTATTTAAAAATATTCTAAATAGCATAGGGGAAAATCGTCTGTCATGATAATTAGTATACAGAGCCACGCAACATCTGTATCTGCCTGGCCATACCCTTATGACAATTAAAACTACATTTAGCAAAATCAACGCCTGGCTGCACCTTTGGTTAGGGATTGCCTCTGGAATTATTGTTCTTGTTATCAGCATTACAGGCTGTATCCTTGTTTTTGAAACGGAGATTAAAGGAGTGCTGGATGCCAGGCTGAACGTTGTTGCACAGCATGAGAGCAAGATGCTGCCTCCATCTGCTATAGTTAGCGTGATTTCAGCAGCTATGCCAGGTAAAGAAGTACATTCTTTCTGGTACCACGGACTAAGCAAGACGGTGACTGTTACACTTGAGGATGATGTTACAATTTATGTAAATCCTTATACTGGTGTACTGATACCCCATAAAGATCATGATGAATTTTTTCATGTATTGAATGCCCTGCATAGGAATCTGATGCTGGGAGGTGATATAGGTAAGCCAATTGTGGGTTGGGCTACCTTCATCTTTTTCTTCCTGCTGATCAGTGGAATGATTCTCTGGTGGCCGAAAAAATGGAACAGGAGTAACCGTGATAAAAGCTTTAAGATCAAATGGAAAGCAAAATTTAAGCGAATCAACTATGACCTGCATAATGTGCTTGGGTTTTATACGCTATTAATTGCACTGCTAATGGCTATGACCGGGCTGTGCATGAGTTTTTTATGGTTCTCGAAAAGTGTGTATTGGCTGACAGGCGGGGAAGGGGAAGCTGGCCGCAGGCGGCCAACAAAGGAGGTTATGGCACCAGCAACAGCACCTGCATTGGTTAATGCCGATAAGATCTGGTATAAGGTGCGTAGTGAAATCGCACTTCACAATAAAAATGATATCATTATTCATCCAGCAGAAAAGCCTGATGAATTGATTTATGCCTGCACGGATATGTTCGCCGGAACATGGAGGGATCTGTATTTCGAACCGGCCACCCTGCAATTAGCTAAACAAAGTGCGAAACGGATCGGTGACCTGCCTTTTCCGGATCAGGTTCGGAAGCTCAACTATACCTTGCATGTAGGGGCCTTTGGGGGACTCACGACTAAAATTATCTATTTCATCTGCAGCCTGGTCTGTGCAACGCTGCCGTTGACCGGTTTTTATATCTGGTGGGGCAAAAAAAGAAAGAAGAAAAGCCCAAAAACTCAACTCAATACCGTTTAGAATGATAAAAATATACCTAAGCCTGATCCTGCTGTTCCTTTCCTTATTTGCCGTTGCCCAGAAGACTGTTTCAGGTAAGGTTGTGGATGAAAAATCTCAAACGATCCCCTTTGCGTCAGTCACTATCCTTCGTCAGGCTGATTCCGTTAAAGCACATACTGCGATAACCGATACCGCCGGTAACTTTTCTATGCCAGGTGTAGGTACTGGAAATTATCTGGTGAAGATCAGTTATATTGGCTATAAGGATTATTATACAGCCGTAATTGCCCTTAACCAAAATCAGCAACCCTACCATTTAGGCGAAATCCGATTAAAAGCAGATAGTCGTGCACTGAACATGGTGACCATTAGTGTACAGCGCCCGGTTATTGAACAGACGCTGGACCGTACGATCATGAATATCGAGAAAAGTGTGCTTGCAGAGGGCAATACTGCGATGGAACTGCTGTCTAAAGCACCTGGCGTAACCTTGAGTGAAAGTGGTGAGGTTGCGCTCAAAGGCAGATCCGGAACTGCCGTTATGATCAACGGAAAACCGACCTATTTGTCCGGAGACCAGCTCGCGAACCTATTACGCGGCACCAGCTCTTCTGCTATTTCACGTATAGAAATCATGGCCAATCCACCGGCGCAATACGACGCTGCCGGGAGTGGTGGAATTGTGAACATCATCCTGAAAAAAAACACTTTATCAGGATTTAACGGGGTTGCGACCGGTACGATAGGGAGTGGACGAGGTTTACGTTATGGTGAAGGACTTAGTCTCAACTACAGAGGTGGGCATGTAAATCTATTTGGCAGTTATAATGCCAATAATCAGG
This sequence comes from Pedobacter sp. MR2016-24, assembly GCF_026239655.1. Classification (GTDB taxonomy): domain Bacteria; phylum Bacteroidota; class Bacteroidia; order Sphingobacteriales; family Sphingobacteriaceae; genus Pedobacter. Next base: position 323,560 of record NZ_JAPIVO010000005.1, on the reverse strand, counting down.
ATATTAAGACCAGCAGTGCCACTGAAAGACAGTTTTATGCGGGAAATAGCGGTCCGGTTAATACAGCCATCAGAGGAGTATATCTCCAAAGTATTTTTCAGGATATCAGTGAAGAAGCAAAATTACGTTCTCATAATTTTCGCGCAGGGGCAGACATCAATCTTAACGATCATCATACAATCGGCTTTCTCCTCAATGGTGCGATCGGTAAATATCCGACAACACAACCGGGAGCTAGTCGTGTGATCCGCAATGACGGTACACTGCTCCTTAATGCACCTACACTTACCAAGAATGAGGAAAATTGGGAAGATCTTTTGTATAACCTGAACTATGTGCTCCGCTTTAAAAAAGAGGGACATGAGCTTAAAGCAGATCTGGATTATGTATCACACTTCTCCCGCATGGAACAGCAACTGGATACCAGGTATCTGGATGCCATTGGAAATAACCTGAGCACATCTTCCGGTCGCCGTGGTAATATTCCCTCATATAATGATATTTATGCCGGAAAAGTAGACTATTCCCTGCCACTCACTAAGAAGTCTAAACTGGAAGCCGGATGGAAGGGCAGTGAAGTTCGCACAGAAAATAACCTGCAATACGATACCCTGCAGATCGGTCAGTATGTTGCCGATGCATCTGCCAGTAACCATTTTATTTATAAGGAGAAAATTCAGGCAGCATATATTAATTTTAATACTTCATTTGATCAATTTAGTCTGCAGGCGGGATTGAGAGCAGAATATACAAGAACAAAGGGAAGGCAGGTGACAACAGATTCGGCATTTAAACGTAATTATAGCGGTATTTTTCCAAGCCTTTATCTTACCCGTGATATCGATGAAAAACACCAGTTAAAGACGGGGTATAGTCGCAGGATCAAAAGACCCGGTTACTGGGATCTGAATCCTTTTCGTGTTTATGATGATCCTTTTACCTATTACGAAGGTAATCCTTATTTAAAACCAGCGATTGTGAATGCTTTTGAACTGAGTTATTCTTATCAGTCCCGCTACTTTACTACCCTCAGCTACAACCATACCGGGAATGTAATAGGGGCAAAGATCGGGCAGACAGGAAATGTTGTTTACCAGCGCCCGGACAATCTGGGTTCTTTTACTAATTTCGGTATTAGTTTTACAGCTGCGACCAATCTCTTTAAATGGTGGTCTGGCAGCCAGTTCCTCAACCTGTACCATAACAGGTATATCATCAGTAATAATCCTGGTGATTTCGTAAACAAAGCAAATACCCTGAGCTTTAATTCGCAGCATAGTTTTGCAATTGGTGATGGCTGGAAAGGCGAATTAACAGGTTTTTATACTACAAAAGAGATTGACGGGACTGTCACCACCAAAGCTTACAGTATGATCTCTGCCGGTGTTCAAAAAGAGATCCTGAGGCAAAAGGGAAATCTGAAACTGATGGCCAATGATATTTTCAGGGGTTACCAGATTCGTCAAACTACGAGTTACGGAAATATTATTACCTATAGTCGCAGGAATGCCGATAGCCGTTATGTGCAGTTATCTTTCAGTTATAAGTTTGGCAGCAGCAACAATGCTAATGTTGAACGCAAAACAGGATCTGAAGATTTGAAAGACAGGATCAAGTAAAACGCAGGTCGCTAAACAAATTTATCTTTTGATAGTTATAGTCGCATGAGTGTAACAGCAATTGATAATTACTTTTCAGGAACGAGCGGCTTACTGCTCCCTGTTCCTAATAAACTGCATTATCCTGAAGCCTTTAAAGACAAAAGCCGTTTATGTTATTATGGTTCACTAATGAACAGCATAGAGGTGAACAGTTCTTTTTACAAAATTCCCATGGCTACCACTGTTCGTAAATGGGCGCAGGAAGTACCAGAAGGGTTTAAATTTACCTTCAAACTATGGAAGGAGATTACTCACCAGAAAGGACTGGTCTTCAGTCCTGATGTTGTTAGGCTCTTTATGGAAACCATTGCACAAGCGGGTGACAAAAAAGGTTGTTTGCTTGTTCAGTTTCCACCCAGTGTGAAGATGGGCAACTTTAGACAGCTCGGGCAGCTGTTGCGGCAGATCAGGGAAAATGATACAGATTTTTCCTGGAAAACAGCAGTTGAATTCCGTCATCCATCCCTGTATCATCCCGATGTTTATGAGCTGTTGAACAATTATCAAATGGGACTGGTCATCCATGATAAACCACCCGCTCATACACCATTATCAGATTCGGAACTGGATTTCATCTATCTGCGCTTTCATGGACCTGACGGGAGTTACAGGGGAAGTTATGGTGACGATGTGCTCTTTGAATATTCGGAATATATTAAAGAATGGCTTTCGTTAGGGAAAACTGTGTTTGTATACTTCAATAATACTATGGGGGATGCTCTACTTAATCTGGAAACTCTTAAAAGATATGTTGAGGAGTATTAGTTAACTATTATTCGAACGAAAAAGATGTTCCAAAGTCAGCCCAGATCAACATGGCGACCAGTATTCAATTTTACAGAGTTTGCCTTTCAAAAAGTAGAAAATGTACTTGTCATCAGAATTTTCCTGTAGATCTATACTTGTGGTTTGCAGTTTAGGATTTCCTTTCGCTTTGATCAAATCTTCCGGAATTTCTTTTCCAGTATTTTTCCTGAAATCTGTTAGGCCTGTGAAGTGCATGAATTCCTCCTGTGTAGTCTCACTGGACAGTTTTTTGTCTTTATAATGAATGATGTATTTCATTCCCGGAGTAATCAACAAATCTTCCATTATATATGCACTTTTCTTATTACCGGTCCATTTCATCAACTTGTAGTCTAGCGTATAAAAGATTTCTCCCTGTTCATCTGATGATAAAAATCCGCATTCATAATGGGGCTTGTACTGCTGCGCCGGTTTTCCGAAAGCTTTGAGTATAGATGATCTGTCAGCAGTGAATTTAATCCCATTTACTGACAATTTGCCAAGCGCATTTGCCGGTTCTTTTTGAGCTAAGCATAAACCGGAGAAATTAATAAGTATGAAGATGGTAAATAGAAAGCGTTGCATATCTTTTGGTATAATTCTTCGAATATAGCTTTTTTAGCGATATTCTTTATTCTTAATATTTACTCCATTATTATAAGAGTTTCTTCTTCTGTCTCCCGTGCAAACACAATCAAAGAATAAAATCTTCAGCTACTAAAAGGTTATAAAAGTTGTGACAATGAGCGCGTATTGTTATATGGATTAATGTCTGTGTATTTATTTGTCATGACGTATACTTTAAAGGTAAATTTTACTCTTTGTAATAATGAACGGAATGAATAGACGATTAATGTTATAAATTAAATACATATTCGTGACATTAGTACTATTATTAACGCTCTCTCCAGATGAAAATTATAGTGTTTACCACTCATGCAGCGGTTTTACCGATAATTGATTATTTCCACTCTCAGGGATGGATTCATTTAGTTGTTACCACGGAAAAACTTGGTGGGAATAACCTGCAGATTGAAGATTTGTGCATTGATAGAGGTATTGACTACCTTAAGATTAATCGTTCGCAATTGCTTTCTACTGTTCAAGATCGTTTGTTAGCTATTCAGCCGGATATGATCATCATGCTGGGCTTTTCTTACCGTATTCCTCAAGAAATTTATAACATTCCATGCTTAGGTTTTTACAATGTCCATTTTAGTCTTTTGCCTGCATACAAGGGGGCAGATCCTATTTTCTGGCAAATGAAAAATGGAGAAACGATCGGTGGAATAACCATTCATGAAGTGAACGAGGATTTTGATTCTGGTAAAATAGTACTGCAACAGGCTATTCCTTTTATCCCTGGGGAGACTGCCGGTATTTGTAACGGGCGATATGCAGTACCAACCTTTCAGCTGGTGCAACAACTTATTGAAAAATTATTAAGTGCGGGTGAGACCGCAGATTTTCCAATAGACAGCACTTCTCATAACTCTATACCCGAAAGCTACTTCACTACACCTGTACCAGATGATTTTGCTATCAGATGGGACACCGATACGGCTTCGCAGATTGAGAATTTGGTCAACGCTTGTAATCCTTCAGTTGGTGGTGCGGTATCAGTTTTCAGACAGCAGATGGTGCGTATTCTTGAAGTATCTCCGGTTGACGGGGAGGGAGAGGTTGCTGTACCCGGTGGAACAGTGATTCATGCTGATGGTAGTGGTCTTTATGTGCAGTGTACAGATAGAAAAATACTCAGAATAAATATTATAAAAGTTAACGAGGGTTTTATGACGGGCTTTAAACTAGCTGCTTTAGGTGTAGTGAAGGGAGACCGCCTCGAGAGTACGGAAATTGATCAATTAATAAATATTATAAACTAAAATTTAAAAAATGGAAGGTTACATTGGTGAAATTAGAATGTTTGCCGGCAATTTTGCTCCTTATCAATGGGCTATTTGCGATGGCTCGTTGTTACCTATAGCTCAGAATAATGCTCTTTTTGCTGTGATAGGAACCACCTATGGAGGGAATGGCACAACCACATTCGCAGTGCCCGATATGAGAGGACGCGTACCTGTACATTGTGGTGCAGGCCCTGGATTAGCAAATGTTGTGTTAGGTGAGAAAGCTGGTAATGAATCTACTACACTTCTAGTTGCAAATATCCCAGCTCATACCCACACTTTAAATGGCGTGAATGTTCCAGCAGCGTCAGCGACTCCATCATCTGCTGTTATGCTTGCGACGACTCCCTTTTCACAGTATGTTACAGCTACGGCAAGTCCTGCACCTGTACAGGTACCGATGAATGTCGGGAGTATTGCTGCCAATACAACAACTAATATAGGGATGTCTGTAGTACAGCCTTTTACAGCTATATCTTTCATTATTGCATTGCAGGGAATATTTCCTTCACGAGATTAAAAAAATTAATATATGGAACCATATTTAGGAGAACTAAGAATATTTCCCTACAACTTTTCGCCAAGAGGTTGGATGATTTGTAGTGGCCAGATCTTATCAATTGCTCAAAACGCAGCGCTATTTAGCATACTTGGTACAACGTACGGAGGTAATGGGCAAACCACATTTTCATTGCCTGACCTGCGTGGCCGGGTGCCTATCCATATGGGAAATAATTCCCAGACTTATGTTTTAGGGGAAGTTGCCGGAACAACTTCAGTGACGCTCACTTCGGGGAATTTACCTCTACATAGCCATAACCTTATTGCAAATACAAATTCTGCGGATGTAATACCAGCCGCTGGAGCCATGCTAGCCAGTACTACTGCTTTACAGTACGGAGCCGCTGCCGGCAATACACCAGTGCCTATGGCCTTGGCTTCAATATCTGGTGGTCCCAATGGTGCATCACCTATAAGTATAGTACAACCTTACCTGGCATTTACAATTTGTATTGCCACTGAAGGAATATTTCCTTCACGTAATTAAATAAAGATTTAAAACAGACTTAAATAAGATAATCATGGATGCATATATAGGTGAAATAAGAATTTTTGCAGGCAACTTTGCGCCAAGAGGTTGGGAATTATGTAATGGGCAAACTATGGCGATTAGTCAGAATAGTGCCCTTTTTAGTATTTTAGGAGTGCAATATGGCGGAAATGGCACTACGACTTTCGGGCTTCCAAACCTGCAGGGGCAGACGGTAATGGGGGTTGGTCAGGGACCTGGTCTCAGTCAACGTAGTATAGGAGAAACCAGTAGAAATAGCTCGGTAACACTTATCGCAAATAATTTACCTCCTCACACACATTCACTCCTAGGGTCGTCATCTAATAACAATTCTGCGAGTGTATCAAATGCTTTTATGGGAAGTAACGTAGGACGGGCGGCAAAAAGATATATATTAAATCCTATAGGTATTGCAAATACTTCATTAGCTCCGGGGAGTATAGGCTGGAGTGGGCCATCAAGCCAGCCGGTCAATGTTATGCAGCCATACCTTACATTAAATTATATAATCTGTCGTGAAGGGTATTTTCCGTCCAGAAATTAAAATAGATTCTTTTAAAGGTTGTTGCTGATCCTGGTGTCGTTTTCTGCTATGTTCTCAAAAAAAAAATATGAAACAAAAAATTCTACTTCTTTTCCTGTTTTTACTCAGTACTTTAACTATTTTCGGCCAAACGGTAACGTTTCGCGATTGTGGTACATGGAGTGGAGATCCCATAAAAACCGTCAGCTTTACTCAAAATGGGTATGATGCAAATGGGCATCCAACATATAATATAGGTGTAGATGACTTATATACCTATAAATTGATATACTGTGAAGGCAATGCTTCATGGCAGATTTTGGGTGACCAGACTGCCAATTGTGGAAATGCTCCGTTATGGAGAAATGGGAGTACTCAATTATCACCGCCTGTAGTTGGAAATGGTAATTGGGAAGATCTGATTGGTTGTAATGGCGATAATACATTGATATTAGGTGTTGGCCCAGCTGTAACAACGGCAGTTGCAGCAATAATAACAGGAAGATCAGCAACACTTGGTGGAAACCTAACCAGTACAGGAACCGGAACGGTGACAGAGAAGGGAATAGTTTATGGATTAACGGCAAATACAATAGATAACAAAACTATTGTGACTGGTACAACAACCGGAGCTTTTACATCAGATATAGTTGGTTTAACCCCCTCTACAGATTATTATGTGCGTTCATATGCAATCAGTGAGATCGGTACGACCTATGGTGTTGAGAGAACTTTTAAGACTGCGGCTACATTTCCAGTAATCACAGCTGCAGGAACATTAACGGCAATGACGACCGCATACGGAACGGCATCTGCATCTCAGTCTTTTACCGTATCAGGAGCAGATATGAATGCAGGCGTATTGGTTACACCGCCATCCGGTTTTGAAGTGAGTTTAAACAATACGGCTTTTACGCCAACAGTAACTGTAGGTGCAGCGGGTAATTTTGCTGCAACTAATGTTTACATTAGGTTAGCTGCCACCGCAGCTGCAGGGAATTATACTACTTCTAACGTAGCTTTAACAAGCTCAGGAGCAACGACTAAAAATGTAGCTACTGCAGCAACAAATACAGTAAGCCAACTTCCTTTAACGATTACAGCTACAGGTCCGCCAAAAGCTTATGGTACTGCTTTAACCGCTGGTACCAGTACTACCAATTTTACTACGACCGGTACACTTGTTACCGGACAGACTGTAACTGGTATTACTTTAACACCAAACGCTGCGGGGCTTTCTGCTACAACAGCAGCAGGTGCAGCTTACTTGGTTACCCCATCCCTGGCAACAGGCGCCGGCGGATTTTTAGCCAGCAATTACAATATTACTTATACGCCATTCAATGGTACTGTTGGGCAAGCAGCATTAACCATTGCAGCTACAGGTCCTGCTAAAACTTACGGTACAGTGCTCATTGGGGGCACAAGTACAACTAACTTCACTGCGACTGGTAATCTCGCTACCGGACAAACAGTAACTGGTGTTACTTTAACACCTGATGCTGCTGGCCTTTCTGCTACCACTGCGGCAGGCGGAGCTTATACTGTTACCCCTTCACTAGCGACAGGTGCTGGTGGTTTCTTAGCCAGCAATTACAATATTACATATGCGCCATTTAATGGTACCGTTACGCAGGCTGCTTTAACTATTGCAGCTACCGGCCCGGCGAAATCTTATGGTACTGCTTTGACCGCTGGCACGAGTACAGACAACTTCACTGCAACAGGTGCACTATTGAGTGGTGAATCTGTTACGGGTGTTACTTTAACCCCAAACGCTGCAGGCCTTTCTGCTACAACAGCAGCGGGTGCAACTTATGTCGTTACACCTTCCCTCGCAACAGGCGCTGGCGGATTCTTAGCCAGCAATTACAATATTACTTATACACCATTTAATGGTACTGTTACTCAAGCAGCATTAACGATTGCAGCAACAGGTCCGGCTAAAACTTATGGAACTGCTTTAACTGCAGGTGCCAGCACAATTAATTTTACTGCTACAGGTGCGCTATTAAGTGGTGAAACCGTAACAGGTGTTACACTGACACCAAATGCTGCAGGCCTTTCTGCTACTACTGCGGCAGGTGGAGCTTATACTGTTACTCCATCCCTGGCAACAGGCGCCGGCGGATTCTTAGCCAGCAATTACAATATTACTTATACGCCATTTAATGGTACTGTTGCACAGGCAGCATTAACCATTGCAGCTACAGGTCCTGCTAAAATTTACGGTACGGTGCTAACTGCGGGCACAAGTACAACTAACTTTACTGCTACAGGTGCACTGGCTGGCGGACAAACTGTTACAGGCGTTACTTTAACACCGGATGCTGCTGGTCTTTCTGCTACAACAGCGGCAGGTGCTACTTACAGCGTTACACCATCACTCGCAACAGGAGCGGGTGGTTTCTTAGCGAGCAACTACAATATAACTTATACACCATATAATGGTACCGTTACACAGGCTGCTTTAACCATTGCAGCTACCGGTCCGGCGAAAGCTTATGGTTCTGCTTTAACAGCTGGTACAAGTACAAACAACTTTACTGCAACAGGTGCATTATTAATCGGCGAAACAGTAACAGGTGTTACGCTGACCCCAAATGCTGCAGGTCTTTCTGCTACAACAGCGGCAGGTGATGCCTATGTAGTTACTCCTTCGTTTGCAACAGGAACAGGTGGCTTCTTAGCCAGTAATTATAGTATTATTTATACACCATTTAATGGTATCGTTGCTAAGGCAGCATTAACCATAGCAGCAACAGGACCTGCTAAAACTTACGGTACGGCATTAATTGCAGGCACAAGCGCAACAAATTTTACTGCTACAGGTGCTTTATCAAGTGGTGAAACAGTAACAGGAGTTACACTGACACCAAATGCTGCAGGCCTTTCCGCTACTACTGCGGCGGGTGGAGCTTATACAGTTACTCCGTCTCTGGCAACAGGCACTGGCGGATTCCTGACTAGCAATTACAATATTACTTATACGCCGTTTAATAGTACTGTTGCGCAAGCAGCATTAACCATTGCAGCAACAGGTCCAGCTAAAACTTACGGTACCGTGCTAACTGCGGGCACCAGTACAACTAACTTCACTGCGACTGGTAATCTTGCTACCGGCCAGACGGTAACGGGAGTGACACTTACACCAGATGCAGCAGGGTTATCGGCTACAACAGCGGCAGGTGCTACTTATCTGGTTACACCTTCGCTGGCAACCGGAGCTGGTGGTTTCTTAGCCAGCAACTACAATATTACTTATACCGCATTCAATGGAACGGTTGCTCAGGCAGCTTTAACGATTGCAGCAACAGGTCCGGCTAAAACTTATGGAACGGCTTTAACCGCAGGTACAAGTACAACTAATTTTACTGCAAGTGGCTCATTATTGAGTGGGGAAATAGTAACAGGCGTGACATTAACGCCGAATGCTGCGGGTCTATCTACTACTACGTCAGCAGGTGCTAACTATGTAATTACCCCATCGCTGGCAACAGGAGCAGGTGGTTTCTCAGCCAGCAATTATAACATTACATATACTCCATTTAATGGTACGGTAGCACAGGCCACTTTGACTATTGCAGCTACCGGTCCGGCTAAAACTTATGGTACAGCGCTAACCGCAGGAACCAGCACAACTAACTTTACTGCAACAGGCGCATTGTTAAGCGGCGAAACGGTGACAGGTATAACGCTGACACCAAACGCTGCCGGTCTATCTGCTACTACAGCAGCAGGAGCAGCCTACGTGGTTACCCCATCACTGGCAACAGGAACAGGTGGTTTCATAGCCAGCAATTACAACATTACTTATTCATCATTTAACGGTACCGTTGCACAGGCAGCTTTGACAATCGCAGCCACGGGACCGGCTAAAACTTATGGTAGGTCTTTGACAACTGGTACAAGTACCACTGATTTTGCGGTGACGGGAACACTCGCTAACGGCCAGACGGTAACAGGAGTTACACTAACACCAAATGCGGCAGGTCTGTCTGCTACTACAGCAGCAGGGGTTACCTATGTAGTTACCCCATCGCTGGCAACCGGAGCTGGTGGTTTCCTTGCGGCTAATTACAATATTACTTACACACCATTTACTGGTACGGTTACTCAGGCAGCTTTAACTATTGCGGCTACAGGTCCTGCTAAAAATTATGGAACAGCTTTAACTGCAATAACCAACGCTACAAACTTCACCGTTACAGGAACAATGCCAACCGGACAAACAGTAACAGGTATCACCTTAACACCTGATGCCGCTGGTCTTTCTGCAAATACACCAGCAGGTGCGGCATATGTGGTTACGCCATCATCCGCCACAGGTACTGGTGGTTTCTTAGCAGCCAATTACAACATTACTTATACACCATTTAATGGTTTAGTAGGGCAGACTGCCTTAACAATTACAGCTACCGGACCTGTTAAAACTTACGGGGCAGCTTTAACTGTGGTTACAGGAGCGACTGATTTTACAGCAAGTGGTGCACTATTGAGTGGTGAAGCTGTTACGGGTGTAACATTGACACCGAACGCAGCTGGATTATCTGCTACTACAGCAACTGGTACTGCCTATGTAGTTACACCATCAGCAGCTACAGGGATTGGCGGCTTCTTGGCGGAAAATTATGCTGTTACTTATGTGCCATTTAATGGTACGGTAAGTCCGGCGTTGCTTACCGTTACCGCTACTGGTCCGGCCAAGACTTATGGTACGGCTTTGGTTTCAGCTGCAAGTACTACTAATTTTACTGTTACGGGTACATTATTTGCAGGACAAGCATTAACCAGTGTTACCTTAACGCCAAATGCAGCAGGTATTTCTACAACAACGGCGGCGGGGGCGGCATATACTGTAACGCCATCTGCTGCTACTGGCACGGGTGGTTTCTTAGCCAGCAATTATTCGATTGTCTATACACCGTTCACTGGTACTGTAGCACAATTGCCGCTAACCGTTACGGCTACTGGGCCGGCCAAAATTTATGGTACGGCATTAACAACAACAACCAGCACCGGCAATTTTACAGTTACGGATGGAACGCCTGTCGCCGGTCAGGCACTAACAAGTGTTACGCTAACACCAGATGCAGCGGGGCTTTCGGCAGCAACAGCAGCGGGCGCAGCTTATGTGGTAACACCTTCAGCAGCTACTGGTACGGGAGGATTTCTGGAAAGTAATTATGCAATTAATTATATTCCATTTAATGGTACAGTGGGTAAGGCGGCGTTGACTATTGCAGCTACTGGTCCTGCTAAAATTTACGGGACTGCACTAACAGCAGGAACAAATACGACTAACTTCACAGCCATTGGCACATTGTTAAGCGGACAATCGGTTACAGGTATTACTTTAACACCAGATGCAGCAGGTCTATCTGCTACTACAGCAGCGGGAACAGCTTATACAATTACTCCATCCCTTGCCACAGGCGATGGTGGCTTTCTGGAAAGCAATTACAATGTTACTTATACTCCATTTAACGGCACAGTTGGGAAAGCTGCTTTAGCTGTCGCAGCTACTGGTCCGGCTAAGGTTTACGGTACTGCTTTAACAGCGGGACCAAGCACGACTGACTTTACAGCTACTGGTGCACTAGCCACTGGCGAAACGGTAACTAGTGTTACTTTAACGCCAAATGCAGCAGGGCTTTCTGCTGCAACGGCAGCAGGAGCAACTTATGTGGTTACCCCATCAGCCGCTACCGGCTCCGGAGGTTTCTCAGCAGCCAACTACAACATCAGCTACGCACCATTCAGCGGTACGGTGACAAGGAACACCATTACTATTACCGCTACTGGTCCTGCTAAAGTTTACGGAACTGCTTTAACAACAGGTACAAGTACCACCAATTTTACCACCGCAGGAACACTTGCTGCTGGTCAGGCTATTACATCGGTTACCTTAACACCAGATGCAGCCGGCTTATCTGCCGCAACTGCGGCAGGGACAAGGTATCAGATTACGCCATCTGCGGCGATTGGTACCGGTGGTTTTGATGCCGCAAACTACAATATGGTTTACACTCCATTTAGTGGGACGGTAAGTAAAACACCAATCACCATTACTGCAAATACGGTTACAAAAACGTATGGTACGGTACTTACTGGCGGAGCGGCTAACACCAACTTTACCCTCAGTGGCGGTACATTGCAAAATGGCAATACCATTACGGGGGTAACGGTTAATTATACCGCAGGAAATACAGCTAATGCTACTGTCGGTACTTATGCTGCAGCGGTAACACCGTCGTTAGCCACAGGTGCCGGAGCTTTCAATGCAGCCAACTATCAGATCACTTACAATAACGGTGATGTGGTAGTCAATAAATCAGTATTAGGCGTTACTGCGGATGCGAAAACTAAAACTTTTGGCGCAGCAGATCCTGCTTTAACTTATAGCATTACATCAGGTGCACTGGTAGGAACTGACCAGATCAGTGGTACGCTGACAAGAACTGCAGGAGAGAATACTGGTGTTTATCCGATCGTGCAAAACACGCTTACTGCAGGCAGCAATTACACATTGAACTACACTGGTGCTAACTTATCAATTACTGCTGCGGCACAAACGATTACTTTTGCTGCATTAGCTACTAAATTGTCTACTGATGTTCCATTTACATTAATTGCTACGGCAAGTTCAGGATTAACTGTTACTTATTCAAGCAGTGACGCGACTGTTGCCAGGATTGTAAACGGTAACCAGGTTGAGATTGTTAAAGCAGGCACAGTGGTTATCACCGCAAGTCAGTCCGGAAATGCAAACTATTCAGCAGCAACGCCTGTTACGCAGAACCTTATCATACTGAACTCTCCACCGCCAGTTATAACTATTGTGAGCAGCAGAGGAAGCAGTCTGAGTAAAGGACAGACTGCGGTATTAACGGCTAGCGGCGCAGTAACTTATCAGTGGACAAACTCAAGCGGAATTATAGACGGTATAAATACTGCTGCTTTGACTGTGCGACCTTCGGTGACCACTACGTACACCGTAACAGGTGCCAATCAGTATGGAAGAACCAGTACTCAAAGTTTCACCATAGAAGTGCTGAATGATTATAAAGCACTAAATATTACCAACGTAATGACACCTAACGGTGATGGTGTGAATGACCGCTGGATAGTTGAAAATATTGACTTGTATCCAAACAATACCGTAAAAATTGTGGATCGTTCGGGTAGAATGGTTTACGAGAAAAAAGGCTATGATAATAGTTGGGATGCCATGTTCAGGGGCTACCAGCTCAGTGAGGGTACTTATTATTATCTGATTGATTTTGGACCTGGAATTGGTACCAGAAAAGGGTTTATCACCATTGTGAAACAGCAATAACAGCATTATGAAGGATTCCATCAAGAATAACAGGAAAATGAAAATAAAAAGATATTTATCAGTGCTGCTGCTCATGACAACAAGCATTTCCGCTCACAGTCAGCTTAACCCTATGGGAAGCCTGTATTATCAGAACCAGTACCTTGCAAACCCGGCGTTTGCCGGTGTTGCAACAGGATGGGAACTGAATGCCGGATATAAGGGGCAATGGAGCAATACAGAAGGAGCACCAAAAATGCAGGCCGTAACAGCTACTTACGGTTCGGAAAGTAATAAGGTTGGACTGGGATTGAATTTCTATAATGAAAAGGCCGGTCTCATTCAGCAGACCAGTTTTAAAGCCACTTATGCTTACCACTTACCACTAAACGGCGAGTCCAGTTATCTCGACTTCGGTTTATCTGCCGGACTCACCAATGAGTCGCTCGATATGGCTATGTTAAATGGTAATTCCGGGGACGTAGTGCTGAGTAATTTCAGGGATCGGAAAGCTTATTTTGATGGTGATTTTGGTTTGGCTTTCCGGAGTAGGGGACTTACTGTGCAGGCAGCGTTGCCAAATATGAAACGTTTTTTTGACTCCGATCCTGATCCGGACAGGCCTTCAGTAGATCAGCCACAGTATTATGCTGCTGCAAGTTATAAACTGATTAACGACAATGCAGCGATAAATAGTCTGGAGCCAAAGGTGGCTTACCGGAGTATTAAAAACTATAACGGTATAATTGATCTGGGATTAAATGCTATGTTTTTTACTGATAAGTTGACCCTGACAGGTGTTTACCATACAACTAAGAGCATAACAGCTGGTATAGGTACTACTTATCAGAAGAAATTATCGATCATTGTATTTTATACGACTAATACTGCTGCCATGCAGAATTATAGCAACGGTGAATTCGAAGCAGGGTTGAAATACAGCTTCTGATCATTCTCTGGTTCAATATATTTTTATGTAAACCCGGTAAGAAATTGCCGGGTTTTTTATTGGTCTGCCTCCAGAGATCTGAGGTCGTTAATCAGCAAAATAACTCTTTTTGTTTTCTCGTCCAAATTTTTGACTGCCACATGCAGCATCTCTAAATACTCCTTATCAACCTCATATTTCTCTTGTTCTATTAAGTACATCATGCCTAAAATAGAACATACTGGTCCCCGGTATTCATGAGAATGAATTTCAGCTATTTGTGTAAGCAGGCGATTTTGTGCGATAATCTTTTCTTCATCGGTTTTGCGTTTCGTGATGTTGCGCGCAGTAAATGATACACCCATGATCTCACCATTTGTACCAGATACCGGTTCAAACAACGCATCCCACCAGATCCGGTTTTCCGGATCTCCGTAAGTACGCATTTCCAACTGTCTTCTTTCTCCTTTCAGTGCGTAATTGAAATTAGTCATGAATGCCAGATTATCTGCTTCAGTTAAATAGTCTGCCGTAAATGAGCCATAATTCATTTTCTTGCCGGTATGCTCTTCAATATGCGAAAAAGCCGAGCGGTTAAAATCAATGATATTACCATCAATTCCCAGGTAAACATATACATCAGTCATGCTTTCAAAAAGAGACCTTAGTTTGATCTCATTTTTACGTCCTTTCTCTCTTTCACAGTTAAGCAGTTCATAACTCGCGGTAAGCTCTTTATGGCGAATCTTAGCCTCCATCACGCTCATGACATGTCTGGAAAGTATCTTCAGCATTAGTTTTTGCTGACCGCTAACCGTACGGGGTTTATCATCCACTACACACAGTGTGCCTATCCGATGGCCCTGGCTGGTAATCAACGGGGCGCCGGCATAAAATCTGATTAATGGTATGTCAGTAAATTCTATAGATTCTGACTGTGCTCTGCTCGGCGTAACATCGCCCACTACAAAAAGCCGGTTGCTTTTAATAACCTGAGTACAAAAGGACAATTTGCGCGGATATGATTCAAGTTTAGTACCCTGTTTTACACGAATATAAACGGTATCATCATCTATCAGCGTGACCATGGAAATTGGAGCGTTGAATACTTTTGATGCAATTGAGATAGTGTCTTTCAGGTCCTGATCGTTTAAATCCAGGGCCATGAAATCCTGTACTGCTTTTAATGTCCCCTGTTCTTCCATAATAACCTTATATGAAAGATAAACAATGGAATTAACATTTGGTTAGTTAAGGGAAACTTAGCTGAAAAGGGTAACATTCATGCTTTAACAGTAACTAAATCTTTTCATCCAATTTGGATGAACACACTAATTTATCAGTGTGTTTTGTACCGTACAGTTGAATTTTAGGCTTTTAAGCGTGGATTTAACATTTGTAATTATTCTGTTACTTCTGGGAGTGTAAGACCCATGCTATCGAAAATATTAATGAGCTGATGATTTGACATTGGTTTAGACATGAAATCTTTTACATTAGGAAAAGTCCGGGCCTTATCAATATCATTCTGGAATATAGATGAGGACAGCATATAAACCGGTATCATCTTTTCTATACCTAACTTTTCATATTCCACAAGGAATTCCCAGCCTGTCATGATGGGCATATTGATATCCAGAAAGATTAAATCAGGCAGCGCCAGATTTTGGCTATTTTGTTTTTTGAGGTGTTCAATGGCAAGTTCGCCGTTAGACATAGAAATAATTTCTAACAGGTAACCTGTCTTTTCAATTAGTTTTTTAATAATGAATATGTTAATAGCATCGTCATCAATGACCAGCAGCTGGAACGTAGATTTCATAATTTTTCAGTTAAGGCTTATCTGAGTGCCCCGTGGTGTGGGGACATGATGCCTAACAACCTGTTTTTATAATTGTTTGATTTATATCCCTAACAGGATATTTAACGTATTGCGCTAAGAAGACCATAAGTTTCAGTTGTTGTTGCGGAGGACAACCCCCCAGTTGAAATTAACATACGGATCATAAATAGATTATTTATTTTGTGCACTGATTTACAGTATTTTAATTAAATTAGTTCTGGGGCATCGCTGATTTTTATAAACAATAATTAAAAGAGATATGAAGAATATAGCACTTGCTTTTTCCGGAGGTGGTTTCAGGGCTGCGGCGTTCTCCTTAGGCACCTTGTCTTATCTTGATCACATTCCTTACCTGGATCAGCCATTATTGGAGCAGGTAAAGTTTATTGGTTCCACTTCGGGCGGCAGCATTACCAATTTAATGTATACTGCTGGCTTATGTGCTGATGAGCCTTTCAATATCATTTATAAAAAGATTTTTTGTGCGATGGAAGGGGAGAAATTGCTTGGACGCGTATTTGAAATTCTTAATGACAATCAATTGTGGCAAAAGCGTAAGGATAAAAGCATCAATCTGATTAATGCTTTTTCGATGGCATATGACGAAGCAAATATGTTAGGGGGAAAGACGTTTGGTGAGTTGTCAGAAAATATAAAATATACACATTTAGATGAAATTACGGTGAATGCCACGGAATTTACCAATGGCATCAGCTTCCGCTTTCAGAGCCAGCATGGTAATCCCTCGTTCCCAAAAGGCAGAGTGGGCAATAACTATATTAATTTTAAGAGAGATCAGCTGGAGGTTGCCGGATTGATGAAACTTAGCGACCTGCTGGCCTGTTCATCCTGTTTCCCGGGTGGGTTTGAGCCTTTTCTTTTTCCGGAAGATTTTACCCATAAAGAGCTGAATACTAATGTGCTGTTGCGCGCCATGCAGTATAAGAACAATCCCTTTAATCCACCTCAAAAGGAAGAGGAGCAGGAGAAAACGACAAGATTTTTCCTGATGGATGGAGGCATCGCCGATAACCAGGCCATAGAGAGCGTGCTCCTGGCCAATAAACGGAGACAAAAAAATAACCGGCCTACATTTGATCTCATTATCGCTACGGATGTGACCAGCTATTTTATGGATGGTTTTGATCTTCCTGAAGATGATGACCTCGCCGGCTCAGGAAATACTGGAATAAGTCCGTTATTTATTAAACGTGCATTATTTGTTGCAGGATGCTTTTTCCTAGTGTTGGTTGCCCTTTATTTTACGCCTTACTGGAGAGACTGGATGTATTTGCCCGTGATTCCAGTGGCGCTGTCTTTAGGTGTATGGCTCTATCTCAGCATCCACTTTGCGGCTGCCGGTAAAAAAGCCAAACGGGATAATGATACCTGGCTGATCGTGCTCCTTAAATACGGCGGTTATTTCACGCGACTAAAGATGAACGTTTTAAAGTTTATGATTATGGCCCGCTTAAAGTCGGTATTACTGCTGGCAAATGATATCTATCTGAAGCAGATCAGGCGCCATTACTATAATATGGTATATCGTGATCCGGATCTGTCTGGTCTTTTTATCAGCAATGCCATTTATGATTTGAGTTTGGTGAAACAGAAGGCCTCTGCAGATAAAGATCTGGTGCAGGTGATGGGCTTTGATAGTCTTAATGATGCCGAGGATAATCAGATCCCTGCACCATCCACTGCACTTAAAAAAGTAGCAGAAAGAGCAAGGCTGGTCCCCACTACACTTTGGTTTGATCTCAACAACCCTGATCAGCAGCTCAGGGAAACGATTATTGCCACGGGGCAGTTTACTACTTGTTATAATTTGCTTAAATATTTAATCAGGCTTGAGAAAATCAGCAAAGCATCACCAATGGGAGAAGCTCTGCCATTTGGAGAGGACTTAACAGCACTTAAAAATACGATGGCTGCCGACTGGAAAAAGTTCAATGAGGATCCTTATTTTATGTTGCCGGTAATCACACAAGTTAATCCGTGTTAGTATTGCTGTACAGTGGATTATCCAAAAATAGGGACATTTGTCTGTTTTAAATTTCTCTTAGCGGAAAAGATCTACTGCAAATAATAGCTAAATAACGACGAATAATAAAATTTCCTGATTAAACTTGCTTTTTTTGAATCTCCAAAGAGTTGCCATTGTATTTTTGCTATTTCAGACACAAATCTGGCAGTATTGTTGTTAGGACTTGTATTTATTTCAACATAATAAACAACACTTATGGCTTCCAAAGCAAAAAGCACTTGTTCATTTCAGTCCTGCACTCCGGCAGGTAATTCCCTGTTCAAATATAGTTTTCGATTTGTAACACATACAGATAATGGTGGTACAATTTTTCAATACAATTTATAATTCATGGAACTGAGAACAAATATCCAGATCGAAATTGATGGCGAGCAGGTGCTGCATTTTAATTCTTTCACGCTTTCACAGAAATTTAATGAACATCATAGTTTTGAACTTACTGTTAACTACGATGCCATTGAACAATCCGGATCACACAAGCTGAATGAAGCCCAGAAATGGGTTGGGGCTGTGCTGATCTCCAGCTTTGATAACGGAAAGAATAACTTTCGGGGAATAGTCTGTGAAGTTGGATTAGTACAGAATCATGGTCTCCGGTCAAACATTGTAGTGAGCGGTTATTCCTGCACCATCCTTATGGAAGGTGGTGCTGCAATTACTTCCTTCAGTGATATGAACCTGCAGGATATTGCGGCAAAGGTAGCCAGTCCCGCATTGTCTGGTTACGCCGAATTAAAAGCTAATACGATTTTTAAAGGAGTGATCACTTATCAGACGCAATTCAAAGAAAGTGATTTTGCATTTCTGAACCGGTTGGCCACAGAATATGGAGAGTGGTTTTATTATGATGGTACTTCCCTGTGCTTTGGGAAACCCGGGAGTCAGACTGAAGTATCTCTTGTGCTGGGACAGAACTTATCGTTGTTAAACTCCTCGTTGCGTGTCCTCCCGACCCAGTTTTCTTATTACAGCTATAAATCTAACGAGGACCTGCTGATTGATGAACATACCAGTACGGATAATGAACCTGCCAACGGGTATGCTGCCGTAGCAAGCAGCCGTTCCAGGGAATTGTTTAATAGCAAACCAAACCTGCCGGTAAAACCAAGGCCAGAGAATAAATCACAGCTTTCTACCTTTATCAAAAATCACCAGGCAGGCGTAATTGCCGGCCTTACTGATGTAGCAGGACAGAGTACCCTTGCTGCCCTGGCTATTGGCAGCATTGCTGATATACATGTTTCCTTAAAGGATGGTCTGGATAGTTTTAAAAAAGAATCTGTAGATAAATATCTTATCACAGAGATTACGCATTATATAGACGGTCTGGGTCGTTATACGAATAACTTTAAAGGTATCCCAGCAGATGTGAAAGTAATCCCTGTAGCTAATGTCGTGGCGCCGGTAGCAGAGTCGCAGATTGCCACTGTGACTGATAACAAGGACCCTAAAAATCAGGGCCGTGTAAAAGTACAGATGCTCTGGCAAAAGAATAACAGTACGACCGACTGGATCCGTGTGCTGACGCCCGATGCAGGAGGCAGCAATGTGCTTACACAGAACAGGGGGCAGGTTTTTATCCCGGAAACGGGCGATCAGGTGATTGTGGGTTTCAGGTATAATGACCCTAACAGGCCATTTGTGATGGGCAGTATTTTCCAGGGCAGCACTGGTGCGGGAGGTTTTGCGCAGAACCATATCAAGAGAATTTCTACGCGAAGCGGCCACATTATTGAATTTGACGATGAAGAAGCTACGCAGGGCATTAAGATTACGGACCATCATAACAATATCATTCACATCGATACCAAGAACAATAATATTACGGTTACGGCGATAGAGACCATGACTTTCAATGCGAAAAATCTGGAGATACTTGTACAGGAGAACATGAATGTAAACGTGGGTAAAGACATGAACAGCCAGATCTCTCAGAATAATAAAACCACTGTAGGTAAACAATCTACCTTGCTCGCTCAGAATATTGAAGAGCGTGCAGATCTCGATATTATCAGTACAGCCAAAAAAGTTGAGAAGACTGCAGATGTAGTTACGATCAATAGTAAAGTAGAGAATCTGACCATGTATTCCGGTAAGTCTGTGGTATCAAAGAGTGTAGAAAAAAACAAGCTTTTTTAATTCTAACCTGACAGCAAATGGAACTGCCTTTTAATCACCACGGTCATGTGCTGAGCAATACGCTAAATTATCGTCCTTCAAACCTGAACAGGACTTATGGTGTAGTTTTTAATACTGCTGACGGCGATAAGAAGCTGGAAATACACTATGAGCTCACTGTTAAATTACTAAACAGTCCCCATGAAGGCTACCTGTTATTTGAGGTGGTTAAAAAGGATATTTATATCGACCATAAAATGCCCGATCTGATGATTGATCAGCTGAATGCGGCCTGTGGCAAAGTACTTTATCCACTGAATGTGCTGACTGATATGAATGGTGTGTTTAAAGGTGTCCACAACATCAAAGCCATACTGGAACGCTGGAAGGAACTGAAGCAAGAACTTTTGAGGTATTACAAAGGAGACAAGGCAGAACAGGTAATCCGCAGTATGGATGGTGCGTTAAATAACAGTCGCCATTTTCTCACATCCCTGGTAAGAGACCAGTTTATGTCACTTTATTTTGCAGACGTGCTTGCGGTTCATCGCAAAATCGGGGTAGACCAGTTCGATATTCCATTTTCTGTTATGCCTTACCAGCAGCCATTACAATATAAAATACGGCAGATTTTTGATGACAGTATTACTGATAACGGTACAGTGAGTTTTATCAGGCAGGGAATCTGCGTGGATAGTCGCAGTGCAGAAGATATTGCTGCCGGAAGGCCTGTTGCGATGTCTGCCGAACTAATGAATATTCATACGCCACTTACAGGTACGCTGCACTTAAAGTATTCCATTTATACAAAAGATGGCACTATCAATTCCATTACCGGAAATGTGAACGTCGATTTTGGCGATAGACTAAGGCAGGTAAATCTGCAGATTTATCATTTGCGGGAGAAAGACATAGCCGGGGAGTTCTTGTTGCCTGTAGCAGAAAATAAAACCGAAGAACATACAAACGTGAAAAAACGCAGTGGTTTTTTCTCTTTTTTTAATTGATAATTATGAGTGAGAAACATCTGGTATGCCAGGGTGGGATCTGTATGTGTAAATACGGAACTGCACCTGATAAATTTAAAGTTATTTCGCAGAAAAAACATTTCATTAATGATGAACAAGGCAGTGAAAAGCCACTGGGCAATACCAAAGATATTGGTCAGCCCTTCGAGGCGAAAACTTTCGGCAGCTGTAAAAAGATGAACAATAATCCCTGCAAGCCCGCTATTACCAAATGGACAAAATTTTACGAGAACGTGGTGCTTGATAATGGCGGGAAATTATTGCTGGAAGATAGCAAAGCGATCTGCTCGGTTGCTGGTGATCCCTGTGTCGAATTTACTTTTCATGGGCAAACAGCAGCAGTTTCCAGTAAAAGTGCCGACAAAGCAGATCCTGACGTGTCCTCCAATCTTAATCCAATGATCAACGTGGCAAAGATGGATGATGAATATTTAAATTTTATGCTTGAACGAGCAGACTAAATATAAGCAAAATGCGTAAAATTAAGGATGTAAAGGTAACTATCAATTCGGGCAATGGATCTGTAAATGCCAGCAATCATCTGGTTATACTTCAGGAAGCAGGGATGTTTACTGTTGAGGTAACTGAAGAAGACGTATATGATCCGAATGAAATTATTATAACAGCGAAAGCAAGACCTAAGAAAAAAGGTGTTAAACCTGCTGAGCCAGTAGTACCTAAAGAGGCACCAGTAGCAGATACGGACTGGGTTTGGTCTACAATTAGTAACAGCAACCTTGAAAGCCGGAGTAAAAATGCCGGTCTCACTGGCAATAAGTTGAGTTTACGATTCCCAAAAGTCCTTGAAGGCGGTGGTCTAGCCTGGCTGGAACCATTTATTGGCGGATATCAACCGACCAACAAAATTCCAAACGGTTATTATATTTCTGCTAAAGGCGAAGCAAAAATACTGGATATGGTATGGCGTGAATACAGTCCGACATACGAAGGTAAAATCATTAATGGAAGTGTAAAGAAATTCAACGACACCGTACAATTGCATGTATATACGCAGGGATTATTTGGTCGTGATATTAATGTTGGACTGATGGACAATGGCTTAATCAGAGATGATGCACTGAATGTTTATAATCGTGGCGCCCAGATGTTATCCTCCTTTTTTACCGCCGAAGTAAGGGCCTATAAAATGCTTGGTGATGAGAAAGGGCTGATCCTGGTGAAGGATACGATGACCAACCAGACTAATAATCAGGCAGGAAATGAGCAGAGTGATTATTTTGTGCAAAAAGCTGTATTTGATGTTTATATAGATCCCGTATGGAAACAGATTGGCAAAACGCTCGAAATCTATTCCAGGATAAGGATTCCGGGTAACAGTGTTGAAACTGTCAATAAAAAAATCTTCATCGAAGTTGAAGGTGAGGCAGCCAATAATTCTGCACTTAGTATGACCGGGAATACACCGGTACTGGTAGATGAGGTTCCTACAGAAATTAATGCTTTTGCACCCTGTAAGTATACTGCTGTAGTACTTCGCATACCTGAAAAAGATGAAACAACCGGGAAGGACATAGAAAAGGCGATCTTTCTTTATAAACAGGATGTTGCCAGTTTACGGACGCTCAGACATTTTGAAGTGGTGACGGGTGAAACCCAGGGGCTTAAAAAGATTACCCTTCAACTCAGTGATCTGTCAACATTGGAGAGCGATTGCTCCAGACCTGCAGGCCAGAAGCATAAGGGAAATGTGCTGAAACTGCTCAGCTTTCCTGAAGCGCGGGGAGATGCGAAAAACATTAAAAAAGCTGAAAAAGAAGTCAAAAGTCCCTGGGAAAATAGTACCAAGGGAGGCTTTAGTATTTTTGGTGCAGGTAGTAGTACCACCAAAATCTGGGGTGCCGATTCCGTATTGGAGGTATTAAGTCATACTGATTATGAGATTAGTTTTAATTCCAGGTTCATATATGACAGGTCGCCCATACTGCTCACGAACATAGAGATGCCATGGATTTTGAGGTATTTCTGGATGTCAAACCGTGTAGCGGGGAAGCCCTATATTATTTCGGCAAGCACTTGTCGCCATGACCAGCAGATCAAAATTTATCCTTATCCGGACGTAGTATGGGAACTGGCACTGGAATTTAAAAATACCAAGATTAAAAAGACTTTAGTGACTTCTGCGACCTATAACCAGTCGGCCGCAGACAAGAAGAAAAAGTTTAAAAGCGTTGGCGACAGGGAGCTGACTCTCGCATTGCATGCCAAATGGGATGGTGGCGAGAAGGTAGACCTGACTGAGAAAGTCTGGGAAAGCATCGAAACTAAATTTGAAAAGCTGATTGCTGTAGTGGACATTGTGAAAAGTATTCTATCGGGTTCCAGGAATGGTCAGGATCCAAATGCTGCTCAGCCTACAGCCTCCCAAAGGCGTAAGATGGATGAGCTGAAACGTAGATTTGAAGCCGATAAGCTAAAAAATGAGCGCAATGATCTAGAGGCAGAAAGGCAGGAACGATATTATCAGGATAAGCTGAGGACATTATGGGATAAAGACAAAGATAGTCCTGAATATCGGAAGGCCGCGAAAGACGTAGCCAACCTGCAGCGCCGAACCCACAAAAAATTCCCCAAGCTGAAAAGAGATGTTATAGGAATGGAAGTAGAATGGCCCAGCATAAATGTTGCAGTGGGCTGGAGCAGGGTGAATACCAGTTCCAAACAGGCCGATGCCGTAAAAAATCAGACAGGTATTTTGCTTACTGGTAGCATTGAAGCCAAACCGCTGATTTCGGTATCCGTATTCCTGGATTTTCTGGCATTGGTGCAACGTGCACATCCTATTGCACTGGCCGTTGTAGCTATAGTTGATGTAGCGCTGAGTGCATTAAGTGAAGATAATGCCATTACCTGTGAACTTCGTGCTACCGGTAGTGTGGGCGGAAAGCTGGAAGGCTTTTTAAACACACTTACGGGTGAAAATTCGCTGAGCCCAAAAGACAGGAAGGCTAATAATAAACCCGGTATCACTTTTACCGGTGACCTTGAGCTGAGTTTACTCATTCAGATTAATGTACAAGTGGAGCAGGATTATCTTTTTGTGAAGGTGCAGGGGGGGGTGGATGCAAGTATGAAAGCTTCCGCAAAAGTATCTGCAAGGGCGATAGTAGATTCTGACGAAAAAGGTTTTTATACCAAATTTTACAGTACATTCGAAGGGCTTGAAATCGTAGGAAAGGCGAAGATACAGGGAAGTATATCAGGGAAGATTCCAAAGCGTCAGCCTGAACCAGGCGCAGCTGCATCTACAGCTGTACAGCCCAAAGATGCCAGTCTGGCCAAAGGTGAATTAGAACAAGGTATCAAATGGCAGGCTATTGATAAACAGGACGAAGTAGAATTGGGAACAATCCATTTTTATCCGGATTAATCACAACATCAAAAATGAAGAGAATATTCGTTTATTTACTATTAGGCAGCTCATTACTGTCATGTGCACAAAACAATAAAAAGATGAACAACCCATCCATACCAGATTTATATAAAGAAGTACAGTTTAAAGACCAGAATACAAATTACAGAGCTAATGTACAGGTAGGTGCCTGCAATTTCAGTCTCCTGATCAACGATGTGCCGATTGTACAGTATCTCGAAGAATCAAGCGGTACCTTCAATACCACTTCACCCATCAATAACGTTATCCTTAAATCCGGTAAACAGACCTACAAACTTATTTTATATCCTGGATATAAGGACGGGCAGCCTGCAACAGCCCTTTCTGAAAATGTATTAGTAGATATCAATATTGAGGGTTTCAGGTACAGGGGATACGCTGTGGAAAAAGTAGTTCCCCCAGTATCACTCGTTAATATTTCCGCTAAGCAACAAAATTTTAAACAGGCTGGTCAACCTGTAGCCATATTTGAAGGCGTGTTTGATATTCAGGTGCCTTATGACATCACGGGCTGGTCCGAAAGTCAGGATTTGCGTAAAGAAGATCCTGATGCATTACTAAAAGAGATCCTTGCAGCTTATAAAGAATTTGGGGATATTGTTACCACCAAAGATTCCGTGCGCCTCAGCAATCTGGTCTATCAGAAAGAAAAAGATTATGCGCAGGCCCTGTTCTTAGATCAGGAGGGGACGAAAAAGCAGTGGGACACTTACAGCAGCATTCTGCATGCGAAGAAACTCGAAATGGAACCCATAGAAAACTATAAGCTGAAGTTTTACGGTAAAGGTCGACTGGTTACTTTGGAGCGGATTGATTATCCTTATGCGGGGCAGCCTGCATTACGTGCTGATGTAACCGATGCACAGGGTGAGGAATACACAGAATACTATTTTTACTATCTCCATAAAAAGGCAGGTAGTAATAAACTTGAACTGATCCATTAATAATACCCTGACGCCATTCTCTTGAAAAAGTATTTTTCATTACTGCTACTGCTTGTTTCATTGTCTTTTACAGGTTATGCAGCTTCAGTTTTAGACAGTATCCCCAATCCTAAAACACAGGGTAATAGTTATGTAAGTGATGCTGCTGCGTTCCTTCGACCGGAAACCATTCACAAAACGGACAGTATTCTGGCGCAGCTTAACCGCGAAAAAAAAGCCCAGGTTGCTGTGGTGCTGGTTAGTTCTATTGGTCGCGCGGTGCCAAAAGATATTGCTACCCAGCTGTTCAGAAAATGGGGATTGGGTGATCAGGTCACTAACAACGGGCTTTTGATCCTGCTTGTAAAAGACCAGCGTAGGATAGAGTTTGAAATAGGCTACGGGCTGGAAGGTATTTTACCTGACATTATAACTCAGCGGATACAGCAGGAGGTTATGATACCCGCGCTGAAAACGGGTAATTATGATGCCGCCGTTCTTGAAGGAGTGGTGCGTATTGCTGCCACATTTACGGAGTATGATCAGCAGGTGGCAAGCGCCGGTGCTGAAAGTGATAATGCCGGGGCTGCGGACCAGCAGGATCCACGCCTTATTTTTGTGATCCTGCTATTGGTTGTTTACCTTATTGCTATTTCTTTTTATGCGGCCTTCACGCCAAAAAAAGGAATGTTTAAACAGTCACCCTTATTATTGCGCTTATTCATGATTTTCGGCCCGATGCTGCTGGTGGTCTTACTCGCTGCATTTAGCCCGGTAAAAATCAATTATTGGGTTGTATTACTACTCATATACCTGTGCTGGGCAATTTATTATAGTTATAACATTCCCGTACGCCAGCGAAAAGGGATTAAAAAAACTTCCGGAACCGGCAGAAATAAAAGCTATGAGGCTCTCCGGGATGCTACAACAGACGATGGTATTTATGTGCTGTTATTTCCGTTTCCTGTATTACTATTTCACTATTTATCTGTCCGTAACCAGTTAAGTGCCATTCGTTATGCACCTTTTAAGGCGGATCAATGCAAAGGAGTGATGTGGCTTGTTAAAAAAGACCGAAATGCATTGCTGTCAGAAACAGAACAGCTGGAAGAAAAATTGGGCGGTTTGACTTATGACATCTGGCAATGTGATCAGAATGATTTTGTTGTGAAGCTACCTTACACGGAAGCTGGCGATAAGGTATGTTTTTGTAAGAAGTGTAAGAACTATACGGCTGTTCGTGTGAAACGAACCGTGGAAATAAAAGCAAGCACACGCCATGCGGGTTCTGGATATAACGATTATGTATGTCGTAATTGCGCAGCGGTGTTCAATCAGGATTTTACCCTCGCAAAAAAACTTTCCGGCACTTTTACCACAAATAATGGTAGTAATTCGCGTAGTAGTTCCGGCAGTAGTTCTTCCGGTTCCGGAAGTTCATCTTCCGGCGGTAGCTGGGGAGGAGGCAGTTCCGGTGGTGCAGGTTCAGGTAGTAACTGGTAATATAGCTCCTGCATTAGAATGGCGTTAAAAAGCTGTACTGACTAAATTAATAAATTTGTCAGTAAAATTAAATTATGTATATTTTTTTTATAAAATGTGCGGTTATTGCCTTATTTTGCAATTCTATCATATATATATTAAAGTAGATCTATAAGAATAGAAAAATATGTATAATTATTAACTCATCAGCCTCGAACCAAATTATGATACAAAAAAACATCACTAAAGATATTTTATTAGGAGTAGCAACAGGAGACGCACTAGGAGTACCTGTTGAATTTTTGTCCAGAGAAATTCTTTCAGTAACTCCGGTTTCAGGCATGCTGGAGTATGGCTCTCATGATGTTCCTAAAGGAACTTTTTCTGACGATTCGTCTTTAACCTTTTGTTTGGCAGAAGCATTAACTAAACCCTTTCAGTTGATGAATGTTGCCGATAATTTTGTGAGCTGGTTAAATGATGATTATTGGACGCATGGTGGTAAGCTCTTTGATGTAGGCATTGCTACACAAAAAGCGATCAGGAATCTGGCGAATGGCGTGCATCCGGAGTTAGCGGGCGGGAATGGGGAAGATGACAATGGTAACGGCTCACTGATGAGAATTCTTCCGTTGGCTATCTTCCTGAAAGATAAACCTGTTGAAGAACGATACAGAATAGTACAACAGGTTTCATCATTAACACACAGGCACATCCGTTCTGTTATTTCGTGTTTTTATTATGTGGAATATGCGCTGGGCCTGATTGACGGGACGGATATCTTCACTATTTATGATAACCTTAAACAATCCGTTTTCAGATTCCTGGCCTCAATCAATGTAGATCAGCAGGAAATTGAACATTTAGACCGTTTATTAAAAGGAGATATTTATACACTCGCTGAAAAAGACATCCATAGCAGCGGTTATGTGGTTCATACGTTGGAAGCAAGTATCTGGTGTCTTTTAACTACCAGTACTTATGCCGACGCAGTGCTGAAGGCTGTGAACCTGGGTTTGGATACTGATACTACTGCGGCTGTTACAGGGGGGCTGGCCGGGCTGCTGTATAGCTATCAAAGTATACCAAAAGAATGGCTTAATGAACTGGCAAGGGTGAAGGATATCGAAGAGCTGGCAGATCGTGTACAGAATTTTCAGATTCCTTCATTGTCTATGTCTGACGTTTAATATTCAATTTCATCATTCGTTTGCTGTCAGTATAAAACAAACGAATGATGAAGCTTACCCTATTTTTTAGGGATTTGATTCCAGACGAATTAGTTTTTAGACAGTATTTTTATCCGATTAGCAGCATGTTGATTTCCCGGATTAAGCGACAGAGATTTTCTATAATTCAGGAGGGCATTTTTGTTATTGCCCTCTAATTCCAGCATTTCTCCCAGACTGTCATACGTATTCGAACTTTTGGGAAACAGCTTTGTATTTAGCGTAAAAATAGATAAAGCTTCTTTTGGTTTTTTCTGACTGAGCAGTTGATATCCCCAATCGTTCAGTTCGTCTTCATCAAATTTCAGTACGGTATCTTTCTTTAACAAGCTTGCTGCAACCCGATCAGCATTTGAAAATCCTTGTTTCAATAGTTCAGTTCGTAATTTAGTCAGGGCAATTGATAAACCAAAACCATTAGCGGTGTGCATATCTGGAATATAATAACCTGCTATTTCATCTATAAACTGTTCAGGATTGGAACCCATTAAATTGGAAAGGACGATTATAGAAAGATCATCTTTTAAATAAATGAATAGTGCTGATCTGCCGCCACCTACAGGTCCAACAGCAGGGTGATCTGCACGTGTTACAGTAGGCCAGCCTAAACCATAGCCATTATTCAGTTTGTTGAAACCATCAATTTTGCCATTATTTAAGACAGCAGGCGTCCACATGCTGTCGATACTGGCTTTGTTTTTTAACAGCTTTCCAGACTCTAATGCAATGATCCAGTTGGCCATATCCGTTGAAGTAGATAAAATACCCGCTGCTGTTCTAAAAAACACAGGAAACTGCATATAGCCAATGCCTGGAATTTTGTTTTTTATAAAACGGTTTCCCACCTGCCTGTTCATCGTATAGGCACCAGCATAATCAGGTATCACGTCATAAGAATCACCAAAGCGCGTCAATTTCATTCCTGCAATTTTGAATTGCCTGTTTTCTATAAATTGAGTAAAATGCATACCACTTAATTTAGTGATGATTTGTCCCAGTAACACATAACCCGTTTGGTTATAACGGAATTTGTCGCCCGCCTCAAATTCAACCGGCAACTTTTTTACTTCATCCAAGGCCAGGTTCTCGTCTCCGTGCCCCATTACCTGTTCTTCTGCATCTAAAATATCCGGCAGGCCGGAGGTATGTGTTAAGACCTGCTGTAGTGTGATCTTTTGCCAGGCTGTCGGCAAGCTATCCAAATAAAGAGATAAAGGATGGGTGATTTTGAGCTTGCCCTCTTCGGCTAACTGCATAATAGCTACGCCGACAAAAGCTTTGGTAATTGAATTTACTGAAAATATGCTTTCAGGTTTTGCTATGATATTATTTTCAAGATTGGCAATTCCATAGGTAGTATTTTTAATAATCTTTCCCTCGCGGACGACTGCTACCTGCAATGCGGGGATATGTCTTTCCTGCATTTTTTGCTTTAAAAATAGGTCTACAC
Source organism: Pedobacter sp. MR2016-24 (assembly GCF_026239655.1). Taxonomy (GTDB): domain Bacteria; phylum Bacteroidota; class Bacteroidia; order Sphingobacteriales; family Sphingobacteriaceae; genus Pedobacter. The sequence continues at coordinate 293,830 of NZ_JAPIVO010000005.1, read as the reverse complement.
TGTCGGCGGTGTTTAATTGCTGTGCTATAGAAAAGATCGGATTTAAGCCAAAAAGCAGTAAAGTGAAAGCAGTATTTTTTAGGTTCATCTGTTTTATATTATATCCTATTGACGCTCCTGACGGAAATAGGTTACAGAGAAAGATAGAATTTGTTAAGTTTTTGATACCTTATCATCGTTTTTAGAAATGGCAGCCCAAAAATTAATTATTTAATGGAATTTAGAACAGCAGAAACAACTGACATCGCACAGATGCAAGTTGTGAGACATCTGGTCAAAGAAAATATGCTCAGCAATCCAGATCTGGTTACTGACAAAGACGTTGCTAAATACATTACAATAAGAGGAAGAGGATGGGTATGTGAGATCAATGGCAGAGTTGCGGGGTTTGCTATTGTAGATCTGCAGCATAAAAGTGTATGGGCACTATTTGTTGATCCGGAGCATGCAGAGAGAGGTGCGGGTAAAGAACTGCATCGCTTGATGATTGAGTGGTATTTTGAGCAAACTAAAGATACTGTTTTTTTGGGAACAAGTCCCGGCACCCGCGCAGAACGTTTCTATGCATTACAGGGATGGAAAAATGTTGGAAGTTATCCCAATGGAGAAATTAAGTTTGAACTGAGCTATCAGGACTGGATCAGAAATGGATTAGCCGGTCGATCAAAATAAATGCTATTGTTACGAAAGAGCTGCATTTAGCACTCAGACTATACCTCACGAATACTCACAGCTGTTTTTCAGGGCAATTCTTTGAAAAACAAAGCGTTGCCTAAAATGGTAAACATTGTCAGGAATTTGTTGTTGTTACCTCAGTAAGATTGGTGATCATCAATATTTATTCGTAAAATTTAAAACAATGGCTTTCAAAGCAAGGTTAAATTTTTCTGTATATCTGCTAATGAGCTTTTTTATCGCTTGTATATTACTTGTTTTATGCCCGGGGTGTAAACCTGAAAAAAATCAGGAATCAAATAATGAGTTGCTTATCAGGAATCATGTTACAAGCAAATCAAAAGAATTCGATCCTCCGCAATCCTTTATTCTTGAGCTTAAATCAGCCGCAACAACTATCGTATCCCTAGAGCTTATGCAAGTATACGCTGTAAGGGGGACGACGAAAATATTTTCCGGCAGGGTTTTAAAAAGCTATAAGGGAGGGTTGGTAAAAGGCAGCTTATTACAATATGCAGGAATATCTGAAAAGAATTACTCCGCAAATCCTTCAGATACACTGATCGTATTTTTAACCCGGCACCCGAAACCCCTGTTAAATGTAAATAGAAATCATGTTTATTACAGTACAGTTGAAGACAATGCCATAATTAAACCTTATACAAAACTCGATAGCTTATTAAGATAAAAATCAGTTCACCCGAAGAAGATATAATTTTAAACAAAACATGTATGGATAAAATTGAAGAAGGTATAAACCTGATAGCATTCGATCCGGAAGATAACGGGGTGGACGTGACAATGAAGCTAAAAAAGCTGAGGGAGGATATGTATGTCATATCGCCCGGTGAGGGTGGAAGTACAGTTCTCAGAATTTGCATCGAAATTGATCAAACAATTTTCTTTATGACATGCTTCTTATGGAGAAAGGGATTAGTCGATTGTTTTGACCTACATACTGAATTAATTAGAAACAATAAATAAAATATACAATGAACCGGAAGCTTATTTTTTCCCTGGCAGGATTATTAATTATGATTGGTGCTGTTGTCAGCATATGCTATGACAATGATCAGGAGAAGCTGCTAAAAATCAACATACCGCTAATTGTGTTTGGCAGTTATTTTATGGGCACCTTTCTGGTCTCGTACATATTCGACAGAATCATCACCGGTGCCCGTGAAAAAGGTTTGCACATGGTGAACCCTTACCAGCTGTTGATCCGTATAAATCCTTACATCAATTGGTTTGTATTTGGCTTTTTTGGTTTTATCTGTACACTGACCATTTTACTTCTGCTATTTGTGGCTTAAAATTTAAAAATGACGGTTTTTACGGCTACCCTAAAGTGATGACTGGCCAAGCTTAAACTAGATGGTCATCTTTGCCATGTGACAGATGGGCCATATTTGGCTAAAAGTTAAATTATCCAAACTTTTTCAGATAGCGTCTCTTTTTAGGGTTTGATCAGATATTAACCAAATAGAGCAATCACATGATATTGAAGAACATCTACAAAATGGTGCGGGACTCAGGAGAATTCCCGGCACGTATACGAGCGCGACATAAAATATTCTGGTCGGATCCACTTGCTGAGGACGTCAGGAATGATAAAATGGATAAAATGGATCCTTTAGAGAAGTGGATGGACGTACCTAACTGGCAAAGAAAACTGTCAAACAAATTTAATGCAAGAGAATTTGCTAAGATGCAAGGCTGTCAGGTGCCGGATCTTTATTGGAAAGGCAGGGATATTGACTCGATCGACTTTTCATCTTTACCTGCACAGTATGTAATCCGGCCTACTATTGGCCATTCCGCTAATTTGGTGTACTTAATGAAAAATGGCTTAAACCTTTTTGACAACAAGACATATACTCCAGATGAGATTAAACAGGATTTAAAGAAAGCGATTAACAATGTTTCTCATCTGGAATTTCTTTTCGAGGAATTTGTACAGACAGAAGCAGGGGAGTATACCATTCCTAATGATTACAAATTTTTGTGCTTCCGTGGTGTGATTGCTTCTATAGCAGTGATTGATAGAGTAAGTCCTAAACTCGGATATAGCCGTTTTTATAATGAAAACTGGCAAAAGATGAAGAAGATACATTTTAAATACCCCGGTAAGGAAGAGCTTCAGCCTCCTTTATGTTTTAATGAGATGCTTTCGCATGCAAAGAAGTTGAGTAAAGCTTATGGCATCTTTGTGCGGCTTGATTTTTTTGCCACGAATAAGGGGCCTGTATTTGGTGAATTTACACCTACCCCTTCCATCGGCAAGGGTTTTACACCATATGGTAAAAAGTTGTTGCTTGCTTACTGGGATAAATACTGTCCGGGACTCATATAACATTTGGAGATCTTCATTGAAGTCGTCATTAAGATCGTCAAAATTGACTAACAAATGATGCCACATTATGGTTTTCAATTACGTAAACCCACATTTCTATTTCTTTAAAAATTATATGTTGAAAACTATTTGAAATTAAATTGCTAATCTAATGATAATAGACTTATATTAGTTGAATGAAGTACAAAATACATATAAGATAAATAAGATATAGCACATAAAAGTGCATTTGGATAATTTTCAAGAGTCTTCGTTGTAAAAACTACCACTTTTTATCGACGCGAAGGACAATAGGAGAGAACCCGAATCTGTAATTGCGTATATTGCGCGATAATGGAAACGGGTTCCTATTGGAAACTGCGTCAGGTCCTAGTGGTAGTACCCTACAGCAGTGAAAGATAGGGCCCGTTCCGTTTTTTCTTTAAAGACTCGTCAAATCATTTTAAATATGAAAACGAGCGCATACCTGTCATTCTTCCTTTTCCCAAAATGTACCAGCACTGGTACAGATATGGTATGCCCGAAAATCCCACTAAAACCATTAGCTGAATGCTACCAGAAAATAGCTAAACCGCCTGATTAATATCTCATCATTACGATTTTTTGAACAAACGATAAAATTCGTAATGGCCACGCTTTGTTAAAAATTTACTAATCAACTAACCTTAGTTTTATGAAAAAAATAACGATGTCAATCGTCATGGCCACGCTTTGCTTTTTTTTTAAAGTTGGCGCCCAATCCCAAAATACACAAACCACCGTCGTGAATGCCAGTCTAGCTGGTTATAAAGCTAAACTCGTTATTCTGGACTTCTGGGCTACCTCTTGTACTCCTTGTATTGCAGCGTTCCCTAAACTGGAGTTGCTGCAAAAAGAATTTGCGGGAAAAGTGCAGTTTGTTAAGATCACCTCGGAAAAGAAAGCTAAAGCAATTCCATTTCTTGAAAATATCTACAAAGATTTTCCTTCGCTAATCCCGGTGATTACTGACGATACGATCTATAGAAAGATGTATCCTCATATTTATATACCGCATTATGTATGGCTGGATGGTGGTGGTCACTTGATCGGCGCTACTACCGGAGAAGATGTCACTCCAGAGAATATTAATCTGGTATTAAAAACAGGGAAACTTAATGTTGATCATAAGAAAGATCTTAAAGCTGACAAACCATTATTCTTAGATACGAATTTACTGAATCACCATGAAATTAGCCATTACTCGCTACTTTTTAAAGGGCATTATTCGGGATTAGGTTCTGGGGTAAATGCATTCGAAAATCGAGGTGGAAAGAAAAGTGGATTTGTGCTAAGTAATATGCAATTGTATCAAATGTATCAATATGCAATAAGTCATTTATTTCGGCTTAGAAAACAGCACCTGTCTTACAAAAGACAGGTGATTTTACTTAAAGATTCTGCAAGTTTTTTTACCGGACTAAACGAAATTAAACAGGATAACTATACGTATATCTGCAATAATGCGGAAATACATCAAGACCAGCTTCTCAGAGGGCTTCTCGATAACTTAAACAAATCTACAGCCTATTTTGCAAGTATAGAGAAGAGAAAAGTTAAATGTTTTGTACTAAAGTATGTGGGCAATACTGACCGTTTGAAGACTAAAGGTGGGAACAAAAGGAATTCATTATTTAATACTTACAATTTAAAATTAACTAATGGACCAATCTACAATCTGATTATCAAAATGGATGAACTGCCATTCATTAATCTACCAATAGTAGATGAGACCGGATATCAAAATAACATTGATATCTCACTTGATAATTGCAAAAATTTAGAAATTCTGGCAAACCAACTATTATCATACGGACTTAAGCTTGTCCCGACAATAAGGAACATAGATATGTATGTATTGCGTGATAAGATTTAGTCATTTATAAATTAACCAACTCAAATAATTCAGCTAATGATCAACTTAAAAATTTTATCTTTTAACCTTCTATGTGTTTTCGCTTCCCTAAATGTACTGGCGCAATACAAACTTACAGGTAGAGTAATTTCTGCTACAGATTCAAGTCCATTATACGGAGTTAGTGTCGAAGGAGTCGGTATTTCCCTGACAGCAATGCCCAATAGTGAAGGTTATTTTGTCATTTATACTAAAGCACAGAGATATACTCTGAAATTTTCCCATGTAGGCTATGTCACAAAAATATTAACGGTGAATGCTCTGGATAATAAGCAATTACTTGTGGTGCTGGAGCCGTTAAATCAACATCTGGAAGAAGTTAATATTGTCTCTTCTGGTTATCAAAAACTCCCAAAAGAAAGACTTACTGGTTCCTTTAGTACAATAGGAACCAAAAAATTCAATGAACAGGTAGGCGTAACAGTCTTAAGCCGATTAGAGGGAGTAGCAAACGGGCTTTTTACTGATAGGACTACCTCGGCTTCCGGATTGCTGATGGTAAGGGGATTGGGAACTATACGAGGACCAAAAGGTCCATTGATTGTCCTTGATAATTTTCCCTATGAGGGAAGTCTTGACAACCTTAATCCAAATGATGTTGAAAGTGTCACCATATTGAAAGATGCCGCTGCAAGTTCAATATGGGGAGCAAGGGCTGGGAATGGGGTTATTGTAATAACAACTAAAAAAAGCAATTTTAATGAAGCTGTAAAGATAGATTTTAATATAAATGCTACCATTATAGCAAAACCAGACCTTTTTTATATAAAACAAATGTCATCCCCTGATTTTATAGAAGTCGAGGAGTTTTTGTTCAGTAAAGGTAAATATACTGCTGAATTCAATGCCGCAAACAAACCTGGACAAACACCTATCGTTGAATTGCTACTTCAAAAACAAAATAATCAGCTTTCGCAAGCTTCTTATGACGCTGCTAAGTTACAATTCAGCGCAATTGATATCAGAAATGAATATAATAAATATATGTACGCAGCTGGGCTCAATCAGCAATATGCATTAAATATTAAAGGAGGAGAGAAAAAACATAAATGGAATATCTCTACAGGTTATGATCGTAATTATTCTACGCTTAATGATAGATATAACCGATTTACTGCCCATTTAAAGCATAGTTATCAACCGGTGAAAGATCTCGACCTGTCGGTGGGACTACTCTATACCCAAAGCAGAAATACAAGTGGCAGGCCTGGTTATGGATCCATACTCTCCCGTAGTGTACTTTATCCTTATGCAAGATTTGCTGATGATTTCGGCAACCCGCTTTCTATAATGAAACTTTACCGCACAGGATACATCGAAACAGCCGGGAATGGTAAACTACTCGACTGGAAATATTATCCCTTAGAAGATTATAAACACATGAGCAATATTCAATCTCTCAGTGATATTTTGATTAATGCGGGTGCCAGCTACCAAATTTTTAAGGGCATTAGTGCAGATCTGAAATATCAATACGAAAGGCAATACACAGATATTAAAAATTTGCGGGATGAGCAGAGTTTTTTTGCCAGGGATTTAATCAATCAATATACACAGCTTCCGGTTGGACAGCCGATTAAATACATTATACCCAAAGGTGGAATTCTGGACGTGTCTAACGCCTTCATGGAATCAAATAATCTGAGAGGCCAGTTAAATTACAATAATAGCTGGAACGGCCATGAAATAAATTTCATTGCCGGGGCTGAAAGACGTGAAGCAAAAAGTAATGTAGAACAAAACAGGACTTATGGCTATAATGGAGAAATATTGACGTATGGTAATGTAGATTATCTGACTACTTATCCGTCATTTATAACTGGCGCATCTGGTTATATTGAAGATGGGAGGTCATTTCAAAAAAATGCAAACCGTTTTGTATCGGCTTTCGCTAATGGCTCTTACACTTATGATGGTAAGTATACCGTCTCTGCCAGTGCCAGGAGAGATGCTTCTAACCTATTTGGCTTAGATACGAATGATCAATGGAATCCTTTCTGGTCTGCCGGCCTGTCGTGGGATCTAAGCAAGGAGAGTTTTTTAGAAAACAATGTCTTTTCCTATTTAAGGCTGCGTGCTACTTATGGCTTTAGCGGTAACATTGATCAGTCAATGACTGCGGTGACTACAATAAGGTATGCTGGTACGTCAATACATACGCCTGCTCCATACGCAGTATTTAATAACTATTATAATCCTGCGCTTAAATGGGAGCGCCTGGGTATGCTCAATATTGGTGTGGACTTTACTACTAAAAATAGCAGACTTACAGGAAGTATTGAATACTTCCATAAAAAGGGGACTGATCTATTCGGTTACGCTGAAATAGACTATACGGGAGGGATTGGTTCTACTATTTTAAAGAACGCGGCAAGTACAAAAGGAAATGGAATAGACCTTGAACTGAACAGTAGTAATCTGACTATACAAGAATTTAGGTGGTCAACTAATCTTAACTTAAGTTATTTCAGGGATATAGTTGTAAGTTATTTAAATAATTCTCAATCAGTTTCAGCAGTCTTAACTAATAATGCTGCAATTACAGGTGTGGTGGGTAATCCTGCATATGGCATTTATTCATACAAATGGGGTGGACTGGATCATTTAACCGGCAATCCTCAGGGATATCTGAATGGAGAACTAAGTACCAACTATAGTAAGCTGACAGGTAGCAATATAACTTATAACGATTTGAATTATCATGGCTCTGCCGTACCAACATTTTATGGTTCTTTAGGGAACACACTAATTTATAAAGATTTCAGCTTATCTGCACGCTTTATGTTCAAGATGGGCTACTATTTCAGAAAACGAACAATATTATATAATGATCTCTTTTCGTCTGGAAGAGGACACGCAGATTATCGAAATCGTTGGCAGCATCCGGGGGATGAATTGAATACAGACATTCCTTCAATGATCTACCCGGGAACAAATGCAAGGGATAATTTCTATAAAGGTTCTGAGGTGTTGGTAAGGAAAGGCGATCATATCAGACTACAGTATATAAATTTCGCCTATCAAATGAATAAAAATAAGTATAAATTTTTGCCGGTAAAAAGCATCTCGCTATATGCTAACATAGCTAATGTAGGGCTAATATGGACGGCAAATAAAGAAAAAACTGATCCCGATTATTTAGGAGAGAATGCATTGAAGCCATCACGGACTTTCTCATTAGGGATCAGAGCAGATATGAATTGAGTAAAAAATAATAATTATGATCAATCTAAATAAAAAACTGGCAGTGATTTGTTTCATCTGTTGTATCGGCCTGCTTGGCTGTAAAAAATATCTTGAAGAAAAAACAAATGGTAAGCTTGCAGTACCTACTGAATTAGAAGATTTTCAAGCGTTGATGGATAATGTTGGAACTATAAATTCATCAGGCATATCAGCTGCTGAAATTAGTGCAGATGATTATGTACTAACGGATGAAGAATTTGATGCCTTAACAGATGACTATGAAAGAAGAATGAATATTTGGGAAAAGGATTATATTTTTTCCACGGATACTTATAATAGCTGGAGGTACGTTTACAATTCTATCTATACAGCTAATACAGTATTAATTGGACTGGGAAAAATTCCCCGGAGTCACAACAATTCATTGACATGGGATAATGTAAAAGGTCAGGCTTTATTTATCAGAGGCAATAACCTCCTTGATGCAGCTATTATATGGTGCCCTTTATTTGATCAGGCTTCCGCATCAACAGACTTAGGATTGCCGTTGAGGATGAGTACTGATTTTAATGAAATAAGCAAGCGTTCAAGTGTGCAGCAAACGTATGATCAGATTATTTCTGATTTGATAGCAGCAGCTGCGAAATTACCAGTTGTATCTCTTTCTAAACATCGTCCTTCCAAGGCAGCTGCTTACGGTTTATTGGCCAGAGCATATCTGGCAATGCGTAATTATCCGCAAGCATATTTATATGCTGACTCCTGTTCGTTATTAAGCGATGGATTAATGGATTTTAATGACCTGGATCTTAAGCTAAAATATCCAATTACTATCAATCAAAATAAAGAGACCATCTATGTTAGATATTTAAAATCTAGTAGTATTTTAAATCCCACAAAAATCAACATTCCAACCGTACTTTATAATTCATTTGAAACAGGTGATTTACGTAAAGATCTATTCTTTACGCCAAACGCAAATGGATACTATAATTTCAAGGGAAGTTATACAGGTAGTGACGGGCACTTTTCCGGTGTTGCTTTAAATGAAATTTATCTGATTAAGGCCGAATGTCTTGCACGTGCAAATCAGATTTCGCAGAGTATGAATGTATTAAATGAACTCTTGTTAAAGCGTTGGGATAAGACTAAGACTTACGTGTCACAAAATGCTGATAGTGAACAAGCAGCTTTGTCTTTGATATTAAAACAAAGACGAATGGAGCTAATTATGAGGGGACTGCGATGGTTGGATATCAGACGACTGAATAAAGAGGGTGCTGGTATCAGCTTGAAAAGAATCTATCATCACAAAGAATATATTCTTCCTGCAAATGATCTGCGATTTGTTCTTCCAATACCGGAGGATGTTATTGCAATATCAGGTATGGAGCAGAATAAAAGATAAATTATCCCTCGGCCCTGCGAAGGGCTGGGGGATAATCAACGATTAGTCTCTTCTTGAAGATGCATCATCTAATACGTCCTTAGCTGACCTTGGACTGAGGTAATCTTCTAAAGTCTGACCTGACGGAACGGTAATTGTACATGGGATCGAACCTGTTGTGCCGCATGAAGGAAGTCCGGGATCCACCAGCTTCCAATGCTCAGGATCATTAGCTTGGTTGGCATTATTACTATCAAAGTAATATACCTGATCAATCCTTTTCACTTCCTTCGCTTTAAAAGCGCTAAAAGCAATTATTAATCCGCCAACCATCAGGATAGTCAGCAACCCGTAGGTTTTTAAGTTTCTAATTAGATTTTTCATGGTATTTATATTTAATTAGTACTAATTTCCAGCTAATTCAGCCAAAAAAATCAGGATTAATCCTTATAACAATGTAGAATTATCCTGATTTTCTCCTCAGCTTATATATGGTATCAGCTGCCATTCCCAGGAAACTGGCAACGTCTTTTATTTTTACATGGTTGAAGATATCTGGGTGTCCCTGCAAAAAATCGTCATAAAGCTGTTGTTTGGTTTTCCGTTTAATATGTTCGTAATGTCTGGTAGATAACTTTTCATAATGCATTCTGATTTTGGCGAGTAGTTGAATTATCGCAGGATCATCTATTGCCTGAAGGGAGGTGATGTCGATGTATGCCAGATGACTATCCTCCAATAATTCAATAAAATAAGAGGAAGGTAAATTATCATAGAACTTAGGATTGATAATTATCTCATTTTTAAACCAAAACCAGAGGGTTTGCTCATTTGATCTGGAATGATCATATTTTTTAAAAGCCCGTGCTGATCCGTTAATCAGAAACCAAATCTTTAGCTGGTGTTCTTTTTGATTCAGCAAGTACCATCCTTGTTGTTTGAATTCAAAATGTAGCATTTCACCGAATAATCTTTTGAAACTGGTAGATAACGGTAAAAAGTGTTCTATAATGTTGATGATTTGAGTGATATCTGCACTACTATTAGGCATATACTACAATATTTAGTTTTGATTTACTTTAAACTGGTCAGGATGAAGCGCTGAATCTTTTATATGTATGGTGCGATAAGTATTATTCAAGTTTGCTAAAACTCGAAAATGAATCTTATATTAAAGATATAGCGTTTGTCGTAATTTTATTATAGAGGTTGGTTCCTATTTTATTATAAAGCTATGTTTGAGTGGTTAATAATTTATAAATTACGTCAAACAGAATAAATTTTTCAACTACCTACATTGAATTATACAATACTAACCGATAAGGAAATCTATTTAGATCTTAGAGCTGATAGTCATAAACTTGAGCATCTTACACATCATTTCGTTAAAATTATCAGCTCGGGCGAATTGCCATATGGCTATAAATTAAAATCTGTAAAAGAGATGGCCCAGCTTACGGGACTTTCCATACCTTCAATTTATTTGGTGCTTGAAGCACTTGTTGCAAGAAAAATGGTGACCACTGCTAAAGGGGCAGTTGCAAAGGTAAGTTATATTGGGCCGATAGTAGGGCCGGATACAACGATCTATGTGCAAGCAGACTCGCAATTCAAAACCGTGAGGCGTTATACCTACAGTTTAAATAAATACTTTCATAAAGTACAAGAGAAACATCGTTCTGAACACCCGCCATCGTTACAAAATACGAGTTATGGACCGCTATCCCTGACCTGCTGTAATATATTGAATGAACAACAGGGAACTAATTTTCACTACAACAATTCATGCTATTACCATGATGCACGCCTGTTGCATTTTGCTGTCGTATCCATTCTTTCCAAAAAAAGTGGCGTGGTAATCATACCCAGCCAGTCACTTCATTTAAAGGCCATCTTATCTCTTAAAGGTATAAACTTTTTTGAAGTGGGATTTGATGATAAAGGGCTGCTGGTGGATGAAGTGAAACTCCTCTGTGAACAACATAAAATTAGTGCAATTTATTTGATGTCCAGAGCAAATTTTCCAAATATGCTTGATACGGTAGAGGAGCGAATAGCTTTATTGTTTCAACTTAAAGACAGATATGGATTTACAATTATTGAAAATTGCGGATTTGAACCCTGGCTCAAAGATAAAGAAAACTACATACTGAAATTGGCTGACAACATGATGGAAGATGTTATATTTATTTCACCAATTATTCATATCATTGAAGAAATAGGGAAACAGATATTTGTTATCGCGCATGCTGAAATGATTTGTGAAATCAATAAATACATTGCGCTGATAAGTTCATACAAATCTTATTCTATGGCTTACGCAATTAACGAGGTGCTTTTAAGCAAGGTGTATGCTGCAACTATTAAAGAACTTGAATATGCTGTTGGACAAGTTGCGGCACTTATAAGAAAAATCTTTCGTACTCCTGGCTTCTGGGAGCCTGCCGGAATAAGAAACGAAGATGGAACAGCTGTGTATCTCGTACCAAGGGAAGGCTATTTTAGAACAGATGTATATAAAAGGATATTGGAGTTAGACATTTTAGTTACTGATCCTTCCTCGTATTATGAGGAGGGCACGCCCGTTCTGGGAATTCGAATTGATGTGTCCTTCTTAATAGGCATGACACATGCAGAGGAAACGCTAAGTATATTGGATAATAATTTTAGGAAGCTGGTTTGCGTAAACTAAAAAAATGTTCAATACTATTTGTTTTACTAAATATATTAGTATAATTTTGTTGTACTATGGAAAAGGAATTCAACAGACAACTCGATGATCACCTGAATCAATGGGTTCAAAATAGCCAATCAAAAAACTGGTCCCGCACAAATTCTAAGTTCTTCACTGTAAATGACGACACAACGGTAAACGTTGATTTAAATAAATTATCTGACGGCTACAGGAAGAAGTTGGTAGTCAGCCAGCCTTCGAGTTATTGTGAAGCTTTTCTAGGTTTAATTGAGCCCTATCTCACACAGTTTTTAATACAGTTCGGAATAAAGGACTACAGGTTTACTTTTGTGTTCAATATTGCCGGTAATATGGAGAAAAATTTATATGTAAACACTTTGGGTAGAAATTAATGCAGGTTTATCATTTCAAACTGCCATCGTCAAAGCAGGAATTAATTATTGTCGCACCAATTCAGGAGGAAGAGGAATATCTGGTTACCTGGCAAGGACAGGAATTGGGGTATATTTATCCGACTTTCATTCTTGAATCCTGCAGATTACTGTGGGAAGGAAATAACGATATGCTGAAGTTGATTGCTCCCAAACTGGGTGAGTTTATAGAAACCGCTCAGCATTCCGGGTAATGAATAAAAATGTTATGCTATAAAGTTTTTTCCTGCAGCAGTAAGTGTAACTTCGGAGGTAACGCAGGAGAGGTATATCTTGATCAATCCTTCCTTATACAACTGGTAAAAGATAGTCTCCTTTTTTAAGAATCTGGTAGGAATTTCCAAATTAAATTCACTATCATCAATTATTTCGAGCGTATATTTCATCATATTTATATTCATGCCTAGCTCACTGTCAATTGTCTATCCAGTTATTATAAGGCCTTTCTTTGATTAAAATAGTGATATCCCGATACAGCGACTGAGGTTATAATACGCAAAATGTAGCGATGATCATCACAAATAAGGTGAGTCATAGCATGTTTATTTTTTTAAGGTGGTTTTGGTAATCCGGGTCGTAGATATGTCTTCGTAGACTTCAGACCCCTTATATACGATTAACTTAATCTGTCGAGTTGAGAAAAGTAATTTCTACTGGTCCCTTTGCAGCGTCATCTCCTTCATAAGAAAGCGTAAGAATATTACCTCCGGTTACCTCGTAAGTGAAGTTATCTGTCGCCGACTTCGGAATAAGTGCCTTTACCATCTTTTAAATTCAAGGTAATCTTCATTTTCAAAGTTAGTGTTTGTCGTTTCAGTCTTTTGACCAATGCGGGTGACTACTTCATAATTTTTCTTGAAAAACCATTTTCCTACAATAAGTTTTGTAGCATCCTGAGTATTGTCTTCTTTCTTGCGGGAAGAAAGAGTCAATACAATAAGGAAGAGCGCAATAATAGTAAAGTTTTTCATAAGCCAATTTCTTTTACAAAACAGCACCATTAAAAACGGTATGGCAGTACTTACAAATGGAAATTTTTTTATTATTATGGTATGGGATATTTACAGAGTTTATAATAATAGATGTATGATTGCGATATTAAAGGTTTTTAGCCTCTCTGATGAACGATCGGGTGGTAATGGATGCATTGGTATGGTGTTAGGCATGTTGATGGCTGTGTACATTCCAAGTCATCTCTGTAAATTCAATGCAGTGCATAGTAGGATTTGGTGATTGGACCTGCTATTGAATCCTTGATTTTAGACACCTGTATCAGGAAGACGAGAATTAAAATAAATTGTTTTTATGCCAGTATTTCTGTCGTTTTCATTTTTGAATTTTTCGAGTTTCCGATATCTCTACATAGTAATAATTCTATTTCGTGTTATTATTTCCCCGCTATTTCACTTTCATCAAATTGTGTGCAATCGTTTTAGAATTTCAGCTAATGCATTAAAATTTTTTGAGAAAGTATGCTTAACTCAAATGTAGAAGAACTATTAACGAAAATATTCTTGCACCTTGTTTTGTTTCTAAAGGAACGCTTATGACCTCAAAAATCGCGAACGATAACTAGAAAATCATGGTAGCTCTATGACAGATAAAAAATATTTATTTGCTGATGGGAGTTAGCGTCAAATTTCCAAAAGCGAATTAAATGAATGAATTGCTAATCTGGTTGGAATTTTTTCGCAGATCGCAGATTTGACTAGAAGGAGCTAAAAGATGCATACTAAATTTCTCCATTTTCTATCAGCTGTTTTTATACGGGGGAGGAGCAGTGGAGATATAATTTGTCTCACTATATACGGTGTTTTTAAAATAAAGATGGCTATCACTTTTTATAAAAATAGGTTAATGAAAATATAAGATTGAGAGTGCAATCAATTATGTTCTGCATCGAATCTTGGCAGGTAAAAATAGGATAGTTAATTTTAATTAACGGCATAAGCTGAGTAAGCAATATTCTGTTTAGGAAGTTGTGAAAATTCTGATCCTGATATATGGGATTCTTATCTTTCTTATAAAGAAAAGATATCTGTATATCAATGTACTTGTATACTTTATATAAAGTTCACATATAGATTTTATTTTGATCAATTCTGTGGTTGAAAGTCACCGAATACATGGGCAAAATGAGGCTGTGAAAATCGCTTTTTATTCGCTCTTTTAGCCATTTACGACTAAAAATATGCGTTTTAGCATGCTTAAACGAGTTGAAAGCAGATAGATATAGATGAAGTAGTGATTTCGTTGCGGATGAGGGAAAAATAAAACGGATAAGTCTTGATATTTATATGTCTATTATCACTTTCGGTAGATTATTAAAAATATTGATTATCAATTAGTAATGTTTTATGTTTAATGCTTTTGTAGGTTTTATCCACGTTCTATTCTAAATTTTATACCATCTGCATTTGTGCCTTCGATATAGTAGATATCGTGTTTCGTCTCCGGATCTACATAATTGCAATGGGGGCATATGTACCCTGCAAATACAAAATCGTAGACTGTGATATGGTGCATGGCATATTGTTCCAGCAACCATTTTCTATACTCAAGTACGGGTTTGCTATTAAAAGATAACTCAGGTTTGAGGATGTCTGTAAGCCGGTGGCCTTTTGCGAAAAAGACCAAATTGTCATGATAATATTTTGCTGCCAGATGCTCTTCGAAAATGCCCGGGTGCTGATAACTTTGGTCACAACTTAAACATCTGATTACCCTTATTTGATTTTTATCATCAGTTTTTGTAAGCTGATCAACCTGATCCGGCATGGCATTATTGTCGAAAAGTATCCTGATGATATCGTATAATTGCCCATACCAGGCATCTGTTTTTGTCTCACTATAGGAGGGACCCCAATCGTTTAAAGAACCTGCTCCACCCCCGGGAAGTGAGCCACCGGTTCTTAGATTTATAAAGTATTGCAGCCATTCATGATCTGAATTTAACTCAACAAGTTTGATGAGTGTTTCTATATATCCGCGTCTAATTTCAGGGTTCAGCATCATGTTTAATTTATTTGTTCGATTCAATTATCTTGATATGGGTATCAAAATCATGCCATAGATTAAATTCTATTAAATACTAACTAAACCCTGGTGTGCTAGTTTTACTGGCTTTTATTTTCGTAGAACATTAACTTATCATTCAAATCAACGACTGCTCGTTTTTAAAACGCAAATGTTCGATATTGAACAGTATGGAATATATGTTGTCTGTAAATGTCATGATATCAGTATGTTACTTCATTTTGTTGCCTTGGCACAAGCTTAGCTATCTGAGGGTAGTTTAGTTAATTAGCCAACCATATGAATCTTCCTGGATGGGAAGATTCAGGAAGGCATTTATGCCTGCAGAGCTGAGAATCTCAAAGAAAAAAACCTTTTATTTCCCTGGAAGGTTAAGAATAGTACTTTGGTAAGTTAAATTCCGTTTAAGGGATGCACAGTTTCTGGAAGAAATATAGCTTGAACGGGAATGAAACTGAACACTGTGCCTGGAAAGCTGACGATACCTATCTAACTGCTGCCTGAATGATTTAGGTGAATTGATAGAATCAAATTAAGGCAGAGAGATGATTAATGGAGGTGTCCCGCATAGGCGCTTAATATTCGTCATAAACAAATTCTTCAACAGCATGCCTGTGCATATCGTAATCCGGGCACTTGAATAAAATCTTTTTTGCACTATAATCATAGATGCCGATAAGCTTATGGTCGTCTAATCTCAATCCGTTTTTTAATTTTTCAATAGGTTCAGTGATCTCAACCTCCAAAGTTTCATAACTTTCAGAAGGGTTTTGATAAAGTATTTTATACATGTCAATTGTGTTTGACGCAAAGGAAGTGATTTGTATTAAACTCAGTATTGTGGAAAATACGGGTTTTTAATATAATTAACTTTTATCGTAATCACTGTGAATGCCGTAGTGAATGCGATAAATGGAGTTACTTATTTTTTGAAGAAACAGCTGTAACACATCTCAGAATGTATAAGTCAATCAGGAGAATCATTCGATCTACCTTTTTTTTCGAGGCGATCTGATAAAGGTTGACGAATGTATTCGCATTTTCCATTCTAAAATCATCAATCAGCGCCCTGATCACATCTTTATCATTGTCTTTTGCTAAGAATAATCTTGTTTTAATATCTTCCGGGTAGCAGATCCATGTTAACCTATAACCTTTACCCGTATAACCAGTTGATTTGCCATCCTGAAAAATTTTATCATGCAGCCATACGTTTAATAAACTAAAGTTAGTATCTGTAATTTCCTGTGTTTTAATCTCTAACGTGTCCATTATCAGTGTAATAAGTATTCTTACCTTGACAATTTATGAAAAATATAGTTTTTTTTCAAAGTGATTTTACCACATATTTTTAACAGATATTGGATTCACATTCTTTTTATTTTAAGTCACAATCAGCTGTCCCATAATTTAAATAATTCATTTTATGAGGATAAATCCATTTTTTTGAGAATTGTCTTTATTTTTGCTGCTTAGGGAAATTTATGCAATATGCATTGGTAAATGGGATAAAGTCGGAGCCCAAAAAGGGATTAACAGGAGTATGTATTGGCTGTGGAAATCAGATGATTGCCAAATGCGGCCCGGTAAAACTCCATCACTGGGCGCATTGTGTTAATGTACAATGTGATTCCTGGTGGGAGACGGAGACGGAATGGCACCGCCAATGGAAAAGCCATTTTCAAGAAGAGGAGAGAGAACAGACTTTCTATGATGAGCAGTTGCAGGAATATCACCGTGCGGATGTATATACCACTGGGGGTATCACGATAGAGTTCCAGAATTCGCCCATTGCTTTAGAAGAATTGTTATCCAGGGAACGATTTTATACTCAACTGGTTTGGGTGGTAAACGGACTAAAATTTAAGGGATTTAACGTTACTGAAGCTATTCCAAACCCAAGGGAAACAGCATTGAAAGATTATGAATTTACTGGCACTTCACATCTTGCTTTCAGAAAGACAGACGGTAGGTCAGCGGACGCTGCTGCTCAAACAATAAGTATCAGGCATCCTTCGCTGCGACATATTAAAATTTCTTCCAAACACTTTACCTTTTCATGGCGACATCCGCACATGGGTGGTACAGCGCCGAAGCACCTGTTTTTATTGACACAGGTGGGCATTTCCTCTATTGGCTTAGGGTATTTAAGCAGCATTCGGAGGATTTTTATTATTTACAAATAGTAAGCAAAAAGGATTTTCTGGACAAATATTGTTAATCTACAGAAGTCAATTTTCCGGGTATAAATTTTCTGTAAAATGCTAAGAACTGTTCGATGGATGACAATTGCCGGCATGAGTGCAATTGTTACAAAACACTAATCGTTATGCTTTGTTAATTGAATATTAACAAACCTATAACATAATTATGAATGATCAGCACCAGTTTTTAATCGCGGAACTTGAAAAATTACTAAATGGGGGCAGTGCACATGTTGGACTGGAAGATGCCTTAGACGGACTTCCAGAAAACCTGCGCGGTGTTAGGCCAAATGATTTACCTTATAGTATCTGGCAACTGGTAGAGCATATCAGGATAGCTCAATGGGATATGTTGCGATTTTCGAAGGATATAGCGCATCAATCGCCAAAATGGCCAGAAGGTTATTGGCCTGAAGAGATTCAGCCAGCCGATGAAGATAGCTGGAACAAATCACTAAGCCAGATAAGAAACGATTTGAAGGAGTTCATCAGCCTGATTAAAAGTGATGATTTATTTCAGGCAATACCGGGGGCAGATGGACAAACGATTTTACGCGAAGCACTGCAAATAGCAGATCACAATGCTTACCATGTAGCAGAAATTATTGTTCTGAGACGGTTAATGGGGGCATGGAAATAAATAAATGATATGATGATAATACTAAATAATACAAAAAAAATACAGGCAAAACTCCTGTACGACCTACTGAAAAAGTCCTTTGATGAGTTTTATGGAAATGGTATAACTAAAACAGAGATCTTCAACTACGGGATTGGAATAAATACTATCTCTGTTGAAAATACAGAGGGGACAGAGATTTATAATCTCACCATCACGGATGAGGAAATCACTATCAATGAATCTGCTGCGAGCGACAAAAAAACGAGAGAAAAGTTAAGGCAATTTGTTGAGGCATGTCTGAAATAATTTAATCATTTCTTATAAACATAAAAATCCCTCTTATGAAGAGGGATTTTTATGTTTATAACCGGATATGGCAACTAATTTTTTATGCCATATTGTTCACTGTACATTTTAAGACTTGATTTTAATAATTGCCTGGCAACGTGAATTCTTGTTTTTACAGTGCCTAACGGAATATTAAGTTCTTCTGCAATTTCATGGTATTTGAATCCTTCAAAAAACTTTATAAATGGAATATAGTATTCAGGGCTTAATTGATTTAATGCTTTATCTAGGTCCTCACTTACCATTTGATTCTCTCCAAGGTTTCCGGAAGCCCCTTTTAACATATGGAAAGAATTTAAATCTTCATGAGTTTCTATCACATTTTGTCTAACAGAATTTCTCCTGTAACTGTTTATAAATGTATTCTTCATTATCGTATACAGCCAGCCTTTCAGATTAGTACCTTCCTTATACAAATAAGAGTAACGGATAGCTTTGATAATTGTATCCTGAACCAGGTCAGCCGCATCATCATAATTTTGTGTGAAACGTTGTGCGAACATTTCAAGCGATGATTTGTGATCGCAAATCTGATTGTTTAAGATAATGTTATTCATAGGTAGATGTTTTAATATTGATACATTTTCATTAGGTACTGTAGGTTTTACAATCAGCGTACCATAATGGAAAACTGTACATGAATATTTTTGTTACATTGAGCTATTACACTATGTTATATATATCAGTAAAGCTGGTAAGCTGCTGACTGAAGAGGAGTTAATCGATTTATTGGAAGAATCAAGGGCCTGGAACCTGAGCCATGGAATTACTGGGATGCTAATGTATCTGGAAGGGAATTTTTTACATTTATTTGAGGGCCGGTTTATTCAGGTACTGAAAGGGAGCAGTGATGAAGTAACTGCTATATTTTAACAGATTAAAAAAGATAAAAGACATCATGATATTCTGCTACTCAAAGAAGCAGAGAGCGAGAGCCGGGCTTTTGAGAAGTGGTTAAGGGACATTAAAGCCATGCATTTGGCCGAATATGAAGCTATGTCCGGATTTTTTTCATTGGAGGATCTGACATCAAAAAACACAGAATCAGCAGATTCTAATAGCCCTTATCATTTTCTATAATCTTTTTATCAGATGAGTCAGACTAAAATATAATCTAGTGTACATGATTTAAAACAGGGGACGAGGAATTCTGCAATAACTGCAATAGCCATCCATAAGTATTTTTATTGTCTTTGATAATTTGGTCAAGCAGGGTGGCAGACTGTTCTGATTTTAGTTCAATAGTGGTAACATACAGAAATTCATAGATAGCGATCTTATACTGCTGAATTAACATCGCGTTGAGGATGATGTCAAGATCTCGCTGATCTCCTTTGCTGAATTTAACTAATGACGGATTGCTGACGAAATCCGGGAACTGATCTTTTATCAAATCTTTAAATTGTGCAGGTTTGACAGATTCAATTTCCATAATGAGCTTTAATCTTTGCTGATGTGCTTCAATCTCGGTAGAAAATGGAGAAACTGCTTTTTGCAGCGGGGCCGCTGATGCAGCCTTACCCATTTTTTTATAAATTTTGCTGATTTCTTTTTCCAGCACATAAAGGGCTACCAGCTTCAAACTGAATAATTGTTTCAGTGGATTAATTTCTTTGTTATTCATCGTTAATTTGGATTGGTTGATTTAACAGTAAATCATCGTTTATGTTTTAATATTAGTAAGTTATAATCTCAATTCTTTTCATTCAAAGTACTTTTAAAGTGCATATTTATACCGGGAAAAGGCCGGTATAAAACATTATTTGTTAATTCACGTTTATAAAGTGCACCTAATCAGGAAGGAGAGACGATTATTTGAATCCATCTTCTATCCTGAAATAATAAGTAGTGATAAGTATGCAATGATTTATGGAAGCAATAGCTGAACAACTTTTCTTTACACTCTTTAATACGAAGGTTCCCCGTGTATTACTCAAGGCAGACAATCCTGATTTTACGATAGTTATCTACAATGAAGCTTATGAAAAGGTAACCTATCTGGACGGACGGGATATTACAGGCATTTCACTGTGGGAAGCATTTGACCCTGCAAATGCTGGTGGTGACGGAGCAAAGCTATTAATGGATGCATTAGTAACGGCTTCAAAAAACAATAAACCGGTGCACATGCCTTCCTTTAAATATGATATTCCTTCGGGCCACCCGGGTATAAATGTGCAAAGCTGGTGGCAGTTAGAGATTATACCGGTTTCAGGACCGGGAAGGGCAGCAAGCTACCTGCTTACAACGATCAATAATGTAACGGATCAGATTGAAAACTCTACGGCTATATTAGATAGTAAGTTAAGGGAAGAAACTCTGAATGAGCAATTGGAAGCAATAAATAAAGAGCTGGGAAATAAGAATGAAGTATTGCAGGCAACAAATGACGAATTGAATACATTAAACGAGAAGTTAACCCGCTCGGAAAATGATTTCAGAATGTTGAATGCCGAACTGGAAGAAAGGGTGATTGCACGTACCCAATCACTGAAAGAAAGTTATGCGCAGCAACAGGCACTTACGGAAGAACTGGTTACTTCCACAGAAGAGATAACAGCTTCTAATGAAGAACTGTTAAGAATAAATGAAGAATTGAGAATTTCTAAACAGCAAAAGGAAGAGTTTCTTTTTATTGCCAGCCATGAGCTCAGAACACCCTTGACCACGATAAAGGCTTATAATCAGTTGATGCAGTTAACGAAAGACGAAATTAAAAGGGATAGACTGGTCATCAAGACTGCCGAAAGTGTAGAACGGCTGGAAAAACTGATCAATAATCTGCTTGATCTAAGTAAGATCAGCGAGAGCAAAATGCTTTATGAGAAAGAACCTTTTGATTTTAAAAACTTAGTTACAGAATGCGTGGAGAATGCAAATGACAGATACCCGACACATGAAATTGTCTTAGAGCAGGTTGCTGAAATGACTTATACAGGAGACCGGTTCCGCTTAGAACAGGTAATACAAAATCTGCTTTCCAATGCCGTAAAATATTCGCCCGAGGCTAATAAAGTTTTGGTTAACAGCTGGGTGGAGCAATATAGTCTAATCGTTTCTGTACGGGACTTTGGTATAGGTATTGCTGCATCTGACAAAGATAAGCTGTTTGAAAGATACTTTCGGGTAGATCATCCAACTTTGCGGATTGAAGGCCTTGGTTTAGGTTTATTTATCTCATCTGAAATCCTAAAGGAACACAATGGCATTTGCTGGATTGAAAGTGAAATCGGGAAGGGCTCAGTTTTCTATTTTCGGCTGCCAGTTGGTAATTAGTCAGGGATTTATTTGCGCTTTAATACTAAAAATGCTTAGTTATTCACTAAGCATTTTTTATGGAAAAGTTAATTTTATTATTTGATGTAGACGAATGATACGCTGTCTTTAACGATCAGGCCACTCATGTTCTGACTGTTATAAGTAACAGTATATTTAGCAGGCTTGCTGATGGCATAACCTTTTAATAAATCAGCTTCGGCAGAAAGACTGTCTTTTGCGTTCAGTTTCGTATAACTTGATGCTGGTGGTGGCATTACTCTTTTAGCCATAGCACCTTTATAATCAACTTCTATACCGTTTTCGTCTTTAATATCAAGGTATTTGCTGATCAAAGGCTCAAATGGCGTATGCCATTTGCAAAACTGCTGGGTACTATCTGCATTGTTGTATACACTAAACTTAAGCAGAATTGGATCTCCGACTTTAATCGTGTCTTTAATAGTCATTTTTGCAAATAACCCTTTTTCAACTGTCTGATCTGCTGCTGCGGTCACTGTTGAATCGGTATTAACGCCGGCATTTTCTGAGGGACGCGTGTTCTGACTGCATGATGCTAATGCTAAAAGTGCGGCAGGTAAAATAAATTTTAAGTTTTTCATGTGACAAAAATACTATTTTCCTCCGAGTCTTTTTTGCTCATCATCCAATCCTGTAGATCTATTTCTTTCAGATTTTACGGTCATCTTTCCAAAGCGGTAAGTGAATGTTAGTCTTACAGTGGTGGATGTGCCCCATTGTTCCAGATTAAAACCGTTTCCAGGCAGGGTGCTGAATATTCTGGCGCGTTGTGTATGAAAAATATCACTGACGCCTAACTTTAAGTTCCCCAATTGATTAGGAAAGTTATAACGCATACCTGCATCTGCATTAAACATACTTTTAACCTTATATACACCATCAATTTGAGCAGTGCTGAAATTCAATCCTGCATCGGCAGTAAGCAGTTTGCTGATGATAAAATTATTTTGAGCATAAAAATTACCACTGAATTGTTTGGCATTCAGATTAGCTCCATTTACGTCTGGTGCCTTTACTTGCTTTAAGTAACCTAATATATTGTTATTCATGTTCCACCATTTTGCAATGGTTAGGGGGAAGTTTAGGTTTAACGCAAGAACCTCGTCAGAAGCCAGGTTCAATACAGTCTGATACATTGATTTACGGACTTCATTTTGCAGCAAAACCTGGGTAATTACATCGGAGGTATGGGTATAGCCCAGTGACAGGCTATATTTCTGTTTAAAAAGATAGCTGATCTCCAATTTGTTGGCATATTCCGGATTGAGGTTTGGATTACCTTCATTATAAGTATATTGATCGAGATAATACACAAATGGATTTAAGTTCTGGTAATTTGGTCTGTTGATCTTTCTTGAGTAAGATAGGTTCAGGATATTGTCGGCATCAATATTCCTGGTAATCATCAATGCCGGAAACAGATCAGTATAGTTACGCTTGGTCAGTTGGTTAGTGGTAATGGAATTACCAGCAGATCTGGTGTTTTCCGCACGCAGACCTGCCTGTATGATTGACTTGCCCAGACTAAGGTTAAGTGTAGCATAAACAGCATTTACGTGCTCTTCATATTTAAAATGATTACTTTTTGTATCATCAAATAACCAGACACCATTGATGTTATTCTCGTAAACATAATTATTATCACTTTTTACATTTGCAATTTTAAATCCTGCATCGAGTTTAACTTTTTTATTGAATGGCAATATATAATCGGCCTTAACTGCTTTTATGTCAATATTTGAAGGAGAAAAATTCCTGTAGATTTGTCCATTTTTGAAGAAACTGCCATCTGGTAAAAAAAAACGATTGAGCGACGCTGCATCGGTAGATCCATCAAATGTTGAATAATCTGCATCTATCGTCAATTCCTGTCCAAGGGTATCTAATATCCCTTTATAGTTAATATTGTAGGTGTAGTTTTTTCGGTTTGACTGATCAGTACTGGGTGTCCTGAGTATGGAATCAACTGTTCCGGGCAGATCGCCTATATCAATCTTACTAAAGCCTTTTTGATTATAGTCGTTAATGTTTCCTTTAAACAATACACCCAGCGTATGGTTCTTACTAAGAAAGAAATCCGTTCCTGCCTTGAAATTATGTGCCATATTATTTGATGTATCTTTATTTCTCTGGCTAAAATATAATTGGTTAGATGCACCTGGAGTTATTCTGTTTATTTTCAGTCTTTCCTCATATTTTCTGGTATTGTAACCGTAAGCACCAAAAATATTAAATGCCTTTTTTCGGAAATTCAGGTTTACAGAATTGTTAGTGGACACATACTTATTAAAACCGCCTCCAAGGGCTATATTCCCATTGAAACCTTCCGATTTACTTTTCTTTGTTTTGATATTGATAATACCTCCCGTACTGTTCGCTTCATATCGTGAGCCGGGATTATTAATGATTTCAACGCTTTCAATGTCGCTGCTCTGCATCGATTTTAGTAAATTCACCACTTCAGTGCCGCTCAGATAGGTTTGTTTGCCGTCGAGAGTAACCAAAACATTCGGTTTGCCGGCAAGTGAGATATTCTCATTATAATCTACTGTCACTCCGGGTGCCTTTTTTAATACTTCCAGGGCGTTAAGGCCTGAAGCTGAAGGGGTAGCATCGACATTGAAAATCAGCTTGTCGTTTACACGTTCCAGTACGGGTTTAACTGCGGTAATGCTCACTTCCTTTAAGTTCCCGGTACTTTCTTTTAAAGTGATTGCAGGCACCACGAATATCGGAAAATCCTTCATATTGAAAGTCGCTGTTCTCACTTTGTTATAACCTACAGAAGTAGATAAAATATAATAGGTTCCGGGATTTGCTGTTACATTGAATTTTCCATCCAGATCAGTCATTGCCGAGGCAACAAGAGAGGAGTCTGTTGCTGAATACAATAGAATAGTTGCTGAAGGCAGGCTCTGTTTATCATCTTTGACCAGGCCACTGATTTTTACTGACTGTTGTGCAGATGATTGAAGGGGACTAAGGTGAAATATGATAGTTAATAAAACCGGTATAAATATTTTCATGGTTGTCGTGCTTATATAAAGAAGACGGTGCAACTGATAAATAGTTACATATAAATTGAAATTTTGCTATATAAGTGTTTTGAGTTTGTTTTATAGTAAGTTTCAATGGAAAGGTATAAATACTGAATACGGTGATATAAATACGGTATTTAGTGACTGTCAACCATTTTGTAAAACCAAAATTTCATAACTGCGTTACCGCATGATAAAACATGTTAGTCGGTATCGGACTGATAAATTAGCATAAAAGAAGACTTCTGTTTTTTTTATAAATGTTTTGACTGATCAAATGCTGCTAAGGTATTATTGGCCATCAGACATCTGTGTTGGATTATCCGTACAACCATGTTTACTTGCTGATAAATTTACAGCTTTAGCTACCTGCGGCAAACAATCTGTTACCAAACGAACAAGTTTCTAATATTAAAACAACATAAAAATATGATCCAACCCGAAGAGTTTTCATTTAAAAGTATTGTGTGTTTCTCTCATTTAAGATGGGATTTCGTTTATCAGCGACCTCAACATTTATTGAGTCGTTTTGCTGCGCAAGCTCCTGTGTATTTTATTGAAGAGCCAATTTTTCATGACATGAATCATGACTTTTTAAAATTTGATAAGAAGGTAACTAATTTGCATGTCATACAGCCTCATTTAAGAGCAGGTTTGCCAGAGGTTGAGCTGCAACAATCGCTCACCTTGCTAATAGATAATTTTTTAATAAATATCGAGCTAGATAGCTGTCTTTTTTGGTATTATACACCAATGGCTTTAACTTTTACAGCGAAACATAAGCCTAAAAGTATAGTTTACGATTGTATGGATGAACTTTCTGCGTTCAAATTTGCACCAACTGAGCTGGTTGATTTGGAACGGAAACTCATGGCTAAAACAGATCTCGTGTTCACAGGAGGACATTCATTATATGATGCAAAAAAGGATCAGCATGATAATATTTTTGCCTTCCCAAGTAGCATTGAAAAGGAACATTTTTTTAAAGCAAGAAATAAAAACATAGAGGCAGCAGACCAGCAAACTATCAGCGGACTAAAAATTGGTTTTTTTGGAGTAATTGATGAACGTTTTAACCTGGGGTTGATCCGTGATATTGCCGCGCAACGTCCCGAATGGCAAATTATTCTGATAGGTCCTGTAGTAAAAATTGATCCTGCTTCATTGCCTCAGGATGCAAATATTCATTATTTAGGCCAGCGTGCCTATGCAGAATTGCCATCCTATCTGGCCGGATGGTCTGTCGCGTTAATTCCTTTCTTGCTAAATGAGTCAACAAAATTCATCAGTCCTACTAAAACTCCAGAATATCTGGCGGCCGGTGTTCCCGTAGTTTCTACACCGATCAAGGATGTAGTGAGACCATATGGAATTGAAAAATTGGTTCAGATCGCTGCAAGTAGTGAAGATTTCATCAGAGCGATCGATCTTGAACTGAAATCTAAATCCAATGCACAATGGCTGAATAAGGTAGATCTGTTTTTAAAGGAAATGTCCTGGGATCAAACCTGTGCCATGATGAACGCCAGACTGAAGGATACAATTGATGAAACTAAAATCTCTAGAGCCAGTTAATATGTATGATTATCTGATTGTTGGCGCTGGATTCGCAGGAAGCGTATTAGCCGAAAGATTAGCCCGTATTGCAAATAAAAAAGTATTAATAATTGATAAGCGGAATCATATAGGTGGTAATGCCTATGATCATTATGATGAAGCAGGAATTTTGGTTCATAAATATGGTCCGCATATATTTCATACAAACAGTAAGGATGTCTATGAGTACCTCTCCAGTTATACGGAATGGAGAAACTATCAGCATAAAGTACTGGCAAGCGTAGATGGACAGTTATTACCTATACCTATTAATTTAAATACGATTAATAAAATGTACGGGTTAACGCTGAGCAGTGACGACGTTGCTTCTTTTTTGGAATCACGCGCGGAAAAAATTAATGATATCCGAACTTCTGAGGATGTAGTAGTAAATAGTGTAGGACGGGAGCTGTATGAAAAATTCTTCCGGTCTTATACTAAAAAGCAATGGGATCTTGACCCGTCACAATTGAGTGCTGCCGTAACGGCCAGAATACCAACCCGAACAAACCGGGATGACCGGTATTTCACTGATACCTATCAGGTAATGCCTTTACATGGTTATACGCGCATGTTTGAAAAAATGCTTGACCATAAAAATATTCATATCATGTTGAATACGGATTACAGGGATGTATTAGGAGAGGTGAATTATAAAAAGATGATTTTTACTGGTCCTGTAGACGAATATTTTGATTATCGTTTTGGTAAGTTGCCTTATCGCTCCATAGAATTTAAATTCGAAACACTCGATCAGGAACAATTCCAGGAGACAGGTACCGTCAATTATCCAAATGATTATGCTTTTACCAGAATCACGGAATTCAAATATCTAAGCGGGCAAAAGAATACAAAAACTTCAGTTGTATATGAATTTCCAAAGGCTGAGGGAGATCCTTATTATCCAATACCAAAACCAGATAATGCAGCGCTATATCAGCGTTACCGTGAGCTTACACTCCAGATGGAAAATACTTATTTTGTAGGCAGACTGGCTACCTATAAGTATTATAATATGGATCAGGTAGTTGCACAGGCGTTATCGACATTTAAAAAGATTCTTGGAGAAATGGAACAGCCGGATCAATTGACCTCAGTAGCTGATGGCTATGGAGTTTAAGTCTTTTTGGATGGCAGGCTTTGAATGTGCTGATCAGCTCAACTGCCATGGTAACAGGGTTGATTTGGTTACCGCTACAAAGCATTTAGAAAATATAGATGAAGATTATCGTGCATTGAGGCAATTTGATATCAAAAGCGTACGAGAAGGAATCCGGTGGAGTAAAGTCGAACTACAGCCTAACTGCTATGACTTTAGTGAGGTCAAATTGATGATAGATGCCGCCGATGCCTATGGGATACAGCAAATCTGGGATATCTGTCACTTCGGTTTTCCTGACGACCTAAGTCCATTACACCCGCATTTTGAACGGAGATTTGTTGCTGTGTGCTGTGCATTTGTAGAATTTTACCGTTTATACAAACCAAACGATATGCTGATCATCACCCCAATTAATGAAGTAGGATTCATTTCCTGGCTGGGAGGGGAGGTTGGAAGTACAGTTCCTTATGCAAAAAATATGGGCTGGGATGTTAAATATTGTTTAACACGCGCTTATATCAGTGCAATAAAGGAAGTGAAAAAGATAGATCCGACAATTAAAATACTGACTACCGAACCGCTGGTTAATATCGTACCTCCCTCTGAAGCGACGGTTGATGAAATTTTATCTGCCTATGAACAACATGAAATACAATACCAGGTAATTGACATGTTAACCGGTAAAATGTGCCCGGAACTTGGTGGGAAGCCAGATAATATTGACATTATGGGGTTTAATTTCTATTATAACAATCAATGGATCATGAATACAGGGCAATTTTTACCCTGGTTAAATGAAGAGCCTGACCCTCGTTGGCGGGGACTTTCTTCTCTTTTGATTGAAGCATATGATAGATACAATATACCTATTATTCTCGCAGAGACAAGTCACCCGGGCGAAGACCGGCCATTATGGATCAAATACATTACCTTAGAATGCAAGAAAGCACTCAATGCATCCGTAGATTTTAAAGGAATATGTATCTATCCAATAATTGACAGGCCAGACTGGGATAATCTGCAGGATTGGCATCATGCGGGATTATGGGATGCCTACCCCGATGAGCCCGGCGCAAGATATTTATATCAGCCATACGCTGTAGCACTATTAGACTGTCAGCTGACTTTAAATACTCCAAAAGTAATATTGCCTTTTGTATTTTAATAAAGTAGCACACTGCTGTTTAAAACCCGGGTAGGAGTCGGGCGTATAAATTTCCCTGCATTACACCGTTTAGTGTAGCGAAATTGATCGTTCGCGTAGGAAAACGATGCGTTCGCGTAATCTTTTTTGGAATTGTAGTATCTGTGCTTAGTTTAGAGCAATTGATAACCAATTTCTTTCAGCAACAGCGGGGCAAAGAAGCAATGGATGTTGGTATTTGATCTGCTGTTATGTTTTATTTATAGGTGTATTCTGTAATGAGATATAATATATGTGGTGTGTGTAGCTGAAAAGCAGAAGCCGAATCAGAAAGATTCGGCTTCTTGTTATCTAAGAAATTCTTTTCCCTGCCCTTCACTATTCGCTAGTTTAGCAATGAAATCATACATCGCAAATACTTCCGCAAACAGGTCATAATTTTCAGGATCGTCATAATTTCTGTGCTCAAAATCATATTCCTGTTCTAAGGTTAGCCGGAATTTCAATAGATCGTAATAAGGTATTTTCCAGAAATTGGCAATGCGTTTGTACGTGGTCCAGCTTAACCTGAGGCAATTAACCTCAAGATCAATATATGCCTGAAGGCTGATATCTATACCTTTTGCAACGTCCGTTGGAGTTAAGCCTGCTATCTTTCTTATTTCTTTAAAAATCGCACTCAATTCATTCATAATCCAGCAATACGGATATTTGTTTTTATAAAACAAGTTGTACAGTCTTCATAAATGTCCTAACAGCCGCCATTATTTTTTAGGAAAAATCTCTCTGTTTATTTCGCTTAAGCGCTTTAATTTAAGCTCTGCTGCTGTGATATTTAAGATGAGTGCTTTAGCTATAGCCAATTGTGTTACAAGAGAATTTGATGAGAAGGATTTTAATTGATCTTTCGAATTTTTCATATCGAATGAGGATTTAAGACCATCCTCAGGTCTAAAATAATTATTATAAAATAAATATACAATACTATTTATAATTATGCTGTACATCAGGGAACGATATATTTACCACTTTATGAATTATGTAAAACACTAATGCGTTTACGATGTTAAGGTGATTAATTGATGCTTTTGCTATATATTAGTGTCACCAAATGTAATATTTCAAACTGTAATGATTTTAAGTAAAGAAAAAAGCCGCCTGGAAAAATTACTCGCAGCAGTAAACGCTGTTAATATAGATGATGAGGCAAATGTTGAGATGCTCAATGAGCTTGTTTCCTCCTTCTCTGAAGGTCTGATGACATTATATAGAAGTCACGCGAACACATTCGCCAATATCGTAAATTATGACCTGGCTGAAATAAGAAATAATAAAAGGACCATTAAAAAAAATGCAATTGACCGGAGCAGGCAGTTGGATCTGGCTGTGTATAAAGAATCAGTTGTACATGCCATAGAGCGGACACTGGAGTATATTGACGCCTATCTTTAGCAGAAGATGTTTTTGATGATCGGGCCAGATAAAAAGCTGAGAACATACTGTTCAAATGAATAGTGAACAATCAGAATTGAAAGATTAATCTTTATAAACCGGCAAAGTGAAAAAGAAGGTACATCCATGGCCAAAAATACTTTCAACCCAGATTTTTCCTCCATGGTTGTTGATGATTTTTGAAGAGATAAATAATCCTATTCCTAAACCATTATATTGTTTAATAATACTTTCAACCCTATAAAACTTCTTAAATATTTTGATCAATTCCTCCTCAGACATACCTATCCCCTGATCTTTTACAGAAAATAATACTTCTCCATTAGCCTGCAGCGTTGTAGTAAATACGATTTGGGTTCCTGCAGGGGAATATTTAGCAGCATTACCAATAATATTCATGATCACCTGTTCTACACGTAACCTGTCTATGTAAAGTGTAGAATCATCGTTTAGATGAATGAGAAGCTGATGAGCGGGCACCAACTGCATGATCAGATCCCTCATGTCCAGCAGATATTGCTTGGATGAGGTGGCTTCCAGGTTATATTCTGTTTCCGTGTCTTCAATCTTTGAAATATCGAGCAATTGCGTAATCATAGTTTGCAATTTTGAAGCCTGATCATCAACTTTTTTCAAATGAGAGAGCGTGATCGGACTGCAATCCGTCTTCAAAGCCATTTGGGTATATGCCCTTAGAATAGTAAGCGGAGTTTTTAATTCGTGACTGGCAACGGACAGAAATTCATTTTTCTGCTGATTAAGATATTCTGCTTGCTGCAGCGCCTGTTCGGATTGTTCATTGATTAAGTAAAGCTGCTGGTTCCTCTGCCTTACTTCCTCATATGGAGTACTTGGCTCCAGATGTTCAAAATAACTGGACACCATCAATATCTTGGTTTTGCTTATACCGACTGCTTTTGGGATGCCCATTTTTAACTGGATCGTTCCTTTTCTCTCTGAAACAGCATAAAGAAATATCGGCACCAGTTTTCTGGCGTATTGAAATCCTTCTTCCAGGTTATTTATACTTTCACTTTGTCTGTAAGTGATTACTGCCGCAAGGTGATGTCGTTCGCCTTCATTGTGTATTTCCAGCGTAACGAGGCCGTCATGGGTTTTATCGATTACTTCGCGACAAACTTCCGAAACAGCAGTGGCAAAAGCAGTTTGGGTCGATCTGGACAGACCAATCAGTTCTGCTGCCTTAATAGATTTTTTATAAGCTAAGGTTAGGTCGAGTTCGTTTTCTAGGGCGACTTTTAATAGTTGCATATTATCTTATTTTAGCCATTACTACAGACATGTCATCAGTATGCCGGGCAAAATCTTTGTAAATCGCTGCCATCTGAATAGTTAGATCACATCGTAAAATCCCTGGATATTTAGCATTTTCCCACCGTGATTTGATACCGTCAGAACATAAAGTGATCTGGTTGAAATCTTCCAATAATGCTTCATGATCATTAATGGTGTTAGGGATATTGTGTCCGACAATACCGTTATAAGACATCTGGTTTTTAATCTCCATGTAATTTGACAACCTCGAGCTGATATTACCCACGCCAGCAATGGCCCATTTCTTCGTTTTCAGATCATATACTACAACTGCAGCCACAATTCCGCGTGTTTTACGAATAGAATGATGAATGTATTTTAAAATTTCGCCTGGAGAGTGATAAGGACAGCTTTTAAATGCATGAACAGCTTCATTAACTGCCAGATTTGCTTCTGGTCCGTGGCCAAGTCCGTCAGCGACCAATAATTTAAAATGACTGTCTGTTCGTTTGTAATAAGAACCATCACCACTCGTATGCTGACCTGGCATAGCGACAATCAACCGGCGTATCTCAATAGCACTTGCATGCTGATTGAGATCAGTAATAGGTCTGGCATATACACGGCTCAATACAGTGGTACCCCATCCTTTTTGAGAATACAAATCAAATTTATCTGATAATCTCTTGATACTGCCAAGGCCTATTCCCATCGTTCCTGAAGTAGAATAACCGTCGGTCATAACCTTTTGTACATCGGTAAGACCTGGTCCATGATCAATACTAATCACTTCTAAATATTGATTTCCTCCAGATTCCTGAAAAATACCGGCCAGTATTTCCCCGGCTGTAGCAAATTTGTGGAGGTTAGAAGTAAGCTCGGAGATAATCAGGTCAATATCGCCCAGCTTTTTATTGTCAAAACCTGCATCTGCTGCCAGTTGATGAATATCTCTTTTTATGATAGAGAAATAACTTCTGTCTGCCGCTTTGAAGCGGATATGCGTAGCATCAACCATTTGCCCATTTTATGATGGTAACTGTGGTTCCCTCGCCAAGTTTGCTCTTAATATTAAATTCACTTACCAGTCTTTTAGTTCCTGGTAAACCCAATCCAAGGCTTTTTCCCGTTGAATAGCCATCTGTCATGGCATTATCGATATCGGCAATACCAGGCCCCTGGTCTTCAAATGTTAAGCGGATTCCATTGATTCTGCCACTGCTGACTACCTCTATAATCGCCTTTCCTCCATTTCCGTATCTTAACATATTTCTTACCAATTCACTTGCAGCCGTCAGGAGTTTGGTCTGGTTGACCAGACCCATTTTTATTTTTACGGCATGTTCTTTCACGCGGTTACGTAACAATACCACATCCTGCTCCCTTGAGACCACCAGGATATCCTTAGTTAGCGGCAGTGTCATCCTCTTCTTGTTCTTCTTCTTCGTCGAAAATCATTTTCGATTGTAAGAGTGCCATGCCTTTTTCTACATCTAATGCTGTCGATACACCGTTAAGCGGTAATCCCAACTCTACCAGTGTAATGGCAACAGCCGGTTGCATACCCACAACAACGGTTTGTGCATCCAGCAGTCTTGACATGCTGGCAATATTACCCAGTATCCGACCCATAAAGGAATCGACAATTGTTACTGCCGAGATATCAATTAATACACCTTTTGCAGACGTTTTTTCAACCATTCTCACCAGATCTTCTTCCAGATCCAGAGCTAACCGGTCGTACAAATCAATTTGTATTGTCACCAGCAGGAACGGTCCCATTTTTAAAATAGGAATTCTATCCATTGATATTAATATTGTGTTTTGTTAAATAACTTGTTATCTGTAGCAGATCTTTTTACTTCCAGGCGAAGCGATTTGAAAGCATATTGTAATGCACTCGCTAAAGTTGCCTTAGTGATGATTTGTGAGAGGTCTATACCCAAGTGCACTATAGTTTGTGCAATTTCTGGTCTGATACCACTAATAATACATTCTGCACCCATTAAACGGGTTGCGCTTACAGCTTTCAACAAATGCTGCGCTACCAATGAATCCACTGTCGGAACTCCTGATATATCTAATATAGCGATGCTGCTACCCGTAATCACAATTTCCTGCAGAAGGTTTTCCATTACTACCTGTGTACGCGCACTATCCAGGGTGCCAATAATAGGCAATGCTAAGATGCCATCCCATACTTTAATTACAGGTGTAGAGATATCCGTGATTTCGTCAGTCTGACGCATAATTACTTCTTCGCGACCTTTGATAAATGTCTCAAAAGTAAGAATGGTAAAATTGTCCATCAATCGGCTTAGTCTAAGGCTCTGTGTAAATAAATCCTTAACATCTGATATTTCCTGATTTAAAATTTCAAGAAAGCTTTCTTTTAAACTTAAAATGAAGAAACCTGTTTCACGTGGGCTAAATCCCTGTCTTGCCCTCGATATTGAAATGCCGCCTAGAATTTCAATAACATGATCGAAGTCGCTGGAATTAGGATTATCGATGTTATTTTCGTTTAGGTTGTTCACGAGTGCATTAACAAAGTCTGCTGATTGTGATCTCAAGTCCTGATTACTGATCAGATCATCAGCTAATCCCGGATTTGATAACTGATTTTTCATCCATAATTCAAGGATTTCAGTTCTCTTATTCTTTAAAATAGAAGTAATATTTACAAGCATTGTATTTTATTTATCGGGTAAAAATACACATATAAATATCAATTTGCTATTGTTTGAATATTTATATGCTGAATTTATTGTCCGAAAAATATTGATTTAGCAAGGCGCTAAAAAGATATAATATCCCTATGTCGTTTGCCGATATTTAATTGTATCAATTCTTCCTGAATAGACGAACTGAAGTTGATGACTACGGTTGCAGGTGTTGTTTTAGTGAAATATTACTTTTTACTAAATATTTTTTGCTGATAAAAATAGATATTAAGATATTCAGATCTTTTCGTTCATCAGTATTTGATTTCTTAATAAATTTTGTCTGGGATGCGCTGTTTCCTAACTAATAGGGAAAATCCGGGCAATTCATAAATAGCATTTGATAACCTATATTTGATGACCAGATATAAAAAATGAAAAAATCCTTTTTGCTCATCGGCGCTCTGCTTTTTTGCTCATTACTTGTTGATGCGCAGCAGCAGCATATGAACAGCAGTTATGATTACAACCGTGCACCTCTTACTGCGGGGAGCTATATCCAACTTCCATTAGGCAGTATCAAGGCAAAGGGATGGTTATTAACCCAACTTGAATTACAAAGAGATGGGGCAACCGGGCATGCTGAAGAATTATATCATGAAGCTGAAAATTTAGGTCCGGGTTCCGATTGGTTAGGCGGTAGCGGAAGTGGATGGGAGCGGGTACCCTATTATGTAAAAGGACTGATAGCATTAGCTTATACGCTCGACGATGCAGTTTTAAAAGCCAAAGCAGCTAAATGGATTAAGTATACACTGAATAATCAGCGTCCAAACGGTCTTTTTGGTCCGGAAACGATGAATGACTGGTGGCCGCGTATGCCAATGATGTATGCGATGCAAAGTTACTATGAAGCTACAGGGGATGAAAAAGTGATTGGTTTTTTTACCAGCTATTTTAAATACGAGTTTGAGCATCTGGATCAAACGCCGTTATCTGAATGGAGTAAGTCCAGAACAGGAGATAATATAGAACTTGTATTATGGCTGTATAATAAGACTGCTGATCCGTTTCTGATTAGCCTGGCGGAGAAATTGAAATTGCAGGCCTATCCATGGGCAGAAATCTATACCAATAATCAGTTTTATCATTTCGGAGATGATTTCCATACTAAACATAGTGTAAGTGTTGGACAGGCTTTAAAATTTCCAGCTCTTTATTCTCAGTTAGAACAAACCGCCCTGAACAGAAATGCTTTACACAAGGGGATCATTCATTTGATGGCAGATCACGGACAAGCTTCCGGAATTGCTTCAGGTACGGAGTTCCTGGCGGGAAAAAGTTCATTTCAGGGGACTGAAACCTGTACGGTGGTAGAGTGGATGCAGAGTCTGGAAACGGCGGCCAGAATCATTCATGACGTAAATATTGGCGACAGGTTGGAAAAAATAGCTTTTAACACCCTGCCTGCACAATTTAGCAGGGATATTAAAGAACATCTTTATTATAGCCAGCCTAATCAGGTAGTAAATAAATATGGGCAATCCGGCTTCGATGAGGATTATGATGGCGGGATTTTACTTAGTCCTTATTCTGGTATGGGTTGCTGCAGGTATAACATGCATATGGGTTGGCCTTATTTGGTGAAAAACAGCTGGGTTTCTACACCAGATAAGGGATTGGCAGTTATTGTTTATGCGCCTGTACAAGTGAAAGCCTTGGTAGCAGGTAACGTGCCTGTCAATCTTGATGTCATCACAGATTATCCTTTTAAAGAGAAGGTATTGATGAAGATGACGCTCGGTCAATCCGTCCATTTTCCTCTACGGTTAAGGATGCCGGAATGGTGTCGTATGCCAAAAGTGATGCTTAATGGAAAGTCTTTAAAAGGAATGAAAGCAGGTCATGTCTTTAACATCGACAGGGTTTGGAATGATCAGGATCAGATCACTCTGGAATTTCCCATGGAAGTGAAAATCACAGATCAGGTAAATAATTCTGTAAGCGTTGAACGTGGGCCGCTGGTTTACAGTCTGAAGATCGATGCAAAATACAGTATACGCAAGAAACATCCCGTACCTGGCTTTTACGATTATGAGGTAACACCGGCATCCCCCTGGAATTATGCACTTGTATTGGATCGCAAAAATGCAGGAAATACAATCAGGGTTGAGGAATCTCCGATGCCGGAGAACCCATTTATAACTTCAGCCACACCGGTTAAACTTTACGTACAGGGAAGGCGACTACCGTTATGGACCATGGCTGATAACCAGATGCATGCTTTTGAAGTGCCGGCAAGTCCACTGCAATCTGTGGAACCTTTGGAAGAGATCACACTGGTTCCATTTGGCGCGGAAAACATCAGAGTAACCAACTTTCCGGTGATTGGGGAAGCCCGCAAAATAATGAAACACTTTCATGAAAATTTCTCACATGCAACACTTAAAGACTGGATCATATATGGCGGAGGATGGTTTATCAAAGATGGCGCAATAAATGCAGCGTCGAACAAAGGATCGTGGGGGAGTGGTATTCATGGAAGTAAGGCCATAAGAACCGGGACTAACTTTGAAGATTTTATTTATGAGGCGGAGATAAAGATTTCATCGAAAGGGAATGCTGGATTGTTATTTAGGATAACTGATCCTGCATTGGGTGCCGATGCCTATAAAGGATACTATATAGGAATTGATGCTGATGCCGGAAAGCTTGAACTTGGTAAGTCATCCGGACAAAAATGGACTGCATTACAAACAGCTAATGAAAAAATAGTGATAGGATCTACCTGCCACCTAAAGATTGAAGCGATTGGAAGCCAGATCAAAATATATTTTAATCATCAGAAGGAACCGGCTATATCCTGCAGCGATACTACATACAAAACCGGCGCCATAGGCATCAGATCATATGATTGTTTTACTACGATTGATAACCTGAATTTAAAAACGTTTTAGTTAAACGGGCATATTCAATTGTCTCAATTCGATGACGGACATCACGATTACCGCAAGGCTTTCTAATACCGACTTATTTTTTTCTGAAAAGTCTCTGATTGCTGTATCAACTATACAGATAGTGCCGATTCGAAATCCATCATGGGTAGTTAACGGCGCTCCTGCGTAAAATTTAAATCCTGTCTCACCAGCGAATAAGCCGCTCGTAAGTACACAGGGATCCG
This sequence comes from Pedobacter sp. MR2016-24, assembly GCF_026239655.1. GTDB lineage: Bacteria > Bacteroidota > Bacteroidia > Sphingobacteriales > Sphingobacteriaceae > Pedobacter. The sequence goes on along the minus strand of NZ_JAPIVO010000005.1, from coordinate 256,212 downwards.
TTTGTATTAAACTATTATTGAAAATACTGATGTTTTTATCCTGTATTGCCAAGGCACAGAGGCTATTCGATTTGGGCGTTTTTGTAATATCACCCATAATTTCGCCTAGACCGATATTAGCTTTTATAAATACATTTTCCGTATCAACAAATGTGATCAGGCAAATTGGTACTTCAAACAGCTGCAAACCTAATTTTGCGATGTTGTCAAATGCTTGTTCTGGTGGGGTATCGAATATGTGATAACGGCTTAGCGCTTCTACACGGAGTTGTTCTTCTCCTGATTTATTGGTATTAATACTTTCTCTCATGTCTTGAATTGTTGAATAATATACGTGGTTTTTAAAGGTAAGGTTTAATGTTGTTAAGTGCCAGAAATCAGAATAATGAACAAGCTTTTGAATAATAACTGGCTGGGCTGATAATTATAGGTTGATATACAGATTCCACTAAACAGTAAAGGCCGCAAATATTGCGGCCTTTACTGTTTAGTGGAATCTGTATGTTTTAAATATTAAGGTTTTTTATCCGGTGCTTTTTCGATCAGATCCATAAACTGATCCAGCTTAGGGGTAATAATAATCTGTGTTCTTCTGTTTTTAGATTTCCCTGCATCGGTATCATTACTGGCAATAGGATTGTACTCTCCTCTTCCTCCGGCAGTAAGCCTTTTTGGATCTACATTATACGTTTTCTGCAAGGCCTGCACCACTGAAGATGCTCTCAAAGCACTTAAGTCCCAGTTATTTCTGATATTTGGCATTGTAATAGGTACAGCATCTGTATTTCCTTCAATCAATACATCGTATTCTTTATAGTCAGTAATGATTTTAGCGATTTTGCTCAGTGTTTGTCCGGCGATATCAGAAATCTCGTAACTTCCTGATTTATATAACATGTTATCTGACAGCGAGATGTAAACTACACCTTTAAGAACCTGTACATCCACATCTTTAATTTCCTCACGACTTAAGGAACGGGTTAAATTGTTCGTTAACACGACATTAAGCGAGTCGCTTTTATTTTTAGTATTTACTAAATGCTGGATGTATTTATTTGAGGTATTGATTTCGTCTACAAGTTTAGAAATGTTGACGTTACCCTGACTAGTTGAATTAAGACATTTATCAAGTGCTGCCTGAAGTGCAGCAAGGTTGGAACGTTCGGCAGCCAGTTGTTCTTCTAAACTTTTAACCCGGGTGGTAGATGCAGAAAGGCTTTGCTGGCCGTCCTGATATTTTTTATCAAGATCGCTATTCTTAGTTTGCAGTGCATTATAATTGGTTTGCAGTTCATTGAACTTCTTATTACTTACACAGCCCTGTGATAACACGGCGAGCGTAAATAGTGCTACGGGCAGAATGGAAAATTTCATAACTCTGATTTTTTGTTTAAATAATAACATGATATCCGGCTATTTATTGCACAGATCGTGCCATTACCTAGTTATGGTGGCGGACGATTGCTCCATATTACGAAAAAAACCGCCTTATAGCTGGCGGTTTTTCAGGATCTTACTAAACTTTTTTCGGAGGAAGGTCAAATGCGATTGCTTCATGCTCGAAGTGACCATTATGTGCACCATCGCAAAATGGTTTGTTTTTTGAAAGACCGCAACGGCAAATAGTTAATACTGTTCTTCCCTGAAGACCATATGCATTACCATTTCTATCTACGATTTCAAAATCGCCTTCTATCTTTACAGATCCGTTATTGTTAATTGTTAGTTTTGTTGCTGACATTTATTGTGTTTGTTTGCTGCAAAACTATAACAATGCAATCAGATCAGACAATCTGTTTTTAATTTAGAAACATTCCTTTATGAAGCATTATTGTAGATTTTATTTAAGAAAACAGGGCTTTGAGCTGATCGAATCTTAAATTGTCATAATCATTAATGTAAAAACTGCAAGGAGGCAGTTCTTCCTTTGTATGAGACGTAAGCACACCAACTACCTTCATTCCGGCGCTTAAACCAGCAGATACACCTGAAAATGAATCCTCAAAAACTACACACTGAGCCGGAGATAATCCAAGGTTCTTAGCAGAAGCCAAATATACTTCCGGATCTGGCTTGTGTTTTTTCACATCTTCACTAGCTAGTATAGATCCTAATTTATTACGAATATTGACTTTACTCAATATCAGTTCCAGATTTGCATAAGGTGCGGAGGTCGCAACGCCTAATTTGACACCATTTGCTTTCAGGTTATCCATGAACGCAATAATACCTTTGATCGGATCAATATGCGGTTCATATATTTTTCTGAAAAGTCCTTCTTTTTCCTGCTCCAGCTCGAGGAGTTCTTCACCCTCGACAGTTCTGTTGAAAAAATGACTTAGAATATAGCTGTTACTTTTTCCGAACATGTGCTGTGCAAATTCTTCATCAGTTGGTGACAGATTTCTGAGGGAGAAAAATTCGCGGAAAGCAAGGGAATGATAAGGATTAGTATGGCAAATAACGCCATCCATGTCGAAAATAACTGCAATTTCTGTATTCATGCGGCAAAGGTAATAATTTTTGAAGCCTTCTTCTTTTACCAGTCAAATACCACTGTCTTATTCCTGTAAACAAATACACGGTCGTCGAAAACCAGCCTCAAGGCTTTGGCCAATACCGAAGTTTCGATTTCTTTTCCTGCTTTAACCATATCCGCAGTTACCTGAGAATGGTTTACAGGAATGGTCTGCTGGGTAATAATAGGCCCTTCATCTAAGTCATTGGTTACAAAATGTGCAGTAGCACCGATGAGCTTAACACCACGTTCAAAAGCTTTACGGTAGGGGTTGGCACCAATAAAGGCAGGGAGGAAAGAATGATGGATATTGATAATCCGCATTGGGAGTCCTGCAACGAAATCCGGGGATAGTATCCGCATAAATTTGGCAAGTACAATATAATCAGGTTCATATTGTTGAATAACTTCCGTTATCTCGGATTCGAAAGTAGCATGTTCCTTGTTTTCATGAGAAACGAGAAAAAATGGGATATCAAAACGGCGGCAGATATCCTGTAACGTTGGGTAGTTGCCAATCACTGCAGCTACCGTTGCGCCCAGTGAGTTGAAATAATTTTTCACCAGGATATCTGTCAGGCAGTGGTATTCTTTGGTGACCAGCAATACAATCTTTTTATTTGGCGAGGGATTGATACTGATCAGTGCGCCGGCAGGGAGCACCTGCTGAAATTCTGTTTCCAGTAAAACTGCATCGAATTGTTCAGTTACCTCCAAGCGCATGTAAAACCTATTTTCTGTTTGATCCACATACTCGCGCAGAGAAACAATGTTCAGCTTGTTAGCCGCCAGAACAGCTGTAATAGCTGAAACTAAACCTGTACGGTCAGCACATTGAATAACAATAACCATATGTATTAATTTTTCAACGTAAACTGAACAAATATTTTGAATTGTACAAGAAGGAAGGTGATTAAAATGTGAAACTTTTTACTGGGCGGCGAACCCTTATGTTGTACAGCGGGATATTTTGCAGTTCAAAATATGTATTGTCTGCGTTTGATTGTCAGTGATTTATGAGATTTTTGACTGTGATTAAAATTAACTGGTTTTGTTGAATATAAGGTTAAAATTAAATATATTTGGTTAGCGTGCCTTTAGGGAGCGCAACCAAATATTAAAGCAATTGCATGAAACCTGTATCAGCTTACAGCTTAATGAAAACCAAAATGCTGATACAAGCTTCATAACCGTTAAAAAACAAATATAGACGTATGAAACCTGTATCAACTTACAGCTTAATGAAAACCAAAATGCTGATACAAGCTTCATAACCGTTAAAAAACAAATATAGACGTATGAAACCTGTATCAGCTTACAGCTTAATGAAAACCAAAATGCTGATACAAGCTTCATAACCGTTAAAAAACAAATATAGACGTATGAAACCTGTATCAGCTTACAGCTTAATGAAAATCAAAATGCTGATACAAGCTTCATAACCGTTAAAAAACAAATATAGACGTATGAAAAAGGTGTCAGATAATACTCAGAAAAATCCCCTTGGTTCCTTAGATGAATGGGAAGATGATTTGTTAATACGTTACCCTGATCCTGAAACCATAGCTGCGGGAAGAGATACCGAAGCTTACAGGAACTATGAAACTCCTGAACGTGATACTGTTAAGGAGTTTTACCGGTTACAGCATATCAATCAAACTTATGATTTTGTATTGGAAAAAAAGGCGGACTATCTGAAGTTTGATAAAAAGGAGATGTCAGTTTGGGATGCATTTGATTTTCTCAATCAGCTGGTAGATGATTCTGATCCGGATACTGATCTTGACCAGTTTCAGCATTTGTTACAAACATCTGAAGCTATACGTGCGGACGGCCATCCTGACTGGATGGTGCTGGTCGGTTTGTTCCATGATATGGGAAAAGTATTATGTTTATTTGGCGAACCACAATGGGCCGTAGTAGGGGATAGTTATCCAGTAGGTTGCGCGTTTTCTGACAAAATTGTTTTCTCCGAATTTTTCAGGGATAATAAGGATCAATATGATCCGAGATATAATACTAAATATGGTGTTTATGAACCTAATTGTGGTTTAGATCATGTACATATGACCTGGGGACATGATGAATATGTATACCATATGATGAAACCTTATCTTCCGGAACAGGCCTTGTATATGTTGCGCTACCATTCATTTTACCCACAGCATAGAGAAAATGCTTACAGCCACTTGATGACGCCGCATGATCATGAGTTATTCAAATCTGTAGCTCTTTTTAATCCTTATGACCTGTACTCGAAAAGTCCTGTTATACCAGATTGGAAAAAACTAAGACCATATTATGAAGACCTGGTGGCTAAATATTTACCATCTGCACTGAAATTTTAGTGCAGATTTTATTTGTATAGCACCTGTTTAAATAATTTATTTAAATTCGGACGGTCGTATGATCATGTGCCGCTAAAATTCCTGTAAAGAAAATTTCTGAATGAACCATATTTCCGTTGCCGATCTCCTGGTATTTCTTGCCTACTTTATTATTGTTTCCGTTTACGGCTACCTCATCTACCGCAGGAAAAAGACTGAAACTGATGGAAGTTCAAAGAGCTTTTTCCTTGCCGAAGGCTCGCTGACCTGGTGGGCAATTGGTGCTTCTATAATCGCGTCCAACATATCTGCAGAGCAGTTTATCGGGATGAGCGGTGATGGCTTTTTTGCCGGTATAGCGGTCGCGGTCTATGAGTGGGTCGGTGCAGCGGCGCTGATTATCGTCGCGGTTTTTTTCATGCCTGTATACATTAAAAATAAGATCTACACCATGCCGCAATTCCTGCAGAACAGATACAATAGCGGTGTTGCATTGGTGATGTCTATTTTTTGGCTGTTCTTATATATATTTATCAATCTTACGGCTATCTTATATCTCGGTGCACTGGCCATAAATGGTTTATTAGGTGGTGCATACTTTCATGAAATCATGCTTGGTCTAGCTATTTTTGGCGTAGTGATTGCATTGGGGGGAATGCAGGTTGTAGGTTATACTGACGTGATACAGGTAGGCGTATTGATTGCCGGCGGACTCGCGATAACATATTTATCACTCACCATTGTCAGTGATAAACTAGGATTCGGACAAAATGCACTGATGGGATTAAATCTGATTATTAAAGATGCTCCGGATCATTTTCATCTGATGTTTAAAAAACCGCCTTCCGGTGCATCTGCAGAACAAATCAGTAAATATCTTATTCTCCCCGGTTTCGCAATGTATGCATCTGGTCAATGGATCAGTAACCTGAACTATTGGGGCTGTAATCAATACATTACACAACGCGCATTGGGCGCTAATTTACACACTGCCCGTACTGGAATTCTGTTTGCAAGTCTGCTAAAAATACTAATGCCGGTAATTGTAATGCTGCCCGGGATTGTTGCTTTTGTTCTTTATAAACATGGCCATCTTCCTCAACTGATAGATGGTAATAAGGATTCTGCCTATTCAGCAATGTTATCCTTTCTGCCTTCGGGTTTAAAAGGATTATCGCTGGCAGTTTTAACAGCGGCTATCGTAGCCTCACTGGCAGGTAAATCCAACAGTATCTCTACCATCTTTACGCTGGACGTTTATAAAAAATATATGAATACGGCTGCATCTGAACGTAAAATGGTTTGGGTGGGCAGGTTCACTATTTTCTTTGCGATGGCTGCAGCCGTTTTTTTTACATGGAATGATATGCTGGGGATAGGCAGTGCTGGTGGCTACACCTTTGTTCAAAAGTACTCCAGTTTTGTAAGTCCGGGTGTATTGGCGACGTTCTTATTAGGTATGTTTTGGAAAAGAACAACGGCACATGCTGCTGTAGTTGGTATTATCACCGGATTTGCGTCCTCTGTTTTCTTTAATCAATTTGCCGTACAGGTTTTTGGAACAGATACCATCTTATATTCGGCATTTCCTAATAGTGCAGGTGAGTATGAGATACCCTTTTTTATATCACTGAGCTGGTCATTTTTTATTACTGTTCTGGTAATGGTAATCATTAGTTTGAGAGGGCCGATGGTGAATGCTAAGGCGATTGAAATTGATCAATCGATGTTCAGGCTAAAACCGGGATCCGTTGTAATGATTGCTGTGGTACTGCTTTTACTTTCAGCAATCTACGTCCGTTTTTGGTAGCTGTAAAAAACTTATCATCTTTTCCAGAACCAAATTTCAATAGCGCTGTTATTGATTTTATACCTTAAAACAATCATACTATGGAAACTCAAAATGGAAATTACACGCAAAATGAAGAAGTCCTGAGTCATGACACCGCTGTAGATAAATCTGATATCCTGGGAGGGCCTTCTGCTGAAGATATTGAAGGATCAACAACTGATGACGGAAATATTGGCTATGCCGATGTAGACGAGTTACTCGATCAGACTGCAAACGGGCCGGAAGATGAAGATGATGACCTGGATGACGACAGTGATCTGGATCTGGATGAAGAAGACCCGGATGAAATTATAGATGATGAGGATATTATCGACAATGATCTGAATACTGACGATGATGATTTAGGTCTTGACGATGACGACGAAAACTTACTATAAGATGAATACCCATTTCAAAACAAAGCAGCCTTTAATTTTTTAATTAAAGGCTGCTTTGTTTTAATGCTGGTTTTTGCATCGGTTCATATAGATTTTACTGGTAATATAGACTAATCGATAAACCTGTTGTTCAATCCTGGCGTTCAGAAATCGCATCAAAATACGCATATTAGCAATCAACAATTGAATGTGATATGAATAAATACTTTTCAGGCCTTATAATATGCTTTCCGATGCTGTTTTCTTCACTTTATGCACAAAATCACTGGTCGAAAGTAAAAGATGAATTGCTATTCACTAATCCTCCATTCTTACAATGTCATGCCTCTACGATCATTGAAGTCAGCAAAGGAAAACTACTGATTGCTTGTTTCGGGGGCTCTGCCGAAGCACAAAAAGACGTCAATATCTGGTACTGCACATTGGATGGGAAAACAATATCCCCAGCTCAATCAATTGCGGATGGAGTAGTAAGTGATTCGCTGCGTTTTCCTACCTGGAATCCGGTGCTTTTTAAATCGCAGCAGGGCAAATTGTTCTTGTTTTATAAGGTTGGCCCCAATCCCCGAGAATGGTGGGGGATGGTAAAATACTCAATGGATAAAGGCAAAAGCTGGTCGCCTGCCAGGCGACTGCCTCCCGGAATTATAGGGCCTGTAAAAAATAAACCCGTTCAACTCGCAAATGGTACAATACTCTCTCCCTCAAGTGTGGAAGAAAACACTGAAAGATGGAAGGTACATATGGAGAAGTCCATAGATGGGGGAGAGAACTGGACCAAAATGGCGGTGGACACTAAATCGAGGTTCGATGTGATCCAACCCAGTATCCTGACTTATCCGGGCAATAGACTCCAGATCCTTTGCAGGAGTAAACAAGGCAGTATTATTCAATCCTGGTCCACTGACGGAGGAGATACCTGGGGCGCTTTAACACCAACTACGCTCTTAAATCCAAATTCGGGTACAGATGCGGTGACACTTAATAACGGTACACAGCTCATTGTTTACAATCCGGATTTACCGGGTAAAGATTGGTTCAATGGCCGTGGTAAATTACGGGTTGCAAGTTCTGCAGATGGAAAAGTATGGAATGACATCGCCGTACTTGAGGACGGTGATAAAGAGGAGTTTAGTTATCCGGCAATTATACAAACACTTGATGGTCTGGTACATATTACTTATACTTACAATAGGAAAAATATCAAACATGTTATTTTAAGCCAGCAATAGTATTTTGCTTTAATCGTTTTAATTACGTAAATTATTCTTTAAATAGTCCCGAATTTAAATTAAAATAGTGTTGATCTCAACACTGTTTACTATTTTAATATTTATGATGAACCGTAATACGCCTTTCAAAGATAATTTTTCCAGACAATCCAAAAGTTATGCTAAATTCAGGCCTACCTATCCTGCTGCATTATTTAGTTATCTGCTTCAATTATGTAATAAAACGGATTATATGTGGGATTGTGCAACCGGTAACGGCCAGATTGCAGTTCCATTATCAGATTATTTCAAGCAGATCTACGCTACGGATATCAGCCAGAATCAGCTGGCTCATGCGCCACAAGCCACGAATATAGAATACAGCGTACAATCCGCAGAACATACCAATTTTCCCGACAATATATTCGACCTGATCACTGTTGCTCAGGCGATACACTGGTTTGATTTTTCCGGATTTTATGATCAGGTTAAACGTACAATCAAATCAGGTGGGATACTGGCAATTATCGGATCGGGGAGGTTGAAATTGTTTCCGGAAGGGGACCGGATTATAGACCGTCTGTTCAATGATTTTATAGGTGATTACAGGGATCCCGAATTGAAATATCTCGATCACCAATATCAGACCATTCCTTTCCCTTTTACAGACATCGAACATCCAGATTTTGTAAATACTGTAGAATGGACATTTGATCAGCTGATAGGCTATTTGAATACCTGGTCTGTCGTACAACATTACGAAAAAGCACATCAAAAGAACCCAATTACATTAATTGCAGATCAATTACGTGAGGCCTGGGGAGTTCCCTTAATCAGAACGGTGAGTTTTCCTATCATTCTGCGTGTGGCCAGGATACATAAATAGGGGCTTTGTAAAATAAATAGCTATTTTTAGGCCTGTTATCATTTTTTATGGATCAATACGCGTTAATAACTGGTGCAAGTAAAGGGATAGGGAAATCTATTGCAATAGCATTGGCTAAAAGAAAATTCAATCTTTTACTCGTCGCCCGCTCAGCTGCAGAACTGGAAGAATTAAAAGTTTCTTTAATGGCAACCTGCAATGTTAAGGTGGCCATTCTGGTATTGGATCTGTCTGCCCAGGGGGCTGCGGAGAAAGTACACGATTGGTGCCAGCAAAATTCATATGCAATTTTCGCGCTGATAAACAATGCTGGTTTCGGATTGTGGGGTGATTTTGAACAAATTCCAATCAATGAGCAGTTGAATATGTTGCAGCTGAATGTTATGGCTTTAACGGAACTGACACATCATATGATCCCTTCACTTAAAAAACAGCATCAATCCTATATATTGAATATTGCCAGCACTGCGGCTTACCAGGCAGTACCGACACTTGCGGTATACGCTGCTACCAAATCATATGTGCTGTCTTTTAGCAGGGCAATCAGGGTTGAGTTGAAAAAATCGACTGTGTCTGTTACCTGTATTTGTCCCGGACCTGCAGATACGGGATTTGCAGACCGTGCCGGACTGTCCGCTATCAGCGATCTTGCAGATAAATTCAATATGAATGCAGATGTTGTTGCTGAAATAGGAGTTAAGGCTATGCTGGCTAAAAAAGCGGAGGTGATACCAGGTTTCAGCAATTTGGTTTCCGCTCAGGCTAATCGTTTCCTTCCGAAATCATTGGTAGAGTGGGTGGTATCTAATATCTATAAGACAAAAGAATAGCCAGTTTTGAATTTTAATTTTAAAATGATTCTTGATTTTGAAATAAATTACATATGTTTGTTTTAGTCTACTGAATTGGTAGTCTTTTTAATATGAAGAAAAACAGTAACATATCTTTCAGCAGGGCAGCACATTACTCCATGATGTGTATGCAATGTTGTTGCTGTTAATACAAGGGATCGTACCAGATCTGCATTAAATTATTTCAAATCATTTTCTTTCATTCATTCTAAAAAAAATAAATATGGCAACTTCATATCCAAGATTTTCTATGGGAAAATCTCTCTCAGCCGAGCAGAAAGATTTCTTCAACGTTCACGGCTTTATACATTTCAAAAGTTTTATAAAACCGGAAACCGTAAAGTCCATTATTGATGCCTCCCTGGAGGTTCAGGCCAAATGGATTGAAAAAGGAGTAGACAAAGTCAACGGGGTTCCCATTAAATATGGACGTGACCTGGATGGATCTTCCTTAGTGCAACGTTTCGCATTTATCAATCAACACCATTCTACCTTCAGCGGTTTATTGCTGGATCCGCGATTTAAAAGTTTGTTTGCGCTGGCCGGCACTACAGCCAGGTTGGGGGAAAATGAAAAAGACGGGATGGTCTTTAACCATTATGTGAATGGGCCTGACAGTAAATTCACCAAGATGGGATGGCATACAGATGGCTTGAGAGATATTTTTTATGGGAAGAAGATCAATCCTATGCTCAATGTCGGTATACATCTGAGTAATCTTGCACCAGAAAATGGTGGTTTAAGAATTATTCCCGGAACACATAAACAAAGTTTATACGGCATGTTGTTTAGAAAAAAGTATTTTCTGGATAATGACAGCGATCCAAATGAAGTGGCGATTACCCCTCAGGCAGGAGATCTTACGGTTCATGACGGTCGTTTATGGCACCGCGTTGCTCAATCTTCAGTAGTGGGTGAAGAGAGCAGAAGGAGAGTGATTTACATCCCAATCATTGCAGGAAAGTATGCGCCTAAAAATGAGCACAGTCCCACAGTTTTTTATCAGCGGTTTGCAGGTTTGGTTAAATAATATGCTGATTCTATTGCTGATTAACTACCTGATCAGATCAGGGCGTTTAGATAAACCTTTAGCTGTAATCAGGAATACTTATAAAAGGAAGTATTCCTGATCAGCTGATTGAAAGCCTGAAGACTGGCTTTTGTTATATATTTGGAAATAAGGTCTGTGCTTTTTCACCAATAAAAGGAATTGGTTTTTTCTCTCCGTTAATGGCACCCAGTAATCCGATAATCCAGACTACAAATAAAGCGATATATACGATGTAAGTTAGGTATACGAAGGCAACTACTCCGGTAGTAGCAATCAGGATTCCAAGGACTATCCCGATAACAATGTATAATAAAGTTGATACAATTGCAAAAAGCAGCGTTTGTCTCAATTGATAACTTCCCAGTTCAGTTTTTTTATCTTTATGCATAGCAAAGTAGGCAATAAGCCAGAAAAAGATTCCAAAATAGCTTAGGATAGAAGCTGTTTTTCCATCATCAGTCGTTAGTGGCTTTTGGCCGAAAGAATTGTTTGTTTCCATAATTTAAATATTTGTTGGTTTTTAAGGCAACCAGAGTGTTAATTTTAAGATTAGAAAGTTATTTTTTTAATCCATACCCAATTCCTTATTGTCAAGTCTGCGCAATAATCTTGCCGTTATGTCTTTTCTTTCTACAAAATGTAAAACATTTAAGACTATGGGAAGCCTGGCTTTCTAAAGGAGGTCAAATATTTCAATTTATCTGTTTATAATCTTTCTAAATAAACTATATTTGACCGGACCATAATTTATAGCATTGCTAAACAAAGAACAGAAGCCTTCCAGCCGCAATAGCATACAGATTGATGAGGAGTCATTCGAAAAGGCATATAACCTGTATTGGGAAAAAGTTTACGCGGTATGTTATAATAATATCAGGGAAGCTGAACCCGCAAGAGAAATGGTCCAGGATATTTTTAAGTCTCTTTGGGAACGCAGAGATCAGCTTGAACTTGATAATGTCAAACATTACCTGATCCGGGCGGCGAAATTTAAAACGTTTGAATATATCAGGAATAAAGCCTCCAGACAAAAACATATCTGTTTAAACCTGCAGGGAAAACAGCAATTCACCAATTGTACCGAGGAGCATATTTTATTCAATAGCCTGAAAGAGAAGATCAATCTCCTAATCGATACCCTGCCATGCCAATGTAAAAGAGTATATAAGATGAGCAGGGATCAGGGATTGGCCAATAAAGAAATTGCCATGAACCTGCTGATTACAGAAAGAGCAGTTGAATACCATATTTCAAAGGCAACCAGCATGCTGAAAATTAAGCTCTCCGAATATTCGTACTCATCTTAAACGGAATTTCGGTAACATATGCTCCTTGTATCGTTTAATTGATTATTTTAATCTTACTTTTACTCCTAATAAGGCTTAAACGACCGTATGAAAATCAGCAACACGCTAATTGAAAAATACCATAACCAGCAATGTTCTGCAGAAGAGCGGGGAGTGGTAGAGCAGTGGTTATTTTCAGTTGATGAGGAAAGCGAAGAGCTGCAATTGCCCGCCAGGGAAGATAAACTGCTGCATAAACAAATGATGTGGGACGATATAAAATCTGTAATGATCAGCCCCGCGACACGGCAGCCTCCTGATAAAAAACGATATTCAGCGCTAAATTGGAAAAGTGGTATAGCCGCTTCCCTGCTTGCTGGTTTGATCTTGTTTGGAGGATATAGCTATTATTCAAAGCGCAATAATCCCTTACCTTTAACTTATCTCACCAATTCATCAACTGTAAAAGTTAAGAATGTAACCTATACTACCTATAATGTTTCCCTGGGACCCATGACCAAGGCTACGATTAATAATCTGACCGGCCTGATTGATTTCACTGGCAGTCTGTTAATTTCACCAAAAGAAGATCTTCTGATCACTTTTGAGGGGAGTAATGAGCAAATGATGTTTAAAATGGGACAAACTTATGTAGTACTGAGCGGTAAAACTGTAAACGACAGGATTATCATTGTGAACGAACGGAATATTAATGATCTTCCTCCAGTTATTCAACAGCAATTGCTGCAGCACTTTAATATATAAAGCATTAAAATCAACAACGACTATGATTAAATCAGCAAAAACAGCTGTACTTTTTATTAATTTACTGATTTTAATATTATTCCTTACTTCCTGTAGTGATCAACCCAGGCAGGTTAAAAACAAATACAGTTTGTTTATCCTGGCTAAGAATGGCAAAAACTACATGCTGGAAACCAATTCACTGGCCAGTGGGAAGCTGATTCCTGAAGCCACTGGTGTTTCACTGGAGAAAGTCGAATTAGATCGTGACATTATTGTTAAAGAAGGCTTTTATTATAGCAAGGATTGGAAGAAACCGCTGTTCACCAAATATAAAATTACAAATGGTGTGATAGAAAAAGTAGCTTCTGTAGCAGCGGCCGATTTCTCTCTGGAGAATTTCTATTGGTTAACGGGAGACACATTATTATTAGTAGGTAATAACGATTCCGACTTTAAAAAGATAAAGTATATCTTAGTGAAGACAGAGCAGATGACAATTCTCGATTCCGGAGATTTAAATATCCCTAAACCTCCAGGAAAATATACCTCCATTGCGAATGGTATTGTGGAGATGCGTAAAGACAGGCTTTTTATTGGTTACACTTATCATCAGCAACTGAGTTTATTCAATTATACGACTAGTGATACCACCTATATGGCCGAATTCAGCTATCCTGAGATGCAATTGCTCCATATAGATAAAGACACACGTTCAACCTATCCGGGAGGATTGAACACAGTGCAGAATTATTCTTTTAACGACGAGAAGTATAATTTTTACTTTATGACCTGTCCTGGGATTGCATTGGGCAACAGGCCAGACCGTCCTACAGGAATTTACAGGATCAAAGCAGGGGATAAGGCAATAGATAAGGAATATTTTTTTAACCTATCTGCTCCGATAAAAAACCATTCCTATGGAATGTGGTATCTGGGCGGTGGGAAGGCACTGGTACGAAGTGAGCGAAAGGATCTCTATAAAGGTCTGAATGATCATTACAGTACTGCACATTTTGAATTTTATCTGATAGACCTTAAAGGGAAAGTTGTGCAAAAGCTTAACCTTCCGCTGGATAAAGGAACAAGACGCGCATGTGTTATTGTAGAAGGCAACACTGCATATATCGCCATCAATTCTTCCACGGCAGGTAATTTCATCTGGTTATATAATTATAAGACGGGCTCTTTAAAAAAGGGTCTGGAATTAGGTGGAAGCACTGATTTTATAATGAGGATAGATCAATTGAATCATTTCTGAGAGAAAATGTCCTAATTATGAATCTATTTTTACATAAAAAAAAAGCATTCTAAATTTTTAAATTACCTTTGCGCCATAAAAATATACCATGATTTATTTCTTCTCCAATAAGCTCAATACTGTTTTTGCTGTACAATTAGAAAGAACCCTAACGCCTTCAGATATTTCAAAATTGACATGGCTGTTTGGTGGTGCTGAATTAAAACAAGAAACTGAATTAACAGCATCTTTTGTTGGTCCCCGCGCTACAATGGTAACTCCCTGGAGCACAAACGCTGTAGAGATTACACAGAATATGGCCATTGAGGGCATCATCAGGATTGAGGAGTTTACAGCAGTAGAGGCAGAATTTACAGGCTTTGATCCAATGCTTTCTCAAAAATATAGTGTACTGAATCAGGAATTATATACGATCAGTATCCAGCCGGAAGCGATTCTCGAAATAAATGATATTGCGGCATATAATCAACAGGAAGGTTTGTCCTTAAGCCAGGAAGAGATCGATTATTTAACAGCACTTGCTGTAAAGCTGGGGCGTAAATTAACAGATTCTGAAGTATTCGGCTTTTCGCAGGTAAATTCAGAGCATTGTCGCCATAAAATCTTCAATGGTACATTTATTATTGATGGCGAAGAACAGCCTACATCGTTGTTCAAATTAATCCGTAAAACTTCAGCAGAAAATCCAAATGGTATTGTATCTGCTTATAAAGATAACGTAGCCTTTGTGAAAGGGCCGGTAGTACAGCAATTTGCTCCGAAACGTGCAGATGTGCCTGATTATTACGAGATAAAAGATTTTGAATCTGTTATTTCCCTGAAAGCGGAGACGCATAATTTCCCTACTACTGTTGAACCCTTCAACGGCGCTGCGACAGGCGCAGGGGGAGAAATCAGAGACAGACTGGCAGGCGGACAAGGCTCATTGCCTTTAGCTGGTACAGCTGTATATATGACCGCATTATCCCGTCTGGCACAAGACAGACCCTGGGAGAATGGTGTTCAGGAGAGACAATGGTTATACCAGACTCCGGTAGACATCCTGATCAAAGCATCAAATGGTGCATCTGATTTTGGCAACAAATTCGGTCAGCCCTTGATTACAGGTTCGGTGCTTACTTTCGAGCATGAAGAAAACTCAAGAACCTTGGGTTATGATAAAGTAATTATGCAGGCAGGTGGTATCGGCTATGGTAAAGCTGAACAGGCGCAAAAAGAGAAACCGTCTGTAAACGATAAGATTGTTGTATTAGGTGGCGAAAATTATAGAATAGGAATGGGCGGTGCTGCGGTATCATCTGCAGACACAGGGGCATTGGGTTCTGGTATCGAACTGAATGCGATCCAACGCTCTAATCCTGAAATGCAGAAAAGGGTAGCCAATGCTGTACGTGGTATGGTAGAGAGTGATCACAATACGATTGTTTCTATTCATGATCATGGAGCAGGTGGCCACTTAAACTGTCTTTCGGAACTTGTTGAAGAAACAGGTGGTAAAATTGATCTGGATAAATTGCCTGTAGGTGATCCAACACTCTCAGCGAAAGAAATTATTGGTAACGAATCCCAGGAACGTATGGGATTGGTTATTGGTCAGGAAAACCTGGAAGTTTTACAGAAAATTGCCGACAGGGAAAGGGCACCAATGTATACGGTAGGTGATGTTACGGGTGACCATAGGTTTACATTTGAATCTGCCACCACAGGAGCTAAACCTATGGACCTGAAAATGGAAGACATGTTTGGCAGTTCTCCGAAAGTAGTGATGCAGGACAAAACTGTGGACAGAAAATATGAGCCTGTCACTTATGATGCAGCACAGCTTAATGTCTATCTGGAACAAGTACTGCAGTTAGAGGCCGTTGCTTCAAAAGACTGGTTAACAAATAAAGTAGACCGTTGTGTAGGTGGTCGTGTTGCTAAACAGCAATGTGCCGGTCCGCTTCAGTTACCGTTGAATAACTGCGGTGTAATGGCGCTGGATTATCAGGGTAAAGATGGAATAGCGACCTCTATTGGTCATGCTCCGCTTTCAGCACTTATCGATCCTGCTGCTGGTAGCCGTAATGCAATTGCAGAATCTTTATCCAATATTATATGGGCCCCGCTAGAAGATGGTATTGAGAGTATTTCTCTTTCTGCTAACTGGATGTGGGCATGTAAAAATGAAGGTGAAGATGCCCGTTTGTATGCTGCTGTGAAAGCATGTTCAGCCTTTGCTATTGACCTGGGAATCAATATCCCGACAGGTAAAGATTCCCTGTCTATGAAACAGAAATACAAAGATGGGGAAGTCATTGCTCCGGGTACTGTGATCATCTCGGCTGCTGGTCATTGTGATGATATCACTGCAGTTATTGAGCCTGTTCTCCAAAAAGATGGAGGGGATATTTATTATATCAATTTATCTGGTGACGAGTACAAACTGGGTGGTTCGTCGTTTGCACAGATCCTGAATAAAATAGGTACAGCAACGCCGGATGTTACGAATGCAGCTGAGTTCAAAAATACCTTTAACGCAATTCAGGAATTAATCAAAGCCGGACATATTCAGGCTGGTCATGATATTGGCAGTGGTGGTTTAATCACTACATTATTAGAGCTGTGCTTTGCGGATCGTGATTTGGGCGCAACGATTGACTTATCTTCATTGGGAGATCAGGATATTATAGAAAAGCTCTTTGCAGAAAACATAGGTATCGTATTCCAGGGAGACGCTGCTGTAGACAGTCTGCTTAAAGCCAAAGGTATTGTTTTTCATAAAATAGGATCTGTAGCTGCCGAAGCTAATCTGACTGTTAAGAACCTTACAGGTGAGTGGAAATTTGATATCGATCATTTACGTGACGTATGGTTTAAAACTTCTTACCTGCTTGATGAGAAACAAAGTGGTCCGGTTAAGGCAAAAGAACGCTTTGACAACTATAAAAACCACGTGCTGCAATATAATTTCCCTTTAACTTTTGATGGGAAAAAACCGGTGATCGATCCATCTAAACCAAGGCCAAAAGCAGCGGTTATACGTGAAAAGGGCAGTAACTCTGAAAGGGAGCTGGCCAATGCGATGTACCTTGCAGGTTTTGATGTGAAAGATGTACACATGACAGATTTGATATCAGGCAGGGAAACGCTGGAAGATATCCAGTTTATCGGAGCTGTAGGTGGATTCTCTAATTCGGATGTACTGGGTTCAGCTAAAGGTTGGGCAGGAGCATTCCTTTACAATGAAAAAGCTAAAATAGCGCTGGAGAACTTCTTTAAACGTGAAGACACTTTATCAGTTGGTATCTGTAATGGATGCCAGTTATTTGTAGAATTAGGTTTAATCAATCAGGATCACGCAGAAAAACCTAAAATGCTGCATAATGATAGTCATAAACATGAGAGTGGCTTCAGTTCATTAACTATACAGGAAAACAATTCTGTAATGCTTTCCAGTTTAGCGGGCAGTACTTTAGGCGTTTGGATCTCACATGGTGAAGGTAAATTTCAATTGCCATATGCAGAAGATCAGTATAACCTGGTAGCAAAATATGCTTATGAGAGTTATCCTGCTAATCCTAATGGGTCTGATTATAACACTGCAATGATGTGCGATAAGACAGGAAGACACTTGGTGATGATGCCGCACATTGAGCGCTCGCTATTCCAATGGCATTGGGCTAACTATCCTGCAGGTCGTAAAGACGAAGTATCTCCATGGATGGAAGCGTTTGTAAATGCAAGGAAATGGTTGGAAGCCGATCAGAAATAAAATAATATCTTTTGAAGATCAGCCACTGCAATAAAATGCAGTGGTTTTTTTTCTGACCTGTATTGCTATTCAGGCTTGTCCCTGTCAGTCATTTTCCTGACGAAAACAGCTTTGCTGTTGCCTTTTATACTTTTGATTCTTCCATAAAGACGCTTGTCATCAAATGCGTTAAAATATTTGATTTGTACAGCACCTATAGATTTCACTTTCCCTTTAGGATCATGCATGTCGAATACTCCATAATAGGTGACCGGAATGTTTCCTATTGATTTTAAAGTGCCAAATGTATCATGCATATCAAACTTATTGTAATAAGTGAATGTGATGTTGCCGATTGTTTTGATCTTACCCTGAGGATCATGCATATCCCATTGGTCATAATAAGTCACCTTCAGGTTTTTACCATTTTTTGGTCTGGTCTGAACACCATTTTTGTCAAACTGCCCCTCATACTCTACGTCACCAAAATTATTCTCCCTTTCCTCGCCATCTATATAGGCTATTTCTCCGTTACTGTTTATGCCTACTACCTGGTAATTGTCCAGGTATAACTCAATTGCCCCAATGCCTTTTTTCGTATCAGATATCAGGAATTTAGCGCTGACGATTTTTTGCGCAGTGCATATAAATGTGGGACTCAATAAGAAGAGTATAAACAAGATTCGTTTGCGGTTCATTTTGGTTAATTTACACTTGGACTAATATATTTAATTTAATTTGTTATCTGAATAAATTTTAACAATAATTAACCATGGCTGATAAGGTGATGTGCTGAATAAATTGCTTTTTGTCTGGATTTATTCTAAATAACATATATATTTGTGAGCATCCTTAAGAGAAGGAGAAATGTAACCTAAATTAAACATATGAAATATTTTAAATCATTACTATTTACACTGGCCGGCCTGTTTTTCGCGGCTAATTTATCGGCACATGCTTTATGGATCGAGACAAATTCTTCTGGCAAAGTTGGTCAGGCACAGCAGGTCAAAGTATATTATGGTGAATATGCGGAGAACGAACGTGATGAAACCGGTAAATGGTATTCTGACGTTAAAGAACTTACGCTATGGTTAGTAGGCCCTGATAAACAAAAAATTAAATTAGCGACTACACTTGGTGATAATGTGGCTTCCGCATCGTTTACACCATCAAAAGATGGTCAGTATACTTTATTGGTGAGTCATCCTGCTAAAGATCTTGCGGGCACAACAAAGTACCATTTCCTGAGCAGTGCAACTGTCACCGTTGGAAAAACAGCTGCTGATATTGACGGCGAAGCGATCAGTAATGAACTGAAAATTTATCCTGCCGCAGGTATAAAGTATAAGGCCAATTCGCCGGTGAAATTGAAGGCGTTGCACAATGGCAGTTTAAAGGCGGATGCTACAGTGAATGTATTTTCACCAGCAGGATGGTCTGTGGTATTGAAAACAAACAAAGAGGGAATTGCTGAATTCACGCCGCTTTGGCCAGGAAGGTATGTAATCGAAGTATCAGATTTCCAGAAGAAAAAAGGATCTGCTGACGGACAGGATTATGAATCTTTATGGCAGGGTTCTACGCACAGTTTCGAAGTGAAATAATCAGAGACTCAATTTAAGATTGACAATTGTAGAAAACGGTAGCCAGATGGCTACCGTTTTTTTTGTGCGCCCGGAACGGGCGCATTTAATATTTACCCGTTGTTTTTTTCCTGACGGACAGTTGTGTAATTCACTCTTATCGTGCAACATTAATATTACGTTACAAGATAAAGCAGAAGATTTGTATATTGCTAAATCATTTTATGAATAGCTTAAAGCCACTTTATTTTTTTTTAGCTATTGAGATGCGGGCTAGTAAAAAATTGATTTGCTGAATAATAAACCAAATATGAATATCAATAAATTCTTACAGCTAAAAACAAATGCTGGCGATATTGTAACACATATCCATTACATTGCATAATTAACAGCCTATATGGCGATTGAATAATAATATCAAGCTTAATGAAAAGAAGAATATTTCTTAGAAACACAGGCATTTTAGGAGCAGGATTATTGGCCTCCAAAGTTTCCTTTGCTGCCGCACCGGATCAGTTCCCGATTGTTAGAGTCGCAGCTGCCAAACGTCATTTTCAAAGTAAGTCAGTCAACGCAGCAATTAAGACTTTCCAGTCTAAAGTCAAAAATCCAGAACTCAGCTGGCTATTTGAGAATTGTTTTCCAAATACTTTAGACACCACCGTTTATTACAAAGAGATTAATGGTAAACCTGATACCTATGTAATTACAGGCGATATCGATGCCATGTGGCTGCGCGACAGCTCTGCGCAGGTATGGCCATATCTTCAGTTTGTGAATGAGGACAAAGCATTGAAGAATCTGATCTCCGGCGTAATATCACACCAGGTAAAATGTATACTTAAAGATCCTTATGCCAATGCTTTTTATGGTGATGCCGAAAAAGTAGGAGAGTGGAAAACGGATAAAACGGATATGCAGTCTGGTGTACATGAGCGGAAATGGGAAATTGATTCTTTGTGTTATCCAATTCGCCTGGCTTACCATTACTGGAAAAAAACAGGCGACAAACAGCCTTTTGATACAGAATGGAAAAATTCAATTGTAGCTATCCTAAAGGTTTTTAAAGAACAGCAACGTAAAACCGGTCCTGGACCTTATCATTTCCAGCGTGAAACTACGCAGCCGACTGACACGCAACCTATGCATGGATATGGCTTCCCGGTAAATCCGGTAGGTCTTATTTGCTCAGCATTTCGTCCAAGTGATGATGCAACGATATTCCCTTTCTTAATTCCATCTAACTTTTTTGCTGTAAGTTCATTGAAACAGGCAGCTGAGATGATTAAAGGTATAACTGGTGAGGATGCACTTTCAGCAGAATTACTTACACTGGCTGAAGAAGTAGCAGCAGCAATACAGAAATATGCCATTGTAGCACATCCCAAATATGGTAAGATCTACGCATTTGAAGTCGACGGGTTTGGAAGTAATTACCTGATGGATGATGCGAACGTGCCTAGTTTACTTGCTTTACCTTATTTAGGAGCTTTGGATGCGAGTGATCCGATTTATGTTAACACAAGGAAGTTCGTACTTTCGTCAGATAACCCATACTTCTTTAAAGGCTCTGCTGCAGAAGGAATAGGTGGGCCGCATGTAGGACAGGATATGATCTGGCCAATGAGTTTAACTATCAGAGGACTGACATCAAAAGATAAAGAAGAGATAAAATACTGTATTAAAACTTTGCAGAATACACATGCAGGCACAGGTTTTATGCACGAATCTTTTCATAAAGACAATCCTGCTAAATTCTCAAGAGCATGGTTCGCGTGGTCCAATACCTTATTTGGTGAACTGCTTTGGAAAACATACCATGAAATGCCTGAATTATTAAATTCTTAATTTTACAAATTAATTCAGAACTTTCTGCCAGCCGCCTTGTATTACAGGCGGCTGTTTTATTTAATTCAAATATGAAATCAACTCCACTATTCTCCGGCAAATTTTTAAGTCTTTTTTTCTGCATGGGATATTTCACCATATCTTCATTTGCAGCGGCTCCGGCAAGACAGTTTTATCAATTGATCATTTACCATGTAAAGGATAAACTGCAGGAAGAGCGCGTAGATAAATATTTATCTGCTGCCTATCTGCCTGCTGCTCATCGTGCCGGAATTCCGCAGGTAGGTATTTTTAAGACGGTAAATATTGATACAGCAAGCGACAAGCGAATATATGTCCTGCTGATTCATCGCTCTTTAAAAGATTTCCACCAGTTCTCCCAGGTCACCAGAAAAGACAGGAAGCTTTCGGCGGAAGGAGCAGACTATCTGAATGCTAAATTCGATAATCCTCCATACCTGAGAAAAGAATCTATTTTGATGGAGGCCTTTGCTGGTATGCCTGTATTTAAGAAGCCAGTATTTACGACTACCAAAAACGAACAAATTTTTGAATTGCGCAGTTATGAAAGTGCTACCGAAAGATTGTATGAGAATAAAGTTACCATGTTCAATAAAGATGAAATGGAAATATTTACCCGTATAGGAAGTCAGCCGGTATTCTATGGCGAGGTTCTGGCGGGAAGTCATATGCCGAACCTGATGTACATGACAGCTTATAATAATAAAGCAGCAAGAGATGAGCACTGGAAGGTGTTTGGAAATGATGCCAAATGGAAAACAATTTCTGCTTTGCCTGAGTATCAGCATAATATGTCGAAAGCTGATGTTCAGCTGTTAACTCCCGCTACCTATTCAGATTTATAGAAAATGGTAAATTGAGCTGTTTTCGTATGATGTTAATATGAAGATTTTGTAAAATGTATGATAGGATGAGTAGAATGCATGTTTTGGCTTGTTCTTTGATTGCCTTTTCTGAGTTAAATAAATTATGAAATCAGGAATATACGCGTTATTATTCGCATTCGTCTTCATGGGGTGTGAGCAAAAAGAAAATGTAAAAACTTATACCCCAAGGGTATTGACAGCAAATGAGAGCTTTAATGATTTTGCTGACGAATCAAAAGGCAAACTAACGGTCTTTAAAAGTACGGATCCGGATTCAGTTAATAAGGATAATAAAGAAGCTAAAGTATGGTATGGAATAAAGGTGGGGGATACCACGGTCCGCATACAAACCAATATGACTGACAAAAATTCTGGTTCTTCAGCATTTTCGACGGTAGAGTTTGTCAATACGCAAAAGACAGCAGTAATTGTTGAACTTGCCAATAGTACCGGACTTGGTTCGCCTTTTTATCTGATTGCGCTAAAAAGCGGAAAGGTAGAAGTCGTGAATTTCTACAGACCGTCAACCAGCAACAACCAGGACAATCGTTTGGTGAAAGGCATACATAAAGTAGGACGATCAGGATATCTGATTCGGAATGATTTTTTTGTTACCACAGTAGATGCCAGGGTTTACTTCATGAAAAGACAGGATCCTAAAGAAAGGATTCAGGGAATACATCTGATCAACTCACCTGATAAGAAAACCTTTGTATTTCTGGTGTCTGACGCACTATATGAGGTTCATTATCCTACAGGTGAGGTATTCACGCAACCGTTGTCAGGAAAAGCACCGAAGGTTGCCGAATATATGTTTAAATATATTCAGGACAATTACAGCTGGCAGAAAAATGCAAAAGGTATTTCTTTCCTAAAAGCCAATCCCGATGATAACAGGATTATTGATGGAGGTGACCTCGGCTAAAAACGTCTGTTATCTTATAAAATTAAAGCCTGTTAAAAATAAGTTCAGAACTTATTTTTAACAGGCTTTAATCATTAATTGTATACTTATCTTCTCAGGAGCTGTCTTAAACGCTCTAGTCTTTCTTCATTTTTAATCAGATCATTATTGATATCTGTTCTTAGTCTGATCAATAAATCACTATTTGACATGCCGGTAAGCGTTGTGAATATCTCAATGATTTTCTCTCTGTTGTTCTGCATGAGTGCAAGCACTTTTTTAGCATATAACAATCTGGTATTATTTTTAAGTGTATTACGTAATTCGAAGTCGAACGTGATAGACATGCTTCCAGAGGTCAGGATATAAATGATATCAGATATGCCAACCGGAAGAGAACTAAGCACATAAGATTCATAAGTTACCCTGTTGCTCACTGCGTTCAAAAAGTATTCATCCAAATCATCGTAACCCTTTAGCATTACCGTTGTTCGCTCTACTTCAGCCAAAAGGGCTTCGTAATATTCGTTATAATCCATAATTAATTTAATTGACTATAAATATAGTCAATTAAATTGGTATTATTACTGTTTTGGGACAAATTCTTTCATTACCGCGTCCCTTATGAGGGCTGGTGGCAATAATCCTTGGGATAAGATAAAATCATGGAATTTTAAAGCCTGAAATTTGGTACCTAAAGCTTGTTCTGTATCTTTTCTTAAAGCCAGCATTTTTGTAAATCCATAGAAGTAGCTATTTGCCTGTCCGGGTGCCTTGATCGTATAACGTTCTACCTCCTGTTGTGCGAAGGCCTTTGATTGTACCACTTCCTGAGTCAATACCTCAAGCGCCTGCTGCTGGGTAATTTTTCCTGCCTGTAATTCAGGATCCAGAAAAGCGCGTGCTGCGCGTAGTAGACGGTAGTCGAGCGATACCAACTGACCTTCAAGTGGCATGTATGGTCGGGTTATATATTCTGAATACAGACCCCAGCCTTCTGCATTCGTAGAATTGAAAGCATAAATAGCACGTGCCTTAGATACACCTTCTTCTACCATCTTGTCAAATTGCAGTTCGTGACCTGGTCTGGCCTCGTGTGCAGTAATTGTCCAGGATGCCGCGTCAAAGGTGAAATCGTCATATTTATTTGGATTCTTTTCTCCCGGTGCCGCAGGCATGTTCAACGGGAGTACAAATACACCACGCTGGCCAGTATTGTTTAAAAACGGGGGAGGGACCATGTGAGGGGCGGGCGACTGTGCCGTTTCTGCTGCAGTGGCCAGGCGAATGATCGCTGGTCGGTCGGGGAGCGTAACCAATTGATGCTGGCGGATGATTTCTTCAATATCTTTTAAATGACGCTCATAAAGCGGGATGATGGAATCTCCATGGATTTGTTCCTTTTTAAGTTCGGCAATCACAGCTCTGTAATCAGTCGAACTGAAGTTACGTTTTTTTGCAATTTCTTCAGCTATAGGCTTCATCTCGTTTTGTATGGCTGTAAAAGCAATATGTGCCATTTGAGCAATCTCAGCCGGCGGAATGTTAATTCCGTAACCTTCTAATGCCATCGCATATTCCTCAGGGGGCAGTCTGAAATCTTTTCTGGCCTTAATTAATACATGATCACGTACCCATAGATCATATTCCTCCAGTTGTTTCTTCAATTCGGCATAGGGCTTTTCCCACCCGCTCAATTTATATTTCTGGCACAATTCTGAAATACCATTTACAATACTCGCATTGCGGGAAAGTTCAGTTTCCATTTGCTGTCTCGAAGGATAAATCATGTCCTTTCCTGCAATCTGCTTTATTACCCTGGCTTTGAGCAAATCTGTAATCGGTTGATATCCCTTTTCCATCCCGGCGTATTTTCTGATTCGGGTTACAGCTGCAGCCCGCCTTTCTGCAGGTGTCTGGTCATCCAGCAATATTTGCAATCCGCTGTAAATTAATGAAGATGCATTGTGAAAAGGTACCTGTCTTTTCGTTTCAAAATCCTGCTGACGAAAGTTCAGTTTCATGCTATTCACCAGAATATTTAAATCCTGTATAACTGGTGTTTCTTTTTCTATTTTTACAGCTGCAAGAAAACGAATGACCAGGGCTTCTTTTTCTTTTCTTTCCGCCAGCTGAGTTGCCAGCGTTGGAACCGATATCTGTGTATCATATTTAGCTAATCCCTGGGATGAACCATATTCAGGAGAATATTTAATATCCAGATCTATCAGCTGTTGTGTATACTTGTCAGACTTACTTACCCATGCCGGGGAATTTTCTGCTGTCTTTATCTGTGCTTTTATATTACCTGCCGATAAGAAGAATACAGCAATGGTGGCCAGGTTTAGTAGTGGGTGTTTGTTAGTTCTCATATTTCTATTTTATATGCTCAGCCCAGGTGTTCATTTTATTTTCGAAGACACCCAGTGGCAATGATCCGTCTTTCAGTACCTGTTCATGGAAGTCCGAAAGCTTAAATCTGGTACCCAATTCTTTTTCATACCGGGTTCTTAACTCGCGGATTTTCATTGCACCGGTTTTATAGCCCAGTGCCTGCGCAGGGATAGCCATATAACGTTCAATTTCTGCCGTTGCGCCTTCCTCTGTAATGGCTTCATTGTCCATCATATATTTGATAGCCTCTGCTCTGCTCATGTTTTTTGTATGGATTGCAACATCAACTACCAGCCTAACTGCCCTGTGCATTTCGTCACCCAGTGCCCCCATATGCTGATAAGGGTCTGCGTACAAGCCTAGTTCCTTACCTAAGGATTCGCAATAAAGCGCCCATCCTTCTACATAAGCGTTGTGTATGCCAAATCTGCGGAACTTCGGCAAGCTGGTGTTTTCCTGTGTTAGTGAGATCTGGTAATGGTGACCAGGGATTGCTTCATGCAGGAACAATGATTCCATGCCTGAGGTCGTGTTGAATTTTTTAGCATCAAGTATCGGCACATAAAATATACCCGGTCTTTTTCCGTCTGCCGAACCCTGATTGTACTCTGCACTGGCGGATGCGGCCCTGAAGGCTTCAGTCTGTCTGATTTCAAAAGGTGTTTTAGGAACATTTTTAAACATTGACTTTAACTGTGGTTCCATCCGTTGGTGTATATTTTCAAAAGCATCAAGTACCTCTTTGGCCGTTTGGTAAGGCATAAACTTCGGATCAGTTTTCATGTAGTCAAAAAAAGCTTTCAGGTCTCCTTTAAAGCCTGCCTGATTTTTAATACTGTCCATTTGTCCCTTGATACGGGCAACTTCCTGTAAACCTGTCTGGTAAATTTCTTCCGGTTTTTTCAGGGTAGTAGTTTGTTGTTTGACCAGATAAGCATAAATCTCCGTTCCACCTGGTAAGGAGGAAATGCCATCAGTTAGTCTCGCTTCAGGCAGGTAATCATTTTTAAGGAAGTCTCCCAATCTTTTGTAAGCAGGAACAAGCTGTGTAAGAATTGCTTTTTTGTAGGCTTCGGTAAACCTGCTTCTGTCAGCAGCAGTGAAATCTTTCGGCATACGCGTGATAGGGCCGTAGAAAATACTTTTTGCAGGATCGGTTACCACCATACTATACATCTGAGGGTAGGTTTTTACCACCAGGGATTTTGGAAATACCATGCCGGCCTGCATCCCTTTTTTGAAATTACCAATGGCAGTATCTGCCCATACAGTAAATGCAGAGATACGTTTTAACCAGTCTTCATAGTCTTTCACTGTCTTAAATGGCTGGGCACCAGTTCCGGAACCCAGCTGACCTATGGTTAGCGGCAGTGAGAACATCTGGTTAAATGGGAAATATTCTAAATGAAACTTAAGCCCTTCCAGGCTTATTTCTGCCTGGTCCTTTAAGACATCGTAAGAAAGCTGGTCATTTACGTCCAGGCCGCTACGGTCGTAGTGTTTAAGGCTATCCAGGTATTTGGTATAATAAGCTTTCACCTCATGCTGAAAAGCAGCAGAACCGTCATTAGGCAAAAGATCATTATATCTGGTATCGCCTGCATAAGTTGCACCTATAGGAAAGAGCTTCAGCCCCTCTTCGTAATAGGCGTCACATAACTTGTCGAAATGCTGATCCTTCTTTTGTCCGGTTTGATGATCTTTTTGTTTACAAGCGGTAACTGCACCTGTAAGTATTAAGGCGTAAATTAATTGTTTCATTAGTTGGGTTTAGGTAATTAAATCTAATGAAACCTGCTTAAGAATACAAATAACAATTGAAATTGTTATTCAATTCAGCTTCTTTGTGGCTCCATCATAGTAATACCTTGTTTACCTGCGATAACCGCTTTAGTCGCCAGTCCATAAAACAAAGAATGTTCTACAATACCGGGTATCATTTTAATGCTCACATTTAATTCTGCCAATGGGGGTAAAACAGGGAATTTTATATCCGCCAGCAAATTTCCATTATCCGAAATCAATGCCCCGTCTTTTTCACTGCTCATCCTCAGCGTAACATTACTCTCCGGATACAGAAAGGCAATTTTGCTGAGTACCAGCGGCAATGCTTCCGGAAGTATTTCTATCACCAATGGATAAGTATGGTCCAGTGCTGCTACTGATTTCCCATCATCACCAATCAGGATAAATTCTGTAGCCATACTGGCAAGAACCTTTTCACTGGTATGGATGCCGCCGCCACTTTTAAGCGCATTCAGCGCTTTGTCGAACTGGTCACAACCATCAAAATAGATATCCAGATTTTCCGTAAATGCTGAGGACTGTATTTTTAAGCCTTTTTTATACAGGTAATTACGTGTTTTAAATGAAGAAGAGACAAAGGTCAGCGTTTTCGCCCGTCCGGGATTACTGCAGAGCAGGTCTGTCAGGTGGAAGATGGTCGTTCCGGCTCCAAGACCAATCGTCTGATTTTCTTTTATAAATTCTACTGCAGCTAAAGCTGCTTCCATTTTATAATCACGCATCTGAATAAATTTAGGATAGTAAATTTCGTAAAAATAACGGGTATTGCTATAAAAGACAGCCGCATTTTATAGCTTTACATATGCAAAAACCTATAAATACTGGAATATTATCCTTCGGAATGTCCGGGAAACTTTTTCATTCACCGTTTTTAGACGCACATCCCGGATTCAATCTGATGGCAGTTGCAGAGCGGTCTGAAAAGAAAGCCCACCTTCGTTTTCCTGATATTATCAGTTACAACTCAGTAGAAGAATTAATGGAAAATTCTGATTTAGAACTGGTTGTTGTCAATACGCCTAACTATACACACTTCGAGTTTGCACTGAAAGCACTGCGTGCGGGTAAAAATGTATTGATAGAAAAACCTTTCGCGGTGACCAGCGAAGAGGCAGAAATTTTGTTCGCGGAAGCTGCAGCAGCAGGTCTTTATATTTTACCTTATCAAAACCGCCGTTATGATAGCGATTTTTTATCCGTAAAGGAAGTGCTGGCTTCGGGAAAACTAGGGAGGATGGTAGAAGCACATTTGCGTTATGACAGGTACCGTTATGGCATAGGACCCAAAGTAGCCAAAGAAACACCCATGCCTGGAAGCGGATTGTTATTTGATCTGGGACCGCATATGCTGGATATGGTTTTGGAGCTTTTCGGTAATCCACTGGAATGGACCAAAACGCTTGGACATTATCGCCCTGGTACACAAGTAGATGATTATGCACATATTCATTTAAAATACCCTGGTCACGTACAGGTATTTATCACCATCAGCATGCTGGTTGCCGATGTACAGCCTGCATTTATTCTTAACGGTACACGGGGATCATATGTTAAAGAGCGTTCAGATATACAGGAGCAGCAATTGCTTGCAGACATGCATCCGAACCATCCGTCATTTGGAATTGAAGCTCCGGGGAAGGAGGGGCTGTTGACACAGATCGCGGAAAATGGCGATAAAACGCAAGTATCGATTCCAACCGTAAAGTCGACTTATCTGAACTTATTTGAAGCCGTATACCAGACCATCAGGAATGGGGCACCCTATCCGGTAAGCCAGGATCAGATTCTTCAGCAGATCATTATTCTTACGCATGACAGTTGAGAATAATGGATTAATACATAATGGTAGTACGGTTAACAGGATTGATGTTGTATTGATTTTTTGCTGTGTCCTGATCTTTTTTTGCTCAGGTTGTAAAAAGAAACAGTCTTCTGCAAATACTGCATTTTATTATTGGAAAACGTCTTTTTTGTTAGATCAGAAAGCCGCAGACCTGCTGCAGCAAACCGCACAGAACAAAGTGTATCTTCGATTTTTCGATGTAGTATGGAATGAGGAAAAAAATGAAGTCATTCCCAATGCACAGGTTGATATCAGGCAGGACGCTGGCCGGTTAAATATCACTCCGGTGGTATATATCACCAATAAAACTTTCCAGCATATCAATGTAGCGGGAATTGATAGCTTAACTAAAAATGTGAATCAGCTGATCAACCGCATTGCGGCAAAAAACAATATCCGGTATACGCAGGTGCAAATCGATTGCGACTGGTCGGTGACTACCAGGGACAAATACTTTTCCTTTCTTAAATCTTTTAAATCATTGAATAAAAGGCAGCTGGAGGCAACTATCCGTCTGCATCAGGTTAAATATCCCGAGCGTACAGGGGTGCCGCCGGTGGACAAAGGGTTGCTGATGTTTTATAACATGGGTAAAATCTCTGCCAATAGTAAACAGCCGAATTCTATTTATAATTTTGCTGATGCAGAAAAATATATTTCTTCATTACCTTATTACAAATTACCTTTGGACGTTGCGCTGCCGTTTTTTTCATGGGCTATCCATATCCGTAACGGAAAAATATTAAGGGTGAATAACAGCATTGGAAAAGTACAGCTGCTCAACAAAAACTATTTTGTGAATACCAGCGAAGAGGTATACCGGGCTGTTAAGAGCTTTTATCTGTCTGGCGTTTATGTGAAGGAGAATGATGTTTTCAAGCTGGAGGAAATTACGACAGATAATTTGAATGAAGCAGCAGCGCAGGTAAGTAAACACCTGGCAAAATTAAAGACTAGAAATATTATTTATTATGAATTATCATCAATCAGTGCTTCAGCTATTGAAGCAAAAGATATCAGGGAAGTTTCTGCTCATTTTTAGTGCGTTAACCATCACCGTAGCCGGCATCGTATGGGCATGTGGCGGGGGCGACTATTATGATGATGAAAATTCCAGTTTCACACCCGAGGCATTTGTCGACCCGCAGTATTCTCCCTTTTTTTATGAGAGTTCTACCACTTATTATGGGAGTGAGTTTAATGATAATGGCAATACCAGGTTTAATAAACAAGTTGTGGATGACTGGTATGCCTATCTCGATAAAAAAGTAGGCAGACAGATATTGGATACTTTACTGATTAAATCCAGTCAGGGTTTTACAGATTCAGTATACCGTAATTTTAAAGGAAAATTAAAAGACCTGCCTGCGGGCATGCCTGACCTGAGCAAAAGCAATGCAGATGAGAAGCAGTTAGACTTATTTTTGTCCTATTTAACTTTGGCGAAAGCCTGTGAAAGTTATGCAGTAAATCAGGAATACAACTATTGGGATGAAAAGCCAAAACCAAAAGCTGTTGCTGCTGAATTGGGAAATATGCTGACTACAGCTTATGCACAAACCAAAGACGTATTCGTAAAGCAGCGTTTATGGTTCCAGCTGGTGCGTTATTATTACTATCAGCAGAAACAGGAATCCTCAGCCTACACTGCTCCCAAACTAACTCTACCTGACTTTTTTGCGCAGGAAGAAGCGCAGTTTCCGAAAAACATCATGTACTACCGTACGATGGGTTATCTTGCAGGATATTATTACCAGCACGGCGAATTTGCCAGGGCAAACTATTTATATAGCCTGTGTTATAACTATTCTTTTGAGATGAAGATTCCGAGTAAATGGAGCTTTAGACCGCAGAATGAGTCGGACTGGACTGGTACATTGAAACTGGCACAAAATGGCGAGGAGAAAATCACCCTATGGCATTTGCTGGGGATCAGTCAGGATCCTGTCAGGGCGATCAGAGAAATTTACGCAATCAATCCTAAATCTGATAAGCTTGATCTTTTGTTAAGCAGGCTCATTAACAGTAAAGAGCAAAGTATTTCTCCCGTTTACTCAAACGAAGAAAGTAAAAACAAAACAATAGATCTGAAAACAGAAATTTCGCTGGTGGCGAATATTGCTAAAGAAAATAAAACCCGCCAGCCTTTTTACTGGAATTTAGCTGCCGGTTATCTAAATGCTTTGTCGCACCAATATGTTACTGCAAAAACATTTTACAACGTGGCCAGAAAGCAACTGCCGAAAGACAATAAGCTCATTTTGGCGCAGTACAAAATTCTGGACTGGACATTGTATTTGCAGTATTTGAAGAAGATTGACGCCGCAGCCGAGGCAAAAATGGCTGAGCCCTTGACCTGGCTATACCGATTAAGTCAGGGTAAAGACGCTATACCCGATCTTCGTTTTCATCGTGCATTAGATCAGAGTCTGCAACTGATTGCTGCGCTGTACAAAAAACAGGGTGATCTGGTAAAATCCAACTGTTTTGAGCAGCATCCTGCATTTTATCTTAGCAATACCAGAATTGAAGCCATGAAAACCCTGTTGGCGAAACCTAAGAAGTCGCCTTTTGAGATAGCCATGCTGAATTACTGTAATGTGAAGATCGAAAACCTTTATTATTTGCAAGCTACACAACTGGTCTACCAGGAGAAACTTGATCAGGCACTAGTCATGATGAAAAAAGCAGAAGGTATCAATGCAACGCTATTATTAGGTAACCCCTTCAATATCCGCATTAATGACTGTCACGACTGTGATCATGCTGCTCCGGGTAAAACACGCTATACCGCTCAAAGTTTTCTGGAGACCATGATTAATATCAAAGCACAGCTCACTGCAGGGAAAGATGTATCCAGAAATGCGGCGCTGCTGGCAAATGCCTATTATAATATTACCCATTATGGAAATGCGCGTTACTTTTACCAATCAGATATTACTGGTAGTATTACTGATATGGTCCAGGGAATAGATGAGCCGTTCAGGCATGTTTACACAGATAACCATATCGCTGAGAAATATTATCTGCTGGCCCGCACGAATGCTAAAACCAAAGAGCTGAAAGCCAAATTTACCTTTATGGCCAGTAAGTGCGACCATAACAATGAGTACAACAGGATGATGGAATCGGAAGAGAACAGAAACTCCTGGTACTTTCAACTGGATAAGATTCCTACAGGGAAATACTTTGCCGAACTGATGAGCCAGTACAGTCAGACGAATTACTACAGGGAAGTTTTAAATGAATGCGGATATTTCAGTACTTATGTAAGTAAGAGACGTTAGTCAGCTAAATTTATATGCCCTGTAACCCTATTCAAGAGGGTTACAGGGCTTTTTTTTTGTAATATTTCTGTTAATTGAAAGTTGAAGGGTTACCAAAGTACCAAAATGGTATTAAGGTTAAAAGCGTTAATATTTATCCTGATGAAATGATGATCAGCTGGAAAATTAAAAATTTAACCAGGAAGTCCTTTTTTGGCTTCTGAACCTTTACGACTCAAATATAACCTTATGAAAAAGTATTTAATTTACTGCGTAATCGCAGTAGTGGCTTTGGGCTGCAGTAATGAAAAAAGATCACATGAGTCCATGGATGAAATGGAGACACTCAAAACAGCAGATACGACGCTGACAGAAAAAATC
This sequence comes from Pedobacter sp. MR2016-24, assembly GCF_026239655.1. Taxonomy (GTDB): domain Bacteria; phylum Bacteroidota; class Bacteroidia; order Sphingobacteriales; family Sphingobacteriaceae; genus Pedobacter. The sequence continues at coordinate 223,200 of NZ_JAPIVO010000005.1, read as the reverse complement.
ATTAAGACGGCAGACATGCGCTTCAGGGTAAAAAATGTGCAGTCAACCAAAGAACAGTTAAGTCAGGTAGTCACTGCAACGGGTGGTTTTGTAGCCGAATTCTCCATAGAAAGTGAAGTCCAGAATAATGAGAAGGTGAAATATTCAGCGGATTCCCTGCTGGAATTGACCTCTTACCGTACCGGTGGTTTTATGATCGCTAAAGTTCCTTCAGAAAAACTGGATGAGTTTACCAACAAGGTAGCAAAGATGGCCGTATTCATTGATACACAATCTTTAAAAATGGATGATGTGGGTAGTACCTACCTGTCTAATCAGCTAAAGAACAACAATAAAGCTGAGGCAGTGGAGCAGCTGGGTGACCTTCCTGCTAAAAAGAGCAGTACTGTACAGGCAAAGCTAGATTTGAAAAATCAGTATGTAGACAGTAAAATTGAAAACCTGAATATCATGGGAAGGGTAAAATACAGTACGATCACACTTAATTTTTACCAGGGAAATACGGTGACTAAAATGCTGGTATCAAACGATAACTTATCTGATTTCAGACCTGATTTTTTTAAGCGCTTCGGTCTCGGCTTTCAAAACGGGTGGGATATATTCAAAGAATTTATATTGATTCTGACCAATTTATGGATGCTGTTATTACTGATTGCTGCAGGTTATTTTGTCTACAGGCAATACAGAACCAAAGTTAGCTAACAATTTTAATCTGATACTTTGTCAATAAACCAGCTATACCCAGTGCTGAGAAGCTCGCTTTTTTGATGATGTTCAACTCCGGATCAATGGAATAATTATAAGCATTGATCAGGTTGGCTGAGCTGAGGTCTGTCTGACTGAATACGGCACCCAACAGATCCGTCTGATCAAATACCGAGCCTGCTAAATTGGCCTGGGTAAAGCTTACATCTTTAAGTGAGGTTTTGGCAAACTTAGTTTTCAGCATCTTTTTGCCCATAAAAGAAGCGTAATCTAAAATGCAGGAATCGAAATGGACCGTAAACAGAAAGTCATGGCACTCGCTAAAATTCACCCCCAGTATTTTGCAACTTTTGAATTCCGCATTACTTAAGGTAGTACCGTTGAATTTCATCATTGATAAATTACAGTCTTCAAAAATGCAGTCCACAAATTTATTATAAGAAAAATCGCTGTTGGAAAAGTCACACTTGATAAATGTACAGCCATGAAACTCTCTGCCTTTGATTGTTTTTTCTGCATAAACTACCTTTTCAAAAGTTTTGTTATCATGTACTGACAGTTCCATTTATTTGTGTTTTGTTTTTTGTAAAGATAGAATAAACAAAAGAACTATATCACCATACAGGTAAAAACACCTGCTTTTTACATTAGGTTTAAACCCTCTGTCATTCCTCACCCTTATCTTGTTTCTTTGAGTTATCAATCCTTTTTTCAAAGATTCAGATAAATAAAATAATGATGCACACTTCAAATCAGCCAAAAACCTTTTCAGAAGAGGAGATCATAGAACTCATGCGTTTACGCATGCATCCGCTGACCGGAACAGGGTGTGAAGAAAGCCATTATCCGCAACAGGATAACGCTTCCTTACCCATTAATCAGCGTACAGAATTCTTTAGTATACCCGAGAGAATATCCTTTAAACAGCACGTGCAACCTATCCTGGAAAGACTTTGTGAAATGGAATGCATCGATGAAAGGTATTTAAACCATAACATATTGAAAAAAATGGCTACTGTTCCACATCAGAAAGATGCCCACTCATACCCCCATACGATGTTGAGGAAAAATGTTTACAATACTGTTCTGCTATCTGGTTACCAATTGCCTCCCTTTTTTACCTACGTACTCTGCAACTGGGCTAAGGGTGATTTCATGAATGACTACTGTTAAATAATAGAATTAAGCTATCTTCGCGGAAAAAAGATAATGCTTGAAATTGTATACCAGGATGATCATCTAATAGCGATCAATAAACCACATGGTTTATTAGTGCACCGTTCTTCCATTGCCACCGATGCGAAAGAATTTGCACTGCAGCTCTTAAGAGATCAGATTGGCAAATATGTGAGTCCGGTGCACAGGCTGGATCGTAAAACGGGCGGTCTGCTTCTTTTTGCATTCAATAAAGACGCGGAAATAGCCATGCATCAGCAATTTCAAAATGCAGAAGTCAAAAAGAAATACCTTGCCATCCTAAGAGGTCATGCTCCTGATAGCCAGGAAATAGATTATCCGCTGGCAAAGGAAAATGGAAATATGCAGGAAGCCTTTACCGCATTTGTTACGCTCAAAAGAGCAGAGCTAAATATCCCGCTGGGACAACATCCAACATCAAGATATTCATTAGTTGAAGCTACACCTACAACAGGCAGGATGCATCAGCTACGGCGGCATTTCGCACATATATTTTATCCAATTATAGGCGATCGTAAACATGGCTGCAATAAACAGAACCGTTTTTTTAAAGAACAGTGGGAGATGACCACAATGTTATTACATGCTTCGGAACTGGAATTTACTCACCCGGTAACGAATGAACCCATTCATTTGAAAGCATCATTGAATGATGAATTTAACCGTGTAATGGAATTGATGAACTGGTTATAGCGCTTAGCTGATTAGTTTAATTTGAGTTCCAGGTCAAACTGCCCCGTTGAAGCGTCCTGTTTTTTTGCCCTGGCTTTCAGGTATTGAAATGGATTGATATAGCTATTCATTATAGGAAATTGATTGATTTTCCTGATCTGATTGAATGCTATATTTGCGGAGAAAAAATATGGTGTGTTAAGGATTGACGGGGATTTTCTTGCTGTTTTTGCGGTGCTAAACAGTAATGTCGATTCGTCATTTCCAGTATATACATTATATAGCGGGAATAACTCTTTGTTGAGTACGTTATGCTGCAGGATATCATTTTTATGCAGATAGTGAACCATGGGAGTCGCTTTTCCTTTAAAAAGAACGCTAACGTCCGGCACGTTTACCTTTTTGGTTTTGAGCACTTGAACCTTCTCAAAGTCTTCATTAAACTCATAAGTAACTTCCTGATTTTCCTGAGTTGTATAATTTCCTACTTCCAGTGCTGCGTAGCCGCCATAATTCTTTGCTATCGAATCAAGAGGTAATGTAAAGGTATTTAGCGCTAAGTTTTTCTGGTGAAAAAACTGTTTCAGATCAGCATTCAACCAGATCTTTAGAGCAGGTTTGCTGATCAGGTTCCTATTTTCCAAAGATTGATCAGGTACACCCAGACCGGCAATAGGAAAGAATCCTGTCATCACCAGAAGATTATCCTTAATACTACCTGCACCGTTGTACTTTTCATAACTATAAGAGAAGTGTGCTGTGGTGTTTTTTAGTTGCTGAATCTTTGGATCTGAATTTTTTAGCGTATTTCTACCTTCCAGGATATCATTTAAGATGACCGTCACATTCTCCTTCAGCACGCTATAAGAGAAAGCAATATTTTTTGCATTATACAGTACCGTCAATCTGCCATCTTTGCTTCGCCCCGATAGCTCTCCCTCAGGGTTCCGGCCTGTAAATGATACGTCCATTACTTTACTGAGGTAGTTTCTCAGTTCAGTGGTATCTTTTACCGGGAGGGAGCAGAAAAAAGTGAGTGGTGACTTTGTGCGCAAATTGTAGACAAACACATTGGCAGGAACAGCCAGTCCGCGGGGAGCATTACTTTTGTCCTGCTTATTGCTATAACCCATTTCGAAAAGTAAACCATCTACATTAACTTTCAGCAGGAGTGAGGCTTCTTTATGAATATGGACTTTAAAGGAATCATGTTTTCTGAATTGCAGGTAAACGTAACCCGCTATCAGCAGCAATACGATTATTGCTGCTGATATAAAAAGAGTTTTTTTCGTGCGGGTCATCTTGTTTATTGTTGGTCAGCTTTTTTTGTATCTAAATTTTCCAGCAATGACATAATGTATTTTAAGGCATTTTTCTGATTTGCAGGAATTTCCATGCTTACTTCTCCGGCAAAAGTATTCCCTTTCGCTGGTAAGGATTTTAGATATATGTCTCCCAATTCACTTAAAGTTTTATTGGTTTTATCCATCTTTTCCTTACTTGCCAGCGCATCAACGGGGATTTTTCCAGCCAGCTTTTTCGCGCTGAAATAACTTGCATAATTGTTTCCGCCAATGATCTTTTTATGTATGGAAGAAATTTTCGCAGTATAACGATTGTTGACGATCTGCTCCATTTCTGCTGCATCCGAACCAAAAAATATGATCCCATCTTTAATCGCAAAAAACACTGTCATCGGACTTTTAGGCATTTTCAGCTCAAAATATTTTTCATGACCGATGACTACATTTTTCTTAATTCCATAAGTAATCAGTTTATCAAATAACCGCGTATCTTCGCTAGAGGTCATGAACAGGAAGTCAGGTAAAGTTTCCTGTTTGGTCTTAGTTACTTCCTTTGTTTCAAAATTATCTTCATCATACTCATTAGCGGTATAAGTAACTTCTTTTTGCGATAAACCATTGAATACAAAGATTGCATCACCTTTCAGTACCTTACTAACCGCTTCTTCATCAAGTAACAATGAAAAGAGGTCAGTCGCCATGTTGATTTCATCATTTAATACGATACCATACATTTTCGAAACCAGCTTAGGATATTCCTCCAGGTAAGCCTTGCTATCCATCGCATAAGCCATGTATCCTATCATTTTATCCTCATTGATATAATTTAAAAACTTCTTGTTTAACTTTCTTTTATTCAGTTTATTAAACACGGTCGCCATTTCATTACTAACCGTTAATGCTGTGCTTAAACGGATAGATTTATCCTCCAGATATAACTTTGCATTGGCGCTACCATAACCTTTCAGAAAATTGACTCCTTTGAAAATGCTTTGAGGCACATAAGTATTCATTAAATCTTCTGCACCGGAAATCCATACGGTCATTTCAGCTTTGTTATCTACACTTTTCACAAAATCTTTGTTGTCGAGAATCGAACTGTCAGGCTGTTTGCTGAAAGAAGCAGTTGCCATGGCATAAGCCCATTTTCCGGCTAAAGCATTTTTGATTTTGTCATCATGTTTATATAAACTTGAATCGGGAGTATAGTTATCATACCCACTATCCGTAGCAACCATCGTACTGTCTACTGCGTAATCCTCTTCAGGAACCACAACTACGGCCTTTTTTTTAGGCTTTTTTCCACTGCGTTTTTTTATGGATTTCTTCTTTTTGTATTTAGTCTTGGATTTTACGGCACTTTTTTTTGGTTTTGGCTGGTCTATGACAATCTGTGGAGCAGAATCTGCCTCGACAACCACAATATCTGCTGCATCAGCTGGTGCTCCATAAGCAACGGTATCAACATCAGTAACCACAACACTACTATCTGCAACGGCATCAGCATAACTTGGAGCCGAAAAATCAGGTGCGAGTAGTCCCAGACGTTCCCTTACCTCAGGACGGGAGAAATATTTGCTATTCCCAGTTGCCAGTACAAACAGCACCATTTTCTCATTCCATAAGGTAATGCCCGTGCTATCCTTGCTGTAATGTGAGCGCAGTTCACCATTCTGTTCAAATTTTTTACCATGCAGCTTATACACTTCATCAATTTGTGCAGCACTTTTCACAGGTGCCAAAAGGCAGTTATAGGTAACACTGTCATTGCTTTGATTATAGTAATAATAGGTAGCATTCGGATCCAGGCCAAATTGATCCAATGAGTTCATTCCTCCCTTATTTTTATTAGAAAGTTTATCAATTAGCGCTACACCCATAAAAGTCCTGTTGAACTCTTCAACAGACATGAGCTGTGTAAGCTGCTCGCCTTTTACAGTTACGACGGCAAGTGCATTGGATGGAATTCTGCGCGCCAGGTCCTGCGCTTCTGTTTGGATCGTTGCAACTGACAATAAAATAGATGCTGCGGCACACTTAATAGTATAGTTCATTAGATATCAGATAAGATTGTTAAGTAGATTAGCTTTTTATTTATGATTGATATAGTCTTATTTTGAAAGTATTATTTTATTTGAAATATTGGTTTTACCATTGATCAGCCCTAAAATACCTGTATTGAGCATTACTGCACGTTTTGTCTTCGAGGTTTTAGCCAGCGGATTGCTCATGCTGACCACAGGGCGGTCAAACCGGTAAATACTAGTATACGTAGCCTCTTTAAAGACGTTTTTAACCTCCGGCTTTAACTTGTTATATTGTAATACAGCCTGTGTAGTATGTGCATAATTACGTTGAAATATATTGCTTGTCGTGTTATAGGTATAGGAGGAGTTGCTCACTGCATTCACCTTGAGCTTTTTTAAAACGCGTTGGTTGATATTGTTGATATTGGAGATATTCTGGAAGGAAAAACTGACCGTTGCAATGTAGTTAACAAAATCGACCCTCTTTGTGACGTTACCAATGCCTGGTGAATTCTTCAGATAGACTACAACTTCATCCATTTCCTGCTGGATTTTTTGCTTTGTAGGAACCTTATAACCATTAATACTATCCAGTAACATAATAGAAGCAACTTTCGCTTTGCTGGAACTGAGGTTGACTGTAAGCGTCACTGTTCCTGAACCATTACTGGTTACATTAATCTCCTCTATGACCTGGAAACATGAAGAGAAACAGCATAAAATGGCGGGCATCAGAATAAAGAGGAACTTTTTATAGTGCATGTAGTATATAAGATTAAAGATTATTTACCATGGTCAGATCAAATTGCAGAGCCTTAACAAAACAGTAACAGTGAGACCGATAACGATTGTCAGGTACAGTTTATTTAACGGGTTTAATGATTTAAAATTCATACAGATGATTAATGTGAGTACGCTTGTCCCATACCCGACAATAGTTCTAAACCAGCTAAAATGACAACACTTAAGCTAAACAGTACGTAGAATAAAAAGCGAGATGACCGGTATTCTTTCCCTTTATAAGTAAATGCATATCCACCAATAAATAATGTAATTACGGGACAAAAATACACAAGGTAAGCAATAATGAAGTTTTTGTCCTTCGCCATCAGCGATAATAGAAGAGTTAGCACCACAATTATTGTAATCAGAATGCCCGTTAACAAACTTTGTGAAAGCGTTAACTTAAAAAACCTGATTTCCTGCTGGCGATCGGTAACATCCTGATTTAGATCCATTAGTAAAAGCGTGAACTGTCTGTTGTTTAGTTGAATTCCTATGCCAACGGAAATGTTACATTCTCGAAAGGCGGAATTCTTTTATCAAATATATTACATAATAACGATTTAGCATTGAAAATGTTTTGAAACTTTAGTTCATTGTTAATTTTTTGATAAATAAATGGGGTCAGCGTATTGAGTATTGATAAAACATGAAATAAGTGGGAAAAAATTCATTAAATGGATTTAGTCTAAATAGTTTGGATACTTAGTGTATAATATACATCTTTGCGTTTTAACAAGAATCGTTCTAAATTGAGATTACCATTACTATTTGTATTGTTACTACCTGTGTGTCTATCCTCTTTCGCTCAAACTTCTGAAGTTAGAGGAAGGGTAGTAGATGCAAATCTTAAACCTGTGGAATTTGCCACAGTATTACTACAAAATCTAAACCGCTCTACATTTACAGATAGCGCCGGGTATTTTTTCTTTCGCTTAGCCCGTCAATATGCTTCACCTGAAATTAATCTGAAGATCGCGGTTATTGGAAAGAAAACTATCGAAAAAACCGTTCAGGTATCAGACGCTGTGTCAGTATTTATTTTAGAAGATGAAAGTCTCACACTCGCTGAGGTAGAGATTAATCAGGTCAGGAAAAAGCAGCAATCAAACTCATCTATCGTTTTTGACAGACCCGCGCTGGATCAGATTCAGGCATTCAGTCTGGCGGATGTACTGAATAACCTGCCGGGAAAAAAGACGCTGGCACCCAACCTGCAATCTCCACAAACCATTACATTAAGAACTGAGGCCACAGGTTTACAGGCAATGAATAACTCCTTTGGTACAGCAATTATTGTAGATGATATCCAGCTGTCGAACAATGCAAATATGCAGAACAGGAGTGTGGGTAAGTTTGGTGTTTCAGGATCAGAAATAGGTAGCCAGAAATACGGCACTTTTGATACTCCATTTTCCGGTCTGGATATCAGGGATATTCCAGTAGATAATATTGAGAGTATAGAAGTTATTACCGGTGTGGCCAGTGCTAAATATGGTGATCTTACTTCAGGTGCGGTAATCATTAATCGCCAGGCCGGAAAATCTCCTTATCAGTTTTCAACCAGGATCAATGGTGCATCTACCAATCTTTCTTTATCCAAAGGTTATATCCTGGGCAAAAAATGGGGAGCATTGAACATGAGTGTAAATTACCTGAGTAGTCTTGATGATCCGAGCGACCTGACTAAGAAATATACCAGAGTAAACAGTAATGCGATGTGGACAAGCTATTTATTCAAAAATTTTAAAAACACGCTATCTGTAGACTATTCATCCAGGTTTGATGACGTGCGGCTTGATCCGGATGATGATCTGCTACTCAAATCATTTGCTAAATCGAGGAGCTACAGTATTAGCAACCGGAGTTCGTTAAATCTGAAAGGAAATATCGCCAAAAGACTGGACATGAGCGTAGGTTACAGCAATGCCTACAGTGAAACCTATTCTCAGCGACGATTCAATAGTTCACCTCTCGCTATCGCAGATAAAGATACCACTAATGCTATTTATGAAGGTTATTTGATACCCGGTCAGTACACTTCAGTTGAGCACATTAAAGGCAATCCTGTCAATATCAATGGAAATATAAGTTTAGCCAATGAAGTATATACAGGAAAAGTATTGCATCAACTGAGCATAGGCGCAAACATATATTATGCTCGGAATCATGGTCAGGGTATCATTGTCGACCCTACGGTACCCCGATGGGCAAATCGTAACTACCAAAACGAGCGACCTTACTCTTATGAAAGTCTGCCCGACATCTTCAATTATGGTCTCTATCTGCAGGATAATTTCAAGCTCAAAATCTTGCATAAAGACTTAACCTTCAATCCAGGGTTGCGTTATGACGTTCAAAACGGACAGGCGAATTTACAGCCCCGCTTGAATATGTCTTACACGGTCAATAATAAAATAGAACTGAATGCAGCTTATGGTATATCCACTAAAGGGCCATCACTTGCTCACCGTTATCCCTCTCCTGTCTATGTAGATATTCCAATCAAAAGTGTTAGCAATGGCAGCGTGAATGAAAGTCTTGCTCTTTTCTATACAGACAGAATTTTGCCAGACAATGGCTATCTCAAATCCAGTCAGTCCAATCAATTGGAGCTGGGAATTCGTATCTCAGAGAAATACTTTAGCACCTCATTCTTCGGTTATTATAAAAAGGACAAAGATGGTTTTAGCACTAAAGAAAATTTTAAGGTTTACACTTTACCTGAATATACTATTACTACCTTGACAGGTGGTAAACCAATTGCCACACCGAATGGCAACTATTTTACCCGCATAGCCACAGTAAACACAGTGGGAAATAGTACCAATTCTGATAATTACGGACTGGAATGGTCAATTTCTTCTAAAAAAATCAAAGCGATTGAAACCAGCATCACGCTGAACAACTCCATCAATTATAGCTATTTCAAATTGAGTGAGGAATCTATGCGTCAGACTAATCAAGCGATGATCGATGCAGGAAAAAAAGCCTGGATTGCCATTTATGCACCAACGGAGTTGGTCAATTGGAACCTGATGTCTAAAGTCAGTACAGCCACACATATTCCTCAATTAGGTTTTGTGATTAATCTATTGGCAGATATCAGCTGGATGACCAGGCAGAAAACAAATCAGGCTACTAACAGGCCCATTGCCTGGATGGACAAAGATTTGAATCGCTATGAAATTCCCGTATTCGATCCGCAGAATGAAGATTATGGCCATCTGGAAGATAAAAGTAATTCAGATAGTGAGGTATCAATCCCATTTCCTGTAGCCAATCTTTCTATAAGGATAGCCAAAGAGATCAGGAAAAAGATCCGGCTTTCCATCAATGCCAATAATTTTCTGAATGTAAAAACAAGGTATTACAACACTGCAACCCAATCCGTTCAAACTCTTTCTGTACCTACAAGTGTAGGCGCAGAACTATCAATTAAATTTTAAATACAATGAACAAATCCTTACTCTTATTCAGCGCAATGCTGATGTTATGTTTTTCTTCCTGCAAAAAAGAGGCAGTCGAAGAAGCGCAACCTATTGCCCAATCATTTCAGTTAAGTTTTGCTAATGAAAATTCGGGACTTGGCCTTGCATTGACCAATACAGAAGTTACGCTAACTAATAAAACTACTGGAAACATCATCAAAGCAAAGGCCGACGCCAATGGGATGGTTAATTTTTCCAGCATACTACCAGGTAATTATGCAGTAGTGGCCAGCTTGCTTGTCAGTGCTGCAGATTACTCAACTGCTACAGGAGCCTATTCAGCTACTGATGTGTCATTCAATGGAAGTATTGAAACTAATATCAATAGTGCTACGGGATCTTTAGCTATAACGCTGACTGCTGGAAGGCTGGGCGATTGGGTGATCAAACAAATCTACTATGGTGGATCGAATGTGAGTACAGGAGCTATTTTCCGTGACCAGTTCATTGAGTTGTATAATAATTCAAATACGGTGTTGTATGCAGATAGCCTTTATCTTGCACAGGTGCATGGAAAAAATACCAGGGTATCTAGCATAGATATCAGCAAGCCTGCATTTTTACCGAATGGCCAGTTTAACTGGGCCAATGCTATTGGAATGGCAGAGAGTAGTCCAAATACTAATTATGTATATGCTAAAACCATGTATATGATAAAAGGAACAGGTAAGCAATATCCGGTTCAACCCGGTGCAAGTATAATTATTGCGCAAACTGCACAGAATCACAAAACACCATATATTGGTGCCGATGGTGTAGGTGTTTCTGTTAAAGATCCAAGTCTGACAGTAGATTTGAGTAAGGCAGACTTTGAAGCTTATTATGGTGATCTTCCTGGTGTTAATCCGCTTCCTTCTGATGCGGACAATCCTAATGTACCGAATTTGCAGGTTTTACGTTCTGATGGTCGCGATATGATTTTAAACAGTAACGGTTATGAAGCAATTGTAATTTTTAAAACATCAGCTAACATCAGTCAATGGAAAAGCTATCCTGATCCGGAAAAAACTGTACTCACCAATACTACGGACCTGTTCACACAAATTCCGGTAGCTGTACTGATTGATGGGGTTGATATCACACATTCAGTAGTGACCAGCAGAGCTGCAAAACGCCTGCCTGACGCCATTGATGCCGGCTTTACTTTTACCGCTGGTGGATCATACTCATCGCAATCTGTTATCCGTAAAACCAGCAAAACTGCCGGAACAAGAAGGATATTGAAAGACACCAATAATTCTTCACAGGATTTTGATTACCTCACTATGGCAGATGCAACAAAATCAGCCTTTAAATAAAAGATGAAGTATCTCACTACACTATTTTACTGCTTTATATTACCTGTAGCATCCCTCGCACAAAAAGGGGATGCTGCAGATAGTTTGGTTGTATACCGTCAGTCTGCCGCTTCAATTACGATGCTGCGGAAAGATGCCACACAGCTGAGAGCCAGTCACATCGATACCTATGGTTATGCTGGTCTTACTTATCGATATGGAACAGGAAGCTTCAGACTGCCTCAAGTGGCACAAACCAGTACTGCAGTGACATTTAATTCAGAAGGAATAGTTGCACTTGGCCGTTTCAAATTGTTGGGTTATTTTTCGTTTGAGCGTGCCCAGGACGATAGCTTAACTTATAACCTCAGAGGTATTCAGAATTCCGATCAGCCGAGTTATATTTTTGCATCTAAAGCTGGAAACTATGGCAGGCAAATCTATACCGGAGGTGGTATCATCTCTTATGAACTGCTCAAAGACAAGTTTTATTTATCGTCTGGTATGGACTATTTCTACAATTCTTCAGCTGGAACGGTGGATCCCCGGCTATCCAGCCAGACACATAAAATCATTTTTAATCCTGAAATCACTTATAAACTCCACCAGCATTATTTTGGTCTGGGAATTACAGCAGGTTATAGTGAGGAAAAAAACACGGTTTCTTTTAAAAATGATAATTATGTCGGTTCAACTTTATATCCTGACAGAATAGCCTATCTGAATTTCGGTTACGGTTACAGTCCTATTCGGATCGATAAAGCGATTTTCCTCAACAGTCGTTTCAGCGGCTTGAATATGAACTATGCCGGTAGGTTTGCTGACTGGAATTTTTCAGCAAAATTCAGTTATCAGTTAGCAAATGATAAGTTACGGAATGACTATGAAACAAGTATTGGTGCAGGTATGCTACAAGAGGTTCAAATTGTAACAAAAAAGCTCCACTTTTTAGCTGCACAATCCACAGCTAGACACGATCAGCAATTGACTTTGTCTTTCTCAAAGGATAATGGAGATGACAGAATTATTGAATCCAATAGCAGGAACTGGACCTTCAGGCGTCAGGATGCCCAAATGACTTACAGTTATTTACATAAAAGTAGCCGTCGTGCTCAAACGGAATGGATTGCAGAACTGTTTGAGCAGCATGTATACAAACGTGATGCATCAGACGATGTAGACTTTAGTTACAAATATATCTCTCCTCAGCTGGGATTAAACCAATACTGGCATAGCACCAATAAAGACCTGATTACTGCTGGCCTTTCACTATCCGGACAATTTCCCTTAAATACTGCATTGAACATCAGAGGAATTCAGACGGATTTATTTACGACAGGAGTGATCTACCCAAATGAGCAATACTGGTCTTCTACTTCTGGCCGGGCTGCCTTCCATTTCAATTATGTTACTTCATCCATCTTCAAAGATTTTCGGACGGGAGTCAATTTTAATACCAGTTATCAAAACAAACTCAGCAATAATAATGATCGGCTCGCTACCGGTTTTTATCCTGAAAAAGGTTATTTTACCTTGAGTATGGGTATAAATTTATATTTTTAATACATCATGAAATACGTTATCCCTGCTTTATTCTCTGTACTTGCATTTTTGCTTTTTGTATCCTTCCGTTCCTATGAATTTAAAAATGGAGATGATATTCCTGTAGATTCTTTGCGGAAGCTATATGCTCAAGCACCCGCCTTATGGCCTAAAGCAACAATAGATTCTGGAGTAGTATATACAGAGTTGGGTGTATTACCGGAATCACCGGTAAACCTGAAAGATTCGGTACAACGGAGTAAAGCCATTCTTGGAAGATTCCTTTTCTTCGATCCGAGGTTATCGGCGTCTAATCAGATCAGCTGTTCCAGCTGCCATGCACCAGATTTGAACTATACAGATGGGAGAGAAGTCTCTATCGGTCATGACCACGCAGCAAATTCAAGGAATGCACCAACCTTACAAAATGTCTGGTTCCTGAAGAAATTATTCTGGGACGGTCGCGCGGCAAGTTTAGAAGAACAGGCTGGTGGACCAATGAGTTCAAAAATAGAAATGCATCAGGATATAAAAGTATTACCGGAAAAACTACAAATAGTGAAAGGATATCATCCGCTATTTGCTGCAGCTTTTGGTGATGAGAAAGTAACCAATCAACGTATCTTCGAGAGCCTTGCTATTTTTCAGCGTACATTAGTGAGCAGAAAAGCGGCATTCGACCGTTTCCTGGAAGGTAATAAAAATGCATTATCAGATCTGCAGGTTCTGGGATTACATTTGTTTCGCACAAAGGCAAGATGTATGAACTGTCACAATGGTCCGTTACTAACCGATAATGAATTCCATAATCTGGGCCTCACTTATTATGGCAGGAAATATGAAGATTTAGGCAGGTACAACGTAACGCATCAGATAGAAGATATAGGTAAATTTAAAACTCCGGGTTTGAGGGACGTAATGCGTACGGCACCATGGTTTCATAATGGCCTGTTCGGTAGCATAGAAGGGGTTATGAATATGTACAATGCAGGCATGCCCACACCTAAACGCAGACCTGAGCAGATGGACGACCCTAAGTTTCCTGTTAAGGATAAACTACTGAAGGGACTTCAACTCACACCCGCTGAGAAAGCTGCGGTCATTGCCTTTATGGAATCAATCAGTACATTGCCCTGGAAAGACAGATCACCCGTTCTTCCGCAATAAGCTCAATTTACCAGCTGCTGCCTGAACCACCACCACCAGAACTTCCACCGCTGCTGCTGGAGGAAGAAGATGAACTACTGCTTGAAGATGAGGATGAACTACTGCCAGAAGAAGAACCTGACCCACCGGAACTTCTGGCTATTTTTGGGATCACAAAACTCCGCTTCTGTTCATAATTGCAGTTTTTACAGGAAGTAGTGTCAATCCCGGCACCTTCAGCACTTCGGGTTGCATTCTTAATGATCACAGTCTTCAGGACGCCATAAGTTAAAAAATGGCATTCCGGACATTCCCGATAGATAGAGGAATTATTTTTGTAATTGAGTGTAAGCTGATCATTGCAGGATCTGCATACCCAGACGTCATAATCCACGGACTTCACTTTTTCTTCAACAATCTGTCCTTTGCTAAGGTATTGATCTTCGCGGTTTTCCGCTAACCTGATCATCTTGTTCCCGCATCTGGCACATGTAATTGGAGCAGATCTGAGCCACTCGTTACGTTCTGTATAAGTTTGCCAGACAGATTTGAGTTGTGGCGATGGAAAAGTTTTCATGATCCATACCAATGGCGAAAATCTGGCCTGCAAAGACATGAACTGCTCATGCCTGTCTGCTGCAGATAAATCTGTTGTTTGATGAATTAAACGTTTACCCAAGCGCTTGAAGTGGATAATCAGATAAACATATAAAAAGATATATATCACCAGGATCATCCTGATATTATAATACGAAAAAGGAAGGAAATAATTAAGGAGTAAACTTATTGCAACAGGAACAATGAATATCACGTAAAATACCGGATGTTTATATATCCCGCGGCCAGACTTTCCTGTAACACCTCTGGAAATTAGTATAGCTCCTAACGCATAAAGAAATAGCAATACCAGCGTGAACAGACCGAAAATTTCAGGCGACCTGCCAACATTGCTTTGCGTTTGAGGGACTGAAGTTATTTCCGGGGCAGGTGGAGCAGAGACAATATCCATCGCCTCGGAAGCATCATTTTCTGTCCGCTGTGGCATGACTGTGTCATCAACCGCTTTTATGCCAGTTCCAACATTGCTTTCAACAGTATCTTTACTGGTATAAGCACTACTGCTTTCATTATTCAATTGCTCAATCACCGCATCAACACCGTTGATAATGGCGCCGTCATAGTCGTTCTCTCTGGCATAAGGAATCATCTTATTTTGCTGTATTTTATAACAAAGCAAATCAGGCAATACCCCTTCCAGACCATAGCCAGTTTCAAATTCTATCCTTTTCTGATCTTTCACCATCAGGATCAGTAGTCCATTGTTCGATTCCTTGCTGCCTATCTTCCATAAATTGAACAATTCGTGTGCAATCTCCTTGGGCACATTTTCACCGATGCTATTCACAAACACAACATCTATATGCGCTGTACCGGATTGATCCAGACTACTGAGTTTACTGTTCAATGCAGCAACGGTTCCTTCAGAAAGCAATTTGTCGGGATTGCTGACATAACTTTCATTCAGCGTTTTTGGATCAGGAATAGATTGCAGAACATCTTTTTTTGTGTTTGATGTATGACAGGCGCCTAAAAAAAGCAGACAAAAGGGGAGAACAGTTCGGAGCGTTTTTAACATAAAGAATAAACAATTAACAGTACTTAAGGTTTGCCCATAGCAGAGATATTTATTCAGGCAAATAAAAAAAAAGCCCCGTCCATTGTTTCGCAAAGGACAGGGCTGATTGCAGAACTTGACAGCACCTAACTAAGCTTTGTCAAATCCGTATTGTTTTAATACATCATCCGGTACACCTGTCCATTTATTTGGTGTGTTTCCCACATATCCCAGATCTTTCACACCCATTTCAGTCGTAAAAAATCCAGAGGCGGTTAAATCCCTCATTAAGTTGAAGAAGGATACACCTTGTTGCATACCTGGCTTAACCTTATTCGGGTAGGCGATGTCTTCCACCATTTCAATCCGCTGGCTATCCGAAGCGTCGATAAAACTTTTCTGAAACCTGTTGGTGCATTGTATATCCAGCCATTTGAGTCCCCCTCGCATAGGTATTTTATGTTTAGGGATATCCTTCACGATAAACTCAATAAATTCGGGAACTTTTGCTTCAGACGCGCTGCCCGATTTTCCATCTTTTGGAATGATGATATCCGCAAGCAGCGTAATCGTAGCCATTTCATGTGCATCAAAGAATTTGAATGAATTCAGGTCTTTGTCTCGCTGAATTTCAAAAGCTTCCCTGCCGGGCTGTATTTCATCTTTGGCAGCTACAACAGCATCTTCAGGTTTGCCTGGTTTACATGCTTCCAGCAGTAACGCGGAACTGATAGCGGTAAGGCCAATGGCCTTTAATGAATCTCTTCTGTTCATATCAATTTTTGATTAGCTGATATTTAATTTTTTCTTCTGTGCTAAAATATATTCTGCAGTTCGCATAGACATGGCCAGAATGGTCCAGGTCGCATTTTTATCGCCCTGTTGTACAAAAGGCGCGGCATCTACTACGAATAAGTTCGGGCAATCATGTGCCTGGCAGTATTTATTTAAGGCTGATGTCTTCGGATCATCGCCCATTCTTACTGTACCCACCTCATGAATTATTTTTCCCGGAACTTCCAGACCATAATCATCATCGGGACCGTGAATTTTCGAGGTCACTATTCCACCCATCGCATGGAACATTTCCTGAAAAGTATCCTGCATATGTTTAGCCTGTTTTACTTCTTCAGGTGCCCATTTATAATTAAAACGAAGCACAGGAATGCCGAATTTATCTACCACATCCGGATCTATCTCACAATAATTAGACGCTCTTGCAATAGCAGTACCGCGACCAGCCATACCAACACTCGCTCCATAAAAACGTCTGTAATCATCTTTCAGGGAAATACCATAACCTCCCGCTTCTTTCATCTTACCATCTTTGCCCGGCACCTTACCATTCAGGTTCTGTATACCGCCGCCAAATCCATAGCCTGGCATGCCCATTCCACCGCCGTATTCAATGTGATAACCACGGGGAAAATCTAAATTTTTATTGTCCAGCCACCAGGGCGAATAAATGTGCACACTGCCCACACCGTCTTCATTGTAACGTTTGCGATCCATCAATTGCGGCAGAAATCCACTCAGACTGGCACCGGTTGAATCATGCAGGTATTTACCCACTATATTACTACTATTTGCCAACCCGTTAGGATGTGCAGAGGATTTGGAATTTAAGAGTAGTCTGGCCGATTCACATGCACTTGCGCCCAGGATAATTACTTTCCCGCGAACCTGATATTCCTGCATATCCTTTTTATCTACATAGGAAACTCCTGTGGCAAGTCCGCTTTTATTGGTGAGTACTTCACGCACCATTGCATTGGTCACTACAGTCAGATTCCCGGTTTTTACCGCCGGGATTACCAGGCAGGAAGAAGAAGAAAAATCACCATAAACCTTACAACTTCTACCGCATTGACCGCAGAAAAAACAAGGTGCACGGTCTTTATTATCTGGTAAAGCTTCTGTCAGCACAGAGCCTCTGCCAGGAATAACTTTAACACCAATTTCTTTAGCCGCCTTTTTAATAAAAAGCTCATTTAGCCTGGGCTTTGGTGGTGCCATAAATATTCCATCCGGCTCGCTTTCAATGCCTTCAACTGTGCCATAAATACCAATCATTCGGTCTATTTTATCATAGAATGGCTTTAAATCGTCATAAGTAATTGGCCAGTCATCCGTCAAACCATCTTTCGGTTTAAAGTCGTCCGGACCCATTCTTAAAGAAATCCTGCCCCAGTGATTAGTTCTGCCGCCAAGCATTCTGGAACGAAACCAGGCAAATTCAGAATCATTTTTTTGTGTATAAGGTTCGCCGTCAAGTTCCCAGCCCCCATATGAGGCATCAAAATCACCAAAGGGACGAACCGTGCTTGCTCCACGTCGTGGTGATTCCCATGGCCATTTCAATTGCTGGGCGTCTAACCGCGGATCAAAATATGCACCGGCTTCCAGCATGAGAACTTTTTGTCCTGCATTAGCCAATACATATCCGGCCATTCCGCCACCGGCTCCAGAGCCTACAATAATGGCGTCATATTCAATATCCGAAGTTTTGATTTGAAATTCGTTCATACTATTAAATGGTTTTAGCTTACTGTTGTAGCACTAATCTAGCAATATTTTTATGGTATGTCCAAATTTACACAGACATATTACCTGATTAGTCCAGTTTGCTATGGAACAGATCAATTGTTCTTTTCCATGACAGTTGAGCAGCAGTTGCATTATATCTGGTAGCTGAGGTATCATTGTTGAAAGCGTGATTCACGCCTTCATAGATAAAGATTTTGTAATCAATATGATTGCTTTTCAGGGCTTCTTCATAGGCAGGTATACCTGCATTGATCCGCTCATCCAGTCCTCCATAATGAAGCATTACGCTGGCTTTTATTTTAGGTACATCTTCTGCGGCAGGTTGTGACCCATAATAGGCCACAGCGGCACCTAAATCCGGATAATTTACAGCAAGCTTATTAGCCATTGCGCCGCCCCAGCAAAAACCAATACAGCCTGTTTTACTATTTCCATCCTTGCGATTCTTTAGATAATTCAGACTAAGGATATAATTCTGCAGATTGTTGGCAGGATCCAGTTTTCCGATCAGCTCCCTGCCTTTATCCTCATCAGCAGGTGTTCCACCAAAAGGAGAAAGGGCATCTACACCCAGTGCGATAAAACCTTCAGCAGCAACTCTTTTTGTTACCTCAATGATATGCTGGTTTAAACCTCTGTTTTCATGGATGACCAAAACAGTGCCTAGAATTTTTTTATTTTTTGGTCTTGCCAAAATGGCCTTCATCTCAATCCCTGCCCCTGGGTAGGTCACATTTTCAATGATCAGCTGATCTTCATTAGTCGCCGCCGCCGAGACATAATTATTCTCGAGCAGTGGCAAAACTGTCATTGCCAAAGCACTGCTGCCGGTAATGATAGCCAGCTTTTTCATGAAGTCTTTTCTGCTGATCTGACTGTGGGTATACTCGTCGTATAAATTAATAATCTTCTGGTCCATAGTGATTTTTTTAGGTTTAACTCAATATAAGAATAACTTTATCGTTTACCGTAGGAATAGCTTAATGTAAACATCTTCCCATGCACGGAAAACGATAAATTGAGTATCAATTACATCTTTATTTCTACAATGTCAGGATGATTCCTTAACTTTCCAAACAATAGTAGAATTGACACGAGGCTGAACAATGCCGAGAACTATTAAATTAATTAGAATTGAATGTCGTCGAAACGCAGAGATGATAAACTTATTAAAAAAGTTACAAATACTGATTTTCTCTATGAAGAAGCGTCTTGTGGGTTCATTACCTTTCATCCTGATGGAACCATCCTTAAGTTAAATAAAACACTAAGCAACTGGATCGGTAAATCTGCTGATGAGATTTATGGATTGAAATTTGAATCCCTGTTAAGCAGATCTGCTACCTTGTATTTCCAGATGGTTATTTATCCGCTATTAAATTATCAGGATGCTGTGAACGATGTTAAAATAGGTTTTAATGCCGGTTATGGTAATTTTGAGGCCTTATTTAATGCCATCGCCTATAAGAATAAGGAAGGTAAGGTGGTCGCCGTTAATGCTGTAGTTCTAAATAACAGGGAAGGGCAAAAACATCAGACGGCGTTATTATCTTCAAAACAAAAAGCCGATGAAGAAAAATACAAGTTCGAGTTTTTGTCTGACGCTATTCCCGGATTTGTGTGGACGGCCTTACCCGATGGACAGATCAACTTCATTAATAAAAGAATAAGAAGATATTTTAATATAGGTGACGCATCAAGCTATTCCATTTTTTCCGGCGTAGCAGAAGAAGATAGAGAAACTGCATTGCGGGCCTGGGCCAGATCAATGGAAACGGGTAGAAACTTCGATAAAGAAGTCAGGCTCCAGACGGAGGGAAAAGATCCGGAATGGTTCCTGCTGCGTGCCGAACCTTATTACAATGAAAACGAGCAGATTAAACTATGGATAGGTTCCGCTATCAGTATCCATAAGAAGAAAATGCTCCAGCTGGCAAATTATTCTTCACTTGCAGAGAGTCTTACACATGCGCAACAGACCCTGGATCAGAACAAAAAAATGTTTTTAAACATTGCCATGGATCAGTCGCACATGATCAGAAAGCCCCTTGCAAACATATTAGGTTTGATTGAGTTACTGAATGATAATCCTACGCCCGAAGAAAATCCTGTTTTATTGAAGTTACTGCTTCAGTCTTCCGAAGAATTGGATACACTCATTAAAAAGGTAGTAAACTATACGCAGAATTAACCTGCTTATCTCCTTCACCAATACCTTGCCCGTCAAACGCTAAACCCTGCCCCGAACTTCTTTCAGTTTCATGGTCATCTGCTTAGCTTCCTTTTCAATCCATTTGTCATAATCTTCAATAGCAGACAGTCTTAAATCGTCGTTAATGTATCCTTCCTCCACCATCTGTTTTGAGGCTGCAACCTTCGACCATATCCCTATCCGCTGCAGGAAATTAGCATTGTCCCTGGTATACCTCTCGTTTGACTCATACACTTCGATAGATTGAAAACCGGTTTCGGCAAAATACTCTTCCAGATCATCTGCAATACGATTATTCATTCCTGCATCCGCTCTCCATTTAAGAAAAGTCTGATAAAATAACTGCATGCTTTTTGGGGGCTCGGGAATCCATTCCAGCTCTTCGTGATTATAATCAAGTATGGACAGTTGTCCCCCTGGTTTTAAGAACGACTTCAGTTTGATTAATGCTTCTTTCGGATTACTGAGCCATTGCAGCGTGCGTGCTGAGACAATCAAATCAAACTTTTGAGCAGGCTGATAGCTAAACAGGTCCGAAAAAATGAGTTCAAGATTGGCTGTCTCACCATAACTTTCCCTGCCGCTGACAATAAACTTTTCAGTATTATCGATGCCGGTCACACTACCATCGGGACCAACTAAATGTGCAATATCCCTGGAAATTGCGCCTGTTCCACAGCCTGCATCGAGCACGTGTAAACCCTTCTTCAGCAGTGGGATCACCGTAGGATAATCTGTTGCTAAACTCCTGTTATCGAAAATCTTGTTTGTCGTCTGGTGGTCCCGGTCAATATTCTTGTTCATATGCTGATTTTGGCTATGTACTGCTCATCGAATGCTAAAATGCTGCTGCAATATATGTTTATATTGCAAAGAAAAATCATTAAATTCATTGTGAAATAAAAAGGCTTTCCAATGAAATACAGATCTGTCAGTGCTATTGCATTCCTCTTTGTGATTTCCGGCTGTGCCAGCCTCAGCAGAGATCAGGTAAAGAGTGTAAATGTTTATTCACAACTTCTTAAAGAATATACCGCATATCCCGGTACGGCAATAACGGAGCTGGTGGATCTGGAATATGAAGCAACATTATTAAATAGCGGAACTTTTGCCGATCGATTGGCGAATCAGCAATTATGGTCGGCCTATGATTCCAAAAAAAGCCAGCTCGCAGCTGCTGCAGATGTCGACTTATCCATACAAATATTAGGGGATTATGCCGATGCATTGGTTAAGCTATCGTCGAAAGATTTAAGGGACAGCATCGGAACGTCGTCACTTCGACTGGGTACAAACATTGATTCATCTATCGCACAGTACAATTCCAGTCCGAAAACGGTCAAAAAGATACCAATAGGCATAGGTTCATTAGTTGGAGAAGGAATTACTTTTTTAGGTACACATTATACCAGAAATGAACAGGCCCGGAAGTTAAAACAATATGTTAAAGAAGGAAATGTTCTTATTCCCATAGTAACCGATGCCATTGCACTTGGTATGAAAGAACTTATTATGGGTAACGGGATAACCAACCTGAAAGAAAAGATCAGGATCAATCAAACCAATTTATTGCAAAACATACCTGCTGAAGCTTATAAAGCTTATTATGCAAACGAGTACAATAGGGGTGTAGCTGCGTTAATTGTAAGGACTGATAAACTGGAGGTACTGACGGGAGAGGTAATCGATGCTGTTAACAACATAAAAAAAGCACATCAGCAATTGACGGATAACCTGACTGAAAAAAAGAAATTAATGAATGTCCTTTCTGATACGCAGGCTTTATTTATATCAGTCAGGAATTTAAATCAGGCATATCGTCAAATAAAAAAATAGTAGACCTGCTCGGATAATTATGGAAAATCTAGGAAAAAATACCAGAGCTTATGTATTGGATGCACTGGATTCGGTCAATCAGTTGAGAACTTTTCAGACCGTTAACCATCCCGAACGGGAAGAACTTGACCTGATCGCTATCCGGCTCGAAGTTTTGTCTTCCGAATTACTGAAAGATGATATTAAGCGCGTTGCAGAAAATATACAATCTACACTACCGGATTTAATCGCTTTAAATGAACGTTTATTAAAGACCTACGCAAAGCTAAAATCCATCTCCGGGAAAATCGCCAGGGCTGCAGAAGTTGCCGGTGTTTTTGTGGAGATTGTTAGTAAGGCCGCAGCTGCGGGAATAATCTAGATCAGGGCACAAATACCGTTTGCCACATTCGTTAAAATCACCAAGTAACTAACTTTGAGCGTTGTACCGATTTAGTTAACAACACCTGTTAATAACCCGCATTTATCCACATTGAAAACTAAAATATTGAGTTAAGTTGTTGTATTTCATTACGTTTATGGATGGGTATAAGTTTATATTTTATTGTTGGTAATTTTCTTGATCTTCGCAATCCCAAAAAGGCAGAGCGTTTTTTTTAACACGAATAACATTAAAATATATATGCAGAATACTTGTACTACAGTGTGGAATAACTCACTTCAAACGATTAAAGCTAACATCCCGAATCAAAGTTACAAGACTTGGTTTGAACCGATCTCAGCATTAAAACTGGAAGGAAATGTTTTAACAGTACAGGTGCCCAGTCTATTTTTTTACGAATGGTTAGAAGAACATTATGTTGGACTTTTACGTAAAACTGTTAAGCAGGAATTAGGAGATGAAGGCCGTTTAGAATACAACATAGTTGTGGATAAATCTTCAAACAGCGGTTCGCCTTATACAACCAGCATGCCTTCAAACGGAAATGTTGCGGCTGCTAAAACACAGTCAATGCCTACGCCGGCAGCGATCAGTAAAGACCTTAGAAATCCTTTCGTAATTCCGGGATTAAAGAAATTAAATGTCGATCCGCAATTAAACTCTAATTATACTTTAGAGAATTACGTGGAGGGCGACTGTAACCGTCTGGCGCGCTCTGCGGGCTTTGCTGTTGCGGCTAAACCAGGAGCAACATCATTTAATCCATTAATGATTTATGGTGCGGTAGGATTGGGTAAAACGCATTTGGCACAGGCGATCGGTAATGAGATCAAACGTACACATCCTGATAAATTAGTGATCTTTGTTTCCTGCGAAAAATTCTGTCAGCAGTTTGTTGAATCACTGAAAAACAATACTATCAATGACTTTGTAAACTTCTACCAGGCAATGGATGTTATCATTATGGATGATGTGCACAATTTTGCAGGTAAAGAAAAAACACAAGATATTTTCTTCCATATTTTCAATCATCTGCACCAGTCGGGCAAACAGATTATCATCACTTCAGATAAAGCACCTAAAGACCTTTCTGGTTTGGAAGAACGTCTGTTGAGTCGTTTTAAATGGGGATTATCAGCAGATCTTCAGATTCCTGAATTAGAAACGAGAATTGCGATCCTGAAAAAGAAAATGTATGCTGACGGTATTGAATTACCTGCAGAAGTGGTTGAATACGTTGCGCATAATATTGATAATAATATCCGTGAGCTTGAAGGCGCAATGGTTTCCTTACTGGCACAATCTACATTGAATAAAAAAGATATCGATCTCGCTCTGGCGAAATCAATGCTTAAGAATTTTATCAAAAACACCACTAAAGAAATCTCTATGGAATATATTCAGAAGCTGGTTTGTGAGTATTTTGATGTTGCAGTTGACCTGGTTAAGTCGCCCACACGTAAACGTGAAGTAGTACAGGCCAGACAAATTTGCATGTACCTTTCAAAAAGTCTTACAAAGTCATCTTTAAAAAGTATCGGTGCTTTTTACGGAGGTCGTGACCATTCTACAGTAATCTATGCTTGCCAGACTGTAGAAGATCTGATTGATACCGATAAAAAGTTCAAAACTTACGTGACTGATATCCAGAAAAAATTAAAAATGAGCTAATCATTTTAAACCTTTTATTCAAAAGATGCATCCATACGGGTGCATTTTTTTTGTCCTTAAATTTGGTTGCGTCAGGAAAAAACGGACATAAAAAAACTCCTGCCGGATGAGGCAGGAGTTCTTGCAATTATAAAATGAGTTAATTAGCTTATCTTAACATTGATTGCGTTCAAGCCTTTTTTACCTTGCTCGACGTCGTAGCTTACTGAATCATTCTCACGAATGTTATCTAATAAACCTGAAGAATGAACAAAAATTTCGGCGTCACCATTAGCTGGTACGATAAATCCAAAACCTTTTGTCTCATTGAAAAATTTTACTGTTCCTTGTTGCATTATATTATATTTTAATAAAGCACGAATGTACAGTTAATTTTTTCTAATCCAAGAAAGTCAGATCAAAGTCAGGAAATATGACATTATCTTGTTTATCGCAAATAGACTGGCCCTTCTGCCTACAACATCTCTATACATCCTAAATAATCTGAATTCGATGCACTTTTTCTGTCAGGAGACAGAAAGAACATCCAGCAATAGAGTATATCGCCTGGATCGGCACTTACTGATATCTGAGCTGATAAGTCTTCCCTTCTTACATCACCATAATTTCCGGTGCGCAAATTTTGTGTACTGTTGTAAATCACAAAATGAACTTCATCATGACCAATAACTGTCATTTTTGTTGTTTTAGGCACGTCCCATTTTACATTCAGCGCTCTTTCAGGAGAGAGGGTCAGTTTTGTTGCCCATGCTGATTCCCTTTTCCCTGCACTGAATATCAGTGCCGGATAATAGAGATTATAGATGCCATCACCACCGATCGCTGTATTAATATTACGACTTACAGCCTTATTTCGGGCTGTGGTACGTTTATCCCCGCCTGCAAATCCGACCTCTATTATGTCTTTAAATTGCTTTAGGAGAGGAGACAGGATCCTCATTCTTTCAGTCTGCGGCTGATAACCGCTAGCAAAATGAAACAGGTCACTGTATCCCTGATCAAATTTCTCAGGTTTTGGTAATGGAATTTCTCCTTCCTCCAATACTTCCAAACGAGTAGGTTGATTTTCTATAGCCTTCAAATGTGCATTAAGCTTCATTTCTTTTATGTCTGTGGCAGACTTGATGATCACCTGTCCCAAATAAACGCTGTTTGACGCATTCATACGGTCATCAGCAACAAAGGCTATATAAGTTTCTATCACTGTATCCTGATCAAATGCTGGTATTTCCAGGGTCTCCTTTTCTGCAGTCCTGCGTGCGCCACTTGGAAGGATAATTGATTTTTTACTTTGCGGGAAGTAGGCCAGAAGCATCACCTGATCAGATTTATCTGCACCTTCCGCCTTCAGATCAGCTTTCCATTGGAATTCCAACTGGTTCTCTACTACCTTTACCACTGGGTCTTTAGGACCAGGAATTGGTCCCTGGGCTACAATCAGTTTGGTGAAATCTGTTTCCTGATTCGGATAGACACCTTTTACAGCCACTTCTTTATTAATAGATATAGAATGGTTGGTTGGTCCCTGTTTACCCGGGGCTGCGACTGATTGGAAACCAAACTTTAGAAACTCCTGTATTGCCGTTGATAGACTGGAAATAAGGCTCATCCGTTGGTGATTGGCCAACTGCAGGGGCGTTTTTTCTCCACGCACATCTCCAATAGAGCGTATGACGTTGACGCCGTTCAACATATAACCTATCGTATTTCCCACCCTTCCTATGAAAGGTCCCGTGATGCCGTATGGAACTTTTGCCATTGTTATATTGATTAAATGATCTGTATGAGGGACTTGCCCGGTTTGTTCCATACCAAGATACTAACAAACAAATACTTAAGCAATATATTGAACAAAATAAAAACAAATTTTTCACTTATATGTGTAGTTGTTATTTATGGCTTGGTAAACCTTTAACCTCTACAATCCTCTATCAACCTTCAGGCAAACCCTAAGCGAACCTCGAGATATATTGTTTTTAATTTGTTCCATATTTGTGCGTTTTTTGCCTTAAACCCCTATCGTCTACGTATCTGTTAGGGCGGCATATATGTTGCTGGTTATTTATTTATACCAGATTTTTATCAATAAAACCGTGTACATATCAAAAATTAGTAAATTTGCTCATTAGCTGCTTAAAATATTTAACGTCTCTGGCAGATAAACGCGGAAATGACGAACCGGATAAATAAATGGATTTACAACGAGATATAGTTTTAGGAATATATATAAGCGGTTCGCATATTACATCTGCTTTGGTTGATACAGTCAGCAATGAGATCTTAGACAAGACTTATTACCGTACCAAGATTAATTCCTGGGGGAGTCGTGATCATATCATTACTTCCTGGTGTGATGCCATAAAAAAAACAGCCGGAGCTGCGGATCTGGGTAAGATCAATATTGGTATCGCTATGCCCGGACAGTTTGATTATGAGAACGGGGTATGTTATATCCGTGGGAATAAAAAATATGACGCACTATATGGTATCAATATCAAAGAGCTGCTGGCTCAGGAATTAAAAACTTCTCCGGATCGTATTCGTATGTTAAATGATGCCGCTGCTTTTTTACAAGGGGAACTACGCGCAGGTGTTGTAAAAAACGCTGTTAAGGCTATTGCATTAACGCTGGGTACTGGTCTTGGTTCGGCAGTTTACAGTGGTGGAACGGTAAGAGACGCAGAACTTTGGGATTCACCCTTTCTGGACAGTAAAGCGGAAAATTACATTTCTACAAAATGGTTTATGGGGCGCTATTTTGAGTCCACCGGTATGAACGTCGTCAACATCAAAGCCTTAAATAACCTGTATTCACAGTCAGCCACAGTGAAATTAATTTTTAAAGATTTTACGACTAACCTTGGAATACTCATCAGGCAGTTTGTAGAGATGGAGCAGCCCGAATTAATTATTCTGGGTGGTGATATCACCATAGCATCGTCAAAATTCTTACCCGATTTAAAGAAAAACCTTCAGCTGGAAGGTATCGATATCCCTATTCATGTTTCTTCTATGGGCGATCGGGCGCTGATTTTCGGTGCCAGCAGTAGCTGGATTGTTAAATAGTTGTTTGTCTCAAAAAACATTGGCCTTTAAAATATGTTAATACATTGATTTATATATTTTAATTTATGACACCATTTAACGTTACAATAAGGAATAAGGAGTTTACAATCACTCCCATGGAAGACGGCAGTTATGTATTATTCTCCGGAGATCATAGATACGGGCGATTATACAAAGATAAGCAGAACAGTGAAAAAGGATGGGTGTCAGACGAGGAGGTTGATCAATACCTGCTTGAACTGATCATTGGTGTAATTGAACAGCGCAGGATGCTCGATATTTCCTGATCTAATGAAGATAATAATGCCTGATCTTGTTTAACTGGTCATCCAGCTCATATATAATTGGGATGCCTGTCGGTAACTCAAGGTCGGTCACTTCTTCATCTGACAGCTGATCAAGATATTTTATCAATGCCCTCAAACTGTTTCCATGCGCAGCAATGATTACCTTTTGATTGGCCAGTAAAGCCGGAACAATAGCTTTATTCCAGTAAGGCAGTACTCTCAATATGGTTTCCGACAAGTTTTCGGTTAAAGGTAATTCCGTCTGTGTAAGATCCTTATACCTTGGGTCGTGTCCCGGGTATCTTTCATCTGCTATAGTGATCGCTGGCGGATGTTCATCCGGATTTCTCCTCCATTTATGCACCTGCTCTGCACCAAATTTGGCAGTAGTTTCACTTTTCTTTAGCCCCTGAAGCGCACCGTAGAAGCGCTCATTCAGATGCCAGGATTTATATTCAGGAATCCATAGATGATCCAGTTCTTCTAATACAATATGTAACGTTTTGATAGCCCTTTGTAATACTGACGTAAATGCGATATCAAAATTGTATCCATTTTTCTTTAAAATTTTGCCGGCTTGTTTTGCTTGTAAGTGTCCTGTTTCAGAAAGATCTACATCCGTCCATCCTGTGAAACGATCTTCCTGGTTCCATATACTTTGTCCGTGGCGTATCAATACAAGTTTAATCATGTTTCGTGCTTTAATCAATTCAATATAGAGCTATTAAATTATAAGCTATTAATTTCTTTATTTTTTTACCTTTGCCAAGCTTTTGGTTTCCGGTTTTACATCCGGAATTAAAAGGGAATACAGTGTAAATCTGTAACTGTCCCGCAGCTGTAAGCTCCATAACGGTTTTTTATTCATTTGCCACTGTACTGTTTAATCAGTATGGGAAGGCCGGAAAACCGGGAGTAAGTCAGAAGACCTGCCCTTGGCATTATTTCATAGCTTTCGCGGACTGAAGCTAGGAGTGAGGTACTTTCTTGCGCGCTGTATTTTCATTTCCTGTCCTTATCTGTGGGCTGTGGTTTTTTAATCACATTCTAAAAAATAATAAAAAGATGAGAAAAATCTACTTAAAATGTAGTAAATCGCTGGTAGTGACTTTTACAGGTCTGTCTTTACTACTGGCTTCCTGTAAAAAAGACAATTCCTTTAGGGGTTCAACTGAGATTACCGGAACAAAAGGTATTTACGTGCTTTGTGAGGGCAGCTGGGGCGGCAATAATAGTGCAATCACTTATCATGATGTAGCTTCAAATACAACTATCAAAGATTACTTTCAGCAGGTTAACGGTAGGCCTCTTGGTGAAACCGCCAATGATCTGCAAGTTTATGGCAGTAAAATGTACTGTGTTGTTTCCGGCACACAAAATAAGGCGCAGTCATATGTGATTGTAATGGATCTTGCCACTGGAAAGTCTTTAAAATCTATCCCCTTCAATACTGCCAATGATGGTTATATCCCAAGATATATTACCTTTTATAAAAACAAGGCTTACGTTTCCAGATATGACGGTGTCATCAGCCGTATTGATACCGCAAGTTTAAGTGTGGATAAGGAACTGCAATTAATGAATGGAACAAAAAAGGCTGGTGGACTGGAAGGTCTGGCCGTTGCGAATGGAAAACTTTATGTAACCAATTCCAACCACTCCTTCTATCCGGATGGATTAAAGGATAAAGTAACGGTGATTGACCTGGAAACTTTCACTAAGAAAACGGATATTGCTGTCGGGTTTAACCCAGTTAAGGTTGCCGCGGCAGAAAATGGTGATTTGCTGGTGGTTTCCTGGGGAAATTATGACGATATCGATCCGCAGCTGACCAGAATCAATAGCAATACAGATGCCGTAAATGGTACATATCCTTACAATGCTGGTCCCTTAGCTATTGTGAACAATAAAGCATACCTGGTTCTCGACTGGAATGCTACGCTAAAAACATTTGATATGGTTACAGCGGCTTTAAGTAATAATTTCATCACTGATAATACTCCTTTCAATGCAATGTATGGAGTGAATGTTAATCATTACGACGGCACTGTGTTGATTACCGATGCAGATTACAGCAATCCTTCTAATGGTCAGGCACATGTATTTGGCACTGATGGCAAGAAGAAATATAGTTTTCCTACTGCAGGTTCGCCTAATCATGCGGTTTTTACGTACAGCTATAACTAATCAGCAGTTGAAATTATAGATAACAAATCCCCGGTAGAACTAAACACGGCTCTGATCTGCCGGGGATTAATTGACTACAACTGCATCAGTTGCTCCACCATTTTTAGTACTCCGGTAGTTGCCGGCTCCTGGATTTTAATGACGTTATTTCCACCTCTTATATAAGGTATATCCAGATCGATAATATACCTCGTCACATTTTCAGGAACAAAATCGGTTAAACCCGCCGCTGGATAAACCACCAGTTTAGTGCCAATAACCGCAAATATATCTGCTTCTGCGCAGCGTGCTGCAGCAGCTTCCAGCATAGGTACAGGTTCTCCAAACCAGACCACATGTGGTCTCAAAGGACTGCCATATGCACAAACTTCGTCCATTTTTATTTCCCAGCCATTAATAGGGTAGGTTAGGGTTGCGTCTAAACTGGATTGGGAACGGGTGATTATGCCATGTAAATGCATGACAGACTTGCTGCCAGCTCTTTCATGGAGGTCATCTATATTCTGAGTGATGATTTGCACATCATATTTTTCCTGCAGCTGTGCCAGCGCATAATGTGCAGCGTTGGGCTCGGCAGCAATAACTGATTTCCTGCGTTCATTATAAAATGTCTGAACTAAATCAGGATTTTTGATCCAGCCATCAATCGTGGCTACATCCTCGATACTGTAATTTTCCCATAAGCCATCTTCATCCCTGAATGTCTTTAATCCGCTTTCTGCACTAATGCCTGCGCCTGTTAATATTACGATCTTCTGCATAAGTTAAAATTAACAAGATATTCACCGTTAAAAAAAGCTTTATTTAATTTATTTTGCCATACTTCTAAATCGCCTGACTGGTCATATTATTGAATGAAATGAATGTTGTCTTCCACAAAATATAAATTGATATTTATAAAAAAAAATGGCTGATTGTTCATCATTAATACGTTCTATGAAACCGGCAATAAAAAAATATTTATCAAATAATCTGGCTTTATGTGGTCAGCTCCATCCTCTTGCTATGGATACATTTATTCTCAATGGCATGGTGATTAGTGAATTAAAATGTATTAACTATCACAATTATATGATGTATTTGCATGCCAAGAGGTTAGTCATACGCTGAAACCTTTTTATCTTTGAAATTCGTGCTGAATTAACTGATTTTGCGATTTAAATTCAATTCCTGTGAGAGGAGTTCAGGCGGAGATATTTCAGGATAACACGATTTTTATATAATTTAGTTTATAATTATTATAAATAAGCAGATTTTATAGCATAAATTTGTTTGCGCTTATATCAGGTAAAATACGATTTTTGCTAATTAAATGGACGTTCATAAACTATTTAACATTTAATATGTTTTAAAAATATGATTTGTATCATTTGATTTCGCAAATTACAATCGGAATTTCGAAGAATATTCGCCAAACTATTAATATGACAGCAACTAGTATATGTTTTTCAGAGTTTATTAAGGACTTTGAGAAAACTTTAAAACAACTATTCCACGAAACGGCAGACATTGATCAACTGAGTTTAGAACGGGGATTGCCGCCTGCAATGATGAAAGAAATTTTATCGAAAAAACCTTTATCCGTCGCCATTCCGGAAGAATATGGAGGAAGAGGAAGTATAGTAAAAGAATGCATGGCTATACTTGCTGCAGCATCTTACGAATCGCTTTCGCTTTCATTAACCTTCGGAATTAACATCGCCCTTTTTCTTGAACCAATCGCGAAATATGCAGATAATTCAATAAAAAAGGGAATTTTTGACCGCTTTCTGGAACATCAGAATATGGGCGGACTGATGATCACCGAACCGGATTATGGAAGTGATGCGTTGAATATGCGCACCATCAATAAAGCGCTGGAAAATGATTATCAGCTAAAAGGTACCAAGCATTGGCAGGGACTCACGGGTTTAGCCGATTATTGGATTATTGCTTCAAGGAAGGAAAACGATAATGGCGAATTAGGCAGGGATATCGATTTCTTTGTGGCCGACAATAGTATTCCCCAGCAGGAAGTGATCGTGGAAGAATTATTTGATAACCTCGGATTATATATGATTCCTTACGGTTTGAATAAACTTGATCTGATAGTTCCTGCAGAAAATAAGCTTCAGCCGGAAACTACCGGTATTAAAATGATGCTTGATATTTTGCACCGTAGCAGGATGCAGTTTCCCGGAATGGGAATGGGCTTTATCAAAAGGATGCTTGATGAGGCGCTGACTCACTGTAAAAACCGTACAGTAGGTACAGGAAATCTATTGGAGATTGATCAGGTACAGTACCAGATTTCACGCATACAATCTGCTTACACTATTTGTTCCGCGATGTGTGCCAGAAGTTCTAAGATAAGTGGTATTGAGCATAATCTTGCTGTAGAGGGGCTTGAAGCGAATGTGATCAAGGCAGTGGTGACGGATTTAATGCAGGAATCTGCTCAGTTACTCGTTCAGTTATCCGGGGCTAACGGATACCGGATCAGCCATATTGGTGGTCGCGGTATAGTAGATAGCAGGCCTTTCCAGATTTTTGAAGGGTCGAATGAGATGTTGTATGCACAGATCGCTGATATCATTACCAGAATGATGAAGAAGCAAAAGGAGGGGCACCTGTTTACCTTCCTCAAGGAATTCCCGCTAACAGCAGGGGTGAGCGAACTCTTCAAAAGTGAACTCAGTTTCACTATCAACGGCTCTTTGTCTCAGCGTAAAATGATAGATCTTGGGAAGATTATCGGCAGAATTACCTGTGTGGGTTATGTGCTTGATCTTCAAAATAAAGGATTCAGAAGTGATTTAGCTGAAAACTGTGTGGTTACTGTTAAACAAGAGGTTGCTGCGCTGCTAGCTTCTTTCAATGCAGATAACACTGTAAGAGCTATAGAAGAATATACAGCAAACAGTTCATGGCTGAACTTTGTATAATCTCAATTATTAAATAAGTAATATCAAAAAAAAGTCCTGCCCGTTTTTCTAACGGTGCAGGACTTTATGCGTATATACCGGTTTAGTAGCCCGGATTTTGTGGTGTGAGGTTTGGATTATTCCTCATCTCTGCTGTAGGCAACGGAAAGAGTAGGTTTTTATCCGCTAACACGATAGTAGGGTTATCAGGAAATTTATGACCTGTGAAATTCTCAAAGCTGTTGGTAGTTTCGTTATATGCTTTTCTCAGGCGCACCATGTCGAACCAGGTGATTCCTTCATAACATAGCTCATGCCAGCGTTCTCTCCATACTGCTTCTTCAAAGGCAGTCTGACTCAATCCGGATAGTGGCGCGATTTGAGCACGGCGTCTGATTGCGTTTAATGCGTCATATGCCTGGGTATTCGCCGCACCATCTGCCCGATTCTGCGCTTCTGCGTAAGTCAGCAAAACATCTGCATAACGTATCTGCGGATAGTTGATGTCCGGCTGCGTATTGCCCTTCACCCCAAGGGTACCGTTGGCAGCAACATCAAAAAATTTGAAGATATATGGTGCATTTAATTGTTTCAGGGCTCCATTGCCACCAGTATAATAGGAAGTATAAAAAAATCCTTCCCTGTCTTTCGCTCTTAAATCTCCAGGCTCGTAAGACTGATAAAACTGGTTTGTTGGTACTGTACTTCCAATTTCGTCACTGTAAGCAGAAACATCTTTGAAGTTAGGTAACAGAATCTGCTGCATCGGGTTTCCGGCAATAGTGGCTAAATATTGAATTTGAAAAATATGCTCACCCTTGTTTTCTGTACCCGGACTATGCAGCTCTCCATAGGTCTGGAATAAGGTGAAACCACCATCCCTGATTACTTCCAGTGCTTTGTCGCTCGCCAGTTTATAATATGCAGCACCTTTATTTAATGGCTGTCCTGCCATGGTCAGGTATACCTTTGCCAGTAATGCTTTGGCCGCACCTTTACTCGCACGTCCGCTGGCATCACTCCAGGGTAATCCTGCTTCTTCGGCAGCAGTCAGGTCGGCGACGATCAGATTATAGACCTCTTCGGCAGAAGATCTTTTAGGTCTGAAATCTTCCGAAGTAGCACTCTGCGGTTTTGTAATCAGCGGAACATCTCCGAACAATCTTACCAGGTAAAAATAAGCCCAGGCACGCAGGAATTTTGCTTCGCCGAGAATCTGTTTTTTTCTGGTTTCATCCATGGGATTAATTCCCGGTACTTTTTCCAGGACAAGGTTAGTGTTGGCAATTTCTTTATAAAGACCGTTCCACCAATTTCTGACCAGTAAATTATCCCCGTTGTAAGACAATCCAAGCAGGTTGTTCAAATCCGAGTTCTGACCCGTTTCGGTTTTTGCAGTGCCGGTAACCATCTCCAGCATGGAATAATTGATTGCGAAAATACCTGCGCCACCACCAATAAAACGAGTATCGCTGTAGGCTGCCGCAATAGCAGCTTCCGCGTGTTCAGGTAGCGTATAATAGGTATCAGGAGTTAAATTTGAAGGGTCCTGTTCGTCCAGGAATTTTTTACATCCTCCTGCCAGGATAATCAGTGCTGTAAAGACGATCCAGCTACTATGTTTTATATATTGATTCATGATGTTATAAATTAATTATACATTAGAGACTGATGTTCAGGCCAAGCATATAAGTTGTTGGCTTGGGATAATCAAAAAATGTCTGACCCTGAGCAAATGCATTTGAATAGGTGCTTACTTCAGGATCATTTCCCCTGTATTTGGTCGCTAAAAAGAAATTTTGCACGCTGGTATAAATTCTAAGCCTGCTCAATTTCATTTTTTCTGCAACGGCAGTAGGGAAGGTATAACCCAGTAATAAGTTTTTACCACGGATAAATGAACCATCCTGAATCCACCTGGTGTCTACATTCGTTACATAACCCGCTCTTGTATCACGAATTGCCGCAATATCAGTGTTTTGATTTTGTGGTGTCCACGCGTTCAGCACTGTAGCATAACTATTGGCTATTCCCTGACGGTCTTCACCAGAGTGTGTACTCATGTCCAGTACATCATTTCCGTAAGAATACTGTAGCTCCAGCAATAACTCAAAGTTTTTATATTTAAAGTTATTTGTAAATGCTCCCCAGCCTTTTGGACTGCCGTTACCAATAATTGAGCGGTCAGTATCATTGATCTGATAATCACCGTTCATATCAAGATACTTTACATCACCCGGCAGGAGTGGTTTGCCACCACGGTAGGTATATTTTGCCGCTTCCGCGCGTTCGCTTTCACTCCATGTGCCTAATCTGGTTAATCCCCAGAATGACCCTACCGGTTCGCCTACCCGGATGATACCGGTCTCATTTGTGAAACCAGGATTTCCCACACCAAAAATATCAGCTCCGCCTTCATTTAAGGAAAGAATTTTGTTTTTGTTCATGGAAATATTGAAAGTGGTAGTCCAGCTGAAATCCTTACCTGCGAAATTGTTGGTAGTGATGGCAAACTCCAGACCCTTGTTTTCCAAACTACCGATGTTCTTGGTAATGAATTCGTAACCGCTGGATCTCGGTACAGCAGAGTCCAGCAACAGGTCTGTAGTTTTACGATAATACAGGTCTGCTTCAATATTCA
The DNA here is from genome assembly GCF_026239655.1 of Pedobacter sp. MR2016-24. Lineage (GTDB taxonomy): Bacteria > Bacteroidota > Bacteroidia > Sphingobacteriales > Sphingobacteriaceae > Pedobacter. The sequence goes on along the minus strand of NZ_JAPIVO010000005.1, from coordinate 187,709 downwards.
CTCTGTTTTTAAATAAACCCAGTTCAATACCGATATCAGATTGTGCTGTTCGTTCCCATTTCAGATCTGGATTGGCCAAACGATTTATTCCTACACCGATCACCCTGGTATCGCCAATAATCGCATTATAGGGTGTAGTGCCAAATGATGTGCCTATCAATCCCAAGGATTTATAAGGGTCAATTTCTGAGTTACCTGTAACACCATAACTGGCACGCACTTTTAAATTAGAGATAGTTTCACTTTCTTTCAGGAAATCTTCTTCTGAAGCTTTCCAGGCCAGCGCTGCAGAAGGAAAGAAGGAGAACTTATGGTTGTCACCAAATTTCGATGAACCGTCCGCACGACCTGTAGCAGTAAATAGATATTTTTCTTTGAAAGTATAATTTATACGGCCAAAATAGGAATTCAGGGCATAATCAGATCCTCGCGACGTTCCCGGATTGGGTTTGCCAGCCGCACCCAAATTATTGTTCTGGAAATAGTCTGTTGAGAAATTTTCTCCACTAGCGGTAAATCCAAAGATATTGGTTTTTTGCCATGATAATCCTAAAACAGCATTGATGGTATGATCTTCAGCTAGTTTTTTATCATAGGTAAAGTAGTTCTCGAACAGCCAGTAGGTCTCCCTATTGTTATCTATAGTTGCCGTACCTTTCTGGTCAAAGGCAATTCCATACAAGCTACGACCATTGTACTCATTACGGCCACGGGTCACGATGTTTGCACCCAATACACTGCGCATATCCAGTCCCGGTGCTAGTTTTATATTTGAGTATACGTTTCCTAATACATTTTGTGTTTGTAAGATATATTTACGATCAGTAAGAATATGAACAGGATTTGATCCGCCTTCTGCGCCAGGATAGTTTTGATTATCTGCCCAGGTGCCGTCACCGTATTTTACAGGCAGGAACGGAAAACTTTCCGTGATCATACGGACAGCATTTAATCCGCCGGTACCGATATCTACCAGATTTTCCTCCTGATTGGTATAACTCAGACTTCCTCCAACTTTAATCCATTTTTTAATCTGGCTATCCATTACAAATCTGCCGGAGTAACGTTTCAAATAAGAATTCTTTAATAAACCATTATCATCCCTGTAGTTCAGGAATATCCCATAGGTGCTTTCGGAATTCCCACCTGTAAATCCGAGTTGATGATTTTGAGAAAGTTTGTTCTGCGTGGATTCTTTAAACCAGTCTGTATCGTAAAGCGGGTTACCACTAGAGTCAAACAGGTTGGGTAAAGTAAGTCTTTTAATTCTTGGGTCTACGTATTTTCCCTCGCCCCATCCTACGGGATCATAAGTCTGTGCATTTGCATAAGCAAGGTTTTCTGTATTGATGTATTCCTGGGCATTCAGCATTTTAACCCTGTTCGGGCCTATAGTTGGTACGCTGAAATCTGCATCGTAGGTAATTCTGCCGCCTTGTGATGTTCCTTTTTTGGTAGTGACCAGAATTACGCCGTTAGCACCTCTGGCTCCGTAAATAGCAATAGAAGAAGCGTCTTTTAATACTTCAACAGAGGCAATATCTCCCGGGTTAAGGTAATCAATGGGATTGCTATTCTGCACCTGTGATCCTACAGGGAGGATTACTCCATCTACTACATAAAGTGGATTGTTCGAACTGTTGATGGAACTGAAACCACGGATACGTATATTCGTTTGTCCCCCTGGTCGCCCTGAATTGGTATTTACCTGCACACCAGCTATCCTGCCAGAGAGTGCCTGGTTTAATGAAGCTGCGGGCCTTTCCTGCAATTGTTCCTGTTTTACTGAACCAACCGATCCCGTCAGGTCAGATTTTCTCCGGGTACCATAACCGATTACTACTACATCTTCCAGATCCACACCTGATGCCAGGGCTAACCTGATTGTTAAAGGTGCGTTACCAGATCCCGCTGCGCGGGTGAGGGTAGTGTAACCGATATAAGTGAAGGTGAGTTGTTCTGTGGCATTGTCAACTTCGATTGTAAATCGGCCACTGGCGTCGGTCACTGCTGATTTTCCGGTTTTCAGGGATTTAACTCCGGCACCTGGTATGGGCTGTGATTTCTCGTCGACCACTATACCTGTGATTCTTAATTGTTGTTGCTGTTGAATAATGATGCCAGGCGACGTTTCGCTGATCATTAAATTATTCATTCCTGTGGCATGGGTCTGAATACTCCATAAAAAGAGCATGGGAAGCCCAGCTGAGACAAAATGTTTCATTTTCATAAGTTTTAAATTTGGTTTGTGATTGTTTTTAGGGTGGGAGGGCGACGAGCCTCAGGAATTCCTGTCAGATAATAGATGTTTAGCCTCTTTTAGTTAATAAAACGTTTTAGTATTAATAAAAATAATCAATCTTCCTTGCCTTCAAAGAAAATAATGCTATTTTTTTCAATACTTAACCAAATTTAATATAATAATTGGCATAACATAAAAAATAATTTAGAAAGTTCGCTTTTTTGTAAAAATTATAATTTAAGTTTGATTAATAATGAAGCACGTCTCCCTGAACACCACAATTAAGAATTATAGTAAAATAAGGACTGAGATTATCAGACAGCTCTACTACAGTGAAATGTTGACTATAACCGAGTTGAGTGCATTGAGCCATAAGAGTATTCCGCTGGTGACTACTATCGTAAATGATCTTATTACTGATGGTTATGTTGTGGAATATGGTTTAGCTCCATCAACGGGCGGTCGCAGGGCACTAACGTATTTACTAAATAAGGAGAAGCCCAACTATATCGTTGCTGTGGCGATGGATCAGCTGGTGACAAAATTTGTGATCTATGATTTATTAAATGACAAGCAGGATCTGGTGAAAATGATGCCACTCGATCTGGCCAATGATGAGGATGCTTTACATAAACTCATACGATTTATAGAGGAAAACATTGCCTTATCAGGAATTCCTGAAGGTCAGTTTTTGGGGATAGGTATCGGAATGCCGGGTTTCATGAATGCAGAACAGGGGATTAACCATAGTTTCTTCAAAAATGCAGATGGTGGAAATGTGAGAGATCACCTTACTGCGGCCATAGGCTTACCTGTATATATAGACAACGACTCCAGTTTAATTGCCATGGCCGAATTAAAGTTTGGTATGGCTAAAGGCTATAAGGATGTCATGGTAGTCAATATAGGCTGGGGTATAGGTCTCGGCATGATCATTAACGGTATTCAGTTCAGAGGTCATAGTGGTTATGCGGGCGAGTTTAGTCATATCCCCGTTTCACAGAGCAATAAACTGTGTTCCTGCGGCAAAAGAGGATGCCTGGAAGTAGATACTTCCTTGTGGGCATTAGTAGAGCGCGCAGAAGCAGAAATGGCTGGTGGTGCGGAATCCAGTTTAAAGCGGTTATTCACAGATGAAACAAAGTTGAGAGGTGATCATTTTCTGGATGCTGCGAAAGCTGGAGATCCTTTAGCGGTATCTGTCTTATCTGATGCCGCATTTTTGATCGGAAAGGGTCTTTCTACTTTAATCCATATAATGAATCCAAACCTGATTGTGCTGAGCGGGAGAGGAGCTATAGCCGGAAAAATAATTACAGCACCGATACAACAGGCAATTAATGAATTCTGCATTGCAAGACTGGCAGATCAGACAGAAATTAAAGTGTCTAAACTAGCGCATGATTCCGAATTACTGGGTGCAGCAGCACTGGTCATAGAAAATTGCGAATTCGAACATCCTTAGCCTATCCATTATCACGTATATAAACAACAACAAATCAAATTTTCCCTAAACAAACTAATCAAAAGCTATGAAACAATTCTATCAAAGGTGTTTCGCTGTTTTACTGTTATCTCTCCTGACAGTAGCGGCATATGCACAAAAGCCAGTCACTGGAACGGTGACTGATGAAACCCGCAATCCTGTGCCGGGTGTAAACGTAAAGGTAAAAGGCACCGCAACTGGTACCGTTACCAATGGCGAGGGAAAGTACTCCATCACTGTAAGTGAAGGTGCTGTCCTTGTATTTTCTATGATTGGCTATACGCCAAAAGAGTTAACTGTAGGTGCTTCATCTACTTTGAATGTGTCAATTGCTGAAAATGCAAATGCGCTGAATGAGGTTGTGGTAACTTCATTAGGTATTAAAAAAGAAACTAAAGCTTTAGGTTATGCCGTAAGTACGGTAACTGCTAAAGAGATTACTCAGTCTGGAAATACCAACTTCGGCTCTGCCTTATATGGTAAAGCAGCGGGTGTAAAGATCACTACAGCACCCGGCGGATCAAGCAGTGCGGTAAACGTACAGATCAGGGGTATCAACTCTTTATCTTACAACCGTCAGCCATTGTATGTTGTGGATGGGGTAATGATCCGTAACGATCAGCAAAACGGACCCGATGGTGCCAACAATAATGGTGGATTAGGCAATGCAGGTGGCAATGGTATCTGGTCAAATGACCGTATCAAAGGAAACGGTATGCTGGATATCAATCCTGCAGATATTGAAAGTCTGACTATTCTGAAAGGTGCAAGTGCAAGTGCCTTATATGGTTCTGATGCGGCAAGTGGCGTAATTGTAATTACAACCAAAAAAGGATCGAAAAATCGCGGTTTAGGTATAGACTTCAATTACACTGCGTCTGTAGAAAATGCTGCATTTTTACCAAAGTTTCAAAATGAATTTGGTCCGGGTTACGATGCGGTGAATAACCAGGCCATCAACGGCAATGCTGAAGGATGGATACCAGACGCTAAAGCGGTTGGTGGATTAAGACCATTCTTCAGAGCTTATGCACAATTTGGTCCCAGATTTGACGGTCGTGATGTGACATGGTGGGATGGCTCTGTTCGTCCATATTCAGCTCAGCCGGATAACTTTAAAGATATTTTTGATACAGGTTACAATTCAAATGCTAACGTAAGTATCTCTAATCAGACGGATAAGCTGAACTATCGTTTCTCTGCTACCCGTATGGACTATAAAGGTATAACACCAGGAAGTACGCAACAACGTAATACTTTTGGTATTAACAGTACGATAAAATTAAATGATAAGTTATCAGCTGACGTGATTGTAAATTACATCAATACAAAAACACATAACCGTTCAGGTTTGCTTGGGAATGTATTAAATGCCTATAATGGATTTTTCAGTCGCGCTGAAGACATGGATTTGATGAAATCGATTTATCAGACTTCGGCCGGATACAAATATTCAACTTTCAACTCTGGCAGACCTGAAGCATTCGCTTACCCGATGAGAGCGACAGGTTTATTGGATTTCTTCTGGAATCAATACAAAAACAGCTATGACGAAAACGAAAACCGTTTATTGTCAAGTGCTACCTTGAATTACAACATTATCAATAAGTTGAAACTGAGAGGAAGGATTGGATCAGATGTTACTACTGCAACTACCGAAGATAAAAGATACAATGAATATGCATTGGCTTATAACGGTTCTGAAAGTACAGGATCGTATGCGCTATCTACAGGGGCATATAATATTGTGTATGGGGATGCATTGTTGACCTATACTGATAAAATTGCATCTGATTTTGACTTCTCATTAACAGGTGGTTTTCAATCCAGATCTGAACATTATAAAGATCAGTATGCTTCAACAGCATCTGGTTTAATTTCAGAGAATTTTTTCGCCCTGAGTAACTCTCTAGGTGTGATCAATAATGGTTTATCAGATGGTAAAACCAGGAGACAGGAACTATTAAAGTACGCTTATGTGGGTATTGCTAACTTTTCTTATAAAAATTACGCATTCCTTGAAGCGACAGGGCGTTCAGAATATTCTTCTACACTACCTGCACAAAATAACAATTATAATTATTACTCCTTTAACTCAGGTTTTGTTTTCAGTGAAGCATTTAAACTGGCAGAGCCTTTCAGTTATGGTAAACTTAGAGCATCTTACGGTGTTGTAGGAAATGATGCACCTATTTATAAAGCAAATATCGCTTATAACCAAACGCCATTACAGACAGTAAATGGTCCTGTGCCTTCATTAACCTTGCCAGGTGCCTATGGTAATTTAGATTTAAAACCTGAACGTAAATATGAAAACGAGTTCGGTACAGAGTTAAGATTTTTCAAAAGCAGAGTTGGTGTTGATGTGAGTTATTACAGCAATAACATTAAAAATCAGATTCTGAGTTTGACTGCTGCGCCTTCTGCAGGTGCTACCAGTCAACTGGTAAACGTAGGTGAGATTTCAAACAAAGGTTTAGAGGTTTCCCTGACAGGTACAGCAATTTCTACTCCTGATTTTACATGGACTACACGCTTGAACTATTCATCCAATACTTCAAAACTTGTCTCTTTAGATGCTAATGTTCCTGAACTGATTTTTTATGAATCACAAGGTTCTGCGGTTAGGGTAAGTGCAAAACCAGGACAGAAATTAGGTGATATTATGGTTTATCCACGTGCAACAAATGCAGCTGGTCAGTTCCTGATCAACGACGATGGTTTGTATGTAATTGATAAATCAAGATATGTTATTGGTGGCAACATTCTTCCTAAAGCAATTGGTGGTTTGACGAATACTTTCAGATACAAAAGCTGGACCTTCGATTTTACAGCTGATTACCGTTTTGGAGGTCAGATGGTATCTGCTCCGCTTAAGTATGCGATGGGTACTGGTCAGTACGAAAACACTTTGGCGCTGCGTGAAACAGGCATCACTTTAGAAGGTGTAAATGAAACTACTGGAGCAGTAAATACAAAACATTTAACAGGTGCTGAGTTCTACATGAACGAATATGATGATGGAAATAATGCATGGAATGAAAAAGCAATGATTTTTGATAACAGCTTTATCAAAATGCGTGAAGCGATTATCGGATATACTGTAAATGATAGGTTTGCTAAGAAGATAGGCATGACCAATCTGCGTTTTTCGCTGATCGGCCGTAACCTGTTCTATTTCTGGAAAACTATCGATAATCTTGATCCTGAAGCTCCGGTTGGTAACCAATGGTATTCACAAGGTATAGATATGGGTTCTACTGCTGCTACACGTAGTTTCGGAATTTCATTAAATGCTAAATTCTAATTGCTAAAAATTAAAGAGATGAAACATTCAATTATAAAAACGGTCTTATTTTCTTCCCTGGTTGTCATGACCTTCAGCGGATGTAAAAAAAGCCTTGAAGAGAAGTTTAATAACCCTGAATCCTCTACGACAGCTAGTTTGCCAGGATTTTTAACAGATTTGATTAATAATGACCGTGTAAGACCATCTTACTGGAATCTGCGTACATTTTTACTGATGCACGCATCTGTATATGCACAAACTGCATTTACTTATCCTGATAACAGTATGTATGAGCAGCAGGATGGTTATATCAATGGTTTCTGGACAGACTATTATGCCCCGGGCGTTTTAGGTATATACCGTGCGATGGAGAAAACCTATGCTGCATTGCCAGAAGGAGAGAAAGCATCGAAACAAATTTACATGGAAGCAGCGAAGGTAATTTTATATGACCAGACAGCACAAATGGTAGATGATTTTGGTGATATCCCTTTCAGCGAAGCAGGAAGTCTGCCGAGCTCTAATATCATCAAATTGCCTAAATTTGATGATCAGGTACAATTGTATAACCTGATTCTGGATGGCTTGAAAACTTCAGGTGCTTTTTTTGGTACTGCCACTACAAATGCAGATTTCAATAAGGCTGATATTTTAAATAGCGGAAGCATTGATAAATGGAAACGCTACGCGAATTCTGTTCGCCTGAGATTGCTGATGCGCATATCAACGGTTAACGAAAGTGTTGCACGTCCGGCTGTGCTGGAAATGTTAAATAATCCTACAACTTATCCATTGTTGGATGGTAATAATGCTGTCGATTATAACCCATTGACTACTGATATTTTATTAAGACCGCTATTGACCAATAACAGTTCATTAATCGATGCACTTAGAGAATTACCAAGTCATTATGCACCAGATTTTATGTTGAATAAGGTGATGAATCCTTCAAACGATCCAAGGATCCCTGTATTGTTTGATAAGTATGGTCGTACATCAGCATCAGGTGTATTTACACCTAATGCAACCTATAGAGCTATGCCTATTACATTTAATGCAGCCGAGGTAGATGCGAATTTTCAGGATTATGCAGTAATTGATTCGGCTACTATCTGGATGAATAAAATGTTGCCAGGGGTAGTAATCACTGCATCAGAAGTGAACTTTTTAAAAGCAGAAGCCCAGGAACGTTGGGGTAACACTGCGACTGCGAAAACCAATTATGAAACGGCAGTTGCGCAATCGGTTACTTTTTACTACTATCTGAACTCTATTGGTGATCTTAAAAAAGTAGATAAACCAAGCCCGGCTGATGTGACTACATTTGTGACTACCTCTACTATCGCTTATACAGGAACTACTGCGAATAAGTTAACTATGATTGGTACACAGAAGTGGTTGCACTTTGGCTTTCTACAGGCGCAGCATGCCTGGGCTGAGTATCGCAGAACAGGTATTCCTGCTTTAACTTTTCCAACTGCTAACTTATCTGGTTTCAATCTTCCACCTGCACGCTTGCTTTACCCTTCTGTAGAGAAGTCAAATAACAGTGTGAATTACCAGGCTGTACAAGCTAAAGATACCCGTACAAACAAGATCTTCTGGATGCCATAATTCAGAAAATAATTCGGATAGAAGGGGAGGTTATGCTAGTCATAATCTCCCCTTTTTTTTGTGTATTAACCATCTTCCGGGAGCATTTACAAGATCTCATACAGGTTTCGTTTTATTTTTTTTGAAATTTTATACCAGTAATAATTATTGTAAATCAACTAATTGTGAGTTCTATATAAAGTTTCAGTTTTTCTTGATGGTTCATGACAAGTTAATGGTGTTTACGAGATTAAAATCTTCATAATAAGTTAATATACCCTGTCTTTGGTAGTCATACAGGAGCATTATAATTGTGGGAATCTTAACCAATTCCCATATGAAAATTTTTACTATAGAAAGTTATGCCTCGTTATTATGCAGAAGGATAGTCCCTCTGTTCTTACTTATGGGTGCAACGATCAATGTTGCACAGGCTGCCATTCCTGCATCAGCAGAAATTCATGAATTGAAACAATTCCTTAGGATAACCGGGACGGTGACTGATAAACAAGGTTTAGCATTACCGGGTGTTTCCATTAAGGTTAAAGGCGGAACAGGAAGTGCGACTACAGATGCTAATGGTAAATTTACCATACAGGTTCCGGATGATAAAGCTATACTCCTGATCTCTTATGTTGGATTTAAAACAGAAGAAGTTGCTGTGAACGGAAGAGAAAACATTAGGGTTACCCTTGGTGAAGACAGTAATGAGCTGACGGAAGTCGTGGTCACCGCATTAGGTATTTCCCGCGAAAAGAAATCCCTGGGATATGCTGCCCAGGAGATTAAAGGAGATGAACTGGATAAGGCCCGGGAGACCAACTTTTCTGCTGGTCTTGCAGGAAAGGTTGCAGGCTTAACGGTAATGAGTAGTCCCTCTGGTGTAGGTGGCTCGGCAAGGGTTACCATCAGGGGTGATAAATCCTTAAATATCAATAACAATCAACCCCTGTATATCATCGATGGAGTACCTATCAGTAATGAGACTTATGGTTCATCCGGTGAAAGTTTTCAGGAGGTGGATTATGGCAATGGTGCCTCATTAATCAATCCTGACGACATCGCTACGATCAATGTGTTGAAAGGAGCCAATGCTGCGGCATTGTATGGTTCCAGGGCTGCAAATGGAGTAATATTGATTACTACAAAGACAGGCAAGCGTGGAAAGGGTGTGGGGATCAGTGTAAATTCAGGAGTAACTTTTGAGAGCCCGCTTGTTTTACCAAAATTCCAAAAACAATATGGTCAGGGTAATGAAGGGCTATTCTCTTTTACTGATGGATTGAATAACGGTCTGAACGATGGCGTGGATGAGAGCTGGGGACCAGCATTTAACGGACAGCTGATTCCGCAATTTGATTCACCTACTTCAAACGGTTACCGTGGTGGAGACATTTATCTGCTGAATGATGGTACACCGGGGGCTGCCGCTAATCTGGCTGCCAGGGGAACTATTAATGCTACTCCATGGCTAAACCGTTTTAATTTAAATGATTTTTATGAAACCGGCGTTACCACGAATAATAATATCGCGTTATCGGCTGCAAATGATAAGGGCGACTTTCGTTTTTCTTATACCAACTTGTATCAGAAAGGGATTGTGCCCAATACAGACCTGAAAAGGAATACGCTGGCGTTTAACGCTGGTTATAACTTAACGCCAAAACTGAATGTGAAGGCTGGTGTAAACTATACCTTGAGTAACAGCGGGAACAGGCCGAGTATCAGTTATGGTACTGAGAATATTATCTACCTTTTGAACAACTGGATGGGGCAGCAGGTAGATCTGAATTCATTGAAGGACTATTGGATGCCGGGTAAGGAAAATATTCAGCAATACAATTTCAATTACAATTACCACGATAATCCATACTTCAATTTATATGAAAATACCAATGCGCAGAATGCTCATAGGCTGATTGGTAATGTGGCGCTAAAGTATGACGTGACGGATTGGTTGAATATCATGTTGAGAGGAGCAACAGATTACGGAAATGAATTGAGACAGCGTAAAAGAGCTTTTAGCACGCAACGTTTTCCGCAAGGCTCATACAGAGAGGAAAGGATCGAAAATACGGAGACCAACTTTGATTTCCTGATCAGTGCTAATCGTAGTTTAAATCAAGACTTTAAAGTTTCATTAAACGCAGGAGGAAATGCCAGGATCAATAATACGGATCAGGTCAGCAATTCTACGAGACAATTGTTAACGCCGGGTATCTATAGTTTGAATAACACCGCTATTCCCTTGATTACGGACGTATTTAGTCCAGGAAAAAGAGTAAATAGTTTGTATGGATTTGGTCAGCTTGCTTATAAGGATTATCTGTTTTTGGATCTAACAGCCAGAAATGACTGGTCGAGCGCACTCACTATTCCGACTCCTTATGCGATGCTGGGTATCACGGACAATTCCTATTTCTATCCTTCAGCATCATTAAGTATGCTGATCAGCGAAATGTATAAGCTGCCTGAATGGATCAGTTACGGTAAACTCAGGTTGAGTGCAGCAGCAGGGGGTAATGATACAAGTCCTTATACCTTTTCTCAGGCTTTCCTGCGACAGGATCCTGTAGGGGGTAATCCGGTATTCAGCACGCCTTCGGTATTGCGTAATTACAATGTGAAGCCAGAGAAAAGTACATCCCTGGAGGGTGGTCTGGAATGGAAATTCCTGAACAACCGACTGGGCTTTGATCTGAGTTATTACCATGTCATCACGAAGAACCAGATTCTGAATAATGTGCCGGTTTCTGTGACCAGTGGATATGAGACCATGATTCTGAATGCCGGTGAGATCCAGAATTCAGGTCTGGAACTGTCATTGAATATTGTGCCGGTTAAAACTAACTTCCGCTGGGATATTGACCTGAACTTCTCCGCAAACAGGAGTAAGGTAATTAAACTGGATGATCAGGTAACGAATTATGTAATGGCCAGCAAAGAGGCGATAGCTATCGAAGCGAGAGTAGGCGAGCGCATGGGAGATATGTACGGCCTGGTGTATGCCAGGGTTACAGATCCTTCTAGCCCTTACTTTGGTCAGGTGATCAATAATGAAAGCGGCCGGCCATTATCGGGCGGTACACGGGAACGTTTAGGAAATTATAATCCTGACTGGCTGGCTGGTGTACGCAATAGTTTTTCTTATAAAGGGGTTAACCTGAGCGTATTATTTGATATCCGCCATGGTGGTAAAGTTTACTCACTAACACAGGTAGTAGGCAGGGAAGCCGGACAGCTGATAGAAACATTGGAAGGCCGTGCAGATGGTTATGATAAATCGCTGCCGGGAAATGGTGTGTTTAGTCCCGGCGTAATTCAAAATGCCGATGGTACTTACCGCCCTAATGATAAGGAGCTCTCTGCAAGAGAATGGGGCTCTGCATTTAGTGGGGGGAGATCTATTGCTGAACCGGCGACTTTCGACGCTTCTTTTATCAAACTCAGAGAGCTGAGATTAGGATACAGTATTCCGTCTGCTTTCCTGCAAAAATATAAGATCACGAATATGGCTATTTCAGTAGTGGGTAGGAATTTATGGATGCATGCAAAAGCGCCGCATATTGATCCGGAACAGATTGCGCTTGATGGCGGAACGTATGTTCCTGGTGTTGAATCTTCTTCTATACCAACTACACGCTCATGGGGACTTAACCTTAATTTCAATTTCTAATCTTGTTTAAAAATTATCGATATGAAACATATTAAAATACTGATGTTATTTATCTTCAGCCAGCTTATTCTGGCTGGCTGCACCAAAGATTTTGCAGAAAAAAATGATGATCCCAATGCCATCACAACCATTACACCAAACTTGTTATTACCTCACATTATTCGTTCTTCCGTTACGGCAGTACTAAATGAATCATGGGGAACAGGCTCATTACTGGTACAGCAAACGGCCAAATATCAGTTTGTGGATGAAGACAGGTATATCTGGGGAAATAAGGACGGGATCTGGAATAACTATTATAATACCATGAGAGATGTAAAAAAACTTTCTGACTTAGCTGCTTCTTCTAATCAGCCTGCCTACAAGGCGATGGCGCTGATTTTAAAATCGTGGATGTTTTCCATTGTCACGGATACTTACGGAGATATCCCTTATAGTGAGGCTACTTCAGGATTAACTGATAATGTGCTGAAACCAAAATATGATACACAGGAATCCATTTATAATGGGATTTTGGCTGACCTTACCACCGCCAATACCATTCTGACAGGAGTCAATGCCTCTGTTTCGGGTGATCTGATCTACCAGGGAGACCTGGCTAAATGGAGAAAGATGGCCAATAGTCTCCGTGTGCGTTACCTGATGCGGATCTCTGCCAAAACGGATGTCAGCGCAAAACTGCAGGAGATTGTCGCCAATCCTGCTGTCTATCCGTTATTCGAAAATAATACTGACGATGGGGATTACAATTATTATGTAGAGGCGCCTAATCAATTTCCTAATTTCACGAACCGCATCGGAGGATTTGATGAGGTGAGACTAAGTAAAACACTGGGCGATATTCTGCAGCAATACCAGGATCCGAGACTGAGTATTTTTGCGAGACCAACGTCGAGTTCTGTTACTGCTGGTAATCCGCAATATGTGGGGATGCCGAATAGTTTAAACCCGACCAGTGCACTTAATTACAACGGAGGATCTAATCATATCAGTCGTGTGGGAAGTTTTTATTATGAAAACTCAATTACGGCTGCAGGGTTATTAGTAGCCAAAGGATATATCATGGCATTTCCTGAATTACAGTTTCTGCTCGCGGAAGCCCGGTTTAAAAATCTGATTACTACTTCTACTACTGCCCAGGGATATTATGAGAAAGGAATTGAAACTGCTTTTATATATTTGAATACGCAGATGCCGGCAGGTTACCTGCAGCGGACAGGTGTACAGTTTAGCCAGGCTACAGGTTTACAGCAGATTGGCACGCAAAAATGGATCTCCTTGTTCTACACTGGCATGGAGAGCTGGTTTGAATGGCGCCGTACTGGTTTTCCGGTATTACAGGCGGGAGCTGATAGTCAGAATGGCGGGAAAATTCCGGTACGTTACCGCTATCCTTTAAATGAGCAGTCTCAGAATGCGGATAACCTGCGTGCTGCGGTGGCCAGACAGGGAGCTGACGATATCAATACAAAAGTGTGGTGGGCTAAATAAGAATTGAAATGGGCGATATAGATAATTCAAGAAGAGAATTTGTAAAGAAAGCAGCTCTGTTAAGCAGTGCCGCGGGTTTGTTCAATGTATTGCCGATGTCCATACAGCAGGCACTGGCCATCGATGCTGCACCCGGCAGTACCTTCATGGATGCTGAACATGTGGTTTTCCTGATGCAGGAAAACCGCTCTTTTGACCATTGTTTTGGTAGCTTAAAGGGCGTGCGGGGATTTAACGATCCGAGGGCGATACGGCTGGCTGACGAGAGACCGGTATGGTTGCAGCGTAATGCTGCAGGGAAAACCTATGCGCCTTTTCGCCTCAACCTGAAGGATACCAAATCTACCTGGATGAGTTCCCTGCCGCATTCCTGGGAGAATCAGGTAGATGCCCTGAATGGGGGTAAGAACGATAACTGGCTGGAAAGTAAGAAATCCGGGCATAAGGAATTCGCCGATATGCCGCTGACTATGGGTTATTATAACCGGCAGGATATCCCATTTTATTATGCGCTGGCGGACGCGTTTACGGTGTGTGATCAGCATTTCTGCTCTGCACTGACGGGAACAAGTCCAAACCGCTTATTCTTCTGGACGGGAACAATACGTGCAGAGCAGGATGAAAAATCAAAAGCGCATGTGTATAATGGAGAGATTGATCATAAAGACATTCATTGGCCCACTTTCCCTGAACGGCTGGAGGATGCTGGTGTTTCCTGGAAAGTTTATCAGAATGAACTCAGTATTCCCGTCGGCCTCGAGGGAGAGGCGGAAGACTGGCTGTCAAATTTTACAGATAATGATCTGGAGTTCTTCTCACAGTACCATGTACGTTTGCATCCGGAGCATCTGGCTTTTATGGAACGGAATGTTACTCAGCTGGAACAGGAAATCTCTCTGTTGAAGGCTAAAAGCAATCCATCCGCTACGGATACACAGGACCTGGCTAAAAAGGAAGAGCTGCTGAAAAAGCTGAAAAGAGACCAGGAAGTGTGGAACAAGACGAGGTTTGAAAAACTTTCAGAAAAAGAGAAAAGCATTCATCGTAAGGCATTTGTAACTAATGCCGGCGATCCTGATTATCACCAGCTGGTGAGCATGACATACGATGATGAAGGTAAGCAGCGTGAAATGAAAGTGCCTAAGGGTGATGTACTCCATCAGTTCAGGAAAGACGTTCAAAATGGCGAGCTACCGGCAGTTTCATGGCTGGTGCCGCCCTCCAACTTTTCCGATCACCCGGGTTCTCCCTGGTACGGAGCATGGTATGTTTCCGAAGTGATGGACATATTGACCAAAGACCCTGAACAGTGGAAAAAAACTATTTTCATCATTACCTACGATGAAAATGACGGTTATTTTGATCATGTACCACCATTTTTGCCACCTCATCCTGATCAACCGGAAACGGGAAAAACATCAGCGGGAATGAATACCCGCGCGGAGCATGTATCGATGGAGGAGGAGATCGCCAGGGGAATGGAAGAAAAGTACAGGCGGGAAAGTCCGATTGGTCTGGGTTTCCGCGTGCCTATGCTGGTTGTTTCTCCATGGACCAAAGGCGGGTGGGTAAATTCGCAAGTGTTTGACCATACCTCCTGCCTCCAGTTTCTGGAAGCGTTCCTCAGTAAAAAGACAGGTAAAGTGATTGCACAACCTCAAATCAGCGACTGGCGGCGAACGGTTTGCGGAAACTTAACTTCAGTATTCCGGGTAGTTGATGATCAGGCAGCTAACGCTCCTGCACCATTGAATAAAGACAGATTTATTCAGCTGATCAACAATGCAAAATTTAAACCCTTACCTTCTGGCTTTAATGAGGAGCTGCCTCAGCAGGAGAAAGGTATAAAACGCTCGAACGCTCTTCCATACCAGTTGTATGTGACCGGTAAATATGATGCTGATCGTAAAAGTGTGGGACTAACACTGGAATCCAGAGCAGCGATTTTTGGAGATAAAACCGCAGGATCTCCCTTTACAGTTTATTTACCAGGCAAAACCAAGACAAGTAGTTCTGGAAAATGGAATAATAGCCGGAGTTTATCTTATGCGGTTAAAGCAGGGGATAAGCTGAGCGACGATTTGCTGCTGAGCAATTTTGAAAATGAGCGCTACCATATCCAGGTCAACGGTCCTAATGGATTTTTCAGGGAATTTAAAGGAAATGCACAGGATCCTGATCTGCGCTTCATTTGTGAATACCAGCACGATCCGGGTAACAAGGAGCAACTGACTGGAAATATCGAATTTATTATGGTAAATCAGCAAAAAGATAGTCCGCATGAAGTGATCATTACGGATCACGCCTATGGCACAGCCGTTAAGCGTACGCAACTGATCCAATTGAAGTCGACCATTATAGATTTGAAAAAAAGCTATGGCTGGTACGACTTCAGTGTGCAGATTGCCGGCAACAGCACTTTTGAACAGCGCTTTGCCGGCAGGGTAGAAAATGGGAAACCTGGTTACAGTGATCCGGCTATGGGTGCATAAGTGCCCTTCATTTTTCTGTAACAGTCAAAAACTTTGTAACGCGCACGGATAAGGAGATAGGGGTAAAGTTGTGAAATTTCCCTTGTCTCTCTTTGCAGCCAAAGGTCTGCAAAGAGTTCCTCAATGATCTGCTCTGCCTGTTCGGCTTTTTTAAGTTTACTCATAGTGTCATTGTAAAGAGACATCCAATGCCTTTTATATATTTCGTTAAAGGCGGAGAGCTCTCCGGATTTCATCAGAGCCAGCAAAGACTCGTCAGAAAGAGTGGTGTGTGTGTTTAGGTGTGCTGACATTTTTTCTAAAATGATTTAAATAAAAATGATTTCTTTATCAATTATAATGATTTATAACAATATGATTTATACGTTTTTAAAATAATTTTGCACCTTTTTTTGCTAAATTGAATTAGTTTAATCTATAGCCTGTTAATATTTTTTAAAAAAATAACCAAAATAAAAGCCCCTGGGATATTCATCCAGGGGCTGTCATAAATACGTATTTTATTTATTTTGATAAGCCGTCTTTTTTTGCTTTGTCTAAAATCTTGGCTGCGCGTGAACCGCTGTCAGGATGTGAACTCATCATTTTTTCTGTTTTGGTTCTTTCTGCTCCTGAAGCTTTCTCCATATCTGCGAACTTCTGAAATGCACTGGCCAGGGCAGTCACCTTGTACTTATGAGACTTCATAAATTCATAAGAGTAATCATCCGCTTCACTTTCCTGCTTACGGTTATATTTACTATCAAGCAGTGCATTCGCAAATGTTCCCAGTTCGCTTTCTGAAAGGCTGTTGACTACGCCCGACTGAGAAGAGGCTGCATCGGAAATTGCTGCTCGTTTGTAAGCACTTCTGATGGCGTCCCTGGTATCTTTATTTGCTACGTGACCAATCTCATGACCTATAATCCCCAATAACTCATCATCAGACATGATGTCCATCAAAGAAGAGAAAACACGTACACTGCCGTCAGCACAGGCAAAGGCATTCACATCTTTCACTTTATAAACTTTATAGTTCAGCGTTAAACCGCCTTCACTTTTATGTTTGGAGAATATTTTATTCAGCCTTACAGTATAAGGGTCATTCGCTGCCGCAACAGGATTATTGGCATCCATCCAGGTTACTGCTTCTTTAGCCAGCTTGCTGCATCAGCATCAGAAAATGTAGCCGCTTTTAATCCTTTCTGTGCTGCACCAATACTTTTACTGTTTAGTTTGATCTGTGCCGAAGCAGGAGTGATTCCCAGCGTAAATACGAGTCCGAGAATAGCGAGAGGTAGAACGTTTGTTTTCATCTTTTGGTTATTTTTAAGGTTAATTCAATTGAGCCTGAATTAACCTATCAACAATTAACATTCTGTTTTTGTTTGTCGCTTTTATAATAATATATTCCTTAAAATTTAATCAATGGGTAGGATATTTGTACGTTTATTTTACATTGGAAAATTCTTTACAGCGTTAAACTATTGATCTGGCTAAGTTTTAAAGAATTATGGCTTTTACATTTCTACCGGATCGTGAACCAGAAGGTAAAACCTTTATCAAATCTGCTGTCAAAACCTATCTTCCCGTCATGACGTTTCACGATTGCTGGAGAGATATAGCGTCCTGATCCTAATCCCCGGAAGTTACCTGCCGTTTCCTACACGCTGAAAAAGCGGTCAAAAATAAGATGACGCAGATCAGTAATTTTAAAAATTTTGCGCATTATATTCCGGGCTATAAAAACTAAATTAGGGCAAAAATAATTTGCTTATGAGAGCAGTAGCGTACAGTGTCAGATCTTTTGAAGAAATCAGTTTAAGAAATGCAAATAAAGATAAACATGCGATCACCTATATTCCCGACGCACTTGGCCCGGAAACTTTAAAAGATGCTGAAGGTATGGATGCCGTTATCGTTTTTACGAATGACGATGTATCTGCACCAGTAATTGAAAAACTAGCGGGAATGGGTGTGAAGTATATCACTACCCGCTCAGTGGGAACTGATCATTTTGATAAACGGGCGGCTGAAAAATACCAGATCCAATTGTCCAACGTTCCCGCTTATTCTCCGCAGGCCATTGCAGAACATGCAGTAGCACTTGCTTTTGCATTGAACAGACAGCTGATCACCTCGGACCACCATAGTCATCATTTTGATTTCCGGAACGATGAGCTGATCGGCTTTAATTTTTCAGGTAAAACCGTAGGTCTTATTGGTTTGGGAAATACTGGTTTGGCTGTAGCACGTATATTTAATGGATTAGGCTGCCATGTAATTGGCTATGATCTGTATTTTCCGGAAGAAGCGCCCGCCATTACTGCCGTAAATCTGGAAACATTACTGGCGACAGCTGATATTATTTCCCTGCATCTGCCACTGACACAAACAACCAAATACCTGATCAATCAAAAAAGTATCAGCCAGATGAAAAAAGGAGTTATGCTGATCAACACCTCCAGGGGAGCATTGGTGAATACCGTAGATGTTCTGGAAGGGGTTGAGAGTGGTAAGATAGGCTATTTAGGACTGGATGTTTATGAACATGAGAAAGGCTTATTTTTTGAAGATCATCAGCAGGATGCTGTAAAAGATGATTTGCTGCTGCGACTTATGGCACAAAAAAATGTGCTGGTTACTCCTCATCAGGCTTATTTAACGCGTGAAGCATTACAGGAGATTGCCGATCAGACGATAAAAAATCTCGATTCTTTTAGCTGAAATTGCTGAACAAAAGGGGTGATTTTGCTGTTGTTAAATCATATAATTTAAATAAAGATGATCACTAGAAAAGAGATATTTGGTTATGAACCGGCTCCGGGTTATACGCTATCCGCTGCTTATTTTTCAATGGAATTTGCCATTGATCAGTCGCTCAAAATTTACAGCGGTGGTCTCGGCTTCCTTGCGGGATCACATCTGCGCAGCGCATATGAGCTGAAGCAAAATTTATTAGGTATCGGCATCCTTTGGAAATATGGTTATTATGACCAGGAAAGAGATCGCGCTGCGTTGATGAAGCCGGAATATGTAGCTAAAGAATATAGTTTTTTACATGATACGGGTATTGTATTTTCAGTGCCGGTTCATGATAGTCCCGTACAGGTAAAGGTGTACCTCCTTAAACCAGAAACTTTCCAGTCGGCCCCTTTATTTCTGCTGAGCACTGACCTGCCTGAAAATGATGTATTGTCGCAAAGTATCACGCATCATCTCTACGATTCCAATGAGGCTGCGCGCATTGCCCAGAGTATGATCCTGGGGATTGGCGGTGCCATGCTGCTGGATCTGCTGGATCTGGCGCCCGATATCTACCATATGAATGAAGGTCACGCCGTTCCACTCAACTTTTACCTGTATGCAAAACACAAAAGCCTGGACGAAATCAGGAAAAGAGTAGTATTTACTACGCATACGCCTGAAATGGCAGGTAATGAAGAGCACCTGTTCAGCTTATTGAAAAAAATGTCTTTTTTCTACCATTTGCAGGAGCATGAAGTGAAATATATTCTGGGTTTGGAAGGTGATTATTTCAACTATACCCTGGCGTCATTAAAGTTTGCCCGTAAGGCCAATGCCGTATCCAAACTGCATGGGGAAGTTGCCCGTGAAATGTGGGGCAGTAATGCTGGTATTTGTGAGATTACGGCAATTACCAATGCACAGAATAAAGCATATTGGGCAGATGGTGAAATCTCTGCAGCGATTGCTGCTGGTGAGGATACGGCAATCATCGCCCGTAAAAAAGAAATGAAAATTGAGTTATTTAAAACGGTGGCCGACCAATGCGGGAAGTTATTTGCTGAAAATGTACTGACGATTGTATGGGCAAGACGTTTTGCGGGTTATAAAAGGGCAGATTTAATGATGCGCGACTGGGACCGTTTTTTAAAAATGATGACTGATCAGGAGTTTCCGGTGCAGGTCATCTGGGCAGGTAAACCCTATCCTGAAGATCAGGGATCCGTAGATTTATTCAACCAGATTATAGAAAGAGCGAAACCGGTAGCAAATTGTGCGGTGTTAACAGGATATGAACTGGAGCTGTCTGCCTTATTGAAAAAAGGGGCTGATGTGTGGTTAAACAATCCAAGGATGTACCGTGAAGCTTCCGGAACAAGCGGAATGTCTGCCGCCATGAATGGTGCTGTTAATTTGTCCCTGTCAGACGGTTGGGTGCCTGAATTTGCTTCAGATAAAGAAAACTGTTTTTTAATTCCGATGGCTGAAGATCAGCATGGCCCGGTGGAGGAAATTGATAAAGAAGAAAATGCAAATCTGATGGATGTTTTAGCATCGTCCGTAATTCCTGCTTATTATAACAATCAGGAACAGTGGTTGAATATGGTTAAACAGGCGGCTGCCGACGTGGTTCCTGCTTTTGAATCAGCCAGGTTAGCCAGAGAATACTATGAGGTGATGTATAAAAGTTAAGAAAGCTATGATAACCATGATAGAGGTCACTACTGATTATGACCTGCATCATGGTTATACTGTTGCTTTAACCGCAATTTTACAGGTAAGAGATTACAATTAAAACCAGGGATATGAAAACGATAGCTGTAATGACCGATTTTTCTGACAGGGCTAATAATGCTGCGAAATATGCACTAGGCTTAGCACAGCATCTTCATGCTAATGTTTTATTATATAATTCTTTTGTGGTGCCTTCCTCCGAACCTCTGGGCTTGCAGGTGGCCTGGTCACTGGAAAGTTTCAATGAACTGCAGGCCGACAGCGAAAAAGAGCTGCACCTGTTAGCTGATCACTTGAGAGAGGATCTTTCCCTTCTTCCCGAAGGAAGTTTTAAGCCTGTAATTTATTGTAAATGCGATAATGGTACTTTATCAGCCAATCTTAATGCGCTGCTGAGCGATAAGGAAATCCTGATGCTGGTGATTGGAAGTCATAGAAAGAGGGCATCCGGTTTTATGCTGAGTAACCACATGAAGGAAATGATAGATGGGGTTCCGTTACCGATACTCATTATCCCTGAACAGCAGCAATTCCACAAGATTGGGAAAATCGCATTTGCGACGGATCTGCAGGGTACCGATCTGAATGTTCTCAGTTCATTGAGTGGTTTTGCGAGACCTTCATACGCACAGATTATGCTGACTCATATTTGTACAGGTAATGTGCCGGCGCATATCAGTGAACAGAAAATCAATAATTTTCTGCAGGAGGTGGGTAATAAAATCAACTACCCGAATATTTTCTTCAGAAAGGTCACAGAAGAACACCTGAAGGATGGTTTCAAATGGCTGATGGAAAATGTGGCATCAGATATATTGGTGATGGTACACCGCAATAAAAATTTCTGGGATCAATTGCTTAACCAGAGCAATACACAGAAAATGGCTGAACGCATTAATTTACCCTTGCTCGTTTATCCCTGTCCGGCTGATTCTTTGCCCGTTTTTTAAATAGCTTTATTTTGGTTGCCATCTGGAATCGGCGAACCTGCTGTTTTATAATCATTCCGGTTAGCTATATTTGTATAAAATAAAATATTTTATGCAGCTGCCCTTAAATACAGATACGCCCTTTCAAATCCAGGTTTCCTTTGATCAGCTTCTGGAAAGACTGGAAAAGGTAGCGGCAGATCCTGCAAATGATCAGCACGTCCGTGCAAAATCATTGCTGGAAGAAGCAGCATCGTGTCCCGAGTTAAGAACAGGTATTACTGACGTTGCACAAATAGAGGATAACAGGGATCTGATCCGCCGGTTATTGGCTGATTTAATTCCGGAGGCATTAACTTTAAATGAAATCAAGGCGGTCAGCATGCCTTACCGGGATTTCATGTTTAACCGTACTCAGCGGTTCAAAAATATCCTGCGGGCAGCGGGACCAGACTTTAAATTTAACATCCGCGGATTTGATGAACACCAGTTTTATGTATTGAGCTGCTGTTTAATTCTGAATGAATTTTATGGAACCCGGCTGGATTTCAGTAAGCCTCTGTTCTATGATATCCCTACAGCGGATAGCATCACCAAACATTACAGGATTTTATACAATGCAGAACATCTTGATATTGTGCCTACTGATAAGGTTGTTCCGATTACGGCAGAGGACATCGATCTGCTGACTAATAATTACGAGGATTTAGCGCTTTGGAAATCGAAATTTCCGAAAGAAAGCTATATCCTCAAAGGATTTGCCATCATGTCCTTGTATGATGCAACGGTCGAAAATGCAGTATCCCTGCTCAAAGAAAAGTTAATAGGCCTCAATACGGTCAGGTTTCAGCAGAGTGTGGAAGCTATTTTCAGGTCTATCTACCAGATTGCACACATCGAGATCGGATTTACATTGTTTATCAGTGAAGAGAATAAATTCAAGGTCGCTTCATTTGGCCAGCCTATGAAGAGTTTTATCATACCTGATCATTATGCAGAGGCTGATAAGGAGATGTTATGCACCTATTCTTATCAGCGCCTGATTGAGGACAAGGTTTATTTTGCGATATCTGATGTGCTGAAATTTCAAAGTATTGATCCCTCCAGTGACCTGGCTCAAAACTTTCTGGCCAAAAATATACACAGTTTTATTCTGGCGCCGATTATCAAAAACGGTGTACTGCTTGGGGTTTTTGAAGTTGTTTCACCCAAAGCGAATGACCTGAATAGTGTGAATGCCAATAAGCTGGAGGTAGTGATGCCATTCCTGACAGAAAGTATCGAAAGGCTGGTCAATGAATATCAGGTGCAGGTACAGGCAATCATACAAGACTATTATACGACGATACATTCCAGTGTATACTGGAAATTTAAAGCTGCGGCACAACAGTATCTTGATGCCCGGCAGTCGGGCAGGGACTATAATCTGCCAGAAGTTATTTTTAAAAATGTATTTCCATTGTATGGTCAGGCTGATATCAAAGGTTCTTCAGATGCCCGGAACATGAGTGTGCAAAAAGATTTGAGGAAGCAGATGAATGCCTTGCTGCATTTGTTGGAATTACTGCAGCCTCTAGCTTCATTTCATGAGGAGCTGAAGCAGGTGGAAATCTTTCTTCATCAGCTTGAAATCAGTGTGCAGGCCAATACAGAGCAACAGATAACTACCTATCTGAATGGAGGTTTACTGCTTCGGCTCAAAAAAATAACCGATCCGGAATGCCTCCCTTTAATCTCCTCCTATTTTGCTGAATCAAATCAGGAAAAAGGTGATTTTTATACCTACCGCAGAAAATACGAAACAACTGTCTCCCTGATCAATGAAAAGATGGCTCATATCATTGATAAAAGGCAGACGGAAGCCCAGGCACTTTTCCCCCATTATTACGAACGGTTTAAGTCGGACGGCGTAGAGCATAATCTGTACATCGGTTCTTCCATCCTGCCCAGCCAGCAATTTGAAATCCGCAAATTATATGATTTGCGCCTATGGCAGCTGCGTGTCCTTTGTGAGATGGAACTGGCACATTATCATTTAAAATCTCAGCTTCCTTACCAGCTGGAGGTGACGACCCTTGTTTTGGTGTATCATACGCCTATAGATATCAGATTCAGAATGGATGAGAAACGTTTTGACGTTGACGGTACCTATAATGCCAGGTTTGAGATAGTAAAGAAACGTATTGATAAAGCGCATATCAAACATTCACTGGAAAGGATTACGGCCGTTGGAAAGCTAACTATTGTTTATTCAAGTGATACGGAAGAGCAGGAGTATAGAAATTATATCCAAATTTTACAGCAGGACCAGGTTCTAGGCACGCACATTGAAAAATTTGAAGTGGAAGATTTACAGGGCATTTCAGGCTTGAAGGGCCTGAGGGTAGTGATCTTAAGACCTTCTTCACTGAGTTGATGACCATTCAAAACTTTGTGATTCAGTCGGTTGTTTTGATTGAATGCAACGATACATATTGATTGTAAAAGACAGACGATGATAAATATTAAAACAGGGAATGAATTAACCAGGGAAGGCAGGATCTGGGGTGTGGTATTGATTGTCATATTCACGCTGCTGCCTGTGATATTCATTGTTGCCATCTGGCCCGACCGGCTTCCCGCTATTGGAGAACATAGTGCGATGATTTATCAGTGGCGATGGTTTAATGTGCAGCTGGCCGATCATTTGCCGACTACAGGACCATATCTCAGCCTGAATTCGATTATCTTTTTACTGGTTGCCATGGCAGGTTTTCTGGGGAGTATGATCCATATCGCAACTTCTTTTACCAATTTTGTGGGCGCAGAGCAGTTTAAAAAAAGCTGGATTCCCTGGTATTTTGTGAAGCCATTTACTGCAACAGGCGTGGCACTGATTTTATACTTTGTTTTACGGGCAGGGCTATTGAATCTGGGCGACAGCAATCAGGTGAACTTATATGGTTTGGTTACTTTATCTGCACTGGCAGGATTATTTACAGATAAAGCGACGATTAAGCTGGAAGAAGTGTTTACAGTGATTTTCAAGCCTAAAGATGCCCGTCCCGATAAACTGGAGAAAGATAAAGTGAATGTGGCTGTGAGCGGAATAGCACCAAGAGAACTGGTGATAAATCAGCAAAATCAACTGCTGATTTCGGGTGGTGATACAGGCACGCAACTGCTGAAACTTAAAATCAATCATGTAGATATTCCGGATTTCACGATCAGGCCAAATGGGATTTCATTTTCCTATGCACTGCCGGAAGAGCTGAACGGCCTGCAAAATATACCTCTACAGATTTTTGATGAAAAGGGCACGGAGTTATTCCGCAAAGAAATTCAGTTCAGGAAATAGAGAGATATTAGTTTTAAAATCAGATTTTATATACTTAAATCCTTCTTATGGAGTTAATTATATTAAGTTTTTTTTAAGCAAAATATATGAACCTGAATTCGCTGCTTTTTTGCATGATGCTTGGTCTCTCTTCCTGCGCCCGGGCACAATCTACCGCTAAAACTATCCCCATACCTTTCACTTTAAAAGAGGCAGGTTTTGTTACTTTAGTCATAGAAAACAAGGACGGTCAGCGTGTACGCAACCTTGTCTCTGATACCTGGTTTAAAGCGGGCCAGAATATTGCCTATTGGGACGGAACGAATGATTTAGGCCGTGATGCTGCGAGTGCGGCCAAAGGTATTTACAAGATAGCAGCGAAAGCTGTTCCTGCCGGAACTTATACTATACGTGGTCTGGTGCATGCTCAACTGAATACTTTCTATCAATTTGCCGTTTATGCCACAGGTAATCCACCCTGGAGCACGGATGATCATACCGGAGCTTGGCTGGCCAATCATACACCGCCGCAAGCAGCACTATTCGTTCCCGCTCTGGTTTCGCCCACACACCAGCCTGCCGTTTTTCTGGGCAGTTACGTGACCGAAGGTCCGGACGGTCTGGCATGGGTAGACCTGGAAGGAAAAAAAATGGGTGGTAAAAAATGGGTTGGCGGCAACTGGACAGCTGCTCCTTATTTGGCCCGGGATGCCGGCGAAAAGGCTGCTTCAGGCATTTACGCTTATGTAGCATCTGTCTGGGAAACAGAGAAAAAATCCGGGCAGGCTGAACTGAGAATCACTGCGATCAGCGCTAACGCAGATAAGTCCGTGATTGTTTATCCGATAGGCGCATTGCCTGGTAACACTGAGGATGATATGAGTGCCGAAATAGGTGGCTTAGCTGTGAATAACGGAATTGCCGTGGCGAGCCTTACAAAAAAGAACAAACTTTTATTTATTGATATACAGACAGGTAAATTGGTTAATTCAGTTGATCTTGTGGCACCTATGGGGCTGGCATTTGATGCTAAAGGTCAGTTACTTGCGCTGTCTGGTCAGACCCTGGTCACTTTCAAATCAGTTAACGATGTAGCAAATCTGCCCGCTCCGGTAAAGGTAATTGCTGCCGGGCTGGAAGCTCCGGTAGGCCTGGCCATTGCAACTGATGGTAAAATCTATATTAGCGAGGGCGGTAAGAGTCACCAGATAAAGGTATTCACCGCAGGCGGAAAATTTGTGCAGGCCATTGGAAAACCAGGTGTTCCGGCTGCCGGTCCTTATGATCCTTTACATATGAATAATCCTGCAGGTATCACCATAGATTCCAGGCAGCAATTATGGGTTACCGAACGTGATTACCTGCCAAAAAGAGTAAGTGTTTGGTCGCTCAGCGGCAGTTTCATCAAAGCATTTTATGGTCCTGCCAAGTATGGCGGTGGCGGTACACTGGATCCCCAGGATAAAACGTGGTTTTATTATGCCGAGGAAGGCAGGGGAACAATGGAATTCAAGCTGGACTGGAAGACAGGTGAATCGAAGCTTGAACGCATTTTATATAGAATGCAGGCAAATGACCTGTATCTTGCCACAAGAAGCGGGGGGCCTGAAACCCCATTGTACTATAAAGGAAAAAGATATTTTACCAATGCTTATAATTCCAGTCCTACAGGTGGGGCGACTACAGCATTCTTATTTGTGGAGCGGAATGGCATCGCATATCCTGCAGTGGCGATGGGAAGTGCCGGCGCATGGAGCGAATTAAAAACAAAAGCTTTAAAAACACCTCCATTTTTTATGTGGATAGATCTCAACGCAGATGCAAAGGTGCAGGACAATGAAGTAACCTTTCAAAACGGACCTGTTACAGGTGGTATCACCTTGATGCCAGATCTTTCTTTTGCTGTTTCCAACCTGAACGGGAAAGCGGTGCAGTTTTCACCTTCAGGTTTTACGGCAGCAGGGATACCCCTTTATGCTTTGGATAAGGGGAAGGTGATGGCGACAGGCGTTATGGCACCAGCATCCAGCGGAGGGAACCAAATGCTGACTGCGCCTGATGGTCTGGCAGTAGTTACACAGGGAATTGCGCCTTTTGACCGCTTGTCATTAAGTGGTACAAAAAATGGTCTTCCCGCCTGGAGTTATCCCAATTTATGGCCCGGATTACATGCTGCTCATCATGCTCCTTTACCAGAATTTCCCGGAGAGCTGATTGGTCCAACACGTTTGTTAGGTGGTTTAATTAATGGAGGGAAGGACAGCGGTCCACTGTTTGCAATTAACAGCAATCATGGTATGGTGTATTTATTTACTGCCGATGGTTTGTTTGTCTCCACCTTGTTTAAACCTATGCGTGACGGAAAACGCTGGAATATGCCGGTTGCAAAACGGGGGATGAATCTAAATGATTATAGCCTGGCGGAAGAAAACTTCTGGCCTACCATTACGCAGACAACAGATGGTGAGGTTTATCTGGTAGATGGCTATAGAAGTAGCCTGGTACATGTGACAGGCTTAGGTTCAGTCGAAAGACTGCCGCTCACTTCGGTCACGGTTAGCGGTCAGACACTGAGCCAGCTAAAAGCAGACCAGACCAGACAGTCAGCCGCAACAGCACAGGTCAAAAGTGAAATAGGAGCAGGTGATGTATTGCATGCTGCTATCAGTTCTTCACCAATGGCGGTGGATGGAAAGTTGAATGATTGGTCAGGCCTGAAATGGGTAGATATCTCATCCGGTAAGACTTCAACAGTGACAGGCGCAATAACAATCTCCGGCAATCGCCTATATGCGGGATATCGGACCGGAGATGTGGCGCTGCTCAAAAATTCAGGGGAAATGCCTTTGGCACCTTTTAAAACAGGCGGGGCATTAGATTTGATGATTGCAACAGAAGCCGTTGATGTGAGGCTGCTGGTGACTATCATTAATGGTAAACCGAAAGCATTGATTTATAAAAACCTGTTGAAGGGAGCCAGTGAGGGTGAAAAAGTTCCCTTCTCTTCTCCTTCACGAACTATTAAATTTGATCGTGTGGTAGACATCAGTTCTCAGCTCCAGTTTGCTGCAGGAAAAAATGGCGATTATGAAATCTCGGTTCCCCTGGCGGTATTAAATCTTAAACCCACTGAAGGGATGATGATTAAAGGCGATATAGGTATCCTGAAAGGAGATGGTGCACAAACTTTATCCCGTATTTACTGGTCAAATAAATCTACTTCTATTGTATCTGATGTACCATCCGAAGCAGAATTAACACCAAAACTTTGGGGAAACTGGTTATTTGAACAGAAAAAATAACGATATTGCTTTTTCGTGAAATTTTTCACACCATAAAATGAAGATGTGCTTTGAGCTTAGTTGATTGAGCATTTATATGATGTAATCTAATATTAGCGTATTGCTTATAAAAGAGACAAATATAGCTGCAGCAGTTCGCATGAAGTACTAAAATTATATATTAAAATGAAATTCAGAATAGCAAGACATACGGATAACTTTGATCCGATCATTAAATTTTATACGGAATTCCTGGGATTGTCCTTATTAGGGAGTTTTAAGGATCATAGTAACTACGATGGTATTTTTATAGGTAAAGAGGGGGGCGACTGGCATATGGAATTTACAAAATCGCCCAGTAAGGCGGTGCACAAATTTGACGATGATGATCTCCTGGTATTTTATCCTCAGGATTTGGCAGAATTTAATAAGATCATCAATAGATTTGAGAAAAGTAACATCAGCAATATTAAACCTAAAAATCCTTACTGGGAACAAAATGGTGTAGTCTATCGTGATCCGGATGGGCAGGGGGTGATTATTGTTCATCCTTAGTGAATGAACTTTTTATGATCTTAAAACAAAATCACCCCAACATTTTTGGATATTGGGGTGATTTCGTTTTAATTGTCGCTTGCTATTAAGCTTTAGAAGATTTCTTTCAAGTGTTTATAGTTTGATTTTACTGTTTCCAGTACTTCATCCATCTTTCCGCCTAATATCATTTTGCCCATAGTGATGGCATAACCTTTCATTTGTGCAAATTCTATTTTTGGCGGCATAGCCAGTGCTTCAGGATCCGTCATTACATTCACCAAAACAGGACCCTTATGGTCAAAAGCCTCAACGAGTGCCGCACGTACCGCATCAGGTTCTGTCACTGTGATTCCTTTAAAACCCATAGCTTGTGCTACCAGTGCGAAGTCAGGATTCACCATGTCTGTCTGATTATCAGGAAGTCCGGCAACTTCCATCTCCAGTTTTACCATGCCAAGTGACCTGTTATTAAAAACAATCAGCTTAACCGGTAAATTATATTGTTTGATCGTGGCAAGGTCGCCCAATAACATGGAAAGTCCGCCATCACCGCAAAAAGCAACAACCTGTCTTTCCGGATGCGCTAACGCGGCACCTATTGCCATTGGCATCGCATTGGCCATTGAACCATGGTTAAATGAGCCCAGTAAACTGCGTTGGCCGGTGGCATCGATGTATCTTGCACCCCATACACAACACATGCCCGTATCAACGGTAAATATTGCGTTTTTGGTCGCCAGTTCATTAATCGTAGCAGCAACAAATTCCGGATGTATGGCATTCGTTTTTCCTGTATCGTGCACATACGTTAACAGGTTTTCTTTTACCTTGCTGTACAATTCCAGTTGTGCATTCAGAAAACTGTCATCCGCTTTGGCCTGGATTAAAGGCAATAATGCTTTAACGGTATCCTGAGATTTACCGCACAAGCCCATTTCCAGTTTCGCCCGTCTGCCCAGTTTTTCTGGTCTTTCGTCAATCTGTATAATTTTTTTATCCGTTGGGATGAAAGGGGCATAAGGGAAATCAGTGCCCAGCAATAGCAGTACTTCTGCTTCATGCATGCTGTGGTAAGCTGCAGGGAGACCTAATAAACCGGTCATGCCCACTTCATAAGGGTTATCATACTGGATGCCCATTTTTCCCCTGAAGGAATAGCCCACAGGTGATTTGAGCAAGGCAGCGAGCTGAATAATCTCATCATGTGCTTCTGCAGCGCCTATACCACAAAAGATCGTTACTTTTGAGGCTTTGTTCAATAGGGTAGCCAGTTCTGTAAGTTCCAGGTCAGAAGGTCTGATCACTGGTGTATTGAAGTAGTTTTTAGTAGCGCTGATACTTTCTTCAGCATCCATGGCAGAAACATCACCCGGTAGTCCAAATACTGCAACTCCTTTTTTATGTACGGCATGCTGAATCGCAGATTGTAACATTCTCACCGCCTGCATAGGCGTATTCGCTGTCTGATTGTAATAACTGCAATCGTCGAAAAGTCTGGTGAGATTTGTTTCCTGAAAGTAGTCCGTTCCAAATTCCTGCGTGGAACAGGTAGCAGCAATAGCGATGAGCGGTACGCCGGAACGGTGCGCGTCATACAAGCCATTAATTAAATGCACATGGCCTGGGCCACTGCTTCCTGCACAGCAAGCTAAACCATCCAGTTCTCCCTCAGCAGCTGCGGCAAATGCACCAGCTTCTTCATTCCTTACATGGATCCACTTAATGCTGCCTTCTTTGCGGACCGCATCATTTAATTCATTAAGACTATCTCCTGTTACGGCATAAATTCGCTTTACCCCGTTGCCTACAAGCATTTCTACAATTTGATCTGCTACCTTCATTACGCTATTTTTTTTCTTTTATTCAATGTTTGAACTGATAATTCAACATTAGAACAGTGATTTTGTTTCATCAGATGTGTGGTTTGACACGCTGGAAACAAAAGCAATAAAAAATAGTCAGGGCTACACAGGAAGCTGGTTAATTAATCACCAGCTGTTTGATATATTCCTGAATGGCAGTTTTAATATTTTGTACAATCTCCTGTCTGCCACTGGCAGAATTGATATATTCTTCTTCTGCCGGGTTACTGATAAATCCTATTTCAGTAAGCACTGCAGGCATGCCTGCTTTTGCCAGCACAGCTAAACTCTGCTCTTTAACCCCTCTGTCTACGCGTTCTGACTTTATATATTGTTGCTGGATCAATGTGGCCAGCTTTATGCTTTGTCTCCGGTACGCATTTTTCATCAAACCTAAAATGATAAAACTTTCAGGATCATCAGGATTATATCCTTCATAGTTGTTCTTGTAATCTTTTTCCAGTAAGATGGATGCATTCTCCCTTACTGCGACATCCTGTTCAGATAAACGGCCTGATCCTGATACAAAAGTTTCTACACCCCGGCTAAGGGTTCTGCCACGCATATTGGAAGGCATAGAGTTACAGTGAATAGAAATAAACAAATCAGCATGTGCACGGTTGGCTATGGCAATACGTTCATATAAGGGAATAAAAACATCTTCAGTTCTGGTATAGATCACTTTTGTATTTTCAATATCCTGTTCAATGGTCTTTCCTAATTCCAGTGCCGTAGCCAGGGCTACATCTTTTTCTTTTGAAAACAATCCCCTTGTGGAACCATCTTTACCGCCGTGACCTGCATCCACAACAATGATGATAGGTTTAAGTGCGATCTTCGGAACCTGTGCAAATGTGTAAGAAGAACTGAATAATAGAAGGGTGGAGAGGATTAATTTAATTGTGTTTTTTGTGCTTTTATTTTCAGACATTATCTGTTGTACGTTTGGTTATCATGGTGTGTGTTGTTCCTTTGACTAAGGAAACACCCAAAAGTAAAAAGATAACCCCGAATTTTTATGCTTAAATGAAATAATTAAAGAAAGGGGAACTATTAAAGTTCCCTGATCCATATGTTACGAAAGCTCACCGGCTCACTTTTATCACCATGTGCCTGCAGCTTAACAGGCGAGGCGCCGTGTGCCTGACGGTAGCCTGGCTGACCTACATATTGTGTTGGTCCTTTCAGTTCGAAGTTATTCTGTACCAGTACACCGTTAAATAAAACGGTAACTCTTGCCGGGGTTTTTACTGTGCTGTCAGCGTTGAAGGTAGGTGCTGTCCACATCACATCATAAGTCTGCCATTCTCCGGGCTGTTTCGCCGCATTGAACAGGGGTGTAGTCTGCTTGTAGATACTGCCGGCCATTCCATTGGTATAGGTTTTATTATTATAGGAATCCAGGATCTGCAATTCATAACCCAAATCTCCTTTTCCTATAGAAGCCAGGAATAAGCCACTGTTTCCGCGTAACTGTCCTTCACCGCTAATATTTGCAGGGATGCGCCATTCCAGGTGTAACTGATAATTATTAAAAGATTGTTTAGTCTCGATATTACCCGTCTTTTTATCTACAGTAAGAATGCCATCGGCAACTTTCCATTTTGCTGGTACCGACCTGTCATCCGCCATTACCCATTGACTTAAATTCTTACCATTAAAAAGGATGATTGCATCAGAAGGTGCTTCTCCGCTTAGCTTCCCCGGGGTAACTACTTTTGGCACGGGTGTATAGAATTCTGTATCTTCATGTTTAGCATTTTCCTGAGCATATGTCAAACCCATTCCTCCTATTACTAATGATGTGGTGAGTATTACTGTGTGTAGTTTCATATTGGTTTTTGTGCTTTATAATTCTTCTAATATAACTAACGCTGAGCAACCAAAAAATATTTTATTAATAATTGTTTATCGCGTTGGATTAGTGTAAATTTAAGTAAGTAAAACGTTTAAGTCGTAAATACCTAAATGACAATAAATTACTAACCAAATTTAATCCTGTAAAAAACAATCAAGGTGTGTCGCCAGACATTGCCATGTTTTAACGAACCAGAAAGCGTGCTTATTTTCTATTAACCTAAACTAACCAAAACCAGTTATGAACAAGTTTTTACCACCAAAGGTGTGGTTTGTCTTTGCGGGCAGGCTACAATTCTCTATGCTGCAAAAAACAATTTTAAGCAGCGTCTTATTGATCTTCCTGCATCTTTTTACTTATGCGCAGTCTGTTATACGCGGAGTGGTGACAGATACGGAAAAAAATACCCTGCCGGGAGTAACCGTCACGGCCACCGGAACTACGGTAAGAGTCCTGACCGATGAAGCAGGAAGATATACTATTAATGCCGCGGCGGGTGTAACCCAGCTTACATTTACTTATGTTGGACTGCAAAGCCAGACGGTACCCATCAATAAAAGAAGCATGATTAATATTACTTTGTCTTCCTCCAATACCCTGGAGGTAGTGAGTGTGATAGGCTATGGCTCAGTAAAGAAAAGCGATCTGGCGGGGGCTGCTACAACAGTCTCGGCAAAGGATTTCAATAAGGGACCACTCATCGCACCGGATCAGTTGATCCAGGGAAAAGTGGCTGGTGTACAGATGATCAACAACAGCGGACAGCCGGGAGGGGGAACAACTGTACGTGTCAGAGGTAATTCTGCTGTTACCGGATCAGGTCAGCCGCTGTATGTAGTTGACGGAGTTGCGCTGGATGGCAGATCTGCGCGGCCGTCTGCAAGCGGAGGCGTCGGCACTGCACCTTCAGGAAACCCGCTAAACTTTATCAATCCGGCAGATATTGAGACGATGGAGATTTTAAAAGACGCATCCGCGACAGCCATTTACGGTTCCAGAGGTGCCTTCGGAGTAGTGCTGATTACCACGAAAAGAGGTAAAACGGGAGCTACCAAATTAGATGTAAGTGCTTCCACAGGTGTAAGTACGTTAGCCCGGAAAATAGATATTCTGGACGGCGACGAATACCGTGCAGCGCTGCAGAAATACGGCCTTACTGCAGGGGATTTTGGAGGCAATGTGGATGCGATAGGTGATGTTACGCGTGCAGCCTATAACCAGAACTATTCTATAGGTTTAAGCGGGGGAACTACTGATGGCAATACTTTCCGTGCCTCATTCGGCTACCAAAACCAGCAGGGGATTCTCATCAACACAGACTTTAAGAAATACAGTGGAGGCTTAAATGGCAATTTCAAGTTTTTAGAGAATAAAAAACTAGGGTTGGATGTGAACCTTTTGTCCAGTCAGTATACCGAAAACATAGCACCTATTACCACCGATGCGGGCTTTACAGGCAGTTTGATCAGCCAGGCGCTCGCCTGGAACCCCACAAGGCCAATGTATAATCCCGATGGATCCTTGTTTATTGAGCGTGGATCTACCACGATCAATCCCCTGGTCATGTCTGCCGCCACCAGCGATAAATCCAAAGTAACCACTATTCTGGGAAGCATCTCACCATACTATAAAATAATGCCGTGGCTGGAATACCGGATGCTGGCCAGTATCAACTATAGCACCGGGATCAGGAGATCATCTACACGTAGTTTCCTGAATTTATCCGGCATTGAAGCGAACGGAGATTTTCTTGGCGGTTATGCCAGTTATGCCAATAATGAGCTGGTTACACAACAATGGACGAATACGCTGAATTTCAATAAAGAGATAGTCAGCAAGCTGAATCTGAATGTGATCGCCGGATACGAATACACTAAATTCGTGAACAAGGGACTACAGACCATTGCTAAAGGATTCGGTGATATACCGGTAGATTATACCGATGATATGCAGGCAGTTGCGCCGGCAAACCGAACCATCACCTCATTTAACGACCCGAGTTCAGAATTGCAATCTTATTTTGGACGTGCTGTATTTAACTATGATAATAAATACCTGCTCACTGCCACCGTCAGATCTGATGGCTCGAGCAAGTTTGGTGTAAACAATAAAACCGGTGTTTTCCCGTCCTTCGCCGCGGCATGGAACATCAGGAACGAGGATTTCATGACTGATGTGAGCTGGCTGAACCAGTTAAAACTAAGGGTAGGTTATGGAAAAACCGGGAATCAGGAGTTTCCTGCGGGATCATCTCAGGCGCGTTATACCATTACTTATGCCAGCGGGCAGCAATCACTGGTGTTTAATAATAACCTGAATCCTGACCTGAAGTGGCAGGCAGATGAGCAAATTAACGTGGGGGCCGACTTCGCCTTATTTGGCAGTAAGATAACCGGTTCAGTAGATTATTTTCATAAAAAAACTACTGATCTTTTGTTTCCACAGATTCCATATGTTCCCGCAAATCCGACCGTTACCAATTTCTGGCTCAACCTGCCTGGTGATGTCATCAATAAAGGACTGGAGTTTAGTCTTAATGCCAATGTAATAGAACAGGAAGATTTAAGCTGGTCCATAGGAGGAAATGCAACATTTATTAAGAACAAGACAACAAATTTCAAAGACCTGATCAAAACAGGAACTTTAAGCGGACAGGGCTTAAGTGGTGTTACACTAGAAGTTATTCAAAACGGATACCCCTTATTTGCGATGATTACCAGGGAGTATAACGGTTTGGATCCTGCCGGATTCTCACAATATACTGACGATGGATTTACTTATTACTATCTCGGCAATCCCAATCCCAGCGTAGTTCTGGGCTTCAACACATTTTTCAGGTATAAAAAGTTATCCTTAACAGCTAATTTTAACGGGGCCCTGGGACACGATATTTATAACAATACCGCCAATTCAGTATTGCCCATTGCCAACCTGGGTACAGGAAGGAATATTTACGCGCCATTATTAAACTCCTCCATTCAGGAGTCGCTCGCCAATCCTATTGCCGCTTCGTCCAGGTATATTGAAAAGGGTGATTATATCAAACTCGCCAACGCAACCCTTAATTATAACCTTGGGGATCTTGGTAAATCAATTAAAGGAATTAATGTGTTTATAAACGGACAGAATTTATTCGTGATCACTAAATATACGGGTTTTGATCCCGAGGTGAATGTAGACAAACCTGTTGGCGCAGTGCCTTCATCAGGTATAGAATACGTTTCCTATCCAACGGCGCGAACCTTCAATTTTGGTGTCAATTTTTCTCTATAATCTAATTTTAAGTATCATGAAAAATATATATATCATACTCTCCACGGTCTTAATTTTATCGTTCTCTGGTTGTACAAAACTGGATGAGAAGTTAAATGGACAAATAGGAGATGCCGGGATCGGTTCCGGGAACGTTGCCAGTTTATTAACAGCGAGTTATACGGCCATGAGGAATCCATATCAGGGTCCCTGGGGCTGGTGGTCATTGCAGGAGTTTCCGTCAGACGAAGCTATTGTACCGACCAGGGCGGGGGACTGGGATGACAATGGGGCATGGCGTGCGTTGCACCTGCATAAATGGGCAGCAGATCATTCGCGTATTTCTGATACTTTCAGGGATTTGAATAGTGTCAGTTATGCAAGTACTAATGTCCTGGGTTTCAACCCAACACCTTCACAGGCTGCTCAGGCGAGGTTTCTGAGGGCATTTTCTCAGTTTTCCGTACTGGATGGCTGGGGGCAGGTACCTTATCGCGAACCTGGTGAACTGGTTACCCTGCCCTCAAAAGTAAGAAAGGCACCAGAAGCAATTGCTTATATCATTGCAGAGCTGACGGCTATCATCCCGGATTTGCCAGACGGTCCGGCATTTAATGCGAATAAAGATGCTGCAAAAGTATTACTGATGAAATGTTATCTCAATAAGGGTGCATTTCTTAATCGCACAACACCAACTTTCGATCCTGCAGATATGGCAAAGGTGATCACGCTCGCAGATGAGATCACAGCAACCGAAAAATATGCACTGACGGCGAAATATTACGATAATTTTGCCCCAACCAATGATGTATTATCTAAGGAGAATATCTTTACTGCCCAAAATACAGGTGGTTCTGATGCGGGTGCCTTGAAGGATATCTGGGTGCCGGGGCTGCATTACAATCAGAATCCAAGCGGCTATAATGGATTCGCCACGCTTTCAGATTTTTATAACAAGTTTGAGCCTGCTGATACCCGCTTGGGCGGTAATTATCCGGGAATGACCAGTGTTTCCGGTATTAAAGTAGGCTTTCTGATTGGTCAGCAATTTAATGAAGCAGGTGTGGCTTTGAAAGACAGGAGAGGTAATAACCTGATCTTTACCCCGGAAGTGAGCATTATCGAACGTGATCCAAACCACCTGGAGGTGGCAGGAATCCGTGTAGTTAAATATGTAATTGATTATGCAAACCTCTCCACAAACCTGGCAGAGAATGACTGGGTTTATTTCCGGTATGCAGATGTGCTGATGATGAAGGCAGAGGCCTTGCTGCGAACTGGTCAGTCAGGATCAGCGCTAACGCTGGTCAATTCTATCAGAACACTCAGAGGGGCATCTGCTTTTGGCAGTCTGACGCTTGATAACTTGCTTGATGAACGTGGCAGGGAATTTTTCTGGGAAGGACTGAGAAGGCAGGACCTGATCAGATTTGGTAAATTTTTGGTGCCATGGCAGGAGAAACCAACAGATGATCCTAAATATCTGGTCTTTCCGATTCCGGATAATCAGCTTGGTAATACTAATCTTGTTCAGAATCCTGGATATTAGCAGGAGGACAATAGTGTTAATGAATAAAAAATGGGGTGCCCGGATATTTCTGCACCCCATTTCTATTCATTTAATTCAGTAAGATACTGACTAATGCTTGCCAGTCGTCGGATCATCTCAGAGCTGTGTGCCCTTCCATGTTCCAGACGATCGCCAAAAAACGTTTTTGTACTTTCAAACAACTCTTTATAGCCTTTCATATCACCATATCCAATAATGGTCGCCCATTCCTGCACAGCAGAATGAAATTCTAAATCGTCTGAACGGATAGACTTTTTATATAATGCAGTCTCTATAGATTCTTCCAGCAATTCTTCATTTCTGAAAAGATATTCTACAATCCCCAACCTTAAGCGGAAAGGTGGCGTCTGGCAGATCAGGTTATCGTAGGGATTGATCTGTAGTTTATACCAGGAATAAGCCATACTCAACAAACTCAGGTGTGAATTCGGCATTCTATTACCCGGATTGACAGCCAGGGAAAACTCCTGCATCACCTGATCATCCAGCAGCAGGGGACTATTGTTTTCGTGGAAAACGAAATCCTTTGCCGCATAAAGTACCTTTCTGAAATCTGCTGCATTTTCCATAATCATCAGTTTAAAAAGTTCTGATTCGGCCTGTGCATATGATTTTACCTGTTGCCTGGCGTATGGATTTAAAATAGCCAGACCGCCGTAAATATGGGCTTTATAGCTAAAGATTCTTAGTGTAGTCAGTATTTTTACATTATCAATTCCTCCAAGGTAGGAATTGCTTTCCCAGGGATAAAAACCTGCGTTTTTCCATGCGGTACCCATACTTTCAAAGCCGACATGCGTGGTGCTTTGTGTGTCAGCAACAATTTTGTCATGCATGTGGTAATCGCTCATCTCTGAAATGTCAGACTCCAGTACGGCCAGCACATCCATCATACGCTGATAAGCATCAGGCGTACAGCGGTGAGGGATGACGATTAATTTTTGTCCGGCAGGCTCAAAACCGGGCCCGTGCAGGGAGTGACAGGTGATAATATTTACATCCTCTGGCAGGTATTTTTCAAAAGCAGCAATTTCGGGATGTTTTACGGAAGTCTGTCCGGCAACTATTGCCCCATATTTAGTGGAGCTGGCATACATACTTACAACTTCCGCTATCCGTTCTGCTTCAACGGAGTAAAATATCACATCACATTTACGTGAAACTTCCTTTCCGTCTTCCAGAACGCTGATGCCGAAAGGAGATAATTCATTTTCCAGTTTTTCACGAAGATCAGGAAGGTCAGATCCAAAAACCTGGTATCCGGCCTTTGCAAAGGATTTCGCATAAATCCTGCCCATATCTCCTAAACCAATAATTCCGATATTCATATTTGGCAAGTATAAGTGTATTCCTTCTGATTATGAAATGAATTGTTAGCCTATTCACCCCAGGCTGTGATCATCAGGTTTCTGCCGCCGCCATGATCACGGTGTTCACAGAGATATATTCCCTGCCATATCCCTAAGGCCATTTTTCCGTTTCTGATAGGTATCATCACAGATGTGCCTAGTAATGCAGCCTTTAGGTGGGCGGGCATATCATCAGATCCTTCGTCATCATGCAGGTATTCAGGATCATTTTCAGGAACTGTTTTATTAAAGAACATTTCAAAATCTTTCCTTACTGTAGGATCTGCATTTTCATTGATGCTTAATGAAGCCGAAGTATGCTGGATAAAAACCTGGCAAATGCCTGTTTTAATGTTTTCAATTTCAGGAATCGCATACACAATTTCTGAAGTGATGATATGAAAGCCTCTTTTTTTTTCCTGTAGCTGAATTGCGCGCTGATAAATATTCATTTTATTTTAATGTAGGTATGGGTTCATAGATACAGTTTTTGTGGTTAATACGTGAATTTCTTCCACAAATACTTTTGATAAGGGACAAACTACCCGAAAATAATTAATTCTAAACCATGTAAACAGGATGCTGTTTTCTAATTAATATGTTTTTGTCATATAAACTATATCTTATGAAAACAGCTAAGCAAGGTACTGGTCACGATACCCGTACAAAATCTAAATCCCTCAAAACAGAAAATCCTGTAGCAGAAAAGGATGAAGTTAAAAAAGCCGAAGATGAACAAAGAGCGCAAACGGCAAAAAAGGCTCCGCGGAAAAGATCGAGGATATTATAATTCAATCAAAAAAATGGCTGCTGAACATTCATCAGCAGCCAGCATCTTTATTTAGATGTTTTTTGGATTATAGGCACCGTTCTCTCTGTCGTTTTTATAATTTAACGCATCGTTTTCCTGGTTTTTATTTTCCTTTTGCATTTCACTGATGTTTTTATTGGCATCAATATTTCCATCACGTTCATCTTCTCTTCCTGCCAGTTCCTCTGAGTCGCCAGATTCAAATCCCGGATCTACACTGGGGTTCTCAAATTCAACATCGTCTTTTTTATTTTCCGGTTTAACGTTTTGCTCTTCCATAATTGTGTTTTGTAGGTGAATGCATTGATAACAATTCTTTATGCTAAAGGTTTACACGATATTTGGCTTGATATTTATGACAACCCTTAATTATATCCACCTTCAATAGCAGTAATTTTGTATTCTAAAGATCAGGCATCACAATTAAAACAGGCTTTCTGGACCACTTTCGGACAATATATTGCGCCGCAAACTTCCGCATATGGACTAAAAACAAACTGGATCAATTATAAAACCGGTATTAAACACCTTCATTTCAAAATGCAGGCAGACCAGCGTTCGGCTTTTATTGCCATAGAGTTATCCGATCCGGATCCTGGTATGCAGGAATTGGTCTATGAACAATTGCTCACATTCCGTAAGATTTTAAAGAACTGTCTTCATGAAGAATGGGAGTGGCAGCTGCATGTGCAGGATGAAAACTACAAAACAGTTACCCGTATTGTTAAGACCTTGCCGGACGTTAATATTTTTAAACAGGAAGACTGGCCAAAACTGATCTCCTTCTTTAAACCCAGAATAATTGCCCTCGATGAGTTTTGGAGCGATGCACAAGATAGTTTTGATCTATTTCGTTGATTACCAGCAGGGTGCCTCTAATAATAAATGTCTGTTTTTTTTCTTAATCGTAAATGTTCTTAATTTTATTATTTTTACCTCTTTATTATTGCTGAAATTAAAATACTCCTTAATATGGAAATTCTGGTATATGAACATTTGAATGTAGGCCGATTGGGCGATAAAGTCGATAAGATTTATAAATGTTTGGCTACTGGTGATTTTCAGACCGCCGATGTAAAAAAGATGAGCAATGGTTATTACCGGGCTAAGCTGGACGATACCAACAGACTCCTTTTTCAAATTGGCAAATACAAGGATAAAGTATATATTTTTGTGCTGGAAGTGATTCATAATCATGCCTATGAGAAGTCTAAATTCCTTAATGGTGCTGTAATCGATGAGCGGAAGCTGGTTCCCCTAAATTCTGTGGAGGAAATGGTGCCTGCTGAAACAGCGCCGGTAAGTTATATCAATCCCCATAAAACCTCTTTCAGGCTGCTGGACAAAATATTATCATTTGATGAAATGCAGGAGGAAATTCTGCACCTGCCTACTCCTGGTATCATCATAGGATCTGCTGGGAGCGGTAAAACTGCGCTGACACTTGAAAAGCTTAAGATGCTGAAAGGAAATATACTTTATATTACACTTTCTCCTTACCTGGTGGAAAATGCCGGTCATTTGTATGCTTCCTTCGGTTATGAAAATCTGAAACAGGATGTGTCCTTTCTTTCCTTTTACGAGTATATGTCATCCATGAGCATGCCCGACGGAAAGGAGGCTGATTTTACCAGTTTTGAAAGGTGGATTGCCAGATATACACAAAGCCATAAAATTAAGGATGCTTTCCGGATTTTTGAGGAGATCAAAGGAGTGATCACTGGTTCTATGGTGGATCGGCCTTACCTTTCTCTGGACGATTACCTTGCATTGGGTATTAAACAATCTATTTTTTCTTATGCAGAACGCGCGCAGGTTTATGACTTGTTTACAAAATATCTTTTATGGGTACAGGAGGGTGAATATTTCGACAGTAACCTGGTTTCGTATGACCTGTTAAAAATGGTCAGGCCTGCTTATGATTATGTAATTGTGGATGAAGTGCAGGATTTGACAAATGTACAGTTGATGCTGATATTAAAGTCATTACATCAGCAATCTAATTTTATCCTTTGCGGAGATTCGAATCAGATTGTGCACCCGAACTTTTTTTCCTGGGCACAGATCAAGACTCTTTTTTACAACCAGAATTTACAGACGAATATCATCCGGGTACTGGCGACTAATTACAGAAATACACCAGAGGTTACAGCCCTGGCCAACCAGTTACTGCTGATCAAAAATGCAAGATTTGGATCCATTGATAAAGAGAGTTCTTACCTGGTAGTGCCCAATTCTAACCAGAAAGGAGAGGTAGAGTACCTGGAGAATAATAAATCTATCAACCTGGAACTCAACTCCAAGACCAATCTGTCTGCAAAATTCGCTGTACTGGTGCTGCGTAACGAGGATAAAGCTGCGGCAAGGAAATTTTATAATACGCCACTGCTGTTTTCTGTTCAGGAAGCTAAGGGGCTTGAGTATGAAAATATTATTCTTTTCAATACGATCTCCACTTACGATAAGGAGTTTAGGGAGTTGACCAGTGGGGTGAGCAAAGATGAGCTGACTGCAGAAAGTCTGGACTTTTCGAGGGGTAAGGACAAATCTGATAAATCTCTGGAAGAGCATAAATTCTACGTAAATTCACTTTATGTGGGCATTACCCGTGCGGTGAAAAATCTGTACGTTATAGAAACCAATAAGAAGCATGCCCTGCTGGTATTGCTTGGACTGGTAGATTTTAAACAGCATTCCTCTTTGAGCAATCAGTCTTCCAGTAAGGACGAGTGGCAGCAGGAGGCGCGTAAGCTGGAAATGCAGGGTAAACAAGAACAGGCTGATGCCATCCGGGAGCAGATTTTGCAGGTTAAACCTGTACCATGGACGGTAACTACGTCAAAGGATTTTGAAGAATTAACCAGGCAGGCATTGAACCCTGAAGTATATAACAGGAAAGCCAAAGACCGCTTTTATTATTATATTTTATTTTATTCTCTGGAAAGGTATCGCGATCCACTCGCCAGGCTCAAGTACAAAGCTGCCGAACGCTGGGTAGAGAATGGTTATGCCGAGATCAATATGGGGCAGGTGAATATTTATATTGCTGATAAGATCAAGGACTTGATGCCATTTTTATTGAAATACGGCGTAGATTACCGCAATGAAGTGAATATGGTTCCAATGCATTGTTGCATGCTTGCCGCATCTGTTAAGATACTGGATTACCTTTTGGAAAATGGTGCTAATATCAACCTGACAGATAATTTTGGTAGGACACCTTTGCAAATCATGATGAGGAATGTAGTGGGTAATCCGGAAAGCAAAAAAAGTTTGTTTATACCCTTCTACAATCGGGTGAAACCTGAAAGTCTCAAAATCAGGATCAATAATCGTTTAATCAAGATTAACAGTGAACAGGCAGAATTCATGATCCTGAATTTTATGCTTTCCATGTTGCCTGGTATGCAGCATTATGACGAGCCGCCTGTTGAGGGGTTTTTTCCTCATAAGGCAAGTTTTCAAACTATAGATTTTACCACTTACTTCAGCGATATGCCGGATTATGTCATTCCGGAATATAGGTGCAAGCAAGCCTATATTTCAGGAATCTTGAGTAAGAATGAGCTGAACAGGGAGGGTGCGGGAAATAAAAAACTTTTTGTGAGACTTAAAACCGGAATGTATTTGCCCCATCCATTGATGGAAGTGCTGATCGATAATTCATGGGTAAATATTT
The DNA here is from genome assembly GCF_026239655.1 of Pedobacter sp. MR2016-24. GTDB lineage: Bacteria > Bacteroidota > Bacteroidia > Sphingobacteriales > Sphingobacteriaceae > Pedobacter. The sequence continues at coordinate 144,535 of NZ_JAPIVO010000005.1, read as the reverse complement.
ATGACAAACTTGACCTTGAAGGATTCGTCAAAAACAGTAAGGTCCCACAACTTCATTTCGTCAATTTACTGATACAATTCCGTAAGCAGCTTACAGAAAATCCCGACGCTGTATTAAATAGTGCCGCTTACTGGGTAAACATAGAATCAGATTCAGTGCTTTTGTAAAATTTACTGTTTTCAGCTTATTTTTTTAGAATTTTCAGTCTTCTTTTCAAAATTACATCTTATTTTCTGTAGATGTGCCTTTTTATTTTATGAAAATAGGCTGTATTTCGTTTTTTAAAGTCTTTTTATGTTCAAAATATAAAGGTAAATATTTGAATATCATTTACTAAACGGAATTTTTATATAAAATGATCATTTTTTAATAAAAATATATTTTTTTATAGAAAATATATGGTGTTTGTGCAGGTTTAATTGATGTTTTAGTCTGATATTCTGATAATTATGCGTCATTAAGGTTTTTTCTTTAAGATAAAATGGCTAAATTGTATTAGTAACGTTACAAAAGCTACTGAATTATCTAAATTTTACCTAAACAACGCTTAAAGTATGAAGAAGATCTATGAAAAGACCTCGCTCCGGGTGCTATGTGTGCTCGGGTTTTTAATTTTGTCTTTAGGGGCAAATGCACAATCAATTATCAAGGGTAAAGTGACCGACAGTCAGAAAAATCTGCTACCGGGTGTCTCTGTTCTTCCCCCGACCGGATCGGGCACAGTTACTTCTGCTAAAGGAGAGTTTTCGTTAACCTTGCCGGACGGCACTTATGCCATTACATTTTCCATGGTGGGTTACAATAAAGTAATCAGAACTGTCGTACTGAAGGGTGAAACTGTTGTGCTGGATGTATTGCTGGACGACTCGGGAAATCAGCTGAATGAAGTTGTGGTGTCAACAGGAAGCAGGGCCAGTAAACGGACGCTGACAGATAGCCCCGTCCCGATTGATATTATTGGGTCGGCCGACCTTAAAAGCACAGGGCAGCTCACTTTTGACAAAGCGCTGCAATCTAAAGTACCATCTTTCAATACGGTAAACACGCCGGTAAATGATGCCACCTCTCTACTTGATCCATACGAGATCAGAAATATGGGCCCCAGCCGTACGCTGATCCTTATCAATGGAAAAAGAAAAAATTCAAGTGCACTTACTTATGTTCAGACATCTCCCGGAAGGGGTGAGAGTGGTGCCGACATTTCGGCTATTCCTACCGATGCGATTAAAAGGGTAGAGATATTACGTGACGGTGCATCAGCACAATATGGTTCCGATGCAATTGCGGGAGTAATGAATATCATCCTGAAAGACAGATTCGAATACGGTTCGGTAACCCTCAACTCGGGTATCACCCATAAAGGTGACGGAGAAATGGTTGGTGTGAGTGTAAATAATGGTGCGAACTTCGGGGATAAAGGTTACGTGAATTATACCATTGATCTGCAGCATACCAATATGGCAAACCGACCAGGCATTGTAGATGCTACGGGAGATGCAAATGACTTTGGTGCGGACCTTTCAACTGTACAGGCATTTCTTGCGCAGTTTCCTGATGCAAAAAATGTAAATGCCTCACCGGAAAATGCATCTGCTAAATTCCTGATCAACGGGGGAATCCCGATAAATGAAAATACAGAATTTTATTATAATGCGGCCTATATCTATAAAAGGGTAAATAGCTTCGCCAATTACCGGACACCTTACTGGAGAGCTACAGACTTTGGTCTTCTGCATGAGGCAGGCACTCCATATCTTGGCTACGGACCTACTTTTGAAGGTGATTTAAAGGATTACAATGCAACCGCAGGCTTCCGTTCTACCACTAATGGATGGAAAACTGATGTAAGTTTTACCACCGGAGGAAATAATCAGCTTTATGCTGTAAACAATACTGTCAATACAGGTCTGGGGGCGGGTAGTCCCATCAGCTTTAAACCGGGTGGTTTCGATTTTAAAAATAATATCGGCAATATAGATATTTCTAAGGCGCTGACTGAGAAGCTGAACATTGCTTTAGGCTCAGAGTTCAGACAGGAGTCATTTACCATTATCGCCGGGGATACGGCTTCTTACGGCTCTGGTGGTGCAGATTCCTTTCCCGGGTATGGAGAAAATCTTGCCATAACCGCTACGCGCTATAATATTGGTGGTTATGCAGATGTTAGTTTTGACATTACTAAGCAGTTTTTGATTAATGCGACTGCCAGGGTAGAGAAATATAGTGACTTTGGTAATGCTTTTGTATGGAAAGCAAGTTCAAGATATAAAATGCTTGATGATAAACTAACTCTACGTTCATCTATATCTACGGGCTTTAGGGCGCCATCATTACAGCAGATTAACCTGCAGCTTGCTCAGGCCAGCTTTGTTCCGGGATCTGGTATCCAGACAAAAGGTTTGGTGAACAATAACAGTCCGCAGTCGAGATTATTGGGTGTACCTAAATTAAAAGCAGAAAAGTCGCTGAATTTTACTGCAGGATTAGGAATAACTCCTGCCGATAATTTTAATGTCACACTTGATTTCTACAGTATCAGAGTGAAAAACCGTATCGTACTCAGCTCTGAAATTGGTCCGGGTGGCACACCTGAATCTGCTGGTTTAGACCAGGTTTTAGCAGATAATGGTATTGTTGCGGTCAGTTTCTTTGTGAATGGTATTGACACCAGGACGCAGGGACTGGATTTTGTATCAAGTTACAGAAATATACAGGTTGGAACAGGCGTTTTGGGGCTTAGTTTAGCAGGGAACTACACCTTTCAGAATAAATCACTTAAAATTATCAATCCGGCACTGATTGCTTCGGCAGGGCAGACTGTTGTAGATGATACTCAGCTCGCACTTTTATTATCGTCAAGACCAAAATATAAAGGTATTGCTGGTGGTGATTACAGAGTTGGGAAGCTTACTGTTAATTTGAACAATACGCTGATCGGACCTACAACTTTCCATCAGGCTGGTATTAATGAAAATCTGAATACGGAATTTAGCACTAAGATCCTGACTGACCTTGGCGGTAGTTTCGCTATTACCAAAAAAGTAAGTCTTTCAGTAAATGCACAGAATATTTTTAATGTATTGCCGGAATGGAAATACAAATCTCTTAACGCAGCCGGAGACGCGGTATTGAATGATGCTGCACAGGTGAAAAACATTACAAATGCACTTACGTTTAACGGACGATACGCGACAACAACCTACGATGGTTCTCAGTTCAGCCAGTTGGGGGCTACTTTTGTTGCCAGTTTGAATGTGAAATTCTAAAATCTTTTATCCTTTATATGAATCAGCATGCTCTTTTACAGGAGCATGCTGATTTTGTGAGATGCCTGTTTTGACTTTAGCGGAAATAATAGGATGAAATTTTATTAAATGTGCTTTCTTTGCATAAAATTCAAATCATGCACGAACTTAGAACTGTAAATGTAACCCGTTATGTTACACCTCTTCGGGAAGGAGGATCTATGCCGGCAATCGCCGAGGCAGATGACGACTTTTTATATGTTGTTAAGTTTAGTGGGGCAGGACAGGGTGTAAAGGCTTTAATTGCGGAGATTATAGGTGGTGAAATTGCCCGTGCCTTAGGTTTTAGGGTGCCGGAGATTGTATTTGCCTGTCTGGATGAAGCTTTCGGTCGCACAGAGCCCGATGAAGAAATTCAGGACCTGCTTAAGGCGAGCGTAGGATTAAATCTGGCCCTGCATTATTTGTCGGGTGCGATTACATTTGATCCTATGGTGACCACTGTTGATCCGAAGCTGGCCTCACAGATTGTATGGCTGGACTGTTTATTGACCAATATGGACCGTACGCCGCGTAATACAAATATGCTGATGTGGCATAAAGAATTATGGCTCATAGATCATGGTGCATCTCTATATTTTCATCATTCCTGGCAAAACTGGGAAGAGCAGGCCAGCAGACCATTTGCATTGATCAAAGATCATGTACTGTTACCGCTGGCTACTGAACTTGACCTTGTTGATAAGGAATTCCGGGCGATCTTAACACCTGATCTTATCCGCTCAGTAGTCGCGCTGATACCCGACCAATGGCTTACAGAATCTGCTTTCGACAGTCCGGCTGCACAGCGGGCGGCTTATGCCAGGTTTTTAGAGATAAGAATCGCTAATTCAGAAATTTTTGTAAAAGAAGCTCAAAATGCAAGATAATCACCTATTTGAGTACGCTGTAATCCGCGTTGTGCCAAGGGTAGAACGGGAGGAATTTATGAATGTAGGTGTAGTGGTTTATTGTGGCAGACAGAAGTTCCTGAAAGCCAGAATTGATTATAACGAAGTGCGTTTAACTGCTTTTTCTAAAGAAGCGGAACAGACAGGGATTATGGAAAATCTGCGGGCATTTGAGCGCATTTGCGCTGGTGGCAAAGAAAGCGGGCCAATAGGTTTGCTGGATAATGCTTCGCGTTTTCGCTGGCTGACTGCAACAAGGAGTACGGTGATCCAGACATCAAAAGTTCATCCCGGATTTTGCAGGAGTCTGGATGAAATGCTGGAACGCTTATATGCAGAGCAGGTTTTATAGCAGATTAAAAACATAAGACCGAGAGGAGGATCACCATCATCTTTTCCAGAAATTTTTTCAGGTTGCTGTTTGCAGTGATCAGCTGATTCTGCACTGTTTTTTGCGCTATATTAAGCACAACACTAATCTCACGCGTTGATAGTTCGTCTATATAGCGAAGTCTGAATATTTCTCCTCTTTTGGCGGGCTGTATATCCAGCCATAAGGCAATGCAGCCTTTCAGCTCTTTTTCATGTAAAAGCGAATCGGCCTGAAGTGAGGACAGGGCAACTCCCTCCGCTGCTTCCTCAAAAGTTGGTGCTGTTTTTCCTTTTCTGTATAATGCAAAAATTTTATAACGAACACAGGTGAGCAGATAAGGGTAAAGATTGAGTATCTCTTTGGCTTCTCTGGTTACCCAAAGATCTGCAAATACATCCTGAACAATTTCTTCTACTACTTCAGCACTCCTTATTCTTTTAAAGCTGTCATCAATTAGTTTTTTCCAATAGCGGACGTAGATCTGATCAAATGCTGTTTTATCGCCTTCCTTAAGCAAAGCATACAGCTCAGCGTCGGTCATAGCGCGGTAGGTGGAAGTTCTGGATGACATAGTGGTTGTCTTAAATTCTTTAAATGCAAGGAACTTAAGGACAATTATAAAAAAATATTTTCTAATAATATATTATTTAATATACTCTTTTATAGGTAGTTATGCTAAAAGCATTTAGATAATAAGGCCGTGTTTTGCCCGCTCAGAAATTCTGCAAAAGGCTCTTTTTTTGTTCAAAATTCCTCATTAAAACTGCATCTACAGGGGGTATGCAGTTTCACTTTTTGTTTCAGACAATACAAAGAAACTCTGAACTGTACTGATATTTTGTAGCGTAGCCAGCTGGTTGCGCAGAAATAAATGATAGGTATCCATATCAACCGTTGCGATGCGCAGGATAAAATCAAAAGCACCTGTCATTTGATAACATTCCATTACTTCAGGGAATTTTGACACTTCATTTTCAAACTGAATCAGGGTGGCTGCGGTATGTTCTTTGAGTAATACCTGTGAAAAGGCAATCAGACTTCTGTTGATCTTTTTTTTGTCCAGTATAGCTACAATGCGTTTGATATAACCCTGTTCTTTTAATTTTTTTATTCTTTCATGAATTGTTGCTATAGATTTATTCAGCTTAAATGCCATTTCTTTATTTGTTAAAGTAGCATCCTTCTGTAAAAGCTTTAATAATTCCAGGTCGGTCGGGTCAAGGTCTACAAGCATTTCTCTTTTTGTTTGAAAAAAAATTGGTTAATATTCTTATATGATCTGTAAAAATATAAAAAATAACAATTATAACACTTGTTTCAATAAAATTTACGGATTTCGAGGCAATCATTGTTAATATAAATTGTATTATAGAATTTTACCGAATAATCATTAGAGATTATTTCCGTTTTGGGAATGCATACCAATGATTTATTAACTACGAGAGCAATGTCAATCGAAACCAAACAAGCAACCTGTCTAACCACTAATCTGGCCAGTAAATTTGAACACCTATGGCATCTGGTAGGGAATACGCCTATGCTGGAGCTGGAGTATAAGTACAAAGGAGTGGCGGGAAAGATTTACGTAAAATGCGAGCATTATAATCTGACAGGAAGTATAAAGGACAGGATTGCATTATTCACGCTATTCAATGCGTACAAGGAATGCAGGATCAAACCTGGTGATGAGATTATTGAAGCAACAAGCGGGAATACCGGGATTGCATTTGCCGCTATCGGTAAAGCGATGGGGCATCCCGTTAAAATCATTATGCCTAACTGGTTAAGCAAGGAAAGAATCGATATCATTAAAAGCCTGGGCGCTGAGGTAGTGTTAATCAGTAAAGAGCAGGGCGGATTTCTGGGCAGTATTAAACTGGCTGAAACTATGGCGCTGGAAAATGACAGTACGTTTTTGCCGAGACAATTTGAAAATACAGATAATGCACGTGCACATGAAGAAACCACGGGAGTGGAGATCTGGGAGCAATTGCGTCTCAATAATCTTATTCCTGATGCTTTTGTTGCCGGAGTAGGCACAGGGGGAACGATCATGGGCACAGGAAAATACCTTCGTGCAAAAAATCCCGCTATTAAGATACATCCGCTGGAACCTGCTGAGTCGCCTACATTGACTACTGGTTATAAAGTGGGTAGCCATAGGATTCAGGGTATATCTGATGAATTTATTCCTGAAATCGTGAAGCTGAATGAACTTGACCGTGTCATTCAGGCAAATGACGGAGATGCAATCCTGATGGCACAAAAGTTAGCCAACCAGCTGGGACTTGCAGTAGGAATCTCCTCAGGAGCAAATGTGATTGGCGCAATCAAATTACAGCAGGAGCTTGGACTTGACAGCTGCGTAGTTACTATTTTCTCGGACAGTAACAAGAAGTACCTGAGTACAGATCTGATGAAGGAGGAGCCTGTTAAAGAAGGATACCTCACACCTGATACAGAATTTATGAATTATCATCCGATCAGCAGGTTGAAATAAAATCACATACACACAATCAAACCTAATCAACACAACATGAAAAAATTAATTTTATTTGCAGCAGCTTCTCTGTTCACGCTCGCAGCACACAGCCAGATTTTAAAACCGGTAACCTGGAGTTATGCTGCAAAAAGAACAAGTAAAACTGAAGCGATAGTTTATATCAAAGCAACTATTGATGAGGGATGGCATTTGTATTCTCAGCACATTAAAGAAGGCGGACCTGTTAAAACTACATTTACCTTTCCTGCTTCAAAAGAATATACACTCGTTGGTAAAACCGCTGAACCGAAAGCCGTAAACAGGTATGAAGATACTTTTAAAATGAATGTCCTGTTTTTTGAAAAAACAGCGCTATTTCAGCAGAAGGTTAAACTTAAAGGAGCAAAGGCAACAGTTAAAGGTACTGTAGAGTTCATGACCTGTGATGATAAACAATGTCTTCCGCCGGAAGAAATTACTTTCAGTGTTCCTGTAAAATAAGCATATAAATGATATCATCAGGAGTTAAAACAGGCATGAAAATGCTTGTCTTAGGGATACTTTTGTTCGTTTGCGCCGGTCAGCATGTTTATGGACAGACAACAGATACTGTATCTACAGAAGGAATTGAGTTTACTGAAATTACCGACGCGCCTGCAGATACTGTAGTTCCGCCGAAAGTTGAAGCAAAGGTTGAATCTGTAGTAAAGGACTCATTAACAAATAACAAAAAAGAAATAGCGATTGATCAACAGGAAGTGACGCAGTCATTATGGGGCATTTTTATCACAGGGTTTGTCGGTGGACTAGCCGCCCTGCTGATGCCTTGTATCTTTCCGATGTTACCTTTAACGGTGAGTTTTTTCACTAAAGGCAGCGAAAAAGGAAAAGCGTTTAGCAGAGCTGCTCTTTATGGATTTTTTATCATCCTGATCTATGTGGTGTTGGGACTACTGGTGACGGTATTGTTTGGTGCAGATGCACTAAACAGCTTATCCACAAACGGAGTTTTCAACTTCCTGTTTTTTCTGCTGCTTGTTGTATTTGCGACTTCTTTCCTGGGTGCTTTCGAAATCACACTGCCCTCATCCTGGGTAAATAAGATGGATGCGAATTCCGATAAAGGAGGAATTGCCGGATTATTTTTTATGGCGGGTACGCTCGCATTGGTATCCTTTTCATGCACAGGACCCATTATCGGTACTTTGCTTGTACAGGCAGCCACCAGCGGTGCATTGCTGGGGCCTGCAATCGGAATGTTTGGTTTCTCTTTTGCTTTAGCAATTCCATTTGCCTTATTCGCACTATTTCCTTCCGCTTTAAATGCGCTGCCAAAGTCCGGCGGCTGGTTAAACAGTGTAAAGGTAGTGCTGGGCTTTCTGGAGCTGGCTTTTGCATTGAAGTTTCTGAGCAATGTTGATCTGGCCTATCATTGGGAATGGTTTGACAGGGAAATCTTCCTCGTATTATGGATTATTATTTTTGCACTGATGGGCCTGTATCTGCTAGGCAAACTAAGGTTCGCACATGATAGTGACCTGAAGTTCATTTCTGTACCCAGGTTAATGCTGGCAATTATTGTATTATCATTTTCAGTATATATGGTTCCAGGCTTATGGGGGGCACCGCTTAAATCGGTTTCAGCCTTCCTACCTCCGCAGGAAACGCAGGATTTTGACTTGTATACACCAACTTTATTAGGGGGAAACGGGAACGCTGCTATGCCTCTACAGCAATCTTCCGGTCCGCATAAATACGCGGATATTTTCCATGCGCCCTTAAAGCTTGATGTATTTTTTGATTATGCTGAAGGCATGGCTTATGCCAGGAAGGTTAACAAACCAGTGATGATTGATTTTACAGGGCATGCCTGCGTAAACTGCAGAAAAATGGAAGCGAATGTATGGCCGGACAAAGGAGTTTATAAATTGCTTAGTCAGGATTACGTATTGATCCAGTTATATGTAGATGATAAAACTGAGCTGGCACCGGCAGATATCGTGACTACGCCAAAAGGAAAAGTGCTGCGTACAATCGGGAAAAAATGGAGCGATCTACAGGCTTCAAAATTCCAGGCAAATTCACAACCATTTTATGTAATACTTGATCCAAAAACGGAAACGATGCTGGTTAAACCACAGGGAGCGGATTATGAGGTGTCAAACTATCTGACATTTTTAAATAGTGGGCTTGCAGCCTATAATAAGTAAGAGTTTTTATCGAGCTGGTGGATGCCATAAGGTAAAATTTAGGTAAATTAATAGTTAATTATTGAAAGGCCGGCATTTGCCGGCCTTTCAAGTTTAGGTGCTATAGTATCAGCAATAGGCATGCTCAATCCTTGCGATTGGTCATGCTTTTTGCTTTTTAACAGGATTGTTTTATGGAATTATAGAATGTATCTCATCATTATTTTATAATACCTAAAGCAAATATATTATGGCCGAATTAAACAATCTAGGAAAAAAAAAGGTGACTCCACGTGTAGATTTAACAGCAATGGTAGATTTAGCATTTCTGTTGATTACCTTTTTCATGCTCACTACAACCTTGTCCAAACCAGTAGCAATGGATATTGCTAAACCTGATGTAACCGACCCGACTGTGCGGCTTGCGGTTCCGGCATCCAGAACGATGACTATTTTACTAGGTAAAAACAATAAAATTGCCTGGTATATGGGGGAGGATGGTAAAAGTATACCCAATATTGAGGATTACCGCCAGATCAGACAATCTATTCTGGCTAATCAGCGTAAGGTTGCCGGGTTAAATGGTAACGATCTTCAAAAATCGTTGATTGTGGTGATCAAACCAACCGCTGGAGCAACTTACAAAAACTTTGTAGACATCATGGATGAATTGAACATTACCAAAATTGTGACCGCTCCGGCTATTGATGATGACCATATCACATTAGACGAACAGCTCTTCATGAAGCAAAATCGAATGTTATAGATTATAAATCTTCTTATACTGTAAGTGCGTAGAAATGAAAAGCATTTTATCATTAAATTATTTAACGATTTAGCATGTTGCTGAGGTTAAAAGCTGTTAACGTGGAACTTATTTAGCAATAAATGCATGATTAACTATATGTTTTTCCCAAACTTTATTTAATTTTATAGCATTAACTAACCTATAGCTTTTGCACTACGCTGCGACTGACGATTAAGATTAATCATGAAGATAACATTATGCTGAACATTGACCAGGGAGCGTTAACGGAGAATAAGCTGGCAGGTGTACGCAGTTTGTATGACAGACATGCGGCTAAGTTGTTAGGATATATTTTTGATGTGGTAAAGGATCGCAAATTGGCCGAAGAATACCTCGTTAAAATATTTTGCGAAGTTTCTAATCAATTTGATGATTTGGGTTGGGAAGGCAGCTGGTGCCAGTTACAGCGATTCGCTAAGCATCAGCTAATGATTTTTGTTGATACTGCTAAATATACTGGTTTGGAGGATAGGGAAGGGTTAACTTTACAGCATTCTCGGGAAGCCTATTTTGGTCAGCTGACTAAAGAACAAAAACACATCTTTAGCGAGGTTTACTATTATGGCAAAACAATTGCTGCTATTTCAATTGATTTAGATAAAACTGAGGATTCAATCCGGAAGACTTTGAAAGAAGCTTTCGCTATAATGAGGAAAAGTGGTGAAAATTAAAGAATATATCGAAAGCGGTATACTGGAGGCGTATGTATTGGGATCGGCATCTGAGGCGGAAACTCAGGAACTGATGTATTTAAAAGAACTGCATCCTCAGATACAATCAGCATTGTATGATCTTGAAGTTGATATAGAGCGTATGGCGGAATATATGGCTATTAAACCTCCGCCGGATATCTGGTTTAAGATCGAAAATGATATAAGTGAGTTGGTTAAAAGGCCAGCCGCGGAGCAGTTGTCTGTAACTTCCCGTCCGCGTAAAGAAAGGGGTGGCAGAAAAAAAGAATACATTGATGTAGATTCTAAGTCCAGCCATATGCGTGTGCATAAAATATGGGGATGGATCTTAATTGCTATTTTCATACTCGGCAAAGTTTTCCTTGGTTTTGCGATCTTCTTCTACCTGGAAAACCGGCAGATAAAAGAAGAAATCAGCAATCTTAAATCAGAATTGAAACAACTGAAGACCGAAATCAAGAGGTAATTCATATAAATAAAAAAGCCCTGATAGTATGGAACTATCAGGGCTTTTTTTTTAGCTTAACAGCATTATTGTTTGATATCTGCAGGGCCGGAATTGGTATTAGCCGGTGGTAATTTCAATCCTTCAATCCCTGTAACCACTTCTTCCTCTTCGTCTTTAGCATGTTTGCCTTTTTTCTTCTTCTTTTTATCCCCCCCACGTAATTGTTCTTCCAAAAACGAATCGTAGTCTTTCAGTTGCTCACCTTTGAGCACATCTTTAATCTTTTGTGTGGTCTGGTTCTGTAATTTATAAAACCTGCTTACATCATCTTCATTGAACATTCCGGTCTGCTGCTTTTTAGTCAGTGCCATCTGTTCTTTATACATATCCAGTGTGTAGTTATAAATGATGTTTCTCTGCGTTGGGTTTAGTTTAACTTTTTTATCTAAAGCATCTACGTTTTTTGTGGTCAGCTCCGAAGCTGTAGGCACTTTTTGCGCAGTGGCAAAAGTGGCCATTCCAAATATCATTGATAGAATTAAAAAAGATTTTTTCATTGTCATCATGTATTAAACTATATTCCGGAACTATCGCCCGTTACGTCTGCAATTTATGAAATTATCTTTAATAGTTTATGAAAAGAGAAGGCACAGTTCTGGAGAGCCTTAATTTTTCCTTAGCATGTCCTGCGCCTGTAATATAATAATGTTAAAAGATGCAGGGGGCAGACTAATAGTCATTTGATTTCCTGTTATCTTTTCTGATTTTTCACTCTTTTTTACACTGTGCTCATTTTTAAAGGTATTCACTGCATACAGATGTGCGGCGGTATAAGAAATCTTCTTCAGAATTCCTGTTTTGAACGGAGCAGGTAAATGTTCGATTTCTATATTACTTTGCACAGTATTTACAACATCCCGGTTTACTATTGTAAGTGTGAGCTGGTGACCGTCTTCTGTAATGCTGGATGAAACATCGAGTGTTTTAAAACCGCCAGCTGTATTCTCAGATTCAACTGCAGTCTGCAGGTTATATTTCCCTGCATAATCCCTAAAGGCTTTCAGCGGTGTAAATACGGTTTGCCGATATGAGCCAGTGGGATCTGACATAACTGGAGCCAGAACATTTACAGTTTGCGCCCAGGTTGCCATACCGATAGAAGAACTATGGCGCTGAAAAAGATTCATAAAAGTAGCTACGCCAAGGGCGTGCGACCAGTTATATTGATATTCCATCTGATAATCGCCTTTTCCTTTTCCGGAGCTCAGGTCCCAGATTCCCCACTCATCTATCGCAAGTTTTATCGGTTCTTTCCGCGAGGGAAACCTGTACCATTTATTGAATTGCTCAACTTTAGCTGGCATCTTTGCCAGTAAGGATTCCATCTTAACCAGTGGTTTTTCTATCTCATCGATTGAGGTGATCAGGGAATTGAAGGTTGTATCCTTTGGAATAGAATAAAGATGTATAGAAAGGAAATCACATACTGGTCCAAGTTGCTGAAGTACTTTGCTGCTCCAGGCTATATCCTCAGAATTCCCTACCAGTATAAATTTAAGGCTGTTATCCTGTAATTTCATTAGTTTAAGAAACTGCCATGTGTCCCTGATATATAATTCCGGATCCTGATGTCTGCCAGCATCAGTTTCCGCACCTTCTTCATTCCCGATACCCCAGTATTTTACGTTAAAGGGTTCTTTGAAACCATCTCTCCGCCTTAGATTAGCATAATAAGTATCTTCGGTACCATTACAATATTCTACCCAGTTTGCTGCTTCCTCCGGAGTTCCTGTAGCCATGTTGACAACCAGGAAGGGCTCTGCATTTAATTTCCTGCAATAGCTGATAAACTCTGCTGTACCAAAGTGGTTATCTTCAACACCTCCCCAAATCAGATTTTTGCGTTTCTTTCTGGCTGCCTTCGGGCCGATCCCATCTTCCCAGTGATAAATTTTTGTAAAGGTTCCACCCGGATAACGGAGTAGTGGCGTACGTAGTTCTTTCACCTTTTCCAGTACATCTTTACGGAAACCTTCCTGATCAGCCAGCGGAGAGTGTTCATCATAAATACCTCCGGTTATGGCACGGCCAAGATGTTCAATGAACTGTCCGTATTGAAACGGATTTATTTCTGTCTTAGCAGCGGCATCTATTTTAATGACTGCCTGTTTTTTATTCTGAGCAAATAGGATGAATGGGGAGAGCAGTAGCAATAAATAGGGGAAAAGCTTCATGTTTAAGTTTAATACGAAAATTAGCAGTTTCTTTGCTGATGGATCTGGTTTTTCTCCTAAACTTATTAAAATTTATATGAATTGAACTATCTTAGTCTGATTAATTTGATAATTCATCCCAAAAATAGTTGGGTTATGCTATTATTTAAGTTCACAATTCACTTCCTTAAAAATAAAACGTCCCTTATCATAATCTATCGGTTGCGACTTTGCGAAATAGTTTCTGCCCCATGCGGTCTCCATTATGCCGACTCCCAATATAAGCCTGCCGTTTCTTTTCAATAAGGCAACCGGATTTCTACGCCATTTTCCATCTCCGGTCGTAAAGTTATAATCTGCCAGTAAAGTATCTCCATGCATTAGTCCCTTGAGCGTCCCCTTATGCGTAACACCGTTAGTATAGTTGAAGGTCAAATTCCCTTCGATACTTTTTCTTTGATCAGTGATAGTGAGTAAAACAGTGTCAGACTCGTCCACTGCCACATAACAGATTTTAACAATTGTAGGGACGACTTTACCTGATTGTACTTTTGGTTGTTCCTGATTGCAGGCTGAAGTTAGGCTGGCGATAAAAATGAGCGGGGCAAGACATGTAGTTTTGATATTTTTCATTAGAAGGGAGATAGATAATTAATATAGTATGCATTTATATCCAATGTATAGCATATGAATACGATGGGGAATCGATGTAGATTCCATAAGCCTATAAAAAAATATTTTTATTGATGTAGTATGACTCATTTGGTCTGCAAAAAATATAAAAGCAATTTCAATGGGAATAAGATTTGAAACTTCTCACAAATAATAAGTATAGACCGGCAAATAATCTTCTGTGACATAGCAGATAGTCAGCTGTTTTATGTTTAATTTTCAGAACAATTATCTTAACGCATAAATGAAGGTGGTTTTATGAATAATTATAAAAAATACATTTTTGGCCTGATACTAATTTTTGTGATGAGTGTATCATGTTATGCACAGGGAACTATTCCCGGCATTTATAACAGGAGCAGTAACGATCCCCATGGTGCCAGCTATCTTTTTGTGCTGGAAGACCATAAATTTGCGATCACTTATTTTGGTGGCGTTTTAACTGGCGAATGGCAGCTTAATGGAAATAAAGCAGAGTTTATACCTTTTAAAAGCGACCGGCATTTTAAGATTTATGGCAGACATAATAAAGATTTAAATGATAGCAGCAGAGTATACTTTCAGCATTTTGATAAGCAGGAAACTTTTATCGGTTTTGATGAACAGAAATCAGGCAAACCCTTATTAAAAAGGGTTTTTAACCCAAACCCTAATTGTGTGCCCTATCCCTCGGTCTACAAGTTTGCAGGGTTGCCGGGTAATATATCATTTTCGGACCAACCCTATCATTTCAATGATGAAAATAGCGATCCGAAGGCCAAACGTAATATCTACACCTATAATAATAACGAAAAATATAATGATTTTATCGCTTATTATATAGAAGATGATAGCGAAAAGGAGCCATTTTATGCACTGGTAAAGACTGATAAACTTGTTTTTGAAGATGACGAAGTCGCCCGGAGACCTTTACCAACCAAAGGAGAGAATCTCGAATTTATTACAAAAATCACTCATGCACCGCGTTCTGTGGATAAAGTATTTTACAACCCTTTTTACAATCAAAGCGGAGAAGATGTGACAGATAGCCTGAATTTTAAGTTTAACAAAGAAAAGAATGCCTATATAAATTTCTTAAATTATGTAGAGGGCGAAGAGTTCAGACCGAATGAACAGGATGCTTATAATCACATGTATATCATCTACCAGTTTAATTTGCTGCCGCTTGCTGATAAAAAAATACTTCCGTTTGCAATAGATCATAACTCATTATTTACGGCTGTTTGTGAAGAGCTATAAGGTAGAGCATATTAATTCGGGTTCCTGCACAGCGAATTCTATCATTCAATAACCTTCCAAGTTTTAAGATTTCTTAATATTAAAGGAATATAGGCAGGGTACTTTTGGAAAAAAGAGATACCATCAAAACAGATACACAACCTTTGACGGAAGAATTATTGAGTTCATTAAAAGATGGAGACCATTCCGCTATGGAATATCTTTACCAAACTTACTGGGAAGTTGTATTGGATGCAGCGTATAAAAGGGTCAGGGATGAAGAAATCGCACAGGATATTACTCAGGAAATTTTCATTTCAGTATGGGAAAACCGTGAACAATTGCATATCAATAGTAGTTTTGAAGCCTGGTTAAAAGGCGCAGTTAAGTATAAGGTGATCAACTATTTTAAATCAAGCATAGTCAAAGAAAAATATCAGGAAGACCTGGTTCAACTGATGGGGAATCAGTCAGATTCCTCTTCCGCTGAAAGTATGATCATGCTAAAAGAGCTCAACCGGCAGCTTGACCATGCGATGCTTGAGCTGCCTGAAAAAATGAGGGTTATTTTCGTTATGAGCAGGAGACAGCAGAAGTCTGCAAAAGAGATTTCTGATGAACTAAACCTGTCTGTGCAGACGGTTAAAAATCAGCTTTCCGCCGCTTTGAAATTAATCCGGAAAAAACTCTCCTACACCCTGATCCTGATTATCCTGATAGGGTTAACCTAAGCTTAACGCAACCTTAACGTACTTAGATGGTACCGATCTCCTTTCTGACTGACTTGTTTGGAGATGACGAAAGAAGAAAAGGCAGGAGAACTGCTGAAAAAATACTTGAACAACGAGCTTGATGCTTCCGGGTTGCAGCAGGTTGAGGATTGGTATACTACCTACGAAGAACGTAAAATAGCTATTGATGCAGACAAAAAGGCGCTGATGAAGCAGCAAATGTTCCTCCGGCTGCAAAAGAAGATGCATACTGAGGTAAGGCCTGCGGCATTCCATCTATCAATATACAGCCAGTGGCTAAAGATAGCAGCAGTACTGCTCATCACTCCAGCTCTGGCACTGGCCATTCATGCTGCTTTCTACCAGCATAAAGAAAAAGAGAACAGTTATGCCATCACTACTACTGCATCAGAAAAAAAGAAGATTACCCTGAGCGATGGTTCTGAGATTCTGCTTGGACCATCTTCAAAATTCATCTACCCTGCAAAATTCAATACAGCTCTTCGTGAGGTGGAACTGGAGGAAGGGGAAGCTTTTTTTAAAATTGCACATGAAGAGCAGCGGAGTTTTATTGTTAAGACTACCGATGGTTTGCAGACAAAAGTTCTTGGAACTTCATTTACCATCAGGTCTTTCCGTGCAAAGCGAAGTATAGCTATTATAGTAGCTACAGGTAAAGTTTCGGTAGGGAATACACATCAGGTTTTCGGAACTTTAGTTAAAGGGCAGCAGATTTCGTATGACCGTGAGCATCATCGTGCCGAGATCAGCTATTCGCCGGAAACTATGAATACCGCTATCGTCTTTGAGAGGACTACCTTGCAAGCAGCGTTACATCAGCTGGAATATATCTATTCCATCAAAATTGCGCTGAGTCCATCACTTTATCAGCTTAAATGTGCTGCCAGTTTTAACAGCAGACAAAAACCTGCAGAGATCCTATCCATTTTGTGCAGTCTGCACCATTTAAAATTCAGCTCGTCTGAAGATCAGAAAACCTTTAAAGTATACAAAATGAAGAAATAATACTATTTAAATAACCAGTGCTGATCAGATCAGCACTGGTCGCTAAAGCCATTCGCTACGCCAATAACAGTATGGCTTATTTTCAAACACATTAATGTTATAAAAACCCTTAAATATATGATAACATCCTCAATTAAGAGGTCTACAGCTCTTTATAAAGTCATGAAATATTCAATTTTAACTTTTTCGGTTCTCTGTGCCTTTTGCGTTTCGCTGATGGCTTCGCCTACAATGGCGCAGAAGTTAGAGAAAAGTACCATTACTATTTCCATCGTCAAAGGACAGTCCACTACCCAGATTCTGAAAAAAATAGCATCCCTTACCGGATTAAGTTTTGTTTATAATCCGGATCTGATGACAAAAAATACCAGAACGGAGTCTTTCGAAAAAGAGAAAGTGGCACTGGTTTTACACCGCCTGGGTTTAAGGGCAATGGAAAAAGGGGAATTTGTGATACTCAGTAATCTGCCGCTGATGAAAAAAGCAGAACGTCTGATTACTGGTACGGTAAAAGATTCTACAGCGCAGATCGGTATGCCCGGTGTCTCCGTAAAAGTTGTAGGCTCACAGCAGGGCACCGCTACAGATGCTTCAGGAAATTATAGCCTTCGCGTTGCCGATGATGCAGTTTTATCTTTCTCTATGTTAGGCTATAAAACTGTGCAGGTAAAAGTGGGCACTGGTTCGGTGATCAACGTATCCCTGCTGGAAGACAAATCCTTACTGAGTGAAGTTGTAGTAGTTGGTTATGGAACACAGAAAAAGGCTACCCTTAGTGGTGCTATCAGTTCTGTATCATTAGATAACCTGTCATCCCGTTCGCTGAACAATGTAGGAGAAGTCCTTGCCGGTAAATCACCCGGAGTAATTGTTACAAATGAAGGTGGTGACCCAACTTCTGCTCCACGGGTAAACATCAGGGGATCTGGCGGTATTAACGGAGAAACTCCGCTATATGTGGTAGACGGATCTTTGATTACTGGTGTGCCGCAGATCAATCCGAATGATATTGAATCTATAGCTGTTCTGAAAGATGCCTCTTCCGCTATTTACGGGGCAAGAGCTTCGGGAGGTGTAGTGCTGATCACTACCAAAAAAGGAAAAAACGGCAAGCTGCAGATAAACTTTGATGCCAAAGTTGGGCAGCAGAGCGTGTGGAAAAAACTTGAGCCCCTTAATGCTGAAGAGCGTGCAATGGTTGCAGCTACTGCAGCAAAGAATGGGAATACAGCAATTCTGCCAGCATTTGACCTCACAAAGTATGCAGACGGACAAACTACGCGCACGAACTGGATGGATGAAATTTTCAGGACTGGCATGCTGCAGGACTATAATACATCTATTAGTGGTGGCAATGATCAGTCGCACTTTTTCCTGAGTTTTAATTACCGTAAAGCAGAAGGTATCGTGCTGAATACACATGCACAGCGTTATAACTTCAGAATCAATTCTGATCATCAGGTTACTAAATGGTTAAAGGTCGGTGAAAATCTATCATTCAGCAATACAAATGGAAACGGTGCCAATACCTTAAATGATTATACAGGTGCCTTATTGTCCGCAATTTATTATCCTACCAATGGTACTGCATATAATCCTGACGGATCTTTTGCGGGACTTCCTGGCGGCCAGTATGCGGGTGATTATGGGGATATTATTAACCCTGTTGCAGAATTACAAAGAATAGATATCAATAACCCTACAAATTTATTGGTGGTTAATCCTTATGCAGAAGTGTCAATCGCAAAGGGGCTGAGCTTCAGATCTAATTTAAGCATCACCAATTCATTTAACAACTATAAAAGTTTTACGCCGAAGCGCCCGGAGGTAGGCAAGCCTGTACTCAGCAATATGCTGGAAGAGAGCAACGCAAGGATCACAGACATTCTTGCAGAGCAGGTATTGTCTTATCATAAAAAAGCTGGTCAGCATGAGATCGACCTGACGGGAGGTTATTCTTATCAGAAAACTACCAACAAATCACTTTATGTATCCGGTACAGGATTCGATAATGAAGCTCCGGGTTCGAGATACCTGGTAAATGCGACGACTTTCCAGCCTTCTACAAGTGCAATGAATGAAAGGGTGATCTCTTCTCTTTTTGCAAGACTGAACTATAATTATGCTGATAAATATTTTGCCTCATTAATTGGTCGCAGGGATGCTACATCAATGTTAACGAAAGAAAACAGAACCCGGAATTATTATTCTGTTTCGGGCGGATGGTTATTAAGTAAGGAAGACTTCCTCAAAGAAAGCAGCTGGTTAAGTGAATTGAAATTAAGAGGGAGTTATGGTTTGATGGGGAATCTTGCTTCTCTGCGGCCTGAAGATGTAAGTCCTTTACTGAGTCGTACTGAAGCTTATTTCGGTCAGGTGCCTGCAATGCAAAACGGCTATATATCTACAGTGCTTCCAAATCCGAACCTGGGCTGGGCAGAGTCAGAACAGACAAATATGGGTTTGGATCTGGGGATTTTAAATAACAGCCTTTCCTTGAATGCTGATTATTTTATAAAGGACATCAACCACATGATCCTGAACAAAACCCTGCCAGGAACTTCAGGATTGAGCACGCAGACAATTAACGCGGGTACGGTTAGAGATAAAGGCTTCGAGTTGGGGATTACTTATAACAGCAACAGGGACAAAGCCTTTACTTATTCCATAAATGCTACCCTGACTAAAATAAGTAATAAGGTGATCAGTTTAGGCGAAGGTCAGGATATTATCGCCGTTAGCAATAACTTCAGGAATGAGCTCGCTCCTTTAGTGATTAAAAAAGGTCAGCCGCTTTACAGTTATTATGTATTGAAAACGCAGGGTATCTTCCAAAGTAAGCAGGAAGCTGATGAGTACAAAAATGCAGGTGGTAATAAAATACAGCCAAATGCTAAAGCAGGTGATTTCAAATTTGCTGATTTGGATGGAAATGGATCTATTGATGCGAATGACCGTTATATTGCCGGCAGTGCATATCCTGATTTCTCGTATGGCATGAGCTTTAATGCAGCCTACAAAAACTTTGATATCAATATTTTTGCACAGGGAGTTGCCGGAAATAAACTGTTTAATGCAGTGAAACGTACCACCTTTAGTGCGAGTGGACCTTCATATAATAAACTTTCAGGGATACTCGATGCATGGTCGCCCGAAAACCCAGGTGGAAAAGTACCTGTCATTTCTACTTCCGATGCCAATGGTAACTTCAATGCTTCCGACTTCTATGTCGAGAACGGTTCTTACCTGCGTCTGCGCAATATTACTTTGGGTTATACCTTTCCTAAATCAGCCAGTGATAAGTTAAAAACAGGCAATATCCGTGTATATGCTACATCGAATAACTTGTTTACGATAACTAAATATTCCGGATTTGATCCTGAAATCGGGATGGACAATTTTGGTCTTGATACTGGCCGCTATCCGCAGGCAAGATCATTCATGTTAGGCCTTAGTTTAAGTTTATAATATCATACGTACAGAAAATGAAACAAAGTATAAAATATATCACAGTGGCGGCATTGGCCGTTTTTAGTTCTTGTTCAAAACAATTGGATATTGTGCCGGAAGGTGCACCATCTGCTCAGAATTTCTGGAAAACAAAAGAGGATGCTATAAAAGGGGAGGCGGGTATGTATGCCAATTATAACCAGGAAGATTATTATGGCCGTGGAATGTTCTGGTTTATCAATGCCAGTGATGATATGGTTACCGGACGTAATAAACCAGAAGGGGATAATATCAAGAATTTCAACAAAACCTATATTGGCGGCGGATATACAGAATCACAATGGTCCATGCGTTACGCAACAATCAAAGCAGCGAATGATGTGATCAGAAATGTACCAGCAATAATTATGGATGAGAATCTGAAAAAACAAATTATTGGCGATGCTTACTTCAATGCCGGTCTTGTTTATTTTCAGCTTGCTGCAAATTATGGAAATGACAAAGCTGGTGTGCCGATTATTACACCCGAAGCAAATCCTGCTATCGCTGTGCCAAGAGCGGCCAGCGTGAATGAAAACTATGATTATATCATTGATTTGCTATTAAAGGCTGCTGATAATTTGCCATTGTTCTCACAAATGGCGGCCACCGACTACGGTAAGGCACATAAAACTGCGGCATGGGCATATTTATCAAAAGTATACCTGTATAAAAAAGACTATGCCAACGCAAAAAAATATGCGGAAATGGTGATGAACTCCGGACAGCATGAGTTGGTTCTGACCGGTTTTGCTGATGTTTTCAAAGCCTCAAACAACTGGTCTAAAGAATATATATGGTCGGTTGTCTGTACACCAAGTGGCGGTGGAACAGGCTGGGGCAGCAAATTGCCGGGTGTAATGTTAACCAACAAGGCCTGGGGTTTGTATAACGGATGGGGTTATTACTTGCCGACTAAAGAATTGTATGATTCTTTTGAAGCAGGTGATCAGCGTCGTGAAGCTACTATTCTGAAGCCAGGCGATAAATTCATGTTTTTTGGTGCAGAGCGTAGCTTTACAAAAGACGCGGGTGCAACTTCGAACTACCAGTTTAAAAAATATATGGAACCGTTCAGCTATGCTAACCCTATTCCATTACATGTGAATCCAAACGGAGATAACGGTACTACTGATTTAAATGTTCCATTGATGCGCTTTGCAGAAGTTTTACTGATTCAGGCAGAGGCTGCAATCAATGTAAGTGGGGCGGGGGCAGGAGATGCAGCATTGAACAGGATCCGTGTTCGTGCCGGTCTTGCCCCAAAAACAGGAATGACGATAGCAGATCTGAAACGTGAACGCCGTAATGAACTGGCTGGAGAATGGGCCGACAGACACAGAGACCTGGTCAGATGGGGTGATGCACAGGCTGCTTACGCTAAACCTCTGCATGATTTTGATGGTGCAGTGATCTGGCCTGCAAGGGTTTTTAATCCGCAGGTTCATGATGTATGGGCGGTGCCACAGCGGGAGATCGACAACGGTGGCGGTGTGATTAAACAAAATTCCGGATGGTAAAAAAAGCAATAATTATTTCCACCCTGAGCCTCTGCCTGCTATTGAGTAAGGCAGAGGCCCAAAAGGGTTTATCAGCCAATAACGGACATAGTCATAATGATTATCATCAGCATATTCCGTTATTAAGCGCTTATTATGCCCGTATGGGGTCTATAGAAGCAGATGTTTTCCTGAAAAACGGAAAGCTCTATGTCGCGCATGATACAACAGAGATTAGCGAAGAGGCTACATTAAAAAGTCTTTACCTGGCACCTCTGGCTAAATTTTATGCGAAAAATGACAATCACCCTTATCCCGATTCAACTGATCAGCTTCAGTTGGTGATTGATATTAAATCTGATTATCAGCATGTTTTACCTGTATTGATAAATGAACTGCGGGAATTTAATACGGTATTTAATCATACAAAAAATCCAGCTGCAATTACGATCGCAGTGAGCGGTGATGTACCTGATCCGGCAAGTTTTAAAAATTACCCTGATTATATTTCTTTTGACGGGCGACCGTATATAACATATACTCAGGATCAGTTGAAACGCATCTGCATGATCAGTGATGAATTGAAGAATTATACGGATTGGAATGGTAAGGGGACGCCTACAAAAGCTGATGAAATAAAACTGAGGTCGGTAATTGACAAAGCGCATCGGCAACATAAGCCTTTTAGGTTCTGGGCAACACAGGACAGTCCGAATACCTGGCTAGAATTAGAACGTTTGGGGGTTGACTGGATCAATACCGACCATCCGGAACAACTGCACAATTTTTATCAGCATAAGGATAAACTCAGCTATACCAATCCCCTGGCATATCCGGTGTATCAGCCCACCTATAAGTCGGACGGGCTCCATAAAAAAGTTAAACATGTAATTCTGCTGATAGGCGATGGGATGGGGCTTGCGCAGATTCACGCCGGATGGATAGCCAATCATGGAAATCTGAACATCACCATGATGCGTAACAGTGGTTTCTCACAAACTGCTGCTGCCAACTCAGGAAATACAGATTCTGCCGCAGGGGCTACAGCTATGGCAGCAGGTGAGAAAACGAATAACCGTTATATCGGGATGGGACCAGATGATCGCCATCTTACGAATATGGCAGATACTTTAGCCATTTTTGGTGTGAAAACCGGAATCATCAGCTCAGGTGATATCACTGATGCTACGCCGGCGGCATTTTATGCTCATCAGCCGGATCGCTCGTTTAACCAGGCTATTGCTAAAGATTTTCTCAGCAGCCATGTTGATGTACTGGTAGGATCTAACGAAAGAAGTTTTCTGGCCAATGCAGATACCACACTGATGTCTGCCATCAAGGCTAAAGGTTATACCTGGAGCAGTACTTTAACAGACTTCAAAAAGCAGAAAAGAGGTAAACAGCTGGTATTACTGCCTGATAGTGCTACCCGTCCGGTTAAAGATGGCAGGGATGATATGCTGTTGCAATCCCTGAATAAAACTATTGAATTGTTATCATCTAATAAAAATGGTTTTTTTATCATGACAGAAGGGGCACAGATAGACTATGGCGGCCACGCTAATGATTTGAAATATGTGGTAACTGAGTTGCACGATTTTGATAAAACAGTTGCCGAAGCTTTACGCTTTGCTGATCGGGACGGGGAGACACTCGTTCTGGTTACCGCAGATCATGAAACCGGCGGATTAACTTTATTAGAAGCTGCTGCGGCAGAAGGTAGGATACAGGGCGAATTTAGCACGAACGACCATACCAATATCATGGTGCCGGTTTATGCATATGGTCCCTGGGCTGAAGAGTTCAGGGGCACCTATCAGAATACAGAGATCTTTCATAAAATTCTTAAAGCTTTTAGCAATAATAAACCCTGAATCATCATTTGAATGTATCTGTCTTAAATGTAGGAGGACATCAGATTGATAATAATCTTAAATCCTCTTAAAAAATCCTCTTTACGGTCAGCGAAGCTGTTCGAAAAGAGGATTTTTTATTATCCATTTTACCTGCATTAATTCCTATATTCAGCTCTTGATATGCCGGTTGAGGACGAGGATATAAATAATTGGGATAAAATGCGTCTGGGTGATAAACAGGCCTTATTTGAATTGTACAATAAAATGTATTTTCATTTAATCCGCTTCGGGCTTAAAATAAATCCTGATGATGAGCTGGTTAAAGACTGTGTGAACCAGATATTCTTGAATATATGGGATAAGAGGGATAGGCTCCAGGCTGTTCGGCAGGTTAAATCTTATTTAATGACCTCCCTTCGTCGCTGTATGCTGGATCAGCTCGCACATACTGATAAAATGCAAGCTGTTTTTAATCAGATGGGAACAGAGGAAAACTGGAATGAGTTGTCTTACGAAGCGATCATTATTAAAGTACAAATCGATCAGGAAGTAAAAGATAAACTCGGATTGGCAATAAAACAGCTTACACCGCGACAGATAGAACTTATTCAGCTTAAGTTTTTTGATGGTCTTTCTTATGGTCAGATTGCAGAGAGAACTTCCCAAACCGTAAAGACTGCTTATAATACTATTTATGATGCTATAAAAACATTAAGGAAACTGCTCAAATAAAATTATTAGTAAAATAAATGAGAATTCCTTAGGAAATCATATGCGTTTTCCTGTCTATAGGTTAAAAATAGACCTATGCGGATGCCAAATGATGATTTTTCTGTAGAAGAGCTGGTATGTAATGATAATTTTCAGCAGTACTGTCTCGGTTCTGACCTGAAAATCCAGATTTTATGGGATGAATGGATCCGGGACAGGCCCGGAAGAGCATTGGATTTTGAGGAGGCAAAAAAAATAGTCGGATTGCTGACGGCAAGGCAGGGCAGCAAAACCGTACAGCTCGAAGATTTAAGAAAGGGGATCAAACAAAGGGAAATTTTCGATGAACTCATTACTACCCGTGCCGGAGCTACCCCAATAGTATTATCAAAAAAAACTGATCGAATTTACCGGTACCTGGCAGGACTGGCCGCTGCCGGAATTATTGCCGTTTCTTCGGTTTTACTATTTCAAGGCAAGCAGCCTGCAGAAAATTTATTTTCCAAAAATGTTTCCGGCAAAAGTATAAGCTCCGGATCGGCTATCCGCAAAACTGTTCTGCTTCCTGACGGTACCCTAATCACTATAGGGAAGGAGAGTACTATCCGGCTCAACCAGAATTTCAGCACCGGCAACAGGGAATTGTGGCTTTCAGGAGAAGCTTTTTTTGATGTTAAACACGATCCTCAGCATCCTTTTGTCGTGCATACCATTTCAAGTGATATCCGGGTGCTGGGAACAGTCTTTAATGTGAAAGCCTATCCCGGCGATACGACTATGGAAACAACGCTGATCCGCGGCAGCGTACGTGTTGACGCAAAAAAGCACACTAATTATTCCATCACTTTAAAGCCCGATGAAAAGCTGGTCAGCTATAATTCTATTGGCGCTAAACAGGATATTAATCACTCTTTCTACAGCATCCTGCCAGTAAAAAACAGGAGTACAGGAACTGGAAAACCTGATGAAATTAAATGGGTACGCAACCGCCTTGATATAGAAGATGAACCACTTTCTGTTATCGCCCGAAAATTACAGCAATGGTACGGGATCACCATCGTAGTGACTGACGATGAGGTGAAAAATTATCGTTATTCCGGGGTCTTTGAGAATGAAAATGTCCTGAAGACTTTGGAAGCCCTGCAGCTGTCGTATCCTTTCCAATTCACAGTAACAGAGGATAAAATAATTATCAATAAATCAAAATGACCTGAATGAATCACAATCTTATATAAATACCTAAACCAAACCACTATGATAAAAACGCTACTTAAACAGCGCCCGGATAATTCGGCGCTGACCAAAAGGATTCTGCTGACCTTAAAGCTGACCGGAATGATCATCATGATCATGTGCATGCAGGTCTCAGCAGGGAGCTTTGCCCAGCAGAAGATCAACATATCAGCTAATCAGACGAGTATAAAAAACCTGCTGAAAATGATTGAAAAACAGACAGAATACCGTTTTGTGTACAGCAATAATACTTTAGCAAATGACAGGAAAATAACCGTCAATATTCGTGAAGCCTCACTGGATGAAGCGATGAAAACGGTATTAAAAGAAACAGGCCTGATCTATATGCTTAAAGAAAGTAATCTGGTAGTTATTTATGCCAGTAAAAATGTACAGCAGGATATTGTTGTTTCAGGCAGGGTGACAGATCAGAATGGCCTGCCTTTGCCAGGCGTATCTGTTAAAGTCAGCGGGGTTTCTTTAGCCACGACAACAGATGCCAATGGTGCTTACAGCATCCGTGTTCCGGATAACAGTACCAGCCTCGAATTTACTTATGTAGGTTATGTGAAAAAAGTAATTCCATTAAACGGAGGTGTTTTAAACGTTACTTTACAAGTTGATAACCAGAACTTACAGGAGGTGGTGGTGACTGGCTACACTGCGTATAAAAAAAGTCAGTCCGCCAGTTCTTCCACACTGGTTACGGGTGACAAAATAAATGATGTACCCGGTTTAACTTTTGATCAGATTCTGCAGGGACGAGTGCCGGGAATGAGCGTAATTTCCAGCTCAGGGCAACCGGGAACGAGTGCTACAACTGTGATCAGGGGAATAGGGAGTGTAAACGGCTCTTCAACACCATTGTATATTTTAGATGGTACCCCAATTGAAGGCGGATTTTTTCAAACGATCAATCCCGAAGATATTGAGGATGTCAGGGTCTTGAAAGATGCATCCGCAAAAGCGTTGTATGGTTCCAGAGGATCCAACGGAGTGATTATCATTACGAGTAAAAAAGGTAAGGCTGGCAAAGTTCAGGTTCAGTATTCTTCGCAGTACGGTTTCTCTGATCTTACGAGGTCTAAAACAACGATGATGAACACCGCACAACGCCTGGCGTTTGAAGAAGGAGTGGGAGTCGATTTTGGAAGGACCCTGGGACCAGGATGGACTTACTCTTCTAAAAATCCTGATTATATAAACGGAACGGCCGCATTCAGGCAGCAGGCAGATCAGATCATGGACAGCTTGCGGAATATTAATATTGACTGGAGAGATCAGATCTATCAGAACAGTAAATTTCAGGAGCAACAGGCCAGTGTAAGCGGCGGAAATGAAAACATCAGATTTTACAATTCTTTAAATTACTACAAACAGGACGGTATCGCAAAACGGACTGGTTTGGAAAGGTATTCCTTAAAAAGTAATGTTGATTTCAAAGACAACAAGTTCTCAGGTAATGTGAACATCGCTATTGGTTATTCCAATTCCAGCTTTACAGAGGGCGAAGGCAGCACAGGTTCTGGGACTGCCATGTCGGCCGCCTATTATGCGTTGCCATACGAAAATCCGTACGCTCCTGACGGTACACTGATCCACCCGGGTAACCAGGATAACTATTTTATACTGGATCAGCGTGAAGGTAGCCAGGCCCTGGAACGTCTGCAAAATTCATCTAATAAAACGGATCAGCTGAAATCTATCATCGGTATTTCTCTTGCTTATCAGATTCTGCCGGAGCTGAAGGTGACCACAAGGATGGGGGTTGATTACAGAAACTCTACAGATCAGCTATATATCAATCCGGATTCGTACTACGGATCAACAGACGATACCTACACTTTGGGTGGTAAAGGTCGTTATGAAGAAGGTACCAGAAGGAATTTCAATTTTATCTCTACTACCGGGTTAACTTATGCTAAAACTTTTAATGAAAAGCATGATTTCGAAGCTTCCGCTTATTATGAATATGTGTATAATAATTACAATGCTTTCAATTTTGCAGGTTTTGGGCTTGACGGTCGATTACCTGAAACTCCGGCAGGCATAACCAATAGTGCTGATTTTCTGCCGGAAGTGGGCGGAGGGAAAACAAAAAGCGGCCTGGCATCTTTTATGGGAGTTGCGAGATACACCTATGACGAAAAATATACGCTGACGGGCAGTTACCGCTACGATGGATCTACCAAGGTGGCGCCTAAAAATAAATGGCATGGTTTCTATTCCGGGGGTGCAAACTGGAATGTGAAAAAAGAAAGCTTTCTGCAGGATTTCAGCCTGATTTCAGACTTCAATCTGAGGACGAGTTATGGTACTACTGCCAGTCCTTTAAGTGGGGATTTTAATTATCTGGCCACTTATGATTTAGGAGCAACTTATAATGGACAGACAGGTTTAAGGCCTACGTCCCCCGGTAACGTTGATTATGACTGGGAGTACGTGAACGAATTTAATGCCGGATTTGATTTGACTCTATTTAAAAGTCGCAGGTTACGTTTAACCATGGATTTTTATAATAAGAAAACATCCAATATGTTCTTTGATCAGCCGCTGTCTGCACTTTCAGGATTTGAGTCAGTATCCCTGAGTACGGGTAAGATGCAGAACCGGGGGATAGAATTTGACATTAGCGGAGATCTCGTTAAGACTGCATCATTTACCTGGTCGCTGGGTGCCAATGCAGGTTATAATAAAAACAAAATCCTGTTCCTTACCGATGCTGCAGATCAGCTGCTTGATGGCGATACACGTATTTTTCAAGTCGGCCTCCCTTATGGATCTTATTATGCACCAGGCTGGGCAGGCGTAAATTCACAAACCGGTGATGCACAATATTATAATCCGGATGGCAGTATTACCAACGTATATAATGCCACTACACAGAGCGTTGCCAATTCAGGCAGTATGTTTCCGAAACTTACCGGAGGTTTTAATACCAGCCTGAGTTACAAAGGCTTTTCCGCGACAGCATTGTTCTCTTTCGTCTCTGGTATCAAGCGCTGGAACAACGAAGATTTTTACAATGAAAATCAGCGGTATGCCACCAGTAACCAATCCTTAAGGATGCTGGAAGACAGGTGGATGAAGCCAGGCGATGAGAAGACACTGCAGCGCTTTAATGTGCCGAGAAACTTTACTTCCAAAGATATTGAAGATGCATCTTTCCTGAGGTTAAGAAATCTGAATATCGGTTATGCTGTTCCTCAGAAAACACTTGATAAGATAGGGGTAATAAAAACACTCAAATTTTTTATACAAGGCCAGAACCTTTTTACATGGACCAAATGGAGGGGAATGGATCCTGAAAATAACAGTGTCTATGGTCGTTTTCAATATCCTAATGCGAGAACATATACTGCTGGTCTGAGTGCTAACTTCTAAATATAAAAAAATGATAAATAACTCATATAAAAGATATACAGTGATATTATACCTATTGATCCTGATGGTATCCTGTACAAAATTAGATTATAAACCGACTGATTTTATCGACCCGGATAAAGCATTCAGAAATTTAAGTGATATCAATCTTGGCTTAAATGGTGCTTATGCATTGATTAATACAGACATTATGATTAATAATTCAATGGTGTCTGATGAAGTGAATCTGCCAACAGAAAATACGGTGAGCAATACCGATACCCACAGATGGCTTTATACAGGAAGTAATGGTTCTGTTACTGGTCTTTATACGGCTTATTATCAGGCCATAGATCGTGTGAACAGGACTATTGCAGGACTGGATTTACTCACTTTAACCGGTGCCGATATTGCCACGGCGAATAATTACAAGGGACAATTACTTGCCTTGCGTGCTTTTTTCCATTTTGAATTATTGCGTGCTTATGCCGCATCTTATCAGAGTGGCTCTTTAGGGGTTACTTATCTTAAATCCCCATCCTTTGAGTTTCTTGCCAGAGATAAATTCGAGACTACAATTGAAGGCGCAAAATCAGACCTGATCGCCGCAAAAGCTTTGTTGCCTGCAACAGCTGATGACAATAGCAGGATCACAAGAACGGCAGTTTCAGCAATACAGGCCAGACTTGCCCTTTATGAAAAAAACTGGGCCGATGCCATTACCTATTCTACAGAGGTCATCACAGCATTACCTTTGGCAGATATAACGGAGTTTCCATCTATCTGGACAGACGAGTCGGAGACCGAAGTAGTTTGGAAAGCGAAAAGAGTGCCTACTGATGACCGGACAGGCGCTGTATACTTCCGTCAGGACGTAGAAAGAGTTTTATATGCGCCATCATTTAAATTGATTAATTCTTTTGATCAGTTGAATGATATACGTTATGCTGCTTATGTTCAGTTTGATGCAACAAGAATCGGCACTAAATCAAAGTATCTTGTCCATAAATATGCAGGCCCTGCAGACAGTCCCGGGCAGGCAGACCTCAAATTATTCAGAACCGGCGAAATGTACCTGATCAGGGCAGAAGCCAAAGCCGAATCAGCAGGGGATGCGGCAGCGGATCTGAATATTTTGCGCGCAGCAAGGATTACCGGATATACGAATGCAACTTTTGCAAATAAAACCGCATTGATTGACGCTATTTACGCAGAACGCTTTAAAGAATTAGCTTTTGAAGGGCACCGTTTCTTCGACTTAAAAAGAAGAAATCTCCCTGTAGAAAGATTAGCGATCGATGCTGTAAATACCTCTGGTGCAGTAACTTTATTGCCAGCTGCAGCCCAGTATGCATTTCCATTACCTGCACAGGAATTGGCTATCAACAAAAACGCTGTACAGAATCCTAATTACTAATGCTTACAAATGCGCTATTCAACAACGTGGTATGCGGATTGAACGCAAATAATGGGTAAATAAATTATAATAGAACAATAACCATGATTAAGAATTTAATACTTTTCAAAACAAGTGCCATACTGCTGTTGTGCATGGCGGTCAATGTATCAATTGCACAAAATAAAGAACAAAAATATATCATGGTCATCCACGGTGGTGCGGGTACGCTGACCAGAAAAAACATGAGTGTGGAGAAAGAAGCGGCTTACCGGGCCGCCTTAACGCTTGCTTTACAAACAGGTTATAAAACATTGAAAGCAGGGAAATCCAGCCTTGATGCTGTAGAGGCTACTATTCATGTGATGGAAGATTCCCCGCTTTTTAATGCCGGTAAGGGAGCTGTCTTTACCCATGATGGGAAGAATGAGATGGATGCTGCGATAATGGAAGGTAAGACGATGATGGCTGGTGCAGTAGCCGGAGTAACGACTATTAAAAACCCAATTTCCGCTGCAAGGGCAGTAATGGAGAAATCAGAACACGTGATGATGGTAGGTCAGGGTGCAGAAGCTTTTGCCAGGCAGGCAGGTATAACCATTGTAGATCCCAAATATTTCTATACTAAAGAACGCTGGGATGGTTTACAGCAAGCGATTAAGGAAGATTCTGCTAAGGCGGTACTAGACCATGGGAGTAAAAAATCCATGAAATTAGGTACCCTTAATCATGATTTTAAATTCGGTACGGTAGGAGCTGTTGCGCTTGATCAGGCTGGCAATCTGGCTGCAGGAACTTCAACAGGCGGGATGACCAACAAAAAATACGGGAGGGTAGGCGATGCACCGATTATCGGAGCAGGTACCTATGCGAATAACACCACTGCGGGAATTTCCTGCACAGGCTGGGGTGAATTCTATATCCGCAATGTGGTAGCCCATGATATCTCGGCCATGATGGAATATAAAAATATGAGCGTTACCGATGCTGCTGCGGCAGCGATAGAAAAAGTTGGTAAGATGGGTGGTGACGGTGGTTTAATTGCTTTGGATGCCAAAGGCCACGTAGCGATGCCTTTCAATACTGAAGGCATGTACAGAGGAACTGTTACTGAAGATGGTAAAATTGAGATCCTGATTTATAAAAACAACTAATGAAATATATATATCGTACTTATGCGTTTATTTTTATCCTTTTGCTGTCAGCTACCCAGCTGATGGCACAAAAGGGAAAGCTCTTTATCATTGGAGGAGGCACGCGCTCCCCCGAACTGATACAGTCGCTTCTCGAAACATCGGCCATGCAGCAAAAGGATTATATCATTGTTTTACCGATGGCCACTGCAGAGCCGGAAGCTTCTTTCAACGCTATTAAAAAGCAGATAACTGCCTTCTCGAAAAACAACATTGCTGCCTTGAATTTTACACCAGAGCAAGTGAATAACAAAAATTGGCTTGATTCTTTAAAAGGAGCGAGGTTGATTTATATTGCTGGCGGCGACCAAAGCCGTTTTATGAAAGCAGTGTTGCACACGCCAGTTTATGCCGCAATCCATGAGGCTTATCAAAATGGAGCCACTATTGCAGGTACCAGTGCAGGAGCAGCAGTAATGAGCAAACAGATGATTACCGGCACTCAATTACAAGACAGCGTCTATAAAGAAACGTTCAATAAATTGTGGACCGGGAATATTGAGTTTGAAGAAGGAATGGGTTTGCTGGATGGTGTAATTATCGATCAGCATTTTCTTAAACGCAGCAGATATAATCGACTGATCTCTGCACTGGCAGCATATCCTAAATATGAATGCATTGGCATAGATGAAGGGACAGCTATTATTGTTCAGCAGAAAAAGGTAACCGTTGCGGGAGCGAGTCAGGTGCTGCGAATCTCCAAACCAAAAAACTTAAAAGTTACCAGTAAAAATTTGATCAAACTGGATGGTCTGGAGTTTAACCTGTATACAGCAGGTGATCAGTTTTTACTGAAAAAACAGTAGCATTACAGGAGAATTTTATAAAAAAAAGCCTGACCAATTGGATGATTGATCAGGCTTTTTTTCAGCTTTTAAAAGCTTAAATTACATTTTTGTAGTGTCTTTAACTAATGTATCTGTAGCAGCAGTATCTTTTGCTGTAGTGTCCATACCAGTCATTGAAGTATCTGCCATTGTAGTGTCAGTTGAAGTAGAATCAGTTGCACCTGCTTCTTTGTTACTACCACATGCCGCTACTGATAATGAAATTGCGAAAGCTAAAAAGCCAAATTTGAATATATTTTTCATAATACTGTTTTGTTGAAATGTCTTGTTTTCATTAGTTAATACTATTTAGTGCAAAAGGTAACCCGGTTTTGTGATAATCCTGTCATTCTTATTCCTGAATGCTGGACTGATCGCTGCGAATGTATTGGAATAGTTGCCTTTACCGCCGCATTGTATATCCTACTGTTGCAGCATAATAAAATGATAATAAGCTGAAATAAATAATCAATTAATGCTGTATTAACATGCAGATGCCGATATTGTATTACATAATCCTATTTAAAACAATCTTTATGAATTTGAAAAACTTACTGCTGAGTACGCTGACTACCGCTTTCTTTTTTGTTGCCTGCTCAAAACAAATAGCTGCACCTGAAGAAGCTGCTTTAAATGCAAATCTTTCTGAAAAATCTTCCATGTCGCTCGCTCGTGCCATCACACAGACTTTTGCCGAAACTTTTGAATCAGGTACCAAAACAGCTTATGCTACCGGCAATGTAACTTTCGGTAGTGGGTCCTGGACACTCAATGATGCGTTGGTGGGCAACAGTTCTACGGATCGCAAGTCCGGCGCACAGTCGGTACGGATCCGTAATACCGGTATACTGGGCATGAATTTTAACGTAACTACAGGTGCTTCCACAGTAACTTTTAAATATGCTGTTTATGGAACTGATGCGGCTTCAAACTTCCAGTTATGGGTATCTGCCAATGGCGGAAGCAGTTATACGCAGACAGGTGCTACAGTTACTGCATCTGGTACAGCGTTAAATACAGCTACTTTTACTGTTAATCAGGCCGGAACCTTACGTTTCCAGATCAGAAAAACTACCGGTGGAACTAACCGGATCAATATAGACGACTTCACCATTAATAGTTATGATGATGGCAATACTGGTGGTGGAGGCGATGGTGGCTCCGGTGGTTCCGTTGGCGATAATACAAACCTGTTATTAGGCAATCCCAGCGGGGCAACAAGCAGCCTTACTTCAGCTACTAATTACCTGATGGATCAGACTTATTTTGTGGAGAGTTATAATCGCGACAGGGGAACACCGAACTGGGTGAGCTGGTATGCAGGCAGTAGTAGTCTGGGTTCAACAGGTCGTACAGATGATTTCCGTGCAGATCCGAGTTTACCATCAAGCTGGTACCATGTGCAGAATACCAGTTATTCAGGTTCGGGTTTCGATAGGGGGCATAATTGTCCAAGTGGCGACCGCACTTCGTCAACTGCGGCTAACCAGGCTACATTTCTGATGACAAATATGATTCCCCAGGCATCAAATAACAATCAGCAGTCATGGGCTACCTTAGAAAATTATTCACGATCACTGGTAACGGCTGGTAATGAAGTATATATTATTATGGGCAGTTATGGTACCGGCGGAACGGGTTCAAATGGCTTTGCAACAACGATTGACGGCGGTAATGTTACAGTTCCATCAAATGTGTGGAAAGTGATTGTTGTTTTGCCGAATGGAAATGGAGACCTGAGCCGTATGAACAGCACGACCAGAGTAATAGCAGTGAATACACCAAATACCAATAGTATTGGTACAGACTGGAAACAGTACCGCTGCTCTGTCAGAAGTATAGAGTCTGCTACAGGTTATAACCTTTTATCGGCGCTGCCGCAGGCTGTGCAGGATGCATTAGAGACCGGGGTGGACAATCAGTAATCATTTCCGATGTTAAAAAAACAGACCTTTGCAAGACCGCTTGCAAAGGTCTGTTTTTTATAAATTTACGTTTCTATCAATTGCGTGCGCATTCCTGCAACTTTTCCTTCTTTCGTGATTCCAGCAATAAGCACTTCAATCCGGACTTCTCCAACCCGGTAAACCACCACATCTGTAAGCTCTTCTTTTATTCCGCTTGACAGGCTGCTGAATTTTTTTGCTGTTTCCTGATTTACCGTACCAGAGGAGGTACTGGTCATATTCCTTAATAAGTGATCAAGATCTGTTTTCTCAATAACCGAACCCTCTGGTTTTCCGGCAAGTTGGAGAATAAGCTTTTCATCAAGTTGGTCTACCGGTGTTTCGAACCAGGTGAAAGGATAATCTGATTCACTCATCATTAACAGACCATCTGCTGCGCTTTCCAGTTTTATTTGTGTCGATTTCATAGTTTTAAGCATCGGTTGTAAACCTAATTTCCGTTTATTATTCTGTAAGTTGATGGCGTTTGCCGGGTATGTTTCTTGAAAAAATGGTTAAAATGGGATAGGTCTGCAAAGCCAAGGCTATAGCTGATTTCCGAGATATTCCAGTCTGTGTGTTTCAGCATTGCAATTGCTTC
The DNA here is from genome assembly GCF_026239655.1 of Pedobacter sp. MR2016-24. Taxonomy (GTDB): domain Bacteria; phylum Bacteroidota; class Bacteroidia; order Sphingobacteriales; family Sphingobacteriaceae; genus Pedobacter. Next base: position 109,374 of record NZ_JAPIVO010000005.1, on the reverse strand, counting down.
ATTTGTAAGTCTTTCAGCAATATGCTCGGTCGTGGTGCGTCCGGTAACAGATTTGACAGCACGATTCAAATAATTCACATGCAGACCGAGTTTCCCGGCATAATCACCGGCAGCACGTAATTCAAATTCCTGATTTGCCGATTCCACCGGGAATTGTCTGTCCAGCAGTTCAAGAAAGACGTTGGTGATTCTCAGCTTTGCATCTATATTTTGATAGATCGTCTCTGTCGGCAACATTCTTTGTGCAAAATGCATCAGCTCCAGCACCTGATTCCGGATAAGATCATGTTTGTAGGCATAATCGGAATTCATCTCTTTATGCGCTTTCATGAATATTTTATCCGCTGTCTTTTCCTGCTCTTCGTTTAACATATAGATTGGTCTTGATGCGTTCGCAAATAAGGGGAAATCCCGGATGTTAGTCCTTACATATTCATTAAGATAGTTTTCCCTGAAAATTAAATACCCTCCATAGTTAGTTTCTTCCAGCATTTCAACAGTATAGGGAATATCAGGATTAAAAAATACCAGCGCAACTCCCGAAACTTCCAGACTCTTGTCGCCATAATGGATTAATATCTTTCCTTTGAATAGGGATACCTTATAAAAATCCCTGCGCCGGTATTTCATGCTTGTGCCATTCGCGCATTCTTCATTGGTAAATATCGCAAATTGCAGCTCCTTATGATTCAGCTCAGACCGGGAAACATTGAATTTTTCTCTATAGAAATCTTCAAGCAACTCTGTTTTTTCCATATACTAAGCTAAGGTAATGTTATGATAAAAGTTTCAAAAAGACGGTTTTCCGGATACCAAATGTTTAAAGCTACTGATGTAAGAATTACAGTCCTGAAATGTATATCGGGTATGCTGGTATTTATTTATTTCGCTTTTCGAGTATTTCAGGAATAAAAGCTTTTCTCATGTAGTTTACATATTCCTGATCTTCGCCTTTTCTGATTCCGAAGTACAGCGCTGTATCTTTCCCGGCCATATAGCGCAGCTGATTTTTATTATCGGTAGCTGCCTGGTAGATCACCTCAGCAATTTCCGCTGACTTTGAAGTCATGGTATCATTCTTATTCCAGTTATCGAGTGCAATTTTATCAAATTCTTCATACGCTGTAATACCTTGATCTGCCGCCATACCTGCAGCACTAAAGAAATTACTTTCAGTAGAACCCGGCTCTACAATTTTTACGGTAATATTTTGCGAAAGTAATTCGTAGGCTAACGACTCTGAAAAACCTTCAATGGCAAACTTTGTGGAATGGTATAAACTGCAGGTAGGGAAGGTAACTCTTCCGCCCTGTGAGGTAATATTGATTATTGTTCCATCTTGTTTTTCCCTGAAATGGGGGAGAATCGCTTTGATCACGTTCATCACGCCAAATACATTTACACTGAACTGATTTTGTATCTGTTCGTCAGTAGATTTTTCAAAAGCACCCAGAATACCAAAACCGGCATTGTTAACCACGGTGTCAATAGTACCGAACTTATTGATTCCTGAGTGTATTGCTTCGCGGATACTTTCCTTATCCTGCACGTCGAGTCTGATCACCATTACGTTTTCCAGCAATGATAGTTCAGCTTCCTTTTCCGGCGAGCGCATGGATGCGATGACATTCCATCCTGCAGCTGCAAATTTTTTAGCCGTTGCTTTTCCTATGCCTGATGATGCACCTGTTATTAAAATAGTTTTCATTGTGTTTGATCTAAATTGCTGTGAATAATTAAACGCCATTATTGATAACACAAAGTTAGCTGCCCTTAATACATTGCGTTTGTTCTATCCAAACCGATAGTTGTATAATTCAAACCTGGCCTGATCCGGATGATCAGTAACCGGGGTCACAAAAACGATTGATAAAGACCCTGGGATTTCATTTATAGTTGATTGTCAGTTATTTACTTGCAGGTGATGTTGAAATGATACATAATAACATATATATGTGTTATTATGAAGAGTTCCCGGTTTGTTACCTGTATGTTGGGATATATTGGTGTATCTTGCCGCATCAGCGCATAATTATATGGATTGCAATGATCTACTTAGCAAAATTGATATGATTAATAGTTCCGACAGCCTTCTGGAACAAGTTCAAAGAGATAATGATTATTACAAATCAATTATTGATAATAACTCTTTCTATATTATAAATACTGATCTGTTGGGCAATTATGCCTATATGAATCCGTTCTTCGCTAAACGATTCGAGATTGATCCATTGGTCTGGATTGGACAACCATCTTTAAATCACATTTTACCGGAAGATCATCAACTCTGTATAGATACCGTGACTTTACTTTTTCAGGAACCGGAAAAATCACAGTGGGTAATTCTCAGAAAGCCGGTTCGTGATCAGTTTTTATACACGCAATGGGAATTTTCACTCTTATTTGATAAGAATGAAGAGCCCCTGGAAGTGCTTTGTATTGGCCATGATATTACCTCGCAAATTATAAAACAAGAAGAGTTACGTGCGCTGGTGGACATCACATCACAACAGAATAAGCGTCTGATCAATTTTACTTATATTGTTTCGCATAATGTACGGTCACATGTGGCCAATATATTAGGTATTATCAACCTGACCGAGCTGGAAGATGCGGAAGAGCAGGTAGTTTTATGGGATATGCTGAAGACCAGTGTGGGTAGCTTGGATGCTACTATCCACAATTTAAATGAAGTCATCAGTATCCAGTCTCAGACCAACCTTTCTATCAAAAAGATTTATATTCAAAAGGAGATCGAAAGCATCCTGAAAAGTATTGAAAATCTGGTTGCTAATGCTGATACAAGTATGGTGTATAACTTGAATGAAGAAGATTATATTGAAACCAATCCCTCGTACTTTGAAAGTATCCTGTTGAATTTAATTACTAATTCGCTAAAATATAAGTCGCCGGATCGTCCATTACAGATCAGTATCAGTATCAGTATCTGTTCTGACGACATCTATACTATATTAACATTCAAAGACAATGGTGTAGGGATTGATCTGGATAAATACCAGGATCAGTTATTTGGCATGTATAAAACCTTTAATGGCAATTCTGATGCAAAGGGTTTGGGCTTATTCATCATCAGAGCGCAAATAGAGGCTTTGCAGGGAAAAATTGAAGCGTTCAGTGAATTGGGAATGAGTACAACTTTTAAATTGTCCTTTAAAAAATAGGATTGGGATAGCTATGAATTTTTAACTTGCTCAATTTGTCAATGGAGAAAACTAGATTAGATTTTTTTTGGATAACGTTTAATAAGTTTGTGGATGATCTCTCCTAAAACCTGCAGACTTTTATCAATTGCATTATCATATACCGCTCCAAAACTAATCCGTAAAAAATTAGAAAAGCGGGAATCGGTACTAAAAATCTGACCCGGTGCAATACTGATTTGCTGTGCTATTGCCGCGTTATAGAGTTCAAAAGCATTTATACTTTTATCCAGTTCTATCCATAAAGCATAACCGCCCCGGGGACGGCTGATCATCGTACCTTCAGGAAAATACTTTTCAATACCCTGCATATATCGCAGGCATTGGGTATAAAGCACTTTGCGTAAATTACGCATATGTAAATCATAACGTCCGGTTTCGAAAAAATGTGCTATAGCAGCCTGTGTAGGTGTGGATGAAGAAACGGTATGGATCATCTTGATATTAAGTACCTGATCTTTAAAAATTCCAGGTATACACCAGCCCACCCGGTAGCCTGGCGCAATTGATTTTGAAACGGATGAACATAACATCACCAGACCCTGCAAATCATAACTTTTACACGTACGTGGTCTGCTTTTGCCAAAGTAAATCTCGCCATAGATGTCATCCTCTATCATTGGAATCTGTTTTTCACTCAATAATTTAACCAGCTGCCGTTTGCGTGCGTCCGGCATACAACTCCCGGTAGGATTACTGAAATTAGGCACAAATAAACACGCTTTAACGGGTAGTGTTTCCAGCGCTTTCTCCAGGTATTCCAGGTTTAAACCAGTTTCCGCATCTGCCGGGATTTCCAGTACCTTTAAATTCAAACTCAGCATGAGGTTGAAAATTCCAAAATATGCCGGACTTTCTATCGCTACCAGATCGCCCGGATTAGTAATTGCGCGGAGGCAAAAAACTAAGGCTTCCATACAGCCATGCGTGGTCACAACGTCATCTGCTGTAATGTTTCCACCCCAGTTAAAGGCATTTTTGGCTACCTGCCGGCGCAGGGAAATATTTCCCTGTAAATGCTCATAGCTGGTGTTTCCCGAACCACTCTGACGCAATGCTTCCATCATGGATTTATTCAGTTTCGCAACAGGTATCAAATTAACGGGCGGTGCAGCACGCGATAATCCTATAATGCCTTCACCCGAAACCTGCTGATAAACTAAGGCAATCATCTGAGATACATCACTCTGCTCCATCTGTTTTAAGGGAAGCTGCACAGATGGAATTTCGCTCATCCTGTTTGAAGAAAACTTGACATAATAACCTGATTTTGGTCTTGCCTCGATCATACCAGTATTTTCCAGTTCTACATAAGCTTTATAGGCTGTACTTATACTAATTCGCTGCTCTTCACTTAAAGCTCTCACGGAGGGTAATTTATCACCTTTCTTAAGTAGGTTTTGCCTGATCTGATGCGCTATCCTGGAAGCAATCTGCACATATAGGAATTCTTTTTCCGAAGCTATTTTAGTGACCATCATTTGGAATCTGTTATGGTCAAAATTAACAAAACTGAATCTGTTTTGCTATGATAATATACTTTTACTTTGTTAAATAATTAATCAAACAGCTATGAATTCTATAAGCGAACAAGAAGTACTGCAATTCAGACAGGAGACCAAAGGCACGGCAAACCTTACTCATTTCAATAATGCTGGCGCATCTTTGCCTCCAGATGAAGTTTTAACTACAATGATTAACTATCTGGAAGCCGAAGCTACCATGGGCGGATATGAAGCTGAAGCCATGTATCAGCCAGAATTACTGCGTACTTATGATTTGATTGCACAGCTCATCAACGCAGATAGTGATGAGATTGCGATTCTGGAAAGCGCAAGTGCAGCCTGGATGATTGCTTTCAATGGTATAGCTTTCAGCAAAGGAGATGAGATCATTACTTGTGAGATGGAATATGTTACCAATCTCATCGGATTTTTACATGTCCAAAAACGTGATGGTATTTGTATTAAAGTGATCCCTAATGACGAGTATGGTAATTTTTCTCTGCCGGCGTTAGAAGAGGCAATATCCCCGAAGACAAAATTACTGGCTATCACCCACATAGCATCAGGCACCGGAGGGATGATGCCTATTGCAGCGATAGGAGCCATAGCGCGTAAATATGGTATTCTCTATCTGCTGGATGCTTGCCAGAGTGCTGGTCAGGTTCCCATTGATGTAAAGGAAATAGGTTGTGATATGCTTTCCGTTACTGGTCGTAAATATCTGCGCGCACCGCGTGGAACAGGTTTCTTGTTCGTTAGAAAGGAAATTCGTGATCAGCTGCGATTAACTGCCATTGATGGATTTAATGCGGAATGGGTTACCACTACAGCATATAAATTGAGAGATGATGGTCGCAGGTTCGAGCTGTATGAAAAAAACCGGGCACTTACCCTTGGTTTGGGGAGAGCGGTAGCCTATGCACTCCACATTGGTGTAGACAGGATCTGGACAAGGATACAGCTATTGTCAGCCTCATTACGCCAGAACCTGGAAACTATAGATGGAGTAACCCTTCATGATACCGGTAAACAAAAATGTGGTATCGTCACTTTTTCAATTGAGGGTATAACACCGCAGGAGATTAAAATTAAACTGGCCGCTAAAAAGATAAATGTATCCGTAGCCATGGCAAAATCTACTTTATATTACATGGATAAAAATCAGTTAACAAGTGTGGTGAGGGCATCTGTTCATTATTACAATACAGAGGAAGAAATTGATGGCTTATGCGCCGCTGTCCTGGAAATAAGTAAATTGCTACCATAGGAACCTCTTTAAGAGAGCATTTGGATTACCTGTCTCATTATTTAAGCAGCGACTGATAAAAAGGTAATAACTGATCTGCTAAAATCGAATGATCGTCTACACTGGGATGTCCTGAACAGCCGCGAGGCTCCATTGCCGGAAAAAAGAACGTTTTAACTTTCTTGTCTTTCTGATACAGAGCGTCGATTTTCACTTTTATAATTTGAAGGGACCTTTCCAATAGTTCCTTTTGTGCGTTCTTTATCATCGGGCTGCTTAAAAGCGCTATTTGTGCTTTTGGATATCTGGACTTTACAAGTCTGATAAAGTCAACATATCTTTCTATAAAAATAGTCTCATCAAATGGCTTTCTATTTGTTTTTCCATCCCCGGTACTTAAATCATTGGTCCCTAGAGCAATACTCACAATCTTCGGGCTGTATTTTTTGAAATCCCATTTATGCGGGCTACCGGGCTGAAAATCTACATGCTCATAAACCTGAGGCATAGAAGGACCATCCATGTTCCACATTCTGTAAATTCCAATGCCACTTACACTGCTTAACAGGTAGTTCATCCCCAGTTTCCTGGCGACTCTCGGTCCATAAGCCATATATGCATTATGCTGATCATGATATTCGCCTGTTCCACACGGAAACAATGAAAAGTCTGATGCTGCTCCGCAGGTAATGCTGTTTCCAATAAATTCAATCAGTGGTGCTTTCAGAACTGCAATGGATTTTACGCCATCTGCCACAATCTTTGAAATCTGAATCGCTCCGGTATGTGCTTCCGTGGCTTTATAAATCCATAAGCTATGCTCACCGTTACCACCGGCTTTTATGATTATGGGTTCTTTGAGATTACCATTGATTCTTATCCGATGCTGATAAACCCCATCAATTTCGTATTGTATATAATTGTGGGCTTGTTTATCTTTTAGAGAGGCAAAAATCCTGCAGCTTTCACCTTTAAATTTAATGCCAAAATGAACTGCTGAGCTAATCATCTCCAGCTGATTATTTTCGTTAAATAAATATCTGCCGTAAGGTTTCAGTTTAGGAGCGTATAATGTATCCAGGTGATCCTGTCTTACATTGGCTTTTGAAAAGTAAGTCAGTAATAAAAAAAATAAAAGCAGGTGCAGGGTTTTAAGTTTCATTATGCGAATGTATGCTATACTGCAATGATATAGAATCTTACAGTGCTTAATAGCTCAACGATAAAATAATATCATAAAATGATTGAAATGATGATCAGGCAAGCGAAATCAGCGATGCTTACCTAATGATCATCTGATCGTCGTTTTTTCCATTAGTGACGCAATTTAAATGAGCTATTCATATTTCAGTGCATCAACAGGATTCGCTTTGGCTACCTTTACGGATTGAATACTCACCGTTAAAATGGCTATCAAAACGGATAGGCTGATGGCCAGGATAAATGGTATAACTGAAATTGACACCCGATATTCAAATGCCGAAAGCCACTTATCAATGATAATATAGGCTAAGGGAAAGGCAATGAGATTAGCAATAGCTACCAGCCTGATGAAGTCCCTGTTGAGTAGTGTCAAAATATTTGCCGTACTTGCACCTAATACTTTACGGATGCTGATTTCCCGCTTACGCTGCTCTGCCATAAACAAGGCGAGTCCGAATAACCCTAAGCAGGAAATAAAGATCGCAAAGCCACCAAACCAGTTAGATAGCGTTCCCAGAAGCTGTTCATTCTTAAATTTCAAAGCAAAACTTTCATCAACGAACTTACGGTCTACCGGAAAATTTGGCTCCATATCATGAACTATCTCATCAATTTTTATTAATGAATTTCCTACGTTTGATGAAGGATTTAAACGAATCAATACGGTTTCTGCACCACTAAAGTTGATCGGGTAAAACATCATCGGTGCAACTCTCTGATAAGCAGACTCGACTACGAAGTCTTTAACAACACCTACAACAGTCCAGTCTCTGTCGTTCCATTTCACTACCTTGCCTAAAGGTTCTTTTAATCCCATCGTTTTAACAGCAGACTCGTTCAACAGCATATGTGTTGAATCATTTGGGAATTTTGCAGAAAACTCCCTTCCGGCAATGAGTTCCGATCCGATGGTCTTAGTAAAATCATAGCCTATACCACGCTGATTAAAAAGAACATCTTGTTTCGGATCTTTACCCGGCCAGTATACATCCATCGTGTTATTGCCGCCCTCACTGATATCATAACTAAAGAAGGATACCGTTGTTGCTGCTCCCGATTTTAATAACTGGTCTTTCAGTAAGTCGAGTTTGCTCGTGTTTCTTAGACTTCCCTGAACAGCCAATTGCAGCAAGTTATGTTTATCATATCCAATAGGTTTGCCTTTTATAAAAGAGAGCTGCTGATAGATTACTGTCGTACAGATAATGAGACAAACAGCAAATATAAACTGAAAAACCACCAATACCTTCCTGATGGAAACAGCACTTCCTGCCTTCACATTGAAACCTTTAAGTACCTGAACAGGTTCGAAAGAGGAGAGGTAAAGCGCAGGATAACTTCCGGCTATCAAGCCGGTAAAAATGATCAGACTGGCAAGAATCAGCCAAAAGCGCCAGTTATCATATTGAATAGTGAGTTGCAGATCCAATAACTGATTGAAGTAAGGCAGCGTTACTTCTGTAAGTACAAAGGCAAGAATGGTGCTCATTGCTGCCAGAATAAGTGATTCCAGCAGGAACTGACCAATTAATGATTTGCGCGACGAGCCGATTGCCTTTCGTACACCAACTTCTTTAGCTCTCTTTTCGGAACTCGCCGTAGACAGATTCATAAAGTTTACGCAGGCTATCATTAATATACAAAAAGCAAGTAAAATAAAAATCTTCAGCTGATCAATCTTTCCGCCTACAGACTTCCCGTTCACAAAGTCATCGTATAAATGCCATTTGTCCAGAGGAAACAACAATGCTTCACTGATACTCCCTTTTTGGTTACGTTTGTAGATGTCTTTTATTTGCGCATTTGCATTTTCGAAAGCATCAGAATTTCTGAGTTGTACTAATGTAAGACACATGTTATTACCCCAATTCACACCCTGAGCCCAGGATTCCCGCTTTTCGAACAGTGCCCATGGCATCAGATACTGAAAGCGAATACTGTTATTGGCCGGAACATCCTCAATTACCGCGTCAACTTTTAATATGTCTGCATTATCCAGCTTTACTGTTTTGTTGATTGGATCCTCATTCCCGAATAATTTCTCTGCGAAGCTTTTTGTCAGGATGATGGAGTTGATCTCTTTCAGCGCAGCGTTGGGATTGCCCTTAATAAATTTATAATTCAATATTTTAATGAAGGCAGGGTCGGTGAAAACGCCGGTTTCCTTTAATTTCTTTTCACCATAGGTAATCAGATTCGGACGTGGATAGGTTGAATGCGATGCATATTCCACTCCCGGGATTTTTTCCTTTACTTCCTGAGCCATAGCATTTGGTGTCCATGCCCAGCTAAACACTTTACCACTGGAAGGGGTATTTTGATAAACTACATAAGTGTTTCCGTGATTACTAAACTGTTTATCATATCCCCATTCATAGCTTACATAGAGTAACAAAATCATACAGCTTGCAAGTCCTATACCCAAACCGCCTACATTGATGAAGGCAAAGCCTTTATTTTTCCAGAGATTTCGCAATGCGATTTTTAAGTTTAATCTGAACATGTCTTGTGTATTGCTGTGAAAATTAATAGGATGATTTTTTTCTTTCTTATTCAATTATCATCCCGGTTTGCTATTCACATGCCAAATTTAATTCAGTTTTTAAACCATTGAATAGTAGGTATATATGTTTTTATCTGAGTGTTCGTTGTTCAATATCGGACGCTGTATGTACGCCAATGGACAGTGTCATTTTGAAGGATGATGCTGGTCATAGCTGAAGGTACATTTTCTTAATTAAAAGACTGCCTGAATTCAAGAGGAGAGAAGTTAGTCTTTTTTCTGAATAAATTACTGAACGACTGTGCATGTTCAAAACCCAGGTGATAGGCTATCTCACTTATCGAGAGGTTTGTAGTTGACAATTTTTCCTTGCCTTTTTCGATCAGCTTGTGGTGAATATGTTGCTGTGCATTTTGTCCGGTCAGTGAGCGTAACATATCACTTAAATAACTTGCTGAAATATTTAGCTGTCCTGAAAGATACTGCACAGTGGGGATGCCTAGTTTTAATGACTGCTCTTTATCAAAATAATCGTCCAGAATTTCTTCCAGTTTTTGCAGCAGGTCGCTATTTACAGCTTTGCGTGTAATGAATTGCCGCTTATAAAAGCGGTTACTGTAATTCAATAACAGCTCTACTTGTGAGATAATTACATCCTGACTAAAATCATCTATTCTGCTTTTCAGTTCCTCATCAATAATTTTAAACACAGACATGATGGTTCCCCTTTCCTGATCTGATAAATGGAGAGCTTCATTCGCGGCATAGGAGAAGAAGCCATATTGCCTGATTTTTTTCGCTAAGGGGTAGGAGAGGAAAAAATCGGGATGAACGAGCAATATAAATCCAGCAGTAACATTATCATCCGGACTTTCAAAAACCTGATTTGGTGCCGTAAATACTAAGCCGCCTTCCCCGAAATCGTAATAGTTTTGTCCGTATTTTGCTCTGCCGCAAAGAAGCGTTTTGTAGGCTATTTTATAGAAATCCAGCACTATTGAATCTGCTAACTCCCCGGCATTATACTTCATATCTGCGATATCAATAAAGCTGATGAGTGGGTGCAGGGGCTTTTGCAGCCCAAACACCCGGTGAAAATCGTTTAAGGATTCAAACTTATGCAATGTTTTTTCTTCCTTTTTCATCTTGTAAATTTACTTGTTTTAATGAGATTTGCATTACCAGGGGCTAAGTCCTGTTTCAGGATTATATTCCTCAGCAATAAACTGTCCCGTTGGCCCATCTTCACCAATCATTGCATATTTAGCAATCCTGATACCGGCTTCCTGAACTGTGCCGGTTCCGCGATGATTGTTAAAATCTGTTGCTACAAAGCCGGGGCAAACTGCATTTACTCTAAAGGCCGTATCTCTTAATTCGTAAGCCAGGTCTATAGTGTACATATTAAGCGCAGCTTTTGAGGAGGGATATAAAGCTGCCTTATGTGTATAGTATATCCAGGTAGGATCACTATGTAAGGTTAATGACGCTCCACTGGAAGAAACATTAACAATGCGGGGTTGCGGGGAATTTCGCAGCAGATCAATAAATGCCTGCGTAACGCGCACCACACCATATAAATTCGTGTCGAATACCTTTTGAAACTGGTCGGTGCTTGCTTCCAATGCAGACTGCGGGAAACCTCCGTTAATACCGGCATTGTTAATCAATGCATCCAGCACTTTTGTTTTTTGTCCGATCATTATACGGGCCGTATTTACTGATTCAATATCCGTAACATCTAATTGTATAGCTTGTACGTTAGCCAAACCTTCAGCCTTAAGCTGTTCTGCAGCAACCAGACCTTTTTCTAAAGTACGGCTGCCCAGAAATACATAATATCCATTTTGCAGCATCTGGCGTGCAGTTTCAAAGCCAATACTTTTGTTGGCACCTGTAATTAATACTGTTCTCATTTTCGTTTATTTTGTTTGCTGATGATATACCTGTGCAAATTCTTTGGCAAAGTCTGCCAGTTTCACTTTTCCCAATACAGGCTTGTGCCGATAATAGTCTTCGTATAAACTGCCATTTTCCTGGGCGGTCTGCATGGCAACAAAGCCATTGGCAATCCACTCATTCATTCCTGCGCTTAACATTCCTTCATGTATTTGTTCACCGGGAATTACCGATACTTTCAAATCCGGCTGGCCAATCGCTTCACCGATTGTTTGAGCTACTTCATTCGGAGAAACTTCTTCACTGGCTATGTAATGCACGGTTCTTCCCTCAAAAGGTTTTTCCATTTCTTCAACGATGGTTGCTGCAATATCCAGCGGAGAAACCCAGGGCTCTTTTTGATCACCTCCGTAGCTTTGAATGAGTGCTCTGCTTGTTTTTATGTTTTGCAGCTGCCTGAAAATATTGGTGTAAAACCCTACGGGCCTCATAAATTTGATGGAAACATCATCAGGTAATTCTTTTAGGATATTTTCTACTCTATGATGCACCAAAAGGCTACCAGTTCCTTTATCCGTGTGTGCACCTATACTGCTTAAATGGACAATCCGTCTAACTCCGGATTGCTCCACTGCTTTCTTGTAGTTGTTACCAATCTGGTGAAATGCACTAACAAAATCCAGGTCTTTGTCAAACATGCTGCCGATGCCTTCCCATGCTTCCATCAGGTAAACAATATCTGCACCTGTTAAAGTTTTGGTTAAAAAATCGGCGTCCTGAATCGTGCCGATTGCTGCCCTTGCACCTAATTTTTCAATTTCAGCTTTTCGCCCGGCTCTGCTGCTAATCACTGTTAACGAATGTCCTTTTTGCAGCAACTCTTTGGTCAGGGGTCTCCCTATGTTCCCGAGGGAACCTGTAATTACAATATTCATATTCCTGTTTTTTGTTCTTCCAAAATTGAGGAAAGCACAAAAAACAGCTATAAGCAAATTGAGGAATTACGTAGGCATAATGAGGAAATTGTATTTATATCCCGTTTGCGGCTGTCAAAATAATTGGCTCGTTAGCTGTAATCAATATGGTGTGTTCATGCTGGGCTACAAATCCGCCTTTATTTCCTGTAAAAGTCCAGCCATCGGCCGCCGTTACAACATGTGTAGAGCCGGTAGAGATAAATGTTTCGATCGCAACGGTAGAATCTTTTCTAAATCGCCTGGAATGATCATAACGGTCATAAAAATTCATAATTGCATCCGGCTCTTCATGTAAACTTCGTCCAACTCCATGACCGCCTAAATCTCGGATAACGGTATATCCCGCTTTTTTTGCCATGGTTTCAATTAATTTTCCGGTATCAGAGATTTTTGATCCTCCGCTAATCTGGGCAATTGCTTCAAGCAATATTGCTTGTGAAGTATCTATCAGGTGTTGTAGTTCCTGAATATCTTCTCCAACAATAAAAGAGCAACCGTTGTCAGCCCAAAAGCCGCCCAGCTCGGCAGAAACATCGATGTTGATGATATCTCCATTTTTCAGGATCACTTTATCCGAAGGGATTCCATGAGCAAACGCATTGTTCACACTAATGCAGCTATAACCGGGGAAACTGTAGGTTTCGAATGGGGCAGACCTGGCACCAAGGGCCTCTAATAATTGCCTTCCATAGTCGTCAATATCCTTTGTGGACATGCCTGTCTCCGTATAGGCTTTCATTTTTTGTAAAGTAAGCGCAACAGCCTCACTTACATTCTTCATACCCTGCAGCTCTTCTTCGGTTCTTATGATCATATATTGATGTCATTCTTTCCATACAAAGTTATAGGTATTTGAAATGTATACATAGTAAATATTAGACATGGTATTATTCTCCTGTCACCAGCATTTCCCGTAAATTTGCCTTATGCCGATAAATTATCTGAAGAAGATACAATTAGGGGATTTTGATGAAAACGACTATAAAATTAGTCCGTCCAAATCTGTGGAAGCTGTTATAGAAGGATTTTATGTGTTCTCCCGGGATCCCAAGGATGATGCACATCTTATTTTTAATGATGGATTTCCTGTGCTTGTATTTTTGCAAAATCCTCAAGATGCTATTTCGGTGACAGCGGCAAACAATGAATTTGAAATCAAAGGAGCCTGGGCAAGTGCAGGCGCAATTAAGAATGTTTACATCAATTACAATAGCAAGACAGACCAGGTATTTATAGTGCGTTTCCACCCGACTGCTTTCTATCAGTTATTTGGTATAGATGGGCAATACTTCAGATATGATCCGGTCACTTCTTTTGAAAGTATTGCCAGCAACAATAACTTCAGTATAGCAGAGTTTTTCGAATACAGTTCTATTGAAGAAAAGGTAGCGTTTATTGAAGCATATGTTCTGAGTTCTTTTAAAGCTACAGACACTCCTAAAATTTTACAGAGAACATTGGATTACATTCATAAAATAAAAGGAAATAGTACTGTGAAAAATGTAACTAATGATGCCGGAGTAAATTATAAATGGCTGGAAAGGAGTTTTTTACAGTATATCGGACTTTTGCCTAAAGAATACATTCAACTGCAGCGTTTTATCAATGCCTACCTTGAACTTGTTGGCAGTCAGGATGTAGATTTGATGCGCATCGCAATAGCTAATGGTTATTACGATGCGAATCATTTTCTAAAAGATTTTAAATCTTACACCGGGAAAACCCCACTAGCTTACTTAAAGTTTCTTTATAAATCTGTTCTTAAAACTCAATAATTATAATAAAGCCTTACAACTCCTGAAAGCAATTATTTCCCTATGAAAATCAAATTTATAACTACTCATTTAAGCGCATTCATTCTTGGCTTATTTATTACGCTCGGAGCAACTTTAATCGCTAACAATTCCTATGGACAAAGCCAGTCAGCTATGAATATAACTGCCAGTAACAGTTATAAAAATGCAGATGCTGAACTTAATACGGTTTACAATAAAATTTTGAAGGAATATTCCGGCAAACCCATATTTATAAAAAATATCAAAACCGCACAGCGTTTGTGGCTAAAGCTGAGAGATGCTGATTTAGCAGCACGATATCCTGAAAAAGGGAAATATGGAAGCACAGAAGCGATGTGCCGGATTTCTTATCTGGAATCTATGACCAGAGAACGCATAAAAATTCTGCAGGTATGGCTGGATGGAATCCCTGAGGGGGACGTTTGTAGTGGCTCAGTAAAGTTTCAGTAGATTTAAACGAAAATCATAATACCTTAGCTTATTCCACCTGATAATAACAATTCCTTAATGACAACACCAGAAAATTACGTAAAGATCCTGTTTCGCTTTTACAGCAATTTATTGGAAAAACAAACGGTTGAAACTATGTGGGCTGAAATAATGGATGCTGATGCAGGTCTTTACATCCTTGATAGTATACCTTTTTATGCTTCAGATTTGGCATTTGGAGATGTTATTTCTGCGGTTTATAGTGAGGATGAAGAAATGCTCACGTATAAGGAAACCGTTTCTTATTCAGGTAATTCTACTGTGCAGGTTATTGTTTTTGACAAAATGGGCGTAACAGATGAGATCCGCGCATTCTTTGATGATTTAGGTTGTATTTCAGAAAAATTCAAGGAGGGATATTTTGTTATTGATGTTCCTGCAGACCTGACTTATACGCCTGTACGAAATAAATTGCAAGAGTTAAGTGAAGCAGGAATTATTGACTATGCTGAGCCCTGCCTCTCGGCAGCACATGGTAATGCACAATAATAAGTGATAACTATTTTAAATACCGGGATTAAAGTTCAGCTTGTGCAGACGGCATATCAATCACACTCAATTCATATATAGAAGGAGGAGCGGTTGCTTTGAGTACTTTAAATCTCAATTTGCTTGTTGTGTAACTTACAGCCAGTTTAACCACCTTGCAGTCACCCATAGGCTCGTCAGACAAAAAAATAGTTTGCCATTGCCCATCCTGCAAAATATCAATACTATACTTTTGTATACGTGGGATCCTGATCTGAGAAAATCCGTCAGGCAGATTTTTCGTGTCCTGATATTCAAAGATGCTGATCTTATTAAATGATTCCGCAGGATTCAGTTCTATTTCTACGCTCGCTAGCGTGTCTGCAGCGGCCCAGCGACTATCCATTTTCCCGTCATTTAAAGACCTGCCGCTATAACTTTTATTTTTGTCGTCATAAACACTGCTCGCCTTGACTGCTTTATTCAGGGATATGAAATGGCCATTTTTGGGCAGCGGATTGTTTGGCTGCAAATGGAGGCGCTTGCCTAAACCAATTGCCGTATGAGCAACGTATTCGCGAATTTTTCCAGTTTGATCAGGAGCTACGTTCATCACCAGGCAATTGTCATTCTCCGTACACCAGTAAAATAATTCCTCCAGTTCATCTAAATCCCTTGTTGGCAGGGCCTGTTTTTTCTCAAACCAGTTCCAGTTCTTGCTGATGCAAAGGGTATGCTCAAAAGGCAGGTAGTATGATTTGCCCTCATGCAGGTACTGTTTCTTATCAAATTTTGTAATTATTTTAGGATCCCATAAACGAAAATCTGAAGGGAAATACTGGAAAAAATATTTGTTATTTACCGTCATATCAGATGGAAGAGTAAAATCGCGTTGGCCTTCCGCATTCACAATCGTATGGTTTACGCTTACCGCACAAGCAGGATTGAATTTCTTGACTAAACTATAAATCTGATCAATACCCCAGTCCGACGGTTTCCTGTCCCAGCCGCCATCCAGCCATAGTTCGGCAATAGTGCCATAACCGGTATACAGTTCAGTCAGTTGGCCAAGCATATAATCTACATATTTTTGCGGATCTTTATCTTTATAAACAGGGGCATTCCTGTCCCACAACGAATAGTAAATAGCAAACTGAATTCCGTATTTCTTGCAGGCATCTGCTACTGCTTTTACCACATCTGTTTTTACCGGAGAAGAGGCCACATCGTAGCTGGTGTATTTGCTATCCCATAAACAAAATCCATCATGGTGTTTGGTAACCAGTAATACATAACGAAATCCTGCTTCTTTTGCTGTACGTACCCACTGGTCCGGATCAAGTTGGCTGGGGTTGTAACTGTCCGCAGGCAACTTTCCATCAGACCATTCTATATCATTAAAAGTATTTATCCCGAAATGTATAAACATGCCATATCCTCTTTTAATCATGGCCTGCTGCGCAGGATTAGGTTGTGTAGCAGGTATAATTTTCTGTGCGAAGCAATGGTTGAAAGTTAAAGCGAGCAGGAAGGACGTCAGGATGAATTTGTTCATAGCTAATGGGGGCAGGACTAAAATATATCTGGTTTGAAAGCCGGCTGGCAATTTTTAGGTTGAGCGCGACTAATTTTCAAATCTAAGGGAAATAAGGTTGAGGTTAAATGGACTAAACACCGAAAAACATAGCATATCTGATTATATAGCGTGCTGATAAAAGCATAATCCTTATAAGATCTGTATCAAATCATACTAACCGCTATCTTTTAGCTAATTTAGCAGCCAGACGCATATGCCGCAACCAACAGATGAAAGAATTCTCCGGATTTATAAAATCAAAAATCACTATCAGCGCTGCTGATCTGGAAATTATCCTGGCCAGTTTCAAAACAAAGCAGGTTAAAAAAGGACAGTTGATATTGAAAAGGGGACAGGTTGCGGACCAATATTTCTACATCAGGTCTGGCGCATTGCGCTTCTTTTTTGGTGAGTTTTCCGAACAATTAACTGCCTGGGTCGTTTTTCAGAATGAATTCTTTACTGAAATTTCCAGTCTTAACCCGCAAAAGCCCACTCGCTTTAATATCGAGGCTATTGAAGATACCGAACTCATCTATATTGGTAAAACAGAAATGGAAAGATTATACAAAGCCTTTTCTTCCTGGCAGGAATTTGGCCGAATCACCTGGGAGGCAATGGCTGTGCGCATGATTGATCAGATTATCAGCTTCCAGACCTTATCTGCCGAAGAACGTTATTTAGAGTTCCTGGCCAACTCAGAACTGGTGCAAAGAGTTCCAGTGAAACAAATCGCCTCCTATCTCGGCATCACCCCAAATGCATTGAGCCGGATCAGAAAAAATATCAGATAGCTCATTAACTACCAAATGGTAGTTTTAGTCGCACTTTATCCCTTTAGCTTTGCATCATTAAAAATCATAATGATATGCAGAAGTTAATATTGGTAGCAGGGGCTACAGGCAATCTAGGTCGCAAAATATGCCGCGAACTGATCCATAAAAACATCCCGGTAAGGGCAATTGTGCGGGAAGAAAGTGAGCAGGATAAAATTGATTCGCTGGAAAAAATGGGTGTGGATGTATTTCAGCTGAACTTCTCCAATGAGCAGGAATTGATAGGTGCATGTGCAGGCGTGTCCTGCGTTATCTCTGTCCTTGCAGGTTTGCAGGAGGTAATTGTTGACACACAGACGAAACTACTGAATGCTGCGGTGGCGGCAGGTGTTCCCCGTTTTATCCCTTCAGATTTTTCTACTGATTTCACGCTGATGCCCAAAGGGGAGAACAGGAATTTTGATCTTCGGATGGAATTTCATGAAAAGCTGGACAAAAGTCCGATACAGGCTACATCTATATTCAATGGTGCTTTTGCAGATATCCTGCGCTACAATACACCAGTTTTCAATGTGCCGCAAAAAACTGTTGCTTATTACGGTGATAAAGCCGACTGGAAAATTGATTTCACCACAATGGATGATACAGCGGCTTTTACTGCCGAGGTCGCAATAGAGGTAAATACTCCCCGGTATCTGCGCATAGCGAGTTTCCAGGTAAGCCCCAATGACCTGGTTCATCTCAGTGAACAGGAAAAGGGATCAAAGTTTAAGCTGGTTGATATGGGATCGATGGAAGGCTTTTCAGCATACAACAAAATGCAGAGAGCGGCACATCCGGAAGGTGAGGATGAATTGTATCCAAAATGGCAACAGTCGCAATATGTATATAGCATGTTCGCCGCACATCACATGCGTCTGGACAATGACAGGTACAAAGAATTGAGCTGGTCTCCGGTTGAAGCAAATATCTAAATTAACAAATCATGAAAAACGAAGTAATCAACAATCCTTACACCGATGAGGAGTTAATCAACCAGTGGCCGGGTTTTGTAAATCGCTATGCCACTGTCAACGGAATAGAGATACATTATGTAGAAGGCGGCAATGGCGAGCCCTTGATCTGCTTGCCCGGCTGGCCGCAAACCTGGTATTCTTTTCATACGATCGCTCCGGAACTGGCTAAAAATTACAGGGTAATTGTGGTAGATATCCGGGGTATGGGAACTTCCGGTAAACCGGCATCGGGCTATGATAAAAAAACAATGGCGAGTGATATCTATGAATTGACACAGCAAATAGGATTGGAAAAAGTACAGCTGCTGGGGCATGATATCGGTGGCATGGTAGCGATGAGTTTTGCTTTCAATTACCCGGAACTCACAGAAAAGCTGATTGTAATGGACGGCTCACATCCCGGTGAAGGAATGTTGCAAATGCCGCTGATACCTGCTGCAGGGACATTTGGTGATAAAATGAATGGTGATGCGCCTTATGCCTGGTGGATGGCCTTCAACCAGGTGAAAGGTTTGCCAGAGCAAATTCTGGAGGGCAGGTTCAGGTATCTGCTGGATTGGTTGTTTAGTTATGTGATGATCGATGAAACTAAAATGACTGCTTTTGAGCGGGAGGTTTATGCATGGGTATATAACAATCCGGAAAATATCCGTGCTGCTAATGGCTGGTATCAAAGTTTTGCTCAGGATATTGAAGATGCCAAAAACTACGGACAGTTAGCTCTGCCGGTGTTGGGCATAGCGAGCAATGTGAGTTATAATTATATGAAAATGGGACTGCCTTATGTGGCTGCAGACTGCAGTGTAACTGGATTAGTAGATAGTGGTCATTATATGAATGAAGAATCACCTGAGCAGGTTTTGGCAGCTGTGATAGATTTTCTGCAATAATTTCATAATTTCGTCAGCATCTTAAATGGATTGATAACATGAGAATTGCCTTAGCTACACCGCCCATTCCTGAATCATTGAAAACTGGTCTGAAAAATCTGGAGGAATTAGTACAAACTGCCGCCTCAGACAAAGCAGAAATAATATGTTTTCCCGAATCTTATTTACCGGGTTATCCCGGAATGGACTATCCGCCCGAAGACCGCAGTCCGGCCTCTTTGGAAGCTGCATTAAAATCTGTTTGTGAAATCGCAGAGAGATATGCTATTGCGATCATCGTACCCATGGATTGGCATAGCGCTGCGGGCTTGCTCAATGTGGCCTACGTGATATCCTCAGGGGGCGAAATTCTCGGTTATCAATCCAAAAACCAACTCGATCCCTCAGAAGACGAAATTTGGATTCCGGGTACAGAGCGACGGATATTTGAAATTAACGGTGTAAAATTCGGTATTACCATTTGCCATGAAGGCTTCAGGTATCCGGAATCTGTAAGGTGGGCCGCACAAAACGGTGCTAAAATTGTGTTCCATCCGCATTTTAGCGGGGGAAATGAGTCAGGGCTGGAATTGAAGGAATGGGGAAGTATGGACAATCCTTATTATGAAAAAGCGATGATGATGCGCTCGGTAGAAAATACAATTTACTTCGCGAGCGTGAATTATGCTTCCAGATATTCAGAATCTGCCACTTCGGTGATCAATCCTGACGGGACTTGCCTCGCTTATCAGCACTATGGACAAGCAGGTGTATTAATTGCAGACATCGATCCTGATCAGGCTACGGGTTTCCTGGCCAGAAGATTTAAGAACAAGCTGTATTCAAAGTAGAAGGATGTTTATGGAATATGGAATAAATAGTCTGCCGTCATGGAATCAGTGATCATGACCAAAGCGCAAGCCAGGAGGATTATACTTCATGCGGCAGGGCTGGCGACCAGGGAGCAGTTTGGAACGGGCATAGAGGCGGTTTATCAGCTAATTGATCATTTGGGTTTTGTGCAGCTGGACACCAATTATGTAGTGGAACGGGCGCATCATCATGTGATGGCCGCACGTGTGCCGGACTATGAACCGGAATGGCTGGAAGAACTATCGGCTGAGGGCCGCATCTTTGAGTATTTTACATCTGATGCAGGCTATATACCCATGCATGATTTCCGCTTTTCCCTCCCTGTAAAACAAGCTTTTGCAAAGCAGCGAAAACCAATGACAAAGGAGGAGCTGAACCTGATGAAACACGTACTGGACAGGATAGAGCGGGAAGGTCAGCTCATGGTTGGAGATTTTGATGATGACAGGGTTGAAGCGAGCTCAGGATGGTGGGATTGGCGACCAGCTAAAGTCGCTCTCGAACGGTTATATCTGGATGGTGAACTGGTGATTTCCCGTACAAAAGGTTTCAAAAAAGTATATGATCTGCCGATGAATTTAATTCCGGAAGATACTGATCTCAGCGTACCTGCGGCAGAAGAATATGCCCGTTACGTTATCCGGCGTACACTGGGTGCACTGGGAATTGCAGCTGTTAAAGAAATAGCCTGGCGTGCACGTCATGTCAAGGGTAACCTGGTAAAAAAGGAATTAGAGCAGATGGTCGCTGAGGGATTGGTTAACACTGTAGTTGTGGAAGGACTGAAAGCTGCACCCCTTTATATGCTATCCGATCAGAAAAGGGAAATCGTATTGTCTGGTGATGCATTTATTCTCTCGCCATTTGATATCCTGAATGTTTTCCGGCACAGATTAAGAGATTTTTTTGACTTCGATTACCAGATAGAATGTTTTGTTCCCGCAGCCAAACGCAAATACGGCTACTTTTCCCTGCCAATATTAATAGGTGATGTATTTGTAGCAAGAATGGATGCCAAAGCAGACCGGAAGCAAAAGGTATTAATAGTTCATAACCTGCATTTTGAAGAGGTTATCTTAAACAAGGAGATGACGGATAAGCTTGCCGACGCTTTAAAATCATTCATCCTATTTAATCAGTGCCGGGATATCATTTTCAAAAAATCAAATAGAGAAGATGAGCTGAAAGCTATCAGTCAGCATTTTTAAAGCAACTGTCAACAGGTCTCCTGGTTTCTCCGTGATTCCAGTCAAATCAGATGTTTTATTCAGAATCCTTTATAAAACTCACATACTGCACAAACCTGGGCAAGTCAGACCGGTTTGGCGTTGCAGCATGGGGGAGAGCTTGCTGCCATACAATAAGATCTCCCTTTTTTCCCGGAATAAACTGCTCAAGGCCTTTGTCTCTAAGTGCAAGGATAGCCTGTTGAGGGTCTTCATATTGACGGAGGTAAGTATCTATTTCATGTTGAAATCCAGGAATAAGACTAAAAGCACCGCGATTTGCAGGCACATCATTGAGATAAACGAGGCCTTGTATATAGTATGCCGGACCTGTAGTAAAATCGATGTCCCAATGCAACGGACTTCCGCTGAAAAAATGACTACCAGTAACAGGGGGATTGTAGCTCACTTTTTCTGTGTTTGGATAAATCTGCTCACTTCCGTAAAGACTCGCAAATACCTGCCTGATTTTTTCATTCTTTCTGATCATTTCAATTTCCTTTCCCTGATAAAATTGCACCATCATTCCCTGAATCAGCTGATGTTCGGGATACCACGTTGCTGGATCCGCTAAAGAAATACCCAGGTGATGACAGATAAAATCACAAACCGCATCACAGTCGGCCTCACTAACCAGCTGTTCAATTTTCAGGTAACCCTGCTGTTTCCAAAAATCATGCTGTACCAGACTAAGAGGGTCATCCGAATGCTTTTTCTCCAATCTGCCGGTCACCGATGTGCTTAAATTAAATTGTACTACCGCATGCAGGTAAAATTCTGCCCCTTTAAGGTCAATCAGCCAGGCTTTAAAATCATGCTCATCCTTGCAGCGGCTATATATAAATGAATAGGTTTCAAAGAGACCGATTTCAAATATGCTGAGAAAAAGCTTTTCAAGTCTCAGGAAAGATTCGTCCGCTTTTTTATTCGTGTTGGCAGGATGATGGTGGAGCCTGAATTGCTCCAGAAAAGGAAAGGGGGCATGTAAAAGCTTATCCATAATGGTAATCACCTTGCTTAAATAATGATTTCTAAGATAGAATTTTTATGTATCGGTTGACACATAATTCCAAATCTTTTCCACAAGATCAGTAATACTAATAAAATTAGTACTATGTTTGTTGATGTTTAAACGTTTTACTAATTAAATTAGTCATTAAATTGGGTGGGTGATATGGATATGAAAAGAGATTTGATACACAAGCTGCAACAGAATATACTGATGTGGCAGGGTTATCGGCCGACTGTAGCAGCTTCATCTGAGCAGATAGGCCTTGGTGTAATTGAAAGTGCTTTTCCTGGCGGTGTTTTTCCTAAACGGGCCATCCATGAATTTATTACCGTTTTCCCTGAGCAGGCTGCTGCCAGTGGAGGGTTCATTGCAGGGCTACTGGCTGTGCTTATGGATGGTGGTGCTGCCTGTGTGTGGGTCAGTACTTCAAGGCGTTTATTCCCTGCTGCGTTAAGGGCTTTCAACGCAGATCCGGAACGTATCATTTTTGTCGACGTAAAAACAGAAAAAGATGTACTCTGGATTATGGAAGAGGCACTGAAATGTGAAGGGCTGGCTGCAGTAGTAGCAGAACTAAACCAACTGAGCCTCACCGCATCGCGAAGATTGCAGCTGGCAGTAGAAGAAAGTGGAGTAACAGGTTTTATACTGCGTAAAGAGGCGCGTAAAACAGCAGGTTCTGTAACTGCAGCACGGTGGCAGATTAGTCCATTACCGAGTAATGCAGAAGACGGTTTGCCAGGTCTGGGCTTCCCGCGCTGGCAGGTAGAATTACAAA
The DNA here is from genome assembly GCF_026239655.1 of Pedobacter sp. MR2016-24. Lineage (GTDB taxonomy): Bacteria > Bacteroidota > Bacteroidia > Sphingobacteriales > Sphingobacteriaceae > Pedobacter. Next base: position 85,941 of record NZ_JAPIVO010000005.1, on the reverse strand, counting down.
AAGTGCGTAATGGTAATCCAGGTAGCTGGATACTGGAATGGGCTGGTGATGCCTTCGTTGAAGTTGCACCGCTGCAAAAAGAAAATATATGGTCCGAAGACAGGAACCGGCAAATTGGGTAATGTATGCAAAAGCGATATGTTTCGATCTGGTTCCGCCACTTGCTGGCCGACTGGCAACTGATCCGGCGACCCGAACTTGCGGAGGTGCCATTTGTTTTTGCCGCACCGGATCATGGACGGATGCTCATTACTGCAGTAAGTCCCCTTGCGCATAATTTTGGTGTTGAAACAGGAATGCAGTCGGCCGATGCTAAAGCGATCTGTCCCGGACTGGAAATACTGGATGATAAACCTGACCGCCCGCTAAAACTATTGCGTGGTCTTGGCGAATGGTGCGTGCGGTATTCTCCTTTCGTTGCTATAGATGAATTTGCAATGGATGGATTACTGATGGACGTGAGTGGCTGTGCTCATCTGTGGGGTGGTGAGCGGGAATACCTGAAAGAAATGGTGTCCAGATTAAAAAGTAAAGGTTATAACGTCAGGCTTGCTTTCGCAGATACACCTGGTGCTGCCTGGGCAGTGTCCCGCTTTGGCACAGTTACTCCATTGATTCCTGAAGGGGAACATATGGAAGCTTTGCTTTCACTCGCTCCTGAAGCGCTGCGGCTGGACACTGCAGTATTGCTGAAATTGCGTAAACTTGGTTTTTACCAGATCAAAAGTTTTATAGGCATGCCACGTTCGGTACTTCGCAGGAGATTTGGAGAGGAATTTTTGGTACGGCTGGCACAGGCACTGGGTACTGAACAGGAAGTGTTGCAGCCATTGCAGGTTCCCGTACCTTTTCAGGAGAGATTATCCTGTTTAGAACCGATTAAAACTCGGACAGGTATTGAATTAGCCATTACCAGACTGCTTGAGATTTTATGTCACCGCCTGCAAGCTGAAGGAAAAGGTCTACGCAGAGGTGTGCTGACCGGCTACCGTCTGGATGGCAAAGTGATCCAGGTAACAATTGGTACGAGCGGAGCAACGCATAGTGTAAGTCATTTGTTTAAGCTCTTTCAGTTAAAAATCGATCAGATCAAGCCTGGTCTAGGGATCGAGCTTTTTGTGCTTGAAGCACCTCAAGTGGATGATATGGTTGTTCCACAGGAAGCTATCTGGACAGTAAAGCCAGGTTTGGATGATCAAAGTGTAATCCGCTTATTGGATAAAGTAGCAGGTAAGGTGGGCCAGGAAGCAATCCGCCGTTACCTGCCTGCTACACGTTACTGGCCGGAACGTTCATTGAAAACAGCAAATGCCGTTACTGAAAAACGGATTACAGATTGGAATACAGACAAACCACGGCCTACTGAGTTGCTCCGCCGCCCGGATCCCATAGAAGTAATGGCCTTAATTCCAGATCATCCGCCTAAATTTTTCATTTATAATGGTGTTCAGCATTATATAGTGAAGGCGGATGGACCTGAGCGTATTGAACGTGAATGGTGGATGGATAAAGGAGAACACAGGGATTATTACCAGGTGGAGGATGATCTGGGGCAGCGCTACTGGCTGTTTCGTTCGGGACATTATGATGGAGATCAGAAATATAAATGGTTTATCCATGGTTTTTTTGCATAAAAGAGGGAGATATGGAATATAGTGAATTACAGGTAACCTCTAATTTTAGTTTTCTGCGCGGGGCATCTCATGCAAATGAATTAGTAGATCGGGCGGAAGCCTTAGGATATAAAAAAATAGCAATTACTGACCGCAATACACTGGCTGGCATTGTGAGGGCATATGCGGCATGCCGCGAAAAAAATATCAAACTTATTCCTGCATGCAGGCTGGATTTGCTGGATGGACCGAGTCTGCTGGCTTACCCGACAGACAAGGATGCCTACTGCCGTTTATCGGCACTATTGACCAAAGGCAATCTGCGTGCAGAAAAAGGTTCCTGCCATATTTCCCGGACAGATGTGTATGAACATGCCAAAGGCATTTTATTTGCGGCAGTAATGCCCGGCACATTAAACCGCAAATTTCAGTTTGACGATCCCTTTACTGAAGCAATTGCTCAGTATCGGGAGGCACTGGGCAATCAGCTTTATCTGGCCGCATCAAGAACCTATCTTGGCAATGATGATAAACTCATCTTTCGGATTTCACAGTTAGCTGAGCGATTTGATATCCCCATGGTCGCCACCGGCGATGTGCACTACCATGATCCTTCCAGGAGGGAACTGCAGGATGTGCTGACTTGTGTTCGTGAGAAATGTACAGTACATGAGGCAGGTTTTGGTCTGCACCAGAATGCTGAGCGGTATCTAAAACCCGTTGATGAGATCTACCGACTATTCCGCAGACATCCTGAAGCCTTTGAAAATACACTGCATTTATCAGAAGCCTGTACTTTTTCACTGGATGAACTGAAGTATGTCTATCCGGAAGAGATCAACAAAAGCGGGCGCAGTCCGCTGGAGGAGTTAGAATACCTTACATGGAAAGGGGCACATCAGTTTTACGGGAAAGTAATCCCGGAGAAGGTAACAGACATGGTTAACCGTGAAATGGAATTTGTAAAACAGATGGATTATGCCAACTATTTTCTTTTTGTGGAAGATATAGTTCGCGAAGCGCGCAACAGAAAAATCCTTTGCCAGGGGCGGGGTTCTGCCGCAAATTCAGCTATTTGTTTTTGTCTGGGCATAACTTCAGTTAACCCCATGAAGTTTAATCTGCTTTTTGAACGCTTCATTTCGTCTGACCGGAATGAACCGCCGGATATTGATGTGGATTTTGAGCATGAACGGCGGGAGGAAATCATCCAGTATATTTATGATAAATATGGAAGGGACAGGGCTGCAATAGTGGCTACAGTTACTCAGCAACATCAGAAAGGAGCAATTCGCGATGTGGGTAAAGCCATGGGACTTTCTGTAGATACAATTAACAGGCTTTCCGGTTCACTGTGGCAACATACCGATGAGTGGTTTGAAAAGGAAAGGCTGATTGAACAGGGCTTGAACCCGGATGATCCGCATTTAAAAAAAACACTGGAGCTCACTGCCCAAATGATAGGTTTCCCCAGGCAGCTTGGCCAGCATACCGGGGGATTTGTAGTAACCAATGGTAAACTTACAGATCTGTGCCCGATTCTGAATGCGCGCATGGAAAACCGCACAAACATAGAATGGAATAAGGATGATATTGACGAACTGGGCTTTTTAAAGGTGGATGTGCTCGCACTCGGAATGCTCACCTGCATCAGGAAAGCTTTTGATTTATGTCGCGATCATTATGGGGAAAATTTTACTTTAGCCAATGTCCCTGAGGACGATACGGAAGTTTATAAAATGATCAGTGCCGCAGATACACTCGGCGTATTCCAGATTGAGAGTCGTGCTCAAATGGCCATGCTGCCCAGACTGCGCCCTAAATGTTTTTATGATCTGGTTGTTGAAGTGGCCATTGTACGGCCCGGACCTATCCAGGGAGATATGGTGCACCCTTACCTGAAGCGACGTAACGATGAGGCGGAAGTTGAGTATGATTCCCCGGAATTGAAAGAAATTCTGAATAGAACCTATGGTGTGCCGCTTTTTCAGGAACAGGCCATGAAAATTGCTATAATAGCGGCTGGGTTTAGCCCGGCAGAAGCCGACGGTTTGCGGCGTAGCATGGCTACTTTCAAGTTTAAAGGGATGGTGAATCAATATGAAAAAAAGCTGATTGACGGAATGGTAGCTAAAGGATATAGCGTACATTTTGCGAGAAGAATTTTTAAACAGCTGGAAGGTTTCGGGAGTTATGGCTTTCCTGAAAGTCATGCTGTATCTTTTGCCTTACTGGTTTATGTGTCATGCTATTTAAAACATTATTATCCGGATGTATTCGCTACTGCTTTATTGAACAGTATGCCGATGGGTTTTTACCAGCCTGCGCAGATTGTGATAGACGCACAGAAACATACAGTAGAGGTGCGCGAAGCAGATGTGAATTATTCTTTGTGGGATAATCTGCTGGAAGAAAAAACTGCTAAGTTCCATGCCATCCGTTTAGGTTTCAGGCAGGTAAGTGGTGTCAGAAAGGAAGAGATAGAGGTTCTGGTCGCTGGCCGTGTACAGCCTTATCAAAGCATCACCGCCATACGTGATGCCGGCGTATCTGTATTGGTACTGGAAAGGTTAGCTGATGCCGATGCCTTCCGTTCCATGGGTTTAGACCGGAGAAAAGCACTTTGGGAGATCTCTGCACTCAAAGATATGCCCGAAAAATTGTTCAAAGGTCAGCCTTCAGAGAGCGTACTGGAAACGCAGGTGGAATTGCCTTTGATGAGTAAGGGCGAACATGTCGTTCAGGATTATGCATCTTTAGGATTGTCGCTCAAAGCACATCCTGTGAGTTTTATACGAAGTCAGCTGGAAATGTTACGTATTCTTTCCTGTCATGGCATCAGCAACGATACAACTGATGGTCAGCAGGTAAAAGTAGCCGGACTCGTATTGGTACGTCAGCGTCCCGGAACAGCGGGTGGTGTGTGTTTCATAACTATTGAAGATGAGACGGGTTTTACTAATCTCGTCGTTTTTCAAAAGCTATTTGAAAAGTACAGGAAGGAAATTTTGCATGCCAAATTATTGATGGTTGAAGGCCGTTTGCAGCGTGAAAAGGAAGTGGTGCATGTGATTGTGAGTAAATGTGTGGATCTCAGTAAGATGCTGGGTAAACTTGCACAGCGGGAGGGAGATGATCTGCCGGTGCTGACTGCATCAGCGCTTAGTGAAAAAAATACAGCTTATGCTGCACAGGATAAAAGGTCACAGGTTAGGGAAGATGTAGCTAATAATGCATTTCATAGTGGAAGGAATTTTAAATAATTTGTATCGTGGAGATGTAAACTATATATTTACAACCGACCAAATTATCTTGCAATGACAAACATTATCAAAAAATCGCTGCTTACTGTATTCGCGCTGGCTGCTGTATCCGGATCTGTTGTAAAAGCGCAGCAACCAAAAAGCTATGGGAGATATGTGAATACTTTTATAGGCAGCTATCCGCTTACTGATCCGAAAATTCTGGGCTACGAATTGCCGAAAGACTGGCGCTCATGGGCCGGATTAACATTTCCAGGCAGTTCAATGCCCAATGCGATGGTACAGTTGAGCCCTATGACAGAGTATGGCTCCGGTGCAGGCTATGAATATGAAGACGATATGATTTATGGCTTTACCCATACCAATAAAGGACACTGGAATCTTTGCAATATTCCCCTTATGCCTGTATGGGAAGCAGGGATCGCTGATGCGAAAGCTGCAATTCAAGCCTCCCGTAATACTATAGAAGGCAAAAGCCGGAATCCTAAAGAATTTGGGTCTAAATTTTCTCATGATAAAGAAAATTCCGCACCCGGATTTTACCAGGTATATCTCGATACTTATAAAGTAAAAGTGAGCCTTACCTCTACCTTGAGAAGCGGATTTCACAGATATGATTTTGCTGATCAAAGCGGCAGACAAATTATATTCGATCTCGGCAGGGCCAACAATCATATTACCAGCTGGGAGATAGAGCAGGTCGGTAAAAATGTATTGAAGGGAAGTCAGCGTCCGGGTGAACATGTCTATTTCTATGCGATATTAAACACTGATATCACCTCAGTCGAAAAAACAGATGCAGATAAAGCCGGAGGTTTTGCACGTGTTAAGCTGTCAAATACACATATAGGACCAGTTGAGGTTAAGATAGGTATTTCCTATGTGAGTACTGAAAATGCAAAAGAAAATCTTGAAAAGGAAATAGGAGCTAAAACGTTTGATCAGATACATCAGGAGGCTTCGCAGACCTGGGAACAGGTACTTTCTAAAATCCAGTTAAAAGGGGGTACAGAAAAACAGAAGCAGATGCTGTACTCTTGTCTGTACCGTTCATTACTCTGGCCGGCATTGCGCAGTGATGTAAACGGTGAATATACTGACGCTAAAAACAACCGGGTTCAATCAACTGATTTCAATTATTATACAGAGCCTTCACTTTGGGATACTTATCGCAATAAAGATGTTTTGCTGGGATTGATATCTCCCCGGGTTGCCCTTGATGTGATCAAATCCATGAAGGATGTGGGAGATAAGACAGGTTTTATACCTACTTTCTTCCACGGTGACCATGGCGCATCTTCTATCGCCGGAGCTTACCTGAGAGGAATAGATGATTTTGATGTAAAAGGCACTTATGCTATCCTGCTGCGAAATGCTAATGTATCACCTGGAGCGCGACCATACCTTGCTGAATATATTGAAAAGGGATATATTTCAGATCCTGATGTCCCCAACCCGGGGGTTGAAACCAAAGCAAAAGCAGGAGTTTCCAAAACGCTGGAGTATGCATACGATGATTATTCGCTCGCACAGATGGCTAAAAAATTAGGCGACAGTACCAACTACAGGATCCTGATGGCACGTTCTGAAAATTATAAAAATATGTTTGATCCTTCCACCAGGTTTATGAGGGGCAGATTGGCAAATGGTGATTGGATTAAACCTTTTGATCCCCAGCATCCTTATTATGAATACATGTACAGGGAAGCTAATGCATGGCAGGTATCTTTCTTTGCACCACATGATATGAAAGGACTCATTCAGTTGTATGGCGGCGCTGCAGGTTTTGAATCTAAGCTTGATTCCTTGTTTACCCTGCCATGGAACCCTAAACATATTGCCAGAAATGTAGAAACTTTTATCGGACAGTATTGTCACGGTAACCAGCCGGATCATGAGGCACCATTTGCGTATACTTTTATAGGCAAGCCAGAAAAAACACAAAAGGTACTGGACAATATCCTGAACAATTTATATGGAATTGGTGAGAAAGGCCTCGCGCTTTCAGGCATGGATGATGCTGGTGAAATGTCTGCATGGTATGTGTTGAGCGCTTTAGGTTTGTATACATTCTCTGCAACTGATCCTGAGTACCTGGTTACGGCACCACTGTTCGACGAAGTGAAATGGACAACCAGTTCCGGTAAAACTTTATGGATTAAAAAACCAGGAAAAGGAAGGGGAATTACGGCAATAAAGGTAGATGGGAAATTGAATAAGGGATATTTTGTATCGCACGACTTGTTTAAAAATGGAGGAACAGTAGAAGTGATTACCAAATAGAAACCGATATTCTACAGTTTATTGGAAACCCCCTATTTATTTTTTCAGGTATGAAGGGTATCAGCTAAAGCGTAAACTCAATATGCTGTACCAGATAAGCTTGTCCGAAATTAGAAGGATCATGTATCACCGTTGCTTTAATACCTTTCCATTTGGGAATATTTATAGGTGTGGCAGTTCCCCAACTTTGACGAATGTCGAGGCTATGCTGATATATTTCTTCCAATTGATCGTTTACTGTCTGATTGGCATAGGTCAGAATGATCTTATCGGCTATATAGGTATAACGGTCGGTGGTCTTTCCCAGGCTAATGACCGGGCCACCTGGTACGTATGATTTGATCAGTTGGATTTCAAAAGGCTCGCTTCCTGAATATTTTTCTTCTTTGATAATTTTTATGAATTCAAACCATTTGTCGGAACCATCCTGAGGTGGATTTTTATCAACATGTACTTTCGCTTTGACCTTGTAGATATAACCGGGTTTTCTTTCAGAAAATCCGCTCAAAGATAGATCAGCAGGTTTATTCTGAGGTAAGATGATCAGGGGATCATTAATAGCGCCATAGCGATGATCCACAGACAATTCTACTTCCTGTCCGTTTTTCAGGTTGTACGGACCAAAGGTTTCATCTTTTGAACAAGCAAAAAGAAAGATGACAGCGATGAACAGATAAATGTATTTCATAGGTTTGAGAGTTAGGGTGTTGCAGCTGAAACGTCAACAATGTGAATAATGCTACAGGTTATGAAAATTATTCTTGCAGTATTGTAATCATACAACTTTACAAGCTGAACTTTATACCAAATGCTGATAACGTTGCTGTCTTGTAACAATTTCCCTATCTGAGATTCTAAATAAAATTATGGAAAAACTGAGTTCAGGAGAGTTCTTCGGCTTAACAAGTCATAAACTTGAAACAGGCGGCCTGATTCTTACTGATACGGCTTACACCCATGATTATGTGGACTGGCACTACCATGAGAATGTCTATTTCACCTTCATCTTATCAGGGAAAGTAATCGAGGGCAATAAAAAAGGCAAGGTAAATCTCTCAGCGGGAAGTCTTTTATTCCATAATGCTCAGGAATCGCATTATAATATCAAACCACGTGGAGAAACCCGTGGTATGCACCTCGAGCTTCAGCAACGCTGGATTAGTGAAATGTTCCCTCATGCGGACGTAAAGGAGGGAAGCTTTGAACTGCTTTGCCCCAAAACGAAAATCTTATTTTATCAGCTATTAAGAGAAAGTAAGATTGCCGATGATCTGACAACACTTGGTGTTCAAAATCTGGTTATAGAAGCAACAAATCCATTTTTTTCCGGTTCCAGGGAATCAGCATTCAGACCATCATGGGTAGATAGAGTTGATGACCTCCTTCAGGACAATTATTTCTGTCCCCCAAACCTTAAAGAAATCGCCATAGTAGCAGGTGTCCATCCGGTTCACTTATCAAGATCGTTCACAAAATACTTTGGTTGCACCATCGCCGAATATATCCGCCTGTTAAAAGTAGAAAGAGCATTTTCTATGTTAGCTGTCAAAGGAAATTCCCTGAGTACAGTTGCCCATTGCTGCGGGTTTGCTGATCAGAGTCATATGATCAGGTGTTTCAAGACTCTTAGCGGAAATACTCCATTATTTTTCAGACGGCTCATTCAATTCTAGTCCGATGTTAATCTCATTCTATATTGTACCATTGCGCTGCCTTATTTTTGAATAAAAAATTATGATACGGAAATCTTATGCCACAGTTCTTATTCTTATATTAACGCTTCTCGCAATGCAGTCCTATGCGCAGAAATTAGCTTTTTTTGATTTCAGGCCTGCCAGGGATAGTGTGCAGACTTCGCGGGTCATTTCTTCCTACAATGTGGGTTCAGACAAAGATTTATATCTCCTATTGTCACCAGAAGTTTCTCTTCAAACTGAACTTGCCAAGCTCGCTCCGGCAATAAAAACAGAAGAGCTGCTGGCTAGCGGCAACTATAACTTCGACTTTTATATAGATGGCAATAAAGTATACGCTGAGAAATTAGGGCCGGGAGCCATCCTAACCCCTGATAAGACAACAAACCGTCCTCTGGATATTGTACTGATCAGCTCCGGCAGGTCTGGTTTATGGAGCATTAACCTTTGGGACCGCTTTATGGCAAAAGCAGGTTTCATACTTTTAAACGCACAGTCGAAGTTACTGGAAATTAAGATAAGCAGCTATGTTGAACAAAATGGAACAAAATATAGTCAGGTGCTGGCACGGGCACAAATTAAGATGACAAGAATTCCCAAAATAATTGACCCGTTGAAAATGGGTCCTCAGCCTATAATTGCAGGAAGTGGTTTCAAACTTTCCAAAGCCAGGCTGAACAGGGACCTGATTGTTGCGCTAAATACAAAAATCGCCGACCAGACATATCGTATGATCAACGGTATAGTGGTATTGAAAAAAGGGAAATTGCTGCTGGAACAGTATTACAACGGAGAAAATAGAGAAACCTTGCATGATCCAAGATCGGTTAGCAAATCGATAACCGCAACACTCACGGGCATGGCTATTAAAGACGGTTTTATTCATTCAGAAAACCAGCTTTTAAAAGAATTTTATAAGCTCCAAAATTATGACAATTACAGCTCAAAAAAGGATAGTGTAAAAATTGTAGATTTATTGACCATGAGCGCTGCATTTGAAGGGAATGATGACGTGGAAACGTCTCCTGGAAATGAAGAGAACATGTATCCGACTGCCGATTATACAAAATTTACACTTGATCTTCCAATGGTTCCCGGAAGAAAAAATGGTGAAAGCTGGTCGTATTTTACTGCAGGTACAAATCTGGTGATGGATATTCTGGATAGAAATATACCAGGTGGCGCAGAGTTATTTGCTAATCAAAAGCTATTTACACCACTGGGCATAAACAAATTCGAGTGGGCACGAACACCGCAGGGCAGACCTTTTGGTGGTGGTGGGCTCAGGTTGCGCGCACTGGATTTTGCAAAATATGGACAGCTATATTTAAATGAAGGCAAATATAATGGTGAACGACTGCTTGAAAAATCCTGGGTAAAGAAAAGTCTCTCACCTTTACAGGTTCTTCCAGGCGATAGACCCGGTTATTATGGACTTCTGTTTTGGAACAAGGCATTTGTAGTCGCAGGTAAATCCTACCAGGTATACTACAGTAGTGGAAATGGGGGGAACAAGATTTATATGTTTAAAGATCTGCCAATCGTGATCGTTATTACCGCTTCCGCCTATGGTAAAGCATTCGCACATATCCAGGCCGATGAAATTGTAGAAAAATACCTTTTACCAGCAATGTTATAACGTTTCCGGTGAATCAAGATGTCAGGGCAATGATAATAGGATATATCGTGGTAAAAAAAGCCTCATTGAGAACATTTAAACTATTTACGCCAGCTGGATGAGTCCTCATTTCCCGGGATGGCGTAAATTTATAATTCCAAAAACACCGGCCATTACCATAAACAAAACAGCTACTATGGTAAATATCACAGGTAATTGATGGTTATTTACTACTGCTTTCGTCAATGCAAGGCCACCTATGAGAAAATGGCTCAGGTTCGCAATTGCAATTGTGTTATAATTCTGTTTCCCTTATTTCAACCTTTTTACCCATTTTTTTCTGGATCACTTCAAAGTGATGGAGTTCATCGGGGCTAACGAGGGAAATGGCTTCTCCGGGGGCGTCTGCGCGACCAGTTCTTCCAATCCGGTGTACATAATCTTTTGGTGATCTTGGTAATTCGTAATTGATGACAAAAGGAAGAAAATTAATATCAATTCCTCTTCCCATTAAATCTGTGGCCACTAAAACCCGCAATTTTCCTGCTTTAAATAGTGTTAAGGTATCAGTTCTGTTCCCGTGACTTTTTTTACTATGAATAGATTTTGCATCTATCTTGTTTTTACACAGCTTATTTACAATAGCATCTACCTGTTGAACGGAAGAAGCAAATACCAGCACTTGTTTCATTTTTTGCTGACTGATCAGGTGACGTAAAAACGGACCCTTCTTTTCTGGAGAGACAATATAAGCCACCTGGTTAATCAGGTCTAATGATAATTCATCATCTGCTATTTTAATCACCACAGGGTAATGAAGCAATATTTGGTTGATATTTTCAAGGTCAGTGCTCAGCGTGGCAGAGAATAGTATATTCTGGCGTTTTTCTGGTAAAAACGCAAGTATTTTATTCATTTCTTCCTTGAATCCTAAATTAAGCATCTTGTCTGCTTCATCTAATACCAGTGTCTCAATAGCCGAAAGCTGTACCGAATTGGCATCGAGTAATTCCAGCAATCGTCCGGGCGTAGCTACCAGTACATTTACGCCCTGTAATGCCATCATTTGCGGGTTGATGGACACCCCTCCATACACAGCCAGGGTTTTAACAGGTTGAGGAAGTGCTTTGCTGAATATTTTAAATATATCTTTCACCTGTTCTGCGAGTTCACGTGTCGGTACTAAAACCAATACATTCGCCTGGCGATTTTTCACTAAAACAGACTGCTGTAAATTCATTAGAATAGGCAAAACATAAGCAGCAGTTTTTCCTGATCCTGTCTTAGCTATACCCAGAACGTCTTTTTTGCTTAGGATTGCCGGTATTGAAGTTTCCTGAATAGGAGTAGGCTTTGTATAATTTTGTTCTACCAATGTGCTTAAAAGCGCAGGTGATAAACCAAGGGAACTAAATGGCATAGATAAATTGTTTATTTAAAGCGGCAAGTTACCCATTATTTGGGAGGATTTGTGCCAACGTAAGCACGTTTGTATACAAACATACGAAGCAGCAGTATAGCCAGAACAGCGCTTACAAGTCTGACGATGTTACCTGTCCAATCCGTTGCAGCCGTATCTGATACCGTAAAAAAAATCCACGTAGCATTCAGGGAGGCATGAAAGACAAATCCGCTCCATAACGTATAAGCATCTAAAGCATTCAGAACAGCAAATAATACCGCGCCAAAAAAAGTAATCAGAAATACCTCCAACGCTACTTGTCCACCTCCTCCGGCACCCACCCAGTGTATCCAACCAAATACAACAGACTGTAGCAATGCTGCCGGGAGGAATGCCCAGTGAAGTTTTTTTCGGGTGAAAATAAATCCAAAGCCACGGAAAACAATCTCCTCGGCTAGAGGAAATATAATGGCCGTCATCAGCAGGCTAACAATATCAATATCTTCTGCTAACTTCCCTCTAATGGCAAAAACTGCCCAACAGGGGATAGTTGCCATCAATGCCAGCGCAGGGCCTTTAAAGCCATTCGTTCCAAGACCCAATGATGAATTTAGTCCGCCAGACTTTCTTCGCATCAGGACCATAGATATAGCTATCACAGTAACTACTGCCAGGAGATTGTCGAGAATCGCCCCGCCATAAGGCATAGGCAACCCGGGCACCTTTATCCCGATCAATTTAAAGATGTCCCTGATCTCTAAAGCAGTAATCAGTGTCAGGATAACTATTACAGCTATCCCGATTTGTCTTGCAGTGGTGGGCTTTGATGTCGTCACGAGTTTGCTGTTTAAATAAATGATCTCCTATGGATACCAGAAACAAGACGTGAATAAAGAATTAATGGTTGCAGCCGGGTAAAAATTTGACTAAATATTTATGCATCATTTTATTACCTTTAAAATAACAAAAGAAACATAATTTTTGACATTCAATTGCTTTTCTTATTGATAGTAAGAAACCGATGGCTTAATCTGATAACAATTAATATTAATGGAGCATGAAAAGAATATCACTGACCTTTGCACTTGTAGTTGTTTCGTTTTTGTTAGGCTTTGCTTTTAAAACAATAATACCTGAAAAAACAAATAAAAAAATGAAAAAAGTAACGGGAATAGGGGGTGTTTTCTTCAAATGTAAGGACCCAAAAGCAATCAATGAATGGTACAAAACTCATTTAGGGTTTGATACCAGCCCATACGGAACAAGTTTTGAATGGCGCGAGGCGGATGACAGTACTAAAAAGGGGCTTACGCAGTGGAATCCTTTTGCAGAAGATACAAAGTATTTTGAGCCTTCTGTCAAAGATTTTATGATAAATTATCGCGTAGAGAACCTGGAAGCGCTGGTTGAAGAATTGAAAAAGGAGAATGTAACGATCGTAGACACAATCGAAACGTACGACTACGGGAAATTCGTACATATCTTAGATCCCGAAGGAAATAAAATCCAATTATGGGAACCTAAAGAGTAATCCGCTCAATGCTGACCCTTAGTTAAGGATTTCCTGGCATCAGGATCATCGTAAAGAAGCTGGCTTGATTTTAGATAGCTCGGGTTCGTGCATATGCTATGCATTACCTGAGATAAATCGAAATCATTATCAATCTATGGAAAAGATCAAAGAATTAGCTTTGAAAACGTTAAAATGGTTCGGGATTTTTATAGCGTTTATATTATTTCTGATGTTTATTATTCCGTTATTGTTTCCGGGAACAATATCAGAACAGGTAAAAATATTCGCGAATAAGAAGCTTGCGGGAAAACTGGAATACAAAAAGGTGCATCTTACTTTTTTCCGGCATTTTCCCTCCCTTACCGTTTCTGTGGATGAATTATTACTTAAAGGTTCCAGGCCTTTTCAGCAGGATACCTTACTGTCTGCCAAAGAAGTGGCAGCCGGAATCAATCTTAAAAATCTTATTTTTGATGGTGAAGTAAAGATTAATGAAATTTACGTAAGTGATGCTTTTGCAAATGTTTATGTCAACAGTAAAGGAGAAGCCAATTATAATGTATATGTTTCCAGTCCGTCTGCAGGTCCAAAAGATACCACGGCAAAGGAGACCTCAATAAAGGTAGATCTTATCAAATTCAGGAACTGTAATATCAGATATAAAGATCACTCGGCTAATATATTAGTAGATGCGAAAGGACTTAATTATACAGGTACAGGCGGATTAAGTGAAGATATTTTTGACCTTAAAACTGACCTTAATATTGATCAACTGGATTTTAGTCTCAACCGGGTTTATTATGCCAGACAGAAATCACTGCGTGCCGACCTGATTACAAGGATCAATACGAACGCACTAACTTTTGTCCTCAAGAAAAATGAATTGAGGATCAATGATCTGCCATTAAAGTTTACCGGTTTTGTGACCATCCTCAAAGATGGATATAACCTCGATATCAAAGCTGCCTCAGAAAAAACTACTATTCGTGATATGATTTCTGTGTTGCCACCGCAATATCTGGACTGGGCTAAGGACACTAAACTTAAAGGGAACAGTGATCTCTTTATTAGCCTGAAAGGACAGTTTAGTGAACCAAGGAAAGTAAAGCCAAATTTCACAGCGCGTTTACTGGTTAAGGACGGTAGGATTTCAAGCGAAAAAGCTCCGGTACCAATGGATCACCTCAATGTCGATCTGGGGATAGATTTCCCTTCTTTGGATCCTGAAAAATTAGGAGTGGATCTGAAAACACTGAATTTTGACCTCGGACCAAAAAGCGCTTTCCGGGCAGTTGTTAAAACCAAAGGATTGAGCGAGATGGGTGTGAATGCTGTAATGAAAGGTGCTCTTAACCTGCAAACGCTAGATGAAGCATTAGGCTTAAAAGATCTTGACCTCAAAGGGCTGATGAATGCCGATGTTAACGCGAACGGTATCTTCAGCATGGATAAAAAACTTTTTCCAAAAACTAAGGGCTATCTGAACCTGAAGGATGGCTGGCTAAAAACAACAGCCTACCCAAACCCGATAAAAAATATCAACCTGACGGCTAATATCAATAATACCGACGGAACTTTCAGCAGTCTTGGCGTAAAACTTTCTCCTTTCAAATTTGATTTTGAGGGAAACCCCGTGTTTGTTGATGCAGATTTACAAAATTTTGAAGATCTGCTTTATAAAGTGCGTGCAAAAGGGGTATTAAATATTGGGAAAATTTACCAGGTATTTGCAAGAAAAGGATTAGATGTGAGCGGATTGGTAACGGCAGACCTTTCGCTTAACGGCCGGCAAAGTTATGCCACCTCAGGTCAGTACAGCAAACTTGATAATAAAGGCACGTTGATCCTGAAAAACATAAAGGCAAATACAGCATATCTGCCAAAGCCATTTTATTTGAAAGAGGGAAGTTTTGAGTTTGAAAACGAAAAAATGTGGTTCAGGAAGTTTTATGCCACTTACGGGAAATCTGACTTCTCGCTGGATGGTTATCTGCTGAACACGATCAATTATTTTATAGCGCGTAAAGGAACACTCCACGGAAACTTTGGCCTGCGGTCCGACTATATCCTGGTTGATGAGTTTATGGCACTGCAAAGCGGTGATAATGATGCACAATCCCTGGCCATTGAATACGCGAAAGCGGAGAATCCTAAAAGTAGCGGTGTAGTGATTGTTCCAAAAAATCTGGACGTATCCTTAAAAGTTAATGCAAAAAAAGTTGGCTTTAAAGGATTGGATATTCATCAGCTTCAGGGGATGGCAACCGTACAGAATGGCCAGGTATTTTTGAAAAACACCTCTTTCGACATTATTGGAAGCAGGATGAACATTGATGCCCGTTACCAGGACGAGTCGCCCTTAACCGCCAACTTTGACGTTGCATTTAAGGTAATGGACTTTAATGTGCAAAAGGCATACAAAGAAATCGACATGGTGCGTGAATTAGCTACTTCAGCAAAGGATGTTAGTGGAATTGTGTCGCTGGATTATAAATTGAAAGGAGATTTTGATCAGAATATGGCGCCTATCTATCCTTCTCTGGAGGGAGGCGGTGTAGTGAACCTGCGCGATGTAGCAGTGAAAAATCTAAAGATGCTGTCTGTTATTGGCGATAATGTAGGGGCTGATGCCTTCAATAATCCTGATATGAAAGGGGTTAACATTGTAACTCAGATTAAAAATAACCTGATCCACATAGATGAATTTAAATTTAAAGTCTCTGTGCTCAGACCTTCCATTAGCGGAACTACCAGTTTCAATGGATTACTGGATATCCTCGTAAAGGTTGGATTGCCACCTGCGGGCTGGATCAGTGTTCCTGTTGCGGTGACAGGAACGAGCGACAAGCCGAAAATTAAGTTTTTCAGCAGAACTGGTCAGGGAATAGTAACTGCACTTTACAACAGGAAAATCAACAAGGTGATCCGGGAAGAAAAACGCGATCAAAAGAAATCGGGAGCAGAACAACGGAAAGTGAAAAAAGCCCAGGAGAAGAAAGCTGAAAGTGCTGAAAAACAGGTAGCTAAAGACGTTAAGAATTAAGTCTGCAGCTACCCGTTCTGATACTTATAGGTTTTTTAGCAATAGCGTGTTGATCAGGATGAGCAGTATTACGCCTGTCCGTTCCCGCACAACCATTGTCCGATATTGAACATTTTAAAATAATAAAATCAGTTAACTGTTTAATATTCAGTGGTATATAGTCTTATTTTTCTTTTGGCATAAGCTTGGTACATAGGTGTCAGACGGTACGGTATACCGGATAGGAAAACAAAGAGAAATTATATCTTATGTACAGATTAAACCTAAAAATCGCATTGCGAAATCTTTGGAGAAACAGGAATATTACAGCAATTAATGTGGGTGGTTTAGCTATTGCCTTAGCTGCTTTTATTTTGATTATATTGTACTTCAGCTATGAAACTGGATTTGACAAGTCAAATCCGAATTATAAGAATATCTATATTGTTGGTAGAATCTATCCGGAGTTTAAAACAAATTATACCTCTCCGCCATTGGCCAGGGCAATTAAAGAGAACTTTCCCGAGGTTGAACTTGCCGGCATCACCAAAGGTGGTTCTTTTGAACTTGTGCTGAGAAATGGAAATAAAACGGTCTTCACGAGAAACTTTATCCAGGTTGATTACAGTGCCGCCAGGATTCTTGACCTGAAACCCAGCGGAGGTTTAGAAAGACCCGCCGGCCAAAAAGAACGTCTCAATTATTTAAGTAAAGAAAATATCAGCACATTATTTCCGGATAAAAAAGATGATAAACCGGAAATCGTTGGCGCCGGAAGTAGTCACTCCGGAATAACGAGCAAGATAAATGGCTCCATTGTCACTAATCCGCAGTCGAGTATCACTTTTGATGGTGTTTCAATTGCCAACGAAATAGGAGTGGGGGAAAATTATGGCTATAACAATTATTACACTTATATTCAGGTAAAACCGGGAACAGATATAGCCAGTCTGGAACAAAAAATAACAGGTCTTTACCAGGCAGAGTTATTGAGAATGGCGACCGACCAAAAGGCAATAGATGAAATAAAACAAGTCTCAACCTTTTTAGATCCTTTGGCAAACCAACATCTCAGGCCTAAGGCTGGTAATGATGCGCCATATAAAATATTAATCATCATTTCATTATTGGGAATGCTGATTTTGGTAATTGCCTGTATCAATTTCACTAATCTAAGTATTGCTCAGGCGGCCAAACGGGCTAAAGAAGTTGGGGTTAAAAAAGTGATGGGTGCCTATCGTATTCAGTTGATCACACAGTTCCTTACGGAAATATTCATCCAGTGTTTCGTCGCTACCATCCTGGCACTCATCGTAGCAGAACTGATGTTGCCGGGCTTTAATAATTTACTCGAGGTAAATCTATCGATCTGGTACATCGGTAACGATTTAATCTGGCAACTGCCCTTAATCCTGTGCCTCATTACAATTATTGCAGGCGTTTATCCTGCCCTGGTTTTGTCTGGTTTTAATCCGGCTATGGTATTAAAGGGAAACTTTTCTACAAGTAAACAAAGTTATTGGTTGCAAAACGGTTTGCTGGTATTCCAATTTGTCATTGCGGTAATCTTTATCATCGGTGTATTCATAGTCAATTCGCAATTAAAATATATGCGTAGTCAGGATCCGGGCTTCAGCGCAAATCAGGTGGTGTACATTAAAAATATCTCTTATTTCAATGATCCTGCCGTATTCAAACCCATCAGGGAAAGGATACTGCAAATACCCGGAATCAAAGCGGCTACAGTAGCTACCAGTATACCGGATGGTAGTAAAAACGGAACGAATGGTTATACAGTGAATGGTAAAAAATCCAGTATCGAGTTTGTGGACCTGGATTTTGATTACTTTGAAACCCTGGATATTAAATTGAAAGAAGGTCGTTTTTTCTCTCAGGCATTTAAAACCGATACTGCAAACTCGGCGGTAATCAATGAAAGTGCGGTTGCCAATTTCGGTATGAAAAATCCTTTAGGACAAACGATCAGAGGCTGCGAGATGGATTATAAAATCGTTGGTGTCGTTAAAGATTTCAAAGCACAGGGATTTGAAAGTGCTGTTCAACCCACAATTTATGCGATTAAGAATCCTTGCGGAAATGCAAAACTCGAGATCATGTTAAAAATTGAGGAAAGCAAAATGGCAACTGCATTGGCTACCTTGAAGGATCAATGGCCTGAAATTAATTCCCAAGACGGAGAAGATTTTCGATATGAATTTTTGGATGATCTTTATGCTAAGCTTTTTAAAAAACAGGAACAGTTGCAATCTCTGTTTTTTGTTTCGGCCCTGCTGACTATTTTCATTGCCGTACTCGGATTATTTGCTTTTGCGAAATACATTACGAATGGGAGAACTAAGGAAATTGCTGTACGTAAAATACTGGGAGCAAGTAATATTCAGATCCTCAGATTCATCAACAGTTCATTCCTGATGTTGGTAGTCCTGGCCAATATAATTTCCTGGCCAATTGCTTACGTGCTCACAAACATATGGCTCGAAACTTTTGCTTATAGAATAGGCTTACCTGTTTTTCCTTTTGTCATCAGTGCTGTGATCACAATTTTATTAACCGTTATCACTGTGAGTATCCAGGCACAAAGAGCAGTTAAGGCTAATCCTGTTGACGCATTAAAATATGAATAGGCATCAGCGTAAGCAGGTTTTGTTAAATCAGTTATTAAATTAAAATGATGAGTAAACCAACTTTAATAATTTATGAAACGCAAACTTATACTATCGGCGCAGATACTTTTGTGGAGAGCGCTGCAGAAAATAACAGAGCTGTAGCATTCGAAGATGATGGTGAAACTGGCTATTTTTATGCAATCGATACGAGTAATGATGAGTCAAAAATTTTAGATGGATTACATATTTATAACGTCACCAACGTCACTGATAAACATATACCATGCCTTATCAAAATATTATGGACGGAAGACTTCGAAAAGGCATTCCTTTCTGTCAATAATTATTATCATGCCATGTTTGACTTTAGAAATCATGCCGGTTATTGCAGGAACGCTTTTCCTGAAACCGGAAGTCCCTGGGTTAAAGTAAAAGAACGAAAGCTGACTGATGCATTGATTGAAGAAATTCACATCTAGATTTTCTGTTTTGCAATCAGCTTTATTTTTTTTAAAATCTGTTACGATTGATTTGCAGGTAATCCGGCAAATCAATATCCACTTCTTCTTTCTTCTTGCCTTTGCCGAATAAACTGATTATCGATTTCACAGGCGAACTGCCTGCTACAGTAAATAAACTGTTCAATAAAAACAGACCCAAGCGGGAGGTAGGATAAACGATGCGCGGAACGCCCGGGGGCAGCTTTTGAGACTTTTCTACATAGGGGCGCATCTTTTTCTCATAACTGTCAAAGGCTTCCTGATAAGTCTCCGCTATTGAAAGTTCACCGGCAAGGATATAAGCGCCAGACATGGCCAGGTCTGTTCCTTTTCCGGCAATTGGGGTGGCGCAATAAGCTGCATCACCAATTAAGGCAATTCTACCCTTACTCCATCGGGGCGACTTCACCTGGCTCACCTTATCAAAGTAAAGGTCTTGCGTCCGGGTAATCTCGTTGATTAACCTGTCCGACTCCCAGCCGGTTCCGCGCATCCGTTCAATTAATACCTGCTTTTGTTCTGCTACTGAGCGTGACTTATAATCTTTTTCATCAGCCAGAAATGTGACCGAAGCCCTTGTAGAACCGTAATTATCCGGACGAAGCATGTAAACAATGCCACCACGAGCATTGCACCAACGCGCCCATCGACTGTCGGTTGCCGCTTTCTCAATGGTCAGGTAGGCCGTATACAAACCCAGGAATTTAAATTCTGTTTCCTCGCCGAAAACGAGTTTACGGGTGCTGGAACCGATCCCTTCAGCTGAAATGACCAGGTCATAGGTTTCAGTTTTCCCGCTATTGAAAGTTACACTGATATCATGCGGTGACTCCTGTACTTGCGTGATATAGTCGTCGAATAAATATAGCACATCTTTTCGGCTATGTTCGTATAAGATATTGACCAGATCGCCGCGAAGAATTTCCAGGTCCTGCGTCATGCTTAACGCGCTGTCTTTCGGAAACTCGGCTAATAGTTTATTGTCTGTATTCACGAAGCGGATACCAATCTCCGTTGTGTTAGCATCCCTTATCCGATCTTCCAGTCCCATCTTCCGGGCAATTTCCAGTGCCGGACCCTTAACATCAATATTTTGTCCGCCTAAACGCAATGCTGCAGCACGTTCTGCTACAGAAACTTCAAATCCGTACTTATGCAGCCAATAAGCTAAAGTCGGACCGGCAATGCTGGCTCCGGTGATAAGTACTTTTTTATTTTTCATGTGTAGCTAATTCAGTATGGGCAGATATTTCTTTATGAGGTGATGTTTGTTTATTCTTCCTGAACATCAGGGGTGAACTTCCTGCCAGCCTGGTAAATAAGCGGATAAAGTATTTGTGATCTTCGTATCCCAGGGAAAACGCGATTTCCTTTATGCTTTTTGACGTGTAACACAACTGACGCCGGGCTTCAGCAATAATTTGCTGCTGGATAAAGTAGGTTGCAGGGAATCCGGTGAGGGCTTTAACCGTGTCATTCAGGTAGCTGACCGACAAATGAAGCATCGCGGCATAGTCCGAAGGCTTTTTTAAGGTCAGGAAGTGAACTTTAACCAGGCTTTTAAAACTCGCTGTAAGTTGAACCGGTCTTGAATTTTCCATTGCTCCAACTCCTCTTCTGACTAGTTGATACAGCTCCGCTATCTTATAAAATAACCCATTGGTCAGCGAATGCAACAGTTGCAGGTTAAAATTTCCCGGATCATTATCGCTTGCTGTTTCGAAAATTAAAGCAAGCATCTGCCTGATGAAATTCAAATCGTTATTCGCCGGATTTAATAAGGCAATCTGTGTGGTCACACTTTCCATGACAGCGCAAACCTGGGGATCCAATAAGGTCCCGTCAAATGACATCACCCATCCAGAAATGTCTGCCGAGTGGACGCTCTGGTGTACCTGCTCAGGATGCAGGATCAGTAGCGCTCCTGAGGTCATGTGAATCGGCTTCGAATCAATTTCGAAATCCAGTCTGCCGGTTTCCAGGTAAAACAGCGAGTGATAGTCGTGCCTGTGCGCATCCGAAACCGTGTTTGCTTCTTCGGTATAGCTGAATGAGGCAGACATAGGTGCAATCACCAGTCCCTTAGGGCTGGCTGCCAATTCTACCAAAGGGATGTGCGACCTGTTCATGGAAATTGCTGTGTTTTAGTTCATCAAATATACGGAAGGATTAAGCCTCATCAGTCAGATGAAATACGGTTTATGGTGGACAAATGGCATTAAGAAAAAACTTAGTTTTCAGACATACTCCTGATGGTCCTGTTCAGCGCCCTCAGCGTAATTCCCAGATAATCTGCAATATCCTGTTTTGAAATTACCTGTTCCAGCGCCGGGAATTTCATTTTTAGCCGCGTCAGTTTATCTTCAATCGTATGGGATTGATTGTAGGAATGCCTTGTAGCCTTGTATTTTAATTTCGAGATCAGGGCCTCAATGAAAAGCCGGTTGAATTTTTTATCTTCATCAAGCAATTGAAGAAAATCACCTTTTTGAATTTTATAAACCACCACGTCATCGATAGCTTCAATTGTGCAATAACTATAACAGTCATCCATTAACTCAATCTCACCAAAAAGCTCTCCTTCGCCAAAAAACTCCTGGATAAAGTTACTGCCGGTATCTGTAGTCAGGAAGCATTTAACCATCCCGCTTTTCATAATATATACTGAAAATACTTTTTTGCCCTCCACCAGGATTTTCTGAGACGGGGTAAAATGATGTTCAGTAAATTTATGTTCAGCTCCCGAACGGACTAAATGAGTAATATAGCTGAATAGTTCTTTATTGGTTCTTATCATTTTTTGGGAGGACAAATGTCCTTTATGGTATCCGATATGAATGCTTTCTTTGCAATAATATCAGAAAATCACCATATAATGAAACAAGTAAGCAGACTGCTGATGCAAATGGACTTTATCAAAGAAATTGATAAGCTAAAGTACATACAACGAAAAACAAAATTATTTAACAGTGAAAGGCATGAAAACGATGCTGAGCACAGCTGGCACCTGGCCATGATGGTAATGGTATTGTCCGAATATGCCAATGCGCCTGTCGATATGCTCAAAGTTTTGAAAATGGTACTGCTGCATGACATTGTTGAAATTGATGCAGGTGATACCTTTCTGTATGATACCACGAAGAATCACAGCAATACTGATGAAGAATTGATTGCTGCAGCTCGTATTTTCGGCCTCCTGCCAGATGATATGAAAAATGACTTTATGGCCATCTGGATCGAGTTTGAAAATGGGGAAACCAACGAGGCTAAGTTTGCAAAGGCGATTGACCGGCTGGAGCCTATTCTGCAGAACATTTCTAACCGGGGCGGAACATGGATAGAATATAACGTTCCTTTCGAAACGGTTTATGCAAAAATTGATAAGATAAAAGATGGTTCCTCATTCCTGTGGGATCATGTGGATGAGCTGATTCAGGAGTTTAGAAAAGCATAGGCAACAATTAAGGCTATGGCGTAATAGCTGAATTTCTGCATCTGACCATTGTTAAATATGGTTAAAAGTTTCTTTCATGATGAACTAATTGATATCATTGGTGCTCATAATCACAAATTGATGCTTCATTCAGTCTCCTCTTTTCTTAGGATTAAAGCGTATTTACTTGTACTCATCACCGTACTGATCAACGGTAGTTATTCTTATGCACAATCCGTATCATTAAAGGGCAATACTGTTGATCAGCATAATTCCCTGCCGGTACCCTACGTAAGCATTGGTATTGTAAATAAGCCAATTGGTACGGTTTCTGATTCCCTGGGCCGCTATACGCTCTCTTATCTGCAAAGCGAGGTTAAACATACGGACACCATTGCTTTCTCAGCTATCGGTTACAGGAGCCTGAGAATGGACTGGAATACTTTTCTAAAAAATGGACAGGTGGTAAAACTAGCTGAGTCTCCTCATTTGCTCAAATCAGTCAGCATCAGCGCAAAGCCGGGAAAGCTGAAAAACTATGGACGATCCTCTGCCGGTATTATATTTTTTCCGGCAATGTATAAAAATATACCAAAAACCAGCGACGAGAAAGGTCGTGAGCAGGCTGTGATGCTGAAAATTGATAAAGATATTTTCCTGCGTAAGCTTAATTTTAGTATTAACAGGAAGAACTTTAAAAAAATTAAGCTCAGAATGAATATCTATGCTGTCAGGGATGGTTTGCCTGTTCAGTCCATACTGCATAAAGATGTTATATTCGAAGTAGCGGGGAATACAAAGGTGGGGATGCAGGCTCCCGAAAGCATTGACTTAAAACCTTACCAGATACATATTCAGGGAAGGAAGGAAATTGCTGTTGCGCTGGCCATTTTAGATCTGGAAGCCCGGGAGGGAGATACCAGCAAAACGGCATTTTTCATCCCTTCTTTTCCCGGACCATTGCGGTCTAGTCTTTACAGAATGAAGGGTGAAGCACAGTGGCAAAAAGTTTCGAATTCGAATTTACTCGTGGCGATTGAGGCATCGTCCAGAAAGAATGCTTCTCGTACTGCTGATAATGCCCCAGGAGAAAGTGAGGCCGAAACAATACAGCATGATACAAGCTTAGCCAGGCTGATGTATGGGAACAGTAATGGTAAGCGTATACAGATAGAAGATGGCGAAATTTATTATGAGACTTATGGTAAAGGCAGCCCCCTGATACTCTTGCACGGAAATAACGAAAGTATCGGTTCGTTCAGGAATCAAATAGGTCCTCTGTCGCAGTATTATAAAGTGATTGCTATAGATACCAGAGGTCAGGGAAATAGTATCAACAAAAAGACCTCAGCTTATAATTATGAACAGTTCGCAAAGGATCTGGAAGATGTAATGCATGCACTTTCTATAAAAAAGGCAAGTTTATTGGGATGGAGTGACGGAGGAAATACGGCACTGTTATTTTCGCTGAGACATCCTGAGCGGCTGGAGAAAATGATAGTGGTTGGTGCAAATCTATTTCCCGGTCCGGATGCAATTGAAGATAAGGTGGTTCAGCTGTTTGAAAAACGCAGGGACAGTTTGCTGCATCAGGCAGATCCGGAATCCCGGAATCGGTTGCGCTTAACGGAACTGATATTAAAGGAACCTCATATCAGGGCAGCAGCGCTGAGCACTGTAAGCATACCTGTCTTAGTGGTAGCGGGACAATTTGACGTGGTGAAAAAGGAGCACACGGAACTGATTCACTCGCACCTGAAAAATTCAAGACTGGAAATTATACCTGACGGTGATCACTATTCCCCTTTAAAACAAACGGAAACTTTTAACAGGCTTGTGCTGGACTTTTTGAATGGTGCTGAGGCAACAGATAAGTAATGTGACAGCTGATCCGGTAACATGGTTTCACCTTATTACCGGATCACAATCATTTCCCGTTTTTTCAGGTCAAATGTGATCTTATTTCCAATCCAGTTTAGCGACAGTATTCCGTCATAAATTAAACCGTCGATAAAGGAGGCTTTTACATCCCGGCACTGTACAGCGGATGAAGCTTTTGCTGTTATGGATTTTATATTCGCCTGGTAAATGATGCTCTTAATGTTCGGATTAAACTCGCTCGGGATCACTACTTTGCCGGCCTTTGCCGTATCGATACCCAATGCAGAAGTATATTTTGAATTTATTCGATATATATTGTTGCCTGCACCACTATCAATTGAAAACTGTAATGTTAACTTATCGTTTACAACAAAATAGGTAAATACGGTTAGTGCTTTATCTCTCGATTCTGCTAATTGCAAAGGAATGTGATGTCCTGATTTTCCAATAGAAAGCATACTTTTTTTTGTTTCAAAAATTACCTTTTTGTCGGTATAATCAATGGTAAATGGCTGATCCTTAAAACTCATGAGCGAGATCAGTCCATCAATAGGACCGAGGTTGATATCGAAAATAGTTACTACCGGATTCTGCTCAACAAAGTCTCCCAAAGCTAAGGTTTGGGCATCATATAGGTCGGCTGTCAATTGCTCACCAGTCGCCCGAAAGGCAGTAAAACTACCATCCTGTTTATGCAGTTTGTTTATCTTTTCTGAGAAGGTTTTAGTGATTAGTGTTAAGCCGGCACCCGTATCAAATATAAAGTTGCCTTCAACCCCGTTTACTTTCGCTTTAAGCATGATATGTCCCTGATCTGTCAGCTCAAATGGTACGAAAGACTGTGCATGGCCTGAGCTCGTGATGACCAGGCAAAGAAAAAGAGATCTCGACAAATAGGACACACTGGGATACATCTTAAACAGGGATTTTATGGAGCTAATCATCATATTTTACAAACGGATATAAAAAGCATTATCATTGCCAGCTTTGTTTAATAACCTGTTCAAAATTAGCTGAACAGGTTATTTACACTTTTTTTGTTTTAACGGACGAACTATCATAAAATTAATCCGGTCGGCAAGAGAGTTGGAAGTGAATTTTCTGAAGCTGTTTCATCACGTCTGTTTTTTGTGTTGGTGAGCGTAGGATTTTTGTGTTTGTACACTACTCGTTTTTTGATTTGTAATTTTACTGATTGCATACTCTTAAGTTTAGGTTAGCTATTGTTTTCTTTTATCTAAGTTTTGCTTTTAATAAAACAATTGAAAATTATTTCGACGAATAATAGGTTTTGTTCGATGAATCCTGCAGTTAAGTCAACAAATAATGGTTAGTATCCGTCATTCAGGTGATGGCCTGGTGATAAGTTACATTAGTTCGGTCAGGTACTTTTGCATTTCCTCCCAGTAAGTCGGTCCGATAGAAATTCTTTTAGCCATAGGAAGGGTAGTCTCTATATGCATATCCTGAATATTTTTAATCACATTTTTCCGGATAATGCAAGAGCGGTTGACACGTAAGAAGAGGGGTGGAGACAGGTAATTTTCCAGTTTTGCCATCGTGATGTTCAATATCACTTTGCCATTATCAGGAAGTATCAATTCCATATAGTCTTTTAACGCATTTACCATAATAATATCTTCAATACATATCTGTACTTTTTTTCTTCCTTCGTTAGCCCATACATAAGTTCTCTTCTCTCCATCCTGCATTTTTGTAACAGGAAAGCGGTCATGTGGTAAGTTTTGTAATTTATAAAGGTGATCAGCCTTTACTACTGCTTTTAGAAACCGCTCAAAAGAGATAGGTTTAAGCAAATAGTCAACCACATCAAATTCATAACTTTCCAAAGCATGCTCGTGAAAAGCAGTCGTAAGGATTACCATTATATTTTGTTTTTGTACAATACGCAGCAGCTCCAGGCCCGACATTTCCGGCATCTGGATATCTAAAAATATGAGATTTGGCTGCAGGTCCTGTATCGCTTGTATTGCCTGTATGGCATTGTCGCATATGGCTACAATTTCCAGATAGGGAATTCTCCCGGAGAAATTTTCCAGTATTTGCTGCGCTATCGGCTCATCATCTATGATTATTATTCTCATGATCGTTTGATTATTTACTGATGGAGTTTTATGACTAATACCACTTCAAATATATCTTCTGTTTCTTTTACGTCTAAACTATAATACTCGTGGTATTCCAATTCTAATCTGCGTCGGACATTTGATAAGCCTATTCCATTGCCTTTAGTTTCGGGTGCCGCACTGGCGATATTAATTTTGGCCTTATTGTTTGCTATTCTGAAAGTCAGCAAACCATTTTCTTCCCGCATTTCAATATCTACCCACATCCTTTTAATACTTGCATTAACCCCATGTTTAAAAGCATTTTCAATAAAGTTAACCAAAATCAAAGGTTTGATAGGCAGTTCTTTAGACTCAATTTTTTCAAAATCGTAATTGATCTGTACCCGCTCTTCCTTATGACGGATTTTCTCCAGGTGTATGTAATTGGTTAAGAAAACAATCTCTTCCTTAAGCGTAATATTATCTTTTTTACCGTCGTGGATAGAAAAGCGGAGCAGGTCTGACAATTGTAGTACCGCTTTGCAGGCGATATCATTATCGATAACCAAGCCGTATATATTATTTAATGAATTGAATAAAAAATGTGGCTGTATCTGCGCACGCAGGAAATTCAGTTCAATGGCATTTTTTTCTTCAATAATGGCTAATTTCTCCTGCAGGTTTTCATAGGTATCTTTGATAATTTTAATAAACATTCCCGGAATGGTATACCAGATGATATTGATCAATACCCAGAGCGCTGAATTAAAAGAAAACAGTTTAGTAAAATGGTGTATGCCATAGCGCTCATGATAGCTGGAAATGATGGCGCTTTCAGGGTATGATTCTTTTAATACTTTAAAAATGACAGCTGCACCGGTCACTGAAATCAGATATACCAATACCAGATTTGTGAAGACAATGAGCCATTTCCGCTTTCGAACATAAGGAAAAGTAAAGTAGATGAGGAAATAATGTATCAAAACAATGATCAGCAACTCCCCGCAAGAAAACAAAACATTGATGGGATCCAGCAAAGACAGGTTGAAGGAGAGCCGGCTCACAAATAAAATAAATAAATAGAAGACTATCCAGTAAAGTATATGTAATGATATCCTGGCCGACTGACTATGATAAATTGAAAACTTGTTATTTCCCAGCATTGGTGTGATAGGCTAATTGATTATAATATTTTCTGCAAAAGTGATAAGCCATATACTCCATCAGCCTTTGCTCGCTGGCGAACCATCTGTTGATGCTCATATGAATATAACTGGATAAGTTGTCAATTTTTAACTTTATTTTTTTTAATGCATCCGCTCTCTTTTCGAATGGAATGTCAAATTGATGTCCTGTTAAAAAGGGAATAATCAGTGGCTTCCAGCTTCGGTACTGTACGTCCAGCTGCAGTTTTACTCTGGTATGAAACTCTTCTGCAAAAGCGTCCGACATCTTTTCACAAAAGTCAGCCTTCTCCGCCAGGGTTAAGTCAAACACAGATAACCAGGCATCTATATTCTTAAGTGCGGCTAAAAATCTAATTTGCTGATCTTCCACAAAGGTTTCATCTTCTAAACAAGTAAGAAATAAAGAGCTGTCATGAAAAAAGAGTTCCTCACTATTTAATATTTCATCTTCACCGTAGCGCTCTATTTCTCTTTCATAAGTATCCATCTGCACTCTCCATACCGTTTCATCAGCAACACAGGGATGAAGCAGCTGATAAACATGTTTAACCGCATGTGCATACTGCAGCTCATTTGCACCATCCAGCAACAGCAAACGCAGGCGGAGATGATGATGCGGGTCAGTGTACCGTATGAAAAAGGCCTTACTGATAATTCCTTCTTTTAAGAGTAAACTGATCACCGGACTGATCACCTTTAAAAGGATATCATCTGCTACATAAGCACCGCAATATATTTTAAAATACAGCCATTCACTACCAGGTTCAAAGGTCCGTTTGACATTTTGTTTCTCAATAAGTTTTTTTGCCGGTCGTATGTGCCCGGGATTCTTTTTGTACAAAGGTAAAATGAATTGCTGTATAGTCGTTGCACCTTTTGTCTCATTCTCAATTGCCCCTCCATGTAACCATTCAACAAGTTTGACCAGTTTACAGGCTTTTATTTCGTTCAATAAAAGTGACAGGTAACTGTCGTTTAATGTATCGATAAACAGTTCATTATCTCCCTCTGTAAAAGAGACAAATCGTGGGATATGCCAGTTTTTTAAAAATGAGCGGATTACCGTTAAGGGATTTTCAGCCTGGATGATTTGATTGATCTGCGTTTCACGTAAAAACCAGCAAGCAGGATGTAAAATAAACTTTTTATAGCTCAAACGGGGTAAAAAGTATTTGGTATGAATATCTGTACCCCAGTTAATTTCAAAGCCCTGCATTCCCTGATGCTGAATCGATGCCAAAAATTTATAAACAGAGACTGTACTATTGTGATAATTATGTGCATTGGATAATCTTGGAATAACCCTTTTATCCTGTTTTTTTGACCTGAGGATAATTTCATCCTGCTGTACAGATACCAAAAGATCTTCGAGGGCTAACTGATTCTGTGCATCCAGGGTACTGGATGCGAGATAGGGGATCTCATACTTTGAAAGTACAGGCCTTCGCGCAATATTACCAACCCTTCCTTCAGGGATGTGTATGATTTCGGCAAAAATGACCTCTTTGTTTCTTTCTGCTTCCAGGTCTGCAATCTCTTCACATAGGTTTCGCATTTCGTCGCTCATGTACCCAAACCTGCCCAGCAATACATTGGCATGCGATCCGCCAACGCTTTGCAGCAAAGTATATCCCGTAGGGATTACAGTTCCCATTACTGCAAAATGATTGGCGAGCTGAGTGGATTTGTCAGTAAATTCTTCCAGATCCTTGTCGTTTATGAACAGCCCTTTCTCAAAAATTTCTGCACTTAACTGCGCAGTTTTATGTTGTAACCAGGGATGGCATTTCCCGGCAGCTGCTTTTCCGGAGGTCTTAGACAGCACATCCAATTGCTCTATTAATGAATTATGTATACTATTGCCAATGCCATCACCCGGGGGGAATCCGATGCCAAATTCAGCGTCCAATGCTTCCGCCAGTGGAATTTCCCTGCCGGCATATTTTTCTTTAAAAAGTGATTTAAAACGTACAATTTGAGTATCCTGTGCAGGATGAGTTGTAGCCAGTTTACTCAAAATACGGATAGCTTTATTCAGCTCTTTCAAATCTGTGTTTGGCAAATAACGATCAGGAATGAGGGCTTGCTTTAAATCCGCATGAAAAAGGTGGCCCTGCATCGGCTCAATGCCCATTTCGCCCAAAATATTTTCCAGAGCATTGATCTCTTCCAGTGGTAAAACACCTATAGGCAGCTGCTCAAACTGCTTAATTATAGCCGAAATAAGCACAAAAAGATCAACATATCTTCCTGCTTCAGCAACACCCCGCTGCATAAGCCTCTCTACTATCTGCTGCAGTCTTTCCAGCTCATCTGCTATCGTCAGTCCTAACCTTAACTCACTCGTTAAAAATTGCGTGTCTATAAGCCCTTTTACAAATGCTTTTGATTCTTCATATTCAACTTCCCCGGGCATCAAAGCAAAAATATTATCCATATTCAGCAGCCCTGTTTTGGATAGTTCGATAATTTCCTCCAGCACCTCTGTCCGCTCAATAGAACTTACCTGATACTGGCGTTTTTTACCTTCAATTGCCGATTCTAAAAAGCGGTATTGATTTGGAAGGGGATACCAGGAGTTGTTGATATGATAATGCAGGTGAGGCCATATTTCATGATCAGCTTCTATATGGCGGACGATCTGCTGTAACAGTCCTACATCTATCCTGACAATCCGTACTTTTATTTCTTCAATGGATGATTTGTCATTGATACCAATGCTGGCTACGTTGCATCCTGCATATATGCCATAAGGCGTACACCTTGTGCTCGCACGGAGGGCATATTTCTTCAGGGTCATCAACAGCCTGGTTTTTTTTAAAGGACTGACTATCCCGTTTTTAAAATCCAAAACGGTCTGATGTAGTTGTGGCGAGCTCCAATAAATACCTTCAATAAAAACAGGGTCTTCCAGCAGCTCCGAAACCAGGTCATCCAAGTTAATCGTCTTGCCCTCCGAGCGGAACAGGCGCTGATAGGAGTATAAGGGAGATCTGATAATAACTTTGCCAAAATCCTGATATATTGTTTCCTGCATATTGATAAACCCATTCCATTAATCACGCTCTCAGGCCAATAATACTAATAATAATTAGTATTAAAAATACCAAAGACACCTGAATTGTCATTTTAGTAAAAGATACTGCCAAAAATCCTTTGAAATATGCTCCGGTCGTTTAAAAGTATTTCTCCGTTTCCTTCCATGACCGGCACAATGGGAATTTCTTTGTTTTCTGAGGTAATTATTTTGTTACTGTTCAGTGTCACGTTAGCCTGATGCTCACTGCCAATCTGAACGGGAAGGATCGAGCTTACCCGGCCTTCCAGAAAACCATACTCGCTGCTTGGAAAATCATTCAGTTCTATTTTTACCGATTGTCCAACCTTCACATTTCCAGCCCCTTTATTTGCATATTTTATCCTGACTTCTACCCTGGATGCTTTAGGTACTACCCATATCAGCTGATCAAGCGTATTTTTTTCGTCTATTCCTTTTGAGATGTAGATTTTCCCTGCCATCGGTGTGATGGTTGCAATGCTTTTCCGGGTGTTTTTATCAAGGTGGGTCAGTAAGGTATCTCCAGGTACAACCTGATCACCTTCTTTTACGAAAAACTTAAATTCCTGACTCGCGTCTTCTTTTCTTACCGTTACTTTTCCCGGCTGTTCGGTGGCCTGTACCAATGCCTTAGCCGCCAAAGTATCCGGATAATGTATTAAATTGGATATAAACAAACCCAATACTGCAACTGCAAACAGAACAGTAATACCCCACTGTATGATCCATGAGGGCACACTGCCTACAATTTCTTCCATTTCATTGCTTCTTACTTCTAATGAGGAGTTATTTTCCGGCATGTTTTCTATAGTTTAAGCGTTACCTAATTCCAGTTGATTCTTAACCAGTTCAAAATAATATCCCTTTTGCATTGTTAACTTATCATGGTGTCCTTCTTCCACAATTTTGCCATCACGCATCACAATTATCTGGTCGGCATTTTTTACCGTACTTAGCCGGTGAGCAATTACCACCACCGTTCTCCCCTGGTAAAATTCATTTAAGTTTTCCATAATTATTTTTTCATTATTAGCATCCAAAGCGCTTGTCGCCTCATCAAAAAACAAATATTTGGGATCCTTATACACGGCCCGGGCTATAAACATCCGCTGTTTCTGGCCACCGCTTAAACCAGACCCGCTATTTCCTATGCGTGTATTAAAACCTAAAGGGAGTTTGGATATATGGGTATGTAAATTGGCCACACGCACTGCATCATATAGTTTTTCCTCAATAATGCGTTCTCCGTCTACTGCAATATTTCTTGCTATAGAATCAGAAAACACAAACCCATCCTGCATCACTGTTCCCGCATTTTGCCGCCACAGCTGGGCGGAAATATCTTGTAAATTCAATCCGTCAATTAAAATTTGCCCGTCCGACGGCGGATAAAATTTCAGCAGCAATTTCAGCAGGGTTGTTTTCCCACTGCCACTGGCGCCAACAATTGCCGTTACCTTACCCTTAGGGATATGCATACTGATATTATCCAGTACCAGCGGACTCTTTGGTGAGCCATACCTGAATGACAGATTTGCTATTGTAATGCCTTCACCCACATTTTTACGGATGTTTTTGGTAAAAATTTCATGGTTCAGGTAAACAGGGTCAGAATTGTTTTCCGATTCTCTCGGGAATTTATTCTCATTGTATCCAATCAGGTCTTCACTGGCTTCCTCATCCGGCTGACTATGAATTTCATTCAGCCTGTCCAGACTGATTTTTGCATCCTGAATGCTTTTTATAAATAATATAATCTGATTTAACGGGCTGTTCATTTGCCCCACGATATAAGAGATACTCAGCATTACCCCAATCGTGATTTGCTGGTCAATAACCAGGCGGGCAGCTAAATAACTAATCAGTATATTCTTCAGCTGTGTGAAAAAAGATGAGCCTATTTCCTGGTATTGCTCCAGTGCCAGACTCTTGATATTTACTTTAAAGAGTTTTGCCTGGATACGTTCCCATTCCCACCGGCGTGCTTTCTGACTATTATACAGTTTGATCTCCTGCATTCCGGTAATGATTTCGAATACACTGTTCTGATTCTCTCTTGACCGTTGAAAACGATTGTAATCGATATTTTTTCTTCGCTTTAGAAACATGGAAACCCAGAGCACTGATAAGATACTGCCGGCAGCAAAAACGAGTAACAGGCTAAAATTATAAATGGATAAGATAAAGGAAAAAACAAAAAGATTGATTACTGAAAACAGAGTGCTTAAAGTAGATCCTGTCAGGAATGATTCGATCCGGTGGTGGTCATTGATACGCTGAGAGATATCACCTATATTTTTTGATTCAAAAAAGTTAATAGGCAATTTCATCAGCTTGATCAGAAAATTAGAGATAATACTGATGCTGATACGCGTACTGATATGCAGCAATATCCAGTTCCTGATCAGATCAACTGCTATACCTCCCAAAAACAAAAGTAATTGAGACAGGAGTATCAGGTGAATAAAGCTTAAGTTTTTCCGGTTTACACCAAAGTCCACCAAACTTTGGGTAAGGAACGGAAAACACATGCTGATCAGACTGGCCAGCACCATGCCTAAAATCAGCTGAATGAAGTAGCGTTTATATGGTCTTAAATATTGCAGTAAAAATCCAAATCCGTTTTTTGTTTTTTGTACACCTTCCTCATTGCGATAAAAATCAGGCGTAGGCTCCATCAACAAGGCAATTCCTTTTTTATCTGCCGAACTGATCCAGCATTTCTCAAAAACATCTTTCTCCACCCGCACCAGGTTATGTCCGGGATCGGCTATCAGTACCTTCTCCACGCGACGGAAAAGGGATTTTTTTTCAATAGCATAGATCACTACAAAATGCTCCTGATTCCAGTGCAGCACACAAGGCAGGGGTACATGCTCTACCAGCTGCTCATAGGTAAGCTTCGCGACCAGTGTTTTAAAGCCTATCTTTTCAGCGGCCTCACTTAACCCCAATAAACTCACGCCATTTTTAGTGATATAGGAGTTTGCCCTGAGGTAATCCAGAGAATACTCTTCACCATAAAAAGAAGCAATCATTCGCAGACAGGTTGGACCACAATCCATGTAGTCCAATTGCTTATAGAATCTAAATTTTTTACTGAAAAATGCCATGGTTCAATGTCTTTGATTAAGCTGTTGAAGTTTTATGAACCAGTTGGCCAATGGGTGGCCACCGATCCGTCATCTTCGTTGTTTTTTCCGCCGGTAATATGCTCGCCATCAATTTCTTCTATACCTTTTCCGGTCAGATCTTTGGTAACGCCGAATTCCTTTAATTTTTCAATATCTACCAGTCCCTTTTTAAGGTCGTCAGGTTTGTTTTTGTCTTTCTTTTTCATGATTTGTGGGTTTTAAGTAGGAGTGGTATTGGTTAATAAATCGGTGGTTTTAAAAGAGCGGTCGTTTGCATTATCATATTCATAAATAGGAGGCTTATATTCTTTGAAGCCGCCGAAGAGCGTATTTGCATCATCTTTTTTTACTTCAAAATCGCTGCACTCTTCCAGAGTCGCCGGTTCTTTTTTGATAAAGAATCTGATTAAATTTTTCATATCTATTTATATTTTAGGTTAATAAATCTCATAAATTCCAATCCGGCCGGTGGTTTGGCCAATTAAATATTCAGGCATTTGCCACCAGCAATGCTTTTTCATTCTCTGTGATGCTGAAAGTGATATACTCATAAAGCACTCCAGATAACAGCCGGTCTACCTTACTCTTTTCAACAAAAAGCAGATTTGTATAATCAGGTTCATCCTTATTTACTATCGTTTCCTGCAGGAATGAAACCAGTGCGTCAATATGTTTATAGCGATAATCAGATGAGAGGCGGGCGAATTTTAGGGCCGACAAAGGTTCGGTAAATTTCCTCAGCCAGTAATCCAGTAAAACTGTATCGGTTTTAAATGTTCTGAGTAGGCGAATGAAAGTTTCTGTCATGACCTGCACAATCACTGCATATTGCAGGTCTGTTATAAGATATGCTTCTGAGATGCCATTCATCATCATGCCCGGCTTCCAGTGTGCGGCATGTTCATAAATGCCGAGCAGACAGTCAAGGCTTAAGCCAACTCCCTTTTCCGTCTCATTCAGCGAAAAATATATCCTGCTCAAATTATGCAGTTGTTGTATCTCAGATAAGTACATTAGCTGGTAGCCTTTCTTTTGCAGCAATTGGTTAGCCCCAATCAGCTTTTTTGTCGCCAGGATAGCAGTGGCATAATCTTTTGTTTTATAATTATAATAAGATAACCTGGGTTCACATAAGGCAGTAACCCATTCAGCAACAGCAGGATCCAGTTTCTCTCTGAGCGCACAACACTGTTGATACGCAACTGCTGCTGCTTCAGCATTATTTTGTTTGGCAAGCAGAAAGCAATGATCGTAGGCATCTGATGCCTCGGTATAGGCTCGCCGTTGTGCAGCATTAAAAATTGTTTCCAGAATAAAATCTCTGTAAAAAGGATAGGCTCCTTCTTTAAAAGAGGTTTGGTTGATTGGGTCTGACTTTTCCATAGCGGTATGAATTAGAGATTAACAGATCAGGCAACACTGTTCTGCAGTAGATTGATATATTTGTTTAAAACCACATTCTTCTTTCTTTGCTCATCAAAATCGTACATGCAATAATCCTGACCCTTGTGCTCTATCGCTTCCTGCGAGCAGCCTCCGTTACATATTGGCAGTATAGGACAGGTCAGGCAGGGTTTGTTTTTAAATTTGCTGTCCAGCCGGTCATAAAATTTCTGACTCCAGCTAATTGATCCGTCCTCATTCAGCATTCCTTCTTTTGCATCTGTCGAAAAGTTTCGGGCAGTACATTTGAATACTTCTCCGTTATAGTTGATCGTTGCATGGTTTTTTTTGTCGGCATAACAGGAATTCCTTAATCCGTCCGGCATGTCCATATCTGCGAATGTGGCTCTGAATCCATTGTTTCTAAAAAACCGGTGCAGTTCTCTTATTCTGCCCGTCAAGGTCACATCTGTTTCCTGCCATACTTTATGGAAAGAGATCAGCATATACTTTCTTGCGTCTTCCTCTAATGGTAAAAAATCGTACAGGATACTTTCAAGATTTTTTAAGTTCGATTTCGTATAATTTATTCTGATGGAAACATTCATTTTATTCCTGCATAAGGCAAAAACATTAGCCAGTATTTCATCATAAGACCCTCTTTTGGAACTTACAAACCGAACCGCATCATGTGTTTCCCTGTCCCCATCCAAAGTGATTTGAAAATTGGTGATATTAAAAGAAGGAAAATCAGCTATCATTTTCTCATTGATCAGGAATCCGTTTGTGGTAAAGCCTGTGCTGAACTTACAGCTGCGGTCCCTGAAGAACTCTTTCACATAATCCATTACAGGTACGATGACCTGATCATAATAGAGGAGTGGTTCTCCGCCAAACCATGAGATATTGAAAAACTTAATGTCCGGCATACTTTGCACTACATTACTGATATGTTTCTTGACATGCTCAATGGTTGGATTAGACATTTTGGAACCTTTCTCATGAGCCTCATAACAATACCAGCATTTGAAATTACAGTTCATGGTAGGATTAATGATCAGGTGATACTGACTTTCGTCTTCCATATCTACTTTCATCCGCATCATTTTCACCGATTCCAGTTCATCCCGCTCATTATCTACTATAAAGCCGTTTGTTACCAGGGCGGTATAAAATGTCGGATGATAGCCGATCAGATCATCAATATTATTTTCAGCCTTTGCTGACTCGATTAAATCGTTCAGCAGGGGATCCACTAATAAATAGCGGTTGCTAAAAGCATTATATAATACAACAGATTCATTATAGGGAACCACATTGTTAAATTGACTGAGTTTCATCTTTTGAAGAATTAATGGAGTGATTTATAATTGAAGGCTAAATTTGTTTTGAAAAAATGCGGCTATTCCAAAAACTGGCCGAGTAAATGAATTACACTTTTCAGTGAGGCCATTGCCCCGTAAACATCCTCTCCTCCAACCGCTTTGCCCTTTTCCGGCTCCAGCACATGGTATCCGTACGCTTTTAGCTTTGCTACATTTGCCTGGACAATGGGGTTAAACCACATGCGTTCATTCATCGAAGGCACAAAAAGAACGGGCGATGCAGCGGCTACAATGGCGGTGGAAATTAAATCATCACTGATACCATGCGCAGCCTTAGCCAGGATATTACTTGATGCCGGCATAATTACCGTCAGGTCCGCATCCTGGGTCAGCTTAATATGAGGTACCAGCAAATTATCTCCAAGATCATAAGTATCGGTAAACACCTCATTTCCTGAATATATCTTTAGCGCAAAGGGAGTAACAAACCGCGTTGCATTTTTTGAAACCATAACGGTTATCCTGCAATCCAGTTCCTTTCTCAGGTGCATAATAAATGATGGCATTGCCGCTGATGATACAGCCGCTGTTATCCCTATTGCTATGTTTTTCATATCATTGATTTATTCCTGTTTATCATTAAACTGATGCGCATGCGCTACACTAACTCTTCTGCGTTTTCCAGCGCATAACCTAATGCAATGGCGTAAACACAAGATTTATTCATGTTCTTTTCCTGCATCATTTCTTCAAATCTGGAGCTGGTCACCGCTGCGGTTGGCGAACCGTAAAAACCCAGTTCATTAGCCGCTAAAATGATATTCTGAGCAATATGCCCGGCCTCAATCATTATTGCCTTGTAGCCTACAGGATGTGCGTATTTCCACATCGTTCTATCAAAATTTGCTACCAGGAAGACTACTAATGCAGCTTCATCTATCCATAACTGTTCAGCCAGAATAGCTGCCGGCGTAGGTGAATTCTGATCGTTCACCAATCCAAGGGAATGTTCAACTGCAGAATAATGATACAGCCCATTCGGTAAGCCGCTTATATTCCGGCATTGCACATAGGCATCAAATGGATTTCTTCCTCCGCCGGAAGGGGTCATTTTAAAAGGCATTTCTCCCATAGGCCGGATGCTTTTAAACTTGAGGATACCCAGGCCAGCGTAAAGACAAGTTGTAAGGTCAACCTGCGACACAGGTCTTTCCACATCAAAATGCCTGATTGTTCTTCTGCGTTTGATGGTCTTAAATATGCCCTTGTCAAAATCCGGAACAGTGTAGGCATATACTTTATCGTATTTATTTTTATTGAGGGAGAAAAGTACCGGACTAGGATCTTCCACGGTTTTTTGCGCAATCTGATCCGCAAATTCCCTCATCCCTTCAGAATTTGGTGTCAGGAATTGTGTGTTTTTCAGTGCAAAGTGATACGCACCTGCCTTTAATCCCCAATCCCAGTTTTCTTGATAATGGACATCTTCTTCCTGGGTTTCTTCAGTAAGAATTACGCCACATACGATTAACTTATATATGATGTTGATAATATCTTCTTCAGTAATTTTACCATTCAGTACTTTTGCCAGGTGTTCTACATCAACCCAATGCTCCATGGCCAGTATAAGGCTAAATTCTTGCAGCGTTACACTTATAATTTTGTTCTTCAGAAAATTCTGGATACATATTTCCTCGTTCTGTATAGTTATATAAATTGATTGGGCCCTTCGGAATTTCATAAGATTGATAATTAATAAAAGCGAATAATTACTTTTTTTTACTGTTACGCCGAACACGTACAAATGATAATTAATAGGAGAGTCTAAATTTTATGTGTAGAATGGAAAGGGATTTGCAGATTCAACAAATCCCTTTCTTTTACCTGCCGGTCCCTGTTCATCAGGAACCAGAAACTGTAAGATTGCTTTAAGGTTTCATCACCAAAAAGCAATCTCCAGTCGGCTTTTTTAGCAAGCGATAACATTTACGTCAAGAAAAGGAGCAATTTCACTATTGTCTTTTATCTCAGAAAATCCACCGCTTATTTTGTCTAAACCTTCAGAGAAAGTAGGATCTTCTTTTAAGGTTTCAATAAGTTTAGTTAGCTTGTCTTTAGCTGTTTCTAATTCTTCGATTCTTTTTTGGTTGTTTTGGTCTTGTGACATGGTCTTAAGTTTAATAATTGAATGCCTACTCGTTTTACTGGTTTTCGGCTTCCCCATTTTTGTTGCAACAAATATTTTTATAATCTCCCGCGTTCATCCGCGTTACTGCTTTCCATTTTCTTTACGGTAAATGCTTTACCTAAATTGAAATTGTAGATCAGTGAAAGATTGATGGTCTGTGTCTGTCTTTTCTGCTCCAGTCGCCCGATATTGACGTTACTGTAATAGATATCTCCGTTTATTCTCAGGGTATTAAAAAGGTCATTCATGGCCACCTTTGCTATGAGTTTATTTTTAAGCATCTTTTTCTGTACACCAACATCCATTGTGAAGATGTGATCCAGTACATAATTCCCCATGATAATATGTGAGAAATACATCCCGTTGAGGTTAACACTAAACTGCTTTGGCAGTGTAAATACCTGGTTCATCTGCAGAGAGAATATGGTTTCTTTGATATCAATGTCCTGCAAGGTGATGCTTTGACGCTGCAGACTTAAATTGTTATTCCAGGCCCACCATCTGCTCAGCCCAAAGGGTGCGTATAACCTGATGCCTGCGTTTGTTCTTTTTCCAAAATTCTGACGCGTATAAATCGTGATCAGCGAATCAGCAGGTGATTGTATCGCATATTGTGCGATGATATCCTTTTGTTTGTCGTACGCGGCGGTAATGCTATATTTATTGCGTAAGGTAAAGCCAAGCTCCAGCGAATTGGTATAAGAAGGCGTTAAATATGGATTACCTCTGCCAATAGAATAATTGTCTGCATAAGTTTCATAAGGATTCAGGTCATTATAAGAGGGGCGTTCGATCCTTCTCCCATAATAAAAGTTAAGGTAATTGCTATTGTCCTTATTGGTACTGTGCTTTAGAAATACAGTTGGAAACAAATTGAAATAATTCCGTTTGGTATTTATATTCGAGGTGATCAGGTTACCCTCTGTACGGGTATTCTCGGCACGTAAGCCTAGTTGTATGCTGGTATTCAGCAAGCGTCCGCTGTAGTTCATATAACCTGCAGCTATATTTTCCTTATAATCATATAAGTAGTTTAATGCTGTTTTATTTACCCAGGTATTGTTTTCAAAGCTTTCATACACAGCACTGTTATCAATACGACTGGCGGTGAATTTTGCACCTATACTGAAGACATCCGTTTTATTGAATACTTTGCTGTATTTGGTGTCCATCGTATTGATTTTAGCCCTGCTTGGCGTCTGATTTCTAAAACTGGTGTCGCCCAGAAATACATTGTTACTGTTATAAAAGTTACTCTGTGCCGAGCTGAATACCTTCGCATCATTATCCGTATAATCATACAGAAACACCAGGCCTGATCCCGCACTATCTGTAGTGAGATGATAATTTAAACCGATATTATGGTAATCTCTTGAATTTGACCGCGGATAACTGCCATTTACACGCTGGTTGTTACGAATCGCCGGATAGGCAATATTGATATCGGAGCGATAAGGAGAGGTGCCATCCGTAAACGATCCGGTATAATCCAGTCCGATATATTGTTTACTGTTGATATCATAAATCCCGCCAACATGCACACGGTGAGCGGTAGCTTTATTGATTCTATCCGCCTGTGAGCGATAATATATGCTGTCATTGATAGTTCTTGACAAACGGGAGTCTTCGTAATCCTTTGTTTTATCAAAGGAATAACTTCCGAACAGTGCCAGTTTATCTTTCTTGAAATTCAATTGCAGTCCTTCGTTCGTACTTGCATACCTTCCCTGTGAATAGCCCGCATTCACACTGCCGCTGAATCCTGCAACCCGCTGTTTTTTCAGCACGATATTGATGAATCCTCCGCTGCCCTGTGCATCATATTCCGCAGGCGGATGGGCGATGATTTCTACAGATTGTATCTCATCAGACCGTAAGCCATTCAGGTAATTCGTTAAATCGTCACCGCTTAACTGCAGGATTTTGCCATTCACCATTACCCTTGTACCCGGATTGCCATTGATAGCTATCATGCCGTTATTTACAAACACACCAGGGGCGAGGTTCATCAGTTCCAATGAGGATTTTCCGGCGGCAAGTGCGTTATTTTCCACGTTCATCACTATCCGGTCTATTTTTTTGGTGATCATAGGGGCCTGAGCCGTTACCGCTACCAATGCCAGCTGATTTTCTTTTTCCTTTAAAACAATCGGCTCTACATTCATAGCGCCCTTCACGTTTATTTCTCTGGTAAAGTCATTGAATGAGGTGCAGCTTGCTTTGATGATATAAGTACCCGCGCTGTCGACCATTAATTTAAAGGAACCATCCTCACCGGTCATTTTTCCTGTGATGCGGTTATGGCTTGTTCCGTTTTGTTTAGTAACAAAGACCGAGGCGAAAGGAACCGGTCTGCCGCCTTCATCCGTTACCTTTCCGGTAATGGATAGAATCTGGGCTTTCCCGCTTTTTGTCAGGACCATACTAAATAAAAGGATTACCATATACTTCATAAAAATTTTCCTCCGGTGTTGATCAGAAATAAATTCTGTTTTCTTTATACATCGAATATCTATAGAGAAAAAATAAATTAAAATTTTATTCGACGATGGTCCGGGGAAAATACGACCAATGATAGGTCTGGTTCGACGAAGATATAAAGGAGAGCCGGCGCCGTTAACAATATCTCTTCGATTGTGTTAACTTGGCATTTAGAAAAAAACTAATCTATCATGAAATTAGTGAAAATTATCGCCTCCGGATTTATCCTGCTGATGGGTTCGCTTGCGCTTATCTTTTGTATTTTAGGCAAAGTTCATGATGATCACATCAGGAGACTGGGCTTTAAAACGGAGGCTGTTGTGGCATACCTTTAAAAAGAAGTCCGTAATAGCAATGAGGGGCGGCCAGGAAAGT
This sequence comes from Pedobacter sp. MR2016-24, assembly GCF_026239655.1. Taxonomy (GTDB): domain Bacteria; phylum Bacteroidota; class Bacteroidia; order Sphingobacteriales; family Sphingobacteriaceae; genus Pedobacter. Next base: position 43,892 of record NZ_JAPIVO010000005.1, on the reverse strand, counting down.
CCCAAAGCAGCTATTGCGAGGCACAAAAATAAACATTATGCATTTTAATAAATCAAACCATATTGCAGTAACCGGTGCAGCAGTCTTAAGATTGAAGTGTGCGAACTTGCGCACCGCTTTTTTAGCCTTTGATATGCTATTCTGGCTGTTTATTCTAATAATGCTTTTTCAACTTGCTGCTCATAGCAGCATACCTGAGCTGAGTTCATTCGCGAAAAATACCAATGATTTTTTCGGAAATAATTCAAAGGCATTTATGGCAGGCCCAGCCATTATAGGAATTACCATACTGTATTTCATTTACGGCAAAAAAACGCTTACCTGGAATGATGGATTACAGATTGATGGCAAGCCTGTATTGCTAACTTCTTATGCTATCAGACAAATTATGGGTGGCACTCCAATACTCTATTTACAAGGCGAAAGCAGGCGTTATATAGTTTTCCCGGTTACCACCCAGCATGGCAGAAAATTCCCCGATGTGAAAATACTTAAAAGGGAAAATGCTGAAAATAGAAAGTTGGTAGAAATGCTCAAAATAAAACTTGTTGCGTCAGGGGTGGAGGAAAGGCGTTGTTGGTTTTTTACCTGGGATGTCCCTGTATCTTTCCTGATATTGATCTTTGTAATTGCCTTTTTAGTGGTTTAATCCAAAATGTTCAAGGTTAAAACTCCTGGATAATTTAATTTTAGCCGGATTAACCCGGAATCCTTAAGATCCCGGATTAGTAGCCCATACATTTATTTCCGGGATCATAGCAACCCCGTTTAAGGCAAGCGTAGATACGATTACCTGGGCAATTTCCAGTCCTTTCAACTTGGTTTCGGGTGCTGAAGACGTGTAGCCGATCTTTTCTGAAAACGAGGTAATTACCTCACTCGGATTGATCTGTGTAACCCTGATATTATATTTCCGGAGTTCTGCCCGCCAGCTGTTCGTCAGCCCGGTAATAGCTGCCTTGCTTGAGCTATAAGCAGAACCATTCGCAAAACCATTTACAGCCGCCATAGAAGCAATATTGATGATATTTCCTTCATTCTGCTGAATAAAATGTCTGGCTGCCAATTGTCCACATACAAATATGCTGCGGGTATTGGTGATCCAAATGTTTGTAAAGTCTTCTAAACTGGTGTCAAGTAAAGAACCGATATGACCTAATCCGGCATTGTTGATCAGTACATTCAGACCGCCCATTTTTTCAATCGCGAAGGTGAACATGGCTTCGATCTCTTCCACATTGTCTACATCCGCTTTAATACCAAATACGTCCAGTTCTGCCGCAGCAGATTTCACGGTATCTTCGTTTCGGCCACAAATCACTACACTTGCACCCTGAGCGCGTAATAATTTTGCAGTTTCATAGCCTATACCTGTAGTACCGCCCGTAATCAGGACTTTTGCTTGATCTATATTCATAATGAATCTTTAATAATCTTGTTCTGTATTAAAATGGTTTTAGCAGAGGATTTGTTTTTAATCAAGCTCAATTTTTTTGGCTACAACAATAATAGATTTGGCTTAATTCACCAGTTTCAATCTGCTGATCTTTGAAGTCTAAAATCTATAAAAATGAAAATTATAATTACAGGTTCCTTAGGACATATCAGTAGTCCATTGATCGCAACATTGGTTCAATCCGGACATACCATTACGGTGATTAGCAGTAATCCTGCAAAACAAAGCGAAATAGAAGCAAAGGGTGCATCCGCAGCCATAGGTTCATTACATGATGTTGAATTTTTAACGGAGACTTTTAAAGGAGCCGATGCTGTTTATACCATGGTGCCTCCGGGAAATTACATGGATCCGGATCTGGACTTATTAGCTTATTATATTGGTCTGGGTAACAAATATGCACAAGCCATTCTGAGTGCAAACGTAAAACGGGTAGTTAATCTAAGTACCATTGGAGGTAATCTGGCCGAAGGAAATGGAATTTTAGCCGGTGCCCATCAGGTGGAACGCATTCTGAATGCCTTGCCTGCCGATGTGGCGATCACACATATGCGTCCAAATTCTTTCTACTACAATTTGCTCGGATATATTCCGATGATCAAATCCATAGGTTTTATCGCGGCAAACTATGGTGGTGAAGATATCATTCCATGGGTATCGCCAATTGATATTGCTGCAGCCATTGCAGAGGAACTGACAACGCCATTTGAAGGCAGAAAAGCCCGTTCAGTAGCAAGTGAAGACCTTTCCGGGAATGACACGGCCAGCATCCTGGGCAAAGCGATAGGCAAACCGGATTTGAAATGGACAGTTATTTCTGATGAAGAAACGCTGAATGGTTTAGTAGCTATTGGGATGAATCCTGCAATTGCGGCTGGTTTAGTAGAGATGTATGCCGGACTCCATAGTGGTTTACTGGCGCAGGATTATTACCAGAACAAACCTGCAGTGATGGGCAAAGTAAAAATGACCGACTACGCCAAAGAATTTGCCGCTGCATTCAACGCATAATATTTATATTCGACCATGGCAAATACACAGTTCCATAAATTCAAAACGATCAGTGAGTTTCACCAGTTCAGGGGATTGCCCAAGCCGCAGCACCCGCTGATCAGTGTGATCAATTTGGCTGATGTAAAAAATATGCCTGAGGGTGAAAACAGTATTTTGCTGGATTTTTATTCCATAGCACTGAAAAGGAACTTCAATGCAAAAATGAAATATGGTCAGCAGGAATATGATTTCGATGAAGGTATCATGTTCTTTATCTCACCAGGTCAGATTTTTCGGATCGAAGTAGAAAAAGATAAAATAATGGATCAGTCGGGGTGGATGCTATTGGTACATCCCGACTTCCTCTGGAACACGCCATTAACTAAAATTATCGCTCAGAGCGAGTTCTTCAGTTATTCCGTACATGAGGCATTATTTCTGTCCGATAAAGAAGAAAATCAGATCGCAGCGATCATGCAGAACATTCAGCAGGAATACCATTCCAATATCGATCAGTTTAGCCAGAATGTGATGTTGGGACACCTGGAACTCATCCTTACCTATTCCCATCGATATTATAACCGCCAGTTCATTACCAGGAAGATTTCCAGTCATATGGTGATCAACCGCCTGGAAAATATATTGTCTACCTGTTTTGAAGAGGAGATGCTGAGTAAAAACGGATTGCCAACCGTTCAGTACATTGCAGAAACATTGAATATGTCGCCCAACTATTTAAGCGCCTTATTAAAGGCACTTACCGGACAAAGTACGCAACAGCATATTCATGATCAACTGATTAAAATAGCTAAAGAAAAATTATCCATTACCAGTTATTCTGTGAGTGAGATTGCTTATCAATTGGGTTTTGAGCATCCCCAGTCTTTTAATAAATTATTTAAGCGCTACACGGATATGACGCCCAATAGTTTCAGGAAATCTTTCAATTAGCGCTTATCTGGCCCAATTTTAAATTCCTTTATCATCGGACACTTCTTCTGATCCTGCTGAGCGATGACTGTGTGATCCCTAAATAAGAAGCTAAATAAGACAGCGGTATTCTGTTTGCTAAATTCGGAAAACTGGTAAAAAACCTGAGGTATCGCTCCCTGGCATTATCTGCCATCATCGGACTGATGCGGTTAACTTTATCCGTCATGCCTCTCGCCGTCATTTTTGCAACAATAGCATCCCAGCCGATGATCGTCATCGACAGTTCATCCAGTGCCGCCTTTGACAATGAGATATACCCGCAATCCGTCACAGCCTGAATATACTCGACTGCTGGTATGGCCAGGTTTAAGCTGTTCATGTCCGCAATAAAGTGATTTTCATCAAAGAAATACTTCGTTATTTCATCCCCTTTATTGTTATAATAACATATCCGCATAATTCCTTCGATCAGAAAAATAACCTCTGAGGTTATTTTTCCGGCTTCATGGTAATATTCATCTTTTTTTATCTGTTTTACAGCAGCTTTGCTCTTAATCAGGTCAATCTGTTGCTGGTTCAATTGCCCGAACTGCAATATGTAATCAATCATTTGTTCCATGAATCTATTTCATTTGGCTCATTAACATTTTATCAAATATGTTATCTGATAACACTTTTCTCAAAAATAACATTGGTTTCGCCATCGCGCCACCAACATACCGCGTTGCCGGACGTTTCGCTTCCACGCTTTTCCTGATCAGTTTAGCAATCACAAGCGGGTCTGCAGCATCCTTCTCCATAGTGGCATACATTTTTGTCATTGCTTTTGCCAGTTTTTCATAAACTGTATGTCCTGAAACGCGCATCAGGTCTTCCGAGCCTATCGCTGTCATTTCAGATCTGGTGCCACCCGGCTCTATAACAATTACATCGATCCCGAACTGTCTTACCTCATTTCGCAGTGAGTCACTTAAACCCTCTACCGCAAATTTACTCGCATGATACCAACATCCCATCGGTAAGCCAATTTTACCACCTACGGAGGATATATTGACAATCTTTCCGTATTTTCTTTTTCGCATTTCCGGCAGTACCAATTGTATCAGCCTTGCTGCACCAAACAGATTGATTTCCATCAGATTTTTTGCCTCGGTAAGCGGTACATCTTCCAGTGCGCCATAAGAGCCTAATCCGGCACTGTTGATCAGGATATCTAAGCTACCAGTTTCGCTCATAATTTTAGCTACACAGGCAGCAATACTTTCCTCCTTTGTCACATCCAGTTCTATCGGGTGTATGTGGTAATCCTTTAATACTTTTAATTTCTCGGTTCTGCGGGCCGCACCATAAACAGTGTAACCATTTTGAGCCAGATAGATTGCCGTTGCTTTGCCAATTCCTGACGATGCTCCTGTAACTAATACCGTTTTTGCCATTTTTTTAATCTTTTAATTATTGAATGATACAAATGTACCCCGGTATCAAATGTTAACATTTGCCATTTGGCAAAAACGATCCGATAGCTTCATCATTTATGCAGTTCAAAGATTTCCGGTTAATGCAGTACATTTCCCTTTCTTGTGAAGTATACTGTTATTTCTGTCCGGTTCGCTATATTTGGCCTAAGGGGTCAGCTGCCTATGTCTTTATGGAAAGGCTCCCTGATAAAATTGGAAGCCAACTGGATATGATCACTAAAACCTCCGCAATGGACAAATTATTTACCTCTTTATTATCAGCCCGCCGCGTATTCTTGCTGAGCTTCTTTTTGTGTAGTTTTTCACCCGCTTTCGCGCAGAAGAATATCCCGCGCATTTACTATGAGAATTTTAGTGTGCCTGTAGTGAAAGCAAACACAGCCATCTCCAAAACAATCAATTTTAAAAGTAATCCTGAAGCTTCTGCTTTTCGGACAAAAATTACGGAGGCATACCAACAAAAAGGAAATGTTTTTGCAGGTCATTTTAAAGTAGCTGTTTTCGGTTGCGGCGGTAGCTGTATAATGGGGTATGCAATAGATATGCTGACAGGTAACTTGTATGATTTGCCATTGGGCGAAGAGGGTTCATGCCTTTTTGCGGAAGACAGAGCACTTTATAAGGCAAACAGTAATCTTTTTGTGTCTGGTGTCTGCAAAGAAAATCCAGAGCGCAAAACCTTGTTTTACTTGGCATTTCTTTTTCAGCAGGATAACAAGCATCCGGACAAATGGACTTTTAAAAAGGTGCAGTCTAAGGAGTTTTTAGCGAGAAAGTAGTATTTTATCGTACTAAGTCCTATTTCATACAACAATCCCAGAAAAGTACATCAATCAAGATCATGAAGCCAACTGCAATAGCGAACAGTAATCCGGAGACCCATTGGCATGCCTTGAAAAATGACGGTGCTAAGGCGCTTGAGGAATTGTATCATCTCTATGCAAATCCACTTTATAATTACGGAGCTAAGTTTACTTCCGACAAAGAATTAATCAGAGACTGTATCCAGTCACTCTTTGTCACGTTATGGACAAGGAGAAGTTATCTTAAGCAGCCGGATAACGTAAAGAATTACCTTTTCAAGGCATTCCGGCTTTCCATATTCAAAAAAGCCAGCTTGTTAAATAAACATGAGCGCTATGAAGAAACTGAGCACTACCATTTCAACGCTGCAATCAATTTTGAAGAAAAGCTGATCAGGGAAGAGAACCAGTTAGCACTGCAGCAGCGTATACAGGCAAGCCTTGATCAGCTCAGTGCGAGGCAGCGGGAAGCTATCTTTCTGAAATTCTACGAAGGACTGAGTTACGAGGAAATAGCCGAAATAATGGGTATCTCAGTAAAAGGAAGTTATAAACTCATGGCGAGGGCTATTGACGGACTTCGTGAACAACTGGATATAAGCGACTTTTCTTTCCTGCTATTGTTACTGTACGCCAAATTTTTCAATTGATTACCAGGTGTTTAAAGATATTATTTAAATTCTTTAAAAATTTTGGGGTAAAATAGCAATCTGAAAGATAATAGGGTCAGTTACACATATGAAAAGAAAACCGAACCTTAATCCAGAAAACTATACTTTGCCTGACCTGCTTGATGACCCGGCATTTTTAGCCTGGCTACTGCATCCGGATGATCAGTCAAATGCCCATTGGGCAGATATGCAGCTCAGATATCCCAACCTCAGCTATCTGATAGCTGATGCAAGAAAACTGGTGCTGACTTTAAAGTTTCAGCAGGATACGATGGAACCTGCTGAATACATACAGCTATGGGAGGAGATCGCCGGGGAAACAGTGGCAAAACCAATAGTAAAATTATGGCGGTCGCTATGGTTTAAAGCTGTACTCGCTGCCGCAGTTACTTTGCTGGTCATCGGCACCGGATTTTATTTCTACTTGAACAGATCTATAGAAGTGGTGACCGCATATGGACAAACCCGTACGCTGGTGCTGCCGGATGGTTCCGAATTAATGCTGAATGCCAACAGCTCGCTCAGGTACAGGGGAAATTTCGGGAAAGCTAAATACAGGGAGGTTTGGCTCAAAGGTGAGGCTTTTTTTAAGGTGAACCATATCCATCGTCAGGGTAAGGTGTTTAAACAAGACATATTTGTGGTCCATGCGGACAAAGTTGATATCAAGGTGCTTGGCACAACATTCAATGTGAACGACAGGAGGGATAAGGTTACTGTTGCGCTGATTAACGGTAGAGTGAGTATGCAAATTGCAAATCAGCCCCTCCTTAATCTTAAGCCGGGAGACCTGGTAACATACGATCAAAAAAGAAATTTCATCCGGCAGGAACCGGGCAGCACAAAAGCGCAGGTGGCCTGGAAAGATGGTATTTTTATATTTGAAAAACTGCCTGCGGAAGAGCTCTTCAACAAATTACAGGATAAATATGGATATAAGGCCGTATTTAAGAGTCCGGTTGTCAAAGAGAAATTGATCTCCGGCAGTTTTAGTGCAGCTGATTTCGATCACCTTCTGGAAGGAATAAGTATGGCTTTAAATATTTCCATCACAAAAGACGAAAGCCTTCACCAGTTAATTATTGAAATCAAATAATAAACGCCACCCGCTTTCACTATGGTCTTTGTAAAGTATCTAAGTCTTACACTATTGCTCCTATTGCTGCTCCATATTGATCTGGTCAACAATGCCCTGGCCCAGCAGGAACCCGGACTACAGGCAGTACAGGTTAAAGATACCCTGGAACAGATTGGTAAAAGATACCAGGTAAATTTTATTTATGAAGCCAGTTTACTGTCGCATAAGGTTATCGTGCCAAACAGCAAAGTAATACCTCACAATAATCTTGAATTTATCCTTTCATCAATGCTGGCACCTATTGACATTAGTTATTACCGGATTGATGGTGGAAATTATGCTTTATTTAAGTCGCCCCGACTGACGCAAAAACAGCAGATCGCTGATCGTGCAGGCAAGGGGAGCGGGCAGCAGCTAGCCAGCTTTTCGGTCACCGGTTTTGTCCGTAATACCTCCGGCCAGGCGCTGGAATTCAGCAGCATTACGTTAATGGACAGTAATTCGCTATCCATCGTCACCATGGCAGATGAACTGGGCAAGTACCAATTCGAAAAACTGAACGAAGGGCGCTACCTGATCCATGCAACAAGGCTTGGTTATAAGGACAGCGGCTGGCAGTCGGTCCAGTTTTCAGGAGCTAAAAACCGCTTATTACATGATCTGGTCTTGACAGAAGATCCGGTACAACTGGAACAATTAGCTGTTCAGCCAGCCGGAAAATTGATCCGGTACCAGGCTGACAGGACTATCATTCATCTTTCCGGCGCTTTTCCAAATTCCAGTGCATCCATCAAAGATCTTTTAAACGTTTCACCCGGGGTAATCATCACCAATGATCTGATCAGTCTGAATGGAAAGCAAGGTACAACGGTCACGATCAATGGCAGCTCAGTTAAACTGACCCCCTTGCAAACGATCAATCTGATGGGCAGTATACCCCTCAGTTCCGTTTCTCAGGTAGAACTTATTCACGCTCCCTCTGCCAGATATGAGGCGCAAACCACAGGTGGAGTAATAAATATTAAAATGGCAGAAGCTGAAACTGATGGTCTCGAAGGGACCATCAGTTCTCAGTTCAGCATAGGAACCAGACCCAAATTTACTGAAAGTGCTGCGCTGAACTACAAGTCAGGAAAAATCAATATTTATAGTAATTATAGTTACCAAAACCAGCACAATGCACATCATTTTTCCAGCTTCAATACAATTGAAGGGATAAATCCTATCCATTTTCAGCAAGATGAAAAGGGTGAAACAAACGCGGTTGTCCATCAATCGCTGCTCGCTGTAACCTATCGGATCAACCAGGAGCATAGCCTGACCATGACCGGGACAGCGAATTTAGCTCATACGCAGACTAATTATTTAAGAAAGCTAATGCTCAGCGCAACCGATGGTGGATTAGCGGATTCAGCAATACACGCTAACAGCGCAGGAGATGAACGTGTGCGTAATTATGGACTCAATATCAATTCAAGTCATCATTTCGGTGGCGGAAAGCATTCACTGCAATTCAATGCCAGTTATGCCAGGTTCAGCTCCGGCAATCCGGTTAGCTACCAGAATTTTTACCGCAGTTCAGCTGATTCCTCACATGGGTCAGATGACCGGTTATTGAATCAAACGGATGTGGCACTGGAACTGGCCTCTGGCGGAATATCCTATACCTGGAAGATCAATGCGCAACATCTGTTCGAAGCTGGCGGCAAAATGGCCTATGCACATTCCAACAGCACAGTTTTGTTTAAGCAGGGAAAGTCATCTACGGACTTTTCTGCCAATTTTACGCTGACAAACATTTTCGAATACCAGGAAAGAATCAATGCCGGATATGTAGACTACAAAGGTACATTTGGCAGCAGTACCACATTTCAGGCGGGCCTCAGGGCAGAGCATACCAGGTACAGCGTAGGTACCACTTCTGTTATCTCGGGAGATGTAGTCAATAACCGTAACTATATCCAGCTTTTTCCTAACCTCATGCTCAGCCAGTATGTGGGGCGGCAACTGCTCACACTCACTTACCGTCGACAGGTCGGAAGGCCGGATTACCAGGATTTGAACCCTTTTATTACCTATTTTTCTCCCTATTCTTATGCGGTTGGAAATCAAAGTTTAAAACCAGAAACTACGCAATCCCTGGAATTAGGCTACCAATACGGTTCTGCCTGGCATCTTGGCCTGGCCTGCAGCCATACCAATGATTACATAGGCAATATCATATCCCTGGAAAACCGCAGCTTGTCTACCAGGGAGAACATTGGTAATTTTGGCCAATACCGCACGATGAATTTCTCGGCTGCCTATCAACAGGAACTGCTCCGCAGCTGGCAGCTTATTGCAAGCGGGAGGTTATTCCATGATAGGTACCAGAGCGTCTACCTGAACACCCGGCAGGCACTTACAGGTTTTTATTTGCATGTCATCAATAGCTACCAGGTTAATCCAAAACTCGCCTTGGAAATGGTAAACATTTACCAGTCCAGGCGGGCGCAGCTGACGGGGACTGACTTCGGCAGGTATCGGGCAGATGCCGCACTGCAATACAGTTTTGTAAAAAACAGGGCCAGCATCAGAATTGCGGTCAGTGATATCTTTAGTAGCTATCTCAACAATGGCTCCATGCAGTTTCAGCAACTCAAACGTACTTACCGCAATTGGGATGAGAACCGACGTTTCCTCTTTGGTCTCTCCTTTAATCTCAAAAACAGAGGAGTAAAGGCAACTCAGGTATTGCGCAATCAGGAAGAACTTAACCGCATCAAACCATAAATATGACAGCTCATAATTCCACACCCGTACCATCAAATGCTGAGAAAATGAAAAAAATGAAATACTTTTCGATTGCGCTCCTGTTATGTCTCGGCGCGATTGCTACATTGTATGTTTTACTGCATATGACAGACCTGAACACTATTGTAACTGCTGCAAAGATCATTCTCCTGCCTGCACTTTTGTGCCTGATTTCACTGGTGTTATTGCTGTTGGCCCTGTATTTTTTTCAGGCAGGAAGAAAAACGGGAGCCCCTAAAAGACATGTAAGATTTCTGTAATTTGCAATAGCATCCGGGATAAACCAGGAGCTCAGCTGACAAATCCAGCTCACACTGCATATAAAAATAGAACGATTAACTAACCAATGCTAAACACAAATTAATTAGATATGAAAAATAAAATACTGAATGCATGCAAATTACTCCTGGTGCTTTCTGTCGTGACGGTCGCCTGCAAGAAAGATGATAAGAAAGAAAAAGATGTGCTGACTGGGACATGGACAGAAACTCCGCCACAAACTTATAGTCAAACACTGCGCTTCGAATCGGATGCAAGATTTGCGATGGAGTACCTTCACCCCGATGGTGCCGCTAAAACTACCTTTAGGGGCAAATATGTAATTAAAGGAGACAGCCTTAAAATCAACATTCAGGAGATGCTCGAACTACAAAGTTCAGGAACGGTGGTGCGTACACCTGCTAATTCTGTGATGTTTGAAAAGGGGACTTTTAGTGTCAGGGATAACGTTTTAACAATTAACTATATCACTTATCCTGCGGACGCGCCGGTACAAACACAGTCAAAGTTTAAGGCAATTTTATCGCAGTAAGTCCTATTTATACATCAATCCCTAAAAAGTATACAAATCTCCCGAATTAGTCTTATCTGCTGTTAAGCATCCTGAGCGACCTTTGATTTATCAAACCATACAAACATGAATCAGACAATCTTAATTACAGGAGCAAGCAGCGGTTTAGGAAAAGCAACTGCAAAATTATTTCAATCAAAAGGCTGGAACGTTATCGCTACCATGCGGAAACCAGAGGAGGAAAAAGAACTGACCACATTGGAAAATGTTTTGGTCACGAGGCTGGATGTGCTTGATTTGCATACGATTGGCAGCGCAATAGCTGAAGGGTTACACCAGTTTGGGAAGATCGATGTGCTGGTAAACAATGCCGGATATGGTGCCTACGGTACTTTGGAATCTTTTTCGAGAGACAATATACTGCGCCAGTTCAATACCAATGTGATTGGCTTGCTGGATGTAACAAGGGCTTTACTTCCGCACTTCCGGGAAAATAATAGCGGTACCATCATTAACATTTCCTCCATTGGCGGCAAAATGACATTTCCTTTGGGCGCATTGTACCACGGGACAAAATTTGCGGTGGAGGGGATTTCCGAATCGCTTAAATATGAAGTTGAACAGTTCGGCGGAAAAATAAAATTGATTGAACCCGGTGCAATTGATACTGACTTTACGGGCCGCTCGCTTGACTTCAGCAATGATGAGTCCCTTACTGCATACCAGCCATTAATCGGAAAGGTAATGTCGGCCATGGAAGGACTATTTCATACCGCTTCACCCGCGGGTGTAATTGCGGGTGTGATATATGAAGCCGCTACTGACGGGATGAGCCAGCTCAGATATACCGCAGGTGAGGATGCAAAAGCGATGGTAGCGTTCCGCACGCAAGCTAACGATGAAACATTTTTCAAAGAGATCACCAGCCAGTTTAGCTTATAATCGCTGATGATCGTATAAATGGTGCTATTGCTTTGGTGATAGTTCCATTTATGCTGATATTTAACCAATCAAATCCTATTATGAGTACCTTTCTACATTTACATACCATTGCAGACGCAATCGAATTATTTCAGTTTGATCTTCCTGCTCAACATCCGTTAATTGCGGTGGTAGACTTTAGCAAGGTGAAAGGACATATCAGTGAGGAGACCAAAATCTCTGCCGACTATTACTGCATGATGTTTAAAGATACCAGGCACAACAATATCAAATATGGTCGCCAGGCGATCGATTTTCAGGACGGCAGTTTGATTTGTATGGCACCCAACCAGGTTCTTGTGATGGACGTTGACGAGGAAGCATCAGCTAACCTGTCGGGCTGGGGCTTGTTTTTTCATCCTGATCTGATCAGCGCTTCAGCATTGAATGATCACATGAAAGACTATACTTTCTTTTCCTACGAGACCACAGAATCTCTACATCTTTCGGAAAAAGAAAGGCACATCTTACAGGAATGTGTATCAAAAATTGAAAGTGAACTGCAGGAAAATATAGATGTATATAGTCAGTCCATTATTGTTTCCTCCCTGGAATTGCTTTTAAATTACTGCACCCGCTTTTACGGAAGACAGTTTATCACCAGGAAAAGCGCTAATAGCACGGTGGTGGGCCAAATTGAAAAGATTTTGAGAAACTATTACCAGGGTGATCAGCAGGATAAAGGTTTGCCCACTGTTAAATTTCTCGCAGCACAGGCAAATTTATCAGCCAGTTACCTGAGCGACTTACTCAAAAAAGAAACAGGCAAAAACGCACAGGAACATATTCATTTTTACCTAATTCAGGAAGGTAAAAACAGGCTGTTGAGTACTGAGAAATCAGTTGCTGAAATCGCCTATGAATTAGGTTTTGAGTATCCGCAATATTTCAACAAGTTGTTTAAGCAAAAAACAGGCAAAACACCCCTGGAATTCAGGAGTTTGAACTGATAACATCATATGGCTATTAATAGCCATATGATGTTATTGACAGAATCGTAAATTTGGGTTGTACTCATATCATTCTGGTCCCGATGAAAATTAAACTCACAATCCTGTTGCTGATCTTTGCCATACCCATATCGGCACAATCCAAAAAAGACAATCTGAATGCGTTCTTTTCAAGGCTATCCCTGAACGGACAGTTTAACGGGAATGTATTAATCGCTGAAAACGGGAAAATACAGTACGAAAAGTCTTTTGGTTATGCTGATTTCTCTACGCACAGGAAGAATACTGCTGAGACATCTTTTCCTGTAGCCTCTATTACTAAAACATTTACTTCCACCGCAATTTTACAGTTAAAACAGCAGGGCAAATTAAAACTGGAAGATCCTGTGTCAAAATTTCTGCCTGATTTTCCCTATAAGCAGGTCACCATTAAACAGTTGTTATCGCATACCGCCGGACTACCGATCATAGATTCACTATTTTTCTCTTTCATCCCCAATCATCCGGATACCGTTTTCACCAACAAGGATCTCATTCCTTCTTTCATTTCGAAAAAGGCGCCATTGATATTTAAACCTGGTGAAGACTTTTCCTATAATAATGTTAATTATAATATCCTCGCTTTGATTATTGAGCAGCTTTCAGGTTTATCATTTGCATCCTATCTTAAAAAATATATTTTCATCCCGGCAGGGATGACAAATACTTCCTTGTCTAACTTTTTAAGCCGGAATGACAAGAACCTTTTAAAAAGGTATAATTTCAAATATCCCTACAGCGATAAACCCCAATGGGCAGATACGCTGGCAGAATTCAAATTGATGTACCGCATTAATTTTCAGGGTCATGGTGATATGATCAGTACCACACATGATTTGCTGAAGTACGACATTGCGTTGTATAATGGTAAGCTGATTGATCGCGGGAATTTAAAAGAAGCATTCATTCCCATCAAGCTGAGTAATGGCAAAGATAATATACAGCGCTACGCATTAGGCTGGATTACCAGACAAGATACATCAATAGGTGAAATTGTTAAACATGATGGAGGATCACCCGGTTTGCGAACCATGTTGCTGAGAAATCCGGGCAGACATCAAACTATTATTATGTTTGATAATACTGCTAATAATGTGATACCAATTGCGGACAGCGCCCTGCTGATCTTAAATGGAAAAAATGTTCAAAAGCCTAAAATGAGCGGCTCCCGTAGTTATGGCATCATCATGGCGAACAATGGCATTAAAGCAGCGGAGCAATTGATGGAAAAAATAAAAAAAGATTCGCTGAATTATTATCTGAGCGAAGATGAGCTGAACGCTCTCGGTTATGCTTTCATGTTTGCCAATAGGGATCTAGAAGCAGAGACTGTATTTTACAAAATTACGCAGCTTTTTCGTTCAAGCTGGAATGCATATGACAGCTACGCAGAAATACTTTTGAAAGCTGGAAAAAAGCAGGAAGCAATTAAAATGTATCAAAAATCTATGCAGCTTAACCCTGCTAACGAAAATGGGAAGAAGGTTTTAGAACAGTTATTGCGACCATAAATTCTGGTTGTTCCGGCATTATCGTTTTCGTCACATTTTTCATCCGGTTCGTCACATTTATATTTACTGGCAGTATCTCCGATGTATATTGCCTGACATTTAAATGCTAATCATAACCGGAATCTTTTTCCATTAATTTGAAAATAATGAGACGATATTTATTGCTTTTGCTTTGTTGCTACTGCTGCACCGGATTATTCGGACAAACAGCGCCTGATACTACTCAGGCGGAATTCAGTATAAAAAATGTTCAGTTCAAAAGCGCCGGAGTTACACTCAAAGGTGCTGTTTTTATACCCAAACATACTTATGCGGCAGTGGTGCTTGTCCATGGCTCCGGTCAGGAAAGCAGGTCGCTGAAAATTGCATCGCTGCTCGCAGGAAAAGGCATTGCGGTATTAACCTATGACAAACGCGGAGTGGGGAAATCGGGTGGGGTATATGCCGGACCGGAAGTAGGCACCAACAATGTAGACGCTGCTAATCTGGATCTCCTGGCATCAGATGCAAGTGCTGCTGCTCAGCAACTGCAAAAACATTTGCCTGCACATCACTGTCCATTGGGTCTGCTGGGTTTTAGTCAGGCTGCCTGGGTAATTCCCATTGCTGCCATGAAAAATTCAAAGGTAAACTTCATGTTACTATTTAGCGGACCAGTTGCAACTACACTCGAACAACTGAGGTTTCAGTTTTACACGCAGGGAAATTCCAGATTCTGGGAAACGCATACCGAAACTGAGGCACGTGAACATATTAAAAATGATCCAGACAGGTACCAGTTTGCAGGTACTGATCCGCGTGATGCACTATCCAAACTTTCTATTCCCGGACTTTGGTTATACGGAGGGAAAGACATACAAGCGCCTGTGGGTATATCCATTGAACGCCTCGATGTGCTTAAGGCTCAGGGCAAACCCTACGAGCACCAGTTGTTTCCGGAATTAGGGCATAATTTAGGTTCATCGAAATCAATAGATCCTGTTAACTTCGCTATTCAGTGGATTGGAGACAAGTTTTTTCCTTAACCATTTGCGAACCGGCTCATCATACCATTTCAATGAGGCATAAGCCAACGCAATACTGCCTGTTAATATCAGCAATGCACAAGGCCACAACTCTACGATTGTTACGCCTTTGTGGTTACTGATCCAGGCAACGTAAAAATAAACCAATGGATAATGCACCATGTAAAGCGGGTAGGAGATATCACCCAGGAATTTGCAGATCCTGTTCTCCCTTTCGGTTTGCAGTACGCCACTGGCGCCAAGGTATACAATGCCAGGGAAAACAATGATAATGCAAACAGATTCATAGATCCCGTTCATCCAAAGATGTTCAGCACCGCCAATGCGTGGCATATAAAGTACAAGCGCTACTAAAAGGCTGCACCATAAAAAGGCATTTTTAATCCGGGTTGGCTTCGCAACGCGTGAAAGTAAGAGACCAGCGAAGAAGGGGAAAATGGTACGCGTTAGTCCGATCCTTACTTGTTCTGCGTTCAATGTCCAGCCACCACTCAGGTCGCCATTGGTGATGGCCAGTTGTGCCAGTGCAATAGCAGCGATGCCTGCTAAAATACTTAATGCTGTATTCGAAAACTTCCTGATCCAGAGCGCATAAAGGATATTTGCAATGTATTCGAAGAACAATGACCAGCCTACGCTATTCAATGGATGCATCTCTTCCCAGCCGCGGATATCCAGCGATAAGGGTACAGGCAATATCGTATACCCGATCAGCATCACCAGCAGCATTTTCCAGAGAGGTACGGTGTGAATGAGCGGCCATATTGTAGAATCCGTGAAATAGAATCCGATAGCGCCGAGGGTCATCCCCAAAATCACCATCGGTTGAAGACGCACGATACGGCGTTTGAAAAAATTGCCGGCAGTCATTTTCTGCCAGCGATCGTCGTAAGCATAACCCATCACAAATCCTGACAATAAAAAGAAAAAGTCTACCGCCAGGTAACCGTGATTGACAAGAATATCCAAATGTCCGGTGGCTAAAGGCTCGCTCAGGTGGAAGGTAACAACAATTATCGCTGCGACCCCGCGAAGGCCGTCTAATATAGGGTAGTGTGGCTTGGTGGCCAATTCATTATTCTGATCAGATCTCATGCAAAGGAATGTAATGACTGCAATTTGTTAAAAATAGTCAACATTCAGTTAAACGACCGGATATTAATCATTATCTTTCGATTCACCAGATAGTAAATAATTAATAACGTCACATGAAGAAACTTTTATTAATCCTGACATTCCCGCTGTTAATAATTGCTTGCCGTGGGCAGGACAACAGAATTCCGGCCTCTCTTGCCAAACAACCCTTGCAACTGGAAGATTTTGATTTTAATACCAAATTTTCTGCAATCTTACCGGAGGATACCAGGAGTAAAGAATACGCCGGCTATTATCAGGTTAAATCTGAGATGCTGGAAGTAGATACGATTTCAGACGGAGAGTTGATCGGCAGCGAAAAACCGGTAAGAATTGAATACCGGCAACGGAGTTTTTCAACTAGAGATGTGATGGCAAATTTTGGCAGCTATGAGTTTAATGCCATTAATTTCGCGACTACTTTAGATGGAAAGATCATGCTCATCAATGCGGTAGTCGGAAAAACTGAATTGAATGAAGCTAAGAGTTTGATGGAGACATTGGATAAAAAGTATGGCAAATCCACTAAAACGAAAGGGGAGTTTGTCGGTAAAAACTTTGACATTTATACCTGGCAGCTCAAAGACAGGATCATCAGGTATAGTCTCGTTTTAGATGATGAGGAAAACACGATGAAAATAGAAGTAGACGATCAAAAAATCAGCAACGGTAAAAAGGATCCGCACTATAAGGGATATCTTTTTGTGATCAAAAAAGAATATAAAGACAAAATATTTGATAACGTTAGCTCAGGCGACTTTGTGTTCCTGGACTAAAAACCAGCTATCCTCAAGATGAAAAAGCTCCTATCCCTGATCATTCTGGCAATGTTATTCTCCCGGGTCACTGCCCAGCCCTTTTCGCTTAAATCGACCGGTTCTACGAAAGCTTTCCGCCTGAACATCTACTATGGTACCGAAGGCAAGGGCGCATTCGTGCAATACCGTGGTCAGCCGGGCATCATCGCATTAAAATTGAAAAGCAGAGTGGTGCAAGGCAACGCAAAAGATAAAGCAGTACCCGCGAAAATCACTTATGTTTGGGACGAGCTTGTCGGTGGAAAAGTAACCGGCAGTTATGGTCTAACCCAGGAAGCTGAGAAACTGTCAAAAGTCTGGTATGTAAGGAATAAAGATGCTCAGCGTTTCCAGCTTGAAAATGCACCTGAGCAGGAGGGAGATGCTGCGAGGGATAAATACCTGCTGCATGGTGTGCTCATCTCTTTTTACCACAGTCCTGATGAGCTGCTCAGCTTCAGTTATCCTGATGGCAGCGCTCAAAGTCGTCAGCTGCCAGCGTTCGAACGTCCCGATCCCGTACGTCAGGGTGTCATTGCAGATTACAATTTCGATGGTTATGATGACGTTGCTTTCTCTATTCCCGACGCCGGTATGGGCGTATACCGAACCTTCAGCATTTACCTCTACAATCCAAAATCAAAACACTTTCAGCAACTGGCAGAACCGAATGATAGTAAGGCAAACTGCTCCGGATTCTGTGATGTTACCCTGGATCGGAAAAATAAGCTGCTGATGACATCCTGCAGAGGTGCTGCTACCTGGTGGAAAGATGCCTACCGTTTTACCGGCGGAAATAAACTGGTATGGCTGCGGTCAATTAAAAGCCAGTAGTTCGCCTAATCATATTTGTTTTTTAATTCAAATTTGTTTTCTTTGTGTTGACCAATATCACCATTTAACATAAAAATATGGAAAAGAATAACGCCCTCACGTTCACACTAACTATCGTCGCCATTATTTTAGGCGTGGTACTGTTCAAGCAGTTTGACTTCGAAACTTTGAAATTTAAGCACACGGGCTTAGCCGTTATTTATCTGATCGTTTTTATTGCCTCTGTTTTTATCCTGATCAAAAACTTTAGAAACAAATAAAAACAATCATCCATCGTCTCTCGAGATGATCTCATCACCGCCTGATAGTTCCTCCATACCGCTTACGAGTTTATTTTAACCATCGTACCATGAACTTTGGCTTCCAGGCCACCAGAAACATCTACCAATTTATCGGATTTAATCGTGTTCTGATCGGTACCTTCCACTGTGGTGATTTTTGACGTTCCTTTCAGTGTATCCTCACCATTCAGGTCTATCGCTTTTGCTTTGATATCAAGTGTCTGAGTCGGACTTCTTTGTTTGGCTTTTTCTTCCGCGCTGGCCGTTGCCGGTGCCGGAGCATCGGTATTTCCAATCGTTATTTTTGGGGCCTGTATGTCTACCAGCTGTGAAGCGTGTATATTAATTACCTCAGAATTCAGGCTGATGCTTGAAGCACTGGTAATCGATATGGAACCGGTTTTCTCATGAATTTTGATGATGTTACCCGCACTGGTTGATATTTTGATATGGTGTTTGGTATCGTTGAATAAAACCTGACTGCCGCTGCGGGTGGTGATGGCCTTCACATGGTTTTCCTGTATATGATGACTGTCGATGTTCTTGCCATGCGGTATGCTGCCCATTACAAACGGCCGGTTAGGATCATTGTACCTGAAACCGACAATCACCTGATCGCCCACCTCCGGATGAATAAAAAATCCACGGTTCTTCCTGCTGTCATTTCCGGAACCTGCATCTGCCGTTAACACGCGCAACCATTCTGTTCTGTCGCCCTTCTGCTGCTGCCATAAAAACTGTACCTGCACGCGACCCATCCCTTTAGGGTCCTGGTTAGACATCACTGTGGCCACCTGCGGCTCCGCCACCGGATACCTGACGTCTTTTACCGGAATTACGTTGCTCGCTGCCGGTATGGCCTCAAATGTGTTCCTGTAGCGGTGGTTGCCATCCAATTCATGCGTTACCGAAGTAATCATGTATTGTCCGTAATCTTCCGTCACAAAATCAAGGAGTTCTTTTTTGGAGATTTTTACATTTACTATTGTACCAATATTCACCCCTGCTGCATTTGATTTGGCCATCAGACCGACCAGACTTGCTGCGGCCGATTCTTTTCTGCGCTTCATCATTTCGTCTAATTCCGACTGACTCTGCGTTCTTGGTTTAAGCGGCATGTTCACCGGATCCGTGAACAAATCTTGTGACTTATTCAGCGCAAAAAGGCTGTCTGCATCCAGTCCGTCTACACTATCAGGCGCATCTCCTTTGTTCAGCTGATTCTCTGATGAATTATAAGAATACTGCGAAAAGGTTACCGGGCTTACTTTCATAGACCAGTTCATAGTGGAAATTTCTCTTCCATAAACCAGGTCAATCTGAGGCTGTTCGTCAGGTTTTCCGAATTTGGTGTTTACGCCATCGTAGTAAAACCATTCTCCGTATTCAGAAGACAGCCTGTTCAAAAATGAAAAAGTGCTTTCTTTATATTGAGACATGTAGGGGATAGGCGTGGTATATTTTGCTTTGACCTCCATTCGCAGGTCATTCGCCACTACTTTACTCGTCACCTCAGTCACAATCTCATTTAACGTTTTAGCCTTAAAAGAATTCAGATTTACCCCGTTATCCAATAAAATAGTAGGGCTGTAGCCCCTCAGTACCAAATCGCCATGCAGACCATCACTTTGGGAAAGCCCTATCTCGCAGATAATCGCACTAAATAATGTGCTGCGGCCAGATAAGGTTTCAGTTAGTGTAATGGAAATAGATTTACCAACCAGATTTCTGGATGTATCTGCTTTTCCGGAGCCTAAAATTTCAAAGGTATCATGATTAACATGCAATTCAAACCAATGATGTGCATTAAACGATTGTCTGATCATTAGATAAGAAAACGTATGAACGGGGGTTCCGTCGATATGTATCTCTGATATGATTTTGTCTTCCATAGTAGCGGTTCGTATTATAGCAGTTAAAATATTTTATCCCTTTTTATTCAGGAATTTAAGGTGTCGTTCTTTCAGCAGGGGAGTGTAGACTTTGTCCACAAAAGCGTCATCTATCTCCCCGTTACTCTTGTAATATCCTTTCAGCAACTCTTCCCGCGATAACTTTGAAAGTGTTTCCATAGGTACAGGAGTGCCCTCAGGCAGTTTCAGCCGTTCTCTCAGGTATACGTAATTCGGTAAAGATGAAAAATAGATCTTCCATTCTTTACCTTCCAGCGCAGCATACATCTGGTACACATAATCAATTTCTGCACCCTTAGCTTTATCCTGCATCAGGAGCAGCAGATAACATTTGTCCCTTTTTGTATTGAAGAAAACTGCGTCGTCAACCTTCCAGTTACATTCTTTCAGAATCTGCACCTCTTCAAGGCCTTCAGCAATCCATTGCTTAAGATCACTGTTAGCTGCAGCCATCACTTCTTTATAAGGCTGTGTATTTTTATCTTTTTCGAGTTGATCTGCAAACATGTTGATTTTGTTTTGTCCGTTTAAACAGCCTGTCATTGAAATGAAAACAATGATGAGCAGGTAAATTCTTAGTTGTGGTTTCATGCGCCTTTATTATAAATTCGCTATTAGTTTTTTTCCCTTGGCTTCACATAACCTCTGGATCCTTTTCTCAATTTGAATATCCAGCCGTAGTTCGCCACACTGTGACTGTCATATGGTCCTTTGGGGATGCCGTCAGGAATAAAAGTAGAGTTGCCTACACCCGGGATAGGTTCCTGAGGCGCTATTCTGTCCTGCTGGTACCAGGGATCGTCCGGGCCGCTACCATATTGCTGGCTTTCCTCAATATAACCCGGAATCTGCCCTTTACCCGGATTTTCCGGTGCCAGCGCATAAATTCTTTCCGGATTGTAACCAGATTCCTGCAGCACTTCCACCATTCCTAATGCATAAGCAAAACCCATACTATGACATACAATATCAATAGGAATACTTTTGATATCATACAGATTGAGGTCTGCATTGTCGCCCCAAAGCACTTTTCGGGAAGTCTTGTTTTTTATAGTCGAGTTTTTGATCTGCGTCAGTTGCGTAATAAGATTCAGGCCTGCTTTTCTGCCATGAAGCTTACGCATCGTAAAACCCATATTGTTTTTCGCTGTTAAGGTAGGCGCATCACCATCCGCATAAAAAGCGAACTGATCACCCAGTCTTTCCTGAAATTTATCATCAATATCATTCCAGTAGTCGTTCACATCATAACTTTTCACTTCATCATTGCGTCTCATTTCCCTGATGATATTGGCTACGGGCATAGACATGCGGTAACCATTCACAAAAACTACTATCGCGGGAACTTTATGGGCTATAGAATTTATTGGCGTAGCCACAGGAGATACAGGAAGCATCCCCGCTGCAGTCTGATACAATTCCATCATAAGAATATTGTATTAAAAGGTGAACAGATAGCTACGATCCGAGAATAAAAAAATGCTTTGAAAGCCATATTTCTTGTTTAAACCTGAATATATAGAATCCTGACCAAA
This sequence comes from Pedobacter sp. MR2016-24, assembly GCF_026239655.1. Lineage (GTDB taxonomy): Bacteria > Bacteroidota > Bacteroidia > Sphingobacteriales > Sphingobacteriaceae > Pedobacter. Next base: position 21,897 of record NZ_JAPIVO010000005.1, on the reverse strand, counting down.
AATCCTGCCGGAATTTTAATAATCAGGTAAGTATACGATATTTTAATTAACATAGTGTCAGCACTATTAAGAGGTCTGGGATAATTATTTCTCGCATGTAAAACCTGTATTGACGGTGCGTAATTTAGAACGGGAGGTTGCGGTCTTTAAAAAGTGCAATTAAATAAATTCAGCAGAACAACGAAACCCGAATAAACTAAATCAGGAGATACTTGTTATATAGTCACCTAATCACAATCCTATGAACAAACTAATCCTTACTGCTGGGATCGTAGTCGCTACCGCGATAGCCAGCTGCTCTAAAAACAATGATACTGGCGGTGATCCCGCACAGGATACAATAGTCACAGGCTCCCCGGTAGAAACACAGCCGGCCAATACAACATATAAACCTGCTTTTGCCGGACAAACCCGGATTGGCAGCGTGAAAACTAGCACGGCCTTTAGCGCAGATGTACTTACGTCCGGACTGGCAAGTCCATGGGGTGTAGTGAGTCTGCCCGACGGCAGATTGCTGGTTACCGAAAAGGAGGGGAGTATGCGCATTGTCACTAAAGCAGGAGTGGTGGGCCCAAAGATTACAGGGCTTCCGGCAGTTAACCCGGCCGGACAGGGTGGTTTACTCGGGCTTTCCTTAGATCCTGCTTTTGCGACCAACAGAATGGTATACTGGGTATATGCGGCAGCTGTTTCAGGTGGAAATATTACTGCCGTTGCCAAAGGCCGTTTAGCTGATAACGAAGCAACCATCGAATCTGCAACGGTAATTTATCGTTCCAATACGCCTAACAACAGCGCCCTCCATTATGGTGGAAGGGTGGTGTTCGATAAGACTGGTAATCTCCTTGTAAGCATAGGCGAAAGATCTGTGTTAGAGACGCGCCCACTGGCACAATCGGTATCCAGTAGTCTGGGAAAAGTAGTGCGGATAACCACAAGCGGTCAGCCTGCACCAGGAAATCCCGCATTTAACCAGGCAGGTGCCTTACCGGAATTGTATACCAGCGGACACAGAAATCCACAAGGTCTGGCTGTACATCCTGAAACAGGACAAATCTGGGAAAGTGAACATGGCCCGAGAGGAGGGGATGAGATTAACCCGCTGCAGGCAGGTACCAATTACGGATGGCCGGTCATTACTTATGGTATAGAATACAGTGGCGAAGCTATTGGTACACCGCCGATACAGCAGAAAGACGGACTGGCACAACCAGCCTATTACTGGGATCCTGTTGTATCGCCAAGTGGTATGACCTTTTATTCAGGCAACCGTATTGCTGAATGGAAAAACAATCTTTTCATCGGTTCGCTCAGCGGAATGCACATTGTTCGTTTAGTCATTAAAGACAATAAAGTACTGGGTGAAGAAAGATTGCTGGCAGGAGAACAACAACGTTTCAGAGATGTCACACAGGGTACCGACGGTGCTTTATATGCCGTTACTGACCAGGGACGTTTATACAGGATTGATAAAAAATAGTTAATTTGGTTTAGAATGAAAAGTCGGGTCGGTAAAATGACCCGGCTTTTTTAGTGGATTTCATGTCTATGTATTAAGCATACCTAATCGTTACTATGGTAAAAAGAATTATTATTATATGCGCAGTTTACGCCATATTTATTGCTGTTTTGACAAAGACTATAACTGTTGTTGACAATTCCTTTATCATTTTATTATTGATAGGAAGTTTCGCTTTTATTACTTTACTCCTCAGGGAAATTTGGAAAAAGTATTTTATTGGATTTAAACCGGCAAATCAGGTGATTAGTTACGGCAATTCTACCAGTCCCGCACTTGAAGAATGGAAGCAAATATCAAAAAAACCATTTCTGTTCGGACTGGAAAATAAAGTGGTAAGTGAGGACGAGTTTTTCTTTGATCAGGAGAACTTTTATGCTGTTAATCAGCATTCTCAAAAAGCTATTTATAAACTCAGTGATATTATTGAAGTCAGTAAAACTTCAATTCAAATAAATAACAGAAGTATCTGGCAAGTGAGGATCAAACAGCATAATGGCGAAGCACTTGTTTTTAAGTTTGCGCACAATTATACCTTGTGGAATAAAAACTTCCACTTGTTTTATAGCAAAATAGCGCAGATTAATCCATCTGCTATAAAATCAGCATGGAGTATGTGGACTATGTAATGTCAATGGTTGCAGGGCATAACAGCGGAGGCTGATGAATTCCAATAGCTATTAATTATGTGATCTAACTATTACTTACTTGTCAATGACCAATTATCCTATATACCTGGCTTTAATGGCGATCACGCTCGTCAGCCTGTATTTTTTAATCAAATGTTAACCTGTAGTGAATTAAGATGGGTACATTCAATCTCGAATTCACTACAGGATTACAGCTTAACGGTAAGTATAGATTCCATTCATCATGGCTATACCACAGGTTGTTTCAAAAGAATTACGCACAGTTTCCGGTGTGCGTGTTCCCCAGATGTTCCACATGAGTCCCTGAGAATTACGTATGGACCAGGCCTGAGCAGCATTCGTGTCAAGCCATGCCCCGTAATTACTCACCGTTCCCGTGTTTTTTACAAACAGGCAGGCCCAGCGGGCAAAAATACTTTTCATTCCCTGTGTATCAGGTATGCCATTCTCATCTTTCAGGATTCCTCCGGAAGTGTTACACATACTGCTTCTTGCGTAATCCATTGCTTTAAGGCCCATCGCCAGGTAATTCACAGCCGGATAGTCTGCACGCAACAAATCACAGGCGCCAATAAAAGTGCCCTGTGTATAGGAAAGAGCACCCTCGGTGATTGTTCCTGCTGCGTTGATGGCACCTTTCACTTCACCACTCGATGCATCATACAGTTTCAGCACCATCCAGTCCATAATCTGCTTTGCTTTGGTTCTGTACGTTACGTCGCCAGTCGCCTGATACAACAACATTGCACAGATCACAGCAGGCGCATTCACACAGGTATTTTTAGTTTGATTCGCTGTTGTCCACCATAATCCGCCGCCTAAAGACTGTGTATCCCAGGCCCGGTTCCACATCATGTTGAAATTGTTTTTGGCCATATCCAGCATGCCACCGTCATTCGTGATTTTAAAGGCCCTGATGCACATCAGTGCACCCCATACGATATCATCATTATAAATGTTGTTCGTCCACAATAAACCGTAGCCATCTCTCACGCCATTGTACAGGTAAGAAATTTTGTTTTTAAGGTCAGTGGATGGATTGATGTTATACGCATCAATCAAAGTTTCAATTGCTTCCTGCTGGGTCCAGAAATCCATGCGGCCGGTGTGGTTATCGTCCTTCCAATAATAAGCTTTGAATGACGATCCATAGGTGCCGTACTGATTGTAAAAGTGGTTATTGTATACCTGCATTGCCAGCAATGCTTCACTTTTAGCAGGTAGCACCGCGGCAGCCTGCAGGTTCGTGCCGGATTGTTTGGCTAATGTGGTCAATACTGCCGATTCCTGATCGGGTTGTTCCTTTTTACAGCCCGACAGACTGGTCATAGCTGCCAAGGCGACTATAGCTAAAAGGTTTTTGCTATTACCTGCGAATTTTGCATACTGCGGTAACAGGCAATGGAAATTGCTTTTTTTCTTGTTCATAAGATGAGAATATATCTGGTTAAATGCTGACCATTTTGGTCAATAGAAGGTAAGCAATTTTTTCCTGAAATTCATAACCTTACGATCGTGTTAATCAATTCCTTTCCTTGACAAATACTCGCACTTTTTAAACACTTTCTTTTTCAGCTTAGCTTCCAGGTCTTCACTTGCTGCTGCAGTGAGTCGGGCGAGCTGATTCGCAAATATGCTGAAGGAGGTCATTTTGTTAGTATTTTTTACTTTGCCCCGGAGCGAAAGGTCGGGCAGACTTAGATCCGTATCTTTTCTTAGCTTGCCCGGGAGGCACCTTACCACTATTTCCTGCTGTTCTTGTCGTATAACATGAGCTTGTAAATATCAAAGCTGCGAAGGCGAATATTAAAAAACTTCTTTTCATGCAATGAATGTAATGAATCTTTTTTGAGGAGAAGATCGAAATAGCTAATTTTTCGGCTCCGGAGAATTTAGAACGTATTCTCTGGTAACCTAATTTTTCTTTATTAATCGTATATTTAAAACCACTATGAAATACACACTCATTTTTTTAGCTCTGATCACACTGCACCTCAGCAGTTTTAGTCAAAATAAAAAGAAAAGAGCGCTGCCGCCGCCACCACCTCCTGCAGCACAGATCGTTGATCTGTTTCCAGACACGCTTTCCCTGCAGGAATATTCATCACCAAAGCTTTTCGAATGGAAAATGAATGCAGATATCACCCTGAAACCAGGTACTGTTTTTAAAGAACTGATTAAATTAACCTATGGGGTGAGCGAGGTAAATGGATTTTACAGTCAGGAACCGCTCACATTGAAGAAATCAAAAGCGGGCAGGGCAGCAATGGAAGCAAAAGTTCCAAAAATGATCACCAGCATCAATTATTACGATACAACCATTGCAAATGGTATCATCACCTTAAAAGAGCGTGGCAGGCTGGTGATGGCCTTAAAAATCATATATGCTAAAAGCAGAGAAGTTACCGGTTTGAAAGATATCAATAGCGGCGCCGTTTACCAGGCTGTTGCGTCGGACGAGATGCCTGTCGCAGTACCCGTTACAAATTAACCAGTTAATACCTAAGATTTTTCAGCAACACCATCGGAATAATTAAATGACCTCAATATTTTCATGCGAAATCTCCTGACCACTTTTTTCCTTTTCGGCTTCATCTTTCAGAGCAATTCCCAATCAGTCCCGCAAAAACTAGATACCCTCATCAGTGCTTACGCAAAGCTCAATCAGTTCAACGGCACTATTTTAATAATGAAGTCCGGCCAGACCATTTTTGAAAAGGCGTATGGATACCGCGATGCGGAAAAACAGATCAAGGCTACAACAAATGATATTTTTCAACTGGGTTCTCTTACTAAAAGTTTTACCGCCGTTCTGGTGATGAAACTGGTAGAGGGTAAAAAACTATCCTTAAACACCAGGATTACCACCTTTTTTCCCGGGGTGCATCCTGAAAAAGAGATCACTATTGCGCAGTTGCTCAGTCATACTTCTGGTATTCGAGAAGAGCTTCGCGATGCAAAATTTCGTGCTAAAGTGCTTTCCGGCAAAAGCATCAGTAAACAGGAAATGCTCGACTATTACGCTGCAGCACCTTTAGATTTTGAACCCGGGACTGCATTCGCTTACAGCAACTCCGGCTATAACTTACTGGGAATGGTAATTGAGCAGCTGACAGGAAAGTCATATGGAGCTGCCATGCAGCAATTTATTTTTAAGCCCCTGGGGATGAATAATAGTGGTTTTGATTACGCGCGACTGCAAAGCAGGTTAAAAACTAAAGGTTATTCCTACCTTTCTTCCACACGGATTGTGCCTGCAAAAGTATGGGATGCCAGCGGAACTTATTCTTCCGGCGGATTATACAGCAATACCAAAGACTTAGCTGTCTGGAATAAGGCACTCAAAGAAAACAAGCTGATTTCTGCCGCAGGCCTGATCAAATGTTATACGCCGGTAAAGGAAGATTATGGCTATGGCTGGTTTATAGATAGTCTGGAGCATAAAAAGATTGCCTATCATGCAGGTAATGTAGAAGGTTCAACAAGTTACTTTGCCCGGATCCCTGAAGATGATATCTGTATCATCATGCTGATTAACCAAACAAGTACAAACATTGAAACCATTGGTTCAAAAATCATTGCCCTGCTGTATGATAAAAAGTACAGCTTGCCCAAACCTAAACAGTCGCACGAACTTACAGCTGAACAGGCCGCCAAATATGTTGGGCAATATGATGTTTCTGATGATTACGTTACTGCAATTAGTTTAAAAGGCAACCAACTTTTCATTCAGACAAACAATCAGCCTCCGGTTAAGATGCTGGCAGAAAGTAGCAGCAGGTTCTTTATAGCGGATTCACATATGACCTTAACATTCAGCAGTACTGGTGACGGGAAGATTCAATTGAGTGTTCGTGATGGTTTGTGGAACGGTAGCGGAGATAAGAAAATTATTAACAACGCGCCTGAGTGACGCCACCGATAATGTAGAAATGAAATTTAATCCTTTTATCATCATCAAGCTGGTGCTTGTTATTTTTACCTGTGCAGGTGCAGGCCTTACTATCTTCATGATTATGCAGGAGGTGAAAATTGTTGGTGCTTACCTGGTCTCTGGACTTTTCATTTTAGTACCTGGTACCATACTCTATGGTTTACAATTTGGATTTAGGATTTCAGAGAAAACCAGAAGGAAACAAGCCGAAAGGCAGAAACGCATCACATCCAGCCACGCAGGACTTTCCTATCAAATGCCTCTTTTTGATGTTACTCTATTGATCGAATGGAAAACTATTGAAACGGTTATTTTTACTGACTATCAATCAGACGACCATGCACAATTCATTTTTCATCTGACACAGCCACCAATCCTGACAAGGGCGGCAAATCCCTGGTTTTTAAATAAAATTTTTCCCTTTACACCGGGCAATCCAAAGGAAATTAGCATAGAAGACGATTGTGCTGATTTTCATCAAATTCCTCAGATGCTCTATAAGTATTTAGACAATGTAAATCTGAGTGATTTGAACCAAAATGATAAAAAAGGAACATTGTTAAGCTCAAAAACAACCATTCACAACAATACGATTAAAACTGAGGAATTGTGGAAGCCAAATCCTGATTATAACAGACAACAACTGATTTTTGACAAATACAACCGGGCATTTGAACAAATAAAACAAAATTAGATAGAACAGATTAAGCAGTTACTCTCGATGCCACTGTATCTAAAATTTCGTTTATGATTTTTACACTGAACGTGTGCCTGCCTGTCAGCCACCTGTTGATTTCGTCTGGATTGATGTCTAAAGATACCGCAAGCTCTTCTACTGAAAGATTGTCATCGGCTATTGCCTTCCGGGCCTTCTCTGCTACATCAAGATTCAACTGTGCCAACTCTTCTATCGCGGGGTTCCCGTTTTCTGCCAGCCAGATAGCTGCAAAATCATTCTTTTCCATTTACGTTTTTTGTATTGTTTAGTAATTTGAGTGCATGCTGCACTTTTTTCATCCGGGCGGCAAAGCTAATCATATTACTTTTATTATCGCAAGCGGAATAGATGCTAAAAACCTGGTCCTCTCCAGGATCACCAGGAATGCTGAGATAAATATAGAAGCGCATGGGAAATCAGAATCGTAACTGGCTTAATAATAATACTTTAATTTTTGTTTTAATGCATTTACTTTTATATTTATTAAAACAAAATATCGCAGAACATAATTCAGCAGGAATTTATTGGAGAAACAGAAGGAGTGCTGCAAACTATGTATGTTGATTTTTAATTTGGTCATTATGAAAAAATTTCTGATTTGTATTTTGCTGTCTGGCTTATTTCTGACAGTATCCGGCCAGTATAAATTTACCCTGCTTGTAAACTCACAAACTTTGAGTGACACAGATATATTTTTGTATATTTTCAATAATAATGATTTTGAACCTGTCAAGATAGACACCATACGTCTGAAGAATGGTCATTACAGTCTGCAGGGGGAAGTGATGCAGCCCTGTAATTTCGCAGAATTTTCCGTCCGCTACAATGGTAAAGACATCTACAGAAGATTTGTGCTGGATGCCGGAATAAATAACGTCAGTTTGAATCTTCCCAGGCCACTATCCCGATTTTTATCCTTCCAGTCGGATGCAAGAGGCCATTTCATATTCAATGATCTGAACGATCTGTTTGAGGAGAACATTGCTTGCTATAAAACGCCGGCGCGTGTAAATGGCATGCTCAACTTGAACGCAGAACAATTTGGCCAGATCAATCTGAATCAGCTAAAAAGGCTGGAAGCTTATCCGGATGATTTTGGAAGTCTGATCAATTTATATAGAATGACCCGCACAGATGCCAATCCATCTTCCGCAAAGAATTACCTGGTCACTTTCGCAAAATTTAGCGATGAGCTTAAAAATTCTGAATTGGGACAGCGGTTGTATGCTGAAGAAACTGCTCTGATCAATTCTAAGTTTTCTGCCAGTGCAGGAAATGTTGTGAAAACTTTCACTGTTACTGATATTCATAACCAGTCCTTTAGCAACAGCTCCCTGAAAGGGCAACCTTATATCATCGTTTTTTCAGCCACATGGTGCGGCCCCTGTCAGCAGCAGCTGCCAGGATTAAAGACCTTGTATGAAAAGTACAGGAGTAAGGGATTGAAAGTTGTTTATTTCAACGATGACGACAACGTTACGAAGTGGAAAGATCATGTCGCAAAAAACAAACTCACGTGGATAAATGTGTCCGAACAAATGAAACCCAATGTTAGTAAAATTGCAAAATCATTTGGTGTATATGCTATACCGGCATGCCTGGTTATCGATAAAATGGGCAAAATCGTTTACAATTCGGATCAGTCTGATGTAGAGCTGACTGATATTGAAAGTTATATAAAAGAGGTGCTCATAAATTAAACATACTCAGATCAGCTGTAATTATCCAATGCAACCGCTACCATGGTGAAGTCATTTATCCTGTTATGGAATATGCTACGGATAAACATCCTAATGATAAAATTTAAATTATGAAATTAGCCACCGTATTTATTACCGTTATTGCTTTTATTACAGGATGTCAGTCCCAGCCCGAAAAACAAAATATTCCGGCTCCCGTTGTAAAAAAACATTTTCAAAATACACTGGCTGATAAAAAATTTCTTACCGAAGGATTGATAGGTCTTACCGCAGAAAAATCAGATTACCTGCTTAATGATTCGGCCGTAACGGTTGGATGGGTAGGAGATATCGTTAATTTTGTTGATTCTGTACATTTTGAAAGTGCTTATGTAGCCTGGTGCGGGAATGACTGTTTCACCAGGGTTTATGGCAGATACTATTTTGTTGACAGTTTGAAAGTAAGTTTTTATACGGATAGTATTACCCGGTCAGGTGAGTGCGAAGCGCCGACTGAATATACGAAAACGAGACCTCCACTAAATTTATATCTTGCAGAGACGCCTGAAGGCCGGCTACAGCTTAATCATAAACATTAATCCGCACTACGCATGAGGGAGGTTGTTTATAGGGATGATCTGTTAACGGTATTTAAATTTTATTCCGAAAATATGTTTTGAATTGAATTAATGAAAGCTCAGCAAAACACATTTAGGACCAGCGGATCTAAGATTTTGGATTTGTAATTACACAATATTGATATAATTCTATGTAGAATATTCCCCTAAACTGTTACAATGATTATGATCTTCAATAGTAATTAGTAGGCATTGCATTATACTTTTTGATAGAGTAATCTTAACAGAAAAATAAACCGAATGCAAGTATGTTCTTATTTATATAGTCTATATTTTTTTATTGTATTTGTATGTATTCCAAATGGGCAATGATATATTGAGACGTTGCACTTTCCCTTGAGACGGTTCCTAATGTTCTAAAAACGTTGTGTCTGACAACATAACCTTGTACAGTCATCACTTCATGATACATCCAATTTAAGTTTGCAGTAAAGTAAAAACCTGAGCCCTGAATACGATGCTCTCCTTTTTCCAAATAAGTAGAATTACCTGGAAAAGTTTCGGTTCCTGCAGTAAGAAAAATTGTACCCAACATTGGAGGGGATAATTGATTTAATGAAACATTAAATTCAAGCAAATGTGGGTAACTATTCTCCAGTGTGGTAAAATCAAAAGCATAACTCTTCCATCCGGATTCCCAAGAATCAAATGGCTTATTGTCGCTACCTAATACTGACATTTTTTTAAACGTTCCGCGGGCAATAGATTTACTATCGTCTATCTTTTTGGTAATAACTATCGAATCTGTAAATTCTTTACCAGATAATGCACTACGCTTTGCATCAAATTTTTTCAGTTCTTCATATGAAGAGAAATTACGAACAACTTCCGTTATACTGTTATCACTAGTGATATTTTCCTTTACTTCAATCGATTCCTTTGAACAGCTTTGGGAAAGAAAAATTGGGAAAATAAATAATGCAAAATACTTTTTGAAATTCATGTATTTGATTTAGAGAGTTAATTATTTTTAAATATAATAATTATTTACTTGTTAACAAAAATAAAAATGAGATAATATCTGCTAAGTTTTTGATAAAATCACAATGATGTTACTATTAATTGAATCGTAGTGATTTTATGTAAGTCTAATCATTTAAGTGTAAGAGCTAATCGTTTACATTTCAGCGTATTATTGGTGTAAAAATTATTGCAGATCAAAAAGATGTAAGAAAAACATTACATTTAGTGCTTTATTAAGTACTCCTAATTAAATCTCATGATATTACCTTTAAAATATGCAGCACTAATCATGTTTACTACATCTATTGTTTTGATGAATGAAAAACATGTTGCTGATCCAATTATTAGAATCAATGTCAGCCTTAGAATTGAAGATAATGAAAGAAAATTTAAGCCCATCATGAGTAAGGTAGCAATTTCTTATTACAAGTGTCATACAATTATTGAAGATCCACGACCAACAATCTCTATGTATTTTCAATCCGATAGCAGTTCTCATTCTTTCGAACATATTCGTTCATCAAAAACTATAAAAAGCAGATATTTCATATTTAAAAATAAGTCAACTCAAGGGTTAGCCTTTGACTCCCTGGCTCAAAAAAAGGGAACTCGATTTAATGTTGACACTATAATGAAAGAAAAAGCCTTTTCGAACGGCATGTTCTATAATTCATCAACCTATAATTTCTTAGAATCTATAATCAAACCTAAAGATGATTACACATCTGCGATTGAAATATTTTCCCGGGATTCTAAAGAAAACCTTGGGTCTAAGGACTCATTAATCTATCACTTCACTAATCAACTAAAAGATGTTCCGTATTCATTTTCACCAGCATTAGATCAGAATGAAAAAGGCAAAATTTATAAGATAGAAATTTTTTATTATGAAAAGTTTAAAAATGCGCTACACCAAAACTCCTTTCGCAAAATGAAAGCTGTTCTGGAAGTTTCAAGAGAAGAGGTGGAAGACGATTTGATCGTAAAATATTTTGATAAATATATAACTGAAACTTTCCCAAACAAAAAATAGGATCATTGGTCAATCCCATCCCTGGAAACAAGCTCCCCTGACTATGCTTACGCACAGACAAGGAAACCAGAAAACGGGCGTATTTTAAATGCCTCTTTTATTAAAACTCATTTTATCAATTAGGGAAGGCATAGAATGAATTCCCGTAGCGGTAAGACCATTCATTGCTGGGTGCGGTTGTGCTCGGAGAATAATAATGGCTGTAATACCAAACTTTGTTCATTTTCGCCTCCATAAAATAATCATAAAATTGCACTGTGCCGGCTACAGGTGAAGTATAGGCATAAAAAGCAATACCTTGCATGGCATAGCCTTCTACACCGCAGGGATTTTTTGCCGATAACATCGTTGCATTACGGGCAGCATTGTAATGCTGGTAAATAGGTACTGATCCGCCAAGAGGGGCGTTGTAAGCCTTGAAGGCCGGACCCTGATAAAGATAAATCCCACCAATAGAAGGCAGCTTTTCGGTAGAGTAAAGATGTCTCATCAACCTGTCGGCATAATAATGATATACCGGTATCGGGGCTGCAATCATTGTAACTTGTCTTGAAGTAATATATTCTTTGATGTAAGCTTTTACTGCTGCAGCTTTAACAGGATCGCTGATGAGTTCGTCTAAAGGTATCAGCCCGTCTGTTCCTATATCTACCAGTTGGGCATTTTTACTGTTAACGCTCTGTTGCCAGGCATTGATGTTCACTGTGTTGGAAACAGTTGATCCCAGCTGAAGATCTCCTGTAATAGGGATAGTGTTATCACCTCCTATAGTCTGGTATAACAGCCTTTGATTAGAATTGCTGCTGGCCAATGATTTGTTGGTGCCGGGCTCAACCGAAATGTCAAAGATCTCTTTGATGGACAGGGATATTCCCGCTGAAGCGGCAGACTTTCGGTCTGTGGCAGAGGTTTCTGACTGGTAGAGCGATTCGAAGCGTGCCCCTTCAATGATATGTGACAATACAGAAGTGCCGTACCTGGCTACAATTTCCTGGGGACTATCACTGGCGATATCTTCCTGGAACTCTTTCGTCAAATACTTCCTCAGTATGCTTGCCGAGGCATTATACTTCAATGAACGCTTTTGCAGGATCCTGTTATAGGAGGCATAAATGTATTTTGCAGAATAAGTGTTCGTTTCTGAGAAGTCGTGTGATACAGTAGATTTAAAAATCCAAAATCCAGCGCTGGCCTTGATGCGGCGCGAAACCTGTTCTGCGAAATCGACCATATTTTCACCTGCCTCCAGACGGTTATATTGATCCGAAATCTCATCAATAATCAGCCGGTTTGGGGCATCCTTAACTAAAGCTGCATTGTCTATTGCTATTCCTTTTATCCTGGAAGTTTCCAGGGGTTCAGTCATGTTCCATGTGCTGCCCAATTTCCCGGCGTTGATCTGTGCGGGGGACGTAGTTTCTTCTGTTACAACTGGCGTAGGTGAGGGAACATCAAGTCCCTTTTTACATGAACTGCAAATGATGGTCAGCAGAAGTAACAAAATCCGGCTGTATGCCTGAATTCTATAATTACTGCTGAATTGTACTCCTGTAGAACGACGGATTGGGTTGGTGGGTTGGCAGGTTTTCATTGTTTTTTTGTTTAGTCTTCTTATTTGTTCAATTCATGTTTTTCGCAATAATTCCTAAGGATTTTTGCGTAATTTGTGGTTCCAATCAAGTCTTGTTCGTTTTAATTTTGGGCATGAGTATTTAAAATGAATTCCCGGCTGACCAGGCAATGGCATTCACACTTAAAAGTTTAATAAAGTTGTCATGTAGAGCAAACCCGAGGCTGCTGAAGCAAATCTATAGTGACTAACTTGCATTTTTTCTCCCATTACCATTTCCATTATATATAAATTTTTGTACGGAATGTGAATAAATAAAATGTGAAATGTAAACCAGGATGCGATCCGATTCGCTAGCTTTAGAAACTCAATATAAGGAAGTTATGAAAGTTGAAAATCGTTACCTCAGAAAGGCATGGCAAATCATCCTCCGGAACTTTATTAAAAATCCAGGTGAATACCAGCAATATCTCTGGGAAGATTATGGTACGATTTTTCCAAATGGGGCTGTGCACGCTGAAGTAATTGAACGTGTCACTACGGGAGTTGATTTTGAAGATGAAGTAGAACGCTCATGGAGAGCTCAGGGCATTGACTATAAAGGCACGCCGGTAAAAGTAGGCTATGAGGATATCCTGCTGCTAAAAAATAGCAAGGAAGTGATTTCTTTAGCTATTGCACTGAAAGGTAAGATTCACGTGGAGAAATATCAAGGCAGGGTACATCTGAATGAAAATGAAAAGTGGAATGTTGCCCGTGTTTGCCAGGAATTAAATAATGCTCTTGGTAAAACCACAAAGGATAATAATGGTCTGGTCAGGACTTTCAGCCAGACTGGTGTAACCACCAAGGCAATGGCTAAGAAGCTCATCGCCTTTGCAAAAAAACTCACACAGGAAGATCCCGCAGCTACTAAGGCTGATGAAAAAGTAATGGAGGCTATTGAAGCTGAATTCTTAAAGGAATACCCGGAGACAGCGAGCGTCATAGGCGATTTTAACTTTTATGAGGGCATCGTTAAAAGACATCATGCACTATGGAATCCGGGCGACCGGCTACGCAATTTCAAAGGTTCCCGATGGCTCTGTTTCCAGCGTACCGATGGATGCCATAGCAGCAGCTCGGATTATGGAATTTCAATCAGTCCGCTCGAAATCCGCTATGAAAGAGAAAACAATAAAAGCCAGTATGGTGTGTTCATGCAGAGCCGTTACCATTCGGATCAGTCTGGCGATACACAAACTTATCAATATACAGGAATGGTGACAGATGTTGTGAGCACCAATTCGCTGGTCTTTGAACTCTGGAGAGACCAGAAAGACCGGAGCCCTGAATCTGTTTCCTATATCGTGCTCACCCTAACCTCTGAAGCTAATCCGGATGTGCTTATTGGATTCCATATGTATTATTCTGTTTATTCCAGTCGCTATGTAACCAAAAGTGTGCTGTTTCAGCATTTCGATGACTCTAATATTAAATTTGATTTAAACCCTGAAGAGCGGAAACTTCCGGCTGAACAACTTTTCCCTAAACTGAGCCATGATTACAATCCCGATGACGATCAGAAGGAGTTTAAAGAAATTCCCTTACTGATCAGACGTTTCCTGGCCAGAAGAGATCTTAACCGCCTTACACAGCCGAGTACACGTATCTCTTCTTTGGAAGAGGGTGAAAACTCCCTTGCGAAGTGGATGGATTCCAGAAACGGTATAGACGCTCATCCTATTCTGGATGCCTGCCAGGGTAATTATAGCATTTATTACTTCTACGGAGATCAGATTGCGGAGAAAGCAGATACAGACGAGATTTTTCAGAAGGTGCGGAAGGACCGGTTAACCATCAGTTATGATGAGAATCTGGCTGCATTCAAAGCCCTGTTTTACCATGAGCGAACAAGAAATGCTACCTATACAGGAAAAGTAGGTTTAAATATGCAGACGATTGAGATTAATGTAGAAGATAACGGTGATGATAAATACAATTCTACCGAACTCAACATGGTATTTATATCCTTTACAATACCTGCCCATGATAAAGGGGTTTTTGCTGATGAATTCAAAGGTAAGAAATCATTGGAAGGCTTAATTGCCGGTTGTAACGATAATGAAAACACGCCTATTGCACTGATTGCGATGATTATAAAGGAAGTAGATGAAGATTTGCAGGCAGATTTACATTCCACTAAAACTGATAGTAAAGAGCGGAAAGATGAGGTGGCAGATTTTTTAAGACTCAACAGGAGCCAGCTGAGTATCAAACTAAAATCCTATGAAAATAGAACTGCCAGTCGTTTCGATCATCTTGTTAAGTTGTATGAAGACAAAGGTTATGACAGCCGCCGGGATGGTAACAAAAGAATCATTTATGAACTAGAAAGCGGAAAGACAGTTGACCAATCTGAGCCAAATGTGTCCCCATTTGCTTATGTTTTAAGCAGAGATTTATTTATTCGGCAATTGCCTGATCTCAATAAAAAGTAAGATTTGCCCAATGTTAGCTTCCTGACCATTAATTGCCTTAAATTTCAACTTTAAGGTAATTAATGGTTCAACTAAAGACTCATCGCGGAAACGATCTTAATAAGTGCCTGTTTGTCTTTTCCGGGTGTCCAATAATCGGTATGACCGCCCGGATAACACCATAATGATTTGCGGTCAATTTTAATATCAGCTATTCCAGTCCCAAAAACACGCTGAGCAGGACCGCCCACAAAATCCGAAGTGTAATAAATATTGGTCCAGCGAACCATGGCGAAAAGTGCGCCGTGATGAGGAACCTCTATGCATTTGTTGGTCTGTTTGCCATTCAGTTCCATATCCCCAAGGTAATATATCTTCTGGTCCTTTGTATCTATTTCAGGCGGGCATACCGGAATCTCGCGCTGCTCGATGAGCTTTTTAATTGGCACTTTGTTGACCATAAAGTAGTCCAGTGAATTGACTGCTGCCCCCAGGGTGATGAAGTCTGTAATCAACCATGGATTTTCCAATGCCCGGGCTTCCTTCCAATAGGAGTGCTGGGCATCAGTGAAAGTACTAAAATTGCCCGCAATAGTGTTTGGGTTGACTGAGAAGTTATTGACTTTATCCAGCATAGGCTGTCCATTAGTTGGTAAAGTATTATATTGAGTGTTGTATTCAGTCCATAGTAGTCTCAAAAGATCATATGCCACTACCGAACCCAGACTGTGCGCAACGACGATGATCCGTTCCGGTCGGGTGCGGTTATTTACAGCATGCAGTTTTTTCAGAAAATTTATGCCCTGCTGACGGATTTCGCTGCGGTCTTTGATGTTATTAGGTTCCGGCGTCATGTAACGGGCCACATCCCCAAGTGAGTTCAAAAATGAATTCTTTAAGAAAGCAGTTACAAACCCAATAACAAAGGATACGATGCTACCACCAAAGAAAGCAATTAGCGCTTTTTGGATAGCCGACAGATCGAAGGACTGTGCAACCAGTAAGGAAAGTGCAATTCCCAGTACAAAGATGCCCCAAATGGTCCACCAGATCTTTTGGAGATGCCGGGGGACTCTACTTACTTTTACAAATACGACCTGTTTTAACCAGGCAGACATATTTCCAAAAGTGGTACCGCGCATATTGTGCGCCCAGTAAAACTCATAAAAATCTGTAATAGGGCGGGCGGCTTTATAATTGCTCTCCATACTTAGGCGCACCGTCTCATAGATATCGCCAATGCTGTCCGGCTTGCTACGGACTTTAACATTTACCTCGCTGGGATCGTTCTGCTCCATTTGCCATTTCACCCCGTCCACAAAACTACGTAGGGTATCTGTCGGCCGTTGTTCGCCCATCCCATGGATAACGATCACAGCCTGTCTTTTGATTTTAGTCATGAATTGATGTTATAAGAATTCACTAAATCTAGTTCACCGCTTTAAATACCCTGTTTCCATTTTTATTTATCCTGGAAGCAATCAGTCCCGAAGCCAGCATCTCATCCAGATAGTCCTTTAATTCGCTCTTTTGGATGCCCGTATCTTTGGAGATCCCCGTAGAAGTTCTGTATATATAACGGGAATTGAGCAGGGCCCGAAGGATCGATTGGTAAGTCGTCGTCTTTGGATCAGGTGTATCAAGCTGCAATGCTTCGTGACCAATTGTTTCCTCAGCATCATCCGTTTCTGTTACTGACTGTTCGATTTCTTTCGTTGTCTTTTTGGCTTCATCAGCTGTCTTTTTTGCATCTTTGGCCACTTCTTCCGCTTTGGTAATCCGTCCGTAAACATCCTCAATAAAGCGTTTTGAATAGATGGCTCCGGCAAGGCAGAATCCGCCGATCACGAAATAGTTGAGGTTAGGGTAGGGAGGTGTTTTTACCGGCTCCAGCAGTTTGCTGCCAATAAGACTAAGGAAAAGCGGGATCAATGCTGAAGCCCCTAATCCAAGAAAAACCGACTTCAAAAAAATATACTGGTTACTGAATTCTTCTTCCTTTACGTGTACCATAAAGTAATTGATGATTCCGCCAAGCAAACCGGCAATAATGATGGTGAGGATGAGTGTAGAATGATCTAACATGCTGATTGATTTTTTATTGATAATTAAAAACTGCTGCAATTTCCTGTTCGCTCGCCAAATCCTTATTGCTGGTCTGTTCTACATAAGTATCCATTTGAATGAGCTGTGTAAAGTCGAGCCCCGTTTCTTCGGCCAGTTTTGCTATCGGATACTGATAAAGTTTGAATTCCTGGTTGTTGTGGATGTCAAGTTGTTCGAACCTGATGTCTTTCACCAGTCTGGACTGGGAGAGCAAGAAGGCAGTGGCCCTGATTTCACCCGTATTGGTGGGCCAGAGGATGATTTTGTAAAAATCCATGGGAACCTGCACACCCCGGAATACGGGGTCGTCATACCGAAAAACCGGACCATTGAATACACTGATCTTATTCGTTAAAGGACCTTCATTAATAGCGCCGCTTTCCAGCACTTCGAGTTCAAGCCTTCCCCAAAGTCCTTTCCTGGAACTCTGGTTAAGCGTTCCAATCTGCGGACAAGCATTGGTGTGCATACACGTCAGATCAGCATTGCGTTTTGCCTCATCTGCATCCTTTCCCCAGTCGGCATCTTCTCTACGGCTCATGTGGCCTTTATCAAAACCGCTGTTACGGTAATAGGTATCATCCAGCTGAATAGCAAAGTCCAGCCTGTTGTCGCGGATCCAGTTATCTTTTCTTTTGTAGTTGTCCAGTCTAAGCTTCAAACTTCCATCTACATTTATTGCGCTGATTGCCGGCATCTTACGCACAGAATGGTGGCGGACACTATAATGATGATATTTTAGCTCTGATGATTCACTGCCATTTGGAATAGCAATGAATTTTTTAAGTATTGAATTGGGTTCTGGTAATGGAATTTCTGTACCCAGGAATTTAGAGATATAACCTCTACATCCAGAATAATCCATAATCTGCTCCAGTTTTTTGATCTCCAATAAGGAGAGTTCATCCACCTGTTCTGGTGCAACCTGTGATAAGCCATTTAATTTAACTCCATTTCTTGACAGGTTTAGGCTGATGTTGGTTCCCGCATCCAGCAGGTTGGACGGAATGCTGATCTGGATATCATTACTATCTGCCTTTAAGAGGTTTGTATTAGCAGTAGTAACAGGCACACTATCTTCAATCTCTGGAGACTTTATCACAGGAGTGGATTCGCGAACGGTTTCATTCTTGGTTTTAAGCTGCGCAACAAGCTCATGCGTTGGATAAACATTGAAAATATCTTCCAGAATTACACTAATTCTAATGCCTTCATTCGAGATCCAGTTGATTTTACTTTCCTGGATCTTGCCTCCAATATAAGGTACAGGATTACCGTATTTATCAATGTATTCACCCTTGTCATTTTTATCCGCTACCCCCGAATGATGTAGTGCAACTACTTGCCACTGGTCGTTAAATACAGGTCCGCCACTGCTGCCCTGGGCAGTATCTGCCTCATAAAGGATCGTGGTAGCCGTTCTCTTTGTAAACAGGTTTTCGCGGATAGAAAGCTGTTTGAAGTCTCCGTCCGGATGGTGAATAATATTCAGTGATTCCTTCTTTTCTTCCCCAAGTTTCCCTTTTTCCGGATCGAGATACAGATAACTGATTTTAGACAGATTTGTGCCGGAATCCCGTGATACAGTACTTACAGCAACAAGGCAATAATCAAGATCCCTGTTTGAATAAAAGAAGTCTTCAGGTCGGAAAGAAAAGATAGTTGCTGTTTTTTCCTTGCCGGTAATATCAAATTCATAACCAAACTGCACCTCAGAATTCTGTGCATCCGTTGCGTTTTGGAATACATGCCAGTTGGTGAGCATCAGTCTGGGAGATACCATAAAACCAGTGGCATATCCAGCCAGGTTGCTGCCTTTTCTAACCAGGATTCTTCCAACCTTTTCCTTCGCATCCATTAGCAGTTCCACAAAATTGCTATATACAGAGTCATTTTTTCCAATAGCCCGTTCATAAGCAAAATCAGTTGGTTCAGGAGCCTTGTATTCCAGCGTCATCTTACGGTTGGCCGCCTGAAGATCTGTATCGGGATTAGCCTGGGGTATGGGATCAGGATTAATCATCAGGCCTTCCATAGCCAGGATATCATTCGGCAGTCCGTTTTCTGTACTTAAAGACTGGGATTTTTGGATGTCAGCGAACCTGAGTTCTGATTCTTTTAACTGTTCTTCTGATAAAAACATATCTCCTTAAATTTTAGATTGTTAATTTAATACCAAAGGTTTACGCTGGAATATATATGGGACTTAAAATGGTTTTGTAAATCTGAGCAGGATGTCCCAAGATGGAATGGCTAATGAAATCGGGGGATTTATTTTTGTATTGTTCTAATAAATTTATCTAATATATTTTTGCTTGTCAATACCCAATATTAGGTATTTGGCTATTATGTAGTTTAAAAGCGACTGTTTGAGTTGGATGATTGGTACTTATAAAAATTGCCATTAAATTTTCAGCCCTAACAATATAATTTAGCTATGATAGATTGGCCAAATGATCGTTAAGGTATAAGAACATCAGTCAGAAGCTACTATTTTGTTTAAATACCTACTTTTAGGTATTGCTAATCAGTTTATTGGAGTTTAAATTGATCTTATGAAAAAGATTATACTCGAATTAGGGGACACTGAGTATGGTGAGTTATCAACCATCATCAATAAACATGCAGGAGCTACTTTGTTAGCGGCCTTTACTAAATCGGTAGAGACAAATAACTACGACGCTTTTATAAAAGAAAAAGTTTGCGTTGCAATAGATAAAGTAAGTATTTTAAGTCTTGCCGAGGTAATTGCATTAGCCGACGATCCTACAACTCAAAGCCTGAAATTTGATTTCAGATTGGGAAAGGAAAGTAAACGTAGTTTGCGGGGCTATTTTCAGCAAATTTTATTAACTCTAAAACCTGAAAGTAATTCAAGTTTCACAAACACGGAATGTGAGGCTTTGGAGACTTTTTCATCATGTATTGAACTTATTAAAGTCAAGCTATGAAGACAAAAATAATAATTGTTTTTTGTATCTTATCTATACCCTTTTTGGCTCTGACACAGGACAAATCTAAAATTAGTATCAGAAAATCGCTTCAGTCTATATCCGAAACAGCGGAGGCTGCCTCGATAATTTATACAAAGGCAAAGGACTCTGCAAATTCTTCATGGGCGGCCAATATCGGGATTGGTTATGATATTCGTGACAAGGAGGTTACGATAACACCTTATGTTGAATATCATAAAAATACACTTGTTACCAAGAAGCAAGATAGCAGAGAATTGGGTGTAGCCTTTAGATGGGATATGGGAACAGAGTCTTTACGTAAAGTGATACCAATTCTACTTGCTTCAGGAAAGTACAATGAGGATCAGGAAAAGGATAATAAATCTTTAAGGACAAGTCTGGCATTTACTTTAAAACCGGGAGGTAAGTTGGTTGATAAATGGAAAAAAAAATCCCCTAATCAAGATATTGATTTTTTATGGAATTTATTTAACCTTAACTATTCACCATATTTGGGCCTTGAGAGCGAGAATAGGATTAGTGCAGATAAGCCTGAAGCCAAGGGTCATATTTATCGCTGGTATTTTAGAATCAATTCCATTCTTGGCCTTTTGCCCAAATCCACTTTGATGAGAGGACATTTTGAATTTGCAGTCGATTATCAATATAGAAGGGACTTTGCCAAAAGTGTTCAGGAGATTTCCACAAGGAAGCATGAATATTTCACTGCTTCAATAAACTTCAACCTTTATAAAGAGGGGGATAAAAAGGCACAATTGGGTTTCGATTATATTAAGGGTGAAGATCCTACTCAGAATTTTCTATCTCAGTCTTACCATGCACTTAGCCTCAAGGCGAAATTTTAACCTTTTTCAAGTATTTAATGTGCATTTATATTGCAGGCAAGTTTCGTCATTGCAGTACAGACGAAATGAATGTGCTCGTAGAGCTGTTAGACGGTTCGTATAAACGATTGGGAAAAAATAGATTATTAAGTAGCATTCATTAGTGTATGTATAATAGAGAAATTTAATATTATGTCTCACTTGTTTTTATTCTATTTAAGTTATATTTGATTGTAAACGCTCAACAATGTTTCAACACTATTCAAGCATCGTAACAAAGGTTTTCGAGGCGAATGCCTTTAAAAAAGCCTATTTCTGGCTGATCTTTATTATTAGTATTGTGTTTTTGATTTTGGGAAAAGTTGATGTTTTCGGGATTAGGACTGACTGGAAAAGTCTGTTTACTACTGTCGGAACAATTTTACTGACATCAGGCATTTTTGCATCATTATTAAAGACTATCCAATATTTAGGTATTATAAAAGATGAGCTTGCCAAAATAATATATGATGTAGACTATTTAAAAAATAGGAATGATTTAGAAAATTATTGGTCTATGGTCAATAATGTGATGTTTGGGGACAAATTTAAGGATATAAGTGAAGCGATTCAGAAGGACATAAAGAAAGTCTACCTCCCAAACAATCTAGAGCGTTACTACAAGGATTATCATTTTGATATCAAGATTGAAAGAAACAAAAATAATCCCGACTTTATCGAGGTGACGCAAATCGTAACTTTTGAAGTCATTACGAGTGAAGCTTCAGATGGAAAGAAATTAACTTACCGAAATCGTTTAATTCATCCTCAAATGTAACCCCTCCTAAAA
>NZ_JAPIVO010000004.1 GCF_026239655.1 Pedobacter sp. MR2016-24 | reverse complement strand
GCCCCGTATCTGTCTTATCCTTGTATAGGTAAAAACACAAATCAAAATTAACTTAGAACGACAAATAAAACTCAATATAGATTTTTAATATCTAATTATTAAATATATATTTTATTTTAAATATTATTAATCCTATTTTAGCAACAGATTAAGTATATGGAAACACGTAGCATGGTAACAGAAGAATTTCAATTCATAGTCCGATCAGCGATTTTGGTTTCAAGAAGATTTTTGGGAATGAAAGATCCAATGAAGTACTAATCATTTTTCTCAACGAGTTATTAAAGGGTAAAAAGAAAATCCTCAAACTCAGTTTTATAAAGGATGTACAGCCTGAATACCCTTCGGACCGTAGCATTTTGATCGACCTGCATTGTGTTTGAGATAATGGACAGAACTTCATTATTATCGAGATGCAGCGGGTGAACCATATCAATTTCAGAGATTGGAATATAACAATCTTGTGATACGTTATATAAAACGATGTAAGCAAGGTCTGAAGTATATATCATTAATTGTAGCGTTCCGCTTTCTTGCAACGTTTGATGTATAAAGCTAAAGCTCCTCATTATGAAATTCATTCTACATTCATTAACAGCTATCACTCTGCTCTCTCTTGCATCCTGCAAAAAATCACCTGCCGAACTACCTTTTGAGCAAAAGCTTATTGGTGAATGGAGATATACCGGAACAGGTGGAGGTTTGACAGGTAAATATGCTAAGGCTGATTCTTCTGTCACCAGAACTTTTCAATTCAAAGATGGACTTCGCTATATCAAGAAAGCGAATAATCATATCGATGAGGAAGGAACTTTTCAGTTGGGCAGATCCAGGAGCATTTATATCGGCACAGAAGACAATTCGATAGTTTTCAATGGAGTAGCGAGTAGCTCCAGAATAATAACATTAAGAAATGATACCTTAGAACTGGCTGATAATTTTTATGATGGCTATCAGGATAGCTACGTCAGGATGAAATAAAACGTTGAAAAACATGAACACCCTAATTACGAACAGTGATGTCTTTCGTTAATAGCTTATCTACAACATTCATCACTTTTTTGCCCTACTTCGTCACATTTATAAAATTTAGAACCGCATTAGCCTGATATTGAAACAAAATATCAAATGGATGACTAAAGAAATGAAGATGTGGAAGATCATTTGGGTTTTATCATTGACTGTTGGTTGGGGAGCTTCGTTCGCGCAACCAGTTAAATTGAGTGATAAAGCTGTACTTTCCATACATTCCCAAACAGAGAACGCAGATAGAACTATCTTTATTCAACTTCCAAAAGAATATGGAGTTGTAAATAAACGTTATCCCGTTATTATTTTATTCGACGCACAGGATCAAAGCCTGTATAACGTTACTTCATCAACTGTTGACAGATTGATATGGACAAGTGATATTCCTGAAGCCATATTAGTGGGTGTGTTGCAAAATAACAGAAGCCAGGAGCTTAATTTTGAAAAATATGATCAAACTGCTCTTCGTTTCTTAGATTTTATTAAAAACGATCTCATCGGTTTTTTAAACAAAAATTATAGAACAAATGGTTACCTCACCTTAATAGGACATTCTTTAGGGGGACAATTTGTGACGAACGCAATGTTAACTTACCCCGAAGTATTTAAATCGGTTATTAGTATCAGCGGAGCTTTAAATTATCCAAATAAGGATAATACTGTCGTTTCGAATACCCTTAACAAAGCAGGGGATTACCTTTTTAAAAGAACGGATAGCAGTTTAAGGATGCAAAAATATTATTTTTCAACTGGTGATGAAGGATTTCAGGATAACGGATTTAAATCAGGTGCCTTAAAGTTGGATAGTCTCTATAGATTGAACAAATCAAAATACATCAATTGGCATTTTGATTTTTGGAAAGGCTACAATCATATGACTACTCCTTTGGTTAGCATACCGGCAGGCTTAACTTTTATATACAAGGACTGGCATTTCTCTGATAGCTTAGCTATGGATGTGTTAGTGTACAATAGAAGTAATCCACTCCAGGTTCTGAGTGATAAACAGTTAAAAATCCAGCAAAGTTACGGTAGTGATATAGCCTTACCCCGTAATTCATTTTTCCAGTTTGCAGCTTATTGTCTATCTAAGGGCAATGTTAGTGAAGCAGAAATTTTAACGAAACAGATTCTTGATGTTTACCCCAATGATGATGAAAGTTATAGCCTGATGGCTGAAGTTTACCTGAAAAAAGGTGATACACGCAATTCAATAAAGTATTTTGAAAAAGCACAATCAAAATCATCACCAGATAAATATGCCCGGAAAATTAAAAGTTTAAAAGCCAACTAGGTAAATCAACCTACCGTCTGCCTCAGCTCTGCGTTAAGGTGCATAGTTTATAGCCTATGCCACGTACAACAATGATTTGGCTATCAGGATCAGCTTTCAATTTTTTTCTAGGTTTTGATATAAACATATCCAGACTGCGCCCCACAATAATCCCTTCGTCTTCCCATATCTCTTTTTGTAGCCGGGCTCGCTCTATCATCTGGTTAGGAGATGATGCAAAAATATGCAGCACACGGCTCTCAGTTCTGGTCAGGTCTATTGTATTTCCATTGAAGAGGAGTTTACGATTTTTCACATCGAACAGCATCGAGCCCACAGTGATAGTATCAGCATGCTCCCCATCACTGAAAACCAGACGTGGCCTAGCCGATCTTAAAAACATAAAACCAACAAATGCCAATAAGGGCAAACCGCCCAACAGCAATTCATGCTTTACTAAATTTATGCTTGTCGGTTCAGATTTAATATTAACCATATAACGGGCTCTGGGTTGCCTTCTTCCTATACAAGTTATGATATCATCTTTTTTATTCTTGGATATAGCATAGCCGTAGGATACACCAGAGCTGCCACTTTTCAGCACATTAACGACATAATCACCTGTTAGCGGATCTTTGGCCAGCAAGCGCCGGCTAATATTTACCAAAGAATCTGTTTGAAAAGTAAGGGAATGCTCAAATCTGATCTGATATTCGTTTTCCGCGATCTTTTTTAAAGGAAGAACCCTTGATGTACTGTCACCCGACTGCAAAAGCAGTTCATGACCGATCCTGCGGAGTAAAACTTCCCTCCTGGCCTTATCAAAGTCGTCACTATCAGTCAAATTGAAAGCTGCAAAAATTGCAGCAATAAACAAAAGCAGTATTGATCCAAAAAGGTATCTGCTTTTACCGGAGAGGATATTCTTGCCATTAAGCATAGTGTACATCAATTATTTACAAAGTTTACATTTTAATTTACAATCCAATTTCCGCCCTTTAAAGGTATCAAAGTAATTTCGCTGAACCAATTCTAATTAACTCTTGCACCTATTACCTTATTCAATAAATTATGAAATATACACACGTCTATGTGCTGTTCCTGTTATTTGTATTTTGCACCTCATGTATGCAAAATCAAACTGAACCACATAAAGATCATATCAATTATAAGATCAAGGACACAGTTACTACCTACGGGCCTAAAAGAATGGTTCGTAACGTAAAACAAAGCAAAAATGGCACTATCCTGATTGCTGCATTATTTGCGGGCGTTTTGCGATACGACGGAAAATCATTCACTAATCTTACAAGTAAAATAGGTTCGCGCAGATACTGGAATGTGCTGGAAGATCGACGGGGAAACCTCTGGTTCGCATCTACTGATTCCGGTGTTTATCAGTACAATGGTAAATCATTTCAACATCTTACAATCAGGGAAGGACTTGTCAATAATGCGGTTTTATCTATTTATGAAGATAGAGCCGGTATGATCTGGTTCGGTACCGGAGGCGGAGCAAGCCGTTACGATGGAAAATATTTTCGAAATTTTACAACGAAAGAAGGGCTTTCCAATAATAGTATTCATACTATCCTTGAAGACAAAACCGGAAAATTATGGTTTGGCACAGGTGGTGATGCTTGTTTTTATGATGGAAAAACGTTCACCGTTTTCAAAAACAAAGAGGGTAAGGCTTTTTACAACGTTTGGTCTATAATAGAAGATAGAAAAGGCAATATTTGGTTCGGCGCATCAATAATAGACGATAAAAAAGGTGATACGTTGATTGTTTCATCTGGTCTCTGGCGCTATGACGGGATTACCTTCACGAAGGTAACGGGGAGGGCTGCTTCCGCTATAATGGAAGATAAAAAAGGAAACATTTGGACTACCGGTGCAGCGAATCCTAATGGTGTAGGAGCCTGGATACTTTCCCGCTATGACCACAAATCCCTATACACTGAAAAACCCGTTGTAACCGAAATCATATCAATAAACAAAATGCTTTGTGGTATCCTGGAAGCTAACGATGGAAGTATTTGGTTTGGATCTCTGAACGGCGTGTATCGCTATGATGGAAAAGCTATAACGGACTTTAAAAGTAAGGACGGCCAGCAATAATTTGTATTGCTGGATATACCAGCTTTCTATAATGCTAATAAGCTATTCTTCTATTAAATCCCGTCAGAAAAGCTAAAATAACCATAAAAAGACTTTTATTTAATTTTAAGTATATTTTAATTTGCTTTATTATTTATTATTACTTAATTTTGAATAATGAAAGATTAAAAACTATTTTAGCGTTTACTTCATAAAATATTGAAGCATTCGCACTTCGAGTCTCGTCAATAGAAACCTGAGAAATTTCAACGACCACGAGAGAAAAGTGTAGTGCTCACGTCATAGGCGTGAGCCTGCTTTCCGTGGTCACGGCTTCTCAGGGCCTCTATGACGGTCAGTGGGTATCACGCCTAATTTGCGTTCTATCTTCCTGCATAGACTCATTTAATTGCTAAAATGAGATCAATATATGGAAACCAATGTTCAACAAACCGTCAACCATCAGCTAATCGAAATTCCATTGGAATTTAAGGTGGCTTGTTTTATCAGCAAAATTGAAGTAGCAGAAGCACTTCAGATCTTTATCAATCACGTTACACTATACGATACCCTCAGCACCGGGTATGTGGAAGGTTATAGCGAAGCTTCAGGAATACATGAAACCTATGTTCAATCCAAAGGCCTTACTCCTGCCCCTGGCACGGGTTTAACCGGATGTAATGAGCTGTTTGTTCGTTCCCTTTCAGACGTCATCAAATTGACTAAAGATCAGAAGAGCACAGCAGCAGTCAAAAGAAAAAAGAGCAGATCTATCATAAAAGCGGTTTTTAAAGCGATGAAGCGGGTTCATACACCTTCACTCACAATTTACCTGGATGAAGAGGCTACAATTCATTTAAGCGAAGATTTTTGCCTGATGTGCGAAATCCAAAATATCTACCCTAAAGAATGCCTGGAATACTTTATGAACAGTATCTCGCTGGCAGATGCACATGCCCGCAGGGATTTGCAGGGTGCGGCTGATCTTCCCATCTCCCTTTTTCTGAAAATAGGGAGTGGCTTTGGACGGGATCCGCATACCAGAGTAAACCTTAACGATACAGAAATAGATTTCTTCGCAGAGATGAACGAGAAGTTACTGGAGTTACGCACTGTGCGAAATGTAGAACAAAGAACCAATATCCTGAGAGAGTTTTATCTCTCACATTATTTAAACATGAACCACTAGAACCTGAATAAGATGAAAACCTCCATCAATATCAACCTGCCTGAAGATTTCACCACGTTATGCACAATTTATCAGATCAATCCTGAAACCTTTATACAAGCTTTTATTGAGGAGGTTTCATTCCCAAAGTTTTACAGCAGGCCTACCGCTACTGACAGGTGGGCTACTTTTTTCTTTCTCAACTTACTGAGAAAGGTTGATGTGTCAATACACATCAACCAGGAGTTAGAGGATGAATACGTAAACAAATTCAACACGGCACTGCAAAGCAGTTTTGATAGGAATGGTAGCGATAAAACCGCAGCACAATCAGCCGGAAGAAGCGTGATGAAAGACTGGATGAAAGCCGTTGTTGCCGAAAGAGCGAGATATCTGACAGATTATTTATGATGAAAATCAACTACCGGACCATCAATTTATGGTAAACCACTCGCCCGCAGGATAGGCTATCGACTGGACTCCAAAAATGCTGGCCTGCTCACCAAGGCGTTTGACAGCATCCGGGGTCTCTATATACGCAGGAGGTTTATGGAGCGAGCCGTAATGTATTGGCACCACCATCCGGACTTGCAAAATATGTGCTGCCGTTGCAGCCTCTTCAGGATTCATTACAGCTTCCATTTTTGTAGCTGGCTGAAGAGGTGGAAAATCAACGACAGGCGCATTGATTGGCAGAAAGGCTATATCGAAAGGTCCGAATTTGTGGGCTATCCTCCACCAAAGGCCATGAAACATCGTATCCCCGGCATGAAATATACGTTGCCCGCCACATTCAATAATCCAGCTGAGCTGAGGGTCACCAAATCCATCCATCGCTGGCGCCGTAAATATCCGGAAAGGGCCAACGCTACGCTCCTCCCACTCCCCAATAATTTCTGTAGCAATAGCGCTGTACTCGATGAACCTTTTCTCAGCATAACTGGTCAAAGCAAGATCGGCAGCAGTTCCGGTTGTTGGTTCAGGGCGGTAAACAGGAGCGCCTTTGCGCAATGCAATCATTAGAGCTGCCGGATCAGCATGGTCAGCGTGAAGATGAGTTAAAAGCGCTACTGACGCACAGCCGGGACGGGAGGATGACGGGAAAGGTTCATCAGGGTTCTCCAGTGGTTGGTAAAGCGAGGTATCCTGAATGTAATCAATTAATAATAGCTCACCTTCGCACTCAATTTCTACACCTGCCCAGCCTAGCCGGCGCATTCTTAATAAGGAATTTTTCATATTTTTTGCTTTATTCATTTTATCGCGATAAGCTCCTGATTTATAGCCGACAATTGTGCTTCTTCAACAGCAGCATAACATTGTCTTTCATTGTACAGCCTGTAAAGACCATTAGCGCCTATCGTCAAGACCTAATCTGTAATAAATTCTGTTACAGTAATGGTCAAAAAAAATTATTTGAACTTTTGGCAGAAATCAGCCAGTGTGATTGTTCCCAGCTTAGTGATCAGCGCATGATCTGCCTGATCGAATAATTCAAGCAAGTGCCTGTTAATTTGTTTACCTGTGTTACATTCAGGGTTTGGACTGTTTAGCTTGCCAAGCACATTTGCATCATTTACTGCCCCATAAATGTCTGACAGCAAAATCTTATCAGCAGGTTTAGCCAGTGATGCACCGCCACCTTTTCCTTCTTTAGTATCAATAAGTCCATATACACTGAGTATACTTAAGGATTTGCGAACCATCGCAGGGTTAATATTAATACTTCCGGCGATGTACGAGGAGGATAAATTATCCTTAGTAATTGCTAGCATAGTTAAAATGTGTAATGCTGTGGCGAACTGTATATTATTCATACTGTACATGTTTTTATTACAGTACAAAAGTAACACTTAATTTGGCAGTTACAAGTTTACTTTTTTCATTTATTAAACTACTTTAACCAGGCCTTGGTAAATGTGCAGGCAGAGACTATATGAAAGGTAGCGTATCTCATGATTTTTAAAATTATTAAGCTTGTTTTTTCACACAACAAAGCTTATAATTGATTCTATATAAATTTGTCAGAACATATCAAGTCCATTGCGTACCGATAGTAATTAGTTCAATCAGATAGACCAATAACACAATGAGAAAACTTTTATTTGTTTTATTTATTTCAGTATTTACAAATTTGACCACTAATGGAGCAGAGTTAGTTTCTCCCAACGGTGCAGTTAAGGTAAAAATCAATGTATCAGATCATATTTATTATAGCATATACCGGGATAATGTTCCCCTGCTTGAACAATGCAATTTGGGTATAACTGTTGCTAATTTAACTTCAGCAAAAAGCCTAAAGATCCAGCATAGCAGATCTTCCAGGATCTCCCGGCAATTAAGCCCGGTTGTTCCCTTGAAATTTTCAACAATAAACGAGCTGTGCAATACCTTATTGCTCAATCTCAATAACGGATATGCTGTTGAGTTCCGGGCATATAACGATGGGGTTGCCTACCGTATCATAACTAGTTTTAAAGGCGACAAAAATGGAAAAGTAAAGATTGTTGATGAGGATGTAAGCCTTAATCTGCCGGATGATTACCAGCTGCATGTGCAGCCGGCAAAAGATTTTACTTCCAACTATGAAACCAATTATATCCATCCAGACTCCAAGAAATTTAAAGCGTCAGATCAGATGGTTACTTTGCCCGCCCTGATAGATACTAAAAAAGGCTTTAAAATACTCTTTGCGGAAACAGATCTCACAGATTATCCTTGCTTGTTTTTAAAAAGTAACAACAGTAACAGGATCAAATCAGCTTTTTCAAAGGTGGCGCTTGAAGATAAAAAAGAAGGTGACAGATTTATGCGGATCACCAGAGAGGCTGATTATATTGCTGAAACGAGTGCCAAAAGAACATATCCCTGGAGGTATTTCATCATCTCTAAAAATGACGGTGAATTACTGGAAAGCACACTTCCTGTAAAGCTCGCCCCCAGGTCCGAAATACAAAACACTGATTGGATTAAACCAGGACAGGTCAGTTGGGAATGGTGGAATGCTGCCTCGCCATATGGTAAAGACGTTAACTTCGTTGCCGGATTTAACTTGGAAACCTATAAGTACTATATTGATTTTGCGGCTAAGAGCGGTGTCCCTTATATCATCATGGATGAGGGATGGGCAGAAAGTGTAGACAACCCTTATCTCCCGAACAAAAAGGTAGACCTTCACGAACTGATCCGGTATGGGCAGGAAAAAAAGGTAGGAATTGTATTATGGCTAACCTGGCTAGCCGTGGAAAAGAACATGGATTTGTTCAAAAAATTTGCTGCCTGGGGTATTAAAGGAGTTAAAATCGATTTTATGGACCGGAATGATCAGTGGATGGTCAACTATTATGAGCGTGTAGCGAGGGAAGCTGCTAAATATAATATCTTAGTTGATTTTCATGGTTCTTTTTCGCCAAAAGGACTGGAGCATAAATATCCTAACCTGATATCATATGAAGGCGTTAGAGGGATGGAACAAATGGAGGGATGCCAGCCGGACAATACAATTTTTTTACCTTTTATCAGAAATATAGCTGGCCCGATGGACTTTACTCCCGGAGCGATGATCAATATGCAACCGGATGTTTATGGAGGCCAGCGGCCAAATGCTGCAAGTGTGGGTACACGCGCGTATCAGCTGGCACTTTTTGTGCTCTTTGAAAGTGGTGTGCAAATGTTGTGTGATAATCCAACGCTATATTATAAGAACCAGGAATGTACAGACTTTATTACTCAGGTACCGGTCACCTGGGATGAAACAAAAGCCTTACATGCAGAGGCGGGTGAGGTAGCGGTCGTGGCCAAACGAAAAGGAAAGAAATGGTTTATTGGTGGGATTACAAACGGAAAAGAAAGAGCAATTACGCTGGATCTGGGGTTTTTATCGAAAAACAAGTCTTACGAAATGACCTCATTTGCAGACGGGATCAATGCCGACCGTCAGGGAATGGACTACCGGAAAAGTACACAAACAGTAAATTCCACATCAGCTATTCCCATCAAATTAAGTAGGAATGGTGGCTATGCAGCTATAATCACTGAAATGTAATTCCAAAAGACATATACTACAGAAAGGTTCGAGGTACCGACCTGTCACAGAAGATGCTCTTAAAAAATTCAGTTAAGCATTTTATGGCATAAGTATTTAAAAATAGTATAGAAATAAAAAATGCCCCAGATAGTGTCAAACTTTTTGGGGCATTTTCTTTCTGTAGCTTTCTTCATGGAGCTTGCCTACAGGACAGATTTAAAAACCATACATACCACCTGAGACGCCAATTTGCTCCCCCGTGATCCAGGCTGCATCATCCGAAGCCAGAAAGACAACGGCTTTCGCAATATCTTCAGGCTGACCTCTCCGGCCAAGCGGTGTTTTTGAAACAAACATTTTTTCATATTCACTGCCAGGAGTTACACCTGCGTTAGCTGCCCCTTCTGTATCCGTCGCACCCGGCAAAACAGAATTGATCCGAACATTTTTTGCACCCAGTTCTTTCGATAAAGCAATCGTTATGGCATCTAATGCTGCTTTAGAGGCTGAGTATAAGGAGGCACCCGGAAGTGGGTATTTGCTTGCACCCGAACTGATATTGATGATATTGCCACCCTTATCGCCAAATGCTTTTAAAGATGCCTGTATAGTCAATATAGACCCCAAAACATTAACGTTAAAGTGCTGATGAAACGCTGCTACGGAGATCTCTTCAACAGGTAAGTATCCCTGATGGACTGCGTTGTTTACCAAAATATCCAGGGGGCCGAAAGCAGTGTTGGTTTCTTCAAACAATCTGATCACATCAGCCTCGTTCGATACATCGGCTTGTACGGCAATAGCCAGACCTCCATTATCGGTGATCTCCTTAACCACCCTATCTGCGCTTTCTCTACTTGATGCATAATTCACCACTACTTTTGCGCCTGCTGCCGCGAAGTGTTTTGCGATAGATGCACCTATTCCTTTTGCTGCACCGGTAACCACCGCTACTTTGTTTTCTAATTTACTCATGATTTCTATATGTTAATCTATTCATATTCTTCAGCTGTATTCCGTTCTGAAGTATATCCAAAGATGCAACCCCATAATGGACTGGGTGTTGACATGAATCATTAAGTACCTTTGATTTAGGTCAAGACAATGAGTTGACCTAAATCAAGTTAATCAGATAACTAATTGTATAATAAAAAATAAGATATCCAGAAGCAAAAATTCAGCATGATCATAACGGCATATTGCACATGGCTGAGCAATTTTTTTGTATTCAAACAGCAATATCGATCGGGTTGAAGATCTATTTAAAAGAATTTTTCCTTATCCTGCTCAAAGTTTCCGGGGATAACCCCAGATAAGAAGCGATCATGTTTTGCGGAAACCGTTGTAGAAAATGCGGGTAATTGCTAATCAGGTCCTCGTAACGTTCTTCAGCTGTATAGCTAAAAGCGGCCTGCATTCTTTTCTGGTTTGCAATGGTGTAATTTTGATTGATTATGTTCGCCATCGCTGAAAAAGCGGGAATGTGCTTGAGAAACTCCTCGATTTGAGCATTGGTTGTTTGAAGCACCTCCATATCCTCCAGTGCCTCAATATTAAAACGACTTGGCGTCAACAGGTAAAAGCTTTCAAAATCAGCCAGCCACCAATTTTCCAGAGACAATTTCAATACATTCTCATGCCCCTTTTCGTCTACCGTAAAGGTCCTGGCGGAACCTTTCACAACAAACCCAATATATCTGCATACGTTTTCTTCCTGTAAAAAGTACTGCCTTTTTCTCAGTTTTTTGGGTTTGAAATGTTCCGTCAACAATAGCTTATCCTCTTCTGAAAGCATTTTGCCAGATATTTCCTGAATGTAATCGAAAAACGCTTCAAAATTGGACATTGCTCATTTATATAATAAATCGCAGCTTACTCAAACTGCCTGATAATAGAAAAAACAAATATCGTAACAAGTTTTGGGATATGACGAATTGAGGGATCTCTATAATGCGCACCTACTTTCAAGCTTAACTTTTTCATTTATTAAACTACTTTAATTTTCAGCTGAGCAGGGATACCTAGTTTTGTGATATGAAAAATATGAAAGAAACAGCAGAGCGCTATACAAACGCGTGGAACGAAAAGACAGCAGCAGAAGTTAAAGTTGCTTTTGCAGAAAGCTTGGCGGATGAAATCACTTACCAGGACAAGAATACTCCTGTGTTAACAGGAATTGATGCATTTGTTGATTTGGTGATGTCTTCGCATGAAAAAGTACCCGGCCGTACCTTTGCCCTATTGACTGAGCCGGAGTATTTCGATGGTCATTGTTATTACGCCTGGAGTATCAATATCCCGGGCCATGGTGAATTTGAAGGCAGAGATTATGTGGAATATAATGCTGAAAACAAGATGACAAAGATTATAGGATTTGTGCCTACCTTGTAGGATGCCTGTTTTTGAAAACATACTTGCAAACTTTGCTCTTCACGTTAATCTTGATGCTGCAGAACAGGCCTGCATAAAGTCTGTGCTGCAGCATCAAAGGTTAAAAAAGAATGAAATACTTTTAGAAACTGGTGCAACATGCCGTAATATTTACTTCGTCGACAAAGGTTGCCTGAGGGTTTATAACCGGGACAGAGAGGGTTCGGAGCATAACGTTTTGTTTTGCCCAGAAAACTGGTGGGCGGCAGATATGACCAGTTTTTCTGGTCAGGTACCAGCTTATTATAACATCGCCGCCCTGGAAACTACTGAACTGTTTTATTTCAGTTACCAGTCTTTGGAGCAACTGTATATTGATGTGCCAAAAATGGAGCGCTTCTTTCGTATACTGGCCCAAAATGGTTTCAGTTTATATCAGCGGCGCATTAATTCCATCATTTCCAGATCGGCAGAAGAACGTTATCTGCAGTTTCAGCACCTTTATCCTAAACTGGAACAACGCATCGCGCAAAAACAGATTGCTTCGTATCTGGGTATTACGCCAGTATTTTTGAGCATGATCCGTAAGAGGAATGGATAGCGTTAGCATTTGACCTTTTAAGATGTGTCGCTTAAAGCGGCCTCCACTCACCTTGCCAATCATAGAGTGGAGCGGTTGCAGCATATTCGCGAAGATATGAGATCTTACCCTCGTGCAGCTTTGCGATGGTCGAACCATTAAAGCTCTTTTCTTCTCCGCGCCAGGTATAATGAAATGTCCATTCTGCAGTTTCCACATCTCCCAGCGATTGCAAATCGTGGATTGTCCAGTTGATGACGCGGCCGTTCTCGGCAACCCATGCCGCAATCCAGCATTTCACCCAGGGGTGGCCACGGTAAACCGGCCCGAAGCTTTCGATCACAACGCAATCCGTAGTGAGCGTTGCCAGGATCGCGTTCGTGTCGTGCCTGCGCCAGCCGGCGATATAGCGCTCTAATAATGTCATCTGCGTAGTAGCCATCCTGTTGTTTGTTTCAACCAGAATCAGTTTTTAATTTTTCTGAAGCGCATCATTGCGACTTCACCATTATTCAAATTCAGCTTACCGTCATTGTCTATGGAATAATTGTCGACTTTTTTTATCATTTGTAAGAATGTCTTTTCACCTCCCCCTTCACAGAACATCATTGTTGCCGGTCCTGGCTCTCCGAAGGAGATCGCTTTACCATTTAATGTATATTTTGCGCTGTATCCATTACAACCTGAATTTCCACTAACGCTATTGGTAGTTGTATTGAAAGTAATTAGGGGCTTTTTGTTTGGATATAAACCTTCAAAAGCAATGCGTGGCCCCGAAATATACTCCAGTTCCCAGGTCGCATTTGCAAGGCCATTTGTTGTTTTGTTATTCCTGGCAGTTGAACAAGCACCTATAAATAGTGCTAAGAAGGAAACGAATATTACTGTACTTTTTTTCATATATAAATTATTTTTATAGTAGGTAGCTTGACAATTATAACGCCAAAGAAGGATCAAACGCTACATGTAATCAGAAATCAGTGATTAATAAATCCATAACGCCCCATAACCTGATAGGTTGATGGGCGTTATGGATAGCGTGATTATGCACCGGCTTTGATGATAGTTTCATCGTTTGCCATTGCAATATAGTTCGACGTATCAAAAAAATTGGGCTCATCGGGATGCACTTTTGTCAGATAATTTTCTGATGTGAAGAAGGTATTGAAATCCTCAAAAGAGTCAAATGAGATTTCTACTACAGCATCGTATAAAGGCTTAGGAAAACCTTCAGCTACTATAGGGTGGTTAACTACATACTTTCTAACGTAAAGCTCTACCTCAGGGATGGAACAGAATAAAGGAGCGTGGTGACTTTTGTGATAATCCACAAATTCTTCGAGGCTCATGCCTGGTAGTTTTTGTACTAAAAATGTAAATTTGATCATTGTCTATATGTATAATTTGAGACAAACTTATTTCATTACTTACAGTACAGCAAGTACGCACAAATTTGTGCTTATTTGCTTTGACAATTGATTGACTAAGCGATGTATAAAAAGAAAATTCCTATCAGGATGGATTGTGGCCTGCACGTGTTTAAGGAACTTTTGAACGGAAAGTGGAAACTGATGCTGATCTATTATATTTCAGAGGACGTAAAAAGGCCGGGAGCACTACAGAAGAAAATTGCTGCAGACAGGCGGGTAATGAACAAGCAACTGGACGAATTAGTGCAGCATGGCTTTGTAGATAAGTTCTCTTTCGACACCAAAATCCCTAAAGTTGAATATCGGTTAACTGCTCTGGGAATTAGCCTGTTGCCATTGATAATCAGCCTGGAGAAATGGGGCGAAGACAATAGAGCTGTTTTAGAGGAAGCACTCATTGAAAAACAATAACTGAATGATCACTATGCCTATATTTAATTTGAGTACTGCTTTTTAAACTGATTAGGACTCAGCCCTGTTTCCTTTTTAAATAAGCGTGAGAAGTAAGGAGGATTCTCAAAGCCCAGGATATAGGAGATCTCATTTACTGTTAAGTTGCCTTGGTTGAGTAGATTTTTCGCTTCTGAAATCAGGAAGATCTGAATGAGATCCATGGCTGTTTTTCCGGTTTCCTGTTTTAGCAGATCACTGAGGTAACGCGGAGATAAGTTGAGTTCGTCCGCAAACATGGCTACTGTAGGTAAGCCTCTTTCCGCTAGCAGCCCCTTTTCAAAATAGGCAGTTAATGCGTTATTGAATTTAGTGGCCGTAGTTCCCGAATGTATAAAACGGTTAATAAACTGCCTCTTATAGAAACGTAGCGAATATTTTAGGATGGACTCAATGTGTCCCAGAATAATATCCCTTGTAAATTCGTCCTGATTATTATGGTATTCAGATGCTATCTTCTCATATAGTTCCCATATGACTTGTTGCTCCTTAGAAGAAATATGCAGCGCTTCATTCAGCTCATAATTAAAAAAACTATACTTCTTTATTTCCGTGTGCAACGGATGACCACTCAGGTAATCTTCATGGAACCAAATTTCGAAGCCATCACCATCCAGCGCTACATCTTTCATTTGCAAGGTCTGATGTGGCTTCAAAAAATACATTGAGCCGCTCTCATGGTCATACCTTGTTTTGCCGTATCTGATATGACCTGAGCTAAACTTCTTAAAAGCAATAACAAAGAAATCAGTGGTCACCTCGTAACTGGTCACATTACGTAGCGGATTACAAGTAAATAGTGTTAGCAGCGGATTTTCGGGTTCTGGATATTGATTACAGCGATGAACATCGGCCAGACTTTTGAAGTGCATATGTTGAATATTAATCAGTCTATGCTTAACGCATAGACTGATTGTTAAATAAAATTACCATTGATTTTAATTAAAGGCCATGCGCCTTAACTGAAACATCTTTCCATTGATCCCAGGTGTTTAGCCGCTCCTCATAGAAGTGTTGTGCCAAAGGCAGCGCTTTTTTTCCAAGAATTAAGCGTAGTGGAGGATTGATCGTATCTACTAATTTCAAAATTGCTTCAGAAGTAGCATTTGGGTCCCCATAGGCATCAGATGCTGAAAACTCAGGTAGCGCATATAATTCAGCTTTCAAATCGTCATAAGCCGCTATAGGATTACTTTGAACAGAAGAAGTATTGAAATCAGTAGCATAGCCGTTAGGTTCCACAAGGGTCACATCAATACCAAACCCTTTCACTTCCTGTGAAAGTGCTTCGCTAAGTCCTTCCACAGCAAACTTCGAAGCACTATAGATCCCTACGGTAGGGAATGAATAAATACCAAGTGCACTTGATAACTGTATAATATGACCACTGCGCTGTTCCCTCAAGATGGGCAGTGCAGCTTGAGTGATCCACAAGGTACCAAATAGATTGGCATCAATAATGTCTCTCGCAGCCTGTTCATCAAGCTCTTCTACAGCGCCAAACACACCTGTACCTGCATTATTAATTACCACATCAATTTTTCCAAAATGAGCTTTAGCTTTTGCCATCGCCTCGAAACATGCAGCCCTGTTGGTTATCTCAAGTTCCAGTGGTAGCACGGCACTTCCAAACCTGTCCACCAGCTCTTTTAAGGCGCTTAAACTTCTTGAAGTGACAACTACTTTATCACCACGTTCCAAAAAAGCTTCCGCCCATATCTTTCCAAATCCGCGGGATGCTCCCGTAATAAAAATTATTTTCGACATTTTTTTATTGTTGTTTATCTGTTTTTGATAAAACAAATTTACCCTGATTACTGTCGCAGGATTTATACAAAATACCGGAATAAAGATACATTTTAACGGTGGAAGCGGATCTTCCTACAAGATCTTCAATATTTAACTGACTCAACCGCGTTAAATAGTCAAATCTGTTTATTAGCGCGAAAGATTGTTCTCGCTCCATTTACACAAGCTGTCGAGCACACTAAATAGTGATTTACCTTTATCTGTCAGGCTGTATTCAACTTTTGGCGGTATAACCGGATAAGATACCCGCTTAATAGTACCATTTTCTTCCAGCCCTTTAAGCTGCTGTGACAGCATCTTTTGGGTTATTCCGCTAATGGATTTATCCAATTCGCTGAATCTCATCGTTCCCTCCTGAAACAACAACCATAAAATAACGGGTTTCCATTTTCCGCCAATCTGTTCCATAAACAGAGTTATTGGACACTCCTCACCACCCCAAATTTTTCTTTCCGTATTTTCCATTTTTATGTAGCTGTTAATCAATGTTTCAGTGGTAAAGGTAAGTACCATACCGAATGGTAAGTACTTGCCTCAAAGATAGCTAATGCTTTACTTTGAGCCAAATAAATTCAAATAATGAAAGAAGTATTAATTATCAATGCCCATCAAAAATATGACGGAATTAGCGAAGGCAGGCTTAATAAAACTCTTGCTCAGCAAGCGAAATCATTTTTTCGTGACCATGATATCCGGGTGTCGGAAACTATTATAGACCAGGGTTATGATGTTGATGAAGAAGTAGAAAAGCATCTATTAAGTGATCTTGTTGTCTTGCAGACACCAGTCAACTGGGCTAACCTACCCTGGTCTTATAAAAAATATGCTGACGAAGTGTTTAACAAAGGATTATTTAGCGGAAGGATGGCGACAAACGATGGCAGAACTCCAGGCGATCCTGCCAAGCAGTATGGCTCAGGTGGTTTAATGACCGGCAAAGCAATGTTTATTTCAGCTACATGGAATGCCCCGCAAGACTGTTTTGATAATAAGGAACAGCTATGGATGCTAGGTGGATCAGCAGACGATGTTCTGCTTAATGTTACCCTTAACTATAAATTCTTCGGTTATGAGATTCTTCCAGGTTACCATTGTTTTGATGTCCTAAAAAACCCTAAACCGGAACATTATTTTGAGGGCTATGGAACATATTTAAGTCATACCCTGCAACAGCTTAAAGCAACAAAAATAACACATCTATCATGAATACAGAAAACAATACGCCGAACATGGCAGAGCCCATCAGTACAGCAACAGTTGAGGCTATCCAGACCTCCTATAAAGCCTGGCAAACGAATGACCTGACAATTATTGATGCACTTTTTAGTCCGGACTGGCAGGATATACCGATGGCTCCAGAGCAGAAAGCAGGACCTGAAGGATTAAAGAACCTGATTACCTTTTTTCACCAAACTTTTCCGGACATTAAAATAACCCTGCAGGACATATTTGGCACGGCCGGGCGTATTGCAGTGCGGGCGGAAATGACTTTTACTCATGACAAAGAATTTATGGGCATTTCACCTGTAAACAAAAAGGTAAAAGTATCCATGCTGGAATTACATCACCTTAAAGATGGTAAGATTACGCATACCTGGCACCTTGAAGACTGGTTTGGATTGTTCATGCAAAGCCGTTCATCAGAAAACCTTAATCAGCCTAACCATGAAATATAACTATGTCGGGAACACTGGCTTGATGGTTTCGGAACTTTGTTTTGGAACCATGACCTTTGGAGGCCAGGAAGCGGGAATGTGGAACAATATTGGTCAGTTACAGCAAAAGGAGGTTAACAAGATGCTGGAGGCAGTGATTAACTCTGGTATCAATTTTATAGATACCGCGGATATTTACTCTTTTGGACAGGCTGAACAATTGCTCGGCCAGGGTCTGAAAGATCTTCAGGTACTGCGTGATGAGCTCGTTATAGCGACAAAGGTACTGGGTAAGATGAAGGAAAACCGAAACAGTTCAGGACTTTCACGCTACCATATCTTCAATGCTGTGGACGACAGCCTGAAGCGCCTACAACTGGACCATATTGATATACTATATGTCCACGGAGTAGATTTTAAAACTTCGCTCGAAGATATTGTACGTTCCTTAAATGATGTAGTTGAAAGCGGAAAAGTGCGCTATATTGCCATTTGTAACTGGCCGGCCTGGATGGTAGCTAAAGCACAGGCAATAGCACATTATAATGGCTGGCATAAATTTATCGGTCTCGAGTATTTCTATTCAGCGATAACACGTGATATTGAACATGAACTGGTCCCGATGGCGAAAGATCATGACCTTGCCATTTTCCCGTGGAGTCCGCTTGCCGGAGGTTTTTTATCAGGCAAGTATACCCGTGAGGGGGCAGCAGAAAATAATTCCCGAAGATCCAGTTTTGATTTTCCCCCAATTGATAAGGATAAAGCTTATGATCTGGTGGATGTAATGAAAACAATTGGTGATCATTATCAAGCAACTACTGCACAGGTAGCCCTTGCCTGGGTCAGGCAGCAACCTGGTGTTACCAGTACAATTATTGGTGCTAAGAATATAGAACAGCTGCAGTCCAACGTCGGTTCTACAGATTTAGGTTTAAGCGCGACCGACCTTTTAAAAATTGAAGAAGTCAGCCCTCTGCCCAAACAATATCCCGGATGGATGATAGAGAACCAGGATAAAGAATTAAGAAGCTAACCATTGTTATTTGATCACCTTGGAAAAAAATTTATACAGTCTATACAACTTTTTTGGGTCAGTCTACTTAGATCATAGTTTTCTGCAGGGTCAAAAACTCATTTCATTATTCAAATAAAACGGTCAAAAAGAAAAAGCGGAAATGACACATCCGTTCATTCCCGCTTTTCTAAATTAACGCTCTCCATATAAAGACGAATGGAACAGCCGAATATTGTACACGCTTAAAAATAAATTGAGATTATCTGATTTCTTTATTGCTACGGTTGTAAAATCCATCTGAATATACAGCATAGCCAAAACCGCATCCGTCACCGGTTTCTTTGGTATGTTCTTCTACCCTAATACCTTGCTTGTAAAAATGAAAAGATACCCGGCACGAGTTACCGCCTTCATACAGATAAGTAGCCACATTATTTTTAACAGCTAATGTGTCATGTAAGCTGCCCGAATTATAACTCGGTGCACCACGACAGATAAATAATGTGAGTGCAACTTTCCCATCGGCCAGTTTTTTCACTTTAATATCTCCGAAATACCCCTCTATTTCCTTTTTTCTATCAACCACCCGGTTTTTATACAGATAATTGCCCTCCGGGTTAACCTGATATACAGCATCATCATAATCGGTAGGTCCGCGTTTCATCAATACTGCTACGCGACTTTTCACAAATACTGCATTAGCATTGTACATCACCATTTTATCGTCTTTTGAAGCTTTAGCCAGATTTGCGGGTGTGATACCCGGACTGTTCTTTTTAACTTCTGTAAAAGTTTTCTTAAAATAAAGATCCCGTTTGGACAGCCATTCCAGCTGCTCATCTTTAAGGTTTTCTTTTTGTTCCGGAGTAGATTTTGCTCTAATTCCGTTATAAACGTTATTCAGCAAACTGTCCATTTGCTGATAAAATCCTACAGCACAACCGTAGCCATTATTTCCTGTGTCCAGACAGGCTTGATAAGCACGCTGCAACGCTGCAAGAGACCTCCCCTGTTGTGCATACGCACCAGCAGAAATTACGAACAGGACAAGCAGAGAGATGATTTTTTTCATATACCGCCATTAAATAAATATACCAGATGAGCAAATAATATACACTAATATCCCCTTAATAAATGACCTTACTCACCATCTGCAGGCGTAATTGGAGTCTCCGCATCCAGTCCCCGGTCGGCTAAAGCCTGGTTATATCCGGAAGAGTATTTTATCTGCCCCCAGGCAGTTAGCATCAGTACAATATCTTCATCATTAAGCGGGCCTGAAACCTGGCTCTGACAATAAATTAAAAACTCGTTCTCAGTCATGTTATTTTCTTCATTTAAAATCAGCCGCCAAATTGGGAATAAATTATCACCTTATGAAAAATACATCCGATCAATTTCCTTACCTACTAGCTCAGCCTACAAAAAATTCAAAAAATGGAACCTTTGCTGTCCTGCTTTGTTATCGAAACAAAAAGCTACTAACTATGAAAGATCCTAAAGAACAAGATGAGCAGACACAGTCTGGAACTGACAGCACAGCCGATCAGCAATCAACAGATAAACGCGAGAACAACTGGGACAAAAACCAGCAGGTAGACGAAGAAGGCAATCAGGTTGATCCGGAGGACATTAAATAATAGATGATGAAAAATATCTTAATGGTGATCACCTCGCACAGTGCGATGGAAAATACCGATAGCAAAACAGGGGTTTGGCTGGGTGAATTTACCGACCCTTATTATGAATTTATTGATGCAGGTTATCAGGTGACCCTGAGCAGCCCGAAGGGCGGCAGACCACCTGTAGACTGGATGAGTGAACTGACTGAAAATATCACGGAATCAAACCGCCGTTTTCAGGATGATGAGATCGCGAAGGCAGCTTTTGATCATACCACCGTATTGAACCAGATCAATGCTGCAGATTATGATGCAGTATTCTATCCTGGCGGACATGGGCCGATCTGGGACCTGGCGGTGGATAACAATAGCGGAGAATTGATTCTTAATTTTCTGGATGCAGGCAAACCTGTTGCAGCCGTATGTCACGGCCCGGCCGCGCTGATCAGTGCAGCCAGACTCAGACCGGGTCTGTTAACCGGGAAGACAATTTCTGCTTTCAGCGATACGGAAGAAACGATGGTTGGACGCAGCGGAAATGTACCTTACCTATTGCAAAGTCGTCTTGAAGAATTGGGCGCAACAGTAAAAACAGCGATAGCACCATTCCTGTCACATGTGGAACAGGACGGGTTATTGGTTACGGGTCAAAATCCGCTTTCAGCCGGCCCTGCTGCTAAAGCATTAATCACATTACTGGAAGCCAGACCAGCTGTAACAGTAATCGATTAAATGTATAACTTTTAAGTATATTATACATTTTAAGAATCTGGTTCCTGAAGCATGAACCAGATTCTTAAAATGTATATCAATTGAATATTATCTTTTCAACTCATTCTG
Organism: Pedobacter sp. MR2016-24; assembly: GCF_026239655.1. GTDB lineage: Bacteria > Bacteroidota > Bacteroidia > Sphingobacteriales > Sphingobacteriaceae > Pedobacter. Next base: position 683,008 of record NZ_JAPIVO010000004.1, on the reverse strand, counting down.
CAGTTGAAAATAAGAATCACGTATTCAGCGATCTCCTCAATCGCGTTCTATCCTCAGGTGAATGATGTAGTCAGACTAAGCATGATGTATTTGCCTTATCTGCAGAAAATTTTATGATAGCCGGAAATATTTCTTTCGGCTTCTTCATTTAGTGCTGCTACACGCATTGTGATGTACATCACAATAGTATTCTTCCACTTTAAATGTGATCCAGGTCACAGGTATTATTTCCTCATTCACAGCACCTTTGTCATGTAATCAAACACGAATTATTATTTACCATAAAAAATACAATACAATGGAAAGAGAAGTAATTGTAAAATGGAGAATTAAAGAAACAGAAACCGCCAGCGTACTGAAGTTACTACCTGAACTGGCTGAGAAAACAAAAAAAGAAAAAGGAAATCTTGCCTATGCGATCTATCAATCAGAAAAAGATCCCAACGAGATTATACTGCATGAGCGATACGTTAACGAGGAAGCCCTGGATGCACATAAAAACGCTGCCCACTACCAAACGATTGTAGCAGGTAAAATCATTCCCCACCTGGAAGTGCGTGAAGTACTATTTGTGAAACCACTATTTTAATCCTACACCTATAACAATCCTAAAATTCAATATCATGAGAAAAGTTTTGATCATCGTTTCCAACGCTAATGCAATTGGACCAAATAATAGAAGAACCGGCATTTTTTTACCAGAAGTGGCACACCCCTATGCCGAATTTGAAGCTGCAAATTATGACATCGATTTTGCCAGTTTAACGGGAGACACTCCCTATCTTGATGCCCTCAACCTTGCCGGCGATCCGCAAAATTTGTCGTTTTTAACAGGAAACGGCTGGGCAGCTATGCAGAAAGCGATTAAACTTGAGGATGCCGGTGTAAGTGCATACGATGCAATTTTTATTCCTGGTGGACTGGCGCCGATGGTAGATATGCCAGAAAATACGCTGCTTAAAGCAGTAATCAAAGAAGCTTACGAACGTAATGACGTCATTGGCGCAGTATGTCACGGTCCTGTTTCACTTTTAAATGTTAAACTTAGTGATGGCAGCTATCTGCTTGAAGGCAAAAACATCACTTCTTTTACCAATGAAGAAGAGCATAATTACGCCGCAGCGGACGTACCTTTCCTATTGCAAACAGCGCTAACCAATCAGGGAGCCAAATTCCATGAAGCTGAGGCCTGGTCTGATCACAGCATTGCTGACGGTAACCTGGTAACCGGACAAAATCCGGCATCAGCTAAAGGTGTTGCACAAAAGATGATCAAACTTTTGGAAGTTCAATAGCCAATACATAAAACAAATATGATGTCCCTGTTTTATTAATACAGGGACATCATACTTTATTGCCTGATATCCGGCTATGGTTTAGATACCCTAAGAGGAAATTAACGATTAATGTTGGTACAAACGGCTTAGTGTTTCCCTCGAAACACCAAGATAGGCAGCGATAAGTTGTTTTGGAACGATATTATACAGTTGAGGATACATACTCATTAATTCTTCGTAACGATGCCGTGCATCGTTATTCATAAAAGATAATAGTCTTTTTTGTGCAACCACAAATCCTCTGTTAGAGCGCCAGCGAAAAAAGTACTCAAGGGCATAAATTTCCTTACATAGTTTTTCCCTGTCTTCACCGGAAAGGCACAATACATCGGCATCGGTAATACAATCCAGGCTAACTGTCGCTTTCACATCATTGTATAAGGCATTATAGTCAGACGCCCACCATGTTGGCATTGCGAATTGAAGGATAAACATCTTCTGATCGTCATTCATATAATATGTTTTTAAGCAGCCCTTCAACACAAAATATTCACAGTTCACACGATCGTCAACATTGATAATGGTTTGTCCTTTTTTATAGGATTGTGGCTTAAAGTGCGAAAAGAAGTAATTAAACTCATCATCAGTCAAATGAATAGTTTTAGCAAGATGTCCTTGTAGAATTTCCTGAGGTGTCATTTAAAAAAATTGTTGAATCAGCGAAAGATATGCATTTATGATGTAAATCGAACAGGAAAGAATTGCCATGAATAGTCCTATGATTGCCATTAATGTTGTCTGGTCTGGTCAAAGGTGAATGTTTTACTTTGTGGTATGAAGCACTCCATCATCAATAACGAAATGAACATGCGCATAGTCACACTCGAAGAACACATTTCCTTTCCGGAAATGACACAAAAAATCCCTAAAGAAGCCCTTGGCGGTTTTGGACAGTCAGAAAGAATGCAACAGCTGATACCCAAACTGGATGATATCACTGGTGAGCGTCTGCAATCAATGGATGACAATGGTATTTCAACTCAGGTGCTTTCCGTTGACAGCTCTGGGGCAAACCTGTTAAGCCAGGCAGATGCCCCGGCCTTCGCCTCACAATATAATGACTTAATAGCCCAAAGAATTGCAGGCTTTGAGCAGCGGTTTACAGCTTTTGCACACCTGCCAATGACGGCTCCCCTGGCGGCAGCCGATGAGTTAGAACGGGTAGTAAAAGAATACAACTTTCGCGGAGCGATGATCCGGGGACTAACGCAGGGTATGTTTTTAGATCAGCCACAGTTTGCGCCTGTATTTGAAAAGGCCGAAAAATTGGGTGTACCCATCTACCTGCATCCCGGTCTCCCGCCAAAAGGGATAGCTGATATTTATTATAGCGGGCTGCCCAACCATTCTGGAATGGCTGAGGCTTTGGCTTGTTATGGCTGGGGATGGCATGCTGAAACTGCCCTGCACGTTTTACGACTATTGTATTCAGGAGTATTTGACAGATACCCCAAGCTGAAGCTGATCATTGGTCACATGGGCGAAATGCTACCAATGATGATGGTGAGGTCTGAAAGAGCCTTCAAGCCCGGAAATGGAGGCGCCAATCAACGTACGCTTACTGATACTTTCCATCAGCAGGTACATATCACTACCAGTGGCTTCTTTACCCAGCCCCCCTTAAAAATCGCTTTGGAGACATTTGGAGTTGATAACATCATGTTTTCTGTTGATTATCCTTTCAGCACAAATGAAATGGGAATAGCATTCCTAAATGGCATCGAACTGCCTGATGAACAAGTACGTCAGATTGCCCATAGCAATGCAGACAAATTATTGAATTTAAAATTATAAAGGTAATTTTGTGTTGATGAACACTATCCCCATTGATCAGTTAAAGAATAAAACAAATGCAGGCCTGCAGATCAAAATCTTTAAACGAGATGATAAATATGAAGATACACCAGAAATAGCTCATCGCGACGATCATTATATTTTTTTCCTGCTCAAGAGTGGCTCCGGATCCTTAAAAGTTGATTCGCAGAAGGTCTCAATTTCCGGAAAAGAACTGTATTATATTTTACCCTCCCAGGTTCATCACCGAATAAAAGTGAATAGTGCTGAAGGATGGTTTCTGGCAGTAGATGTTTCATTGATCAAACCCCATTTAAGAGATGCGTTTGAACAAGGCCCCAATCTGCAGCTTCCCTGTAAACTGACCAGCGATGAATTGAAACGATATACTGCCCTGCTCAATTTATTGCATAAAGAATCTACAGAACATCAGGTTGATAAATATTATATAACGCTCATTCATAGTCTCGCACAATCATTTTTGGCAATGGCGGCGAGCAGTTATCACACTATAGAAAAAGTTGTGAAGATGCATAAGCGGTCTGCAGAACTTACGCGTCAATTTAAAGCATTATTGACCGCGCATGTGCGTACGATAAAAAGTCCGTCTGCGTATGCATCAAAACTTAACGTTTCATCCGGTTATTTAAATGAAGCTGTTAAAAAAGTGACAGGATCAACAGTAAGTTATTGGATTGGCCAGGAATTATTCAGCGAAGCGAAGCGCTTACTGAATTATACTGAAGCTGACGTAAAGCAAATCGCTCATGAATTAGGTTATTCCGATTACGCTTATTTTATTCGGACTTTTCGCAAAATGTCAGGAATGTCTCCATTAGGTTTTAGAAAAATAAAAGTTTGATCGTCGATGCCCGGAAATGGGACGAGGCACTCCTCGCATTCAAAATTGATCTTATTAAGAGGCTGTTAATAGAAATCGAAGTCAACCGACATGAAGAAAATTGGTGGCCGGAAGCTTTAATGGATGCGAGAATAGCAGGCGCAAGGAAGAAAGAGGACTGATTTGGCAGAAGGTATGGTGAAATACCTGGTTGAGCATTTTAAATACTCAGACCGTAAAATTGCATCAATAATTGAGATACCTGTAGCATTCGTAAAAGCATAAGCGTAAAAATTGGCTCCTCTGAACTGTAGCTGGAGATTGATGTTGCAGTTCATTCCTGATCTTATTACCGGGTTTCTTTGAATCTGGCAAACAATAGATTGATTTTCGCAAAAAAATGAAAACTGTTGTGGTTATCTTTGATACAAACAACAAATCGGAATAAAATGAATTTATCAAATAATAAAATTTTAATTACAGGTGGTGCAAGCGGCATTGGCTTAGGTCTTACAGAAAGGTTTATTCAGGATAATAATACCGTTATTATTTGCGGCAGACGCGAGGATGCACTCAAGGAAGTAGCGGCGAAATTTCCTTCAGTGATTACAAAGGTTTGCGATCTGTCTACAGAGGCAGAAAGGATAGCGCTGTATAAATGGGTTGCTGAAAATCACAGTGACTTAAATGTACTGGTAAACAATGCAGGAATCCAGAACTGGATGAATGTTTCTGACGAAGATTTTTATCAGAAAGCGGATGCAGAGGTGACAACTAATATACTTGCACCGATTCATCTGACTAACTTATTTATCGGACTGGAATCCTTAAATGCGATTATCAATGTAACCTCTGGATTATCATTTGTTCAGCTGGCAAAAGTTCCGGTTTATTGCGCTACCAAAGCATTCTTCCATTCCTTTACCCAGTCATTAAGGTATCAGCTGAAATCAAGAAATATTGAAGTCATTGAAATGATCCCCCCAGCATTGAATACCGATCTTGGTGGTAAAGGTCTGCACGACGGGCAACCGGAAGTCAGCGATTTTGTAACGGCTGTATTTGAGCAAATGAAAGCAGGAAAACAGGAATTGACTTTTGGATTCAGTGATATAATGGCTAATGCAGATCCGGCAGCAGTAAAGGCAACTTTTAATAAAATGAATCCATAATTAGTTTATAATGAGAGAAGGGTGAAGATAGCGGATGTTTATGCTATCACTGAAAGTGCAGTCTTCGCGATATCTTCGAAAAACGCGCGTTCACTTCTAAATTTCGCATATACGCGCATTCCGCTGATGGTATTGCAGATAAAGCGGGCAAGTGCTAACGGATCTTTAGCAGCGTCGATCTCGCCGCTTTGCTGCGCTTTTTTAAATGCCTGATATAGCGCATCTTCAATCAGCAAATCATCATTGTAAACAAGTTGTCTGACGATTTCGTCCTGCGCTGCCACCTCTACTTCGGAATTGATCTTAAAGCAACCTTTAGGGCAGGCCTCCTGAAGGACATCATTAATGACGCCATTTAACAATGTTTCAACAGCCACTTTCAGAGATGGAGCATTGTCAATTGTGTTCCTGATTTTTGCAGTACCTTCTGACTGGTAGAATTCGAGGGCTTGTACAAAAAGTTTATGCTTGTCGCCAAATGCATGGTATATACTGGAACGGCCAATTCCGAGTCCGTCAATCAGATCATGTATGGAGGTTGCGTTGTAGCCTTTTTCCCAGAAAATATGGATGGCCTTCCTCAATATCTCCTCTTCATCAAAATCTTTACTTCTCATAATGATCAATAGCTTTGCCTTCAGAGGCAAAGCTATTGATTTTATTTGAGTTTCATCCCGGAAAGAGGTAACAGTTGAATGACTAGCGGAGACCACCACTTGCTGATATGATTTCACCGGTTAACCAGCGTGACTCTTCTGATGCCAGAAAGGAAGCGATTAATGCAACATCCTCTGGCACGCCTACGCGAAGTAATGGAGTAATGCTGACGAAGTGTTTTTCAAGATCACTACCGATAAATCCACCAGCGCGAGATCCTTCAGTGTCTACCATCCCGGGGTTAATAGAGTTGACGCGGATGTTTTTCGGTCCAAGTTCTTTCGAAAGTACTCTTGTTATCGAGTCCACTGCACTTTTGGTAGCGGTATACAACACGCTTCCGGCAGGCTGAGATGTGGATACGCCCGATCCGATGTTAATGATATTGCCTCCATTATCTGCAAAATAACCTACAGCAGTCTGAGATGCGATGAGCAAGCCGAGTACGTTAATATTAAACTGACGGTGAAAGCCTTCCTCTGTGACAGATTCAAGCGGCCCCCATTCATACACACCTGCATTGTTGACGAGGATGTCGATCTTTCCATATAGATCAACAGTTTCAGCCAAAATTCTTTTCACATCATCGGCAATGGAAACATCGCCTTGTATAGCAGTAGCTTTACCGCCGTTTTCGATAATAGCGTCCACCACTTTTTGGGCATCTGCTTTTGAAGAAGCATAATTTACAATGACTGCTGCCCCATCTTCGGCTAGCTTTTTTGCGATAGCGGCGCCGATACCTTTGGAAGCACCAGTCACCAATGCGACTTTATTTTCTAATTTTTTCATATTCTGTACCGTTTGGTCTACAAACATAATATTCTAATTAGAACGATCGGTACAATACTTTGAATTTGAATTATCCGTGACAAATTGCATTTGATCTTATTTCTTGCTTCTGTCAGTGTTTAGCATCCGCAGGCTGACCAATAGTGTTCATTTTAACGGGCCTAACCAAGGCTGAAAAAGTAAGTGAGCCCATCGTCCATTGGTTCATATAGGTTGATCAAGCTCATCTACACAGGCAAATCTCCCCACAATTATCTGAAAAAAAGTATACAGATCACTGAACTTATAACCAATATTACTGACTTATTGATCAGTTTCATTCTTAACTAGCCAATGTTTACTTTTAATAATTAAAAAAGCTTTTATATACGATGATGTTGCTGATGATCATCAATATTTATAATGAGCTATCTGGTCTTCTCCACGTTTTCCTAGCCGCTCTGCTAAAACTCAGATAGTATGATTAAGATAATAAAAGAATAGTAATTTTGGATATGGAGAATATTAAAGCGCAATTTAACAGTGTATCTAAAAAGTATGATGGTCAGAGAAAATTTCTCATTCCCTGCCTTGATGACTTTTACACCTGCTGCACACCTATCATAAAAACACTCAGCACTGCAAAAAAAGTATTGGATATTGGAGCAGGAACAGGACTTTTCACTCAATATATTTATCAGCAAAGGAACGACCTTCATTTCACCTTAACTGATATTTCTACCGATATGCTTGCAGTAGCAAAAGAACGCTTTGCAGGCCTGGATAATTTTGAATTTGGTGAATATGACTTCACATCCGGCCCCATTAAAGAAAAATATGATCTGATTATTTCAGCACTCGCTATACATCATTTGGAGGATGAGCAGAAAGCATCGCTTTATCAGTACGTTTTCGATGCGCTTAATGACGGAGGCGTATTTATTAATGCTGACCAGGTGGAAGGAAGAACGCAATGGTTCGACAGCTATTATAAATCGAACTGGAAACAAACTGTCATTAACTCGGGTCTGGAGCAGACAGCTATTGATAATGCCTTTGAACGGATTAAGCTGGACCGGTTCGGGAAATTGGAAACACAATTACAGATGCTGGAAAAAGCTGGGTTTCCTGAAACTGACTGCATCTATAAATCCAATAACTTTGCAGTGATGGCCGCTTTTAAAGTTTAAAAGAAATTTAAATTATATATGATTGACTAAGCTATAAGGTGACCAGCACAAAACAACCCGGACTGTCATTGTTATCATTGTTCAATGTTCTGAATACCTTATACCTCATTCCCTGCTGGAACAACTTCACTATCTTTCGTAATCCCACGAATAACGGTATCAAGCTCCTCAATAGAGGTCTGCATATGGTTAAACAAATCGGGATCTGAAATCATCTCTTTATCTGACGCCAATAGAGACCATAAACCTTTGATCTTTGCAAGTGGTGCACGTACGGTATGCGACTGCATATATGCAATCTTCCTTAATTTCACATTTTGTGCTTCAATCGCACTACTATGGGCTATTTGAGTGCTAATGTCATGCGCAATAACAAGAAGCGCCTGCTTGCCCTGAAATGGAATAGTACTGCATTTTGCCTTGGCATAAAATTGCTCGCCATTTTTTTTACGGTGCAGTGCTACGCTGACAAATACTGTTTCGGTACGCACGGTTTTTGCCAATCCTTCTGCTATCAAGTTCAAAGGCTCCACCCTGATCTGATCAATAGTCATCTCCGTAAACTGCTCTGCTGAATATCCATATTTAATTACTGCAGCATCATTTACCTGTAAAAAGCGTAAAGAGACCGCGTCGAATATCCACATAGGTGACGGATTTTTGAAGAAAAGACTCTTATAGTGACCTTCTGAGTCAGACAGGTATAAATTGCGGCTGGTTTTAACCTCCAGTTCCGTCCTCAGAGCACACAGGAGATTTTCCTCATGATCAATGGTGTTTTGTAAACCTGATAACAGATGAATAATTACGATGACCAGCATCACGTTCAGGAATAAAAAGTTCAGCGAATACGTAACCCACATATTGATTTCATAATTTTGAACCACAGGCCAGTCGACAATTTCCCAATAAATCAATGCAGAGAACATCGCAAAAATAATTGAGTTCAATCCTATGCTGAAATAGGCGATCTTCCTGGAAAACAGCAGGGATATCACTACACTTAATGCCAGGAGATAGATGCTGCCAATCCCGAATGAACCAAGACAAGCAATTAATACCACCGCCACCACTGTTAACACACTCACCGCAAAAGCCATTTTGCTTTTGATTGGCAAACGCGTAAATAATAACACCCAGGAAATACTGAAGAATGCCAATAGGTCTATAATAGAGATTGGGTAAGCCCCCGATCGCCACAGAAAGACGATGCTGGGTATAACCAAACCCAGACTTACAGGCAGTGAAAATGCAACCATTTTTATAAACAGCTCCTCCTGCCAATAGGCCATATCTTTGACAGACTTTGTACCAAAGAACATTAAACGGCTTCTAATACAGGAAAGATATCCCAACCATAAAGTCTGAAAATGCATATAACGAGTGCGTATAGTTGGCGATTTTAATTATTAAATCTGCCAGGAATTTAAACTAAACTGGAGATACTAACGAAATATTCGCGCTTGTGGATTTTAAGCGGAATGATGAATTCGTTTTAGTAATGCCAGATATTACTTCACAGCATATTAACCTATATTTGCGTGTTGAGGTTGAAAGCCATGCGCAAAAAAAACACGTCCATTCCTGTAAATGATTTCGGGGGTGAATACCATAGCGGTATTTCTATTGGAAAAATGTGCCTGAATGATTTGCTTATGGGCATTGATGCACAGCATGCCGAAAGGCACGACCGCCATAGCTTTCACTTGCTGGAAAAGGGTACAATCACTATAGAAGTAGATTTTCAGACTTACCAGATGACAGCTCCATCTGTCATTTACATGCACCCTAACCAGGTGCATCGCATCCTCAGTTTTGAAGACGTAACAGTAAACAGCTGGGCAGTTGATAATGAAAATCTGCATCAGGAATACCTGAAAATACTGGAAGAACTTACTCCTCTTAAGCCATTGCCGCTGAATGAAGAAATATTTTCACTTTTCAAAGATGCGGCGTCGCTCTGTTTGAAACTTTCCATTCGTAAGCACGACAGGTTATATCATTCACTGTTAAAGGATAGTTGTAATACATTGGTATCGATGACTATTTCACAATACCTTGAACAAGCAAAATCCGCAGATAAACTTTCCAGATTCGAAGCTATTGCCAAAGCTTTCCGGGAAATACTGGAACAGAACTTCAGCAAGCTCAAAGGGCCGGCTGGATATGCTGAAAAGCTGAATATTTCTGCTCCTTATTTGAATGAGTGTGTTAAAAATGCAACAGGGCATCCTGTTTCCTATCATATCCAGCAGCGCATCATCCTGGAGGCCAAACGTCTGCTGTATCATTCTGGCAAATCAGTCAAGGAAATTGCTACCCAGCTGGGCTATGATGATTACCCTTATTTTTCAAGATTGTTTACTAAAATCACCGGAATGTCTGCCCTGGCTTTCCGGAACAGAAACCACGAATAGTCCAATACTCACACTATATTGCCATTTTTTATCACTGTGTTACAGCGTTTCTTTGCATATCAATAAATGCAAATAAGATGAAAACATCCCCAGAAAAAACAGTACTGATTTCCGGCGCAAGCTTTGCCGGCCTATCTTCAGCTTATTGGATGAGCAGATCAGGTTACAAAGTAACTATTGTAGAAATAGGCAAAGGAATAAAATTGGGCGGAACGCCAGTAAACATTGAGGGCAATACGATAGATCTTGTTAAAAGAATGGGTCTTTTCGAGCAGATCAAAGCTAACAGTATTGCTATGGAACTACTGGAGTTCAAAAATGCTGATGATGTAACCGAAGGATCAATGGTACTCAGGAAAAGACGTGAACAGCTCACCGAAGAAGGATTTGAAATTGAACGTAATACCTTGCTGAACATGCTTTTTGAGCTGGTTAAAGACGATACCCATTTCATTTTTAACGCCAGTGTTACCTCAATGAAGGAAACGAGTGAACATATGGAAGTTACTTTTAATGATGGTTCAATGCAGCATTTTGACCTGGTACTGGGCTGTGACGGGATCCATTCTTCAGTAAGGAAAATCTGGTTTGGTCACCAGCAGGAGTATTCCCATTTTCTGGGCCAATATTTTTCCATTACTATCGTCAATAAATTGCTGATCAAAGAGAACACCACACAATTTTTCAATGTGCCGGATAAGGCCATCATGCTGAATGCCTACAATAATAAGACAGATATTGTGCTGTGCTTCCGTTCAGCAAAGGAGATTCCATATGATTACCGCGATGAAGCCCAGCAAAGAAAGATCATCCTGGATCATTTTAAGGGAGAAGGCTGGAGAACCGAAGAACTGTTGCAGGAGATGATGGATTCCAAAACGTTTTATTTTGATAAACTCTGCCAGATCAGGATGCCATCTTGGACAAAAGGCAGGGTTGCACTGGTCGGCGATGCAGGCTACTGCGCTTCTCCCGCTGCAGGGATGGGCGGCTCGCTGGCCATTGATGGTGCCGCAGCATTGGCGGATGCCTTTGAAAAGGCCGGCGGAAGTTATGAGATCGCCTTCCGGGACTATAATAAATCATTCCGCCCGGTTATAGAAGAAGTACAGGAAAGGGTTTTAACCATGGGACTGGACGTCCTCGTTCCAAAAACTGAAGAAGCTATCCGCAAAAGAAATACAGGAGGATTCAGTTTTTAAAGTGTCATTGTTGTACAATGCAAGCACTAATGATGAGCTCCATCAATTATAAATGACATCATGATTCATCTATAACTAAGGTTTGCATCACCTGTTATATTTTTAATTCCATTTAAATTTGTTTTTAATCCCACTTTAATCTCCCTGTTTTAATTTTACAATAATCCGGATTTCTCCCCGGTGTTTTTGCAGATTGATAATACAGATGAGGAAATGGGGTTAAAAGCAATTAGTAATAGTAAGGTTGGGCACATGATTGATGCACTGGACAATCTTGAAATGATCAGATCCCAGATAGGCCATGAAAATTCCGATAGCCACGAATTACAAAATTTAAGAATAAAACTTCAGGATAAACATATCAGGTACAAGGAGATGCTGATCAATATTGAGGCAGAGATTAAAGATTTTGAGGTGCTTTACAAAACGATTAAAACGAGATTTCTCCCCGAAATGCTCAAAGAATTAAAGCAGATACTGCCGGAAGACAGTCAGGATTTTATACTGGTAAAAGAGGTCATACACAAAACATACAGGCAATAAACCGTTCCATTAACGGCTGATTTAGAACATAGAAACACCATAGCTAAGAATTGATCGGCCGTAAGGCCAGATTAGAATTAGCGTAACGCTCATCATGGGTCACTTCCTGATCCAGCCAATCCGGACGGGTAAATGATTGATCTTCGTCAGTAAGCTCGATCTCGGCCACAATAAGACCTGCGTTTGCAGCAAGGAATTCGTCTACTTCCCATACTAAACCACTATCCTCCGGAATGCGATACCTGATTTTTTCAGTTCCTTCGGGCTGGAACCTATCCAACATCTCTTCCGCATCTGATTTCGGTATTTCATATTCATACTCTAACCTGCTGATACCTTGTGCGGCACCCTTGATCGTTATAAAGCCATGGTCGCCCGCAATCCTGACACGCACCACACGATCCTCGCTGTTCATCAAATAGCCCTGACGATAGTGTTTGCCCAGTGGTTTCTCCAGTGCTGCCCAAAGTTCCTTTTTAACTAAAAATTTACGCTCGATTTCTACGCCCATACTTACGCCTCTTTGTGAACTATCAACTTGGCAACCGTAGTTGCACGCCCGTAAAAATCTTCCGTAAGTCCCTTCACCTCCTGCATCAACTCTTCAGATTTCCCCCCCAGCTCAGGAAACTGTTCTGCTGCCAGCACATGGTCATGCCAGTCGCCGATAACACTCTGCACTTGCTGAAGATAGTCTTTATTAACAGCGATGTCAAGTGTAGCTGCAACCAGCGGCAGATTATATAATAAGACTTTTAGCCGCTTTCTGCACTCATGCATTTGCTCATCTCCGGTACTGGAGCTCAAACATCCTCCGATCCCAAGAAGTTCCATTTCGTAAAATTGACTGATCTTTTTGTCTTTAACTTTCGGAATGCTTTTCAGCAATCTCCCCTGAGCGCGACGTAACATTTTATAATGATGAGGTCGGTCTTTACGCAATTTCCGAGCGGATTTTTTCATTACTAGTTTTTCATGAGAGAGGTATTCCCTATCAGTAGTTGGCAGCGTCTTAGCCAATTTTACATGCAGGTAACTATCTCTCACCTGACCGCTAAGCTGATAGGTTTGTTTTATTGGTTTCAGTTCGGTGCGAACATGAACCAGTGCCGTGGTTTGCTCAATCAGCGAAGCCACCGCACGTAACTTTTTAATCCCGACCCTGAATTGATGCAGTTGCTCCTGATCGCCTTTCTTCATAAATCCGCTCAAAGAGCGTTTGGTTTTTTTACCCTCTTTTTTTACCTGAAGTTTAATTTCCTTTTTCTGCATATATCTTGAAATCGAAACAGCCCATTTGATATTTTGAGCAATACAAACTATTAACACATTACAGACTCAAAGGTTTATAAATACAAGGATTGAAATTGTATTGATCTTATAACTATCCTGGTTGCTCAATATCCATTTGCTGCATCATACCATCTGTGATGAGGTGCAGATGTTTCACTTTTCCATCAAATAAAATCTTGTCATCTAAATCTTTCACCAGTTGATCTACTTCAACTTCTAAAATGCCGTCCGGTCTTTCATGGAAACCCACCGGCACCACATGTGGATCAATCTCTTTCCATTGCCTTTCCCAATAAGCCCTGACTTCATCGTGCCCTTTCGCATAATCACCTTCCCATGCTCTTGACCATTTCACATCAGCATGCATGACTTTTAGTATGGCATCAATGTCTCTGGCGTTAAAAGCAGCATATGCGTATCTGATTAATTCCTGATTTTTAAGCGTTGTTTCTGCGTTCATTCTATTTCCCGTTTACTATTAAATTTATTAGCTATGTCTATGTATTGGTGTTACGATAAGGATGCTACTTAACTCCAGGCTTCAAATAATACTGTTTGGCCTCATCGGTAACGCTGACTACGAAATCTGTTTTTGCAATTCGATAACCTACACGATCATATTTGTACTCTTGTGCCAATGCTAATTTCAAAGCTTCGTATTGCATGGCCACTTCTGGAAAGGCAATCAGGTAATCTCTGAAATAAACTCTGTCCCATAATTTGTGCTGACGTGGCCCCATATGGATGTGAAAGGTCTGCTCTTTGACACCATCGGTATTGTAACCCTTTACAAAAACCATATAAGGAGGATCACCATCTGCCTGCCACATAAAATCATAGGCAATGTTTTTCATGCGTGCAATGATATCATCGTTGAGAACTTGCTCATCAGGGATTTCGACTAAAATATCAATCGTGTCTTTGGCAGTTAAATTTGGAATAGAGGTACTACCAAAATGTTCTATCCTCAATCCGATTTTCCCCAGTGCATTTGAAATTAGTTGCTGTTCTTCTACAAAAAGCCTTGCCCAAAGAGGATCGTAATTAGCTAATATAACCGGAAATAACTGCGCTATCTCCTCCTTTGAAAGTTCGTTTATAGATTTTGTCATCATTTTTTATGCCTGCTGCTTACCAGCGAATTATGCAAAATACAATTATTTAGTATAAAGATTGAGTCTAACAATAAATCAGAAACTGAATTATCATAAATTTGGACGTACTGGCAAATTGCCAGTATTATAATGCTGCTTAATCCGGCAATAATCATTAAAAAATGGAACACATACTCGACAACCCTGTTTACAACGCACTTATTTCTGGTAATAAAGAGCTTTCAAATGGCACTGAGAATGCAAAACATTTCGCCAATGACGTTGCCCCTTTTGTAGGGCTAAAAGAAGCGACAGCTGAAAACTTCGAACAGTTATACCATATGTTGCCTTCTGAAAGTACATTCGCTTTTTTCAGTCCCACTGAATTAACTATTGCTCATCCCTGGGAAGTACTGAATCATTTGAAGTGTTTACAGATGGTATATAACACCGTCATGCAGCCTGTAATGATGGATGTCCGAATTATTCCTCTGCAAAGCATGCATGTACCACAAATGATTGCATTGACACAACTGACTAAACCGGGACCATTTTTTGCGAATACGATTGAATTTGGAAGTTACCACGGCATTTTTGAAGGAGATGAATTGGTAGCAATGGCAGGTAACAGGATGCATCCATTCCATTACACAGAAATCAGTGCAGTATGCTGCCACCCCGCCCATTCGGGTAAAGGTTATGCAAGAATGCTGTTACAAAACCAGATCAGGCTTATACAGCAAAACGGGAATATTGCTTTCTTACACGTAAGAGCCGACAATGAGCGTGCTGTCAAGGTATATAAAGATCTGGGCTTTGAGCTGCGTAGCGAAGTATCTATTTATAGTATTCAAAAGCTGATCAGCTTTTAAATTAAACGGTGGTCTGAAATACAAACAGCGCACAACAAAAGGATAAAAATGAAAAAGCGGAAATGGCACATCCGTCCTTTTCCGCTTTTTCTAAATTAACGCTCTCCATATAAAGACGAATCAAATCGTTAAATATTGTGCAGCGTATAAATTAATTTAGCTCTTACCGTATAATTTTGGTGAATTGTTTAACATCGGGAACTGACGCTGGTGCCAGTATGGGTAAGCAGGACGAATTTCACTCACTTTATCCAGTCTCTTCACCTGATCTGTGGTTAAGTTCCAGCCTACTGCACCAAGATTCTGCTTGAGCTGCTCTTCATTCCTGGCACCAATAATTACGTTGGCCACTGTTGGTCGCTGTAACACCCAGTTCAATGAAATCTGTGCTGCGGTTTTCCCTGTTTCTTCCACCAGCTGATCCAATACGTCAACGATATCATAAAGTCGCGCATCATCTGTTGAAATGGATGCTACAGGACTACCTCCCTGTGCTACACGTGCATCTGTAGGGTAAGGCTGATCTCTGCGGTACTTACCACTCAGCTTTCCACTCGCCAAAGGACTCCATACCATCGCACCGATCTGTTCCTCAATACCTAAAGGCATCAGTTCCCATTCAAAGTCCCTGTCCAGCAGCGAGTAATATACCTGGTGCGCAATGTATTTTGCCCAACCATGGCGCTCCGAAATAGAGAGTGATTTCATCAGGTGCCATCCGGAAAAATTGGAACAGGCAATATAACGTATTTTACCGCTCTGTACTAAATGATCTAAAGCTTTCAGCGTTTCATCCATGGGGGTATTGCCATCAAAACCATGCATATGATAAATATCAATATGATCAGTTCCCAGTCTTTTGAGACTGTCTTCACAGGATTTTACCAAATGAATACGCGAAGATCCATAGTCGTTGATGCCTTCACCCAGTGGAAAAGTAGCTTTGGTAGATACCAGTACCTTATCCCTTAATCCGGCAATAGCTTTGCCTAAAATTTCTTCGGCAGCCCCGGCAGAATATACATTAGCTGTATCAAAAAGATTAACACCTGCGTCCAGGCAGAGGTTAACCATACGCGTGGCCTCATCTACCTGGGTGCTGCCCCATGCTTTGAAAAACTCATTGCTACCACCGAAGGTAGCGGTACCAAAACTCAACACCGGCACTCTAAGGCCCGAATTTCCTAGTTGTCTATATTCCATTGTGTTTATTATTTCTTGATAGTTTTACTAAATCTGAGAGTGAGCTACAGGAATTAAAAGCGTAGATACAATCTCATTGAGTAGTTCCTCATTGGAGTATCCATCTGCTACACTGATCTTTTTCCATTCCGGATCATCTATAAATCTGGCCCATTGTGCATCTTTAGCAGCCAGATCGTCAAAAGTGATCATATAGGTCAGATTCGGCATCTGCAGCCCGATAACGGTTTCCCCCCAGAATACGGGATTAAAATTAAGACGTTTGAAAATGTCTATCTCTCCCTGTTCATTGAACATTTCTATTTTCTTTTTGCCGGCCGATTCAGTCGGGCTCTGGTACTGACGCAATTCAAAAATCCGGGTTTGTTTGTAAGGCACAACGAGCTCCGGAAACCCTTTAAAAGCCTGCATCAGTGAACTTTCTATTCTTTCGTAAGCTGGCTCTAGTGGCGGAGCCTTCAGATAAAACTCACCTTCCTGCTGATATGCAGCATCATTTTCCAGTTGAGCATTTACTGCCGCGAAATGTGCAATGCTTTGATAGGGAATAAGGACATACAATTTTGTCTGGCCGACTGGTTCCAGTTCGGTAAAAACGCCGACATTTTTAACACCTGCGCGGTTATATGCTGGTATGGCTACAGTATAAAAATTGGTAACAAGTTCTTGCTGTGTCTCATTCTTAAAAGTGTAAACTTTAAGTTCGTGATATGCTGTATCCTGAGTATGTGCTTCCATATTGAATTCATAAATTGATAAACGAATATAACCAGCTTTAGAGATAAGAAATGTGAATCTGGCGGAACTTTACACAAACATGTTCTTTAACAGGCCGTCTTAGCTCTTCATAAAAACTACCTTTGGCCATTCAAAATTGACACCATATTTAATGACTACCAGTCCGGAGAGATCCAATTCTTTAAAACCACAACACCAGGGAATTTCTACAATACTAGCCTTTGCCTTATTACCGCTCTCTGGATTTGCAACAGATATCTATATCCCCTCATTGCCTGCTATGGCAGGAACATTACATGTGAGCAGCATCGATGTGCAGCTTACACTGAGTCTTTTTTTGATCAGTTACGGTGTATCACAGTTGTTTATAGGGAGTATTCTGGATAGCTTTGGCCGTTATAAAATTAGTCAGGCAGCGCTGGTTATTTTTGCAATAGCAAGTCTGGTCATCGCTACGACGCATGATATTTACCTGATCTACCTGATGCGGATTATTCACGGATTAACTGTAGGTGCAATTATCGTGGCTAAAAGAGCATTTTTCGTAGACATCTATTCCGGAGATCAACTCAAACATTATTTAAGTTTGTTTTCTATTATATGGTCTACCGGACCAATTGTTGCTCCCTTTCTGGGTGGTTACCTGCAAACTCTATTTGGCTGGGAATCTAACTTTTACTTTCTTGCCGGATTAGCCGTGCTGATGGTGATACTGGAATTGATTTACAGTGGCGAGACGCTAAAACACCGTACTGTATTTCACTTCAAGAGCATCACTGGCGTTTATACAACGATGTTAAAAACAACCAGTTTCACCCTGGGAATAGTGATGCTTGGCCTGGCTTATTGTATGGTAATGATTTACAATATGACCGGCCCTTTCATCATCGAGCATAACCTTGGATTGTCGCCCATTGTTGCGGGATACAGTTCATTGGTACTGGGATTTGCCTGGATGGTTGGCGGCTTTGCCGGCAAAGCAACAATCAATCGTCCATTCATGCGCAAAATGGTCATTAACCTGGTATTGCAGGCCATTTTTGTCATCGCTATGCTGGCAAGTATCCATTATATTTCCAACCTGTATTCACTTATCTTTTTCGCCTTCATTATTCACGCTACTGCCGGATATGTATTCAATAACTATTTCACTTTCTGCCTGACTAAATTCCCGACAAATGCGGGCATAGCTGGGGGCTTAACGGGTGGAATTACTTATGTAATTGTGTCGTTTTTCAGTTATGCCATCATCAGTTTTCTGCCCGCAAAGGATGAATTCAATCTGGGCGCAAGTTATTTTGTACTGACGGTATTGTCTGCCATTGTGATGTTTGCCATTACAAGATTAAAAGCGGAATAAAAGACTACTGGTCGATCCGGCCAATGATCAGACCCCTATAAATACAGGTACTTCAGCGTTTCCCGGATCCTGCGCTTTTGGTCCGTATACTTCAAAATCTGTTTCATAAGCCCGGTCCAGACCAGATGCCCAAATGTCCAGCCAGGTATGGTAGACTATACCTTCCATAATATTGCCCTTTGCTGTAAATTCAACATAGTTGCCGGCTTTGATGCTCACGCTCGTCATACCTTCAGGAAGCTGGTCTATGGAATGCACCCGACAGCCCAGAATTACCGTATAGGGCGCAGTATGGTCTTTCTCATAGTCAGTATATACACAATACAACGTATCATCTGTTTTCCCCGGAATCTGATCTGCGGCTTGTGAAGACATAAATCTGTTCCAAAGCGCAGGTATATCTGTCTCCGCCTGTCCTTTGCCATTTGCAGTTCTTACAGCAAGGCCGATAATAGTAAAGGCATTTATCTTTTGATCATTCATATGGTTGTTATTATTCCCCAAAATTAAAGGATCCAATGACAACAGTATGTCAGCAGCATATGATTGTCGCAATTACTCCCTTTTAATGTCTGATTCAGGACTCACGTTGTTTTCATCTGCCTGTTACATTTGATTATTCCAAACACATTATTCATTTAACAACAACAACATGACAACAACAATCAGCCCTTATTTAACCTTTGATGGCAATGCACGTGAAGCGATGACGTTTTACAGGGATGCATTGGGAGGAGAACTGTCACTAATGGCAGTTAAAGATACCAACATGGGTTCACAGTGTATGGGTACAGATGAAAATGCAATTATGCACTCCTCATTAATCAAAGACAGCCTCGTTTTAATGGCTTCAGATATGATCGGGAACAGAACGCTTCAGTTGGGAAATAACTTCGCTATTTCTGTAAACTGCAGCAGTGAAGAAGAAATAAATACCTTTTATAAGAATATCTCGGCAGGCGGTGAAATTATTGATCCCTTAAAAATACAGTTCTGGGGTGCGCTGTTCGGAGTAGTGAAAGATAAATTTGGTATGGTATGGATGTTTAATTTTGATAAAAATAGTTGAAAATAAGCTCTTTTTTATGCTTAACTTCAATATCACCAAATATAATAGCTTAAAAAGGAGGACATTATGAATATTGTTCAAAAAGTAGAGCATTGGGGAGATTTACATCATACCAAATGGCTCGACATCATCCGTATGGCACTCGGCCTGCTGATTTTAGGTAAAGGCATTTCTTTTATCAGTGATACGGGGGTCCAGCAGGAATGGATCGTGCAAAATAATACTTTCGGATTTTCAGGTCTGATGGCAGTGGTTGTGCTGCACATCGTCGCATTTGTACATCTTGTAGGTGGCCTGCTGATCATGATCGGTTTAGTGACCCGTTTCGCGGTGGTCATCCAGATTCCTATCCTGGTGGGTGCCATTTTCTTCGTCAACATGACCAGGGGATTGTCTTTCCTGAACTCGGAGTTATGGTTATCCGTAATTGTACTTTTGCTGCTCATCTTATTCTGGATTGTTGGATCCGGGCCCTATTCGGTAGACCATGTGATTAAAACAAAGCGGCCGCTAAGAAACGTGGAATAGAATTTCTGTATAGCAAGGCAAAAACATCATTCTTAAAATAAAAAACCCGGTTAAATGCTTAACCGGGTTTTTCCTAATTATCTGTTTCCAGAATTAAAATTATTTAGCGCTGTTTTTCTTTTCAGTAACTTCAGTACGGATATCCTGAGCTAAAGTTTTTAAATCCTGCATTGCTTTACGAACTCTGGTACCAGCAGCGCCGTTACCTGAATTATAAAACTTGTCTGCATCAGCCTCAACTCCGGCGATTAATTCTTTTAATTGTGCGAATTTTTCCATGATATTTTGTTAATTAAATTTGATTTCTGGTCCTAAAGGTAATAATTATTGGTTTTCTTCCAAATCTAAAACGTAGGATTATTTATAAATTATATGCCCCTGCATTAATTAAAACCATTTCCTGCCCTCATTGTTAGATTATCAATCAGCATTAACACGAGAAATCATGGAAAACACGAAGAACGACAAAAAATCAGAAACACCTGATAATGAAGGGTATGACATAGAAAATCCACAAAATTTAACTCAACCGAAGTTTAATAGCACTACGGAGCACCGTGAAGGCACAGCCCTGCCTTATGTGGAAAATTTAAATCAGACTGAAGGAAAAAAAGATGAGTTAAAACCTTCAAAAAATGATAATAATGATCCTTTATCATCCAGAAATGACGAATCTCTGCATGGAAACACCCCAAAATCAGACCTTGGAAACGGACAAAGAGACGAGGATGAGGACGAGAAAGAAAAAATTATCAGGACCTAAATTTCGGGAACTGTAATTTAATATGATGCCGGTGCTGGCTGGTTAGATTTCAGGTCTATCCTGGTACGGTTTAAGTAAGGGAACAGCGCAATCACCAGCAGCACCACCACCAGCAGGCAACTGATCAGTAAATAATAGTCCATCATGGAACGTATTTGTGCCTGGACTTCAACAGAGCGGTTCAGCAGTCCTCTTGCTATTTTTGCCGCCTGCTCAGGAGCAACACCTTTCCCTGTCAATCCTTTGGTATAAAGCGTTAGTCTGTCCGTCACACTAACGTTCAACAAACTCAGCTGATCCTGGAAACGGTTATAATGGTTGTTCTTATTGTACAACTGGAAATAGTTAATGATCGCGATACTGCTGCAAAATCCGGTGAAGCGGAAAAATACTCCAGTAGCCGAGGCGGTACTGCCCAGATGTGCAGGTACTGAAGAAATGGTGTAAATAATAATGGGTGTCATCAGCATCCCCGCTCCCATTCCCTGTACCATTAAAGGAATAACATAAGTTGATGCTTCCGCCTGTGAACTGAATAAAAACCACATCCATACATGGAAAACCAGCATCAGTGAAAAGCCATAGATCCAGACCAGCCGCATTGGTCTCTTCATCAGGATTAAACGGGAAGAGATCAGTACGCTGAATACGATTCCTGCAATATTTGCGAGCAAAACATAGGCAATATGTATTGGATCCATGCCCATTACAACCGCAAAGTATACAGAGACAATCCCTAATGCACCTCTCACAATATACAGGACAAATATCAGGAACACCCCCACATTGAAATTACGGTGTTTGAAAACTTCAAGACTGAGGTAAGGGCGTTTCAGATGGAGTTGCCGGACAATATGCAGCAGGATCAGCAAGACTGCAGCACTGAGGCTCAGCACTATCCTCCTGTCCTGAAACCAGTAATATTGTTGCCCGTACACCAACCCATATCCCAGTAAACATAAAGCCGCAGAATAGATGATAAAACTTGACCAGTCCAGCTGATACAAAGGCATTTTTCTGTTTAACCTCACATTGTTCATGATCACCAGTAAAATTATGGCCCCCGGGAGGTAGGCGTAAATAATAAATTTATATAAGGTGTTGAAATCAAATGCATCAAGTATGGGTGCCGTAACCATCGTAGAAATGGGCGTAATGCACAATAACATACTGTAAAAGATAGAATAACCAATCTCCCTGGCACGCTCACTGTGCAGCCTGCTAAAAATCAGGGTAATGCAGATACTGGTGGACATACAGTTGGACATGCCCTGTAAAAACCGGAAGAATAACAGTATATACAAGTTCTGCGTATGAAAACACGCATAGGCTGTCGCGATCTGGATAATCAGGCTCAGCAGGAAATATTCCTTCGTAGCGGTAAATACAAAGAACCTGCGTTCCAGTGCGAAAAAACCGGCAACAGCTGCATAAAATACAATCATGGAATATTGCACGTCTGCCGGTTCTATGCCATAATATCCTGCTGCACCCGGACCACTGGCTGTGGATAAGCCAAACAAGAGCAGTCCCGGAAAGATCACCAGAAAGATAGTTCCCCTGATTAACCATTCAGGCACCCAGGATTTAAATACAGGTAAGTCGATCGTCATTAGTCTTTATTTATCTTCACATTCGCATTCATTCCTGCGCGCAGCTGATCCAGCGTTGCAGCATTATCGGTCAGCCTGATCTTCACCGGAATGCGCTGTACAATTTTCACAAAATTACCGGTAGAGTTATCCGGCGGCAGGAGAGAAAAACGCGCGCCGGTAGCGGGCGATAAGGACACGATGGTCCCTTTAAAAGTTTTCCCCGGATAGGCATCTGCAGTGATTTCCACCGCAGCATTGATATGCATATGAGAGATCTGTGTCTCCTTAAAATTGGCAATGACCCATTTACCGGCTTCTTTGTCGACAATGAAAGCCAGCGTCTGACCGGCTTGAATGAGCTGACCTTCCTGAATGGTTCTCCTGCCCATTTTACCATTATAAGGTGCGCGGATTATCGTATAGCCCACATCCAGCTTGTTTCTGCTCAATAAAGCCTGCCTGCGTTTAATTTCCGCCTCGTAAACTCCTTTTTGTGCCTTTATATCGTTCACCTTTGATAAAGAGGCCTGGTAATTTTCTACGGCAGAGCGGTATTCCGAATTGGCAACGTCCAAGGCAGCCTTGCTGTTTTCCAATTGCTGCTGAGTAGCAGATTCTACCTTAAACAGCTTCTCGTAACGGTCATAATCCTGCTGCTGTTTCACCAGTTTAGCCTTGGCGGAAGCGATCTGAGATTCACTTGCTACAGATACTTTTGCAGTGGTGGCCACATTACTTTCCATCACACTGATCTGCGCCTGTGCATTGGCTAAGGCCGCTTCGCCTTCTTCCTGCTGCAGTTTATATTCACTGTTGTCTATCACCAGCAGTGTATCCCCCTTTTTTACTTCCTGGTTTTCCTCATATTTAATCTCGCGGATAAAACCGGTGACCCTGGAGGTAACAGGGTTGATGTATTCTTCAACCTGCGCATCGTTGGTTTCTTCATAACTGTAAAAATCAAAGAGGAAGATCACTCCCCATATGGCGAGGCCAATTGCAATAATGCCGGCAATCCATGCCGTTATCCTGGTAATTAACTGATCTGTATTCGTGTAGTTCTTCTGAGTGCTCATCTTATAGGTTGCCTATAGCTTTTTGTAATTGATAATATTGTAATCTTGCTGCAATTCTCGCAGCGGCATAGTCGAAACGTGTTTGCAGTAACTGGGTATCTGCATCCAGCAGATCGGTTACTAAGGCAAGCTGGTTGAAATAAGTATTGTTCACGATCCTTAAATTTTCAATGGCCTGGGTAATGTTCTCTTTGGCAACATCAATGCGGGTCAGCGACTCTCTGTATCTTAAATAAGCTTCGTTCACTTCCTGTCTGATCTTATCCTGGGTATCCGCATGTTCCACTTCCTGCAATTGATATTTCAGTTCTGCTGCCCTGGTTTTATGTGCATTGTGATAAAAAGAGGAAATAGGAAAACTTGCTTTTAACCCGGCGAAACCCAAACCATAAACAGCGATGGAATAAGGGTAGAGTAAAATCTGCGGATAGGAATAATTGTAATTCGCAAACATCCCCAGCTTGAAAGCGACATTTGCTTTTACGTCTTTCAGCTGCAGCTTGCGCAGTTCTCCTTCTTTTTCCGATATTTTATAGGCAAAGGAATGGTCCATGGCTTCAGCAAGATAGTCTGCATATGTTTTTAATACAGGAAGGTCTGCCTCTGCATCACCTACGGGATCCACCAGGGTCTCATCCGGCATTCCGGTCAGGATATCCAGTTTTTGATTCGCTATCGCGATATCATTGTTTAGCTGAACCAATGCCATTTGCTGGCGCGATAATTTAAGGGTTACCCGCAGCACATCACTTTTAAGCACTACCCCGTTTTTCTGGAGCTGTTTGATCTCGTCCAGTTGTTTTTGCTGATCGCTGATATCTTTTAATAATAATTTTTTGAAGATATCACTGCGCTGCAGATCGAGATAATAAGCGGTCGCCCTTAACCTCATTTCTGAGATGGTCAGGTTCCGTTGCTCATGCGCAATCTCATTCTCTTTTTTCTCTTCTGCAATTTTGATATTGGTTTTACTGCCGTTATAGAGGTTCAGATAAGCATCAGCTCCAAATTTGTAGGAGGTATGTACCACCTCCATTTGTGCGGGTGTATGGAAAAGACCGTTTTTATAAATAGGCAGGTTACTTACACGTGCATATTCCCCTTCTGCAGAAATATCCGGTAAACGTTCGGCTTTGGCATCTTTTATATTCTCTACAGTACCTGAAATTCTGAGGTCCTGCATCTGTACTGCTTTATTGTTTTCACTTACCTTTTGCCAGATCTGGTCGATTGTAAAAGGAATTTTGGCCTGGGTTTGCTGCGCTGATACCTCATTCAACAGCGTGGTGAACAGGAATGTAAGAGCGATGGGTGTAGTATAGTACTTCATATCAAAAATAATACACAAATTTACGCATTCGCAATGTTGCTATTTTGCCTATATTACCAATTATTTGTCCATTCCAGCCAATGTATAATTCAGACACCACAACCTATTTGCAAGAGATTGACCTGAAGCCGAAAAGCGTCTACGTGGTACATGAAAAACTGGAGCGGAGATTACCCCTGCATGCGCATACCAAAGGCCAGCTCACTTATGTTGAGGGTGGTATTGCGTATATTTATATAGAAAACAAAACCTATATCATCCCGGCAAGACATTATGTATGGATCCCGAAGGGAATGCCGCACTTTTTAAAGGTAAGGAATGCGGCCACGGTTACACGTAATCTATATTATTATACAAATGATGATGCAAAAGATGTGTTTTATAGCAAACTGGGTATTTACCCTGTAAACAACCTGTTATTTGAAATGATCGTCTTCACGGAGAACCTGACAGGGTTTATAGAAAAAAAAGATGAGGGATTCAGCTTTTTATCAGCTATTAAAGATATTCTGCCAAAACTGAGTACTAAATCTTTCCCGGTAGCCCTGCCTACAACCTCGAATACCAGACTGAGACCGATCCTGTTATTCCTGTCGCAGCACTTTTCGCAGGAGAATACACTGGAAAGTTTAGCTGCGCGCTTCAATATAGGCGAACGTACTTTGTCCAGGTTGTTCCAGTCCACCATGAGCATTTCTTTCCTCCAGTACCTTAAACTTTTAAGGGTGGTAAAAGCAATGGAAATGCTTTTACAGAATGATATGTCTACCAGCGAGATCGCCTTTTTAACAGGTTATAATAGTCTGGCGGCCTTCAGTAAAGCATTTTTTCAGCTCACCAATATCAGGCCGTCAGACTTTGGAAAGAACAAGACCTTACACCAGACGCTTTAATTCGAAGTCGGTCGGCAAGTCTACAATCAAAGGCACTTTTTCTACTGCCACAAAACTGAGGTCAAGTCCGAATCCTTTTTCTTCCGGTACGCTGAAGGTTTTGAGTACCGAGTGATAAATCATCGTTGCACGTTCAATAAACTTCAGACCGTTGTTATTTGACAGTATTTTCTCGATAACCACAAACCTGAAATCGCCCACAATATTGTGTTCCCTCAGTGAGGTATACTTACTGGTGATGTCAATTTCTCCGTTTTTAACCAGTTCTTCCACTACCTTCCTGAACAGTACATTCACCCGTTGCTCTACCCGGAAGCCCAGGCGGAAATCAATACGGACCAGCTTTTTATCAATCAGCTGCTCTACTTTGTATTCCATTGTAAAAGGTTCATCCGTTACATCTACGTGCAATAACCAATAAACATCGGCTCGTTTAGGATGTTTTTGTATGATAGAATACATCACTGACGATTCGATCTCAGAACTAAAGTTAGCGCTGGTCAGGTACACCAGTTGAGACGCATACTTAGGGATAGATTCATCCTCACTGATTTTACTGATGATCGGATAAAACTTTTCTATATCTACAAAACGCATATAGCGGTTTCTGATCCTGCGCCCGTTAGACCAGGCCCACATGATAGAGAATAATAACAGTCCTAAGATCAGCGTGAACCAGCCTCCATGGAGTATCTTAGCGGCATTACCGGCCAGGAAAGTGATTTCAATGATACCATAAATCACCAGGAAGATCACGATCAGGTACATAGGCACCTTTTTACGCATCATAAATATAGACACCAGCACAGTGGTCATCAGCATCGCTACGGTAATAGAAAGACCATAAGCGGCTTCCATATTTTCAGATTTCTGGAAGATCAGTACCACCAGGATACAGCCAATAAACAATACCCAGTTCATAGAAGGTACGTATAGTTGTCCTTTAGAGTTACTTGGATAATTGATTTTTACTTTTGGCCATAAGTTTAAACGTACAGCCTCAGAAATCAGGGTAAATGAGCCGGAAATGAGTGCCTGACTGGCCACTGCTGCCGCTACGGTAGCGATCAGGATACCATAAATGAGGAACCATTGCGGCATAATATGAAAGAAAGGATTATCCTCTCCAAGGTGTTTTCCCTGTAATTGCCATAACCATACCCCCTGCCCCATATAATTCAGGATCAGGCAGATTTTAACATATACCCAGCTTACGCGGATATTTGACCGTCCGCAGTGACCAAGGTCTGAATATAGTGCTTCCGCACCTGTAGTACAGAGAAATACCGCACCAATGATATAAAAGGCCTCCGGGTTGGTCGACAATATATGATATGCATAATAAGGATTGATCGCTTTTAGTATCCCCGGGAATTGCATCACATAAGAAATGCCCAGTACCGCAATCATTGTAAACCACAGCCACATGATAGGACCAAATGCTTTTCCGATAAAAGAAGTACCAAATTGCTGGATACCAAATAAAAACGTAATGATGGCGATGACGATATAGATCGTAGGCAGGTCTTTATAAATAATCCCCAGTCCTTCAATTGCTGATGAAACCGTAACTGCAGGTGTCATGATCCCATCCGCCAGGAGTGCGGCCCCGCCAATCATTGCCGGAATGATCAGCCATTTCGCTTTTCGCTTGACCAGCGAGTAGAGCGAGAAGATGCCTCCCTCTCCCTTATTATCAGCCTGAAGGGTAATAATAACATACTTAATAGTAGTTTGGAGCGTTAAGGTCCAGAAGATACATGATAAACCACC
The DNA here is from genome assembly GCF_026239655.1 of Pedobacter sp. MR2016-24. Lineage (GTDB taxonomy): Bacteria > Bacteroidota > Bacteroidia > Sphingobacteriales > Sphingobacteriaceae > Pedobacter. Next base: position 655,497 of record NZ_JAPIVO010000004.1, on the reverse strand, counting down.
GAGAATCAGATCTGCAGTGATTTCCCTTTTTCCAATGATTGCTTTAAAAACGTAAAGAGGAGACGTACCTATATCTCCGTAAATGATTCCTAAGCTTATTAATAAACCAGCAGCCGTGAGTTTATTGACATCTTTATGATTTGCCATTTTTTTTATTTGAGTGGCGCAAATGTATACAATTGTTAATTCATTGACGTGCAAATTTTTGGTAATTTTTGAAGAAATATTTTATGGCATTTTATGCTCAAAATAATGGCTTCAGCGGCAATATTAAATCTATGTTAAGTCGGCCGATATATTAACAGAATGATAATTACATATTACCCTATTGTTAAATTACCTTTGCGGCGTGCCGATACCCGTTTTTGTGATCTACGAATTACTGATTAGAATTCATGCGTTTGACCCTTCCATAGGTACTTACGTTTCCCATACTTTTAATTCCACAGGTGCTGTGGTATTCACTACGACCAGAACAATCAGGATCAGAAAAGCGCTGCTGAACCGTCAGTTCAAAGATCCGGAACTTATTTCTGAAGCGGAACTGGTACTGCTTTCCGGCAGCAAATAAATATTAAACAGATTAATTCATACTATGTTAATATAACGGTGGTACATTTGGGGAAATAACATATTTCTATGAACTCTGTATTCAGCCTCTTTACCCCGAAAGATAAAAAGTTCCAGCCTTCTTTTGAAGCATGTGCTAAAAACCTGGTTAAAATCTCTGAAACGCTTGTCCTTGCGCTAAACGTGGAAGATCCTGAAGAGAAGAAGTTTTTTTACAGAGAGATTAGTCACCTGGAACAAAGCGGTGATGACATCGCCCATTCTATATTCCTGGAACTGAGCAAAAACTTCATTACGCCTTTTGACAGGGAAGATATCCACTCATTGGTCAGTTCCATGGATGATATAGCGGATTATATCTATGCTACCGCTATTAATATCGAATTATATAAACTCCAGGTGGTAGGTCCGGAGATGATTCAGCTGGCAGAATTACTGGTGGTGATGTGCAAAGATCTTGAAATTGCAATTTTAGAACTCAAAAACTCGCCTAATTCAAAAGTTATTACTGATGTTTGTGCAAGAATTAATAAAGGAGAGAGCCAGGCCGATCATCTTTGTAATACCGCAATCGCCAGATTATTCCAGCTTGAAACTGATGCAATAGAGTTAATCAAAACTAAAGAGATATTGCAAACGCTGGAAATGGCAGCCGATAAATGTGAAGATGTGGCAAACGTACTGGAGTCAATCCTGATCAAAAACGCATAAACACAGCATGTCCTTATCAAATACATATAAAAGAACAAAACCTATATTCAAATTAAATCAGCCAGACGACACTTATAAGTTTCAGCCCCTGCCGGCACCATGCGGAAAATACCCTTACCGCTTAAAACCAGATTTTAAAGATATCACTACTAAAATGGTATTTCACGTGGTTGGTGATACAGGAGGAATTAAATCTCCTGCTTTTCAGCGACTGATTGCTGAAGAGATGGCTAAACAGTGTATGGTTACCGGGGCCGACCGGCCATCGTTTCTCTACCATGCAGGTGATATCGTATATCATTTTGGAGAGGCCGACCAGTATGAGCGGCAATTCTTCACCCCTTATAAAAACTATCCCTTACCTATTTATGCGATTGCGGGTAACCATGACAGTGATGTCAATACCACCGCAGCCACTCCATATGAAAGTCTGGCGCCCTTTGCCAATGTTTTTTGTGGTGAAAATCCGAGACCCGTGCCATTTGGCGACAATAAAGACCGCAAAAGCGGTGTACAGCCGCATGTGTACTGGACGCTGCAAACACCACTGGCAAATATTATTGGTCTCCATAGTAATGTACCTAAATTCGGTGTGGTGACTGAAGAGCAGAAGTTATGGTTTATAGATGAGCTGAAACAGGCTGCGAAAGAGAAAGAGGATAAAGCTATTATCGTTTTCATTCATCATGCGCCCTATTCTGCAGATATCAATCACGGATCAAGTTTGCCAATGATCAATTTTATGGAAGTGTGTTTCACAGCAGCCGGTGTGCGACCGGATCTTGTGGTGAGTGGCCACGTCCATAATTACCAGCGTTATCTTAAACTTTATGATGATGGAGTAAGGGTGCCTTTTATCGTTTGCGGAGGCGGTGGATTCGACGAGCTGCACTCTTTGGCGGAGCAGGACGATCCCAGGTTTACAGACGACAATCCGCTGTTCGACAATGTAGAGCTAAAAGGTTATTGCGTGATGCAGCATGGATTTTTAAAGCTGGAAGTAGAGAAAAAGCCGGACGGACTGTATATAGGTGGTAAATATTATGCGATACCACATGAGGGATTGCCTGAAGAGACGGACGCACCTTTATTTGAGCATTTTGAATTCAAACTCCACAGGTAAATAAAAACATACAGCACACGGGCTACTGGTATTTTAGCGGTGTCCAGTGTACCAGATTGCCGCTGAATTCTTCATTGAAATAATAGAAAAACTCTGCTATAGTCGCAAAACCATCATTGACAACCAGTTTGGCGAGCGTTTCTTTGTCGACCAGCTCATAATCGATAAACACTGCCGGCCCCTCATTGATCAAATTCGAATAGTCGATCTGGATCCGCTGTACACCCAGGCATTTAATAGTGGGTGCAAACTGAAATTCGTCGGGCTCCCCCTGCTGAATGATCAGCTGAATATCCGTTCCCTCACGCCATTTATTTTCCGGATCCCTGCGGATCGTATGAATCTTCGGCTCCAGGAATTCACCAAAGCTATCCCCGTCCCAGAATTCACCAAACTTGGCCAGGTAACGCCCCTGATAGTTATGGTAACTGTCTTCCAGGTTTCCTGTGCCGTTTAATAATCCCTTCCAGATCTTTTCAATAAAATAGTTAGGCTGGTTATTGACCTTTGTACCAAATGATAACTTCATCTCTTATCTGTGCTCCTGATATCCTTTAAATGGTAACGTTTCCTGCAGCTGTGTGAGTTCTTCTGCTGTTAATGCAGGTAATTCCACAGCTTGCAGACTATCTTCCAACTGCGCTAAGCTGCTTACACCGATAACTGCAATGTTCATCACAGCAGGATGCAAGGCATAACGTAAAGCAGTCTGTGCAGCAGTTGCGGAATCGCCTGAAACTGCCTGAACTGCCCTTGCGGCTTTTTCAACCTCCCCGGCTGACCAGCCCAGGTAGGGTTTGGCGGTTTTGCCGACCAGTAATCCCTGCGCCACGCTTCCTCTTCCCAATACAGCGATCTGGTGTTTTTCCAGTAATTCAAAACACGTTTCTTCCGGTCGCCTGTCCAGCAAACTGTATTGCATCATGACACTAACAATGGCTGACCTTTTTGTATATTCCCTGATTACATTGGGGCGGATAGAAGAAATCCCGTAATTCCTGATCTTTCCCTGTTCCTTTAGTATTTCAAATGCGGCAATGGTATCATCTATCGGGTCATTCACAGTACCTCCGTGTAACTGGTACAGATCGATATAGTCAGTCCCCAAACGTTTCAGACTTCCTTCTACTGCAGCAATAATATAATCCTTATTTGGATTCCAATCCCAGCCCTTTCCATCCGCACGCATCTGGTTTCCCACTTTTGTAGCCAGAATGATACGTTTACGATCCGATTGAAGCAAACGCCCGATCTTAATTTCATTATGCCCATTTTCATAAAGATCTGCAGTATCAAAAAAATTGACACCCATTTCCAGCGCTTTCCCTATAATCTTCTTATTTTCAGTCTCATTGTCCTTTAGCGACATGCAACCTATCCCAATCCGGCTGACAGATAAATCAGATTTTCCTAATTTTGAATATTTCATTTCATGCAGGTGTTTAAACGAATCTATATAAAATATTCCGTTTTTCCTGCGTATGAGGCTATCGGAAAGTCATCCCTAAGCCCTTTCAACAAACAATTCGACTTTTTTGACGTTGTTTAAACATGGATACTTTTACAATCATTACCGTCCTGGTTACCATCAGCGCACTCATTTCATTTATCAACCACCGCTTTCTGAAGCTTCCGGGCACTATTGGTGTGATGGTTATTGCCATTATACTTTCCGTCATCATTATGATTACAGGTAAGACTTTTCCTGTAGCTTATAGTTTCATTGAAAACCTGACTACAGAAATTGATTTCACTAAAACATTACTGGATGTGATGCTGGCATTTTTGTTATTTGCCAGTGCGCTCCATTTTGACCTTGACAAATTAAAGGCACAGAAAATCCCTGTACTGATCTTAAGCACCGTGGGTGTGATTGGCTGTACCACGATCTTCGGATTCCTTTTTTACTGGACAGCCGGACTGTTGCATATCGATATTCCACTGATTTATTGTTTCCTGTTTGGTGCCCTGATCTCTCCTACTGACCCCGTAGCTGTACTTTCCATTCTAAAGAAATCAAAAATCCCGCCTTCTATGGAAACCATCATTGGTGGTGAATCCCTCTTTAATGATGGTGTGGGTATCCTGCTATTTGTTACCTTAAGGGAGCTGACGGAAGATACCAGTACAGCGTTCTCCTTCACGCATTCCGCGATATTGTTTATCCAGGAAGTATTTGGGGGTATATTATTTGGTGTGGTATCCGGATATGTCTGTATTAAACTTGCCAGGAAACTGACGGAACTACAGCCAGTTTTACTGATTACGCTGGCGATGGTAATGGGAATCTCCGTGCTGGGTAGCCTGATGCATGTCTCTATTCCGCTGGCGGCAGTTTCTGCCGGACTCATGTTAAGCAATATGCAGCTCCGTAATGGGGAAGCCGGACAGCAAATCAAAGATTTGCTGGATAAAATCTGGGGTTTGATAGACGACCTGCTGAACACTATCCTGTTTGTACTGATCGGCTTGCAGATTGTGGTGATTCCATTTTTCAGTAACTACTGGCTGATCAGTTTACTTTCCATTGTCTTTGTTTTAATTGCAAGAGGTTTGAGTATAGCTGTACCTACGGTCCTGCTGAGAAGGTCGCTCAATGTGGATTTCAATAAACTGGGCATACTGATCTGGGCCGGGTTAAGGGGTGGGATTTCCGTAGCATTAGCACTTTCCTTACCGGAATCACCATACAAATCGCTCATTGTTTCAGCAAGTTACCTTATTGTTATATTTTCTATCATTGTACAGGGACTGACCTTAAATAAGGTAGTGAACAAACTGGTTAAATAATTTATCCGCATCTTAGCACTAAATCATATTATGCACACGAATTTTTTTGATCATCTTTCCAGACAATTCGACCTCCCCTTTACTAACCCGGTCCTGATTTTTTCGCTGATCCTGTTTATTATTTTAATTGCCCCCATTTTACTGGGAAAGATTAAAATCCCGGGTATTGTAGGTTTTATTATTGCCGGGATCCTGATTGGCCCGAATGGCTTTAACATCCTCAAGAAAAACTCTGCCATTGAACTCTTTTCTACTATAGGACTGCTCTATATCATGTTTATCGCAGGAATAGAGCTGGATCTGGCTGAGTTTAAAAAGAAAAAACATAAGAGTTTTGTATTTGGGTTCCTGACCTTTATTGTGCCGATCATCATCGGTTTCCCGGTGTGTTATTATCTGCTGGATTACTCTTTACTGACCTCTATCCTCACAGCCAGTATGTTTGCAACGCATACACTTGTAGCTTATCCTATCGTCAACAAATTTGGCATCGCTAAAAATGAAGCGGTAGCTGTGGCTGTGGGTGGAACTATCCTGACAGACACAGCAGTACTGATTATACTGGCGGTAATTATGGGTTCGGTAGACGGGCAACTCAACAGTACCTTCTGGATTCAGCTGGCCATTTCGCTCAGCATTTTTACCGCAACGGTATTTATTATTATTCCGAAGATCGCTAAATGGTTTTTTACCAAACTGGAAAGTGAGAAAACTTCTCATTATATCTTTGTGCTCTCCGTAGTCTTCTTTTCCGCCTTTATGGCGCAGCTGGCGGGAATAGAGCCGATTATCGGCGCGTTCGTCGCAGGCCTGGCGCTGAACAAACTGATCCCCCATTCTTCCATTCTGATGAACAGAATCGAATTTGTAGGCAATGCCTTATTTATTCCTTTTTTCCTGATCAGCGTGGGGATGCTGGTAGACCTCCGCGTTTTATTTAAAGGGCCGGACGCATTGATTATTGCGGGATCCCTGACTATTGTCGCGATTCTTGGAAAATACCTGTCTGCAACCTTTACCCAGTGGATCTTTAAATATACCAAAAATCAGCGTTTGCTTATTTTCGGATTGAGCAGTGCACATGCGGCTGCAACGCTGGCCATTATTTTAGTAGGTTATAAGGCCAGGATTATTGACGACAATATCCTGAACGGCACAATTATCCTGATCCTGATCACCTGTGTGGCCGCTTCATTCGCTACTGAAAAAGCAAGTCGCAGGATTGTTGCCGCCGAAGAAACTGATCCCCTGAAAGTGGAAGCAGATATGGAGAATATCCTGATCCCGATTGCGGATTTTAATAATATGGCTGCGATGCTGGATCTCGCTGTACTATTTAAAGATAAAAATTCTGATCATCCTATCCACTTGTTATCCGTGGTTCCCGATTCTGATAATGCACAGGCAAACCTGCTCATTGCACGTAAAAAACTGAACGAAACAGTAATGTATGCTTCCGGTAACGGCACCAATCTGGAAGTCACCGCCACATTAGATTACAATGTACCCAGTGGTGTAATGCGTATTGCCAAAGAAAAACTGGCGAATATTATTATTACCGGCTGGCCAAGAAAAGTTACCGTATTTGATAAGTTTATGGGAGATAAGTCGACCATACTCATTGAAAAATCGCCCGCCAACTTATTTATCCTCCAATTAAACAAACCCATTACTACCCATAAATGCATCAAGCTGGTTTGTACCCCATCATTCTCTACTGAGAAAACTATGCAGGTATGGCTGACAAAGGTTTGCAGACTAGGCGGAGAGCTCAGTCTCGGCATAGATTGTTATTGCGATGAAACCACAAAATCACTAATTGAACATTACCTGGAACAACATAAATCCAGTGTAATTTTTAAGTTTCATCAGGAGGAAGTATGGAAAGACTGGAAGCTGCTCAAAGATGTCATCAATCCTGATGATTTTATGATTTTTGTGGTAGACCGTGATATGGAGCCCTCTTTTATGCCAGCGCTGACCAATATTCACCGCAAGCTGGAACAGGTCTTTGAGTCGCAAACCAAATTGCTGATATATCCGCAAATACAGAGTTTTACACCAGCACCTAAAGAAAAGACGGAAGAGCACCGCCTTTAAGCGAAGTGATGGTCTACTGCTGAAACGAGGTTCATGGCCTTACCAGTTCATCCGTTTGCGTAGTGACATGATCTGCTCCACATGATGCCTGCCATGCCAGCTATAGAGATTAACCATTTGCCAGAGCGGTACATAATTCTGATCTGCAGGGTGATAATATTCCTTCTTCCAGTCCTCTTCAGTAAGCTGACTTAAAAGGGAAACCCATCGCCGGTGCAGGGCATGGATTAATGTAACAGATACATTCACCGGTACATCCGTCACATCAGGTAATTCTGCCCATAATTTCTCTTCATAAGGCTTAATAGCAGGCCGGTCTTCTGTTAAGGCCAGTTTCGTTCTTATATAAGCGTTCATATGACTATCTGCAATATGATGAATCACCTGGTTCACTGTCCATCCACCATCCCTGTAGGGTGTATTCAGCTGTGTCTCATCCAAATTTTCAATACAATGATCCAACAGCAAAGTAACAGAAGCTATAGCCCCTATCCATTTGGAAACCAATTTCGGTGTGTAATTTGCCTCTAATTTGCATTTCCCGATCGGGTAGGCATATGATTCCTGAAGACTATCCATTTACAATAATTAAGATCCGAAGATAATAAAAAAGCGTCCCGTGAAGAAACACAGGACGCTAAATCATTTAATCACCTTTCGGGATCATCTGATAACTATCGATGATCACCACAGCACTTCATTATATCAGTTTATCAGGTGTAATTGGCAAATGCCTCACACGGATACCCGTTGCGTTGTATACTGCATTGGCTACTGCCGGAGCCACACCGATAATCACTACTTCCCCCAATCCTTTCGAACCCATCGGGTTCAGATGTTCATCACGTTCGTTTACAAATAACATTTCCATTTGAGGGATATCTGCATTTACAGGTACATGGTAATCGCCAAAACTCGCGTTTACCGTACGTCCTGTCCTGTCGTCTATCACTGCCTCTTCCATTAAAGCCATGCCGATACCACCAACGATACCGCCCATGAGCTGACTCCTGGCTGTCTTCGGACTCACTACTGTGCCGCAATCCACTACAGATACCGCATTTTTAATACGTACCACACCTGTTAATTCATGCACATGCGCTTCAATAAAATGGACAGAATAAGAATAAAACGAATACTTGTTTTTTTCATCACCCTGTGCCGCACTGCCGCTAATTACCATTTCCAATTGCCCGGACTGACTAAACAGGGAGGCTAGGCTTACCTTCGCACTTGTCTCATCACTGTTGACCAGGTCTGCACCGCTGATCTTTACATGGTCTGGTACAGCATTATTCCATCCTGATTTTTGCTGCGCAGCCAATTTCGCAAGCTCCACTTTCAGGTTGGTACATACCGCTACCGTAGCAGATCCAACAGTCGCCAGTGAGTTTGATCCGCCCTGCATAGGTGCTTTAGGGAAAGTTGAATTACCCAGCTGAAAAACGATTTTTTCCGGAGGGATACCCAGATTTTCCGCAGCAATAGCTGTCATGGCTGTCGCTGTACCCGGACCGATATCGGCAATGGCCGACTGTAATAAAAGCGAGCCATCTGCTTTATAAGTAGCTTTAACTGTCGCAGCACTCCTGAAAGCACCAAAAGTACCTGTCGCTACGCCATATCCCACTTTCCATTCTCCGTCCTGTACCGTTCCTGCTTCAGCTTTACGCTTGTTCCATCCGATTTTTTCAGCACCCAGTCGATAACATTCTTTCAGGTAGTTGCTTGACCAGGCCATTTTTTTATCAGGATCTTCTGCAGCATAATTAATCAGTCGGAGTTCAACCGGATCAATATTCAGCTTATAAGAAAGTTCATCCATTGCACATTCCAGCGCAAAAGAACCTGTGGCTTCTCCCGGACCACGCATCGGCGCAGGCGTGCTTACATTCAATGGGACAATCCTGTATTTTGTATCAATATTGGGCACATCATACATCATTCGGGTCATCTGCAGCACGTTCTCCGTAAACTCTTCATACATAGACGTTTTTCCGTAAGACTCATGCGAGATCCCTACCAGTTTACCATCCTTCGATGCACCCAGTGCCACCTTCTGCAAGGTATGCGGACGGTAACCTACCATGTATGACATCTGGTTTCTGCTCAGTACCAGTTTGACCGGTTTCTGTACCTTCTTCGCAGCAAGAATAGCTACAATCTCATGCGGCCATACGCGTAAAGCAGAACCAAAAGCACCTCCTACATAGGTAGCCAGTACTTTTACATTTTCGACAGGCAACTGGAAAGACTTCGAGATACTGGCAGCAGTTTGCTGAGATCCCTGCGTTTTATCTACCAGCGTCAGTTTATCCGCTGCTTCCCAGTTCGCAATGATGGAGTGCAGTTCCATCGGGTGGTGTACCTCAGATGGCTGAATATATTCTTCTTCTACCTGTACTGCTGCGTCTTTATAGGCACCCGCTTTACCGCGGATGAAATCTGACGTAAAACCTTTAGGATCTGCCTTCGCCTTTTTAGGCACTGCAGCCCTTGATAAGTTTGACTCCAGGTTAGTCAGGTGATTTTCTTTTTTGTAAGTCGCCTTGACCAGTGACGCACCATATTGTGCTCTTTCCAGTGTATCTGCGATGACAACCGCTATAGGCTGACCATTAAAATAGATATTAGCGTCATCAAAAACCCGCAGCTGTTTCTGGATCACGTCCTGGTTTTCCAGTTTATATTCCGGCACACCCGGCGTATTTAAATGTGAGATAACCGAGATTACGCCCGGTGCCCATTCTGCTTTTTTAGTATCCAGGCTGGTAATCGTACCCTGCCCGATGCTGCTTTCTACCAGTACAGCATAAGTCAGATCCGGCAATTGTACTTCTGCAGCATATTTGGCGGCCCCCATCACTTTCGCTCTTCCGTCTACCCTGCTGATTGCTCTGGCCATATCAGCATTGTCTAAATATTTCTTTGCCATAATTTATGCTTTTACGCCTGAAGCTGTTTTTAATGCCTGGATAATTGAGTTTGGCGCTAGTTTGAGCTTAAAGTCATTATGACCATAAGATTTAGCCCCTTTCATTGCTAATTCCGCAGCTAGTTTGAAATTTGCTACAGAAGCCGTTTTACCTTTCAAAAAGTTCTCCGCCTCCGTTAGTCGCCATGGTTTATGTGCCACACCGCCCATTGCTAATCGCAAATCCTTAATCGTTGAACCGTCCATCTCCAGTGCCGCCGCTACAGAGATCAATGCAAAAGCATAAGAGGCACGGTCCCGCACTTTCAGATAAGTTGTATGCTTCGCAAAGGCATTATCAGGAATGACGATTCCTGTGATGATTTCTTTTTTATCCAGCGTGCTGTCCAGTTCAGGATGCGTTCCCGGTAAGCGGTGGAAATCTGCCATCATGATACTTCTGTTGCCTTTTGGACCCGATACCTGTACTACGGCATCAAGCGCCACCAGGGCTACATTCATATCACTCGGATTCACAGCGATACAAGAAGAGCTTGCACCAAATATCGCATGCATGCGGTTGAAACCTTCCAGTGCACTGCATCCTGTTCCGGGCGCTCTTTTGTTACAGTCCGCGGTGATGTCATAAAAATACGGACACCTGGTACGCTGCAATAAATTGCCGCCCATAGAAGCCTTGTTCCTTAACTGGGCAGAAGCACCCGCTAACATGGCCTGTGATAACAATGGCTGATACTCCAGCACTGTCGCATCCGCAGCTGCCACACTATTTCTCACCATTGAACCTATATGTAATGTTCCTTGTCCTCTTTTGATATCGCTGAATTCGAGACGGTTAATATCTACCAGTTTGTCTGGCGACATGACGCCGTATTTCATCAGGTCGATCAGGTTTGTTCCGCCTGCCAGCAATTTAGCTGCAGGATTCTTTGACAGCTCTGTAATAGCTGTTGCAGGACTCTTTACTCTCGTATACTGGAAATTGTTCATATTTTTCCTCCTGCTTTAACTTCCTGAATAGCGTTTACAATATTGGCATAAGCACCGCATCGGCAGATATTGCCGCTCATAAACTCCCTGATTTCAGTTTCTGAATTGGCATGTCCTTCATTGATGCAGGCTACGGCAGACATGATTTGTCCTGGTGTACAGTAACCACATTGAAAACCATCATGTTTGATGAAAGCTTCCTGCATCGGATGCAACCGGGTTCCATTTGACAAGCCCTCAATGGTAGTGATTTTGGCGCCATCATGCATGATGGCAAGCGTAAGGCAGGAATTAGTCCTTACCCCGTCAATATGTACCGTGCAGGCACCACACTGACCCTGATCGCAACCTTTTTTGGTACCCGTCAGTTTTAAGCGCTCCCTTAATAAATCAAGTAATGTAAGTCTGGGCTCGACTTTCAGCTCATGTTGCTGACCATTAATTTCAATGCTGAGCGACTGCTGCTCTAATGCATCCGAGAATCTCTCGTCCAACTTAAGGTCAGATGCCTTTACAGCTGCTGCAGGCGTAAGTGCTATAGCTGTAATTACAGAAGATTTCTTTAAGAAATCGCGACGCGAATTCCCCTTTATCCCCTGCTCTTCCTGTGACTTATTTTCTATCATAAATTCTTGAATATCGCTTTTCTAACACCTAATTTCGGGCTTTTGTTTGAAATTAGGCGCCTTCAAAGGTTCAAAAACCTAGTATAGAATCAGTCCAATTTAAGAGATATGATATTCTTCCAGTTTACGGTATAAAGTGGTCAGTCCTATTCCCAGTAACCTGGATGTTTCTGTCTTATTGTTACCCGTATACTTTAATACTTTTATGATATGCATTCGCTCTACAGTTTCCATCTTCATATTGTCGCCCGCCCGCATATCCTGATGAAATTCATAAGGAAGCAAAGCTGCATTCAATACGTTTCCGTCTGCCAGTATCACTACCCTTTCAATGACATTTTTGAGCTCCCTGATATTCCCCTTCCAGCTGTGCTGCTGTAAAAGGGAGATAAATTCTGCATCCATCGTCATGGCCGGCTTATTCACCTTATTCGCAAATTGCTTCAGATAATGTTTAGCGATCAGCAGGATATCCGCCTTGCGCTCATTTAAAGAAGGAAGTTCAATAGAAAAAACAGACAAACGGTAAAACAGGTCCAGCCTGAAACGTCCTTCTTCGGCTTCCTTTTGCAGGTCGCGGTTCGTTGCAGCCACAATCCGCACATTTACTTTGGTTTTCTGGGTATCCCCGACCTTAATGAAAGTCTGATTTTCCAGCACCCTAAGTAATTTTGCCTGCAGGTCAAGGTTCATCTCCCCAATTTCATCCAGAAAAAGTGTCCCTTCATTTGCTTCCTGCATCAGTCCTTTTTTATCTTTCTGCGCGCCTGTAAATGCTCCTTGTTTATAACCAAATAACTCGCTTTCCAACAGATCAGGGTTAAAGCCGCTGCAATTTAATGCTACAAAAGGTTTCGACTTACGCAGACTTTCATAATGGATTGCCTGCGCAAAAACTTCTTTACCCGTTCCCGTTTCCCCCAGTAAAAGCACCGTGGTATCTGTAGGTGCCACCTTCCGGGCCAGGTCTACCGATTGCAAGATAGCCTTAGACTCTCCCAAGATAGCCGTAAAATCATATTGCTTCTGGATTTTGCTTTCCAGCTCATACACACGGTATTGTAAAACAGCCTTATCCATTGCCTTATACACCAATGGAATAATCTTATCATTATCATCACCCTTCGTAATATAATCGAACGCGCCATTCCTCATCGCTTTGACACCATCCTGAATTGTTCCGAAAGCGGTCAGGTTGATCACTTCCACATAAGGTTTGAGCTGTTTGATCTCTTTCACCAGCTCTACCCCGTTTACGTCCGGGAGTTTTACATCACTGATCACGACAAAAATATCCTGTGCAGCAAGGGTCTTCAGGCCTTCTTTGCCTGTATTCGCCTGAAAAACAGTGAATCCCTCCAGTTCAATTATTCTCGCCAGCAGGCTGCATAATTTTTTCTCATCATCTATTATCAGGACACTTTGCTGCATGGTTAAATTTTGGCTAAAATTAAAAATAAAGACAGAGATACATTTAAAATTGTTAAACAATATTTATGTGCTGAAGGTGAATTAAACAAATCGCTCCCGTTTCTTTGTGATATTGCGTACTTTTACCATTATTGATGGCTTGCTGCTGTTATTTGAGCCAGTCCGTCTGTAAAAATTATCCTTGAATAATATCAATCTTCATTATTTTGGCTAAAATCAATAAGAACTCTCATAAAATACTTTACAGGAAGTATTCATCTAATATCAAATATATTATGATGCTCCTCACCGTATTTATCATTACCCTGTTTTTACCTAAGCAGCCCCGCTTCAGGTATGAGTTTCAGAAGGGAAAAGTATGGCTAAGTAAAGATCTCGTTTCGCCTTTCAGTTTTGCCATCTTAAAAACCAATCCACAGGTTAGCACCGATAAAGCAGAAGCCCTGGAGAACGTATTGCCTATCTACCGGTATGATGCCGAGTTATACAGTAATATCGAAGAAGCTTATCTGAATGAATTTGACGTTAAATGGAGAGGTAACAATTTCCCTGAGGATGAAAAACTGCAGACGAGAAACAACTCGCTGCGATTGCTGAAACTGATATACGAAAAAGGAATTATCGCACTGGATCCAAAACATCAGAAAGATAAAAAGTTCTACGACATCTCCTTATTAAACAATAACATTTCCAAAACGATCAGTACACAGGATGTATATACTGTACAGTCTGCACTGGATTTCTTCAATACGACCTTTACCTCCACCAACCTGAAAGTAAAAGAAGTGGTGATGAACCTGGTGGAAGATCATTTACAGCCTAACATTGTTTTTGATGAGAAAATGACTGCCATAGTGCAGAATAATACGATCAGCAGCCTTTCTACCACACGCGGTATGGTGCAGAAAGGTGAGCTGATTATTGCCCGAAATAATATGATTGACGATGAGGTTTATCAAAAGCTACAGTCGTTCAAAGAGACTTATGAGGCGCAGACAAAAACGATAGGCGACAGTAAACTGGTTTATTTAGGGCAGATTTTATTGGTGGGTTTTATCCTGAGTCTGCTTATGGTCTTCCTCTACATGTTCAGAAAGGATATCTTTGCCGATAACCGACAATTATCCCTGTTACTGATTGTGATTACCATGATGCTGCTCACTTTAACCTGGGCCATCAAACTGAACCTGCCAAGTCTTTATTATATCCCCTTCTGTATCGTTCCTATTATCATCAGGATCTTATTTGATACCAGGCTGGCCCTATACCTGCATTTACTGGTAATTTTAATTGCCGGTTTTTTTGTACCCAACAGTTTTGAATTTGTGTTCTATCAGACATCTGCAGGGATGGTAGCCATCTACAGTATCAGGAACCTGGTTAAAAGAGAACAATTGCTCCTTTCTGCCTTGTTTATATTAACTGCCTATTTTATCTGTTTCTTAGGTATAGGCTTGTTACGCGAAGGTTCGTTTAAAGAAATTGAGTGGATGAATTTTGTACCATTTACGATCAGTGTACTGCTGTCATTACTTGCTTATCCGCTGATCTATGCATTTGAAAGGGTATTTGGAATCACTTCTGATGTGGCACTGATTGAACTAACCAATACCAATAATAAACTGCTCAGAGAGCTTGCCTTCAAGGCTCCCGGAACCTTCCAGCATTCACTGCAGGTAGCCAATCTTGCCGAAGCTGCGATCTTTAAGATTGGTGGGAATTCATTGCTGGTGAGAGCCGGCGCGCTTTACCATGATATTGGCAAGATCGAGAACCCACAGTATTTTATCGAGAATCAGAATACGTCGCTGAGTCCGCATGATAAACTGCCTTACGAGCAGAGTGCACAGATTATCATTAAACACGTTCATAAGGGCATTGAAATTACCAGGAGACATCAGTTACCCGAAAGTGTGATCGACTTCATCAGAACACACCATGGGAATACCCGCGTAGACTTTTTCTACCAGTCCTTCTTAAAAAACTCACCGGAGAAATTTGTAGACGAAAACATCTTCCGTTATCCTGGTCCTATTCCATTTTCTAAGGAAACAGGTGTATTAATGCTCGCAGATTCAGTAGAAGCAGCCTCAAGAAGTATCAAAAATCCGGATGCTCAAAACATAAATGACCTGGTTGAACGCATCATTAACTATAAATTGGAACAAAATCAATTAGATAATTGCGATTTAACGTTAAAAGATTTAGAAACTATCAAACTGATTTTCAAGACAATGCTTATGAGCATCTATCATGTGCGCATAGATTACTTACAAAGTGTGTAAATTTTATTTTGCAAATAAGATTGAATTACTATATTTGCAATCCCGAAAAACGGGTAACAATTTGAAATAACGGAGGGATGCCTGAGTGGCCGAAAGGAACAGTTTGCTAAACTGTCGTACTGGCAACGGTACCGAGGGTTCGAATCCCTCTTCCTCCGCTGAATTGACAAAAAGCCTGCAATCATACGATTAGCAGGCTTTTTTGTTTATCTTGTAATTTACAAAGGGAACAATGGCTGAAATAGATTTACAAATAGTACCCCAGGATCTGCTTGAGCAATATAAAATGGTTGTTTTCGACGAGTCCTTATCAATTGCATTTAACCAATTAGAAGATGCTGAACTTTCTACCACCGAATTCAGCTTCTACACTTCAGTAGCCTCGGTGTATTCCAGTAAAATTGAAGGCGAAACCATAGAATTGGATTCTTATATCAAGCACAAGCGTTTTCATATTGAATTTCAACCTGATTATACCCGTAAAATTGATGATCTGTACCTGGCATATCAATTTGCTTCAGAAAACAGACCAGGAAAAGAAAGCTTTGCAGAGATGCATACCCTTTTAGCAAAACATATTGTATCTAACAATTGGCTGGGCCAGTTTCGGAATCAGAATATGTTTGTTACCACTAAAGATGGACGGATTGAATATGTAGCAGCAACACCTTTTGACGTACCATTCTTAATGGATAAACTATACGCCGATCTGGAAATATTGCTGGATACTGAATTGACTATTTCAGAAACTTTCTTCTTTGCCAGTTTACTCCATCTTGTATTTGTAAAGATTCATCCCTGGAATGATGGAAATGGAAGAAGTGCCCGTTTGTTCGAAAAATGGTTTCTGGCACAGAAACTAGGGTATAAAGCCTGGTTTATCCAATCCGAGAAATACTACTATATGCAACATGAGACCTACTACAATAATATCAGGGTTTTAGGTTTAGAATATCCTGATTTGGATTATTCAAAAGCTTTACCATTTTTATTGATGTTACCAAATTCTATAAAACAGGAAGAATAAGGTCTGGAATTATTCATTTTTGAATTGAAATTATAAATAAAGACTCAATCAGTTAATGGACTTTATAAAATAGTCTATGTTGCGTTCAAAATGGAGGTTTCCGCAATCTTGGAAATTATTAAATGAAGCCTTTCCCCCTCGGACGGTACTAAATATGACCTGAGAATATCCAACCTACGAGCGGAGCGCGCGAAATTTCAACGCTTTGATCAACTGTTTTTTCCACAACTGAATAAGAACAAGTTTCAATAGCTAAAAAAGCGGCAAAAATAAGTTGAAAGTTTTATTTTTGAAGATTCTACTTAAGAACCTTAAAAATGCATAACTATCAAGCACTGTTCGATTACGTTCAAAAGCTTTCCGGCAAAACGCTTTCAGCAGATGATCAGCAAGTATTTATTACGCATTTCAAACCCAAAAAAATCCGGAGGCGACAATACTTTTTGCAGGAAGGGGATGTATGTAAATATACTGGATTCATAGTGAAAGGGGCTGCAAAGACGTTTACGGTAGATGAAAAAGGACATGACCATATATTAAAATTAAGTGTAGAAAACTGGTGGCTGGCCGATTTTGAAAGTTTTTACAAATTGACACCAAGCCGCTTTAACATAGAAGCGCTGGAGGATATGGAGATATTACAGATAACCCACAGCCTGGTAGAGGAATTCATAAAGCCCATTCCTGCCTTTTCAGCGATGCAAAACGTGCTTAGTCAAAATTATACCATAGCTGCCCAGAAAAGAATGCAGTCTTCCATCAGTCAAACTGGCGAAGAACGCTTTCAAGAACTCGTTAACGATTATCCGCACTTTATACAGCGGTTCCCGCAAAATTTAATTGCTTCCTACCTGGGTTTAACCCCTGAAACCTTGAGTCGGATCAGGAAGAACTCCTTAAAATAAATTGATCTTTATCAAGTGTATTTAATGACTTATCATAAGATCCAGTTCGTCGCGCAGGTGCATCTTTGGGTTAACATTAAAAAGGATCATGAGTAAATTAAAAAACAAAGTAGCCGTAATTACAGGCGGCAATAGCGGTATTGGATTTGGTATTGCCGAAGCATTTAAAAATGAAGGTGCTGCCGGAGCTATTATTGGCAGAAATCATCAGACTTTAGAAGATTCAGTTGCTCAGCTTGGCAATGATTTTATAGCCATCAATGCCGATGTAACTAACCTTACCGATTTAGAAAGGGTATTTAAAGATACAGCTAAAAAATTCGGCAAAATAGATGTACTGGTAGCCAATGCCGGTGCAGGAACAACCGGAACTGTAGCAGATGTGAACGAAGCTGATTACGACAAGACCATGGATCTTAACCTCAAAAGCGTATACTTCACCGTGCAAAAAGCGCTGCCTTATATGAATGACGGAGGGTCTATAATTCTTATCGGGTCAAATGCTGCACATCGGGCATATCCATCCTTTGGGCTTTATGGCGCTGCAAAGGCTGCCGTGATTTTTTTAGCGAAAAGCTTTTCAAACGATTTGCTGGAAAGAAAGATCCGGGTAAATGTAATCACTCCGGGTACTACAGACACACCTGCATTTGATAAGTTCGTTCCTGCGGAACATATCGAAGCTGTAAAAACACAGTTTGCAGGTGTAATGCCGATAGGCAGGATCGGGCAGCCATCAGATATTGGTAAAACAGCAGTTTTCCTTGCTTCTGAAGATTCTTCTTTTTTGCTTGGCTCGGAACTTCTTGTTGATGGAGGCATGACCTACTTAGCTAAGTAGGTCATATTCACTGGCACGAGTTCTAACTGGTGCCAGTGAATATGAATTACATAATCCCGTGATATATCCTTCAAATAGGATGATTCTCCTACGGAGAACCAGACATCAGGTCTAAATCCTCGCAGCAATATATTGAGCCACTTCGGCCAGACGGTTGCTAAAACCCCATTCGTTATCATACCAGGTAGCAATTGACAAAAGATCTCCCTGTTTGGCTGTTAAATTCATGTCGATTATAGAAGAGTGCGGATCTGCGACTATTCTTGCTGATGACCATTGATCCTCCAGTACATCCAACACCCCTGCCAAATCTGATCCGGATGCGGCTCTGCGAAAAGCATCGTTTACCTCCTCTACCGTACAAGATCTTGTAGTGACCAGATTCAGCTCTGCTATGCTGCCTGTTCTTGTAGGAACACGATATGCTTTACCCGTAACTTTTAAATCGCTCCATATAAATTGCAAGGCTTTCGCGGCACCTGACGAAGAAGGGATGATATTTTCTGCTGCTGCCCAGGAATCCCGCAGATCGGGCATAGGCTGGTCCGTTAGCGACTGAGAGTTGGTGTAGGAGTGCACAGTGGAAAAAAGACCATATTCTATACCAAAAGCCTCACGGATTACCTTAATTGGAGCAGCTAGCGCATTTGTTGTGCAACTGCCCATACTGATTATGTGATGCGCAGCAGGATCGAAATGATCCAGATTTATACCCTTTAACAGAACAGCGTCGCAATCCGCCAGTGACTTGCTCGGTGCACTGACCAATACATATCTGACTCCCTGATCAATATGAGCTTGCGCACCTTCCCTCTTCGTAGCCCTGCCAGAGCAATCCACAACCAGGTCAACCCCCATTTCACCCCAATTGGGTATGCCTTTGGAAGAATCGATGTAAGAAATTTCATTTTCATTTAAGATGAAGGCAGTGTCTGAAACAGCTACAGTTCCATGCCAGCGTCCATAATTGGTATCTACAGAGAACAATGCACCAAGTGTTTTGACGTCTTTCACGTCTGCCACTGCATGAGGGGTGAATAAACTGTTGTCTAGCGCGATTCTTAAGAATTGCCTGCCAATCCGTCCAAAGCCATAAATGGCAATCTTTTTCATCATCATAATTTCTAATTATTAGCTTTAGATTTGAAGTAATTTTTCACTACCAAATTTATTCAAGGCCGAACAAATTGAGTCATCACTCATTCAATAACTATTATCAGCTTTCTGATATAAGCAGGACATTGCAGCATAAAATCTATTTCCGTATTTTACCAAATGAAAAACAGGCTGGTATTCTTCGCATTCTTTCTATTTGTTCATGCTGAGTTGTTAGGGCAATTGCCTTACCGGTCTGAAACTAGCGAGATAAAGCAGGATAAACGAGAGTTGATGCATAACGCTAAACCAGGACTCTTTCAGTATGGCGTAGCCAGCGCCTTTATCGATGGGCTCTACGAAGGACAATTATCTATAGATCGATTGACGCAGCAGGGAAACTTCGGCATCGGTGCGCCAAATTACATTGATGGAGAACTGACTATCGTGGACGGAAAGGCTTATCAGAGTAATGCGAAAGGACAAACTATCGAAGCCTCAAAAGTTCTTATGACACCCTTCGCATTCGTGACAACCTTCAGGGCAGACACAATAAGTTACTTATCAGACGTTCAAGACCTCAAAGATCTATTTGCCAGGATAGATAAGCTCCTGCCTGATCCTAATGCAATTTATGCCATCTGTATCAAGGGAACATTTTTAAATATCCGCACAAGGGCTTTTCCACCAATCCGGCAAAAGCCATATAAACCTCTTGCTCAACTGCTCTCTGAGCAAAGATTCTTTGAGTTAAAAGAAACAGACGGTGATATGATCGGATTTTACATTCCAGGATATCTATCGGGAATAAATATTGTTGGCCTGCACTTCCATTTTTTAGCTAAAAACAGGAAATCCGGGGGACATGTAGTTAACGTTCAAGCGAAAGAACTTGTTATAGAATTTGCTGAACTAAAAGAATTTCACCTGCTTCCGCTGGATTCTGAGGATTTTAAAAAATATAAGTTTGAAGGAATTAACAGCCCGAACTTGCAAAAAATAGAGAAAGGAAGTAATTAAGAATTTCCGGTTCATATTTTCAAATACCAGCACTGGAGCAGTACCATGCTTTGAAATTTCTAAAATGCCAGGAATGAGGGGCCAGTATGATGGCAACATTTCGTAGTTGAATATGATTTTACTTTTAATTTCTTATTATATATTATCTTTATCGGACATAAACTATAAAGTTTTAGCATGTAATTTCTATACATAATGAAAAATGCGTTCTTATGCCTTTTCTTGCTACTTATCACTATACCAACGCTCGCGCAGGACAGTTATCTGGAAGAATTATCCTTACCTGAACTGAAAAACCGGTTAGCATTGAGTAAGGGTGATACTGATAGGATCCACATTGAACTCGCATTGGGAAGAGCTATGATCCTTAAATCGGGCAGTGGAAACAAACAGGCTGATTCAGCGCTCAGTTTGGCAAATGATGCCAAAAAACTGAGTCAAAAATTGAAATACAATGATGGAACCATCGACGCAATGATTCTTTATGCGCTCTGTATTAATAAAAAAGGAAAGACCGATGAAGGTTTCCGACTCGCTCAGCAAGTACTTAAGTATTCAAGAAAAGTAAAAAATAGTCGCGGAGTAGCAGAAAGTCATATTTTAATGGGTAACCATTTTGACATTTATACTACGGATGGGCTCCTTAAAAGAATATCCTATGATAGCATCGCCATCGCTATATTTAAGAAGGAACGGCTCTTATTCCGGCTAAGTTCATTGTTAAAAGACTATGCAGAACTGCTGTTACTGGCAGAACGAAAAACAGATGCGGTAAGAGTACTCTTCGAAGCATTGAACGTCGCAAAGTCAATAGGTTATAAACAAGTTCATAGGGTATACTGGCTGCTTGGCAGAACTTCGAATGAGATGGGCGACTTTCCAAATGCTATAAAATTTAATTTATTAGCGATTAAAACAGCAAAAGAGGTTCAGGACAAGACATTGCAACTTTGCAGTATATATTATACAATGGCTGTAACCTGTAATAACATGAATGATTTCAGCCGCGCTATTCCCTATTCATTGCTTGCCTTAGAAATTGCTAAACGTCACAACAATCAGGATTACGTTGGAACAGTTTCTATGGTGTTAGCCACAGCCTACACCCGGACTCAAAGGCTTGGCAAAGCGCTCATATTACTTAACCAAATACAAAATCATGCACAGAATGTTCTGGACAGTATTGATGTGACGAACGGTTTTATTTATAATCTTACTTATGCAGGGAAATACAAAACAGCCGAACGTTACACCAAACAAGTCAGAATTTTATTAACAAAAATTTCACCTGAAAACTATGATCAGGTACGGGGCACTTATGGCGTTTTAGCTCAATATTATTTACGCACCAAACAATATGCATCTGCTCAATATTATAACGACCGTTATGCTGAAATCGTAAAGCGGATCAATTCGGCCTCAGGCATACTGAAGACAGAACAACGTTATTATGAACTTGACTCTGTCAGGGGGAATTTCAGGTCAGCAATCGACCATCACCTTCTTGCCCAGAAAATCAAGGATTCTATAGATAATGTGACAAAAGCTTACCAGGTGTCCCTTCTGCATATTGAGAATGAAACAGAACAGCGAAACAATGATATCGAGACGCTAAAAAAACAGGCAGAACTAAAAAACAGTCAATTAAAGCGCACTCAATTGTTTCAGAAGGCAATAATTTCAGGAAGCATTCTCTTATTCATTATAACGGCACTACTCTATAGCCGCTACCGATTAAAACAACGCAGTAATGCACTTTTATTGAAACAGAAATCAGAGATTGACCAGCAAAATATTTCTCTTCAGCGCCTTGTTTCAGACAAGAGTCAGCTTTTACAGGACAAAGATAGACTACTCTTTGAAAAAGACCTGCTTTTAAAAGAGGTTAACCACAGAGTTAAAAACAACCTGCAGATTGTCATGAACCTGCTGCAATCACAATCCGTATATATGTCAAACGAAGGAGCGCAACAGGCCATTTTGGAAAGTCAGAATCGGGTTCGGTCGATTGCACTTATTCATGATCAATTATACAAAACTGAGCGCATTACAGAGATCAACCTTTCCACATATTTCAATGAATTGATTCAATCATTGAACGGCTCCTTAAATCAAAAGGAGAACAATATCACCCTGGAGTGGGCCATCGATGACATCTCTCTCGATGTTTCCCAGGCTATTCCAGTAGGTATAATTTTAAATGAAATTGTAACCAATGCAATGAAGTACGCATTTCCGGATAATCAGGCAGGAAAGATTAGCGTTCTTGTTAAAAAAACAGGAACGTCTATAGAGATGCAGATCAGCGATAATGGAGTAGGATTACCCGCCGATTTTAGTTTTGCAAATACAACTACACTCGGAATTACACTTTTAAAAGGTTTGACGGCGCAGCTTAAGGGGACTTTCTCAGTAGAAAATTATGAGGGACTGACCATTGCTTTAAGATTCCCTATTGAAGTCCCTAACGTTCAGGTACAACTACTTGACACATAAGAAGTGAAACCTTAACTGGAACAAGTTATCTCAAATTAACGCACTCAAAAGAATTAATTATGAGGGTAGCCTCCGTAAAAATTTACCGGGCTCCAGGAGGGCATCGCCTTTGGCATATCAGATGCGTATTGTTTATATTCACCAAAACCGTATACTACCTTGCCATTTAAAATAGTCAGCTCTGAACGGATATTTTTAATTTTAGTTTCGTACACATTTAGATAGTCTTCCGAAAGGATTACCAGATCGGCCAGATAACCCTTTTTAAGCATTCCCCTGTCCTTTTCCTGATGGATGAGAGATGCACTGCCCAGAGTGTATAATTTAAGCGCCTCCATCCTGTCAAGGCGGTTTTCCTTTGCAGCAAATTCAGTCCCCCCTACAGATTTTCCACTGACAAACTGGTAGATGCCGATCCATGGGTTATAGCTGGAGACCCTCGTTCCGTCAGTTCCGCCGCCAACCCTGATTTTCTTTTCCATCATCCTGCGTACAGGAGGAGTATTAAGCGCGGCTTTTTTCCCATATCTTGAAATAAAAGTTTCCGCCTGGAATGCCATACGGTCCTGAATCGCGACTCCCCCATCAAGTAACTTGATCCGGTCGAGATTTTCGTCGCTGACCGTCTCCGCATGGTCAAAAAACCAAGTAAGACCATTTAACGGTGTTTCTTCATTGACTTGTTCGATCACATTCAAAAAACGGCTGATACTTTCGTTATAGGTAGCATGTAAACGGAATGGCCAGCGATGTTTAACAAGTTCTGTTATGACTGTTTTCAATTGTGTTTCCATTACTGCCGGGAGTTCCGGGCGAGGCTTGATAAAGTTTTCAAAATCGCCGGCTGAAGAGACCAGGTTTTCTCCGCCCCCCTGAACATTATATTCAGTTGTTTCGATATTTTTATCGGCATTCCCACGATGTTCCGTGATCTCGACCATACTGATCCACTTAATATAATCTTCCAGTTCTGTACCCGGTTTCTGCGCAAAAAGATAATAAGGTAGCCTGACGGTCAGTTCACCTTTTTTAGCTAACAGGTCAGTAATGCCATAATCATCAGGAAAATTCTGAAAGCCTCCGCCTGCGTCCATCACACTGGTGACTCCAAGTGAGTTCAGCTCAGACATGAAGAGTTTAGTAGAATTGATTTTTTCCTCTGGACTTAGCTCCGGCAATTTTGATAAAGTTGAATACAAAATAAAAGCATTAGGTTCTGCAATCAAAAGTCCGGTGGGCTGGCCGGACGCGTCTTTTTGAATAAGGCCGCCGTCAGGATTTGGCGTATCGCCTGTAATGCCCAGTTTTTCGATGCCCGCCTTATTCAAATAGGCCTGGCCATACAAATAAAGAATGAAGGTGGGGGTCTGTCCTGTTGCTTCATTTATCTCGGCTAAGGTAGGCAGGCGCTTTTCCTCGAACTGGTACTCGGTCCATCCGCCTACCACCCTTACCCATTGTCCTTCTGGCGTCCGTTCAGCCTGTTCTTTGAGCATCGCCAGCGCACGTTTCAGTGTTTTTACGCCATCCCAACGCAGCTCTGTATTAAAAAATCTCCCCCCTCTTATCACATGAAGGTGCGAATCATAAATACCCGGAACCACCGTTTTACCTTTAGCATCAATCAGTCGTGATCCGCCGTGTTTGAAGCGAAGCATCTGCCGGTTGTTCCCGAGGGCGAGAATCTTGTTACCAGTAATGGCGATCGCCTCCGCTGTAGGATACTGATCGTCAAGAGTGAGAAACTTGCCGTTTATGATGATCAGATCGGCTTTTTCCTGGGCATCAAGTACGCTGGTAAAAGCAAGTAATACGATGATTGTAATTACGCTTAACTTCATGAGGTTACCTATTAGTCTTTGTGTTAGTGTTTAATCATTTCCTGTCCATATTGAATACCTATACCGTAAGCGCCGCCGTATTTTTTAACCAGCTCAGTCGTGGCTTTATAAGTTTCTGATCTGGCCCAATCACGTTGCAGCTCAAGCAAATATTGCATAGCAGTAATTGGGTGGGCACCTGCCTGCACCATTCTGGTGACTGCCTGATCGTGCGCTTCTTTAGATACATCACCACAAGCATCTGTAATAAAGTAAACGTTATACCCTTCACTGATAGCAGATAATGCCGGGCCTACGATACACACACTTGTCCATAATCCTCCTAAAACTATTGTTTTCTTAGCCTTCCCTGTAATTGCCTTATATACATTTGCATCCTCCCAGCTATTCATAGTGGTTCTGTCAAGAAAGGTCGATGTGGCCTGGGGATAGCTATCTGTTACTTCCGGGAATACCGGTCCGCTGAATGATTTTGCCGCAACAGTCGTTACTATAGTAGGTATATTGAAGATCTTTGAAGCACCCGCAACAATTGCCGTATTACTGCGCAGGAGTTCAATGGGAATATTATTGGTCGCGAAAGCCATTTGACTTTGGTAGTCAACCATAACCAGCAAATGATTGCCCGGATTTAGCAATGCCGGACTTGGCTTTTGAGAAAAAGCATATAATGAAGTCAGGGAAATGATGGATGATAAAATTAGCTTTCTCATTTTTGTATTTTTTAATGTATGTAATCTGTTATCGTGTATGGATTGCCCCAGGGCGCCGTTCCCAGGCATTTTGTTTTGCAATTATTTTAACATCTCATTGCACAACTTATTGATTTAAAGCTCCCCTGCAGTTTGCAGGAGAATGCTTTCAAGCGAGTCTTCTAATAAAGATGTGCTATTGTTTAACCTTACGATCCAGGAAATCCTTAATCGTCTCAGCGATCTCATCGCCATGGCTTTCCAGAGCAAAGTGACCGGCGTCAAATAAATGATATTCCAGATTTTTGACATCTTTCTTATAAGCTTCAGCACCACTTACCGGAAAGATATAATCGTTTTTCCCGTAGACAATCAGCATTTCAGGGTTATGGTCGCGAAAGTACTGCTGCCACTCTGGATATTTGGGAGGGTTAGTACCGTAATCATAAAACATGTCCAGTTGTATCTGTCCGTTTTCTGGTCTTTCAAGGTGTCTAAGATCTATCTCCCAGTTGTCGGGGCTGATGACTGAAGGGTCAGGAACACCATGCGTATACTGCCATTTCAAGCCATCCGGATTGTGAAAAGTACTCAAGGTATGTTCGGCCTCTTTATTATTATGGTCTGCCCAGTAAACTTTAAACGGGTCCCAAAAAGTTTCCAGTCCTTCTTCATAGGCACAACCATTTTGCACAATAAGCGTATCGATCCTTTCAGGATGTTTCGAAGCAATACGCCAGCCCACAGGTGCGCCGTAATCCATCAGATACAAGCTGTATTTGGTAATATTTAACTTGCTTAGCAACTCTTCAATTATTATCGAATAATTATCAAATGTATACTCAAATTCCGCGATAGGTGGCTGTTCACTCCGGCCGTACCCGGGGTAATCTGCTGCGATCAAATGATACTTGTCCGATAACTGGTTGATCAGGTTCCTGAACATAAAAGACGATGCCGGATAACCGTGCAGTAATACAAGTGTAGGCGCATCTTTCGGGCCTGCTTCCCGATAAAAAATGTTGACACCATTGATGTCGATAAAGTGGTAAGAAGTCTGATTCTTCATGATTTTTATTGATTAAATGATTAAGATGTAAGGATAAATTCCACCCCATAACTGGTCATTACTAGTGGTATTCAAATGTAAATGCTCTCTAATGTTTCTGTATATCACGCTAATTATACATGTTATTATTAAATTGATACATAGATAATTAGCACGGTATAACAAAGTCCAAGAGCAAGTCTTCAGTGGATAAACTTTAAAACTATCTATCTTATTCGCCGGCATTCTTCTGCATAAAAGAGCGGATCAGTTGAGCTACTTCAATTCCATATTCTTCTAATAAAAAATGTCCTCCGTCAAATAAATGGATTTCGGCATCTGGCAGCTCCTTCTGATAAGCCAAGGCACCATCACCGGGAAAAATAGTATCATTTTTCCCCCAAGTGATCAGCACAGGCGGCTGTTGTTCCCGGAGATATGCCTGCCATTCCGGATATCTGGGGAAATTGCTGCTATAGTTGTTGAAAAGAATCTTTTGAATGGCCTTTTTGCCTGGCTGCCCGAAAAAATAATGATCCATATGATAGCTATCAGGATTGATGCGTTCTGTATATAAGGTGCCGGAAACATATTGTGACTTTATGCCCTCCAGCGACATCATAAACTCAATTGCCGCATCAAGGCCTGCGAAATCCTGCGCATTTGTCATCTTACCAATCTTAAGCACATCAGGCCCAAGGCCTTCTAAAAATATATTGGCATTTTGAATAATCAGATTTCTGACCAGTTCAGGTCTTTTTTTTATGATCCTGAAACCTACCGGGCCTCCGTAATCCTGCATATAAAAGCTCATATGCTGAAGCTTTAAAGCATCGATGAACTGCTCCATAATCTCTGCGAGATAGTCAAAGGAGTAGTCAAATGCCGAAGGGTCAGGGCAATCGCTATAGCCAAAACCGGGATAGTCAGGCGCGATTAAATGATATTCATCGGAAAGCAGTTCGATCAGGTTGCGGAACATGTGGGATGATGACGGAAACCCGTGAAGTAATAAGATTGTAGGATTGCCAGGATCTCCCGCTTCCCGGTAAAATAAATCCAGGCTGCCGATCGCTTGAGTCCTGTAACGAACCCGACATGCATCATTGTTTCTAGCTATTTTCATATTTTTTTTATTTTCATGAATAAAATTCCGGTAATCAACAGGCTAAATTTAAACTAGGAGTCATTTAAGGAATAGTAAAGCTTCCGGTCTAAATTAAGTTGATCACAAGAGATTGGAATACCATTTATATAGTAAGTGGTATCAATTTTATGATAAGTTAAGCGCTGCCTTTTGTTGATACCCAACCTAACCCATAGTCGAATGATCATGCTGATAACAGTTATAATTCAACTTATAAAAGTTATGGATTATGAAAATGTTATGATTATTAGGTTTGATCTAAGCATACACGATGCTATGGCACATAGTGATTTATTGAAACATATTGCCATGGCCCTGATTTTCAGGATAGCTTCAAATGATTGTTCTTTTCAACCCTATGTATATTCCGTTAAATTTAACTTCCGAACCTGATGGGCTTTACGGCAATAAGTAAGATGCTTCACCGTCATCTGTTTTTTATAAGCGAATATTCGGTATATTCGTTACTTAAGATTACAATCTGGCTCAGCTGGCGATATTTGCAGAAATCCGCTATGAAAATTAAGTCTCATAGCATCACTCAAAAAGAAATTGCGCCACTTTTCCGAATCGTCTTCTTTATGCTGGTATGTATGACCGAAGCACATGGACAGCCTAAAAATAGCGGATCATCAATCTTTGCTCAACATAGGCTTAACATCACTAAAGGACAATTAGAGCAGATCATGGTATGGAACGCTAATAAAAAAAGAGACATGATGCGTGCATGGGGCGCATTTTTGCTCATCATTGGCTTTCTTCTATTTAAAATTTCACGAAACACGTTAAGTTATAAATGTTCATTACAGGCGCAGCAGCGGGAACTTGACCAGAAAAACAAATTTATAGAGAGGCTGAGTAGTGATCAGGAAAGACTGTTGAAAGAAAAAGAATGGTTAATTAAAGAAGTGCAGCACCGGGTTAAAAACAACCTTCAGATGGTCACCAGCCTGCTATATTCCCAATCCGTTTATTTGGAAGACGGTGCAGCCATACAGGCAATTAAAGATAGCTTGCGACGTATACAGGCGATGTCCATCATCCACCAGAGACTCTACCAGGACAAGCTTACGACCACCATTTCCATGCCGGAATATATCAGGGATCTGGTACAATACCTGCATGGAAGTTTCGATACAAGTAACCTCATCGTTTTTGAACAGTCGATAGAACTGGCAGAGCTTGATATATCGCAGGTTCTCCCCCTGGGGCTAATCCTTACAGAGGGTATCGTCAATGCAATTAAGTATGCTTTCTTTAACAGACAACATGGGATCGTGCGCATAAGTCTGAGACACGATGGGCCGGAACATTTGTTGCTGAAGATTTCTGATAATGGGATTGGTTTACCGGTGGGTCTGGATATAACAGCACTTCATTCCCTGGGTCTGGATCTGATTCAAGGATTATCTAAGCAATTAAAAGGGAACTTCCAGATCGAAAACGATAGTGGTGTACACATCACTGTTCGGTTCGCCATTGTAAATATAACCAGTCGTGAACATTAATAGTTAGGATAAATGGATATACATAAAAAAATATTGATCGTTGAAGATGAATTTGTTGTAGCAAATGCCCTGCGTTTAACTTTGCTGCAAGCAGGCTACGAAATTACCGGCATCGCTTCTTCAGCGGAAGAGGCTGATCAGCATCTGCAAAATCAGAAACCGGATTTCGTACTTCTGGATATTCAATTAGACGGGAACCGGTCGGGTATTGACCTGGCCATGAAGCTAAACGAAAATAATATTGCCTTTATTTATTTATCTGCAAATTCGAATCAGAAAGTACTGGAGGAAGCCAAGGCAACTGATCCCTATGGGTTTCTGGTTAAACCATTTAGGGAAAAGGATTTGCTTGTTACGCTTGATATTGCCTCTTACCGGCAAAGGAACGCATTAGATTCAAGAATACAGCAGGAGGCGCTCTTGCGAAAACACTTAAATGACATTAGTAATGAAACTTCAGATGCCAGACATAAACTTTTAAAAGTTGCGCAGGCGATAAGGGTGTTTATACCGTTTGATCTTATTATTTCAGGTAGAAGCCCGGTAGAAGCCGGTCAATTTCCGGATTCCGGATATTTACGTATTGGGTTTGATGAATATCAGTATATTGGTGAAGGTGAATTAATGACCGTTGCAGGTTTGAGTAGCAGCAGTCTTTCCGGGATCATCAAAAACAGTCACTTTTCAACTGATAGCCCTGGTTATGAAGGAATAACAGACGCAAAAACACTTTTTACCCCTTTGCAGAAATTATGGCATAACAGTTTTAAGATGAACTCTTCTCTTATTTTCTCTGTCGTGACCAGCCAGGGGTCAACCGTAAATTATTGCTTTTGTAGTCGGGAGCGCGGTGTATATACGCAAAAACATTTAGCGATATTAAAACTGTTTAAGAAATCTTTGGAGGAGGTTACTGGCAAAATGCTGCTGGCGGTTAGGGTATCGCCTGCCATAAAACCCATGACGACCGGTAGTGATGATGACAAAATGCAGAGTCGCCAGGAATTCGGAGGAATTATTGGAAAGCATCCGCTATTACTGGCCGCATTAGATTTTGCCACCCAGGTAGCACCTTACAATACCTCCGTTTTGCTCCTTGGTGAAAGCGGGACTGGAAAAGAAAAAGTAGCACATGCAATTCATGCACTATCATCCAGGAAAAATAAGCCTTTTATCGCAGTCAATTGCAGTGCTATACCATCCACGCTCATAGAATCAGAGTTATTCGGCTATGAAAAAGGAGCTTTTACAGGGGCTACTGAAAAAAGAAAAGGCAGGTTCGAACAAGCGGAAGGAGGCACTGTTTTTTTGGATGAGATCGGAGAGTTACCTTCAGAAATGCAGGTTAAATTATTACGTGTTTTACAGGAAAAGGAAATCAATTATATAGGCAGCAATATGCCTAAAAAAGTAGATGTCCGTATTGTGGCCGCTACTAACCGCAATCTCGAAAAAGAAGTGGCTGAAGGCAATTTCAGGCTTGATCTGTATTATCGTCTGAATGTATTTCCCATAACTTTACCGCCATTACGAGATAGAAAAAGCGATATCGTGGCTTTAATCGACTTCTTTGCCCGTAAGTTTTGCGCTGAGTTCCAGATAGCGTTCAAAGGTATCTCGGCTTCGATGACCAACGCAATGCTCGCTTATCACTGGCCGGGCAATATTCGCGAGCTGGAGAACGTAATAGAGCGTTCTGTCATTCTCAACGCAGGAAATTCCGAATTGCAATTAATTCAGCACCTTCCCGGTTCTACAGCGGAGCAGTCCCGCAAGAGCGATACGCAAACACTTGAAGAAGTGAAGCAAAATCTGCGGGAAACAGAAAAAGCTTATCTTGTATCTATTCTCAAAAAAACAGAAGGGCGGATTCGCGGACGCGACGGCGCAGCAGAATTACTAAATCTTAAGCCTACGACACTTGAATCCAGAATGGCCAAATTAGGTATTAAAAAAGAAGACTTTCCAGGCCCGGCAGCGAACTAATTTCATGACTCCGATATTTTCGGAGTTCCATCCTGATCATCTCCGAAAATATCGGAGCTGATCAGGTATCTTCTTTTTACTCTGTTTTACAACATCATTCAAATAATTGATTATCAGTAAATTAATTAAAAAAAATAGTGAAACTATGCATTTTAATATTTACGGCATGTATTTGACTATGCTGTAATTATGGAATCGAAAAATCAACCACAAACAGCAACATTCATTAATCAGAAAGGTCTGCATATTTTTTATCGAAACTGGATACCTGAATTTAAGCCGAAGGGTATTGTCCTTATCATTCACGGCTTAAATTCTCACAGTGGATATTATCTTGAATTTGCTGCCAGCCTTGTAGAAAATGGATTTGAAGTGTACGCGATGGATCTTGCAGGTCGTGGACGTTCTGAGGGCGAGCGATACTATATCGGGGATTATCACGACGTGTTTGCAGACATTGATCGGATAATAGAGATTGCCAGTTCCGCATGTCCATCGGCGCCTCTATTTCTGTTTGGTCATAGCGCAGGTGGCGTTTTTGCGTCTTCTTATGCTGTTCGGAACCAGCCTAAATTGCGGGGTCTTATTTCAGAAAGTTTTGCATTTCAGATTCCTGCACCTGCTTTCATCCTTGCGACAATTAAGTTTCTGGCACGCATCATACCGCATACACGGCTGATCAAACTAAATAATCAGGATTTTTCACGTGATCCATCACTCGTGCTTAAAATGCACAAAGACCCCCTGCTGGAAAAAGAGAAGCAGCCCGCCAAAACCATGCAGCAACTTTTACTTGCAGCTGAATATTTGAAAGAAGAAATGAACTCACTTGAACTTTCCATCCTTATACTGCATGGCACGGCAGATAAAGCCACTAGGCCCGCAGGGAGCGAGTATTTCATGGAACATGTATCTTCGGCTGACAAACAGCTTAAATTATATGAAGGCCATTATCATGACCTGCTAAATGACAAGTATAAAGGAATCGTCTTCCGGGATATCCTAATTTGGCTGAATGAACGCGTCTAAATGATCTGGGCAGCAATTAAATATAAGTAGGGCTACTACCTCTAAAATAAAATTAAACACCTTAAATCATACAAGCAATGATCAATTTAGAATGGTTCAGAACCTTTAAAGTCATTTATGAAGCAGGAACATTGTCTGCAGCAGCACAGGCCTTATTTATTTCCCAACCAGGGGTCAGTCTTCATTTAAGTTCGCTGGAATCGTATGCGGGTCACCGTCTTTTCGACAGGGATACCCGGAAAATGATAGCGACAGAGCGTGGGACTATGCTCTATAACTTTATTATAGACCATATCAACAAGCTCGAAGAGGCAGAGCATAATCTTCACCGTAAATCTAAGGTAGAAAAGCCGACAGTTAGTATAGGGATGTCAATAGAAATCTTCCAGCATATACTCGAAGCACATATTTCCGAATTACCCTTTAACCTGATTACCAGGTTCGCTGATTACCCTCAAATGCTCCAGGAGCTGAACAGCGGTACCCTGGACTTCATCCTGACTCCCCAGAAAGGCACGCAGTATAATCTTGAATATAAGCCGTTCACTAAAGAGCGGATCGTGTTGATTTGTGGCAACCAGACGGACACCACTGAACTCGATGAACTTGTACTGAAAGACGAACGTACGGAACTAAAGGAGTGGCTTTCCGGTCAGATTTGGTATACCACAGCGGCTGAGATGGAACACCTTAAACGTTTCTGGTTTGCCAGCTTTGATACTTTACCGAGCTTCAGGCCTAAATATGTTTTACCCTCTCTTGGTTCAATCCTGCGCTGCCTCTCCAATGGTAAAGGTTTTGCAGTAGTGCCTGATTTCCTTTGCGGTAGCGGGATTGCAGCCAATGCAGTAAGGCTGGCCTGGGAAGGCAGTCCGCCGGTTGAAAACACCCTTTATTTTGGGAAACGTAGAACTACTGCCTATCCGGAAGAGATCAAATACCTGGAAGAGATTGTAGCCAGGAACTGGCCGGTGTGTGCGGAGCTGTTGTCACCGGTAAATTGAGATCTGCTCTTTTCATTCCCTCGGCTCATACTGCGGCCTGTCACGAAAAAACTATTGGAAATTCATATGACTGACTATTAGGTTGACCTGCCACTTAGCGGCAAGCAAACCTGATAGTCCGTTGATAATTTTGAATTATTGAGCACTATTACTGCTGATCAGCTGGCTTGGTGGGCTCCGGCACAAATGAAATTTATTTGCCACCCAACATCCGCAAACGCCTCAGCTCTTCCTCAAGAGATTGTACATATCCATTCCGCTCCGCGAATGCTGACTCTATTTCTTCTACGGTATATCTCGGGGTGATATGTTGCGGGCAATTCCAACTGTAACCTTTTACCGAAAAAATTAACATTCTTTCCGCCTTGTGTTGGTACTCCTCAGGGTCCATCAGTTGAAAAAGATCAGGATTTTCCGAGATTCCGACGATTTTTATATCTGCGAACAACTTCAGCCGGGCTCTTTGCGGATAGTCCATCATGATCAACGACACTTTAGAATTGTCGGCCGCATTGCCTGCAGAGATATACTGTTTATTACCACTGAAATCGACCAGCCCGATTGTGCAGTCATCCAGCACTTTAACAAAACCTTTTGGCCCTCCGCGATGCTGTATATAAG
Source organism: Pedobacter sp. MR2016-24 (assembly GCF_026239655.1). Lineage (GTDB taxonomy): Bacteria > Bacteroidota > Bacteroidia > Sphingobacteriales > Sphingobacteriaceae > Pedobacter. The sequence goes on along the minus strand of NZ_JAPIVO010000004.1, from coordinate 621,676 downwards.
GATAACCCGATTGACTGATACTGGCCATATAGAAGCTATCCCTATTGTTAATGAAATCCACTTCGGCTGCAGTAAAGCCTTCTTCACCGTAACCTTTTTCCATCCTCTCGTAAGCCATACGGCTCCCATATAACTCTTGTAATTTCTTCACCGCTTCCGTAAATGCTATCTGCTCGTAGTTCATAATCCTCGTCTCCTCATCAGATCATAATGCTTTGTCACTTTCTCGGATGGCGAGATCATTGATACTGGCATAACGTTTTCGCATCAGACCATTTTCATCAAATTCCCACAATTCATTACCATAGCTTCTGTACCATTGTCCGGCTACATCTTGCCATTCATATTTAAAACTTACCGCTATCCTGTTATCCAGGAAACTCCATAGTTCTTTTTTCAGCTTATATTTAAGCTCTTTTTGCCATTTGTTGTTTAAAAAGGCTTTTACTTCCTCTCTACCATTAATGAATTCTGACCGGTTACGCCATTCTGTATCGATCGTATAAGCAAGGCAAACCCGCTCAGGGTCGCAGCTGTTCCAGGCATCTTCTGCTAATTAAACCTTTTCCATTGCCGTTTCCAGCGTAAATGGCGGTAGTGGTACTCTTTGTTCCATAGTATTAATCATTTTATTAGCAATAACTTGTCTTTTTACGGGCTGATACCATTGATGTGATGAACAGCCGCATTAACAACCCTTTATTTGCAGGCAATTTAGTCAGAGAATTATTAAATAATCAGACTTCTGCGATTAGAAAATTCATAAGCTTTATAATTAAAATGATAATTGCTTCACAGTAGCGCCAGAATAAAATTTACCGGCTCAGGTATTTACGCTTAAGTGCTCTGGTATTAAGTAACAGACTATAGCAGCCGGGAAGCAACCCACACGCGTGGGGAAATGTAAGCCAGTGCTAACACTAATAATATCAATAAAACCATAGCGCCCCCCAAATTAACGTTAAGTAAAGCGCTCATTATTAAAGGCCCTGTGCCATAGCCTGCAAATAGAATCCCAGAACCTTTAGCGACAAGCCTTAAAGCTGACACACCCCGGGCTGGCAGTTTAAGTATTCCTATAAAAAGTGGCTGACTACACCCAAATCCTACGGATATAATGCTCAACAAGCATTCCGCCAGCCATAATGGCAAATTCCCCATCAATACCGCCAGACCGGCAATGGTGAGTCCAAGTGCAAAGTAAAGTATGGTAATGACTTTTTTATCAAGTTGATAACGGTACATCAAAATGGTAACAACAAAACCAGGCAGGCCGAAAATGAATAAATCAGTAGCAATATGAAATTCATCCAGGCCGTATTGTGTCGTAAAATAGTAACTGATCCAGACAAATACACCTGAATGAAACACACCTGTTAAATATACAAAGCCGTAGATATATCTGCTTTTCCAGTCAGATCCTATCCTTCCTGCCACTTTCCTCACGAAAGGAGTTATTCCATTATCCTGTTTTCTCTCCCTCAGAAAATAAAGTAGAAAAAGTAATGCCACTAGTATCGTGATACACTGATAAAGGCATCGCCAGCCAATTACACCATTTAACCAGCCCCCTAAGCTCGGTCCGAAAGTCATACCAGTCGCCAACGCAAAAATGATCAAAACCATATGCTCAAGCGATCGCTTTTTCCCATAAGGCTCTACAGCCAATAGTAAAGCCGAGGGCAGCATGAAACCTGTACCAAAACCCTTCAGAACCCTAACCAGCAAAAACGTACTTGCGGACGTAGTTATACTGAGCAAATAGGTACCTACACACAGTAGCACCAGAGATATTAAAAAGCATTTCCGGAGATCTACTGCAGGCTTAAAAAAAACCATTCCTGCCGCAGCAATGGCAAAAGGGATTGCAAATGCAGGTATAGCAAGGTTTACCAAAGAAGAATCGAAATCTTTCGCCAGCGTTGGAAGTAAGGGAGCGACAAGATAGGCCTGGAACATTAGCAGCATACACGCTATACCAGGAATTATACCAGAGTCTGGAAAAAATTGTTTTTTATGTTCAGGTTGCATGAATCAAATTTCGACTGGAATAGATATAGCTGTATATTATATAACTGATAAATGATATTAGCACATTCATGTAATTTGGAACCCGCGATAGCGATATACGCTCTGCTCTTTTATTTGGGATCAGCCTTAAATGTGCCCTGATTTACTTCTTTCAAAAATGTCGTCAGGCTATTAAAGTAGCGTTGCTGGTCATCATACATAGACATATGGCTCCCATCAGGGCATAGGTAGGTCCGGCTATTTGGCAGTAATTTTCCCTCTTTTCTCATACTCGCCGGATTCATTTCATCATGGAGCCCACCCAATACCAATGCAGGAATTTTAATATTGGGCAGTCTGGACCAAAAATCCCAGTTTTTAAAGTTACCGGTGACATGAAATTCGTCTACACCCTGCATTTGCACATAAATTGTTTGATTAGCTTTTTTAAATGCGCGCATCAATGGCTCCGGCCACTTGTCAAGAGGCATGCGACAAATCACTTTGGTATAAAGTTTATCCATCAAAAGTTCCGTGTATTGCGGTGTTGCATAAGCTTTACGCCGATCCAGGGAATCATACAACTCCCGGTCACGGGTACTAAACAACTTGGTTTTAAGGCCAGCTGTGTAAGTAATATAGTCGCCAATACCCGCAGTCATATTTGAAAGTACAACACCTTTTACGTGGGATTGGTATTTATCCAGGTATTCCAAAGCTAACATACTTCCCCAGGAATGCCCTACGATATAGAAACCATCCAGCCCCAGACCTTTTCGTACCTGCTCTACTTCTTCGACATACCGGGGGGTGTTCCATAAAGACGTATCGGCCGGTATGTCAGAATTACCGCAACCCAACTGGTCGTAGTAATAAATCTCGATGCCTTCCTTCGGTAAAAAATCATCGAAGCACTCCATATAATCGTGTGAAAAACCCGGCCCTCCATGTAATAGCAGGACTTTAATTTTTCCATCTCCAACCTTTTTAGTCCACACCTTGTATTTGCCATCAACGGTGATGAGTCTATTACCACCTGTTTTGATACTGTCAGCAACTACACTACTCAGAGCTGGCGCAACCGGTTGGGGCTCATTACAAGCAAATAAGGCTGTTACCGCAATCAATATAAATTCTTTTTTCATAAGATAAATGTTAAAAAATAAGAGTAAGCAACAGTCTGTTTCCTTTTTGCTTAAGGCATAAATGCACGTGTTAACAGTCATAAACAATGATGCAGTCCGTTTTGCAAATCCCTGTTCACAACACTGAAGAAACAAAGCACAAATAACTGAAAAACAACACCTTGAAAAGATTATTCATCTAATAACAGTTATTATCATGGTGATGGCAAAATGAGCTGTATAGTCATAAAAATCAGATACTTTCGTCAACATAATGCTAATCCTTCTGTTGCTAAGCGACTTCGTCAACCATGTGGTCTTTTAGGGGATACCGAGTTGAGCAACTGACTCACTAACCCGGATTAAAAATTATTATGTCTGAAATTAAAATCGAAAATCATGAAAACAAGAAATTCAGAATTCATCACTATGACCGTATCAGCACTTGTGATCCTGCTGATACACGCTTCCTTTTCGGGAATAGCCCAGAAAAAACCAATACTTGATCAGGAGGAAAAAGCGACAATTATTCTGGTTCACGGTGCTTTTGCAGATGGCTCGTCCTGGAATAAAGTGATACAGATTCTTCAAAAAAAGGGTTATCAGGCGATTGCTGTTCAAAATCCGCTCAGTTCTTTAACAGATGATGTCGCAGCAGTAGAACGTGCCATCTCAGAAGTTAAGGGAAAAGTTGTGCTGGTAGGTCATTCCTGGGGCGGCGCAGTCATTACAGAGGCCGGTAACAATGAAAAAGTTAAGGCGCTGGTGTATGTTGCAGCCTATGCGCCTGGCGAGGGCCAAAGCATTGATAGTCTCAGCAGAGAAGCATATGCGGAAAGGATACCAAACGTACCTGGATTTTCCGATCCGTTAATAACCGACGGATACATTCGTCTGAAGGAAGAAACGATCATCAAATATTTTGCGCAGGACTTGCCTTTGCAGGAAGCCAAAAACTTAGCCGCCGTCCAGGGTCGTTTCCATGTAAGTACGTTAACAGCCAACATTAGCCATGCGGCTTGGAAAAACAAACCCAGTTCCTATATCGTAGCTGATAATGATCTTATCATATCGCCACAACTCGAAGCCGAAATGGCAAAGAAGATAAGTGCGACCACTTATCATATCCCCGGCAGCCACGTTGTGATGCTTTCCAAACCGGCAGAAGTAGCAGAAGTGATCATTAATGCCTCCCATATCAAATAAGCCTTAAATCATGGGAAAAATAGGAAATCTTATCTCTTGCCTGCTATCAGCCCTGTATACATATATATTGTTTAACAGCTATGCTTTAGTTATTCATTACTTTCGTTAAAGAAGATTTAAGAGAAGTTTTTGTCACCCGATAAATTAAGCCCCGGATCAGTCTAAGCTAACAAACTTATTTTTAAAGCATTGAACCTAAGGTCCGACAGGTTTAATGCTTTTTGCATATCTAGTTCCTTCATAGCGTGCTTTGGGTAGGCGCTTAATCCGTTCATGATAAAATCAGGTTGCGTCAATACTGCTTCCAAAGTATTACTTAGTTGAAAAGCATGGACTCAGCATGGATGGATGATGCTAAGAGCATGTACTGATCCAGACGCGACCCCAAGCGGACTATAGCCCTACCTATATTTTAACTTCGTGTAATTTTAAACATTTCAAAGACAATACGCTTAGTTATTTCTCGCGATGCCAGAAGTGGTCATTCATTGTTTACGAGATTAAATCTGCTAACACAAATTCAATTTTTCCATCTTTGAATGTAAGATCAAACATTCCACCAACTTTACCTTCAGGAAAATTATCTGTAAATTCTACTTGCAAATGGCCCTGATTTCCATCTTAAACCAATAAACTCACTTTTTTAATTCGTCAATCAGTTTTTCAATATTCCTTTCCTCTATTATATGTCTCATCCATATTTCGAACTTCGCCAGTATTTTGATCGGCCGATAAATCCTAATTAAATGACTGCCGAAAATCAAGCGGTGATAGCTTGGTTTTTTTCTTAAACATCCGGTTAAAGGATTGCGGATGTTCAAAACCTAATTTGTAGGCAATCTCGCTAACCGTTAAGCTAGTGACTGTCAATAATTCCTTAGCCTTTTCAATCAGCTTTTCGTGAATATGCTGCTGCGTATTTTGGCCGGTAACGGTCCTCAGCATATCACTTAGATAATGAGGAGATACATTTAACGGGCTTGCCAACTGGACAACCGTTGGTAAACCAGTTAAAGATGGCTGATCACTATCAAAGTATTCGGAGAGCGTGGCTTCAAAACGAACCAGCAGATCGTTAATACTCGTTTTACGTGTGATAAACTGTCTGGTGTAAAAACGCTTGCTGTAATTCAGGAGCAGTTCGACCTGTGAGACAAGAACATCCTGGCTAATCTGATCAATAGCCGATTCAAGTTCAGCTCCTATGTTTTCAAAGATTCCGATGATCACCTTCTTTTCCTTATCTGAGAGGTACAAAGCTTCTGTCACACCATACTCAAAAAAGCCATAATTCCTGATATGTTGCCCCAGGGGATGACCCAAAATAAAATCCGGATGTATCAGTAAAGTATAACCTCCATAGTCTGCTTCGTTTTCCAATGCGCTAATCACCTGGTTGGGCGAAAAAAATGATAAGCCACCTTCATCGAAATCATAATGACTTTGCCCGTACTTAATTTTTCCGGTAAAATCCTTTTTATACGAAATTTTATAAAAATTAAATACCATTCCCTTCTGCAAATCCGCCGTATCAGCTTTAACATCACTATAATCCACCAAACTGATCAGTGGATGCAGCGGTTTCGGTAATCCCAGCGCCTGATGTAGTGCTGAGATCGAATTGAAAAACAACGGTTGTTTTGGTGCTATTTTCATTTGAATGAGTTAAAAAAGGGATGAATAAAATGTATTACCCATCCCCTATCGTCGTTTTAAACTGTAACCGATTGATATGGACTTTTCAGGTTCAGGTAGGCTGTTAAATCCTTACGGAATGCTTCAGGCCCCTGTGCAAGTCTTTTGCCATAGATCCGCACCGCATCGTTTCCTGCGGGATAAGTTAACTGATCTTTTTCATCCGTTGCGGCGAGGTACACTACCTCTGCAATCACGTCCGGTTCGGTAAATTCCATTAATGTGCCATCCTGAAACCCCTCCATCATTTTCGCCATCGTGTCTGCGTAGTCTTTATCTTCTGTTACTTGCATAGCTTTGGTAAATTCCGTTTTTATCCCACCCGGAGCTACATTTTTAATACCTATACCAAATTGCGCAAGGTCATATGACATACTCTCCGCTAATCCCTGTAATGCCCATTTTGAGGCGTTGTAAATAGCAGATTGCGGGTTGGATGTTAATCCGCACAGTGAGGTGGTATTGATAAACAAGCCACTGCGCTTATTTTTAAAGTAAGGTATAAATTCCTGAATAACCCAAACTGTTCCAAAAAAGTTGGTTTCAAATTGTGCCCTGATCTGCTCTTTGGTGTTGGACTCTACAGGACCAATCAGTCCATAGCCTGCATTATTAAAAACCAGATCAATGTCGCTCAAACTAATGGCCTGCTGTACAGTTTCTTTGATTTGTTCAGCATTCGTGATATCCAGCGGCAGCAAGGTTATATTTTCCATCTGGCTTAATTCCTTCTCCTCTTCAGGTCTGCGCATGGTAGCAATTACTTTCCATCCTTTAGACTGAAATAATTTAGCAGTTGATTTGCCTAATCCGGCTGATGCACCGGTGATAAAAATAGTTTTCATAATTTCGGTTGTTATTTACCTTACAAAGGTGCAGCTGCCTGGATTTCCTGTTGTAACTGAATCGGATGAGGTTGTAACCAAAATGAAGCTCCCCACCTAAAAAACCAGCGAGTTTATCTCAGATAAAAAGTCTGGCTGAAAGCACCGTTCACTGCGCAATCCCATACTTCTACACGCATCCATTTTCTGCCTTTCAAATTAGGATGGAACTTGAATTCCTGCGTGCCATAGGCCTTTGTATTCCTAAGGTCTATTTTTTCACGGTAAACCTTTTTGCCGTCGCCCGATATGATTTCCACGAAATTCAGAGGAAAAGTCCAGCTGAGTTTTAAGCTCACGTTAGTTGTACCTCCGCTCTTGAGTTGTAGTGTTTCCCCTGACAATTTCCCATTTACCTTTAATTCATGCATCAATACTTCTCCGGTGGTACTGAAGAATTTACCCTGCTGCATGCCCTCTACCACAGGTCTCCATCCCTCAGTAAAATCAGGTAGTCGGTCAAGCATCATATAATTCACGTTCATGTGCGCGTACATCTCGTTCTCCCGTGTAATCGAAAACAAGTCGGCTTCTGCAATCACGGTCTTCTTTTCTCCCCAGTTGTTCATATCGTCCAGTAAGTCCAGCACTCTGTTCCCGAGGCGGGGTTGTGAAAGGTCGGCCGGCATCGCTTTCCAGGCGGCCCCCATAAAGCGGTCTGATTTGAAGAAGTCTTCATGCGCATAAATATCCGGGGCATTCACCGAACCTTTGGTACGGGCATGTGCCGTCCAGGCCAGTCCCTGCTCTTCCTCCAGCAGCTTCAGCATATCGTTTTTGTCGCCAATATGATATACCTTCCCAAGTCCGGGTCTATTTTCAACAAAGGGCTGTTCGCTATTACGTGACATCACCCAATATACAGGCTTTGGGAAAATATTCATCCAATGGCCACCAAAGAACTCATTGGGTTCTTCACCCGGCAGCAACAGGAAGCTGGAGTCAGACAAGCGCTGGCATTGTTCAAACAGCGTCTTTAACTCTTTCAAGCGGAGTGAATCCGGCCCTTTAGGGTGGGCAGTATAATGAAATTCACCAAGATGGACGATGTCTACACCCATTCTTTTAAACACGTCTACAAACTCCGGTTTTTCCGGAACAGGTTTCCCCGCCAATACTACATTCATGATAAACTCATTATGAAAGTGGCTGGACATGGTCTTGAACCCAGGAATAGACACATAGCGGTCTGCATTGGTAAATTTCTTAACAGCATTTAAGGCATCAGCATTATTTGTATTAGTGACCAGGCAGAAAAAGTTCAGCCGTTGTTTACTGTCCGGTGGTGCATTAAACCAGGGCACATAGCGATGGTCGCCTTCCAGTTCCTGACGGATACCGATCCCATAACCATCAACCTTATTCCGGTACTGCTTTCCATGCCAGATAAATTTGAGGTTAAAGGCTTCATCCAGCGGATAAAAATACTGATGCGGAGCAGGAAAGACTGCGAGGCTTCCGCCATTGCCCTGCACCGCAATGCTACGGTATTTTACGGCCAGGTTACTGGCAGCAGCATTATAATTTACTGTGGCGGAATCCAATTGCTCAGCTGCATTGATCCAGGAAAGTTTATTCCATTTTTGCGTTTTAGAGACCAGTCCTGCATCATATACAATAGCTGTCGCATCAGCTTTGGTTGACATTACAGCTGCAATATTAAATAGCGGACTTCCATTGTAAAAGGTGATTTCCAAGACGCCTGTGAAACTGTCGGCTGTGAGCTTACCAATCCTTACGACTGTACGACTACCCACAGTTTCTATGGCAATGGCATTTTTAGTAAGAACAATCGGATACGTTTTAAAAGGTTTTAATGGCACTTTATCGAAAAATATGTTCCATCCGTTCTGCGACAGTAAATCGCGTTTCCCTATACTAAGTAAGAACAATGGATCAAGTTCTTCCGAAGCAATAATCGGCTTAGCTTTTGTACCCAGTGAAATCCGTTTAAAAAGAGGAGTCGAGGACGACAGATCAAACTGTACCTTTCCAAACTGCGCTCCGCCTGCAGGCCATGTAATCTCTACCAGCTGGTTCTGCACGGCGATACTTGCCTCGCCATTTGCTTTGAAAAGTTTGGTGTTCAGTTTCAGTTGGGCCTGTGCCTGCAGCATTACTGTTGCCATTAAAGCCAGCAGTAAAAGTTTTTTCAAGTTCATATTTGGTAAATTGCTATTCTAACATACAATTTTCCACTGACAATTAAGCGTAAAACTCAAGTAATCAACCATGTAAAATACTTTTACAAATATGGTGGTACCAGAGATACCACCATAATATACACTTAATCTGCATTTATTGTAACCAGTTAAATCCTATCCTGGAGGTGTTTCAAAACTTAGTCCCCCTGGAGAGATACTCAGATTAGTTGCCCTGCAATAGGCAGCGTCAGGCGAAGGATTGAATGTTGTCGTTTGGTATGCGCCATTCGTACCAGCATCTATAGTCATATAGAAGCTTCCATTACCAGAATTTCCACTAATCTGATTGTCATTTTGATTATAAGCACCAATTTCTCCACTAATAGTGACCGGAAAATCCCTGAAGCCAGTATTTAATGTCGCTGAAGCTGTGTAACTCACATTCTCAAATTCATCCATAACTTGCTCAACATATATTGTAAGGTCTTTTTGAGCAACTGGTGGTGCGCAGTACACCCAGTGGGTAAACATTCCGTTCGTCACACTAAAGGGGTTACTTCCGATGGCATAATACCCTGATAGTAAAGGTTGCGTAAGTTGATCATCTAAATACGCGAATATACCGGAGTTCTGACCTGTATTCGTTAAACTATCCAGCCTGCCGGCCTCCTCCTTACGCATATAAAATGACATATTAGTTCCAGCAGTACAAGGCGTCCCCCTCATCTGAGCGTCTAAGGATACAATCGGATCGGTACCAAAAAATGAATGCACTGCACCATAATATGTGCCCTCCTCATTTATTATATACGGTCTTATAGCTATAGTTTGCGCCGTCTCAAACACAGTATTCACAATGTCCGTAGTCGTAATTAAACCCTGTGCGGGAATTATGGTGTTTTCAGATACATGCGTATACCATACATTATCGTTGCCCTTTACCTGATACCCGCGTTCTGTTGAACCTGAGTAAAAGGAAGAACTGAATGTTGTAATCACTTTTATATGATTTGCATGAGTAGTTAAAATCTGACTTATTAAACCGTAAGCCAGTGTGTTTAAGCCGGCATCCTTAAATAACAAGCAATCACCCCCATCAAAAATCCTTAAATTACTTTGCCTACTTCCGCTATGCATATGGTAATTCGCAGATCCAATCTGGCAATACCCAATTACCCCATCTGTCCCATCGGGCAGATTTACGGAGAACAAGCCATCCAAATAAAAACGGTTCATCATTGTTGACTTATCGGTCTGAAGTGGCGACATTAGCATTGTAACATCTGAAACATTATCTATACCCATAATTTTCAATGAATTAGATTTATATACTGAAATCGGTGCTCCCATTATTCTATCCAGATTGAACCACGCTCAGGATTTGAAGGCCGGGAGGTTGGTATGATTAATTGATTGTTTATTTTGATCACAGGTGCTGTAATACGGCCATTGAAAACACTATCCAAGCTATTTGAACCGTTTCCTATCTGGGCAATTTGACTGTTATTCAATGTTCTGAAGGAATGTCCATGATAACCAACATAAGTCATTGGTGATCCCTCCGGTACTGAAACTGTATTATTTCCATCTATGCCGAAACCCGATGAAGCATAAACTGTTCCGTCAAAATGCGCATTACCATTTTCAAGGTTAATTGAAGCATGAGTTACCCCGGCATTTTTAAAAACGATCTGGTGATTAGCTGCGTATTTAGAATGGTATTGATAGCCTATACCATAATGCGTACTTATTTCATTCCATTGATCACCTATTGTCCAGATCATCATCTCGGTATTGCCCTGAATATCATAATTACCTATCATTCCGCGGAAATTATGAGACTTAAATCCGAATCCGGCATCAGCATTCACAAAACCATTTGCTCTTACCTGGTTATCTACTAAAAATGCCTTAGTATTATACACCCTCACCCAGGTGGGGTCAGTCATGTAAATACCACCCTGATAGGTTCCATTAAACCAGCCACAAGTACCCATCGTATTGATCCATCCGCCGACATTCAATTGTTCCCCTCCTTCTGTGGTACCTATATAAACCTTACCGGTGGCATTAATTAATAAGCGACTAGTCCATGTATCATCAGTATTTCCTGTCGAACTCTGTATATCAAAACTACCTGACTTCGTTTGAGTAGGATTACCCGATTGTACCAGTCTTATTCCATATGGATTGGTTGTACCTGCCTGGAAACCCATATTTATTGATGTACCTGAACCATTATTTACATCACCATTGGTTATGGAAATACCCTTAAAATTACCAGCGACTGATCGCTCTATATTTAATTTCGAAACTGCCGAAGAACTTGAACCAATATTAATATTACCTCCGTTCGGTTGTAATTTTAGGTTGTAAACAGTAGGATCGCCATCATTACGCTGTACCTGCATAAATACATCACCACTACTTTGCACTCCGGCATAAAGTCCGTATACTGCGTGTGAAGTCATTCGAAATGAACCGCCTGCTGCTCCTAGTGTAGGTATTGCTGTATCCACATTGTTTACCTGTAATAAACCATTACTGAAATAACCTTCGCCCTGCACCACTATTCCGGTTGGGGTAATTGCCATTCTCTCGGTATTCCTGTAATTAAATCCTGTGTAGCCTGGTCTCCTTACAATCGAAAAACCATCTTCCAACCCAAAACCAACATTATACCCGGCAGAAACCATAACACCGGCATCTGATTGTATTGCTCCTACGTTTAAGCCTTCATAAGCAGTACCGGGGTTATTTAGGATGGCAATTCTACCATTTGCCTCCAGTCCAATCTGGGATGCAACAACACCGCTCCAATGAAATGCCATTCGCGGTGGAAGGAATGAGCTACCGCCTCCTTGTGAAGTCTCACGAATTTGAAACGCCGCTGCAGTATACGAGGTATTGCTATTGTCTGTTGAATAAATGGAAAAATTCCTATCTCTAACACTTTGTAATGTTTCACCCCCAGGAGTTATCCCCAAAGCAGCCTGAATAGAGTCAAATCCATAACGTCTTAAGTAGCCATCTGAACCATTCGTTCCAATAAATTGTGCCAATGCCAAATTTGAACTGCCCTCTACCCCGGCTGATGTCGCAAAATATCTTGCAAACAAATCTCCATCCCCAGTTCGTCTTACAATATCTCCATTAAGTGGATCCGTACTTGCATTCAAATAAGCCGCCGATCCTAAGCCAAGGGAATTTTTCAGATAAGGTACATTGCCGGTATGAAATATTTGATTCCAGGCATTCCAGGTACCTGTATCCCCATTTCTGTTACGGTACCAGAATGTATTATCCATGTAACCACCTTGTATTTGAAGCGAATAACGTCCATCTGCAAAATTACCTGAAAATGCAGCCATTGTACCATTTGTCGGCGAACCGGAATCTGAATATGCAAAAGTCATTAGCCCCCCATAGCCTTTAAAATCAGCTACTAAACCCGTACTATTACCTATATAAGGAGCATAGGTACGCATCAGATATTCTGCATTTTCATGTGAAGCTGAGCCAAGACCTAGCCAGGATTGAACAGTAGCCTTTTGTGCCGGCCGGTATTTATCGACGGTATTATCATAAAACAAACCAAAACCGGTTCCAGACCAATAAGTAGAACCATCATATTGTTGTTCGTTCCATTTATCTGAATTTCGTGAGCTATCTACCCTTACGCCATAAGTATGCGTACCATTCCATCCCATTAATGTAGGATAGGTATCAATCCACGGATTACTGGGATTGACATTACTTATCGTACTACCAGATGGAGATTTACCTGCAGAAGCATCAAAAATAACATGTGCATTTCCATAATTTTTCCAGCGCAACACTTGAGCCGTACCTATATCATACTGACTATAATTCCCGTCAGTGTACACTTCATTACCATTGATAGTATTGCGAGATGCAAACGATCCAAGTGACGTTTTTAATGGATATCTTACATCTGTTTCCGACTTGTTATAATAATTGTTTGTTGAAGTAGTGATTTCCTGTTCAAACCGATCTCTAAAAAGCTTCATCAACTCTCGCAGCTTTACGCCCTGAGTTTTAGTTAATGATGGTTGATATGCTCCAGCCGACTTTATGATCGAATCAATATATGTATCTTCAATACGTGGTATCTGTGCCATAATTTATGTGTTTTATTTTTTATTTATGATAATCCGGGAGGCCGGCTGCTAAGATTGTATTGACCAGACGCCACCGCAAGTCCATCTCTGAACTCTATTCCATTGTATACATTGTTCCCTACATTAGAACAGTAGGCTACCCCGGAAAGACCTCTCCTGCCGTTCGTAACGATCTGACCTTCTATGGTTAAGGCGGTGCCACCCTGCATATGTTTGAAGTAGCCACCTGTACTATTAGGCGTGTTTGCCAGTCCTGCTATCCCTGCATGAAAACTGCCTGGTGCTAAATAGCTTATAGCCCTTCTCACGTAACCAATCACAGATGCAAATACAGAAGTACCTGCTCCCGGGTCATTACTGTTCAGTGCAGCAGCTGTACCTGCATTCGAATAAACACCGTTACCAGTGATATTTACAATGTCTGGATTTGTTGAATTTGAATTATAATATTTATTGAAAATTATACCCGCTAATTGTCGTTGTGTTTGAGCACTATTATCATCAGTAAATGTGGCAACGTTGTCTTTAAGAGACATCAACGATCTGTTTGCATCATCAAAGAATGCGAATACATTATTCGCACTATCAAGCTCAGCTCTTCGTCCCGTTGTCCCTGCTGATATGACTACATTCGTCATATACGATTTACCGTTATTCAGTACCCGCCATGGTGCGAGATTTCTTCCAGCATATGAAGACCCTGCCCAAAATCTAACGGATGAAGATGCATTATCCACGACCCCGGTTATACCTGCATTATTATTACCGCCGGCATCGCCAACAATCAGGGTTCCGGTAGCGACGATATTACCATCAATTTGAGTGGATAGGAAATCTGTTTTTGAAACAACTTTATTTAATGTTGTTACTGCATTGTTTAGATTCGCTTGTACAGCATTTGCTTTTGCTGTTGCATCTGCAATATAATCTACTTCAGCAGCCGTCATGTCATAAACAGTAGCAGAAGCTAAATACACCGGATTGGTGTTGCCTGTAAAATGAAAAAATGCGGTGCTACTAAATGACCCATCAGATCCACATTTTATTGTACCAATTACTTCCTGCCATCCACCGACTAAAACATTGGAAGTATTCCATTTAAAAGATCCGCCATCACCGTATGCATTACTGGCAAACTCTATAGTCTGACCGACTAAACCAGCCAAATAAAACCTTACTATAAAAATAGCATTAGCACGTGATTGAGTGGCAAAATAAATCCCACCCAAATTAGGCGAAGCACTGGTCGAAAGGTTTAGACGCAGGACAAATTCGGATCTGTTGGGTGCACCATATAGATACTGCCTTGCTACAGTTACACTTCCATCGCCGGTATTATTATATGCATTAATACCATTTACACCTTGAGCAAATTCCGGATCCCTGTACAACATTTTACCTGATGCGTAATTCTTACCATTAATCAGGTCAATGTTCTGAATAATCTTGCCGTTAGCGGCATCTGTAATTGCTTTTAAGAGGCTGATTTTAGCCTTATAGTACTCGGCGAAAATCTCATCCAGAAAAGCTCCGTTAACCGCAGAATTGCTGTTCATGTCAGCCAAAATACCTGGAAGATGTGGTACTAAATAATCTAAAAACCTGGACCTGTAAACACTACTATCCACTAAATACGTGTCAGCTTGAGTAACTAATACACCGTACTCATTGGTGATATCCAGATATTTCTGAGATAAAGTATTTTTTTCGATTGGCGTTACGATATTGTCGTTTGACAGATCAGCTATAGCCTGATTCGCTTGAGCTGCCTGCATTTTTGCAGTATCAAGATCAGCCTGCAAATCTTCAGGAGCGGCAGTCCAGTCTGTTGCCTTATTGCCTTTTTCGATTTTAATATTATCGAAGAAATAAGTTTGGCCTGATAAATCAAATAAGTCAACGAAATTATAAACTCCTGCTGTCCAGTTTTGAACATTAATAGTTAATACCACATGCTGTTTATTTGGATTTAAAGGAGCGTCAAACTCCATTGCGCCAACATCATTAATTTCAACCTTACTTCCTTGCCATAAGACTGCATTAACTGATACATCAAAACTTATAGTCCAATACCCGTTTGACTTAATAACATCAATTAACCTTACTAATCCAACATTCGCATCAACCCCTATCACATTAAAACCTCTTTCAGTTCTGACAATATTATTAGATCCTAATCCAGGTTGTATAACTGTATTTCTATTGAAATAATTCCTTCCGCCAACATTAATATTGTCTACAAGCAGTTTCGCTAATGCTTTCGCTTCTGCCTCTGCTGCGTTTGCCTTCATTGTAGAATCTGCCTTTGCTTCACTAAGCTTCGTCTGAGCATCAGCTATAGCACGCGCTTCCTCTGCATCAACTATTCCATCAGCATATGCTGCTGTTTCAGTCCTGGTGAGAATATCCTGGGCATCTGCATAGAGTTTTGATGCAGCAATTGATTCATTTTTACTGTTAACCGCATTTTGATTGGCTTGATCAATTGATGCTTGTAAATCTTCAGGTGCGGCTGTCCAGTCAGTAGCTTTGTTTCCCTTTTCAACCTTGAGGTCTTGTAGTGTAAAATATACCCATGGTATATTTGCGAAGTCTACGAAATTATAAAGTTCAGTAGTATAATTAAAAACATTAAAAGTTAATTCGAAATATTGCCAGTCAGCCCCGGTTGAATCGTAATTCAGAACCTGATAAGGTCCGTCGCACATATCAACTCTGATATCATGTAATGTTGTATTGCTTCTTAAATATCCCGATACAGTCCATTCACCATTAGAAGTAATCGCATTATGTATTGTCAATCCTCCGACTTGATTTTGTGTTCCTACTGAAAATATTCCATTGCTTATTGACCATGGACTCAATCCCAGATCTCCACTAATTACATGGTTAACATTAGTTAATCCACCTGCACCTTCTAATGGTGTAAGTCGCTGGAAATAATTCCTTCCACCTACACTGATGTTATCCACGTTAGCCTTCGCAGCATCTGAAACTGCCGTATATACCGCTTGACGAGCATTATAATATTCAACGAACCAATTATTAAGAAGATTCCTGTCTACAGGTGAATTAACATACATATCAGCCAGCAAAGGCGGAATGTAAACAGCTAAATAATCTAAATAACGGGATCTATAAAAATCAGTGATAACACCATATGTCGCAGCTTGCGCTAATACTCCCGCATATTCACCTTGAATGGCCAGAAATTTCTGCTTTATATCATTTTTCTCAGAAATATCTAATATACCATCGTTAGAAATGTCGGACAGCTCCTGCAAGGCTGATTCGGCCTGAGATCTGGCATTATTAGCCTGAGTAAGGGCGTTGGCAGCGTTATTAGTTGCAGTTGTGGCAGAAGATTGAGCTGAGTCTGCGATAGCTTTAGCCTGATTAGTAACTGCAGTGAAAATTGCCTGCCTGGCTGCGTAATATCCCGACCAGATAATATTAAAGTCAGCTCGGTTAACCGCTGTGTTTACAGGTGTAGCAATATACCAGACATTATCTGAACAGTACTGAATATCACCCAGACGCGCTTGATAAGTAGCTGAAGAAATGCCATAGTTTGTCGCCTGAGCAATGACACTAGCAGACTCTATATTAACTGTCTGAAGGTCTAATTTTAAATTTGTTTTTTCGTTAATATCAAGTATCCCATCATTAGCAATTGCATTGAGTCCCTCCAATGCAGTATCTGCCTGATTTTTTGCATTATTTGCTTTTGTCTGAGCAGCTGCAGCATTGGCGATTGCAGTTTCCGCGGATACCTGCGCATCATTAGCAGTGGCTTGAGCGTTATCTGCGATCGTTTCTACCTCTTTTATATCTTTCAGGTCACCAGCATTATTACGGAAGGTAATCTTTCCGAAAATCGTTCCGTTATCCAGATCAAAACCGGTTTGTCCATCCCTAGATAGGATTTTCCCTATTTTGATACGCCCACCAGTGATATCTGCTACTCCGTTTGTAAAATCGCTGTCCCGGTATCCATCCAATACAGGATAAAGAACCCCTGCGAGGAACATGTAAAAACCTGGTTCATCTTCAGGTTTAATTTCTTCAGTGGTTACGGTGTAAGTTGCAGATTGATCAATTTTAGAACACTTACAATACACATAGTATAATAATTCTGGTGCAAGCCCACCATGAACTAATGGCTGTAATTGCCATACATTTTGCTCATCGGCATTGCTGTATTCGAAGTGTATGAGTTCACCCGCTGAAATAGAAACAGCATTAGCCTCACCACCAAAGTTATCTGTGATATAAACCCTGCTGAGTCTGAAATTTTGAGCTTTCACCCCAATAATCGCAGGTAAGGTAGTAATCTCCTGTTCAAAACGGTCCCTGAGTAACTTCATCAGTTCCCGCAGCTTCACGCCCTGAGTTTTGGTTAACGAAGGCTGATATGCCCCGCCAGATTTGATAATTGAATCGATATATGCATCTTCAATAGGTGGTATTTGTGCCATAACTATAATTTGTCTTTTATTGTTTGATTCAGATCATCGCTTTGATAAAGCGATGATCTGAATGGAAATAATGTATTAATGAATTGGGGCTATTAATTCCCTATGTGATTTCCGGCACAAATTAATCTTCTACCGGTACTTCTGTTTCCTGAGGCAACAGACCGGCCAGCACCCTTAAAGAATTGTCTAATAACTGACCGTCTGCACGGTTTAGTTGTAATGTACCTGTTGCTCTGTAAACGATTTCAAATGCTGCTAAAGGCGTTAATTCTTTTTTCTCTTCCATGTTATTTGTTTTTATATGTTGTGATTTTGAAATATTCGATCGCTGAAACGATTACTGCAGTTTAGACCGTCAGTTCTTTTTCAGTTAAGTTTAATAATCCTGATGCGTTTTGTGCCTGTACCTTAAAGCGGTAGTAAATCCTGTTTCCATCTTCATCCTGAAGTACCAGCGGTTGCGGAAGTAGATATTCCATCATTTCGCTGCTGTCATCTGGCTGTACAGTATATATCCTGGCCCAGTTACCTTTGCTGTTCTGCTGAAAAAGGTAATATGTACCCTTATTTGCAGTAGCTTGCCAGCTTAGCACATTGGTACTTTCTGTATAGGTCAGTTCCGGTGCCTGCGGATTAACCGTATCAATCAGGTTTACCGTAATTGTTGCGGATGGCTCTGAGATCACCTCTTCGTCTTCTTCTAATTCGTTAACTATGGTTCGGATTCCTGCAAGGGTATAATAGACGGGCTGACCTACTGGAACTGCTATATCATTAAAGTGGTCGGTCACCTCATACCCTTCTGGTGCTCCGGCTGTAATTTCTACATCGAAGAAAGTATCCATCAATTGCAATACACCCGCTTTCGAGGGATCTGTAGTCCGGTACACCCTGATCTTAGAGATGTGGTCTTCGGGCGACATAGCTGCTACCTGAAAAGTTACAGCCGTGTTATCGGAAACCATCACAGGTGCTGCCAGACTAAATTTCCTGATCACCGGTGCGGCAGAACGGGCAGTATGTAAAATAGTTACCGGACCAGTAAACGGACTCAATACGCCTGGCATCAGCTGGTTTGTCATCTCTGTACCCGCAAAAAAGTACAAACTCCTTGATGATCCGTTTAGGAGATAATCTGTAAAACGGATAAAGGTAGAATTGACCTTTGCTGCTTTCGTATATTTCCTGATCATCGGGAAAGGATTAAACGAAGGATCTGCAGCACTCAGCAGGTTCCCATCGATATCCCTGATCACCGCTAACTTATTTTCTGTCTGCAATCCCTCTTTAATAAAATTGAAAACAGGCGTTTGTTCAGTTAGTGGCAAAAGCGTACCGATAATGGCATTATAATATAATTGCGACCTTAGTATTTGATCGTCTTCCGGGTCAGCCAATCCTGCTTTGTCTGGCACCGGGAAACCATAGGCCTGCGGTGTAGCCTCAAACACCCTGAACTGCGCAGGATTTGCAGGATCAAATACCATATTGGCCAGTTCCAGAAATCTCTCCTTATACGAAGGATCTGATGTCAGCGAATTCAGGTTCTCAAAGATACTCACTATAGTTTCAGGTGCATATAAGGCCTCCAGTATATCTACATCTGTAGTCCTGTAAAACATAAAACCGAATGGATTCCGCGCCCTTCCTCTGGCATCGGGTCTGATCTCCATATCAAAAGTGAACGCCGCCTTACCTGTTGCATCGGGCCTTACTTTTAACGTCATTGATTCCGGTGCTTCCATCTGTACCGGCTCATCAATTCTTCGTGCCAGTAATACTGCCGGCAGAGATACTTTTGAAACATAACCGGTTCTTCCCTCACGGGTATCTGCGGATTGAATTCCGATCAGACTCTTTCTGTTATTTTCGTCTTCTCCGGGCAAAATATGGTTTCCGTTAAAGCTATGTTCCGGAGCAGGCTCAGGGAAAAGATAAACCCTGTATCCCGGATGGAAATTAACTTCCTTCAGGTCCTGTGCCGAAGCAGAAACATTGATCTGCCCCTCTGCATAATTAGGATCATAGAGATAAACGATCAGCTGATCACTACTCTGGTCGATCGTAACCACCTGCAGCAATAATTTATCAGTACCACTTGCAGGTGCCATTCTGATCCATCCCTTATACCACTCCACATGTGCCTTAGATAAAGCTGATGGCGCATTTTTATCCGGATGTACCGGATCAAAAGGGAGGTTGATCTGTGGATGAGGAGCCAGTACATCGGCACCTTCAAACACCACCTGATAGTAACCTGGCATCTCTCCCGGATTTTCAGCGTCGCTAAATAGAGGTATTACCTGCGCATTGGCTGTAATCCCACCTATCCAGTACGTTGTGGTATTCCCTTCAGTATCGGCAGATGATTCAATCACAGGATTGCCTGCATCAGCAAAACTGACCAGTGAAATATCTTCAGCAACGGCTTCCCAATTGGCTGCTTCACTTAAATTTTCGACTATAGAGAAGCGGCTACCGATATCAGGCACAGTGTAGGTTTTATGCGCACCATAATTTCCGGGAGCAGTTTCATCATCGGCAGCAGTTACTGTTAACGCCTTTTCTATCGTAATTACCGGCCAGTTGGCACCTGCGCTGATCGATACGACACGATACTGACCATCTGCGGCCGACAAAAGGCTGTCCTTAAATCTGAAAAATGCGGAAGGGTCAACAGCGGGACTCACAATCGTACCATCAATGGTAGCGTAACTTCCGGCATGTACCTGCAGCTGGGTGTCAGAACCCGGAACCGGAACCAGATCACGGATCACACCGGTAACTTCCATTGGCATTCCAGGTTTAAAATAGGCTTTCATTTTGTCCGGTCTCGCGACACTATTGAGTTCCTCTATTGTAGGGGAGCGCAAATTGGAAATATCCTCTATATCCAGCCAGTTGAACGTAAGTCGCGTAAAGTTCACATCCTGATCAGGGAAGTTTTCTTCCCGGCCTTTCAGCCATTCCTGCTCTGTACTGGTGGTAAATACCAGCGACTCTTCCTTCTGGATATACTGCACAGTGACATCTGTAGGAGGAAGCAGCGCGTTTTTCACACGAAATACTGTTGAATCCGTTTTTACTTCATCACTGAGCAAAGACGACCTGCCAAACCAGTTTATTCCATAGGCGGCATAGTGGTGAACTCCGCGTTCGCGTTCGAAATGCAGGTATAAACTCGTTTCATTATCCGGTACAGGCGTTGTCTCGGGAATACCGTTTTCAGGAAAATCCGGATCATAGGCATTGTACACAGTCCCCATCGCCTTTCCAGTTGTAATCTCCGGTTTAACATAAGTAGTCTGATTTTCCTCACGATATTCTATCCCATAAAGAACAGGTTTTGAATGTTCAAATACATTCATGTTCACTACAGATGTGTCTGCAAAGAAACTATAACCCTCTATTTCATCTATAAATAATTCACGGCCAACATTAACCGCACGGATATTGTCCATACTGGTATATCCATCCTGATCAAATACATTGTTAATCTCCTCGTCTACTACCGGAAGTCCATACTTTAACGCCCTGAGCTGAGGTTTCTGCGGCACCAGTTTATCCATTTTGGAGACCGGCAGACTGAGATAAGAATAGTTCATCATCTCAGTACTGCCCATCCATTTGCGGTTAGTATAGGTTAAGCGGTAAACAAATTTATCGGTAGGCTGCGCTGCTGCAGGTGTATCTATATGTCCCATACCCAGCATTCTGGCCATATGATAATCCATCGTCTGCATGTTGAGCAGATCCAGATAACTCACCAACAACCCGGGGATATCCTCTCCCGTACCTTCATCCCGAAGTACATCTTCCGCTCTCGGATCTGTTTCACTCAGTTCCAGATAAGTATATACCACCTCTTTTAGTGAAGGTTCATTCGGACGGGAAACTGCCCATCTGTCCTGGTAATTTGCTACTCGAACGGTTGTTCCATTATTATACTGCGGCCATAAATTATCAACCGGATACTGCGCATTCTCCAGACGGTCATACACCAGTTCATCCGCAACAGACAATGCGAAACCACTACCTACCGGCGCCCAGTCTTCCTCAGTTCTTGTACTTAGAAAGTCGGCATAAGTTTCCGCATAAAAACCCTGGAGGTAACCTCCTCCATATGTTTTCACCCTGAGGCTAACCATATTGTCGCCCTTTATTTCATCCGAAACTGTCGTCGCCGTATCCAGCACAACTGTCTTTCTGATATGAATATTTTCCTGATTGCCCGGGAGCTGGCACAATCCTTCTACTTTCAACACTGCATTTCCAGTGTTCTCCGATCTGCGGAAATCAAATCCTGCAAGAAACAGTGGTTTGTCCACCACCGTGATGCTGATCTCTCCGCTATACTGCTTCAGAAAATTGAAAAAGTAAGTCTCGGGATTTACCAAGGCTGCCAACTGATCATACAAAGCAGTATTGGTAAACTTTAAACGGATACGGTTACTGATCTGCTGACCATTCACAGTCTGGTTCACCAGGTAAGTCCAGGTTCTGTTTTCAAAACTGATCACCGGCTTCTGTGCCTCAAAATCCAAAGCCAAACGCACCTGATTCACATAAGGGATCCTGGAGATGCGGATATAGTCGTCCGCTTTGTTAAAACCTACAGACTGCCCGCTAGTAGTGTTATAGTTTCCCTTCGGCAGGTGATTATCGCCCAAATCATCCGTCAGGCTCCAGCGCAGGTGCAGTCCTTCGGCAATGCCATCTGTTCCGTCAGATCCTGCAACCTGCAGATAAACACCTTTTGTGTTATTATATCTGGAAACATTGGTGTTTACACAGGGACTCAATCCTGCTTTCTCCAGATAAGCCTGCAGCTCTTCAAAAGCATCCAGGATCGGTACAAGTGCATCAGCTATTGCTGTTTTGTCCTGATCGCTGACTTCGGTTTGCCTGCGGCATAGTTCTCCGAAAATATTGATGATGGTCTGAAACATACCACTGTAACTCGTGTTACTGTCGTCCAGAAATCCCACCCAAAAGTCGAGATAAGTAAAATCCTCGTCTTCAAAGTCGCCCATCATAGAGTCGGTAAAAAAGTCTTTATTAAAATCTTCTCCGGTATACATGCTGGCATCAAGATCTTTTAAGACCCTAAGCGTGCGCAGATATAATTTTCTCAGTTTGTCCTTTTCGAAAAGACGCAGTAGTTTTAACAGCTGTGCATCAGCCGCAAACAAGCCGTTTGCTTCCGAAGTCTGAATAGCAAACAAACAGGCCGCTATATCACTGTAATTAGCACAGAAGGCATATGAATTAGTTTCTGATGGCATTTTTAGAATATTTTAATTGTATTAATAATTAGATTTAGAGGGCATAGATCTCCCATTAGCGTGATTTACTCAAGCTGTACTACCTTGTTATTGACCTATTTTTATAGATTTATTGCGACCGGGATCTGCGGACTGATATAGTCTTCATGTTCGGTCTGGTAATCATTTCCGTTAAAGCGTTTATGACGGAAAGCTAACTGGATCTGACCTCCTGGTATATCCATTGCGGCATTGGTGATAAAGACGGATGAAGTATCACGCGAATGGATATAAATGAACTGATCTGGATTGATCACTGTATTGTTCTGAGCTATAGTCAGCGTTAACTGTACCGTATCAGCCAACAATGAAGAATCAAGCTTCGGATCATTAAATGCTTCCGGATTTCTGATCAGTATGCCCAGAATCTTTTTATCTTCCGCATTGTCCGGGTTCACGTTCGTCACCAGATCAATTACCGTAGTCGCGACTGGCACCAGATTTTTTAGTTTCAGACCACCGTAGACCAGTCTGTCATATTTCACCGCGTACTGGAACACCACTTCAGGATCATTTTCCATCTGATCATCAACCAGCGTTTTCAAGTTCTGGTCAATCTCTGCCTGCGTAAATCCGACTTGCAAAGGATAAACCGCATATTGTTCACTTCCAGGTGTGTCATTTAGGACAAAACTTTTTGCCTGTTCTTCGAAAGAGGCAAAGAGCGATGTCTTAAAGCTGAATCTATGCACTTCCGACTGTTGTTCTGTTTCCCCGTCAGGCTGATAAATAGCCGTAAACAAAGCAGTATATAATCTATTCGGTTCCAGATCAGGCAATTGATAAGCTCCTCTTTTCGATCGCTTTTTAATTACCAGTGGATCCTCATTACATGAATCCTGCGCAGCAGAAAGGTTCATCAGGAACAGGATCTGCTGATCAACAGGCAGTGATCTAAAGTTGTTGACATCAATTTCCATATCAGGCAGTTGCTCCCAAACCAGTTCAGGACTTACCGGTACACCAAAAGGATCAAAAACCTGTAACTGGAGTCGGCTGTTAACCGCTGGCATTCCTAAATAGCTGTCCCAGTTTGCAAACATTGCATTGATATAAGGCTTCGTAAAAAACAGGTTCACCTTTGGATTGCGGTAAAGTACCGGTTTACTCAGGTCATATCTGCTTTGGGCATCAGGGAAAGAACGCTCATAATCAATATAATGCTGCAGTTTGGCCAGTTTAAACTCAGCCGCACGGTCTTCCGCCAGTAAAGCCTGGTAAGCCATGCTCTGTTGCTGGAAGTGTCCGATCGGGCCAGCAGTTTTAAAGCCATAGATATGTGTATTTTCAATCGACGCACCAGTATTTCCATCCACTACATCACGTGTTTTAATCGCCACTGCATAAGTTGTATTTGGTCTCCATACCGGCTGGATAGTCTTGTTCAGACTGTCACCGATTATTTGTACTTCCTCTAGCAGCTTATCTTTGCTCGTTCCGTTTTCCTCCTGACGTCGCTGAAGCTCCTCAGTAAGATAACTCAGCTGATTCAGGTACGTTACTGCAGGATCTGCAGATACCAGTCCCAGTTCAGCCGGAATTCCGGAAATCATTTTAGCCATTCTGTCGACATAAAAAGTCAATGTCCCGTCAGCTCTGTCGACCGAAACCAGGATATGTTTGTATTGTTTCTCTTCCACTTTACCTGTAGCACAATCCAAAGTATATTTTGCAGCAACTCTTAATCCTGATTTTGCTGTTCCATCATAAGTGGTTAACCAAACGCTGAAAGAAGGGATATGTTCATCATCTGCGTAAACCGTTCCCGCATCAGCCGGTGTATCCTGGTAAAGATGTAAAGCAAAACCTTTTTTATGTCCAGTCACGGGATCTACTTTTACCTTGTGCATTAATGTACTTATTCCCGGCACATAAGGATTAAAAACTGCCGTTACTTCAACCGCAAAACTTCCCGATTCTACATTCAGATCCGGTTTGTAAGGAACAACCACCGCATCAGAATTTCCTGAGAATGACCTGATGGTCTGCAACTGCTCCTGCCCGCTATTTGGCGCATAGAAACCTGCTATACGATCAGGACTTCCTGTCAGGATCCCGGCATGATTACCCTGTGTATCCAGCGTGTTCACCATCGGCCATTTTCCTACAGTTCCTGCTAAAGATCCATAAGTTCCGTTCTGAACTTCCTCACCCTTAACCGCTCTGTTATAGATCGCAGCAAACATCAGCGCCTTTTCCATCTCTTCTTCATGCGGTGTAGGAATCACGTTTCCGGCCATGTACTGTTCCGGGAACTGATAATAACCTCCCAGCACCAGATTACCCGTATGATCAGTTTTCTTACCGCTCTTCAGCGTTATCGACACTTTTTCAATTGGTTCATTGATGTCATTGTAACGGATTACCGTATTTTGTTCAGCTTTCGAAAGAAACGCAGGAGTCATGTATTTGTCTGCTGTATAGGTGCGGCCAAATAATATACGATATTGTACCTTTTTAATAAAATCTACCTGAATATCGCTTTGATTTTCTCCAAAATCCAGATTTAATGTAGTTACAGGTTTTGGTAGCGTAATGACCAATACTCCGTCGTTAACCTCCATCTGTAAGCTGTTCTTTCCAGATGAAGCTTCACTTTTAACTGTTCCGCTGGTACCATTAAAGCTAAATGACACCCCCTGAATTGCATTTGTACTTCCTGAAATATATTTTGTTTCCAGAGGCTGTGCAGTCCAGTCCACCACCGCTTCCTTCATTACCTTTTCAAAGCAGAACAGATCCTTACGTTGGAAGTTTAAGGCATCGAGACCAGAATAATCGCTGGTCGACTGGTTTACATAGCTAAACATATTCTGAGAAAGCAGACGGATTTTGTTGTACTTGTTCGTCTCCGCAAACTGCCAGTACCCGGCTTTCAATGTACTCAGGTTAACTGCACCAGCATTTTCGTTCACAATCGCCGACACTGCTTCGTATACATTATAAGGCTGCCATGAACCTGTCCCTGATCCTGTAGCATGCCATGCATAGATATCCAGTCCCGTAAGCTGGTATTCATGACGCACCTGGTTACTCATTCCCTTTTGAGGTGGTACCATTTCAGAATAACCATCAGGTAACTGATTGCCCGCACCACCGATTTTCAATAAATCAGGTTTAACCGGTTTAAGCAGTTCAATGTCGATATAACTATCCAATGGGATGGTCACCTGCATCGCAGCATTTGTATCATTGAAATTATACCTCCAGCTTCCGTCGCCCGGTGCAGGAATACTTGCACTTCCAGTGATCTGGCGATTAACATAGTTCAGCTGGAAGGTTTCGTTCGACAGGATATTCACTGCCGCTGCAGGCATGTACCCAATCGAAGGATCAGGTAGTTCCAGTACCGGCAATGGTTGCCTCAATACACTGTCATCATTATTGATATGCCAGCTTACTTCCAGTCTGAATCTAATCTTCTTGAACAGAACCCTGAACTGTACTTCCAGCCCCCCGGTAATATTAAAAGGATGTGGTGCTTCTACCGCCAGCGTGATCTGTACCGATAATCCCAGTTTAATGAACAATACTTTGATGTAGGCATAACCACCAAACTGTATCATTGCACCGATTTGTACCGGTCTGAAGCTCACTGAGCCTGCCAGATCCACCGAGGCACCAATACCTACAGCTACAGGCCCGAATTTTTTATTAAAATCAAACCTTGCACCTGCACCTGCCTTGAAACCCCTTGAAGAGAGCATCATATAGGCATATCCCTTAAACAAGGTTAGTATTTCTGCTCTTACCCTTGCACTTTCCGGCTGATCTTTACCTACATTCAGGTACCATCCAGATGCATTGTTAAAGAAGAAGGCCATGTCCAGCCCACCACTCAGCGAGAAGATTTTACCTTTGAAACTTCCCTCATCAGGCAGTTTATAATCTACAGACAGGTTTCCACGGAAAGAGCTGCTGTCGATCGCAATAAAAGCACTGAATGGAGGATCTACCCTGTCGTTCAATCCAATTCTGGACCTTAAGATCCCCGCCTGTCCCTGCATCAGGAATACATCCGGCAATCCCAGCAGTAAAAACAATTTACTGGAGAAAACCTTGCCGGAGTCAAACGATGTTGCAATTGACAAACCTGCACCAACCGAATATCCGGCTTTATCAGCGAACTTGTCAATCTCGATACCTTCCTGTTGCGTTAAGGTACTTTTGGCTTTGTAATAATCCCACCAGGATGCCGAATCCGGCAAAGGTGGCGTGGTAGCAGATTTTGAAGGAAGATAATGCTCCCCGATCAGTCCCCTGAAACCGTAAATCCCTAGTCCTGTAGCTCCCAGTGGTATAGGCGTAGCCAGCTCCATACCGATATCCACCACAAAGGCTGGTATCTGTGGCTGAAGCCTCATTTTAGCCGTTCCTGCCAATTTAAGTTTGGGTAATGAGAAGGTCACTGCTCCCGTATATTCTGAACCTGCACTTGAACCCGTAATTGCCGGGTCCGGATTGCTCATACTCAGGTGTCCGTTTAACAGGAAAGCTGCATCATCCTTACTTACATTTCCTGGAACAGAAATATCTATGGTAATGCCGTCAATACTTACAAAAGTATTTAAAGGTTTATCTGTGTTATTGTTATCTACCGTATAATAGAACTTGATCCCGTTACCGCTGGCCTGTACTCCTGCCCTGCCTGTATTGATCATACCATCGAAACTAAAGTAACGGTAACTACGTTCGATCTCATGGAGGCTACGGCTGTAAGAACCGATACCCATGTTGGTTACTTCCAGTTTCACAGGTCCAACTTTTAAACCGAAAGACTTAGGTACTACCAGACCACCGCCTTTGAACTCCAGGTCCCCATTGTCCCAAATCCTCAGTTGTTTTATCTCTATACCTTTGGGCAATACCTTACCCAATCCCGGCAGGTCAGCTATGAAACTCAGCTGTCCAGCAACTTCTGCATAGAAGCCACGTTCTTCCCTTCCGATCTCCAGACTTCTGATCGCAATCTCCAGTACATCCGGTAAAGTGATTGTCAGTAAATCACTGTTCGGCTTAGCCGTGATATTGAAATCGCCATTACCATGTATATGTGCATCAATATTGATTACCGCAGGTTCCGCTCCTGTTTTAAATCCACCCAGTATCAGCTTCCCGCTGATATCAGAGTTCAAGATGGCGTTCTGTCTAAAATCAACAGAAAAAGCATTTAGCTCAACTCCAAAATTACCGAACTTACGGTAAAGCAGTCCATCTGATTCCAAAGCAATTTTACCCGATACGCCACCTGTTCCAATAAACAGATCGTCGGCACTCACTCTGGCGCTGACCTTTGTCGTATCGTCCTTTCCGAAACCGTTGAAGCCTATCGTAGCATGTTTAACGTATAACCCTGTAAAGTCTACCGGATAACCCACAGCATCTGCTTCAGGGATATTTGTTGTACGGCTCAGGTCGAGTTTAGCTCCGGTAAAGCCGATGGTTAATCCAGTATTTCCGATTTGAGAAAACTCAGGAGTTAGTGAACCTGCAAGTTCCAGATCTGAACCTATTCCTGATTCTGTGTCTACAAAAAATGTAGCCTCAGCGAATTTAAACACTGTTTTCGCGTTTGGAATCGGCGTACCATTTGCAGTAACAGGTTTCAGAATATTCAGAGGAAATTCAATACCGGCTGACAGCTGTAAAGTTGCTTTCACTTTTGGAACGAGCATCTTTTTGATGTAGTCTTCAATTCCATCAGGAACCATTAAAGCATAGAATCGCTGTAAATTCTCCTTCATCACATCAAGATCCGTGTTCAAAATATAAGCAATGAACATGATCTCAGAGATATTTTCAGGGATATTTGGATTCTCGCTGATCATTTTAGCAACTGAATCTACCGTAGGTTCCTGATCTGCCGGTAAGGTTAAACCTGCGACAGGATACAGACTATTTACTTCATCAATTAGCAGCTGAAATTTAGATCCGGCAAGATCGCTATCGTCAATAAAATAATTGAGGATCTGCGCGATCACCTGATCTTCTGAGATTTTGAAAATCTTTAGCCCCAGATCATAAAATCCCTGCGGAGAGAATGAAAAATTCTCGATGTTAAAGTTTTTCAGAAATGCCAGAACTTCCCATTGATATTGCAGGGAAACTGGGAAAGATGAAATATTTGCATCTCCATCAGCATCTGGGTTTAAGATAAACCTTAAACCAAAAGGCAGATCAAGTCCTATATTTTTGCTGACTATATCCAGGCTATAAAAGGCAGCATCGCCATTATAGCTTTTTGAATATTGTAGGTTTTTGTAGTGGATCTTATCCAGTAATACATTTAGGCCGTCTTCTGCAAAATGTAAAAATTCTGGTAAATCATCAATGGATATTACCTCAGACAAAGTAGGATAATATGAGTTCGATGTAGAAGTTAAATTATTCGGCATAATCTATATATTATTAATAAATTTGTTTCATTAAAGAAATAAGAATAATGATTGTTTTATTCTAGGCATACCAATATCACTTGGAAAATTACTTTTTCCAAAAATTGAATATTAGGAATTGAATAAACTATACTAGAATCTAGTATACATTGGCATTAGGCAAAAACTCAAAATTAGCGTAATAAGGATGATCAGTAAAAAGGGTAGGAAAATACTTAAAAATCTCTGCACTGTAAATTCCTCCAGTCCACCTTTTATCGGTATTCTCTACCCATTGACCCCAAATATATTTTACGAGCCCGTCCTCATTATATTCAAAACCAAGTGCACATAATTCTTCGCCAACAACATAAAGATATTTTTCAGTTTTTGCTGGTATTACCGTCAAGTCATTTATACTAAATTCTTGTTCGCAAATTAAATTATTATTACTATCATAAAGCTTTCTGAAATAAAACTTCAAGGTGTTTTTTGTATAGTCTTTTGATTCTTCGATTCTGTACGATCCAAAATAAGACCTAGTAATAATATCAACACGCTCATTCTTAAATTCGTCCAAAACCACCGACAGTGTCTCGTTTGAACTTAGATAGTATGTATAAGAAGAAATTATTTTTTTTTCGTAATGCTCTATCTTCTTTATCAAGCTGTTGTCATCATAATAGTTTTTATTGTAGTCATCCAGAGCATCAGCTTGCTGAACAGTGATGGGCTCGCCCAAATAATTTTTATATGAAATAGTCATGATCTTGTTTATTTAAACTTGTACTTAATTCTTGGATATCCTGCTTTAAGATCTTCTAAAACAGGTGTAATATCTGATTTTATAACATCTGGAAAATCCCGATCTATGACTTGCCTTATATTAACCAAATGACCGTCCTCAATAGCAACTATATATCTCTTATGTAGGACTCTATTTTTTTTAAAGAAAGATTTCATAGCTTTATTATATTCATTTGCCTTACCTTTTTTAATGATTCCGAGGTTGTGAGCTCGTATAAATCTTTTCTCCATTTCTCCAACTAGTTTTTCCATCTCAATATAAGAGTAATTTACTGACCAATCCGTATCAAATATACCTCCTGAAATACTACTCTCTGAAGTGATGCTGGAACCTGTATAGTAAACTTTATCCTTGGCTAGCCCGAATTTATCCAAAGTAACTCCAATTTTATTATTTGCATAATCATCAAAACTATCTAAACTACTGAAAGTGAACGGAAAACCTCTTTTTCTGACAGCAACCAATCGATCCATTCGATCTTTTAGTAAATTAATAGGGGCGATAAATTCTACAGGTCTTTTTCTACAAGCCTGATGGAGAATACCCATTCCATCTTCTTTAGACAATCCTTTACCAGCTGCGTAGGTTAAAATTTCTTCCATTTGAAAATCACTATAGTATTTAACCAAACTATGCTCTGCTCCAATCGTTTTCAGGAATGCATTTTCTCTGTTAATTATTTGAATTAGTGTACTTTTTGTATCTGACACATAAGCTTTCAAATAATCGGCAATATCCATTCCGGCTAATTGCTCAATTTTTTGTTTTGGAGTAAATCCGTCAATTTCGTTGAGCATACCAGACGGCCAACCACTCTCTATCCCCTCTTCGACTAAATTTTGCGCAGCTTTTTTAGATTTTGCAATCGCGATTGGGTCTTTTACTAAAGAAATAATTTCAATATAAAACAAAACAGTTCTAAGCTTCTCACAAAAAGGAGAATTATTACAATCTTCGGAATATCTTAATAAAAAACTTAAGATTGATGCAGCTATCGAAACAGTATCTATAATAACCAGGAATTGACCTAATTTTGATAGATATCTTATGTACCTCAATTCCGCTATAGCCCCAATACCAGAAAAAGTTGCAGCGACATCTACCATAATCCCAACTTTAGTATCAAAATCCTTACTGTCACCATCACTATCAATAAAGGCTAAAAAAAACAGTGGAACAACTCCTTTAAATTCTCCGTCTTTTTGGGGTAGTTGAATTGAGGTATCAGTCTCGGAAGGATAGGAAAGTAATGTCATCGGCTGATATAGGTTAAGTGAAGTAGCCGCCGATAATGTGAAGTCCTTATTCGCCGTTATCCAATAAATACCATTTCCATTAGGATCAAATTCAAAAGTAAAATTATCATTATAAACTCCAAATTTACTTTTTCTGGAATTATAATTAATTAAAGCAAAATGATTAAAATTTTTATCGTAATCATAAGTCGAGTCATCTATTAAACTATAATCCGGTTCACCATTTGTCGTCAAATTTTTATAAGGATTATATTTACTCTCTTGCCATAATAATAAAATTGCTGTTGCAAACCTTGTTCTGTTATCCTTACTGTATTTGTTACTACCAATCATCTCAAATGTACTCTTAAGGATAGACAGATGGTTTACAATTTTTATATACAACAAGCTATATAAATTGTTAGTATATGGAGGAAGCTTGGAATTTGTGACATATTTTTTTGAAATCAATGCTCCTAAAAATTCATTAACTTCTGATTGATTACTTATGTCTACAGAATTCACGATATTCAAGGCATATTCTTGGTTATCATCATCCAGACTAGATTTTAATGCTAACACCTCCAAAATGTCAATACGTTGCTTGGGTGGAATTATGCTTAAAGTAATAGGCGATAAAGATTTGGCTAACCAATACAGCTTATCTTTACCATTAGACTGTGTAATCAATAATTGGTTTACATATGTATTTCGATAATATCTTCGGATATTATTTAAATAACTATCGAGGTCATTCAATGTACGAAAATCAAGTATTAAACCTGTTTGCCAAAATTCATTCTGTTTTAAGGCATAGTTTTTATATTCTTCCGAAGTACCATTATCAAATAAGGGGAATATATCCTTATTAATCATACTAATTACAAGAGCAATTTTAGTTATTAAAAGTGCAGCTGAATTCTGTTCCACATCCGCAAAAGTACTTGCCAAGACCATCCTATTTTTTAAAAAAATAGACGATTGAATGTGTAACTCCACAGTTTCTAGATCTGCTTCAACTTCTTGTGGAATTCGAATACTTAAATCATCATTAAGAACCTTAGTTAAGTCACCGTCATAAAGAAATTTGTAGGAAGAGACTTCACAATAGCCTTTATATGGTAACGAAGGGATTAAGAGTTTTCGAATCGCCAGATTATCTCCTTTAGTTGCATATACTATTTTACCTTCCTTTGATGAATCAGTATTCTTAACTTTTTCCAAACTCTCTATTCCTGCAATATAATTCAGAAATACAAGCTTTTGATAATAGCCAGAAGTAATTTTATTACTCTGAATATCGCCAGTTTTAAAATGAGTTATTTCTCTATAAATATAGGTAAGATTCTCAATTGAAAATTCTATTAAGAAGCCTTCTAAATCATGACGAATTTCATTCGTAAAATTGTCACTGCGGACAACCTTACCATTTTTTAATATTTCTGCTTTTGCCATAAAATTATAAGTATATATCTGAATCCAGAATTGAGTCGATGGTTTCTTTTACCATGAATTTACTGTAGTCATCTGTGAAAAGATATTTTTGATCTATTGAATAGAGAATTATTTCATTTTCTGGCATATAAATTTCTAGATACCCATCGTTATTCTCACCAACTATACCAGCTTTATATTTTTGATATAAGATGATTTCTGAAGAAAGCGATTCGTTACCCTCTTTATAAAAACTAACAAGAATCAGCATTGCATTAATTACCTGATTTACTTGTATAGCTTTCTTTAACAGATCATTCTCGACTTCTGTGAGTCCTAAAATTGTCCGGTTAGGATTAATATTATTTGCTTCTTTTAATTGGATTCCTGTTATTGTTCTTGCTGAATCTGTAAAATTCAGAACATCATAATATAATGGTTTTGGTAGATCATAAGTCTTAACAGAATTGGAAGCGACTGAAGCAGAGGAGGAAGATGTTATATCATTACTAATAGAAGCTGTAAATGAACCTGCCAAGGTAAAGATATCGATAGGTTGTGTAATATATGTAACTCGCTTTAATGTTGGTATTTCTTCTGTACCCGTATCAATCACATCTTTAACAATATTTGTCTGTACAGCGGTTATCCCATGTTGCATACCATTGTAAACATGATTAACTAAGCGTATTTTTTGCGATGCCAATAAAGAATATTCTGAATCAGTAATATTCTTAAGCAAGGGTATTCCAGTAATCAAATTAAATACATCATCGAAGAAATTAGGCTGGCCATATGTACTGGTGATTTGACCTTCCTCATCTACAATCTGTTCTAATGTATAATTATATGTCTTGCCCTGGTATAACAGAATATTAAAGGTAGCCACATTAAGTTTGTTACTTTCAGTTCCGGTTGCAGGGTTAGATAGCATTATAATTTTAGTATATCCAGGATCTGTAGTTTCCTCAGCATCCAGATCAACGGGTAATTTGAGATCATCAGGCCCACAAAAATTATTATGCTGCGCATTATCTATTTGTGCCACCTGCCCATACAACATGGTATTCACATTGTTATCAGTGACAAACTGTACAAACATCTTATTACGACCATCACTGCTTACCTGCGGATTTTTTTCAATAATCAACGGCCAGCCATCAGTACCATATACTCTCTCAGCAAGGCCTTCTTCTGTTAAACCAAATTTTAAAGATTCCGGGCTCCCTTCTGTAATAGCATAATTCCCGTAAAAATTATAAGACCTGGTCCTGTCACTCTGGATGTACAGATACACATTGTTCCTGGTGAAAAACTTTGAAACTACATCATTATAAATGTCATTTCCTTTTTTATCAACCATTACGCCACCAGAGTAAGTATGAACAATGCCGCCCTCTATACTGTGGAAACCATAATATGCAGCTGCATCAAGAAACTGGAAGATCTGCTCGCGTTTTCTCTTCTGCTGAAAAGCATCAGAAATGCCTGAAATATCGATCAAGGATTCCTTAGCTCTGCCATAGGCCAGATCAAAGACAAACTCGTCACTGCCATCTGGTAAGGCATAATCACCATAACTCAGAACAATGTCGATACCGCATTCGCCAACTTTAAAATCGCCAATGGTCGCACCCATATCGATTAATGGCAATTCAAATGCAGTTCCCTGTGCTTCAATGAATTCGCCCGCGCTCTCAACATAATCGGATTGCTTAAAAAAGAAATCATCGAGCTTCAGATTATCCGGCTGGTTGGCCGGATCAAAACCGATGTATTTAGCCATAAAGTCCGGCACTTCTTCTTGGGGATTTGTTTTGGTATGAAAAGCAGTGAAATTGGCGTTAATCTTATTGATAAAATCTGAAGTACTACTTGTTGCAGCCAGCACTTTTTCACCATCAAAAAAACTGGACTTCGTAATTCCACGATAAATGAAATACTTGATATTTAAACCCGATATCGGCTGTATGTAAGGCCTGATGATCAGATTTACAGTATCATTACTTCCCGTTTGAGGCTGGATGAGCACAACACCTTTACAAACAGCAAAGGCTTTTGCACCGGCCGACGTAAATTTAGAGGTGAGTCTGAATTTATTGCTGGCAGAAGGGGATGCTACAGGGCCGAAAGCCTGTGCATCATTTTGTCCAATAGATGCCGGGGCTGTAAAAAAACAGGACCTGGGCTTATACTTTGACATGTAGTTATTAGAATCGGTCGCCATATATTTGTTTATACATTTATTAAATCCTACAATTTTTATTCGTTTACAGGTATCGGGTAATGAGCAATCCTATCATAATCTTTTTGATGGATTACAAAAATCATGGGCAGTCTTCTCCCCCCTGCGCATATGAAGCACATCAATACCTGCTTAATCTTTTGTATTAGAAATCAGTGGTAACAGTCACCTTGTCATTCGGAACATTGTAAACGAACCTGATGATGTTGGTCAGGTCACTTTCTGCATAACTGCCATTTGCACCTCCCACAACGGTGCCCCTGTACGGGGTTAACTCCTGTACATTCTTGCCATTCGTTACACTAGGCATATATGAACCCGGACTTCCGTTAAGCACCATTTGAGCTTCATTACTTCTCAATGAAAAGCCACCATTTAATGAACCACTGCCTACGCCACGTCCTTTGATATACATCACAAAATCTGTAGTTCCGGGGTTCTGGGCAACCATTTTAGCCAGGTTAAACGTAAACCTCCAGGATGTAGTTGCACCACTGTTCAGATCGGATGCCAGAATCAATGCCTGCGCCGGAACTGCTCCTGCTGGCATGATATTGTTACCGGTATAAGTAGAAACATGATTATTGATCACCTCCGGATTATCTATAATACCAATCACATTCAGGCTGGTATTGTTATATAAGTCGACCACAAGCACACCTGCTTTAAACGTTTTATCAACTACAGTGATGTTCTTCGTTAAAGTGAAACTTCCTGCAGCGGATGCAGTGATGGTCACCGTTCGGGTATCGCCTATGATTTCGTTTGAACTGGCAGTAAATGTCCTTCCAGCAAAAGCACCATCGTTTGCACTGAAAATATATTGAGCGGAGATATCCTGCTGTGTTCCGTCAGAATAGGTAGCAGTAACACTAAAATCTGCAGATGCCGCCTCATTTACTGAATCAGGACCGCTAAGGCTCGTAGAAACAATGGTCACGGCACTTGTATCAGTAATTGTAATGGTTTTGGTCAGGGTCTGACCACTGGTATTTGAAGCACTGATCGTTAAGGCACGGGTATCCCCGGTTATCGTATTTGCAGGGATAGTCAGTTTTTTTCCCGAAAAAGAACCTTCTGGTGTACTAAAAACGTATTGACCAGAAACATCCTGTTGTGTACCATTTGAATAAGTCGCCATCACACTGTAATCTACAGCGGCCCCTTCGTTCACCGTATCAGGTCCAGTAAGACGGACTGCGGTAATAGTCACTGGTGTGGTATTGTAAATTGTCACCTGCTTGGTAGCTCCGGTTATGCCATCTTTTACAGCGCTGATGGTTACGGCAACCGACTCATAGTTGTTATCATCAACTGCAGCAGTGAAAACTGAACCATTAAAAGATCCACCTGCAGTACTGGTGAGGGTATACTGATCAGTGACATTATCGGTAGTTCCGTCATTGTAATTCTGGAATACCGTATAGTTTATACTTTCACCTTCATTGAGGGTATTTGCACCTGCGATATAGAGCAACACCGGCACCATACAGCTCTTAAAGGTGAGTGTTTTGATCCCTGACCAGCCATTATGGCTTAAGATCCTGGCACCGATGGTATGACTTCCACAGGGTATTTTAGCAGCAAAATTGATTGCTGATTGTCCGGTTACCAGAATATCATCGAGATACCATTCGGTGTACAGCACAGCGTCTGCACCGGACTGGTCATCAAAAATAAGCTGGAAATTGACATCCTGACCCGTAAAGCGAGAATCGCCTTTAAGGGAGAATGCAGGACCGAAGAGACAGACTGAGTTTGGCATTTGTTGTATCGATTAAAGTTTTCCAATTGTAAATTCCGTTGAAGCTCCCCAGCTCCAACTCTTGTTGTTGATATAGTACTGGAAATCTCCTTCCAGATCGAACCTTCCTAACTTCAGACTCAAAGCCGGACCAGACGCAGGTCCGGCAATGTTGTTAAAAGATGCCTTCCACTTCGCCTGCAGACCAAAATCAGGGGGTGCACGGTCAAAGCCCACGTAGTTTACCTTATTGATCTTGAAGTAGGGAGAGTCTGAAGAAACAGACAGGAGCGATTTCTCCTTGCCTAGGAACCATTGTCTTTTATACCCCTGCGCCAGGGTAACCCCAAATGTGCCCAGGAAATCAGCCGTAGCATTTTTTACAGTATCGTAAGGTGGTGTAAATTTTAATTTTAAACCATTCGCCTCATAGGTATAGTAAAGATGATGACCGGAGTCCAGTTGTGCTTTTAACTGCAGGTTCTCTGCCTTATATTGTGCCGCGATTTGTGTGACCTCCTTCAATTGCTTGGTGCGGATATCTAGTGCCAGTGCTGCGGTATCTACGATGTCGGGAATGTCGGTTTTATCGGCATTTTTATTTGAAGTCCGGTTCCCGGTAATATCCAGCAGCACTGCTTCAGTGCCATTCGCCTTCACTACCCTGCTGATCTCCTTCGCTCCGGTAAGTATTTGTTTGGCCACCTCCCGCTTAGTGGCCTCAAAAACTTTGAGCGACCTGCTATCCTGGTACCACTGATAGCCAACATAGAGCAGTCCAATAATTAGGGCCGCTATGACCAGATAGAACTTTAAATTTTTCATACTAATTCCGTTTAACTATTTCTTTTGATTTATTCAATTTCCTGGTAATGGTACTGTCTTTCTCTTTTGCCTCTACGGCCTGCTGCAGGATGATTCCGTTCTTAATCAGCAATGCGGTGGTAAGGAGATCATTCTTACTCCTTTCTGAGCGGTATCGTTGCTCACATTCATCGCAATCTGTTTTATGAAGTACCTGGTAAAGGAGTAATACGACAACAGCAAACAGCGACACCACAGTTACACCCCAGGGATACTTCTGCATCTTCTCTGGTGTAGGTATGTTTATGCTCATTCTTACGCTCCATATTTATGATAAGCCTTTTCCATACTGATGTTATAAGGCTCCCTGTTATATTTCTTCGCCAGCTCCCTGTAACCGCCACCATTATAATAGGTGGCCACCAGGTGCCAGTTCTTTTCTCTGATCGCTTTCAGCAGTTTAGGATCACTGGCAATGAATTTCACCATACCTTTTACTTGTTCGTATTCACCTGTTTTAAAGGCATCTACCATTTCATCAACTGTTTTAAATCCAATGCGTCCATAATGAAAACCCATGATCTGACCCAGCCCCCAGCTGGTGGATTGCATGGCTGCATCTTTGTTGATTTTAAAGGCATTACTGAAAGCTTTGTATTCTTTATCCTGATTTTCTACTTTGTTCAGCGACCATAAACCGGATGGTGCAAATGGTGCTTTTTTTCTAAACCATGATGGCTCAAACTGAATTACAATACGATCATTGATAAAACCTTTCCCACCACTTTCCACACTAATAAAAGCCATCAACGCTGCATATTCTATTCCTATAGATTGTGCCAGTCCCACCAGTTCTTCCTTTTTTACATTCATGATCTTTCTATTTTATGTGTTTATAAATTTACCTTAGTGTGCTCTTTTACTGAATTTTAAGCGAAATACAAAGGCCATTAACCGTGTTTACTAAATCTTTTAAAGTCTGATTTTGACCCTAACAGGGTAATTTCAAAATATGCTGATAAGGAACATTCCGAACGAAATGAAGACAGCTTTGATCTCATCAACGCGACTGTTATTTTTTTAATCCTGTTCTTTTCCTGTTGTGACTGAACCTGCAGCAGCGCAAATCGTCCCCCTGCTTCTAAATAGTCGCGGCACGGCACAAATCTGCAGGAACAACCAAAACGGAGCCAGCACAAATACTGGCATGACGAGGATATATTTATCTGTTTATTTGAATACTGTAAATTTACGATCTTTAATTCTGATTATAAATTTTATGAGAATGCCAACTTGTATTGACCAGCTTTCGTTAAAATTTTATAGTTAAAGGCTTTATACTAGCTTCTTTGTCTCATTTATCAGTTCGTAGATTCTGTATGTTTCTTCCCTGAAAGCCTTGTAAGCTTTAAAGGAGACGATCACCTGTGAAATACGCCTCTGCAATAGTTTATTACTGCATTGCAGCACATTGGAGATGGCACTCATTACACCATATTTTGCTTTTTCGTCAGTCAGCTGCAACACTTTTTCAGGATGATAAAACAGCATGACTACAGCAAGGAGCAGATCTATATTTTCCCAGATCTCTTTATTGCCATATCGTACAATAGCCATTACCACATCGTCAATACCACGTATATGCGTAAATAACCTGATAATTTCCGGTATATGCGAGAGGTCATCTACTTTTCCGGGAATATCATCGTCTATACGCTGCCGGATCTTAAGTTCTATTTCCGGGTACTCTTTGCGCAGAATATCAACGACCAGATGGATATTGTATTCCTTCATATTTTTACCGGCATCACATAATGTTCTGTATGTCATAATAGCGAACAATTAATTTATATTTTTATTAAAAAAGGACGACTAATTATGATGTTGTAAAAATGGAATCATGCCACCTTTTAGCTGCAACAACCTGAAATATTTGTGAAGTGCAATTCTCTTCGACTCGGGGATATCGAGGTGCTCTCCTTTAACCATCGTCCTCGCTTGTTTATTGAAACACTCCTTTCTTTTCCGCAGGCTATCTTTTTTAATCTCCAAATCGATCTTCTTCCTCGCCTCTTCCAGTATCGCGAGTTTCTCCTCTGGCGTAAAGGGAATGATTAACTCCTGATCTAAAAAGTCGTAAACGGCATTATCCTGATCATCATAAAATCCTTTGATCTGATAGATTTCAAATGCTTTATTGGAAAGATCAATCTTTTTTTTCCGGCTCAGCTCCCTTGAAACCGGGGGAAGCTGGAAGGCAGCCAGACTCTGTGCAAGCCCCCGGCGGTAACCGCTAGTGAGATACTTCGAGAAAAAGTTATCACAGCTAACCAGGCTCAATCCGTAGAACTCTCCATATTCTCCTCTGATTCCTTTAGCAAAGCAGAGCGAGATCTCCGCTGTACGGAGCTGCCTGTGGTTAACTCTTATGCTGGCGGCTACTTCATTTACCAGGAGGTGCAAATCATTTCTTGACGGTAATGTCCATTCCAGGTGATGGAAAGATTTGACAATTTGTGTTTTTACTTCATGATATACCTCGTTAAAATCATCGAGATAGACTGGCTGATTTTGCAGAATATGCTGAAATTTATTTCTGGGTACGGACAATTCCTGCTGGGTTGTAGTAAGTTGGTTCATCATCTTTTCTTTCGTTATATATTTTCGTTGCATCTTGTTTTTATCTCCAACTTCCTGCGCCTTTCAAATAACTTTTTACAGTTAAATGCGCAAAATGTATATCCGGCACTATAAAATCTTTCGTGGGCGAACGGACGGTCACATTCAAAACAGACTAGGGGTTCAGCCCTGATCTTTCCTTTATTGATATAGTCTCTTTGCATTTCTTATTCTTTATCTAATGATTTTACCGCGTTACGTTCAAAATCATCACCAATGCCAATGATTGCCTCAATTCTTTCGATCTGCATTACAAATAATTTGCGCATGTTCAGTATTTCATCTTCCAGTATCCTTATTCTTTGTTGATCACTTATTACACTATTTTCAGACATTATCATTTCCTCTTTTGCCATTAAACTCTCCGTTTGTAGCTAACAAATTGATCATCGAAGC
Organism: Pedobacter sp. MR2016-24; assembly: GCF_026239655.1. Taxonomy (GTDB): domain Bacteria; phylum Bacteroidota; class Bacteroidia; order Sphingobacteriales; family Sphingobacteriaceae; genus Pedobacter. The sequence goes on along the minus strand of NZ_JAPIVO010000004.1, from coordinate 580,950 downwards.
AGTATGCTGAAAAAATGAGCTTTGCCTGAATGCGATATCAGGGAACACACCTGCACTAAATCTGCTGAACAATTCAAAAATCACGTGCGGATCAGGCATCAATTGTCTTTCGGGAATTTGTCCCATTTTGACAATACAACTGTTTTCCTCCACATATTTACCGGGCATCTTACTCCGATTTGATGTACGTATTGTCATAATGGTTGTCTTTTGTAATAAGTTAAATGAATTTTTGTTATATATTTGTCTGATTGTATAATTCAAAGGTACAAAAGTAAAGTCAAAAAGACAAGTCTTGTCAAGACTTTATTGGTAATTTTACACAAAAATCTGATGATCAGCGGAAAAAATTTAAAAAACGCATTAAAAAGACTTGACTTATCTCAGGAAGCTGCGGCAGAGAAAATAGGCAAGTCCAGACAAACTATAGTAACCTGGTCCAGTAAATCTGTGCTGAGTGATGAAATTGTGAAACTCATCAACGAAAAGTTAAATATTGACTTGTCAGATTATGGCGACAATAATGAGAGCAATTCTTCGATAGACCAATCCAGTATTCCAACATTTAATAACAGCAGAAAGGGCGTTCCTTATTATGATATAGATTTCGTTGGCGGCTTTGACCTGGTATTTAACAATACCCAGGTAAATCCGGCCTTTTATATTGACTTTCTGCCTTTTAATGATGCGGATTATTGGGTAAACGTTTCTGGTAAAAGTATGGGGCCACTTATTGCTCATGGCGATATTGTGGCATTAAAGCAGGTGAACGACTGGAAACGTTTCCTTTTGGAAGGTGAAATCTATGCGATCATTACTGATAATGGTTTCCGAACCATCAAGATGATCGGATCGTGTGAGGATAAGGACAGTTTTATGCTGATACCTTACAATAAAAGCGAAGACTATAAACCACAGCTGATACCTAAGGAAGTAATCACCCATATTTTCAGGGTAAAGGGAGCAATCAAGAAATTCTTTTAGGTATACGAAATTTAGAAGTTGAATGTATGGCAATTAAAGAAGAGCTTCTGGTTAGTGATGAAATTAAAAGGCTCAGGCTATTTAGAAAGGGAGAAGGACATAGTCAGGAAACTTTTGCTTCGGCTTTAGGGATTTCCAGATTAAAGATACAGCGCTACGAAGCGGGTACATATATGATCCCCTTAGAGCTGATCAGAAAAATGCATGAAGTGTTTCATATGAGCTATGAATGGTTTTTTCATGGAACGGGCCATAAAAAAAGTGTTGAGCTAAAATCAGGTCTGATCAAAGACATCAAAACTCTTGAATCCAATCAGCACCTGCTGGAAGGTCAGGTTTCTTTGTTGAAAAAACAACTTTTCAAAGTGTTTGAAGAAATTCAGCACCTGAAAAGCAGTTAGAAAAACTACAGCTTTTCTCTGGAATGGAAGGCCGCACGGCTACTTAGTAATTTTGGGATGCCTTAAGGCATCCCAAAATTTTGATATTTCCCTACCAGATCGATTTTACAGTATAAACCTCCAGGTCTTTTACTTCAATAGTATTCCCCCAGAAATGTAAACCCTCCGCGTTTTTAGGATCAGGTTTACGTTCCAGAGAATAAGAATATGCTCCTCCGTCAATAAATACCTCAATGGAGGTTCGGTCTATATAGATATCTGCTGAAATTTCCATGCTGGTCATATCCTCTGGAGAATAAAAAACTCCGTTAACCAGGTTATAGTTCATGTCGTAATCCAGTATGCGCTGACCAAAAAGATATATACCAGCACTGGTCGCGTGAGAAAGCTTAAGCTTCGTTTTGATGCGGATCTCATCATTATTGTTATAGTTCTTCAACTTTTCATTTGCATCATTCTCATTTAGATTAGTCCATTTGCCTACGGATTTAAAAAGCTGGTTTGCTTCTTTGACAGGTTCACTGAATAGTCGTATGCCATCTTTTGTGGTCTTCAGTTTCAGTTCTGTCGGTAACAGCATCATGCCATTGAAAGGCATTCCCGGATGTCCGACCCTTCCCCATCCAATCTGGATTCTTCTTCCGTCTGCTTCCTGAATATTAGTAAAGGTTTGTGCGGCATAGATGGTCCCATTCACAAAATAATGTTTACCAGATTCGGGCGTAAATTTCTTGCCGTCAAAACTACCAGTCATATAAGTATTGGAAGCACCATATATGACCCATTTGGTTTTCGATGGATCACCATCGACAGGCAGTTCGAAAAGATCAGGACATTCCCAGAAACCGGTAGTATGGGTCTGAAAGGTCCAGTCCTTTAAATTGGAAGAATTATAGATAGAATGCCCGTCCCGTTCATTGAGCACCATCACCCAGTGTTTACCCGGCTGATACCAGAACACCCTCGGATCTCTGGTATCAACGCTGTTCCATTTTGCTTTTGAGTCAATAATCGGATTATTGCTATATTTTGTCCAGCTACGCCCTTTATCCAGACTATAAGCAACACATTGCACTTGTTTATCGGCCGAAGCAACAGTATAGGTAGCTACCATTGCAGGAGTCTTTCCTTTATTAAAACCAGCGGTATTCGCATAATCGATCACTGCCGAACCGGAAAACATGGTACCCAAATTATCAGGACTCAAAGCAGTAGGCAGCTCCTCCCAATGGATCATATCTTTACTCACCGCATGGCCCCATGACATATTTTCCCATTCCTTTTCATAAGGGTTATGCTGAAAGAATAGATGATACTCTCCTTCATAAAAGATAAGTCCGTTAGGGTCGTTGATCCAGCCTCTCTTAGCAGTGAAATGAAACTGTGGCCTGTTCTTTTCTTTGTACAGCAGCTTTTGCCCTTCGATCTCATCATTTTGATAGATCTTCTTGAGTCCAGCCTCATCACCGTCATAACTGATGGTCACCGTTTTTCCTTTCAAAGCAGTTACATCACAGTATACCCAATACTCCGGCTCATCTTTAGCAAGCCTGATCTTGAACGCACGTTCCTGTTTACCACTAATGACAAACTTCATGTTGGCCCTTGACTGTGTCTGCGCGATAGGTAGATTGAGGTAGCGTTTATTTATTTTGATGACAATATCAGCTGCTTTAGCAGTTTGTAGTGAAGCCATAAGTATACTGATGCTCAGTATGATCTTCAGTCTCGTCTTCATATCCTTTAAGGTTCCGGTATTATGCGGGAAATTTGTCTTGTAAACGATTTATTGTTGCACCCATCAGTTTTTGGAGTACATCAATGTTAATGTCGGACAGTTTTTTGACATAGATACATCCTTTGCCCATTTTAAATTTACCCAGGTCTGCTAACAAGGCTTCATGTTCTGGTGTGCCCATATAAACATAGAGTGAAATAGCAGCCTTACGTGGAGAAAAACTTACCAGCGGCCAATCTCCTTCCTGCCGACTCCTTTCGGACTTATAGTGGTATGACCCAAATCCAATAATACTTGGTCCCCACATCCTGGCTTCATAACCGGTATAATCCTTCATGATGTGCAGTAGTTCAAAGCTATCTTTTCGCTTTTGTTCTGTATCAGCGAAGGAGGTGATAAATTCCTCGACACTTGCAGTGGTAACCGTTGTTTTGATAGTAGACATAGCTGTAAAGGGTTAAGATTGATTTCTATAGGAACCAAAATGAATTTGCCAGAATGCTGTAAATTATAAAATTTCTGAATATAAAACAATTCAGAAATTTTATTCAAAATGAGCGGCATACATAAAGCCTTTTGCAACTATTCTAACTGCAATACGTTGGCATTTAAAGGCTGTTCAACCTTTCTTTCCAGTTTCTGCTGGTGCACAGTAATGGTGATTTCAAGTGAACCGGTGCCTACAACCATGGCTAAGACATGACCGCCATAAGCTTTGAATTCCTCATCAGTGGCAATACCATGAATATGAAGTGAAGGTTGCTCCTTGCTCCAGGCGATAGATCCTGTCACACTACCCATTTCGACACGTTTAAATTCCTTTGGATTGAAGACTTTCTTGTTGAAATCGTAAAAGCCAAAAGTTACACTCCCAGCGAAACCCATCCCGTAAAAATTTGCAGAGGGAATATTTTCTGTTTTCGCTAGTTGCGTAATAACCTTAAAAACATCATCTCCCTCCCTTAATACCATTAGGTATCCAGTAGAAGTTTTTATAAAACGTTTAACCTCCGACTTTTTTTCCTGTGCATATGATTGAGTGAAGAGCAGACATGCGGTCAATAAAAATAAGATTTTCTTCATGATTTGTTTTTTTACACGAAGTTAAGGTATCCGCGGTTATTGTAAAATAACCAGATTTATAGCGGGCTATCAGGATGATAATAGTAGGAAAACCCTGTAACACATTCCTCCCGCTTTGCTGATCTGCGTTTCTCCGCTCAATAATGTACGCGGCATATTTTTAAAAAACTTTAACGTCAAATATCGTAACGATAAGCATCTGGATGACTTACCTGTTTAATGTGAATTTGAAAAGAAAATCAGCTCAATTTGTTTATTTTGTATATTAGCTCCAAAGAAGCTTAAATACTATGTCTGCTATAAAAAAATACTTTCTATTATCCCTTTTACTAATGTCCTTTTCAGGCTATGCCCAGAATACCATTAATAATTACAAATATGTATTGGTACCCGAAAAATTCAGCTTTCTGAAACAGGAAAACCAGTATAACTTAAATGCCCTGACTAAAAAGTTGTTAGACGATAAAGGTTTCACTGTTTATTATGATAACACAGACTTACCTGAAGAAATTGCAAATAATAAATGTAAAGCCCTTACGCTGGATATATTGGGAAAAAGTACAATGTTCAGCACTAATCTTACCTTGTTGTTAAAGGACTGCAAAGGGGCCGTTCTTTTCAAAGGAAAGGAAGGCAAAAGCAGAGAAAAAGAATATGATATTTCTTATACCAACGCTTTAAGAGAGGCATTCACTTCATTGAATGACCTTCCATATGCATATACCCCAGCAACAAGTGTACAGGAGGAAGTAAAAACGGTCACAGTTACAGTGACACCTCCACCGCCACCAATCCAAACTCCTGTAAAAACTGTAACAACGGAAAAGGTTGAAATTAACGGCACATTATATGCACAGGCAACAGCTACTGGCTATCAGTTAATTGACACTTCTCCAAAAATAGTATTCACGCTACTGAAAACTTCAGTGCCGGACTATTTTATCGCAACCAATGGCAATGTGAATGGAATAGTCTTCAAAAAAAATGAGAATTGGTTTTTCGATTATTACAAAAATGACCAGTTGGTCAGCGAAAAGTTGTCTGTTAAATTTTAACAGGATAGACTTATAGCCCTTCATATCTAATCCAGGCATAAATACATATACTTAGCCTGGATTAGTAAGGTTCAATTGTTTGAATAATTCCTTGGCAAGGATCTGGATGTTTGTGGCCAACTCGTCGAGTGTGCAATGTTTGATGGTGATCGGTAAAGAGATCTCATCTATCAAACTGGTCAGTTCTATACATAGCACCGTACTTTCTGAAATGTTATCATCGCCACTTAACATATGAAAAGTCTTTTCTGCGAATGCGCTGTCATTACCCATATAAAAACAGCCTACCGTGGTATGGCCATTCACAGTTTTTAGGTTCAAAGAAATCCTGTAATCTGTTTGCATAATGATTGATTTAGCCCTCTGAATAATAATCAACAGAAAGCTACAAGTTGAATGCCAAAAAGGATAAATAATAGTAAATCCTGACGCTTAGCCATCTAAGGATCTGCTGAAATAAATCCTAAGTGTACAACCCGCCTGAATTATCCGAAGAAATAATAGCTTTTATATCCTATTTTTTTTTGTGCGTATTAAATTTAAACGCTTAAATTAGTCTTATAAACTAATGCTCCTCTGATGAAAAGATTACTGACGATCACACTATTAACTATATGCTTATTAGAAATCTCTTCCTGCAGTAAAAGCAGTGACGAAGCTATAATTATTGTTGATCCACCAATGGATAACTTAATCTATCGCAAAATAGAGTATAGTGGGGTAGCCAGCCTGTCTGAGGCAAGGGTTGGACTGGCAGCCGCTGCAGCAGGAAACAAAATAGTTTTTGCCGGGGGCGGAACAGCTGGCGGCGCTGCTTACTCTTCGGCGGTCGATATTTATGATGTCTCTACTAATGCCTGGACTACAACAAGACTTAGCGAAGCGCGTTACCACCTGGCAGCAGCGGCAGCAGGTACGAAGGTTGTATTTGCTGGCGGCTTAAATGCAACTGGTTATTCTAAGGTTGTTGATATTTATGATGTTTCTACCAATACATGGTCGACCGCTCAATTGAGTCAGGCAAGAGGCCGTTTAACAGCAGCAGCGGCAGGAAATAAAATTGTATTTGCAGGAGGTGATACCGGTCTTAATTATGTGAGTACGGTTGATATCTATGATGTTTCTACCAATGTATGGACAACCGCACAACTGAGTCAGGGACGCAGAAGACTGGCAGGTGCGGCAGCAGGAAATAAAATACTTTTTGCCGGTGGTCAATCCAATACGGGCGATTCGAAAGTGGTAGACATTTATGATGTCAGTACCAATACATGGACCACATCCCAACTCAGTGAGACCAGGTATGATCTGGCTGGAGCAGGCGCAGGTGGTAAAATTGTATTTTCTGGTGGCGGCAATGCAAAAACTGCAGATATTTATAATGTGGTTACAGGTCTGTGGACGACTTTGCCTGTACCGGAAGATCGTAAATATGTTAGCGCAGCAGCAGGCGGGTCAAAAATTGTATTCGGTGGGGGCGGTTCTTCAGCTACTGTGGACATTTATGATGTAGAACTCAATACCTTTTCTACATTGCAGTTTAGCGAACTAACGAGCGATCTTGCAGCCGCATCTACCGGTAACAAATTGTTATTCGCGGGCGGAGATCTTTCTTCGGGTTTGTCTAAGGTGGTAAATGTGTATACACTGTCAAGGTAGTAAAAACGGGCGGCTCTTTTTAAAAATAAGCCTATAGATTTCTATTAATGAAGCTGACCAGAACTTTAGCAGGATAATTGCTAAGCATATTTTAAATATAAAATATTAATTTAATGGACTTCACTTTAGAAACGGAAGATATAATCAGTATGTTCATGTCTATCCTCTGCGGAGGGATCATAGGCTTTGAAAGGGAATATAAAAGTAAAGCAGCGGGCTTTAGAACAATCATTCTGATCTCACTAGGCTCTACTATTTTTACTATTGTATCGGGTCACGGTGCAGGAAGCGACGACCGTGTATCAGCAAATATCATTACGGGTATCGGTTTTATCGGTGCGGGGGTAATTTTCAAAGACCAGTTTTCGGTAAGAGGTTTAACAACAGCAGCGGTAATCTGGACCTCTGCGGCGATAGGAATGACAACAGGTATAGGTTACCATGCACTGGCTTTTGTATTTACCATCATCACACTAGTCATTTTGCTGCTATCCACCAAGATAGAGCAACTGATCAGCACCATGCAGAAACAGAAGATCATTAGTGTCACTTTCAGAACGCCTGATTTCGGTCTGATTAAATCGCTCGAAGCTGAATTGAACAGCAAACATTTACGGATAGATCCACTGGAAGTGAGTAAAGATCAGGACACGCTAACGGTTGTCTGGCAGGTATCAGGAAGAAAAAAGTATCTGGTAGAGCTGAATGAAAAGCTGGCAGCAATACCTGATATCATCAGTTTTGCGTAGCCCTGTTACAATAAACTTCTCCTCACCTTTCTCTTGTAAAGGTTAAGAAAGCCGGCAAAAATTGAGTCTTGATTTTTTGCCGGCTTTCTTTTTTATTTACTTCTCAGCAATGCTTCAAGGTAGTAATAATCTGCATAATTTATTGGCACATCTATTTCTGAATGCGCTGGTCTGTGTCCTGTACTGTGTTCCAGAATGAAACCCTTATTTGCGCCGGGTTTACTGGTGTAGGCAGTATGCAAACTGTACAGAAGTTTATCTGCTTTGTTTTTATATCCTGCGCCGGGAACATAGGTATTTAATTCATATAATGCTGATGCAGTGATCGCTGCTGCGGAAGCGTCTCTGGAAACATTGGGGATTTTCGGGTCGTTATAATCCCAGTAAGGAATACCATCTTTTGGAATGGAAGGATGTGTCAAAATAAGGTTGGCAATCCCTCTGGCCTGCGCCAGATATACAGGATTTTTTGTTTCGCGGTAACACATGGTGTAACCGTAAAGTGCCCATGCCTGACCCCTGGCCCATGAAGATGCATTGTTATATCCTTGAGCGGTTAGTTTTTGCAGCACTTTTCCGGTGGCCGTATCATAATCCAGCACATGCCAGCTGCTAAAGTCAGGGCGAAAATGATTTTTCATTGTCGTGTTTGCGTGGGCTACAGCAATTTTATAAAAAGAACTGTCACCGCTGAGTTTAGTCGCCTCAAAGAGCAGCTCCAGGTTCATCATATTGTCAATAATCACTGGATACTTCCACTTGCTGGTATTATGGTCCCATGATTTAATTACGCCTGCCACAGGGTTAAATCTGGTAGAAAGTGATTTTGCAGCTTGTATGATGACGTTCCGGTAAGCTGTATCACCTGTTAAACGGTAGCCATTGCCAAACGGGCAGTAGATCATAAAACCCAGGTCATGTGTAGCGGTATTGAATTGCTCTCTTTTTATTTTCTCTGTATATTTTCTTGCGAGATCAAGCCATTTCTGGTCTTTACTATGCGCGTAAAGGAACCAGAGTTCAGCAGGAAAAAAGCCACTTGTCCAATCTCTGGAACTAACCATGGTTAGTTTTCCATGTTCCACCGTCCGCGGGGATACCTGATTTTTCCTGATGGCAGCAGTATCATTTTCTATTTCTTTCAGCAGCACTATGGTCTGCTTTTCTGCAGCGGCAAAGGCTTTGTCTACATTTACTTTCTGGGCACTCAAAGTGCCGGATGCCAGGCTCAGTACCAGCAGCATCAGGATTATTTTTATTGCCTTCATCATTTATATTTTTGCGTGTTTTTTACCTGTAACAGGTAAAGTGAGACTGGGGTTAAACCAGCTTTGTTATGTCCTTCCCAGATGCCGTCCGGCCTTCCGTCTAAACGACCTTGTATTTTTTCACCAATCAAACCAATGCTATAATTCTGACCTGATACATAAGGACTTTGTACTGCAGCTTTACGTACTTTACAGTTCCATAAGACCTGGTTTACTCCTGCCCAGCCATGTCCTGTTCCCCAATTACCGCGGTCCTGGATATTGATTTCTCCATCTGTAGTTATATTATCGTACAGTGTGCCCATAGCCCAACGGTGATGCGGACCAATATCTCCTTTGGAATTTTCAGCGATGCAGTTGAAAAACACATTAGGTCCGCATACTTTGGCCCCGGTAACGTAGTCATGCCGTCCTTCGGAAGCATAACAGTTAATCACCAGATTTAACTGCCCGTCGTTGTTGAACGAATATCTCCGTCCGCCGATCACCTGTGATTTCGGCGCAAGGCATTTACTGTTGCTGACGGTAATATTTTTGCTGCCCTGCCCCAGGTTTACACAGGAATAACCGAAATAACGACTGGTCACATTGGATACCCAGCTGTTCTCTATTTTATCAAATGATATGGCATCCCAGCCATGGTCTTCATCTGTTTCAGAGGTATATTCGGACTCCAAACATAAATTTTCTACCCCAACCTCGGCAATTCTTCCGCTAAATGCACAGCGAAAAATCTCGCCTCCGCCATATTTAGTTTCCATAGCCATAACAACAGGTTGGTCAATATATATCGTTTTTCCCTTTATCGCAGTAATTACCCTTTCGAATTGAAGGTTATAGTCGCCCGCCACCCATTGCCTTGTCCCTGTTCCGCTGGGAATCTGATCCATCTTCAGATCGGCTATCCAATTTGCTGTGCCGGGTCTGAATACGACAATTTTATCTCCCTTTTTCAAATGTTCAGTAGTGCTGAGTTCAAAAGACTTTGCACCGACAGGAACATAATCAGTCGTGATTGCGATTCTCGTTCCGACCAGTTCTTCCAGTTCTCCTTTTCCTGCAGCCGCCAGCAGCTTTCGCTGTCCTTTACCGGTAGCGATCAGTTTTGTCTGTCCGCCTTCACCTCTCAGCACAATCCCTCCTGCAGTTATCCTGAGGCTGCCGGGTATTTTATATTCCCCTGCTTTAAGCAGTAGTGCACCACGGATACCATTTTTATCTGCCGGCATTGCCGAAAGCTGGTCTATCGCGGCTTGTATTTTTTGCTGATCATCATCACCTGTAGCAGACAATTCCTTCACTACTTTTACCTGCGGAATGACTTTTTCATTGGCATGATACCCTACCTTGCTGAAATCAGGAAATATATTTCCTTTCGCATCGGGAATATAAATCAGGCTGCTGTCTTTGTTCATCTTAACAAATGCAGATTGCCAATGGGCTTGCTGTGCGGACAGGCCGATGGGAATTAAGATCGCGATAAAAAGAAAATATTTGAGTTGATTGATCATTTAAAATGAGGTTTGTATAACTTTTAAAGCATTTAATACTGGCTTACCTTGTAGCGGGAGCAGGTCGATCACTATCCCTTTGCCATTGGTTACCATTACCTGTATCTTCTTTTGTACAGCTGTAGCATAACCATTATCCGCCACAAGATTGATAGTTTCCGGATACATCGCTTCGTTTATTTTAAGATTAAACACACGTTCTTCCTTCTGTTCTTTGACTTGTCTGTTATCCAGATTATAAGCTAAAGCTTCCTTTTTTGCACCGCCAAGCAATTCAGCGAAATATAAAGTAACTTCATAAATACCATCGGCAACATCTAGTTTATATTGTTTTAAATCTACCCGCTGTGTCTGATAAATCGGATCATTGACCGTATTCCTGATATTTTTATCTGTTCCGTAGGCCGTACGACCATTACCGGTCTGATATGACTGCCCTCCGATAAATCCCCAGGCACCTTTTCTATAAGGCTGATCAGGCATCCACAAGGAATTTTCGTCATCAATAAAATAACGTGAAGCGCCGAGCAAAATACGTAATGGCCGAAACGCCTGGCCCGAATCAAAAACATAAGGGATTAAACTAAACCTGATGTCGATCCGGTCTGCCAGCACAGGATTGGAAGGATTTACAGCAAGCAGCTGGTTTGCCCCGTCAGTGAATGGTACCTGCCACTCACACAAATGGTCTTTCGCAGTTTTCACACCCAGGCTTTTTCCGTTTGAGAATAATTCTGCGCTATCCAGATTAGTAGCCACCTGAATCGTTTGTACCGAAAAGACATGTCCGGAATCAGCCACACCACTTCTCACTTTCCAGTCGGCCGCAATCTTTAAAAAAGGCTTGTCGGACAAATAAGCCCAATAGAGATAATAGGTATCTTTAGGTTTTCTGTCAAAAGTAAGCAGCCCCTTGTTATTGATATGCGGCATAGTCTCATCCCTCGTTTCCGAATTGAAATCAGCCAGGTTCCAGGCCATCGCAGCGCTTACAAATGGCCTTTCCAAAATCGCATTGAGATAAACCTGATGAAACTTTAGTGCATATTCAACACTTTTATCGAATCTCACCGGTGAAAATGAGCGGATGCGCGGATCTGCATCTGCACCATATTCTGTAACCAGTAAGGGCATTCCGGGTAATTCGCGATGGTGTTTATCCAGAAAATCAGCGAAGCCGGACAGGTCGCCACCGTACCAGCCCTGGTATAAATTCCAACCCAGAATCATAGGGATTTTAGTAAGCCCTACCTGGTTGTAACGGTTAAAATCCCCGTGACAGGCAAGCATGGTATATCTTGAAGGATCTTCAGCTCTGGTCAGGTTATCCAATGACTTCGCCAGCGCTCTGACATGATCAAAATAAATATTTTGTCGCGCTTTATCATCATTAAACTGAGGTTTAAGCAGGATTTCATTCATATAGGCCCAGATAATCACACTAGGATGGTTAAAGTTCTGTCTGATCATTTCGATCTGCATATTTTCACAGTTCTTTGTAAATTCAGCAGTTTCAGTGATGGAATTGACAACAGGAATTTCTACCGAAGCGAGGATACCGAGCCTGTCACATGTTTGCAGGATCACAGGATCCTGCGGGTAGTGGGCAACTCGCAGGAAATTGCCACCCATCTCTTTCAACAATTCTACGTCCCTGATTTGCAGGGCTTCCGGTACAGCATTCCCTAATCCTTCATAATCCTGATGGCGACTAGCGCCGATCAGTTTCAGGGCTTTTCCGTTCAGAAAGAATCCTTTATCCGCGTCAAACCTAAACCAACGAAGGCCTAAAGGATTAACCGCTTCATCAAGTACAGCATTTGTCCGGCTATCAAGAATCTGTGTAACCACGCGGTATAACTCAGGGTTTGAGGGCGACCATAATTTGGGTTTAAGCAATTCAGGCAGATTTTGCAGTATTGTTTTTTTCTCTGCCGCTTTAAGGTTCACTGAGCTGATCAATGAAGAAACGACTTGTCCTTCCGGATCATAAATTACCGTTTTCAAACCTAATTTACGTGTGCCGGCAGAAGAATTTTCCAATACACCTTTTAGCCTGATCTCTGCCCGTGCTGCTGATACCCTAGGTGTAGAAATATACACACCACCGGCACCATAATCCTCACCATAAAAATGAACAGGAGCTGTAACAAGTAAATTAATGTTCCTGTAAATGCCGCCATAAAAGGTAAAATCAGCAGTAAGGGGTGCGATATCCGCATTGAAACGGCTAGTCACTCTGACAATTATTTCATTCTTAAAGTGCCCGCCGAACTTTAATAAGTCAGTGATGGGTATGTCAAAACCGGTATAACCTCCTACATGTGATCCCGCCCTGATCCCGTTTACAAAGATTTCAGCCTCCTGGTTTACGCCGTCAAAAGACAGTGAGATTTTGCTGTTCTTTAATTCCGCACCAGCAATAAAGGTTTTCCGGTACCATCCGTAACCGCGATAATAACCGGGCTCGTCATCCATTACGTCTGCGATATTCCAGGTATGCGGAACAACAACAGGTGCCCATTGCTTTTCATCTTTACTAAAAGACCAGCCTGCATTAAAGCCTGTTTTTTGCCTTTGCGCACTCATTTGTTGTGCCTCTCCTAAAAAAGGCACAACAATTAAGCTATATAAAAACAAGAAGAATACTTTTTTTGCGTAGGTCATATTTGGGTGATAACAATTTAAAACGATTGCGCATTGTCCTGCCGTGTAATGCCGGCAGGACAATTTTTATCCTCAATAGTAAAATTAACATAAATTTTGGATTAAGGAAGTTGATCCAGCGCAGGTACATTGGCCTCAAATCCTGCATAACCTTTATTCTGATTGATCCTTCCGTTTACGTTAAAACGCTGCGCACTGATTGGTACCGGCCATAATACATGATAAGGTGCAATCCGGTAATTCACTCCTTGTAAGGTAGGCACCTGATTTTTATAAAAATCATTTTTCTCCATAATCCTGTCATAGAAAAAGTTATTGTCAGAAAAATTAGCGAGGTTATAATTTTTGCCATTATAGGCTGATTTACCTGTCAATGCAAAGATATAAGCGATGCGGGTCAGCTCAGTTTTGCGGGGTTCTTCCCAATACAATTCTCTGGCACGCTCATCAAGGATAGTTCCAATAGTGATCTGACTCACATCTGTCAACAAGGTAGCATTGGCACGCGCTCTCACGGTGTTGATATCTGCCATAGCAAGCCCAAGATCACCTTTCCAATAATAAGCTTCTGCCCTCAGTAAATAAGTTTCTGCTGCTCTGAACACATACCAATCCGTATTTGTACCACGAGGCGGAGTCCAGTAAGGATCATTTGCCAGGGCATTGGTAGAGTTGATAAATACCTTGTAATGTGGCCAGCCAAACCAATGGCGTATCGTATCCAAAGCACCATTCTGGAACCTGGCAGCTACATTCGTACTGTTGTACTGCACTAATGGTTTCCCGTATAAAGCTTTATCTGCTTCATTTTTAGAGGTTTTTAAGGCTGGATTGTTATACACCAGGTCAGTCATATCCATCCACATGCCTTTCGCATGTCTGTAGTCCGTATTGTCTGTCCAGATATATTTTGTACTGTACGGCGTACCACGATATCTGCCGATACCACGACCGTACATTCTGGTCAGCGGAATTTCTGCAGAGATCGCATCTGTTAAAGCTGTAGCTCCTGAAGGTGTTTTAACGTTGGCAAAATGCCATGCAGGAACCGTATTTCGCATTAACTGAGAACCCAATTTGGTAAAACCCGGAATGCTTTCCCTGTCAATTACCAGGAAGATACCTTCCCTGTTGTTTGGAAGGGATTTATTGTCCATCCGGTGTAAATCCCAGATCACGTTTTTAGTGGCATCCGCAGCGGTACTCCCAAAACGGGTAGCCATTAATCCATACCGGCTACCATTCAATACATTATTTGCGGAGGTAATGGCATCATCGAACTTACCCAGAGCGAGGTTGATTTTGGTCAGCAGGTGACTCACAGCACCTTTGGTTACTTCTCCACGGTTCACATTGTCCGTCAGCACACCTTCTGCAAATTCAAGATCTGCTTTCATTTTAGTCAGGATCACCTCTCTTTTAGTAGAGTAGAAATCATCTCTTGGCGAATCAAGATCTGTCAGCAATAAGGGCACATCACCAAACTGGTGCACTAACCTGTAATAATGATAAGCACGGTAGAAATAAGCAGAACCCAAAATGATGTCTTTTTCTGCCTGGGAGCTATACACAGGCCTTTCAATATTGGAAACAATTGTATTTGCGAATCGGACTCCGCGGAATTCCTGTTCCCAGTACCATCCTACCTTGGTATAATCATCACTGTTCAGGTTTGCATCAGGAGTGATGCGTGTAATCAGATCCTGCGCGGGTGTATTTTTATCGGTAGTCCCGTCTACAGCCACATCAGAAAAGATGGATTCTGTGAGCATTGGTGCAGAATCACCAAAATATTCCTGGCGTACGTTGGCACCCAGTGCATTTAAAGAGCCTCTCAACGCGGCAACATTATCCAGATTGGTGGGCGAATACTGAGACAATTGATCTGAATCCAGGTTGCTTTTTTTGCAACTTCCCGAAACGATCAGGGCGGATAACAGTAATATGTAGATTTTTGTAGGTTTAGATTTCATTTTCAAATTATTATAGAGAAACATTTAGGCCCAGTGTATAATATCTTGGTGTAGGTCCGTTATTCTGAGGATCCCAGAAATTCCAGTCCGTTGCATACACGGCAGCGTTGTTTACGTTCATATATACTTTAGCACTTTTAACCCTGATGCTGCTGAGCAGATTTGCAGGAAGCGTATAAGCCAGTGCAATTGTATTTAACCTTATAAAGGAGTTTTTTCTAAATACACTGAAACTGGTTCCGCTGGCTCCTGAATTCAGCCTCGCGTAATCGTTAATGGGATTAGCAGGAGTCCAGTAAGGGATCTGATAGGAAGTCTGACGGGCGAAACCTACGCTTCCGGGCTGATTTTTAGCCTGATCGTATTGTTTATACTGTCCCCAGTTAGAGATCAGCAGGAAAGAGAAATCGAAACTTTTGTAAATATTGAACTCATTTCTTAACGACCAGGTGAAACGTGGTGTTTTATATCCCTGAAACTGCTTGTCCGCCTCGGTATAAACATAGTTACCATCCGTATCTTCCAGTTTGAAATCGCCCGCCTTGATTCCTTTATTGAATTTATTGGCTTCGGCTATTTCATTTTCCTGCCAGACACCCAGGATTTTGTAATCCCAGATCACGTCGATATCCTGACCGATAAACCAGCCATTTCCCGGCTCATTGGCTGTAGTAGCCAGTTTAACGATTTTGTTCCTGTTCAATGCAAAATTGAAACTGCTGTTCCATTTAATTTTGCCATCTGTAATGTTCTGGCTGTTGAGCGTAATCTCTAAACCTTTATTGTTGACTTCAGCGAGGTTGGAATAAACATTCTGATAACCGGTAACGCTGGTCACTGTAGGCCGCACCAGCAAATCTGTTGTCTTTTTATTGTACACATCCACAGAGCCGCTGATTCTTTCTTTCAACACAGAGAAGTCCAGCCCCACATTCAATGATGCGGTCTGCTCCCATTTCAGGTTTGGATTGGGCAGCCGGTTACCAATCACCACGGTATTCACATCCGATGCCGCTCCACTCCCGTTGACAGTCTGATACTTGTCGACAACCAGCTGATTTAATGCCGCATAAGGATCGATGGTATTGTTATCGGGATTACGTAAATCCCTGTTCCCGTTGATACCGTAAGAAACGCGCAGTTTTCCATAGTTTAACCAGCTAACCGACTTCATGAAGGATTCTTCTGTGAAGCTCCAGGCGAATGCAGCGGAAGGGAAAGTAGCTCTTTTGGCATTGATACCAAATACTGAATAACCGTCCCTGCGGACAGACAGTGTTAAATTATAACGTTGTTTCAGGCTATAGTTTAACCTCGCCATCAGTGCATCGCCGGTATAGATCTTATCTTCGCTATTTACTGTAGCCAGAACTCCACTGGAAATATTATGGTAGCCGAGCACATCTCCCGGAACAAATCCCTGGTTCCCTGCTTCTGTCCACCAGGTCTGAAATTTTTCCGTATTCGCTAATAAGGTCACATCGAAATTATGGATATCTGCGATGGTTTTATTCCATTTCAGCAGGTTATCCAGCTGCCAGTTGTACTGTGTTTCGTTTGCGCGGGTTACTTGTCCCCCTACTGTATTTACATTGGGATTTTTCGAAGACCTGTAATTGAAGGTCCGGTACATATCAATTCCCGGACTAAAGTTCAGCTGATAGGTGATGCCAAATGGGAGTTTTGTTTTTGCATACAGACTTGCGAACAAGGTATTTTGCTTGTCCATTTTATCATTATAAGTCATGTCCAGAAATGGATTTCTAGCATTTAGTCCATTATCATCCGTAGGGATTCTTCTTAAAGATCCATCTGCGTTATACATGTCACCATAAGGAGAAAGGTTGACCAGCTGCGACCAGTCAGCCTCAATTGCCCCTTCATCACGTTGTGCATACTGCACATTCATACCCAGCGTTAAAAACTTAGCTGCCTGCGCTTCGAGGTTAATCCGCGATCTTACGGTGCTGAATTCGCCACCTTTGATCAGGTTTTCATTTTTAAGATAACCTAAGGACATGTAATAAGTTACATCACTTTTTTTACCCGAAACACTCAGTGTATGATCCTGACGCAGTCCCTTTCTGAAAATCTCATCATACCAGTTAACCGATTTATCATCTCTGTAATTCGCTTTCTCATTCGCCAGCAGTCCGAGTCTGTTTAACCATAAATCTGTTGGATCACCACTCTGACCATTCAGCCATTGTGTGAGTGTTACGCCTTCCGGGAGATTATCCGGATTATTATATAAATACGACGCTGTTGTTGCACCACTGCGCATCACATCTGCACGCCAATCCAGGAAACCCTGTGGCGAATACGGCCTCATATTCTGGGCAAGCTCGGCGATACCGAAATTCGTATTCAAAGTGATTGTGGGTGTGTCTCCTTTCCCTTTTTTAGTCGTCACGGCCACTACACCGGTAGCCGCTTTTGCACCAAAAACAGCCAGTGAACTGGCATCTTTCAATACATCTACAGATTCAATATCATTGGGATTGATGTCAGACAGCTGCCCGTTATAGATAACGCCATCCAATACAATTAAAGGAGATGTTCCTGCACTCAGCGTTGTTTTACCCCTCACCAGCAGACTGCCACCACCCTTTGCGCTGGTTTCGAGGCCAACACTCAGACCGGCAATATTGCCCTTTAAAATATCTGCCACACTTTGTGGATTCTCATTCTCCAGCCGTGTTGCCCTGATACTCGAAATTGCTCCGGTAACATCTTTTTTCTGTGCAGTTCCATAACCGATCACGACTACTTCTGATAAACCCTGCACATCATCATTTAAAGAAAGATTGATTTCAGTCCGGTTATTTACCGGGATCTCCTGTGGCGTAAAACCTACAGCAGAATAAATCAGCACTGCATTTTGTCCGACAACAATAGCGTATTCACCTTTCTGTCCTGTAGAAGCACCTGTATTTGAATTTTTAACTTTAACAGATACACCAGGTATTGGTGAACCTCCTTTGTCCTTCACAACACCTTTTACTGTACGGTCCTGAGCAAAAGACAGTACATAGCTTGTCAGCACAAGAATAATAAGAATTGAAATTCCCTTCTTCATCTTTTTTGGTTTATAATTTACATTTGGTTTTACCCAAAACTATTTCAATTATATTATAATACCAAGAGAAAAATATCGTTAAATAACTGTAAAACAATAACTTACAATAATTTTAATACGTTTAAAACACAAGCCTAAAAGAGAATTTATGCCTGATTAAGATACAGTTAGGCCATTGCCCTTTTCCGGTCTGATACGGTTTAAAGACATTAAAAATTGTGTAAAAAAATATTTAGTTTTCGAGTACTAGCATACTCCAGCCCGCCTGCCCGGCATTTTTCAATTCCTTTTTACGCTCTGCCAGTATCTTTTGCATTTTGCTGTTATAGGCCCAGCAGGTACTCTGGCGGATGAGCAAAAGTTCGGATAGTTTGTGCGAGGATATTTTTCCCTTAGTAGAGTAGACCAGGAAGAGCATATAAAATCCTTTATTGATAGGGATCCTGCTATTCTGAAAAATGGTATGTGCAATGACAGATTCATCATAGCCACATTTTGTACAGCGCCTGCTGTAGGGCAGGAAGCCGGCAAGATATTGGGTATTGCCACATTTCTTACAGGCATAACCGTCAGTCCACTTCAATTCAGAAAGAAATTTGAAACAGGTTTCGCGATCCGGATAGATTTTGCTGAACTCGGCAAAATCAACTTCATCCGACATTACCCGTGCCCTGCTCACCTTTTCGATGTTTTCATGCAGCTCCTGGTTATCTTTTTCCAGCATGGCATTCATCAGGGTGATTTCCTGATTCTGCTTTTCAATAATAGCGGCTTTATCGCTCACTTCTTTTGTGCGCTCAATCACCAGCGTATTCAGTTCTGTATTAAGGGTGTCTTTTAAAGCCTCATTGATCTGAAGCTGACTAATGACTTCTTTTTGTGCTTCAACTTCTTTTTTTCTCAGGCTCCTGATGCTTTCACCAATTGCAAAGGAAACGAAGATCATTTCAATCACGAAACAGATACTTAAACTGTAATAAGTGATGGGTCCGTATGGCAGCCATGGTGCCTCAATCAGCAGCAGAATTTTGATGACAAAACCGATAACGAGAAAGGTATAACCCAGCACAAAAAACCTCGCAGGTTTGTAATTGCCCCGAAGAATATAAATACCGGTGACATAAGCAGCCATTAAAGGAATAAACTCTACCAGTTTCAGGCCAAAAAGATCTTTGTTGAAGAGGCAGGCGACAAAGAATACTGCCCTGGCGATCATGACCAGGATAATCAGTTTGTAAAACTGAGGTGCCCGTTTTTTGACAGACAGGAAACTGAGCGTGAATAACAAAGCAAAAATACTGCTCAGAAACAGCGCGAGACCATAGCCGTACTCATTCCAAAGTGGTGAATGCGGCCACAGGTACTGGAAAGCCAGGCCATCACTACTCATCTCATACAGTCCTATACTTAAATTGTAAACTACATAATACAGGTACTGCTTCTGCCTGATCGCAAAGAACATCAACAGGTTATAGAGACTGAAAACAGTCACCATTCCATAGAATAACCCAAAAATAAGGTACTCATTTAATGCATATTTGAAAAACCAGTTTATATCTCTTAGGGCAATGATGGCACCGACAGATTGTGAAGATTTCAATTTCACATAGTAGGTGAACTCCTTGTCAGTATCATTATCAAGATTATAAATGAAATTTTTATGCTGATAGACTCTTTTATTGAAGGGATATCTGGTGCCAAAATAATGCACATGATAGCGGCCCGCTGAATCAGGTGCATAGAGGCTAACCTGGTCAATGGACTGATCAAAAAACTCAAGGATCCAGTTTTTTTTGGAACGGGCAGTATGTATAATTTTAAAGCGGTACCAATAGGAAGAACCTGTATTGAAATTTTTGGGAATATGTTTTGTGTTTACCTTGAAATGAACATTGGATCTCAGGATATCAGTAAAGGTAAGTCTGTTCGTTTTGTCCTCCAGATACTCCATCTCTGCAAATGAAATAAAATGATGTGGTTGCTGGTCTTCAATACGTACCGGCTGCTGGGCAATTACATGATGATGGAATACAGCCGATAAGATACAAGCTGTTAGTACTATTTGAAAAAATCTATTCATTTTAACAGGCAACCCCGGATGCTAAGGGATAAATTATATTGGTCGCCCTAAATTTAAATGAATTTTAATACAAATGATCTTATTTTCTCGCCGGACCTATCTCTTTTATTGATGCTGCCACCTTTTTAATGAACAAGTAGTTAACGGAGCCACCGATAACGGCTCCTACAACAGGCACCAGGCGCTGTGCGGTTCTTGAACCTACATTGACCATCAGCTTTTCGGCCACCTGCTCCATTACATTTTTTGATACTGCCATGCCTGTATCTACTTTCAATGATCCGGCAACGACTTTAAAAAAATCATCAAAACGAAGCTGGTAACTGCCGGTCTGATGATAAGAGATCGCCAGGGTTACCCTGAATTGCTGGGTAATGACATTAATCATATCCAACGGCACACCAATCAGCATCGTAGAGAGTCCGCCAGCACCGGTAATGACACCGGAACCTGCTGCTAGCAAGGCACACTGGTTGATAAATTTGTCGATCCCCATCTGATCAACCCCTTTTTTGATCCCTAACTGATCAATCTGGTTAAAGATTCGCTGAAAACCTCCTTTGGAAAGTTGCTGAAAGCCTTCTTTCAGGCCTGACCTCAGACTTTTCAGATTAATTTTAGGAAATGATATGGACTTCATGGTGTATGTATTAGCTGGATAGCTTCTTTCATACATACACCATGCCATAGAATATTTATTTTGCCTGACTCAAAGAGAAAGGCTTGTCAGCCGCAGAGAGCCCCCTTTTCATCTCCGGTTTGGGCGACATATCTAATTTTAACACACCACCATTGACCAGGTCACTGTGCCGGATAAAGTTGGCAGTGTATGTTTTTCCATTAAGAGTGGCTGATTTGATATAAACATTTTCAGCCGTATTCTCAGGTGCTTCAATGATAAATTTCTTTCCATTCTCCAGGCTGATGGTGGTCTTTTTAAATACAGGACTGCCCAGAGCGTACTGATCTGTTCCGGGTGTAACACTGTAAAAACCCAGCGCACTTAACACATACCAGGAAGAGGTCTGGCCCTGATCTTCATCTCCGGGATAACCATTTTCTGTAGCATCGTATAATTTGCTCATTACTTTGCGGGCATAATACTGGGACTTCCAGGGCTGTCCCGCATAATTATACAGGTAAACCATGTGCTGAATTGGCTGATTCCCATGCGCGTACTGCCCCATATCTGCCATGACCATTTCTGTCATTTCATGGATCATTCCCCCATAAGATCCTACGTTAACCCTATTTGGTTCACTGAATACGGAATCAAGCTTAGCCGTAAAGTTTTGTTCCCCACCCATTAGTTTGGTAAGTCCTTCAATATCCTGAAAAACCGACCATTGCCAGTGCCATGCATTACCTTCCGTAAAAGGTCCGCCCCATTCTGCAGGATCAAATTTAGGTGCCCATGCGCCATCTGTCCCCCTGCCTCTCATAAATCTGGTAGAGGCATCATATACATTTTTGTAATTGTACATCTGCCTGCCAAATATACCCGCATAATATGCATTCCCGGTAGTTGTGGCCAGTTGCCAGCCACAGTAATCATCATAAGCATATTCCAGTGTTTTTGCCGTCGCCTCCCTGTATTTTGGATAAGGAACATAGCCTAACTGAAAGTACTCTTTCCAGCCATCACGACCGTTCGCTGGTCCCCAGGGACCTTTATTGGTTGCCTCATGCAAATAAGCGGACAATGCTTCTTTCGGATCAAATGTCCTGATTCCTTTTGCCCAGGCATCTGCCAGCAGGGAAATTGCATGGTTACCAATCATACTGCCGGCTTCACTTGGGAAGGACCAGGAGGGCAGCCATCCACATTGTTTATTCGCATCTAGTAAAGCCTGCATATACCTGCCATGCATTTCAGGATGCATAATCGTATTCAACGGGAATTGTGCCCTGAAAGTATCCCAGAAACCAGTATCGGTATACATATATCCGTTATGGATTTTACCGTCATAAGGACTGAAATAATAAGGCCGTCCTTTGGCATCCAGCTCATAAAATTTCCTGGAGAACAAACTGGCCCGGAAAAAACAAGAGTAAAAAGTGGCTTTATCCGCTGCTGTGCCGCCTTCAACCAATACTTTGCCCAATGATTTATTCCATATCACTCCCGCCTTCGCCTTCGTTTGCTCCAGGCTTTTATCAGCACCTAATTCTGTTTTCAGATTCAGTGCTGCCTGATCCATACTGATATAAGAAGAAGCTACTTTTACCTGCACCGTGGCGCCGGCTTTAAATTGCAGATAGGCCCCTTTTCCGGGTCCTTCCGCAGCAATGGAATCTGCTTTGACAGTGTTGCTTTTATTCTCCCAGGTGCCATATGCCTGAAATGGCTGATCAAAACAGATCACAAAAAAGTTCCTGAATCCTTCTTTAAAACCCTCTCCATTATGTACGTAACCAGTAATCTTATTTTCCTTCGGATATATTTTTACGCCACTCATCCCCGTATATCCATCTAAAACCAGAAAGCTCTTTTTTCCTTTAGGATATGTAAACCGCAGCTGTGCTCCGCGTTCCGTTGGGGATATTTCTGTGGTGATCTGGTTATCAAACTGTACTTTATAATAATTGGGTTTTGCTATTTCATTGGCGTGACTGAATTTAGCCTCACGGTCATTTTCATTGACCACCAGCCGGTCTACCATCGGCATAAATGAAAACACGGCATAATCCCTGGTCCAGGAACTGCACTGATGTGCCTGCTGAAAACCCCGGATCTTATCCTTGAAATACTGGTACTTCCATCCATCACCATTCCTGCCGGTCTGGGGCGTCCAGGTATGCATGGCAAAAGGTAATGCCGTAGTGGGATAGGTGTTTCCCCTGGTCAGTTCATGTTTGGAATTGGTGCCCTGCAAAGTATTTACATATTTTACAAGATCTGGTTGCTGTGCTGAAACGGTTGTCGCGGCTCCTGCCAATAAGCTCAGTGCTAATAATTTAAGTTTCATGGAATATTATCTTTTGGGTTTTATTGCATCACGAGTAATCGCCATTCTGCTATCTGAATCAATCCGGCGCCATTGTTTGCGCTAATATTCAGCCGGTAATAACGGAATGGCCTGTTGTTAGTAAAAAGGTAAGTTTTAGTGAGTCCCCTGGTAGGAAAGCTTTCGCCGGTATGCTGATCCAAAACCTGCCAGGCAAACATGTCATCAGAGCCTTCCAGGGTGAAGTTCTTCGGATCGCGTTCTATCGCATCATCACCAGAGGTGATGGAATAACCCCCTGCAACAACCGGACTCTGCCCGAAATCCAATCTGGCCCATAGCGCTTCTTTATAGTTAAACTGTACAAATTTAGATCTCGTATTGTTATCGATCAGTTTAAGTGAGCCCTCCTGCGCTGAAGGTCCGCTATCATTATCTCTGGAGACCGCAAAAATACCGTCCTGTGTTACATCTTTTAATACCCCTGCACTTCCTACCTGCCTGGTCAGCTGCGCTTGTGAACCTTTTGGTGTGGATATTAGCGCTACGTAAGTATCAAATGTACCTGCAGGAACTATAACGGTTACCGTCTCTGCTGTTTTTACCAGCGTAGCCAGCCCTTGTGTAATTTTAAACCAGCTGATTTGCCTGGTTTTTACCGGGCTGGTCAGCCCCAGCGTGATGCTGCCATCTGCATTGACCTTAGAGCCAATACTAAATATACTGTCTGGTCTTAATTTGATGATCGTTTCCCGCTGCGCCCAATAGCCCTGGTCATTTTTGGAGATTACCCTGACCCGGTAATCTCCTGTATTGATATAGGTATGTACAGGAGAGCCTTCCGTAGTGGTAGAATCATCACCAAACTCCCATCTTACCTCTTTAAAATTGGTGGACAGGTTTTCAAATTTAAAAGTAAAAGGATCATCAGTGCTCACCACTTTATAGGTAAAGCCAGCCGTCGGCTTGGGTGATTCCGGAACTTCAGCAACCGCCTCCTTATCCTTTTTACAGGATAAGCAGCAGGTAGCAATGATGATGGTGATTAGGGTTATATATGATCTTGTATTCATGAGCTAAGGATTATTTCAATTTCATTGGAAAGCTGGTTCATTATGGTGCCGGGCGCAGCTGCGATTTCGGAACGACTACCCTGCCTATTCCTGCACCTGTTACTTCATATTCGAGGAAGGCTTGCTGGCCACCCACATTTTCGCGGTGATGCACCTCTATAGGGTACCACTGACCTCTTTCAAGTTTTATCTTTCCGGTTCTTGAAGGTTTATCCCATTCTGCAGTAAAATCATTCACGATAGTTACGCCATTGATAAATAATCTGGCACCATCATCCCATCTCGTCTGGTAAAAAGTATACTCCCCGCGTACCGGCGCAAAGAACTCCCCCGTCCATCGGGATGACCAATTATCATCAGCATCCTCAAATGGTCGCCATCCGCCAAAATTGATTTGCGGATCAATGCGCGTCAGGTCTGGTAGTCTGCCCCCTTCATTGATGGTCTGCGTGCCTTTGAAATATTCAGCCTTAAGCCCTGTACCATTTCCGGTGAGCGGAGAATTATTATCGAGACTTACGGATGGATCTATCAGCACAATGACCATTTTATTAACAGGATGCAGCACATGTTTATTGGAGCTTTTCAGGCTGATCACAAAGGCGATAGGGTTATTGAGGTTTTGATCCATGACGTTCCAGGGAATGCTCAGTTCATAGGCTACCTCGCTTTTATTACCCGGGAAATTAATTACAGAGTCCAGCAGGTATTGACTGGCAGTCAGCGCAATTGTGTTTGCAGGCAGTTTACTTTGTGCAACCAGTGTAGCCACCGTATCTGCATTGACAGAGGTTTTGATCGTAAAGGCAGATCCGGGAATGCCCGCCATGACAATGCCCAAAGGAATGGTCACACCGGCAGAAGTCACATTATAGTTCAGCCCTCTGGTTACATTTAAGGTTCCCCCTCCGCCATTTTTAATGGAGAGGTAGTGGATTTCCTCCTCCTTAACGATACTTTTGGTATCCAGTACTATGATACTTGTCTTTTTACTCCCCACCTGATTCCCTTTTGTCGGATCGGTAAGGCTCACAGCGACAGCAACTTTTTTTCCATAATACTGCTCCAGAGCAGTGAGATTAACCTGAACCGGAAAAAACACACTATCTACGCCATAACTAACTTCTGCAACGTTTGGCACTTTCACCAGCGTGGAGGGTAATAAAACAGTATTCTGCAGCGTATTGTTGGCAATAAGGGTATTAATTGTATCCGAATTCAGTGTCAGGTTAATCTGAAATGCCTTAGTTGCCGGCGCAGATAACCTGACACCAACATGTAAGATCACTTTTTCATTGTCGCGCTCCATGGTCCCGCTTACGGAACCGGCAGAGACAGTCACTGGTGTTAACTTGTCTGCATTAAAATCCTCCAGGATATGATCCTTGCAGGAAAAGAACAGCGTGAGACAGGTTGCAAAAAAGGTCAGGTAGAGAAAATTACGTTTCATATGTTTGCGTATATATGGTTCTATTTAATGTTCAGACTTTACTGATCCAGCCAGACTCTTCCGTCGAGCTGCCAGCTTTCCTGCCGGGGCACCTTTAACCAGCTGAAAATCTGCGCTGGAATATCTACGTTCCGTGGAACCAGTGTACCCAGGTTATCTGTAGAGGGTGCACAGAGGTATTCTGAAAGCCTATCCCAGGATGGGTCGCCACCAGAGAAAGTCATGTGACTTCCGTAAGGACCTTCATCCAGAATGGTATTTCCGCTGTTACCCACTACAGGCCAGTAACCAGCCAGAAAATTATAGTAAGGGTGACCCGGATCGACGTATGTATCACAGGCAAAACGGTTGATCACCGTATCGGGCAATGCGGCTTTCCAAATCCTGACATCACTGAGGTAAGCATCCGGTTCCCGGTGCCCGTTACCTGCAAGATAACCCAGCGTCAGCAGCGCATTATTGTCCAGATTCCCCCAGTCGGTAATGTCCCGCTCATTGTTGAAATTACCATTGGTGAAAGTCCGCACAAACCGCCTGTTATCCCTGATCACACCGACTACGGCAAGACTGTTCCAGGTAGCATCCGATAAGGTTGTTCCCCTTACCTGCTCTCCCCCTCCCGGGCCTTTCGCATTAAACATCCAGAAATTGTCTTCCAGAAAGATAACCCAGCCATTTCCCGGCCATCCGGACGACCATTCCTGGCGCTTTCCCAAGATAGAGGGATAGTAAAATTTGTAATTGTTATTCGGCCCCACATTCTTTTTCACCTTCAGTTCTATGGTGAACTCACCTGTTCCAAGGTTATAAAAAGTATTATCTCCTGCAGTCACCTGCGCCTTTTTCTGCTCGTTGAACCGTACAAAATCTCCCTGATATTTATTTCCGAGATAGGGTTTACCTATAAAGCGGGTTTTATATTTGCTGGAATACAGTATAGTGAAGGTATTGATATCCGGATTACTGAAGACGGTATTATCGTTATTTTCTGCAGGGATGGTATAATGGCCACCGCGACTGGAAGCTACGACAATCATCCAGTTTTCTTTGGTATAATCGGGTCTTTTGTTCAATGCCTGCACCATTTCTCCCAGGTAATTATCAAATGTGACTATTGCCGCCCGGTATGCGGGCACAGCAAGATCGTATCCACTTTGTGCACCAGCGGCATCGATAGACGTGAAGTGTCCGGTGATCATTGTAGCGGATGCTTCCGACAGACTGGCCACAACTTTATCCTTTACCGCAGCATCATTAGCGAGCAGTTCGCTGACATCTGCACCAGCAGTGAGGTTATCTTTGAATACCGCAGAACTGGTAAAAACCTTAATAGAACTATTGGGATAAGTCTCCTTAACCCTGCTGTATAACAAAGGGAAGGCAGAAAATTTGTTGGCGGAGAAATTATTTCCATCCACATTGTGTTTTGCCTTCCTCACCCCCGTAAGCATGTCTGTCCATGCAGTACCAGGTGCTGTGACAGTTTCGTCACTGAGTGATACCCAGGTGTAGATAGATTTTGGCAGCAGGGCGGTAATGTTAGGTGTCTTTGCATCGCGCACCGACTGCCCCCTGGCGCCATCGACAATGATATACAGTACCTTTGGATTACCAAATGCAACATTTGCGCTGTCTGTCGCACCATTTTCGGGTATCATTTTTTCAAATCCCTTGTTACAGGCAGAAAGCAAAGCCAGTGTTCCGAAAAACAGGAACAGCAGGCCTGATTTATATTTTTTTACGATTGTGCTCATAATTTATTGATTATAGACATGGGATCTGTTATGGGGCTGGCTTAGTGATGACGAGTCGCAGAATATTATTTGCAGGCTGATTATCAAAGCGGTCGAAGCCGCCGATCAGCAATATTGCGGGCTTACCGTCTTCTGTTGTGGTATCTATTGCATCTGCAATCCATCCACTGAATATACCGGTAGCATTGTAACCTACCGCCAGCTCACCTGTTTTATCCAGGATCATAAAGCCATTACGGGTTATGCCACCATAGGTTTTAAAACCACCGTTAACCACAATCAGTCCGCCGTTCAATTGTTTGGCATCAGCTAATGTACCACCTTCCACTTTTTTAGGTACGAAGGATGGGTCTAAACTGCCGTCTTCATTCAGCATGGCAATATATTCGCTGCTTTTCCCATTATAAGTGCGGAAGCTGCCCGTAATGATATATTTCTGATTCGCCGCACTATAGGTGGCCCGGTTAATTTTGAAATCCGTTCCTGCCCCGCCGGCGTTGAATGTATTGTCTATTGTTCCATCCGCATTCAGCCTGATGATATTACCCGCCGTGGTATTGTCGAACCTGGTAAACGAACCATAAACCAGCAGTTTGCCTGCGAGTGATCCTTCCTTGTGCATATAAGACCGGATCTCTCCGTTTCCTCCCGGCAAACCGGAATTGGTGGTACTATTAAAGCGGTAGGTTTTGTCAAGGGAACCATCTGCATTCAGGCGCGCGAGCTGTCTCATCTCAATACTATCCAGAATCACCGTATCCCGGGTTTCATACCTGTTGGGCTGATCATACCTCCTGGAGACATAATACCGGAAGGAGCCCGCAACCAGCAATTTGCCGTTCGTTTCATACAGCTGGTCTATAGTCCGGTCAGTTCCCCCGTTAAATTTTGGAAAATACTTAATGGTATCCCGCTGTGAAGGTCTTCTGAAGGTTTTTATACCAATGGTATCAATACTGCCATTACTGTTCAACAGGGTAATATTGCTGATATTTTCTGTCCGCTGATCGTACCCGTTAAAGCCCCCTGCAACAACATATTTTCCCTGCAATGCCGCAATACTGGTCAGTAATCCATTCGCAGCTCTTCCGGAGCGCAGACTGGCATCATAACTACCGTCCTGAAAGGTCCTGACAATCCGGTTGATCGGGCGTAAAACACCTCTGTTATCATAGTTGTTAAAACTACCCACAAAGAAAATTTTACCATCATCCGCAACCAGTCGTTGATAAATCCCACCATTTGCACCTGCTGTTGCACGGAAGGTTGGATCTATAGACAGGTATCCCTCTACCTTAAAAATAGGACCGAACACTACTTTATCATCTACTGAAATCGAAATCACGCCTGAACTGGCATTATCAGAAACCACAGCTTTAATCGTGCTTTCTGTAACCTCTTTAATGACAGCCTGCTCACCGTTGATCCTCAGGATCAGCTTGTCTTTATAAGGGAGGAGGCCGGTCGCTTTAATAGTGACTTCAGTGCCTGGTAAACCCGACTCCGGAACCGGCATCTGGGCGGTATTGATCACTATTCCCAGCGGACTTTTACCCTGACCATAAGGTTCACTGAATTCTTCTTCAGTCTTGGAACATCCGGCCATCAGCATTACATATGCGATGATGGTTATTGTAATTATTGCTCTCATATAAAGGTCCTGCTTAACGCTTGCTGTCTAATATGTCATTTTCTACTTCGCCCTGATTAAAACCAAAGTCGTTCCCACCTACCTGCAGGATGTGCACCACTCCATTTCTGGGCTCTATGTCTGAGGAAGAAATTTTCACTGTCCGCCAGTTATCTGCTGGCCTGGAAATATCAGGTATATAGGAGATATTAAGTTGCCTGTATCCCATATACTTCACCCCGCCGGCATCATTGTATACCACGCCAATATTAGCCACCTCGTTGCTGAGGGAATAGTAGATCTGTCCGGGAAAGATGGCCTGTTGATTGATATCTATCTGGGGATAATCCATCAGCCTATTTTTTCCCCGGTAGATATAGCGCATCAGGTACTTCCTCCAGATCAGGGAATCAACATCTGCCAGCACTTTAATCGTATCCCTGCGTTCTTCATACAGTCTTCTGTTTACGCCCCCCTGGTCAAGGCGACCAATCAGGGCTTTGATATTGACATCTCCGGGAGCAAAAAAGGTAACCTCTTCATTGTTTAAAGTCGGTTCCAGTCCGGCCAGCTTAATGATCTGGACAAGGGTATCAAACTCCTTTGGTTTGGAACTGAGGTATTCCACTATTGTTCCTCCGAACTTACCCTGTGCAAGTCCGCCATCCTGGTAATACTCATCACGTTTACAAGCTGTGAAGCAGCATACGATCAGCAAAAGCTGAAATAAGCGGCAGAGAATTGGATTATTTAACTGTTTCATTTTGTCTTTTTTAAAAATCTATACCAGCTGTTTATATACCGGAGCTTTCCCAGTATTCATTCAGCGTCATAAAAGGATTGTTATTCGTAGCCGCATGATCTATCGGCCAGGTCCATGCGCCCCGGTTAAACTGATCACGGTTCAGTGGATGTCTCGCCCATTGAGCGCTCATGATTCTGCCGGTACGGACAAGGTCAAAATAATGCTGCCCTTCTCCGATCAGCTCCCTTGAGCGTTCCAGAAAAATGAAATCTTTCAGTTCCTGCCCGGTACTCCCGCTATAGGGCGAGGCATTTGCACGCGTCCTTACTTTCGCCAGCATATTGATTGCTTCCCCATTCATGTTTAAAGCAGCCAGTGCTTCAGCACGCAACAGAAGGATATCGGCATAACGAAAGATCATGAAGGTATTATCCGGATTCACATTTGTATTTTCTGATGCAGGAATGTTGTGCGCAAACTTGGTCATCACAAACTTTTCAGCGCCGGAGTAAACACCGCCTCCGTACTGATCACCAAACCAGCCATCATTTTCCAGCGGATTTTTACGCCCGTCTTCCACACCATCAGGAAAAATCTTGTACATGTATTCCGAAGTATAATAGAACAGACTTACCTGATTATCAAACCTTGGATTTTTATATGGCCAGCGCAGGAACAGTGCAGAAATTGGGGCATCAATATTTACCTGATCACCATAGTTTATACTCCTGTAAAATTCGAAGATACTTTCTGCAGAACGTCCTTTGACTACCTGTTCCCAGTCACTCAGCCTCAGCAGGGTATAACTGTTACTGCTTACCAGTTCTCCTCCCAGGGCAGCGGTTTCCTCATAATAGGCATCGCGCTTTGCCGCATCAAAACCAGCATTCCACATATTCATATGCATAATTAGCGCTACGGCAGCGCCCTTACTGGCTCTTGCTCCCCTTTTTGAAGGATCACTGTTGGTCCAGGGCATACTGTTCATCCTGCTCTTCATATCTGCAATACACTTGTTTAATACGGCAACCATATCCTCGCGCGGTAGCGGATCTGCCTGATAAGGATTCGTATAATAAGCAACGTTGCCATAGATTCTCACCATCCAGAAGTAAGTAAAACAACGGATGAAAGTCGCCTCACCTATATAAGCCTCTTTTTCTGTGCCGGATACACCAGGCACACCTTCTTCGAGTTTGCTGATCAGTATATTTGCTCCCTGAATCACCTGGTAATAGGTAGTCCAGTTGGTAATATCCCTGAGATGAAAGCGGTTTACCCCGGGACCAGTGATAGCCAGATTCAGGTCATTTCTGCCCAGTGCATCTATCATTTTTCCATCGTTGTAGCCGAAATGTGTCGGCGTAGCCATTACTTCACCGGAACGGTATTCGCCAATAGCCCCCATGACCTGGGTCTGGTTAATTTTCTCAAAAAACCTGCTGTATAAACTGGTGATGTTTGATTCCACATCGTCTTTTGATTTGAAATAGTTATTACCTGTCAGCTGATCTTTAGGCAATACGTTTAAAAACTTTTTACAGCCCATGCAGCATAAAAGACTGAAGGCAAGTAGAAAAAGACTGATTTTATTTTTCGGTTGCATAAATTCTCTGTTTAAAATTCTACGTTTAAGCCAATATTGTATTTCCGGGGAACAGGATATCCGCCTGAAGCATCACGTCCCATATTGGTCACGTTTTCAGGATTCGGACCTGTATAGGCGGTGAAAGTGTTCAGGTTTTCTGCAGAGAGATAAATTCTGATGCTCTGCAGTCCTACCCTTCTGGCAGCCTTTTTATTGAACATGTAGGATAGGGTTACGGTATTAATTTTCAAATAAGAACCACTTTCTTCCCATAAGGACTGATCTAACCTGAATGGCTGGATCGCCTCGAAACGCCTGTAATCGTACGCATAGGGATAGACGGCAATATCGCCCGGTTTGGTCCACATATCCAGGTTACCCACAGGCACCACGGCACGGTCTCCAAAGGGGTCTTTCAGTAACAGTAACCTGTCTGCCAGGGCGTTGTTCAAAATCGTCCGCTTCGCGGTAAAAGAGGCATAAATATCCAATCTGAATTGTTTATAGCCTATATTGGTAGACAAACCTCCTGTAAAAACAGGCTGCGAATTACCGGAAATCATATAGTCCCTTTCATCCAAAATGTAATCACCGTTCATGTCCCGGAAAATAGGATCACCGCCTTCAAAGAATCTTCCGCCGGTCTGATAAGGCAATCCGGTTACCGGATCTACCGGCACATTTCCATTCGTCGAATATACCCCCTGATTGATTTTCAGGTAATTGGAGAGGGTATTTGTTCCTACGCGATAGATAATATGCTGTAAATAATCCTGGCGGGGATCAAAGCGGATCAGCTGACCGTTGTATTCATCTGGCAGTTTAGTCAGTACATCATTATTGATTGCACCATTTACGGAAAAGGACAAGGTAAGTGGCCCCTGTTGTATCGGCCGGACGGTCAGAGATAGCTCATGACCATAATTGACGATACTGGCATCATTACTTTTCAAAACGTTAAAGCCGGATATGTTAGACAAACCCCTGTCTATAATCATATTCTCTACACTTTTATAGTAAGTATCGTAGGCAATTTCAACGGTATTTTTAAACAATACCGCATCAAAGCCGAAATTGTACTGCATTGTTGTCGTTGGTTTCAAATTCGGGTTGGGAATCAGGTTATAATCTATGCCAATACCCTGCAGACCGTTATAACTGCCATTGATATTATACCGGCCATAAATATCTACCAGGGATGAATTCGGGCTGATGTTCATTCCCCAGCTTAAGCGCAGGGCGCCCATATCCAGCCAGCTCAGTTTAGACATAAATCCCTCTTTCTGAAAGTTCCAGCGCAGACCTATGGCCGGATTTTTTGAGTAGGGATTCTCAATTCCGCTTCCGGATGTTCCATCCAGACGGTAAGAAAGATCTACTACATATTTTTTCATGTAATCGTATGAGGCCGAGCCGGCAAAGGAGGCCGACCGGAAGTTGCGGTAATCAGTCAGCACCCCACCCCCGCGCGAGAAATAACCGTCATAGCCCACCGGTCCCTGAAACTGGTCATTTGGCGTTCGCTCTTGCCTGGTGATAGAGTTCTGCCTGCTTTCCACGTATATTTCATTAAAAGCATTGATAAAAAGGTTGTGGTTTTCACCGAAAGTTTTCGAATAATTCACCGCACTTCTGTTATACAAACGGTCTGAACGACCATTAAAAGCATATACTTTGGCAAACTGCCCGTTAGCTGCGGCAGGTGTGAAGGTATCTTCGGTATTGGAATCAAAATTATAACTCACATTAGTAGAAGCCATTAACCCGGGAATAATCACATAACTGGCTTCAATATTCGTTCTCAGGTTACGGGCATTGTTATCATTCCTGGTTTGCAGGGCGGCAACTACACCGGCGGTGGACTGGAAAAAGGATGGCCCGGGGAGCAGAGAAGAAGCCATACCATTATTGGCCACGCCGGATTGCAGCAGTCCCATACCTTCGCCCTTATTCGTTTTACCCACACCACCAAAGACAGATCCTACAAAAGTGAATTTATCATTAGGTTTGTAATCCATCCGCATATTCATGCTGTAGCGATCAAAGCCGGTGTTTTTGATGACCCCGTTTTCTGAATAGTAATTCAGGTTGGTTTTGTAACTGAATTTCTGATCACCACCATCTATGGAAAGGTTATGTGTCTGATTGAAAGTTGTAGCATAAAACACATCCTGCCAGTTCGTAGAATTATTGTAATAAGCATTTAAGCTATCGGCCAGAAAGGGCGTGGCGTTAATCAGATCAATATCGCCCTGATTCACCGCATTTTCTATAGCCTGACGGATTTTAAGTTTTCGCTCTAAATTACCACCCAGGGTTTCCCTTAATTTTGGCGGACGCTGCATAAAGCTATTCAGTGTATAACGGATTCTGGGGATGACGGAGTTTCCTCTTTTAGTGGTGATAATAATCACCCCATAAGCGGCGCGTGAGCCGTACATGGAAGTCGCCTGGGCATCCTTCAGAATTTCAATACTGGCAATGTCTTCCTGCGGTATCATAGAAACCGGACTCACACCCGGCCCCTGTTGCTGCAGGCCGAACTGAGATGCCTGATCTGCATCCAGTGGCACACCATCAATCACATATAAAGGTGAGGTAGGTTGCAGAAATGATTCACTCCCGCCCCCTGTTACGGCCAGTGAAGAGATTCCCCTGATCGTGGTTGTACCCCTGAATCCCGGCGCGCCGGTGTTTACCTGAATGTTTAATCCCGGCACCTTACCCTGAAGCAGCTGCTCTATGTTGGAAACAGGTACGTCCTGCACTTTATCGCCACTAATTGTAGTCGAAGATCCGGTACTGAGTTGTTTGGAACGTGCAACATAACCACGTACCACCACTTCATCCATTTCCTTGGTATTGTCTTTCAGACGGACAGCAATAGTAGTCTGACCGGCCTTCACCACGAAACGCTGTTCCAGGAAACCGATAGAGCGGATAATAAGTTCGGTGCCGGGTTCAGCGAGTACAGCAAAGTCTCCGCTGCTGTTCGTTGCCGTTAAACTCTTTAACGGTGAACCGGAAAAGATCGTTGCGCCCGGAATTCCCTGCCCTGTCTGATCAGTGACCTTACCATTGATACGGATTTTTTGCTGCGCAGTGGCGGTGATAACCTGCATGATACATAACATGAAGATCATGATCATGAGCTGCCTTATCGATATATTTTTGTAGCGGTTATTCATCTTCAAACTTTGGATTGTCGTTTTTAAAATGGAATACAATCTCCCAGTCCCCTGCTGAAAAGATTTTGAAATCAAGACCGATCATGCCGGTAGTCAGTGTCCCTCCAAATCCTCTGCGTGAGTATCTGAATTCTGCCCTTGCATTACCACCATTGGTAAACTGAGTTTGTATACTCGTCAGCGGAATAGGATAGGCCACATCGTATTGTACGTATTCACTGGTCGTTTTGCGGTTAAAACCGTGAACTAACTGATCCCATTTTGTTTCGTTAAAAACTGCCGGATTCATTGCTACGCTATCGGTATTTAAAAACTTAAAGCGCAGGCTATGTCCGTTTCCCCCTTCAAAGCGACGGATATACACCACGACATCTTTAAGATTATCGTTACTGATCAGGTTTTTCA
The DNA here is from genome assembly GCF_026239655.1 of Pedobacter sp. MR2016-24. Taxonomy (GTDB): domain Bacteria; phylum Bacteroidota; class Bacteroidia; order Sphingobacteriales; family Sphingobacteriaceae; genus Pedobacter. The sequence goes on along the minus strand of NZ_JAPIVO010000004.1, from coordinate 545,922 downwards.
GCGTCCTTTCTCCAATCACATTCTCCAGTCGCGGACGGATATAGTCTCTTTTGGTAGGATCAGCAGGAGCCAGCGGATCTCTCCTTACTTTGCCCGTATAGGGATTAATATCATTGTCCGGCGAATAACTTCTTTCCCTCCAGGGGCGGAGCTGAAAATCTTTCAGCACTATGGTTCCCCCGGAATTGGAGACTTTTAAATCAAAGAATCTGGTATCCTGCGCAAGGTTAGTACTGTCTTCAGGCCGGGGTTGAATCAGGTCATTACTTGAACTGGCCCACAAGACAAATTCGCCGGAAGAACGCACTTCAAAAAGCGGATGCTCTTCCAGTTTTCTTTTGGCTTCTATCTCCTCCAGGCTTTTTTCCAGCCCATCATACTTACCAGTCCATACATAGGTCTGCTTTTTCTGAAAAAGGTCAGTAACCGGTCTCCCATCACCATATCTCGCATTGAGAATTTCGAAAGTGAGGGGAAAGCTGGAATTATCAGCCTTAAACCCGCCATGGATATTATATCGTCCAAGTACCGGCTCAATGATTTTATTATCGTAATTGATATTCTTGCTCAGGTACTCCCTGGCATCCGGCAGATTATACAGTTTTTTACAGGCAGGAAAGACCAGCAAAGCAAGAATCATGCATTGAACAGGGAGCTTCACTTTCCTTTTAAATATCGCGTTAGGATTCATATTCTTTTTTTAAACTATTTCTATTTGGCTAAATTGACTGTCCAGTCGGCAAACTGCATCACATCACTTCCATTGTTTCGGGTAAACTGAAGCTTATAAAATTTATAGGCAGTGCGGTTAGTAAACCTGAAAACTTTTTGCTGCTGACGCTCTTCAAATACCTGGTTGGACTTACTATCAAGATATACCCAGATTTCTCCGTCCACCGATCCCTGCAGATTCCAGTCGGACGGATCCCGTGGCGACTCATCATTGGCAGAGGTGATCGTATAGGCACCAGCTATTGCAGGAGATGCGAGTTCGAAAGTCAGCTCCACATTAGGCGGGTTCCAGCCGACCAGGAATTTCGTTTTGGAATCACCATCAATCACATTATTAGATCCTTCTACCCCATTAGCACCGCCTCCACTTTCCCTGGATACCGTCTGCCTGCCACCTATCGTACTGAATAAGTTTGGCGGAGGAGGATTAAAGGTTAAACGGGTGATGAAATTATCGAAGCCAAATACATGGTCCGACGCCATCACATGCACTACCCCGTTACTCGTTCTGATATTGATTGATCCTGTATTAGAAGAAACCCAGTCGCGGTTAAACTGGCTTCTCCTTGTATCGCTAAGGGTGATATATTCCGGACCTCCTTTGATATATCCTGAAGAGGCAGCCTTTAAAATCCTGGCATGCATAGGATAGCCATAGCGGGCAGTGCCCAGCAATAGTCCATCCTGCTGACGAAGGCTGTCTGCCGTATATTTGCCTTTGATCACATACTGGCTGATCATTGTATCCAGCTGTGCATATTTTACGGTGGCGAGCGACTGTGCCGGTTTCTCTGATAAAGCGTATAAATTATTCAGGTTGGTCAGCGCAATCTGAAAGCCCGAATTTGTCACTGCAAAGAGCGTTACACTGCTGTCAGTCAATAACTTTCTTGCGCCTATCCTGTCAATTGCCACCAGCAGGGAATCATAAATTCCGGGTTTGCTTTTCAGATACTCATAAGTGGTTCCTTTAAATTCTTTGTCCTCCTGCTGCGGGTCATGGTAGCCCCCATCCTTTGTGCAGGATAAACTGAAAATAAAAAGGACGGATAATATAAAATACAGCTTGAAATTTTTCATAACTAATGTCTTTTAGTTCCAGTAAGGATTTTGTTGAAGGAGCGGATTCTGACTCAGTATGGTTGGAGAAATTGGCCAGTAAATACCGTTTCTGCTGATCAGCTCTTTGAACTTCTGGTTATTTGGCCTCAGGCGATTATAGCGGATCAGGTCATACCAGCGGTGACCTTCTCCCATTAATTCGCGTTGACGTTCATGAAAAATGGCATTAATCAGGTCGCCATTCACCAGCTCATCATAGGCCTTAAGTTTCCGGAGTTCCCGGATCGTATTGAGGCTGACGATTGCCCCTTCCCGTTCTCCCAGCACGGCCAGTGCCTCAGCACGGAGCAGGGTAATGTCTTCCAGACGCGTGAACACAACGGCACTTGAAAACATACGGAAGCTGGGATCAGTTGTTGCGGCCATAATTACTTTCACCTTGCTGAATATGGGATACTTGCCGTTGAAATTGGCAAAGTACCTTTCTGGTCCGGGTCGGCCGAGTGTATCTAAATAGAAACGTTCATCTTTATCTTCATTAAAGATGGATAAGATAGAATCTTTAGTCATGTAGATATCTGGCAAACTTTTGCTCACTACAGGTTCTGCCAGGGTCAGTTCTTCCAGGTGTCCGGTAAAGGTGCCATCCTGGTGACCATAGTCGAAGTTGAAACCAAAAAGATGGTTGTATTTTTTCTCATAGAAAAAGCCATTCGGTGCACATAGGGTCTCGGTGCTGATATAGCTGTTTGCTCCTTTATTGTAATTATCCATTACAAACTTGGTGTAACTCGCTACATCAGGATAGTTTCCCTGCCATGCCGCAACGTGAGCCAGAACAGCATATGCAGTGAGTTTACGTACCAGCACGCCATTCCAACGGTTTTCATCCTCATTATAATAGTTACCCGGCTGCTGGATATCATTAGCGCTGTATTTATAAGGCAGGTCTGCCGCAGCTTTCAGCATTTCCTGCTCTGCCCAGGCCAGTACCCTGTCTTTGCTGTCTTTAGGTTTATTTTCAAATGTGCCATCATGTGAGGTGATGATCAAAGGCACATCTCCCCAGATCCGGGCCATATAGAAATAAGCAAAGGCACGGAGAAAACGCATTTGAGCCATATCTACAGTCATGTTATTTTCTGTATATCTTGGATCTGCCACTCTGACCTCCCCTGCACGCTCCAGAAAAATATTGGCCGCATTGACAACAGCATACCAGCGTCTCCAGTTAGACAGCGCATCCATCACCGGATAGGAAGCACTCAGGTCATTGTTAATCACAGCTTTCAGGTCCTGGCGGGTCGGACTGGCAAATTCTCCTGAACGTACATCGCCATAAATCCAGTGGGCGTTGTTGTCTACCAGCGCCGCCCTGGTCAAAGCATATGTCCCGACCAGTGCCGCGCGCGTATCCTCCAGCTTATTCCACATATTTTTCTCTCCCACTGTTCTGGTCGAGTCAATATCAAGGATTTTTTTACATCCGGTGGTTAATAAGGTCATGAGCATTAAAATGTATGCAATTCTATTTCCTGTCATTATCTTCATAGCTTAATCTTCTAAATCACTAAAGGCCCATGCGGACACCGATGGTATATATTTTTGGAATGGGCATACCGTAACCATTATCCGAACCCATATAATCCGCCAGTTCAGGATCACGACCAGTGTAAGGAGTAACTGTCAGCAGGTTATTTACTGTTCCATAGATGTACAGCTTTTCCATTCCTTTCTTTTTCATGAAGTCACTGAGGTCGTAGCCCACTGATATGGTTCTCAACTTAACGAATGAGGCATTTTCCAGGAAAAGATCCTGATCCGAGCGATAAGGAATCACTGTACTCCAGGGATTGTAAAGCGGGTACTTACTGTAATCCCCTCTCTTCTCCCAATAAGTGATCTCTTTCACAGAAGTCATTGCGATCGTTCCTTCCCTGTTAATGAAATTGAACCGGTTTGCCATGTCCTGGTTAATGATCTGGCGACCTAAGTTGAAGTACATCTCTACACCCAGGTCCCATTTTTTATAAGTAAACTTATTCTGGAAACTCCCTGCAACTTCAGGCAGGCTATGGCCCATTAAGGTCTTATCTTTATTGTCAATCCGGTTATCATTATTCAGGTCCTTCCATCTGGGATCGCCACCATGCAGAGTGATACCATTATAGGTCATTGTTTTACCATCCATTACCGGCACATCTTTATCAGCTGTATAAATACCATCATTTGTAAGTAACCAGTACTGATCAACTGGCTCTCCTACTTTCAGCAGGCGGTTGCCGATCATGATCTCGGCACGCTGCCCCGGCAAGGCCACCAGCTTGTTTTTGTTCAGGTTAAAATTCAGTGCACTGGTCCAGCTAAATGCCTTTTTGTTACCCTGAATAATGTCCGCACTCACCAGGAAATCCACTCCCCTGTTGTTTACGTTCATTCCGGGCTCATATGCCTGACTATAGCCATATTCTGCGTACGCAGGAATACCCAATAACTGGTTCTTATCATTTTTGGTGTACCAGTCTATACTTCCTCTGATCCGGCTTTTCAAAAAGCTGAAGTCTACGCCCGCGTTCAGCTGATCCGTATAGGCCCATGGTATTCCATAACCTACCCAGCCAAAAGTATAGGGACGCGTAAGTACTGCAAAGGCATTGTATCCCGGTGCTGTCAGGTTGCCCGTAAAACCGGCATCGGCAGTATATTGAGGTCCCTGTGCATAATTGTCAAAAGAGTTCAGCTTACCTGATCTGCCTGCACTTACTCTCAGGCTCAGTTCGGAAAACAACTTATTTTCAGCCAGCAAATCATTTTTAATATTCCATGCGGCAGATAAAACCGGCGTTATCAGCCATCTGCTGGTGGGTTGTGCATTGGAAGAGGCATCAGCGCGGATGATCAGCGATGCAGTATATTTGTCATTGAAATTATATCCTCCTTTTGCATAATAAGAAACCAGATTTTGCCGTGTGCGGTCCAGGAATTTATAAACCAGCGGTTTAGGAAATGCGATAGGATTCAGGTAATTAGCGTTATTTGGATCCGATTCGAGTAGATTCAGTTTAATAAAATCATTCACACCTTTATAAGCATAGGCGTAATTGTATTTATAAGTATCTTTCTGGATGGATTGACCAGCCTCTATACTGATCAGATGTTTTTCTTTAAATGTATGCTGATAGGAGAGGAAATTATCCAGGATCATCCGCTGATTGAAACCATAATAGTTGGAAGCATAACTGTTTCCTTCCATCAAAGTACGCGGATAAAACAAGTCCCTGAAGCCCTCATTATAATCCATAGAGAATCTCGTAGTCGCTTTAAATTCTCCAAGATCCAGCGTCAGCTGACCACTCCCTTGTACGAGGTTATTGAAATTATCATCAAAACCATTCTTAAACTGGTCCAGATAGAGCCGGTATGACTCATTATTTGGTGCCAGCGGAGATCCCAGATCAGGAATATAGGCCATCTGTGCAAAACGGTCGCGCATGTTCTTGTTACGCACACGGTTCAACCGCGTTCCATTCACCATAGCAGAGAAATGCAACCACGTTAAAGGCTTGATATTCACATTGAAGAAAGCATTGTATTTATCCAGTCCCGTACCGTCTGCAACGCCGTTACTTTTTACATTACCTGCAGAAAAACGGAAACTGGCACGGTCAGATCCACCAGAAATATCTGCCTGAATACCATATACCATTGCATTACGGTAATAACTATCCGTCCAGTCAGACGCGCCATAATAAGCTGTATTCAGTGAGTCACTTAAATACAGCGGATACACGTCATCCCCGCTATAACTTCCGTTAGGCGTATACCTGTCGTAAAACTGCTTACGGAAATTATTTTCATATTCGCCATTTATGGTGGTAATTGATGGCTTTTGCGCAATCCCTAAATAGGAATTAAAACTTATCTTTCTTTTTTTTCCCGCCTGTTTAGAAGTTAAAACAATTACGCCATTGGCGCCTCTCGGACCATAAGCAGCTGTACCTGCCAGGTCTTTGAGTACTTCTATGTGTTCAATATTGTTGATGTCGATCCCCGCCAGCAGGTTTGTTGCCGTACCAATCCGGTTATAATCATACTGCTGCAGATCGAAAGCAAACGGATGTTCGTCTGTAATCAGTAGAATACCGTCCAGTACTACTAGTGGCTGGTTTTGGTACAAATCTCTTTTGGAGAGGATCGGTGTGGCCAATCCTCTGATAAACATTGGCTGAACTGTTCCCGGCTCACCGCTGGATTCCTGTACATATAAACCCGGGGCCTGCCCTTTTAAAGTCTGTTGTAAAGTCGCTGCCGGAAATAAGGCCAGTTCCTCTGGTTTTTTCACAACAGAAGAGGGACGCAGCCTTCTGAATAATTTATCTTTCTTATTCCGGGCAGTAACAACGGCCTTTAGGGTGTCTTTTTTAATGCTATCCTGCTGAATAAATACAGTCAGCCTCGAGGCAGAACCAGCTGCAAATACCCTCTCGTTCGCAAAGCTTTTGCCGCTTAGTGCCGATAAAAAGAAACCTGTTAGTAATAAAATACGCATATTCTTCAGTTATAAGCTGGAGAGTTCTACACCGAAAAAACAGGCAAAACAATTCCATAATGGTCTTATATTCCTGTTTCAGGTAATAGCTGACCAAGCAAAATGTCTACAGAAATGATTCTGATGAAATCTTAAGAATTGAGTTTTAAATGTTTATTAGAGAGTAAAAATTTCCATTCATATGTATTAATTAGTTTATAATTGGCAATAAAAATTGGACAGGCTGGCATGTCCGGGAAATCTGATGCGTCATCGTACCTGCCTGGATATTGTTCTTCTATTTGTTATTTAAAGATTACCGGGGATCTGAGCGTAAAATTGAGCTATAAATTACTGTTTGGGGATAAAAGCAAATACGTAATAAAGGAACCTGTTGATAAAAATATAAATTGAATTAAGCATCAAGCCTGATACATTTAATTATATATATTCATCATGATCAGGGGATAGAGATAACCATAAATAACGGTTGTTATTTACATATAAAGCTTCAATCTGCAATTCGCAGCGTTCATGCTCCCTGTAGCGGTTGGCAAGTTTTTTCATAGGATAAATATTTGGTTTACTGCTAAAACGATTTTTGTAAATATCTTCAAGCAATAGTCAAATATTGTAATTTACAAACTGAGTTCCGGCACCATTTCGTATCAATATTTCTACAATTTGTCTCTATTTAGAGAGATGAAATAAAGCTCAAATGCCTCCGTTTTTGAGAATGGCAACGGTAACCATCAATTGCCCTACATGCCGCATGGTATGTTCAGCACCATGCACCAAAAGACCGACAACGGTGGAAGGTAAACCTGCCCTGCCTACGCCGCGGTATTCTGCCAGACTATCGGGATCTGTATATTTCAATTGTTTTAAGGCATGATCAACCTGGAGTGAAAAACGTTCCAGCAGATCGTTTACGCTGTAACCGGGAGTGGCATCTTTTCCCTCTTCTGCTAATTGTGCGAATTGTTCCGGAGTTAAGCCCTCTGCCCTTGCATAAGTAAATACCCTATCCAGTACCCCGCTCAGGTGCTGCAGATGAAATCCGGCTGATGCCATTCCTGCAGGACGCAGCCATAACAAATCAGCCGGAAAACCGTGCATATACAACTCTACTTCTTCTCTTGCCTGCAATAATGCATGTGCAACAGGTTGTAACAGAGGTGTGATGTGAGGTAAGGGACCTCTTTGCCAAACTTCCAGTTCTTGTGACATGTGATCAATTTTACATTAAATGTTATTATTGATTACAATATACAAAATGATTAGTGTTTCAAACTCTTTTCATCCGGATCTACATTGGATAAATTATCACCGTTATTCACATTGCTGATATTCAGCTTCTGTCCTAATTTAACAGCCTGCTTATAATGTGTCTGTATCACCGGCAGGGTATTTAATGCATACTGTTTCAAATCACCATTTTCATTCATCGAGGCTTTAGTAAAAAGTGTTTGTGTTTGATCGTGCGCGCTAATCATCATCGTCATATAACGAACATCCAGATCTCTGCCTGATAACTCTCTAAGTGTGTTCAAATTTTTAAACTGTTCTTCAGGCAAAGTAGTGGGTACAGCCAGACCTTTGCCTTTAGCAATCTTTTCCAGATCCTGGTTAGCTTTGGTGTGATCTTTTACCATCATCGCAGCAAAAGCTTTCACTTCCGCATTAGCTGATTTTTGAACCATCAGGTTTCCGGCTTCTATTTCCAGCATTCCTCCTGCAATCGCGGGTAAGATAAAGGCCTTCGCATCGCCATCCATATCTACATCTGCAGTAGACATCTGTGCCCGCTGCGTAGTGTCTAAAGTTGAATCGGCAGCTGTTGTACTGGCATCATCACGTTTACGATCCTGATTCTGGCATGCCTGCATGCCAAATACTAAAACCATCATTAAGAAAATATTGTGCTTTTTCATATTTATATATTGTTTTTTAAAGGTTTTGAAGCTATCGTGAGCCTGTTCGCTATTATTGATAAGCTGTAAGCTCACGATGGTTTCATAGTTATATATTGTTTTTTAAAGGTTTTGAAGCTATCGTGAGCCTATTCGCTATTATTGATAAGCTGTAAGCTCACGATGGTTTCATATTTATATATTGTTTTTAAATAACCCCGTATCACTAGTCAACAGCTTAGAGAGGCGCATGTTTTAATTTTCGGCTATTTTATGCTACTGGTGAATATTGCAGGGGCTGACCAGAAACAAAAAAAGGGAACTGAAAAATTTCAGTCCCCTTAGGTATAATAAAAACGATTGCTTATGCCTTCGGCCAGTCGTTCGTATGTTCAGCATTACCCAGTTTTAATTTACGGGCCGATAATACAAAACTTAATGTCATTGGTGTATTGTCGTTCACTGCCAATCCTTCATTGTATTGAATGATATAACCATCTTCAAAAGACAGCTCCTTCATTTTTGCATCTTCTTCGCCTTTTTTGAAAACGATGGTTCCTGATAATGGTTTATATTGATTATTGACCATTGATTCAATTACTGAAGTATCTTCGGTTGATTCAATTTCGATATGAATTGTACCACCATACACACCGGAAGAAGGACGACCTTTAGCGTCTACATCTCTGTTTAATGAAAAGCTGCACTGCAGCACGTCGAATTCTTTAGATCCAAGATTCAATCTGGTTTTGAAAGCCATAATATTTCTTTTAATGTTTTAAAAATGTTTGTTAGTTTTTCAAGCCTAACGCATAAACTATATACGCGAAAAACTATGCTTTCGGCCAGTCGTTGGTATGCTCGGCATTACCAAGTTTCAATTTACGGGCAGAAATCTGGAATTTTAATGTCATTGGGTTATCGCCGTTGATATTTATTCCTTCAGCATACTTAACAATGTAGCCATCTTCAAAATGAACTTCTTTCATTTTAGCATCTTCATCTGATTTTTTAATCAGCAAAGTACCGGCTAAAGGTTTGTACTGGTTGTTTACCATAGCTTCGATGATAGAAGTATCTTCTGTGGATTCGATTTCAATATCAATCGTACCACCATATACTCCGGAAGAAGGTCTTCCTTTCGCATCTACATCACGGTTTAGGGAATAAGAACAATGAAGCACATCGTACTCCTTGCCCGAAAAGTCTAATCTTGCTTTGAAAGCCATAACTTTAGTTTTTGGGTGAGATATTTTATTAACTATATATGGTTAAACAACAACCCTGCCAATTGCTCAATCTGTTTAGCAAAGCAATTCAGGGAAGGTTCAGCAGAAGATAAAGTTGAAAACTGTTGATATGCGCTACATAATGTACAAATAATGTACAATAAAAAATGCCACCTGATGAGTTATCAGGTGGCATCAAGGTAGATGTTCTATAACGATTAAGCTTTTGGCCAGTCGTTGGTATGTTCTGCATTTCCAACCTTCAGTTTACGGGCTGAAATTACAAAGCTTAAAGTCATTGGGGTATTGTCGTTTACTGCAATGCCTTCATTGTACTGGATGATATAACCGTCTTCGAAAGACAATTCTTTCATCTTCGCATCTTCTTCTCCTTTTTTGAATACAATTGTGCCTGAAAGTGGCTTGTACTGATTGTTCACCATTGATTCGATCACTGAAGTATCTTCAGTAGATTCTACCTCAAGATGTATAGTACCACCGTACACACCTGAAGACGGACGGCCTTTAGCGTCTACATCTCTGTTTAATGAAAAGCTGCACTGCAGCACGTCGAATTCCTTGGATCCAAGGTTTAATCTGGTTTTAAATGCCATGATAAAGTTTTTTTAAATTTTAAAGATTTGTTTAATAAAAGATAGTTTAAGCGGGTTAAACTATGCTTTCGGCCAGTCGTTAGTGTGCTCAGCATTACCAAGCTTCAATTTACGGGCTGAAATCTGGAACTTCAACGTCATCGGGTTATCGCCGGTGATATTGATCCCTTCCGAATACTTAACAATGTATCCGTCTTCAAAATGAACTTCCTTCATTTTAGCATCCTCTTCTGATTTCTTGATCAGCAAAGTACCTGTTAAAGGTTTGTACTGGTTGTTTACCATGGCCTCGATCACTGAAGTGTCTTCTGTTGATTCGATTTCAATATCAATCGTACCACCATAAACTCCGGAAGAAGGTCTTCCTTTTGCATCTACATCACGGTTTAGGGAATAGGAACAATGAAGTACATCGTACTCCTTGCCCGAAAAGTCTAATCTTGCTTTGAAAGCCATAACTTTTTGTTTTTGGGTTGAATAATTTTATAAACTATCAAGACATAAACAAAAAGTTTGCCAAAGACATTGATATCTAAGAAGATAAATTAGAAATTTTATTAACATCGCTCTTAAAGCGCCCTGGTTAGATTATTTTCTCTCCGAAGGCCTCTAATTTACGCAGCCACTTTTTACTATACTCATTCTCAAGAGAGTACAGCTGCCCGATGGTATTGGTATGCACAGGATTGAAGCGGCAGTTTTCAAATACGTTTCTTTTTATAGACAGATACGTAATCTTTTTGTCTTGTTTCCAATACTCAAAAGTTTCTTCGTCCAGGATAGATACAATACGGGCAGATTTACCACTAAAATTGTTACTGATATTGTGCTGTTTTGCAGAAAATACCTGATCAGGCATAAAGAGCCTGTCAAAAAAGCCAGTAATCCGTGTAGGAATTGAGGATAAATATACCGGACAAAATAAAACAACATGATTCGCCCACATGATCATATCCAACGCCTTTTTTAAATCAGGCTCCAGTTCCGTCACCCTGTTATTGAACTGTTTATTCGAATTAAAGATCAGATCTATAATGGCTACTTCCTTTACATGGGCACCAGCACCCTGGGCACCTTTAATATAAGCATTGATGAGATAGCTTGTGGCAGTAGTTTTATCAGGGTCACCGTTGATGATCAGTACTTGTTTCATTTATTTATAAACCCACATTAAGATTCCGACGCTAAATTATAAAGAAATTGTTAAGCACCGAAATCTGATCAGCCTAAAAAAAAAATCCTGCACAGATTTATACAATCTGTGCAGGATATGTTGAGCGAAGAAAAATAATATCTACTGCTGCGCGTATTCTGAGCTCCAGGTAGTCTCTTCGTCTTCACCTTTCTGACCATCAAGTTTCACTACGAAACTTTTTGCAGGGAAATATGGGGTGATGTGAATGTCTAAATGTATTTTATCTTTCTGTGTTTCGTCACGTTCGAAACGCATGATTTTGAAACGTTCGATCAAACGCTCAGGTCCCTGAATACCATCCAGGAACTTCACAATCTGACCACGCAGGTCCTGCTCAGTTTTAGAAGTCCAGTTTTCAAACGCTCTTCTGTTCAGGAAGTCGAACAATACTTTAGTCACATAGTCGAATACACGAACAACTGAATAAGTCTGCAGACCAATGTTATCTCCGTTAAACAATGTTTTCGCAGAGAAGGCCATTACTTTACCATATTCATTTACCATTGGTACTAAACCAATACGCTCCAGGTGAGAAATCTCGCTCTTTTTCAGATCAAACTTCACCCCGTCAACATCATTGATGGCACCATGTTTTTTACCAGCTGTTACCTGTGACATTAAGGTATAATACATTTTACCCGCCAGTGCTGCTGATCCCGGAATAGTCAGGTCATCCTCTTCACCAACCTCTGCAACTTTACCCCTGCCTACTAACCAGTTACAGGTCATGATTACATTCGAACGGAAAGCATCTGCACCAGTCAGGTTTGCTGCGGTGAACAGATCGATCACATCATCAGGCTGGTCTAAATCTGCGAAGTCTGTTACCAGCATCGCTTTATTCTCGTAAGCAATCTTACCCCACTTTTCTACTACTTTGTTAGAGCCCATGTAACCCGGAATCACCATCAGTGAATAGTTATCACGTAAATCAAGCCTGTCATACTTCTGTTTCAGCTCATCACCGACATAATCAATAAACCTCGGGTTATCTAAATCTTTGATCTGATCCATCGAAGCATTCAGCAACACCACATTTTTCAGTTTATCTGATTCCGTATTTTGATAAAACAGGTTAACAGATCTGTAAGCCTGCTCCAGCTCCCTCGTTGTTTCCAGTGCGGCAGCAATATTTTTGTTCAGATTTTCTTCTGCTGCAAGCAGTTTTTCAGTGCTTTTCGTCGTCATATCCGCTACAGAATCCGATTCTTCCAATACATCAATCCATAACTGGATTTTCTTTTTCAGTTCTTCTCTTTCTTTTTTCTTCTCATCACCTGTTAAGAAGATCTGTTTTCTTGCTTTCCTTTCAGGATTCAGATTTTGCAGTCCATCTACCGTTGCTTCCAACAGGTCGAAACCACCTACCCTTGCCAGTTTATCCAAACTCTCCTGCAGGGAAAGTTTTTCCTGAACCTGCTTTTCTGCTGGTTTGAAGGCAGCTTCGTGAGCAGCATCCTGTGTTATTTTTTGTTCTTCTGGAGTTGACATAATATGTTTTTAAATCGTTTAACCGATAGATACCTCAATTATTTATTTTCTTCTAATTCCGCAACAAAGTTCTTCAATGCACTGATGAATGCACTTTTAGTTTCTGCATCATCCAATGTTGTCTTTAAGGTTTTGTTGGATTTCAATTGTTTGATTACATTGAGAGACATCTCTTTTTCAATATTGATATTATTCAAATGTGAACTTTGATTAATGATACTCTTCACAGAGAAATCTCCCAGGTTATTGAAGTGTAATGTCTCAGCTACTGGTGATCCATCCTGCTTCTCAAATCCTACAGTAACTTTCGGCTGGTAATGGTTAAATACCTCCTGAACTGTTTTCAAACCTTCTACCTTTTCAGGCTTGATAGGCTCGTTATCCGTTAATTTCTGGATAAAAAGTGTTTTATTGTGCGCAATATCTGCGAATGCTTCTGAGGTATCAATTTTTCTTTCGTTACCACCAATTTCATAATTAAACATAGTATTGATATTTAAAGGTTTATGATCTATTTAATATTATTTTCTGTTAATTCCACTTCAATAACAGGATGTTGCTCTACAATTTTCCACTCCAGACGTTCTTCCTCCGCATGTTTAGTAACGACGATAGAATGTCCTTTCTTTAATTCACCCGAAATAATATATTTTGAGATCGGTCTCCTGAGCTCATTACGGATTACTCCTGATAACTGTCTCGCCCCATACTTAGGTGTAAAACCACTCAGCGCCAGCATCTTCGTAGCTTCCTCTTCAATCTCAAAAGTTATGCCTTGTTTGTACAATGCTTCAATAAGGCTCTTCAGTTGTATCTCAAAAATTCTGACTACATTTTTCTCACTGATAGGCGCAAACGGAACGATCTCCGATAGGCGGGCCAAAAATTCAGGTCTGAAATGACGCGCCATGATTTCCATGAGCTGCTGCGAGGTAGGTATCTCATCTTTAGCTACCTGCTCCGCGATCCATTCACTACCGATATTGGAAGTAAATAAGATCAGTGAATTAGAGAAATCTCCCTCCTTTCCCAGCCTGTCATGCATATGCCCTTCATCCAGGATCTGCAGAAAAGTATCAAATACGGAAGGGTGTGCTTTTTCTATCTCATCGAAAAGTAACACAGAATAGGGCTGCTGCCTGATTTTATTCACCAGCAATCCACCTTCTTCATAACCCACGTATCCCGGAGGCGCTCCATATAATAATGCAGCTGAATGCTCTTCTTTAAACTCAGACATGTCAAAGCGGATCATTGCTTTTTCATCATTGAACAAGAACTCTGCAATTGATTTGGCCAGTTCCGTTTTTCCGGTTCCTGTAGGCCCCAGTAAAAAGAAGGAACCGATAGGCTGGCCTTTTTTATTCAATCCGCTTCTTGATTCCAGGATGGCATCAGATACTGCTTTTAAGGCCTGATCCTGACCAACTACACGACGTTTCAGAAACTGCTCCATATTCAGCAATTTCTCTTTCTCCTGTGCCTGTATTTTACCCAGAGGTATGCCTGTTTTATAAGATACAATCGAAGCGATATCCTGTTTGCTTACTTCATCCGATTTTTGTGCAGTCAGCACTTTAAGTGCATCCAGGTTTTTTGATAAATACTGATGGTATTCATCAGCCGTTTCAAATGATTCCACCTGCGTTTCATCAGTTAACTGACCCAATAAAACCGGACTTACCTTATCCTGCATCAAACTGTACAGCCATTTATAATTCACAAAGTCGATTTCTTCTTCAGCATCAGACTGTTCCAGTTCGGTCAGTGAATAAGTCAGCTCGTCCAGCACTTTCTCTGAAGTATCGTTCATCATCTTCATCGCCGCCATAGAACGGTCCAGCAGATCGAATGCCGAATCCGGCAGTCGGCGGTCCTTCATATACCTTTTTGCCAGACGCACACATTCAGGAACGGCTTCAGGATGGATCTTCAGCTGATGGTGACTTTCATACTTTTCTGTCAGCTTTTCCAGCATTTTTATCGCTGAAGCTTCATTGGGTTCATTCACCTGTAACACTTCAAATCTTCTGCTGAAAGCTTGTTCAGGTTCTATGATCTTTCGGTATTCATCTATAGTTGTGGCACCGATCACAGTGATTTCTCCCCTGGCCAGTTCGGGTTTAAGCAAATTACCTACACCACCACCGATAGGTCCTTTGTTATCCAGCAAGGTATGAATCTCGTCGATAAACAAAACAGCCTTATCAAATTGCTTGATCTCTTTTAAAATATTTTTTAAACGATCTTCTATTTCCCCTTTATAAGATGCCCCTGCAATCAGCGACCCCAGGTCGAGCTCAAAAAGCTGTACCCCCTTAAGCAGTTCAGGTACATTATCCGCAATGATATCCTGTGCAAAGCCATCTACCAATGCAGTTTTACCTACACCGGCGTCACCTGTAATGATCACGTTTGGCTTGGTACGGCGACATAGTATCTCCATAATCATGCGTGCCTCTTTATCACGGCCGATGATCGGATCTGTTTTACCATCTCTGGCTAAAGCGATTCTGTCGATACAATATTTATGCAGGGCACCAGCTGCTCCGGTATTTTTAGCACCTTTTTCTGCTCCTGCCGCAGGTGCAACCACTTGCTGCAATTCCTCATCTTTCAGATAAAGGTCTAACAGTTCCTTTTCTTTAATCGGAAAAGATTTCAGCTGATCAGGTTTGAATCCTACTGTAGGTTTACACAGTGCAGTAAGTATGCATACCGGCGTAATCAGGTCTAATCCGAGTTTAATTCTTACCAGATCTCCTTCTTCAAAAACCCTGGCAATTTCCGGACTGCCCTTCACCTCATCTGCAGCCACAGCCGTTTTATCCAGTTCTTCTATTCTTACCTCAGCCCATTCGCTGATGTACTCCTCATCTTTCCCTATAGAAGATAAAAATCCTCTTAAGCCTACTTCTTTATGCATCAGACCCTTTAAGAGGTGAGCAGCAGTAAATTCTGGATTATGGTATTCTTTAGCTAAAGATTGTGCAACCCTTATCGCTAATTTTACTGATTCGCTGATATTTGTAAGACTCATATATGGTTAGAGATTTTCCTTTTCAGGGTTTGGTGTAAAATTCTTTTCTGTTACAAAATAATAGGTCTTTCCGTTCGATATAAATTGCTGTCCCACCTGAGTGCCTCTTTTGATATTTTCACTTGAGCTGATCAGGAATTTCAGATAAGCTTCAAATTCTGCCTGCGGCATTCTGCTGTCGCTTTTCAGATCATTCACTTTATATTTCGTGAGCATTTCATTTTCAACAGGCAATCCGGTTACCGACCTGATATAACTTGAAAGGGTCATTGATTTGATATCGCCTTTCGATATATCCATGTCCAATAGATTTTTTGGAATATTGATATAGTTTTTCACCAGTTTTTTCCTGAATGAAGATTGATCCGGCTGTAAGTTCTGACCTATCATCAGGGAGAAGATATCATTCAGCTGTTTGTATTCCATTGTGTTCAACACAATAGCATATTGCAACAGGTTTTTATTCTTGGCCACCACATCTGAGGGAACAGATGAGGTCATGTAATATTTAAAACCATTATGCGGCATCTTATCCGCTACATCTTCCCCTACCGGTGCAGTCACCTGGCTCTCTACCAGGGGAGAAAGGTTTTTGCGTTCTACGCCTGTTAACCTGAATGCACTATCTAATGAACTGATCTGGTTGTTGATATCCATATCAGTTTCCTTCATAAACCTGCGCATCGCAATATTCATCGACTGGTTGGAATTTACAGATCCTTTAGTAGGGAATACTACTCCTCCCTGGATTAAACTGTTTTTTGGATAGTCAAGGTAGTAAGAAATGGAATCCAGCTGACTCGTATTATAGGCCTGTTTGTTGTCCAGTCCCTCACCGTTTACCAGAAATCTTTTCTTTCTTTGTGCGGAATAAACCGCTGCATCAGATACTAATTTCTTCGATTGCAGGACAAAGTTGTTGAACGACTGGTCATAATCGCTATACATCTGGATGGCCAGTAATCTTGCATCTACATCCGCAAACTCATCCACTACCTGGTTCAGCTGATAAGAAGAATTTGATTCGTTTCCTGTACTCCCGATTAACACGACCAGATTTGTTTCGTTTTTATGCGACCTCAGCATATTCAATCCAGCTTTAATACCATCAAAAACCGGTTGCTGAGTAATCCTTCCGTTACAGCTTTCTGTTTTTTTGGCTTCCCCTACCAGAAAATTCATTAGCTTCCTGTAATCCGGTGATACCGACGGTGTAGTTAATACTCCGGACGATACACAATCGGACGCTCCCCTGTAAACCACAGCACCATAATTAATGCGGTGTGATTTACCATAATCGTTGAATATATTTTCAAAAGACTGGATCGTGTTCGTTAATCCTGAGAAATATTTCGTCATCGGACTACCACCATCTACTACAAATATCACATTGATCTTGTGGATGTTTTTTCTTACATTCAGATAAGTCAGATATGGCAATGCATTACCACTGATCGTGATGAGTTTATTGTTTGATTTGTTATATACATCACTTGCTACACCTATGGTATAGTTTCCTGCACCATCGTTACCAACTATCGGCGCACTTCGCAGAATGATATCATTCACATCCAGCAGCGGATCGATATGAACATTAGTCAATGCCATAGAAACAGAATCTCCCTGATCATAAGATTCCATTGTTGCGGGTGCGATATATAAGCGCTCTCCCCAGTTATGGATCGCGTCAGAAGCCACCCAACCATAAATGCTTTTAGCTGCACTGTCTGTAACCAGCTGATCTTCATTTCCAATCAGGTATTTTTTACCGTCTTCTGATTTCTTGTAGATATAGTTGATTTCATGGAGTCTGACTTTAGCAACTCTCTTTTTCAATTCAGGTGAACTGTATACATAGGCTGAATCCGTATTATCATAATAAAACTTAGATTCAGTCATTGGCATTTTACCATTAATGATTGCTATTGATTTCTGCGGATATCCTGATTTTTTATCAGAATAAGATCTTTGCCACAGCAGCATCTTCGATTTCGGAATCCAGCCATAACTGATCGCACTTTTTTTATCGTTGATCTTTCTGCCCCGCACCATTCCGGCTTTATACTTAATCAGCTTCAAATAGCCATTTTCTTCTTTGGACACATAAAAAGGCTCCATGAAGTTCAGCTTTTTCATAATCAGACTTCCACCTGGTGCAGTAGTGGTGTAGTTTTCATCTCTGTCAGAAAACACGATCCATGGCAAATGACTTTTACTGTTTGCATCTTCCAGATCTGTTGTCGCTGATGGCTTCTCATAAGCCTCAGGCATATATTTTACTTTTTTACCAAACGCTGATGGCGACTGTGCCATGACGAAAGCAGCCTGGACTAATAAGATCAATAGGGATATAATTCGTTTCATAGATGGTTAGTTTTTTACGGTCTTGGCTGAATGTTGTTTGATGTTTACCAGTGTTGCACAGGTTGAATTAGGACTGATGGTCAGTTGCGCTTCGTCCACCATGATTTCACCCCCGAAGGTGAGTCCCATTGCATACGAATAGAAGTCGCTCGCTTTTTTCACACCATCCTGATCTACGTTTACAGTCACCTTTTCATTGTTACACATGTATTTACGGATCAGGTAATAATAATTGGAATTAAAGTCGGCACCATTTGCAATGGCTTGTAAACGTGCCCTGATATCATCAATCACTTTACGCTCACCTTCACCCGGAACAACGATGTCTGTTTCAAACTCTGAATCCGGATCCGTGATAAAGATGGTATGGTAAATTGGCCTGCGGCTACGGTCTGTGGTCAGCTTGACCATATATTTTCCCGCTGTATGAAAAGTGTAAAGCGCAGTACGGCCTTTTACGTCTACCCTGTTGGTTTCACCAAACGACCACTCAAAAGAGTTGGCCTTACCTTCCGCTTCTACCCTTACCTGCTCGTTTACAATACCAGAGGTAGGTCCGCTGATCGTAACCATGGTATCTACTGCATTGGTCACCGTATCTCTCACCGTCACAGGGAATTGTTCTCTCAATTCTCCGTCTACCGTTAACCTGATGATATAAGAACCTGATTTCAGGTAATGATAACTTCCATTTTGGGTAGTTGCCTTTGCTCCGTTACCAAATTCCCACAGCCATTTTTTTGCATTTCTGGTGTTATCGGTAAATACGAGGTCCTCATTTAAAAACATTTCATCTTTCAGGATGCGTGCGTCTACACTCCTCTTTTCAAACAATGAGCTTTTAAAAATAAAAATAACCCCTGCAAGTAATAAAATTGCAATAAAGATGTACAGGAAAATATACCCCTGCGAATTACTGCTTACTGATTTTCCATTTGTAGTCGTGTCGGCCATATGCTTGTATTGGTTTTAAAATATTATCTGTTTTGAGTGCCTATTGTTTGTTTTAACTGTCTGTTTGATAACTTACAATCTTCTAAAGACTTACTCAATTGTTCTATATCCGTATTATTTCCTTTTAGCTCCCTTCTGTCGTAAAACAGATCGCTATACAGTTGTGAGACCTGCAAAAACGACTTATAACGAGCATCGGATGCCTTTCTTTGATAAATCGATTTAATTGATGCCAACGAATTTTTAATATCATTCTCCAGAAAAACAGCCTGAACACCCGGATCGAAATTCATGATCTGTTTATAGGTAGTGTCTACGATATCACGCTGATCTTTCACATCGTTTTCAAATTCAGCATTTTTAGAAAGCTGCTCTGCCAGATCCTGTTTGGACACCAGTCGGCCCTCCCCAAAATCGTGGAACAGTCCATAACTCAACAGCGTGATGGTAAACAGGAATATCCCGATGAAAAATAAAAATTGCTCTCTCCGTTCCTTTATACTTAATTTGATCATAACTATCGTCCGAATTTTCCGCCCCTTAATTTGATTGCTACTGCTTTGTTGGATTTAATACAGGATTCCAGCTGAGATTTTACATTCTCAATTTGAAATCTTGTAGTCGACAATGAATCCTGGATGCCTGCCATCTGGGCTACATCCTCTGTCATTTTTTTATATAGCAGGAAGCTGCCGTCTTTCGAGTCCTGCTTTTTGATAATCTCCTGAATTTTGTAATTTGTATTTTGAATATCTTCCAGGAGGATTGCCTGGTTATTCATTTCTTCAGAATTGAAGTAGGTATATTTAGAAAGTTGTTTGAACCTGTAAAGGATCATATCAAATTTGGTATTGATATCTTTCCTTCTGGACAGCAGCTGATCTGTTTGTTTGACTTCGTTTTCTAAAATCTGATATTCATATTTGGAAGCGGCGAAAAAGAGATAGACACACAACAGCGAAAAGGCTATCAATACAATAAAATTGGCAATAAAAAGCCGGTATGACCTGCTGAGTTCCTGAGCGTTTATAGGTTTCATTATATCGGATTAGAATGAGATATGTTAAATCTTAATTAAATAAACATTAATTTAAAAAACAAAGCATCAATATGTCCGCCCTTCAAAGTTTTGGACGTAATATTGATTAACCATTTACCAATTACTGTTCCATTTACGTGTGAAATTATGTCAGATTACTTATACAACAAGCCATTTCGATTAAAAAACATTCTGGAAAACAAGGATCTGTTCGAAGCAGAACTTGGAAAGTCTATTTCACAAAATTTGCAGCTAATAATTTTCACAAGATTTGGTGAACACAGGCATAACAGGAACTTTGGATGCGAAATATGGGACCTGGATTTTGAATTAATCGTCAGCGAAACCATTTGGGAAGAAAGATTCAGGCAATCATTGCTCAGATCTATAACGGATTACGAGCTTCGGATCTATCAGGTGGAAGTGGAGATAAAAATGAGTGAAGTAGAACAAACCTTTTCCGTAAGAAATGTCACTGAAATTAAGAAAAAAGTGGACATCACTATACGTGGAAAAATAAATGCAACAGGGGAAAAATATTTTTTCAATACAGGTCTCTTTTTGAGTCCACTTTCCAGTTAAACCAAAACTGTTCTATTTTAAGGAAACGATGAACTAAATTAAAGACAGTGACCTGACAAGCGGAACATTATATGTTCTGTGAAAATAAATATTATCATTTAATAAAGGCTAAAACGTAAAATAAATCAACAAACCAAGGTCAGGCTTCACCCTCAGCTGACATACTAATATAAAAATATGAAGAACATATTCTACTCATCAAAAGACGAAATCAGAAACAGAATTTTAAAGAATGCGCGGGACTATTGGGGGATCAAGAATACAAACGACTTCGACCCCCTGGTTAAACTCATTATCGAGGCACTGAGTACTGAACTCTTCAACGTTTCTAATGAAGTTAAAAATTTGGAGAACAGAATTTTAGACCGTATATCGCGTATCCTGGCATCCGACACTTTAACCTCCGCTCTTCCTGCACATGCCATCCTGCACGCACGTCCTTTTGAAGGAGAGGAAAGGGTTGAAACAACTACTCAGTTCTTCTACAGAAAACGATTAAAAGACAAAAACGAGGCAAACGGAGAAAACACCACAGATATATTTTTCAGCCCTTTAAAGCCCGTCAGGGTTTTCAATGCAGAAATAGCTTATATCGCAACCGGCAGCAATATCTTTCAGGTTGATGGTCAGCACAATAAATCTTTACTCTTGCATTCCCTGCCCGGCAGCTCCCTGGAGAACAATACGGTTTACCTGGGCATAGAAAGTCCTCAGTCTTTGAAATCCATCAATGGACTGAGCTTTTATTTCGACTGGCGCAATTATGTGGTGGAAGACAATGTATATGACCTGTTGACGCTTTCTAAATGGTTCCTGAACAATAAACCCGTTCATACGACATTAAACAAATTTAATCTGGAGCCTGAAAAGAACTTTCAATCTCCTTTCGAGAAACAGGACATCCTCAACCTGCTTACGGATGATATCAATGCCTTTTATTCCAACCGGTTCCTGACTATTGAAGAAGATAATCTGTTGCTTCCTCAAACGCAGTTATATCCACCGGAATTTGATCAGGTCTTTCAGCCGGGAAGTCTGGCCAACTTTAAGAAGGAAATACTGTGGTTTAAAGTTATTTTGCCCGCAGCTATCAACGAGGTCATGCTGGATGAGATACATATCTCCATCAATGCATTCCCTGTCGTAAACAAAAGGATTCATGATTTCAAACACCGTTTGAAAATGATGACGAATATTATTCCCGTGAAACTGCCGGATCATCACCAGTTTCTGGCCGTACACTCGTTGACAGATAAGTTAGGAAATGCCTATACGGAAATACCACACAGTCAGGATGATGATGCGAATGCAGGCTCATTCTCTATCCGCTACGGCGGAACAGAAAGATTTGATAACCGTAATGCAAAAGAGGTGGTCGACTATCTTTTTGAGTTGCTGAGAGATGAAAAAGCCGCATTCTCTTCCTATGGATCTGATTTCCTGAACAGCTCCCTGAAAGAACTGGAACAAAATATTTCTGTTATTGAGCAGAAAACGAAAGCCCAGCTGATCACCATCAAAGAGCTGATCAATTATATCATTGTAAAGCCTTTAAACAATGCTGATATCATGTTTTTAGATTACTGGACCACGAATGCAGAGATGGGCAACCAGATCAGACCGGGAAGTCACTTACAGTCGTTCGAAAGCAATAAGATGATTCCTGAAAGTATCTTCTTGCTTAGTAATTCTCAGGGCGGCCGATCCAGGCTAAATGCGGGCGACAGGGTCCAGGCTTACAAATATGGCCTTACTACAGGAAACAGACTGGTTACACAGGCTGATATTGTGAACTTCTGCTTCTATGAACTGGGCAGCAAGATAAAGGCAGTAAATATCCGTAAGGGCTTAATGGCTGCACAAAACCCTAAGGAGGGATTTATAAAAACGACAGATATCCTGATTACCCCTGCACAACACAATGAGCTGAACAGCGAAGAATGGAAATCTATGCTGAGCCTCACCAAGTCCAAACTGGAGAACCGCAGCACCATGAATATTCATTACAGGCTCATACTCGCTTAGAGGTAAACCGTATATCCTAAAAAAGAATGACTATTGTCCTGTCCCAGTGCGCCTGAACGGTCACGCGCATTGGCGACCAGGTTGACCCTGATCTCTGTTTCTACCGGAATAAGATAGGATACCGCCAGATCAATAATCCTGGAATATGGTGTACCAGGCATAAAATTGACTAATTTGTTCGTATCTGCCGGCCCTACGTTGATATGTATCTCTTCCTCATCCGAGTCAAAACTGCTCCCGATAATTGAACTGATCCCCAATGTGCCGAATCCCAGTTTGAATTGCATATGCTCATCAATTGCCTTTGGCTTGGCAGTCAGTGATTTCAGCACAACATCTACACGCACCTTAAAAAGCAGGCTAAGTAATTGTCCCAAAAATTTTACATCGTTACGTTTTTGATGAATTACCGGCAAAAGATGCATCCAGATGATACTTTGTTCTTTATCAAATAATTCGAATTCTTTCCATTCTGCGCCAAAAATCATGGTCAGGTCATCATAGGTAGTTCTTTTATCCAGCCGGTTCTCATACAGCTGAAGCACTGTACGCATATGATTAACCTCAGCCTCAAAGGGCATAAAGAATTTTCTTGCTTCTTTTTCTTCAATGCGCCTTAACTGCACATCTTCAATCATTTCCTGCTCTGATAAACCTGAACTACCAGTGGGTGTCTCATGGAACAGGCCTTCCGGCAACATATCATAGAAGCCTTCCTGATTGGTTTCGATGATGATACAGTCCTTACGTTTACTGTCAGAGTAATAAAAAGAATGGTTCCCGATATCTTTAGCATAAGCCATCTGGCGGGGTCCGGCAGGAAGAACCATAATCTGGTCCGACTGATAATCGCCGTTCTCCATCATTTCCGCTGCTTTTGCCACAGCTTTAAAGTCTGTGTTCAGGTCATTCTTTAAATGTAGATTTTGCTTCATATATTAATTAACCGTATAATTAAACCATAGTACCTTAATAACTATACCAAGTTAATCCTAAAAAATTTAAGGTATTATATTTGTTAAGGCTTTAAACAAAAAACATCAAGTATAATTTAATGGACGTTCAATCATTTTTTATCCGCTATCTTCTATTTCCTTTAATTTTCATCATCTCTGCTGCATTACTCTCCATTGTAAATAAGAAGAATCAGTTTCTTAACAACAAAAGATTAATCGTCAGCATTCTGGTGTTAAGTATCACGCTTTCCATTCCCGGTTTACTCGGATTTTTAAGCTTTGATTTTATGCCATGGGGTTATATTATTTGCCAGATTTATTATGTTGCCCTTGGTTGCCTGTTCGTGTACCTTTTCTCAAAATATTATCCGAAAGAAATCCTTGAAAGGAAATTTTTCATTGTATTTGGGATCTTAATTAGTTTTTTGCTGAGTTTTTACCTGTTTCAACTCGCCTTCAACTGGCTTAGCGATATCCGGTTCGGGATATGGGCGGCTACAAGTATCTTTACGTTTATTCTTCCCTTATTATTCTGGTGGGCTTATGTTTCACTGATCAGTATTCCGACAGAAATTTACAAAATCTGGGCATACCCGCCAACACCCATTAATATTGATATGGACCACCTGGATTTCGATCGTATGCTGGTACTGGAACTGGAGCTCTATAAAAACACAAACGATGCAGAACCACTGAAAGTAAAGGCAAAGGCACCTGAAAATATGATTTTTGGCAACTGGTTTTATAAGTTCATTGAAGATTATAATCTTAAATTCCCTAAGAACCCTGTCCAGTTCAAAGCAGATGACAACGATTCTTACCGGTGGATCTTTTTCATTAAAACATCATTCTTTAAAAAGAACATTTTTATAGATCCCGACCTGGATATTATTCACAACAAGATCACGGAGAAAGATACTATATACGCGAAAAGAGTGTCTGAAAATGCAAACAAGCCTGATAAAATAGGTGACGAATCTATTTTTATATAAATAAAATTATACCTAAACGATTATGATATCACCATTAAAATACAAACCCGTAAACTGGGTGGATGGTATGAAGCTGTCCAGCGATCATTTTGTAGCCACAGATCAGTTTAACCAGGATTTTGTAAGAGACGCCAGCTCTATATTTATCAATAACTTCAATTACGGATTATTACCTCCTCTATCTGGTCAGCGTACTTCTCATGATATAGAAATTATTGAGAAAGCTACGAATCATATAGAAATTAAAGTCAGGCATTGTAACGCGATCACCGCAGAAGGTTGCAGAATAGACATTGTAAATTCTTCAAACGTTGATGACCAGCTGGTTTACAGTCAGTATTTCAGCGGTGAAAACGGAGAATCTTCTAAAAGTACACTATATAATATCCTGCTACTGGTGAACCCTTTTGAAAGAGTTCCTACAGGCAATCCTGACCCGGAAGATAATCCACCACGCTATCCGGATGTGAAAAAAGGGTACAGCATTTCAATTCTGCCCGCTTCAGAAATGGCACCTAAGGCAATAGATAATTATCACCTTACCATCGGACAGCTGGTGCTGGAAAATGGCAGGATCTCGATTAACAATAATTATATCCCGCCGAGCAGCAGTATCATTAGTCACCCCAACCTGCTCAGGTATTATGAATTATACAGCAAGCTGATTAACGATCTTCAACTGGCAGCTTTTAAAATTATCGACAAAACTTCAGGAAAAGAGGCAATCACCCCACTGGGTAAAAATATCCGTTTACTTTCCGAAAAGATGCTGGACTATATCGCACAGATCTTTTTTAATTACAGGAACCTCGGTTATCAGCAATCGCCGGTATACATTGCCGGCGTAGGCTCAAATCTGGCGCATGTGTTTTTTACCGGGATCAAGATGATTGAGCCAAAAGAACGCGAAGAAATGCTGAAGTATTTTTACGAATGGAGAGACGTAACACCGGGTAACTTTGAAGAGCTGCTCGCCAGGAATATTGAACTGGTATATGACCATCAGGACATCTTTGCGTCCATGTCCATGGTGGAGGAATTCCTTAAGGTCATGGTAGCGTTGTGGAATAAATTGAGCTTACTCGAATACATCGGTCAGCGTAAAGAAAATATCGTTGTTGCAGAACAACAGATGGTGCAGCAGGTGCAAACAAAACGTACCTGGACCTTACTGGATTAGTTCCATCCATCAATACATTCAAGTGGTATCATCACCGCTTGAATGTATTTTCACCTATTTAAATCTGTATCCTATCCCCAGTCTGAACGTATGTGCAGGTTTCTGATAGGTTCCCAATTCATTTTTCACTTTAAAAGGTCTTTGTACTTGGTACCCCGCTTCAAGATCGAACTGTTTGAGATAAAGCTTATCTCACCAGCAAATCTGAAACTAATTTTTGATAAACATATTTTAATTGCCTGTGAAAAACAAATCACCTCTATAAGGGTTTGATATGTGAAACAACAATGTATCATTGTTATGCCAGAAGGACCTATAATCGCTATTTTTAAGGAGCGGCTCAAAGCGCTGCACGTTGAGGGAAAAGCAATTACTAAAGTAACCGGCATCACCGAAATAGCCAGTCAAAAGTTACTGCATGCAAAGCTGATAGAGATAAAAAGCTGGGGGAAACATCTTTTGCTGTGTTTTGAGCAATTCACGATCAGGATACATCTCATGATGTCTGGCGCATATACGATTAATGGGTTACCAAATGGATCGGAGGACATCAGCCTTACATTCGACAGCCAGATAGTTAATATTTATTCAGCTTCATTAGTTTACATTACCCGGAATTTAGAAGAAATATATGATTGGTCGGCCGACATCATGTCGCCTTCCTGGAATCCTGAAGCGGCACTCCGGAAATTGATAAAAAAGCCTGCTACTTTTATTTGTGATGCAATATTAGATCAGTCCGTTTTTGCAGGCGCCGGCAATATTATTAAAAATGAAGCTTTGTTTCGCTCAAAAGTGCATCCTTTGAGTCGTATAGGTGCAGTTCCTAAACCCAAACTGAGAGAAATCATCGATGAAGTAAGGAATTACAGCTTCGACTTTTACAGGTGGAAGAAAGAACGAACCTTAATACAAAGATGGCTTGCCTATTCAAAAGAGACATGTCCGCGTTGCCATATTCCAATGGTAAAAATGGAGACAGGCAAAACAAAAAGACTAGACTATTTTTGTGTGAGTTGCCAGTGTTTATACAAGGTAGCACAGTCTGAGTTGGAATTTTAGCCTCAGGAAACAATCCTGAAATTTACCCGGAACTCTACATTCAGCAGATCATTTGCCCTCACCATACCAGCTAATCTTTTGGGCGGTTTTAAGTTGAAGTCTGAAAAGTTCACTGTCTGCTTTCCTACCAGATGGATCACCTGCTGTGCATCTGTGGTAATTCTATAATTTACTTTTACTTTTTTTACTACCCCGGCCAGCTCTATATTCACTATTCCGGTGATTAATTCTGCTTCAGCCTTTAAGTCCGGATATTTCTCCATAGACAAAAACCGGATGTACAGCTTAGGAAATTCTTTCGCTTTCAGTGTTTTACGCAAATCATTGGTCATCATCTGATTATTGCAATCAAAATTTAGTACCGGCAATGCAAGCTGACCTGACATTGATAATCCGGCAGTATTCCCACTCCGTAAACTGATCGTGTCTGGCTGCGTGTATTCAGGAATACTGCAGCTAAACTTATTTACGTTGGTCGTGCCGTTTACTTTTACACTGCAATCTTTTAATACTACCCATTTATGGGTAAATGCCGTTTCAAATGAGCTTGCAGCTAAACAGAGCAATATCGCGATCAGATAAATCAGGGGGCCGGATTTCAGTTGTATCTTCATATTCTTTTGATTCAAGCACAAATAAATAAGCCGGGATGGGTTAACATCCCGGCTCCACCACAAAACAAACCAAATCTTAAAAACCTATTACTGCCTCTATCACATAACCTTTAAATTCGCCACCTGCGCGGAAGTCAGCCACCGGAAAATCTTTATATTTCTGAATAACATACTCCCCTTTCAGCAGGATATTTTTAGTCATGAACCAGCCGGCTGCACCTGCTACCCGGTTTACTTTTACATCATCACTAAACACCACTGGTCCTGCTCCGGTACCTGTTGCATTATTTGCCAGGCGTGCAGACACTGTATTATATTTTGCCCCAATAAAAAAGTCTTCTGTTTTACCGAATCGGTATACCCCATCGATAGCGAACTGTTTCACATCACGTGTATCAGTTTCCCTGGCTGTTCTTCCTGAAGCAAACTCATAAGTTCCGAACAATTCGAATCCTTTCACTTTCAGGAATCCGTTCAGCATCACTGCATTGATCTTTTTACTGAAACCCGGATTGAAGCGGCCAGAGAAGGCTAATGGTGTACCAGCGCCAGTAGTGCTTTTGGGATTGGCAGAATTCTGTTCCATTACAAACTGGTAATTGGAACCTGAACGATCTCCACCAAATAAGGTATTATCACCACTGCTCTGGTTTCCATAATAAGAAGCACTTACCCTCAATCGTACATCCGGCAACAGTTGTTTATCGAATCCACCTTTTAAATATACAGATGGAGATTTATGGTAATCACCATCAGGATTCGCTG
The DNA here is from genome assembly GCF_026239655.1 of Pedobacter sp. MR2016-24. Lineage (GTDB taxonomy): Bacteria > Bacteroidota > Bacteroidia > Sphingobacteriales > Sphingobacteriaceae > Pedobacter. The sequence goes on along the minus strand of NZ_JAPIVO010000004.1, from coordinate 517,585 downwards.
CGGCTGATAAAGAGTCCACATTTCCTTTGATCATACCATTGGTTACGCCCAGCAAGCCGAAGAAGCCATTTTTTCTCAGTAAAATTTGTCCGCCGATCTCTGTAGCATATTCATCAACGATGTTTCCTTCCATAAAAGGATTGTATATCGCCTGTCCGCCATCACTTCTTCTGAAGTGCTGATCACCATAATCAATCTCAAAATGCCCGATTTTGATGGTGGCAATTTTCATCAGGTCTTCCCATACCTGTCCTTTAAAAGGAAGTTTATCAAACTGAATGTATCCTCCTTTCACCCAGGTTTCATTGTGGTGTTTTGAAGACAGGTAAGAGGTAATATTTAACCGTATACCATCTGCCAGCTGTACATCCATATACAAATTTGCCTGTGCAGTCTGGAAACCAGGGGTAATGATCTTGAGCCTGTTTCCTGCTACTGCCGGACTAAAAGAACCGATATCATTATTCAGCGCATCAGGGTTTTTATGTTTAAGTCCCTGAAACTGCTGGGTAAATCCAGCGCCGAACTTTATTTTCATCCCGTCGAAAGTCGTAATGGTATCTTTCGGATCTTCGAATACGTTGATACCTGTTTTATCGTAAGCTCTTATATTGGCGACTTTAGGTTGTTGTGCCATCACTGTTGCAGGCAGTACTCCGGCCATCAGCATCAGCATACTGTATTTGGTAATTGTAGATTTCATGATATGAATTGTTTGATTACGTTTAAATATTTTTGTTTATTTTCTTAATACCAGATCAAAATTGACAGTGATATCATTACCCGTTTTGATAGTGCCCATCATAAAAGTTGGCGGATCCACTTTGTAAGCTTTCATACTGATTTTTTTGCTGCCGCTGATGCTGATACTTTTATCCGCATTCACCTTTGCTGTCGCCAGTAATTCTGTAGGTACTGCAGTACCGGCTACAGATAAACTACCCTGACATTTTACTTTTCCATCAGCAGTTACTGTTGCACTACTGAGTGTATAAGTGATTGCACTGAACTTACTTGCCTTTAGAGCTTTGTAAGCATTTTTATCCATTGCAGTTTTTTCACTTTTCAGACTTTCCACCGGGATGCTCAGGTGCATAGCCGTTAAATCAGTTAGCTGACCAGCTCCGTTAACAGTAAATGTTGCACTGCAATCTCCTTTAGCAGTCGCCATTGTCCAGTCGTGCAAAGTAGATGTGCCACTCACTAATATTTTCAGATTGTCTTTAGCGCTATATTTTACCTGGGCAATCGCTGCAATCGCGAACATTTGCGCAAGAAGGATTAAAACTGTTCCTTTTGAGATTTTAGAAGATAGTGACATGGGTTTGAGTTTAAGTGAAAATCAATTTTTCTTTGGTCAGCAGGCCATTGTATTACGCTCTGATAACGAGTGCAAATTAGACCTATAAAGAAAACTAATGCGTGATGGCCGTTGCCGCGTATGGTGATTGTGATTACTTAAAAAAGCAACGTAAATCATATTATGACTTTCCAGATGCTGAAAGCCGGGAAAATAATATATGAGCTCTGTCTTAGAAAAAGCTAATATGAAATCTATAGCTTTACTAAAAGTATATCAAGTTTGAGATGATAGTCACCTGAGTTTGTATTATCGGGTCGACAACAGGTCCTAAACAGGTCGACAACAGGTCATAAGCAGGTCGCCAGACCTGTTTATGACCTCTCATGGGCTGGCTAAATACTTATTTATATCTTGTGAATACAAACCTTGCTCACTATCAGTTCCAACTGTGCTATCTACTTACAACGTGCACAATTCTTTTTCTTTTGATATACAAGCAGATAATTCCCGCATTTGCCATTTAATAAACTACCTTGATCCCAATACCGGCAATCCTGCCGGTTATTGCTAATCAACCCTTATTGCAGAAGATCTTCAATACGCTGATCGATAGTTTTATAGACAATAAAGTAGGAATAGCAGAAAATTTTTTAAGTGAGCTTCTCTCCGCTCATCTCAAAGACAATTTGAATACCCTTTATACAGATAAATTACTCCTTTACGCAGGAACTGGAAACGATACCCTGGTGGTACACAATAAATCCGTCAGAAGTGATAAAATCTACTGGCTGGACCGGTCACATAACGACCCTTACGAAAATGAATTCTTCGATCTGATGGATGATTTTGTAAGCTATCTGAACAGCACTTGTTATACAGGGATTACAGGTTATGAGTTTCATTATGCCTTATATGAAGAAGGAAGTTTTTACAAAAAACATCTCGATCAGTTTAAAAATAATGAAAGCAGGAAGTACTCGATGATTACTTATTTAAACAGCGACTGGCAACAGGCCGATGGTGGAGAATTATGTATACATCAGGATGGCCTTGCTCAACACATCTCTCCCGAAAATGGCAAGAGCGTTTTCTTTAAAAGCAGTGAACTGGAACATGAAGTATTGCTGACCAACAAACCCAGAATGAGCATTACCGGCTGGTTTAAAGTATCTTAAGTCGCATTTTTCAATGCGCTCTGCTAAATATATAAGGAATTATATAAGAACTTATATAATTCCTTATATATTTAGCCATGAATTATTATCAGTCTTTAGGATACCTGGTTTTAGGCAGCAGATTAAAGCGCCTGAGTGAGCTTTTTCTTTCTGAAATCAACAAGTCATACCGTGCAGAAGGCATCGTCTTCGAAACCACCTGGTTCCCGGTGTTTTATTTACTATCAGAGAACAATTCCTTATCTATCCAGGAACTTTGTGAAAAGATAGAGGTTACCCATCCCGCTGCGAGCCAGCTTGTCACCAATCTCAAAAGTAAGGGTCTTGTCATTACTACCACCAGTCCGGAAGACGCGCGTAAACAATTAGTGCAGCTCAGCCCGGCCGGTAGAAAGCTCCTGAAAAAGATTCTTCCGGTTTGGGATGCCATTCGTGCTACCATGGAAGAAGTGGTGGGTGGCGGAGCGGAAAGTCAGGCGCTCCTTGATACCTTAACACACCTCGAAACAGCTTTTAAATCGGTGGATATCGTGAAAAGCATTACAGATAAAATACATTCAACAGAAAAATCTCCAGCAAATGTCTAATACATTCTTTTATGGTACAGACCACCTGACCAGTGGAATATGCCTGGCTATTGCAGCCGGCAAAATTAAAGGCGTGATTCCTCCGGAAGCCGCTGAAAACATCCAATCTTCCTGGGAAGAAGTGAAGAAAATAGTACTTAGTCAACAGCCGGTTTATGGCGTAAACACTGGCTTCGGACCCTTATGTGATACCCATATTTCAGAAAAAGACACCTCACTTTTGCAGATCAACATCCTCAAAAGTCACAGTGTAGGTGTAGGAAACCCTATTCCTCAGGAGATTGCAAAAATCATGATGATCACCAAAGTACAGGCTTTGGCGCAGGGTTATTCTGGTATCTCCCCTGTTACGCTCGACCGGATCATCTGGCATATCGACCATGATATTATTCCTGTGGTACCCGAAAAAGGTTCTGTAGGCGCATCCGGAGACCTCGCACCATTATCGCATTTGTTTCTTCCTTTGATTGGTCTGGGAGAAGTATTCCATAAAGGGGAACGCATCAAAAGCAGTCAGGTACTGGAAGAATATGGCCTTGCTCCTGTTAGCCTGGGACCAAAAGAAGGACTCGCATTGATCAATGGCACGCAGTTCATTCTTGCTTTTGCTGTAAAGGCAGTAGAACGTTTAAACAATGCATTGGACGCGGCCGATATAATCGGGGCCATGTCTTTGGAAGGCCTTACCGGCTCTACGCGACCATTCGACGAACGTCTGCACCAGCTAAGACCTTATAAAGGCACCAAACTGGTTGCCGCCCGCCTGTCCGCTTTACTGGAAGGCTCCGAAATAGGTCGTTCTCATATTGGCTGCAGCAGAGTGCAGGACCCCTATTCTATCCGCTGTATGCCGCAGGTACATGGTGCTTCAAGAAATGCTTGGCTGCATTTAAAAGAACTTACGGAGATTGAACTGAACTCTGTAACGGATAATCCTATCATTTTCAGTGCAGAAGATTCTATCAGCGGAGGTAACTTCCACGGTCAGCCACTTGCTATGGCTTTAGATTATGTCACTGTTGCAGCCGCAGAGTTAGGAAATATAGCCGACAGACGCTGTTACCTGATGAACGAAGGGAAATATGGCTTACCAAAATTACTGACTGCCGATGCAGGCCTAAACTCCGGATTAATGATTCCCCAATATACCACCGCAGCATTGGTGACGGAAAATAAAACCTTATGTTTCCCTGCAAGTGCCGATAGTGTTCCTACCTCCCTTGGCCAGGAAGACCATGTATCAATGGGTTCTATCAGTGGCAGGAAATTACACCAGGTGATAGACAATCTCGAATATATCCAGGCGATTGAACTTTTATATGCCTCACAGGCGATGGAATTCCGCCGGCCATTATTGTCGGCTCCCATCATAGAAGCCTGTCATCAGCTGGTCCGCAAACACGTTCCTGTGATTGAAGACGACCGGATTTTTGCAGATGATATCAATCAGCTGCACCAATTACTTACCAGCGGTATATTGTTAAAAACTGCAAATGAAAATGCTCAACTGAACCATATAAACTTAAAAAGCGATGACGAATTCAGAATTTATTAAGACCTACGCAAACCATCCGCATTATAAAGCACCAACAGGAAATGCACTCCATGCTAAAAGCTGGCAGACAGAAGCTGTATTAAGAATGCTGCTCAACAATCTCGATGGGGAAGTTGCGGAAAATCCTGAGGAACTGGTAGTATATGGCGGTATCGGCCAGGCTGCCCGCAATCCGGAATCACTTCGTAAAATCATTGAAATATTGCTTGAACTCGACGAAAATCACTCGCTTCTGGTGCAATCAGGTAAGCCGGTAGGCATTACAAGGAGTCACCCTCAGGCACCGCGCGTATTGATTGCCAACAGTAATTTGGTACCTGCATGGGCAAACTGGGAGCATTTCAACGAACTGAGAAGCAAGGGACTGATGATGTACGGGCAGATGACTGCAGGAAGCTGGATTTATATCGGTACACAGGGTATTTTACAAGGCACTTATGAAACGTTTGTAGAATGTGGTCGCCAGCATTTTGTTCATGACCTGACAGGAAAGCTGATTGTGAGCGCCGGTATAGGTGGCATGGGCGGTGCACAGCCTTTGGCAGCGACGATGGCTGGTGCTATATTTTTAGGTGCCGATGTAGATGCTTCAAGAATACAAAAACGTGTAGACACGCAATATATAGACCGGATGACACACTCTTACGAGGAGGCCATTCAGTGGGTAAATGAGGCGAAGTCGGCCGGCACCGCTATTTCCATCGGTTTAGTCAGCGATGCAGGCGATCTCCTGGAAAAGTTAATCGCTGATAAGCTCATCCCCGAAATCCTGACCGATCAGACTTCTGCACACGATCCGCTGAACGGCTACATCCCGAACGGATTATCTCTCGCTGCTGCGGCAGAATTGAGAAAAAAAGATCCTGAGGCCTATAAAAAAGCCTCATTACTCAGTATGGCCAGACATGTAGGATTTATGCTGCAATTGCAGGAAGCTGGCGCTGTTACCTTTGATTATGGCAATAACCTCCGGGAATTTGCCAAACAAGGCGGAGAGCAGAATGCTTTTAATTTCCCGGGCTTTACCCCTGCCTATATCCGTCCTTTATTCTGTGAAGGCAAAGGCCCCTTCCGTTGGGTAGCCCTGTCGGGTGATCCTGAAGATATATATGTAACTGACCGTGCCCTGATGGAAGCTTTTCCGGAAAACACCCACCTGATCAACTGGCTGGAAAAGGCACAGCAGAAAGTTAGCTTCCAGGGTTTACCTGCAAGAATCTGTTGGCTTGGGATGGGCGAGCGTGAAAAAGCCGGACTGCTCTTCAATGAACTTGTGGCCAGCGGAAAAGTTAAAGGCCCTATCGTGATTGGTCGCGATCACCTCGATTGTGGTTCTGTTGCTTCGCCAAACAGGGAAACAGAGTCTATGCTGGATGGTTCTGATGCAGTGTCTGACTGGCCTTTGTTAAATCTGATGGCTAATACTTCAGGAGGTGCTACCTGGGTATCTTTTCACCACGGCGGTGGTGTAGGAATGGGTTATTCACAGCATGCAGGAATGGTTGTGGTGGCCGACGGTACGGAAAGAGCCGCAACATGTATCAGCCGAGTTTTGTACAATGACCCGGCCATGGGGATTTTCCGTCATGCCGATGCAGGATATGATAAAGCACAGGAATGCGCAGAAAAATTCGATCTTAAAATCTGGTAATACCTTTTAAACATATCAAATGAAGAAACTAACCGGACCATTTAGTCAGCTGCTCAGCCTGGCAGATATGCCACTGAAAGGCGCAATTAAAGATGATCAGTTAAAAGTGATTACCGATGGTGGTATATTGACTGCGGACGGAATAATCATCGCAACGGGTCATTTTGAAACTTTGCGTTCACAACATCCGGATGCAGTAGTAGAAGAAATTAAAGAAGACTATGTATTACTTCCGGGATTTGTCGACTGCCACACCCATATCTGCTTCGCCGGCAGCAGGGCGAAGGATTATAATTTAAGAATCCAGGGAAAATCCTATATGGAAATCGCTAAAGCAGGTGGTGGTATCTGGGATTCCGTAACGCAAACCCGCGCAGCAGATGAACCAGCATTGGTCGCTTCTCTGGTAAAACGTGCCGAAAGGCATCTATCTGAAGGAGTTACCACAATAGAGGTGAAAAGCGGTTACGGACTCAGTGTAACCGAAGAACTGAAACAATTGCGTGCGATTAAACAGGCTGATGGATTGACAAAAGCAGATTTGATTTCGACCTGTCTGGCTGCACATCTGCTGCCCCGTGATTTTAATGGCGATACAGAAGCGTACCTCAATTATATCCTGCAGGAACTACTTCCTATAGTTAAAAAGGAAGGTTTGAGTAACAGGGCAGATATCTTTATCGAAGAGAACGCATTTGGCACCGCAGCAGCGCTGAAATATTTAACAGCCGCCAAAGCAATGGGTTTTGAGCTTACCGTACATGCCGATCAGTTTAGCACCGGTGGTTTAGGTGTAGCCATCGCTATGGGCGCAGTTTCCGCAGACCATCTCGAGGCTTCAGGAGATCGTGAGATTGAACTGATCAAGGATACAGACACGATAGCGGTGGTATTACCTGGTGCATCTTTAGGATTGGGAATGCCTTATGCTCCGGCAAGAAAGTTACTCGATGCAGGTGCTTGCCTGGCTATTGCGAGCGATTGGAACCCGGGTTCTGCACCGATGGGTGATTTGCTTCTACAGGCTGCCCTAATGAGTGCTGCGGAAAAACTCGGAACAGCAGAAGTATTTGCAGGGTTAACTTACCGTGCCACATATGCCTTAAGCCTTAGTGATCGTGGTCAGCTTAAAGCCGGAATGCTGGCCGATATGCAAGCCTACCCCTGCAGTGATTACCGTGAAATCCTGTATCATCAGGGCAAACTCAAACCAGCTAAGGTCTGGAAAAGTGGAACCCTTATACCTCCCATAACATGAAAATAAACCCGGCTTTTTACAGGAAAACTGACCAGGCTGTCTGGACAGGCAGAAATGACGGCACAGATCCTGCGGTACAGCGATGGCATCAGCGCATTGTTGCTATAGATCTTTCTCAAGAAGAACTTACTAAACTCCGCGGCGACCAGAAAGGAATAGCCTTAATCGGATTTTCCTGCGATGAGGGCGTAAGACGAAATGGTGGCCGTACAGGTGCAAAGGAAGGCCCTGTAAATTTTCGAAAAACCTGCGGTAGTCTGCCTGTACATTTTGAGCAGGATACCCGCTTTACAGATCTGGGAGACATTATTTGCGCAGGTAATGAGATGGAACAGGCACAGGATGAACTGGCAATGCTCATTGAAACAGCTTTAAAAAACGGTTATCAGCCCTTTGTGATTGGAGGAGGCCATGAAGTAGCTTATGGTCACTATAAAGGTATTCATGCGTTTCTGAAAAACTCAGCTAAAGATGATCACATGGCAGATCAGGATCATCCCAGTAACAGAAACCTTCCCGATTCTATTGGAATCATCAATTTTGATGCACATTTCGATTTACGCGAGCGTAACGAAAACGGGTATAATTCCGGCACAGGCTTTCTGCAGATCGCTAACGATTGTGCGACCGCCAACCAGGAATTCCGCTATCTGCCTATCGGCATTCAGCAGAACAGCAATACCAAACACCTGTTTGACAGCGCCGAAGCCCTCAACGTAAATTATATCAGTGCCGAGGAATTTCTGCCAGCGGCACAATCGGCATTAACAGAAAAAATCCTGAACTTTATTGAAGAATCATCCGTCATTTACCTCACCATATGCATGGATGTATTTTCTTCTTCCGTGGCTCCCGGTGTAAGTGCCGCAGCCTATAACGGCATTTTTCCCGATCCTTTTTTCTTTACTTGCCTGCAAACCATAGTAGCCAGCGGAAAAGTCATCAGTGCTGATATTGCTGAGTATAACCCGACATACGACAGCGAACAGCGCACCGCTAAATTAGCTGCCGCCCTGGCTTTTAAAATGATTAACCGGGTATAACCGAAATTTAACCCACAATGGGGAGTGAGAAACAAAATCTGCTCCCTTCACCCATCTCACTTTCTACCCAGATCCGGCCATTTTCGGCCTCGATAAAATCCTTCGAAATGGCCAGTCCCAAACCGGAGCCCGACTTATTATTTCCATCGGTTGGTACCTGAAAATACCGGTCGAACAGTCTCTTCTGATACTGTTCATCTATCCCCTTTCCAAAATCTCTGACAGAGAACTCTATATTCTTCCCTTTTTCTTCCAGCTGAATCACCACCTTTGATTTCTCTCCGCTATAGCGCAGGGCGTTGGACAAAAAGTTGATCAGCACCCAGGCTGTTTTTTCAACATCCGCACTCACAAAAGGCAGTCCGGCTTGAGTCGCCAGCTCCAGCTGAATTGATTTCTGCTCTGCCTGAAAACGCACTGCATTCAACGCATAAGTAACGATCTCTGACGGGTCAGCCTTCACAAAATTAAGCTGCAGGTTGCCCGTTTCCACCTGTGCCAGGTCCAGCAATTCACTCGTAATCTTCAATAAGCGGCTACAATCATCTTTTACATGCTCCAGCAATTGTTTCTGCTCCGTATTCATCTCACCCACCCTTTTATCATCCAGCAGTTTGATGCTCATTTTAATAGAAGATATAGGTGTTTTCAGCTCATGTGATACTGTAGCAATGAAATTGGTTTTAGCTTCATCCAGTTCCTTGAACTGAGTGATGTTCTTTAAAATAAACACCATTCCTGCAGTGCGGCTACTCTGACGGATCACATCGCTTTCCTGTTGTTCATACTCAGGAACGATGATCTCCCGTTTTTCCAGTTGAAAATAAGATTCCTTATCATCAGCATAAATCTTGATCGGCTGACTTCCCTGTTCGTTCGTCATGATCCTGCTCAGCAGGTCATTTTTCTTCATCAGGTCTTTCACATTCAGTCCGATGACCTGACCTTCATTCAGGTTAAGCACCAACGCCGCTACTTTATTGATAAACAGGATTTCCTGCTTTTCGTTCAATCCGATAATTGCATCCTGCATCTGCTCAATGATGGCTTCAATCCTCAACTTTTCTGATTGCAGCTTGGCCAGATTACTATTTTCCCATTTGTTCAGCTGTGCGACCATCTCATTAAAAGAGCTTGCCAGTTCAGCAAATTCATCGGTGCCATTAAACACCAGTCGCTGTTTATAATTTTTACGCCCTATTTCCCGAATTGCCTCAGAGAACTCCCGCAGTGGATTGGCTACAAAGCCCGGAAAATTAACAATAAACGAGAACAGCACCAGAAAACAAAAAGACGCAGCAGTTACTAAATACAAACTCGCCTTCTCTACCGCGGCCTGTGCTTTCTCGTTTTTTCTCACAATGGCCGCCATATTGAGTCCGTCGATATCCGTTAACTGCGCCCTGATCCGGGCGACAGCCTGCTTCTGGTCTTCCCGGGAAGTGCCAGCGCTCAAAACAGCAAAACTATCAGCAATCTGCTGAACCGCTTCGGCTTCCCCTTTTTCGGTTACGTTCCGTTTTTCTTTATCCAGGTTATCCTTAAAACTGTTTATAGCTGCAGTATTTAAAGGCAGCTCCTGTTCATCCAGGATCGCGCGCATTGCCCTGGTATAACTCAAAGTCTCATAATTGTCTTTCAGAATCACCTTTGCACTGACAGAAATCCTGTTCATATAATACAGCGAAATGGCACCGAAAAACAAGACCACCACGAAAAGGAATCCGAATCCGAGGCGCAGTTTAGTTTTTATCTTCATTTATTCTATTGTCTAAATCATTTATAGCTAAGAAAGTATCACCAGGTCGGTATCCGTTTCCGAAATATTCTTCAGCAGTTCATTAAAAACGGCTGTCCTCATAATCACCTGAAACAAACTGAGGTGAGGTTTACCAATACAAATGGTAGTTACCTCTTTCTCCTTTGCCACATTCATAATCGTTTTTGTAACCTCATCACTTTTAACCTTGATCACTTCAGCACCGAGCTCCGTAGCCAGCTTAAAATTATTGATCAGATGACGCTGTAAATCTAGCTTAATCCTGTCACTACTTTCACTCGTATTTTGAACATATAAGAGTATCCATGGAGAACGGTAATAAGAAGCTAATCGCGCTGTCTTCCTGATCACTACCTTTGCCGTTACATTATTTGTAGAAATACAAGCCATGAAACGTTCCGGCCGCAGTTTAATCTGTTTCGGTATCTCTATGCTGATTTTTCTTTCCACATGGTGCGCAACCTCTTTCAAGGCAAGCTCCCGCAGCTGCAAAATGCGCTCAGGCTGAAAAAAGTTATTAAGCGCCCGTTCAATCTTGGTTTGGTCGTAGATCTTACCAGACCGCAGCCGATCAATCAGTTCATCAGCAGTTAAATCGATATTTACGATCTCATCCGCCAGTTCCAGTACTTTATCCGGTATGCGTTCCGTAATCGGAATAGCCGTGATTTTCTCGATCTCCTCATTCATACTTTCGAGATGCTGGATATTCACTGCAGAAATCACACTGATTCCCGCATCAAGAATATCCAATACATCCTGCCAGCGTTTACTGTTTTTACTCCCCTCGATATTCGAATGTGCAAGCTCATCCACAATCACGACTTCCGGGTGCCTGTTCAGAATAGAGGCGACATCCATCTCCTCCATTTCCTTTCCCTTGTAAAACAGCTTGCGTCGCGGAATAAGCGGTATGCCCGATAAAAGTGCATGCGTTTCTTCCCGGTTATGTGTTTCTATATAACCAATCTGAATATCGATTCCATTTTTAAGCAAGGCATGTGCTTCCTGCAACATCCTGTAAGTCTTGCCCACCCCGGCACTCATGCCGATATAAACCTTAAACTTGCCCCTTCTCGACTTTTTAACCAGGTCAAGAAACTGACGTACAGAATGATCTTTATTTTCTTCTTCCATTACTGCGCTGATTTACCATTTGATGATCACAATTCCCTGATTTACTAAATAGAATATCACCGAAAAAACCGATATACCCGTTAAAAGCAACAGCAATACCCTGTTATCACTCCGTCTATTTTTAAATTTAAGCGCTTTCTTTTTAGGTTGATACCTCAGAAATAAAAAACCAACCGTAAAGGTCAGCAAAGCAGTGATCAGTATCTCAAAAATAGTACTCATATCTTTATGATTTAAGGTCGGGGATATACCCCGACCTGTTCTTTAGAAAGAAACTGCAATACTTGCCGTTAATGCTGCATTGTGGTTTACAGGATTAATTTCCCTCACAAAAATCTTATCCTTGCTATCATAAACTTTCCCTTCCAGTCGCACTACGGCGGTTGGCATCGGCGCATAATCTATGTTCAGTGAATAGCCATTAGTTTTAAAACCATTCGGTGTACCTGTGCTGATAAAAACACCATTTTTATCTTCATAATACTCAAATCTGCCTGCCACTGCCCATTTTGGATTGATCGTATAACGTGCAATAAGCACTGGAGAAATCACTTCATTTTTATCACTGTCTCCTTTTGCTTTCTGCTGCGTGCCATAATCCAGTCCAAGTGTTACGCCAAATGCATCGGTCAGCTGGAAGATCCCGTAAATATTGTGGTAAAAACGTTTCACACGAATAGAATCGGCTCCTTCTGTTCCGAGGTAATTGCTGTAATTCACCGTGATTTTAGCATTAGGTTTCCAGGTTAGCTGTGCGCCACCTGCAGGCTGACTATTACCATTCTGCCTGTTGATCCGCTGCCAGCCGTTAAGATATAAACCAGTGGCGGTAAATTTTCCATCCTCAGTAACGTAAGTAATTTTGGCTCCTGATTCATAATAAGGTGTATTCTCAGAAGAGATATTTCTTGTCAGCACCCAGCAGTCTTTCGATATTGCACTTTCAAAACCGATATGCGATGAAAATATTCCGGCATCTACCCACAGATTCGCTGTTTTAGACAGCTTTAAACCTGCATTTGCTTCAAATACGTTTTTCAGTACACCAGGCTCTGCAGCGAGATTTGCGTTCGCATACGTACCCGCCATGATGGCTACGTTAGCCCGGATCATATCACTTTCATAATTGGCTTTGATAAATCCTAAATTCAGATTCACCTCATTACTTCTGTTATGTGAATAGATAAAGCCGGGTCTGTTATTGTCCGCCGGTTTGTTAAAATCGTAACTGTAATAAGTCTCTAAATAACCAGTAACTTTAATTTTTGGTGCATCCTGTGCTTTGGCATAGATTCCTGATAATAAAGTGGCAGCTAATATTAATCGTGTTTTCATTCGTAATATTTGTTTGTTATTGGTGATGAGCTATCATGATCTTTCAGTAAAATTGAGATCTGTAAGGTCATGAACAGTCATGCTGTTCGTAATAAATTTTGTTATTGTTGTTGTTGATTTGTCTTTCCCGGACTATTTAGCTTTCAGCTCATCCAGCGCAAGATTGAGTTCTAATACGTTTACCGATGAAGGGCCAAATAACCCCAGTAAAGGCCCCTGGATATGTGTTTTTACAAGATCCGCTACTGCTGCTTCGTCCAGATGACGGAATGCTGCAACTCTTTTCACCTGAATGCTTGCACCCTCGATAGATATGTTGGGATCCAGTCCGCTACCAGAAGCAGTAACCATATCCGCAGGGATATCAGTACGTTTTAAATAAGGATGATATTTGAGTAAAGAATCTGCCCTGTTGCTTACTTCTTTCAGGTAATCCGCATTGGATGGTCCTTTATTGGAACCTGCAGAACCTGCTGCATTATAACCTACTGCAGAAGGTCTGCCCCAGAAATACTGAGCTTTGGTGAAAGACTGTCCAAGCAAGGCATATCCAACTACCTGACCATTTTTGGTGATCTTTTCACCACCACCTTTGCCTTTAGAGAAGCCGCCGGCAAATGCTACGATTAAGGGATATATAACGCAAAGCAAAACTAATAAGACTGCTGTAAGGCGTATAGATTGTAAGATGTACTTTTTCATTTGTTTATAATTTGTTTTTAACGGTGATGAAGCTATCATGATCTGTTCATGTCATTTGTGAATTGTAAGATCATGATGGTTTCATGGTATTAAATTTTATACGAATAAACCCACTAATAAATCAATTAACTTGATACCAATAAATGGTGCGATAACCCCTCCCAATCCATAAATCAGCAGGTTTCTCCGCAATAAAGCACTCGCACCGATTGGTTTGTAAGCTACCCCTTTCAAGGCAAGCGGGATCAGAATAGGAATAATGATGGCGTTGAATATTACGGCCGACATAATTGCGCTTTCCGGACTATGCAATCCCATGATATTCAGGCTTTGCAATGCAGGAATTGACGCAATAAACAAGGCTGGTACAATCGCAAAATACTTGGCCACATCATTCGCAATAGAGAAGGTAGTCAGTGTTCCGCGGGTAATCAGCAACTGTTTACCAATTTCCACAATCTCGATCAGCTTGGTCGGGTCATTGTCCAGATCCACCATATTACCAGCTTCTTTCGCTGCCTGTGTACCACTGTTCATCGCTACACCAACATCTGCCTGGGCCAATGCAGGGGCATCGTTTGTACCATCGCCCATCATCGCCACCAGCTTACCTAACGCCTGTTCGTCTTTGATGTAGTTCATTTTATCCTCAGGTTTGGCTTCAGCAATAAAGTCATCCACACCTGCTTTCTCTGCAATAAACTTAGCAGTCAGCGGATTATCGCCCGTTACCATCACTGTTTTCACCCCCATTTTACGGAGTCTGTCAAAACGTTCACTAATACCCGGTTTAATGATATCCTGCAATTCAATCACCCCTAAAGCATTTTCATTAACAGTTACTACCAGCGGAGTTCCACCATTAGACGCAATCCTTTTGACTTCTTCTTCAATATCCGATGGAAATACATTCCCCGCTTTGGTCACGATGTTACGCATAGAATCAAATGCCCCTTTACGGATTCTTCTGCCATCTGGCGTATCCAGGCCACTCGACCTTGTCTCTGCCGTGAATTTGATAAACTCAGCACCTTCAGGGATAACCGGTAATGTGCGGCTATCCTGCAAGGTAGCCAACTCCACGATAGACTTGCCTTCCGGCGTTTCATCCGCTAGTGAACTTAATACACAGGCATCAGTGAATTCCTTAAGATTTGCATTTGCCGTCGGATAAAAATTAGTAGCCTTACGGTTACCAATAGTAATGGTACCGGTTTTATCCAGTAACAATACATCAATATCACCAGCAGTTTCTACCGCTTTACCTGATTTGGTGATTACGTTTGCCCGTAAAGCCCTGTCCATCCCTGCAATACCAATAGCGGAAAGCAAACCGCCAATGGTAGTAGGGATCAAACACACAAACAAAGAGATTAAAGCTGCGATTGTAATAGGCGTATTCGCATAATCAGCAAATGGTTTCAAAGTCACACAAACGATGATAAACACTAATGTGAAACTGGCCAGCAGGATAGTTAAAGCAATCTCATTCGGTGTCTTCTGGCGTGAAGCACCTTCTACCAGTGCAATCATTTTATCCAGAAAACTTTCACCAGGTTCTGTGCTGACCATTACCTTAATCTGGTCTGACAAAACCTTGGTACCACCAGTGACCGAAGATTTATCGCCACCCGACTCACGAATTACCGGCGCAGACTCACCCGTAATGGCCGACTCATCAATAGTTGCAATACCTTCTATAATCTCCCCATCCGTAGGAATGGTATCTCCTGCTTCGCAGAAAAACACATCTCCTTTTTTAAGCTGGCTTGAAGAACGTGTTTCCAGGCTTCCATTACTCAGCACCACTCTTGCAGGTGTTTCTTCCCGGGTTTTTCTCAGACTATCTGCCTGTGCCTTTCCCCTCGCCTCGGCAATTGCTTCCGCAAAATTCGCGAAGAGCACCGTTAAAAAGAGTATCAAAAAGATAAAAAAGTTATATATCGGCGAACCCTGACCTGTATGGTTGATAGAATATACGGTTACATAAGCCATCACCACTGTGCCTACCTCTACAGTAAACATCACAGGGTTACGCACCATTACCCTTGGATCAAGTTTGATAAAAGATTGCTTTAATGCCGTTTGCACTAATGCGGGTTCAAATAATTTATTAGAAGAGTTCATGATTTCTATTTAATCAGCGTAAAGTATTCTGCCAATGGACCTAAAGCCAGTGCAGGGAAATAAGAAAGTGCATTCAGCACCAGAATGACGGCGAAGGTCATCAGACTAAAAGTCATTGTATCTGTCTTTAATGTACCAGCAGATTCAGGAATATATTTTTTAGCACCCAATAAACCAGCAATGGCTACCGGACCGATGATCGGTAAGAACCTGCCCAGGAATAGAATGAAACCGGAAGTCACGTTCCAGAAAACATTGTTATCACCCAGCCCTTCAAAACCAGAACCATTGTTCGCATTAGAAGAGGTGATTTCATATAACATTTCCGAGAAACCATGGAAACCAGGGTTATTCAACCAGTTTTTTGGCTGTACTGCCCAGGCTGCATCGCCATGTGCCATAAATACATAACTCGATAAAGCCGTGCCCGCAAGAATTAAGAATGGACTCAGCAATGTGATGATCGCTGCGATTTTAATCTCCCTTGCTTCGACCTTATGACCCAAAAATTCTGGTGTTCGGCCTACCATTAAACCTGAAATGAATACCGCAATAATCAGATAGATAAAATAATTCAGCACTCCTACTCCGCAGCCGCCATAAAAAGCGTTGATCATCATACCCAGCAATTGCCATAAGCCGGTTAAAGGCATTGTACTGTCGTGCATGCTATTTACAGAACCTGTAGAAATGATGGTCGTTACCGTACTCCAGTAGCCCGATATGGCAGGCCCGAACCTCACCTCTTTACCCTCCATTGCACCACTCAACTGTGAAATGCCCATTTTAGCAATGGCAGGATTTCCTCCCAGTTCGCTGCTTACTGTTGGGATCAGTAATAAAAACATCCCTATGGTCATCACGCCGAAGATCATCCAGGCCAGTTTCCGTTTTCTAATGAAGTAACCGAAAGCGATTACCATTGCGATAGGCAGTATGACCTGAGCAATCAGCTCCACCATATTGGTGAAGTAAGAAGGGTTTTCCAATGGATGTGCCGAGTTCGCACCAAACCAGCCACCGCCATTGGTCCCCAGGTGTTTAATAGCAATGAATCCCGCTGCCGGGCCTCTTGATACATTTACCGTATCGCCCTGTAAGGATATGAACTGATCCTTACCTTCATAACTTGATGGCGTTCCTGAGAATGCCAGTATGATAGCCATTATCAGCGCTAACGGTAGTAATAAGCGTGTAATTGATTTCACAAAATATTCCCAGAAGTTACCTAAGGTAGCTGTGGTTTTATCCCTGAACGCTTTAAAGAATACCACTGCGGCAGCGAGACCTGTGGCCGCACTCACAAATTGGAGGAACATTAAAACCACATGCTGTGTGAGATAAGAAACACCACTTTCCCCAGAGTAATGCTGTAAATTACAGTTCACCACAAAACTGATGATGGTATTAAAAGCAAGATCCGGTGTCATTCCCGGGTTACCATCAGGATTAAGCGGCAGTTTATCCTGGTTGAGTAAAACAAAGAAACCGTAAACCAACCAGACCAGGTTAATGGTAAGCATCGCTTTCATGGCCTGCTTCCAGTTCATTTGTTCGTTCGTATTGATACCAGATAATTTGAAAATACCTTTCTCAACAGGTTTTAAGAAGTCAGTCCAGACTTTCTCTCCGGCAAATACCTTTGCCAGGTACTTACCCAGGGGAATAGCTATTGCCAGCGTGAGCAGGTAGGTGGCAATAATTCCTAATAATTCAGTGTTCATAGCGTTTAATTAAAATTTTTCGGGTTTAATCAGCACATAAATCATGTAGATGAATACGGCGATAGCGATAATAAATAGTGCAGTCATAATTGTTAGATTTTTTCGAACCAGTCGATAGATTTGTAAACTACCCAGCAAAGGGCTAAGAGGACGATGAATAGAATTGCAGTGATCATTTTTATGTTTGTTTACATGCCCATTGCCAATGTTGGTACCAAAGAAAAGGACACACTCACTAATCGCTATAAATCAATCATTTATGATTTGTAATATGAGTTGAAGGAAATTTTGGAAAGATAAACCCTTCCATTTTGGAAGGGTTTATTGTCATTTCGGTAAGCGACAGCTCTCCTGCAACCAATAGGATTAGAAATTGGCTTTTCAGGTTCCGTATACAGCCTGTTAAATATTATTTGAAATTATTCTGCTTGAAAAGCAAGGTCTTATGTGATTTTTCAGACTTAAACCATTTTACCCTATAAATATCTCATCTATTTATTTACCTTTGTCGCATAGCAAAACAGGGGATCTTGTTTTATATACTAATAAAAAGGTGATACCAATTTTTTCGGGGTGTAGCGTAGCCCGGTATCGCGCCTGCTTTGGGAGCAGGAGGTCGTAGGTTCGAATCCTGCCACCCCGACATTAAATAAAAAAAGAGATCGAATGATCTCTTTTTTTATGAACTAACCTTTTTATTAAGATCATCTTAATGGATGAATCCACACCAAATAAAAGATCAAATAATTTTACCGGGTGCCTACCTATGACATGGCAATCTTCAATATCAAGATTTTTCGATATGTCAGTTAAGTTCCTTAGATCACTTTCAGTTGCTGTTTCTTTTACTTCATAACTAATTTTTTTGTCAAGAATAAAACCAATCTCTCCTGATTTTAATTGATAAACAGTTATCTGCTTCTTGTCAAGATGCTCGACTAATTTTTTGTATATGCTACGATTATAAACATTCATTACTATTTTAACAGTAAGCACAGATACCAGTAATTTTAACATCCGGTATGCACATAACCGATAGACGTCATTGGTATTATCTGCTTATCTTTATTTTAATTGGTGCATTGCTCTATTTTGTAATGGGAGATCTGGCCAGAGATTCGAAGAGGAGTGTAAAATGAACTGTGTCGCAATCATTTCCAAACAATTTAGCAAAATTACCAACAGTTTTATACCGACATTATTTCACCAAATCCTAAAGTCCTGACTGCTTCATTGATATACCACTTTCTTCCAATGCTGATATATCTTTGTATATCTAAAATATTCAAAAATCTAACTGTTACGACTTTTGCAGTACCTGGTTCAAATAATTCCTGGTCGTCGAAAAGGATGTCGCCGTTGTATGTTTTTAAGTCCTAGAGATTTTCTGGTAGCTCAAACACATGATTAGGCCTATAACCTGATTTAAAACTAAAATGCCTTCCACCGTCTTCTGTCGATTTCATAGTGATTTTTGCTTTTACCATTATCAAATCGCCGTTCTTTATATTGATTTTCATTTACTCATAAATCTTAGCGCCCTTAAATATGTCTGCGAATGTTGACCAATCAGATTGGCCAGCATTTATACTTTGCTTTGTGTTATCATAGTAACCTTGTATGTCGACTGTATATTGACTTAGCAGAGTTCTATTTTCCCAACTCTAGGGATTGCTCAGATATTCCTAGTGCAATAAACCTACAAACGCACTAAAACTCTGTCTATCAAAAACTTTAAATTATCAATTATAGTAGTCATAATATTAGTTATGACGCTCACTTAAATGTACACGCCTGCTGGTCATCAATATAGTATTTGAAAATCTGATCGGCGTAAAGAAATTCCAGCTATTTTTTGTAACTATTGTCAGTCACTCTACTCATCAATATCTTCGAATATTAATTTATTGTCTTTCTTTTCAATTCTTATCTTTCTCCAGATTGGTGCATACCCATTCCCTCGCGGTTCGAAAAGTTCCCGAATATATTGATCCTTTGTTTCATAATTTTTTATTCTTTTTGATCCTGTATAATAATCAATTCGATTTTCAGAATAATATTCAACTACTTTTTCTTTGTTAAAATTTGATGAACTTTTTATTTCACCTATAATTCTTTGTCTGTCTTTTGATGTTATGTTCAGCGTAAAAGTGTGATAATAATCCCCGGGAGAATACATTGATTCGTTTTTTTCTATACTAAAATCATCTTCAATTTGAATACTCTGTTCAGCCAACAAGCTTTGTGCATCATTTTTTGAGAATAAATCGTCCTCAAAGATTGTGAAGCAAGTGATGATGATAATTATAAGTGTCACAATTACAGCAGAGTATTTGCCCATTTTTGGATAGCCCAATATCTTTGGAATCCAATAGACAAGAAAAACAATCCCTATCAGCAAGGAAATTAATATAAGTCCAATTTCAATCATTTATTACGTTTTGTATTTCCAATGTGTCTCTACGCAATTTGCCTTGCCACTAACTCAAATGTATGCGAATTTAAACGGTTGCTCTATAATCAACTGTTATTAAAAATATCACATCTCTTATCCCCCGTTACAAGATAAAGTCCGGAGAGCAGCGCTGAGGGATTCCGTGTATAATAGCAGGCGAATAAATTAAAAATAAAACGAACCAAAAAAGTAAATTTTCAATTTCAAATAACACGATTAATATAATTCTTCCTAATTTACTTGAGATGAATGATTTATCAACAAAATAAGACTTTATGAAAAAAAATTATTAAATATTATAGCACTGACGATTCAACAAATCTACCAGCAACCAGTCTGAAAAGGATCTGCATTTATGTATTAAAATACACAGTAATATTTAATATCAAAAAATATTTTAAATAGCTTTAAAATATGAACAAGGAAGAACTGACCGTTGCATTAGCAGGACTTTCCGCAAACCGTGTATTGCAGTCCGTCGTTATCATTGAAAAAAATAATATTGATATCAATGATCTGCTGGAACTCAGCCTGCATAGGCAGAAGGAAATTGCTTTTCGTGCGGCCTGGATGCTGGAGTACCTGCTAACAAATCAAGCAGTCCTGTTCAGTGCTTACCTGACACGTTTTCTGGATTTCCTGCCTGAACAATATAATCCATCAGCCATGCGTCATTTCAGTAAAATGGTTGCTATGATAACTGATAGGAAAGCAGACAGCTGTTATCAGCAATTGGTAAAACAAATTGACTTCGCACCGCTGATTGAATTACTGTTCACCCATCTCATTGATCCGCAAACGCTGGTAGCTACCAAAGTACACTGCATGCAGGCACTGGCCAATCTTGCTCCGCGTTATGAGTGGATTAAGGAAGAACTACCTTATACGATTGATCATCTCATTACAGTTGAAAGTATCGCCTTTTTTGCGAGAGCCAAAATGGTCAGGAAGCAATTGAAGCGCAGTCCTATATAATATCAGACCAGCCTACTCCTCAATAACGGCAGTATAACAAGAAGAACAAACCTGATATTATTTCAATGCGGCAGTTTTGATTTGAAAACCCCGTAAGTATAAGTACCCAACAGCGAACTGATAATCACCACTAGCATCACCGCATAACCCTGCCCTAACAGTACAAATATAGGTCCCGGACAAGCGCCTGTGAGTGCCCAGCCCAATCCGAAAATTACTCCCCCAAATAAATATCTTTTCCAGAACCTGTCTTTAGCTGGAAACCGGATCTCCTCACCATGCAAATCTTTCCCTTTTAACACTTTGATTAACCAGGTGAAAAATATGCCGGAAAGTACAGCTGTACCAATAATACCAAACATGTGGAAAGACTGAAAACGAAACATTTCCTGTATCCGGTACCAGGAAATAGCTTCGGATTTACTCATGATAATTCCGAAAAGGATGCCAGTAATGATATACTTTATAAATTTCATAGCACACGGATTAAAATAGTAATGGAAAAATAAGATGGGTAGTGATCAGACCGCCAATAAAAAAACCGACCACTGCAATAAGCGATGGAAGCTGTAAATTAGATAAACCACTGATTGCATGTCCTGAAGTGCAACCGCCTGCGTAGCGCGTACCAAAACCGATCAGAAAACCGCCGCCAAGAAAAATAAACAGCCCTTTAGCAGTCGTCAAAAAATGCCAGTTGAACAGTTGATCCGGTACAATATGACCGTCAAAATGAATATTCATTTTTTGCAGATCCAGTATTGTTGATTTCGATAAAGCCAATGGCACATCAGATTGAAGCCAGTGAGAGGAGATAAATCCGCCGATAATGGCGCCTACCAGAAACATCAGGTTCCAGCGCTGGCTTTTCCAGTCAAAATTAAAAAAGCTGACACGCTTCCCTGCCCCTGCCATTGCACATATGGTACGCAGGTTGGAAGAGAAACCAAATGACTTACCGAAGTAAACCAGGATCAGCATAATCGCTGTGATTGCCAAACCAGAAATATACCATGGCCAGGGCTGTTTTAGGAATTCTATCATATGGTTGCAGAGGCTTAATTATGCTTCCGTCGTCTCCCTGCAATGTACGTTAATCAATAAAAATTGGCACCCATGATTTAAAGATATTTTTCATCGTATATTTTTTAGCTTCTTTTTTACTCAGCTGTTTAGACCATGCCACCCTTTTTGTGGTAGCGCTTCCCGGACCTGAACTTTCAAATTCAGCATAAAATGCAGTTTTATCCTTATCAGCGAACATAGGGTCACCAGGCCATGCATTCCATCCTTCAGGAAGAACATGTGCCCCCATAAGCGTTCTGATAAAAACTGTCTTTGCATAAGGCCGCCAGGGTCTCCCCAGATAAACTTTTCCTGCCCCAGATCCTGCTCTTAATTCGCAATCAAAAAACACATAACCAAACTCCTGCTCTTTAGTTGTGGATGCGGCAGTAATATAAGAATCACTCAAACTCTGAATAATGCATTGCTTAAATACAGCAGTAGCTTCCCCGAATATAAAGTCTGTAGTTCCCGCGATGAAACAGGACTCAAAGTAATTCCTTCCATCTTTAGACGTATACAGGGTATCCTGATTTCCAAGAATTGCACAATTGCGTGCCGCAAAACGATCAGCCTCTACATGCAGTGCAACGGCCTGCCCTACCCTTCCTGAAGTATTCTCTATCGTCAGGTTTTCCAGCACACAGTCATTCCCCCTCACCAAAACCGTGAAGGAGGTATAAGTGCTGAATTTCGAACTTCCCGTCCAGTCCTTTTCGGGATAAGATTTGCCTGAATAATCGGCGTTAGTGATGATCGTATTTTCCTTACCCGCACCTATAATTGCGATGTTCTTTTTAGCCGGTGAGATATACAGCTTTTCATGGTAAGTACCTGCTTTTACATCAATGGTGACGCGGAACTGCATATGGTCCCTTACTGCGTTTACCGCTTCTTGTATGGTTTTATAATCTCCGGAGCCGTCCTGCGCAACAGTAAACTTAATCACAGGGTTAGCTTGCTGCGCAACGGAGGCAACAGTTGTCAGTATAGTTATCATTATGCTAATGCATATTTTTACCAACATTCTTTTCATTTCAAGAGGAAAAATCATATTGTAATATACAGTGCATTTGTATAAATACCGAAGATTATATGAATTACGATTTGGTTACCAGTTAATATCATGTGATTATTAGCTAAAATTGACCTACAGTAACATCAGGATTCTGACTAGTTTTAGCTTCTGCAAGTTTCATTGGTGCTAACAGGCACGGCCGGCTTGAAAACAGTAAACATTGCTCAGGTAAAAAGAAAAATATAGTCGAATGAATGATTTAAATATGAAAATGTACAAAGTATTCTTGCGTGTTATTTTGTTTGTTACGGTTCTGACTCAGAGTATTAACACTGCTCAGGCTCAAAATGGCGACCAGATACTGGACGGAATCGGAGAAACAGGAATGATTGCACGCTATGTGTTTGATGGAGATGGGAAAGATTGGTCACGCAATAATCTGCATGCCAAATTCCAAAGTTCCGCAGTCAAATTTGTTAAAGATGAGCGTTTCGGAAAGGTTTTATCTCTTTCAGGTAACAGCAATTCATTCCTTACACTTCCGGGAACTGCTTTAACAGACCTGGAATCACTCAGTATCTCGGGATGGATTTTCCTGCGTTCGGCAGCAGCCGGACAACATCTTTTCGACTTCGGGAAAGATGCCGGTAAACACTTTTTTGCTGCACCTGTAGGTACCAATAATCAAAAAGGTTTTCAGGCATTGATCACTGCGGGAAAAGAAGATAAAAAAGGAGCAGTTTCCCCTGCGATTGCCTTAAATAAATGGGTTCATCTGGTCATCGTGATAGATATTCCTTCGAAAACTATGGTTACTTATGTGGATGGCAAGCCAGCAGGTGAAGCCAAAGATATACCATCAGAATTATCAGCGGTATTCGGTCAGTCGTCCGCAGATAAAAACCTCCTGTATATTGGAAAATCTTTAGTGCAGGGAGATCCTAATCTCAATGCACTGCTACATGATTTCCGCATTTATCGTGTTCCGCTGAACAGGAGACAGATTGCCGGAATTTACAAAAATTCGCTAAGCGGCGGACAAACAACTGCAGTAAATGTGGGTAAACCAGAAGATGACCTGCAGCACTTCCCTGCTAATCAGCCACAGCTTTATACGAGTTATTTAGTTCAGGTAAGCGATGTAGCTGTTGAAACTGAAACAGGAACTTTGCCACGGCTGCCAGGTCATGTGAAGGGTACTTATAAGAATAATGTAAATGGGCCCGCAGTACGCGTAATCTGGCCGTCTGACACCGATAATACTGCTGTGCTCAAAGCCGGAACCTATACCATTACCGGACGTGTTCCCGGAACTGATTTTAAACCAAAAGCGGTTGTCACGATTAAGGCATCCAGCAAATCAGCCGCACCCGTTTCAAATCTGTCAGCCTTCCATCTGGATCAGGTTAAACTTGAAGCAGATGCAGAGGGCCATAATACCAAATTCATCGAAAATCGGGATAAATTCGTCAATACATTGGCTAAAACCGATCCCAATTCCTTTCTCTATATGTTTCGTCAGGCATTTGGCCAGAAACAACCTCAGGGGGCAAAACCTTTGGGGGTATGGGACAGCGAAGACACGAAACTAAGAGGACATGCCACAGGCCATTACCTGTCTGCAATTGCACAAGCTTATGCGGGTACAGGATATGACAAAGCCCTTCAGGCCAACTTCGCTAAAAAAATGGAGTATATGGTAAATACACTATATGCGCTTTCCAAATTATCCGGAACACCAAAAGCTGCGGGTGCCGCCTTTGTAGCCGATCCCAAAGCAGTACCTTTTGGTCCGGGACGCTCAGCTTATGATTCCGACCTCAGCGAGGCGGGTATTCGTAACGATTACTGGAACTGGGGAAAAGGATTTATCAGTGCCTACCCTCCTGATCAGTTTATCATGTTAGAACATGGAGCAAAATATGGTGGACAAAAAGACCAGATATGGGCTCCATATTATACCTTACATAAAATTCTGGCTGGTTTAATTGATATCTATGAAGTGAGCGGCAATAAAAAAGCCCTGGAAATAGCCACTAACATGAGTGACTGGGTAGCTGTCCGTCTTAATCAGTTGCCACAGGAAACGCTGATCATGATGTGGAATAAATATATCGCTGGCGAGTTTGGGGGAATGAATGAATCGATGGCCCGTCTGTACAAAATTACCGGCGATCAGAAATATCTAAAAACTGCACAACTGTTTGACAATATCAAAGTATTCTTTGGTGATACTGCACACTCACATGGGCTGGCCAAAAATGTAGATAACTTTCGTGGATTGCATGCCAATCAGCATATACCGCAGATTGTAGGCAGTATCGAAATGTACAATGTTTCAAACAAGCCGGAATATTACAAAATAGCCGATAACTTCTGGCATAAAATGATGGATGATTACATGTATAGTATTGGTGGAGTTGCAGGAGCACGTAATCCTGCGAATGCAGAATGTTTTACCAGTCAGCCTTCTACCTTGTATCAGAATGGTTTCTCCGAAGGGGGACAGAATGAAACCTGCGCAACCTACAACATGTTAAAACTGACCGGCGACCTGTTCCTTTTTGATCAGCGTGCGGAGTTAATGGACTATTATGAGCGTGGCCTTTATAACCATATCCTGGCTTCTGTTGCAGAAGACAGTCCGGCAAATACTTACCATGTACCACTCAGACCGGGAGCCAGCAAGCAATTCAGCAACGGAGATATGTCCGGTTTTACCTGTTGCAATGGCACAGCACTGGAAAGCAGTACCAAACTACAGAATTCGATTTATTTTAAAAGCAAAGACAACCAGTCGCTCTACGTGAATCTGTATATCCCTTCCCAACTGGATTGGACAGAACGCAAGATAACGGTGGAGCAGACAACAGATTTCCCGAAAGAAGATCATACCAAACTGACTATTAAAGGAAGTGGGAAATTTGATCTGAATGTACGTGTACCGGGCTGGGCGACCAAAGGATTTTTTGTAACGATCAACGGCAAGGATCAAAACCTGGAAGCTACACCAGGCAGCTACCTGAAAATAAGCCGCAAATGGAAAGATGGTGATATCGTAGAATTGAAAATGCCTTTCCAATTTCACCTGGATCCGGTAATGGATCAGCAGAACATTGCCAGTCTGTTTTACGGACCAATATTATTGGCTGCCCAGGAGCCTGAAGCCAGAAAAGACTGGCGTAAAGTAACGCTGGATGCCGAAGATTTAGGAAAGACGATTAAAGGAGATCCGCAACAGCTGCAATTCACCATTGATGATGTGGTTTTCAAGCCATTTTACGATACATACGGTCGCCATTCGGTTTATCTGGATGTGACCTTGAAATAGATATTGCAAAAAAGATAGATTGCCCTTGGCAAGACAATCTATCTTTTTTCGGGCGACGGCAGCCGGCTTGTATATTTTCAACTTACCCAGTTGGATAAGTTAAAAAAGTACTTCCATCCTGTTTTATCTTTTACATAAACAGCAATCTCTCCATTACCACATAGACTGCCACAATAATAACCATATTGAAAAATACATACTGTCCCTTTCCGCAAAAATATTGGCGTGTTTAAGCTATAAAAGCCATGGATATTTTTATTGTACAACATCTCCCAACCTAAAGGTTTATATTTTT
Organism: Pedobacter sp. MR2016-24; assembly: GCF_026239655.1. GTDB lineage: Bacteria > Bacteroidota > Bacteroidia > Sphingobacteriales > Sphingobacteriaceae > Pedobacter. Next base: position 491,069 of record NZ_JAPIVO010000004.1, on the reverse strand, counting down.
CAAAATACATATCTAATGTATCTTGGGCGATGATTTTAGCATTTGGGAAGATATCATTTAATGATATGTCTGATTCCATTTTATCAATACTTTTTTTGACATAATCCTTTTCTTTTTTTGTGAGCACCAATTTGTCTGCTGTTCCCCAAGTACTTTTAAGGGTATCTTTAAGGATTGTCTTTCTCAAATTGTCTGTCGTGTATTTTGTCTGTTCAGGAACGTACAAAAAATTTTTCTTGTTTTTATTCTGGCCGGCAGTAAAAAACCAGGTCAGAAATTGTTTTTCTTGAGAAAGAGCTTGTGACCTTGCGGAAAGGAAGGAAAGGAAGAAGACGAAGAATAATAGAATGTTTCTCATCATAAAGTAGTTTTAATAACCAGATTGTTTGAATTAGGATGCCGCGGGAGAGCAATTTCCATAATCTACCTAAGCGCTTCGAATTAAAGATTAAAAAATAAAACCGAACTTTGATCCATATGATGAACATTTCAGACAGACAAACCTTTATTACCAGCTTCCAGGATAAGTTTAACGAGTCTTTGGATCGTATTGAAGAGAAATATGACGAGAAGGCGGACTTTTGGTTTTATTACGTACAACTGAAGGAGGGCATTGATCAAGATGAATTTCTACAATCCAATTTTCAATACATAGTAGATAACACCGATTTTGAGGATTCTTTTGACTTGTGGTTTAATGAATTTGGGGATGATATGGAAACTGAAGCTAGCATATTATCAGTTAACACGGAACTTAACGAGGATGATGAATTCTAAGATCATTGTGCAATATCCCTATTATGCCATCATCAGTAGTATGCTCTCTCGGTGCATCGAATGATTCCTTTAAAAATTATATTTTTTTTAATTCTTTATTCTAAATTTAATATCCATTGTTTACTAAGGTAGATGCGATTATAAATAAAGAATAAAGTTAATTAAGGAATCAATGATGAATAATAGCAACAGAGTATACAAAATGTCTTTTGCAAGTGTTTACCCGCACTACATCCAAAAAGCGGAGAAAAAAGGCCGCACAAAAGCAGAAGTAGATGAAATTATATTTTGGCTCACAGGATATAATGAACAATCACTGCAAGAGCACATTGACAGTAAAACCAATTTTGAAACCTTTTTTGCCGAGGCACAGATCAACCCAAATGTTTCAAAAATTACCGGTGTAATTTGCGGTTATCGTGTAGAAGAAATCGAAGATAAAGTCATTCAGCAGGTTCGCTATTTAGATAAGCTGATCGATGAGCTGGCAAAAGGTAAGTCAATGGAAAAGATTCTGAGAGGTTGATCATTATACATTAAAATAACGCCTTAAGATGCGACTAGTTCCAGACTCTGCTCATTGAGCTTAAGTTTAGGATTGCTGAGTTCTTGAATCACATGAGCGAGCTTCAACCTTTCTTCTACTTTCAGCATCGTGGGTATAAGATCCTTAAAATCAATTTTTAATAACAGGTGAATAATAATCAGATCATGCGTAGTGAATGGATTGATACCATTAACTAATTCAGAAATATAACTGACACTCGTATGCCCTAAAATTTTACCCAAGTCCTTCTGAGATATTGATAGTTCCTGCAATCGCTTTCTGATCAAATGCTTCCGATTATGTAGAAATAGACGCTCCTGCTCAGCGATCATTTCCGCCAGATCATTCTCCTGAATTTTAGCAGCGGTAATATTTTCAGTTCGGCTCCATTCCCGTTCTTCATATTCTTTTAGAATAGCTCTTATCTGCTGTCTTTTCTCATTTAGATCAGGTTGTTCTTTGGCTAATACCCTCAATTTACGTTCAATAATAGAAGCACGTTCAAAGTCCAGTTCACTATCCAGAATCCCTTTTTTTATTATTTTATTTAAGTTGACAATCGTACTGTTCACAGTCTGCTTTCCATCCTAAATACATTTGGCAATATTTTCCTTATCCTCCCTTTTATCTTACTATTGACTTACATCTGCTTATGTATACTGGTATGATTACATTACTATGCATTTCGTGTTTCTGCTTGCTTTCCCGGTAAACATTACTCAATATAGAAGAGAGCGCTTTCACCTGATCAGCATTGAACGTATAAAAGCTCTTATTCCTTACCTTCCTGAAAACCATTTTTAAAGGCAGCTCCCGGGGAACATAGAAATCAGTACTGAATTTAAGCAGGTAACCACTACATTGCTTTTTTAACATTAATTCATGCACCTTTCCGGGACCTAAAAAGAAGACGGTATTATCTATCACAGGATAATCTACAAAATCTATATGATGTATTCCATCACCCCTTTCCAGGAATAGTACATAAAAGAAATCATGCCTGTGCAGCAGCTGTACCCTATCCTGACCGGCCAGATAAAGTTTAATATCAAGCATATCAAAAGTCCCCGAAAAGGCGGGTTCTCGAAGCATATTGCTAATATGTCTTACAGGAATAGTCTGCATTAAATCATTTTAAATTCTGCTACAGAAACTGGTCTGATCATTGTTATTTAACGCAAAGATGCGCAATAATCAAACTCAATCAAATTGCATAGTCAGACAAGGTTTCCTTCAATTTTTGTTAGATTTACCACTATAACGCTGATTGCGCTGAGAATGAACAAGGCCTTCCATTTTGTAATAGACAAAATATAAAATACGATTATGAGCAGAGAGTGTTGCGAAAATAACCATAAAACTAAAGGTGCTGTAGAAAAAACAAAAGAAGAAATACCCGACGATGACCATTCACATCACGACCACTCAGGAGAAGGAAACGAAAGCTGGCTGAGTCATTGGCCGCTGCTTTCTGCCCTGCTTATCTTAATGGTGATGCTGGTCCTGGAATTCGGGTTCAGCTATCAGCCGGTATTTCCTTTCAACCTGATCATCTTTACCATTGCTTTTTTATTGGCAGGCTACAATGTGCTGGGCATGGCCTGGCAAAAGGCGAAACACTTTGACTTCTTCAATGAGTTCTTCTTAATGAGTGTAGCCACAATAGGTGCATTCAGTATTGGCTCTTACAGTGAAGGGGTAGCAGTAATGGTATTTTACTCGATTGGAGAGTGGTTTCAGGATGCAGCTGTAGACCGTGCGAAGAGGAGTATCAAAGCTCTGCTGGACATCAGGCCTGATGAGGTTACGGTGATCAGAAACGGCCAGACTACGGTGATCAATCCCGGTGAAGTCCAAATTGATGAGCTGATACAGGTGAAAGCGGGAGAAAAAGTGGCGTTGGATGGAATATTGAACTCAGCTACTGCGACGTTCAACACAGCAGCTTTAACTGGTGAAAGTAAACCGGATACGAAAAGAAAAGGCGAAACAGTTCTTGCGGGAATGATTAATCTGGATAAGGTATCTGAAGTGCAGGTGAAATCGCTTTTCAAAGATAGTAAGCTCAGCAAAATACTGGAAATGGTACAGGATGCCACGGCCAGAAAATCACAAACGCAACTTTTCATTAGTCGTTTTGCTAAAGTATATACGCCTATTGTTTTTGCGCTTGCACTGCTGGTCTGTTTGGTTCCTTACTTTTTTACTCAGCCGTACGACTTCCACCAGTGGTTTTACAGGGCTCTGGTGTTTCTGGTGATCAGTTGTCCTTGTGCCCTGGTCGTATCCATTCCCCTGGGTTACTTCGGTGGAATCGGCCTCGCCTCACGTAATGGTATTCTTTTTAAGGGTTCCAATTTCCTGGATGTGATGACGAAAATCAACATGGTCATTATGGATAAAACAGGTACACTGACGAAGGGTGTATTTAAGGTGCAGGAAGTGGTGACAGTTGACCGGGATAAAAGCGAGTTCATACGTATTGCCGCAGCCCTTGAAAAGGATTCTACGCACCCAATTGCCAAAGCAGTGGTGGAATATGCAGGAGATGCAGCAGGATTAGAAAGGGCTGAAAATGTAGAAGAGGTTTCCGGGCACGGACTAAAGGGAACGGTTGCCGGAAGCACTGTCCTTGCAGGAAATGGTAAACTCCTTAAAAAGTATAGTATTTCTTATCCTGGAGAGGTGGATAGCCTGGTAGATACCGTCGTACTGATTGCGATAGATAACCAATATGCAGGTTACATCACTATTGCGGATGAAATTAAAGAAGATGCGAAACAGGCGATTGAGCAGCTGCACAGCATGAAGATACAGACAGTCATGTTATCGGGCGACAAACAAATCGTCGTGGATAAAATTGCTCAGCTTCTGGGGATTGATAAAGCCTTTGGAGACCTGCTTCCGGAAGGGAAAGTGGAAAAAGTACAGGGTTTCAAAGATGCAGGAAGCCGTATCGCCTTTGTGGGTGATGGTGTGAATGATGCCCCTGTCATCGCCCTGGCTGATGCCGGTATGGCGATGGGTGGTCTGGGAAGTGATGCCACTATAGAAACGGCTGATATCGTTATTCAAAATGACCAGCCTTCCAAGATAACCACTGCGATTAAAATAGGAAGGATCACCAGAAACATTGTCTGGCAAAATATCACTATAGCCATGGCTGTGAAGATTCTTGTACTGGTACTTGGCGCAGGTGGTATTGCTAATTTATGGGAAGCAGTAATTGCCGATGTCGGCGTCGCATTAATTGCTATTCTGAATGCCGTGAGAATCCAGAAAATTAACCTTGACTAAGATCATCAGCATAAAGCCAAAAAGGGGTGAACACGAAAATGTTCACCCCTTTTTGATTAATAATCTCCGTTGTTATTTGTTCAATTTCTTCAATAACATTTCCGGCTCATTTGTAGTAATATAGTCTACCTTTTCATTCAGCAGCCAATCCATTAAAGGCTCTTCATTTACAGTCCACACATTGATACTTACCTTTTCCGCTCTCGCTTCTTTGAACCAGCCCGGGTTTTTCTGCATGATGCTGAAATGGTAGTCGAGACCTGTTAAATGATCTGCAGCAAGTGCTGCCGGAGCTTTATCGCTTTTCAGATAGGCCGACTGTGCGTAAGGAGCCAGTTTAATCACCTCTTTACATACATCATAGTCAAAGCTGATATAATCTACCCATGCTTCAGCTTTCAGTTCACGCACCATTGCCATCACTTTATGCGTCAGCGCAATCCCTCTTTCCTTACTGATGATGGAAGCTTTGATCTCTAATACCAGCTTGGTTTTATTCTGATTCATACCTGCAAGCAGGTAATCTTTCAATGTTGGTAAGGATTCACCGTTACTTAATTTCACCGCTGCAAGCGTTTGCGACGGTGTTTTTTCTATGGTAAGACCTTGGATACTATCATCATGGTTGACAAAAAGAACGGAGTCAGAAGATAAATGAACATCAAATTCACTGCCTTCGCAACCCATATCAATAGCATGTTTTAAAGCAGCAATTGAATTTTCTGTAGCCCCTGTGTTTTTCCAGGCACCACGATGGGCAACAACTTTATTATGGATGAACTGGTCCCTGACAATTCTAAAGCTTTCTTTAATCTCTGCTTCAGCGGTTATCGCGGTAATGTCCACATCCAGCCATTTCACCTCGGGTTTTACAGTGTTGCTGCGCAAAGTAAGCACATTGCCTTTATTAATTTTAAATGCCGCTGCATCCGGGCCACTTAAAGTAATATGGGTAATTTTTGCATCTCCCCCATTTTTCAGTACCCCTACATCCTTTTTTTGTGCAGAAAAAGTATATCCTGTGAGATAGATCGAAGGTTTAACTTGTGCAACTAAAGTACCGGCAAGGGTCATTTGAAGGAGTGTGATTACTGTCAGAAATCTTTTCATAAATATAATTAAATTAAAATGTATAACGAAGGCAGATTTGTGCCTGTTATTTTGTCTTTCCAACGGCGAAAATAAGCGACTAGTATTAGCTCAAAGAGACTTTCATATTAAGTTAAGGCAAAGTTTCATACCCCTTCAGCACCGCTATTTAGCTATCATCCTGCTATTCTTACAATTAGCGATTATCTCTTTGTAAGAAGATGCAAGTGAAATGCAGGAAGCTATCTACACCAGATAATCCTATGCCATTTGACAGCTACTGGTCTGGAAAACCAAACCAGTAGCAAACGAATGTCTGGTGAATACCAAACCAATGTATGACCAATATAACCGCGAGCCCTTATTCTGTCTTCTCCTAGAATAGCTATACAGGTCAGCTTACATTGAAATTCCTATCTCAGCGGCAGTAACTCCATTACCTTTTACAACCCTGCGACCAGTAAATTTAATATAACGGGCAGAAACTGCATTTTTCAATTTTATGACCTGATTAATTGGATTGGCGCGGATATTCGAGAATTCACCCGAAGCTACCTCAACCCATTGCTGACCATCGGTACTGGTGTAAAAAGTATAAGTATCTACAACACCATCTAAAATTTTATCCTGGCGTGGCAAATAACTTACTGAAGAGATCGTATTCACTTTCCCAAGATCTATTGCAATAGATTCCGGTTTAAATTGTTGTGTACTGTCTGCCTGTAAAGTGCTCCACAAGGTATTGTTTTGCTCATCAATAACGGCTTCAGGATGTGAACCAATTGCACCGGGCATAATGCTCCATTTTGTTTTACTCACTTCCAGTTGCAACTTCACCGCTTCACTATTTTGTTTATCTACAGTTGCAATAGCACTCACTGCGCCTCCATCTTGTAACAAAAAGGGCTGAGTGTATGCAGGTGATTTTATGTTCGGCACTGTGCCATCGAGCGTGTAATGAATACTGTTTACAGGACTAGCCGTTTCCATCGTTACCATCCCTGTTTTGTCACGGGAAATAACAGGAGCAGTCAGATGATCCGGCTCCTTATACAATCCGAAATCACTCAGGGCGATAGATACAGGAGATTTAGTAATGCGTAACCTTATTTTATTGGTGGTCACCGTTTGTGGTAAACGAATCAACCTGTTTGCACCGACACTTGTAGCCTCTGCAATTTTTTTCCAGGCACCATTGATCAAACCGTCAACTTCGACAGCTTCAATGCGCTGACCTAATTTAATATTTTCACGCAAACGGATCACATTGAAACTCTTTGCTACCGGCAATTCTACTGTCAGTGATGGTGTTAAAACCTTATCGTCTGTAGCCCAGTAAGAATAACGGTCAGCATCGGTTACTAATTTCGGACCAAAAACTGCTGTTTTACCCCCGCGAATATTACTGGCGGTTAAACGCGCTCCTTTAGCCAGATTTACTGCAAAGGTCTGCTTCAGTATCTCGCCGAACTGCTTCAGCGAATTTACATCCTCATCATCCAGTACGCCATCTCTGTTGGGCGACAAACCCAGGTCAAGATTGGCACCGCGACCTACGCTTTTATAATATAAATCCAGCAAGGTATAAGGCGACTTCACCTGCCCGTTCTGGCTTTTATGATAAAACCAACCCGGACGTAACGAAACATCACATTCTGCCGGCATCCAATATTTTCCATTTCGCGTACCTTCCACACCTAGCCAGTGTTTCACGTAACCGTTTGAAGGCTGATTGCCTGCATCAGGCGCTTCAGGCGTGTAAGTAGCCCAGGAGGTCAGACCCGCATGGCCTTCTTCATTCCCTACCCAGCGTACATCCGGACCGACATCGCCAAAAATTGTAGCTCCTGGCTGCAGTTTACGGATTTCAGCCCAGGTAGTATCCCAGCCATAATAAGTACTGCGGTCTATTTTACGCGCTTCATTGGCACCTCCATAATAACCATCTCCCCCGTTGGCACCATCATGCCAGGAGATAAACAGTGGTCCGTAATTGGAGTAGAGTTCTTTAATTTGTGCGCGGTACAGTGATATATATTCCGGCTTGCCATAAACAGGACTATTCCTGTCCCATGGTGAACAATAAAGCCCCATTTGCATGCCTAATTTCTCGCAGGCGAGCTGATATTCTTTCACCATATCACCTTTACCATCTTTCCATTTGGTTTGAGTGATATTATGTGTGGTGGTTTTGGTAGGCCAGATACATAAACCATCATGGTGTTTAGCCACAATAACTACTCCTTTAAAACCACCGGCCTTCGCCGCACCTACAATCTGTGAGGCGTCGAAACGCGTAGGATTTACAATTGCAGGATCTTCATCTCCAAAGCCCCATTCCTTATCTGTATAGGTATCTACACCGAAATGTATAATACAGTACATGCCCATTTCATGCCAGTTGAGCTGTGCCTTGGAAGGTAATACCCCGTAAGGTTTTGGTGCTACCTGCGCAACGCTTGTCGCCATGAACAGCACTAAAGAAAAAGTGAGAATACGATGTTTCATATTTAATTTTTTAACCAGTCAGACGGTACTTCTACGGGAGCAGAACCATTGACACTATATTTTAATTTCAGGGTAAAACCGCCGCCACCTTCCACAAAATCCATTGCAATGGGCTGTAATCCTTTTCTCAATGCCGCTTGTCCGCTTTTTTCAAAAGGGCCATGCCAACCATCATTGTTGACGGTTTCGTTGCCGGCAATAGTTAATATCCCGCCGTCATCACAGGTAAAAAAGAAACTGTAAATGCCATCTGCCGGAATATCCAAGTAGCCATGGTATTTGAGTCCGAAAGACGGCGCTTTAGCTTCAGCAGGAACCACCACTTCATTCACGGTATAAACAGCTTCAGGTTTGCCAGCCATTAATTTCGAACTTTTATAGGAACCAGGATAATAATCGCACAACAAACCAGGTTTAGCTGCCATTACATTTACAATCGGTGCAGCCATATCCTGTTGTTTATAATGCAAATTATAAATATCTCCCCTTCTGCCCGAAGCCGTAAATGCAGCAAGGCGGACGTAAGATGCCTTATTGATAGTCAGCGGTTTATCCAGTACAATTGCGTTCATATTTGGTACACTTCCATCAGTTGTGTAACGCAAAGTTATATTTTTCAGCGGTTTCTGAGGATTTAATACCGCATAATCGGTAAAAACATTTTGCTCTGCCATCCCGGCGATATCCGGTAAACGATAGCTTACTTTTAGCGCATCCAATCTTGGGAAATGTTGAATTAACCTTGCCATATAACTAGTATAATCATGTGTGTCCGACCATAACCGTTCTGCCAGTGCTGTCATACGCGGGAAGATCATATAATCTGCACGGGCTTCCGTAGGAATACGTTCCGTCCAGGTATTGGCCTGGGCACCCACAATACCCTTCGCTTCTGCAGCAGTCAATCCTGTAGGAATCGGGCTGAAAGCATATACATTGGCCAGTGAATTCTGATCCGGTTCATTGTCGAAATATAGTGGATTGCCGGGCGACATAATCACCTGGTTCCCGTTTTTAGCTGCTTTCACCGGGGCATCTGCTACCCATGAACGCCAGTACATCACCATTGCGGTAGAGCTTACCCCATCTTCCAATATCTCATCCCAGCCAATCAGCTTGCGGTTTTTAGAATTAAAGAATTTCTCCATACGGTTGATGAAATAACTTTGCAGTTCTGCCGTGGTCCTGATGTTATTTTTCAGCATAAACGCTTTACACTCGTCTGATTTTTCCCAGCTGCTGCGGTCAACCTCATCGCCACCCACGTGAATATACTTACTTGGAAAAATCTCCATGATCTCCGTAAAAATATTTTGTGCGAATTCAAAAGTTGCCTCATTACAAGGACAGATCGGTGTAGTAAATAACTTACCCCATTTGTTTTCTCCGTTACAGGTTAAAAAAGGATAGCTGTTAATTGCAGCCATCATATGTCCCGGCATGTCCACCTCAGGAATGATGTCAATATGTTTCGCCGCAGCATAAGCAACGATGCCTTTCATCTGTTCCTGGGTATAAAAACCGCCGTACATCTTCTTCCCGTTTTTAACCACGATATGTTTGGGATCGATGGCAAAGTCAGGGTTTTCTTTCGACTTCACTATGCAGGCAGAATCCTGATTATTGAATTCCCGCCATGCACCTTCTGCTGTCAGTTTTGGATATTTCTTGATCTCGATTCTCCAGCCCTGATCATCTGTCAGATGCAAATGAAACTTATTGAATTTATATAAGGCCATCCGGTCAATAAACCTCCTCAGGTATTCCAGAGAGAAGAAGTGTCTCGACACATCCAGATGAAGTCCGCGCCACGCGTAAACCGGCTGATCCCTGATCTGAACAGTCGGGAGGGCAATTTTGGTCGCAAATTTACCAGGATGTTCATCGGCCGGCAGCAATTGTCTGATTGTTTCCACCGCTCTGAACATGCCCGCAGGTTCTTTAGCGAGGATAATAATGCTCTTGGGTTCAATTGTTAGTGCATATCCTTCTTCCGCCGTAATTGCAGCACTGTAACGCATGGTAATGGCCATGGCTTTTTTCGTGGCACTGACTTTAAACGGTTTACCGAAGTACTGTTTCAACAACCGATTGAGCTGTTCTGCTTCCTGTTTAAACACGGCACTTTCAGTAACGATTGTAGTCGTAGGCTGTAAAATAAAAGATCCCTTTCCTGCCTGCAAAGAGGTTGGATAAGGGATCAATGAAAATTTAGCCGCGGCTTCCTGTGCTTTAATGATGGGCATGCTGCAAAATAATAGCAGTGCTGAAAGCAGGATAGTATTTCTATAATTTTGTGGTCTCATGTAGGTTTATTGTATCAATGAAATTATTTTGCGGCAACGGGGCTATCCAGGATCGGATCAGCAAGCGTAGAAATTTTGGTGTGTCCTGACTTTAGCTGGTCGAACACCGTGATTTCATTTTTACCTTTCTTCAACCAAACTGCAGGCACGTATATCGTCTGCTGTGCACCTATATTCCAGTATTTACCCAGGTTATGGCCGTTTAAGAAAACGAAACCTTTTCCGAACCGGCGCATATCCAGATAAGTATCTGCAACATCGCTAACTTCAAAAGTTCCTTTATATAATGCAGGCTGTACTTTATCAATATTGGCAGCTGTATATTTCCATCCTTTCAGGTTAGCAAAAGGAAGGCTGTAGTTTTCCCAGTTCTGCACTATTTTTCCATCAAGAGATACCTCCCTGGTAATTCCATGCCTGTTGTCTGTCAGGTAAGGTCCGTAATTAATCCTTCCGTTGTTTTCTACTAAAATATCCAGTACCGCATTTTTAGGCACATTCACCAGCTGTAATGAATCCTTCGTCAGCCTTCTGTCCAGCGTACCGATCTGTTTTCCGTTGATATAAATCGTAGCGTAGTCTCTTAATTCTTTAACTTTCAATAATCCTGCGGCACTGATATGCGTTCTGTACAATACGAAACCGTAAGCCTGGTTCAGTTCTTCAAAAGTTAACGGTGTTTTCGAGGTCAGCCCTTTCGGTAGTTTATTAAATACCGGTGCATACCCACTCAGTTGAATATCCCCTATTGCGATAGTTCTCTTTTTAGCCGGAACAGCTGGCAATTTGATATCCGCAGGCAAATGTTTTGCAATCACATCCCTGAATTTTAAGAATTTTTCTGTCGGATTTCCTGCTTCATCCAAGGGTGAATCATAATCATAACTGGATACCTGCGGTGCATAAGCTTCAGTTTTGTTCATGTTCGCACCGTTCATAAAGTCGCGCGTAGTACCGCCATGGAACATGTACATATTGATCGAAATACCTGCACCCAAAATGGCATCCAGTTTTTTCGCAGCACCTTCCGCAGCTACTTTTGCATGTTTCTCTCCCCAATGGTCAAACCATCCCGGGTACCATTCCGCCACATAATATGGTCCTTTACCTTCATGGTGTTTATTGATCAGTTTTTTTACTTCAACAGGATCTTCCAGACCATTTACAGCCGGTAAATAGCCCGGCAGGTAACCTTTAGTCATCTGATCAGCACCATCACAAGTAAACAATACACCATCGAAACCCGCCTCACGGAAAATCTGACGGTTCAGGTCCATATAACTTTTATCATCACTATAAGAACCGTATTCATTCTCGATCTGCACCATCAGGATATTTCCTCCATGCGTAACCTGCAGCGGTACCAGCTGTTTAGCCAGCTGATTGATATATTTTTTATAGGCTTCAATAAAACGTGGATCTTTACTCCGCACTTTTACTGAACTATCTTTTAATAACCACCATGGGTAACCACCAAATTCCCATTCTGCACAGGCATACGGACTTGGTCGCATCACCACCCAAAGCCCTTCTTCCTGTGCAATCTTCACAAATTCAGCAATGTTATTGTTACCACTGAAATCGTATTTACCCTGCACTTCTTCATGTGCATTCCAGAAAACATAAGTACCAATGGTATTTAAGCCCATTGCTTTAGCCATCTTCATCCTGTCGCGCCAGTATTCTTTGGGAATACGTGCACAGTGCATTTCACCAGAAATCATCTGTAAAGGTTTTCCATCCAGCATAAAGCTGGAATCGCCCAGTTCAAATTTATGGGTAGCTTTTTGTGCCTGCAGGTTCGTGCTTAAAAATAAAAGCGCAGCGGATAGAATAGTAAGGGATTTTTTCATCAATAATCGGAAATTTATCTTTATCATTCAAAAATGGCAAAAATATTGGCATTAGCCTCCTCAAATAAGGAGCATTTGCCCATATTTTTGCCTTAATTATGTTTAATTACCAGCCTGGATTCTGAACCAGGTTTTTGTTCTGGTCAAGATCATTCTGAGGAATAGCAAATAAGTAGTCACGCGTTTTAAATGAACGTTTTTCTACCAGCACATGCGAGCCATAATCAGCTCTATCAGTATTGAAATTATTCAAAATTCCATATACGCTGCCATTCATTACTGTTTCTGCAATTTTCCATCTGCGGATGTCAAAGAAACGATTGTCTTCCAAAGGGAATTCAACACGTCTTTCTCTACGAATAATAGTCCTCAGTTCAGCTTGAGTGCTCGCTTTTGCTGCTGTAATTGCAGGCATATTCACACCAGCACGTTGTCTTACCTGATTGATCGCATTATAAACCGACTGATCGATAGATCCGGATTCAACTTTAGCTTCTGCATAGTTCAGCAGCACTTCAGCGTACCGCAATAGTATAATATCATTAGAAGAGTTATTATCATAGTTACCCGAGATCACAGCCGGAATGTATTTTTTATAGTAATATCCTGTAAATGAAGCATTATTTTTTGCAAGACCATCAATTGAATTTGGAGCAGTAACATCTATTGTAGTACCATTTACAACCACTCCCGGAACAACTATAGTTAATTTTAGTCTTGGATCACGGTTCTCAAAAGGTGTTGCTGCGTTATACAATGGTGAAGTAGCAATGGTATTCCCATCAGTACATTCATATTCATCTACCAGACTTTGAATCGGTGTAATTTCCGACCAGCCCCCTACAGATGGTCCGCCTACCCAGGTAGCAGTACCATTCGCATAAGTATTGGGAATATAACGACCAGACAAAATGATTTCCTTGCTGTCTTCATTCGTTCCATTGAACAAACTCAGATAATTATTATCAATACTGTATTCCGCCAAATTCATTACAGCCTGAGAAGCAATAGCAGCATTTGCCCAATCGCCTTCATATAAATATGTTCTTGCTTTTAATGCCAAAGCAGCACCTTTAGTCGCCCTGCCTGCATCAGTAGCAGGGTAAGATAAAGGGAGAAAGTTAGCAACTGTATCTAGTTCTTTGACAATAAAATCTGCCACTTGTGCCCGTGGGGTACGGGTAACGTAGAATTCTTCTATAGGTTGAACACGTGTGATCAATGGCACATCGCCATACATACCAATTAGCTGCTGATAAGCATATGCCCTCAAAAAACGTGATTCTCCAATCAGCCTGTTTCTCATCTCATCACTCATGCTACTTACTTTATTTATATTATCCAGTACGTTATTGGCAGCAGCAATCATCTTATAGAAATTTCCCCAGTAATGGCCGAACACACCAGTGGTACTGGTTGCGCTTCCGTTACCTACGTATATAATATCAGACGGCCAGTTACTCCAGGCGAAACTATCGTCAGTAGCACCAGAGATGAATATTCTGTCCCAGAAATCACCCAGGTATCTGTAAATATTGTTTGTTGCCTCAACCGCATTTGTCTCCGTTTTCCAGTAAGTTGTACTAGACGATGCGTCGGTCGGCTGCTTATTCAATTCATCTTTTTTACATGCAGAGAAGCTGATGGTAATACAAGCTGCTGCAGTAATTATATATTTAATACTCTTCATTTCCTTGATTTTAAAAATTTGCATTTAGACCGAATGTGTAAGTTTTAACCTGTGGATAAAAACGGTTGTCATTTGGTGATTCTGGATCTATGTCACCAGGAAGGCTGCTGAAGGTGAACAGATTTTGTCCGGAAGCATAAAACCTCAGTTTAGCTAAACCAATCTTGCTGGTAATTGACGGTTTGATCGTATAACCCAACTGCATGCTTTTCACACGCAGATAAGAACCGCTTTTTACCCAGAAAGAAGAAGCCTGGTAGTTGATATTTGACGTGATTAATCTTGGATAAGCAGCATCAGTATTGGTAGCTGTCCAGCTGTCGTCATGGATAGGTTTAAAATTACCATCTGTACTTAATGGAGCTTTTTCCATCGTCAATGTACTGATGTCTACTTTTGCAACGCCCTGCAGTAATGCAGAAAAATCAAAACCTTTGTAGTTTGCACTTAGGTTGAAGCCATAAGTAAAGCGGGGAATATTACTCCCCAGATAAACCCTGTCCGATGCATCTATTACACCGTCACCATTCTGATCTTTGTAAATTAAATCTCCCGCAGATGTAGTGGAAGTTTGTGTGGCATGGGAAGCGACTTGTGCAGCCGACTGGAAGATACCTTCTGTCTGATAACCATAATATGCACCGATTGGTACGCCAGTTTTGTATCCTGTTGTAATCAGGTTATTATCTGTAGTCAGATAATCAGTACCTTTTAAATCAGTGATTTTGTTTTTAACATCTGAAATGTTACCACCTACGCTATATTTGAAATCCTCGCCTACGGTTCCGCTATAGTTTACACTAAATTCAAAACCCTTGTTCTGCATACTCCCTGCGTTTTGGTAGGAAGGATCAAAACCTACCGTTGAAGGGATTGGTAATTTATAAAGAATGTTATCGGTTGTTTTGTTATAATAGTCGAATGTAAACTTCAGTTTATTTTGAAGGATGCTTACATCAACACCAATATCCGACATGGTAGTTGTCTCCCAGCCCAGACCTGAATTCAAATACATGGCCTGATTAGCAGCAGTATTTAATTCACCACCGAAAGGGTAATTGTTGTTATAACTAAAGGTAGACTGGTATGGATAATTTACCGAAGCTGATGAGCCATTGGCTAATGGATTATCATTACCCAGCTTGCCCCATGAACCTCTTAATTTCAATTCCTGGATACCAGTAAAGTTTTTCATAAAATCCTCTTTGGCTATATTCCAGCCGGCAGAGAAAGATGGGAACCAACCCCAGTTAGATCCATTCGGAAAACGTGACGAGCCATCGCGACGAATGTTGGCTTCAAACAGATATTTATCATCATATGAATAATTCAGCCTTCCAAAATAAGAGATCAGCAGGTATTCCGTTTTATAACCCGAATTTGTTGCTGTATTCGAGGCACCAGCATTGATCTGATCCAAATCACTGTCTGATATATTATTGCGGTAAGCAGTCAGAAAATCATAGGTCTCACTTAATCTCGACGCACCGGCAAGTAAGTTGAAATTATGTTTGCCAAAAACTTTCTTGTAATTTACAAGTCCCTGGTAATTATGCATCCAGTAATCAATGCGTTCTTTAGTGATATTATTTGTAGTTCCTAATGGGATAAGCTCTTTCGTTGAATAATTAATATAATCATTCAGTGCTTTATTGTGCATGCTGTTATTTGTACTTTGATAATTTTCAGATGCAATAGCCGAAACCGTTAAACCATCAATCACTTTGTAATTCAATTTAAAATTACCGATGAATAGGTTTTTCTTGTAATTGTATAAACCACCTTCTTCCTGTAAACGCACTGGGTTTTGTCCTCCACGTAAGGTAGCCCATGTTCCATCTGTATATTTGTCTACACTTAGTGGATTTGCGATAGCAGCCTGACTAAACTGGTACCATGCAGAACCTGCAACACCCTGAGGTTCCTTTTGGTCAGAAATGTTCGCCGAGATATCTGCACTGAAATCTAACCTGTCGCTGATTTTTGAATCTGTATTCAAACGAACAGTCAGACGATCATAATTCATTTTTTTTACCAAACCAGTCTGATCAAAATAGTTGGTAGAGAAGCGGTATTGATTTTTTTCAGTGCCGCCCGCAAGAGAGACGCTGTGCTGTTGCTGAAAGCCGCTGCCTGTCAAAACCTTATCCAACCAATTATTGTCAGGATAAAGATTAAGATCACGCCCCGGATTATTGTATTGTCCAATCTGTGCATCAGAATAAACTGCGTTTGCACCTGAATTGATATAAGTCAGGTTGGCCAGCTGCATGAATTGCTGCGCGCCCACATATTCTGATAAACGTGTCGGATTTTGCCAGCCAAAATAATTGGAATAAGTGATACTTGTTTTATCTGAAGAACCTCTTTTTGTCGTAATCAGAATCACACCATTCGCCGCACGAACCCCATAAATTGAAGAAGCTGCCGCATCTTTTAAAACCGACATCGTTGCTACATCATTAGCATCAACATTATTGATATCTGTCTGTACCCCATCCACTAAAACCAAAGGATTATTATTGTTCAATGTACCAATACCACGGATACGGATAGTTCCCATATCACTTCCAGGCTGTCCGCTATTTGTAGTTACCGTAACACCCGATGCCACTCCCTGCAATGCTGAAGAAACCTGACCTACTGCTTTAGAACTTAAATCTTCACCTTTAATAGATGAAATAGCACCGGTAAGATTGGTTTTTTTCTGCGTTCCATAGGCAACTACCACCACTTCTGATAATGCTTTAACGTCAGGTTTCAAGCTTACATCAACCTGCGTACGGTTATTGACAGGAATCTCTTGCGTAGTATAACCAATAAAAGTAAACACTAAAGTACCTCCCGCAGCCGGAACCGAAATGGAGTACAGACCATTCATATCCGATACAGTTCCTTTTGCACCACCTTTAAGGTTCACACCTGCTCCGGGAATAGGCAAACCATTCTCATCAGTAATCTTACCTTTAACCACGGTCTGCTGTTGCGGATTGGAGGCAACCGGCTTTTCTTTAATGATCAGATTTTTATCCTCAATCATATAGGTAAGCGACATATCTTTTAAACAGGCATCAAGCACTTCACTTAACGGTGTGTTTACAAAATTAACGTCTTTTACTCTGGCATTTTTAAAGAGCTCGGGCGACCAGAATACGTTGTAACCGGTCTGTTTATTGATCGCTTTAAATACCTGCTTCAGGCTTGCATTTTTTTGCGTGAAGGTAATCCGCTGGGCAAACCCGGCGGCACTCACCTGTAAAAGGGCAGTGAAAATTAGTATTGTTGTCAGCTTCATAACGAGCAGAAATTTCTTGATATAGGCGGAAGGCCTACAATATTTTATGATAAAATTTTTATACATTTATGTATCTGTTAAAGAATAATGTGAAGGACAATTTTGCATATTTTGATCAGATCAATCAGGGACATCGCGAGTGTTCCTGATTCATATCAACTATGAGCTGCGCCTAGCTTGAATTTTGCTTCCTGGTCATGTAAATTTCAGTTTTGGTTAGTATATATTATTTTTTAAGTTTTTACGGAATTATTATCTTCTTCTGGATATTTTGATCGTCCGCCCCTCTAAATCGAACCGCGCACTGCCTACCTGATTTAATCTTTTCAGCAGTTCTGAAACATTTGCAAATCGGGTACTATACGCAGCTATCAATTTATGTTTTAGCGCTGCATCAGTGAACTCTATATCCAGATCATACCAGCGGGCTACCTTATTCATTGCGCTGCCCAGCTCTTCATCATCAAAGCTGAAGTAGCCATTTTTCCAGGCTATAGCCGTTTCAGGATCAACATTCGAAACGCTCATCTGCTCAGCCAGCTCTGCCTGCTGACCCGGCTTCAGCAATAAGCTTTTACGATCTGCCGTAACACGTACTGAACCTTCAAGTAAAGTTGTTTTGGTACTAACATCATCAGCATAAGAAGAAATGTCGAAATGAGTGCCTAATACCTCTACGGATTGTTTTGCTGTCGTAACGATAAATGGTCTTTTTTTATCCTTTGTCACTTCAAAATAAGCTTCTCCGGTAAGGACCACATTACGGTTGGTTGCGGCGGCAAAGGCTGTAGGGAATTTTATCGACGATGCAGAATTAAGCCATACTTTAGTTCCATCCGGCAAATTCACCTGATACTGTCCTCCTCTTGGTGTAGAGATTGTATTGTATAGTGATCCTGAATTTGCTGCGCCTGATTTTGAATCCGCAATATGATAAACAATTTTGCCGTCTGCAGTTTTAGTAATGCTAAGGCCAGACTGCTCAGCGAGCTGACCGTTTGCGGTTTCGGACAGTAAAATCTTTCTGCCATCAGCAAGGGTTAAAACAGCATCATCTTTTCCGGGTGCAATATCGGCAGGCTTAGTTTTAGTCACAGCCAACTGCTTTTGACTGGAGTTATGCTGATTAAACAAGAACAGAAATGAAAAAACAGCGGCAACCGATGCTGCAACAGTGGCATATTTAAGCCATTTACGGGAGTATAATTTTTGAGTAATAACAGTTGTTTGTCCTACGGCATTTTCAGCGATAATCCGACCAAAACGTGCATTAAGGTTTGTTCTTACATGTTCGGGTAAGTCGTTCAGGTCTGCCTTTTTTGTCAGCTGTGCAAGAATCAGGTCATCATAAACAGATTGCTGATCTGCATCTGCTAACATCGCTATTATTTTCTCAGCTTCTTCCGCGGAACACGCATTGCGGATTAGCTTTTCAAACAAGTCGTCAGGAATCTCGTTCAGGCCCATATTTATATTCAGTTTCATATAAAGACGTATGAAAAATAAAAACGGGGGGATAGGAAATGAAAATAAAACGATTTAATTACAATATCAGCTCTTATTTTTATAGAAAAGCAGCAGAAACAAGCCAAATGTAATTTCCAGATTAGAAATGAGATATATTTTTACTGCGTTATTAGCCTTACTGAGATATTCCTTCACTGTATGAGGGGAAATACCCATTTTTTCTGCCGTTTGTTTATAAGTATAGCCTTCAACTTTACAAAAGACGTAAACACTTCGCTGTTGCGGTGATAATTTATCCAGTGCAGTATTTAAAAGATGTTCGCTCTCTTTATAATTCAGCGCAGTTTCTATTTGCTCATAATTTTCTGTAGCGATGCTTTTGAAGTGCTCCATCATTTTCCTGTCCTGTTGCAGCTTTCTAAAAAAGTCGTGCACCAGGTTTTGGGCAACACGGTATAAATAAGAAAGAAAATCAGTCTCTATACCCATCACTTCTCTCTTCTGCCAGATTTTAGTGAACAATTCCTGTATCAGTTCTTCGGCAGTCAGCTCATCCTTCACCATCTTCAGGATATTAAGATATAACCTGGGACTATAGAGATGATACAATTGTTCAAACGCCCGGGTATCACCCGCCTGCAGTTTTAAGAGCAGGTCGGATTCATTTAAAGGGGGTGAAATTGCAGGGTTGGTCATTGAAGGACTAAGGTACAGGAAAAAATAAATATCCTGTTCCTGAATACTGAAAAGGACGTATAAGTGATAATACGATGATCAGCCTGGTCATCGTGTAAAACAATACAGGCCAGGCTGATCATCGGTGAATTCATCCTAATGCCAGCGGTTAATCACTTCCCCACTATAAGTACCAGGCGAAAATATAGTGTAACAAATTGCTCCTGCATTCTGATTCTTATAATTTTTCACTATGGGTGAATTGTTGAATTTCAGAAAGATGCTCAACAGGAACACACAACCCTCCGGTACATCAAATGTGAAATACTGTCCCATAGGCTGATTGTTATCTTTTTCTACTATGATTTCCGCTAACAGTGGTTTTCTAAGACATGTACGATCATCCATTTTCAAATAAGTCACCGCGATACAAAGCTCACACGCTGATGCGTTGGCAGGGAATTTCAAAAATTTTCTTTCCTTGTCGTTTGGAAAACTCAAGCTGAGCTTGCCGTCCTCTAAAACAAAATCCGGCTGAACAATCATCCTGTTTTTAAGTCTGGATTTATCATTGAATTCAAAGTTGGTCAAGGCGGAAAAGCTATCCGCGTTAAAGTGAAAAGTACCCGATTCTTTATGCAGGTCTGAATTGTAGATGGCAATAAACTCTTTGTTTAGTCGCCTGTGCATTTCTCCGTCCGGCAGCTGAACGATCTGCTGATGATAAGATGCTCTGATCTGCATACCCGTCGCGCTTGCTTTCCCAAAATTATCCGCTGTTACAACCGATGCTTTGGTTTGCTTCTTTGTACCCGGGGCTACTTTTGCCGATACAATTAACCTGCCTTTTACATTTCTGAAGTTCACCGGACCCACGGCACCTCTCAATTGGTTTTTAATAAATCTTGCCATAATTTTATAATATTTAAATGATTTGATACAAAAGTACATCATTAACCTATTCAATTTATCGATTTACAAGCCCAAGACCTACAATGACGCAATTTGAACGGTATTGACTCAATTTGACTGCAATTGACCGCAAGCGGAGTTAGTAATTACGGAACAGCAGCAGATAGACAGTAGACAGCTAGTAAAAGAAGCCAGCCTTGAATCATAGTGGACGCATAGCCGAACCATAAGAATCCAGCTAGTAGATTTTCTTATGGCTCCGCTATGGGATGGCTATGGCCTCACTATGGGATCATTCACTATCAACTCACCCGCTACTTATGCTTTGCCTGCCTCTTTCGTTAATATAATTTACTATTTTTAAAACATGAAATTTCCCTCTCTAAGAAATGTATTAGCGGATGTGGCCACAGTCATCAGACGTTTCCCTTTTGAAATGCTGTTTGCTGTTATTGGTACCGTAGCAGCTATCTTTTTAACTGAACTTTCCAATACGGCCACCCTTGCTGAAACCTGGTGTGTAAGAGCATTGATGACTGCTAATCTTGGCCTGCTTATTAGTTTGTCGACCACCCTGTATGTAGAAAGCAGAAAAATAAGCGGAAAGCAATTGCTGATGTATAAAATAATCACCGCTTTACTGGCGGCAGGACTGATTTTCCTCATTAATCCTTATGTGAATAAAGCAGATTATACCCGGTTCTTTTTACTCAGCTCTGGTTTTCATCTTCTTGTTGCATTCGCCGCTTTTTTAGCACCCGGACAAATCCAGGGATTCTGGCAGTTCAACAAAACGCTATTTCTAAGATTCCTGACCAGTGCTTTATACAGTGCTGTGTTATTTGCGGGTATATCGGCTGCGCTTGGCGCTATGAACTTCCTTTTCAATTTCAAGTTTGAATGGGACACTTTTATGATCCTTTTTATCTGTATTACAGGATTATTCAGTACCCTGTTTTTCCTTGCAGGCGTTCCAACAGATACTGCTGCACTGGATAATGATCTGTCTTATCCTAAAGGACTAAAGATTTTCACACAGTATGTGCTGATCCCGCTGGCAACATTGTATGTAGTCATTCTGCTGGCCTATGAAATAAAAATCCTGGTGCAATGGAATCTGCCAAAAGGATTGGTATCCAACCTGATCCTGGGCTATTCTGTATTCGGTCTCCTTTCGCTGCTGCTGGTTTTTCCCATCAGTCACCAGGAAGAAAATAAGTGGATCAGGACCTTTTCCCGCAGCTTTTACTTCCTGATGCTTCCGCTGATCGTCTTGTTATTTATAGCCGTAGGCACACGTATCTTCAGCTATGGAATTACCGAGTTCCGCTACTTTTTAATCCTGCTGGCATGCTGGCAATTATTTATTGCACTCTACTTCCTTTTTTCCCGGAAACAAAATATCAAGCTGATCCCGATCTCCTTATGTATCTGTACACTTTTGTCCATCTATGGTCCGCAGAGTGCATTTTCTGTATCCATGTATTCCCAGAAACGCATCATGCTCAACATACTGGAAAGGAACGGCCTGATTAAGGAGGATCAGCTCATCTCTTCAGGCGATCGGAAAATCGCAAAAAAAGAAGGCGAGCTGGCTGTAGAAAAAATAGAATACATGATCAATAATTATGATTTAAAAGTATTCCAGCCATACGTTAAAAAAGACCTGGAGCTGGTGAGTGATTCTTTAAGCAAACTGAAAAGCACCAATCAGCGCGGTTCAATCGACAACTATGAGCTGAAAACAAAAAAGTTATTATGGATCACCAGTTATCTCGGCTTAAATAAATTTGTTGGTTACAGATATGACTGGGATAAATCTACATCCGCTTTAAAGACTAATTATTATATCACCGCGGAGAGCAGTGGTATTGTGGATGTTAAAGGCTATGATTTGATGTTAAACAGCAACAATTACATCAATGAAACCAAGGGTCAACTTATCGATGGCATCCGGATAATAGAGGATGGAACTGAAAATTATCCCGGGTTGAAACTGAATGGAGAAAAGGCGGTATTTGATCTGCGGACTTTGATGACTACCACGATGAAAGATCAGGCGAAGTTAAAGCCTTTCGCAGGCAGCGAGGAAGATCCTTATGACGCGGATTATATCCTGCCACCAAACCACCTTACATTTACACAGAAAACACCGCATTATACGGTAACGGTAAAAGTAACCGATATCAGGTTTTTAATTGATAACAAGAAAGTAGTAGAAGAGATCAATTCCTCAAACATCATTTACCTGATAAAGATCAATAAATAATTGTTGGTTCTAAAATAAGAAAGGCCGGAATTTATTTGCAAATTCCGGCCTTTCCTTCATTAAGAAGCGTTGTTACTCGTGTGATGTAATCTCATAGATCATTTGACCTTTATGATTGATAACGTTGGTATTCCACCGGTTTCTATCCCTAATTCTTCACCCTGTTCTTCTCACTCTCAGCACCAGACTCATCATGTTTTGCAGGTGTACTGAATGCTTTCCCGAATCGGTAGCTTAAAGACAGTACTGCCGTTCTTGAATCGCCCTTGTTTACCCAATTGGCCGATGTTTGTGCCAGATTATTGATAATCCCCCTGTTGATCTTACTATAAAACAAATCATTACCACTTAATTTCAGCGTCGTGCTTGCAGACAATTTCTTCTGCACCGCGGCATTTGCCTGCCAGATTGTACCCAGAACAAATTGTGCATCGGTTATTTTAGTACGGTAATTCCCGCTCAGCTCGCCGTCCCATCCCTTGCCAAATCCCAATTTCACATTTGCGCTGGCATAACAAAATGTTCCGCTGGTATGTAATTTTCCCGTGTAAAAATCTGTTTTGGTCGTGATGTTGGTCAGCTCCGAGTATAAGTTGATGCTCAGCCATCGAGCAGGATCAAAAGTTCCGTTAAAAGAGAGACTCTTCACAATTTTGCGACCCAGATTGCCCGGCCGGCTGTAATAAATGCCATTCAGGATTTCTATCGTTTCGTTTACATCATCCTTAGTATTGGAATAACTCAGCGTGGTCGTATACTTACTTTTATACGTATGCGAAAGTTCCAGACTTTGCGTATAAGAGGGTTTTAAGAAAGGATTACCCTGGTAATACGTAAATTTATCCAAAGGGGACAAAAAAGGATTAAGGTCTTCATAATACGGACGGTCTATCCTTCTTCCGTAATTGATCCCAAGCTGGTGAGTGGCAAGCGTATCGAATTTATACAGCAGATACACCGTAGGAAAAAGTCCGGTATAATTCCTTTTAAAAGAAGAATCTGCTTTCAGTAAATTACCCAGCTGGTGACCGTCGGACATCGTATTTTCTGCTCTTAAGCCCGCCTGAACAGACAATTGCTTCATTTCTCTGTTAAAATTGATATATCCGGCATTGATGTTCTCTTTGTAAAGGAAATGGTTACTCTTATCGTAATCCTGTTCCGTTAGCCCGTTAACCGTTGTACGATAGTCAGCCACATTATCTGTTTTGGTATAGCTGGATTTTAACCCTGCTGTAAACTTCCAGTCGTTTTTTAATGGTAATGAGTAATCTGTTTTTATTGAATAAATATCAATGTTGGATGGTAATGCCCCGTCCAGCCTGTCCTGAGATTTAAGGCTCTGGTCAGCAAAATAACTGGAATTATAAAATACCTGGTTAGTTTTATTCCTGTAGGTCAGGTAATCTGCATCTGCAGTGATCCCATGACCATTTTTATCAAACTGATGGCGATAGTTGAGGTTGAAACCTCCATTCCTGAAATTCAGTTTATTGATATTATCTGCAGCTATGGTAGAATCCAGCACCTGTGCTGAATTTAACAAGTTACTGCGACCCGTGTTTACTTCAGTAGACTTCCTTGAAATGCCCGTGACTACTATTCCCCATGTTGTATTATCTGAAGAATAATAATCGGCACCTGCTTTTAAATTATAACTGTCCCCTTTTCTGTTTGCATAGGTGTTTTGATTGAAATACGTTTTCGGACTATCGTCTGCATTTCTGTAAATTCGGTTAATATCCAGGTCCATAAAATTACTGTTATGGCTATAGTTCAGGTTGGTAAAATAGTTGAACTTTTTATTCCTGATATTGAAGTTGATACTATTGATCGTTCTCGTTTTCCTGCCCTGTGTAAGACTTAGATTCAATCCCCCATTAAAACCCTTCAGTGTACCTTTTTTTGTTTTGATATTGATTACTCCACCATTTCCCGCTGCGTCGTATTTAGCCGGAGGATTGGTCATGATTTCCAGTTGCTCCATTGAAGAGGAAGGTAAAGATTGCAGATAGCTCTCCAGATCCGCCCCAGTCAGGTACGTAGGTTTATCGTCGATAAAAATAGTTACGCCGTTTTTTCCTTTCAGACTGATGTTTCCGTTCTGGTCTACAATTACACCCGGAGATTTACTTAATACATCTAAAGCACTAGTTCCGGCATTGGCAATTAATGCATCTACATTAACAACCACCCTATCCAGTTTCTGTTCAATAAAAGCCTTTTTGCCCGAAATGCTAACCTCTTTCAATGCTTTGCTGGTCGCCCCCAATTTAAAAACACCCAACTGAACCGTTTTACTATTGCTATCTACAGAAATCAGCTGCGTTGCACGATTTTCATAACCTAATGCGGACATACGGATAAAGTAATTACCAGCTTTTAATTTAGTGAATTCGAATGAACCATTTCCTTCCGAAAAACCTGTTTTTACTACAGCTGAATCTTTAGTTGAAAAGAGTATTACGGTAACCAGATCAAGAGCTTTGCCATCAGCATCCTGAATACTTCCTGTGATGGCAGCACCATTTTGTGCAAAAGCCGGATTTTGGGCAATAAAGATCCAAACAGCTACAAGAGCTATGAGTTGTTTCAGCATGTTGAGGTGATATAAAGCGTTTTAAAGATGGGAATACCTGTCCGGTTTGTTGTAACGAGGGTTGAGTAACCAGCTAGTTGCTGGTTACTCTTGTTTCGATTGTCTGGTTAGGACTTTTAAGGAATTTTTTAACATATTTCTGGCGCACAGCGTCAGATTGTGCTGTTCCGTTTACAGTCAGCTCGTTTTTATTGAGCTTATAGCTCATGTTTTTTGTATCACTGATCAAACCGTCTTTAATCAGTTCATTTTTTATCGCTTCTGCCTGATTCATGTGAGGAGCGGGTGGAGCAGGAGGCAGATTCGGCATCTTTGGCGCAGGAGGAACAGCCGGCATCGCTGGCATCGCTGGCATAGCAGGAATAGCCGGTACAGCGGGCATGGCAGGAGCTGCAGGTATATTTATACTAAGTGGAACATTAAGCCCATTTGAAGACGAATAAGTATAAGCGTGCCCTGCTTTAGCCGAAAACTTAACAGTTTTGGCTTCTTCTTTGGCTGCTTTCGCTTCCTCTTTTGCCGCGAATGCTTCTTGTTTCGCTGCCCATGCTTCCTGTTTCGCCGCCCACGCCTCTTCTTTTGCAGCTCTCACATCTTCCTTTGCAGCAGCAATTTCTTCTTGTTTACTCCATTGTTCTTCAGAAAGGTTATTCTTTTTAACGGTGGTTGTGGAGGCCACAGTTGCAGGTTTCTTTTTACCATGTTTGACCAGCGTTTTGGTTTTACTTCTTGTAGAAGTATCCTGCCTGCTCACATTGTGAGTTTGATCGATCTCAATTTTTTCTATCTTAACAGGTTTACTGATTTGTGTAAATGCTGCAGTGAAAAGTAAAGTAAATACAAGACTTGTGGTCAGCAGTGTTTTCTCCATGCCATTCAATGAAGTACTGTTATTAAATACGATTCTGCTTACCCGTTGAACCAACTGGTTTTTCCTGCCAGTAATAGCCAGGGTTAGTTCTGGTGCATCTGCCTGGAACTCCTGACAAGAAATGAGTGCTTTGATATAATCCTGTTTATTTCCTGTACAAGACAGCGCCAGATCATCACAGCAATTTTCTCTTTCTTCCCTGATGAGCTTAGAGATCCATAAAACGGCCGGATTGAAGAAAAATACAATTTCCACGAAGCTTTGCAGAATGTTAACAATATAGTCGCTGCGTTTCACATGCGCCAGTTCGTGACTGATAATCGCTTCTACTTCGGCGGTCGACAAACCATTTAACAGACCTAAAGGCAGTAAAATTACCGGTTTAAAATGACCAGCTACCAGTGGCACCTTTGCCAGTCCGGATTGCAGGATACTGACGGTTCTGCTGATTTCCAGTTTAGCAGAAAGCATAATTACTTTTTCATCCCAGTACCTGCCGGCATCGAACACACGTGTTTTCTTCAGATAAGATACGGAGTGAATACCAGCTATCAACTGAATACTCCGCGCAAATATAATCAGGAACCAAACCAGCACGATCTGTGAAGAATAAGCTACCCACAGGTTCATTAAACGGTCTACCTGACTATTCACATCTGTGACTGCACGTACAGCAGATGGAGAATTGTTCACAGGTACAGTAATCGTATCGCCCAGGCCCACTACATGATTTTCAGTTGCGGGCGCGGAAACGACTGACTGATAAAACAGACCTGCCATTACTAAAACAAATATACCCAGGCATGCAGTTAGCAGATTATATCTCAAAGCGGCTTTCTGCTTTCTGGTGAGGATGATCACAATACTGGTGATTACAGCTAAGATCACACCCACCCAAAGGGAATGAAATAAGGTCACGCCCAATGCATGTACCAGGTTTGACGGCAAAAAATCTACAAGATGAAATTCCATAATTGTGGTTCTTAATTATTTTGAATTCTGTTATTTATCTAATTTTTCAAGCATTTTTTTAATCGCTTCCAGATCTTCTTTTGAAGCCTTTTTGTTTCCCAGCACCTGCATTACCAGTTTTGAGGCCGACCCATTATATAATGTGTTTACAAAACGGTCCAGTAGCTGATCTTTTGTCTTATGCTCTGCCTCTACCGGAATATAAATGTGCTTCATCTGGCTTTCATCCCTTTTCAGGATGCCTTTATCCGCCATGATCTGCATTTGTTTCAATGTAGAAGTATAATTCACATTCCTGTGTTCATTTAGTTTGTCATTGACAGTGCGCACTGTAGACGGGCCAAATTCCCATAATACCTGGAGAATTTCCAGTTCAGCTTTAGTTGGTTCAGGCAGCATATTTTCAGGAGTTATATGTTTCATATTTCAAAGGTAGGAAACTTTTCGTACGAAACAAGTATTACGATAAATATTTAAAAAAAAAATCCATACAAGATCCTTTTCCCCAACAGTTTATGTCGGGGATCATCTCTTTTTACATGTTAAAAGGGGAATAAAACAGATGAGGTTCGCTCCAAGAATTGAAGCGAACCAAAGTAAAATCAGTAGCTCTAAGAGAGCAATTAATAGAAATCTATACGGTAGGTGTTCGGCCACCATCTACAGGGATACTCGTACCTGTTACGTAGGATGCAGCAGGCGATGCCAGAAATGCAACCACATTTGCAATTTCTTCGGGCTGACCAAATCTTTTCATGGGTACGGTAGCTGCCATTTGAGCAGCAACCTTTTGCTCATCGAGGTCTTGTTTATCTGCCGCAGCTTTGACAAGACTGCTTAATCTGCCGGTTTCCGTTAAGCCAGGTAAAACGTTATTTACCGTAACGCCAAAAGTTCCAATTTCATTCGCCAGTGTTTTTGACCAGGAAGCTACCGCAGCACGGATGGTATTTGACACACCAAGATCGGGCAAAGGGGTGCGTACAGAAGTAGAAATGATATTGATAATGCGGCCATACCCCGCCCCTTTCATTCCACCTATCACTGCATTTACCAGTATCTGATTACAAACCAAATGCTGACGGAAAGCATTTTCGAAGTCGGATGCCGAAGCCGCTGTGATCGGACCAGATTTAGGTCCGCCTGTATTGTTGATCAGAATATGAACCGTATGTTCTACCGCGATATCAGCTATGGCTTTCTCTACTGTTTGTACATTTGAGAAATCAGCAACACTGTAATTATGCTTTTGCCCGGCTGAAGTATCTAAAAGCGTCAATCCCTCCTTTAGTTTATCTTCATTTCTTGCTATCAAAAAACAGTTGGCACCTAATAGCGCTAATGCTTTTGCAGAGGCTAAGCCTATCCCCTGTGTACTTCCGCAAATAACCGCAGTTTTATCTTTCAGTGAAATATCCATCTTTAAATATGAGTTGACAATCAACATAGATCTGTTGCTAATCTAACAAACAATTTATAAAAATGATTTCAAAATAAAATTAGCTGACCACCTTTAACAGATGATCAGCTGTTGAGGATAAAATTACCAGTGTCCGCGGTGATGACCGTGTCCATGACCATGGCCATGCGGACGATGTCCGTATCCGCCACCACCACGTGGTCCATCCTGTACTAAACATGAACTGAATAATGATACTGCAACCAGCAGCAGCATTAAATTTCTAAATCTTTTCATCTGTATGTGTTTTAAATTTTTAATAAAATAACCTAACACTATATAGACATAGGACATCAGAGAAGGATTAACCACAATCATAATAATTATAGAAATATTCCCCAGGCAGTTCATATTGAACAGGTGATATTTTTGGAACAGCAAATCCCTTTGAAAGGGGATTATGGTCATTAAAACTTGAAAGCTATAGGCATTCATTATGAATAATTATTTGAAGTGTATTAAGATTGATGAATGTTCAATTACCCCCAAATACCTGCAGCTTACGCACGCTATTCTACAGGGTATAAGAAAAGAGCAGATCAAAAAGAATGACATTTTACCCTCAATAAATGAATTCAGTATCGTATTGGAAACTGCCAGAAACACAGTTGAAAGGGCTTATAAAGAGCTAAGGAAGATGGGGTTGGTTACACCTATAGCCGGTAAGGGCTACTTTATTACAGCTATTGAATTCAATAATCCAATTAAAATATTATTACTTTTTAATAAGTTAAGTCTGCATAAAAAGATCATTTATGATGCATTTGCTGCAACGCTGGGAAGTGAAGCAGCAATTGATTTCTACATTTATAACAATGACTTCAACCTCTTTAAAAAACTGCTGGAGGAGAAAGCAGATGCTTATTCGAAATGCGTAATCATTCCTAATTTTACAGCTTGTAAAGAAATGGGATATGCGCTGATTGATACTATCCCCAAGAATAAACTTGTATTAATGGGCAAACTCGCAGATCATATTACAGGTGATTTTACGGCTGTTTATGAGAATTTCGAAACTGATCTATTCAATGCACTGGAAGAACTGCGCCCCAATCTCGCGAAATACCATACCCTGAAGATTATCTTTCCTGAAAGTTCCTACTACTCAGAAAAGATCCTTTGCGGTTTCGCTAATTTCTGCAGGAAGTATGCCTACAGTCATCAGGTGATCAATTGTATTGCTACTGAAAAAATAGCAAGCGGTATCGTGTATATCACCCTGATGGAAGATGATCTGGTCACCCTGATTGAGAAAGTGGTGAAACAAAACTTAAATGTAGGAAAAGATATTGGAGTGATTTCCTATAATGAAACACCTTTGAAAAAGATCATACTCGATGGCATTACCACTATTTCAACAGATTTTAAGATGATGGGAGAAAAAACAGCAGAATTTATCCTGTCAAACGTGACCACACATCTCGCTATTCCATTCAGTGTAACCTTAAGAAATTCTCTTTGATTATCTATATTATATTTTTTTTCAAAAAAGGCATTAAAATAACTCACATAAAATCAGCGTGTTGCCTGCTCCCACCTTTGTTTGATCAGATAAAAAAATAGAATAGAGTAAAATAAATTTGCATGTATTAATAATTGTTGTACTTTTGCAATCCCAACAACGAGATAGATTATTCATAATCGCCATCGTTGGTCAAGTTCGGGGTGTAGCGTAGCCCGGTATCGCGCCTGCTTTGGGAGCAGGAGGTCGTAGGTTCGAATCCTGCCACCCCGACTTAAATAAAAAAAGAGATCAAATGATCTCTTTTTTTATTTAATAACCTTTTGAGCATTACAAGCCATTTAAAATATTTATCAAGAAAAACTGTAAGCCGCAAATCTTTGTCTTATCATCCAGGACATATCGCTTTTCATCTGGTGTGCTTACAAAAGCTTACTTATCTGCAAATCATCCAGTACATAATAAAACCCATTGGAAAGTGAAGGAGCCTTAGCGTATTTAATTTCAATGGCAGCTACAGGTTTAAGTCCATCTACCAATATAACATCACATTCGTCTCCATGCTGTGTACGGTAATAATAAATATCCAGATGGCGGGGCTTCAATTGATAAATCTGCTCAATAACTTAGCCCTCCCAGGAAGCACCTACAATCAGATTCAATGGAAGTTCAGTACTACTCTTAATGCGGTTTAACTGATGCAGTAATCCCCTATCTCTAATATATACCTTAGGCGCTTTGACCACACATTTTCCTACATTGATATACCATGCCGGCAATTGCCTGATCATAAAAAATAGTTAATCCAGCTCTATCATTGCTTTGATCACTCTATTTCCCGGGTCGAGCCATGTTTCAAACTCTTCCTTTACATTTTCAAAGGTTACCCGGTGAGTAATGTAATTTGCCGGACTCACCAAACCTGCTTTCATAGATCTGATCACATGTTCGAAATCTTCAATAGTTGCATTTCTGCTGCTCATCAATGTTGATTCTCTTTTATGAAACTCCGGATGATTGAAAATCAAATCTCCTTTCTGAAGGCCAATCAAAACAAACCTGGCCCCATGGGCCATGTAATTGATGGCATTGTTAATCGCTTTCTGATTTCCTGTAGCGTCAATAACTACCGTTGGCATATCTCCGCCAGTAATCTCACTGAGTTGCTGCGTAACGTCAGACGATAGCGCGTTAACTGCATAATCAACACCTAATTTCTCTTTACAAAATGCCAGCCTGTCTTCGTTGATATCTAAGGCGATCACCCTCGCTCCTGCTATCCTGGCAAATTCCATAGTGCCCAAACCAATTGGTCCGGCGCCGATGACCAATACAAATTCCCCCGCTTGTATATCCGCTCTGCGAACACCATGTGCACCAATGGCCAAAGGCTCCACCAATGCCAGTTCATCATAGCTTAAATCTTCTCCATGTAAGAGCGTTCTTGAGGGCACCGAAAGATATTCACACATCCCTCCATCCACATGAACCCCGCAAACCTGCATCTTCACACAGCAGTTTGGCTTGTTCATCCGGCAGGCTATACATTCACCACAATTAAAATATGGGATAAAAGTGACCTTCTCGCCTACTTTAAAATCGCTGTTTCCATCTACTGCTACCAACTCTCCTGACAGCTCGTGTCCTAAAACCCGTGGATAATTGAAAAAAGGCTGTGTACCTTCAAAAGCGTGTAAATCTGTACCGCAAATACCAATACGTTTGATCCTGATAATGGCTTGGTCTTTCTGCAATTGAGGCCTGGTGGTAGTTGAATACTCGAAAGTTCCGGGAGTGGTGCAGGTTAAGGTTTTCATGGTTTACTTGTTATATATTGTGAAGAATTTAAATTACTAGGCATTTGCCAATGCCCTGTCTAAATGCACATATCCGCCGTCTACATGGATAATCTGCCCTGTAGTATGACTAGACACGTCAGACATCAGGAAAACAGCCATGTTGGCAATTTCTGTTGCGGTGGTCATTCTATTTTCTAAAGGGATTTTGGCAGAAATCTCTTTCAGTTTTTCGTCGGCATTCTCCAGCGTTGCAATCCAGGTTTCGTAAGCTGGTGTCCAGCATTCGGCAACCACTACCGCATTTACACGGATGCCATATTTCAACAATTCTACAGCCCACTCCCTTGTCAATGCATTTCTGCCTCCATTAGCTGCTGCATATGCAGAGGTGTTGCCCTGTCCTGTTTCTGCAGTTTTGGAAGTGATGTTTACGATTGAACCTTTGCTCCTGATCAATTCCGGCAAAGCATAATGGGCCATCAAATAATAGTGGACTACATTTTTATGCAGTGAAGCCATAAAGTCTTTATAGTTTCCGCTTTCCAGACTTACGCCATCATTTACGCCCGCATTGTTAACAAGGCCATTTATTCTTCCAAACTTCGCAACGATTGCTTTCACTACGGTTTCGCAATCATCCGGGTTAGCTAATTCTGCTACAAACTGGGCGGCCTGACCGCCATTAGCGACGATTGCATCCACAACTTCCTGATTATCTGCTGCTTTTCTTCCTACTATAACAGCTATTGCTTGTTCCCTGGCAAAAACTTCTGCAATGCCTCTACCAATACCTTTGGCAGCTCCTGTGATCACAATGACCTTATCTTTTAACTGTAAATCCATGTTTATCTATCTTTGTTACCTTAATTATTGATCATATTGATGATGTCGGCTTTTCGTTTTCCCGGAAACACTTTCAGTTCTGCAAGTTTTCCGTTTTTCAATGTGCCTTCTACCGTAGTTTGATAGGGGGCATGCAGTTTAAAATGTACATCCCAATCCTTCGGCCATGCGGGAAATAGCAGTATCTTTTTACCATCACAAGCCATCAGCATTTCCTGCAGACCAATCATTCCAGCGCCTCCCCAGTTATGATCTGGTGTCCAGTCAAATCCCGGACCCCAAAAAGCCGGAAACCTTCTGCCCGAATCCTTCAGTTTCAACTTGGTTAACCTTGCTGCCTCATCAGTTAACCCCAATCTGGCAGCGAAAATATTATCCTGTTTCCAACCAACATGACTGCTGAATTTCAGCACATCTGTATCGTGTTGATAAGTGTTTCTGGCCGTATCTAAACCGGCTTTCCCTACCCCGTAAATTCCCCATGGGAAAACGGGATATAATTGCGGGCTCTCTGTATTGTTGATTCTCTCCCAGATCCTGGCAGGTGAAATGGTTGTTTTGCCGTTAAATTCACGAAAACTGATCGGTGGGATGGTGTTTAACATGGCCTGCCAGTTTTCCTTTTGTGCGGCAGTAGCCAGTCTTAATTCCAGTAAGCGCTGCAAGACCGTCTTCAGACCGGCAATGGTTGAAGTAGAATTATAAGCCATCTTATAAGTTTCTGCACCTGAACCCGGGTATAAAACCAAATGGCCGTTCGCATCCAAACTTTTTGCACCTCTTTGTTTTGCTAAATAAACATAATGCTCTTTAAAGAAGCTGAGGCTACTCTCAATTAAGGGCAGATAAACCTGGATATCCTGGTTATTGTAACGCTCAGTTTCCAAAATCATCATACAGAACTCTAAGATCGTATCCCATTCATATTCTAACCAGGCATTATATTCCATACCCTTATCATATCCTGCAGGTCTTTTCCATCCGTACTCTGCGGGATTAGGCAATCCAAAATTCTCTATCTGCTCTGTAAAACTTGCACCTTTGTGACCCCAGGCGGCTTCGGTACGTATTTCTGCATTTTTTAACAGCTTAGCATAAAAGTCGAACTGAGGTTTCATCATCTCGAAATCACCGCTTTTTAACATTGACCAGTAGACCAGTCTTTGATTTTGTGCCGTATGTGTACCACCACCCCAGTTTCTGAAGTCGGGCGTATAGTTCAGTGCCGTGTCTGTCAACTGCGGATCAAACGTGAAAAGTCCACCGTTAAACTTTGTAGGCCAGCTGCCATAAGCATTACAGCCCAGCATATAACGGAACAGCTGGTAGTTTTTA
Organism: Pedobacter sp. MR2016-24; assembly: GCF_026239655.1. GTDB lineage: Bacteria > Bacteroidota > Bacteroidia > Sphingobacteriales > Sphingobacteriaceae > Pedobacter. The sequence goes on along the minus strand of NZ_JAPIVO010000004.1, from coordinate 457,044 downwards.
GCCACCTGATTTGCTATAGCATCTGCCGAATTGATGTAAATGAAACTGCTGTTCCAGTAATCATTCCACCACTTTTTGGTAGCGGCAAAGGATTTCCCCGGGTTGTATTGCTGAATGCCGAACTCCTCAACTGATTTTACAGGATGGTTTTGATGGTCAGTAAAACTGTTGTCTTTATCCGCTGTATTGTACAATGCAATACTGATTTGCTGCTCATTAACCGGCTTCCGGCTCTTTAACGTCCAGCCTTTGAATGCTGTACTTAGATACTTGCCTGAATAAGTTCCTGATGCAACCATACTTTTACCCTGCATGCTTCCCCCAAATTTTAATCCTTTTAGAGGGTTATATAATTTTGATTGATAGTTCGCTAAACCCTGTTGCCTCACAGCCACATCAAATACTGTTTCTGCAGCATTTTGATGACTAAATTCAATTTGATTCCCACGGAAATCAATCTCATCTTTTGTAGTTTTTACAATTCCCTGAGGTGCCCATTTATAAGAATTCTGGTTATTTTCTTTCCCTTTGGTCATCCTGTCTTCAAAACGCCAGCTCTCATAACTTGCTGCTGTAAGCACTTTTTGATTAGCCTCGATTGCTATATTTACAACGGGCTTAAAAACGTCTACCCAAACTTTTATCTGTGCATTCAGCTGACCATCTTTCCCGGAAATCAAAACGTACCCGTCTTTTAAAACCAGTTCTTGTTTAAAGGTCTTCCCTGCGAATGGATTTGGTGATAAGGAGAGTTTTACCCTGCCCAGTTTCAGTAAGGTGTTGTTCTCGTCAAATGTTCCGCTTCGTGATACATACAGATATACCTGTCCTGCTTCAACCCAGACATTCACACCAATATCGCCACCGCCAACGGGCATCGATTCTGATGAATTTCTGCTTTGTGTAACCCATGTTACATTGTTATTTAACAGCTCTTTTTGCTGAGAAAACACAGGGATATAAAAACAGGTACATAGTAAAAGACCAAAACATAACCTTAAACCAAAACATAATCTTAATTTTTTTTGGATAAAATATCTGGTGCTGGCGACTGATTTTTCCATGTTTTATCTACTTAAAGGTAACCAAACTGACATCTCTGAATGCCCTCTGTTTCCCCATGAAAAATATGGAACCAGTTTTATGGGGGTCAGCTGATTATGTTTAGCGATGGGATGGTACAATTTATTGCGCCAATTTGTTTCTTCAATCAACCTTGCTTCCCCTTCCAGGCTCATTACCTGAACATCACCGATTGTAGCTGGTGTGACTTTAAACACAATTGATGATGGGATTACCGCATCAAAGATATTCTTACCTTCGAAATCTGTTGACTCCAGGCAGTATACAACCGGCCCTCTTTGTACAGCCACCTGGTTTCTGTTCTCTTCCACCAAAGGGTTAGATTCAATCAGTTGTGCTTCCATCGGTAATACCAGTTCAATCACATCGCCGGCTTTCCAGCTCCTGTTGAGGGCTGTGTAGGAACCAGCTGTGTTGGCTATGGCCAGCACTTTTCCATTCAGACTGATTTTAGCGTGTTCAGCCCAACCGGGGATACGGAAGAACATTCCATAAGGTTTAGTCCCTGTTTCCTGAACAGTGATCTTTATATTGCCCTCCCAGGGATAATTGGTGTCCTGCTTCAACCTGATCCCGGAACCATCGGCTAATTTTGTGTGCAATTCATTTCCTCCGTATAAATTAAAGTACAAGCCCTTCTCCGATACGCTATATAAATAATTATTAACTTCGGCAATGGTACGTACAATATTCGGCGGGCAGCAATTGGATAAAGCAATATAGGGCACACGATCTTTTGACCAGCGCTGTTTAAAGGGTAAATGATCTGATTGAGCCAATGGATTGGTATACAAGAAGTTTTTACCATCCAGACTGATACCAGATAAAACACTATTAAAAAGTGCCAGTTCCATCACATCGGCATATTTAGCGTCACTGGTGATTTGGAGCATGCGCCAGTTCCAGAGCACATTCCCAATATTTGCACAAGTTTCATTATGGGCGGTAAAATTTGGTAATTGATAATCACGGCCAAATGCCTGGTGAATCTTTTGCACTTCTATTGGGTTATAGGACGTACCGTCGGGTGAAGTGCCATCGTATAGCGACCCTAATCCCCCTGTGACATACATTTTATGCTGTGTTACATCATCCCACATTAAATTTAATGAGGTCAATAAGGAGTCGTTTCCGGTTTCTGCATACAAATCCGCCACACCTGCATACAGGTAACTGGCCCGAACGGCATGACCAGTTGCCTTTTTTTGCTGTAAAAATGGAATCCTGTCCTGATTATCGTCCGTTCCATCATCTATTTTTCCCTTGATGGCGATCAGGTGTTTAGCGAGTTCCAGGTAGCGCGGATCTTTTGTGGTCCGGTACATTTCTATCACTCCCATATAGTGAGAAGGACAGATGGCATTTCTGGCCAATGTCGGGGATGCAGTTTTATAGAAATTATAGAGGTAGTTTCCGGCCTTTTTTGCGATGTCTAACAGCGTGGTCTGACCTGTTGCCCGATAATGAATACAGCCTGCCGTCATCAGGTGGCCAATATTATAGGCTTCAAAGCTTAACCGGTCCTGAAATTGATTATTGGCTCCAGTTTTCCGCTGTTCAATCATTGCTTTAGTATAGATATAACCATCAGCCCTTTGCGATTTTCCAATCACAGTGATGGCTTTATCCATCATTGGAAGCAGTTTTGGGTTCCGGGTAGAAGCATAAAGACTGGCCATCGCTTCCAGCGTTTTGTAATAATCTCCATCATGGAAAGAAGGTCCCGAATGTGACCCGGTGTCCAGCCCGGCAGCTATTTCAAAGTTTTTAAAAGCATGACTGATGTTGGGATCGTTATAGATCGCCCACATATTGGGTACCATCGTTTCCGTGGACACTTTAAAGCGGTCTGCCCAAAAGCCTTTAGTCCAGGTTACATCCCCCATGTTAACACTTTGAAGTTTGCTGTAAGCTGAATTGGAAGTATTCACTAAAGCTTTTTCCTGCGCATTCAATACGGAATGAAAGATCAGTACAACAATAACTAAGCTACAGGCATATCTTTTCATTTGTTTATTTTTTTAGTGATGAAGCGATCATGATCTGATCATGTCATTATAATTTGTAAATCGTGCTGGTTTCATATCTTATTTTTCCTCTGTTTGAATAGTAACCGGCCCGACTAACCCGGCGGGATATAAAGGTTTTCCTGCTAAGCGGAAAGGTGCAGTAGTATTGGTTATTCTCTTTTCCGGAGGCAATTTACTATCTCCGATTAAACGGTTGCCCCAGGTATTGGCAATTTCAATGGTAATCAGATTTTCACCTTTTCTGATAGCTTTGCTGATCTCTACGCGGTGTGGTGCAGTCCAGATGGTACCGCAATCCAATCCGTTGACTTTTACGCCGGCAATGTTAGAAAAATCACCTGCATTGATCCATAATTTAGAATCCGTGTCTCCATTGAAAATGATTTTTTTTGTATAAATGGCAGTACCGGAATAGTATTTAACCAGCGTATCAGCACTTTTAGTCCAATCCTGCAGTTGATGATAAATTACAGGCTCTACTGGTCCGCCATCAACCGGATCGAATTTAGCCTGCCAGTCTGCAGATATATCCTGAATCGTTTTATAGCCCAGCCAATTATTTCCGGTGCCTGACGCTGACGCTTTTGCTGGCTGCTTAAATAAGATAAAGAACGATTGATTAGCTTCCAGCTTCAGGGTTAAAGCTGTTTTGCCATTAACAAAGCTCCAGTTATTTACCTTTATTGTATCATTAGATACAGCATCGTAGACTACAGGTATCTTATTGATGATGTTAAAAGTAAAACTCAGTTCACGAACTTTGTCCAGCTGATTAGAAATAAAATAGATGTCCTGATCTGCTGATTTTCTATGGAGAAAAGCAACGTACTTTGCATATGATGGAGTACCGGAGGTTTGTTCTGTCACTGTTAAATCCCTTTCTACGCCAAGTTCACTGAAATCATCTCCATAAAATGGTGCTTTATAAACCAATCCCAAACCTAGTTTTTTAAAAATAATGCTTTCCGAATGTTTAATTTTAGAACTGAAATGCCCGCCCCAAATCTCCGCTACGATCTTATTGAATGCTGTGGCATCAGTTTGTCTGATGCCGGACTGGTAAAGCGGTTTTTCCGCTACAATGACCTTCGCTCCCTGTTTAATTAACTCATACAGCTTTTTAACGGTTTCAAAACTGATGTACTGATAGTTTGGGTTTAAGCTCAGTTTCCCAGTAAACACCAATACTTTGTAGCTAGCCCCGCTGCTAAAAACCACATTGCCGTTTTTAACTGTTGCCGTACTGAGCACATCGGGATTAAAAGAATCATAGGCATATCCCCTTAATGGGTTCACCCAGTTTTCCGGATCAGCCATGTTCGCAGCATGTGTTACGCCAGAAGGTATTTGCCTTAGTGGTTCTCCCGCATTAGCCAATCGTATTTTTTCAGCGGATACCACATCCTTCCCGAAGATGCCCGGTAAAGTTTGTACAAGGCGGTTGGGTAGTACAGAGCGCCTCGGCAATTCTTCTCCTGTAAAAACTGCAATAGCTGTTACTGGTTTACCTTGCTGTAATAAATGCTGACTGCGTGCGGCATAATCTACCCAGGCTTTTCCCAGCTTCCACCAGGTTTGATCACGCTGGAAATAAAGACCGACGCCGTCTAAGGTCATTCCGGGCTTTCTGTCTACCCAGGGATTGTGTGTAAACACATGGTATACCAATTTATTTACACCCAAAGCATAATTCCGGTCCAGCAGTGTTCTCATATTACCCGGATGCTCGTTCCAATCCATCCTCACCGTCGTGAAAGCCTCTGCCTGGACAATATTTTTACCATAAATATGCGCTGCAGAAACTGCATCAAGCATATCATTTGGTTTATCATGGGTCGGACTATTTAACCAGAATTCACCCATCGGCATATCAACTGTTTTGTAATGCAGTAAGCCATCGCTCATCATAGTTGGTGCTACACTTTCAGCGGTAAACCGAAGTCCTTTTTCCTTCGCAAAACCTGCCAGTGTTTTGTAAAAATTGTCTGCAATCAGTTCCGAAATGGTTTTTCTTACATCATAAAGAAAATTCTCAGAGACAGCTACATTCTCCACTGGCAAACCAGTCATGATTGGCAGGTACTTGGTAATATCATAACCACGACGTTTTAGAAATTCTGCTCTGAAAACTGGCGACCAGTTCTGGCTGCCACATTCCCAGCTATCCACATAGAAAACGCTCAATACTTTTTTCGCGAGTTCCGGTCCGGCATGTTTTAAAGCTGCTCCATACCAGTTTTTAATCTGAAGTCTGGTTGCTTCAGGATTGAATTTGTCGCTCTCCAAACCTTTACCACCACCGCCGGTCGCATTGGTATGTCCCGTAGACGTATGTCCAACCCTGAGAACGGTCCAGTTACCAGGGGGCTGTGTCCAATTTAAGGATCCATCAGCTTTCAACCGGTCCGTAATATTGATCAGCTGAGATAAAGGAATGCAGAGCTCCTTTGGAATTTCCGCGGAAGTACTTCTATGGCTGACCCTCCATACAGAACCGTTTTTTCCTTCAAACTGGTTAATCCTTGCCTCAGCAAACAGTTCGAGGTTCAATAATTTTAACGAAGGTTTCCATTTTGCAGCATCCAGATCTTCAGCACCCGGCTCCGAACCTTTTTTATCATACACAAACCTGTAGAATTTAGCGGTAGTGGTTTTAATGCTATGTGTTACATCTTCATCGGTATCCTGCCATCCATGTCTCGGTGGTTCAAGCCGGCCGATGGAATGAAAGGTTTTACCATCATTGCTCACCTCTACAGCCAATCGCTGCGCCTGGTAATTATTCCCTCCTGTTTTTATGGTGATGGAACGGCAGGTAAAAGGCTGCTCAAATTCATACTGTATATAACAAGGTTCATTGGAACCAAAACTTTGTTTATTGCCATCTTTGACTAGCCCTGTTGCATCAGCACCATTGCTGGCCGTAATTTTAGGTTGTATTGTTCTTGTAGAAAGTCCGCTTCCAACTGCCGAAGGATAAGCATATACAGCTATATCCCTGTAATAATTTTCTTTGGATTCCGGCTGAGGTAAAACAATCTTACCTGTATCTCCAGTGACATTTACACCAGACCAAACCACCTTTTGCATAGATAGTTCCGGGCTAATCCAGGGCCCTCCTGCCAATGCAAAACCATCACTGATATGCATGCCCATTTTCAGGTCCAGCCTTTTAGCCTCGCTCATCGCAAACTTTACCATTTGCCACCATTCTGGTGTAAGCTGAACTGCAGCTGGACTGTATAAGGGTGTCGGATCAGCCCCCTGTATCGTTACGAGATAAGCCCCCCCAATACCATTTGCCTTCATTGCTTCCAGATCAGCGGTGATTCCAGGTTTGGAAACTCCAGCTTTAACCCAATACCACAAAACCCACGGTTTCGCATCATCATTTTGCTGTGCCAACGAAATTAAGGGCAGGCAAAAGCTTAGCCATAAGACTGGAAATAGAAACCGGAGGTCTGTTAATTTTTTCATTTTTAACCTGCTATTTGATTTCCCTTTATCTCAGCGGTTTGAATCCCTTTTTCGCCACCAGTTTCATTATTTCTTACTCCAGCAATTTGATAACCCTTTAAACCGAAATAGAGAATGATTAAAAAACATACTAATGGAATGCTATAGCCAATCTGAATATCATCGCCATAAGCATCAATTAAACTTCCCATCCCAAATGGTAAAATAGCGCCGCCTGCAATGGACATAATCAGCCATGACGAACCTGGTTTGGTATCCTCTCCAATCCCCTCAATACCCAGGGCAAAAATGGTAGGGAACATAATTGACATAAAAAAACCTATCGCTCCTAAGGCATATACTACATATGAACCTTGCCCCAATATAGCTACCAGACATAACAGCACACAGATCACCGCATAAATAGACAAAAGTTTATGCGATGAAATAAATTGCAGCAATGCTGTACCCGCAAATCGTCCGGCAGTGAAAAGAAAACCATAAAGCACTAAATAAGATGCTGCAGTTTTTTCATCAAAGCCGCCGCCCTGTTGTGCCATTCTGATGAAAAAGCTGGTTACACATACTTGTGTACCCACATAAAAGAATTGGGCAATAACCGCCCATCGTAAATGTTTATGGCGCAATGCACCAAAGAAACTGCCTTTGGCTTCACCGTCAATACTCCTGGTCTTGATTTCTGGCAAATGGACAAAATAGAATACAATAGCAATAACTACTAACACGATACCCAGAATGATATAGGGTGTTTTAACCGAAGCAGCTTCTTCCAGGAAATAAGTGTTGCGGTTAACCCCGGTCATGGATGCTAATTCTGCCTGAGTATGGGATTTGCCAGATAGAATAAACAAACCACCAATTAATGGAGCCACCATTGCCGCCAACCCATTAAATGAAGCTGCAAGGTTTAACCTGCTTGTTGCTTTGTTCGGATCTCCCAATACCGCAGCATAAGGATTTGCAGAGGTTTCCAGCAGCGTTAAGCCGCAGCCAATGATAAATAACGCGATTAAAAAGGTAGTATAGGATAGGTTATTTGCTGCAGGAACAAACAGGAATGCCCCAAATGCGAAGGCTAATAATCCACAGATCATGGTTGCTTTATAACCCCATCTTTTTAAGATCACACCGGCAGGTATAGCCATCAGGAAATAGGCAAAAAATACAGCGGTATCGATTAAGGTTGATTGCCTGTTGTTGAGATTGCAGGCTTTTTTCAAATGTGGAATTAATATAGAATCCAGGTTATGTGCCATTCCCCAAAGGAAAAATAAGCTGACCACCAGAATAAAGGGCAGTAAATTCTTTCTTCCTGATAAATTACTTCCTTCAACAAGGATATCTGGTTGTGTATTGTGGTTCATTATATTTGGTTTTTCTTTGCTACTTGTAAGCTTATGATCGTTTCATCGTTTTTGTATCTGCGCGCTTCATCTTGATCAGAAAGCCGGCTTTCTTTTGACAACGAGTAAATGATCGCAGACCAATACTACTTCACCATGCTGGTTGATGATTTCCACATGTTCGGTTATAGCCCCATATTCTGGCCGCCTGGATTCAGATTGAGCAGAAATGGTAACTTCTGAATGTATCGTATCACCTATAAAAACAGGTTTTACGAAACGCAGTTTGTCGTAACCCTTAGACATCGCCTCAGGATTAATTTCCGATGCCGTCAGACCTATGCCTATACTAAATACCATAGTTCCATGGGCAATCCGCTGTTTAAATGGTTGCGTTGCACACCATGCTGCATCCATATGGTGCGGAAAGAAATCTCCTGTATGCCCTGCATGAACTACAAAATCAGTTTCTGTAATCGTCCGCCCCAGCGTTACTCTTTTTTCTTCCAGTTGATATTCTTCAAAAAATGTTGATTTGAAATACATGTTTAATTTATTTTTAGTGGCCTTTACCAGAATATTCTATCTTCATTTCAGCACCATCACTTGATTGATAAGCACTTTCTACCACTGCCATGGTATTTATTACATCTTCGACGCTAGTCTTCAATTGCTGATCGGTCCCCTCGTTGAAGCGCATCAGATTTGCCATGGTTCCTATAAATGCTTCCGGAAACCAGGAGCCCTCCAGCTCTACCCTTTTCCATTCCGGGGACTGACCTTCCTCCGGGATACAATACTCAAAAACATCAGCTACCCCATGCGGATAATCCATCAATAAACCCATTTTAGCTTTAATAGCCCCTGTAGTACCTTCCCATTTAATATAACTTTCCTGATGGTCCGGCCCAAAATCATGGTCGTGGTTCGTATTGATCACCGCATGCATCGTATCGCCATAATCGAACAAAATCGTAGAACGGGAGGAGGACAGTTTTTTGGCCGGATGTTTTAAGGTTTTGGCTAAAACACGTTTTGGATTACCTAAAAATGAACGGATCAAATCCACATAGTGAATACTGTGGTACTGGATTTCCAGCCTCGGATGCACGATCACATGCGGAAATATCTCCCAAGGTGTTTTTATTGTCACACGTACCTCCATATCGTACAACTCACCAATCAAACCCTGATCGATCAGGTATTTCGCCGCCGCAGTAAACGGAGCGAAACGTAACTGGAAGTTGATTGCAGCTTTAAATTTCTTCTCCTGGCAAAGGGATAATATCTCTTTTGCCTGTTTAAAGTTATCGCCCATTGGCTTTTGAATCAATACCGCGCTTCCCACAGGCAATTGCCGGAGCGTTTCAATATATTGCTCAGGCATGATAGTCAGGTCGTACACTACATTGGCGGGCGACTGTGCTATAGCTTCTGCAAGGGAACTAAAGACATGAGGGATACCAAATTGATCTGCTAACTTTTGTGCACGTTCTTTAGTGCGGTTAACAATCCCCCAAACCTCAAAACCGGCGATTTTATAGGCAGGAAGATGCGCATCAGCAACAATGCCGCCAGCTCCAATGATAATTATTGGCTGTTTAGTCTCTGGTAACTCTGGTTTGTACTTGATTTCTATACTCATATTTTTTAGTATATCATTCTCTTTATCGGCTAAGGCCATTATCAACATTCATGGCTATTTGTAAGCGCTGTGCTGATGACCTTTTGTAGCGCATTAATTTGTTTTTGGGCCTTATCTAATAATAGCGCCGAACTTTCTCCGGAATTTATGGCTGATAAAACCAATTGGTCAATTATACCGGCAACAGCTACCCAGTTTTTATTTTGAGGGAGACTATAGGCCACATCGTGTAATAATTTCAATTGATGATAAAAAGGGATAGTCTCATTGATTTCCAGATCATTCCAGGTAGAAAGCCTGCAACCGATCCCCCCGGATAAAGTGAGTGCCTTGTCTTGCGCAGCCTGGGTCACAAACAGCAAAAAATCATAAGCAAGGGCCTGATGCCTGCTACCTTTAGCTATCGTGTAGAGCCAGTAGACATTCAGAGAGGCGGAAGACTGACCAATTGCTGCAGGAAGAAGACCTACACCTATTTTTCCCTTCACTCTTGAAGCTGTACCGACCTCGCACATGGCTGCAAAACCAAACCAATTGATCATCATGGCGGCCTCGCCCTGAGAAAAGGCTATGCCTGCCGCTACAGAATCAAAAGTTCCGGATTGCGGATGAACAGCGTTTGTATCGTTAACTAGCTGACGGTAAAAATCAAGTCCGTCTATAGCAGACTGCGTATTAATATTTATATTTCCATGCTGATCTTCGAGCACTCCTCCCCTGGTCCATAACTGCAAACAGAAATCAAATACAGTATTATGTCCATCAGGGAAACAGGCAAATACACTTCCGTATAAATTGTCCTGGGGCCGGTTAAAAAACTTTGCAACCTGATGAAAATCTTCCCAGGTTTTAGGGACTGCTAAAGGTTTTCCATAAAGGCCAAGATAGTTTGCCTGCGCTGTTGCATCCTCGAAGAGATCTTTTCTGTAGATAAAACATTCCGGCCCATCATGAAATGGCAAACCCACAATGTCAGCGCCAAATTGCTGTAAGCCCAGTAAAGAACTGCTCCATCCCTCCGGGAAATTATCAGGCTTCTGATGATCAAGATATGGATTTAATACTTCAAAGGCATTTGCCAGATACCCCTCGTAGACCCAATCCGTATTGATATGGGCAATATCGAACTCACCATTGGCTAATCCGCCCCGGGAAATCGTGCTATCGTACAACTCGTGCAAATCCATCACAACCATTTCCAGTTGAAGTGTGCAACCGGAAAGAGCACAATATTTATCCCAGAACTGCTGCATGGCAGATTCAAAGGGAGCAAATTTTCTTACCGCTATTCTGAAGGTTCCTGTAGTATTAGGCATCTGCAATTATATTTTGGTTGATAAATTCTTTAATCTGAGTATTATCCTGACCTAATTTAGGTGATCCCTTCGCAGAGGTCAGCAACTCTCCATCAATACGTATCGGGCAGCGGGTGGTTTGATACTGATAACCATCGGCCATCTCTACTTCCTGGATCATGTTTAAAGATTTAAATCCATCATGCGCCATCAGTGTATCCCAGTTTAATACGTCTGCACACCAGATATCTGCCGGTTCTAAAATAGAAAGCCAATGCGCTGTACTGCCAGTCAGCAGGTGTTTAGCTAATATAGCTTTAATCTCATCACGTTTAGAATAAGCTTCCATCACATCGGTATAGTCCAGTAACTCCGCACAACCCAGTAGTTTTCCCAATACGGGAATGGAGCCCATTGCTAAGGATAAATATCCGTTTTCTGTCTGATAAATTCCATAAGGAGCCCCCAGATAAGCATTGGCATTGTTCTTTTTAGATCGCTGGGGCAAACAGCCACCATCATTCATAAAGGTGGTGATCGTTTCGAACTGAAAATCGTATGCAGATTCCATCATGCTGACCTGTACAAATCCTCCTTCATTCTTTACCACTTTACGGTATAGACAGGCTAAAATCCCCTGTGCCAGATGCGCACCGGCAAGCATATCTACAACAGATAAACCCATCGCTACCGGACCACTGTCTTCATTTCCTGTTAAGGAGGTCAGTCCGGTTACCGATTGCAGCAGTAAATCCTGACCCGGTTTGCCTTTCCAGTCGCCACCAGTGCCATAACCTGAAATCTCTCCATAGATGATTTTCGGATTGAGGACAGCTACAGCGTTGTAATCAAAACCTAAACGCTCCATCACTCCAGGACGGAAATTATGGATCATCACATCTGCTTTCTTCAGCAATTCCTGTACTAATTTTTTATCGTCCTCATTTTTTAAATCCACTTCCAGGCTTTCTTTATTCCTGTTAATGGCATGAAAAACGGATGATTCACCATTCATAATTAAGTCTGACGTGTATAATGTCCGGCAAATATCACCAACACCTAAACGCTCAATTTTGATCACCCGGGCACCAAAATCTGCTAAACGCAAACTTGCTGATGGCCCGGAAAGGAACTGGCTAAAATCGATAACTAAATAATCTTCAAGCGGTCGCATAACTTAATTTATATCAAACTCATTATTAATAGCTGCGGTATCAAAACCTAATTTTGGAGCCGCTTTAGCAGCAAATAGCTTTTCATGATCTAAACGAATAGGACTTACAGTAGTCCTGATCTGCTTAGCATTACCCAAATCCAGCTGTTGTTCTATCTGCAGGTATTCGTAATTATTTAAGGCGGTGGCAGACTGGTAATTCAAAACTTCTGCACACCAGATACCGTGTCGCTCTAAGCGCTCCAGCCACAGGCGGGAAGGCTGTTTTTTAAATGTCTCTGCCAGTCGTTCAATTAACAAATCACGGTTTTCGAAAGCGGAATGGGTATCAGTATAGAGATCGGTGATATCACAGTCAATTAACTGGCAGATCTCGGGTAAACTGCCCATAGCTAAAGCCAGGTATCCGTCTGCTGTTTCATACATTCCATAAGGAGCACTCAGATAGGCATGTGCACTTCCTTTGGCCTGACTTCGGTTAGGCAATTTACCACCATCATTCAGATAAGTGGTGATCACTTCAAACTGCACATCTAAAACTGATTCCAGCAGGCTAACTTCTACCAACACCCCTTTATTGGTTTTAGCGCGCTTGATTAATGCAGCCATCACCCCCTGCGCCAAATGATTACCACACATGATATCAGAAACTGATAAACCAAAAGGTACAGGTCCGTCAATGGCAGAGCCTGATAAATAGGTAAGTCCGGAAACCGACTGCACCAATAAATCCTGACCCGGCTTGCCGGCCCATGGGCCTTCTTTGCCATATCCGGTCACTACGCCATAAATCAGCTGCGGATTTATTAACTGTACGGACTGATAATCCAAACCTATCTTCTCCATTACACCAGGTCTGAAATTGTGGGTCATGATATCTGCCTTTGCAATCAGCTGTTTTAATTTAGCCAGATCTTCCGGGTTTTTCAGATCGGCGGCATACGATTCTTTATTGCGGTTAATGGTATGAAACAGCAAGCTATCCTCTTCTACAAAAATATTCTTGATGGATAGCTGTCTGCAGGCATCTCCGCTTCCGGGACGCTCTATCTTGATTACCCTTGCCCCTAAATCTGCCAGTTTCAAACCAGCAGATGGTCCGGCCAGAAACTGGCAGAACTCTAAAACTAAAAGCCCTTCTAATGGTCTGTTCATGATATCTTCAGGGTTTTAGATTTGTGATATAATTCATTTAAGGCCGACAAGACCTGTTGTTCTGAACCTCCGTTCATTAAATAATCTCTCACCACATCACCGGCATGGTCCTGAAAAAACATAGAACCATGGTACCTGGGACGAAGAAATGCTCTTTCTAATGCAGGTAGTGTATTGCTGAAATAATGGTGGCTCTGCCTGTTTACTTCTTCGTTTTTCCAGGCAGATAAATGTCCGGGCTGTCCGCCGCTTTCAAAGAACAAAGTCTGCTGGCATGCCGGAGAACCCACATATTCTGCATATGCAGCTGCAACTGTGAGCTCTTCACATTTGGAAGAAATAGCGAGACCGGTTCCGCCTAATGTACTGCGCAGCTTAGTTTTACCATTTAGCGAGATCATGTCATGAAAATGCAGTGGTTTGCGGGCATAACCCTTTCTGGAGTAATTCGCATAGCCATAAGCAAAAGGACAATAAGCAATTTCATCAGCTTGTGTCATCGCCTCATACACCTGTATTGGGTTTCTGTTAAAGTTTTCCTTGTCTATTTTATTGGCAAGCATGCGATATAACGACAAAGCTTTTACCCCTGTCTCTGTAGAAATAACCTGGTCATCGCTCTGGCAGGGATCTTCTCCTAAAGAGCAGCAAATGGTATAAAAATTCATTAAAACATCAATGGGAATACCAGCAAAGGCAACCAGACCTGAATCGGCCAAAACCATCAGATCTTCAAAAGATTCAGGCAATTGCAAACCTTTTTCTGCCAGCAAATCTGGTCGCGATGCCGCCACAGGAGTCGCAGCATCAATCGGCAGTGCCCACAAGTGCCCGTCATAGTGATAACTCTCATAAGATGCGCCCACGGAGTTCAACTGCTGATCTGTTAAATATGCCTCAGACAGATAGTTGTCAAGCGGAATGATCGACTTTGTTTTTGCTGCAAAGCCAGCCCATGGATGATCTATCACCAATAAATCAAATCTTTCTGCCAGTTCCTGGATAGAAAAATCTGCGAATTGCTGTAAACTCCTTTTCTCCCAGCTGATCTGAACATGAGGGTGCAGCTCCGAAAACCGCTGCGCTGTAGCAACCATCGGTAAAAAACCACGACTGTGGTTCCAGGTTATCCCTCTTAAACTAATTTGTTTTTCCAAAATGCTACAAAATTATTTAACTGAATTTATTGTTATCATTGCTGCTTTTAACCCCTTGGCGCTTGCAGTCAGCTTGATTGTTCCACCTTTTTCCTGCGCCTGTATAATGGCCAGACATAAACCATGAAATGCTTTCCGGTAATTCGCCTTAAATGGCTCTAAACTTGCCTGAAATCCATTGTCTACACCAGCGATTGTACCAGCACCTGTCAGGTTAAACTGGACAAGGTCATCTGCATCGGGCACTACATTTCCGTCTTTATCTAAAATTCTTACAGTGACAAAGGATAAATCTTTACCATCTGCTTTGATCGTGGCCCTATCGGCAATCAGTTCAATTTTTACGGGTGCATTAGCCGTTTTTACAGTTTTAACCAGCACTTCCCTGCCATCTTTCCTGGATACTACGCGTAATGTGCCTGGCTCAAAATTCACCTTCCACAACACGTGCAGGTCGTCACCTTCCTTAGACCGCTTCCCTAAGGATTTCCCGTTCAGATACAATTCCACTTCATCTGCCTGATTATAATAAGCCCAAACCTCTACAGATTTGCCTTTTTCCCAGTTCCAATGCGGCAGCAGATGCAGCACAGGCTTGTCTGTCCACTCACTTTGATACATATAGTAAGCATCCTTTGGGAAACCAGCTAAATCCACAATCCCGAAATAAGAACTTCGGGCAGGCCATGGATAAGGTAAAGGCTCTCCAAGGTAATCGAAGCCAGTCCACACAAATATTCCGGATACATGGCCATATTTTTTTGCCTCTTTCCAGGTTTCTTCATGAGTAGAGCCCCAATAGGCAGAGACATTATCATAAGATGAGGCCGACCATGCTGCATTACCTTCTGTAAATTTGGTCTTGCCATCTCTGGGCCATCGGCGTACCGTATCAGCTGTATCATAAAAACCCCTGGTCTCTAAAGCCGAGGTGGTTTCTGTAGCCAGAAACTTAACACCCGGATAATTTATCGGAAAATCTTTGTAACGCTTATGGTTATAATTTAAACCATAAATATCCAGGGCATTGGCCTGATAGATAAAATTCTTTTTGGGATCAGTCTCTGTTAAAGCAGAAATCACCGGACGGCTATCATCCAAACTTTTAACTATGCCCACCAATTCTTTGGTGATCGCCACCCCGGTGCTGTCAAACTGCTCACGGATCTCGTTACCAATGCTCCACAAGATGATAGATGGGTGATTGCGGTCTCGCTTTAGCATATCTTCCAGATCTCTTTTATGCCATAGCGGAAAATCCAGGTGATAATCTTTCGGGTTTTTCTTCTTCTTCCACATATCAAAAGCCTCATCCATCACCAGGAAACCCATTTTATCACATAAGTCAAGAAACTCTGGTGCTGGTGGATTGTGCGCAGTGCGGATAGCGTTGCAGCCCATAGCTTTCAAAATTTCCAGCTGGCGTTCTATTGCACGTGTATTTACCGCAGCACCTAATGCGCCTAAATCATGGTGTAAACAGACGCCCAGGATCTTTGTTGATATCCCATTAAGGTAAAAACCAGTTTGTGCATCAAATTGAATATGGCGGACACCAAACAGGTTTTCCGTTTGATCAATCACCTGATCGGACTGCAAAATTTGCGTGATGACTTTATATTGATAGGGGTTTGTGGTCGACCACAGTCTTGGATTTTTAAAACTGATGCTATCCTTCAGTGCAATTCCCGCTGTATCTATTTGAATAGGAGGAGATTTGCTTTGCCCAACGAGTTGATTTGAAGCATCATACACAGAATAAAGAACAGTGACAGCTTTTACCTTACCGGTTTGATTTTGAATATCGGTTTTAACCTTAACCAATGCCTCGTCACCCCTGTCCAGGGTATTGCCAGCCATTTTCACAGATGCATTTACGAAAGTACCCCAATGGGCCACAGCTAGTTTAGCAGTAGAGGTTAACCATACATTTCTGTAAATGCCGGAACCTGAATACCAGCGCGAATCCGGCTGGGCCGAATTATCCACTTTGACCGCAATTGTATTCTTTCCTGCTTTGAGGAAAGAACCAATTTCATAAGCAAATGAACTATAACCATAAGGTCTTTTACCTAAATAATGGCCATTGATCCATACTTCAGCATTTTTGTATACCCCATCAAATTCTATTGTAACCAGTCTGTTTTTTAAGTTAACAGGTGCGTTGAATGATTTTCTGTACCAGCCAATTCCCGTTGGCAAACCACCGCCTTCTGGCTTTGCCGGGTTCTTCTCATCAAATTTGCCTTCTATACTCCAGTCATGGGGCAAAGTTAATTTCCGCCAGTTCCCGTCATTAAAAGCAGGAGATTTAGCTTCCGTTAAGTCGCCTGCAAAAAACTTCCAGTCTTTGTTAAAACTCTCCCTTATTCTGGATTGCCCCAGAGCTGTCATGCTCAGTGTCAGCACAAACACTAAGGCACTAAAGAATCTGTATCTGCTGGTTATCTTCATCATTTGTCAGTACCTATAAAAGTTAATTTGCTTTTCCCCAGATCTTTCGAAGTGGCTACTGCAATTCCGCGCTGGTCTTTTTGATTCACCGCACAGTAAAAATGGTAAACAACGCCTTTGTGTTTAATCACAAAAGATTTATGCGCATATAATTCATCATACTTTTCGGAAGAGCGGATCAGGTCTTCCCCTTGCCAGTCCGTCCAGTTCATCAAATCATCAGAAGCTGCAAAGCGGTTAAAGGCACCTTGTTTGTCTTTCCAGAACGCGCCGAAATAGAACATCACCCAGGTTCCATTTATCTTTTGGATCACCCCATCACCAGTAATCCCGACCGGATGATGAACTACCGGATTTCTGCCAAAGCGTTTCCAATGTTGCATATCATCAGCAACCGCCATTCCTATTCTTTCATACCATCTTGTCTTTTTATTATTGACCAGCGAATCGCCAACAGCATTATAATACATTACAAAGCGATGACCGGTAAGCTTTTGTTTATCTTCAATAATGGTACTTTTAAATAGTTTATTGCGGTTATCCCACCAGCTAACATCTGCGTCAGCAGAAGTGAGAACAGGTTTAGATAAACGTGTCCATTCCTGCACAACTGAGGGTTTTTGAGTGCTGTAAGCAATACCAATAGATAAGGGTTCCGTTTCATAACCTTTCTCTTTACCGCCGAAATAAGACATCCAGTACTTGCCGTCATATTTACCCAATTGATACTTTCCGCCCCATTCAGTATCCTGTAATGCATTGTAACCTGCTTTCTGGTTATCGTCCCAATTGCCTTCATCAGCAAAAGACAATAGTTTGCCCCGGTTCTCCCATTTCAGCAAATCTTTACTTCTTGAAAGCCAGGTTTCGTAACCCCTGCCACTATAGATCAAGTAAGTCATATACCAGTAATCTCCATCTTTAAAGATGGTCGGACAATCCATTTTATGGTCATTGTCTGCCGGAACCATCACCAATCCATATTTAAATGGTGTTTTCACTTCCTGGTAAATCTGCTCCATCACCTTCGGTGATACCGGTTTTGAAATACCCTGACCAACCGCAGAAAATGCTGTAAAAACACCGATTAAAACTATAGCGATCCCTCTCATACTCAGTTAACCTTAAATTTGTAGTGACCTGAACCAATGCCGATTTTGGCTCTGCCTGATGCATAACCTATTTTTTGGAATTCTGCACCTGATTCTTCCTCAATTTTATGGCTGACTCCAGCCGGAAGATATAGGATGGCAGTAGTATTAGCCGGGATATCAATTTCCATTTCAAAACTTTGCCCGGTTTTTTTCCAGTCTGTAGCGATTAAACCATATGGTGAATTGTAACTGGTTTTAGCGAAACTAAGATCACCAGTAACCTGAGGGTAAATCCGGATTTTGCTGAATGCAATCCCATCATCCTGCTGACCAATACCGCCAACACCACTATAAAACCATTCCATTAAATGCCCTAACATAAAATGATTGTTTGACACCGTCGGCAATGCAGCCCAGGATTCTGTGAGTGCCGTAGCACCCTTTTCTATCTGCATACCATATCCCGGGACATCAGACCTGCTGTTCATATCAAAAATCACATCAGATCTGCCGGCATCTTCCAGCACCCGCAGCACATAACGGTAGCCGATATCGCCAGCAGTCAGACTATTTTGATGTGCTCTTATATCTTTTACAAGGTTGTCAATTACCGCAGCCTTATCCTTTTCTTCGACCAGTCCCATATATACCGCCATAGCATTGGCAGCCTGACTCCCCGTTGCGTATTGTTTGGTTTGTGTATTGAAAAATTGTTTGTTAAAAGCCTCCCTGACTGCTTTGGCAAGCTGTGCGTATTTTAGCGCATCTGCCTTTTTACCTGTAAGCGTCGCCATCTTATTCAAAATAATCAGGTCATAGTAATAGATGGCGGTTCCCGTTACACCCATAGGTGTAAGCTGCGATACCCCTGGAGGATGAGGTCCCAGATCGTACCAGTCTCCTAAGCCTTGTGATAAAATATGGTGCTGCGCTTTGGTCCCCAGGTAATCGATGTACCGTTGCATCATCGCATAGTTATCCGTAATAGCTTGTTGATCACCATACCACTGATATAAATACCAGGGCATTAAAATACCGCTGCTTCCCCATTCAGGAGAATCGCGGAACATATCCCCTCCCCATTCAAATTTAACGTATTCAGGAGCAATTTCAGGAATGAGCCCGTTTTCCAGCTGTGAGTTTTTCATGTCCTGCAAAGCTTTTTTGAATAATGGTGCTGCGTTGTAGTTGTATCTTACGGAACTGCCCATTAAATGCAACTCCTCTAACCAGCCCAGCTTCTCCCGGTGGGGACAATCTGTAAAAACACTGACCATATTACTTTTAATGGCCCAGTCAATCAGATCGTAAGTTTTGTTGAATAGTGTATTGGAACTGGAAAAACTTCCAACCTTTGCCGCAGCATTGCGAATATGCAGCCCTTTTAAAGATGTGATAAGCGGCTGACCTGATGTATGCGCTTTACCTGAGGGAACTGCACCTTTAACTTGTAAATAGCGGAATCCGGTATAGGTAAAACGCGGCGACCAGGTTTCCGTTCCCCCTCCTTTCAAAATATAAGTGAAATATGAAGGCCCGCCGATATTCTTTTGTGTCACGCTGCCATCTGATTTTAGTAATTCTGCCGGTATGATGCGAACCGTATCTCCTTTTTTACCCGACACTTTAAGTTCGATGATACCAGAAGCATTCTGGCCTAAATCATACACCCATTGGCCATCAGCAACTGCATTCACCTGCTTTGGAGAGAAATGCTCAAATACCTTTACAGGCTCCTCTCGCTGTGCTTTTAATGCCGGTCCGTCAACTGATAGTGCCAATTTCCATTTGTCATCCTTAAAACCCGGTTCGTCCCATCCCTGTTGTTCCAGGTTGGCATTATAATCCTCACCGCCATAAATACTGGAAAAGGTAATCGCTGAAGGAGCAGTTTTCCAGGAAGGATTACTGACAACGTCTGTACTGCTGCCATCGGCGTAAGTAATATGTATCCGGCAGATCATCTTCGGATAGCCAAAAGCAGATTTTAGTTTTCGATACCTTCCTTTGACCGGTGGAACATAATAAAAACCATTCCCCAATAACACACCAATTGCGTTTTCCCCTTTTTTAAGCTGACTGGTTACGTCAAAAGCTACGTATAAAGCTTCTTTATCATATTTGGTCCAGCCAGGAGATAAAAAGTGATCCCCGGTTTTCTGTCCGTTAATATGCATTTCAAACTGACCTAAGCCAGAGATGTATGCTACAGCGTTTTTCACCTGCTTATCCACTTTAAAGCTTTTGCGAAAAATGGGCAGGATATTATTGGCATTAAACTTATCCTTTTTACCATCAGTTGGAAGTACGTTGATATTGGAATCTGCTAATTTCTCATAGGCAATCCATTTTGCCCCTTTCCAATCTGAAGTATGAAGTAAACCCATCCGCCAGTCAGCAATAGCGCTCCAGGCGGTAGTATGCTGATTGTCCCAGACCTTCACTTTCCAATAATAGATCTTACCGGATATTAATTGTGGTCCGGCATAAGCATGCTGAATAGAGGCTGAAGAGCTTACTTTTTTTGAGTCCCAGATATTTCCTTTATCCTGTTTTAAATCCCGCAGATTATCGGCGACAAGGATTTGATAAGCTGTTTGAATAATATTGTACTGTGAAGAACTGATTTTCCAATTTAATACAGGCTGAAGATGACCAATACCGATAGGATTAGTTCTATAATCGCAAGTAAGTTCAACAATCCTGATTTTTGCATTAAGCGCAAAGCTGATTAGCCAAAATCCAGAAAAGATAATAAATTTGCTCATACAGCGCATGGCGTTTAGCTAATTATTATACCGCATGACGGTATATTATTCGGTTTATAATTGGTTTTTCATTTTGCTGATCCTGGAAGCATAATTCCGCTTTTTATCCTCAATCCATCCCGACCAATGCATATGTAAAACACCGGCCGTTAATTCAAATATAAATATTTTTTTTAAATATGAAAATGTATATTGATGCAATATTTATTTAAATGCTTGCCACAAATAAATATAAAAGCATTTTGTATGTTTGAATGGCAAAAATTAAATCTAACCAACATAGTATATGGACGAGAAAGAATCAAAGTATCAGGCACCAGCGCTCGACAAAGGGCTTGATATATTGGAGTATTTATCTGCTCAGTCTATTCCCCTTTCACAGACTGAAATTGCTACTGGCATTGAAAAAACGCCAAATGAGATTTACAGGATGCTGATGAGCCTGGAAAGCCGCGGTTATATTTTGAGGGATGAGGTTTCTGGTAAATACCGTTTGTCTTTAAAACTATTTTACCTTTCTCACCGCCACTCTCCTATTGATGAATTACGTAAGGCTGCGCAGTATCCCCTGGAAGAGCTGGCCAATAATGTACGTCAATCCTGCCATTTGAGTATTTTATACATGAACCAGGTCATGGTGATTATCCATGCAAAAAGTCCTGGTCCGATTGCCCTTTCCATTGAAGAAGGTAACCTCTTCCCTTTACCATTAACCGCATCGGGAAAAGTGTTACTGGCGTACATGAATGAAGCGGAACGCAAAAGAACGCTGAAAGCAAATGTGATCTTTAAAAAGCACCCCAAAGAATGGCAGGAAGAGTTTGTCACATCATTGGAAGAAATCAGGTTAAACGGTGTCTATCTCAAAGACAGTGATCTGGCCGCAGGTGTAACTGATATCTCTGTTCCCGTAGGTATACACAGCAATAATGGAATTATCGCCTGTTTAACAATTTCTATGTTAAACGCTTTGAATAATGATAAAAGCATTACGAATGAAGAGATCCTGGAAGAAGCTACTAAATGTGTGAAGAAAATAGAAAAAAGAATCGGTTTATTTAAAATCTAATCACGCTGCGCTTATTCTTTAATCATAAGCACAGCGTTTGAAAATGCTATTTTAAATTTAATTATGGTTGGCTACAGCGCTGTATTTAACGAGGTATTCTTTTCCTTTTTGAATAGTGATCTCATAAATGCCTTTGCTAAGCAGGTTAACCGTCGCTCCGGAAACCACTGGTTTAGATTTACTTTTCAGCCTTAAGGTTCCTATACCTACAGCCGATTTAATTTTAATTTCTTTCCTGCTGCAATACAATTCAATATCACCTTGTTGAGTTGGTACCTTACCTTCCATCCATGTCAATCCGCCCAGATTGGGTTCAACAGTATAGGTTTCATAACCTGGTGTGCCGGGCTGAACCCCTAAATAGTATTTCCCAAGCAGGTAAATGGGACTTGCGCCCCAGGCGTGACAAAGGCTCTTGCCAAATGGCCTGCCATACATGGCCAGATGTTCTACTCCTTTTTTATCAGGATTGTATTCTTCCCAGAATGAAGTTGCCCCAAGCTTTAACATGCCGCCCCAGTAGTTTTTCATTTCTCTGAGTACGTATGATTGCTCACCCATGGCACATAATGCTTCCAGCTCGTAAAAGCGCATATAAGGTGTGGTAATCTTTGCTATACGGTCATTTAACAACACATTCTTTTTGACACCTGACTTTTGATCGGCATTAAAATAATCGAAAAAGATGCCAAACATATTGGCGTAGCGAGTGACGTTATCGGTAGCTTTTCCATCAATCCTACTGTGCGCCAAGGCTTGTTTCTGCTCATTCCAATACAAATCAAATAGCTTTTTTTTCAGTTCCCCTGCCTGTTTGCCATATTGCGCTGCCCCTGTTTGATCATCTGCCAGTCGAGCACAGAGTGCCATCGTTTCTAAACTTCTCGCATATAAAAGCTGTTCAAAACTTACTTCGCCTTCTTTGCTCAGTTGATCTGCCCAATCGATAAAAATCCAGTCGCCCGGCATCCATTCCAATAAGCCGTCTTTATTCTTTCTTCCATTGATATAGGTCATTAATGACTGCATCCGAGGATAAATATCCTGTACAAACTTTTTATCACCAGTGAATTTATAGTAGTCGTAAATCCCCAAAAACCAATAGAAAGAGTAGTCCATAATGGTATTGATATGAGCCGTTACCGGATCTTTGCCCCGCTGCGCCCAAAGCGTTCTTTTAACCGTTTCTGCATCAAAAAACGAATAGTAATTCATCAGATAACTTTGATAGGCATCACCAGACCAAACCCATCGGTCGCGTTTGATCCCATCAATAAAAAACTCACGGGTGTTTAAATGAAAAGTATATTTAGCCACATCATAAATTTTGTTCAGCTCCTGATCGGAAGATGTAAAACTTCCCCGCTCTGTCACCGGCGCATATTCATATAACATCGATATCGAATCAGCAGTAACGGAACCTCCATACTGTGCATTTACATACCGGAAAGCTTTTGACAGCGGCATAACAGAATCTTTTTTAACAGACAGGTCCAGATCAAGCTCATCCAGTGTTTCGCATTTATCGGTTGATAAAGCTTCTTCTCTTGACTCACCATAATAGATGTTCATTTTACCTTTGCCCTTCAAGCCATGAACTTTAATAAAACCAAAGGTTTCTTTTCCGAAATCCAGTAAACTGCCATTTTTTACTTTTTCAGTTTTAACAGCTGATAGCGGTGTTACCGGCAGTTTAAACGATGAAGGGACTACCAATGGATCTGTAAAATTCCATGATCCGGCAGACACAAAGGTAGTACCTGATTTGTCGGATGTCTTTCCGCTGGCATCTATCCATTCTTTATCCTCAAAAGTACTCCGCCATGTATCATCAGAAACCACAGTTTTCCCCTGTACAAAAATTGCCGGAACCCGGGCCTGGTTATATACCTTCAAACTCAATTTATGCTTGCCAGCAGGAATGTTAATGGTTTTAGGAAAACCGGAAATTGCCTGTCCGTCAATTTTAACGTTATAAGTCCCTTCTACATACAATTTTACTTCCTCAGCCTCAGCCAGATCAAACTCCTTATGAAAGTCGACCAATACATAATGACTATCCATTTTCCAGAACACGGGGAAAAATGCTCCCCTTTCGGTTCTTCTGTTTTGCATCACATTGCTCATGTAGATATCAAAATCACCAGGGTACCAGATCCATGAAGCTTTTTGGGCATAAGCCTGCTCTCCAAACAGACTAACAACAACTGCCAGAAATAGGTAAATTCTAAGTTTCATATTTAATGTCCGTTAAAAAATAGATAGAGTGAAAGCATTACCATGGCCAATACGATCCAGGAAATCCATACTGTCCGGTCGGGCTGCTCAATATTAGCCTGATGCGCCTGATTAACCTCATAAACTGTAGGTGAGCGCTCCCGGACAGAGATGATGACCGCCAGCAAAAGCAAAACCATAAAAATCAAAAAGGATATAATTAAATAATGGGGCCAGAACAGGAATTTATCTGGCGGCAGAATCCATAAATAGGTGATCCCGACACCTAAACTAAATACAGAGCCAATTGAAAGCGTAAAGTTAACCGCTCTTTTAGTGGTTCTCTTCCAGAAAACAGTCAGTAAGAATACGACCGAAAGCGGCGGTGCAATAAAGCCCAGAACGGATTGAAAAACGTCAAACAAGTTTAAGCCTTTAATATTGTCTATCGCAAGCACCACAATTACGGCGAAGATACAACCCGCGATAACAGCCATTCTTCCAACTTTAATGATCTGCTTGTTGGTAGCTGTGGGATTAATTTTCTTCAGGTAAACATCCATGGTAAATACCGTGCTTAGGGAATTAAGAGAAGAACCGATTGTCCCCACCAAAACAGCAATGAGTACAACGATCACCAAACCATTCATTCCCGGAGGAAAAAGATTGGTCACCATAGTCATGTAAGCCTCATTGGGATCTTTCAAATTCGGGAAAAGCGCTGCGCACAGTATACCGGTGAGGATAAATAAAGGCAGCGAAAGAATTTTTAGCCAGCCAATAAAGCTCACCCCCAACTGCCCCTGTTTTAAATTCTTAGCGCCTAAAACCGATTGCACCATACTTTGGTCGGTACAGAAAAAAGCAACCGCAGCAACCGGGTAACCCAGCAAAATGGCATACCATGGGTATTTAGGATCACTGGCTGGCTGAATCAGGTTCCAGAAATGTGAAGGTGTCTGATGGTATAACGATGAAATACCACCAACTTTGTTTAAACCTAAAATGGTTAATGACAGTGACACGGCGATTAACAGGATCATCTGGAATACATTGACTTTTGCAATAGCTTTTAGTCCGCCGAAAAAGGTAAACAGACCGGCGAAAGCAACTAATACGGTTACAGATTGCCACATAGGAATCCCTAAAATCTGCCTCACCAGAAACCCTCCGGCAAATAAACCCAGCGAAAGCCAGGAGATCAGAATCTTAACTAAAGCATACCAGGCCAGGATATTCTGGGTAGAATCACCATAACGGTTGCCCATAAATTCGGGCATGGTACTTACTTTCGCGGCTAAATATTTGGGTGCAAAAACGATGGCGAGTAAAAACAGAAAGATGAATGCATACCAATCAAAGTTTACGGCCACAATACCAGTCGTATAACCAATACTCGCAAAAGCCAGTAACATGGAAGGCCCTACATTGGTCCCCCACATATTAAATCCAATGCTGGCCCAGCCTAAAGATTTATTGGCCAGAAAAAGGTTTTCATCTTTTTGTGCGCCCTTTGTAAAACTCGCTTTATAGCCGATGAAAACCAGAATAACTACATAAGCGGCTACAATCAGGTAATCTAAAGTGGTTAAACGTTCAAGTATATTTCCCATGGTTAAAGTCCTATTGATGCTCTGCTGATGTTATAATCCTTAAGTATCCCGTCAATTTTGACCGGCAGACCTGTTTCTAAGGATTCATCCATGGCCTGCAGCAAAGCCACCGTTCCTATTCCTTCCTTTAAATCCGGATAAGCGGTAAAATTGTTCATGATACTGTCTGCAAAATAATCCAGGTAATTCTGATATTCCCCGGCATGATGACTTTGCCCTTCAAATCGGAAATAATGTTTTAGGGTTGCATCACCCCAGGTAATGATTTTCTCTTCCCCGGTACTGGTGGTCACGGAATAGCGCAGTTCATGGTAATCAGCCTGACTTGCCCCTTCCGTTCCTCGTAAAATGCAGGACATTCCGCTGTCGCGTGCAGCAGGCTGTGTCGGACCAGTATAGGCGCCGCTTACTCTAGCAATTCTTCCATCCCTGGCTTTGAAAATGAAATGCATGGTATCCTGATTTTTCAACCCTGCCCTTTGTCCGTTAGCGCTCAGCATTCCATAACCCATTACTTCCTCAATATCTGGCAAATACCAGCGGATGAAATCTGTCGGGTGACTTAATCCTCCATATAACCATTTAAATGATTGCTTAAGTGACCATTCCTTTTCCAGGAACCAGCGGTGATCTGCATGATAATGACTTTCGATAGTGATTAAATCTCCGATCAATCCTTCCTCAAAATCTTTCCTCTGCCGTTTTGCAGGTTCAAAAAAGCGGGAACTCTGACCGACAAATACCCTTTTGCCCGATTGTTCAGCCAATGTGATCAATTCATTTGCATTTGATAAATCATCAATAAAAGGTTTGGTACAAACTACATGTTTAGCATGCAGCAGGGCTTGTTTAACATGCTCAAAATGGAGGTGATCAGGTGTATAAATAGCGATGACATCAATTTCATCATTCTGTAGCATATCGTCATAACTGGTTGTCCAGTTTTGAAAACCAAACTCCAAAGCGCGGTCTTTACAAAGCTGTTGATTCGCATCGCAAACCTGAACAAGTGTAAATCGATCACTTGATAATGCGGCAGACATGGTGCTCCTGCCCTCACCTAATCCCAGTATTCCTAATTTTAACATGGTTATCTATTTTAAGCTGTATAGTGTTAGAAAAAAATTATCGATTTAACGGTTTAAACTCCACCCAAACTTCATCAGGCTTAGTTCCTTCAATCCCCTCCTGGTACTTCTTCATGAGGGCATTCCATTGATCTGCTCTCGGGTTATTTGCTGTGGTTTTCGGATTCAGCTGCTCCAGGCTTTTACCCTTAGGTATGCTGATGATCAGCACCAACCGTCGCTCGTTTTTATAGATCACTAACTGCTGAAACTCCGCCTTACAGAATCCCTCAGATAACTCCGGCCATTTTTCAAACTGCGTTTGATGGTAATCAAGATATTCTGCCTGCAATTTCTGATCATTTACCAGATTGGCTGATAAGATGATATTATCCCATTCAGCAACGGGTTCCAGTCCGCAGTTCTTTTTCCTGCTGAATTGATAAATCTGATCTTCATACAGTTTAATGCTGATGGGATTGAGCCGTTTTAAGGTCTGCTGAAGACTTTCAACTTTCAAAGCAGCAGTATAAATCATCATGCGATTGCCCCATTTATAAATAGCAGAGGATTTAAGGTTATTTTGTTCTGCAAATGTTGTCCATACAGCCGAACCCGGGATACTGTCTTTGTTAAAAATCAGCTCAAATACTACAGCTTTATCTGCTGCCGTATTGATTCCTCTCGCTGAATGTTTAGCCTTTTCCTTCAGCAGGTATTGAAATTCTGGCGCTAACCCAGCTTTATTCCTGATCGATGAAGAAACACCCGGACCATTATCTTTCCATAAGTTATCAGGGCCATTTGCATTTTGAAGATACTTTTCATTCGGTGTCCAGTTATCCCTGACGGTAAAACCGGAAGAGCCTTCATCGGTATACAGATAAAACCAATGGTCAGGCAAATGCGCATAAGGCGCTTTGTAAATACTGTCGATTTCATTTTCAGCAATCAACGATCCTGGCTGTGCGGAAAGCGTATAAATCCCTGCCACATCATACAAATGTTGACCATAGTGATGAATTTTATTGCCAAGGATAACGTTATTATTCATCACATTAATGGTTTTTGTCCAGCCCCAGCCCACACTGATCCCCGAATAAGAAACATCTGAGATTTCATTGTGAAGAATTTTCAATCCTCTAACATAACCTGCTGCGATGCCAACAGTGCCCCAGTCTTCATTGGTGACATTAGTAATCAGGTTATTATCGATCGTATTATTGGCTGAAACTTCACGGTCGTCTTTGGGTTGATAAGGTAAATGTACTTCCGTAGCTTCATCAGAAAAGGTGCCCGTTACAATAGCCGAACCACCAATATCTTTAAATAAACTTCCCTTAATTACATTATCATGAGTCCCTTTACCATAATCCAGACCAGTTGAGGCGAAGTGTTCAAAGCTGCAGGAGGCAAAGTTGATATGATTGACGTAATTTAGCTGCAGGCCGGATGCAGGTCTGCCTACCCAGGCCTGGTTTTCCAGGCTTTTTTTATCGGCTGTGCCGGGTATTTTTAATTTGTAGGCGTCTAACATGTACATTCCGGTTTGATGTGGTACATGACCCTGTTTGGAGGGTCTGAGCCAGGAGCTGTGCTGGAAAGATATACCCTCAAAAGAAAGATATGATACAGGATGATCAATGTCACCTTCCACCTTTATCAGGTTCTCTAAAACTGGTACAACGACTTCGGCAGTTGACATATTTTCTGTAGCCTTCGGCCAGTAATAGATTTTGTGCGCCCTCAAATCTTCAAACCACTCTCCTGCTTCATCTAAAAATTGAATGGAATTGGATAAGTTAAATGCAGAGTTACCCGTCTTTTCAGAAATCCAGGGTGCAGGCCAGGGATGCTCAGACTGGATGCGGCTTTCTGGCTGCATAAAAGAAAACTCAAGCCCCTGTATTGCGGTTTGAATTGATTTTATACGCAGATTGGCGATCGCCCACCATTGGTGGATCAGCATTTCCATCCCTTTTGTATAGCTTAGGTTGATCTTTGCAGGCAAGGGGATTTTACAGGTCTCTTTTGCCCCATTCCATGATAAAATCCTGCCCATTTGATCACCATTAAAATATTTTGCATTCGTGGCCTTTTGATCATTTACCCAGAGTTGTCTGAATTGCAGGTCAACGCCAGCGACATCAGGAATATCGGTTACCCAAACCTTCCCTTTAGCTTTCTCAGGCAAACCGGGTACGGGATCCTTCACTCTTTTCCAGCCACTGATCCTCATCCCTCCACTAAAAACTACTTTGCCATCAGCAATTACCTGCGTCGGACTCTCAGCGGTACCAGAATCCTCCGGACGAATCATTATCGGTTCGTCCAGCCGATACAATCCCTTGCTGATCATAATCCGTATACCGCTTTTGATATCAGGATTATTTAAACGACGTAGTTCCCTGGCTTTACGTAAAGCTGCGTGTAAAGAAGCCATTGGTCTATCCTTTGCCCCGCTGTTGCTGTCATTGCCAGTTGTGGAAACGTACAGATCGACCACTGGTTTGTTCTTAAGCATACTTTCAGTCCCAGCTTTGGAAACGCGTAGCGTTATCGCAGCGGTATCCAGCCACAGTAGCAGCATGATAAAAAAAGCATAGCTGATTCTGTTCATGATCTAGGGATTAAAAACTTGAAAAACTGATTTCAGGTAAGCCGTATTTGCACTAAAGTTTTGTTTTACAGCTGTCGGCATTTTTGCATCTCTGGATCGCTCCACGACCAGCCATCCTTTCCAGCCCATATCATCTAATGTACGCTTAACCTCTTTTAAATTGATTTTAGGATCGTTCTGCAGCCAAACACCATCTTCATTGGTACAGTGAATCTGGATGATGTTTTTCTTTCCTAATATAGTGAGTTCCTGAAGCAGGTCCCTTCCATTCTTGATTGCGTTCGAGAAATTGAAATAGCTTTTCACCGCTTTAGAACCTATATCATTAAGCAAAAGCAGTTCAGCTGTAGCGTCTAAAGCGGTTTCAATTCCAATGACAACACCAGCTTGAGCAGCCATTTTACCGGCTATCTTTAACCGCTCTACAATTGCGCCCCTTAATTCGGGATATTTAACCAGATCTCCCTGTATGCCCAAAGGAAGAAAAACCACCTTAACTTTCATCGCTTTCGCCGTATCCAAACAATCCTGTATCATCTTTTGATAAGTTGGCCGGGTGGCAAAAGACTGCGCATAAAAACCGGTCATAGCCAGGGAACAGATTTCAATGTTTAATGCTTTTGCCTGGTGCAAAAACTGTGTTCTGATTGCCGGATCGGCCAGTTTACTCTCGAAAGTTTCCCTGTTGCCCAGACCGCCCATATCCAATTCTAAACCGTCTGCACCAATTTCTCTTGCCAGGGGAATAGCGCTGAGTTTTTGGCGCTTCAGGATCATCAGATCGATCACAGCTACTTTATAACGTTGCTGCTTCCCTGCCGCCAGCAGCAACGAACCAGGAAGAAATAAACCACCTGTCAGCAATGAAAATTGCCCGATAAAACGTCTTCTGTTTTGATTTACCTCAGTCATATTAATTACCCGTTTTAGAATAGAATAAACTTTCCAATTGTCCAAATCCCATTACTGCATTTTTCGGCAATCGCTCTCCCTTATCGCCAAAAACATAGAGTGCATTTTCTTTTTCAATGGTTACTTTACGCTCGTCGTATTTAACTGTTTTATCTTTTAAGCCTGCTGCGTTCAGATGGAAATATTTTACCAGAAAATCATACAGCGCAATACGTTTATTAATTCCAAAATCATGCTTTTCATTGGGCAGGTGAACATTCTCTACCTTGCTTTTCTCTCCATAATAGCTATACAGCTTTTGTAGATAAGGAAAATCATGCTGCGGAGTATGCGCAGTCCAGTCGCTGCCATCTGATACAATTAATTGCGGATTTGGGGCAGCCATTGCAGCTAACTCTACATTATTTGTTCCGCCCGCACACTGATGGATCGGCATGCCACTCTCACAGGGACAGCCCCCATAAAAATAGGATGACATGGCCACCACCGGTGCGCTTAATTTAATGCGGTCATCCATCGCTGCCATTAATATCGTATGGCTTCCGCCTCCCGAACCGCCGCTGATGCCAATGCGGTTTGTATCGGTTTCTTTTAAAGAAGAAACATAGTCGAGTATACGTATTCCACCTAATGTCTGAATGGTTTGCGCCAAACTTCTGCGGTGATCTTCGTATTTAAACTGCAGCTGAGATTCCCCCCAGCCAAACAAATCATAACTGATAGCCATCGCACCCATCTTCGCAATCATCGCACACCTGATCTGGCAATCTGCCCGGTAACGTTGTTTGTCCCAATGGCCATCCGGACTTAATACTACCGGCAACTTCCCTTTAATCTTCAAGGGCTTATAGATCGAACCATTAATCCACACGCCGGGTAAAATCTCAAGAGCAATGTTTTCAACGGTATAACCATCCATTACCCTTTTCGGTGTGATGATCGGTTTTGACGCAGGCATTGCAGGTAATGGATCAAGAAATAAAGCTGTGTATAATTCAGGTCTGATCTGCGCTTTCCGCTGTTCCCAACTGGCCTGATCGTGATACTTTAATGCTAAACTATCCAGATAGGCCCATCCATCTTTTACCTCCCAGCGATAGTATTCGTATGCTTTCAGTTTGTACAGACCGGGTTTCTCTTTATTTACTTTTAGGTCTAAAGGGCTTAGAATATTAGCCAGGGTTTCATCTGCATCAGCGCGAAACCTCCAGTCTGCATAATTCACCCACTTATCTTTTACCTGCGCATCCGTAAATTTAATCTTCAACTGAAAGCGGCTTTCTACAGCGTTAAGCACTTCCACAAGAGGCTTTTTATATTGATTGTCAGCGTTATATTGACTGTTAGCATTTTGGCTTTGGGCGCGGAGGTTTAAAGCAGCACACAGTCCTGCGACTAACAGCACAGTTCTGCTCTTAAAATGCAGGTTGCGAACGAGCCGAAGCCAATATTTTACAGGCGTGATTCTAGTTCGGTTCTTCATTTTTGCTTTCTTTAATTACGGGAGCTGTATAACCTTTTAAGGCTGGCCAAAGGCCATCTTTTATCTTTTTCAGTTTCAGTTTGGAAGGATCTACGACTACGTGTCTGATCTTTTGCCTTCTCCAGGTGTAAATAAAATGCAGCATCCCATCAGCAGTTTCGATTACTGCCGGATAAGAATACTGGCTAATCGGGGAATCTTCTAAAATCAGGGCGGCCGACCAGCTTTTTCCGTCTTTGGAAACAGCAACATTTAGTGGCGTACGAGGCCCCTTAGCTAAGTCGCCCGGAGGTAATACATGGTTATAGACCAACACTTGTAAGCCGCTCTTCGTGCTTACCGCGTCGGTTCCGGAATTGTTATTCGGTAAGGATGTTTTAGTTAAGGGCGACCAGCTTTCCCCATTATCGGTCGACCAGGACTCAACAATTGCCCTGTTAGCTGTTCTGGCAAGCAACTGTAGCTTACCGTTGCCGTATTGTAAAATACTGGGCTGAATAGCTTTAATTCCATTTTCGGGAAGCGGACCAACAGTCCTCCATGTTTTACCATTGTCCTTAGTCACCTCAAAATGGATCTTCCAACCATCACCCTCTCTACTGGAGGGTGCAAAAAGGTTCCCGTTGCTGAGCAAAACAGGTTTATTTTTTACTGGCCCGATATGACCATCAGGCAGTTTTTTGGCCTCAGACCAGGTCAACCCGCCATCCTTAGAGCTCTTCATCAAACCCCACCATTCCGATGGTTTAGGACCAATCTTATAAAACAACAACAAATCACCTCCGGGTACCTGATACAGTACAGGGTTCCAGGTGGGCAATCTTTTGCCATCAGGCTGAATACCATTAGCCACTGAAACTGGTGCCAGCCATTTTCCATTCAGATATCTGCTGATGTAAATTTCTACGTCAGGATTACGCTCTTTGGTACCTCCAAAAAAGGAAGCCACTAATCCAAATGGAGTTTCCGCAAGAGTGGCCGAGTGGCAAGATGGAAATGGTGCTTTATCATAAAGAAATTCTTGTTTCACCACTCCTGATTGCCATTTATCGAGCGACGAACTCACCTCTGCAGAAGCTAAGGCCTGAGCAGAGGTCAGCTTGTCAGCGGCTCCATTCTTCTGGCTAAAAGAGCTTGCCGCGTGCATCATCAGCATACCCAATAAAACTGGCTTTAAAAAGTTCATCATCATATAGATTTATATCGGTTATTAAAATATTTTTCATCATTGCCCACTGCAATGAAATTGATCACTTATTTAGGGCTCACTTCAAAAGAATAATCCCCGGAGCCCAATTCATAGACCGCCCGGTTTTCTTCCATTTTTATAAATTTCAACGCTTTCTGCCCAACCAGCAATTCCTTCACCTCTTCCTTTTTTTCCGCTGGCACATACACCACAGCCGTTGTATTTGCCGGGATAGTGATATTCCATTTAAACTGCTTTGCTGTTCTGGTATAACTGCTTCTGATATCTCCGTATACCGAATGATAACTTGCATGAATACTGTTCAATCCATCGATCAGCTCAGGTTTCATTTTAATCTGCTCAAAAGCTGGACTGGCAGCTTTAATACCTGCAAGGTTCTCATAATACCAGATCAATAAATCGCCCAGCATCATTACATGGTTCTGTGAATTCATTTTAGGATCGGCCGTATTGCCATTCCATAATTCCCAAATAGTTGTTGCGCCGTTATCGATCATATATCCCCAGCCGGGATAAGATTTCTGAGTAGCAATGGTATAAGCCAGATCGGGTCGCCCATAATCATTTAAACAGCGCATCAGCCATTGTACGCCCACCAGGCCATTGCTTAGGTGCCCTTTGTTTGTCACCTCCACGGTGTAAACAATATTCCTGAAAACCTCTTCGACATGCGCTTCAGGCACCATCCCGAAATAAAGCGGAATAATATTATCGGTTAATGCATTGGAAGCATAATAGCCTTTCTCATTGTAAAACTTCTTGTGGAAAGCATCTTTAATATGCCCGGACATTGTCTCAAATTCTTTATAATCACTATCGTGACCGCTTACTTTACTAAATGCCATCATCAATTCCATAAAATGATAATAATACGCTGTAGATATCAGTGCTGAAGGATATTTTTGATCAGCGCTTTTACCTCTTCCTGCTTCAATAGTTATTGGCGGCATACACCAGTCGCCATAACTGTCTTTCGTCAGGATGTAATCTTTCATGTACCTGTCCCGCATATACGCAAGCCATTTTTTCATTGCCGGATAGTTGTCGCGTATCGCAGAAGAGTCACCTGTTTGATTGTAAAGCATTTCTGAAACCAATAACAGCGTGCCCGGCCAGGTCATATTATCACTGTAGTAACGCCAGAATGCAGGGGCGACATCAGGGATAGCTCCATCTTCCTTTTGTGCATAACGAATATCCTGCAGCCATTTCGCATAAAACCTCCCATTGTCGAACACAAAGTTCTCTCCATGCGCGACCGTACCCCGGTCACCCAACCAGGGCTGGCGTTCGTTTCGTTGCGGGCAATCTAGGGGAATACCCTTGTAATTGCCTGCTATTCCCCACCAGGCATTTTTAAAGATTTGGTTGAGTAAAGGGTTAGAACTTTCAAAAGTCCCAACCGTTTTCATATTGTCGTAAATCATTTTACCTGTAAAATCATTTACCGTCGGGGCGTAACTGTAGCCGCTGATTTCTACATATCTAAAGCCGCGATAAACAAAGGTGGGCTCCCAGCTTTCTGTTCCTATACCCTTTAATGTATATAGATCAGTGCCTTTTGCATCACGCAGATTCGCCGTAAAAAGCTCTCCGTTATCCTGCAATGATTCTGCAAACCTTAATTTGATCTGCTGCCCTTTTTGCCCCTTTACCCTGATCTGTAACCAACCCACCATGTTCTGGCCCATATCAATGATGTACCTTCCGCCAGAGCGCTTTAGGACAGCATTGGGTTTTAGGGTGTTCATCACCCTGATATTTTCGTTCATCTGCGCCTCATAATTACCGCCAGGCTCCTGTACAAACTCTGCCTTCAGCCATTTGGCATCATCAAAACCATTCCTGTTCCAGCCTGGCATTTCTTTGACTGCATTGTATTCCTCTCCGTCATATTCATTGTTGGTACGGATTGGGCCATCTGCAGTTCCTTTCCAGCTGTTATCTGTATCGATATTAGCCGTACTGCCATCAGTATACACAATATTAATATTCAACAGCATTTTAGGGAAACCAAAGGTTTTAACTTTATAAGGCTTATTGTGCTGTCGCATGGCGAAGAAACGACCATTACCTAAAATTGCACCTACGGTATTTCTGCCTTCCTGAAGATAACTGGTCACATCCAGCGTATTGTATTTTACATTTTTGGTATAGTCCGTAGCAGTCGGCGATAATACATCTTCTCCAACCTTTTTACCATTGATATATAATTCATACAAGCCCAAACCAATAATGGAGGCCGTTGCAGACTTTATCTTTTTTGTACTTTGAAATTCTTTTCTGAAATATCGGGCCGACAATCTTGAGTCGGTAAGCATATTATCCCAGGGAAAAGCACGGTCGAATCCTATCCAACCTTTTGGCCAGTCCTTATAATACAGCAAGCCCATCGTAAACGTATTTGGTGCCGACCATTCACTTTCACCAGCAGTAGTCCATACTTTAACTTTCCAAAAAGTAGCCATGCGGCTTTTCAATTTTGCACCGGCATATTTTACATGAATAGATTGTGGCAGGTTTACTTTGCCGGGGTTCCATAAATCACCTTCATTAGCATTTAACTTATCCAGCGTTGAAGCGACAAGCAGCTGGTAAGACTGTTGTTTAACGTTATGCCCTTTGGAAACTATTTCCCAGCTTAATCTGGGTTGAACAACATCAATTCCCCGCGGATTAAACAGCATTTCGCAGGTGGTATTTTGTAACGCCACCTGTGCTGCCAGTTTTGCAAATGGCAGCAAACAAATACTTATAATTGATATGTATATTTTTATATTCATTGCTATCATCTTCTGAAATGAGGATCAGATTCCTTATTGTCCGCTAAAATCAAAATACAAAGTCATATCCAAAGCTCTCATTGGCGTCTTATCATAATCGTAATACACATGCTTCATTCCCATTGGCCCGGTGGTTTCTGGTTTCTGGGTTTTGGTCCCAATCGCAGAAATACCGTTCATAAAAGAAATATCACCATTGGGGAAAGTCGGACTGATATTGTCATACTCCGTATCCTTAGACTTCTTAGGAGTGAATAACCTTAAGAATATATCCTCCTGATCCGTCACCACTTTAAAACGTTGCGCTGCACCTATAAACTCACACCAGTACAGGTTAGCATAATACCCCTTAAATTCCGGATATTCCCAGGGTGCTTCTCCTGTTGCTGAATTATTATAGTCTTTATTCCAGATCCCGAACTGGTTCCCTTTCATCCTGTTTTTCCAAACCCGGTATGGGCCTTTACCCTTGTAGTTTACACTTTTGATTTCCGATTCCGGGTATGAAAAGTTCAATCCTACGAAGGTTGTGAAGTAGGCAGACGGAAAGTATTTAACTTGCATTTTGATCCATCCGGAAGGGTAGATAGTCCATTCCAATGTGTTAAAACTCTCCTTTTTATCGAATGTAGAAGAGATCACTAAATTTTGTCCTTCCAGCTTATAACTGAAGCCCTTAAAGTTATTTTCACCTTCCTGTAAAACCGGACCATTTGCAAAAGGTATAATTCCCTTAGCGTTTTTGACCTCAGTGAGTAAGCCCGTATTTTTATTAAATGATATTGAAATCCCGTTGGCGGTAACCTCATAGTTCGTGGCTGTTTCTTTTATCTTAGCAGCTGAAGGACCTTGTTTAACCACAATCCGATCCGCATCATCTTTAGGCAGGGTAATTGGAAAACTCCAGGTGAACAATTCTTTTCCATCAGGAGCTTTAGCGGTTAAATACAAGGCATCAAAACTTCTCCAGTCCGATGGTAAGTTGACCTTCAGCCTGCCCTTTTCGAAAGGTTTGATATCAGGAGATTCAATTTTGCCAGCTTTAAACGTGTGCTCTTCCGTAGCGGATTTCAAGTTTTTAAGCTTCCATTCAAAACTGCATTGGTTCAGATTGGTAAATGCATACCTGTTTTCCAGTTTAAATGATCCGTCAAAACCGGCCGTCATTTCTGTGCGTTCCACAAAAATAGGGCTCCATACTTCTTTAATCGTATAGAAACTGCCTTCTTTCTCATGGTAAGGACCAACAATACCATCCGGACCGTGGTTCCCATCCGTGTCCAGCTCGCCATTTTTATCGGTACGTACCACCGCCTGATCAGCAAAATCCCACAGGAAACCGCCAGCAGAAAGCGGGTTGTTCCACATTGCATTCCAATAGTCTTCAAGACCAGCACCATGTCCCCCATCGAACAAACCATGTAAAAATTCTGTCGGCATTAAAATCTGATGTCCGTGATCGTAATTACCAATACCGTAGTTAAACTCACGGTAATGCGTAGTTTCAAATCCGCCGAAAATCTCCCAGGGATGTATTAACGGGCGTTTTTGAATATCTTCTTCCGCAAATAAATGATCCAGTTCCCGGTTATGTCCACCTTCATTGCCATTTGCCCAGAAAACGATTGAAGGGTGATTTTCATCATTCAGCATCATCTCTTTCAATAGCTTAGTTCCTGTGGGTGTATCGTAATGACCATGCCAACCCGCCAGTTCGTCCATTACGAAAAGTCCGAGTGAATCACATACATCAAGAAAGTGGCCATCCGGAGGGTAATGCGACATCCTCACGGCGTTCATATTCATCTCCTTCATCAGCTCCACGTCAGCGATGCTTATTTTCTTACTTGTCGTTCTGCCGGATGATGGATAAAAAGAATGACGGTTCACCCCTTTAAACTTGATCTTTACGCCATTTACATATACTCCATCACGCTCCTTTACCAGGATTGTTCGAAAGCCAATATTTTTTGAGAGCTGATGTATAACCTTCCCATTTTTGAATAAACTGAAAACGGCCTGATACAGATTAGGAAACTCTGAAGACCATAATGCTGGATTTTCAAATTGATGATTTAATATAACGTGGTGATTAAGGGAACTCTGCGTGTTCAGCGTGGATTGATTGCCGGCGGTTGCTTTACTTGTTGTTTTCACCAGATCAGTACCGAACTTTTTTCCTAATCGTTTGCCATCTTTTGCTAGCAGTTCAACTTCGACCTTGTCGGCATCACCCGCAAATTGAAGGTTGGCAGAGAAAACACCATCTGCTTTGGCATCAATCTGCACTCTGTCTATGTGTATCAGGGGCAAGGCTTCTAAATAAACAGGTCTGAAAATACCGCCAAATATCCAGAAATCTGCCTTGCGTTCTGCTTCATTTACAGTTTGATTAGCTGAATGTTTGGATACAGTTACTTCAAGCAGGTTATCAGATCCGGTTTTTACTAGTTTAGAGATATCATATCTGAAGACGTAAAACGATCCCTGATGGATTGCTCCGGCCGACTGCCCATTAATTTTAACCTCCGTGTCGGTCATTGACCCTTCAAAAACCAGGTTAATTTTACGGTTGTTCCAATCCGCAGGCACCTTAAAACTGTATTTGTATAAGCCTTGTTCCTTGCCTTTATTTACTTCTTTAACAAAACCATAATCATACTTTCCAAAGCCCTGCAACTCCCAGTTGGAGGGGACAGGAATGGTGGTCCATTTACCGGAATTTGCACCTGCGGTACAAAAAAAGTCCCAGTTCACCGTATGGTCATTGCCGGTTCCACTCAGGTACAGTTTCTCTGTTTGCTGCGCTGTTGCAGCAAAAAATATCGGGAACAGACACAAGAAAAGTATAAAACTACGTTTCATTAATTGGGCCTAAATTGATTCGTTAATGGATTATCTGTTCTGAATGGCAATGCGGGCAAACCTTCACTAAATAAAGTACCTGACGGGTTTTCTGTCCAGTTATAGCGCACAGCTACCGGATCGCTGATTGCGGAGGCCGATACGATCACATGGCCACCATCAATGTGTGCACCGGCGGGTATAAATTTGCCATCCCTACCAGCTATAGTAAATCCGGAAACTGATCCTGATTGGGTATTTAAATGGTCAAAATTCAGGATCGCCTGACCAGATGAAAAAGTGGCAGATTTGTAAAGAGGTCCCGACCAGGCAATTTTTTGATGATAGGTTTTAGCCAATGCCACAAGTGCCAGTCGACGGCCCACCTCCCATTTATAAGTTGGATGGAGATCCTCGTTCGTATCGGTTAAGTCGTTAGTGGATATCATGCCGGTATTAGCCAAACGCAAAAGCTGTGTCTGCGCTTCCCAGAACTGAGGTTCGGTATCTGACGTTAAAATCACTTTACCAGTTGTTTTAGCATAATTGAACGGGGCAATCTGCACATAGTAAAAAGGTAGATCACCACTATTCCAGGCCTTGCGCCAGCTGTCGATCAGGGTTTTCATTTTATTCGCATAACTGAGACTTTCATTCAAAAAGCAGTTGGTCTCGCCCTGATACCATAAAAAACCACGGATTTTGAACTTTGTCAGCGGCTCAATCATCGTGTGATAAAACTTACCGGGATCATTACTCACCTTTTGATTCCTGAACTCATCCGCAGCCTGGAAAGCACCTTCAGCAATCCATGGCTCGATAGCACTTCCGGATACTGCAGATGAGATCATTCCCACCGGCACGCCTAACTTTTCCTGCAGTTCTTTCGCAAAGAAATAACCCGGGGCAGAAAATGCACGTAAGGCCGAATCGCGGGCTACGCTCCAGCTTTTGTGTATAGAGTCCGGTTTATTCAGTGTTTTACGATTCACCAAAAAGATTCGGATCTGGTCATTATTGGCCTTTGCCACTTCATCAGATGGAAAACCCAGCTTTTCATTCTTAGGCTTCGGAATTTTAACCAGCTTGCGCATCGCGTACTCCATATTCGACTGACCGGAGCATAACCAGACTTCACCTACCAATATATTTGTAAGGACAATCTTATTTGTTCCGGAGACTGTCAACGTTTGCGGTTTCCAGCTGGTTTTCAAGGGCTTTAATTCAACGCTCCAGTTTCCTGACTCACCGGTGGTAACTTTGCGGGTCTGACCGGCAAATTTGACGGTAATCCGCTCGCCGGCATTGGCAAAACCCCAGATAGTGACGGTTTGATCTCTTTGCAAAACCATATTACTGGATAAAATCTGCGGCAGCAGGACTTTGCCATTGGCAGAGATCGCCATGCAAAACAACAAAATGAAACACGAATAACTGATTAGCCTTTTCATCTAAAATCCCTCTGTTTTTAAATATTTTATGGAGTACACTGCTTCTTTTTTTGATTCACCGGCATTTTGCAAATCATAGGTCTGATCTGCCGGGGTATCAATATTCGGAAATGTACGTACATCGCCAGTGCGAAAAACAATTTTTGACACTTCCGCAACGGGCTGGAAAGCCAGGCTGGTTAACACCTCTTTTCCGTTTACCGTAACCGTGTAGAACCGGGTAAATGCATCCAGCTTCAACTTGATCGCGTAAGTTTCACCAGCAGTATACTTCATGAAGTTCTTATAACGTGCCCCGGCTTTTGCACTAAGCATGCCTGCAGTATCAAAAGTCAACCTTACTGTAGCCAGCCCTTTTGCATCCTGAAGCTCTATCTCCAGTAATCCGAAATCATTTTGTTTTGGTGTAACCGAAAAAGAAGCAATTACTTTTTTGGAAGATGGAAACAACCGTTCTGCCTTGGCATAATCAAAAGGATCTTTATCTTTCAATACTAAACTGCCTTCTTCTACTTTTACAGTCGCCCAAAGCGGACTGTATATATTCCAAAATTCGAGTGCTTTATTTGCCGGACTTGTACTAAAATCATCATTCACCGGTGCTGAAGTCATAGCGTTTAACGGTACAGGGACCGAAGAAACCCAGATATCTTCTTTATTCATGCTATAGGTCACCCATAACTTTTTATCCGCAGGTTTTCCATTGCCTTCTTCAATTCCACGAACGTACTGGGGACCATAAGACTTGTAATTCCCGCCATAACGCATTGGAGCCACCTCTCCGTTAACCAGCAGGAGATTCGTGTAATCCAATCCATTTTTGCTGGATGAAATCGCCAATGGCCAGCGGTATTCTGATGGATTGTAGACCGTAGCATAATTTCCGTCACTGGTTTGTTGTCCCCAAATCTTGGCATTGCTGTTTACAAAACCGGGTGCCCGACTGGCGTTTTCAGGCCAGCTTTTACCGTTGTCATTGCTGATTGCTGTCAGTGCATTTTTCCATAAACCAACCACTCTGCCATCGGGTAAGTGATAATAACTAAATGCTTTATACTGCTTTTGGAGCGTGATGAGTGGATCTTTACGATCTGCTTCCTCATTCCATTGCTGGGTCATCAGCTTATTGGCTAACAACTCTTTACAGGCTGCTACAAAAGCCTTGTTTTTGCTATTTGTATACAGTGGATATTTCGTGTTTTTCTCCGAATAGCCGGGGTTGTAATGGATAAAATAGATCGGTCCATAACTCCCATCTGCTTTAATCTCTCTGACTGCCCTGCCAATTCCATTCCCATCGTTGGGATCATCCTTTGCGTCAAAACTGATCGCATAGAAACCCAGTACCAGGAATACATTTTTAGCAGAAACATAAAAGCCCATTCTCTGGTGCATGACGGCATCAAGATCTTTAGCTACATCATTTCTTCCTTTTTTAGTCGTACCATCCGGAATCCTGTAAACCGGAAAAATGACATCTGGTTTTGTCCAGCTGTACCCATCGGGAGAAGATTGCAATAAGGTTTGCCCCGGAGGGATACTTTCGCCCACTTTATCACTCAGGTATTCCACATAAAATTTATTGTTCCAGTAAGCCAGCATGGGCGCATGGTTGTAAGTCCAGCCAAAGTTTTCTGCCAGTTCCGGATGCTCCCTGTTCGCTCTGAAAGTCTGGATGCTGTGCACACCCATCACTGGTTGAAGCTGACCATGGTGATAATCTGCATTAACCAACGTTTTACCAATATAACGCACTGTATCCTGCGCTTTTACTGATGAAGAAGCAAATGCAGTAAATAAAAGTATGTTCAGTATTTTCAATTTCATATTCTCTTTATTGGAACGGCATGTGATTCCTTTTCAATCTTGCTCTTCTTATAATCGGTCTTGCTGTGCATTTGCAATGTTGTTCTCCTTTTTCAGCTGCGTAACCACACTTTTCTTTACTTTAATGATTGTTCCGTGTTTATGTCCTTCAGGTATAGCAACCTCACTGGTCACCTCTGCAAAAGATTTAAAATCCCTGGTTTTCATTGCTGAATAAGTCTTTTGCCCATAGG
Organism: Pedobacter sp. MR2016-24; assembly: GCF_026239655.1. GTDB lineage: Bacteria > Bacteroidota > Bacteroidia > Sphingobacteriales > Sphingobacteriaceae > Pedobacter. The sequence continues at coordinate 415,040 of NZ_JAPIVO010000004.1, read as the reverse complement.
CATCAAAATAGATCAGCCAATCTTTCCCCGTTTTAACCACAGTTGGCCCTTCGGTTAAATTCGGACTAAAAGTTCCGGAAGCCTTACCATACGGACCAACAGCACTTTCACTAAAAGCGACTTTCAAATTCCTGTTAGGCCGGGTGTTATCTTTTAAAACCAATACATAATCTTTGCTTTTGCGCTTAACGATCACGGCATCAATCACACTAAAACCAGGATCAAGGAACAGCTTAGCTGCAGAGAAACTGTTAAAATCTTTCGTTGTCACATAATACATCCTATGGTTATTATCTTCCTCCTCTATCCCTTTTGCAAACCGGAACGGAATGGTAGAAGCCCAAATGATGATATACTCCTTTGTCTCATCTTCATAGAAAATCTCAGGCGCCCATACATTAACAGCAGATGGTTCATTTTCCATCACAGGGATGAACTTTTGGGGCGACCAATGAATCAAATCTGCAGAACTGGCGTAGCCAAAGCCTTTGTCCCCCTTCCAGCTGCAGGTCCATACCAGATGAAATAAACCATCTGGTCCCTGCACCATTGATGGGTCACGCAATACTTTATGCGTCCCCATTTCTGGTTTTAAAAAGGTTTTGTTAAAATCCTTCCAGTGATAGGCATCGTCGCTGTATAACAACCTCAACCCTTCTGTTGCCGGCTCATGAAATGAAGTGAAAATATAGGCCTGTTTGCTGCAGGAACAAAAAACAGCGATCAATAGCCCAAATAAGGCTAAACGAATAAACGATATTTTCCCAAATGCCACCATCATCATATTTTATCCAATAGCAAAACCCAGTCATTTCCGTTTGCAGCTTTACCCGGTGGATCAAATTGATGTGTCCCGGCATTGTCCACTTCACCAATGAGGGTTGTTTTTCCGTCTCTTGGATTAAACCAGGACGCTTTCACCTGATCACCAGCAATTTTACCCATATTAAGGCTGATCGTTCTCCCCGTATACGTATAAACCATCACATAATCCTTCCCTCTTGTCGCCACTAATCTTTCATATTTAAGACCATTTTTACCCGCGATCAGGGTCTGATCCGGCACCCGGTCAAAATATGATCGTGAAAGCATTAAATCTTTAAGATATTTCATTTGGGTAGCCCCCGAAGCGTTGATGGCAGTCGTCCATTCCTCTTTCGGACCATAAGAAAACTTTTTATCTGTTTTTTTATAGAACTGCATCACCGAGTTATGACCATAGGTATAACCAAATGCGCCGGCAAAAACTGACCAGTAACCATATCTTCTTACATCGGCAGCTGTCCATCTCGGCTGCAGGGTATCATGCAATCCCTGAGGAATCCCCTCATAGGAAGGTTCCCCATCAATTGTGGGTTTAACAGGTTTTAATTGGTAATCAGCTTCAATATAACGCCAGTTATCTTCGCCATAATGCAGCTTTTCATTTTTAGAAGTATCCTGATCATAGCGGCGGTGACCAGACTGGATCATATTAAAATCGCTCCATGCAGCCTGATGAAACCATTGTGAAGAAGCCGTTCTCCCCCTTGGATGAAAGGTAATTAAATGGTTCGGATCGTTCTTCCGTAAAGTTTCACCAATTGTCGTCCATACCTCCATCCCGTCACAGCCTTTAATATCACCACCATCCAGCCAAATGATATTCCAGCGTTCCCTGTATCTTTTAGCTAAAAACTCAGCATACAGTTTCGCATCAGGAGCCTTTACTTTTTTGTCTTTAACGTTGGAGCCCCAAACCGGGACCAATGCCATATATAGCCCTTTCTCCGCTGCTTTATCAATGATATAATCCACATGGTCCCAATAATCATATGCTTCGTCGTTTTTAAAGTCATTTCCGGCAGTCAATGCTGGTTTAGCCACATTGGCACCGACCAAAGATAAATCCTGGTATACATTGGTTGAAGAAACACTGTGCAGTAACATGACCTGGATTACATTGAACCCTTTTTGTTTGCGGTCCTCCAGGTATTTGTCGGCTTCTTCCCTCCCAAGTTTGCTAAAAAGCAGCCATGCGGTATCACCTAACCAAAAGAAAGGTTTACCGTCTGCGGTTGTTAAAAATCTTTTATCTGGTGATACAGCCAGCGTTTGATGCGCAGCAGATTTGCTGTCATCCACGGCATGCTTACCGGAATGTTGATCGTCAGCAGGCTTATCTGCATTGCAGCCAGAAGCGATGCTGGCAATAGTGATCAATAAATAGCTATAAAATGTATTCAAGCGCATAGTTAAAGTTTTTGGATTAATATTACCTCGTCACCAGATCCTGTTTTCTGCATCGCTACTGTTCCTTTGACAGTCATCTTTTCCTGCCGAAGGACCTTTCCGTTTTTGGGATCCAGTACGGTTAGATGATATTTCCCGGGCTTTGCAGACAGATCAAGTTTTATCTCTTCAGCGGAAGCATTGTACAAGATATAAGCTTTTCCTTCTGCTGAAAGACCGTACTGTCCTGCAGCTTTTCCTTCTGGTAAAAATGGAGTCATGGTCGCTGCCAGGCTTAATATTGCAGGACTAAATCCTTCTATATTGGATAGTGATCCACCCGCCATAAAAATTGCCCAGCCGAAACTATCAAAGTTATCACCTGAATAAATCACCGCCTTAGCTGGATACTGAGTTCTGTATTCAGCTACTGCACGATACACTTCTTCAAAAGAAGTTTTCTTAGGTTTAAGCAACCTCGCGTGCTGCCTTGGAGCCAGGTTCTGTCCACCTTCCGGAGCATAAGCACTGCCATTCGCCTGGTAGTGCCAATACCTGATGTCGATCATATCAATTACAGCTGCCCGCTCAGGGTCAGCTAAAATCGCATCCTGAACATCTTTGGTCACACTTAAACCTATGATCGGATGTTTGCCAGTTTCCTTCTCCCATTCTTTAATGGTATCAATCCAGAATTGTACAAAATGAAGCGGACCAGTAAATTCTGCACCGATTAACTGGATAACGCCGGTATTCCCGTTAAAGTTCTCCAGGCATTTCCTAATGTAGGCACGATGAATGGCCCTGCGCTCTGCATTGCTGATATCGTAGAACTGCTCAGCCATAAAAATCCTTTTATCACCGGCGTAAGGAACAGGTTCCGGAAATCCACTGTTATTGATATTATTTGCCGTACGCCACGGAAAATCTGCATAATGCGCCCCCGCTTCAATGATATTATGCTGAAAATAATTCTGATGAATCAACACCAGCCCTTTTTGGTCCGCCAGATCCGCAAATTGCTTTAAACGGTCCCAATACCAAAGGTTATATTTTGTGAGATCATATTTACTTAATCCGTCCCATGCCTGATCCTGACCGCTCCGCGCAAAAGGAAGCTCATAAAAAGGTGCCCACACTTCCCCGTCCATTCTGCGGATCCGTTCATGATCGTCTCTTCTCCTGTCATACCAAAGACCGTAGTTATGGTCTATAATATTCAGCTTGCCCTCCTGCATCATCGTGGTTATCTGATCCAGGTCGTCTGTCAGCCCATTTCCGGCACGACCGGGCACAAAACGGGTGATATGGAATTTAGTGTTTTTTAACCCGTACGGACGGGCACTGCCATTCCACCAGGGAACCTCCTGACGATCGCCCAGCACGAGTTCCGTTCCACGAACAAGCATACCCTTCTGTACAGACATCGCTCCGGCTAATTGAGGTTGTTTAATTCGATCTGCACCGATTTCATCAATGCTTTTCACACCAGCAAGTGCTGATTTAATATTTGTTGTAGCATTACCTGCTACAATTGTTCCGGGTATAGGATTTCTTGCAGATGCCTGATCAATGTATTCCGCCAGCGTGAAGGCAGGAGCAATTGCCAGTTTAGTCAGTTTTTGCGCCACTGCTACCGGGGGACTGCTTGAGGCTTCAGTTTCTACCGGCAGTAAGAATGTTCTGGCGTCAACGTTTTCACCCATTCTGTCTTTTAATTGTGCATAATACAAACTCCTGGGTTGAATTTGTTCGTTAGACTGATCCCAGAAACCATCTCCTGCAAATTGTGCCCAGTTTCCAAATGCCCAATTCTGTGCCGTTGGCGGCTGATAACAATCAATTCTCGCCGCCGAACATTGCCAAAACATACTATTGGCGGCCGTCCAGCCTGCACCCTGACCATCCTGACCCCTGTTCATAAAACTGAGTGCCTGCCCCTCTACGTTGACAATATCAAATAATACTCCTGAGGCCCAACTGTCTATCGTGCCACTAAAACTAAATGGCAAATAAGACTGGCACTGCACAAAAACATTCGGTCCGGATGCACAGAAGCCTACTGCAAAATCATGATAGCCATATTCTGCATACAATCGTTGAAATAAAGTCTGCTGACCAGTAGTCAGGAAAGTATGACGTCTTTCCCCGCCAATTTCAGATACGGGTGATAGTGATTTGCAATCCTCAACGGTTATCCTTTTTGCTGTTTCCAGTACATTCACTGCTGAACCTGCAAAATGTTCAAATACCACCTGACGAACCCAGGCATCCTGCACATTTTCCATACAGATTGCCGTCCAGCGGTGGTATTCATCTTTCGTATTCTCTTTGTGATAGTCAGATACTAATTTTATGTGCTCTACGCCCGACTGTGAAATTCTGCCTTCCCAACTATATTTAGCTACTGTGGCGCCACCGTATTTGGCGTCCAACGCTGTAGTTAAGGGCGCATCCAGTGTAATTACATGGCCATTGATTGCAGTAATTTTTCTATCCCAGTACACATCCCGCTGTCCGGCTTTCCAGCCTAGAGAAGTAATGCCACCGCCAAAATGTCCGGTATGGATGTCTTCAATCCACTCCATTGTAGACGGCCGGTGGATATTTATAGGGTCTCCAGTTTTAAAACCCGTTATATTGGACAGCGTAATTTGAGTAGCATTTACCGGAACATATTGATCAGTAATCGTAACGGGAGCTTCATCCAGGCGATTGGCTTTCCCAAGTATCCTGATTACACCGATACGGTCTAAGCCGGTGGCATGGATTACCGTGCCCTGATCAGTCATTCCTGCCCCGCGAAGCACCACCCCCGAAGCCCGGATCGTTAAGGTTCCCGATACTTCATGAACACCTGCTGACAGCAAAACAGCTCCTCGTAATCCATCTTTTCCGATTGGTAATCTACTGACATAGTTTATTGCCGACTGGATTCTTACTGTCGCATCACCAGCCTTAACCGGAACCAATACTTTAACGGCTGCCATCGGAATAGCCCTTTCACCTGCCATATAACCAGCAAATGAAAAATCAGGCACCCTATTACCCTGTGCATCTGGCGTATAGGCCATCCTTCCGTTTTTATCCTTAAAAACAGGCTTAGGAGGCTCCACAGTTTTTGATTTTTGAGCAAATACTGATAATGAACCCGTCATAAAGAGTAAAACCACTAGCAGCTTTGACATTCGCAATCAATATTTAAAATTTTATCCAACATTTATCTTTTTACTCCAGTGATTATAATAGGAATTTATTAGGGCCTGACTTGACCAATATCCACCAAACTATTTAAATACACTTCGATATTCGCATAACCGCTCTTTGTAATTTTAGCAGCATCAGCGGCATCTCTAGGGTTTAATCCTTTTTTTAATTCCCAGGCATCTGGAATACCGTCGTTATCAGTATCCACATATGGTTTTCCATTATACTCCGGATAACCACCAACCTGTGCGATATCAGAAATGATCCCCTGCTTATACGAATCTGCTGGTAAGCGGCGTTTCACATAACTCTGCTTCGCCGGCAACACGCCGTCAGCCACATGCTCAATCTTACCGGTACGCACCTGTTTTACAATTCTTGTATCTACCGCATCGCGGATTGGCAGACTTGCACCAGCATTTGCCAATACATACGCATAAGCTTTTTTCGTATCAATGATCGATATTTTAGCCATTGGCAGCGGCCGATCTGTCCGTATAGAATCCAGCAGTTTTTGCAAATCCCTTTTACTTTCAGGTTGCACACCACCATCCCAGTTGTTTTTAGTAACCTTTTCATTCCCTTCAACGATATTTCCCGTCACATAGGCCTTTCCAAATTCACTGGTAAATCTTTTATCCCTGCCCGATTCCGGTTTCAGGATGCGGTAAGAGATCGGTGCATCCAACGGGGTGATCGGGCCAGGTTTATAATAGTTATTGATGAAGCTGTAAAATGAAGCATTATCCCCTCCGTCGGCACTGCGGTTCCACCAGTTAAAAATCACATTATTAGCAAAACCAAAATCGCCGTACATCCCTACAGAAGGGTTTCTGCTAATATTCGATGCCCAGAGATTGCGCATAAATGTACTGTTTAAGCCCCCGATGGTACTGCCAAACGCATGGTTATAGGTATCTAAAGCTTCAGAGAAGATTGAATTTTGTATAGTCACATTAACCGTTGGCAGCTTAACCGGTTTAGAGCCATCTTTTGGATCATAAACATGGCGGTAAATAGACATATTTTCATCCAGTCCCCAGCTTGCAGAAACGTGATCAATGATGATATTTCCGACCGGGTTACCACCAATGGCATCATCGCGGCGTGTAACATCAGTTTCGCCTCTGCGGAAGCGCATGTACCTGATCACCACATCATGTGTATTGATCCATACCGATTCTCCGGCGACACAAACCCCATCACCGGGCGCACTTTGTCCTGCGATAGTGACATAAGGTGCAAGGATAATCAGCGGAGATTTTAACCTGATAATCCCGGAAACATTAAATACAATGATTCTGGCACCTCCCTGTTCACAAGCTTCACGTAAGGTACCCTTGCCAGCATCTGCCAAACTACTCACCACGAAGACTTTACCACCTCTGCCACCAAATGAGAAGGCACCTCCACCTTCTGCACCAGGGAAAGCCGCAAGTTTAGCCTGCGGTAAATCAGAAGGTTTTGCTGCCCATGGAATATAGGGTTTCCCGTTTTTAGCTTCCGCATCTACCACAGGTTTTACTTTTAAGAACTGCTGTTCTGAAAGCGCCGTAATATTTTCCATGATAGCATCTGCTTTCTTTTCCATCTCTGGCGGAATAACCGGATACTGGGCACGGGCCACATTAACTAGTGCAAGAACGGTGCTTATCGTTAAAAGCGAGCTGAACTTTATCATATTAATCAGGCTTTACAGTAGCCGTTGAAACTACACTATTTAGGTAAACTTCTATGTTTGAATAACCACTTTTGCCAATTTTTGCGGCATCACTGGCATCCTTAGGATTCAATCCGTTTTTTAATTCGTAAGCATCGGGCATACCGTCGTCATCAGTATCTTTGTAAGGCGTTCCCTTATATTCAGGATAACCACCAACCTGACTGATATCTGTAATGATACCCAGTTTGTAAGAATCTTTAGGTAAACGGCGGTGTTCAAAATCTTTCTCAGGCAATTTCACACCTTCAATGTATTCAATTTTACCTGTTTTCACCTGTTTCACAATTCTTGTATCTACCGGATCCCTTTTAGGAAGTGTGGCCCCTGCATTGGCTAACACATAATCTTTCGCCTTTAATGTTGGTAAAATAGTAATCTTAGCCATCGGGAAAGGTTTATTCACCCGCATCGCCGCAAAATACGGGGAGGCCTGCTCAAAGGTCAATAGCTCGCCTTTTTTATTTTCTACCTGCACACCGCCGTCCCAGTTATTTTTAGTCACCCTTTCATTTCCTTCAATAATATTCCCTTCCACATAGGCACGTCCAAACACCACATAGGGAAGTTTACTGCGACCAGACTCGGGTTTTAATATCCTGTAACTGATTGGTTCTTTCAGGTCGGTTACAGGACCTGGTTTGTAATAATTATTGACAATATTGTATAACGCGGTATAATCTCCACCATCTGTAGATCTGTTGTTCCAGTTAAAAACTACATTGTTCGCAAAATTGAAGATACCGTTCCAGCCGATTGATGGGTTTCTTGCCCCGTTATCAGCCCACAGATTTCTCATAAACGTACAGTTCTCCCCGCCAAGCGTACTTCCGAACGCATGATTCCAGGTATCTAAGGCCTCAGAAAAAATAGAGTTTTGTATAGTAATATTTACTGTAGCCAGCTTCTCTTCAGTTTTACCGGTACTGTCATTATACATATGGCGGTACATCGACATGTTTTCATCTAATCCCCAGCTGGCAGAAACGTGGTCAATCATGATATTTCCTACAGGATTGCCGCCAATAGCATCATCTCTTCTGCCTACAAAAGTTTCACCGCGACGAAAACGCATAAAACGAACTACAACATCGTGGGTATTCAGCCAAACGGATTCGCCGGCTACACAAACTCCATCACCTGGTGCAGTTTGCCCCGCAATAGTGATATAAGGCGCGCGGATGATCAATGGGGTTTTTATGCGAATTACTCCTGACACATTAAAAACTACGATTCTTGCCCCGCCCTGTTCGCAGGCATCACGTAATGAACCAGGTCCGCTGTCATTTAAATTCTTAACTACGATGACCCTGCCACCACGACCACCAAAGCTGAAAGCACCACCACCTTCTGCACCAGGGAAAGCAGCAATCTCTGCCTGCGGCAAATCGGTTGGTCTGCCTGCCCATGGAATATAGGGTTTCCCTTGTCTTGATTCCTGTGCAATAATCACCTTGGCTTTTTCCCAGGCAATTTCTGACTGACGTTCAGTTTCTTTCATCATCTCATCAGAAGCTTTTTTAACATCCTCCGGAATTTTAGGATACTGCGCAAACGAATAAGTAGTGGAGAGTGTTAATACTGCAGAAAAGAGCAGATTGAAAATGTTCCTGTTCATGTGTATGTTCTTGGTAGGAAGACAAAATAAGGTTTCGCTCAAATAAGCTCAAAACAAATCTCTTTAATTATCAAGATTTTTGTTCATTTCTTTTGTATTCCCTGGTTTATATTTCTTGGTTAGAATTATACTATATTTCAAATTTGCAATCAAAAAGCCACATTTTACTGCATAATTTTGACAAGGTATTGTACGATCTTATCAATGAATCCAAATATCAGTAACAATCTAAACGCATTATCACAGCAGTGTTACAAATTACCAAATAATTCATATATAAATAATACTTTCTTTAATAAAAAAGGAGGCAAATTTTGCCCCCTCTTTTAAACCAAAAATATTACATTAAAAGCTGCTGGGAATGGCGATCATGCCCAACTATTTTGTTGGATCAAACGGACCTCCCCACGTATTATTTTGCTGCAGATTGATGTTGTTTATTAAAGAGTTTGTTGGTATTCCAAAAAAGTAAACTTCTGGCTGGTACGTGATATTGTAGGTATCCAGCTCTTTGGTGGTTACTGTAAAGCTTGTGGTATACAAAGCATCTAAGTTTGTATTCGCAGAAGCGTCACGTGTAGCCAGCAGGTAATCTGTATTTGTACCTGTGTTTTTCAACGCAATGGTTACACCCAATCTTCTTTTGCCATTCAGTGTAGACTCTAGTAATTTTCTACGGCGAAGGTCCCAGAAGCGTTTACCTTCATAAGCCAGCTCAATATTTCTCTCACGCAGCACGGCACTAACCAGCTGCGTTGAATTAAGTCCGACAGGCAATCCATACAATCCATCGGCACCTGCTTCAATACCGGCCCGTTTTCTAATGGCGATGATATTTGCATAAGCTTCTTGTCCCTGACCAGTATTTCCGATTTCTGCGGCACATTCTGCCTGGTTCAGCAATACTTCTGCATAACGGATCTCTATCCAGTCTGTACCAGCATTTTGAAAGTTTGCCAGGGTTAATGAAGGATCAATCCCTTTGCGCAGGTACAATCCACTGGAAGTTACTGCGCTTTCAGTGGATGCCAGTACATTATTTCTTGTAAAATAATAGGTCCATAACCGGTAATTAGGATTACCCGCCAAAGGCCAGCTGGCACCATTATATGCGATGGTCTGATCAAACCTTGGATCACGGTCCTTATAGAAAGTCGCCTGGTTATAGGTATATTTTCCAGAGGTGCCAATATCTTTACCATCCTTCATCGGAAAAGCTAAAGCCATATTCCAAGTTGGCAGGTTAGAACCGCCGGTACTTCCGATATATTTAGGAACAGTTGAATTCGGGTAGCTGTTATTATTCTGACCGATATCTGTTGTTCCGGTATTGTAAAGTGTTGCAAAAACGGCTTCCGGATTTCTGGGTGTACTACCGCCATTACTTCCTTCTGTAGTCCACATACTTGCATCAAACTTTGCATACAAGCCAAAACCATTTGCAGATAAAGTAGCTATAGCTTCTGTGTTCGCCTTATATGCATCTTGCCACCTCGATATAATATTGGTAGGATTGAATTCTGGTGAGGCAAAATAAAGCAGTATCCTGCCTTTGTAGGCTTGTGCAGCTCCCTTAGTGATACGACCATAATCATTGTTTGATGGCCACTTAGTTGGTATATATTTGATGCAGGAATCCAGATCCCTTGCAATCTGTGCAAAAGTTTCTGATGTGCTGCTTCTTGGCAGCAAAGCAGCTAGTTTAGCTTCCTCTCCCACGGCATCAAGCGGAACAAGTACAAGAGGCACTCCACCATACAATTTAGCCAGTTCAAAATATCGGAAAGCTCTCCAAAAGTAAGCCTGCGCAATAAACCTTTTTTTGACTGCCGGATCCATTGTACCCGCATTTACATCGCGGATAAACATGTTAATAGTACGGATTTTAAAATAGTTTCCACTGGTATTTGTAGCACCGATATCAGTCACAGATTCAATAGTAGCAGTTCCTTTTACAAAGACATTGTCGCCATAAACTTCTTCAGCTAAGCTATTCACCGAGCCACTCAAACCACCGGTATTTCCAAACCAGGCAGGCTGGTTCTGACTGTATATATAGTCTACGCTTAATTTTGTGGTGGTAGAATCATTATAAACCTGATCTGCGGTAAAGCTTCCCAGATCCTGTTTTTCTAAAACTTTTTTACAGCTGCTGAACATCAATGGTATCAGGCAGGCTGTTATGGATAGTATATTTAATTTTTTCATGATAGCCAATTATTATAGTCCAACATTTAAACCAAAAGAATATGTTTTGAGTGTTGGATAACTTCCGATCTGAGTTCCAAAATCTCTGTATTTCCCAGGGAAAGGATTGATAAACTGAACAGGGTTTGTTGCCTGTGCAAATAACCTTAAACTTGCAATTCCCACTTTCTCGGTCCATTTAACCGGTACTGTATAACTTAAGTTGGCATTGCTGATGTTGAATGTGGTTGCTGATACCAGCCAGAAATCGCTTGTTTCATAAATGCTGGAGAAATAAGGGTTTGGATAAGCTGCGCCGGTATTTGCCGGTGTCCAGTGATCTGACCAATAGGCTGCCCTGTTACTATAGGTACCCGGACTATTACCTGCTGGTTTCAATCCGCCGATATTGGTTTTACCTCCCCAGGCTAATCCCATTACTACATTTAAGCTTAAACCGCTGTAACCCACATTAAAATTTAAACCCAGGTTATTGTGGTTGCTTTGTCGGTCGCTTACATATACCCTATCCTTCAGATCGATCACTCCATCACCATTGGTATCTTCATAATTGATCATACCAGGCTGTAAAGGGTTATCTAAGATTTTCACTTTAGTAGCAGCTCCTGCAACGGCAGAGCCGTTTAATCGTTGTGCAATAATTGCATTGGCCTCTTCCTGATTTCTGATGATACCTAATGATTTATAACCAAAAACCCCTCTGTCACTTGAAAAACCAGTTAAGTCTTCGAGCGATCCTCTGATACCAGCAGATACGTCATATATAATATTTTTGTTGTCGCTCCAGGTATAAAATGGCGTGAAACCGAAGTTTACCTGTCCAATTTTATCACGGTAAGCAACGCTCAACTCATAACCAAACATATTGGCTTTTGCAAAGTTCTCTGTTGGAACAGCAGCACCGATTGTTGCCGGAACTGAAGCGGTCAGTGTAGATAACAGGTTGTAACCATGTGTCCAGAAATACTCACCTGAAACAGTTACTTTATTTTTTAGTATCCCAAGGTCAAAACCATAATTGGTTTTCAAATATTTATCCCATGACACAAATTCATTTGGGATGGCAATATTGGCTTTAATAGCGATACTTCTATCGATCTCATTAAAAACAGCCCCACCGGAACTGCCGGTACCTAAATTGTATGAGGATAGGAACTGATAAGCTTTAGTCGCGTCAGTTCCGGTCAGACCCACTGAGGCACGAATCTTAAATAGATCGATAAACTTGAACCTGTCTTTGAAAAACTGCTCCTGAGATACTACCCAGCCTGCTGATGCTGCCGGGAACCCTCCCCAATTTCGACCCGGACTAAACCTTGAACTTCCATCACGGCGATATACCAGTTGCAGCAGATATTTATTGTCGTAATCATAATTGATACGGGTAATCAGAGATTGAAAAGCAGATTCGCTTACCTGTCCGGATTGCGTAGAAGTTTGTGAACCAACAGCAAATGTCTGATAAGGCAATCCGCCGGCGACCAATCCTTCCACCATTGCGGCCACACCTTCAGTTGAAAGCTCTCTTTGTTCAAATAAAGCCAGAGCTGAAACATTGTGTTTACCAAAAGATCTATTGTAATTTAAACCCGCATTTAACTGGTAGTTGTCTGAAAATATCGGGTTAAGCCTAAGCCTGTCGCCATTCCTGATGGGGAATATTCCTTGTAATGCTCCACCTGGAATGTGATTATTGCCGCCTGTACCAGCATATTTATAGTAGTTAAATGTAGTACCATACTGCTTGCCATTCGAACTGCTGATGTTATTATTAAGGGTTGCTGTGGCCGTTAAACCTTTCACCCCCGGTACTTCATAAGTAACTTTACCAAGCATATTCATCACATAAGATTTGGAGCTGGTGAAATTGTTTGAATTCTGGATCAGGAAAAAGTTAACGTTATCTAATCCGCCGGTATTGCTGGAACCCAAAATTACGGGGTTGCCATTGATATAATATTCAGACCAGGGGTTAACATTTTGTAATGAAGCAACATCATTATCTAAACTTTCTGTAGTGCTGTTCAATTTATAATAATAACTGCGGGAGCTGGACACATCTGTACTTACTGACGCAGAAACGGTTAAGCGTTTTGATAATTTTGCATCAACACTAGCGCGGAGGCCATATTTACTGGAGCTCACCCCTTTAAAGTTGGAGTTTTGCGAGACATAGTCACCCCCAACAAAATAAGTAACCTTATCACTACCACCGCTAATGTTCAGTGCCTGACGGTACATGTAGGAAGTTTTAAAGGCTTCATCCAGCCAATTGTGGTTATTTTTTGAAAAATAATCCAGCTCATCCGGAGTGTACCATTGCGTTACCGTTCTTGTTGGTTCCGCAACACCATTGGTGACAATGTAGCCATCAGGATTAATGAATTTGTTGACTGGTGTACCAGCTATAGTTTGCTGATAAACCTGTGCATTCAAATAATCGTTCACGAAATTACCCAATTGTATACCAGACATCATCTTAGGCAGCGTTGTTGCGTCAGAAAACCCAACGGAACTGCTAAGATTAATTCTTGGTGCACCTGAGCGACCGCGTTTAGTTCTTACAATTACAACCCCATTTGCACCTGAGACCCCATAAATCGCTGCTTCTGCATCTTTCAAAACAGAAACACTTTCTACAACATTCTGATCCAGTAAATCAAAATCTGATTGCGTTCTGATTACATCATCAATTACAAAGATCGGGTTGGTTCCCTGCTGGCTGTCTTTAGAATATACTACAGGATTTCTAACTGTAATTGTTGTACCCTGACCCGCGCGCTGCGTGCCTCCGGAAATAGATAAACCAGGCACGGTTCCTCTTAAAGCAGCACTTAAAGAGAGTGCAGGAACGTCTTCTACCTGTTTCAGGTCTATAGTGGAAACGGCTCCTGTTAGCGTAGCCCGCTTTTGCGTTCCATAACCAACTACTACCACTTCATCCAAACCCTGGTTGTCTGATGCCAGTCTTACGGTCAGGTTGGTCTGAGCTCCTACAGGGATTTGCTGTCTTACATATCCGATGTAAGAAAATACTAAAACATCGGTGTTTGATTTTACCTGTATAGTAAAGAAACCGTCCGAGTTGGTGCTGACATTACTTGGAATGCCTTTTAAGCTGACGTTCACCCCAGGTATGCCTTTGCCATCGCTCTGGTCGACCACCTTACCTGTCACCTTTCGGTCCTGGGCAAACAACATTGTACATGCCAGCATCGTGATCAGCAGTGACAATGTAATTTTACGTGTAAAATTTATGTTCATAGTGTTTATTTGGTTTTGCTTTTAATCTTTTGAGTCAATCGCAATTTACTCTGTGATATCAGCCTTAGCTTTTATCCTCTTTTGCCACTCTTCACCCTCTTTTTTAAGGTTATAGCCTGCGGCCGACAGGTAATTGTTGATTCTGCCTTTGTATTTTCCGAACCAGGCATGTTTTTTATCCGATGATTCTGCATCAATAGCATGCTCTCGTGCTTCGGTTAACCAGATTAAGATCTGTTTCTTTTGGGGATCAGTTAGGGTGAGTATTTGTTCCTGATAAGCCTTATAGGTAATTGGCAATACATTATAGGTCATACCGTTTTTTACCTGATCTACCTGCGCTGCAGTTAAATGGCGGTTTAAGTTATGTATGTACTTTGGATGAAGTTTGGCAAGAGATTTTTCTACTATTTTTGCCTGTACTGCCAAAGCTGTATCTCTTAGTGCCCGCTCACTTTGATACTGTGCTTTGATTGATTTAACTTCATGATCTCTTTTCGTGTAGATATCATTTAAGTTGTCATACTGATCACGGATAATATTGCGGACTTTTTCTGCAGTGCCTGCATCGCTGATGGCTAAGCCCGCAACAATTTTATCAGCCCGTTGGGTGATCACTTTTAGATAAGCTTCACGGTCTGCCGGAGCATTATTTTGCGCGTACGATTTCGATACATTTATCAGCGCCAGAAATGCAATAATAAATGTAAAATATGGGCGCACAGATTTTGTAAAATACCCGTCAGAAACTAGCAGATTTTGTCTTAGTTTTTTCCTTTGCATAATTCATTACTGAACAATATATTTATATAAAAATAAATTGCCGGTTTATAATTTGGTTAAAGCCACAAGGGCCTAATACAAAACTCAACAAACAAAAACACTAATTACTAGCAATTTTTATCAAATTTATATAGGATGTTACCATAAAACACGTTACTTTAGCCTTGTAATACTGCGATTTACCAAATATTATTACCGCTGCTAACCAAATATTTTTACGAAAATCATGAAAGCACATTTTCATAAAATTCCAAATACGCTACAAAACTCATTTAGTATCCGGCATGATATTCAGCCCGATTTTGGTGATAGCTGGCACTATCATCCGGAGCTGGAATTGCACTATGTAATCAAGGGCGAAGGGCTACGTTTTGTAGGTGATAATATCAGTAATTTTGCTCCGGATGAAATGGTATTATTAGGTGAAAACTTACCGCATAACTGGCGCTGCAAAGATGATTATTCTCAAAATAATCCGGATCTGAATACAGAAGTAATGGCTATTCACTTTTTGCCGGACTGTCTGGGAAAGCATATGCTTACATTACCCGAAGCGTATCTGATACCCAAGTTGTTTGAAAAGGCTAAAAGCGGCATGATGATTCATGGTGAAACCAAAGATAAACTGGTTGAACTGATGCGCCTCGCACTCAAAGCAACCAACATCGACCGGATTATTATTCTCCTCAATATCCTGAAAACGTTAGCAGAAACGGATGAATATGATCAGATCATCAACAGCAGCAATACATTTTATCAATCCAATGAGTCAGAAATCTTACGTATCAATAAGATCTGTAATTACACCTTATCGCACTATAAAAACGACATTACCCTACAGGAAGTAGCCTCTTTAAGTAACCTCAGCGTTACCTCTTTCTGCAGGTATTTTAAACTGGTAACGAAGAAAACGTATTATGATTTCCTTATCGAGATCAGGGTTAGTCATGCCTGCCGGTTTTTAATTGAAAATAAATTGCCAACGGAGGTAATCTGTTTCGAATGCGGCTTTAATAATGTTTCTAATTTCTACCGGCATTTCAAAAACGTTACCGGGTTGACTCCGCTGGATTATAAAAGGAAATACCTGAGTTAAGCTAGGACATTTACTTAGTTATTCCATATTACCACACCGTTGCTTTTCATTGAACTTTTCGAAAAACTCGAATAGTTCGATCTTCTATCGCATCCCTAAATTTAAAAACCTCTTTATCACCGGTTGATCGTAACGATAATATGCTTTTCAGTCTGCATATTTATGATATACGTTATTGAACATCCAGCGCATCTATTGCGAGACCCTGAGCATCAACAGCAGTAAATTTAACCAGATACTTTCCCGCATTAACCATACTGCCCGTACTCGTATTCAAGTAATTCCATTTCCCTTCTTTAGTAGGCGTAAGATCTAATTGCTCAGTTTTCATTAACGTTCCATCAATAGCGAAGAACTCCATTTTTACTTTTTGTGCTGTTGATGTGGGATTATGGTACTTTACCGTAAGTGAATAAGTATCAGCGACGCCAACACTCATTTCAAATTGAAGCGCGACTCCGGCAGGCTGATTAAAAACAACGCGTTCTTTCCCCATCAACACCTTTTTTTCAATCTGTTGTCCGATCAATTTTGCATCTACTGCCTTGTAACTGATAACAGTTTTAAGATCGTAAGCGGGGGCCAGATTACTTGGCGGAACAATTGCCGTAAATGCAGGTGTAAAATTCAACTTTAACTCCCCGCCGGCTTTTAATCTTTTCCTATATACATCCAAGCGTTCAGCTTCAGAATTTACCAGAGCTGTTTTAGTATTTTCAAAGCCTGCTAAACTGTCTACCTCTTTTGATATACCTACAAAAACATCAGCCTCTTCTTTAACTTTAAACTTTAGTCTTTCTTTACCAGCTTTTAATGGTTGAAGCCAGGTTGCCCCATATAAATTGGAGGGTAGCGCACTAAATTGCACATCCCTGTCCTGAAACTGCTGATCGCCAATATCCAGCCACGTACTTTCTTTTACTTTACTATTATCCTCCAGCTCTACTATGGAATTACTATGCGGTCCGGCAACCGAAGCGTCGTCTAAACTTGCGATAGCAATAGCAGCGATCACTGCCTGTCCAGATTTAATATGAGGAAAGGAAATCACCAAATCTCCGGCTTTGACTTTGACTTTGATGGTCTTCTTCAAGGCAGTAGCAGTTCCTGCAATTTTCCATATATCCAGGTCTTTGAGCACAACCTCGTCATTAACGGCAACATCGAACAAACGCATTTTCTCTGCGCTTAATCCTCCCCCAACACCTAACCAGGGTTCTGCAAAGTATAATTCTATCAAATACTCACCAGCGGTTGTAATGGGAAAACTAAACTTTAACTGATCACGGCCGTACCGGAATGTCTGAAAAAGTTTCCAGTCCCTTGTACCATTTATCGGACTAAAAATTCGGCGCTGACCGGCAAAAAACGATGGTACACCTGTAAAAGTATTTGTCCATGACACTGAACCATAATGCTTAACACCCTTTTTTAAAGGCTGATCTGCTAACCATTGCTGACCATACGTATCTGTATAATCTGCTCCTCCACAGTTTAACCTGTACAGGTAATTATATTTATCCTGCCCTTTAATCAAAGATCCGTTATCCGTATAAAGTTTATCAAATTGAGGTGCCTTTGGCAAACTATGCAGCACTATGCAGTCTTTAGCAACAATTTTCCCATTTACATAACCTACCGCATAAAGCACATTGTATTGAACATCAACCTTATTCCACTGAAAATGACGACCAATACCTTTCCCTTTCTGCCTCCCCAAAGAAGATCCGTTTACATCATTAAAAAGCTCTACTTCATCACAGTTGGAATAAATTACAATACTATCTTTAATCCCAGGTTTATTCCAGCGGTTTGGCCAGCTATGCGATACAATATAAACCATTGGATCAGTTTGTTTAGCTGCGAAATTAGCCCTGAACATATAATAAGCATCAGTGGGCTCTTCCCAGGGCGTAAACATTCCTTTATAATTTACCGGCCCTACCCGGTCTAAATCCCGCAACCCTTCACCACCCTGCACCCGGCCAGGATTATCATGCGAGCTATACAACCAAAAGAAATGTCCTGCAACCTCTTTCTTTACAGAATCTGCTAAACGAACTTTAGTCTCCATCAGCGTAGTCATATAGTTTTCAGAGTAATCCGTTTTACTCAACGCATCCGGTTCATGTAAATCGATTGTTCTCCAGGCGCCGTATTCTCCCACCAGAACCTGCCTCTTCAAATCTTCAGCGTAGGTTAAGGGATTGCCTCCATAAGTACCTGTCCAGTTTTGAGGCACGTCCCAATCCGTACCCTTCCCCCCATTACAAGTAGTTACTTTTCTTTGAGAGGAAGCAGTAGGATCTAATTTTCTAATCAGTTCGGTACATTCTCTGGCAAAATCCTCCGGCAAAGTACTCTCGTTTTCCAAACCCCACAAAACTACAGCCGGACTATTTCTCCTTTCTTTGACCCAATCTGTCAGCAGCTCCTTAAAATTCTTACGGAAAGCCGGGGTATCATACCAGATATGTGCCGCCATTTGTGTCCAGCATAAAACACCATTTTTATCCCAGTAATCACCATACAATAGGTTATGCGGTTGATGAGCATCTCTGAAAGCGTTAAATCCTGCTGCTTTAATCAAACGTACCCGCGTACTAATCTGCTCATCAGTAAAAGCATGGCTCTGTCCGATCATATGTTCATATTCTGCAATACCATTGATGAATACAGGTTTCCCATTGAGCAGAAATTGTTTCTGTTTTGCATTTTCAGCTATAGGCCAGCTGATCCATCGGATTCCGTATGGCGTAACCACTTCATCAACTACCTTTCCGTTTTCTATAACCGTGGTGTTTAAATGATACAGATATGGGTGTTCAATTGACCAAAGTTTTGGGTTGACTATTTCCTTTGTTTGCTGGGAGATGATTGTTTCCCGGTTAGGAGATAAAACAACTGTTTTTTTCAATTCATGAACTGTTGTGCCAGCGCTATCAACCAGTCTGTTCAGCACAGTGATCGATTTAGATTGGTTGCTATAGTTTTTAAGCGTAGTCTCCAGGCTAAGCACTGCTGATCTTTCAGAGATTTTGTTGTCATTCCAGATATGCAGCCCAAAAGGTTCCACCCGGGTATCATTTGTGATCACCAAATGCACAGGTCTGAATATCCCCATCGGTTGGGAACCTTCAGAAAAACCTCTTTCTGTAGAACACCCGCCATCTACCCAGGGCAAATCCTGAATATTTGCAGGATGATCTGCACGAACAGCCAGCACATTCTGCTGATTATTGAGTTTGATTGCAGCGCTGACGTTTAAAGTAAAGGTTGTTCTGCCACCTGCATGATAACCAACTTTTTTACCATTTAACCATATTGTGGCGTAGGAGCCAACACCTTCAAAATATAAAAAGAACTGTTTACCCTTTTTCGGACTATTGATTTTAAAGTTTTTTTTGTACCAGGCGTATCCATGTTTATTGCCATGTAACTTCCGCTGATATCCTTCATATTGATCCCAATTATGCGGAACATTTACTTTAATCCAGCCCTTATCGCTGAATCCCGGCTGCTCAAAACCATTATAAGCGTTGCTGTTTTTTTCATCCGCTATGCTTATCCAATCCTCATTGAGCAAGAGCTCCTTTCTGGAAGATTGCTGCGCAAATGATTGACTTAAACCACAAAAAATAAGAAATGCGAAGAAAGCCGTGTACCTGATTATCATAACAATTCACCATTAAGTTTCTGAGATTCACCTGCTTTTAACGTTATGCTTTTGCGTTTAGCACCATAACGCAGTTCACATGTGCCTCCAACTGTAGCTTTAATAGCCAGGGCAGTCAGTTTTCCATTGCTCCATTTAAGGTCCAGTTCATAACCTCCCCTAACTAGTAAGCCTTTGATCTCACCTGTTGGTATCGCTGCTGGTAACGCGGGCAATAACTCTATATAACCCTGATGGCTTTGAACAATCATCTCCGCAAGTCCTGCTGCAGCTCCAAAATTACCATCTATCTGAAAAGGAGGATGTGCATCGAAAAGGTTAACATAAGATCCGGCGCCACTGCCCGCAGGTTTTAATAACAGTTTAACCAGCTCCATGGCATGATTGCCATCTTTAAACCTCGCCCAAAAGTTGATCTTCCAGGCTAAACTCCAACCTGTAGCATCATCCCCACGATACAGTAAAGATTTTTTGGCTGCTTCCATCATCTCTTTATTCTTATCCCATGTAATATCATCACCGGGGTACACGCCCCAAAGGTGTGACACATGACGGTGTTTGTTTGTCGTATCGTCCAGATCGGTTAGCCATTCCTGTAATTGTCCGTATTTACCAATTTGATTAGGTGCAATTTTATCCGCCTTTTCTGTAAGTGAGCGTGTAAAATCATCATTGATATCCAAAACTTTTGCCGCTGTTATACAATTACGGAAGAGTGTACGGATGATTTGATGATCCATAGTTGGCCCGGCAACCAATCCCCCGTTCTCCGGAGAATTAGATGGCGTACTGATCAGCCAGCATGTTTTAGGATCTTTAAACAGGAAATCGTTAAAGAACAATGCCGCACCTTTCATTAGAGGATATGCTTCTTCAAGCAGGTACTTTTTGTCCCGGCTAAAAAGGTAATGTTCCCAGAGGTGCTGACTTAACCATGCTGCCCCCGTGACCCAAATACCATGATTTGAAGCGTTTATTGGTGCTGTGCCGTTCCAGATATCAGTATTATGGTGCAGCACCCATCCCTTTGCATTGTAATATTCCTTAGCGGTCTCAACACCCGTATGGGACAGTCCTTTTATTTTTGCAAACAGCGGTTCATTTAATGCCTGAAGGTTTAGAATTTCAGCTGGCCAGTAGTTCATCTCCAAATTGATATTGGTCGTATATTTACTGCCCCAGGGCGGACTGAGCAAATCATTCCAGATCCCCTGAAGATTAGCCGGCTGTGTTCCAGGCCTGGAGCTGGATATCAACAAATATCTTCCATACTGCAGATACAATGCGGCAAAGGCGGCATCGTTGCTGGTCGAAAATTGCGCTAAGCGCTGATCAGTTGGCAGGTTTTCATTTGCTGCCGGACCAAAACTAACCTGAAATCGGTTATAATACTTTTGATATTCTTTTAGATGTGCGGCTTTAATGGCTGCATATGATCTGCCTTTTAAGCCCTGTATAGCTTTTGTATTTCTCTCCGCCGGATCACCAGATACACTTTGTGCATTAATAAAATTTGTTCCTGCAGTAAGAAACAGGGTCACTTCATCAGCACGGCTCACCTGTATTTTATTATTTACCAGCTTAACATCTCCATTTTTTACCAATACCTTAAGCCTGCTTTCTCCTTTTAAAGCTCCATCTTTTACTTGCACAGTTAACATGAGGGTGTGATCACCAACAGATTGAACAGCAGATTGCGGATGGACGCTGGATAAATCTGCAGAAAAGCTGATTGACTTTAGTTGACTAGCCGTTAAATGAATAACCAGCGCATTATCTGGCTGACTTACAAAATAGGCTCTCTGATAGGATATGCCATTATATTGGTATGTCGTTTTTGCGGTTGCAGTAGAGATATCAAGTGATCTCTTGTAATTTGACACCTGGGCCGAGTCATGAAGGAAATGCAGATTCAGGTCTCCAAATGGCTGGTAACTGGCCTGATATTGTGCTGCTTCCGGTGTATTTGTATTTTGGATTTTGTACTTCCACTGTTTATTTAATGAAATGGCATCCCTGGTATCTTGTCCTGCCGGATAAATACTAATTACCTTACTGGTATCCTTGTAACCTAAAATGCCTCCCTTATCATAGTAATTGAGTACCAGGATGGCAACTGTATTTAGACCCTTTTGCATCAGTTTTGCGGGAATGGTATATTTTCTGGCCTCGTTGTTATCTGTATTCCTTACTAAATAGCCATTTATATAAGTGAAGTCCTGGTTATAAATGCGGTTTAAATCCAGCACCAGCTCTTTGCCCAGCCAATTGTCTGGAATGTTTACCTGGGTTCTGAACCAGACTGCACCATCAACATTCGCTAAACCAGCAGTTTCCCATCCATCATAAACCGGCACTTTAATAGATGCCCAGGCAGCATCGTTGAAAGCCGGCAAAGCCGGGTTGCCGGAAATACCTTTTCCGGATTTAACTTCCTTTACCCAGGCTGCACGGTCGCCACCCTTACTCTGCATACCCATAAATTGCTTTTGCGCCAACTCTTCTGCCTCCTTCTGTTTCCCATCAAAAAGCAATTGCCTGATCTGACCGAGGTATTGGTAAGCCCCTTTACGGTTATAATCCCTTGGTTTGCCCGTCCAGAGGGTCTCTTCATTAAATTGTATATGATCATCTCTGACCCCGCCATAGACCATTGCACCAATCCTTCCATTTCCGAGAGGAAGGGCATCAGTCCATTTTTGAGCTGCTTTCGTATACCAGAGCTGATGAGCATTCTCCTGCGCAGAAATCCCGAGAACTGGAAACAACAGATAAAACAATAACAAATAGCAGCACCGGGAGTTAGCTTTCATAATTACATTATTTATTGTCCGCTATCTCCGGAAATCACCTTAATCTTTCCCGGAACATCTTTATTTTTTTCAATTGCCAGTTTGACATTGCTGAAATTATTATTCCCGATTGCTATATTTTCTGTTTGAGCTCCTGCCAGCTTAAGATAGGTTTTTGTGCCTTTTACTGGAAATGCATTATAAAGGAACACATCTTTTACATTTTTAAGGTCTATAATTGCTGCAGTATCATGTGGCGAATAACTTTTTAAAGCATCTGCGGTGAGGTTTTCTACCAAAATAGCAGTCAGCGATGGCCCGATTTCTGTATTGACCTGTACATTATGAAATTCTATATTTTTGGATTGCTGCACCATAAACCCCGTTTTAGCATCCAGGTTAATATCATTGAAACTAATATTTTCAATCGGCATTTCTTCCAGGCCGTTTAAATATCCTGCCTGGTTAACCTGTCCGGTAATATTGCTGAAATGGATATTTCTGAAGCGGGGCGTTCTTTCAGATACGGTTTCCATAGCTGTTTTGGCATACTGCATGTCCAATACAATCGCCTGCTCACGGATATTCTTCATGATGACATTGTCCACCCTGATCTCTTCTACAATTCCACCTCGTCCACGCGCAGTTTTAATCCTGATCCCGCGATCAGTTCCATCAAATACACAATTTGAAATCGTTATTTTTCTTACATCACCAGACATTTCGCTGCCAATCACTATGCCGCCATGCCCCGAGAGCATCGTACAATTGGTAATCGTGTAATTCTCTGCGGGAACAGCCATTTTTCTGCCCGGTCCATCTTTACCAGATTTAATAGTAATACAATCGTCTCCAACGCTGATGTGGCAATCAGAAATATGCACATTCTTACAGGATTCAGGATTGATGCCATCGGTATTTGGCGAATGCGGATTATTGATTGTTACCGCATGTATTTTTACATTCTCACAGAATTCCGGATTCACCGTCCAGAAAGGGGAATTCATGATCGTGATGCCTTCAATTAATACATTTTTACAGAACATTGGCTGAATAAAAGGGGGACGCAGAAATCCTCTTTCCATCTGCTTAGGATCATCAGGAAGCAAAATATCCTTATTTAGCTGATCAAATTCCAACTGCCATGTGGAGCGTGGCTGATTTTGTTTATAGCCCTCTACAAAGTCCCACCATTTTTTACCGTGGCCATTGATCAGTCCCCGTCCCGTGATCGTAATGTTTTCTGCTTTATAAGCATAAAACAGCGGAGAAAAACTGGTGACATCTACACCTTCATACCTGCTCTTCACCATCGGCAGGTAATCATCAAAATTGTCACTGAAATGAAGTTCTGCACCAGCATCAATCAGAATTGTGATATTACTTTTTAAATGGATTGACCCGGTAAGGTATTTTCCGGCAGGAAAGTAAACCGTACCCCCTCCTGCTTTGGAAGCAGCTGCGATTGCCCTGTCAATTGCCGGAGTCGCTAATTTGCTACTATCATTTTTAGCACCATACTTGATTACATTATAATAGCCCTGTGCATACACACCGGATGCATAACTGCAAATTATAATTAATAAACCAGTTAAATACAGATGTTTTTTTTTCTTCAAAAATTTCATTTCAGGTTGTTCATTTGTACTTTAACAGGCTTCAGTTCCTTATAAGTGATTACTTTTTGTCCATCCACATAAATATGGAAACCTTTACCCAGCCGGTATTTCCTACCTGTCTTATCCCAGATCAAAGAGATATTTTTACCATGATAACTGACATTACGGAGTGCAAACCAATCCCATTTGTTTCCGGGAATAAGCGGGCGGATCTCTAAAACTTCATCAGGACGGGGTTTAATACCTACTAAATCATTAATAATCAAATCACAAAAAGTAGAATGGTTGTAAAAAATGCTTCTCGGATTATCTCCTTTAAGCCATTCTCCCGTGCGCTCATCCTGGTATTCTCCAATATAGGGTTTACCGTTTTTCACATGAGATGCTGCATATTGATGCAGTTTTTCATAAAAAACAGCAGTGCTCATATTGCCTGTGTCTTTGTAGTTATTGAGCAAATTGGAAAGGCCTTTTAACGTTTGTGAAGAAGCAAATGGCCACAAGGCGCCGTCCCATTCACAACTGTGGCCGGTTCCCCTCGTTCTAAAAGTAGGGTTACGGCGTTCGGCAGTCGTGATCCCCCAGGGTGCATTAAATCCGGCAGTATCCAACAGTGCATCCCAGGCTTTTGCATATTTTGCCTGATCATCCGGCAGATTAAAATCCCATGGAATAAAACCAATGGCCTCCCTTACCTGCACCAACGCACCTGTTTTTGCGGATTTGGTCTCAAAAAAAGAAGTAGTATTATTCCACAGGCTGTCCTGAACCATTTTCTTAAGTCCCGCAGCTTTCGCTGCATATTTAGTTTGGAGCTGCTGATCGCCAATCACTTTACCAAGCTGAACCAGGGCGCTCGCATTACCATACATATAACTATTGATGCTGGGTCTACGGTTTTGGTCCTTTCTGGATCCGCTGACAGATTCTTCCATTCCGTCTTTTACATCGAACTGCCAAAAGAGACCGCTGTTCAATTGTCGCTCGCTCTCCCATTTGGTATAGTCTGCGTCTAAGGCAGGTGCTATACTTCTGACGAAGTTCAAATCTGGTTTAACCAGTTGATTTGCATAAACAGCATCATCTATCCAACTGCTAAACTGATGAAAGCGCTGTTTGCTCTGTCCCACGTCTGCGTGATAGAGCCAGAATTTGATATAATCCTGCAGGTAACCCTTATCTTTTATCCAGCGGCCTTCATAAAGATGATGGCTTAAGGCACAGCTGATAGAATTATATTTTCCGGCATGTTTAACAGGCTCAATGAATTCAGTAAGGATAAAACCCTCAGGCGTTTTAACCAGGTGTTTGCGGTACGACCACCACCGGTAATAATAAGTTTGTTCCAAAACTGTATCTGGACATTCGAATAGGGGAATATTAGCAGAGAGCCAATCGAATGCCTGTGCATTTGGAACATAGTTTTTTACAGCCTCTGTATCTATAGTGTTAAAATAGCTTACATATTTCTTTAACGCCGCTATACCGGGCTTCGCTTGTTGCTGAGCAAAGGCCGATGATGTTACCGCAAGCAGTAACAAGATCATTCTATATATTTTGCTGTTCATCATTATTCAAATAGCCAGTCAATATCTTTTCCTCTTCCATCTAAACCTGCATTAAAAATCCTCAGTTCCTGCCGGTCAGGTATAAAACCGATAACCACACAAGCGCCTTTAGCTAATGTTAATGTATTTGTTCCTGCCGGAAAGCTGTATGCATGGACGTTAGCAGGAGGAAATCCATTTAAGACAAGTGCATTACTGATTTTAATTTCTGCCTGCCCGTAATTGTTTGCACTGGCATCGATCTCCAGCTGTGGCGGCAACAGGTACTTAGGATCTTTCTGGTTAAAATAGGCAACTAAGACCTTCACCGCCTCTTGATTGCTAAACCTGATCTCCGTTCCCGATGTAACCTGTTTTTGCATGTCTAATTTTAATCCTTTAAGACCAGCTAAAGCAGGCGTAATTTCTCTGATCAGAACACTCGTATCACTGTAAACCAAAGCATTCTGTCTTAAAAACACGCTTCCTATTCCAGGACTATGCACCTGAACAGCCGCATTTTTGTAAGGAACAATGGCGGCAACCGCTCCTGGTTTAATCTTTTTAAGCGAATCTATACTGCGTTCAAAATGGTTGAGTTCTCTGGTATAAACCGGAAGCATCTCTTTCCAGTGAATAAAAGTTTTATCCACGCCCCTCATTGGGATTTTACGCTGCTTGGTCTGCATACTGTTGGCATACAGATATTCATCCTCAGTTAGCCTGACTAAAGTTGTATAATGTTCTATGCTACTCTTCAAAAATGGCAGCGCTTTTTCTAAATCAGTTACCTCGTTTGAATATTTGTATCTCAAAATCCACAAAGCTGATTTAACTTTATCTGCATAAAAATTAGCCATTGCATCGTAACAGTAGATATCATTTTTTAATCGCCTAAACTCCTCCTGATTTTGGCTCACAATTTTCACCTGTTCAATTGCTGTGATTGCAGCTCTGCCATATACTACTACCTCTTGCGCAACTCTCATTGGTGTTTCACCTATGTGTCCCTGTTTTTTCCACTCTTTCTCCGCGTAATCTATGATCATCTCCCCTTCCGGTGCTTCAGATTCATATAATAAAGTAAAAAGACCGTAACGAAAAGGGTTAATGAGTTGCGTCATTAACATACCTAAAGTCAGTGTTTGTCTGTTTCCATCAGTAATCCCATATCTGCGCAGCAATTTTGGGGAAATTTCACCTGATGCTTCGTAAGCATCGAGAATAGCCTTACCACTCTTTAAATCAGTGCCATATTGTTCTGCCAGTTGTCCGCTCCAATAATTTACTTCATCAGCGCGGTCCCTTTTAGAATTCCAGGCATAACGTGCCCATTCTTTGTACCAGATCCAATCCCGCTCTACTTCAAGGATTCTTTCTTTTGATTTATCTGCCGTATAAGGCCAATCCCAATAACTGGCCTGCGGATATAAGTGCAGCCCTTTAGCACCGTAATTCTGATTCATGGCCTGCACAGACTTCTGAATAAAATCTGCAGATCCATATCTGAAAGGTTCCAGGTTTGCCAGGATATGCACGTTGGAGATATTGACAGTACCAATATTAGCCAGCTTGCGGTTGAGCTCAGCCCATGCACCTCTGGGTTCATAAGTCGTTAGTGCTTCTCCATTAAATTTATTTTCCGTGTAAAGGTTTTTATATAAAGGAAGCGCTGCTTTCATTACCGCAGGCGCATCTGTATCATGAGCCCTTAATACCAATGGAGGTTCTTCCCGGATATTAGCTGCTTTAAGCCCATCTTTTACGCCTGGAATAATGGTTTTAGTAAACCAGTCAATATCATCCTGACCAACACCTTCCATCGCTTCGCCTAAAGCCACCATGAGTCCCACATTCGGATATTTTTCAACAAATGCAGCAATAGATTTCCGGGTATAATCGGCTATGATTGGAATAATCGGCCTGTTTCTGTCCTGCGTCTTTAAACCATGTTTATCTGCGAAGGGCTTAGGAATAATGATATTGTAAAACATCTGGATGACCCAGATACCGCGTTTGTCGGCTTCGGTGGTCAGGAATTTAAATATTTGCTCATTCTTTTTGAAGGTTTCATCATCTACTTCAACAGCATAGGGATAATCTTTGAGCCTGACCAGCGAAGAAAAAGGATGACCGTTCCATAGATACAGAGAATTGTAGCGGTTCTCGACCATCATATCCAGGTACTTAATCCACAGTTCCTTATCATAAAACCATGGGAAAGTCTCAGGCGTATAAGGATATTCGTAAACATCATGACCCGGCAGGTAATCGGGTTTTTGCAATCCGATACACGTACCTCTTAAAATCATCTCCGGATGATCACTGATCGTTAATTCCTGCGGTAGTTTCCCGGTTTTATTGATCCGTTCTGCTAATTCTAAACAACCATATAAGGCGCCGGAAGCATCCGCACCAATAACATAAATACCCTTTTTATCAGTGTAAATATAAAAGCCCTCCTTACCCATACCCAAAACTTTCTGACGGATAACTTCAGGAATCCGGTGCTTAAATATGACATCGGTATAAATACCAATCACTACCTGCTGCTTGCCGGACTTAATTTTTTCAGCAGTGCTGATTTGACTTTGAATATTTAATTTTTGCAGCGCATCCAGAACTTTGGTCGCGCCAAACCGCACACGCGTATGGTTTTCTGTAGAAATCAGGATATCTGCGATAGATGCGGAGGTGGTAGTCCATGCTCCTGCAGTATGTGCTATTACAATAAATAGAAGTGAAATCAGGAATTTTTTCATTCAATATTCCGGGTATCCGGCTAAATCGGCTTTTATAAATATTTGGTTAACTCGACATCCAAATATAAGAATAGCGGATTTTTTATTCCTGTAAGATGTCCCCAAATTACTGTAGAATCTTATCATTTGCGATGGTACGCAATGATTTTGGCAAAAATTGCGCAAGATGCACATGATAAGATGCTTAACTTAATGTATTGATTTTTAGTTTTGCACACTACATAAACTATTAAACATGCAAAATATTAATAGGATAAACGGCTAAGATTTGTTCATCTTAGGCTTATCAAACAAAAACTAAATCAAAGGTATTTCACAATTTTGTTGTTGTTATAGAAAACAACCTGCCAACAGCGATGCTTCCACCTCAACCCCCATATTTTTTGCCTTAATTAGATCCAGACAGTAATTTTTATCAGCGAGCATATTTTTAATCTGCCCCCTCACATAGTATGAAAAACCTATAGTACTATCCAAAGTTATCCCCATATTACAATCTTCTACAGCAGCGCGCAGTGCTGGTTCAATTTTTTGCAATGATGTTCCGGCCTTTAACACCAGATAACTTTGGAATGGTCGCTTAGCCAATCTGGCGCCAATCCTAGTTTTTGATTGCCGCACATTTCCGAGCAGGCTTACTTTAGCTATTGCCCTATTGACATAAGACACAGCATACATATTATTGATCTGTATACTATGGTTAAAATCAGCCAGCGCCAGGTCGTATTGGTTATTTTCCATATAGATTTCGCCCCTTCTGTTAAAATAACTTTCTTTATCCAAACCAGGCAGGTCGGGAACAAGTGCAATCGCTTCATTCATCTCGCTTAACGCCTCATCAAACTGCCCGGCATATATTTTACATTCGGCATCACTATAATAAATAGCGGCCACAGATGCATTATAGTAAGTCAGCAATTCTTGTCTGCTCGTCGCTGCAAAGCGCGGATTTTTCTCAATTTCAATCAACAACTCCTGTCTATTTGCCAATGCAAGTTTATAATTCGCCAATGCATTCTGATAATCCTTTAGGGACAGGTAAACATTTCCTTTAAATGATAAAAGCATAGCATTAGTAGGGAATTTAAGTAAGCCTGATGAATAAATGTCTAAGGCTTTATCATATTGGTTTAAGTTATAAAATGCGACACCACGCTGATAATAATAGCTGGCTTTTGTTTCGTCGCAAAAATCCAGTATTGACGCTTCAATTGTTTTTATCAATTGAGGATCATAATTTACTGGTTTTTGCAGCAGCATTTTAGCTTTCGAATAATCCTGACAAGAGGCATCCAAATTTTCTAGTTCAAAATAAATTTCAGCCCTGTTGAAGTAAACCAGAACATCGTTGGAATCCGCCGCCACCGCTTTATCCAGGTAATTTAAAGCCAGCTGAAAATCAGATTTACTGGCATAAATACGACCGATATTCAAATAACAACGGGCGCAGTTTGGATTAACAGCTAATGCTTTAAAATAATATTTCTCACCCATTTCCAAATTGTTTACCTGCAGGTACCTGAATCCGGTTAACCTCAACAGTATTTCGTTCCCGGGCTCCTTTTTTATCTCCCTTTCCAGATAGGGGATTATTTCTTCCACTCTTCCGGCCTGAGCTAGGGAGTCTACCTTAATCTCATAAACAGTTTTGCTTTGCCCAAATACGCGAACAGTGAGCAAAAGAAGAATTCCATAAACGATGATCTTGAATTTCATGAGCATAAATTTTTGTCTGGCGGTTACGAGGGAATTAATCAACAGATATGACCTTTCGCAACTCTTTCCTATGTTTAATGATATAGAAATCATGCTGATTAACACGGAGCAGACTGAAGTTTAGTTTTTCAGACCGATAGTAATCCATCTGTCTTTCCTGGCAATCTCCATAAAAATCTCCGTCAGTGTAAGCGGTGTTCAACTTAAGCAATAGCAATTCATTGTTACTTTTTAATTCGTAGTACATTATTCCATTATACCTGACGACATCACTATTCCTACAGTAAAATTCACCATTTTTCTCAAAATAGACCATTTTCAAATTCGAATCTTTTTGCAATGAATCAATAGCCCAATTATGCTGCAGCTGAATGTCATTCTTATTTTTCCTTTCTCTATCGCTATTAAAAATCCAGGTAATTACTTCTTTTCCCTTGTCATTCGTTAACAGTCCTCCATCATAAATAAGGGGATAAAAGTCATCGTTGGTGAGTTCCTGATCTTCAATTTTTTCTATAATATCACCATCCTTATTTAACCTGTAGATAGTCTGAACAGGTTTTTGCTTACTATTACTGCTGTGGTATGAAATAATAATCACCTGATTAACATTAGGCAGCAGATACGGCTGTTCCATATATTCATACGGGTTAGTTTCCAATAAACGTATAATTTGATTATTTGCAGAGGATGGTAGCTCATCCAGACTATTGTAATTTTTATATTTCGCAGCAAAACCCGGCTGCTTGATTTTATTGACGATATAAAACAGAAATACTAGTGCAAGAAATACGGCAACAGCCATAATGAGAAAGTTAAGGTTGCTCCGCAATAACGAAGGGTTACCCGTTACTCCTTTATAGGCAGGATAAGTAATCGTAAGACCGATAACCACCGTACAAATGGCAATAAACAGTCCATATGTTATAAAAAACTGTTTAAGGATATCCAAATAGTAGCTGGTATCGCCAAATGGTTTGATGAGCACAACTGCATAAATCAGCCAGGCAATAGTAGTACAGATCATAAACGGCCATAAAATACGAAAGCCGACATGAGGGTATATTACGGCAGAACAAGCATAGGCTATTATTTTTACGACAAAGAAATAAGCAAAAAATATCACGATACCTATCACACCTATAGCTATTGCCGCCAGAGGAGACATTATGCTCCCTGGCTGCCTGACATAATACAGGTAGGTGAATATCAATAGTATGACCGATAGAAATGCAGCTTTTATATTTATGTTTTCCATATCTATCTTAATTTGAACGTAAATCTAAAATCCACTCAATTGTTTTCAAATTGTTTCAAGCCTAAAATAGCTTAATATGATTACATTATAGCTGGGAATTACTATTAGCAATAGACCAATCGTTATTTGCCGGCATGCTGTTGGAATCCGTTCTCCAATACATTTCAATCAACCGGATAATATTCAAATAAGTTAGCCAGGCAATGGGCGTGATCGGTAATGACGATCCTATTTTTATCTTATATAATAGTACTAAAAAAGAAAATGTGATGGCTATTCCTTCTCGAAGAGGAAAGACCTTTCAGCAACGATGACCGCAAAGGGAAAACTTGCGATATCATCTGTTGCTGGATGTTCTTTGTATCACCAGATCAGAAAATCGTTTCTGATACTGATTATTTAGTTGCGTGGAGATAGTGTATTTGATTAATTGCCAAGGCAATTAATCAAATACATCTTTTCTATAGCATCCGTATTAAACAAAGTTTTTTGTGCTGGCTTTAACGGAATAGTCTGCCATTTTGTAGAAGGTGTAATTTTTAAGGTAACCTTGTTTTTTGTAAGCACCAATGGCAAGTTAAAACCACTAATGCAATTGCTATAACGGAAAGTCACTGTTGCACCTTCTATCTTGTATTCAAATACAGGGATTTGGACAGTACGCAGATATTGATCAAATATCTTGCTGTAATCAAACCTGGCCTTTTTAGAAATGTAGTTTTCTATTTCCTTTGTATTCACCGTTTTATGGTAAAAATACTTGTTTAGACCACGTAAAATCTGTCTGAATGCTTCATCGTTGTTCATGCTGTGCCTGATACTGTGCAGCATATTTCCCCCTTTAGGATACATATCACCACTCCCCTGTGCATTGACGTTATAAGCAGGAATGATCGTTTTATCATTCCTGATACCTTTTCTAATACCATAATTATATTCATTTCCTGCAGTAGTGCCATAATGATAATCTACAAAAAGGGTCTCACTATAGTTCGTGAAACCTTCATGCACCCACATGTCTGCCAGGTCATTGGTAGTGATATTATTACCAAACCACTCGTGACCGCTTTCATGTATAATGATAAAATCCCATTTGGTACCCCAGCCATATCCTGAAGCATCCCGACCGCGGTAACCGAATTTATAGCCGTTGCCATAAGATACGGCCGACTGATGTTCCATCCCGCTATGCGGCGCATCTATCAACTGATAACCATCCTGATAAAAAGGATAAGGACCAAACCAATGCTCCAGTGCTTTGAACATCAGATGCACCTGCTCTGGCATATAAGGTTTCGCTTTTTTCAAGTTATAGTCCAGCACCCAGTAATTCACATCCAATGGGCCGTTTTCTCCCTGATAAACCTCTTTGAAGTTCACATATTTACCAATATAAGGAATGATACAGTAATTACTGATGGAGCTGTTCACATTGTATTTATACGTGACTGTACCATCATTGTTGTCTTTTTTATAAACCATACGTCCATTGCCAACGGCTACCAGCGTATCAGGAACAATCATGGTAAGTGATGCTCCCATGTCTGGCTCATCACTTTGATGGTCTTTATTAGGATACCATACAGATGCACCCAGTCCCTGGCAGGCTACAGTCATCCATGGTCTGGATAGTGAGTCGAGCTTAAAAATAAAACCACCGTCCCATGGTGGGTTAATGGCCTCATGAACCTTTCCATGGTAATAAACCTGGATATTGTTTTTTGCAGCTAGTTTTTGAGCGGGAACGGCAACATACCAAACGTTTTTTGTTTGTGTAAATGATAATGAATTTTTACCATTATAAATCACACTATCGATGATCAATGGCTCCTGCAGGTCGAGCTGCAGTTTGATATCACCTTTGTTTGGCTTTACTACCTGGTATTGAATTTCGTTTGACCCGATAATAGTTTTACTCTCGAAATCGGGTTTAACGGTCACCTCATAACGTTTAACGTCCCACCAGGTACGCTCTTTTGTAAGGGAACCCCTAAGCGTATCCTGCTGTGTATATACCTTTGGTTTTTCAGGTGCCTGTGCAAAAGCAAAGGAACTGAAAATGGTGGTCACTAAACTGAGAGAGAGTTGGATATGGAAAAAGTTGTTCATGATCTGATACCCCATTTTTTATTGTCTGCCTATAACCTGCTGCAGAATAGCCGACAATGGTGATTTAAGATGGCAATTTATCAAACAGTGGCTGGATTTTCATTACCTATTTTAACTGGTTTAAATAGTAAATTACCTTGTATTTAGTTCAGTGAATCAAGGGTCGTACCTTCCATACTAATAGTAAGCACGTGCCTGACACCACATTTTAAGGCGAAATTATTTCTCTGGTGACCTACAGGAAAATCAAAACATACCGGATAATCAAATTCTTTAACCTTTTCCATTATGATATCATAAACAGACTTTCCAAATATTTCATCCGGATCATCGGGCTTAACTTTAAAACTGCCAATGATCAGTCCGGCTAAATGAGAAAGTTTACCAGTACGTTTCAAATTCCAGAACATACGGTCCAGGCTATACAGGTACTCACCCGTATCTTCCAGAAACAGGATTTTCCCTTTGGTCGCTAAATCTGATACGGTACCTGAAAGACTGGCTACGATACTCAGATTTCCACCCACTAATTCACCTTCGGCTCGTCCTTTCCGGTTCGAAATCACTGCAGCTGCAGTATACCTGGTTTCTTCACCGGTTAAGGCCTGACGTATAGATAGAATGGTTGAAATCTGGATCGGTTCTGCTTTAGTCCAATCTGACGGAAAACTATTACACATCTTGGAGTGGAGCGTGGCCAGACCATATTTTCTATTCATATGGCAATGTAATACTGTAATATCGCTAAATCCGATGATCCATTTCGGATGTCTGGCGATCTTTTCAAAATTAAGCTGATCAATGATGCGGACCAGTCCATAACCGCCCCTTGCACACATGATCGCAGCGATATCAGGATTATCTATCATTTGCTGAAGATCTGCCCTTCTTTCCTCATCCGTGCCACCAAAGGTATAATCCTTTTTCCCTATGGCCGCCCCGATCTGAACTTTGAAGCCCCAGTTCTCCATCAGCGCGACAGCAGGACGGATTTCCTCAGCACTGATATATCCTGCGGGACTGGTGATACCTATGGTATCTCCCGGCTGCAGGTATTTAGGAATTTTAATGTTGCTTTCTACAGGTGCAGTCCACCCTTTTAGTGATGAAAACACAAGTCCTGATGTGATAAAAGAAGAAATAAAATATTTACGGTTCATAGTAAAGCCTGCGATAGACAATAATACAAATAAGGAATGAATTGCCGGCTTCTGGAAAAAGCATAGCCGGTGTTGCATCCACACACACCGGCTATGTATTATTAACTATTTACCTAAACTTGCTAACGCTGCAAACGCGAAAAGCAATCTCTTTATGCAGAATGATATGCCTCTGCTATCTTCTTGAATATCCTTCTTTTATGTGAATACGCTCAACTCTCCGTTTTACTCTGCTCTCTTTTTTATTTTTTAAAAAAAATCCTTTTGTTAACCTGCAACATTCATGGAGGCCAGCAAACTGGTTTTTATTGATTTTGTTGCTTTTACAATATGATCACTTATAGTGGATGTGGAAATGCCCAGTAAAGCACCTACCTCTTCGTACGACTTCCCTTCAAGTTTACAAAGCACAAAAATTTTCATTCGCTGCGGTGGTAATTTATTGATTGCCTGTTGCAGCAAACCATCGTCTTCTTTTGAAATTATTGTTTCTATTGGTCCTGCAATCAGCTCTGAGGCCACCAGCAAAAGCGCTTCCATTGCCTTTTTATCACGTCTGGCCTTCCGGTGGAAATCCATTACCAGATTCTCTGACATCCGGTACAGGTAACACACGAATAGTTTATCAGCATTCAGCATACTCCGCTTTTCCCATACTTTCACAAATACCTGCTGGAGCAACTCTTCAGTGAGATCATTATCCCTGGTCAGTTTTCTGAGATAATCATATACTTTAGTGTTATAAATCCTATATAATTGTTCGAAAGCCCGTTCATCGCCAGAGGCGATTTTTTCTACCAATTCTGCTTCAGTACAATAATTTAGCTCAACACGTGGCATGTCCTTCAGGTGATTTATTAAACAGTG
Organism: Pedobacter sp. MR2016-24; assembly: GCF_026239655.1. GTDB lineage: Bacteria > Bacteroidota > Bacteroidia > Sphingobacteriales > Sphingobacteriaceae > Pedobacter. The sequence goes on along the minus strand of NZ_JAPIVO010000004.1, from coordinate 379,427 downwards.
CTATTTTTTTATCCTCCATCCTAAAGACATTTATATTTTTATTTAAATATATTTTTCCTTTATAGGGTATGAGGCCTGCTGCGTAAAAAATGCACATCAATAAATGTTATTAGAATAAGCGGATGAGCAAATTTTAAATTACTAGATTTGCCCTTAACCAAATTTAATAGAGACAAATGAAAGAAGTAGTTATAGTATCAGCTTTAAGAACACCAATCGGAAGCTTTGGTGGTTCTCTGTCGACTTTTTCTGCCACACAACTGGGCGGACTGGCCATCAAAGCTGCTGTTGAAAAAGCAGGCATCAAGCCTGAAGATGTGCAGGAGGTATATATGGGTAATGTTTTATCAGCCAATCTTGGTCAGGCTCCTGCTACACAGGCAGCAAAATATGCCGGATTACCGGATTTACCCGCTACTACAATAAATAAAGTGTGCGCGTCTGGTACAAAAGCGATCATGCTTGCTGCTCAAAGCATCGCATTGGGTGAAAGTGACATTATAGTTGCCGGTGGAATGGAAAGTATGAGCAATGTGCCTTTCTATTTGGACAAGGCAAGAACAGGCTATAGGTTAGGTCACGGTCAGCTCACAGATGGATTGGTAAAAGACGGTCTGTGGGACGTGTATAACGATTATCACATGGGTTCAGCTGCAGAACTTTGCGCTGCAACCTGCGAAATTAGTCGCACTGACCAGGATGCCTATGCCATCAGTTCTTATAAAAGAGCACAGGCTGCACAGGAAAATGGCCAGTTTGATGCAGAAATTATCTCTGTGGAGGTGAAAGACCGGAAAGGAACCACCACAATGGTGACTAAAGATGATGAACCATTCGCCGTAAATTTTGATAAAATACCAGGGTTAAAACCCGTATTTGCAAAAGAGGGAACGGTTACCGCAGCGAATGCATCTACGTTAAATGATGGCGCGGCGGCATTGGTATTGATGAGTGCCGACAAAGCAAGGGAATTAGGATTGAAACCGCTGGCCAGGATTTTAGGTTATGCAGATGCACAACAGGCACCGGAATGGTTTACGACCAGTCCTGCAAAAGCAATCCCACTCGCTTTAAAACGTGCGGGAAAAGAAATTGGAGAGGTGGACTTTTTCGAAATAAATGAAGCTTTTGCTGTGGTTTCTTTGGCGAATAATCAGCAATTAGGTTTATCTGAGGATATCGTTAATATCAATGGTGGTGCGGTGGCCCTGGGACATCCGCTGGGTGCTTCGGGAGCAAGGATAGTGGTTACACTGCTGGCTGTGCTGGATCAGAACAATGGTAAAATCGGCGTTGCCGGCATCTGTAATGGTGGTGGCGGTGCCAGTGCAATAGTGATAGAAAAATTAAATTAATGAATAAATTTTTAAGCTCATTTTTAATACTGGTTTGTGTGCTGACTAAAGTTGGTGCACAAACCATATTACCCGCGCAGAAAGCCGTGCTGAACAAGTACCAGGATTCACTGGTCTTATCTGCCTCAAAGTTATTTAATGCTGCCGGCAATACAGAACGTTTTGATCAGAACGCAAAATTCATCAAAATGCTGGTCGGCGCCCTGAAAACGCCGCATTCGTTCCACTATGGTTTCGATTCACTGCGGATGATTTCTGTGGTAGAATCGCCCGACCATGCTTTCCGGATCTTCTCCTGGTATGTACCGGCAGATGATGGCACTTATCGTTTTTTTGGCACCATTCAACTGAGCACCAAAGATGGCAAGCTGAAACTGTACCCCTTGATTGATGGCACTGCAGAGATTTCAGATCCCAATATAATTACGACCAATAAAAACTGGTTCGGCGCCAGGTATTATGAAATTGTGCCATTACTGGTCAACGGCAGCAATCCGTTTTATGCCTTGCTGGGTTGGAAAGGCAACAATAAAAAAACGTCAAAAAAGGTGATCGACATTCTTTCGTTTGTAAATGACGGAATAGAATTTGGCAAGCCTGTATTTCAGGACAGCGTGGGTATAGCCGCCAAAAACCGCATCGTTTTCGAATACAATAAGCTGAATTCTATGACCCTGCGACTGGACAAGGCGGAGGGAATGATTGTGTTTGATCATCTTGCACCTTTTGATCCGAATATGGCTGGAAATTTTGAATATTATGCTTCAGATTCCAGCTTTGATGGTTACAGGCTGATCGGCAACAAACTAAAACTGATGGAGGACATAGAATTGAAAAATTCACCGTCAGCACTGGATGATTTTTATGTGGATCCTAAAATGAAGAACCCGCCTGTTACAAAGAAATTCTAGTGTTAAATAGCCTGTACCTCTTATTATAATTTGCGAGTATGCCTCTATGTGCCTATATTGCGCCTTGCATTATCTTGTGAACACACAAATAGTATATAGAAATTAATGACTGAAACCATTACGGTTAAGCATCCTAAAGGATTGACTTTTCTTTTTTTATCTGAAATGTGGGAACGTTTCGGATACTATTTAATGATAGGGATCTTCACACTCTATCTGAAAGATGTAAAGGCCGGGTTTTCCATGACTGAGGCAGAATCGGCCGACCTCTATGGAACTTTTATCGCACTGGTATTTCTTACTCCCTTTTTAGGGGGCTTAATTGCAGACAGGTATTTCGGTTATGCCAGATCAATCATTACGGGTGGCATTATGATGGGGCTGGGTTATTGTTTAATGGCCGTGCACAGTTTGCCTGTCCTGTATATCTCGATGACACTGGTGATCCTGGGTAACGGATTTTTCAAACCTAATATTTCTACCCTGCTGGGTAATATCTACTCTACGCCGCTTTATCAGGATAAAAAGGATGAAGGATACAACATTTTCTATATGGGTATCAATGTGGGAGCTTTTATCTGTAACTTTTTCGGTGCTATTTTATACATCCTGCTGGGCTGGGGATTTGCATTTATTGCTGCCGGCATAGGGATGTTTATCGGCGTGGCAGTATTTATTGCCGGACTGAAACATTACCGTGAGTTCGATGTAAAAAAAGGCGTTCAGGAAGGTGATATGTCATTCCTGAAAATTGTACTGGTGATCCTTGTTCCTTCAATTGTTGCAGGTATCATAGGATGGATATTGCCGGTAAGATTATTGGGTCACCCGCTGGTAGGCTCTACTTCTACTGATGCATTTATTTTTGCCTGTATTCCCGTGATCTATTTCTACAGCTCATTATTGGCAAAAGCCAGTAAGGAAGAGAAAAAACCAATTGCCGCGCTGCTGACGATCTTTGCAGTGGTGATTTTGTTCTGGGCCGTATTTAAACAGAATGGTACGGCCTTGAATACCTGGGCCGACCGTTATACGGATCGCCATCTGGAACATCCGATAGCCGAAAAAACATTCTCTACACTAAGTTTATCTCAAAATATAACGTTCGAAAAAGACTCTGTACCGGTTTACGATAAAGCATTCCGACTGCAAAAAGAAAACGGAGTTGTATTAAAAGAATACAATTACCCGGTTTATTTCAGAAATATAGCTGCGGACAAGCTTCCCGCGGAAGGCAGCAAAATCGAGGTATGGGCGACTAACCTTAGTCAGTCGATCAACCCGGGATGGGTGATCCTGCTTACTCCACTGGTGGTCGCATTTTTTACCTGGCTGCGCAAAAGAAACCAGGAACCGTCTACCGCTACAAAAATTGCTTTCGGCCTCTTCATTTCAGCCTTATCCGTATTGGTGATGATCGGTGCGGTTTATTCCGGCGGCAATGGCACAGAAAAGGTATCCGTATTATGGCTGGTTGCCAGTTACGGTGTGATTACCATAGGAGAGTTATTTTTAAGTCCGATGGGTTTATCTCTGGTCTCCAAACTAAGTCCCACAAGGATTACCTCCCTGATGATGGGTGGTTGGTTCCTATCCACCTCCATAGGAAACAAGCTATCCGGGGTACTGGCGACTTTATGGGATACTTATGAAGATAAAACCAACTTTTTCTGGGTGAACTTCAGTCTTTTATTATTCTCTGCAATTATTGCTTTTTTCCTGTTGAAATGGCTGAACGGCATCATGAGGGAAAAAGGCATAAAATAGTTACGAAGAGGAATGAGTAAATACAATTAATTTGCAAAATATTATTTAACAAAAAAACACAACAAACACTATGGATCAATCTGAAATCCTTAAGCCGGAGCAACTAGACAGTGCTGAACAAGGCCATCCAAAGGGATTATACGTGCTGTTCGCTACCGAAATGTGGGAACGTTTCAATTATTACGGTATGCGTGCAATTCTGGTTCTTTTCATGACCAAGGCATTATTATTTGACAAGGCCTTCGCGTCAAATTTATATGGAAGTTATACCGGTTTAGTTTACCTGACCCCTTTAATCGGCGGTTTTATTGCCGACAGGTACTGGGGTAACAGAAGATCTATTGTTACGGGAGGTATCCTGATGGCATTGGGAGAGCTGATTTTATTCTTCTGCGCCTCGCTGTATCAAACCGCCCCCGCTATGTCTACCTTCCTGTTTTTTACAGGACTTGGCTTTATGATCTCTGGTAACGGCTTCTTCAAACCAAATATTTCCTCGATGGTAGGCCAGTTGTATAAACCGAACGACCGGAGAAAAGATGCAGCTTATACGATATTCTATATGGGTATTAATGTGGGTGGTGCATTGGGTCCGATTATCTGCGGAAATTTTGGAGATACTGGTAATCCGGCCGACTTTAAATGGGGCTTTTTGGCTGCGTCTATCGCAATGGTACTGGGTGTAATAGTGTTTATCAAACTGAGAGACAAATATGTTCGTGATCCGGACGGTAATCTGCTGGGATTAAAACCAGAATCATTGAAAACAGACGTATCTCCGGTATTTGTATACCTGGGCTTATTCGCTTTTTCTGCTTTATGTGTAGGTATGCTATATGTAGATGCAACGATGGTAAGTTATCTGAGTTACCTTTTACTGGCCGCTGTAGTGGGTATCGCGATCATGATTTTTACTGATAAAACCTTGTCCAGAGTAGAGAAAAAGAAGATACTGGTTATTTTCATTCTTGCCTTCTTCGTGTTATTCTTCTGGAGTGCGTTTGAGCAGGCAGGTGCGTCATTAACTTTCTTTGCAGAAGAACAGACACAAAGGGATCTGGGTTTCTGGACGGTTCCTTCAAGCTTCTTCCAGTCACTGAACTCTATTTTCGTAGTCGTTTTTGCACCTGTGCTTGCCTGGTTATGGGTGAAATTAGGTAAAAAAGAACCTTCTGCACCTACAAAAATGGCATTGGGATTAATGCTGCTGGCATTGGGATACCTGATCATTGCAACAGGTGTTAAAGACGTTGGTGCTGGTGTTAAAGTAAGTATGATCTTCCTTGTGGGTATGTATGCTTTCCATACCTGGGGTGAATTGTGTTTATCACCTATCGGATTATCACTGGTAAACAAACTTTCACCGCTGAAACTTTCTTCATTACTGATGGCAGTATGGTTTCTGGCTAATGCAGGTGCAAACGTACTGGCCGGAAAATTAAGTTCATTATATCCTGAAGGTGCTAAGGCAACACAGTTCCTGGGTTATGAAATGCACAACCAGCATGAGTTTTTTATGCTGTTCGTATTTATGGCCGGAGCAGCTTCCATTATCCTGTTCCTTTTAACCAAATGGTTACAAAATACAATGAACGCTACTACCTAGGTTCATGATCATCTTATCACAGAAAAAGCTACTCTCAGGGGTAGCTTTTTCTGTGTCAGGAGGTCAATATTTGTCCTATTATCCGAAATGCTTATGTCAATTCATTTTTAATCAATATTTTCGCCAAGTTTTTACTCAATTATACCACCGCGTGTCAGACAGCATAGTCATTATCCCAACTTACAATGAGAAAGAGAATATAGAGCGGATTATCCGTAAAGTATTCAGTCTTGATTTCTCTTTTGACGTACTTATTATTGACGACGGTTCTCCTGATGGCACAGCTGCAATTGTAAAACAGCTGCAGACGCAGTTTAAGGGTTTACATCTGGAGGAAAGAAAAGGCAAACTGGGATTGGGAACTGCCTATATCCATGGTTTTAAATGGGCATTGAAACATGCTTATGAATACATTTTTGAGATGGATGCCGATTTCTCCCATAATCCGGATGATCTGCTTTCTTTGCGCGATGCCTGTATCAAAGGGGCTGACGTAGCGATAGGCTCACGTTATGTAAAAGGGGTAAATGTAGTGAACTGGCCTATGAGCAGGGTGCTGATGTCTTATTTTGCGTCGATGTATGTAAGAATGATTACCAGAATCAATATTCAGGATGCCACTGCAGGTTTTAAATGTTACCGTAAAATCGTATTGCAGACTATCCCGCTGGATAAGATCAGGTTTGTAGGTTATGCCTTCCAGATCGAGATGAAATTCACAGCCATCAAATATGGTTTCAATGTAGTTGAGGTGCCGATTATCTTTACTGACCGTACTGAAGGCACCTCAAAAATGAGCACCAGTATTTTCAGGGAAGCTTTTGTAGGTGTAATCCAGATGAAAGTGAACAGCTGGTTCAGGGATTACAAAAGGAACTAGCTTTTGTTCGATCTGATCATCTCCCCAAAAGTCATTTTCTGATCCATAGCCACAACAATCTGTGTTAGCCGTTTGGTGCGGGTGACTTCTGTTTTGGCCGTGTTGAGCCAGTTGATATAATAGTTCCGGTGCGATTTTGGTAATTTCAGAAAGGTTTCCAGGAGTTGAGGATCGTCTGAAAGACAAAGTTCAAGATCATCGGGCATCTCAATTTTAAAGTCCAGATCCTCTTCCAGTTCCAGATGAAGTACGGCTCCCTCCTCTTTTTTTAATTCCCTGCGCAGGCTTGTTTTCAGTGCGATAATGAAATCGCCCTCGCCCATCGGGACGAGTGCCATTCCTGAAACATTGACCTGATCCAGTTTTCCTTTAACCCGGTAGCTCTTTTTGCAATCGGCCTTAATCTGTTGTGCCACCGCTTTGGGTACAAACACATAGGTCCAGCCCGTCTTTTCTCCCATCCTGGAAAAACGCTCTATTTCAGCTTCAAAAACTACCATATGAGATTAAATATAAGGATCATCTGCAATATTTAAAATTTTTCTTCTACACCGAGACCGAATAAGGCAAAGTCGTATTTAACCGGATCTGCAGGATCAAACCTCCGCAATTCTTCAGTCAGTTCAACAGCAGTTCTCCAGTCGGTTTGTTTACGTGTGATCATCTCCAGTCTGCGCGCAACCCTATCCACATGCACATCACAAGGGCAAATCAGGTCGGCCGCCTTAATGGAGTTCCACACCCCAAAGTCCACCCCATTATTATCCTTCCGCACCATCCAGCGTAAAAACATATTCAGCCTTTTACAGGTAGATTTTTGCAGGGGTGAAGAGATGTGTTTCACCGTACGCCGCGGAGAATCTGGCAGACTAAAAAAATAAAGCCTGAAATGATTCAATGCGTTTTCAGCCGTGAAATTCAGCTGATCCTCGAAATACTCAGGTAAAAATGCAGTTTCCAATGAATCAGAAAGCGAATAATGGTGTTTAAAGAAACTCACAAAATACAGCAGATCCGTATCATTAAATGTACGGTGTTTAAATCCGAGTAAACCTTTCAGGTCCTCATCACTATGTTGCAGCATAAAGTGATAAGGGTCATTGTCCATCCGGTTAAAGAGGTCCGTGCATTTGTTGATAATCGTTTTCCTCTGTCCCCAAGCCAAAATTGCCGCAAAAAATGCGGCAATTTCGATATCCTGTTTCTTGGAAAAGCGATGCGGAATGCAAATCGGATCATTGCTGATAAAGTCGGGCCGGTTATATTGTGCCACCTTTATATCCAGAAAGTCTTTCAGTTCTAAAAATTCCAATGTTTATTATTTAAGTGCTTGTTCAAGATCTGCGATCAGATCATCAACATCTTCTACACCAACGCTCAGGCGTAATAAATTATCCGTTACACCCACTTTTTCACGTTCTTCTTTAGGGATAGAACCGTGCGTCATTGTAGTAGGGTGATTAATGAGCGATTCCACGCCTCCAAGTGATTCTGCCAGGGTAAATACTTTGAAAGAAGAAGCTACCCTGAAAGTCTCTGCCAGATCGGCACCTTTTAACGTAATTGACACCATACCACCAAAACCGCGCATTTGCTTTTTGGCGATATCATGGTTAGGATGATCTTCAAAACCCGGCCAGTAGATTTTATCAATTTTTGGATGGTTTTTCAGGTAATGCGCTATTTTCTCGCCATTTTCACAATGCGCTTTCATACGCAGGTGAAGCGTTTTAATTCCTCTCAATACCAGGAAAGCATCCTGGGGACCCGGTGTTGCACCACAAGCATTGTAAACGAACCACAGGTCTTTATACAACTGATCATCGTTAACCAGCAGAGCTCCCATCACAACATCAGAATGACCACCGATGTATTTAGTTACGGAATGCATCACGATATCTGCGCCCAGATCAAGGGGATTCTGCAGGTAAGGGGAAGCAAATGTATTGTCAACCGTTAAGGTTAATCCTTTTTCTTTGGTGATTTTAGCTACGCCTTCGATATCTACAATCTGCATGGTAGGATTAGTAGGAGTTTCAATCCACACCAACCTGGTTTTATCATTGATATACGGCAGTATATTTTCTGGTTTTGACAGATCCAGGAAATAGAACTTAATACCGTATTTAGCATATACTTTAGTAAAAATACGGTAAGAACCACCATAAAGATCGTTACCGGTAATCACTTCATCTCCCGGTTGCAATAACCTGAGTACAGCGTCCGTAGCACCCATTCCCGAAGAAAAGGCCAGGCCGTATTTAGCATTTTCCAATGCAGCAAGGCAGTTTTCCAGTGCCTGACGTGTAGGATTCGTACCTCTTGAATATTCGAAACCCTGGTTATCTCCAGGCGCTTTCTGCGCGTAGGTAGAGGTCTGGAATATTGGGGTCATCACCGCACCTGTTGAAGGATCCGGCTCCTGACCTGCATGTATCGCTTTAGTTGCAAATTTCATCTGCTTGTCTTTTTAATTGTTAATGGAGCCCCTAATGTTATAGGCGCTCCTGTTATCGTGATGAGCTGCTCTCGCTTTTTATTAATAAGCACGGGCAAATAAAACACGCTGAATAGAAGGTTTACCCGAATAGATACAAACCCCATCTTCCAGTTTGTTATCTAACGGAATACAACGGATTGTAGCCTTTGTCTCCTCTTTTATTTTTAGTTCAGTTTCAGAGGTACCATCCCAGTGTGCGGAAATAAAACCGGCTTTGTTATCCAGCAATTCTTTAAACTCCTCATAAGAATTTGCTTCGGTGATATGCCCGGTTCTGTAATCAACAGCCTTGTTATAGATATTATGCTGAATTTCTTCCAGTAAGTTAGCGATATAAGTATCAAGTCCTTCCTGTGATACTGTACTTTTCTCTCTTGTATCTCTTCTCGCTAATTCAACAGTTCCATTTTCCATGTCCCTGCCACCTATAGCCACACGGACAGGTACGCCTTTCAATTCATATTCTGCAAATTTGAATCCCGGACGCTGTGTATCACGATCGTCGTATTTCACAGAAATACCTAAAGCCTTCAACTTAAGCATCAGCTCATCTACAAAAGAAGAAATGTTCTTCAGGTCATCATCACTTTTATAAATAGGTACAACGACTACTTGTATAGGGGCAAGTTTTGGTGGAAGCACAAGGCCTGCATCATCACTATGTGCCATAATTAAAGCACCGATCAGCCTGGTAGAAACACCCCATGAACTTGCCCATACATGCTCGATCTTTCCTTCTCTATTGGTAAACTTCACATCAAATGCTTTAGCGAAATTCTGTCCGAGAAAATGTGAGGTACCCGCCTGTAAAGCTTTACCGTCCTGCATTAAAGCTTCGATACAGTAAGTATCCAGTGCACCGGCAAAACGCTCGTTAGCTGTTTTTCGGCCTTTAATGACAGGAACTGCCATCCAGTTCTCTGCGAAGTCGGCATACACGTCAAGCATTCTTTCTGTCTCCTCAATGGCTTCCTGAGAAGTAGCATGTGCGGTATGACCTTCCTGCCATAAAAATTCCGCGGTACGCAGGAATAAGCGCGTGCGCATTTCCCATCTGACTACGTTTGCCCACTGGTTAACCAGGATTGGCAGATCTCTATAGGACTGTACCCAGCCTCTATAGGTATTCCATATAATTGTTTCTGATGTTGGACGTACGATTAATTCTTCTTCCAGTTTTGCATCCGGATCTACTATGATGTTTCCTTCACCGTCATTTTTAAGGCGATAATGTGTCACAACAGCACATTCTGTCGCAAACCCTTCTACGTGCGCTGCCTCCTTTGAGAAAAATGACTTTGGAATGAATAAGGGAAAATAGGCATTACTGTGTCCTGTGTCTTTGAATTTTTGATCTAAAACCGCCTGCATCTTCTCCCAAATAGAATAACCGTAGGGCTTTATGACCATGCAACCACGCACTGCGGAGTGCTCTGCAAGATCTGCCTTTATAACAATGTCGTTATACCACTGGGAATAATCCTCGTTTTTACTTGTAATACCTTTGCTCATAACTGATTGGAACGTTTTTTGTGTTAAATAACTTGTATGGTAGAACACAAATTTATAAATTTATACCTACAAAAGTATTGTTAACACACAAAGAACTCACATATTATGAAACCTAACCATTTATTTACCAGCATGCTGGTTGTAGCGGCACTAGCCGTGACATCCTGTTCTGTGCCACAGATGGCACAGCAAAGAAGCAGTGATGATGACGTTTATGGTTCAAGAGCACAAGCTGTTGAATACACACGACCTGATCCTGTTAGATCTTCACAAGTTTATGATGACGGTCAGAATGAAGATGATGACTATTATGGCAGCAGTGATTTATACGCTGACATGAGTTATTCTTCAAGAATTAACAGATTTTATTACGGCAGTCAGTTCAGAGGATATTATGATCCTTTCTATTATGACTCATTTTACGGAGGTTACTCTCCATACTATTCCGGTATAGGATTTGGAATGGGCTTCGGTAGTCCCTTTTACAGCGGTTGGGGATTAGGCTTCGGTTCTGGATGGGGATACGGTGGTTTAGGATATGGTGGTTTCGGTTACGGCGGCTGGGGAGGACTATATTCCCCATGGGGCTGGGGCGGTGGTTTTGGTTACGGCGGACTTTGGGGCGGCGGTTTTTATGGTGGAGGCTTTTACGGAGGCGGATACTATGGCGGCGGCTACGGAGGTTATTACGGACGTAACAGCAACTACAGACCAAGAGACAGCAGAAGTTACGGTTCTGGAAGCTATGCACGCGGAAGTTACAACGGAACTGGTTCAAGAAGAGTTGATGCCAATGGAAACGTGATGTCACGCAGAGGTGATGGATCGGGTTCTGCAAGAAGTAACACGCAGTATAACTCAAGATCGTCAAGATCTGAGAGAAGTTATACACCAATGAGAAGTTCTGAGACAAGATCATACTCTCCTCCTGCAAATTCAGGCGGCGGAAGATCATCAGGCGGCAGCTTCGGTGGCGGCGGTGGTGGTGGCAGATCATCAGGTGGCGGCGGCGGCGGTCGTGGCGGTAGAAATTAATCATGTATCTAAAATTCTAAATGAAAAAATTCATACAACTCCTTGTAGTAGCTATAGTAGCTACTACAGGTAATACTTATGCTCAATACGCAGGTGATGCATTAAGGTTCTCACGGACAGACTACGGAAGTTCAGCAAGATTCAAGGGATTGGGAAATGCCCAAATCAGTCTTGGCGGCGATATCAGTTCTATCGGTGGTAACCCAGCTGGTTTAGGAATGTTCACCCGTTCGGAGTTCAGTATTACTCCTGAATTTAACAGCGTACAATCGGACGCAAGCTTTCTTGGACAGAATACAAAAACGACTAAAAACCGCTTAAACTTAAACCAGGCCGCAGTAGTATGGTACAATCCTGTAGTTAAACCTAAAGGATCTGACCTCAACAAAGGCGTGATTGGTGTAGTTTGGGGAATAGGTTTCAACAGAAATAACGACTTTGGTGGGGAATTCAATTACCAGGGTACAAACCAGAACAGTTCATTTGCGGATGACCTGGCACAACGTGCCAATGGCTATACCATCGCTGATCTGAGATCTGACGGTTTAATCGGATCTGCTCCTGCTGCAGCTTATGAAAGTTTCCTGATCAATCAGAATCCGGGAAGTAACAATACTTATCAGCCGGCAACGGATTTAGGCAATGTTCAGCGTAACAGCGATTACAGAGCTGGTTCTACTTCTGAAGCTAACTTTTCAGGAGCAATCAACATTTCCAATCAGCTGTATCTGGGTGGTAGCATAGGTTTTGTAAACGTTCGTTATGTAAATGATCGTATCTACCAGGAATCTGGTGTGATTGTGAATACAGATCCGAACAACATTCCTACTGAGCCTAATGAGCAGTTGGGCAGAAATTACGACCTTACTTACAGATCCAATCAAACAACAAACGGTTCAGGAATTAATGCACGTCTAGGATTAATCTATAAACCAGTTAATGAGGTTAGATTAGGTGCGACTTTCCAATCGCCAACATGGATGCATGTAGAAGAGAGCTTTGACGAAAAGTTGGATGTGAATTTCTCACAAGCAGGAAGTATAGTGGAAAGATTCAATAACGATGTAAACTATTCAAACTTCAATTATAACCTGCGCACCCCTTATAAAGCTTCGGTTGGAGCAAGCGTAATCCTTGGTCAGAATGCTTTATTGACTGCTGATGCGGATTATGTGGATTATGCTTCGATGAAGCTTTCGGTAAGTGATGGCTACAGAGATGCAATTGATAATTCCAACAGTGCGATTAAAGGCAACTATAGAGCGGCACTGAATTACAGAGTGGGTGGGGAATACAAAATTGATAACTTTAGCTTAAGAGCTGGTTATGGATTAAATGGAAGTCCATATAAAGGTGATAGCAATGAAAGCGATTCTGCGATCAAATATTATACCGGTGGTATTGGTTACAGAGTAAGCGCATATTATGTTGATGTAGCTTACCAACGTACGGAGACAACCAACATCTTCAATCCATATGAACTGGATGATGTTAGTCAACAGCCTACTGCAATCACTAAAGTAAACAGGAACAATGTATTTTTAACTGTGGGTGTGAGATTCTAATATTTCATTTCTGTATAAAGAAGAAGGCCCTGATGGATATCCATCAGGGCCTTCTTCTTTATACAGAAATTCTCTTTGTACAGCTATAATATAGGCCTGTATTAAAGTTTGAATCTTTTAATATTTTCCTCTACCGTCTGATCCATGATTAACTCAGGTGCATGGTGAGGTTTCTTTCTTGCATCTATGATCAATGGTCCCCTGCAGCCCCAGTGTTTATTTTTGGTGAATGCCCTTATACCATGGATATCCGTTGCAGGATTGCTTCGGGTAAAGGTTACCCAAACAAAATTGTTCAGAGTAGCCGCAGCGAATTCCGCATCGTCACATAAGACCATTAATGTGATGCCATCTAAAGACTGATCTTTAAAATGATTATCCAGCTTTTCTATCTCCTGCGCTGCAAGCGCTTCATTGGTATAGGCGGGTGCTGTAACAGTGATTACGCCAGACATGGGCATAGCGAAGGTAGTAAAGAGATCAGGCAGCCTAAAGTTATCAGCTACGACAGTAGCTAGTTTACGCTTCACCTCGCCTGCGGCAGCAATCACTACTTTAGAGCCACTGTTTAACCCTTCTCCACTATAATCCAGCGTGTCAATAGTAGTTTGTGTATGGAAATGTAAATCCCTTGTCAGGTCTATCCTGGATAAGATATGCGACAAGAACAGTTTAATATCATGTGTGTCCAACAGTTCATTATCTTCACTGGCCGCGATAAATACATATTTAGCAAGACTGAGCTGATTTTTACCCAGGATATGATTGGCGATAGTCAGGATCTCCTGCGGTCTCCGCTCTTTTAAGAAGGGCGTATACCTTTCACTGCCAATCGCAAATAATAATGGATGCACACCTGCCGCATCAACGGCGTTGACTTCTTTAAGTCCATGAATTTCCTGGGGCAAAGCAGAGCCCGTGATCTCATGGATGAGTGCGCCGAAACTGGTATCCTCCTGGGGTGGGCGACCAACAACGGTGAATGACCATATCGCATCTTGTTTATGGTACACATTATGCACTTTCATCAAAGGGAAAGGATGGGTAAGGCTATAATAACCTAAGTGGTCACCAAATGGGCCTTCGGGTTTAGTTTCATGGGGATATACCGTCCCGGTGATGACAAAATCCGCATCGGCAGAAAGACAAAATCCTTCTTCGTCGTAAAAATAACGAAAACGTCGGTTGCCCAATGCACCTGCAAAGGTCATCTCTGAAAGTCCTTCCGGAAGAGGCATTACTGCTGCAAGCGGGTGTGAAGGGGGGCCACCGACAAAAATACTCACCTTAAGCGGCAGGCCTTTGGCATTTGCTTTGGACTGGTGTACGCCTATTCCTCTATGGATCTGGTAATGTAATCCTATCTCTTTATCTGGTATATATTCATTACCGGCTAACTGAATCCTGTACATACCAAGATTGGCATTCATGATACCCGGCTTGTCAACATCTTCGGTATAAACCTGCGGCATGGTAACAAAAGGTCCCCCATCCATAGGCCAGTTCACAATTTGAGGAAGCTGGCTGATGGTAGTCTTCTTAAACACAGATTTTAACAGGCTTTGTTTAAGCGGTAACGCAGACAAAGCGGTGAGTGCTGATCCGGCATATTTAAAAGGGTTTTTCATTGCCTTTACAGGATCAGAACGCAAGGCGACAAGCTGCTCCACATTTGGGAGACTATCCCGGAACATAAACTTGGACCTTTCCAGTGTGCCGAAAAGATTAGATACGGCAGGGAAGGGACTTCCTTTGATCTTCTCAAAATAGAGTGCCGGCCCTTGCTGTTCATATACACGTAAGTGTATAGCAGCCATTTCCAGATAAGGGTCTACCTCTTCTTTAATACGTAATAAATGACCGTGTTTCTCTAAATCAGCGACACATTCTGCTAAGCTTTTATA
The DNA here is from genome assembly GCF_026239655.1 of Pedobacter sp. MR2016-24. GTDB lineage: Bacteria > Bacteroidota > Bacteroidia > Sphingobacteriales > Sphingobacteriaceae > Pedobacter. The sequence goes on along the minus strand of NZ_JAPIVO010000004.1, from coordinate 364,392 downwards.
TCCCATTTCATTTCAAAGGTAGGCAGAATTATGATTTTAATTTTGCCTGTAAACATAAAAAACCATGTCGGCCGACATGGTTTTTTATAAATATTTGTGTGTTACTTATTTCTTACCTGCAAAAGATCTCAACATCCAGGTGTTTTTCTCTTTGTATTGCATGAAACGGTTCACCATATCATTGGTACCATCATCACCCGCAGCATCCGAAGCCTCTAATAAATCGCGCTCCAGCTGAATTAATAAGGCCATATCTTCTAAAACAGCATCAACCATAGCTAAATCCTGCAGACCAATAGTATCGATCTCTTTAATAGCAGATTCTTTAATATAGTCAGCGAAACGGCTATGTGGTGGTTTGCCTAATGTTAAAACACGCTCTGCAATTTCATCAATTGTCAGTTGTGCATTTGTATATAACTCTTCAAATTTAACATGTAAAGTAAAGAAGTTCTGCCCTTTGATATTCCAATGGCAACCTCTTAATTTTTGGTAGTGTACGTGGTAATTCGCCAGATAGTCGTTCAATAAGTCAACAACTGGTTTTACTTCTTTTTCATTCAAACTTATTTCTTTCGCGTCCATTGTATTTTGTGTTTTATTGTTGCGTTAACAGTGTTATAACAAAGATACACCAGGAATGGTTTTAAAAAATGAGCAGGGACATAATACCCTTTTATAATTGTCGTTTATTATTGAAAATTGAGGCTCTTATATATTATTCGTATTATTGCCCCATTATAATTCATAAGAACGTTAATGCAAAAATATTATATACTGTTAATATTTACCCTCTTTCTGAGTTTATCAGTTAAGGCGGATGGCTCGAGAGATTCAATTGGTGTTGAAAATCTAAATGGCAAAAAGCTCATCCTGCACAAGATTGTAGCGAAAGATACCTACTACTCGATCAGCAGAAGGTACAATGTGAGTCCCAAAGACATCATGACTTTTAATGACAACAAGTATTTACAGATTGGTGTAATTGTCAAGGTGCCAACACAGGAAGCTTTTACGGTGGGTACACCTGTTAAGCCTGCGACTACTACTGCATCTAATCCGTCACCTGCAGTAGCATCATCAGACGGATCGACGATTATTGAACATGCGGTGCAGCGTAAAGAAAACCTGAACATGCTGGCTGAGAAATATGGCACCACCATAAACGATATTAAAAGCCTGAATAACCTGAAGACTATCAATTTGCAAATTGGACAGGTATTGAAAATTGCCGCGAAAAAAGGCCTAACTGATGAGAATAACCAGGAAACAAGTCCGGCGCCAGTTGCGGCTGCTCCTGTTCCCACTCCTGCTCCGGTAACAGTCCCTGCACCTTCAACGACTCCAAATCAGTACAAAAAGCCGGAAAAACAGAAACCACAGCAAATCCCTGCACCAACATCTGCGCCAGTTCCTGTACCTGCCGCAACGGTGAATAAATCTGGTGCAAAGGAAGAGTTTATTTCCCATACCGTAGCTTCAAATGAAACAATGTATTCAATTGCTACGAAATATGATCTGACACTGGATCAGTTAAAGGCGAAAAATAACCTGACCACAAATTCCCTGTACATCGGACAAAAATTACTGATTAAAGGTCAGTATCCGGTTAAACAAACTCCTCTGGAAAGAGATACAGAAGACAATGATGCAGACACTTTAGAGTCGGTTAAGAACCCTTCTTTGAGATTGCCCCCAAGCCGTTATGGATTGAGCCAGCTTGATGAAAAAGGTACCGGCATATGGATCGTTGACCAGGATCTTGACTCCTCAAAAATGCTGGTGCTCCACCGTACTGCACCTATAGGTACCATCATGAAAATCACCAATCCAATGAGCAACAGATCAACATTTGCGAAGGTTGTTGGTAAATTTACAGAGAATGAATCCACAAAAGATGTTATCATTGTAATGACAAAAGCGGTAGCTGATGCATTAGGTGCATTGGATAAGCGGTTTTTGTGCAATTTAACGTACAGTGGACAAGCGAATGAACAATAACAAACCTTATATTATAGGTATTGCGGGTGGAAGTGGATCAGGAAAAACGTTTTTTTTAAAGTGTTTTCTCCACCATTTTAGTGCAGATGAAGTATGCCTGATTTCTCAGGACGATTATTACAGACCGGTAGCTACACAGAAAATTGATGAAAATGGCTGGATCAATTTTGACCTGCCAGAAGGAATTGCCGATGAAAAGTTGCTGGAGGATCTAAAACTGCTGATGGCAGGGAACTCCATTGAAAGAAAAGAATATACTTTCAATACCAACGAAGAAAATGCAAAACTGCTGAATATTACCAGTGCCCCCATCATCATTGTGGAAGGATTATTTGTATTTCATTATCCTGAAATCGCGGCGCTCTTCGACCTGAAGATCTTTATGGATGCGGATGAGGAAATTACGCTGAACCGAAGAATTTCACGTGATGAAATAGAACGTGGTTATACCCGTGATATGGTGATGTATCAGTGGGTAAACCACGTTATGCCTGCGTATAAACAATACCTGTTACCTTATAAAGGTTCTTGTCAGAAAGTGATCATGAACAACAAACATGTTGCTGACGATATCATAGACATTTCCAAAGAAATCTCGGACGAACTGAAAGAAACTGTGCTGGCACAGTAATTAGTTCAGTTCCATCTCTTTTACATCAGCCTCAGTGAATAACTTCCCTGAGGTTGATTGTTTGATGAAGTCCACACTCACACCAGGTGCACGCTCAATCAGTCGGAATCCTCCCTCTGGTAATACATCCAGTACCGCCAGTTCGGTAACAATTTTCTTGATGCAATTGACGCCAGTTAATGGTAAGGTACATTTAGGCAGCAATTTGCTTTCACCAACTTTGTTGATATGCTGCATGGCCACAATGATATTTTTAGCTGAAGCCACAAGATCCATCGCTCCTCCCATTCCCTTTACCATTTTACCAGGAATTTTCCAGTTGGCAATATCTCCGTTCTCTGAAACTTCCATAGCACCCAGGATAGTGAGGTCTATCTTCTGACTCCTGATCATGCCGAAACTCATGGCCGAATCAAAGATAGAGGAACCCGGCAATGTGGTAATTGTCTGCTTGCCGGCATTGATCAGATCAGGATCTTCTTCTCCTTCAAAAGGGAAAGGGCCCATCCCCAATAGTCCATTTTCAGATTGCAGCACTACATTAATTCCTGTGGGTATATAATTGGCGACTAAAGTGGGGATACCAATACCAAGGTTAACATAATAACCGTCTTTTATTTCTTTAGCGATACGTCTCGCTATTCCGTTTTTATCTAACATGATGCTGATGGATTAATCCTGAGTTCTTACTGTTCGCTGCTCTATCCTTTTTTCATAAGCACTGCCCTGAAAAATACGGTGAACATACACTCCGGGAGTGTGAATATGATCGGGATCGAGTTCTCCCGGCTCAACGAGTATTTCAACCTCAGCAATAGTGATCTTACCCGCCATTGCCATCACCGGATTAAAATTACGACTGGTAGAACGGAAAATCAGGTTACCGGCAGTATCGCCTTTCCATGCTTTTACCAATGCAAAATCTGCATCAAATGCATATTCCATCAGATATTCTTTACCCTCAAAAATTCTCGTTTCTTTTCCTTCTGCTACTTCGGTGCCCACTCCAGCCGGAGTGAAGATTGCAGGCATACCATATCCGGCGGCCATGCAGCGTGTAGCAAGTGTTCCTTGCGGGATAAGCTCTACTTCCAGTTCTCCGCTCAATAACTGACGCTCAAACTCTGCGTTCTCTCCAACATAGGAGGAGATCATTTTTTTTACCTGACGGGTTTTAAGGAGCAGTCCGATTCCAAAATCATCTACACCGGCATTGTTAGAAATACAGGTCAAATCCTTTATTCCTTTTTTAACTAATGCCGCAATACAGTTTTCAGGGATACCGCAAAGACCGAACCCGCCAAGCATGACCGTCTTTCCATCTTCGATATCACGGATAGCTTCGTGTGCATCCGCTACTTTTTTATTGATCATTATATTTGGTTTGGCGCTAAATTATAGAATTATTTACAGATTTCTATAATTTAGCGTCTCACAATACTGTTTGCCAGATCTGCTATATCTGTGCGGCTTACCTGAAATACACATAAGTGATACCATCTCCACCTCTGTCTGCATGTTCATCTTCCATTCTGTCCACTTCTTTATATTTCCTGAGGTATTCACGAATCATCTTTCTGAGTATACCATCTCCTTTTCCGTGGATCAGTTTCACGAATGGAAAACCAAGCATAATTGATTTGTCCATATATTTTTCCACCTCCTGGATTGCATTCTCACCACGCATCCCTCTCAGATCCAATTCAGCCGTAAAACTGCCGATGGCATCAGATATCCTGCCTGAAAAGGAATTGCTTTGCACGACCTTTTTAGCTTGTTTATTGCTGATCTTCTGTACACGGTCTTTTTTAACTACCGAACGCAGATCACCCAATGCCAGGACCAGGTTTCCCCGGTTGATTTCCAGCACCTGGCCCATGGTCTCACTGTTGAGCAGCTGCACCCAGTCACCCACCTCTATAGGACCGTTCAGAGCAACCACCTTTTCCGGCTTTTTCTCTTCTTTAACCTGATGATGAACCAACTCTTTCTGCAGATTATCTCTGAGTTGTTTCGTGGCCACTTTATCTGCCTGATTCTCTTTAATTCCGGCGATCGTATTTTCTACCAGCTTATTGGCATTTTTTATAATGGCCTGCGCTTCGAGTTTAGCTTCTTTGATCAGCGTTTTCCTGTTTTCATCTAAAAACAGCTGCAGCTTTTCATTTTCTGCCACCAGGTTTTTTACCTTATTCTGCTGATTGGAGAGATGGATCTTTGTATCATAAATCTGCTTCTTTTCTCTTTCCAGATCTACCAGCAAACTGTCTATTCTGTTTTGATTCGTACCTGTCTTTTCTCTTGCCAATACTAAAACTTCTTTCTGCAGACCAATGTTCTGTGCAATTTCAAAAGCATAAGAACTTCCCGGTTTGCCGATTTCCAGCACGTACAAGGGCTTCATTTTGTCGTTATCAAATAACATGGAAGCATTTTCCAGTCCCGGTGTATTGCCAGCAAACAACTTGAGATTAGAATAATGCGTAGTGATCACACCTCTTACCTTCTTATTATTTAATACTTCAAGTACCGCTTCAGCCATTGGTCCGCCGAACTGCGGATCTGTTCCCGTTCCAAATTCATCAATCATGACCAGCGACTTTGGCGTAGCATGTGCCACGAAATACCGCATCTTTGTTAAATGGGCGCTGTAGGTACTCAAATCACTTTCTATCGACTGATCATCACCGATGTCAGCAAATATATTATCAAAGATCCCTATTTCACTTGATTCATGAACAGGAATCAGCAAGCCTGACTGTACCATCAATTGCAGCAGACCTACAGTTTTCATACATACAGATTTCCCTCCCGCATTAGGTCCGGAGACCAATACAATCCGTAAATTCTCATTCATATGTATATTCAGCGGAACCACTGTTTTCTTATCTTCTTTAAAAGACAGGTACAGCAGCGGATGACGGGCATTGATCAGCTTTAACCTCGGTTCTGTTACCAATACCGGCATATCGGCTTCCACTTCTATCGCAAATAAAGCTTTAGCACGCACAAAATCAAGCTTGGTCAGGAAACCATGATAGGAAAGTAAAAGAGGCCCGAAAGGTCTCAATTCATCTGTGAGCGCAATCAATATCCTTATGATCTCGCGTCTTTTATCAAATTCAAGATCCCTGATTTTATTATTCAGCGTAAATACTTCTTCAGGTTCCATGTAGACCGTCTGGCCGCTGGCCGACTCATCATGAATGAATCCTTTTAGTTTACGTTTGTTTTCGGCCAGAATCGGAATACACATTCTGCCGTCCCGGATCGTAAGACTACCATCTGCCACCCAGTTACTGGAAACTGCCTGCTTGTAAATGGAGTCCATACGCTTCCGTACTTCCTGCTCACCTTTAGCAATATCAGAAGTAATCTCCTGCAACTTAGCAGACGCATTAGGCTTAATTTTTCCTTTGGCATCAAGTATCGTCTCTATTTTTCTGAGGATGTTTTTCTCTACCGGCAGATGCTCAAAAAGTGCTTCCAGATTGGGATAAACTTCTTTTCTCTCGTCAAAAAAGCGGATTACGGAAAATACAGTCTGTAAGGAAAGATAAATCTGAAAGACTTCTTCTTCCATCAGGTAGGTTCCTTCCACTCTTATCTTTTCTGCGAGTGTCTTGATATCAAAAAACGAGCTGATCTGCAAGGGTTCCTGATTTTCAAGTATATTTTTAAATTCTTTGGTTTGTCTCAGAAATTTATTGATCTGGTCAAACTTGTTCATCACCTGCATTTTGCCTACCATATATTGTCCCATCGGACTCAGGCAGTGTTTATAAATGAGCTGTTTAACTTCGTTGAAGCCTAATCTATCTAAACAATTATCGGGATATATCATGATTATTTAACCTCTTTATCGGTCTTAGCTGTTGTAAGCTGAGTTTTTCTTTTAAGTATTCGTTCTTTCTTTACCTTCTTGATTACTACAGGTTTGATCACTGCAGGTTTAATTTTCTCCAGGCTGTCCTTCGTTTTTTTGGCCTTCTTGTCCGCTTCGATTTTAAGTACCTTCGGATCAATTTTTGCCAGGCTGTCTTTTACTGCTTTAGCTCTTTTTGCAGTCTTTACTTTTAAAATCTTTTCATTGACCTTATCTATGCTGTCTTTTGATTTTTTTAAACTTGCAGTCACCGTTTCATAAATCTTACTCAGCAGATCCGGATGCTCCGCGTAAAAATTCATGCTTTGCGTATACCTCGCGGAGTCAGTATCAAACTTCCTATAAATACCTTTATAATAAGTCGCGCTTACTTTTTTAGCCGAATCCTGACTTGCTAACGTTGTAATATAAGCATCAGTTACGTGGATGTCATACAAAATTGCCCCCATTTTATCAGGCGGAATTATATTTCCCGGAATTTTGGACTGGCATCCGGCGATCAGCAGAAAAAGCAGGCCGGCATAACAAAATTTCTTCATTTGTATTTCTTTCTTTTCTTATGAGTTGTTGTTGTTTTTAATTCCATTCTCCCCAGATTAATCCTGTTAAATGGAAAGGAAACCTGTGGCTGAGATCTGTTTTGTTTGTAAAACATTAATTTTTCTTAGCAAATTGGGCTAAGGTTGTTAATTTTACCAAAAATACTGATAAATGAGCATAGCGGACAACTTATTGAAATATAAAAAGGAACTTGAAGGTGAAAATGTGGAACTGATTGCAGTGTCAAAATTTAATGATGCAGATGCTGTCCTCGAAGCTTATAACGCCGGACAACGGATTTTTGGAGAAAATATAGTGCAGGAGCTTGTTGAGAAAGAGGCAGCCTTACCTAAGGACATCGCATGGCACCTGATTGGCCACCTTCAAACCAATAAAGTAAAATACATTGCCCCTTTCATCCAGCTCATCCAATCGGTGGACAGCCTTAAGTTACTGGCGGAAATTGATAAACATGCGGCAAAAAACAAGAGGGTAATCGACTGTTTACTACAGATCTATATCGCCGATGAGGAAACGAAATTCGGACTGGATCATGCTGAAGCAATTGAATTGTTAAGATCTGAGGAATATTTGGCAATGAAAAACATCCGTATTACCGGCCTGATGGGAATTGCCAGCAACAATGCGACAGAGAAACAAACACAGGACGAATTTCAGGAGTTGAAAGTTTTATTTGATGGAATAAAAGCAAGCTTTTTCAGGAAGGAAGATTCGTTCAGAGAACTATCAATGGGCATGTCTGGCGATTATAAACTGGCCATTGAAGAAGGCAGCACGATGATCAGAATCGGCAGCAGTATTTTTGGTGCCAGAAAAATTAAACATTACAAGGCCTGATGGATATTAAATTAAGATTCGCTGTAGAAGAAGACTGTCCGCGTATACTGGAATTGATCCATGAGCTGGCAGTCTATGAAAAAGCTCCTGAAGAAGTTACGGTAACCCTGCAGGAATTTATTGACGCAGGTTTTGGTGAAACACCTGCATGGAAAGCCTTTGTAGCAGCAGATGAAAACGGGATTCTGGGTTTTGCACTTTATTATATCAGATACTCTACCTGGAAAGGTTGCCGTTTATATCTGGAGGACTTCCTGGTTACGGAAAATGCGAGAGGCAAGGGCATAGGAAAATTACTTTTTGAAAGGGTAATGAAAGAGGCAAAAGACAATAACTATAATGGGATGAACTGGCAGGTGCTGGACTGGAATGCACCTGCGATCAATTTCTATAATAAATATGCTGCGCAGCTAGAGGCAGGATGGTTAAATGCCTCTTTCAGCAAGGACCGAATTAATAAAATATGAGAAAATTAGCTGCCCTAATGTTGCTTACTGGTTTGTATGCCTGTAACAACCAGAAAACGGATAAGGTCATAGATTCGGCTACAAAAACAGTTGCAGGATCCTCAACCGATACGCTAAGTTATACCTACGACAGTGTGAAGGTGTATAGCAAAACTCCGGTATCTGTCAATAAAAACGTAACGGATACTGCAAAAGCGGTAGTAAGTTATCCCCTGTTTGCTGATGAAACAGCGAATAAGTTTGTACAGGAGAAAGTAATAGGCCTGGCAGGAAAACAAGGCGCTTATAAAAACTATAAAGAACTGGCCAATGGGTTTATCCAGGAGTTCGATAATTTCAAATCGAAGAATGCGGACTCCCCGGAATCATGGTTTGAGGAGCTGGATCTGAAGGTAACGGCAAATTACCCGGATTACCTGTCTGTACTTTTTACTTATGTAGACTATAGAGGTGGGGCACATCCCAACACTTTATTTACCTATGTAAACTATAACCCTAAAAATAACCAGACACTCACGCTTGATACTGTAATTACTACTGAGGGAATGCCTTTATTGAGACAGGTAGCGGAAAAAATATTCAGAAACAATGAAAAACTGGGACCAAATGCAAGTCTGTCTGAGGGCTACTTTTTTGCTGAAGGCAAATTTGCCCTTGCACAGACATTCACTTTAACCAAAGACGGGCTGAAGTTTTTATACAATCCATATGAAATTAAAGCCTATGCTGCCGGTACCACAGAACTGATTGTTCCTTATTCTGCTATTAAAGATATTCTAAAACCTACCCCTGTTCTATCAAACTTTAAGTAATATGGAAGTATATAAATTTGGAGGTGCTTCTGTAAAAAGTGCTGAAGCTGTAAAAAATCTGGTTAGCATCATCCAAAAAACAACAAATAAAGAGCTCCTGATCGTTATATCTGCGATGGGAAAGATTACTGATAAACTGGAGAAACTTGCTACGGCATATGTATTTGGCCAGGATGATACGCATGAATTACTAGATGAAGTTAAAGCTTACCATTTTAACATTTTAAATGAGCTGTTTCCTGATCATACACAGCCTGTATATGATGAAATAGCAAATACATTTGTAGAAATTGAATGGTTGCTGGAAGAAGAGGCGAATGATGCACCTGATTATATTTATGATCAGATCGTGTCAATAGGTGAACTCTTATCTACCAAAATTGTAGCCGCCTACCTTAATGAACAAGGCGTTGCTGCTACATGGGTAGATGCCAGAAACTTTATCAAAACGGATAATAGTTATAAAGAAGGAAAAGTTGACTGGGATAAAACAGCGGCAGAAATTCAAAAACATCTTGTACCTGTTTTAGGCAAGACAATTGCTGTTACACAGGGTTTTATAGGGAGTACGAGTGAGAATTTCACCACCACTCTGGGTAGAGAGGGTTCAGATTATTCCGCAGCAATTTTCTGTTCTTGTTTAGATGCTACTGCACTTACCATATGGAAGGATGTTCCAGGAGTACTAAATGCCGATCCCAAATGGTTCGAACAAACAGAACGTATTCCGCAATTATCTTATCATGATGCAATAGAGCTTACTTATTACGGAGCAACAGTTATTCATCCTAAGACAATCAAACCATTACAGAACAAGAATATCCCCTTATTTGTGCGGTCATTTATCGCACCTGATGGTGAAGGAACCGAAATAAATAGCACACACAGCGTACTACCGGTGGCATCGTTTATATTTAAAGTAAACCAGGTGCTGATTTCTATTTTGCCTAAGGATTTCTCTTTTATTATAGAGGAAAACCTGAGTGATATTTTTAACCTCTTCCATAAACACAAGGTGAAAGTAAATACTATGTTAAACTCTGCGCTTAGTTTTTCTGTTAGCGTGGATCATGATGAAGAAAAGATCACTAACCTGATCAATGAGCTATCGCAATTGTACAAGGTAAAGTATAACAAAGGATTGGAACTGGTTACTATACGCTATTATAACCAGGAGACGATCGACAGGGTAACGGTCAATAAAGATATCCTGCTTGAAGTAAAGAGTCGCCATACCTGCCAAATCGTAATGAAAGATAAACCCAAATTTGAATAAGCACATTTTAGAACCGGCAGTTCAGGAATATATCGGGAGCAATTTAAATGCAGATGTACATAAAATAGCTATGGCTAAAAGTCCGTTTCCGGAGATCACCGGAACGGAACTATCCAGTCAGATTACTGCTAAAAAGAAATGCATCAAAAAACTCCCGCTATGGTTCAGCACGGCTGGTATTTATTATCCGCCACTACTTTCCGTAGAACAATGTTCCTCCGAGCTTACGGCTTCCTATAAAGCAAAACTATCAGCTGGAGGCAAATTGATAGACCTAACGGGTGGTTATGGCGTAGACAGTTATTATTTCTCCAGATCAAATAGTGCGGTCGTTCATGTAGAGCTTAATCCTGAGCTGTCAGCAATAGCGCAATATAATTCAGCCTTATTAAATCAGTCGTACTCTACATTTATTTGCGGCGATGGAATAGACCTGCTAAAGGATGATTCGGAAGAATATGGCACCATATATATTGATCCGGCCAGGAGAAGTGAGTCTGGAAAGGTTTTTATGCTGAAGGACTGTAGTCCGAATGTAGTAGAAAACCTGGATTTGCTCTTGTCGAGGTCGCCCTTAATACTCATTAAAACAGCGCCGCTACTGGACTTGACTGCTGGATTAAAAGAGTTGAAAAATGTTGCAGAAATTCATGTGGTCAGCGTTAAAAACGAGTGCAAGGAATTAATCTGGGTAGTTCAGCGCGACTATACTGATGGAGTGAAAATTGTTTGTACCACACTGAACGAGACAGAAAAACAATTCAGCTTCATGAAAGATGAGGAAACTCAACCTGCAAATTTAGGGAGTCCTGTTACCGGGCAATATTTATATGAACCGGATGTAGCCTTGCTAAAAGGTGGTGCATTTAATCTCATTGCAGCAAGATTTAAGCTGCAGAAATTACATGCCCAGACGCAGTTATACTGTGCGAATCATGCAGATCATGATTTCCCGGGCAGAATATTCAAAATAGATGAGGTATTGGCTGCAGGAAAAATCAAAAAAGAGAAAAACCTGATTGGAAATGTAATTGTTCGCAATTTTCCCGATAAGGCGGCATCCCTCACAGAAAAATATCAGATTAAGGCCGACGATAAGCATTTCCTGATCTTTACGCAAAGCGCGGGACAGGGAAAAATTGTAATCAAAGCTTCCATCATACAACATTACTAATAGCAAAGCCTTCCAGCAATTGGAAGGCTTTGCTACAGTTAAAGGTTAAGCTTTCCTGACTTTTACAGCCTGTAGTCCTTTTTTACCTTCTGCAATTTCAAATTCGACATCATCATTCTCCTGAATGCTGTCTATGCCCCCTAGAACATCCTTAAAATGAACAAAAATATCTTTATTTCCTTCATAAACGATAAATCCGTAGCCTTTTTGCGTGTTAAACCACTTTACTTTCCCGGTATTCATAAAATTCCAATGTAAAAATTAATATTCTTTAAAGTTCTCAACTATATCAAACTTAAAAAAAATAATAATGTTTTAAAATTATTTGTTCGGTTGTGGCGTCGTTCTGAGGTAAGGTTTGATCACTTTGTGACCTTTGGGGAATTTGTCCGCAATATCCTCCGTCTTAATGCTGTTCATTACCACCACATCTTCGCCATCTTTCCAGTCGGCCGGAGTAGCAACACTATATTTAGCCGTTAGCTGCAAAGAATCTATTACCCTTAAAACCTCATTAAAGTTTCTTCCAGTAGAAGCCGGATAAGTCAGCATCAGCTTGATCTTTTTATCAGGAGAAATAATGAACAGTGAACGCACAGTTAAGGTCTCCGATGCATTAGGATGAATCATATCATACAGGTCGGCAATCTTTTTATCTTCATCTGCAATGATTGGAAATTCAACTGTTGTATCCTGTGTTTCATTGATATCATTAATCCATCCTTTATGCGACTCTACAGAATCTACACTTAGCGCAATTACTTTCACATCTCTTTTCTCGAACTCTGATTTTAATGAAGCTGTACGTCCTAATTCTGTTGTACAAACCGGAGTATAATCAGCCGGATGCGAAAATATAACTCCCCAGCTATCACCAAGAAATTCATAAAAATCGATATCCCCAATTGAGGTTTTGGCTTTAAAATTTGGAGCTACATCTCCTATTCTGATACTCATAATACTATAATTTTGGTTGTAAAATTTAAAAATTAACCCATTATAAAAACACTACTAATATAGTAGATATTTAACCATTTCCAAAAAGGCCTTCTTCTTTCTTTCTGAAAACTATTTCGGGAACATCGCTACCCAATTTTTCATTAAATACCTTAATTGTATAATTGGCCAACACCGGGGTATCCAGTTCATCATGCTGGTGCAAAAAGAAATATACTTTCTGCAGATCATGATCAAGCCAGCTTTTAATACGTATTGCCCAGTCATCTATCCTTGCAAAATCAGAGTCCTGATGTTCCTTCCCATTTCCCACAAAACGGATAAATATCTCAGGAATTGTCAGTTCCATATGTAATACATCCCTTCTGCCCGAAACATCAGTAATTACTGCTCCTTTCTTGTATTTAGCAAGCATATCACAAACCATTTTTCTGGCTTCACGATCCTTAAACCAATCAGCATGTCTTAATTCCACAAAAACATTCAAATCTGCGGGAAGACTTTTAATATATTCTTCCAGGATAGCGTAATTTTTCGGTCCAAAGTTATCACTCAGCTGCAGGAAACAAGGCCCCAGAAATTCTCCAAACTCACTGATACTGGCTAAAAAATCATCCGTTGCCTGCTCCGCATTTTTGAGCCTTTTGATATGACTGACAATTCTTGGAAACTTGGGAAAAAACAAAAACTGACCGGTGGCATTCTGCATGGCTTTCTCTTTCCACTTATTCACCTGCTCTTTGGTCGGAATGGAATAAAACACAGCATTCAGTTCTATCGAATTAAAGTGTTTAACATATTCGTCCAGGAAATTGGCTTCTTTAGTCTTTGGCGGATAAATAATATTCACCCACTCTTTCCTGCCCCATTTGGCACAGCCGATGAAAAAATCTACTTGCTTAACCGCCTTGCCATTTATTATTTTTGCTGTCAGCTCTCCATCAGGAGGTAATGTGAAGTCCACAGATTTAACTTCTTCAGCAGCTACTTTTCCAAATTCCATATGTCCTGTTTATACATATACTAAAAACCCCGGAACAAAGATTATTGTTTCGGGGTTTAAAAATATTTGACGGAATATTTAGTTATACACTTTGATCATATATACAAAGTCCTGGATCTTGTTAATCTGTTTAGTTCTTTTAAGACCTACCAGCGGATTCTTTTTAATCGGGGCAACCTTCTTACCTAATGAATCCTGAGGAATAGCATCCAGAGCTTCCAAAACATATTTAGATTTGATCGCAAATGCAGCGCCATCCACCTGATTTTCTTTTGCGGTAATCACACCGATGATGTTACCATAATTATCCAAAAGCGGTCCGCCACTATTTCCCGGATTGATAGGAATAGAGACCTGATATTGTGTAGTATCACCACTATGTCCGGTTCTTGAACTTACATAACCATCACCTAACACGGCATCATCTTTTGGAAATCCAAGAGTAAATACGTTCTCTCCCATTTCTACATTGTTCCTTTTCAGTTTATAAGGAAGATTTGCCAGCGGCGTAAATGCATTATCAATGATTTTAAGGATTGCAATGTCATATTGTGAATCACGATAAACAACCTTTACCTTAAATGATTCCCCTTTACCATTCTGTACATATACAGAATCAGCATCTTTTACTACATGCAAATTGGTACAGATATAACCATTGGTAGTCAGTGCAAATCCGGTACCGCCAAACTTAGCCGGACTAAGCGGGCCTCTCGGTGCGGGTGTAGTAGTATTATTTGAGGTAATCAGTGATCTTACCAATTTGTTCTGGTTACTTTTAATATTAGCCAGTTCTCTCCTCATCAGATCATAACTGCCATTCTGCTTGGTATTGTGCAGATAAGAATATACAGTAAATAGCATTAACAACAGGAATGAGGCTGCCACTGCAACGCCCGATCTGTTGTTGCGCCAGAAGTTCACCAAAATAGAAGGATGAGGTTTATATTGATTAACCATAGCCTCTACATCCATCTGTGCGTGCGCCTGATCCATCTGCTGTTTCAGCGACATTATCACCCCATATTGTTTAGCTGCGTCCATGAACAACTGATGAGCAACCACTTTATGATCAATTACAGGGTCATTTTTACGCAGTTCTTCAAAAGCAGTTTTTTCCTCTGCTGTAAGTTTTCCACCCAGGTAATCTTCAATTATAGCTTCTATTTCTAAATCCTTCCTCATTTCCCTATTATATTTGAAAAAATAATTTCTTTAATCTCTGCAGGCATTTATACTTCTGTGTTTTGGCATTATCAGTATTTGTGTAGCCAAATTTTTCACAGATCTCCTGCATGGAGAGATTATTAATGTAAAAATCCTGAATAATAGTTTTGCAAGGTTCCCCCAGATTAGTCAATGCTGATCCCATCTTTTCAAACTGGAGATCCTTCTCTTCGTGGTATTCCACATCTACTTCTACCGCGATAACATCTTCAAAGTCCGAAATGTTATTCGTTTTTTTGCTGGCCTGTGATAGCTTCTTTAGCCAGATACGCCTGCAAACTGAATAAATGTAGGTTTTCAATTTACTGCTTAACTCGAAATTACCACCCTTTATTTTATTATATAAGACGATGATTGCTTCCTGATACACGTCTTTGGCATCATCTTCATCACCATTATTATTTAAAATAAACTGCAATACCATCGGAAAGTAACCGATATACAATCTATTTAGGGCATCTTCCGAGTTGTTTAGTATACCTAAAACAACCTCTCTATCTGTTGGAACTGAACTGCTTAACTTGTTACTCACTAATTAATACATTTATACGTGAATGGTAACCCAATATTAGGTAAAAAAATAATATTCTTTTTTTTTTAAAACGGTGGGTTACCTTTTGCTGATTGGGGTATTAATCTGTAAAATTAATTAATTATTTTAAAAATATTCAAAATGAAAAACTTATTCAAATTCGGCTTTTTAGCTTTAGCAATCTCTTTATCAGTAGCAGCATGTAACTCAGAAAAAAAAGCTGAAGGTACTGATACTACATTAACTGATTCAGGTGCAGTTACTACTTCTGTAGATACTAACGTTAAAGATTCTACAGTTAAAGATACTACTGTAACAACTACTACTACAGCTGTTGATACAACTAAAAAATAAGCTTTACAGCTTTAAAAAAAAGGCTTTGGAAATATCCAGAGCCTTTTTTTATGCCCAATAATTCCGGAACCACCGGTCAGACCAAGCTTATCAGATGAAATTGCTACCTTTGCGCTTGTAAAAATTTCGCATTCATGAATTTATCATCACTACAAGCTATATCACCTGTTGACGGTCGTTACAGGAACACCACACAAAACCTTGCAAAATACTTTTCAGAATCTGCACTCATTAAATATAGAGTATACGTTGAAATCGAATATTTCATCGCTTTATGTGAAACAGGTTTAAATGGACTAAGCAATTTTGATAAAGCAAATTATATTCAGCTACGGTCAATATTCGAGCAATTCAGCGATGATGATGCCCAGGAAATAAAAGAAACTGAAAAAATTACCAATCACGATGTGAAGGCTGTTGAATACTTTGTAAAAAAAAGATTCGATAATTTAGGCTTGCAGGACTATAAGGAGTTTATCCACTTTGGCCTGACTTCACAAGATATTAATAATACCGCAATACCCTATACTTTTAAACTCGCCCTGAACGAGGTTTACTATCCTGCGATCAGCTCACTAATCAGCAAAATAAAAGAACTGGCAACAGAGTGGAAAGATATTCCCCTGTTGGCACATACACACGGACAACCTGCTTCTCCTACTAAACTGGGAAAAGAATTCCTGGTATTTGCCGAGCGTCTGGAAATTCAGTTGAATAATCTGAAAAATATTCCGCACAGTGCAAAATTTGGTGGTGCTACCGGAAATTTCAATGCACATCATATCGCCTATCCAGGCATTAACTGGGTAGATTTTTCCAATAATTTTGTGAACAACACACTGAAATTAAACCGTGCACAACATACTACACAGATTGAACATTATGATCAGTTTGCAGCTCAATGTGATGCACTGAAAAGAATCAACAACATTATTATTGATCTGGACAGGGATATCTGGGCTTATATTTCCAAGAATTATTTCAAGCAAAAAATTAAAGAAGGTGAAGTAGGCTCATCGGCCATGCCACATAAAGTAAATCCTATAGATTTTGAAAATGCTGAAGGAAATGCCGGTCTTGCCAATGCCTTATTTGAATTTTTCTCTGCAAAATTACCTATTTCGAGGTTACAAAGAGATCTGACTGACTCTACAGTCTTAAGAAATGTAGGTGTTCCAATGGCGCATACGGCTATTGCAATTTCCTCTACGCTAAAAGGACTGAATAAACTTTTACTGAACAATGAAGTTATTGCTGCGGATTTAGAGAATAACTGGGCTGTAGTGGCTGAAGCCATTCAAACTATTCTCAGAAGAGAAGCTTATCCGAATCCATATGAAGCATTAAAAGATCTGACACGTACAAATACAAAGATTACGGCAGTGACCATGGCAGATTTTATTGATGGTCTGCAAATAGATGAAAATATTAAGCAGGAACTGAAGCAGATCACACCTTTTAACTACACAGGTGTATTTTAGGATATAATGACCTAAAACAGACATCGATATCTGAATTTCAGACCTGAATTATTTATTTTTGTAAGAAAAAAGAGACCATGACTATTAACGTATATACAGAACAAACCCCGAATCCTGCCACTATGAAGTTTATGGTCAACAAGTTGTTGATTAATGGCAGTGAAGATTTCGCAACTAGAGAAAGTGCTGAGCACTCTCCTTTTGCTAAAGAATTGTTCAAGTTTAACTTTGTGAGCGGCGTATTTTTTGCTAGCAATTTCGTTACTATCACGAAGACTGAAGATGCTGAATGGCCTGATATCGAACCCATTCTTAAAGAATTTGTGAAGGGTGCTGTAGAATCAGAATACAAAATTAAAGAAGCAACTGTTGAAGAAGCTCCTGCATTTGAAGGATCTGATCTGGAGATAAAAATACAGCAGATACTGCACGATTACGTTCGCCCTGCTGTTGAACAGGATGGTGGTGCAATCAGCTATAAATCTTTCGACGAAGGTGTGGTGACTGTAGAACTTCGCGGTTCATGCAGTGGTTGCCCTTCCTCTACCATCACCTTGAAATCTGGTATCCAGAATTTGTTACAAAGAATGGTACCTGAAGTAAAAGAAGTTGTTTCTAACGCTTTATAAGCTTATATCTTTATAAAAAAAAGAGAACCACATTAAATGGTTCTTTTTTTTTTATGCCTTTTTTAAATGGTTGTCGCTCATTATTTAAAATGACGCCTGATGGCTTCCAGTAATTCATGATCAACCAAGCCATTGGTTGCCAGCATTTCGCGCTGATCAATAAACTCATCACCACCATCAAAATTCATGACCTTACCACCCGCCTGCTGTACGATAAAAGCACCTCCCGCTACATCATAAGAGTTCAGGTTATATTCAAAAAAGGCATCAAATCGGCCACAGGCTACATAAGCCAGGTCTACCGCTGCTGAGCCTATTCTTCTCAGGCCATGCGTCCTCTGCATCAGCTCTGCCAATAGCAGCATATATTGCGGCTGTTTTTCGAACTGGTAATATGGAAATCCTGTTGCCAGCAGGGAATCTGCCAGCATAGTTCTCTTTGACACACTTATTTCTTTATTATTCAGATAAGCCGGCGCATTTTTATAACTGTAAAACATTTCAGCCCTGTTGATTTCATATACCACACCTAATACAGGTTTCCCTTCTTCATAAAGCGCGATGCTAATGGAATAGGTTGGCACACCATGAATAAAATTTGTAGTACCATCCAGTGGATCGATAATCCATGTATAGGTTTTACCGATGCTATTAGGCGTATCTTCTTCTGTGATGAATCCGGCATCCGGAATCAGCTGGGATAAGTTATCAACTAATTGTGCTTCTGCTGTTTTATCTACGTAAGAGACCAAATCATTTAGCCCTTTGAATTCAATAGAATCTGCATTAAAGCGCATCGATTCTTTTCTAATAAAATTCCCTGTCAGCCGCGTGATTGCGATGACCTGGTCACATAATAATTCGTAATTCAAATTTAGGATATTTAGTAATTCGCGTGTTTTTCTTTATTTTTCAATGAAAACACAACAAGGAGCAGGCCACAAATGAATAACAGTGAAGATATCATCTCCGCCTGAGTAAATGAAATGCCCGCAACATGGTACCTTGTGTTAACCCTGATCAGCTCTATGAAAAATCTCTCCATCCCGTTCATCATTAAATATATACCAAATAACATCCCCGGCAATTTAACCTGATGACGGATGCGCCAAAGGATTAGAAATAAAACAAAACATACAATTACCTCATACAGCGGCGTCGGATAAACAGGTAAAGGCAATACAGAACAGAATTTCCCTGTACATCCTGGTATTGCTACACCTTCCATGGCCACGTTATTGGGATAGGTATATGCCCATAACCAATCCGGCAGAAAGCTGAAAGGTTTAGGATTCAGGTTTACAATACCCCAGTCACCATCGCCCGACATATGACAGCCAATTCTTCCTACGCTATAGGCAAGCATCATCCCTGGTCCGCCAACATCAAGCATATGTAAAGGTTTAATCCCATTTTTCCTCGCAATGTACAATACCGCGGCACCACCACAGATCAAACCGCCATAAAAAGTGAGTCCACTAAAGGAAAGTAATCCGCCTATCGGATCTTTCACAAAAGAATCCCAATGCTCCAGATTATCAAATATCTTGGCTCCAAGGAAGCCCCATACGGCTGCCCAGACAATCATATTGCCCATCAATTCGTAAGGGTGTTCTGTAACCACGACATGTTTGGGCTGAGCAAGTTTGTATTTATTCTTTTCCTTATAGTCCCAGTAAGCAAACAGGCCGGCAAAAAATAGCCCTCCCAGTAAACTTCCTGAAGTGGACAGCAGCACTGTCTGTGCATCACTGACAAATAACTTATAATTTAATAAGGCGTAAACTAATTTATAACCTATCAAGAAGCCAAATACACCATTGTAAACCAGTTCAATTGGTTTTGGAGGCAAGCCTATTGTAGTTGTTTTTTTTACGGGATGTAATAATCCGAGTGCTTCCTTACGTTTAAGCTCCTTTGTAAAAGCCCAGTATCCGGCAATAAAAGCCAAAGCTACAAATACACCAAAAGTATTAAAAGGGAGTGGAATCTGAATACCGAAAAGATATTCAAGAAAATGGGAAACGGTAGGAAACATACATTATTTTCTTGCGAATATAAGATTAATGTACTAAAACTTCATCTGTTTCCATAACTTCTACTTCACCATCTGCGTCAAGATGAAGCAATTTCACTATCTTGATCTCGTTGACCATTACAGGATCGTATTTAGCTTTAACTTTAACATAGTTTTTAGTAAAACCATGCATAAAACCATTCTTCTGATCGTCTTCAAATAAGACCTCACCTACCGATCCGATTTGTGACTGGTAAAATGCGCGTCTCTTTTTGTCAGATAAAATGTGCAGCATTTTACTGCGGTCAGCTCTCGCGCTGCCCGCAACTACACCTGCCATTTCAGCTGCAGCGGTCTGCTCACGTTCAGAATAGGTAAACACGTGCAGATAGGAAATATCCAGCTCATTCAGGAACTGGTAAGTATCTAAAAAGTCTTCATGTGTTTCACCAGGGAAACCAACAATTACATCTACACCGATACAGCAGTTCGGAATCAATGCTTTAATAGTGGCAACGCGCTCAGTATATAATTCCCGTTGATATCTCCTCTTCATCAGTCCGAGAATTTTATTTGAACCGGATTGTAAAGGAATATGAAAATGAGGCACAAAACGTTTTGAAGCAGCAACGAAACTAATAATTTCATTGCTTAGTAAGTTGGGCTCAATTGAAGAAATACGGATCCTTTCGATTCCCTCCACTTCATCCAGTGCTTTAACAAGGTCAAAAAATTTATCCTCGCGCTCCCCATTACGGATACCGAAGTCGCCCAGGTTAACCCCTGTCAGCACAATTTCTTTCACCCCGCTTTCTGCAATCTGTTTTGCACGGTTAACCACGTTCTCAATGGTGTCACTACGACTTCCACCTCTGGCTAAAGGAATAGTACAATAAGTACAAGGGTAATCACAACCATCCTGAACCTTTAAAAAAGTCCGGGTCCGATCGCCAATAGAATAGGCGGCAATAAAATTATGATTTACTTTTTCAATATTCTGCTGATGAATAACAGCTTTCGGCTGTTTGGTCAGATCTGATATAAATTCCACAATTCGGAATTTCTCTGCTGCGCCTAAAACCATATCCACACCTTCAATTTCAGCAATTTCCACAGGTTTCAGCTGTGCATAACAACCTACAATAGTGATATAAGCATTTGGTGCATACTTTAACGCCTCTTTAACTACCTTACGGCATTTCTTATCAGCATGCTCAGTGACTGAGCAGGTATTGATCACATAAACATCCGCAGCATCAGTAAAATCTACCACAGCATAACCTGCATCAGTAAAAAGACGACCGATTGTTGAAGTCTCCGAAAAATTCAACTTACAACCTAAGGTATAGAATGCTACTTTCTTCATTGTTATTTGACGCTAAAAGGCTATTATAGATAAGCCTGCAAAGATAACTTTTTTATTGCTTGAATTTAACAGCAAGCATTTAAGGAATGTAAAATTCTATGAATTCTCTTCATTCCATCTATAGCTATCCTGCTCAAGGCCTGCCAGGTCGATCACACGGCTAACAACCGTCTGCGCCACTTCTTCAATACTTTTGGGAATACTGTAAAAAGAAGGATTAGCCGGACAGATAATCCCACCGGCTTCAGTCACGGTCTTCATATTATTGATATGGATCAGACTAAAAGGAGTATCCCTGACCACAGCAATCAGCTTCCTGCGTTCTTTAAGAATGACATCAGCCGCTCTGGAAATTAAATCATTAGAGATGCCATGTGCAATTCTGCCTAATGTTCCCATGGAACAGGGGATGATAATCATGGTATCAAACTTTGCTGAGCCTGAGGCGAAAGGAGCATTGAAATCCATTTTTTGATAGAAATCAAAAGAATATTGCTCATAATCAGTGTTCTCCAATTCGAAACGCCAGACTTCTTTGGCGTTATCTGACATGACCACCCCCACTTTTTCCACCTGATCAGCCAATTTCTGCAGGTTATCCAGCAATAACTTCGCATAGATAGATCCGCTCGCACCTGTTACCGCAACAATGATTTTCTTCTTTTTCATAGACTTCGTAAAGATACATAACCTGTATATACAAAAAAGGGCCGAAAATAAATTTTCGGCCCTACATCTACCTATGAAAAACATACCCCCTAAAGGGTAAGCCCAAATGTAATATTCTTTTTTTACATATAGAAAGTTTGAACACTCTTTTTTACGTTCAACTTGCATAAGTTTTGAACAATTTCAGAAATATCAGCCATTTTGTTTAACCTGTTTGCTTTGCCTAAGAAAAGATTATGTACTCTGATTGATCCTTCAGCCTCTATTTTTGGCAATTCTGAGGTGAATTGATCAGCCATCGGTGAATAAATTGCAATGCATTTACTTTTTTTCGGGTCGGCAGAAAAAAAAATCAAACTCCAATAAGCTGTTTATTAATTATTTAAAATAATATTTCAAATTCTTCATCAAAAAGATTTGCATAGAATATTAAAAAGCGTACTTTTGTCAAACTGAAAAACATGGTGGTTTTAGCTCAGTTGGTTAGAGCATCGGTTTGTGGTACCGAGGGTCGTGGGTTCGAGCCCCATATTCCACCCCATTTTAAATCAGTAAAGATTGAAAATTAAAAGCACCTGGTAACGGGTGCTTTTTTTGTTTAAACACAAAAAAGGCGCGTTATGATTGAGATTTATACCGATGGCGCAGCAAGCGGCAATCCAGGACCGGGAGGTTACGGCGTAATATTACGTTCAGGGGCACATTATAAAGAGCTGAGCGGAGGCTTTCGCCTTACTACCAATAACCGCATGGAGTTACTTGCAGTGATAGTAGGACTCAACACGATCAAAAAACCCGGTGCGCAGGTAACCATCTACTCAGATTCAAAATACGTGGTAGACTCAGTAGAGAAAAAATGGGTATTCGGATGGGTAAAGAAAGGTTTCAAGGATAAAAAAAACAAAGATCTCTGGATACGATTCCTTACCGTCTATAAATTACATGAGGTTAAATTCATCTGGATCAAAGGTCACAACGACCATCCCGAGAATGAACGTTGTGACGTATTGGCCGTAGCTGCATCCAGAAACAGGAATAGCCTGGAAATTGATTTTGAGTTTGAGGCAGAGAAAAATAAAAATACGCTTTTATAGGACTGGTACTTCTTGTTTTGCCATCATTTCTTCGGCCATTTTTACCATTTTTGAAGAGCCAATAAAGATAGACGACCTTTGGTGAAGTTCCACTGGTTCGATATCCAGAATTCTTCTGAAACCATCTGAAGCAATGCCGCCAGCCTGTTCAATAATAAAAGCCATAGGATTACATTCATATAAAAGCCTTAATTTCCCATTAGGAGAACTTGCAGTAGTAGGATACATATAAATCCCTCCCTTTATTAAATTTCGATGGATATCTGCTACCATAGAGCCTATATACCTTGAAGTATAAGGCCTGTTACTTGCGGCATCATGCACCTGGGCATATTTAATATATTTTTTTACCCCTTCAGGAAAATGCACATAATTCCCTTCATTAATAGAATAGATGCTGCCATCATCCGGCATCTTCATATTCGGATGCGATAGACAAAATTCACCGATGGATGGATCAAGCGTGAAGCCATTCACTCCCTTCCCTGTGGTATAAACCAGCATGGTAGAAGATCCATAGATCACATAACCCGCAGCCACCTGCTCCGTACCCTTCTGCAGCACGTCTGATAAAGTAGCCATACCCTCAGTTGATTTCCTTCTGTAAATAGAGAATATCGTCCCTACCGCGACATTCACATCAATATTGGAAGAACCGTCAAGCGGATCGATACACACAATGTATTTTGCATTCTTAGACACCGGAGAATCGATAGGTACAAAGTCATCTTCCTCTTCTGTGGCGACAATACAACATTCACCACCGCTGGTTAATGCAGAGATAAATTGCGTGTTAGCGAATATATCCAGTTTCTTCTGGCCCTCTCCCTGGATATTCACCGTTCCTGCATCACCGAGTATATCCACCAGTCCGGCTTTATTGACTTCACGGTTTACTATTTTGGAAGCGATCCCAATATCTCTCAATAATCTTGAAAGTTCACCCTTAGCATAAGAGAAATCTGCTTGTTTCTCAATTATAAACTGACCTAATGTTTTTATACCTGACATATTTACTTAGTGTATTTAATACGTTATCTATCACCCAATTCGATGACCTCTAAGGTATGTATTTTTTCTTCCGAAATACAAAAGCGAATTAATGTTTTAACTTTATGCCAGCCCGATTTACCTGCTGCACCGGGGTTTATATGCAAACAGCTGATTTTCGGATCAAACATCACCTTTAAAATATGAGAGTGCCCGGTGATAAAAAGCTTTGGAGGGTTAGTGTATATTTCACCCTTTATATTAGATGCATATTTACCGGGATAACCGCCAATATGTGTCATCCAAACATCTACCTCTTCGCAGTTGAAACGAAGATGTTCCGGAAACTCCGCGCGGATTTCTTTGCCATCAATATTACCATATACACCTTTTAGCGGTTTAAATGCAGCTAGCCGATCTGTAACACCATCACCAAAATCTCCTGCATGCCATATTTCGTCGCAGGAATCAAAATGCCTGAAAACAGCATCATCGAGAAAACTATGTGTATCGGAAATCAATCCTATTTTTTTCATAAAATCTAAAATTAAAATGCCAGCAAAAAATCCTTCAATGCATCTTTATATTGGCAAGTGTACACAGCCTGTGATTCATAAATATAAAAATCTTCGTGCAGAACGGTTCCGGATTTAAAACCGAGGCAAATGATATGCCTGAATGCTGTTTTGGTATGGTCTGAATACACACGGATAATTTTGGAAGGGAATAATTTAAACAATACCGCATTCACAATAACCTTTTCTGCTTGTTTCACTGGCAGTACCAGCCATAAAACCCCGTCGACGGCAAGCATGCCACCTACTTTTTGCAACAGGAGTTGAAAGAAATCTTCATCTGCATGCCTGGCCAGTTCTTTTCTTTTGTCTGCACTTTTTAAATCGTTGATGAAATAAGGGGGGTTCGACACAATTAACTGATATTTGATATCCGTATCATACTTTTCAATTGCCGTATGATGTATTGTTATTCTCTCAGAAAAAGCAGTATTGACGCGATTGCTCTCCGCCGCCGCCGCCGCTAAATCGTCAATTTCTACAGCATCGATATTTGCCTGTGGATATCTCTGTGCCAGCATTAAAGCGATCACTCCTGTTCCTGTACCTATATCTAAAATATGTGTAGGTGCAGCGTGACTAACAATGGCGCCCAAAAGGACGCCATCGGTATTTATTTTCATTGCGCAACCGGTCTGATCGACCTCAAACTTCTTGAATTTGAAAACGCTGCTCATCTTTAAGCTTCGTAAATTTCTAAAGGCAAACCATCCGGATCAGCAAAAAATGTGAAACGTTTACCCGTATATTCATCAGTCCTTACAGGTTCTGTGACCACTCCTCTGCTATTTAGCAATGAGGCAGCAACAGTTACATTACCAACCTCAAAAGCAAGGTGCCTTAATCCGGCCGACTCTGGTCTTGAAGGTCGTGCAGGCGGATTTTCGAAAGAGAATAACTCAATCTGATAAATACCATTCACTGTTAGATCCAGCTTATATGACTTACGTTCTGCCCTGTACACTTCCTGCACTACCTGCAACCCCAAAATATTGACATAGAAATTTTTACTGACTTCATAATCTGAGCATATAACGGCAACATGATGAATCTTATTAAACATAATATCTTTTTTTTATTAAAAAGTAGGAAGACAAATATAAGTTAATAGTATACAAAAGGCGACCTTTACCGTATTACTGGCCTAATACGAATGATAATGGCATCGTATAACGTACTCTTACATTCTGCTTGTTCTGTTGTCCGGGTCTCCATTTTGGCGACTTTTTGATCACGCGCATAGCTTCTTCATCACAGCCCCCTCCAATTCCCCTGATAATTGATACCGCAGTAACAGAGCCATCAATTTCCACCACAAAACTAACAAATACCTTGCCCTGTATCCCTTCCTCTGCAGCAACAGAGGGATACCTTAAATTGCGCTGAATGAATTTTGACCAGGCGGCCATACCACCTTCAAACTCCGGATACTTTTCGATAGTGCTACCATCATATACGGTATTATCAGTTGCAGGTGCTGTTCCAATACCGCTTCCGTTTCCATCCCCAACCGCTGGAGCTACAGATGCCTTAGTCGCAATTCCATCCTGTGTCACCTGCCCAACCACTGCATCCTTAAGGTCTTTGAGATCCGGCATGGTTTCATCAATTTCCGGCTTGTCCACCACTTTAATATTCGCTACCATTTTAAAAGACTTCACTTTCTGCTCTGCCTTCTCTGGCGCAGGTGGTTCTATCTTTTTCACAGGAGGTTCATGAACTTCTGGTGGCGCAACTGCAGTTACGGGATCCATTTCTACAGATGTAGCAGTCACCTCTGGATGTAAACGACTGTAAATCATTGGTCCGGCAAACAGCATAATGAATATTGGTGCTGCAATAAGAAATGCTCTGGTAGTGATACCGGCAGATTCCGCCCTTAATAAATAGGCTCCATAAGATTTGTTTCTGTTTTTAAAAACAAGATCGAGCCACTCTGATTTGTAAAGATCTGACGAGGAATTTAGCATAGCTTTGAAGTTTATTTCACATTCATGATGTCTGAAATGAATGAATTCCATAAGCTTTCTGATTAAATAAATCGAGCCTGTTAAGCCACCAAAGCGATAAATTTAAAATCCCGGAGAATAAACGATTTGTTAATTCTGATTTAACATAAAAAAATGTAAACAAATACACATCAAAAATTTATACATATTTATTTTTTTCCCGCGAATTATTGAATAGTTTATTATAAATATTCTATTTTTGATCAAATTTAAAGAAACGAATGAAAAGCTTAAGAACAATCGCATTAAAAGAAGCACAAACCAGAGTTTCACCAGAAGTTAAGGCACCATCTGCTAAAATTTCTGAGTTTTTTGGTTCGAATGTGTTTGATAAGAAGAAAATGAAAGATTTCTTATCAAAGGAAGTGTATGAAAAATTAATCTCTGCTATTGAGCAAGGGGAATTAATCAATTCAGATGACGCAAACCAGATCGCTACGGCCATGAAACATTGGGCGATGTCAAAAGGTGCAACGCATTATACGCACTGGTTTCAGCCTTTAACAGGTTCTACTGCTGAAAAACACGATTCTTTTTTTGAGCCTAGTGGTGATGGTGCGATTGAGAAATTTGCAGGTAGTGCATTAGTTCAGCAGGAGCCAGATGCATCAAGTTTCCCAAATGGAGGTATCAGAAATACATTTGAAGCACGTGGATATACGGCATGGGATCCTTCTTCTCCGGCATTTATCATGGAAAGTAAAGCAGGTAAAACATTGTGTATCCCTACAGTATTTGTAGCTTATACAGGTGAAGCCTTGGATTATAAAGCACCTTTACTAAAAGCATTAAATGCTTTAGATAAGGCTGCTGTAGACGTTTGTCAGTATTTCGATAAAGGAATCAATAAAGTAACTGCATCGTTGGGTATTGAGCAGGAATATTTCCTGGTTGACCTTGCATTATACAATGCACGTCCTGATTTAATGTTAACAGGTCGTACGCTGTTTGGTCATATGTCTGCTAAAGGACAACAATTAGATGATCATTATTTCGGATCTATTCCTGAGCGTGTTTTCACTTTCATGGTAGATTTTGAGAACGAGGCATTGAAATTGGGTATTCCTTTGAAAACCCGTCACAATGAGGTAGCACCATTACAATTTGAATGTGCTCCTATCTATGAAGAAATCAACCTTGCAATTGACCACAATCAATTGTTAATGGATGTGATGGAGAAAGTTGCCCGCAGACATCATTTCAAAGTGTTATTGCATGAAAAACCATACGCTGGTATCAATGGATCTGGTAAACACAATAACTGGTCACTGATTACCAACACAGGCAAAAACTTATTAGCTCCGGGAAAAACTCCTAAAAACAACCTGATGTTCCTTGCTTTCTTCGTAAATACGATTAAAGCTGTACACGAGCATGCAGATTTATTAAGAGCGAGTATTGCTTCAGTAAGCAACGATCACCGTCTGGGTGCCAATGAAGCTCCGCCGGCAATCATCTCTATCTTCTTAGGTGAGCAGTTAAACGAAGTACTTGACGAAATCGAGCACTCAAGAATCAGCAAAAAAATCAAAGAAGATAATGCATTGTGGTTAGGTATCCCTAAAATCCCGCAAATCTTATTAGATAATACTGACCGTAACCGTACTTCACCTTTTGCCTTTACAGGTAACAAATTTGAATTGCGTGCAGTTGGTTCTTCTGCAAATTCATCTGCACCAATGACTGTATTGAATACAATCATGGCAGATCAATTGATCAAATTCAAAGCTGAAGTTGATAAGCTGATCAAAAAAGGAGAGAAAAAAGATATCGCTCTTTTAACGATCATCAAAAAATACATTAAAGAGTCAAAAGACATCCGTTTTGAAGGTAACGGTTATAGCCAGGAGTGGGAAGATGAAGCTACTAAACGTGGCCTTGCAAACATCAAAACTACACCGGTAGCTATTGATGCTTATGTTTCAGATAAATCTCTGGATTTATTTGAGAAAAATAACATCTTCTCTAAACGTGAGCTTCATGCCCGCCATGAGATCTTATTAGAAAGTTATTACAAAAAACTACAGATCGAAGCAAGAGTAATCGGTGAAGTAGCAAATACAATGATTATACCGGCAGTTATCGACTACCAGAATACATTATTGGATAACCTGAAAAGCCTGAAAGAAGTTGGTTTATCTAAAGAAGTAATGGCTACTCCATTAGCAATTGTAAACAAAATTTCTGAGCATTTAGGTGTGATGAAAGCTAGTGTAGACTCCATGCTGGAAGAGCGAAAAGTTGCTAACGGTGTTGAAGATCACAGAGAAAAAGCGATCTCTTACGATGAGAAAGTTAAATCTCAGTTTGAAACTATCCGTTACCATGCTGATAAATTGGAGCAGATTGTTGACGACAACGTTTGGCCTTTACCAAAATTCAGAGAATTACTATTTTTAAAATAAGAAATCATCTGATAATTGATATAACCTCTGCCCTAAAAGGCAGAGGTTTTTTTTTATCTTTGCAGCAATATGAGTGATAACAGGTACAACCAGCGCGGCGTTTCTGCCTCGAAAGAAGATGTGCACCAAGCCATCAAGAATATAGATAAAGGCATTTTCCCACAGGCATTTTGCAAAATCATTCCTGATATATTAGGAAATGATGAAGAGTTCTGCAATATTATGCATGCAGATGGTGCAGGTACAAAATCGTCTTTAGCTTATGTTTACTGGAAAGAGACGGGCGACCTAAGTGTTTGGAAAGGTATTGCACAGGATGCCATTATCATGAACCTGGACGATCTGATCTGTGTAGGTGCTACAGACCATATCCTGTTATCGTCAACCATAGGCAGAAACAAAAATCTGATTACCGGAGAGGTTATTGCAGCCATTATCAATGGTACAGAGGAAATTCTTGCTGAATTACGTGAGATGGGAATTTCTATTTATTCAACCGGCGGAGAGACAGCTGACGTGGGTGATCTTGTACGCACGATAATCGTAGATTCTACCGTTACCTGTCGCATGAAACGTGATGAAGTGATCAGCAACCACACTATCGAGGCTGGTGACGTGATTGTTGGCCTTTCTTCTTCAGGTCAGGCTACTTATGAGACAGAGTATAACGGAGGTATGGGCTCTAATGGATTAACATCCGCCCGTCATGATGTTTTTGATAAATCAGTAGCCGATAAGTATCCTGAAAGTTTTGATCCTGCCGTACCTTTTGATCTTGTATTTTCAGGTGGTAAAAAACTGACAGATACAATAAAAATAGACGAACAAACGGAAATCACAATTGGAAAACTGGTACTTTCCCCTACCCGTACCTATGCACCTGTGATTAAAAAAGTGTTAGAGAAACACCGCAATCAGATTCACGGACTGGTACATTGCAGCGGTGGTGCTCAAACCAAAGTACTTCACTTTATCAACGATAACATTCATGTTATAAAAGATAACCTGTTCCCTGTTCCACCATTGTTTGAACTGATACAGGAGCAATCCGGCACTGAGTGGAAAGAGATGTACAAGGTATTTAATATGGGTCATAGAATGGAACTGTATGTATCCGAAGAAATTGCAGCAGATATCATTGCTATTTCTAAAAGCTTCAATATCGATGCTAAGATTATTGGCAGGGTGAAAAACTCAGCTAAAAAACAGGTAACCATCAATAGCGAAAAAGGAAGCTTCAATTACGAATAAGTAACTGTAAAATAATATTATACAATGAAGGGCGTATCATAATTTTAAATGATACGCCCTTTTTGTGCTGCTTATTGTTATTTTGCCGCAGTTTTTAGAAATGAGCTTAATCTTGTTGCAAGCTCCGGATGATCATCAATCCATTTGATCACTCCCATCTTCTCGTTAGCTGCACCTTCCAATTCAGCCATTAGAGATCCCAACTGTATATCATCCAACTGGAAGTTTTTGAAGAACTCAGCCACTTCATGGTGTGCAGCAACAAATTTCTTGTTGGCGACAGTCTGTATATTTTCCACATCACCAAAAACCTTTTTAGGATCCTTCAGAAATTTCAGTTTGTAATTGCTGAACATATAATGAGGTGCCCAGCCGGTCACTACCACAGGTTGTTTTGCATCTACGCTTTTCTTCAATACGGCCAGCATTGCTGCTTCACTGGCTGACTGCAATTCGAGCTTTAAACCATAATCCTTGATCGCGTTTTCAGCTTTGTTCATCACACCTGCTCCCGCATCAATCCCAACAATCTTAGCCCCAAAAAGTGCTGCATTGGCATTTAGTTCTTCAATACTGTTGATATTGACATATTCAGGAACCACAAATCCAATACGGGCATTTTGAAAATTAGTTCCCAGTACCTCCAGTCTATCACCAAATTTCTCCATATATTCCTTATGTGTCACCGGCATCCAGGTATCCAGAAAGACATCCGCATCACCCCCGGCCACAGCTGCGAAAACAGGTGCCACATCTGCGTTTTTCAGTTCAACGGTATACCCCTCTTTTTCCAGTAGTACTTTCGACAACTGAGTCATTGCTACACCTTCAGCCCAGTTTACATAAGCAATGGTTACCTTTTTCTGACTTGTTGTATTGCCACATGAACTGATCATTAATACTGTTACTGCTATAAACAGGTTACTGATTATTTTTTTCATTTGATTCGATTTTAATTTTGTAATTTATTAAGCATTGATTTTTTTAACTGTACCAAAAGACTGTGTGATACGATCCAGAATAATTGCCAGTATAACAACCGCAATCCCGCCTTCAAAACCAACACCTATTTTCAATTGTGTTATTCCTTTAAGCACCACTTCACCAAGTCCACCGGCTGCAATCATTGCAGAGATAACGACCATAGAAAGTGCCATCATAATCGTTTGATTTACACCAGCCAGGATAGTTGGCAAAGCCAGGGGCAGCTCAACTTTAAAAAGCAGTTGTTTCGGCGTCGCACCAAATGAGCGGGTAGCTTCTACGATAGATTTTGGCACCTGACTAATTCCAAGCGTTGTTAAACGGACTGCTGGAGGCATCGCAAATATTACCGTAGCAAAAGCGCCCGGTACCTTTCCCAGTCCGAAAAACAATACCGCAGGTATCAGATAAACAAAAGCCGGCATAGTTTGCATCAGATCCAGTATCGGTCGCATTATTTTACCAGCCAACGGTTTTTTGGCTGCCCAGATGCCCAATGGAACTCCCATAAGAAGCGCGATAAAAGCTGCTGAAAGAATTAAAGCCAGGGTAGCCATGGTTTGATCCCAATAGCCCATACCCCAGATCAGTGTCATACCAAACAAGGTGAGCAGCGTAACTCCCCATCCTGTTCTTTTCCACGCAAGGAAAGCAATCAGTGCAATTATTACATAAAATGGAGGGAATAATAATACCCACTCCACGGAGTTAACCACGCTTTCCACTACAATTTTTACGATGTTAAAAAACGTTCCGAAATTTTGCGTTAGCCAGTTTATAAATTGTTCTATATAAGGTCCTATATGTATCATTATATTATTTCTTTTTGAAGGTTATCAATCGTGTTTCCTGTCACATTTTCCCATGACGCACCAGTTGTCTCAATTAATAGTGAAGTTTGTGCTACGATCCCCAGTAATTTATTGGTCGTTCTATCTACCACAGGCACGGCCCTGCCATTTTCTGCAATAAAAGGCAACATCTGTTCTACTGTGGTTTCAGGATAAGCTACCGGCACATCTGTAATGATTGCCTTTTCAATAGTCTGATGTCCCTGCGCTTTGATTTCAAGAATATCTTTCAAATAAACAAATCCCAGAAAATGCTTATCCACAGAAACTGCTGGCAGAGAGACAAGACCTGAAGTCCGCATTTTACGTAAACTCCCCTCCACACCATCTTTTTTAAAGATGGCTACTGTCGGTTTATCAAACATCAGACTCGCCGCTGTAATGATAGATTTACGGTCGACTTTTTCTACAAAAGATGAAACATAATCTGTAGCAGGATTAGTCAGAATATCTTCCGGCGTACCAACCTGTATCACTTCACCATCTTTCATAATCGCAATACGGTCACCCAGGCGAATCGCCTCATCCAGATCATGCGTAATAAAAACAATAGTTTTCTGCATGGTTTTCTGCAGGTCAATCAATTCATCCTGCATCTGTGTACGGATCAGCGGATCCAATGCGGAAAAGGCTTCATCCATCAGTAAGATCTCCGGATCATTCGCCAATGCCCTTGCTAGTCCTACCCTTTGCTGCATTCCACCCGAAAGAGATGCTGTATGTTGATTCTCATATCCCTGAAGACTGACCAGCTCAATTACTTCCCTGGATTTTTGTTCCCTGTCTTCAAGCGGAACATTTTGCAGTTCCAGCCCAAATGCTACGTTTTCCAGCACTGATCTATGTGGTAGTAGTCCAAAGTTCTGGAATACCATTGCCATCTCCTTCCGCCTCACCTGCTGCAGTTCATCATCCCCCAAAATCGTAATATTTACGTCATTCAAGATTACATTTCCAGAAGTAGGTTCAATTAGTCTGTTCAGGCATCTTAGCAAACTAGATTTTCCACTACCAGATAAGCCCATTATTACGAAAAATTCACCTTTTTCAATGTTAAAAGAAGCATTTTTAACAGCTACCGTACAACCTGTTTCTTTCAGTATTTCTGCTTTACTTTTCCCCTTCTTTAACAGGGACAGCGCCTCCTCTTTTTCTTTACCAAAGATCAGAGTAAGGTCTTCTATTTTAAGTTTAGACATATTCATTTGTGTGTTGTGTTTAAAAATAATAGCCGAAGTTGATGTTAAAGCGACTATGCCAATGGGAATCTGGGTTACCGGAAGACAGACCATTTTGCCATTCAGGTCCCAGCCATGGCTGATTGTTACCAGCCGCCCAGTCAATATAAGATACCAGATTGCCGGCGCTGACCATACATCCCGCTACGTTCATTTGCGTATCCGTATAACATTGCTGAGGTTTATCCATATAGGAAAAATTCTCATAGAAAGTAAGTGAACTTATTGGTCCTAATTTTACAGGCTGCGTATACGCAAATGATGCAGTATGTAGATAAGCACGTTGGGCAACTTCATAAGTTGCACCATAAGCACCTAATTCTACTACCCCTTTATATTGAGAAGAATCTGCCAGGTTATATTGATAATACATCGATTGAAGCTTAACATTCAGCTTTCCAAAATTCAGATCTGTATGTATTGCTGCCGCCCATCGGGCGCCCATTCTGCCTGTCGGAATATTATATACTCCTCCCCGCATTCCTGAAACACCTATTTTTTTATCATCAGAAAGCTGGTACTCTGTTTTGATATTAACCTGGTTCACCTCTTTGTTCCTGCCCGCAACGTCATAAGAGTACCTTGAAGGATCAATTGCAGTTTTACCACCGAAGTCGAGTTCCATCGCATTCTTGAAAAAAGCCAGATCATAACTCCATTTTTGGCGTTGCTGATGTAATTTGAAGCCCATCGAAAACTTATCCTCAAAACCCAAATAATAAGGCAGATTAAAGAACCAGTTATGAGAATTATAGGTTGTATTGCCAAAAGGATTTTGAATAAGTCCTGCCTGCAGATAAGTACTGTCGTTAAAATTGTAAGTTATATATCCGTCTTTCAGGAAACTCCCGCCAGAAGATTTGGCGTAGAAACGATATTCTGCATGAAAATCGAGTTTTTTATTGGAGGCATCTGCATTGATTCTGAACATATCGAGGCCAAAATCGCCCCCTCTTGTTACTTGTTCTTTTTTCCAGGTGGAAAGGTTATAGTTAAACCGCAGCGCACCGCCTATTTTCAATGTGGGATTATCAGGAGCTATTCGTATAGGAATAGTATCCTCCTTTGCTGATGTTGAGTCTTGTGCCACCAGGATTAGCGGAAAAACAATAAATAGCACTAAACAGCTTAATAGCTGTAGCTTTTTTACCATAATAAAATTTTCACATGCTGACTCCATTGTCGCATGAGATAAAATGCTTTAAATAAAAACATTAGTAGTTGGAAAAATCAGGGAGCGAATCCCCTAGGTATTTAAACAGATATTGTGCTGTTTTCTATTAAAGAATGAACGCAACGATGGCGTAGAACAGCGAGGTTTAAATTAATAACAATGCAAATATACCAAAAAGATGGCTAAAAACCCCATTTTACTCCCGAAAGGAGTGAAGAGAACCAAAATTGTTACCTGACGTAAGGAACTGTAAAAACAAAAAAGAGCCTGATCATTCCTCATGATTCAGGCTCTTCTTATGATATAAAAAGTCTATTATCCGCTATCTACTAATCAGCATGTAATGTATCCGCATGCTCTTCCGGCTTATAGTTAGCTTCCAGTTCAGCTAATTTTTTACTACCATAAGCAAGTTTAGTAATCAGTACATACAATACCGGAACAATAAACAAGGCGAGAATGGTAGCAGAGAGCATACCCGCAGCTACCGTCCATCCAATCGTCATCCTTGAAACTGCACCCGCACCATGTGAAATGATCAATGGAATTACACCCAGAATAAACGCTAAGGATGTCATGATAATGGGTCTTAACCTCAATTTCACCGCCTCAATAGTGGAAGGAATCAATCCCATACCCCAGTCTACCCGTTCTTTCGCAAACTCTACAATCAGAATCGCATTTTTGGCAGAGAGTCCGATCAGTGTAATCAAACCAACCTGGGCATAAATATTATTATCCAGTTTTGGCAGGAAGATCAGCGCTAAAATCGCACCAAATAATCCAAGTGGTACAGCCAGTAGAATGGAGAAAGGTACAGACCAGCTTTCGTATAAAGCTGCAAGCAGCAGGAATACAAAAACAATGATCAGACCGAAGATAAGTGTGGTACTGTTACCTGCTTCAGTTTCCTCTAAACTTAATCCGGAGAAATTATAAGTATAACCTGGCGGAAGTGTTTGCGCAGCTACTTCACGCAGCGCCTGCAATGCATCCCCGGAACTTTTACCCGGTTTTGCAGATCCACCGATCTCGATAGACCTGAATAGATTATAGTGGTTGATGATTGACGCATTCTCCGTCATTTTATAAGACACAAATGCACTTAACGGCACTGGTGTACCTGCGTTATTCTTTACATAAATCTGGTTCAGATTGTCAATACTGCTACGGAAATTGGTATCTGCCTGGGTAACCACGCGGAAACTTCTACCGTATTTGGTAAAATCGTTCACATAGCTACTTCCAAGATAGGCAGAAATTGTGCTGTAAACAGCGCCAATAGATACACCCATCTTTTTCACCTGGTCGCGGTCTACATGAAGCTGATAATTTGGGGTTCTCGCATTAAACAAAGTATAAGCCATGCCTATCTCCGGACGTTGATTTGCTGCGGCAAGGAATTTACCCACTACACCTTCAAATTTTTTGATATCACCAGTTTGTTTCTCCTGAATCTGCATGGAGAATCCACCACTGATACCCAGTCCCGGGATTGGTGGCGGCGTTACTGCAAGTACACTTCCGTCTTTATCGCCAGCAAACGTTCCTGATACCTTAGCCAGAACAGTAGCTACATCCGCCTCACGGTCATCCCAATTTTTCAGCTGCACAAAGAATGTTGCCGCATTAGATTTAAATGATCTGTTCAGGATATTGATACCACCAATCGAGGTGATATTTAAGATTTCCGGATTTTGTTTCTGAATAGTTTCTGTAATCCTTTTGATAAATGCATCCGTACGTGCAGCCGAAGCACCTTCCGGTAAGGTAGCACCCATAATAAAGATACCAGCATCCTCATTCGGAATAAATCCTGAAGGTTTTTTAATGAACAGCCCCACTGTACCCACATAGATACATGCAAGAATGATCATCACCAGTGGTGCCTTTTTCAAAGCCCATCTTACGCCGTTGGAATACTTTTCAGTAACCCTGGCAAACCAGGTATTAAATTTAAAGAAGAACTTGTTCAATCCTTTTGAATCTTTGCTCAGATTCATTGGTGTTAACAGCAACGAACACAATGCCGGTGTAAGTGATAATGCAATAAATGCAGAGATCAATACAGAAACAGCAATGGTAATTGCAAACTGCTGATACAGCTGGCCCACCATACCTGGTATAAATCCTACCGGAATAAACACTGCCGCTAAGATTAACGCAATCGCGATAACCGGAGCAGTAATATCTTTCATTGCTTTGCGTGTTGCATCAGGAGCTGATAGCCCTTCATGGTCCATATAATGCTGGACGGCCTCTACCACCACAATCGCATCATCCACCACAATACCAATGGCCAGTACAAAACCAAACATCGTTAGTACGTTGATGGAGAAGCCTAGTAATGTGAAGAAAATAAACGTACCGATAATAGATACAGGAATAGCCAGTACCGGAATTAATGTTGCCCTCCAGCTTTGAAGGAAGAAGAACACCACAATTGTTACCAGGATCAATGCTTCAACCAAGGTATGAATTACCTCGTTGATTGATACTTTTACAATGGAAACTGTTTCATAACCTACTTTAAAATCAAGATCTTTAGGAAATGATTTTTTCAAATCAGCCATAGCCGCATCAATACCTGCTGCAGTTTCTACCGCATTACCACCCGGAGTCTGGTTAATTGCCATCAATGATGCAACTTTACCATTTACTTTAGATGTTGTAGCATAAGAGAATTCACCTAAAGCTACCCTTGCAACATCCTTTAAATATACAGGAGCACCAGTTTCACCAGTTTTGATCACAATGTTTCTAAACTGCTCTTCAGTGTTTAAATCACCATCCATTACTACAGAGAACTCAAATGTCTGAGAGCTCTGTTGTGGGGGACCACCAACACTACCACCCGGAATACGTGAATTCTGTTCTGTAATTGCTGTGGATACATCAGCTGGTGTTAAACCCAATCTTGCCAGTTTACCTGCATCCAACCAGATCCGCATACTGAAGGGCTGACCAAATGCCTGAACATCCCCTACCCCTTTAATCCTTAATAAGGCATCCTTAACATATAAATTGATATAGTTGGAAATAAATTTCTGGTCGTATGTTCCATTTGGAGAATACAAACCAATTACCATTAAGATATCATTATTTGCTTTTTTAGTGGTGATACCTAAACGCCTTACTGCCTCCGGCAATCCAGGCTCGGCAATACCTACCCTGTTCTGCACATCAAGCGCAGCAATATCAATATTGGTACCTACATCAAAAGTAACCGTAATGGCCGAACGTCCATCAGAAGTACTGTTGGATTGTAAATACTTCATCCCAGGTGTACCGTTGATCTGACTTTCCACCTGTGTGGTTACCGTTTGTTCTACAGTTTGCGCATCAGCACCAGTATACGTTCCCGTAACGGTAACTGTAGGCGGTGCAATACTTGGGTACTGACTGATAGGCAGCGTGGTAATCACAATTGCCCCAATCAGTACGATTAATATGGAAATAACGATCGCCGTGACTGGTCGTTTTATAAATACGTCTGAAATCATATGTTTGAATTTCTTATAATAACTATTTCTTTGCTGCTGCCGCTGCTGGCTGCTGTCCGTTTGCTGCTTCTACAGATCCTGCCTGTACAACTGCACCCGGTCTTACGTTCTGTACACCTTCAACCACAATAACTTCACCTTTTTTCAAGCCTGTTGTTACTACAATATTCTGATCAACCTGTTTACCTACTTTGATTACTCTTGGTACAGCTTTACTGCTATCGCCAACAACAAATACGTTGAATTCACCCAGCTGTTCAGTAACTGCTTTATAAGGAATAACCAGTTGATTGCCGATCTCTTTATTCAACACTTTCAGGTTTACATTCATTCCTGAAATGAGTTTACCACCTTCATTCGGGTAACTGATTCTTATTTTAATCGTACCTGTTTGCGGATCAACAGCACGGTCAATTGCTACAATGCGCCCCTGACGTCTGTAAATACTATTGTCCTGCAATTGAATGCTGAACAAAGAATCCTTAACAGCTGAAGGATCATTTTGTAATCTAACAAAACGTTGAATATCAGCCTGGCTAACAGGAATATCTACGGCAATCGGATTGTTTGTAGAAACCGTGTTCAAAACCGTAGTTCCCGGAGATGCGAATGCACCTAATCTGATCTGAGAAATACCAATCGTTCCAGTTAACGGAGAAACTACTGTAGCACGCTGTAAATCATTAGCGGCAGAAGCAAGTGAAGCTTGTGCTGCAGCCACCTGAGATTCCGCATTTGCCAAATCTGTTAAAGCATAATCAACACGTTGTTTAGCCACAGCGTCCTGTTCAGCTAATTTAGTATAACGATCTGCATCTTTTTTAGTCTTATCCCGATTAGCTTTAGCTACATTCACATCAGCTTTCGCTGCATTATAAGCAGCCTGATATTTTGTACGGTCAATTTCATATAATTTCTGGCCTTTAGTTACAGACTGACCATCTTTAACATAAATAGCAGTTACATATCCGCCAACCTGAGCACGTAATTCAACTTCATTTAATGCAACTACAACACCGGGATAAGAATCTACCGTTGTTACTGGCTGGTCTGCCACCGTATAAGTAGTTACAGGAGTAGCTGGAGGGGGACCTTGCTGAGGTGCCTGTTGTCCTCCGCAGGAAGCTAAAGTTGTAGCGCTGATAATAGCGATTCCGAATTTTATATAATTAATGTTCATGGCGGGTTATGGGTTTACTGTGATTGTTCCTAATGCTTGTTTAACGTCTAATTTTGATGACAGCAAACTGTAAAGGGAATTGAGATAATTAATTTGGGTGGTACGAAGGTCAGTTTCTGCTGTAGTCAGATCAAGATATGTTTTGATACCTTCATCATATTGAAGTTTGATCGTATTATATACTTGTTTTGAAATTTCAACATTGGCCTTTGAAGTATTTAAATCGTTCAGATTAGCTTTATAAGTAGCCATTGCCTGCTCGTATTGCGTATTGATCTGATTTTTGGTATTTTCAATATCTAATTCAACTCTTCGTTCCTGCAGTTGTGCTTTTTTGATTTCCTGAGTACGTTTTCCACCAAGAAAAATAGGGACCGTAAGTTTTAGTCCGATGACCGAACTCGGAAAGTTCCGGTCATACAAAGAGCCCAATTCCTGATTCTGGTAATTGAAGCCATAATTATAGAAGCCAGAAAGACTTGGCACATAAGACCATTTATTATAACTGGTATTGATACGTTGCAACTGTCTTTGAGTTTCCAGTAAACGGTATTCAACACGATCCTGATAGGCTACCATCTGGTTCGTGTCAACTGATACTTCATTCTCCATATCATCTTTGTTATAAGACAATCCAAACTCTTTATTGGCAGTATAACCGATCAGTTCCCTTAAGTAAGCATATTTGTATTTTAACAGTTCAGTAGTTCTCTTCAAATCTGCTTTTGAATTGCTCAGGCTGATTTGTGCCCTTTGAAAATCTGTTTTATCAACCAAACCAGCCTCATACTGTGCATTTGCATCTTTGAACTGTTTTTCAAGTCGCGTTATATTTTCAGCAATGATGTTCAGTTGCTCTTTGCTGGTTAAGATGTCATAGAAAGCCTTGCTTACATCAACAACAGTGTTGATTTTAACATTCTCCGTGTTCTGCTTATACTGCTGTCTGAAGTATTTTGCCGTTTTAGATGCCTGTATCAAACCTGCATTTAAAAACTGCTGGTCAGCCTGCAAAACAAACGCTGAAGTATTCTTGGCACCAAATGTAAGGAAAGAGCTTACACCATTTGTTGTGAGCACCTGCGTCTGCTGCTTGAAATTATGATTGAAGGTACCATTACCGTTGATCTGAGGTAACCAGCCTGACAGGGCCGATTTAATATCTCTTTCGCCGATTTCTTCATCAATAACTGATTGTCGTACGCCCGGTTTGTTACTCAAAGCATAATCAATGCATTCCTGTAAAGTAGCATTGCTTAGCGTGAGCTGCTCCCTTACTGTAGTCTGTGCATATAAAGATCCTGGCAGAAGGACCGATACACAGGAGAGCATCGTTAAAACTAAATTGGAAATTTTCATATATATATTAAGGGTATTGAGTTTGCATATTTATTATTGTTTCTTTATACCATCCCAGATCACATTAATCACTTCTATGATATCATCTTTTGAAAAGACCATATGCTGTGACAATTGAAAGTAAGCTGCAGCCACTAATGTGCCTTTTATTGTAGGCGCCAATAAGCGGGAATCAATATTTTTGAAATAAGCATTTTCTATGCCATATTTAAAAAAACTAATCACTTTATCTACAAACAGTTGGCTATCAATTTCGGGGTGCTGGTTAGCATAAGGTGAATTCACATATTGTTCCAGAAAAACGAGAGAATCTTCATTTTCAATATAAAAATTGTACTGATTCAGCATGCAGTTGAAGAACCGCTCCTTGTAAGTTTGATGCTCATCATCTCCTGCCATTACTGCCAGCGCCAGCTTGTTCTTAACGTGAACGTACAGTTCTAAGATCAGCGCATCCTTGGATTCAAAATAGTGATAAATTGTACCAGCTGCCACGCTTGCATGTTTTGCAATCTGGCTCATTGGCGTACCATGGAAACCATGCTTACGCAATAGGGAGAGCGTACTGTTTAAAACAGCCTCTCTTTTTCCGCATGTATCTTCTAATTGAACGTTCATTCGGTACAAATAAACAGAAAATAAACTGACGAAAATAGTGTTTAAGTCAATATGACAAAAAGGTGATGCGTGTCACATTTCTGTTATGGATTAAGCAAAAAAAAGGTCCTGCGAATTTCCGCAGGACCTTTTTAAAAATTGGTTATTATAACTTAGTTGAATAAGTATCTAACACCAATTTGTGCTTGCCATCTTGAAGAAAATGTATTGAAACTATAAGCAGTTCCTTCAGTCGGAGCTTTGAAGTTATAAGTACCGGCACCATTATTAGCATGGTTGTAAGTAACAAGTGTTGAAGCGTTATTACCTACAAAATAAGTTTTACCCCATGATTTGTTGAGTAAGTTACCAACGTTGATAACATCTACAGATAATTGAAGTGCGTTTTTGGAACCTTTGAAAACTGTTCCTAAATCTTGCATAATTCTTACATCAAACTGATGTTCCCATGGCATTCTTGCACCATTACGCTCGGTATACTGACCACGCATTTTGCTCAGGTAAGGATCGCTGTTGATATAATTATCTAAAGCTGTCCATTGATCAGCAATAGATACCGCAGGAGAACCGGCCGGATTAGATGCGCTTGGCGCAACAGCAGGTATTACTGCCAATCTGATATCATTTAGACTACGAGGCACAAATAATAAATCATTCTGGTTTGCACCATCTTGATTTAAGTCACCATTATATAAGTAAGTATATGGAGATCCTGATTTACCTACATAGAACAGAGAGAAAGTTGTAGCAGAAGCTTTCTGTTTGCCATATCTAACTACATAATTTAAACTACCAATCACTCTATGGCGAACATCAAAGTTTGAGTAAGCCAAAGCAGGATCATTTGGATTGTCTACAATCTGAACAAACTGGAAGTTTGATAATGCTGTACTACTTGCTCCTGAGTTGACATCATCAGATTTTCCATAGGTATAAGCACCAAATACACTCAGCCCGAAATCAAATGTTTTCGACAACTGCCCAGATAAAGTATAAGCTCTACCACGATTAGTATTATCTAATAGCAGAACGTTTGTGAAAGTAGAATTCACCTTATTTGTTGGATATGCATATAGTGGTCTGTTGTCAGCACCTCCACTTAAA
This sequence comes from Pedobacter sp. MR2016-24, assembly GCF_026239655.1. Taxonomy (GTDB): domain Bacteria; phylum Bacteroidota; class Bacteroidia; order Sphingobacteriales; family Sphingobacteriaceae; genus Pedobacter. The sequence goes on along the minus strand of NZ_JAPIVO010000004.1, from coordinate 322,177 downwards.
CCAGCAGGAATAGTAGCAGTAGATGGTTTTAGGTTAATGTTACGGTAAACAATATTGTTTACTGTTTTAGAGTAGATACCTTCAGCTGTAGCTAAGATACCGCCTGGCAATTTGAAGTCAAAAGCAAGATTGCTTTTCAAAGTCTGCGGTAATTTCAGGTTATTATTTACAAGGTTAAGCTCGTAAGTTCTTGTTACCGTTCCACCCGCAGCTTGTTGATTGGAAGGATCAGCAATGAAAGTACCAGTATTATTAGTAGCATTAACCTGAGCACTTACCATACCATTATTTGTGTATTGGTTAGACAACCACACAAATGGAGCACGACTAGTTAATAAGGCTATACCACCCCTTGCTTGTATAGATCTTGTTCCCGTTAAATCCCAGTTAAAGCTCAAACGAGGAGATACCATGATTTGACCTGAAGGAGCCTGATCAGTTGTATAACCTGGGAAAGACTCAGGAACTAATGGATTTGCAGGAGGGTTATCAAACATTAAAGGCACATCAACACGTAACCCAGCAACCAATTTAAAACCTTTAAAAGCTTCGATCTCATCCTGGAAATAGAATCCAAGTTGTGCAGCACTGAAAGCAGCAGAAGGTCTTGTTTCTCCGGGAACAATTGAGTAGGTAGATGTTGCAACGTTTGGCTTTGCATTAGTTACGAAATCATTTAAGTTCGAATAAGTGTAACTTCCTGCGAAGTTATTTAAAAACAAGTTTCTGAATTTAAAGAATTCATTGTGAGTACCTACTGTGAATGTATGGTTACCAGCTAATATTTTGAAATTATCAGTAAATTCAAAAACATCCTGATCTAACTCATTGGCGGTTGAACTGGCTTCAGATCCAAGATAGGCAGTATTCGACGGATTTCCACCAATACTATTAATTCTGATCTGCGGGAACAAGTCACCATTAAATTTCCTTCTGTCTCTGATTCTTGAATAACCAATAATCAAATTATTAGATAAAGTAGGAGAAATTGAACTTCTTAACTCTAAAACAGTATTGTTCTGTTTATCAGTAAAACGGTAACCCGTATTAGCAAAATCAAATCTTGCTGCAGTTCTTGTTAATTTATCATCAAATGCATTGATGTAGTTATGGCGGATAGTCAACTGGTTTTTATCGTTTATATTCCAATCAATACGCGCAAATAACTTATCACTGTTTGTTTGTTGACTGGTCTCACCATAACCGCCTACATCATAACCATAACGTGACTGAATAGTCGTTGCTATAGTCTGTGCATCCGCCAATGAAAGAGGACTACCTTCACCAACATTAAATAATGTAGGCGTTTTAATCCTTCCAAGCTCAGCACTCACAAAAACAAATAATTTATCTTTAATAATTGGAGCACCTAATCTCACACCATATGTAGTGTTATAGAAATCACTTGCTTTAGTGTTTAAACCGTCAACACTTTTTCCAACAGTATTCTGATTTCTTCCAAAGAAGTAGGCTGAACCTTCTACAGTATTTGAACCTGAACGGGTTACGGCATTTATACCACCACCAACTGAGTTACCGTTAGTAACATCAAATGGAGCAACAACAATCTGTAATTCAGAAATAGCATCCAAAGAAATAGGTTGAGTAGCAGCCTGACCACCCGGAGCACCATTTGAAGTCAAACCAAATACATCATTATTTACAGCACCATCAATAGAGATATTATTGAATTTGTTACTCACACCACCAAAAGAGTTACCATTCGCTTGCGGAGTTAAACGTGTAAAGTCTTGTAGAGAACGTGATAATGAAGGCAAATTTTGCAATTGTTCTTTGCTTACGTTAGTTGCCGCACCAATATGTTTACTGTTAAACGTTTTATCTTGTTTACCAGCAACAACAATCTCTTCTAACTGATTAGAACCATCATTTAATTTAGCATTGAATTGATAAGATTCTCCAAGTTTAATGTAGATACCCTCAACTTTTTGTGGCTGATAACCAATAAAAGTAACTTCAACACTGTAAGGACCGCCAGAGCGCATGTTTGGAATGGTAAAACGACCTTCTGCATTTGTTGTTACGGTGTATTTTGTTCCTGTAGGTACGTGAATAGCTTTAACGCTCGCTCCTGGAAGTGAACCGGTAGATTCTGTAACCATACCAGTCATTGTAGATGTTGTAATCTGTGCATTTACGGAGATAAATGATCCGATGAACGCGAAAACTAATACTACAATTTTAAATAGTAGACTTTTCTTCATGCTTTTTGATTAATTTGTTGTTTTGTTGTAAACGATAGCCGTTTAGTGACTGTAATAGTTAATTAGCCACAAAAGTAGATATTAATATTGCAACGTTTTAGCTTTCAATGTTAAGAAATCGTTAATAATCCCAAGTATTTATCCACATTTTACAATAATAATATAAGGTTAACCCACAGTTCACCAGATAATTATTAGAAAGAATGACGACTCAATGCTTTAATTGATTTTAACATTGCTAAATCATATTTCAATAAAAGAATGGCACAAAAATCTAATTCGCAGTTTTAACGAACATTTTTTTTAATTTTGGGCTTTACTAAGTTAATTTTCCTTTAAAAAGATATGAACTACGATGTGATTATAATAGGTAGCGGTCCAGGCGGATACGTTGCAGCAATCAGAGCTTCACAATTAGGTTTAAAAACTGCAATTGTAGAACGTGAATCTTTAGGCGGAATATGCCTTAACTGGGGTTGTATACCAACTAAAGCTTTATTAAAAAGTGCTCAGGTATTTGAATACATTAATCATGCAGCTGAATACGGTATCAAAACCGCTCCGGCTGAAGCTGATTTCGCCGCTGTCATTAAACGCAGTCGTGGTGTAGCTGATGGTATGAGTAAGGGCGTTCAGTTTTTAATGAAGAAAAACAAAATTGACGTGATTATGGGTACTGGTAAAGCTAAACCAGGAAACAAAGTCGAAATTAAAGGTGCAGATGGTTCTCAGAAAGAATTGACTGCAACCAGTATCATATTAGCTACAGGCGGCCGTTCGAAAGAATTGCCAAGTGTAAAACAAGATGGTAAAAAAGTAATTGGTTACAGACAGGCAATGGTTTTACCTGAGCAACCTAAATCAATGGTTATCGTTGGTTCTGGAGCTATAGGTGTAGAATTTGCTTATTTCTATGCGACCATGGGAACCAAAGTTACTGTGGTAGAATTCCTGGATACTATCGTACCAGTAGAAGATGAAGACATCTCAAAACAATTATTGCGCAGCTTTAAAAAAGTTGGTATCGAAGTAATGACGTCCTCAAGTGTAGAATCTGTTGATACTTCCGGTAACGGCTGTAAAGTTCAGGTGAAAACTGCATCAGGTATGCAAACGATAGAATGTGACATCGTTCTTTCTGCCGCTGGTGTTGTTGCTAACCTTGAAAATATTGGTCTGGAAGAAACAGGCATCAAAACTGAAAAAGGTAAAGTTGTGGTAGATCCATTCTACAATACCAATGTTAAAGGTTATTATGCTATCGGTGATATCGTAGGCGGACAAGCTTTAGCACACGTTGCTTCTGCGGAAGGCATTATCTGCGTAGAGAAAATAGCAGGTCACAACCCTGAACCTTTAGATTATAACAATATCCCCGGATGTACTTACTGCACGCCTGAAATCGCTTCTGTAGGTTATACTGAAAAAGCGGCTAAAGCAGCCGGATATGAATTGAAAATCGGTAAATTCCCTTTTTCAGCTTCTGGTAAAGCCAGTGCTGCAGGTGCAAAGGATGGTTTCATCAAAATGATCTATGACGCTAAATATGGCGAACTGTTAGGCGCACATATGATCGGTGCAAACGTAACAGAAATGATTGCTGAGATCGTTGTAGCACGTAAATTGGAAACTACGGGTCATGAAATGCTGAAAGCGGTTCACCCCCACCCTACAATGAGTGAAGCAATTATGGAAGCCACTGCTGATGCATATGGTGAAGTAATCCACTTGTAAGGTAAACAAAAACTTATTTATGGTAAACCTGCTGATTCCTCAGCAGGTTTTTTAATTTTACAGCAGATCAAAATCTTCAAAAATGAATTTACATACTATTGAAACAGGCTTATTTAAACTGGATGGTGGCGCAATGTTTGGCGTAGTGCCTAAAACAATCTGGCAGAAAAGTAATCCGGCAGATGCAAATAATATGTGTACATGGGCAATGCGTTGTCTGCTAATTGAAGATGGCGAGAGACTCATCCTTATTGATACAGGTATCGGTGATAAACAGGATGATAAGTTTTTAAGTCACTATTACCTGCATGGAGATGATACACTGGAAAAGTCACTTGCCGCAAAAGGCTTTAACAGCAATGACATCACTGATGTATTTTTGACGCACTTACATTTTGATCATTGTGGCGGAGCGATTATAAGGGAAGGCGACAAACTGGTTCCCGCATTCAAAAATGCAGCATACTGGAGCAATGAAAAACACTGGGAATGGGCAATAGAACCAAATGCCAGGGAGAAAGCTTCGTTTTTGAAAGATAATATCCTGCCTATCCAGGAAAGTGGTCAGCTAAAATTTGTCGACGCTACAGAGGGTGCAGAATTCATGCCTGGTTTTAATGTGCGTTATGCTTTCGGCCACACGGATGCGATGATGTTACCTCAGATTCAATATAAGGGAAATACGATCATTTATGCGGCAGATTTGCTACCTTCTACAGGTCACATCCCCTTACCCTATGTCATGGCATATGATATGTTTCCATTGCAGACTTTAAAAGAAAAAAAGGCTTTTCTGGAGGAAGCTGCTGCCAAAAAGTACATTCTTTATTTGGAGCATGATGCGGTAAACGACTGCTGTACGGTAGAAATGACAGAAAAAGGAGTAAAATTAAAGGAAACATTACATCTGACTGACTTATAAAAAAAGTCAGCCTTTAGAACTTTTTTATCTTTGTGGTGTTATAAAAAATACCATGAAAAGTACTTTCCTTGCCTGCCTGGTTGCAGTGTTATTATCTAGCTGTAACGTAAATGAATTCAGCCCCAACCAAAAATTCAACGCCGATTCTCCTACTGACGTAAATGCTAAAGAGATCAGTACGCTACCGGAAAAGGTAGCGGGTTCAGCAATAAGAATAGCTGTATCCGGTGATACACAACGAAAATATAACGAAGCACAGTTATTTGTTGATCATATCAATTCCCGCAATGATATAGATTTTGTCATCCTTAATGGTGATATTTCCGATTTTGGTCTGCTGCTCGAATTTCAGGGAATCTATAAAATCTATTCCGGACTCAGGGTCCCTTTTATTTCAGTTATAGGTAACCATGACCAGCTCGCAAATGGATATGATGTGTATAAAAGGATGTTTGGTCAAACCAACTTCACTTTCAACTATGGAGGAGTAAAGTTTGTATGTCACGATTCCAACAGCAGAGAACATGGATTTGACGGCACTATCCCTGATCTTGCCTGGCTGAGGGATAACCTGAAAATGGAAAATGGAATCAATAATATAGTTGCTCTATCACATGTCCCCCCAACTGACGGAGACTTTGACAAAAACCTTGAGCAACCCTATGAAGACCTGTTCAATACAACACCAGGGATGCTTGCCTCCATTCATTCGCACCAGCACTCCCCTGATGTAATTTACAGAAAGAATGATACGGGCATACCTTTTATCATTACCAATGCCATAGTTAACAGAGCTTATACAATAATTGATATTTCTAACGGACAACTCCATGCACAAGCAGAAGGCTTTTAATATTTTAATACTATTCATATTTTTATCAGCATCGGCATTCTCACAAAGCAAGCTTTTAAAAACACTGACACCTGATCAGGTTGGAATTCAATATGCAGGTAGTATAGGTTACATGAGTATAGGGGCCGGCTATAATATGCTGAAAGAGAAAACAACTTTGAGCTTCCACTATGGTTATGTGCCCGAAGTTAAGGGAGGTCAGCTACATATTGCTGCGGTTAAATTTGAATACAAACCTTTTGCAATACATATCAAAGATAAGCTGATATTCCATCCGCTTAACCCCGTATTTTTCTTCTCTTATACTTTTGGAAAACAGTTTGGACTTAACTTCGATGAGAAACGCTATGAAAAAGGCTACTATTTCTGGTCGCCCGCCCTCAGAGAGCACATAGGCCTGAGTTCAGAGTTAAAGATATTGGGCGATAAGACCAGCAAAATCAAGTCAATCAGCTTGTATGCAGAATCAAATACAAACGATCTTTATTTAATCAGCTGGTATGAAAACAGGACATCCACCCCAATCGGGGATATTTTTCACCTCGGTTTAGGTATAAGGATGAATTTCTAAGCAGAGTATTCGAGGATTTCACCAGGCTGGCAGTTCAAGGCCTGACAAATAGCTGCAAGGGTATCAAAACGAATCGCTTTCGCCTTGCCTGTTTTTAGCACAGATAGATTAGATAGTGTGATACCAACTTGCTGACTTAGTTCAGTTAAGGACATTTTCCGCCGGGCAAGCATTACATCTAAATTTACAATAATCGACATTTGTAGCTGTTATTTACTGTTCAATATATCAAACAAAGGTGTCCTGATAACTTTTTAAATTCCATTCCATGCTAATGATAAATGTCATGCAAAAACAATTATTATAATACAAACATAAACGGTTTATTATTATAAAACAAGTAATTATGATTGATAAACAATAAATAATGCACCTTTGTCAATAGATAACATTTATACTGTCAAAAGTACTTTGGAATAATTTTTGCTAGATATTTTACGTATAAATAACGCGTGTAAACCGTAACATTTTCAGGAATTTATATTTTAAATTGCCTTTTAATCCTTACTTTTGCACGCTCTTAACACATAACGAGCACCAAAGCACATAAATGAGACAACTCAAAATCACCCAATCCATAACCAATCGCGAGAGTCAATCTTTAGACAAATATCTTCACGAGATTGGTAAAGTAGATCTAATCACCGCGGAAGAAGAAGTAATACTGGCAAGAAAAATACGCGAAGGTGATCAGGCTGCTCTGGAACGTTTAACAAAAACGAATTTACGTTTTGTGGTTTCAGTAGCAAAACAATACCAGAATCAGGGATTAACTTTAGGTGATTTGATTAATGAGGGAAATCTTGGATTAATTAAAGCTGCAAAACGCTTTGATGAGACCAAAGGTTTCAAATTTATCTCTTATGCTGTATGGTGGATACGTCAGTCGATTTTACAGGCTATTGCAGAACAAAGTCGTATTGTACGTCTTCCATTAAATCAGGTTGGTTCATTAAGTAAAATCAGTAAGGCTTTCTCTAAATTAGAGCAGGAATTTGAGCGCGAACCTTCTCCTGAAGAATTGGCAGATATATTAGAAACTACGGTTGATAAGATATCTGACACGCTAAGTAATTCTGGCAGGCACGTATCTATGGATGCTCCATTCGTACAGGGTGAAGAAAACACATTGCTGGATGTATTGGAGAATCATGAGCCGAATACTGATAGCAGCTTAATTAACGAATCCCTTTCTGAAGAAATAAAAAGATCATTGTCTACTTTAACTGAACGTGAACGCGAAATTATCGTTCTATTCTTCGGTTTGAGTACTAACCATCCGCTTTCACTTGAGGAAATTGGCGAAAAGTTCAACCTTACACGTGAACGTGTACGTCAGATTAAGGATAAAGCACTACAACGTCTGCGCCACACTTCGCGTAGTAAAATATTAAAATCTTACTTAGGCTAATTCTCAGCTTAAATATTCAAATACAAAAAGATTGGGTTTTACCCGATCTTTTTTACTTTTGTGGCATTCTAACCAAATACATCCGAATATGCTTCACAAGTACCAATCTGAATTTCAGAACTGGATTGAAAAAGAGAAAAAAGCAGTCGAGTTGCTCAATGTTGTCGGCCAGTTATGGTTTGACAGATCTGTAGAACTTGTACTATTCCGCAAACCACTGTTTGATATCGGCAGTAGCGAAATCCTTGCACATCACCAATATGCCAAAGAGGTAAGCGGTAAAGACATCAATATTTATCTGACGCTGGAAATTGCCACAGAAATGGCGAAGTGTAATCTTGCACCGTCAAGAATTGATATCGGCAGACTCTCTGCTGAATGGCTGGATGGAAATAATGAGTACGCGACGATGCACGATTTTGTAGTCAGCAAACTCAGTCAGCATATCGGTAAGGACAAAATCTCTCTTACACCTAATGATGTAGTGCTATATGGATTCGGAAGAATCGGCCGATTAGCTGCACGCGAATTGATTCTTCAGGCAGGTAAAGGCGAACAACTCCGCTTGCGGGCAATCGTCACCAGAACGTATAGCGACGAGGAACTGATTAAACGTGCAGAACTGCTTCGTACAGACTCGGTTCATGGTCCTTTTAATGGAATTATCATTGAAGATTTTACAAATAAAGCGCTGATTATAAACGGTCAGACCATTTATTTCATCACTGCAAATCATCCTGAAGAAGTGGATTATACTGCTTTTGGTATATACAATGCATTATTAGTTGATAATACAGGAGTATTCCGCGATAGAGAAGGATTAAGCAGGCATCTCTCTGCAAAAGGAATTTCTAAAGTATTATTGACAGCGCCTGCTAAAGGGGATATTCCCAATGTGGTAGCTGGCATAAACGATACAGGTATAGATTTCAATATAGAAAATATACTTTCAAATGCTTCCTGCACTACCAATGCCATTGTGCCTGTACTAAAAGTTCTAGACGAGGCTTTTGGTATTGAAAAAGGACATATTGAGACTATACATTCCTATACTAACGACCAGAACCTTCTGGACAATTATCATAAAAAGTATCGCCGCGGCCGTTCTGCAGCTTTAAACCTGGTGATTACGGAAACTGGTGCTGATAAGGCTGTTGCTAAAGTTATTCCCCACCTCGGTGGCAGGCTTACGGGAAATGCAGTACGCGTTCCTACACCTAATGTTTCTCTGGCAATTCTAAACATTTCATTGAATAAAGTAAGTTCCAGGGAAGAGGTAACTGAGGTGCTTAAACAAGCTTCACTATTCGGAGACCTGTCAGAACAGATAGAGTTTTCAATTTCAAATGAACTGGTGAGTACCGACCTGATCGGAAATAGCCATGCATCTATTATAGACGGCCCCGCAACAATTATGGCAAGAGACAATAAGTCTGTGGTAATTTACACCTGGTATGACAATGAGTATGGTTATACGAGACAGGTAATTCGTCTGGCAAAAAAGCTGGCCGGTGTGGTAAGGTTAACTTACTACTAATAATTTGTTCACCCTTTCTTCCTATTCTCCTATTAAACTGAAGAAAGGGTGAATTAGCAACGGCATGTTACTGCTGCGGTACTATCTCCTATTCGCTACGATACCCTTGCCTGTCGCGCATATGTATATAGGCTGGTCTGTTAATTAAAGAAATCAATAAACATTTAGGAGAGATATCATTTTTTATACAAACACTAGGCAGTGTCATTTATTTGCAATATATTAGGCTGACTATACTATTAACACACCTGCTAATCTAAACACCTGATATGAAATTATATCTGCTATTACCCCTGGCGTTAACATTTGGCTGCAATGCGGTAAAAACATCAAATCTGCCATCTCAGTCTGATCAATTACTAAAAGATATAAAAACATTGTCTTCTGATACATATGAAGGCAGAAAAACAGGCACAAAAGGAGCAGAATTAGCCAGGAATTACATCACCAAAAGATTCAGGGAAATAGGACTGAAATCATTTCCTTTATTGAATAGTTATCAGCAGGCATTTACCTTTCCGGGAGTAGATGACCCCAACATCAATGGAAAAAATGTAATTGGCTACATACCGGGGCAAACTGATAAAGTAATTGTGATCTCTGCCCATTATGATCATTTAGGTATCATTAACGGCCAGATCTTTAACGGGGCAGACGACAATGCTTCCGGCGTAGCAGGAATACTTAAAATCGCCGCACATTTCGCTAAAAATAAACCTGACTATACCCTTATTTTTGCTGCGTTTGATGCAGAAGAATTCGGAAGAAAAGGATCGGCTTATTTTGTAGATCATTTACCAATCGATATCAAAAGGATCAAACTAAATATCAATCTGGATATGATCAGTCATAATGATAAAGGAGAATTATATGCAACTGGTACTTACAGAAATCCACAGCTGAAAAAGTATATTACCACTACAAACACCGACTTAAACATTATTTTTGGTCATGACAATCCTAAACTGGGGATAGATGACTGGACAGATCAAAGCGATCAGTCGGCCTTTAACGCAAAGAACATCCCTTTCATCTATTTTGGTGTAGAAGACCATAAAGACTATCACAAGGAGTCTGATAAATTTGAAAACATCAATCAGACCTTCTTTATCAATTCAGCAAATGCGATCCTGGAGATTACTGATAATATAGATAAAAACCTCACCTTCGAACTCGCGATGCCGCGAGACAGAATCCAGATGAAAAAATAAACAAAAGCAAAAGGGGCTGTTTTTCATTTGAAAGACAGCCCCTTTTGCTTGTTTTAATGCTATTGTTTCAATCTCGGTTTGTCTGTAATCATCCCATTGAATTCTTTTCCACCAACCGTACTCTTAACGGATACGGAAGTAGCACTTACTCTTTTACCTTGAATCGACATGGTACTGGCGGTTGCAGTCGGTGCAGCGGGCACAATGAGCGATAATGCTTTCGCCAGGTTATTCTCTTTCAAATCTCCGAAATCATGCGATGCATCATCACCGGTAACACTCAGGTCAGGGGTAAATCCATCGAAATAGTCTCCCGCACCTGTCGCATTTGTAGTCTGAAACATGGAATAATATACATCGTAGCCCGTTTCTTTCTTAGATGAAGCATCTATCTTGTAGTCTATGGTTATAGGAAAAAAGCCGACTGGTTTACCGTAAGATTTTGTTCCGGCAATTTTAACGTTAACATAAGGCTTCAAACTATTGATCACCAGTTCACTTGCAGAAGCCGTGTTTCTGGTTACAATAAAAGCAACATCTGTCACACCATTTAACGGGCCAGCCTTACTGATGTTGGTAGTTTGCTTAGCTTCACTAAAATAGTCCTTAGCCAGATCGCTATAATTAAGCACACGGCCTGTAGTAGATTTTTGGAAAGTACCATCACTATTAAATAACGGCTGGTTTTTCATGATAGCAGCCATACCGGTTTGCATCAATGTATTATATCGCTCCTTAAACATCACTTTCCCATTTTGAGAAGAAGACAAGATCAGGTTGATGAGATATTCAGCAGTGTTCACATAACCACCCCCATTATAACGCAGATCAATTACCAATTTAGTAACACCCTGGGCAGCAAAAGCTGCAAAGGCGGCATCAAATCCTGCTTTCGAATTGTCCATACTAGAAAAGCGCGCATAGGCCAGGTATCCAACCTTAACACCACTAACAGCTAAAACCTGGCTATTATATATAGGACTGCTTCTGTAGGTCGTCTTTGTCAGCGTCACATTAAACGGAGTCACGCCATCTTTTAATAAACCTCCAAGTGTTATCGAAGAAGCATTAAGCGCATTATTGACAGCATTAATTTCATTGGTAAAATTAGCGCCATAAGCCTGCCCATTGATAGTAGATATAGTACATCCTCTGGTTAAATTTTTCAGCGCAGCTGGTGAGCCCTGAAAAACTGCCTGTACCAAAATGGTGTAAGCCTCTGTATTTGCTGGCCCATAAGCACCTATTTTTAATCCCAGATCGTCACCAATACCTTCAAGATCCACGCTACTTTTTTCATTATTTGCTGCGGCAAGCACATTATGGGTAGAAATATCATCTATATAGGAATACTTTGCATCTATAGTACTTCCATTTAATGGAAATTCGTAAGGACTACCTGTAGCTGAATTTTTTGGGCTGTATTGTGTAAGATCGAATAGTTCCTGATCAAAACCAGTGGGCGTAACAGCATATTTTCTGGGATTGAAAGCTGCGTATTCGGGCAGGGATGTATTCCAGAGATAAACTTCCTTAGCATATAGAAAAATAGAATCCTGAGTAAGCTGCGCACGCGTACCTTCAGGAGTTGCCGCTGCTCTCGAAGTGGATTCATCGGGCGTAATTTCAGCCTTACTCTTTTTACAAGAGCTGGATACAATACCGAGCAGGCACAGCGCCGCAGCGAGCTTGCCTATATTTTTAACAGTTGACTTCATGTGATGTGAGGTGTATGGTATTGGTAATTACGCAATTAAAGTAGTAATAGTTTATCAATCGGCAAAAAATTAATACCCTTGCTAAATGCTTTTGCTGCATCCTGACCGTGTTTCCCAATAAATATGACTTTCTCCGGATTAAGACTATTGAAATTGACAATCACCTCTATGGCTTGGGGCGTTGAACCTTTAGCTATTTCTTCTGTAAAATAAACTGCGATATGTTGTTCTATACCGTTCCATTCCAGTTGTTTAATTTTGTTCAGCTGCATCTCAGGATCTCCATTCGTTAACAGGAACAGTCGCTTCCCTGCTGCTATAATTTCCTGCATAAAAGAAAGTACAGAACCAAACAGCAATAATTTAAGGGGCAGTCTAGCATTCTGATGCAACAGATCATAATTGGACTGGTACTTTTCAGGAAGGTTAAAATGAACGGCAGTTTTCGCAAATAATCCAGCTTCACCGTCTCTTGTGTAGGTGTCCTGCATAAAATGGATCATTTGTGCACCATCTGTCTGCTCTGTATACTCCATAAACTGGGCAAACAAATAATATACCTGCAGCAGGTAATCTTTTTCAGGATATAAAACATCATCCAGCTCAAAGATGAACGCTTCATGAGTATTGATGTATTCGTTACTGCTCATTAATAAACTGTTAATAGATTGGTAATCACCTCTTCATTCTCCTGTCTGATGTAAAAAGCACCACTCAATATATCTTCTTGTTTAGGGGCCCATGGCTCCGAAGAATACAAGACTTTACCTTTGATATAAACAACATAATGTTCCGTCACAGGATTATAAACTCTGTTGTATTTGGAAAGTACAGCTATATCAGGCAGCAGCACCTCAATATTAAATTCGCTGAATAAAACAGCCGCTTTGGCTACTGCTTTGATCTCAAAATTATAAAGAGGCATGAGGTGATCTATATCGTTATCAAGACAGGCATTTAATAAATTATGCGCCAAAATATCATCATTTCTTTCGCCAAGACTGATAAAGGAATACTTAGCGGATGGAAATGAGGGCACATCGCCATAATCAGCCATGACCACGCGGTCTCCTTCAAAAGCCTTCAGCGTTTTAAACGACTGGGGACGGGTTGCCCCTGTAATCAGTATATTCATTATTCTAAACTATTAAACCGTCTTTCATTGTGACTACCCTATCGCTAATCTCTGCCAAATCTTTATTGTGGGTAACAATCACGAATGTTTGCTTAAAATTATCCCTTAACGTGATAAAAAACTGATGGAGTGATTCTGCATTCTCGGAATCCAGATTCCCTGATGGCTCATCTGCTAGAATGATCGCCGGATTATTAATTAAGGCTCGGGCGACTGCAATCCGCTGTTGCTCACCGCCTGACAATTGGTTTGGCTTATGTAATGCGCGATCTTTTAAACCCAGCAAATCCATTAACTCCAAAGCCCGCAATTCTGCCTCTTTTTTACTTTTTTTAGCGATAAAAGCCGGAATACAGATATTTTCTATCGCACTGAACTCTGGCAATAAGTGATGAAACTGGAACACAAAACCGATATTCTGGTTCCTGAAGATACTTAATAACTCACCAGAAAGCCGATCAACTTTTGTCCCGTTTAATTCTACAGAACCAGCATCAGGCTTGTCAAGCGTTCCTAATATATGCAACAGGGTACTTTTACCTGCTCCTGAAGCACCGATGATGCTGACAATCTCTCCTTTTGCGACTTCAAAATCTACCCCTTTCAAGATGGGCAGATTCCCATAAGCTTTTTTTATACCTGTGGCTTTTAGCATGAAGCAAACTTACAAAATTTGGAATTAATTTTATGTTAAGCCAAATTATAAGCCCTTCTGTAGCGGAATTAATAGATGAATAAGTTTTTAAAACCAATCTGAAATTGTAGATTTGGATCAAATTTTTTCAGCAAATGAATATACACGAATATCAAGGTAAAGAAATACTTAAAAGTTTTGGTGTTGCCGTACAAGAAGGCATAGTTGCCGAAACTGTTGAGCAGGCTGTAGAAGCTGCTAAAAAAATGAAAGCAGACTACAACTCTGACTGGGTAGTGATTAAAGCGCAAATCCATGCTGGTGGTAGAGGTAAAGGCGGTGGTGTAAAACTTGCCAAGAACCTTGACGAGGTTAAACAAAGAGCTACAGATATATTGGGTATGCAACTGGTAACTCCTCAAACCGGTCCGGAAGGTAAAAAAGTAAATAAGATTCTTGTTGCACAGGATGTGTATTACCCAGGTGCTTCTGAAACAAAAGAATTCTATGTCAGCGTTCTATTAAACCGCTCAACTGGTAGAAATATCATTATGTATTCTACTGAAGGTGGTATGGACATTGAAGAAGTTGCTGAACATACTCCGCACTTAATTTTCAAAGAAGAAGTTGATCCTAAAGTTGGTCTTCAGGCTTTTCAGGCACGTAAAGTAGCTTTTAACTTAGGTTTAAGCGGTGCTGCTTTCAAAGACATGGTGAAATTTGTTACTGCACTTTATAAAGCATACGACAATACTGACTCTGCAATGTTTGAAATTAACCCTGTATTGAAAACTTCTGATGACAAAATCATCGCTGTAGATGCTAAGGTTGATTTAGATGAAAATGCACTATACCGTCATCCTGATTATGCAGCGATGCGTGATAAACTGGAAGAAGATCCAACTGATGTTGAAGCAAGTGAATCTAACCTAAACTATGTTAAATTAGACGGAAACGTTGGCTGCATGGTTAACGGTGCTGGTTTAGCAATGGCAACAATGGATATTATTAAAATTGCAGGTGGCGAACCGGCAAACTTCCTTGACGTTGGTGGAACTGCAAACGCACAAACTGTTAAAGCTGGTTTTAACATCATCTTAAAAGACCCGAATGTGAAAGCTATCCTGATCAATATCTTCGGTGGTATTGTTCGTTGTGACCGCGTTGCACAAGGTGTAATTGATGCATATAAAGAAATTGGTGATATCCCTGTTCCTATTATCTGCCGTTTACAAGGTACTAATGCTGCTGAAGCAAAAGAACTGATTGATAACTCAGGTCTGAAAGTTTTCTCTGCTATAGCGCTGGCTGATGCTGCTGCTTTAGTTACTGAAGTTTTAGCTTAATAGAATAATAAGATTATTATCTTTCTTACAGAATGCCGGTTGTTTACAGCCGGCATTTTTTTATGCCTCATATTTTTCAGGAAGGCTGTAAAATTAAAAATCCTCCAGCTTGTGACCGGAGGATTTTTAAAACCAAATATAAATTAAACGAGCAATACAAACATATGGATATTTTTTTGCAAAAACAATACTTATTGTATGTTTTTATTTATTTTCATCACAAAAATATGGTATAATTATCAAATAAGACTCATTAAAACACAATAAAACAATTAAAAACAGTAAAAAACGAACAAAAAAATCTTTAAAATAAGATAGACGATTAATAATAACAGAAAAAATGATATTAAATGAGCTAAAAGTCGTTAAATATGAAAAATAAATCTATTTAAATATAAATTTCAACCAATATGAAGCCTCAAATGAGATTAAATACTTAAAAAGAAAAGCTATTCAGCTTATTATTCTCGACATAAATGATTAAGGTAGCACGGCTTGATTATCTTTTAAATCTGAGAAGGCACGGAAAAAAACCAATATTTACTGATGAAATTTCTTATTTTTGGGCGCTCCACAAGAAAATCATGATTAAAAGAGAAAAAATAAAAAGTCTGCTAGAGACTATCGATTTCAATAGAGAAGTTACTGTAATGGGTTGGGTAAGAACTTTCCGCAACAACCAGTTTATTGCACTCAATGATGGATCCTGTATGGGAAATATCCAGATCGTTGTCGATTTCGCCAATACTCCAGAAGAACTATTAAAAAGAATTACTACGGGTGCTGCTATTGCTGTTACAGGAACTATCGTTGAATCTCTGGGTAAAGGTCAGCGTGTTGATGTTAAGGCCAGCACGATAGAAATTCTTGGGGACAGTGACCCGGATAAATTCCCTTTGCAACCCAAAAAGCACAGTCTGGAATTTTTAAGAGAAATTGCGCACCTGCGTTTCCGCACCAATACATTTAATGCTGTTTTTAAAGTAAGACATGCTTTAGCTTTTGCGATACATCAATTTTATAACGATAGAGGTTTCGTATACATGCATACGCCTGTGATTACAGCATCTGATGCTGAAGGTGCAGGTGAAATGTTTAAAGTAACTACGCTGGACTTTGATAAAACACCGAGAACTGAAGATGGTAAGGTTGACTTCTCTGAAGATTTCTTTGGCCGCGCGACCAACCTGACTGTTTCTGGTCAGCTGGAAGGCGAACTTGCAGCAATGGCATTTGGACAGATTTATACTTTCGGCCCCACTTTCAGAGCGGAAAATTCAAATACAACACGTCACCTTGCAGAATTCTGGATGGTTGAACCGGAAATTGCTTTTGCAGATCTGGAAGACAACATGCAGCTGGCAGAAGACATGATGAAATATGTCATCACTTACGCGCTTGCAAACTGTAAAGAAGAAATTGAGTTTTTAAATAACCGTTTACTGGAAGATGAAAAAACAAAACCTCAGAATGAGCGTAGTGAGCTTTCATTAATTGACAAGTTAAACTTTTGTCTGAACAACGATTTCCAGCGACTCACCTATACAGAAGCTATCGCTATTCTGCGTTCATCAAAACCAAATCAAAAGAAACAGTTTAAATACCTGATCAATGAATGGGGTGCTGATCTTCAATCTGAACATGAGCGTTACCTGGTAGAAAAACACTTTAAAAAACCGGTAATCCTTACAGATTATCCTGCGGATATTAAAGCCTTCTACATGCGCCAGAACGAACCAGATGCAGAAGGAAGAAGAACTGTAGCTGCAATGGACGTGCTATTCCCAGGAATCGGTGAAATGATTGGCGGTGCACAAAGAGAAGAACGTTTAGACAAACTTACCCAGCGTATGCAGGAAATGAATATTCCTGAGGAAGAACTTTGGTGGTATTTAGATACAAGGAAATTCGGCTCTGCACCACATGCAGGATTCGGACTAGGTTTTGAGCGTCTCATTTTATTCGTGACGGGTATGACGAACATCAGGGATGTAATTGCATTCCCACGTTTCCCTAAAAATGCAGAGTTTTAAAGAGTAAGTACTGAATAAGCTATAAAATAATAAAGCCTTGCTGTACAGCAAGGCTTTATTATTTTATAGCTTATAATGATTAATTATGCTGGGTAAACGTATCTGAGAACGAATTAGCATGTGCATAGTCTATTGAAGTAACCTTATAATCTGTAGGCGCAAAACTACTGGCCGTACTTAAGGCCATACCTAACTCAAAGCGTAGAGGATAGGGCGTCTGTAACAAACTACCTTCCGGGATGTAAGGATAGGTCTCCATGTAGGACTGTACCATATTCGTTGCAGTCCTTCTGTTGATATAAGCCCTTGTCAGCTGATAAGTATGACGTAGACCTGCAGCTCCCAATAATTCAACGGCACTGGCTACCGTAAGCCTGTGGTAGTTAAAAACACGCACCTTCTTATCGTCTACAACTAAACCTTTCATCAGACTCTGATCTTGCGTAGCCACACCGGTAGGACAGGTATTGCTATTACACTCCAATGCCTGAATGCAACCCAAAGCAAACATCATCCCACGTGCAGAATTACATAAATCTGCTCCTAAAGCGATATTCTTAACGAGATCAAAACCTGAGGATATTTTACCGGATGCAATGATTTTAATATGTTTTTTCAGATCGAAGCCAGTCAGTACATCGTATACAAAGGCTAAACCTTCTCTTAATGGCATACCTACAGCATTAGAAAACTCCTGCGGTGCCGCACCGGTTCCGCCCTCTCCCCCATCCACAGTGATAAAATCAGGATAAGTATTGGTTTCTACCATGGCTTTACAAATAGAGAAGAATTCACTTTTACGACCAATACAAAGCTTAAAGCCTACTGGCTTGCCGCCCGACAACTCCCTGAGTTTTTTCACGAATGCAATTAACTCCAGGGGTGTCGAAAAGGCAGAATGTGCAGGAGGAGAAATGATGTCATATCCTTCTTTTACCAGCCTGATCCGTGCCACCTCGGGTGTTACTTTTTTAGCTGGCAACATCCCACCGTGCCCCGGCTTGGCGCCCTGAGATAATTTGATCTCGATCATCTTTACCTGCTCAGCTTTAGCCCGCTCACCGAAAGCTTCGTAATTAAATGTCCCATCGTGATGACGACAGCCAAAATAACCTGTACCAATCTGCCAGATCAGGTCGCCCTTAGGCTGTGCATGATAATCACTAATTCCACCCTCTCCGGTATTATGAGCAAAGTTCCCCATAAATGCACCGCCGTTTAAAGCGAGAATAGCATTCTGACTCAAAGAGCCAAAACTCATGGCAGATATATTAAAAATACTGGCAGAATAAGGTTTTGCACATTCGGGACCACCAATGAGTACACGCTGATCTTCTTCCAGATCATGGTGACTAATTGCAGCAATGCTATGGCTTAACCATTCATATCCGTTCTGATAAACATCCAGTTGTGTTCCAAAAGGAATAGTATCATTATCTTTTTTAGCTCTTTGATAAATCAGTGAGCGGTTTAATCTGCTGAAGGGTGTACCATTAATATCGCTCTCCACAAAATACTGGTAAACTTTTGGTCGCAGATCTTCCGCAAAATAACGCAACCTGCCTATAACAGGGTAGTTTCTTACGATGCTGTGTTTAGGCTGGTACAGGTCATAAACACCCAAAATTATGATGGGCCCTACAAATATATACGCCCAAAAAAATGGTGGCCATGCCAGGCTGATCATCAGAATTGCCGTCACCAGGAAGGCGGCAATTGCAATAAATGCTTTTCTCATATTGTCAATTTACTAAATACGTATCAATAGTACGACAATTATCAATTATGGGTTTGATTTTTTTAGTAAATTTACCATATGCTTATTAAAATATACCCGGAAAATCCTAACGAGAAGACCATTCAGCAGGTAGCTGACGTACTAAAAAAAGGTGGAATAATCATTTATCCTACTGATACTGTGTACGGATTGGGTTGCGATATTACCAATCAGAAGGCCATTGAAAAAATCTGCCAAATCAGAGGCATCAAACCGGAGAAAGCAAACTTTTCTTTTATTTGCTCGGATCTGAGTCATATAGCTGATTTTATCAAACCAATAGACACAACAGTATTCAGGTTACTCAAAAAAGCTTTGCCGGGTCCCTTTACTTTTATATTCAACGCCAATAATAACGTTCCGAAATTACTCAGCTCCAATAAAAAAACGGTAGGTATCAGGGTTCCTGATAACAATATTGCCAGAGAAATTGTGAGGGTGCTGGGTAATCCAATCCTATCCACATCAATTAAAGATGATGATGAACTAATCGAATACTCTACAGATCCGGAATTGATTTATGAAAAATACCAGGACCTGGTAGACATGGTTGTGGATGGCGGGTATGGCGACAATGAGGCTTCTACTGTTGTAGATTGTACTTCGGGCGACTTCGAAATTATCCGTGAAGGAAAAGGTATCCTGGAGAACTACTTATAATGCCAAAACTGATTCATCTGAATGTATTCAAAGCGTTTTACAATGCAGGCAAGCTGGGTGGAATTATTTTATTAGTCTGTGTAGCTCTATCGCTTTTCATCGCTAATACAAGTTATAGTACCAGTTTTGCTTCTTTTTTAGCTAACGTCCATTTCAATATTGGCAGCAAAGCCATCGATTTCCCCTTAGCGGCCTTCATTAATGATGGTTTAATGGCAATATTCTTTCTCCTGGTAGGGCTTGAAATAAAAAGAGAACTCATTGAAGGGGAGTTATCATCTGTAAAACAAGCTGCATTGCCAGTTATTGCCGCTTTAGGTGGCATGCTGGTACCGGCTATCATCTACCTCCTGTTTAACAATGGAAAAGAAACCGCAACAGGCTGGGGAATCCCGATGGCCACTGATATTGCCTTCGCCCTGGCGATCATCGCTATGTTGGGTAAAAGGATCCCGGCATCACTAAAGATTTTCCTTGCAGCACTGGCTATAGTGGATGACCTGGGGGCGATATTGGTGATCGCTGTTTTTTATACTTCTGAAGTGCATTTCAATTATTTGCTGATGGCTGCAGGGGTATTTTTACTGCTATGTGTACTGAATTATTTTAAGGTAAAAGCGATCATTGCCTACCTGATCCCAGGCGTGCTGCTCTGGTACCTGATTCACCACTCAGGCATACATGCCACCATTGCTGGTGTGCTGGTCGCATTTACCATCCCTACTAACGATACAGATGAGCTTTCTCCCTTAGAAAAACTGGAGCATTCCCTTAATATTCCAGTTAACTATCTCATCATGCCACTTTTCGCCCTGGCAAATACGAATATCACTTTTCAAAAGGAGATGCTGACGGGCCTGTTTTCTCCTTTAGGTGCAGGAATTATTGTGGGATTATTTGCCGGGAAAACGATAGGGGTTACCGCTTTCTCCTGGCTGGCCGTAAAATGTAAGTTCGGAGCACTGCCGACCGGCTCGGGCTGGAAGCATATCATCGGGCTGGGAATGCTTGCCGGGATAGGTTTTACAATGTCGATTTTCATCTCTATGCTGTCTTTCAGCGATGAAATGCAAATCACAGAAGCTAAGTTTGCCATCTTATGTGCTTCTGTGATCGCTGGAATTCTTGGTTTTATGTTTTTAAGATATACAAAGATTAAGACCTGAAAGTTTGCATAAAAGCGTTTACATTTTCTACAATATCTCCCTCCGCGATTGATTTAACGAATGCAGTACCGATAATACCGCCATTGGCATAACGGCAGGCTTTATCGAAAGTCTCCTTGCTGCTGATCCCAAATCCAATCATGGTAGGATTATTTAGTTTCATTGCGGCAATCCTGGAAAAATAGGTTTCTGTCTGATCTGAAACCTGAAGGTTCTGACCCGTTGTTGCAGATGAAGACAGCAAATAGATAAATCCATTGCTCAAACCATCAATTTTATGGATACGGTCCACTGATGTTTGTGGGGTAACCAAAAAGATATTGCTCAGGCCATTTTCCAGGAAAGTATCTTTATAAAACTCCTCATATTCAACCATGGGCAGATCAGGCACTATACAGCCATCAATCCCAACCTCAGCACAGGCTTTGCAAAATCTTTCTACACCATACTGCAATACCGGATTCACATAACCCATCAGTAAAACGGGGATAGTTACCTTTTTGCGCAACTCCTTCAGCTGCTCAAAAAGCAGATTTAAGTCCATACCAAGATCGAGCGCCTGTTTACTGCTGGCTTGTATAACTGGTCCGTCTGCCACGGGATCTGAATAAGGAAAACCTATCTCCAGAATATCAGCACCTGCGTTTTCCAATGCCTCAGCAATGGCAATTGTATCACCTAAACCCGGGTAACCTGCGGTATAATAAATAGAAAGTATATTGTTTTTTTTCTCCTGAAATAATTGATTAATCCTGTTCATCTGCTGTTTAATGGATATTTGCTATTAAAAAATGTTGCCCTTAAAGTCCGAAATACTTCATATAAGTATCCATGTCCTTATCTCCCCTGCCCGAAAGACAGACAACTACGTTTTCTCCGCCTGTAAAAGTCATTTTCTCTAAATGTGCCAATGCATGTGCACTCTCTATCGCAGGAATTATTCCTTCCAGCTGCGTGCATAATAAACCTGCCTGTAAGGATTCGTCATCTGTAATAGAGACATACTCAGCACGTGTAGTTTTGAATAAATGTGCATGCTGTGGACCAATACCTGGATAATCCAGACCAGCAGATACCGAATGTGGTTCTACTACCTGCCCGTCTGCTGTCTGCATCAGGATACTTCTGCTCCCATGCAGCACACCTTCTTTGCCCAGATAAGTCGTTGCAGCCGAAAAGCCACTGCTTACGCCTTTTCCTGCCGCTTCCACAGCAACAAGTTTTACTTTTTCATCATCTATAAAATGATAAAACATGCCCATTGCATTACTTCCACCACCAACACAGGCCAGCACATAGTCGGGCTGATCATTACCGGTTTGCTCGAGCAATTGTTTTTTGGTTTCTTCAGAAATAACTGACTGAAAAATAGAAACCATATCCGGATATGGATGTGGTCCCACCACAGAACCAATGATATAGTGCGTATCCACCGGATTATTGATCCAGTCGCGCATCGCCTCATTGGTAGCATCCTTCAGGGTCTTACTGCCAGACACAGCTGAAACCACCGTTGCACCCAGCATTTTCATCCTGGCTACATTCGGTGCCTGCCTGTGAATATCAATTTCACCCATATAGATCACACATTCAAGACCACGCAGCGCACATACGGTCGCTGTTGCCACACCATGCTGACCAGCGCCGGTTTCTGCAATAATTCTCTTTTTACCCAATCGCTCTGCCAGTAAAATCTGACCGATGGTGTTGTTGATCTTATGGGCACCAGTATGATTTAAATCCTCCCTTTTCAGGAAGATATTTGCATTGTATCTAGCAGACAAGCGTTTTGCCAGGTACAGTGGCGATGGCCTGCCTACATAATCCTTAAGTAAGGCATGAAATTCTTTCTGGAAATCTGCGTCATTGATGATCTTGAGATAATTTTCTCTCAGCTCTTCTACATTGGGATAAAGCATCTCCGGAATATATGCTCCGCCAAAATCACCGTAATAACCTTTTTCATTTACAAAATAACTCATAGTATGATTTTTAAATTTTGTCAGTTCTTCTATATTTTTAAATCCCGGTACAGTTTCAAACCTGCTGTTTACATCTATCGCATATAAACGATGATCACTAAGCTGTTTCAAAGAGGCTACACTTTCCGGGCCAATTCCGCCACTTAGAAAATAAGGCTTATCCATTTTATATTGCTCCAGCAATTGCCAGCTGAAAGTTTTTCCGGAACCACCATGTTCAGCCGTCTGCGTATCAAACAGGAAATAATCTGCAGCATCTTCATAGGGTTTCAATGATGCAAAATTAAAAGCAGCATCGATACCGAAAGCTTTAATTACCTCTGCATCATTTGAAAGTGCCCTGCAGTAATCCGGACTTTCCTGTCCATGCAGTTGCACCGCTTTTAACTGGTAATCTGCAATTGCTTTTTTCACCACATCCAGCTCCTCATTAACAAATACACCTGTAGTTTTTACCGGCAATGGAATCTGTCGTATCACAACAGGATCAAGGTCGGCAATGAACCGTTTTGAAGCCGGGTAAAAAATAAAACCCAGGTAATCCGGTTTCAGCGCTACTGCATCCCTTATATTCAGGGGATCTTTCATTCCACAGATTTTCAATTTCGCGATCATCCAATCAGGTTTTTGAAGCTTCGTAATGCATTACCGCCGATAAGGGAAGTCTCTGCTTCATAATAACAATCAGCAAACGACTGCTCCGGAGCAATAGTCTGAATGGCTAAAGCAGCGTTACATAAAACCACATTATTTTGCGGATAAGTCCCCACCCCTTCCAGCACATTCATAAATATTTTCGCAGAAGACTCCACTGTATCTCCTCCTGTAATCTCATGTTCATCAATCTCCTGAAAACCGAGATCGGAAACCTTTAGCAGTGCCTCTCCTTTTTTACTGAACGTTTTCACGTCACAGGTCAGGGAAACTTCGTCAAAGCCATCCACCGCATGCAAAATCGTATAGTTTTTATCAGTTTCCTGGTACAAATACGCATATAAACGAGCCAGTTCCAGGCTAAATACACCTACAATCTGATTCTTCGGCTGCGCCGGATTGACCATAGGACCAAGCATATTGAAAAACGTTTTAACGCCCAGGTCCTTACGGATAGGCGCCACAATTTTCATAGCCGGGTTAAACAAAGGCGCATGGATAAAGCAGATTCCGGCTTTATCAAGACTGCGTTTCAACACATCCTGATCACCGGTAAACTGGTAGCCCAGGTATTCCATCACATTAGACGAGCCGCAACCGGAAGATACACCGTAATTACCATGTTTGGCTACCTTATAACCCGCACCGGCAACTACGAAAGACGCTAAGGTGGAGATATTAAAGGTATCTTTTCCATCCCCCCCGGTACCACAGAGATCTACCAGCTCAAAATCAGAGAAGTCTACCTTTACGCATAACTGCAGCATCGCATCTCGAAAGCCCTGCAGTTCGGCTACAGTAATGTTACGCATGCCAAAAGCGGTTATAAATGCAGCAATCTGAGCAGTGTTGAACTCTCCGGAAGCGATAGCGGTTAAGATACGCTGAGCTTCTTCCCTGCTAAATGATTTGTTTTCGAATAAGTGGTTCAGAATTTTCTTCATGGGTATAAAACAAAAAAGGTTGCTCTAAAAGCAACCCTCCAATATTATTTATAAAAAATAAAACGTACACAATTGGGTTACACTACGCTGCTGCGTTGTGCCACCACCAATTATTAAGTCCGTTTGTTTGTATCATCGTCTGGCAAATATGGAATTGTTTTTGCAAAGCAGCAAATATTTCTGAATTTAATTTGTCTTCAGGAAGTCAAGGATAAAATCATAGAGCTGATTACCGCCAAATATCAGCTGCGTAATCATACCTACATGCTTTTTTCCTTTGATGATGTGTAAAGTACTGGGTACTTTTTGTGCAGTGAGTAATTGCTGGAGCCTGGCCGACTGTATCCGGATAGCGGGATAAGTTTTTGCACCGTAAAAAATCAGATGAGGATTTCTGCTGTGCTGCACATAATGTAGTGGCGATCCCTCCTCCCACACTGCCGGATCTTTGCTGAAAGTTCTCAGGAAATCAAAATAGCTGTCATCCTTCTCTGCTTCAGACATATATTCTTCCATATCAAGTCCAAAAGGATCGTTAAGAATCACACCCTTAACAGGATTAACTATCCCGGCTTTTTTGAAATAACGCGGATCATCATTGATCAGCTCTGCCAGATGTCCGCCGGCAGAATGCCCCATTAAAAAGATCCGCTCAGGATTCCCACCGTAAGCAGCAATATGCTTTTGTACCCATTTTACCGCCTGCGCACAATCATCCCCCATTTGTCCGAACTGGTTTTCAGGTGCCAGTCCGTAATTAATATTTACCGTCACCACACCTTTACGGGCCATATTTCTGCCCAGCCACCAGTAAATGTCTTTTTTGCCACTGCTCCAGGATCCGCCGTGGATAAATATGATCACATCCGCGGGCGACCTATCCTGCTGGTAATAAACGTTCAGCTGCCTTCTTTCATCATTCTTTTCTGTGTAATTTATGTTTTTCTCCACTTTTACCCCGGCACATAAAACAGATATTTGTCCCAGAAAAGCAAATAGCATCAGTACGTTTTTTAAATTGATCATTCCTTATTTTATTAAGGCATTCTTCTCCTTTGTAAAGTGATTAAATACCAGTTTATCAGCAAGTGCAGGCAACAGCTTATTGATCCAGACTGTTAGTTTCCCTTGTCCCGTCATCACTAAAGTGCGCTTACGGGCAGCAATTCCGTCAGTAATATGGCGTGCAACCTCTTCGGCCGACATCATTTTACCTTCTTCCATACTCGTTTCACCGTGTGCAGAACCGTCTTTCGCCAATGCAGCAACGCGGATATTAGAGGTGGTAAAACCAGGACAAGCTACCATCACATGTACGCCACTATGCAGCAGTTCAGTCCGCAGTGCCTCCATAAACCCATTCATCGCAAATTTAGAAGCAGAATAACCAGTCCTTCCCGGCAAACCTCTGTAACCTGCAATAGAAGATACGCCAATAACACTACCTTTGGTTTTCAGGATTTCCGGTAAAGCGTATTTTGTACAATAAACAGTACCCCAGAAATTTACATCCATCAGGTCTTTTAATACCGAAAGATCCAGCTCATTGAACAATGCACGCATCGAGATACCAGCGTTATTGATCAGTACATCAACCCTTTCAAAAGTCATTACTGCCTGTTTAACCAGCATTTCGCAGTCGCTTTCTTTCGTTACGTCCGTCTGTACCGCCAAAGCTTTAATCCCGTATTTTTTTTCAAGATCTGCCGTAACCTCACACAAAGTCACAAATTGTCTTGCTCCTAATACCAGGTTTGCACCGCGCCTGGCAAATTCTTCTGCACAAGCTTTTCCTATACCGGAAGATGCTCCGGTAATAATGACTACTTTATTCTTGAAATCCATTCTGATTATTTGATTATTGAATTGACATAAGGCACCCTGGTTACGATAGAGCGGCCAAGGGTAATCTCATCAGCATATTCCAGTTCACCACCAAAAGCAATTCCCCGGGCAATCGTTGTGATCGGTATCTGGAATTCTTTCAACCTTTTATACAGGTAAAAAAGTGTCGTGTCCCCCTCCATTGTAGCACTTAATGCCAGAATCACTTCTTTAACAGGCGTAGTCGCTACACGCTGCACCAGGGAATCAATGTATAAGTCGGACGGGCCTATACCATCCATCGGCGAAATCAATCCGCCCAAAACATGGTACACGCCAAAATATTGCGAAGTGTTTTCTACCGCCATTACGTCCCTGGTATCTTCTACTACACAGATAATCTCTTTATCTCGTTTCTGCGAAGTACAGATTTCACAAACCGTATGATCTGAAATGTTATGGCAGATGGTGCAATGCTTGATTTCCCTTCTCAGTCTGATGACCGACTGACCAAAGATGTCTACTTCCTCCTGCTCTTTGCCCAGTAAATGAAGCACCAGACGCAATGCGGTCTTTTGTCCCACACCAGGTAGTTTCGAAAATTCGTTAACAGCATCCTCTAGAAGCTTGGAAGAAAAGTTCATCTTACAAATTTATATTTATCTTCTGTTATTTGATTTTTAAAATATCATTTTCTTACATTTAGCTCCTAAACCATTACCTGAATATGACTCCAGCCATCCTTTTATCCTTCTTATTGGGATACTTTGCACTCTTAGTCGGTGTCGCTTATTTCACTTCCAGGAATTCCTCAGACAACGCCTCCTTTTTTATTGCAAACAGGAATTCAAAATGGTACCTGGTGGCTTTCGGAATGATCGGAACCGCGCTTTCCGGGGTAACATTTATATCTGTGCCGGGTGCCGTAGGAAAAGGTGAATTTGGATATTTCCAGTTCGTTCTAGGTAACGCAGTTGGTTTCATTATTATTGCAACTGTCCTGCTCCCGCTGTATTACAGGATGAACCTGATTTCGATTTATACTTATCTCGAAAGAAGGCTCGGACCGCATAGCTATAAAACAGGAGCTGTAATCTTTCTTGTTTCCAGAACAATAGGCTCTTCCTTGCGCTTATTCCTGGTAGCCATTGTTTTACAGCGTTTTATCTTTGATGCATGGAACGTACCCTTCTGGATCACTATAGTAATCTGCCTGGTATTGATCTGGCTATATACACATAAGGGAGGATTGAAAACGATTATCATCACAGATACACTGCAAACAGTTTTCCTGCTTTTATCTGTTGTCTTATCAATCATTTTCATCTCAAAAGCATTAGACCTGAATGTTTCAGGCACATTTGAAGCCGTAAAAAACAGCAGTTATTCAAAAATATTCTTCTGGGAAGATTTTATGGGTACTAAATCGCACTTCCTGAAACAATTCCTGGGCGGGATCTTTGTGACTATAGCTATGACAGGATTGGATCAGGACCTGATGCAGAAGAACCTCAGTATGAAAACTATTGGTGAAGCGCAAAAGAACATGTTCACATTTACCGGTGTTTTTGTCGTAATGAATATATTTTTCCTCAGTGTAGGCGCGCTGTTATATATTTTTGCTGCTAAAAACGGTATAAATGTTGCAGCATTAAAAACACCTGATAACCTGTATCCTGAAATTGCTTTAAATCACCTGAATGTTATTCCCGGGATTATATTTATGCTTGGGCTTACGGCGGCGACCTTTGCAACTACTGATTCTGCACTAACGGCGCTGACGACTTCCTTTTGTATGGATTTTCTGCATTTCGACAAAAAGGAGGATCAGAATGCACCAGAGTTAGTGAGCAAACGACATTTAGTGCATATCGGTTTTTCAGTGTTAATGGTGATCGTGATACTGATATTTAAAGTGATAAATGATGATTCGGTAGTGAATTCCATGTTTATTGCTGCAACTTATACGTATGGCCCATTATTAGGGTTATTTACCTTTGGGATGCTGACCAAAAGGGCGGTGCTGGATAAATTGGTACCCTATATCTGTATCGCCTCCCCGCTATTGTCTTTTTTCATCAAAAGTAATAGTGTAAATTGGTTCGGTTACGAGCTGGGTTTTGAACTGATCGTATTAAACGGGCTGATCACCTTTGTATTATTATGGGTAACTGGCAAAACATCTGTTACCCAAACCAGGTTTTAAATATAAATTAGAAGAGAATGACGAGCGACGAAAAGATAAGAAGTGCTTTTGAGAACAAAAACTGGCAGGAAATAAAAGTAACAGACTCCTGGTCCATCTTTAAGATCATGGCCGAGTTTGTAGATGGATTCGAGAAACTGGCTAAAATTGGTCCCTGTGTATCCATATTCGGTTCAGCAAGAACTGCAGAAACCAATAAATATTATCAGATTGCTGTAGAATGCGGGAAGTTACTGACCGACCGTGGTTATGGTGTAATTACTGGCGGAGGCCCCGGTATCATGGAAGCGGGGAACAAAGGTGCACATACCAATGGAGGTAAATCTGTAGGCTTAAATATTGATCTGCCTTTTGAACAGTTCCATAATAAATATATCGACCACAATAAATTACTGGAGTTTGATTATTTCTTTGTGAGGAAAGTAATGTTTATGAAATACTCACAGGGGTTCGTAGTACTGCCCGGCGGCATGGGCACCATGGATGAGCTTTTTGAAGCGATTACCCTCATCCAGACGGGTAAAATTGCCCGTTTCCCAATAGTTCTTGTTGGTAAGGATTACTGGGGAGGATTGGTAGAATGGATTAAAAATACCATGCTCGAAAAAGAGCATAATATTCATGCAGAAGACCTGAACCTGTTCAGACTTGCTGATACTGCAGAAGAAGCAGCAGAGCATATCTTCAGATTCTATGATAAATATGTATTGAAACCTAACTTTTAGTATTCAACTGGTGGGGTTAAATATGGCTTACCCCACCAGACACTACTAATTTCATTGCTTCAGCAGCACTCATATGTAATGTTTGTATCTTTTCTTTTTTAACCACACAAACCTGTCCGGCAAAAGAATAAGAAAAAGGGAAGTAAACAATTGCCTCACCGGGTAAACCGATAGCATTCAGATCATCCTTAGTCAGAAAACCGATTTTCTTTAAATCCCCTTCTACTTCTACCAGTACAGGATGATTAAACTTTTTCTCATCTCCTACAAAGGCTTCCGCCAGATCTTTAATAGACGAATACAGGAAATTCAATCCCGGTAGTCTGTTCATCCAGCGGTTAAACCAGTTGTACATCGGCTCCGTCACGAAATTCGTCACGACTATACCTGCAAGCAAAATGAGTGTCACCACCAATGCCAGCCCCAATCCGGGTATATTCCTGCTTGCTCCCGTTCTTGGATCAACACCCAGAATATTGTTCACATTCAGCCAGCTGTCTACCGTAGTCACTGCCCATATCACGATGTAAATACTTAATGCGATAGGCAATACAATCAGTAAACCTTTAATCAGATAGTTCAGTAAAGCTCTGCCAATTCTATTCATCACACAAAATTACTCATAAAAATAGACTCGTTTAACCCTTTGAGAAATATTAGTCAGAATTTCATACGGAATGGTATCAATTTGTGTCGCCAAAGCCGCAATGGTGAGCTGATGATCGAATACAACTACTTCATCACCAGATTTCACATCCATACCTGTGACATCGATCATACACATGTCCATCGCAATAGAACCTACCGTAGGCACCAGCTTTCCATTCACCAGCATCTTGCCCACGCCATTACCAAATGCACGGCGATAACCATCAGCATAACCGATCTTAACTGTTGCGGTTTTCCCTCCTTCGGGCAATACGCCACGCCTGCCATAACCCACAGTTTCCAGGGGACCAATGTTTTTGACTTGCGTGATAGTTGTTTTTAAAACAGCCACCGTTTGTAATCCCCTGTTGCCTTTCAAACCCGAATCAAAACCATACAGCCCTATCCCTATTCTCACCATGTCCAGTTGCGCAGCAGGATGGCGTGTAATAGCAGAGGTATTCGAAATATGCCTGATAAAGTCATACCCCAGCGTCTCTCTCAACTGTGCAACCATAGTCAGCAACCTTTCTACCTGATACCTGGTAAATTCATCATGATTTTCATCTTCACTTGCCGCCAGATGTGAGAACGCAGATACAATCTTTAGTTTTTTGGTGTCTGTAAGCAATGGCAATAAAAGTGATAAATCAAGTTCTTCAAAACCAAGACGGTGCATGCCTGTATCAATTTTAATATGTACAGGATAATCACTTACCGTTTCCGGTAAAAACCCGATAAACTCTTTAACAATATCCAGACTGTATAACTCAGGTTCCAGTTTATATTTGATGATGGCTTCAAAAGCAGATGGCTCCGGACTCATGACCATAATTGGCAGTGAAATCCCGGCCTTTCTCAGCGCAATACCTTCATCGGCATAAGCCACAGCAAGGTAATCCACTTTATGATATTGCAATAAATTAGCAATCTCAAAACTTCCGCTGCCATAGGAGAAAGCCTTCACCATAGCCATTACCTTCACCCCGGGTTTTAACTTGGATTTATAAAACCGCAGGTTACTCGCTAAAGCGTTCAGGTCAATTTCCAATACCGTATCATGCACTTTCTGCGTCAGCAATTTACTTATCTTCTCAAACTGAAATCTACGCGCACCTTTAACAAGGATGGTCTCATTAGCAAAGTGTACTTCCGGTAAATGCGTGATAAAGTCCTGCGTACTTTGATAAAAAGAGGCTTCAATCTCAAATGAAGCGGCGCATGCAGAGATATGCGGACCAATTCCAATCAGCCTGTTCACCTGCTTTTGCTTCAGCAGGGAAGCAATTTCGGCATAGAGATCCTGATCCTTTTTTCCGGTCTCATATAAATCTGATAGGATCAGGGTTTTAATGACATGCTGATTTTGCAATTTCAAAAAATCGAGTGCGATAGCGAGTGAAGAAATATCTGCACTGTAAGAATCATCAATTACAGAACATTGGTTGATCCCATTTTTCAGTTCCAGCCGCATATTTACAGTGGTCAGCTTCTCCAGCCTGATATCGGCCTCGTCAGCACTATAACCCATGGCCAGCAAGGTGGCCCAGCAAATAATGCCGTTTTCTACCGATGCACGGTCGCGAAAAGGAATCAAACACTCTATCTCTTCATTCTTATACAGTGCCCTGATGTAGTTTTTGCCCTCTATAGGTTCTACAAATAGAATCTGAAGATCCGCTTTCTGGTTCATACTCCAGCAGAACTTTTGTTGGCCAGGTAAATCTTTGGCAGCAATACCAGCTGTATATTCCGGCGAATAGATAAATACCCGCGTATCTTTAAACAGTTTCAGTTTCTCCTGCAGCTTTTCCTTTGCTGAAGAGAAGCCTTCTGCATGTGCTTCCCCTATATTAGTCAGGATGCCGATTGTGGGTCTGATTACCTGCTCCAAATGCGCCATCTCCTCCGGACGAGAAATGCCGGCTTCAAAAATCCCGAGTGTATGCTCAGGCTCCATCTGCCATACGGACAAGGGTACACCTATTTGTGAATTAAAACTCTTCGGGCTTCTTACAATATTAAAATCTGCCGCCAGCAGTTGATATAACCATTCCTTTACCACAGTTTTGCCATTACTGCCGGTGATTGCAATCACTTCATTGTTAAATTGTGCACGTTTATAAGCAGCAATAGCCTGCAATGCTTTTAGTACGTCAGGAACCAGTAAAAAATTAGCGTCAGGATAGCGGTCAGCGTAATCCCGGTCGCTGATCACAAAGTTCCTCACGCCGGTTTCATAGGCTTCCCTGATAAATTCATGCCCATTCCGCTGAGCAGGTATGGCGAAAAATAAAGCGCCTTCAGGGTCTGCAATGCTTCTGCTGTCAATCACCAGGTTATTGATGATAGTCGTGCTCTTCGCATTTTGCAGGTTGATGTGTAAGATTCCAGCGATCTGCTGAATGGTATAATTCCTTTCGCTCATGGATCAGGATGATTTAGCTATGCCAGCAAAGTTAATAAGTTAACCAATATGTACCGATGTTTGTGGATATTTGCACGGAATAAAAATCAGCTGCCCTTGGAACGAAAACCATCTAAACCTATTGTCCTAGATAAGAGATCTGCTTTAGTGAAAGCGGAAAGTTACTGCGCCTACCAGGAACGCTCACAGCAGGAAGTGAGAAATAAGCTGTATGACTGGGGTCTGTGGAAGGATGATGTAGAAAATGTAATCTCAGAACTGATCCAAAACAACTTTCTGAATGAAGAGCGTTTCGCCAATGCTTATGTTTCCGGTAAGTTCAACATCAAAAAATGGGGCAAGATTAAAATCAAACAGGGGCTGAAGCTAAAGAAAGTGCCGGATAAGATGATCATGAAAGCTTTAAATACGATAGATTACGACGAATATCTGAAGGTTATACTCGCCGCCGCAGAAAAAAAAGCAGCTGTTTTAACGGAAAAAGATAAGTACAAAAGGAAATATAAGCTGATGACCTACCTTTTGGGGAAAGGATTTGAAAGTAATTTAATTTCTGAAGTACTGAATGACAATAACTTAAGCTGAGATCGGTTTTTTTTGTAAAAAATAACTTGACAGTAATACAAAAGTATTTATATTTGCAATCCCAAACGGAAACAAGGTTAATCATTTAAACGTTGTTCTAAAGGGCATCATCGGATGATGATTGAATACAACCAATGCGAAAGTAGCTCAGTTGGTAGAGCACGACCTTGCCAAGGTCGGGGTCGCGAGTTCGAATCTCGTCTTTCGCTCTAAGTTCCTTTACCAGGAACTTAATTTAAAAGGTTAACACCTGCTCAGATGGTGGAACTGGTAGACACGCAGGACTTAAAATCCTGTGACCTTAAAAGTCGTGCGGGTTCGATTCCCGCTCTGAGTACAACAAAATACCTGTATAAAGCTATACAGGACTTAATTACCATACCAATGCGAAAGTAGCTCAGTTGGTAGAGCACGACCTTGCCAAGGTCGGGGTCGCGAGTTCGAATCTCGTCTTTCGCTCTAAAAGCCTTCTTTATTGAAGGCTTTTAATTTTAAAAGGTTTTACACCTGCTCAGATGGTGGAACTGGTAGACACGCAGGACTTAAAATCCTGTGACCTTAAAAGTCGTGCGGGTTCGATTCCCGCTCTGAGTACAACAAAATACAGGGATTACGTTAAAACGTGATCCTTTCTTTATTTAAGACCGATTTTAAAGCATCTGAATAGCTTCTGCAGGATCAGGCCTGTTCTGCCGGCATCAGAGATCAATTCACAACTTAAAACAGATTTCCTGTCCTTTATTGTAATCATATTCCAAATCCCAATACAATTATAAATAGGCTATTTTTTTTTATTAAAATTAAATTTCATTCCTTATAATCATATTATTTTTTAAATAATATACAGTCCGCACACTATTCAACCCGTAATTTGATAAAAAGCTAAGGAAGAGATAATGCGTTATTATTCCAGCTCTCGTATTTTTCTTTTTCAGGGCACTTGCTTTGTAATAGAGTGGTTACAATGATGACAACACTCGTCTCATTTTAAATCACACAGATGAATAATCATGCACTTTTAATAAACGGTAAGACCCCAACACAACAGCGTACAAAATACGCGATCATCAGAAGCACTATATGGTCACTGATTGTACTCGCAGCATTTTGTACTGCCAGCTGTTCAAAAGATAATGGAACAGATATTATTGCTGATTCAACAGAAATGGTTCAAAAGATTACTTTATCATCCAGCCCGGTAGCAGGTGGAGTAACAGCGATCACAGGCACTCCGAGTAAAGGTGCAGAAGTTGTGGCTACAGCTACGGTTAGAACAGGGTACACTTTTACGAGCTGGACCATTAATGGTGCAGTTGTTTCTACAAGTCCGAGTTACCCTTTTATCGTAACAGCAGATGCGAATTTAGTAGCTAACTTCACTGCGATTCCTGATGGGAAATTAGCGGTAAACATTTCATCAAACCCGGTAATCGGCGGTACAACAAACGGATCAGGATCATATACTCCCGGAACGGAAGTAACCCTGACTGCAACACCTAATGCAGGTTATATTTTCACTGGATGGAGTGGTGCCGTTACGGAGACAACTAATCCATTGAAATTTATTATCCTTACTAACAGAACATTAGTAGCGAACTTTACAGCAGTTAAAGTTGTGGTTAACCTGGGTACAGCGGCTAACTATCAGATTCTAGCTAAAACCGGAATTTCTACCACTGGTGTTACATCAATTACAGGTGATATAGCTGTAAGTCCCGCAGCTGCTACAGCGATTACTGGATTCGGTTTAACACTTGATGCCAGCAACCAGTTTGCGCTTGCACCTGTTGTAATTGGTAAAATTTACGCAGCAGATTATACAGCACCGACTCCGGCAAAGATGACGACTGCAGTAAGTGATATGGAGAATGCTTTCACCACAGCCAACGGCCTTACTACACCTGCCCCTATCGTTGAAATATATGCAGGAGATATCAGCGGAAAGACTTTAACTGCCGGTGTATACAAATGGGGAACAGGAGTACTGGTTTCAGCTGCTGGTGTAACACTTAATGGTGGTCCGAATGATACCTGGGTATTCCAGATTGCGCAGAACCTAACCATCAGCAACAGCGCTAAGATTACCTTAACTGGTGGTGCTCAGGCGAAAAATATCTTCTGGGTAGTTTCAGGAGCAGCAACGCTGGGCACTAATGCAGATTTTAGTGGTATTATCCTGAGTAAAACACTCATCTCACTGAATACAGGAGCCAAGGTAACAGGCAAGCTTTTAGCACAGACAGCTGTAACGCTGAATGCAAGCACTATTCTTGAAGCTAAATAACAGAATTTCATAAGAAAAAGGGTATTAAGGGTTATCATAAACCTTTAATACCCTTTTTTATTTAAATCAATGTTTGCGTCAATTTCGATGGCGCCACACCGTATTTTTTCTTGAATGCAAAGGAAAAGTGGGAAAGATCCTCAAAACCCATCTCCAGATAAACTTCCGACACTGCCTTACCTTTTTCCTTAATCAGATAATAGGCCTCCTGCAATCTTTTCTGCTGAAGCCAGCGGTTCGGAGAGCTATTAAAGACCTTATCAAAATCCCGTTTGAAAGTCGCCAGGCTCCTTCCGGTTAAATAAGCAAACCTCTTTAACTGTACATTGAAATGGAAATTTTTATTCATAAAACCTTCCAGATCTATTTTACCCGGCTCGGAGAAATCAAAGAGCACATCTTTCAACTCCGGATTAACCTGGAGCAGGATCAGAATCGCTTCTTTCAATTTCAACTCCTGCAACCTGGTATTTTCAGCTTGTTCCGTTAAAAGGTATGGCATCAAAGACTCCATAAAGCTTTTATAGAGGGGGTCCGACTTCAGTTGGATGAGTGTATTCCCTTCCACCCTGCGCTCTGCTTTATATCCATATTCTATACTAAAATCCCTCAGTGTATGCTGATCCAGATAAATAGATACAGATTTGTATTCTCCATTTTCCGGCGGTTTTTTATTAAACTTCACCAGGTTGTTGCGTTTAGCAAAACCAAAGTCGCCCTCTTTTGCATGGAATTCCTGTTCTCCGTCATTGAGCAGGATTGAGCCAGATATCTGGTAAGTAAATACGTGCTCTGGAATAAATTGTTCTCCTTCCCTGCTTCTTGTCGTATAACAGGAATACATAATCTGTGAAAATGTCCTTTTTTCTACCGCCGCCATAATCAAATTTAAGAATTATCTGTTGGCTTTCATCTCAGACATGGTCTTTCCTGCCTCAGTTTCCAGGAAGTTCGTTGCATCATCATAATCTGTGGAAGTACTTACCGCAATCCACTTCTCCAGCTCGGCAAGTTTTGCGGCTTCAGCATTTTTAACAATCCCTACTGCTTCACTCCCTAAAAGTAAATGAAAAGGGGGTTCTGCATGCCTGATCAGTTCGACCATTACTTTTGCCGCCTTTGCGGGATCACCCATGGCAACAAAGTTATCGCCTTTTAAAAATTCAGCTACCCAGTCTACCGTAGTTTCATACCCTTCTATTTTTTCGGCAAACGTCATGGATGCACCAGCCCAATCCGTACGAAAACCACCAGGCTCCACACAGGTAACTTTAATACCAAGGGGAGCAACCTCTTTAGCGAGTGCCTCACTAAATCCGCTGAGACCAAATTTCGCAGCCTGATATATAGTCAGCCCGGCATTTCCTACCCTGCCCCCTACTGAACTAATTTGCAGGATGTGACCTGAACGCTGCGCACGCATATGGGGAAGTACTGTGCGGGTAATGGCTATAGGTGCATATAAGTTGGTTTGCAGCTGACTTAACACCTGTTCTTCCGTGAAAGCCTCCGCTGCTCCTGTAATGCCAAAACCTGCATTGTTCACCAGCACATCTATTCTTCCAAAATGCTTGATGGCAGCAGCAACTGCCTGTAAAATTTCTTCATGTACCGTTACATCCAGTTGCAAAGCTAATAGCTGATCAGGGTATTTGTCCTGTAAGTCTTCTAACTGTTCCGGGTTACGCGCTGTTGCGGCTACACGATCACCTGCAGTCAGCACTGCCTCTGTTAAACTCCTTCCCAGGCCACGGGAACTTCCTGTAATAAACCAAACTCTTTTCATGATCTGTGATTTTTTAATTTTAATAAAGATCGGGAGTAAAACAGGATTATGCTTTGTTAGAAGGCTCAGAGTGTTTTGTTGAAAAGATCATGAGGTCAGTGATGTTTCAGGATGCAGTAGCATGGATCCTGAAACATTTCTATAAGCTTTGGCAGATTATCTTTTCAGCTCAGTCTCATACAATACTTTTCCAGTATCATTTATGGCTTTAGCTCTTATCCGGTTTTTGTTCAGAGAAAAATACATAAATCCATGTTCAGCAGCCTCAAAATTACTGTAGGATACCCCACTTTGTACGGGTGTAAGTTCTGACCCTGCACCTGATATAAACTGATGGGTAAAACCTTCGGGTTTTAAATGCTGCAGGGAATGATCATGACCCGAAAGATAGATATCTACTTGATGTTTTTCCAGCGTTTTTGCAAGTATGCGCCTTACTGCTAGTGTATCGTAGTTTTTGATACGGGGACCTACGGTATAAAAGGGATGGTGACCAACTACGATCTTCCATTTGATATGAGCAGAGGCTTGTGCAAGTGTCTCATCAATCCAGGCAACTTGTTTTTCTGTCTCTGCCACCTCATCTCTTGCAAATGGATTGGTATCAATAAATACAAACAGTACCTTATCATCAGTCCTGCCCAGTTTTACTTCCTTAGTGTAATAACGGGCAGGCATGTTCCACCGGCGACTCACCTTACTGTACCTGATTTGTGCATCAGGATCAGATCCATAATCATGGTTCCCCAAAATCGGATACCAGTCGCACTGCAGTGAATGCGCAGTATAGATATTCTCAAAGGAGTAATGCCATAAAGGATCCTGCTCACTCACCACCCCACGCGGGTAAAAGTTATCACCGACGGAGATTACAAAATTATTCGGGTTGTTATTTGCCCATTCACCCATTCGTTTCGCTACTTCCAGCTGATGAGATTCCCCACTCCGCCCCCAGTCACCAACGGCTATAAAGTTTAATGGGAAATCTTCGTCGCTTTTAAGTGCGGGCGACAAATCTTCACTTTCCAGATAGGTTTCACCAGTAGAAGCAAACGTTTCAAGGGGATTGATCAGACCTACGCCAATGGCAGTAAGTGCGGTATTTTTTACAAAATCTCTGCGTTTCATTTATTGTAAATTATCAGGTACTTCCATAGTTATCATATAATCCTATCTTAGATAGATGGCGATACAATTGTCCGGAGCTTAAAATGAATTGATTTATTAGTTTATCTTTTTGCTGATCAGCCGGTTGGGCTGACCTTTGCGCTTAACCAGCTCAAAAGCATCCAATAGCTCGCCGGTTGCCAGATAAGTGTTAAAAGATAATGTCTCATTATCTATCGATACTTTATGATAAACCTGTACGTCAGGTGCAATGATATCTGCCCAGTCCATCGTTTCTGTTTCATACATTTTAGAACCGCTTACGGAAACAACATACATGGTTCCCGATTTACCGGCTGCACCGCCGGTCAGATCTATCTTCTCCATGCCGCGGGCGTACGCATGATCATGCCCCTGCATTACCAGATCAACATGATACTGCTCAAAAATTGGTTTGAGATATTTCCTGACCTGTTTGTTATAACGACCTTTTTTTGTAGAAAAAACCGGATGATGCATCACCATACAGGTCCATTGCTGGCGATTATCTTTTAGTACCTTGTGTAACCATTCTACCTGTTGACGGATACAATCCTGGCTGGGTGCTTCTTCCAGCATCTGTGTATTCAGCGAAATAAACCTCACCCCCTGTACATCCGTGAAATAACAGCTACCAGCCAGCAAAGGATCCTGCGGACCATTCTGTGGCAGTTGAAACTGCTCTTTCCAGTAAACTGATAAATGAGGTTTTCCATCTTCATGTATATATTCATGATTGCCTGGCGTAACCATCACCGGGATAGTGCCATGTATGAATGCTCCTGCGCCAAACCAGTCTCCCCATTCATCATCTTTATTTGCACGATTCACCAGGTCACCAGCATGGATCACTAAACTGGCCTCAGGATTCACGGCATAGGCTTTCCTGATTACCCTGCTCCATAAAGGCCGGATGCCAACCTGTGCGTCGCCCAGATAAATGAATGATATTTTAGACTGACTGGTATTTTGCTCAGCTGTGCGGAATTGCATCCATTCACTCCAGTTATTTTCTGCACCCGTTCTGTAAGTATACAACTTACCCGGGAGGAGTCCGGCAAGAGTAATACGATGATTTTTTGCTTTGATGGTCTCGTAACTAAAACTGCGCGTTTGTGCTTTTAAACGCATTACTTTGCTCACAAAAGCAGGATGTGCATCATCCAGGTTATATTCAATATGACTTTCTGCCACGGTATCAGCTGTTCTCCAGTTGACGGTAACACTTGTTGAAGGATCTTCCGTTACGGTAAGTACAACCCTGTCAGGCCTAACGCCTGGCTGATATAAATGAGTTGTATTTTCCTCCTTTTCAACACCAAAAAGAGTAGAAGGAAGACTGATTAATGGTAAAACGGCACCTATTTTTAACGAACTTAACAGAAAGTTCCTGCGCGCAATTTGTTTCATTGTTTATGATTTTGTAATTCGAAAAGGCAATAAATCGCAATAGAAGACAATATTCAGGTTGTAAAGCATGCTGCACAACCTGAATATGTCTATTTTTTAATAGGATAAAAAAACCGAAAGGCTATCTCATCTGAGGTACCACATCTTTGTATTGATATCATCTGCACCAAATACGGCAATGGCGGCATTACGATGATCGCTGTTTACACTGGCCTCACTAATCGGCCATGCATATCTCACAGGGAATGCAGGTTGAAAGGCTACGGGACCAGCCACAAAATGAGGAAATCCTGTACGTCTGAAATCAAACCAGCCTTCTGCACCGCGAAAAAGCATAGCCAGCCATTTCTGCGTGATCAGCTGCTGCTGGGTTCCGTTATATTTTACCAGTGGCAAATCATAATAACCTGCAGTTACCGCAGCTGCTTTAACGCCATAATAGTCCATTGAAGATTCAATCCCATCATGATACAAAGACTCCGCGGTTTTCGCTGGTACAGAGATTTTGCCTGTCTGCGCTGCTTCCGCAAGGATAAAACATACTTCAGTATACAGCATAAAACTGGCTTTCAAACCGGCAGCATTATCCTTTCTGAAATACCCGGAAAAAACCGACTGATGTGTTTCTCCCCCATTGTAATCGGCCGGATTATTTAACGCATGAGGCACACCTACGTATCGGTTCTGATCTACTGTTGCACCGGTAGTTGCACTTACCGGCGCTACCCATACCTGCAGCCGGGGATCATTACGTTGTAATAAAATATCTACCAGTTCTTTACTTGCCTTGGTTTTATTAAAATCATTATCAATCATGTTTTTCGGACCACCTGGCCAGCTGTCATCCTTTTTCACGCCCAGATAAGTCACTTCCGCACTTTCTGCGTTGCTGGTAAAAATTGGAAATGTTTCAGGATTGCTTACTATTTCCTGCATGTCCGTAAATGCCTGAGGATAGACCTTCGAACAGCGCAACAGCAGTCGCAGTCTCAACGAATTAGCAAACCTTCTCCACTTCAAAGCATTTCCTGCATACATTACATCCGCCGCAGCGTCAATACCGGAACCGTCAGCTTTCAATTGCTCGTTGGCTTCTTTTAACTGTTGAAGCAAACTTTTGTAGATATCTTCCTGCCTGTCATACGATGGTTTTATATTTCCATTTTCCAGTGATTGTAATGCATTTGAATAAGGCACATCTCCATATAAATCCGTCAGATAAGAAATATTAAAAGCCAGTAGTATTTTGCCTAAAGCAGTATACACACCTTTACCGGTAGCTGTTGCCTCTTGCTGCATACTTTTTATGACCATACTGCGCTGGTAGATGTCGTTCCAGTCTACCGCAGTCCACCGGAATGTTTCATAATCATTATTACGCACCAGTGTGATATACCGCCCTACAGCAGCAGGTCTGCGTGCAAATCCATTTTCCTGGTAAGCAGTGGCAGTCTGCGTAATGGCTTCTGTTAAATGGTATTCCGGACGTGTTTCGGCAGGACTATTGGTATTGGTATTGATGGAATCAAAGTTTTTAGTACAACCGGTAAAAGCAATTGCTGCTACCAGCAGATAAGCGAATGAATAAGTTTTCATCATGTTCATATTAAAAGTTACAGCTTAATTTTGCACCAAAAGAACGCGTTCCTGGTAAAGTCCAGTGGCCAACGCCCTGATATCTTGCATCACTCAAGCTCATTGTTGTTTCCGGATCGTATCCGATATTGGCAGCCGTCCAGGTATATAAATTATAGCCAATCAGAGAGAAAGAAAGGTTACTTACAAAAGGTAGTCTGCGCATTACATTTTTACCAAAGGCATAAGTAATCGAAACCTCTTTCAGCTTCACATAAGTGGCACTGTAAGTTTCGTTTTCATAATATTTCCAGTGTTTATTGTCGTAATAGGTATCCGCAGCAATAATCACATCATTAGGTCTGTAACTGCCATCAATATTTTTAATCACACCCGGCATCAGCATTCCGTCGTCGCGTTTCACATTACTTGCATCTGTCCAGCTCAGGCCACCATGTGCAGCATCCCTGCCCGGCAGTGTTGATTCTACTAAACCTGCCTGAATTAATCCTTTGGCCACGTATGAATAATACTGACCACCCTGGCGCCAGTCTACCGAAACATTCATCGTAAAGCTGCCATATTTAAAATTATTGTTGATACCCGCAACGAAGTCAGGATTATAGTTCCCTATTTTCTCAAATTCAGTCGCCTGTTGCTGTAAACCGTTAGCGGTAAGCAATGCCTGCCCGGCATACGGACCTTCCGTTACTTTCATCCAGCTCCGTGTATAAAAATCACCCATCTGTGCACCTTCTTTAATCAGGTACTGGATATTACTTCCATCCGTACTGCCCAGCAGATAACTTGTAATACCCGGCGTTAATGAAACTACTTTATTTCTGTTCCTGCTAAAGTTAAGGTCTGTTTTCCAGGTAAATTTCCCTTTAACCGGCACAGCATTTAAGGATAACTCAATACCTGAATTCTGGATATTACCCGCATTGATCAGCTTGGTACTTGCACCGGAAGCGATAGATGTAGGCACCTGAATGATCTGATTTTTGTTATTTGTTTGATACCAGGTAAAACTCATGCCTAAACGCTCGCCGAAAAAACTCACATCTGCACCAGTTTCATAGGAAGTGGCAATCTCCGGTTTCAATAAGTTGTTTTTCTGATCGTAAACCAGGGAGGCACGTTTCACTGTTCCCCAGTCGGTATCAAAAGGAATAGTACTGTACAACTGATAAGGGTCAGTATCAGATCCTACCTGCGAAACGTTACCACGCAGTTTCAGATAAGAAAGGGAATTCCATTTGATACCCAGTAAATCTGAAGCAATTACACTGAGTGATGCCGAAGGATAGAAATAAGAATTATTTTGCGGAGGCAATGTGCTGCTCCAGTCGTTACGTGCAGTAAGGTTCAGGAAAACAGACTGTTTATAACTCACCTCGCCCAGTGCATATAAACTGTTGATACGCTTATGGGTAAAACTCTGCGTAAAAATCATGGAACCTGCCGCAGCATTTGATAAATTATAGATTCCCGGCAGTGTTAAAGCACCTGTGTAATTGCGGACAGATTTAATCTGCTGATCCATCTGGTTGCCTCCTCCTGTGATGGAATAAGTGATATTACCTATCGCCTTTGGCTTATAAGTCAGCAGAAAATCGCTGTTCTGTTCTTTAAATGAACTGTTTTCTATCAGATAAGCACCTGTAGGATTTCTTTTGGCACTAAAAGGGCGCTTTTCATCCTGCTC
This sequence comes from Pedobacter sp. MR2016-24, assembly GCF_026239655.1. GTDB lineage: Bacteria > Bacteroidota > Bacteroidia > Sphingobacteriales > Sphingobacteriaceae > Pedobacter. The sequence goes on along the minus strand of NZ_JAPIVO010000004.1, from coordinate 279,339 downwards.
TGAATTGTAATAATCCAATCCTGTTCTACCCATCAGAGTCAGGCTTGGCAGCAGGTCTACTGAAACCTGTACGTGGCCAGTTAATCGATTCCTGTTAAAACCGTTGGTTTCCTCATAGGCAACCAGATAAGGATTGTCCTCAGTAGAAAGCGGATTGTATTGTTTTAACCCTTCCTGTCCCGGTACCCAATAGTTTTTAAGCTCATTAATGTTGATATTCGGCGCCAGGGTATAAATCAGCGACGTAACACTTTCCCGGTAAGCAGACGGCCTGTTATTACTTTTATTATTGGTATAAGATAGGTTTGTATTGATCCTGAGCCATTTCTTCGCATTGTAATTTCCGGAGAAATTAAGGTTGTTTTTTTTCAGATCCGTGTTGGGTACGATACCGGCATTGATCATGTTTCCATAAGAAATTCTGAAATCGCCAGCCTCACCAGATTTGGCTACAGCTATATTATTGGTGAGGGTATGGCCTGTATTGAAAAAATCCTTCACCCTGTCAGGATAAGAAACCCAGTCGGTAGCAATCGCTTTGCCATTGGCATCAAGGGGACTGTTCCACTGTACCAGTTGTCGCCCACTGTCTAATCGCGGCCCCCATGCCATCGTATTCAGTGTATTATCAGATCCTGAAGAATATCCTGATCCAAATTCATTCTGAAACTTTGGAAAGAGGTAAGCCTTGTCAAATACAGCCGTAGAATTGAAACTGATGCCCAGGCCTCTCTTTTCTGCGCCTGACCTTGTCGTGATGAGAATTACACCAGAGCCCGCCCTGCTACCATATAGCGCAGCGGCACTGGCCCCTTTTAATACAGTAATATTTGCGATATCGTCAGCACTCAGATCACTGATCGGACTGCCATAATCGATAGTTTGTTTTCCATCGACTGCCGCAGTAGGATTCTGCAACGCTGCAGCTACCGGCACACCATCAATAACATAAAGTGGCTGATTATCTTTTGTTAATGAAGACTGTCCGCGGATAGTCACCATCACACTCGAACCCGGATCTGAACCCGTGCTGCGTATATTTACACCCGGAATGCGTGCCGCAAGAGAATTCAGCACATTCGGCTGCGGCACATCACTTACATCAGCGGCAGAGAGTTGTGCACTGGCATAACCCAAAGAACGTTCTCTTTTTTTAATCCCTAAAGCGGTAACCACCACTTCATTTAAAGAATTCTGGTTAGCTTTCAAAGTGGCATTAACAGTTACGGTCTGATCTTCCGCAACTTTAATATTGTGTATGGTTTCCTTTTGAAAAGATATATAAGTGATCTCTAAGGTATAAGTACCTGCTGGTAAATTCAGTGTGTAGTTTCCTTCATTATCTACTACGGCCAACTTCCCCGTTTCTGCTACTTTGATGGCTGCACCAATCATTGGTGCTTTGGTTTCATCTATCACCTTTCCGCGGATCCTGCCGGATTTGTGCTGAGGATTGAATTTCCCGGAACCTGAAACACTTAATATGATATAATTATCTATCAATTTATAGTTGACAGATAAATCGGATGTCAGCCAACCCAGCGCTTCGTTAACTGTAGTTTTGTTTTTGCGGATGTTTACATTTTTTGACAGCAGCGAATTTACGCCTTCATCAAATGTAAACTGCAGTGATTGCTGCTGCTTAATCTGTTCGATAAATTGCTGTAGTGTTACTGAAGTGCCTTTGAGTGTGATAATTTTCGATGTTGACTGCCCGAATGTGCATTGTAGCGCGCACAGCAGAAAAACAAGCGTTAAAAATTGACGCCGTAAATTTTTTTTCATTACTTTGTTGTTGAATTTTCGAAGTTTATTAAAACCTTCAATTGTTAATTGATCTTTAGTTCAGTTAATGACATAAGCGCCCTGCTCTAACAGGGCGTTTTGTTTACCTAATTTTTTACCATTTGCCTCCGTTTTTTTAATTGATTTGAACCTGGTTTTTATTGATCACATAAGTAAAGCCTGCTGTTTTGGATAAAATCTCCATCACCTCATTTAGAGACTTTCTCGAGAAGCTGGCCGTAATGCGTTTTTTCAACAGCTGTTTGCTGCTCAATGTGACAGATATGTCATACCATCGTTCCAGTTCAGGTATAATTTCTTCCAATGTTTCCTGATGAAATGCCATTAAACCTTTCTGCCAGCCCAGAATTTCATCCGTACTCACCGTTATCTGCTGAAATGCAGTATCTCTTTTATCACAGGAAAGTACATTCCCTGGTAAAAGCATGTACGTTCTCTTTGTCTTATTGCCGTTCACGCCTACCTTACCCGTAACCACTCCCACACTGGTATGGTTATCATTCTGATAAGACTTCACATTGAAAGAAGTACCCAGCACCTGGACTTTCAAATGATCGGTATGTACAATGAATGGTCTTGTTGTATCATGCTTCACCTCAAAAAAAGCTTCCCCTTTTAAATAAACTTCTCTTTTATTGCCAGAAAAATGAGAAGAATAACGAAGCTCACTCCTGTTATTTAAAACGACGGTTGAACCATCCGTCAGTGTAATGATCTTTCTTTCACCTGCACGAGTCACCTGCCCGGCAATGTAATCTTGTTGTTTTGATGCATAATTGTTGTTGAGCAATAGATATCCTGCTGCCAGACTAATGAATAAAGTTGCCGCTATACCAATAGCCCATTTGTATGGATAATGCCTAACTATGGGTGCGGTAGACTCATTTATTCTTGCGAATACTTTAGCTGTATCAAAACCAGGTGCGGTCTTGTCGCTGCCCTCAATCACATCATCTGCAGCTTCCTCTTCCATGACCGCCAACCATTCTTCCTGATAAAGGCCGGATTGTAAAATAGCTTTTACTTGTGCAAGCTCTTCAGCTGTACACCGGTTATGGGTATATTTTGATAATAAAATCTTGATTTCCGTATTCATATTCTTCCGCTACATAACTTATACAATCTCGTTATGCAGTATAACTATCCGCTAAGAATACTTTTTTTGAATCCGGACTTAACTTACTGTCCTATTGAGGTATAAATAATTTTTTATTGATTTGATTGCTTTTACGAGCTGGTTATTTACCGTACTGTCAGTAATTTCCAGCTGCAAAGCGATCTGCCGATGGGTCATTCCCTTGTCGCGCGACATTTCAAAGATCTGTTTTCTCTTTGGCGGCAAGTCGCTGATTGCTTTATTTGTCTGCACCAGTGTTTCTCTATACTGGATCTGTTCATCAGTATTTAAAGTGAACTGTTCGGCATGGTTCATTATTTCTTCAACGATCCGCTCTTCTACATTTCCACGTTTAATTAGGTTCAGCAAAGAATTTCTCGTCATCTTGTATAGATAAGCCTGAAGAGACGCTTCAGGATTGAGCATTGCGGCGTGTTCCCAGAGTTTCACAAAAACATCATGCATAATGTCTTCCGCAATCTCGGGCGATTTCACGAATTTAAGCGCGTAATAGTATAGCTTTTTTGAGTAGTTGTTATAAACCGATTCGAATGCTGCTCTTTCCTGATTTTTCAGTTTAATCATGAGCTGCTGGTCATTCGGTATATCAGTTTTCCTGTCGATCATTTAAGAAGCCTTATATGCCTCCAAATATATTGAATAAAGGAATCGGGCTATGATAAGGAATTTTTAAATAATTGTAAACAAACAGTACAAGGCTGAGGTCAATTTATTTATTTTGGCATTATTAATGACAATACCCCCTCGCTGATTACCCGGCTTACATTAAAGACTATTGCTATGCAGAACAACTCCTCGCCCCTGTTAACATCCATACTGGACAACGATTTTTACAAGTTCACTATGCAGCAGGGTGTAATACAGTTATTTCCAAGAGCAAAAGTCAGGTATAAGTTTATCAACAGAGGTCAGCATTCTTTTCCAGCGGAATTTGCCGCTGCGTTGCGTAAAACAGTGGATGAGATGAAGGGATTACAGCTGAGTCCTCAGGAGAAAATCTTCCTGCGGGATACCTGTCCTTATCTTGATCCTGTTTACCTGGACTTTCTGGAGGGTTATCGCTACCAGCCTGATGAAGTTCAAATTTCACAGGAAGGAGATCAGCTGGAATTGCATATTGAAGGCTTATGGTATAGAACTATCCTATGGGAAGTCCCACTGATGTCGCTCATCAGTGAACTCTTTTACATCATGACAGATTCAGAGCGGATAAGTGACGATGAGGTCATCAGTACCACACGCGAAAAAATTGAAAACTATAAAAAATTAGGGGTCACTATTGCGGAGTTTGGTACCAGACGCAGGTATTCTTATGCGATTCATCAGCTCGTTTTGGATTCACTGGGCAAATACGGAGCAGGATCTTTTATCGGCACCAGTAACGTACATCTGGCGATGCTGCATCGTACCAGACCTATCGGTACACATGCACATGAATGGTTTATGTTTCATGCTGCGAGATATGGTTTTAAGATGGCCAATGCCCTGGGGCTGGAACACTGGGTACAAATATACCGTGGTGATCTTGGCATAGCACTTTCAGACACCTATACCAGTGATGTATTCTTCCGGCAGTTTGATAAAATGTTTTCTAAATTATTCGATGGTGTGAGGCATGACAGCGGTGATCCCCTTCTGTTTGCTGATAAAGTGATTGCCCACTATCTGAGCATGGGTATAGATCCGAAGTCCAAAACGATTATTTTCTCTGATGCCTTGAATTATGAAAAGGTGGCCCGCATCGCAGGCTACTGCAAAAACAGAATCGGGATTTCATTTGGGATCGGCACTAACCTCACCAATGATGCCGGACCTGCCCCAATGAATATGGTGATCAAAATGACCGAGGCACAGCCCCAGGATCAGGAATGGATAGAAGTCATCAAACTCTCAGACGAGCATGCTAAATATACAGGAACCGAAAAGATGATCCATCTGGGAAAAACTATCCTCGGTATAGTCTAAGATTTTATTTGACTTTTAAACTGTATACCAGTCCGTCGTTACCCGCAACGATAACCAGCCCGCCATTTTTAGCCCTTTTGATCACATTAAAACTCTCATCAGAAATGTGGTACCAGTAATTCCCACCGTCTCTTGATACATCAGTGCCTGAAGTACCTACCGCAAAACAATTCTTTTCATCAAAAATAAGGATACCAGAACGGAAACCGTATACTGGTCTGGACGGTTTAGTCCATGTTTTCCCCCCGTCACTGGTCAGCAAAATATTATTAGCGTTCTCCTTATCCTTTTCATAATCCCCACCCACTACAATGCCGCGGTTTTTGTCATAAAAGTCTACAGAAAAAATGCCCGTACTGCTTTTGCCCTGGATAATAGGGCACTCATACTTTTTCCAGTTTAGTCCGTAATCATCAGAGGTGTAAACATTCGATTTAGATCCTCCCGTGGCAATCCATACTTTACCTCCGGCCAGCGTCTTTATCGTAGTGCCACTTGCAGCAAATGAGGCCTCACCTTTGGCCATTTCCAGTTTTAACGCATCAGAAGAGTCCTTCCACGTTAATCCACCATCTTCAGTGATCAGCAACTGTAATTTGTTTTTAATGGGATCACCGAAGATGATCCCATGTTTCGCGCTCCAGAAATCCATTCCATCAAGGAATATTGCTGAATCAACATTTTTATAAGTTTCCTTCCAGCTTTTCCCGCCGTCGCTCGTCAGCAATACATACGCTGGCGATCCTGCATTTACAGCTACGGCATGATCAGCATCAAAAGCTTCAATATCTCTGAAATCCAGTTTTTCATAACCAGCAGGCTGCATCCATTTCCATGTTTTGCCGCCATCAACCGTACGGCCGATAAAACCATTGCTGCCGCTCACCCAAACGACGCTATCCGTAACTACAGACAGCCCCCTGATACTTGTTTCCGTACCCGTTGATGCAGATGACAGTTCATAACTTTGTGAAAACCCGAATAACGGCGAAAGAAGGAATATAAATAAGATTAAACGCATTATCTGACTCTCTTCCAGGTTTCTGATCTTCCAATTAGTGAAATGCCGATGTATCCGCGCATATTGAGCTGTCCGTTATCTTTAATGTTCATGTTGCAACTATAAGTTTTACCCGACTTAGGGTCATAAATTTTTCCATCCGTCCATTTACCATCATCGTAAACAAAGTCTTTCAGCATTTCCATTCCTAAAATAGGACGGCTTCTTAAACTTTCGTCCGGATTTTTGTAATCTGTTTTAGGCTTACCCTTTTCATCTTTTGGTGCCTTTAGCCAGTCTATTTTACCAAAATACCGCTCTCCCTTTTTGTAAATATTCACATGGGCTTCACCTGTAGCGTTTACCCATGTACCTACAATAGCATCTTTTTTCTGTGCAAAACCTGTAAAAGAGATTGCTGTGATCAGCAATAACAATGATATGTATCTCATAAATTTATATTTAGTTTAAGCTAATTTACACATTGATTCTTGAATAAACACATTATAGCTTACAACCAGCACAAAGATAATGCATAAATATAATGAACAGCTCATTTCACAAAAAAGGCCGGAACAATTCCAACCTTTTCAATAACGCAAAATAATTTATATTAATGTACTGAACTAAACCCGTTGCAGCTATTTATCCTTTAAGGATTTTTGAAAACAGTTCATAAGAGTGAAGCTTCGCCTGCTGATCATAAATATTTGAAGTCATCATTACTTCATCTATCTGCGTCTTTTCAAGAAAATCCTGCATTTCCTCTTTGATTTTTTCCGGTCCGCCTACAAATGACAAAGCCAGCATCTGGCTGACAGCCTCTGCTTCATAGTCACTCCAGATTTCATCGATATCATTTACTGGTGGCTGAAGTAATCGCGGTTTTCCCGTAATTACGCCAACAAACATTTGCTGTAACGAAGTAGCCAGTCTTGTAGCTTCTTCATCCGTATCTGCAGCAACCACATTCAAACAGGCGATCACATAAGGACTGGCCAAAACTGCCGAAGGCTTAAAATTCTGACGATATATATTGATTGCCGTTAAAAACTGTGCAGGTGCAAAATGGCTCGCAAAAGCATATGGAAGACCCATCGCTGCGGCTAAGCGCGCACTGTCTGTACTTGAGCCTAAAATCCAGATTGGAATGTCCAATCCTTCGCCAGGAATAGCACGCACGCGGCTACTGCTGTTGTCGGCCGAAAAGAAAGCCTGTAACTTTAATATATCCTGTGGAAAATCATGCGCTGCGTTGAAACGTTCACCTCTGATGGCCATAGCCGTAACCTGATCTGTTCCTGGTGCACGACCTAAACCAAGGTCTATTCTTCCGGGATATAAGGAAGCGAGCGTACCAAACTGCTCAGCGATAACTAATGGCGAATGGTTAGGTAACATAATACCGCCAGATCCTACCCTTAAAGTAGTGGTTCCGCCAGCAATATAACCTATCAGTACGGAAGTTGCTGAACTGGCTACGCTGATCATATTATGGTGTTCTGCCAACCAGAATCTGGTGAACCCCAGTTTTTCTACATGCTGTGCCAAGGTAAGACTTGTACGAAAAGTGTCGGCTGGTGTTTTTCCTTCTACAACTGTCGCAAGATCCAATACTGAATACTTAAGATCCGATAATTGCTTCATATTTTTTTCTATCATTTGAAATCCTCTCTACAGGCATACCTGTTTTTTATAAAATTAGAGTTTATGCCTGTAAAGATTTGTCATGATTCAAGATTTGACTTTTCATACAGACAAGAAAAGTCCGTAATAAAAAACCCTGCAATGTTAATTTGCAGGGTTCATTTAATTGATAATTTTTGTATTATTCGTGACAATGTGCCCGAAGAGAGACTCGAACTCTCAAGGATCTTACTCCAACGGCTTCTGAGACCGCAACGTTTACCAATTTCGCCATCCGGGCATTGTATAACTCAGCTTAATCCTGCTGAGGCGACAAATTTAGTATTATTTATCAAATCATATAATTTTTTTTCATCTATTCTCTCTGTAATGCTGTATCGTCCTGAGTACCAACAACGGAAATTTGAGATAATACTGCGTCTGTCTCCCCTGCAGGCAGATTATGATGAAAATAAATATAAAATGATGAGGAAAAGAATATGAACCTATATGTGATAAGAGTTTGGTACCTGTTGCTTTCAAAATCTATAACCGGGACAAAAAAATAACAATAAAATACAACTGTATTTTAGACTTAATCTAAATACAAAACGCATGATAAATTGACGTGAAAAAACATTTTAGCTTTGGTAGAAAAAGCGTCAAACAAAAACACAATACTCTGATAAACAGATGTAAATGAAATTTTATTTTTTCAAATAGAGCTACAAGGAGTCAAAAAAAGCGATTACATTGCAGCAGAAATTGTTTGGATTTTTATCATTTCATGCCTCAGGAAAAATAAAATTCTTACATGACCACCATTCTTTAACCAAATATTTTACAATTAACCAATTTCATTATCATGACTACAAAAACTCATTTTACAGAAACTGAATTATGCCACCGGCTAAAAAGTGGCGACTACAATGCTTTCAACCAGATTTATCAACAATATAGCGCGGGTCTGCTCCAATATGGCTACAACAAACTTCGCAATCGCGAGGATGCCAGGGATCTGCTTAACGATGTTTTCAGCAAAATCTGGGAAATCAGAGCAACTCTCGAAATCAATCTTACACTCAAATCTTATCTTTTTACCTGTGCAAGGAATCTGATTTTCAAACAATATAAGAAAGAACAACGTCACGATGACTATATGGTTACCTTACTGGAACACGTAAAAATAGAATACAACCATACGGATTATCCGATCAGGGAAAAACAATTCAGGGATCAGATTGAAGAGGAAATTACTAAACTCACACCAAGAATAAAAGAAGTATTTGAGCTTAGCCGAAATGAAAAACTTACTCATAGTGAAATTGCAGAAGCACTGGGCATAACTGAAGGAACAGTCTCCAGACATATTTCTGATGCTATTAAAACGCTAAAGCAAAATCTTAGTACTTATATCAGTTTGTTATAAGCATATAATTATAAAATATTTTTGTTTTCTTCCACATGTTCGGCCTTTCTCAGTAATCATACATAATACATAGGATACAATTCCTTATTATATTATGGAAATAAAAGAACTTATTGAAAAATACCAGAATGGTGAGGCTTCCGAATATGAGAAAGGCCTGTTGGAAACCTGGTTTAACAGGTATTACGAAAATCAACCATTGGAGGTTAGTCTGGAAGATTTTTTAGATGATCTGATTGAGGTGAAGTTAGATCTTGACAGCAGGTTTAAAAAACCTGAGATCAGACTGTGGCCGCGGATAGCTGTTATCGCTGCCTCGTTGTTCATTATATTGTCAATCGGCTTATACTTTTATAAAAACACAGCTAAACAACCGCAGTCAAAAAGCCAGCTTATAGCAAAAGAAATACTTCCAGGAGGTAATAAAGCAATTCTGACCCTGGCTGACGGCAAAAAGATTAATCTGTCTGATCTGAGAAATGGTGAAATGGTTCAGCAAGCAGGAATTGTAATTACTAAATCTGCAGATGGAGAATTGATTTACAATGCAAAAGCAAACAGCGCTTCAGTAAAAGAATATAATACGATAGAAATTCCTAAAGGAGGAGAATACAGATTGCGTCTGCCTGACGGAAGCAAAATATGGCTAAACGCCGCGTCCACATTAACATATCCAACATCCTTCAAAACACTTCATGAACGCAGGGTGATGTTGAGCGGCGAAGCTTATTTTGAAGTGGCTAAAAACCAGGAGGTACCTTTCCGGGTACAAACTTTAAAACAGCTGATAGAAGTTTTAGGAACGCATTTCAATATCAAATCTTACAAGGATGAAGATATGGTGAAGACAACTCTTTTAGAGGGATTAGTAAAAATTAATAAAAAGGAGGTTGTTAAGCCGGGTGAGCAGGCAGTGACGACAGGTTCGGGAGATCATATAAAAACATTCGTGAACAAGGTAGATACTATACCAGCGGTCGACTGGAAAAATGATGCATTTATATTCGTGAAGGAAGATAGTTTCAAGTCATCGATGGACAAAATAGGCAGGTGGTATGATGTGGAATTTGTCTGCGACCCGGATCTAACAGCAGATATACAACTTGCCGGCAGACTATCCCGCAAAAGTGCCCTGTCAGCCGTATTGCAAACAATTGAATTATCACAAAGAGGAAAAATACACTTTAAAGTTCAAGGAAGGAGGATTACTGTAACAAACTAATAAAATCCAAGGTTGCTGAATGCCAGAAGTGCGAGGGCACTTCTGGTCTTTTTTATATCATAGAAATGCATGATGACGATGAAACAAGATGTCCCCCCTGTTTATAGAAACATCAGAAAAATGCAACACCAAATATATTTTCATGTACTTCAAAAAAGAGTTTACTCTACTTCAGAAAACGCTTTTAATATTAGTAATTTTAATACTATCCAGTATAGCTGCTTTTTCACAAAAGATTACCATCAATGAACGTAAGATCTCGTTTGAAAAAGCGATTCAACTGATCAGTTCTAAAGTCGGTTATGGTTATATGTTTGATCCTAAAATCACCCTGGGAACAAGTATTTTCAATCTGAAACTGAAGAACGTCACTGTCAATCAAGCAATAGAATCTATTTTGCAATACCTGCCTCTCTCCTACAGAATAGAGGACGAAGTTATCTTTATTGATCCCTCAGACAGAGTCTGGACTAAAGCAACAAATCCTTCAGCGAAGGAAGCAGCTCCTGTAGCAGATGCAAACAAATTATCCGGAGCAATACTCAGTGAAGTAAATATTGTTTCAACAGGTTATCAGCGTATCCCGCAGGAACGTGCTACAGGGAGTTTTGTATTAATCGACAGTGTATTATTCAACAGGAGAAATGGCAGAAATGTACTTGACAGACTCGATGGCGTTGCAAGCGGCTTAACCTTTAATAAAAATACCATAGGAAATACACCGGCTATCAGTATCAGAGACCGGAGTACAATTTCAGCAAATACAAACCCACTGATTATCCTTGATAATTTTCCGTACGATGGCGACCTGACAAACATTAACCCACAGGATGTCAAATCTATAACAATCTTAAAAGATGCAGCATCAGCTTCCATCTGGGGTGTAAGAGCAGGCAATGGCGTCATTGTTATCACAACTAAAGATGGCACATTTAATCAGTCTCCCTTAATTAACCTGAATGTAAATTATACATTTGGAGCTAAGCCAGATCAATATTATAAATCACAGTTAACAAATAAAGAGTTCATAGACAATGAACAGTTTCTATTTGATAAAGGAAAATTTGATCCGAACATCAGCAACGGTTATGCATCACTATCCCCTGCTGTAGAAATTATGCTCTTACGTCGAAAAAATCTGATTACTGAAACCAGAAAATCTGCCTTATTAGATTCTATTGCCGCTCATGATAACAGAGCTGATCTGGATAAATATTTTTCTCGAAAAAGCGTGAGTCAGCAATACCAGCTGAGTACAGAGGGAGGTGGCAAACATAACAAATACTACCTTTCGTTCGGTTACGATAAAGACCTGGCAAATAACGTGACCAATAGCGCTGACCGGATTACGGTTAATGCAAACAACACACTCTTGCTTTTCAAAAGCAAACTTGAACTGGTGACAGGCATCATGCTGATCTCAAATAATAATAAAATGAGAGGATCGGGATATCAACCTTTATATCCATACGAAAATGTAGCTGACCAATCAGGAAATGCACTGGCGCTGAGCAGAGATTTAAGGCTTTCTTACGTAGATACCGCAGGTGCCGGCAGATTGCTGGACTGGCACTACAAACCACTGGATGAGCTAAAAGAAGAGAATCATCTATGGTATAGCAGAATAACAACCTATCGGGTGAATATGGCACTCAACTACAAAATCATCAACAATCTCAGATTTTCTGTCAAGTACACGTATGACAAAGGTACAAACGAAAACAGGGAAATTACCGCCCGGAATTCTTACTACACGCGCAACCTCATTAATTCCTTTAGTCAGATCGACGAAACAAGCGGAAATGTAAAAAGGCCATTTCCGTTGGGTGATATTGTAAATAGTAACGAGGGAAATTACCATGCACACTACGGACGCGCACAATTAAACTATCAAACACTGATTGCAAGCAAACATGCCATCAATACAATTGCAGGTTATGAAGTAAAAGATTACCAGAGTTCAGATTCTTACTATACGTTATATGGTTATAATAAGGCAACTGCGACCAACCTTAATTCTACAATCAATCCATTACAGGATTTACCAAAATATTATAATGGAGAAATAACCAGAATACCGCTCACCATAGGAAATAATAGTAGTGTAGACCGTTATCTTTCTTACTATGCCAACGGATCATATGCCTACGACCATAAATACATGCTCTCAGCCAGTGTACGCCGCGATGAATCTAATCTTTTCGGTGTAGCCTCAAATCAAAAAGGCGTTCCGCTCTGGTCAACAGGCATCGCCTGGAATGTCAGTCAGGAGAAATTCTATCATTTTAATGCTTTGCCTTATTTAAAGCTGAGGATTACTTATGGTTATAATGGCAATGTGGACAAATCAACATCTGCCTATCTCACTACCCAATCTGTATCTGGCGGTAATTTGTGGGGACAACCTATATTGCAAATTAAAAACCCACCCAACCCCTCATTGAGATGGGAAAAGGTAAAGAATATTAACTTCGGCATTGATTTCGGATCCTCTCAAAATCGTATCACAGGTAGTCTGGAATACTGGGTTAAAAATGGTATTGACCTGATTGGATTCAGTCCGGTTGCCCCACAGACTGGTGTTTCTGTATTCAAGGGCAATTCTGCTAATATGCATTCAAAGGGAATTGACATTACTTTAAAAGTATTAAACCTAAACAGGTCATCTTTCCAATGGCAAACTGCATACCTGTTCAATTACAACACAGATAAAATTACCAGTTATAAAGGCAATAGAGGAGGTAATTCTTCGATAGTGAATTCAAATTTCATGAACCCATTAGAAGGCTATTCTTATTACGCTATTTTTAGTTACAAGTGGATGGGACTTGATACTACAGGAAATCCACAAAGCATTTTAAATGGTGTTAAAAGTAAAGATTATTCTAATATCAGGAGTTCTAAAAATCCAGGAGAATTAGTTTACAGCGGCAAGCAAACCCCAACGTATTTTGGTGCGGTAAGGAATACATTCAGCTGTAAATCCTGGGAACTCTCATTCAATATCAATTATAAATTCAAATATTATTTCCGGAGACCTTCTTTGAATAATACTTTTATTTATCAGGGAAATGGCTCAATAGCCGCCTATCAACAGGATGATTACAGTCTGAGATGGAAAAAATGGGGAGATGAATTCACCACTAACGTCCCTGCACTAATTTACCCGGCAAAAGCAATCCGTGATGAGATTTATGCATTATCAGATATCCTGGTAGAAAAAGCAGACCATATCCGGTTGCAGGATATCCGAATAGATTATCAGCCAAATAAAAACAAGATAAAAAACCTTCCTTTCTCTGCATTAGACATCTATTTGTATGCAAGTAACCTGGGTATCTTATGGAAAGCGACTGCCAGAAAAATTGACCCGGACTATCCCTATGGAATCCCAGCACCAAAAATGATCTCACTAGGATTTAAAGCTAATTTTTAAAATTGAACCTCATGAAATTCAGTTATTTATACGTCATATTAATTTTTACTGTAGCATTCAGTAGTTGTAAAAAAGATTTTTTAGATGCTAAGCCAAATACCAATATAGTGACACCAACTTCTCTGGATGAATTTCAGGCCATGCTGGAAAATGTTGATTATCTTAACAGGTCAACACCAGCTCTTTTACAAATTTCATCAGATGATTATATCTTTAGTGATTTTGCTGCATGGCAGGGAACATTCTTTAATGCTGAAAGGAACAGTTATATCTGGGCTAAAGACCTGTTTGAAGGGCAAAAGGATGTTAAGGACTGGAATATTGGTTATTCATCAATATTTATTTGCAACAATGTGCTGGAAGGATTGGATAAACTGGCAAATGCCGAAGTAAATAAAAAACAATGGAACAATTTAAAAGGGTGGGCACTGTTTATGAGAGCTTATCTTTTATATGATCTGGTACGCAGTTTTTCCCCCGCATATGACATCCACACCAGTTCAATTGAATTGGGAATGCCAATACGTTTAAAATCCGGAATTGATAAAGTAGAACACCGCTCTTCGGTAGAGCAAACTTACAACCAAATATTTTCAGATCTTAACCAGTCAGTCGCTTTGCTGCAACCTGGTATTGCGGCCGCAAATAGAGAAAGACCATCTAAAGTAGCTGCAATGGCTTTGTATGCAAGAATATATTTAAGCATGCGAAACTACAGACAGGCAGAAAGCTACGCCGACAGCACTTTGAATCTATATAGTACGCTGATTGATTATAACCTGGTTAGTCTTACAGAAAAAACTCCGTTTAGTATGAATAATACAGAAACAATTCTCAGCACGACCGTAATCACCAACTATTATAATATTGTACAAACGGTAGAAGCTATTACAGCAGTAACCATCAATCCTGAACTTTACAATTTGTATGAAAACAATGATTTGAGAAAGCGCATTTATTTTGGCACAAACATATTAGGGAGCTTATATATGAAATTTGGCTATGCAGGATCTTATCCTGCTCCATTTACAGGTTTGGCTACAGACGAGATTTATTTGATCAAAGCAGAATGCCAGGCCAGAAGAAATGAAGTGCAAGGTGCATTAGTTACACTTAACACTTTGTTGACACACAGATATAAAACCGGGACATTTATTCCATTAACAGCAAATGATGCTACAGATGCGTTAAGTAAAATACTAACAGAGAGACGTAAAGAATTAATTTGGAGAAGTCTGCGCTGGACAGATTTAAAGCGATTGAATAAAGAGGGAGCAGCTATCTTTTTATCCCGGGAGTTAAATGGAATAAGGTATACACTTTTTCCAAATGATCCCAAGTATGTATTTCCTATTCCGGATGAAGAAATAGAGTTAAGCGGTATTCAGCAAAACCAAAGATAAATTAGCAATTTAACGATCATAAAAAAGCTGTACGTTTTTAAGTGTACAGCTTTTTTCTATCGAAGGACATAATTAGGGCGTATAATAAGTCCCCGGTCCAACATTCGGGATCTCTTCAATCCACTCATCACCTAAATATTCTTCTATATTGGCGTTGGTATAAGTTGATTGAGCAGGTATATATAAACGTCCAAAAGCTGTTACGGCATATTTACAATTTAATCCCGAGCTAGACATACAGGCCCCCGGAGCTGTCGCGAGCCGGATAAAAGATCCGGTTGCAGGCTGTACCAGATAACTTTCAGTAATAGATTTTTTTTCATTAATAAATGCACTACCCGCAATGGCAACAGTCGCCAGGCACAGGCCAAATACTATCTTCTTCATAATTCTATATTTAAAAATTAACAAAAAGTGATAATTAAATAATAAGGTATATTCCGTTAGCTGTTACCTGCATCTCCTCTATATAACCGGCATTCAGGAAGCTAATGATATCTTCATTCGTGTACCAGGCTTGCGCCGGAATATAAAGTCTTCCGGCAGATGTAACTGCATACCTGCATTGGAGTGTGCTGAGCAGGTTGATGCAACCGCCATTAGCTGTAGTAACTCTCAAAAAAATGCCTGTAAGTGGCTGAATAAGAAAATTTTCAACGATACTTTTTTTTGGTGTGGTGAATGCACTGCCCCCGACAGCTACCGCCGCCAGCACAAGGCCTAATACTAGTTTTTTCATCATTGTTTTTTTGTTTTTGTTTATGGTTTGTTAGTTAGTAAGCTTAAGGATGACAGGAAGATCAGTCCTGCATTGAACCAGATGTGGTTTCTCCAGGAAAGATGAGAAATTACTCCCCCGCAGCTGCAGGGTAATACCTTTTCAAAAGAGACCATGTAAATCAGATAAATGGTAAAGATGATTATCAGGAAGAGGGCAGCTAAGAGACCTGTCTTTTTTGTGAACGGTATGATCAGCAATACGCCAATGACGATCTCGGCAGAAATGATAAGCACTGAAATCACTATATGGTACGGACCGAAAATGGGCACCACATGGAGCACATTATTGAAATCCTGAAAAGTGAATATTTTACTGCTTGCAGTATAGATAAAAAGCAGAATAAACAGATAGCTGATAAGGTCTGCAAACACCTTGGTTTTCTCACCAAAACAGAAGAATGATTTTCTTTTTATTGTTGTTTCCATAGGTAAAATAGTATAAGACTAAGGTAAGGACGGATATTCCTTAAAGGAGTAAGAACAGTTTCAGAAATCACTTAATATTATATTCAGAAATTGCTTAATACCAGTTTAATAAAAAACTTAACATCGGTTTCAGAATACACTTATATTCAAATAGATAAGACATATTAACAAGCTCCTATTCATCGGCGATTTTAGCTGCTTATAGCTACAGTTATTAGTGTGATTATTCCATAATAAACTTTAAATTTGTGTGGAGAGATAAGATAAAAAACTTAAACATTAACGCTAACTATACCTAATTAGAACCAAATGATTAAACAAAATCTACATGATTATCTCCTGGATCTGGATCCTGTACCAGAAGAACTGAAAAATGGTTTAAAAAGAAACCAGTTGATTCAATACATAGATGCTCAAATCAGTACAAATCATCATAGCCACAAAGTTTTAATACTTACTGCAGGGATGATTTCAGACAGAATTTATTTCGTACAGAAGGGAGTAGTGAGAGGTTTTATAAATGATGAAAAAGGAAAAGAAAAAACGATTTTTCTCTGGGATGATCATTCTATAATGACGGACGTAGACAGTTTTGTTAATCAGATTCCTTCTGATATTTACATTGAAGTTATGGCCAACAGTACGTTGACCTCCATCTCGTATCAGCAATTGAATTGTATTTTTGACAACTTCCCTTACACAAAAATATTTCTGAACCACCTTTCCGCGTATAACAAAAACTACAGTCATAAAAGTTTCTATAATTTTGCCAGGCCTTCTGCATGGGAAAGATACCAGGAACTACTAACCAGGTATATTAATGTGGAACAAAAAGTGTCGAAAGAAATCATTGCTTCCTTTTTAGAGGTTACCCCGCAGTACTTATCAAAGATGATCAAAGAGAACAGGTAAATGCTTCTAAAAATTTGATTTGTAATCGCAATCAAGCGCCTGTGTCAACTTCTGATGCAGCTCCGATGACATCAATTATAACTGTAATCTTTCTGCCAGATACATAAATAGTAAGAGGAATACAGCTCGCTAAATATTTCAAAGCCGCCTTGTATGTTACAGGGCGGTTTTGAGATCAATTGCAGCAAGCCATATTTTCTTCAGTTAATCTATTCACATGAGTGATTTGAACCGCCATGCGAGTTCACTGGAGTGTCCAGAATAAGTTCTACATAAATTCACGGGAGATAAGAATACAGGTGGAAACAAAAAAAGCAATCCCGAAAGACTGCTTTTTTTATAATTGGTTGTGCGGATGAAGGGACTCGAACCCCCACGCCGTGAAGCGCCAGATCCTAAGTCTGGTGCGGCTACCAATTACGCCACATCCGCATATAGGAGTTGTTTAGGACTGCAAATATAGAGATAGTTATCAGTTCTCAAAAGTCTTTTGTATTTATTTTACACCAAAACACATAAACCATTCATTCTAAGCGAATTTAATTTAATTCTTTTTGCAAATGAAAGAGATATTCCACTGCTTTCACCAATCTGCTGCCATACCAGGAGAACATTTCGCCATCAACCAGCATTATTTTAGCATCGGGAATTGCAGCCTGGAGTTCATCAATATGTTTTTCACGAAAAGGATAGGGTTCTGAAGACAGCAAAATCAATTCTGGCTGCAATGCCTGCAGTTGTTCCGGATCCAACTCCGGATACCGGCTCTCTTTCACAACATTGGTCAAACCATTCTTTGTCAGGATATCATCAATAAAAGTATTTTTTCCCGCCAGCATATACGGTCCCTTCCAAATCAGGTAAGCCACTTTTTTATCAATTCCCCGCTCCAGTGCCAAAGTCTGCAAGTCGGTAAAACCGGCACTGATCAGATGATTTAGATAAGCAGCTTCAGGCTCACGATCCACCAATGCACCAATCTGACTTATAGCAGCCATTGCTTCTTCCAGGTTAGAGATGTCACTCATCCACACAGGAAACTCCGCACACAGCAGCTCTATGTCCTCCCTATTGTTCTCCTCTTTGTTTCCGATAATCAAATCAGGCTTTAAACTTCTGATCAGCTCAATATTCAGTTTTTTGGTTCCTCCTACCTTTGTCATTGTTTTAAACTTTGCGGCAGGATGAACACAAAACTTAGTGATTCCTATCACTTCATCTTTCAGGCCAAGCTCAAATAAAAGTTCAGTCTGTGAGGGTACAATAGAAATAATCCGCTTTGGCGGATAATTGAAGCTAACAGCTCTATGGAGCTGATCGGTAAACTGACGTAACATGCCACAAATATATATCTTTATAATGCCACCTGCAGGTCTTCTTTAATTACACCGTCCAGCAAATGTAAAATCCTTGATCCATAACCAGCATTAATCTCAGAATGAGTTACCTGAATAATCGTAATCCCTTCCTCTTCATTCAGTTTTTTAAACAGTTCCATAATTTGCAGCGCCTGTGCAGATTGCAGGTTACCTGTCGGTTCATCAGCCAGAATAATAGAGGGCTGTGCAGCCAGGGCACGCGCAATACCCACCAGTTGCTGCTGACCGCCTGAAAGCTGGTTGGGGAACAGGTCCTTTTTTCCTACAATGTTAAAGCGGTCAAGCATGTCTGCCACCCTGCTCTTGCGCTCTGCAGCGGCTATTTTCTTGTATAACAAGGGGGCTTCAATGTTTTCCGCTACCGTCATCTCGTCTATCAGATGATAAGCCTGAAAAACAAATCCGATATGATTGCGGTAAAGCTCAATTCGCTTGCGTTCATTCAAAGAGGTAACATCCTCCCCCATAAATTCATAGGTACCATATGTTGGTTCTTCAAGCATCCCGAGAATATTTAACAAAGTTGATTTACCTGCACCTGAAGGACCCATGATGGAAACAAACTCTCCTTGCTGAATGGTAGTACTTACATGCCTCAGGATATAGCTCTTTAATCCTTTATTCGCATAATATTTTTCTATATTTTCTAGTTTTATCATGTTATCTTTTTTAAATCTGGTTTATAAAATTCTGGCAATCACACGCTACTCATACTTCAGCGCGTCGATAGGATTTGTTTTTGCTACGCGATAAGACCTTAAACTTACCGTAATTAATGTAATCACCATAGAGATCAGCATTGCAATTACGAAAGGCCAGATGCTCATCTCAATCCGGTAAGTATAGCGGGTCAGCCATTTGGAAACAAATATATAGGCAATAGGAAGGGCGACCAGGTTGGCAAAGAAAACAAGGAGAATAAATGATGTATTCAGCATCCTGATCAGCTCAAAAGTAGAGGCACCCAGCACTTTTCTGATTGCCATCTCTTTTGTACGCTGAGTAGCCACAAATGAGATCAGCCCGAATAATCCGATAAAGGAAATAAAGATAATCACCCCTGCAAATACCTTAAATAGTGTACCCATCACTTGCTCGCTTTCGTAATATTTACTAATATTGTCATCCATAAAATGTGAGTCGTAAACATAGTCGGGAAAATACGAATTCCACATCACTTCCACTTCTTTCATGACTGCAGGCAGCTGACGGGCATCCATTTTTACAGCGATAGATTCCGCATGGGCTTTACTGGAAAAAAGGAGGATCGGTGAAATGGCCTCTCTTAAATTCATATTATTGAAATCTTTTACCACACCAACTACCGGTGCACTATATCTGCCACCGCCAAGATGAATCAACTTTCCTATGGCCTGCTCCGGATCTTTCATATTTAGTTTCCGCAGCAAAGTTTCATTCACTACAAATTCATTCAATGTATCACTTCGGGATAAACCCCTGCCAGCAATCAGCTGTAAACCGAAAGTTTTAATATAATCCTGGTCCCCGGACTTCACATTTACCTGGAAATCCGCATCCTTACTACTTCCAAAGCTGAAATTGCTAAAAGAATTATCCTCAGAAGATGGTCCGCTGGTACATAATGCAGCAGAACGCACACCGGGAATAGTCAAAATCCTGGTCTTCAGGATATCATACTTCAGTATGCTTAAACTATCTCCCGGCAGATCGATTAGAGAAATCGCAGAAGGATTGAAACCCAAAGGTTTCTCGCGCATATACTTCATTTGCTGTAGTATGACCAGCGTACCGGTAATCAGGATTATCGTAATGGCAAACTGAACAATAACCAGGATTTTCCGCAAGTTACCACCACCAGAATTACCCATACTGATCTTGTTTTTGATGGCCAGCGCCGGACTAAATCCAGACATCACCAATGCAGGATAAAAACCGGCCAGGAAGCCAACAAACAAAACCAGACCTAACATAAAAAGAAAAATCACCGGCTCCTGAAATAGACTGAAAGACAGTTTTTCCTGAAATAAAGCTGCCATACGAGGCATAACAGCTTCTGTAACTGCACAAGCCAGCAAAAGGGCGATTACCGTTAACGTCATCGTTTCTGTCAAAAACTGAACAACCAGTTCCTTACGCCTGCTACCCATTACTTTTCTAACGCCAACTTCTTTAGAACGACTCACGGCCTGCGCCGTAGCCAGATTAATGAAGTTAATACAGGCTGTGATCATCAGGAACAAGCCAATTACCATCAGTCCGTAAATCTCACTCATTCCGGTAATTTTATTGGCAA
This sequence comes from Pedobacter sp. MR2016-24, assembly GCF_026239655.1. Lineage (GTDB taxonomy): Bacteria > Bacteroidota > Bacteroidia > Sphingobacteriales > Sphingobacteriaceae > Pedobacter. The sequence goes on along the minus strand of NZ_JAPIVO010000004.1, from coordinate 258,542 downwards.
TATTTCCGTAACGCTGATCTTTATGAATCTCAGACAGGGGCTGAAAAAAATGATTTTCTTCTCCAACGCCCTTTTCTACATAGTATTTTTTAATAAAAGCAGCCATAGGCGTTCTTAGTGCATCCACATCCGCCCCTTCTTTCAATAATACATAACATTCTGAAGCATCAGCTACAGCAGCCCAGTTTTTAGCATTCCTGCTTTCATAACCTGCATAAGCAATTGCAATTTTGATAGGATTGCTATTGTTTTCCGGCAGATCGGCAAAAACTCCGGTCACTTTCAGATCAGTTTTATTCCTGTAATTGATCACCTGACCAACAGCCTTATGCCAGTCGCCAAATAGTTTAGTGGCCATCTCCTGTGACAAAGCTACAGTATTTGGTGTGGCCAGTCCCTTTTCCGGATCCCCCTGCAACCACTGATAATCAAATATTTTAAAGAAAGACGGCTCTACAAAAAACGCCCGTTCGTCAGTTTTAAGCCTGATGTTACCCTGCTCATCTTTCACTTTAATTACACCACCGCTGCGCTGTATAGCGGCTACCTGATCCAGCATGGCGAAATCATTTCGCATGGCAGGTACTAGTGGTTGAGGCACACCTCTGGAAAACTCTTCTCCGTCTGCATATTTCCAGTAAGAAACCACACGGTAAATCCTGTCCTTGTGTTTAAACTGCTGGTCATAACTCAACTGGTAGCTAATGAAAATAAATATCAGGATACAACCTGCCATACCAATGGAAAGTCCGGCAATGTTTATAAAAGTATAACCTTTATTTTTCCAGAGATTACGCAATGCGATTTTGAGATTCAGTTTAAACATCTGTATGTGGTTAAAGGGTTATTCGTATTTTAAAGCATCCACTGGATTGGTTTGCGCTGCTTTGTATGACCGTAAACTTACTGTGATCAGCGTAATACCCATAGAAATCAACATCGCTATCGCAAATGGCCAGATACCTAAAGTGATCCTGTAAGCATAACCATCAAGCCATTTCCCGACAAATACGTAGGCAAGCGGCCAGGCAATCAGGTTTGCAATGAATACCATGAGTAAAAAAGAACCATTTAACAGTTGTACGAGCTCCAGCGTAGATGCGCCCAGCACTTTCCTGATCGCGACCTCCCTGGTGCGCTGAGCGGCGACAAAAGAGATCAGACCAAATAAGCCTGTGAAAGCGATAAAGATAATAACCATTGAAAAGGTCCTGAACAAAACACCCATCACCTTTTCCGTACTGTAATATCCACTGATCTCATTATTGATAAATTTCGAATCGTAAACATGATCGGGAAAAGCGGTATTCCAAAGCGCTTCAACAGCCTTCATTGCCGGCATCATCTGCCTGCTTTCCATCTTTATGGCAATACTATAATAATCGTCTTTTCCGGAAGCGATAGCTATAGGGGATATTTTTTCACGTAAAGAAAGGTCATTAAAGTCTTTTGTCACGCCCACAATTGGCGCCTTACTGCCGTTCATATCCAGTAATTTACCTAATGCTGTTTCAGGATCTGTAATGTTGAGCTTGGTCAGAAAAGTTTCGTTCACTACGTAGCCATTTACAGTATCACTTTTTGCAAGCGGCTTCCCGGCAACCATCTTCAATCCAAACACATCAAAATAACGCTCATCTGCATACATTATCCTGACCTGAAAATCCTTGTTCTTTAATCCATTGAGCGAAAATTCCGTTTCGTAAACATTGTAGGAAGATGGTCCATCCTTACAAAAACTGATATTTTTGACTCCTGGTATCAGCAGCAAACGCTCTTTTAGATTCGCAGCTTTGAGCTGACTCAGGCTATCCCCCGGCAAAGTGACCAAACTTACAGCATCAGGATGATAACCCAGCGGCTTTTGACGCATATAACTCATCTGATTCATCACTACAAGAGTAGAAATAACCAGAACTACCGTAACTGTGAACTGAACTACAACTAATATTTTTCGTAAACCCAATCCCCCGGTATTGCTGGCAGTCAATTTGTTTTTAATCGCCAGTGCAGGACTGAAACCAGACATGATCAGGGCCGGATAAAAACCCGCCAGGAAACTGACAAGCAACACTAGCGTGATGAGAAAGACGAAAATGACCGGATGAGAAAACAGGCTGAAGGAAATCTTTTCATCGAACAGGTGCTGCATATAAGGAAGGGCAACCTCTGTCAGCGCACAGGCAAACAGCATCGCTATTATACTTATCGCCAGTGTTTCACCAAGAAACTGAACAACCAGCTGTTTGCGGTCACTGCCCATTACCTTACGAATGCCTACTTCTTTAGACCTGCCTATGGCCTGCGCTGTAGCCAGGTTGATGAAATTGATACAGGCCGTCAGCAATAAAAAAACACCGATAACAGAAAGACCATAAATATCCTTTTTCTCCATAATATCATGTGCAAAATTACCATAATGGTCATTGTAATGCACATCACTCAGCGCTTGTATACTGTGATAGGTATGTTCTTCTTTTTTATAGACCTGAGCACTGAATTTCTTCATACCGGCTTCAAGATCAGCTGGCCTTACGCCCTTTTTAAGTAAAATATAACATTCTGAAGCAGAACTGACATAACTCCAGTTTCCGTCGTTTTTATTAGGATTAGTTGCATAACTGACCATCAGATTAAAAGGGTAGCTGCTGTTATCAGGAATGTCGTCAAATACACCAGACACTTTAAGGCCCATTTTATCTTTAAATCGTATGATCTTACCCACAGCACTAGTCCATGTACCAAAATACAGCACAGCCTTTTTCCTTGACAATGCTACTGTATTCGGTTCCTGTAACGCTGCAGAAGGCATTTCCGTCAGCCACTTTAATTTAAAAATTGCAAAGAGCTCAGGCTCCGCATAAAAAACCTCAGTCTCTTCCTTAAAGTTAGTTTTGCCAGACAGGTCAGCAACTTTAATTATTCCGCCAACACGTTTGATTGCCGCCACCTTCTCCAGCTGCGGAAATTTAGCACGCACAGCACTAACAAGAGGAACAGGAACTCCTTGAGACCCCTCAGTTGAACTGCCCGTATCCCAGTTACTCACCACACGATAAATGCGATCCTTATTTTCAAAATCATCGTAGCTTAACTGATACCTGATAAATATAAAAATCAGTATACAGCTGGCCATCGCTACAGATAAACCAGCTATATTGATAAAAGCATAGCCCTTGTTCTTCCACAGGTTTCGCAAAGCAATTTTAAAGTTTAATCTGAACATAATTTAAGCGTTAAAAAAGGTTATTCGTATTTTAATGCGTCAACAGGATTCGCAACAGCAGTTTTATAGGCCTGATAACTAACTGTTAGAATAGCGACCGCCAAGGTTCCGGCACCCGCAGTCACAATAATCCACCAGGATATACCAGTGCGAAATTCGAATTGCTGCAACCATACATCCATCACATAATAAGCCAGCGGTACGGCAAGAAAAATAGCCATAACTATCATTTTAATAAATGATAAGGACAGCAACTGCATCAGGCTATATACCGAAGCCCCCAGCACTTTTCTCACACCGAATTCTTTGGTCCGCTGCTCCGCGCTGTAAGTCGCCAGCCCGAATAAACCCAGGCAGGAGATAAATATGGCCAGTCCACCAAACAGGTTAGACAAAATCCCCATCCGTTGTTCCTTTTGAAATAAATCTGCATAAGCTGAATTGGTAAATTTGATTTCTGCTGGATAAGCGGGGTTTAGTTCCTTAGCAATGTTTTCAATCTTGCTGATATTATCATGCAGGCTATTTTGTGGATTTAACCTCATGGTAACCACACCAGTCTCCTTTTTGCCAAAATAAACGATCATAGGGTTATTCCCCTGGTAAGGAGAATCCCATACATAATCTTCAAAAACACCAATTATCGTTGAATGGTATCCATTACGCTTGAGGATCGTTCCTACGGGATTTTTCAGGCCCATAGTTTTCACTGCAGATGAACTCACCAATACGGCGCCGCTATCGGAAGCAAACTTTTCCGAAAAATCTCTTCCCTGCAAAAGTTTCAGGCCGCTTGTTTTGATAAAATCGTAGGTCGTGATGACGCGGTTAAACAAGATAATATTTTGCCGTTGTAACATACCCGGCCACTCTAAACCACTAAAATTTTGATCATGGTGAATTAAACTGGTAGAGGACTGAAAAACGCCAGACACCGCACCAGAGCTAAGCAACTGCGCTTTAAACAAATCAAATTTGGTCGCCAATGCACCATCCTGCGGCATTTGAACCAGGTGATTTAAGTCGGCCCCAATAGGTTTATTTTTTATATATTCAATTTGCTTGTAGATCACCAGCGTAGAGATCATCAGTACTATGGTAAAACAGAATTGCCCGATAATCAACACCTGCCTCAGGCTTAACGAGAAACCCTTTCCTTTAATTTTACGCTTTAACGTTTGAATCGGGTTGAAAGATGACAGATAAAATGCGGGATAACTTCCTGCTATTAATCCGGTCATTAATACAATCACTACAATGCCAGCACAATATTTAACATTGAAATAAGTAAGTGTAAGCTGTATATTCAGCAGGTTGTTAAATGTAGGCAACAAAATCTCCATCAATACAATCGCAATCACCACACTGACTAATGTTAATACCATAGACTCCGTGAGAAACTGGGCAATCAGGGATTGTCGTGTTGCACCTATTGTCTTTTTAATGCCTACTTCTTTTGACCGCTTTTCAGATTTGGCAGTCGCCATATTCATAAAATTAACGCACGCAATCAGTAATATCCCAAATGCAAGTCCCATGAATAACCAGATCTGTTCTATTGCTCCACCAACATTTTTTCCCTCTTCAAATTTGCCATACAAATGCATTTTTGTCAACGGATATAAAAAATGGGTTTCATTTGCATTTTTATTTTTAACCAGCAGCGCTATCTTTTTGTTTACCTCTGCCAGGTTTGCATCCGGATGGAGGAGAACCAGCGTTTTGTAACTGAAATTGTTAAAATTAAGATTCCTGGCATCCGTATCCACCATTTCATAAAAAGACCATGGCATCAGGTAATCAAATTTATTGGAACTGTTATCCGGCAGATCTTTTACCACTCCGGTAACCGTCAGATCAAACTTATCCTGATAACGAACAGTTTTATTTAATACCTCAACAGATCCAAATAAAATATTTGCAGTAGATTCGGTCAATATAACTGATTTTGGCTGCTGCAAGGCCGTACGGACATCACCAGCGATAAATTGATAGTCATACATTTTAAGGATATCAGGCTCAGCAAATTTTGCGTTTCTTTTAAAACTGTTCTCCTTGTTTGCAATCAGATTTATTCCCCCATAATTCATTCTGCAGATGGATTTGATTTCCGGGACTTCCGATTTAATCAGGGGTGCCAATGCAGTAGTGCTACCATCAAAAGTCATCAATACCTTTCCACTGTCATCGCGAACATGCGTAAGTATAATATGCACATCAGCTGCATTTTTGGCTTGTTTGTCGAAATTCCATTCATAGACAACATAGATCAGCAGCAGTAAACAAGCAGCCAGTCCTATCGCGAGGCCTATCACATTAATGAAGGAGGAAACCTTGTTCTTCCATAGATTCCGCAAAGCGATTTTTAAGTTTAATCTGAACATATCTATTTATTAAAGCTTATTCGTATTTTAACGCATCAACAGGATTGGCTCTCGCTGCCCGGTAAGCCTGAAAGCTCACGGTAAGCAAAGCAATCATTAAAGTACCCGCAGCGGCATATAAAATGATCATCCAGCTGATCGTCGTATGTATATCATATCCTTTCAGCCAGCTATTCATGATATATATCGCCAGCGGTACAGCAATAAAAATGGCTATAGTGACCATTTTCAAAAAGCTTACAGAAAGTAATTGCATCAGGCTGCCAACAGAGGCCCCCAACACTTTCCTTACCCCAATCTCTTTTGTCCGCTGCTCCGCACTGTAGGCCGCAAGGCCAAAAAGACCCAGGCAGGAAATAAATACCGCCAATCCGCCAAAAAGATTAGACAGGATGCCCAGCACTTTTTCGGTTTTCAGCTTTTCCGCATACAGGCGGTCTACAAAATTCAGTTCAACAGGATAGGCAGGATTGATAGATTTAACTACCCGCTCAATAGTAGCCAGGTTTTCTGCCGGAGGATGGGCTGCATTCAGCCGCATTGTAATCAACCCGCTCCAGCCCTTGTTAAAAGCTACTGCCATAGGTTTCGCATTTTTTGCGGGTGAACCCCAGATAAAATTATCGAAGATGCCAACGATTGTCGTGCTCACCCCATGGTACTGCACCACAGTCCCAATAGGATTTTTGAGGTTCATCCGTTCCACTGCAGCCCTGTTGAGCAGCAACGCAGCAGTATCTGAAGCAAACTCCGGCGAGAAATCCCGCCCGGCAATCAGTTTAACACCTGTAGTTTTTACAAAATCATAGGTAGTCGCCAGCTGATCGAAATTCAGCAATTTATCCGCTTCCGTAGATCCCGGCCATTCCATGCCCCAGAAACTGGAGCCGTCACGTGATAAGGTGGCGGACGACTGATATAAGGATGTTACCGCACCCGAACGAAGCAGCTGATGTTTCAGCAAATCAAATTTGTCATATAGAGTACCATCCTGCGGCATCTCGACCAGCTGGTTAATCTGGTAGCCAATAGGACGGTTTTTAATAAATTGTATCTGTTTATAAATAACTATGGTCGCAATTATCAGGATCACGGCAAAACTGAACTGTCCCACTACCAGCACCTGGCGCATACTGAAATTAAGCATACGCCTGTTAAAATTCCTTTTCTTGAGGATCTGAACAGGATTGAAAGAAGAAAGATAAAATGCCGGATAACTTCCTGCAATTAAACCAGTCAGCACTACAATGAATGCGATACCCAACCAGATAGCCGCATTAGCATAATTGATACTGAGATTGATGCCCAGCATACCATTAAAATAAGGAAGGCATAACTCGATCAATACCACCGCCATCACCGCACTAAAAGCAGTCAGCACCAGCGATTCCATCAGGAACTGGCCCACCAGACTGCCACGTGAAGCACCAATCGTTTTTTTAATCCCAACTTCTTTGCCACGGCGTTCTGATTTCGCAGTCGCCATATTCATAAAATTAATACAGGCTATCAACAGAATCCCAATCGCCAGCCCCATAAACAAACGTACCTGCTCTATTTTACCCCCTACTGGTTTACCATTTATAAAATCACCATGCAGATGCAATTTGTACAATGGATATAAAAATATAGCCGCTTTGGCATCAGGCTCATGTCTTTCCATCAGGCCTTTTACACTTTCATTCAATTCCGCTACATCCGCTTGGGGATCCAGCCTTACCAATGTTGTCCAGTTATAATTTGTCCATGAAGGTTCCTTTACCCAATCGTTCAAAGACTCGTAGAGCGACCATGGCAGGAGGTAGTCGAACCCGACTGAGGTGTTTTTTAAGGGATCTTTGATCACCCCGGTTATTTTCATCTCCCTTTTATCATCAAAGCGTACAGTCCTGTTCAGCACATCTGTCTGACCAAATAATACCCGCGCAGTGGATTCCGTCAGCACCACATTCCCGGGCGAACTTAAAGCCGTCTCCGCATTCCCGGATATAAAAGTAAAACTGAAAATTTTAAGTATATCGGCATCGGCAAACCTCGCTTTCCTTTTAAAGCTGTTCGTCCCGTTAGCAATCAACGTAGGTGCATCCCAGCTCATCCTGGCCATTGCTTTTACAACAGGATATTCTTGTTTGAGCACTGGCCCAACCGTATTTCCTGTACTCCAGCTACTTTCTTCAATGCCTCCGTTCGCACTCTCCCTGTTCGTCATAACCTGGTAAATCTGCTCAGCATCTTTCCACTGCCTGTCGAAACTCCATTCATAGGCAACATACAGCAGTAACAGCAAACAGGCTGCTAAACCTATAGCCAGTCCGCTGATATTGATCAGTGAAGAAGTCCTGTTTCTCCAGATATTCCGGAGCGCAATTTTAAAGTTTAACTTAAACATAGCTGTAGGATTTAAAATTTATTCATATTTAAGCGCATCAACCGGATTCGCCTTTGCCGCCCGGTATGCCTGCAAGCTCACGGTCAGCAGCGCAATGCCCATAGTACCTGCCGCAGCCAGCACAATAATCATCCAACTCACATGGGTATGAAAATCGAAACTTTTCAACCACCTGTCCATGATATAATTTGCTGCAGGCACCGCAATAATGATCGCTATCACTACCATTTTTATAAAACTTAAAGAAAGGAGCTGGATCAGGCTGGCAACCGACGCACCGAGTACTTTTCTTACGCCAATCTCCTTTGTTCTTTGCTCAGCACTATAAGACGCCAGACCAAACAGGCCCATGCAGGATATAAAAACTGCCAGTCCGCCAAATAAATTGGATAACACGCTTAATATCTTCTGACTTTTTAACTTTTCTGCATACAGCTGATCCACAAAACTGATCTCCACAGGATAGGCAGGATTCAGCTCTTTAGTAATCCGCTCAATGACAGCTATATTCTCTGCAGGCTGATGCGCACTATTTAATTTCATCGTCACTTTGGAACTCCATTGTTTATCAAATGACACCATCATCGGATGTTGTTTACGTAGCGGCGAGCTCCATATGAAATCTTCAAAAACACCAACCACTGTACATTTACGGTCCCATTTAGTTAATACCTGACCAATAGGATTTTTTAAGTTCATCAGTTTTACTGCCGAAGTGCTCAGCAATACAGCTGCAGAATCGGAAGCAAACTCAGGTGAAAAATCCCTGCCCTGTACCAGTTTTACACCTGTAGTTTTAATAAAATCATAAGTTGTGGCAATCTGATTGAAAGTGATGTTTTTATCTGCCTCCGTAGAACCCGGCCACTGCAGTCCCCAAAAGTTGGAACTTGCACGAGACATGCTGCCGGAAGATTTATACACGCTTTCAACTGCGCCGGATTTTAATAACTTATCTTTCAGCAAGTCAAACCTGGTGTCCAGTTGGCCTTCCTGCGGCATCTCTACCAGTTCGCTGATATTGTAACCTACAGGCCTGTTTTTAATAAACTGGATTTGCTGATAAATTACCGCAGTAGCAATAATCAGTACGATGGCAAAGCTAAACTGACCTACTACCAGCAACTGCCGCAAACTTATGGCCGACCAACCTTTTTTGAAGTTTTTCTTTTTCAGCATCTGAATCGGGTTAAAACCTGACAAGTAAAAGGCGGGATAACTCCCCGAAACTAAACCTGTCAGCAAAACCACAGCAGCAATACAAATCCATACCATAGGATTGGAGTACGTAATACGCAGTTCTATACCGAGAAGATGATTAAAAGACGGCAGGCAGATTTCAATTAAGGCAATAGCCATTACTGCACTGCAGATGGTCAGCACCACTGATTCCATTAAAAACTGACTGATCAGACTGCCTCTGGTTGCACCTATTGTCTTTTTAATACCTACCTCTTTAGCACGTTTCTCCGATTTGGCGGTCGCCATATTCATGAAATTAATACAGGCAATTAATAAAATTCCAATGGCCAGCCCCATAAATAAACGCACCTGCTCAATTTTTCCTCCGGTGTTTTTCCCTTTTGTAAAAGTGCCATACAGGTGATATTTACTCAGGGGAAAGAGAAAAGGCGAAGCAAAAGCCCTGGGTTCATTTTTAATAATCAAGCCTTTAATACTTTTGTTCAGCTCAGCTACGTCTGTTCCCGGTGCCAGTTTCACCAGCGTTACCCAGTTGTTATTTGTCCACCCTAAAGTTCCCGCATAACTGTTCAGCTGCACATTTAAGGCCCATGGCATCAGGTAATCGAAACGGCTGGAGGAATTCTCTGGTATATCTTCAACCACACCTGTGATTTTCAGATCCGTGGTGTCCATATAGCGGATAGATTTATTCAGCACATCTGCCGTCCCGAATAAAAGCTTTGCTGTACTTTCTGTCAGGATCACGTTATTCGGGGCGTCCATCGCGGTTTTAGCATCCCCGTAGATGAAAGTATAAGGTAGTATGTTCAGGATATCCGGATCTGCAAAAAAAGCGTTCATTTTGAAACTGGATGTTCCGTTGGCAATCAGTTGCTTCCCTTCTTCACTGATGCGTGTCACTGACGAAACTCCCGGATAATCCTGCTTTAAAACCGGACCGATAGCATTGCCTGTGGCATCACCTGTAGCATCAATTTCTCCGTTAACGGCAATATAATTGGTCAGCACCTGGTATACCTGTTCACTGTACTTTCCCTGTTTATCATAACTCCATTCATAGGATACATACAATAGCAAGAGCAAACATGCAGCTAAACCTATGGCCAGCCCGCTGATATTGATAAGAGAAGAAGTTCTGTTTCTCCAGAGATTTCTTAAGGCTATTTTAAAGTTGAGCTTAAACATGTTTGAAGTGTTTCTGGTGAATATTAGATGAGTTCTTCAGTGCGGCTCTTATTGATTTTCTCTGAGATCACGTGACCATCTTTCAGGTTAATGATCCGGTTGGAAAAACTTGCGTCATGAGACGAGTGGGTAACCATTACGATGGTTGTTCCCTGCTCATTCAGCTCACACAATAATTCCATTACCTCGTTACCATGAGAACTGTCCAGGTTACCCGTTGGCTCATCCGCCAGTACCAGTTTCGGCTTGGTCACCAATGCACGGGCTACTGCTACACGCTGCTGCTGTCCGCCTGATAACTGCTGCGGAAAATGGCCGCTCCTGTTAACAATATTCATCCGCTCAATGATCTCATTCACCAAACGTTTGCGCTCTCCTGCCGCTACCTTGTTATAAATCAGCGGTAATTCAATATTTTCAAACACCGTCAGTTCGTCAATCAGATTAAAATTCTGGAACACAAAACCCATATTCTGCTTGCGGAAATTAGACCGTTCCCTGTCATTCATCGTTAACAGTTCCGTTTCCAGGAACTTATAGCTCCCGCTCTCCGGTTTGTCCAGCAGCCCCATTACATTAAGCAAAGTAGATTTACCGCAACCCGAAGGACCCATAATGGACACAAACTCTCCGGTTTTCACATGCATATTTATTCCGTTTAATGCCGTAGTTTCTACTTCTTCTGTTTTGTAAACTTTTTCCAGGTTCTCAATTTTTATCATTGTCTGATGATTTATATTTTTATATGCTGTATATCTTATTTACTGATTTCTATCACGTCATACTGATTGAACTGATCGTACGACGAGGTAATGACTTCTTCATTCTGATGCAGGCCATCCATTATTTCATAATACTGATAGTTCTTCCGTCCAATCTTCACGTTTCTTTTTTCCGCTTTACCGTCCTTTACTACAAATACCCATGATCCGCCGGTACTCTGAAAGAACTGTCCCTGTGCCAGCAGCAATGACTTGCTATTGTCAGAAAGCGTAAGCTTTACTTGTAAAGATAACCCTCTTCTCAATTCATCAGGTGATTTTCCTTCAAAAACAAGTTCCACCTGAAACTGACCCGCAGTTACCTCCGGAATCACTTTTCTGACAGTCAGTTTATAGGTCTTACCGTTAAACTCACAATTGGCCGACTGTCCTTCTTTTACCCTGTTGATATAATATTCATCTACGCCGGCCTGCAGTTTATAACCCTGCATCACATCAATTTTACCCAGCATTTCATTCGCATTATAGGATTTTCCAATCACGGGATCGTAAGAAGATAAGCGACCGGAAACAGGCGCTTTGATGGTCATGTTTTCAATATTCTGCCGGATCGTTTCCAGGCTCTCATTCATTCTTAACACAGACACATCTATTTGGTGCAGCTGCATCACCCTGCTCTGATTTTCCTGTTTGAGGGCTACTTTCATGATATCCTTTCTGCCGCGGTTATATTCGTAATCCTGGCTCGAATTATTAAATTCTTCTCTGGTAATCACTTTTTTAGCGAAAAGCGTGCTATCTATCTTATACTTCCTGCTGGCTGTTCGCAACGCATTCTCAATTACCATCATATCCTGAGCCATTACCCGCTGGTTCTGCTCCAGGTCCAGCCTCACCTTACGTAACTGATTAATCTGTTCCGTAATACTTGTTTCACTTGCGGTATAACCTGATAGCGCATTTGGATTGGCAATCCGCAGCAAAGGTGTACCCTTCACCACACTTGCTCCGTTCTCCGTAAAAATTTCCGCTACCGTGCCGCCTTCCGGAGAACTCACAATCACCGAGGTCAATGGCACTACACTGGCGTTCAGTAATACGACATCTTCAAAATCACCATAAGCTACTTTACTCACCGTTAGTTTATCTGCATCAGCTTTATATACTTTATTTAATGATAAACTATAACCATAAGCAACCAGCGTGAAAAGCAATACGCCGCCTATGACCATAAAAATCATTTTTTTACTAAACCTCTTTTTTTCTATAATCTTATCCATTGTAATCCTTGTGATATGAACAGCACTATGCCAAGGATATGCCAAACCGAAATTACATATTTAAATTACTGTTTATCAATTGATTATGTATATTAAATTACAAATACCGTTCGTTATCGGACAGTTGATGTACAACATCGGACAGTTTCCTATATTTTTGAAGAAATCTTTAGCATATGACAGAAGCGAACGTTTTAGTAATTGATGATGACGATGATATCCTGCTGAGCGCAAAGCTCTTTCTGAAGCAGCATTTCAAGCAGGTGGTGATCTGTAAATCGCCCAAAGAAATCAATGTCCTGCTCAGTCATAATGATATTGATATTATCCTGTTGGATATGAATTACCAGAAAGGTACCAGCGATGGCAGAGAGGGGCTTTACTGGCTCGAGCATATCCTGTCAATTGATAAAGATTATGTGGTCATCCTCATGACAGCCTATGGGAATGTGGAGCTGGCCGTGCAGGCCATCAAAAAAGGGGCTACGGATTTTATCCTGAAACCCTGGGAAAATGAAAAACTTTATGCTACACTTTCCGCCGCTTCCAAATTAAGGAGTTCGACCAAAAAAGTGAAGAAACTGGAGAAGATTCATTCTTCCATGCAGACAGATCTGGCCAGAAAATTTGAAAACATTATTGGCAGTTCTGCACCAATTAAACAGCTGCAGCATACCTTGTTAAAGGTGGCACCGACAGATGCGAATGTGCTCATTCTGGGAGAAAATGGCACCGGAAAACAGGTCTTTGCTTATGAACTGCATAAACATTCCCTCCGTAAAAACCATATTTTTATGCATGTAGACCTCGGCTCACTGAATGAAAACCTTTTTGAAAGCGAATTGTTCGGTTACGCAAAGGGTGCATTTACAGACGCCAGGGACGACCGGCCGGGCAGGTTTGAACTGGCAGACAACGGCACCATATTTCTGGATGAGATAGGCAATCTATCGATGCCATTACAATCTAAACTGTTAACAGTGCTGCAAAACCGGACAGTGACCCGCCTCGGCGAAAGCAGGGAACGTAAGGTAAACGTAAGACTGATCACGGCCACCAATATGCCCCTAAATGAAATGGTAGCGAAAGGTACTTTCCGCCAGGATTTGCTTTTCCGGATCAACACTGTAGAGTTTATGCTCCCGCCCTTACATCAGCGGGCAGAAGATATTTTACTCCTTGCCAATCATTTCCTGCACACTTTCAGTACCAAATACCATAAAAATATCAGCAGGATCAATGACAAAGCTGCACAGCTTTTACTGAACTATCACTGGCCGGGCAATGTACGCGAATTGCAACACGTGATAGAGCGGGCAATCATCATGGCCGAAGGACTGGAAATCAGCACAGATGATCTTCAGCTGAGTCCCCAGCGATTTGGCAGCAGTAACCAGGCCGCTGTTCCGCTAGACCTGGAAGAAATGGAAAAAATGATGGTACAAAAAGCCATAGAGCACCATAAGGGTAACATTTCCCGCGCAGCTGCAGAATTAGGGCTCACCCGTGCAGCGCTTTATCGCAGAATAGAAAAATTCGGACTCTAGCTTATGTTTTACCAGCGTTTCACCTTCCGGCTCATTACAAAACTCCTGTTCATCAACATACTGGCCGTATTACTCGTTTACCTGAGTGTAAAAACAGAGCTGTGGTTCACTATTGCCGGCGTGGCAGTCATTCTGATCATCAGCATCACTTCCCTGTACAATTACATCAGCCAGATCCGTTCCGATATCAAACGCTTTATCCTTGCCGTAAAAACACGCGACCATACCCTGAACTTTAAAAATAAAAGCACCAAAGGGAGTTTTCCGGACCTGTACAGCTCTTTCGATGAAATCCTGAAGACCCATAAAGATATCCAACTGGAACAGGATGCCGTATTCCAGCTCATGAAGACGATCTTACAGCAGGTACCAGTCGGCGTTATTGTCATCAAAGAAAACAGTAATGCAGCCGGTCAAAGTGAAATTGCTTTCTTCAATGAAGCCGCAGCAGCGTTGCTGAATGTGCCGGCCTATAAATACTGGCACCGTTTAAAACAGCATCTGCCGGTGTTCACCCAGGAAATTGAAAATATCAGTAAAGGAGGTAAGCGGTTTCTGGAACTCAAAATAGAAGACAAACTCATTCAGCTATCCACAGAAGTTATTCCCCTCAACTTGTACGGTTCCAATTATATGATCATCTCCTTCCAGAACATTAAAGATGAGATAGAGCAAAAAGAAATTGAAGCATGGAACAGGCTCATCGGTGTCATCTCTCATGAAATATTAAACTCCATAACTCCTATCAGCTCCCTTTCCGATACAGTGAACAGCATGGTCAGCAATAAAGACTTTCTGGCTAAAGAAGATCTGGACGACCTGAAACCTGCGATACAAACGATAAAAAGAAGATCAGAAGGGTTGCTCGACTTCGTCAAAGATTACCGGCTCATTGCCGAACTGCCTACCCCTGAACTGGAATCTCACAGTATCGGCAGTATCCTCCAGCACATCAAAATTCTCATGCAGCCATTTGCCACAGCAAAGAGCGTGAAGCTTGTGGTGGGACAAACCTCTTCAAAGATCACCATTAACGTAGACCTGAAACTGGTAGAGCAGGCATTAATTAACCTGGTAACCAACAGTATTCACGCATTGGATAACATTGAAAATCCCTTAATAGAGATTGATTACAGACTCCAGCAAAACAAGTTGTATATTGACGTGTCCGATAATGGCAAAGGCATTGATGCAGATCTGATAGAGAAAATATTCGTTCCTTTTTTCACTACCAGGAAAAATGGCTCTGGGATAGGCCTCACGATTACCCGCAACATCATGAAAATGCACTATGGCAGTCTGGAAGTGAATTCTGTTCCATATAAAAAGACGATATTCTCTCTTGCTTTTAACTATGTATAAGAGAAATCCATAGCTTTGCAATTGATGTACACTTTGCAACTACGTATCACAGCAATCACTTTACAACCCGGAGACAATGTCCTTATCCAGCTTTCACCGGTGGACGGCATGAGACCAGCCTACCTGGCAGGGCAATTCCTTACCATATTATTCCAGGTCAATGGAAAAGAAATACGCAGGTCCTATTCGATATGCAGCTCTCCCGATGTAGACGAACCATTGAGCATTGCAGTGAAACTGGTAGAAAACGGAGAAATATCCAACTACTTACATCATAAAACTGCTGTGGGTGATATGCTTACCGCTTTACCACCAAACGGTGTATTCACCTATTCACCAGTTGCACATATTCAGCGTACCGTATTTTTATTTGCAGCAGGTGTAGGCATTACCCCTGTTTTCTCCATTATTAAAACTGCTTTAACCGTAGAAAAAGGCTCAAAGGTCGTATTAATTTACAGCAACAAAAGTCAATCCTCGACGCTATTTTATGAAGAACTGAACGAGTGGCAGCTGCTTTATCCGGAAAGGTTTAAGGTGATTTACTTGTTCAGTGATAACAAGCGCATTCAGTATGCCCGTCTGAACAGTTTTCTGATCAATGACCTGATTACAAAAAACCTGGAATATGATCAGCTTGACGCACTCTGTTATACCTGCGGTCCGATTGATTATATGGTTTCCTGCAGAATCTGGCTCCTGGCAATGGGTTTCCGCTTAGATCAGATCAAAAGGGAAACTTATTTTATTCCGGAAGATGAAGGCGATGATGATGATATGACCGAGAAAGAAGTCAAAGATAAAAATACCTATACCGTCATTCTCGAGTTTAATAAAAATACCTATCAATTAGAAGTACCCTGGTATAAGCGCATTTTGCAGGTCGCCCTTGAACACCAGATCAATGTGCCCTACAGCTGCAGGGCAGGAATCTGCAGCTCCTGTGTTTCCACCTGCACCTCAGGTGCTGTCAGAATGGATTATAATGAAATCCTCACCGATGAAGAAGTAGCTCAGGGACGGGTACTCATCTGCACCGCACACCCTACAGTAAATAATACCAAAATCGTCATATAAGCAGAAAAGGAAAGCCATATAGCTTTCCTTTTCTGTTAAAAATATATTTGTCCTGCTAACCGATCACAGTTCCATTAGGAACAACAGCGCCTTTTTTCACTACAACAATACCATCCTTAATCACGTAGAAATCAAATTCTCCGTCTTCCAGATGTGTACCGCCATTAATCACTACATTGTTACCAATTCTGCAGTTTTTATCTACAATGGCATTAGAGATTTTGCAGTTATCACCAATCCCGATCAAAGGATTACCCGCAGCATTTTCTTCGGCAATTTCAGCAAGGGTCTGGTAACGGTCGCTACCCATAATATATGCATTCTCAATAGACGTACCATTACCAATACGTGAACGGATGCCAATCACAGAGTGCACAATGCTATCCGCATTCAGGATACATCCTTCTGCAATCACAGCCTTTGTCAGAGACGTACTCAATATCTTTGTAGGCGGAAGCATACGCGGACGCGTGAAAATGCTCTGGTGACTATCAAACAGGTTGAATTCAGGGATATCATCCGTTAGTCCGAGGTTAGCTTCAAAGAATGAACAGATATTACCTATATCCGTCCAGTATCCTTCATACTGGTAGCTCAATACCTTCTGCTCTTTCAACACGCGTGGGATAATTTCCTTACCAAAATCTTTTTCATCAGGATTTTCAGCGAAAATTCTAACCAGTAAATCACGGTTAAAGATGTAAATACCCATTGAAGCCAGGTAATTACGACCAACAGCCTGCATTTCCGGACCTGTATCAGAAGACCAGTCCACCAGAAGATCTGCACTTGGCTTTTCGATAAATGAAGTGATGATATTATCTTCATCAGCTTTCAGGATACCAAAACTGGTTGCATCTTTTGCCGTACTTGGAATAGTTGCCAGCGTTACTTCAGCACCACTTGCCTCATGCGCAAGCAGCATCTCATTAAAGTCCATCTGGTATAACTGATCACCAGATAAAATCAGCACATACTCAAACTCATGCTGTAATAAATGGTGCATGGTCTGACGAACCGCATCAGCAGTACCCTGAAACCATGTAGGGTTATCAGGCGTCTGTTCCGCAGCAAGAATGTCTACAAAAGCATCACTGAAGTGACTAAAGTGGTATGTATTTTTTATATGTTTATTTAATGAAGCAGAGTTAAATTGCGTCAGTACGAACATGCGGTGAATACCCGAGTTCAGGCAGTTCGAAATAGGGATATCTACCAAACGATATTTTCCCGCAATCGGAACAGCAGGCTTGGAACGGGTTTGTGTGAGCGGCGATAATCTGGAGCCCTGGCCACCGCCGAGGATTACTCCTAAAACTTTTTCAGTCATATATTTAAAAATTACATTTGGTACAGGTCTATATATTGTTGAGCCGCCTTGTCCCACGAATGGTCCAGCTGCATCATATCCTTACGGATTTGTTTTATTCTTTTTTTATCCTGGTACAAGTCATAAGCCCTGCCTATTGCATGCCCCACATCCCATATGCTGGTCTGATCATGACAAATACCAAATCCACCGTCACCTATATCCACGACCGTATCCCTCAGGCCACCAATTCTGCGTACTATAGGAACCGTACCGTAACGCAAAGCATACATCTGGTTCAGTCCGCAGGGCTCCACCCTTGAAGGCATCAGCAGAAAATCTGCCCCTGCATAGATCTGGTGCGACAACTTTTCATTATAACCGATATAGGTATTATAATTTCCCTGAAACCAGTTATTCAGTTCCGAAAGTCTCGCTTCCACAACCGGATCGCCCGAACCTAAAACCAAAATATTTATATTACCATGGCTATGTGCCAGTGCATTGTGAAAAATATCCGGTAACAAATCAGCTCCTTTTTCACCAACCAGTCTGCCTATAAAAGTAAATAAAGGCTTCTTTGGGTCCAGGTTAAAAACAGCACATAACGCTTCTTTGTTTGCCTTTTTTCCACTATCTACTGTCCGGACAGTGTAACATTTATCTAACATAGGGTCATTTGCGGTATTCCAGACCTCAATATCAATCCCATTCAGGATACCGGCAGATTTACCACGTTCACTCGCAAGCAGTCCTTCCAGCCCGTTTGCATTGTGGCTGATTTCATCCAGATAACTTGGCGATACTGTGGTTACACGCCATGCACATTTGATGGCCGATGCAAGCGGGTTGATTGCTGTTTTCCATCCCAGCAAACCTGCCTTCCAAAGGTCAAATGCAGGCAGATAATGTAATTTATCCCATCCAAACTGTCCCTGGTATTGTGCATTATGAATAGTCAGTATCGTACGGATCTGATTCAGACTCTTGTATTTTTCGCAGTTCGCCGTCATAAAAGGAACCAGTCCCGTATGGTGATCATGACAGTGGATCACGTCCGGCCGGTGTTCCCATTGGTTAATCCAGTCCAGCACACCAATCTGGTAGGCCAGAAAACGTTCCGTATCATCAGGATAACCATACACAAGATCACGGTCCATCAGACCGTCAATATGTACAACAAATAAATCGAATCCCAGCTTATTGGTCAGCTCTCGTTTAATGCGGACATGGAAAGCGCGCTCTCCAAGATTTCCCCATGAATTATACACTTCCTCAAACTCATTTTCCTGCATAAATCTGGTATTATATGCAGGCATTACAACTTTTGCAAAATGCCCCAGCTTATTCTGGTATTTTGGTAAAGCACCAACTACATCACCCAATCCCCCCACTTTGGCTATAGGGTAACATTCGGCACTCAGATGAATTATTTCCATAAATTATAAACAGGCGGGAATTAAGAATGATTTGAAATTTTCTATTAAAATATGAGTTATAACCCGAATAAACACACATTGTTTTCAATTATTTTTAAAATGTGATGAACATCAGGATTTGCTAAAAGTATTTAATATTCGCTAAACACGGCAAAACATAGAATAAATATTTCAAGATGAAATATATTAAACTTTTTAAACACCATAAATCCTATTTTAATTAATTTAACACAAATATTAAATCTAAATTAATTACAATGATGAAAATACTAAAAAAACGTATGCTGATTATAGTCATACTTGCAGTCAGCACAAGCCTGAGCTGTACAAAAGAAAAAAGTGAAAATGACCTGGCCCCTGTTGTTACTGAACCTGAAAAAGAAGAACAGGGAGCTGAATTTTTGCCTGTAAAGATAGGCAGTGGAAATACCGGTCAGCTGTTTAGTTACAGCAATGGCAATTATTTAACTAAAATTGAATACGGCGATGGAAGCGCTGCGGTATTGACGTATGACAGCAACAACCAGCCCCTCACCTTCCAAAGCCTGAAGGAGAATGTGCTCAACCACGAATCGGAATATGTACTGAATGCAACAGGCCAGGTAGTGAGAATTAATCACTATAGCGTGAGCGGCGCCAGTATCAGTCCGGATGGATACTGCCTGCTCGAATACAATACTGCGGGGCAGCTCAGCAGGCTGAGCGACTACAGTAAGGCTAAAAAACTGCTCAATGAGCGGGTCAGAACTTATACTGCATCAGGAAACCTGCTCAGCGAGCGCAGCACAGCCACTCAGGAAACCGCAACCTATAATTTCGATGAAAAGGAGGCTATATTTAAGCATGTGGCACATGCAGATCTGTTTGCGCTCGGAACAGGAGATCAGCTTCTCACCTCTGCAGTGAATAATATCACCAACCGTAAGATTGCTGAAAATGGCAGCACTGATCAAAGTTATACCTATGTATACAACAAATCAGGATATCCTCAAACCCTCAGCTACAAAAAAGGTACTGTGAACGTTTCAAATGCTAAAGTAGTGTACAAATAGCCCTGAGCTGAAGAAGCCAGTGTATGATTGTCCCCAATAAGTTAGCCGATATTGGTGGCAGTCATACACTGGCCTCGTCAATTAAAAATTAAAACCTATAGAGATATATGGCATTGTACTCTCCCTTGAAAATCCTACAGCCGCCTGGATCAGAATCAGGTCGGCCGGAATCAGATAAATACCGCCGCCATAACCGTGGTGCCATTGGTCGGATGATTGTCCTGGTTGCCAAACCCTTCCCACATCACTGAAACCTAGTAAACCCAGGGATCCCGGAACGATATATGAAGTAAAGTCGAACAGCTTCATCCTCAGGTCAAGATTATAATATAGCATGGTCTTTCCTGTGAACCGGTTGGTATGAAAACCACGCAGGCTATGCACTCCGCCCAACTGCATCTGCTGAAAGAAGACAGGATCACCGACAGTTGTACCACCACCTATTCTGTTCGCAATCACAAAACCACCATGGCCCGGATTCAGGTATGACCGGAACTCCGTCTCTACCTTACCATAAGCTTCATGGCCCCTGTTGAGTTGCTGACTGGCCAGAAAGCTTGTATTCCAGTAAAGTCCTTTTTTAGGGATAGCAATATTATCTCTTGAATCATATTTTACATTCGCGATCAGCCCTGCATATACACGGTCATTGAAAACCTCCTCCCCGGGATTTGTAAGGTTAAAATCTTTCAGGAAACGTTCATCATTGCCCCCGCGGCTACTGGTGTAATATTCAGTAGCAATACCGCCCCCTAATGTCCATTTCCCCAGGTTCCTGTACAATTGAAAATCGGTCTTCAGGTAATCATATCGGTTCCGGTAATAAGACATTCCCCTGTCATCAGCCTCCTCGTTCTCATCATCGTCTTCATCCTGAATAAATGCGGTTTCATTTCCCAGACCGAAAAAATTACTCAGGTTATTCGGCCCCAGCAAGGTCGCATTCACCTTCAGGTTGTTCCTGCCTATCACCTGTTTAAAGTCGCCCGCATAAGTAACAATAAACGATTTCCTTCCTGTCGAATAATCCAGCCACAACTCCTGCTTGGATGCATAGGGATCCTTTCTAAAACCCTGCTTCTGCAGGATCAGCCCTGCCCCGGCCTGTATGCCCTGGTCAAGATTATAGTTCACATGGAACAGCGGACCAAACTGGTCGAAGACAAAACTCTTCTTGTTGAAGTTGTTGACCATCGTATCATTTGCCAGCTTCAGCTTCGCCAGTCCCGCATCAGGAACCTCATTTCCTTCGTCCAGCCGGTCATAAATGAAAGTTTTTCCTTTGGCCTTTAAATCCGGATCTACCGCAAATTTGTCCTTACCCTCACCACCAATCAGTCTTACCCTGATCGGGGAACGGGAAACGCCCTTTACCTCAAAAACATCATCCCCAGCTAATCCATACAAACGTATTTCCTTAGTCAGTTTCGCATCAAAAGTACGGTGGTAAAGCTTTCTGCCCGTCTCACCGTTTTTTTTAATATTATGTATCGTGAGCTCAATATTACCATTTTTCTTGTGTTCAATCTCAAAGTATTCCTTTTTATCAGAAGCCGGGATATCCAGTGTAACCGCCAGAAAACGGTAGTAATCCAGCGCACTTTTCTCCAGACTCGCCCTGCGTGCAATTAAGATCTTCAATAATTCCTCACCACCAATGGCATTAATATTGGCAGGCATGCGTTTTAGCGAACCGGCCAGTAACTCAGGCGTCAACTTATCCTGCACATACTTAATTTCCTCCCGCCAGTCTTTTTCACTCAGTGCATTTAAAAAATACCTGTCAAAATAGCGCTGGTTGAAATTCCACTGATCTACGGCCCTGATTTCAGGCGCATAAGGCTGCAGATTGGCTTTCAGCCACTGGTGAGATAATACCCATGGGAACACTCCGGAAGTCTTATAGAAAACCTTGTCCCTGTCACGCGGCACCGGAATATATACCTTCTCGTCCTTTTTCTTGTCCTCTTCCTTCGCCCATCGCCAGTTATCCTCATGCCTGTCCCAGTCGCCCACAATAAAATCCAGCAACCTGGCCCTCAGCACCATTTTCTGGTCTATATGCGTATCATTATCTTCTTCCACCTTGCGCTGCGCTTTTAAGGTGTTATCCGTTTTATCAAATTCTTCGGGCGACCTGTTTTCGATCAGGTATACGTTATTCGCAAAGTCCTTCCGGTATTCACCCAATCCCGGGTCGTCTCCCACATATACAATCTCAGGTTCTGCATGCGGAATATCCAGTGCATCTGCCAATGGCGGTATCACCAGTGCAGAATAAGGGTGACTCGTCGCAATCTGATCCTGTACAATATCCTTTACCACCGTTTTTCTCAGCTTTTCAGACAGTCCCCGCTCCGGATATTTCTGCACCGTCCGCAATGCCCATTCCCTGCCGTCAGCACTTTTCAGGCGCAGTGAACGTGTCTGCATACCACCGCCCAGCTGCAGTACTGTCATTCCACCATGTTCCTTCTGCAGGTCAAGAATCCTCATCCTTACCGGTGCTGCCCATAACTTGCGGTAGCTTTCTCCCAGAAAAAAGCGGTGTGCATTGCTTACAGAATCATATACCGGAGATATGGCTATCGTAATAGAATCCTTTGTTCTGTTTTGCTGCGCATTTACAGCAGTAGAAGCTGATAATACACCAATAAATATGATGCCTGTTAATTTATTCATAAGTCTTCGCTACTTCTACACGCAGAGCTTTTAGACCTTCCACCCCTTGCAGTTCTTCAATTTCTATATACTCTACAACCTCGGTCAGCAGGCCTTCCGACTGTAATATTTTAATGTACCCTAAGTATTCCTGCGCTTCCGAGCTGTTAAAATAAACAATCGCTATTTTTCCCGGCTGCGTTAGTCGCTCTGTACTATCCTTTACATGCGCTTTATCAATTCTTTTTTTCACCATCTGGTACCTGATGTTGTAACTTCCCTCCACATCAAACCGCTGCTCATCAGTCCTGAAGCTGATATCTATCAGTTTTTCATACACAAAAATCAGCTGCGTTGTTTCCAGTGGTAAAGGCAGATGCGCCGTAAGGTTACCCGTTGTCCTGCCAATTTCAGCAATTACCCGCAATTGCCTCAAACGGAAATCATGTACAATTTCATCAGTAAACTTAAGCTCCGGTGCAATAGACTGGCCCAGGTAAATATCAAACTCAACTCCATCCGTTCTGAATTTTTCAAAATAACAAGGGAAAATTTCCTGGATTGTCGCATTAAACTCATCCAGATGGCGGTTTGCTGCGTGATTGATCATCTGCATGCTTAGCTCATAGTTCTCCCTGTTGGCATAAATTTTTCCACCCGGGGCAGTAAGCTCAAAGTATTCATCAACAATATCCCTGATTTCAGTATGCACATCCCTCAGCAATTTTAAATAAGGCGGAAGCTGCCGCTGCAGGTAATCATCCGTGCGCATAATCTCCCTGTCAGTCAAATCCGCAAAACCTTTCTCTTTCCATCCGCTGTGTTCCTGCGGGAAACCTCCCTTTAATGCGTCAGGGAACTTCGACTTCAGATTTCTCAGCATCGTCTCCAGAATATCGAAATGCGCGTAAAGATCCTTACGGATCATCAGGTTACGCTCTATACTCGAATTGCGGATATCAATCGCCGCATAAAACGGATACACGTCCTTAAACTGAACAGGTTCAATTAAAAGGCCTTTATCAAGGGCTCCGGATTTGGAGTAATTGTATGCCGCCTGGTAAAAACGCCATGCAACCGAAGGCTGCAGTGCCGTAAATTTATCCGTCACAATACCCATGATCTCATAATTGAAATCCGTAATAATATTCTGGAACAGCTGTGCCAGCAATGAAAATGCACCCTCAATTCTTGACATGGAAGTGCCGTTAAATGCTGTTATATCTTTGGCATATAATTCCAGGCAACCTACCAGCTTCGCATTATAATATAAAGGGTATAACGCATAAGACTTCACCCCTTTATCCATAATCAGGCGCAGCATCGGATATTCCTCCGCCTGTGCTTCCGTAATCTCCGGAAAAATCAACCGTCTTGGGTGCTCAACAAATGAATCTACCAATGCCGTGTAGTCCTTCTCCGGCAAACCATTTTCTTTTGCCTGCTGAATAATGATACTCTCGAATCCCGTATGACTATAAATCATCGTTTTTGAATTCAGCTTGATATAAGGCAAGAGGCCGAAATCAATCCCGTCCGTGCCCACCAGCGACTTTAAGGCTACAGAAATCCGGTCACTGCTCCAGCCCTCTTCACATTTGTTATGGTCTATGATTGCATTTTTAACAGACTCCAGCGCATATTCCGCGGTGACATCAGTCATGGTCATAATAGACAAACCTTCAATGGTAAATAATTCAGCCGGCAGTATCCTTTGCAGTACCTCCAGATTATCTTCATCCCCCTTCAGGTATTCTTTTGCGGTTTCTTTAGAAATTTCCGGCAGTTCCGTTTTACACTTCACCTCAATAAAACGGACATCAACATTTAAGCGGTAATACTTTAAAAGGTGGGTATCTTCATCTAGCACAGACTTCACCATATATTTCGAGCTACCCAAAGAAATATGATAAAACTTATCCAGGATCAGATCGTAGAAATTGGTGAGCATACTTTTCTCCATTTCCGTTTTTGAGGGCAGTGTTAAGCCACCCTTCAGTTTGTTGTCTTTATCCAGCAATATGTTGTAGAAAGCATCAGTACCATAATAAAAACTTGGCGTTATTGGCTTGCTGATCGCCCATACCTGCTCATGCTCATCATTCAGCAAAGGAGATAATGCCGTATAAATCAGCTCAAAAAGATGATGATACTTTACAGTATCTTCCGGGGCTATAGGCTGATCCAGTTCAGGAAAAGCTTCAAACTGACTCAGTAAATATTTATAAAAATTAACCTTTGCCGTTTTCTCCGTCGCTATACGCTCAGTGATAAAACTGATAAAAGGTTTTAAAGAAAAGCGAATATCCGCATTAATCACGCAATGATCATTGCCGAAAACACCTTTACTCAAATCCAACGGTATAGCCTGCATAAGTTCTTATTTCTTGTAATTGAATTTCAAAATATTGCCCGACGTCAGTTCATCCCCTTCATTGGAAATATAAAGGTTCATGTTTTCATCGAAAGCAATGCCTTCCGGCTGATTAAAGATAGAAGAATTTAAGCGATGTACACTTTTCACTTTCCAATCGGGACTGGCAACAATCAGCACCTTGTTCACAGAAGACAAGATATACCACTCTCCGGAATGCGGATCCCTTGTTAATGCCGATGCTTTCAATCCTGTTTTCAAAATATCACCCGCCTCAATCAGTGCCGACAGGTCCATAGAGAACTCTCCTGAAGGAATCAACTGCTGGTCTGCCGCATTATAGGTAAAAATAGAACCAGACATGACGCCCGACTTTTTATCACCTTTACAATTTTTACACAGCAGGTAAAGCTGGTTGGTCTGATTATTCGCATACATACTCTCATATTCACCAGAGGGAAGAATCTTCTTGAATTCTTTCACCTTATCCGGTTTCTCCTTTACTGCATCAGCAAAAGGAAATGCATACAAGGTTCCCTTACTTTCCAGCACAAAAACCGTTTCATTCAAAATCGCGACATCCTCGTAATCCCCCTTTTTACCGAAAACAGTATGCTGCTGTTTTTTATTGTGCCATCCCTGCCTGAACAACCGGCCATCTTCATCCTGAATAGAATAGATCGTATCCCCTTTATCCCGGTGAAAAGCAATGCCGGAGATTTCCAGCAGACTTTCCGGCATATTAAATTTTTCCGGATGGTTCAGGTCATAACCTTTCGGACTCGTAAAATCTTTTACAGAAGCCTTGCAGGCCAGCAGAACACCTAATACCAACACGGCACTATATACTTTTATATTCAATCTTTTCATTTGATGTATATTGATAAATCTCCCATTGAGAGCGCAAACCTGCATCCCCTTTAATAAAATTATTCTGCAGTGCTTCATTTAGCTCTACTGCCTGTGCAGTGTCATTAAACTGCAGATCAAGTATCTCCATCAGCCTGTTTTTCAGATCACTTGCATAAACAGGAAAACAGACCTCAATTCTTCCATAAATATTGCGGTTCATCCAGTCGGCCGACCCCATAAAGACTTCTTGATCCCCGTCATTGTGAAAAACAAAAATCCTTCCGTGCTCCAGGTACCTGTCTACAATCCTTCTTACCGTTATATTTTCACTCTGACCTTTCACACCAGGAACCAGGCAGCATACGCTGCGCACCAGCAGTTCTACCTTAACCCCTGCAACCGAGGCATCATATAATTTTGAAATCAGCACTTTCTCTTCAAGGTTGTTCAATTTGATCCTGATGCAGGCAGTTTTGCCCGCTTTCGCATGTTCAATTTCCCTGTCAATCAGCCAAAGGAATTTCTGCTGCAGATTAAACTGCGCTACCAGCAGATGCTCAAAATTGATAGCGTCTTCCAGCAGTGGCTTTTTCTTTTTCTTACTTAAAAAGCCGAAAAGCTGCTGTAGTTCCAGCAACATCGGCTGATGAGCTGTCAGTAATACGTGGTCTGTATAAAATTTTGCCGTAGATTCATTCAGGTTACCCGTAGCCAGCAAACCCAGGTAGGAAGTCTGATCTCTCACCGTCCGTTTCACCAGGGCTACCTTCGCATGTACCTTCAGGTCATTTTTACTATAGATAATCTTCACCCCTGCCATTTTCATCTGCGAAGCCCATTTGATATTATTTGCCTCATCAAATCTGGCCTTCAGCTCTACCATCACCGTCACCCTTTTCCCGTTTCTCGCTGCCGTCATCAGCGCATTTACAATCTTCGAATGGTCGGCCACCCTGTATAAAGTCACGTAGATTTCCTCCACAAAACTGTCATTTGCCGCTTCGTTAAAAAACCGCAGCACTGCATCATACTTCTGGTAAGGTACATGTACCATGATATCCCTCTTCGCGATCTCACTGAACAGCGTTTCCCCTTTCGGAATATGCAGACAGGTATGAGCGGGCCATTTCGGATAACTCAGTTCCGCATCATTCAGCGGAAAACCTCCCAGGTCTTTCAGGTTATGGTAAAAACCGCCCTGCACCACCGAAGCTTTAGATAAGTTCAATGTGTATATCATACGATATAAATAGCGCAGAGGGATGTCAGGCTGACATAAGAAGCGTGTCGCAAATCCAAGATCCCTGTTTTTCAGTTCCTTTTCCAGCGCCGCTGTAATATCTTCCTCCAGTTCATCCTTGATATTCAGTTCCGCATTCCGTGTAATCTTGATATTGAACACACCAGCAATCTTTTCATCAGGAAAAAGATAAGCCAGGTTATGTTTAATGATATCATCCAGGAATACGATATATTTTCCTTCCTTACTATCTACGGCATATAATCGTGGTAATACATCCGATGGAATGGTGATCAGTTCCAGTCTTTCTACCCCTGCAGCATTCGATAAGATTACTGCCTGGTACAATTTATTGTTTTCCGCAAAAAACGCCCCGCTGTCCTGCTCTACAGAATAGAGACCGATAAAAGCCAGTACTTCATTAAAAAAAAGACCTGAAACCTCTTCCTCAATCCGCTCAGGAATGGGTTCATTGTAGAGCCAGTGAATATTTTCCTTCAGCAGTCTCGGTAAAATATCGTTCTTTAAGATATGACCGAAACGTTCCTGCTGCTGATTGATCAGGAAAGTAGCTTTAAAATAAGCATTTTCCAGTCCGCTGCTCTCGTCAAAATTATCAATCGCCATTAAAACAGGCATCCTTACCCGGTAAAATTCATCCAGGTTAGAAGAGTAAATAGATAAAAATTTAATACGCTCCAACAAGGGCACATTTGGGCTCTCCGCTTCCAGTAATACCCTTTCATTAAAACTTAACCAGCTTAAATCGCGGTTGAAGAATGAATATTGTTCCATAAATCAGTTTAAAGCGCTACAATAGCCGAAGCAATCACAAAAGCAAGTACAGAAGCGATAATTCCAAACATAAATACATTATAAGCTATTCTCAGCAAGCGGTATTTTCGTCCTAAAACAACCCCCTGCGAATATAAATCGCGCACCAGGCTACCATAAAGAAACTCTCTGTCTTCCATCATCTCCTGCATACCAGCGTTGTAATCCACCAGGCTCATATTATAAAAATTACCAAAAAACAGTAAGTTGGTCCGTCTTTCCCTGATATCCTCCTGCGTAAAGGTTCCCGGTGGCACAGTGGGCCGCGTAGCCAAAATTGAAAATACCATCGTTACCACACAAATGATCAGCAAGATCAGCGTAGGAATAATCAGATGTGGATTATCTTCCAGCTTGCGTAGCAGGATACTTAGTATAACCGATAAAATGATAGAATTCGTCGAGATCATGATATGTGCCTTATTATCGGCCATATCACTCAGGCGCTGGTGATTGCCTGATGTAATCCTGAACATGGTCTCAATTCCCTTTTCCGGACGGTCACTTTTCTTCTTTTTTGCCGGTTTATCATCTTCAGCTGTTTTTAAAGCAATGATATCCTGCAGATGTTTTTCTATTTCTTTATCCTTTTTACTCATTTCCATTTTACTGTCAGCCTCTTCAATTTTGCTGTTCGTTTCTTCTTTTTTATGACTTTCTTCTTTCCTGTGTTTCTCCCCTTTATCCAGTTCCTCAGAAGCTTTCTCTTTCAGCCATTCCAGGTTCATTTCTTTTTTCGCCGTCAGCAGTTCCTGCGCATATGCCGTATGGTAATGGTGATTTTCGAACAGCCAGATCGTTTTTAAACGCCAGTCTGCCTTATCAATATCTCTCCCCACACAAGCTTGTGCCTCCTTGCGCATCAACTTATTGCGTTCCCTGAAGGAATCACCACCTAAATGGAAAAGATCAGCATCACACACAATCTGCTCCAGTAAGCCAACAGGATGCTGCGGCATCTTTGTAGACAGGATACAATTCGCTACCTGCTCAATTACCTCCGGATCCACACTTTTTGAACTGAGGTATTCCCTCGCAGATGCGGCACCCCTGGCCTCATGTTCAGTAAAATCAGTTAAATAGCCTGTATCATGGAACCATGCGGCAGTATTGACTATAAAAAAATCCTGATCAGACAGCTGATAGTGATTGGCGATTTTTACAACAGCTTTAACCACATCCTCAGTATGTACCAGGTCATGATAGATTAATCTGTCATCTTTTTGAGCGTGAAACAGGCCGGCAACGTGGGTTCTTACCTGGTCTAATACTTCAAGATAATTCATGTTATAAATATGGTAGTTTTAATTGTTAAATAGAACAGTAAATGAGAGGAACCTGTATTTCGCATAATAAATCGTTTCAGGATTTACAAAATACATAAATGTCTTTAACGAATTTAATTGCAATAACATCTATTGCCTGGTAATCGTTTTGGAATCCAAATAATTTGCTTGATATTTATCCTGCAATTTTAATTAGCGCTCTTATGGAAGTACAAAGAAAGTCAAACATCAGCTATGAGGAATTTATGGAAGAACACCATAATCCGGGAATTCCTCTTGTTTTTACTGATGCTTCAAAAGTATGGAAAGCAAACGGTTTGTTTACACCTGATTGGTTTCGTGAGAATTATCCAGACAGAGAAAGTGATGTAACTGATAAACTAACTGGTAAGCCATATACCATTAAAGAGGTAATGGATCTGGTGGAGCAAAGTTCATTAGAGAAACCAGCTCCATATCCGCTCACGTTTAATATCAACACAAAACTTCCTGAATTACTTGATCTTTTAAGTCCTTTGAACCTGAATTACGCCAAGCCTAACTGGCTGGAAGATAAACTCTTTCAACGCGGTCATTGGGGTGGAATTACAGAACTATTCGTTGGTGGTCCGGGAGGCAGATTCCCCTATGTCCATAAGGACTATTATCACCTGAGTGCATGGATCAATCAACTTTATGGCGAAAAGGAATTCACGGTATTCCCAAGAGGGCAGGAAGAATTTTTATACGTGAACGGAAAAAACCAATGGAGATCTGAGGTTAATATGTTTGAACCTGACTATGACAAACATCCTAAATTTAAAAATGCGACGCCCATACGGTTTACTGTCGGAGCAGGTGAAACATTGTATATACCTTTTGGCATGTGGCACTCTGCTTATTCCCTTAATCCTACAATTTCCGTAGCTTTTGATCAGCTAAACAGCAAGAACTTCCCTATGTTTCTGAGTGATGTATGGAACTTTAAAAAAGAGGAAAGTGGAACGGTAAAAGCATTGGCAGCTTCAGGCTATGCAATTGCATCCAGCATCATATGTAAATTAAAAGGCTAGTGCCTGAAATACTATCTGTGGAATTCTAAGCGATCCGGAGCCGCAACATGTTTGAAATAAATAAGATGTGGGTGAGATATAGTATCTATAAAATTAAAGGTTCTAATTGCT
Source organism: Pedobacter sp. MR2016-24 (assembly GCF_026239655.1). GTDB lineage: Bacteria > Bacteroidota > Bacteroidia > Sphingobacteriales > Sphingobacteriaceae > Pedobacter. Next base: position 227,954 of record NZ_JAPIVO010000004.1, on the reverse strand, counting down.
GGCATAAGCTGCGTTTTATCACGAAAATATTTTAATATTACCTGTAACCTTACTTAGGTAACAAAATTTATGCTTATTAATAAAGCAGCAACTACATTTTATTTCAAAAAATTATTAGTTTTGCTTAGGACTGATCAGCAAATAGAGTGCACAGTATAAGAGAACTGCGAGTTAAATCTCTGTCTGATGATAATTGATAAGCTTTTTAAACGGAAACAATATAGCTTAATATTAATTCTTTAACTCTTAGATGTATCGATGTTAAATCAATACTATTATAAGAAACCGAATCTAGCCTGACTATATGATAGCTCAACCGATAACTATATACCAACTTTTCGACCTAACAGCAAATCAATTTCCTGATCACGTAGCTATAACTTTTGAGAATAACTCCATTACTTACGCATCATTAAAAGAAAAAGTTGCAAAATTAAGTTCCGAAATCCTCAATTCTGCTTATGATGAGAATTTGATTGGCATAAGTACCAATCGCTCAATCGATATGATTATTGGTGTTCTCGCCATTATAAAATCAGGCAAAGCGTATTTACCTTTAGATAGCTCTTATCCGGAACAGAGACTGCAACAAATAATTAAGGATTCGGGAATCAACTTTTTCTATACTGCAAATAGCAATGACCAAAAATTATTCCTGGAATTTGGAATAACAGCAATAAGCGATGTTCCAAATTCCTATTCGAATCCGGTTTTAACTGCTGAACAAAATCCCAATATATATGTGTTGTACACCTCAGGCTCAACAGGAGTACCAAAGGGTGTGTATATGACACAGAAAGCAATGCTGAACCTGATTTTATGGCAGCATAAAAATTCTTCTGCAGGTCCGGGAACCAAGACACTGCAATTTTCTCCACTCACATTTGACGTCTCATTTCAGGAGATCTTTGCAACGTTAACGACTGGTGCAACGCTGGTGTTAATTAATGATGACCTGCGACTGGATCCGGTTAATTTATTAACTCACATCGAAGAGAACAACGTCGCAAGAATTTTTCTGCCTTTTGTTGCACTTCAGTTTCTCGCCGAAGCGGCAGTGAGCAGATCTATATATCCACAAAGCTTAAAAGAAGTGATTACCGCCGGTGAACAGTTAAAAACCACGCCGCAGGTAAAAGCATTTTTTGAAGGTTTAGCCAATTGCCATCTCTACAATCAATACGGGCCAACGGAATGCCATGTAGTTACACAACTGATTCTTCGTGGTTCTCCTGCAACATGGCCATTGTTGCCTAATATTGGCGTTCCTATTGATCAAACAAGTATTTATATCCTGGACGAACAAAAAAATATTCTCCGGGATGGCCAGACAGGAGAACTGGCCATAACAGGTATCAGTCTTGCAGAGGGCTATATCAACAGGCCAGAACTAACTGCAGAAAAATTCGTGGTAATTGACGTTCAGGGAACGGCAACCAGGGCATATCTGACCGGAGATCTCGCTCATTATAAACAAGACGGAACAATTGAATTTTTAGGACGAAGAGATGATCAGGTTAAGATCCGTGGGTACAGGATTGAACTAGGAGAGGTTGAAGTAGCACTGAACAACATTCCCGGAATTCAACAGGCCATAGTGATCGCCAGAAGTGATACAGCCGGGCAGAGCAAACTGCTTGCTTACCTCGTCACTAATAATGGCTTACAAGATACCTTAGCAGTAAGAAAAGAGCTTGAAAACAAGTTACCGGATTATATGATTCCTTCTTCTTTTATATGGATGGATATATTGCCGAAAACAACAAGTGGAAAAGTCGATAAAAAAGCACTGCCCCTACCGGAACGTAAAAGACCGGAATTATCGGTACTCTATAAATCAGCAAAAACTGCGCTGGAGAAAAAAATTGCAGGTATCTGGTCGGAGGTGCTCGAGCTGGATACAGTAGGTATAAATGATAATTTTTTTGAGTTGGGTGGCAATTCATTGCTGGCACTAAAAACCGTTTCTCAATTACGTGCTGCTGATGATATTCAGTTACCCATTACCAAACTCTATCAGTTTCCGACGATTGCTCAAATTATAAATTTTCTGAGTACCGCTTCACCAAAAACCAGAAAAAGTGAGCGCACCTCTAATGAAGATAATTCCCAGCCTATTGCTATCATTGCTATGGCCGGAAGATTCCCGGGTTCAGATACTATAGATGAATTATGGGATGTACTGCGAAACGGAAAAGAAACTACGACGTTCTTCAAAAAAGAGGAACTTGATGCTGCTATTCCTGAAGAAATAAAAGCAGATCGGGATTATGTTAGTGCCAGAGGTATTATCAATGGCGCAGAACTATTTGATCCCGCATTTTTTGGTATCAGTCCCAAATTAGCTGAAGTGATGGATCCTCAGCAAAGGATATTTCTGGAAATCAGCAGGGATCTACTGGAAAAATCAGGACACCTCCCTGCCGTTTACGATGGCCTCATTGGCGTTTTCGCAGGCTCAGGCAATAACAGTTATTATCCCAATAACATAGCAGGAAACTCCGAACTGATCAGTCAGGTTGGGAGCTTTCAGGTGATGACGGTCAATGAAAAAGACTACATCTCTTCCAGGACCGCATACGAACTCGATCTAAAAGGTCCGGCAGTGAGTGTTTTTTCAGCTTGCTCTACGTCTTTACTTGCCGTTTCACAAGCAGTTCAAAGTCTGCGTAAAAATCAGTGCGACGTAGCTATTGCAGGAGGAGCAAGTGTATCATCCCCTATCTACAGCGGCCATATCTATCAGGAAGGTGCAATGTTAAGTAAAGACGGACATTGCCGGTCTTTCGATGAAAAAGCAACCGGTACTGTTTTCAGTGACGGCGCAGGAGTGGTACTTTTAAAAACACTCGATGCTGCATTACGCGACGGGGATACCATTTATGGTGTCATTAAAGGTATAGGTATAAATAACGACGGAAATAATAAAGGCAGTTTCACTGCTCCAAGTACAGAGGGGCAGTCGGCAGCAATAGCGATGGCCATCAGCGATGCAGCAATTGACCCTGCAACGATTACTTACATAGAAGCGCACGGAACAGCAACACCATTAGGTGATCCCATTGAAATTGAAGGCTTAAAACTGGCCTTCGGGGAGCAGTCAGTTCATCAATACTGTGCTATTGGTTCTATCAAAAGCAATATGGGGCACATGACTGCCGCAGCGGGAGTTGCAGGATTGATCAAGACAACGCTTGCGCTATATCATAGAGAACTTCCACCCTCTATTAACTACAAGCAAGCTAATCCTAATATATCTTTTACAGATTCCCCATTCTACGTGAACCAGCAATTAAAAGCCTGGGACACACAGCATACAAGAAGAGCGGGAGTAAGTTCCTTTGGTGTTGGTGGTACTAATGTACACGTAATCGTAGAAGAACATGATCATCTAACACCCTTAAATACGGATAAAGGAAGGCCTAAACAACTCATTACCTGGTCTGCCAAATCATCCGAAAGCCTGGCCACTTACAAGTATGCTTTACAACATGCAATACATACGAAAGAGGATTTTAATCTCGCTGATGCCGCATATACACTTCAGACCAGCAGAGAAGATTTTAATTACCGCAGCTTTAGTATCGCCGGCAGTCTTGAAGAATTAAATATCGAACTCGATCAAACTAATATAAACAGTCAGCTTAAACAATTACCCGGAGAAACAGTATTTTTATTCCCTGGTCAGGGAGCCCAGTACATCAACATGGGTGCTGAGCTGTACCAGAATGAAAGTGTTTACCGTCAAGCAATTGATGAATGTGCTGTAATTTTGTCTGCCTATCTTGAAGAAGACATACGCCATATCATTTATGCGGATAGTGGTAATACCGGAGCAGCGGCAATATTGAACGATACAAAGTACACACAACCTGCACTGTTTATCACTTCCTATGCACTGTCCAGGCTATGGATGAGCTGGGGAATTCAACCTTCAATTCTTTGCGGACATAGCATTGGAGAATATGTAGCTGCACATTTAGCCGGTGTTTTCTCTTTGGAAGACGGCTTGAAACTTATCGCTACCCGGGGATTGATGGTTAGTAAGTTAAACAAAGGAAGTATGTTAAGCGTACGGTCATCAATTGAAAATATTCGGGATATACTGCCTGATCATCTTTCAATCGCTGCAGTAAACAGTCCTAAACTTTGTGTCATTGCAGGTCATGATGAAGTAATAGATGGCTTCCAGCTTAAACTGGACGAAGAAAAGATTTTACATAAGAGACTACTGACCAGTCATGCTTTCCATTCTGCAATGATGGATCCGATTCTTGAAGATTTTTCAGCAGTTGTCAGCGAAATCAAATTAAACAAACCTCAAAAACCTATAGTCTCTACAGTAACAGGCAAGTTTCTCACCGACGCAGAAGCACAAGCCCCAACTTACTGGACTAACCACCTGAGAAACACTGTATTGTTTTCTCCTGCGCTTGATACTATTCTTGAGCTGGACAATCCAGTATTGCTTGAAGTGGGGCCTGGGAATACATGTACGACGTTAGCCTACCAGCATGAATCGAAAACATCGTTTTCTGCCGTAGCTTCCCTGGACAAAAAAGAAGTTACCGGTGCTTATGATTCCATCTTACATGCATTGGGAAAAATCTGGCTGGCCGGAATTACACCAGACTGGCAATCTTTTTACAGCGGACAAAACAGACGCCGTATAGACCTGCCTACATATACTTATCATAAGAAAAGGTATTGGGCAAACCCAGGACCCATACAAACTAATATTACCATTGAACCCCAAAGTAACACCTTCACTGCCATGAGGAAAGACACACTAATTCATCAAATACAAGTCATTCTGGAAAATGCTTCCGGTATAGAAATGGAGGGCGTTACGCCTGATATGAGCTTTATTGAAATTGGCTTAGATTCTTTACTGCTCACACAAGTTGCCATCACCTTAAAAAAGGAATTTGCTCTGCCTATCACCTTCAGGCAATTAAATGAAGAATATTCAACTATTGATACGCTTGCTGCATTTATTGATAACACATTGCCACCTGAACCTGCACAGTCTATACAGGCTCCTGTCAGTCAAAATTATACGGCGCCAGTCCTTAACGCAATGTCAACTAATTTTGTACCGTCTGATTCTGCCCTGGGGTTAATTGCGCAACAGCTACAATTGCTTTCCAAACAGGTTGAGCTGATGACTGGCGCACCAGTCCAGGCTGCCGCAGCTATACCAGCTCCAGTAAAGGTACCATCCGCTAAAACAGAGCCAGTCAATCTTTCCCTCACTGAACTTTCTGCGGAAGAACTCATAGAAATAAAAAAACCTTTTGGTGCTACAGCAAGAATTGAAAAAAGTGCTACAGCACTGGAGCCCTATCAGAAAAAGTTTCTGGACGACTTAACCGCACGCTACAATCAAAAAACTGCTGGCAGTAAAAATTATACACAGACTCACCGTTCCTACATGGCAGACCCGCGGGTAGTTTCCGGCTTCAAACCCTATACAAAAGAAATCGTTTATTCTATCGTAACCAATAAATCCCTGGGCAGTCACCTATGGGATATTGATGGAAACGAATATATCGATGCACTTAACGGTTTCGGATCTAACCTCCTTGGCTACCAGCATCCGGTGTTAAAATCAGCCATCCTGGCTCAGATTGATAAGGGTTATGAAATTGGCCCACAGCATGAACTGGCAGGTGATGTAAGTAAACTGATTTGTGAATTTACCAGTTTTGATCGTGCAGCACTATGTAATACAGGATCAGAGGCAGTATTAGGTGCTATTCGTATTGCCAGGACAGTAACGGGAAGATCTCTCATTGTTGCCTTCTCAGGTTCATACCATGGTATTAATGATGAGGTAATTATACGCGGCACTAAAAAACTTAAAAGTTTTCCGGCTGCGCCGGGAATTATGCCGGAGGCGGTGCAGAATATGCTGATCCTTGATTATGGGACAGATGAAAGTCTTCGGATTATCAGAGACCGGGCACATGAAATAGCTGCGGTGTTAGTAGAACCAGTCCAAAGCAGGCGACCAGAATTCCAGCCGGTAGCTTTCCTTAAAGAAGTAAGGGAGATCACTTTGCAGTCTGAAACAGTATTAATTTTTGATGAAGTCATTACAGGGTTCCGTGCACATCAGGGAGGAGCGCAAGCTATTTTCGGAATAAAAGCAGATTTAGGAACATACGGCAAAGTCATCGGTGGAGGTCTCCCTATTGGTGCGATAGCAGGAAAGAAACAGTATATGGACGCACTGGACGGTGGTTTCTGGCAATATGGCGATGATTCTTATCCGGAAATAGGAGTCACTTACTTTGCCGGTACGTTTGTACGCCACCCACTTGCCCTCGCTGCTGGTAAAGCTACTTTAGACTATATGAAAGAAAGAGGTCTTGCCTTACAAAACACCTTAAATCAAAATACCGCGATGTTATCAGATTTATTGAATACTACTGCCGATGAGTTTAAACTACCTCTGCATGCCGTTTCTTTTGGTTCGCTTTGGAAGATCAAATTCAAAGAAGAATACCCATACAGCGAGCTGTTATTTACGTTGATGCGGGAGAAAGGAATTCATATCTGGGATAATTTCCCCTGCTTTTTAACAGAAGCACATACAAAAGAAGAGATTGAATTGATATCCGCTAAATTCAGAGAAAGTATTGAAGAGCTTTTGGCCGTAAACCTTATCCCGGTTACCGGTCAAGTGAACGTACAGAAAAAACAGAATGACCTGAATACCCCTCCTACTGCCGGCGCCAGAATGGGCAAAGACCAGAATGGCAATCCAGCTTGGTTTATTAACGATCCGGAGCAGCCAGGGAAGTATTTACAAGTCAATAAAAATTAAAAATGATTAAATCAGATCAGTCGATAGGATTAAGTGAAATTGATTTTAACCCCTTTGAAGAAGGAAAAGAAATAGAGAAGATAGCATTTACGAATGATCCTCAAAAGGAAATTCTACTTTCCTGCGCATTGGGAGGTGATGAAGCCAATCTTGCCTACAATGAATCCGTTTCCCTGGTGTTAAATGGAAGTTTTAAACTTGAGTATTTTCTCCTTGCACTCAGGGAGGTGGTATTGAGGCATGAAGCCCTGCGCGCTACAGTGAGCAGGGATGGTGAGACATTGATTATATATAAAACACTACCTGTAGATGTTCCATTTCAGGATATTTCTGAAAATAATGATCAGAAAAAACTACTGAATGCATTTATTACTGATGAAATGCAAAGACCCTTCCAACTGGAGGAGGGACCTTTATACCGGTTTTTTATTCATAAACTTGGCGCACAGCAACATTACTTTACCCTGATTCTTCATCACGTTATTGCAGACGGTTGGTCAACAGGTGTGATTCTAAAAGACCTTAGTCAGTTTTACAATGCAAAGCTTGAAGGAAAATCAGCTTCATTGGAAAAGGCTCCGCAAATCAGTGATTATGCAGACGAGCAGATTAACTTTCAGCAAACTGACGAGTTCAGGAAGATAGAAAAATACTGGCTTGATTTATATAAGGATAATATTCCGGTACTTGATTTCGCTACCGATTATCCAAGACCAGCCTTCAGAACCTACAAATCAAAAAGGATTGATCATGCTTTTTCACTAGAGCTTATTAGTCAGATCAAAAAAATGGGTGCAAAAGCCGGTTCCAGTTTGGTGAATACATTGCTTTCCGCCTATGAAATTTTTATCTATCTAAATACGAATCATAAACATATTGTGGTCGGTTTACCAGCTGCCGGACAGGCAGCTACCGAAAAACATGACCTGGTAGGACATTGTGTTAACCTGCTCCCGATTAAGTCTGTTGTAGATCCTGATCTTTCTGTAACAGCATATCTTAAAAACAGGAAAAAACTATTCTTTGATGCCAATGATCATCAAAGAATTACTTTTGGTCAGCTCATCAATAACCTGGACATAAAAAGAGATCATTCACGTATCCCCCTGGTTCCGGTATTATTCAATGTCGATATGGGAATGGATAGTTCAGTTGTATTTAACGGTCTTGATTTTCAACTGATTTCAAATCCGCGTGCTTGCGAAACGTTTGAAATATCATTAAACATTACCGGATCAGCATCCAATTTCGTGCTGGAATGGGCTTACAACACTCAGCTTTTCAAGCAGGAAACAATCGAACACGCAGCAATTGAATTTGAAAAACTGATGGTGGACATGGTGAACAACCCGGACATCACCATTAAGGAACTGGCTTCCGCCGGTACAGATGTGTGGATAAAAAAAATTGAGGAATGGAATCATACCTTCGAAGCTTATCCAAAGGACACTCATTTTACAGTACTAATTGATAAAGTCGCGGTCAAACTGCCTCATAAAACAGCCCTTGTCTATCAAAACAAATCACTATCGTACCAAGATTTAGTTACACGTGCTAACCAATTTGCTGCCTATCTGAAGGCATCCGGAACAAAAAAGGGTGATGTTATCGGATTATTATCCGACAGATCGGTAGAAATGGTCATTTCTTTACTAGGTATTCTTAAATCAGGTGCGGTGTATGTGCCCCTGGATCCGGAATATCCTAAAGAACGAATAGAATATATGCTTGAAGATGCTCAGGCTAGTCTGTTACTTTTATCTCGGGACTATACCGGACAATTTCAATCGGCTGCACAGGAACACATCATTGAGGAAATATCAGTTAAGCTTCAGGAATATTCAGCTGCATCTGCGTCTGTAAGTACCAATGGCAGCGATCTTGCTTATATTCTATACACCTCTGGCTCCACCGGGAAACCAAAAGGGGTTAAGATTATGCATGAAAATCTGACTAATTTTCTGTTGAGCATGCTTGATAAACCGGGCATACAATCTACCGACCGGTTGCTGGCTATTACCACTATCTCATTTGACATTGCCGGTCTGGAACTTTACTTACCCCTGATCACAGGTGCAGAGCTCTACATATGTGATGCTGCAACGGCGAAGGATGGCAGGCTTTTACGGGAATACGTTGAAGATAATCATATCACTTTTCTTCAGGCCACTCCTTCTACCTGGAGAATGATGATTGACTCCGGATGGCAACCTATGCCAAATGATGAATTACAAAAATCCTATCCGCTTAAGGCACTGTGTGGTGGAGAGGCCTTACCATCAGAACTGGCAGACAGTCTATTATTAAGAACAACGGAGTTGTGGAATATGTATGGTCCTACAGAAACCACCATATGGTCGACCATTAAACAAATTACTACAGCCGGTGAGTTACTCACCATCGGTCGCCCTATAAGAAACACACAGATTTATATCATTAACAATGAGAATGAACTAGTTGCACCAGGAACAACAGGCGAAATTTTAATCGGAGGTGATGGGGTCGCTCTCGGTTATTTGAACAGAGAAGAACTTACTGACGAACGTTTTATTGATGCTCCATTCAGACCTGTTACGGGAAACAAATTATATAAAACAGGAGACCTCGGGAAATTTCTAGAAAACGGGGAAATTTTGTATCAGGGCAGAATGGATCAGCAAGTTAAGATAAGAGGGCACAGAATTGAACTTGGCGAGATCGAGACAGCCCTGACGCAACTGCAGGGTATTAAACAGGCAATTGTGCTCGCCCGCGAAGATCATCCGGGAGATGTGCGTTTAGTGGCATATGTTATCTTGTCCAGATTTGAACTTGAAGTACATAAAGCTACTACAGATGACTGGAAAACTATTTTAAAACGGCGGCTACCGGACTATATGGTACCAGCTCATTTTATTGCATTGGAAGCTTTTCCATTAACACCAAACAATAAAATTGATAAGAAAGCATTACCAAAACCAGAATGGAAACAAAGTGTTTCATCTAACACTGATCAAAGTGCACTTAATCAGCAGGAAGAGATAATTTATAAGATATGGTCCAATATACTTGGACAGAACGATATCCGGAAGAGTGATGATTTTTTCGAACTGGGAGGTCATTCCTTATTAGCAGTAAGGGTGATGACTGCCATAGAGCAAACTACGGGCAAACGTTTACCTGTAGCCACCCTATTTGAGAATGCCACTATAGAAAAACTGGCAAAAAAGATACAGACAAACGAACAGGAAAAATGGAACTGCCTGGTACCCATCAAAACAACAGGTACAAAAGATCCTATCTATCTGATCCATGGAGCCGGACTAAACGTTTTGTTGTTCCAATCCATGATTAAATATCTTGACGATGACCAGCCAGTGTATGGTTTACAGGCTATCGGACTAAACAGACCCGTCGAACGTCTGTTGTACACGATTGAAGAGATCGCAACTACCTATTTAACGGAGGTTCTGGCTAATGATCCTGAGGGACCTTACTGCTTTGCCGGATACTCTCTGGGAGGTAAGATTGCTTTTGAAATGGCAAGACAATTGCAAGTGATGAAAAAGGAGGTGAAATTTTTGGGGGTCATAGATACTTATGCAACAAATGTTGACACCAGTTCTGCAGTCAGTAGACTGGCAACTAAGGTAAAACGCCAGTTTAGAAAAGCTCCCTTTTTCTTTAAATCGTTTCTTAAAAATCCAGGAGAAGCATTTAATTACCAGATGTATATGGCAAAATACCGGCTGAAAAGAATAATTTCAGACCACGTTGAAGAAGAAGATGAGCCCTTTTCACCTTATGAGCTTGAAATACAAAACAGTTATGATATTGCATACGTAAATTACGTACTTAAGCCATCTGATTTGCAAACGCACCTATTTCGGGTCAGCAAAAGACTATATTACTTAGATGACCCTAAGTATCTTGGATGGAATAAGTATGCTAAACATGGGGTCCAGATCCATGAAGTTCCGGGGGACCATCGTACCTTTCTTTCCCCACCAAATGACGAAGGTTTTGCTAAGGTTATTCAATCTGCTTTAAATCACTTATAGACTTGGAAAATACATTATTGCACCCGCCTATAGAATGGAAGGCCTATGATGGACAGCAATTAGAAATTACTGAGCACAGTCATGTATTTAAAATTCAAATTGACAATTTTTATGAAAGCATAGAAAAAAAAAAATGTCTATCTGACGAAGAATATCAGAAAGCACAACGTTTTGTACGATCAATTGATAAGGAAAATTATATAGTAAGAAAATACATATTGCGTTTAATTTTGAGTATCTTTTTAAAGATACCTGCCTCAGAAATCACTTACTCTTATACGGGGAAACGCAAACCTGAAGTTTCCGGTATTCACTTTAACGTAAGCCATACCAGGAACTATGCAATTTTAGCTTTAAGCGACTACCCCATTGGTATCGATATTGAACTGATAAATACTGTTTTCGACTTTGCCACTCTACTAGATTTATGTTTTAGACCAAAAGAGGTAAAATTTATTCATGATAGTCAAAACCCGGTTATTAATTTTTTTACTTTGTGGACAAGAAAGGAGGCTTATCTCAAAGCTATAGGAACAGGGCTTACAGAAGATTTAATTAACGTGCCAGCGCTTCCAGATGATTATAAGAACGGTCAGGTTCTATTTGATGTATCAAGCTTTAAAATAGAAGAACAGTATTTAGCTAGTCTTGCTATACCCAAAAATGCGTCCCGCCCTCCTAAATATTGGAATGTAACTCCGGATATTTTATTCTATAGTGGATTTTAAGTTTTGAAGTTTGATAATCAGAATTCCGAAAAAGCTACATTCATTAGTCTACATTTTGGAAGCCTGGTGATCATCCCGTCGATAATGACGTGTTCACTATAATTTTTAATAAAATTCTTGATTTAATTAATAGCCTTTCCAATATATGAGAGGCTGTTTATTTATCTTTGAGCCTGTTAGAATATTTGTAAAGTAAATTCATAAATTCTAAAAAGATCTGATGCTCCCAAAACTAATGAGACAAAACCAAGCTTACAATGCCCTGCCCATCCTTTTGGAAGATACAGCCCAGAAGTTTTTAAATAAAAACGCTGTCGTTTTTAAAGATAAAAATCTTAGCTATAAACAGTTAAACGATTATGCAAACCAATTTGCAAACTATCTGCTTGCTAATGGAATAGAAACCGGTGATATCATTGGCATGGCTGTAGAACGTTCTTTTGAGATGTTAATCTGTATACTTGGAATGCTCAAGGCAGGTGCTGTATATACTCCCATAGACCCTAAATATCCGCAGGAAAGAATTGAATATATGCTCAGTCATTCCAATGCAAAGAAATTATTAGTCTTTGCTGCTGATAGTGGAAAATTTCATTCGAATGCAACAGAAATTATCATCGAGAACATTTGGTCTGAGCTTAACAACTATACAACTGAATTTAGTCAGGTAGAAATCGAAGGGACAGATCTTGCCTATATATTATATACATCTGGTTCAACTGGCAGACCCAAAGGAGTAGAGATTATGCATAGCAATCTCAGTAATCTTTTAAAAAGCATACAAATTGAACCAGGGATTACACAGCATGACCGTTTATTAGCCATTACTACCATTTCTTTTGATATTGCCGCATTAGAATTATTTCTCCCGTTAATTGCTGGCGCGGAGTTAATTATAGCTGACTTTGAAACAGCCCGCGATGGACGGCTTTTACTTGACATGATTGAAGAAAAAAAGATCACGATCATGCAGGGCACACCATCAACATGGAGAATGATGCTGGATTCAGGATGGGAAAAAAAGTATCCGCTTAAAATATTCTGCGGAGGAGAACCCTTAAAATTGGAACTTGCTAAAAAATTATTAGCTCGTTCTGGTGAATTATGGAATATGTATGGTCCTACTGAGACTACTATATATTCTATTATCAAAAAAATAGCAAATGAAGACAAAACCATCACTATAGGTAAGCCCATAAATAACACACAAATATATCTCTTAAATGAGCAAAATGAAATCGCCGATTATGGGAGTTTAGGAGAGATATTGATAGGCGGAGATGGCGTAGCCGCAGGATACCTTAATCAGCCGGATCTCACTCAGGAACGTTTTATCAATGATTCATTTAATGATATCCCTGGTACAAAATTATATAAGACTGGCGACTTGGGCAGATATGAAGAAAACGGAAACATCGAATATCATGGCCGGATTGATCATCAGGTGAAGATTCGCGGACACCGCATTGAATTAGGAGAAATTGAAAATGTGCTGGCCGAGGAAGATGATATTGGACAAGCTGTAGTTGTTCCACAAGAAGATAGCTCAGGAGAAATAAATCTTATTGCATACATTGTACAGGCAAAACACACCCTTGTACCTGAGACAGCTATCATTGATACTCCGAAAACTGTGAAGGATACATGGAGAATCAATCTGCAAAAGAAGCTGCCTGATTACATGATTCCCCTTGACTTTATAGCTTTGGATAAGTTCCCCTTAACCCCAAACTACAAAATTGACAAGATACAATTGCCAAAACCACAAAGAAATATCAGCATCGATGCTAAAGATATTCCTTATGATGAACATACAAAAATAGTTGCAGCAATTTGGGAGGAAATATTTGGTATAGATACGATTAGTATCAAACATGATTTCTTTGAGCTTGGAGGTAATTCCCTCCTGGCAGTAAAAATAATGGCTGCAATACAAAGAAAGACAGGAAGACGACTTCCTTTATCTACGCTGTTTGAAAATACTACCGTTGCAGGCTTAGCTAAAAAACTAAGCTCTGATAAAGAAGAAAAATGGCAGGCTTTAGTTCCGATTAAAACAACTGGATCCAAATTACCTCTGTACATCATTCATGGGGCTGGCCTCAACCTGATCTTTTTCAAATCTACAACTGAATATTTAGATGAAGAACAACCAGTTTATGGTTTACAGGCTGTGGGATTAAATAAAAAAACAAAACCAGTTTCTTCTTTTGAAGAAATAGCAAAGATTTACATCTCAGAAATGTTGGAATCGAATCCAGAGGGCCCTTATAACCTTGTGGGTTATTCCATGGGTGGAATCATTGCATTTGAGATGGCCAGACAGCTCATCGCAATGAATAAAATAATCAATTTTATTGGTGTATTAGATACTTATGTACATACGCGTGAAGATAAAGACGGAAAGCTAAATAAAATAAAAAGGCAAATGAATAAACTACCTTTTTTAGCTGGTTCGTTCATCAAATATCCAAAAGAAACTATAGCCTATCAATTATCGTGGCTCACCAAAAAGGTATTCAAGAAAAAACACAACAAAGATGTAGTAGATACTGATTTCCTTACCAAGGATGAAATAGCTATTTATGAAGCTTATGAAAATGCGCAAAAGGAATACGTACTGAAACCCTCAGATATAAAAGTCACTGTATTTAGAGTTGAGAAACGATTATATTTTTTGCATGACAGAATAACTTTAGGCTGGAAGAAATTTGCAAAAAAAGGGGTCTCAGTTATTGTGGTACCTGGGGACCACAGGACTTTCCTATATAAACCTAATGATAAGATGTTCGCCAGCATTTTACAAAAAGCAATAGACCATAGTACAATTGACTCGTCCCATTAACTTCTTATGAATAATTCGGTTTACAAACTATTTTTCTGCAATAACATTTTTCCTGTTATATATTTACAGTCAGAATTGAAGTTTAAAACACAGCCACCCTTAAATATAAAAATGAAAAAATACCTAAAAAACGTAGTAATTTTAATAGTCGGAGCTTTATTGGGAATCCTGGCAAACCGTAACAGAGAATATCTAATCAACGCACAATTTATCAGAAATCATTGGCATGGGAGGAAAGCAATCGAAAATAAAGACACCCTACTCAATTCTCCAAAAATCATGGTATGTCTGGCTTTCGGACAATCTAATGCAGGAAATTATGGTTTGGGAAGTTATGAGTGCAAAAATAAAAATAAGATTTTTAACTTCTACAAAGGAAAAATTTATCAGGCAAAAGAACCCTTATTGGGACCAGATGGAGCAGGAACCAGTGTTTGGACGCGCCTAGCAGACATGGTAATTGACAGCGGTCTTTATACTAAAGTTCTTATTGTTCCTTGTGCCATTGGCGGAACATCAAGTCAATGCTGGGTAGATGGAGACTGTAGAAAAACTTTAGATGAAACATTAAAATATTTGCAGGAACAAAAAATCCCGTTAACCCATATTTTCTGGGATCAGGGCGAAACTGACAACGTGGATAAAGTAACTAAGGAACAATATAAAAAGAACTTGAAAGCGATTATAAAGGTAATCAGAGATAAACAATTTACAGCTCCATTCTTTGCGTCTGTTACAAGCTACTTCCCATATGACAATACTAATCCACTAGGAATTGATTCAGACATCACAGGTGCTCAAACTGAAGTGATTGATGAAATGGACGATGTAAAATATGGACCTAATACAGATTCAATCAATCTTGCATATTACAGGCATGAAGCAGTTCATTT
Source organism: Pedobacter sp. MR2016-24 (assembly GCF_026239655.1). Taxonomy (GTDB): domain Bacteria; phylum Bacteroidota; class Bacteroidia; order Sphingobacteriales; family Sphingobacteriaceae; genus Pedobacter. The sequence continues at coordinate 212,616 of NZ_JAPIVO010000004.1, read as the reverse complement.
TACTGAAAAAGGATTAGACAAGCTAGCATTAGAATGGTATAAAAAGATCAAGGAAAACAAATAATACCTAACCATAATATTTTCCTAATTCAAGATCAAAAAAGAGAGCCTTAAATCATGATTTAAAGCTCTTTTTTTGATCCTATTTTCTTTTAGACTTCTCCCATGCAGCACTTTGGTTCTTTTTATAGTATCTCACTATTCCTGCTACAACGGCATAATTCATAATACAAAAATAGTAAGGAATGAACAGCGCCTTTATCCTGACATTCTTTCGTTCAAAATACAGACCTGTGATACTTAAGGCATAAAAAATTAGTTGTAATAACAGAAGTACCTGATAAAATAATACAGATGTCTCTACTGCAATTACAACATTTAAAACAAACACAAGTATTAACAGAAAAGGAGTAATGGTCCATCTCAAAACCCTATGACTAATGTATTGAAAAGTAAATACTGGATTATGGAAAGGATTTGCAGACTGCTTCAGGCGAAGAATTGATTGGATACCTCCTGCAGCAATTCTAATTTTGCGTTTTAATTCCTCTTTCACATCGGCTGACGCAGTTTCCATTGCATAGGCATCTGGTTCATAAGCAATAATGTAACCTTTTTCAGCAATTCGCATAGCAATCATATGATCGTCAATTATTGTATCGCTTTCAACCGGCTGATATAAGGAAGTCCTGATGCTAAATAATTCACCCGCAGCACCTACATTCGAATAGAGTTCGTAATCCCATTTCTTGAGTTTAGACTCATATTTCCAGTAAAAACCTTCACCGGCAGAACTTGCATCTGCACTTTCCTCGACAAGTATCCTCTTTTCTCCTGCCACAGCTCCTACCTTTGGATTCTGGTAATGTTTAACGAGCTCCAGAACCGCATCCTTATTCAGAAAAGTATTAGCATCTGTAAAAATAGTAATGGCTCCGGTAATATTAGGTATAGCACGCTTAATCGCAGCCATTTTCCCGGCACGTTCATCTTTATGTAATAGTGTTACATCAGGGAATTGTCTTATCTTCTCCGCTGTAGAATCAGAAGAACCATCTGTGATAAAAATAACCTGCATTTTATCTTTAGGGTAATTTAAGTCGAGCGTATTTGCTACCTTCTCTATAATTATATCCTCTTCATTATATGCAGCAATTAGAATAGTTACGGTGGGAAGTATAGCCTCGTTGATAAAAGCAAAAGGTTTCACAAAAAGTCTCTTTATTTTTACCAGTATAAATAATATAAAACCATAGCCCACAAAAGTATATATGATCAGAAATATGCTGATCCAAAATAGTATAATCATCTCCTCTTAAATTTTAAATCCTAAATCTGAACTATTATTACCATGCGTAACATTCCAGAAAATTCCCTTGAATACCCATTTAATTAAATCTCTTCGCCCCTTTTTGATATAAGTTATTATTTGCTTGGGACAAGCTAATAAAACAAAAAAGAAAGAGAAAAATAATGTGTTAACCAGACTAGTGTTCCTCCTTATATATAACATCCTGTTCCTGGTCATAAAATAAGTCTTGATGGCACTTTCTTTTCCAACACTCATTGATTCCTTATGATAAATAGAGGCCTTACCCGTAAACCAAATCTTCTTACCAGCTCGTCTGAACTTTTCACACCAGTCAAGCTCTTCATAGTACAAGAAGAATAATTCATCCATCAATCCCACTTCAACGAGATCTTGCCTGCGACACATCATAGCAGCACCATGACAGAATCCTGTTGGCACGCTAACATCATTATATTGGCCCCTGTTGATTTCCATACTTCCAATACTGCCATTTCGACCTGTGAGGTAATTCATCTCAGTGAATCCGGCATACTGAATAATTTTAGGATTGTCATAGTATAATATTAATGGCGAAATGATACCAATCTCCGGATTACTCAATAATTCATCATTCAACTGCTGTACCAGATCAGGAGTAATCTCAGTGTCGTTATTCAGAAAAAGTAACGTATCTCCTTTTGCAATTTTAACGGCCAGGTTATTTCCACCTGCAAATCCCAGATTTTCCTCAGATCGTATATATATGAGTCCCGGGTAAAGCGCTTCAAAATCCTCTTTATGGTCGACTTTACTGCCATTATCAACAAGAATCAACTCAATATTATTGCCGGCTGTATTCTCCTTAACTGACTTCAAAAAATCATAGGTCACTTCGGGCTGATTAAAATTTACAGATATAATGGAAGTTTGCGTCATTTGGGATAAAAGTAATACTTTGGTTTAGAAATCGATCTTTATTTTTTTAATCTGCTACAACTATCTGTATCATTGGCAAATGCAACACAAAAGCGAATTGTTTGTAAAGTTCCATGGTATGGGACGTTAATTCGGGAAAATCTATTGAAACATATGCTTTTATAAATATTCACAGTACCCAAATCAGGATTTGATGGCAATTATAATAACTATTATGATATACTATTGAAAACTATATAAACTCAAAATAAAGACATCTCATAATTTATTCGTACGTTTTTCAAAATGTACGGAAAAATATAAAGTGGGTATTAATTTCCCATATTGAGGAATTTTATCCTTACAGCATGCATGATTCCCAATAAATTAACATATGTTTGCATTACAATTGTTACAAACAATTAAATACATCACTCATAAGAGCGCAGCATATGGTAATGATAAAACAAATTAAAATGACTATTCTTTATCTCTTTATTATAGGATCATTAGTTTCTTGTAAAAAAGGAGAACTTGCTTCAGTTACGGAGACAATTGTTACTGCACCATTAGATACTGTAAAAAATACTATACCTCCTGTCATCGATCCTGTTTCAACCGGACCTGTCGTTACAATAGGAACAGGTTCAGGAATTTTGGTTCTAAAAAATCAGGAGGGGAAAAATTTCAAGATTACTGCTGGTACTTATTCCGGATTTCAATTCGAAAATATTAAGAATTGTACTGTTGACGGAAAAAATGCAGCAAAAATTGTTGGTGGAGGTGTTACCATTAATACAGTGAATGGTCTGACTTTAGGCGGCTTTTCAATTTCGAACACAAGTACCAGAGCAGTCGACATTTATAATCAGGCAAATGATCTTATTCTGAAAGATATTCAGATCTCAAATGTTACAGATGTCACAATCAGCAACCACATCAACAATAAATATGATGGAACAGCGGCTAGTTTCTCCAATAATATCCAGTTGTTGAATATTAAAGCAGATAACATTCTGACATTTTTCGCATCTGATGGTGGAATAAGCAATTCAGGTTTTACCGGATTAATCAAAAATTTCGTGATGAAGGGATGTACAATCACAAATTCACCTAATCTAAGCGATGGTGTATGGTTACCATGTGCAGAAGATTATGTAATTGCAAACAACGTTATTGACAAGGTAAATGCAAGTAACAATAACCATAACGGCATATTTCATCTCTCAGGTAATGGAAAGATTTACAACAATAAATGTACAAATCACCAGGGAAATATGGTCAGGGCATGGTTATTCAGTATCACAAAAGCGGGAGTAGTTGAAATTTATAATAACATAGTCTATAACTCAACAAGATATGGCGCGTTTGAACTTCAGGTTCCTCCATATATTAAAGCTTTCAGTACTTTTAAACCTGCTGATGCTAAAGTTTATAATAATACTGTAGGTAAGCTTAATACAGGCCTGCCAAAATTCTTCGAAGGACGTCTACTGGATGTTTACGAAATGTTTGGAAATATACAAGTTTACAACAACCTTGTTTTTGAAGACAGCGACAATATCATTCTTAACAGAATGTCTGCAGATCCTATCACTAAAAATTCCGATAACATCTATAAAAATACCTGGTCAGAAGCTGTATCTGATTTAACATCATTCAGATCACTGGTTCCGGGTGTTGGAGCTCAATAAAAAATGATAAAAGCAAAAGGAACTGACGCAGATTTTAGTTCCTTTTGCTTTTAATTCAATCTCCTTTATAACCCTCCCTACAAAAATCAGTACTTCCTCACACTATGTCTTTTTGTTGATTTGCTTATAAAAACCTCATTTTAATCTAATAAAGAGTGTTTATTATCAACAATAATTAACATCTTTTTAGTTACTTTACAAACAGCAAATAACTAAGTCCATTAATGAAGATATCCTCCAAACTCAAGAATATACATTTTTTATCTCTAATGGGTACAGGAGGCATGTCCGTTTTAACGTTTGTGTTCACAGCTGTACTTTATAGATCACTAAGTGTCAGAGATCTCGGAATTTGGTTCTTCTTTCAGACATTGCTTTCCTTCATGGACATGTTTCGACAAGGTTTTCTTACTACGGCTTTCGTAAAGTTCTATTCTGGCACATCTGAAGAAAGAGGAAAGGAAGTCATTGGTTCAACCTGGTACATCGCATCTGGTATAACGCTTGTTTTTATACTAGTTAATATTCCGATATTATTCTTTCTCAGCTACATTCCTGATGAAAGTTTGAATTATTTTTTGAAATACTTCTCTATAAATCTCTTAATGTCGCTACCCATGATTATTGCCATGTGTATCACTCAGGGAGAATTGAGATTTGACAGGCTCATGTATATCAGAGTAACGCAGGTAATGTTGCTGATTATATTTCTAGGCCTCTTGATCTTCTTTAAAGCCAATAATTTACACAATCTAATGATGGCAAATATAATTTCCTCATTAGCTACCAGTTTGCTGTGTATTTTAGCCGGATGGTCAGGTATAAAACACTTTTTTAGCAAAACACCAAAAACGATAAAAGAGCTTTTTGATTTTGGAAAATATACTGTTGGCACTTCAATAAGTAGCAACCTTTTTGGAGTAACCGATACTTTTATTATTAATTTCCTGCTTGGTCCGGCTTCACTTGCAGTTTACAATTTAGGTAAAAGGCTTATGGAAATCGTTGAAATTCCGCTTCGCAGCTTTGTTGCCACAGCAATGCCTTCTCTATCTAAAGCCTATAATTCCGGCAATAAAGATGAAGTGATTTATATCATGAAAAAATATATTGGTATGATTACTTTCGCATTTGTACCGATAATAATAATTGGCTATCTGCTTGCTCCCTTCGCGTTGAGCATTATTGGTGGTGGACAATATAAAGGAACTGAAGCAGGAGCAATAGCAGTAAATATCTTTAGAATCAGTATTATCTTTGCGCTTTTATTTCCGGGCGACAGGTTTATGGCTGTAACTTTAGATGCTGTGCACATGCCACAGGTTAATTTTATTAAAGTAATCGTGATGCTGGCTGTAAATTTATTAGCCGACGTAGCTGGGGTTTACATCTTCCACAACGTTTATGGAATAGTAGTAGGCAACCTCTTCCTTCCTTTAACAGCCATTATAGTATCCAATATTGCACTCCAGAAATATCAGCGTTTTTCATTTTTGGACACTTATAAACTTGGCTATAATGAATTAAAATCATTACTTTCGAATTCGTTATCCAGCTTCAGTAAAAAATAATAGCGGTCTTAACACTAAATCAATCTTCCTCTAGATGAACACTTCAGAAACTATATCAATTGTAACAGTATGTGACAACCATTTTGTATCCATGCTCGCAGCACTATTAAAATCGATAGAAATTACCCACGTCTCTGGAGAGAAAGTTGACATTTACATTGTGGCTGATGGAATATCAAAAAATAACAAATCTAAACTGATAGACAGTCTGACAACTGGTAAGCTGAATTTAATCTGGATGACGATGGACGAGGCTATTCCGAAGGATTTAAAATTGCCTGCGGACAATACAACGTTCCCAATGAGTGTATATGTCCGCATCTGCATTCCCTATTTTATTCCTCAAGATGCAACACGTGTCATTTTCCTGGATGTGGATATGATCTTATTGGAAGATATATCAAAATTATGGCATACTGATATTGGCGATTATGCAATTGCTGCAGCTATTGACAGGGCTGGAACAGTAGATTCTCCCTGGGGAGGAATATTAAATTATAAAGCACTTGGCTTCGATCCGAAAAGTAAATATTTTAATGCTGGAATGCAGATCATAAAACCTAAGCTGTGGAGAGAACTGGATATTCCTAAAAAAATCTTTAAATGTGCTGAGGACAATTTTGCCTATCTAAATTTTGCAGATCAATATTGCCTTAACGTAGTGTTCAATGCAAATTGGTTCGAACTATCTCCCCTCTGGAACTGTCATACTGCAAACGATATAAAATCCCCATATTTAATACACTTTATAGGTATTAAACCAATTTACCAGGGATACAACTTAAATAAAGACTATAAAGACCTATTCTTCTATTACCTGAATCAAACCAAATGGGCGGGTATGAAACCTCAGTCTGATTCCATCAGAATGATAAAAAAAGCTTATAACAAATTCGTCAAAAAACTTCCTGCCCTCTTTAGATAAGAGTAGCCGGTTCAGGTATATTTACTTTGATAACTTTTGCCGGATTACCCACAGCAACTGAATAATCTGCAATACTCTTTACAACTATCGCTCCGGATCCAAGAGAAACATGATTGCCAATCGTCAAGTTTCCTATGATTACAGCGTTGCAACCTATATCTACAAAATCTCCGATGATAGGTGCTGCGCCATCATAGGCTCCGTTGGCACCTTGTCTCACCCCGATTGTAGTACACTGTCTGATACTACAGTTAGAACCAATAATTGTATTGGGATGAATAACCAGACCACTTCCATGCCATAGCTGGAAATTGGGACCAATTTTCGTGTTCCATGAAAGTTCAACACACATAAACCATTCTATCGTTATACGGTACCAAAGTAAATACCAGCAAAATAGAATTTTAGTGATTTTACTGCGCACAATCAGCTGCGCCAATCTATAAAAAACGACGATGTACTTTCCCTTTGTTGGATTTCCCGCATTCGCCTGCCAATCCTGAAATACATACTTTTTGATACCTGACATAAATTTTAAATACGTTAATTTTTAGAATATTTTGGAAGATAAGTACTTTTAAATGGTAAAGACAAACAATTACATTCCTGTTGATAACAAGAATATTTTATTGCTTAATTCTAATTTGAAAGTACCTTCGCCGAAGCAAAAATACGCTAAAAATAAAATGAACGAAAAGAATCGATTATTATTGGGCGGGTTTGTCAATTTTTACGTATTTTATCATCATATAGCTATATTTAGGCTGTAAATTGACAAATCTGTGGATAGACGAAAATATTTGAAAAGCCTTCTTGCACTCGGAACTTTCGGTACTCTCTCCTACTCTTCCTATTTTTGGCTGGAAAGGAATTCAAAAGTGGCACCTCAGGATTTTTGGAAGAAAAAAGATCTTATTTCAGAACTAGCGGACATTATTATCCCCGAAACAGAAACTCCTGGTGCAAAGAGCGCTAAGGTGGAAGAATATATCATAAATGTATTAACAGAATGTAATACTGTCAGGCAACAACGTACTTTTTATGATGGGCTACTAGATGTTGAAAATTACGCTTTAAAAAAATTCGATCAGCCATTTTTAAAATGTACTCTTGAGACCCGGATAGAAGTTGTTGAGCATTTCAATCAAAGAGGCGAGCTGCCGGTAAAAATACTGAACAAAATTAATAGAAAAATATTCGGTGAACCATTTTATTCGAAACTCCGGGATCTAACTGTGGAGGGATATTGTCAATCCCTTTCAGGCGCTACATTAGGCTTGGCCTATGACTATATTCCCGGATCATTTGAAGCTTGTACACCGATGCAAAAAAATCAAAAGTCCTGGGCAACCAAGTAAATAATGAACAAAGAAAAAGCGAATACTTACGATGCCATTGTAGTAGGTTCAGGAATAAGCGGTGGCTGGGCCGCTATGGAATTGTGTAGGAAAGGACTCAAAACTTTACTACTTGATCGCGGACCAGATGTTAAACATCTGACTAACTATCCTACCGCTACCTTGAATCCATGGGATTTTAAATACGGCTTTAACAACACGAATCTAGATAGAGAAGTTGATCCAATTCAAAGTTCAGCTTACAATCCCGGAGACAAGCACTTCTATGTTAGGGATAAAGATCATCCGTATGAACAAACAAAACCATTCAACTGGATCCGCGGATATCAGGTTGGAGGTAGATCGTTAACTTGGGGAAGACAATGCTACAGACTGAGCGATCTCGATTTTGAGGCTAATGTAAAGGAAGGTATTGCAGTTGACTGGCCAATACGATATGCCGATATCGCTCCCTGGTATAGTTATGTAGAATCTTTCATTGGCGTGAGTGGCCGAAGAGACCATCTGCCCCAGTTGCCTGATGGGGATTTTTTACCACCGATGGAGTTAAATTGCATAGAAGAACACCTGGCGAAATCAATTAATGACCATAATCACGACAGACTTCTCACTATAGCCAGAGTAGCTAATTTAACTAAAGGATGGGATAATCGCGGCCCCTGCCAGAACCGAAATCTATGCAGTCGGGGTTGTCCGTTTGGTGGATATTTTAGTAGTAACAGCTCTACAATTCCAGCCGCAATGGCCACCGGAAACTTAACTTTGAGACCCTTATCCATTGTCTCTGAAATCCTAATTGATGCGACAAGTCAAAAAGCTAAAGGTGTCAGGATTATTGATGCAATAACTAAAGAAGTATCAGAATTTTATTCAAAAATAGTTTTTCTCAATGCATCAACAATTGCAACGACCGGAATTCTTTTAAATTCTAAATCTTCCAGATTCCCTAATGGGCTAGGCAATGACAGTGATCAGGTAGGGAGAAATCTGATGGATCATCATTCATCAGCTGGCGCATATGGAAGGCATGATGATTTCCAGACAAATTATTATAAAGGCAGAAGACCCTGTGGATTTCTTATTCCAAGATACAGAAACCTGAATCCAACAGAAAAATTAAATTTCAGTCGCGGATATAATATTCAAGGTCATGGAGAAAGACAGGAATGGCTAGATAAATCGCTCGGTATATCAGGGTTTGGAAAAGACTTTAAGAAGCAGCTGACTGTTCCCGGTCCATGGACAGTTTGGATGGCAGGATGGGGAGAATGTCTGCCATATGAAAATAATAGAGTAACTGAAAACAGCTCGTTATTAGACCAATGGGGCTTACCAATATTGAAAATTGACTTTTCATTTAAGGAAAATGAAGAAAAGATGATGGATGATATCAAAAATACATCAGCTGAAATGTTGGAAAAGGCTGGTTTTAATAATATAGATGCTTTTAACTATAAAAAACCAGGGGGAGCAACCGTTCATGAAATGGGAACGGCCAGAATGGGAACCGACCCTAAAACTTCAGTTTTAAATGGTAATAATCAGTTACATGCAATAAAAAATATATTTATCACAGACGGGAGTTGTATGACATCTTCCGGATGTCAAAATCCATCTTTGACTTATATGGCTTTAACTGCAAGGGCATGTGAATTCGCAGTACAAAAACTTAAATCAGGAGCGTTATAAAACTAATTAAATCAATTAGAAATGAGATAGATATGGATAAATGAAACACGAAGGGCTTTATAAGATTAAAATACAGCTATGTCTTAAATCACATATTTTTGAATTTTCGGCCCTGATTTACTTTCGTAACCGATAATATTTAGTAATTTGGGGTGTGGTAATAAGTGAATTTTTTTCATCATTTTGTCCCAAAAGCCACACTACTAAAAACGGGGTATTAAGCAATTTCGTATATAAATTTTACAATAGGAACAATACATCTTAAACATATTACTCAATTAACGTGCAACAGGAAACCATCAAAGGGCGAGATATTGTTATCGTAGGTCAACAGCCCTGGGATGTGTCTATTGGGAGCAATTGCAAAAATATCGCAATTGAGTTAGCAAAGAACAACAGAGTTTTATATGTCAATTCAGCATTGGAAAGAAAGAATTTAATGTTTAACCGGAATGGTCCGGGAATTAGTAAAAGAAGGAATGTTATAGATAAAAAAGAAAAGGGGCTGATTAGTGTTGCCAATGATTTGTGGACTTTATACCCCAATGTTATCATCGAATCTATTAACTGGATAAGCATTACCAGAATATTTGACTGGGTAAATAAAAGAAATAATGTATTATTTTCTGAGTCTATATCAGAAGCCATTTCAGAATTAGGCTTTAAAGATATTATTCTTTTCAATGACAATGATATGTTCAAGAGTTTCTACCTCCGGAAGTTATTGAAACCGGTAGTTAGCATATATTATTCGAGGGATTATATGCTTGGTGTAGATTATTGGAAAAAACATGGCGAACGTGTTGAACCGCTTATTATTAAAGAAAGCGACGTCTGTGTGGCAAATTCTACCTATCTTACAGAATATTGTAAAAAATATAATCCAAACTCCTACTATATAGGGCAAGGGTGCGACCTCGAATTATTCTCTACTGAGTTTGATAATTACTGTATAGACGAGATCGGCACATTAGAGGGACCGAAGATAGGTTATGTAGGTGCACTGGATAGTATTAGGCTTGATATTGAATTAATAGCATTCATAGCTATGAATCTTCCTAATTATAATATTATCCTGGTGGGCCCCGAAGATGACCTTTTCCATAACAGCATATTACACAGTCTTCCAAATGTTATTTTTACCGGTCTTAAATCCTCGGATGAGCTGCCAAAGTACATTAATTCATTTGATGTATGCATTAATCCTCAACTGATTAACGAGGTTACTGTAGGAAATTATCCAAGGAAAATCGATGAATATCTCGCAATGGGTAAACCTGTTGTTGCAACGAAAACCCAGGCAGCAGATATTTTTAAAGATATTATCTATCTTGCGGAAACTAAGGAAGAGTTTTTGGAACAGATTAAGAAAGGATTGAATGAAGATTCTTCCTTAAGAATAAGTGAAAGAATAAAAGTAGCGCAATCTCATTCATGGGAAAATAGTATTAAGGAACTTACAAAAGCAATAAAGAATTTTATATAAAAAGAGATGTCAATAATTAATAAAGTCAAATCAAATCCTCTTTTAAAAAAAATTGCGCACCGAATGCTTATCCCCAAAAACGACTTCAGGCCACGTCTTTGGATTAGAATTTTGGTAAATCCTTTCAAACATAGTAAAGGAAAAGGAGTAATTATCAGGAACAGTACAAGGATGGATGTTTTTCCATTCAACAATTTCAATATTCAGGAATACTCAATAATAGAAAGCTTTGCAACTGTTAACAATGGTGTTGGAGACGTTGCAATAGGAAAAAAATCAATCATTGGAATGGGATGTACCGTAATCGGTCCGGTTACCATAGGGGATAATGTAATGCTCGCCCAAAATATTGTCATATCAGGACTAAATCATGGCTATGAAGATGTAGAGACCCCTCCTAGTGAACAAAAAACGATCACTAAAAACATTGTAATCGGTGATGACACCTGGATTGGTGCTAATGCAGTAATCACTGCAGGTGTTACTATCGGAAAACATGCTATCATTGGTGCAGGCAGTGTGGTTACCAAAGATGTACCTCCCTTTTCAATAGCTGTTGGAAATCCAGCCAAAATAATTAAAGCATACAACTTTAGCTCGAAAATGTGGGAAAGAGTTTAGTTATTTAAATAGTATAAAACATCGTCGTTAATTTCGCATATAAACCATCCCCAAAAAATGAAAACATATAATTTTCCTGACGTATCTCTGCTGATTACACATTATAACAGGAGTGAATCATTGGATAACTTGTTAAGTAGCTTCAAAAAATTGAACTGCGAATTTGGTGAGATCGTTGTGTCAGATGATGGAAGCAAACCTGCTTATCTGGAGAAACTAAAAGAATTAGAGATCAAATATAACTTTAAACTGGTAACAACTCCTGTCAATAAAGGCCTGGGGAATAATATCAATAAAGGACAGGATGCAGTTACATGCAAATATACGTTATACGTACAAGAAGATTTTGAACCTAAGTCAAGCTTTCCTGATCGTTTCTCAGAGGCGGTTAAATTTATGGATGATGACTCAAAACTGGATCTGGTTAGATTTTATGCATACGCGCCTTATGCATATCTGGAACCATTCAACGAATTTTATTCTTCGATGCGCAAGAATAATTACGGGATAAAATACAAGAAGATTTATTTCTACAGTGATCATCCTCATTTAAGGAGATCTGACTTTTTTAATAAATTCGGAAGGTATCCGGAAGGCATTAAAGGTGATTTGACGGAATATAAAATGTGTATTTCATTTTTACAGAATGATATCAAGGGCCTTTTCTATACTGATTATAAAGGCTTATTCGACCAGATTAATTCAGCGGCGGAACCTAGTACAATGACAAATACCAGGAGCAATTGGCGACAAGGTGAAGGATCATTGATAGGAATAATAAGAAACGTTTACAGACAACTAAAGTATAATTACGACATCCACACCATGAAACCCTTAAAAAAGGTTAAGGATTAGTCAGAATTGCTTCATTATCGACTTTAGCTTTATCATCGAGTCTGCGTGTGATCGTAATCAACGCTAGTACAAGATAAAAGTAGATACTCACGGGAAATTGAACTAAAGCCTCCTGAGGGAAATTACCGACATTAAGTGCAAATACGATAAGCACCATTGATAAGCAATAACTTTTAAGTTCTGGGTTTTTAATGGCATAATAATTAACTATTCCAGTCTTCAAAGCTGTAAACATGAAACAGCAAAATATAAACAGGCCCAGCCATCCTAATTCTACAGCTACACGAATATAACCGCTGTCCGGCGGGAAGTTTGCGAGGTACGAGTTGGGTGCAAATCGCTTTCCAAATACTTCTGTAGCACCTAGCCCCCCTCCCATTGGATGTGAAATGATGAAAGGTTGAATACGCTTCTGATTGTATTTCCGTAAATTGTAAGAAGCATCATTAGAAGGCTTAAATGCAGACTGAAATCTGATCAATGTATTATTCCCTGTCGGCATAAAAATAACTCCCACCATCATGATAGCCATCACGATCATTCCAGCTAAAACTTTTTTATTGTATTTGAGGATTGAAAACAAAATCAATGTGGCAGGAATAAGAACATAAGCACCCCTTGTTCCCGAAAATAACATTGCCCAGATGAACATAAGCGCGAAACCTCCAAGCAACAGTTTTTTCCACATTTTAAGTGGTCCTGTAATGAGGCCTATACATAGAAGTGTACTAACGACCATATTATATGAGAATGCCACCGGATCCGAGAAAATAGAAAATTTCCTCCAAACTCCACCAATAAATAAAAGCGATATTTGCTGAGGATTATTAATAGTAGCAAATTCGTAGTCAAAGAAGCCAATATACTCTTGTTTAAAGGCAAACAACGCAGCGAATAATGAAAGGCCAAGCCATAATTTTATAACCAGCCTGACAAACTTAATATGGTTTATATAATAGGTAAAAATAAAATAAGTAACCATAAACAACGCTACCGGACGGATAGCATATAACCATGACAAACGGGAAGCAGCAGACGGATTAATTGCCTCAAGTAAATTATAAGAAATCCATATAAAAATCACGTAGCTGAGGGGTGACTGGAATACAGAATAATCAGGCTTAGATTTCTGTGAAAAAATGAATCCAATCAATAACAAAAGAACAATACCGTCCATTAAAGTACCAAGAGGAAAGTTTATAGGAAACCGGTAAAAAAACATAATCAGGTATGCCCCGGTCAATAGTGTCATAATCCCGAATTTGGGAAATGCTATCAGCGCTAAAACACCAGGTACACCAATGATCACTATCAAACATAATATGCCGGCAATAATACCAAATTTCACAATCAAAAAAGTCATGAAAAGAGATACCAGCGTAAAGAAGATTACACCGAAAATATTATAAAATCTCTCAATCAGGATTCGCTGCTTCAAATATTCTCTAAGACTGCTCATTAAAGAAAGAGGATTTTAATAAAAAAATAGAAAACGCTTAAAAACGCAAGAACCAACGCAAGGTATTTAGCATTACGCTCTACTTTAGATAAACCATCATTTTCCCTGGTACTTTTTTTTGCTTCTACTCTCATTATATCCCCCCTAAAAACTATTCTTTATTATTATCATTGAAATGCCTTGTCGCAACAGAACGCTTATTTGCATTTCTGGAGTGAATTAATGACACAATCTGCAAAAACATAAATTTCGGAATGGACACAAGCGCATTGTATATACGGCTATCAGCATTACTATGTACAAGAGAGAGATAAAATGCAAGAACGAACGAAACAAAACCAAAAACAAAAAACAAAGCAGACGCCAATTGGAGCATTATCAAATTAACAATCAGCAAAAATAAGGATACCACCAAAAACATAAATAAGGGTGGTCTCAAAAGTGTTACTCCAAATAAAAGCTGGTTAAAGCTAAAATTTTTCAATCCCCTTCCAATAATAAAAAATCCGTACTTAAAGTACTTAAACCATGTATTAATCCAACGTGACCTCTGGTTCACCAGCTGATCGGGACGCGAGGTTTTTTGATCATAGACTATTGCATGTTCAGCAAAAGCTATCCTCTCATTTCTTTTTAAAAGCTCATATTGCAACACCTTATCAAATCCTGCACCAGAAACGGGGTTATTTTGCAGGCATTCCTTATATAGAGAAGTATGGAATGCCATCCCTGAACCCGCTAATGTTGCAGACGAACCTAATTTATATAAAACGAGACCGTCATAAAAGTGATAGTACAAATCTCTTGCAGCATCAAGTTTCGCATAATTGGTGTCCATGTTCTTTGCGGACCTAACGCCCTGTACAGCCCTGAAACCAGCACTGAATAACACATTAAGTTCAGTAAGATATGCCTGATCAACCAAGTTATCACTGTCTATTATTGTTAGGATATTATGATTTCTCACAAACCTTTCAATGGCATAAAAGTGCGATTTCGTATTACCTGCCAAAACTGTTTCCGGTTTTAAGATAATTACTCTTTCATCATTAAAAACTAGAGATGAAATATCATCGCAATTATCCAGTACCAAATAAATTAAAAACTTCTTATAACTTAATTCAAGCAAAGAGTTTACAGTTTGCGGGATATGACTGATCTCCTGATATGCAGTAACAATTATTGCGTAATCATTTTCTTGCGCATTTGGTAGTAGAGCGATACTTTTTCGCTTTCTAACGAATAACGTATAGGAGATTAGCAGAATAATGGGGAAATACAGATTAAAGCCTATCAATAGCTGAAACAAATACCACAAATAAATAATTATCTGATAGACCATATTTTAACTATGCTTTACTTGGATCAGCTAATAATTCATTTTTCAGAACCCTGTTCATTACAAGTCCGATAAACTGGTTATCCAGCGATTTAAGATAATTCAACTGATTTTGCATAGTAATTGTAATAGGCTGATTTGCCTCAAATACAGCAGCAATTTTATCCACAAAAAGGAACCATTCTTTGGCCTTATTTAAGTGTGCTAAAGCTGGCGTCTCAATAATTATAACATCAAACTGTGATCTAAGAATATTGAGTTTATCTTTAATGTTGTTTTGAGTACCTGTTTCAAGTATTGACTTCTCACCACCACTGTTACACATTATAGTTACAGTATTTGAATTCGATGTATCAATCTCAATTTTATCTGTCGTCAGAAAATCTTCCAGGAATAAATTAGAATCCTTAGCGGATTCGCTTATAGTAGGATTTCCAAAATTTCCGTCAATTAACAATACCCTTTGGTTAGCTACAGCATATGCAGAAGCCAGACTTACCGAAAATAATGTTTTCCCTTCCTGATCATTAACGCTGGTTACAGCAAGTATTTTACCTTTCCCATCTGCTCTATCAGAAGATTTGTTGAGTTCAGTATCTATTTCGAATCTTATGGATCTTAACAGATTTTTAAAAACTTTCAATTCTTCAGCGCTTTGCTGATCAATACCAATTCTTTTGTAGTCCACATTGGATCTGTTGACCATATTAAGATAACCCAGGATTGGCAACTGAGTGGCATTCGCCAACTCCTGAATTCCCTTTACACTCTTATCAAGGAAGAAAACTACCAATAAAGCAATAAGACAAAAAACAAAGCTGGCTATAGTACTTACCGCTACAAGAAGCAATTTTTTTGACGGCACTAATGTACCCGGCATTGAAGTGTCCAGTTGGCGTAATTTAATATCTATATTGGATTCGATGCCAGATTGATTATATTTATTTTGAATATCGGTATACTCCTTAGTTGCAATATCAATATCTCGTTCAAATGATTGTATAGCTGCATCGAAAGGAACAATTCTGTCTAATTGACTATTTAAACGACCCAATTCATTGTCTAAGTTTCTTATGCTTGACTGGGACATATCTAATTCCAGCTCAAGTTTTAGTTTTTCCTGAACAAGGCTTTCTTTTCCTGCAAGAGGATTAGCTACAAAACGATCAGAGGCAGATTCAATTTGGGCACTAACGATGTCCTGCAAAGAATCAATACTTTTTTGATAACGCGGATTGAAATTACTCTGGATGTATTTATCACCCAATGCTTTCATCCTCTCCTTATTCTGCGAAATCTGTCCGTTAATTTTTACGCTACTTGATTCCAGGTATTTTCTGTCTGCCGGGTTAAATCGGGCATTAATATTTCTCAGCGCACTTTTATAAGAAGCAATATCCTTCTCCGATTGAAGCTTTTTATCTTTATAGTCAGTTATCTGAGCATAAAGAGATGTAGATAGATCCTTCAAATCCAGAATTCTGTTTGCTATCTTATAATTTCTTAAAGCAGCAATCTTGCTGTTCATTGTATCTTGCTTTTCTTTAAGCATACCACCTAAAAACTGGTTTGCCTTTTCTCTGTTTTGCTTAAAGCTTACAGAGGCATAGGTAATAAATTCCTTTGCAAGACTATTTAGAACGAAAGCCGATAAATTAGGATTTGATGAAGTGAATTCAAAATGAAGATAATCACTATTTTCAATTCTATAACTGGATAGATGCTTTCTCGTCGATTCAATATCATATCCTAATTTAGCTAACCCTTCATTCAGGCTTCGCTCGTAAGCATCAGATAAATTCAGCGATTGACGCTTTTGGTACTTTTCTCGAAAAGTAGCTAATGCTTTGACATTATCTAAGTTTTTAAATGCTTCAACAACTTTTTCCTTTGCCCTGAAAGGGTGGGCATCGGTTAAATCATGAATAATCAAACTATAAGACACCTGATTAAGAATCATTGGTAACCTGATAGTTTCCAACAAATTCGAAAACTGTTGATTTACTTTATCAGCTTGCAAATTACCTTCCCCGAGCACTTGCTGAGAATCGTCTACCAGACCTGTTGATATTTCAACCTGGGATGTATATTCGTTTGGCAGGTTACGTACCAGAAAAAATGCTACAACAGCGGTTAATACAGGTACACCCATTAAGATGTACTTGTACTTATTTAATAATTTGAAAAACTTAGTAAACTCCATTATTTAATATCTTCTAATTTCTGACCCACAAGTTCTTCAAGTGCGCTTTTCGCAGTCAACAAAGCAGCCTCTGCTGCAATCTTTTGCTGATATTGAGATGAAACCTGAGTAAGCGTCTGATTATAAGCTAAAAGGCTTTCTTCACCTTTTTCAAATTTACTTTTCATCAGTCTGTTTAATCCTTCAGTGTCGAGTGTGATCTTATTTAGAACACGTAATAACGTTAATTGTTGTATATACGTGAAATAACGGGTCTTTACCTGATTAACCAAAGTGAGATCATATTCCTGAGCCTCAAGCTTTGTTACATTGTAATTACTTTTAGCCTTTTTAATCGCAAAAGGTTTTTGAAGAAAAGTTCCCAAATTCACGGTTACACCATATTGGGGTCCGTTAAAAATATTATTAAGATCACCTCCTATGTTGACAGAGTTAGGTTTTGGTCTGTAAAAATAATTGAATGAGAATGCATCTAAAAATGATACAGCAGCAGAAGTTACATCAGCCTTAGCACCAGTTATCTTTTGTTGTTGTGTTTTCACTCTCGGATAATTCTCGCGCGCAGATGCGATTAATTTCTCAAGATATGGATAGTTAACCTCTGGGATCATACTTTCCTGGGCATTAACTGTTGGAACAAATGCAAATAATATCGCAATCGCGATCAAATATTGTAGTACTCTTGTTTTCATATAGGTTTTTGTTTTTATACTTTTTCTTTTTGTAATAATGCAGGGAAAGTCCCTAAAATAATTTTTATATCGAACCAGATAGAATAATTCTTGGCGTAGAAATTATCCAGTTTTTTACGTTCAGTATCAGACATATCTGCTTTTCCTCTTTTACTGATTTGCCACAATCCCGTAAGGCCTGACGGACCTAAAAAGCGCATGGACCACTCATTGGAAGTTAGCATCTCCGCTTCATATAATGGCAATGGCCGATTTCCGACCAATGACATATCACCTTTAAAAACATTAATCAGCTGAGGTAATTCATCAAGACTACTGTTACGGAGGAAGTTACCAAGTTTTGTAACTCTCGGATCATCTTTAATTTTGACAAAGGCATTGTTACCACTTCCATCGTCAGCATATTGATTCAAAGATGCTGACAAGTTCTTCAATTCCTTATCAGCCCCTGATCTCATAGATCTGAATTTGTAAAAATCGAAAATTTTATAACCCGTCCCTACTCTCTTGCTTTTATATATGACCCCGCCTTTGGAGTCTAATCTGATCAAAATTGCGATTAGAATTAATATAGGCGAAGTAAGAAGTAATATCGTTCCGGAAGATAAAATATCAAATACCCTTTTAGTCATTGGCATATCATACTCGCGTTCCTTCTTGATTGCTGAAAGCTGCTCAATATTTGGCTTAATTAATTTAAACTTTATCAAAAAACTCAGTCTATCCTTAAGATCCTCGATATCAAAGGGATAAAAATACAGATCATGAATCTGCTCTTTCATCGCCCGCTTTCTTAGCGTTAGGCTAACAACCTTTGAGAGAAGTATAATAATCAGACCTGCAGTAAGAGGATTACTCTTTATTTGCTTTACGATGGAAAATGACTTTTCTTCATCAACCATGTCAATGATGACAACATCCGGAGTAGAAAACAGTGAAAGTGTATTCAAATACTCTTCAAGATGTCTGATATCTCCAACATCTACCACACTGTAGTCCTGACTCAGTTTTTCTAAAGATTCAGGTAAGAGTTCAGGCCCAGAATAAACTAATTTCAGTCCTCTGTAATTTTGATCCATAAACGAGTTTAACAATTATACTGTAACAGAATTTAGAATTTTCGATATTTCGAGTTTTAAAACTTCAGGATTAAATGGCTTAGGAAAAAAACCTTCCACTTTAAAAGGAATCTCACTCACAACTTTATCCAGGTCTTGTGCCGCAGAAAGGATCAGTACCGGGATATTTCTATAATACCCGCTTATCTTGATACTTTTTAAAAATGACGAGCCGTCAAAATGTGGCATATGAAGATCAAGTATAATAAGATCAGGAAAATTACCATCCTCCAGCCATAGGTGTGCTTTGTAACCACTACTAGCTGCATAAATATTATAATTCTTTGCAAGGATGAAATTAAGTAACTTGAGAATACTTGGTTCATCATCTACAATTAAGATCTGTTTTTTAGTCACTGAAAGAGTATCCATTAATTAGACTGATTTTTAAATAAAATATTTCAATAGTTAACAAACCCACACAATTACACTACTATTATCCCAATAATTAACTATTCAGTTCCTTACTACCAAAGATATGTGAAAAATCTACATAATATATATTTTTGAAAAGATAAATACACAATTTTATATACATACTTTTGGATTTCATCACCATTCTTATACAAATGACCACATTATTTATCATATGAAATCAGTTCTTTTATCTATAGTTGTATGTTTAATTCTTTGTATCACTATAAGCTGTATTAAACGTAACAACAAAAACCCTGATAGTGATTTCATTGAAAAAATTGTAATAACAAATAAGCCGGCCTCTGTACGATCAGCAACACTTTTTGACAACTTCTTAGGCATTAATGCATTTGAATGGAACTTTCACGGCCATGACAATTCATTTGTTTCTCCACATCGGCTACAGCTTATTAAATCATTTAAAAATTTCAGGCACTATATGGATTGGGAAAAAATAGAACCTGTTGAAGGTCGATATACGTTTAATCCAACCAGCTCCGGATCATGGAGATATGATATCATTTATGAAAGTTGTAAAGAAAATAATATAGAAGTTATTGCATGCCTGAAAACATGTCCACCATGGCTGGTAAATACCTATCCGGCAAAGATTAGAGATGTTGAAAATGTACCTGCTCCATATGGATTAAAGAGAAGTAGTCCTGCATCATATATCAAACAAGCGAAGGCTGCATTTCAGTTTGCGGCCAGATATGGTTATAATACTAAAATTGACAGTTCAATGCTATCCGTCTATAAAGTTTCGAGGTGGCCGGGCGACTTACCTAACCGTGTAAAAATAGGTTTGGGGTTTGTTAAGTATATTGAGTGCGACAATGAGCGTGACAAATGGTGGAAAGGTAAACAAGCAGAACAGAGCCCCGAAGAGTATGCTGCAAATATGTCTGCATTTTATGATGGCCATATGGGAAAATTAGGTAAAAACGTTGGCGTAAAAAATGCAGATCCTGCTATGCAGGTAGTGATGGGCGGTCTATCAAAACCAGACCCGAATTATGTTATAGCTATGATCGCATGGTGCAAAAAAAACAGGGGAGTAAAATCTAATGGAGAAGTAAATTTATGCTTTGATGTAATTAACTACCATTATTATTCGGAAAACGTTACAGCAAAAAATCCCATAAGAACAGCAGGTGGGGCGCCAGAATTGGGATTGGCGGCAAAAATTGCGGATAGCTTCGTTAACATGTCGAAAAGATATGCAGGGAATAAACCTGTATGGGTTACAGAATGTGGATATGATGTAAATCCTAAAAGCCCTCAGGCTGCTACGATAGTCGGGAACAAAAGTATTCTTATTACACAAGCAGACTGGAGTATTAGAACTTCTCTATTATATGCCAGACACGGAATTAAGAAAGTTTTTTTCTATATGCTGGAAGATGTCGATAAGAAAAATCCCACTCAGTATAGCTCTTCTGGTTTCATAGACTCTAATGAAAAGCGGCCGGCGGCATTTTATTTCAGCCAGGCAAAAAAGTTGTTAGGTGCTTACAGCTACTCCCATACAGTAAGTGCTAATCCAATCATTGATGTTTATAGCTTAAATAAGAAGTATATGTATGTTGCATACATTCCCAATCAAAAAAATCTCAAAAGTAAAGTAAATCTAAAATTTAAAGGGTTTAAATATGCACGTATATATCAATTAGTACCAGAATCTGATACCATGTTATCGAAACTGGTCCACGTCATAAATGATCAGATCACATTAAACGTAACAGAAACTCCAACATTTGCAGAAGGGACAAATGATTCAGAGTCTTAGTGTTCATTTACAACAGATATTGAAAAAATTACTAGTTTTATATTATAATAAAAATCAATCACAGAATATTATGAAATCCATCTACGTCTTGCTTATGATTTTACTTCCCTTAATAGGGAAATCTCAAACATCTTCATACGCTAATAATGAATCTTTAAAAGCAATGATCAAGAGTGGAAAGGGTCCTCTCTTACTTAGTCAAAATGAAGCGCTTATTGTCACTAATCCTGCGGACATCAAACCATACTTGACAAAGGGGCAAATACTTTCATTAATGAATAAACCAGATTTGGCAATTGAAACATATAAATCTGTCCTGAATATGGCACCAAAGAATCAGGAAGCAAATACACAACTTGGAATACTTTATTATAATAAAGCGGGTACGTTTCTAAATAACCTGAGTGGCTTGTCTGCTAAAGAGGCTAAATCTTCGAAATATAAAGCTTACCTGCTTTACAGTAAATCATCTGCTTTACTGACGGATGCATCAAAAAATGGATCTAAATACCCCGGTCTACAGGATTATATCAGAAACGCAAATGCAAAAGCTGCAAAATTAGAAGTTCAATAAATCCACATATCCGGTGAGACATAAATGGTTCCTTAAATATTTGTTATTAATAATCTGTATCATATGATTAAAAACGCTCAAAACCTACTCCCTATTTCCATAATATGTTTAGTGACTCTTTTCATCTGTAGTTGTAAACCTGATGTGAAACAAAATGAAGAAATCATTATTCAAAAAAGGAAAGACAAGCATATCCCGTTTAAAAATATGCTTGGAATAAATGCTTTTGAATGGGACTTTTTGCAGGATCCGGAAGCTCCTAATGATATTGATAAAATCCATCCTAATCAAATGGCATTGATAAAGTCATTTACACAGGTGCGTCATTACCTTGACTGGGAAAAACTTGAAAATACGGAAGGTAGTTATACCTATAATCCTACAAACAGAGGAGGATGGAATCTTGATCTTATTTATGAAGAATGTAAAAAAGATAGCATTTTAGTCGTTACCTGCATAAAGAACGTACCTGACTGGCTGTATAACACTTACCCAACCTCACAGAGAGGGAATGAAAATATACCAGCTCCTTACAAGCATCACCGAGAAAAACCAGCATCTTATATAGCACAAGCAAAAATGGCTTTTCAGTTTGCAGCCAGATATGGTAATAACAAAAAAATAAATAAAGCATTGTTATCTGTCAATAGCAAACCACGTTGGACCGGGGACTCTACAAATAAAATTAGAGTTGGACTGGATCTTATAAAATATGTGGAATGCAACAATGAACCAGACAAATGGTGGAAAGGTGTCCAATCAAAACAAACTCCAAGAGAATATGCTGCTAACCTTTCGGCATTTTATGACGGTGATAAAGGCAGGCTAGGTAAAAATACTGGAATCAAGAATGCCGACTCAACAATGAAAGTTGTTATAGGTGGTTTGGCCAAAGCCGATATTAATTATATCAAAGAAATGGTCGCTTGGTGTAAAGAAAATAGAGGACTTAATGCTGACGGTAGTATTAATCTGTGTTTTGATGTAATCAATTATCATTTATACTCAAATGACAATACTGGCTGGTTTGCAAAATTTGTAAATAAAGATCGCGGTGTAGCACCTGAATTGACAGTAATGGGAGACATAGCAGATACCTTTGTTGATTACGCATCCACTTTGAAAAACATTGAAGTATGGTCTACAGAATTAGGCTATGATTTAAAGGAACAAAGTGTGCAGCGTGCAATCGCGATCGGATCAAAATCAGTTGAAGTAACACAAGGTGACTGGGCTATCAGATCTGCATTATTATACGCCAGACACGGAGTAGATCGGCTGTTCTTTTACCAATTGTTTGACACCGATGCTCCTGGAGCAAATTCAGGTGGACCATTTGGTGCTTCTGGTCTGGTTGCAAGAACTAAGAGAAGACCTGCAGCAAATTATTTCCTGCAGCTGAATAAGCTAATGGGCGATTATATTTATGATTCTACAACTAACCTAGACCCTATTGTCGATGTTTATAAAAATGGCAACAAAACAATGTATGTACTTGTCATTCCAGATGAAAAAGGCAGGACTGAAGATTTTGAATTAATTTTAAAGGGTGCAAAAAAAGCTGAAGTTTACACATTAAATCCATTCTCCAGCAAGATTAATAAAAAAACGGCAACTGTTAAAGAAGGTATTCTGGAAACAACTGTAACTGAAACTCCAAAAATAATTGAGGTTATAAATTAAATATTAATAAACTGACAGAATTCAATAAATTAAATGAATTCTGTCAGTTTATATCCTGAATATCAATTTCAGAAAAAAACAGTCAGAATTACCTTACCGAACATTAGACAATCATTAAATTCAGAATTATTATTTAAAATCCTTATCTTGACTGCTCAATATTTTTAATCAAATTTGCCTGCGTATAAAGAATCAAACTCAACGACAGCTGAATTAAATCAATTTAAAAGACAGGTAGGTTATAAGGAACTATGGTTTTGAAGGATAAAGTAATTGTTTTTTTGGGAAATACTCGTTTTGATAGTGAAATACAAGCTACTTCATTATTTATTGCAAGAAATTTAGCAAAAGAAAATAAGGTCTATTTCATTGATTATCCCTTCACTCTAAAAGACTATTTTGACTCATCCAATACATCAGAAAGACGTAAAGAAAAGTTTTCAGTATTTTCAGACGGATTACTTAACACGGACATCCCGAATTTAAAAATCATAATTACCCCACCTGTACTTCCTATTAACTTTCTGCCTGAGGGTTTTTTATTCCGATCAATCCTTAAAGTTAACGAATCAATATTAGGTCATAGAATAAAACATATCTTGGTAAAGGAAGGCGTAGGGGAATTTATCTATATCAATTCGTTTAACTTCCATTACCCCGGACTAGCTGATATCATAAAACCTACATTAAACGTATACCACTGCGTAGACCCGATGATAGTTCCCTGGGATATGAAACATGGCATAAAATCAGAAGAACAGCTAGTGAAGCAAAGCGATCTGGTAATCTGCACCAGCAAGGCACTCTTCATCGAAAAAAAGAGTCTAAACAAAAATAGTTACTTTGTTCCTAATGCTACGGACTCAGTTAATAGCGCCGGTGTAAATCAAGATGATTTACACGCACTTGTGGAAAATTTAAAAAAACCTATTATTGGTTACCTCGGAACAATTGAAAGAAGGATTGATTATGAGTTATTACAGGAAGTTATAGATTTAAATAAGGACAAAACATTTGTTTTTGCTGGTCCTACTGTGAGTGAACATATTCCTGAAACTTTCTTTGATAATCCAAATGCTCACATGCTAGGTCCAATTGTTTATAACGAGGTTCCTCAAATGATCAATAGTTTCGATGTCGCTATAATTCCATTTAAAAAAGACGAAGTCAGCAGCACAATTTTTCCGATTAAACTCTTTGAATATCTGGGCGCAGGCAAACCAGTTGTTGCAACAGATTTTAATGATGACCTGAAGGATTTCACAGATAATTGCGTTCAATACTGTGAAAATGCAAAGTCGTTTACAGAAGCTATCCAAACCGAACTCACTACAAACAGCCCTGAAAGAATCCAGTGTCGTAAAGACTTAGCTAAGTTAAACACATGGGAAAACCGTGCAGATCAGATTGCTGTGATACTAGAAAATCATCTAAGTAAAATATAGAATCACTATTTGAGCTTTTTATTATTCAGGTAAGAGCTTTATTTAAATAATCTCTTTATTCTCATAATGGTACCTTTTACAAAACCTCCATCAAGCTGAATTCTTCTATCCGTAGTCCAGACCATTGCATTTGGAGCAGTTACGTAATGCAATTTCCCATAACCTTTCTCACGCAATTTAACTGCGAGAAAACCATCTTCATTGGTACCGACGGGATGATTAAACCCATCCACAGACAATCCTTGCTCTCTTCTGAAACCCGAATTGAAACCATAAACATTAACCGCTTCATCTTTAGTTTTTTTATTGAACCACCTTACTGACTCTGCTAAATGCTCATACAAGAAATAAACCCATCGTCCGGTAGAAGCGGTGGGGATCGTTCCAAACCGCCCATAAGTAATGGATACCGCCTGATCATTAACTAGAGGATTGATCATTTCTTCTATCCAATCCTCAGGATATATTGTATCAGCATCAGCATTCAAGATATATTTACCTCTCGCTATAGCAAGACCAGCATTCCTTGCAGGCACGATTCCTTGAGTGTATTCATTAATACAATTTACTCCACACGCTGTGGCAAGAGACGCAGTGTCATCCTTTGAATTGTTATTGCAAACAATAATTTCCACAATCTTTGAGGTCTTGTTATTACACAATGATGCCAATGTAGGTACTATAGTTAAGGTCTCATTGTAAGCAGGCATGACAATACTAACGACTGGTTCACCATCCGATATTCTTTCATATGCTAACTTCGCGGAGTTGCACATTTCTGATTTTGTCAGCCTACTATCAACAAACTGTCTAATTTTTTTAGGGATATTAAGTGGCCTCATTTATGAGATAATAAAATAAATACTGTTGAATATTAGCGGAGATTATAAATAACTATTGTATCGCACTAAAGTTATTAAAAATAAGAGTACTAAATAGAGATGAAATCTAAAAAGCTTACTCCTTTTCAATAAAAATTGGCGTTTCTGTCACTGTGATTTTTAATTTACCGTTTACAGTTACAAGTTTTTCAGCTATCATCTCACTTCCTCCAGGAGCTAACGTATAAGCAGTAGCTGCTTTACTAGCTCCAAGATCCAACTCATATAGCTTAGTTCTTCCCACTTGATCAGGAATAGAAAGCACATATATTCTTCTTGTATTCAAAGCATAAATATCAACAGTTGGATCCGTACTGATTGTTTCCTGATATTGGAAATTGCCCATCAGCTTTTTTGTTTGCAGGAAGTAATCAGCTACAGGTCTTCTTACCTGACCTACAGCAAATCCGGAAGATGAGTATTGAATAGTACTATTTACGTCAACGTCATCCAGCATATAAAAAAAAGATCTTTTTAAGCCATGTCTGACATTCAGCAGTGCAGTTCTCAGCATCCAATCTGCTTGAGTAATCAACACCGATTTATTTCCAATTTTGATAGCTCGCTGAGGGCTTGAAGTATTGATGTCGTACCCCGCTTCAGTAAGCCAAACTTCAGTTCCATTAGCCTTCTCTTTCGCCATGGCTATAAAACCATCAGCAGTTTTTGCAGCCGGACTTAACTCAGGAGCTCTTCCAGCGGTTGAACCTTGAGAAACAGTACTATTATTACTGTAGTTATGGTAATTGATAACATCAAAACAGAGGTTTACTGATCCGTCAGCCTTAAGGCCTCTATTCTTACGACACCATTCAATCATCTTAATTACAAAATTAACATCAGGCGTGGCAAGTCCACCCATTACCACTTTCATCGTAGGATCAGCCGTTTTTACGCCAACGTTTTTACCTAGTTTTCCAAGATGACCATCATAAAATGCAGACATATTAGCGGCATATTCTTCAGGGCTCTGCTGTGCTTTAGCTCCTTTCCACCATTTATCTCTTTCATTGTCGCATTCTATATAATTAATATATCCAAGGCCAATCTTGACCTGATTTATTGGATCTCCGTTCCATCGTTGAGCAGTATTTACACTAAGTAATGTGGGGTCAACATTGGTCGTGTGACCATATCTGGCAGCAAACTGAAACGCGACTCTGGCTTCTTTTATATATGATGCTGGATCACTCCTATCTAAACCATAAGGTGCCGGAACATTCTCCGCATCACGCTGGTCAACTGGATAGGTATTTACTAACCAGGTTGGACAATTTTTAATACATGAAAGCACCTCTATTCCTTCAGCCTTGCATTTTGCATATATCATATCATAATTCCATCCACCCGAATGAACAGGATTGAATGTATATTTCCCTTCTTCCGACTCCAATTTATCCCAATCCAGGTAATGTCTAAATCCACCAAACGACTTGATAACATTCATCTTTCCATCCGAGATGACAGTATTATCATTATCTGAAAAATCCCACTCAAAAGCATTAATACCCAAATGGTTTTGTAGAAGGCTGGTATTTATTACGGGAATAACCGGTGTAACACTTACAGGATCTCCTTGTGATCCCCTTTTTTTAGCACATGAAAATGAAAGTAATGAGAAACAAAAGAATGAGAGTATTAAATTTTTCATAATATATCCTTAATAATTAAGTTAGAAACCGTGATTTTTTTTGACTTATTTTCATAAGTTCTCATCAACATTTTAGAGTATGCCTCAAAATTCCAAAAGAAATTAGTTGTTTTTATATTAGTAATTCAAGTTAAATATCCATCGTGTATAATTACAAAAGACATAAATCAGATGTCTGGGAGGTAGTGGTTACATATCTTTAAATGCCAAATAAAACTCTAAAATCAGTCAGCATATCCGTAAAAATATCTTACTACAAGCATTATTTCTGGAACTAATATAAAACAGTTTAATTCGCTTACAAAGAAATTAGATAAAAAAGTAAGGTCAAACATTAAAGTATTCAGTTTTGCCGCACTAGAACTCCAAAGATTATATATTCGCCTTATAAACAGAGTTCAATAATTCGTTATGAATAAATTCCTAATTTTCCTATTTGTTCCAATCATTTTTCCTTCTATAATTAAAGCTCAACAGGACACACTAACTTACAATGTCGCAACCACAAAACGTATTATTCGTAGGCTAGTAAAAACCCCTGCTGCTCTGGGCATATCCGAAAAGGTTCAGAAGAGAAATGGCAGTGCAACAAACCTCCCAACTAATATTGCGCTGTTTGCGGTTGACAGACGTTCATCAGATATTGAGGGAAACTCGGATGTGATCATGATTATATCAATTGATCCGGTAACAAAAAAGCTTAAAATGTCTTCTCTTTTAAGGGATACTTATGTATATATTGAAGAAAAGGGAAAAGATAAACTAAATGCCGCTTTTGCCATTGGTGGTCCTCAATTAGCAATAAAGACTATTAATCAGAATTTCGATTTGGACATTAAAGATTATATTAATGTTGATTTTTTTAGTGCAGCTAAAATAGTAGACGCGTTGGGTGGGGTAAATATAAATGTTAAACCCGCTGAGCTATCGTTCTTAAATAATTATCTATATGAAATCTCACTGATAGAAAAGATACCTTCCGTACCACTTACCTCTGCTGGTTTGCAAAAACTAAATGGAAAACAGACAGTAGCTTACACCAGAATCAGAGCAGTTGGTCGTGGAGACTATGAAAGAACTGAAAGGCAAAGAAATGTCTTAGTTGCCTTGTTCAGCAAAATGCAGGGGGCAGGTCCAGATACCTTTCCTGTCTTTATGAATGAGATCCTTCCAAACCTTGAAACAAGTATGTCCAGCAGGACACTCTTCACGATTGGAAGCAACATCCTTAACTCAAAAACTAAAGTAATTGAGCAAGCCAGATTCCCTATGGATTCAGCATGTAAAGGGGAAAGAATCAATAATGTTTGGTACCTAAACACTGACTTAAAAGCAACGAGTAATTCCCTTTACAATTTTATTTATAAAAATATTCATCCAGGTAAGTAAACTTGTTTCAATGTAGAACTGAACTTATCATTAGTAGGTTTTGCTTGCATAGAGCATATCATCTCCTACCGCATGAACTTCGCAATGACAATATATAGCGTAAATCTTGCGACTGGTGCAGCAACGGCTGGGATTGATTTCCCTCGGGCAGTCCGTGCATTCACACTAGCACTTGGTTTCTAGTCATTTTTTTTTGGATATTCTCATTACAAAGCCGGCGCTCCGGCTTTGTAATGAGAATATTTAATAGACTAAGGTATCGTCAATTACTTTGACAGGGTTCTGGGTTGATACTGTAACTGGTATAGATGAAGTCTGTACGAAGCTATAGTGTACAAACAGAGAGGTAATAGACTAAAGATATTTTCAAAGCGGTTATAAGAGGTTTGACAGGGGGTTGATAGGCGGTTGTAGGCGTTAAACCCTGTTCAATGTTTAATCAGCTATATATCAACGCATTGTAACAATCTTGTTGTTTACTGCTTTCCTCTACTCACCCTCTTGTTTCTTTCAGTATCTTTTCCTATCTTGCTCATAACCAACCCAGAATCCTGTAACTAACCAAACAGCATCATGGCAAAACATCCTTATGGCGTCCTTGGTCCCTTTATCGGCAGATTAGGCCCTACAGTAGGTTATATGCTCGGCGATATCAATGTCAGCCGCACCATTGGTAAATACCATGGCCCCAGAACGCCCAAACAATTTGCGAATGAAACCAGAATGGGACTCGTTTCTTCCTTGTCCGGTATCCTGGAAGAGTTCCTGAACTTTGGCCTGAGGGCTGTTTCCGGCATCGGTAAGCAGGATCCGCGCAACCACTTTATCAAACTCAATAAACAAAAAGCCGTTAAAGGGGAATATCCCAACATAGAAACCGATTTCAGCAAGCTGATCGTGGCCGATGGAAATATCCCTGCACCGAAAAATGGTCAGGCGCTATTGACAGGAAACCGTCTTGAAGTAACCTGGAAGGCAGACATGGAAGCCTTAGGAACGAATGAAAGGGACCAGGTGATGATCCTGGCCTACTTCCCTTCGGTGAAAAAAGCAGTGACACTGGCCAGTGGTGCCCGCAGGTCCGCAGAAACGGAAAGCATCAACTTACCTGAATTTGAGCTGGAAACTGCTGTGGAAGTCTATATGGCCTTCGTGGCGGATAACCGCCTGGATGCCTCTCCAAGTGTATATTTAGGGCAATTACTCCTCAATGAGGGCGTGGGCGAACTCGAAGAAGGTTTTAAATTTGCAAGTGAGGCCGTCAATAAGGAAACGGGCGAAATTTATTATGATCCGGCCTATCAATATGTACATGTTCCGCCGGAATATGACGACAAGAAGCCTGAACAGGTGCATAAAGTGAAGAAACTTTCACCGATGCTCAGGGTATTCAAGAACCAGATCAATATCGGTTACCCGGAGGGTGGCACATTGACGCAGATGAACAAGGCCATGAGCTATAATCTGCTCCATGCGATGAAAGGGGAAGCCCCGTTATATCATATTGACTTCCCTAAGCTAAAATTCAGCAGGGGAAAAAGGGAAAGCGCATGGTCCACCAAAATGATGCTGGATGAAGACAATAAGCTGCAGGTAAAATGGGCCGTGCCGGAAACAGCAAACATGAAACTGATTGGGGATGACATCGCCTGCATCATGGTGTACAATCAATCCAGGAAGCATGCTTCCGCTGAATCCTATATGGTTACACGGAAAGAGCTTTCCACTGAGTTGTATTTAAGGGGAATAAAACCGGGAGATATTATTCATGCATGGATCTTCTTTTACACCCCGGATGAATCACAGGCATCCAATACAGATTACCTGGGCAGCCTGACCATACCAAAAAAATAATTTCTATAGTTAGACCGAAATTAAACTTCCGGTGTAACTATAGAAACTTACTATCAAAATCGAAATATGCAAACATAGAAATCTTTACCCCAATTGAGGAACCCCATACACAATGTGGATTAGATCTAAGTTCAATACATAAGTTAAATAGCCCTTTGACACATGATTTATGTGACATTTTTAGCTTAAAAATATTTAGGCATAGTAATGGTCTATACCAAGTATATATAAACTATATACTTATGAAAACGTCTCCTCAATACTATAGCCCTTTTAGTGCAAGCGCCAGAAAATGGATGATCACAATTGGAACACTTGCATTTGTTGCTACATTGGCTTATGCTTTAAGCACTGGTGTAGTTTCTTATTTAAACTACTAATTCGCGTTTTTCTTTTTAGCGACTACCTTTTTTTAAAGGTTTAGTCAATTTAAAACAGAAGGTCCGGTTTTAGCTGCTTTTAGCTTCGGGATAATAAGGTATAAAAAAACCGCAAGCCTTTCGGATTGCGGTTCTGAGAGTTTATTTAGTATTTTAATTTTGAAACTACAGTGATACTTCCGCCTTTAACTTCAAGACCTTTTGTAGCCACACCTGTTGTACCGTTAATCGAGTAAACCCAATTTCCGTCTGGTGTATTTATACCGATGAAGATAGCAGTTGCATCATCATTGGTAACATTATATCTGTTTACTGTTGTACTGTTGATAACAGCCGGCTGACCTGTAACCCATGTAAATGTCTGCGCATAAACATCGACTACAGCCAATTTCGGTGCTCCGGAAACCAGGCCAATGTTACCGTACATCTGTACCAATACTTTTCCGTTACCGATATAAGCACTTGAGGATAGTTTATAACCTCCTGATTTTGTCTGAAGATTGAAAAAGTAATTCTGATCAAATTCTATAGCACCCTTGTTAATTCTGATTACTGCAGACGGTTTAGTGGATACAGCTGCACCGTTGCTCGTAGCAATTGCGCCAGAGAAACCATAAGCGTCACCTTTCTCATCCTGGAATAATCCATTAGTGAAATAAGCCCCCAGGTAACTGGTACGACCATCTCTGATGATTTTTTCCAGTTTCAATGCAGGATAACTGTATACCGCTACCCATGTACTATCTGGAAATTGTGTACCAAAGTTATCTACGCCATCTCCTTTAATACTCATGTAAGGCATAAATACTTTATCACCTACTTGTGTAGCCCAGGTAAAGTGTGCACGCTCACCTTTAGTCGTCAATAGTTTCGTATCCTGTTGTGCTTCACCTACAATAAGTGATTGCGCAGCGTCGATACGATACATATAAGAAATAGATGCACCACTTCTTGGAACTTTAATGGTTACAACGTCTTTATCTACCGGAGCAAATACCTGTACAGTCTCTGCCTGGAAATTTGATGTTTTAATGAGTTTACCTTCAGCATTTAACGCGTAGGAAGTAACAGCTCCGGGATTTCCCTGTCCATATAACAAGCTGAAAAATTTGTTTTGTGACGTTACATAATAACGATAAGAACCATCTTGTTCTAAGCCATTTCCCACTGTAGTGATACTACCTGTAGTGAGATTGTCTGTAGTAAGCAGGTAATCGGCGATACCTGTGGCACCTGTAGTAGCAGTGATAATATATTTTGTGCTACGGGTATCTAAAGAAGCCTCACCATTTGGTGAATCTGAATCTTTACTGCATGAGCTCAATGCAACCGCACAAATTGCGGCAAAAAGGAAGTTTTTGTACTGTTTATTCATGATCTGATAACTTATTATTGATGTATTATTTGCTTTATGAATGGATTATTGATTGGCTTTATTAAAGAAGTAACGAAGTTTGATGTAAAAAGCACGGCTGGGCTTCTGCAGGGAGAAGTTATCGTATAATCGGTTATCGAGTAGATTTTTACACTCCAGTGCGATATTATACTTACCATCTGCCATAGTGTAAGTAGCATTAACTTCATGGTTAAACTGTGTAGGGATGTTCAGTTTACCATCAGCAGCACCCTGACTTGGCCAGGCCAGGTAATATTCTCCCACATACAGCAGGTTGTATCCTAATGAAAGGTTATTGCCTTTTTTCATAAAATCATTGAAGAAATATGAAGCATCGGCATTACCGAACAGAAAAGGCATATTAGGAATTCTGTCTTTATAGAAGTAAGACACATAATTCTGATTGGGTTCATACATGGTATAATTGCGAAGATTCTGATAGGTTAGATTCACCCCTGCTGTAAAACTTCGCTTGTAAGAGTATCTGATCTCGCCGTCTATCCCTGCATTGCGTACACTTCCCTGGTTCACATTTCTCGTCATTGTCTGATTCAGGTTAAGTTCAGGCCTGATAAAATCAACTGCTTGGCGATACAATAGATTCATATCAAATGATAGTGCATGTACTTTGCTGAAGCTCGTCTGATAACTAAAACCAAGATTGATATTATCACTGCTTTCAGGTTTTAACGTCCTGTTTCCTTCGATTGCATCATTTACATTCCCAAATATTTCTTCCGGCGAAGGCAGCCTGTAGCTTTTTTCGTAGGAAGCTTTAACTTGCAGATTACGCATGATGTAATAACTGCTGGCTGCACCATAACCCACTTTTGATCTGCTATCTGTATAATGCTCATAGGCAACGTCGCCATACTCACCGGTAGGATTAAAACTTCTGACATAAGTGGTATTCAGATGGTAATGTTTAACAAATAAAGATGTACTCCATTTTTCGTTATAATCGAACTTATAACCAGCGCCTACTATATTTTTGACAGTCTTTTTAGGCTGCGCATAGGTTACTGAATTCGGCTGCAGTTCGTCGGACTCCTTACGGTCAAATGTATTATAGGTATTGTTCAGCAAAAATGAATGTTTATCATTCAATGCATAACTGGCGTTTGCAGTGGCCAGGCCATTGTTGTTTTTAAACTTAAGAAGGGAGCGGTTACGTTCTCCGCGAGGCCCTGCTAACTGTCTTGGCTGACCAAGCCAGTTATAAATCCTGCTGGCCGTATCGATATTCTGCTCTTCGCCAAAATTAAAGTTCCCTGTTACACTAACATTCAAACCTTTGGTGAATAAATCATTTTTCTGGTATTTGACCGTCGGCATTAATATGTTTCCTGTGCGACGCATCTCGCCGAAAACGCTTACCATTCTTGCTCCAGTCTGTATGTCTGCCTTATTCTGCCCGGCAGTAAGTCCAAACAATAATTTATCTGCCCATTTTTTCCCTGTTACACCAATGTTCAGGATTGCAGTTTCATTATGATATTTATCATGAAATCTCCTCACGCGGGCTTTAGGATAATAAAAACCAGTTGTAAGATCTGCCGTTTCCACATTCACCCAATAATTATTATCTGAGTAATTCTGAAAAGCATTCAACTGTACGGTGAATCCATTTTTCCCTACATAACCCGCATTTAATGTACTGCGGTGTGTATTGAACGAGCCGAATGAATAAGACGCATCGACATACGTTCTGGGGCTGTTATTGGTTACAATATTGATCGCACCACCCAAAGCATCTCCACCAAGCCAGATGGGCACAACACCTTTGTAAACTTCAACGCGTTCGGCCAGGTTAACGGGAATATTATTGATCTGAAAGGAAGAACCAAAATTATCCATTGGTACGCCATCAAGAAAGAATTTCACCTGGTTACCGGTAAATCCGTTCAGAGACAAATCTGCACGGGAACCTACACCACCAGATTCACGTACGCGCACGCCGGAAACCCTGTCCAGCGCATGAGAAAGATCTAATGTAGAGTTATGCAGCTTTTTAGCATCTATAGAGGTTACATTATAGGCTTGTTTGTTGATCTTCTGATTTTCGGTACGCCCCATGACGGTAATGTTTTCGAGTTCGTTTACAGTACTCTCCATTTTAAATGGAATCGAAAGGTCCTTATCTCCTTTAACGTCTACTTGTTTTTTGATAGTAGTATAGCCAACTACTGAAATGATCAGGTTATATTTTCCGGCAGAAACACCTCTGAGCTGGTATTTTCCCTGCTGGTCTGTCACAGCGGATATACGGGTATTTTCCAAACGGACTGAAGCATGTGGAATAACTTCTCCTGATTTTTCTTTGACATCTCCGGATATGGTAACCGTTTGATTTTGCCGGGCAAAAGAGATAATGGATAACAATAAGAACAGACTGCTGAGTAAATATTTTTTGATAGGCATTATACTAATTAGACTAATTATAAATAACTTTGGTGCGAAAGTAGGGTCTATGTGCGGATTAGATTAGGGAAAAAGGGATTATTATTTTGTAAAAACGGATTATTTTGAAAGTCGAATCAAAACTTTTAGGGCACGGGGAATGGCTGGTGAAAAAAGAGGTGGAAGATCAGTATGATCAGCAAAGCCTCATTACTGAAGAATTATTCACGGTCAGGGGCAATTGCCTGGAAATCATTAAAAGCAGGATACTCAGTACCAGTGGTTTCATTTTAATAGATACCCAGTTGTTTTTTACAAAAGCGGAAACGGATGTGTTTGAGATTAAGGGCGACTGTGTAGTGATGAGTTTCATGTATGGCAGCGATGTAGAGCTGAGTGTAGAGTCGATGGATAATCCTGAATTTACAAAGCCCAACAGACATAATATGTGGTATGCCCCAAATTATACCGGTACTTATATTATGCCTGCCTATAAACAGACAAATTACTTATGTGCGGTGATGTCAAAAGAT
This sequence comes from Pedobacter sp. MR2016-24, assembly GCF_026239655.1. Classification (GTDB taxonomy): domain Bacteria; phylum Bacteroidota; class Bacteroidia; order Sphingobacteriales; family Sphingobacteriaceae; genus Pedobacter. Next base: position 177,008 of record NZ_JAPIVO010000004.1, on the reverse strand, counting down.
TTTTACCACACCCTCATCAGTATGGGTCCCCTTTTGCACCGCGATTTTTCGACCAATATTGAGAAGGGAATTCCCTCCTACTTATCTGCGAGTTATCTGCCATTAACACCTGATATACAATGGGTGATCCGGGAGATCAGAAACTGTAAACGATCTGGTCTTTTTAAACGGATTTATCTGGAGACCAAAATCAGGGAGCTGCTCCTATTGCAAATCGAAATACTAATGGAGCAGAAGGCAGAACCGGAAATGTTGATGGATAGCCCGGACTTTAACAAATTACAGCAGGCCAGGGAAATCCTGGATAGTAATTTTACGCATGCACCTACTTTACCTGAATTATCGAGAAAGATCTCCCTGAATGAGTTCAAACTCAAAAAAGGATTTAAAGCCTGTTTCGGTGATACGGTAAAGAGTTATATCATTAAACTGCGGATGGAAAGAGCAAAAGAATTGTTCAGGTCACACACAATCCCTGTAAGTGAAGTCGCTTACGAATGCGGCTACAAAGATGTTTCGCATTTTTCTGCTGCTTTTAAGCGTTTTTACGGTCTGTCTCCTCAGAAATTCAAGATGCAGGGAAATATGGTACTTGGCCTGTTCTATTCTTTACTACTGATTTGATTTTTACGGTGAAGCAATTTTCATTTTGGTAACCACAATTCGATTTTATGGGATTAATTTAGCTCATACTATCTTTTATTATAAACTATATTCATTTTGAATTCAAAGAAACATTAATTACTTTTGAAAAAGAGTTGTATTCACTAATAAGAGAAAAAAATATGACAATGGAAGAACAAGTTTTCGAAAATAAGATAAACAGGTGGAAAGAAGAATGGTGCCAGGAGGCTATACATGAGGGGCACCTACAGGGCATACTGGAAGGAAAACGCGAAGGAAAAATGGAGCAGGCACAACTATCAGTTAGTAATCTGATTAAAAATTCAAATTTTTCTGACAGAGACATTGCGAAGCTGAATGGAGTGCCTTTAGCGTTTGTTAAAAGTATAAGAGCAGGATTTAAATCGCCCGGATTGTAGATTTGAATAGCTTTTATAGGACTAACACAGGAAAACGTCTGGAACTGAGTTTAAAAACATTAACTGTATAGTTCCTGCATTTCAGCCTGGAAATAACTGCTGCGCCTGGTAGTGCCGGTATCTTTTTTGGTAACCTTCTGATCTGTATTCCTCAAAGTCTTTTGTTGATATACTTCAAAGTGTTTTTTCAGTTCATTCTTCTTTTTCCATTTCAGGAAATCGAAACTATATTCCCGGCATTCATGCACGATTGCTTTGAGCTTAGCAGCAGGGATTTTTTTGACGATACTTTCAGGGTGAACACTGCAGCGGTACAAAACCTCATTTTTGATGATGTTCCCTACTCCGCTGAAAATATGCTGATCAAGCAAAACATCGCAAATCTTTTTATCTCCCAGATCTTTCAACTTCACTAAGGCTTTTTTTACATCCCATTCATCACTCATTACATCAGCGCTGAAATCATATAGTTCGTCGGGCGACTGATCCAAACGCTCTACGGTGCAAACATAAAAATAGACACTGTCGTCGTTAAAATGTAGCGCAAGCTTTGGATTCACCTTTTTGGGTTCATGGAACTGGTAACTGCCAAAGAGCCCAAAGTGAATCCGTATGGTGAAATCGCTGAAGCAAATAAAAAAATGCTTGCCCCAGGATTTGAAATCAATAATCTTTTTATGCTCCAATGCCTCCATATCAATTTCAGCATAGCCGGAAGCTTCAGCAACTATCTTATGTTTTAAATAAGAGATCTTTTCCTTTAAAATAACAATAGAGGGTCCTTCGGGCATAATCCTTTTATGAATGCTGAGTGGTTATAAGCTGCAAAACACTTAAAATGTTTGACTTGATTGTTTTTTACCCAACCCGATGCTAATTCATTTTGATAACCACCATTCGATTTTATGGTATTAATTTGACTCATGATAGTAAAAAGCTAACTCTACTTTACATGATGTAGAACTTCTCCCTGTACTCACTCGGCGTCATGCCGACAGCCTTTCTAAACACTTTTCTAAAAGCCTTGGGATCATTGTATCCAGACTTAAAAATTACCTCTGCCATCTGCTCACTTGTTTGCTCAAGCATTTTCTTGGCCGCAGCAATGCGCGTCTGCTGTAGATATTCTATAGGGGTAATTCCGGTTACCATTTTAAACCTCCGCAGAATATTCCTTCTGCTCGCAGGAATATCTTTGATCATCTCTTCAATAGTGCCGGTATTGTGGTAAGCGGTTTCTATCTTACGCTGCGCCATCGCCACCAGATCGTCATTGTGTTTCTGAGAAATCTGGAAGGTGCTGAAATAAGATTGATTATGCCTGTCCATATCTATCGCAAAAACTTTTGCCACTCTTACTGTTACCTCCCTGCCACAGTGCAGCTGGATGAGATGCAACATCAGGTGGAAACTGGAAGTAGCTCCTCCGCTGGTATACAAGCGGCCATCCTGGGTTACGGTTTTTTCAGATTGCAGGTTTACGTCGGGGAAAGCCGCAGCAAAAGCCGGACAAGCATCAACATGCGTAGTGGCTAACTTACCTGCAAGCAAGCCTGTCGCTGCCAGTAGAAAAGCACCGGTGCAGAAACTGGCCAGCTCTGCACTGGCGGCAAACTGCTGACTGAGCCATTTTATAGCGCGACCATTATCTTTTAAAGCTTCACTGATATCTTCACCCACAAATGAAGGAATGAGTATCAGATCCTGAACGGACTCATCTGTGATGGGGATGAGCTGATGGTTGTTGAATACGGTATCGCGTGTATAGCGGTTTTCTCCCTCGTCATAAAAAAGACTAATCGAAAAAGGCGCAGATTCACCGTCTGCTGCATAAAATTTGTTTACCGTTTCAAAAACGTCAAGTATAGCGGCAACACTTAATAGCCTGTAATGATTGCTTAACAGGAGTCCTAGTTTTATCATATTTGGTTAGAATAAATACTAATATAAGTCTTTTGAACAAATTGCGTTAATTCGAATTTACTACATTTGCGCAAAAAATAGATAATTTATGATAGCTCACCACGTTTTATTCTGGCTGAAAGCCGATACTACAGCAGATCAGCAAATTGCCTTCAGAAAAGGTCTTGAATCTCTGGAAAAAGTAGAATCTGTTAAAAATATCCATGTTGGTACACCTGCGGCTATTGAACGCTCGGTAGTAGACACAACTTATAGCTTCTCTCTGGTTGTATTTTTCGAAGACCTTGCAGGTCACGATGTTTACCAGACACATGCCGTACATCTTGCATTTTTAGATGAATTCCGCAGCTTGTTTGAAAAAGTGATCATCTACGACGCCGACTAAATAGTAAAATGCTGATATACCAAAATATCAGCATTTTTTTTAATGTTTCAGGGTATAGGAAAGCTGGAATGCCAACTAAAAACGATTATCAGGATCCTCCTGCAATACGGATAGGATATTATCTGAAGGATCTTTAAACCATGCAATTTCTGGTCCGCCACCATGAAATACACCCTCATCATCTGTTTCAAAGCCCTCTTCTTTATAGATAATAAACTGTAAACCTTTATTCCTGAGCTCCTGCATGGCTGCTTTCAAATCTTTCACAGGAAAATTCAGCACGGTATATGTTGCTGGCACATGGTTTTCCTTCCCATAAACGAGGACACTGCCCCCGCCAGCAAGGTTCAAAACCAATTGCCCCATTGTTGTTTCAGCGACTGCCAGCCCTAAAGTCTGACTATAAAACTCTTTTGCCAAGGCTATGTCATTCACTGAAAAACCACTGAACGCTTTAACTTCTTTAAACATAATGTAATGATTTATGGTAAATTGAACTCAAGATGGAGCGCGTTTTAACAAACATAAGTTTAAGGATCGAAATACACGGGGGCCGGAGAGGTCAATTTTAGGGGCCGAACACGACAACACCTCACATTCATCAGCAGCTGTACCACAGCCGTTATCCCCAAATGGCTTCTAATGTAAAGGCCCCTTGCTCACCTCTTTCCCTGCTTTATACACGGCCTGTATTTTACGGGTATTCCTGATATCATTTAGAGGATTGTCACTCAGAATAATAAAATCAGCAATTTTTCCTTTTTCGAGCGTGCCGTATTTCTGATCAGTTTTAAGCAGCTGTGCCCCGTTTTTAGTCGCGATCCCGATAGCCTGCAACGGCGTTAAACCTGCCTGCACCATCAATTCCATTTCCAGATGTTCAGAGAAACCCTGGGCACGTAATGGCATAGCACCAGAGTCTGTTCCCATAGAAACAAAAACGCCAGCATCATATAACTTCTTCAAATTCTTTAATGCCGTCTGGAAAGCAGCAACATTTTTCGCATAAGCAGGCGAGTTTTTCAGCTCGTTCTGATATTTTGCTGAGCTGATCATTTCATAAACACCAGGTTCAAGTGATTTTTTGAAAAAATCATCGTCCATCCATTCCGGTTTACGGGCATAGATATAGGCAAACTCATCCAATGATAGCGTAGGGATATAAGTTACCTTCTTAGCTTTCATCTGCACAATCAGCTGATCATCAATCACACTGTCGCGAATGCTATGCCCAATAACATCTACACCATCCGCTACCAGCCGGCGTGCATCTGACAGGTAATAAGCATGTGCGACTACGCGTAAATCATGCTGGTGTGCAGCTGTGATGATACTTTTATAAATCGCCGGATCCATCTTTTTGAACTTTCCTCCAAAATCATCAACCCACATCTTTACAAAGGTTGGTTTTAGCAGCGCGAGACTGTCAATTTGTGCCTTCGCCTGCGCGGTGGTGGTTGGACGGTATACATTGTCCATCGCCATAGGCAGCGGAGGAGCTCCCTGTGGTACACCAAATCCGTATCCTGCAGAATATAACCTTGCCCCCGGTAATAAACCCTTCATTGAAGAATCACGTAAGCCACTGCTAAAGAGTATTGGCCGGTCGGTACCCATAGCTACCACTGTTCCAACGCCATAATTCTGGTATTGCTTTAACTGGCGCAGTATATTTTCACGTGTATAATTAGCCGGGATAGTCGTTGTGCCTTTCAGCGTTCCCACATGTACATGCGTACTGATGAGGGCAGGCATAATCGTTCTGCCACTCAGGTTAATCACCGTTAAACCTGTCGTATCCAGATTTTTGCCTGTTGAAGCGATCGTATCTGCTTGTATCAGCAGATCTGTATGCTCCAGCGGTGTTCCACTGTTACCGTCTATAAGTGTAACATCTTTAAATAAAATACCTTTGCCGGTCATTCCGGCCTGATTTCCGCAGGAAGCGAAGAACAATACGGTGATACCGAGTGTAAAAAGTGCAGTAAATTTATTGCTCATTATCGTCTTTATATCATGAACGTACAGACCTGTTTTTTTGTTTCAGCAAGGATAAAAAGAAGAAACAGGTTAAATGGGAAGAGCCCGCCGGAATACCGGGCTCCCGCACAAAAAAATGATTTTATAATCTGTCCAAATTTTGGGGTCACATCAACCAGATTCACCCTCAGCTAAAAATTAGAATAATTTGGACATGTTGAGCATTATATTCCTGGGTTCTCCGGGAAAGATGCGCGTATAATTATATCCTGCAATCCAGTATTTCTGATTGAGGAGATTATTGACGTTCACTGATAACCTGATTTGATTAAAGGTATAATACGCAGCCATGTCCACAGTCGCAAATGAAGGCAGCTGCAAGGTAGTCAGCTCTGTGTTTCTGCGGGAATTATAATTTAATCCACCGCCAATGCCCAGGCCGGAAAACATACCATTAAGCAAACTGTATTTTGCCCAGATATTGGCCAGGTGTTTAGGTGCATTGGCTTTCTGCATACCAATTTCTGCGGCCAGCCCTTCTTTAACAATTGCCCGGTTATAGGCATAATTCATATTGACTGATAAATTAGGGAGGATATTACCAATTGCCTCCACTTCAAAACCTCTGGATTGCTCCTCTCCTCTTTGTCTTAACAAGTCTGTGTTGACCGGATCATTCGCATTTACAAGTACATTTTTTTGCTGAATCTGATAAACCGAGAGATTCAGTGCTAAGCGATCGCTGAAGAAACTACCCTTAGCACCACCCTCTATCATATTACTTTTTGAAGGATCGAATGGTCCCCCATTATTAGGATTGCTGAAAGTAGAGGGACTCTGGGGCTGATATCCTTCGGTATAAGTTCCGTAAAGATCGATTTGCGGGTTCAGCGCATAGAGCAGTCCTGCTCTTGGAATGAATGCATGCTGAACGACTTTACTTTCTGCAGCCTGCCCGTGGTTAGTGTAATCCGTATAATATTCCTGCCTGAATCCCAGCAACAGTTGCCACTTGCCAATAGTAACCTGATCCTGCAGGTAAGCAGCATTGATCATATATTTACTGGGACTGTAAATGGTGGGTGTGAAGAGGTAACCAGCAGTGCTTCTGATTGGATAGGTTACATTTTCAATATCGAAAAAGGGTACGTTGGGCACCGGATTTCCTTTGGTATCCAGTAGATAATCTGCACTTTTCAATGGGTTATAACTGGCAATTATACCGGTATTTGCTGCATTGCGGTAACCACGTGCCACATTCTGACTGCCACCTTCGGGCCGCGTTTGCTGGATGTTGTCATATCCCAGCAGGATAGTATGTTTTACAGGTCCATGTTCCACCTTCCAGCGGAAAAATAGATTGATGTTATCAGAAGATAGTTTCTGAAGCCGGTCAAATACCTGCATTGCCACTTTACCGGGAAGTTCATTTCCTGCCCCATCTACGCCATAACCATTGCTGGTACGGTGTTCCAGCAATTTTTCATCCCAGCTAAATTTCATATAAGAAATATTCGCAGAGAAATTGTCAGTAAAAGCATGCGTCATGTTTGCACTGAGCTGCAAATTCTTCACCTTGTAGAAATCGTTCGGCGCCCCAATAGCCAGGCTGATTGGCGTAGCAAAGATATCATTGCTGGAACTTGCACCGTAGATCGGCTGACCGCGGTCGATCCTGCTATTGCTGCTGTTGTAAACAAGATCTACATTGATGGAAGTATTTTTAGAAGGAAAGAAACTGAAAGAAGGTGCAACCATATAATTTTCACTAAACTGTAAAGCACGGAAGCTATCGGCATTACTATAAGCTGTATTTATCCTGAAAAGCAGGGTACTGTCTGCAATCGGACCGGTTATATCCGCTGATGCCCTGATGGTATTAAAACTGCCACTGGTAAAACTCATTCCATAACGTTTTTCCTGCAAAGGTTTTTTAGTGACAAAATTGATCGTTCCACCCGGCATGGCATTTCCGAAAAGGGCCGATGCCGGACCTTTGATGACTTCTATCCGCTCCAGGTTTGCTGTGACCGGCTGATCAAAATAACCGAATGCTGCTCTTAGTCCGTTGATGAGTCGCGGTTGATTTTCTCCTGTCCGGAATCCGCGGATAACGATATCATTATAGTTGGAGTACCTGTTTACGCCGCTCATCATTTTAGTAGCATCCCAGGCACGCTCAATTTGCCTGTCGGCGATCAGTTCCTTAGTCACGATGCTCACTGCCTGAGGGATATCCTTCAGGTAAGTTGCGGTTTTGGTAGCGCCAAAAGTATAATCACTTTTATAAGAAGTGCTTTTACGCCCGGTAATCTCCACCTGCTGCAGATTTTCATCAGCGGCTAACAACTGAAAGTTGCTCTTTTGGTTTTGTCCGGCAACAATGGTAAGCGTCTGCACCTGACGTTCATAGCCGGTACCTGACAAGAGGATTTTCAATTTACCCGGTTGCAGATTGACGAGCTTGAATTCTCCGGATAAATCGGTTGACAGTTGCGCATTTTCTCCCACGATGCTGATGTTAATGCCCGCCAGCGGTTTACCCTGCTGGTCGCTTACTTTGCCAGAGAAGGTAGCGGAGGATTGTCCATAGAGATCGGCACTGGTCAATAACGTCCAGATGCTGAAAATGACAGCGATGTAAAAACTATTTTTTTGAAGCGTTTTCATGTATGTTTAGTAAATCTTTTTTTTAGCAGATTGATAAATAATTAAGGCGGCGCTGAGTACGATGATATTGCTGATCAGTAAAACCAGCAATCCGGAATTTATCCGCTGCCAGTCGGGTTTTGCCGTAAAAGAATGCTGAGGTTCCTGATCGAAATCAGCGTGGGTGAAAGGTTTGTCCCCGTACAAAAAAGGATAATAAAAATCCTTCAGCCTGTCATGATAGGCCTTTGTACTGTCGACGAATGCCAGTTGCTGTTTGAGATCTGTACCTGCCATAGCTGTCAGGATTTGCTGCAATACCGCAGGTGCACTCCCGATACTTAATGATGTGCTGAAGTCCTGTCGTTCTACCATTTTACGCATATAGTCCTGGTAAAGCTGTTCTACCGACTGGTCTCCCAGTTCCTGAAAAGCGAAATACCATTTCCATTTGAATTTCCCTTCTACTGAAGTAGTTTGGCTGAACTGTGGATAACGTATAAAAAAGCGTTTCATCGTTTCTGCCTTTGGTCTGTCCCATCCGGCATGAACTTCATCACGTTGTTTCAAACTCAGCTGTAACCCTTCTGCTACAGGCTTTTTCACTTCTGCAAATACATTAATCAGCACAGGAAAAACAATGGTAAGTAACAGCCAGATGCCCAATAAGGTAATAGCGTTAAAGGACGAGCTTTTGTGGAGTACGGCAATACAGCAAACTATCCCCAGCCAGAAAATGCTGTACAAAATGACCGATAGCAGCCATAACAAAACACGCAGATCTGGCTCTGCATGGCTCCATACTATTCCAATCAGGGAAAGAATGAGTATTAAGCCAAGGATTAGCGTGAAACGAAACAGCAGTTTTGCCAGTAAAATCCTGGATAATGGTAAAGGTTGTGCCAGCAGTAGTCGTAAAGTGCCTTTTTCCTTCTCCGCGGATAATATATTGAAACTGATCGCAATGATAAACAAGGGCAGGAGAAAGACGAAAACAAAAGACAGGTCAAAACTTCCCGCTGCCAGTTTATTTGGATTTGTATTTTCCGAATTGTACAATTGTGCCTGCACGGCAAGCAGCCTGATCTTAAGATAAGGTGCGTTCACATCCCGCTGCCCGATCGCAAGCGCTGCCCAGCTGCCGGGGTTATTTTTCGAGAATGCAGAATGGTAATAACCTATATCGCCTGCATCTGCGCGGCCAGGATATTTGGTCTTCATTTCTGCAATGTTTTCGCTATACAAGCCATTAAGGTTTTCGATTTTCTGCCGCTGCGTATCTATCGCTGCCGTACCTGAGAAAATCCCATAAAAACCGCAGGCCAGCATCAGCAAGGTAAATAAGAGCAGGCTTTTTTCAGCACTGAAGTGGAGCCATTCGTAGTAAAAAAGAATTCGTATCTGCTTCATCTGTTAAACGTTTTTAAGGTTGCCAATCAGGAAAATAGAAAGGAAATAAATCAGGATTGTCCAGCACAGTAATGCTGTCACCGCTATTACCTGGTTGTTCAAGGCCCATGATATTCCGGGCATCTCATAAGTGAAGTCAGGATACTTTTTCCAGACCTCCCTACTCAACCTTGTTTCTTTATCCTTATAATGCATTTTTGTAGCCTGCTGCCCATTTAAAAACTGTGCAAGTGCATACCTGTATTTTTCTGCGGCGTTCAGGAAATCTACATAATGTGCGAAGTCGGATCCTGCCATCCCCATCGACAAATTTCTTACAGCCAGGTAAGGATCAATAAATCCTGCCCAAACAGCGATCTGATCTTGTTTATGATAGGTGGCAACGAGCGCCTCAAAATGTTGCTGATACACTTTACTGCTGAAGGCTTCACCTTCAGCCATCACCAGTCCGTCTGCATTTACGGGAAGCTGACTGAGTGAATCCACTTTATATTTGAGCAGCAATGCCTTTTTAAAATCCGCCGTTCGCTTATCAAGCGGATCATGCCCGTTCATTCCCTCTTTTGCTTCATGATGTACTTCAGCATCCATCTCTGCCTTTGAAGGTGTGGCATACAAAGAACTGCCTAAATTAGCCGCAGCTTTTGGCAATAACACACAGGTAAAAATCCAGATGCCCAGCAAGGTGATTAAAGCGGTACGGGAGTGTTTGCTTAGTGCAGAGATCAGTACCGATCCCGTGATAAAGATGAAGAAATACAAAATATAGGAAATGATAAAAACAGTGATGCGAAGGATCAGATCCGTATTCCAGCTAAAATTGTTCAGCTTGAAAAGAAATACAGCCGCAAGGGTAATGGATGGAACAACAATCAGTGCCAGCACTTTGCTGTAACCCGCTATTTTCGCCGTTGCGACCTGCCTTAAAGATACTCCCTGACTTAACAATACTTTAAGCATATCCTCTTCTTTTTCCTGGGTAAACGCGTTGAAACATAGAAAAATGATCAGTATAGGTATCAACCATTGCATCACAAAGGCTACTGTCATTTCTCCGAAACGCGTGAGGGAACCCGACTGTTGCGCCTGACTGAAATTAGCACTGTTTTGCTGGTGCGCTTCCATATAAACCATCGATCCGGTGAAAGAATCCAATCCAAAATCCAGGAAACTTAATACCGGTTTGGGTCTGAATGCATAAGAGCCATAATGCGCTACCCTATGCGGATGCCTGTCTGGTTGCTCATGAAAACTTTCATTGGCCGATTCCTGTGCGGCTTTTTGCTGTCCTTCTATCAATTGATAACTGCTGAAACCTGTTAGTGCGGCAGTGAGTAATAATAACAGAATAATACTTCCCAGCAGCAGAAACCGCCGGTCCCGCAATGCGGTAGTAAATTCTTTTTGCGCTATTGTTCTGATCATTTTAATTCTTCATATAGTCTAAATACAATTGCTCAATTTCTCCCGCATTTAGCCGGGATCCATCCAGCATATCGATCAGCTTTCCGTTTTTCATTATCCCTATTCTGGAGCTGACTTCCCTTGCACGGAAAATATCATGTGTAGCCATAAATACTGCCGTACCTTGTCCGCTCAGCTGAATAAGCAGCTCCGAAAATTCGTTACTTGCCTTCGGGTCAAGCCCGGAAGTCGGCTCATCCAGCAATAAGATCTTCGCATTTTTAGCTACTGCCGCTGCGATGCCTACCTTTTGGCGCATCCCTTTGGAATAAGCGCCTACCCTTTTAATGATCGCATCAGTTTGTAGTCCCGCCCGCTCTAGGTAATTCACCAGTTCGGCTTTACTGTAGTTAAAACCCGCCAGTGCAGTCAGCAATGCCAGGTTTTCTATACCTGTCAGGTTCTGGTATAACATCACCTGTTCAGGAATATAAGCCAGGTGTTTTTTAATCCCTACCGGATCTTTTGCTACATCCGTCCCATTGATACAGGCGGTACCAGATGTGGGCTGTATAAAACCAAGAAAGAGGTTGATCGTTGTAGATTTACCCGCACCATTTGGTCCGAGAAGACTAAATATTTCTCCTTTGCGCAATTCAAGATTAAGGGACTGAAGCGCATGTTTATCCCCATAGTTTTTACTCAGCTCTGCAGCTGCTAATACGATATCCATAAATAAAATAAATTGGTAATTTGGCCTTTGCTGTTAAAGCAAAAGCGACATGTCTGTACAGGGTCAGCCTAAGCGGCCGGACCTAATGCAATAAAAGACAGAGAAGAGGGCGGACCTTTATTGGTCCATAAATTGACTGCAGTATCAAATAACTGCTGTGCCGTATCCGGCTGAACAGGCATCAATACAGCTGCCGGAATATAGCTGTAAGCCATTTCGCCCATATCAAAATAGTGCAGTTGCAGGTGGCTGAGGTCCTTACATAATTTACATGCCGATACCAGTTTGATCCCCTGTTTAGAAGTATTGAGTTTTTTGATTGCGGATACCTGCGCATGTTCCTGTTCGTCCACATGGTGATGCAGCACTTCCGCAAATTGCGTTACCGAAAAGATCAGCAGCAGGATGCAGGCGATTAAACAGGAAGCTTGACGTTTGATTACAATCATATTAAATTCCGCCACAAAGTTGCTTTTATTTTCTGTGTAATCCTATTTTATCTTAAAAAAAGAGCGCATATCTCTGAAATCAGATTATATTATTATTAATTTGCATTCATATCAACTATGACTGCTAAACTAAATACCTTAAAGCTGATTCTTTTTATTTTTACTATTGCGCTAAGCCTGAACAGAGCTCAAGCTCAGGCAAAAAATGCGCTTGGATTTGGTCCCGCAGTAAATGTTAGCGGTGAAGGCATGGGTATCGGCGCAAGACTGCAGGGAGAGATAAAAATCAATAGAAAGATAGCCATTGTACCGGCAATCGGATTGGAAGTTCCTTATTTTGCTTATGCTGGAATTTCGGGCAAATACTACTTTCAGCCCCGCTTTTACGGGATGCTTGGTATACTGGCCAATATAGCCTCTCTTGATACAGGCGATCAGGGCATTGGCGGCAGCGCGGCCCTTGGTTACGAACTTGTCTCTTCGAGGAAACATATACTTGACCTCAACCTTCATGGTGACACATTTACCACTGAAGGTGAAGCTGCCGGAGTTGCTGGCCTGAGGCTTACTTATAATTTCTCCTTTTCGGGAAAATAAGCAAGTGCTTGCAGAATGCGTTCAGTTAAGTTACTGACTCAGTATTGCTTCCGCAGCAAGTCTCCCGCTTCTCATCGCTGCATTGATTGAACCGTTTAATAAATGATCTCCGCAGATGAACACGTTATCTCTTAATTTTAAGGCCGCAGCAGCGATATCATTTTCAACATGTTCATCCTTTGGCAAAGCGTAAGGGATATAATATGTCTTCAAATGTTTCCAGGAGATACAGTCAGGAAACCATTGCTGTAATTCCGCCATTACCTTGCTGATCAGTTCAGCACTGCGGAGTCCGTTCACATCACGTATGATGGAAACCGAAATCAATGCTTTGTCTTCCGGAGCATAATAGGGAGAAATCTGGTTCATCACGGCAACATTATTAACCAGTTGGTTCGGAATGGCATTCAGCGCAATAAAAGGTTTGGTAAATGGTGCTTTATCAGCAGTGAAATAGATATTGGTCACTGAATTTTTAGGCGCAGCCGGGCGATGAAAAGGCATTGGCATATGGGTAGCCTCCGTAGCAATCAGCACCTGGTCGGCCTCATAAGCTCTTCCTGAATTTGTGATTACATTCGTCCCGTCTATATGCACTACCTTTTCATTGAGTATGATTTCATCATCCTCCAATACCTGCGCTAACTGTTTTGGAATCATCCCCATTCCTCTGGCGGGTACAGCGGTATCATCTTCACTGAATAATTTAAATACATATTCGAACATACGGCTCGAAGTATGCAATTGATTCTCCAGGAAGATGCCACTCATGAAAGGCTTAAAAAACTGGTCGATGATCTTCTGGCTGAAACCCAGGTGATGCAGATACGCAATGGTAGTCGTTTCTGATTTATTGAAAATCTTATCAATGCTGGTGGCCGACAATTTTAATTTGAGCGACATCATCCGCATTTTATCAGCGAAGGTACCGGCAGGTGAAGTAATGGTTTTAAATAACAGGGAAGGATTTCTTAAAGGGTCACCAATTTCGCTACAGCCCTTTTCATTTAAGATCATGGCGCCCGGCAAAAAAGACCTGAGATTGAGCGATTTGTAATCCAGGAAGCGTTTTGTTTCAGGATAGGCCGTCAACAGGACCTGAAAGCCACGGTCGAGCAGATATCCATCAATTTCGTCGGTCCTTACCCTTCCTCCTATCCCGTCCGATGCCTCAATGAGTTTTACCTTTCTTCCGGCTGATTTCAATACCCTTGCAGCAGTTAACCCGGAAAGTCCGGCACCTATAATGATAATTTCTTTGTCGCGTTCAAACATTTGGTTGATACTATATTTAGTAAACCTATAACGTGGAATTATGTTTTGAGATTGTCATCATCCATCCGGATATTTTTGCCGGCGTTAATATGATCAGTTAAGCGTGTTCAAAAGCAGGCTCAAGCGCTTCGCTGATGTGCTTCTTCCAGAGTGTCTCATCGAAATTTCTGGCGGACTTCCCATATCCGTTTTTTTCGAGTGCGGCGATATTCCATTCCTGCTCAAAATGGCTGGACAGGCATAACATGAAAACCTTATTTGATATACCTGAATAAATTGTTCCGTTGCCACCGTGGCAAATCATCAGGTCAGCTTTTTGCAGTACCGCTGATAGATTAACAAATCGTTTAGGTATGATATGCGGTGCAAAAAGCACATGAGCATTATCCCCGGCGGTGATGATGATATACTTTGAATAATAAGGTGAGTTCAGGAAAGATAAATGCGTCCATTCTCCGGAACTCCCCATCGTTACCACGATTACCGGACGTTCTTTATTCAACTGACTCAGCCATTCTTCTTCTTCCTGCTGGTAGTTGTAGATAAGCGGTCCTGTAAAGGTATAATTAACCGGCAACTGCTTTTGCGGGAAAAGATCCGGCAGATCACAAATCAGGTTCTGGTCCCCTTCCATTTCTGAGAGATAATCCAGAATAGGTTGCAGCTGATATTTTGCCCTGATTCTTGCAAAAGGCTCATGCATTTTAATGAAGGTTCTCTTTTCTGCAAAATCCGTCAGCAGATCGGAAATTGATTCGGGGAGGATGCTGAACAGCTTGGATGCTTTATGTGTACTCGGAATCTTTCGGGTCGAGGCATAATGCCGGGTCATATAACCATTCATCAGTGAGAGATAGGTGACTTTACAGTATTCTGCCGACATCCTTAATGTTGGCGCCATATCTCCGATCACGATATCGGCCCTGAATGATTGAATGGCCGACACCTGATCCAGCATGACCTCTTCCAGGTCCTCATAATTTAACCAGGAGAAATCAAAATTCCCTGCACATTTCATGACATAAGCGGAGTCAAACTGTTTACATGAAAATGTTTGATAGCCATGCTGATGTACATATTGACTATACCGCTCAGAAGTCAGGAATATAATTCGGTGCGTGGTTTTGTCGTAGGTATCTGCCAATACCAGGCATCTCAGGTAATGGGAAAGAAGATCAAATGGAAATATCAGTATAGTGGTCATTATTCTTCTGTTTTTGCTGGCTCTTTAAATATTCCTTTATAAGCTAATTCTATGATGCATCCCCGGTACGATATCTTTTGCGGATTTTCTTTTGATGGTCCGGAGGTAACTGCAGAACTATCAACTGCCAGGTAAATCTTCGCCCCGTCAGTACTAACAGCAATATCCCTGTAACGCACATTTCCTTTGATATACGTATAAATATTGCTGACCGCTTTTTTTCCGCTCGTATCCAGCTTAATTCTAAGCAGCGCTCCTCCTTTCAGTGTAGGAATCAGTAAAGAATTTTTCCATCCGGGAATAGCGGTTGAGGTATATACGGCTATTGCCGATGGTGCGTAGGAGTGCCACTCCTGGTTCTTCTTGTCGGGTTTGATGACAGACTGAAAAAGTCGTTCCAGTATAATTTTCGCAGTGGGATCAAGGCTCACCATAGGATTACGGTATTTTTCTCCCATTGCTTTAGCATTTTGTTGCTCACTATCAATCAATGGATAGGTAGTATGCCACCGTCCGGGCAGTGCTTTGTTTGCTGACACTGAAGCCGCAAGACCATCATAGTTACCATCGTCATAACCTATTACTAAAGGATGACCATAGTTATGACCTTTCTCAATCAGATTAATCTCATCATCAGAATAGGGGCCATGTTCTGTAGAATAGAGCCTTTGCTGACCACTAATGACAGCGGCAGCCAGTCCTTGTGGATTTCTGTGGCCGACAGACCAAACTGCATTCTGCCGCTGAGCATTAAAGGGATTATCATTTGGTATCCATTTATCATACATCGTTGGGTCAGCGTCAGGTTCCACATTAAATCGCAGGATCTTCCCCTCATAACTATAGACATCCTGTGCTTTATTGGTTCGGCCACCATTCGCAAACTGCCCGGCTCCCATATCTCCCGCACTATAGAATAAATAATCTTTATCCCCATGTGGCGCAATCATTAGTCGCCCTCCATTATGGTCGCTACTCCCCGGTATACTGTCGCACATAACTACCGGACTAAGCAATTTCGCCGCCAGCTGGTCATAAGTATATCTGACTAGTCTGATTTGAAAATGATATCCTTTGGCATCCGGCAAACCACCGTCATTATTACTTACTGCACCATCAAAATGATAAACATAAGCGAGGAATACATAAGGCTTTCCGGTGAGCAGTGCAGGATGAACTGCCATGCCCATTAAGCCGCCCTGCGGCCATGGTTTAGCGTGATCCACACTGTCAGGAATCTGATCATATCGCGGAAAGTTTTTCATCGCATTGAGATCCAGCAACACTTGTTTTTTGCCGGAAGCAGGATCTATCCGGAGCACTTTATACCCTTTTGCTTCCGTGGCCCAAATATGATGATCCGGTGCAATTGCGATCGACCAGGGATCACTGAGTTTATCTGTGACGATACGCACATTAAAATCCACATCTTTTTCCGTTATAGCGACTTGTGCATTAGTCAGTCCCGAAATAATCAATAATAAGAGTGTGAGTCTCTTTTTCATCAATGAAATTATTAATCCGCTGAACTTTTTTCCTCCGCTGAATCATTCTCTGCCGGAGTATCGTTTGCTGCTGAATGATCATCCAGCGCTCCCGCATCTGCAAAATCAGCATCACTCCCTTTTAATTGTTCTGCGGGATCTGATTGCTGATCATCCTGACCAGTTGCTGCATAATCTGCATCACTCCCTTTCAATTCTTCGTGATATTTTTTAGAGCTGGTATTTTCTGCAGGCAGTTTATTTTCGTTTTCCATCATCTTGTTGTTTAGGTAGATTTTTAAGCTATAACTGTCTGACAGGGGAATTGTTTATAAAACATGTAAAGTTGGCCGCTCAAAAAAATAGGTTATACGATAAGTGATCATTTATATCGATACGCCTGTCTTCTCAATCAATTAGAAGTAATATTAAATTATCTTACTAAAATGCAACTACAAAAAAAGAACTGCAAAATTTCGCTTAATAATCGAGCGTAAACGAAAAAAACTCGCTGATCAGAATATTGTCTGTTTAAACATTTTATTTCATATATAAATATATATTTAAATAAAATACAAAATTATTTAATGAAAATGCTAAATTGCAACTATAGATAATGCTCTCTCAAACTCTCGCTCTCAATAACGATCTGGCCGTCCAGTCGAATTATCAGCTTAAAATCAGGTAGAGTATTGTCATAAAAATCAATAATTAATTATATGACAATCAAAAAAAAATCATTATTAAGATAACAGCGAATGGATAGGAGTTGTAGTTAACAAAAAATAATTCCCTCAGTGTTGGAATTACTATATTCTAATTGACATTAGATATACATCTGTTTTTATTAAATATGCATTGTGACAATCAGCACTAATGGACATTTATTACGTTCATTAGTGCTTTTGTAAATTGTAATTTAAAAAAACACACCTGAAATCATTCATATCATTTTGTCTGCCATGATTAAAGACGCTGGTTCTCATTGCTTAAGCCAGAATGATGTTCCTTCTTTGGATTTGTATTTTTATGATCAAAGCGATATACGAAATTGAGTTTTACCTGTCTGAACTCTCCTCTGAATGTACTTCTCTGATAAAAGCCATTATAATTGATATCCATATTCCATTGCTGACCATTATAGATATCTGTAACTGCCAGGCGCAGACTTCCTTTATCTTTCAGGATATTTTTTTGCAGTCCCACATCTACCTGCGAATTTGCCTCCATAATACCGTTTGGACCAAAAAGGCTTTTTGAGTTAAAAATACTGGCTATTTCAGCACTGACCTTCAAGGGCAGCTTAAAACTCTGCTGTGCGTTGATTGTTCCCGAAACACGTTTGAGATCGTATGAACCAAACTGATTTGTGTTGATCTTATTATGCAACTGCGATACCAAACCGAAGAGGCTGACTTCCCACCATCGGTTGATAGTCAACTGCCTGGATAAACTGAAACTCAGGTTACGCTGGGTTCCAAGATTACGCGGTATCATGATGATCTGATTACCATCCCTGACCTCTGTAATCTGCTGGCGCAGGTCATCCACATAGGTATAGGATAAATTTCCGGTTGTTTTTTTATAGCTGTACTGCAGAGACAGGCTATGCGAATATTGAGGCTGTAAAAAAGGATTTCCCTTCCAGTATGACAACTCATCCAGCATGGTCTCAAAAGGATTAAGATCCTTGTAGGCCGGCCGGTCAATCCTTTTAGCATAAGTAAGGTTAAATGTGCCGCTTTGAGCAGATTTGTAGGTTAGCGCTGCCGAAGGAAAGAAATCCAGGTAATTGCGGACAATATTACTTGGGGACTGACTGCTCCCGGTGACAGGGATCAGGTTTCCGGCAGCATGGGTATTTTCTGTACGCAGACCAACATCATAACTCAATTTTTTGGTGATTGCGCCCTCATACTTCAAATATCCCGCAGCAATCTGCTCCTTATATTTAAAAAAATTAGAGCTGTTAATATCCAGCAGGTCGGTATTAAGAACCTGGTAGAAATTGAAATCATTATCCGCAGAAACCGCCGAAAACTTTGCCCCTGCATAAATTTTGCCCTTCCACAGGTTTGTCTGATAATTCGCACTGATTGCATACAGATTTATATTTCTGCCATTCAGGGTCCGGTAGGTACTTTGCGACGTGAGTGCACCATCTGGGCCATAATAAATATTTGGCTGCAGATTTTTTGAGCCCGCATCAAAGTAACCGTAGTCGGCATCAAAACTAAAAATCCTGCCCAGCGTATCCTTATACTTGTAATTGAAATTTGCATTATAGCGATTACTGTTTTGCTGGTAATAATCATTTGTGCCTTTCAGCGTCTGCAGTAAATTCCCTGAAGCATCGTCAGTAATAGATGTAGTCGTATTGGTGAGTCCCCCGCCATAGATAAAACCTCCATTGAAAACCATCCCGAGACTCTGCCGATCATCAAGATCGTAATCTGCGCCAAAAGTTGAACCCATAGTCTTACGCTTGTCCACATCGTCAGTCGGGCTGATATAGGTCTTACCATCCTGTTTTCTATCGTTATTATACTGATAACCAAAATGTCCGAATGCGTGGTTATAACTTCCGAAAACATTTAGTTTATCCTTTCTGTAATTAAAATTAAGGTCAGTATTCTGTTTTAAAGTAACACCATAAGCCACACCGTTATTGATAGCCCCGCTGAAACCGGTAAGTGCAGATTTTTGCAATACAATATTAATGATCCCGCCCGTTCCCGAGGCATCATATTCCGAGGAAGGATTTTTAATGATTTCTATGGATTTAAGTCCGGATGAAGGGATGGACTTCAGGAATTCTACCAGTTCCTGCGACTGTAAATAGGTCTGTTTTCCGTTAATCAACACCAGCGCACCATTCATTCCATTTAACGTTAGGGTATTTTCTCTGCCAACCATCATCACTCCCGGTGTTTTCCTCAATACTTCCAGTGCATTCGTCCCCTGTGCGTTGATACTTTTCGCTACATTATAGATCAGCTTCCTGCCATCTGCCTGGATCAGGTCTTTTGCCTTCTCTCCTTTTATGGCTACTTCCGCCAGTTTATGACCAAGATTGTGTAGTATTATTTGCTGTAAATGCTCATCCCTGGTCAGATTTAAAAGTTCACTTTTATACTGTGTATAACCGATGTAACTGACCAGCAGATGATATTTGCCAGGATTTGCCGGTAGATCAAAACTACCGTCCGATGCGGACATCCCCTGCTGGATTACCTGATCTGCTGCATCCAGCAAAAATACTGAAGCACCATCAATAGCTTTATTTTCTGCATCGTAAACAATTCCTTTAAGATGAATAGATCCAACCTGCCCGGATAAAGTGCCGGAAAACAACAGGAGCATAAAGAAAACAGAGAACAATCTTCTATAACGAATCAATAACATGTACCGGGTTTAAATTTTAAATGCAAGATAGCTTATTTTTTCTTTCTGAAAAACGTCATATTAACGATTCAGTGTTATGTCAAAATCGGCGGGTATCAACAGCAATAAGCATTTAAATAATGACTACATTGACAGAAAACAATAAATAAATGGAAATCACAGAATTAGCGAAGGCTTTTCATCATTCTAAATTAAGACTTACAGAACAGGAAAGCAATTTACTCCTTGTACATAAATTAATTAGTGATCTGGCACAGGATGAACAAACATTCGATTTACAACTGGAGATCAAAGGATTAAATAAGGAGGTTAAAATTCAGGATACATTGATTGAGGACAGAAAAGCTGAACTGGGTATAGTTGAAGCCAGCCTGCTGGAACTGATTAAAGACAAGGCGGTGAATGAGAAGACCGTTGTTTTTATCGCAGACGAAAGTTATGTTGAATTTTCGAGGAACAAGGCTCAAGGCATCGCTATGACAGGACCTTTTAAAAAATAATTTGTAGCTGATTATAATAGCCTGAATTATGATCAGCTATAGGCTTTAGTAAATATCCAGATAGTCTGTCAAATCGATGCACGTAAAACTTCCGTCAGCTTCCTGCAGATAGCTGTTAATTGAATGATGTAAATGGATAGCATTGGAGTGGTGGGATTGATCTATTGCCAATGAAGATTTATAAAATATTTTCCACTCCAGCGAAGGCAGTTCCACTACCATTGCCATTTCTTTAATTTCTTCAAAAGCCAGCGCCTTTTCGTCGTCATAGTTGAAGTGAAAAACATCGGGATCAGATAAATCGACGTCACATATATCATTATAACGGAGAACATCTTCGGCCATATATGTCGCTAAAGCATCCAGTTCCTCTAAAGTAGGTTTTCTCCAGAAAGCACCTGTATACTTCTGCGTCTCCACATCATCCAGCAAAACCTCACTCGTCGCAGGAACTTTTTTAGGATCCTTTATGACTTCAAAAATTTGAAACTTCAGACGGTTGAGGGCTTCGGCCAGTTCTGCAAAATTTGCTACAACACTATCCAGTTTTGCGCTCTGGTTTTCAGAAGCAGCTATAACTTTCATTGTTTCGGCCACATCGTGCAATTGTGAGAGGAGTAGATGAATGGGATCACGCATATTTTTTGTTTTAATGAAGGAATTTCAAACACAAAATACACATTATTAATAAATATTAATATAGAGGTTAATAATTATTTTTATATAATTCAAAAGCTATCAATAAAACCGCTTTTGAACAAGGTATTTCCCCTTTCAACATCTCCTATCTCAAAACAGCATATCAGGTATCAAAACGCCAGAAGAGTAGAAATTGGTAAATAAAATTTTAAACGAGTTCAAAATCTTGGATACCTTTCTCTTCTCCGTTGATGATAACAGAAAGCTGATGAATGCCTGTGTGGAATTTTCTGGTGGTAATGAGCTTAAATGACTGTTTTCTATGTATCCGCAATTGTTCGTCCTGCTGGAGGAGTCGCTCACTAATCTTAAAGACCTTTCTTGCCAGGTGACCTTTAGCTTTCCTGTAATACAATCCATACTCCAGCCTCACCAAATGCGCCGCCGGATTATCATTTCTAATCGCAAAGGTAAATTCGACACTCTCCGCTATCCTGACTACCGGGCTTAGTATTTTAAAGTCCAGGAGCGTGATCTGTTTACTTTCCAAACCATATTGCTGGAGTACTAAAGGATGACCCTGTTTTAAAAGTGTTCTCAGACCATGTTTCACAATGGCATCAGTTTGTTTATTGTCCCCCTTCCATCTGGAGGCGATAGCAATTACAATGTCCGGATTATCCTTGGCAATATCATTCAGACTATTGGCTACACTTCTCCTCACTGATGCTGAGGGATCATTTTTTAAATTTTCCAGTATCGGAAGAATTGGGGCAGGATTTTTTTTAAGCGCGGGAATGGCCATTGCCCATGGCAGGCGTGGTCTGCTGCCTTCACTGGCTAAGCGACGTACCTTTGAATTTTCATGGGTAGACCAAATGGTCATCCGGGCAATCATCTGATCGCCATACTTCAGAATAAATGGCCTTACTGCAAACTCACAGCTCACGAACTGAGTAACGATTTCAAGAGCCTTAACTGCATTTTCGAAATCATCTATTCCATAAATTTCGACATAATCAGCCAGAAAAATCATGGCCAATCCATCCTCGCCAAAACCATCAGCTCTTAATCCGGTGATCAGTTTTTCAATCAATATTGCTGCTTCAGAGAATCTGGCAGGCATAAATGCATGAAAGGTTCTTGTGGTGTGTTTCATCCGCTCCTTCCACTCCCGTGCCTCGAACTGATCATCATAGATGAGACTGATAAACTTTTGTTTTTCAAAGGAAGGAAACACAGCGCTCATTGAATTCGCAAACTTGTTATAAAACGATTGACAGTATATATCTTTGATTGCACTCATAAGTTTATGGTTTTGATACCATGATTAAATTTTCATTTAAATTAGCTTTATCCTGATGAGTTAGCTAATTTTAATAAACAAAAAAGATAACCATATGAATACTAAAACATTAAAAAAATCATATCTGCTGATCTTATGCAGTTTAATGATGTCGATCACAGTTTTGGCTCAGGGCAATAAAGAACAAAGGGTTAGTCCGGCTACAGTGGCCAAAGGCACTATCAATGGTGCAGCAGTGACTATAAATTATGGCAGTCCGGCTGTTAAAGGGAGGAAAATATGGGGGGATCTTGTTCCTTACAATAAAACATGGAGAGCCGGGGCTAATGAAGCAACCACTATTACGACCGACAAAGCACTTAAGATACAGGGAAAAACACTGCCTGCTGGCAAATACAGTTTATATGTAGTTCCGGGAGAAAAAGAATGGAAGATCATCTTCAATTCGGAAACAGGTCAATGGGGTATCAAACGTACAGGTGAAACTACTGACGATGCGACGAAAGATGTATTAACTGTAATTGCTAAACCAGTTAAATCTGCCAAAATGAATGAGCGTTTGGTTTACAGTATTGCCAAAAATGGATTTACAATTTCCTGGGAGAACTTAACAGTTCCTGTGATTTTTAAATAAATTTAAAAATTGCAGCTTATATGCGGACAATTGCTGAAAAAGGCAACAAATTATAAACAACTGTAAATCAAATGGATATTTAGAGGTAAAATATATACCAAAATTGTAGAATTTCATTATATTGCTGTCTAATCAACTCTAATATGACCAAAATTCTACTCAGAACCACATTTATCCTGGCCTTACTGTTTTCAAATAACCTGATTGCTCAGGTTTTGAAAGGAAAGGTTACTGACACGGCCGGAATGGCAATTCCCGGCGCCACATTACAGGTGATAGGCCTGAAAATAGGCACATCAACAGATGCTAATGGTGCGTATGCCCTGAAATTCCCGAATGCGGGCAGCTTTAAACTAAGGGTCTCTTTTACGGGATCCCAAAGCATAGAAACTGATGTGCAGATTGACAACGCTACGAGAACGCAGGATTTCACGCTGCAGGATGCCAAGACCACCCTGGATAACGTGGTAGTAATCGGATCCAGATCTTCGGTACCGAGAACGAACATACAAAGTCCTGTTCCGGTAGATCTGATCACGACCAAAGATGTAAAAAGTTTTGCGCAGGTAGATCTGACACAAATCCTGAATTATGTGGCGCCGTCTTTTAGTTCTAACAGGCAAACGGTATCTGATGGAACGGACCATATTGACCCTGCCTCACTGAGAGGGCTGGGGCCGGATCAGGTGCTGGTATTGGTAAATGGTAAACGCCGGCATACTACAGCACTGGTTAACATTAATGGTACTTTCGGTCGCGGATCCGTAGGAACAGACTTAAACTCTATTCCGGTAGCCGCCATAGAGCGCATCGAAGTTTTACGTGACGGTGCAGCAGCACAATACGGCTCTGATGCAATTGCAGGGGTAATCAACATTGTCCTCAAAAAAGTAACGCCTTATAGCTTCTCTACTTCCTTCGGACAATCAGACTCTAAAACTCTAGGCCGCGAATTTAGCGATGGACGTACCTTTCAGGCGGACTTCAGTAAGGGCTGGGCTTTTAAAAATGATAAAGGTTTTATCAATTTTGCTGGTCAGTATATCAAGCGCGATTTTACCAACCGCGGCGGTTTAGATACACGTCCGCTTTTATATTCGGGCAGCCCGACAAAAGGTGCTACGGAAACGGAAGCTGCTTATCAGGCAAGATTTGCGAGTCTGAAAGCCGCTGATGATGCAAGAGCAGCAGCGAACGGACTGGACAGAAACAATATGCGTGTAGGAAACTCCGATTCCAAAAATGGAGGTGCATTTTTGAACGGCCAATACAATTTCACGAAAAATACAGAGCTGTACTTCGCTGCAGGCTATACCCATAAAACAGGTAGTGCGGCGGGTTTTTACCGTTTACCTACGCAGACCACCCAGATTGACCTGAGCCTGTATCCTAATGGATTTCTGCCTTTAATCGACACCAAAATCAACGACCTTTCATTTTCTGCCGGTCTGAGAGGCAAAATCGGCACATGGAATTATGATCTGAGTAATACGAGCGGGGAGAATAATATCAAATTTGACATCAATAATACGGTGAATGCCTCTTTACCGATTGGCACAAGTCCCACTTCCTTTTATGCGGGTGAATTATTGTTCAGACAAAATACCACCAATCTGGACCTGAACAAAAAATATGATATTGATGGGGGTTTCTTAACTTCATTGAATACTGCATTTGGCGGGGAGTTCAGAGTTGATAACTACCAGATCAGACCGGGTGAAGAACTTTCTTATTCTTTTGGTCAGCCTTCAAGAGGTATTCCGGGAAGATTGGCAGGTACAGCAATCACTGCTGCAGGAGCACAGGTATTTCCGGGTTTTAATCCTAATAATGCAATCAATGAATCTCGCAACAACAAAAGTCTTTACGCAGATTTCGAAGCAGAGTTTGGTCCGAGAGTTTTACTTGAAGCTGCGGGACGTTATGAGAACTACAGTGATTTTGGTTCTAATTTCTCTTATAAATTTACCGGTAAGGTGAAATTATTCGGCGATATCTCTTTACGTGGTGCCTATGCAACAGGCTTCAGGGCTCCATCATTACACCAACGTTATTTCAACAATGAAAGTACGCAATTCGTAGCCAGCTTACCTACACAAGTATTAACCGTAAACAATGACAATCCAATTGTTTCGCAGTTTGGCGTAGGCTCTCTAAAACCGGAAATTTCTAAGTCGGGCAGTTTGGGCCTGGCCGGCAGGATCAAAACATTCACCTTTACTATAGATGCTTACAACATCGATATTAAAGACAGGATCGTTTTCTCCAGCCAGTATGCAAGAGAGCGTAACAGCGCAGGCGCTTTAATAGCGGGACCGGTAAATGACATCCTGAATACAGTGGATCCTAACGCACAGGTAAATAGTGTGCAGTTTTTCACGAACGCCATCAAAACGAACACTGCAGGTCTTGATGTAGTGTTAACCAACAGATTTACCTTAGGCACTAAAAGCAATTTACTGTTGAGCGTTGCCGGTAATTTAAATAAAACTGTAGTCAGGGAAGTGAAAGGTTCTCCGGCTATAGAGGGGAATGCTACCTTAAAAGCTAAGTTATTCGATCGTTTAGAGCGTTCACGTTTCGAAAGTTCAGTACCAAAAAACAAACTTAACCTTACTGCTAACCTCACTTTAGATAAGCTCAGTTTTGTAGCGAGAACGGTACGTTTTGGTGAAGTGACTTACCTGAATGCGGTTGACCCTACCATTCCGGCAAATAATCTTCCGGTTGAAATGGATCAGACTTTTACGCCTAAATGGGTATCAGATTTTTCTGTGAGTTATGCAGCAAATAAGAGCCTGACAGTAACGGTTGGCGCCAATAATATTTTTGATGTGTATCCTGATGAGTTATATATCAGTCCGAGAAACAATGAGGATAATTTAAGCGGCATTGCCGGCCAGACTTATTCCGGTTCCCTGGATAATACTTCAAATGGACGGTTTTTGTATCCAAGAGCGGTAAGTCAGTTTGGTTTTAGTGGTCGTTATGTATATGGTAAGATTGCTTATACCTTTTAACTTTAGCATTAGCATAAATGAAATGGCCTGCTGATTTAATTAGCAGGCCATTTCATTTATAAATAAGATCAGATTAATCCTTCACTCACACATCTGGAAACCAATTCCCCGCTGCTCTTCACCCCTGCTTTCTGCAGGATATTTCTGCGGTGTGTATTTACGGTATGGATAGAGACGCAGAGTTTGGAGGCAATCTCCTTACTTGCCAGTCCACGGGCAATCTGACAGACAATTTCCTTTTCCCGGCGACTAAGCACAATAGACCGGGCGGGCGGCTTCTCATTGTTTAGCACATCGAGATAAACATATTGCTGTTCACCCGTAATAGATGCCACAATGGCCTGATAGTTATTGACCTTAGTGAGATGACTGATATTGGTATGGATGTTTAGCGCCCTGGCAAAACCGCCGTACTGATCTGTGGTAAGAATAACCGACTGATGCTGAAATAACTGATAGCTGTGATCAGGCATTTTCATCCGGAAGCAATAACTGTTTTTAAATTCTTTCACGCGACTGCAGCCTATGTGGTTATACAAATAATCCAGCACCGTGCTTTCGGCTTTAGCTACATAATCGATGTCATCCGGATGGATTCTGTTAATGATATCATCAAAGGTTACTGATTCGGGAGCCAGGCCCAGCACAGACAATACCGAATGACTCATATATTTAATCTGCCGGTCGTAAAAGTCTACGATATAATAATAATGAGGTCCCGTGCAAAGCATATTCGACAGCAGTTCATCAATCAGAATTTCTTCTGAAAAAATAGCTTTAGTAGTTATTACCACATCCATTTTATCCCAAACGGAATGTAGTATATCTTTATTTGTTGTCATAATCAGGATGATTATAATAAAGATATATGATAATTTTTTCATAATTAAACGATTACATAAATAAATATTATATTATTCATAACTTACCCTTATCTAATTACAGAAGAACAAACACACCAAGTTTTTCTTCTAATAGCTATTAAATGTTATTATAAAGTAAAGAGTTGTTTTTATCGCCTGTAAATTGAGCCGGCGCTTTGAATCTCTTTAAATTGCGGACTTATCAGATTTTCTAAAGATATGCCACCAGAAGTAACGGCCGGCGCAGGTTCCAAACTGCGGCTGACCATAACAAGTTTCGTCACCTTTACCTTTATCGGCTATTTCACCATAGGTTTAGCCTTGGCTGTATTGCCTGTTTTTATTCACCAGGATCTGGGATACAGCACGATGATAGCCGGTATTGTAATTAGCATACAATATGTGACCACTTTTCTCTCCCGTGGTTATGCAGGAAGTATAGTAGATAAAAAGGGACCAAAGCCAGCAGTATTGATGGGGATGCTTGGTTTTATATGCAGCGGGATATTACTTTTCTGCGCTTATCTATTTAGGGATATGCACGGATTAAGTCTGGCTTTACTGGTTGTGACACGCTTAATGACCGGTTTTGCCGAAGGACTGATTGGGGCAAGTCCGGTTAACTGGGCCATACTGGCCGTAGGGGATGAACATACAGGAAAAGCTATTTCATTTAATGGCATCGCTAGTTATGGAGCACTTGCGGCCGGAGCCCCATTAGGGGTTATTCTGCACAATAGCTTTGGAATTGGCAGCATTGGCCTGTTGATTATGGTCGTTGGTGCCATTGGCTTCTTTTATGCAAAAAGCAAGACAGGATTAAAAGGAAATAGCGATGTAGCCAGACAGCCTTTTCTCAAAGTACTGAAAACGGTGTCTCCCTATGGAATCTGCCTTGCACTTGGAGGATTAGGATTCGGTACCATCTCTACTTTTATCACTTTATATTATGCTTCTTTAAACTGGACAGGTGCCGTATTATGCCTGTCTGTTTTTAGTATCCTGTTTATTCTTGGAAGGGTTATTTTTGGCCGTTCAATAGAATTACATGGCGGTATGAAAACAGCTGTATACTGTCTTGCATTGGAAACAGCGGGACTCCTCATTTTATGGCTGGCAAATGTTCCTCATGTAGCATTGATTGGTGCAGGGATTACCGGTCTGGGATTCTCATTGATCTTTCCTGCCTTAGGTGTTGAAGCAGTGAAACTAGTTCCTGCATCAAATAAAGGTGCAGCCCTGGGCGGATATGGATTATTTATTGATCTGTCTCTCGGTATAACAGGCCCCCTGGTAGGCGGGATAGCAAGTCGTTTTGGAATGGGCTATATTTTCCCTTTTAGCATGGGAATGGTATTTACAGGCTTTTTACTCGCCATTATGTTACAGCAGCAGCAAAATAAGGTAGGTCCGGCTTAACTTCAGCCCTATTTTCTCTGCCGTTTATCTCTCAATCCATCGGAAGGACTACTTACCTTTACATAAGTTGGTTTGGACGCTGGTCTCTGCCCTGGCTTTTTAGCCGCGGCAGTTGCTGCATTATCTATATTGATCTTTACCGACAAGGTGCGGTCTCCCAGGGGTTCGCCATTCAAAGCCGACACCACTTTTTTTGCTTCTTCCCTATTTTTCATTTCTAGGAAAGCATAACCTTTACATATACCGGTTTTTTTATCCCTGACAATTTTTATTGTACTGACGTTACCATGTAAACTCACCAGCTGAACCAATTCAAGTTCTGTCATGTCAAGAGGAAAGCCCCCGACAAATATTTTTACTAATGCTGGAGCGGGATTAGTTTTTGGCGCGTTCATATCAATAAAGGTTACTATTTTTTGTTTTTATACGCTGAATGATGCTAATAATAAGCTTTTATTCGGGTCTTCAAAGTTAATAAGTTAACATAATTATTTGTCAAAAAAGAAGGTAAATTGTTTCAAAAAATTTATTTGTATGGTTTCCCCCGGATCAACTACTTTAGCCCAAGCGCAATTTGCCACTGATTCCCATTTCCAGACCGCGAATTTCGGCGAGTGCCTTCAACCTGCCAATAGCTGAATATCCCGGATATGGCTTCTTAACCAGATCATCCATCATCAAATGTCCGTGATCCGGCCGCATTGGAATCCTTCTGTTTTCTCTGTGCATTAATTCTACTGACGCTTTTACCAGTGCATACATGTCGGCATCACCTTCCAGGTGGTTTGCTTCAAAAAAGTTTCCTTCTTCGTCTCTCTCAGTACTTCTCAGATGTAAAAAGTATATTCTTGAACCGAGCCTCCTGATCATTCCGGGCAGATCATTATCCGCTCTTGCCCCATAGGAACCGCTGCAGAAACAGAGACCGTTGGACTTTGCCGGCACTTTATCCAGTATATAATGCGCATCATATTCAGTACTCATAATCCTTGGCAAACCTAAAATAGCGTATGGCGGATCGTCCGGGTGTATAGCTAACTCCATTTCATAATGATCTGCGGTTGGCGTAATATCCGACAAAAACAAGCACAGGTTTTCCCTTAAAATAGTTGAGCTGATGTTTTTGTAGCCATCCAGCAAGGTTAATACCTGCTCAGGTCTGAAGCGGTCTTTACTGCCGGGCAAGCCTTGTAAACAGGTATTCATCAGCTCCGCTTTTTCCTCTTCAACCAGATTTGCAAAATGACTGGTTGCCTTTGCTATTTCCACTGCTGTATAATCTGCTGCGGCATTGGGTCTTTTCAACAGAAACAAATCGAATGCAATAAAGGCAGCCTTTTCAAATCTAAGCGCGAGCGCACCGGTTTTTGTCGGGTATTTTAGATCCGTCCGCATCCAGTCGACCACAGGCATAAAATTATAAGTAACGACCTTAATTCCGCAGCTGGCCAGATTTGCCAGACTGATTTTATAATTATTAATATAAAGCGCATAGTCGCCCGACCTTTTTTTGATATCTTCATGTACAGGCAGGCTTTCTACCACGCTCCATATCAGTCCAGCCTGTTCAATGTCCTTTTTCCTCTTTTGAATTTCGGCTACTGTCCAGATTTCTCCAACAGGAATCTGATGTAGGGCAGTTACCACTCCTGTGCATCCAGCCTGCGCAATGTCAGCTAAACTCACGATATCCTCAGTACCGTACCACCGCATTGTCTGAATCATATTCATCATATATCTATTTAGTAGAATGCAATCGATTAATGCTCATTTATCAGTCTTTATCGATTCAATATTACAAAAAAGTACAACATTAAAAAAATTTAATGCAATCGGTTGCAAATTGGATTTTAATTTCTACATTTATCATAACCAAATATCCTTAAGGGTGTTGCGTATACTACTAATCATTCAGCAGCAACTTGAGATAATTTTAACTGCAGTACCTAAACTGCAAATAAATAAACCTATATGAACAAACCTGGACAAAAAAAATTGTCAAAAGGTGTATTGTTGCTCATCCTCCTGCTGGCAATATCACCTACATTACTTTTCGCACAGAACCTCCTGAAAGGGAAAGTACTGGACGAGAAAAACCTTCCCTTACCCGGGGCTGGTATTAAACTGAAACTATCCGGCAAATCTACCGTCACAACGGACGATGGAAGTTTTAGCATTAGTGCTCCCGCGAATGAGAAGACACTGATTGTATCCTTTATCGGCTATCCTTCACAAGAGATAGACATTAAAGCCGGTGTTACGGTATACAATATCACACTGAATCAGGATTCCAAAAACCTGAATGAAGTAGTGGTAATAGGTTACGGCACGCAAAAACGGCGCGATGTGACCGGATCCGTTGTTTCCCTGAGTGGTTCGGCTATTAAGGAGGTTCCTGTAGCCAACATCCAGCAGGCCTTACAAGGCAGAATGGCGGGTGTTGAGGTTCAGTCTGTAGGTACCCGGCCCGGTGCCGGAGCACAGATCAGGATCCGTGGTGAACGGTCTATCAATGCATCTAATGATCCTTTATTTGTGGTGGACGGCATTCCATACGGGGGTACACTGAATGATATCAATCCTGATGATATTGCCAGTCTTGATGTATTAAAGGATGCATCTGCTACTGCCATCTACGGATCACGTGGTGCAAATGGTGTGGTGCTGATTACAACCAAACGCGGAATTGCCGGTGATACACGTGTGGCCTTTAATTCTTACTATGGTGTAAGTAAAATTACACGGAAATATAATGTATATGATGCTGATCAATACAAAGCACTGCGCGATTATTCCATTTTTAATCAGGATTATCTTGCAGATGAGAAACAGGGGATTACAGAAGGCAGAAATACAGACTGGCAGGACCTGATGTATAAAGACGGGTATATGACCGACAATAACCTGACTATTTCTGGTGGTAGCGAGCAGAGTCAATTCTCTGTGGGTGGTGGTTATTTTAAACAAACATCATCTTTGCCCGGTCAGGATTTTACCCGCGCTTCCATGAAAGCCACCGGTGATTTCAAGATCGGGAAATATGTTAAAGCGGGTTTTAACAACTTAACGAATTACAGCATCACCAACGGTTCACAATTTGGTTTGAATGTGTTTCCGCTCTTAACACTTAGTCCGCTCAGCTCGCCCTATAATCCTGACGGCAGCGTGAATAAAAAACCGGCAGGTAACCTTGACGACCTGAACACGACTTACAGTCCGCTGATGTTGCTGACCAACAACAATCAATGGGTAGACAGGGTACGCCGCTTCCGTACTTTCAATAGTATCTATGGGGAAGTACAAATTTTAGAAGGCTTAAAATACAGATTAAATGTCGGGCTTGATTTCAATCAGGAAGAAGGTGCCCAGTTCAGGGGAACGGACAGTTATTTCAGACCTGCGCTTGGAAATACAGCAGCAGTGAATAACGGTACGGGAACAAAGTATTCCTTAGATAATATATTGACATACGACAAAACTTTTGCGAAGAAACACAGGGTATCTGTTACCGCATTGTTTGGATTTGAGCGCGAGCAGTATCACAATACTACTGTAAGCAAAGATTCTATTACTGCTGATTTTGTACAGTGGTATAATTTAGGTCAATCTGCGGTAGGCCCGGTAGCCATACTTGGTGGCGGTGAATCATCTGCCACATTAATGTCGATGATGCTGAGAGCAAATTATATCTATAATGATAAGTATATGCTGACCCTGACGGGTCGCCGTGATGGTTCTTCAAGATTAGGGGAAGGAAATAAATGGAAAGAATATCCCGCTGTTTCTGCAGGATGGAGTATTACGAATGAGGAATTCATGAAGGAACTCAAAGTGATTTCGAACCTGAAATTAAGAGCCGGTTTCGGTGTGACTTCCAATCAGGCAGTACCCGCATACAGTACGCTGGGCGGAGTAGCATCCAATGGCGTACGCTATAATTACGGTCCCTCTTCTCAGATTGGTTATTACGTAACTAAAATTGTGGATCCAAAACTGGATTGGGAATATACCAGGACTACCAATCTGGGTCTGGATTTTGGTATCCTGAATAACCGGATATCCGGCAGCATTGACTGGTACACTGCTAAAACCGATAAATTACTTTATGGCGTGCCCCTGCCCCCTACTTCAGGAATTTCGGAGCCCTACTTAACAAATATTGGCAATGTAAATAACAAAGGCCTGGAGGTAGCACTATCAAGTCAGAACATCACCACTGCAGGTGGCTTTTCCTGGGGAACGGACCTGAACTTTTATTTTAACAGGAACAAACTGGTGGCCCTGAACGGAAATACGACGCAGGTTACAAACGCCCAGTTATTTGTAGGGCAGCCGCTCACAGCGATATTTGATTATAAAAAGCTGGGTATCTGGCAAACAGAAGAGGCCGGAGAAGCTGCCAGTTATGGTTCTGTACCGGGACAGCTGAAACTGGAAGACCACAATGGTGACGGTAAAATAAGTGTTGATGATAAATATGTGATCGGGAATGCACAGGCTAAAATTCAGGGTGGTATGACCAACCGTTTTAGTTATAAAGGGTTCGACTTCTCCTTTGTGGTTTATGCACGTTTCGGCGGCACGCTGATCAGCCAGGTTCACCAGCCATTAGCCGGTTATCTGACCATTAATGATGGCAGAAGGAACCAGCTCGCTGTCGATTACTGGACACCCACTAATCCTACCAATGCGTTTCCTTCACCAAATGTAGCAGGAGGTCTGATTGCCTCCCCCTTAACGAGCGATGCCTGGTCTACGCTGGGGTATTATGACGCCAGTTTCATCAAAGTAAGAAGTATCAATTTTGGCTACTCTTTTACCAGCAAGCTGACTGAAAAACTAGGTGCACAGAAAATAAAGGTTTATATAGCCGCACAAAACCCCTTCATCCTGTATTCACCCTATGTTAAAGCCGGGGGTTTAGATCCTGAGGCGACAGGCACAGGTAACCAGGGGGTGGCCGACCCGGGTAATATCTCTAACAGGGCACTGACTATCGGTGCGACCTTACCTGCAACGAGGTCATTTTTGGCAGGCTTAAATGTTACTTTCTAATTGTTCATCATTTTTTTGATATGGAACCCTCCTGATCTTTTAAAAATCACAATTCGAATGATGAGATTATGATAGCTTCATCACCATAAAAAACAAAATTTAAACAAATGAAAACAAGATACTTTACTCCATTCATTATACTCTCACTACTCCTCGTTTTGGGAGGATGTAAAAAAGCTTTAGAGGAGCACCCCTACACTACCTTCACCACAGATTATTTTAAGACTGCGGAAGGACTCCAGGCGGCCATCAATTCTGTTTATGCTGGAATGCGGTATGATTATGGTCCGATCGGCGCAGTTTTACTGGCAAATATGGGCACAGATGAATTTACCTTTGGTGACCAGGGTAACTCCGGACAGACGCTGGAGCTTGGCACTTACCAGATTCCCCCTACAAATGGCTCCATACTTACGCCCTGGAACAGAAATTATTCCAATATCAACCTCTGTAATGCCATACTGAAATTTGCACCCGATGTGAGTATGGGTGATCCCGCAAGAAATGTAATTATGGCGGAAGCGCGTTATCTGCGTGCACACTATTACCTGTTACTCGTTGAACAGTTTGGCGCCGTGCCGCTTGACCTGGGTTCGGGCGACCTGGTATTTACAGATGTGGCTTATTATGGTTTTAACCGCTTACCCTTTAATGATATCCTGAAGAAAGACTACCAGGCAATGATTGACGACCTGAGTTTTGCCAGTCAGAACCTTCCTGTAGCGAGACCGACAAATGCTTTCAGGCTTTCCCAGGCTGCAGCTCTCCATTTGCTGGCCAAAGTATACCTCTATCGTGGTTATTCTGATGTAAAAGAATCAACTGATTTCAATAACGCTTATAAAACAGCGATGGAATTGATCACTAACAAGGTTAAATATGGTACAGATCTGCTGCCCGACTATAGTCTTGTTCATAAACAGGGCAATGATTACAATAAAGAGATTCTGTATTCGGTAGAGCGACTGCCGTTAAATAACACCAACAACGAAACGCCAAGTCCGGGAACTGATTTTGCCAACAAGGTGAACCTTGCCAATAATCTGTTCAATGCGAATTACCAGAACGCGGCTACTGTAGGAGGTGTTTCCCTGATTGACGACAGACCCCTGCAGTATGGTCGTCCCTTGAGGCAGCTGGCACCAACACCATTTGTTTATAATACCGTATTTGCAGATAAGGTAAACGATAGTCGTTTTGACTGTACTTTCAGGGTATTATGGCGCGTAGCTACTTTACGTACAGGTGCAGAACTGGAGACCTTTAAGACCAAACTTGCCGGCGTTGGCTTCGCTTTGGGTGATACAGCGATTTACCTGGCCCCTACTGATGCAAGAGCCAGTCAGCTGAAAGCGGCAGGAAAAAAATATAAAGTTATCGGTCCCTCAGAATATTATACCAATCAAAACAAAACGAATCAGCTTTACCCGAACCTGAAAAAGTATGATGACAGTGTGCGTAATAATTTCCAGGATGTCTCTGGTCGCCCTTTCATTGTGGCCAAACTTTCAGAAGTATACCTGATGGCGGCCGAAGCTGCTTTACAGGATGGTCATCCGGCAGATGCGGTTCCACTGATGAATGTGCTGAGAGAACGTGCTGCATACCGTGCTGGTTTAACAGCCGGTCAGCTTGCGGCAAGGAAAGCGGTCATGACTATTAATTTAGCCCAGATTAACCTGGACTTTATCCTTGATGAGAGAATCAGGGAGCTCTGTGGCGAAAGCCTGCGCTGGCCCGATCTTGCCGTGCGTAAGAAACTACAGGAAAGAGTTCGGCTGCATAATCCGGATGGGGCACCGAACATAAAAGATTTTCATCTGCTGCGCCCTATTCCACAAGATCAGATTAACAGTGTGGTTGATCCCGCTGGTGATCCGAACAGAAATAAATACCAGAATCCAGGTTATTACTAGCCAGCAATTAAAACAAAAGACATGAAGAAAATAATCATATCAGGTATGTTACTCATCACAACGATGGGAGTGTATTCTTGCAAAAAAAACATATACAATGGTGCGGATAGTACTGTAGATGCACAATTCACCGATAGTACCGGCACCCTGAAATCTACAGTTTCTTTCCCCGTAGGTCTGGCAGTGGAATATCCCCTATCCTCCGGGAACACTACTTACTGGTCGATCGTAAAACGCGAAGCCGGCTGGATTACCTTTGGCAACGAACTAAAAAACAATGCCGTCGTTAAAGCAGATGGCTCTTATGATTTCAGTACTGCAGACCGGTTTTATGAGCTGGCTAATGCTGCCGGAATTAAGGTTTTCGGCCATACGCTGGTCTGGCACTCACAGCAAAGAGCCAACTATTACAACAGCCTGATTGGTAATACAGGAAATGGTCCTGCAATCACAAACCTGGCCGTGAATCCGGGATTTGAAACGACTACAGTTGCGACTACCGCCGAACCTGCAGATGGATGGCAGGTATTGAACGGTGCCGGACAATTTGTGAGCACCACGAGCAATACAAACACCGGTGCCAAAGCATTACAGGTCAATGTGCCTGCAGGAGGGCAGAATTACAATACCCAGCTGATCACAAAAGCTCAGGTTCCTGTGGTAGCGGGTAAAACCTATACTATTTCCTATTATATCAAGGGCGCTGCTGCTCAGAATATCCAGTTTGAAATCAGACCCTATTCAGGAGCTGCAGCAGGTTCAGTAAATTACCAGGGCGGTAAACCCGTGACAACGAATTATGCGAAGGTCTCTTATGATTACGCTGTTCCGGCTGGCGTAACAGCTCTACAGCTGGCATTTGATCTTGGGGGGACTTTAAATACGCTGTATCTGGATGATGTGAGTATTACCGATGCAGCTGTTGTTGCGCCGCCTTCTGGTGATGCATTGACAACGATAGTTGATCATGAAATGAAAAAACATATTCAGACAGTCGTTAGCCGGTATGCAGGAAAGATAACGGCCTGGGATGTGCTGAATGAGCCTTTCAGTGATGCAGGAGAATTGCGCAACAATACCAATACACCTACTACGGACCTGACAAAAGTATCTGTTTTTGTTTGGCAAAACTACCTTGGAAGAGGATATGCGGCTAAAGCTTTTGCTTATGCAAGGGCTGCAGATGCGAGTGCAGATTTGTATATGAATGAATATAATCTGGAGTCAAGCGTGGCGAAGCTGGATGCTTTTATTGCTTTAGCAACAGAATTAAAGTCGGCAAATACAGGCATTACAGGTGTTGGTACGCAAATGCATTGTAATATCAATACTTCTTACAACCAGATCAACAACATGTTTCAGAAACTGGCTGCAACGGGTTTAAAAGTGCGGATTTCAGAACTCGACGTACGTTTAAATCCCTCAGAAAAAGTTGGTAGTGTGGCCACCTCGCCTACCTTACTCAATTTGCAGGCAGCGATGTATCATTATGTTGTTAAAGCTTATCTGAAGTATGTACCTGAAGCACAGCGCGGCGGAATTACCATATGGGGTGTTGCCGATACCGACAGCTGGATTACCACAAGTCTTGCCAAGAATGATGCACCATTATTGTTCAATGGCAACTATGCGAAGAAATCTGCATTTGCAGCCGTGCTGCAGGCATTGAAAGGTCAGTAAGAAATTCAAAGAAATCAAAAACAAAAAGCCATTCCTGTTTTATCATTGGAATGGCTTTTTAATGCAATACTATTATTTAATTTCTGCTTCAAATGGTGATGCAGGAAGACCTTCACGATTGAAAAGATTTGCGCCTTCAGGATTATCCGCCCAGGCATAACGTACATATTTTGGATTTGCAATGGTACTGTTCCAGACAATAACTTTTTTACCATTGATACTGGCTTTGGCCCAGCTATATTTTTTATCTGCGCCAGCAATTGCAAAGTAATTTAGTTCCTGACCGTCTTTCGCAACAAGTCCGGACCCGGTATCATCAAAACTAAGGATCAATTTTCCTTTGTCTGTTGTAACAGATCTGAATACAGGACCGGAAGAAACTATCCTGGTGTGGTCATACACTAAACGTTCTGCCTGTAAAGCTAAGCGGTGACCAACATTGGCTTTGTCTAATGGATGGATATCGTTCCATTCCCCCAATCCTAATGTAACTGCCATGGCTACATCAGGAAGCTTAGCCAGCGCTTGCTGAACAGCCCTGAGTTCTGCCCATTTGCTTTCGGAGGGTGTATCTCTGGCTTCCATATATTCCGGTAACTGAACCAGGAGAAAAGGCAGTTTACTTTTCTTCCATGTGTTACGCCAATCCGCAATCAGGCCCTGCATCAATTGGCCATACTCTTCCGGATTATAAGTATTTGCTTCTCCCTGATACCATAACACGCCTTTAATCTGATAATGCTGCAAAGGAGCGATCATCGCATTGTACAAACCTACAGGTTTCCATCGGATAAAGGTCTGGGATGGTGCGGGTTCCATTTTTGTACCTGGTTTATATTTCCATTTACCTGCCAGGTTAAGCGTATCCTTTCCTGCAATCAGTTCATAGTTTTTATCCGTTACGAAACCGCCATTGCCTCCACTATTAATTACTCTGACGGTGAGCTCATTTTTACCTTTTTTAAGTATACCTTCCTTGAAAAGATATCTTCTGGGAGGATATTGATAACTTGTGGACCCGACAAAATATCCGTTGATAAAGACCGAATCTGCATCAACTATTCTTCCTAAAAGTAGTTTTGCCGGCTGACCAACCATTGCTGACGGCACGTCAATTTCTTTTTTAAACCATACTACACCATTCAGCTTGCCCAGGGATTCGTTCGACCAATAACCGGGCACATTCATACTTAACCAGGTGTGATCAGCTTTGGTTGCTCTCCAGTTATTCTTTAAGCCTTCATCATTGCTGTTTACTGTTTTACGCCAATTCTCTGAAGCTTCCTGATCAGCTGCTTCTATCTGCCTGATCAGGTCATCATTTTTAAAACGCTGCGTTTCTTTATACAAGTCATCAAAACTCCTGATTGCATTTTCGCTCATCCAGGATTGTGCAGGAGAACCCCCTAAGGCGGCATTGATGATCCCTATCGGAACCTGTTGCTTCTGGTATATATCCAGCGCAAAAAAATACGCTACCGCAGAGAAATCGAGCACGCTTTCCGGACTGGCAGATGCCCATGTCCCTGAAGAAAAATCTTTACACTGAGTTTTAAAATCGTATTCATCAGGTACAAGAAACTGTCTGATATTTTTATTGTTTGCCGCAGCAATTACTCCGGGATATTTATCGATTACTCTGCTCATCGGTAATTCCATATTGGATTGTCCGCTGCAGAGCCAGACATCACCGAACAGGATATCTTTGACTGTTACTGTATTGGTGCCTGTAAATACCATTTCATAAGGACCTCCAGCTTTATGAGGAGGTAATTTTAGTTCCCATTCGCCCTTCGTATTAG
The DNA here is from genome assembly GCF_026239655.1 of Pedobacter sp. MR2016-24. Taxonomy (GTDB): domain Bacteria; phylum Bacteroidota; class Bacteroidia; order Sphingobacteriales; family Sphingobacteriaceae; genus Pedobacter. The sequence continues at coordinate 138,233 of NZ_JAPIVO010000004.1, read as the reverse complement.
CTTGTGTGGAATAAGATTTATGACCGAATTTTAGCCCGATGTATTCCTTTGCGCCCGCCCATCCCCATATTTTTATGGTATCTCCACGCTGCAAAATCATACCATCGCTAATCAACCTGGGAAACCTGATTTGTGCGGTAACACTAAAGCCGGTCACCATCAAAAAGAAGCATAGTAATTTAGATTTCATATCGGTGTTATTTATAGGAATACAACTTCACTTTTTGAATACTGTAACTGCCTTCGGGAATTCTCAGATGTCTGCCCTGGTGACTTTGATCGCCATTCAGTCTTAGCCCGGGGATCCATTTACCATCCTTGAATACACCTTCATCAATACTCGCTATTCCTGCATTGAATTTTTCGTTAAGGGGCTTAAAAGTGGCCACTACTCCGGTACCTGCGACAATAAACTCATCCTTGGCAAGCTGAATTACAGTAGCTCCGGTAATAGGCCAGGTTTCATCTTTGGCTTTTGGAGACCAGCCCAGTGATAAGTCGTGTGAGAAGGTGAGGATATAATCTCCCATCCGCAATTCCTGCTTTTCATCCGTTTTATCAAATAATACTCCATTGATAGTCGCGCTCCCCTGATGCTGCAAAATCAGAGGACCGATCTGATTCAGCACCTGGTAAGTCCCGGAGATCTCCGCATTCATTTTTTCATCTCCATTTTCTATGGAGAATGGGGAGAAACCAATAGCATGGTAGTGCCCTATTGCATTAAATGCCTTGCCGCCCACTCCCTGTTCAAATTTGATTTCAGGTATAAATAAAGTGCTGTTCCCTCTTACATAGAGATCATTCCAGTATTTAAAATCAGGGTTATAAAAATCCGGAGCTAGTAAATCTATAGTCGGCGCACCGGCTTTCCACACATCTATGATATGCGGCAGAGGTCCCGCACTTGGATACTCACCCGGTTTCGCTGTTTTTTTATAGTTCAATGCAGCGTTCAGGTACATGGGTATATCATATCCTTCTTTGCCCGCTTTTGTCAGTTTATTGATGAAGTCCGCATAATACCAGGCCATAAATATTTCATCGGTCGCCAGCCCCTTCCCAAAAACAACTTCCCAGTTTCCTGTAGACCTGTAGCCATTTTTAGCCCATACCGCTTTAAACTCCGGCATCAGCTTTTCTTTATTGCTGTTGAGATAACTGAAGAATGCTGCCGGGATGGGTTTGTTAAAAGCTACCCTAGCGGAAGGACTATGGTCCCTGGCATCAGGTAACATACCTATTTCATTTTCTACCTGAATCATCAGAACCGTTTGCTCTTTAGCGTCTATACTTTTGATATGGCTCATCAATGCTTTGAATACTTTGATATCGGCATTTAGGGTATTTGCATTAAAAGGGCTCAGGATTTCTTGCCCGGCTCCACTTTTACTGTAAGCACGGGGAAATCTGTCCTGATCTTTTTTAACCCAGTACGGTGCATAACAGGACATGCTGTTTTTCCAAGCGCCAAACCAGAGCAAGACCAATTTAATATCATTTTTTCTGGCATCTCTGATCAGGTCATCTACCAGCTTAAAATTAAACTTACCCTCTTCAGGCTCTATGAGTTCCCAGTAAACAGGTGCCAGAATGGTATTCAGATTTAGTGCTTTTACTTTTGACCAGACCGGCTGCATATATTCAGTACTGGAAGAGCTGGAGTTGCCCAGCTCTCCACCTAAAATTAAATAAGGTTTGTCATGCACATAAAGCTGTTTAACCTTTCCCTGCTGCTTTAAATAAGGCTGAGCGATAGCTGATGTAGTGAGCAGCGTATACATCAGCGTAATTAATGAAGTAATTTTATTCATCTTGATTAGCGTGTGAAGGTAACATCCTTTAGGATAAACTCATTATTTATTCACCGGCTCTATCAGCGCAATGGTGCCATCTGCCTGGTGCGTAAGTTCAGTTACCTTTATATTTCTTAAATGTGTTTTACCGGAAAGCTGCGTATCGTGGTAGAATATATACCATTTCCCTTTAACCTCTACAATAGAATGGTGGGTAGTCCAGCCCTCTACAGGATTCATAAATGTACCCTGGTATTTAAAAGGGCCATATGGGGTATTACCGATGGCAGATGCCAGGAAATGTGTATCACCGGTAGAATAAGTGAAATAATATTTTCCGTTGAATTTATGCATCCAGGCACCTTCAAAGAATCGCCTGTCATGATCCTTAGTTAGTAATGGCTTACCTGTCTCATCCAGAATCACCACATCTTTAACAGCGCCATCAAAGCCAAGCATGTTTTGCGTTAACTTAGCCACTTTAGCGGGCAGAGCCGGTTCATTTTCTTTTCCGGAATCTGTTTTGGAACCGTTTGCGTCATATTTCCCATTTTTCCAGCGCTGCAACTGGCCACCCCAAATGCCACCGAAATACATATACGTACTACCATCCGTATCCGTAAAAACGGCCGGATCAATACTAAAGCTGCCCTCAATTGGCTTTGGTTCAGATTTGAATGGCCCTGCAGGATTTTTTGAGGTGGCCACTCCAATGCGGAAAACATCGTTTTTATCCTTTACGGGAAAATACAGATAGTATGTTCCACCCTTAACTGCCACATCCGGTGCCCAGAGCTGACGCCCCGCCCATGGAATATCTTTGACACTTAAGGCAATTCCATTATCCTTTACTGTTCCATTGATACTATCCATGCTGAGGATATGGTAATCTTTCATATCAAAGTGATCCCCGTTGTCGTTTTCCTTTGTGCCGGACTCGACATCATGTGAGGGATAAATATATATTTTTCCATCAAAAACATGAGCAGAAGGATCTGCCGTATAAATATTGCTGATCAGCGGTTCAGAAAGGAATTTTGATACTTTACTGCTATCATTTGTAGTAGCAGTCTCTTTCGCCGAAGTTTTCGTATTCTGCTGGCAGGCGCTTGCCGCAGCCACCATCATTATTAGTGCTATACCTGATAAGTTTTTAAAATTGTTCATAGGTTCAATTGGTTTTATAAATGGTTATTTGGCTTATGCGTTATTGGGTCCGGCTTACAAAAGTCTCCGGTGGTCCTAAAAAGGAGGGTTTCAAACCACCAAGATCGAGGACTAATTTCTGCAGCACTACACCGGGACTGATCATCCAGTATTTTAAAGTATGTTTACCTGGATTGTGAAATTTCAATGGTGTTTTGAAGATCTTAATATTATCTGCAACAGATTGCCTCCAGGCAGTCTCGGTGCTGTAATCTGTACTGATGTTTACCGTTACCGGTGGTTGATCATCTATGGAAACTGCAAATTTGAGTCCCTCACTATTGGTAAAATCAATAGTCGGCGAGATAAACGTGTTTAGGTCAAATGTGCCTGTATCATGAATATAAAGATCATACTCCAGATGAGCAGCATTTGTATCCAGCTGCTGAACAGCTGAGGTTACAGGCACCGGCATTACCCCTCCAAGTGTTTTGCCATAATTGGGCAGTGTTTTCCATTGTACAGGCCGGTTGCCAGGAGCCCTGCTATAATTTGGTGCCTCCATACTGATCACACCGCTTTGTGGTAAAAAGGCGTTAATCAATTTATCCCTGAACCTTCTGTTATCCAGCAACAAAGGGAGAGTTATTCTGGCGCCATCACTTCCTGAAACGGTAATAGAAGAAGATGATTTTCCTGCAGGTGCTTTTGCCCAGTCGACCCTCAAAAAGATCTTCTGTTGACTACCTACACTTCCTTTCAGGGAACTGGCCTGTATAAAAGCAGGCGTTTTGAGCGTATAAGTGAATGTTCCTTTTTGTTTATTAAAAAGCTCGATATAATGCACACCAGAGGTATAGTAGTCGAAAGCGGGTAATGCAGCATTCACTTTTTCTTTACCTTTCCAGGAAGAATCACTGCCTTCAATTGCGATGCCCATTTCTGCTTTATCCAGATTGCCGGTAAATACCAAGACCTCGGTTTCAGGAATAGAATCTTTTTCCGGTTGTTGCCAGTAAGTGTAGCTGATATGCGTTTGATCCATCATGTGATCCCACTTGCCTCCGGCCAATATTTTATTGTAATAATTTGTTATTTCCTGGTCTTTTTTAAATAGAAGACCGACCGTATCAACTAAAGCATTTGCACCAAAACGACCCTGTTTAGCATATAATTTATTCTTGCCAACTTTATAGTACATCTCGTATAAATTAGAACTGGCCTCTACCGGATGCATGATCAGCTGATAATAAGCAGCGCGCTGTTCGACCGGAATTTTCCCGTAAATGTATCTTGCCCGCTCTTCCAGCTTTTTATAATCCCCCACTACAGTTTCCAGCTCATTATAATTGATCAGGCTGTAAGTGTTTGCATTGAGCAGCTCCGGCTTGACCCTTCCATTATATTTAGTATACAGATCCAGGATATCTGCTATTTCAGCAGCATAGTTTTCGCCAAACTGTCTGCCGCTCCAGTCAATCATATACTGTTTCAATTTCTCTGCCGGGATTGCTGACGGCGACCAGGCATAATCCAGAAAGAAGGAGATCGGAAATTCCATTGGTTTTAAATCGCCCACATTCACAATCCATATCTGATTAGCATTGTACGCATAAGCCAGGTTCATCTGCTCCCATACTTTTTGAATAGGATTGGTGTTGATCCATTTATAATTTCTGGGATCTCCCACATAATCAAAATGGTAATAAATACCATAACCACCCTTTCTTGGTGTTTCACCCAGTTTAGGCAGCTTCCTGATATTCCCCCAATTGTCGTCACATAACAACAGCGTGATATCTTCCGGGACTTTCATCCCCTGATCATAATAGGCCTGGACTTCCTTATATAAGGCCCAAAGCTGCGGCGTTTCTACTGCAGGTTTTTTAGTCACTTTTTCTATAATAGTTCTTTGATCCCTGACGATCTTTTCCAGTAGAGCTGTCGCTGTCCCCTCAGTCATGGGTTCATCTCCATCGCCGCGCATACCTACTGTTATGATCTGTTCCTTATCCGCTACGCGCTGTAAACCACTTTCCCAGAATTCCCTTAATTGCTGCGGATTCTGGTCATAATTCCATTTGCCCCCTTTATACCTTTTCCATTCATCATGTGCCCGGGACAAAGGTTCATGATGTGAGGTCCCGATCACCACCCCGTATTCATCAGCCAGTACCGGGTTCATTTTGTCATCATCATTAAACGCGCTTCCCCACATGGCGGGCCATAAATAATTGCCTTTCAAACGCAGAATGAGTTCAAATACCTTTACGTAAAACTTGCTGTTAAATCCCCCGAATTCTTTTTTGCTCCAGCCGGATAAAGCCGGTGCTTCATCATTTAAGAAGATACCCCTGTATTTGACCGCGGGTGATGAAATTATGTGCCTTCCTGGAATTACGAATAGTGTCTTGCTTTTTCTGACAGGCACATCTGCCCAATAATACCAGGGCGAGACGCCTATTTGAGCCGATAGTTCGTAGATACCATAGATCGTTCCCCGTTTATCACTACCTGCAATAACCAAAGCGGAATCTACACCCGGAAGCGGATTGCTGACCACCTGAATTAAAGTACTTTCCCAATTTCCTGCTATGCCACCGACATTAATTTTATGGTCACGGAGCAGACCATCGATGAGTGTGCTTTTGCCTATTGTCCCGATAATGATGACCATTCCGGAGACCTTGTCCGTCGCCAGTTCAGGTCTGATTCCGGTAACCTTTTCCAGATCTATCTGTAGATTTGTGGTCGCCAGCTTCACCCCGGGCCACTCCTGGTGGTCGACCATAATTGCAGCGACTTTTCCCTTTGCTGCCACAGGAAAGCCTCCTTTGCTATATTCCTTCGCTACAAATGGATCTGCGCCGGCGCCGTAACAGACAGCCCTGAAGCTAATCAGCAGAACAATGAACAGGACAATTTTCTTCATTATATTTGGTTTTAAATTGACGTAATCAATATGCTGCAGGGCTAAAAACCAGGATTAAAATTATCCATTATCCTTCCATACCTGACGATTCAGGATTCCCGGGCATATATCTGGTTATTCATTATTTCAAAAGCAGGAGTAGCTTATAGCGGAGTGATTATACCTCAAACCATTTAGCATGACCTTCAATTCAAATTTAAAATCCGATAGCGTTTCCACCATCAACAGGCATCACTACACCTGTAATATACTTTGCTCCATCAGAGCAAAGGAAATAAACTGCTTCGGCTACATCTTCCGGATCTCCCATTTTACCCATTGGCGTCCTGGAAAAGACTTTATGTTTTCGCTCAGGATCAGCATCCAGTGCTTTTGCCGACATAGCCGTTTTTATAAATCCCGGCGCAATACAGTTAATGCGAATTCCAAGTGGCGAAAGTTCAGTGGCCATCGCCCTTGTTATCCCTTCAATACCCGTCTTAGCAGCTGAATAGGCAATCACCTTCGGTATACCATATTGTGCGGCCATGGAGCTGATATTAACGATACAGCCAGTTTGTACTTCAATCATTTTTTTCACCACCTCTCTGCTGATGGCAAAGACCGCAGAAAGGTTACTATGAATGACACTTGCAAAATCTTCATCAGTTACCTCTACAAAAGGTTTTTTCATATTAATCCCGGCATTATTCACCAGAATATCAATCTTCCCGAATTCCACTATAATATCTTCAATTAATGCAGGTATATCTTTTAAATTCCGCAGATCAAATTTCCTGTAGCTGGATAATTCACCAAATTCCTCCGCTGCAGCTTTCAGTTTGTCCTCATTCCTTCCGATCATCACTACCTGAACTCCTTCAGCGACTAATTTTTTAGTGATTGCAAAACCTAATCCTGCTGCCCCACCCGTAACTATAGCAATTTGTCTGCTCATTTATACTTGTCTTAATGATGATCCTCTAACCATTAACTCTGTATTGAGAATTACTGTACTGGTGAAACTCAGGTCGCCTTCACCATCCAGGTGGTTAATCAGGATCCGGGCTATGTTTTCTCCCATTTCATTACCCGGGTAGTTTATAGTAGTGATTGCGGGTTGGGTTACTCTCGAGATTAAGTCATTGTTGAATCCTACGATAGCAATGTCTTCAGGAATGCTTAGTCCTGCTTCCTTAAGTATGGTCAGCGCAAAAGCTGCCGAAGAATCGTTTGTGATAAACAGGCCGTCCGGCAGTTTATCCCTTTTTAACACATCATTCACCAGTGCGTCCTGTACTGCCTGTTCAGAAAGATCATTGGAAATGAATAATTCAGGATCAAAAGGAAGGTGATGATCACTCAGTGCTTTTTTATAACCCTCAAATCTATCCTTGTATACATTTCTGGCTGTGCTACCCGTAAGGTGCAGAATTTTTTTGCAGCCCTGTTCAATCAAATGTTCTGTGGCTTTATACCCTGCCTTAAAATTATCAATTAATACCTTCGTCGACTCAATATCTTCAGTTACACGGTCAAAAAATATAATGGGTATATTCTTCTTGATGAAGGTATCAAAATGGCTCAGGTCTTCTGTATCCAAAGCAAGAGAGACAATCAGACCATCCACCCTGCTGTTGAACATGGTTGTTGTGTTCGCTTTCTCTTTTTTCTCCTGCTCAAAAGATTGACTGATGATGAGATTATAGCCGGCATTATTCACTATTTTTTCAATACCAGAGATGACAGAAGACATGAATAAGCTATTTAGCCGGGGAACAATTACTCCGATAGTATTTGTTTTCTGCGTCCTGAGATTACTTGCGAATTTATTGGAGCGATAGCCCAGCTCGGCTGCGAGATCAAAGATTCTTTTTTTGGTTTTTTTATTTATTGCAGGATGATCCTGCAGGCCTCTGCTTACTGTGGTAGCTGAGATATCTAACCTCTTAGCTAGATCATATATCGTTATTTCCTTATCTTGCATATGCATTTAGAACATGATGTTCTGCTTTTGAATTACTAAAGTACAATTAACTTCATATAATTGCAACCGATTGCATAATTTTTAAACAATTCATCCTTACCTGGGTATTTACATTAATCAGCCATTAAAGATGGAGTGAAGATTGTCTGATTAGACCAGTTTTCAGCTGATTATTCCAGTTCTGGGGAAGGTATAAAAATAAAGAAGCTGGAACCGGAGCCATGGGTGCTTTCAAAGCCAATCCTACCGCCCTGTTTCTCGATATATTCTTTGCACAAAACCAAACCAAGACCAACCCCTCTTTCATTGTTGGTTCCAAATGCCGGTTCTGCTTTGACAGAAAAGACTCCTTCCTGTTTTTCCGGCGGAATTCCTGTTCCATTATCACGAACGGTAATTCTGCATTCATTTGGTATCAGTTCTGCCTCCACATTGATCTGTCCGCCATGAGGGGTAAATTTTACCGCGTTACTGATCAGGTTCCGGATAACCAGCTGAAGCATGTCTATATCCGCGATTACCACTAATTCCGGAGAAATCTGATAATTAAGCATGATGTCTTTTTTCGACGCATGTATTTTCTCTATTTCCAAAGTACCTGCTAAAATGGCAAGAAGGTTAAGCTCTGCCAGCTGGATATTGGGTCCTTCCATTTGAGACTTTGTCCAATGCAGCAGACTGGAAAGCATTTGCATGGCATTATTAGTAGAATTGAGCAAAGCCTTTTCTAATACCGGCCGTTCGGAACCATCTACGGCATTATCATTCAATAATTCCAAGTAGTTCTGCACATTCATCAGCGGCGTCCGAAGATCATGTGATATAATGGACATCAGCTTGTTCTTTTCACAATTACTCTGTTCTAGCAAATCTTTCTGTATCAAAAGTTGCTCCTTACTCTGCTCCACGGCAATGGTCTTTTCTTCCGTGGCTTGCTTTTCTTTATCATAGCTTCGTCTCAGGAACTTGATAATAATGTAAATAGCTACCACCGGCATAGGAAACGCAGTGATCCGATCAATAAACTGTCCTTTACCAGCAGTAAAAGGATATTGCACCAGAGAAGGGTAATAATATTCAATAACGTGAATAATAAGAAAGCATAAGACATATAATATTAACAACTTACCATGATCCCGGTAGGGAGAAATTGCAAACACCAGCAACAAATATGCGGGCCATATAAGATCCGTGGAACCATTTATACCCGAATTGGCGAAATAATTAAAGCCAAAAAGGAGTATCCCTGTGAATGCGAATACTGTACTATTATGTTTTCTGCCATGAAACCTGGAATAATAATACTGGTAAAAGAAAAACGAGCCAAGCAGAAGAGCTGAAATGGAGCCGATATAGAGCCCCGCATAAAAGTTATACGGCGCATAGATACCAGCCAGAATAATCAACCCTACACTAACAGAATGGAATATTCTGCTTTCAAGAGAAAACGCCTCCGTAGCACCAATCAGATCATACCTAAAAGGATTTTTTCTTTTAAAAGGAATATAGTCGACAATACTGATGTTGAATTTCGGCATGAATAATTTTGATGATCTGTTGCCACCACAAGGGATAAATATAAAAATGATATGGAAGAATCCATGGAATGATTTAAAATACTTGACTAAATCGTCATGAGCAACCGTAGTGATTTCTTGTAAAACCAGGACATCTCTTATGCTGTAAAGCTAAACATCGATGTGAATCTTAATCAAATAAGATTCAACTTTAGGAATTTTAGTATCGAAAGAGATTTTATCGACAAACCCATCCTTCACCAATTCATCCAGTTGCCTAGTCATTACCCGCCTATCTGCGGCAATTTTCTTCTGCAATGCACTTGGCCTTTTTACCCCCGTCTGAAATGTAATAAATCAGCATCAGTTTCCACTTTCCATTCAAAAGTTCCTTAAATACGTGCAGGCCACAATCCGTCCTAATAGGAATTTTCTTTTTGTACATCGCTTAGTCAATCTATTGTCAAAGCAAATAAGCACAAATTTGTGCGTACTTGCGGCATTGTATGTAATGAAATAAGTTTGTCTGAAATTATACATATAGACAATGATCAAATTTACATTTTTAGTAAACAAACTACTACATCTGAGTTCTGAAGAATTTGTGGATTATCACAAAAATCACCACGCTCCTTTATTCTGTTCCATCCCTGAGGTAGAGCTTTATGTTAGAAAGTATGTAGTTATCAACACGAATAATTAAATACCAAAAGCTTTAGATTTCTCTAAGGCTTTCGAGAGGACAATATTATGACTGGCATTGCCAACTCCATTATGACTGTTAAGACTTTCTAAAGCAAGGTTTCAATCCAAAATTCTTCACGAGCATTTATCAGGATAGTAACGATACTTGGTATTGCATTTTCGAGTATGGGTTCAAATGGTGCCAGAGTCGAACCGCTTATATTCTTAGCGCATCTTCTAATAATCACTAAAGCCACCCAATATATCCTCAGCCCAACAAACCAATTTTTTAGTCTTATTGATATGGCAATTTATTTTGAGAAGGAAATTGACTAACATTGACCCAATTCACAAATCATACTAATTAACAGGTTTCTTCTTCCAGTTCTTCCCGCCTAATTCGCGATAATGGAAGTCCTGATATGGATACCAGTCCCTCACTCCCGTGGCATCAAAAGTTGACAATGAAATTAAATGGTCAGCCATCTTTAAGTAATCCTGGCCTTCCAACGGATAAATTCCCAATAAAGACATAATAGATTTACTATCGTATAAACACACATTACAGTTGCCCTCACAATGTTCTTTTCGGAAGGCCTTTATGAACTGGTAAGCATAGGTCTTGTCAAACTTTTTCCTTTTCAGCAGTACGTCAAAATTCTGCACCGTCCGGTTGTGATCAGTTCTAAGAATCTCGTACTCTCCCGGATCCGGCTGCCCCAACTCCTGCTTCTGTTGTTCTATCGGAGAGACAATCACATTCCTGGGAATCCAGCCGATATAAGTATCCGCCAGCCACTCCGGATCAACCACTCTGATTCTTACCCATTCCCCTTTTTCCTCCAGTATTTCAACCTTCGTCGAGAAATCCACTTCACAATAATGCGGCTCTCCTAAATTAGCGGTCGCTTTTTCATTGACCAGTTTTCCGAATTTCTTACCAGGACCGGTTCTGATCGCTACATCTTCTGCATCAATCCCATAGATCTTTGCCGTGAAAACCGAAATATCTTCATCCTCAGTATTATTAGACTCGACACCTGAACCGCAGGAAACAAATACAATCCCAGAAACTAAACAAATACCTATTAAGCTTTTACGCAATCTCATTCCATTCATACCTATAAATCAATCGACAAACTAAGCATCCTAATTATTTTGTTCCAGTAACACCGCAGAAATCGCAGCCTGGTTCGGAAAATTCTGAGTAGCATCACCATACTGGTACATGTGCTTTAAAATCTGCATTTCAGTCACCCCAATTGCACTGGATTTCTTCATACTCAGCAACGCAGAACCACACCTGTTCAGGTTCTCATAATTCTCTACAATATCATACTTGGCCATCACCGCAGACATCAACCTCTTCAAAGCCTCCTTTTCAGGATTACCTTCAAATACCACATGCAGCATTTCATATGCTTCATCCGCACTTTTACCTGTATTCACAATCGCAGATTGGTCAGTAATTCCTCCACCAACCAAAGCAGTATCTGTTGATTCAGTACTACTAGCATTATTCCCACAGGACATAAATACCAGAACAGAAGCACATAACAGCGTTAACAATTTTATTTTCATGAGCTAAACTTTCATTTAATATAAACAAAAATATAAACAGCAAATAGATATTAATTACGGAATTCCGTAATTAATATCTATTTCAACTTGATCTTTAATAAAACAATTAAAGTACAATACTACAAGAAGACACTCAATGATCCAGATGTCGCAAAAGATGTTGTTCAGAAAGTCATGAAGTATATCTGGGAGAACAGCGATAAACTCAGGGACAATTCACCAATCGCTCCTTACGTATATACCGCAGTCAGACATAAAATACTGAGTTATATCGAGCATCGAAATCACAAGACAAATACATTGCTTCACTGAGTACCATCATCGAACAAGGCAATTTTACCGCAGACAAAAAGATACGTGAAAAAGAGTTACAACCTGCCCTCGACAAAGCAATCGCAAGACTCCCGAAAAAGATGAAAAGAATATTTGAATTGAGTAAACTTGAAAACCTCAGTAACAAAGAAATCGCAGCTGTAATGAAAGTGTTTGATAAAACTGTAAGGAATAAATTGAGCAATGCACTAAAAATAATAAAACTTAAGATTACTACGCATTGAGTACCAGCCTGCGGGCATCTTTAACAGAAGCAGTCTCGTTTCTCTTATATCTTCTTACTACTGGCTTCATCTCCTCCTTGATCCTTTGACTGGATGCAGCAATATCTTCTGCTTTAATAGCAGTCATCTTACCGCTATTAACGGAACTGAATGAAAACTTTATCCTTTTACTCATGATCTTTCTTATTGTAAGTTACTGTAATAATTATAGTTCAGCAACTTCTGTTCCAAAGTTATGAATTTATTTTGATCAATTGCAATAGCTCTATCAGGATAAGCAGCAAGAATAAGTGTATCAATACTAGTTGAATTGGCTTCAGTAGCATCAAGAACAACAAGACCTTTAGCTTCTCCCGTGAAAGGAACATATGCATTTTTATCGTAAATCTCTGCTACCCATATAAATTTCGGCATCTTTGACACCAGAATAGTCCCTTTAATATCTTTACCAATCGCCATTGATTTGGCAATATGGTTCTTAAAAGACCTACTTGAAGCCAAGAAACACCTCAACACAAACCCATTATTAAATTGGAATCCAAGTACCGAATCTTTCAATATTTGCAGTATCAAATTTTTCGCGACATAAGCTTCTAAGTAGATTTTGGGATACAAGGGCACCACGATACTATCAATCTGATAAGCCTGAGATGCTGAATCGTCATAATGCGCGCCAGGCCGATCAAGTGTTATCACCTGATAAGGAGCGAGATTATCATCCTGAACGACATACTTGCCAGGCAATTGCACGATATCATGGTATGAGACCGACTTGCCTGATAATGCCAGCTTTCTCTGTTTAATTCTGTTAAATTTCTCGACTCCGTTCTCATATTGCTTTCCAATTAGTACCACGACATGACCCAAGCTACCTTCATCAGATTCCAAACCAGTCATTACCGGGATTCCAGATTCTATGTAGGTATCAATAATATCAAAAAGTTCTTGACCGTATTGCTCCTTTGAATAAATACGTGTTCCAAATCCGAACTGTTTTAGCGCGAAAGATATTTGTTCCATTGTCAGACCATTGCTGGGCAACTGGCGCTGAACCGCTATCCGCTCCATTGTTTTAATAATTGTAGAGGGCAGCACTGGTTTATAATCTGAATACCTAGTACCAAAATACTCCATTGCCGACCAAATGGTAGTTTCCGCGCAGGTTATGGTCTCACTGTCCTGTGAACTGTGCGGAAATCCCTGGACGGTAAGCTTGATGCCTAACACTAGACACTCACTTTTCTGAAGGCAGATTTTTACATTTTTATCTTCAAATGCTGCAGGATTGATCAAAGACCTGCCGATAATGGTCCTAAGAGGCCTAAGCACAAAATACCCTAAAAAATCATCCTGTAACTTTTTGAATTTTTTTGGATTAGAAAATTCGGTGATCTTTACTTCCTTTTCAAAGATCAGTACCCGGATACAATCCCGCTGGTAGGCAGAATGCTTAGAAGCGTAGTAATGATAGTAACTGTCCCGATAAACCTTATCTACATAAGGATATTCTACTACAAAATAAAGGTCATCTCTGAAACCATCCAAAAACTCCCCGATGATGTTCCCCATATCCGGATCTTCGGATACTTCACGAAGAAAGTAATCCCTGACCGATTCAATTAATATTTCCTCAATATCTTCAGAGGAAGAGATGACGTATTCAATATTACTGAGCATTGATTCAATTTAGTGTGTTCATTCCATTTGGGCTAATCTACTTAATTTAGTTAAACAAAGCACCACAGAAGTTTTCCAGTTTTAGGACTGTGGGCTATCCTACTGTATCCTTTCCGGACGTTAGCCACTCGATAGGTTTGTGTCCTTACAAGCCCCAATTTCATCAGATTACGTGCCCTGCCCGTAATACTTTTCCACTGTTTCCATAATACAATACGTAGCCTGGTTCTTATCATTTCATAGCTTTTCCATATGTCTCTTTGCTTCTGCAATAGAGAAGTAGTTCACCCAACCAGTGATAATCTCCCCAAGCTTTGATATTTGTTCAGCCAGTGGAGTCGGTTGGCTACGCATTGTATGTCCCGGATTTTCACCTTGATTGACTTTAAGGATTTGGGTGCAACACATATTTTCCAATCTTTGTTGCTCCCTTAGAATGAGAACCCGAGTAGACTACTCTTGCTTTGCCTGTTGACTTTGCTCTTTTCCTGTTCATCTTCAGCTTTAGACTGTCTTCCAGAAATCCGGAGACACTTCTCATCACACTATGGGCGGATTTTGCACTTCTACCATAAATACTACAATCGAACCGGAAAAGTGAATTTAGCAGCACTACTTATATACCAAATAAACAGTAAGTTACAAAAGAAAAAAGCCGTAGTTAAATCTAAAATAAGATTTAACTACGGCCAAGTACCCGGTGCCGGAGTCGAACCGGCACGGTTTCCCACAGGTGTTTGAGACCAGCGCGTCTACCAATTCCGCCAACCGGGCATTGCTTGTTAAGCGGGATGCAAATCTATATATTCAGTACTATATATCCAAAGGTTATTTTAAAAGAATTGAAAATAAAACAGGATTAAGATGCTTTTACCTGATCATCAGCACCTTCATGCAAACGTTTTTCTACAATAAAGGGTGCAAAAGGTAACAATGAGCATACAAGTACCAGCAAAGTTTTCCCTATTTTCCATTTATACTCCATCCAGCACATAATCACGAGGATCACATAGAGTATAAAAAGTAACCCATGTGCCCAGCCTGTATATTTTACTGCCAATGGCATTCCTGCAAATTTCCTCAGGGGCATAGCGATAAAGAGCAAAGCCAGATATGAAATACCTTCAGCAATAGCTACCTTTTTAAAAATGGATAATGTGCTCATATAAATTGATTTGTTCAAAAATAGAAAAACCGGAACAGCTATGCCCGGTTTTCTTTATTTTTTACACAGATTAAACATCTGTGCTCATGATTAATTTAAGGATGCCTTTATTGTATAAAGGCCTTAAAAATGTCGTTCCCCAATACAAATACCATCAAACATAACAGCATCACGAAACCTACCATCTGTGCGCCTTCCATAAACTTATCGCCCAGTGGTTTTCCTTTGATCATTTCGACAATCAGGAAGACAACATGACCACCATCCAATGCTGGAATTGGTAATAAGTTCATAAATGCAAGTGCAATGGAGATTAATGCCGTAGAAGCCCAGAAATGAGACCAGATCCAAACACCACCATAAACCTTCTGCGCAATAGCTACAGGACCGGAGAAAGCTTTATTTGCCTTGATTTTACCTGTAAGCACCTTCCATATTCCCTTACCATTATCACTGAAAGAGATCCATGCCTGGTTCACACCAATTGGCAGTGCCTGAAAGAATCCGTAATTGATCGTTTCTTCTTTGATTTCATTCACATTGAAACCGATACCAATTGTTCCAGCTGTATCTGTAGGCACCATAAATGTCATGCGCTGACCTGCCCTGTCTGCTTCCACATTAACAGTTTTGCTTTTCAGCTTACGCATCTCTTTAATCACATCTACATTGTATTTTACAAGAGTACCGTTAACAGCAACGATTCTATCTCCTTTTTTCATACCGGTCTTGAACGCAGGCCTTCCTGCCACTACCGTATCAATTGTAGAAGTAATTAAGGGCGTACGACTGATAAATTCTTCAATCCCAAGATCAGACACCTTGTTGAGTATATTATCAGGAATTTTAATATCTATGGCCTTACCTTCACGACTGATCGTAAGTGTTGTATTGCCAAGTAAAACTTTAGAACTTAACAATTCATCAAAGCGGATTACTTTTTTACCATTTACCGCTATTACTCTGTCCCCTTGTTTAAGACCTATTTCTTTTCCGATTGAACCAGGATTGATTCCACTTTTAACGGAACTGTTTGCGATGTAGGTTTCACCGAATTTGAAAGTTAACATCCAAAAGATGAAGATACCAACAACGATATTTACAAAAACACCACCCAGCATCACGATTAGCCGTTGCCATGCCGGCTTACTGCGAAATTCCCATGGTTTCGGCGGTAAAGCCATCTGCGCTTTATCCATCGACTCATCTATCATTCCGGCGATTTTAACATAACCTCCAAGTGGCAGCCAGCCTATGCCGTATTCCACATCTCCACGTTTGATGCTGAACAATTTAAAGCCCCAGGCATCAAAGAACAGGTAAAACTTCTCTACTTTAATCCCAAATGCACGTGCAGCTAAAAAATGTCCTAATTCGTGTAAGATTACTAATATTGATAATCCCAGCAATAACTGGGCAACCATAATCAATCCGTTCATATATTATTCTTGTGTGTTTTAATTTTAAATTAGATAGCTAAATATTTTTTTGTTACAAGCTCACGGGCAAATATACGTGTATGCTCGTCTGTTTCTAAATAATTATTCAGGCTTGGATGCTGGATAAAAGGTAAGTCGGCCATGCACTGTTGAATTACATCGCTCATCTCCAGAAAACCGATCTGATGATGTAAAAAGGCATTCACTACGATTTCATTTGCCGCATTGATAATACAAGGCATATTACCCCCACTTCTTAAAGCCGCGTAGGCCAGGTCCAGATTGCGGAAAGTCACCAAATCGGGTTTAGAGAAAGTAAGTTCGGGATAATCCATAAAGTTAAATCTTGGATATGAAGTACTTACCCGATCAGGGTAAGCCAAAGCATAATGAATAGGCAGTTTCATATCCGCTAAGCCCATCTGTGCTTTCATAGATCCGTCATTAAACTGAACGATAGAATGGATGATAGATTGTGGATGGACAATGACATCGATTTGTTCGATAGCAAGATTGAACAGCCATTTTGCTTCGATTACCTCCAGTCCTTTATTCATTAAAGAAGCCGAATCGATTGTAATCTTGGCTCCCATTACCCAATTGGGATGTTTTAAAGCCTGTTCTTTAGTCACATTAGCCAAAAAATCACGGTCTTTACCCCTGAATGGTCCGCCCGAAGCAGTAATATAAATCTTCTCAATAGATTCATAATCCTCTCCTGCAAGACATTGGAAAATAGCCGAGTGTTCCGAATCTACAGGCAGTATCTTCACCCCATTTTCAGCAGCAAGCCGGGTAACAAGATCGCCGGCAACCACCAGCGTTTCTTTGTTGGCCAATCCTATTGTTTTTTTTGCTTTAATAGCAGCGATGGTGGGACGAAGACCTACAGCCCCCATTAATGCTGTAAGCACGAAATCCGCTTCCGGAACACTGGCAGCTTCGCACAGAGCGGCCTCACCAGCAAGAACTTTAATTGAAGTACCCGACAGACCATCTTTTACCGCAGCGTAATACTGTTCATCACCAATTACGACCAGCTTTGGATTAAACTCCAGTGCCTGACTAACCAGCAATTCTGCATTGGCATGGCCTGTAAGAGCAATAACATTGTACAGTGCTGGATTTGCCCGGATTACATCAAGGGTCTGGGTACCGATAGAGCCTGTGGAGCCCAGTATAGCTATATTTTTCAAATTTATGTAGTCAAATTAATGAGGCCTTCTGCAATCTTTCTGTCGTTAGACAAACGCGGGACCTTATTTTGTCCACCCAGTTTACCTTCTGCACGCATATAGTTTACAAAAGCATCTTTTTGCAGCGACCGTATAATGAGTGGCTGCAGGATTTTACCTTCAATAAGGTCAAAGTAGTAAATATTTTTCTTTTGTAAGGCCTCATCTACTTTTTTACTAAAAGCAGGAAGGTCGGCCGGAGCTGTAGCAAACTCAACAAACCACTCATGATAAGGCAATTGTCCAGCAGGAGGGTTTACCTGGGGAGCAACAGTAAATTCTGTGATACCTACTCCTTCTTCATTGGCAACGGACAACAATGCCTGCTCCACTTCCTCGCCAATCACATGCTCACCGAAAGCGGAAATAAAATGTTTGATCCTGCCCGTTACATAAATTTTATAAGGATTTTTAGAAACGAACTTCACCGTATCGCCTATGCTATATCCCCATAATCCTGCATTTGTATTTAGAATAAGGGCATAGTTTTTTTCCAGTTCCACTTCTTCCAGACATAGACGGGTTGGATGTTCATTGTAATACTCATCCGCAGGAATAAATTCGTAAAACATACCTGCTTTGGCCAGCAGCAATAAACTTTTATCTGTCTGACTGTCCTGATAAGCGATAAAGCCTTCAGAAGCCGGATAAGTTTCTATAGCGTCTACCTTACGGCCGATACTGGCTTCAATTTTTGCCCGGTAAGGTTCATAATTTACGCCACCATACACAAACAGCTGAAAGTTTTTAAAAATGTCTTTGATTTGCCTGCCGCCGGTTTTCTCTGTTAGCTTATCGAAATACATCTGTACCCAGGGTGGAATTCCTGAGATCAGGGTCATATCTTCCTGGTAGGTCTCTTCAACAATAGCGTCAACTTTTTCTTCCCAGTCCTCAATACAATTGGTCGCATAAGAAGGTAACCTGTTTTTTTGCAGATAGGCAGGCACCAGATTGGCAACGATACCCGATAAACGGCCCACTTTAATCCCGTTTTTTGTACTCATCACCGGGCTGCCCTGCAGGAAGATCATTTTACCGTTCACAAAATTGGTATTCCCGGTTTCATGTACATAAGTAAGCAATGCATTTCGTGCCGCTTTGATATGTTCAGGCATAGATTCCTTTGAGATGGGAATATATTTTGCACCAGAAGTGGTACCGGAAGTTTTAGCGAAATAAGCAGGTTTTCCTTTCCAGAGTACATCCTTCTCACCAGCAACAACTCTGTCAATATATGGTCTGAGTTCTTCATAATCACGAACAGGAACCAGACGTTTGAAATCTTCGTAATTTTTAATTGCAGAAAATTGATGGTCTTTGCCAAAACTGGTATGTTTCGCAGCAGCAATCAGCTGTTTGAGTGTGGATTCCTGTGCTGCTAGTGCATTTTTTTTCCATCTATTTATATTGCTGACCACTAAGGCCGCAAATGGTTTGCTTAATGCCGCTTTTAATCCCATATACAGGTTTTAAACAATATTGTGAAAAATATCAGGCTCCTGATCTGAATTGTATTCTCCCATCATCTTTCTATAAGCAATAGTTAATGCTACACTGGATAATGGTACAATGATAAAGGAACTGAGGATATTGATGAAAAATGCCATCACAGGCCATTGTAAGAGGCTTACAAACAGATTTACAATGTAAAACCCACCCAGCACCAATAATAACAACAGAATCTTGGTAAAATTGCCTTTAGTTATGGCCAGGCTGAATTTCAGTGAGCCAAAAGGTGGCTGGTTTTTATCAATAATGAAAAATGGGAAGAATGAAATCCGCACCCAGGTGATGAAAATGGCAACGATACCCACTGCTATAGCCACATTGGTAACGATTTGAATTTTAATTCCCGTATAAATGAAGGGGAAAGCAATGAGGATGACTACTGCGTAAACGCCAACGATGACCAGCATAAAATAAAACATACTAATCACAAAACGGATAATCTGCTGCCTGGTAGGCAAGGTACTGACTATACTCACTTCGTGCTCCTCATCATCCAGTAAATGGAAAATATATTTAAGCAATGAAAGATTTAATGTGAAATACAGAAATGCAAAAAGCAAGGCCATAAATACACTCAGCGCCTTATTCACATCCTTTAAGAAAAACGCCATTAATCCGGAGGCATTTGAAGTAATAAACATCAGAAAACATAAAGTAGCGATAGAAAAATAATTTCTCTTCGTCACCAGCCACGCTTTCCCAATTACTTCATTTACAGTAAAAGTGCTCTCCTTTAAAAAATTTATCATTGTCATTTCAGTACTATTCTTTTTATAAAATCCTGCACAAATCCCAAGCCATAAGCAGTTAATTGAATAAATGAGGATATTATGCTCAAAAGTGCAACTTTTAATGATTTATTGATGGTTAGCGAATGAAAAAATATCAACATAAAATAGACTACAAAGACCGTATTGCCTAAATAGGCCAGCGGCTTGCAGAAAACATTACATAATATATTCACAATAAACGCTATGGTGAACACTGCAGGGAAGAAATGCACTAATTTCAGCTCTGCAGGAAAATGTTTATAAATATTTATTCGCGCGCGACCGAAGAAGTGAATTTGCTTGTAAAACTGCAGCAGACTGGTCCGCCTTTTATGAAATACCTTTGCCCCGGGAATCAGCCCGATCTTAAACCCATTTTCATGGATGCGAATGCTGTATTCTATATCTTCGCCCAACCGGGTTAAAATAAAACCGCCGATTTTCTCCCACACCTCACGCGAAACCCCCATGTTGAAACTCCGCGGATGGAACTGGCCGACATGATTTTTATTACCCCTGATACCACCGGTTGTAAACGGTGAAGTCATACCATAGCTAATGGCTTTTTGAACAGGTGTAAAACTATGATGGGCAGCATCCGGACCACCATAAGCATCCAGATGATGATCATACAAATAGTCTTTTACCGTTTCGAGATAATCTTCGGGAATCAGACAATCTGAATCAAAGATCACAAAATAGTCTCCTTTTGCCCTTTCGAAACCATAATTTCTTGCAAAGCCCTGCCCTGCATTCTCTTTGTAGAAATAATGAATATCCAGGCGGTCAGTATAACCATTTACGATGTCCTTTGCCGATTGCACAGAACCATCTTCTATCACCAACACCTCGAACTGCATATAAGTCTGCAGACAAAGTGTAGCCAGCAGTTCATCTATTTCCTGCGGTCTGTTGTAAAGGGGAATAATAATCGAGAAAAACATGTTTAGAGGATTTCTTTTTCTATCAGGTACTGGTTACGTTCCGTCGCATTGCGGGTAACTAATTCTGCCACAAATCCTGTTAAAAAGAGTTGGGATCCTACGATAATAGCAACCAGCGCAATATAAAAACCAGGCTGATCGGTTATTTCTCTTTTATAAGGGATGCTCATAGAAATATGGTAAAGCTTTTCGCCAATAATCCATAAGGCCATGATAGTACCGATCAGAAAGCTCAGTACACCCATAGATCCAAAAAAGTGCATCGGGCGTTTACCGAATTTGCCGACAAAAAATATAGACAGTAAATCGAGGAAGCCATTGATAAAACGGCTGAGTCCGAATTTCGTGACACCGTATTTCCTGGCCCTGTGTTCTACGACCTGCTCCCCTATCTGTTTAAATCCGGCCCATTTTGCGATGACAGGAATGTATCTGTGCATCTCGCCATATACTTCGATTGTCTTGATGACATCGCTGCGGTAAGCTTTGAGTCCGCAGTTAAAGTCGTTCAGTTGTATACCAGACATTTTACGTGTAGCGGCATTGAACAGTTTTGTAGGGATAGTTTTAGTAATTGGATCGTATCTTTTTTTCTTCCAGCCAGAGATCAGATCAAATTTTTCGTCCTTGATCCGGCTAAAAAGTACTGGGATTTCATCAGGACTATCCTGAAGATCAGCATCCATGGTTATAATTACATCACCCTGAGCGGCTTCGAAAGCCACATTGAGTGCTGCCGATTTCCCGTAGTTACGGCGAAACTTGATGCCTTTAACTGCCGGAAATTCTCTTTTTAGCTGTTCAATAACCTGCCATGAAGCATCAGTACTACCATCATCTACAAACAGCAGTTCATAAGTAAAGTTGTTTTCCTTCATTACCCTGGCAATCCAGGAAGTTAATTCGGGCAATGATTCTTCTTCATTAAGTAAGGGAACTACAACAGAAATATCCATGAATTGTAAAATGAGCTTAAAAAATTAACGTGCAAATTTTGTCAATTTAAATGACAAAACCTGCACGTTAACGAGTTTTTATCCTAGTCCACGTTTTGTGGAAACAGTGGTTTTGTTTTTTTGAAGATGGCGGCAAAAATTAAAGCACCAATACCATACATGATGGCCTGAATACCAAAACCTACAATTGCCTGAAAAAAGGTGGGATTGAATTGCTGCTCCAATTGCTGGGCTTGTTTTTCCAGCATCTCATCTTTTTGCGCTTCACCCATCCCAAATTTATTAATGATATCTTCTGTTTTTGCAGAGATCATCTCTTTCATTCGCTCCGGGTAAGTTGTATCGATGTATTTACCGAAAAGAATAGTAAATATATATACCACACCAGCAGAAACAAGGAACATAATAAAGATATGCAAAAGTGCTTCGCTGAAAGTCCAGTAGCCACCGGCTTTTTTACGCATATCTATACTGAAAAATACGGCAAGCCCCAAACCAATTACTATACTCAATATGGAAAATGCAGTACTGCCTAATAATTCGGGCATTACATAATTAGTGACTAAAAAAATGACGAGACTTACAGCAGCCATGATCAGACCATTTTTTACTGCCTCTCCTTTAAGGACGGACGGATTTCCAGTAGTTGTTTCCATATTTATGCAATTAATATTTTTCGTGGAATGCGGTAACTAACGCGTAAACAGCAGATTCAAATTCTTTGTTGGTACTAAATTCTGCCAGTTCTGCATAAGCTTCTGCTGTAGCTTTAGGCTGATTGAAGAAAGCCATAAAAGGAACAAACATATCCTCTATTTCTTCTCCCAGGTCTACCATGTTTTTATGGCTGCAGATATCTTCGATACTGCTTTCTGCCAGTTGCTGGTTACTGATCAGATCTTCATAGATATGGAATTCATCCTGAAACTCATCCTCTTCAACCAATAGGAATTCTGTTAAGAAATCGCCCAGTTCCGGTTTAATTTCTTCATCATGACATTCGTTGATGTATAACAACAGGTTCAGCAATTCTGTACCGCGGTCGATTGTTTCTTCTTCGATATCTGCCCATTCATCTGTTTCCAGGTAATCTTCTTCCAGTTTCTGCACATCACTTGCGAAAAAGTTGATCATCAGCAGATCAAAGAAAACCTCTCTCAAATCTTCAAATGAAGCATGCGCATCAAATACGGCATCAAACTCAGCTACCTTCTCCAAAAAGCCAAGCTCTTTACTGAAAACAACGATCAGCTCCTGTTCCATCTCACCAGCATCAATACCTGAGATCGCTGCAAATTTATTTAATGATGCTACTAATGCGTTTTTTACTTTACTGTCCATATTCTTGAAATTGATTATTATTATAAACGAGCTGTACTTTTCCCGTCAGGGTCTGGTTCAGCAAAGGGGTATTTCTAGATTTTGATTGATTACTTTTCGCATCATACAACCATTTCTCTGTCAGGTTGAACAATGTGAAATTCGCCGGTTCTCCTTCTGCAATTACCGGTACAGGTAAGTTCAATAATTTACGGGGATTTACGGCCAGCTTTTCTGCAATCTGTGCTGCATCGAAACCCGCTTTTACCAGTAGAGGTAACACGGTCTGCAGGGCAATAATACCATATGCAGCAATCTCAAACTCTACACTTTTAAATTCAGGTTCATGTGGGCGGTGCTGTGAAGCAACAGCATCAATAGTTCCGTCTTTTAAGCCTGTGATTAGCGCTTTATTATCTGCTTTACTACGTAAAGGCGGTTTTATTTTATAATTGCTGTCAAAATCATTTAACAGCTCTTCTGTGAAAACCAGGTGGTGTGCTGCCACATCACAGGTGATTTTTACGCCATCCTTTTTAGCTTTTTTGATGAGTGCAACAGAACCGGCAGTAGAAATATTACTGACATGTACAGGTGCATCAAGATAGGTAGCCAGAAATATATCTCTTGAAATATGCATCTCTTCTGCCAGGGCAGGAATACCTTTCATACCCAGCAATACACTGGTTTTACTTTCGTTGATCTGAGACTTACCAGCAATGGATTTGTTTTCCGGGTAAACAATCAGTAAAGCGTTAATGCCTTTGGCATACTGGAGCGCGCGACTCATAAAACCGTCGTCAGTTACCGGTCTCGTACCATCTGAGAAAGCTACTGCTCCTGCCTGCTGCATATCGAACATTTCAGCCATTTCCTTGCCTTCAAGATCATGACTGATAGCCCCGATAGGATGCACATCCACTAAATTGTTCTTTGCCTTGTTGATGATATACTGCACCTCAGCTTTCGAATGAACAACTGGTTTTGTATGTGGTAAAACAGCAAGTCCGGTAAACCCTCCTGCCTGAGCAGTTGCGGTAGCCGTCTGAATATCTTCTTTGGTTTCAAAACCAGGATCTCCGATGGAACAGTTCAGATCAAAAAATCCCGGAGATAAAAAGGCGCCCTTACCTTCAATAACTTCTTCGTTAGGAATTGTTTTTAAAGCATCACCTATAGCTGTTATCTTTCCCTCTGCTACACGCACGTCACATGTTTTATGATTAAAAGAGCTATTCGGGTCGGCTATGGTTACGCCTTTGAGGAGAAGGTTCATGTCTTTTGTATGTTTTTAGGGTGGTTAAAAAATCGAATCAGTACAACTTCAACGGCTAAAAAAACAGCACACAAAACTAGGCAAAGTTTCCATAACTCTGTGTTGTTATTTTTAACCGCAGCGACAGACGAATCAGCCTCTGCATTATTTATGTTGATCTTCTTAGTGCCAAAAAGCTTTTCCAATGCTACTGCGCTGGTATAGTGCAGATCAGATTCTGCCCGGTCTTCATTAAAAGCATAAAGGTTAACCAGGGAATCTGTTTTTTTTAATTCATAAAATCCGGCTTTTTTAACCTGGTCTGCTACATATAGCAATGTTTTGCCTGGCGTTTGCCTGAGTTCCGGGATAATTTCTGTATTTCCGGCAGCCAGTTTTAATGATTCACCTGAATGAAGATTGATTTGGGCAGTAGCTAATACAACGTCTTTACCTAAGGTATAATACAAGGGCTGTTCCCGAACGCTGGAGAAAGCAATTTTATAGAGCAGGGGCACAAATACAGGATGCTGAGGTAAATTACTGTCTTTATTGCTGAGCGAGGTTGCAGAAAGATAAACCTGTCCGCCACCAAATCTGTATCGGGTAAAAAAGGACTGATTTAAAGGCAGTCCCATGATCTCTTCACTGTTGCTTTGGTTCCGCTGCGTATAAATAAATCGTCTGTTTACTTTTGGCAAATCCAGCTTTTCAGGAATTTTCTCAAAAACATCACTGAAAAGGCTGCTTTTTAATGCGATCGATTTTACATTAATGGTGTCTTTGTTCAAGGTGTTCACTCCCGGCAGGGAAAGGCTGTTGAGGAATGTGGAGAAAGCTGACTGATTCACATCCAAATCCGGAAAGATGACAATCGTGCCACCGTTTTGCAGGTATATTTTAAGTTGCTGGGCAAGTCCGCTGGAGGGCGACTTTAAATCTGACAATACAATTAGGGGGTAATGGGAAAAAGCAGAATAATCAATAGTCGACTCCGGCATTTTGGTCAGCCTGAAATAGCGGTCGGCCCCAAAAAGTGAACTGATATATTTTTCTGATGGATTACCGCTAACCTGTAATACATTTAAACCGCTATTCACCTTGAAAGTAAAATCCAGCTGATCATCAAATGTAACCGGGTAGTCCTTTAATGTAACTGTTCCTTTTTGCCAGCCGGCGCTTAGTCCGCTAAAAGAAAGTGTATCATTTATTGTTTTACCCGCAGGAATATTTGCAGTGGCCAATGCTTTTTGCTGATTATTGATGGTTAGCCTGATGCCTGAATTCCGGCTGTCTTCATCCGCATAATTGTGCAGCTGCACCACAAACTTTTCTACATCATCAGGCTGATGGGCCGGTGAAAGCGACCAGATACTATCTACTGCAAGATTCGCCGTTGGATTGGCATCAAAACGAATAAGAGACACACGCGTATGCTCATCTGTATGGAGTGCTGCTGTACCTGCAAAATGCAGTTGAAAGTCTGACAGGATATAACTATAAGAGTTACTGTTATTTTCTTTACCAGCCTGCTGCCGGTTCAGCACCTGCTGCAAACTACGCTGTACAGGAGAGATTTTGATTTCATCTATCAGCGGCAGGAGTTCATCATAGCGGACGAGTCGCTGGTGCCTCCCCTCAAAGTCATTGGTGGTTAGTCTGAATCTATCATTGGGACCAAATCCCTTTGCAATTTCTTTCGCTTTTCTCTTTGCTTCATCCAATAAAGTCCCTTCTTTATTCAGCGTTTCCATGCTGTAGGAATTATCAATATAAATATCAGCTATAGTATTCAGACCAGATGTAGCTGCTGCATCTGAAGAAAGATAGGGTCTGGCAAAGGCCATCACAAGAAAGACTATAGCGAGTATCCTGCAAGCCAGGATCAGCAGGTTTTTCAGCTTTTCCCTGGATGAATTTTGCTCTTTTGCTGCCTTTAAAAACTGGACATTACTAAAGTATACAGTTTTAAATCTCCGGAAATTAAATAGATGAATAAGGACAGGAATGGCTACTGCCAGCAGAGAAAAAAGAAAACCTGGGTATAGGAAATTCATTAAAAACCAAAGGTAGAAATTATTTATATTTTTTCATCGCATTATATAAGTTTTCATCCAGACCATAAACATCCTCACGGTACTCTATTTTTCCGTTTGATGCCCATGCAGTTTTATAGTTGATAAATATAGCTACATTTTTCTTTGCACCGAACCAGGTTGGCTTCAACTGGAAAACATTCAGTGTATCTGCTTTTTTAGCCAGTTTCTTTCTGTAGACATTCATCTTTGTCGTATCTATCGGCGGCAGATTGACGTCCATTCTTAACTGGTCATACTGATATTTATTACCTACCAGCTTTTCTGCAAATTCCAAAGGACGTTCCACACGTACACAACCATGACTGATTGCACGTTTAGCCAGATTAAATGCCGATTTATTGTTCGTATCATGCAGGTATATGCTCGACCCGTTATCAAACACAAATTTAAATTTACCTAAAGCGTTACCGGCACCGGAACCCTGCTTAAATTGAAAAGGTAGTTTTTCCCTTGAATACCTGTTCCATTGTATGGTATCCGGATCATTCACCAATTTACCTTTATAATAAACACGCATATTGCTGTTCGATAAATAGTAGGGGTCACGTGAAGCCTGGTAGTAAATTTCGCTTTTAGCAATGCTCACAGGGATATTCCAGATAGGATTCACCTGTATTGCATCAAACTTACTGATCAGAATAGGCGTCTGGTGATTCTTAGGTTTATCGTCCAGACTATGTGTTTTGAGGTAGGTCTTTAGCTTTGCTTCATAATCTTTTTCCCTTCTGCCACCCACACAAACCTTCATGTGTGTAACCGTATCGGTTTTTTTAAACCAGGTAAGGGTGTAATCAGGGATATTAACCTCTACATATTCTTCACCCAGGTCCGGCAGTTTCCAGCGTGAGCGCTCCATATTTACTTCAATCGCTTTTATTGCGGCAGCATTTCTGGCAGGATCACTTTCTAAAAGCAATAAATTCTTTTGTAAAGTTTTGTAGTTTTCCGTAGCGGGCTGAATAGTATTGAGCAATTTCACCAGGTCAGTTGTAGCCATTACTTTAGACATGCTCACACTGTCAGGCCTTTTTGCCGTCACATAATAACGGTTCAGCAATTTACGGGGATTGACACTTCCATAACCGATGAAGGTATCGTATTTAAGCAGCGATGAAGCACTATAAAGTTCGAGTGCTGCTACCACGGGATATACCTCGGCGATTGATTTGAAATGGTGCTCATTCAATTTGGTCAACACCTGATCCAGATGGGTATAGCCGAATACTTTCGGATTAAAACCATGTAATTTGCTCCTGCTGATGAAGTTCTTCAGCGTATCCAATCCACCGTTGGCGTAAAACTGCGTCACAAAAGCAGCTTTTCTGGTATCATCAGCATAAAAACTTCTTATTACGGAAACGTTATTCAGCTTATCCTTCAATGAGTCAAGATGTCTGTTAAAAATGACATTATAGGCAGCGGTATCAAAATCCTTATAAAGTTTGTCTTTGAAATGCTCAGCCAGTACCACTCCCACTTCAGGCGTAGTTTTGAACCAGTTACAAGATGAAAGGAACAGTATGAAGGGTAAAATGAGGTAGAATATCTTTTTCAAAACGAGCGTTATTAATGCCAACGGGGTTAAAATTGTGTTGCTATTTTCATTAACTCAAATAAAATGCCACATATTTTTTGTTTTCTGATTTCAATTTCTATATTTGCGTTCCTCCTGATGCAATGCATTATTGAACAAAGGAATATAAAATTTAATATGAACAAACATTTGAACCATCACTTACATTTGCACCATCGCCAGTTGGCGATGTATATGTAATGTTTTGTACTTCAAAACTTGTTTCCGACTTATAAATTTTCCTGATCATTCAATAATTTCAACTCATTGAAAACACTTAAAATAGCTATCCAGAAATCTGGTAGATTAAACGAAAAATCTGTAGAGATTCTTAAAAACTGTGGTCTTTCTTTCGAAAACTATAAAAGTTCCCTGATATCAACTGTTACCAACTTCCCGCTGGAAATCCTTTTTCTCAGAGATGACGATATTCCTGAATATGTGCAGGATGGTATTGCAGATTTAGGTATCGTTGGTGAAAATGTAATCACTGAGGTGAACGCTGAAGTGAATTACCTGCAAAAACTGGGTTTTGGTAAATGCACGCTAAAAATTGCTATTCCAAACGAAAGCGAGATTACCGATATCGCCGGACTTGAAGGTAAAGCGATCGCAACCTCCTACCCTGTTATCCTTGAAAAGTACCTTAAAGAAAATAATGTAAATGCCGTAGTGCGCACCATCTCAGGATCGGTAGAAATTGGTCCTGGTTTAGGATTAAGTGACGCAATCTGCGATATTGTTTCTACAGGCGGCACACTAAAAAGCAACGGATTAAAGCCATTTGCTGAGGTGATGAAATCTGAAGCAGTATTAATTGGCAATAAAGGTATTGAACTGAATGAAGACGTACAGGAATTACTGCAAAGGATCCGTTCGGTTCTGCGGGCTAAAGAAACAAAATACGTGGTATTGAATGTGGCAAAATCAAATCTTGAAAAAGTGGTGAGTTTATTACCCGGCGTAAAGAGCCCGACAATTGTACCACTTTTTGAACCGGATTGGGTGGCTGTTCACTCTGTTATTGCTGAGCAGGACTTCTGGGAAAAAATCAATAGCCTTAAAGCTGCAGGTGCAGAAGGAATTGTGGTGATGCCAATTGAAAAGATTATCGCTTAATATTATTTTTTTGAAACCGTCAGATCATACCGCTGATCTACAGCAAAAGATCATGATAGCTGCATTACCGATTAAAACAATTACTGACTAATGGAAACCTATAATTATACCGATCTGTCTGAACAGCGTATTGAAGAACTTTGTACAAGACAATTATCGGACGATGATACAATTGCTGACCGTGTAAAGGACATTATTAATACGGTAAAAGCAAAAGGTGATGCTGCGTTATTTGACTATGCAGCAGCATTTGATAACGTAGCGTTGAGCCAGCTTTTTATTGAAAAATCAGAAATAGCTGCAATTGCTGCTACTATACCTGCTGAAGCGAAACAGGCGATTGATACTGCTTACGCAAATATCAGGACTTTTCACGCGGCACAGCTGGTTAAAGAACAGAAAATAGAGACCATGCCGGGTGTTTCCTGCTGGCGGGAGGCAAGGGCAATAGAAAAAGTGGGTTTATATATTCCCGGCGGATCAGCAGTATTGCCGAGTACGTTTCTAATGCTGGGTATCCCGGCTGTACTGGCAGGATGCAAAGAAATTGTAGTCTGTTCTCCTCCGCAGAAGGATGGTAAAACCAACTGTTACCTTGCTTACTGTGCTGTTTTACTGGGTATTGAGAAAATCTATATGACCGGTGGCGCACAGGCCATTGCAGCAATGGCTTTTGGAACAGCGACCGTACCTAAAGTATATAAAATCTTCGGACCGGGGAACCGTTATGTAACCCAGGCCAAACAATTGGTACTCGCTTCGGGAATGACTGCCATTGATATGCCTGCAGGCCCTTCAGAAGTACTTGTGATTGCTGATGAAACGGCTAATCCGGCATTTGTGGCGGCCGACCTGCTTGCGCAGGCTGAACATGGTGCAGATAGTCAGGCCATATTGGTATCTGCTACTCAGGAGATGATTGATCAGACTCTTTTACAAATTGGCATTCAGCTGAAGGACTTACCGAGAAAGGATGTAGCGGAAAAAGCAATTGCCAATTCTTATGCGGTACTGACAGAAAACCTGGAACAGGCAATGGATTTCAGCAATATCTATGCACCAGAACATTTGATTCTGGCAACAGCTTCATTTGAAGAGCTGATACCGCTGATCATCAATGCAGGCTCGGTATTTTTAGGAAATCTGACACCAGAAAGTGCGGGCGACTACGCATCAGGAACCAACCACACGCTGCCTACCAGCGGTTTTGCCAAGGCATATTCTGGCGTGTCAATAGATTCCTTTATCAAAAAAATCACTTTTCAGCACATTAGTCCGGCGGGCTTAACGGCAATAGGCCCAACAGTAGAAATACTGGCTGCTGCAGAAGGTCTGCAGGCACACAAAAATGCAATCACTATTCGTTTAAACTCAACAGATGGATATTAAGAATTTACAACGCGAGAATATCAAAAACTTACGCCCTTACTCTACAGCGAGGGATGAATATAAAGGACAGGCAAGTGTATATTTAGATGCCAATGAAAACAGCTTTGGCTCTCCCCTGCCGGAAAACTTTAACCGCTACCCTGATCCGCTTCAGCTGGATGTGAAGGATGCAATCAGCAAAATTAAAGGCGTACCTATTGAACATACGTTTTTAGGCAATGGCAGCGATGAGGCAATCGATTTGTTGTTCAGGGCTTTTTGTAATCCCGGCAAAGACAATGTGATCATCTTGCCTCCTACCTACGGCATGTATGAAGTATCTGCAAATATCAATGATGTGGAAGTGCGCAAAGTAGACCTCCTGCCTGGTTTTCAACTGGATCTGGAAGGCATTGCTGAGGCGATTGATGAAAATACCAAACTGATTTTTATCTGCTCACCAAACAATCCGACAGGGAACTCTATTATCCGTACGGATATAGAAACCATATTGGCGAATTTTAAAGGGCTGGTAGTGATTGATGAAGCTTATATCAACTTCTCCAGACAGCGTACATTTATACAGGAACTGACAGAATATCCTCACCTGGTCATTCTGCAGACTTTTTCTAAAGCATGGGGACTGGCAGGATTGCGTCTGGGTATGGCTTTCGCTTCTACCGTAGTGATTGATATTATGAATAAGGTAAAAGCGCCTTATAACATCAGCCAGTCTACACAAGACCTGGCATTGGAAGCACTGAAAAATATTGCTCAGGTAAACGAATGGATAAAACTGACCGTTGCTGGTCGCGAACAACTCAGTGCTGATCTTGCGGCACTGCCAATGGTGAAAAAAGTGTATCCTTCTGACGCAAACTTTATCCTTGCTGAAGTAGATGATGCCAGCTTTACCTATAATGCACTGGTAGATCAGGGAATCATTATCCGCGACCGCTCAAAAGTGACCTTATGTGAAGGCTGTCTGCGTATTACGGTAGGTACCCCACAAGAAAACGACATACTATTAACCGCATTAAAATCGTTAAAAAACTAATGAAGAAGATACTTTTTATTGACCGCGACGGCACCCTGAATATAGAGCCGGAAGATGAACAGATTGATTCATTTGCCAAGCTTAAATTTTACCCGAAATCACTGTACTACATGGCTAAGATTGCTGCAGAACTGGATTTCGACCTGGTGATGGTGACCAATCAGGACGGACTGGGTACAGATTCACATCCGGAACCCAATTTCTGGCCGGTACACAACTTCATCATGGACACCTTTGCGGGAGAGGGTGTAGTGTTCAGTGAAGTGATTATAGATAAAACTTTTGCGCATGAAAATGCGATTACGCGTAAACCAAACACAGGTCTGTTACAGCATTTTCTGACTGGCGAATATGACCTGGCCAATTCTTTTGTGATCGGCGACCGGCTAAACGATGTAATCCTGGCCAAAAACCTGGGTGCAAAAGCGATCTGGTTACGCAACAACGATCTGCTGGGTGCAAATGAGTTAATGGAAAAAGCAGAAACACTGACAGATTATATTGCTTTGCAAACGCAGCACTGGGTGGATATTTATACTTTCCTGAAAGCAGGCAGCAGACAGTTTCACCACATCAGAAAGACCAATGAAACGGATATAGAAATTACGATCGACCTTGACGGAACCGGGAAAGGTGAAATCGAAACCGGACTGAACTTCTTTAACCATATGCTGGATCAGATTGCCCGTCATGGCGGGATTGATCTTAAGGTTATTGCTAAAGGCGACCTTCATATTGATGAACACCATACAGTGGAAGACACCGGGATTGCGCTGGGTGAAGCTTTCGCAAAGGCTATAGGCAATAAATTGGGACTGGAACGTTATGGTTTCTGTTTACCGATGGATGATTGTTTAGCACAGGCGGCAATCGACTTTGGAGGACGCAGCTGGATCGTTTGGGATGCTGAATTTAAGCGGGAAAGAGTGGGTGACGTGCCTACCGAAATGTTCTTCCACTTTTTTAAATCTTTCAGCGATGCTGCAAAGTGCAACCTGAACATCAAGGCTGAAGGGGAAAATGAGCACCATAAAATTGAGTCTATCTTTAAAGCTTTCGCTAAAGCCATCAAGATGGCCATCAAAAGAGATGCAGAAAAATTAGTTTTACCAAGTACTAAAGGTTTATTATAGCCATGGTAGGAATTGTAAATTACGGCGCAGGGAATATATTCTCCTTAACATCCGCCCTGTCACGCATAGGCATCACTTACGGGATGATTAACGCTGCCGAAGAATTTGACCAGTATTCACATATTATCATCCCGGGTGTGGGACATGCCGGGGCAGCGATGGAGAAATTACAGCAAACAGGTTTGGTGGATACCATAAAGGCCTTAAAGAAGCCTGTACTGGGTATCTGTGTGGGCATGCAGTTACTTACTGCCCATTCTGAGGAGGGAGATGCCAGGATGATGGATATCTTTCCCCTGCAGACAAAGTTGTTTGATAAAGCGCTGAACATCAAAATTCCTCATATGGGCTGGAATAATATTGCGCTGAAAAACAATTCACTATTCGAAGGTGTTGAAAATCAGACACAATTTTACTTTGTGCATTCGTACTTTATTGAATATAACGCTATTTTTGACATTGCGACTGTCGACTATGGTTTACAATATTCTGCAGCCATACAAAAAGATAATTTTTACGGCGTGCAGTTCCACCCTGAAAAGTCGGGAGCCGCCGGAGAACGTTTATTAATGAATTTTTCAAACTTAAAATAAGATAATGTACATTATACCTGCTATTGATATTTTAGATGGTAAGGTAGTCCGCCTCAGAGAGGGCGACTACAGCCAGAAAACAGTATACGAAGTTTCAATCGCTGAAATGATCGAAACTTATCGGTCTAACGGTACAGAATTTATACATATTATCGACCTCAACGGCGCAAAAGGTGATTTTAGTAACCAGGCCGAGTTATTTGATATCATCAAGAGAACAGATATGCGTGTGCAATACGGCGGTGGTATACGTACAATTGAGCAGGTAACCAATCTGCTGGATGCTGGTATTCACCGTGTGATTGTAGGCACCCAGGCGATTACCAATCCGGATTTCCTCTCAGACTTAAGCAAAGAAGTTGGTAAGAAATATGATTATGCAAACCGTATAGTGGTTGCTATTGATGTGCTGGATGAAGTCATCA
This sequence comes from Pedobacter sp. MR2016-24, assembly GCF_026239655.1. GTDB lineage: Bacteria > Bacteroidota > Bacteroidia > Sphingobacteriales > Sphingobacteriaceae > Pedobacter. Next base: position 104,414 of record NZ_JAPIVO010000004.1, on the reverse strand, counting down.
AGTATTCAGGATGGATGGAAAGCTCACCGATTAAACTCATGGATTATGTGGATAAATGTCTGCAACTGGGCTTTTTCAGGTTCCTGTGTACGGATATCAACAAAGATGGTAAATTAGGTGGTGCTGCTATTGACCTCTATAAAAAACTATTGGAACATTCTCCATTTATCAAGCTGATTGCTTCTGGTGGAGTGAGTTCTATGGAAGACATTGTTGAGCTGTCTAAACTTGACGTCAGATCTGTAGTAGTAGGTAAAGCGATCTATGAAAACCGCATTACGATTGAAGAGATCAAAGAATGGAATCTTAAAGCGCTGAGCACACTCTAATTCATGTTAAGCAAACGCATTATTCCCTGTCTGGACGTGAAAGACGGCCGGACAGTAAAGGGTGTCAACTTCGTGGATTTAAAAGATGCAGGTGATCCTGTGGAACTGGCCTGGCAATATGCTCAGCAAGGAGCCGACGAACTGGTTTTTTTAGATATTACCGCTACTCATGAACGTCGCAAAACGATGATTGAGATGGTGAAATCTGTGGCCAGACAACTGAATATTCCTTTCACCATCGGTGGCGGCATCACTGAAATTGCTGATGCTGAAGCATTGTTAAATGCCGGTGCAGATAAGATCAGCATCAATTCCGCAGCCGTTAAAAATCCGCAGCTGATTGCCGACCTGGCTAAAGTTTTCGGTGTACAATTTGTGGTAGTTGCCGTAGATACCAAACTGGTAGCGGGCCGAAATATGGTGCACCTGAATGGCGGCCGACTGATTACGGAAATTCAGACAGAAGACTGGATCAAAAGAGCGGAGGATTTGGGTGCAGGAGAAATTCTGCTGACTTCCATGGACCATGACGGCACGAAACAGGGCTTTGACTGTAAATTGCTGAACAGCATCAGCTCGATGATCAACATCCCTGTCATTGCTTCGGGAGGAGCCGGAAAAACAGCACATTTCACGGAAGTTTTTACCACAACAGGTGTTGACGCGGCTCTCGCTGCCTCAGTTTTTCACTTCGGTGAGATCCCTATCCCCCACCTTAAAAACGAATTAAAAAAACACAACATACCAGTAAGGTTATGAATATAGATTTTGAGAAAACCGATGGACTGGTTCCTGTAATTATCCAGGATGTACAGACATTGGAAGTGTTAATGCTGGGTTATATGAACCAGGAGGCCTGGACTAAAACACAGCAGGAAGGAAAAGTAACCTTTTACTCACGTTCCAAAAGCAGATTATGGACTAAAGGAGAAGAGAGCGGTAACTTTTTATATGTGAAAGAAACGCATATTGACTGTGATAACGATACGATACTGATCAAAGCCACACCCGTTGGCCCGACTTGCCATACCGGCAGCAGAAGCTGTTTTAAAACAAACTTTAACCAGAACTTCATATTTGAACTGGAAAAGATTATTGGCGACAGATACGATCACCCCTCAGAGGAATCCTATGTTAACAAACTGCGTCAGAAAGGACTGAACAAAATAGCACAGAAAGTTGGCGAAGAAGGTGTAGAGACAGTAATTGCCGCATTAAATGAAACTGATGTTGATTTTGTGAACGAGAGTTCTGATCTGATATTCCATCTTTTGGTATTACTGAGAGAAAAGGGTAAAACACTGGCTGATATAGGTATCAACCTTGAAGGCAGACATAAGTAATCAACAGCTATGCTGAAACATTTAAAATCCTTGAGCGGTCACCAGAACCCGGTTTATGCCCTCGCAAATTCCGGAAAACCTGGTATATTTTTTACCGGAGGGAACGACAAAGGTATAGTGGAATGGTCGTTGGAAACAATGACCTTCCTTAAAGTACTGATGCCGGTTAAAACTTCGGTATATAGCCTGCATTATTACAACGACCTGTTGTTTACCGGTCTGCGCAGCGGCGAGGTGAGTATATTCGATCTGAACAAACAGTCTGTAACCGCACTGTTTCAGGCACATGAAAAGCCTGTTTTTGACATTGTTACCATCCCTGGAAAAAAAGAATTCCTGACAGCCAGTGAAGATGGTACTGTAGGTATCTGGTCGCTCGACGATTTTTCGCTCTTATACCGTATTCATGTATCAAATGATACTGTAAGGTCAATCGCCATCAGCCCGACTGGCCAGCAGGCTGCTTTTGGCTGTAAAGACGGTCTGGTAAGGATCTACGATCTGAATGATTATGCTTTACAGCATGAACTCGAAAAACATACTTTACCGGTAACTGCAGTAGCTTATGCGCCCAACGGGAAATACCTGATTTCCGGTGGCAGAGATGCACAGTTAAATTTTTGGTCGCTCCCGGATTATCATTTACAACAATCCATTACTGCACATCTGTTCAGTATTTATGGGATTGCGTTTCATCCTACCCTGCCCTATTTCGCGACTGCAAGTCAGGATAAGAGCATCAAACTCTGGGGCAGTGATGACCTGAAGCTGTATAAAATACTCAGTATAGAAAAGAATACCCACGGACATACCCATTCTATCAATAAACTGGTCTGGAGCTCTGACGGGAGATACCTGCTCACTACCGGAGACGATAAACTGGTGATCTTATGGGAATGGGAATAAATTAGTTTATCCCCATTCTTTTCATTCCCTCTCTGCCGTAAAATACAGGAAAATACATCATCTCCGCTTTTGCAGGGTTCAGTATATAGTCCCCTGAATACCTTGGCATCAGCTCAACGTTGAAGATATGTTTTCCCTGCTTCAGTTGCGTACAGAAAATGGCGGTTTTGTGTTTGAAGTATTCTCTGTGCGTTTCCACTCCCCAATAAGGCTGCGGTTTGTTGTCATAAGAACATCCTGCCGGAATGGGCACTTCAATCATGACATAGTCTGCGTCTGCACGCAGCTCAACTTCAATTTTTAGAATTGTTCTGGTACCTGCCTTTAACGAAGTCACCTCTTTACCCTGCTGTAAGAAAGAGGTCTTCACCTTAAAATCTTTATTTACCTTTTCCGGCTTTGGATTGGTAAACTGCTGGAAAGCGGTGAAGTAAACTGGCAGACTTCCTTTTTTGCTGACAGCAACCGGTCCTGATACCTCCATCACTTTGCTATATGGGAAATCCTTTACCGTTTCCGTTTTATTGATGACCAGGGAAGCAGGTACTGCTGTTTTGCCACCCATCATCAGATCGGGCAGAATTGTTTCCAGGATCAGTGATGATTCATATGTATTTCTCCATTGCCCGTCTTTACGCTGCTCCAGAAAATAGCGTCTGATCAGATCCAGCTCCCTGGTATGACCACCGTCCTGTTTCAAAATCTGATAGGCCAGCAGCGTATGCTGAATGCTGTTGTTCCAGAAATGATAACTTTCCTCACCCCAGTAGATATTTCCGAACATGGTACTTTTACGCAGGTTCATCAGCGCTTTGATATCTACAGGCAAGCCGGCAAATTGCTTCAGCTGCAATAATTGCATTTTTTGATACAATGACGGTGCCACCTTATTTTTTGGATTATCCTGAACAGCAGTAATAGAATTTACCCAATCTTTGATAAAAAATTTAGGGTTCAGCATCCTGATCAGCTTTACACATAAGATACGGTCTTCCATCGTTTGTCCTGCAAGCTCTCCCACCAGATAACTATACAATAGCTCCTTATCCAGGTTAACCTTATATCCATCTTTCTCTGCCGCTAACAGCGCTTCCGTGACATGCAGACTGATCCATAGCTGTTCCGGATTATCCTTCCACCATCCCCAGGTATTTTTAGGGCTTTTATTGAGCTGCAGTTTTTTAATGATTTCACTGATATCCTTTTCATGTCTGAAAGGCGTAGTCAGATAAATCCTCACCTTTTTTTCCAGTAAAAGTGCTTTCAACTTCGAAGCCAGCTGCTCATTACATAAGTATTCATAATTGCGGAGCTTATCCATTTCATCCAGCAATGCAGGGAATACAGATGTTTCGGCTCTTAAAGTGATTTTGCCGGATGAGGATGGAAATGTATAATTCAAGGTCGTGTCTTGTGCCAAAACATCAAAATAACCCTTCGTTTCTGTGACACCAGTCCTGAGTACCGGAATTTTTCTCAATTCACCATCAAAATACCCATTCTGCTGTTCCAGCGTATATTTGAATGACAAGCTATCTTTTCCAGTTGCCACCACGGGAATTGTATCTATCCGGGCATTCTTTACGTCAACTGAATTATTAAGGAGTTCCTGCCCGTTATAGCTGAATTTTCGCGTTACACTTTCTTGTAGCGGCGTATAGTTCATGAGCTTACCGATCACATTGATACGATCTCCTTCTAAAGCAAATTGCGGAGAAACGAAATTGGCACTTAATGACTTAAAAGATTTGATAATAGTTTGCATCTGTCCCGCCTGTTTATGGCCATTCATCGCAATGACAGTCGTTTTCCAGCTGGTAATATCATCCGGAAACTTCACCTTCCAGCTGGCAATCCCCTCATCGTTGGTTAGTAATTGTGGCTGCCAGAAAGCATAATCAGAGAAATTGGTTCTCATCGTCTGCTGCTGAGCAACCAATTCGCCAGCAGCGTTAGTCGCGACATTCCCTTTTTTTGTTTTGATGATAATTACGCCTGATGCTCCCCTGCTGCCATACAAAGCTGTTGCCTGTTCACCTTTAAGCACATCCATCTTATCAATATCTGCGGGATTGAGCTGACTGACATCACCATCAAAGGGAACGCCATCTACAATCACAATTGGTTTTAACGCAGCAGGAGCTGAACTGACACCTCTGATCCGAATCCCCGCAGCGGAGGCGGACATTTTGCTAACTACCGTCTCGCTTAATGACGGATTCGCTCTATCAAGACCTATAACATTCGCGTTATCATATAACAAATCAGCAGCTTTTCCTAAGACGATTATCCCCACATCCGTTGAGTCGGCCTGTACTTCTTTAAATATATAACCAGGAAGGCTAAACGTAACAGTTCCTTTTTTAGCGGCATAGATTTCAAATGCTCCATTAACATTGGTTATCACAGGCGCTTGCAGACCCTTTACCTTCACGGTAACACCACCTAAAGGTTTCTTATTTTCATCATGCACTATACCTTTGATTTTCTGTGTCAGTAATGACTGACTAAAGTATTTTGCATTAAATAGTTCTGAAATCTTAATTTCTATCTCTTCATTGCTGACAGTGGTATACTGTTTAGCAGATTTAATCAAACGGTCAATTTGTATACTCAGCGAATCTGCCGGCAAAATAGGCTGTCCGCTCCATTTAAAGTAATTCTTACCATTTGGTTTTACCAGCACATTTTTTTCAATGAAATAGCTATTATCCATAAACAGATACATTACGCGGTAAGTACCTGCAGCGAGATAAGAAAAAGATGCTGATCTGCCAGGGTAGATCTTTCCATATTCGGGTTGATTACTTTTATAGATCAGGATATTTTTCACACCATAAGTCTTTTTGAAGTATATCGTATCCAGTTCTATAGTTAACTCGCCGGCAGATCCACCGTTACTTTCATAGCTATTAAACAGATTGGTGGTAGCACTTCTCAGATTCAGGTAATTTTCCCAAACACTATCTATTTCATTTTTTTTCACTACCTGCCGCGTATAATCATCGCTTTGATTTCTTACATCAACAGCAAGTGAGGGGTCAAAACCAAATTTGGAAGAATAAGATTTTTGTCTGATCAATCCTTTGACGAAAGTATAAGTGTAACCAGGTTCTTTAATAAATGGCTGCGAAATATTACCAGATATGAATTTCAGATAATTTTCAGCAATTGGTCCAATCAGCCTGTTTCTGTTACCATATTCCAATGGTGGTGGGTTCAGTAAATAACTTGCGGTTCCGGCCTCTATAATCGTTTTCTCCTCATTAAAATTATCCTGGACATTGACCAGGTATTTCATCAGCAAGTCTGCTTCATAAGTTGACAATTCCGGTAACGCGGATTCCACCTGCCCTTTTGTATTTTTCACATCAGCTGCTAAACTCAGAATTGATTTTGTCCCTCTTGTAAAATTATACGGGGGCAAAGTAACCATATGATTCGCTGTACGGAGCCTGATCTGGTGTTCCCCCGGAGTAACTTCAAAGGAATAATGCTGCAACTGATCTGTCTTGCTGAAAAATACCGGTATCTCATCGATATAAACTACATGAACAGGAACTACCGCGCCTGCTAATACCACAAATGGCGATACCTGTGCTAACGTATCTTTGAGTGGTTCTTCGGTATAATAAAATTCTTTAGGGTGTGTGAACTGATAATAACTAATGCTATCCAGGCCTAATTTTCTACCCCATAACTGCCAGTTGATTACCATGTTTCCATCGGTAATCAAATTGACCTTTTGCAGTGCAGGGTTTTGTTTCCTTACTTTGTAAACAGGACCAAAATCGGGCAGATCGACATAACCAGCATTATTAAATTTAGAGGTATAAGCAAAAGCCGTGACATCTGTATAAGGAATTGCTTTGCTAGCGGCATCAGTTACTTTAACTTTCATTGTTAACTGCTGTCCCGGGTAAACCATATCTGGTGGCGTGAATTCCAGATTCAATTGTCCTTCATTAAAAACAGCACTGATTTCCTGCTCCTTCACTTGTCCGCCCCACAGGTAATTGATTCTGATAGGAGCAATTTGATGACCTGAATGTTTGATCACCGTATCCAGCTTCAGCGTATGGCCTTTCAGCAAAATTTTATCTCCGGAAAAAAAGGTATACCAAAAAGGAATTTTCTGTGGATTATCAACCCTGACCTGCAGTGAATCCTTAGTTTGATTTGCGGCAATATTAAGCGTTGGACTGAGATTAGCTAAAGCGATAGCTGTTTTAAAACCATCTTTCGTTTCTATCCGGTATTGCGGGATGCGGGGATCGAGTCTGATCAGCAGGGGAAGGTTTACCTGCATTGAATCCTTCTTTACATCGCTTTCCACGAAAGAAATCAATTTTGCACTCTGCACTGTAGATTGCCCATTGACCAGGTAATCCAGTTTCAGACTATCATGCTGAAGAGTCGCCTGAATTTTCAAAGTTCTGAACTTATAACTCAGGTACTTACTGGCTTCCTGACGCTCATTGTTACTATTCAGGAATGTAAACCTTAAATAAAAATCCAGATCTGCCTTCGGGAAAATACTGTCCGGCAAGACCAGCTTCGTTTCTCCTACAGGATCCAGGTTGATTTTTGTTTCCCATAAAGAATCCGGCACAAACACATAATCACTCCTGTATTTGCTGACCCTGTTTGCATAGGCTTTTACCTCTACCCTGCCATCTGGGACAGCGAGATCATTTTCATCTCTGGCAGACAGATAAGCGGTAACCGGAGTACCGGGATGATATTCCTCCTGATCTGTACGTACAGCAAAATTTATGGCCTTAAGTTCATAGTCTTCATAACGGAAACGACCAGTGAAGACGTCTTTCCAGACTGTTTTATTTTGTTCCTGGAGCGCCACCACATAATCGTAGTCCAGGTCCAGATCAAGACTATCGGCGAGTACAAAGTCGAAACTATATGCACCTTTTCGGTATGCATTGACATACCCCACAACTTTACCCTCTTCGTCACCCGCTTCCCGCAGCTGCACCCTTAAACGTTTAGCATTCTTCAGCTCTTTCCCTTTACGATCCACCACATATGCCTTAAACTTTACTGTATCCAGGGGTTTATATTTCGGCTTATTAAATACCAGGTAACCTTTATAGTCCGGATCCTGCTCTACCGGCGCAGCATAACGTCCTTGTTCCTTTTTGTTTCTGTAATAAGGATAAACGCTGATTTTGTCGAAATTAAAATAGGTAATTATCCCCTGATAACTTACCGTTATAAACTTTTCTTTAGGAACTTTTTTTGTCAGGTATAATTGTGCTTCAGGATCATATTTCACCTTTTTCCGCTTACCAATCTTCACACCGGCATCAGTTACCGCTTTGCCCGCCAGATCTGTCAAGCTAAACTGCACATATTTCAGATCATTGATGAAATTCAGCTGCAAGTTGCTGACCGTTTTAAGGTTGTAAATGAACTGGTTCTTTACGGGTGTAACAAATAAATAGTTGCCAAAGGGCAATTTTTCTTTGTAAACGGCTTTAGCATCATAATAAAAGGAATCTACTACTGTGTGCAAAAAAGTATCATCAATAGCTGCATTGGCTTTTAAGGCGATGGCGCGCGATTCACTATCGTTCAGTTTATAGATATAGGTATAATAACCAGACTGCCTGCTATTGGTCAGTTTCTTCTGAGCGAAAGCCTGCGACACCGCCATCAGGAGTAAGATAATGGATAGTAATTTCTTCATGGAATTTGGATTGCGGACAGGCTTAAGAAAATAGGGGTCAGATAAATCTTTTAATAATCCTGAGCTGATGTGAATAGCGTCCAAGTTCATGGTTATAGATGCCCTGATCATCCATAGGATCAATCCTGACCCTGCCAGAGGCATGTATAATTTCATTGTTGCTGAGCATAATTCCCACATGAATAATCCGGCCTTCTGCATTATCGAAAAAAGCGACATCTCCTTCACGCACTTCTGGTAAGAAGTTGACCACCTCACCTTGCTCTGCCTGCTGCGAAGCATCACGTTTCAACGCAATGCCTAAAAGCTTAAATACAGCCTGAACAAATCCCGAGCAGTCGACCCCAAACAATGTACGTCCGCCCCAGAGATATGGTGCATTGAGAAAAAAAAGCGCCAGCTTCCTGATTTCCGAAAAGGGTTCGGGAGTTGCCTGTGCTTCAAAACCTAGCTTGTATGCTGTGTTACCAATACTGCAGTACCCGTTTGCATAACCAGGTAAGCTGCTCGACGCAGCAAGGTAATAATGACTTCCGTCGGGAGCCGTCAGGCTGTTATTAATCCCTGCAGGCACCAAATATGCTGTATTGCTGTAGTTGTTATATTCCTCCGCTGTAATTCCACTCAGCTGTTTAAAATCCAGCCAGCCTTCATAAGCGTCATAATGGTTGCGGATGCGGTACCAGGGTTCGGACCGTTCCAGTATTTCTACAGTGTCGCCAAAGAGCAATTGTGTAGTTATTTCTGCTTTATCCGATGCAGCCGCTCTCAGAGGAGCAATTGCTACCCGGCAAATCGCGAATTTTTGTTCCATAAGTAAATATTCGTCTATAAAAATAAACATCCTGTTCTGTAAATTGGCTATTTATAGTTTAATTTTTAAACTGAAAGATCTGAGAGCAACAGAGGTTGGCTCCGGGAGTCGTTATCATAGCTTCATGATTATTGCCTGATAGCTATATGGTGAATCCAATCAGAAGATGTATACAAAAGCATGGACTCAGCATGGAATTACGATGCATGGAGCATGAACTTATCAGCACTCCTCCCCAGGCAGACCTATACGTCTCCATCATACATACTGAAACATTTTGATAGCGAAAACTGTTATAAACCTATCAAACTTAATTTCGTTGGTTATGAATCTCAGGAAAATTTTAATAGCGGTCGACAACAGTACCTGCTCGGAAAAAGCAGCGAAGACCGGCTATGAACTGGCTAAGACATTTGGTGCAGAAGTTGCCCTTGTCAACATTATAGAGCCTGTTCCGGCAACCATGAACCAGGACCTTACACTGGCACCGGTCTTTCTGGAAACTTATGACAATAGTGAAGAAAACAGCCACCTTTTATTAAAAGAAATAGAGACCACTTACGGTCAGGGTGTTGCAACAACATACCTGAGTGTGATTGACAGTGCAGCCCATGGAATTATTAAACAGTCAGATGAATGGGGTTCCGACCTTATTGTCATCGGTACTTACGGACGCACAGGCCTGTATCATTTTTTAATGGGCAGCGTAGCAGAGCATGTAGCCAGAAAATCGGCCTGCCCGGTATTGATCATTCCCAATAAAGCAGATATATAAAAACTCAGATAACAAAAAAGGACGCTAGTTGCGTCCTTTTTTGTTATCATATGATTAAGGACTAGCCTTCCTGGTGTAACCAGGCTTTTTTCTTCAATAGTTCTTCTTCCGTTTCACGGATATCTTCATCATCCACACAACAATCTACCGGACAAACCGCAGCACATTGAGGTTCGTCGTGAAAACCTTTACATTCCGTACATTTATCAGAAACGATATAATATACTTCATCTGATCCTGCTTCCTGTGCAGCACCCGCATCAACCTCCTGATCACCAAAGTCGATAATACCATTTAGGTTAGTACCATCAGAAAATCTCCAGGCTGTGCCTGCGTCATAAATAGCATTATTAGGGCATTCAGGCTCACATGCTCCGCAGTTAATACATTCGTCTGTTATTTTAATAGCCATGTCTTCGTATAAATCTATTGCTAAAGTTACCTTTGCTGCTGCAAATATAACATTTATACTTTAAAATTGCCTTGAATATGCCAATCCTTACTGCTGAAAAATTAATTATTGCATTCCGTAAACTAAGTGAATTTCTGGATCAGCCCAGCCCTGAATTTACCAATATAATTGAATCAGCCCCAAACCACAATGCCTGGTTTACCCTGGAGGAAGTCAAAAAAGCTTTATCTGCGTTAAAAGGAATGTTAAATCAGCCTGCGTTAGAAAAATGGTTTGAGGATATTATTGTTGCAGATGCACCAAAAAAAATAGGATTAATATTAGCCGGAAATATTCCGTTGGTAGGTTTTCATGATGTAATTTCGGTCCTTGCGACCGGCAACACGGCGCTGATCAAATTATCTTCATCGGATGATCAGCTTTTACCAGCTTTACTGAAAGAACTTACATCCTATGAGCCACTGCTGACCGACCGTATCGTTTACATTGAACGATTGAAGGACTTTGATGCGATCATAGCTACGGGCAGTAACAATACCTCCAGATATTTTGATTATTATTTTGGTAAGGGCCCTAACATTATCAGAAAGAACAGAAACAGTGTGGCTGTTCTGGATGGCAAAGAAACCGAAGCGGAAATCAGGCTACTGGGACATGATATATTCGATTATTTTGGACTGGGATGCAGAAATGTATCCAAAATTTATCTTCCCGAAGGTTATGAAATCGAAAAATTCTTTAAGCCTCTAGAGCAGTTCCATCCTGTCAACAACCATTTTAAATACAATAATAATTACGACTATAACAAGTCAATTTACCTGGTCAACCTGATTCAGCATTTTGATAATGGATTCCTGCTATTAAAAGAAGACAAAGGACTATCATCGCCGCTTTCAGTAGTATACTTTGAGTATTATAGTGATTTGAATGACCTGAGTGCTGAGCTTTCAGCGGGGAAAGAAAACATCCAGTGTGTGGTTACGCATACCGCTATTTCACCGGGCACCGGAACAGTCGCATTTGGCGATAGTCAGCATCCCCGTTTATGGGACTATGCAGATAATGTAGATACGATTGCATTTCTGAATCAGCTTTAAGGCACATGACGAATACGATCTTTATGCTATCTGTTCTTATTTTCTCAATCTGAAACACTATTTTTGAGCGAAATGTATGTAATCAAAGTAAAAGGCATCGCTAAAATACCCGATTATGTTCAGTTAAGGGATGATAAATTCACTTTACTGGCTTATTTTAGGGTAGACCGACCTGATAAATCACTAGATAAATTAGGTCTGGCGGATAAACTGCCTTATATTATGGATATTGTTAAGGACCTCCCTTTTGGTCAAATTGCAAAATTAGATATTTAAGAAATGACAGGAAACGCAGTTATCAATTTAAAAAATGTAGATGTTTTTCAACAAAAACACCTGGTATTATCAAATGTTAACCTGAGTATAGATAAAGGCGAATTTGTGTTTTTAATTGGCCAGACCGGATCCGGAAAAAGCAGTCTGCTGAAAATCATTTATGGTGATCTCCATATCGGCAACGGTGATGGATTGATTGCTGGTTTCGATCTGAAAAAGCTGGCCGATAAGGACGTTCCTTATTTACGCAGAAAACTGGGCATTGTATTCCAGGATTTCCAGTTGTTGTCTGACCGGACAGTAGAAAAGAACCTTGATTTTGTATTGAAAGCTACTGGCTGGAAAGATCAGAATCTGATTCAGGAACGGATTAAAGATGTGCTGGAGAAAGTAGGCCTGCGTTCAAAAATCAGAAAAATGCCGCATGAACTTTCCGGCGGAGAGCAACAGCGTGTGGTTATTGCCCGTTCTCTGCTGAATAATCCGGAGATTATTCTTGCTGATGAGCCTACAGGAAACCTGGATCCTGATACTTCTGAAGAGATTGTACTTTTATTAAAACAAATTAGTCAGAGTGGCACTGCAGTGCTGATGGCTACCCATGATTATCATATTATCCGCACCTTACCTTCAAGAATTATCAAATGCGAAGGCGGCATCGTACATCAGGATGCTACAATAAACTAATCTGACAAAAAATTCCTTTTCAGCCATTCTGTACAGTGATGTTCAAACATTACTGACAGCATGGCTGATATATTTCATTGGCAAAACTTTTGAGTTCCACTCCCAAAATTCTACTTTACCATGTTTAGCAAGAAGAAACCTAACGATACAGAAAATACGACAACGGAAAACACAGCTGAAGAGCAGTTAACCGGACAAACTGCTGAAGAAAACACAGCAAATGAAGAAAGTGCAGCTGAGCCTGTAGTGGAAATCTCCGAAGAAGAGAAGTTAAAGCTGGAAAATGCAGCGCTGAATGATAAATACCTGCGTCTTTTTGCAGAGTTTGACAATTTTAAACGTCGTACCCAAAAAGAACGTGTAGAGTTATTACAAACTGCCGGTAAAGATGTAATCGTTTCGATGCTTCCGGTATTAGATGATTTTGACCGTGCAAATAAAGCAACTGAGAATGCTGTTGATATCAGTGCAATCCGCGAAGGTATTCAGTTAGTACATTCGAAGCTGAAAAGCATTTTAGTTCAGAAAGGATTAAAAGAAATGGAAAGTATCAGTACTGTTTTTGATACTGATCTTCATGAGGCAATAACTAAAGTTCCTGCTCCGAATGAAGAGATGAAAGGGAAAGTTATCGATGAATTAGAAAAAGGGTATACTTTAAATGATAAAGTGATACGCTTTGCAAAAGTTGTAGTGGGTAGTTAATTATGAGCAAAAGAGATTTTTACGATGTGCTTGGTGTAAGCAAGAGTTCTTCAGCTGAGGAAATCAAGAAAGCTTACAGGAAACTTGCCATTAAATACCACCCGGATAAAAATCCGGATGACCATACTGCTGAGGATAAATTTAAGGAGGCTGCTGAAGCTTATGAAATTTTAAGTAATCCTGAGAAAAAACAACGTTATGATCATTATGGTCATGCTGGTGTTGGTGGTGCATCAGGCGGTGGCGGCGGATACGGCGGCGGTGGCATGAATATGGAAGATATATTCAGCCAGTTTGGCGATATCTTTGGAGGCGGCGGAGGTGGCGGAAGTCCTTTCGACAGCTTTTTTGGCGGCCAGCAATCACGTGGTGGTGGCGGCAGACGGGTATCCAAGGGTTCCAACCTGCGCATTAAGGTTAAACTCACCTTAGAAGAAATCGCACATGGTGCGGAGAAAAAAATAAAAGTAAACAAACAGGTAGTATGTAAAACCTGTGATGGTTCAGGAGCTAAAGACAGTTCTTCTATCAGCACATGTAAAACCTGTGGTGGAAGTGGTGCTGTACGCAGAGTAACCAATACGATACTTGGGCAGATGCAAACCACATCTACTTGTCCTACCTGTAATGGCTCTGGCTCACAAATCACTTCTAAATGTAATTCATGTCATGGTGAAGGCACCGTTCGCGGTGAGGAAACGATCACGATTAACATCCCTGCTGGTGTAAGTGACGGTATGCAGTTAAGTATGAGCGGCAAAGGTAATGCAGCACCAAATGGTGGCATTCCCGGAGATCTGATCATCCTGATTGAAGAAATGCCGCATGAATCTCTGAAACGTGAAGGTAATAATGTAGTTTACGATTTACATTTGAGTATCATTGATGCTGCTTTAGGTTATAGTGCTGAAGTTCCGACCATTGATGGTAAAGCTAAGATCAAGATTGAACCCGGTACACAAAGCGGCAAATTGTTACGCTTAAAAGGTAAAGGTATTCCTGAAGTAAATTCTTACCACCGTGGAGACCAGATCATCCATGTGAACATCTGGACACCAAAAGCATTAAGCAGCGAAGAACGCAGCATGCTGGAAAAACTGAGAGAATCACCAAACTTCAAACCTCAGCCAGGTAAAAATGACAAAAGCTTCTTCGAGAAGATGAAAGAATATTTTGAATAATTCTATTGATTAATTTTAGAAAAGGCCGTCTCCATAGAAAATGGAAGATGGCCTTTTTGTTTATTTGTCAATTTCAAACTTTAAGCCTGCGGGACTGTTATTGTGGTTATCATATGGAAAAACTTCAGCGCAGCGTTTATATCTTATTATTTTTCTTTTTAGTCTTCGCGGGTTTATACTTCGCAGCCGAATTTATGATTCCGGTAGCACTGGCTGCTGTATTTTCCATGTTATTTATCCGGCTCTGTAACTGGTTTGAAAGCAAAGGCATTGGTCGCGGGCTGTCTTCATTATTCTGCATGCTCATTTTTATCTCCGCAATAGCGCTGATTGTATTTCTGCTCTCCTGGCAGCTCAGTGGTCTGGCTGAAAATATGGATAGCATGAAACAACGTGTAGTCAATTTGTTTACTAATCTGCAGCACTGGTTGCACGGACAGGTAGGCGTAACCGTAAAACAGCAGGATGAAATTGTTAAGCAGCAGGGACAGGATGCCGGAGGTGGCGCAGGAAGCATGCTGGCCAGCTTTGCAGGCGGTGTAATGGGAATTATGGTGAATACCATATTGGTATTGGTTTATATGTTTTTGTTTCTGGCTAACCGTTCCCATATCAAAAAATTCATTCTGAAACTTGTTCCCAGAGATGAGAAAGATACAGCAGGTGATGTAGTTCATGAGGCTGGAAAGGTGGCACAAAACTATCTCAGTGGTCTGGGGGCTATGATTTTTATGCTCTGGGTAATGTATGGTATAGGCTTTAGTATTGTTGGCGTAGAAAGCGCCATTTTCTTTGCGGTATTATGCGGTATTCTGGAGATTATTCCATTTATCGGCAATCTTACCGGCACAAGCATTACCGTGCTGGCTGTTGTGGCGCAAGGCGGCGATACTAAAATGATTATCGGTGTACTGATTACTTATGCATTGGTACAGTTTATTCAAACTTACATACTGGAACCGCTGATTGTTGGTGAACAGGTAAATATCAATCCCCTCTTTACCATTCTTGTGATTGTGCTCGGAGAGATGGTCTGGGGAATTGCAGGTATGATTTTAGCCATCCCGCTACTTGGCATTGTGAAGATTATCTGTGATCATGTACCGAAACTGCAACCGTACGGATTTCTGATCGGCACAGAAAAACAGCGCAATAAAAAAACGGGCGTGATAGATAAAATCAAACAGGTATTCACAAAAGCGTAGTGCATAAAATATTGAATTGATTAATCGTAAATTTCATTAAAAGCCAAATCTTAAATAAGGAAATGCTGTTTTTCGAAATCAAAGCAAGCTACTTATTTAACAAATCTGCCGCATAATCATCTTGTAACATTTTAAAGTTTTTTAGTCTAACTTAAACGAAACTAAAAACTAAACTATGTTGATCATAAAAAACATTGTGAAGCAATATGCTGCACACCGTGCGCTTGATGACGTGAGTCTGGAGATTGAAAAAGGAAAGATTTTCGGTCTTCTGGGACCAAATGGAGCAGGAAAAACATCCCTCATCAGAATTATTACCCAGATTACGGCGCCGGACAGTGGCGAAGTAATTTTCAATGGGGAACGCTTAAATGCAAACCACATCGCACAAATCGGCTACTTGCCGGAGGAACGCGGATTATACAAAAAGATGGAAATCGGTGAGCAGGTATTATATCTGGCCAGACTAAAGGGTTTAAGTACGGCAGAGGCGACGAAGCGTGTCAAATACTGGTTTGAAAAGCTGGAAATGGGCAGCTGGTGGAACAAAAAAGTAGAAGACCTGAGTAAGGGTATGCAGCAGAAAGTACAATTTGTGGCCACGATACTGCATAATCCTGAACTGATTATTCTGGACGAACCTTTCTCTGGTTTCGACCCCGTAAATGCAGACATCATCAAAAATGAAATTCTGGAACTGAATAAACAGGGATCAACTTTTATCTTTTCTACACACCGTATGGAATCTGTTGAAGAGTTGTGCGATAACATTGCGTTGATCCATCGCTCTAAGAAAATATTAGATGGAACGGTTGAGGGCATTAAGGAGCAGTATCGGAATAATACGTACCGGGTAGAATACGAAGGCCAATATGATACTTCATTAGCATCCGATATTTTTGAAGTACTGCAACAGCAGGAAGTAAAAGGTAAAACCACTTTAAAAGTACAGCTTAGACCGGACAAGAATGCAAATCAGTTGTTGGCAGCCCTGCTCCCCTCAGTAGCTATCCACCGTTTAGATGAAGTGATTCCCACCATGAATGACATATTTATTGATCAGGTTAAACAAAAAAACTAAAGCCATGAATAAAATCTTACTCATTATACAGAGAGAATACCTTTCCCGCGTAAAAAAGAAGTCATTCATTATCATGACTTTACTCACACCACTAATTGTCGCCGGTTTTTATGGTTTGATCATCTATTTTTCAATTCAGGGTCTTTCAGGTTCGGTGAATAAAATCGCGGTAGTAAACGAGAATAAGACCTTAACGGAAAGACTGTCTTCAACAAAAAACAATACTTATGTTTATGTGGATCAGTCATTAGTCCAAATGAAGGCCTCCTTAAAAGGAAGCGATTTCGATTATATCCTTTACCTGCCTGATTTTAAACTGGATAATCCGCAGGGTATACAAATATTAGGTACCAAACAAGCAGGACTAACCCTGAATAATAAGTTATCAGATGGAATAGAAGATCTGATCAGGATCCAGAAACTGAAGGAAAGCGGCCTCGCGCAGAAAGATCTGGACAAGTTAAAATCATCAGTGAGTATAGATACCAAAAAGATCGGTGAAAGCGGAAAAGAGGAGGATTCAAGTGCCGGTGCAAGCACTATTATTGCTTATGTAGCCGGTATCCTCATGTTCATGTTTATTATGCTTTACGGGATACAGGTAATGCGTGGCGTAATTGAAGAAAAAACGAGCAGGATTATTGAAGTAATGATTTCTTCTGTGAAACCCTTCCAGCTGATGATGGGTAAAATTGTTGGTATCGCATTAGTGGGGTTGACGCAGTTTATTCTATGGATTATCTTAACAACGGCAATCTCTACCGGGGTAGTGAAAGTGTTTTTGTCCGAGAAAGACAAAAAGGAAGTATCAGCAAATGCACAGGTAAAAGACAATAGCAAAAAAATAAGAGAAGCGGTAGACAATGGTCCTGTTGCTAACGTACAGAAAGCACTTGCCAATCTGGACGTGACTAAGATCGTAAGTATGTTCGTGTTCTATTTTATTGGTGGTTACCTTTTTTATAGTGCATTATACGCAGCAATCGGCTCGGCGGTCGACAGCGAGACAGAAACCCAGCAATTCATGTTCCCTGTGATGATGCCACTGTTACTTGGCTATTCCCTGTCACTAAGCGTAGTGACGAATGACCCTTATGGCAGTATGGCCTTTTGGTTATCCATTATTCCTTTCACCTCCCCTATTGCAATGATGGTGAGGTTACCTTACGGCGTGCCCGAATGGCAATTGGCACTCTCCATTGCCTTGTTGATTCTCGGCTTCGTTGGTACCGTCTGGATGGCTTCAAGAATCTATCGGGTAGGTATCCTGATGTATGGTAAAAAACCAAGCCTGAAGGAAATGATCAAATGGTTTACATATAAAAATTAATAGCTTTACAGCTATATTTATTCTATGAGAGTAGCTGTTATTGATCTTGGCACCAATACTTTTCACCTGATTATTGCAGATTTGTCTGTTAAGGGTGTAGAGGTACTTTATAAAACGAATGTTCCTGTACGCTTAGGCGAAGGGCGAATTAACGAAAATATAATTATACCTGAAGCCTTCGAAAGAGGGCTTCAGACTTTGAAAGCTTTCAAAGTGGAACTGGAAAAGCAGGAAGTGCAACTGGTCAGGGCTATTGCCACCTCTGCAGTGAGAAGTGCCGCTAATGGTCGGGATTTTGCCTCTTCTGCTAAAATGCACACAGGCATAGAAATTGAAATCATCAGTGGCGACGAAGAAGCAGCTTATATTTTTAACGGGGTAAAAGCGACAGGGGTAATTAAAGCGCCCTCACTTATTATGGATATCGGTGGCGGCAGCACAGAATTTATTATTTGTAGCAGGGAACAATTGTTATGGAAAAAAAGCTATAACATAGGCGCAGCGCGGCTGATGCAGGCCTGGTTTCATTCAGATCCGATTAGCAATGAAGAAAAAGAAGGGATTATAGCGCAACTTAACAGCCAGCTCGGAGAACTCAAAGCCGCCTGTGCAATGCACCAACCTCAGACATTAATTGGCTCTGCCGGTGCATTTGAGACCTTTACAGCAATGTTACTGAATGATATAGCTATTGATACCATATCCTCAGCTTCGCTGGATGTAACTGCCTATAAAAGCCTTTCTGCAAAACTGATTGCCTCTACTCATGCAGATAGACTGGCGATGCCGAATCTGATCCCATTGCGGGTAGATATGATTGTAATTGCGGCAGTCCTGACTGACTATATCATCAATGAAATTGGACTGGACTCGATGAGTTTATCCACTTACGATTTGAAGATGGGCGTTTTATATACCTTACTGGCAGATCAGAATTTTGACAACGCTGTATAGAGCTTTTCGGTAGGCAGCCCCATTACATTCGTATAGGAGCCAATAATCTTTTCGACGGCTATAAAGCCGATCCAGTCCTGGATGCCATAGCCTCCGGCTTTATCATAAGGATTATACTGCGTAATGTAATGTTCTATCTGACCTTCAGTTACTGTTTTGAAAAAAACTTCCGTCAGGTCAAAAAACGATTCCATTTTACTGCCATGTGCTAAACTTACACCGGTATAAACTTCATGTTTGGTACCCGAAAGCTTTTGCAGCATCTCACGCGCCTGGTTTTTATCTGCCGGTTTACCCAAAATTTCACCTTGATAGGAAACGATGGTATCCGCAGTAATCACCAGGCTGTTTATACGTTCTTCCACAAAGGCCATCGCTTTTTTCTCTGAGATATAAACTGCAATTTGGGCTGGCTCCAGACCTTCAGGATAACTTTCATCTACTTCTTTCAATAAAACCTGGAATTCAAGATCCATCGCTGCCAGTAATTCCTGACGACGCGGAGATTTTGAAGCTAATATAAGTGGGTATGGCTGCTGATACATGATAGAAATTAAAACGCTAAAATAACAAAAGCGGCCTAAAGCCGCTTCCATTATAAAAAAAAATATTGTTTTCTAGTTTTGCGCCGGGCGGTTGCCTGGTCTGCCGCCTCTTTTTTGCATGGCAGCTTTTCTTTCTTCCTGATAAGCTGTAAATGCTTTTTTCTGATCCTCAGTTAATAAACCATTGATCTGTTCATTGCTATCTTTCATGGAAGCCATCATCTTTTCGCGCATTGCTTTTCTGTCTTCTCCGGCTTCTTCTCTCACTTTGCTCATTTTGGTATTCTGATCTACAAAAATGGCTTTTACTTTTGTTTGCTGGTCAGCTGTTAATGTTAGCTTCTCCGTTAATGTAGCAGTCATTTTAGCTGCTCTTTCTTCTGGTGTACCCATATTGCGGTTACCACCCTGTGCATTAGCAAATGTTACTGCACTGAATAACAATCCGCAAATAATCAATAATTTTTTCATGTGTTTTTGTTTTAATGTTACGCTAACCGTATTGTTGTTTTGTTTTTAAATAGAGCATAAAAACACAATAAGGTTTAAACCAACAAAAACTATTTACCGGAGTCGGCCGCAGAAGGATTTTCATCAAACCACCGGTCCTGAACCTTCAGTACTTTCTCGATGACATCCCTGGCAGCAGTTTTTCCACCATTGAATGGAGATATATAAGCAGAAATGGCTTTAATATCAGTAGAGGCATCAGCCGGGCAGGTAGGAACGCCTACTAATTTCATGACATTCAAATCAGGAATATCATCCCCCATATACAGTACTGCTTCAGGATCTATACGGTTTTGTGCCAGGTAATTTTGGAAAACAGCCCCTTTATCTGCTACCCCCAAATAGACATCGGGTATTCCTAAACCAGCAAATCGCTTCTCCATGGCCTGACCGCGACCACCAGATATGATACAAACATGATATCCTTTTTTTACAGCAAGCTGCAGCGCATAACCATCTTTAATATTAAATGTCCTGAGTAGTTCACCAGTTTCCGATGCAATCACATCACCAGTGGTTAATACCCCATCAACGTCGAAAATAAAGGTTGTAATGGATTTTAATTTTTGAAGCAGCATTTTATCAAGAGTTAATCGGACACATCTTAATGCCCGGAAAATTTATAAGGTAGTCAAAAATAAACAACAGAAAGCGCAATCAGCTTACAGATGCATTTTTTTAATGCTATCACTTAATACTTCATAAATGTTCAAAAGCTCTGGCGAACCGCTCAGTAATGCCATATGGTTTTTAAGTGTTTCCTGATCGTTACGTACCGCAGGTCCGGTTTGCACATCTGCAGGTAATGAAGACTGAATCTTTTGGGCGGTTTCAAGAATCAGCGGTTTGAGCAGATCGAATTTCAACTGATGCTGCTCCAACAGCTGACTACTCAATGCATACAAGTGATTGCTGAAATTGCAGGCAAAGACTGCGGCAAGATGAAGAACACGTCTTTGTTCCGAACTCGCCTCAGATACCAGGGGACTGATCAAATGGGCAATGGCTGATATTTTTTCCAGGACTTGAGGCTGATCAGCTTCTATGCAAAGCGGAACCTGTGTAAGGTCTACAGCTTTAGTTTTGGAAAAAGTCTGTAAAGGATAAATCACGCCGTAACCCGCAGGTGATCCAGCCAATACTTTCATGTCTGTAGCGCCGGAAGTATGGATAACGATGCCAGACACATCCTTTAGATGTGCTGCTACTTCAGGGATAGCATCATCTTTAACCGCAATAAGATAACAGTCAGCCTTTAAATCCAGCTCCTTCCAGTCGGTAATTGCCTTTGCCTTTGTCAGCGCCGCCAATATTTCCGCACTCCTCCTATCCCTGCTCCAAACCTGCACAAGCTCGGCCCCAATCCTTTTAAAAGCGATAGCCAGATGTGTCGCCACATTTCCTGAGCCTATACAAACTATTTTCATCTAAACAGATCTGATTTCTTTTTGTCTCCTGAAAATAGAGATCAGGAAGCCGATTACCATTACGATTAAACCCACCCAATATAAGTTGATATAAGGAAATTCGATGGATTTGAATACTACCCAGTCTTTAGATTGCTGAGGTTTTTCAAATACCTGTAATTCTACCTTTTTCTGGTCAGGTAATATTTTGGTAAACCTTACTCTTAAGCCAAGATCATTGATGTTTCTTGCAAAATCAAAAGTGTTATTCCCTTTTACCAGGAAGATCGGCTCAGTTTTATAAATCTTACCATTCAGGTCTATTTCCAATGGAAGTCCCACAGCAAGGTCACCTTCCGCTAAAGCAAGGCTTTTGGCTGTTGGCTTGAAGTTCAGGTCCTTTACCGTAATAATCCCGCTACTGGTATGTAAGGTGTCACCCGTGCTTACATTAACGATCCTTGGCTTTTTATAGTTTTGTTCATCACTCTGTGCTTCACTTTCAATATCATGAGCTTCTTTAGCTTCGGGCGCGCTGGTAATATGTGTATAGATATCGTAAGTAAGATAATGCTTAGTGTCGGGTGAAGCAATCAGACCCATTTTAGGGTTTGTCTGCACATGCGGATTCAAATCAAAATCTTCTTTTACCTTCCCGGTTTTCTCATCAATTACCTTGAAGTTCAGTTTATAAAAAGTATTGGGAGCAATAGTCGTATCGCTGGTATAAGTGACTGTAAAGCGGCCCATCTTTTTAGGCTCATTTTTATACAGCACCATATTCTCTCCCGGTTTTTCTACTTTTTCAAAATCCTTTACAGGGATGAAGTTCGTCGCATTTAAAGAAACAGCCTTACTTGTTGCAGCGGCAACCAATGCACCTACCAGTAACAATGCAAACCCGATGTGAGCTACCGCAGCACCTATCAGTTTACTCTTGCCACCAAATCCCTGCGATAATATCCTTGCATTAGACAAGATGGCAAACATACAGCTGAAAGAAAGCAGAATATAAATCAGGTTATTATAGACATCAGTTACATATACAAATACAGCGGTAATGATCACAGAGACAATTAATGTAGCAATCAGGCTGCTGTAGAATTTACGCAGGTCAGTACGCTTGTATTTCAGAAACTGTGAAAAACCAGAGATCATGGTAATCAGTATCGCAAAAGGTGCCTGCCACTGGTTATAATATTTTATTGCATCTATTGGTGGGGCAAAATTGGTTCCGAAAGCTTTATTAAATACAGGAACCGATGTGGAGAAGATGACCTGAATACAGGCTACGGTAACAACCAGTGCACCAATAAACATCCAGAATTCTCTTGAGTAGGTCTCTTCATCTTTATTGGTAATCGGTAATTCTTTCCATCTGAGCACGATCAGCACGATAGGAATCACCAGGAATACAACGTTGTACAGGATCAGGTGACCAAACATTCCAAGATCCGTAAATGCATGCACAGAGGTTTCGCCAAGGATACCGCTCCGGGTTAAAAACGAAGCATAAAGTACCAGGATAAAACTGATCAGGACCAGTACAATTGCGGTAAAGAATGCATGTCCTGTATTTTTAAATGCAATGATGACATGGACGGCACCAATTAACGTAAGCCATGGAATAAGAGATGCATTTTCTACCGGATCCCAGGCCCAGAAACCGCCAAAGTTTAAAGCTTCATACGCCCAGAATGAGCCCATGATAATTCCTGTGCCCAATACCATTACAGCGAATAAAGCCCATGGCATTACTGGTTTAACCCACTCTTTATATCTTTTTTGCCATAGCGCAGCAATAACGTAAGCAAAGGGTACCACCATACTGGCAAAACCAAGGAACAAAGTAGGCGGGTGAATGACCATCCAGTAATTCTGCAATAGTGGATTTAGTCCCCTGCCGTCAGTAATAAACTTCAGGTAATTCTTAAAATTCTCAGGATCGGCAAATACAACCGGTGCCATTTCTTTTAGATTTACAGCTTCTCTTAACAGAATGAATGGAGAACTCCCGATACGCTCGCCAAAAATCTGAACGCCCAATAACATGGATGTTAAAAATACCTGCGAAAAGGAAACTACTGTAAGCACACCATTTTCCCAGGTCTTTGCTTTCCAGATCAGGATGGCTCCTAATAAAGATTGCCAGAATGCCCAAAGCCAGAAACTGCCTTCCTGGCCTTCCCAGAATGCAGAAACAATATAATAAACGGGAAGTGCTTTTGATGAATGCGAATAAACGTAGTAATATTCGTTATAATGGTTCAGGATCAGATAAAACAAAGTAACACCAATACCAATTACACTGGCCCAGTTTACAAAGAAGGAGATTCTTCCTAAACGTTGCCATGAGCGGTCTGCTAAATCTTTATTCCGCGTTGCGAAGAAATAGGAAATAGTAGAAAGCACTGATGCAGCAAATGCTAAAACAATAAAAAACTGCCCAACTTTGCCGGGAAGGAGTGTCTCTCCTGTGAATTGTATGTCCATTAAGATTATTTGTATTTTTTAACCGTTCCGTCCTGCTTAATCTCTACAAGGTCATTGTTGTATTTCGAAGGGCATTTCATTAAAATTTTAGAGGCGTAGAATACATCTTTGTTCATTTTACCGATTAAAACCAGCTTTTCTGAACGCTCAAAATCCTGTGGCTTGGTACCACTGTAAATGACCTTTTTAATATCATTTTTTTCGTCTTTCATGTAAAAAGAGAAGTGATTGGCATCTTTTAATGCATCATAATAAGTACCTTTTTCTTTAGCCCAATGTCCCATTACGTGGAACTCTCTCGAGTCTTTTGCAGCTTCTGTAAAGGTTGAATAATTACTGGTGTCTGCATTTAAGCTCACCAGAAAACCTACACAAATTGCAATAGTAATTAAGCCAATGATTGCACTTTTTCTCATAGAAACAACAAATTAATAGAATGACACAAAGATAAAAAATATAAGCACTGAATATCTCACAGACCTTGTCTATTCAGTTAGATGACAAAATATTGATAGTTATCTGACAAAAAAACAACATTATCAGGGCTTTAAACCAGTAAGGTCAATATAATTAATTATTGAGGTAAGATGGTTTGATAAAAGAACGCAGATTGTCCCGAACATGCAGCACTTTTGGTTTAGAAACACTGCGGATATAAGGATCCCACGGATTTTTCCCGTAGTAATCCTGATGATTTATTTCCGCTGGATAAAACACTTCAAATGGCTCCATTGCTGTCACAAAACTTCCATTATAAAGAGCTTTAAGCTCAAGCTGATGCAGTACTTTTGAGATGGTTTTCAATTCTTCCGGAGAACGAAAAAAAGCAATAGACCGATAATCAGATCCGATATCAGGTCCCTGCCTGTTCAGCTCCGTAGGGTCATGCGCATAAAAAAATGCAGTGACTAACTGTTCGAATGTGATTTTAGAAGGGTCATAATAGACCTGCACCGCTTCTGCATGACCAGTAGTTTTGGTGAGTACTTCATCATAAGTAGGATTGGATGTCGTCCCCCCTGCATAACCACTCACCACAGTATGTACTCCTTTCAGCTGGAGCATACTTTCCTGCATGGCCCAGAAGCAACCACCCGCAAAAGTAGCGACAGACTCATTGCGCATGACTGCCGGTAAAACGGCAAAGCCATTATTGCTGGAAATTTTCTGGCTATGCTTGCCTGAGCATCCTGCAAGGATGACAAAACCAGTCATCAGGAAAAAAAAACTTATCCTTAGTTTCATGATTAAATATACGAAAACAGCAGCGCTCAGATTTTAAAGATTATGTCATATTACAGGTTCAGAAATGAAGAAGCCGCAACGTGATACACATTGCGGCTTCTTCAAATTTATAAAATTAAGGCTGCTTATGGCCAGATACCTAAGTTCATGTAAGAAACTGCAATTTTGTCGATTGATCCAACAAAAGCAGCTGTCCTCAAAGTCTCTATACCCGGTTTAGAAAGCATTGTTTCCCTGATCTCATGATAAGAATGAATCATAGTATCCTCTAATCCAGAGTTAACCAGTTCTAATTCTGAAGCACCTTTAACAATCATCAAGCGATGTTCTGCAGGAATACTCTGACCTGTTAAACTTTCCAGTGTATTGATCAGGTTAGCATTTGAGTTTTCTGCATAACGTTTCTCCATACGTCCGAAAGCAACGTGCGAAAGGTTCTTTAACCACTCAAAATAAGAAACAGTTACACCACCGGCATTACAGTACATATCAGGAATAATGATCCCTCCCATTTGCGTAAAGATCTCCTCCGCTTCGGGAGTACAAGGTCCGTTTGCACCTTCAGCAATAATCTTTGCTTTGATATTTTTAATATTTTCTGCGGTGATCTGATTCTCTAAAGCCGCCGGCACAAGAATATCACATGGTTGCTCCAGACCTTCCATGGAATTTTTAAATTCTGTGGCGCCAGGGAAACCAAGAATAGAGCCCGTCAGTTTACGGTGTGCAAAAACCTCGTCAACATTCAGTCCGTTTGCATTGTAGATTGCGCCTTCAAATTCGCATAATCCAACAATTGTAGCGCCGAATTCAGTAAGGAATTTTGCCGAGTGATAACCTACGTTACCTAAACCCTGAACAATTACTCTTTTATCGCCCAAACCAGCCGTCAGGCCAATTTTCTGCATATCTTCAGTAACTCTTACACATTCCCTTACAGCGTAAGCAACACCACGTCCTGTAGCTTCTTTACGTCCACGTATACCGTGCAGCGCAATCGGCTTACCTGTAACACAACCTAATGCGTCAAGCTGACCAGGATTCATAGTCATATAGGTATCAGCAATCCAGCTCATTTCACGCTCACCTGATCCATAATCAGGAGCAGGAACGTCAATACCGGGACCGATAAAATTCTTTTTGATTAACTCAGTAGTGTAACGACGGGTGATGTTTTCAAGCTCACCGGTAGTGTAATTTTTTGGGGTGATTTTAATCCCTCCTTTGGCACCACCAAAAGGAACATTCACGATAGCACATTTGTAGGTCATTAAAGCCGCCAGTGCCATCACTTCATCTTCATTAACCATCTCACTGTAGCGAATTCCTCCTTTGGTAGGACTCATGTGGTGAGAGTGTTCAACACGCCACGCATCAATTACCTCGAAACCATTTCCTCTGCGGATAGGGAACTGGAAACGATAAACACTGTTACATGCTTTGATTTGGGACAATAAGCCCTCTGGGTGACCGGTGAATTGTGCTGCGTTGTCAAAGTTTTTACAAACATCTGTAAAAAAATTTGTCTCGTTTGCTGTAGTAGCCATTGTATGTTAATTATGAAATTTAATTCTGTTCAATTATCTTGAGGCTGCAAAATTGCACTAAAAAAAGTGATTAATGCAAATGAAGAATATCTTAGTGTATGGGACACACCACAGCATTTAAAGCTACAAAACATGCTTTAAATCGTTTAATCTCGGTTTTTTTCCTAAGATTTTTTTTCTAATTTTTTTAATCTTCTGTCAATTGAGAACAGGAAAAACAGCAAACCGAACAAAATAATAGCTACACAAACAACAACAACGTATATTCTTTCGGAACTATACAGGGCTTTTACCAATGCCGAGTCCTGGTCTTGTGCAAATAATTGCAGGGTAACTAGCAACATCAGCGCTGTTGTGAATAATCTTTTCATAAGTTGTTTATTTGATATTTATAGGTCATGAAGCTTGCATAAGGCTAGTTATTGTTTTGCGTAAACTTATGCAGGTTTCATAGGTTATTTATTTGATCTTTATAGGTAATTAAGCTTGTATTAATGCGCTTTATTTTCAAGGGCAGACACTCTGAACAGAAGGGTATAAATCCAATAGCCGATCAGGATCCAGCCAAGACAAGCAGGATAAAATACCATGCGCATGCGGCTATCCAGATCATATGAATTAAATCCCGGATTCCCACCATTACCCGGATGCAGGGAATCTGATAATCTGGGCAGCACGAAAAGCAGCACGACCATCATCGGAAATGCAAAGATGTTATAGATAGCTGAAATCTTGGCTCTCTTTTGTTCCTCATCAATCGCATTTCGTAACACCAGATAGGCGAAATAAAGTAACATCGCAATTGCTGCAAAGTTTTGTTTTACATCAAAACTCCAGGCCTGTCCCCAGGTAAACCTGGCCCATACCGCGCCAGTGATAATACCCAGCATACCAAAGATAATGCCCGCATTAACGCTTTGAACAGCTTTAAGGTCATTCTCCTGATTACTATTGCTTAAATATTTGATACTCTGCACAACTGATATCGTAAAAAGAACAATCATACTGAACCACATGGGTACGTGGAAGTAAAGGTTCCTGATTCCCTGATGCAGGATAGGTAAAGCAGGGACCGGCGACAAAAAGCCAAAAATAGTTGAATACACTACCAGTACTGCGCCTAAAATTTTCCACCAGGATTTATACATTCTTTCAGTTTTAAGAAGCAAATACAAATCTTTTATCAGATTTATTTTGCGTCGACAAAGGTAAATAAAGCTTTATATATTTTATGCAAGATTCGTGTAAATCGTGCTTAATCACGCCACAAATAAGGGAATAAGAGTAAAGAAAATGCCGCTACCAGTACATTTATGATTAAAAGAATGCCTATTTCATCTAAACTGACACTTCTGTCCAGCCCATCCACAGCATTTTTAGTCAGTTTAACCAGCACAGTGATCACTGGTATAATCACGGGGAAACTTAAAATGGCCATCAGCATACCCCCATTACCCGCTTTTGAAGCTATTGCGGATATCATTGTAAATATAGTGGAGAAACTCAGGCTTCCTAATATAGTTGCCAGAATATAGAGGCCAAGGTCTTCCGGTACATAATCAAATACCAGCGTATAAAAGAACAGGGCAATTAGTGTGACAAGCAACATCAGGAAGACATTGTATATGGTCTTTGAGATAATGAGTGCCAGGGGGCTTGCAATGGTATAGATGTATAATTGCCTGCCCTTACTTTCCTGCAGAAAACTCTTGGAAACAGTATTAATTGATGCAAATAACATAATGATCCAGAACAGTGCGTTCCAGGTGATACCCCTAAGCGACACAAAGGAAAGAAAGCATACAAATACGGTAGAAACTACATAAAGTACTACGCCGTTTAAGGCATATTTTGAACGCCATTCTAACAGCAGTTCTTTTTTAATCAGATACCTAACTTCCTGTATTAACTGCATATGGAATTGAAGTTTTTTTCACTGTAATCAAAGCCAGCGCTCCTGCAAGGATCACAAACCAACCCCATTTGTATTTCACCATACCCGATGCAAGATTGATCAGGCTTTTGAAATGAATAAAACTGAAATAGTCGTGCGACTTAAACCATACTGCAGCAAGCGTAAGCAGCATGAAAACAATGGCCGCCCATCCGCAAAAACGGGACATGCCTACCCTATCGTAAACAGCTGACCGTAGTGCGAGCACCACGATCAGGTAAAATATTCCACCCATTACGGGGTCAATACCAAAATAATTCCAGTTACCCATAACCGGGACATGTACGAGTGGACATAATCCACCAGCGGCCATAATTACAGCACCAATAACACCTTGAATTTTCATCAGAATATATTGTTTTTTAAAGGTTATGAGCTTGCAGAAGCTTTGTTCATCTCTTTTATAGACGGTAAGCTTATGCAGGTTTCATCAGAATATATGTTTTTAAAGGTTATGAGCTTGCAGAAGCTTTATTCATCTCATTGTAAGCGCTAAGCTTATGCAGGTTTTATCTTGTTACTTTCCGGGATCTATTCCCATTTTATCAGCAAAATGTGCACAATAGTCACGCAAATCTTCAATGATCAGTTTTTCACCAGTTGCCTTTAAGAAACTATCTCCCATCGTTTGCAAAGTCTCATAAAAAAACCTTTTCATTTCATCTACGGGCATATCCTTAGTCCATAAATCAATACGCATAGAGTTTTTATAATTGTGATCCCATAAAGCCAGCATCATAGATTTCACGGGCACTTTATCCTGCGTTTCTGCATCTGTAGATTCCCATAACAGGTTTTCAGGTACATTATTATCATCTAATTCTACTGTTATTTTAATTTCCGCTGTCTTCATTATTTATTGATTGTCTTTTAAAATTAAGCTATTGTGCTTCGTAAAATTAGCATCAGCACTATTGTGATCAGGATAAGCATACCTTCTACTATCCATATTTTACGAAGTAAAGGTATAAACTTCCGGAAAATTAGATCTGAGATGAAAGCAATTATTGCAGTTAAAATACATAAGCCCGCCCATAAAATATTCATTCCCGAATAGGCGGGATTGACAGTGGCAGGTTGAATGACCATCATAATCCCCGTAACCAGGCATATAGCGCTTACAATATTAAGTGGTGTTAGTTTCAACGTTATGTTTTTTTGAATTTCCTCTTCTTCCAGGCTGGTGTTTTATCCATTTTTTTCTTCGCAGCAGCGGCAGCTGAAGCAGCAATAGCAGCAGCATGTTTTTTCTCATGGAAGGCACCTTTAAAATCAGGATCGTCTTTACGCTTCTGGTTATCAATCTCCCTCGCAATATACTGACGCTCTTCGTAAGGAGTTTCTTCTATAAATACTTCCTCAGGAACCGGAATCACCGGAATGCTCTGACGCATCAGTTTCTCAATCTTTTTGATATAATATCTCTCTGCATCAGTACAGAAGGTAATGGCATCGCCTTTAGCATAAGCACGACCAGTACGGCCGATACGGTGAACATAATCTTCAATGATGATGGGTACATCAAAATTAATCACATGACTTACTTCAGCAACATCAATCCCTCTTGAGGCCACATCTGTAGCCACAAGAACACGGAGGTTACCTTCTTTAAAAGCGTTGATAGAGTTGATCCTGGTATTCTGACCTTTATTGGCATGAATAACACGTACGGCTTCGGCACCAAAGCGGCGCTCGATAAAGCTATGGATATTGTCTGCTACGGTCTTGGTTTTACAGAAGATCATTAACCTCTTAAAATCCACATCGTTCTTCAGCAGATGTTGCAGGAGATTGATTTTAGTCTTGAAGTTGGGCACATCATACAATACCTGAGTAACTGTCTGTGCAGGGGTTGCCTGTTCACCCACTTCAATAATGGTAGGATTTTTAAGAAAGTCACCCGCTATTTTATGTACGAGTTCACTCATCGTAGCCGAGAAAAGCAGGTTTTGTCTTCTGCGCGGTACAATTTCGAGGATCCTGTGGATCGAACCAATAAAGCCCATGTCCATCATTTTATCTGCTTCATCCAGTACCAGGAACTTCAGATACTGCGTATTGATATGACCAGCTAAATAAATATCAAGGAATCTACCTGGTGTAGCAATGATAATATCTACCCCGGCTTTTATCTGTTCGATCTGTGTTTTCGGTCCGATTCCACCAAAAACAACTACTGAACGCAGATCTGTATATTTAGAGAAAATTTTCACGTGTTCTGCAATCTGCATGGCCAGCTCGCGTGTGGGCGCCAGAATTAAAGCTCTCGCGGCATCACCCTGAGCATATTTTAACTGCATTAATATCGGCAAAACATAGGCAGCCGTTTTCCCCGTCCCGGTTTCAGCGATACCAAAAATATCCTGTCCGGATAGCACAGGTGCAATTGCTTTTTCTTGTATAGGAGTCGCAACTGTAAAACCTGCATCAGCTACAGCATTTAAAATCTGTCTGTTCAGGTTAAACTCTTCAAATGTTTTTGGCATTTTGCAAATATACTATAATCTGTATTAGCGAAGGGTAAAAACAAAATTAACCGAATGATGATTATTCTCTTATCCTCATCATTGAGGACTCGATCATGATCTTACAGCTCACTAACAGCAATAAAAAGATCATGATCGCTTCATAACCTATAAAAAACGATTAATTATTAGTGAAAAATCATAGATTTGGCACCATGAAAACCATCCTTATCAAAGGCGCAACACTTGTCAATGAAGGCAAAACATTCGTTGCTGATGTCTATATAAAAGACGGATTTATTGAAGAAATTAACCCTGTGATAGACCGTAAGGCAGATCAGGAGATCAATGCAGAAGGTCTGCATTTGCTACCGGGGATGATAGATGACCAGGTGCATTTCCGTGAACCGGGATTAACACATAAAGCGGATATCTTTTCTGAAAGCATGGCAGCTGTAGCAGGAGGAATTACTTCCTTTATGGAAATGCCGAACACGGTTCCAAATACGCTGACACAGGAATTACTGGCAGATAAATATGAGATTGCCTCAGAAATGTCGCTCGCCAACTACTCTTTTTTCATGGGTGCCTCCAACAATAACATTGAGGAAGTGCTGAAGACAGATCCTGCAAATGTTTGTGGGATCAAAGTATTTATGGGTTCATCTACAGGAAATATGCTGGTAGATAATGAACAGGTGCTGGAAAATATCTTTAGTAAAGCACCTATGCTTGTTGCCACACACTGCGAAGATGAAATGACTATTCAGCGTAATATGGCTGCCTATAAAGAAAAATATGGTGAAAACATCACTATAGACATGCATCCGCTGATCCGTTCGGCAGAAGCTTGTTACCTCTCTTCTTCTATGGCAGTTTCCCTGGCTAAAAAACACAATACAAGATTACATATTCTCCATATCTCTACAGCGAAAGAAGTAGCCTTATTTGATGCTGTAACGCCGCTGATTGACAAGAGAATTACTGCCGAAGCTTGTGTGCATCATCTTTGGTTTGATGACCACGACTATACTGAGAAAGGCAACCTGATTAAATGGAACCCTGCAGTAAAAACAGCATTGGACAAAGCTGCGATTTTAAAAGGCGTACTGGATGGCCATATTGATGTAATTGCAACAGATCACGCACCACATACCATAGAAGAAAAAGCATTACCCTATTTACAGGCACCATCGGGAGGTCCACTGGTACAACATGCCTTATCTGCATTGCTGGAAATGTACCACGATGGAAAAATCTCTTTAGAACAAATTGTTGAAAAGACAGCACACAATGTGGCTACCTGTTTTCAGATAGACAGAAGAGGTTTTATCAGGGAAGGTTATTGGGCAGACCTGGTATTGGTTGACCTAAACGATCCCGTTAAGGTTACCAGAACCAATATTCTCTATAAATGCGGCTGGTCACCTTTTGAAGGTCAGACTTTTAAAGCAGACATCACACATACATTCATTTCGGGTAATCTTGCTTATTATAAGGGTAAATTTATGACTAATGAAACAGGAAAGAGACTAGCATTTAACCGCTAAACCTCCACAGCAGATGGCTCCTGAAATCAGAACTCAACTTAAAAAAACGGCAATATTATTTGCCATAGCATTGCTGATTTTCCTGTTTGGAATGAGCAGCAATGCTGTTGAATTTTTGTACTCCGATGGTTTTTACCAGTTGAGTGCTGTTGCACAAAGACTGATCAGTTCAGTGTTCCCTTTTGCCCTGGGCGACTTCATGTATCTGGCCCTTGTAGGGTATGTGCTGTTTTCTATTTTCAGGGCGGTAAAAAAGCTGATTACAACAAAAAAATATTTCGGCGGCAAATCAAATAAAACACTCCTGATCCAGCCTGTTAACTTTATGCTCATCCTTTATATCGTTTTTAAACTGTTATGGGGACTTAATTATTCCAGACCTTCTATCACCGGCAGATTAGGTATAAGTGATGAAAAATATACTACAAAAGATCTTGTAGCCTTAGGTGATTTCCTGATTAAACGTGTGAATCAGATCAAGGCCAGCCAGCCTGATCATCAGGGGAAGAAAGTTTATACAGCAGCCGGATTAGCAGCCGGATCCAAGAAAGCATATGATAAAATGGTAAAATTAAATCCATTTTTCAATTACAGATCCCCTGCTTTAAAACCAGTTTTATTCAGCTGGCTCATTACTAAAATAGGTATCGAAGGTTATTACTGTCCACCCTCCGGCGAGGCAAACATAAATATGAGACTGCCCGAATTTACTTTACCGTTTGTAGCATGCCACGAAATATCCCACCAGCTGGGTATAGCGAGAGAAGATGAAGCAAACCTGATAGGTTATATGGTCAGTACAAATAGTACCGATGTAGACTTTCAGTATTCGGGTAATTACAATATTTTAAGAAGCGTGCTCTTTGAGATGCGGATGAAATCTCCTGAGGATTTTGAAATACTTTATAAAAAAATCAATGCAGCTACACTCAATGACTTTCGGAAAGAACGTGAATTCTGGATGCAATATAATGGCGACATGTCTGCTTATATGAATGTAGCGCTGGACAAATTCCTTAAAATTAACAATCAGGTAAAAGGTACAGATAGCTACCAGGATATAGTTTTATGGGTTTTCAACCTGCATCGTAAAGAATTAAAAAATAATTAACCATCTTAATCTGCTTTCCTGATAAATTAGGCAATGAAACGTCCTTTCATTGTTATACTTCTTTTGATCCTGTCATTGGTCACCGGGTCATGGGGTTTCTTTGCCCACATGCGCATCAATCGTCTGGCAGTCTTCACGCTGCCTGCAGGAATGATCAGGTTTTATAAAAATAATATTACTTATGTGACCGAACATGCGGTAGACCCCGACAAAAGAAGATATGCAGATACAGCTGAGGCTGCGAGGCATTATCTCGATGTAGAAGTGTACGAAAACCATATAGATAGTATTCCCATGAAGTGGGAAGCTGCCGTGTTAAAATACGGACTAGTGAAACTGAATAACAATGGTATTTTACCCTGGCAAATTCAGCGCAGTTATTACAAACTTGTCAATGCCATGAAAGAGCGTGATTCCATGCGTATATTAATCAATTCCGCTTATCTGGGGCATTATCTGGGTGATGCGCATGTTCCTTTGCATACGACTCAGAATCATAACGGGCAACTCACTAATCAGGTGGGTATACATGGCTTCTGGGAAAGTCGCCTGCCAGAATTATACGCCTCAAAATACAACTACCTGGTAGGAAAGGCGATTTATATAAATGACCCTCTAAAAGAAGCCTGGAAAATTATCAGGCATACGCATTTACTCGTAGATAGTGTGCTATTAACAGAGGCAGATTTGAATCGTGCGTTTCCTGCTGACAGGAAATATAGTTATAGCGAACGCAATCAACAGGTAATGAAACAATATTCTGAAGCATATTCCAGGGCCTATCACGAGAGAATGAACAATATGGTGGAAAAAC
The DNA here is from genome assembly GCF_026239655.1 of Pedobacter sp. MR2016-24. Taxonomy (GTDB): domain Bacteria; phylum Bacteroidota; class Bacteroidia; order Sphingobacteriales; family Sphingobacteriaceae; genus Pedobacter. The sequence goes on along the minus strand of NZ_JAPIVO010000004.1, from coordinate 69,972 downwards.
AGATGCAATTGGCCATTTTAGCGATTGGCTCCTACTGGTTTTCTGCCTGGGTAGACGCAGGACAACCGCAACTGGAGAACTTCCCAAAAAAAAGATCCGCTTCTGCTGATAAAAGAGCAGAAGCGGATCAGAATATAAAGTTTAATAAGGGCAAAATTATTGGTCGTGAGCCTTAGCTCTCCAACACTTCTTTGGCTTTAAATCTTGATTTCACTGCAGCATAGATAACAGGTACAAATGTCACCACCGCAATAAAGATAATCACAATAGAAAAGTTATTCTTGATGATTGGAATTTGTCCCAGTAAAAATCCTGCGAACAATAAACTTGCAATCCAGGCAATTCCACCAATCACATTGAAATAGGTAAATTTACCGAAAGGCATTTTTGCAACACCAGCAACAAAAGGTGCTATTGTTCTGATGATAGGTAAGAAACGACTGAAAATAATTGCTTTACCACCATGTTTTTCAAAGAACATATGCGATTTATTGTAGTATTCCAGCTTTAAAACTTTATTTCCTTCTTTAAAAACTTTGATCCCGAAATAACTCCCCAATCTGTAATTTAAACTATTACCAACAATTGCAGCGATAGTTAAGATGAGAAACATGATCCAGATATCCAGTCCTGTATTGCCTTTTGCAATCAGTGCACCGACTGCGAATAACATAGAATCACCGGGCAGGAATGGCGTCACCACAAAACCTGTTTCAGCGAAAATGATGATAAATAAAAAGAGGTAAGTCCATGTCTGGTAATTATTTACCAATTTAACGAGTTCTACATCTGTATGCAGAATAAATTGAATGAGCTGATTGATAATCTCCATAGGTATCTGAATGAAAAAACGTCATTACGATAGAATTTTATTCATCCGTAATGACGTTCAAAGATATGTTTTTTTTAATTAGTTGTAATTATTCAGCATAACCGGCATCACCAACATTAAAACGTCCTCGTTTTCATTATTAGTTTGCGGGATCAGCAGACCTGCACGGTTGGGAGTAGAAAGCTCCAAAGTCACTTCCTCACCACTTAGGTTACTTAACATTTCGATCAGGAAACGTGCATTGAAACCAATTTCCAGATCTTCACCTTCATATTGGCAGCTTAAGCGCTCATGAGCCTCATTAGCGAAATCCAGATCCTCCGAAGAGATATTCAATTCGGAGCCATTGATCTTTAGTCTGACCTGATGGGTAGTTTTATTAGCAAAGATCACCACCCTGCGTAATGTATTTAAGAACAAGGCCCTGTCGATAATCAATTTATTAGGATTATTAGCCGGAATTACAGCCTCATAATCAGGATAACGCTCATCAATCAAACGACAGACAAGGTTAATATTTTCAAACTTGAAAAATGCACTGGTAGCATTGTAATCTACAGAAACACTGATATCCGTTGATGGCAAAGCACCTTTTAATAAGGTAAGTGCTTTTTTTGGCAGAATGAAAGATGCAGTTTTATCAGCCTTGCTATCCATACGTCTGTATCTTACCAGTTTGTGTGCATCGGTAGCAACAAATGTGATATGCTGATCAGATAGCTGGCAATATACTCCGGTCATTGCAGGACGAAGTTCATCGTTACTCACTGCAAAAATAGTTTTTGTAATCGCCTCCGTCAATACTGAAGCAGGAAGGTTTACTGAAGAAGCATTTTCAACTACAGGTATTTTAGGGAAGTCGTCACCATTTTCACCACTCAATTTGTACTTACCATCTCCGGCACTGATTTCAATCGAGAATGTACTATCGTCGATATTGAAAGAAATAGGCTGATCCGGAAGCGTTTTTAAAGTATCTAATAAAATTCTTGCAGGAACAGCTACCTTACCCCCTTCTTTAGACTCTACAGGCAGAGATGTGGTCATACTAGTCTGTAAATCAGTTGCAGAAATGGTTAAATTTCCGTCTTTAATCTCAAAAAGGAAATTTTCCAGTATCGGTAAAACCGTACTGCTGCTAGACGCGCCATTAACCGTCTGTAAATGTTTTAAAAGCGTAGATGTGGATACAATAAATCTCATAATATGATCTTGTCAGTTCTCAAAAATATAAAAATTACCTTGTATACTTATGTTTGCGGTAATAATGTTGAAAAATTGCGAAGGATATTAACAATAAAAGGGGAAGAATCAGATTGATGATCTGCCACTTTGTTTTCCCGGTTCTCACTAATTGTTTATCCAATAGCCTGATCTTTACCTCTTTATTCCTTAAATCAATTAAATTCACTTCCGATGACAGGTAATCTGCTATGTTTAACAAGAATGCCTTGTTTCCAAAATTTCTTTGGGTATAACGATCGAAGCCCAGCGGAAAAACAGAACCATCACGACTGCTTACCTGGTTTCTGAAGGTATCTCCATCTCCAATCACAATCATTTTTGTCGACTTACTGGTTTGCGGACTATCATAATCCTCTGTAATTCCCGGTGGGATACCCCTGTTTAAAAACACTGAGGGAAAACTCCCTTCCAGTAAAACCGCAGCATGCTGTGGAGGATGAGCAAACAGACGCTGATCTGGCGTTTCTGCAATTGTACGCAGGGACAAAACCTCTGGTGTATTGTGCAGCTGATTAAAAGCAGAGGAATTGAGAATAAATGTTTTTTTCACACCCTTTACTCCCAGCGTGTCAACAGAACTGACAAATTCCGAACGGATGCCATCTATATTTTTGACCAGACTGCTGGAAGTATCCGGAAGGAGAACCGGATAATATATCCATGGTGCCATCTGGATATCACGTTGCTGACCGCCGTTCATTGCAACAGGGATTTCTGCGCAGTTCAGGTCTGCAATAAGGTTGTAGTTTATCCGGGCGCCATACATAAAAAGCATGTCATCCAGATTAAGTTTGTTGTTAAATGCCAATTGTTCTCCCGATCCCTGCAGACTATCAAGGTCTGCACTTACCTGATCAATACTCCACACTATCCTGCCGCCGTTCATTACAAAATAATTAATCTTGTATTTAACCGCTTCCGAAAATTCCTTTTGAGGTTTGATAACAAACAATATTTTGAGTTTATCCAGGCCTTTTTTATCAATGACATTGAGGTCTACCCGACCGACCTCATAGCTATCACCAAGCGCACGCATTGCATCTCCAATATATAGATCGGATGGTTCCCCGTTCCCTTCAGTGAAACCGATTCTTGGATGTTCAGCTGTAATTACCTTCTGAATAGCAGAAGTAAATACATATTCCAGGTTCTGGATGGAATTGTTGATATTCTCTTCATAGTTGCCCCCAGCATCAAGGTTCTGTAGCAATTTTACAGGGATTTGTTTATCTCCCGAAGCCACTATAGCCATAGGGAAAATAGTCTTCTGAGCAAATCCAGCATCGTTTTTGATGTTCAGATTAGTAGGCTCAATGCCGATGTTATACAAATTATTCAGAACTGTAGTTTGTTCGTTTTGCGGCAAACCAGCTATAGGATCAACGAACACTACTTTTATATGTGTGCTCTGGTTCGCTTTGTAATCGTCAAGCAAATCTGCAGTAGCATTTTTTAACCGTTTAAATGCTGCAGGAAGTGTTCCGTCCAAAAAGACGGTTATGGTAATGTCTGCCGGCAATTTATCAAGTACTGTTTTAGTTTTTGAATTTAATGTGAATCTATGCTCTTTGGTGAAATCGAAACGGGTATAGGTATACTGTGCTGCTATATTTAAAGCTACCAGCAGGAGTAAGAAAATTACCGTTCCGGTCCATTTGTTTCTGACTTCTTTTACCATTTCCTGCCTCCTATCACCAATCTTGTCATGCCTAAAAATAGGGTAATAAATGTAATAAAATAGATCAGATCACGCGTATCAATCACTCCCCGGCTCATCGACTGAAAATGCACATTTATACTAAGCCAGGCAAATACCGATTCTAATAAACTCAGCGAGAATATTTTGCTTAACGCATCGAAGCCGCTGTAGACAATAAATGATATAAAAACTGCTACAGCAAAAGCAATTACCTGATTTTTGGTGATAGCTGAAGAAAATATGCCAATCGAAACAAAAACAGCCCCCAATAATAGCAGCCCGATATAGGAACCCGTAACGGCACCACCATCAATATTTCCCTGGGGCAAACCCAACTGGACTATTGAATAATAATAGAGTAAAGTAGGAATCAGGGCGAAAATGACTAACACAAAACAAGCTAAATATTTACCCAGTATAATTTGCCAGTCGGACAGCGGTCTGCTCGCCAGCAAAATATAAGTCCCCTCCCTTCGCTCTTCTGCAAATGAGCGCATGGTAATGGCAGGAATTAAAAATATAAATAAGAAGGGGCTTAGACTGAAAAAACCATTTAATTCAGCATAACCATATTCAAGAATAGAGGTATCAGGAAAAAACCATAAAAGTAAACCAGAAACCAATAGAAATACGCCGATAGTAATATAGGCCATCAGGGAATTGAGTAAACTGAATAATTCACGTTTAAATACTGCGTACATGCTTAATTGGATAATGCTGCCGAAGTTATGTAAATATCAGGTAAATCAGAAAATTTAACCGCCCAAGCATTCACAACGACACAATAACCTAAATATCAGCTTATTAACAGCTATAAAAATGATTTAATCCTTTTAGCAAAGAAGAAAAAACAAGATGAACAGATCACCTGAAAATTCCTGATTTATATTTATATAATCAATTGATAATCAAAACATAAAACTTATAGCTATGAAAATAATTAAATCTATGGGTAATGCAAAGCTGATTTTCCTGATCGTAGCCTTTAAACTTCCCATATTATGCGGAAATGCACAACCAGTTGTTAAGGATCTGATCCCTGAGACAAATATAGTATACTATAAAACTAGTCTGGACTCGTTACTGATCGAGTATAAAGGAGATAAGTATTTGTATATATCTGGTCATGTTTATAAAAATGGACTACAGTACACAAAAAAGAGGAAAGGTTTTCTGAAGCATGCTGTCAGCGCCTTGAGTCAGATTTATAGGGGAAACGAGGGATCGGTTATGATCAATGAACTTGAACAGTCTACAAACAAATTCACGATAGAACAAGGGAATGGATATTTCAGAGCTGACGATGTGTGTAAGGCTTATGCAAACCAGTTCAAGACAGATCCGGAGCAGCAATCGACAAGAACTTCGTTAAATCAAGCCGGTATTGAAATTAATGGAGGTTCAGGAGGGATTATATCATGGAATCCCTATGGAACAGTTCTCCCTACAATTGAAGGTGGACAAGCAAACCCTTCGCTGGATTTAGCTCATGATATGTTTCATGGTTTGGATGCCAATCGTGGAATGCTGGACGATAGACCTGCAAATGGAATTGCCAAGAGCGAATGGCAAACTGTTTACAGAGAAAATATCTTAAGAAGACAGTTAGGCTTACCTCTCCGAACACATTACAGCTGGAATGTAGACATATCAGGCAATTTTATTGAAGGTAGCGGTAACAGGTTGCTGACGTCTGCTAATTTACCTATTTATCCGCTGTGGTATAAGCTTTAAAATATTATGGCCGGATGATCCGGCCATAATGTTAAATTTTTAAATGATTAGGATTAAAGACCAAAGTTATAAGCCAGTCTCAAACCAATAAATTTCGCAGTTCCATTGTTTGACCATGCTTCATACCTTGCACCTAAATCAATGGATCCTTTATCAGATACAGGAAATTCAACACCAATATTTGGTGTGTAGACAAATGAAGTTTCTGAATTATCTCCAGTAGTAAACGCAGCACCTAATTCACCACCCGCATAGAAATTTTCTGCCAAAAAGTATCTTGCACCTATTTTAACAGGTATAACGCCAAAGTTACCACCGTCAAAAGTGGCGAAACCAGGTATGGTAACGTCTTTGTATTTAAAATTGATATATCCAGCAGTAGCCGTAAAGTTTAATTTTTCAGCAATTGGAGTTTGAAATTGTAATGAACCACCATATCCGAAGTCAGTGTAATCACCAAAATCACCAGTTGGAAAAGCAAATTCAGCGCCAATACCTAATTTCTGACCACTCATAGCAGGGTCTTTTGTTTGAGCAGAAACATTCGAGATTGCGAACATTCCGGCGAGAGCTGTTAGTAAAAATAATTTTTTCATAACGTTTATTTTAAGTTTACAGTGTTGGTTAATTTACTGACCTCCTAAACAAAAAGTTGGCCAATCTTAACAACTGTTTAACAAATTGCTATTTCTCAATTAGTTAGCGTTCTGAAAATATCTTCCAGAGAATCAGTATGATGTTGACTTTTAAGAACAGTCAATGCAGAATTAGCAACAATTTCTCCTTTCCTGATGATAATCACCTGGTCGCAAAGTGCTTCTACTTCCTGCATGATATGTGTGGAAAGAATAACTGTCTTGTTGGCTCCAAGATCTTTTATTAAAGTTCGGATATCACTTAACTGATTAGGATCCAGTCCGGAAGTAGGTTCATCCAGTATTAATATCTCAGGCTGATGAATGATTGCCTGTGCAAGCCCTACACGTTGTTTATAACCTTTACTCAGCATATTTATTTTTTTATGCTGTTCTTCACCCAGGCCTACCCTGTCTATCACTTCTTTAACCTTCACAGCAGTATGCTCGAGCTGATAGGTATCAGCGACAAAAGCAAGAAACTCACGCACATACATATCCGTATACAAGGGCGTATTTTCTGGCAGATATCCCAAAATGCGTCTCATTTCCAGACTTTGGAGCTGTGTATCAAATCCACCAAGAGTTGCTCTTCCTGAAGTCGGTTGCAGATAGCCGGTGAGCATTTTCATTGTAGTAGACTTTCCGGCGCCATTAGGCCCCAGAAATCCGAGTATCTTACCTGGCATTGCCTCAAAACTCATTCCATTAACCGCTTTTTGTTGTCCGTAGTATTTTGACAATCCTTCTACCTTTATACTCATACTGAAAGCTCTCCTGCTCAAAAGTAATAATTAGCCTTTAATATAGATTAAAATTACCCCTCAAATTCTATCTTTGCAATATTATGGCCAAAACAAACGACGAACAATTTAAGAATGTGATCTCACACGCCAAGGAATATGGTTTTGTATTTCAAAGCAGCGAAATTTATGATGGATTAAGTGCCGTATATGATTACGGTCAGCTAGGTGCAGAATTAAAAAATAATATAAAAACCTATTGGTGGAAATCAATGGTTCAAATGCATGATAATATTGTAGGGATTGATTCTGCAATATTTATGCACCCTAAAGTATGGAAAGCAAGCGGACACGTTGATGGTTTTAGTGACCCGATGATCGATAATAAAGATTCAAAAAAACGTTACCGTGCCGACCAGTTATTAGAAGATAAGATTGCGCGTTATGAGAAAGACGGCAAAACAGATAAAGCTGCAAAACTGCAGGCTGATATGGATGATGCGCTAAAAGCGGAAAATCTGCAGCAGTTAAAAGTATTGATAGAAGAGCATGAAATCGCCTGCCCTGTTAGCGGAACGAAAAACTGGACTGATGTACGTCAGTTTAATCTGATGTTCAGCACCCAGTTTGGTGCAATGGCAGAAGGTGCTGAAGAAGTATATCTCCGTCCTGAAACGGCACAAGGTATCTTCGTAAACTTCCTTAACGTACAGAAATCCGGAAGGATGAAGATTCCTTTTGGAATTGCGCAGATCGGTAAGGCTTTCAGAAATGAAGTAATCGCACGCCAGTTTATTATGCGTATGCGTGAATTCGAACAAATGGAAATGCAATTCTTTGTTCGTCCGGGTGAGGAAATGAAATGGTACGCCTACTGGAAAGAAGCAAGACTAAAATGGCATACTGCTTTAGGAACTGACGCAGCTAAATACCGTTACCACGATCATGCTAAATTAGCTCATTATGCCAATGCAGCCGTAGATATTGAGTTTGAATTCCCGTTCGGATTCAAAGAAGTGGAAGGTATCCATAGCCGTACAGATTTCGATTTAACACAGCACCAGGAGTTTTCCGGCAAAAAAATGCAATACTTCGATAACGACTTGAATGAAGAAGGTAAACCTTATGGGAATTATGTTCCTTACGTTATTGAAACATCTATTGGTTTAGACAGGATGTTTTTGCTAACTATGATCAATGCTTTTGAAGAGCAGGATTTAAGTGAAGGTGAAAAACAGGATAGCCGTACAGTATTACACCTGCATCCTTGTCTGGCACCTATAAAAGCTGCTATTTTACCATTGACGAAGAAAGATGGTCTGCCGGAAAAAGCCAGGGAGATTATGGACGCTTTAAAACTGGATTATAACGTTGTCTTTGAAGAGAAAGATTCTATTGGTAAACGTTATCGCAGACAAGATGCTATCGGTACACCCTTCTGTATTACTGTAGATCATCAGACACTGGAAGATGACAGTGTAACTATCCGTCACCGTGACAGCATGGAGCAGCAAAGAATTGATATCAAAGATCTTGATTCGCTGATCGCAAGTAAAGTGAGCTGGAAGAACTTATTAAGATAAAAGCGATTTAATTCCTAATTTGTTATAAAAGCGACATCCCTGTTCTGAAACCTGTCTTTGCATTGCAAAAATGACAGCATCATACAAGGATGTCGTTTTTCCTTTTTCATCTGATCCCCGGCAGTTCTGATCAAAGCAAAGCCTTTTCATCTACACCTCGCTCATACAATACACCAGATAGTTTTTTCTCAGAACGTGTCAGTTTAGTCCTTGCATTTAAACGATCAACATCCAGTAACCGCTGTTCAATGATTTCCTGTTTTCTGGTCTGAACAGCAAAATAGGTCTGCGCAAATGCAATCTGGCTATTTGAAGCGTCTCCATTTTGTGCAATCAGGTAGCAAGCATACCTTGTTCATGCAATATCTTCCACTTGTCTAGTGCCTCCTTTGCCCAATGGGATCATTTTGTTGACGTCAACAAAATGATCCAGAATAGCTACAGCGCTGTTTTCGCATGCAGTCTTCGCGTTATTAATCACCTTCATAAAATTACGCCATTTGGCATATTTCAGAATTTGTTGCGGATCAAGAGCACTCCAGTGCTCTATTAAATCTTTTTCATATTTTACCTGTTCCAGGCGGACAAATAACTCTTCTATGAGTTACTTTTTCATATTTTTTGTACAATAAAATCACCTGATGAGGTGCCCCAGGCAAATATGCAACGGTAAGCCCCCCAATATTACAATAAAACAAATATAATTTAATTCATTTAAAATCACAATGAACTTTAGCGATACTTTAGAGTTAAAAATGAAATCCAGGATCTGTGTATTTATTAAGCGCGAGGGGGCAATTGATGTTTTCTTAAACCTTTCCTGAGTATTTTTGTCTATTCTGTACAAAAACATACACATCAACGTTTAAGGAACATGAAATCTATCGCTGCAGTCTTTTTATTTTTCTTCATGCTTAGTCCCGGATTACATGCACAATCATATATGTGGACTAAGCAAGAGCTTGATAATGCGAATACTGCTAAAAACACCCCTTACCTGAATGAAGAAGAAAAAAAGATAGTGTTCTATATGAACCTAGCACGCACAGATGGCGAAAAGTTTTTCAATACTTATTTCCAGGATTTTGTGGATGCCTATAATGCCGATATGAGGCAATACAGCAATTATGATGACCTGCGCGTAAACAGGAAAGACAAGTACTACAGGGGTCTGAAAGAAGATCTGCAGGAGATTAAAGGATTAACGTTATTTAGTCCGGATGAAACGCTGACTTATATTGCGCAGCAGCATGCCAAAGATTTGAGCAAGAACAATATTGCCGGGCATAATTCATTTGATGGCAGAACGGTTAAGGACAGGATCTATAAATACTATCCTGGTCGCGCTATTTCCGAGAATCTTGCATTCGGCTTCTCCAAAGGCCTAGCTAATGTATGTATGTTGTTACTGGACAAAAATGTGCCTGATCTTGGTCATCGAAAAACAATATTAGGCACCAGCTATAACCTGAGCCTTGTTGGTGTAAACATCAGGAAACATCCCGGATATCGCTATTGTGCGGTTGTAGACTATATTTCGGCACCCGCAGTAAGCCGTTAAGATCTGATTTCCGTAAATGGGAATCTATTCCTAACTTGCCCTCTTTAAGGTACCATCTGTTTTTAATATGCGTAAAGCCCTTCTTAAGTTTATAGATTTTTTTTACCCCCCATTTTCACGTTGGATACCTATTCATACTTTCAGGTATATCGTATCTGGCGGAACCAACACGGCAAGTGGAATTATACTCTATTTTCTGATCTATAATTACGTACTTCAACAGCAGGATGTCATACTCCCCTTCCGTCCTGGAATGATCACAGCACCTGTAGCCACATTAATTATTGAAGCACCGCTTACTTTTATCATCGGTTTTACGCTGAATAAATATCTGGTATTTACAAAATCAGATCTCAAAGGCAGAATCCAGCTCTTTCGGTATGCCATTGTAGTAGGGACAAACTTATTACTCAATTTCGCGCTGATTAAGTTACTGGTAGAGACCTTCAATTTTTATCCGACTATATCCAAGTTTATTACGACTATATTGCTGGCCGTGATGAGCTATTTTATACAAACGCACTTCTCATTCCGTGTAAAGAAGTAAATCATTGTGGGGTAAAACCAATATTATTTACTTGATAAATGTGATGGATCACCTTATATTAGGCAGATTCCAAATATAAAAATGTAATGAGTGATTTTAATGATTTTAATAACCCTCAGGTAGCCAATCTACCCAGGCATTTAAGGCAGTTTATTGTAGATCAGAACTACGAAAAATATACACCTGTAGATCAGGCAGTATGGCGCTATGTAATGCGTCAGAATTATAGTTATTTAAAAGACGTAGCTTACTATCCATATATCAAAGGATTGCAGCGTGCCGGACTGAGCATAGAGTATATTCCTGACCTGCAAACCATGAATGATAACCTGGGCAAGCTGGGCTGGGGTGCTGTTACTGTCGATGGATTCATTCCTCCCGCAGCCTTTATGGAGTATCAGGCTTACCGGGTATTGGTAATTGCAGCAGATATACGCCAGATCAATCATATTGAATATACACCAGCACCGGATATCATCCATGAATCTGCCGGCCATGCACCAATTATTGCAGATGCTGATTACAATAATTATCTAAGTTACATCGGGTCTATTGGTGCGAAAGCAATGTTTTCTGCTAAAGATTTTGAATTGTATGAAGCTATCCGTGAACTTTCCATATTGAAAGAAGCAGTTGATGCGCCCGAACATGATATAGTGAAAGCAGAACAACATCTGAACAGAATTGCCGAAAATATGGGCGAACCATCAGAAATGGCATTGCTGAGCAGACTGCACTGGTGGACGGTTGAATATGGACTGATAGGAAGCCTGGATGATCCAAAAATATATGGTGCCGGCCTGCTTTCATCTATTGGAGAAAGTGCAAGCTGTATGATGGATACCGTAAAAAAGATCCCCTATACTATAGACACGATCACATATGCCTACGATATCACTAAAACTCAACCACAGCTTTTTGTAACGGAAACTTTTCAGAATCTGATTGACGTTTTGGAGCAATATGCAGATACGATGGCCTTTAGAACGGGTGGATCAGCAAGTATCATGAAAGCGATCGACTCTAAAAACCCGGCTACAGCGGTATACAGCTCGGGATTACAGGTGACGGGTATATTCAGTGATATGGGGGTTAATTCCTCAGATGAGCTCACTTTTATCAAAACAACCGGCCCTTCTGCCCTGGCTATCAATGGCAAACAAATAGAAGGACACGGAAAATCTTATCATAAAGATGGATTCTCCTCACCGGTAGGCAGGTTGAGGAACAGTAACAAATCTCTGGAAGATTTCTCAGCTGAAGATCTGGCAGTATACGGACTTCAGGAAGGACAAAATGCGGATCTTCTTTTGGAAAGTGGTATCTCTGTAAAAGGGACTTTAACTCATGTTACGCGCAACGCAGACAAAATAGTATTGCTCACTTTGGAAAACTGTACCGTCAAAGGGGATAACGGAAACATATTATTCCAACCCGAATGGGGAACTTACGATATGGCTGTTGGTGAGCAGATTATTTCAGTTTTCAATGGTGCGGCTGACAAGGAAGCTTATGAGGAAATTACACACATGAGTACCAAGAAAACTGAAAAATTAACCTATGATAATCATACAGAGCGTCTGCATAGAATTTACAAAAGCATTCGCCTCATCAGAGAAAATGGACATTCTTACGGCCAGTTACCAACGCTGTTCGAAACACTAAAAACAGATTATCGTCAGGACTGGCTGTGTGCAATGGAGATACTCGAAATATTACAGCATACCCAGTACGATCCTATAATGGAAAAAGAAGTCAGGATTTACCTGGAAATGAAGGCCTCAAATGAGCCTGATCACAAAAAACTGATTGACGATGGCTTGCACGTAATTGCAAACCCCGTTACCCAGCTAATTACTGAAGAAGAATAAACATGAATATAGTATTAACAGGCGCCAGCAGTGGCATTGGCTTTGAAGCCGCATTAGAATTTACTTTGCATACCGATAATAAGGTAGTTTGTATTGCAAGATCAGCAGATAAGTTACGGAAACTATTAGAAATAGCCCGTGGAATAAATCCTGAATGTACTTTACTCCCGGTAGAGTTTGACATCGTAAATGACGACTATGCTGCGCTTGTTCCGTTCTTAGCACAAAGGTTAGGACATATTGATATTCTCATCAATAATGCGGGAACATTAATTAACAAACCTTTTCTGGAGACTACCGCAGATGAGCTGAATGAAATGCTGCAAAGCAATGTAGTAGGCCACTTTAATATGATTCAACAGCTCCTGCCTATGATGAAATCCGGAAGCCATATTGTTAATATTGGCAGCATGGGCGGATTTCAGGGCAGTGTTAAATTCCCCGGTTTATCAGCATATTCAGCCAGTAAATCGGCTTTGCACACTTTGACAGAATGTCTTGCTTTCGAACTGGCCCCATCGGGTATAAAAGTAAACTGCCTGGCATTGGGATCTGCACAAACAGAAATGTTGGAAAGTGCATTCCCCGGATATGAATCGCCTGTGATGGCATTTGAGATGGGAAAATATGTAGCCGATTTTGCCCGCACAGGGCATAAATATTTTAATGGAAAAATCATTCCGGTGGCTGTAACTACTCCTTAAAAATTATTTTTATATCTTTAAAGCGATATATGAAGAAAATCCTGATCCTGTTTTGTTTTGTATGCCTCTTTTCGACTACCGGAAGATCACAAACAGTACCTGCTAAATACAGAGAACTACTTGACAATATATTGATGCATATGCCGGCTAAGGAGCCAGCAAATGATCTCATCAGTTTCGCTAAATCTATGATCGGCATACCTTACCGGTATGCAAGCAGCAATCCTTCCATTGGTTTTGACTGCTCCGGATTTGTAAGTTATGTATTTAAAAACTTTGGAATTTCAACACCCCGCTCCTCTTCAGAATTTAGTATAGCTGGTGTTCCGGTAAAACTGGAAAATATAAAAGTAGGTGATGTACTTGTGTTTACCGGCACAAATCCCAGAATCCGGAGAGTTGGTCATGTAGGAATCGTATCATCCATTGAGGGAGATACGATTCAGTTTATTCATGCCACATCAGGTAAAGCACATGGTGTAACGATTACTAAGTTCAATGCTTATTATAAAAGCCGTTTTATGAAAGCGGTCAGTATGCTTTAAACTTCCATCAACACTACTTTCAGTGCGTCTTCAATATTTCCCTGCGCAAGCATTTCTTTAGCAAGCTCATGTAATTCGCGCTGGCGGTTATTGCCATCGCCTATAGTAGCATCTAATACTTCTTTCACCAGAGGATGGCTCCTCAGATCATCTATTTCCTCATCAGAAGGCATGCGTTCCAGATTACCGAGCATGCCCAGGTCATTCCCGGTAAGCACATAAGAATTCCTCACCCCTTTTGGTAAAGCATCTACTCCTATACCTAATGTGGTTAAAGGCTTGGCGACTTTAAAAAGATTCTCTGGAGTAACCCGGCAATACCAGTCGCCACCCAAACGGGCAACCAGATCTATTTTGGCCTGATCGATTTTCCCCTCCTCATCCAAAATTTCCTCTTTAATATGTATCAGTTTAATCTCTGCAAGAATGAGATTTCCAGCTCCCGGATTTTCGCCAAGATGAATAATCTCGGTTACTATACATTCCATTTGCACAGGTGCTTCAGCTACGCGGGGTGGTTTAACTAATTGGGAAGACAGCATGGTAAAGCCTGCCTTTTCGAACTCATTAATCCCTTTGGCGTATTCAGTACTCGCCAGACTGGTTTGTTGTACCATAGGATAATTAACGATGTTAATTACACACTCTTTTACTTCCAGAATATTCTCTAAAGTATGTTTAGTGGTATTGTCACGTACTCTTCTTGCGGGAGAAAATATGCACAGCGGAGGATTGGTACTGAACATATTAAAAAAACTGAAAGGACTCAGGTTGATATTTCCCGCACTGTCTATGGTAGTCGCAAAACATATGGGCCGCGGCGCAATTGCATATTGCAGGTAATTCTGCAATTGCGCCGGACTCAGATCTGAAGTTTTTATGGTCAGCATTATTTTTTCAGGGCTAAAATAGAAAAGTCTGTATCTGCCTTGCGGATCGTATTGCTCAACCTGCCCAGCCCGGTGATTTCCATTTCAACAATATCGCCATCCTGTAACCACTGTGGTTGATAATTAGGATCATTCAATAATCCAGTACCATTTAGTTCCAGGAAACAGCCTGTACCCACAGTGCCGGAACCAATTACGTCGCCTGGCAAAATATCTGCACCATAGGCGCAGCGCTCTATAATTTCAGCAAAAGTCCAGTCCATATCTGCCATATTTCCGGCAGACACTTCCCTGCCATTTACCGTACAAGTCATCTTTAAATTATAGGCATTACCAACATGACCGGTTTTGGCTTCCGTTTTATACTGTTCCAGTTCATCAGGAGTAACCAACCAGGGACCGATTACTGTGGAGAAATCCTTTCCTTTTGCTGGCCCAAGGTTTAACAGCATCTCCTCCATCTGCAGGGTTCTTGCACTCATATCGTTCATAATCATATAACCTGAGATATAGGCATCTGCTTCTGCAGCAGTTATATTTCTTCCCTTTTTTCCAATTACCACAGCCACTTCAAGCTCAAAATCCAGCTTCTGGAAATGATCTGGCATACACTCAATTTCACCGGGACCTTGTATCGCATTATGGTTGGTAAAATAAAAGATCGGATACTGATCAAATTCCGCAATCATATCCACTTTCCGGTTTCTGCGTGCCGCTGCAACATGCTGACGGAATGCATAACCATCTCTACAGGAACTTGGATGTGGAACAGGGGCAATAACTTCGTAAAAAGCTTCTTCTTTAGGTTCTATTTCGCCCGACTTAATCCTGGCATCTATTGCCAGCGCACGTTCCATCAATACTTCTGCATCCTGCAAAAAAGTATTCATGTCGTTAGGCAATTGCTTGTCGCAGGAATTCAGATTATAAATATGCCCGTTTACGAAAACACCCAAATGTTCTCTATCTTCTGTTTTGTAGGATACTAGTTTCATCGGTTGAATTAAATTTATATATGGTTAAACATGCCAAAGCTAGAAAATTTAGCGCAAATAGATTAAACTAAATCCAATAGAATATATGGTGAAAATTTGAAAACTGTTAATATAATTCTTAGATTAGTCGCGGCAACGATGACAAAAAGCAAATTAAAATATCAGGATCGTATTGCAAGCCAGGTTTTGGCTTCATTCAGATATGCTATGCTTTCAAAACTCATCTTTGCACAATATTCCTTATTTGCTTAATTCTATCTAAGCATCACAATAGAGTGTTTTACACACTTTATTCTCTTCATCAATTACATATTCTAACCAGATAACTTACAGTTATGCCTATTTATCATAAATTAGGAACTGTTCCCGCGAAAAGACATACGGTTTTCCGAAAACCAAATGGAGAACTGTATGCAGAGGAACTTGTATCCACAGAAGGCTTTTCAAGCTTGTATTCGCTTGTTTATCACTGCCATCCGCCGACCATTGTTAAATCTTTAGGGGAACCCTACTCTGTAGAGCCTAAAATTGCAAGGGAAAAACACCTGCGCCATACTTCCCTGATCGGATTCAATATCGCACCGGAGGACGATTACCTGAAAAGCAGGAAACCGGTATTGGTAAACAGTGACCTGCATATCTCATTGGCCGCCCCGCGCAAATCCATGACCGATTATTTCTATAAAAATAGTCAGGCCGACGAAGTGATATTTATCCATGAAGGTACGGGCACATTAAAAACAGGATTCGGGAAGATCCGCTTTGCTTACGGAGATTACCTTGTTGTACCCCGTGGTACTATTTATCAGCTGGAATTTGATAATGAGAAAAACCGGCTGTTTATTATAGAAAGCTTTAGTCCGATACGCTCTCCAAAAAGATACCGTAATGAATATGGACAACTGATGGAACACTCTCCTTATTGCGAACGTGATATCAGGAGACCGGAAGACCTGGAAACCATCGATGAATTTGGAGACTTTAAGGTATTGATTAAAAAACAAGGATTAATATATCCCTATACTTACGGCACACATCCATTCGATTTTGTAGGCTGGGACGGATTTCATTATCCATGGGCCTTTTCTATACATGACTTTGAACCCATTACCGGTCGTCTCCATCAGCCACCTCCGGTACATCAGACTTTTGAAGGCCATAACTTCGTGATCTGTTCTTTTGTACCACGCAAATACGATTACCATCCCTTATCTATTCCTGCGCCTTATAACCACAGCAATGTGGACAGTGACGAGGTATTGTATTATGTGGACGGGGATTTCATGAGCAGAAAAAGCGTAGTGAAAGGACAAATTACACTGCATCCGGGCGGGATTCCACACGGGCCACACCCGGGTACGGTAGAGAAATCCATCGGCAAGGAAAAAACGGAAGAACTTGCCGTAATGATTGATCCCTTCAGACCGCTGATGTTAACTGAAGATGCCATCAGCATCGAAGATGAAAGTTATCATAAAAGCTGGCAGATCAATATTGAATAATAGCCTCAACTCATTATAAACAAAAAAAAAGAACCCATGCAAACTTCATTTGTAGAAAAAGACCCTGAAACTAAAGATTTCTTACCACTGAATGGCACAGACCATGTGGAATTTTATGTAGGAAATGCCAAACAATCGGCCCACTTTTATAAGACCGCATTTGGTTTTAAAACTGTAGCCTATGCCGGCCCGGAAACTGGTTTAAGAGACCGTGCCTCGTATGTATTACAGCAGGGAAAAATCAGGTTAATTTTAACCAGCCCCCTAAAATCTGACAGCCCGATTATGGATCATATCAAAACTCATGGGGATGGCGTTAAAATCCTCGCCTTGTGGGTAGATGATGCTTACAAGTCTTATGAAGAGACGATAAAACGTGGTGCAAAATCTTATCAGGAACCACAAACACTCACTGACGACTTTGGTGAAGTGCGTACCGCTGGCATTTACACCTATGGAGAAACAGTACACCTGTTTGTAGAACGTAAAAACTACAATGGCGCATTTATGCCGGGATATATAGCGGTTGAAGGTGGTTATGAGCCGGAAAGCACAGGACTTTTATATATAGACCATTGCGTTGGCAATGTTGGATGGAACAGAATGAATGAAGCTGTACAGTGGTATGAAGATATCATGGGCTTTAAAAACATCCTGTCTTTCGATGATAAACAAATCAACACTGAGTATTCTGCATTGATGAGTAAGGTAATGAGTAACAAAAATGGTTATGTTAAATTTCCTATCAATGAACCTGCCGAAGGCAAAAAGAAATCCCAGATTGAAGAGTACCTGGAATTTTATGAAGGTGAAGGCGTACAGCATATTGCTGTAGCTACACATGATATTATCTCAACAGTAAGAGAAATGAAAAAGCGCGGGGTAGAATTCTTGAGTGCTCCTCCAAGGGCATATTATGAGACACTATTGCAAAGAGTAGGCAAAATAGACGAAGACATCGCTCCTCTACAGGAGCTTGGTATTCTGGTAGATCATGATGAAGAAGGTTATCTGCTGCAGATTTTCACCAAACCTGTGCAGGATCGCCCAACGCTTTTCTTCGAAATCATACAGAGAAAAGGCGCACAGTCTTTTGGGGCAGGAAATTTTAAAGCATTATTTGAATCTCTTGAGCGTGAGCAGGAACTGAGAGGAAACTTGTAAACATTCTGCTTAGGATATACTCGAGCCGGCCCCGAAAAGGCCGGCATTTTACGTTTAAAGCTTACGGATTGAAAAAAATTAGTACTTTCGTTATCGTCTGCAATCTAAAAAAGCATGTTAAACACTATTACCCATAACGTCAAGACATTTTCATCGCATTTTAGTACTGCGTTTAAGCTTTTCCAAAAAAATGACCCCTTAAGACTGGCTGGTGCCACTGCATTTTTCACCAACTTCGCACTTCCGCCTATCCTGCTGATTTTGATCAGACTCTTCGGATTTTTTATAGACAGAAAGATTATCGTAACCGGAATTTTCGAACGACTGTCAACAATTCTCGATGATAGCAGTACTAAACAGATCAGGCAGACACTTAGAAATATCAGAGGAATAGATCATCAATGGTATGCCACACTAATCAGTTTCGTATTTTTTCTATTTGTAGCAACAACCTTATTTACGGTAATAAAAAATTCAATGGATCAGATCTGGTCTATCGGGATTAAAGAGCACTCCAGTTTTCTATTTAAGCTTAAAATCAGGGCAAGGTCCATGGTCATTATACTTTTAGCAGGTATCTTATTTTTTGTGGGATTGCTGACAGACAGTATCCAGGCATTTATAGGTTCCTACATCAATACTGCCTCGCCTACATTTGGAAGAATGTTAATGAGTGTGCTGAATCAAATTTTGTTTATAGCTATTGTGACTACCTGGTTCACTGTGTTGTTCAGATTTCTTACCAGCGGAAGACCCACCTGGAAATCTTCCATCCGTGGAGGAATTTTAACAGGGATACTTTTTACACTCGGGAAGTACATTCTTCGTATTGCATTACCGCTAAGTAATATTGGAAACATCTACGGAGCATCAGGCTCAATCGTTTTAATTATGCTATTTGTCTTCTATTCTTCATTTATCTTCTATTTTGGCGCCTGCTTCGTTAAGGTATTAAGTGATGCGAAAGAAACACCTATAAGACCAATCAAGGGTGCATTTACCTATGAGATAAAAGAGATTGTAAAAGCAAACTAGTTTAATTGCTGAACAGGAGTCTGCTCAAAATCCTGCATTTCAAATACTGCAAGTTTACTCATCAGGTTATAATGAATGGTACCAAAGAAATTAATGATTCCATCTTTATTTTTGCCTTCGATGCAAACACTTCCTTTTGAAAGCTGGGGATGTTGCCTAAACTGGTCAACAAGAACATCTTCGTCCTTAATCTGGACATCAGCTATATCAATAGCGTACTGTTTCAATAGCGTAAGAAAGCTATTTCCATTCAACAACAGGTCTTTAATTATCATAGCGGTATATATTTTGGTTTGGAATATAAATATAGCAAAATTAAAGCCAAAAAAAATCGGGTAAACTACTAAAAGCTACCCGATTAACACCCAATTTGAATGTATTTATACGCTAAAATAATTTAAGTGCCAATCCAAGCGTGAATAGGCTAAGTCTCGTATCATTATAACCATCTTTACCAATTTTTGAAAGCCCTGCTTCGTATCTCAAGTCCACGCCAATCTGACCAATATCCAAGCCAGCACCGAACTGCCATGCCAGTGTCTGATCTTTGAATCTGCCATTAAATGCATTAGTTGCAGCAGCACCAAAGGACTGCTTTTTATCTAAAATAAAAGAAACTACAGGTCCCGTATTTAACCGTAAACCAATACCCGCAGCACCAATCTTGGTACCAATTAACAAAGGCACATCTAAACTTGTAAACTTAACCTTGTTTTCTAATCCATCTGCTTCGTTTACCAGCGTTGTGTTTTTACCTGATAAATAAAGCTCTGGCTGAAAATGAACACCAGCAGCACCAATCCTTGCCCATAAACCTGCGTAGTAACCTGCCTGATTATCACTGCTAAAAGTATTTTTTGTACTGAATTTCGAGAGATTTGCTCCACCTTTAACTCCAAATTGAACACTAGGCAATATCTGACAAAATGCAGTCGCAGTAAAGAAAAGTAATATTGCAGATAGAATTATCTTTTTCATAATTGATATTTTGTTTTTTTATAATAAGATTCAAATCTAAGCATTATTTTATGTCAAATTAAAATGACATTGCTTAATATTAATCAACCCATAATTGTTAGTTTTGTTTGACTGAATTAACAGTTTTTTATTGCTCACACCATTAGATGGAATTCTTCTTTAATACATATGCGTTCTCGCTCATCTTCTTTGGTAGCATAACACTTCTACTTTCTTTTTATATTTTAAAAAATGAAAGAGGCGCAGTACGGTGGGTAGGACTTGTGATGCTGTCAAATTCCATCTGGTCCGTAGCCTACGGATTTGAACTTGCCAGCAGCAATGCAGATCAAATGAAATTCTTTGTGAATATTGAATATCTTGGGATAACGACTTTACCAGTTATCTGGTTTCTTTATTGCATGGAGCTGGTGGAAAAAGATCAGTGGTTTAAGAAAACGAGCAATAAGCTTTTAATTTCTGTTATCCCTGTACTTACGCTTTTACTGGTTTGGACGAATGATTTCCACCACATTCATTACGAGCAGATCAGTATCGACAGGTCCGGCGATTTCCCTATGCTCGCCCTCGTACCTGGCCCATCATTCCGGATATTTACTTTATTTTTTTACTGCCTGCTCTTAATAGGAAGTTATCTGCTGATTGTGAAGTTCAGGAAATCTGATGCCGCCTACAGAAAGCAAAATTACATCGTAATGATAGCTGCATTTATCCCATGGGCAGCGAATATTTCCTACATGGCTGGCTTGCGTCCGCTAACACACCTTGATCTTACGCCTTACGCCTTCTTATTGTCCTCCATACTGCTGTTCATATGGATCTACAATATGAAACTTTTCGATATACTGCCCGTAGCCAGAAAAAAAATACTTGATCTGATGCAGGATGGTTTTGTAGTGCTGGATCAGCAAAAAAGAATTATTGATTACAATGCCGCCTTTATCTATTATACAGGAATCAAAACTCAAAAAATTGCTGGTAAAAAATTAGAAGAAGTATTAAAAGACCAACCCTCACTTCTTGCATTAGTCAGTCAGCATTATTCAGGTAAACATCCATTATTCATCAATACAGTAACAGGAACTACCGAGATGGAAGCAGATGTAAGGATCCTGGAAGAACATCGTCCTGATCACAGTGCAATGATCATCAAATTGCAGGATATTACAGAACTCAGAAAAGAAGCGGTAAAGTCTCAACAACAGACAGAGGAGTTGAAAACGCTGAATGCTTTAAAAGACAGAATATTTTCCATCATGGCGCATGATCTGAGAGGGCCGCTTTTAAACCTTTCTGAGGTATTGAAAATGGTTAACGACAATACGATCAGCATTGAAGAATTTAAGATGTTATCCCCTACTTTAAATAAAGATATAGCCTATACTGCAGATCTGCTGGAAAACATTTTGCACTGGTCCAGGAGTCAGCTGAATGGCTACGGTATCAATATAGAAGTATTTGACCTGAAAAAGCTGATTAATGACGAGGTAACTTATCATTTACCATCAGCAAACTCAAAGAAAATAACCGTAATTCAGGACATCCCGGATGATACTACTGCTTATGCAGACATGCTGATGATGCAGATTGTATTAAGGAACCTGATTACCAATGCCATCAAATTCTGTAAGGAAACCTGTCTGATTGAAATTTTTATACAAGAAGGAACTGAAGATTTTGTGAGTATCTGCCTGCGTGATAATGGTGTAGGAATGTCTGCTGAAACAGCTAAAAGACTGTTTAGCGGAGAAAACATCTCCAGCCGGGGTACGCAAAATGAAAAAGGTACGGGCCTGGGCCTGATGGTGTGCAGAGACTTTATGGAAAGAAACGGCGGAACAATTGCCATGGAAAGCAAACTGGGTCTTGGCACATCTTTTTGCCTGAATATCCCGATAGCAGAAAAAAAATAAGGACCTCAAATTAGAGGTCCCTGAATGACTAGTGTCCGGTAGCTTCGTCAATAATTTGTTGCTCTTTTAAAGCGTCAACATTATTTTTATTTCCAAAGTTCTGCGTTTTGTCTGCAAAATATTCAAGTATACCCACTATAGTATCAAGGTTATCTGCTACTCTTTGGTGCATATCTGGTAAATCTTTTTCTAATCTTTTATCACCCAGCTCTATATTATCTACTTCAATTTTTCCTATCTTTTGAATAATTGCCTGTTGTGAATGTTGTAAGTCTTCTAATTCTCTTACAATTTTCTCCATTAATTCAAACTTCTTTAAAGTATCCATATGATTATCTGTTATTTTTAAATTCAATTATCTAAATAGGATTGACCAATTACCTTGCCAAGAATAGGTTTCTTTCAGGATATGTGATTATTTTTGATTAATCTGGCCACATATTTCCCGATAATATCAAACTCCAGATTCACCGTATCACCCACGTGAACCTCATGAAGATTGGTATGTTCATGTGTGTAAGGAATAATAAAAACAGAGAACTCATCATCAGTAGAATTCACTACAGTCAGACTAATTCCATTTACACAAACAGATCCTTTTTCAACCGTTACATTTCCTTTTTCAGCCTGATATTTAAAGCGGTATTCCCAGCTTCCGTCCAATTCTTCCCTAAGTATACAGACCCCGGTCTGATCCACATGCCCCTGCACAATATGTCCGTCCAGCCGACCATTCATCTGCATGCAACGTTCTAAATTAATTTTGTTATTTACCTTCAGATGCTGAAGATTTGTTTTCTGCAGCGTTTCCTGTATGGCGGTAACGGTATAAGTGTCTTCTGTTAACGATACTACCGTTAAACATACACCGTTATGTGCTACACTCTGGTCAATTTTCAGTTCGTTACTTAAAGTTGACGCGATAATAAAGTGAAGATTAGTTCCTTCTTCGATTATCTGGGAGACCGTTCCCATTGTTTCAATAATTCCTGTAAACATAATTCTAATTCAATTTCTTCCGGTTGCTGTACCAGTTATTTTGCAGTTCTGTTTTGACCGGAATCAAAGCAGCTGTATTTTTATCTTTTAATTGTTTCAGTGCCACAATCGCTGCGATCAGTGCTTCTTCCTCATCAATTTCTTCCGGTTCTTCCGGGTTATAATATTTACTCACAAAATGCGTATCGAAGTTTCCTGTAATAAATGCTGAATGTTGCATTACAAACCTACCGAAGTTTAAAGTAGTTTGAATTCCTGTAATGTCATATTCTTCAATAGCTCTTAACATTCTTGCAATCGCTTCCGTTCGGTCTTTTCCGTAAGTAATCAGTTTGGCGATCATAGGATCATAATAAATAGGAATCTCCATTCCCTCCTCATAACCATCATCTACCCGTACACCATTTCCCTTAGGCGTGCAATAAGTTTGAAGTGTACCGATATCGGGAAGAAAGTCATGTTTTGGATCTTCAGCATAAATTCTCAGTTCAATTGCATGGCCGCTAATCTTCAAATCTTCCTGACTGTAGGCAAGCAACTCCCCGCGTGCTACCCTGATCTGTTCCTTTACCAGGTCGAGCCCCGTAATCATTTCTGTAACCGGATGTTCAACCTGTAACCTGGTATTCATTTCAAGAAAGAAAAAGTCCAGGTTTTCATCCAGAATAAATTCGACGGTTCCTGCGCCGGTATAAGCCACCGAACGGGCAACATCTACAGCACATTTACCCATCCTGGCTCTCAGCTCATTACTGATTACACTTGAGGGAGCCTCCTCTATTACTTTCTGATGTCTGCGCTGTACAGAACATTCCCTTTCAAAAAGATGAACGATATGACCATGGTGATCACCAAGAATTTGTATTTCAATATGTCTGGGTGACGAGACATATCTTTCAATAAATACAGCGCCATCACCAAAAGCAGTTATTGCTTCACTTACAGCCAGCTGCATCTGTTCTTCAAACACCGTTTCATCACTAACAATCCGCATCCCTTTTCCGCCGCCGCCAGCAGCTGCTTTAATCAGAATAGGGAACCCGATCTCCTGTGCCCTTAGCTTTGCATCTTCTATAGAAGTAATTGCCTCGTCGGTCCCGGGTACCATAGGTATCTGGTATTTGAGTGCTGCGGCCTTGGCCGACAACTTATTGCCCATAATCTCCATCGCCTCAGGAGAGGGACCAATCAAAATTAAACCCGCATCCTGTACCATCCTGGCAAAGCTAGCATTTTCAGACAGAAAACCATATCCGGGATGAATGGCACCTGCACCTGTCAGTTTACAGGCTTCAATAATTTTGTGACCATCCAGATAGGATTGGCTCGCGGCAGAAGGGCCTATAAATACAGCCTCATCTGCATAACGAACATGCAGCGCGTCCCTGTCTGCTTCAGAAAATACCGCCACGGTACTGATTCCCATCTCCTTTGCAGAGCGCATCACCCTTAATGCGATCTCTCCCCTGTTGGCAATTAAGATTTTTTGCATAAGCAATATTATGAATTGATAGTTGGATTTAGATTTTTGATAATTTCAACTGCCTGATCTATCATTGCAGACGTGATATCTAAATGGGTCACAAACCTTACCGTATCTGCACCAGTTGCCCCACATAAAATACCCTTCGCATTTAAACTGCTGATTATACTTGCAGCAGTATAGGAAGATTTCACTTTAAAAATTACGATGTTCGTTTCTACGGGCATCACCGAGTCAACAAAATCAGCTGCTGTTAATGTTGCAGCCAGAGTAGCAGCATGTGCATGGTCTTGCGATAAACGCCCTACATGATGATCCAAAGCATAAATACCCGCAGCAGCGAGGAAACCCGACTGCCGCATTCCACCACCAAAGGCTTTGCGAATTTTTCTTGCTTTATGAATAGTATCTTTAGATCCCAGTAACACTGAACCTACCGGTGCACCTAATCCTTTTGATAGGCAAACAGAAATTCCGTCAAAGTATTGTCCATAGTCAGCTGCTGAATCACCAGTTGCACTCAGCGCATTGAATATCCGGGCTCCATCCAGATGAAGTTTTAATACTCTGTTTTTACACAATCTGGCTATTGGTGCAATTTGTTCTAAAGTATAACATGAACCGCCACCCTTATTAATAGTATTTTCCAATACAACGA
Organism: Pedobacter sp. MR2016-24; assembly: GCF_026239655.1. Lineage (GTDB taxonomy): Bacteria > Bacteroidota > Bacteroidia > Sphingobacteriales > Sphingobacteriaceae > Pedobacter. Next base: position 44,656 of record NZ_JAPIVO010000004.1, on the reverse strand, counting down.
GCGTAGAATTGGGGTAGTGGATATTGTCTTCATTGATTTCCGGCTCAATCATTCCTGCTGTAATGATGCCCCTTTGGCCATGCAGTAATCTGACTGAAGCCATAGAGTGGTAAGCAATTCCGCCTCCTTCATAGCGATAGACGTGTGCTGTCTGATCACAAATCACTTCATCCATAGGCTGGGTAAAACACTTAATTGCAAGCTGATTTGTCATTGTCCCGGAAGGGCAAAATAACCCCGCTTCCATATTGAAAAGCGCAGAAAGTTTGTTTTCCAGCGCAATTACCGTCTCGTCTTCGCCATAGACATCATCCCCCACTTTTGCAGCAAACATGGCTGCTTTCATCTCTGTTGTAGGTAACGTCACCGTATCACTTCTAAAGTCTATTTTTTCTAACATAATTAAATTTGGAAACTACTTCAATATTACCTTTTTACAATCGTTTTTGTGCAAAAACATGAAATTATTACAAACATGCCTATCCGGGTATGACTTTTTTAAAATCAAACAAAAGCGCAGTAATACATTTATTATCACCTAGTTATTAGCACTTTAAATATATTTTACGCTAAATTTCAGCATAAAGATGCGATCTTCACCAACATTCAATTTTATTAAAATTTGGAATTTAAAATAACAAACATCATTTTAGCTTAGTGTTATTTTAACAATATCCTGTTTTGACTGTTCCAAAAATGAGCAATTGGAGCCATACAGTTTTCAAAGGGTTATCAATAACCATACTTATAAACCAAACATTTGATAAATTAAAATTATGAAAAAAAACAGTTTTAGCGTGTCAGGAATATTTACATTTACTCCCCAAAAATCAAATTAAGATGATAGTTATCGCAGATGGTGGTTCAACCAAAACCAATTGGTGTTTAATTAATGAAGCTGGTAGAAAAATTCATTTCAATACCGAAGGTTACAATCCGTATTTTTCAGATACAGATTATATTGTTGGATCTTTAAAAAAGTCTTTACCAGATCATTTAGAGGCTGATAAACTAACAGAGGTCTACTACTACGGGGCAGGTTGTTCAACTGATGCTAAAAAGAAAATTGTTGCCGATGCGATGAGCCAGGTCTTTGAGAACGCAGAAATCAACATTGGCCATGATTTACTGGCTTCATGCCGTGCTTTACTTGGTGATGAACCAGGATTCGCAGCGATATTAGGAACCGGAACGAACTCTTGTCTTTATGATGGTAGCGATATCTCTCTGAATATTGATTCCCTGGGTTACTTTTTAGGTGATGAAGGAAGCGGATGTTTCATAGGCAAACGAATTCTGAGCGACTACATGAAGGGTTATATGCCCAAAGGACTAAGAGAAAGTTTCTACGATAATTTCGCTTTAACCAACGAAGATATCTTTGATAACATTTATAACAAACCTCTTCCCAATCGTTTTTGTGCAGGATTCAGTAAGTTTCTGTATGACTACAAAGATACTTATGAAGATTATACCTTCTCTACCGTAGAATATGCGTTCACTGCATTTTTTGAAAACCTGGTTATCCACTATCCTAACTATAAAGACTACAAACTAAATTGTGTAGGTTCAGTAGGATATAGCTTTAGAGATATCCTGAGTATAGTGGCCGACAGATACGAGATGGGTGTCGGAAAAATCATTCGCTCACCTATAGATGATCTGGTAGATTACCATATGCAAACCGCAAAAAATCTAAAATAAATCATACAGAAAAGCCGGGCTAAAATTAATTTCAGCCCGGCTTTTCTGTATATGGAAATATTTAAAAGGAAATCTCTTTCCCAAATAACTTACCGTATTTTCGCTTATCAAAACGGTATAAGGTAGCAGCTCTGAAGGACACGCCTTTTTGCTTTTCATTCAGGTCTTTCAGCACATTGAAACTCAGCATTTTTTTTCTAAAGTTCCTCTTATCCAACTTCTTACCTAAAATTACTTCATAAACATTTTGCAACTGGGTGAGGGTAAACTTTTCCGGCAGCAACTCAAAAGCTATAGGCTGATGCTTAATTCTTCGCTTGATTTTTTCCAGTCCCTGATCAAATATTTTCTGGTGGTCAAACGCAAGTTTTGGTAACTCATTTACATTGATCCAATACGCTTGTTTCGCATAGGAACTGACAGGTTTCAAGACCCTGTCTCCTCCCAGACGCAACATTGCGTAATAGGCTACTGAAATGATTCTTCCCTGGGGGTGGCGACCAACATCACCAAAAGTATAAAACTGTTCCATGTAAACATTGTCAAGCCCGGTCAGCTCATGCAAAATTCTTGAGGCCGACTGATCCAGACTTTCATTTTCACTTACAAGATTTCCGGGAAGGGCCCACCAATCTTTAAAAGGCTCTTCATTCCTTTCAATCAATAGAATTTTCAACTCACCCTCATCAAAACCGAATAAAATACAGTCGATGGAGAAGGTGGAATTAAAGTGTGGTAAGAGTTCTTTCAAAATATAATTATTAAAAATTAAAGCAAATTAATATACTTGTCAGCGATTTACATAAAATAAATCAAATTAAATTACTTAGTGTAATATTTACACTGTATATTCGTGTCATTAAGCAAATGAAACCAAATATCAAAAATATAGCTGTATTGACATCTGGAGGTGACGCACCCGGGATGAATGCCTGCATAAGAGCCGTTGTACGCACCGGTATATACAATGGTATAAATATGTTTGGAGTTTTCCAAGGATATCAGGGATTAATAGATAATAATATTATTCCCATGGATGCACGTTCCGTGAGCAACATTATACATCTGGGTGGTACAATACTTAAAACAGCACGCTGTTTATCTTTCAAAACAGACGAAGGCATGGACCTTGCGTTTGAAAACTTAAAAGCGCATAATATAGATGCACTCGTAGTGATTGGTGGTGATGGAACCTTTACCGGAGCACGCCGTTTTGCACAGAGACATCAGGTGAATGTAATCGGTGTACCAGGAACAATTGACAATGACCTTTATGGCTCTGACTTTACTTTAGGCTATGATACAGCAATAAATACTGTCATTGAAGCTATAGATAAAATCAGGGATACTGCAGATTCACATGACAGGTTATTTTTTGTTGAGGTAATGGGTCGCGATTCAGGCTGTATCGCATTAAGAAGTGCTATTGCAAGTGGTTCTGAAGCAGTTTTATTGCCGGAAAAAGCAACAAGTATTGATGAATTGGTTAAGCAGCTGGAAATAGGCGCTGCAACTAAGAAATCATCTAGTATTGTCATTGTATCTGAGGGACACAAACAAGGTGGAGCTTACGATATCGCTAAAAGGGTTAAGGAGAAATTCAATCATTATGATACTAAAGTTACTATCCTTGGTCACCTGCAACGCGGAGGAAGCCCAAGTAGTTTCGACCGTATTTTAGGTAGCAGATTGGGATATGCAGCTGTAAACGAACTACTGAAAGGGAATACCCAGAAGATGGTTGGCTTACGGGGAAATGAAATTGCATTAACAAGTTTAGATGAAGCATTAACTGCCCATACATTTAAGCTGGAAAACGATTTATTGGAAATGACTAAAGTTTTATCCATATAATGATGATAGCAGTGGTATATAGCGGATCAAAAACTGCAGTTTGGAAGATTGCCAGAGACGGCAAGACGATAGCAGAATGCACTATGCCCGGTATCAATCCCTGCTTTGTAGACCAGAAAGCATTATTACAGCAGCTGAATAAAAAAACAACCCTGATCAACCATGCGGAACAAATCAAGAAGATCCATGTTTTCGCAGCAGGGGCAACATCAGAGGACAGAAGAAATGAGCTGGCTACTTCACTGGGATTGTTCTTTAAACATAGTAAAATCGATGTTCATGATGATCTGTATGGGGCGGCAAAAGCAGCATGTTATAATGAGAAAGGCATTATTGGCATTTTAGGCAGTGGTGCTAACTGTGCTTATTTTGACGGAACAGAGCTGCAGGATAATAACTTCGGACTTGGTTTTATTCTTGGTGATGAAGGTTCTGCAAATTACCTGGGTAAAATAATCCTTAAAAATTATCTGCAGGAAAAGTTACCTTTGGAACTCCATCATAAGTTCAGTGAAAAATATGATCTGGATAGAACTGAAATACTGGAACGGGTGTATAAAAAAACGCTTGCACAACAATTTTTAAGTTCTTTTTTAGAGTTTTATATAGAGAACAGTACACATGAATACATACATGGTATAATTGATAGTGCTTTTGAGCGTTATTTTGAAGTATACCTTTTACCTACAATAAAATTGCATCCTGGAAATGAAGTTCATTTCATAGGTATTGTTGCAGGGAACTTTCAGGACCGCTTGCGTGCAGTAGCACAGAAATACGGGATTGAAATTACAACGATTACCAAACAACCAATATATAATTTACTTAATTACTATTCAAATTAACAATAATGACAAAGATTGGAATAAACGGTTTTGGCCGTATCGGCAGATTAGTTTTTAGAGCTGCTTTAAAAAGAGGTTTAGATGTTGTTGCAATAAATGACTTAGTTGAGCCAGATTACATGGCTTACATGTTAAAGTATGATACTACGCATGGACGCTTTGATGGTACTATCGAAGTTGTTGACGGAAACCTTGTGGTTAACGGAAAAACAATTCGTATCACAGCAGAAAGAGATCCTGCAAACTTAAAATGGAATGAAGTTGGTGTAGAAACAGTTATTGAATCTACAGGCTTATTCTTAACTCAGGTTGATGCTGAGAAACACATCACTGCAGGTGCAAAAAGAGTTGTTCTTTCAGCACCAGCTAAAGACGATTCAATCCCTACTTACGTAATGGGTGTGAATCATGATAAATTAACAGCAGATCAAACTGTTGTTTCTAACGCTTCCTGTACTACAAACTGCCTTGCTCCTATTGCTAAGGTATTAAATGATAACTGGGGTATTGCTGAAGGCCTGATGAGTACAGTACATGCTGTAACAGCAACTCAGAAAACTGTTGATGGTCCGTCTGCAAAAGACTGGAGAGGTGGACGTGGTGGTTTCTCTAACATCATCCCTTCTGCTACAGGTGCTGCTAAAGCAGTAACTAAAGTAATTCCTGAGCTTAAAGGCAAATTAACTGGTATGGCTTTCCGTGTTCCGGTTGCTGATGTATCAGTTGTAGATTTAACAGTACGCTTAGAAAGACCAGCTACTTATCAGCAAATCAAAGATGCAATGAAAGCTGCTTCTGAAGGTGAGTTGAAAGGTGTGTTAGGTTACACTGAAGATGAGGTTGTTTCATCTGACTTTATCGGTGATGACCACGCTTCTATTTTTGATGCTAATGCGGGTATCGCATTAAATGACAACTTCGTAAAAGTAGTTTCATGGTATGACAACGAGTGGGGCTATTCTTCTGCATTAGCTAAATTCGTAGAATACTACGGAAACTTAAAATAAAACCCGTTCATACAGGTTTATATTTGGTTAGAAAAAGGACGCCTCTGGATGGAGCGTCCTTTTCTTGTTTCCGGTACTATTTGCTTTGTTTAAGTATAATAGCGCCTAATGGAGGTAGATTTACCTCAATAGAATATTCTCTGTGATTGCCGGGAATCTGCTCAGGTTTGAACACGTCTTTATTCAGTTTACCGCTGCCGAAAAACTCTTCTGCATCGCTGCTAAAGATCTCTTTCCAATTCGCTTTAAAAGGCAAACCAATCCGGTAGTTTTCTCTATAGACAGGGGTCATATTCAGGATCACAATTAAGGTATCTTCCGCTTTATGACCTTTCCTGGTGTAGATATAAATAGAATGGTTTACATCATCCGCACTGATCCATTCAAATCCCTCAGGGGAAAAATTAAAATCATGTAGCCCCGGCTCTGAACGATACAGATGATTTAAAGCCTTAACAAAAGTCTGCATGCCCAGATGGGAAGGATATTGTAATAAATCCCAGTCCAGCGACTTCGTAAAATTCCACTCCCCGTTCTGCGCAATTTCATTGCCCATAAAAAGTAGTTTGGTACCAGGCTGGGTAAACATATAAGCATACAGTAACCTGAGATTGGCATGTTTGCGCCACTCATCACCCGGCATCTTATAAATCATGGAAGATTTGCCATGTACCACCTCATCATGTGAAAAAGGCAGCATAAACTTTTCAGTAAAGGCATAGGTAATACTGAAGGTAAGTTGATGATGATTAAACTTCCTGTCGATAGGATCGGTCTTAAAATACTTTAAGGTATCGTTCATCCATCCCATCATCCACTTCATCCCAAAACCCAGACCGCCTTCAGCTACAGGACGTGTTACGCCCGGATAAGTACTGCTTTCTTCTGCTATAGTCTGTACACCTTTAAAATTAACAGCTATAGATTCATTCATATCCTGCAAAAACTGTATTGCACCTAGATTTTCTGAACCACCATATTCATTGGTGCCGGACTGCTCCGGTGTTCTGGAAAAGTCGAAGTATAACATAGAAGCCACCGCATCCACACGAAGTCCGTCCGCATGAAACTGATCAACCCAGTACATCGCGTTGCTGACCAGGAAAGAGCGTACTTCAGGTCGGTCATAGTTAAAGATATAAGACTTCCAGTCGGGATGAAACCCTTTACGCATATCTGCATGTTCATACAAATGGGTTCCGTCAAAATGATACAGACCATGTGCATCCCCCGGGAAATGTGAAGGTACCCAATCCAGAATAACCCCTATTCCACTGGCATGAAGCTGCTCCACCAGGTACATCAGCTCCTGTGGTGTACCATGCCTCGAACTCGCCGCAAAATATCCCGTAATCTGATAACCCCATGAAGGGAAATAAGGATATTCCATAATCGGCATCAGCTCTACGTGTGTAAAGCCCATTTCAACTACATAAGGAACTAAACTATTCGCAATCTCTTTATAGGTCAGGATTCTGTCAGGCTCCGAAGGATCACGTTGCCAGGAGCCTAAGTGCAGTTCATAAACAGACATTGGCTCACTATCAGCATTTATCTTTTCACGCTTTTTGATCCAGCTTTTGTCCTTCCAGGAGTAATCAGTATCCCATATCACAGATGCTGTTTGCGGAGGATGTTCCCACCGGGTGGCAAAAGGATCACCCTTTTCATAAGCCACTCCATCAAATCCTGTGATAAAGTACTTGTAAACCTCTCCTTTGCCCAGCGCAGGTATAAAACCTTCCCAGATTCCGGAGCTGTCCAGACGTTTGTATAAACGGTGTGTTTTACCCCATTCATTAAAATTACCTGCAACATATACATCCTGCGCATTCGGTGCCCAGACTGCAAAATAAGTTCCGTTGGTTTTATGGAGTGTCAGCAAATGCGCTCCCATCTTTTCATAAAGACGGAAGTGCTTGCCGGTAACAAATAAAGAAATATCGAAGTCTGTCAGCAGACTATAAATCCATACAGGTTGATCAGTATTTTCTACTGTTTCTTTTTTAACAGAGCTATCCTGTTTTTTTTTGGCCATCATTAAAAGGAATTATGATCAGTGCCTTTTTTTATCAGGCACCTAATATTTGGATTTCAGAAAAGTTCTTGTTGGATTTAAAGCGCAAACAATTTTGATCGTCGATAAGGTAATCTTTAATTTCCTTACCATCCAATGTTATTTTTCTTACTCCAAAAGGAATGCCAATTAAATTATAATTATAAAGTTCGTAATTAGGTGTATACAGCCCTTCTATCTTTTGATGAATAATCAAATGACGTGCAGAGCCTTTAACAATAAACTTCTTCTCTGAATAAATATCCTGCTCATAAGCAAAAGTATCCCCGTGATCTTCAAAAAAGAATGAATTCACTTCGTAGTCAGCATAATAAATATTTAATAATACTTCTTCAACATGCTTCTCTCCTACGTATTGCATCACAGGATATTCAGGGATGACAGCACCAGCCTTAATGAAAATAGGCATATCTTCCAGCGGTGCTTCAATTAAATGCTCTGTGCCACCAGCAAGGAGCTCATGTGTCCAGAAATTATACCATTGGCCTTTCGGTAAATAAACCTGTCTGGAGTTAGCCCCCTGTTCCAGGATAGGACATACCAATATCTTATCTCCATAGGCAAATTCATCCTGTCTGAAGTGATTACTCACATTTTCCTGCTCCAGCATAACTAAAGGACGCAGGATAGGAAAACCATAACGGTGATGCTCCCAGAATACCGAATAGAAATAAGGCATTAACCGGTAACGTAACTCGATAAATTTACGGTTGATACTGGTATAAGGCTCACCAAAACTCCAGGGCTCTCTTTCTGCTGTATCACCTGCAGAGTGTGCACGCATAAATGGTGAAAATGTGCCAAGCTGTATCCAGCGGGTAAACAATTCACCATCCGGTTCACCACTGAAGCCACCAATGTCAGTACCACAGAAAGGTACCCCTGAAACAGACATACGCTGACACTGTATATTGCCCATTTTCAGATGCTCCCAGCTCGCTACATTATCACCGGTCCACACACAGCCATAACGCTGCATACCGGAATATCCGGCACGTGTAATGGTAAATGGACGTTTATTACGCATGAGTTTCTTCAGCCCGTCATAGGTAGACCGAACCATCTGCATGCCGTAAACATTATGAGCTTTGCGATGTGATCCCCTGAAGCCATCATAATTATGACGTACGTCATTCGGAAAAGTACCTGCACCAAAAACAGCAGGTTCGTTCATATCATTCCATACGCCTGCAACACCAAGGTCCACCAGCTCTTTATATAATCCGCCCCACCAGTCTCTCACCGTAGGATTAGTAAAATCAGGGAATTGGCATCTTCCGGGCCAAACATGCCCTTCCATGAAATAATCGTCACTTCTTCTGCAGAAGTAATTGTTCTCTTTACCTTCTTTAAAAACCCAGTAATTATCGTCAACTTTAATTCCAGGATCAATCATCACAACGGTTTTAAAACCATCATCAGCAAGTTCTTTGATCATTCTCCGCGGATCAGGAAAATGCTTCTTGTTCCAGGTAAAACAACGGTAACCGTCCATGTAATCAATATCAAAATAGATCGCGTCACAAGGGATATTTCTGGAGCGGAAACCTTCGGCAACTGACTTCACCTTACTTTCCGGATAATAACTCCAGCGGCACTGGTGATAACCCAGCGCCCACTTCGGTGGCATAGGATGTGTACCGGTCAGCGTTTGATATCGTTTTAGCACATCCATCATATGAGGTCCGTGGATATAATAATACTGCAACTCACCACCATCAGCCCAAAAACTGGTTTTATCATTGTCTTCTTTCCCAAAGTCAAAATAGGAACGGAAGGTATTATCAAAGAAAATACCGTAAGCGGACTGCTGATGCACACCTGTATAAAAAGGAATAGTTCTGTATAAAGGATCCTGCTCCCAGCCAAATGAGTAGGCATCAGTATTCCAGTTCTGGAAATGGCGACCACGAAGATTCATGTTACCAGACTTATCACCAAGACCAAAAAAGTTCTCCTCAGGGAAGCATTTTTTAGTCGCAAATACATAATAGCCGCCAAACTCAGCATTCTCTTCCCAATGCATTGGCCGGGCATCTTCGCTCATCACCATTTGAGTAAGGTTCTCTGTAAAGGAGACATGGAAATCGCTTTTTCTGACCTTGCAAGTAATTGTATTGGTAGCAATCGCATAAAAATCTTCATGCTCTTCCATACTGAAAGTACTTACTTTCTGATCAACCACAGGCACTGCATAAGAAAAATCGTCCAGAAAAACACCATGCGGAGCTAAGCGGACGCGAATGATTTCATCACTGACAATCCTCACCTCAACTCTTGCTTCCCCATCGGAAAAGAAAAACCGGTTACCTTCTACTTGTACTTTTTGAATTTGAGTCAGATATTTTTTGACAATCGGCTTTAAATCAAGTACCGGATTGTTTAAATGCTGTATAGTTTCTTCTACTATCTCTTTAATATTCTCGTCGTTCTTTATTTCGTTTCCTTGTTCTTCCAATTCGTCCATAGATATGGTGTGTGTAAAAGTTTTTACGCTGAAATCGCTGATTTCATTAGCTAAAGTGTTAATTATAATCGCAAATGCCAAGATTTTTTTGGATTATAATTCAATTAAAAACAAAAAACCCGGATAGAAATATCCGGGTCTGAGAGACATTGTAATATAGTTTATGGATTAAATGTATAAGCGATATAATAAAGCGCCCCGGCTTTCGGATTGCCAAAAGAGGTAATGTAATAATTATTCAGCACGTTTGAACCGCCGATCTTAATCATTGAATTTACAGCAGGAATTTTCAGGTTAACCTGTGCATCAAGCGAGCCATAGGCAGGCACATCGCCCGAAGCAAAAGAAGAGTTCCAGTAAAACCTGTCCTGCCATCTGTAATTCACATTAAAGCCTACATTCCTGATGATATTTTTATTGCCTATTCCAAAGTTGAAACGGTATTCTGGCGTATTGAAATCATTGATATAATTTTCCGGTAAATCCCCGATTTTATTGTAGGATACATTTCCGCTTAAATTAAATTGACCAAGCAGATAATCCAGTCCCAATGCAGCGCCATAAGAATTAACTTCAGCAGCAGCATTTACCGGCACACCAAACTTAGTAAACGTCCCTCCCTTATTCTGGTATACATCAACTGATGTGATAAAGTTTTTGTATTGATTATAATACGCATAGGCATCTAACAAAAGTCTGGGACCAAGTAATGCTTTATACCCAACTTCGTAGGCTTTCACACTTTCCGGACGCACACCTTTTGGGTCAAAGGTATAACTTTGAAGTAAGGCAGGGTTTGGCGTTCCGGCAGCTGCCGAAGCCAGAAAAGCACGGTAGCTAACATCAGTATAGGGTTTGATATCGTATAATTCATATTTATTCAGGATCTCCGGCAAGCCCCCGATCAGGCGCTGTGAACCACCACCCACCGCCAGATCTATGTATTGATTTTGCGTTGTAGGGTTACGGTAACCTGTCTGGAAGGAGGCTCTGATGTTCTGATTAGGTGCAACAGTAAAAACACCTGTCACACGTGGTGTAAACCTGCCTTCAAAATTTTGATTTTTATCATACCGGCCGGCTACCGTCAGTTTAAATTTATCATTGAACATCTTTTTACCAAGCTGAGCAAAAGCGCCATATTCATCAATATCAAGCTTCCTGTTCAAATCGTCAAAGATGGTTCCGGCCGACCGCAGCTGGTACTTCCTGTAAGAACTTCCGATCTGAAATTCAACTACATTCTTTAAGATATTACTGAAGTTATACATGCCTTCGTAATGGTAAAGGTTCGTTTTATCATCAAACTTAGCTCCTTTACCAGAACTGATCGTATTATTGATAATCGCTTCTTTAGCCGTTTCAAATGCGACAGAACCCGGCTCATACCTTCCCTGATCTGCAGCCGATCTTGCTATCGCATGTGCCTGCGCATCTGTAATGCCGGGATTTAAACGGGCACCCACGTAATTCCCAATATACTGCGGAAACCAGGTCTGAGAAACCTTGGATTGCTCATTGATATAACTGCCCAGAATAGATGAGATATACGAATCGCCGGAGCGCTCCTGTGTAGTATAACCCCTCAGAAAAAAGTCCTGTCCTTTTAATTCCAGTTTATATTGTCCGATGCTAAAATTACGAAGTGAATAACGGTCAGACCCTGTATAAACGGATGTACCAGTACCCCAGTTAGCTTGTGCAACCGCTTCGATTGTACTGTTGAAGCGGTAATAAATGGCTGTAGATGTTTTTAATGACTGGGTATTGTAATCCACCAGGTCACTTTCTTTATAGCCCGTTCTTGATACATTCTGATTAGGGATCAGACCCGGTGTATTTAAACCTGCATAAAAGGGTGCAGTCTGCGCATTAGTGCTTAAAAAACCATTGATCTGAGCCTGATTGGGCACAAGACCACCTGTAGCCTTTCCATAGTTTTCAATAAAAGCAGCCTGTCCCGCATTGAGTACAGATTGTGCAACGTTTCTCATATTCTGACTCACCTCATCACCATACACATTAATCCCGTCATAATTGGGATCTGTACTTCTGTCGCCGCCCTTAGCAGTTCTGGAAGCCCGGTCAAAGTTACTATAGTCATCCGCCACCCAGTCTTTGGCCTGCAAAAACGAAAATGATCCTTTGATCCCGAATTTATTATTCCAAGCCTTAGCTAAACGTACGTCCAGTTGTTTAAATGGCTGAGTGGAGCTATTCCCATCATTCACATGGTTGATCCCGCTCTTAAACTGAAAACTTGCACCCTGATAGTCAAAAGGATTTTTAGAAGTCATCAGTAAAGTCCCATTGATACCACCTGCACCATATAATGCAGAAGAAGCACCCGGCAGCAATTCTACATTGTCTACGTCAAGCTCCGTAATTCCAACAATATTGCCGACAGAGAAATTCAGTCCGGGTGCCTGATTATCCATTCCATCAACGTATTGATTAAAACGGGTATTACCATTAGAGTTAAAGCCCCGGGTATTGACTGATTTAAAAGTTAAACTCTGCGTACTGATTTCTACCCCTTTCATATTGTTCAATGCATCATAAAATGAAGGCGCCGGCAGATCTTTGATCGAAGCCGCACTCATCCGCTCAATAGAAACAGGTGATTCCAGAATTCTTTCGGGTGTGCGTGATGCAGAAATTACTACTTCCTGCCCTAAGATTGATGCGGATTCCAGTTCGATATTTAAATCGTTGGTATTACCATTTACCGGATATTCTGTTTTCGTATAGCCAAGAAAGGAAACAACCAGTGTGAAAGGTACTTTTTCTGTCGTTCGTAATGAAAATTTCCCCGCTTGCCCTGTGGCGGTACCAACAGTTGTTCCTTTAATAGTGATACTTACGCCGGGAATGGGTTCTTTAGTCAGCTTGTCAGACACGTAACCGTTAATGTTGATACTCTGAGCCTTGACGAAGCTTACAGTTGAACATAGCACAAAAAGCAATATAGCTCTTGTTAACAAAGTGTTCATATAATTTATATTTGATTAGAGATGCAGGTTAATTAAGTATAAACTTAAGACTAATCCTGTCAAATGCAAATTTTATTTCCTTAAAAAATCCAATGGTAAAATTTGATGAAGATTTATGATTAAATAACCGTTTGTTTTATGGTAAATTGCAAATGCTTATGCAGATCTGTTGAACACTATTAAACAGCTTAATAAAAATCAAATATGTGGAATAAAATAAAAGCTTCAATCTGTATACTTATCCCCATCCTGCTTGCTTTTGCCCTAAATACAAAGTTCGGCGATCTGCCCCCGCTATTAAAATTCATGAACCCCTTCACCGGTTTTTGGCAAAATGCAGAGAGAATAAGTGTAAAAGCCAGCAGCAAACTGGTATTAAAAGGTACGCAGGAAACGGTTGATATTGTTTTTGATGACAGGATGATTCCTCATGTTTTCGCCAAAAATGACCATGATGTCTATTTTGCACAGGGTTATATTACGGCTATGCACCGGTTATGGCAAATGGACTTTCAGACACGCTATGCAGCCGGAAGATTATCCGAAGTGGTGGGTAAAAAAGCGATTGAACTGGACAGGTATCAACGGAGAATGGGTATGGTCTATGGCGCAGAAAATTCGCTCAAAGGAATGATGGCCAATCCCAAATCAAAAGAAATGATGAATGCTTACAGCGACGGTATTAACGCTTATATTCATTCTCTTTCTGCAGCAGAATACCCGCTGGAGTACAAGCTGCTCGACTTTAAGCCAGAAGACTGGACACCATTAAAATGTGCTTTACTGCTCAAACAGATGTCGGCCGTACTGGCTATGGGCTCCAACGAGTTCTATATGACCAATATCATGAAAAAATTCGGCCCTGAAATTACCAGCAATCTCTTCCCAGATTACCCATTTAAAGAAGATCCAATCATTCCTGTGGGTACAAAATGGGATTTCAAACCGCTCCCTATTCCTCAGCCTCCCGCTTCCAGCATGAACATGATGACCAGCACCGTAAAAACAAAGGAACTGGAAGATGGTATCGGCAGCAATAACTGGGCTATATCCGGAGAAAAAACCCTTTCAGGTTATCCAATCCTGGCCAATGACCCGCATCTTAATCTCACACTGCCCTCTATATGGTATCAGATTCAACTGAATGCACCCGGATTAAATGCCTATGGTGTTTCACTGCCTGGTGCTCCGGGAATTACTATTGGCTTCAATCAGCATATTGCCTGGGGAGTAACCAATGTTGCAGCAGATGTGCTCGACTTCTATCAGATCACCTTCAAAGATAATTCCCATCGGCAATACAAATATGACAACCAGTGGAAAAACACACAGTTGAGATTGGAAACTATAAAAATAAGGGGCGATAAAAATGAAATTGACACCGTTTATTATACCCATCAGGGTCCGGTTGTTTATTTCCAAAAGCCGGAAAAACTGAAAATGGCAGATAATGTACCAACCGGAAATGCACTCAGATGGATAGCACATGAAGAATCCAATGAGCTCATGACCTTCTATAAACTCAACAGGGGCAGGAATTATGCTGATTACCGTGATGCGCTTACTTTTTATACTGCACCGGCCCAAAACTTTGTATTTGCATCGGCTGATAATGATATTGCGATTACAGTTAATGGTAAGTTCCCTTTAAAATACAAAGATCAGGGTAAGTTTATTCTCGATGGATCCGATCCAAAGAATGACTGGCAGGGATGGATTCCCGCCAGCCAGAATCCTACAGTAAAAAATCCGGAAAGAAATTTTGTCAGCTCTGCAAATCAATCTTCAACAGACCCCACATATCCATACTATATCAATTGGGAATTCGGATCTTATGAACGCGGAAAACGTATCAATGACAGACTTAAAGTAATGAAAAATGCTACTGCCGACAGTATCCGGCTTATGCAAAGTGACAATTACAGTATCTTCGCTCAAAATATACTACCGGCATTACTCTCCAAAGTGGATCCGAATAATTTAAATGCCACACAGAAAGAGGCATTAAACATCATCAGCAAATGGAAGAAATTCTATGATGCAAAAGCAATCGGTGCCAGTGTCTTTGAACTGTGGACCAAACGTTTATTTTTCAACATCTGGGATGATGATTTTACGATTGCCACCATACCGATGATTTATCCATCCAGAGACCGCACTGTCGAACTCATCTTAAAAGATCCCGGATCTGAATGGTTTGACAATGTGAATACTCCAGCCAAAGAAACCCTGGATGAATTAGTCAATGAAGCATTCAAATATGCTTGCGACAGTCTGGAGCGTAAGTATGGTACAATTGGTAAAAACTGGGCCTGGGCCAATGTCAAGAAAACACATGTTCCGCATCTTGCCAACATTCCCGGATTTGGTTCAGAAACATTGATGATTGGCGGAGGTAAAAGTACCATCAATGCATTGAGCGAAAGTAACGGACCTTCATGGAGAATGGTCGTCGAACTGGGCAAAACACCAAAAGGTCATGGCGTTTATCCTGGCGGACAATCAGGAAATCCGGGCAGCCCCTTTTATGATAATATGATCAGCACCTGGGCAGGAGGCAAATTATATGATTTATATTTTATGCAATCCGTCACAGATCATTCCGGTAAGATCATTTCACGTTTAACAATTTCAAAAAAATAATATGGTTTTTATAGTTGTGCTTATCGCTTCTTTTCTGCTCCAGCTCGTTTTACCCTGGTGGATTATTGTTATCATCTCCTTTGCTACCTGCGGACTAATAGGAAAAACAGCTAAACTATCTCTTTGGTCGCCTTTCTTCGCTATAGTGCTGCTCTGGATAGGAATGGCTCTCTTTAAAAGTATGCCCAACCAACATTTATTGGTATCAAAGGTTGCGCAAATGTTTGGTGTACAGGCCTGGTGGCTTATACTTGCACTCATGGCTATACTGGGCGGTTTCACTGCTGCTATTAGCGGCTATTGTGGCTATCAGTTCAGAAAAGCCATTTTAGTAAAGAAAACGAATAGCTAAACTCAAAAATTTGTTACGTATTTTTGCGGGGTGAAAATTTCAATCCCTCAAATCTTTTCTATAAGCACCAAAGCGCAGTTCAATGAAACGGCCTTAAATATATTCAGATACCAGGCAGAAAATTGCCTGGTATACAAAGAATTCATCAGCCATCTTGCTGTAAAACCTGCGGAGATTAGCCAGGTTAACGAGATCCCTTATTTACCCATCAGCTTCTTTAAAACACACCGGGTAGTTAGCGATAACGCCACTGAAGAGATCGTTTTCAGCAGTTCAGGTACTACGGGCATGTCGCAAAGCAAACACTTTGTGACTGATGTTGCTGTATATGAGGATAGCTTTAACAAAGCGTTTCAGCAGTTTTATGGCATCGCGAAAGATACTTGCATACTTGCGCTTTTACCTTCCTATCTGGAACGTGATGGTTCTTCACTGATCTACATGGTGGATGCACTTTTGAAACAAAGTGAACATCCGGAAAGTGGTTATTTTCTGCATAATCACGAAGACCTATATAAGCGGCTGCAGGAAAGACAAAATTCAGGTCAGAAAACGATTTTGATAGGTGTAACCTATGCTTTGCTAGATTTTCTGGATACATATGCCATAAACTTCCCCGAACTGATCGTGATGGAAACTGGTGGCATGAAAGGAAAAAGAAAAGAAATGGTAAGGGAGGAATTACATAATATTTTGAAAGCAGGATTTGGTGTAAACTTTATTCACAGTGAATATGGAATGACAGAACTTCTTTCTCAGGCTTACTCTTCAGGAAACGGGATCTTTGATTGTCCCCCATGGATGAAAGTAGTGTTAAGAGATACCAACGATCCCTTAACATTACTCGAAAAAAATCAGACAGGTGGTATTAATATCATCGACCTGGCAAATATCAATTCCTGCTCATTTATCGCGACACAGGACCTGGGACGAGTATTCCCGGACGGTTCCTTTGAAGTCCTGGGCCGTTTTGATAATGCTGATATCCGGGGATGTAACCTCCTGGTACAATAAAATGCTACTATCCTGCAATCAGCAGGAAGTAGTTCTTTTTACCTTTTTGTACAATTATATATTTATCATTGATCAGATGAGCAAGTGTATACTGCCCGACTAAGTCTGTAACTTTTTCTTTATTGATACTCAGTCCACCACCCTGTACTGTTTTCTTTACTTCTCCTTTTGAAGGAAAAACAGTTGTTTTCTCCGCCAATAAGGTTGCCGCATCAATACCCTCGGCTAATTCAGCTTTGCTGATCTCAAACTGAGCTACACCTTCAAAAATCTCCATCACATGATCGTGACTTAAAGATTCAAGAAATGACAGCGGACCATTACCGAATAAAAATTCTGAAGTTTTTGATGCCGTTTCCAGTGCTGCTTCAGAGTGGGTACGGATAGTAATATCCGTCGCCAGTGCCTTTTGCAATATCCTTAAATGAGGCGCAGCATCATGCTCAGCTTCCAGCTTTTCTAACTCATCTTTGCTGAATAAAGTAAAAATTCGGATCCACATCTTCACATCTGCATCTGTAGCATTTAGCCAGAACTGATAGAATTTATAGGGTGAAGTTTTTTCCGGATCTAACCATATTGCACCACTTTCGGTTTTCCCGAATTTGGTACCATCAGCTTTTTTAATCAGTTGTGTAGTCAGCCCGTAACCTGTGCCCGCACCTTTTCTTCTGATCATTTCTGTTCCGGTAAGGATATTCCCCCATTGATCCGACCCCCCCATTTGAAAAGTACAATTGTTATTTTTCCATAGGTAGTAAAAATCATATCCCTGGATCAGCTGGTAACTGAACTCTGTGAAAGACATTCCATTTTCACCTTCCAAACGTTTCTTCACACTGTCCTTTGCCATCATGTAGTTCACTGTAAAGTGTTTACCCACATCTCTGATGAAATCCAGAAAGCTGAAACTCTTAAACCAGTCGGCATTATTTACCATAACAGCACCATTACCTTCCTCGCTGAAAGTTAAAAACTTAGTCAGCTGCACTTTAATTCCTGCTAAATTAACTGCAAGGGTTTCATCGTTGAGCAGGTTTCGCTCAGCAGATTTGAAAGACGGATCACCGACCATCCCTGTAGCCCCGCCTACCAGCGCATAAGGTTTATGACCTGCACGCTGAAAGTGAATTAAAGTCATGATCTGTGTAAGATGGCCAACATGGAGCGAATCTGCGGTTGGATCAAAGCCGATATATCCCGAGCACATGCCTTCATTTAATTTATCCTCTGCATTGGGCATGACGTCATGTAACATGCCTCTCCATCTTAATTCGTCAACAAAATTGGTCATTCTTCTTTACTTTTCGCCAAATATAAGAAAAGCCTCGTTAAAAAATTTCTAATTTAGAAGCGATGAACTTCCTATCACATTTTTACTTCGAAAGGCACAATACAAATGATTTTATCGTAATGGGCGTAGTATTGCCGGATTTCGTAAAAAATGCACATAAGGACTGGAATCTCAATCCGCAGAAAGCTGAATACCTTTATGAACCGGATCCCGATCAGTTTGCACTGCTGACTGGCTGGAAAAGACATCTTGAAGTAGACCGCCAGTTTCACTCTTCCGGCTTTTTTAAAGAGGAAACTGCAAAACTCAAAAAATTCATATTACCAGTAATGAACAGCGGACCTGTGAAGCCATTTTTCCTGGCCCACATAGGACTGGAACTGATCCTGGATCACCTGCTCATCACAAAAAATGTTGTCAGCGCAGATACTTTTTACAGGCAGCTTTACAGCGCAAAAGGGCCGGTACTGGATCGTTTCCTGGCGCAGGCTGGATTACCGGATGAAGTGTTGTTCGATAAATTCCTGACCAATTTCATCTCCAGTCGTTATCTGCTGAGTTACTTAAAAATGGAAAACATAACTTATGCACTTAACCGTATCTGCATGCGTTTATGGGCACAACCGTTTACGGAAGAGCAGCTTGCTGATTTAACCGGAAGGTTAATCTTATATAAGGAGAGTATCCAGGACGATTTCATGGTCATTTTCGATCAGATCGAAAGTGAATTAATGAAGCAGGATTTATAGCTGATTTACTAACTTCGCAATATGTCGCAATCTTCTATTAAAGACACTATAGATGCCCTGGTTAATGAACTTAACCAGCATAGTTATAATTATTACGTTTTGGCTATGCCAACAATCGCGGATTATGAGTTTGATAAAAAACTCGAAGAACTCGCACGCCTGGAAAAAGAACATCCGGAATTTGCTGATCCCAATTCACCTACTTTAAGGGTTGGTGGAGAAATCACTAAAAGCTTTACTACCGTAAAGCACAAATGGGCGATGCTTTCTTTGGGAAATACTTATAATGAGCAGGACTTAAGGGATTTTGATGAACGTATCAAAAAATCTATCGGAGATAACTTCGAATATGTATGTGAACTGAAATTCGATGGCTTGTCCATCAGCCTCACTTATGAAAACAATAAACTGCTCCGCGCAGTTACACGTGGCGATGGTTCAAAGGGTGATGATGTTACTTCAAATGTGAAGACCATCAATAATATTCCACACCACCTTAAAACGGATCAGGCACCTCCCCTTTTTGAAATCAGGGGTGAGATATTTATGCATAAAGCCGCCTTTCTGAGGCTCAACAGAGAACGTGAGGAACTGGGGGAAATTCCTTATGCCAACCCACGTAATTTTGCTTCAGGCACCATCAAAATGCAGGATCCTAAAGAAGTGGCAAAACGACCGCTGGACGCATTTTTCTATTCGCTGAATACAGAAAAAGAATATTTCAGAACACACTGGGAAAGTCTGCAGGCACTAAAAGCATGGGGCTTCCATGTATCAGCGCATACAGAACTGAAGAGCAATATTGATGATGTATTATTATTCATTGCACACTGGAGTACCGAAAGACACCAGCTGGGTTATGAAATTGATGGCATCGTAATCAAAGTAAATAGCTATACACAACAACAGGAGTTGGGTTTCACCGCCAAATCACCCCGTTGGGCGATCTCTTATAAGTTTAAAGCAGAAGAAGTAGAAACTATACTGGAAAAAGTCACCTATCAGGTTGGCCGTACCGGTGCTGTGACCCCTGTAGCTAATTTAAAGCCGGTATTACTGGCAGGAACAACAGTAAAGCGGGCTACACTGCATAATGCAAATGAAATTGAACGTCTGGATCTCCATGAAGGAGACACTGTATTTGTTGAAAAAGGGGGTGAAATCATTCCAAAGATTATCAATGTTAATCTGGACAAAAGAGCGGCTGATGCAACTCCGGTCATCTACCCTTTCATCTGTCCGGAATGTAATACCCCGCTGATCAGGAAGGAAGGAGAAGTCGCATTTTATTGTCCTAATGACGAAGCATGTCCCCCACAGATCGTCGGCAAAATCCAGCATTTTATCGGTCGTAAAGCCATGAATATTGACGGATTGGGAGATGAAACGATAGAAGCTTTTTATCATAGGGATCTGGTAAGGCATATCAGCGACTTATATACCCTGAAAGACAGGGCTGACGAGCTGAAAAATATAGAACGTTTCGGTGAAAAATCAATAGAAAACATGTTGAAAGGCATTGAGCTGTCCAAACAGATGCCTTTTGAAAAAGTATTATTCGGCTTAGGAATAAGATATGTAGGTGAAACCGTAGCACGTAAACTGGCTATTGGTACAAAAAGCATCGATAACCTGATCAAAGCAAGTCTGGAGGAACTGGTTGCCATCAACGAAATTGGGCAGCGCATTGCGGAAAGTATCATTGAATACTTTAGCAAACCAGAACATTTGGAGCAAATAGAGCTGCTGAAGGCACAGGGACTACAGTTCGAAGCTGAAGACACGGTAATAACATTAGAAAGTGACAAATTAACTGGAAAAACATTTGTAATTTCGGGAGTTTTTGAAAATTACGGCCGGGAAGAGCTGAAAGGTCTTATAGAAAGCAACGGCGGCAAAGTCTTAAGCAGTATCTCTGCAAAATTGAACTACTTGCTGGCGGGCGATAATATGGGCCCCTCCAAACTGGAAAAAGCACAAAAACTGAAAGTCCAAATGATTTCAGAGGACGACTTATTAGAGCTATTGAAGTAAAGAAAAGATGATGAACAAATTTCGTGGAACGGGTGTAGCCTTGGTTACCCCATTTAATGCAGACGGATCGGTAGATTATGGCAGTTTAGAGAAACTGATCAACTACCAGATCGACGGGAAGGTAGAATATCTGGTATCATTAGGTACTACAGGTGAATCAGCAACACTCAATAAGGAAGAAAAGAAGAAGATCTGGGCATTTACAGCAGAAATAAATAACGGCAGACTACCATTAATAGCAGGAATTGGCGGTAACGATACCGCAGAAGTAATTGATACAATCAGGAATTTCGATAAAGAAGGTTATTCGGCTATACTTTCAGCCAGCCCATATTACAACAAGCCAACTCAGGAAGGCATATATCAGCACTATAAGGCAATAAGTGAATCGACCGACCTCGATGTATTACTTTATAATGTGCCGGGGCGTACAGCCAGCAATGTGAGTCCGGAGACCACCTGCAGACTGGCGCATGACTGTAAAAATGTGATAGGTACAAAAGAAGCTTCAGGTAACTTTGATCAGTTCAACCAGATCATGAGAGATAAACCAGAAGATTTCCTGTTAATTTCCGGAGATGATCCCGTAGCCTTACCAATGATTGCATTAGGTGCTTCGGGAGTGATATCTGTGGTGGGGAATGCTTTGCCTTTACAATTATCAGAGATGATCAGGTTATGTCTGGCGGGCGACTTCGCCGCGGCGCTTCCTCTCCATTTAAAGCTGATAGAATTTACGCGTTTAATCTTTGCAGAAGGAAATCCTGCGGGTGTAAAGGCTGCCTTAAAGCATTTCAATGTGTGTGGAGACCAGGTGCGTCTGCCATTGGTACCCGCTACTGCAGGACTGGCCGAACAAATTATTAAACAGATACAACAGAATTAGTTATAATAAGACTAACGAAAATGCCCCGATATAACAATCAGGGCATTTTTGTTTACAGGAAGCAAATTACGCTTCTTTGTTTTTAGTTTCCTGAATTTCCAGACGGATTGTCTGTGCCAAATTCTTGAGATCCTGCATCCCCTTACGAACACGTGTACCGGCAGCACTATTCGATTTGCTGTAAAACTTTTCTGCATCAACTTCCAGCGAAGTCAGCAGTTCCTTTAATTCATTAAATTTTTTCATCTTTAAATTATAGTTTGGTTTTTTAGGTTGTATTAATACTTAATTACTAATATAACTCCTTTATTACTATAAAAAAAGTTTTTACATAAGAAATAATAGAAAATAAACGGCCTTTTCCTCTATACAGAGACGGATAACCTACTTTATTTTCTCAAAAAGGCATTTTAAATCATCAGAATTAACAGATGGAATGGTATGTAAAAAGAAACGCCTCCTGATGAGTCAGAAGGCGTTTACGAATTTATATTTTTTGAAACCTGCTATTGAGGAACAAATTTGTTATCATTATAATAGCCGCTCTTTAACTTGTCTGCTACTTCACTGAAAGCTTCCAAAGTACGGTTAACGTCTTCAATTGTGTGCATTGCTGTAGGAATTAATCTCAATTCAATCAACCCCTTAGGAATAACAGGGAATACAACTATAGAACAGAAAATACCATAATTTTCACGCAGATCCATAGTCAGTGCTGTAGCTTCAAGAAGCTCACCCTGTAAAAATACAGGAGTTACCATGGTATTAGTGATCCCTAAATCAAAGCCTCTCGCACGTAAGCCTTTTTGTAGCGTTGTTGCAATGTTCCAAAGTTTCTCTCTTAGCTCAGGATTGTTTTTTAACAGCTCCAAACGTTTCAGCAAACCGACAACCATTGGCATAGGCAATGCTTTAGCAAATGTTTGTGAACGCATATTGTAACGGAAGAAATTAGTGATTTCCTCTGTAGAGGCTACAAATGCTCCGATACCGGCCATTGATTTTGCAAAGGTTGCAAAATAAATATCAACACCTTCTATACAATTTTGTTCTTCATGAGTACCTGCACCAGTAGGGCCCATTGTACCAAAACCATGCGCATCATCAATTAACAGACGAAAATTGAATTCTTTTTTAAGGTCTATCAGTTCCTTGATTTTACCCTGGGCACCAGACATTCCAAAAACACCTTCAGTAATCACAAGAATACCACCACCGCTAACTTCTACCAGTTTCGTAGCACGCTCCAGCTGTTTTCTTGCACTATCTATATCGTTGTGTTTATAAACAAAACGCTTGCCCATATGCAAACGCAAACCGTCTATAATACAAGCATGAGATTCACCGTCATAAACAATAACATCATTCCGGTCAACCAGGCAGTCAATGATAGATACCATACCCTGATATCCATAGTTCAATAAAAATGCATCAGGTTTACCCACAAAAGTGGCAAGCTCCTGCTCTAATTGCTCATGATACTTTGAGTTTCCAGACATCATCCTGGCTCCCATAGGATAGGCCATTCCAAAGTCAGCAGCCCCCTTTTGGTCAGCTGCTCTTACCTCAGGATGATTAGCTAATCCCAGGTAGTTATTTAAACTCCATACCAAGTGTTCTTTACCACGGAAATTCATATGCGGTGCGATATCGCCTTCCAGTTTTGGAAAGGAGAAATATCCATGTGACCATTTTTGGTGTTGCCCGAGCGGGCCCATATGCTTTGTTATCTTTTCAAAAATATCCAATGTTATATGTCTTTAAGTTATCTTTTATTTTTTGCGAATTTAAGCTTTCTGTGGCTGATATACAATGCCAAAAAAGCCTCAACGTTTTATTGTTAAGGCTTTTTGTTAAATATGATCAGCTGATTTAATCAACATTATCATGCAAAAATGAATTATTGGGTCTGATTTCAGTTGTACCGTCATCATCACTGCTCAATGTAAATCTCGAAACCTGAGATTCTGAAGAATGCGGAACCTGTTGTAATTGCATTTGTTTACGTTTGTAAGCAGGTTCATTTTCCAGTTCCTGTAAACCATTGGTAGTACGCAATTTCATGCTCAGGTCTTTCAAACGTAAAATCCGCTCTTTAGATTTTTTAAGCTGGTCTTCAATAGACTCGTCATTTTTATCATCATCAAGTCCCGGAACTTCAATCTCTTCCTCTGCCTGCGTTGCTGCCGGCTCAACATAATTATGTTTAGGCGTTTCGAATACGAAATCAGTTTCAGCAAGCTTAAGCTCAAAGTCAACACCAGTCTCCTGCACTTCCGCAACTGGTTTTTCTTCTTCCACTAAAGTATGTCTGATAATCCCATTTTCTGGCTCTTCTGTTTTTCTGGATTTATTTCCGTTATACATATCACCAAATAAATCAGATTGTTTAATCTCTTCCTTCGTTTTTATTACCGGCTCGTTAGAGAAGCTGTTAGCTTTAGGTTCGATAAACGAATTTACAGGCTCCAGAGGTTTCACCAATGGTGCTTCTTCGGGAGTCAGCAGAGATATTTTTTTAACATTCTTCTTATCGTGTGCACGTTGTTCCGTAGTCTGGAAACCAGTAGCGATAATTGTTACTGACAACTTATCACCCAGGTTTTCATCTATACAGTTACCCCAGATCAAATCAGCAGAAAGACCTGCTTTATCCTGAATGTAATCCGTAATGATGGCTACCTCGTCCATTGTTACCTCACGTAAACCAGAACTGATATTCAGTAAGATATATCTTGCACCTTCAATTTCATTATCTTTCAGCAATGGCGATGCTAAAGCACCTTCAACAGCAGCAAGCGCTCTGTTCTCTCCCTCACAGGCAAAGCTACCCATGATAGAAACACCACTGTCTTTCATTACTGTACGCACATCCTTAAAATCCACGTTGATATAACCAGGAACAGTGATGATCTCGGCAATTCCCTTAGCGGCAGTTGTCAAAATATCATCAGCCTGTGCAAAAGCGGAACCCAAAGTCAGGTTACCAAAAATTTCACGCAGCCTGTCGTTGGAAATCACCAGGTAAGAATCTACATACTTTTTCAGTTCATCCAAACCATCTTCGGCCTGCATCTTACGTCTTTTCCCTTCAAAAGAGAAGGGAGTAGTAATGATTGCCACGGTTAAGATATCAAGCTCCTTTGCTGCCTGAGCAATAATCGGACTTGCACCTGTACCAGTACCACCACCCATACCAGCCGTAATGAACAACATTTTTGTAGTACTGCCTAACATGGATTTAATATCGTCTATATTCTCAATAGCCGAATTTTTACCCACTTCAGGAATAGAGCCTGCACCCATTCCTTCTGTTAAACTTGCGCCAAGCTGTACCTTGTTGGGAATAGGACTGAACTCCAATGCCTGAGCATCAGTATTACAAATAATAAAGTCCACACCTGCTATTCCCTGACGGTACATATGGTTTACCGCATTACCACCACCGCCACCAACACCAATTACCTTGATGATTGATGACTTATCTTTTAACATTTCAAAATACATATATTTATGAATCAGTTACTTAAAAATTGGTTTTACCTGTTCATCACTCCTTGTAATATTACCACTTTTTCCACATTAGTTTTCCACATCTGTTTGTAATGTGGAAAACTAATGTATTGTGGATAAATACTACGGTTTTATATAATCCTCATCGCTAACGTTCATGTCATCTTTGATAAAGTCTTTAGTCTTAGCCAGTAACTTATCAAATAATCCACCTCCGCTGCGTTTCGCCTTATCTTTAACTGCTGCTGTCTTTTCTACATAAACACCAGGCTGTTTCAGCTCTTCTATTAACTCTTCAGCTTTCTGAATACCCTTGATCAGCAAACCAACACTCGTTGCGTACATCGGGCTTTTCAGATCGTCATAGATAGTCTTTGGCATATCCTCATATTTCGACAAATGTTCATTCGGATATCCTACACGACAATCTAAACCGGTTACATACTCTACCAATTGCGCCAGATGTTTTAATAACGCTCCGCCACCGGTAATTACTACACCGCCGATCAGTTTTTTCTCATAACCTGAAGATTTGATCTCATAATAAACATGCTCAATAATTTCTTCCATACGGGCCTGGATGACGTAAGCTAAGTTTTTCACAGATATTTCTTTCGGTTCTCTGCCACGCAAACCTGGTACGCAGATAATCTCATTTTCTTTATTTTCTTCAGCCAAAGCAGAACCGAAACGGGTCTTCAACAATTCTGCCTGGTTTCTCATCACTGAACAGCCTTCACGGATATCCTCTGTAACACTATTACCACCAAACGGAATAACAGCCGTATGACGGATGATACCTTCATGGAATATAGCAATATCAGTAGTACCACCACCGATATCAACTAAAGCGATACCAGCTTCTTTTTCTTCATCGCTTAATACAGATTCCGATGAAGCCAGGGGCTCCAATATCAGTTCCTGAGTTTGCAAACCAGCGTTGGTGACACATCTCATAATGTTTTTAACGGCAGTTACCTGACCAGAGATGATGTGGAAATTCGCTTCTAAACGAACACCCGCCATACCAATCGGATCTTTTACTCCAGGCTCATTATCGACAGTAAATTCCTGAGGTAAAACATGGATGATTTCTTCTCCCGGGGGCATAACCAGTTTGAACATATCATCAATTAATTTATCCAGATCTTTTTTACTGATCTCATTATTAAGCTCCCTCCTCGTCAGAATACCACGGTGCTGCAAACTTTTGATATGCTGACCAGCAATGCCAACATTCACCACGCGCACTTCCACGTTAGATTGTCCGCTCGCCAGTTCAACAGCTTGTGAAATACCCTGTACAGTTTTCTGTATGTTTGATACTACCCCACGTGTTACACCCGCGGATTCTGCCTTCCCGATGCCCAACACCTCAATTTTCCCATGCTGTGTTCTGCGACCAACTATCACACAGATTTTAGTAGTACCGATGTCTAATCCCACCACTATTGGAGACTGAACGGTAGTTTTTTCTTTGCCCATAACTATATCTATTTGTCGAATTATATACTATTTGTTTTTCTTGGTATCTTTTTTCTCATTTGCATGCGGAGGCCAGCTTTTTCTCGCTGTTACATTTGTCTTCACCGGCTCCGCACTTTTTACCGGCTCAACTTTTTTCACTGTTATCGTTTTTACCGGTTCCTTCTTTTTAACTGTTACAGTTGGCGCCTTTACAGGCTCTTTCTTTTCAGGCTGTTTAACTGCAGCAGCTTTTATAACCGGATCCTTTTTCTTTTCTGGTTGTATAGTTACAACCGTTTTCTTTACGGCTTTCTTTTCCGGCTCTTTTTTCTTCTCGGGCTGCTTAGTCACCACCGGCTTTTTCACCGCTTCCTTCTTTTTTTCCGGTTCCCTTCTCTTGACCGCTATTACTTCATCGCCCGCAACATCCGCTTCAGGATTATTACTGAGTTCTGCAGCAATCTGTGCATTGACCAGAGAATCGATCACTTTTTTGGCCTGTGCCTGGGTATGTTTCACAGAAACCGCCCTTACAGCAAATCCATTTAAGGAATCAACTTTGTTCTTTTCACAAACAATCTGATTGGTGTACTTGATATTTATCGTCTTATAGGTATCCCAGCCAACCTGTGGCATTGCTTTTTTATAAAAAATAAGGAGGTTCGCCATTTTAATCTCAAGTGAGTCAGCACTACCCAATATTATGCGTTGATCGCCCACTCTTGGTACTAATTCTATATCGTCTTTATCATTAACAAATATTTGCTCAATTTGTGCGTCCCATAACGTATCTTTTTTCAGGTATAATGCAGTCCTGTACAAATCTGCTGCCATTTTTGTAATCAGTGTATCTACGCGACCTCCAAAATGTTCCAGAATGTGTCCGTTTGCTACTAATACATCCGCTGTAAAGTTTGGAGAGATCGGCATTTTTAATCCGTCGCGATCAATATAATAGTCCTGCCCGCCAGCATTAATGACTCTTAACAGGGGTTGGCGCTGACTGATCTCAATATGAATTACACCATCCATATCCGCATAAACCGTTGACTGAGCGATATATGGATTGGACTGTATTTTTCTTTCAATCGCATGTAAATTAATGCTTTCGAGTTTACGGCCTATCAGTGTTCCCTGACTCTGTTTCAGTATAGCGTCAATCTCTTCTCTTTCAATAAAATTATCTGCTCCCGGAATCAGAATCTTAATATTGGTACAGGTAATCGTATTCTTTTTTACGCTCACAAAACTCATGAGGGTAATGATTCCGCCAAGGCTGATCAGCCAGGCAAAACACTTAAATACCAATTTCCAGTTTACCCTCCTAAGCATTTGATAAAATATCTTTCAACGGTTCAATTAATGTATCAATATCTCCGGCACCTACAGTTAACAATAACTCAGGTCCAGTATTTTTAACATGCTCCAGCACTTCCTCTTTTGTAAGGATACTGCAGTTCTCCAATGTCATCTGATCCGCCAGAAACTTTGCGTCGATACCTTCGATAGGTAACTCTCTCGCCGGGTAAATCTCCAGCAATAAGAGCTCGTCAACTGTACTGAGCACCTCCGCGAAGCCCTCTGCAAAATCCCGCGTACGTGTAAATAAATGCGGCTGAAAAACAACTGTTAATTTCTTATCAGGATACAACTGTCTCACCGCATCAAAACAAGCTCTTAACTCTTCGGGATGATGTGCATAATCATCTATATAAATATGATTTTCTGCCTTTACCACATATTCAAATCGTCTCTTCACACCTAAAAAACTGGCCACTGCAGCTTTAATTTTATCTGCATCAATTCCTAGCTTCAGCGCAACAGCAATAGCTACTGTAGCATTTTCCACATTATGTTTACCCGGAAGCATTAAACGGATATTATCAATCGCATGGACTTCATCTTTATAGTCAAAAACAAAGTTCGAATCTTCTACCCTAATATTTTGAGCCCTTACTACCGAATCCAGTCCGGCACTATAAGTAGTACCTTGCTGAATTGGTAAGCCTTTTTTAATAAACAGGGTACCACCTTCTTCCAACTGATCAGCAAACAACTGAAATGACTCATGTAATTGCGCCGCATCACCGTAAATATCCAGGTGATCAGCATCCATAGAAGTGATCACAGCAATATCAGGATGCAAAGTCAGGAACGAGCGGTCATATTCATCTGCCTCCACTACCACTACATCACTATCGCCAATTAAGAAATTGCTTTTATAATTTGTGGCTATTCCTCCTAAAAATGCTGTACATCCGTATCCTGTATCAGTCAAAAGGTGCGCAATAATAGAAGAAGTAGTCGTCTTCCCGTGTGTACCAGCCACCCCAATACAAAACTGGCCTTTACTGATAATCCCTAAAACCTGTGATCTTTTCTTCAGGTCAAAACCGCTATCCATAAAATAATTCAGGATAACAGAACTTTTAGGTATTGCCGGAGTATATATAATCAGCGTTTCCGCATCATTATTTAAAAATTCCGATGGAACAGCTGTCACTTCATCCTTGAAGGCAATAACAATCCCCTCTTTCTCCAGAGCAGCAGTCAATACAGTCTGCGTTTTATCGTAACCGGAAACCAGGCAACCGCGTTTCTTGAAATAACGTGCAATAGCACTCATTCCGATACCGCCGATACCCACAAAATAAACACGTTTGATCAATTCCAGTTCCATATTATCTTGCCTCCTTCCCCGCTAGTTTAAACACCTCTTTTGCAATCAGTTCATCAGCTTCAGGCAGTGCCATCTTACCAATATTGATTCCATATTCTTCGCAACGATCTTTATCATTTAGCAGGCTCAGTGCTTCTTTAACCAAAGTGTCTTCTGCCGAGCGGTCGTTAATCAATAAAGCAGCATTGTTTTTCACCAATGCCATTGCATTTTTCGTCTGATGGTCTTCCGCAACATTTGGCGAAGGCACCAGTATCACGGGCTTTTTAATCAGGCATAATTCTGCAATCGTACCCGCACCCGCTCTTGAAATAATTACATCAGCCGCTGCATAGGCCAGATCCATCTTATTCAGGAATTCCAGTACACGGATATTCGGATGAAAATTAAATCCGATCCGCTCCATAATACCGGCATAATAGTATTTACCCGTCTGCCAGATCAGCTGTACATCCTGATCAATAAAATCCTGCAGGTGTTTTTCAATACTCTTATTTAATGTTCCCGCACCCAGACTACCACCAGTTACCAGGATTGTCCGTTTCTGCGGATCCAGCTTCAATAGCTCTGCACCCTCGAAATGTTTGTTATAAATATCTACTACCTCTTTCCTTACCGGATTACCTGTTTTAAGGATTTTGTCCGCAGGAAAAAACTGATCCATATCATCAAAAGCAACACATACCTTTGAAGCTTTTTTGCCCAGGTTTTTATTGGTCACCCCCGCATAGGAATTCTGTTCCTGAATTAAATAAGGAACATTTTTCCAGGAAGCGGCAAACAGGATCGGTCCGGAGGCATAACCTCCTACCCCTACTACTACATCAGGCTTAAATTCAGAAATCAGTTTTAGTGCCTTTTGCATGCTGCCCAAAAACTTAAAAGGCAGTCCCAGGTTTTTCAGGATAGACCCTCTCTGGATACCACTGATATTCAATCCTACAATTTTATAACCTGCAGCAGGAACTTTTTCCATTTCCATTCTGCCGGTTGCACCAACAAAAAGTATTTCGCAGCCCGGCTCCATACGCCTCAGCGCATTAGCAATTGCTATGGCCGGAAAAATATGTCCGCCCGTGCCACCACCTGAAATAATTACCCTTGTTGGTCTCATCTTTATCATCTTATGCCATTGCTGGTATTTCACCAACAACTACCTTTTTATTGCCGTTTTCATCCAGCGATTTCTTAATATTTTCTTCTACGTCCCGGCTTACACTCAGAATAATACCAAATGCAATACTGGTAAATATCATCGATGTACCGCCCATGCTCACTAAAGGCAGCGGAACACCCGTAACAGGCCCTAATCCAACTGCTACTGCCATATTCGCAAAAGCCTGTATCGTTAAGCTAAAACTTAATCCTGCAGCGAGCAGTGCACCAAAGGCTTTGGGACTTTGCGTAACAATCCTCACACACCTGTACAGCAATACCAGATACAATACAATAATGATCAGCGCTCCCATCAACCCGTATTCTTCCACAATAATTGCGAAGATAAAATCGGAATATGGATGGGGCAGGAAATTTCGCTGTGTACTGTTACCCGGTCCTTTACCAAAAATGCCACCAGCTGCCAATGCAATTTTAGCCTGGTCCGCCTGGTATGTTTTATCAGAGTGCTGCAGTTCCGGATGTAAAAATGTATTGATCCTCGATTTATAGGTTTCCCTCCTTGGTCCTAATAAGACCACGAACATCAATAATACTACACCTCCTGCACAAACAATCGCAATCTGTTTGATACTGATCCTGCCGATAATTAACAGCAAAATACTTACACCGAATAACATCAGTGCCGTAGATAAATTTGCCAGTGCAATTAATATGAAAACAACACAAACTGACCCCATAATTGGGATGAATGCTGATTTCACGTCTTTAATATTCTCCTGTTTCTTGGTGAGCATCCTTGCCAGAAACGTAATCAATGCCAGTTTAGCCAAATCGGAAGTCTGGAAAGTCAGCCCTATAATAGGAATCTTCACCCAACGTGATGCATCGTTTAAACTGGTACCAAAAACAAGCGTATAAAACAACAGTGGAATTGTGATGATCATCAGGATTTTCGATATCCCTGCATAATATTTATAATCCAGCAGATGCGCAATATAGATCATACCTATCCCCATTACAACAAAGATCAGGTGCTTCGTCAGCAACAATTTCTCTACTGTTTTCCCTTGTTTATAAGCTAACGTTCCCGTAGCACTATAAACCGCAAGAATAGAAATAAGCGACAACAGGATAATGATCAGCCATATCCAGCGATCTCCCTTTGTCTTCTCTAAAAGCATCTGTACTGTGCTCATAATCTATAATTCTTTAACTGCCATCTTAAACTGGTTACCACGGTCTTCATAATTTTTAAAAAGATCAAAACTCGCACAGGCTGGTGATAACAATACTGTATCACCTTTTTTTGCCAAATGGTAAGATACCTGTACAGCCTCATTTGCAGAAAATGTGTTCACAATAATTTCCACATCATCTTCAAAAGCTTCGTGAATCCGCTTATTATCTTTTCCAAGACAAACAATAGCTTTAACCTTTTTCTTCACCAGGTCCTTCAGCATTTCGTAATCATTGCCTTTATCCACACCACCCATAATCAGGATTACATCAGCACTCACACTCTCCAAGGCGTACCAGGTCGAATTTACATTGGTCGCTTTCGAATCATTGATATAGTCAACACCGGAAATCTTCGCCACATGCTCCAGCCTATGCTCAATATTTTTAATATCGCCCATACTTTCACGAATGATCTGATTGCGGATATCTAATACCTTAGACACTATGCCAGAGGCCATAGAGTTGTAGATATTATGCTTGCCCTGTAAGGCTAACTCTGAAATTGACATGGTTAGTTGTTCTTTGTGGTTTATATTGATGTGTATGTTGCTTCCCTCCAGGTATGCGCCTTCCTCTACCTTCTTACGGATAGAAAACGGAAGCATTTTCGAATTCACCTTTGCACCTTTCAGCACCTTAATTGTTTCGGCATCATCTGCGCAATAGATAAAATGATCTTCTGGTCGCTGATTCTGTGTAATACGCATTTTTGAGGCCGCGTAATTAGCCATTTTATAATCGTACCTGTCTAAATGGTCAGGCGTAATGTTTAACAGTATGGCAATATCTGCCCTGAATTCGTGCATATCATCCAGCATAAAGCTTGATATCTCCAGTACATACCAGTCGAATGCCTCCGTAGCAACCTGCGCTGCAAAACTATGCCCGATATTACCTGCCAGACCTACGTTCAAACCTGCTTTTTTCAGGATATGATAGGTTAGCATTGTGGTAGTCGTTTTCCCATTTGAACCGGTAATACAGATCGTTTTTGCCTGGGTATAGCGTTTGGCAAACTCAATCTCTGAAATCACCGGCACACCTTTTTTCTTTAACTCTTTAATGACCGGAGCCGTATCAGGAATACCCGGACTTTTAATCACTTCATGAGCGTTCAGAATCAGCTCAGTACTATGCTGCTTTTCTTCAAAAACGACTTTCAGCGCTTCAAGATCTTGTTTGTACCGATCCGCAATAGCACCAAAATCTGATACAAAAACATCGAATCCTTGTTTTTGTGCCAGCATTGCTGCACCTACACCGCTCTCACCGGCTCCCAATATGACAATCCTTTGCTGCTCCATTACCTCAGTTTTAAAGTGACAATAGTGATAATAGCCAGTAGAATACTGATGATCCAGAAGCGCGTAACAATCTTCGCTTCATGATATCCTTTTTTCTGGTAATGGTGGTGTAATGGCGACATCAGGAATACCCTTCTGCCTTCTCCAAAACGTTTTTTGGTGTACTTAAAATAAGAAACCTGGATCATTACTGATAAAATCTCAATCAGGAAAACACCACATAAGATCGGGATCAACAATTCCTTCCGGATCATAATCGCCAATGCGGCAATAATCCCACCGATAGCTAAACTACCCGTATCCCCCATAAATACCTGCGCCGGATAGGAATTGTACCACAAAAAGCCGACACACGCACCTACAAAAGCACCGGCAAAGATCATCAGCTCGCCTGAATTAGGTATATAGAGAATATTTAAATAATCCGCTATAACCGTATTTCCCGAAACATAGGCCAGCAATCCAAGCGTAATTCCAATAATGGCAGAAGTACCCGTTGCGAGCCCATCTATCCCATCCGTAATATTTGCCCCGTTTGAAACTGCTGTAATAATCACTACTACAAAAAGTATAAATACAAACACTGCATATTTCTCATAACCAGGACCTAAAAACTTAAGCACCTTGGCATAGTCAAATTCATTGTTTTTGTAAAAGGGAATGTTGGTAATGGTTGTTTTTACATCCTGAGTATAATAATACTTCTCCCCCTTCTGTCTCAATACCATTGGCGCAGTATTCTTGCTCGTACCTGCCTCATCAACAGTCTGCCTTACCACTATATTCGGATTAAAATACATTGTCCAGCCAATAATCAAGGCCAGACCAACCTGACCAACAATTTTGAACTTGCCGGCCAATCCTTCTTTATTTTTTTTAAATACTTTAATATAGTCATCCACAAAACCAACAGCTCCCATCCAGATGGTCGTTACGATCATCAGCAACACATAAACATTCGTCAGGTTGGCCAGTAATAAAGTAGGCACAAGAATCCCTAACAGGATCATGATCCCTCCCATTGTTGGCGTACCCTGTTTTTGCATCTGTCCTTCAAGGCCCAGATTTCTTACCGTTTCCCCTACCTGCATTTTGTGCAGATAATTAATAATCCGTCTGCCGTAAACCGTGGTAATAATCAGTGAAATGATAATTGCCAGCGAAGTACGGAAAGTGATGTACTGAAACAATCTCAATCCCGGAAATTCGTAATGCGCGTTTAGATATTCAAATAAATAATATAACATCAGCTGATTAAGTTTAATTGTTCCGTCAACACTTCCTTATCATCAAAATGATATCTTACTCCATTAATCTCCTGGTATGTTTCATGTCCTTTACCTGCAAGCACAATAATATCTCCCGGTCTGGCTAAATGACAGGCCGTTTTAATCGCTTCCCTGCGGTCAAGAATGGTCAATGTTTTTCTTTTATTTGTCGGTGATACACCCGCTTCCATTTCCTCCACAATTGTCTGCGGATTCTCTGTTCTTGGATTATCGGAAGTCAGTATTACCTTATCGCTCCAGTCGCACGCCACCTGCGCCATCAGCGGGCGTTTCGTTTTATCCCTGTCGCCGCCACAACCAATAATGGTGATCACCTGCTCTGTACCTTTCCTGATATCATGAATGGTACTCAAGATATTCTGTACTGCATCAGGCGTGTGTGCATAGTCTACAATCCCAATGATCTGCTTAGCATTGCTTACATATTCAAAACGACCATCAGCCCCTGTGAGGTTACTCAAGATCGTCAGCACATTCAGCTTATCCTGGTCAAGCAGCATAGCCGTACCGTAAACAGCAAGCAGGTTATAGGCATTGAATGAACCTACCAGTTTAAAAAATACATCAACATGGTCAATGTCCAGATTTAAACCGCTAAACCTGTTTTCAATAATATTCGCCTTAAAATCAGCAAGCTGTTTCAGCGCATAAGTTTTTTTCGCCGCTTTGGTATTTTGCAGCATTACAGCACCATTTTTATCATCCGCATTTGTTAATGCAAAAGCTGATTTCGGCAAGATATCGAAGAAAGCCTTTTTGGCCTTAATATAATTGTCAAATGTCTTGTGGAAATCCAGGTGATCATGTGTAATATTAGAAAACACAGCTCCTGCAAAATCAAGCCCCTCAATCCTGTGCTGAACAACCGCATGAGAACTTACTTCCATAAAACAGTACTCACAACCTTCCTGCACCATAGTATTCAGCAGTGTATTCAGGCTGATGGGATCAGGTGTAGTATGAGTGGCTGCATAAACCTGATCATTGATCTGATTTTCCACCGTAGAAATCAGGCCAACGTTGTATTTTAAGGCCCTGAACAATTTAAACAGCAATGTTGCAATCGTCGTCTTCCCGTTTGTACCGGTAATCCCGATTAATTTTAATTTTGCAGAAGGGTTGCCATAAAAATTTGCAGCCATCCTGCCCAAAGCAACAGAGGAATCTGCTACCTCAATGTAGGTAACACCAGCTGCTTTTTCTTCCGGAATTTCTTCACAAATAATCACTGTAGCACCAGCTGCTATCGTCTGACTAATAAATTTATGTCCGTCAGCTACCGTACCTGTTATCGCAAAAAAGACAGCATCCTGTCCAACTTTGCGGGAGTCGAATGTAAGCGCACTGATTTCCCTGTTGGTAGAACCAACAAGGTTTGTGATTGCCACACCATATAAAACATCCTGCAACTGCATCTTATCGTAATTCTAATTGTACCAATAAACCTTTTCCTATTCTCGTACCAGAAGGGACAGATTGTGCTATCACCTTTCCGCTACCATTTATACGGGTTTTCAATCCCGCATTACCTAACAGGTATAAGGCATCTTTAAGTCCCATTCCCTGCACATTAGGCATCATACCTTTTACATCACTATATTCTTCGTAAACAATCCCATTACTCGTATCTATACTATTGAAATAATCAGATTTTGCGGCATAAAGCGTTTTAATTCCTAATGAATTATATACTTTTTTAACTGCTTTGCTTTGTCCCGCTTTTGATTCCGGACTTTTTGTATTGCCTGCCAGATGTTCTGTTACATTATTGTACATCTGTATATCACTTGCATAAATACGATCCGCTATTTCCTTAAATACAGGACCTGCAACCGTAGCCCCATAGTATCCGTTTTTTGGTCCGTTGATCACTACAATAATTGAATATTTAGGTTTATCTGCAGGAAAATATCCACAAAATGATGCCTGGTAACTCTTTTTAGCTCTATACCCTCTATTTCCATCTGCAACCTGTGCTGTACCTGTTTTTCCTGCTACCCTATAAAACGGAGAACCCATCAGCTTACCGCTACCTTCAGTAACTACGCCTTCCAGCATCTCCTGCATTCTCTTTAACGTTCTGTCCGAACAAATTTTTTCATTTACCACTCTCGCTTTAAACTGCTGAATAGGATTACCCAGCCTGCGTATTTCTTTTACAAAAATCGGCGCCAGATATTTCCCGTTATTTGCCACTGCATTATAAAAAGACAGCATTTTTAGTGGCGTAAGCTGCATCTCATAACCATAAGCCATCTGCGGTAAAGTCAGATTTTTATTCCAGCTTTTGTTCTTCGGATTTTTAACTACAGGTTGTGCCTCACCATAAATCTGCAGGTCCATTTTTTCATTCAGATGCCAATCGTATAAGTGTTCTGTAAACTTCGACTGGTTATTTCTATAATGCGTATTGACCAATTGCGCTACAGCAGCATTCGAAGATACTTCAAATGCCCTCTTAACCGAAACGACACCCACACTCCCGTGAGAATCTGTAATCAATTTTCCAGGAACCTTATAAGTACCTGTTGCTACCCGCGTATTCGTATCAATCACTTCATCCTCAATCATAGCCATATAAGAGGCCAGTTTAAATGTTGATCCGGGATCCTGATTACCCGCAATAGCATAATTGAAAACTTCTTTATATTCTCCGGGCGCCACCTGTGTATAATTGGCAATTGCCCTTACCTCACCGGTAGCCACTTCCATCAACACTACCGTACCATGATCCGCATCACTTACAATCAGCTGTTTTTCCAGAGCACTCTGCGCCAGGTCCTGCATATTGATGTCAATAGTGGAAATAACATCTGCACCCTCTTTCGGTGCAATCTCTGCCTCATCATTTACAGGCATCCATACACCACCAGCAATACGCTGCACCAGTCGCTTGCCGCTTTCACCATTAATATAATTTCCGTAAGCCCCTTCCAGGCCAACAACATTCTTTACATTTTCATTGGCATAACCAATAGTCCTCGCAGCAAGATCTTTAAAAGGTAAAATCCTTTTATTTTGCTGTATTGCCATCAATCCACCGCTATACTTTCCGATATTGTATAAAGGGAAAGTCCGGATAGTTTTCAGATCCTGGTAATTCACTTTTCTTTTGATCAGCAGATACCTCACACTGTCACGTCTTGCTGTACGCAGCATACGCGAATATTCTTTTGGTGTTTTATCTGCAAAAAATTGCGAAAGCTTCATTGCCAGCGAATCTACCTTACTGTTAAAAATAGTATTATCACTAATTCCTCCGGCATATAAATCCATTCTCAATTCATACTCCGGTACCGAGGTAGCCAGCAAGCTCCCGTCATTAGAATAAATATTACCACGCGCAGCCTCCACGTTGATATACTTTGTAGAGAGACTATCGGCCATGGCACGCCATTTATGTCCCTCTACAAACTGTACATCGCATAACCTGACCAATACTGCCACGGCAAGCAGTACAATCAGTCCGAAGGACAAGTAAACACGTAATAATATGTTAGCTCTAATGTTCATCACTACTTATGATAATTTTTCTTGGGGGCTCTGTCAGCTCCTTTATACCTAACGTGTCAACCTTTTTAGCAACTTCCGTCAGCTTGCTTTTAAACATTAAATCAGCCTTAAGTGATTTATATTCCCAGCTCAGCTCTTTAACTTCTTTATTTAACTTATCTATATCTCTTATATTCTTAACCGCCATATGGCTGTTCGCGATATACAACATCGTGAGCAGCGACAGGAAAACCAGGAAGGGCAGCATTTCTGTTGCAGCTTCCTTAGAAACCACTCCATCCACAAAAAGCTTTTTAAAGAAAAGATTGGCATTCTCTGTCTCCCTTTCTTTTTTAGGCTTCTTCAGCTTAATTACCGGTTCATCCAGTAATTCTTCTTCCTCTTCTTCTATATCTTCCCTGAACTGGTTATTCATATCCTTTCTCCAATTCTCAATTTGGCACTCCTGGCCCTGCTGTTTCTTTCCAACTCTTCTACATCCGCGATTACCGCTTTCCGCGTAATTGCTTTATAAGGCTTCTCTTCATTGCCAAAAAAATCCTTATCCGCTTCTCCTCTGATCTTACCCTTTCCAATGAAGTTTTTTACCGGTCTGTCTTCCAGCGAATGATAAGACATTACCACCAAACGACCACCAATATGCAAAACATCGGCAGTCTGCAGTAAAAAATTCTCCAGCACATCAATCTCCGCATTCACTTCAATGCGAAGCGCTTGAAAAACCTGCGCCATATATTTATTCTCTTTTCCTTTCGGAATATGAGCTGCAATTGCATCTTTGAACTCAGCCAGCGTGGTAATCGGCTGGTTCATTCTTGCTGTTGCCACCGCACGGGCCAATGACTTAGCATTTTTTACTTCGCCATAAATACCGAATATCCTGTGCAGTTTTTCTTCTGTATAGGTATTCAATACGTCGGCCGCCGTAAGCTTGCCTTGTTTATCCATCCGCATATCCAGGGTCGACTCGAACCTGGTAGAGAAACCTCTCTCCGGTTCATTGAACTGGTGTGAAGAAACGCCTAAATCAGCCAGAATTCCGTCTACCTGTTTGTATCCCAATAAGCGAAGATTGTTTTTCAGAAAAGCAAAATTCTGGTCAACAAACAAAAACCTTGGGTCGTCAATCTTATTTCTCTGCGCATCCGGATCCTGATCAAAAGCGATCAGTATACCGTCTT
This sequence comes from Pedobacter sp. MR2016-24, assembly GCF_026239655.1. Taxonomy (GTDB): domain Bacteria; phylum Bacteroidota; class Bacteroidia; order Sphingobacteriales; family Sphingobacteriaceae; genus Pedobacter. The sequence continues at coordinate 5,432 of NZ_JAPIVO010000004.1, read as the reverse complement.
TACCTAAATGTTTTAATATTTCCCTGGAATGACCACCGCCACCAAAAGTCACATCAACATACACCCCATCAGGTTTGATATTCAAACCCTCAATGCATTCCTTCAGCAGCACTGGTATATGATAATTATTTTCCATCTTCCCCCCTGTTTTTATTTCCCATCACTTCCTCAGCCAGATTTGCAAAATCTTCCGGCTCACTGTCCAGTAAATTATCGTAAGCCTGTTTATCCCAAAGCTCAATCTTATCAAACTGACAAGCCAGGATCACTTCACCACTAATCCCCGCAAATTCCAACAATGACTTCGGCAGATTTACTCTTCCTGAAGCATCCATCGTCAATTCCATCGCACCACGAGTAAAAAATCTAATAAATTCACGATTTTTTTTCTCATATTGGTTGAGCTTACTCAACTCTTCAACTATACCTTCCCACACTTTTTTAGGGTAAATCACCAGATGTTTTTCAAAGCCCCTGTTAATCACAAGTCCCTCTTGCTCAACGTTTGGCAATTGTTTTTTCAGACCGGAAGGAACCATCAAGCGGCCTTTCGCATCCAATTTACAATCAAATTCCCCTAACAATTGAACCATTATAGTATCTGCACATTTTATGTAGTGTAAAAATAGATACTTCTACCACTTTTTACCACAATCTACCACAAAAAAGTTATCCACATATAAAAAGAGGGAAAAGACTTCCCCAAAAACAGAAAAAGAGTCGCCTGTGGGCGACTCTTTTGAAGGAACAAAATTACATTATTCCTGTGTATATTATCTAAAAAGCGGGTTTTCCCTCTAGCTGTTAATTGCCTTAACTCCAGGAAGTTCCTTGCCTTCCATATATTCCAACAATGCACCACCACCTGTAGAAACGTAACTCACTTCATCTTCCAGGCCAAATTTTGCAATTGCAGCAGCAGAATCACCTCCGCCAATCAGCGAGAAAGCACCATTTTCTTTAGTCGCAGCAACAACAGCTTCAGCTATTGCACGCGTACCTTGCTCAAAATTAGCCATTTCGAAAACGCCCATCGGTCCGTTCCACAATAATGTTTTTGAGTTTTTAATTACCGCAGTGAAAGCTTCAATCGTTTTTGGACCGATATCCAATCCCATCCAGTCGGCCGGAATAGTACCCGTATCTACGCTTTTCTTTTCGGCGTTATTATCAAATTTATCAGCAATTACTGTATCCAGTGGTAAAAGCAGATTTACACCTTTTGCTTTTGCCTTTTCCATCAGTTCCAGACACAATTCCATTCTGTCTGCTTCCAGCAAAGAGGTACCTATTTCACCACCCTGCGCTTTAGCAAAAGTATAAGCCATACCACCACCAATAATCAGGTTATCCACTTTATCAAGCAGACTTTCGATCAATAAGATTTTATCAGATACTTTAGCTCCACCCATAATTGCCGTAAAAGGCTTATCTGCATTATTGTTTATTTTCTCTGCATTTTTTAATTCCTCAGCCATCAAATAACCAAAATATTTCTCTGTAGGGAAAAATTCTGCAATGATCGAAGTAGAAGCATGTGCACGGTGAGCAGTACCGAAAGCATCATTTACATATACATCACCCAGTTTAGCCAATTTGCCGGCGAAATCTTTATCACCTTTTTCTTCCTCTTTATAGAAACGAAGATTCTCCAGCAATAAAACTTCTCCCGGTACCAGGTTTTTAGCTTTATCCTCAGCTTCAGCACCAATACAATCATCAGCAAACTTTACTTCAAGGTCTAACATTCTTGATAAATCACCTAAAATATGTTTCAAAGAGAATGCATTTTCAGGTCCGCCTTTAGGGCGACCAAGGTGGGACATCAAAATTACAGATCCTCCATCATTCAAAACTTTAGTGATCGTTGGTAATGCTGCACGCATTCTTTTATCATCTGTGATATTGAAATCTTTGTCCAGCGGAACATTAAAATCTACTCTTATTAAAGCCTTTTTATCCTTAAAATTGCATTGGTCTATTGTATTCATCTCTATATTTTTTATTGTTTATCTATTAATTATCAAACCGTATCTTCATTTTTGCTCAGCGAATATAACATATTAAAATGCGGACCTATACCAGGAATTTCAAATTCTTCAGAGATCAGCTTAAAACCTAGTTTTTCATAAAAGCCTGCAGCAGTGCTACGCGCATTACACCACATATAAACAACATGGCTCTCTTTAAGTTCTGCAAGTGCAAAATTTATCAGTTCCGCACCATAACCTTTACCTGCAAATTCCGGGTCTGTAGCCATTCCTCTTAGTCTCATCCCGCCCTCACCCCGCTCCGGATAGTCCTCCGGAAAAAAGGTTGCTATACAGACCAGCCTGTCATTTACAAAACAGCCAAGATGGTAAATTCCAGCTATACCGTCTGTGGGTAATATACATTTAGTAAAAGGCGCACCTTTTCTAAGCACTTTACTACGAAGCGGAAATGTTTGCTCCTGACTTATCCTTTTGATCATTTTTCTTCCTTAATCCTGATTTTAGCCACGTCGCTCTATCTGTGCTGCGCTGCGATCCTCAATACCAGATCTACCAGTCGTGCGGAGTAACCAGATTCATTATCATACCAGCCTACCACCTTCACCAGATCACCAACAATGGAAGTCAGCAATGCATCAAAAATGCAAGAATGCGGGTTATCAAGAATATCAACAGACACAATAGGGTCTTCGGTATATTCCAGTACCGCCTTCATCTCATTTTCTGAGGCAGATTTAAATGCCGCATTGATCTCTTCGATAGTAGTCGGATGCTTCAGTATACAGGTGAAATCAGTTAATGAACCGTTTAAGACCGGCACCCTGATTCCGGCACCACCCAATTTACCTTCCAGATGAGGAAAGATATTGGTAATCGCCTTCGCTGCCCCGGTACTTGTCGGGATAATAGAAGCCGATGCTGCCCTAGCCCTCCTCAGATCTTTATGCGGTGCATCGTGCAAACTCTGATCACCTGTCATGGAGTGAATAGTGGTAATATAGCCATCCAGAATTCCCCATTTATCATCAAGGATCTTCACCATTGGTGCCACATTATTCGTCGTGCAGGAAGCATTGGAAAGCACAGATGCGCTAAGATCAATCTCAGCATCATTCACCCCTAAAATAAACATTGGAATATCCTTATCAGCCGGTGCAGAAATCAGCACCTGTTGGGCACCAGCAGTAAGATGCTGTTCAGCACCTGCCCTGGTGGTAAATTTACCAGTCGATTCCAGCACAAGGTCTATGGCCAATAAACTCCATGGTAATAACGCGGGCTTAGATTCACAGTAAACTAAAATCTCCTTACCGTTAATAATCAGCGAATTATCGGTATAAGTCACCTCACCTTTAAAACCACGGTGTACCGTATCGTACTTAAAAAGATGTGCTAGTGTTGCCGGATCAGCAAGATCATTGATGGCGACAACATTGATGTTTTTTTCGAGGGCAGTGCGCAAAAATATGCGTCCTATCCTACCAAAACCATTAATTGCTAATTTCATTTCAAACAAATTCAGGAAGCAAAACTACCTATATTCTTTGGTGAATTATACGAAATTTATATGTTTTACATTCGCTCAATACAAATATTGAAAGATTAAAACAGCTGTATCAGCTAAACAAAGCGCTGTACGTCTTTCATCATATCATGCAAAATTTCATCTGGAAAATTTCAGAGATAAAATTTTCAAAACATAGCTATCGGTAAGTTTTATCTGTTCTTCATAAAAGATCAACTTATTTCAGTAACAGCAATACTACCCTATCGAAATCCTGCGCAAAAAAAAACCTGCTCTTACAAGCAGGATTTTAAGATTTGGCATCGACTTACTCTCCCACGTGTTACCGCAGTACCATCAGCTCTGGTGGGCTTAACTTCTCTGTTCGGAATGGGAAGAGGTGGACACCACCGATATAGACACCTAAATATTTTGATATTAAATACAAAAAGTACTTAATGTTTATTTGTCTTTATTGATGGTTCAAAGGTAACTAAAAATACGGCATTAACAAGTATATATGAATTTAATATGATCAAATACCTTAGCCACTAAATAATCGTATATTTATATAAAGGAATACCTAACCAGATATTATTTTTATTACAAGATTTTTATAGCTCCATGCCATGAAAAACTCCATTCCTGTGGTTTCAATTTTGAAATTCAGTTTATTCCTGATGCTTACTGTAACGATAACAATTACAAAGGCTCAGGTCTTTAAACTGGATGGTAAAAGGAAGAAATACAGCATGGACTTTAAGACTGCCCAAAACCTGATCATTATACCCATTTATATCAATGGAAAAGGTCCGTTCAACTTTCTGCTGGATACTGGTGCCAGTCAAATGATCATTACAGATACTTCTTTTCTAAAAGGATATGAAATTAAAAACTATCAGAGAGTAAAAGTAAGAGGTTATGGCCTGGGAGAAAATGTAGATGCAATCCTGACGAATGACATGGCAGTAAGAGTAGGAAAATCACAAATGCACAATGTACCTACGGCAATTTTTACAGAAGACATCTTCAATCTTTCCAGCTATCTTGGCGTTCGTATTTATGGTATTCTGGGTTATTATTTCTTTAATAGCTTCAAAGTCAGAATTAACTATAACAGAAACAGGCTTACACTCTATACCCCAGACTACCCAGTAAAAATAAAAGGAGACAGAATCCCCATACTATTGAGGAATTCCAAGCCATATATGACCAGTGAAATTCAAATGCCGGATTCAACCACAATTAAACTGGAATTGTTAATAGATAATGGTTCCAGTAATCCACTCTCCTTAGAATCTATAAACCAAAAACCTTTTCCACTTCCTGTTACAACGATACCAGCTAATTTAGGTGTTGGCATTAATGGTATAATTAGTGGACACATAGGAAGAATCCCGGTATTTAAAATAGGCAACTACACCTTTCATAACGTACTCTCCGGATTTCCGGAATTTAATACAGAGGTATTAAGAATAGAGGGCAGCGAACGGAATGGCAGTATAGGAGCGGATGTTCTCCGCCACTTTACTGTAACATTCGATTATCAAAATAACAGTATGTATCTGGAGAAACAGACCAAAGGAGAACCTCAGTTTGATCACGATATGTCGGGTATGGAAATCTATGTAAATGGCGCGGACAGGAGAAATAGATTTTATATCGGAAGGATAGAAACAGGATCACCAGCAGAAGCTGCAGGATTATTGCCAGAGGATGAGATTGTGAGCATAGATTTCAGAAGTATGGCATTCTTTGAACTGAGTGACGTTACGGAGATGCTTAAAAATAGAAATGGCAGGCAAATTCTTATAGAAGTGGTCAGAGATAAAAAAAATCATATCGTTATCTTAGAATTGAAGCGAAGAATATAAGGCTGCCTTATGCGATGAACAGGATTTGCCCTATTTCCTGTAAGATGCATTCCCAATATG
>NZ_JAPIVO010000003.1 GCF_026239655.1 Pedobacter sp. MR2016-24 | reverse complement strand
CGGGGATATTTCTTCAGTATCATAATTACAAATACATGCTGAACATGAACAGAATGAGCCCCGCCGCTATTTGCTTTGCATCTGTGCTGCCCGGAGATTTGGAGGGGGAAAATATTGAAGATTGGTATAATATGGGACGGGACAGCAATTCGATTGAAATACCTGCAGATTTTTATTTTGATAATTTAGCTCTCTTGAAAAAGGGAGCTTTTTTAGTTTTTCTCCCTCATCTTATATATCGGCAAATTGATATCTCCTGCTTTTGAGGATAAGGTGCCTTTTAGTCATACTCATTCTTCCTGTATATTCTTCTGCGCTGTAAACTGCTTTTCATCAATAGTTGAAAACCTTGGATCAGGAATAAAAGGCATCATGGCCGTCTTTACAAAATACATCAGCCCCGTTCCAATCGGCACGTGCTTCCGCGAGGTCAGGTAAGCAATCATCTTCACCTGTTCTCGGGTTTAAAATTCACCAGGATTAGCCATGCAATGCGCAGTAGCTGATTCTTGTTTTTTCTGGTGAAACGAAATGTGCCGATAAATATTGCGTTAAACTTTAGGTAGGCTGTAACCATTGTGATACTGGGCCAGCAGGTATTTATCGTTGATCTGCTGGTCTGTAAACTGGTGTTTGGCATTGTCCCATGATAATTTTTGTCCGCTTCTGAAGGCAAGGTTTCCCATTTGGGCAACGGTAGCTACATGCGCTGCATCCTGTATAGAGCAGTTCAGTTCTTCTTTTTTCCTGGATCTGACTACACTAAAGAAATTGACCATATGATTGTTCAGTCCATTATCTGAGGATTTAACAAAGGGCTTGCTGACTTTATTGCCGCTTACCTTTTCTTCAATGACTTCCCAGCCGCCTCTGTTGAGGATCAGCGTACCATTGTTACCAATATAGGCAATTCCATGGTCGCGGTTATAAGAGCCGTTATCAATGCCCATGGCAGAATCCCATACCATGTTGAACTTGTCAAATTCGTATAAGGTAGTCAGCGTATCAGGAGTTTCTTCATACAGATCGGGATAGGCAAAGCGGCCACCCAATGCAGATATGGTTTTTGGTACAGGTGAATTCATACCCAGCAGGCCATAATCCAATAAATGCACTCCCCAGTCTGTCATTAACCCACCGGCATAATCCCAGAACCAGCGGAAATTGAAGTGATATCTGCTGGCATTGAATGCTCTTTTATTGGCCGGCCCAAGCCACATGGCATAATCAACGCCTGCAGGGGCTAAGGTATCTGGTACTACAGGAGCAGGTTTCATCCAGCCCTGGTAACACCATACTTTTACAGTTCTGATATTTCCCAGCTGGCCGCTCTTTACGAAATCAACAGCATCTTTAAAGTGTTGCTGACTGCGCTGCCATTGACCTGCCTGTACAACTTTATTATATTTTTCCTGTGCTTTGACCATGGTACTGCATTCGATAATGGAGTTGCCGACCGGCTTTTCAACATATACATCTTTACCTGCCTGTACTGCATGAATCATCATCAGGGCATGCCAGTGATCGGGTGTCCCGATAATCACTGCATCGACATCTTTATTATCGAGCAGCGCACGATAATCCTTATATCTTTCTACTTTTGCGGCGTCAACATTCATCGACTTTAATTCGGCCATCCTTTCATCAAGCACATTCGCATCACTGTCACATAGCGCGATCAGGTTTACTCCGGGTACTTTGAGGGCCGCTTTGAGGTCAGACCATCCCATGCCTTTAATTCCTATTACACCAATATTGATTTGGTCATTTGCGCCAAAAGTTTTATTAAAAAGGGCATAGGCAGGATTGTCTAGGGCAGAAAGCACGGCAGTGGTTCCGACTGCGGTTGCAGCATAGTTGAGGAAATTTCTACGGTTTAACATTTAATTTGGTTTACGGTTCATACTGGAAGTAAATTACGAAATATTTAGAGCATCCAATACATATCGTTAAAATTAATAAAAATGTTACCTATTTGTATGTGTTTTATAAAGGAGTGATCCATCCTGAAGCGGTATTTGGAAAATGGGTATTCTTAAAGAAATTCCATACGTATTCAGGATCTGTGTGGCGCTTCAAAAGGGGAGAGGCACACAATTCGGTAAGTATTGCTTTAGGATAGAGTTACCTTGTAACATACAGTGCGTAAATATTTTATGCTGAACCCTCATCAGGCACTTCTGCCTCAATTTTCACTTTTAAACCTGAACCATTCAGCAAGCAATTGATTGGATAGGGAAATTGTGCCATTTCTATTTTTTATGATTTCAGTACTCCTCCCCGGAGCTGATTTTTTTTCTCCATTAACGTTAAAAAAGCTGACAGGATTAATAAGTATATCAATTATGTGCAACTTGTTGCTAATATAAGGCTATAATACTTGTGTTTTGTGGGGTAAATTTAAACCATTAACTTATTTTATATCCAGCGATATAATGAACCGGAATGAAGTGAATCCATGTTCACCGCTTTTATTTTGGATATGGATTTTAAAATTTAATATTTTAAGTATTTACCCATCATAAAAATATTTTTCGCGAACAGCCTGTTGCGCTCCTGAGGGAGTCAGCATCTTAAAGATTAGCACTCTTTGTTATGAAATTTAATCCATAAACCTAATCAACTAAAAACCAGAATAATGAGAAAGCTACTTTTATTAACAGTAATGACGATTGTCATGTTATCAGGCTGTAAAGATGAATTCAACTTAATTCAGACCCCTCAAGCAAAAGCTAACCTGCAAAAGCAGGCTGCAACAGCAGCGGTTGCAGCTGCTGCTCCCGAAGTCTATATTCCGCTGGAACTACGCTCGAATGATTTCAATAATTCGGCTAGCACATGGAGTTGGTCAAGATCCCGCTCTTCCGATCATTTTATTGTTTTCTGGGCCAAAGGCTATGGCAGTAACGACCCAAGTTCAACTGCCGTGCCAACAGCATATCGGGTGAACATTAATGACCTGCTGAACAAAGCGGAAGGCTTTTTTCAATTAAATGTAACTGAATTAGGTTTTGCTAATCTAGCTACATCTAAGCTGAATAGATATAAGATGATGATCTTTATCAATTATCAAACAGAATGGCTGGCTACTGGTTCAGGCTATGATAACGTAATTGGTGCCCTGTGGGTTAGTCCAGGTACAATGCAGCCGGTTGGTCACGTAATCGGTCATGAGATTGGACATTGTTTTCAATACCAGGTTTTTGCTGACCAGGGTGTAGGCGGGTTCCGCTATGGGTTTGGTGGCAATGGCGGTAACGGCTTTTGGGAGCAAACGGCTAATTTTCAGGCATTCCAGAGCTATCCGTCAACGGTATTTACCGCGTATGATTTCACTGTCTACAAAGATAATTACCACCGCCATCTCCACCATGAATGGTATCGGTATGCAAGTTACTTTATACACTACTATTGGGAATTTAAAAGAGGGCGCGATTTTATCGGAAGATTATGGCGCGAGTCTCGCCAACCGGAAGACCCTATTCAAGCATATATGAGGCTCAATAGTATTGATATGGCTACTTTTAATGGAGAAATTTACGATCAGGCTGTCAGGTTTGTCACCTGGGATATTCCTTCACTCCGATCTTATGGAACAAATTACCATGGCGCTCAAACCTGGAATTATACAAGGCTGACTGACGGAAGCTACCAGGTAGCATATAATCGTGCCCCGGGTACTACTGGTTACAATGTTATCCCTTTAACTGTTCCTGCAGCAGGTACGGTTGTGTCTACCGTTTTCACTGGTATGGTTAATGCGCCTGGATATAATCAGGTAGCAAATCCAGCAAGAGCAGGCTGGCGTCATGGATATGTTTCTATTCTAAATACAGGAGAACGCAGGTATAGCGGCATGTGGACCAACAATGCAACGAGTAGCTTTACGGTGCCGGCTGGTACTGTGAAATTATGGTATGTAGTAACTGGAGCTCCGACTACCTATGCACCACATCCATGGGATGAAAATGAAGCAAATGATGACCAATGGCCTTTCAAGGTAAAATTCACTAATAGCTCCGTATTGTAACACATCGCTGAATAATACGATTATGTAAAAAGATCTGGCCGTCTCAAGCCTATTGAGGCGGCTTTTTTTAGGTCAGCATGGTAAGTGCTCTAAGAACACTAAATGATCCTGTTTCTGCAGTAATAATTACAAGAAATGTTGACTCTCAGGCAGCAGTTCATTAAAATGGCAAATTATTGAATATTTCAGTAATTAAATGAGTTTCGGAACTGTAAAGGGGAAAGATTGGTTTTTGCCTTGAATAATTTGGTAAATGATTGGGGATGCCCGAAGCCAAGTTCATAAGCGATTTCGCTTATTGATAAATCGGTACCTGATAATTTTTCTTTGGCTTTTTCTATCAGTTTACCGTGAATGTGTTGTTGTGTGCTTTGACCCGTCAATACTTTTAATACATCACTTAGATAATTGGGTGAGATATTTAACGTATCTGCAATGAATTGAACAGTTGGCAATCCCTTTGCAATAAGATCATCATTATTGAAGTATTTTGCAAGCGCTTCTTCTAAACGACCAAGGATTTGATGATTTGTTTTTTTACGGGTAATAAACTGTCGATGGTAAAACCTTTCCGAAAAATTGAGCAATGTTTCAATTTGTGAAATGATAATTTGCTGGCTGAATTTATCAATGTTAAACTGATATTCCTGCTGGATGCTTTTAATAATGCTTACGATCTTTTTCTCCTCCTTCAGGGAAAGATACAGTGCCTCATTAACTGAATAATCGAAGAATTCATACTGCTTTATGATTTTGGCCAAAGTTGTATTCCATATAAAATCCGGGTGAATGAGTATGATCCACCCGGAAGGTTTAAGTGTTTCATCTTTGTCGGACTTAATACTAAAAAGTTGATTTGGAGCCATAAAAAATAATACACCTTCATCAAAATCACTAGCCTGATGTCCATATTTGAATTTTGCGTTGGTGATCCGTTTCAGATAAATGGCATAGAAATCGTATATAAAACTTACCGGTTCATTAAAGGGCTTTTGTATAAAAGAATCAAAATTTATTACACTTATTAACGGATGTTCAGGTTTTGGGAGACCCATAGCCTGGTGACATTGGCTGATAGTTTTTATTCTGATGGGCAGCGTATTTGTCATTACGATATAAATTATTTAACTGGCTGATTTTTCTAATTGAGCTGCTTCAAAAGCTGAAATAAGCTACTATTAAAGATAGCGCAAATACAATTACCAAAAGAGGTAATATCTTATACGCTTTCCTTTTGAGAAGAATCATAAATGCAACAAGCATGATCAACGTAAGACCAGTCGCTGCTATTTGGTGTAAGAACAGGCATGATAGTCGTAAGCCGGCCTTTATTTAAATCATCACTTCACTCACCTGGATAACGGGAGGGCTATTGGTAAAATTTACCATATCGCCTTTTATTTTTTCCGCATTAGGGCCAAATGCTTTACCAAACTCCTCAACAGAATTAAAATACATATGTCCCATGGCCATATAAATTGCAGGAGAACCGGGAGCAGCCCCACCCAGACCTTTTTCAACGGTGAACCCATTTAGTGCATCGCCCAATAGCCCTGCGACTAAAGGAGCATGGGTGTTACAATAATAATCCATGTTGAATATCTTGTCGTTTCCATTAGGATACAACACACTAACTTTAATCATACCTTTTTTCATCTTATTTTTTTTAAAAATTCCAGTGCAAACGCTTTAGCGTAATCTTTTAGTCTGTTGGACCTAATACCGGCCTGTGTTGCTAATCTTTATACAACTTACCGGAACGCACGGCCGTACCCATTTCCGCAATACTTTTTACCATCTTTTCATTATGCTAAAGTTGATGGTAAATCCGATTGACAGGTACAAAAATGAGTGATAGTGAACCGGGTTTATTAACCGATTCTCTGAATGACTTAGCCAAAAAGAGGATAATGTAAAAAGATTTAATTGTAGCAATTACTCCTTCGCTCAAAAGCGAACAGTCTGCCTGATTAAAAGGATAACAGAAATATCATATGAATTCTTCTGCATTCATATGATATTTGTATTTAACGAAACCTTATCGGTATTACCACGGTAGTGTCTCGCCATGAGCGAGAAAAACTGTGAACTGGTTCAAGGCCGTTTTTGACGCACTATAAGCGTAAGGTTTTAAGGCGTATTACCAATGTTCTTTATCCAAATGAATACCAAAGGAACCGGACGTGCTGTTGATGTTTACAATACGCCCCGCCTCGCTTTTATGTATGAATATGGCAGGAAATTACAATCCTCCGGCTGACCATCAACAGTCTGTTAAAACTATTCGGACAGCATTTGAGAATGGCGTAAGATTTTTCGATACTGCTGAAGTGTATGGCCCTTACACGGATGAAACTCTTGTTGGAGAAGTCCTGCAGCCTTTTCGCGATCAGGTAAAGATTGCTACCAAATTTGGTTTTGCGATTGACGGTGCGGTGGCATTAGACAGCCGTCCTGAAAGAATTAAAAAGGTAGTGGAAGAATCACTGAAACGCCTGCGGACAGACCATATTGATCTGTATTATCAGCATCGTGTTGATCCGAATGTGCCTATTGAAGATGTTGTGGGTACGATTAAGGACCTTATAAGGCAAGGAAAGGTGTTACACTTTGGTCTATCGGGAGCGAGTCCTAAAACTATTCGTCGTGCACATGCCGTACAGCCTGTTAGTGCTGTACAATCAGAATATTCTATGTGGACACGTAATGTTGAATTAAATGGGGTACTGAAAACCTGCGAAGAATTATGAATTGGCTTCGTGCCCTGGTCGCCAGTAGGTGCAGGATTTTTAACTGGCAAATATGATACTACGACAAAGTTTGATGAGAAAACGGATTTCTGTGCCGGCTTTCCGCGCTTTTCAAAAGAGTTTTTATCCTTAAATATGCCTATGGTTGAATGGCTTAGAGGCTATGCTGCTGAAAAAAATGCTACCCCATCTCAGGTGGCTCTGGCATGGTTACTTGCCAAAAGTCCAAGCATAGTGCCAATCCCCGGTACCCGTACCGAGGCTCACTTATTGGAAAATTTAGGTGCACAGCATCTTGACCTGACGCAGCGAGATGTACAGGTGATTGATACGATGTTATCGAAATTCCCTGTATATGGAGAACGTATGGGGGAGGCACATATGAGTTCAATTGGCTATACCATTTAGTAGCTTAGGCAAGGAGAATTCGTGAAAATATGATTTTTAACCGGGGTTAATCAGGGCCCCGGCTACTTTGTAATCCTGTGGACTGTTTACCGTTATTGCTAGCATAATTACTGAATTATTCCGGCATCGGGACTTGGAGATAAATAAAGGAAATTGCTTTGTAGATACGAATTGCTTTAGGTTATAAATGATAAGATGTCTCGCTATCTTTTCTAAATTTCCCCGGGGAAATGCCCATGATTTTGCTGAATAAGCGATTGAAGTATTGGGCGTCTTCAAACCCCAGAATATCTGCTATTTCTTTTACGGCAAGATCTGAATACCGCAATAATCGTTGAGCTTCCCTCATTAGTTCCTGTTGAATGTAGTAGGTCACGGGAAAGCCGGTCACAGACCTGACTGTATCATTTAGGTGGCTAACCGAGATATTCATTTTTTCAGCAAAGGCTGATGGCTTTTTCATTGATTTGAAATTACGACGAAGAATTTGCTTGAAGGTCTTCGTAATATCAATACTGCGTGCGGAGTACTTCTTAAGGTTGAATTGCTCCGCTGACAGGTATGCTGATGCAAGTTGGTAGACTAATGCAGTTACCATCGATTTAGTGATAGTCTGTCGGAATATCTGTTCCTGATTAGTATAAACTGTATATAAATGATTTATAAATGAGGAAAAAACTGTCGTTTGTTCAGGGGATAGCGGTACGAGAATCACTTGAGAGAGACATTGATCAAGGATGTCTTTTAATTGCTCATCAAGTATAGATGGATCGAAGGCCAAAAACCAGCCTTTTTCCATCCGGGCAGAATTGATCTGATGGATTTGTCCCGGATAGGATAGAAATAGCGTTTGGTCAGTTAGTACAACGTTTTCAAAGTCGACCTCCAGTTCCATTTCACCTTCCTCAGACAATACGCAATAGTAAAAATCATGTCGATGAGGCTTGGAAATCTCATAGGTATGACCAGCCGGCGTCTCAGTACCAAAAGGCTTAATGTAGGTGCCGGAAAACCAATCATCCATATGATGAACAGGTATTTTTTCTTTTTTCCTCATCGACAAGGTTTGAATGAAATAAGTTGTGATTAAATAACAAAGATCCGAAAAAAACAATCGTTATGGCAATTATCAATTCGTTCCCCGCTGATATTCGCTGTGAAGATGTGCTGCGGTTTTTGAGTTGAATAAATTGTTAAGCCGGGCGCGTGCAATTTGCTGGTGAAACGTTCCCTTCTGCGTGAGATCGCCCGCATCGTGCATCATATCGGTCATTGACACGGCGAAATCCTGGTAATTCCAGATATGAGGAAGTACTGTCTCAGAGTAGTTTTTGAGCGATGATTCATCTTTGTCGCGCATAGCTTTAAGTATGGCCTGAGACAAAATATCTACATCATAAAGCGCAAGATTCATTCCTTTGGCACTGGTAGGTGGCACAAGGTGTGCCGCATCACCTACTAAAAACAGATTAAGGTATTGCATTGGGGCATAAACTACTGATCGCAAGGGAACTAAGAATTTGTCATGGACAACAGCATTCTGTATGGTTTCATCATTTAGTCTTAAGCGGATTTCATTCCAGATCCTGTCATCTGGCCAGTCTTCTGCATTATCGCTGAGTGAACATTGCAGATAATAACGGCTTCTGTGTGGTCCGCGGGGAAGCTGGGCAACACAACCATGATCACTTACAGCCATGATGGGATGTCCGGTTACTGGTGCCTCAACAAGTGCCGCCAGCCAGGCATAACCGAATTCATGAGTATATTTCGTTAATACACCATCTGGAATTGAAGTCCGGCTAATACCGCGATCAGCATCACAACCAGCTATATAGTCGCAAACCAATTCATGCGAACCGCTGGCATCAGAATAGATTACTTTAGGACGAACTCCATCTTCATTGTGGATTACAACCTCAGAGACATCAAAGCGTACGTCGCCAGCCATGTTATCGATAAGTTCCCGCATCAGATTGCCTACGAGCATCTGCTGCGTGCAGAACCGGCTGGAGATACCATCTTCTTCTGGAATATTAAAAATGCGACTATCACCATTTAGGCGATAATCAATTGTGTTTGCCACCGGTCCGGCAAGAAGCTTATCTGCCAGGTCCCATTGTTCAAACATTCGCACTGCACGGGCATCAACAACCCCGGCGCGTTGCCGCGTTTCAATGTAAGCACGGTCGCGCCTTTCCAATATGATACAGGCTATACCAGCCTTTTGCAGGAAAGTTGCCAAAGTCAGACCTGATACTCCTGCGCCAATAATGGTAACCGTAGTCTCTTCGCTAGTATTATTTTGAACTGTTTTCATATAATTTTAGTTTTTGGGCATGCAGTTAAATACTGCTAATACCTTTCAATAAGTACATGACAAAGTTCGCAGAACTGGATAGGCGATTAGTTAAGCGTTCGCGGCATTAATTGGACTAATCACTTATTTGCCAGAATTGGTATTAAATAAAATATATTCCTTCTGTTGTGGTAATTGGTATCACGTTGATAAATCCAATGATGATTGAATTTGTCAACTATTGGATTGATTCTCTCAAATTACATAGCTAACGGCCTGCATACATTTGTATGGTTAAATCATAAGAACAATTAAAACAAATGATATGTCAGCACCACAAAGCAAAATTGCATTGATAACCGGCGGAAGCCGCGGATTAGGAAAAGATATGGCCCTACGTCTTGCCGAAAAGGGATTAGATGTGATTATCACTTATAACAACAGTGCTGAAGAAGCGGCAAAGGTTGCAGAGCTGATTCAACAGCAGGGTAGAAAGGCGGCCGCTTTACAATTGAATACCGGCGATATCAGGAGCTTCAGCTCTTTTACAGAAGAACTAAAGAAAATACTGACAGATGTCTTTGATAATGATCATTTTGATTTTTTGATCAATAATGCAGGAATTGGTGGTTATCAACTGATAGGTGAAGTAACAGAAGATTTTTTTGATGAGTTGTATAATATCCATTTTAAAGGAGTTTACTTCCTGACACAGGAATTGATACCTGTCTTGAATGATGGGGGAGGAATAGTTAATGTTTCCAGCGGCCTTACCCGTATAACTTTTCCAAGGTCATCGGCTTACGCAGCAATGAAAGGAGCAATTGAAGTTTTCACCCGCTATGTAGCAAAAGAATTCGGCTCCAGGGGCATAAGGGCGAATACGATTGCTCCCGGTGCAATCATGACTGACTTTGGAAATGCACATTTGAGAAACAGCGAAGATTCCCGGAAAATGGTAAGTTCGGTAACGGCACTGGGCAGGCCTGGTGTAGCGGAAGACATTGGCGGGGTAGTCGCTTTTTTGTGTAGCGAAGATGCACGCTGGGTTAATGGGCAGCGTATAGAGATCTCCGGGGGAATGCAACTATAAGAAATATTATTCATCTTTGCATGTTATATCATTATGGTCGATCATACTTCACTCGAAGAGTTTTACAAGCGAAACAGCGCTACGCTTCCGGATCGTATTGCACGTGAAATAGGCCATTTCAATATATTTGAAACTGAAAAACTCTTCAATAAAACTGATCATACACGGCTAATGCCTTATAGTCGCCGGGCCTATTACAAAATCAGCTGGCTTAGGGGTAACAGCAGAGCCGAGTATGCCGATAAGGTGATTGATGTGAAAGGTAATGCATTGTTGTTTGCCACGCCAAAAATTCCTTATAACTGGGTGCCTGAGAATAGTGATCAGACTGGCATGTTTTGTATTTTTACGGCAGATTTCTTCTGGCCGTCTAAGAGTGGCGTTCTATTAGATGAACTGCCGGTTTTTCAATCGGGCTATATTCCCATTTTTGAGCTTTCGGATGAACAGGTACCGGAGATAGCTTATATCTTTCGAAAAATGCATAAAGAGATGGAGTCTGATTATCAATTTAAATATGACTTATTAAGAACCCTGGTGATGGAGCTGATACACTACGGACAGCAGCTTCAACCGGTACCAGCCATCAGTCACGCACAAAATGCATCAGAACGGATTTCCGCTTTATTTGTAGAATTGCTGGAAAGACAATTTCCGCTTGATGCTGTTCATCAAAGACTCACGTTAAGATCAGCAAAAGATTATGCCGATCGCCTTGCAGTACACGTAAATCATCTCAATAAAGTATTGAAAGAGGTGACTGGTACAACCACAAAACAAATCATCAATCACAGGATTGGCCAGGAGGCGAAAATCATGCTTAAACACAGCAGCTGGAACGTTGCGGAAATTGCATATGCATTAGGATTTGATGACGCTGCGCAATTTTCAAACTTCTTTAAGAAACAAACCTCATTCAGCCCCAGCGCGTTCAGGATGGAAGGAACTATCCTGTAACCAAATGATATCTGCTCCTATCTGGGCGAGCTTTTTTATGTTAATCAGCTGTTTTTTTGGAACAATTGTTGATATCGGTGTTTTAACAAACAAAATATAAAAGATGAGAAAATTATTTACTATTCTAGGCTGCGTGGCGTTATTTGCCATGACGACAACAGCAGTAAAAGCACAGAACTACAAAACTTCCCTTGGACTGGGGCTTGATTTCGGAGACGGAGCCACTTTAGTAGGTCCTTCCCTCAGACATCATTTCACCAGGAATACCGCCTTACAGGCAGAGGTATTATTTGGTGGTAATACTACGGTGATTCAGGGTTTTTTGCAATATAATGCACCTGTAAAAGGAGCTCCGGGCCTAGACTGGTACCTGGGTGGAGGGCCGAAGTTTCAGATCTATGATAGAGACCGTTACTTTTTTGATGACAATTACACCGCTGTTTATCTGGTACCAATGGTGGGATTAGACTATAAACTGAAAGGTGCGCCATTGGCAATTGCATTGGACTGGAGACCGAGTATCTATGTGGGCGATAATCCATTTTTAGACAGTGAGGCAGGAAGATTCGGCCTTGGTTTCCGTTTTGTATTCTAGGCATTAATGTCTTAATATTTTACAACAAAGCTCTTCTGATGATAAATCAGAAGAGCTTTGTTTATATAGAACGATCGTAATGCTATCGCTAACCTGCAAAGGGGGCGAAATGTAAGTGTGGTTTTTTGCGTCGCCCGAAAATTTCCTACCTTGTTCTCAGGTTAAAATGATAATGTATAAACCTGATTAAAGGGAAAGCAAAATGTAAAGCGAGCATCATTTTTGGTGTAACATCTATACTATGGTTTTAAACAAAAAATCTATTCTATTCCTGATGCTGGCCTTTATTGTGCTGATTCCTGGTGGTTATGTGTATTATAAACTAAAACAGAGAAACAAAGAGATCTCAGGTTTTATGCAGAGCAGTTTGCTCAAAGAGATTTCAGGAATAGCTGCGTCCGGTATTTTTGAGAATATTTATTATGTTCATAATGATAGCGGTGATACGAGCAGGTTTTTTGCCATAACGCCTGATGGAAAACTGGTCTCCACGTTTTACTACAAAGATGATAGATCGACAGCATATCCTGTGCTGGACTGTGAAGATATCGCTGTAGGTAAAGGGCCAAAAGAGGGTAAAAGTTATGTGTACCTGGGCGACATCGGGGATAATTTCAACTGGCGTTCCTATGTGACAGTCTATCGTTTTGAAGAAAAGGCATCCTGGATGAAGGATAGCGTAAACACAGTAGTTCCGGCGCAACTTCACCTCACCTATCCTGATTGGGCGAAGGACTCGGAAGCGATGATGATAGATCCTGTAGAGCAGCTGTTATACATTGTGAACAAAAGAACTGATACAGTGAAGATCTATACCACGCCGTTAATTTTTAAAGATCAGGAATCACGGAGACTAACTTTACGTGGCAAGATCCTGATACCTGGTTTTAAGCCTTTTAAATATGTTACTGCCGGAGATATAGCTAAAGATGGGAAGAGTGTACTGCTAAAAACCTACGGCAAGGTTTATTACTGGAAACGTAAAGGAAATGAACCTATATGGCAAACCATGCAGCGGAAGCCACAGGAACTACCATATGAATTGCAGCGGCAGGGGGAGGCCATCGGTTTTACCGCTGATGGAAAAGGCTATTATACAACCAGCGAAGCTGCATTTGCGGCCATTTATTATTACCGTATACCTTAAAATTATAAATAAGGTGAGCCGTACGGACTAAATATCTGAGCCCTGGAAGAAACTAAAAGGTGGTTTGGATGTTGAACTTCGTATCATGAAAAATAGCACGAAAATTCAGTTGGGTCAGAATGGCCCCTTCGTATCCAGGCTTGGTTTAGGCTGTATGCGCATGTCTTCTATCTGGGGCGGTTCTACGCCTGATGAAACAGAAAGTATTGCTACAATCCAGGAAGCCCTGGATCGTGGTATTAATTTTTTGAACACGGGGGACTTTTACGGTGCTGGTCATAATGAAATGCTGATAGGTAAAGCCATTAAAGGAAGGCGTGATGATGCTTTTATTAGTGTGAAATTCGGTGCGGTCTTTCACAACGGCCAGCCTGTAGGAATGGACTTGCGGCCCATCGCGATCAGGAATTTTATCCACTACTCGCTGACCCGTTTAGGTGTTGAAACGATCGACCTCTACGAGCCGAGCCGAATGGATAACAGCGTGCCGGTGGAAGACATTATCGGAACGGTGGCCGACCTGATTAAGGAAGGTAAAGTGCGTTACATTGGGGTATCGGAAATTACGGCCGACCAGCTTCGGAAAGCCAATGATACGCATCCAATAAGCGCGCTGGAGATCGGCTATTCGCTGGCCGATCGTCAAATAGAAAGTGAACTGCTGCCCACAGCAAAAGAATTAGGTATTGGCATAGTGGCCTTCGCTAATACTGCTGAGGGCTTATTGACAGGTGAAATGAAGGCACCGCTTCGAGTAAACGATTACCGTAACCATTTCTCCCGTTTTCAAGGTGATAATTTGCTGCATAACCTGGAAAAAGTGGAAGTTTTAAAACAGCTGGCCGGCGATAAAGGTTGTACGCCAACACAGGTTGCAATTGCCTGGGTGAAGGCGCAAGGCGATCATATAATGCCTTTGGTAAGCATGAGTCGCAGGTCTCGCCTGCCGGAAAATATTGCAGCGATGGATATTGTATTTACACCGGAAGAAATGAATACCTTAAACACTACTTTTGCACCAGGCGCTATACTTGGCGGAACTTACTTACAACGTTAAATGACCAGTCCAGCAGAAATTCTCCCCGGTGTAATCTTCTATTCTTACCTCTCTGCTGAGCGGAAAGAGAAAGTATGTTTATGGAACCACCATACCCTGATTTTTCAGGTTTCAGGAGAGTTTATGATGGAAACCTCCAACCAAAATATTTCAATGGATGGAGGAGGAGTGCTGCTGATTGGCAAAAATCAGCTGGGTACGCTTACTAAAACACCAGTGCCGGGCGGTAACTATGAAACAATTGTAATTTCCCTGCAGGAAGATCTGCTCCGCAAGATCGTATTAGAGGAAAAGCTTGAAGCGGATCGGAAATATACCGGTCCACCGAATATCCTGATTCCTTCGAATGAATTTCTGCAGGGATATTTTCAATCTATTGTTCCATATGCAAGAAGCTCGGGATCGGCAATGACAGATGAGATGGGTATCCTGAAAGTAAAAGAAGGAGTTAAACTTCTGATGCTTGCCCTGCCTGAACTGCGTAACTTCCTGTTCGACTTTTCAGCACCTCACAAAATAGACCTGGAAAAGTTCATGCTGAGTAACTTTCATTTCAATATTCCCGTTGAAAAATTCGCGCAGCTTACTGGTCGTAGTCTGGCCGCCTTTAAACGAGATTTCCTGAAAACTTTTGGTGCTCCGCCCCGTCATTGGTTGCAGGATAAACGGCTGACTGAAGCCAAACATCTCATCGAAACCAAACATCAGAGACCCTCGGCCATTTACCTCGACCTCGGCTTTGAAAGCTTGTCACACTTTTCCTATTCCTTCAAGAAAAAGTTCGGCATGACGCCTACTGCTTTGAGTGAATAATCAGTTTCTTTTTTAATTTTTTAAAAGAGATTTAGTGCATATAATGATTCCAAAAGGCACTGCGAGCGATGATGCAGGCAGTGCTTTGGTTAGCCTGTTAAATTACGCTTTCTACGCTGATCTGTTCACGTGCCTGTCTGGCAGCGGCGACCATATTTTCCAGTGCGGCTTTGGTCTCCGGCCATTTCCGGGTTTTCAGTCCGCAGTCGGGATTTACCCAAAGGTGACGCGCAGGCAGCAAATCTGCTGCTTTAGCCAAAAGTGAAGCCATTTCTTCAGTGCTTGGTACCCTTGGCGAGTGGATGTCATATACACCCGGGCCGATCTCATTCGGGTAGTCGAAGTGAGCAAAAGCCTGTAACAGTTCCATCTGTGAACGTGAGGTTTCAATGGTAATCACATCGGCATCCATCGCAGCGATATGCTCAATGATGTTATTGAATTCGCTATAACACATATGTGTGTGAATCTGTGTTTTATCCTGTACACCGCTTGCAGTAATACGGAAGGCCTTTACCGCCCAGTCAAGATAGTGCGGGTGTTTCGCTTTTCGTAATGGCAGACCCTCACGGATAGCAGCCTCATCGATCTGAACGATACCGATACCTGCCTGCTCCAGTGCCAGCACTTCATCACGGATGGCAAAAGCAATCTGGTTGGTAGTGGTTTCACGGGGCTGATCGTCACGTACAAATGACCATTGCAAAATGGTTACCGGACCGGTTAACATACCTTTCATTGGTTTTTCGGTTTGTGCAGCAGCAAATTTGCTCCAGCGTACCGTCATATCTTTAGGTCGGCTAACATCACCATAAATCACCGGAGGTTTCACACAGCGGCTTCCGTAACTCTGTACCCATCCATTTTTTGTAAAGAGAAATCCATCGAGCTGCTCTCCGAAATATTCCACCATGTCGTTACGCTCAAATTCACCGTGTACCAGTACATCCAAGCCAATCTCCTCCTGCCAGCGGATCGCATCAACAGTTGCCTGCTCAATAGCTTTATCATATTCTTCAAGGGTCAGCTCACCTTTCTTGTATCGGGCACGCAATTGACGGATATCATCCGTTTGAGGGAATGAACCGATGGTTGTGGTCGGGAATGCAGGTAAATTGAAGCGTTCGTGGTGTAAACGTTGACGAACAGGGAATGCACTTTGGCGGCTTGCATCAGCCTCGCTGATCGCGGCGATACGATTCTTCACCTCTTGTTTGTGTACTTTTTGTGATTTACTTCTGCTGTCAATAGCTGCCTGATTACTTTCCAGTAATGCTGTATTGCCCTGGGCAATCTGGCAGATTTCACTCACTTCAGTTAACTTCTGTTTAGCAAAAGCCATCCAGTTTCTGATTTCCGGGTCAATCGCCGTTTCCAGTTCCAGATCGATAGGGCTGTGTAACAGCGAGCAGGAAGGCGCAATGATGACCCTGTCTGTACCTAGTTTTTCAACCGCTTTATTGATCAGTACTAAAGACTTTTCATAGTCGTTCTTCCAAACGTTGCGGCCATCTACTACACCCAGAGAAAGTTTCAGGGTATCCGGAATCAACGCCAATACTTCTTCCAGTTGTTCAGGTGCACGCACAAGGTCAATATGTAATGCTGTAACGGGGAGGTTTACCGCCAGCTGTGTATTGTCAAGCAATGCTTCAAAATAGGTAGTCGCCAGCAACTTGATTCCGCTGATACGTTTAGCGATTGCACGATAGGCATAGTCAAACGCCTCTTTTTCCTTTTTGCTAAGGTCCAGTGCCAGGCAGGGTTCGTCCAGTTGTATCCATTTGGCACCCTGTACCCTTAATCGGTTAATAATTTCAATATAGACAGGCACTAATTTTTTGATCAGCGCTATGCGCTCAAATCCCTGCTCTTTTTCTTTGCCCATTAGCAGATAACTTACCGGTCCGAGAAGCACTGGTTTCGCTTTTTCTCCAAGCTGTTGTTTTGCGGTATTATATTCACTGAAGATGTTTTCATTAAAGATCCTGAACTCCTGGTCTGCAGTAAATTCAGGTACGATATAGTGGTAGTTGGTATCGAGCCATTTGGTCATTTCCATAGCTGTGATATCAAGACCATCTTTCTGATAACCACGGGCCATCGCGAAATACAGATCAATTTCGTTGTTAGTCTTTATTTCCGAGACTACCGGTGAATAGCGCCTGGGAATCACACCTAGTAGCAAACTGGTGTCCAGCACCTGATCATAAAAGCTAAAATCATTACAAGGGATTAGGTCGATGCCTGCATCCAGCTGGGTCTGCCAGTGCTGTTCTTTGATGGTCCGCGCTACCTTATTGAGTTCTTTAAGGTCGATTTTTCCTGCCCAATATTGCTCGCAGGCTTTTTTCAATTGTCTTTGGCTCCCTATACGAGGGTAGCCGAGGTTTTGTGTTAACATTTCTTTCAACTTTTTAAATGGTTAATCATCATTGTAAAAAGTCCTTCGTGATTCCAGGATACGCTGCGGGAGATTCAGGAGAGAAAAACACGGAAGTAAATTGCAGGACATAGTTAACCCATAAGGTTATTACCTGCATAAACCGGATCAATCTGACATTAAGCTTCAATCGCGAAAGCATCGTCAATACGGAAGAGGCAGGTATCCTGACTTGTAATTGATGTTACTTACAGTTGCGCGACAGCTCGTGATTTACACACGATTCCCTATTCATTTACAGCTAAGTAAAACCTGTTCCGATTGTTGAAATATATAAAGAACTCTAATTATTACAAATCAGCTTTAAACTTCAACAAAGATACATATGGAGATTATAAAACTTGATTAAAGCTAATAATCAGATAAAACGTCCTGTTTTGTCTGATATATTAGTATAATTTGCTGTTAATGTGTTATTTTTATGACCGCTAAAGGAAATTATTCTATGAACGACCTAGATGAAACTGATTTATTGCTGCTGAAGACGCTGGCCAACAATTCCAAACACACCAATAAAGAACTTGCAGCACTCGTCAATCTTTCTCCTTCACCGGTTTTCGAACGTATTAAAAGATTGGAGAGCGGCGGATATATCAAAAAGTATATTGCCATTCTGGACGCAGAAAAATTCAACCAGGGATTTATTGTTTTTTGCAATATAAAGCTCAAGCAGCATGATAAAAAGATAGGTCACCAGTTTGTAGCGGATATCCTGAATATCGATGAAGTTGTGGAGTGTTATAACATTTCAGGAGATTATGATTTCATCTTAAAGGTGTATGCCAGGGATATGAAACATTACCAGGATTTTGTTTTTAATAAACTGGGCTCTGTAGAAAGTATAGGAAGTACACATAGCACTTTTGTGATGGCTGAAATAAAAAACACGCATAACATTAGTTTTTAATAGCGGTATGCTTAATTATTTCGCGCAGTACTTGACAAAGCAACTATTTTAATGCAACTTTGATGCGAATTGAAAAAGCAACATAAAAATATAATCATGAACTGTTATCAGTTGGGCTCGCTCATGCTGGTATTGCTTTTTCTTTCTATAGCTATTGTACAGTCTTTTCACAGGCATGACCAGATCGTGAAAACGGAACAGTCTTCCAGCGATGATGATACGATATCCGATTCAGATCAATGTCACCTTTGCGATTACTTTACCCATAAACAAGGTAAACAGCTTTTTCTTACTTATCTGCCAGTTATAGTACTTTCTTTACCTGAGCCGATCAGCTATTCCACGGAAATATTTCTGGGTAATTACAAATTTACCCTACAGGGCTTTACCAATAAAGGACCGCCTCGTTTAACGACTTAGTCAATCTTTCCGGGATTGATTTTTCTGCTATTACCCGTTTCCTGGTAGTCGTATTTTCCTATAATTTCTATCTATTCATCTTGGCGTCTGCGCATAGCAATACCTGGGTTCTCCGAACGCATGTATCGCTTATTGGCTACACAAACGCTATTAACTTCATTTTACGTGAAGATACTTTTTATTGTATTAGTCCTTGCCTTTGCTGCTATTGAAGTACAGGGCCAAAGCCTTGTTTTGTCGGGTAAGATCACGGATGCCCAACGGCAACCGCTTAAAGGCGTGATGATTAGTTTATATCCGGGGACCCTGCAGGTAAAAACTGATGTCAATGGGTATTATGTATTGACTGATCTGGATAAAGGGAATTACGAATTAAAAGCAAGCTTTCCGGATTTTAGGGAAGTGCTTGTTAAGGTAGAACTGCATTCGCAAGATTTAGCTATTCCGCTCACCTTACATCGCTTACATCATCAGCTGGACGAAGTAAAGGTGATAGATAAACATATCGAATTACGCAGACAGGAAGAATCGCTCAACGTCGATGTCGTAAATGCTGACTTTATCCAGCGAAACCTGGGGGGCAGCCTGATGAAAACACTTGAACGTTTACCGGGTATCAAGACGATCGGTATTGGTTCAGGGCAGTCAAAACCATTGATCCGGGGCTTAGGATTTAATCGCGTAGTTGTTGTGGATAAAGGGGTAAAACACGAGGGGCAGCAATGGGGAGCCGACCATGGTCTGGAGATTGACCAGTTCGCCGCCGGAGAAATAGAACTGATTAAAGGGGCGGCATCTTTTGTATATGGATCTGATGCGATAGGGGGCGCCATAGATATCAAACCCCCGGCAGTACCGGTACCTCATACTTTAGGTGGATCAGTTGATCTGATCGGTAAAACCAACAATAGCCTTTATGGAACTTCTGTGAATCTATATGGAAGAAACCGACACTGGTTTTTCGATGCCAGGGCTACTTTGCAGGATTATGGCGACTATCGTGTGCCGACTGACCAGGTTTATGTGTATGATTATGCAGTTAAACTGTATAAAAACTATTTGCGGAATACGGCCGGTAAAGAAACAGGATTGCACCTGAATGCCGGTTATGTAAATGATCATTTCCGCTCTGTATTTTACCTGAGTAATAGCTTTAGTAAAAGCGGTTTTTTTGCAAATGCCCACGGACTGGAGCCGAGGAGGGTAGATGAGGTTTTGCATGACAGATCGGGTCGTGATATCCTGATGCCAAATCAGGAAGTAAATCATTGGAAAGCGATTAACCATAGCGAATTACAATTGCCCGGGCACCGTTTGGAAATGGAACTGGGCTATCAGCATAATTTCAGACAGGAGTTTAGCCAGTATGTAAATCATGGTTATATGCCACCAGTTTACCCGGATGGATTGGAAATTCCTGCCGACCTGGAAAGGGAGTTTGATAAAGAGGTATATAGTGTTAACCTGCGGGACAACATCACGTTGGGCAGGCATGAAGTTAAGGTCGGTGCTAATCTGGAGCTACAGCACAATGATATATTTGGCTGGAGTTTTCTGGTTCCTGCCTTTAAACAGATTACAGCAGGAGCTTTCGTGTATGATAAGTTTAAACTGAGTGAAGCGGTTTTACTGCACGGGGCTTTGAGATATGACCATGGCCGTATCAATATGTTCGCATACCAGGATTGGTTTAACTCTACGGTTACTATTGACGGGGAAACGGTAACAGAAAAATTAAGCCGCGCAGCAAACCTTAGCCGTACATTCAATAGCCTGGTATGGTCGGCCGGACTAAATTATAACCCCGAAGGCGGCTTCAGTCTGAAAGCCAATGTGGGTAAAAGCTTCAGGATGCCTATTGCTAAAGAATTGGGTGCTAATGGAGTAAACTATCATTATTTTAGTTATGAGCGCGGTAATGCTGACTTATCTCCGGAGCAATCATACCAGGCAGATCTGAGTTTAACCTGGACTGCCCCGCGCTGGTCCGTTCAGCTGAGTCCTTTTTACAATTACTTTTCTAATTATATCTACCTGAACCCGACGGCTGCACATGATTATTTTTACGGTGCAGGTAACCAGGTATTTCAGTATGCGCAAAGCAGGGTAAAACGTTATGGGGGAGAGCTGCAGTTCAAATATCAGCTTTTTAAAAACCTGAGTGCGGAAGTACTGGCCGAGTACCTTTATGCAAAGCAGTTATCCGGCGATAAAAAAGGATATACGCTGCCTTTCTCGCCTCCGGCATCTGCATTATTTAATCTCACCTGGTCGCCACAAATAAAAGGTGTGGAAGATAGCTACTTCTCAGTCGATTACCGCGTGACAGCTGCACAGGAAAATATTGTACCACCGGAAAAGAAAACACCAGGTTACCAGGTAATCAATGTGCAGGCAGGAACAAAGATCCGCATATATAGTCGGCCTGTCATGATCAGTTTACAGGCTCAGAACCTGCTGGATACCCGCTACCTGAACCATACCAGTTTCTACCGGCTGATAGAACTGCCAGAAGCCGGGCGGAACATTATTCTGTCGCTGAAAATACCATTTAATATACATTCTGTACCTCGTTAACAATAAAACAATTAATCAATGATGAAACTTCAACACACAAAATTTATGACAAAGAAAGGCTCAATGCTGATGCTTTTTCTTATTGCCATCAGCTTCACGGCATGTAAGAAAGACAGCAACGACGAAGCTGAATTACAGCCGCCCGCTATTGAAAACCTGGAAATTGGTTTGAATAATAACGAAACAGGGGTAATCGGTAAAGATTTTCACTTCAATGCCGAGGTATTGGTAAGTGGAAAAATAGAAAATGTACAGGTGAAGATTTTGCCCCGCAGCGGCGAGATATATGCAAAAGCATGGAGTCATGAAATTACCTGGGACCAGTACAAGGATGCAAAAAATGCTACCGTTCATAAACACTTTTATATCCCTACTGATGCAGTTGAGGGTAAGTATGATTTTGTCATTATTGTAAATGATCAGAATGGGAGCAAGCTGGAATTAAAAAAGAGTCTTACTATTTATGCGGAAGCTAATGTTCCGGTTAACCCTGTAGCCAGCATTTTCACTATTTTCAAGAATGACGAGCGTTTTTACCGTACCGGGAATTTTATCAATCCAGGCGCTTCGCTGAAAAAAGGCGATAAATTCGTTTCACAGGTAACCATCTCTGGTGTGAAAGGTGATGGCAAAATGTATTTGCTGCTGATCAACAAAAAGTTGAACCACCGTCCTGAGTCTATTGATAAAATTGATTTCAGCAAGGTGATAGTGTATGATGTATATGAACATAAGGGCTGGGCAAATACTGACCATTTTTCTAATTCAGTATATGACCTGAGTACCAATACCTCCATCCGTACTTTTCCAAGTCTCACTATTGGCGCTGCTACTGATAATAATCTGCCACAAGCCAACCCTGTCAGTGGAGTGAAAATCTGGGAATCCGGCACTTATTATTATGGCGTGGTCTATCAAAACACCAGCTACAACATGGGCTATTTTCAATATATAGAAATCCCTGTAGTTATCAATTAATCCTTATTAATCTATCTCAAATGAAAAAGTACTTACTCTATTTCTTTTCCATCGCGCTGTTATTTGTCATCTCTTGTAAAAAGGAGGATGCGACTCAAATTGATACCGAATATCCGGTGATTCATATTGATGGCGCCGCTGCTTTCCCAAAACAATGCAGCACGGTAAAACGCGGTGAAAAATTTATCTTCCGTGCCCGGTTAAGCGACAATACTACACTCGGATCTGTTAGTGTAGATATCCATCACAACTTTGATCACCACACCCATAGTACCGAGGTAGAAACTTGTGGAATGGATGCGATAAAAGCACCTGTTAAGCCATTTCTCTTTATCCAGAGTTATCCTATTACCGCAGGACTGGCAAATTTTGAAGTGCAGCAGGAAATTACTGTACCTGCCGATATAGATCCCGGAGATTATCATTTTATGATTCGCCTGACTGATAAAGAGGGTTGGCAAACTATCAAAGGTTTAAGTATCAAAATTCTATAACAATCATATCAAACATTTAACCCCGGTTCATCTGAACCCCATTCAAACATTTATACAATTTTATGAACACTAAAAACAACTTCAAAAAATTAGGTCTGGTACTTATGATCGCATTTGCCTTTACGGCGTGTAAAAAGGATGATGATCCAACAGTTCCTGAGCAGGATACTGCAGCAAAAGAATATAAATATGTACGCGTGCTGGTGAGTGATGAGCTCAGTACACAACTCAGCTTACTGGATCCTTTCGAGGGAAAGGTTGGTACTTTCACTGCTAAATATCCATTGGCAAATCTTTACGGTACAGCATCCAACCGCTATGCTGCGGTATTGTATGGTAGTCAGAATCTGGCAGAAGTATTTGACAGCGGCCTGCTTTCTCATGAGGATCATGTTGATGTAGACCGGGCACCACAATGGTCTGCCATTACCGCTACAGGCATCAAGCCAACACATTTTAAAAGCAGAGGAACTGAATCGTTAATCTTTAATGATGGTGACGGTACGCTGAGTGTGGGCAATGATGCAGATTTCAACGTTGCCGGTGCAAAATTTGGCGTGATCAACGCTGGTTTATTGCCTCACCATGGTGCAATGGCCCAGTTTGCCAACGGTACTTATGCGGTTACGGTTGCTGCCACTAGCGGAGCATCGCCAAACCGTGTAAAAGTTATCAATAAGACCGGTGGACAGGTACATGCTGCTACATTGGAAATTGGCAGTATTCATGGTAATGCCAGTGACGGAAACGTAGCTGTTTTTGGTGGCTTTACTTCTGCGTCATCAACGGCAGGAGGGGTATTGGTGGTGAGTGCATCTGGCGAACAACGTCTAATCCCAAACCCGGAAGGCTTTGGTGCGTTCCGTTTGGCAAGCATTTATTATGCAGCATCTGCAAAAAAGTTTATTGGTTATGTGGCTACAAAAGGCGCATACATGATAGATCTCAGCGGAAATAAAATTACACCTCTCTATGCGGGAAATGATGCTTACCAGTGTAAAGTGGATTACGCGGGTAAAAATCTGCTGATATTAACACTGGATGGCAAATTGCGTATTTATGACCTGCTGACCGGCACGTTAAAAAAAGATGGGACCGTGGTTTCTGCTGTGGCTTCAACTGATACTTATAAACCTGTGCTTGAAGCCACTGCCAAGTATGCTTATGTTGCCGTTCCGGCAGCTGGTGAAGTGCAGCAGATCAGTCTTGAAGACTTTAGTAAAGTGACGAAGCATAAAGTTTCATCCAGACCGGTAAGGCTGACTTTGCTGGGATTCGAAAGCAGTGAGGGGCATACGGATTAGATTTTCTGGTTTCAGCCTGAAAGAATAGTCCGGCTTTGCAAGCCCAAATTCGAAGCATTGTCTGATTTAGCGCATTATTTAGTGTACCTTGCAAGAGTTGGTCGCCTTAAAAGATCAGCTTTACAATAATCTAAATCAAAAATGGGAAAAGAAACAAATGCAGCAATAGCGACTACGCCAAAAACTAGAATACCTAGAAAGATCAAAAAAGCAATGGTAAAAGTTGCGGCAGCAACACCTGCAGTATAATTCATAAGGATATTTATCCTATTGAGTCTTCACAGCAAAAATGCCTCTAAAGTAAATTTAGAGGCATTTTTGTTTCCATTGTTTTTATCATAAATCTATGTCGGTTCTTAAATTGCTATTTGTTTATGAGGCATTATAGGCCCTGAGGTAAACCTCATTTACAAATTCTTCTGCTGTGGTAGAGGTGGTAGTTGAATCATCTCTTTGTTGATAATTCATGAATCCGGTTTTGATGGCTGTTCCCATTTCAATCAAATTGTCTACAAAATCTGATGAGAACCCGTTCTTTAAAAACGCCTGTTTTGCCTGATCCACCGGAAATTGCACATAGGCCAGATCAGGTTTGCCGATAGCTTTTCCAATAATGCCGGTAAACTCCCGCAGGCTGTAGTTTCCAGGTCCCATTACGGCCTGGACTACCTTACCCTGGAAGTCAAGACCGGACAGATATCCGGCAGCAACTTTGGCAACATCTTGTGTAGCTACCATTGGTATGGCATGATCACCATCTGCTGCTGTACCGTTAATACCCCTGTTTTTAACCACACTGATAGTCCTGAGGAGATTTTCCATGAAATAGGCAGAGCGGAGATGTAACACATTTACATCCCTTAACTGGTTTAACCTTACTTCCTGCTCACCTGTGCCAGCCATGACGCCAGTACCTTCATGCATGTGCGCACCCAGGCTGCTCATATTGACAATATAGCTGATGCCCGAATTTTGGATGACTTCGATCAGCCTGCCCGTCACCTCTCTTTGATAAGCTCTCGTATTTTCTGCCTTCACATTATCCGGCATCAGTACAAAAGCACTGTCTGCGCCTTTAAAAGCATTTGTCAATATATCAACATTGGTGATATCAGCTGTTACTATTGTTGCACCCTGTTCGCGGTATTTTTCTAACGTTTCGGTGTGCCTTGCAATTAATGTTACCTGGTGACCTTCGTTTAAAAGGATTGCTGAGATTTTACTGCCCACTGTTCCGGTGGCACCGAGTATTACAATTTTCTTTTTCATCAGTATATATTTTTTGTTAAGTTTTATAATGTAAAGGTCTGTTGAAATGGATAGGGAAACTTGTATCAAATCACTGTTCTTAACGAACCTGGAATTATTTCAGGTTACCACTGTACATGCCGCCATCAAAATGCACAGCATTTGTTTGTGTGATGAATAACACGAGATCACTGGTTTTCATCGCGCGAAAAAAGGGCTGTTCTCCTTCAATTAACACACTCTCTCCTGCGGACAGAAGCATGTTTTCGTTCACCTGAACCTCCCCTGTAAATACATAGAACAGAAAGGCGGTATTTGAATCAGGCTCCTCAGGTAATAAAGTTTCTCTGCCTGTTTCCAGACGCATGTCCATCACCCAGGTCTGACTTCTTATTTGCAAAGGATAATCCACACCCCTGCCTGCCAATTTTCTCCAGTGGTTGATGCTATAACTTTGTGATAACTGATGGAACTGCACCTTTGGCAATAAACCGCCGCTTTCCGGTCTGATGAAAATCTGCAGTCCTTCCAATACGCCTCCGTCTTCCAGTACCAGTTCCTCGTGAGAAAATTTCCCGCCTGCATTCATCATCATCATTGTTTCTTTAGAAATCATGTGACTGAAACCTGCTGAATCCCGATGCTCCACCCGGCCGCTCCGCAAATAAGTCAATATTTCATCGTCCTGATGCGGATGCATGGGGATCAGCGTGCCTGTGTTGATCCTGGCATGGTCAATTCTTCCCAGGGTGGAAAATCCACTGTCGTTTAATTCTTTACGGATCAGCCCGGGATAGAGAGTCTGTACACCAAAACCGTCGTGTTGTTTACCATACTTAATGGTATGATCAATTTTCGTGATCATAGCTCAATCACTACTTTGCCAATCACACCACCTTTTTCCGCGTATTGATAGGCTGCTACAGATTGCGTAAACGGAAAGATTTTATTAATTTCAATTTGCAAGCCCTTATTCATTGCATTCAGCAATACAGCTATATGTTTTGCAGCGGGCTGGGAGAGGATCACCACATGCTTTTTGCTGGTAAATAGATTTTTTAAAAGCGAAATGGGTATTTCAATAGGCTTAGGCGTAGGATTTAAAAACAGAGATTTGGCCTTCATGATCTTTTTAGCACTTTTATAGCCCATTTTGCCCGACAGGTCAATCACGATATCATAAGTTTTCTGCCCGGCAAGAACATTTTCCAGGGTATAATCGATTACGGAATCTGCTCCCCATTTTTTAGCAGCTGCTACCGCTTTTGTATTGGCCACAGCTGTTACATTTGCTCCTTTTTGTTTTAATAATTGCAGTAGAAACATGCCCAGACCACCAGTAGCGCCATTTACCAGAATTTGAGTATTTGCAGCTATATCGCCCATTTTTTCCAGTATGGTAACAGCAGCTGCACCAGCAACAGGAATGGAAGCAGCCTCAGGAAAACTGATGTCCGCCGGTTTTTTCCAGAGAAATGTTGAAGGTACAGCAACATAGGCTGCTAATGCGCCTTGCTTCATCGTGTTTTTTACAACTCCGAAAACTTCGTCGCCTTTCTTAAAATCCGAGTTTCCGGCATCTTCGATAACACCAGCAAACTCAACTCCGGTATGCTTCGGGAATGTTGAACCGGACATCAATTTCATTTCGCCTTTTCTGATTTTCCAATCCATCGGATTGATCGAAACGGCATTTACTTTTACCAATACCTGGTTTGACTGAATAACAGGTGCTGGTTCGTCTGATGTTTGTAATACAGCTGTGTTTCCAAACTTATGATACGCTATTGCTTTCATTTTGCTATCTTTTAATTGTTAACTGATAGCACAAATTTGGCAATAGCGATACTAGTAAACTTGTATCAGATCACTGTTATGTTTTAAAGCTGTCGGGGGCATACCAAACATCGCGTACATGTATTTATTCAGTTGCGGCAGATCGTAAAAACCGGTATCGTATGCAATGTCGGTCAGGCTCCGTTCTTTTTCGGAAAGCGTAAGATAAATAGCCTGGCGAAGCCTTGTCCATAGCAGATACCTGGATAAGCTGCTGCCTGTCTGCGCTTTGAATAATGCAGCCAAACGGGAAGGAGACAGGAAAACAATATCAGCAAATGTTTGCGGAGTAATATTCTGCTGAGAAGAATTGACTTTGATGTATTCAACTATTTTTGCTACCCGTTCATCATACTGAACTGGTGGCAATTTTGAAAGTAACCCTTCAATAATGGTATAAATATCAAAGGTATCCTTACTTGTTGCCAAGAAAGCATTCGTTTCAGCAGGTGTATGAAAGACAATGGCATCCTGATCGGCATCAAACCTGCCTGAAAGCTCCAATCCGATAGTAGAGTAGGGTTCTATATTTAAAACATTCAATGTTCCTTTTTCGGCCATGCAAAAATGTGGCACATGTGGTTTAATTACAAAACCATGAATCCTTTCATTCTTTTGCCCGGCAATAGTTGAGGTAAAAGGCGTATCGTTTGACAGAACGATTTGATAAGCGGAATGCTGATGGATTTCAACGGTCAGATTATGGGCCTTTAATGCCAGAATGAAGGGATTGTGGATTTGCTTTTTCATCTTGCTGATTTTCTTCTAAATTATAAAATCCTGAATCATTTGGCAGATGTTACTTTACAATTATTGTTTCCTGCGCCGAATCAGGGGCCAGGTAATTTGTTCGCCATTAGGTGCAGGATTTTTTGCCTTAATACCAGGCATAAATGTAAAAAAGAAGCCTGGCTGATGCTTTGGGTAAATTTCACAACAAGGTCATTTGCGCTTAAAATTCATGCAGGTATATCATCTTATTATCTTTTTTTGGAATATTTTCATCGTGACGCGTAAAAAATATCTAATATGTGCCCGCCTGGACTAATAAGGCGCAGCAAACACAACAAATGATATCACAATTCAGCAAGATCCTTTTCTCTACCCGAACTATGGGTGCTTTATTACTTTTTTATGCTTTCTCTATGGCGCTGGCCACTTTCGTAGAAAACGATTACGGAACGGCAGTGGCCAAAGCATTGATTTACAACTGCTGGTGGTTCGAACTGGTGATGTTTTTTCTGATCTTGAACTTTATTGGTAACATCAAAAGATATCAGTTGATCTCGCTGAAAAAGCTTCCGCTGCTGGTGTTTCACCTTGCATTCATCATTATTTTTATCGGGGGCTATGTGACCAGGTACATCAGCTACGAAGGTTCCATGCATATCAGGGAAGGGGAGATGAGTAATGATGTGGTATCTGACGAGACTTTTTTCAAGGTACAGATTGGTCAGGAGCAGCAGGCATTGGCTTATGATGATATCCCGGCAATACTCATCTCTAATAACGTACCCTGGTACCTCAAGTCTTTCAAAAAAACATTTGTTGCCAAGTATGATTACAAAGGGGAAAGAGTGCAGCTGAAAGTGGTTGATTTCTATGCACGTGCACAGGATTCGCTGGTACTTAACCCGGCAGGGAAACCGGTTTTACACCTGGTGGTGTTAGAAAATGGTAAACGTGTCAATAAATATATCCAGACGGGTAATGTACTCCTGGTGCAGAACATGATCATCAGCTATAACAAACCAACAACCGGTGCGATCAATATCACCGATGGTTTTACGGGTTATCAAATTGCTTCACCCTATGAAGGGAATTATATGATCATGGCTACCCAGGAAAGAAAAGTGGTAACGGCAGATAACAAATCACAGGACTTTCACCTGAGAAGCCTTTATACTTACGGCGGCCTTGCATTTGTAGTTCCTGAGCCCGCCCGCCCGGGCAATATTATCTATTATGAAGGCGACAAACGAACGCATGAGCATGACCTGGATTTGGTTAAGGTAGAAGTAACCACAGCCAGTGCAGTTGATACAGTGTCTTTTTATGGTGGCCGGGGAATGACCAATTTTCAGTTTCAGAGTGAGGTAGGGGGCTTGCCGATTGCAATGGCCTACGGCTCAAAAATTTATAAAGCGCCATTCTCCCTGAAGCTGGTGGACTTTAAAATGGAGAAGTATCCGGGAAGTAACAGCCCAGCATCTTATTCATCTGATATGATGATTCATGATGGTCACAGCGAACGCCCTTACAAAATATATATGAACCACGTACTTGACCAGGATGGGTTCCGTTTTTTCCAGTCGAGCTTTGACCAGGATGAACTGGGGACAGTTCTTTCTGTAAACCATGATTACTGGGGTACGAATATTACCTATATAGGTTATACCTTACTCTTTGGGGGGCTATTTGTCACCTTGTTCTGGAAGGGAACCCACTTTTCCAAACTTAACGAACAGCTTAAAACCATATCCCGTTCCAAAACCTTATTGTTGTTACTTGTTTTTCTGCCTGGAACTGCTGCTTTTAGTCAGGAGATAGATATGCATGGGAAGGACGGTGGAACAACTGCAGACCATAGTCAGCATGCCCATACAGGTGATACTATAGCAGCTCCTGCTGCAGATCACAACCATGTGGCTGATATGCAGAGACTCCTTGCGGGACAAACTGTTGATGCAGCCACCTTTGCAGGTACAATCCACATTGACCGGGATCATGCGGACAGCTTTGGACGTTTGCTTGTCCAAAATATAGACGGCCGGATCGAACCTGTAAATACCATGGCGCTGGAGATTTTGCGAAAACTGTATCACAAGGATAAGTTTTATACGCTGAATGCCAATCAGTTTTTCCTATCCGTGTCTACACTGCCATTCGACTGGGTGAACGTTCCCCTGATCAAGGTAGGCAGCAAGGGAGGCCCTGGTCTGCTGGAAACTGTTAAGGCTAATCCGGAAGGGTACACCACTATGGTGAACCTGCTGAGTATAGGTGCGGATGGAACTATCGATTTTCGTTTGAAGGATGCTTACCTGAAAGCTTTTGCGAAGAAAGCATCTGAGCAGGATGGCTATGATAAAGATTTGATAGAGCTGAATGACAAACTGCAGGTCATGCAGCAATTGCTGAACGGACAGTACCTCCGGGTATTTCCTGTAGCAGGTGACGCGAACAATACCTGGGTAACACCACCTATCCCAACGATAGCTGGTGATGCAGCACTGCGCAACCCGGCAACACTTTATCTGACCAGTATTTTTGAAGCCACAAAATCAGGAAACTGGAGCGTTCCGGAACAGCAGCTGGAGAACCTCAAACAAGTGCAGTTTCAACTGGGAAAAGCTGTAGTTCCCTCTCTCACTAAGATTGACATGGAAGTTGGTTACAACTCCTGGAATATTTTCCTGAACCTTATGATCACCTATGCCTTATTGGGGACGGTAATTCTTGCACTGGCTTTCGGAAGTCTGTTCAGCAATGCGAATGGCTTGCGAAAAACGATAAATTTTGTGCTGGTAATGATTAGTATTGCTGCCTTGTTACAGTTATTCGGACTGGCAGTACGTTGGTATATTTCTGGTCATGAACCCTGGAGTAATGGCTATGAGGCAGTCATGTTCATCAGCTGGATAGGCGTAATGGCCGGACTATTGTTGTACAGGAACAGTAATGCTTTTATTCCCGCTGCGGGATGTCTTATCGCTGTAATCCTGATGGGATTTGCACACGGGGGTTCTCAGATGAACCCGCAGATTACTCCGCTTGTACCCGTCCTTAAGTCATACTGGCTAATGGTGCATGTGGCTATTATTACTTCCAGTTACGGTTTCTTTGGTTTAAGTGCTTTGCTTGGTACGGTAGTATTGTTGCTGTATATTATTGACCATAAAAAAATCAGTGCCAGGGTAAGGAGCTCAGTGGTAGAATTAACCATTGTAAACGAAATGTCGCTCACTGTCGGGATATTTTTACTTACGGTTGGTACCTTCCTCGGCGGAATCTGGGCAAATGAAAGCTGGGGCCGTTACTGGAGCTGGGATCCTAAAGAAACCTGGGCTTTTATTTCCGTAATTGTCTATGCTTTTGTATTACATGTAAGGCTGATACCTGCCATGAGGAGCAAATATCTTTTTAACCTGTTATCGTTGCTGGCCTTTTCAGTGATTATCATGACCTATTTTGGGGTGAACTATTATCTTACCGGACTGCATTCTTATGCGCAAGGTGATCCGGTTCCAATACCGGCATGGGTTTATGTGACGATCACTATTGTGGCTTTACTGGCTATAGTTTCTTACCGCAGGTATAAAGTAAGGTCTCTGGGAAAATAAGGATAGTGCGGACAGCTCATTGATAGGAGCATGTCTTTATTTATTTTTAACGCCATACAATATTTGGCTTTTCAGTTCGTCTTTATATGGAGAGCGTTAATTTAAAAAAGCGGGAATGAACGGATGTGTCATTTCCGCTTTTTCTTTATACGCGTTGCTGGCAATACTGATCATTCCAGGTTTTTAATACTTCAATTACAGGCAGGAGACTTTGCCCTAAAAGGCTGAGTTTATATTCTACTCTGGGTGGCGATTCCGCATAGGCATAACGCTCTATAATTCCATCACGTTCAAGTTCACGAAGCTGAGTAGTGAGTGTGGCCTGGGCAACATTATCAAGTTCCCGTCTCAGCTCCCCAAACCTTCTGGCGCAATTTTCTGTAATGGCCTCAATGATGGGAAGTTTATATTTTCCGCTTAAAATCTTTAATGCGTTGGTAACCGGACAGCTATTTTTCCCGGGAAAGATATTATTTTCAAATGTATCATGTTGATTATCATCAATAGTTGTGTTTTCCATACCAGGTATCATTTTTATTCCTACTTGAAATGCCGGCTGAATAGCGTCACATTTACAGCCGAAAATAGCGTAAATAAACCTTTTACGCGTAATTGTCCGGACATTTTATGGCACAGCAACAGTTTAAATTCATTTTACTTCTAGTTTTATCATCTACCGTATTTCTTTCGGTTCTGGACATTTTTATCGTAAACGTAGCGCTCCCCTCTATTCAGAAAGGACTCCTGGCCAGCGACGCAGACCTGCAGTTTGTAATTGCAGCATATGTGATTGCTTATGCGATTTTTCTGATTTACGGAAGTAAGGCAGGGGATAAGTTTGGCAGGAAAAAAGTGTTAATTCTCGCTATGCTTGGTTTTACCATCGCCTCATTTTTATGTGGTATTGTACAGTCGCCATTACAATTAAACCTTTCCCGTGCGCTGCAGGGAATTTGTGCCGCATTTATGGTTCCGCAGGGTTTAACTTTAATCCAGACTATTTTTTCCGGGAAAGAAGAACGGACGAAAGCGCTGGGTATCTATGGAAGCATTGCTGGAATTGCTTCCGTGGCAGGGCAGTTTTTAGGTGGTTTACTACCGGTTGTTCATATGGATATTGTACCTTTTGGGGTAATTGATGGTTGGCGTTTGATTTTTCTGATCAATATTCCGATTGGTTTTTTCTCGGCACTGGTCGCGTTTAAGTATTTACCAGCAGATCAGCCCTACGGAACTGAGCGCTTTGATTACAGGGGACTATTTTTATTGACTGTATTTTTGCTGTCGCTTTTAT
The DNA here is from genome assembly GCF_026239655.1 of Pedobacter sp. MR2016-24. GTDB lineage: Bacteria > Bacteroidota > Bacteroidia > Sphingobacteriales > Sphingobacteriaceae > Pedobacter. The sequence goes on along the minus strand of NZ_JAPIVO010000003.1, from coordinate 750,853 downwards.
TTCCCCTGATTCAGGGAAGAGAACTGGGGTGGCCTCTCTGGAGTATACTGCTGCTGCTTTTGTCGGTACCTGTTTTCTGCATGCTGCTCTTTCAACAAAATAGCCGGCTTAAAAAAAACGCAGCGACCTTACTCAATTTAGATTTGTTCAGAGACCACTATTTCAAAAGCGGTATTATAGTTTCCTTCTTTTATTTCATTGCTCAGGACTCTTATTTTCTGATTACAGGAATGCTCATGCAGGATGGGTTTCATATTTCGTCTGCCTATGTAGGTCTTTTATTTGTCCTTCAGGGTATCGGGTATGTGGTGGGATCAATATTATCTGCCAGGTTGATAGTGATTTATGGACATAAAGTGATCATGGCAGCGGTATTACTGATGATTTTTTCATTGATTGGACATCTGATTTGTTTGCGGGCGCATCAGCCCGCATATGGGATATACCTGCTTTTGTTTAGCTACGGTATGGGTTGCGGGAGTGTTCTGCCTTCGCTAATGAGCTTTTCACTGAAAACGATTCCTGTATCGTTTGCGGGAAATGCTTCCGGCATCTATTCTACAGCTCAGCAAACTGCTATTGCAGTAGGTGTTGCGCTTACCGGAGGGCTGTTTTTTTATAGGCTTGATAAAGGCCTGGCTCTTCCTGATTTTGTAGTGGCCTACCGCTGGGCAACTTATCTGAATATGCTGGCTTTAGTGATCGTGTTCGTATTATTATGGAGCGTGTCATTCCAAAAAAAGAAGGGCCGGAAAACATAGTTCACCGGCCCGTTTGTGATTTTTTTTTATCGCTTTTCGTTATAGATCTGAAACTCAGCTATAGAGGCCTGATGATCTGATTTGGCGATCGCCATTCTCACCTTCTCAGCCTTTACGCTGTCAAAACGATGAATTTTGATCTTCTGTTTATTTTCACCATCAAACAAAGGCTTCCAGCTACCATTTGCATAATATTCGAGCTTGTAAGTGCTGATATTAGGTTTTTCCTCTGCAATGACAATGGTGTTGAGTGCTGTATTGCGTTTAAAATCTATTTCGTACCATGGGCTGCTCACCGTAGGATTGGAAATCCAGGAAGAACTAAAGTCGTCATCATTCGCAAAATCCATAATCGCAGAATCATCACTCCAGCTGGAATTTGATATTTGTTTTTTTGCCAGGTTATGCGAAATGATGGGTGCTTCCAATGGAGGAAGTTTAGCCAATGGGCCTTCATTTTTCCAGATTTTACCGATCTGTTTTAATGCCGCTAAAGCATTGTCGTCAAACCGTCCCTCACGGTTAGGAGCTACGTTTAAAATGAAATTACAGTTTACATTATTAAAAGGGATAATGTCTTCTCTAACCAGTTTTTCCGGACTTTTAACAGCAACATCGGGATGTTTTAGTTTCCAGAACCAGTTTGCCTGCAATGGCAGACAGGATAATGCCGGCATAAAGTTGTTTTCTTTAGAAATATGCTGACCAGCTCCCTGCTCGTAGGTTTTAATATCTGTATAGTACAATCCTTCTGCGGGATATTTCGCACCATTCAGATCCATTACCAGGCAGTTTGGCTGTATAGATTTTACGAGTTTGTAAATCTCTTCAAACGGGACATCATCATAAGAAATTCTTGACCAGGGTGCATCCCAGCCGTCAATGATCAACGCGCCTATTTCACCATAGTTGGTCATCAGTTCTTTAATCTGCGCCTTCACCATGTCTATATGTTTGGGGGTAATACTGTTTGGTCTCAACTGGTGATGGGTATCGAGGATAGAATAGTAGAGGAATACTTTCAATCCATTTGCTCTGAAAGCATCTGCGTATTCTTTAACCACATCTTTTTTATACGGACTGCTCATCACACTGTAATCAGTAGTTTTAGTATCCCAGATACAGAAACCGCTGTGGTGTTTTGTCGTGATGCATCCGTAAGTCATATTTGCAGATTTAGCCGCCTTTGCCCATTGGTCGCAATCAAGCCTGGTGGGGTTGAAAATAGCAGGAGAGGCCATCGGATCTGCCCAGTCCTGATCCATATAAGTAGGGATATTGAAATGGATAAACATTCCGAAACGGAGGTCTACAAATTCCTGCTGAAGCTGATTCAGGCTTTTCGGTGCCTGGCTACTCTTTAGTTGTGCATTTAATATACCGGGCATCATTAATAATAGCGCAGTAATAAGGTAAAGTGTTTTTCTCATTGTTTTTTTATTTAACCTTTTTAAAAGACCCTGTGTATAGTAAATACGCACAGGGTCTTCCTTCATTTGTGTGTTTAGCTCTTTTTTACTTGTAAGTCACTTTCGGGAAATCCGATTGTGCCTGATTAAATTCTGCTTCTATGGTAGGTGTCCAGTATGCTCCGAAAGCGAATTTGGCCTGCTCTTTTTGATTCTCACCAGTAGCACCGCTCCAGAAATGTACAAATTCGCCCAGGTTCATATCTTTATTGCGGGTATACACATTTCCTACTTTAGGATAGTTGTTGGCAAGAACCGCAAAATATCTGTTCAGTACTTCACCTTTTCCATATTTGGTATAGATAGGATAGAACCAGTTGATAAACCAGCGAACGCCGGGATATCTTCTTCCCGGGTATTCTTCATAGGGATCTTTGTCTACCATTTGCTGATATACTTTCTGGGCTTCATCTTCGCGGCCAATATTCATCAGTACATCGTAATTGAATATCTCCATGAATTTGCTGTCTCCCCAGATCACGTCAGATGGCGCACCTTGTGAATTGTGACTGGCACCGCAGATAATATGACCGATTTCATGTATTGGGAGTCCGATTTGCTCACCTGTAGGCGTGGTCCAGTTGCCTAAACCGCAATCTAAAGTGTTCCTGTAATCATGAGAGGCATCAAAATAGGAAGCAGGGTGACCGCCTCCGTAAATGCCCTGGTGAAAAATTACGTACAGCCTGGTAGAATCTCCAAAGGAACCATAAGTTTTTTTACAGTAAGACCATACATCTGACATCGCTTTGAAAGGCCAAGTAACGGATTTATCTACGTTTGTATCATAGTAGAAGGCAACATTGTCGTCGTAATACACGCGGTCCACCACACGGTCATGTTCAAACCAGTGTTCTTTCCACGTTTTTGGCGGGGCACCAGCTTTTTCAACATTAGTTTTAAAAGGTGGAGCTACGCGCTGCTTGCTGCATGAAATGGTTAAGGCCATCACAAAAAATGCAGCCAGTAATATATATCTGTTCAGGTTCATTTTTTTATCTGTTTTTCTTATCAATTATTTATTACCAGCCCGTGTTCTGTACCATTTGTTTATCACTGTTTACATCATTTTGAGGGATAGGGAACAGGTAATGTCTTTTCTGGAATACACGTGTTTCTACACGGACGATATTGAAAAACGCAGGTGGATCTGCCGTTACATTTAAACCGTAGATCGGACCATTGTCTGTCTGCTCTGCAATTTTCCAGCGGCGTACATCAAAGAACCGCACGTTTTCAAAGGCAAGCTCTACTCTGCGCTCTTTGCGGATCGCCAGGCGCATTGCTGCCTGATCTGCTGGTGCAGCGAGTTGTGCCGAACCGTATTGCGGTATGCCAGCCCTTTCACGGATCATATTCAGGTAAGTCAACACATTTGCATTTCCTGGCTCTGCTTCATTTAATGCTTCTGCATAATCCAGGAATATTTGCGCTAAACGCAACATCACCAATGACCTGCCGCCATTATACCAGGTACCTGTAGTTACATTTTTACGTACCATATAGCCAGTAGTAGAGTAATCGTTACCGCCGGTTTCTTTACCGGAATTACCGTGATTGAAAGTGTAGGTAATGACATCACCCGAATTGGTATTCAGCCACCTGCTGCCATTGTAAGTAATACCAACATAAAACCTTGGTTCCCTGTTAGCCCATGAGTTCCAGATACCACGAACGGTATTGTCACCGGGCGCCTGGTAGCCGGTATAGTTTGTTGCTACATAACCTGAAGCCGGATCATCAATAGAACGACCATTTGCTGTAAAATAAGCATCTACCATATTTTGTGTAGCACCTAATCCACCACTGGCCGAAACTTCACTGCTGTAACCCTGGTGATAAGGTACACGCTCATACTGCAGACCCGGGATATTGTTATTATTACGCGAAAGAATAACTTCGTTATTCCAGTCATCCAGCATTACGTCCCGGCAGGACAGATAAGCACTGTAGTTGCCGTTTTCATCGTTTTTGCGGTATAAAGAAAAGGTTCCCGGAACAAACTGATCTATAAATGATTTGGCAGCATCGGCTGCTTTTTTCCATTTTGTCACATCTACAGTCTGATTCATCAATTGTTTACCATCGGGGTTTTTCATTGCTGCATAATCCGTATTTCCATTAAATAAAGGACTTGCAGCGTACAATAACAGCTCGGTTTTATAAGCAAGGATAATTGGTTTGGTAATGCGACCCTTATTGTCATTATTTGTCGTTACAGGTAAAGCACCTGCTGCGGCATCCATTTCTGCACTCACATAGTCTACACACTCATCAAATGAATTCCGCGGTAGTTGTATATCTTCATAACCAGCATCTGCGGGAATTGCCGCATCACCGGTAATTACTACAGGACCATATAAACGCATCATCAGGAAATAATACATTGCACGTAATGCTCTGGCTTCTGCTTTATACTGGGCTTTTAAATTAGCTGGCAGATCCGGCACTTTATCTATATTATAGATAAATATTCCAGCCGAGCGGATAGCTTTATAGTATTTTTGCCAATAGGTACCGGTTACACCGCTGGTGGCATCGTATGAACCGGTATTGATCGTATTACTTGGCGCAAAACCCCAGACAAAGTCTGCTTCGTCACTGCCAGCAGTCCATGGCACGGCAAAGCGCTGTTCGCCTTCGTCAGGGATATCACTATAAATGTTTGCTAAGAACTTTTCAGCGCCACTGCGACTGCCGAAGGTTTCATCAAGGGTTAGCCTGTCGTCAGGTACCTGATCCAGATAACCTTTCTTGCAGGAAAAGTTTAAACTCGTCAGGAGAACCATTACCAGTATAGCTATTTTTTTCATCGTTGTCTAATTTGATTGATCTTTAAAATTGTGCTGTCATTCCTACAGATATTGTTCTTACATTGGGATAGGTTGTACCGTTACCGGTATTGATTTCTGCATCCCAGAGTTTAAATTTGCTGAGGGTAAACAGGTTATTTCCCATCATATAAATGCGTGCATTCCTCATACCTAATTTCTGGAAGGTAGATTTGGGCAGCGTATAACCCAGATCAGCAGTTTTTAGCCTGAGGAAACTCACATCTTTTATCCACCATGAACTGGTTTGGGTATTGTTCGAGTTTGCAGCATCACCGTAGGCAAGGCGTGGATAGAAAGCATCCTGATCCGGACTATCTGCTGTCCATCTGTCTGTTGCGATGGCAAAGGCATTACTGATACCGCCGTTAGTAGAAAATGGCTGAATGGCATTGCCCGAAATATAACGTTGTGCCTTGGCCGTACCCTGCATGAAAACACCCAGGTTAAAGTTTTTATAAGCAATATTAAATCCGAAACCATAAACGATAGCCGGAACATCGCCACGACCAATACGGGTAACGTCATACGCATTGATCTGTCCGTCACCGTTTAAATCGCGGTATTTAATATCTCCAGGCCTAACATTTTCTCTCACTCCCGGAACAGCACTGCTGGCAATTTCCTGATCGCTGGTAAACAAACCGTCAGCAATATATCCGTATTGTGCCAGTACGTTTGAACCTCTTCTGTCCATCCATGGGTAGGTTGATGGCGACTGATCATTTTCTATCACATTATCTTTGTTGTAAGTGAATGTTCCCCTGATGGATAAAGCAACGCGGCCAATGTTCATGTTGTTTTCCAGTGTTCCCTCAATACCCTTATTGTCTACAATACCAAGATTTCCAAAAGGAGCATTCACCAAACCTACGAAAGCAGGAATAGCACCCCTGCGCAGGAATATCCCTGTACGGTGTTCTTTAAAAAGGTCTACCGTAAGTGATAATTTGTCTTTTAAGGTTTTGATCTCAAAGCCCAGGTCTTGTTTATGTGATTTAGCCCAGGTAACGTTAACCGCATAATCACTAATGTTAATACCAGAGATTCCGGTTTGTTGGGTAGTACCATAGTTATAACCTGCAGCACCTTCGCTCAATACGTCGATATAGGCAAATCTTCTGCCGTCTAATACATCATCACCGGCATAGCCGTTGGTATAGCGGACTTTAAAGAAAGTAATTGCGTTTTTAAGTGGTTCAAAGAATTTCTCTCCCGAAAGCAGCCAGCCTATACCAAATGCAGGGAAGAATCCGTATCTCTTTTTAGGTGCAAAGTTTTCCGAACCGTTATAACCTACGTTAACCTCTGCAAAGTAGCGGTCGTTGTAGGAGTAGGTAGCTCTACCTGCAACACCTCTCAAACGGTAGGGGATGGAGGAAGTGAAATCACTAGCTGCTGCATTGGTACGGTCTTCCTGATTGTATAAGATTAATCCGCCTATTCTGTGTTTATTAAAGCTGCGGTCGTAATTTAAAGAGGTTTCAGTATAGTATTTTCTACCCTGAAAACTGCTGCCTTCAAATTTCAGGTAATTGCCATCGCCGGCAAAGGTTTGCACCAGGTTCAGGGTACCATCGGCATTATAGGGTTGCTCAGCACTAGGGAAGAAAGTAGGTTCCCTTTTCTTTCTGGTAATATTACGACTGCTCGTTACATCGACAGAGAACATGGTGGTCAGGCTCAATCCGTTTACCAGACTTCCCAGATCCTGTGTAAGCCTGATATTAGAAAAAATCTGGTTGTCAAACTCATTTCTGTATCCTCTGCGGGTCAGGTCTGCATAAGGGTTACGCTGATCGCCATTGGAACTGCGGCCAGGAATAAAATTGCCCGGATAGCTAACCGGAAATTCTACAGGCGGAACGGTCATGGCTTGCTGAAATATATCACCACTGGTGGTGGCCGGATAATTTCCATTAGAAATAAAGCCCTGGATACCTAAATCAAGTTTGGTACTTTTGGTGATGTCCAGGTTCAGGTTACTGGTAAAGTTATAACGTGAATATTTTATGGCCGAATTGTATTTCGCCAGATCATCTGTTTTCAATAAACCGCTTTCTTCCTGGTAGCCCGCAGAAACATAGTATTTGGCTAATTGTGCACCACCGTTAATGTTCACATTGGCATGTCGTATAGATCCGTATTTATTGAAAACTTCATCAAACCAGTCTACATTAGGGTAGAGCAGGGGATCAACATGATTAGCTGTTTTATTGATATAATCCTGAGCATATTTTGCAGGCATATCTCTTGTAGTTGTTGCTTCATTGACCAGGTTCATATAAGTGACTCCATCAGCCATCTCTGGAATTTTGGTAAACGAACCAGCACCTTCATAGTAGTTCACAGTAATAGAAGGTTTTTGTACTTTTCCTTTTTTGGTCTGGATCAGGATGACTCCGTTTGCTCCTCTAACACCGTATACTGCCGTGGCGGAAGCATCTTTTAGTACCGTAAAAGACTCAATGTCTTCCGGATCGATATTGTTGATCAGCGATGCACCACTTACACCGTCACCTCTGGTTACCCCATCAACCAAGATGAGCGGTCCCCTTGGTGAAAATGAAGCCATACCCCGGATCCAGATGTCGGCCTGTGTATTTCCGGGTTCACCGGATCTCTGTACGGCTACAACACCGGCAAGGCGACCAGCAAGCGAATTGGTTATGTTGCTTACGGGCTGTTTTAATTCGGACACACTAACTGTAGAGAGTGCACCAACTACACTTACTTTTCGCTGGGTACCAAAAGCAACTACCGCAACTTCTTTCAGTTCGTTTTCAGGATTAGGTTCCAGTTGTACGGTAATATTGTTTTGATCGCCCACAGTAAGTTTTTTAGTCTTATAACCTATATAAGTATACACCAATACATCGGCAGCATCGTTGATCTGGATTTCGTATTTACCATTCGCATCGGTAATTGCACCCCGGTTTGTGCCTTCAACTTTAACAGATACGCCCGGAATTCCCAAACCCTTTTCGTCAATTACTTTTCCGGTGAGGATACGTTGTACTGCTTTATTCAGCTGTTTCTTCTCTCCGTCATAACTGATCAGAATTTCATCGTCGATTGCACTATATTTAAAGGGAGTTGATTTTAGTACATCATCCAGGACCGTACCCAGTGCTGTGAGGTTTGCGCTGGCATTTACTTTGGTGCGACTTTTAATCACGGAGCCGTTATAAGTGAATTTTACCCCGGAAACTTTAGCAATTTCTTCCAGTGCATCACTAATAAAGATTCTTTTGATGTTTATGGTAATACGTTTTTTTAATATCTCCTGGCCATCTGCAGAACCTGCAACTACTGTTGCTGCAGTACTACAAAGTATGGCCAATATGTAGGTACTCAATCTCATAAAAAGCACTAGTTTGCCTCCCTTTTTAAGGGATACATTAATTTTCATATCTTTATTGGATTAAATGTTTAGGATTGCTTTTGCGACATCGGTACCACCCTCAATTCGCATCGGCGCTATTTTTTTATGCATTTGACAGACCTTCAATCTTTTCTGTTCAAGCAGTTGAGTTGAAGGTTTTTTTATAGAAAGTAGTCCTTATATCATCTACAGCCTCCTCCCTTAATTAAGTAGCTTTCGCCATGTTTAGTAACTGAGGCATTAACTACTATACCCATTTTTTTCAGGAACTTTTCGACGCTTTCATCTTTTTTTATCCTTCCGTAAAACAGACATTTATTTACTCCACCTTTGATATTGATTTTTATATTGAAATTCCTCCTGAGGTCTTCAGCAATCTCCGCCACATTTACATTAAAGTACTGGTATTCCCCATCTCTGCGTGCGAGAATAACTTCGGCATTATCAAACTGTACTTTACTGATCGCGGCCGCATCTCTGTTATAGATCGCCTTTTGGTTGGGTTCAAGTAAAACTGTGGATTGACCGGCACTGAATGTAACCTTTCCGCTGAGTAAGGCTACTTCTATATTTTTTTGCTCCTTATAGGCCTTGATGCTGAAGGATGTTCCCAGAACACGGGTGTTTGTTTTACTTGTATGTACAATAAAGGGATGCCTGGCATCTTTTGCAATATCAAAAAAGGCTTCTCCTTCAAAAGTGATTTCCCTAGTCTGTTCCTCAAACCTGTCCGGATAAGACATGCTGCTGCCGGGGCCCAGCCAAACGTTGGATCCGTCGGCCAGCCTGATGGATTTGTGTACACCATAAGCCGTGCTTACGGTCAGCTGTTTTGCCGGATTGAAAATCCTGCGGATAATGTTCGATTGACTAAAGAGGAAGATACCGGCAATCAGTACCGCAGCCGCTGCTATGTTAAGGTAGCTGAAATATCCCGGGGCTGAAGCAGCTTTTATTGAACCAGATTGTTCTTCATGGATTTGTTGCTTCAATTTACCAAACAGTTGTCGCTTGGCCGCATATTCTTCTTCAAGACTGCTAAAAGGCCAGTCGACCGGCATTTTACTGGTATTCCTATACCATTGATTTAACTGCTCTATTTCTTCAGCGGTAGCAAGACCGTCTACATATTTTTGAATTAAAGCTTCTATTTGATGTCTCTCCATTATTAATCTATGACTCGATTTATAATGAAGTAAGATAACTCAGCTAAAACCCTTGCTTGATTTAATAAAAATTGTAAATATTTTTTATTTCAGCGGAATAGGATCGGAAATCGTTCAAAAAATAAGCTGGAATTACTTTGGTAGTAATTTTATCAGCACGATGAAGAGTAACCCTTGTTCTTTTACACTTAAGCGAAGCGTTTTTAGTGCTTTAGTGAGGTGACCTTCGACTGTTTTTTCGGTAATCCGCATTTCCCTGGCGATTTCAGCATTGCTTAATCCTTTTTTACGACTGTAATTATATACAAGTCTTGATTTTTCGGGCAATTGTTCAACAATGCCATCAATATAGTCCTGTAAAAATTTAGCATTAATTTTATCTTCCAGTAAATCATTGCCCGAAACCACATAGTTGAGGTCCATAATTTCGGAATGACGCTTTTCCAGTTTGATCTGGTTGAAAATAGTAAACTTTACTGCCGTTGCCAGATAGGCATTTAAGGAATTAATATTGAGCTGATTTTTCCTTTTCCACAGACTGAAGAAAACTTCCTGTACAATGTCTTCAGCTGCGCATCTGTCCTTAGTATGGTTAAGTGCCATCCCCATTAAAATTTTCCAATATCGCTCATAAATCATGGAAAAAGCATTTTCATCTCCTTCAATAAGCAGATTCAGGAGCTCAATATCACTATATGTGGTGTATAAGGTCAAATTGGTTCAGGATTTCGTCACAAGTTAATCATAATTAGCAATTTCAGTCTAAACTTCTTGCTAAAAGGTATTAACAATTACTATTTCTATTTTTAAAATGATGGTTTGACTGGCCGGGCAGGATGATACGTGGGAATGGATATTATTTTTTGCTGATCAGCTCCGGCTGTTGGATCAGGTTTCAAATAGAATTTCATTATCCGAACATTTGACCCTTTTCTCTGTTCATGTATTTATTGCAATCAAATTCCTATGAACAATCAACTCCAGCACCTTTTAGAAAGCGCAACAACTATTAATACCGGCATTCTCCTGCAGATAGAAAACTGTCTGGTAATAGCGCCACACCCGGATGATGAGTCCTTAGGTTGTGGAGGATTGATTTCAAGCCTCAGGCAATCCGGAATAACTGTGGATGTGGTATTTACTACAGACGGTACGATGTCGCATCCCAATTCTCAGCATACAGATACATCCGGACGTTGTGCTCTGCGCGAAAAAGAAGCCACCAATGCACTCGAAGTTTTGGGTGTAGCAGATCAAAATGTTACTTTTTTAAGAGGAAAGGATAGTGCGCTGCCCGCTGAAGGTGAAGAAGGTTTTCCTGGTTTTGTAAATCAACTTGCGACTTTAATAGCGCGTATCAGGCCGGGGCTGGTTTTGGTTCCTTATGAATTTGACCCGCACAGAGACCACCGTGCCAGCTGGCAGATTACCATGAAAGCCCTGGCAGCCTATCCGGAGGTGGAGGTCTGGCAGTATTTAATCTGGTTATATACACTTGGTAAAGATCAGGATGTAGCTCCCCTGACCAATATTCCGGGTGGGATCCAGTACTTACCTGTTAATCAACACAGGGAGCTGAAGAAAAAAGCGATTGCACAACATCAATCCCAGTTAGATCTGCAGGTATTCGGTGATCCTGATGGATTTATTTTAAAAGATGAAGTGCTGCAAAACTTTTACGGAGAAAAGGAATTTTATATCAAACAATGAACAAGCAGATGAAAAACGATACCATAGATAAAAAGTACTTTGATGATATGTATTCCGTATCAAATGATCCCTGGAATTTTACCGGCAGTCCTTACGAACAGGAAAAGTATAACCATACCATCAGCGCGCTGAATGGGAAACAATTCAACAATGGGCTGGAGATTGGCTGCTCTATCGGCGTATTGACGAATTTACTCGCTGCACATTGTAGCGCAGTATTGGGAGTGGACATCAGTGAAAAACCAATTGCTGTAGCGAGAGAACGTATGATTGACCGTCAAGGTGTGCAGTTTGAAGTGCTGGATATTCCAAGGCAATACCCGGATGGAAAATTCGACCTGATTGTTGTAAGTGAAGTAGCTTATTACCTCAGTAGGGAAGATCTGGTTTTAACGAAAGAACTGATCCTGGATTCATTAACAGCAGGGGGGACGCTGTGCCTGGTGCACTGGCGTCCGCAGATTGAGGGTTGTGTATTTAACGGGGATGAGGTGAATGAATACTTTCTGGAAGATCCGGCGCTTGTTCAAACTTACCAGCATATTAATGAGGAATACAGAATTGACGTTATTGAAAAACAGGGAGCATTGCCGCAAACTGATCTTCATAGGCGATAAGCATTTTTTCTATCCCAAAGGACTGCTCAGCATGTGCTCTGCAGTCCGAACGGTTTTTAGCCATTGCCTGCTGAATCGCTGCAGCTAAAGCGGGAACATCACCCGGTGTGGCCAGTGATCCCGCCAGGTCGGTTACCAATTGCGGCAAAGCGCCTGTAGCAAAACCTGCAACGGGCGTCCCGCATGCCAGCGACTCTGCTACAACTAAACCAAAAGGTTCTTCCCAGACAGGCGTGATCAGGCTGACCAGGGCATTCCCTATCAGGCTATTCAAATCAGCATGGTTTTTATGTCCCACATAGGTTGCTGCACTATCCAGAAGAGGTTCAACCTGGGTTTTGAAATATTTTTCATCTGCTATCGTTCCGGCAATTTTAAGCGGTACACCTGCCAGTTTCGCTGCCTGGATAGCTAAATGTGTACCTTTATCCGGATGGATCCTTCCAAACCAGATTGCATAGTCACCTTCGGATGCAGGATTGTAGGTCCATTCTTCCATATCAATCCCATTTTCAATCACAATACAATTATTAGTAAACGAACTCCAGTTTTCTGCATTCCTGGCAGAAACAGTTGTGTAACTGATATTGCCCTGTTTCGCTTCCAGTTTCACCGCATTTTTTAACTCAAAAAATGGCGGCGTATGTAAAACCGTAAGCATAGGCGTCTTTAATAATCCTGCCATGGTGATTGGTACATAGTGGAGACTGTTATTAAAAATAATATCCAGTTCCATCGTATCAATGTGCTGCATCAGTTCCATGTAAGCGTGATGTTCTGCCATATATTCTGAGGAAAGGTTCGGACTTTTCTCCCGGTAACCTGTCGCGTCATTGTAATGGTCATCATTCAGGATCGGATGTACATTTAATGCTATATCTGATTTTGATGATGCAAAGAGTATAACTTCATGTCCCCTTTTTTGCAAACGCTTACAAATATCGAAAGTAAAAGCCTCCAGACCGCCATAGAATGGCGCCCGGATAGGATGTTTTAAATGTGCAATGATGCCTATTTTCATGAGGTGGTAGTTTATAATGATGCAGCCATCATTGAGGGTTCATCTATAGCGGGCTTTAAGCCCAGACAGGATTCAATAGGCTGATCGGTATGGATCAGGTAATTTGCTGCATTCTGTAAAGTAGCATCAGGGGCAGGCTGTCTCAGGTAGAAGGTAAGATCGCGGTGCCAGCGTTCTAAATCTCCCGGCGCCATTAAACCTTTGGCACCGACACATAGGGTAGATAGCTGGAGGACTTCGATACAAATGCCTTCAACGGTTAACCTGGTCATGTTTGCATAGGCGACCAGGCGTTCATTCAGGTCTGCCGTATATTTCCAGTCGTCAAAATTCTGACCAGCATTTTTGATCCATAGCTGACCTGAATGCAGGGCCATAGCCATTTTTCCAATTCTCATTTTTTGGAATGGATCTTCGAGACGGTTAAGGCTGCGGAGGAAATCAAGTGTTTTATTGTAAACGGATTCTGCCATGCCGAGTTGTACAGCTGCGAACCTGATTGCGCCGCCGAGGAAGTAAGGTGACTTCAGATAGTCTCCCGGCTGACCAAGCAAAGTGCTGTGGCCGACTTCAATTCCGGAGAAATCAATAGTATAACTGACAGAAGCCTTCATGCCCAGCGGTTCCCATGATTTGCGGTCTATCCTGAATTCTTCCACCTGTTGCATCGGTACAATCACCATCTGCCAGTCGGACGTACCCGAAAACTGATCAGTCTTTCCCCCGATTAATGCGAAGTCTACCAGGTCTGCACCTGAACAAAAGCCTTTTGCACCATTGATGATTACCTGTTCGGGCTTAACTTTAAAGGTGATCCCAACAGTACTATCTGTATTCCAGACACCAAAGAACTTTCTCTCCCTTCTTACCTGATCGTACCAGTATTCTTTTTGTGCTGCAGTGCCGTATAGGTGAATCAGGAACAGGGTGTTAATATGGCCCTCGTATATCCTTCCGATGGCGCCGTTACTTCTGCCAACATCTTTTAAGTGAGCCAGTAAGGCTGCAGTGTTGTCCTGCTCAAAATCAAGTGCTTCACCGGGTAAAACGATATCCAGCAGGCTGCTGTTTTTAATCAGGCGTATTTCTTCAGCTGGCATCCCGCCAGTTTGCTCCGTAAGTATGGCCAACTGGCTGAGCTGTTGGTAAATTGTTGAATAATCTGTCATTAAATAAATAATTATGCAGGTTGTTTAGCGTATAATAAATTTCTCAAATGGCCAATTGCCGCGTCAATATGTACTCCGGGATGCCGCTCTTCCCATTTCTGAGCTTTAAGGGCATGTTCTGTTTCTTCCCATAAAGCGCCAAAATAAGTTGCTGTGGTTATTTTGAGCTGCAGCCATTCTTCCTCCAGGAAAAGGTTGCCGGCGAGCTGGCGAAGCTGAAGGAGGTTGAGCTGCCGGTGCTGTATATAATTGGTAAAGATCTCTCTTAATTCTTTTTTCGCATTAAACTTAATAATGAGGGATCCTGCAGATTCTACAAAAATCTTTTTCCCTTCTTTATTCATCTTTGTCCATTCGTTCAGTTGTATAGAAAAACCGAAGTCCACTTTTCCGGTTTCGCGACTGGATGTGTACACCTTTACCCATGGCGAGCGCCTGATGCGTGCATCAATTCTGATCAGCGCCTTGCGGAAATTCTCATCCTCCAGAAATGGGAGTACAGGTAATCTGCCCGCTTTTTCATAGATACTGCATTTTACGGCGGTACTTGGACCAAAACACTGGAAATGTCTTGGCCAGGGGTCAAAAGGAGAGGGGTCTATTGAAGATTCCAGGTGGCTGACGAGGTAACGGTAGCCAATATCTTGTAAATGGTATTTGCGTGAAGGACTTTTGCTGTATTCGGAAATAATCCTGCCGCCTACTACATCACATCCCTGGTCAAATTCTGCAAAGATATAATGCAGCCAGCAGGCGTCCACTCTGGAATCTCCATCGGTAGAGATAATGATTCCATCAGGATTTTCCAGCAGCTGAAATCTTTGATAAGCTTCATCCATTAATAGCCTTCTTACCGTACCAATATGCGCTTCTTTCTTCTCCAGCTCAATCTCCGCAAGATGCAGGTTGAAGTCCGGATGTTCCAGCTGATATTTTCGGGCAAGCGCAAAAGAACGGTCCCTGCAGTTATTTGCCAGTAATAATACTTCATAAACATTATTGGCCATGGGCTGGCCAAAGGGATCTGTCTGCAGTCTTAATGCATCAAGCAGGTCATAAATATTAGCTTCCTCGTCCTTAACAGGTACTATAATGATAGCCCTAAGCGCTGGTACTGGAATACTGGTAAAGAGTGTCTGCATCTTGCTGTTTTTTATTGTAAACATGGTCAGCACTAAAATGTTTTTTGTATTAATTGAAGACGGCTGAACCAAAACAATAGGCGCTGCTATCAGTTATGATAATAATGGATAAACATACCCTCAGCACTCCACCCTATTTAGGATTCTATATACATCACCATGGTTCCGGCCATGTGATGAGGGCGATTACTATTGCCAGTTCCCTCACAGCTGATCACATCTGCTTTATAGGGAGTAATCTTCGGCCTTATCTGGATCAGATACCTGAACATATAGTGTGTATACACCTTCCTTTAGATCTTCCGGATGAGAATGACCATCAACCGAGAGCACATGCATTAAGTTTCCTGCACTACGCACCGCTTGGCATTGCAGGAATCAGGGAGCGTACAGCAGTTTTAACAGCAACCTTCAGAGAGTATTACCCTATGCTGCTGGTGGTAGATGTTTCAGTTGAGGTGACACTGCTGGCCCGTTTAAGCGGAATTCCTACGGTGGTGGTCAGGCAACATGGAATGAGAACCGATATACCTCATTTGGATGCTTATGAGAGTGCAGAATTGCTGATCGCACCTTATGCTGAAACATTTGCGCTAACAGATGAGGAAGAATGGATTAAGGAAAAAACAGTTTATGCAGGAGGCTTTTCCAAGTATAGCGACAATAAGACCGTAAGCAATGAACAGGAGCAGCCCGGGCATATTGCCATTTTAGTAGGTCAGGGCGGTACATCTCTTGATACTGAATTTATTCATCATCTTGCCACTGCCTGTGAGAATTATATTTTCCATATCATGGGAAGCAGTGCAAACCATTCAATGCTGTTGAAACATAATTTGACAGTACATGGTCAGCTGAAGGATCCGAAAGCAGTGCTGGATCAATGCCAGGTAGTGATTGGTAATGCAGGTCACAATACTGTGATGGAAATGGCCGACTTAAATAAGCGATTTATCTGTATCCCGGAAGACAGGCCTTTTGATGAGCAATTGCAAAAGGCAGATTTGCTGGCGGTAAAAGGATGTGCAAGAGTGATCTATCCGGGCGACCTATTTGCTGTGAACTGGCCTGATGAACTGGAAAATGCATGTTCAAGATTACCCAACTGGGATGGGATGATTAATCCTGATGCGCTGCAGCACATTGCCCATGCGATCAAAAACACGATGAACCAGGTATTTATCACTAATTAATCCTCAGGAATAGTATTATTTGAGGTATTGCCCGATAACCGATTTTTCTGGATACGCTAAAATGTTTATTTCATCATTGCTCCGGGAGATATAACCCAGCTGTACAAATTTGTTCAGCCAGCCTTCCATGGGCCATAGCTTCCATTTTTTATAAAATGTCTGTGCATTATTGACGATGTCTTCCAGGTGATTTAGTGGCGGATCATAACTGGCATGTGGCTGATGATAAGCCATGGCGTTTACCAGTCCAAGTGGTATTCCCTGAGCTCTGGCCGTGAATGCAAAGTCCGTGTCTTCCGCGCCGTATCCCTTGTAGCTTTCGTCAAAACCGCCGATTTTCCTGAACACGGTTTTGGTGCAGGCGAAGTTGAGCGACCAGAACAATTCATAAGGCAGCGCGTCTAATTTCCCTCTTATAGGATCGCACATACTTTTAACTTCCAGATCGGCGACATTCAGTGCGGCTGAAAAGTCCGGTGTCAGGTAACGCACCTGTCCGGACCATAACTGGTCTGTGCGACTAAATGCCTCAGCATATACATTGATAAGATTGGGCGCCGGGATACAGTCTACGTCCAGGAAAATGCAATGTTCCACACGGCTCTCTGCCAAAGCGAGATTGCGTGCGCTGGCCAGCGGCAATTTTGCAGGATCATAATGACTGATAGTGCGGATTGGGAAAGGAGATGGGGGCAGGGCATAGGTGTCCTCATTCATGTGCACTATAATTAACTCTGCGGGAAGGGGTTCATTTAAAGCCAGCCCCTTAATCAGGTTCATCAACGCTGTTTTGCGGCCGCTGACAACAGTAAGGACAGCTATTTTTATATTCATATCTGATTAAACGCTGAGCAACTGAAATAGTTTAAGCTATGCATGTGAATAAAAATTAACTTTGAAATTCAATCTTCATTTAATGACAGCAGTTAGAATTTTATGCATCGGGATAGCTTTTTTAATGTCAGCTTGTGCAACCAAGGAAGCGAAACGCGATCAGATCAAAACGCTGTATCATTCCGTAAATAAAAGTGATACTGCACAGCTGAACATTGTACTGAATGATAAGGAGTTTTATGGTCAGTATGAAATTAACTATGGCGGACTTTACAAAGATTCCGGGGATGTGAACGGAGTGCTTAAAGGAGATACCTTAAAGGGTACCTATCGTTATCAGCATTATGGCACTGAAGCGTGGCATAGAATTCCAATCGCTCTGCTCAAAAAAGACGACAAATTAATTATGGGGATTGGCGTGATGGAAATTTATATGAATATGACCTTTTTTAAGAAAACAGTTCCGATAGATTATCAAAATGCGAAGTTTGTATTTGAACAGACGCATTAATGCCTTCACTGAGCTGTGGTCAATTCCAGCTCATCTAATGTACCTTTGGTCTTTTTGAGTTCCATAATTTGCTTTTTGAGCTGTTCAAATGCCTGCTGATCTTTATCCTTCCATTCAGATTTAGCCGAATCGTAGCGGATATCATCAACAGTAAGCTGATCGGCATAAACCTCCACTTTGCAATTTTATCTGCGCAGAGCGGTTAAGGCATGGGGACCGGGTGCCGGCAGGACAGTCACAGGACTTACAGCAGGGCGGGACAATTTTTCCTGTTTATTTTCTGCATATTTTCCAAACCTTTTCAGCATGGTCAGGTGCGAACGCAATGCAGCGGTAAAGGTTTTACTTTCGATATAAGGAAGATTGTGTGCTAAGGCTGTAGCTTTCACAATTTTGGAAATTGCTCCATAGTGAATGTGGCAGACCTTCGGGAAGAGGTGATGCTCAATTTGACGGTTAAGTCCCCCTAAAAAGAATGCTGCTATTCTATTATTTGTGGCAAAGTTGGCCGTGGTATGCATCTGATGTTCTGCCCACACTTCTTCTATGGTACCCTGCTCATTTGGTTTTGGGAATTTAGTGCCTTCCACGACATGGGCAAGTTGAAAAACAAGTCCCATGGTTAATCCCTGGGCAAAATGCAGCACCAGAAATCCGGCTATGAACTGTATCCATGAAATGTCAAGTAATACCAGCGGCAGTACAATAAACAGCACATAGTATATCAGTTTATAAAAGAACAGGTTGAAATACTCTATTCCAGGATGTTTTACTGTATGTTCTCCGATTTTAGACTGAAAGAATTTCTTGAAATCTTTTCTGAATACCCATGAAAGTGAGGCCAGGCTGTACAACGGAAGCGCATACCAGTGCTGATATCTTTGAATGGCATTGACTTCCTCTTCATCGGTTATGCGGATGAGTCCTGGCGCCACTTCTATATCTTCATCATGGTCGGGGATGTTAGTATAGGTATGGTGTACTATATTATGCGTAATATTCCATACATATGGATTTGCACCGACCAGGTTGAAGGTAAAACTGAATAACTTATTGATCTTTTTATTACCGGAAAGGGATCCGTGAATGGCATCATGACAAATGTTGAAACCTACAAATGCACAAAACATACCCAGCAGCGCAGTAAGTAGTAACATGACAAGGGGGCTGACTGTTCCTGAGATGATCAGCAGGTATAAACCGGCAAAACCAACCAGGAAAAATATAGTTTTTATCCACATCTGGCCATTTGCATGGCGGCTGAGCTTGTTGAGCCGGAAATACTCATCTACTCTGCTTCTCAGGGTTGCGTAAAAAAAAGACTGGGTGGGATTTGCAAATTTGATTTTTTTGGACATAGAATGTTATTGACCCTGGCAGCGGCGGGAATAATTATTGGAATTAAATTATAAGGAGTCTTGTTTTCGCTCTTCAACCTGGTTTTTGGATAACAGGTTTCTCATTAAAAGGACAATCACAAAAACAGCTAAAAAGACAATCATCATTTCGGACAGGCCGAATTTGAATCCAAACATAACAAAGGCAAAGTTCATAGTTGCTGGGGAATAAATGAGGTGAAATATTTTACAGCGATCTTGTTTTGCTGTTGTTGGTAGGTTGGGTTAAATACTATTCTTTCTATAACCAATAATGGTGCCCCGAATTAGTGGTTCAGGAATTAATATGTGAAGGACAAAAATTCCCGGTCCTATTTTCACACCCGGGCCGGGAAATTGCTGGCAGGACAGAACTTTCTGGAGCTGACGGAAAAGGCGGTAAATGGAAGTCAGAAACTGGTGGTGATCATGAATTGAAAAATATTAGTATTCACATCACCATCCTCTTCTCTCTGCAGCCATCGCATATATCCCGTTTCCATATCTATATGTTTATTGTATCTGTAGCCGAAGGCTGCATAAGGCCTGTTTTGATCCAGTAAGCTGCTGTTGACTCTTTCCTTATGCTGAACGTTAAGAAAAATCTCATCCTGAATTTTAGCATATAGCCCTTTAGAGAAATCAGCATTGGCTAACAGGGGAATCTGGACACTGATAAATGCACGTAAGCGTTGCGAAAACTCAGATTTTTCTTCCTTCACAAAACGTTGCTCTAAGCGGCCCCGTAAATTGAACTCCATTCTTTCTGTTTCAAAATTGTAGGTGTATTGTTCATACACACGGTGTTCTAAAGTATGTAACTTTTCGTTTTCTTCTTTTTCCCAGTCATTTTTATTGGCATAACCCAGTGCTATTGCCTGTTTTTTATTGAAATTATAATTAACCGCAGTTCTCCATAAGCGCGTGTTTAAAGCCGTGAACTGGTCGCCCGTTCTCCACTGTACATCGGCCAGTACATCGAATTTGCTGCTTACTTTTTGGGTATGTGATAAAAACAGCCAGCCGCTATGCTGCGTTTGCTGTGCCATCACAGGTGTGATAAAAACGAGGGAAATAAACAGGAGGTACAGGTTTAATTTTTGCATATGTTGTTACCTTAACCCCTTTAGCGTGTATTATGTTTAATTTATTGTTCGGTCTTCATTATAGATGCTAACTATTTAACATAGATATAATTGATTGTGATTAGTGAATTCAATACCATAAATTTATATTGATTTACAATCACCAGGCACGTCGTTAATCAATATATAAACATATAAAAATGGAAAAAGAATCAAATGACATCAGTAAATGCCCATTTCATAATGGCAGCATGAAACATAATGTTGGCGGTGGCGGTACCCGTAATAATGACTGGTGGCCAAACCAGTTAAAGTTGAATATCCTGCGTCAGCATTCCTCTTTATCAAATCCAATGGGCGAAGACTTTAATTATGCTGGTGCCTTTAACAGCCTGGATCTGGAAGCGGTAAAAAGAGATCTTCATGCACTGATGACTGACTCGCAGGAGTGGTGGCCGGCCGATTTTGGTCACTATGGTGGTTTATTCATCCGGATGGCATGGCATAGTGCAGGAACCTACCGCGTAGGGGATGGACGTGGTGGTGCTGGTGCCGGACTGCAGCGTTTTGCTCCGCTTAACAGCTGGCCTGACAATGTGAGCCTCGATAAAGCGCGTCGTTTGCTCTGGCCGATTAAACAAAAATATGGCAATAATATTTCATGGGCCGATCTGATGATCCTTACCGGTAATATCGCATTGGAGTCAATGGGTTTCAAAACTTTTGGTTTTGCCGGCGGGCGTGAAGATGTATGGGAAGCAGATGAATCTGTTTACTGGGGTGCTGAAACTACCTGGCTGGGTGGCGATTTGCGTTATGCACATGGTTCACCTGGTGTAAATGGAGGAGGCGTACTGGTGTCTGATGATGACGCTGATGGTGATATTCACTCCCGCAACCTCGAAAAACCACTCGCAGCCGTGCAAATGGGATTGATCTACGTGAATCCTGAAGGTCCTGATGGGAATCCGGATCCTTTGCTGGCAGCGAAAGATATCCGTGATACTTTCGGAAGGATGGCTATGAACGATGAAGAAACCGTTGCTTTAATAGCCGGAGGACACAGTTTTGGAAAGACCCATGGTGCTGCTTCTTCAGATCACGTAGGCAAGGAGCCGGAAGCAGTAGATGTAGAAATGCAGGGCTTAGGCTGGAACAACAGTTATGGTTCTGGTAAAGGTCCGGATACCATTACCAGCGGACTGGAAGTAACCTGGACTAAAACGCCGACGCAGTGGAGCAATAATTTCTTTGAAAACCTGTTCGGCTTTGAATGGGAACTCAGTAAAAGTCCGGCAGGAGCGCAACAGTGGGTGGCAAAAGATGCTGAAGCTATTATTCCTGATGCCTATGACAGTGCAAAAAAACATTTGCCTACTATGTTGACTACCGACCTTGCTTTGAGGTTTGATCCTGCATATGAAAAAGTATCAAGACGCTTTTTTGAAAATCCGGATGAGTTTGCCGATGCTTTTGCGCGTGCCTGGTTTAAACTAACGCATCGCGATATGGGACCTCTTGCACGTTATCTTGGTCCGGATATCCCACAGGAAGAACTGATCTGGCAGGATCCTATTCCTGCAGTTGATCATGTACTGATTAATGAAAATGATATTGCTTTACTGAAAGCTAAAGTATTGGAATCAGGACTGAGCATTGCTGAACTTGTTGCTACCGGCTGGGCTTCCGCTTCTACTTTCCGTGGTTCGGACAAACGTGGTGGTGCCAATGGTGCGCGAATTCGCCTTGCGCCGCAGAAACATTGGGAGGTGAATAACCCGATACAGTTGCAAAAAGTATTGAACACACTGGAAAAAATTCAGCAAGAATTTAATAATGCAGAAGAAACTGGTAAAAAGGTTTCGCTTGCAGATTTAATTGTGCTGGCTGGTAATGCGGCAGTAGAACAAGCTGCATCAGCTGCGGGACAGGTGATCACAGTGCCTTTTACACCCGGCCGTATGGATGCAGCACAGGAGCAGACGGATGAGGAATCATTCAGCTACCTGGAGCCTGCTGCAGATGGTTTCCGAAACTACCGCAAATCAAAAATCCCGGTGTCTACAGAAGAGTTGCTGATAGACAAGGCCAATTTGCTTACCCTCACTGCGCCTGAACTGACTGTGTTATTAGGCGGATTGCGTGTGTTGAATACCAATTTTGATGAGTCTAAACATGGCCTTTTCACCACAAGACCGGGGGTACTCAGTAATGATTTCTTTGTGAACCTTCTGGATATGAATATTGCCTGGAAAGCAGTATCTGAAGATAAAGAAGTTTATCTGGGCAGTGACCGCGCTACTGGTGAAATAAAATGGACTGGTACCCGTGCAGATCTGGTTTTCGGATCAAACTCGGAGTTAAGAGCTGTTGCCGAAATTTATGCAAGCGCAGGATCTCAGGACAAATTCACTAAAGACTTTGTGGCTGCCTGGAGTAAGGTAATGAACCTGGACAGGTTTGATTTAAAGTAATTTCAATGCACCTATCGGGTGCTGATTCTTATACAATTAAAAAGGCTTCTGAATTTCTCAGAAGCCTTTTGCATTTATAATGATTTTGTCAGTCATCTGAACCTAATGTGTCGTCTTAGTAGGCGTCTATCAAAGGAGAATTGATAAAAAAGGAATAGTTCATTGAATTCATACAATCGTCCATTGCCAGAACGGGCAATTTCAGTGTACTTAGCTCTTATACCAAATAAAAACGATACCAATCAATATGCTTCGAATTTTAATCTCCTTAATGCTGCTTTTCCAGAGTATTCTACTAAGAGCGCAGGAAGTTTTGCCTTTAAATGCTGTTAAATTAGCAAAAAAACATAGTATCAAATATCCTAAACCCGCTACTGATTTTTTTGAAGGTGCATTATTAGGTAACGGTGCGATGGGAGCAGTGGTTACGACAAGACCTGATGCAATAGTGATCAGGTTTGGGCATAACAATGTCTGGGATATCAGGATAGCGGAAAAAAACCGTGAAGCATTAGGTACTTTTAAATCAGTATTTGATAAGGTAGATCAGATTCCAGCTGAGCTGGCCAATTTAACGGATGACGAATGGTATAACAAATACAATAGGATGTCGGCAGAAAATTATGCTAAGCCTTATCCACGACCTTTTCCCTGCGGATCGGTACTGTTGGGATTTGATCGCCGGAAAATGCAGTTAATTGGTCATGAACTTGACATCTCTAATGGGCTTTGCAGGGTTGAACTATTAACCGCTGATAAAAAACGCCTGTTCCTGTCCATTTTCACAGCTATGTCAGACGACAGGCTATGGATGGAGCTGTTGGATGAGAAAGGTAGCCCCCACGCCAACCTCTTTAACCGGATTAAAATTATTCCGGATCCCTCAACGCCACAGGAATTTCCTGCTTATCAATCTGTAGAAAACCTGCGCGGGGGTTCAATGGAGTTCCGGCAGGTGTTACCTCAACAGGAATCCGGGCAGGTGACAAAAGATCGAAGCCATTCAAAAGATAAAGCATTCAGCTTAAGTGTATCTACAAATCAGGTGTTATCCAAAAAAAAGCGAATGAGCTGGAACGGGAACCCTGAAAATATGAGCCTGCTGGAAGCGGCACTGGATGAAAGCCATCCTTTTTTAGCTTGTGTTTCCCTGAAAGAGGGGGGCGACGTTAAGCTTGATGCAGCAACTGCGGTAAGTCAGGCAATCTCACACGCACAACTCAAGGCTGCATTTGACAGGAATGTTCTTTCATGGAATGCCTATTGGAATAGGTCGGCCGTCCAATTGGGGGACAAATTCCTTGAAAAGATATGGTATACAAATCTTTATTTTTTCAACTGTGCCACCAGACCGGAGGCTACCTGTCCCGGCCTGTTTGCGAACTGGAGTTATAATCAAATCGGTACCGCCTGGCATGGCGATTACCATATGAATTACAATACTCAGCAGCCTTTCTGGCTTTGTTTTTCCAGTAACCATCTGGAAAAGAATTTAGCTTATGTGAATCTGGTTGAATCCCTTATGCCTGTCAGCCGTAAATGGGCTAAAGAATATTATGAACTGCCTGGTGCTTATTTTCCGCATTCTGCTTATCCGGTGGAGATGAGTATGAATCCCTATCCTATACCTGACTGGGGCTGGGAGGTAAGTGAAACACCCTGGGCGGTGCAGGGATTATGGTGGCAGTATTTGTATTCCGGTGATCAGGACTTCCTTAGGAAAAGAGCTTATGAACCCATTAAAGCAGCAGTTGAATTTCTGGTGGCCTATATGCAGCGCCCCGAAAGTCATAGTGATAAACGATGGAAAGATGATAAATACCATATTTTTCCCAGTGTACCGCCAGAACTTTACGGACTCAGACCGGGCTTTAAATATAACTATGACGGTGCTGTGGATCTGAGCTTAACTAAATTTATTTTCAAAGCATTTAAACAGGCTGTTAAAGTATTGGGGAGCGCTGCTGCGGATAAAAAACTGGTAGATGCTATTGATGAAATCTTTTCTGCCTATCCGGCATATCCAACTGCAAATAGTGAAAAATATGGTACCGTGCTGGTTTCCGTGCCAGAAGAGCATGACCAGGTTGTTTACAATGTACCCGGTGCATTGTTTACGGTGTTCCCCGGAGAAGATTTTGGTCTGCATAGTGATAAAAAAACAATAGAAATGCTAACCGGCACCTACCAGAATCAGCAAAATGAAGGCGGTAATGATCTGGTCTTTATGAACCTGCAGGCAGCAAGAATAGGTCAGCTTGACCTTGAACAGTTTAAAAGGCAGATCAATTATTGTTTGTTGCCTAACGGAACCGCCACAGATATGGTGATGCAGACAGGAGGTCGTTATGGAGACCAGACCGACTTTGCCTATATGTCTAAAATGGGTATCTGGTTTGAGAATTTCGCCCTGCCGGCGGTCATCAATGAATGTCTGTTGCAAGGTTATAATGGCACTTTAAGCGTATTTCCCAACTGGCCGAAAGACAAAGATGCTGCTTTTAATAATCTTCGCTGCGCAGGAGCATTTTTGGTTAGTGCTGCACAACAGAAAGGAGAGGTGATGGAAATTAAAGTGCTCAGTGAAAAAGGTCAGGATCTGCACATCATCTTACCATGGGACCATAGTTATGTAATCACTGGCAAAGGAAAGAAGGAACTCAACGGGAGGGATTTCCGTATCAAAACCAAGCCGGGAGAAATACTGCGTTTTATTTCATCTGCTGTTCGGTAATATGGTTTCACTAAGTCGTCATGAATTTACGCTATATCGTTATCGTATTTTTTGATAATTCGTACAACTACCTGATTTTTAATTGGTTATTATTTGGACGGTTTTTTGGATATACTGCTATAAAGGCGATAAACCCAGCCTCAATTGCTTCACCTTAAACTCTTTGTGGAATGACAAATCATAACCTGAATGAAAATCTGAAAATGCTGCCTCAGGCAAGACATGTATTCAGAGCGGACGAAATTAGCAAAATAAGGTTCCTGGTGAGCCAGATCGCGAAGGACATAAAATTCCTCAATACAGAGCTGATCAGGCTCTCTGAAAAGTTAAAAAGAAACTAGAATAATAAATTATAATATATGAGAAATCCAGAAGACAACCAGGAAGTAGATGATGCACAAAATGCAGAGGCTGAAGATCAGCAAAGCCAGAAAGATATTCATTCCAATGGATATGATATTACACCAGAAATTCTTGAAAACAGGCAGGAAGATATAGATATGCTCAATCAGGCATATGAAGCTTCAGGATCTTCTTATACACTTGGGGAATAGGGTGGTATTTAGCCGAAGCTAACGGATAATTCATTCGTAAATTAACGAAATAAAGTAATTTTTGAAGGTGTTTTTGTCTGTTAATTTGTTGTTTTATAGGTGATTATGTAAAGGTATTATTGTTGCGTAAAAGTTGTCAATAGTGTAATTAGTCATACTTACCTGCGACTCAATGATATCGAACGGACAAAAAATAAGCTGCATCATTGTTGATGATAATCCAATAGCACGGGAGAGCATGGTGATGCTTGCCAGCCAGATTGATGATCTTGATGTGGTAAAGGTATGTGAAAATGCATTTCTCGCTTATAACTATTTGCAGCACAACGATGTTGATCTGATCTTGCTGGATATTGAGATGCCGGAAATGACTGGTATTGAACTGACTAAAAACCTCAGCGGGAAAAAAAATCTCATTATATATACCACTTCAAACAAGGATTATGCTATTGAAGCTTTTGATCTTAATGTATCGGATTACCTTGTTAAACCATTTTCTTCACAACGTTTTTTGAAAGCTATTGATAAGGCCAGAGAGACCTTATCCGGTAAAGCCGAAGAAAGAGAAATAACTAATGATGAATTTATCTTTGTAAGAGATAGCAGTATAGTACGCCGTCTCCGTATCAACGATATTCTGTTTGCGGAGGCTATGGGTGATTTCGTAAAATTCCACACCGGTGATAAACTTTTTGTTATTCATACCAGGTTAAAATCTGTTGAAGAGCGGCTTCCGAAAAGCAAATTTATCCGCATCCATCGCTCTTACATTGTTTCCCTGCAGCATATTGATACACTACAGGAAGGCGGGATGGTAATTCAGGGTAATTTTCTGCCAATTGCAGACAGCTACAGAAAAAATCTACATCGGGTAATCAACGTTATTTAAAATAAAATCTAATCAGCACCACTCTCCGCTCATAAAAATATATGGAAAAAAATAAATCCTTTATGCCTGACAGCAAATTCAACTACCTGATATTCTCTGCATTTGTGGTTGGAATGGCTTTGCTCATTATGATTCAGTACAGTTCATCCGGAAATATGGAAACCCTTATTGAGGGTAATAAGGAATTACTGGAAGAATTACGGACAAGTAATCATTTGCGTGAAATCGACCGGGATATCCTTGGTATAGAAAGCAGGATTCGTGGCGCTATTGCAACGGATGATACTTCCCATCTGGAAGGTGTGGAAGCCAAGATACAAGCGGTAAGGATGTATCTTGATTCCATTGATGATGGGAGTGAGGATCCTTATGTTAAAAAATACCTGGACAGGCTTAATTTTCTGGCTCAGGAAAAAGTAAATACTAAAAATCACCTGATTGATCTTTTTAACCGTACCGGTAAAATGGATGATACCACTTCAATTGGTAACCCTCAGGCCAGAATTACCTCTGATGAGATTACCAGCACCACCCGCAAAATCTATAACAGCAGACAAATGCGGATGCAGAAACTGATCAAACAGATCAATGATAGCGGATTGAAGGCAAAAGCCTATGGGAATATCCTGATCGCCTTATTGTTTTTAAGTGGTGGTGCATTGTGCTGGTTTATCTCACGTCAGTTCAGAAACAGGACTTTGCTGATTGATCAGCTGGATAATTCTGAGCGTAAATCCAGAGAGTCGCTTGGAATTAAAGAAAACTTCCTGGCCAATATGAGCCATGAAATCCGGACCCCACTTAATTCTATCCTCGGTTTTACTACCTTGTTACAGAGACAGGATGTCGACCGTCAGTCGCAGCACTACATAAACTCTATACAGCAGGCCGGGGAAAATCTCCTTTCGATCATTAACGATATTTTAGATATTTCCAAGATTGAAGCGGGTATGATGCGGATTGTAAATAAACCTTTCAGCATCCGTGGATTGCTGCATTCTGTTGAAGTCCTTTTTTCTGAAAGGGTGCGTGCTAAAGGTCTGGGTTATATTACTGAAATTGAAGATGACGTACCAGAAACGTTGATTGGTGATGCCACCCGTTTAACTCAGATCATGGTTAATCTGCTGGGGAATGCACTAAAATTCAGCGAGAAGGGATCATTAAAAATTACTGTTTCAATTGGTAAAGTGGATGGAAATATGATTACCCTGAAATTCAGGGTGGCCGATCAGGGTATTGGTATAAAAGATGAAAAACTGGAACGTATCTTCGAAAGATTTAATCAGGCTGATGATTCCATTACCCGTAATTACGGCGGCACAGGTCTCGGTTTATCTATCGTTAAAGATTTACTGGAAATTCAAAAAGGCACAATAGATGTTAGCAGCAAAGCCGGAGTGGGTACAGAATTTATATTCGAAATTCCTTACCTCACTTCTGACGAGGAGCAAACAGAAGAGAACGTTCACCATCAGGTGATGGAACCCAATACGATCAGTCGTTCCGCACATATCCTTATTGTAGATGATAATATGATGAACCAGGATCTGATGGCCAATATACTGGCTTACTGGGGATTCTCTTTCGCTATAGCCTCTAATGGAAAAGAAGCTATAGAAAAAGTGAAAATCGGTTATTTTGATTTGGTACTGATGGATATTCAAATGCCGGAAATGGATGGATATTCTGCTACAATTGAAATCAGGTCGAAGCTTAAATCTGATATTCCTATTATTGCTATGACCGCACATGCGATGTCTGGCGAGCGCGAGAAATGTATTAGCATAGGTATGAACGACTATATCTCAAAACCGGTAAACGAGCAGGAATTGCTGGGGCTGATAGAAAAATTGACTGTTCCCAACCTGATTGTTGAAGATGTTATTCAGCCTTTTATTTATCTGGATCTGGATTACCTTAAAGATATGGGCAAGGGAAACGTGGATTACGAGCGGAAGATTACCAATCATTTTATCCATAGAATACCTGAAGATATGCAGACACTCCGGACGGCGTTAAAAGCAGGGAATTATGAGCAGATTAAAAAAACAGCACACAGTTTGAGAACAACGCTGGCGATCATGGGCGTGTTGCAAAAAACAGTTCATATGCTGGATGACCTTGAATTCTCAGGTGATCAAAGAAATTTCGGACAGTTGATCTGCGGTTTGGAAGTCATCTGTAATGAGGCCATCAAGGAGGCACAGGTTTATCTCAAAAGCCTGCAAAACAAATAATGATATCATCGAATAAGCTTGGGTAACCTCTAATCGAAAACACAATATGAATAAACTTAAACTTTATGGTAAACCAGATTCTCCGGAGGTATTGCCAATCAAAGATTTTTTAGAACGCAGCCAGATGAGTTACGAATGGATAGATATCAGCAATGATAATCTGGGCAGATATTTAGTCACTTATAGCTGCTTTTATTTGTAAATAATTAAGATAATTTGACTGGCTATACTGTAAATCCTGAAGAGGATATATTGCACGGGAGCATGCTGGAAAAAAATAACTGGTTTCTCCAGGATTCTGAAAATATGCTTTGTAACACCTGCGATTGTGATTTCTTTAAATGCTTCCATCCTGATTTTTTTAAGGTTTTATACTGTTTGTTGATCAAAAGTATAGCGGGGGACAAGGAAAACCTTCTCTGTATCGTTGAACTCAGGATATTGATCGTTGAAAAGCTTAAATCAGCCTGCTATCCATTTAATACAGTACAATGACTGTGACTTACGGACCAGGAAATCAGCGCATCAACGTTTTTAAGACGAAGATAAAGATCGCATATATCAGCCTGACTATTTTGGAATATGGCTGTAGGAGATGAAGGCCTTAGTTTGTTTTTAATTTCGGATTATCAATCATTTCAATAGTATTGATGCTCGCTACAGGCACTATTTTAATATTTGAACTTCCTTTTGTGACATAAAAATAAAAGGAACTATTGGAGTCGAATACATAAATGTCTTCAGATTTACCGGAGTTGAAATTGAGTTTATAATTATAGGTGTAGTCACTGTTGATGATCTTTTTTGATAACATCTTACCACCCGCTAATCCATATCCAACAAATAGTGACAATAGTTCAATTGCAATAAGGAGGACGAAGACCGGGAAAAGAACTTTTTGCATTTCCTTTTTGCTGGTTTCTGGTGCCAATTCAAATCTATGCAGTATTTTTTGACTCCATCTGCTGTTTCTGTAGCTGATCAGCAAAGTTTGTATGCCATATAAAATTAAACAGATTATAATCAAAGCAATAATCAACTCAACCTTTGAAATAAGGTCTGCTATCGGGCTGATCAGGATATCCGTAATTGAGGAGTAATTCAATATATTTATTCCTAAAGGATAATAGAGCAGAGATTCTTTCAAGAGGCCTAAAACAATAAGATATAAATAACCTAATGGCAGCAGGGTTTGAATTTTCTCCAGATATTTCATTCAGGTAATATTGTTTTCGTCTGATTGGTATTTTTAATTCCTTTATTATAAGGTGTATGGCTATCAAATATACTCAAATAGGTGTAATTCTAAAATGAGAGTAGAACATTGTTTCATTTACGCGATAAAAATCTGCAGATCATACATACTTGCCTTTGTATTGGGAAAATAAGCTTGTCTGCAGTCAAAACTCACTATAAGTACTTCGCACATAGCCATTGATCAGGAATTGAAAATAAATTGTTAAATCAATTTTAAATCTACTAAATTAGTATATGTTTATGTCAGCAGAATAAATCCTGCACGAACTAATCCGAATGATTGAGCGAATACACGCTACTTGTTTTGACAACTGATGAGAAAGAAACTATTATTGATAACAATGTTACTGTACCTGGGAATTGCAGCTCAAGCACAGGAAAATAAAGAAATTCGTACCCAAAAAGATGGCAGAGGATATCTGGTGAAGATTGGGGATCAGGCACCTGATAACTTTGAACTGGTTTTACAAAACGGGACTAAAACGGATCTAAAAGCACTTAGGGGAAAGATTGTTGTTCTTCAATTTACTGCATCCTGGTGTAGTGTATGCAGAGAGGAGATGCCTTATCTTGAGAAAGATCTTTGGCAAGCCTATAAAGATAAGAATGTTGTTCTTATAGGAGTAGACAGGGATGAGCCAATAGAGGTTGTAAAAAAGTTTCATCAGGATATGAGAATCACCTATCCGCTCGCATTAGATCCCGGAGCGGAAATTTTTAGCCGGTTTGCAGAACGTAAAGCCGGGGTTACGCGCAACGTAATTATAGATGAAACAGGTAAGATCCAGTACCTAACCCGGCTATATAATAAAAAAGAATTCATGGAGATGATCCGTAAAATAGATCAGCTTGCCAGAAAATAACTGGCTCCAGTCAACCGCCTTGTGTCAGCGGTTCAAGACATTGTTTATTCCTTTCCATTCAATTTTAATAGTCAGTCTAACACAATCTCCATCTATCACACAAATTTAGGGTACTGCAGCAGACGGAAAGCCTTGTACTTACGGCCATTTTACGCTTGAACTTCCATTCATTGGCACCCCTGTCACCTTCTGTAAGTCACCTAAAGATGCTATCTTTCATCACCCAAAGTATAATATTCCATAAATGTTATCGATTTAGCGGCAGCAAAATTTAAATACAAGACGCACAGCAGGATAGTATTATTCAATAAAGATGTTAGCTATCAAATTATTAAACTTGTAAAATGGAACAAAACACGGCGCTTTTAATAATGGATATGCAGGTGGCAGTACTTGCCGGATTAAAAGATACCAAATCAATATTGAACAATGTAGCGGCAGCTATACGCAGTGCGCGCGAGAAAAAGATTCCCGTTATTTATGCAGTTGTCGGCTTCAGGCCAGGTGCACCTGAAGTTAGTTTACATAACAAGATATTTGGCGGAAGTAAACACCGTTATTCCGCTCCTAATATGGACGAACTGATGAAAGTCCATCCAGATATAGCGCCCTTGTCTCATGATATCATCGTGAATAAACGGAGGGTTAGTGCGTTTACTGGTAGCGATCTGGAAATTGTTTTGAGGGCACAGGGGATTCAACATATCGTATTGGCTGGCGTTTCTACCAGCGGAGTAGTACTGTCAACATTAAGAGAGGCGGCCGACAAAGATTACGTGATTTCTGTATTAGCAGATTGCTGTGAAGATGCGGATGAAGAAGTACATCAGGTGCTGATGAACAAAGTTTTCATTCGCCAGGCAGAAGTAATTACATTAAAAGATTGGGTGCAAAAATAAATAGGTTCAATTCGGGCTGTATCATTTACAACCCGAACTGAACTAGGCTTGCACGGTGGCCAGCAAATCATAGGGATAGCCTAAAGAAACTACTGTCAGTTCATTGAGCTGGTGAATGTGGTCAGCAGTTAACTGAACAGATGCGGCTTGCAAACCATCATCAAGATGATGAATTGTACGTGCGCCAACTATAGGGAAAGCACCCTTTGATAAAACCCATGCAAAAGCTACCTGACCTGGTGTGACATTTAATTCTGCTGCGATTGTAAAAAGCTGATCAATAACCTTTCCTGTATGCTCATTTTCGTTATAATCAGCTGTTGAACCCATGTTTAGTCTGCCGCGCTCCCCTTTACGGTATTTTCCTGTCAGCAAGCCGCCCGCTAACGGTGAATACATCATGGTCGCTAAACCAAATTGTGCAGCCATGGGGATAAATTCACGATCCGCAGTGCGCTGTAATAAGTTGTATTCGATCTGAATTGCTGTTAAATGCGTTGAACTTGCAATAGCGGAGGCCTTCCATGCAGGGAAGTTTGCCAGACCTGTATACAATACTTTTCCGGCACTAACTAAATCTTCCAGACCACGAATAATTTCATCAAGAGGAGTTATCCCATCATCATAATGAGGCATATAAATGTCGATATAATCTGTTTTTAGTCGCTTTAAACTGGCTTCTACTGCTTGTTTCATTGCCTTACGGTGATTTCCGGAATTACTTATGGCAGGATTAGCTTCGCTGCTTTGCGTATACTTGGAGCAAATGATAAAGTTACTTCGCTGATGTTCAATGAATTTCCCCACCAGTTCTTCTGATTCACCCAGCTGATAGCGATCAGAAGTATCTATGAAGTTTCCTCCTGCATCTGCATAAGCAGCTAAGATCAGTCTCGAATCTTCCGCATTTGCTCCATATCCTTTTCTTGTTCCCAGCATAGCGGCACCTAAGATGATTTCGCTGCCATATAAACCCGTTTTAGTTCCAATTAACTTATACTTCATGATCTTAATTTTATTGTACAAAATTGTGTAAACAGATCATCAGGTACAAGTATGGCTAAATTTATCTATACCAGATATTATATTGGTATGACTTATATTTGGCGACTAATTAACTGCTGATGTACAAAAAAAAGATACCAGTTTCCTTAGATTGCGGACTACATCTGTTTCTGGAAGTAATCAATGGAAAATGGAAGATCAGTCTGATCTGGTGTATTTACTCGGGAATAAAACGTCCGGGTGAATTGCAGCGGAAATTGCCCAAAGCATCCAGAAGGGTTCTCGATACGCAGCTTAAACAGCTTACAGATCATGGTATCCTGTCCAAAATCATTTACGATGAACTTCCTTTAAAAGTAGAATACGAATTAACCTCTCTGGGAAAAACCCTGATACCCGTAATTAGTTCTACTGCCCAATGGGGAGAAGATCATCGCAATGAATTAGAGGAACTGATCCGCTGATAGCTGTTTAAAAACCTTCGCTCAATACAACATCCCCTTCAGGAATTACTGCATTCTGATCTGCAGTTTTTCTTTTTACCAGCTTATCTACCCGCATCATTAACAGGATGCTGATGATGGAGATTCCGACGATGGTATATCCTACGATATTGTAATGTTCCAGTGGTGCACCTTTACCTTTTTGTGTAACGATCATGCCCGCCACCGCTGCAGCTACACCACCGGCAATTTGCTGCAGGGATGAGTTGATGCTCATATAGGCACCGCGGTCTGACATTTCCGGGACGGCACTGGTTAATGCGGACGACGGAATCATACGACTCATAATCCCTATCATCATCAGGACGTTCAGTACCATCACAAGAATAAGCGGAGTAACGCTTAGATTCGTATAAACCACACACATGATGAACATCCAGACAGAGGCCACAGTAAAAATCTTAAACTTGTCTATCTTATCACTTAGCTTTCCTATAAACGGCATAATAATCAAAGAGCTAATGCCAGACACCATGAACAGCATAGGTAATTGTGCATTTGTAAGTCCGAGGTTATTAATCGCAAAGGAACTTCCAAAAGGCATCATCATAAAACCACCAATTGATAGTAGTGCTGTTGCTGTAAAGCCTATACGGTAATTGCCTTTCGCAAGCGTGTGCCATAAATGTTTAAATGCTGATTTATCATTTTGTATAGCCAGATGTTGTGTAACCGGTTGCAGACGTGCCGCAATCAGCAGTGCAATCAGCACGCTTAAACCTGCTACCATCCAGAATGGTGCTTCCCAGCCCCAGAAGTTAGCCAGGTACAAACCTATAGGTACGCCCAAAACCTGACTGGCACCAAAGCCCATTTGTACATAACCCATTACGCGACCACGTTGCTGTAACGTAAAAAGATCTGTAATGATAGCCATTGATATCGAACTGATCACCCCGCCAAATAAACCGGTTACAATTCTGGCAGCTACCAAAACAGGGTAGGTATGGGCCAGTCCACAGAAGACGGTGCCAACAATAAAACCAATGTAGAAGAACAGCAGCAATTTTTTACGGTCAAACCTGTCGGCAAATCCTGCGGTCAGCAAGCCGGATATTCCTGCACTGAATGCATAAGCAGATACAGCAAAACCGAAGGCCTGGGGTTTAAGTGAAAGCGATTTCATCAGCATATCACCAAGAGGGGACATGACCATGAAATCCAGTATCACCGTGAACTGGGTAATAGCGAGTATGAATATTACAAATTTTTGGTAGCCGGAAAACGGCATGTTTTTTTGTGCCTGCATTTTGTTTATGTTAATCACGTGAATGGTCTCGTGATGGTCAATTCAATTATTTTTTTCTTATTTTTTTAATGCCTTGATAACCAGGTTAAAGGTTTTCCAAAGCACTTTGTCGGTCATCTGATAAGGTTTACCGCTTAAAGATTTTCCTTCATTATCAAAACGTGCCAATGCATAAAGAGGAGCAAAGGCTATAGCCCAATAAGTCTCGAAGGTCATCTCTTCTATTTCACCGCGTTCCATTACATTTTGCATAAATTTGCCCATTACCAGTTTAAATTCCTTTAAAAAGCCAGAAAGAAACTCTTCCTGGTAACTTGAGCTGCGCAACTGATCAAAAAACAGGTTTAGTCCGGGATGATCAGTCATAAACTTATACCTGTTTTTCCACTGCTGCCTCAATCCCTCTTCAAGACTTAGCTCTGGGTCAAAATCCTTAATGATGGTATCACTCATTAGTTTACCACTTTCCATCGCAATGTTTAGGATAAGATCATCCCGATCCTTGTAATAGATGTATAGTGTCGCTACAGAAATATTGCAGGCCTTTGCCAGTTTATTCATGCTAAAGCCTTCAAGTCCATTTTTTACAATCAATTTGATAGCTGTTTGTTTTACCAGATCTTCCTTATCCGTGTCTCTTTTACGCATGTGTTTATTTTCTTCTACAAATATAAGTGAATATTCATTCACTTATATGATAAATGTTAATTTCCATTTTTAGAGCCAAAAAATATAGCCGGGAGAGGCTGAAGTGTTTGTTGCTTCATTCAAATGTAAGTCTATCAGTGTTTTGTGTGTTTTAGTAATGTATTCGATGTTTTTTAAGTTGATGTACTTGTTATGAATAAGGATTATTCAGTGTAAATAGTTAACATGTAATTTTGTTGAGGTAAAAATATACTATAATATGTTAATATGTTGCAGGTTAAGTATATGGCTGATTTTTATATTTGAATAAGCGTCGAATACACATTTAATTATCAGCATATTTTCAAATCGTAATCTCATCTTTCATTAAAACCTACAACTATGAAAAGAACGTTATCAATTACAATTGTAAGTGCACTGCTCTGTTTGTCATTTAACAGCTGCAAAAAATTCGAAGTTAAGGAAGTAGAAACTACGCTCTCCAGTCAGGCCCTGGTCGGAGATCCTTTTTCATGGCCGGTTTATTCCCCTGGCATCAGTTATGACTTCACCAGTGAGTACCCTGCATTGAATCCGCCAACCCAGGTACTTAACGATTGTGCTAATGTTGCCGGAACACTTAAGGGCGACTGGTGGTGTTTCAGATGGGGGCCAAATGCCAATTCCCTGGTCACTCCGGCAGCGATACAGCCGATGCTTGATTATTTTGATGCAGAATTCAGCTATTTCCGTGACACGATGGGCTGGCCGATGGATAAACGTGCAAGGAATGGTTACTACTCATCCATATACCTTTACGGTTCCGGATTGTGTACCGACAATGCGCCAAATACGGCACTTGGCGGCTGGCAGAGCGCCGTAAATTATAACGGACAGAACTGGCCTATTGTACTGGCATCATATTATCCGGTTTATTCATTTGACCCTTCCTGTCCTTACCCCGATGCTGCCAATCAGCGTTCAGCGATGATCCATGAAGGTATACATGCATTACTAGCAGATTATGAAGGATTGAAAAATGCGGCATGGTTTCATGAAGGTGGCAACGTTTGGTTTCAGCAAACAGCAGATGCGGCAAGGAATGGAAATTACAGTACACTTGGGTGGTTAGGTGCCGGTGATGCTATTGCGCCTTTTATGCCAATCGAATGTTATTCCGGCTGGTTGCTTGATGGAAGTTTTGGCGGGCCGTCTGCAGAAGGTGTAAATTTATTTAATGGAAATCAGCAGGTATGCACCTGGCGCAGGTTACTCGGCGGTAAACAGTACAGTAGTGTTTTTCCTACATTTCTTGGTCTGAGGCTAGGTAATAAAGCAGTGCCATGGCTATGGAGGTACTCTCAGAAACGTGTGCTGGAAGGGCTTTCTGAAGGAATAGGAGCGGCGCAGACCCGGAGACTGATTACTGAGTACAGGGCAAAACAGGCTACAGTAGATATGGGGGAATGGAGTGCTGCGTACACCGCCCTGATTGATAATAACTTTGGCAGTTCGATAGCCGAAGAATGGCAGCCCGCTTTGCAACAGGTAACACCCTGGATCGTTACGCCTTACGCGAAAACTACAAACACTAACAATGTGCTCAAACCAGATACCGTTACGCTACCGGGCTGGTCGGGCGCCAATCAGATTCCTTTGACGGTCCAAAACGGAGCTACCCAGGTTAAAGTGAACTTTCAGCCTATCGGGCAGCACATGACCTGCCAGTTGGTTTACCGTTCAACGACCGGGAATGCAGTTTACAGTGCATATGTATCTCAAGGTGAATGTGTACTGAATTTAACTGCTCCGCCTGCAAACGGAGTTGTTGTTGCAGTGATCACCAATAATGACTTTCTTTATAATGGAGAGGCTACCCGGAAAGCGAAATTCAGCTACCGTTTGCGCTTAGTTAATGGTGTGTCCGGTACTGCAAGCGTTAATACTAAATGGTACAAGTGGAATTCGATAAATACCAATGCTAATATGATCGGTACTATGGCTGCACAAAAAACCGGTATAGACTGGTCTGAATACTGCCGCAGGCCAATACCAAAAACTTAATCTCAAACTAACCACTGGGTAGGTGTTTTGCCGAACTTCTTTTTAAAAGAATGAGAGAAATGTGAAAGGCTTTCAAAACCCAGATCCAGATAAATAGCAGATGGTTTTTTATGCTTTTTTTCGATCAGGTGCCGGGCTTCAGTCAGCCTTATTTCCTGCAGCCAGGCCCGTGGTGCCATATTGAAAATTTTTTGGAAGTCTCGCTTAAATCCGGCGAGACTTCTTCCTGTAAGGCGTGCAAATTTCTCGATGGGGATATTGAAATGGTAATTACTCAGCATGAATTTTTCCAGATCGATTTTGTAAGGCTCGGAAAAATCAAATAGAAAATCCTTAAGATGGGGCAGGGTATGGAGAAGCAACAGTACAGCCTCCTTCACTTTCAGCATACCCACAGCATTGGTTACGTTTTGCTCTGAATGCCGTACGTAGGGGATGACCGATTTGAAAAAAGCATCCAGGAAATCATTTCCAGGAATAATGATATTATTAGGGCCGGTGTATTTTTTTCCGGTTTCTATTTGTTCCTCCAGTACAATCTGCCTAAGTAAATCTTCTTTCAGACAAATGACGATGGTTTGATAGCCCTCGTCATTTAATGGTGTTTTAGTAAGTTCTCCCAATTGATTTCTGCGAATCAATAACATCTCTCCCCGCTCCATAGAGAACTTCTCGCTGGCAGTTTCCATTGTAAAACGGCCTGAAACCTGTAACACCAGCATGTTATGCTCCAGAAATGCTACTTTTTCCTTCCTCAGCGATGAGTAATAGGAATAAAAGAGTACGCCCGGAATTATTTCAGTCGGATTGATCATTACGTAAAGATATAAAAAGTCGGGGCTTCAAGTAGAGCCCCGATTTGTTAACGTTGCAGGTATGTGCTGCCCAGTATTGATCCTGAAGCAAAATTTGTATTCAGGATATTCAATTCATCAGCAGTAAATACGATTTCCATCGCCTTTATGTTTTCCGGCAAGCGCGATCTGCGGCTCATGCTTACCAGCGGCATGATATGATCGCCCTGTGCATTTACCCAGGCAATCGCTAATTGTGTTGGTGTGCATCCTTTTACCTTCGCCAGCGTTTTCAGTACCTCTACTTTCTCCAGATTCTTCAGCAGATTATCTCCCTGAAAACGTGAGAAATGGTTGTGGTAGTCATTTTCCGCAAGGGGAGCTTTCATCTCACCCGTCAGTAATCCTTCTGCAGTGTTGGCGAAAGCGACTACATTGATACCCAATTCTTTAGCAGCAGGAAGCAAATCAGCTTCAATCTGGCGATCAGCTAATGAATAACCTATCTCCAGAGCCGTCACTGGGTGAATGCTATTTGCTTTTCGCAGTTGCTCTGCAGTAATTTCCGAAACACCCAGGTAACGTACCTTTCCTTCTTTGATCAGGTCGGCAACAGTTCCGATTATATCTTCTACAGGAACACTGTTATCCATTCTGCAGGGCTGATAAAGATCAATGGTATCAATTCCAAGACGTACCAAAGAATAGTTAATGAAGTTTTTTATCGCAATGGGACGAAGATCCAGCCCAATCCATTGACCATTATGGAAGATTGCACCAAACTTGACGCTGATAAAAGCATCCTCTCTGCGACCTTTGAGGGCTTTGCTGATCAGTAATTCATTGTGTCCGTTCCCATAGAAGTCTCCGGTGTTCAGGAAGTTAATGCCGCTGTCTAATGCCGCCTGAATGGTAGCAATACTTTCATTTTCATCATTTACCGGACCACCCCAGGTTGAAGACATACGCATGCAGCCTAATCCGAGTTTGGAAACAAGCGGACCATCTTTACCAAGTTTTATTTTTTCTATTGTTGTCATTGCTTTGTTTTAAATGATTAACAAGTCAAATCTCAGCTTTATATAGCGTAACAGCTTTCCTTTATGGCTCAATTTAGTTGTCTGAGTAGCTCAGGTAAGTCGGTCAGAACAGCGAGGATGGAATAATAATTTGCTAAACTTAATAACTTATTTACATTTGCATAACTGGTTATGTAAATGTTGTTCTATATGAAATTGTTTGAAAAAACGGGAAAGATGGCTTTGGGAAGCAGGCTGCGTTTGATGACTGCAAGGATTACTGATGATGCAGTCCGGATTTACGAACTATATGAAGTGGAATTCTCCCCAAAATGGTTCCCTGTATTTTTTGTTCTGGCAGAAGATGGAGAACATACCATTACAGAGATTGCCCATAAAATAGGGCATTCGCAGCCATCGGTAAGCAAACTCATCAGGGAAATGACAGTGACCGGATTGGTTCAGGAAATAAAAGGGGCTGCAGATAAAAGAAGAACGTTAGTGGCACTAACCAAAAAAGGAGAAGAAATGTCAGGACCGATGAAAATACAATGTGCAGATATTAATGCTGCTATTGATACCATTATCGCTGAAGCACAACACAACCTTTGGGAGGCTATCGAAGAATGGGAGACACTTCTGGACAAAAAATCTTTGCTAACCAGAGTAGATGAACAAAAGAAACTACGCGAGCGTAATAATTCATAAAGACTATGTCACAACATAAAGAAATTAAAAAGATTACTACGCATACGTTGCAGGCGATGAAAGCGAGAGGAGAAAAAATCGCTGTACTTACTGCCTATGATTTTTCAATGGCTACTGTGCTCGATCAGGCCGGATTAGATATGATTCTTGTTGGCGATTCGGCGGCAAATGTGATGGCCGGTTTCGGAACCACTCTTCCTATTACACTGGATCATATGATTTATCATGCGCAAAGTGTAGTAAGAGCAATTAAAAGCGCATTCGTACTGGTAGATCTGCCATTTGGTACCTATCAGGGAGATCCAAAAAACGCCTTGAATTCGGCTATACGCATTATGAAAGAATCCGGTGCTCATGGCGTAAAACTAGAGGGTGGTGAAGAGATTATAGACTCCGTCAAAATTATCCTTAGTGCGGGAATACCTGTTATGGGACACCTTGGCCTGACTCCACAATCCATTAATAAGTTTGGCACTTACGGACTCCGCGCTAAAGATGAAAGGTTTTATTGCTATTGAACTGAGCAGGCAGGATCTTGCTTCTTTTACATGGCTTCTTATGAGTCGTTGTTCCGAACGATCAATGAACTGTTAACAGAAAATGTGACCGTTATTTCAGGAAAAACCATTGCTATCAAAATGAAGATACATTTCGTGAATTTTTACAGGATATTGATCTGCATGATCGTTATTTAAACTATTTGTCCTTTTTAGTTATATTTTTGTTGGATACTATATAATTGTAATGAAACCACCACGAGCATACGGCTCACAAACAGCAATGAAAATGATCGTGGTAGCTTCATAACAATTGAATACAATTATTTACTAATGAAAAAAAACACCACTTGTAATCTGGAATCCTGTTTCATGTGCCGGCTCTCCTTGAAAGAGTGGCATCCTGCAATCGCCGCACACAAGAAAAACTTTATTGCCAAAAAAGGTGAAGTGATTATCAAAGAAGGCGATCCGGTAAGTGGTGTTTATTTTGTGACGTCCGGAAATGTAAAAGTTCATAAACAGT
Organism: Pedobacter sp. MR2016-24; assembly: GCF_026239655.1. GTDB lineage: Bacteria > Bacteroidota > Bacteroidia > Sphingobacteriales > Sphingobacteriaceae > Pedobacter. Next base: position 709,681 of record NZ_JAPIVO010000003.1, on the reverse strand, counting down.
GGGGGGAGAGAGAACTTATTTTACGCTTTGCTAATGATGGTGCCATTTTTGGTCACAGGGGAATCAGCAGCTCAATCTCGACTTATCCCATCTCTGCCACCGCACTGGAAAATACACAGTTGTGTTTTGTGGATATAGCGTTTTTTAAAACCACCTTAAAAGTTAACCATGAATTTGCTTACGGGATGTTAATGTTTTATGCCGATGAACTGCACAATTCAGAGAAAAGGATGAGAGAACTGGCACTGATGTCTGTTAAAAGCAGGTTAGCTGAAGCGATCTTAGATCTGAGAGATCAGTTTGGATTAAACACAGAAGGTTTTCTAAGTTTAGAGCTGAGCAGACAAGATCTGGCGGCTTTTACCGGAACAACTTACGAAACAGTTTTTAGAATCATGAATGAGTTACTTGGTGAGAAATTGATCAGGGTTAAAGGAAAAATGATTGGGATTGTTGATGAAGCAGGGTTGAAAGAATTAAGCAACGGATAAAAAGAGTATTATGTTGGGAATCATTTTATGTGGCGGACAGAGCTTGCGGATGGGTTCCGATAAGGGATTGTTAACTTATCAGGATAAAACCTGGGCACAGTTGGCGGGCGACAAATTGCATAAACTTGTAATTCCGGTGAAAATATCCGTTAACGCAGTGCAGCAGGTCACTTACACAAAGCATTTTAGCACGGAACAACTCCTTGCAGATGATGCTGCAATTGACATGAAAGGACCATTGTTGGGTACATTATCTGCACATATGTCGGCTCCGGAAGAAGATCTGTTCTTGCTGGCCTGCGATCTGCCATTGATCACAAATCGGTTGCTGAACATCATATTTGATGCCTATAAGACTCTCCACGATTACGATGCCTATATTTTCAATAATGCCGGCAAGCAGGAGCCGCTGTGTGGGATTTACAAATCCCGGGGGCTAAAAAAGATTCTGCTGATGTTTCAAAACAATGAAATTGAGAAGCCGAGTATGAAATTTGTACTACAGCAGTTAAATGTTCTTGAAAGTCGGTTGAGTGCAGCTGATGAACAATTTTTTAATAATTTCAATTTTCCTTCGGAAATGAGTCCATTAGTGTAGACGTAATGCCGCCAGACTAATTTCACTGAAATCTGCCTTTTCACCTTCGCAAAGTGGACATTGATAAGCATCAGGCAAATCTTTAAATGCGGTACCTGGTTCAATATTATTTTCGGTTTCCCCAATCAGTTCATTGTACACTGTCAAACAGTTACTGCATTGGTATAAGCACTGATCTTCATTTTTCTGTATTTCTTCCGGTTTGGATTGGTAATTAATCACCATATTGTTCATGACAGACAGCCGATGTTTGTAGAACCTGAATATTGCGCGCCTGAGCTGCTCAGGTAAGATAAAGAGGGGGTTACCGCTACTGAATATTTCACCTGTTCGCTGGTTGGGATTAAAATCTTTTGCGCATAAAATATCATATACAGGAAACAAACCCAGGCCCATCATATTAATGAGGTGGCGTTTCCTGATGAGTATGTTGCTGAAAATTTCGCTTTTTTTACGGGTTTTTATCCCAAAGCAGATTCCAAAAGTTCTGGTGTCATCTATACTCAGGTGTTTTACGAGAAAATTTTTAAGTATTAAACCTTCAGTGCAATGGTCTTCTACCTGGAAATTAAGTTCATTAGCGGCATGCCGCATATTTACCTGGAATTCTTCCAGCAAAGTATTCCATCGATTTTTGTCTTTCTCCTCAATCCCTTTGATGATAATGGTTTTCCAGGCGGTGCAGCAGAGCTGTCCCAGTTTGGTGTCGAGACAAAGCTGGCATAACTTCATCAGGAAAGAGACGTTAAACAATTCATCTCTGCAATAAATTCCTAACCAATACTTGTTGTTGTACCGGTTCAATCCTTCATAGTAAGGCAGGTTGAACGCGGATAAAGATAGGGCATGATCCGCAGGGCGAAGTATATAAGTTTCCAGATCCAGCAAGTTAAACAGCATTTCACCCCTGGCGTTTGCATTGTCAATAAACTTTTCTGGATTGTCTTTAACAATGTGCTCTATTTCCTTAGTGAGATTAGCAATGTGATTCGTGTAACATAACTGGTTCCACTCGTAGGTTACATTGGTTTTGGGAAAGCGTATAATTAAATGCCAGTAGTGTTCGCAGTTCGAAGAGGCGATCCAGTTGATATTTCCCGTTAACAGGGGTGTAAAACTCTGGTGGCTATCACAAATGTTAACCTTCAGCGTGGGTTTAAAATCAAAGTCATCAAAAATATCTTTGTACACGCCTGCAGTGAGCCAGGTTTTTTGAATGAATATTTCTTCTGCGGGGTAGGAGCTGATGATGTTCGGAAATATATTGCTCCCATAATGATAAGTTATGCTGAGGTAATCAAGTTCAGCTGTAAACAGATCAAAATTGTAGGTTGCCGTATCTACTAATAACTGCTGGCGGAGACCAAAACGGATGAAGTGAATTTTCGCTTTTGCTGCTGCATTCAAGATGTTGTACAGGTTGCCTGGTGAGATTATCCCTCCAGGAAAGTTGATGATAACAGTCTGATACATATTAATGCTTTAAGAGTCCGAATTCTATTGCGGCCTTCGGGAAATTTTCATTCTCGTGTCCGGGTCTGCATAGTTTTAATAAGGCGAAACGTTGAATAGCGCTGAGGTTCTGCCATTGGTCAAGCAGAATACATAAATTAATTTCCTTTGATTTTTCTTCGAGTACAGGCGGAATTTGCCTTAAATTCTCCCAGTCCGGATGCAGATCGATAGCCAATAAAGTAGGCTGATTGCCCGTATGCTTTTCAATCAGGGCACACAGGTACGTACGGTATATATTGGTTTCCAGGCGACTTGAAACTGGTAGCAGCGCTAATTTAACTCTTTCAGCTGGTTGAAATTTACTCCATTCGGCTAACTTTAATTTTATACCTGCTATATCCATTTTAAAACGGACAATCATCGGGATACACCTGATATTGTCTTCCATAAAATCTTCTTCGAAATCAAAATATTCAATGCCTTGCAGGTTTTTGAATTCAGAGGGAACAGTTTTCTCTATAGTCATGAGATTCGGTTTAGTAATTTTCTTTCACTGGTGTTTTTATAGGTGTTTTTAAAACATTGACAAATGAATCCAGTATGGCTTTAACTTCCGGTTTGCAGCTGCCGCAACCCATTCCGGCACCCGTTAACTGGCAGAGCTGTAGCTGGTCCCTGCATCCTTCTTTAATTTTACTGATCAGGTTGCCTTCTCCAACACTATTGCAGCTGCAAACAATTTTGCCAATAACAGGTTCTGTTGTTTTGCCACTTCTCAAAAGCTGGAGCCTTTTTTCACTTAGCTCCATTTTATTCTCTATCAGGTTACGGAATTCCAGAAACTCACTTTTATCCCCGATAAGTATGGCACCCACTAGTCTGTCATTGTGTACAATGCATTTTTTGTAGTAACGCTTGGCCTTATCGATAAATATAATCTCCTCATAGGCAGGGTCGTCAGCTGGTATTTCAGCCAAACCCAATGAGCATAATTCCAGGCTATGCATTTTCAGGATATTCATCAGTAAACTGCCCTGATAAAATTTCGCTATGTCCCCGCAGAGAAACCGCGCTATAATTTCTGCCTGCTGTTCTGCCGCCGCGGTGATGCCATATAACTGCCCCTTAAATTCCGCGATTTCACCTAAAGCGTAAATATCTTTTTCGTTTGTTCTCAGGTATTCATCCACGATCACGCCTCTTTTACAGTCGATTCCTGCATCTTTTATTAATTCGATGTTGGGAACAGTTCCTATTGCAATTACCAAAGTATGGCAGTCTATCAGTAAACCACTTTTTAAACGGATACCAGTTATATTTTTCTCGCCGATAATACGGTCGACTTCGTCATTATAAAGGATGTCTATGCCTTTGCTCAGTAATTCTTCATGTAGTAGCTGGCTGCCTAACGGATCCAGTTGCCGGCCCATTAATCTTGATATTCGCTGGATGATAGTTACTTGAGATCCGGTTTCCGCTAATGAAGCGGCGAGCTCTATTCCCAATAATCCACCACCTATAATGGTGACTTTTCCACCGGTTTTTTGCGAATGCACTTTAAATCGATCTGCATCGTTGCGGCTGCGCATGGTGAAAATACCCTTCATGTCCGGCAAATCTTTCAGCATAAAAGGCCTGCTTCCTGTGGCGAGCAATAACACGTCATACTGATGGGTTTTCCCATTGCTGTCGATCACTGTTTTGCTGTCTTTATCTATTCTTTCAATGCTTATGCCTCTGTGCAATTTGATGTTGTAATTTACTTCTTCATCATTACTCATTTTAATCAGGCTTTGCCATGGTAGCACCCCGATAATATAATCAGGTAAGAGTACCCTGTTGTAAAAAGGATAATTTTCTTTACTGAATACCTCGATTTCATCTTCGACATTAAGTGCCCTGTAGCTTTTAACAAAACCGCAGGCTCCTGCACCAGCACCAATAACAATGATTTTCTGCTTGTTTTTCTTGTACAACTTCACTTGTACAGCGGTGAACTTAAAATCAGGTTCTTTGCTGAGCGGGTCAATTAAGTTATTGGTCAGATTATTAACCCTGTTTAAATCGCTGTTTACAATCAAACCCCAGTGCATGGGCATAAAAACTACCCCAAGCTTGATAGATGCAGAGAATTTTGCCTTCACACGCACATCTCCCCGCAAACTGGTTATTGTTACAATATCATTGTCTTTAATGTCTCTCGAAATCGCATCAACAGGATTTATCTCTAAAAATGATTCACTGATGTGCTGGTTAAGTTTATTGACTTTACCCGTTTTACTTCTGGTATGCCATTGGTCCCTGATTCTCCCGGTTGTTAAAATAAGAGGATGTTCGTTTGTTAAAGGCTCAGATTGATTCCTGTCCTGAAAGGAAAGGATATTCGCTTTTTTATCAGGCGTATAAAATTGATGGTCAGTGAATAACCTTGGTGTGCCCATTGATTTTTCATGCTGCGGGTAGGGCCACTGTACCGCTCTTTTTACTTTCAGTAGTTCATAATTCAATCCGCTGATATCAATATTTGTCCCTTTTGTAAGTGCAGCATGTTCATCATATATTGCGGATGCGTCCTTAAAATCAAAGCCCTGATAACCCATTTTTTTAGCAAAGCGGCAAATAATTTCCGCATCTGCCAATGCTTCTCCCGGCGCTTCCATTGTCTTGCTCAGATAAGAAATATAGCGGCCAGCATTGGTCATGGTGCCTTCTTTTTCTGCCCATGCAGCTGCGGGTAATACGACATCGGCGTATTTTAAAGTTTCTGTTTTATTGCTGATATCCTGGACTACTACAAATCTGGCTTTCTTTAGGGCCGCGCTGGCTACCCGGACGTCCGGCAAGCTTATTAAGGGGTTGGTACATAAGATCCATATGGCTTTCAGTTTTCCTGTATTCAGCTCATCAAACATTTCTGTTGCGGTTAGTCCTGGTTTTGGTTGTATGGTTCCTAAGGGAATATTCCAGAACTTTTCTACTGCATTGCGATGACTTTCATCAGCCAGAATGCGATGTGCCGGGAGTAAGTTGCTTAAACCACCTACTTCTCTTCCGCCCATTGCGTTAGGCTGACCTGTGAGGGAGAATGGACCACTGCCAGGTTTACCAATATGTCCGGTAATCAGGTTCAGGTTAATCAGCGACAAATTTTTATGTGTGCCTATCACACTTTGGTTAAGACCCATTGTCCACATGCTGATAAAGCCTTTCGCATTTCCGATGCAGGCTGCCGCTAAACGAATGTCGACTTCCTCTATTCCGCAAATAGTTGCTGCCTCGGCTACTGTGGTTTGATTAACAACGAAGCAGTATTCTTCAAACCCATTGGTGTTATTTTTGATGAAATCCGCATCTGTTTTCCCTTCTTCAATTAAACATCTTCCAATAGCATGGTGCAGCGTGATGTCTGTCCCCGGATTAAGTTGCAGGTGAATCGTAGCAATTGAGCAGGTTTGTGTTTCCCGCGGGTCACTAACAATAATCTTCAGATCCGGATTTTTTTGTTTTGCAGTTTCAATTCTGCGCCATAGAATGGGATGGCACCAGGCAGGATTTGCACCTGCGACAAAGATACAATCTGCTATTTCCAGATCGTCATAGCTAATGGGCACAATATCCTCACCCAGACTCATTTTATAAGCGACCACCGCACTGCTCATGCATAAACGACTATTAGTGTCAATATTATTACTGCCTATAAAACCTTTGATCAGTTTGTTTACAACATAATATTCTTCTGTCAGGCATTGTCCGCTCGCATAAAAGGCAACACTATCAGGACCATGTTTATGAATCAGGGCCTTAAATACGGCAGCCGTCCTGTTCAGTGCCTCTTCCCAGCTTACCCGCTGCAATGGCATGCTTTTATTGTAACGCATTTGAGGATAGAGGAGACGGTCGCTCGTATCATTGACCGTATAATGCAGGTTCATGCCCTTGCTGCAAAGCATTCCCTTGTTTACAGGATGGCTTTTATCTCCGTCAATTACGATTTTACCATGACTATCTCTGGATAACACGATGCCACAGCCCACACCGCAATAACAGCAGGTACTTGTTTTGTCTGGCGCTATATCTTTTTCGTTTCTCAATGCCTGTTTACTTATCTGTGCTCAGTATCAGTTTTTCCATACCTGTCCTTTTTTGTGCCATGACGGTTCTGAAAATAAATACGGCAACACCAATGCCCAGGATGATAAACCCCAGTAAGGTGAAGGCACCGGTATAATCGATCAGGTCTTTTTGGACAGTCACTCCATTTTCTATTACGTCTTTAGTGGAATGGACAGCTTTGGCTTTGAACATAAAAGCAATCAGCATAGCCCCGATATTTCCGCCAGCACCCACTATACCAGCTACACTACCCACTGCCAGCGGATTGATGAAGGGAACCAGGCTGTAAGTAGCACCATTAGCCATTTTCAGGCTCAAGCCAAACAAAAACATCATACAAATAGACAGGCCGATGCTACCGGATTTTGCGAAATAGATTAATCCTATTCCTTCAACCAGCAGCAGTGCTGCAAGCAAAAAGGTTTTACCATTAAAGCCCCAGGTCTTACCAATTTTATCGGCCACAATGCCACCCAAAGGCCGGGCGAAGATGTTAATCCATCCAAAAATCCCCGCTACAAATCCTGCTACGGCAATGGTGGCACCAAATGAATCGGTAAAAAAGATAGGTGCAAAGTTATCTACGGTAATTTCTACACCGAAGCATGCCGCGTAGGCAATGGTCAGAATCCATGTACGGTAATCTCTGGCTGCCAGTAGGAAAGTGTTTTTACTGCTTTTTACATTTCCGTCTTCCAGATTTTTAAAATCTCCCTGTGGACTGTCCAGTGTATATCTATTGTACAAAAAAGCACAAACTAATAGCATTGCCCCCGGAACGATCATGGCATAACGCCAGCTGTCTGCTGTGCTGCACAGGCCCAGACCGGTAAAACCAGCGGCAATCATTGGCATAAATACATTGGCAGCGCCACCACCTGCATTACCAAAACCTCCGGCTGTGGCATTGGCCGTGCCTTTAATGTTGGGCGCAAACATGATGGAGGTGTGAAACTGAGTGATCACGAAGGATGCACCAATTATACCGATGGCCAGGCGGAAAAGTAAAAATGAAAGATAAGAGTGGCTGCTGCCAATGAGCAGGACGGGGATAGCACAAAGTACAAGTAACCAGGTATATATCAATTTTGGACCGTATTTGTCAATCAATCTTCCGATTAAGAGGCGGGCTACTATCGTTGCTGATACCGATGCGATCTGGATATTGCCTACCTGATCTTTGGTCAGGTGTAACTGCTCCCTGGCAATCTTCATTAAAGGCGCCATGCCAAACCAGGCAAAAAAGCAAAAGAAGAAGGTGAGCCAGGTGATATGGAAGGTTTTCATCTGAACACCTTTGAGGGAGAATATGTTCAGTTTGTCAAGCGGAGTTGTAGTAGAATAGTTTGCCATAAGGATTGATTATTGTGATACATCATTAGTGGTTATTAAAATTTATAGCCTAGACCAATCCCGGGGTTCCATTTGCCATTCCTGGTTGCTGTTTTTGTATTGTAGTAGAATGGTAACTGTAAAGCGAAATGATTGAATGCTGCGGTGATGCCAAATCCAAGGTTGGGTGTAACAGCAGCATTTTTTGTCAGCCCGGCAACAACTTTATCTTCTTTAATTCTCAGACTAGGTAACAGGCCTAATAAGATGGAGTATGGTTTTTTGTTAAATTTGATACCAGGACCGGCGCAGTTGATAAAAGCACCGTGATCTGCATAACCCGTAACGACGTAGCCGTCGAATAAGATAGCTTTGGTTTGTGATCTGGCCTCTGATGTGCAGATAGTGATAGCCAGGCAGCCTAAGAAGGCAGCATAAATTACTTTGCTCATGCGTTGTTTTTTAAAGAGGTTTTAGCTTAAAAATTTGCCTTGGTGCCAATGTAGACCGTGCCGTTCTCTACCTTAACCGGGTAGGTTTTAATAGCACATTCATCTCCGTTCAGACATTCTCCTGTACGAAGGGAAAAAGTCTTCTTGTGGAACGGACAAGCTATCTTTGGTTCATCGGTCAGTGAACCTAACATACCCCGGCTCAGGGCCATCTGTTTCCGGTGCGGGCACTCGTTCTGAGTGGCAAACCACTCATTTCTCCTTGTAAAGTAAAATAGCGCGATCTGATCTTCACCGTTTTTTACGCAGACGCCGCCATTTTCCACGGCGTCTTCAATTCGGCAGGCTGCTAGCCAGTCGTTTGGGCTTTCTGTCATCATTTCTGTAGTTTAGATATGGTAAGGTGTTTATTGATAATTATTTGGTTAGACTATTTCCATTCTGTGGTTCTTTTCTGCCCGCGCATTTCTACAAATTCAATTGTTGGATCTTTTTCTTCCGGGGCATTTACAAAATGCGAGAATCTTCTTCTTATGGATGGATTCTCTACAGCTTCTTTCCATTCACACTGGTAGGAGCTGATTAGTTTCTCCATTTCCTGCTCCCAGATTACTCCCATTGCCAGACTGTCGTTGACCACTACATTCCGTAAATAATCTATTCCACCTTCCATTTTATTTAACCAGGTTGCAGTTCTGGTTAGAGGATCAGCTGTACGGATATAAAACATCAGAAAGCGGTCGATATATTTGATACAGGTGTCGCTATCCAGGTCAGTTGCCAACAAGATAGCATGCTGAGGTTTGCTTCCGCCGTTTCCGCATACATATAAATTCCATCCTTTTTCAGTTGCAATGATGCCAAAATCCTTACTTTGAGCTTCTGCGCATTCTCTTATGCAGCCGCTAACAGCCGATTTAAATTTATGCGGGGCGCGTATGCCTCTGTAACGCTCTTCAATTCTGATCGCAAAACTTACACTATCATGTAAGCCAAATCTGCACCAGGTACTGCCTACGCAACTTTTAACAGTTCTTAAACCTTTACCATAGGCATGTCCGCTTTCAAAACCTGCTGCTATAAGTTCTTCCCAGATAAAGGGCAGGTCGTTCAGGTGAGCACCAAAAAGGTCAATGCGCTGACCACCAGTAATTTTTGTGTATAAATTGTATTTTTTACCTACTTCACCAATAACGATCAGTTTTTCGGGAGTTATTTCTCCTCCCGGGATCCTTGGCACCACGGAATAGGATCCTCCTTTTTGTATGTTAGCGAGAAACCGGTCATTACTGTCCTGCGCCACATCATTTCCTTTTTTGAGTATCATTTCGTTCCATAGACTTGCAAGGAGGGAGGATACTAATGGTTTACATACTTCACAACCATCGTTTTTGCCAAGCGTATCCAATACTGCATCATAACTCTTAAGTTCATGAATATGAATAAGATCGAATAGTTCCTGTCTGCTATAATTAAAGTGTTCACATATTACATTCCTGATATATTTGCCCTGGGATTTTAAGGTGTCGTTCATCAGGTCCTTCACCATTGGTAAACAACCACCACAGCCAGTTCCTGCTTTAGTGCACGTTTTCAGGTCGTCTATATTTTCACAACTCCCATCCGCAACTACCGAACAGATATCGCCTTTGGTCACGCCCTCACAGCTACAGATCAAAGCTGTATCTGGTAAATTTGTAATTGCCGCTCCTGACGATCCTTCATTGCCATCGCGATTGCCCAGAATGAGGTCTTCGGGATTTTCTGACAATATCATTTTGTTATTGGAGGTTTGCAACAGCAGGTTATATGCTGTTGCATCTCCAATTAAAATACCTCCTAAAAGGTACTGCCCGTCATTACTGATATTAATGCGTTTATAAATTCCTTTATGTTTGTTTTCAAAGGTGATAGTGCGGCAGTCTGGCTCCGTAATGAAATTATCTCCAAAACTGGCCACATCTATGCCAATCAGTTTCAGTTTAGTGCTCATGTCAAACCCGGTAAATGCTTTCTTGCCATCCAATAAATTCGAAGCAAGTACTTCGGCCATTTCGTAACCCGGAGCAATAAGTCCGTAGATCATCCCTTCATAAAGCGCACATTCTCCAATCGCAAATATGGAGGGGTCATTTGTTTGCATATTCTTATCTACAATGATCCCACCCCTTGCACCGATATCAATCCCACAGGCTTTTGCCAGTTCATCCTTTGGTTTTATACCAGCGGAAATCACCAGCATATCAATTTGGATACTGGTATTGTCACTAAAAGTTAATCCGGTAATATGTTCAGCACCGTCAATGCTTGTCGTATTTTTATTTAAATGAATTTTAAGTCTCAGCTCACCTAATTTGGATTTTAACATCTCACTGCCAGCGGCATCAATTTGCCTTGGCATTAACCGCGGCGCAAACTCAACAATACTTGTCTCCTTAATACCTAAATCTATCAACGCTTTTGCAGCCTCTAAGCCGAGCAAGCCACCTCCGATGACGGCTGCTGTGTTCGCTGTTTTTGCATAATCGCGAATCAGGTCTAAATCTTCCAGCGTTCGGTACACAAAAACACCTTCTTTCTCGATTCCGGGAATTGAGGGTACAAATGCACCGGAACCTGTAGCAAAAACAAGGATATCATATGGGTAATCCAACCCATTGGAAGCAGAAACCGTTTTATCGAAACGGTCTATTTTAGTCACCCTCGTATTCAAAAACAATTCGATATTGTTTTCCTGATACCAATTTTCTGTAGAAAGAGAAAGATCCTCTGCCGTTTTACCATTAAAGTATTCACTCAGGTGAACACGGTCATATGCTCTTCGCGGCTCTTCTCCAAAAACAATAAGATGAGACGCAGGTGATTTCGATTTTATCTTCTCACAGAATTTATATCCTACCATTCCGTTACCAATCACTATTATTTTTGGATTTTTCATAAATATTTAGGTGTTTTTGGGTTATTTAAATGTATTACGGCATTTATACTTGGTTTTTTTTAATCTTTTGATGCTTTTTGTTTTATTAATCTGATTTTATATCAATTTAATATGATATTTGATATTCAAATGTAGTAAAACAAATGAATAAATGTTTAATAGTATGATAAATATCATAAAATATGGTAATTATTCAAAATAATTAACCAACTTTATGATATTATATATTAATTAATGGAATTATGGATCAAAAAAATGACGACTTTACGCTTTTTCTCATAGGTTGTGGTCCCGGAGATCCGGAATTATTGACAATTAAGGCTTATAATGCTCTTAAAAATGCAGAAGTCATTTTATATGATAACTTATGTAGTGAAGAGATATTAGAAATTGCTCCAAAATCATGCAAAATGATATATGTTGGTAAGCGTCCGTATGATCATTGTACTTCACAGGACAATATCAACGATTTAATTGTTACTTATGCCAGGACGTATAAAACAGTTATACGTTTAAAAGGTGGAGATCCCTTTATTTTTGGAAGGGGCTTCGAAGAATTGATGTTTGCCGAAGCTAATGGGATTAAAGCAAAATATATTCCTGGTATCAGTAGTATGCAGGGAGCTGGACTTGCAGGTATTCCATTAACCCATAGGGGTATCAGCGAAAGCTTATGGCTAATTACAGGCACTAAAAAAGATGGAAGTTTATCGAAAGACCTGAAATGTGCCATGCAGAGTACTGCAACTGTGGTGATCTATATGGGAATGAAGAAAATGGTTGAAATAGCTAATATATATCTGGAGGCTGATTTAGGTTCAACTCCTGCGGCAATTATTCAGCATGTGTCTCTTCCACACCAAAAACATGTTGTTTGCGAGGTGAAAGACCTGCAAAAGTCGGCGCTGAAGGAAGGTTTAAGTAATCCGGCAATTATTATTATCGGAGACGTGGTTAAAGCGAGGGAAATTTGTTATTTATACAACGATAAGAAATTGGCAGGATAATGTAGAGAAGAAGAATCGTCAAAATCTTTCGGGAGCTAATAAGTAGGGCCATAAATAAATCTTCAAAAGATAAGTATAGAAGGATTTATTTATAGCCTTAACCTGCCTAATGTTTCTCAATTCTTTCTGTCAACTCGTTATCAGGCATAGTGTTTTTGTTAGTAATGTAGTAAGTAGCCAAATCAATTGAAGAGAGCCTGGTGAACTGGGCCTGACGCAAAAGAGTAACTAATTGCCCGCGGTGATAAGTAGAATGATTGACGATATGGGAGATTGTCTGCCAGAATTCCATGTGACCTTCCCCACCTCCTGGGTATCTAAAACTAACTTGTTCCATATATTTATCGTCAGGATATGTTTCAATGAAATCTTTCAGACCGGCTGATGATTTTTTCCAGATTTCTATTAAATCATCTTTACTGCCTTTGAATCCGACAGATAAATATACCGGATCAGATACTTTTGTCCAGAAGTCGATCCAAACTTTTTCAGCACTGGCTATATGAATTGCAGTGTGTTTAATGCTGCTAAAACTGCTGACATTAATTAGGTTCCATTGCTCTTCACTGATTTGATTTAGCCATTCAATAGCGATTTGGTCTGCCCAATAATTGTATTGAGCAAGTGCTGTAAAGTATTTTTTATTCATCATGATAATTTTTCCTGATTGATAGGTGATATCAAAGGTAGGCCGGATTATTCCGGTGAAATATAGGATAACGTTCAAAAAGTGTTGCTAAACGGTCAGTTTGATAACTGATACTGCTTCGGCGTTATACCATGAATTTGTTTGAAGGACTGAATGAAACTCGACAAGTTTTCATAGCCAAGCTCAAGATAGATCTCGCTTGCTTTACATTTGCCTTTTTTGAGTAACTGGGCCGCTTTCTGCATTCGTTTTTCCAGCAGCCATTTATTTGGCGTGGTCATATAGATTTTAGAAAAACGTCTTTTAAAGGTTGACAGGCTCATATGACATAAAAATGCCAGCTCCTCTACAGTCATTGCATTATAGATATTCGCGGTGATTGCCTGGCGGATCACTAAATCTCCATCAACTTCATAATTGAAGTTGCGAAGCTGCTGAATTTTTTCAGGATAGTGCTCACTAATGTAAAGTAACAATTCTTCCAGTTTCACTTTCCTCATTTCAGCTGATAGTGGCCTGGCAGTAATCAGCATAAAACCAAGTGAGTCAATGAAATTAGCTAGAAAAGCATCTTTTTCAAATACTAAAAAGGGGTTATCATTTTTCTTTCTTTTGGTCTGGAGCGGCAAAGGGTGACGGATGAAGAAATCTGCGAGTATTTCATTGTCAAACGAAATCAGGATACTCCTGTAACGACCGCCAACAGCGGCAATTTTCTCACTCATCAGGCAATTACCAGAGGAAAGTAGTAAAAACTGATTCGGGTCAATCGTCGCTTGGGCCTCTGCATAACTGACACTTTTGTTACCTTCCAGTAGAAAACTAAATAAATGTTGACGGAGTTCCACCTTCGAGTTTATAGTCGCCACATCAGAGTGATACGAAAAGATTAATATAGGATCGATTTCCTTTTGTAAATCAGCAGCCTGATGATTGGTCGCTAATACAGACTTTTTCATAGAGGGGTTTTCACACTAATAGATAACGACACGAAGTTACGGTATTTTTGAATTAATTCATTTGGAGCCAAAAAATGTAAAATTGATTTTATGTAGGCTCAGTGATCAGAAGTTAATTTTTCTTACGCATCTGTTCCTGTGCGGTTTCTGCAGTTAAGTTTCTGTCCCAAATCACCTCAGACTGGTAAGTCTTTTTGAGTAAGCTTATATAGTCATCCATTGGAAGCAGTCCCATGCCTCTTCTTCTTGTGTCCAGACCCTCTGAGTCTTCTATCGGCCAGATGGTTACAATGTTGCCTATTTTAAATGTCTGGGTGCCAAACAACTGCTTTTGCCCTCTTTTCAGCATCATACGGTCCTGCAGAGTGGCCAGATCATTTTTAGCTACTATACCGAGATCTGCCTGTGTTTTTAGCAAAGGAAAGTAACGGGTCATAAATGCAGTGTCTGCATGGTCAATCACTAAAAAAATAGTATTATTTTCTAAAATACTTAATCCTTTTGGCCAACCACATTTATCTAACAATGAGCTGATAAAAAGCTGGTTCCGCTGATCGCTAACTTTCATCTCTAAGGCGATTTTTTTCATGGCTACCGGATCTTTGTAAGTCATTTCCCTGATCACTTTAGCTCTGATCTCCTGATCAGTTTGCCTTATAGCTTTTAGCTGCTGACTAATAAAAGTACTATCATTACAGCGAATTTCCTGAGAATAGGAGGTGCCGGCGGTGAGGAATAGAATAAAAAAAGTTAGAAAGTGTTTTCGCATCGTTTGAAAAGTTAATGATTTAGTCGCTTGCAATAGATATTCTCGCTGATTCAAATTAACAAAATTCCTTTTTGAATACGAAATATTTCGTATATTTATTTTATTCGAATCTCTTTGCCTATCTGCACGAGGGGATATGTTATTTTGAGGGAAGGCCACAGAAGTATGGTACCAAGTTTGACGATCAGGGTATTTATCCATTGGAAAAATAAGGCAGAGATGATTCGTCTTCGTAAGGAGTCACGATTTATCCATCTTCTGCCAAATTACAATTCTCTATACTCTTTTCCAGTTACCGGATTGATATAAAACTCGTTCAACTTATCTGTACCATAAATTCCTGCTTTTCCATCTGTATTCAAAGTATTATAAATAGGGGGAACGATGATCTTACCAGTATGGAGATTAATTAATCCATACTTTTTCTTTTTATAATCTTTTTCGTTTTCTTGCTCAAACTTCCAGATGTATGGATGGGCTTTCATTTCCGCCAAACTGCTATAGGCTAGAGGTAATACCCATCTTTTATTTGCGCTATCAAAAATTCCGGAAAGTGGGAGAACTTCTGGCTTACTCATTCCAGAGACATAGAACCAGTTTTTGTTGGACATTGTGCGTTCGATCCGCTTTACCGCAAAGTTTTTGGGAAGGACAGCATCTATACCCAAATCATGAATAGACGGGTACAACACATTGCCACTATTGGATCTGATGATAAAATCTTTTGTTTTGCGGCTGTCACTTTCCCAGGAGCCATTTTGATGCAGGATATAAAACCCTTTCAGATTATTAATGATGCTATAAATGAGGAAATAATCAGTGTTTGGTACGGAACAGATCATTTGTGCATTCCTGATGATCTCAGTTGCATCGGTCTTATCATTTAAGTACTTTTCAATCTGCCCCGGGAATATTTTTTTTAAATCGGGATATACAAAAATTTGGGCATGCTGATCTTCCATAAAATCAAACTTTACCTTAACTCCTGAAATCACATTTGTTGTTTTCAATTCCTGTATATTATCACTCACTTTTATCGTGATCTGCTCAGGAACTTTGAAAATAGCATTGCCCTGAGGTTTTAGATCTGAACCTATTATTTGATATGAATTTCCCTTCTTGCGTAACAGTGTGGAGTCCGTTAGTATGCCTTTAAACACTCCGGATAGCTGTTTAACATGTCCTTTGTCAATCAGGTATAACTGTTCATTAATTAATATTTTACGATTAAAGTACTGGATGTTGGAAGTATCATAGGGATATTCATTAGGCCGGTACGTTGAACTGATGAATATCTTTTTATTGCTGAGCAGGGTAACTTCCCATCTCATTCTGGTAACTTCAGTCTCAAAAAACCTTTTATCGTTGGTACCGCCCATGATTGAAAAACCAGGGAATAATTTCCAGTGATTTACTTTCCACCATGCATTATATCTTCTCCGGCTAATAGCAAGAGTTTCATCTCCCACAGCAACCAATTGTACTTCTTCATACAGGCAATCTAAAGTGATTAATCCTTCTCTGCTAATTACTCCTTTATGACCATCTTTTTCTATCACTGCAAATTGATTGGTGAACAGACTGGCATTTTCAAATTGGGGTTGAATTTTCAGTTGACCGTCCTGATTACAGTAACCTATCAGTCCAGATTTGCTTTTCCATGGGTAAAGCGTTTCTGCCTGTAATTGTTGCGCTGTTGCCATAAAAGCTTGAGACATAAGAAATAGGAATAAGCTAATTTTCGAAATGGGGAAGTGCGTGTATATAGTATCAAACATTCTTGAATTATATTACCAATATATATGCCATTTATCCTTTATAATAACATTCAATGCTGGTGCGAGAAAGCAATAATCCTTTCTAAGCCAATACGGTCACCGTTCCTAAATATGCTGTAGGGGAAACCAGCTTACCATTAGCGGAAACCACAAACATATAGCAATGCAATAGCCTGCCAACATCTATATTATTCAAAGTACGATTAAAGACTAAAGCATCTCTTAATGGAATTGGACAACGATAAAAATAATGGTTATCCTCATGGTACAATTGGATAACTACCTGATCATCTAACCTTGTACTTTTTTGAGGATAAGGATTAAGTTCCCACGTTACAGTAATCTGCTTATTTGCAGTTGCCATCAGACTGGGTTTCCATACATTTTGAGTAGCCCAAATGGAATGACTTATTTTGATCTTAGCAGGATCAATACGCAGATTTTGCGGATCACCTACAACAGCATTTAACATATGATAGGACACAGCAGCATTCATAGGCGTCATAACCGTATTTTTTTGCTGCTGATAACCCATTTTAATGGCAGACTTTATTTTGTGAAGAGTTACAGTGACCAATTTGAAAATATTATTCTGGTTGTGCTGCTTCCGAGAAATTTTATTTTTATCCCTGAATCTTAAGCGTTGTCTGAGCACTGTTAAACTCCGCCATTTATAGATAGTGTCATTCCCAACACTTCCTTTAATTTCTCCTAGTGCAGACTTACTTGTTTGGATCGCCATAACTACCAGTTTAATTTACCCAGATGAATACTATTAGAAATACACTTACGGTCTGCTGAAATGAAAGCGATGTATACCTCTGCTTCATATCCTTTTGCAATACCATTCAGATTCAGTACATCATTTCCTACATGTCGTTCTGCTCCGCCGGCAATAAATCTTACTTCGTTTAATGCGCTGAAATAAGCGATCATCATTACCTGGTCACTGTGATGGGCAGGAGGAGAGGTATTCACCGCATTCCAGCCGAAAGCAAAGCCATTAGTGGTTAAGCTGACAGTCAAATCATCTGCTGCAGGTAAGGTGCCTTTGGTCATTAAAACTTTTGCATAGTCAACAAACCGTTGAGGATAAGTTCCTTGAATCGCATGAAGTCTGTTATAACCAGCCATTGCATTGTAGCCATTTGTAAGTTTAAGGTCGGCCTCTAATTCAAAACCTATCATGGCAAAATTCTTCAAGGGAGACATAAATACATTGATGATCCGTGTGTCGTCTTTCACTACCTCTTGACCAATTGTAGGTGGCTTGCTGCTCTTACTGTTTTTCCTCTTCATTATTGTTCTGCCCCACTTATCCTGATAATAAGTGTTGCCGCCAAAAGTTCCTGTTACGCCCAGGAAAGGGCCTGATGTAATAATTGCCATGATTTACTGATTTAGGCGAATAATTAAATATTTAAAAGAAATCATTGGTAGCTGATCCGGCACTTAGTGCGATTTTTTAATCGCTAAATGATCAAAAACAATAAAATCTTTGTACTAAATAGACAAACTACATCGTACAAGATAATGAATAATTTTAAATATCTATATATGAGTATGTTAAAATTTAAAAATATTTTTAATTTTTATTTGAGGAGCTTCTGAAAAATGGAAGATAAATACAAAGCGTTAGCTGGATACAACCTAAAGGTAATTTCAGTATGCTTAAAAGCTGTTTTATGCCGATATTTATTCTACCAGCTGCTGTAAGATGTGTAGCTCTTCCGTACTCCAACCGTACCTCAGGTTTACCTAAGTGGTACAGATAAGGTATGGTTGACTTACAGATAGGGTATGGATAGGGTACACATTATAGGGAGAAATATAGGTTAATAATAGGCTAAGTGCGAAAATACAATGGTTTGAAGATAGTTTTAACTATGATTCTGATAGGTATTAATGGATCGTCCAGATGCAAAAAATGGGAATTATATTGCAATTCTCTCCCCATAGCAATAAAATTGACCGGAATATTTGAATAAAAGAAGGTACTGTATGTTAATGTACCTCCTGTAGAGACGGCATATTCACCATCTTTTTCAGATAGTCTTCCACCACTTGCAGATAATTCTCAGGAATCCCGGTACATTCTCTGTTTTCCAGCGGATGCTGACCAGTATTGGACCGCTCAATAAAAATACCATCATGCTGGTTGTATTTCAGATATCCCAGGTTGAAATACCTTTCCTGTACATAAAAAGAGTCATCTCTTGATTTTAGCGACAGTGAACTGATACTCATATCTGATTTCTGCAACAGCAGCCATTCATAACTTTTCCCATAGGCAGGAGCTGATTGCACAGGTCTTGCAATTTCAAAAATGCATAGATTATTATTATCTAAAAAGCAGAGGCAGTCAAAACTTTTTTGCATAGTTGTAAGCGAATGGCGTTTATAGTATACCTGACTATATACAGCAATTGTGCCAATTTTTGCCTGTGATCAAAAATCTTTAATATGGAAGCAGTCATTTGCTATTGAGCTGGTTAAAATGCCCTTAAAATTACGCCCGTAATTTAAAAATCCATATCATTGTTAGGTTATTCCCCCTACATGGCAGATTATAGTGCATATTCCGATATAGATTTAGCTGGTTTATTGAAATCCGGCGATCAGAAGGCTTTTGCTGAAATCTATAACCGATATAAGTTTGTGCTGCACCATCATGCCTGGAATAAAATTCGGGACAAAGAGGAAGCACAGGATACTATTCAGGAAGTTTTCTCCATGATCTGGACCAAACGTGAAACGATTAACATTGGCAGCAATTTATCGGGCTATCTATACAGTTGTGTGCGTAACCATATCTTAAATGTGATTGTCCGCAAGGATGTGCAGCATAAGTATATGGAATCGATCAAAGATTTTGCGGGGAACGGCGTGGTAACGACTGATCACAGGGTGAGGGAAAGTCTGTTCAGGGAGATGATCGATAAGGAAATTGCCGGATTGCCGCCAAGAATGCGCGAAGTGTTTGAGCTAAGCCGTAAAAAACATTTGAGTCACCGGGAAATTGCCGAACTGATGGGAACTACAGAACAGACTGTTAAAAAGCAGATGACCAACGCCTTAAAAGTGCTGCGTAGTAAAATCGGACTGCCCCTATTTATCATTTATTACATCTTTTACCGCTGATCCTGAGCTAATTCTGATCTTTTTATTTTTTCCAGTACCTCCTGGGACTGCTTCGTCTTGTCTTACTGTTATCAATCAAAAACCAGACGAAATTGAAGAACAGCATTGTAAGCATAGCACATTTATCTCACCGGTACAGCAGGGACTGGGCCATCCGTGATATTAACTTTGAAATAGAGCAGAAAGGTATATTAGGTTTACTGGGCTCCAATGGTGCGGGGAAATCAACCACCATGAATATCCTTTGCGGCGTATTAAACCAGACCGAGGGGCAGGTGTATATCGACGGTATTAACCTGCGTCAGCATCCTGAAAAGGCAAAAAGATTATTAGGTTTCCTGCCACAGAATGCTCCTTTGCACCTTGACCTAACCGTAGATGAATACCTGACCTATTGTGCGAACATCCGGGATATCAAACCTGCACAGATCAGACATGCTGTAACAGCGGTGAAGGAAAAATGCGGCATTACACATTTTAGCAAAAGGCTGATCAGTAATCTTTCCGGCGGATATAAACAACGCGTAGGTATTGCACAGGCGATTATACACAAACCAAAACTAGTGGTGCTGGATGAACCAACGAATGGGCTTGATCCGAACCAGATCCTTGCCGTGCGGGAGCTGATTAAGGAGGTGGCAGAAGAAAGAGCAGTTATTTTCTCTACGCATATTTTATCCGAAGTACAGGCTACGTGCAAGGATATCCGGATGATAGAAGGCGGAAGGATGGTATTTGCAGATACGATGGAAGCATTCAATAACTATATCCTGCCCAATTCCATGCTGTTGTTTATGGACAATCCGCCACAGCTGGATGTGCTGATGGCCATCCCGGAAATTACGGGAGCGGAGGTATTACATGACGGCAGCATCAGACTTCGCTTTGCTGCTTCTGCCACGATCTCCAAAAAGATCATTGAGCGCAGTGTGCTGAATAATTGGCAGCTGAGTGAGATTTTATTAGAGAAAAGTTCACTGGATGAGATTTTTGCTCAGCTTTCTGGTAAACAAAAGAAATTATAACATGAGAAAAATATTTAAAATAGCTGTACTGGAACTAAGCATTCTTTTTTATTCACCCGTAGCCTGGCTGGTGCTGGTTATCTTTATCATCCAGAATGGCATGGCTTTTTTAGGGATGATTTCGGCCTATCAGGAGGTGATTGCGATGGGGAACAAGGTAGACAACTTAACGTTAACCCTTTTTCCTGCAATGAATGGACTGTTTGACAGGGTGCAGCAAACGATTTACCTGTATATTCCTTTGCTGACGATGGGATTGATGAGTCGCGAGATCAGCAGCGGATCAATTAAATTATTACTGTCGTCGCCGGTAAAGATTACAGAGATTATCCTGGGAAAATACCTGGCGATTGTAGGTTATGGATTACTGATGATGGCAGTGCTGGCTTTGTACGCACTGGTAGGAATTACTGTGATTAAGGATGCGGATGTGATGCTGATCATATCCGGACTCAGCGGTATCTTTCTGCTTACCTGTACTTATGCGGCAATAGGCCTGTTTATGTCTAGTTTAACCTCTTACCAGGTCGTCGCAGCCATTAGTACGCTGGCCGTATTCGGTATTTTGCAGTTTATAGGGACGGTGGGGCAGGATATCAATTTTGTGCGCGACCTCACCTATTTCCTTTCAATTTCTGGAAGGGCGAATGATATGTTAAATGGATTGATCACAACTAAGGATGTGCTTTATTTCGTACTGATTATTATGCTGTTTTTATGCTTGTGTATTTTCCGGCTGCAGGCAGGACGAGAGTCGAGAAGCCGGACTTTCCAGGCGGGTAAATATGCTGTACTGATTTTGGCGGTGATGCTGATTGGTTATGTGAGCGCGCGACCAGGTTTGGTAGCTTACAAGGACATGACGGCTATGCAGTCACGAACGCTAACAAAGGTAAGCAGGGAGGCGATTAAAAAAATAGAGGGAGAACTTAAAATTACTACCTATGTAAACTTGCTGGACCAGAATGTATATCTGGGACTACCGGCATCAAGAAACAGTGATCTGAAGCAATTTGAGCAGTATCAGCGTTATATCCCCGGGTTAAAAATGGATTATGTTTATTATTACGATGCAACTGATCTTAAAAACAATCCGAATATGGTTTACCAGGGAGATCTCACTGGTTTAAGTACAAAGCAGATCGCAGAGAAAGTGGCGGATAATATGGGGCTGGATCTTGATCAGTTTATACCGCCTGCAGAAATACGGAAACGGATCAATCTGGCGCCTGAAAGTAATAACCTGGTGCGTGTGCTGGAATATAAGGGTAAAAAGAGCTGGCTACGGTTTTATAATGAGGTGAACCAGTTTGCGGATGAAGCGGAAATCACAGCGGCAATTAAGCGTTTAACCGTAAAAGTGCCTAAGCTGGTTTTTATTACAGGGAACAATGAACGCAGTGCAGATAAAAAAGGGGACAGGAATTATGAACTGATTACTAATGCCCGGAAAAACCGGACCGCGTTAATTAACCAGGGATTTGATGTGGCGAATGTTAATCTGGATAAGGAAGATATTCCTGAGGATGCTACGGTGCTGATACTGGCTGATCCTACTACGCCCTTAACAATGCTGGCACAGCAGAAAATAAAGGGATATCTGAATGATGGGGGCGATATGATGGTTACAGGGGAGCCGGGGCGACAAGCGCTGGTTAATCCTGTGCTGGAGTATGTGGGTGTACAGATGGAGAAAGGGATGCTTGTGAAATCATCAAAAGATTATACGCCGGATCAGATCTTTGCAGAGTCGCAGGAGGGAGGAATGCATGTCTTTACACCCACGTCTTCAGCATTGAAACATAATGAAACCGCAGGTTTTAAAGCTTATAGTTTACTGGTGAGCCCGGCTCAGGGATGGAACAAACAGGGGACTGTGGACCTGACTTCTACTGAGGTGAAATATAACGAGCTGGCCGGTGATAAAAAAGGAGTGTTTCCTGTAGTGCTGACTTTAATGAAAGGGATTAATGGCAAAGAACAACGCATTCTGGTTTCCGGTGATGCAGATTTTATGAGCAATGCTACTTTGATAGCTGGTAAGGGTTCGAATAAGAATTTTGTCAAGAGTATCTTTAAGTGGTTCAGCGGTGATGAATTCCCGATAGATGTGAGTCGCCCGCGCAATACCGACGATGCTGTTCTACTGAAAAGGAAGGAAATCTCGACCCTGAAAATGGTGCTTTTGGGGATTATACCGGGACTTATCATTGCGCTTGGTGCCTTCATCCTGATCAGCAGAAAAAGAAACTAATTTTTTTTATTTTATCTATACCTCCTGTACAGGTCATATCTTGTCTTACTAATTATAAAGCCAGCCTATCAGCGTTCCTATGGAAATAAGAGAAGTAAAAGTATTACTGGATAAACACGAAGCCGGAACTGCTACGCCGGAAGAAAAGGCTTTGCTGGAAAGCTGGTACCTTAGTTATCAGGCACCGGGAGCAGCAGAAAATCTGTCTATGGAAGAGCGGCTGAAAGCGGTAGACACGGTATGGGCAAACCTGGAGGAAGCGTATGGGCTGAGGAAAAAGATCAGCTTATGGCCGCGTATTGCTGTGGCTGCTTCGGTATTGGTGGCAGTGACGATAGGGCTATATTTAATTACATATAAAGGAAAACAAGGTCTGGAGGGCGAGCGACTGGCAAATACACCGGCAGATATTGCTCCTGGAGGAAATAAGGCGGTGCTGACCTATGGAAATGGGAAAAGGGTAGACCTGAGCGCCACTAAAGCAGGGGTGGTCATCAATACGAGCAAGCTTACTTATAGTGACGGAACAGTGGTAGATCAATCTGCTATTGAGGCTTCGGAAGAGCTGAGTTTGAATACGCCCAAAGGCGGAACTTATCAGGTGATACTGCCTGATGGAACTAAAGTGTGGCTCAATGCTTCTTCATCACTGGTATTTCCTTCATCTTTCGCAGGTGCCGCTACACGAGATGTATTGCTGAGAGGGGAGGCCTACTTTGAAGTCGCCCGCAACAAAAAACAACCTTTCCATGTAAATACACAAGGACAACTGGTAGAAGTCCTGGGTACGCATTTTAACATCAGCAGTTATAAAGATGAACCTGAGCAAAAAACAACTCTATTAGAAGGCAGTATCCGTATCGGAAACTTACTGCTTAAACCAGGGGAGCAGGCGGTACTGACCGCTGGCCGGACTACAATTGCTAAGGCCGATATAGAAGAAACAATGGGCTGGAAAAACGGCTATTTTATCTTTGAAGATGAAGGTATACAATCCATCATGCGCAAGATTGCCAGGTGGTATAACGTGGATGTAGTATATGAGGGACAGGTTCCTGACGCTACTTTTGGTGGCAGGGTAAGCAGGGCAGGTTATGTGTCTGAGATACTGAAAACCCTTGAGTTAACAGATAAAGTTCATTTTAAAGTTGAAGGAAGGAGGATTACCGTGATTAAATAGTTCTACTTCAATCAGCTGTAATCCTTTAAAAAAAATGCCAGAAGTGCTTGCAACACAACTGGCAAAAATATCCGGGTTACATCAATAAATTTCTCATCATATCAACTTAACCAGACAAACAAATGTATAAAAATTATACTAAGAACATTGGTATGCCTCATCGGCATCTCCAAAAATTCATGTTAATTATGCGCTTAACCACCGTTATATTAATAGCAACTATGATGCAGGTGAGCGCCGCAGGCTTCGCCCAGAAAATCACTTTGTCCGAAAAAAAGGCTACACTGAAACAACTGTTCATTAAAATACAGGCGCAAAGTAACTATGATTTTGTGTATACAATGGAGCTGTTGAAAAAAGCAAAACCAGTAGATATCAATATTAAAACGGCGGAACTGAAAGATGTGCTGGATCAGATCTTGAAAGGACAATCCTTAACCTATACTATTTACGGCAAAAATATCATCATTAAAGAAGAAGATCAGTCGCTTTTTGGTCGGCTGAAAGCATACATGTCTTCCGTAAATATTTCCGGGCAGGTTTACAATGAGAAGCGGGAACCTCTGGCAGGAGCTTTTGTAAGAATAGAGGCGACAAAACAGCGGACACTGACTAATGCAGAGGGAAAGTTTTTCTTACAGAATGCACCGAATGAAGGTAATCTGATTGTCTCTTACGTAGGTTACAGAACAGACACGATAGCGATAAGGGGTGATAAAGATATTTCGATCATCATGATGCCTGAACTGAATATGATTCAGGAAGTAAGTATTGTTTCTACCGGATACCAGGACGTGCCTAAAGAGCGTGCAACAGGATCATTTGAGGTGATTACCAAAGAGCAATTGCAGCACAGCACGGATCCCAATCTGTTGAAACGATTGGAAGGGATAACCACCAGTATGGATTTCAGGAATGACCTGAGAACAGTCAATTCCAGTCAGCGTAATTCTAAAAATTCGCCACTGGCAGATCTTACCATCCGTGGAAAAAACACGTTGAATTATAACAGTCAGAATGCCAGCGGGCAAGTGTTGGTTGTGATCGACGGTATAGCAAGTCCTTATTCTATTGATAAAGTAAACCCGAATGATGTGGAAAGCATCACGGTATTGAAAGATGCGGCGGCAGCGTCAATCTGGGGTTCCAGAGCCGCAAATGGTGTTATTGTCGTGAAAACTAAAAAAGGAGCTTATAACAGACCGGCGCAGATTTCGTTCAACAGCAGTTTGAATGTTGCTGATAAGATCGATTATTCCTATATTAAAACAATGAGCATCTCTGATTTTGTAGATGCCCAGGTGCAGCAGTTTACGGCGAATAACAGAATTTTACCTGAAATTACCCTGGGGTCTGTATTTGACCAGGAGCCTTTTTCTCCTGTTGCAGAAATTATGGATGCCTGGAAAAACAAAAATACCCTTACAGAGAGTCAGGCGCAGACACAGCTGAATGTTTTGCGTGGTAACGATATCAGGAATGATTACGAAAAATACTTTATGCGGAAATCTGTTCGCCAGAGTTACTCACTCGCTGTAGATGGCGGTTCACAATTGTATAATTACCGCTTATCAGCCGGATACGATAAATCTGTCAATAACACTAAAAACTCGAGTCTGGATCGTATTGCATTGAACTACAGTGCATCAGTAAGGCCTGTTAAAAATCTGGAACTGCAGGGAAATATCAGTTATAATGTACAGAATAATGATGATCAGGCACCCGAAAACCTGATTTCAGGGGTAACTAATGCTACATTTTATCCCTATACACGCCTGGCGGATGAACAGGGAAATCCGCTGGAGCTGACCAAAACCTACCGTTCTGGTCTGGTAGATCTGCTGGAAAGCAATTATGGGAACAAATTGCTGAGCATGCGTTATAAACCACTTGAGGATATCAATGAGGGGTATAACAAGATCAAATCACAAAATATTAACCTCAACTTTAGTGGAAACTACAAATTTTTTGAAGGTCTTTCTGCTCAATTGTCTTATAACTACAACTCGGGCAGGGATGAGGACAATACTTTATACAGACAGAATTCCTTCTACATGCGGAACCTGATCAATTATTTTACCACTTCGCCCTATTCAACGGATCCGCGTACCGGCAATGACGTGGCAGATTTTGTTCGCGGCGTACCACTTGGAGGATCATATAGTACAAATCTTACTACCTCCAGCAACCAGGCTTTACGCGGACAGCTGAACTTTGACCATACCTGGAAAGAAAAACATCAGGTATCGGCAATTGCGGGTATTGACGTAGCGCAGTCGTACAGCCTGGCAAAAGGGGACGGTTACTATGGATATAATGAAAATACGCTGCAGACCAATACGCTGATTAACTATTCCACTTTAATTCCCATCCTTTTTGAGCAGGATTTTAATGGGTATAATTCTCAATATGTACCCCGATTGAATACAGGATTTGTGGATACCAAAATCAGAACTTACAGCTGGTACTCCAATGCTGCTTATACCTATGATAGAAAATATACTTTATCAGCAAGTGTTCGCCGCGATTTGTCCAGCGAATTTGGTCAGGGTACCAATAACAGAAGTACACCTTTTTACTCTTTTGGGGGTAGCTGGAACATCAATAATGAGCAATTTTACAATTTGCCTTTAGTACCTGTCCTTAAATTGAGAGCTACTTTTGGTTATAATGGTAATGTGAATCCCCTCGTATTTGCGAGTCCGCTCATTACTTATATTGATTATGAAAACAATGGCGTGCCCTACTCAAGAACCGAAACGAGCGGTTCAGTTTCCAATCCACTCCTGAGACCGGAAAAAACAGGTATCTGGAACTTCGGGCTTGATTTCGGGCTGAGAGGTAACCGTATTTCAGGAAGTATAGAGTATTACAATAAGAAAACATCAGATCTGCTGGCCAACGGCTCGCTTGATCCGAGCAGCGGTTATACGAATGCTATATATAATACCGGTAACCTGAGGGGACATGGTGTTGATATTACTTTGAACTCATTGAACCTGCAATCTGGCAAATTCAGATGGAACAGTAATTTCCTGTTCAGTTATAACAGGGTAAAGGTGACCAGACTTTTTGCTTCAACAACAAATACAGCGGACGGCGTAGTAACAGGCAGTACCGGATCATATAACGAAGGCTATGACCTTTCCAGGTTTTTTGGTTATAAATGGGCAGGTTTAGATCCGGCTACGGGCGACCCAAGAGGTTATCTGGACGGACAAATCGTAAGTATCAGCAATGATGCTGCGGGTAGTGCAAATTACAGGGCAATCCAGAATGCCCCAACGTCATCCGCTGTTTATTTTGGCTCTGCAGTACCGGTATTCTATGGCTCATTGAGGAACACTTTTACCTATGGTGCTTTCTCTGCTTCTGTAAACATGATGTATAAGCTTGGCTATTTTGTCAGAAGGCCGCTCTCTAATGTGGTCAGTTATTCTGGTCTGTTTTCGGGTAACGGAACTTTACAGGGGGCTGAATATAATCAGAGATGGCAGAAAGCGGGTGATGAGCTGATCACAAATGTGCCTTCTGCAGTTTATACATCAAACGACCAGGCAAGGGACAGATTTTACTACTTCTCAGAGACCAATGTACTGAAAGGGGATCATATCCGCTTACAAGAAGTAAATCTTGCCTATTCTTTCTCTGCTAAAAAGAACTGGTTCATCAGGAACCCGAGAGTATTTGCTAACGTGACCAATCTGGGGATCATCTGGAAAGCGAATGATCAGGGTATAGACCCTGAGGTGTTCGACTACCCGAATCCGCGTACTTACAGTCTTGGTTTTTCCGCTAACTTTTAATTCTGATCATCATGAACAAACCTAAATATATACTCGCCCTACTGTTTTGCATGGTGCTGCTTTCCTGCAAGAAATTTGTGGATATCAAAAAAAGCAGCTTGCTTTCGCAAATTGAAACTGCGAATGATTGCCAGCTGATCATGGACAACTATACACTTTTTAATGCGAATTATCCCTCGGATGGGGAGACCTCTGCTGCAGATTATTATATTGATAATTTCACTTATAATGATGGTAACACCAGTATCGAAGATAAAAGTATTTACAATTGGGAACCTCAGGCAATCCGTGCAGGCGGGCAGCAGTGGGTAAAGTCTTACAACAAGATTTACAATACCAACCTGGTGCTGGAAGCACTGGCGAAACTGGAAGGAAAAGAAAATCCGGCAGTTTTAACTCACCTGAAAGGGACTGCTTTGTTTTTAAGAGCTTATGCATTATGGAATCTTGCACAGCTATATGCAAAACCATATGGGGCTACTGCTGCTCAGGATGCGGGTTTGCCGATACGGTTGATTTCTGATGTGAATGAAACACCCGGCAGGGGAACAGTAAAAGATACATATGACCGTATTGTTCAGGATTTGAAAGATGCGTCGTCGATGATGAATGTGACTGCGGATTTGCCTTCAAGGCCGACAAAAATTGCCGCACTGGCAATGCTGGCGCGGGTTTACCTGTCTATGGAAGATTATCCGAATGCATTGACGAATGCTTCAGCAGCTTTGGAATTGAAAAGCGATTTGCTTGATTTCAACACTTTCGATGAAGAGAATCCTTTTCCTTTTACGCGTTACAATAAGGAAGTGATCTTCCACTCCATTTTAGAATCAAGCGCCCTTTTGGCGGCAGGTTCTGCGGAATCCAGCTTTGCTAAAATAGACAATAACCTGGTAGGGTCTTATGCCAATAACGACCTGAGGAAAACATTTTTTTACAAAGCGAATTCCGGCCAGAATGAAGGTTCTTTCCGCTTTACGGGTAATTACGAACCATCTTCGAGTTCAACGCTATTTAATGGTCTGGCTGTAGATGAATTGTACCTGATCAGGGCAGAATGTTTTGCACGCGCAAATAATGCAGCAGGGGCAATTGCCGATCTGAATACCTTGCTGCGTACGCGATATACAACAGGCACTTATGTGGATTTGCCGGTAAGTACAGCAGATGCTGCTTTAACTACTATTTTAACGGAAAGACGTAAGGAATTAGTGATGCGTGGACAGCGGTGGACAGACCTTCGCAGATTAAATAAGGATTCCCGTTTTGCGGTAAACATTTCACGGCCGGGAGGCGGAATTGTGCATACATTACCTGCGAATGATATCAGATATACTTTACTGATTCCACAAGAGGTAATTACCTATTCTGCGATAGGCCAAAATCCAAGATAATATTTAATACAGATTTATTTACTCTAAAACTTATAGGCTGATCTTCATTTGAAGGTGAGCCTTTGAGTTTTACAGTGAATCTGTTTCGGGATCAATCGATTTTTCGACATCAGCAGCAATGTGGTTTGATTATTGTTAAAGGCATCATCTGAATTGATGTTATCACTTATATATTTATCGCCTTAAAAATGGAGCTGCTGCAGGACTGTCTTTTTTACTTTGGAATCTTTATCATTATTGCTTCGCTTATCCCTTTTATCAGACATGATTTTTGGATTTTCCGCGTTTTTGAATATCCCAGACTACAGAAACTCACACTCAATTTTGTGGTGCTTATTTTATATCTATCAACCTATACCCTGTTTGAGGCAAAGGACTATATCGTATCTGGTCTGCTCCTGATTAACCTGATCTATCTGTGCTGGCTGATATTTCCTTTTACTGCACTGGCTAAAAATCAGATTGTTCAGAGTGTCAAAACTGCGGGCGACCGCAATATTAAACTATTGATTGCCAATGTTTTTCAGGACAACAGACAGCAGGAAGAATATCATGAACTGATTTCCCGCTGCAGTCCTGATTTAATTCTGATGGTGGAAACAAACCAGTGGTGGCAGGATAAAATGGACAGCATAGGGGATATATACCCGTATCAGATCAAGGTTCCTTTGGAGAACACCTATGGTATGTTGTTGTATGCTAAACTGGAATTGGTTGACGGTAGCGTCAGGTATTTAGTAGAAGATGATATCCCTTCGATAGAAGTGAAGGTGAAACTGGATTCCGGGGAACTGATTAAGCTTTTTTGTCTGCATCCGCGTCCTCCTGTTCCGCAGGAAAACCCAAGATCTACAGAGAGGGATAAAGAAATTTTGCTGGTTGCGAAAAAAGCAAAGGAAAGTGAGTTTCCCGTTATTGTTATCGGCGACCTGAATGATGTGGCCTGGAGTTACACCACGGAACTATTTTCTAAAATCAGCGAGCTGCTTGATCCCAGAAAAGGCAGGGGTTTCTTTAACAGTTTTAATGCCAAGTACTTCTTCCTGAGGTTTCCGCTGGATCACGTTTTTTGCTCTGCTGATTTCAGTTTAACCCATATTGAGAGAATGAAGAGCTGTGGTTCTGATCATTTCCCAATGTTTATTAATTTGCAGTACGATCCTAAAGCGCTCATTGAAAATGAGATTCCCGAGGCTGATGCTGAAGATATTGAAACATTTAAAGAGAAAGTAACCGCATCAGTCGACTAACAGCTTATTCATTGTACAGCTGTTCATTGCTGATAAAACAAAAGCGAAAAATTTAAGCCAATGGAAGGTTGAAGTAAAAAGTAGACCCTTTACCCAATTCACTTTCTACCCATATTTTTCCATTATGGCGCTCAATAATTTCTGCACTCAGATAAAGTCCTATACCAAATCCGGAGATGGTATGGTTATTTTCTACACGGTAATAGCGTTCAAATAGCTTCTCTGTATCCTCAGGATTGATACCCATACCTTCATCTCTCACACTAATCCGTGCATCATGGTCTACTATCTGGCAAGTTACTTCGATGTCTTTATGATTAGGTGCGTATTTTATTGCATTGCTGAGCAGGTTGGATATCACATTGCTGATCTTATCATAATCTGCAAAAATTTCAATTGCGTCCACCCTGGTAAAGTTGATGCTATGTTCAGAATCCATCACCACAACTTCATCTAAAGTGCTTCTGAGCAACTCATCCAGTCTGAAGGTACTTTTGTTTAAAATTATTTTTCCGGATTCCAATCGTGATATATTCAGAAATCCATTGATCATACTGGTCATTTTTTTGACCTGTTTGCCTGCAATTTCCAGTGCCCCGGAAGTAAAAGTGTCGTTCGACTTTCTGGCTTTGCTTTGCAATAGCTGCAGGTAGCCATTGAGAGATGTGAGAGGGGTTTTTAACTCGTGGCTTACCATTCCGATAAAATCATTTTTCCGCTCTTCATCTTTTTTGCTCTCTGTTACGTCCATTACAAAACCAGAGAAAGTACTAAAACCTCCACTTTCATCTTTTGTGACTTTTCCAAGTGATCTCAGCCAGATCAGTTCCCCATCATTAAATCTCCGTTGTGAATAGGTAATATCATAATCTCCTCTTCCGGAAATTGCTTTTTGTATTTCATCATTGATAACATCACGGTAATCTTCCGTAACCTGCGCAATTGCCTGCTCATAAGTCATACTTTCTTCCCCTTCGTAACCAAATATGTTGGCCAGTGTAGGATTGTAAATTAATGCATTGGTTTCAGTATTGATATGCCATGCACCCAGTTTGGCTGCATCTACAGCAAAACGTATCATTTCCTCTGCTTTTTGCACTTCAAGTCTGGCTTGTACCTGTGTTGTTACTTCGGTAACGACTTGTAAAACACTTACTATCTCACCCTCATCGTCCTTCACAGGCTGACAGATGAAATTGAAATAGCCATCGGTTGGTTCACCATTGCGTAAAATGGTACCCTTACTTTCGTAGGCAAAAAAAGTCTCACCTGTTGTAAATATATCTTTTAGAATAGGGATGAAGGGCTGCCCTATTAACTCAGGCATAGCAACGGCCAGGGGTTTACCTTCAATATCGGCCGTTTTACTCCATATCTGGAGCATTTGATCGTTAACAATATCTATGATTAAATCAGACGAATGAAAAAGCGCAATCGCTACCGGCGATTGTTCCACTAATGAACGGAACCTGCTTTCGCTCTCTGCCAGCAAATATATTTTTCTATTGAGTCTGTCCTGAACTGCAGCCAGTTCCTCGTTTGTAGACAGCAACTCTTCATTGGAAGCCGTCATCTCTTCATTAATAGCAGACAGTTCATCATTCAGTCTTAGTTGCGACTCATTTAAAGCCAGCTCCCTTTTAAGTCCGTCTGCAAGATCCTGTGTCCGTATTTCTATTCTTTTCTCCAGTTCTTCGTTGAGTTGACTGAGACTTTCCTGGATTTGCAGGTATTCCTCATTGATGGCAGCAAGTTCTTCATTTGAAGCAGCAAGCTCTTCGTTTAATGCCTGCTCTCTTTCCAGGGCTTCTTCCTTTTCCCTCATCCTGATCAACGCTTCCTTGCCCATGAAACGGTCAGTTACATCCGTTGCAGTATGTAAAATGCAGATGGTTTTTCCGTCTTCATCCTTTATTGCACGGTATTCGAAGTCGAAATAAACAGTAGTAATCTGACCATCTATGTTGAGATCTGCAGGCGTATCTTGTCCGGCAATGGTGAGCCCCTCATTCCATACCCTTTTAAACATTTCTATGAAGGGTTGTCCTTTTAGTTCGGGAAGTGCGTCTGCCAGAGATTTACCGATAACGCTCCTGTCTTTATCCCAGACCCGGAGCATCGCATCATTAGCAGTTTGTATAATAGCATCTTCAGTTACGTGTATGGCTGTAGCAGTTTTTGTTAAGTTGAAAACTGCTAACAGCTGCTCATTGCTTAAAAAGGACATCGGGTGACTCATTCTTGAATAATAGATTGCTTTATCTGTGCTTCCAAATTTGCAACAAATATTCGAAGCGACAGAATTTTCAATGTTAAAATGCTGATAAATTAAAATTGTTTGCTGGTTGGTAAAAAATAATGTTTTATTCTGCTTATAGGATTCGTTTTTGGAAGGGTAGAATGATCCGGAATATTTCCCTGGGCTAAGCTAAAACCAAAGGCAAAAGAAGTTGTTACATCTTTATTAAAAGACAATTTTACATTTTACCTTATAAGCTATTGAAAGATAAAAAACGCATAGCGATTCTTGGCGGTGGACCAAGCGGGCTGTTTATGTATAAAAGACTAGTTGAATCTGGCCGGACTGATCTGACAATAGATATATTTGAACGGAAGAAACAGTTGGGTGTGGGTATGCCCTATAGTACCGAAGGTGCAAGTGACGAGCATATTACGAATGTATCTGGTAATGAAATACCTGATCTGGTTACGCCTATAGCCGACTGGATCCATACGGTACCTGAAAAAACACTGACGAGGTATAAGATTGATCCCTCAAAGTTTAACGATTATAAGGTCTTGCCGCGACTCCTGTTCGGTCAGTACCTGGCAGCACAGTTTGATCTGTTACTGGCAAAGGCTAAGGAGACTGGCTTGAAAACTACGGTGCATTTTGATAGTCCGGTTACGGATATCATAGATTACCCCACTCAGGAACTAATTGTTGTTGAGGTGGCAGAAAAGGCACATTTTGAATTTGATCATATCATCATATGTACAGGACACAATTGGCCCCGCAGGCATGAGGGAACTGTGCCTGGATATTTTGATTCACCTTATCCACCTGCTAAATTAGCGATCAAAATCAATCACCCGGTGGCAATTAAAGGCTCATCTCTGACTGCTATAGATGCAATCAGAACGCTGGCCAGACACAATGGGACTTTCAGCATAGGCAGCCAGGGTAAGCCTTTATATCAACTGGCAGCAGACAGTGAAAATTTCAAACTGATGATGCATTCCAGAAGCGGATTATTACCGGCCATCAGGTTCCACCTGGAAGATCCGCATTTGCTGAAAGATGCCGTATTAAGTCACGAAGTGGTTAACAGGAACAGGGCAGAAAATAATGGTTTTCTCTCACTTGATTTTGTATTTGAGAAAAACTTTAAGGACCTGTTCCCGGATAAGGATCCTGAATTTTATGCAAAGGTGAAAGATATGGATCTGGAAGCATTTGTAGCGATGATGATGGACTTACGTGAGCATCTGGAACCCTTTACCTTGTTCAAGGCGGAATATACAGAGGCAGAGCAGTCTATCAAACGCAGGGAATCCGTTTACTGGAAAGAGATGCTGGCGGTACTGAGCTTTGCAATGAATTATCCGGCAAAATATTTTTCGGCTGAAGACATGCAACGGTTACAGAAGGTTTTAATGCCGTTAATTTCTATCGTTATCGCTTTTGTACCGCAAAGTTCTGTAGAAGAAATGCTTGCACTGCATGATGCCGGGGTACTGGAAATTATTCCTGTAGGGGAGGATAGTTATACAGAACCGGATGCTGAGGGTGGAGTAGTTTATCACTATACTGATGAGACTGATGAAAAAAAGGCAGTTCATTTTACCACCTATGTAGATTGTGTTGGGCAGCCTCACCTGAGTTATGAAGATTTTCCCTATAAAGGTTTACTTTCCGGGAAGACCATCAGTCCGGCGCGATTACAGTTTAAAGATGTAGCTGCGGGATTGAAAGCACTGGCAAATGGCGACAAAAATGTTGAAATGGACAACAGCGGCAATTACTTTCTGAGGGTGCCGGGAATAACCATTAACGACAGCTTTCAGGCTATTGATGAGTATGATGCTTTGAACGAGCGTATTTACATTATGGCAGTACCTTATATCGGAGGATACAACCCCGATTATTCTGGACTGGATTTTTGCGAGGCAGCGTCTGCTGCTATTATTAAAAGTATCGAATTATATGAACCAATTACCACAGACAGTACAGATGCCTAAACTTTTTATGTTATTACTGGGCTCAAAAGCCCCCAAAAGAAATGTAGAACAACATGACTATTTCTTTGGCATTGCCAATTCATTGAAAGAGCTGGTTCCACAGATTAAAGCATTCTGGCCTGAAGCAGGAAATAGTATCCATATTGACGGGTGGCGGGAAGTGAACAGGGTTGATGATTATGAGATCAGGGTAGTATTGAAATCTAATGGGGCAGCTGGCGTAACAGATGATGCCGACCTCACAATTGATGCCGACTCAACTAGGGAATTTATCCCTGTGGCCAAAAAATTGTTTTTCATTAACCTGGGAGGTTATCAGGCCAACAAATTAGAGGAACAGCACTATGTAATTTTAACTGTTCAGGATGACAGGGCACAGGCAGTGCAGAGTTCGAAAAAAACAGTCTTTTTTAAAACGAATTCTATTAAAGGAGCCAATTCTCATATTGATGAAAAGTACGGAATTGATGTAGATGATATTTACAGGATTGAAGAGATCCTGGATGAGTCGCAAAAAGAACTTTATAGCATCGAGATTACGCCATCTTCCGCATTGCCGGAAGACGAAATACATCTGGGTTATTTTAAACTGGATAAATTATAGTCCGCCAACGAGATATTCACTTGTCTTTGGTTTTGTTGTCAGGAGAATAAGGAAGAACCGCAGTACTTACAAAAAGCAGCGTCGGCATCGTGGCCTTCCCGGCTGCAGGCGGGGCAGGACTCCAGTACTTCTTTCTTCTTCCGGGCAGCGATGGCCAGATCATGTGTGATGATACCCGTTGGAACGGCTATGATGGCATAACCAATCAGCATTACCAGTGCAGCAAGCATCTTTCCGATTGGTGTAA
This sequence comes from Pedobacter sp. MR2016-24, assembly GCF_026239655.1. GTDB lineage: Bacteria > Bacteroidota > Bacteroidia > Sphingobacteriales > Sphingobacteriaceae > Pedobacter. The sequence goes on along the minus strand of NZ_JAPIVO010000003.1, from coordinate 673,997 downwards.
CGGGTGAAATATCTCCATAACCTACCGTAGTGATTGTTACGATGGCCCAGTAAATACTTTCCGGAATATTGGAAAAACCATTTTCGCGTTGCTCTACAAGGTACATAATGGAACCTAAAATTACCGCAAGCATAAATACCGTCATCAGGAAAATACTGATCTTTCTGATACTTCCTTTGATTGCAACAGTAAGAAAGTTGATCTCTGTTAAAAAATGACCCAATTTGAAGATGCGGAATACGCGGAGGAGTCGCAGGGCCCGGAACACTAATAGAGACTGTGCACCTATAAAAAAGATGCTGAGATAGGTTGGGATGAGGGCGATCAGGTCTATGATTCCCAGGAAGCTAAATACATATTTGGCTGGTCGCCTTATACTGATCAGTCTCAATATATATTCTAAAGTAAACAGTGCCGAAAATATCCATTCAATCGTGTAAAACAGTCCTCCGTACTGTTTGTGAAGACTTTGTACACTATCCAGCATGACGATGATGATGCTGGTAAAAATAGCAAAGAGGAGGGCTACGTCAAATGCTTTTCCTGCAGGGGTATTCGATTCATATATCACTTCATGTAAAGCGAAGCGCCAGTCTTTTTTTGTCGGTGATGCCATTTAATCCGTTGGTGATTGTTAAATCTAAATATATTCTTTAATAACAGGGCGAATTACTTTTTGTGTGGCTGATCATTTCTTATCACAGATCAAGAGCCGTTCATTTTGTTATCTCTACTTTTACAACATCAAAGAAGAAATTATCATATAAAATATAATCATGTCAAAGATATTAAACATCATTTCAAGCCCGAGGGGCGAAGCGTCTAACAGCATCAAATTAGCGAATGCGATTATAGAAAGATTAAAGGAACAGGATCCGGGAGCTGCCGTTAAGACCCATAATTTGGCTACGCAGCCTTTTCCCCATTTGGAAGAAGCGCATTTGAATGCATTTTTTACACCGGTAGAGCAACATACTGATGCTAACAAAGCAGCCATCCGTCATTCTAACGAAGCTATTCAGGAAATTATGGATGCAGACGTTTTGGTAATTGGTGCTCCGATGTATAATTTCGGTATCTCATCTGTTTTGAAATCATGGTTTGACCATATTGCACGTGCAGGCATTACTTTTAAATACACTGCTAATGGTCCTGAAGGTTTGGTCACTGGTAAAAAAGCATATGTAGCAGTAGCTACAGGTGGTGTATATAGTTCTGGTGATGCCGTGGCTTATGATTTTGTAGTTCCTTATATCAAAACGATGTTAGGTTTTATAGGTATTACTGATGTAACTATAGTAAGAGCTGAAGGATTTGCAGTAGCGGATCTGCAGGGAGCTGCTTTAGACAAAGCTATTGATAGTATTGTATTGTAATCATTGTAGTAATAATTGTTAGCAAAAAAGGTTACCGGCATCGCCGGTAACCTTTTTTTATTGGTGCTGCTACAGGTTAATCTTCAAACAGGTAACCGCTATAGGCAAGTCCTTTTGCTACACTGGTAAAGTTGTCCCCTGAGGTAACGGATATATGAGGGAATTTTGTTTTAAACAGGTTCTGTACGCCACTTACCAATGAAGATCCGCCGGTGAGGAACAAACTGTCGATTTCCTCGGGCTTGATCTCATTTTTGGCCATGAACTCATCCAGATAAACGCTTATTTTATTGATGTCTTTTTGAATGATCGTATTGTATTGAGAAAGGGAAATCTGTTCGTCAATTTCTATTTCCATATTGGAATAGGCAAATTGTGAAATTTCCTGTTCGGATAATTCTATTTTTGTTTTTTCAATTGCCTGAAATACAGAGTATCCAAGGTTATTGTCAATCAACGTGATCAGGTTTTTGAATTTCCGGTCTCTTTTTGAATAATGATAATAGTTTTCCATATCTTTTTTGATACGAAGACCATTGAAAAAGTTCATCTGGTCCCAGGAGCAGATATTAGCAAAAAGAGATATGGGCACAGTCAGCACTTTGCCCGGAGTAGCTTCATATTTAGTGTTTTTACCAAAATGAGGAGTACCCTGATCCCACATAAAAGCAGAATCAAAACTGTCACCACCGATATAGATACCACCCGAGGCGATCATGTCTTCTTTCCTGTTTTTATTTCCCGACTTCGCCGGGTCCAGAATTAAATAAGTGAAATCTGTGGTTCCACCTCCAAGATCGGCCACCAGTACTTTTTCTTTTTTGGTAATCGTTTTTTCATAAGCAAATGCGGCACCGATGGGCTCAAACTGAAACCGTACATCTGTAAATCCGGCAAGCGCAGCAGCTTTGCTTAATCTTGTTTGGGCCAGTGTATCCTTTGCAGTGCTATCGTCATCAAAAAATACAGGTCGCCCGATAATAGCTTTTTTGCAATCATAGCCGACTATCTCGTCAGCTTTGGCTTTCAGATCTTTTAAGATCAGCGCAACAAGATCTGAAGCATTATATCTTTTGTGGTGGATCTTTGTCTCAATAAAACTGGATCTGGATAGAATCTGCTTGATTGATTTAATAAAGCGGCCTTTCATACCATCTTCCAGATAAGAAGTGATCGCATGTTCACCTACAACATAATTCAATTCTTCCGAGGCAGCACTTTGTTCTTTCAGGAAATATAAAAGAGAAGGAACCTTGATCGTGTTTATGATCTCTTTTTTGTCTTCGTCATAAATGGATAGTGCTGAATTGGTTGTTCCAAAGTCAATACCATATAGAAACTTACTCATTGTAAAAGGGGAATATTATGTATCAATTATTTATTGCCTCGTCCTGCGGGGGTGCAAAGTTAAGGCAATAATTGATTTATACAGGAGATTTCTTTGAAAATGGTGTATGCAGATATGGTTTGTTGTATTTGTCTGACAACTAATTCATTGGTGTACAGATTTCGATTAAAAATCCGTCCAGATCTTTTACGTAGGCTACGGATTGTCCCCATGGTTTTATTTTTAGTTCTTCCACTGGAATTGCACCAGCTGTGATTGCATTGTCAAAAGTGAGTTGTACATCGTCAGTAGTAAAGCCTAATTCTATGCCAAATGGTTTGGCTTCAGGCTTACTTTCAACAAATCCAGCGGATAAATTGCTCTTCGCTAATGTTATGGAGGCGAAGGATATGGTCGTATCGCCGCTAGTCAATTCTCCATAATTGTTTTCCGGAGTAATGAATTTACGGATGAAACCAAATGCCTGTTCATAAAAAGTAATTGATCTGGTCACATCCCGCACGTAAAGGATAGTGTAATTGAATTTTACCATTTTCATTGTTTATTAGATGAATTTATTTTTAACAAATGTATCCTGTTAGGTGTGATGTCTATTTGTAAAAATGCGACAAAATAATAATTCCATCTGTTTCTATAAAGAGGAGGGCGTTACACCGGTATACTTCTTTATTTCATTGGTAAGATGAGCATGATCATAATAGCCATGTTCCAACGCAATCTGCAGCAAAGTTGAATTCGTAGTGTTGTTCCTGATTTTTTCGAAAGCAAACTGATAACGGGTCAGGTTAACAAACTCTTTAGGACTGGTACCTATATGAAATTTGAAATGCCTTTCCAATTGTTTAACTGTCGTGAAATGCCGTTTTGCAATATCAGCGATCCTGGTTTGCCCTTTGTTCAGTTGTATATCAGCTATCACAGGCATAAGCATATGACAGGAGGGAGATAGTTTGCTTAGAAAAAAGTGATTGAGATACTTGTCGCCATACTTCATCACCTGGTGTATATCAGGTGCCAGACCTTTCTCAAATGCTATGCTTCGATCTGTGAATTCATGTAGCGAGGAAAATTGATAAAAAATGGAAAATGAAGCTGGTTTAAAGCGTATGCCTAATAACTTATTGTCAGGTCCGATACTGCTACTGCCGGAACGGGTCATTGTACCAATAAGGTATGCTGTTTCACTTTCCATAAAAACGGAACCGTCCTCTAACCGGCAATCTGCTTTTAAATTCAGAATAATATCTACACATCCATCAGGTAAGATACTTTCCTGATGAACAAAATTTCCCCCGCCTTCCGCTATCCAATAAGCATCGATGTATGGTGATAGTTCAGGATGTGGTTTTGTTTCTGAATACGACATATGAATGTAAATATAATATTCTGAACTGCAGTTTAAACGAGCTTAACTAAAAACGATTTATTCTTTTTTATAATTTAGGACAGGAAACGACTGAATCCCAATTCAACTAAAATAAAAATATGAGTAATCAGCAGAGTTCTTCGATAACAAATGAGTCAATAACGCATAATACCTACTTCGATGGTCAGGTTCAGAGCCTGGGCTTGCATACAGACAAAGGTAAGGCTACAGTAGGTGTGATGAAAGCGGGGAGTTATACATTTTCGACGTCTTCAGCTGAAAAGATGATCATCATTGCCGGTAGGCTGGAGGTGAAATTAAATGACAGTGGTTACAAAATATATGAGCAATCTGAAGAATTTGATATCGCCTCCGGAGTTACCTTTGACGTGAAATGCGATTCGGATGTTGCTTATATCTGTTATTATGAATAGGTTTAATTCTTCAGCGATGTCGAAATTACAATCAGCTCTTCCCGCGTCAAGCCTTGAATTTCTGAAATCATTGCAGGAGAATAACGAACGCGAGTGGTTTAACGCACATAAAGAGGAGTATCTGTTACAAAAAGAACTCATGGAGCATCTTGCTGAAAGATTACTGACGGAATTAAATAAACATGATGTTATTGAGACTCCTTCCGGAAAAAAGAGTTTGCACCGTATCTATAAAGACACGCGCTTTTCTAAGGTAAAGATTCCTTACAAAAATAATTGGGGCGGAAATTTTACACGAGCGACAAAACAACGCAGGGGTGGATATTACTATCATATTGAACCTGGCAACAGCTTCATTGGTGGTGGCTTTCAGGGGCCTTCTGCGGAAGACCTAAAACGGCTGCGTAACGAATTCAGTGCTGACCCTGCACCATTGAGAAAAATTTTAGCAGATAAGTCATTCGTGGAAACTTTTGGAAAAATAAAAGGCGAACAATTAAAAACCACGCCTAAAGGTTTTTCTCCAGATGATGAAGCAATAGATCTGCTGAGATATAAACAGTTTTTGCTATTCAAAAGTTTTACTGATGAAGAAGTCTTAGCTGCTTCCTTTGTGGAGGACGCGAATCAGGTATTCAAGAATATGCGCCCTTTTTTTGATTATATGACTGAGGTGCTGACCACGGATGTGAACGGAACTATAATCAAATGATTATCAATAAAAACGGCCTCTAAATATTTTAGAGGCCGTTTTTACTTTGTACACCCAATAGGATTCGAACCTATGACCTACGGTTTAGAAAACCGTTGCTCTATCCAGCTGAGCTATGGATGCGTATTCCCTTTCAGGAGCGCCAAAGATAGAATTTCTATACAATATCAGCAAATCTATTTTGAATTATTTTTAAGAATTATGCTGTTTTTGGGAACTCCAGCCTCTTATCGGGATGTGTTTCTGCATATCCAAGGATCATATTCAGGATATAATCATTTGATGGATAAGGCACTATGCAAGACTTTAAAGTTTCGAGATCGGATACATCTGTATGAAAAGAAATATATCCCATTCCATGAAATTTTCCTTCTTCGACCCATAAACAGCTCTGTTCTTCTTCATTTCTGCCGGAATCTATCAGTGCAAAAGAGGGTAATGCCGACTTTAAATGAGCAATTGCTGCTTTAACCCGGAGGTTATAACTGTATGGATGCTCCAAACCGAGACAAGCACCGTGGCAGTTTTCTGTTTCATAAGCGGTACAGGCAGACCTGTCCTTCTGAATAAAACATAATTTTTCACATAAGGTGTGTTCTGAGATCAGACCGCGCAACATACTATGTGCCGATAATAAACTATTGAAAGCATAGAGTGCGTTGCTGTTTTTCTTGTACTTATCAATACCTATCCGGATATATCCTTTCTGATCTTCGAAAGCGTACATCGCATATTTCTGTTCAAACTTCTTCAATGCACGGTTATTCTCCGGCCAGTATTTTTGGATCTCTGTAGCTTCAAGAATCAGTGCCATCAGTTCTGTCCCGCAAATAGTAAAATCTATCTGGTAAACATTTCTCATGAAATCCTGACGTTGTTTATTTATTTTGGTGCCGGCAAAGTGGGAGCAAACCCTTTTTTTGATATCTATTGCCTTGCCGATATAGATGATCGTCCCTTTCTGATCTTTAAAATAATATACTCCGGGAGCAGATGGCAATGCATCTATTTGTGATTTTGAAAGATTAGGTGGTAAAACCTGTTCTTTGGAAGCTTTGTGAAGCGACTGATGAATAACTCCTTCAGTATCCTTTTCGAGCAACATGGTTAAAAGAATTGCTGTGGCTGCAGCATCTCCTCCGGCCCGGTGCCTGTTATTTAAATTAATTTTCAATGCGCTGCATAGTTTACCCAGACTATATGAAGCATGCCCCGGTAACAGTTTCCTGCTCATTCTCACGGTACATAGCTTTTTACTTTGCAGCTGGTAGCCGGATTGCGCAAGCTGATGTTTAAGGAAAGAAAAGTCGAAATTCACATTGTGCGCTACAAATATTTTATTATGCAGCATATCGTATATTCTGGAAGCCACTTCAGAAAAGAGCGGTGCATTTTCCACCATCTCATTGCTTATACCTGTTAACACCTGTATATAATCAGGAATGTGCTGATCAGGATTGATTAATGTTTCATATTCGTCTATAACTTTTAGCCCATCATGAACCAGGATGGAAATCTCGGTGATGCCATTACCTGAGGGCTGACCTCCGGTTGTTTCAATATCTACTACAGCATATAACATGATCGATTCAGATAAGACTACAAAAGTGCTAATTATTTTAGTAATAAATACTGATTATAATAATTTTTATGTATGGCATGCTAATCGCATAAAGCTTTTTGAAATGAAGGGGAAATAATGTTTAAGAAAATACTGGCAGTGGATGATGATAGCGATATCTTGGATGTTATCAAAATCATATTAGAGGACGAGGGTTACGAAGTTACCACGTTAATAGACGGAAGAAAGGTGTTTGAGGTAATCGATGAGAACAAACCTGATCTGATCTTACTGGACGTAATGCTGGGTGGACTGGACGGAAGGGATATCTGTAAAGCATTGAAGTCACATTCAACTTTTAAAAATATCCCCGTGGTCATGATTTCCGCCAGTCATAATTTAGATAAATCTTTATTATCTCCAGGCTCTCCTAATGATTTTCTGGCCAAACCGTTTGATATTGATCATTTGATTAGTATGGTTAAAGCGCAGCTTGCCGCTTAAATCACTGTACTAATTACAGTATATACCGTACTAAATTTATATCGGTTATGACATAACGGAGGTGATGCTAATGGGATTAGATAAAATTTTATGAATAGGGCACTTGTCTGCTATTTGTAATAACCTTTCACGTTCTGCGGCTGTTAAATCACCAATAAAGTCTATCTGGCGTGATATATTCGTATCCTTACTAAGTTCTTCTTCTTTATTATCAATTGATAGATGAATTTTAATAGCTTCTAAAGCCATTTCTTTCCTGTCTGCATACATTCTGATGGTAATTGCGGTACAGCTGCCCAGGCTCGCTAAAAGTAATGCCGCCGGGGTCATTCCCTCATCAGTGCCGCCAAGATCTGCCGGCTCATCCGAATAAATAAAATGTCCGCCTGCATAAACTTTAGTACGGTAGTGTGATCTGTCTAATTCTGTGATTGCAGTAACTTTGTTTTCTGCCATTTGGTATTTTGTTTTTATAAATTTACAATTATATATTGCTGTATATGGAACAATCTGAATCAGATAAACGTTTGAATTTTTTGAAGTCACTGACAGGAAAAGAGATGTACGGGTCACCTTCTCCCTATATGAACTGGTTAAAACCTGTTGTCATCAGTGCAGAAGCAGGAGCATTGAAGTTCAGTTATGTCATCAGAAAAGAAATGACTAATCCGATGGGTACATTACACGGAGGAGTTACTGCCGGATTAATTGACGATATTATCGGTGCTACGGTCTATTCGCTGGGTCTGGCTGACCGTTTCACTACAGTGAATAATGTAATCGATTATTTCGCGACTGCAAAGGAGGGCGATCTGATCGTGGCAGAGACATCAATCGTTAAAAGAGGAAAGACGGTTATTAACTTGCAATGTGAGGTGTTTTTGCCTGCTAAGGGAAGGTTAATTGCGAAGGGTTACTCCAATATGCTTAACATTGGCTGAGCTCCGCGCTGAAAACTTAACAAACTGGTGTTGTCAATTTAAAATTCAATAAACTTTTTAATCCTAGATTTGTTATCTTAGGTAACTAACCAGGTATGAATATGTTAAGTAATTATCTCAACTTTCAGTTTGATGTACAGGGCAAACCTGTCAAAGGGTTTTGTATGAGGATCCATGATGATTTTCACGAAACTTATGCAGTGGTAATGGATGGTTATCATTCATTTTGTGTCTGGCTTGATCAGCCGACATCCACTTGGAAGTCTTCAAAATACACTAATATAGAACCGGGTGTTCTGGAGAAAATAATCAGCTATCTGAATGTGAATACGAATGAAGTAGCTACAACTTAGCGGTTCGGATTGGAATTTACAGCCCCTTTTGTGAACCAGAAGGGGCTGTTTTATTTTACAGCATCAAGTTTAATGCAGCCATTATGAATTTAATGGAAAAACAGGTAGGCTACGAATACGGCTGCTATAATCCCCGCCAGGTCTGCTATCAGACCAAAAGGAATCGCGTAGCGGGTGCGTTTGATACCAACGGAACCGAAATACAGCGCTACAATGTAAAAAGTAGTATCTGCTGAACCGTTGAAAATACAGGCAAGGCGACCAACAAACGAGTCGGGACCGTATGTTTTCATTGTATCCACCATCATTGCTTTTGCACCACTACCACTCAGTGGTTTTATCAGTGCAGTTGGCAGGGCAGGGGTGAAGTCAGTATTCACGCCTATTTGTACAAAACACCAGCTAAAACCATCAACAATATATCCCAATACACCAGAGTTACGGAGCACGCCAATAGCAACGATCATTCCTACCAAATAGGGAATAATAGTAATACAGGTTGTAAATCCCCCTTTTGCACCTTCGATGAAGGCATCGTACACGTTGACTTTTTTACGGATCGCACCCAGAATAAAAGCGATAATGATAAAAAACAGGATAAAATTTGATGATACTTTAGATACGATTTCGATTTGCTCTTTATTGAGATAATTGGTGAAATAGTAAATCATGCCGGCAATAAAAAGGGTGATGCCACCTAACCAGGCAATTACAACAGTATTAAAGAGATTGATACGTTGTTTAATGGCTACCGCGATAAGCCCGACCAATGTAGCTACATAGGTGGCTATCATACAGGGAATGAAAATATCCGAAGGATCGCCCGCTCCAAGGATGGAACGCTGTGCCATGATACTCAACGGGATCAATGTCAGACCTGAGGTATGCAATACTAAAAACATGATTTGCGCATTGCTGGCCGTTTCCTTATCGGGATTTATTTCCTGGAGACTTTGCATGGCTTTTAGTCCGAATGGTGTTGCCGCGTTATCAAGTCCTAAAAGATTCGCAGAAAAATTCATCACCATATGTCCCGTTGCAGGATGGTTTTTTGGAACCTCAGGAAAAATACGGTGAAAGAACGGTCCGATAATGCGCGATAGAAAGTTGATGGCTCCTGCTTTTTCACCGATATTCATGATGCCTAACCAAAGCGTCATAATACCTATCAGCGGCAGTGCAATATCCATTACTGCTAATTTTGCAGAGTCGAAGGTACCATCTACGATGAGTTTAAAAATTTCGGTATCACCAAAAAATATAAGTCTGATAAGGGCCACTATAAAAGCGATAATGAAAAAAGCAATCCAGAGATAATTTAATGCCATTTAGATGTTTTAATTTGAAGCCATGAAAGTAGATAAAAAACGGCATAAACAGAAAAGCCGCCTGAGCAGGCGGCTTTTCTGTCAAATTAAATTAAATTATGGCTTCTGATTTGTCAGTTCAAAACCCCAGGTTCTTCCCTTGTCTGTTGCAGGAATTCCTCCTACCATCCATACCGGTGCTTTTGCACCTTTCAGGTAGTAATCAAAAAATTGTTGTTCACGAATCTGTATGTCTTTTCTGTTCTGGCGCTGAACGAGGTTATGTGCCTCGTTGTTATAATTTAATAACCATACAGGTTTGCCTAATCTTTTCAGACCAGTAAACATTTCTATCCCCTGATACCATGGCACTGCTCCGTCTGCGTCGTTAGACATAATCACGACAGGCGTAGTTACTTTTGGTAAGGAAAATAACGGGGAATTTTCTATATACAGCTCTGGCTTTTCCCATAGCGTTGCACCGATTCTGCTTTGTGTTTTTTCATACTGAAATTGTCTGTTCATTCCAGACTCCCAACGGATACCTCCATAGGCAGAAGTCATATTTACTACTGGTGCACCCGCCCATGCGGCAGCGTACATATTGGTTGCTGTAATCAGGTGTGCTACCTGGTAACCGCCCCAGCTCTGTCCCTGTATGCCGATTTTGGTGCCATCTACCCAGCTGTTTTTCTTTAATGATTCAACACCTGAATTAATAAATTCTTCTGCTGATTTGCCGGGATGACCAGTTTCATAACTAATATCGGGAGCAAAGACAAGATAGCCATTACTTACAAAATAAGATATGTTTAATCTTGACGGGGTTGGCGCAGGTGCATTGTAATTGTACAAGCCGTCTGAAAGTTTCTCGTAAAAGTAAGCAATCATCGGATATTTTTTAGCAGGATCAAAGTTTTCTGGTTTGTAGAGAATACCCTCTGCTTTGTAACCTTTAGGGGTTGTCCATTTTACCAGTTCTGCAGTTCCCCAGTTATAGTTTTGTTGTTGCGGGTTGGTATTGCTGAGTTTTGTTTCTGATTTTAAATCTGCAGATACATAGACATTTGGTGAAGTAGTATAATTTCCTTTGTCATATATATAACGTTCTGCAGCTTTCGCTTTTATTAATGCCGAATACTTGAATTTAGCAATTACGATCAGGTCAGGATTTTTACTGCTTCCTGCATTTGTGCGGTAGAATCCATTTTCTTTAGTCAGGTTATTAAATGTTTCCAACCAGATGTCATCTTTTTTGGTGATGAAACGTGCCTCAGGATCTACTTGTGCATACCGGAATGTAAGGTTATTTTGTCGGCCGAATCCGTTCGTTACATTTTTTGCTGCACCTTTTCCATCTGGTGAAAAGCTCCAGATATCATATTTGTCATAAATCAGCACCTGTTTGTCCTCATCTGTCCATCCGGCTACACCATAAGGTGATGGTTCGTCCGGCACGTCATTGTCTTCATCAGCAAATTTAATAGGGCTGTTGGTATTTAGTGCTGCGATTTTTCCTGTAGCCATACCATAAGATGACCAGATACCTGTCTTTTTATCAAAATAAAGCAGGTAACCTCCATTAGGAGAGGGGAATGCATAACCTGATAAACCAGAAAGTATTTTTTTCTTTGCACCTGTTTTAATATCTACTGTATAATAATCGCGGATAGTTCCACCGCTCCATTGTGCTTGCAGCCTGTTGCCGTAGTCGGTAGAAGAAATCACAAAGCCGGCATCACCTTCTTTTACAATAGTTGTTTCGGGTAATTTAAGATCGGCCAAAGGAACGATTTTAGGATCGCTGCTAAAAATTTCAATCACTGCCAGGTAGCTTCTCTTTAATTCTTTTTCGGCATTTTTCAATTGCATAGGCTGTAAATAATCATCCTTATATCCCCAGATATCAAGTTTTGCATTTTCAAAGTCTACCAGGGTAGTGTCTTTAGCTATCTTAACAGGAGCAATACCGAAGAAAAGTTTATTGCCATCTTTACTGAAACTGAGCTTACCATCGCCGCTCACTGCCCATTTTGCAGGCATACCATCAATTTCTCCATCCACTAAAGCCTGTGCAGTATCTAATGTGAGTGAATTATAATATATGCTATAATCTTTGATCTCTTGTTTTTCAGGTGTGGTCTCTCCTAAAAATGCTACCTGTTCCCCATCTTCATCAAATACAAACCCCTTGTAATTACCCTTGACGTTAACCAGTGTTTTTAAAGTTCCTTTTTCGGTATTTAAAATGAAGACTCCCGGTTTGGCAGTTTTATCTCTTTTCGATGCGGTAGTACTGAATACCAGTTGTTTTCCATTTTTGCTGAAACTGTAATCGTTCACGTATTTAAATGTTCTTTCTACGCCGGTGATCAGATTTCTCAGTACCAGATCTGAACCTTCTTTTTTATCCTTACCCGGCTCTTCATCTGCAAACAGGAAGTCTTCGCTATCTTTTTTCTGCTCAGCCGCGTCAGATTTGGCTTTTTTAGCTGTGTCTATCGGTGCTTCTTTATGGTAAGCTAGGTAGTCTCCTTCATTTTCGGGAATTCTGAAAGATTTTACACGTGCTATTTTTGTAATTGCCGAAGTGGATAAATTGATAAATCCCAGCGAGTCTTTTGATAGTTCTTCAGGCTTTTTCTTTTTGATCTTTTCCTGGCGTATAACGCTGTATTGAGGTTTAATCTGGAAAGCGGCGTATTTTGAATCTCCGCTAAACTGCAGCATTCCTGCTCTGTGTATATTTAGTTTAGCATTGCTGCTGAGATTTTGAAGATAAAGATTCGCATCTCCTTCCTGTTGCAGGATAGAATATGCTGCCCATTGTCCGTTTCCTGATAACTGTTTTACACCTACACTTTCCCAGGTATCATAAACTTTATGGTCAAGCGGTTTTTTTTGGGCAAATGTAACCGAAGCAAAAAATAAAAATAGTAGCGTAAGTTTTTTGTGCATTTTAAGGTTGAATTTTAAATGTTGTATTCGTCAACTCTAAAAATTGCAATTTTTTATGAATAATCCATGTATGTATATCAAATTTTACACAACTACAGGGGGAATTAATAGATTTAGCGAAACAGAAAAGCCCGCCCCTTATTGGGAGGCGGGCTTTTCTGCTATAAACAATACTTATTTGTTATTTTTCTTTTCCTGCGTTTTAACTTGTTGCTGCTGGCGCATATAGTCGTCTAAACGTGTCTGGAATTTATTCTTTTTCTTTAACTCCTCTGGTTTTTTCTTGTTTTCTTTAAGGATGTTATGAATTTTCTCATCGTTAACCATTGATTTGATCAGGAATTGCTGACCGAATGTCATCATATTAGCTAAGAAATAGTAATAGTTTAATCCTGCAGGGTAGCTGTTCAGTACACCTAAGAAAATGATCGGCATGATATAGCCGATATATTTCATCTGGCCGGTAGCTCCTGAAACCTGGTTATTGAAATAAGTATAAATCAACGTGGAGATGGTCATCAGGATACACATTAAACTTAAATGGTCGCCAATAAAAGGAATTGTAAATCCAAATTTCACAAAATCATCATAAGTAGAAAGGTCATGCATCCATAAAAAGCTCTGACCTCTCAGCTCGAATAAATTCGGGAAGAAGAAGAAGAAAGCCATTACGATCGGCAACTGCAGTAACATAGGTAAACATCCGCCTAAAGGGTTTACACCTACCTGTTTATATAATTTCAGATATTCCTGTTGTAATAACGTTGCATTATCTTCACCTACTTTAGCTTTGATCTCGTCCATTTCTGGTTTCAGGATTCTCATTTTAGCCATTGAGATGTATGATTTATACGTTAATGGCGATAAAACAAGCTTTAAGGCGATAGTTAATACCAGGATAATCAGACCATAATTCCATCCGAAACCTTCCAGGAAGTTAAACACCGGTAGTACAACAAATCTGTTGATGTATTTTAATGGCCAGTAACCCATTTCTACCAGTTTCTCCAGCTCTTGTCCCTGTGCTTTCAAAACTTTGAACTGGTTGGTACCAAAATAGAATTTCATTGCATAATTCTGTGTAGCCAATTGGTTGAAAGGTAAAGCCAGATTAGCTGCATAACCTTTAACCTCACCAGGAGTGGTCAGAATTTTTACTTCCAGATTTGCTTTGTCGAAAGGTACAGTAGGAATCAGTACTGCAGAGAAAAAGTGTTGCTTGAAGGCAACCCATTCGATCTTATCTTTAGTTAATTCTTCTTTCTCGTCTTTGGCAACGCTTAAATGATCTGGATTTTTCTCTACATATTTATAATATGGAGCAGAATATTGTTGTTCATTTTTAAGTGATTTCTCTTGTTGTAACAAAACAGTCTCCCAGTTCAGCGAAATGCTGTTGTTCTGGATAATCTGGTTCATGCCGTTTAGATTGATGTTAAATGCTACATCATGCGAAGCAGGCTGCAGGCTGTAAACAAATTCAATGTATTTATCTGCGCTGTAATTTGCACGCATCGCCATTGAATTATTCGATTTAACCGCCGTAAAATACAGGTCGTTCGTATTGATGAGCTTTCCGCCAATATTTAAGTTCAGGCCAAATTTATTTTGCTCACCATTGAAAAGCACCACTGGTTTATCCAGGTAAGTTTTTTCTCCTTTAACTTCAACAGACAAGATTTTACCACCTTTATTTGTAAAGCTTAACTTTAAAACTTCGTTTTCAAGTACAGTTGTAGTCGCTGTGCCCGAGATATTTGTTCCAAACGGGCCTTTTAACGCCGCAGAGTCTACTGCCGGAGCAGTGATAGCTGAATCCTGGGCTAAAGCAACAGGCGCTTTATTTGCAGCAGCTTTATTTGTAGAGTCAAGTGCAATCCTTTCGCGTTCTTTCTTCATTTCAGCCTCACTAGGCTTGAAAAAGTAGAATGAACCTGCCAAAACGATCATGATCAGGAACAGTCCTGTGAATGTATTTCTATCCATTATTGTTATTTAAACGCGTATTAATTTGTTTTCTTTTTCGCAAACTCCATCGCAGCGGCGACAAATTTAACAAAAAGTGGGTGAGGATTAGCAACTGTTGATTTTAATTCCGGATGAAATTGTCCACCAACAAAAAACGGGTGATTTTTAAGCTCTATAATCTCAACCAAATGGCTGTCAGGATTAGTACCTGAAGCGATCATACCTGCTTCTTCATATTGTTTTAAGTACGCGTTGTTAAACTCATAACGGTGTCTGTGACGCTCATTGATATGTGGCTTTCCGTAAGCTGCAAAAGCTTTAGTGCCTTTTTTCACGTCGCATGGATAAGATCCCAGACGCATTGTGCCGCCTTTATTGGTAACTGTTTTCTGGTCTTCCATCATATTAATAACGGGATCAGCAGTTTCCTGGTCAATTTCTGTCGTATTTGCAGCTGCAAGACCCAGCACATTACGGCCAAATTCGATTACTGCACATTGCATGCCCAGACAGATACCGAAAAACGGCACTTCATTTTCACGTACATAACGGATAGAGTCAATTTTTCCTTCAATACCACGACTTCCAAATCCGGGTGCTACAAGTACGCCATCTAAATGCTGTAATTTCTCTTTCGCGTTGTCAGGATAAATTTCTTCAGAATGTATGTATTCTATTCTGACCTTACATTCGTTTTTAGCACCTGCGTGGATAAATGATTCTATAATAGATTTGTATGCATCAGGCAATTCAACATATTTACCAATCAAACCGATTCTTACTTCTGCTGTAGGATTTTTTAAACGGCCAAGGAAGTCTTTCCAGCTTTCCATATCCGGCTCATTTTTCTGTGGAAGTTTAAGTTTGCTTAAAACTGTTTTATCCAGTTGTTCTTTCATCATCAATAAAGGAACAGAATAGATAGAAGAAGCATCCATAGACTCGATAACCGCATTTACGTTCACATTACAGAATAGTGCGATTTTTTTACGAATATCCATATTGATATGGTGCTCGGTACGGCATACCAGGATATCCGGCTGAATACCATATTCAAGCAGCATTTTTACAGAGTGCTGTGTTGGTTTTGTTTTTAATTCTCCTGCTGCTGCAAGATAAGGAACCAGTGTTAAATGGATAACGATAGCATTATTAGCTCCTGCTTCCCATTTAAATTGTCTTACCGCTTCAATGAAGGGCAGAGATTCAATATCTCCTACAGTACCGCCAAGTTCAGTAATAACGATATCAAATTCTCCAGTTTCACCAAGGATACGCATGTTGCGTTTGATCTCATCTGTGATATGCGGAACAACCTGCACCGTTTTTCCAAGATATTCGCCCTGACGCTCTTTGTTGATTACATTCTGATAAATACGACCAGTAGTGATATTGTTAGCCTGTGAAGTAGGTACGTTTAAGAAACGTTCGTAGTGACCAAGGTCCAGATCTGTTTCTGCACCATCTTCGGTTACAAAACATTCACCATGTTCGTATGGATTTAAAGTTCCCGGGTCAATGTTAATGTAAGGGTCAAATTTCTGAATGGTTACACGGTAACCTCTTGCTTGTAAAAGTTTGGCTAATGAAGCGGAGATGATGCCCTTCCCTAAAGAGGAAGTAACACCGCCCGTAACAAAAATATACTTAGTCATGTTTGTGAGTTTGTGAAATAAAAGCAGTTTTAGATACTGTTTTATTGTTTTTGTACGGGATACAAAGCTACAGAAATATTGTCGTACTCAATAAAAAATGAAGATATTTTTAATGCAGATGTTTGTTAGTTGTTTTTTAGCGGGGCTTGAACAAAAAAAAAGACCTGGTGAATTACCTGGCCTTTTTCTCTATAATATATTTGGTTAGAATATGTTTGGTTGATTAGTGCTAAAACATTCTGCTGTAACACTAAGGTAAATCTAGTATTAATTTTAAAATATATTATGCCTGCTGTATAATATATTAGAAATAAAAGCTAAGTATCTGATTATCAGTCGAAATAATTACAAGTGTAACTGAATAGTTACAATAATTTTAGATTATTTTATTTGAAAAGTCGTTCTTTTTTATAAGCGTTTAGATGACATTTATTTATAATCATTAGTGTAATACATACACTAAGGTCGACTAATTTTAGCTATTATCTTTAGCCATTGAACGATTATTTCTGACAACACTGGTAATAAACTTTCGTCTTTTTTTCTGTATTTGACCAGGCAATATATACTTTGCTCTCTTTTCCAAGTCGGTATTTGAATCCGTTGAGGCCTGATAATTTTAGCTCAGCAAAGAAGTTTTTGTCCGGGGTATTCTGATCAGGTTGTTCTGTGTCAGTCACGGCTGGTTCGAGGAAGTTCTCGTCTTCAAAAAACAGATCCATTTCCTGTTGCACAAACTCAAATTGCTTTTTTTCTTTCGCTAAATCGAGTGTCTCCTTGTAATTGTCAAGCAGGTCTTTAGCTTTCAGTATTTTAGTATAAACAGGAGATGCCCCGGCCGGAGTAATGGTGAATACCAATTCCATGTTTTTAGGCTTATCACCATTGAGCACAATTTTAAAAGTGTCCAGTTTAGAAGTATCTGTGAAAGAACGGAGTTCTGTTTTTACTTTTGAGGTGATAATTTTTGATGCCTGATCATTATTGCAGGCTGAAAAGAATAAAGAAATTGAGGCAAGTCCAATAAATATTTTTGTCATCACAGGGCGTTTTAACCCCTAAGATAGGCAATTAAATACCCTTCAGCCTAATGATTTTTTCAAGATCCTCTGGTGTATCGATAGCAATTGTCTCCATATCAGTTACTTTAGTCTGAATGATATAACCATTTTCTACCCATCTTAATTGCTCCAGACTCTCTGCAAGTTCAAGTGCAGATGGTTTTAGCCTGGTGATTTCGAGTAAAACTGCAGTCGTGTAGCCGTAAATGCCAATATGTTTATAAAACTGGTGTTCTGACAGCCAGTTTTCTTCGGTAGTTCTCCTGATATAAGGGATGGTATGGCGACTAAAATAGATTGCTTCCTGTCTTGAATTGATAACTACTTTTGGAATATTCTGGTTAAATAATTCCTCATGGGTATCAATTTTTTTAATCAATGTAGCCAGTTTTACTGATGGATCGTTGAAGCAGGAGCTGAGGAGATCTATCTGTACAGGGTCAATATAAGGTTCGTCACCCTGAATATTGATCACAACGTCAAACCCCGGACGCTGGCGGGCGACTTCAGCACAACGGTCTGTACCACTCTGGTGGTCCGTACGTGTCAGCGCAAATTCTCCACCAAACCTTTTTACCTCCTCAATAATCCTTTCATCGTCTGTAGCAATCACTACACTGTCCAGGCTCGGAGAGCTGCACGCTTGTTCATAAACCCTTTGGATCATACTTTTACCATAGATATCTATCAGTGGTTTTCCGGGGAATCTTGTCGAAGCATACCGGGCGGGAATAATTCCAAGCGTTTTCATATTAAAAAAGTCCGTGTATTTCAGCTTCAATAGACTGGATCACTGCCCCAAGATCTTCCGGGTTATTAGTGAAGTCCAACTTGTCTTTATCCAGTATCAGTAATTTTCCCAGGGAATAGTCTTTAATCCAGGCTTCGTATTTTTCGTTCAGTTTTGATAAATAGTCAAGACGGATGCTGGCTTCGTAATCTCTGCCGCGGCGCTGGATATTGTTGACCAGTGTTGGTACAGATGCACGAAGATAAACCAATAGATCAGGAGGTTTGATAAAAGACGTAATGTTGTCAAAAATATCTCTGTAGTTCTGGTGATCTCTGCTGGTCATTAAGCCCATTTCATGTAGATTCTCTGCGAATATATGTGCGTCTTCATAGATTGTACGGTCTTGTATGACGTTTCTCTTGTGCGTTTCTATATCTACAATTTGCTGAAAACGGCTGTTCAGGAAATAGATTTGAAGGTTAAAACTCCAGCGTTTCATGTCGCTGTAAAAGTCTTCAAGGTAAGGGTTATTGTCTACAGCCTCATACAAGGCCTCCCATCCGTAATTTTTTGCAAGTAAACTAGTTAAAGTAGTTTTTCCTGCACCTATATTTCCAACTATTGCTATATGCATATATTCTGTCTGATGAGCTTAAGATAGTAATTTTAATGGTTATTGGTCTATGCCTGACTAAAAGGGTTTGAAACCGATCAGTTCTCTCACTTCTTTTATTGTCTTTCTGGCACTTTCTCTTGCTTTTTCAGCACCGTGATTGGCTACTTTACGCAGGTAGTCGTTATCTTTTGATATTTCTTCAATCTTCTCGCGGATAGGAGAGTTGAAAATGATCATGTCTTCCGCAAGTTGCTTTTTGAAATCACCATAACGGATGGCACATTTATTATACAGTTCATCAAAATGTGTCAGTGTATCTGTCGAAGAAACGATTTTCATCAGGTCAAATAAATTCTGTATTGCTTCCGGCTTAGGCTGATTTTCTTCTGTTGGTCCGCCGTCAGAAACTGCTTTCGCTACTTTTTTACGGATAATTTCAGGGCTGTCTGCCAGGTAAATACAATTTGCATCACCTTCAGATTTCCCCATTTTTCCTTTACCATCCAGCCCGGGTACCTTTACCAGGTTGGCCGCGTAGTTGAATGCGAATGCTTCGGGAAAGTATTCAGCGTCATATAGTCGGTTGAAACGGTTACCAAAGGTACGTGTCATTTCCAGGTGCTGTTCCTGATCTTTCCCCACAGGCACTTTTGTGGCCTTATGAATAAGAATATCAGCTGCCATTAATGAAGGATACGTCAATAGTCCGGCATTCACATTATCAGGCTGTGATCTTACTTTATCCTTAAATGAAGTGCTTCTTTCCAGCTCTCCCATATAAGCATTCATATTCAGGTAAAGGTATAATTCAGTGACTTCCGGTACGTCCGATTGTATATAGATGGTAGTTGCTTCGGGATCAATTCCACACGCAAGATATTCTACTAAAACATGTTTTACGTATCCATGGAGGTCGCCCGGCGTAGGGTGTGTAGTTAATGAATGTAAATCAGCTATAAAAAAATAACAATTGTATTCATGCTGCATCTTTACAAAATTGCTCACTGCACCAAAATAATTGCCCAGATGTAACTTCCCTGTCGGCCGTATGCCACTAACTACTACTTCTTTCATTTCCTGTATTTTCTTTTCTGCTATTCATGTGCGCACTGCTGCACATTTTACTTATTAACGTCTATAAACCAAATGAAGTTTAAGAGGCCGAAATTAACAAAAAACCCTTATTCAATGTGCGTAAAATTGCTTTTAATATTTAAAATAGCTGTTTGCTAGCTAAATACGATTTGATCAGCTGATATTTAATTTCTATTTCATTTTTTTGTAGTTTTGGATTCCATGGTCAATATTTTAAGGCAAATTCACCGCTATTACGCGCTCTTCATTATTTTTCTTTTTTTCATTCTCTTTTATCCATTGTATTTTGTTGCGGCAAAAAAAGAGAAGTGGTATGGTTTGCTGAATAACTTAAGAACTGCAAACAGCCTGCTTTGCAGTGTTTTTATTGGCATATTCTTTCGGTTTACCTATGAAGAGGAACTGGACAGCAATCAGACCTATGTGATCTGTGGTAACCATACCTCCAATCTGGACATTATGATTTTTTGCTTTATTGCAAAAGGTCGTTTTCATTATATGGGAAAGGAAGAATTGCTGAAGAATCCTGTGCTGAAGATATTTTTTAGCACGATAGACATCCCGGTGAACAGAGACAGTAAGATGTCTGCCTTCAGAGCCTTTAAGCGTGCAGGAGAGAATTTGCAGAAAGGAATGAGTCTGGTTATATTTCCAGAGGGAAAAATAGATGAAGATCAGTACCCGCCTTTGCTTGCCCCATTTAAAAACGGACCATTCAGACTTGCAATTGATAATAAAGTACCGTTAGTGGCAGTTACTGTAACTGATGCCTGGAAAAAAATGTGGGATGATGGTGCTAAGTATGGTACAAGACCAGGAATTTGCGATATTTACATTCATACGCCCATCCCTACGTCGGATCTGACGGCTGCAGATGCAGATTTGCTGAAAGATCAGGTATTTGATTTAATAAAAACTAAGTTAGTGTCATGAATATTGATAAAGAAACGATATATAAAGTAGCCGATCTGGCGAGGATCGAGATCAGAGAGGCTGAAGTGGAAGAGTTGCAGTCTGATATGAGTAAGATCCTTACATTCATGGAAAAGCTTAATGAACTGGATACAACAAATGTGGAGCCTTTGGTTTATATGAATCCGGAAGTAAACGTTTGGCGTGAGGATATGGTGAAACAGGAACTTACGGTAGAAGAAGGGCTTAAGAATGCGGCTTTGCATAATGAAGACTTCTTTTTTGTTCCTAAAATCCTCGAAAAATAAGATTGTAACAATATCCGGTACCAGAAATCTAAGATAAAAAACAACACAATGGAAAATGCGCTAATTAATATCAAAGAAATAGGCCGTAAATACGTTATAGGTACTGAAGTTATTCATGCATTAAAGTCTGTTTCGCTGGATATTTTTAAGGGTGAATTTGTTGCTTTAATGGGACCCTCGGGATCCGGAAAATCTACATTGATGAATATTCTGGGTTGTCTCGATACCCCAAGTAAAGGTGAGTATGTGCTGAATGGCATCAATGTAAGTCAGATGACCGATGATGCACTTGCTGAAGTGAGGAATAAAGAAATTGGTTTCGTTTTCCAGACATTCAATCTGTTGCCCCGTTCTACCTCGCTGGACAACGTAGCTTTACCATTGATCTATGCGGGAGCGAGTAAAAAAGAACGTGAAGAACGTGCTCAGGCTGCCCTGGAAAACGTCGGATTAGGAAATCGGGTGACGCACAAGCCAAATGAACTTTCAGGCGGACAGCGCCAGCGTGTGGCTGTAGCGCGGGCATTGATCAATAATCCGTCTATTATCCTCGCAGATGAGCCAACGGGTAATCTGGATACAAAGACTTCCATAGAAATAATGGGCCTCTTAGAGGAGATTCATAGTAAAGGAAACACTATTATCCTGGTAACGCATGAGGAAGATATTGCTCAACATGCACACAGGATTGTCAGGATGCGTGACGGTTTAATTGAGAAAGATTACCTGAATACTGATATTAAGACTGTTTCTCCGCGTCTAAGCAAGCTGGAGGCCAGTGGAGATGATTTTGAGGCTATAGGAAAGAACTAAATGAAGATATATACCAAAACAGGTGATAAGGGAGAGACTTCACTAATTGGTGGGACAAGAGTCCCAAAATTCCATTTAAGGATTGAATGTTATGGTACGGTAGATGAGTTGAACTCATATATCGGACTCATCCAGTGTCAGGATATTGCAACACATCATCAGATAATACTAAAAGAAATTCAGGACCGTTTATTCACCATTGGTTCGTCTTTGGCGGCAGATCCTGAAAAATCACGTATGAAAATTCCGGATCTTTTGGCTACAGACATTACCTTGCTTGAAAAGGAAATGGATGATATGAATGCTATTTTACCAGATCTTAAGCATTTTGTGCTACCTGGTGGCAATACAATTGTTTCCTGGTGCCATGTGGCAAGATGTATCTGCCGGAGAGCGGAGCGGTTGACTGTGCATTTGGCAACAGAGAGTTTTGTGGATGAAAACGTGACCGTTTACCTGAACCGACTGAGCGATTATTTGTTTGTCCTTGGACGTAAGCTTGGTTTTGATACACAAACTCCTGAAAGCATCTGGATACCAAGGATATAAAACGTGGAAAAAAAAGTTTGTTTTCGTCAACTTTTTTAATATACTTTTGCAAAATAATAAGAAACAAAAAATAGTATAGGAATATGTATTGGACATTAGAACTAGCATCGCATTTGGAGGACGCTCCATGGCCTGCAACAAAAGACGAACTGATTGATTACGGTATCAGATCAGGAGCACCAGTAGAGGTGATCGAAAATCTACAAGCTTTAGAAGATGATGGTGAGCCATACGAAACGATTGAAGAGATTTGGCCGGACTATCCAACTAAAGACGATTTCTTCTTTAATGAAGACGAATATTAAAAGAATCATATTAAGCTCCGTTTAACGGAGCTTTTTTTTTGGAACGATGATTGTTTATGAAATGTCAGGAGTCGTCTACGCTCCTTAATTATTTAATTAACAAATCAAATTTTAAAAATTAAAACTATGGGAAATCTACTTTATTTAGTCGCAGTAATACTTATCTTATTATGGGTATTTGGCTTTTTCTTTCAAGGGTTTGGTCCAAATGCAGGCGGACTGATTCACATCTTACTTGTAATCGCAATCATTGCTATTATCCTTAAAGTTATCAATAGAGCAGCTTAATATATTTACATGCTATAATATATTTAACAGGCTTCTGACCAGATCAGAAGCCTGTTTTGCGTAACAGAAAGGAAGCCAGCTCCAGATCCTGAGGATACGTAATTTTGATATTAGTTCTCTCTCCCTCTACCAGGTTTATACTAAAACCTGCTTTTTCCGCTACTGAGGCATCATCAGTGAAATCATTCCTAAATACCTGTAAATAAGCCTTTCTAAGCTGACTGATCTGAAAGGTCTGCGGTGTTTGGATAAGGAAAAGTTCATCTCTGTTTATCGCTTCCGTTGCATTGGCGGTTGTCTTTCTTCTTACTGAATCTACCGGTTGTATAGCTGCAACGGCATTACCATTTTGTGCTGCCATTTGAAAAGTGCGGAGAATAAGTGAGGCCGAAACCAGCGGTCTTACTGCATCATGAATAGCCACGATACCTTCACCTTCAATCCTGTCCAGTCCATTTTTTACGGAATCGAAACGTTCCTTCCCGCCATCAATCAGTAAATGCGGAATATTAAAATTATAGGTGTCACATAACTCTTTCCAGTACGTTTGCTGGTGTATATTCATGACTAAAATGATGTCAGGATTTAGTACACATTTATGGAACGCTTCCAGTGTATGCATCAAAACAGGACGGTTTTCGATTAATAAAAACTGTTTTGCAACAGTATTCTGCATTCTGTTTCCTGTTCCGCCGGCAACTACAATCGCATAATATCTCATTTTATTTTTTTTACAGATAAAAAAAATAGGAGCGATCAACAAAGATGCTCCTATTTCTATTCAGTGATTTTAAATTAGATGATCAGCATTGCATCACCATAACTGTAGAACCTGTATTTTTCTTTCAGTGCTACTTCATAAGCATTTCTTACGTAGTCATAACCACCAAAAGCACTTACCATCATCAATAAAGTAGATTCAGGCGTGTGGAAGTTGGTAATCATTGAATTTGCTATACTGAAATCATATGGAGGGAAAATGAATTTACTTGTCCAGTCGTTTGCTGGTTTCAGCATTCTTCCCGAAGAAACAGCAGATTCAATTGCACGCATAGAAGTTGTTCCAACAGCACAGATACGTCTTTTTTCGTTTAATGCCTTGTTTACAACATTGGCCTGACTTTCTTCAATAATGAATTGCTCAGAGTCCATTTTATGTTTTGTTAAATCTTCAACTTCAACAGATCTGAATGTACCCAAACCAACATGCAGCGTAACCTCAGCAAAGTTGATACCCTTTAATTCAAGTCGTTTCATCAACTCACGGCTAAAGTGCATGCCTGCTGTAGGAGCAGCGACAGCACCTTCATGTTTAGCGAAGATCGTCTGGTAACGCTCTTTATCCTGTGCAGTAGCTTTACGTTTAATATATTTGGGTAGCGGTGTTTCGCCTAAAATCTCAATGTTTTTTCTGAATTCTTCGTCAGTACCGTCAAATAGGAAACGGATGGTACGTCCACGTGAAGTCGTATTATCTACAACTTCAGCTACCAGCAAATCGTCATCACCAAAATAAAGTTTATTTCCTACGCGGATTTTACGTGCCGGATCTACCAGAACATCCCATAAACGTAATTCTTTATTCAGTTCACGCAATAAAAATACTTCAATTGTTGCGCCTGTTTTTTCTTTATTTCCGTATAAACGAGCCGGGAAAACTTTAGTGTTATTCAAGATCATTACATCCTGATCATCAAAATATTCTAATACATCTTTAAAGATTTTATGTTCAATTTTGCCACTATCTTTATGCAGAACCATTAAACGGGCTTCGTCCCTTTGTTCTGAAGGATTATTGGCAACTAATGATTCAGGCAGATTAAACTTAAATTGAGATAACTTCATGTTTTTGGATAAAAATTATTAAGGGTGCAAATTTACGAATTAAAATGTGTATTAGTGTATATTTATTTATATAGCTAATAACGGATAAAATATACACGATATTACTGTAACCTTTTTACCTACTTTTGGTCTAAACTGCAATTATGATTATAATCAGACTCATAGGGGAAAGCTTCAGGTTCGCCGCTGATGCACTCCGCCAGAATAAATTGCGTACCATGCTCTCTTTATTGGGCATTACTATTGGTATCTTCACCATTATAGCCGTCTTTTCTGGCGTGGATACGCTGAGAAATAAACTGCAGGAAAGTGTAGATAAACTCGGATCAAGTACTTTATTTGTGCAGAAATGGCCATGGGGGGGATTCGGCGATTATCCCTGGTGGAAATACCAGAACAGACCTGATCCGTCTTTGCGTGATTATCAGGCATTAAAAGAGCGTTTAGACCATGTTGACGGAATTTCATATGAAGTGGCTGCGAGCGGAAGAACGGTAAAATACCGGAGTAATTCTGTAGAAGGTGCCACTTTGCATGCCGCTACACAGGATTATGATAAAACATGGACCCTTGATTATGAAGAAGGCAGATATTTCACAGATAATGAAGGCAGGTCCGGCGCTCCGGTAGTCATCCTTGGGGCAGAAATTGCCAACGGATTATTTAACGGAGAGCCTGCTGTAGGTAAAAAGATCAAAGTAATGGGCAGGCGACTGACCGTAGTTGGTGTCTTTAAGAAAGAAGGGGAGGATACCTTTGGCATGTCTCAGGACAATAATTTATTGATCCCACTGAACTATGCTAAAGGATTATTTGATGTTCAGAATGGCAACTATGGTCCGCAAATTACTGTAAGAGGTAAAGAGAATATTGCCTTGGAAGAGGTTGAAAGTGAACTGCAGGGCGCGATGCGTTCCATACACCGTATCAGGCCGGGTGTTGAGGATGATTTTGCCATGAATAAAACTACAATCATTACCAACCAGCTGGATGTGATGTTCAAAATGGTTAAGATCGCAGGCTGGGTAATTGGAGGATTCTCTATCCTGGTAGGCGGTTTCGGGATTGCAAACATCATGTTTGTGTCCGTAAAGGAAAGAACAAATATTATTGGTATTCAAAAATCCTTAGGAGCAAAAAACTACTTTATATTGTTGCAGTTTATGTTTGAAGCAGTCGCACTCTGTGTAATGGGAGGCATATTAGGTTTGTTACTGGTTTATGGACTAACATTGATATTTACCTATGTAATGGAGGTCAAAATAGTTTTATACCTGAGTAATATTATACTGGGTGTGGGGATTTCAGTGATTATCGGTACAATTTCCGGATTCTGGCCTGCATATTCTGCATCAAGACTGGATCCTGTAGAGGCTATTCGGTCTTAGGAAAATCTAAAAAATATGGTGTGTTTATTTTAGCCTGCCAGACGCGGAATTACCTCTGAAGGGCTAAAATAAACACACCATATTTTTTTAAAAATTTCCCATCAACATCAACCGAGGGGTTTTCCTATGCGTTCTGCAAATGGATAATCTTTCAAAAAGAAGCTATACACAATCAAATCTCCCGGGACAATTATAAGCTCCTTCAGATTTCTGTGGTATTCATTAATGCGTCCTGCTACCGGATAATCTTTCAAAAAAAGGGTGATTACATGCAAAGCCTTCAGACGTATTTCCGCGTCTGGCAGCTTTGCATGTAATCACCCTTTTTTAAGCGAAGCCAGGAAAATCTAAAAAAAAATCCCCGGTCAAAAGACCAGGGACCAAAAAGTGTATAATCTCTTAACTCAATTTAGCTAATGATGCTGTAATTCTCTCCGCTGCTTTAACCAATTGGTCTTCAGCTGCTGCATAAGAAAGACGGATACAATCTTCATTCCCAAATGCTTCACCAGTTACTGTAGAAACATTCGCATCATTCAATAAGTAAAGACAAAGCTCCTCAGCGTTGCTGATCGTTTCACCTTCAGCTGTCTTTTTACCAAAAAACGATTTAACTTCCGGAAAGAAGTAAAAGGCGCCATCAGGCAAATTAATCTTAATACCAGGGATTTCTTTCAGCAAACCGTAGAACAAATCTCTGCGTTTTCTGAACTCGTCTTTCATCGCAACAACTGTTTCCAGTCCGTTTTGATAAGCTGCTAATGCTGCACGTTGTGAGATAGAAGAAGTACCAGATGTAATCTGTCCCTGTAATTTATCACATGCATTGGCAATTTCTTTATTTGAAGCCATGTAACCAACTCGCCAGCCCGTCATTGCATAAGCTTTAGAGAAACCGTTGATAATGATTACACGATCTTTAATCGAATCAAATGAAGCTATTGAAGCATGTTTATCTACGAAGTTGATATGCTCATAAATTTCATCTGAAATAATATATACCTGCGGATATTTTTCGAATACTGCAGCAAGGCTGGCCAGTTCTTCATAGCTGTAAACTGACCCCGTAGGATTACATGGAGAAGAGAACATGAACAGTTTCGTATTCGGCGTAATTGCTGCTTCCAGTTGTTCTGCAGTGATCTTAAAGTTGTTCTCTACAGTTGCATTGATGAAAACAGTTTCACCCTCTGCCAGTTTGATCATTTCTGAATAAGATACCCAGTAAGGTGTAGGAACGATGACTTCCTGTCCCGGATCTACCAAACACATTACTGCATTAGCTAATGATTGTTTTGCCCCCGTAGAGACTACAATCTGATCAAAAGTATAAGTTAATCCATTTTCATTCTTCAACTTCTCTACCACAGCTTTCCTTAATTCAGGATATCCGGATACAGGCGTATAGTAAGAATAGTTCTCGTCTATCGCCTTCTTCGCTGCTTCCTTAACATGTTCTGGCGTAAAAAAGTCTGGTTCTCCAAAACTTAAATTAATTACGTCAATCCCTTTAGCGGTGAGCTCTCTGCCCAGCTTGGCCATTTTAATGGTCTGTGATTCTGATAGGTTATTGATTCTTTTAGATAAAAATGTCATGATTGTCTTATAAGAAAGCAAATATAAAAACCTAAGGATATTTTCAACTAAAAAAAATACTTTTTAATGTAATATGATGCCGAAAGCGTATTTTTGTCCCCTAATTACATACTTTGCAACCCAAGAAAAAAGCCATATTAGTCGCACTGTGCATAAGCATCATTCTTATGCTGGCCAAATTTGGTGCATATTTCATTACGCATTCCAATGCCGTTTTAACTGATGCTGCAGAGAGTATCGTTAACGTACTCGCCAGCAGCTTTGCCTTTTACAGTATCTATCTCGCCACTTTACCAAAAGATGAAAACCATCCTTACGGACATGGGAAGGTGGAGTTTTTCTCTGCTTTTGTAGAAGGAGTCCTGATTGGAATTGCCGGACTAATCATTATTTTTAAATCTTCGTACGATCTGATCTTTCCGCGGGAAATTGCCCAGCTTTTTGAAGGAGCGGTGATTATTGGTGCAACAGGTATCGTTAACTTACTTGTAGGTTACTACCTGATTAATGTAGGTAAAAAACACCGGTCACTCACACTGGAAGCCGATGGTAAACATTTGCTGACAGACGCGGTGACAAGTGCCGGGCTGGTGATCGGGCTATTGCTGATTAAGATGACTTCACTCAACTGGCTTGATAGTGTAATTTCTATTCTGCTGGGTATCTACATTGTCTACAATGGCTATAAGCTGACCAGGAAGTCTGTGGGCGGATTGATGGATGAAAGTAATGTGGAACTGGTAAAAACAATTGTCGGCATTTTACAGGATAACCGTCAGGATGCCTGGATTGATGTGCATAATCTCAGGGCGCAGCAATATGGGGCTGATTTGCATATCGACTGCCACATCACACTTCCCTGGTATTATGATTTAAACAAAGTACATACTGAGATCTCAGATATAGATAAAATGATCAACGGTAATGCCGAGCGTACTACCGAACTTTTCATTCACGCAGATCCGTGCTTGCCGGAATGCTGTAATTACTGCAAGCTGCAAAATTGTCCG
The DNA here is from genome assembly GCF_026239655.1 of Pedobacter sp. MR2016-24. Classification (GTDB taxonomy): domain Bacteria; phylum Bacteroidota; class Bacteroidia; order Sphingobacteriales; family Sphingobacteriaceae; genus Pedobacter. Next base: position 644,995 of record NZ_JAPIVO010000003.1, on the reverse strand, counting down.
GTAAGGCAGGAAGCTTTCCATCGGGAAATCCCATGGACGGTGGAGAACGCCACTAAAAATAAAAAACATTTTCAATGAGTTATTTCAATGTAAGAGTCTACGGTTTATTAATCAATGGCAACAATCAGATTTTAATTAGTGATGAACAATCTGGCGGCAGAAGTTTTAGTAAATTTCCCGGGGGCGGACTGGAATATGGTGAAGGCCTTATCGACGCACTGAAGAGGGAATTTGTAGAGGAATGCAATGCGGAAATTGAAGTGCTGAACCATTTTTATACCACTGATTTTTTTGAGAAATCTTCATTTAATGACAGCCAGATCTTAAGTATATATTACCTGGTAAAAGAAGTGAAACCTTTAGAAATGGCCTTTAAAACTGTAGCACTTGATTTTGACGAGGCTTCATTACAATCTTTTCGCTGGGTATCACTCGATGAACTCACTGAAGATGACGTTACTTTCAGAACAGATAAAACTGTAGTAAATCAATTGCTGGCTTTACTGGCACAGGTAGACTAAACGGCTACGACTTTGTTTGGTGTAATCGCATAGAACTGATCACCCTCTTCCGTTTTGATCTTACTCAATCCGGTGAACAAACTGAAAGCAGGTAAAATAGCACAATGGGCCCCAAAATAAAAACATGGCAGTCTCAGCTTTTGTCTGGATTTTCCATAAACGGTAATGCCCGGATGGATATGACCGGTAATATTATAATATTCATCCGCTTTTTCGGGCTGGTCATGCACAAAGCGAAAAGGAAAACACAATAGTTCTTCAGGATGGATTTCTATATCCAGTCCTGCATAGTCTGCCGCTTTTAAAATATCGTGATTCCCTTTGACCAGGATGATCTTTAACAGCGGATATTGTGTTCTCCAGCTTTTAAAGCTGTCTATATCGCTATTGATTTTGTGGTGAAACATATCACCCGTAACCAATAATATTTCCGGGGAAAATTCTGCAAGTACGCCCGATAATTTCTGCAGATCGTTATCACTGATAGTGGACGGCACCTGTATTCCCGCCTGCCTGAAAGTGGCAGATTTACCGAGGTGCAAATCGCTGATGATCAGCATTTTTTTTGAGGCCCAGTAAATTGCCCTGTCTTTACTTAATATTAGTATTTCTCCCTTACAATTGATGGTCATTCTTTCTTCTTCTGCTCCCTGGCTTAGCATCTGCTTTTTCTGCTTCTGCCGTCATCCTTGCTATTCTTTCTCCTAATTCCTCCGTACTCATATTTTCCCTTAAACTATCTACCTTGATTGGGAAACACAAAGGGGTATAACTCTCCGCTTTTACGATAATGACCTTGCTGGCCTGAATCCTGTGCAAGGCAGCTGCCAGTCTCGGTTCTTCTATCTGTTGATAAAAAGCCTCATCATAAGCTTGCCGCAATAATAAGTTATGTTTATCATAATCACTAAAAACATTGAAAAATAATCCTGACGAAGACTGCAGGTGCCGGTTCGCCACATACTTGCCGGGATATCCCTGAAACACCAATCCTGAAATGCAGGCAATATCCCGGAACTTACGTCGCGCCATTTCTGTAGAATTGATACTCGCTACAATGTCCTCCCCAAGGTTAAGCGGGCTAAATAGATCTTTGATATTTTCTTCATCCAGCGGAATTGGCTGCTCACTCAGCAGCTCAAATCCGTAGTCATTCATTGCAATAGAAAAGGTGATGGGCTTAAGTCTTCCCAAACGATAGGCGATCAGTGCCGCCAGCACTTCATGCACCTGCCTGCCTTCAAAAGGATAGGCGAAAAAATGATGACCATCCCTGGTCTTGATCAGTTCTATCAGGAATTCATCATCTTTGGGCACGTGAGAAACCTTGGCTTGTCGTTCAAATAAAGGTAAAACAATATCCAGCTCTTCGTCCTGATGGTTTTTATCCAGGGTTTCATTGTATTTTTTCCTCAGGATCACCCCCAGATTGGCCGATAATGACATCCTGCCGCCCATCCAGCTGGGAGTGATTGCACTTTTGAGTTTACTTTTCCGTACCAGCACTGTCATCTCCTTGACCATTACAAATTCAAGTACCCTGCCTGCCAGTGTAAAGCTATTGCCGGGTTTTATCTTCGAGATAAAAGATTCTTCCAGCATACCTACATATCCGCCGGTCAGGTATTTCACTTTGACCATGGCATCACTTACTATAGTACCAATGTGCAAGCGGTGCCGCATAGCGATTTGTCTGCTCTTCACTTTCCATAATCCTTCTTCGAGCTCTACTTTATTAAATTCATTATAGGCTGTCAGGCTATCCCCGCCAGTGGTGATGAATTGCATCATCCAGCTCCATTCTGCCGCTTCGAGTTCACGGAAGGCGTGGGTTTCTTTTACTTCTGCGTAGATCTTTTTATCATCAAACCCATCTCCAACCGCCAGGGTAACCAGGTATTGAATCAGTGTGTCGAAGGCCATAATTACGGGCTCGCGACTCTCTATATTATTTGTTTTTGCAGCCTCTTTAATGGCTGCTGCTTCCACCAGTTCCAGCGCATGCGTAGGCAGGAAGTATATTTTGGAGGTTTCGTGAGGAGAGTGACCACTACGACCAGCGCGCTGCAGAAAGCGGGCGACACCCTTGGGTGAACCGATCTGCACTACTGTATCTACCGGCTTGAAGTCGACCCCAAGATCTAATGAAGAAGTGCTGATTACTGCTTTCAGTACACCAGTATGGATCGCATCTTCAATCCAGTTGCGCAATTCATAATCTATAGATCCATGATGAATGGCGATCTGGCCCGCCAGGTTTTCATCCAGCTTTAAGAGGTTCTGATACCAGAGTTCCGCCTGTCCGCGCGTATTGCAAAAAATCAATGTGGTTTTGCTCCTGGCAATAATCGGCAATAGTTTGTGCGCCAGTTTGTGACCCAGGTGACCTGCCCATGGGAGCATATCAATATGATCAGGCAGTATAGACCTGATCTCTATTTTCTTTTCAATATCTGCTACAACAATGGTTTTAAGCACATCAGGATAAGGGACCAATACATCCAAAGCCTGTTCCATATTGCCTATTGTTGCCGAAATTCCCCAGATTCTCAGTAATCTCTCCGGGTGTTTTTCATAGACCAGACCCTTGATCCTGGAAATAGCCAGCTCCGCCATCACACCTCTTTTACTGCCTAAAAGCTCATGCCATTCGTCCGCAACGATACATTGCAGTTCATCAAAATAGTCGGACGTATTTTTCTGTGCCAGCAATAAATGCATACTTTCTGGTGTAATAATCAGCACTTCAGGCATCTGTTTCTTCTGTTTCAGTTTTTCACTCTGCGCAGTATCTCCATTTCTGACGCCTACATGCCAATCGATTTCCAGTTCTGTGCAGACTTCAGTCATTGCTCTGGCTAAATCTTTAGCAAGAGAACGTAAGGGAGTAATCCAGATTAACTTTAATCCATATGCTTTTTTACTTTTTGCAGCGGACTTTTTACTGTTTTTTGCTGGTTTTGTATCCTTTTTTTGATCTGCGCGGCTATTCAGTTCATCTATCAGCACCGCTAAAAACATGGAAAATGTCTTTCCAAATCCTGTTGGCGCATTTACCAGTCCGCTATATCCTTCTGCATAATATGCCCATGCGTCAGTTTGAAATTTAAAAGGCTTCTTTTTGCTGCTTTTCAGCCATTTGATCACCTGCTTATAACCCTTACTTTGCTCTAATTCCATATGTGATGCTGTTAAAGGGTAGAAGCCAGCAGCTGTCTTAAATCATCCAGTGTATTTATTTCTGCTGCTTTTTTATCTTTTCGCCAGCGGGCGATACGTGGGAAACGCAGTGCTAAACCTGCTTTATGTCTTTTACTTTCAGCGATTCCTTCAAATGCAATTTCAAAAACCAACTCCGGCTTTACGGTACGCACGGGACCAAATTTTTCAATGGCATTCTTTTTAACAAAGGAGTCCACCTCTTTAATTTCCTTATCTGTTAATCCGGAATAGGCTTTGGCTACAGTAATCAGCTGCTCACCATCACGAACTGCGAAAGTGTAATCCGTAAAAAAGTTGGCCCTTCTGCCGCTTCCTTTCTGCGCATAAATCATTACTGTATCCACCGTGTAGGGATTGATCTTCCATTTCCACCAGTCGCCCCTCTTTCTGCCGCTATGATATAAGGAATCCAGCTTTTTGAGCATAATGCCCTCACTGTTATTTTCCCTGGAGCCTTTCCTGATTTCTGCCAGCTCATCCCAGTCCGAAAAGGTAATGACGGGCGAGAGGATGGCGACATCTTTATTCCGTAAGCCGGACATAATCTCTTCCAGTAAACGCCTCCGCTCTGCCATAGTTTCGCCTCTTAAATCTCTTCCCTGATATTCCAGTAAGTCGTAAGTAAAGAAGCCGATTGGTGCATCGTTCAATTGCGATTTATTAATGGTCTTCCGGTTTAAGCGCTGTTGCAGAATACTAAAGGCCTGTACATTTCCATCTTTTACAGAAAGTATTTCTCCATCAAGGACTGTTCCGTCCGGTAGGTCTTCCTGCAGAAAATGCAATTCCGGAAACTGATCGGTAACCAGCTCTTCACCGCGCGACCAGATAAAGAGTTCTCCATTGCGTTTTACAATTTGTCCGCGGATACCGTCCCATTTCCATTCTGCCTGCCATGCAGCAGGTTCACTTAAACTTGCGGGTTCATTTTCCAGTGCATAAGCTAAGCAAAAGGGGTATGGCCAGGAATTATCGGTATTTACATGTGCACCGGCAATCAGTTCCTGATAGGTAATTTCCTCAGGTTTCCATTTCCCCATGATGCTGTGCATGATTTTGTTGCTCTCGGTATTGCTTTGTTTGGAAATAGCATTGACCAGCATTTTATTCGATACACCAATCCTGAAATTACCGGATATTAATTTATTAAAGATGAAACGTTCCTGTGTATCCAGGCTATCCCATGCTTTTAAAATATATTCTTTTTTTGCTGCATCGTCTTTCCCGTTCAGCGCTGCCAGCTCATTGATCCATTCGTGAAGTTTTCTATCTGAAGTGTACGTTGCCGGTGGCAGAACCAAAGCTATAGTCTCGCTTAAATCACCCACACTATGGTAACTTTCAGCAAATAGCCATGCCGGAACTGCACTCAGCTCAATTGCCCATTCTTTAATCAGCGCTGTTGTTACTGGTCGCCGCGGCTTTTTACCAGTAAACATGGCAATCACAAAGGGTTTGTCCTGTTCATCGGCCGTACTGAAATAATCAACAAGCGCAGCAATCTTATCATTGGTCTTGTTACTCATTTCGAGTTGCTGTATCAATTCTGTGAACCTTTTCAAATTACGCTTCTTTAGTTAGTATTTCTTTTTCTTCCTCTTCTTCATTGCCATAACGTGTAACCACTTCCTCGGAAGCAATGCCAATCTCATTCAGGTATTTGGAAAACGTCGACACAAAACCGTGAGTGACAAATACTTTTTCTGCTTCGGTTGCTTTGATGGCAGAGAGCAGACCGGGCCAGTCAGCATGATCACTCAGTGCAAAACCTGCATCAGCAGATCTCCATCTTCTGCTTGCCCTCACCTGCATCCAGCCAGAGCACACACCCGTTGCCGCACTTTGCAGACTTTTCATCCACTTCCCATCTGCCAGCGCGGGTGGAACAATCACAATCCCTTTTTGCAATTCCTCCTTTTTAAGTTCGGGAGTAATGCGGATAGTCTCCGGTAAATCCACCCCGGCCCTGATAAATCCTTCATTCAGGTTAGCGATAGAATTGTGGACATAGATGGGGACGTCACCCGCCAGATTTTTGATCAGCCGCTGTGCTTTGCCGAGACTATAGGCCACCAACACGCTGGTTTTTAGCTTGTCGTGGTTGTCAGACACCCAATCACGGATCTGCTGAAATACAATATCCTGCGGCAGCCATTTATATATAGGTAGTCCGAATGTGCTCTCAGAAACGAAAGTATGGCATTTTACAGGTTCAAATTCAGTACTTATACCATCATATTCTACCTTGTAATCACCCGATATTACACAGATCTCGCCTTTATATTCCAACCTGATTTGTGAGGAACCAATCACATGTCCCGCCGGGAAAAGGCTTACTTTAACGCCGTTAATACTGAGCTCTTCATTATAGGGAAGGGTTTGAATATTCAGATCAGCACCAAGCCGCTGGTTAAGTATAGGTTTGGTGAGTTCATGACACAAGTATGCTTTGTTGCCCCATTTTACATGGTCAGCATGTCCGTGTGTCGTTACAGCCAAATCAACTGGCCGCCATGGGTCGATGTAAAAATCGCCCTGCTTGCAGTAAATACCCTTATTCGTAAATGTTATCAATGCCATCTCAGGTTACAACAACTGTATTGTAAATAAAGTTTGAGCCGAAAGCTTCGGTAACAGAATAGTAGATGAAGGGCATAAAATCAAACATAAAATGCGTTTTCAGGTTTCTTATAACATATGATCAAAAAACCAAAGTATTTACCAATTGAAGATTATGGGGTGATCGGTAATATGAAAACAGTAGCCCTGGTTTCTATGCTGGGGTCGGTCGACTTCATGTGTTTTCCTGATTTCGATTCTCCATCTGTTTTTGCCAGTCTCCTGGATCAGCAAAATGGGGGAAGTTTTTCTATCACTCCACAGTTTGACACTTTTAAAACTAAACAACTCTATCTGCCTGGCACAGCTGTGCTGTTAACGAGATTTTTTTCAGACGATGGTATTGCTGAGCTGACTGATTATATGCCAGTAAAGGGGATGGCCGAAAATAGTATTTGTGCAATTGTGCGCCGGGTAAAAACGATCCGTGGTAACATTACTTATAAAATCAATTGTGCACCAAGGTTTGATTATGGGAAGGCGACACATGAAATAGAAAAAAGTGCTAAGAATGACCTGCGCTTTACGGCGATTAATGATGGCGACTCGATGGTACGCCTGATAGCTGATTTCCCGTTAAAGTTTGCTGAGCAGGATGGCTATGCAGAAATCACTGTAAAAGAAGGGGAAGAACACTGGATTGTACTGGAGTCTGTCAAAAAAGGGGAGACCGACAATCTGAAAGACATTGAGTTTTATCAAAACTGTACTTATCAGGAAACAGTAGAATATTGGAAGGGATGGAGTAGTAAGTCGACCTACAAAGGGAGATGGCCGGATCTGGTATCACGTTCTGCAATTACACTGAAGTTACTCACTTCTGCATCTCATGGTTCTATGGTAGCTGCGGCTACCTTTAGTATCCCTGAAACGTTAGATGGAGACAGGAACTGGGATTATCGCTTTACCTGGATCCGTGATGCCGCTTTCACGATGTACGCTTTTCTAAGACTCGGTTTCAGGGAAGAAGCTGCCCGTTTTTTACACTGGATTCATGAAAGGTCGGGCGAGGACATGTTACGCCTGATGTATGCCATAGATGGTAAATCGGTCATCGAGGAAGAGGAACTGAAACACATGGAAGGGTATATGGGCGCTGGTCCGGTTCGTATCGGTAATGCGGCTAAAGATCAGTTGCAGCTGGATATTTACGGTGAACTGATTGATACTATCTATATCTATAATAAAAACTATGCTAAGATTAACTATGAGCTTTGGCAGACGGTGCAAAAGCATATTACTTGTGTAGTAGATAACTGGGAAAAACCGGATCATGGCATATGGGAGTTCAGAAATGGCAAAAAGCATTTTCTGCATACGCGTTTAATGTGCTGGGTGGCGATGGACAGGGCGATCAAGATTGCAACCGACCGCTCTTTTCCTTATCCGGAGCAGGAATGGAAAGAGGTACGTGACCAGATCTATAAGGATATCTATGAGAATTTCTGGAATGAGAAATTAGGTGCCTGGGAACAGTATAAAGGATCTGATAGTGTGGATGCATCGGCTTTACTTATGCCTCTGGTTCATTTTATCACGCCAGATGAACCCCGATGGATAGCGACGTTGAAAGTGATCGAAGAGAAGCTGAGCACTGATGTCCTGATCTACAGATATGACAATGCGGAAGAGCAGGATGGATTAAGTGGAGAAGAGGGAACGTTCAATATGTGTTCGTTCTGGTTTATTGAGGCATTGGCGAAAAATAAAGAAACAGATAAGGCACTGGAATATTTTGAAAAAATGACGGGTTATGCCAACCATCTTGGTCTGTTCAGCGAACAGATAGGAAAAAAAGGCGAGCACCTGGGGAATTTTCCTCAGGCATTTACTCACCTGGCATTGATCAGTGCCGCACTGGAACTGGATAAACAATTGGATAGAGTATAATTAGGTAAAATATGAAAAAGCTGGAAAATAAAACTGCTTTGGTGACGGGATCTGATTCAGGAATCGGCCTGGCAATAGCACTGGAATTTGCAAAAAATGGTGCAAATGTAATTGTTTGTTATCATAGCAAGAAAGAACGCGCAAAAGACGCTTTTGAACAGGTAAAAGCAGTGGGTGGTAAAGTGAAGCTGATTAATCTTGATGTCAGTTCAGAAAAAGATGTAGAGAAAAAGCTGGATCAGGTAATTAAGGAATTCTCCGGTATCGATATACTGGTGAATAACTCGGGGGTAAATGGCTCTGGTATTCCGATTGATGAAATGGATACGAAAACATTTGACACCACCATCCGTACTAATTTATATGGTACTTTCTTCTGCAGCCGAAAATTCATACAGCACAGGAAGTCTGAAGGAAAACCCGGAAAGATTATTAATATCTCGTCTGTGCATGAAGAAATTACGGCGCCCGGAAATGGTGACTATAATGCGTCGAAAGCGGGGATCCGAAACCTGATGCGTACGCTGGCACTGGAAGTGGCTCCTTTCGGGATCAATGTAAATAATATTGCTCCCGGGATGATTTTGACACCAATGAACCAGAAAGCAGTGGATGATGACAAAGTCAGAAAAAAAGCGGAGAAGAATATTCCTTTGGGAAGAGCGGGGCGTCCTGAAGAGATCGGATATCTGGCTTTATTTCTGGCTTCTGCTGAGGCGGATTATGTAACGGGGAGTACTTATGTAATGGATGGGGGGTTGATGATTAACATCGGACAGGGGGCTTAAAAAAAATGGAAGGTTATTTTTCGACTGCCTGTCTTTTGCTGCGCAAAACATAGGAGGCCAAAAAATAACCTTCCATTTTTTTTATTAAACCAAGTGTGTACAATTTAAATCTGAGGGAGATAGACGGGGACAGGAGGTTTAAAATAAACCAAGCCTGTACAACGTGAATTTGTGAGGGCAGACGGTGGTATTTGACTGATAGTATAGGGCGTAAGGTTAAAAATTAGTACCTAAGGGTAATGCTGTTTTCTTAATATTTATGATACGTTCATAAATGTTTTTTATAAACTAACATTATTTTGATTATTTTACTATATTGTAAATAATCAAAAGCGCTCGTTTATGAGGAGATTATTATCCTTTGTCATTCTTGTATTAAGTTTATCGGTTTGCTATGCACAAAAAGATGTAGTGCGTAGTCTGAAGCAGCAGATACCTCACATTAAAGATAGTTTACGTTATGTTGATGCGCTGAACAGGCTGGGAATGTTATTGTATGAAACGAATGTAGATAGTCTTTTTCATTATACGATGAAAGCCCGGGAAATCGCAGTCCGTGTAGGTTATGAGAAAGGGGTGGCAGACGCTGTCAATAATCTGGGAATCGTTTATGATATGCAGGGCGATCTTCAGTTATCACTTCGCTATTACAATGAGGCCTATAACCATTATAAACATCTTCGGGATTCATCCAATATCGTACAGACCAAAATGAATATTGCTACGGTATATGCTGAGCTGGGAAAAGAGGATAAATCCCTGAGTAATTTTAAAGAAGCGTTTCTGGTGGGTAAAACATTGAAGCATGATTCTATTATGGCGCTGGTGATTTACAATTACCTGTTGGTTTTTCCCAAGCTGGTCTCAAATGATACTACATTGATATATATCAATAAGGCAAGCGACATTTCCGTTAAATACAGGGATCTCCGGCTGCAACTGGCAATTGACCAGCTGCGTGCCGATTATATGATTAAAAACGGCGAGCGGGAGAAGGGCATATCAAAGATGGAGGAGACCGTTCGGGGCACACTGGCCAATGAGCTTTATTATTTGAGTATGGATATGCTGATTAATCTGGGCAATAATTTTACAGGAGCTGATTCTGCAAAGGCTGTGAATTACTACCGGCAGGGATTGGCTATAGCTCAGGAAAAAAGATATCATGTCTATTCTATTCAATTTGTTAAAAAGCTTTATGATTTTTATGGTGCAAGGCAGGATGCAGCAAATACACTAAAGTATAGCCGGCAATTGGTAGACTTATATGAACAAAAGGATAGAATAAACAGAGATTCGGGGATTGATTACATCGAGTATGCTTTGAAAGATCAGCAGCTCCAGTCGGTGCGCTCAAAATCAAAATACCAATGGGGTTTTTTAGCACTGGCGATAACGGTATGCCTGATGACAATTATCATTATTATCATTTTGTGGAGGGACTGGAAAAATTCACAAAGGACCACCGAAGCACTGCGTCTGCAGTTTAAGCATACAGAATCAACGATGCAGCAACTGGACCATATGAACAAGGATTATGCAAGGCTCATTAAGATTGTGGCGCATGACTTGCGTAATCCAATCGGGGCAATAGGGTCACTTACGTCGCTCATTAGACCGGATGCAATGGCAAAAGATGATAAAGAGATTCTTGAATTGATAAAAGGCTCCAGCAAGAATTGCCTGGAACTGATCAACGAACTGATGAAAACCGACTTTACGCATCAGCAGTCTATTGTTAAAGAGGAGATAGATCTCAATGAGTTACTGCATCAATGTGTGTTATTATTAGGTTTCAGGGCAAAAGAAAAAGATCAGTTATTACTGTTGCACACTGCTATCAGAGGATTAATCAAAGCAGACAAGGAGAAATTACTAAGGGTGTTGAACAATATTGTAAGCAATGCGATGAAGTTTAGTGAGTCATACAGCACTATTCAAATCAGCAGTATACAGTCAGACAATGAAATTATTATACATGTGAAAGATACGGGAATGGGCATTCCGCTGGACTTACAGGACAATATCTTTGATCCTTTTACCACATCTAAACGCACCGGGACAGGTGGTGAGCAACCTTTCGGCCTTGGTTTATATATCAGTAAACAGATTATCGAAGCGCATGGTGGTAAAATATGGTTTGAAACTGAGACCAATGCAGGAACTACATTCTACATTTCTATCCCGGTATAAAAAAAGCAGGCTACCTTGCCTGGTGCCCGCTTTTGAATAAAGATGAATACTGAAATTTTATTTTCCTCCGGGAGGGCAGTTCTGCTGTAAAAATTTAGTGTAGGTGCGTGCTAAATGCTCACTTGTGCCGGCGCCCTCGTTAATGGAGTGTGTACGGTTAGGATAAGCCATCATTTGAAATACTTTCCCGTTTTTTACCAGTTCATTGATCAGTAGTTCTGCATTTTGATAGTGAACATTATCGTCGCCTGTTCCATGGATGTACAACAGGTTTCCAACCAGGTTTTTAGCATAAGTAATTGGCGATCCTTTCAGGTAAACATCTGTAGTCTTGAGAGGAGAACCCATATAACGTTCCTGGTAAATATTATCATAGGTGAGCTGATTACTGATTCCGGCTACTGCAATACCGGTTTTATAAATCTGCGGATATTGGAACATCAGATTCAATGTGGAAGAACCACCACCACTCCAGCCCCATACAGCTACCCTTTCTTTGTCTACAAATGGCCACTCTATGATTTGCTTCGCTGCATCTGCCTGATCCCTGATATTCAGCAAACCAATGTTTTTGTAAATGCTTTTACGGAATTCACGACCTTTTGGGGCTGGTGCACCGCGATTTTCTATGGAAATATAGATATAACCATCTCTGGACATGTCGCCTGCATATAAACGGTTATAACCTGTCCCATAGGTATCGGTTACAGTCTGACTTGCCGGTTCACCGTAAACATAAAAAACTACAGGATACTTTTTAGTCTGATCAAAATTTTCAGGCTTTTTCATCCAGCCATCCAACTCTACACCATCCTGCGTTTTAATTTTGAAAAATTCTACCTTGTTTTTAGGAGGGCGTACCCTTGCCAGCTGATTGGTGATGCTGCCTTCCATAGTGAAAGGATTGCCGGTCTCCATTTTCATCCATTCAGCAATTTGCATCACATTTACATTTGTGTAAGTGTGGAATGCAAAAATCCCGTTTGGAGAAATATCGTAATTGTGTGTGCCCGGTAAAACGGATGGGGTCACCATTTCCAGTTTACCACTGCCGTCTAATTTGGTTTTATAAAGATATTGCTGAGTAGCGTTTGTTGGTGATGCCATAAAATAGAAGGTATTGTTCTTCTCATCAACCAGGCTGCTTTCAATAACGTCAAAGTTACCTTTGGTAATTAGTTTTTCTTTTTTGCCGTCTCTACTGATCCTGTAAGTATGTCTCCATCCGTCTTTTTCACTTTCCCAGATGAATTCTTTACCATTGTTCAGCCACTGCCATCCTGGTGCTGCATCAATCCATGCTTTGTCAGTTTCGGTGTAAATGTTTTTTACCGTGCCTGATGCTGCATTTGCTACATATAGCTTGCTCACATTCTGCTCCCTGTTTAATTGCTGAAGAATGATATCACTGGTATTGGGTATCCAGTCCATCCTCGGAATATAGTTCTGAATCTGATCTCCGGGAACTTTTACCCATGAGGTCTGTGCCGTGCTTACATTTACTATCCCGATTTTGCAGGCAGAAGGATCTTGTCCCACTTTAGGGTATTCTACTGGAATTGTATACGGATAAATAGAGTCTGTATTGTTAATCATCAGGAAGTTTTTAATCTTCCTTGCGTCGATTTGCCAGTAGGCGATTGAAGTGCCGTCCGGACTCCAGCGGAAACCATCTCTGCAATCAAACTCTTCTTCATAAACCCAGTCGAAGGTTCCATTGATTAAACGGTCGGTACCGTCGGTCGTCAGTGCCTTAACTGCGCCTGAAGCGATATCTTCTACATATAAGTTATGACCGCTCACATAAGCAACTTTGCTTGCATCAGGAGAGATTTTCGCAAACATCAGTGAAGATGCTGGTCTGTCCTTACCAATTTGAATGAGCTTGTTTGCCGATATATCTGCCAGCCAGTAATCTCCCCGGGTTTCATAACGCCAAACCTTTTTGCTGTTGGTATATATCAATGCTTTTGTTCCGTCTGCTGAGAGTACGAAACTTTTCACATTTAAGGGGTAAGTACCTTTCGGTGTTAAAAGGTTTCTGCTCACTACTGTTTTGCGTTCATTTTTCGGGAGCGTAACCAATACGATGTCGCCATTTGAGATTTCGTAATAACCAGTGCCGTCTTTAGTCCAGTTGATATCTCTGTTACGCTGCGCATAGGTCGTTGCACACAGCGAGCTGATCAGGATAACTAGTGTAAGTTTAAAAATAAAGTGCTTCAGTTTCATTTGTCGTCGTTTTTTTGTTTTGCTTTCTTCCAGCAGGTGTAGGTGTGAAAAAAATGGTTTAGAGTTGAATAAATTGCTGATAAATGGTCTGCAGGTAAGCCTTACCATTTTTGGTCAGTGTTTCGGTATGTGTTACATCTTTCGGATTGTCATTATATAAAACCAGCTTACCAACATTATCAAATGTAACACATTGTTTGTTATCTATAAAGCCCATTCCATTATCCCAGCTAAAAAAAGCGAAAGGCTTGGTATATGGATTCAATAAATTTTTGCTCCATTGAAAGGACTTGCTATCCAGGTTTAACTGATGCAGCAGGGTAGAGGCGATATCTACCTGGCTGCCGACCTGGTCGAATTGCTTTCCGCGGTATTCTTCTTTGATCACATCGCCAAAAAATAACAGTGGGATATGATAACGCTGCGGAATATAGACCTCACCTCTTCCTTTAGGATAGATATGGCCATGATCTGCTACGAAAATGAACAGGGTGTTTTTATACCAGGGTTTAAGCTTCGCCTTATTGAGAAAATCATTCAGACAGGAATCTGTATAATAGGCTGTGCTTTTGAAACGCTGTATATTATCCTTTGTGCCGAATTTATAGTGACCCGGAACTTCAAAGGGCTCATGGTTAGTCAGCGTCATCTGGGTAGAGAAAAAAGGTTCTTTCTCCTGATTCAGCGTTTGCAGCTGGCGGTTGAATACGGTACCGTCATAAGCGCCCCATTTTGAATTCATGTCCTTATCGGCGAAGCTGCTCTTATCTACCAGTAACTGGTAATCATGGCTCACAATAAAAGCTTTATAGTTCTCAAATTCGGATTGCCCGCCATAAAAGAAGGACGTACGATAACCAATATTAAACAAGCTTTGTGAAATGCCGGGAATTTTCTCCAGTTTATCGGGCCATTTCATGATACTTCCTGACGCCAGGCTGGGAAAACCCGCAAGCGTACCAATAATACCTTTGTCTGTCCTGTTCCCGGTAGCGTAAATTCTGCTGAACAATACGCCATGATTGATGAGGCTATCAAATTTAGGTGTAATCCCGGCTTCATCACCTAGTGTTTTTGTCAGGTCGGCCGTAAAACTTTCCATAATAATAACGACTACATTGGGCCTTTTTGTTTTTAACAGCTGAAGGGTGGAGTCTTTTTCTACTGCATAGAGGTCACGTACAATATCAGCTGATAGTTGTGCAGGATAATAAAGATTTGGATTTTTGTTTACATGTTTCTCTGCAAGAATGCTGGATACCAGATTCCATTCTGTATTTACTGCAGCATGATTCAGCGTTTGTACATCAGAATAATAAGCCATACTCTGGTTATTTGGGGAAACACCCCAGCCACCACGAATGAGCAGAAAATTAAATGCTAACAGCAGGAGAGAAAGGACAAGTTTCATCGCCATGTTCGCAGAGGGTACCCCGGTATCTTTTTTAACCAGCCACTGGTTTAAAAAGTAGCCGCAAATCATTAACAGTATTAAAATGGCAAGACTCAGCAGGATAGGAGAGGATGCACTTGATGCCAGTGCTTCATTAGGGGAAGTAATGGCAAAGCCTAAAGCCTTAGCATTGATCTTGCTGCCCCATTCCCGGTAGATATTGATATTGGCCATGCCAATGATACTGAATAGAACGATCAGCACCATATTGTAAGTCATGAGCCATCCAAATGGAATTTTGTTTTTCTTAAATACCAGCACAAAGCCGGTGTAAAATAGCAGGGGTATAACAGCAATATAGGCTGTCATGGATAAATCAAGACGTAAACCATGGTAAGTTGCTGCAAGAACTTCGGGTACAGGTGCCGATTTTAACTCAGGGAAATTAACGGCTAAAAAAATGAGCCTGTCAAGCAAAAAGAATAACAGCCAGAACAGGAAAAAACGGGCAAAAAAAATCAGGTTTTTTAACATTATAGCAAACCTAATAAAAAAGGGCTATGTTAAAAAACCTGATAATGTAAATTTATTTCCGTTATTGTCCGCCACCCATTGCTCGTAAAGCGTCCATAGTGGTCACTTCATAAGCAGCTGGTACGTCCAGTGTAATAGGACCAACTTTTTCTTCTTTTACCTCTTTAATTGTAACTACTGATTTGAAACCGTTTTGTGTACGTGTGAATTTTATAGGTGTACCTTTAACTGCTGCAAATTCAGCACCGATAATTCCTGCCGGCAGTTGAACGTCTGTTGTTGCCCATAATTCATAAGCAGCATTTTTATCATCTTTATAGGTGTATTTTTCAGCATTGTACATGCCGATTTTTTGTTTCTCGCCAGTCGCTTTGAAATCTCTCAGCACAGGAGTCGGGCC
This sequence comes from Pedobacter sp. MR2016-24, assembly GCF_026239655.1. GTDB lineage: Bacteria > Bacteroidota > Bacteroidia > Sphingobacteriales > Sphingobacteriaceae > Pedobacter. The sequence continues at coordinate 629,203 of NZ_JAPIVO010000003.1, read as the reverse complement.
CATAGTCTGCTCAGCTTCTGCTTTGGTCGTCTTAACGGCATATTGCTTTTGCATCATTGGCACATCTACAAGTACTAAACCATCTTTTTTCAGTCCGTCTGACAGGATAGTAATTTTAGCCGGCCCCTGTTCCATTTCAATTTTCAGAATGTCACCATTGAATTTAACTTTTGTTTCAGTAGGTAACTGTGAGGCCATCGACTGTTGTTCCGGGGTTAGCTCATAGGCCATGCCGTATGTAATGGTGCCTTCACTAACTTTTTTCTGTGCATTTGCTATGATAGCAGTACTGATTAATATTGCTGCTACAACAGTCGTTTTAATTGATTTGAACATATTATTTAGTTTTATAATTTACCAGTTAATTTTCTCCTTGCTGATAAAGGCAGCAATACCCTTTTTGAAATCTTCACTCTCTCTAACCCTCGCATTAATCTGTACTGCCAGACTAAGACTTTTTTCCAGTCCGGGATTGGTAGTTTGCCCGATCAGTTGTTTTGTTACCATCAATGCATTTCCCGATGCTTCATTACATAACTTATGGGCAAATTCCAGGACTGTGTGACTGATATCTTCCTTATTTGTTACATAAGTAATCAAATTATAGGCCAATGCCTGTTCAGCAGAGAACAAATCTCCGGTAAGCAGTATTTTTTTAGCAATTGTCTCACTCGTTTTACGCATCAGAAAACAGGATACGATAGCGGGTACAAAACCAAGCTTTACTTCTGTATAGCCGAAACTTGCTTCCGGAACGGCGAAAATGATGTCGCAAACCGTAGCCAAACCGCAACCGCCTGCAATTGCATGTCCTTCAACCTGAGCAATTACGACTTTAGGTAGATAATAGATAGTGGTGTACAGGTTTTTCAGATTTTCGCTGTCGGCCACATTTTCCTCATGCGTGTTCTGCTGTAACTGCTGCAGATAGGCAAGATCCGCTCCCGCACTAAAAGTATTGCCATTGGCCTTTAAAATAATAACCTTTACTTCATCATCATCAGAAGCCATTAGTAATGTTTCGGTGAGGAGGCTGACGAGTTCAGGGTTCAGTGCATTTCGTTTTTCAGGACGGTTAAGGGAGATCGTGGCAATACGGTCTGCCACTGTATATAAAACCAAAGGTGCAGTCATACAGGTTTGATGGGTTGATTTAATGAATCAAATATGCTGTATTTAAAGATAAAATTTAAAATTATGTTTTCTTTTAAAGGGGGGGCTGCATCAGTTCAGGTTTCTATTGTTCAGGGTGAAATGGTGGTGCCTGATTCCTTTATAAATAGCAGGACTGCCCTTAGACGGTGATGTCCTGACCCAGACTGGAGCCCTGGCCGAACCAGCGTGGAACCATAAGAATTGAACTAGTGTTTTTCTTATGGCTTCACTATGGGGTCACTATGGCCTCATTATGGGGTCATTTACTATATTCTAACCAACAACCTATAGCTGTCTCACCAGCTTTGTCACTGCTTTAGTTTTTTTAGCTATTGTACTTCTTTGCGGAGCCTGCCTCCTTAAAGAATGAATTGGGATATCTAATCGCCTGGCCTCATCCTCATACTTCTTTGACCTATAATGACTGTCAGTCCCGTCAATCCATAGTATTTTGAAATTTACCTGTTGTTGTAAATCGGTGATTTTCAGGGCGGGCGACTCCCGTAACCAGATCACATCAAAAGTGGGACGGTTCAAGATCTTTAGTTGATCAAATGATGGATCGAGCACCAGAATATTCATCTTTTTCCAGACCAGCTGATGGTTCCTGATTTCCAGGCCATGCAACAGTGTATCTTTTTTTAAGGAGATACAGCTAAGGCTGGAAACGTTCAGTTGATCAAGAGCAGGCTGCACAGAATATGTAAATGCCTTGTCGGTCGTGGCCAGATTGGTGACGACCACAGCGGTATCTGCCGAAATAAATGCTGCCGCATAGTTATTGCTGAGCTGGAAAAGCAGAATTCTCTGTTGTTTTTTGGATAATATTTGATCATAAACCAGGCAGCACTGCAAGCCGATCAGCAATATAAATGAAGATAAGAAGAATGTTTTATGCCGGTGGATCAAACCTGTGGTAAGCAAAATCATCCATACAGATAAAATAATGAGCTCCGTTTTATTGATCCAGATTCCACTCAGGCTGGAGTAGGGGAGATGTGAAATAAATGTTAATCCCCGGTTGGTAAAAAGTATCAGCGCTTCAAAAGGAATAACCAGCCAATCTAACCTGATCAGTAATATGCCTATCCCCAGATACATCAGAATAGCAATAGGTAAAGTAATAAACAGGTTGCTGGTGATAAAATAAACGGGAAACTGGTGAAAGTAATAGATGCTTAAAGGGAAGGTCGTCATCTGGGCAGCTAAAGAAATAGAGATCATGCTCCAGAGCCTGCTTAGCCAGGTCGATTTAAAAAAGAACCAGCTGTTAATTACAGGCTGTAAATAAATTAGCCCGAACACTGCCAGAAAGGACAGTTGAAAGCCAACATCCCAGATTAAAAAGGGATCGTATAAAAGCAGGCAGAAAGCTGAAAATGCCAGAATGTTATAGCTGTTTGTATTCCTGCGGAATGTTTTAGCTGTAGCAAATACGGAGAGCATAATGGCCGACCGCAATACGGAGGCGGAACAGCCAGTCAGCAGCGTATAAAACCAGATCAGCACAAGCACAAGAAACACTTTGATAATTCTCCATGATTTCTTCCTGTTTAGATAGCTCAGCGCCCATTCTATCACCATATAGATGATTCCCACATGCATCCCTGAAACGGAAAGGGCATGAATGGTTCCTGTCCTGGAATAAGCCGCCAAGGTCTCCGGACTCAGATCTGCTCTGTAACCCAGGATGAGTGTAGATGCAACAGCAAAAGCCTCGTTATCTTTAAGCAGTTTCCGGTAATAAGCAATTTGCCGTTGCCGCAGTTTAAGAGAGAAGCTGATCACTGGATTGCCTTTGTTTTGAGAAAGGTTCAGTAACTGATTTTTTCTAAGGAAGATCTGGTGGTAGATATTCTTTTGCGCAAGCCAGGACCTGAAGTCGAATTCCCCCGGATTAACCGGAGAAGTGACTTCGGTATAAATAGCGGGGATCAGAAAAATATCACCGTAACTGATTGCCGTTTTTTTTACAGTATCTGCCTGGAGCGCGACTAACAATCTACCAGCAGATTGATATTTTTTATGTTCATCTGATACCTCCAAAACTGACGCGGTAAACCTTAACAGGCGATGACTTTGCTCTGGTTCGTTGTCCACTTTTATCTTCAAAAATCGACCTGACGTATTGGCAAAATAGTTGATTTTTCCGGGGGAATAGAAATGTATGCTATGCAGCCCTCCTAATAAAAACAACAGAAGGTAAAGCAGTAAGCCAAAAATATACTTGTGATGGTAAACTTTAACTGATCTGTATAAATATCTGATTATAAATATTGAAAGAAATGCAGTAGTTGTGATAAAACTCCAAACAAAATATAATTCTGTAGAATTGAGTCCGTAACAAATCAAAATTCCGGCACTAAACGGGACAAGAATGAGTACGAAGATCAGTTCTGCTCGATACGTCATAAGCTCAAAATTGATAACGCAATTGGAGCTTGATCTCAGACTTTTTATTACCCGAAATTTCATCCAGACCTGAACCTGTGGTCAACTGACCCGGATAATAATAGACCGCAATTTTGCTCCATAAATAGAGTTGCCTTGTCAGGCGATATTTGAGATTCAGATAAGTCCGGAATCCTTTTCCACTATACAGTCCGGATCCGGATGCATAAAGTACGTCATCTTCATAGGCGTAGATTCTCGCATTATAAGACGGCGTGCTGAACCACGCTAAGCGTAAGTTTGCAGAGAGGGCAGCAGACATCACCTTATATTCCATGTCCTGATAAATCAGGATTCCATATTCTTTTGCCGCCGGAGATTTGTGGTATCGGCTTACTTCAATTCTCGATTGCAGACTGATCTTTCTGTTTAATTGTCCACTCATGTCGATCCGGTAATTGCCTTTGTACACGTCTTCCAGTGCGTTGAAGGGAAGTTCTGCCATGGTGTTTTGCTCCGATAGAGTAGTTTTTAGCCTCAACTGCAGTTTTAATGTCTTTTTCGGAGAATAGCTGAGCTGTCCACTCAACTCATTTCCATGAGATGCCGCATCTACCCTGTACATGAGCCAGGGATGGTGATAGCTATCAAGGTATACAGATACATTCCATGCCCGGCTCAGGTTGATGTTGATACCTGCATAAAACCCTTTTTCATTATTTCCATCGGAATTTTTACCAGGAGCCTGTGCGTAAAAGTTGATATGGTCCTTTGCGTAGTTTCTATAGAGGATTACAGCAGACAGACGGGATGACAAGCTGGTCATCATTCCTGTCAGTGTAGCAATTCCTCCGGGAAGACTCATAGAAGTCTCCCCAAAAACATAGGTATTCCTAAAGGTGTAATTGTAATGCATTCCCAGATTGGTCAATCGCGTTCCGCTGAATCCGAATCTGTTATAAAGCTGACTTCCTGTAGTGAACTGATGCTGATAAATGGAGTGGGTCGCAATTAGTCCTGCGCTGAAATTGCTGCGGTCCAGCTGTAAAACACTGCCATAAAAGTATTGGCTGACGCTACCCTTATTCCTGATTTCAGCTGGTGTACGATGGAGCCCGCCAACGTTAATTGTGCTGACCGTCTGGTGTCCCTTATCATCTGCAGTTAAAGTTCCATCTAATTTTCTCAATGATATAAATGTGGTTAAATCAATGATTTTAAATATTTTAATTTTTGAAGCTACTCCCCGAAAGAAGGCATATTCACTGGAAGACGTATATGGTTTAAGCCCGGTATCTTTTTTTGCAGCACCTGCTACATCTGCACCTCTCCCAAATGAAAGTCCTGTCCAAAGTGTTAATCCCTGACCAAACTGGAGACTATAGTCGCCCACCAACAGCGTTTTGATTGCTCCGATTTCATGCAAAGCAATATGACCCGAAATGAAATCAAATCCGCTTTTACCGGCTCCCCCAAACAGACTTTCTCCGGCGTCTTTTTTCATTAACAACGCTGCTGAAGCTGTATTGCTAAACGTATAGCGGTATTTCATGAGCAGCTTTTCGGGGCCGCCCATGTATCGGCTGCCAGGCAAATCAGTATATCCTTTCTGCTTTTCCAATAGCTGCGCATACCTCCAGATCAGTATGCTATTGCCCTTCTCCCGGATGTTTTTCAAGTTAAGCTGCTCAGGTCCGGATGTAGTGTTTACTGTAAAAAATGGCATTATTTTTTCCACTGCCACCCCATCAAATCCCGGAATAGATTGTAGCTCTAAAAGGTCCAGTAATTTCCCGTTAACCTTTATGTGATTCATTAGGTTATTGATTTGCAGCATAGATAAAAGATTTATCTCTTTTAGTTGTTCAGCTGATGCATTGTTCAGGTCCAGCGGATTTTTTTTATAGGAAGCCAGTTTTTCTATAATTTCGGTAAGGTCCCGCTCTTCCGGCTGAGCATCGCTGAAGTCTTCGATGATGGCTTTAGCTGCCTCCTCTTCCTGGGCATGCAAGGGATGTACCGTCATTAACAGCAGCGGAATCAACAGCATAATTTCACCACGCATAACTGACGTCCAATTGCGGCTGATAGCCTGTGTGTACGTTCGACGAGACTGCAAAATCAAATGCCAACCGGCGCCGGATAAATCCAAATCCTGCGAAATGGCGGGCGGGTTGGAGGGAAGCTCCTCCCCTTAAAATGAAACGCTCGTCAGGCTGATATTCCAGACCGAGCCTGAAATCCGTTAGCACATGAAATTTTTTCGCCAGCATGGCTGTAAAAGCTACCTGATCCGCTGCATGCCATGAGATGCCGGTGCCCCAAAAGCCAGGGATATCGTAATTCAGTTTATTGCTGCCGTACTTTTGTTGTGCAGGATTATCAATATAAGCTCCCAGGAGGACTTTCGGAGTGAAGGCGAACATTATCCCTACGTCAATACTAAAACCGCTTACAGCGCCGTAATTCGCGGCATTAACTTGCGTGTAATTTGAGCGTAACGCGATACTTAGCTTCTCTCCGAATTTTTTACCATAAACAAATCCCACGCGGAGTGTATAGAATTCCGTTAATCCATAACGCTGCAGTCCGGTCGCAAAGCCATTTCTGCCGGCCGGATAAAGCAGCGATACAGATTGAGTACTGATTTCCGGCGTAAGCGGAGAGGAGGCATAACTAAGAAATGCAGCAGGTTTTAAGGTACCGGTGATACCGGCCGGGTTGCCGTAAACAGCTGCTAAACCAGTGGCCGTTGCGGTGGTTTTTCCCATAGCAGTAACTCTTGCTCCCGGATCGGGCTGACTGCAGGAAATACTGCTATGGAATAAAAAGAAGGTAAATGTGATGATTAACTCTGGCCTCATGTGGCCAAAGTAATATGTATTTAGTAAATAAAGTTAATTTATTAAAAATTAAATCTCGTCATTTAATTTGAGTAAGAAGTCTTTTAGCTTTTCAAGCGATGCAATGATTTTCTGATTCTCTTTCACATCACCACTGTTATTTTTCAAATGCTCTTTTGCGCCTTTTAACGTGAAACCTTTATCGTCTGTCAGGTGAAAAATGATCTTCAGATTTTCAATATCCTCAGGAGTAAAAAGGCGGTTTCCTTTCTTGTTTTTCTTGGGCTGAATGATGTCAAATTCCTTTTCGTAAAAACGGATCTGGGAAGCGTTTACACCAAACATTTCTGTCACCTCACCCATCGTGTAATACATTTTATTAATTTCCCTCTCTTTGTAAGGCATACTTTTATGTTGATTGTTAGTGGTTTATGGCTTTTATTTGAAGCATTCAAATGTAAAGGGATTTTAGTAGAATACCGCAATAAAATTTTAATTTTGTTGGATAATTTTCTACCAGGTATGACAGCTAAAGAAATAAGACAAGCATTTCTAGAATTTTTTGAATCGAAACAACACCATATTGTTTCCTCCGCACCAATCGTCGTTAAAAACGATCCTACCCTGATGTTTACCAATGCTGGTATGAATCAGTTCAAGGACCTGTTTCTGGGTGAAGCGCCGGTCGTATATCCGAGAGTAACCGATACCCAGCGTTGCCTGCGCGTTTCAGGTAAACACAATGACCTGGAAGAAGTTGGGATAGATACCTATCACCATACCATGTTCGAAATGCTGGGCAACTGGAGTTTCGGCGATTATTTCAAGAAGGAAGCGATTGAATGGAGCTGGGAACTGCTTACTGAAGTGTATAAAATCCCAAAAGACAAACTCTATGTTTCGATCTTTGAAGGGGACGATAAAGAGGGATTACCCAGAGATAATGAGGCTTACGAATTATGGAAAAAATTCGTTCCGGAAGACCGTATAATTCTTGGAAATAAAAAAGACAATTTCTGGGAGATGGGAGATACCGGACCATGCGGACCATGTTCTGAAATCCATGTGGACTGCCGTCCTGCGCATGAGCGTGCAGCAGTTTCGGGTAAAGAGCTGGTAAATGCAGATCATCCTCAGGTAATTGAGATCTGGAACAATGTATTCATGCAGTTCAACAGGTTAAAAGATGGTTCATTACAGCCTTTGCCTGCACAGCATGTGGATACAGGAATGGGCTTTGAACGTTTAGTCCGCGTTCTGCAGGAAAAAGAATCGAATTATGATACGGATGTTTTTCAGCCACTTATTCAGTTCATCGCCGAAAAGGCAGGAATTGTTTACGGTGCAGAAGAAAAAACGGATATCGCCATGCGTGTCATGGCCGATCATATCCGGGCAATATCATTCGTCATTGCAGACGGGCAGTTGCCTGCAAATAATAAAGCAGGTTATGTGATCCGCCGTATTTTAAGAAGAGCAGTACGTTATGCTTATACTTTCCTGAACCTGAAAGAGCCTTTCCTGAATCAATTGGTGCCAGTACTGGCAAACCAGTTCAAAGGGGTTTTCGATGAGTTGGCTATGCAGCAGGATTTTGTACAAAAGGTAGTGCTGGAAGAGGAAATTTCTTTCCTGAGGACATTGGCAACGGGTATTCAGCGCTTTGAGAATTATACGAAAAAACAGGCGGAATTCCTGATGTCTGAAAATGCCATTGAACTGGAAAAACCTTTTGAAGATGCCTGGGTGTATAGTATACTTAAAGATCAGATGGTCATTTCAGGAGAGTTCGCTTTTGAATTGCAGGATACTTATGGTTTCCCAATTGATCTGACGGAGTTAATGGCGAGGGAAAAAAAATGGACAGTTGATATGGACGAGTATCAGAAGAGTCTGCAGATACAGAAATCACGCTCAAGGGCTGCAACAGCTATTGATACAGGAGACTGGGTTACTGTCAATGATTATCCTGAAACTGAGTTTGTTGGTTATGATTTGCTCGAAATTGAAACTAAGATATTAAAATACAGGCAGGTAACTTCAAAAGGAAAAGAGCAATACCAGATCGTACTGCAAAAAACTCCGTTTTATGGCGAAAGTGGTGGTCAGGTAGGTGATACCGGTCGCCTTGAAGATCATTCCCGACTTTTCTTTGTGGATATCACTGATACCAAAAAGGAAAATGGAGTAATTGTTCACTATACTGATACTTTGCCAGAAGATCTTGACGGACAGTTCTGGGCAGTTGTTGATGAAGATAAACGTACTCAAACCAATAATAATCACTCTGCTACTCACTTATTGCATGCAGCTTTGAAAACTGTACTGGGCAGTCATGTGAATCAGAAAGGATCTTTGGTGAATTCAGAATACCTGCGTTTCGATTTTTCACATTTTGCCAGGATCACTGATGAAGAACTGGCACAGATTGAGCATTTAGTCAACAAAAAAATAAGGGAAAACCTGAAATTAAAGGAGCAGCGAGATGTGCCTTATGACGACGCGTTATCCAGCGGAGTGACGGCTTTGTTCGGAGAGAAGTATGGGGACTTCGTAAGAATTATCACTTTTGATGATAATTACTCCAAAGAACTTTGCGGTGGAACGCACGTAGCGGCAACAGGCCAGATAGGATACCTTAAAATCCTTTCTGAAAGTGCCGTAGCAGCCGGGGTAAGAAGGATTGAGGCGATTACTGCAGATGCTGCAGAAGCTTTCATCATTAATCAGAATCAGGAAATCAACCAGTTAAAGTCGTTGCTGAAAGGGAATAAAGACCTGACAGGTGCTGTGACGGCTTTGCTTGAAGAGAATAACAGGTTAAAGAAAGATGCAGAAAAAGCAGTGCTGGCGCGTTCAGGCGACTTAAAACACGAAATCGTGCATCATATGAAAACGATAAATGGTGTTAACCTGATTGCTGTTCATGTAGATCTGCCCAATGCAGATGCAGTTAAAAATCTGGCCTTCGCTGTAAAAGACCTGGTAGACAACCTGTTTTTGGTGTTTACTACTTTGATTGACGACAAACCTGGAATCAGTGTGATGTTATCTGAAAATTTGGTTGCAGAACGTGGGCTAAATGCTTCCAATATTGTAAGAGAACTTGCAAAAGACATCCAGGGTGGTGGTGGCGGTCAGCCGTTCTACGCTACTGCCGGGGGTAAAAATAAAGATGGTCTGTCTAAGGTATTAGAAAAAGCAGCATCTTTAATCACTGTTTAAAGAGGATCGGCGGCTGTTTAGTTCGCTTCCTGTTAACATAAAAAAGCACCCTTTTCATTTGAAAAGGGTGCTTTTTTTAAGAAAGGACCTAACCTCTTTCTTGAAAAATAATATGAATTAGTGACGACCTCTGCCGCCTTTGTTACCTCCCCGGTCATGGTGCCCATGATCACCCCGGTTATTTTGAGCCCTGAACTGATCACGACCCCTGCGGTTGTCCCTGCGGCTAAAGCTTTCTCTTCTATAGTTATTGCCTCTGTAATTATTTCTAACTACTACTCTTGCTGGTCTGCTGTATCCATAATTCGCTCTTCCATACTGCGTGCGGTAATTGTTATGGTGCAGATATGGACGTGGTGAGTTGATTACTACTTTTCTTCCCCTGTATAAATCATAATCCCGGTAACGTGAAGGTAGATTGCGTGCGTGTACCCACCGGTTACCGCTATAATAAACAAACTGCCTTGTCGGCACATAATAGTAACTCTCCACTTCCGGCAGATAATAATAATCTACATGATCGTAACCCGTAGGTCCCCATTGCGGCTGGGTGCCAATGTTGACACTTAAACTAACTTGTGCCTTTGCTGGTGCTGCAGCTATCAGGGAACCTATCCCCAGAGTAGCTATTAAAAGTAGTTTTTTCATTTTGTTTCAGATTTGTGTGTTATAACATTACTTCCAAATTATGTGCCACTATTTAAAATGTGTGTTTGAACGAATGGCATAAACTAATTTGGTTATATTTGTGAGACAGCATTTCAATAAAATGGTTTAATATATTGCCTTTAAATGAGTACAGCAACTGCAGTTACAGCAACAGAATTTGAATTAGTATCAGGCCTGGAAATTCATGTTCAGTTAAATACTGCTTCAAAGATATTCTCTTCAGACAGCGCCACATTCGGAGCAAAACCGAATGCACACATCTCACCCGTTTCCCTTGCCCTTCCCGGTGCCTTACCTAAATTGAATAAGGAGGTAGTGGAGAAAGCGATTAAAATGGGGCTGGCTTTAAATTGTGAAATCAATCAGGTCAACTATTTCGACAGAAAAAATTACTTCTATGCGGATCTTCCGAAGGGATATCAGATCACGCAGGACAATCAGCCTATCTGCCGTAATGGCTATATTGATCTGGTATTGAGTGATGGTACAGAAAAACGGATCGGTATCAACAGGATTCACCTGGAAGAAGATGCAGGTAAAAGTCTGCATGATCAGGATGAGCATTATTCTTATGTAGACCTGAACCGTGCGGGTGTACCTTTAATAGAAATTGTAACCGAGCCGGATATCCGCTCGGCAGAAGAGGCTTCAGCCTTGCTTACAGAAATGAGAAAGCTCGTAAGGCATCTGGGTGTAAGCGACGGAAATATGGAAGAAGGCAGTTTACGTTGTGATGCGAATATTTCTATCCGCGAAACGGGTACTATCGGGTTCGGTACACGCTGCGAGGTTAAAAACCTGAACTCTATCAGGAACGTACGCCGTGCAATGGAGTTTGAATTTAAACGCCAGCAGGAAGTAGTGAATGACGGGGGCAGGATTATCCAGAGCACATTAACCTTTGACGCAGATGCAGGCACTACGGCACCTATGCGTACCAAGGAAATGGCAAATGACTACCGTTATTTTCCCGACCCGGATCTTCCTCCGGTACATATTTCGGATGAATGGCTGGCAGCAATCAGAAGCGCTATGCCGGCATTACCGAGAGAAATTACCGATAAACTGATGTCTGATTTTGGTATCAGCAATGCTGAAGCGGTGATCTTTGCAGAAGACAAAGTGCTGCTGGATTATTTCCACACAGCTTTAACAGTGATTAATAACCCCAAAAGCCTGATCAACTGGTTAACAGGAGCTGTCCGTGCTTTATTGAATGAGCAGGCAGTTACTATTGGTGATTTCAGGGTACAGCCCTTACAACTTGCCGCGGTGATTAACCTGGTAGATGATAAGAAAATTACGCAGCAAATTGCTTTACAGCAGTTGATACCTGCTATACAATCAAATGAAAATGCCAATGTAGCACAACTTGCAGCTGAAATGAATTTGCTGATTGTTGAAAATAGTGATGAACTTTCAGGATTTGTAGATCAGGTGCTGGAAAAATTCAGTCCCCAGGTACAGGCTTATAAAAAGGGTAAAAAAGGAGTGCTCGGACTCTTTGTCGGCGAAGTAATGAAACTGGCAAAGGGCAAAGCTGATGCACAAAAAGTAAATGAACTGTTACAGGATAAATTAAAATAGCGCGTGCGCCGAAGCACTGCGTATATTGTAAACACACAGGTGAATGAAACCATCAATGAATACACAAATTAAAAAAGCAATCTTCTTATTCGCATTATGCGTTGTTTTTGTCGCATGTAAAGACAAAAGTAAATTTGAAATCAGCGGAAAGTTTGAGAATGCGAAACCAAAAACGCAGGTATACTTATATAGTATAGAACGCGCGAATGAAACTGCGGTTGATTCTACTGTATTATCAGACAAAGGTGAATTCCAGTTTGCTCACAGTACACCGGAAGTGGATTTCTTCAAGGTGAAGATTGATCGCAGTGAATATATTGTCATCGCTAAAAATGGCGACCATATTAAATTACAGGCAGATTTGTCTGATAACACTCTGTCTTATACCTTATCAGGTGCGGAAGAAGCAGATAAGCTGGAAGAACTGAACAAGCAGAAAAACATGCATATCGCTAAACAGGCGGCCATGCAGGCACAGTTTGAAGAAAATGTAAGCAGTCAGCCTCAAAACAGGGATGCGATTGCCAACCAGATGCGTCCTGCACTCATTAAGGAGAATGAAGACTTTATCAATTATATCATCAGGTTTGCGATGGACAATACCAGCTCGCTGACCAGCTTCTACGCCATCAATTCTTTGAGTCAGAATGACTACGAACAGGAATTGCTGACCTATGCTGAGAAGATCAAAAGCAATTTCAATAAAAACCAGGCAGTAACAGATTTCCTGGTGAGGATGGCGAAACTGAGAACAGTGCAGATAGGGCAAACCGCTCCTGATTTCAGTATGGCAACGATTGATGATAAAACGGTGAAACTGTCAAGCCTGAGAGGTAAATATGTATTGCTCGATTTCTGGGCTTCCTGGTGTCAGCCCTGCAGACAAGAGAATCCGAATGTAGTACGTGTATTTAATAAATATAAAGACCGCAAATTTACAGTACTGGGTGTTTCCCTTGACAAAGATCCTGTCGCATGGAAACAGGCGGTTATTGCGGATGGTTTAACATGGACACATGCAAGTGAACTGAAAGACTTTGAAAGCCCGACTGTAAGGTTATATCAAATAGAAGCTATTCCAAGTTCATTCATTATTGATCCTGAAGGAAAAATCATCGCTAAAAACCTGCGTGGGGAAGAACTGGACTCTTTTTTAAATAAAACTTTACGCTAACCCTAATTGCATGTTAATATAAAAGGCGCTATTAACAATTTGTTAACCTCACTTTAACCTTATAGTATAATTGATTCGTTAATTTCGTAACAAATATTTAAAGAACATGAGCACCGTAAAACAAAAGATACTGATTATTGATGACGAACCGGATATTTTAGAGTTAATTGAATATAACCTAAAAAAAGAAGGCTATCAGGTGTATCTGGCAGGTAACGGCCAGGATGGTATCACATTGGCAAAAAAGGTTCATCCGGATCTGATTATCCTGGATATCATGATGCCTAAAATGGACGGTATCGAGGCATGCCGTTTAATGCGTGCAATTCCTGAGTTCAAAAATACTTTTATGGTGTTCTTAACTGCCCGTAGCGAAGAATATTCAGAAATCGCAGGTTTCAATGTAGGTGCTGATGATTATATCGCTAAACCTATTAAACCGAGAGCCCTGGTGAGCCGTATCAATGCCATCCTGAGAAGGAATGTAAGCAGTGACGAAGTTTCAGACAACAAAGTTGAAATAGGAGATCTGGTGATTGACAGAGAAGCTTACCTGGTGTTCCAGGGAGGACAGAAAGTAGTACTTGCGAAAAAGGAATTCGAATTGTTATACCTGCTGGCATCGAAACCGGGTAAAGTATATACAAGAGAATCAATCCTTAAAAATATCTGGGAAGATTCAGTTGTGGTGACCAACCGTACTATCGACGTGCATATCCGTAAACTGAGAGAAAAACTAGGAGAAACTTACGTAGCTACAGTGAAAGGTGTAGGCTATAAATTTGAACTTTCTTAATCATTTACATTCTTATTCCATATGGTACGGTATAGATTTGTACTTTTGTACAGTTTTATAAATCCATACCATTGAAATATCCTTCATTTAAAGACCTCATTCTATTCGAAGACGATAACCATATCGTTGTAAATAAGCCGCCATTTGTTGCCTCACTTGATGAGCGTGGCGGCTCAGGCGAAGTAAATATCCTTCGCCTTGCCAGACAATATTCCCCGGACGCACAGGTTTGTCACCGTCTGGATAAGGAAACCTCGGGTGCAATCATCATTGCTAAAAATCCTGAAGCCTACCGCTCGGTATCTATGCAGTTTGAAAAACGCCGGGTAAAAAAGACGTATCATGCTGTGGTAGACGGACAAGTTACGTTCAACGAGTTATTTATCGACCTTCCAATCCTTAATGACGGAAACAAGAGCGTAACGATAGACCGTAAAGAGGGCAAACGTGCAGAAACGATCTTCAATTCCATCAAGTTTTATAAACATTATACATTGGTAGAATGTAAACCTATCACAGGGCGCATGCACCAGATCAGGATTCACCTGGCTACACAGCGTGCCGCCATCTGCGGAGATACGATGTATAAAGGTAAGCCGGTATATTTATCCAGTATGAAAAAGGGATACCGGATTGCAAAAGACGATGAGGAACAACCAATCATGAAACGTTTTGCATTACATGCCCGGCATCTTGTCTTTAAAGGACTGGATGATCAGGACATCGTCATCGAAGCCCCATATCCAAAAGACTACGCTACGCTCATCAAATTATTAGATAAGTTCGATTTATAATAAGAAGAATAATGTATGTAAGAATGGTGAATTATGTTGATGCCATAAATCAATACCGTAAATCAAAAATCTCCAACAGAAATTTCCTGGTATTTGCCGCACTTGTGGTGGGTATTCTTGCCGGACTGGCAGCTGCATTACTGAAAACGCTGACGCATCATATCGAAGATTTTCTGCAGGATGGCTTTCACTGGCAATACAAGTATTACCTTTTCCTGGTGTTTCCTACAATCGGGATTTTACTATCGGTCATGTACGTTCGCCGTTTTATCCGCAAAGGTAAATTCGAAACTGGTCTTACTCCATTATTATATACCATCTCAAAAAAATCAAGCAGGGTAGAGCCACATAATATCTACTCCCAAATCATAACGGCTGCACTTACGGTAGGTTTCGGTGGATCAACTGGTCTTGAAGCCCCGATTGTAACCAGCGGCGCAGGGATAGGCTCCTTGGTAGGCCGTTTCCTGGGTCTGTCATACAGAGAGACCACGATGTTACTCGCTTGTGGAGCAGCTGCAGGGATTGCAGGGGCTTTTAACAGCCCGATAGCGGGAATCGTTTTTGCCATAGAAATCCTTTTGCCTGAATTTACCATTCCTGCTTTTATTCCATTGCTGCTCGCCTCCGCAACAGCAGCGGTAGTCGCTCGTTTTTTCTATAATGAGCAACTGTTTTTTCTGGTAACGGAAGGATGGGTATTTGGTTCCTTAATATGGTATGTTGTGTTAGCCTGTCTCATCGGACTCTTCTCGATCTATTTCAACAAAGCTTATTATTTCAATAAGAAAATGTTTTATAAGATCAAGGGGCCCTATCAAAAAGTATTGGCAGGAGGGTTATTTCTGGGAGCCCTGGTTTTCTTGTTCCCTACATTATATGGTGAGGGATTCATTACGATGAAGAACTTATTGGGGGGAAACTACAGTACGGTCATCACCAATAGTATTTTCGCGGAATACAGCAATGCACAGTGGGCAATTATTTTGTTTACCACGGTCACGCTTTTTGCTAAGTCCGCCGCCACGCTGATCACACTGGGCGCAGGAGGAAATGGTGGTATTTTTGCACCAAGTCTGATTATGGGCGGACTGCTCGGTTTTATTCTGGCTTTTTCTATCAATACGCTTGGAATTGCACATGTAAATGTCGCCAACTTCATCGTAGCGGGAATGGCTGCATCTTTAAGCGCAATTATGCATGCACCATTAACGGGTATATTCCTGATTGCGGAAATAACGGGCGGTTATGTATTAATGGTTCCACTGATGATTACTTCAGCAATTGCCTATCTGATCAACAGAAGTAAAAACAAATATTCTATTTATACCAAACCATTGGCTGAAAGCGGAGAACTGATGTCGCTCGAAGACAAGGACTCTACAGTACTGAACATGATGAAGGTAAAGTATCTGGTGGAGCGCGATTACCTGATCCTGCACGATGCAGATATGATCTCTGAAAGGCTGAATGAAATCCTGTCTTCCAAAAGGAATATCTTTCCGGTAATTGCTGAAGACAATACTTTCAAAGGATTGATTTACGTGGAAGATGTATTGAAAAAAGGGATAAACAATCCGAACATCGCAGAGCTTACTGTGAAAGATATGATGCAGCCTTCTCCGGAGATTATATTTATCGACGAATCGCTGAAAATAGTGATGAAGAAAATGGAGAAAGAGAATGCATGGTTGTTACCTGTGGTAAATGCGCAGGAAGAATACATAGGTTTTGTATCGAAGACTGCTGTTTTCAATAAGTACAGGGCGTTGTTGAGCAGGCAGGCGGATTACATGGAGTAACTAAAGAGGGGGATCCTTTCCTTAAAAAATTACTGATACATTTTAGCCTGCCTAAATTTGCTGCGCAAACTTAGAAGGTCTAAAATGTATCAGTAATTTTTTTTTAACGCGTATCCTGGGGGATGATCTGGCCGGGAGCAGAAAGAGTATGGAGCAAAATAGGTTGAAAAGGAATCGTGTAGCAAGATAAATGATCAGAGCTTATAGGATATATAGCCAAAATTAAGGTGATGGGCGCTTGGACCAAAAAGAGGCAGATGAATAAATAACCTGGAAATACATGTTAGTTTTGCTTATGGGGCCACAATGATGGCGCTGGGGGTGCTATAAATAGTTGAAATAGTATTTATTGCGTACAGCTTGTGTTGTAAAGATTGTGAAATAACTCCAGTTATGTTGCTGATCCGGGGGGCGCTTTGGGATGACCTTAACCAATTGGCAGGGAGTTAAATCCTGAGAGGTAGCTGCAAAAAAGAAGAAGCTGGGTTTCGGCCTTCTCAATTTGCATCGCAAATTTAGGCAGTCGAAACTCAGCTTCTCTTTTTTAAATTCTTTATAGGTTATTCCGAGACTCTTTTTAAGCCGAATTTCTCAATTTTACTATAAAGGTGACTTCTTTGGATATCAATGTCGTCTGCTGTTTTGGAAACATTCCAGTTGTTTTTCTCCAGTTTAAACTTGATAAATTCACGCTCAGCATGGTCTTTATAGTCCTGGAAGTTATTGAATTTATCGTAGTTGGTGCCTGCAGCAGCTGTACCATTCGCAGGGACAGAACCCGTAGCGCCAATATTGGTGCCTCCGCCCGGATTAGCAAATGCGGCAACATCATTGTCCGTAATTACCTTATCGCTTAATATAATCAAACGTTCAATCATATTGTGCAGTTCACGCACGTTACCTGTCCATGGTAAGTTCTGCAATGCAGTCATACCGGCATCACTGATTTTTTTAACAGGCATACCATAATCCTTACAGATCTCTTCCAGGAAGCTCATGGCAATTTCAGGAATATCCTCTCTTCTTTCTGTTAAGTGAGGTACATGGATATTGATCACGTTCAGGCGGTGGTACAAATCCATTCTGAAATTACCGTCTTCGATTTCCTTCATCAGATCCTTGTTCGTTGCCGCAATTACACGTACGTTCACTTCAAATTCTTTTTCACCGCCAACACGGGTGATTTTGTGCTCTTGTAAAGCGCGCAGTACTTTTGCCTGTGCGGAGATACTCATATCACCAATCTCATCCAGGAACAAGGTGCCGCCATTGGCCAGTTCAAATTTACCGATACGTTGTTTTACAGCGGAAGTAAATGAACCTTTCTCATGTCCGAACAATTCACTTTCAATCAGTTCGGATGGGATAGCAGCACAGTTAACCTCGATTAAAGGGTTGTCTGCACGTGCAGATTTCTCGTGTAACCAGCGGGCAACCAATTCTTTACCGCTACCATTTGCGCCGGTAATCAATACCCGGGCCTCAGTAGGGGCAACACGTTCAATGGTTTCTTTGATTTTAGTAATGTTATCGGAGCTTCCAAGGATATCTCTTGTTTTACTTACTTTCCTTTTCAGGACCTTAGTTTCAGTAACCAGATTTCCTCTGTCGAGTGCGTTTCTTACCGTAATGAGTAAACGGTTTAAATCTGGTGGTTTAGAAATAAAGTCGAATGCCCCTTTTTTACTCGCCTCGATGGCTGTTTCCACAGTACCATGACCAGATATCATGATAAAAGGAAGATCAGGACTGTAGGCCAGAGCTTGTTCAAGCACCTCCATACCATCCATCTTGTTCATCTTTATATCACATAAAACAAGGTCGTATTTTTTCTTTTTAATCAAATCAAGACCGTCAACGCCATTATCAATATCATCTACTTCGTAATTCTCATACTCTAAGATTTCTCGCAATGTGCTTCTTATTGCACGCTCATCATCAATTATTAATAATTTTGCCATAGGTTTCAGTCGTCTTCTTTTCTAGGATACGAATATATTTACTAATTATCAATATATACTGATAAAATAGCTGATAATTATAAAAAAATGCAAGCCTGTAAGCCGGGTTCTGTACCCTGATCAATCAGGGCTTCTACCATTAATCTACTATAAATGTCGCCATTTATCTCTAACGACCTACCCACTAACATCGGACGAGCAGCCCTACGTGCATTAGCCTATTTGGTCTTTCAACTCCCGGGGTTTACCAAATCTCCGGTTGCCCGGAAACATCGTGAGCTCTTACCTCACGTTTTCAACCTTACCTGTGCCTTTGCAGGCCATCGGCGGTGTGCTTTCTGCGGCACTTTCCATAATTCAGGTTTTCAATCCTAAACCTCTTCCCGTTAGGAAGCGGGATGCTCTGCGTTGCCCGGACTTTCCTCTCGACTCCCGCTTGCGCGTTCATCCAGCGATAGAACAGCTTGCATTTTGCGCAAAGATATAAATAAATTGCTATTTACACTTTTTCAGATCGGCTGCGATCTGTTCGGTGCTGTACATACCCTGTTTATTGCCGAAACTGTTGGTGATATATACAATTACCTGTGCCAGGTCAATATCCGCCATATTCAGATCCGGCATCTTACCTTCATAGACTTTGCCATGCACCGTTACAGGAGCAGACAGTCCATTCTTGATAAAACAGGCCAGTTGAGCTTTGTTCTGTTTTAAGTAAACTGTGTCCGTTAAAGGAGGAGCCAGCTCTCCCAGACCTTCGCCATTTGCGCCGTGGCAGTTCTGGCAGTGTTTAATATATAAGTCCCTGCCGTTTACATAGTAGGCATCCTGCTGAATGCGCTCTGCAGTTTGGCAGGAGTAGAATATGCCGGTTAATGTTGACAGAAAGAATAGGATAATAATCGATTTTCGCATGTTCTATTTCTTATCGGCTTTGTGATCCTCTGCAAGTAAAATAGGAATATCTTTCATCAGTTGGGCTACCTGCTCCGGATTGGTGCCATCATATGCGCCACGGATTTTCTTGTCCTTATCAATCAATACCAGGAAACCCTGATGTACATAACCATCCCTGTTCGTGCTGTCCTGCATTACCGCTACCAGATAGCTTTTTTCTGCTAATGTATATATTGTATCTTTGGGCCCATATACAAATTGCCATTTCGGCCCGTCTACACCTAGCTTCTTAGCGTACTTTTTAAGCACAGAAGGAGTGTCATATTTAAAGTCTATAGTATGCGATAAAAATAGGACATCCGGATTGTCCTGAAACTTATCGTATATCGTTTTCAGGTTTCTATGCATAATAGGGCAGATGCTGGTGCAGGAAGTGAAAAAGAAATCTGCAATATATATTTTACCCTTGAATTGATCGTTAGTAATATAAACACTATCCTGGTTCAGTAACTTAAAAGCTGGTATAGTCTGATAAATTGTATCAACACCGGCAGAACCATCAGCATTTTTAATCGTTTTAGTCTCCCTTAAGCCATAAACAGGTAATTTTTTGTCTTCTTTACAAGAGGTAAGGAACAGGGCAGACGATACCAATAGTGCGCATGCGGCCGAATACAAATGTTTCATAGTTGATTGAATTGTGGTGCAAAGGTACAGTACTATAAAAATAAAGTGTAACGTAGCTGTAAATATTTCTTAGTTTTGCGGCCAAGATTTTTAATACTTAATGAGAAAAAGATATAATGCTGCCATCACAGCTTTAGGCGGGTACGTTCCAGATACGGTTTTATCTAACCACGATCTGGAAAAAATGGTGGATACCAACAATGAATGGATTATTTCCAGAACGGGAATTGAGGAGAGAAGGATATTAAATGATGACTCACTCGCGACTTCCGATTTGGCCACTATGGCTGTAAAAAGACTTCTTGAAGACAGTAATATTGATCCTGATGAAATTGAATGTGTAATCGTAGCCACTGCAACACCGGATTACATCATGGTTTCAACAGCAAGTATAGTATGTGAAAAAGCCGGACTGAAAAACGCATGGGGAGTAGACAGTAATGCTGCCTGCAGTGGTTTTCTTTATGCTTTAACACTTGGTGCAAGTTTAATTGAAAGCAACAGGTATAAAAATGTAATTGTTATCGGGGCTGATGCAAACAGCTCTATCGTTAATTATACAGACAGAAATACCTGCATACTCTTTGGTGATGGCGCAGGTGCAGTATTACTGGAGCAAACCGAGGCCGAAGTTGGTGTAGTAGATAATATCTTCAGAACTGATGGTGCAGGTAAAGAGCACCTGATCGTAACGGCTGGTGGTTCACTAAACCCATCTTCAGCGGATACGCTGGATAAAAAGCTGAACTATATCTCTCAGAACGGCAGAATTGTATTCAAAGCAGCAATTGAGGGCATGACCCAGAGTTGTACGGAAGTGATGGAGCGTAATGAACTGTCGACTAAAGACATTAACTGGTTAATTCCGCATCAGGCAAACCTGAGGATTATTCACTCGGTAGGCGAAAAACTAGGACTTACGATGGACCAGGTTAAAGTAAACATCCAGCGCTACGGTAATACAACAGCTGCAACAATTCCATTGTGCATGTGGGAATTCAAAAACGACTTTAAAGAAAATGATAATCTGTTGTTAACAGCCTTTGGTGCAGGATTTTCCTGGGGTGCCACCTATTTAAAGTGGGGTAAACTAAGAAGTTAACATGTTTGGACGCTTAATAGCCATATTGCTTTTAGTCAGTTCAGTTTCCATGAACTTGTCGCCACTTTTTGTGATGGCAGGATTTGAGCTGAACCAGAACTATATTGCGGCAGAATTATGCGTCAATAAAGATAAACCGCAGCTGCACTGTAACGGCAAGTGCTACCTGATGAAGAAACTGAAGCAGGCAGAAGAAAAAGAGCAGAAACAAGAGCGTCAGCTGCAAAAAATACAATTACAGGAGCCTGTGTATTACACTCCTTTACTGTTTCAGCAATACAATTTCACAGAGATACGATTGCATATACCGGTTTCAACGGGAATGCCTCTGTCAATAGTGAACAGCATTTTCCATCCTCCGCGATTCTGCTAACCTGTATTTGCCGCTGCTGTGATCTACGGCAGCAGCTATTTCCTTATTAATTTTTATTGTTATCACCACATAAAGGCTGTTTGTGCTTTTATGTCTGTCCGCATTTATATGAAATATTTAGTAGTCGCCCTCCTGTGTGCCGGCCTAAGCAGTTCCTGCACGCAACACGCAAATTATAAAACCGAAAGAGAAGAAGTAATGAAATTCCATGATATCCTCATGGAAGATAACAGCATACTCGTGAATAACGGTATGAAGATCGATTCATTGATGAAAAACCTGCCCGCTTTAAAGACCACCTTTAAAGAACTGGATACTGCTAAAGAAAAAGAGGTGATGCGGAGCATGGCAGGAAGGCTGAATAAAGCCGAAGAGCTGATGAACGACTGGATGCATGCTTTTGAACCTGATATTACGGGCAAATCCAATGAGCAGGCTGTAGAATACTTTAAAGCAGAACGGATCAAGATAGGTAAGATTGACAGCCTGTATAAACAGGAAATAAAATCGTCTACCGGTTACCTTTTAAAATTCAAGAGATAATGCGCAAGATTATCATTTATTCCCTGCTGCTCCTCGCCGGAGCAACAGGGTGGACAGCCTGTACAAATCAGGCTAAACGTCTCCCGTATTTACAGCAGGAAATTACCGGTACAGATACCACTTACCGGACAATTCCCGCATTTCGTTTTCTAAACCAGGACAGTTTGCCGGTAACGGAAAAGGATTTTAATGGTAAAATCTATGTGGCTGATTTTTTCTTTACATCCTGTCCAACCATCTGCCCGACTATGCACAGGAACCTGCTCAAGGTTTATAGTAAGTACCTGAATAACCCGGAAGTGAAATTTGCTTCGCATACGATTGATATGAAATACGATACGCCTTCGAGAATGAAAGCCTATGCCACTAAACTTGGGATCAAAGGAACGCAATGGGAATTCCTATGGGGAACAAGGGATGCTGTTTATGCCATTGCAGAGCGGAACTACCTGGTGTCTGTAGGGGAAGACGGCAAAGCTGCCGGAGGTTTTGTTCATCAGGGTTACTTAGTTCTGGTTGATAAAGATAAACGTATCAGAGGAGCTTATGATGGCACAGAAGATGAGCAGGTGCAACAGCTGATGAATGATATGGATGTTTTACTTGCCGAATACAGGAAATAACATGGAGGAGAAAACAAAGAGCGTAAGTCAGAAAAAAGGCATTACGCAAATCGTGAAGCGCAATATGTATAAATGGCACCGGATACTGGGAATCTTAACAGTGATTCCTGTGATCTTGTGGACCTGCTCCGGATTAAGTCACCCTATCATTGCGCATTGGTTTAAACTGACTATTGCGCATGAATACAGCAAGCCGGCTCCTCTAAAAGTAGAAGAGATTAAACTGTCATTGAACGAGGTACTCAGCAAAAACGGTATTTATTCACTGAAAAACTTCAGGCTGATCAGTTTTAATGGCAAAACGTATTATCAGGTCAAAAACCGTAAAAATGAATTGACTTACTTTTCTGCCACTGATGGTAAGGTACTGCCGGATGGTGAACGTTTGTATGCAGTCTGGCTGGCGCGTTATTTTCTGGGCGACAGTACCTCGAAGGTGACTTCAGTAGCTCAAATTTCTTCTTTTACGGATGAATACAAATATGTAAACCGTTACCTGCCGGTATGGAAGGTAAGTTTAGACAGGAAAGATGGGATGGATATGTATGTGGAGACCGGACATAGCCGACTGGCAAATTATAATGATACGAGCAGAAAAGTTTTTCTCTGGGTTTTCAGTAATTTACATAGTTATGAATTCCTGGCAAAAATCACGAATAACACCTTTAGATATATCGTTATCCTGATCTTTTCTTCAATCGTTATCTTTTCCACACTGAGCGGAATAGTGATTTATGGCTTTTTATGGAAAAAATTCAAAAAACCTGTGGCGGGCCAGCGACTCAGCTTTTTGCGCAGAAATCACAGGAGTATTGGTATCGCTACTGCATTGGTTACTTTCACATTTATGGGGTCTGGTGCTTATCACGCAACACGGAAGTTCAAACCAGATGACAGGATTAACTATATTTTTGAACCTGAGATCAAGGTAAAAGATTTACGCATAGCACCCCATCTGCTTCCGCTAAATTGGGCAGAGGTGAGTAACTTTTCTCTAACGCGTTTTAATGATCATACTTATTACCAGGTTTATATGCTCAAAAAGGAGAATGATAGCTGGAAGAAGCAGCAGGTAGCTCAGGCGGAAACGATGTTCAAAGGAAAAGATAAACAGCTGAAGCCGGAGCTGGACTATTATGATGCAGCAACCGGCAAACTGCTGCAGGATGGTGCAATGGAACATAGTTACAGTCTGGTGAAACATTTCGTAGCGCAAAGTGCCGCGGATGGTGATGCAGCGTGTTGTGAGATGATGGCCAATGCGCAGGCGGATCAGTCAGCACCGCTTATCGTTTCCTCTTCAGCATATCTGAGCAAATTTGATACAGAATACGGCTTCATTAATAAAAGGCTGCCGGTCATCAAAATTGCACTTAGTACGCCGGAACACCTTACTTATTATCTGGAACCGGCAACGGGTATGATGGCGGCTAAAATACAGGATGGAGACAGGAGGGAAGGGCTAAGCTTTGCCGTATTCCACAAATTTCTGCTGGTAGATTTTGCCGGTAAAAACTTCCGTGACTTTTTTACGGCAATGGCAGCTTTCGGTGTGCTGGTGGTTAGCCTGACGGGATTAGTGCTGTTTATACGGATGAAATAAAACAAATATTGTTTACAATCGTTTTAAATACACAACACAATAAGTAATGACTATGAAACTATTTAAAAGTATATTACCCGTAATACTCTTGTTGACAGGTACACAAATGGTTAACGCCCAGTTTAAACTTGCTCCCTTACCTTATGCATATAATGCACTTGAGCCGGCTATAGATAAAGAAACGATGGAAATTCATTATACCAAACATCATCAGGCCTATGTGACCAATCTCAATGCTGCTGTAAAAGGCAATGCTGCTGAAGGTAAAACACTGGCAGAGTTGCTTACTGGTGTTTCTGCATATCCGGCGGTAATTCGCAACAATGCGGGCGGACATTTTAATCATAGCCTGTTCTGGCAACTGATGGCACCGAAACCAAAACCGGCATCTGCGGCTTTTCTGAAGGAAATCACAGCTACTTTCGGTTCTATGGAAAAGTTTAAAACTACCTTCGCAGACAGTGCAGCCAAACGTTTTGGTTCGGGCTGGGCATGGCTGATCGTACAGAACGGTAAACTTAAAATAACCACTACAGCAAATCAGGATAATCCTTTAATGGATGTTGTTGCTCAGAAAGGTGCACCTATTTTGGCACTGGATGTATGGGAACATGCGTATTATCTGAAATATCAGAACAAACGTCCTGATTATATTACTGCATGGTGGACGGTAGTGAACTGGCCTGAAGTGGAAAGAAGATACAACGAAGCAGTAAAAAAATAATAGCTATCATATCAAAAACATAAATTGATATAATGCTATAAAGAGGCTGTCCATACGGGCAGCTTTTTTAGTTTTGTACGAGGTTAAACTGATAAGAACACACATGATGAAAGTATTTGTAACCAGGGTCCTTCCCGAAGCCGGTTTAAAACTGCTTCAGGCAGCAGGACTGGAAGTTAAACAATGGGAAGAGAAAAGGAAGCTGACACAGGAAGAACTGATTGAAAATTGCCGTGATGCAGATG
This sequence comes from Pedobacter sp. MR2016-24, assembly GCF_026239655.1. Lineage (GTDB taxonomy): Bacteria > Bacteroidota > Bacteroidia > Sphingobacteriales > Sphingobacteriaceae > Pedobacter. The sequence goes on along the minus strand of NZ_JAPIVO010000003.1, from coordinate 604,009 downwards.
CTTTATTATCTGCTGGTCAGCAGTTGAATGCTGAATTTTTAACAGCCAGCAAACACCTTAAAGTAATTGCATTACACTCTGTCGGTTATGATAACGTAGATATAGAAACTGCAACAAGTCTCCATATTCCTATTGGCAATACGCCGGGCGTCTTGAGTGAGGCAACCGCGGATACCGCCTTTTTATTGATGCTGGCTACTTCACGCAACGCATTTTATATGCACCAGCAGATCCTAAATGGTGAATGGGGATTTTTTGAGCCTACAGCTAATTTAGGCCGGGAACTGAGAGGATGTACTCTGGGCATCTTCGGCCTGGGTAAAATTGGTATAGAGATGGCCAAACGCAGTGCTGCGGCTTATGATATGAAAATCATCTATCATAACAGGAGTAGAAATGAGCAGGCGGAAAAGGAACTGAATGCTACTTATGTCTCCTTCGAAGAGCTGTTAAAACAGAGCGATGTGATCAGTGTGCACACTGCATTGACGCCGGAAACAGAAGGTAAATTCAATATGGCGGCATTCAAGCAGATGAAGCCGGGTGCAATTTTTGTCAATACAGCCAGGGGATCAATCCATAATGAAACAGACCTTACTAAGGCGCTGCAGGAGAAGATGATCTGGGGAGCCGGACTGGATGTGACTCATCCGGAACCGATGTCACCCGCGAACCCATTGCTTAAAATGCCTAACGTAAGCGTGCTTCCCCATATAGGATCTGCTACTGAAGGTACAAGAAATGCGATGGCCTGTCTTGCCGCGGAGAATATCATTGCCGCTTTAAAGGGTGAAAAATTACCTCACATCGTCAATCCTGAAATCTATAACAATTAAATCACCAGGCAGCAGCATATTAATCGTGGGGTGGTTTGTGCAGGTGGACCTGATTGCGCAGTTCAAGGATTTCCTGCTGCATGGACCTTACTTTTTGTAGCAGATGCATAATCGCATCAATTCCTTCCACATTAATATCCATATCATAATGGAAATGGATATAACGTTCCATTTCCATTAATTGTTCCTCGTGGATGAACTTGTCGTTGCCAATGACGGTCAGTGCAATGAGTCCGGATTCCTCCAGCCGACCTATAAAAGAAGGATCAATTGCACAGCTGTTACAATATTCGGTTATAGTGATTAATTCTGTTTTCATGGATGATGAAATTAGATTATTACCCCGCCATTTCTCTCAATTCAGTAAATAACTTAGTCTCTTGTTCAGTTAAGCTGGTAGGTATTTTTATGGTATAAGTCACAAAAAGGTTTCCCGCTTCTCCCTCTTTTTTGTATACAGGGAATCCTTTGCTTTTCAAACGTATCCTGGTGCCGTTTTGTGTTCCTGCCGGTACTTTTAATTTTACTTTTCCATCCAGCGTATCTACGGTAACTTCCCCGCCCAGAATGGCCGTGTACAAGTCAATCTCCTTATTGAGGTACAGGTCGTCATTCAACCTTTTAAAAATCGGATCTTCCAGCACAGTAATAGTAATCAGCAGGTCGCCCGCAGGTCCGCCATTGGTACCCGCACCACCTTGTCCCTTCAGTTTGATCACCTGTCCGTTAGCAATGCCGCCAGGGATAGATATTCTCAGGCTCTTACCATTAACGGTAACCGTAGGTTTATGTGTTTGCGCTGCTTCCCTTAAAGATATTTTCAGTTCTGCCTGCAGATCCTGACCTTTGAACCGGGCATTATTCCGGGAACGACTTCCGCCACCGCCGCCGAACATCGATTCAAAGAAATCAGAGAAGTCGCCCCCTCCAAAACCACCGCCAAAACCTTCAGAACCACCGCCACCATAACTGCTACGGCCGCCACCAAAAGGGTTTCTCGATTGGCCCGACTGCTGAAACTGGTCTGCATGTTTCCAGTTTTCTCCATATTCATCGTATTTCTTGCGCTTATCCGGATCACTTAATGCTTCATTCGCTTCATTAATCTGCTGGAATTGTTTATTCGCTTCTTTATCATCAGGATTAAGATCAGGATGATATTTACGTGCAAGCTTTCTATATGCTTTTTTAATATCATCCTGCGATGCGCTTTTATCTACGCCCAGAACTTTATAGTAATCAATGTATGCCATATTCAGATTTGATGATAGTGCGAATTTACGGTTTATTATGGTTAGAAACCAGTAGAAACAGCTGTGTTAATATAATTTTGAGGTAATTTATTCAATAAAACAGGAACGCTAAGTTTAAGCCTGATGCTGTTCTGTTAGAATTCTTTTATGTAATTCGCTCTTTTCACACAATAAATAAGTAATTTTATCATTATACTTAAACTATGGAATAGTCCCCATTCCATACCATACGCAGATGTGAAAAAAAAATTGATCATCAGACAGTGCAGACTGTTTTATTATTAATTTTTATTTCTCTAGCTTGGCAGCGTATAATAACCAAATAAATAATTGAGCCGATGTAATTGAGTGTTTTTCAATAGAATAAACACGATTCATTAGCCTCTTTTGAACAACAATAGGCATTAAAAAAATAAACAGATGAAACCGCTTTCCATAAAGGACATTGCCAAAAAGGCTAATGTATCTATCACCACTGTATCTTTTATATTGAATGGCAAAGCCGAAAAAATGCGGATCAGCCAGGATATGATCACTAAAGTTCAGACTATCATCAAGGATCTGGGATTCAGACCTAACCAGGTAGCGCGGAGTTTACGAACAGGAAACTCTAAAACTATCGGTTTGATTGTTGAAGATATCTCCAACCCCTTTTTTGCGTCAATAGCCCGCCTGATTGAAGATAAGGCCTATAAACATGGATATAAGATCATCTATTCCAGTACAGAAAATGATATAGATAAAGCTAAGGGACTTTTTCGCATGTTTAAATCGAGACAGGTTGATGGTTATATCATTGCACCTATGCTGGGGATGGAAGAGGACATAAAAGAGCTGATCAGCGATAATATCCCTGTAGTCTTGTTTGACCGTAACCTTCCGGATCTTGATGTCAATTGTGTACTGGTAGATAATAAAGGAGGCACATTTGCCGCCACCGAATTCCTCATCAATAAAGGCAAGAAAAAAATTGCTTTTGTAACTGTGGATATTGAAGTGCAGCAAATCAAAGACCGTCAGCGCGGATATGAAGACGCATTAAAACTGCATAAGCTAAAGCCGATTAAAAAATTGTGCATTCAGATTCCATTTACCAATTCGGCCGCGGAAACTACTACAGAACTGATTCGGTTTTTTACAGATAATCCGGATATCGAGGCCGTATTGTTCTCCACGAATTACCTGGCCGTAAGAGGATTATTCTGTTTCAGGGATATGGATAAAAAGATTGATGAGAATTTCCAGGTAGTTGCTTACGATGATCATGATATATTTGAACTGCACTGTCCACCAATCAGCGTTGTTGATCAACCTATCGAACGAATTGCAGACAATGTGATTGACTTGATTCTCAAAGAGATGGTTAAGGTAAACACCTTTGGCGAGAAAGAAGAAAAGAGTAATGTGATCCTAGATGCAAGTTTCATAGAGCGTTAAGCTGATTTTACCTCATAAAAAAGGAGCTGTCCGGAATGGGCAGCTCCTTTTTACGTTAATGGGGATAACCTATGCCTGCAGATCTTCCATTAATGATTTTATTTTATTTCCTAAAGCGAGGTCAGCTTCCTTGAATGCGGCTTTGTCAGCCAGAGGAGCATTTACACTGCAATAGAACTTGATTTTAGGCTCTGTACCCGATGGTCTTGCAGAGATAATACTTCCATCTTCAGTAATGAACTGCAGTACGTCAGATTTAGGGAAGTCCAGTTGTGTTTTCTCTTTGGAAAGCAGATCTGTTTCTACCCCCAATTCATAATCTTTCAACGTTTTTACTTTAGAGCCGCCCAGTGTCAAAGGAGGATTACTTCTGAATTTCTCCATCATGGCCTTGATTTCTTCAGCACCTGTTTTTCCCTTTTTAGTCAGGGAAACCAGTTCTTCTTTATATAAACCGTACTCTACATACATGTCCAGTAAGGCCTCATATAAACTCGTGCCTTTATCTTTGTAGAAAGCCGTCATTTCAGCGATAAATGCACATGAAATAATTGCATCTTTATCCCTCACCAGTTCACCGATCAGGTAACCATAACTTTCCTCACCACCACCAATAAATGTTTTCTTGCCTTGCAGGCTGGTAATCAATTGTCCGATGAATTTGAAACCTGTTAAGGTATTGTAGTATTTTACTTTTTTCTTGTCAGCAATAGCTTCGATCAGGTTAGAAGTTACAATTGTTTTCACAATGTACTGGTCGCCGTCCAGTTTACCTTTTTCTTCCCATGCAGTAAGCAGGTAATTGATCAGTAAACTTCCTGTCTGATTACCATTCAGCAATACAAATTCACCATCTGTATTTTTAACCGCAATACCCACCCTGTCAGCATCCGGATCCGTCGCCATTACCAGGTCGGCATCAATTTCTTTTGCCTTAGCCAGTGCCAGTGTCAGCGCTTCTTTTTCCTCAGGATTAGGATAGACTACCGTCGGGAAGTTGCCATCTGGTGTACTCTGCTCTTCAACCAGCGTCAGGTTCTCAAAACCAAACTGCGCTAATGCCTGTGGCACTAATGTAATTCCTGTTCCGTGGATAGGAGAGTAAACGATTTTTAAATCTTTCTGCCTTTTGATCGCTTCAGGAGAAACAGAGAGCTCAGTGATCTTATCTAAATATAACTGGTCGATTTCTTCACCGATAATTTCAACATTACTATCTATGCGGTCAAACTTAACCTCGTCAATGCTTTTTATTTTAGCCACTTCATCCATCACCATCTGATCATCCGGAGCAGTAAACTGCCCGCCATCCGCACCATAAGCTTTATAGCCGTTGTATTCTTTCGGGTTATGAGAAGCAGTCAGCATCACTCCGCTACGGCAGCCTAAATGTCTTACCGCAAAAGAAAGTTCCGGTGTAGGGCGCAATGCTTTAAAGAAGTAAACATGAATGCCGTTAGCCGAAAATACGTCAGCAGTAATTTTAGAAAACACGTCAGAGTTATTTCTGCTGTCGTGCGCAATGGCTACCTTGATCTTTTCTCCCGGATACTTATTCAGCAGATAATTACTTAAACCCTGGGTAGCCGTACCAATTGTATATTTATTGATCCTGTTGGATCCTGCACCCATAATCCCGCGCAATCCGCCCGTACCGAATTCCAGGCTCCTGTAAAAAGAGTCAGTCAGCTCAGTAAAAGCTTCTTTATCTAATAGTTGCTGAATTTCCTGTTTGGTTTGCTCATCGTAATTGCCGTTAAGCCACTCGTTAATGGTGTTTAGTGTAGATGCTTCTAATTGCATGTTTTCTATATAAGTATTTGATATTTTCTAATTGATAAACAAAATATGAAGGGTCATGTTTGGCCTATTAAAATAAATAAGCGGAGATTCCCGAATTTTATTTTGCTGATATCGTAATTATTAGGACTGTTTTATTTAATTTCACGCCCCAATACAATTATATACCAAATAAATTGAATTAAAAATACCTGTTAATAATTAATTGTTACCTGACAGGGAAACACGTATAGCGCGTAAACAAGAACAACTAAAACCAATAAAGAAAAATGAAGATATTAAAGTTTGGCGGAACTTCTGTCGGAAGCCCTGAGCGGATGACCAAATTGCTGGATATCATTAATCCAGCAGAAGCACAAATTGTAGTTTTATCAGCCGTGTCTGGTACAACAAATAGTTTAGTAGAAATTTCGGGCAAACTTTTAAAGGAAGATAAACAGGGGGCGTTAACTTTGATTAACGCCCTGAACCAAAAATATAATGATTTTGTTGCTGAGCTTTTACCTGCAGCGGAATTCCGTGAGCAGGGACAGGAGGTGGTGGATTACCATTTCGGGTTTTTAGCTTCACTGGCGAATGATATTTTTACGCTGATAGAGGAGAAAGTAGTACTTGCGCAGGGCGAATTGTTGTCGACTACCTTGTACCATATCTATCTGAAATCTATTGGTGTGCCTTCGGTATTGCTGCCAGCACTTGACTTCATGAAGACAGATGAAGACAATGAGCCTGATATTCCATATTCTACAGCACATCTGCAGCCTTTACTGGATCAGCACCCGGATAATAAACTGTTTATAACGCAGGGATTTATCTGCCGAAACAGCTTTGGTGAAGTAGATAACCTGAGACGCGGAGGAAGTGATTATACCGCTTCCCTGATCGGTGCTGCTATTCTTGCAGAAGAAGTGCAGATCTGGACGGATATTGACGGCATGCATAATAATGACCCGAGAATCGTAAAAAACACGAAACCAATTTCTCACTTATCTTTTGACGAAGCGGCAGAGCTTGCTTATTTCGGGGCTAAAATCCTGCATCCGCAATCGGTATTCCCTGCACAGAAGTATAAGATTCCCGTAAGGTTATTGAACACCATGGAGCCTGCTGCAATGGGTACCTTAATCTCAAGCGAAAGCGAAAAGGGCAAGATTAAATCCATCGCTGCCAAAGATGGCATCACAGCAATCAAGATACAGTCGAGCAGAATGTTACTGGCCTACGGTTTCTTAAGGAGGATCTTCGAAATCTTTGAGCGCTATAAAACGCCGATTGATATGATCACCACTTCTGAAGTTGCGGTATCCTTAACGATTGATTTCACTGATAACCTGGACCAGATTGTAGAAGAGCTGCATGCTTTCGGTTCTGTAGAACTGGACAAGGATATGTCGATCATCTGTGTGGTGGGTGATTTTGGTGCAGAGAAACATGGTTTTGCTGCACGTGTGCTGGATGCCATGAAACATATTCCCATCCGTATGATTTCTTACGGTGGCAGTAACTATAATATCTCTTTATTAGTACATAAAGAGGATAAAACGGAAAGTCTGAAAAGTTTACACAACCGAATTTTTGAATAAATATAAGGTGCTTATCTTTTTTTAAGATAGGTGAGGATAGCTATAATGATAAATAAGAGTACGATGAAGAACCTGATTCTTCTTTCGTATTCTTTTCTGCTGATTTTCTGACGCTGGAGATCAAAGTAGTTACCCATGTAAATGAGGACCATTCCAACTAAACAAAATACAATAAGATATTTAAACATTATGTTTTCTAACAAAGATATAGCGCAATTTGCAAATTTAGAAACACCTTTCTATTATTATGACCTCAGTTTATTACAGGATACCCTGGGTGCCTGTGCAAGCGCAGCTAAAGCGTATGGTTTTCATGTGCATTATGCAATGAAAGCGAATTTTAATGAGGTGCTGTTACAAAAGATTAAGGAAACTGGTTTTGGGGCCGACTGTGTAAGTGGGAACGAAGTGAAAAAAGCAGTGGAAGTAGGTTTTTCTAATGCGCAGATCGTATTCGCTGGTGTGGGGAAGTCAGACAGGGAGATTAATGAATCGCTGGATCAGGATATCTTCTGTTTCAATGTGGAATCTATTCAGGAGCTGGAAGTAATCAATGAGCTCGCAGCAAAAAAGAATAAAACAGCAAAAGTAGCGATCCGCATCAATCCAAATGTGGATGCACATACGCATCATAATATCACAACTGGTCTGGATGAGAATAAGTTCGGGATCAACTCCTGGGACCTGCCTGCTTGTGCGGATATGTTGAAACAATGTCCACAGTTGGAATTCGTTGGGATACATTTCCATATCGGCTCTCAAATTACAAATCTGGATGTGTACAAAAACCTTTGTGTGCGTGTAAATGAATTTGCACAATGGTTTGAAGAACGCGGATTCATCGTAAGGATCTTAAATGTTGGTGGTGGATTGGGAATCAATTACCATCAGCCTGAAGCACAGATTCCTGACTTCGAGGCTTATTTTAAGATTTTTAATGATTTTCTTGAGGTAAGGTCTAATCAGGAAGTACATTTTGAACTGGGCAGAGCATTGGTAGGACAGTCTTCATCGCTGATCAGTAAAGTGCTTTATGTAAAAAATGGCAAGAAGAAAAATTTTATTATCCTTGATGCGGGTATGACGGAACTGATGCGTCCTGCATTATATCAGGCGTATCACCAGATAGAGAATCTGAGTAAAAGGGAAAAAGGGATTGCAGCTAAGTATGATGTGGTAGGACCTATATGTGAGAGTACGGATTGTTTTGGGAAAGAAGTGGAGATGCAGGAGACAAGCAGGGGGGACCTCATTGGGATACGGAGCACCGGGGCTTATGGAGAGGTTATGGCCTCGCATTATAACCTCAGAGAAAATGTGCGTGTTGCTTATAGTGAGTTGTAAGAGATCTATCAATAAAAAGCGGACAGCTCATTTCTGACTCAACATTTTACTGAAGGGTAAAATCTTGCAGGCCAGAAATGAGCTGTCCGCTTTTTATACTTATCCATCTCCTGTATGGGAGATAAGCAATATGCAGGATTTTTACTGAGGCAGGTTGCGTATACATCACCAAGGGGGAGATTGGGATATAATTTAGAGAATTTAGTATAATATAACCTGGATAGATAGTAAAAAGCAAACAGCTCATTTCTACCCGGAATGAGCTGTTTGCTTTTTTAAGTGTTTTAAAGGATAAGCCGATTAGCTTTATATTCTAGTTATTTTTTTTTGAAGTAACAAGGATAATAATTCCTGCGAGCAGTACAATGCCGCCTGCATAAGGTGACCAGTTTACACTTTTCTCGCGGTCGGCGGAGATTTCTATTGGACCGGCATCAATTATTTTTTCTTTCTTAGTATAAGTAAAGCCTGTCCATATTAATAGAACGGCACCAATAACGATAAGCAATAGTCCGATGTTTTTCATAGATTTTGATAGGTTGAGCTGTTATGCACAATGCATGAACAGATGTATTTTATTCCTCTTCAAAGAAGTCAGCTAAACCGCCAAGGTAGTGTTCTGTAATTCCCGCAGTGAAATCATCATAGTCTTCGTCAGGGATGTTTGTTTGTACAAATTCCAGTGAAGTACCTTTTTTATCAGGGTGCAGTTTTATCGTAACGATAGACGGTTCATTCTCTTCTCCGAAGTACCATTGCTGTACAATTCTTTTGCCAAAGTCAAACTCTATGTTCTTCCCTACGATATCACCTTCCCAAAAGGAGAACTCTGTGCCGGCTTCTTCTGTAAATTCTACTTCTGCACCTGTCCATAACTGGATACTTTGTGCTTTAGTCAGGGCCAGATAAACTTCTTCAGTGCTCGCGGGTAGGGGCAGGTATTTTTTAAACGTTTTCATTGTTGTTGTTTTTTAAATCTTCTTCAGTGGCAACGGGCGACTGATGAATGGTATCTTGTTTTTTATTTATCAGTTGATTGGTTTGCTCCATCCAGGCAGTTTTCCAAAGATGATCCGGATAGGTAAATACAAAGGTTTCTCTAACACGTTCCGATTTTTTGAAATAAGCAACCCACAGTCCCATTACAATAATTCTGATCAATGCTTTTGCCAGTTCAGCTCCGTTTGGCATCGTAACATGCGTGATGGCACTAATAAAGACGCCTCCCGCCGCATCAAAGATAGTTAAAGCAGCATAAAAGATCATATATCTGATGAATTGTTGCGGAAATACCTCCCGGCGGTTAAAAAACAGCACAAGCAACAGAAAAACCCAGGTAAGTTGTATTGCAAAGCCTACCGCTGTCACAACAAAGAAGCCGTGTACGGTGAATTGCTGCATGGTGTTTAACTTCTCTGCGGCATCCCATACAGTCATATTGAAAATCTCAGACTTAAAGGCGGAGGCAATCAAGCTAAATGGAGAAATAATCAATGTAATAGCCACCATAACCAGCCAGCCGCCAATTGGTCTGGCAGCATTGATCCGGTCAAGATCAAATTCATATTGCTGCTGATGGATGCGGATAAAATAAAAAGCCGACACCACCATCGTCAGTATCACGAGCATAATCAGATAAGGGTTCAAATTGTATGTGGCAGTGTCACCACCCCAGTTAATCCGGTAAGCCAGCATATCGCTGATCTTCTTAGTGTCTTTTACGTATTGTTTCAGACCATTTTCGTCTACATGGTCGGTTAGCGTCCGGTATACATAGTTGAGTCTGATCTGGTTACCTTTATGAAAGGAGTTGAACTCAAAATAATTATTGTCCGTTTCTACTACTTCACTTTCATCGCTGATATCAGGTACATAAGGAAGATTAATGAATACCTTCTGTTCAATATTCACCGGATATTTTAGTGCCAGGGGCTCCGTCCTGTTTTTGATAGCTATCTCCCTCAGCGTATGATCAATCATATCGCCATAAAAATAAGTATAACGCAGACCGGTATTTTTTTCATCCTCCTGCCACATGTTTTTAATCACGTAAGATTCTGTAATGTCTATGGTATTCGTTTCTTCATTGTCCTTAATCTTAATATTGCCCTCATTTTCGATGTCAGGATAGTATTTCTTAATATAATCGAGGAAAGATTTTTCAATTCCGTCATCCCCCTCATCCGCAATAAGCGACCGGATATCGTCCGCATAATTATCAGTATAGGTACTGTTGATGATCAGCTTAGTCTCTTTATTGCTTGTAGTATCAGCAATAGTGAAATTCAGGTTGGCAATCAGTTTGCCGGTTGCAATGCTGATGACATCCTCAGGAGATCCTACGCCAGGCTTCAATACCAGAGCCTTTCCGTAATTAGGGAAATAGATATTATCAAAAGTGCCGCGCTGATAAGATATTGTGGGGTCAATCCATGTTTTATTATTATGGTATTCTACTACTACGACTACATGGTTAAATAGATCGGGACTTGGCAGGAATTCATCAGTCTTCTTTCCCGCATAAGTATCTACATAAGCCATATAAGCACTCACATTCGCTTTGTTTAATAAATAGGTCAGCAATAAAGATTTATCTTTACAGTCGCCATAACGCTGCCTGAATACCTTTTCCGGAGAGTTTGGACGCTGGGAATACTGCCCCATCTCTATGCCCATATAACGAATTTCATCCTGTGCAAATCTGGTAGCCAGAACGATGTATTTTGCAGTATCATTTTTGGCCTTCGCCATCAGCTCTTTTACTTTCTGGTCTACCAATGGTGTTTTCAAGCCCTCATAGCTGTTTACCCGCAATCCCCAGTTTACAATTTCATTCCAGTCCTGGTATTCAGAAATCTGCACATATTTAAATGGATTGTACCAGGAAGGTTCATAATCTGCAGAACGATAAGTTTTGGTGAGCCGGCCTTCCCATTCATATAATTTAAGTCCGTCTTTGTCTGATACCCTGGCAGCATTCGCTGAATTGAAGCTTTTGAACTTCAGATCCCTGGTTTTACTGACCATCAGGTTCATGTAGGAGTGACCAATTGAGGTGGATGATTCTGTATAAATAGAACTGGCGTATTTCTTGCCAAAAATAGGATTATAACCTTTCAACGTAAAAGCATATTCTATACGGTCACCCTTCCTGATGTCGTCCAGCAACATGTAAGCATCGTAAGTGCCGCTGTAGATGAATTTCGATAAGTCTTTTTCATTCTGCAGGACCTTAAACTTTGTCGCATTCAGCTGATCATAAGGCTTGTTGTCACGCCATATGATTACCTTATTAAAGATTAGTTTTTGATACGAGGGATCATATGTCACTGAGATCTGCGATGCATTTTGCACACCAGCATCAGATACAATCTGCCGGATAATATGTGTGTATTCTTCCTGCAGTTCAGCATGTTGCTGATATTCCATCAGTGACAGATAATAACCATCAATAATATCTTTTGATTTAGGCTTTCCACCCGAAGGATCTACTTTTACGATCCACGAGGGCGCTGTTCTGTTTACAGAAAAGTTCTTGCCTTGTGAGCTGGATAGGAAAAATGTGCTGCAAAGAATGAGCAATACCAGTAAAATTCTCCGAAGAGAGTCGTTGTACATGAGAGAGAGCGTTAATTGTTGTGATTGTGTTTTATTTAAATGCGTTTAATCCGGTTACATCCATACCTGTGATCAGTAAATGTATATCATGTGTGCCTTCATAAGTCACTACAGATTCCAGGTTCATCATATGGCGCATAATGGAATATTCGCCTGTAATGCCCATTCCTCCTAACATCTGTCTGGCATTTCTGGCTACATCCAGCGCTATTTCCACGCTGTTTCTTTTGGCCATGGAAATTTGTTCCGCGGTAGCCCTGTTTTCACTTTTCAATACACCCAGTCGCCATACCAATAGCTGACCTTTGGTGATTTCTGTAATCATTTCTGCCAGTTTCTTTTGCTGCAGCTGAAAGCCGCCAATTGGTTTACCAAACTGTACGCGCTCTTTTGCATATCGGAGTGCGGTGTCATAGCAGTCCATTGCCGCACCTAAAGCTCCCCATGCAATACCATAACGTGCCTGGTTCAGGCAACCCAGCGGCCCTTTCAATCCTGATATTTCAGGGAAGATGTTTTCTTTAGGTATTTTCACATTGTCGAATACCAGTTCTCCCGTAGCAGAAGCTCTTAAGCTCCACTTGTTATGTGTTTCTGGTGTAGTAAAGCCTTCCATACCACGTTCCACTACCATACCCCTGATTTTTCCGGCTTCATCTTTTGCCCATACTACTGCAATATCTGCAAAAGGCGCATTCGAAATCCACATCTTCGCGCCATTTAAAATGTAATGGTCGCCCGCATCTTTAATATGAGTTACCATTCCACCCGGATTAGATCCATGATCGGGCTCCGTTAAACCGAAACAGCCCATCATTTCACCAGTAGCCAGTTTAGGCAGGTACTTTTTACGCTGCTCCTCAGATCCGTAAGCATAAATGGGGTACATCACCAGAGAGCCTTGTACCGATGCCGTAGAACGGATGCCTGAATCGCCACGTTCCAGTTCCTGCATAATGATGCCATAGGCGATATAATCCAGTCCTGCACCACCATATTCCACCGGAATTGTGGGCCCGAAAGCACCGATCTCTCCCAAACCTTTGATTAGATGTTTAGGGAATTCTGCTTTTTGTGCATAGTCCTCAATTACAGGGCTGAGCTCTTTTTTCACCCAGTCCCGCGCCGCGGTACGAATCAGTTTATGTTCATCAGACAATAATTCGTCGAGCAAATAATAATCAGGTGCTTCGTAAAGGTCTTTCTTTCCAGATTTATTCATGGTTATCAGCTATATTTGGGTAGTATTTCAAAGGTAATAAATTCGGTTAATCACTGGTTAAAACGCCGTAAAAAATTAAATTTGTTACTCATTTCAAGCATTTCCTTATTTAAAATACCTTATGTACCTGCAGACAGTCGCCCTCAATGATGTTAAATGTTTCTCTCTTCATGGTTATTATCCTGAAGAACAACTTACTGGTACAGAATTCCTGGTGAGTGTGGAAGTGACCTTTTATCCTTCCGGAAACACCGAAGATCTGGAGCGTACTGTAAATTATGAAGTGCTCAATACCATTATCCTCGAGGAAATGGCCAGTACCAAACAACTGCTGGAAACAGTAGTAAGGCTTATCCTGGACAGGGTATTGTCTGCTTTTCCCTTTGTGCTTACTGCGTTAGCGGGAATTAAAAAAATGCATCCGCCAATGCCGGGGGAAATCAACCATTCCTTTGTGCAATTGTCTTATTCCTCAGAAAAAAAGAACCATAATCAGGTTTAACCATAAATATGTCAGCACCCACTACCTATACTAAAATTACTACCGCTTTATTACAGCAAATTGCCGCTGCAGTAGGGGAGGCAAATGTATTTACAGACCAGGCTATACTCGAAGATTATAGTCACGATGAAACAGAAGACCTCCATTATAACCCGGAGGTAGTAGTGAAGCCGGTTGATACTGCTGGGGTTTCCGCCTTATTAAAGCTCTGCAATGAAAATCATATTCCTGTTACGCCCCGTGGTGGTGGTACAGGTTTAAGCGGTGCAGCATTGCCAATTTTTGGTGGTGTACTGTTATCTATGGAGAAGTTCAAATCTATTATCTCTATTGATACCGAGAATCTGCAGGCTATTGTAGAGCCAGGTGTGATTACAGAAGAATTCATAAATGCAGTGGGGGAACATGGTTTATTATACCCTGTAGATCCCTCCAGTAAAGGTTCTTGTTTTATTGGGGGGAATGTGGCCCATGGATCCGGCGGACCGCGGGTTGTAAAATACGGCACCATCAGAGAGTATATTCTCAATCTGGAAGTGGTACTCCCCACGGGTGAAGTCATCTGGACAGGCGCCAATACCCTGAAGTATGCATCCGGTTATAACCTTACTCAACTCATGATCGGGTCGGAAGGTACCCTGGCTGTAGTCACCAGGATCGTGACGAAGCTCATTCCGAAACCAACATTGAGTGTACTGATGCTGGGCTCTTTTCTGGAAAATGAACAGGCTTGTGCTGCGGTATCAGCCATTTTCAGGGCAGGAGTGATTCCTTCCGCTTTAGAATTTATGGAAAGAAGAGGGGTGGAATGGGTAGTGCAATACGATCAGATTAAGTTCGTCCTGGAAGAAGGCATTAACGCTTATCTGATGATTGAGTTTGATGGAAATGATCTGGAGGTAATTTATAAGGATTGTGAAAAGGTAAATACCGTGTTGGAAGCTTATGGCTGCACGAATGTACTTTTAGCAGATACTGCTGGTCAGAAAGAAGAATTGTGGCGTATGCGCAGAACGATGGCCGAGTCGGTAAAATCCAATTCTGTATATAAAGAGGAAGATACGGTAGTGCCGAGAGCTGCTTTGCCTCAGCTGATTAATGGGATAAAAGAGATTGGTTCCCGGTATGGCTTTGAAAGCGTATGTTATGGCCATGCGGGCGATGGCAACCTCCACATCAATATTATTAAAGCGGGAATGAGTGATGAGGACTGGAAAAATAAGCTCAAAGATGGGATCAGGGAACTATTCCAGCTAACGGCCGATCTTGGTGGTACGATTTCCGGAGAACACGGAATCGGACTGGTACAAAAAGAATTCATGCCGATCAAATACAGTGAAATTCATCTCGGGCTCATGCGCAGTATTAAAAAGGTGTTTGATCCCAATACCATACTTAATCCAGGCAAAATCTTTTAATCATCTTTCTGATAAATAGGGTTCATCTTCCGGCAGCGTCTATAGCTGCTCGAAGGTGAGCATTTTCTGCTTCTCTGTAACGGGAATGGCAGCGGGTCTTTTGGCTGCATAATCGAATGCTACGCATACGCTTTTTCCTTTTGCACATACTTCTTCTTTGCCATTTACATGTTTCACGAGTAAGTATTCCAGGTCGAAACTGGTATTACCTATTCTGGAAGTGCGCACATACATGCTGATCTGATCTTTCAGAAATACCGGTAATAGGTAATCGAGCGAAGCCTGCGCAATCACCACTCCGGTCTTTTCCCAATCCCATGATATCGCATGTTTCCAGTACTTGGTGCGAGCAATTTCCATGTAGGTGAAATATACGGCATTGTTTACATGCCCCATCATATCGAAATCTGCAAATCTGGTTTCTATGGTAGTCTTATACTTAAAACTGTCTAAATTATTAATGACCTCTGCCTTTTTGTCTGTTTGTTTTTCTTTCTTATGCCAAAGTGTCTTGAAAATCATAAATATTTGGGTTGGTACGGGAGTTGAATAGGTGGTTGTAATTAATAGATATTAAAAAAATTAAAGGAGAACATACAATGACACTAGTAAAATTTAACAATCGTACAAGAAACACTGCACCTTACTTTAACAATGTTTTTGATTCTTTGTTTAGTGAAGCATTGAATAAAAACTATGCTGTTAGCAAAGTACCCGGGGTAAACATCCTGGAAAGCGCTACCGATTATACAATTGAATTGGCTGCACCTGGTTTGCTGAAAGAAGATTTCCAGATTAATGTTAAAAAAGATACGCTCTCCGTATGGGCAGAGAAAAAAGCTGAAGACGGTGCAGTAGCAAAAGATTACAGCAGAAAAGAATTTGATTATTTATCGTTTGCAAGGTCGTTTACTTTACCTGAAAGTGTAGATGCTGATAAAATTGCTGCGGAATATGTGAATGGTATTTTGACGATTACATTGGGGAAAAGGGTTGATGTGCAACCAGAGATCAAAGAGATAAAGGTTTCTTAAGTGCTGCTGATTTTGGGAGAGTGATCCTGAAGTTGGACTAATAAAAAATGACCTGCTGTTTTCCGGCTGCCTAAATTTGCGATGCAAATTGAGAAGGCCGGAAAACAGCAGGTCATTTTTTATTTTAAGCAATGGAGGGGATTTTGGACCATGCAGTTTTCCAAAATCAGATGCACTCAGGAAATATCCGGGGTCATCCGGGAGGGGGCAGATAGCAGGGAGCAGAATTTTTTTCGTGAGCAGGTTGAAAGATCTTAGTGTTAGGAGGAAGCAAAATCTTTGTGTTAGCAGGTTGAAAGATCTTTATGTTAGCAGGTTGCAAAATGTGTTAGCGGCTGTAAACAAAAAAGCCCCGTAAATTTGTGATTTACGGGGCTTTGTATTTTGATGAGGCTGTTATCCTAAGTGTAACCCAGGATTTTAAGCACTTGTTTACTGTTTTGCTCTTCTCCGAAAACCTCAAAGTTGAAGGTCTCATCACGGTTACGGCGAATGATTACGTGCTTAGGACTTGGTAATAAGCAGTGGTGGATACCACCGTAACCACTCAATACTTCCTGGTAAGCACCGGTATTGAAGAAACCGAGGTATTGTACTTTACGCGTTTTAGGCATAAATACGGAGTTCATATGTGCTTCCTGGTTGTAATAATCCTGTCCGTCGCAGGTGATACCGCCGAGGTTGACACGCTCGTATTCGGCATCCCAGTTGTTGATGGGAAGAAGGATATATTTTTGGTTTAATGCCCATACATCCGGAAGGTTGGTAATAAACGAGCCATCCAGCATTAACCATTTTTCACGGTCGTTTTGTTGTTTACGGCCTAATACTTTGTAGAGGATACCTGAAGCTTCAGCAACGGTGTATTTTCCGAATTCAGTAATGATATCTGGTTCTACTACATCGTGTTCAGCACAAATTTCTTTGATACGTTTTACGATCTCGTTTACCATGTACTCATAATCAAAATCAAATACCAGTGAGTCTTTAAATGGCATACCACCACCGATATCTAAAGTATCCAGCTCAGGATTGATTTTCTTGAATTTGCAGTATAGGGTTACATATTTCTCCAGCTCGTTCCAGTAGTAGGGTGAATCCGTGATACCAGAGTTGATGAAGAAGTGCAGCAATTTAACGCGGAAGTTCGGGTTTGCAGAAATCTTATTGTTATAAAATTCGATTACATCTTCCATACGTACACCGAGGCGGGAAGTATAGAATTGTGAATCTGGTTGTTCCTCTGCAGCGATACGGATACCCAGGTTACATGGTGTGTCCAGTTCTACCTCGTCATCAAAAAGGTTAAATTCCTCTTTGTTGTCCAGTACTGGGATAATGTTTTTATAGCCATCATGCAACATATCGATGATATATTGCTTGTACTGGTAGGTTTTAAATCCGTTACAGATTACCGTAATGTCCTTAGTCAGGGCACCTTTTTTCTCCAGGGCTTCGATCATCGGCATATCAAATGCAGATGATGTTTCCAGGTGGATTCCGTTCTTTAGGGCCTCTTCAACGATGTGTTTGAAGTGGGAGCTTTTTGTACAATAACAGTACTTATAATCTCCGCGGTAATTGTTCTTGATGATAGCAGTTTGAAACAGCAGTTTTGCCTGCTGGATCTTCTTAGTGATCATCGGAAGGTAAGTGAAACGTAATGGCGTACCATAAGTTTCAATCATTTCCATGAGGTTTAGATCTTGAAAATACAATTCGTCATCTATAACGCTGAAGCCTTCCTGAGGGAAGCCAACACTTAGATCAAGAAATTCGGAGTAACTCTGCATTTATGGTCATTAAATAATTTTTGCAAAAATGTAATTTTAAATTGAGAAACAGCTTTTATAAATGAAAATACTGTCATCAATACGTATTATTTATCTTTTCTCCAGGTGAATCTCCGCAAGCATACAGCGTGCACTTCCTCCGCCGTTTTTTTCTATGGTATATAAAGGGGCGTAAATCAACCTGCTGTACTTTTCCAGTGCGGTTATTTGCGCTTTCGTGAGGGATAAATACGCTTGTTCAGACATGACAAGTAAAGCTTCTCCCGAACTGCTTTTAACCTGGAGCATATTGCCGGCAAAATGATTCATCTGATCGAGTGAAATCTCTACAAGTTCTTTTCCTGTCTGGCGGAAACTAAGGATTAATTTTTCCCTGTCATTTGCGTCTTTAACAGACTCCATACAGGTTACTGCAAAATGGTCGCCAATACACATCATCACATTGGTATGATAGATCGGGAAACCACTGCTGTCTGTTGCATCAAAGGTAACCGCCGTATAACCCGATTGAGTACAGAAATCACCCAGTACCTGCAGGTCTGTTCTTAACGATAAACAGGCATAAGCGATTTGGTGTTCACGGTCTAAGACCATGCTGCCCGTACCTTCCAGGAAGCTGTTTTTAGCCTCGTAACCTGATAGGTCAGTAATTTTGCTGATATTAAAAGTTGCACTCAGGGTTTTAAGGATATCTTCCCGGCGTTCCTGTCTCCTGTTTTCCGAAAACATAGGATAAAGGAACACCTCCGCAGTGTCATGAAAAGATACCCAGTTATTAGGAAAAATGGAATCAGGTGTTTCCGGTTGCAGCGTGTCGTCAATTACGGTTACGTCGACATCGTTTTTGCGGAGGAGGCTGACAAAGCTGTCAAACTCCTGCAGGGCCTGCGACTGAACCTTACTTTCCTCTGGACTTCCGTCTGATGCCTGCTGAAACTTATTATTTCCTGCCGTCTGTTCATTAAATTTGAAGTCGACCGGCCTGATCATTAATATATGATTGGTGGTTTGCATAGTGTAATCTTAAGGTCGCTTAATTATTTTGCAGTTCATCCCTCAGCAATGGCAAGCTCATGCAGTGAAATCCGCCTCTGGCTCTCGAAAGTTCTGCAGAAGGCATTAAAATCAGCGTATCCGTGATGGTATCCGCATTCACTTTCCCGCTTTCGAGGTCGTTGATCAGATCTTTTACCTTGACTACATCGAAACCATTGCTTTTAAAAGCTTCTATTGTTTTGTCGTTCCGGTCATATCCCAGAACTACTCCTTCTTTAATGGCAAGCAGGTTACATGAATCTGTCCATTGCTCCCTTGCATCATAAGGGAAGTTGCCATTTCCGCTGTAAATGAATCTGGTTTTTTCTTTACTGCCCAGTTCATTCACACTGATATCATCCAGTAAAGCTTCTATGCTCTCGAATAGTAATGGTTGTGCCTCACCCTTTTTGAATTGCAGGATCTCTGTCACATCTTTCGTATCTGGTTCAATCAGGAAGCTGATCGGTTCTGCCGGATTATTGACATGGTTTTTCGATATCGAGCTCAGTAATGTCCATACATTCCTTTTCACTTGTGTAAATACCGTATCAATATGCATAAAATCCCTTTTGTTGGGAATCCGCACTACGGTCACTTTATCCACCACATTATTGTCGAACAGCAATTTAATCGCCTCATTTGCGCCATACGCAGAAGTACGTTCACTGCAGCCAATCAACACGTGATTTTCACTTACCATCATCACATCTCCACCTTCCAGTGTAGTCCGGTGCTCTTCTTCTTCACCAGGACGCAGGAAATGTTGTGCCGCATCAGGAATTTCCAGGATATTATCCGTATAAGCTGCAAACAGCGGATGGTTAAAAAAGATATAACGCATCAGCAATGTTTCACGACTCCTTGCTTTTTTCGCCGGTTTGTTCAGCAGAATATGTTTATTAATTGTGATACCTACGTCACGCGTAAAAATCAGGTTGGGAATAGGGGCAAAGATCATCAGATCATCGGCCATGCTGCCCGAGATAAATATTTTAGCCAGCTCTTTTGCGTCCGTCTGGATCATCTGCAGCTGTAAGCGATACGTACAGCCTTCAATAGCGCAAACAGATGCCGTTAGTTTTCTTTTGATAGAAACGTCTTCCAGTATGTCCGACAATAGATTTTGAATTTCTATGACCGCTTCAGAATGATGAAAACCAGTGTCGTCCGGCTTAAAAAACTGTCTGTTTGCCTCTTCCGCATCAATTTCTTTCAGTTTGCCCTTAATCTTACCAGGATCAAGAAAGTACATCAGCAGTTTAACATAATAATCATATTCATCTTTACGGATGGTTTCCAGGTGCACAATGTCTTCAAAAAGCCAGTCCTGCGCCTTCGACGGCACAACCTTACCTAAACCGCTATCAGGGCTATGAATTAACAACTTGCGCAGTCGCCCTATTTCTGTACTCACGTTTACTTCGAAATTCTTGTTTTGTTCGCTCATATATTTTGGTGTATGGCAAATCTATCTAAATATTTTTAAATTATATTATTCGCTCATTATTGCTTATTTGGTTATTTTTGGCCATGAATTTTATTATTACCGAAGTAGTGAAAGGCATTAAGCATCTTTATAATGAAGAGGTTGCGGAAAGTCTGATCAGTATACAAGATACACGTAAAGAGTTTGAGGGGCAGGCAACGATAGTAGTTTTTCCAATTGTACGTTTTTCGAAGAAATCACCAGAGCAGACGGCGAATGACCTCGGCGCGTATCTTGTGGATAATTTAAAAGAAGTGACTGCATTTAATGTGGTGAAGGGGTTTTTGAACCTGAGTATTGCGAATGACTATTGGCTGGACTTATTTAATAACTCCCTGCTGCAACCAGATTTCGGTGTGATCCCATCCAACGGCAGGAAAGTGATGGTAGAATATTCATCACCAAATACCAACAAACCATTGCACCTGGGGCATGTTAGAAATAACTTATTAGGCTATTCTGTTTCAGAATTGCTGAAAGCTGATGGCGCAGAAGTATATAAAGTGAACCTGGTAAATGACAGAGGGATACATATCTGTAAATCCATGCTGGCCTGGCAGAAATGGGGAAATGGTGAAACGCCGGAGAGCTCAGGACTGAAAGGTGATCACCTGGTGGGTAAATACTATGTGATCTTTGATAAAGAATATAAAAAAGAAATCGAAGCTTTAAAAGCTGAAGGCCAGACGGAAGATGAAGCAAAAAAGAATGCTCCCCTGATCAAAGCAGCGCAAGCGATGCTGTTGGCCTGGGAAGCTGGCGATGAAGCTGTGATTGACCTCTGGAAAACCATGAATGGATGGGTTTATGAAGGTTTCGCCATCAGTTACAAAAACCTTGGGGTTGATTTTGATAAGTTTTATTACGAAAGCAATACCTATTTATTAGGAAAAGATACTGTGGAAGAAGGTCTCGCTAAGGGCGTGTTCTTTAAAAAAGAAGATGGCTCTGTCTGGATCGATCTTACTGCTGATGGTCTGGATCAGAAACTGGTACTGCGTGCAGATGGTACTTCTGTATACATTACACAAGATCTGGGTACTGCGCAGATGAAATATGACGATTTCAAAATGAATGAGTCTATCTATGTTGTAGGAAACGAACAGGACTACCATTTCAAGGTTTTGTTCCTGATTTTAGATAAGTTAGGTAAAAGCTGGGCAAAAGGTTTATACCATTTGTCTTACGGCATGGTAGACCTTCCAAGTGGTAAAATGAAATCACGTGAAGGTACTGTTGTGGATGCTGATGATCTGATTGCCGAAATGGTAGCTACAGCAAAACAAAAAACCGAGGCCTTAGGTAAAGTAGATCATTTCAGTGAAGAAGAAAGAGAAACCCTCTATTACAATATAGGGATGGGTGCCCTGAAATATTTCCTGCTGAAAGTGGAACCTAAAAAACGTTTATTGTTTGATCCTGCTGAGTCGATCGACTTCCAGGGAAACACTGGTCCTTTTATACAATATACACACGCGAGGATAAAATCATTATTGCTTAAAGCTGATTATACACCTGGTGTATTCATCGACAATCAGGTAGCATTATCAGAAACTGAACTGGATATGATCATCCTTTTAGCTAAATATCCTTCAGAAATATCTGCTGCTGCAAAAACTTTTAGCCCTGCCAGCTTAGCAAACTACATTTATGAGGTAGCAAAAATGTTCAATAAATTCTATCACGAAATTCCACCCATCGTTAAAGAAGAAGATGAGCAGCTAAAACGACTGAGGTTAAGTTTAAGTGATGTTACTGCTGGAATTTTGAAATCAGGTATGCGTATTTTGGGTATAGAAGTGCCGGAAAGAATGTAAATATTTGCGCAAGGTTTGGGTTTTCTTTACAGTATTTTACACGGTTATGTAAACAATGTTTATGAAAATAACCTAATCTGTCTGTTTTGATAAATTTTGTTTATTAATTCAAAATATTAATATATCTTTACAGAAATATAAGCTGTGAAAATATTTTGACATTTATGTAAGTCTCACAGATTATCCCAAACAAGCAAACACAATACACACCAAATAGAGGAGGGCACCCCACAAAGTGCCCTTTCTTAATTAATTTGCTTGTATTCCTTTATTTACCTTCTACACCTTCTTTAGTACTTACTGCGGCTTTTTTCCTGAAAACAGGGAAGGTCATAGGGCTTCTTGCTGGTCTCTCATCGCCGAACAATGCACCCCATTGTTTAAACATCTCAGTCCTGTCGAACACTACTTTGAGCACTGCTATGATGGGCATAGATAAGAACATCCCGGACACCCCGGCAATACTTCCACCTACAATTACCCCAAGAATAGCCATCAATGCATTGATCTTGATTTTAGAACCAACAATTCTTGGCATCAGGATATTGTTGTCCAGGAACTGCACACCCGCAATTACAGCCAGTACAGTAATTATCGGGCCTAAGGTAGTCGCAGCAGTAAGCGTTAACAATACCCCTATGATGTTACCTAACAGGGCGCCCACGTATGGGATCAGGTTAAGGATAGCGAAAATTACCCCTATCAGCAAGGCATGTTTAATCCCCAGCAACAGCAAAATTCCGCCTAATAATATGGTCATATAAGTTACCTGGATCAATAAGCCTACCAGGTAGCTTTTAATAATCGATTCGGTTTCATAAATCGCATCTTTAACCTTAGGGTGGTGATCTTTATTAAACCACATAAAAATAAAGCGCAACAGGATATCTTTGTAGAAAAGCATCAGGTAAATATAGATCGGCAGTAATCCGACAAAGACAAATACCGAACTCAGTGTAACTGCTGCCCCACTTGCCATGTTTCCGGCCATTGCCAGCAGGTCATTACTTTTTTTGTTGATAAAGTTAATCTGTTCTGTTGTTGAATAGTGACTCACGCTGCTCACCCAGGTGCTTAACGACTGTAAATGCAATGACACGTTTTTCTTGATCTGCGGAAAATCTGCTACCAGCATACCTACTTGTGCGGTGAAAAACCAGACGATTAATCCTACAAAGATCGCCACCAGTAAAATTGGTAAAATGATAGCTGCAACTTCAGGAAACTTATATTTTCTTAGAAATCTGTAAATAGGAACCAGCATAATGCTGATAAAAAAGGCCATGATTACAGGCATGATAATATCACTACCAATCACAAAGATAGCACCTACCAAAACAAGACCAAGTAATTCGAGCGACCGTTTGACGGTGAGCGGTAATTCTTTCATTGTAATTCTTCTGTTAAATTTACATGAACTAACAGGAGATAGACCGAAATGTTTGGGTAGTTTTGCGTATTCTTATAATCAAACGATAGTACCCATGATGTCAAATGAAACAATAGTAGCCTTATCAACCCCTCCTGGCGCAGGCGCCATAGGTGTAATCCGTTTATCAGGAAAAGACGCTATTGCCATCACCAATTCTGTATTTAAAGGTAAAGACCTGCTCAGCCAAGCTACACATACCCTGCATTTCGGGTTAATCAAGGATGGCGAAGTTGTGATAGATGAAGTCGTAGTCAGCCTCTTCGTAGGTCCAAAATCTTACACCAAAGAAAACGTAGTGGAAATCTCCTGTCATGGTTCAAACTATATCATCCAGCAGATTATAAATTTATTGATAAAAAAGGGGGCATCTGCCGCTAAACCGGGAGAATTTACACTCCGTGCTTTCCTGAACGGCGCGATGGATCTTTCACAAGCAGAAGCGGTGGCTGATTTGATTTCTTCCGATTCACAAGCTGCGCACAGTGTAGCCATGAATCAACTAAGAGGCGGATTCAGTACAGAATTAAATGTATTGCGAGAGCAGCTAATCCATTTTGCTTCTATGATTGAGCTGGAGCTTGATTTTTCCGAAGAAGATGTAGAGTTTGCTAACAGGGATCAATTACAGGAACTGATTAACAAGATTACGCTGGTATTGAACAAGCTGATCCGCTCATTCGAATTGGGGAATGTGATCAAAGAAGGCATTAACACCGTGATTGCTGGTCGCCCTAATGCAGGGAAATCAACTTTGTTAAATGCATTGTTAAACGAAGACCGCGCTATTGTCAGCGAGATCGCAGGAACCACCAGGGACACCATAGAGGAAGTTTTAAATATTAACGGTATCAACTTCCGTTTAATTGATACCGCTGGTATACGTGAAGCGACAGACACTATTGAAGCGATAGGAGTGGAGAAGACCATGCAGAAGATTAGCCAGTCGGCCGTTCTTGTGTACCTTTTCGATGTAGTGAACCTTACTTCTGCTGAAATCAGGGAAGATATTGCCAACTTACATAAACCAGATATAGCTTTTGTTGCTGTAGCCAATAAGATGGACCTGACCTATAGGGATAGAATTAAAGAGTTGAATTTGCCTTCCGACATACAGTTCATTTCGATCTCTGCCAAAGAGAATAACAATATCGAAGAGCTGAAAGAGTTGCTGTACGAAACAGCAGTAGGAGATAAACTTTCTGAAAGCCATACGATGGTGACTAATATCAGACACGTAGAAGCACTAAGAAGAACCCAGGAATCATTGAGCAGTGTGAGTGAAGGTTTGGTTAACCCGGTAACTTCAGAGTTTCTGGCGATTGATATTAAACAAGCGCTTTATTACCTTGGTGAGATTACCGGTGCAGTATCAAATGACGACTTGTTGGCGAATATCTTTAGTAAGTTCTGTATCGGGAAGTAAAGAAAAAAGTCTGGTGCCATAGGCGCCAGACTTTTTTCTTTACTATTTACCAGACATTATATACTCAACTAAAGTTCAACTGGTCAGGAGCGTAAATATATTTGATTTACTGTTTCTATTTAACAGACAATAGGAATCCGATAGTAAAGTTAGCATCCCAGTCAAAAACGAAGGTATCGCAGTTAGTCGCATCCTTGATCGCTTTATAGATATTAACGCCACTTTTAATCTTCACCTTATCTGTATTATACTTTTCAGGATCGTTTAGTACAGTGAATCGCTCTTCTCCATTACGGATTTGTTTGGCCAGTTCATAAGGAACACCGCCAATGATAAAGCATACTTCCCGTTTTGCTGCCGGTATTTTTTCTGCAGTAGCCTTTACCTCAGCATATACAGCATCGTCTTTTAAGTCTTTTTCATAATACTTTGCACCTGGTGCTTCAGCGGATTTTACGTCTCCACTTATCCAGGAAATTTTTGTGTTTCCCGAACCAATATCCACGACAAAAGAGTTATCATAGTAGGACTTAGGTAATACACATTTCAATGCAAGCTTACCTTCCTGCTCGGCTGTAACAAGATTAACAACATATCCCATTTTCTTCAGTTCGGAACTTATCAAGGCCGTTTTTGGCTCTTTCTGCGCGCCGGAACTAATTACAAAATGGATATTTCTTGACTTAACACCTTTATCGAACATTGCACCTATATAATCTTTCAAACCTGTACGGATGTCGGCGGTATTGGCCATGCCTTCGTAAACAAATGATTTGCCAAAATCTTTGGAGATAATTTCCCAGTTTTTTTCTTTATCAATATTTACTACAAAAGAATTAAAGCCCGAGGCACCTACTTCTACAACGCCTTTATATTCACCATTAACAGGCTTTTCGGGGCTGTAGTTAAAAGTTCTTTTATCATCTGTAGTTTTTGCTGCCGAAGTATCAGTCCTACCAGCAATACTATCAGTTAAGGATCCATTTTTATGACTAGCTGCATCAAATTTACCGCTATCAAAAGCCCAGTAACCTATTCCAATAATGGGAATAGCGATAATGATTGCTTTAATCGGCCAGCGTAATTGGGCCCAGATTGATTTTTCTTCCATGTTTTTAATGTTTTAATTTTATGTGTTAATCAAGTAAAGTAAAGCCCTTATCCATTTTCTCATTTGGTTTTAGCTCATATGATGCGTCGCTCATCTGACTTACATTAAGCATTTTAAGATTACGCTCATCTACTTTTTTAATGAAATCTTCCAACTCTACCTGCGATGGCGCGCCACCTACAGTAATGTTATTATTCTGATCCAGGAAATCAAGGTTGGAACGAATAGAGGCAATATTCTGACTTATTGCACCTGTCGCTGCATTCATCGCTTCCTGGAATACCCAGCTATCTTTGATATTAAATACTTCTGCTAAGCCATCAGTAGCATTTTTCATCTTCTGCGTAGCTTCCAGCTTTTTAGAGATAATAGAGATACTGCTATCCAATGTACTCACATATATTCTGGCGGCGCTTTCGTTATCTTTTAATACTTCCAGTACTTTGGCAAACTGATTTGCATACTGAACATAACTTCTGGCATTCTGTTCTTCAGATTCTCCTTCTTTACCTAATAAAAAAGCTTTGGTGCGCGTTTCTTTAGCGTCTCTGCCATATTCATTTGCTTTTTCATTATTATTGTTAGCTATTTCCTGTTTGCCTTTTTCATCAAGGCTGGCAGCCTCTACGGTAAAGCGTTTTGCATAAGTGTATTTTTCTTCTGCTGTTTTTTGAGCAGTTTCGCCGCTTTGAATCATGTCAATACGTACACCGTCAACATTCGTAATCTTTTCTTTGACACGTTTTAAGGTGTCCTTTGCATCTTTTGATAATAGTTGAAGCGTTTCAATAGGATTATTACGGATAATTGATTTTTCACCTTTAAAAAGAAGGATAGTTCCCAGGCGGTGTAACAGTGCAATGATTTTTGGCGCCAGTAATAATAAAACAATCAGAATGATACTGAAAACAACAAGCAGAATACTTTTTGCTGCATATTCTAACATAATAGGCAAAAACCGGAAGAAGGCATATGCACCACCTAAAATAAGTGCCCAGAAGAATATGCTGGAAATTGTTTTCTTAGCTTCAGGGGTCTGCAGCTGACTTGGTAAATGATCGCCCAGCACCTGAAATATGGGGAGCTGACTTTTCAGTTCTGCTGGTATGTTTACAAATTCACTCTTGTTTTCCATTGTTGTTTTTAGTTTATGTTGGTTTCAATTATACTAATGGCTGTATTGATATCATTAATCACCTCGGTTACAGCGGTATTGCCAATAGCAATTTTATGATCAATATCCTTTAGCTGTGGTTCATATTTACTGTTTATATTTTTTAGTTCTTTTTGTTTCGTATTTAACTGTTGCTGTAACTGTTCAATATTTCTTTCAATAGACTCAATTTCAGTGCTTAGACTTGCCTTTTCTGAAACCTGATTTTGCTCAATACGCTGCTTTTGCAACTGTTTCTGACTGCTTTCTTTATCTATAATAGTTTTTAGACTGCCGGCATATTTTCGGGCACTGGTAATCAGTTTTTCTTTATCAAGGTTTTTATCTACATATTTCAAAGAGGTATAAGCCGCTTTGATTGAGATCGCATCCACACTACCCATCTGGGCTGCGGCATTCCATACTTCGAAAAAATCAAGACCTGGTTCATTTAGCCGCTCAAGAATTTCCAGTACTTTAACCTTCATCTGCTTTACATCTGTTGATGGCAAAACTGTGGGGTTTTGATTGAGATCAATATTCGGGTTAATAGTTACATTTCCGGTTGACGGCGCTTCCACTGCAGGCGGGATAGATGGGATACCCGATTCAGGAACTGAAGGCTCCGGGCTATCTTCAAAGATTAATTTCTTCAGGCTTTGTAAAAGTCCGGAGGATCGGCGTGCTGGTTCTTCGCTCATAAACTAGTATTATCTGTAACAAAATAATAAAAAACGAATATACATATTGATTTCTTTAACCTGTTCAACGCTCTAAAGATAATATAATCCTGAATAGCTAACTGTAAGAAGGTGTAATTGTTTAGTGCTGATGAAAATCTTTCTAATTTATGAAATAATTTATTGGTCAGGTGACCCAAAAATTGAGGATGGAGATTTCTCCGATTTTTTCACCCACAGCAGGAGGGATGCTTGTTATTGTTTACAGCATAAGATTCTGATCGCGTATAAAGCTGATCAGCGTTTAGGAAAATGTAATCTCGACTTAACGCCAGCCCAGTCCAGGTGCAACATGCTCTAAAATCGAAGACAAGACATGTACGTTATAATCAACACCTAATGTATTCGGTATGGTTAAAAGTACTGTATCTGCTTCCTGTAAAGCTTCGTCTGCTGCAAGTTCTTTGATGAGTTGATCAGGTTCGGCGGCATAACCCCGCCCAAATATGGCGCGTTTGTCACTTTCTATATAGCCGATTTTGTCAGACTGGCCAGCTTCACGACCAAATAAATACCGGTCCTGATCATTCACCAGTGCAAAAATGGAACGGCTCACCGAAACCCTTGCTTCGCGCTCGTGACCTGCTTTTTTCCAGGCCTCCTTATACAACCTGATTTGTTCCGCCTGTTGTACGTGGAAAGGTTTACCATTTTCATCAAATTTCAACGTAGAGCTTTGCAGGTGCATGCCATTTTCAGCTGCCCATACGGCTGTAGCGTTAGAAGCAGCACCCCACCAGATCCGTTCCCGCAATCCTTCAGAAAAAGGTTCTAAACGTAATAAACCCGGCGGATTCGGAAACATAGGAGAGGGGTTGGGCTCAGCAAAGCCTTTACCGCTCAGCTTATCCAAAAATTCCAGGGCTTTGCGACGTCCCATGTCAGCATCCGTCTCTCCGTCTGACGGTTGGTAACCGAAATTGCGCCAGCCTGCTATGACTTGTTCCGGTGATCCTCTGCTCAGCCCTAACTGTAACCGGCTACCTGAGATCAGGTCAGCTGCCCCGGCGTCCTCAACCATGTATAATGGATTTTCATAACGCATATCAATTACACCGGTGCCTATTTCTATTTGAGTTGTTTTGGCACCTATAGCCGATAGTAAAGGGAACGGTGACGCTAACTGAGCGGCGAAATGGTGTACCCTGAAATATGCGCCGTCTATGCCAATCTCTTCTGCAGCAACCGCCAGGTCTATCGACTGAAGTAGTGTGTCACTTGCCGTACGGGCCTGGTATCCTGGATGGTTAGCCCAGTGTCCGAAAGATAAAAATCCTATTTTCTTCATAAATCCGGTGATAAATTACAATGGTAAATATAGGAATCACCACTTAACGGATGTGTTCAGGGAAAGTCATATTCAAAACAATCCCCACCACAATTCGTTGTCTATAAATGAAACGATTAACGAAATTTTTATGAAGGAAGGTAATTTTCTTTGGTGGCACCGCGCTATTATCTATCAGGTTTATCCGCGTTCATTCCAGGATAGCAATGCTGATGGGATAGGGGATTTGACCGGTATAGTACAACGATTGGATTACCTCCAAACGCTGGGTATTGAAGCTATCTGGCTTTCGCCCATCTTTCCCTCACCTATGGCAGATTTTGGTTATGATGTTGCAGACTATACAGCTATACATCCCATATTCGGCACGATGGAAGACTTTGATCATCTGTTGAAAGAAGCACTTCAGCGTGGTATCAAAATATTACTGGATCTGGTCCCCAACCATAGTTCGAGCGAACACCCCTGGTTCAGGGAATCACGATCGGCTAAGGACAACCCAAAACGGGACTGGTACATTTGGAAAGATGCGCGCGAAGATGGTTCGGTGCCAAACAATTGGCTGAGTGTATTTGGCGGAAGTGCGTGGGAATGGGATGAGGCCACCGCTCAATATTATTATCATGGTTTTTTAAAAGAACAACCGGACCTTAACTGGAGAAACGAAGAGTTAGTGGAAGCCATGCTCGGTGTGATGCGCTTTTGGCTGGATAAAGGTGTGGATGGTTTCAGAATAGATGTATTGTGGCATATCTTTAAGAGCGAAAGTTTCGCAGATAATCCACCCAATCCTGGTTTTGCACCACATATGCCGGGCTACGATAGCCTGCTGACCGTAAATTCAACAGACCAGCCTGAAGTGCAGGACATTGTCAAACGCATGCGTAACCTGACTGATGCTTATAAAGATAGGGTGCTGATCGGCGAAATCTACCTGCCGTATGAAAAGCTAATGACCTATTACGGTCGTAATAATGACGGAATACATCTACCATTCAATTTTACGCTGATGGGAATCAACTGGGATGCACAAACAATCGCTTCGTCGATTTTGGCTTATGAGCAGGCATTACCGCCAAATGCATGGCCAAATTGGGTCTTGAGCAACCACGATCGTCCACGCATTGCCACCAGAATCGGGGAAGGACAGGCGCGTGTGGCAGCCATGTTGTTGCTGACGCTCAGGGGTACGCCGACTTTATACTATGGAGATGAAATAGGAATGAAGGATGTACACATTCCTTTAGATGAACAACAGGATCCGCAAGGCTTGAATATGCCAGAGCTGAACATCAGTCGTGATCCTGCACGCACGCCAATGCAGTGGGATTCAACTGCGCAGGCTGGTTTCACCACGGGAAAGCCCTGGTTGCGGATAGCGGATGATTTTGCTGACCACAATGTTGAAAAGCAAGAGGAAGAGGTCAATTCTAACTTATCATTGTATAAAAAGTTGATCAGGTTGCGACAAACTTCGCCGGCGCTCTTGTATGGTGCATACAAACAGGTCTATATCGACCAGCAACTGCTTGTATATACGAGGGAATTAATGGGGCATGGTGGATTTTTAATTGTGCTCAACCTGAGCCATGAACCGGCCACCTTTGATATCCCGTCTGAGTATGGCGGAAATGTGGTTCTTTCCAGTACAGGCGGCACCTATGACTGGAAAGACGGCTTGCTAAAATTGCCCGCAGATGAGGGATTAGTTATTCATACTTCAACGCATCTACAGGATTAGCCTTAGCTACCTTGAAACTTTGCATACTGATGGTAAGAACTGCTATAGCCATTGAAACTCCTGCCGCTAATAGATACGGCCATAAGCCTGTGCTTACTTTATAATCATAAGTTTTCAGCCAATTTGTTAACAAAGCATAGGCGATAGGGATGGCAATGACATTAGCGATCAAAACCAATTTGATAAAGTCTTTATTCAGCAATACAAGAATGCTTTTTAAATCTGCTCCCAGCACCTTTCTGATACTAATTTCACGTTTACGCTGCTCAGCCATATATAATGCTAATCCGAGCAATCCCAGACAGGAGATCAAAATCGCGAAGCTGCCGAAAATATTGGAAAGTACACCTAATAATTTTTCAGATTTTAGCTTTTGTTCCATACCTTCAGTAATATATTTCACTGCAGGTGGGTAAGCAGGATTCAACTGCTGACTAATCCTGTTAATTGTTTGAACAGCAGTGCTTAGTGGTTGATCAGGATTCAGTCTCAGCAATAAAGCGCTGCTCTCTTTAGGCGCATAATAGAAAACAGTAGGCTCTGACTTACTTCCCACGTTTGCATTATTATAATCATTTACTATACCTATGATATGCTTTTTGGCATCACCCCAGGTTATAGTGGTGCCAATAGGATGCTGCAATGCCATCAGTTTCGCAGCCGCCTCATTTAGAATAACACCGCCAGCAGTATCTGATGATAGCTGATGTGAAAAGTCGGTTCCATGAATCATTTTAGCACCAATTGTGCTGATAAAATCAAATCCGACACTCCGGTAACTGATAATATATTCATCTTTCACATTTTTACCAGGCCAGCTGAAATCGCCAGTAATCGAGCCTCCATTAGCGGTAAAATCTGCTGCGTATTCTGTTCCTGATACAATTGCATTTTCTTTTTTTAGCGCTGCTTTCAGGATCTCCACCTTACCCGGGTGAGTAAATTCTCCTTCGAGTGCAAGTTGAACCAGATTGTTTTTATCAAAACCCAGCGGTTTATTCTTCATGTACTGAATTTGAGAATAAACTATTGTCGCACCGATAATCATCACTATGGACAGACTGAACTGAAAGACAACCAGCAATTTTCTGATAGAGAGCGAACCTTTGCCAGAATTGGAAAACCCTTTTAACACTTTCACCGGTGTGAAAGATGAAAGGTAAAAAGCAGGATAACAGCCGGCAAGGAATCCGGTAATGAATACCAGGGAGATCATAGTACACCAGAATAACGGAGATCTATAGTTAATCATAATGACGATATCCAGCAGATGATTAAAGTAAGGCAGTGTCAATTCGATCAGTGCAAAAGCAATAAGCATGGCTATGAAAGACAATAACAGGGATTCCATCAGGAACTGGCTGATCAGAGAATTTCTGCTTGAACCCAGTGCTTTCCTGACACCAACTTCCCTTGCGCGTTTTTCTGATCTTGCGGTAGAAAGATTCATATAATTTATACTGGCAATCAGCAATACACAAAAGGCAAGAAAAAAGAACAGCCTCACCTGATCAATTCTGCCACCGGCAACTTTTCCATTTTCAAAATGGTCATACAATTGATATTTGCTGAAAGGGAAAAGAAAAATCTCCATCTGCGTTTCCTTATGGTGCCCTTTAACCAGTTTCCTCAGAGAAGCATCGGCCGCGTTAAAATCTGCATTCTTTTTAAGTTTAAATAGCGTTAAACAATTGATAGTGCCCCAGCCATCATTGACATGATCGGGATATTCCTGATCATGAAAAGCCCAGGTTTGCAATGCTTCGAACTGGAAACTTTGATTTTTAGGCAGATCAGCAATTACCGCCGTTACCACCACCGGTTTACGGTTATCCCACATCAGGCTTTTTCCTACAGGCTCTTCACTGCCAAATAACTTTTTAGCAGTACTTGCAGTAAGTATCACAGAATTAGGCTGTTTTAATGCTGTTAAGGGGTTTCCTTTAAGGAAAGCATAATTGAATATCTTTAGAAATGCAGGGTCTATATAGCTAAAATCTAATTTGATCTTATTTTGGTGATAAGTAAAGAGCTTGTTTTCAACGCCGCTTATCCTCGAAGCAAACTCAATCCCCGGGATCTCCTGAGCTGCTGCATTGGCAAGCTTAATAGGCGTAGCTTCTAAAGTAATGACATTACCGCCCAGCTTTAAGTTGAGCTGCGCAAAATATATCCGGTCAATGTCCCTGAACTGTTTATCATAATTCCACTCGTAATTAACATACAGCAATAACATCAGACAAGAGGCAAGTCCAACTGCCAAACCGCCGATATTGATAAGGGAAAAGCCTGGATTTTTACCAATGTTCCTTAATGCTATTTTAAAGTTGAGTGCGAGCATATATTCCTTTTTATCGGCTTTTGCGAATAGCATGCCAAATAATTAATGATTTATATGTCGCTTAAAATAAGTGAAATACATAAATAATTTGGACTGTATGTTCGATACTGAACAGCTATTGTACGGTAATGCACAGTGGTTCACCAGAGCTTCGTCGTGATGCCATAACAGGAAAAAATTAACCTGCTGACGAGGAACCTGAACTTTAGATTTTTACTTTACCGGGTGATACAGCAAATTTCTTTCGGAACGCCGTACTAAAATGCTGTACAGAGGAATAATTCAATTCAAAGGCAACAGCCTTTATAGCTTTACCATCTAACAGCATTTCTTTGGCATGATTCAGTTTATAATCACTCAGATAACCGAATATACTATTGTCAAATAATCTTTTAAATCCTTGCTTAAGTTTAAACTCATTGGTGCCGCATATTTTGGCCAGCTCTGCAATTGAAGGGGGCTGATGAATGTTTTCAATCAGAAAATCTCTGGCATAATAAATAGCTTCCTGATCATGTGCAGATTTCAGCGGGTTATCCTGGTCGCTGATCAATCCCCGTTCAAAGGCTTCGGCCTGAAGAACAAGTAACTCCAGACATTTCGATTGAAGAAAAATCAATTTTAAACCTCCGGTATAATTACAGTTGATAATGCTTCTAATACACTCATGCATCGCCAGAGAAATGGGTAGGTTTTGTTCTCCCAGCTGAACATAATGTCCGGCATCCACATGGCCTGCCAGTACTTTCAGGGCATTGCTGGAATTTTCAGCGAGCTGCAGGAACTTTTCCTTCGCAAAATGGACCTCAAAGAAACTATAGTTATGTCCGGTATCGTATTTTCCTGTTCCATCCAGCTCCGGCATATAAATGATGTTTTGCTGGTTGGAATTGAAATGATAGGTTTGTTGATTCACCTCATTATAAATGGTGCCGTTCCCGGACAATGTAAATCGCAGTTTGACCATATCCGGTACATCGTAAGTTGGCCGGAAATACATCTGCTCTTGTTTGAACCTGATATCCCCGTATACAATATAAATATCGGGGATAGTGATCTGTACCAACTCTGCATCACTAAATGAAAAATTATACTTTTCCCGCTTTTCTGTGACCAGGTTTCCTTGCAAGGGAACTTGCTCAAATCTTCCGCCTACTTTTTTCCAGCTCCCGTAATCCTTCCCAACGTTGATTCCCATAATGGCAATGATGAGAAAAAAATATAACATATCTAAAAAGATTTTAAAAAAATCCTTTTGGTATAAAAGAAAATCCCTGTGGTGTAACACCTGGTCCGGTGATTCCTTCAATTTTGTCAGCAGATACTACAGCAGGAGAGAGAGTTAATCATGGATACACCAATAGATTTTAAAACGGCAGCAAAACATCACATACGTTCTTATTTTACAGTGCTTAATGAAGACCGCGATAGCGATATTCTAAAGGCAAATGAATTACTTGTTTTTGAAAAAGCGGAATCAAAACTGGTAGTTAATGCATATGGAACAGGCATACTGGATTATGAAAGTAATTCCTTTAACGGCTGTTATACAACAAACTCCATTTATTTCTGGAAAGATCCGATACAGCATTTCATGGAAATACATCGCGTGCTGAAGCCCGGGAAAAAACTTACGCTCGCTTTTATCGAAAAAAATGCCGGAGAAAAACTGCCATGGACTTTACCTGATTTTACCTTTTATACAATTGAACAGGTGGAACAACTATTTAAAAAAGCTGGATTTATAAATATTCAGGTGAGGCAGCACAGCGATAACAGTAATAAACAACGTTATCGGTCGGCAACTCCTATTGTCATCATCTCCGGCCAGAAGCAAATTTTATCATCAGCAGGTTGCTAAGCATTATCTCAATTCATTAAAAAAGTCCAGCATAAACTGAAGGTTATTTTCTGAAAGCATACCATCTACCAGCTGTAAAGCTTCCACGGTCACTTCCGAACTTCTCTTCAGCATACTCTTTTCAAAGGATGCGATGGCTTCCTCTACTGTACCAAAGTTTTCGATGCAAAGTGCTTCATACAATTCCACTGCATCCAGCATCGCCTGGTTCACCCCGTCACCTGAAGGCGGTGTCTG
Source organism: Pedobacter sp. MR2016-24 (assembly GCF_026239655.1). Lineage (GTDB taxonomy): Bacteria > Bacteroidota > Bacteroidia > Sphingobacteriales > Sphingobacteriaceae > Pedobacter. The sequence goes on along the minus strand of NZ_JAPIVO010000003.1, from coordinate 568,501 downwards.
ATGTGCTGCATCACCCAGCATGGTAAGGTTTGGAAGCGGTTCCCAGGATTGACCGGTAGGAAAAGAATACTGCGGGCGGTGAACAAAATAGGAATCGTCAGTTTCAAAGATTTCATGCCAGTCGGCACTCCAGTCCGAAAAGCGTTGTTTAAACCAGTTAAGAACCTCCTCTTTGCTGGAGAAATTAATACCAGGTGAATTTACCCAGTCTTCATTCTCTTTAGTCATCGTATAAAATGACAGCGAGCCTTCTCCCTTTGCACTCAGTACAATGGCCTTGCTCTTCCAATGTGCGAAGATCTTTCCGCCGTTGGTCATTTTCCATAAACCGGGAGCATTGACGGCTGCATTGTAGATATTTCCTTCGATGATGGTTGTGCCCGAATAAATACGGTCAATAGCTGTAATATACTTCCTGATTTTCGTGTTTGCACCGTCTGCTGCAATGACCAGATCGGCATAAGCGGTGGTTCCGTTTTCAAATAGCAGATTCCAGCCCTCACCGTTTTTTTCGAGTGCAGCGAACTTTGAATTCCATATGATTGTATCTTCATTTAAGGAGTTAATGAGAAGATCACGAAGCGGCCCGCGGTCAATCTCTGGTCGGGAATGTTCACTATCCAGATCCTCAAGCGGCGCGTTATGAGATTCGGTATAATGTGCTACCGCATTATTATCGGTAATCGTTACTCTTTCTGCGCCAGCGCGATAATGCTTTTTAAATTCTGCCATCAGTCCGGCTGCGCGCAGTGCTTTCAGGCCGGAACCATAATGCAGGTCCAGCGTTGCACCTTGCTGGCGGAAATAACGATCAGCATCCCGTTCATATACTTTCACCTGCATACCCTTTTGCTGTAGAAGCCGGGCAAGTGTTAAACCAGCCGGTCCGCCGCCTACTATGGCTATTTGTTTATTTTCTGCTAACATATCTTTTTAGATGAGTTGTTTGATGATGTTTACAAAATTCTGCATACCTTTAAGAATAAAATAGTCTGATTCGCAAATAAAATAGTCGTAAATGAAAATATCGGTTATAGATAAAGGATCTGGTATCACAAAGGAATTTGCAAGGGCAATTGGTGCGACCGTCGACGGAAGGTTTATACATATTCCTGAAAACAAAGGTGCAGGATATATGACTGGCTTTTCCTGGGGAAAGGATTTGCGTATGATGATCCGGAATTACTACCTGAAAGAAGAGGTGTTTGTTGAGCGCACAAATGAATTGGCGGAAGGCCAGGATGATATTATTTTTATGTTAAGCGGAATTTTACCTTCAGCACTTCAGCCAGATCAGGAGTTAATACCTGAACAGGCAAATATAATGATCTGCAGGCATGCTGTTTCCAGTGTCATCTCTATGCCTTCAAACACGCTATTTGGAAGCGTAACCATAGCAGTTTCCAGGCAGTATCTCCTTCAGTTATTCGGGCGGGTAGATCATCCGGTGGTCAGAGGTGTTCTGGAAGCCAGAGATAATTTTATACTGGAATCTGGTATCTCTTCATCAATCATTCATACCGCCAGTGAGATGCTTCAACAGGTTGTTCCCGGGATTTTGGAAAGCCAGTACTACAAGTTGAAATGTGAAGAGTTGCTATTTCATATTTTTGCCATACTGATGCGGCGGGAAGGTGTGCCCAATGGTGCGATGCATGTAGACGATATCAAAGCGATATATGCCGTTAAATCCAGGTTACAATTGCTTAACGAGGAACCACCTCATATTGCTGCACTGGCAAAGGATGCGGGCATGAGCGAACCCAAACTGCGCAAGCTTTTCCGGCAGACTTTTGGAAAAGGTGTTTTTGAGTATTACCAATTCTGGCGAATCCAGAAAGCTGCTCAAAAACTCAGGGAAGGGCGACTGACTGTTTCCGAAGTGGGCTACCAGCTTGGGTTTACAAATCTGAGCCATTTTTCCAGAGTTTTTGAGCAGCTGATGGGTATCAAACCGAAGAAATATTCCAGTGAACATTAAAAGGAACAGCCATTACTTTCCAAGGCTATTACGCGCTGCAATTTTTTCCGCGGTATCCGGTAATACGAATGACATGCCATCGTAAACGGTTGCCTGCAACTGATCAACAACCGGGCGGAAGCTTTCCTCATATACTTTAAATGCAGTCTCGTAGTTTTCATTTTCTGCAATGGCATCAGCCAGAATTGTAGCCCCATGCATAGCCAGCGTACTGCCCATACCGGTTGGAAATGCGGGCGCATATCCTGCATCACCTATTAAGGCTACTCTGCCTCTGGTCCAGGCCGGCATTTTGATCTGACATCCCTGATCCAGATAAAAATTGTCTGCTTGTTGTAATGCATCCAGCAGCCGGGGGACTTTCCAGCCGATGCCCGCAAATGCATCAATTACAATTTGCTTTTGTTCCTGTACATTGTAGCGATCAAAGATAACTTTATGCGAAGCCCTGAAAGCTAAAAGCGCGTCAGCTGAATCTATATTGTAAAAATATATGGTGGCCATCGTATCTGGTGTATTGTACATATGGGCATAGTTTTGCTCTCCCAGACTTCCATCTACAGTAAATACAGAGAAATAAAAATTTAGAAAATGCGTAAATTGCTCCTCCGGGCCAAAAGCTAACTTCCTCACACCAGAATGAATGCCGTCTGCGCCAATTACAAAGTCGTATATGCCTGTGGTGCCATCCTTAAAAGTAACTTTCACATTTGCTTCATTCTGGTCCAATTGTGTGATACGATTGCCAAATTTATAGCTAACCAAATGTTTAACTTTTGCGTACAAAATGTTCACCAGGTCATCCCTTCTGATTTCTGTATCATCAGGTGATAGCGCACCGATTTCCTCTACCAGCATTATGCCCTGTACCTCATTTCGGGAATTCATAAACTTTAACCCTTTCGTCGGTAGTTTGGCTTGTCTGATAGCATCCAATATGCCCATTCGTTTAGCGCAATACAAAGATTCGCCACGTACATCAATGGGCGAACCGCCCCGTCTTGGCTCGCGGCCAATTTCCACCACAGTCACATCATAACCATAATGGTTCATCCAATACGCCATGGTCAATCCAGCAATACTTGCTCCTGATATTAAAACTGATTTTCTGATAGTTGTCATTGATATTTCTATTATTATTTATGAATAATTAGCAGTGAGGTGATTTTTGCAGGGAGCAGTTTTCCCGGCCAATTTGGTGGGAAAACTGCTGGCTCAAAAATCTTATAGTACAAAAGTACAGGGCATGTAAGGAGCAAAATAGTTATGTTTGACCAAATTTTAGTCGTGAAAGCTCAGGTGATAGAATTAAATGTTAGTGAATCGCACAATGTATTGGATAAGTTGGCGGAAGTATTGGGCACTACCTGCGAAAATGGTTATTTGATAGTTCCGGAGAATAAAGGAAGCGGCTACCTTAGAGGTTTCTTTTTAGGCAACTCTGTTGGAATGATGATCCGGGACTGTGAATTTAATAATGATCTTCTCATCAGAAGGAACTTCAGTTTCAATTCGCATGAAAGGGTATTGCTTTCTTTCAATAATATTCTTCCTCCCAAAAATAAGAACGCAGACCGGACAGCGCTGCAAAACCTTCCATCGGTGCAAATTGGAAAAGGGAAACTGAACCTGGAAATGTTCTATCCCAGCCATACAAATTTCAGATCTATTTTGGTAGCCATATACACCTCGGATTTAAAGAACCTGCTGGGAACCCAAATTGAAAATTCGATCCTGAGCACAATATTGGAGGATGATCAACCCGTACTTTTTGAGGAAGTAATCACACCGGATATTCAGAGAATAGCTTTGGAAGTTACTGATAACCATATACCAGAAACGTTGCATCACTTATATTACCGGCTAAAAGCGGAAGAGCTGATCTGCCTGGTATTTGCAGAACTTTTAAAAAGAGAAAATACGATCATACAAGCTGTTAATGAAATTGATGCCGAGAAAGTGTACCTGGTCAGAGCTAAAATATTAAAAGATCTTTCTATATCCCCTGTATTAGCGGATCTTGCAGAAGAGGCAGCAATGAGTAAATCCAAACTTAAGCGCTTATTTAAACAGATTTTTGGTGAAAGCATTTTTAACTATTATCAGCGCTTCAGGATGAAGGAAGCCGCGAGACTGCTTAAAGAGCGAAGACTCACGGTATCCGAGGTGGGGTATCAAATGGGATTTTCCAATCTGGGGCATTTTACCCGTGTGTTTGAAGAGCATATTGGGATTAAACCGAAAAAATTCTCATCGCAGTAAACTTGATTTTATCAAATCATTTTTTTCAGGCTGAGCCGCACAGGTTTATCAGGCGTTATTTTATTCATCTTTTTATGTTGTTTTACAATACTTCCCGATCAATTCCTGCAATCGACCTCGTTTAATCGCCAGTTTTGCGATGTAGTCAAACAGCGGTTCTGCAATTTTTTGAATCCCAACCATCTTAGAATTATTGAGATAAACAAACAGTGCCAGATCGGAAAAATTTTTAGGCGTACCTGCTGTACTGGCCAGACCATCTTTTGCCAGCCCTTTCAGTATGAGAAGGGAATTTTCAAAGTTTTTGTTCCCGGGAATAAGGATGGCTTTCACAATACATTCCTCTTTGGAGACATTGTGGTAAAAGTGTTTCTCATTTGGATTTATAGTCACCGTGTCTCCCTCACCCAAATGATAAGTGTCATTACCTTTACCCACTTTCAATTTGCCTTTCAAAACGATAAAAGTTTCTGAAAATAGCGTGTGATAATGCCATGGGGTTTTTTCGCCCGGAAGAATATTCATTTCCAATTCACTTTCCGCGCCGGTGCCTGCAGACCTGATCAGTTTAATGTATCCTGGAATTTTTACTGTTGTCATGATTTTTGTTTTAAATGATGAAACAAAACTAGAGCAACAGCAGCTAAGGTTCATGCACCTGGGTTAATAAATCATATTCATCATAAGCGGTCAAATCTTTATGATTAATGCACTGACGATTTTTACTTGATACTGGTGATGGCCATGAGTCGGAAGCCTATTTCTGTGAATAAATTAAATAATACAATAGCACTATGCTATAGAGTTGCCCGACTGTACTATAATCATTAAAGAGAATAGAAATCTGCTATAGAAATAATTGTTCTTTCGTTAATTCATCTGGTGCCTTAGTGAAAATCAGTCAGTGAAAATATAGTAATTATTATATGCTTAAACAGTTAATTAAATGATATATTAGTACACTGTTCTGCTATATATCGTTCTTCCGTTATCATTATTACAACCGGAACTCCTCCTTATATCACGTCGGTAATATTATTATTCTCAAATTATTCTGATGCATAAAATAAACAAGAAGGATATGTCCATTGTTCCCACGGAGGAGCTGGCTTTCCAACATGAGGAAAAAGAAAACAGGGCCGCTGAACTGATCATTGCCAACAAAGAACTGGCGTTCCAGAAAGAAGAAAAAAAGAAACGTGCGGAAGAACTGGTTATTGCCAACAAGGAACTGGCTTTTCAAAATGAAGAGAAGGGGAACCGTGCTGCGGAGCTGGTCATTGCCAATAAAGAGCTGGCTTTCCAGGCTGAAGAAAAAGAAGACAGGGCTGCTGAACTGATCATCGCCAATAAGGAACTCATTTTTCAGAACGAAGAAAAGGAGAACAGGGCTGCTGAGCTCGTCATTGCCAACAAAGAACTCGCTTTCCAAAATGAAGAAAAGGAAAACAGGGCGGCTGAGCTGGTGATCGCCAATAAAGAACTGGCCTTCCAAAACGAAGAAAAGGGAAACAGGGCTGCTGAACTGATTATTGCGAATAAAGAACTGGCCTTCCAAAATGAGGAGAAAGAAAACAGGGCCGCTGAACTGATCATTGCCAATAAAGAACTTATATTTCAAAATGAGGAGAAAGAAAACAGGGCGGCTGAACTGGTTATCGCCAATAAAGAACTGGCCTTTCAGAATGAAGAAAAGGAAAACAGAGCAGCTGAACTGATTATCGCCAATAAGGAACTGGCCTTCCAGAATGAAGAAAAAGAAAACAGGGCTGCCGAACTTATTATCGCAAATGAGCACCTAAAAAAGGCAGAATATCAAATTGCAGAATTAAATATCGGCCTGGAACAGAAAATCATTGAACGTACAGCTCAGCTGGAAGCAGCCAATAAGGAGATGGAATCCTTCTCGTACTCTGTTTCACACGATTTAAGAGCTCCACTTCGTGCAATTAATGGTTTTACTCAGATTCTGGTAGAAGATTATCAGGAGCAGCTGGATCCTGATGCTATAGAGATTTTAAATGAAATTGTAGGCAACTCCAGTAGGATGGGGCAGCTGATTGATAACCTGCTGGAATTTTCGCGTTTTGGCAAGCAAAATCTGTCGATGGTGAATATCAATATCACAGAAATGGTAGAATCAATTGTTGGAGGACTGCAAAAAGAAAACGCAGACAGGCAGGTGAATATTACTGTCCGTCCCCTCGGGCGTATTACGGGAGATAAAAATATGTTAAAACAAGTCTTCATTAACCTGATTTCAAATGCTTTTAAATATACAGGTAAAAAAGAAGAAGCCTTGATTGAAATCGGCTCTTACAAAAAAGACAAACAAACCGTGTACTATGTAAAAGATAATGGAGCAGGTTTTGACATGAAGTATTACGATAAATTATATGGCGTTTTTCAACGTCTCCACAGTTCAAACGAATTTGAAGGAACTGGCGTTGGTTTGGCAATCATCCAACGGATTATCAGCAAACATAGTGGATCAGCCTGGGCAGAAGGGCTTGTGGATCAGGGGGCATGCTTTTATATTTCATTACCAACATTGATAAAAATTTAAACATGGAATCAGTAGAAATGTCGCATAGGGAAGTCCAGATTCTCCTGGTGGAAGACAATAAATCAGACGCAATGCTTACTATCAGGGCATTAAAAAAACATAACCTGGCCAATAACCTGGTACATTTAATTGACGGTGCACAGGCATTGGACTTCATCTTCGGAAAGGGAGAATTTGAAGGAAGAGATATAGAGAATAAACCCAAAGTAATCTTCCTGGATATCAAAATGCCGAAAGTAAGCGGACTGGAAGTGCTGCGTGTGATTAAAAATGATGAAAGAACTAAACTGATTCCTGTAGTAATGATGACTTCTTCTAAACAGGAAAAAGATATCCTCGAAAGTCATCAGCTGGGGGTAAATAGTTATGTAGTGAAACCAGTGGGTTTTGAGAACTTCTCTAAAACCATCGCAGAGCTGGGATTTTACTGGCTGGCAATTAACAATTCACCGGAAGTCTAATTTGAAGACATGAATACTAAATTGAGGATATTACATCTTGAAGATCTGTTTAGTGATGCCGAACTGGTAAACAGGGCTTTGAAAAAAGCGAAGTTGGATTTTGAGCGGCTGGTAGTAGATAACAGGGAGAATTTTATTAATGCTTTAACTGAATTTGCTCCGGATATTGTTCTTTCTGACCATTCTCTGCCTTCATTCAATTCCCATGAAGCCTTGTCTATCTTTAAGACGATGGACTTAAAAATTCCTTTTATACTGATCACTGCCACAATTTCTGAAGAGTTTGCGGTTGATGTGATCAAAAGGGGAGCGGACGACTATATTTTAAAAGACAGACTGGAAAGATTACCCACTGCATTAGCAAATGCTTTGGAAAAATTTCAGCTCCTCAAAGATCGTCAGCGTATTCAGGATGATCTGGTTAAAAATGAAACACTATTTCGTGCCTTGATAGAAAATAGTGCCGATGCCATTATTGTTATCAATGAACTGGCGGAATTTACTTATCAAAGTCCGGCTGTGGAAAGGCTTACAGGATTTGACTTCAGCGAACGGGTGGGTAAAAAGCTATTAGATTATATTCACCCTGATGATCTGGAAGATTACATTGTGTTTTTTGAACAGGTATTGCAATTACCAGGAATTGCTATTGCCAATAAATTCAGGTTCCTTCAAAAAGACCTTAATTATATTTATACCGACGGAACCATCACCAACCTTTTACATGATAAAAATGTAAACGCGCTTGTCCTTAACTTCCGGGACAATACCAAAAAGATAAAAGCCGAAGAAGAGAAAAAAGCACTGGAAGTTTTATTGGATAAAGCCACTAGCCTTGCCCGAATCGGAAGTTATGAACTCGATCTGGAAACCGATAAACTCTATTGGTCTGGTATCACCAAACAAATTCATGAGGTGGGGCACGACTATATTCCCACTGTTGAATCAGCCACCAGTTTTTACAAGGAGGGATTCAGCAGAGAGACAATCACCGATCAGTTAAACATAGTGATTACTACCGGGAAGACGCTGGATCTGGAACTTCAGATCATTACTGCTAAAGGGAATGAACGATGGGTTCGGATCATTAGTGAACCAGATTTTATCAGTGGCAGATGTGTTAAAATCAGTGGGAGTTTTCAGGATATAGACATCCTGAAAAGGGCTGAACTCGAACTGCTGAAAGTAGCTGAAGAGAAAAATATGATTCTGGAAAGTATTGGTGATGGTTTTTTCACCCTTGATATCAACTGGATGATCACCTACTGGAACAAAGAAGCAGAAAGTATTCTTCAGAAAAAAAGAGAAGAAGTGATTGGCCGAAATATTTGGGATCTATACGAAAATGCTATAGGCACCCTTAGCCACCTGAATACGCTGACTGCAGCTAAGGAGAATAAGGTGCATAACTATGAATGGTTTTTGAAAAGCCTGAATTGCTGGCTGGACATTACCGTGTATCCATCCGCTAAAGGTTTGTCTATCTTTTTCAAAGATATTACTGAACGCAAGTTTGGTGAGATGGAACGCACCAAGATGGTATCTGATATCTTAAAGCGTAACAATGATCTGGAACAATTTTCCTATATCATTTCACATAACCTCCGGGCTCCGGTCGCGAATATCATTGGTTTGGCCGAGGTACTGCGTAAAGACCAGGTCGGAGATGGGGAGAGCAGTATATTAATGGATCACCTGATCGCCTCGACCAGAAAGCTGGATACTGTAATCATAGATTTGAATGCTATTCTCCAGTTGAAGCGTGAAATTATAGAAAATAAGGAGACTATCATTCTTTCCAGATTGCTGGAAGAGGTTTTAACATATTTACCCAACCTGATCAGCGAGCAGAAAGTTGAGTTCATTACCGACTTTAATGCCGGCGACGAAATTTGGACATTAAAAAGTTTCCTGCACAGCATATTTTACAACCTGATTTCAAACAGTATAAAATACCGTCAGCCTGCTGTTAATCCGGTCATTGAAATTAAAACTGAAAAAATAGGCGATACATTTATCTTAACCTTTACTGACAATGGTATCGGTATTGACCTCGTAAAGAACAAGGGACAGGTGTTTGGATTGTATAAACGATTCCATAGCCATGTGGAAGGTAAAGGCATGGGACTCTTTATGGTAAAAACACAGATAGAGACACTTGGCGGAACCATATCTGTAGAAAGCAAAGTAAACTGTGGGACGCAGTTCAGGCTGGAATTTAAACTGCATCCAACTGGATAAACGGAGACATTTTCGGTGTGCTCATCAGGACTGTGGTGTCGATTAGCCTACATCAACGTTTGAAATACTGCACCGATACTCCACCCCATTTTCACTAGTTGAAAAACGGGTGCTATTTCGGTATTGTTTCTGTGTTCTATCCGTGGTGTATCCCAAACTCAGGTACTACTCGTTCCCGAATCTGTTATTGCCGGATCAGGGATGAAGGAATTTGTGGAGGCTTTCTGTAGATGTGCTATGACAGGCTCACGCCATATGATGCCATACAGGTATTTTTTGTCTTAGGCATAAGAATTACGCCAGTTTGTGATGTATGTTTGTAGGCGAAGACAATAGGCCAATGTCAAATGAGATCAACTAACAGAATAATTGCACAAATTTAAATCAGCAATTATGGAGATAAAATGAACAAATTTAACTACCTGCTTCAAATTGTAAGCCACTCAAATATTTGTACAATCCCTGTTCACTGCTGATCAATTCCTGATGGGTGCCAGATTCGATAATTTGTCCTTTTTCCAAAACAATGATTTTGTCTGCCTCACGAATAGTAGACAACCGGTGTGCGATAATAATGGAAGTACGGCCCTTCATTAATTCTTCCAGGGCTTCCTGTACTAAACGTTCCGATTCAGAGTCCAGCGAAGAAGTGGCCTCATCCAAAATCAATATTGATGGGTTTTTCAACAGTGCGCGTGCAATAGCAACACGCTGACGCTGGCCGCCAGATAGTTTTACACCACGTTCTCCCACCACAGTATCATAAGATTCAGGAAATGAAGTGATAAACTGATGTGCATTTGCCCTTTGTGCAGCCTGTATAATTTCCTCTTTGGTTGCGGTTAACTTGCCATAGGCGATGTTTTCCAGTATCGTTCCGCCAAACAACATGACATCCTGAGGAACGATTGCTACCTGGTTCCTGATGTCGGTCAATGAATATTCACTGGCTGCCTTGCCATCGAACAATATTTCGCCGCTTTGCGGATGGTAAAACTGTAAGATCAATCCGGCAGTGGTGGATTTTCCTGAGCCACTGGGACCTACAATAGCGACCTTCTGCCCGGCTATCGCCTCAAAGGAAACATGGTGTAATACTTCTATATCAGGTCGTGATGGATAGGCAAAATTGACTTTATTGAATGATAAGTTTCCACTGATTTTCTGCTGTACAAGGTTATCCTTTTCATTGATGGATATTTCTTCACCTTGTTCTGCCAATATCTCCAGCACTCTTTCGCTGGCACCAACGGTTTTTTGTACGTTGGCAAACAGCTCGGGAAAACTGCCGAGAGCACTACCTAAAAACATCGCGTAAAGGGAAAATTTCAATAGTTCTCCAAAGGTGATTTCATGCTGACTCACCAGTACACAACCATAGCCGACCACTGCCAGGATGCCGCCGAAAACGCACAGCACAATAAAGGACACAAACATACCTCTGAATTTTGCGCCCTTAATGGCGATATTGGCCACATCGCGGATGGTATTGCTGTAACGATTGGCTTCGAATGATTCGTTTACAAAGGCTTTTACATTGGCTATGCCTAGCAGGGTTTCTTCCACTATGGTATTGGATTCAGCCATTTTATCCTGCGCCTGGCGTGAAATCTTTTTGATAAACCTGCCAAAGAAAACGGCGAAGACAATCATCACAGGTAAAACCAGGAGTAAGGCAAATACCAGTTTTTTCGAAATGATCGCCATAAAAACGATACCGCCGACAAATAGAACCGCCTGTCTTAACATCTCAGCAATGGTTGTAGTGAGCGTATCCTGAACCTGTGATAAATCGGCAGATATCCTGCTGTTGAGCTCTCCAACCCTTCGGTTAGAGAAAAAGTTCATCGGCAGCGTGATCAGCTTGAAGTAAGTATCGCGCCTGATGTCTGCTAAAGAATGTTCTGCTACAGTAACAAACCATGATATCCTGAAAAATGATACCACTGCCTGCAGTGCCAATACCATAAAAGCTAATAACAATATGCCTTGTATGCTGTCTGGTAAATAATTGTTGCTGTGTTTCCCTTGTGCGGTATCAATGAGTGCGCCTATGAATGAGGGGAAAGCGAGTCCAACCAGGCTTGATAAAAACAGAAAGAATAATGCTGCGATAAATTTACCACGATATGGTTTTAAATAGGCTAGCAAACGCGCTACATGAGTTAATGTCTCCTTGTTAATCTTTGCTTTTGATAATTCAATGCCTGATGCGTTGCCGCTGTTTAATCGTTCTCTTGCCATTATTTTGTTTAGTATACGGCAATCAAAACCGCAATTTGTATAAATCTATGATTTTTGCTTTTTACAGCCAATGCTTTGACTAGCCCTGATCATCATAGTGAAGACGAATCAGAATGAAAAAAACTTTAAATGTTTATAAATATCTATGCTTTTAATTGAAATCTGGTATAAACTTGGTAATGGACAAATTATTGCTTTAATCTGGTTCTGCTCGTGCTTGACGGGATCTTGACGGCCTCTTGACAGGATGTTAGTGGGGTGTTTGCGCTTATTTGCCCATTAAATTGCTTTAAGGTCGCTTAAGCCCGCTTTTAAAGCCTTTCAAAACCAAAATGAAACTATACTCAAACGAGGTTAAAACCAGCCTTCCTGGCAAAGGACGATGATTTTGCTTAGAAAACTGGCATCTTACAAATCTTCTCCGTAGGAAATTGTTAACATTATATTAAGTTGTTAGAAGATTTAGCATATTTAGCTGCGTTTTATTAATTTGCACTCCTATCTAAGCTAACCTCTATGAAAATTTATAAGTTCTGTATTACCGGGCTGTTTGCCTGTCTTTTTTCTGTCTCATCAAGCTATGCTCAATTTGGAGATTTGGGCAAGAAGCTTTTCGATAAAGGCACTGAGATGGTAGGGAATGGCTCCCTTAACAGGCTATTGAAACAACCTCAGGCTATCAGTACCAGCTTTAAAGACGTTGATCAAACAGGCTCAAAGCCACCTTCATTTACGGACGGACAAAAGGCTCAACCACTGTATCTGTTGCCAAAGGCTGCAAATGGTGGATACAAACTTTGCGCAGGTTTTTTTGAAATGACAAATAAAAGTTACTGTCTGCACGCAGGTACCCGTGGACCAAGTAAAGGCGATGGTTATATGCTGGCTCCTGTTTTGGGGCCTAAAAAAGATGTGGTGATCAGGATACTTAAGAGTGCGGAGCAGCATACAAATGTACAACAACGTGATATCCAGGTTTTGTTATGGGCTATTATCTCCCGTACAAAATTTGCAGACATGAATACAAATATCAAATTAACAGCAAGCACCCTGTTATCACCTCAGGAACTGTTAATGCTGCAAGGTGGTGCATTGGGCGTCTTACCTGCAAACCTGGTGGAGAAGGCGAAAGGGCAACTTCCAAATAGCTTGCAAAGTGTTTTCGAAGCAGAGAACTCCATCCGAAGATTGGCCGCATCAGGTTCTTCCTCATATGAGGATATGGAGAAGTACGCAATTTTAGCCGGACTTGCTCCTCAGCCTGATCCTGATGTGCCAGCGGGTATCTGGTCTCTACATCCTGATGGGTACTATATTCGTTTCCTGCCACAGGGATATTCAGTTACCAGGGTGCAGATATATGTTCCTAAAGAACTGATGAACACCCAAACCAATCTGGTTTATGATGGCACCAATGGAATAGCCTGCCCTGCAAATGTAGGCGCACAACGTCTTGCCCAAACCAACGAACCTTTAAATCCAGATTACTCCAAGAAATTAACTACTATCTGTTATCCAAAATAATTTTTATCTGCTTCGTTCACCCTTTAATTTACGCTCATACTCATCCAGACTCTTATCCAAATCCTGCCCTTTATTGTGTATGCTTTCACAAAATGCTTTACAGGCTGCAGGATTTTTGCTGTCGTCACATTGCGTTTCACAGTTATCGAGGGTATTGCGGGGCAATATGCTATACATATGCGTAACTGTAAAGCCTACAGCTACAAAGGTAGCTAACACGGCGGCGAAAAACCGGATGGGAAATTTGTCATCCTGCACTAAAGGCGTTGCCGGAGGAGTATTAAAGGGAAATATAAATTTGATCCTGTCATAATTCCAGCATAAAAGGTACACACAGGCAATTACCATTAACGGAGCTGTGAGCAATGATCCTTCAAACCTGACGGCAAACGATAAAATGCAGATATTTAAAATAATCGGCAGGTATAGTAATACGCCTAATACTACAGTTCGGGGTATAAGCAGTAAGATGGCAGCTAATATTTGGGCGCAGCCAATAAAAGTATAATAATAGCCTGTATGGTGTAAGGCTTCCAAATAATGGCCCATAGGCTGATTATTGTGCAGATCAGTGAAGCGTTCGCCTATTATCTTTACATATCCTGGAGGGAGAAATCCTGCAACAAGCGCCAGACGCGTGAATGTCGTGAAATAACGCATCCATTTGTTGCCTCTTACTTCTGCATGCCAGGTATCTAATCTATCTGATAAGTTCATATTTTAACTACTTAGTGTACACAACATCGAGGTGACTTGTTAATCACAAACTTTTAGATCCACCATCAACAGATCCTTTTTTCTCCATTTGACCCAGCCCTGAGCAGGAGCAAACTTACTTTCCTCACCGCCGCAATCAGCAGATGACTTTATTTTAATCTGGTCGTCATCCATATCCCTTACATCATATACGAGATTTTGACCACCATTGGGCGCATTTGCTAATGGGTTGCACGGTTTGAGCGCAATCGACTTCTTTTTGAGATATACTCCCCAGCTTTGATATCTGTATTTTACGTCCGCTTTTTTTACTTTTTTCTTTTCACCGTTGGCATAGATAAACAAGTAATCCTTGCTGGCAGATTCTTCCTCCGCATCAAAATCAAATGCTGCAAAATCCAACTCCGGTATTACCTTTCTAGCCACCAGTTTCTTTGGCATTTGAGCAGTAAAAAAAGTCTGATCTTCATTTAACACGATATATCCAAATACAGCATCGTCTTCATCATAAATGTCTAAACGATCGTTTACTTGCAACTCAAATGAGATCACACCTTTTCCACGGATTTTATCTTCGGTATACGAACTGAATCCATCTTTAGCATAGAGCAGCTTTTCCTCGTTGCCGCAATCCTTTTGCACCTTTGTGGCTAAGGCAGTTGGTTCAGTAACCACAGGCTGCACTTGCTTTGTTGTTTCAATGCAAGCTCCGGATGAGATAATAACCGTCAATAAAAATATTACTTCGTTTTTGAGCTTTCTCATTTGAGATAAAAATAATTAATTAAAGGGGATTTAATACATATATGTCCTGAACATATTTATTGACCGTCGGTAATTCCAGAGAAAACATCAAATTTTAATCCTCCCTTTCTCTTCATCAGCTCCTGAAGGTCTGGTATTGGGCGCTTTAATCTCCTTCCGACCGAAATTGTATTTCAAACTGATGTTAAACTGCCGACTTTCATATCCGCCATTACCTTTAATCTGTAGTCCGCCGTACCGGGAAGTACCAGACCAGTTACCGGTATAAAGAATATCCGATACCGCCATTTTCAGACTGAAACTGTTTTTCGCAAACGTTTTCTGCATCGCTACGTCGAGTGAACCGATGCTATTGGTTTTGTAACTGCCAGACCAGACAGAAGGACTACTGTACCAGCCAGACACTTCTGCACTGTAACCCCTGGGCAGCGTAAAGGAATTGGATGCGTAAATACTAAGGGTGTTCCGGGTAATTGGGACAAACTTAGTGGTCACCGACTTATAAAAGCTGCGAAAAGCGTTCATGCTGGTGTAAATGGCCCACCATTTAGTTACATTCACTGGATAACTTACGCCGACATTAATAACTTGCTGATTAGCAATATTCTGTGGGGAGATGAAATTACGGTTATTACCAATAGTATCAGTGATTTGTGCAAAGAAGTCGCTGATATAACTATAGGCAAGCGAAGTAGTTAACGTGTAATTATAAGTATTGCTCAATTTTAGCACCTGGGTATATTGCGGTTTTAGAAAGGGATTTCCTTTACTAAAAGACAACTCGTCTATGTTGTATTCAAATGGATTAAGTGAGCGGTAATCCGGACGGTCTACGCGGCGGCTGTAACTTAAGGTAAGATTATCTTTCGCATTCAACGAATAGGTAATACCGCTACTGGGGAAGAGATTGGTGTAGTCACGCTTTACACTATTGTTCTGATTTTGCTGCAGACTGCTCAATTCTCCATCGGATATAGTTTGTTCTGCACGCAGGCCTATGGTCACACTTATTTTTTTCCAGCTTCGGCTGAGATTAAAATAAGCGGCATGGATATCTTCTGCATAGGTAAAGACATTACTGCGATCCTGACGAAACACTCCGGCGGAGTAATAATCAAAAACATTGTCGGTTCTAACCTGCGAGGATTTGAGCCCTATGGCCAGTTTGGCTTTTCCTACCGACTGGCTATAATCTGCTTTCAATGAAAAAAGATGAATATCAACCGGGCTAAACATTTGGTAACTGGTTTCACTTTGTGTGAAGCCCTCACTGGAATAAACATTAGACTGTGTCTGACTGCGATCGGACTGGAAATATCCATAATCCCCGTCAAGGGTAAGCTCATAGCCTTTTGGCTTCTGATAATGATAATTGATGTTTGCTGACAGATTTTTACTGTTCCGGCTGGAGAATCCGCTCGCAAGCAGGAGCTGCTGTTCAATCCCACTTAATCTGATTGGTGTGCGTGAATTATTATGATCATCAGCATCTCTGAAAACCCCATTCACTAATAAACCTAAGGTGCTGTTTTTGTTAAGGTTGTAGTCCATTCCTGCACGGACATTATGACTGTAATCTTCAACGATGTCATAGGAACGGTTATCATATTCGTAACCGTTTTGAATTCTGTTAAGATTCAGGTAGCTGCGGTTTTTATTAAAGCTATTGCTGTAACTGCTAAATAAGTTCAGCTTTTCCATACGGTTGTTTAGCGTAAAAGCACTGTTGTATTTGCTGTAACGGCCAATTGCATAACCGAGCTGGGCTGATCCGTTTGTTCCGGAATTTTTGTTTTTGATCAGCCGGATATTAATGATACCGGCACTGCCTGCTGCATCATATTTTGATGAAGGCTGAGTGATGATCTCAAGCGTCCCAACGTCTGACGATTGTATTGCTTTCAAATAATTCGTTAAATCATCTCCACTTAATATCGACCGTTTCCCATCAATAAAGATACTGATCCCGGTTTTTCCTTCTAAAATAATGTTATTCTGATTGTCTACCATAACACCCGGGGCTTTGCGAAGTAAATCAAAGGCAGAAAGACCTGTTGCCGTTAACATGTTTTGAACATTCAGCACAGTTTTATCTGGTAGTACGTCTATTAACCGCTTTTTTCCTACAATGCTTACATCGTCAAGCTTGCTGCTGCGCTGAAAGAGTGTGATTTTTGGCAGATCAAGATCGGCGCTAAGGGTATAAATGGGCGACCGGTGAGTTTGATAGCCGATGCCGGAGCAGATCAGATAATATTTGCCTTTACCGATGCCGGGCAAAATGAATTTTCCGTAGCTATCTGCAATAGCGGTCTTCATGATGACTGAGTCAGAACTACAGTACAGTGTGAGCGTTACTGACGGAACATTAACAGCTCCGCTTATCTTAAATGTTTGTGCTTTTATTTTTCCGGTAAATAGTATCAGCACGATCAGGAGTTTTTTCATAACGCAATTTGCACCTTGCAGTAGCCCTGTGAAAGCATTATCCGACGGGTTACGATATAGTTCGGTCATTGACAGCTATGCAGGTCAGCGGTTTATTTGGGCACTCGTCGAAATTCCTTGAATTATCTCTTGTATTCTTGCTAGTTTAGTTCTCTCAACTATGAAAGGCACATCAAAGGATAAATTTATTGGAGTCAGTACCTGGGAAATTATATTTTATATTAGTTTTTTTGTCTTCTCTGCTTCCTTTTATTACACAGCACTATGGTTAAACCATGGCGGTTTACACCTGAAAAATGATCCCTTTTTCAACTTCAGGGGATTTCTGAATTGGGGTGGAATCGACTATTTTCTTAAATTGTTGCTGAGTATCCCTGTCTGGTGGCTTATTTTCGTTAAACTGCGCAGGGTGACGCTACATAAACGGTTGCTGATACACCTGGTGATTCTTCCCTTATTCGTAATCACCTGGATCAAATCATACTACCTGCTGTTGGACGCACTAAAAATGATTCATCTCAGGGATTGGGGGAGTATATGGGATCTTTACTTGCCGGCGTTATTTTATATCATGCAGTTTGGAATTATACATGCCTACGTTTATTTCAAACAGAATCAGGAAAATCAGAAGACAGAATCAGCATTGCGGGAGGCTGCGCTGAAAAGCGAATTGTCATCACTCAAGGCACAGCTAAATCCTCACTTTTTATATAATGTATTTAACACCATCAGCGCGTCAATACCTCCCGAACTGGAAAATACGCGTCAGATGATCGCTGAATTAGCGGACCTGTTTCGTTACCAGCTTCAGGCTTCGAGATCGGAATTAGTGCCCTTGCGTGATGAAATAGATTTTACGCAAAAGTATCTTGACCTGGAAAAAGCCAGGTTTCAGGAACGTTTGCACATAAGTATAGCGGTGGAGGAGGAATTGATGAACGAGCTTATCCCTCCGATGATTCTACAGCCTTTAGCAGAAAATGCTGTCAAACACGGTATTTCGCCATTAATTAATGGTGGTAAAATCGTTATACAGGTTAAGAGGAAAGAGGGGGGGATCGAGTTTTCGATTGCAGATACTGGTGCGGGTGTAAAGGACAAATCTCAATTGATTGGAAAAGGAGTAGGGTTAACCAATACGGCTTTGCGGCTCGAAAAAATGTACGGGGCAAGGTTGTCATTTACAGATACCATTCCCAGCGGACTGACGATAAAATTTAGGATAGGATGATTAAAGTAATAGTGATAGATGATGAAGCACCCGGCAGGAAACTGATCATAGAGTACATGGCGTTTTATCCGGAGCTGGTTCTTGTAGGGGAGGCGAATAATGGGGTTGATGCAGTAAGGCTGATTAACGAATATAAACCGGATCTGATTTTTTTAGATGTTCAGATGCCTGGAATGAATGGTTTTGAAATCTTACCTCACCTGGAAGAAATTCCGCGAATCATTTTTTCAACCGCCTATGATCAGTTTGCATTGAAAGCTTTTGAAGTCCATGCTCTGGATTATCTGCTAAAGCCTTACACCCAATCCCGTTTCCGCCAGGCGGTAGACCGTCTCAGCGGCTCGGCTATTGTAAATAAAATTCAGCCGCTGGCCGAAAAGCTGATCATGGAGCAAACGCAATATCCGGAAAGAATTTTAGTACATGCCAATAAAAAACTAATTACCGTTTCCACCGCGGATATTGTCTGGGTAGAAGCTTATGGCGACTACTCAAAATTATACACGTTAAATCATATTTATATCAGTAACTTCGGAATCAGCGTATTAGAGGAAAAATTAAATCCGGCTATCTTTATTCGCGTGCACCGCTCTTCTATTATCAATCTTAACTTCATTAAGGAAGTAAACCGGTATCCCGGCAGTTATGATATATTGATGCAAACTGATGCCAAAGTTACTGTGAGCCGTGGTTATATGGACAACCTGAGGAAATTGATATTTTGAGCTGAGTTCGAAAATAAATTACTTCATATGCTATAGTAGAAGTATTTAACAACTGGATAGATGTTGGGGAATAACTTAGTAATAAAGAGCGAAAAATAAAATCACATTTAATTGATTTTCGTAATTTTGTCAAATGGTCGGATTAGAAACTATAGATGATTTTTACAAAGGGCAGTTCACTGCAATTCCAGATCGCTTCAAAGCAGAGATAGGTCATTTTAACGTGTTCAAGTTCGATGCAGTGAAAGACTGTGGTTTAAAACCCGTTCCTTATAATATCAGGGCGTATTTCAAGATTTGTTTCATCGTTGGAAAAAATACCGTCCATTCTTCTGATAAAACAATAAATATCGAAAAACAGGGATTACTGTTCGGTAACCCACAGGTGCCATATAGCTGGCAGCATCTAAGTGAAGAGCAGTATGGTTACTTTTGTATTTTCACTCCTCATTTCTTCCACCATTTTGGTAACCCAAGTGAATATGCCGTGTTTAAACCCGGTACGATACCGGTGATGGAATTAAATGATGAGCAAGCCAAAAAAGCGGAGGAGCTGTTTGCAGATATGTAT
This sequence comes from Pedobacter sp. MR2016-24, assembly GCF_026239655.1. GTDB lineage: Bacteria > Bacteroidota > Bacteroidia > Sphingobacteriales > Sphingobacteriaceae > Pedobacter. Next base: position 548,765 of record NZ_JAPIVO010000003.1, on the reverse strand, counting down.
GCCGACTGGAATAGTGATTATTTGTATAAATATGACAGGATGCGTGCGCTGGTGTATGAACTCTTACATTTGGCCATTAAAACACAACCTGTTAAAAGTTGCCAGCGCAATTTTTCCAGTGCTTCGGAAAAGATTGCCACACAGTTTCTGGAATTGTTGGAACAGCAGTTCCCTTTAGCGGATAATGGTACTCCGCTACGGCTGCGCTCTTCGTCTCACTTCGCTGAACAGCTTTCTGTTCATGTGAACCACCTCAATAAGGTGTCTCAGGAGGTATTGCATAAACCGACTTCAGTGATTATCCAGGAAAGGATTTTGCTGGAAGCTAAGATCTTGTTGAAACATACTACTAAAGCTGTTTCCGAAATAGCTTTTGATTTAGGCTTCAAAGAGAAGACCCACTTTAATAATTTTTTCAAAAAATATAGTCAGTTAAGTCCAACGCAGTTCCGGATGATTTGATTTTTGTAACAACAGCATTGTATTTCGTTACCGCTGTGCGCTTTTGGCGGCGACATTTGCTTTATAATTTTTAATACAGCAAAAAGAATGGAAAATACGCAAAATTACAACCAGGACCTTACGGGTAAAAGAGCGCTGGTAACAGGAGGAACAAAAGGTATAGGGAAAGCAATTGCAGACAGGCTAGCACAGTCAGGAGCTCGTGTAATCGTCACCGCCAGAAATAATCCAGCAGACAGCGACAATAAACATCATTTTATCGCAGCAGATTTAACACAGCCAGAACAGGTGTTGAAATTGACGCAGGAGATTGACGAACAGTTTGGTGGAATTGATATCCTGATCAATAATGTTGGGGGATTAACTACTCCCGGCGGTGGCTTTAGCACCTTGAGTGATCAGGATTGGGAGAATGAATTGCAACTGAATTTGATTGCCGGAATACGGCTAGACAGACTGTTGTTGCCGACAATGCTAGAACAGAAAAACGGTGTAATCATTCACATTTCTTCAGTAGCTGGTAAACAGCCTTTATGGAACCTGAATATGGCTTATGCGGTTTCGAAAGCGGCTGTGAATAGCTATAGCAAAGCATTGGCATCAGAACTGGCCAGCAAAGGTGTACGTGTTTTAACCGTATCTCCGGGAGCGACAAAAACGCCACCGATGGAAAAGTTTGTCGAAGATTTCGCTGCATCCGCAGGAATCACTGTTGAACAAGCGTTTGAGCAATTATTATATCAAACAGGTGGTATTCCTATGGGTAGAATGGCTGAACCTCAAGAGGTGGCTTCACTCGTACATTTCCTGGTATCGCCAGCTGCAGCTTATCTTACAGGAACAAACTATGCAATAGACGGTGGTTCATTGCCTGTCGTATAAAAGATACAGGTGAGCAAGATTAGGTTCTGCTAAATAATCCTGTTGTATTGGAAAATCCATTTTCCAATACAACAGGATTATTACTAAACTTTCAACAAAGGATTTATAACTTTTAAACTACTCTTTGCCCGATCTACGTCCGGACTACGATATAAATCCTCAGGTATAGATGATAAGGTTGAACTATGGACCTGTTCCCCCAGACCATAGAATTGCTGAAAGCTCATGATCAGCGGTCGCCATTTATTCGGGTCAACACGATTGGAGTTTCCCTCCATCAAAATGAATTCATCCAGATAAACACGTTGAACGCGTAGTTCCATCGTCACTAATCGCCCATGTTGCTGATCATCTTCATCTGCAATTCCGTGCCATTGTTCCATTACAGCTTCCATCTGCACAGGGCATTCTGCCACTCTGGGAGGGTTAACTGTTTCCGAGGGTACAGGAGTGAGCTGGGCACGATTAAACTTATCAGCCTCATACGTGTATCCTTTCTGCGCTTTCCCCGGGGGCACCGGAAAAGAACCGGTAATAAGAGCCAGGTGATTCACGGCAGCGGCCTGATGAATAGAAGGCAGGTTTAAAACGCATTCGCCAGTGCGACGAAGATTTTCGGTCGTTTTGGAGAAATTGGAGATGCCGATAATAGCGCGCCAGCCTAGCCAAAAAATGGAAGAAATGGGTGCAATATTATAGGTTCCATCGCTGTTGGTTGTGGTAATTAACACTACTGGTGTGCCGAAATAAAGAATTGATGGTTCACTAATTTTGTGCATATACATATGGATTGGTGAGCAAACCTAGCGTATTGGTATAACCTGTCATACCCGATTCTTGCGGTATGATTATGTACAACTGCCAATATCAGGAGCTATCAGAAACACTATAGCGTCATCAGTGTTAATGGTAAGACTGGATTTATATGGAAAAAAAGTATAAGGTATTAAGATTGCTATTGGGCGATCAGCTCAATTCACGGCATTCATGGTTTGCACATCAGGATCCATCGGTTCTATATGTAATGATGGAAATACGTACGGAAACAGATTATGTTTGGCACCATATCCAGAAAGCCTGTGCTTTTTTCGCTGCTATGGAAGGCTTCACTGAAACGTTGAGAAATGATGGACATGATACTTTATATATCAAATTGGATGATCCTTCAAACAAGCAAAGTTTTGCCGCAAACTGCGATGGGCTGCTTAAAAAATACGCTATCGGGAAATTTGAATATCAGCTGCCTGATGAATACAGGTTGGATGAAGAGCTGAAAGCATACTGCAAGAAGCTTGTAATTCCCTTTCAGACCTTCGATACCGAACATTTTTATACAACCAGGGAGGAGTTAGGAACATTTTTTTCGGGTAAAAAAGGACTGCTGATGGAGAATTTTTATCGCGAGATGCGTAAGAAGCATGATATTCTGATGGTAGCTAAGGAACCTGTAGACGGTAAATGGAATTTCGATGAAGAGAACCGAAGTAAATTACCGAAGAACCATAAACCTTATGCACCCTTATTATTTAGCAATAATGTAAAGTCACAATATGACCGTATCGCAGGAGCAGGCCTGAAGACTATCGGAGTCGTAGATCCTAAAAACTTTTACTGGCCGGTCAATCGTCAGCAGGCGCTGGAACTGCTGAAATATTTCACTGAATTCTGTCTGCCGCTTTTCGGTACTTTCCAGGACGCAATGCACTCGGATGAATGGTCGGTTTATCACTCCCGTCTGTCTTTCGCGATGAATACCAAAATGATTTCCCCAAAGGAAGTGATCGCTGCTGCATTGATGGCCTGGGAGCAGGATAAAAAAGCGATCTCAATTAATCAGCTGGAAGGTTTCGTCAGGCAAATCCTGGGCTGGCGGGAATATATGCGGGGTATTTACTGGCTGAAGATGCCGGAATTTGAAACGATGAACTATTTTGATCATCAGCGGAAACTGCCGGATTGGTACTGGACGGGAAAAACGAAGATGAATTGTCTGAAACACAGCATTGATCAGTCGCTGCAACATGCTTACGCACATCATATCCAGCGACTCATGGTTACGGGCAATTTCGCCTTACTGGCAGGAATCAAGCCTGATGAGGTCGATTTCTGGTACCTGGGAATTTATATCGATGCCATCCAATGGGTAGAAATCACGAATACCAGAGGGATGAGCCAGTTTGCTGACGGAGGAATCATTGGGTCAAAACCTTATACCGGAAGCGCAAATTATATCCATAAACAGAGTAATTACTGCGACAAATGCCATTACGACCGCAACACCAAAACTGAACAAAACTCTTGCCCGTTTAATAGCCTGTACTGGGATTTTCATGACCGTCATCGCAGCAAACTGAGTCATAACCACAGGCTTTCTATGGTCTATCGCTTATGGGATAAAATGGCTGCGGATGATAGGGAGGCTGTTTTGCTGCGGGCAAATTATTGCCTGGAGCATGTAGAGGAATTATAATTTTATTCCAAACTTTAAATAAAGGTCAATTGAGTTAGCTTTGTTTATCCTAAACAAGCTGCTGTATGAAAACGCGTTTACTTTTTATCATATTTGTCTTATTTTTTCCTTATTGTACTTTTTCATCTGTTCCTGCTGATAGTCTGCTGCGGGTGCTTAAAATAGAACTCGCACGCAAGGGTAGATATGACCGGCAGATGGAAAGTAAAATATCCGGACTGCGACAAGCATACCGTAATTCACCGGCTTCGGCATTACATAAAAAATATGATATCACTATAGCGCTCTTTGACTTGTACCAGGATTACCGCTTCGATTCTACTTTTCATTATGCACAACGACTGGTTGAGTTGAGTATAGATTTACATGATGATAGAAAATTGGCGGAAAACCGTCTTAGGTTAGGGAAAACGCTGATTAGTTCGGGTATGTTTAAAGAAACTTTCGACAATCTCCGGGAAACCAATCCGCGTTTGCTGGATCTTAATGCTAAGAAGTTTTACTATATATTGTATTCCTGGGCATATTCTGACCTGGCCAAATACAATAGCGATCGCTTTTATGCACCTCAGGATCTGGTTAAAAAGTTTTTGTACCTGGACTCGGCGATTGCATTGACACAAGCGGGCAGCTTTGAACGGCTGATTCTGGAAGCGCAGCGAAAAGAAGGAACGCTTCCACATCCCTCCGTATATTACGAAAAACTTTACAAAAGGAAACTTTCTCTGCATGAAGAGGCAATGGTGGCTACGGGTTTGAGCAGATACCGCCATGGGGAGGAAAAAATACGGCTGCTGACTATCGCGGCAATTAATGACCTTCGGACATCTACCTATCGGGCTGAGGCACTGTTTTCCTTAGGCAAAGCATTGTATGAGGAAGGAAAAATTGAAGAAGCGTATTATTTTTTGAAGCAGGCAATGGTGCAGGCAAATACATTTGGTTCGCGGATGCAGCAGTATCAGGTTGCACATCTGTTGCCCAAAGTTGCGGCCGGGCGGGAGAGGATAACCGAGCGGGAACGGGAGCGCTTTCTGATCTATACAGTGTGTATTCTGGTTTTAGCGGTAATTGCCACCCTGATTGGTTTTATCATTTTTGTACAGCTCAAAAAAGTGCGGGCTGCACAGCGGGTGATCAAAGAAAGTAACGACATGCTAGCGGAGAAAAATAAACAATTGTGGGAGGCCGGAAAGATCAGGGAAGAGTATATCGGGTATTTTTTCAGCGAGTTATCACGCTATATTATCAAACTGGATAAATTAAAAAGAAATGTACAGCGAAGGGTAAAGTCGGGCAATATAGAAGAGGTCCTTAACATACTGGATAAAGTAGACATTGGTCAGGAACGGACCGAACTCTTTAAAACTTTCGACCAGATTTTTCTTAAACTCTTTCCGGATTTTGTAGCTGCAGTGAATTCCATGTTTGAAGAGAAAGACCAGATGAAGCCCAGAGCTGCCGGAGCACTCAGTCCACAGCTGCGCATCTTCGCGCTGATGCGTTTAGGCATCAGCAAAAATGAAATGATTGCAGCGATACTGGAATACACAGTGAATACAGTTTATACCTATCGCTTCAGGGCAAAGTCGAAAGCACTGGTTTCCGGAGGTGACTTTGAGCAGCAAATTATGGGCATTCAACTCAATGCTGATGCTCATTTAACTTAGATTTTTCAATACTTCGTGTTTTTCAATCTATTTTAAATCAGGCGTTTGTGTTTTTATTGGTTTAGATTTTTAATAAGTCCATAGAAGTTCACTTGCAATTGAACTTTAAGCGGAGTTATTTGCGTGCTAAATAAATCGGCGCGCAGATACAATTCTGCTGCCAGATTATATCTATCCAGTCAAACCAAATTAAACAAGTATGTACAAGAAAATTTTACCTTATCTAAGTATAGTGGTACTTTTCCTGATGCCCGCGGTTACCGTCTTTGCGCAAACCAGAACGGTCAACGGTAAGGTAACGGATGCCTCTGGCGGATTACCCATTGGGGGGGTAAGCGTAACGGTTAAAGGGACAACCGCAGGCACCACCACTGATGCAAATGGTCAGTACAGTATTGCTGTCCCGGCTACAGCCCGACAAATCACTTTTACCTTTATAGGTTTCGCTTCCAGGACCGTGGATCTTCCTTCAGGAGCTACATTGAACATTTCGCTGAGTGAAGCCAGTAATGACCTTAACGAAGTTGTAGTGGTCAGCGTGGGTTATGGTACGCTCGATCGCCGGGAAGTATCCAGTTCTATCACGCATGTATCTGCAAAAGATTTATTGCAGGTGGCGGGCAATAACCCATTGATGTCACTGCAGGGAAAAGTCGCTGGGTTAACGATCAGCAATACTGCAACGGGAGACCCAAATTCCAGTCCGAGTATACAGCTCAGGGGAGTGTCCTCACGTAATGCCGGACTTGGCCCACTATATGTCATCAATGGCGTTCCGGGAGGAAATATTGATAACATCAATCAGAATGATATCGAAAGTATTGATGTATTAAAAGGAGGTGCTGCTTCTGCCATCTATGGTACAAGGGGCGGAAACGGAGTAATCATTATTACAACCAAAAAAGGCGGAACGCAGTCACGTATGTTCTATGATGGTTATGCCAGTTTCGACTATGTTACTAACCGGCTGGAGAATTTGTCAACAGAAGAGTTTATCGCAAACCGCGTGCAAAACGGCAAAGGACAGAATTATGGTGGAAATACCAACTGGCTGGATGCGGTGACTAAATCTCCGGCTTTCGCTCAAAAACATACCCTGCAATTGTCGGGCGGCTCTGCAAAAACGAATTACTTCGCTTCTGCTGATTATCGTGATGCAGGTGGTATCGATCTCCGTGCACATAAAAAGGAATATGGGGGAAGAATAAGCCTGAACCATACTACTGACAACAATGTGTTTGTGGCTACATTGAACATCGCGCCGCGTAACATGATAGTTAGTAATGCGGATCAGGGGAATTTCAATAATGCCCTTACCTTAAATCCTACTTACCCGATTTTCAATGATCAGGGCAAATACAACTATATCAACACAGGTTTCTTCTCTAATAACCCGGTTGAAAATGGTAACCTGATCAAATCTGATGCAGAAATTAAGGAGCTGGATATTAATGGATCATTAAAAATGAATATCCTCGATAACCTGAGTACTACAGTGACACTGTCACAAATCAGCCGCTCAGCGAGGAATATGAACTTTTCGCCATCTACGTTATCGACTATTGTGCAGGCAAACAAAACTACACAAACCAATTTCGCCTCGCAGGAACAACAGGAGAACGACCAGAAGAATGTGGAGTGGACTGGTAATTATAACCTGAGTATCAACCGTCATCACTTTAAAGTGCTGGGAGGATATTCATACTCGGTATTCAATTATAAACAGTTCAGATCACAGAACTATGATTTCCCTTTTGATGCTTTCGGCTGGAACAACTTAGGGTCAGGATTGTATAACGGCGGTGCGGCAGGGCAAGGTCAGGATGCAGTAAGTTCTACCCAAAACGGCTCGACGCTGATTTCATTTTTTGGCAGGTTAAACTACGACTTTGATAACCGTTATATTTTTACCGCCAGCTTGCGGCGTGAAGGATCCTCTAAGTTTGGTGCCAATAACAAATGGGGTAATTTCCCTGCTGTGTCCGGTGCATGGCGCGTTTCTGAGGAGAGCTTCTTCAAAGGTAAACTGCCATGGTTCAACGAGCTTAAAGTGCGTGCTGATTACGGTATAACCGGTAACCAGGATTTCGACAGCTACCGGTCACTGCTGCTTTATGGCAGTGCAGGTTATTTCCCGTTTAATGGAGAGTGGTATCAGGTATATGGCCCGTCCTCAAATGTTAATCCTGATTTGAAATGGGAGCGTGCAATCAACTTTAACGCGGGTGTCGATTTTGCTTTGTTAGACAGCCGTCTGAGCGGATCACTGGATTATTACATCCGGACTAATAAAGATTTGCTGGGCAACTATCGGGTGCCATTACCGCCTAATTCTCAGACTGAAACCTTTGCGAACGTAGGTACGATGAAAAATTCAGGTCTGGAATTAACTTTAAGTGGTGCGGTAGTTAAAAATAACGATTTCAGTTATAATGCCACACTCGCGTTTTCCTACAACAAGAATAAATTTGTTTCCTTTTCAAATGATTTATATGAAGGCGGAACCTTCCAGGACGTAGCAGGTCTGCCTTCTCCGGGTTCGCCGGGAAATATACAGCGGATTGAAGAAGGCCGTAGTATCGGCGAATTTTTTATGCTGCGGAATGCAGGTGTGAGTGAAAATGGTGCACTGCTGGTTTATAAAAAGGATGGCAGTATTATTCAGGCCAACGAAGCTTCGCCAGACGATCGCCAGTATGTAGGGAACGGCTTGCCCAAATATGTAGCTTCTATGGGGCATAATTTTCAATATAAACGTTTCGACCTGAATATTTTTTTGAGGGGGACTTTCGGATATAAGGTGTTTAATACACCAGCATTTTACCTTGGAACGCCCGCCAGTCAGCCGGACGCAAATGTCCTCAAATCTGCGTACGACAGTAACAGCAAGTATTCAAAGCTGACGAGCGACCAGACGCTGTACAGAACTTCGGATTATTACCTGGAATCTGGGGCTTTCGTTAAGATTGATAACGTATCGCTGGGTTACACGCAACCGCTGAAAAGCAAATACATGAAGTCGGTGCGTCTGTATGCGGTAGGACGCAATCTCCATACTTTTAGCAAGTATTCCAGTGGTGATCCTGAACTGATCAATATCAACGGGATGACACCCGGGATAAAACTTGATGGTCAAAACAACCCGACTTTAAATTATTACCCATCAACATTGCAGATGATTTTTGGTTTGCAGGCAACATTTTAATGTACAGAACAATGAAGAAACACAAGAAATATATAAGTGGTTTATTGCTGGCAGCAGTTTTTGCCGGCAGTTGTACCAAACTGGATGAGCGTGTATACGATAAGGTAGATGCAGGAAGTTTTCTTACACGCCGCGAAGATGTGATCAGGGATTTTTTAAGGCCTTTTGAACATGGTTTCTGGAGTATTCAGGGCAATGATGTGTATGCCGTCGGTGAGGACAGCTCGGATGAAATGGGTACTTACAACCGGCAGGGCGACTGGCAGGACGGCGGCTATTATCAGCGGATGCATTACCATACATGGACGCCTAATGATGGTTTTACCAACGGGGCATGGACCAATTTTTATCAGGGTATTGTGCTGGCTACGAACTCGTATCAGGATATGGAAAGTATCACAGACCCGGCTAAGCTCAGTATTACTGCCGCGGAACTGGAAGATTTCAAATCTGAACTACGTACCTTACGTGCCTGGTTTTACTTGAGAGCTTTTGATTTTTACCGGAACATCGAGATCATTACAGATGTAAAAAATGCGACTCAGGGTAATCCGCAATCGACTCCGCAGGAAACATTTGCCTATATTGAAAAGGAACTGCTGGAATCTATACCTGGTTTACCAATGCGTGAAGCTTTGGGCGCTAATGGTATCGGAAGATGGACAAAAGCCGGAGCAGCATCTTTATTGGCAAGGCTTTACCTCAATGCCAAAGTATATACTGGTATTGATAAATCTGCAGAGTGCGAGGTGGTTTGCCGTGATATCATCAGTGGTAAATATGGAAGTTATGCATTGGATAACCGATGGGATGCACCTTTTGATTATACCAATAACTCGCTCAATTCTGAAGTGATTTATGGATTTCCGGGTACGCTGGCCCGTACACACTGGCACTACGATGGGGGCATGTTCTTTTTTGGAATGCCTTACGATGCCGCACCGCTGTACTGTGGATTTACGGATTTTGGTCAGGCTAATCCAAAATATGCCTTGCAGCCGGGGCGTGATGTAGATAGCGCAGAGTACAACTTTCAGTTGGGAAAACCATTTGTGAAGTTTCAGAAATATCCGGACGACCTGCGTTTAAAAAAATACCGGAATCTGGGTGGCAGTAAAAGAGAGGGTATGTTTTTATACGGCTACCTGCCTTTTAACCGAACAGTGAATGGTAACAGCGTTCCGGACACCGTTAAAGGGAATAAAGGTCCTTATCCCTTGTATATCCGCGATCAGGTGGGTATGTTCCTTGGTGCTAAACCTGGCACTAAGATTAGTGATAAGGAGTCAAACATGAACCATGCTGATCATAACTCAGGTGTCTTTTTGATGAAGTATCCGCTGTATCCTACACCAGATGCTAACCGTATAACTTCTGCCTATGCGGAAGTGCGTTTGACAGAGATTTACTATACACTTGCGGAATGTTTATACCGTAAGGGTGATAAACCAGGAGCTGCAGCTTTACTCAACCAGGTGAGGCAACGTAACTATCCTGCTGGTTCACCTAGTCTGTATACGGCAGACGGTAGTCAGCTGAACGATCAGGAAATGCTGGATGAATGGGGTAGGGAATTTATCGGGGAAAACCGACGGAGAACTGATCTTATCCGCTGGGGTGTATTCAGCAAAGGAACCTGGTGGGATAAAAAACCAGATGCAGATACGCATACGGAGATTTTCCCGATCGGGTTAAATACCCTCTCTGTGAATCCGCAGTTAAAGCAGAATCCCGGCTACTAGATGGAGCTTTAATAATCATGAATTAATCATACGGCCTTTCCATATCTGGAGAGGCCGTTTTTTTTTTAACCGATTCTGTTTTAAAATAATCACACGATATTAACCTGGGTTAAGTTGATCAGCCGGTGAGGTCCGTAGGTTTGTCTTGTCAAAATGAATTGACATCTTAAATCAAAGGAAATGAAAAGTTTATTTATTGCAATGGCTGCAACTTTATTTGGAATAACAGCGATGGCTCAAAAGAGCAACAAGCCGACAATCGTATTGGTTCATGGTGCATGGTCGGATGCAACGGCATGGAAAGAGGTAACACCAGTATTGGAAGCAAAAGGATTCAACGTATTAGTGGTCAATCTGCCGGGTCATGGAAGTGATACTACGCCATTTACGTCAATTACCTTGCAATCGTATGTAGATGTTGTTAAAAAAGAAATAGGCGACCATAAAAATGTAACACTGGTGGGACATAGTATGGCGGGAATGGTGATCAGTCAGGTTGCTGAGGATATGCCAGGCAGTATTAAAAAGCTGATTTATCTCGCTGCTTATTTGCCTGAAGATGGACAAAGCCTGCTGGATCTGGCTAAAACTGATGCAGACAGTCATGCGGGGAAATTCCTGCACGTGGATCAGGCCACCGCGTCAGCTGCCATACATAAAGATGGAGTAGTGGATATATTTGTGGCAGACGCCCCTAAAAACATACAGGACAAATTTGCAAAGGGTGTACAGCCGGATCCTGTAATACCATTCACCTTACCGGTTAAACTATCTGCAGCACGTTTCGGTGCTATCGAAAAGGTTTATATCTACACCACCAATGACCATGCACTCAGTTATGCTAAACAGCAGGCGATGGTTAACAATGCACAGGTAAAAAAAGAATATATCCTGAACAGCAGCCATACGCCATTCATCTCTATGCCAGGCAAGGTCGCGGCAATTCTGATCAAAGAAGCAAAATAACAACCGGTAACCAGCGTAAGCAAATCCGGGATCCTCCGCAGCTTATCATCTTAAAAACTTATATTCGCAAAAACGGACTGACATGGAAGAATTACAGCTTTTGAAAAATGCAATGTCATCGGTAGTCAACATGGATGCTGAGGCATTTAACCTTTCCCTTCCTTACTGGAAACTCAAAGCCTATAAAAAAGGGGAGTTTTATAATGAGTACCACAATGTATGCAAGCATCTTGGCTTTATTATCCATGGCGTTTTTCGGATCTACCGTGCTGATGATGATACCGGAGTGCAGAAAAACATGCTGTTCTTTTCAAAGGAACAGTTTGTAGCTTCTTACACCAGTTTTCTAAGTCAAAAACCGTGTAATTATTATACAGCTTCAGTAGATGCCTCTGTAGTAATTTATATTCATATCGATCACCTGCATAAATTATATAGAGAATCGCATCAATGGGAGAAATTTGGCAGGTTTATCGCGGAAACTGCTTTCCATCAGCTGATGTCAAATACAGAAGGTTTTTTATTTAAATCGGCCGAAGAACGTTACCTGGACATGATGGAACAGCATCCGGATATCTTTAATACAGTCCCGCTGTATCATCTTGCTTCTTACCTTGGTATACAGGCACCATCATTAAGCCGGATCAGAAAACGCATGGTAGGCCAGTAATAACATATCAGAACATATATTAAAAAGCTATTGCGCATCGCAGAAGGTCTATTACTTGTCTGCGGCTGGCCGCCGCATGATTTTTTTTCGCATCCGCCTTCACCATATTCCTGAAACATCACGATGAAAAGCCTCTCCCTGAAAAGGAATGGTTTCATCGTGACTTTTTAAACATTTACAACAATGAACAAACGAGCAATACGTCCCCTGGGGACTAATGAAAAAGTATTCTGGGTATTAGATCAGAAAACGACTACACAGTTTGCAGTTGCGGCAGAAATCGACGGCAACGCCACAGATCACTCCTGGCGGGAGGCATTGGATAGTGTACAAAAAAGACATCCAAACCTTGCTGTTCAGATTTCGGGTAATACTTATTCAACTGCCTTTTTTGAACCTATAGCCGATTGTAAAATCCCGCTCAGTTTCGTTTACACCAAAAGAGAAGAAAACTGGAATGAGCTATTGGAAAGAGAGCTGAACATTCCTTTGAATATCACTGCAGCACCCTTAGCTAAAGCGCTAGTAATTCAGCAATCTGGAAAATCCGTATTTATATTTATATCCAATCATTCAATAGGAGATGGAATGTCAGTCGCCCTTTTTATCCGCGATATATTAACAGTATTGTCTGGTGAAACGATAACCCCTCTCAGGCCGGTATCCCCACTAGATCAACTTGCGGGGATAATCGTAAAAGAAATTCCAGCGGAGGATTTAAGCGGATTCAAACAGTTAAGCAATAGCGTGGCACCCAGATCAGCAGTCAATATCCGGCGCCTTAAATTATCACATACCCTGACGGACAGCTTAATCAAACGCGCAAAAAATGAAAAAACGACAGTACATTGTGCCCTAAGTGCTGCTTTAGTGATTGCTTTAAAACAGGTAGAGTCCACTCTGAAGGAAAAGCCTGTCCGCATTTTACATCCGCTTTCCGCGCGTACCACCCTTGGCCTTGGAGATGATTATGGTCTTCTGATGAATATCCTCACTTTACCTTACGACCCTGCACCGAAGGATACTTTCTGGAATTTTGCAAAAACAATTCGGAAAGGCATCGCTTCAACGCAAACGCTGGAATGGATTAAAAGCGTTAACAATGCAACAAGAGAACTTTTTTACAATGGACTGGATGTGAATACGGTTGAACATGCCCTGCGTCAGGGAACGGAACACGAAATCCTGCTGACCAATCTGGGGCAGATTTCTTTTAAGGCCGACTATGGCCGGTTAACATTGAAATCTTTGTGGGGGCCTATGGTGCTGACAGCACATGATGCAGCGCAGACTGTAGGGGTGGCGACCTATAATGGAGCACTTACCCTCACTTTAACAGGGATCTCACTTTCAGAAGGACTGCTGGAAGCCGTAGAGAGAATCATTGATCAGGTCTGTAATGCGTCAGACGAGATCCGTATGAGTGAATTTTTTAATAAAAGCATTTAGAACATGACAACGAATTTATCAGAAACACATAACGGCATACAAACGAACTGGAAGGTTGATCCTCTCCATAGCGAATTATTTTTCAAAATCAAGTACCTTACAATAAGTGTAGTGACAGGTTTTGTCCAGGTATTCGATCTCAATGTACAGACCACAGGAAATGACTTCGGGGAAGTGACCGAACTGCAGTTAACAGCTGATATGACAACGCTGATGACGAATCACGGGCCAAGGGATGAGCACTTAAAATCGTCTGATTTCTTTGACGTAGACAATTACCGGTATTTACAATTCCGGAGTACTGCTTTCCACAAACAGGGCCAGACACCGCCTTCCTTACTGGCTGCCTATCGCAGAGATTATAAACTGCATGGTTATCTGCAGATTAAGGATGTTTCCAGACCGATCGTTCTGGATGGCGGGTTTGGAGGATTAGTAACGGATCCGGACGGGCATAGATGTGCCGGCTTTACGGTGAAGACAAAGATCAGCAGAAAGGAATTCGGACTAGGATGGGGAGGAATTACAGCTGCGGGTAAGTTGATCCTGGCAGATGAAGTGGATATTTTTGGGAACATACAATTGATAAAGCAGGTTTAATTTACATGTTGCTGCCAGTTATTCCTGGCAGCAATTTAAAATAGTTACCTATCTTACGGCAAATCAGCACCTACGTGCAGCTTTAATTTGAATCCATGCGAATGAGAACAAAGGCAGTTACCCTTAAGCAATTAGTGCAGAATAATACGGCATGTTATGCTGAATACATGATGCTATCGCAGGAGAAACATTTTGATGTATTTAAAGGTGGTGAAATCTGTACGGTGGTGAATCAGTTGCATAAAAGTGTCTTTTACAAGATTTCTCTGATTTTAGGGAGTGGTGTATTACATATAGGTGATCAGAGAATAGAAATTACCGGAAATTCTTTAATCTTTTATAATCCTGAATTAGCCTACCGATGGGAATCCCTCCAGCAGGACACGGGCTATTTTTGTTACTTCGATCATCATTTTATTAGTAATTCTATGTCGGAGGCCAGTTTCAAGGAATCTGCACTATTTGATATTCAGCTCAATCCGCTGTACTTACTTTCCGACGAACAAACCTGCGATCTTGTTTTTCTTTTTGAAAAAATGCTGAAAGAGTCGGCCTCCGCTTATCAACATAAATATCTTGTGCTTACACATTATTTGTTACTTGTTATTTACGAAGCGCATCAATATCTGCAGGATAAGACCAATAAATCGGTAGTAACAGCCGCTACCCGCATTACGTCATTATTTTTAGCTGAACTTGAACAGCAGTTTCCGGTTATTCCTGCAGAAAAGCATCTCGAACTAAAACAGGCTGGAGATTTTGCAGAAAAACTAGCTATTCATGTGAATTATCTGAATAAGGCAATCAAAGAGGTATGTGGCAAAAGTACAAGTGAACTCATTGCCGCCCGTGTAGCAAATGAAGCACGGTCACTTTTACAGCAGGGGGATTACTCTTTGGCCGAAATAGCTTACAGCCTTGGATTTGAGCATACTTCTAATTTTAATACCTTTTTCAGAAAGCACATGAACATCGCTCCTGGTGCATTTAAGGCCAAATAATAGCCTATATTTTTCAAGATACTTGATTGGCATAACTGCCGGTTTGATGTGCACACATTTTACTGTCGCCAGCTGCAGATCTTTGTGGTCTAATAAAATATTACTATGAAAGACTACATCTTAACAACATTTTCTAAACCAGTTCCAGGACTGGAAGAGGATTATAACAGATGGTATGATGAAATCCATATTGTGCAGCTATTGGGAATCCCGGGTATAAATGCAGCACAGCGGTTTAAACCTCTGGTAGGATTGAACACTACTGACAGCCCTTATCTCACCATCTACGACATCAAAGTTGAGGCAGTTGAAGCATTGATGCAGCTGATACAGGAAAAAGGAAAAGACATGGATATCTCGCCCTCACTTGATCTCACCAGTGTTATTACTCAGGTTTACGAAGTAATGGGAGACAAAAAAATTAAATCAATTCGTCAGAACTAGCTATGGAAAACAAAACAATCAGGGTAGGAATAATAGGGGTAGATGTTAACCGCGGCTGGGCCTCCATGGCTCATATCCCTGCACTGCAATCTTTGCCGCAGTTTAAGATCACGGCTTTGTCATCCCGTACCAAAGAAAAAGCTACAGCTGCAGGAGAGAAATTTGGGATTGAACATACTTTTGATAATGACCATGATCTGGTCACTTCACGAGAAATTGATCTGGTGGTGATTACAGTAAAAGTTCCTTATCATAAGGAGCTGGTGACTGCTGCATTGCATGCAGGTAAAAAGGTATATTGCGAATGGCCTCTGGGCAACGGACTTGAAGAAGCCGTAATGCTGGATGAATTGGCCAGAGAGAAAAATATTTATGCGGTAACGGGATTGCAAACCCAATCCATTCCTGCAATCAATTATATCAGAGATCTCATCAAAGAAGGATATGTGGGAGAAGTCCTGTCTACTTCAATGATTGCATCCGGCGGTTTTGCTGAGGTAGATCAGGCAAATGCCTATACGATGGATCAAAAAAATGGTGCAAGTATGCTCAGTATTGTACTGGGCGCAACCGTACACGCTGTATGTTACTGTTTAGGGGAATTTAAGGAGCTGACAGCAGTTACGGCAACACAGCGGAAAAATATTGTAATTGCAGATACCGGAACATCCATCCCAGTCACTATCGCTGATCAGATTAGTATAAGTGGCATAATGGAAAATGAAGTTATAGCTGCTATACACTTTAGAGCCGGAGCGTCAAGAGGAACTAATTTTTTATGGGAAATTAATGGTACGGAGGGTAATCTTCAGATCACTGCTGATGGTGGTCATATCGGTTTTTATCCGGTAACTATAAAAGGTGGTAAAGGTACCGATAAAGTGATGGCAGAACTTCCGGTGCCTGAAGAATACAATTGGGTAAATGATGAAGCCCCTAAAGGACCTGCTTTTCATGTCGCGCAGCATTATACCCGTGTGGCAAAGGATATACATGAAGGAACAAAACTATGTTCTACTTTTGAAGATGCTGTAGTAAGACATAGAATGATCAATGCAATTGAAACTGCTGCAGCTTCAGGTACTAAACAAAGTTATCTGGTTTTTTAGTTCGAAGCAATTCCTGTGGCGGATCGAAGCAATCTGTATTTATAAGATTGCTTTGATCCCAATGGAAATATTCCTTCCTGGTAAAGGGGCAAGGTACTTCAAAAATGAATTCTGAGGACGGGCCTCTGCATTCAGCAGGTTATTTCCAGAAACATAATATTCAAATCCTAATCCGCTGAAAGTAGTTTTGTATGTAGCCTTGGCGGCCAGCAAAGTATATGCAGGCATTGGTGGCTCAGGATTGATGTTTTTACCGAGATAATGCTGTTTCATATAACGGTCAACAGCCATATAAAAATCAAATTTCGGCATTGCAATAGTGCCGGATAAACCACATCTGCTGGTGGGTAGATTGGGCATATAATCTCCTTCAGCCCATTTTCGCAATCTGTCGTCTGATGTGTTTTCATTTTTTACCAGGTCAAAAAAGGAAGAGAATTCTACAGCTCTGTCTTTTCCCCAGGATAATTTGTAAGCCAGTTCAGTTTCCCAGCCTGCTATTTTGGTGTCCGATGCCCGCCATTCTTTCACCAGAAAGCCACCTGAACGGGAAATTCCGGTATGTGCCAAATACAAATAATCCTGAAATACGGTCTGGTAATGGGTTGTAGTAATCTTCAGGCCTTTGTAATTCAGGCCAGCACCGAGTTCATATGTTTTTGAAACTTCTTTATTCAGCCGGTCATCGCCATTTTCCTCCACCATAATAGCAAAGTGGTCGTTTCCTGCGTATAATTCATTCACATCAGGCGCTCTTTCTGCATGGGTAAAACCTGCCTTCAGGTATACTGCCTTGAAAATGTCCAGAAGCAGATCCGTAGTAAAGTGATTCAATCCAAAATCGCGTGCAGATAGATTTCCACCCGAAAGTCCCCGGCTTCTTTTATAAGTATCATCCTGCAAAGTTTTTCTGGCTACCTGGTCATGTCTGTAACCCACATTTAAATGTGCAGGACTAAGATCAAATCTTTGTAAAGTAAATACACCGGATTCACGACTCAGGTTGTTGGGTAAATACCTGAGTTTGCCTTCTCCCTTCATCTCTATTAATGAAAAATCAAATCCGGTGGTGCCAGTGAGGAACTTCCATTTGCCTTGCTCAATTTCCATTCTAAGGGCTTGTCTCTCTGTGTTAAACTTATTTACCTGGTAGATCCCTACCAGTTCACGGTCGTCAGCAAATTGCAACAGATAATTTAATTTTAAGGAGGATACAGCTGCGAATTCAGGTTTCAGCAACGCTTCAAATAATATCGCATTTGATAAGGACCGGGTATTGATCGGGGAATACTCCAATTCAGGGGTCACCGCATCATGCGTATGTCCTGCTTTGCTGCTTAAGGCAAAACCAGGAATCCCGTAATACCCTTCAAGACCGCGGAATCCTACCCCCAGATAAAAGTTTTTACCTATATAACTTGTTCCTATATTAATAGCCCGGCTTTCTGCATGACTGTTAGGCATAATCCCCTTAGTCACGGGCGCATAGTCCTGAATGCCTTTAATGACAGTAGTAGAAAATGGTGTATTCGGATCCTGACCGGCTATATATTTTTCGTTTGTGGGATTGGCTACAGGCAAACCTCCAATGATAGAGTTTGCCTGCATGGTGTACAAATCTGCTTCACTCAATCCAAAGTCAGGATTATTTAAATTGTTAAGGACAAACTGACTGATGTAGGGATATAAAGTGAGATTACGGATAATCTCCTTATCCACCTTCACCTGCGCCATAGTTTCTGTAAGATTGTCTATTCCGGGGTCATACGCAATTGGTGCCTTTGTATTTCCCGGAATTTTCAGGTTGCCGTTGCGCTGATTCATACCACCAATATGGCAGGCCCATTTTTTTCTTATATTTCCATTGATATCAGCTGCCTGCCTGGTGCCGCTATTTGTACCCGCTTCCAGCACAACTTTGCCGCTCACTATTTTAGGAAAAAGTGCTACGGGAATGGTATTGTCTTTTATGTTGATGGCACCGCCGATGGCTTTACCACCGTAGAGTACACTTGCATTGCCCATAAAAACGTCTATACCCAACACATTATCCATATCAATGTTGATGTTGATATTCGGACTCATTCCGGAGAGGTCGTTAATTGACAATCCGTTGCTGAGTATCTTAACGCGGTTTCCGCTGAGACTCCTGATTACCGGAGCACCGGAGTTAGGGCCGAAATAAGAATTTTGTATGCCAGGAGTACGACTCAGGGTTTCGCCGAGTGTGCGGGATTGTACGCGGTCTAGTTCGTTCCGCGTAAGTTCTCTTGAAAATTTCTTTTTCGATTCTTTACCCTTGATTTTTGCCGCAGGGAGCTGGATGGTTTTAAGGGAATCTGTTTTTTTCTTTTCCTGTGCGGTGCCGTGAAGGTTTAGGAATAGGAAAGATAGGGGAAGGGCAAAATAGATAGAAAGCTTAACTGGCATATGTTTTTTTTGATAGGATGGATCTGTCTCTGTTTAATCTGCTGCAAATGTAATACAATAAAACACTAATGCAACAGTGTTGCGTATTAGCGAATATGTTCATACCTTCGGCAAAAAATAATCACATGACTTTCAAAACTTACAAAAAGCTATTACCTGGCGCCGCCGGTATTTTCATGCTCTTACTTACATTCTCATCCTGCAAAAAAGACGCAGCTGTTGTTCCTGAAGAGATTTCACTTTCGCTTCCTTCAACACTTTCGGTCGTATACGGTGAAGTAACTGATCTGCCCTTGCCAGCTGAGCTGACCGGACAGGCTGACCTGACTTTTAAAATCGAGTTCAATGAAACTGAGAATATCCAGATCGGCAGCGGAGTTAAATTATATGACAAGCTGGCCAGGGCGGTGACGGTCGACAAACAGCAGGGAAAAATACATATTGACAGTCGTTTAGTTTATCCCAATGGAGCGGTTTCCTCGATAAATGGGAATACCTTGCCGGAGAGTTATAAGGTAACAGTAGTTGCCAGTTCTTCGCAGGGAACAATTACCGGGCGGCAAACTATGGCTTTAAGGGTAAACCCGGCTCAGGCCCGTATTAAAGATTTGAAAGAAACTGGCGGAATACCTTTTGCTTATGTGCTGTATAGCGACAAAGGTGCCGTTTTTGAACTTGAAGCCCCGGCTATATCTACTGAAGGAACTACCTGGTACCTTCCCGCAGTTGCTGATGCAAATTCAGTAGTCGCTATTACAGGTGCCCAGATCAGATTTTCAGCAAATGCGGGAGATACTAAAAAGCAGGCCGAGCAGACTTATAACCTGGAACCTGCTTTACAAAAGGATGGTTTTACTGTTGCTGCTACAAAACTCCGGGTGGTATTTATTCCGCAGATCAAATTCTTTTATGGAACCTATTATCCGGAATACGATCTTACGCTGATTTTCAATTTGCTGCATATCGCTTTGTCTAATGGTTATTTATCCGCAAAACCTGTACTCTATCCTGAGCGCTACAAATCTACATTCAGGATAAGTTCTATTGCAAAAGACGGTGTGGCATATGATAATTCGCAGGGGATTTTTGAAATAGAGAGTACAACTGGTGCGGTAAGGGTAAAACAAAATTCAAGCCTCACGGCTGGCCAGTATAAGCTGATCATTACAGCACTTACCACAACGGGATTGGAGTTTACTACCGACCTTACCCTGGCAATGGAGGGCGAATAAATAACATTTAAATAGCAAGGGCTACCTGCGGCTACTGAAATATTTCACTGTGTCTTAAAACGATTCCTACCTTTAAGTGTTTAAATATAAAATCGTTCGAACTTGGAAAATTCACGCCCGCAGGACCTTGCTCTTCTCGTACAAAATAAACTGAAGCTCAGCAGAAGTAAACTGGCACTGCCGGATTTAAAAGTTCTTGAAGATCTTTTTGACTGCCTCTTTTATTCGAGTATGTGTAAAGAGGAGAGTGATTTAATCAGGGTAACCATTACTTTTATCGATCCGGAGAATCCGGATCCGACACCGCCGGGACGCATAGTGCCGGAAAGGTGGAGCTGTGTTGCTTTTGAAAAGCACATACCGATGACGACGAAATCGCTGGCCAAAATATCCAAGGCTGCAGATCCGTTGAGTTCTTCGCTGGCAGTTTATTATAATGAGAAAGGGGAACTGCATATCTGGGGACTGATTGATCAGGCAATGCATTACCAGAATTTCCTGAACTATGAATCTGATACCGACTCAGAACAGCCGGGCCTCTTTCAGGTATCGGTAAGTGATATCGGCACGCTGAATGTTATGTTCGATTATGAGTTGCTGGCTACGCTGAAGCAAAATGTACTGGTGAAGCGTTATGTTGATGTGCTTACCATTGGGCCTATTTCCAAGATGCTTAAAAAGAATGCAGATTTTCTAAAGGTAACGATGCGGGATTATTTAGAAAAGAACCATCCCGCAGAACTTTATGCGGACTGGGAGGACTTTCTGGACAACTTATGGATCCAGACCTTCTCAAGATTACTGCTAAAAATTCAGAGTTACCAGCATGGCGGAGCAATCCTGATTGCAGATGACAGTGTGGATCTGGATGTCAAATACAGGATACAGTATGAGCGCTTAACTTCTGCTATGATTGCGCATGCAATGGCTTCGGTGGATAACTTTGTTTCTGAAAACAGAATTGAGGGTGATTTTCTGGCGGGCAGGCGTTCTGTAAGTAAAATGCTGTACCTGAGAGAATCAGGATCTTTTTACAATAAAAAAGGAACCGGTGATGAGATCACTGGTGCAATCAGTTTTATCGCCTCACAGAGTTGTGTAGATGGCGTCGTCTTGTTTAACAGAAGCATGGTCACGAATGGTTTTGGTGCCGTGCTGCGCGCTAAAAAAATGCCGGGCAAGATTTATATTTCTGCCACCGCAACGGCAACAGCCAAGTCGCTAACGCCGCATGATCCGAAACATTATGGCACCAGGCACCGGTCTATGATTGCCTATTGCTGGAACCATCCCTCCTCGCTGGGACTGGTAATTTCTCAGGATGGAGAGATCAGGGCATTTTCCAAGATTGAAGACAAACTGATCATGTGGGAGAATATCAAGATCCAGCAATATTTAACAAAAAAATCTAAACACAGAATAAATGTGAAGCCTTCCGGCACAATTGAAGGGCGTGATTGATTTCTATCCTTGATTTACATACAACCTTCGGGGTTTTGCATACAGCAGCAGCATGTTTCCTGGCGACCTTTGAATGATTAATATATCATCATGGAAATAGAAAAAATAGCATTGGGAAATCAGGGACTAATTGTTCCGAAAGTTGGTCTTGGCTGTATGGGCATGACAGGGTTTGAAGACGCGCACATGTACGGTCCGGCAGATGAAGAGGAAGCGATTGCTACCATCCACAGGTCGTTAGAGCTGGGTGGCAATTTTCTGGACACGGCAGACTTATACGGCCCGTTCAAAAACGAACAGCTGATTGCAAAAGCCATCCATGGTAAGAGAAACGAATACATCATCGCTTCTAAATTTGGTTGGGAAATAGACGATAATGATAAATTAACCTGGGCCATCAATGGCAAAAAAGAATACGTGAAGAAATCGATAGAGCGTTCACTAAAAAACCTCAATACAGATTATATAGACCTGTATTATATGCATCGCCTGGATAAAGGAACACCGATTGAAGAAACCGTAGCAGCTATGGCTGATCTGGTTAAAGAAGGTAAAATTGGCTATATCGGCTTGTCTGAAGTATCATCAGAAACGGTAAAACGAGCTAATGCAGTGCATCCGGTAACAGCGGTGCAAAGTGAATATTCCTTATTTGAACGTACTGTAGAAGAACGTGGTGTATTGGAAACCCTGACTGAGCTTGGTATTGGCTTTGTGGCTTATTCTCCGCTGGGTCGCGGGTTTTTGTCCGGACAAATCCGAAGTATTGATGACTTACCTGAGCATGATTTCCGTCGCGAAATCCCCCGTTTTCAGGAAAATCACTTCTACAAAAACATAGAATTGGTCAAAGCCATTGAGGCTCTGGCAGCAGAAAAAAATGTAACATCATCACAATTGGCGCTGGCATGGATCATGAGCAAAGGAATCCTTCCTATTCCGGGAACAAAACGCAGAAAATACCTGGAACAGAACTTATTGTCTGCCGAGATACAATTGAGCACAGCTGATTTGGAAAAACTGGAAAGTATCGTTCCTTTAGGAACAGATACTGGTAAACCATATGATGAGTTCAGTATGGGGCTTATCGATTAATTATCTTTAATTTAGTACTATGAATGCCATCAACTCTGTTTCAGAATTTCACCGTTTGTTATCGCTGCCAGCACCTAAACATCCGCTGGTTAGCGTCATTAATCTTGCAGAGAGCATCTTCCTGGAGGATGATATATGGAAGGGTTTTGTAAACCGCTTTTACTGTGTGGCACTGAAACGAGAGGCAAAGGGAAAGATCAGGTATGGTCAGCAGCATTATGATTATGATAAGGGAGTGCTGAGTTTCACTGCACCAAATCAGGTGCAGTACCTGGATCTCCGGAATATGGAATGCGGATCAGGCTACCTGCTGATCTTCCATCCTGATTTTCTGCTCAAACATCCCCTGGCAGGTACCATAGGTAATTATGGTTATTTCTCCTATGCTGTAAATGAGGCATTACATCTCTCTGCAGATGAGGAAGATGATCTGATTGCGATACTCCATAAAATAGATAAGGAATGTGTGCATATTGATAAACATACACAGGAAATCATTCTGTCGCAGATTGAACTGCTGCTCAACTATTCCAACCGGTTTTACGAGCGGCAGTTCATTACGCGTAAAAATAACAACTATGAACTGCTGACTAAATTTGAACAGTTTGTAGACAGTTATTTCAATGCGAATCAAGCTGGTCAGCAAGGTTTGCTCACGGTACAACGTATTGCAGAACATATGAATCTTTCATCAAATTATCTGAGTGATTTGCTTCGTGTGCATACCGGTCAGAATACACAGCAGCATCTGCACGAGAAACTGATCGAAAAAGCGAAGGAAAAACTGTCTACTACAAACGCATCTGTTAGTGAAATCGCATATAACCTGGGTTTTGAACATGCGCAGTCCTTCAGTACACTATTTAAAAAGAAAACCAAAATGTCGCCCCTGGAGTTTAGGCAGGGATTTAACTGAGGTTGAGCAACAACCATTACCCATTCCTTTAATATCACCGGGATACTTTGCAGCGATGTCGGTGATTTATGCGTTTTTCTGATCTTGCTTCTTTTTTTTAACAACAGGTAATACTGAGAACGACAAAAAGAGGCAATTCAGAGCCATTTATTGATAAGGAATTGTCCGTTAGGGTCACTATTTACCGGAATTTGATCAAAATCACACATATTAAAACTGTTACACTTTCACTTGCGAATTTATTATAGATAATTTGCATATTTAGATGCAATAAAACTGTGAAACTTCGTTATCTTGATAATGTGTTTCATCGGCTATTAAAGCGATAGCTCATTTATATCTCCCCGGAAAATTTTATGAAAAACTGCACTCTTACAAAGGAAATCGCATTAGCGGCTAATTACGCTTTCGACCGGAAAGTATACCTGTTTTTGCGGGCGTGGGTAGAGGAACATGCGGATAAAACACTGCTTCAATTCAATCAGACGCTGGATGAATACCTGGTAAATGATGCTTTGCGTGATTTCTTTCTGAATACCCAGCATCCCATCCAGCAGCTACTCAAAAATCGTTTCATCGCTTGTCATCTGGGGCGTCGTGCAGGAAGTGTATATTTTGATCCTGTAAGCGGAGACCCTTTGCTGGCTGGTATAGAGGAACGGATTTATAACCTTGCCCGCCGGATGGATAGTGAGCGTATGCACGTTCCGTTCCGCTCGGTTCATCCGAATAAGCAGACCGAAGCAGGGGATACGGCAGATGTAAGTAATTATCCGTCCGACTCAGAAGAAATTCGCTATAATAGTGGTAATCATTTTACAAGTCGCCCGGCCAACAACAATGTATTTGATGAAAATAGTAAACGCTGCACCGCGAAATCAGTGGGTAATCTGCATGTGTTTTTCAAACGTGGTTTCCTGGAAGATCGCTTAAAAGATATGAAGGAGCTGACTACCGTCATGCACGAAGCGGGTGAGACAGAACCACAGTTTTTCGTGATCTATAGCAGGCATTCACCGAAAGAAGGTCATTTTGGCGTGTCTCTTGTCGTTATGGATCCGGCAAAACCGGACTTCCCCAAGCGTGTGATGGTCTGTGATACCTTACTGAAAGAACTGCCGCATCACCCGCGCTGGTGGAATCATTTTATTGAAGAATATACGCATGTGTTCGGCGATGCGATTGTGGAGATCGTAGAAGATCTTTCGCATCCGCTGCAGAAGGTAAATGTAAAAGGCGATGACCCTTACCGTCACGACTGGAATTGTCCATATTATGCAGCAAGCATGGCGGATGCACTGGCGGATTTAGTTACGAGTAATCCGGAATTCATATTGAATGCAGGCTTGTCTGAAATCCATAATGCTATGAAAGCGATCATGTCTGATTATTACCTGCCAGATCAGGAAATTAAAGACAGACAGGAAATTCAATACATTAACCGCTTAAAACGATGGCACAGCGGAAGAGAACTGATCAAGGATCTGGTGATTGAAATTGGACATAGGTCGACTTACGAATTTTAATAAGTATTTGCCTTATTCAAATTAATGCCTGCCGAAATTATGAAACCAACAGCAATCAGACTGCCCAGTACGGAGGGTAAAAATTGACTATAGGGCTGATATTGCGGCAATACAGTTCCTGAAAAAGCGGAGAGCAGACCACTAAAAGCACTAACCATTTTGAGTATATGTTCATAAAGCCATAATTTTCCATAGACTTTTTTCGGGATAAAGTACCTGGAAAGATCATACACAACTGCCATAATAAGGTAAGCGACGGTGCTATAGATAATAATTCCTGACCATACCATACCTGTTTTGGTGAAATACCAGAGGAAAAAGATAACGGAAGCGAGTGCCAGGAAGGCCACCGCTATATCGAGCACCTGCGGTTTGTTAGATTTGCTGCGGATGGCACGTAAACCTGAAAATCCCATGTATCCGCTCAGCACTGTGATGACCAGCAGAAAACTGTGTCGCTTGAATATAAATACACCCGAAAGTCCGGTAAAAACCACAATGGCTAAAAGCAGCAGAAAGACCCTTCCCGAGATCCGGTGGATTCTGGTTCTTTTAGCTTTAAATAAAATATATATTCCGGTAAGGAGGGCTAAGGAACCTGCGAATACATGAATGGTGATGTTGCCTTTGTGGAGCAGAGAGAGAATTTCCATTTCGATTTTTTCTTCAAAAAAACTACTTTATCAAGCCTCAGTCGCCCCATCTTACAGGCTAGGACTTATTTTTAATTGATTTACCGCTTTTGATATTGGATGGGACTTATACCAGTCTGTTCTTTGAATATCCTGTTGAATGCAGATTTGGAACGAAAGCCGCATTCGTATGCAATCCCCAAAATGGAGAGATGGGCAAATGCCGGATCTTTGAGTTTTATTTTTACGGCTGCGACTCTGTAACGATTTACAAAAGTGAAGAAATTACTTTCCGCTTTCTGGTTAATGACTTGTGACAGCTG
Source organism: Pedobacter sp. MR2016-24 (assembly GCF_026239655.1). Lineage (GTDB taxonomy): Bacteria > Bacteroidota > Bacteroidia > Sphingobacteriales > Sphingobacteriaceae > Pedobacter. The sequence continues at coordinate 522,480 of NZ_JAPIVO010000003.1, read as the reverse complement.
GTTTGTATTCAAGCCCAATTGCTGAGCCAGGGCAGTTAAACTAAGATCGTCTTCCAGATATGGTTGTTCCGCTTCCATATGACTGAGTAACTGCAGATATATTCGCTCCACCGCGGCATCATCAAGTCCTGTTTTTTGATAGGAAATGTTGCTGTGGGCTGTCAGTGGACGATCTTTTGTTGCGGAGAGTAACAGCGTATTTTGACGCAGACCAAGATAACCGATCAGGAAAACGTAAACTGAAAGCACGACACCCACGTATAAAAAAAGGTTTTCTGCACGCAGCAGTCTTTGTTGTGTGCCAAAACGGATCAGGCCAAAAAGAAAGATAAATAGCAATAGTATGGATATCACCAGCAATTTGAGCCAGTTGAGATTGATACGTTCGGTATAGGAATAGTTATCCGGCAGGCTTTTCTGATAACGATGAAGGGTAATTAACCCCATCATCGCATAGCCTCCTGGTATTATAGCCATCGGATAGGTAAATAAATAAATAACTACATCCGGGATCATAGCATTGAAATGAGGAAAGCCGGAAGTAATGACCAGACCGCCAGGGTATGTTACCATCGTGCCCAGGATAATAATCACATAGCTGATCCATGGCAGGGTATATAGAGCAAGGATCAGACGATCCGGTTGCTTATTCAATGATAAACTGCGGATGTATTGGTATAATACCGGGGCACTTATTAAGGGGATAGAAAAAGCCAGCCCACCGCCTATGCCCGTCAGAAGAGAATGAACAGCGGTGTTTTCATAATAAAAAAACAATTGTGCACTCACCAGAAACAACCAGCCCATCAACCAGTAATCTGCCGCATGATATTTATTTTTAGCACGTAAAAGCAGGAGCTGGAAAAGTCCTTGTACAGCCCCGGTAAATAGGATGGTTCTTAGCAGCATTACTTTCTGGTATGCATCAAATTTAAGATAATCTAATTGAAACGGAACCATTTCTTTAGTAAAGGCAAGGCCCTGGCCTGTTACACGAAGAACCAATGAATTTTTGTCATTTCAACTGTAAAAATTTCATCTATTCTGAAATTTTTACAGTCATGGGGACTGTTTTTACAATTGGCATTCTGCTTGATAAACGGTTAATGAACATCATGTTCAGTAGTTTAATTAATTAACTGTTTTATTCATTAATCAAATTTAAGGAGGACAAACTATGACATTGGTTAAATTTAATGCCGACCAAAAAAGAAAAAACGGGCTGATGCCAGGCTTTACAGATGTTTTTGATTCTATCTTTAATGACACTTTTCTGTCAGATCGTATGGTATCAAGAGTACCTGCAGTAAATGTGTCCGAAACCGGTACCAGTTACCAGATTGAGCTGGCAGCTCCGGGATTGAAAAAAGAGGACTTCAAACTGAAACTGGAAAGGGATGTGCTCAGTATCTCTGTTGAACAAACACAACAGGATCAGCAGCAGGAGCGTAATTTCACTAAACGTGAATTCAGTTATACTTCTTTCGTACGTTCATTCACTCTGCCAGAATCTGCTGATGAAAATGGTATAGAAGCGAAATACGAGGAAGGTATCCTGCGCATCAGTATCCCTAAACATGAAGACGCTAAAATGGCCAGCCGTCAGATAGAGATCAGCTAAGCGTCTTTTGCAGAAAACAATTACGGAGCTGCCCGGTGGCAGCTCTTTTTATTTCATGCCTGTTTATTATTTGATCGTCTTACCCAATGCTTTAGCTTTCTGTAAATGCATTTTTAAAGCAGGAAGGTACTTAATTGCATAAGCTTTAACCTGAGGATCAGACAATCTCGATCCATTTTCGAAAAGACTTACGGCACTAGCGTGATTTTTTATCATCAGCTTCACATAGTTCTGGTCAAACTTTTCAGGAGAGGATGTACTGAGTTGTTCCGGTTTTATTTCACCACCATTCTGAATAGTAATTTTCTTAGTTTGAGCTAAAGCTTTTAAGTCAGTATTTGCCGCTCCATGATCCTTCACCATCATGGCTGCAAATTCTTTTACTGCACTGCTTTGTGCATTTTTCAAAGCTAATTCACTTAAGGAGACTTCCGATAGGCCACTAACCGTTGCCCGCTGGATAAAACGCGCTGCTTCTTCCGAAGAGGTGCTGACTGCTGAACTTTCATTTCCGGCATCCCCGGTGGTATTTGCAGTACCCATTGCCCCTGCAGCTTCTGTAACAGTACGGGCACCGGATGTAGCACTAACAGCAGTTCCGTTGCCATCACTGCTAAAGGTATTTCCGGGCGATCTGCTTGTCCGGTTTCCGGTAGCGGGGGCATTAGCACCAAATGTGGCTGTACCTTGAGAGCTGCGCGTGTCAGACCTTGTACTGAAACAGGATTGAAGCGTTAATGCAGCTATCCCAAGCAGGGCAATGTGTGTTGAATTTTTCATAATGAGTATGGGTTGATATGATTTATCAAATGATATACTATCAAAGCATCAACCTGCTATATGCATAAATGTTTTGCTAAAGATGGAAAATAATGGCTTGCATAGGGATGTTTTAAATCCATCTGTATCCTTTTTCATCCTGGTCAGTAACGCGAAACAAACATTTCCTGAAAATGAGGTGTTATCCTGTTAATGCTAAGCACGATAGCTATACGTGTGATCGGTATTAATTAATAATTTTTTAACCAAAAAATGAAGAATTATGAAACGTAATGTGAAAAGTTTAACGGGCTTTACTATGGGCGCTGTGGATGGGGAAATTGGTGAAGTCACGGATTTTTATTTCGACGATGCAACATGGACAATTCGATATCTGATTGTGAAAACCGGTGGCTGGCTGTCCGGACGTAAGGTACTGATCTCTCCGGCTGCATTGCAGGCAGCAGATTGGGAAAATAAAAGCTTTCCTGCTCATCTTACCAAAGAACAGATAAAAAACAGTCCGGATATTGATACGGAAAAACCTGTTTCCCGTCAGCACGAAAATGAGTTATATAACTATTATGGCTGGCCATACAATGCAGGAGCTGGCACCGGTCTCTATGGCGGCATCGGGATGACTGGTATGATGGAAGCTGCAGGCTCCTTCGAAGAAAGTATTAAGGCTGAGCATTCAATTGAAAACGAAGATGGCGACCCGCATTTGCGCAGTACCAGTGAAGTAATGGGAAATCATATCCATGCAACGGATGATGCAATAGGGGAGGTGTATGATTTTATCATAGATGACAGTACCTGGAAAATCAATTATCTTATTGTGGATACCGGAAATTGGATACCGGGAAAAAAAGTAATTATTTCGCCACGATGGATAAATAAAATAGACTGGAAAATGGCAACGGTATACCTCGATCTGCCCACAGGGGCAATTAAAAATAGTCCTGAGTATGATGCGTCGCGCCCTTTGCCGGAAGATTACGAAATAAATCTTCATCAGCATTATGGAAGATCAATTGAAGATGAATAGGCCTGCATCAGGCAATTGATCATAAATTGACGTTATTTCGTGATCTTAATGGAGATGTGTTGTGGTTAATTTCTTGATTGTTAGCGTTCTGTGAGTTGGTTGTTTTTTTGGATGTTACTGCTAAAAAAACAAATTATGGAAAGCAACTCAAATACCGAAAACACCGCAGTAACATTTAACCCGAATGATTTTCTGATCGTACCGGCCCGTTCTTTTGAAGAACTGGAGATCGGTGAAATTTTCCGTGCGCCAAGCCGCACATTAACGGATGCCCATTCGGCAGCGTTTCAAACTGTATCATGTGATAACCACCCTGTGCATTATGACAATGTCTGGGCCCAAAAACACGGACATAAAGCTCCGGTAGTTCATGGTCTGCAGGTATTGGCATTCACCGCTCCGGGTGCAACAATGTTTCCGCATGTGATCGGTGAAGTATTTATTGCTTTTACTGAACTCTCCTGTAAATTTTTAAAAGAAGTAAATGCAGGTGATACGTTGTACTCAGAGCTGGAAATTATCTCTTTAACCCCTCAGGGAGCTACGGGCATCGTGGAAACTGCAGCAAGAATCCATAACCAAAATGGAGAGCTGGTTTTATCAGGCACACATAAATACCTGCTGAAAACAAAATAATAAGCCCAACCAATCTTACATAAATCATAAATAATGAACACAAATAATAGTGCCTCACAAAAAACATTTGTTCTTTTACATGGTGCATGGTCTGCACCCTATGCATGGCAGACCGTGAAAGATAACCTCTCAGCAGCAGGACATGAAGTGCACCTGATTCAGCTACCGGGACATGGTGATGATACTACCGATCACAAAAGCCTACGTATGGAGTCTTATATCAGCTATGTAAGCGCGGCAATTACAGCAATTGGCAGCAAAGTAATCCTGGCGGGACATAGCATGGCGGGAATAATTATTTCCGGCGTTGCAGAACATATTCCTGACCTGATCGATAAGCTGGTTTATGAAGCTGCATATGTGCCTGCGGATGGACAGTCGGCTTATTCACTTTCGCTGCTTGATCAGCAATCTCAATTGGGTGCTTCTTTAATCGTATCGGAAGATCAGTCAGCGTTCGATATTGTCAAAGAAGACATCACGAATATATTCTGTCAGGACGGTTCAGATAGCGTAAAACAAATGATTCTGGACAATTACAGAACCGAACCGGGAGCACCTTTCGGAGATCCCGTAGCTTTAACGGAAGCGAAATTCGGCAGCGTAGCTAAATATTATATTGAGACCTTACAGGATCATGGTATTGGAAATGACCTGCAGAAACAAATGATTGCTGCTGCAGGCATTACTAATGTGTATACGCTGGATGCAGGGCATACACCTTCTCTTTCTCATCCTAAAGAAGTCAGCGATATCCTTCAGCAGATTGCGGAATAATACTACCAACTAGATCATTTGATCAATCGAATGCCAGTTGCAGACCTTTATAGGCGTTGGCTGACTGAGCCTGACCAGCAAGAAGGTTAATCTCAGTCAGCGCTACTGGCCTGATCAATTTTTTCGCAGACAACACAGCTGCAGCATCCAATGCCTTAAACATACCCTGAGCGAGTGTTTTTGAAACATCAGTTTTGCCAAAAGACATCGCAATTCCCGCATCCTTCAGACTGGGCGCAAAACAAAAATCTTTCACCCCGATTTTAATAGCTTCCATAACAGCGGTATAGCCTAAAATTTTAAATAGATCAAGATCAAGCTCAGCAGGATCTCCCATCCCGATCAGCAATAACTGATGCGCAGGGATCTGGTTTGAGGATGGGTTAAGCAGAAGTGTTTCAAGCCTTGCGCCCGAAAAAATACCATCTTTGCGTAGCTGATGAATTTCGCCACCAAAATGTTCATTCACCGCATACGTGCCACCTTCATAGTGCTGGTTTTTCTGAAAATCAAAAAAACAGACAACCTGCAGTGCAGTTGCTGTTTCTGATGGACTTTCTGCCAGAATGTTAAATTGTACGCCTTTTCTTATCAAAGGTACATGTGTATTCTTGTTCTGTTCTGTTTTCATGGGAGATCGTAAATGTTGGGCTATTTGGATTAAATATATTCATCTTAAAAAGGGATCATTTCGCCCGCCCTGGTTAATATTGGCACTGGGGATCATGGCGAAATCTTGGAACCAGCCGCCGCCATGGATATCAATTATTGCTCCTTTGGTATTCTGGCCACTGTAGAGATCCAGTTTCAGGTCGTCTTTATAAATCAGATCTTTGGTAATTGCTATCGGATTTTCCATAATTTTTAAAAGCTTAGGATAAAACCTAAAAGGTTAGGATTATATTTAATTCTTGTTTAAAGGGGATTGCTAAAATTCAGGGCAGCCGGCATCTATCCAGTCGGCCAATTCTTTAATCTGTGCTGCTGTAAATTGGGCCCGACTATTTGCAGGCATTCTGCCGAAAGCGCCGGTTTTTGGATCAAATAATGGACCCTGACCGCTTAAAGCCATAATAAGAGTACTGGAAGCCGAGTCACCCACAGTAAGCACGGGAATTGGATTGCCCGTTGCCGGATCTTTAACACCCGGAACGGTACCTGTAGTAAAATCCGTATAACTCATGCTGAGCCAGAATGCTTTGTGGGGTGATTTTGGTGGCGGTGCACCTTCTACTTTATTTTCTTCCATTACATTGGTAATAAAAGCTTGTACGTCTTTGAAATTATTCAGTGCCATCAGTTTTCCTTTTAAAATGTATACTTTGTTGTTGTTGTTGTTGTTGTTGTTGTTGTTGTGAGGGTGGTGGTGGGAATACGATTTTTAAAAGCTTGCTTAATCAAGCAGTTCACCCATATGTTTGTAACTTGATTTCACCGTTTCCAGCACTTCATCAAAATTCCCGCCCAGCATTAATCTGGTCATTGATAATGCCATTCCTTTGATCATTTTGAATTCTACCTTAGGCGGCATCGCCAAGGCATGAGGATCTGTAAATACATTTACCAGAACTGGTCCCTCATGATCAAAAGCTGCTTTCAAACCACTTGCGAGATCGTCAGGATGATCTATCGTAATTCCCCTGATGCCCATAGCCTGGGCGATCATGGTAAAATCCGGATTTTCCATATCAGTTTCAGCATCCGGTAATCCGCCTACCTGCATCTCCAGTTTGACCATACCGAGGGAACGATTGTTAAACACAATAACTTTGATGGGTAATTTGTATTGTTTGATAGTGGCCAGATCGCCCAGCATCATAGAGATTCCGCCATCGCCGCACATGGCAACTACCTGACGATCAGGACAGGCAAAGGCTGCGCCGATTGCGTGGGGCATTGCATTGGCCATAGATCCGTGGCTAAAGGAGCCAAGCATATGGCGTTTACCGGTAGCTTGTATATATCTGGCACCCCATACACAACACATACCCGTATCTACCGTGAAAATTGCATCGTTTGTCGCCAGCTCATTCAAAGTTGCAGCAACAGCCTCGGGTGGTATGGCATGGCGACTCCCTTTATGATTCACAAAGCTATAGAGATGTTCTTTTACTTTGCTATAGAGGTGCAACTGTGCCTTTAAAAAGCTATCGTCATCTTTAGCATTCAGTAAAGGCAGCAGTGCAGTTAAAGTTGTTTTGATATCCCCGTGCAGACCCATGTCCAGTTTTGCCCTTCTGCCTAACCTTTCTGGCTGAAGGTCTATCTGAATGATTTTTTTGTCAGTCGGCATAAAGGGCGTATAAGGAAAATCTGTACCCAGCAAAATCACCAGATCACTCTCATGCATACTGTGATAGGCCGAAGGTAAGCCCAGTAATCCGGTCATCCCCACTTCATTAGGGTTATCATATTGGATGCCCATTTTTCCACGGAAAGAATAACCTACAGGGGCTTTCAGCAAGGCCGCAAGCTCCACCACTTCATCATGTGCTTCTGCAGCACCTATTCCGCAATAAATACTTATCTTTTCATAGCGGTTAATGAGCTTAGCCATCCCGGCAATATCTTCATCTGCGGGCCGGATCAGGGCTTTTGCGAAATAGTTTTTACTGGAAGAGATATTCTCTACTGCATCCATCGCACTCACATCTCCCGGCAAACCTAAAATGGCTACGCCTTTGCGTTGTATGGCATGCTGAATAGCAGCCTGTGTCATACGCGGAAGTTGGGCCGGGGTAGCGGCAATCTGATTATAATGGCTGCAATCATCAAAGAGTTTAATCACATTCGTTTCCTGAAAATAACCACTTCCAAATTCTACAGTTGCACAGGTAGAGGCGATGGCCAATACGGGTACTCCGGCACGGTGTGCGTCATACAATCCATTGATTAAATGTATGTGACCCGGACCACTGCTGCCGGCACAACAGGCCAGGCCATTCAGTTCTGCTTCGGCTGCCGCTGCATAAGCACCGGCCTCTTCATGCCGGACATGTACCCATTGAATCTGGTCATTTCTCCTGACCGCATCGTTCAGCTCGTTTAAACTATCACCGGTAACTGCATAAATTCTTTTAATTCCTGCTTGCACCAGCATATCAACTAATTGTTCTGCTACCTTTTTTGACATATGATTTATTTTTATCTGCTCATGGAGATACAAAATCTGCGCAATTAATTAAGAGGCTGTTAATCAGTATTTTGGTTATTTAATGAGCTTTTATCAATTACGGTATTTCGTTATTTTGTGAAGAGATTTACTTTGAAATTGAATAATGGTTCCCATTTTTAATCCGGCTGCGGATTCCGGAACCGGAAATCAGCCTGTTGTTTCATAGCTCGTAAAATGATGATATATCGTCAGTATAATACACTGAATTATGCGCATTTAACTGATTTATAGATAAATAACAGATGGTACTGGTTTTGCGTTTCTTTAAAAAAAATAGATTATGGAAGACAATCAGATCTTAAATCACATTAAAAGCTTAACTGAAAACGAAGAAAAACTCTGGTCGAAAGAAAACCTGTCAGATGAGGAAGTGAAAAAACTGCACCAGATGAAACTGGAACTGGATCAGTACTGGGATTTATTAAGACAGCGAAGGGCATTACGCAATGCGGGTGAGAATCCGAATCAGGCAGAAGCAAGGGATAGTGATACGATTGAAAATTACGAAGGTTAAATCACAGCGTATGATGCCCTGCTAAGATAGGATGAAGGTCTGTTCAAATGCATCACATTTTTGGTCGGCGGGTAAATATAGAGGACAATCCAAAATTGAAAACATGGAAAATAATAAAACGGCATTAAGTGTCATCAAGGTTTTCGGTCATCCCGATTCCAGGGATGCCTATGTGATCAGGGACTTTCTTAAAAGAAGCGTGGTTACATTTGAATGGGTACCAGTATTAGATATTACTGCATTTCGTACAATATATCCTGAATTTCAGGTGGAAGAAGAGGATTTGCCGGCAGTTAAATTGCCTGATGGCAAATTTATATTTAATCCTACTGTCGCAGATATCGCCTGTAAACTGGGATGGGTCACCAAACCGAAACATAAGGAATATGATATATCAATTTTTGGCGGGGGACCTGCAGGCTTAAGTGCTGCCGTATATGCCGCCTCGGAAGGATTGAGCACAGTACTGGTAGAGCGTGAAGCTATAGGGGGACAGGCGGGAACAAGTTCGCTGATCGAAAACTATCTGGGTTTCCCGGGAGGTATTTCGGGTAATGATCTCGCGGAAAGAGCAAGGCAGCAGGCGGTTAAGTTCGGTGTGGACATACTCCTGATCCGGAAAAGTATCCATGCAGCGTTTGCGGACCGGAAACTGCATGTTGATTTTAATGATGGCAACAAAATTATTGCGCGGGCAAATATCTCGGCTACAGGGGTAGAATATTCAAGACTGGATATTCCTGAAGAAGAAAAATACCTGAATGCAGGTGTTTTTTACGGTGCCGGCGCAAGTGAGGCACTCCTGTGTGCCAACCAGCATGTATTTGTCGTGGGTGGTGGCAATTCAGCCGGACAAGCCGCCCTTAATTTCTGCAAACATGCAGAGAAAGTAACACTCATCATCAGGGGGAATGATCTGGCCGCATCCTTATCTTATTATCTGCTGGACCGGATCGAAAAGAATAAAAAGATTGAAGTACTGTTTAACGCTCGTATTACAACCCTTGGAGGAGATACTGCGCTGGAAGAGATTACCGTTACCAATTCAGTTACGCAAACTGAAGTCGTTTATCCTACAAAGTTTGTTTTTGTCTGCATTGGTGGAAAACCGAATACCAGCTGGGCAAAAGATACGGCAATTGTGCGTGATGAACTGGGATACCTGGTTACGGGCGGCGATCTCTATGCACCACCTTTTGATCAGCAATGGGACAAAAGTTTTATGCCTGCATTTTTAGAAACGAGTGTGCCGGGCTGTTTTGCTGCGGGAGATGTAAGGCATAACTCTGTAAAAAGAGTAGCATCTGCAGTTGGGGAAGGCGCTATGGCCGTAACATTTGTGCACCGTTATCTCCATGAAAACTATTAACAAAGAGCGTTATAACTTAAAAAATCCAGCTGTTTATTGCAGCTGTTAAACCCAAAAAATCCCTGCTCAGGTTTGTTGTCTGGACAGGGATTTTCTGTTTGAATTGTATGATGAAGCATGCTGTGCATGCATGTTATATTATTTTCCCTGGGCTGCTGCTTCAATTACTGCTGCAACTGCTTTTGGCTGAGTCATAAACAGGGTGTGTCCGCCGGTGATATGCGTTACTTTTGCGTTGGCACGTTTGTACATGGTATCTTCGAGACCCATATTGATCGTTTCATCGTTAGAGGGTTTCACGGCATATACTGGTTTGTTTTTCCAGGCAGGTACAGTGATTTTATCGGTGAAGGATTTCACGGTCAACGGGATTTGTGAAGCATACATAAAATCTGATTTTTCCTTGGTCTGTCCGTTGGCGAAAGTCTCCTGGAAAGTTGATTTGCCCAGGTATACATTACCTTTGCCATCCGGAGCAAGAATTCCTTTAGGTTGTTCTTTTACCGTCTGTACCAGGTCTAGCGTAGATTCACCAGCATCAGGTACGAAGGCGGCTACGTATACCAGGCTTTTCACCTTATCAGCATTTCCGGCTTCAGTGATGACTGTACCTCCCCAGGAGTGGCCGACTAAAACTACCGGACCATTCTGACGCTCCAGGGCAAAATTGGTGGCGGCAACATCTTCTGCTAATGAACTGGTCGGGTTTTGTACCAGTGTTACATTATAACCATCTTTTACGAGGATTTTGTAAACCGATTCCCAGCCCGAAGCATCTGCAAATGCACCGTGTACAATGACAATATTTTTAACAGGTGTAGTTTGAGCAGCAGATACTGAAGGATTAACTGCTGATAGGAAAATAGCCACTGCTGCAGCGGCTGTCATTTTGATTGTTGAATTTGTTTTCATGTTTTTGATTATCTGCCAAAAGGTAATCTACAAACATGCCATTGGTTAATATGCTGAAAATCAGCAATTTATTTGCTTTTTTAAAATTGCGCTGCTTACGCTATAGCGTGATTTTACGAATTGCTGTGAACTGAATTCCTAAAAATGCTTTTTATTGAGGCCCAGTCTTTTTATTTTTGAGTTGAGCGTGGTAGGAGGGACGCCGAGTAATTTAGCAGCGCCGTCGCTTCCTGAAATACGGCCTTTGCAGAGCTGCAGCACAGCAAAAATATGGTCGCGCTCATTTTCGTCGATAGTTTTTATTTTTTGTATTGTACCTTCTTTATCAATGATGGTTTTAACCACCTCCGGGATATTGATTTCGCTGATCACTGGTTTTGTACTCAACAAAACCTGCCTTTCAATCAGGTGTTCCATCTCTCTCACATTCCCGGGCCATTGGTAATCCCGCATCTGCCTGATCGCACGGCGTGTAAAACCAGTCAGCTTTTTACCACCATATTTATGTAGGAAAAAGGAAGCCAGCAGGGGGATATCTTCTGTCCGCTCCCGCAATGGAGGCAGCTGGATCGGAAAAACATTCAGGCGGTAATAAAGGTCTCGCCTGAAACGTCCCTGTTCCACTTCAGTTAACAAATCGCGGTTGGTGGCCGAGATAATCCTGACATCAGTTTTGATCAGGGTTTTACCGCCTACACGTTCTATTTCTTTTTCCTGTAAAACCCTCAGTAGTTTTACCTGCAGGTCCAGTGGTAATTCACCGATTTCATCCAGGAACAAAGTGCTGTGGTCTGCCAGTTCGAACTTCCCGATCCGCCTGTCGGTCGCCCCTGTAAAGGATCCCTTCTCATGCCCAAACAATTCACTCTCTATCAGGTTTGCGGGAATAGCGGCACAGTTCACATTGATCATCGTATGATTTTTCCTTACCGACCTTTCGTGAATGGCTTTCGCAATCAGCTCTTTCCCGGTACCGGTTTCACCAAGAATCAGCACTGTAGATTCCGATCCGGCTACCTGGTCCATCAGTGCAAACACTTTTTGCATACCCGCACCGGCTCCTATAATTTCAGGGTAAGCAGATGCTGGCAAACTTGCTTCCCCGGGATGTAGAGACTCATCATCAAGTTGTGTTTGATAGGCATAGATTTCATCCAGCTGAAATTTTATCTTTTCATAAGCCTTGGGGAAGAGTATTGCCGCAGCGCTTACAAATTCGCGGAGGGTATCTATATCTTGAATGCTGCCCAGCTTTTCGTTTAATGCTGCTAATGGCGTGTTATTAAATTCCGGGGTTTCACTCTCATTTGCCTCTTTGCTGTCAGCCTCAGTGATGATCAGCTCATTTTCCGCTGCATGTGTTTGCTGTAAACAGATAATCTCAGCAAGGAAATCTGCGATGCTATTGCAGAAGGTTAAACATTCGGTGCTTAATTCTCTTTCGTTATTATGCAGTTCAAGCGTACCGAGAATGTTATTCTCAATTTCCAGCGGGATATAACAATGGTATTTATACTGTGTTTCATTGTTCACTAAACAATGATTCATCTCTTCTTCTTCGATCCATTCTTCCATGGATTTTATTACTGGGTAAGAAAATTCCGCAATACTTTTCTGTATGGTATTGAGTTCAGCATGCTGACTGATAATTTCCGTATCAATTTGTTCAGTATCGCCGTTATAGGTAGAGATATAAGCTTCTTTGATGCCATTGCGTTGCGCATCATAGATTAAGATTATGCCACAGTCTATAGAAAACAGGGGATGGAGCTTTTTAAAAAATATAGCGAAAAGACTCCTTAACAGAATAGCGCTGTTAAGGGTAGTGCCAGAAGGATGTGCTGCCGCATGATTTGCTGTTGCAGGTAGGTTAATATCGGAAAAGGCAGATTCGGATATGTTGCTCATAAAATCATTATTTGTCAGGATTGCTAATGGTCACAAATATGATTAATTTATTATTTTTTCAAACCTGACCGGGCAATTTTCTGAATGATTCCGGGGGAAAAGCAGGAGCAGAACCCCGGTTTTTATTGTCTTAGTTTAAAGATGTTCCGAATTCAGTGCTTCATTCTGTCATGGGGTAACTCATTTTAAGGATGGAGGGAATAATCTTTAACCCTTGAAATCTAATATTTACTACGCTGGATTCGTAAATTGACGATATATCATCAATTTAGTGTTGGGTTTATTTGTTTAAACAGTTGTTTTACAGTGTATTATGTGCTGGTATTGTTGTTGACAATATGGGCTTATATCATGAGAATACCAATTAAACCAGGCACGTGGACATTTTTATTACTATCATTCACGGTAGGGTATGGTGATACGATCACATTTTTTACGTCAGGTTTTTTCTCTGCGCATGTTTTAGCCAACGTCATATTTTCTGCGTATCAGATGCTGCATGATGGTGTTCTTAAAGGTTTTTTATCGCTTTTATCCATTCCGGTTTATCTTGGTGCATTGCTGAGTGCAAGACAGCTATTCAAATCCAGGTCAGGAGGAACGGATCTGATTAAAGCTGGTGGCATCATGCTGATCGTAAGTGGCTTACTTTCGGCTGTGCTGACTGCGACAGATATATTGACGAGCCAGATCGTATGCCTTTTTATCGCTTTTTTAGTTGTAGTCGCCATGGGGATGATCAGCGCCGCAAAATATAATACAAACCCTGCATTGCTCATGGGCGACAGCCTGGTACCCGCTTTTTGGTCGCAGGCCAGAAAGCTTAAAAACCACGGTGCCTTCTTGGTACTGGCCGGTTTTACTGCAGGTTGTTTAGCTGGCGCTGCGGCAGGTAACTTCGTCGGCCTCAGCGGAGTAATCTTACCTGGAGTGCTGCTGTTTTTATTTACCATGAATGATTAAGGAGATGAAACAACTCATAGCTACGATCCTGCTATTTTGCGGCTTGTCGTCTGCTTTCTCTCAAACAGCAAATGAACAGGCTCAATTGCGTCAGGGCAGGAAAAATTTGAGCACCGCAGTAGCAGACACGGCAAAGGTCTCCGCCATGTTGCATTTAGGGAATCAGTTTTTGTCCTTTGCTGAGTCGCAACCGGCTTTTATAGATAGTGCCGCGCTGTACATCGGCAGGGCAGAACAATTGAGTACAACGGTAAAATTTGGAGAAGGACTGGCGCATAGCTGGCTGTCGCGCGCCGCCATGCTGCATGCAAAAAATGAGCTGAAAGGGTCAGACTTATACGCAGAGAAAGTCATCAGCCGCTACCGTAGTCAGCCGTCTGATAAACTGCTGGCTGGCGGATACGTACAGCTGGGGGATAATCTTCCTGACGAAGAAAAGATGTCTGACAGGAAAATTGCTTATTATAAAAATGCCATAGCTATCTATGATAAGACGGGTGATCGACGGGCAAAAGCGGCAGTACTGATTAAGCTGGGCAATATCTATTTAATGGGTGGACAGTATCAGACGATGATTGACCTGCTGAATGATGCCCGGAGATTATACGATTCGCTGAACTATCCCGAAAAAGAGATGGATCTGGAATGGCTGTATGAGCGTTTTGAATATGCTTATCTGGGGAAAGATAACTATACAGAAGCTTTAAAATATGCCCTGCAATCGGTCAGGATCATCGAAAAATACAAAGATGTTTCTTTAAAGGCTTTTCGTATTTATAATAATGTGGCTTTGCTGAACAGCCTGCTGAAGAGGTATGATACGCAATTGTATTTTTTGAATAAAGCTTTACCGATCGCGCGTAAATATGAGGCGCAGCAAAATGACTCTACCATGGTTGCGCAGGTATTGGGCAATATGGTGGTGTCTAAAATTGCACAGGGCAAACCGGCAGAAGCACTTGGCTATCTGCGGAAAATAGGCAACCGCTATCCGCATACGAACCTGGGCTGGAGGCATTTCATAAATAAATACTATTTGCAGGCCTATACTGAAAACCGTCAGTTTGATCAGGCTGCACGCTATTACCAGCTGGTGGTGAAACAAACGGCTGAGCTCCCTGAATTTCATGCGCATCAGATTACCAATTACAATGCGATCATTAAGTATTTAACGGCTACCAGACAATTCGGTGCGGCGGACAAATACCTGAAATTTAATGATACGGCCTGCCGGAAAAACAGCCAGGTAGATCTGCTGGCGAGAAATTACCTGGACTGGTTTCATGTAGATTCGCTTAAGGGCGATTTTAAGACGGCGATTCAGCATTTCCAGTTGTCGAAAGTCATCACGGATTCACTGGTGAATACCAAAAAGGCTTCGCAGCTGGCAGATTTGCAGGTAGCTTACCAGACGGAGAAAAAGGATGAAGAAATCCGGCTCAATGCACAGAAAATATTACTGTTAAACAAACAGGCACAGTACCAGCATGTAAGTCTGCTGCATGAAAAAACGATCAGGCATGTCGCTTTTGCCGGTCTGGCGATGCTGTTGTTACTGCTGGGGGTGAGTTATAACCGCTACCGGCTTAAACAGCGCACCAATATTCAGCTGAAAGCACAGCAGGAGCGCATCAATGCGGCGAATGGGTCAATGCGACAACTAAATGATTCCCTGCAAACCTTATTGAGGGAAAAGGAATGGCTGCTGAAGGAAATTCACCACAGGGTGAAAAATAACCTGCAGATTGTGATCAGCCTGCTCAATACCCAGTCGGCCTATCTGGATAACCAGTACGCACTGGATGCGATCAGGAACAGTCAGCACAGGATGCATGCCATGTCGCTCATCCACCAAAAATTGTATCAGTCGGACAACATGGCTACGATAGACATGTCGGTTTATATCCGGGAGCTGGTAGAATACCTGGGCGAGAGTTTCAAACAGGAAAAAAGTGCAGTGATGCGTCTCAATATCAGTCCGGTCAAACTGGATGTATCCCAGGCCGTTCCCCTCGGACTGATCCTGAATGAAGCGATCAGTAACTCAATTAAATATGCTTTCACAGAAAATAACAGGGGACAGATTGATATTGTCCTGGAGCAGATAGAAGAGGAAAAGTACCTGCTGTGCATCGCTGACAATGGAAAAGGATTGCCGGAAGGATTTGATCCCTACAATACCAGTTCGCTGGGGATGAGTCTGATGCAGGGACTGAGTCAGCAGCTGGATGGCGATTTTCAACTGGAGAATAAAAATGGACTCAGGGTGTGTGTCACCTTCAAAGTCGTGGAGTTTACTAACTTATAAAATGTATTTGCCTGGATGATTCCAGGTGTCAGGAGGAAGAAATGGAAGAAAATATATTAATAGTTGAAGATGAGTTTATCGTAGCAAATGATTTAAGGATCATGCTGCAGAAGGCGGGTTACAAAGTTTGTGGTATTGCGCCATCCGTGGCCAAGGCGCTGGACCTGATTAAGACTAAAAGTCCCGACTGGATTCTGCTGGATATTTTTCTGCAGGGTACTAAAACGGGGATCGACCTGGCGGGGCAGCTGACTGAAATGGGCATACCTTTCATCTATATTTCTGCCAATACCAACCAGGGGATTCTGGAAGCTGCAAAAGCTACGCAGCCTTATGGTTTCCTGGTGAAGCCCTTCCGGGAAAAGGATTTGCTGGTGATGCTGGATATTGCCTTGTACAGGCATAAACAAAGCAAAAAGTTCAATCAGCCAAAAGAATTATCCCTCCCCGAACAGATCGCACAAATTGCGGGAAAGGAAGACAGCAGGGAAGAAAAGCTGAAACAGGTGGCAACTGCCCTGCAGGGAATTATTCCATTCGATTGTCTGAGTATCGCCACAAACGAAACCTCAGTAGAGGCAGATCAGGTCTATCTGATCAATAGCAGCGTCAATATTTTCCAGCTGTTAACGCTCAAAGAGGTGCTGGAAGTGATGGGCGTTTCACAAAGGGATTATACCTCCTGGAAATCATCACCGGCAGAATTTAAAAACCAGTTTTATAACAACTTTGATTTTCGCCGTTTAAAGATGGACAGTTTATGGTTAAAGGCTTTGAGCGACCATTATAAGTACCAGTCTGCCTTAAGCTTCGATCTCCGTTCAGATGATGGGTACCTGTTTAAATTCACCTTTTTAAGTACCGGTCCGGACAGTTACAATAAACTACAACTGGATCTGCTGCAAAAGAATGAGGCCGCGCTTAAACAACTGATCAGCGCAATCCTTTTAAAAAAAGATCCTGAAGTAAAGCAGGTACATCCCCGGCGAATTGCAGTTTTACCCCGGGCAGCAGCCGGAGAGCAACAAAGTTTCAATGGGATTATCGGTCAGAGTCCGCTGTTAAAGGCCGTCTTCAATAAGATTACGCTTGTGGCACCGGATGAAACCTCAGTGCTCATTATGGGAGAAAGCGGAACAGGTAAAGAACGGATTGCACAGACGATTCATACTTTATCACCGCGTAAGAATAAACCGATGATCACTGTGAACTGTGCGGCATTGCCGATTAACCTGATCGAAT
The DNA here is from genome assembly GCF_026239655.1 of Pedobacter sp. MR2016-24. Lineage (GTDB taxonomy): Bacteria > Bacteroidota > Bacteroidia > Sphingobacteriales > Sphingobacteriaceae > Pedobacter. Next base: position 505,248 of record NZ_JAPIVO010000003.1, on the reverse strand, counting down.
CAGAGCTCTTTGGCCATGAGCGTGGTGCCTTTACCGGAGCTACAGAAAAACGGATTGGTAAGTTTGAACAAGCCGATGGCGGTACCATTTTCCTGGATGAGATCGGTGAGCTGCCCCTGGAGGCCCAGGTGAAACTGTTGCGTGTATTACAGGAGAGAGAAATTGAACGTCTGGGCGGTAATTATACCAAAAAGGTGAATGTGCGGATCATCGCTGCCACCAACCGGAAACTGGAGAAGGAAGTGGCGGAAGGCCGTTTCAGACTTGATCTGTATTACAGGCTCAACGTTTTTCCGATAGAACTTCCGGCACTCAGACAAAGGAAGGAAGATATTCCCTTGCTGGCGAATTACTTTTTAGACCGTTTCGTGAAAAAATCGAACAGGGCGATCACAGTGATCAGTGATGAGGCCATGCAGACCCTGATGGAGTACGACTGGGCGGGAAATATCCGCGAGCTGGAACATTTGATTGAGCGCAGTTTACTGATGGCTACGGATGGGGTGATCGATTATATGGAGATTCCTGTTATTCCTTCCTCACGACCAGTGCAGACTACCGAAGGAAGCCGTATCCGTACCATGGAAGAAATGGAAAGGGAGCACATCCTGGAAATCTTAAAAATCTGTAAAGGCAAAGTATTTGGTGAGGGCGGGGCGGCAGAACTGCTGAATATTCCAGCTACCACCCTTTACTCCAAAATTAAAAAACTAGGTATCAGATATGAATTTGTAAAATAAGTGCTGGTTATTGCCCGCCAGATATTCTGAGCTCGGCAATATCCACCTGCATTTCTTCCTTACGGATAGATTCATCTGAATAGACCTTTCCCTTGCGTAAATGGTATAACTCTACGCGCTGTACGCGGTAAATGTCTTTCAGCACACGTTTGTATACCTGTAGTTCTTTTTGGTCCCGCTCTGCACAATCCATACAATCCAGTTTCAGGTGATTGTGTTTAATGTGGTTTTCAAGATCTACCTTCACACCCAGCAGCAGCGCATTTTGTTCCAGCTCTGCCTGGTGTTTCTGCTCCAGCTGCTCCAGTGCTACTTTGGTTAAACGTAAACGTATTTCTGTTTCCTGCTGTTCTTCAGGTACCATAGGATCAATTTCACCGATCTTCAGCGCTTTGATGATGAAGGGTAAAGTCAGGCCCTGGAACACCAGCGTCACGAGTATCACCACAAAGGTGATAAAGATAATCAGGTTCCTTTCCGGCAGCGGCTGTCCGTTATCCAGGGTCAGTGGTAATGACAGTGCCGCAGCAAGGGAAACCACACCGCGCATCCCGGCCCAGCCAATCACAAAAGAACCTTTCCAGCCCGGATGGGCCTCATTTTTACGTACGCTTTTGAATAACCAGCGCGGAATAAAGGTACCCGGGTAAATCCAGATCATCCGGATGGCAATCACCAGCGCGCTCACCAGCAATCCGTATTTCCAGGCTTCAGCAAGAGAATAACCTTCCAGTCCCGCCACAATAGCGGGCAGTTCGAGCCCAATCATCACGAATACCAGTCCGTTCAGGATAATGGAGAGGGTAGACCAGACATTAAGTGTTTGCAGCCTGCTTTGTCCGTCCGCAAAAATCTCATGCGAGCGGTAAGAAAGGAACAGTCCCCCGCTCACCACAGCCATTACACCAGAAAAGTGAAATTCTTCTGCGGCCAGGTACATCAGGTATGGAGAAATTAAGGTGAAAGCGGAATCTATACTCGCTGTAGTGGGTAAAAACCGATGAATCAAATAAATGACATGCGCAACAGCAAGTCCGACAACGATCCCCATTACGGTTACCGTTACAAAGCTGATGGAAGCTTCCCGGAATGAAAAACCACCTGCAGCTACAATGGCCGCCAGGGCAAAACGAAATACGGTTAAACTGGAAGCATCATTAACCAGGCTTTCCCCCTCAAGAATGGTAATAATTCGTTTGGGAACACGGATGTTCTTTAATACCGCCGTTGCCGCAATCGCATCTGGCGGAGAAATAATCCCTCCCAGCAAAAAGCCGGTGGCCAGTGTAAATCCCGGAATAAAACTGGATACGGTATAGGCCACCACCGTAGAGGTGAAAAACACCAGTCCGAATGCCAGCAGTGAAATAGGACGTTTCCATTTCCAGAACTCATTCCATGAGGTCCACCATGCAGCTTCATACAATAATGGCGGCAGGAAAATCAGGAAGATCAGATCGGGTTCTATATGAATTTCGGGCATTCCGGGGATAATACTGATCACCAGTCCTGCCAGCACCAGAAATATAGGATAGGCGATTTTTAACCGGCGTGCGAGTAAGATCAGGAGGAATGCTGCGGAAAGCAGGAGTAAATATTGAAGTAGCGTATAATGCATATCTAAATTAAATGGCTGCGGGATAAATTTCAGGTATTTGCACAATTTGAATACCAGTAGTTAAGGTATTGATTTTAAGATTGCTGCGCAATAGCAGTGTAAAAGGAATTTATGATATGTCGTGAATTTACGTAAGACTGTCATCCTAAATCGTTTTTTTCATAAACCATTGCTTGCAGCAGCTTTGAGCTGCATTTGATCCTTTTATAAAAAGCTTTATCTTTACCCGGATTGCAGGATAACGAATAGCTATTAATTTAACCAAATGCCCAATTTCTCCTTCCGCAAATTAAGTACATCTTTCCCCCGTTTTACGGGTACATTAATCCAGAAGGCGCAGTTACATTTGTTCTATCTGATGCTCGGTGCCAATGTATTTAAGGGGCTTATTTATCTTTGGGATGCCATCTCAAATCATCATGGTGACGGCAGTATGCGTGCAATCCGTCTCATCATCAGTTCTTTATTCATGATTGTGCTGCTGCGCAGGTTCCCGAAAATTATCAAATGGGGCATACACTATGCGATTATTGCGACTATTATGCATGTGTATTACCGGGTATTTAATCAGCAGGTAGGTACAGATATTGTCACCTGCCAGGCCATCTACATGGTAGTTATCTCCGGATTTTATGGTCTGAATAAAAAGTGGGGGACAATTTATACGGTGCTGGCGTCGGCTGCAGTGATCTTGTGCCATTATATCAGTTTCCGTTTCACTGGTCTTCAGTTACTGCCGCAAGGTCTGAACGACCTCTACATTGTGATCAATTTCCTGGTTATCTTATTCTCCCATTATTATTTTCACGGCGTCCTGTATTCTACGATAGCGCAGAAGGAAATGCTCAATGATGAACTTGCGGAAGCTGCTGTGGCCAAAAGCAACTTCCTCTCCATGATGTCGCACGAACTCAGGACACCCTTAAATTCTGTAATAGGCATTTCAACTTTACTGGCAAATAACAATACTAATCCAACACAAAAAGAACAGTTACAGGGGCTGAAATTTTCGGCCGAAGGACTCTTATCGCTGGTCAGCAATATTCTGGATATCAACAAACTTGAATCCGGTAAGCTGGAACTGGAAAGCGTGGTCTTTAACCTGGATACACTGCTGCATGGAATCAGCAGTGGGATGAGGAGTATTGCCAATGAGAAATCAGTCGGACTGGTACTGGTAGTGGACGAACAGCTCAGGAAAAAGGAATTTTTAGGCGATCCTACGCGTTTAAGCCAGGTGATGTACAATCTTGTGGGTAATGCTATCAAATTTACTGCAGTGGGAGAAGTGATGATTACTGCGCGCTTGGTGGCGCACAATGCAGCCGCTTATACCATCAGGCTAACAGTGAAGGATACCGGAATAGGTTTAAGCCAGAGCCAGCAGGACAAAATCTTTGAACCTTTCGTTCAGGCATCGAGCAGCACCGCCCGGAAATATGGGGGCACAGGTTTGGGACTGAGTATTGTCAAAGAACTGGTCAGTATGTTTGGCAGCGAAATAAAGGTGAACAGTGCTCCGGAAAAGGGGAGTAGTTTTTATTTTGATATGACCCTGCAGGAAGCCCCCGCAGCACAGCTAAACAGCGAAACTGAGACAGACGATCCTATGGCTTTGAGTCAGCTGAAGGTATTAGTGGCAGAAGATAATGTGATGAATATATTTTTTATGCGTCAGCTTTTCAAACAATGGAATATGGAAGCGGATATCGTTGAAAACGGGGAGCAGGTAATTGATGCCCTGATGCGGGAGAACTATGACCTGATCCTGATGGATATGCATATGCCCGTGATGGACGGGGTTGAAGCCACAAAAGCAATCCGGCTGCTGAATGATACAGAAAAAGCGAAGATCCATATTATTGCGCTTACAGGTTCGGTTTCTGATGATATTCAAACCAGGGTGAAGGAATGCGGAATGGATGACTATCTCGCTAAGCCCTTTCAGCTGCATGACCTGAAAAATAAACTGCTTGCCCTGGTCAGCTATAAATAAGTCGCCCGCAACTTGCTGCTACGGGCGACTCATGAATTATCCCAACCTCAGCTTAGTCTTTTTTACTGACGAGTGCTTTCGCCGCATCTATCGTGAATTGATGGTCTACTAAAAGCTGCAGTACTTTCTCATTCAGCATATATGGCGTAGTTTGCCACATCAGCTTATTGCCCTGGATAATAAAGGTTTGCGGAATGCCATTTACGCCTGCACCCTTTACCCAGCGCTGTTCAAATTCATTGCCTTCCGCACCTGCGAAAGCCACATTGATATGCGCCAGTTCAGCTTTGGCTTTTACAAAATTCACCACTTTTTCGCGGTCATATTCCATCACATCCTGTGCGATAAATACCACGCCTTTATCTTTAAACTTTTCATTCAGTTCAGCGATATGCGGCATCGCAGCAATACAGGGAACACACCAGGTGGCCCAGAGTTCAACGATATAGGTTTTGTCGGGGTCAAATGTGGTAATAGGTCCGCCTTTCAACCATTCTACTGCCGGGTAGCTGCTCAATTCTTCACCTGTATCCGGGAAGTCCGGGATCCTTGTGGTCTGTGCATATAATCCTGCTGCAGATAAGTGCAGCAGGATAATCAGGGCTATTTTCTTCATTTTTATTTGATTAGTTTTTCCAGTTTTGAACCCAGTTCATTGTCATTTAAATTGATACGGTCCGTTGCAAATTTGCCATCCTGCCCAATAAAGTAAGCAGAAGGTAAATGCGTTCCGCTATAGATACCATATGCTTTTGCAGTCGTGCCCATATCCTTACGCGAACTTTTTTCCGCTATGGCGTTGAGATTGATCCAATTGGGGAACTCAGCAGCAGCTGCGCTGCGCCATGTGGAATCATCATCATAACTGATGCCTACAATCACTGTATTTTTATCTTTTAGTCTTTTTTCTGTGCGGCGCATATATAAACTGAATGTTTCAAAAGGGACAAACCAGCGGTTCCAGAAGACCAGTAAAACATTTTTACCTTTGAAATCTGCTAAGGAAACTGTTTTACCACTCAAATCTTTCAGGCTAAAACCGGGAGCAACTTTACCAGTGCTCAGCAAATCCGCTTTTGCAAGCTTTTCAGCCATCAGTTTTCCTTCTTCTGTATTTCTGATACGCTTACTGAAACGCTCAAACTCAGTGCGCCATTCTGGTCGCGCATAACCTTTGGTATGTTTACTTCTCCAGATGTCAAAAGCAACATAACTGTCGGGATGCTGACGGATAAAGGTACTGTCGATTTGCTGCGCCTGTTTCAGCAGGTCACCTATTTTAGCCTGTACAGGTTTCATCGCTTCCGTATTCTTGTCCTGATATAAAGGACGCATCTCCTCACTTAAAACCGCCAGCTGTGCATTCAGCGGTTTGTAGAAGGCATCACGCACCAGGTAATCGGCCTGTGTTTTACCGCCTCTGATCAATGCCTCTTTTAATCCTCCGGAGCTTTTTACCGTCATTTTTCCATCGATAAAAAATTTGGCCTGCTCGGCAGGCTTTACCTTGTCGGGAGTAACATAGCCTCGTACCGGATTCAGGTCTAATGTTGCATAAACCGGATCCCCGAAAGTACCGCTGAATTTAAATTTTCCATTGGTTACGGTCGCTGAATCACGTACATATTCACCTTTTTGATCATAATCGAGGGTGATAAATCCTTGTTTATCAGCACTAAGCTGACCTTCAATGGTAAATGGATGTTGTGCCTTCGCCAGGCCGGCTATCGCCGTAAATGCCAGGCAAAATATAGTTGTTGTCGTTTTCATTTTGTGTGTATTTGTATTAAGGGTTATTAGGCATGTCAGGATTAGAGATCATGATATGATAAGGCAGGCGCATCGTTAAACGTTCTCTTCTCAACGTATAAGTCGTTGCCGCTCCATCCGTATCATATAGCGTATGCGTATAGGTTTTAGGCGTGAGGAGTGGATCCACCGCTTCGCGGCGCATATCAAACCAGCGGTAACCTTCTGCCGCAAACTCACGTTCGCGTTCATCAAAGATGAAACTCAGCAATGCACGCTGTGAACCGGCAGATGTAGCTGGAACCGCGGAAATAGTCGCTGGCATTCTCGCATTGCGTAAAATCATCAGGTCTGCTACCGCTCCGCTCAGGTCATTGAGCCTAACTTTACACTCCGCACGCAGCAGGTAAAGTTCCGAAAGCTGCAGGCCGAACTTGGTATATTGTACACCTATTTTGGAGAGTCTGCCGGATGGATTGGTCTCCTGGTAAGGGAACTGTGCGGCATAAAAATTCAGCCTCAGATCACCTTTGTCAAAGAGGTTATGCGTCTTCTCAGAAAGCACGATGAAATCATTACCGTAACCGTTACCACTGTAGGAACTGTTGTAAAATGATTTGGCTACAATAGACTCTGTCACATCGAGGTAGTTAATACCAGGCGAATTAGACGGACCGCTGCTGGTTACCGGATCAAACTTGCCGCCCGGGGCAAATTCAGTATTATAATTGTATAGTCTTGCAGGTATTGCAGCCGCTGCATTGTCGGCCAGCGACTCATTAAACAATTGCAAGGCTTCCGTATTGCGGTCGCTAAACAGGTAAACCTTGGCCAATAAACCTTTGGCAGCCGATCGGTTAAAGTGTATTGCACTTTCGCTGGTCAGGGGTAAGTTGGCAATAGCGCTTTTAAAATCAGCTTCAATGAAATCATAAACTTCCTGCACTGTTGCGCGGGTAAATTTCTGAACAGTCACATCTGCTGTTTTGATGATAGGGAAGGCCAGATCTGTACCTGCAGATGCTTTGGTATAAGATTTACCGAAGAAGTTCACAAACTGGAAGTACAACCAGGCTCTTGTAGCATAAGCTTCGCCCAGGACCGTTGCTTTTTGCTGCGCAGTGCCTTTGGTAGATTCGCTTACTTCGTTGATCACCTTGTTCAACGTATACAAGTTGGCCAGAAAAAGGCCTTGCGTCCAGTCAATATCGCCAGATTGGAAAATATCATCGTCCCATCTGAAAGCTTTCTGTGAAGGGGCTATGGCTCTGCTGAAAAATGTTCCTTCAGCCGCGACATCGTCGCCCATCAATACCTGTCCCTGCCAGCCTCCGGCAAAGTCATATGCAAAAAAGCGTTTATCATTCAGCAGCAGCCGATAGTCTTCCGTAGTTTCAGCCACTTGCTGTGATTGCGGTACCAGATTGAGGAAATCCTTTTTACAAGCTGACGTACTGAGGCTAATTATGGTGATTATAGTAATTATAGTTTTGTTATTCATGACAATGGAGGTTAAAAAGTAACGTTTACACCTAAAGTTAAAGGATGAGAAAATGCAGGAATAGAACGGGTACCTACACTAAATGTCTGGTATTCAGGATCGATATCGTATTTATTCGCTTTCCATAACATGAAATTGCCGGTCTGCATATATATCCGCGCCGCATCCAGGTGGATGGCGCGCAGCAAACGCGCAGTGAAATCATACGAAAGCGTAATGTCGCGCAGTTTGATATAAGATGAACTGACCACATTGATATCCGCAAAAGTATAATACTGCGTATTACGGCGGTTGGTAGAGATACCCGCATTGGCTACGTATGAAGGGATATCTGTAAAGGCTTCATCGCCTGGTTTTTTCCAGCGCAAATCAAAGTCCTCATTCAGGTTACCCGCAAAGCCGGAAGCATTCTGACCCGCGCGACCATAGTAAAAAGTATTCACGTCTCTTCTCATTACCCCACCCAGGTTATAAATCATATTTGCAGTAAGGGAGATGTTTTTATAACGGAAAGTATTGCTCAAACCACCATTGAATTTAGGCTGTGTCGTACCCATATAAACCAGGTCATCTGCAGTAGCGGCATCAACCTCTTTGGTGATACTGCCATCCGCCAGTCTGATTTGAGGATCACCCATATTATCCAGTCCCATATAATGGTAAGCAAACAGGGGAGAACTGGTATAACCTACCACCTGAGCTGCATTGAGACGGAAAGATGCCGTGTTTTGTGAAGCATCAAGTGCGGAATAGGTCACCAGTTTGTTTTGGTTATAGCTGAATACAAAATTACTCGTCCAGCTAAATGCAGCGCTTTGGATGTTCATTGAACGTAAAGTAACTTCTATACCTTTATTGGTGATATTACCTACGTTACCGGAAATGTTATCCGAACCCGTAAGCGGGTTTGTCGGCAATTTTCCCAGCAAGTCGGTGGTATTTTTTGAATAGTAATCAATACTTCCGTTTAAACGACCAGCCAGCAGGCCAAAGTCGATCCCTGTATTGAAAGAATGTGTACTTTCCCAGCTCAGTTTATTGTTTTGAGGGGAAGTGATATATAGTGAATTACCATAAGTATTGTTGATCTCCGTTGCTAAGATATCCTGTAGTGCACCTGCTTTCAGGTAAGGTGAATTTCCTGTAATACCATAGGTGACACGCAATCCGAGATTGTCTATCCAGGTATGCGATTTCATAAAATCTTCTCTGGTGATCAGCCATTTACCACCAAAACTATAAGCAGGTTTTTTCTGTGACGAGCTGTTGGTTGCGAACAGGTTACTGAAATCTCTTCTGATACTGGCATCAAGGATATATTTTCCCTCAAAGCTATAGTTCATCAAACCAAAATAAGAACGGTACCGCTGGCGCTCATAAAGCTCCACAAAAGGCCGCTCGTTAAATACACTTCTGAAAGAACCTACCGCACCAAATACACCTTGCGCCAGGGTGTTGTAATCCAGCAGACTGTAAGTGGTCAGATCCCTGTTATACCCACGTACAGTAGTGGTTTCCGAATTACGGTATTGCTCCTGAACTTCCTGTCCGGCCTGCAGATTCAGCTCATCTTTGCCACCGCGCAGCTGGGTATGGTACATCAGTTGGTTACGGACAGTCCAGTTGTAGCTGTTATAATTGATCGTAGCATATTTACCACCAGTGCCGGGCAGGTAATAAACCGGCGTTGCGCCTGGTACCCGTGCCACGGTGAAATTCAGCAATTCTCGACGCATATCATAAATACCGGCATCGTCGTATTGCAAAGAGGTTCCCGGCGATTTCTGGTAACCGTAGGTGCCGTTAAAGCTCAGGCCTTTTATAATTTTAACGTTTAAATCTGCCGAAGTATTAAGTGTTAACATATTGCTTTTGGTATCACCCATGTACATATCGTCCAGCGGACTATAATCGAGGTTAATACGACTTCTGGACTGATAATCTGCGACCGTTGCGGGTGAAAGGCCTTTTATGTAGTTTAGGTTCAGGTTATTGCCTGCAGCATCCTGAAATAATTGATAAGGAAGAAAATCGGGGCCTACGGTAACAGGTCTGACATTCCGGGTAATATTGTTGCTGAGTATGGTATTGATCGATAGTCTGATAGATTTAGTAGGGTTGATGATTTGGTTCAGGGTAATACGGTAGGTATTATCTGAACTGCCGACCTGACTGCCGTAATTTTTTAGGTAAGACAGGGAGCTGTAAAAATTGTAAAACTGCGTTCCGCCAGAGGCTGAAAGGGTTTGATTGGTGGTGAAAGCATTACGGTACCACAAATCTTTGATCTGCTGCTGGTTATCGATTCCTGCCAGGCTGTCCAGACTGCTATTGGCTTGTGCAGCCGTGACCAAGCCCCTGCTCTGGTTGTATAAAATGGTTTCGTGCGGTGCAACAACGGATTGGGATAAGGAATTGTAAGGGAAAACCACCGGATCGAAAGTTTCCCGGGCTGCCTTGATATACTGACTGCTGTTCATGTAGCGGCCGTAACTGAAGTCAGGTTTACCCTGGGTAGTGATATAACCCGTGTAGTTGAACTTGATTTTCTCTTCTGCGCGACCAGTTTTGGTAGTGATCACGATCACCCCGTTTGCTGCACGTGCTCCCCAGATGGCTGCCGCCGAAGCATCTTTTAAGATGGAGATGTCAGCAATATCGTCGGTATTCAACATGCTCAGGTTTTCTACCAGCACACCGTTAACCACATAAACCGGGTCGGTCGCCAGCAGCGCAGTACTCTTTCCACGGATAATGCTGACCTGGTTGCCGCCAAGTCCGAATCTGTTGGCTCCTCTTCCTTTACTGCCCGGGGTTACAGACATACCTGCAACCAGGCCTTCCATGCGGCTCACTACATCTGTGGTACCGGCACGCTCGTTGAAGATTTTCATATCCGGTTTACCAAAAGAACCTGTAGCCCGTTCCTTGTTGAGTTTCTGGTAACCTGTATTCACAATCACCACTTCTTTCATGTTCAGGTTAGCCATCGTCAGGTGTAAATTGATTTCCCCGCGACCAGTAATAGCAATCGTATCCGTCTGAAAACCAATGTAGGACACAATCAGGTTACCATTGGATGGAGGATCTTTCAGGAAAAAGATACCCATATTGTTGGTCACTGCAGTCTGGTCAAGACCGTCAATCCTTACAGATGCTCCGGGCAGGGGTTTGTTACTTTCATCGTAAACCACACCATGAAGGGTAGGATGGATCACAGTATAAGTCAGCGCTGCTTTTTTAGAGATCACGACCGACTTATCTCTGATGGAAAACTGCAGGGGCTGATTGTCAAAAATAGTGGTCAGTGCCCTTTCCAGCGGTACATTTTTAACGGTGATGGTCACCGGAGCTGCACCTTTCAGGGTAGAAGTCGTATACAGAAAGTCATAGCCTGTCTGCTTGCGCATTTTCTCCAGCACCGTACTGAGACGTGCGTTTTTTTCTGTCAGCGTTACTGTTTGTGCGGTAGCAGCGGTGCTGATCTGCATCATGCCGATAAACAGCAGTGCGACAGTAGTTTTGATCAGTCCGGTTAACTGCAAAGTGTTGGTTATACAGCTTCGCGGTGATACAATAATGTCTTTGTAAAATTTGTACATTTGTGAATAATGGGTTTTATGCATTTTTGCTGAGTTACAGTCGAATGTCACGGCTTAATGCGCTTACAATAGTTTAGTTGAATTATTTTAGGTGATCCTGATTATCTGCCATTCTGCCTCCACGCAGGATGGCTTTTTTTTCCGATCACGAAGGCGGGTGAGGCCTATGGTAAAACCGTGATCCTCCTTCCTTCGATTTTAAAGTGAATAATGCCTGTGCGTTCCAGCATGGTTAAAACCTGACTCAGGTTTTTGGAACGTGATATCGTACCATTAAAACCATCAACAGGTAATTTGCCGGAATAGCTTACCTCTATATCGTACCAGCGACTCAGTTGCGCCATGATATTTTCTATCTGTTCATCGTTGAAGCGAAAATAGCCATTTTTCCACGCGAGTACTTCTTCCAGGTCAGCTGCAGCTACAGTGATCCCTTTTGTGCCACTGTGACTTAAAGCCGCCTGTCCGGGTCTGACGAAAATTGTTTTCCGGTTACTGCTGATACCCACTAATCCTTCCTCCACCGTAGTTTTTATTCCATCTCCACCTGGGTAAGCGTTGATGTTGAAATGTGTACCCAAATCTTCAATCGTCTGATCAGCCACCTTTACTGTGAAAGGTTGTTTCGCATTGTGCACCACCTCGAAATAGACCTGCCCGCTTACTTCCACCATTCTTTTAGCGCCCTTAAAAGCCGAAGGATAACGCAGTGAAGAGGAGGCATCCAGTATCGCCAGCGTTCCATCCGGCAGTCTGATACTGAATTTTCCACCTTTAGGTGTGCTGAGGGTATTATAGGCACCATCAGTATCAGCCGAATTGTTATAAGCAATAGTTCCATCGCCTGTTTTCCGGACGGATTGATCGCCCGTAGGTAAAATGCCCTCGGCAGCATTCTCCAGGTCTATGGTTTTACCATTGGCCAGCGTCAGCAGCGCACGGTTGCTCCCGGCTTTGATTTCCTGTGCCTTTTTTGCAATTGTATTTTCTGGCTTATCCTGGCGATTATATAGCGTATAGATTCCTGCAATACTCAACATAAGCATGAGCGAGGCTGCCACTGCAGCATAGCGGGAGCGGTAAACAGGGATACGTTTAACCGTCTCCATTCCTGCGTTTGTACGAATCTGCTGGTAAAGCTGCGCTGCAAATTGCTGCTGGTTTAATTCCGAATGAACCCGTTGCTCACTGCTGTCGAAATGATTGTACCAGTCATCCAGTTCCTGTCTTTCGGCAGGAGTGATTTCGCCGGTCAGCAACTTATCGGAAAGATGATTTATTCTTTGCTCGTCCATTTTCTGTGCTTTGTATTGATATAGCTCCAAAAAATGAAGGTACCCCTACCATAAAAGTGATTTATTTTTAAAATTGTATCGAAAAAGAGATGAGATCCGGCCCGGAACAGACATTTCATTAGGAAAAAGGCCCGGGCGGCATACAGAAATACGGATATTTACGCGTTAAATCAGACCTTTCAGGATGAGCAGGAGGTAAAAATAGCGGCCGAACCTGCCTTTGATAACTTTTAAAGCAGTAGTGATGTGTTTTTCAACTGCTTTTTCACTGATATTCAGATCTGATGCAATTTGTTTATTGGAAAGTCCCTTTTTTCGGCTCATCACAAATACCAGCTGACATTTTTCAGGAAGGGAATTGACCGTTTGCAACAGCTCTTCCTCCAGAAGATGTAAATCGTAAAGATTTGAATCATTATGCGCAGCTCCTGTGGTCTGTGCAATGATATCCGACAGCACATTGTCTTTCCGGGACATAGCCGCCCGTTTTTTCAGTACTTCAAATTTTACTGCTCCGGCCAGGTAACTCTCAAAGCTGACTTTGATCTGTAAGGTATGCCGCCGCCGCCATAGGTTGACAAAGATATCCTGCACTGCTTCTTCTGCTTCATCTTCATCATTGAGTCTTTTTGCAGCAGTGTAAAATAACTTTTCCCAGAATTTATCGTAAAGGAATTTAAGCGCAGGTTCATTGTCAGACCTCAGAAGGTCAGCCAATTGCTGATCGGTAAAATCCTTATAGTCGGGCATGAACGGATGTGAAAGGTAAAGCGAATATAAGTATTTCTGGCTTTAATGTTCAAACAGCGATGCATATCATTCCTCAGACTGGTATATCCTTCACAGAATCGAGCATCGTCTTTTTGATCTGCAGTCGCGGTAAAATCGCCAGCGCAATAATTGTCAGTACCAGTAAAATGCTGACCAGCGTATAATAGTCGACCGCCGTTTTTAACAATGCCTGCTGGTCCAGTAAATTCTTAAGCAGATGCGTGGCACCCGTATGACTTGCATGCACATCGCTGCCATGACGTGAAAATACCTGAGCGAAAGATTGGAGCCGGCCCAGGGCAGCAGGATCCATGGCCGACAATTGATGCTGGAACCTGTCAAAATGTAAGCCGCTATCATACAGCTGGAAATAGTTGATGAGCGCTATACTGATAGTCGTGCCCAGTAAACGCATGGAAACTGCTGTAGCACCTGCCGTTGCACCCAGTTCCGCAGGTACGGAGGTCACCATGAAAACAATAATCGGCGTCAACAACATTCCTGTGCCCATGCCCTGTAACAGTAAAGGCAGGTAATACACGTCCGTATTTGCCTGTGGACTAAACAAAAAGATCATCCATATATAATGAACAAGCAAAATCGCGAAGCCAGCCATCCAGATCAGGTAAGAAGACCTTTTAAAGATCATCATTCGCGAAGAGATCAGTGTTCCCAATATGGCACCCAGCACATTAAACAGGAGTATCCTGCCCAGATGAGCAGGATCCATACCCAGCACCTGTGTAAAAAACAGCGTCGTGAAATTAAAAGCACCCCGCGCCAGGTATAAAATAAGTATCAGGCAGATGCCAGTACGGTAGCCCGGATATTTATAGATGTTAAGATTGAGATAGGGCCTTTTGAGGTGTTGCTGCCTGATGATATAAGTGATTATACTGATCACAAAAATCACCGACCCTTTTACAATGCGCATATCCGAAAACCAGTTCAACTGCTGTCCGTATACCAGCACATAGGTGAGCGAGAACAGCATGGTACAGTAAATCACAAAACTCTGCCATTCCAGCTGGTAGAGCGGAATCTTACGGTTCAGCCTTTGCCGCGCCATGATCAGCATCGCAAACAGTCCTCCCGGGATAAACGCATACATGACTAATAAATACAATTCATTGTAATTGGTGGTATCTAAAAATGGAGCAGCCAATAGGGTAGTCACAGGTGAAATGCACAGCAGGATGCAATAGACCACTGAATAACCAATTTCCCGCGCGCGCTCCGTTTGCAGGTGATTAAATATTAGTGAGATACAAATCGCCACCAGGCTGATATTGGCGATGCCCTGAAGAGAGCGGAAGATCAGCAGAACCGTCAGGTCCTTCGCACAATAAGCACCATAAGCGCTTAAGATTTCCATGATCAGACTGATCAGCATATAATCTTTCGTGACCAGGAAACTGGAGAAGCGGCGTTCCAGCGGAAAATAACCTACCAGTGCTGCATACAAAACAATCAGCGAGTAATTCGCATCATTTTGATCAATGCCATAAAAACCGCAGGCAGCGGTAACACTTACTGTCGAAATGGTAAACAGCAGTAAATTGGGCACCAGCAGCATAAATATGCAGATCCTGACGGCCCAGTGCGGTACCCATTCTTTGAACATTTTCGGAAGATGGATCATCAGGGTCTGATTACTTTAACAGTGGCATTCATTCCTGCACGAAGCAGCCCGGTACGGTTCTTTTGATCTGTAAATTTTACCTTAACAGGGATACGCTGTACGATTTTGACAAAATTACCTGTCGCGTTATCCGGGGGCAGCAGGGAAAAGCTGGAGCCTGTACCGGGTGATAAAGACAGAATTTCTCCGTGAAACACCTCATCAGGAAAGGCATCGGTTTCGATCAGTACCGGCTGACCAATTTTCATCTTTCCGATCTGCGTTTCCTTAAAATTAGCGATCACCCATTTATCTGCATCCTGGTTCACTATGTTGGCCAGCGTTTGGTTGGCTTGCACAAATTCTCCGTTTTGTATAGTGCGGCGACCCATTTTGCCTTTATAAGGCGCAATGATGGCCGTATAAGTAAGGTCCAGATTGGTTCTTTGCTGCACCGCATTCCGGCGCCTGATTTCGGCAGTTAAGCCTGATTTTTGCGCGCGGTAATCATCAATACGCGAGAGCGCAGCGCGGTAATTCCCTAAGGCCGACTCATAATCAGATCTTGCGATATCCAGCCCTTCTTTAGTTGTTTCTACCTGCTGGGCGGTGGCCGATTCTGCGGTAAAGAGCTTGCTGTAGCGGGAATAATCCTTTTCCTGTTTCGTTAAACGCGCACGTACCGCTGCAATCTGTGATTCACTTACCGCTGCCAGTCGCGTTGCCGTCACAATATTACTTTCCAGTACTTCCAGTTCTGCCCGTGCATTCGCTGTAGCTTCCGCAGATTCCAGTTCCTGCAGTTGAAACTGGCTCGGGTCAATCTTGATCAGTGTATCTCCTTTATTGACCACCTGGTTTTCTTCAAAGCGGACTTCCTTGACATATCCGCTTACACGCGTTACCACCGGATTGATATATTCCTGTACCTGCGCGTCATTCGTTTTTTCATAACGGAAACGGTCCCTCAAAATCCCTATCCCCATGATGATCAAAATCAGCAGAAGCCCTGCCGCAACCCAGGAAGTTACCCTGGTAATCATTTTGTCGGTTGTTGTATAATTTTGTGTCTTCATTTTATAAGGTTCCGGTTATTTTTTGAATCTGATAATATTGTAATTGCGCTGCGATGCGGGCAGCAGATAAGTCGAATTTCGACTGCAGCAGCTGCACATCGGCATCAAGGTAATCCGTGATTAAGGAGGTCTGATTCAGGTAGCTGTTTTTAACAATACGCAGGTTTTCTGTGGTCTGAATGATATTCGCTTTAGCTACTTTAATCCGCTCCAGCTCGTGCTGAAATTGTAAATAAGCTTCCCTGAGCCGAACCCGGATCTGATCTGCTGTATGCTCATGCTCAACAGCAGCTATTTTTACCGCCAATGCAGCGCTGTTTACCTGATGTTTGTTTTTAAATAAAGAGGAGATGGGGAAGGAGGCGCGGAGTCCGACTGTGCCCAAACCGTAAAGTGAAAGGACGTAAGGATAAAACCGGCCCTGAGGGTAATTGTAAGCGTAATTCGCAAACAAACCTACGCTCGGTAAGCTATTCGCTTTCACATCCCGCAGCTGCAGCGCGGTGATGTTGCGTTCTTCCTTCGAAATATTAATTTCCGGTGCATGCGTTGCTGCATTGGCGAGCAGGGTTTCATAGGTCAGCACCTGTACTGTATCAGGTAAAAAGGGTTGTGAAGGTTCAATCGGTAATGTTTCCTCCTGGCCCATCAGCAGGTTCATCTTTTGCACCGCCAGGGTATTCTCATTTTTAATCTGATCCACCTGAAGTTGCTGTTTTGATAATTTTAACTCTGCCCTGAGTACATCACTTTTTAAGACCACTCCATTCTGGTAGATCGCTTTAATCTGTACCAGCACTTTGCGCTGCTCCTCAATATCCTGCAGTAGCAGTTCCTGAAATGCCTGTCCTCTCAAAAGATCGAGGTAACAGGCAGTTGCCAGCAGTTTGATTTCTGATGCAGATAAATTGCGTTCCTGTTCCCCGATCTTTACATTGATTTGCTGTGCATTAACTCTTCTGTTCAGCTGTCCGCCGCGATATAAATCAAAATATACAGATGCACCCAGATTGTAGGCCGTGTGTGAAACAGGATATAAAGTAGGGCTATGTAAAATCCCATCCTCAAACTGAGGTAGGTTGCTCAGTTTAGTAAATTCACCATTCAGACTCACATCCGGCAGTCGGGATACCTGCGCATGTTGTAACTGCTCCTTACTTTGGAGCAGTTCCAGTTCCTTCATATTGATCACTTTACTGTTTGCAGCAACTTTTTGCCAGATTTCGGCTAAGCTGAAAGCAGGAGGCGATTGCTGTAAAGACGATTGTGCCCTGCTATGGGCAGACGCAATCGCAAACATCATGACGGTTAAAAAAATGCGCTTATTCATCTATTCTGAATTTGATCACAACATTTCAATAGGAGTGCCGTAGATTAATTTATTTATATTCAGTTGTTTATGTGGTTTTTAGTTTTCGGTCAATTGCGATATATCGTAATTTTAGGTTTCATTCCGTAAACCCCTGCGAAGAACAGCTTAACCGGCAGACCCGCATCTGCCGGCATTTTTTTAGCCGGGTACAGTATGCAGTCCCATATATTTAGTCTTTGATACCCGCTTTCTGTTTGCAGAAAAAACCAGTATATAAACCTGGAGCTCGTTGCCTTTAAAAGATCGGGGCAGCACCACTGTTGCAGTTAAGGCAGTCCTTGCGGCAAGTTCAGTCAGGTATAGAAATCTTCTGATGTTCAGGTTGTAACATACCAGGCAAACCTTATCTGTAGACCTTGTGAATTCCATCGGATGAAGGTCAGCTGCCCAGTTTAATCTGAGTTGGTGCCCTCCCGGTAAAGAGATTTCCGGCGCCTCGACCATTGATATTTCGTTGCTAGCTACCGGGGCGCTGATGATTACATTCGGGTAATCCATCTCATAATCGGGAAATTGCCCCGCCACAGCATTTGCGAGGTGATAGCTCATTGCTAAATTCATCGAAGTGACCCGTTTTTTTCTCGACTTGAAACCGATGTCAATCAAATCCCTTAATGGTCCCAGAAAGACGCTGACCAGGCCAAATTTGCTGCGTTCACTTTTTTGCGGTACTGTGGGTAATGGTTTTTTTGCTCTTAGCGCCATTTTTCCTTGTTTGTAAATTGCCATAGTTGAATTGTTTTTATGGATGCAAATGTAAATTGAAAATCATTAACTGTTTGTATTACAGCTATTAATGTCCGCAACTTACCGCGATTTGTCCGGTCTTGTCCGATCTGTTGATCTGATTTGCCGCTGTCATGAGGTGAGCATCTGATGATGCTCAGGTGGTGTAGTAGTACTGGTTGGATCATCTTCGCTTCTTGTTGGGCGTTTACAGGGCAATTGATCATCATTTACAGGACATCTGCTCGACTCGGAGTCGAGCAAATACGTGGAAAACCCGAGTAAATTCGAATAAAGCACGATCATTTTCAAACCACGACCCGACCACCACTAGTTGATCACAGGATCAGATAATGAAGAATTATTCGTTCATAAAGACTGTTTAAAAGTTTCTTTGAGGCTATTTTATATTTGTACCTTAAAAATAGTTATACTATATTTGAAGTATACATTAAGAATAGTAATGAAATTCTACAATCGAATCATTTATTCTTCTCTGTTTTCACATTTAGAAAAGAGACAAATCACTGTACTGACGGGTATGAGGCGTACAGGTAAAACTACACTAGTTAAGCAGCTACTGAAGGATTCCAAAATTGATCAACAGTTCTATTTTGATTTGGAAAGGATGGATAACCGCGCCCTTTTTTCAGAGGACAATTATGAATCTATAATCTATGCACTGACGCAACGGGGAGCCGACTTCAGTAAAAAGGTTATAATTGGTATTGATGAAATTCAATTGGTTCCTAATCTGCCCAGTGTCTTAAAATATCTTTACGATACGTATGACATTAAGTTTATTGTTACCGGATCCAGCGCATATTATATGAAGAATATGTTTTCTGAATCGCTGGCAGGGCGTAAAAAACTGTTTGAAATTTATCCGCTCAACTTTACCGAATTGTTATCATTTAATGGGGTTTCTGTATCAGACATTCCTCTGGATAGTACGGGAAAGTTTGTGAAAGCAGAATATGAGCGTTTGAAGAGCCATTATGAAACTTATATTAAATATGGAGGATTTCCTGAAGTAGTTTTATCACCCGCTATTGATGATAAAAATGACATGATCCAGGATATTATCAGTTCATATATCAATTTTGATATTTCAATGTTATCTGATATAAGAAATCCGTCAAATCTGTATAAATTAATAAAATTGCTGTCTGTAAGGATTGGTACAAAGCTCGATATCGCAAAACTCACCAGTATCTCAGGAATTTCCCGGCCTACTGTTGAAAATTATCTGGACTTACTGGAGCAAACTTATATGATACGAACTATTCCAGTCTTGTCAGATAGTCCCGACAGGGAGATTACTAAGGCTAAAAAGATATATTTTCTTGATAATGGGATTGCTTCCATCTCAGGGGATGCTGGTAGTGGGGCTATGTTTGAAAATGCTGTATTTAATCAATTGCATCATAAAGGAGCTGTGAGTTATTATCAACTCAAATCTGGAAAGGAAATTGATTTCATTCTTGACAAGCAAGTATGTTATGAAATTAAAGAGACTGCTACAGAAGGAGATCTAAGGAATCTGTTAAGCATGGCACAAAAGCTAAACATTGAAGAATGTCATGTTATTGGCAGGCATCCCGTGAAATTATTTGAAGGATTTATCTGGGGTGGGTTTATTCGTTGATTATCATCAAGAAAGGCTTTCTAAGGTTTTTCGTTTAAATCTCCTAAAAAAACTGCAACATAAAAAACAGGAGAATCGGAAGGAGAATAAGCGACTCTACTTTCCAGATTTTAGTCAGCTCCGTAATCCGCTTGCGTACCATCCGGTCAACAATAGCTGCAATAAGTGCTGCAAAAATCAATAATGCGGGGAATAACCCGGTAACGTTTACGCCAGAGCGACGGACATTATCCGGTTCCGGAGAGAATAAACCCCATAATGCAAGGATTACACAGGCGAGGGCAACAATCATCAGGGGGGTGATTTTCAATCTATTCATTTCCCGAATATCAACATTAGCGCTCTTATTTATAACACTATCTGAAATTTGATTTTTTATCTCCTCTTCATGTTGCTCATTTCACAGCAGTCGTTCGCATAATTTATCAAAGGACCATGGGGTCGCAAGGAAACTCTCCATGAGTTACTCCTTTTAATTATTATCTTCACGCGCATTTTTATACCTACACCATGCTTAAAGCAGAAAATCTA
This sequence comes from Pedobacter sp. MR2016-24, assembly GCF_026239655.1. Classification (GTDB taxonomy): domain Bacteria; phylum Bacteroidota; class Bacteroidia; order Sphingobacteriales; family Sphingobacteriaceae; genus Pedobacter. Next base: position 485,002 of record NZ_JAPIVO010000003.1, on the reverse strand, counting down.
ACCAAGAAATTTGGTAACCATACCGCACTCGATCAGCTGAACCTGGAAATAAAAAAAGGAGAAGTGTTTTGCCTTTTAGGTTCAAACGGTGCGGGGAAGTCGACCACCATCAACATCTTTCTTGGCTTTATTCCCGCCAGCAGCGGTTTCGCCTATATTGACGGACAGGAAGTTACGCTGAACAATCATGCCACCAGAGATTTGGTGGCTTATATTCCGGAGGTGGTGAATCTGTATGCAACCCTTTCCGGAATGGAAAACCTGGAGTTTTTCAGCGGCCTTTCAGGCTATACTTATTCCAAAGAAGAGCTGAGCCATTTTATGGAAACCGCAGGTTTGCAACGTTCTGCCATTCACAAACGTGTATCTTCTTATTCCAAAGGGATGCGGCAAAAGGTAGGCATCGCCATTGCACTTGTCAAAAAAGCGAAGGCCTTATTCCTGGATGAACCTACATCAGGCCTGGATCCGCATGCCAGCAGTGAGTTCTCACAGATCATTATGAACCTGAGCGAACAGGGCGTAAGTACGCTGATGGCCACACACGATCTGCTCATGGCCAAAAACCTGGGCACCAGGATCGGCATCATGCACCAGGGCGCATTAAAACATAACTTGTTATCAGATGAAGTTTCCCACGCAGATCTGACGCGCTTATATATTGATATCGTTAAACAAAACGCATAAATGATCAGGCTCATATTCAAAAAAGAACTGAAAGAACTGTTTCGCACAGCTAAGGTGGTCTGGATGCTTGGCGGGATCATCGTATTGTTGCTGCTGGCCCTCTACAACGGCAATTCCTATTACGAAAACCACAGCACCCTGATCAGGGAATCACAAGAGATGACCTATCAGCAGTTTATCTCCCAGGGAGATAAAAATCCGCATTTGGGTGCCCATTTTGGCTTTTATGCCTATAAACCTACAGCCGATATGGCGATGATAGAGAATGGCATTGAGGATTATACCGGTAATTCCTTTTACCTGGAACCGCATAAAAGAGGGGTGGTTAAATTTAAAGAAATCAGCGATGCAACGGGACTGAGAAGTTTTGGCTTCCTCAATATAGGTTACCTTGCGCAGTTTATCCTTCCGTTGTTTATCTTCCTGATCTGCCATAATATTTTCTCCAAAGAATGGGAAAACGGAACCATAAAGATGCTGCTGAGTTCTAAAGCGAGCGCGCGGCAAATTTTTATGGGCAAGTTATTGTCCTGCCTCACGCTGGTGATGGCACTGGTGTTATTTATCGCCCTGTCTTCACTGATTTTATTTGCCAAAGAACATCATACAGCCGGATTGCTGAATCGCGTTTTACCTGCTTTTACCTGTTATCTGCTGGGATTAAGTCTTTTTGCAGCAATGATGACTACCATCGGGGTGAGTGTTTCACTGTTGACCAGGAACGCGAACCTCTCGCTGATTGTGCTTTACGGCTTTTGGCTGATCGGTGTTTTCCTGTTGCCGCGATTAGCGGGTGAGTTATCAAAAAATATCCACCCTGCGATGACGTCCCTGGAATTTGAAAATCAAACTTTCAATGAAAAACAATACGGAGTGGGCAATGAAGGACATAAAGATGTGCGCAGGGAAAAGTTATTGCAACAGACCATGCAGCAATACCAGGTGAAAAGAATTGAAGACCTGCCGGTTTTCTTTATCCCCATCACTATAGAGTTTTTTGAGGAATCGGATGCAGCAGTGATGGACCGGGCCTATAAAGCGGTAGATGATAACGAGGCCAGGCAAGACCGGTTGGTGCTGAGCAGTGCATGGCTCACGCCTTTCCTGGCTTTCCGCGATTTTTCTATGCGGATAACGGCGACAGATATGGATACGCATAACGACTTTACAGCAAAAGCTGAAATCCACCGGCGTAAAATAGGTGTGATTGTGGACGACTACTACCAGAAAAATACAGTCGCCGGCAACGCCTTCTGGAAAACCGTTCCCCAGTTTGCCTATACCGCACCGGGCATTGGCTGGCGTCTATCCCATGCAGCCGGTTCTATCTTTATCCTTTTGGGCTGGACTTTATTTTCCATCGGCCTGATGGTTTACGCTTACCGCAAACTGACGGTCTAATTGTACAAAAGACCGTTTAATCAGCTCATTATGAAAGTCTCCGTTATCCGCATATTACTTAAACACGAGCTCAGGATCCTGTCCCGCAACAAGGTGCTGCTCTCTTTGTCTACCCTGATTATTTTCATTCTCCTTTCTGCCCTTTGGATTGGCAGCAGCATGCTCCGTAAACAAGAGCAGACGATCAGTAAAATACAAAGTTCCGAAAGGGAGATGCTGGACAGTTTAAAAACCAGGATCAGACGTGTGGAAGCCAACCATATGGTCTACCCCGGTTTTATCTGGGATGATCCTACTTTCGCCTATAATACCGCAAGGAACGAAGGACCCAACTATGCCATCAAAAGACCTTTTCCCTTGCAGGCACTCAACGTAGGTCAGAGCGATGTACAGCCTTTTTACTACAAGGTATACCTCAACAAGAAACAATACCTCACCTTTGAATCCGAAATTGAAAACAGCTTTCTCCAGTTCATCGGCAACTTTGATTTCGCTTTTGTGGTGATCTATCTTTTTCCACTGCTGATCATTGTGTTTAGTTATAACGTGCTGTCATCCGAAAAGGAGCAGGGGACCTGGGTGCTTTTGAAAACAAGTAATCAGTCCCTGGCACAAATGATGATCTGCCGCATCGTCATCCGCTATATTCTCTTTACAGGTTTTTTCTGGCTGCTGGTTACGCCCGTTTTAATCGCCTCCATTGGCAGTAATTTCCTTTTCAGCGCCAACTGGCAATGGATAGTGGCCGGGGTATCTTTGTATTTCGCCTTTTGGTTTGCCCTTGCGCTGCTGGTAAATAGTTTCTCGCTGACGTCTAACGTGAATGCCATGGTGCTGATATTTATCTGGCTGTTCACCGGAATTATCATCCCTAACCTGTTGCAGATCGGGTTAAACAAAATTTATCCTATTCCCAGCAGGATTGATATGCTCACCGCAGAAAGGGATGCGATCAATAAATACTTCGAAAAAGATGGTCAGGAGCTCACTAAAAGTGTTTTTAGTAGTCCGAGGACAATGATCAGGCAAGCCTCAATCGTTACTCCTGGCATGGTATACGGTTATGGTGTAATCGTTTATAAAAGTCAGGAGATCAAAGATCAGGCAGCTGCCGTGGCAGAAGAAAAGCTCTATGCGCAGATCAGGAAACAGCAGGAGGGGATCAGGCGATTCCAGCTCCTCAGTCCGGCTCTTATGATGCAGGAAGAACTAGCTGCATTAACCGGTAGTCACTGGTACCAGTTTAACCAGTTCAGTAACGATGCGGCGACCTTCAGGAAAAAAAGCCAGCAATTTTATTATCCTAAAATGGCTTCGGAAAGTACTTACCGCAGTTTTACCCTGAAAGATGCAGATGCGATTCCCCGCTTTCAGCCCAGGGTATATGCCGACTTCTCCTGGATCAATATCAGGCAGAATTTTTGCATTTACCTGGGCATTATTGTGTTCCTCAGTTTCATCGGATACAGGCGGTTACTCGAAGCCAAAAAATAATCCTCCAGTACAATGATCACATAAATCACCAGGAGCAATTATAAAAAAGATTCTTTTTTTTGTAAACAAAGGCATATGTCCCCTGTTAAATACGCAGAGGAACAAAAATGATGAAACTGTTCCCCGCTCATTTCTAGGCCCCGGCCAGGGATAGATTTGAGGATTGAAATTGGTCGATAAAAAACAACATATGTCTGAACAAAATCAAAAACCGCTCGAGAATCCAGCAAATAAATATCCAAAACCACCCTTTGTAAAACAGCCGCAGGAAGTTCCGGGTCTTGCCTCCAAAATGCAGCCTGTACCAGATCATGGTGAGGAAAGTTATAAGGGGTCAGGCCGGTTATCAGGTCGTAAAGCTTTGATTACCGGTGGTGATTCCGGAATTGGTCGCGCTGCTGCCATTGCTTATGCAAGAGAAGGTGCAGACGTGGTCATCAATTATTTACCAGAAGAACAATCTGACGCAGATGAAGTGATTGCACTGATTGAAGCTGCGGGACGTAAGGGATTTGGAATTCCGGGTGATATCAGAACGGAAGCTTTTTGTAAATCTTTGGTAGAACAAGCCGCGGAAAAACTGGGCGGAATAGATATACTCGTTAATAATGCCGGTCACCAGCAAGCGGTTGAATCGCTGCTGGATCTGACTTCGGAGGGTTTCGATACGACGATAAAAACCAATATTTACGCACCTTTCTGGATCACTAAAGCCGCTTTACCACTTCTTCCCGAAGGTGCGGTAATTATTGCGACCAGCTCTGTACAGGCCTATGATCCGTCAGAAAACCTGTTTGATTATGCGCAAACCAAAGCAGCTAATGTTGCCTTTGTAAAATCACTCGCAAAACAGTTAGGCCCTAAAGGGATCCGCGTAAACGGCGTTGCTCCGGGGCCGGTTTGGACTCCTTTACAAACCAGTGGTGGTCAGCCTCAGGATGACATTGTAGAATTTGGTGGAAAAACACCACTTGGTCGCCCGGGACAACCAGCAGAGCTGGCCTCTATCTATGTGCAGCTCGCTGATAGCGATGCCAGTTACGCGACAGGACAAGTTTACGGTGCTGCCGGTGGAAGCGGACATCCATAAGTATGCTCAAACTTAATAAAGCTTTTGATTGCTAATCAATAATAAGCAATCAAAAGCTTTATCAACTTACATCAGGCCCGGTATTTTAACAGATCCCGGGCTTTGTATTTATCTTTAATCTATGTTTGCAGTTTAAGCTTTTAATCGGTGCGTCGGTGCCTTAATCATCTTTCTGATCTGCATATACTGCAATAACATGATCGTTTTGCCATCTTTGATTTCCCCCGTGCTGATCATGTTAAATGCGTCATCCATATCCATCTCCAGTACTTCGATATCTTCATTTTCTTCACTCAGTCCTCCGCCAGCACTTATTTTCATGCCAGGGGAATAAGCCGCAATGAAAAAGTGGACCAGCTCTGTTACGGATCCGGGCGACATATAAGCTTCGAAAATCTGCTCTACATCAGTAATCTTGTAGCCGGTTTCTTCCTCTGTTTCCTTCCTGATGCAGTCTTCAGGATGATCGTCGTCCAGTAAACCTGCACAGGATTCGATCAGCATGCCGCTCTCATTCCCGTTAATAAAAGTTGGTAACCGAAATTGCCGCGTCAGGATTACCTTATTCAGCTCCATATTGTACAATAAAATCGTGGCACCGTTTCCTCTGTCGTACGCCTCCCGGCTCACTCTTTTTACTGCTCCGTCCTGCTGCAGATACTCATAAGTAATCTTACGTAAAGTATACCAGTCGGACGATAAGATTTCAGTAGCAACGATCTTGAATTTACTATTCTGCATCTGGCACCTCATCAATATTGAAATAGATCTTTAATCCTCTTTCGCGACCAATTTTTACATCATTATCCGCTCCCTGCGATGCCCCTTCAATCCGCAATATCGCGTCACATTTCTCCAGCAGCCGGTGTGCACAGGGATACTGAATCTCATTCCAGATCTCATCACCCGTTGAGGCAGAGCCCGCCAGTTTGATCAGTGGTAAAGCCAGCCATTCGCCGATTACCGGGACATGGCCTTTTTTAAACAAAGGAAGGGCAAGCGCTTCAAGATTACTTAAATTCTGCTGCATTAAAACAGGATCGTCATTAGTGCCACTTCGGTAAGGGCCAGCAATTAATATCAACATATCTCTTTTCTTTTTACAAATAGAATAAAAGATAGCCGATAAAAAATTAAGGTACCTTAAGAAATTCGGATTTTTTCATTTAACAAGTCAAATCATTTTGACCTGCCACTATTATTTATGATGATACCAGCCATGATGATATTTTTAAACTATCCTTTTACTTTCCTTAATGTGCTTAAAAATTCCGGTGTGATACCCAGATAGGAAGCAATTTGTTTCTGCGTCACCTGTTTGACGATCTGCGGATACTTCATCAGAAAACTATGGTATCGCTCTTCCGCCGTCAGCGAAAGATTTTCCATTACCCTTAACTGCTCACGCGTATAAGCATTTTGCATCAGGATTCTGAAAAACTTCTCGAACTTCGGTACCGTTTCCAGCAAACGATCAAAATTGTCCCTGCTCAGTTGAAACACAGTACTCTGTTCGATAGTTTCGATATGCATCATCGCCGGTTTTTTATTCAGATAACAATACATATCCGTTATCCACCAGTCGGCGATGGCAAACATAATGGTAGACTCCTTACCATCTTTGTCTATAAAATACGAACGTAACGCCCCTGAATCTACATAACTCAGGTACCTGCAATCCTGATTGGCCTCCAGCAGCAATGTCTTTTTAGCCAGATTTTTAGAAGTCACCAGTGAAGTCAACAAAACTGTTTCTTCTTCAGTGAGACTGATATGTTTCGCAATATTGGTAAGGAGCCTATCCATGATTTGTTTATGTTGTTACCAGGGACTAATTCCTGTTTCCGGCGAATTGTCATCACTAAAAAACTGTCCAGTTAAGCCGTCTTCGCCTAAGACCGCTGCTTTGACTACCCTTGCTGCAGCATCTTCTACAGTGCCCGGTCCGCTGTGGTGGTTAAAATCTGTCGCCGTATAACCCGGATCTACCGCATTTACCTTAAAGGCTGTATCCCGCAAATCATGCGCAAGTATAATCGTATACCCATTCAGGGCGGCTTTGGAAGTCACATAAGCAGTTGATTTCACTGCATAATATTTCCATGAAGGATCACTATGCAGGGTAAGCGAACCTAAACCTGAAGTCACGTTTACAATCCTGGGTGCCGGTGCTGCTTTCATCAGGTCTATAAATGCCTGTGTTACTGCGATGACCCCGAAAAAATTGGTATCAAATACCTCTTTCAATACTTTGATATCCGCTGTTAAAGGGTTTTGCTCCATACCGCCTAAAATTCCGGCGTTGTTGATCAGCACATCCAATACTGCTGTTTTTTCACCCAATACCTGTCTCGCTGCCTCGATTGATTCCTGGCTGTTAACGTCGATTGCTAAAGGTTCTACATTGTTGAGGCCTTCCGACAGCAATTGGTTCACCGCTTCCTGTCCTTTGTGGATGTCTCTGCATCCCAGGTATACATAATATCCCTGTTGTAATAATTGTCTTGCTGTTTCGAAGCCAATGCTTTTGTTGGCTCCTGTGATCAATACTGTTTTCATGTCTTTAATTTAGGTAATGAAGCCTGCATGCGATCAATGTATATTTGAAAAGGTGACCTAATGCAGGATTCTTTTGTATGATACAAATCTACATGCAGCAGCAGCTCCCGGTGTAACACTTCCAATGGTATTAATGGTACATTTCACGGATGTTGGCCCGATACTCTGCAGGCGTTACACCAGTTTCGCGCTTGAAAAAGCGGTTAAAGTAAGAAGCATCCGTAAAACCCAGGTCGAACGCAATTTCTTTCAATGCGTTATTCGTATGACAAAGCAGTCGCTGGGCCTCCAGTGTTAACCGTTCATGAATATGTTTAATAGCCGGTTTACCACTTTGTATTTTCACTACTTCACTCATATGACCCGCAGAAATGTTTAACAAAGCAGCATAGTCGCCCACTTCGTGCAGTTCCTGAAAACACGCGTTAATCTTTGCCTGGAAGCTTCTCAGCAGCATTTTATCCGCAGAATTGGTCGTTTCTCTGTATTGCTCCATATACAGGCGACTCAGATAGGTAACCAGCAGGGTGAAGTAAGCACCCAACATCCGTTGCTGCCATTCACCCGGTGTGATGTATTCTGCGTTCAGCTTTGCAATCATATCTTCCACAAAGGCCAGGTCGGCCGTGCTCAGTAACAATTCAAAACCATTTTGCGGATTTTCGATTAGCGGGAGTTTACTTAAAGAATCGTTTCCCTGGAAAGACAGGAATTCCTTCGTAAAAGCAATGCCTGTACTCCACATCTTTTTATGTCCTTCCTTTACGATCACCCGGTTTGGTCCTACAAAGTAAACCGTATTGTCTTTGATGACATGACGGGTCATATCCACCCACTGACTACTGTCCGCATGCCTGATCAAAGCAATCAGGTAATGATCTTTTCTGTGTGGAATCAGTAAATCAGCATGATCAGGTAAAACCCCGTCAAAATTATACATGCGGAAATGTTTATTACCCGTTAATTCATCAGGTTCAAGCGAATAAAGCGGCACTTGCGGATTCGGAGTCAGTACTTGCATGAACTAAAGGTATTAATAAGACTGCATTCACACGCTGCCTTAAGCATTAATTTTTAAAGATGCTGTCACGAGCTTCTTCAGTTCTTTAAATGATGATATGGTAAACATTGGCTTTCCGGGTACTTTTTTATCCTCTGCATTTATCCTTAACACGGTGATCATTCCCAGTTCATTTCCGGCATTGATTTCAGCATCAGGATTATCACCAACAATCCAAACCTGGTCAGGTGTTAACTGGTATTTTTTCGCTATACGCGAGAAGATTTCCTTTTTACCCGGTCTGTCAGCTGCATAGAGATCATCAATGATTATTTCATCAAAATCACCCTCAATTTCCAGCGCGTCCAGTTTAGCCTGTTGGAGTTTGATTACGCCACTCGTCACCAAAACTTTAATTCCCGGAATTGTTTTAATGAAGTCGTAATCCTCATACGTTTTCAATTGAAAACTATAATCCATTGTCGTCAGCAGCTCTTTCGCCACCTGGTCCATTTTCTTACTGAAGCCATACTTGTCTGAGAGCACATCTATCGCCAGGTACTTCATTTCTGCAAAAGCCTTATCCAGCTCCGCATCCTTTATTTTACCCTTATTTGCTTTTCTGAGCGCCTCAAACAGCGGATCAAAGGTAGAGTCGGGTACTGCACTTGCCGGCAGAATGGTTTCATCAAGGTCATATATAATCGCTATGTTATTCATCAGCATGTTATTAGGTTTCAATTGTTCCAGAGATGAAATAACTATTTAAGGAGCAAATTGTTCTGAGGCAATGTCAGTTTAATTCGTATTCAATTTCATTGTCATCCAGATCAGCAACTTTCACAAAGTTTAGCCTTTCAAACAATTTAATCGCCTTATGATTGTCTTTACCTGTTGCCGCCCAGATACGCTTCAGGTTCATATTTTTCAGGCCGAAGTCGATAGCCAGTAACATTGCGGCGGTCATATATCCATGTCCATAATATTGAGGTAATAATACACAGCCCAGTTCACCACTTTTTTGTTCAAAGCCCCGGTAATAACCGCAGGTGCCTACAATCTTATTTGTTAGCTGATCTCTAATGCCCCAGTGAATGGAATTGCCGGCCAGATAATCCTGATTGATTTTGTCCTGCATAGCTGTTGCTTCCGCAACACTTTTAGCGGGAACAGCATCATAAAAGGAAATTTCAATCAGCTCCTCTATATCTTCAGCTAAAATCTGATGTAAAGCTATTTTGCCGTCGCTCAGCGCTGGGAAATTATCATATGGGGGTAGAAGCATGATGACTGATGTTTTGATAAATGTATAAAAAAAGTTCTATTTTAAATATCAATTCTTTCGCTGTTTAATGCTGATTTTTGTCAACGCGCTGTTGCGTGAACCAAAGGGATAATTATTATTCTTATTCTGCGGAATTTTGTATGTTTGGGATTAATATCTAAACAAATATGTTTCTTCAATTCAAGGTCAGTAATTTTAGGTCGATTGGAGAGGAGCAGGTGCTTAGCCTGCTGCCCGAAGCTAATCAGGAAGAATTCCAGGAAAATATTCTAGCACATGACGGTTATTCCGCGCTCAAAATGGCCGCCCTGTACGGTGCCAATGGAAGCGGTAAAAGCAACGTACTGAAGGCAATAGGTGAATTTATATCTATGGTTAAGGATACAGCACATGCTGTCTTCTCAGATACGCTTGAGTTTGACCCTTTTTTGTTACGGGAAGGCTGGGAAGAGAAACCGACTGAATTTGAAATGATGTTTTCTTTACAAGAGCACCGTTACCGTTATGGATTCAGTTTCAATGCAACTCATATATTAAAAGAATATCTTTTTCGCCAAACCAGGGGAGGTGAAGTCGGGGTATTCGAAAGGGAAGGGGATACCATTAATGCCGGTTCAAGTTTGAAAGCAACCGCAAAGATGATCAGTTCTGCCATCAAAAAAACAAAGAGCAATTCGCTGTTTCTTGGCAATTTGTACCTGCTTAAAGTAGCAGAAGCAAATGTGATTTTTGAATTCTTTAACCGCAATATTATGATTGACGGGCTGAAGAGCTTTAATTTTGGTGAGCTGGAGAGCATATGCGAAAGTTCTGAAGTGAAGATCCAGGTTTCGCAGCACCTGAAGCGTCTGAAAGCAGGATTATTAAATGTAGAAGCGCAGGTTTATGGAGCAGTGGCTACACACAAATTCTATGATAAGGAGGGCAATGCCACTGAAAAGACCGTGAGCTGGGATTTTTTCGAAAGGGAGTCAAGTGGCGCAAACGAAGTCTTAGAGTTTAGTGTACCCATTAATGTAATTCTGCAATTAGGCGGTGTGCTGATTATTGATGAACTGGAGGCTAAATTACACCCGCTGATCACTCTGGATACAATCAATCTGTTCCTGAATAAAGAAACAAATCCCAATAACGCGCAGCTGATCTTCTCTACCCATGATACCAATTTACTGAGTTATGCCCGGCTGAGAAGAGATCAGATTTATTTTGTGGAGAAGAACAGCTGGGAGTCTACGGAGATTTATTCCCTCGCAGATGTAAACTCCGTAAATGATCATGAAAGTGCTAAGTCTACCGAAACTCAGGATATGGAAAAAGAGAAACGTTATTTTGAAGGTAGATATGGTGCGATACCTGTTTTTGATTTTAGATAGAGGGAGCATGAAACAATAATATACATGCGTGAGCCGATTAGAATTCCTAATCGGCTCATAATTTGCCATTATTTGAGCCGATTAGTTAAATTAATCGGCTCATGATCTAAACTGATACTATTTCGTAAGCCTCTTCAACATCGTGATCTGCCCCAGATGGTAATGAATATGTTCCACAGTACCCTGTAAATTCTTATAGGCGGAAGAATAACCCGGCAGGATGGGATTGCTCAGATCTTCCGGATCATATGCCCTTATAGCCGAAGCCAGCTCATGAGCAGATTTGATATTATCTTCCTGTAATGCTGTCCATTCCTGTTCGGTCGTAATTGCCGGCACATCAAATCCATTGCTGTCAGGAATTTCTACCGCTATACCTGCTATCCGCTGAATCATCACCCTGTTCCAATAACTGAGGTGATGTAATATGGCAGCAATGGTATTCTGCGATGCAGCTGTCACAGTTGTAGCCGCGCTTAGCGAGACATCCTGTAAGGTTTCTTTGATGGAATTGCTGGTCCAGTTTCCGCCCTCATGTGCTTCAATCACATGTTGCGCAATTAATGATTTAATGTCCATAATCTTTAAAGCTTAGCCTGTAAATAACGCCTGTCTAAAGCCAAAAGTTTTAAGATTTTATAGTAAGGGAATTCTTCCTTTGTTATCTTAGCTTAAGATGGAAAAGGACCTGAACGGAACGCTGTATGAGTGCTGTGACAAGCTGAAAGGAATTGTCAGGCACTTCTATCATATCTTTAGCGGAGCGGAACTGGTGCCGGTCATCAAACATTTGTCGCCCACCCTCGAAATCATGATGGTATTCAATTTCGGCGATCCCGTGGAGGTATCTTTTGGTGATGATCCGCTGAATGGGGAGTTTATCCATCGGATGGCTATTATTGGTCCCTTGCGTAAAATGATGAATTATCGGCTAAGCCCGGGATCTGATGCGCTGGTGGTCAATTTTGAGCTGGACGGTTACTATCGATTTATTAAAACTTCTTTGGCGAGTGTTACAGGCAATTTTTTTCATAACCTGGAGGAATTGCAACTGCCTGTTGCGGCTGACCTTGATGAGCTTTGGCAGCAATTAGCAGGTATGCCTGATGTACATGACCGGTTGAACCTGCTGAGTGATTTCATCATTTCCCATGCGGCTGAAAGCGAAGAAGCTGCAAGTTCGCTGGTAGCAGGGGAAGCTTATTTCTTCGATCCTTTGGTCAATCCCGTAAAAGCGTTGGCTTCAGATACCGACTTAACAGAACGAAGTATCCAGCTGCGCTTCCAGAAATATGTAGGTTATTCCCCAAAGGAACTGATTCGCTTTCTGCGTTTCAAAAACATGATCAATCATATGCTGCGGCTGGCTCCCGGGAAGATTGACGTGTTTGCAATCATCATTCAATTCAATTACCACGACCAGAGTCATCTGATCAAGGATTTCAATTTTTATTTGGGTACCACACCGCTGAAATTCATTAATAATTTAAAAGGCCGGCAATTTTGTTTGTCCGGCCAGGATAAAGCGGTGGCTGATCATCGTTGAGCTGAAATTAGCCTATGTTTTTTTCAGGAACCATTCTGCTGTTTTTTTAACCGCTTCTTCATATGGCGTAGGTGTAAAACCAAAAGTATCCTCGAATTTGGATGAGTTGAATCTGAAAGCAAACTCATCCTGGTAATTCATTTCATATACTTCTTTCATGAAAGGGTTAAACCAGCCTATCATCTTCAGCATCCATTTAGGTAATACAGTTACTTTATCAGACGCATGCATGTATTTTGCGGCCAGCCTGACAAATTCCCTGCCCGTTAATGCAGGACGTACTGAAGGCAGGTGCCATATTTCACCCAGCGCTTTATCGTCCGTTGCCAGTATATACAATGCCTGTGCAGCATCAGGAGTGTAGTTATAGGAACGCGGCACGTCTGCATTAATGAACCATTGCGCCCGCTTGCCCTTTTTCATATTCTCAAAAACCAATATTGCTGCTGCACTTTTTTCCGTTACTCCCGGTCCGTAGAAGTCGACCGCCCGGGCTATGGTAGCCTTAATACTTCCGTTGGCCATTTCACGTTCCAGCATTCTCGCTACTTCAGCCCTCACCATACCCTTTTTACTCGAAGGCTGGTAAGGTGTTGCTTCCGTCATCTCGCCTTTTACCCTGCCATACATGTAAACGCCATCAAAAAACACCAGTTTCGCACCGGCCTTTTTACAAGCTCTTATCGTATGATCCATGATGACAGGCCAGTCTTTTTTCCAGAGTGCAGCATTGTAGGTAATGCCAATCAGTAAGTAGACTACTGAGGAGCCAGCCACTGCTTTTTCCAGCTGATCATAATTGAAGACATCCGCCTGCACTGCTTCAACCCCTTCCTGTGCTTTTGCAGATCTGGAGATGACACGGATGCTTTCATTGTGGGCTTTTAACACCGGGATAAGTTCTGTTGCGATGGTGCCGTTGGCACCTAAGATTGTATGTAATTTCATCTTTAAATTTTGAGTGATTTGTTTAATTTCAATACTCAAAAGTAAAACGATCAGGAAGTGGAAAATTGTAAGAAAACGAAACCTGAGCGATTCATGTCGTTGCTTGTTCAGGAGTCCGACTACTACATTCCCCGCACGATAGTTGCATCTCGGCCATAGACGTTTCCCTTTCAAAGGGATAAGAACCTGCTATTCGCATAAACAAGTTCTTATCTGAATGTAATTACAAGCCTGTCATCTCTTCCGGGCGTACCCACAAATCGAAATCTTCATTGTTGAGTAAACCCAGGCCAATTGCAGCTTCGCGCAGTGTGAGGTTTTCTTTTAATGCCTTCTTTGCAATTTTCGCTGAATTCTCATATCCTATATGGGGATTCAATGCAGTCACCAACATTAAGGAATCTTCCAGGTGTTTTTTTATCCCATCATAATTTGGTTCAATGCCTGCCGCACAATGCTTGTTAAACGATGCACAGGAATCGCCTATCAGCCTGGCCGACTGCAGGAAGTTGGCGGCCATGACTGGCTTAAAGACATTCAGCTGGAATTGTCCGCTTGAGCCACCAACACTTATGGCTACATCATTTCCCATTACCTGGGCTGCAACCATCGTCACTGCCTCATTTTGTGTAGGATTGACTTTTCCAGGCATGATAGAGGATCCCGGTTCATTTTCTGGCAGGTGTATTTCCCCAATACCACAACGGGGGCCTGAGGCCAGCATCCTGATATCATTGGCAATCTTCATCAATGAAACTGCGATCTGTTTCAATGCACCATGACTTTCTACAATAGCATCATGTGCAGCTAAAGCCTCAAATTTATTGTCGGCCGTGCGAAAGGGAAGTCCGGTAAACTGCGCTATATATTGCGCTACCTTAACATCATATCCTTTTGGCGCATTCATACCTGTACCCACTGCTGTGCCACCAAGGGCCAGTTCAGACAGGTGATCCAGTGTATTCCTTAGTGCTTTCAATCCATGATCCAGCTGAGAAACGTATCCCGACAGTTCCTGACCAAGAGTAAGCGGTGTAGCATCCATTAAATGCGTACGACCAATCTTTACAATGGGCATAAATTCTACTGATTTTGCCATTAGCGTATCCCTTAAAGCTTCTATTCCGGGAATAGTAACGTCCGTCAGCATTTGATACGCAGCAATATGCATCGCTGTAGGAAATGTGTCGTTGGAGGACTGCGATTTGTTTACATCGTCATTGGGGTGGATCGCGGTTTTGCCATCACCAAGCTGATGGCCCTGCAGTACATGCACACGGTTAGCAATCACTTCATTGAGATTCATATTTGACTGCGTACCTGAACCTGTTTGCCAGATCACCAATGGAAATTCATCTGCCAGCTCGCCGCTGATGATTTCATCACAAACACGGGCAATCAGGTCCCGCTTTGTTTCATCCAAAACGGAAAAGTCTGTATTGGCAAATGCTGCAGCTTTTTTCAGATAAGCAAATGCAATAATGATCTCTCCCGGCATAGAGGCTTTGGGGCCTATCTCGAAATTAGTACGTGAACGCTCTGTCTGTGCGCCCCAGTATTTGCCTGCGGGTACCTGTACCTCGCCCATTGTATCTTTTTCAATTCTGTATGTTAATTTGTTAACGCCGCTTAATGGGTTGATGTCGTACATGATAGGAGATTTAATAGTTTGATATGCATATAATGCTATGCTGTATCAAAGATGGGACTATTAAATTTTCATAAGTGGTTATAAATCACCAGAATTAATGATACTCGTCATGCATATTTGTATGTGATGGACCGTCAGACTTCCTGAATGCAGCTCTGCCAACATTCCTTAATTGACAACAGGGATAATGACTACCGCTTTTTTTGAGTGCCTTACCAAATCCTCTGCTACACTTCCTATCAGAAGATGCGGCAGTCCTTTTCTCCCATGCGTACCCATAACAATAACGTCTGCTCCCCATTCTTCAGCTACCCGGAGAATTGCTTTGGAAGGTGTACCCACTTCTACAAAGCTACTAAAAGGCGTATTTTTAAACACCTTCTCCATTACATTCCCCTGACTTTTGTTGAGATTATGTTCCATCATGTCTTCCCGTTCCCTGATCGTCGCCTCATCTTCATCAGGATAACTTTCAGGATCTATTACACTGATTAAAGCTATTTCCGAATTGAATTGTTTTGCCAGTTGCAGACCGTTATGCGCGACTATTTCCGAGCTTGGATTGCTGTCAATTGCGATTAAGATTTTATGAAATCCCATAGAGGTGACTTTACTGATCACATCTCCAGTTTCCTCCTGCGTTTCGAGTACCCAACCCAGCGCTGCTGTTTTAGCCGAAAGTTCAGGATAATCCTCCCGGTCTATGCCCTGTGCAGACTGCATGATGTTTTTTAGTCTTTCCAATTCCTTTCTGACCTCTTCTATTTTCTTCATAGCTAAAGTTATTCATAATCAAATATTTACACGTGACTTCTATCAGCCCATATAATGATGAAGATCATTTCTGATGACATGATAAAGGCAGACCTTTGCTGAGTCCGTACCAATCTGGATAACGCTCATTTAAATACATCATCAGCGGTTTAAAGGAGTTGGAATGGATGCTGTATTTCTGCTACTGATCTACAGCATCACATCGAAACAATTACTAAAAATGTTAAGACATTCAGGTACCAGGCGCAGTGCCGTACATAATCTTAGATTAGCAACATTGCTTGGTTTAACAGCCGGCATGGTAAACGCAGAAGGTTTTCTTGGCTTTTCCATATTAACCACTAATGTTACCGGCCATGCCGCATTATTTGCAGAAAAGATCTCTTTGCAGGATTGGCATAGTTCAATAGCTGTTGCGTTGTGGATGTTGCTGTTTTTTGCGGGCGCTTTTCTGACCAGTCTGATTCTTTCCGTAACAGGTAATAACCGACGCTTTTCATATTTTATTCCCATCATCATTGAAATCTCTATTCTGCTTTTTTCAGCACTTTGTGGCAGCAAATATGATGGAGGCTTCGCTTCACAGGGCCTGTTTGCAGGAAGTTTGCTCTTTGCCATGGGGATCCAGAATGCGTTGGTTTCCATGGTTTCAGGATCTGTAGTAAGAACTACGCATCTCACCGGCACATTTACTGATTTGGGCATTGAGCTGGCACAGCTGATCGGTGCCGAGGAAGAAAAGCGTGTGGTGATTAAATCTAAAATTAAGCTTCATACAGTGATTATATTTTTCTTTATGACCGGTGCCGTATCCGGAGCATATCTATTTCATCATATCGGTTTCCGTTCTTTTTATGCGCCTGTATTTATCCTATGCTTTGCTCTTTTATATGATTTGCTGAGGATTAAAGTGGAACGATACTACCACGTAAAAACTCATACTATCCGACATTGACCATAATCAGCCTGAATTGGGATTTTCAGATAGCATACACGAATTTGATAAGCATTAATGATGGCATCTTTATGTAATGATGCAAATTAAGGTACAATACATTTATCATTTGATATAAAATGATATATTTGATCATGCTGATATCCGATTCTATATCAGGCTATTGATTTAATCCTGACGCATCTCTGTTATGAAAAACCTGCTATTCATCGTGTTCACTTCCATTCTTCTTTTTACCGGGCATGCTACGGAATTGCGGCCAGAGAAAACAAACAAGCATATCGCTACTTGTTACGGAAACAGTACTTGTTATGCTTGTAAAAATTGCAAGTACTGTGCGCATTGCAATTCTGGTGGAGGCACCTGCGGTGTTTGTTCTTCATCACCCGCTACGAACAATAAGAAACCGATAGTGAAATCAAGCAGCACGACTTCCAGATCAAGTTCACAGTGTCAGGGAACCACTAAAAAAGGAGCAAGGTGTAAAAGAATGGTTAGAGGAGGAGGTTATTGTTATCAGCATTCCAGCTGATCCTAGGCAGCATTTAACCTAATTCTATATCCATTTCCTTCATTTCTATGGCAAGCATCAGCTACTCGTTGAAATTCCAGTGAACCATATCATAAGGATAGTTTGGATGATCTTTAAACGAGGTATCATCCAGTTTCATGATTTTAGTTATGGCGGCTGCTTCCCAACTCCAATAACCTTTATACACAAGTTCTTTTTTGTGATTATCATACCAGGGATCATTTCTGTGGAGTGCATACCAATTGTCCAGATAGCTTTGCATTGCCAATTCCGCATCTTTCTTGGTCATCTTTGTTATATCTAATAGCGGCTGATAAAGTTTAGGCCAGCGAACTCTCTCAGTTGTACTGCCATTTCCATTTTTGGCAGCAATGATATACCAAAGGATTGCATCCGGATGCCATTGTTCATCATCAGACCCCTTATCAGTATTCTTTACATATTCAACTACACCATCGAAATATGAATCCGGAGCTTTTAGCAGATACCCAAGTGATACCATATCGAGCATGTCTGAATAAGCAGCGCTGCTATCCCATCCATATTTATACCATTTAGCTGCTTCTTTGTACAAGAGATTGCATTCAGAGATACTATTTCCAATAGAATAATTGATGTAAATCATATCAAGAATCATCATTGCTACACTCCAATGATTAAAGGGCTCGATAGTTTTATCTTGAACAAGTTTTTCATTGCTTGTCAGTATCAACTGTTTTGTTGCTTCTTTTTGCTTTAGCGTTGCCTCAAAATGTCGAATGTTTTTAAATTCCGCACGTTGCTTTTTGGTATCTAAGCTTTTACTGCTTGTTCCAAAAATTCTGTCCATTAGTCCCATCGTATGTTTGTATTAATTAAAATAAATCTGCTATAGCACCACCTATACTGCTACCTGCGATTCCGCCAATTACCCCTCCAAGCAGTCCACCCACAACTCCTTCGCCAACAGCTTCCTGTGTTTTTTCGCCAAATTCCCCTTCTTCCTGATAGGCATTGTAAATATTTGCAGCCTCCATTGCTATACCAACAACTATTAAGCCCTTTCCTACCACTTTACCAGTCACCCTTAGGGCGCTAGATCTAGAAAATGCTTGACTAGTCTGGAATAATTTATTGTTTGCTGCATTGGCTAATTTACTGTTTCTGATTGTTTGATAGAAATTTGATTGTGCAAGGGCATTTACGTATTTTGAATTTTGTATTGATGAGCGGATACCATTTATGAAATCGGAGGTACGTCCTATCTTTATTGCTAGTGATTCACGCTGTCCGCTCGTAGCCTTATTGCCATTGGTATTCAGAGTTCAGAACTCATTGTGCCATCTGGTTTTGCCCTAATAACCTCTCTCTGCAATGTACCGTTATTGTTAGCTTCAATGAAGGAAGCTTTGTCGGCCGAATTTATTGCATCATTATTTTCAATATGATTAAACGTCCATCTTCTGCTCAATTCCCTACCATTATTTCTATTCTGTATTGTTGCTGTGTTTTACCTTGCATCCGTAGCTTTTAAATATGATCCAAATAACCAGCTCCCAGACCCGTTACTGATGCAGCATATGGAATTTCAAAGCTTATTCTCACTTTACCTCCCTGTTTACAAAGTAGATTTGCATCTTCAAAAAGTAATTTGTAGCCATTTACTTTCACTCCTTTGTTGGTTTTATTCCAATATATAGGTTCTGGTTTGCATGCTGAATTCGTAACAGAACAAATACCCATTGGCTGAATGTTTTCACCTGGAATCATATCCATTTCACTTGCTAGGAATTCGCCATAAATTTTCGAATTATTATGGTGTGTCACTTTCAAACGACATGGAGATGGGCTGAAAATTAATTATGGACATTTGATATTTTGATAGACAGGGGACCAGATTTAGGCTCTTATCTCGACAAAACGCTGGACGATATTGTGATGCTTGCCACCAATGATACACCACAAAATGATCTTCGGATTATAAGCAATGCGACGCGGAAGAATTCCATTGATTATGTGATTCAGTATAGGGAAAGTGATTTCGACTTCCTTAACCGCTTAAGTGGCGAGTATTACGAATGGTTTTATTACGACGGAGAAAACCTGAATTTCGGTAAACCGGATCAGCAGAAAGAGGTATCCCTGTTTTATGGAAGAGATCTCCATAACCTCCAGTATGCCATGGGTGTAGCACCAATCAAGAACAAACGGTTCTCGTATAATCCTAAACAAGATGAAATGCTGCAGGCTGAAACATCAGGAAATGCGGACGGCAGACCAGATTTGGTACATGCCATTAACGCATCCAATTCGATGTTCAGTAAAACATTTAATCAGCCTGCTGCTATTCGTGTAGAGAATAACAATGATATCAGTAATTATGTAGAAAATCAGGAAAAGGCCAATATTAGCAAGCTGTTGAAAGTGAATGCTACCGGCGACAATCCGGAAGTAGGTATTGGTACCATTGTGGACATCACCATGAGTATTAAAAAAGATTTGTCTTTTAATACAGAAAGCTTAGGTCAGTTTTTGGTCACCTCAATATCTCATACTATCGATGAGCGTGGGCATTATCAAAATACCTTCGAAGGGGTGGTTTCTACTACGGAACGACTGGCAGCAGATGATTTTGAGCGACCAAATCCTGATATGCAATTGGCAGATGTGGTAGATAATGATGACCCCCAAGGGAGTGGCAGGATCAAGGTAAAATTTAAATGGGCCTGCCAGACCAATGACGTGACCGAATGGCTGCGTGTGATCACGCCGGACGCCGGGAGCAGCGATAGTGTAAGTAAAAATCGTGGACTGGTATTTATTCCCGAAATAGGCGATCAGGTATTGGTTTCATTTGAAGAGGGGAACATTGCCAGACCAATTGTTTTAGGATCGGTTTTTCACGGTAAAAATGGTAGCGGAGGCAGTAGCAGCAATAACAATAAAAGCATAACTTCAAAAAGCGGACATACCTTCACAATGGACGATGCCGGAGGTATGCTACTCAAAGATAGGTCTGGCTTGAATCATATTTCAATAGATGGTACCAATGCAATTACCGTGACGAGCGATAACAACGTGACACTGCAAACAGGTAACGTGATGATTATCATGGATAAGGAAAATGACAAGATCATCATCCAGGCTAAAAATATTGAGATCAGGGCAGCAGATGATTTTAAACTAACAGGGGATGGCGCACCAAGCAAAAATGGTAGCCTGGAGTTTCAGGATAAACTTTCCATCACTTCTAAAAATGAACTCTTTATGGTGGGTGAGACATCTGCCAAGCTAAATAGTGAAGCAATAAATATAGTCGGCAGCAAGACCTTCATTGACGGCAAACCTGTGAAAATCAATTCCTAAACAATGACCAAGCTTTCTGAAAATAGATATACGCTTACTGTAAAAGGTAATGTGAAGATGCTCACCATGATGGACAGTTTCTCCACAACAGGAACTTACGTGTTGGGCCATTACGGACAAAATACGATCAAGCCTGAATTGCAGGAATATATAATTGAGGAAGAGGAAGTAAAACTGACCGAATATTATGATCCGAATACATTCCAGCTGATAGAATATGTAAATAAACTGGCTTATATTTATAACAGGCAGCATCTGTGCGTAAACAGCAGTGGTGAAATCAAAGGCTTGTTAAACATGCCCGAGATAAAGGCGAAATGGGACAAGTTGAAGAAAGAACTCATGCAAACAAATCCCATTGCTGCCTTTGAAGTAATCCGGCATAAGGACCGAGAGCTTTCAAATCCTGTAGAGCTATTAGAAAATCTTTCTAACACACATTTCATGCATTTGTTCCTTTACGCTTATGAGGCTAATGCAGATGGAGTAGAATATCACCAACAAAATTTGAGTCGTGACCGTATGGGTATCGGCTTTCTAATTCCGGTTAACCAGACTTTTACTTCAGAAAGGACTGAAGATGGGTATACTATTTTTGCTGAAGCTACGCTGGATGAGAAGGGGAAGCTTGATACTAATATGATATCTAAAGTAACCGGCCAACAGCAGTTTGATATTAAACATTATACCAAGGCTAGTTTTAAGCATAATCAGGAAGGTGTTCTGATGGCTGCGGAGATGCAGGTATTTGAGCAGCTAAATAACGATTACAAATCAGACTTATACCTTCATCTTGAAAATATATAGGCTATGGATGAGGACTTACAATGGTTAACGGAAAAGCATTACCTGGTATGCCCTAAGGGTGCCATGTTTAAGCAGATGAAAGTAACAAGTCAGACTGACGCTACTTTTAGCGGCAACCTTGCCGCAACAACCGCCGATACAATGAAAGCCAATGTTTTTATTTGTCTGGGCAGTATGGCTTTTATGGCGGGAGCAATTGCAGGTTTACTGGTTGCTGCTCTGGCTCTGCTAGCTGTGCCTGTTGCAGGGTGGGCGATGGCAGCAATTATTGGAGGTGCTTTATTATTTGCTATAGGAGCAGGTTATCTAAAATGCAAAACCAATGCAGCGTCAAGGGTATGGATTAATTCTTCTCCCAATCTGATCATCAATAATAATCAGGGATTAGTAGTTGGTCAGAGTCAGCTTTCTTGTCCCCCAGAAAGTGCCTTGATTGATATTAAAGAAACTTTTTGGGATGCCATGATGAGTACCTCGATGAACAATGTAGGACATATTGCCAATTTTGCCTTCGGATTTTTAGCAGGCAGGGGCATGGGCAGTATGGCGGGAACGTTGGGCAGTCAGGGAATCAAGGCTGCTGGGATGGAATTTATGGCTGTTGCCCGTACAGAGATGGGAATAATGTTCAATCCTGCATCTTTAACAGGTAAAATGAGCTGGCTTTGCCGGGGTATGCGCGGCTTTGGTATGTTCGGTGCCTATAAAGGTCAGTATGATATCTGGACAGACGACCAGAGAAGTATCACCGATAAATTATTAGCTAGTGGCCAGGAGTTAATACTGTCGATTTTCGCTGCCAAAGGTGCATCGCTGGTGTGCTTCCCCGCTGGGACGCTCGTTCATACCAGTAATGGATTACAGCAGATTGAGGATATTACTGAAGGGACCTTATTATGGACCGTTAATAGGGTAAGCGGTGATCGGGAATTGAAACCTGTTACAGAAACCCATCGCCGTACTACATTGAATATGATTGTAGTAGAGCTGGAAAATGGAACTATATTTGAAGTAACACCAGAGCATCGTTTCCTTGTTGGAGATGACTGGAAAGAGATACAGGAGTTAAAGGCTACCGATGAGCTTGAAGAAATTACCGGTGAAAAAGTAAGGATCAAGAACATCGGATTTATTAGTAAAAGCGCTATAGTTTACAATTTTGATGTACTGGATAATGAAAATTATTTTGTTACTGAAGATGGAGTGCTGGTGCATAATGGGTGTGATTTTAATGCAGATGGGTCATTAAAGACAAGAAATCAAGCCTTGGAAGGTACAACTCACCCTGTTACAGGTGTTCCATTTGAAAGGAAACCAGTTACAGTAGAAGGGAGAAATGTTACTGGTGTTTTTCCAACTTTTAAATCTAAGTTTACATTGAAGCTTCCTGCTTCAAAATTAAAGTTGGCCGATAAACAACAGTTTGTATATTGTACTAAGCAACTTCAAAAACAGATCGCAAAGAATCCAGAAATTGCAAAGAACTTTACTGAACAACAATTAAAAGATATTGCAGCAAATAAACCTAGGATAGAAGGACTTACTTGGGATCATAATGAACAGACAGGAGTTATGCAATTAGTAGACAAAACGGTTCATGGTCAAACTGGTCATACTGGTGGAAATTCGATCTGGGGTGGAGGAATACGTTAATTTACAAAAATATGAATTGGAATTTTGTTAAAAAATTAAAAGAAGAAAATTATATAGCAACTGTAGAGCAGTCGTTTGGGATAGAGTTCCCAGAGTCTTTGCTAAAACTGATCAGGGAATTTAATAACGGAACTCCATCTCCAAACACTTTTGATACTGAATTATTAGTGGGTAAATCATTTGGTGAATTATTAAATTTTAATTTGGATGACGAGTATAATATTCTCACTGATTATGAGGATATAAAGGATAAGTTGCCAAAAGATGTTTATCCTTTTGCAGGTGACGGGGGTGGAGATTTCATGTGTTTGGATTATAGAAATGTTGATAATGGCGAACCCAAAATTTATTATTGGGATCATGAACAAAAGTTTGAAGTTCATGATGATGAATTAATTATTCCTGACACTGAAGATGAATTCGAAAAATATAGACTGGAATTTGTTGCAGCTAATTTAGAAGAAGCCCTGCAAAAACTCTATGACACTGAAGAAGATGATGATGACGAAGATGCAGAGATACTTTATAACGGTATTGATTAATTCTAAATGGCTACACTCAATAAGATTCAAGAATTAGGCGCTTTCGCTTATTCTTCCGAAAAGGAAGGACAATTTGAACTTACGAAATCAATGATTAGCGGTGTCGAAAAGACATTGGGGATTTTACCTGAAAAGGAAGTACTTGATTTTGTAAGTCAATATGGTTTTGGCTATTTCTCCGGCGAAGTTGGAATTATCCCGATCGAATTGCCACCCGTAGTGACTAAGGAAGATCCAGTTTGTCCGGTAGGCAGGTTTTTTGGATTTGGCGATGGCAAAAATTCGATCAATAACATCATCAAAACTTATAGTATACCCGAACAGATATCAATCAGGTTTTTCCCATTATGTGATGGTGTATCTGGAGACCTATTTTGATCTTCCCTGTAAGAAAAGTCCTTTGGGAAAATCTACTATTGGTATCATGAAGGTGATATTGGCAATGACTTATTTCTGGTTGCTGAGAAATTTACTGCATTTATCGATGGCTTACAGCAAATAATATCGAAACCGGCTGAAAATTACTTTAAGCTATCGTATTGGATGCTATCGCGTTCAATGGGTATCAGCTGTTTAGTTGTTTTGTTATATATCAAAATAAATCTGGAAGTCGATGTTGCCCATATTATAGTTTCATCGTCTTTTTTCAAGATCTCATGCCCATTCTTCAGCCTTAAGGAAATATGATTTTTACTTTCCAATATCCTATTATAATCACTGTTCGCTGCCATAATAAAATAAAAACCAATCAAGAGAGCATATGCATATACAAAATTCCTGTTGTTATAAATGATCAATAGATTGGTTATTATCAATAAAATCATATAAAGATAGATCTTTCTATCATCAAATCCGCCCACTTTTACTAGTAAAAATATCGCACTTGTCATTAGCACTGCAATAAAAAAGCCAGTAAAAAACTTAGACTTTTTTATCAAAGGTAACAATATCAGCAGCGTTGCTATGAAAAGAATTGCATACCAAAGGATTGTGCCCTTTTCGTATAGAATATAAATTGCATCTTCTGCAGAATAACAGCAGGAAAAATAATCACTGTTTAAATTCTCAAATAAAACTCTACAATACAGAGATGCACTTAGAGGTAATGTTATGCCCATCACCAGCAAATATGTGGTGATGTCTACTTTCTGGTTTACAATTTCAAGTCTGTTTATCGCTCTGCAAGTTTGGTAAAATAGATAAATAAGGGTGCTTTTCAATTTCATTTCTCAATGTATAATTTAGGTTTTTATTAGTAAATTCAAATATTATTCATGTGGAGATTAGGAGATTAATAGTGAGGGAGATTTGGTGAGTATAGTAAGATTGAGGTGATTTTTTTATTTCTTGTTTATATATTTCTCATACATGCCTCTGGTTAAAGGTAATAGCCTTTTAGCCGTATCAGCTGGATTCTCGCCGCCCATCGTATAAAATTCGGGCACACCACCCACTGTAGAATAGTGAACTTTTCCAATATCTCTGAGCTTAATAGATTCGAGATTTTTAATCCTTTTCAAGTGCGCTCTTCTGAAAGTATCCAGATTAACGATAACTATCCCATCAGCTTTTTGTTCGCATGCTATGGTTTGATATTGATCCCCGTCCCAGTACATACATTCATCTTTGGGCCAAATAACTTTTATGAATATAATTACGCCAATAACAATTATTACTGGCAAAATGAGTCTTTTGAAGTCGAATGGAGGTGGAGTAGTGCCGGGAGGTTTTCCCTGGTCTCGTACTAATGTTCCATCTGAAGTTTCTGACTCAAATCCTATTAACCATGCCAGCAAATAAACATTCCTGTCGTTGGTACCAACTTTCGTATCTCTGCGCAAAAAAGTATTCAATGGCCTAAAGATATCAGGATCAGAATTCTCAAATGCACTCAGATAATCTGCCGCATTATCCTTGTCTCCAAAAAGTGCTGGAAAGGTAAACTCATGGGCTTTTAAATGCCTCGTTGGAAATATATCAATACACTCTCTTTTGATTTTTGCAGGGGTAGGATTCTGCAAATTAAAAGGTAATAATCCCTTTTCTTTTTTCGCTTTATAATCAAGAATTACTTCTTCTTTATACGTTTCAAAACTTTTCAAATCTGTGGAGAGCTAGTCGTTAAATGGAACTATTGGAATTCTTTTGGAATCGATGGAATTCCAATGGAATTAATGGAATCTTCGGAATCCGCTGATAATTAATCAATTACATCCCCCTATGTTTGCATAAGAAATCAGTTCAGACTTTGATTCGCTATCAGGGTTTAAATGTACAAAACAGATTTCATAAAGAGAGAAAGGCGCGGTAGTTCATGACCGGTTTGGGAAGCAGTTATCAGCTCCCGCGTTCGACTCTCATACTTCCCAAAAATTTCAGAAGGCCTTCTGATTTACAACCGTAGCAGCCCCCACGAATGGTCGTGGGGAACTACATCGTATTTCAATTCTAAATTTTTGAATGATGTTCTTTCAATTAATAATCGCTATGCTTCTTGGACTTGGATGTCCATCTGATTCTAACAATACAAATACCAATGATGGACCTCCTATGTCTACTCAGGATGACGGTGGTGATACAGGCGGAGACCACGGACACATCCCTCCACCAAAAAATAACTAGTACAATTCAAAGAAAAGTTATATAAAAATCACAGGGCGGCAGAACCGCCCTGTTTTTCTTTTTCTACCATTATTTTGTTGAAACAATTAGTTTATAATAAAAAGTGTCAAATAAATAAAATTAACGCTAAAATTATTCATTAATTTGGTGAAAATTAAGCGCTTGAAAAATCACGTTCTATTCTCATTTGTACTGTTCCTGCTTTTCTCCTGTACTAAAACAATCAAGAAGGAAAAAAAGGAACAAAACGAATTCTTTGATGTAGCTTACGAATACCTTGATAAAGGTAAGTCAGACAGCGCATTTCTTTATTTTAACAAAGCCAAAGACTTGTTCCTGCAGCAAAAGGATAGCCTTGGTGCAGGCAAATGTTTAGTGAACATGGGCATCATCTCTAATGATAAGGGAGATTATTTTGGTGCACAGGAGATTTCATTGCAGGCAATACCCTTTTTTGATTCATCGCAAAAAAGACAGCATGTATATATCAGCTCCAATCTAAACAACCTGGCAATGGTGACGCATAAACTGGATGTGTTTCAGCAAGCGCTGGAATTTTACGATTCAGCGATTTCCCTATCTCCGGATTCGTCGGAAACCCGGATTCTGCTCAACAATAAAGCACTTACTTACCAGAAGCTAAAAGACTATAAAGCCGCTTTAAAAATATACGAGGAAATCCTGAAAGTGCCCGGTCTTGCCAGGAAAGACTTCGCAAGGATGCTCACCAATCAGGCCTATACGAAATGGCTTCAGGATCCTCAATATAACCCCGTATCTGATTATTTAAAGGCGTTGCGGATTCGGCAGCAAGAAAAGGATCTATGGGGGCAAAATTCAAGTTATACTCACCTGGCTGAATATTATGCAACAAAAAAGCTGGATGTGGCCTTATCCTATGCGGATAAGAGATATCAGGTGGCTAAGGCAATTAACAGTGCCGATGACCGGCTGGCTGCACTTCAGATGTTGGTACAACTGAGTCCGCCTAAAGAATCTAAAGTATATTTTGATAGTTTTTATCATCTCAGTGATAGCCTGCAGACCGCCCGCAGTGCTGCCAAGAACCAATTTGCACTGATACGCTACGAAACGGAAAAACATAAGGCAGATTTCCTCAAAGCGCAGACAGAAAACATTCAGAAGAGAAACAGGATAGTCCTGCAGTCGTTTGCCTTAGGTGTACTGGTACTCCTGTTCATCTTAAGTTATCTATGGTATAGGAAGAGAAAAAAGATCCTGCAGCAGGAAAAGGAGCTGGAAGTCAAAAATACCGAACTTAAGTACGTGAAGAAAATTCACGACAGGGTTGCCAATAAGGTTTACCATGTGATGTCTGAGGTAGAGAACAGACCCGTTTTTGATAAGGAAGAATTATTGGACAAGTTGGAAGACCTTTATAACGTATCGCGCGATATCTCTTACGAAAAAGACTTAAATCCCGACGAGCACTATGCAGAACAACTGTCCGAAATGCTGCAATCTTATTCTTCATCAGCAACTGAAATCCTGATCGTTAGCAACGAAGAAGAATTATGGGAAAAAGTTGAAGGTAAGTGCAAGATTGAAGTTTTTGACGTGTTGCAGGAGCTGATGACCAATATGAAAAAACACAGCAAGGCAGACTCTGTGGTGTTGAAATTTGAAAAGGTAGATCATTGCATAAATATTCTGTATGCAGACAATGGGGTGGGCCTGAACGGCAGTGCCAAGAAAAATGGTCTGACAAATACGGAAAACCGTATTAAAAGTATTCGGGGTACTATTACTTTTGATCGTACCGTAACCAAGGGACTTGAAATCAACATATCATTCCCTATTCATTAAAATATACTGAATGATGTTTAAAAAAGTATTGATAGCAGAAGACTGGGAACACGCTAATATTTCTTTGCGTAAAACGCTTGATGATGTAGGTGTTAGCCAGAAAGAATTCAGGACTTACTGTGATGAAGCACTGGAGCTTTTTCAAATAGCCCTTTCCAAAGGACAGCCTTTTGATTTATTGATTACCGACTTATCATTTGACGAAGACAAGAATATCCAACAAATAAAGGGGGGAAGGGAATTGATCAAAGCAGTTAAACTGCTACAGCCAAGTGTTAAGGTGATTGTTTTTTCTGTTGAAAGTAACCTGAATATTGTAGACCAGCTGTTCACTGACTTAGATATTGATGGCTATGTTCGTAAAGCGCGTTATGATGCAGAAGATCTCAGACGTGCCGTAGATGCTGTTGCGAACAATAAGAAATACCGCTCCGCAGATTTGATGCGCAAGAAAAGAGTAGAAAACTCTTACGACTTTAAGACTTACGATATCCAGATCATCAAACTGCTCTGTAACGGAACGCCGCAAAAAAATATCCCTGCCTATTTACAGGAAAATAATATCAAACCTGCAGGCTTAAGCAGCGTTGAAAAACGACTCAGCTCTATCAAGACCTCATTAAATATCTCCAGTAACGAGCAGTTGGTTGCTTACTGTAAGGATAAAAAAATTATCTGATCTGATTACGGGATCCCGTAATAAAGGGTCTGTTTACATGGATACTTTTGCCGTAACAACCACAACCGTTATGAAGAAGTACTACGTAAATAAAAATGCCCAGACAAATACGGGTGATCATGAAGTCCACAGTGAAGACTGTACTTATTTGCCTCATCCGGATCACAGGTTGTATCTGGGAGAATTCTCGATGTGTATCTCTGCTATAGCTGAGGCAAAAACAATATATATAAATTCTAATGGCTGTAAAACCTGTTCGAATTTTTGTCATACCAGTTAACCGCTGATAGAAATCCTCATTTAAGATCAAGCTAATTTTAGCGCTCAGAAATGTGAGGGTTGTTTTCTTTCTGACTATAAAGAAACAATCCTCCATTTCAATTGCTGTATATCTGTTCGCGACACATGCTGAACTCTAGTTTATAAATATCAATGACCCCAATAAGTGCTGAAAAGAAAGCCTACGTGCTGAAATATCGTTTTTACAAATTTATGATCAGACATTCATCCTGGCGGAAGGAGAGGTTAAGACGGTTCAGGTTGATGAAGCAGGTCTTGACCAAGTTATAGTATACAAATTCATTTGAATTTCAAGCTATGCTAAATATCAAATAGAGGCTGATCGTTGTCAGGTTAAAAAGATTGATCAAAAGAATATGTCTATATAATCTGTTGAACTGCCATCACAATTAAGCATCTGCTGTAAGCGCCAGTATTTGCGTTTTCCGGAAGCTTTAAAAATAACCAGGCCGGTACTTTCGCAGGGCTTCCCATTATTGACATAGGAGACCTGTGATACAATTTTTCCATTGAACTTGAGTTCTCTTCCCTTTGCCAAAAAGGTACCTTTTATCGTTACATAGTCGTTTTTAAGCTTGTCCCTTTGCTCACCTTCAATACTATATTCATTATCTCCGATTTTCCGGATCATTACTGTTCCTGGTTTGTTCCCTTTTTCAAATGTAATCCATTGAATGGTGAAGGAATGCTGCCCCGTCCGCACTGGTAAAGTTGGTGCTCCCGCCGTTTTAGTTTGAGCTGTGGCTTGTAGTATAACTGCCAGCAAAAAGAATAAACAAATCGTTTTTTTCATATAGGATACAGTGAAGAAAGTCGCATAGTTTCTGACAGGATAACATTCGAATCAGCAAGATGTTTAATTTCCAGATAATAATTTGCATTTGGCCAACAATCACGATCAAGGTTTGTTAATCAGGTATGGTTCTGCATAGATTTAATTTATCACTCATATGCCGCACTGAACTGTATGAAGATGCCGAAACTGATCCTATTGCTCACAGGATTGATCCTGTTTTTCCTGGTTTCCTGTCGCAGAGACAGGGTAGTCAGCACCAGCTTTTATTACTGGAAAACAGTCTATGAAAACAATCCGCTGGAAAGTAAATACGTGAATGCCCTGCATAGTAAGGAACTTTATGTGCGGTTAATGGATGTGGATTATGGCGACAATGGGCCTCAGCCTGTATCGCCGGTCAGCTTCAAATCAGCATTGCCTGATTCCATCCAGCTCATTCCTGTTGTATTTATTGTTAATGATGTGCTTAAAAACCAAAATCCGCGGCAATTGGATGACCTCGCTGCTAAGATTGTTTATTACGTAGAAGGCCGGATCAAACCTTCCGGGAAGCTATCTTATCAGGAACTGCAGATCGATTGCGACTGGACGCGAAGTACCCGGGATAATTATTTCTACCTGCTGCGCCGGATCAAATCCAACCCAAAGCTGAAAAACAAGATCCTGTCTGCTACGCTCCGCCTGCATCAGCTCAAATATCAGGCAAGAAATGGTATACCACCGGTTGACCGCGCGATGCTGATGTGTTACAATATGGGTAACCTGCGCAAATATGGAGATCAGAATTCAATACTGGAGCAAGAAGAACTGGAAAAATATGCAGGTAAGAACTTAGGTAATTATCCTGTACCACTCGATGTGGGGCTGCCTTTATTCAGCTGGGCGGTGGTATTCAGGCACAAACAATATGCAGGGATCGCCAAGAGACTGGGCTCCGGGAACTTTACAGATCACCAAACTTTTAAACCAGGGGGCAACAACCTTTACACCTTGCAAAAAGATCTGCCCGCATTTGGTTTATTGCGCGGGGATGAGATCAGGCTGGAGCGACTGTCTGCTGACCAGTTGTTTGCTGCTGCCAGCTACATTCAGCAATATTTACCATCAGATACGTTAAAAATCATTTATTTTCACCTCGACGAACCAACGCTTAAACACTACACCTATGAAGACCTTGCCAAAACTGCTGCTGTATTTCGTTAGTATTACCGGCTTGTGCCTGATGAGCGTGGCCATCATTATGGCCTGCGCGGACGAGCCCGATCCCTACGATTATTACACCTCTTTCTTTCATCCCGATATCCAGGGGCAGAAGGAATACGGCGCTTTTTATTTTACAGACTATAAGTTTACTTATGGGGATGAAGAACCGGCAAGTGAAGCCGCCATCAACTCAGCTGAATGGGCAAAGTACTTAGGAGCGGACGTAAAGCCAGCAGATGTAGAAAAGATCATGTACCATTTGGACAGTGCCGGCAAAGAGCGGGCTTTCCACTTTTTCGAACAGGATCCGGCAGCAGCAGATAGTTTAACAAGCAACAGCTTCTTTATCAGCCTCAAAGAACCAGGGCATGATCATGCCAGAAAATATTACCAGTTTGCTGTAGAGGCAGAACTATTAGGTCAGTCCAATTATAACTATTGGGAACCTGCACCTGTAGACACGGCAGGACTCAAAGATGAAGCGGCGACAGCGGTACAGTCAGCAATGGAAGAGAATGATAGTTTTTTGAAGCTGCGGTATTTTTACCAGGCTCAAAAATTAAATCATTACGCAGGTGATTTTGAGGAGGCAAAAAAAATATTTGACCAGCATATTGCCACGGTATCATCATCAAGCCATATCAAGGGCTGGGCTCTGGCCTTAAAGGCAGGAGAGGAGCGCCGCCTCGGTGATACCATCCAGGCTGCATACCTGTTTTCCAAAGTATTTGCAGGATATCCCGAACGCAGACTTCAGGCCTACCGCAATTACCATTATATTGATGCTCCATTTGACCAGGTGATCAAGCTGGCACAAACACCCAGGGAAAAAGCAAACCTGTATGCCATCAAAGGTTTTGCCAACCCGGAAATTGAAACCGATAATCTGGAGGAGGTGTATGACAATGCGCCAACATCATCACTAGTGGGCGTATTATTGCTGCGGGAAATCAATAAGTTAGAGCAATATTACCTGACCCCGGCCCTCAACAATAACACCGATCAATTTTACAGTGACCGCTCCGGGCTGAGCAAGAAGGGCCCGGAAGCTCATTCCGCATCAAAGAAATGGATCTTGTGGGTAGCTGCAGCAACGATTCTACTGGCGGGGATACTGTTCATACTGGCATTTAAAAAGCAGGAAGGAAAAGCCGTTTATAAAGTATTGGCTGGGGCATTGCTTTTCAGCGGAGCGCTCGCTGTAGTATGGTTTTATTTTAGTCAGCAACCCCAGGCAGCAGGCCCGAAATCTTTGCCTCAGGGCAGCTTTTTCGTAGCTATGCCTGATAGCGTAAAAACGAAGTACGAAGCTCACATTGAAAAACTTCGTAACTTTTGTACCAAGCTGAGCAGCGATGGCCGCTATACTGAACCGCAAATAGGGGATTTAACCTCTGCTTATTTATACTTTATACAGAACAAGCCAGATGATGGACTGGCTGCACTCCAAAAATCAGATGGGCAGAGACTCAGCCAAAAACTCAATGATCAAAAACAAATCGTAAAGCTGCTGTTATCTTCCCAGCACATCAAACAGCTCAAAGCAATAGATGAAGTTGCATTGCTACCTTCTTTAAAGTGGCTCGATGAAAAGTCCGATCATAACAACCAATTTGCAATTACCCAGCGCAACTTCTACACCCATGTTCTGGCACCTGCCTACCTGCGCCAGGGAGATACTGCCCGGGCAGCCCTTGTTATGTTGAACAGTGACTTGTCGGTCGACAACAAGTATAAATCTACGGAAATGCCCGGTTTTTGGTATAATTATTTACACAGCGCCCAGCTTCAGCAAGTCATTGACTGGAAAAATGGTGTCAGTGGTGATCAGTATCTGGATTTTTTGAGCCATGGCCTGAAACGTGTGAAAGCCGACAATCTATTTGAGCTACTGGGAACTATCGCCTTGCGTGAGCACCGTTACAGCAATGCAGTAGCTGCGTTTCAGCATATCAGAGACAGGAAAATCATCACTAAGCCTTACAATGGAGAGGATGTATACAGCGAAGGCGAAAGCTACCAGGGCGATCCATTTATGGTGGATATTAACGACTATCCCAAATATTTTGGCGGCAAACGTTACACGAAACTCACTTTCGCACAGAAAATGGCTGAGCTGGAGAGCCAGCTACGGTCGGATCCCAAAAATAGCACTGCCTGCTTTCAGCTGGCCAATGGTTTATATAACACCTCTATGTATGGTAACTCATGGGGGCTGATCGCTTACAGCTGGTCTATCAATGACGTTGGCCGGAAGCAACTCTATTATTATGACCGTGACTATATCAATGCTTCGCAGGCTAAACAGTATTATCTGGAAGCCCGTGAGCTTAGTCATGATCCGGAATTGAAGGCGAAATGTACTTTTATGGCCGCCAAATGCGAGCAGAAAGAACATGTGTATCCGTCATTCATGGACGATTATGATAGCTATGTTGAGCGTGAAAAGCAATATGCTCAACGGCTTAGAGAAAATAGCTACTTCAGTGAGATGCAACAATACAAAAAAACGGCATTTTATCAAAAAGCAGTCAATGAATGTAGTTATCTGAGCGATTTTATCACGTCAGACTAGTTTCAGACTTTAAAATTTATCTTTTTATTTCCTGGTAGGTAAGCAAAGGTTTACCTACCATATTTAGCTAACCAGGTAGGCAATAAATAATCTACTTGTCAACTGATGCTGTTGCTAAGGGTAATCATCAATCTTTAGTAAATGTGATCATTTCTCTAACACCTGTTTGCTTATTCTTACACCTGATCCTGCCTGAGAATAATGCTATTTCCAAGTTAAATCGCTGAAAAATAGATTCATTAAATATATTCTGCTTTACGGTTTCCCGTAAGATTACCAGCATTCCGCTGTATACTTTTGATAACAGAAACGTATAAGTTTCACACAAAAATTATCACTCACCACAAATAAAGTATATGATAACAATTTTACTATCTCTCAGCATTTTCTTCAATGCCGCCATCTCTAAAGGACCTGGCGAGGTTTACATCTGTAATAACCACAAAACTGACAAATACCATTTGTCGCCTACCTGCAAAGGCCTGCGCAATTGCCAGTTTAAAATAGTCAAAATTTCAGCTCAGACTGCAAAGAATAAAAAGATGAGTCTTTGTGCCTGGGAAGGCAAAAAAAGCAAATAGGCTTATGGCACATTTCAATTACAACAATTAGCTAATCATTAAAGAGAATTTTGAATGGATTTTAAAGATCAGATAGCACAACTGGGATCTCGTGTAGAGAAGATGTTGCCTCAAATACAAACAGAAGAAGCTACAAAAAATGCTTTGGTAATGCCTTTTATTCAGATTATGGGTTACGATGTATTCAACCCATTTGAAGTCAATCCGGAATTCATTGCCGATTTAGGAATTAAGAAAGGAGAGAAGGTAGATTATGCCATTATGAAAGATGGCGAGCCTACCATATTGATTGAATGCAAACACCACCTGGAGAATCTCGACCCTCATAATTCACAACTTTTCAGATATTTTCATACCACTAAGGCGAAGTTTGGTCTGCTGACCAATGGCTTGGTTTATCGTTTCTATACTGATCTTATGGAGAAGAACAAAATGGACAACACTCCTTTCTTTGAATTCAAGTTAACCGAAATTAAAGATGCAGAACTATTAGAATTGAAGAAATTTCATAAGTCGTATTTTGATGTAGAAAATATCACTAACACGGCGAGTGAACTGAAATACCTGAATGAGCTAAAGGCGCTGTTGCATAAGGAGATTGCAGATCCATCAGAAGGTTTTATCACATTCTTCACAAAACAGGTTTTTCCAAAAGTCATAACTGCTAAAGTCAAAGAGCAATTTGCACCAATTATCAAACGCTCTTTCAATCAACTGATCAGTGATGCCATTAACGAACGTCTTAAATCTGCCTTAAATCAGGAAAAAGAAAAAGATGCTGCCGAAGCAACGAAGATTGCAGAAACTGTAGTGACATCTGATCAAGAATCTGGCATCATTACTACTGAAGAAGAGATTGAAGGATTTTTTATAGTGAAATCCATTCTGAGAGAGACTACAGATTCGAAAAGAATCACTTACAGGGATGCCCTTTCTTATTTCGCTATCCTGCTGGATGACAATAACCGTAAGACGATCTGCAGACTTTACCTGAACACCAAAAAATATCTGGCAATCCTCGACGAGAATAAAAAGGAGATCAAATATGAACTGGATTCCCTCGACGATTTATATAAACATGCGGCGATTTTAAAAGAAGTCATTTCCAGATTGGAAGTAACAAAGGTGAAATAAATAATGTCCCCCAAATTTCTCTATTAAAATACATAAGAAATAGCATATGAAAATGAAAAATGAGCTGAAGACGATCAGTGTATCTGGCGTGCTTATGCTGATGGTTGCCCTAACAGGATGTTCTGGTAGTAAACCAAGTGGTGTGTCAGAAACACCCTTCGAAGATGTAAAATTCAATCCATACGACCAGGAATTGGGTAAACGCATTGAAGCCTACAACAATACCATCTTGCCGAATAGTGCAAATTCGAAAACAGGTAATCCTGCTTTGTATATCGATTTCTCTTCAGGTATTAACAAAGCTTTCTCAGATCCGGCAATTAAGGGGATGATGACCAACTGCTTTAATACAGTTTTAGCTGAAAAATTTGAAGTGTACAAACTGGGTGCGAATAAAATAACCCCTTTAAATATTTCGAACACTACGGAACTAGGTCAGCAGGTTAGTAATCCTGCTCAGTATGCAGACATATGGGCACCGATCCAGGGTACCGTAGAAAAAATTGTCGAAGGTAATAACGATGCACTCCTCATCACTGATTTTGAAGAGTGGCAAAAGAACATTGAAGTAACCAATACCGCATTTTTGAAAATACCCTTCTCTAAATGGCTGGCAAAAGGAAATACCATACATTTTTTTATTGCTGATTATAATGAGGCCGGTGTGCAGAAACACTTGTATTTCACCATTTTCAACTGTGGCAATCCCAATAGTTCGAGCATGATCACCAAACTGGAGGCTCAGCTGGCACCGTTAACAACGCGTTTTGATTTGTCTAATAAATCTTACAAACTGCGCACCGGATACGCTGGCGAAAAATCAGGAGGAGTATTTTATGATCCATCCGGTAAATCTGATGCGGCTAAAAATGTGCTGGATTTAAAAGAAGGATATGTGAACGGATTGAAAGACGGAAATCATTTTGAATTCTATCCTTTGGGATTAGACTGGAATACGATAGATCAGTTGCATACTACGTTTGCTGCTCAGGGACAGTTTACTGATTTTTTTAGAAAGTTATATATCGACCTGAGTAATAATGACAGCTATACCTATGGTGATTTTGATGTAAAAGTTGCGGATGTGACCACCGATTTTGAAAACTTTGCTAAATCCGCCGAGGCCAAAAAACACCAGCCTAAATTAACTAAAGGAAGTAATGGGGAAGCTAAGTTCGCTGACAATGAAACGGATCCAATCGCACTCTCATGTTACAATACTGATGGCAAGTTGAAGGAGCAATGGGTATATCAACCAGCAGCGGGAAGCGCATTGAATGAAGTTTTTGTGCTGAACAAGACGTTATTCACAAACACTAAAAATACTGACAATAAGAATGCAGAATTCGGAGTTTCCTTTGACCCTAAGTTCAGTATCAAAAACATCCAAAATTCTAATGGATTGGTCAAAACCGATATCGTATTGAATACAGCCATCCCTAACCTGACGAATCCGAAATTATCAAAATTCCAATGGCTAAATGCTAAGAAAATACCAAATACAGCTTTGTATGAGTCTGTTAAAAATACCTTACAGGAACTTACACCAGCCAATAAAGTAATCTATTCATACTACATCAAAACACAACAATAATTAACCTCAAAAAAATAGAACATGCAATCTACATCAGCTTATATCATCACCATCATCACCGCCTTTATCTTTCTAATTTTATCAGCAATCATTGCTAATGCGATCAAGTTTGAAGGAGGCAGCAATCCTAAAGATCCGCAATCGCGGAAGACCTGGTTCTGGATCCTGGCTATCTTAAATCCAATCCTGGCTTTCTTGCTAGGTTACTTCATCTTCAAGCCGGATGCAAATATTATGGTAGTCAACAATTATGTAAGTGCATTGAGTATGGGAACGGCCATAGGCTTCGTCTTGTACATCCTGCTGGGCTTTATACTAAGTAAAGTATTCGCAAACGGCAAAATCGGTCACTGGTTTTAATTTCCTAAATACATTTTAATGGATAAATTATTTGTCATCGCCATAGGCGGTACTGGAATGCGCTGCCTTGAATCTTTTGTACACTTATGTGGCATAGGCATGTTTGATAACCAGGAAATAGAGGTGTTAACGCTTGACACTGACCAGAATAACGGCAATAAGGGTAGGGTAGAAGAGCTGATTAACTTATACAACCGGATCAAAACATCGGGTACAACTGCGGAAGGTGGAACGCCTAATGCAAATACCTTCTTCTCTGCTAAGCTTAACCTGCATCGTTTCTGGACAAACTATTCAGGTCCCGGAAGAGAAAACTATAAAAATATCACGAAGATCAGCACGGGTACACCGGAGCAACAGAAGGCCAATAAACTGGTGTCTGATTTATTCCTGGATACCAGTTCTGTACAGGAATTTGCTTTGGACCATGGTTACCGTGCCCAGACACATCTGGGTTCTATGCTGATGTATCATGGAATAGTCGAAGCAGCGAGAAATATTTTGAAAGGATCTGCAGTGCAATCTCAGGAACGTGAACTGGATGCTTTCATGGGCAAGCTTGAAAAAGCGGGTGCAAATGCAAGGGTGTTTATTTTTGGTTCTGTTTTCGGAGGTACTGGGGCATCTTCGATTCCGGTAATTCCTAAAGCATTGCAGGATTTTGTGAAGATCCGTTCCAATGGAAATGCGAGCATCGATTTTTCTAAGGCTAAATTCGGTTCTACTTTATTGACGGAGTATTTTACCTTCAATAAACCAGATGCGCAACAGAAGTCGACCAAAGCCAATAGCGTAATTGCCGACTCCTCCTTCTTTCCTTTGAATAGTCAGGCCGCCCTGCAGTTTTATCAAAGTGATCCAACCGTACAAAAGTGTTATAAGTTATTGTATCATATCGGCTGGCCGATAGAAAGTAAAAAGATAGATGGAAATAATACTTCCAACCAAACCATAACAGGTGGCAGTGAGCAAAAGAACGCATGCCATATTACGGAGCTGCTTTGTGCTTGTGCGGCCTACGACTTCTTTACGCGTTCTACTGGTTTCGACAGTGCAAAGGCAGATTATCTGTACAAAGCAGTTGAATTTAAAGACAATTCGTTCAATTTCTCTTTTGATGATTTTATTGGTAAAGACAATAAAGCGGGTGAAATATTTGTCAACAAACTGGGAGCGCTCTTTTCCCTTGCGCATATCTCCTTAACCAAGAATGGTGCTGCGTTCGATGACGCCGGTATCAAAGGCTTTATCAGACAGTGTGAAAACCAAAAGCTGAATCAATACAGCACTATTACAGACACGGAATGTAAGGATATCAATGAGTACTTCAAGCTGTTCGCCTATAGTTTTAAAGATGCCAGGTTTATCCCGGGCTGGCTGTATCAGGTGCGGAACTCTGTGGCGCCGGGCAAATTCCTGTTTGATAGCCGGGCTTTTCCAGATAACCAGGCAGAGCTGAAAAAACTAGACGTAGGAACAATGTTCCTCGACGACAAACACCACTGGTCTAAGGGCGGAATATTTGGCGACCGTTACGACACCTTTGTGGCGAAACTCATTAACACTGGTCCGAAGGATGAGCAAAAGGTAAACACTACCAAAGAGAAATTCCTCGCTCACATTTTCAACGCATTGACTATTTCACAAAACTTCGATATAAACTAACATGTCAGATAAAAGAATAAAAGCACTGGCGATAAAAGTTCATCCTAAGACTGAACCTAATGGAGTTGAATTTGCCTGGGACAAGATCCCTCAATTAGAAGTTTTTACCAAGAACATTTTAATACCCGAAATAGCGGTTGACAAAGAAGGCAACTCTTCTGTCAACATAGGAACCATTGTATCTGGTATCCCATCTGTATTTGCTCGTGCTAACTTGTTTAAAGGAGCGCTGGATAACATCCAGGATAAAGATGCGGAAGCAGCTGGTTTGATGCTCTTTTATAAGTCGCTGATTAGTGAATGGAAAGGTTTTATCAGCTGTATCGCTTTAAACTATAAAGATATAGAGGTGAGCCGGGTGCACTTAGCCTATACCGATGGAAATCCGCTCATCAATACAGCGAATATATATGAACCCGTAGGTGCCTTTGGAAATATGCTCTTTGAGCGCCAGCCTTTGTGGTGCGATCAGTCGCTGGCCAACAATGCAGATAAAATCCCTTTCATTGATGTGATCTCTTTTAAAGGGAGTGTGGTAGGCGGAACTTCGCCAGACAGCTTTCTGTTCACCTCTGTAGCCTATAATGTTAAAGATAAACTGCCATTCGTCAACGTACAGAACGGTAAGTTTATAGATCCCTTACAATCAGAATTAAATCCGCAGGAGCTTTTTACACTCTATGGTTACGCCAAACATATCCTCCATCATATTGAAAAATTCAGGGCTAATTATGCAGGTTTGGAAGAACTGATCAGACCAGAATATGGTAATCTATCTTCCTCTCTTCAGGGATGGCTGGATGAGATGGTGGTTTATCAGCAAAAGAAGGGTTATCCCAAATTAGATAACCAGACGCCCCCGGAAGTGGGTTCTTTATTCAATTACCCTTTCAGCATCCTGTTTAACTATTCTACCGAATTATACGGTTCGGAAGGGATCATCTATAATGACCCGTTAAACGGAAGGATCAGTTTTGATCCCAAAGATTTGCTCCTGCCAGATACTACCGAAATCGCACAGATTGATTTTGGCAGAGAAGGTATGGAAACCAAAAACTATTTGAAAGCTAAACCTATCCTGTTACTCGCTGCAGAAACCAAAGGTCAGCCCAATAACTATGCTTACTTTACCTTACCACTAACTCCCCTGGCCTTAAATGTTTTCGGCGCTACACTGGATGCGCTGGTAGGTATTTCAGACGCTTCGAATGTAAAATCTCGGATCACTGCAATCTACGATCCAAACGATAAAAATGGCGAACGTTTAACGGTTAACCTAAAGCTGTATACAGAAACCGGAAATGAGATTATTAAAGAGGTAATCTACAAAGTAACCTCCGATTCGATTGTAGGCAAAGACATATTGATGTGGCCCAATTTCATTTCCAAACAATGGAACCGTTATTTCCTGTATTCAGAGATTCCGCATAATGATGCGAAGTTTCAGGCGACACCATTTATCGGGAATATTGATGACGACTTCTTCCGGATCGTTTTAGATGAAAATGGAGTGCCCTTGTATCTGGCCAGCAATGGAAGAGCAGCGGTGATTCCTGAAAAGTACGGGGATTTAAAAGCACAGTTACATATTACCTCAAATAATGCGGTTGCGGATAACAAATACAAATACGAAATCTATGAAAGCAACAGGCCTTTTAAAGGCGTAAAATTTGCCCATGCAGGTATTGACTGTGGTTTTGGAATTATACGGTATGACGGATCAGGAAATACACAATCACTGCCCGTCAATATGCTCAATTCTCCGAAATCGTTATCCAAAGCCTATCTGGGGGTCGACTTTGGCAGTACCAACTCGTCTATCGCTTATTTTTCCGATCATAAAAATGAGGTGTGTGAAAGCCTGAAACTGACCAATAAAAGAGTTTCCCTTTTATCTACCGATGCGAAAAATAACGACGAGCGTCCGGCTGTGGAGGATGAGATTTTCTTTTTTCAGAACGATGAAATTCTGACCAATGCCATTAAATCTGTGCTTACCATTCACGATTCCAGAAGGGTAATTAATGAAAATAACATACAGAATGATTCATTAATGGCGCAAGCTATTAAAGGTGGTTTTCCCTGCTTTGAGAAGAACCTGCCGATAGAAACTGCAGAAGACAACCGATACATATTGAGCTACAATAGAGTAGGGAGGGCAGAATTAGTATACAATATGAAATGGTCTACCCAACCTATTGATAAGAGTTATAAAACTGCTTATCTGAGCTCACTGTTACTGCACGTTTATGCACAGCTATTTGTTGAAAACCATGAGCCGCACACGCTAAAATGGTCTTATCCCTCTTCAATGGGTAAGGAATTGCTAAGTGAATACCGGGCAATCTGGGATTCACTGAAAGAGATTTCTCCGATTGTGGGTAACGTCAAATTAAAAACTTATCCTCCGTCTGATCTTTCAGATCTGGGTGATACTTCTGGTGGAAGTGCGTGGAGTACGCCTGCAGCTGAAACCAGTTGGGGCAGTGGCGCTGCGGCAGCACCTGTGTCTGCTTCAGGCTGGGGAACAGCCGAAACCACTACCGGATGGGGAAGTGAAACTAAAGCTCCTGCTAATGCGGGTGGCTGGGGCAGTGAGACGACAAACAAAGCTGTAGCTGCGGTCAATATCGCTACCGAAACCGGTCCGGTGAAATTCGACTTCAAAAAACTAAGTAATGAAGAATCGCTTTCTGAAGCCTGTGCGGTAGCGAATTATTTAGTTCGACCAAATGGCGGCTATTCCATTAATCCTGGCGAGCTGGTATTGTGTTTTGACATTGGTGGCAGTACTACTGATATCACCGCCTTATGCCAGATGGAAGGTGGCAAAGCAATGATCAAACAGAACTCTATCCGTTTTGCAGCAGAAAGAATTGCACAGGCCACTAAATATTCGCCCAACTTTAAGAACGTCCTGTTAAGGATGTGCGAAAAGAAAAACATCTCCATCCAGGGATTAAATAAGGGTACCAATAAGTTTTCTGAAAACACTGCTCCCTATTATTTTGAACAGGTAGTAGACAGGTTAGAGGCCTCAGACTTTGAAACCTTTTACCTGCTGATTGCTGCAGAGTGTAAGGAGATGATGAGCATTAACTTGTATGTGACAGGACTGATCATGTTCTACGCAGGGCAGCTGGCCTATAAACTAAGAACCGAAATCGTAAAATCTGAAGATGCCCCGGCAGCAGTTAAAGCAATTCCACCTAAAATTAAGATTGCTTTTGCAGGAAAGGGATCCAGAATTTTTGATTGGTTCACTGCCGTTAACCCGGCAGCAGCCGACGATTATTATACCCAGATGTTTATCAGGGGAATGGGCGGAGAAGCTGTCGCAAGACAGACCATTACGCCAATTCATACCAGTCCTTTAAAAATTATCGATATCAACTCACAGCGCGGAACAGACAATGCCGATGTCAAGTATGAGGTATCCAAAGGTCTC
This sequence comes from Pedobacter sp. MR2016-24, assembly GCF_026239655.1. Taxonomy (GTDB): domain Bacteria; phylum Bacteroidota; class Bacteroidia; order Sphingobacteriales; family Sphingobacteriaceae; genus Pedobacter. The sequence goes on along the minus strand of NZ_JAPIVO010000003.1, from coordinate 442,576 downwards.
GCAATTCCTACCCATATCACCAGTATCCTTGTGCCTACCAATAAACAGGCTATAGAGATACTCGGGGAAGATAATTTCTGTGTGGTTACGCCTGCAGGAGAGTTCAAATACCTGGAATCCACCAATTCGATCACTCCAGAGATGTTGGAACACATTGGTAACCATTTTATTTGTCTGCCGCCAGATGGCAAAGCCCATTGTCCGAGATTTATGGACTTCGCAGATCTGTTCTATAAAGTATCCTCCAGTATGTTCGGCTTAAAAATGAATAATGCAGATTTTATGGCCGGCTTCCAGGATATGAATATCGAAAATTATATCAAAGGAGAACCCGGTTTTATCAAAGCACAAAAGCGCAAGCACGACGATCAGAAGGAGTTCGACTATGTAGCGCCAATCATCATTTTAGAAGGGATGAAATTCTTTGAAAAACATCTGCTTAAAGGAATCCAAAAACAATAAACGCCATGAGATTCTGTGTATTAGCAAAAATATCCAAACGTATGGTTACTTTCTGGTATCAATCAGAAAGTAATCCCTATGCGCCATTAAGTATCAAGGAATCAAATGAGATTCCCCTGTACTTCTATGTGAACGGTAACGACTTTATTTTTGGTAGTGCAGCAAGAGAACGCTTTAACAGACATGATCCTAATAGCTACGGGAATTACTTTGAAATCATCAAAGACCCAAGCAAACATTTCACCATTTACGGGAACAAAAAACCGGTAAAGCAACTGTTCTACTATGGCATAGAACAATACCTATCACATTTCCTGAACACGGTTTTATATAAAGCGGAGTCTATAGAATCCTACCGGCAGCATTTCCCATTACGTTTTTTGTTTGATACAGATATAGAAGATCAGGAAAAATCGCTCATAGAACACTTGTTTCAGGAAGCCGGGTATTTCAATTTAGACCGTGTATTGTATAACAAGACGCTCTTTAGCGTGCTGGCTGGTAAAGGAACTTTACCTTCACAAAAAGCGGTTTTGTTACTCAGCGGAGTTGATGATGTGCTCTATGCAAAATTGTACAAAGACATCAACGCTGAAGCGATAGGGACTTTCAAACTCGAAGGTCAGGGTGCAGACCCGAGAGTAAGGATTCTGGCCGATATGATTGTAGAATACATCATTCTCCAGAATTCCTATTTATCAATCGATAAGGATACAGAGATTGCTGTTTTGCTCCCATTTTGTGCCAGTCTGCTCGAAAGTACAAGCCCTATTATCAAAGGAGATGCAGAGCTGTCTGATGGTAATGCATACTGGTTTAAGGTCAACGCCAATAACCTCAATGACAGGCTGCAATATTACTCTAACGACAGCATGATTTATGCTGCGATAGATGACCTGTTAAAATCTGCCGGTATTGTTACAGAAAATGTAGTTATTCTTTTAGGCACAGCGGCCATCAGTACTTCCTATTTCTCCGGTAAACTCCTTAAGAAATACCAGCATGTAAAAGAAGTGCAATCAGCAGATGTTAGCGACACCATGAAAGCCGTTTTCGCAGGAATCTCTGCCGCTAACTACGCAGCACCCGCAAAGGCGCCGGTTCAGGCTAAGTCGCAAGCTCCTGCACAACCACCTGCAAGACCTGCACTACCAATACCCAAACTGCCACCTCCTTTGCCACCAAAAAAGGTTGCCAGTGCCGCTACGCCGCCGCCAATCATTACGCCCAGGTTACCAGAAGTTAAACCTCCTGTTCCCACAAAAGTGAATCCAGTAAAACTTCCGCCTATCCCTCCTAAAAAAGGATAGTGACCGGAGATCAATTTAATATAAAAATATTATGGCTATACAAGTAGAAAAAAGAAAACCAGTATCAATTACCAAAGAACAACCAGGGCTAAATAAAATTATAGCCGGTTTAGGTTGGGATCCTGCCACCGTAAACGGCCATCCGGTAGATCTGGACCTGTCCCTATTCATGTTGGGTGCAGATGGTAAATTGGTAGCAGATGAGTACTTCATCTTCTATAACAATGAAACAAGTCCGGATGGCTCTGCCCATTATCCCGGCGATAGCAGGGGTGGCGAAGGTGAGGGCGATGATGAAGTGATCCATATCAACCTCGGTAAAATAGATTCCAGGGTTGAGTTCCTCTATTTTGCGGTCACCATAGATCAATGCGAAGAAAGAGGCCATCATTTCGGTCATGTGCAGAATTCTTATATCAATATCAGAAATGCGGTAGACAATTCCGTGCTGTGCCAGTACAAGCTGCAGGAAAACTTTACTACTGAAGACTCCCTGATCATTGCTGCTATTTCCAGAAATGGAGGCGAATGGAATGTAGAAGCGCTGGGTCAGGCTTTTTCAGGCGGATTATATACACTAATAGAATTATATCAATAAGAAACATATGAGCAGTTTTAATTTAAGCAAGGGAGATCGGTTCTCCCTGTCCAAGGCAGCGCCCGGACTTTCAGTTGTGAAAATAGGCATGGGATGGGATCCTAACGATGAACCCGGAGGACCGGAGTTTGATTTGGACGTGTCCGCCTTCTCCATAGGCAGTAACTTCAAGATCCCCTCAGATTCCTACTTTACATTTTATGGTCAGCTACGTATGGGTAACCAGATCGAAGATCAAATAGAGAAAGGTTTATTCAGACCCCTTACCGAAGATGGTGCAATCCTTGGCGCCATTGATGATCCCGATGGGAAAAGGAGCGATGGCGACGATGATGAAGATATGTTTATCGACCTCTCTAAAGTTAGTCACAAGATTGAACAGATCATTATCTGCTGCACCATCTGTAAATACCCTCATGATAACAAAAAAGACCGCAGAACACTAGACCTGAACTTTGGGCAAGTGAATGACTGTTATATCCGAATCGTTGATGAAAGCAATGGTGAAGAAATTATGCGCTATGATCTGAGAGACCAATACACTAACGAAGATGCTGTAGAATTCGGTCGTTTGTTCCGCGTTGGTGACACCTGGGAATTCGAAGCTATGGGCAGAGCACATACCGGCAGCCTGCAAACATTAGTAGATATGTATACCTAATCTGATAGAAATAATGGCATTCGATTTAAACAAAAACGATGGATCTGCTAAAGAAACATCCAACAAAACACCAGGCAATTCTAAATTTGATTTAACCAAAGGAGAGGCTGCAGGAACAACAGTACCAGCAAATTCATCCGGTTCAAAAAACTGGATTGTCGCGCTGACAGGTATCTTAATAATTGGTGGTGGAATCTGGTATTATTCAACCCGCTCAGCAAAGGTCAGTGAATCTGGTGGTGCACCACAGGAATTAGCTGTGAAAGATACTTCTTCTACTATAGCTGAAGCACAGGCCAAACTAGGCGCTGGCATTGCCAGTACCAAACCCAGACCCGAAAGTCCTTCTGCAACCACTGAGCCAAAAATAGCAACCTCCGTTACCGAAAGTGCTGAAACAGCTCCCGCACAACCAGAAGCAGTATCTAGCAATGCCGCTGCAGTTATTAAGCGATTAAACAATAAAATTCCTGCAACCTTTGCACAGGGTTCTGCTTCATTTAGTCGCATAGATCAATCATTGATCAAACAAATCACGTCTTACCTGAGTAAAAATCCAGCATCATCCATCCAGGTAAATGGATATGCCAGTAGCGATGGGTCATTAGCTATTAACCAAACCATTTCGCAGGCGAGGGCCGATGCTTTTAAACAATACCTAGTGTCAAAAAGTATTGCCCAAAATAGGGTAGTAGCAACAGGGAAAGGAATAGAAAATCCAATCGCATTAAATGATACCAATGCCGGTAGAAAAAAGAACAGAAGAGTTGAAATTACGTTTCCATAAATTTTTAAAGAAATACGCATCGTGGCGAAGAGAAGAACTAAGAAAACTACGGCTCATCAAACAGGTTTTAAAAAAGCTGTAATCTCACTGGGAATACTGTTCAGTGTGATCCTCTTTCTGATCAAAATCATTACCGGCAGCATGGGCTGGTTTGAAGTTTTTGCTCCGGTACTGATTGCCTTTTTTATCCTTTTTATGCTCTCCGTATTGAGGACGGTTTTAAGAAAGATATAACCTGAACAGACAATAAATAACACCTTAAAATTATAGGATATGATGGATTTTTTACACACTATTTTAGGAGATGACATCCAGGCCGGACTACTCGTAGTGTTGAACCTGGTGGTGATAGAAAGCTTGCTTTCTGTAGATAACGCTGCGGTTTTGGCGACCATGGTGATGGATCTGCCTAAAGATCAAAGAGACAAAGCTTTGAAGTATGGCATTATAGGAGCCTATGTGTTTCGTGGGATATGTTTATTCCTTGCCGCTTGGTTGGTTCAAATATGGTGGTTGAAGCCTTTAGGTGGATTGTATTTGCTTTACCTGGCTATAGACTATTTTTTGAAGAAGAATAAAAATGCCGAAGGCGAAGAAGAGGAGGTAGATAAAAGTAAAAGTTGGATATATAAGTCAACCGTAGGATTGGTAGGCACATTTTGGGCGACCGTTGCATTGGTGGAAGTGATGGACTTGGCTTTTTCTATAGATAATGTATTTGCTGCGGTAGCATTTACAGATAACATCTGGCTGATTTACATCGGGGTATTTATAGGAATTCTTGCGATGCGTTTTGTAGCCCAGGCTTTCGTGAAGCTGATGGAGAAGTTTAGCTTTTTGGAGACAGTTGCGTTTGTGGTGATAGGAGTATTGGGGATTAAACTGACTTCATCATTGTTTACTCATTTCTATCCTGAATCAGCGGTTTCTCATGCGATAGAAGGAGAGCAGACGCATTTGTTTGTTTCAATTTTCACGGTGGCTGTTTTTGTAATTCCGGTCATTACTTCGATTGCGTTCAATTATCCGAAGAAAAATATCTTACAGATGGAAGTCGTGGAGCCTGCTGAATAGGTTTTTGATAAGACATAATTTGTGCATTATGATCACTAGATAGGAACAAATCTGGTATAATTATTCAAAAAAAATACCTATATAGATAGCTCAATTTTTTAAATAATATTGAGAAAACACAGTCTTTGCTATGCCGAAAATTAAATTCCCATTCCTGTAATATTAAACGATATTTAGTAATAGGAGCTTTTTCGAAGTCACTGGGCATTCCTAGATATCAACCAATAAGTTATAGTAATAAATAGTATTTAATTCAAAAATATTTTGAAATTGACATGATGACAGAAGCTGAAGAAGAACGCGAAAAACTACGAGTTGACAGTGAAGCCCGTGATATTATTCACGATGTAAATAGTTTAACAAATAGAGATGAATTACAAAAAACAAGGTGGGTATGGGAGTTCCTGCAAAATGCAAAAGATACTGATGAAGGATTAGGTGTAGATATAACTTTTATGCTTGAAAATGATAAAATTACTATCAGCCACAATGGCGCGCCATTTGAAACCAAGCATTTAATCGCAATCTTACATAAGAAATCTACAAAATCACTTGGTGGCGATGACGGTACAACAGGAAAGTATGGAACCGGTTTTGTTACGACTCATATTCTTAGTAAGGTACTCAATATCTCAGGCATCCATCGAAATACTGTTGGAGAAAGAAAATTTCAGATAGCAGTTGATAGAACTTCCGCAACATTGGAAGAAAGAGAAGCTTTAATAAAAATGAAAAGATCCATCAAAACAACTTTTGATGAGATCAATAAAATAGGTGATTTGCCTCCGGAGATATTCGATAGTTATACTCATTCTTTTGTTTATGAATTAAGTGAATCTGGTAGAAAATATGCCGAAAAGGGATTAGATGAACTTGAAAAGAACGTTGTATTTACTTTATTGGTTAATGGAGGAGACATCATAAGAAAGAAAATAAAATCCATCAAAATAATTAGAAATAGCACTTCTAATCTATATCGAATTGAGCCTGGCATTTCAAAGGTATCGGGCTTAAAATATGTTAGTTCCGGTAATAACGATGGTATACTTTATAGCGAAACCGATAATCTTATTTTTGGAATTCCTGTAGCTGAAACCATGGATGGTTATTTGTTAAAAAGTTTGGAAAATAGAGCGGTGCTATTCAGAGAGTTTCCCTTAATTGGTACAGAAAACTTCAACCTGCCGGTATTTATTCAACACAATGATTTCAGGCCTACAGAACCGAGAGATGGTGTTGTAACTAAAAGAGAAACAGAGTCAGAAAAGGAATTTACACCTGATGCTAATAGAATTTGTATGTTAGAGTTCAGGAAGGAGTATCTTTTGTTTTTGGATTTACTTGTAAACGCGAAAGTCGATAATTTGTATTATTTGACCTTATCTGGCCTGCCTATTGAATCAAAGAATTACACAGGTGAGGATTGGTATCTCAAAAACATACAGAAACCAATCAGAGATTTTCTGACGACAAAAGAGTTGGTACAAACAGTCTCTAAAAAATTAATTAGAATTGGTGAAAGTAAGTTTCCATTGTTAACTGAAGCTAGTGGAGATTCATTTTACGAAGTATTAATCGGATTGTTACCTGACCAAATTCCAAACAATAAATGTTATTCTTTTCTAGATAAAGTTATCAATCAAGAAATTGAGAACTGGCCTGAAAATATCTCGATTTCTCTTGAACAGCTGCTGAGCAATTTGCCTACTTTGATAATAACAGAAAATGGATTTCCTTATGAAAGTCTAAAGATTGTCTATCAATATCTGCAATCTATCAACTCCACATTGGGTGAAACATTCCCTATTTATCCAAATGAAAAGAATGAACTAAAAGTAAGAGGTGAGGTTAGATTATATCCAACTATTGATGATGAAATGAAGTTTGTTTCACATAGGTTAGGCAGAGACTTAGATTTAGAATTTTTAAATAGAGCATTAGGAATTGATGTTCCTGGGATTGCGCCATTCGATTTAGAAAATTTTTATAAGTCTCTAAACAACGAAGTTATTAGCAAAATACCTGTAGAAACAGCATCAGTTGAACAAATTTTAGCAATTCTTCACATTAATACTTTGTTCAAGACCGATAGGGCGCACAAAAGAGAGGAGTGGTTAAATTTGATTAAAGAGTTATTGCCAAATAGTTTTGGCGATAAGAAATACATAGCGATTGATTATGATAATTACCAGTATCCTGCAGAATTGTGGACAGCAAAGTATTTCTGCTACTTAGTACAAAATGAGATTACTATGACGCAGTTTGCTAAAGTTTATTTTGAAGAGGATTTAAAAGCTGCCTACTATTGGCTTAATAGGTTCTTAAACTACTTAAATTCATCGAGAGATGATATTAAGCTTTTTTTAACAAAATACAAGGTAGTCCCCACTCAAAATACTAAGATGGTTATTCAGGATGGTCAGGAACCGAGTAAATGGAACGGAGTTTTTAAAGCATATGAAGAGTTGTTGTATAAAGAAGACAATCCAAGATATTTTGATGAGGATTTAAAGACTATAGTACAAGATCACTGTAACTACAATCCAAAAGAGTTTTTAATTGCAAATGAGATACAAGTTGCTGATTTTAGAACTACAGACGTTAATTTTATTACAAAGCATATCGATAAGCTTTTTGAAGATAATGAAATTTCGGCTAAAGTCGCAGTCGGTGGTAAATTCCACGATGTTTTTAATACAGTTAATTCCTGGTTTGATAAGCATTCTGACGCCTCGAGTTATCTAAAAACATTCGCTGCAAAAAGGGATGTTTTATATGTTATCTCTCTCGGAGAAGGATTTAGCACGCACATTAAAGCACTCAAGGATTCTGGGAAATCTATTGAAGATATTTCTAAACTTGCTGAAATCAATCTATCAGTTGAACATATGCAGAGGCTTGAAGCAGTTGCGAACGAGTTAGGACCTGAAGCCCTTATTTCAAAAGCGCAAGAAATGATAGTTATAAGGAATCAAAGAATAAGATGGCAAAAAATAGGTAGAACTGCTGAAGATGCATTCAAAAAAGTTTTTCAAAATATAGATATGGAGATGGAATTGTTTAATCCAGATTTGGGAAAAGACTTTGAAATCATTTTGAAAACTAAAGGTTATTCTATTGAAATTAAGAATGTAATTAGAGGAAAAGAGAATGTAAGAATGTCAATCCTTCAGGGAAGAACAGCTGTGTTAGAGAAAGAGCATTATGCGTTGTGTGTATTAACAAGACCCGATGATGAAACTAACATTGATGAAGAGTATTTTACTAGCAATTCAAATTTTGTTACTGATATAGGTTATCAGATTGGTGACAAAATAAAAAATTGGGACAGTGGCCTTACAAGTTTGACTTTGTCTGAGGATATTAAAGTGAATCTTGATAATAAAACAGAAAGTGTTTATGTGAATAGACCTATCTGGAGAGATGGAAAACCATTTTCAGAATTTGTAAATGCTTTGAAAACATATTTCGCAAATGATGAGATACTGTAAAATGAATTACGTAGGGCAATAATGTGAACGGTCGTTTGGGAGTGTAAAGTGAACTGTCAACACCATTTCTTACTAGGAGTAGGCGATCAGCCTCCTCCTAGTAAGAAATGGTCGAAGGCTTTTAATCTATCACCAATAATAATATGGAGCTGCGGAATTGTCAAGATCAAGTTCCAAATTGGCATTGTCCACTTTTTAGAAAAAGTCTTTGAAGGCTAAGTAAACGAGTTTTTAGCAGTGATTAATCGGTCTATAACGGGCCACTCATATTGATGAGATATACACTCCTGTTCCACATTGCCATTGTCCATTTTTTAGAGAAGTCTCTGTAGGCTAAGTATGCGAACTTTAGCATTGACGGATCTGATACTTAGGCAACCTTGGTATTAATTTTTTGCTTATTTGTCAATGATTCCACCTATTGTATTACTTGTGTAAATGTCCTTTCTTATTTCTGCATAATACTTAAAATATGTAGAAGTGTTAGTCCAATTATCTAACCACCTCTTAATAACAGTGGATATTTTTTTAACCCTTTTCATATATGTGTTCTTGCTCATCTACAGCCAAATAAATAGCCTGTAGATGAGCAAGAACAGCTTCATATTGAATGCGAAGTTGAGCATTAAACTATTGTTCAGCTCAAAGAAGCAACCTCTTTTAAACACCGATGCATAAAGCTGAAGAATCGTATTAATACTTTTAGTGTATCTTGTAGCAACTTGATCCAAAGCCATTACAGACTAAAAATGGGAAAAACTTATCTATTAGATTACCGGTGCCAGTATTTGGATTACCAAAAACACCTCCTGCAATGGAATGCATACAGATGGATGAACATATAACTGAATGCGATCTTCTCATTATTGCTCAATTTTTTAAAATGCAAATGTAATACGAGAAAATTTCTGTGCCAGAAGCTGTAGATGAGGAGTTTCAAGATGGCGATTTTGAGGTTATAAATGCACTTTTCTTTTCAAATGTTTTTGGAAACAAAGAAGGAGACCTTATTGCTGCCTTTCTATCAAAGTCTGCTATAATAAAAAGTAAGGAATTTTCGCTCAAACCACTCGCAATAGACTCTATTTCAAACTATGAACGCCGACCTCTTGACCCGGTCTATGCGTTGAAGATATTAAAAAGAGATTCGATACTAATTGGGGATGAGCCAATGCCTGATTTCAACATTAATGATGAAAGAGGTCCAAAGTCAACAATTGGATCTGTAACCCTCCCTTTTTTCGAACCGGTTTAGGAGGCGAGAATTCAAATTTATATATTATTTGAGAGTGTAAAATAAACTGTGTCAGATAGTTATTTATTAACTTAGAGACACAGTTTATAATATGAAAAAAGATGAGCAGCTCGAATATGAGCAAATGAAGCAAAAAGCCCTAGAGCAATTGCGTTCGGGCAAATCACTGTATGGTAAGGATGGAGCATTCGCCCCTTTACTCAAAAGCTTTCTGGATTCGGCTTTGGAAGCTGAATTAGATAGCCATCTGGATGCTGATGAACGCCTTTCTGGTAATCGAAAGAACGGTAAAACTAGCAAAGAAGTCAGAACATCCTCAGGAACTATTTCAATCGATACCCCAAGGGATCGCAGCGCAACCTTTGAGCCAGAGATCATCCGTAAGCGGGAAACTATCCTTGCTGAGAGCCTGGAATCAAAGATTATCGGCATGTATGGTTTAGGCATGAGCCTAAGGGATATCTCCAAACATATCAAGGATATGTACGATACTGATATCAGCCACGCCACCTTATCAGCCATTACAGACAAGATTATTCCTGAGGTGAAGGAATGGCAATCGCGCCCACTGGACGATCTGTATACCATTGTCTGGCTGGACGCAATGCATTATAAAGTAAAAGAGGATCATCGAATGATTTCTCATGCAGTCTATAATATTATTGGAATAGACCGTCATGGCTATAAAGCTCTCTTAGGTATGTATGTGTCACAAAGCGAGGGGGCAAATTTCTGGCTCTCGGTATTAACCGATTTACAAAACAGAGGTGTAAAAGACATTTTGATCGCCTGTATTGATAACCTTAATGGATTCCCTGCTGCCATCGGTACAGTGTTCCCTCAAGCAGAAATCCAGACCTGCGTAGTCCACCAAATTAGAAATAGCTTAAAATATGTAGCTTCCAAAGACCAGAAAACGTTCATGGCAGACCTGAAGCCCGTTTATAAAGCAGATACTCTTGAACAGGCCGAACTTAGGCTTGATGATCTGGAAGCTAAATGGGGTAGAAAATATGAAAAGGTGATTGAGTCCTGGAGAAATAACTGGCCAAAGCTGACAAGCTATTTCAGATATGATGCTGATGTACGTCGACTAATTTATACCACCAATACGATTGAGGGATTTCATCGGCAAGTACGCAAGGTGACCAAAACTAAAGGCGCATTTACCTCTGATATGGCACTATTAAAGCTCATTTACCTGGCTCACAATAACATCAGCCAGAAATGGACTATGCCTTTGGGTAATTGGGCAATCACTGCTCAGAAACTTGCTATTTGGTTTCCTGGTCGAATGATATTAGATTTGAATTAAATATTCAAGGCATCAATCCTTATGAATCAATGCCCTGACACAGTTTATTTTACAGACCCTTATACATATAATAAACCATCAGTTTTATTTCTGTTGATAAAAATGAGCTTACCCTCAGCATATGGGTACTATTAAACAGAATAAGCTCATTTTCCTTTTCATCCTAACCCATCAAGAATATATTTCGCCCGTTCCGCTATCACAGCCTTCTGCCATTGCCTGATCACATTCCTGCCTGCTTCTCTTGCTTTTACGCCATCATCATTATGCTCTTTCATTTGTATCGCCAACGTATCATTAAAACACTGCAGGTAGTGTTCTTCCAGTTCTATGTCCGTTTCGGTTTCGTCTTCCTTGGCATCTATGAGTTGCAGAAAGAACAAAGTAGCCCATTTGTTTTTACCTTTCACATCGGTATAATAGGTTGGAAATGAAACATTTTTCGCAAAACACTCCATTACTTTTTGCGGCCTGATATTGTAAATTGTGCAGAGGCTCAACAGATCCTCTGGCACATCTATTTTAATAGTAGTTTCCATAGTCATCAATTAGTTTTGATTCATCAGTTCCTCATAACGTTTTTGGTAGAATCTTTTAAATATTGCTGTCCTTTCCTTCACACTTCGTATGGTGTAGATGTGCAGCCTCATTTTTTCTGTTGCCATTAAAAAGACAACTTCGTCCTCCGTCAAATCCGGGGTTTCATCATCTGCCAGTCCGAAACCGAGTACAATTTTCATGAAGAAGTGCATAGTGAAATTATCATTTGGCACTTTAAGTCCGGTTTTGGCTTCCATTTCTGCAAGAGAGATCCTGCTCATGAAATGCTCCAGAAATTCTGCAGGATAACAATTGTGCAGTTCGCACATGACGGTGAAATCCTTAGTGAATTGCAGCGTAGTGTTTTCATCCAGGTAAAAAGTATCGGAGGTAGTGTATACACGTTCCATAGTAGCATACAAGTCATTGATGTAGGAGAGCGATTTTTTTCTTTTAGCTTTTGTATATCCTGTTTCACGGTTGGCCAGGTCATAAATGCCTTTGAAATTTAAGGCAGTGCTTTCCAGGCAATGTTTGTAAGCATGAGCTCCATTTGCAGTTCTTCTTAAGGAAGATACAAATACACTAATTGTCTTTGAGGCCTCGGAGAATCCCTCGCTGTAACCATCAGCAATAGAATCATAAACTGTAGCATGGTCGATAAAGATCTGCAGGACTTCCCGCGGTTCCAGTTTGTAGATCTTACAGGCGATCAGGAATTCTAAAGGGATTTGAACTACATGGTGATTGGTTTTTGTTTTCATATTGATCTTATTTAATTTTTCAATTTAAATAAGCCTCTATGAGGGTTACCGCCCTAAATGGTATAGGGCTGGTAACTCACTCAGTCTATTGTGTTCAGGCTCTGATAAAGCCACCCTCTCTTTCGAAAGGGCCGTAACAATGACATAAGTGAGCACCAGCCCTATAACAAATATAGGGTTTAGGATGCTCTACTTACGCTCGCTACGTTAAATTTATCAGATTTGAACGCGAGGCTTGTAAGCAATTCTTAATTATACATCAGCATTGCGTATGCTTTATTTCTTTTTTGATTTTTCCATATGCTAATTTAGTTAGCTTTATTGTAAACAAAAAATATATTTCAAATTAAAATAAAAATATAAAATAGAAATTTAGAGGCGTTTTGATCAAATGCTGCTTTGATATATTGAATAACCAAAATAGCAGATAGCTTATTAGAAGAGGAGTACGATGAAAAGAATCAATAGATACACAACAAAGCAGCAAAAATTAAATTGACTGCAATTCAATTGCAGAGTAGGGAAGATTCTAATAGATTGATAGAGAATATTTATATTGGGAAATCTGATAGAAAGCAGCATGTTTTTCAGATATTCATGTTAAATATTTTATGATGCAGCATTTGGAGGAAATATTTCAGCGTCTCAATTTAAATGATCAGCTCTTGGCGCTGGTTAACGGGCAGATTGATATTCCCTATCTGGATCGGTTTAATCAACCTGATGGATATTGGTATCCTCATCCGCCGGCAATGGTACCAGTATTTCTAGGTTATGGCGCTTCTTATTATGGATTACTCCATCACTTCTTTTTTGAAAGAGAAAAGACCTTTGTTGAATACTCATTGGAGAGGGGATACATGTTAGAGTATGCCAGGAATGCTAATCAGTTTTTTGCTCAGATGGTTTTAGATATGGATATAGTAGCTGACGGACTGAATGACAGGATATTAAAATTCTGTGAAGATATAGCATTCAAAGAATTTAAGCAGGTTGATGACTTTGCTGATCAATACGGAGATATAACTGATGACTACGATAAGCTGGTCCATTTAACCAATGATACGCCCCTAACTTATGTTCAAAGTTTAGCTTCCTATAATGGTGATTATCCGGCTTCAATAAAACTATTTAATGCCCGGCAGATTTCCAATTGCTGTACATTCGAAATCGATGAAAGCTGGTATATGAATAACATAGACCAGTTGCCAAGATGGTTTAAGAAGGAAATTCCACAAGATGAGCTTTTCAGGGATTATCTTGATAATGATGATTTAAAGAGTGCATGGTTAACGTTAAATAGTTCCGGCTGGAAATTAAAAGATGTAGCTGAAGGGCTCAATATCTTAACCAGGAAAACTGATGATCCATTATTTCACCTCGTAGCAGCGAATTGGATGGAGGGCTTCCGAAATTCGGCAGATGTAAATAATCATTGTTATTAGCAAAGCATTGACATTAAATTTTTTCTGGTATGCTAAATTATAATGCTCCAGTCTATTCTGGTATAAAACGGATAAAAATAACGAACTAAATGATGGTATTTATCGTATGTTATTTAAGATAAAATATTAATTTTGATCATTGACCCGAATATCGGTGAAAAAGCCTTGCGTATGAGAAACACATTTGCTGACCTGGTAGAAACTGTTGCGGAATTTCAGTATCAATCAGAACATTTAATAGAGACTTTAGACGGCTACATACAGGAAGCCAAAGATTTCAAAGATGTTGATGAACATGAGAGAGAGACATTGTTGAAGACATTGTATCAGCTACGGCCAATTATTATTCAATCATTGAGCTGTAAAGCGATAATAAGCTCTCTTAAATTGTAAACAGCCCCCCGTCTTATCAGAGGTTTTTATTGTCCCGAACATTTTCGACAGGGATAATCGTATGCAATAAGCAAGGGTAATGAAAGGTTTATTTCTTTCTTGGTTTGGATTTAATATCAAATGCATCCACCAGCTTTAACATAAACTCCCTGAAAACCCGGTCTGCTTCCTCTTTTTCCTGTAACATTTTTTCTATAGCATATTTGGGATAAAATCTGGTGACGTTGCGGTAAGTGTCCAGCCCGGCCCCGCTGGGTATGAGCTGTTCCCCAGAATTTACAAACTCACGTGGCGTATACCATTTCTTAGTATCAGCAGAAAATAGCATACATCCGCTATCGAAGGCTTGCTGTGCAAGTTTAAGCCGGTCTTTGTAGAATTGATCTTTCTCAATCATAGGTAAATCATTTTATGTAATGCAATAATACTAAAAATATTAGTAATATTATATATGATTAAATTTGATTGTGTATTCAGGGACAGGAAGGGAGAAAAGGCACGTGCAAAACATTGTAATCAGCGCCAGGAAGAGTTATTCATGGCACTGATTGAGCAACTGTTATGAATCAATTTAATTTTTCATTATCTGGATAATATCACTAGGTAATCTTCCTTTATGGCTTCGTTATTTATCACAACATTCCCGGTGGCTATTGATATTTGTTTAGCGGTATAATTGGAAATTACAGCATCACGTTTCTTAGCATTATTTTCCACGATCCACGACTTTTCACTTTTATAGACCAATAAGTATGAGTTCATATTACGGACTGTTTTTAATGAAGCTTCTATACATTCAGACTTTGAACAATCAGTTATTGTTCTTGCACTGAAATTGAACTCATTTAATACTTTGCTTTTATTCTGCAGATCATTCTTCTCAGTCAAAAGCTGAAGATTTTTTCCTGGTGTCATTGCTATCATGAAACACGCGGATGCTACAATTGTTGATATATTCATTTGATAAGGTTTTTAACTTCAATGATTTCTACAAGACCAGTAAATGGCGCAGATCAGATACATTGCTGTAACACCCCTGGTTGCCTTAAAATATCTGTGGTGGATCCACAGTCTGCCTTTTAATAATCTTTAAAACAAACTTATATAAGCACCTGATTATTAGAGGTATTATATTAGCGAGTTACGGCTGTATTTTATCATTTAACAATCGCAATTTAGTACTGGTCGTGTAACGTTTAATAGATTGAACACGTTGCACCGAGTTGGCATTTATGTTTTTACTTTATCATTTTTATAGGATCGGGTGTTTTGATAATTAGTTAGATATCATTGCACGGGATTTAAAATTATGGCAACGCATATTTGCCGGCGTCTATTAATATTATTCTTCATAAGTGATATAATGATTCTCTGTTCTGCAACAATGATTCTATATATGCGCTATGTATCACATTCGCAGAAAAAATTTTAAAATAATATTATTTACCATCTAAAAATCTGTTGTTTTAACGCCTTTCACTTAATGTATTATAATGAAAGAACTGCAAATTATTTTGTGATTTTATACAAAAACCATAGTCTAAAATGCATATTTTTTGTTTCTAACAAAATATTTTACCTGCTATGCTATAAATCCTCAAATTAATATGATCACAACAGGTTTATTTTATACTATTCTGATAATTAATGATTTACAATTAAATTCTCAGGATGTCCTCACTATTAAACTTCCGTCAACTATACGTTAATTAGCATCCTTATGGGTATAAAGGTTTGCAAGATATTTAAGTGACATCAATTTTTTATTAATTTCCTCATTAAATTGGTATTGTCTAATAAAGATACTTATTCAATGAGGTTTAATTGTTGATGTATATGGATAAATTACTATTTAATGAATACGTGGGGGACAAGAAAAATATCGTCAAGTCTTTGACCCGCGAAATTGTCAGCCGTATTGTTTCGGGAGAAGTTAAGTACGGGTACAAATTTCCCTCCGTTAATGCAATGCATAAGCATATGAATATTTCGAGAAGTACAATCAGTAAGGTATTGCAATTACTGAGTAAGGACAAATATATTACCCTGCAAAATGGTCGGGTAGCAATAGTTACTTATGTGTATAAAGGAAATAAAAATAAGTCAGACGCCGAAATTATTATTAATGCGCAGGGGCCTGTGAATCCATTAATAGGATACACTCATGAAAAAGATAAATTGTTTCACGCCAAACAGGCACAATTTTATAAAGATAATCCTCTGGCGGATAAAACCGCTGTCTATCCACAACTGGTTGAGAAATGCCGTTCGGTGGTTAATAATTTACAAGGCACGAATTACGAAACTGATAATATCTATTATCTGAATAGTACACGGTCACTGTATACCTGCATCTGTACAACGCTGAATGACGGCATATCCACTTTCCTTGTGCCTGAAAATTTTATCATGGTCCAAAACATATTGGAAATGCTAAAAATAAAACAAATGGTTTTAAAAGTTGATGAGGAGGGCATTTGTATTGATAAAATAGCAATCCGTTGCAACCAACGTAAAGTAAAGGCAGTTTTTATCCATTCTACTTCTGGTTTCCCCTTCCCTTACGCTACTGCAGATCACAGGATTAAGGCACTCCATAAACTTTCAAAAATCCATCAATTCAAAATAATAGAATGCGGTGGCTATCTCCCGCGACTGGCAGCAAAACCAAATCCCATCCTGGAAGTTTTCAAATCTAATCTGGATCCTGTGATTTATTTGTGGAAACTCACAAGAATGCAGGAGGATGCAAGAAATATTACTCTGGTTGCCGCACCGAAAGATCAGGTTGAAAAGATAAGCCAAACGGCTGAATACCTTGGTTATCCGCTAGATTTATCATCTGCTTATGCTACGCATGAACTGTTGTCTCACAAATTGTTCGAGACCTTTTACCAGGGAAATAATGATGCACTAAGCGTCCTTATGGATATGGTTCGTCAAATATTTTACAATGATGATTTTTGGATTCAAGTAAACGACCAATTAGAAAATGAACCTGTGTTTTATTTAAAACCACGTATAGGCCGCTTTATGCGAAAGGTATTTACGAGTCCGGACAAGTCAGGAAATGTCAGAATAAAATTGCTTGATCCCAAGTATTACCTGAAGGAAAGGGATCCGGTTTTGGGTATATGGATTGATCTTTCCTATTTCATCGGTCAAAAAAATGCGTATCCTAAATTACAACAATTTGAAAAAATATTAAGATCAATGGTCAGATGGAAACATGTCCGGGAGGGGTAAGGGGTTGGGTTTTGCTCGGGCCTGACTTATATCATCGTTTGGATGACAGCACGGTAAGTCCACCCAAAGTCCACCCCGAGTCCACCCGAAATTTGCTAGTTGAAAAATGGGTGGATTTCACTGGGAATTACTATGCTTTTTGGGTGGACTTATCCAAACGTTGATACAAAGCAGCTCCGACTTTCCCTGCTTAGATCTTAAGTTGAAAATTAATTGAGTTGATAACCTAAATGATAAAAAGATGGCCAGAGACAAAAATCGTTACCTAACCGGAATTTTAGGATCTGTAGTTTTGAGAAGATCCAGGAAAAGTGTCATAATCACTTCGAGGGTCGTTCCTGGAACAATGAAGCAATCAGTTGAAACTAAAAAGATTGCAGGTGAATTCGGCGTAGCAAGTAAATTAGCCCGGTACATCCGGACCATGTTTAAATACGATACAGGTATTTACAGGGATTCTGAAATGCACAACAGGTTGACTGTTGAAGTTCACCACAGTCTGCTGGCCTGCAAGAATGAGGAAACAGCGTTTTATGAGTTTGAAGAAGATACTTTTGATTCGCTTACTATGGTAGAACACCTGATCAAGTCGCAGGTCAGGAAAAGATTATACCGGTTACCAACAGTGATCAGGGACGGGGAAATAGTAACTGTCAGCTTCAAGAATGATTCAAGGCGCACTATGCTGCAGTTTCCGGGAATGAGTACCAGCTGCAAACTCACCGTTAGCGTGGGGCTTTTCAGGCTTGTCGACGGACTGATGATCAGTACGCCAATGAAAAAAGGGTTGATGCTGCAAAAATATAAACCGCTAAATGCAGATCTTGATTTTGTATTCAAGGTTCCAAAGGGCTGTTTGTATGTGATCTGCCTTTTCCTTCGCTATTATAGAGCCTCAACACTGCTTGAGGGAGTTAAGTGGCACGCGGGTTCCATCTGTTACGCCAGAATTACTCCCGGCAACTTTGAAGATGACCAGCAACACCATTGGATCAAAATGCCCGATCTGCATTTTATTCCACCCAAATAATACGACAAGTTCACGCCATATCATGTCAAACAGCACTGCTTTGTCGTGAGTGTATAAATTTGGCCATTTTGTGATGTATGTTTGTTGAAGAAGTTAAAAATACCGGTATGCAACAACTTCAATTAACAGAATTATTCACAATTTAAATTTTAAACAAAATGGCTACAATTTTAAAAGGAATCCTTGGAGGATTCAAAGGTTTAGTAGGAACAGTGATTGGCTCGAGTCATCGGGACCAGGAGGTCATGCGGAGCAGACCAAAAAAATCGAGTAAACCACCTGTGCAGTCCCAGGTTGATCAGCGTCTTAAGTTTGGTTTGATGACAGATTTCCTCGGGAATTTTTCAGCCCTCATCAAAAAGGCTTATAAGCCGGCCAATCCGAGAGAGTCGCCAATGAACTCTGCAGTAAGTTACAATCTGCTCAATGCAATCAAGGGAACATCTCCGGATTTTTCGATTGATTACAGTATGATCACCATCAGTAACGGACAACTTTACAACGCGAATAGTATCGTGGTTACTCCACTTGCTGATGCGGAAGTTAAAATTGACTGGGCACCAATCACAGCTTCGGATGAGAATAAAGAGATCATGGATCAGGACAAGGTAATGCTTGTTTTTTATTCTACAGGGCAGAAGAGGTTTATGACTTTCACCGCTAATGCTTTAAGAGGAGCAGGTACGGTTACCGTAGAACTTGCCAGAAGCTTTGCTGGTTCACCAGTTCATGGCTACCTGTTTTTTCTTTCTCCGAACGGGAAAGACAGTTCTCCGACGGACTACCTGGGTACTATCCAGCTGATTCTCTAAATTTTATACCTGGCGGGTTAACCGCCCGCCAGGTCTATATATTAATTGTTCAATTCTATCACCCTATAAAACAAAAACAATCATGACAGAATTAAAAATTGTCAGGCAAAACACCTTACAAAAAGGAATCGTTACAGAATTAAAAACGAAGTGGCTAAACCGGTTAAAGGTCTTTTCTCCCGCGGCCAGCTATCTGTTCAAAGCCGCAGAGCCGGTAATACTGCTTGGTATACTGCTGCTCCTTTGGTGGCGACTTCCGGCTATGCTGCAAAATGCTGATGGTACAACTGGCAGCATCGATCAGAGCATATGGATACTGATTATACTGGCACTCATCAGTTTTTTACTGGTCACTGCGCTGTGCTGGTGGCTGCTGCAATACAGCTGGCAAAGTTTAGGCTTGCCGGAAATTCAAACGATGGTTTCACAATTTAACACTTTAGCATTATGGCAACAATTAAGTTTTTTCTGGGCGTCGCTTGCTTTACTGCTGGGAGCGGCAGTTTGCAGTCTGAACGCGATTTTATAACCAGGCGCGAAGGTGTGGTTAAACGCGCAACCAATGAGATTGGTGTGAGGGAAGCTACCGGTCGCAATGATGGTAAAAGGGTTATCCAGTTTCTGGCCGCTGTGAATCTTAAAAGCCCGGAACCCTGGTGTGCCGCCTTTGTAAGCTGGGTTTTTCTCCATGAGGGATTTCCCGAACCGAAATCTGGCTGGTCGCCCGATCTGTTTCCTAAATCCAGACTTGCACGTTCAGCTTTGCCCGGAAATGTGCTGGGGATTTATTTCGCAGATAAAAAACGGATAGCCCACGTTGGACTGATTACCGAAGTAAATGGCAGCTGGATCACCTCGGTGGAAGGAAATACAAATGTGTCCGGTAGCAGGGAAGGGGACGGTGTTTATCGAAAACTGCGGCACATCCGGACGATTTACAGGATGTCTGACTGGATAAGGCCTAAAACAACCTTACCATGAAGAAGATCTGGATAGTGATGAGCATAGCCATAGGAATTTATGGCTGCTCACTGTTAAAACGAAACAGCAGTCAATCCAGCAGTGCTGCTTATCGTGATGAGGAGCAAACGGAACTGCATGAGCTAACTGAAAAGGACAGTACGTCTGCGCTTTTGACGATGCATTACGAGCGGGATAGTTTGCAGGAGGCCTATACCGTGCAGCTCTGGCCAAAAGGCAGATTCAGCTTTTCTGCAGCTGATGGTTTTGAAGGCGAAGCTGAGCGGATTTTGATTACCGGCAGCAGGCAGCAAATGTTGCAGCAGGGTGGAATGCAAAATTCGACATCCCGCAAACAAGAAAAAAAGACAACTGATCTGGATCAGCAGAAAAAGTTGTCGGCAGTGCAGAAAGCACAAATAAAAACGAGTAAACCTGATTACAGGCTGCTCATTGGTTTTATCATTTTATTAATTATAGCCTGGAGGTGGCTGCAAAAAGTTCAAATCAGATAGGGTACAATTTAAGAGTTTATTGTTTAATGTTCAACCAAATTTTAAGATGTATGAATGAAGAAATATTAGATGTGATGAAGCAAATTCTGGATGTCATGATTTATACCAAACAGCTGGATAAATATGATCTCCTGGTGATGGAAATAAGTAAAAAGCCGCTGCTGGATACGGCAGATGTAATGCTCCTTTTCCAGAACTCAGAGCGAACCATAGCAAGATGGCGGGCAGACGGAATAATCGATTATACTGATGTTAACGGTTCCTGCTATTACAAGTTCACAGAACTGCTGCCTTTATTAAATAGCAGGGAGAAAACGCTCAGGGCTAAAATCAACAGGAAAAAATAATTATTCACCTTATTACAATTGAAATGCAAAATACTATACTTAAAAAAAACAACCTGAAAATGGCAGATCAGCTTTCAGGTACTCAAACTAAAGATCATGGCTTAGATATGGCTTATGCTGCAGAAATCACTTTAGCACCATCCGGACTGGCACAGCTCACCTGGGTTGATCCATTCATTTTCTGCAATAAAAACAGCAGCGCATACGATGGGGTATTTGTGTACTATTACAACAATACTACAGATTCGCTGCAGCAGATTGAAACCTGTGCCGTGAGAAAAGATCATCAGCTTTTCTTTGACATGAGCATCTTTAATGAAGGTGATGAAATTCATTTCTGGATATTCATGAAGTCTACCTTAACTGGTGTGGTATCAAAAAGCTGCTATGCTGGCTCACTGGTTATAACGCAAGGCTACGAACAAAGTATCACCAACAGAATATATGACAAGGATAACGCTGTAGCCATTGCCGTTACCGCACTTAATCTGTCTTTTCAGTCACTCCTGATTCATACTTATAATGCTGCGGTGATGTGCAGGTATCTTCGTTATGAGCCGGTTGAAATACAGGTTCCGGTGGATCCGGAAATTTGCATGCGGCTGGAGCGCTTTCGCGACAAAACTACGGCAAGAATGCTTCCCTGCTTTGTTGACATGGGAAATTGCATTGTCGAAATAGCCAGCTTACATGATTTTACCCCTCCGGAGCTTTTGCAGGATGCGTATACCTTGCGTGAAGCGAAAGCCATCCATGATGAGTTCGGAAGTGATTTTGGTCTACCCAAAAGCCGTGTAGAAAGTATGCGTAATTTGAGTAGTGCCTTAGAAATTAACAAAGAATTCATCTTTATCATTATGCAGTTGATCAAGTACGGTGAGATTGATTTTGGGCTTAAACTGAAAAAGCAGGTTCACTATAAACAATTGCAGTTCTGCGATGACAATTATTACCTGTTTGAGGCTGACAAGAATATCAAACCCTTGAAGACTTTATATTATGCACTTCAACATTACTCGGAACTAATTGAGCTATATAGCTTTTTAGGTTTAAAGCATGCAGGTTAAGCGTGATTATCAGCACCCTGTCTGATTGCAGGGTGCTTTATTTAATAAATTTTATTCATCTAAATTCAGGAAAATGAAAGCAAAAAATACTTTAACAGGGGATGCGCTGATGGATTTCAAAAGAAAGAAAAATTACAAGGCGCGTTTGATGAGAGCAATGTATGGTGCATTTCTTTGCGGTTACCAGAACAAAACTTTAACACTTACCGAGCGGCAGTGTATGTTTCGTGCATCGAAAGACAATATGGATGTAGTTTCAGGTGTACGCGGACGTTTGCGTTACGATTTTCATGCAATTATGCTCAGCCGCGGAAAAATGGAAGTCCCACAAAATGCAACGATTGAATATAAATCAACAGAAGAGGCTTTGATCAGGTTTATTGCGCCGACGCCTAAAGACGGGAATTGGTGCCGATATATTTGTGTAGTTCAGTACAATGCTTGTAAACGTGTAGCGGTGATCTCTAAAGCCATTATTGAGGAGCAAAATGTAGGGTTATTTCTTAAACCTGGCGAGGGTACTTATGGAGATGAAATTAGGTACTGGATATATTTTGAGTCAGAAGATCGTAGTTCCAGATCTGACAGTGTTCACCTGGGGCAGATTAAGCCTTTGTCAAATTAAACTAATGCAGCGATTTATCATGAAGAGCGCATGCCAGGGGAGACCTGGTCATGCGCTTTTTTATTATAGATATCCTTCTTTTAATACACAGTCCTGCCGGTCTCCTAATTTTCAGTTTAAGCTGATACTGGTTTCTGCAATTTAAATTTTGCATAAGCCCTATGGTATGCGAAATCAGTATCGCCTTTCGGTTTAAAACTCTTAAATATATTGATAGTCTGGAGAATGCTGATTTTGTAAGCAGGTAAATCCGGTGCATTGATCGAAAGCATATTCCCAACTTTCGCTCCCAATAAATACCGCATCAGCCCTAAAATATCATTTGATGACGCCTTACTCTTATTTATTTCTATAATGTGGTCGGTAAGCGATTTCGTCAATTCCCTTCCGTGGGAAGAAACAGCAAATTGCCTGTGGCTGATAGCGCGATCCAGGTTCTGCGCCATTTTCGAATCTTTCGGAATAAGTTCTTCATCCAGTCCGGATAAAAATCCGATTATATTCCAGAGATGCATGAATGCCTGCTGGTCTGCCCAACTCACATTATAGCCCATTTTCCGCAGTCCCCTGATCACGAGTAATGAAAATGAAAGGTTGGTGCCGGCCATATCTTCCTGGTTGATCGGCAGGCCCCATGCGTTATCCCACTTGCCACTCTGCAATGTATAATAGCGACCTGCAGCATGCATTAACCTCACCTTCATAATTTCTGTAAAAGCTTTACCCTCTTTTTCGAAAGCTCCGGGTGCCATCACTTCCCAGACAAATACCGCCGTTTCATACAGTCTTTTTGCGGTTTCCTTACGGATCCGCTCTGATAAATATAAGACCATCGCGCCATTCGCCGCTGTATAACAGTAAGGTAATGACAACAAACCCAGCAAGGTCATAATGGTTTCTGCATGCCTGACAAAGAAATCAGATCCTGCTTTTACTAATCTCCGATCCGCCCAGTCAGGTAATTGTGCAGCATTGCTGAATAACAATACTCCAGGGAATAGTCTGGCTAAATCTTCAAGCTGATTATTGCGGGTTGCACCAGACATCCATTGATGCAGTGACATTTTTTGCTCAGGGTTTTTGAATATTTCCTGAATGAAGGTATCAGCAGCTAAATCTCCTATCTGCCGCTTTGAACTTAAAAAGTCGTCGGTATATTTCTGTGCATCACTCATATCTATTCAAACCTATTCTATCTCTTCCCAACCATCATTCTGAGGATCATACTTTACAAAAGCATCATTATCTGTAAATTCAGAAGCCGTCATGCCAATTTCAAATGGGTTACTATTAGTGGAAAAGTATAAACCACGATCGGTTAAAAAAGCAAGGGCTCCTTCGTCCTCATTCTCGTACTCAATGTTACCCTGTAAATCAGCATTGCCAGCTACAGCACATCCATAGCGTAAAAGTCGCTCATGCAATTCCTGCTTCTCTGCTGCGGTAAAAGGTTCCAGATTTGATTCGTCTTCAAAGAAATCTTCGTCATCAGACTTTAACTCTCTTATTTTGGTTTCTCTTTTAAAAAGCTGTACATCGTAACTCATATCCTTATAACAGCATATGAATCAGTTTGTTTCGCGCTAAGATTGAAAGGATGTTTGCTGGCTTTGACCCCTGAGATAAAAAGATCTTAAAAAATTTAGTGGGCGACTAAGCTCCTGATCGCTTCCTGATGCAAATAAAATATCCGGATTGAAAAAATCGGAATTATCTTTCAACTCAGACGCTGAAAGGACCTTAAAGCCCATTTGCCAGGATTCGAAATACCTGACTGAAGAGGGAGCATTTTCAATAGGAGTTACATTACAATGCCGCGGATCTTTCTTGATCTTGTTAAAGATGATTTCAACTTCTTCCCTTGATCCTTCCAGAATTTGCATAAAACGGCCTGCAATAGCAGATTCAACATTGCGTTTCCCCAAGCTTGCAAAGATTCCTTCTACATATAATAACATTCCGGTAATCCCGTGCTCTTGATTCCATTGTCTTGATTCCTCTAAGATGGTTGAGAGTTCTTCAATAGTCATGAGATGATCTGCTGCACTGATATAAATGATATGATGTTCCAATTTATGATAATAGTTGATGGAGATAAATTTTAGAAAGCAAAATAAATAATTAGTTGATCACTATTTCTTCGGTATGTTCGATAGGGGATAGCGCAGCAAATTTACATATTTATTTCATCAAAACCCTGCGACCAGTCTTCGCTGAGGCTTTTGCAGCTTCCAATATTTTAACCACAATGAGGTTGTTGTCTAAACTTGATAAATCATGTTCGGGTTTAATTTCATTGCGTAACAATACGGAGGATAGATAATTCAGGTGATCACTTAAGTTAGCTGGAAGTGAGGCTGCAGCGACTTCCGTATAGGGGGCACTTTCTTTCTCTTTTATTCTAAGTGTAGTCGGATTCACCGCCTGTATATAGCCAGTTTGCCCAAAAACTTCCATGTCCTTGATCGAAAATGGCCAGTTCCACGACGCTTCAATAATACCTGTTGCGCCGGGATATTCTAAAAGAATAGTCGCATCATCATCCACATTTGGATATACGTCTTTTTTAAGTTGGCGTGTAATGGCAGTGACGGCTATCGGCGCCTGTCCATCCATCAGCCATGTCATCAGGTTTGCGCCGTAACACCCAAAATCTACAATTGCGCCTCCGCCATTTTTCACGGGGTCGGTTAGCCAGCTTAAAAACTCCTTACTCACATTTATTTCTTTTGGTCCCTGATGCCCGTCATGAACCACCATTTTCCTGATCTTCCCGATTTCATTATTAGTTTTGATCTTCACATAAGCTTGCTGATTAGTTGGATACCAGGTGGTCTCATAGTTTGTCAGTAAATGAATCTTATATTGTCTCGCCAGTAATGCCATGCGCTCCGCCTGTTCAACGGTGGTTGCCAGTGGTTTCTCCACCATCACTGATATCCCTAAAGGTGCCGCTGCTTCAACAACTGCCAGATGTTCATTTATTGCGTTATAGGCCAGTACCACATCTGGTTTTCGTTTCTTCAGCAACGATGCTAAATCCTCATTGAACAGCGAATCCGGTAGCTTGTACCGCTGTTTAAACCGTTTAATTAAGTCGGTATTGGTTTCGGAGATGCCAATAATGTTTACCTCACCTTTTTCATAGCTGTTCATAATCAAATAAACGTGATCATGATTTAAACCCGCAACAACTACATTCAGCTTTCTTTGTGCAGTTGCACCCATACCGAAAAAAAGTGGAGCTATTATGCACAAGGCATATAAAGTACTTGAGGAAAAGAAATTTTGCTTCATATTGGTTAGGTTTAATTGCAATTTAGGATTTTCTACGCTAATAAATTAGGTAGTTCCATTCAGGCGTTCATCAAAAATAACGTAAATAAATTTTAACCTAAAGATTTTGGGATAACCACGGAAGCAGTTGAAAGGCTCAAGATGAATTAAATATTAAAGAATTTAAACTGTTGCTCGAATTTGAGGAAGTGATCCGGGTTTTTGGGATAATTACCTACACCATTTGAGGTATCGCGATTGTATTCAATCTTTTCAATTCTGCTATTGAGGCTTGCAGTATTGAAAGCTTTTCCTTGTCTAACTCTAGTACATCTTCAATATTATGGAGATTTGCTGCCGTGCCTGACATGCACACCATGAGCATTCCCTTTACTCCGCCAACTTCGGCATAATCAATATCGGTAGCTAATATGCAATTTCCGCCTAACATCGCTGCTTTAATTCTAAGTTGCTTTCTGCAAATTGTTTCCCCATTTCCCAATTTATTCGATAATGCATCAGACTGGCCACCTAACATATCAGTCCAGGATGATGATATTTCTGATAAAAGTCCTGTGCCCGTAACTGATTGAGAACTTACCATTTCAATAACGGAATAATCCCATTTGAGCGGACTTTGTGCAGTCACAATTGGAATCACGTCTACTATCCTAATCGCAGCATTCAGCACATCAGCTTTTTGAGATGCAAGCTTCGTCACGCAAGCATTAAAAAGGTTGGTGCCGCAATCTGTGCAATATCCGGAACCTGGATTTTCAGTGAATATGTTAATAAAATTATTTGCGGCAATGGTGAGCAGGCTATTGCTGAAAAGTATTCCGCCTATTTTTTTGTTGCAATTCGGACATGCTGATTTTTCCATATGTTTCTATAAGAATTTTACAATAGTAAGTATTTACCTTATGCTTGCTTTATGGTTTTCCGTAAGATCAGTTGCCTTAATCTAAAGAAACGAAGAAATTTGGTGCTTATGTTTACATTGGCTACTCAAGCTCATTTTTAACTTTTATACCAATATGCTTTTACGTTTTCTATTCATTAAAATCACGATTGTGATAACGTAAATCAAAACGATTGCAAAAGGTATGGCAACGAATCGGTGCTGTGGTAATAAATACCAAAGAATTAGTATAATAAGGGTTCTCGCAATAGCATGAAAGATACCAACCCAATGGTCAATTATCCAGGTGAGGGGCAACCACATCAACCCTGTTAAAATTCCTACCGTGAGGGGCAATGAAGAATAATCAACTAAGAAAAATGGGATGGCAATGGAATAAACCAGTAGTGCCTGGGCTACAGTTAAAAAGAACAATCTATCAAACGTGTTTTTAGGCTTGGTTTTATCAAGAAAATTCTCTCCGGTAAATTTTGATATAAACATTCCTAAGTAAACAATACTTCCGGTTGCAATAAACAATATCCAAACTTTCCATAGGAGAGATAAAAACAATCCTCCTAAACCAACTACAAGCCAGGCTATTAATCCGGCTATAGGTGTGGCTAGCAACTTCGATCTTTTGAATTCCTCCTTTTGTTCTTCTAGCGTTCTGATTATGGGGGTCATTTACGGTTCAGTTTAATATGCTTTGACTATTAAATTTATGGATGTTTATATTTTAAATCAAGATGTTAAGTCAAATGCTGTAAAACTGAGTAATGTAAATGGCTCGGGCTTTTTAGTTTGATCATATTCATGAATTGATTTGTTCTCAAAGAACTCATGGTCAGCATCTGCTAACAGTCTTCTATCCTTCCTCAATATCTCTGGTCATAATTTCTACTCGTTCTTTACGGGCCATTATCGAACCAACTCCTGTCTGGAATCAGCATCTGAATAAACACCATCACGGTCTTCCCATTCAAACCAGCTGATGATAATTTACGGCTTAGAAATATAATTTTTTTCTTTAGTTTTTCACTACGCATTGTTATAAACAGTTGGCGCCAATCTCTATCTCTGAAATATTCTTCGAAGTTTGTATTTTCCATCAGCTAATTTAATATTGATGTTTTGCAATACCTGAAAAAGTTCAAGATGGAGTTTTCTCATAGTTATCATAAGATTTCTATTGGCGAGCGATTATTATAAATATCTCAATAGGATAGAAGCTGGTGGCTCCAAGGGTGATCTTCAGAAATTGTTTGATGTTGTTAACCAATTGCGAAAAACCAATACGATACGAAAGGTAAATTTCATTATGGAAAATACTGTGATGGAATTTCCTGATGGAATTGTGATGAGGTGTCTCTCTCCTAGCGTAACAGAAGCCGAGTTATATACTACTATAGTGGATCTCCAGCCAATCGCAAACAAAGCAGAGGCGAGTAGAGGCGCTAACTATTTATCAACAATTTTTAAGATTACCACCGCTGACAAATATATATTGTTAACTTCTGATAGTGAGGTGGCCACCTTTAAAAGATTAGTAGCAGAAGATATTCACAAAAATCTTTATATCAAAGAATTAAATATTTGTCAACTTTCACATCACGGATCTATTAAGAATTACCATCCACCATTTTGGGATTATGTCAGAAGAGGTAATTCTCCCCAAGCTGTTGTTTCAGCAGGACTTAACGCAACCAACAAACACCCTCATTTAGATGTTCTCATTAACTTCCATAATCAAGGCTATAAAATCCTATCTACAAATATCGTCTATGGAATGGCACAATATTTTGAACATTTAAAATCCTTATCAAAAATTACCGCAAAATTGGATAGTTTTACTGATCTCGAAGCTGCGCATACTGGTGGAGATAAAAGTTTTGATTTGAGCTGCTATTTTATTAGAGTAATATTATTAGCTTATCTAAGACAACTGGTATTACTTTCTATTGAAGCGAAATTATGACATATACATTCTATGTGCTCATCTGATATGTTGATACCCCATATTTTACTACTATTGTTGTGGAATATAATTCGCCATTATTATTTGCCATGAAACGAGGCACTACACAGTATCCGTTTTTCCTAAATCATTACAATTTTTTGAAAGATATACGCTTCCGAATCCTCAATAAATTGATAGTCTTTTGCCATATGTTCCATTTTTAAAAAGATCGTTTTACATACGTTTATTGGTTATCTATGGGAGGGAAAGATACATCGCATAAGGGCATCTGAGAGGTATAAAATAAATCTCTTGTAGCGTTCAACCATCCTGTCGCTATAAAATTAACTTTATTAGCAAATAGCCAGTCCATCGGTAAATAATTCGTTCGGTTCTTTGATGTGGCTATCCTAAGTTCTATTATAGATTTAGGCATTTCTAATAATAGTCCCAAGCTAATATTATTATTATCTGTCGTATAGCAGTTGATTTTATATTTGTTATTACCTAATATATCCGCGATGTATAATGCTACCTTCTTACTTGGGCATATTAGTAGCAAAATTATTTGATTATTACCAACATCCCTAATTTGGATTTCTGAAGCAAAAATATTGTTGTCCATGCTGCGTAATGTCCTCAAATATAAAAATAAATGATGCTAAAAATTAACATAAATGTGCCCAAAATTTAATAATATTATATAGATATAAATCTTTGGTCTATAATATTATAAAGACCTATACTTTACTATTCTACGACTAAATCAATCTCCATGGTTTGCTACTCTAAGCGTTTGAATCGATCTATAAAAGATTTAATTTTATATTTGAGTTGATATATCGTATGTTTATATTTGTGAAGAGCGCCAAAAATATGAAAGAAAAAATTATTGATGAAAATGCTTTGTTAGATTTATGCAGCCGTGAAGAAAATCATTTTTTTGATCGAAAGGCCAAAGAGCTAGATGGAAAAAAAATACAGAAAATTGCGGTAGCATTTGCTAATTCAGATGGTGGTGATTTTATTTTAGGCATAAAAGACGATAAAGAGGAAATTGAGCCCAGACAGCGCTGGGATGGAGCTGAAAATATTGAATATTTTAATAAAGTTTTTCAAAATCTTCTGGAAATTAAACCAAATATACCATATACCGTCACTTTTTTAAAAGATCATTTTACTAATACTTATTCGCTACTAATTTCGGTCGAGAAAAGCGAGAAAGTGCACGCTACAGCTGATAACACGGTGTATGTTAGAGTTTCCGCACAATCTATACCATTAAAAGATTCTCAAAAAATACAAGAACTATCATTTGCAAAAGGCGAATCCTCTTTTGAAGATTTAACTTACAAAGAAGCAAATGCTGAAGATATATTTGATTCTGAAGAAATGAGAAGATTTTTATCAGATTATTCTCCACAATCTGATCCAATTGATTTCACTGTAACGCAGAACTTAGTTGATAGAAAGACTTACGAACCAAAGATCGCAGGACTGCTTCTTTTCAATGATAATCCTGTGACGTTATTACCTAGAAAATGCGCTATTAAAATTACCCGTTACGATACTTCTGAAATTGTTCCTGAAAGGGACCATTTAAAAGAGCAACATACAATAGAAGGAAGCTTATACGAGCAAATACATAGAGCTTCTGATAAGATTACAGACATTATGTCCAATGTAAAAATCTGGACACCAAAAGGACTTGAAAATATAAGTTACCCTCCTGAAACTTTGTGGGAAATTATAGTAAATGCAGTTATACATAGAGATTATTCAATCTCTGATGATATTCACATTTTAATATTTAATAATAGAATTGAGGTAAATAGTCCAGGCAGATTGCCGGGGTATGTAACGTTGAATAATATACTAGATGCGCGCTATTCGAGAAATACTAAAATTGTTAGAACTCTGAATAGATACAAAAATCCCCCTAACAAAGATATGGGAGAAGGATTGAATACCGCTTTTCAAAAAATGAAGGATTGGAGGCTGAAAGAACCTACCATTACCGTAAATGGCAATTACGTAAAAGTTACAATTGCTCATACATCTTTGGCTACACCTGAAGAAACGATATTAGAATTCTTAGAACACAACCCTATAATAAAAAATAGTCAAGCTCGATTGTTATCTGGGATAAAATCAGAGAACATTATGAAAAGTATCTTTTTAAAGCTTCTTAAAGAAAATTTGATAGAGCCTGTTATGAGTAAAAATGGCACGACTAAAGTTGCGTGGAAGAAAAAAATCGTTGATGAATAATAATTTGTGAAGGGAGATATATTTATAAGTCTGTTCAGAATGAGACTCTGATTATCTATTCAAATCTTAAAGATAGTTAATAAATAAATCCAATAGGCCAAATATTTTGGAGGCGTCTATGTGTTTTAGGCTAGCAAAAACACACAAAATTTCTTAAACATTTGAATCTCAAGAATAGAATGTTTGTAATCTTCTCTAAGCATATATTATGTTAATGTAGTTTTCCTATTGACAACCTATAATATCACAACTATTTCCATTTCCAGCCTATCCATATTCTCCTCGTTTTTATCTTCAACAAAAGGCCTTATTTTATTACACTCTTTAGCCGTATCAAAAATCTGCCGGAAGATAATCTTCGTTTGGTCCGGCGTTACCTCTTCAAAAGTTACGACTACGCGAAACAAGGGTTGCGAAAAACGTTTCCAGGCAATCAGTGACGGAAATTCAATTTCAGTGAATTCACAGGAATTGATATAATTTCCTTTTTCTGGTCCATGCATGGTAAAACTCCATTTGCCACCAACTTCGAATTCAAACTCATGAAAGGTATTGGTAAAACCGGCAGGTCCCCACCAGTTTTTCAAATGATTTGGATCTGACCAGGCTTTATAGGCTATTGCTCTTGGAGCGTTAACAGTCCTGGTAGTAACAATTTCGCAATCCGGATGTATTGATTCTGTCTCTTTCATCTACATATAGTTTTAAGCATCTGGTATGTTTGGCTCGACTAGTTTGATGAGCTTTTCAAGTGATTCCTGCCAACCCAGATAACACATCTCCGCAGGTATCATCGAAGGTATGTTTTCCTGCAAAATTTTCACAGCTGTACCTACTGATGTTTTTTCGAACCAAATGGTATTGACGATAGTCCCTGGCAGATTTGAATCTTCAAATTGATCGGTATATTTCAACCGTTCATTGGGCACAACCTCTAAATATTCGCCACCAAATGAATTGCTGTTTCCTGTAGTGAAATTCTGGAAAGACATTTTAAAAGTTCCGCCTACTTTTACATCCATATCGTGAACTATACCAATAAACCCGTAGGGAGGCATCCATGAAGCGAGT
The DNA here is from genome assembly GCF_026239655.1 of Pedobacter sp. MR2016-24. Lineage (GTDB taxonomy): Bacteria > Bacteroidota > Bacteroidia > Sphingobacteriales > Sphingobacteriaceae > Pedobacter. Next base: position 410,400 of record NZ_JAPIVO010000003.1, on the reverse strand, counting down.
GCAAGGGCTTCGGTAAAGGCACGGTAGACTTTTTCTGGAGATGCCTTAATGACTCTGTGTAATGAAACGCTATTGTTTGACATAAGACTATGTTTTTGTTGCTAATTCAAAATGCTAAACAAATATGCAGCTAATCTGGGGTAGGGTGCAGGGGGTGTATGCGACAATTTACAGGGGATTTGCGACAAATTTATATAGTTCAGAATTAAGCTGGATTGTCAGTAGGAAATTCGTACCGCAGTGCCACGCACCCGGAACTCAGCGTTTCTGAAGTAGCTAATTTTAAATTCAAGTTTTCCAGTAAGCTCATTTCAGAGAATAAACGCCGTCCCTGGCCTATTAATAGCGGATGTATAACCACGTGGAATTCATCAATCAATCCCCACTCAATCAACTGGGCAGGCAATTCCACTCCACCGGTAGAAATAGCTTTACCTGGTTGCTGCTTTAGCTTAAGGATTTCCTGTCGCACGTTTTCGCGGATAATGGTTGTTTGTTCGTCATCTACACTTTCTATAGTTTTTGAAACCAAAATGCGCTTTAAATCGGCAAATACTTTGGCAAATGCGTTTCCACTTTGATCCATGGATTGCGTCCTGGCTACCCCCGGCCAGAAAGGCACCATCAATTCATAAGTTTTTCGCCCGTAAATCACCAGGTCCACACCTTCCAACAGTTTCCGAAAATAATCATGGATATCATCTCCGCCACCAAATTTGGTATGGTCGCAACAGCCATCCAAACTAATATTTATACCATAAATAAGCTTTCTCATCAATCAGGTTTTGTTTAGCTAATTGCTTATAGTTAGAAATTTAGTACTAAGATAGTGGGTTGCAGTGAAGCCCCTGCGGTGTAAACGCGACCTTTACACGGGCGGTTTCGGACTTTAGGGTGTAAATTCTATATATGATGGCCGCTGACTTAGATTTGAACTATTCAGGTGTAGGTCATCAAATATGCACACTATCACTTCTGAATTTAAAGATTCTTTTACAGATCAGTCATTTTTAAATAAATGATTGCTAATTTATAATTATATGCAACTAAGCCATATAAAAGTTGTCTTGTATTTGACTTAATTCGCCTCAGCATAACTTTCATGGAACCTGGAAAATCATCTTTATTGTCGTTTTATTTGCTGCTCATCTCGGTCAGTTTATCTGCCCAAACACCGTTACAGCTAAAAAATATCGATTCCTTAATGCAGACAGCATCTGGCAGGGGAGTTTTTAACGGCACCTTGTTGGTTGCCAAACAGGATAAGATCATTTATCACAAAGCCTGGGGTTATGCCAATGGGAGCAAAACACAATTACTGAATACGAAGATGTTGTTCGACATAGGGTCGATTGCTAAAGAGTTTAATGGCGTGAGCATGATGCTGCTGAAAGAACAGGGTAAAATTAAACTGGATGATCCTGTATCCAGATACCTCGTCGGTCTGCCGGATTGGGCTGCTAAAGTACAAATCAGGCACCTGATCAATTATACCAGCGGACTGCCGAATTTCAAAGCACAGTCTGATGAGACGGATAATGAATTGCTGGATTCGCTTAAAGGACTGAAAGATTTGAAATTTGAACCCGGTACAGCGTATATCTATGCGCACGCAAATGTCTATCTGCAGAAGCGGATCATTGAAAAGGTTTCCGGCTTATCATATGCTGCTTTTGTAAACAAATATATTTTCAGGCCTTGCGGGATGAAGCACAGCGTTATGGATGCCGAGCTGAACAGGGCAGACGTGGCAAAGGCTTTTGATAATGATTTCAATGCCACACCTTATCTTCAGGTAACGACAGGCGCTCCGAGGTTGACTTCCGCCGATCTCTATCAATTCATCACAAAGCTCGAAGCATTTAAAATCATCAGTAAGGAATCTTTTGATGAACTGGCTGCTAACTTTCCGGGTGGAGAAAGCAGTCTTGGGACGACCAGTTTTAAAGATGGAAAACTGCAGTGGCATCGCCATCAGGGTTCCAATAGTAATTATGAAGCGCTGATCTATACGGATCATGTTCAGGATGTTACCATTGTCATGGAAACGAATAACCAGAACTTCAAGGTGGATGCGATCAAAGGAGCCATATTGGCTATTTTGCAAGACCAGCCCTTTAAGATCCCTAAAAAATCTGTATACCTGGATATCAGGGATAAGGTGCTGAAAGACATGGAACAAGGTCTGGCCTTTTACCGTCACATCAAAGCGACAGGGCAGGAGCAGTATGACTTCGGCTTCGAAGCGGGAGATCTGATCAGCACGGGAAAGTATTTGCAACGAAGGAATCGCTTTGATGATGCCATTCGATTATATGCGATCGCCGTACCGTTATGCGCAAGGAATACTGATCTATCTTATGCTTATGAACTGACTGCAGAGTGTTATTTAAAAAAGGGAGATAAGTTAGAGGCAAAGGACTGGTATGAAAAGGCGTTAGTGACGGATGCAGGTAATAAGAATGCAAAAGGAATGATCATGTCCTTAAGATAAGCGTCGGAACGATTTTAATTATCCATGTGACCCTCAAACCAGGTTTTGCTCAGCCGGTATAATTAACTTGACGTTTTGTTGCAACGTAATAGGCGAACGCCTATCAGGTAAGGCATAATGAATGGGATCGCAGGGATAGCTGCAAGATAACCCGCTGTAGGGAAGGGTTCCGGCATGGACGGTGGTAATAGAACCAACACAATTCCTAAACTTGCGATGATGATATACCAGCGACTGGCGCGAACAGTTAATAGATCGATTTTTTTGAGGGCAATGGCAAAGAAAATTGTAGCAAGGTATATCAGGGCTACTTCAATAACAGCAATCACATCAAAAAACATTTTAACCGGCACATACCATTCTGGCCGGTTACATTGTGGGAGGGTGACAAAATACCGGAATGCATCTGTAAGGTAATAGCCCCAAAATGCCATATTGAGTATAAACAAAGGAATTGCCACCCCTAATACTGTAAAACCTAATGTTGAGTATAGTCGTTCGCCCCGATTTTCCAGTTTAGTCCTGAGTAAAGCAAAACCCAGGAAAGCACTGAGACCCCCGCATATTAAAATTGTGTATCTGAGCTGTTGTGTTAATGCCGTAGCCACCCATGCTGCCATGTTAATTGGTGGCGGCCCCATACCGGCGAAAACGGAGAAGAGTATCCAGGGAATAATGAGGAGCAAAGCTGCACTTGTCCAGCTGCCAAATTTCCTTTCCCCGGCATTTGGATCGGGTTTAATAAATTGCCAGATGGCCAGCAGGAGTACGCAGACATTTACGGCCCATAATGGCAAATACAAATGTAGATCTACCTGTCCGACACCGAATCCAATGGCGGCTACCGCTGCTGGTAATAGGTATAAGTAAATCAATCCTGATATTTGCCAGCGGTTCATCATGGTCTTTAAAACTGATGCATAAAATTATCGATTTTTTCTCAGGAAATGAACTCCTCACCAAAGCACTTTGAACGTTTCACCAAACCTATGCAGACAGGCAATAACTAATTTTGCCTGTACAAATTACAATCATATGGGAAAGACAGTTTTAGTTACAGGAGCTTCAGCAGGAATTGGTAAAGCAACAGCAATTTTATTGGCACAAAGTGGGTACAATGTTTATGGTGCGGCACGGAGGATAGAAAAAATGGAGGACCTGAAAGATTATGGCATCAAACCTATTGGCTTAGATGTTACAAAGGAAGAAAGTATAAGCACTTGTGTAGAACAGATTTTTAAAGAAGCAGGGAGTATTGATATTCTGGTCAACAATGCGGGTTTCGGTGCTTATGGTGCAATTGAGGATGTTACCATGCAGGATGCAAAATATCAGTTGGAAGTAAACGTATTTGGCGCAATGCGTTTAACTCAATTGGTGCTGCCGGGAATGAGGCAGAACAAATATGGCAAGGTGGTGAACATTTCTTCTGTTGGCGGTAAAATAGCGTTTCCGTTCGGCGGTTGGTACCATGCAAGCAAATTTGCAATCGAAGCATTGAGTGATGCTATGCGGATAGAAGTGAAAGAATTCGGGATTGACGTCATTGTGATTGAACCGGGCGGAACAAAATCAGAATGGGGTGGCATTGCGGTTGAAAGTTTAATTCGCGTTTCGGGCAAGACAGCATACGCCAGATTGGTTACGGCTTTTCAAAAGTCATTTACACAAATGGCAGAGCATCTTCCCGAACCGATTATGATTGCGGAGCTGATAAAAAAAGGAATTGAAGCAAGAAAGCCGAAAACACGTTACATTGGCGGTTATATGGCGAAGCCGATATTGTTTTTACGTAAAATTTTGTCTGATAGAATGTTAGAAAGACTTATTATGAACCAGGTTAAATAACGTATTTTTACTGATATGCAAAAGGAGCAGTTGAAACGCAATATCATATTGCAGACGTGTCAGGGAGATACTAATTTCGGACATACCCACTTTGTGCATGAACATGTATTGGGTTTAATCACTTCGGGGATAGCTGAACATTATACACCAGAGCGTGTGACTACTTACACAGCAGGGACACTGTGTTTATTCAGGCGGGTTCAGTTAATGAAAACCATTAAAAAACCATTTGAAGGAAAGCCTTTTACAACCGTCAATATCTTTTTAGATCAGGAAGTTCTCAAAAAATACAGTTTGGAACATGATGTAGTAGCTGACGGGGTTTACACTGGCGATCCAAATGTCATGTTGGAAAATGACGAATTTATGAAGGGTTATTTCAATTCGTTAATGCCTTACTTTGTACAACCGGATAAACTGACGCCAACATTAGAGCATATCAAAACGATTGAAGCTATTGAACTGTTGTTGCGCACTCCTGCATTAAAAGATTTCCTGTTTGATTTCAGTGAACCACACAAAATTGATTTGAAAGCATATATGAACAGGCATTTTTCATATAACGTTCCGTTAGCACAATTTGCGAAACTGACAGGGAGAAGTCTTTCTACATTCAAACGGGATTTTGTAAAGATTTTCAATTGCACGCCTGAAAAATGGTTGCAAAAACAAAGATTAGCACAAGCACATTTCCTGATCGCACAAAAGAAGAAACGCCCGTCTGAGATTTATTTAGAGGTAGGATTTGAAAACTTATCTCATTTTTCCACTGCATTTAAAAAAGAATTCGGTGTAAATGCTTCATCGATATAGTATTTTAAAGTAAGCCGGCTAATGAGAACCTATTTTCTTGCCGGCCATCTGTACTTGGACCTTAATTTAAGGTTTTAGATGTAGCAATATGCTGAATAAAACGGCGGCCGTCTTAATGCATGTAAGATAAGTAGATCATTACTATTTGATTTTTTTAAACAGCAATCTCGCGTATCTGAAATCTGTATCACTTTCTTTTTCCCTGCTTCTGTAGCAGATCACCAGGCTGGTATTGGTTTCCCAGGCGTATTTTGTGATATACATATTATTATAAGAGATGCGATAAGGCTCGCTGAAACCTGTGGGGTTCACAAGAGAAAGGTAAACATCCTGACTTGGGGGACTCACGTCGGCATGTTCTTCATAACGGTTAAATGCGGTGTTGAACAAAATTTTACCATCAGGCGATACGGATGGCATACCTGCGAGTGTATTGGTCTTCCCTGTTTTTTTGTTGATCAGGACATAGTCTGTACTTTCAAAAAGATGCTGTTCAACCAGGTAACAACCTAATACTTTTACTTGCCCGAGATAGCGGAAGGACTTTCTGTCTTCATCATATGGAGTGCCTTTGTTATCCTCAAAAACTACTTTCTTTCCATTGGCCAGAGGCAGCTTGAGCGTCCCGTTTTTCTTGCTGTAAGTATATGTATCTCTGGAAATCGTTTTCTTACGGACTTTAAATGCGCTTTCAAATGTAGCTGCATTTATAGGCAATAGTTCAATAGCCCAGGGATTGGAAGACTTGTCTTTTTGGGCATTGACCGTTGCGGGGATGATAAATAATAGGGCTAAGGCTATGGAAAATAGTGTTTTCTTCATCAAATTGTCTTGTCGGTTTGATAACCGGTATAAAAAATAATAAACACCAGCACACTGCCTGTCAGGATAAACGGATAGGATTGAGCTATCGTAGCGATCACTTCATCTTTTGTGCTGTAGGAACTCCAGGAAGAAACCCTGTCATTGAACAGATTCCAATTGATGATAAAGGCAATGAACAGGAAGATTAGGGATACGATCACAGAAAATAGGGTTTGATTTATTCTTGCTTTGATCAGGAACAACAAAACGAAAGGAATCACCAACAGGGAAAATAAGGATAAGAAAAATGTATCTTTCAAATAGGAGCAGCTCAGGCAACTGGCTGCAGGCTGATCCGCAAAAGTTCGCATGGAGAGATACGTGCATACAAAAATCAGTAAGGAAAATACAATACTGCGTATGATGATCTTGATATAATGCATATAGTCTTAGCTTCTCTTAATCTTCCAGCTCAAGCACCTTACGGAACATGGGGTCATGATTTAGCAAAAAATCCTTCCCATACAGATCTGCCGTAGTGGTACTGCGTAAATGAAGATTTTCAATAGTGTAAGATACGGGGTATTCCACGTGATTCTGAAAAATATCAGTAACGTTTTTGATGCCGGTAAAATCGATTTGAGGTTCTACTCTAAATATAAATTTGCTATAGGGCAGCATCTTGATCAATACATCTGCCTGCAGCCCGCCTAAGAGATCAGGTGTTTCACCAATACTGATCAGCTGCTCACTGTTCTTAGCCAGGCTGGACAGATTACTGGCGGATGAATAGATATACCGGTCCTGGAGGATGTATATTTTTCCATCCAACGCGTAGGAGGCGCTATCGGGTACAACGAAATTAAAGGATTGTTTAATGTAATACATTTCAGGAGCTTCCAGCTGAGCTACGCCGGGTTGGAATGTTTGGGTATTGCTTTTTAAGATGGAATCCCGGTTGATATGATAATGTTCCCGTATAGCAGGACTAAAATTCCGCGCCACGATCACATTCTTTTTCAGGGTATCCTTAACCAGCATGCTCAAAAACTTGTTGTAAGTGTTATCACTTCCGCCGCCGTTTCCTCTAATGTCGACCACCACGCTTTTTATCTTTTGATTGCGCATTAAAGCTTTTAAACGAAGTTTGATGCTGTCACCTAATTCTTCTCTCATGGCCGGTATTTTGGCATAGAATATTCCTTGTTCAGCAAAATAATGGGTGACTAGTGTGTCGGTCTGGCTGAAATAACCATAGGTATTCATCTTTTTTTCAAGGTAGCTTACTGTATCTGTTTTGGAGATATTCAGCTGATGCTGTTGGTTTTGCTGATCGAGGAAGGTGAGCTTTAAAATTCCGTTTTTGTAAATTTCGACGGGCCAGTAAAAGTTTTCATCATAAACCCTGTTATTGACCCTGTCCCAGCGCAGGGGTGAAGACAGTTCTGTAAGTGTGTTCACAAACTGATGGATATCTTTGCCATTGCAATTGATCAGTCGCATCGCGGCAGGATACTGTTTTCCTTTATAGCTGAATGGTAATAAGTTATAGTAGGATCCTTTGGTATAGATCAGATTGAGATCGACTTTTGAATAGAAAGTATTCTTGAGTGATTTTACATATTTATACATGTTTTGTGTTGAGGCACTGTCGAATGAAACATGACCTGAAGGGATCCAGTATTTCTTTGCAATATCTAGCAGGACAGTGTTTAATTGGCTGGTATGCCCGTCCTGTGCAGCGTTAAGTGTTTTTTTAAGGATATGGAGGTAAGCTTCCATAGTGGTATTCGCATTGATCTGCTTTCTGAGCTGTTGGGCATGCTGATTAAAATCTATTCCCCGCACTTGTTTGTTGAAATAGATGACGGGACTGACCTGTTTAATATAGGAGACTAGCGTATCATGCTCCATCAGCATTTGCTGGTATGAAATTGTAGGTAATGCAGTGTGATCAGCAGTCTGTGCGCTGGAAATGGACAATGCTGAAAAGTAAAAGAAAAAGAGGGCAAATATGGATCTCATGTGCTTGTTATTTTACACAAAGAAACCCATACTGATTTGCTGATAATTGTAAAAATGGAAACTATTCAGATAAAGAGCCAGATATTTTCATTGTCAGTGTTCACTGTTTTAAAGAATGCGCCCGGAGCGAGATGGGATAACTCCTTAAAATCTTTGATAAAATGCGACTGGTCATAAAACAAAGTTTCATGGGATAGGGCTGATAGATTTCTTGCATGGTTGCGCATTTGCATGGCATTCCTGAAACGATGAATTTTGCGGTATTCTGTCGGACTTTTCCCTAAATTTCTGGTGAACAGTTTATTGATGTACTGGCGGGTAAAGTGGTGTTTTTCTGCAATCTCATTGATTTTAATTTCCTGCTCTACAGCGGTAAGGATTTCCCTGAGCAGCACAAAATCTTTGTCGCGTAATTTGGAAAGCCAGTAGCTTTCCAGTTGGTCAATTTGCTCCTCCCTGGTTTCACAATTGAAAATGTCTTCCATTTTTTCCTTGAAATCCGGGTAGGGATTAAAGTGCTCCAGGTTTTTTCCGTTCAGGAGGAAATCCAGGTCGTCATCAAAGAAATGATTCAATCCTAAGGGTTTAAAATACAGGGTAATTTCACTGCTGGGGCCTTCATAATAGATTTCTATCGGGTTGGTGTAGCGGAACACGAGGTTGGGACTGATCTTCTTTTCTTCTGATGACACTACCGCTATTTTATTTTCGCTGAATACCACATTGGCATTCTGGCTGATGGAGAGTATGGTATAGTTGTTCGGATAGGTCCTGTAGTTCAGTGATTTGTCTGTTTGATCATCAGTAATAAAATAGTACCCTTTGATATATTGTTGTAAGACTGGGTTCCGTGGCTTGTAAAATGCTAAATTCATTCAATTCTTCGCTTAGGTAGATGCAGAGCCTGGCGGTGTTGACCCAGGCAGTGACTGGATACGATGAAACCCTGATTGTGGTTTCTCGCGATGAAAGGTTTATCACAGAGGTGCGTTGTGATAGAATCATCACGCTGTAAAGTAGTTGAACTCAGGAGAGTTCAACTACAATCTGTAAATTTTAAAGTCCGAATACTAAGCCTGCATTGAGACTGCTTCTGCTATTTCTGATCGAATTTCCGGTGTTGTTCTTAAAGGTATCTGTCAAACCGCTTTGTCCGTCAGATTCCAGCACAATCTTGATCTTATCACTCACCGGTATTTTAACGCCAATTCCCAGCGCCAAACCAGCATCGATACTTTGAGTAAGTTCTTTAATATCAATACCAAATCTTGATTCTTTAGCACTCATTAAAAAACCAACGTAAGGACCAAAATTCAGGTACCAATTCCTCTTTTTTCCGAAATGCCAGTTTGCCATAACCGGAACTGTCAGATAATCAAAATGGTAATCAGTCAAAAAGCTATCATCTTCATTAATGAAGTATCCGCTATTCCAGCCTTTCTGATCGTAGGTAAGTTTTGCTTTGATGCTCCATCTGTCGGAAAAGAAGTAATCTCCGAAAGCACCGGCATTGAATCCAACCCGGGAATCTGAATTGTTATTTGTTCCGCTGGTGACGGTGGACAGGTTCAGACCGACGTTAAAGCCATATTCAAAATTTCCTTTTTCCTGTGAAAAGGCGGTTGAGCAACTTGCTGCTACTAATAAAATGGTAAATAATTTTTTCATTTTTGATGAGGACGTTAATTGTATGTTACGAATATATACAATTTCACCATAACTGCCCTATGAAAATTTAAGAAATTCGGTTAAAGTTATCCGGTATAAGTTGGATCAAATTCCACAATCCACTCAATACCATATTTGTCCCTGAACATTCCGGCGTAGGTGCCCCAGGGACTGTCGCCAATGGGTCCTTCAATTTCTCCGCCTGCTGAAAGTCCGTTAAAAAGTTTTTCTGCTTCTTCCCGGCTGTCTGCACTGATGGATATTTTAGACCTGTTTTCGTTTTCGCTCACTGGTCCCATAAAATCCGGAACATCATTAGCAATTAACACATTGTGCTTTCCTATAGGCAAAACAATGGTCATTATTTTATTGGCATCTTTTTCTTCTACCGGAAATTCATCGTTGGATAAGTCTTTGAAACGAATGATTTTGGTGAAATCACCACCAAAAACTGATTTGTAAAAAGTGAATGCTTCCTCCGCATTTCCATTAAAGTTGATCCAGGGATTGATTGTTCTCATAAGCTTATTTTTATTTGCTGAATGAATTTACCAGTTTTAGCAGAATTGTACGAATGTTTTTACCTATTTGCTGAATAAATACTTTGGATTTTTCGTGGTCTCTATCTTAATGATGTTATATACTTCTATCTTTATCATCACATCCTATAATTATCAGTAAATATGAAGATTGCCGCCGTAAATTTCGTCCTGTTTTTAGCCACGATATCTTGTACTTCAAAAGCAAAAAAGCCTGCAGCTGATACTACTACAGTGAGTGCAGCAGCAGTTAAAACTGAAAAGTTCGATCTGGCTAATCTAAAGATGAATGAAAATATAGATGATTTGCTGAAAGCGAATGCATTATCATGGAAAGAAGGTAGTGATAAAGAATCGACTGCAATGGGCTTTGAAAGTTTTGCCACCTCCAAACCGGAGCTCCTGGTTTACGATAAACAATCGCTGGCGGGCGGAGCAGGGAAAGAAAAAAATCTTTTGGTCTTACATTACGGACAGGAGACACATCAAATTGAAATGTATGAAATCAGGATATATGACGCTGCTCAGGCTGGTTTATTGGCGGGTAGCCTGCAAAAAAAACTGGGGAAACCTATTTTTATCAAAGACTCCGGTTTAAACAAATCAAGTATCGAATTGGATGAAAATGGGGATGAGGTTAAAGGTGAACGGAATGATACCAAATTCCAGGTTTGGGATGATACCAGGACGGGCTTGTCCTATTTCCTTTTGGAGAAAAAAACGGGCAATACAGTTGTTTTTGAAGAATTGACGGTGATCAACAGGAAAAGTGAAAATGCTGCCATGTGGATTAAATTCCGCGGTTTTGACGGGTATAAAAAATAATTCTGTACAATGAACCCTATCGGCATCACCAAACTTCATCACTCCCCCTTTTTTATTTTGTTACTTGTCGTGACATGTTTGTCTGCCTGCCGGCAGCCTGAACCGGAGCAATTTGAATGGCTCCCGGGTGTCGATGCTGCTGAGGCCTATCCGATTAAAATTATTGATGGACAATTTAAATCTTTGAACGGCTATAGCCCGCAATTGCCAACTTCCGATTTCGTTAACAGTGGTTGGGGAGCAACAGGAGGAATCATGGCTGTGGGTCCGGATAAAAGAGCTGTACCCGACAGTCTTTCGATCACCTGGCTCTCTTTTGCGGAAAGAAAGTTCTATAAGGGAAACTTCGTTTTACCTAAAAAAAGACTTACTGAGTTGTTCAGGGAAGGATATGTATATCATGAGACCAATGCGAAGGAAGAATACAATTACCTGGTTTTAGGGCTTTCACCGGGAGGCCATATTGTACTGTGGATTGCGGGCGGAAGGAAACAGGTTTTAGTAGCTGCTTTTAAGGCGGCTGAAGTCAAACTCAGTGCTAAAGATGTACATCCTGATGACAGGTACCTGTTTCAGGGTAATTTCATTACAGAGAGTTATGAACGTAATGTGCCGCTAAAATTGCGTGATAGCATTAAAGTTCATGGAGTAGTACCGGAAATTTTCCGGCAATGGCAAAAAAAATATAGCTGGCATTTCAGGGTGAATGACAATAGGGTAAAATTTGATCAGCTGGCCGTGACTTATTTAAATGCAGAACTAGAACAGCTCTTTGGTACTGCCCTGTTAAAAAATGGTAATGCACAACGGGCAGTTCCCAAAAGTCTGTGGGTGGTTTGGTTCGACCGAAAGCAACAAAAAATGGCTACAGAGGTTGTGTTCGATGAAACAGAAATCAGGAATGCCTTTTCAAGCCTGGCAGAAAATACCAGCGCAGAATTGAGTTGCGTGGTAGATCCTGAAGAGTATGCCATATCTGTGTTTTTAAAAACCGGAACGAAAGAGATCAGGTTGAAAAAGCAAAGTATGGTCACGACCCTTTTGGAAAAATAAGCTTACATCTATTGATGATGAGGATTTTAGTGCTGCTGAACTGAACTGAAACGACCGGGTAATTAGCATACTCACCCAATCGTTTCAGGCATTTAATCGACTGGTTTAAGAATTAAAATCGGTGGACCGGGCAACTGCTTTCCAGGTTTCCATCTCTGTCGTTAATTGCGCTATTTTACTTTTTGCGCGATCGAATGCGTCACTGCCCAAAAACAAGTTCACTGCGGGCTGTTGACTACCGACTAAAGCTAAAAAAGCATCAGCAATTCGATCCGGGTCTCCCGGCTGTGTGCCGTCCATATGGTTCATTTTTTCATGATATTCCCGCAAATAAGCATAGTCCTCAATCTGGTTTTGATTGTAGGCGATAGCATCTGCCTTAGCAAAATTTGTTCTGAACCACCCCGGCAGCACATTGGTGACCCTGATGCCCAAAGGTTTCAGGTCATTCGCCAGTGCTTCTGTCAACCCGCTTACTGCAAATTTTGCAGCACAATACATCGACCAGCCTGTACCTGGTGCAAAACCTGCAATGGAGGAAATATTAATGATATGTCCTGACCGTTGTTTTCGTAAATAGGGAAGGGATTGTTGTACTACCCGCACAACGGCAAAGAAATTGACTTCAAAATTTTCCTCAATTTCTTCTGCAGTGAGTTCCTCCAAAGCACCGCCAAGGCCATAGCCGGCATTGTTTATCACAACATTGAGCTCACCGAAGTGCTCAACGGTTTTCTTTATGGAATCTGCAATTGACTGCTCACTTTTCAAATCTACTTCCAGCGGTAAAAACTGATCTCCCGCTGAAGATAGGTGGTCAAATGCAGCGGTTGACCTTGATGTAGCCGCAACTTTGTGCCCTTTGGCCAGGAGTTTTTTTACCAGGGACAGGCCCATTCCTTTGGATGCTCCCGTGATGTACCAAACTTTTGTATCGCTCATAATTTTTTATTGATGTACAAAGTTAGGCGGTATCGCAAAAAAGGATTTGCTGATATCATACCGATTTTTGTCACATTCAAACCTTACGGAAAGCAGAGGGACTGAGTCTGGTTTGTTTTTTAAAGAAGTTGTTAAAATGCGCCTGATCTTCGAAGCCCAGTACATAGCTGATCTCAGCAATATTCCAGTTGGTATGTTTAAGCAGGGCTTTGGCTTCGCTGGTAAGCCGTTCAAAGATATGGTCGGTAGTGGTGCGGCCGGTTGTCTTTTTGATGGATCTGTTGAGATAATTGACATGCACTGCAAGTCTTTCGGCGAATACTTTGGGAGAGCGCAGTTCAAAGCGCTGAGCAGTAGAAGCTATCGGAAACTGCCGTTCTAAAAGTTCTGTAAACACAGCGGTGATGCGTGACCCTGCGTCCGGATGCTGGAAAACATTCTCCGACGGTTTGAGCTTCATCGTTGTGTAAATCAATTCGCTCACATAAGTCCTGATCAGCTCATACTTATAGTTATCATCACCATTCAATTCTTTCTCAATCTTTCCGAAAATAGCTTGTGCCACCTGATTTTCGTCCTCGGTTAATTGAAATACAGGTTGCGATCCGGCGGCAAATACGGGCAGCTCTCCTAAATTGAGGCGAAGATTTTGCTGAAAAAACTCATCCCTGAATACGCAGAAGTAACCTTTGGTTCCTTTGATGACCGGCTCGTAGGTGTAGGGGACTTGCGGATTGAAAAACAGGAGTGTATTCCCCGAGACCGGAATGCTCTTATCACTGTAATGGAAAACATTATTTCCCTGGAACAGCATAATCTTATAAAAATCCCGGCGGATGTAGGTTGGTGATGAAGTTCCCGTGCGTACGAGATCTTCGATCCGGAAAACATTAAACTGACCTGCTGCTTTACTTAAATTATCAGAAAGCTCTTCAAACTTGTGTTTGTAAAATTCTTCCAGGGATTCTGTTACTTTGGCCATAATTGTAAAAATAGAAAATAGTAAAGAACCGGCGTTAATTATGAAATAAAAGAAGCTTTATAAAAATGCGCTGGCCCCAAATAGTATCTACAATTTGGGGCCAGCGCATTTTCAGGAAACTTTAATTATGCTGTTTGCTAATTTATAAGCTTTACTGCTCTCTCTGCAAAATACTGGTCGAGGTAATTTGTTACTTCGGCTTTTTTAACTGGATTATCAATAAAGCTATCCAGACGCACCAAACCGTCTCTATAAACGCCTATAAACCTTGCGTTATCTTTTGTGGCAGAATTCCACCAATCGATAATATTTAATCTTAGGCTGCTGTTTACAGTTTCCGGTTTTAACTTAGCTATCTCGCCGCCAACGGGATTGTAATAGACTCTTGCGGCAGAATTTGCATTTAAGTTCGATAAATTAACATCATCCAAATAGCCATGCAGCAAACTAAATGTTCGTTTCAAAGCGTAACGTAAGCCTTCGGTTGCGATCTTTTTCCTGTTCTGCTGTGGAGCCTCTGCCTGGTAAAAAACTTCAAACTTTGAACCTAATTTTATGCCGGTAAGCACATGTGTTCCGTATTTATGAACGAGGTCTTTAGCGCTGAGTAGATCAAGATCTTTTTTAAAGTCAGCAGTCAGATAATTATTTACTTTGTCATCGTAGAAAAGATAAAATCTTTTGGAGATCGCATAATTGTAATAGTATCCATAAATGTACTTCTTGTCAGTAGCGGCGGTTTCCGGAAAGGCATTTACAATCGTATTTCCAAAAAGTTTCAGACCAGCAGTTGGCTGATAAGAATTAGACAATTGCGCCGATAAATTAACAGCATCTTCTGCTTCAAAGGTTTCCCATGAGCCTGATGTCCCACTGTCCTGGAGAATGTAATATGGGGAACTGGCTGCATAAGTCGGAATATCAATCACGCTGGCCCTCACCGCAACTTCGCTGTCGTATTTATCCGCAGCATCATAGCCAAAACCTAAAAAATTGTAAGTTACATCAGCTTGGTGCAGGGGTTGA
This sequence comes from Pedobacter sp. MR2016-24, assembly GCF_026239655.1. Lineage (GTDB taxonomy): Bacteria > Bacteroidota > Bacteroidia > Sphingobacteriales > Sphingobacteriaceae > Pedobacter. The sequence goes on along the minus strand of NZ_JAPIVO010000003.1, from coordinate 395,381 downwards.
ATCGCCGAGGTTGCTCCCTGAACTGCCAGTTCAATATCCGGAGATAGATTTTCTTTTACTTCAGGATTAGCTGGTTCATCAGCATTCTTCTTACATGACGAGAGCACGGCCAAGACTGCCATAAATAGTAGTGTTTTTTTCATTTGGTTTTCATTTATGTGTAGCGAGCCACTGTCAATTTTTGTGCCATAGCTTTAAAATACTTAACTCTGTTATAAAATTGTTAAGTAAAAATACAGATTGATCAGATGGCTTATGACTTCTGTTGCTGTAATATTATTTGCATTGATTTTCTCTTTTGCTGGCTATGCAATCAAATTGATGAATCTTTAGGAAGACAGCTTTTAACATTAGTGATGTTAAAACTTTGTATATACTTCATTGGCTTCTTGCCAATATGTTTTTCAAATACTTTTGTGAAGTGACCTAAGTTTTCAAAACCCATTTTATATCCCGCTGCTGATACGGATATATTTTCGTCCCGCATCAGCCTTGCTGCCTCTTTCATGCGCAAGTGCTGATAGTAATCGTAGATGCCCATGCCAAATACCTGCTCAAATAATTTACGCAGCTTGAGTTCATTCATGCCTGCTATTTGCTTTAATTCCTCGATACTGCTGAACCGGCTCAATGACGAAACAATTTTGTCGCGTACCAGGTAAACGGCTTCGATTTCTTTAGCGCTGAGCTTCTGACCAACAGCATTCTGGCGCTTCTTCAAACTTTCAAACAGGTGGAAAATCAGTTCCATTGCCTTGATCTTGTAAAAATAACTTTTCAGGTGAGCTGGCTCTTCCTTTTTCACGATCTCATTTACCGTACGCAATATATCATCGGTCATGATTTCTTCAATCCAAAAATTATGGGTACTGTTGAAGAGGTACTGAAAGTGCTCAGACTCTTCCTGTAAATACATTTTCAAATAAGCAGCGCTAATGCTGATGGACACATGCGTAACCCAGCTGTCCTTTTCAAAATGTATTTCCTGACTAATCGCATATGGAAAAATACGCACATAAGGAGGGGCAAGGATGCGCCTGGCTTTACTTTTATCGGGATCGATGGTCGTATCATCTTCAAAGATATTGTGAAATACAAAGCCAATAGCATCGCTTATATCAGATGTGGCAGTTACGCGGGTGAAACTATTTTTGGTGAAAAATGATCCGAAGTGCATCGCCATTTCGGGCAGGAAAGTAAATCCTTTGAAAAAGCTGATATGAAAGTGTTTCAATTCATTTTCTATGGTTACACCAACTTTATTGGTAAACCGGAGAACGCTGCTGTTGATACCTGATTCATCTTTCAAATCCATGTTTTACGATTAAAAGTACTAGTTTATCGAATATTTTATATGTAAAGCTACAATTACATTTGCATACCTAACGATAATGCAATCGTTAAATCTAAAATTTGAAGCGATGAAAAAACAAGTATTGATATCCGGAGCAAGCTTTGCAGGACTCACTTTGGCGTATTGGTTGAATAAATTTGGTTACGGGGTGACAGTGGTGGAGCTCGGCAAAGGACTGAGAACAAGTGGCTCACCCATTGATGTGCGTGGGGAAGCGCTGGATATAGCCAAAGAAATGGGGATATATGATCAGATTAAAGCTGGTGAATTTGTTCATAGGGATGAGATCGTGAATGCGCAAGATGAAACACTGGCTACATTTGCGATCAATACCCTGGAGGAATATTTAGGTGACATTGAAATTCACCGGGGGGATCTGGTTAAAATTATCTACGATACTCTTCCAACAGATGAAATCGAAATCATTTTTAACAATAGTATATCTGCATTGATCCAGCATGAAGATGATGTGGAAGTGTCCTTTGAGAAGGGGGAAAGCAAATCTTATGATTTTGTGTTTGGAGCAGATGGCACCCATTCGGCTGTGAGAAAATTGGCTTTTGGGCCGGAGGATCAGTTTAAAAAGTTTCTTGGGGTGTATTTTGCCTTTGCGAAAGCTGATCAGATTGAAACGGGCAGACCGAAATCAACAGGTATTGTTTATCGCGAACTGGGCAAACAAGCAGTGATTTATCAGTTCAAAGAGGGGGCAAATGCTATACTTTTATTCAGAGCACCGAAACTGGAGTGGAACTACCGGGATCTCAACCAGCAAAAGCAAATTTTAAACGACTATTTTGCCGGCAACACGAATTGGAAACTCCCGGAAATTTTAGATGCGATGCTGAGTGCGAATGACCTGTATTTTGATGAAGCCTGTCAGATTCATATGCCGAGCTGGACAAAGGGTCGGGTAGCACTGATAGGGGATGCCGCTTATGCGCCCAGCTTTTTCACAGGTATGGGTACGAGTCTCGCGATGCAAGGTGCAGCGTTACTGGCTAAAGCGCTGCATGCGAATGCCGATTACCACATTGCCTTTGAAAAGTATAATGAAGGATTCAGACCTTTTGTTGAGCAGACTCAAGCCAAGGTTACTTATGGATTAACCATTCAATTGCCAGAAACGGAAGAGCAATTACAAGCCTCTATTACAGCTTTGAGTAACTAAGCTGATTAGCTGCAGCTTTGCCCTTTGATTAATAAATTGAATGTATAGATGATGGATAAATCATTTTTTCAAGCTATTTTGCAAATGTAATTAGTGACCATGAAACTATTATGATCTTTCAAATCACACGGCGGAGCGACGAGATCATGATAGCTTCATCACAAAAAGCAAAATGTAAACAGATGAAAAAATTGATAATCCTGTTACTGTTCATCAGTACATCTGCCGCGCAGGCACAATTAAAATATAAAAGGGAACTAAATATTCCATATTATACGGAATCGGCCAACATGAAGGACGATTACATAGCCAAACAATGCCGGCTTGACATTTATTATCCCAAAAACAAGAAGAGTTTTGCAACGATAGTGTGGTTTCATGGAGGCGGGCTGACAGGTGGAGGGAAAGAGATTCCCCAGGCACTGATGGATAAAGGCTATGCAGTGATTGGCGTGGGTTACAGGTTATCGCCCATGGCAAAAGCCCCGGCTTACATAGAAGATGCGGCGGCTGCGGTAGCATGGGCTTTTAAGCGTATTGCTCAGTATGGTGGCGACCCCGGACAAATTTATCTGAGTGGTCATTCTGCGGGAGGTTATCTGGCAATGATGATTACCCTCGACAAAAAATACCTGGCCAAATATGAGATCGATGCTAACCTTGTTGCAGGATTAATTCCTTTCAGCGGGCAGTGTATCACCCATTTTACGGTAAGAAACGAACGGGGGATTAAAGATACGCAACCTGTCATCGATGAATATTCACCTCTTTTTTGGGTACGTGCCGATGCGCCTCCGATGCTGCTGATCACGGGCGATGCGGAGAAGGAGTTATTAGGCCGGTATGAGGAGAATGCCTACATGCTGCGGATGATGAAACTGGCGGGACATAGAAATACAAGTCTGTTTCAGTTACAGGGATTTGACCATGGTGGCATGGCGGTACCAGCATTTCCTTTGTTGCTAAAGGAAGTGGCGGCACGACAGCAGCAGGTTAAAACTTTAAATCACTCTGAATAAAAGCAAAATGATAAAATCATTTTGCAGCTACTACGACTTAATAAACAATGATTAGCGATAAACAACTGATACAAATAAGCAAGTTTTTGAGTTTGATATTACGACATCAACCTGAAACAATTGGCATTCAGCTTGACCAAAATGGTTGGGCAGATGTTCAAATATTACTTGAAAAAGCAAATGCTCACGGGATAGAATTTGACAGAGAAATACTGAACCACATTGTTGCTACTAACCCAAAGAAGCGATTTGCATTTAATGATACAAATGATAAAATCAGAGCAAGTCAGGGACATTCGGTAGAAATTGAATTGGGTTATACCAACCAAAAACCACCGGAAATACTTTATCACGGCACCGGAGAAAAGTCTGTTCAATCCATTTTAGCAACTGGACTCGAAAGGCGCAGCAGACAGCACACTCATTTAAGTAGTGATATTGAAACCGCCATCAAAGTAGGGCAGAGGCATGGAAAACCATTTGTGTTTAAAGTACTTACAGGACAAATGTATGAGGATAATTTCCAGTTTTTTATTTCTGACAATGGCGTTTGGCTGACTGATCATGTTCCTGCTGGATACCTGATCAAAAACGAAGGCTAATCAATATCAGCAATTAACAGGTGATATATCAGTACTAATGAAGAACATTATATTGTTAAATAAAATCAAAATGGATATTACATATATAAAAGGAGACGCCACAAATCCTGTTGCTGTTGGCAACAAGATAATTGTCCATGTTTGCAATGATATTGGCAGATGGGGAAAAGGCTTTGTAATGGCAATCTCAAAACGCTGGAAAGAACCAGAAAAGAGATATAGGGAGTGGTACAAGACACAGGTTGAATTCTCACTTGGAGAAGTTCAATTTGTAAAAGTTGAAGATGATCTTTGGATAGCGAATGTGATTGGCCAACATAAAATAAATAAGGACGAAAGGGGAAATGCACCAATTCGCTATGATGCAATCTTAATAGGGCTGGAGAAAGTTGCACATTTTGCGTCAGAAAATTATGCGACTGTACACATGCCGCGAATTGGATGTGGTTTAGCTGGCGGCACCTGGGATAAAATCGAGCCTTTGATTATATCGGCTTTGAGTGAAAAAAAAATTCAGGCGACAGTTTATGATTTTTAGCATGGGGGCGCCAAGACCCTATACAATCTGACTACAACAAATATCAACGCGGATACATTTCATCGGGCGACCATTAATAATTTTGCAATGAAATTTATTCTGCGCAAAAAATGGAAAATGTAATATTAAACCAGGTAGAAACACATCCGTTTTCCCAGAAAACAGCAATGCAGCAGGCTTTGAAATCTCAGGGCATACAGTTGCAGTCCTGGGCACCCTTTGCTCAGGGTAAAATGATCTTTTTAATAATCAACTTTTAAAAGCGATTTCGGGCAAACATCATAAGAGCATTGCCCAGGTAGTGCTACGGTGGTGAATTCAAACGAAGTGGTGGCTATCCCGAAATCAGCAGATGTAAAAAGGATGAATGAAAATTTCAATGTATTTGACTTTGAGTTGTCTGCCGGTGATATGGCAACGATCAAATCTTTAGATCAGGGTAGCGGACTAATTTATTTGTTTAAATAACGTTTGAAAACCTGACTACAACAATTACCAATTGAACTACTTTTTAACATACGACAATCAGGAGTTTTGTACCAGAGATTTATTCATTTTTAAAAACAACCAAAAAAGAGTTATGCAAAAAAGAAAATTAGGCAATAGCGGATTAGAAGTTTCCGCATTAGGTTTTGGCTGTATGGGTTTAAACTTTTTGGATGGCAAAGGTCTTGATAAAAAAGAAGCCATAAAGCTACTGCACAATGCAGTTGAAAGGGGGATCACATTTTTTGATACCGCAGAAGCCTATGGGCCTTATACGAATGAAGAATTAGTTGGTGAGGCATTACAGCCGCACAGAAAAGATGTAGTGATCGCCACCAAATTTGGTTGCAAAGATGCGAGTCCGGCTATAGGTTTAGACAGCAGACCCGAAACGATCAGAGCGGTAACCGAAGCCTCTTTGAAAAGATTAAAAACAGATTATATTGATCTGCTTTATCAGCACAGGGTTGACCCTAATGTGCCGATAGAAGATGTGGCAGGAACAGTAAAAGACCTGATACAAGAGGGCAAAGTGAAATATTTCGGGTTATCGGAAGCGAGTGTTACAACCATTCGGAAAGCACATTCAATTCAACCTGTATCAGCATTACAAAGCGAATACTCTTTGTTCTGGCGGGATCCGGAAAATGAAATCATACCATTATTAGAAGAGTTAGGGATTGGTTTCGTTCCCTTCAGTCCTTTGGGCAAAGGCTTCCTCACTGGTATCATCCACAAAAAATTAGCGGATGTGGACCGCAGAAATATTATTCCCCGTTTCAGCGAAGAAAATATAAAGGCCAATCTTGTTCTAGTAGACGCACTTGCCGAGATCGCTCAGCAAAAAAATGTGTCGACCGCACAATTGGCATTGGCCTGGCTCTTAGCGCAGAAGCCCTGGATCGCACCAATCCCCGGAACCACAAAACTGCATCGTTTAGAGGAAAACATCGGGAGTACAACTATTGTATTAACAGCAGATGAAATTGCAGAAATTGATACAACAGTAGCTGGAATTAAATTGGTGGGCGACCGCTATCCCGAATTTTTAGAAAAGCAAATAGACAGATCATAATTGTAACAATTGTATTGGGTGTGCAGGACAGGTAATGCGCTTGCACACACAATTTATACAGCAGATGATAGCTAGTCAATAGCTTACACAAAATTTGATTAAATTCGTAAACGAAAAATGCAGCAACAACCTAACATTGTTCATCTAAAAAGTATATCGCAGTTGGTGCGTGTTTTGGGATTTCCTGCACCATCGCATCCGTTGATTGCATTGGTTGATTACACTAGTGTTTCGAATGAAGTGTTTCCAAAAGGGCAAAAAGTAAGTCTTGATTTTTACAAAATATCTTTCAAGCCAACCTTCACAGGGCAAATCAAATACGGTCAGGGCCATTACGATTTTGAAGAAGGCGGACTGGCATTTTTGAAGCCAAAACAAATCGTTTTTCCACCAGAAGATATAGAAAGCTATGAGGGTATTGCTTTGTATTTCCACCCGGACTTCATCCGAAATTATCCACTGGGTAAGACAATCAATCAATATGGATTTTTCTCTTACGATGTTTCAGAGGCCTTGTTTTTATCTGCCAAAGAAAAGGAAGTTATTGCCAATGTATTTAAGATCATAGTCAATGAGTTAGAAAATAATATCGACAATTTCAGCCAGGATGTTCTGGTGTCGCAGATAGAATTGTTATTGAATTACAGCAATCGTTTTTACAACAGGCAATTTATTACGAGGAAAGCCGTCAACCATGACATCATCTCTTCTTTGGACAAGCTTTTGCACAACTATTTTGAAGAAGAAAACAGTCTGAGAAACGGTTTGCCATCCGTGAAATATATCAGCACAGCATTAAAGCTATCACCACGCTATTTGAGTGATCTATTGAATTCCCTGACAGGACTAAACACACAACAATACATTCAGCAGGCCATCATAGAAAAAGCCAAAGAAAAATTGTCAACGACAAATCTATCTGTTTCGGAAATTGCTTATGAACTGGGCTTTGAACATTCACAGTCCTTCAACAAACTTTTCAAGACAAAAACTAATGTTTCGCCTTTGGAATTCAGACAGTCTTTTAATTAAAAGGCGACAGAAAAGCAGGATCTTAAAAACCAATGCCGCTAATAAGGATTTGGTAACTTTTGCATGGGTAAATCAATAGCTGTTTTGTTTTAGGGGTGTAATACTGAGTTGAAAATATTATATTTAAACAAACTCAAACATATGACTAAATCAGTTTACCTATGGTTCACTTTGATATTAATAAGTGCATCGAATCATTCAGAAGCTCAGCAGCGAACTTACGTTGATGTGCCAGGCATCGACCAGTCAATCAAACCTGGTGATAATTTCTTTCGGTACGTTAACGGACGCTGGTCAGATACGGTAAAGATCGCAAATGATCAGTCGGGCGTAGGCTCTTATAGTTTCATGAACATTCCGCAAAAACAACTCTTGCAGAATATTCTGGACAGTGTTTCGAAGACCAAAAATGTAATAGGTAGCATAGATCAGAAAGTTGGGGACTTTTACGCATCCGGCATGGATATGGTAACCATTAATAAACTGGGCTATCAGCCACTTAAATCAACAATGACCCGTATTGATGCCATCAGTAATGTGCCATCCCTGCTGAAATTCGTTGGGGCAGAGGTGAAAGCAGGAAACTTGTCACTGATCCGCTTTGGGATTTCGCCCGACAAAAAGAATAGCGGGATTAACATTGCTCATGTATATCAGGCAGGGACTAACTTACCTGAAAGGGATTACTACTTTAAAACGGATTCTTCGACGGTACATATTCAACAGGCCTATAAAACATACCTGTGCAGTTTGTTTCAGTTGACCGGCAGTAACCGTGCGACCGGAATGAAGAACGCAGATATTGTGTTTGCTATCGAAAAGCAACTCGCCGCATCGCATAAAACAAACATACAGCTGAGAGATGTCAAAGCAAATTATAACAAAGTTTCCGTTGCTGCCATCAATACATCACAAGCTGATATGGGCTGGGCGACTTTACTGGCCAATCTGGGAGCAAAAACGGATTCCATTGATGTTCCTCAACCGGCGTATTTTGAGAAACTCAACGTCATGCTGAAGACTATCCCGATCAGCGACTGGAAAATATACTTAAAGGCCAATACGCTGGGTAACTATGCCGAGATGCTTAGTCAGCCTTTTATAGATGCTTCATTCGAATTTAGTAAGGTACTTTCCGGACAAGCTGTGCAAAAATCCCGCAGGCAGGTGATGACCGAGAATGTAGACAACTATTTGGGTCAGGCTTTAGGCCAGCTCTATGTAAAGCGCTATTTTAATGAGGACTCCAAAAAGCGTGTGCTCATACTGGTAAATAATCTGCAAAAATCCTTTGAAAACAGGATCAATCACCTGGAATGGATGAGTGACAGTACCAAGCAAAAGGCAAAGGATAAACTATATGCAATCACTAAAAAGATAGGCTATCCGGATAAGTGGAAAAATTACGATAACGTAAACATTACCAGTGGCAGGTACTTCGAAAATGTACTGTCTGTCAACCAAAACGATTATCAGGTTGAGCTGGCAAAATTGAACAAACCGGTTGACAGAACCGAATGGCATACCACCCCATCAACGGTTACGGCCTATTATAATCCACCATTGAACGAGATCGTTTTTCCGGCCGGTATCCTGCAGTATCCATACTTTGATTTTGCCGCAGATGATGCGATTAATTATGGTGGCATCGGAATGGTGATCGGTCATGAAATGACACATGCCTTTGATGACCAGGGGGCACAGTACGATAAAGATGGAAATGTAAAAAACTGGTGGACGAAAGAAGACTACCAGAAATTCCGCGAGAAAACGCAGCAGTTGTCCGCTTTATACAGCACATTTACAGTTCTGGATACTGTTCACATCAAGGGTGCGTTGGCATTGGGCGAAAATACTGCCGATAACGGGGGAGTAGCTATCGCATATGATGCCTTTAAATTAACACAACAGGGAAAAGATTCGGTCAAGATTGATGGATTTACACCAGATCAGCGCTTCTTTTTATCAATTGCCAGGATATGGAGAGTGAAGACCAGGGATGCATTTCTGAGGACCTATGTGAATACCAATCCGCATTCGCCCGCAATGTGGCGGGTAAACGGACCTTTGATGAATTTCGCTCCATTCTATAAAGCTTTTAACATTCAGCCCGGGGATAAAAATTACAAGTCCGAAGCTGAACGGGTGAGGATATGGTAGGTGATTTTTCAGCCGAACTAGAAGATACATGTAACGTAAAAAGCCTCAAAATTTCGTGAGGCTTTTTGTGATTCTAGGGGGATTTGCAGTGAGTGTGAAAATTGGGTTTTATATAGTACTTTATGGGGGTCTTTGATTTCGACTCACCATTTTAACTGCAATTGTTATACATTATATCTAATTTTTTTGAATAAAAAAGGAAATTATTTTAAGCCTTTATTTTCGTTTCGACTCCGATATATGGGAGATAGAGTATTATTTTAAATATTAATATGTTGTTCAGAAGGAAATTTATAAAAAAGTTGCTTTTTTTATAAATTTCCGGTCTATATTTAGTATCTAAAAAAATCTCAATTATATGCCTCAATTTAAATTTAACACTATCTCCCGGACAGATATAGAAAATAGCCTTGGTGGATCCCAGATGCTCTATGCGATCGATTACGATGGCCCTAAAAATCTTATCATTACGGGATGCGCAGGAAGTGGAAAAACTACGGTAAGTCTGATGAGAGCAGAACGGCTTACTACTTTGGGCCATAACATCCATGTAATTACCTTTCATGATCTTTTAGTCAATAACCTAAAAAACAGCGCTAGTGTTGAGTTGAAACCCAATATTTTAAAATATCATGGTTGGTTCTACAGAGAAAGTGACTATGTTGAAGTAAAGGGTGTTGAGCGTAAAAAAGTACATGAGATGACCTATGAAGAAATGGCTAATGAATTGGCAGACTTTAAACCAGTCGATGAGTTTATAATCGATGAAGGTCAAAATCTTCCAGAATCCTTTCACAAAATTCTTCTCGCAAACTGTAAGAAAGTTGCTATTGGCGCTGACAATGCACAAAAAGTACATAATGGTCTTACAACAGAACAAATTAAGCTAAAAATAAGGGAGAAAGGTGAAATACATCCTATCCAGCTTCAATATAATTACCGAAACACGTTTGAAATCTATAATTTTGCTAGGTATTTTTTGCCCTTGAATGAAAGGGCAAATAACGAGCGGGCAATCGACAAGATTCCAAAAGGTCGTAGTGAAAAACCAACTTTTTTTTTGGTGCCGGATAAAGACAGTGAACTTGCGCAACTCTATACCCTTCTAAGAGACGCAGGAGATCGAAATGTTGCTGTAATTGTTTATCATGTTCAGGAAGTGGAATACTATTATAAAGCTATTGCAGAGTTCCAAATGGGATGTTCGCGACATCATCACAATGATCATGTACTTGAAATGGAAAACGTTTTAATAACTACTTACAAATCTGCTCAAGGGCTTGAATTCCAAACTGTAATTATGCCTAATATGGAAACTGTCGCACGTGAATATTACCAGACAGGTGAACATTATTATATTGGTAGTACGCGAGCAAAGGAAAATTTGTTTTTATTGGCTACGGCAGATACAATTCCAAAATATTTTGAGAGCTTTGACAAGGAGAGTTATCAGATAAAAAAAACAGACAAAATGAATGCTCCAAAAATAGAGATGCCGAAGCCTGGAGATGATGATGACCTACCATTTTAACACATATAATAATGGAATATAAAAAACTGGAAGCTGGAAGGCTGAAGCAACTATGTGAAGAAAGGAAACTTGATTCGAAAGGAAATAAGGATACTTTGATGAAGCGATTAAAAGACTGGGACTTCCGTAATGAACCTCAACTTGAATTAGGTGATGCCATGCAAAAAGAAGCGATATCGAATGCTCGGCCAAAAGAAAGCTTCAAAAGGCTATTTATCCAGGTCAAAGTATCGAATATCTCACATTATTTTAATACCGGATTAATATATCCAATAGTTTTGGAGGAAAGTGAGATCTATGTTAGAGAAAACAGAAAACATGATATTTTTACACAATTCCCGCAACACATTGTTCTCGGGGCGGGGCCAGTTAATCAGTTTGGAGATGATGATGCGCTTTTAGATATCACTACAGATCATTTGGACTTAACAGAGATTTCAGGGACTCCATTGTTTTGTTGCAATAAGCCAATTCCTTTGTCTAGAGTGAAAGCGATTGTCTTTAAGACTGATCAATCCAAAACTGGTTTTATTTCATCTGCAAAAACATTTCCAGATTTTTTTGTTGAAGAAAAAATGTGTTATGTATCCACTAGTCAGAGGCTATTAAATGTCAATTTAGAAGCGATAACGCTCGAACCTAATCACGGAATCGATAAATGGCACGATATCATGGATAGATTCGATAAGGTCATGGGGATGTTTGCGTTTATGAAAAATGCAGGCGTTTTTTTTGCAGATAGGGAAGGACTTTTTGAAGAATATACTACAAACTATTTTTCGGCTTTATCCGTAGTGAACCCGGTCGTGAATGCGAAAGTTACCAGAGATATTGCTCTCTATAAATACATTATATTTCCAGGCGAAATAGAAACGACAACGGTTCAAAGGCTATTATTCCAAATGATATTAAAAGCGATTTATGATAATATTGAAATGGACCTATCCTTTGCGCAGAAAATTTTGCATGTCGCCATTGAAAGTGGTTTGGCAAATAATGCTGAGAAGCATGAACTATTGGAGATCTCCTCACTTTTTGAACGGCTGCAGGGAAAAAAAGTGTCCTATAAGGATGTTGTCATGCAAACGATTGTTCAACGTAATTATCCAGTATTAGCATTATTGTTTTTGTCCAGATTTTCAAATAAAAGCAGGCAGCATACAGATAAGCAGGCCGTTAGAAATAACTTTCTTGAAAATAATTCACCATTGTCAAAAAGTGCATCTGAATTTTTAATGGCCGTCCTTGGATTATATTATGGATATAAAACGATGATTAAGGAAGATACGAATATAAATTTAATAGATCCATTTTTTTCTTCGCTCAGTAGACGCCACCAATCCATAAAGTTCAGGATAAGCTCATACTTGGATCGTTTTGTAATAGAAACTTCCTATTGGTTCGCTATTAATGGAACAAACAAAGCGAATAGTTATAACTATTTGATATACAATTCAAACGAACATAGAGACACCTTGACAGTAAGTTCCGAAGCCTATGAGTATATGGATCAATCTTATCCATATCTTACTTCAACTATTAATGTATACAGAAGGGTTAACAAATTGGACAAAATCTTTGAGTCCCTAGATCGAATCTATCCGAATCAAATTTCTGCAAACTCAGCCCTAGTTCAAAATTTGGTAACAAATTACGGACTCAAAAAAACACACTTATTTGAACTCATGAGAGATAATATTTCAAAAATTGACTTAAACGGTCTAGAACATTTAATAGAATTTGATAAAAAACAGAAATTTAAAAAGTAATGAATATTGATGCGCTCATTCAAGCTATACAAACCCTTCCGCCAAAAGAATTTGATCAATGGTTAGAGAGACATGAAAAAGAATTGTCAAATTTTTTCTATAAACAATCTGGGTCGGAGCTTCATGCATTGGAATTTGATAAAGTGTTCTTCGGCCCAATCGCCCGTTCGCAATCATACATCAATTATGTTAAAGATCGGACATCAAGTAACTCATTTGGAATTCTCATGGAACTGATATCTATTTCAGCTGAAAAACTTGCTATTATTGGTATCGATTCGTTATTAGAAACCCTCATCAGTGATCTTGAGGAAACAGCAGGTCGTCTCCGTCTGCAAGCGCTACTGGAGTTTTCCCTTGTAGAAGATATTGCAAAAGATTATTTCAGGAAGCTACCCATCGTTTTAGGCCTACTTGAAGAATCTCAGCTTTTGGATGAAGACAGCAATGCACGTCTTTCTGTGGATATCATTCTACTATATATCAATAAAGCCTATAAAGCTTTTGGAGAAAAGGGCATGACTCATCACCTCCAAAAGTTTTTCGAACTTTGCAGCAATTCTGAATTAGTTACCAAATATCCCTTATTGGCACATCCCGTTGTCTGTTCCCTACTATCAGGAGAGGATGCTTTTTCTGTACAACCTATTGAAGTAATTAGGGATAGGTTGGAAAGCTCAACATATTTCAGGGATATCGTTAACAGCATTAATGAAGAATATTATGGACATCCTCAAATCCATCATTTTGCGCGAAGGTGGTGGAAATATGATAATAAGACAATACTAAGAGATGTGCTCAACAGTGGGAGGACAGATTTTAGATCTGCTTATAATGAGATAAGTCCTTGTGAAAAGGTTTTGCTTTATTGTTTTTTCAATATGAAAAAACATTTCTTTACATCTTATGCAGTATTTGAAAGAATTCTACCCTCCTTAAAAACAGTTTTTGATAATGAAGACTATAGACCGATCATGATTGATCTGGGATGCGGACCTTTGACGTCAGGAATTGCAATTGCCGATCTAATGATGTCTTCCACAGGAAAAGCACTATCATTCACTTACGTCGGAGTGGATATTGCGCCTGCTATGATTGCCAGGGCAAAAAAAATTGAGGATTCTCCATTGTTTTCAAACAGCAGTTTCTACTATTGGGAAGATTGGAATAAAATTGATTTTGGTGTACTTTTTACAGTTGCCGGCAGAAATAACCCCGTAGTTTTTAATGCCTCATATTTGTTCGCAAGCGATTCTCTTGATTCAGCAGAACTAGCAGAATTAGTCTCGAATGTTGTAAAACTTTGGGATAATGTTTATCTTATCTTTCAAAATCCAGACAACGATATCCGCAATGTAAAATATATAGACTTTAAGTCTCGTTTGCGTCATGATAAACTATTGAATGGCACAGAAACAATTCGGTACAAAGCAACTTCGTCTGAATCAAGTGAAAAGGTTTATTACGAAATCTTAAAATTTATTGGTCCTTAATATCTTATAATAGTTAATTTCGGGACGATTATTGAAGTAGATTAATAAGATTCAGTTTTATGCAGGATATATTTGATTTGTTTAACCCCTTTCCAAATGATTATGGTAAGGAAAAAGAAAAGGAAAATCCAATGATAATTCCTGGATTAACGTACATCCCTGATTTTATTACAGTTGAAGAAGAAGATGGTCTCTTAAAAAATATCAATAAAAATGATTGGTTGGCGGATTTGAAAAGGAGAGTACAACACTACGGTTGGAAGTATGATTATAAAAAAAGAGGCATAGATTACAGTATGTATCTCGGTGATTTACCTCAATGGACATCCTACGTAGCGGAACGGTTATATCAACAGGGTTATACCACTGAGCTGGCTGACCAAGTCATTATTAATGAATACAAGCCTGGTCAGGGAATTGCTAACCATGTTGATTGTGAAGCTTGTTTTGGTGATTCAATTGTATCCTTGAGCCTAGGGTCATTATGTATCTTGAACCTAATTAATTTAGATACTAAGGAAAAATTGGAGCTAGTTCTTGAACCAAGGAGTGCTATGATAATCAAAGATGAGTCCAGATACAAGTGGTCTCACGGCATTCCTTGTAGACTTGCAGATACCATAAATAACCAATACATCAAGCGACAATTAAGGATCTCTATGACATTCCGGAAGGTTATTCTTAAATAAATATGGCATTAGAGAGCAACACGAGGAAGTTATTAGTATAGCCTATTTCAAAGATTACACAAATTCAGATAATTACTTTTCTAAATGTGATTGAGATCCTTAGCCCTCTGTTGATCCTAACTCCATGAATATTATCCGCTAATCGTGCTGAAATACCATGAGACCAATTGTATCTGCACTCGCCCTTTATACATATAGCACTTCTGCGCTCTAATACTGCATCTACTCTCATATTCGACTGAAGGTTAATAAAACTCATTACACTAATTGACCCTAAACTTATTGAAATGATGGTATCACCAAAACAAGGTTCGCAATCAACATGGTTAGCAATTCCCTGACCTGGCTTGTATTCATTAATAATCACCTGATCTGGGAGATCTTGAATTATTCCCTGGTATTGTAACCTTAATGCTAAGTTTTGTGCCCAGGTAGGTAAGGGCCCCAAGAACAATTCCGAATTTAGCGATCGCGCTCTGTAATCGTATTTCCATCCATAATGTTGTACTCTGCGCTTTAAATCACCTAGCCAGGGTTCCTGATTGATTATTTTAATGAGATTATTTTCTTCTTCCCTAGAGATAAAATCATTATAATATTCTAAGCCGTCAATAATATTGGAAACAAGTGGCTTTAAAGCTTGTCCTAGCTGTTTACTTTGCTGTGCTTCAAGACTGAAAAGGTCGGAAGAAGATGTTCTATACATTTGCGCTAGATTTAAACTTTTGGCTGGGATTAATGACCTAAGGCAAAGATATATAAATAACTTTTAAACTAAATAAATTAGTAAAAATAATTTAGGTCTTATTTGAATAAATTTAAAGCTAATAATATTAGTATATATGAGCGGTGGTGATTTAGGATCAAATGCTGAATCTTGAGGTAGCAAAATGCAAAAGATTCCGAGTTTTTAGAATTTAAATGTAGGTAGTCCCTTTATTAGCCGAGCTTTTGTAGTATAACTTATCACAAGTAGGGATAAACGTGAAAAAATTTATATTAATAACTTTTTTTTACGGCTTTGAAAAAACAGAAAATTCGAGATATTCTCGGCCGTGACCTCATCATTTGTGATTTATTAGAAATTTTGAATTTTCCCGGTAAACAAAAAACTTGCAATCATTTGACTTGCAAGCTTTTTCATATTTATGGAACTATCTTCTTTGATACCGCTGGGATGTGAACTTCGTTCAATTCTCAGCGTTCAAGTGCTATCTTGAAGGTTTTTTAAGAGCGACTCACCGAATCACTCACCTTTTTGTCTGTATTTTTTGTTGCAATTGCTATTATCTAAATATACGAATTTTTAGAAAAATAAACAAACATTCCATAGAAATTGTAAGGTAAACTGTTGACTTACTAATCCCTTGCTTGAAGACAAGAACTTTCCTGTTTTTTTTGTTATTTTATTATTCACCTAAAGATTTGAAGTAAATAAGAGATTCAGTGTTTCGAAATGGGTATGTGCTTTATTCGTTAGTTTACAAAACTATTAGGAATAAAAGATAATAGAATCTTTGCCTCCTTCTTTTACACAATCTGAAATTGATTTCGAATTATCTTCACTTTTTAATAAGTACCAGCTTATTACTGTTAACCATAGTTTGAGATATAGCAGTAAAAAATATTGGGACTCAAAGATAATGTGCAGTTATACTTTGTTAATAGTGCATTCAACGTTATGAAATATCCTTTTATTTTCAGATACTCTTTATCACCACCAGTGATATGCTGGGACTGAATGGTGGTTATATATTGTACGTGTAAAATATCAGTTTAGTTTGCTGCAGCTGCTTCTTGAATCAATGTGCGACACGGCCGGCACTAATTTTACGTAAAGAACCAGCAAAAACCGATCCTTAGGTTTTATTATTGATAGGCGAAGATATCTTTAATTAAAAAAATTGTAAATTAAAAAAACATTTATAGCTTTATACGACTTAAGCAAGATCTAACTTCATGATCAATATACTCAACAATAGCAAATTATACAATTTTATTTTTCGATCAGCGAACTGCTTTCTTAATCGGATTATTTACTATGGTCTGCGGTCACAGTTATGTACAAGCTTGCTGGTGATCATCGATCAGTTCAGTGTGGCATTTTTGAACTATAACTATGGGGGCGTTGCGGCGGCTGTATGAAAAAGGAACCTATTCAGATACATAACAGATCACATCCTAGGCTTAGGCTTAATACGATATGCCCATATTTTACGATGTTTCCATTGGCTTTTCCATTTCAAACTTTGCAGCGGGCCAGGAAAACCGATCTGGTCTACGATCCATTTTGCGGGCGGGGCACTACAAATTTTGCGGCACGTTTGCTGGGGCTAAATTCTTATGGCGTTGACAGTAATCCTATCGCGCAGGCCGTAGCACAAAGTAAATTGCTCTATGTTTCAGAGAAAGAGATTGATGCCCGCTGCCGGGCGGTATTGGCCGAGATGCCCGATACTGATCTGCCGCAGGGTGAATACTGGGAACTAGCTTATCATCCTGAAACACTGGCGGAAGTATGCAAGTTACGCAAGTATTTTATGACTAAAACGCTGTTGGACGACATCGACATCTCCCTGCGTGCGATTATCCTGGGTATTCTGCACGGTCCCAAGATGAAAACACAGGCTTCTTACCTGTCTAATCAGATGCCGAGGACCTTTGCGACGAAACCAAATTATTCTGTTCAATATTGGATAAAAAACGGTTTGATCGCCGATAAGGTTGACCTGGCCAGCTTGGTGAAGCGAAAGGCAGCCTACGTGTTCAACGAAGAGCTCCCCCGAAAAGTGGGTGGTCAAATCATTCTAGGAGACAGCCGCTCGATAGCAGATTCTTTCGATCAGGATATCGGCTGGGTTATTACGTCACCGCCTTATTTTGGGATGTCCACCTACGAACAGGACCAATGGCTACGAAATTGGTTTCTGGGCGGAAGTGACCAGGTAAATTACTCTTCAGCCAGTCAGTTAAAACATGGTTCAGAAACAACTTTTATCAATGACCTAGCAAAGGTTTGGTCCAATACTGCACTCAAATGCAAACCAAACGCCAAGATGGTGATTCGCTTTGGCGCCTTGCCCAGTTTGTCGGTTAAAACACCAAGAGAGATCATCAAAGAGTCTCTGGTCATAGCAGATTGCGGCTGGGAACTTAAAGCTCTGCGATCGGCCGGTAAGCCTTTTCCGGCGAAACGACAGGCTAATCAGTTCAAAGGGCAAACTGGGACTTATGTTGAAGAAATAGATGTTTATGCTACCTTAACTATTTAATTATGTTTGACCCGGAAGAACTACCTTATATCAAGCAGGCGATCCGAGATTGCGCACTTGTAGAGCGGCAGCTATTAACTGACCTGCGCAGCGAGGTTTTGGAGATTAAGGCATCCGTCCGCGTAATCAAGCCTCGTACGATCAATACTTTTTCCTTAGTTGCGACCGATGGAACGAGCAATAAACTGGTCTATAACCCTTTTTATTTTCAGTTGATCCGTGTTGTAGATTCTAATGGAAATAATGAGTGTTCGGATGTCCTGACACCTTCGACCAACACGGACGAATTGAGCGCCCGCCAGTTTGACGAGCGAGGCGAACCTAAAACAGTTTTGGGCACACTCATGCGCGATCTTAAATGTAAAACGCTTAGTGAACTCAGTCCAATGATACCTTCTGGTAAAAAGATGCGGGAACATCCCGAGGATATCTCAAGATCTTGGGTGCTTACCTATCGTGATCTTTGTGAATGGGCGGTCTTATATGATAAGATCTGTTATAAAGGATTTGCTAACCATACGGTAATAGTTCGGGACGGCTTGCTCAGAAGCAAGATCTTTAAATACGATCAAGGGCAGAAGCGACCTTTGTTTATTGAAATGATGGATCGGATTAAGCAAAAGATAGATAAAGACTACAAAGAAAAAAGGATCAGGATCTATATTGCGGGCATCGCTAAACATAGTCAGGTGCTGAGCCGTTATTCCCTGGCCATACAACTTGAAGGGGTCTTTCCTGCCGGAGATCCCCGTTTCGCCCGTGTACCAGAACTAATGGAAGAGCGGTCTTATGTATGGAAAGAATACATGGCTCGTTCGGACGAAGACAACGCGTATAGCGAAGTAAATAAATTCTCGGTAGGCAGTCTATATTTAGCGCGTTTTGGTAAACAAGCGGGTGATCCTATCTGGGCAATTGACCTGCTCAATTCGCAGACCGATTCTGATGCCGATATCTTTGGTTATCTATATATGGATACCTTCGACGGCTTTCCGATACCACATTATCCGGCTTGCCTGCAAAAAGCACTAGAGCATGCTCAAGTGGTCGATTTTGATCTGGACATCTTACAGGACGAGGTCGTTGCTTCCGTAAAAAATTTACTCCCTGCCGGTCAAAGGCATATTGTTGATCACCAAAACTTTACTAACCCCTCTATCGCAAATCGTCAATCATGAAATTTTTCCCAGAAAGCAAGATTGTAGGCATATTCAAAGGCTTTAGCGAAGGCGGGCTTGAATTCCATGCTGATATCGTACTAGGTTATGACAATTCGTTCCAGAACATCCCGATGCACGGACAGTTTTTGATCGTAGCTTTAGAAGGCGATGACGAGGCAGTTCTTGGCCGTATCACTGCGGTAGCCGCTATGGGAAAGTTGGCAGGTTCAGCTGGCGAGGATTATGCGCTGCGGTCTATCTCTGAGCGCAGAGAAATTTCAGAGGATTTAAGAGAAGGTTATTTAAAATATAAGATCGATATCCGGGTATTGGGTGTGCTGCGCAAAAAAGGAGACGAGATACAATTTGCACCGTCTCACCGCCGTCTTCCACATGTAGGCAGTAAAGTGGCTTTTTTAAGTGATGAATTATTGCAGGAGGTAGCGGGGCACAATCTAATGATCGATGAAGGCAGACCTGCCGCAGCCTTTGGCTACTTGGCTTACGGAGAATTTGTCTTCAATGGATCTAAATCCAATAGCCAGGCTATTTTGGAATCCTGGATGCTACCAAAATCGCCTGAGGTAAAGGCCAGATTCAAGGTCGAGCAATTGGTCTCCAGGCGTTCTTTCGTTTTTGCGAGGGCCGGTTTCGGAAAATCCAACCTGGTTAAACTCTTGTTCAGTACCCTATATGCCACACCACCAACTATCACCCGAAAAGGGAAACAAGTCCCAGTAGGTACAGTGATCTTTGACCCGGATGGCGA
Organism: Pedobacter sp. MR2016-24; assembly: GCF_026239655.1. GTDB lineage: Bacteria > Bacteroidota > Bacteroidia > Sphingobacteriales > Sphingobacteriaceae > Pedobacter. Next base: position 375,261 of record NZ_JAPIVO010000003.1, on the reverse strand, counting down.
GTATTTCTGGCCCGACGACAGCGGTCGGCCAGGACTTTGCGATGTTCCGGAATTGGAAGATAAGGTTGTAGTTTTTACCAACCGCGCTTCGACAAGCCCGTTATACCAATCCTTCGTAGCAGGAAGTATCAAGCTAGATATCCGGCGTTTAAAACCCGCAGAGGTTATTGCGATTGCCTTGCCTGCTGAACGACAGGCGCAGCAAAACGTGCAAAAATTGAAAGCCCTAAATGCGGCCAATTGGACCAGGCTGATCGACCTTGTTTATCGGCTTGGAAATACTACGCCGCTCGAAGATCTTCGAGAGATAATTCTGGGAGACAGAGACACGGACCGTCAGGATGCGGAGATTATCGCTATCCGATCAAATATTACCACTATTGTCAGACTCATTCACGATCCGAGCAGCCAAATGCTGGACATGCTTTTTGAGTCTCTGCGTAACGGTAAATTATGTGTCGTCGATATCTCTCAGATGCGCGGTCAGAACGGACTGATCTTATCGGGTATTATTCTGCAGCAGATTTTCGAACATAATCAAAATGAATTCACTAAAGCAGAGCCTAATAGCATACCGACCATCGCGGTCATTGAAGAAGCTCAGTCTGTATTAGGTAGTTCCGGAGGCGCGGAAGGGCCATATGTAGCTTGGGTAAAAGAAGGGCGAAAATTTGGTTTAGGTGCGGTTTTGATCACCCAGCAACCGGGTAGTATTTCCGATGAGATCCTAAGTCAAGGCGATAATTGGTTCATCTTTCATCTACTTTCGGCGGTCGATCTGACCGCACTTCGTAAAGCGAATGCGCACTTCAGCAATGACCTGCTCAGCTCCTTATTAAATGAACCAATACCCGGTAACGGAATATTCTGGAGCAGTTCGGGCGGTAAGCCTTATCCTTTGTCGGTTAGAGTGTTAAGCTTCGAAGCGATTTATAAAGTTCGTGACCTAGCCTACGAGGCCCCGGACGCTATAACCTATGGTTCACTTCTAAAAGATAAGTTCGCCAAGCAGCTGCAGAGTGTACGGGAGACTGTCGGTACAGTAGAAGTAGAAATTGATGATGAGGAAGGATACCAGGCAGAACTGAGTCAGGAAGATGTGTTGGAAATGTATGTCAAGAATGCATTTGCAAAGGTCCGCGCTGATAGTAAGCTTTTAAGCGAAATAAAAGCAGGGAGTGGGAGATGGATGTCTTTAAAAATGAAGATCGCCGGATCATTACCTGACGATCTTCAAAACAAAGAAGACCTTGCACAGGATTGGGTGCCTCGATTTATGAATGAGCAGTTCGGCATCGGAAAATGGGGAACGAAAAAGTTGCCCAAGAAAAGCGATCCTAATCAAATGACGAGTTATTTTGAGTTGAAACCCTGACGATGCAAGTCCAGAGTGTACATAATGAAGTTTATCAACTGCTAGTCAGACGTTGGAATAGTGATCCATCGTTCCATTTTACATTTCGGCGGAGTAACCGCGAAGGCAAATTGGAACATGGCTATTGGTTTTATGGTAACGAAAGCTACCTGGCTGTTTCCTTTTGGACGGGCATGGATTGGAAGAATAAATCTCCCAATATTATTTTCGTCATAGAATTTCTCACCGGCGAGACCTATTTGGAGATAAATACTTCGGATTCTGATGAGAAACGGCGGTTCATCAATACCTACCTTTTAAATGAACTTCAGTTGGAGGTCCTCGGCAAACGCTTTCGCAAAAAATACACCGGCCCTTATTTGGCTTCATTAGACACTTTTATCAAGACTGACAAAGTTTCGATCGATGAAATCATTTCACACTATGCTCCCGATTTTTTTTTAGATGACAAAACTGGTATCGGCTTCATTTCTGCTACTGAGTTTGAAGAACAAAAATCTAAGATCGACAGCTACAGGGTTCAGCAGACAGACACAGATTTCAATAGTGACGCGCCAGCGACTATCAAACTTCAGGGTCTTAATATAGAGGATTTTGGCCCGATCAAACATTTGGAGATCACCGATATCCCCTTTACCTCACAATGGATATTTTTCACTGGGGAGAATGGTACCGGTAAATCATCGATATTACGTGCCATTGCAGCAGCGATCTGCGGTATCGATGTAAAGTCAAAGGGCATTGATAATGGCGCACCAAAAGTAGAGTTGAGATTGTTTTCTGAGGGCGGCGAGGTCACTTGGATCGTGCACCCTCACATGGGCTTTCCGCAAAATTATCCGCTTACCTATGGATTTGCAGCATACGGCCAATCCCGGTTACGAACCAATCATCTTAAGAACCAACCGCAATTGGTCTTACCGGATATGAATGTCGACGATTTGACCGCCTCTTTATTTGATGACGAGACCTATTTGATCGATCTGCAGCACCAATTCGAGCGTTGGCGCAGCGACTCTTCTAGCAAAGCACTTTTCGATAAGCGCAAATATTTTATTACCGAGATCCTGATCGATATTTTACCGAATCTGCATCGAATTGACTTCAGCGACCAGGTCAATGATCAAGATGGCACCACCTACATCGAACAAGATAACGATGGCCAGGAATTACCAGGTGTGACTTTTGATAAACTGGCTTCGGGACTTAAAAGCATGGTGGCAATGATCGGTGATATTCTGGTCCGACTCTATTTGCAGCAACCCGAGGTTAGCGATCCTGCGGAATTCACAGGCATTGTACTGATCGATGAAATCGATATTCATCTTCATCCCAAGTTGCAGAAGAACATTGTTATCCAGTTGACTAGGACCTTCCCTAAGATCCAGTTCATCGTGTCCACGCATAGCCCTATTCCGCTATTGGGAGCTCCTAGGAACAGCCAGCTGTTCAAAGTAGAGCGTATTCGCGATGAGGGGGTTAGGATAACGCGTCTTGACGAACGTTTACATTTGGGTGACCTGCTGCCCAACACCATTTTGACCTCACCGATCTTTGGTCTGGATGATATCGTTCCAGAAAGTCATGAGAACAAGAAATTAGTAAGGACCGAGACTACGTACACAGAATTGGAATTCAATGATCTAGTCAAGGCTCGGATTGCTGCCTATCTCTCGGATGAAAAAGAACAGGAACTGATCCGTTTATTTAGACAGCGCGGCCAATGAGATATGTGATCAAGCGTGATGAAGACAAAACGGCACGGCTGGCCTCCGAAGCTACATTAGAGGATTTAAATCGTATCGTGGGTACGCGTAACTTAGCGCTGATTTCAGACGCTGTCTACCGAGATACATATAATACGCCGGATGGCAGACGTTCCCACGTAGAGGATCAGCTTGCGATCGCCTATCAATACAAATGCGCTTATTGCGAAAGGCTTACTAAAGCGGATATTGAACATTATCGGCCTAAAAAGGGCATAGCTGAAGATGTGGGGCATTTGGGATACTATTGGTTATGCTACGAGTGGAGTAATCTGATACCTTCATGTATTACCTGTAATCGCGAAGGTGCCAAACACAATCAATTTCCCATTCTTGGACCCAGGGTGCCCGCACCGAGTTTTTCACCTGATGGTCGGCTAGACCTGGCGCTTTGCAAGGCGCATACCTCGCCTCTGTTGGATGAGATGCCCTATCTGCTTCACCCGGAGATCGACGACCCTGAATTTTTTTTTGCGTTTGTCCTTGATCCCAACGGCGAAGGGATCAGGATAGTCGGCATTGACGAGCATGATAGAGGTCAGCGCACAATAGAAATCTGTTTGCTGAACCGCCTGGAACTGCGGCTAGACCGGGTGGAACGTGTGATTAGCGATTTTAAAGATGGCGTTCATGGCTTATTGTTAGAACTTCAAGCTAATCAGATCAACCAGACACAATTCAGAGCACAATTACTGCAATGCATTCACTTATTGCATATGCTCACCTTAAGAGAGGAGAAAACGCATACCTATTTGCGCAAGTACATCGTCCGGACTGCTGAAAATTTCCGGAATATTGTGATTCCTTACATAGACACTCAGGCAACGGATATCGTACTGGAGGCGTTTTTGCTGTATCAGGAAAGAGGCGTTTTGGGTTAACACCTATATGATCCCTGGATTAATAGCTTGTAAAAGATCAAAACGTTGCTGGCGACCTGACTAGGATCGTAGTTGATATCGCTACCGAAAAAACGGATGATGCGGTAACCACGGCGAGGGCACAGATTGAACAAACTTTTTTGTCCGCATCGTCCTTAGGTTAAGCCCTGCTTGTTCCATGTATTCTTTGACATTCAATTTCATGGTGTAATTTATGAAACGCTGACAATTTATAGTAAGTATTTAAATGTTATATTTGATAAAATCCATTCCGATGTCGTTTAAGGTCAGTATTGATAGTGTTACGCTTGATGTCGTTTCAGCAAGGCTAAAGGGCGTGGTATCGCCTTACCATATCCTTAAGTGGCTAGCGAATTTTAAGGAAAATGAAGTCGGGCTTGCTATTGGGCTGCTCAAGAATCTGACTGTGTTCACGTCAGGCGAAATTGAGGAGGTCTATCACCAGGGGTTATATGATATTGTGCGGGCTGTCCCGCTGGACGAAAAAGTTGCTGTGGTTCCGATCGGTGTGTACGGGAAGAGTGGTACGATGATGACCTACCTCCTCAAGAAAACAGATGCGTTCAAATCGAACGCCAGAAGGATCACGCTCTGTCCTACGAGCGACGCGCTTAAAGAATTAAGCGGAGATCATAGCTGCCTGGTGCTACTTGACGATTTTGTGGGTACGGGTAAATCCGTAGCCGATTATTTTGAATCTGATATCGAGCCGCATACTAATCAATTCAAGCAAATTCGGTTCTTGGGTGTGGCTGCGATGCAGGCTGGGAAGCGCCATATTACTCCTTTTTTCACCCGGCTACATATTCCCGAAGAGCATATTTATACCAGAGCCTTTTCCGCTGACGCAAGCTATTTCGGCTACCGTAACCACATCGTTTACCGGGAACTTGCTTTTGATTACGGCTGCAAGCTCACTAAACCAGTGGCGCTTAAATCAGGCGGCCATAAGTACGCGAATGCGCTGGGCTTTGGCAATTCACAAGCGCTCGTGTCTTTTTTTTACGGCAGTCCTAACAATACGCTGCCCATTTTCTGGCAGGGAGACTTTGGGAAAACGAAATGGTTCGCGTTGATTCCCCGATTCAGCACTCATAAGATAGCGCTTGCGCGGGCATTCAGAAAGAAGCTGTCATTTGAGTTGAGTCTGTTTAAAGAGTTTGGCTCGGAGAATCTTATCGAAAGTTTTGCAACACTGTCGATCAAACGCGGCTCAAAGCGGTTCACATCGGTTAGCAGTATTGATTTTTCGTTGTATGGTATACTGAAGCTGCAAAGGGAAGGCGTTCATGAATTGAACATCTGCCAGCGGCTGGGTATATCGTTTGATGATTATATGGAATACCTGGATGAAGGAAAGAAGCGTGGGCTTTTTAATTCCAGATATAACCTAACGACCCATGGCCTGGAGCTTTATGAGGAAGCGCATGCATGTATCAAAAACAGCCAAAAGGTTGCATATGAGGACCGAGATACCTATGATTTGCGAAATATTAACTATCTTCCCCGAAAATTCAATGGAAGGTCGTAAGGCAAGCTTCATCTTGTTTCATTGCGTCTGAACGACGTTGTTTGCCACACGGCATATTTAAAGAAAGCAAGGTATCTTGGACAGTTGTCCAAGTCGGGCTGAAGCAGCTTTTCAACTTTTACTGCACAACATACCTGCAAGTGTTCGGCACTTGTGCAGTAAATGCTTCGCATTATTTCACAATAGAGTTGCCATTATGACCTTTCCATTGGATGATTTCGTTGCAAAAGCTAGGGCTGAAAAACATAGCCAAGCCTTTATCGATGAAACTACTGCATATATACAGCAACTCGAAAAGAATAAGCTCCCGGTTCTTTTTACATTAGAACATCTTTGTCTTGAGGTGAGGGTAAATATCCGACGATTTCGTTTGTTACTCAGTTCTTCGAGGGTTGATGGTTATGCACGTTTCAAGATCAAGAAGCGGAGAGGTGGTTACCGAACTATCCATGTGCCGGATAATGATCTAAAGTATTTGCAGCGCTGGCTGATGCACAATGTACTGTTTCAAATACCTTCACACAGCAATTGTAAAGGTTTCGACCCTGGCACGTCGATCAAAGCGAATGCTGCTGAACACCTTAACAAGGCAGCGGTGTTAAAGATCGACTTGTTGCGGTTTTATGATTCTATCAATGAGCACCGGGTGTGTGCCATATTCAAGCAAATGGGCTATCATCCCAACTTTGCTGTATACCTTGCGAAGGTATGTACCATTGTGCCGGATAACAATTTCTTTATCGCTTTTAAACAAAACGAGCTGAAGCTGAGAGATCAGATACATGGCAGCGGCCAAGGTATCCTCCCACAAGGTGCCCCGACCAGTCCTAAGCTGGCGAATCTTGTGGCCCGCCGCCTCGATAAGAGGCTTACCGGTTTGGCTGAGAAATATCAGGTCGCATATACACGATACGCAGATGACCTAACGTTTTCGGGAGAGCGGGCTACGCTTCAGGTGATGAAGAAGGTCGTTTACAGGATCATCAGGAGTGAGGGGTTCTTTGTGAATCTGGGTAAGACGAAGACGCTAGTCCGTGGGAACAAATATCTGGTTACTGGATTGTCGGTGGATAATGCTGAAGTACGCGTCCCGGGACACATTAAAAAGGAGATCGAACACCATATTTTTCATTGCGTTAAAAATGGCGCACACATCCACATGATCAAAAGCGGGATAAAAAATCGAAATTTTAAAGATTGGCTATTAGGAAAGATTTGCTTTGTATACGATATTGAAGAGGAAACAGGCCGACGGTATTTAGAAGACTTCAAGCGAATTCAATGGCAGATATAGTTTAACGTTTAGATTGATTCATTAATCGCGAATGCGAATAATTATTTAAGCCCGCAACGCACGGATATTAATCTTAATTTATGGATAACTATTTATTATACATCGATCAAAATTACAAATTTCGAAATTATCAATGACTCATGAAATCCATTTTTCTTGAAAAACCATAACAAATACGTAACGGAGCAAAATTTTGCGGTTCCAAAAATAGTCTAGAACGCAGCGATTAGGCTAGAAGTCTCATAATCATTTAGTTGCTAGGAAGCAAGTGATACCTACAGCAATTTGTTAAATGTGCATTCTTTGAAAAACCTTAAATTAGTTTATTCAAGAATCATAGCTTATGAACCTCAGTTACTTCAAACCGCGCAAACCATTTTCATTTTCACCCCACCCATTTGACTTAGGAACTTTTATGGGATTATGGCAGAATCACGATGACAACCATTTTTTGTTGAAAATATACAGAATGAACGAAAAGGAGTTTTCTAGTTATTATGCCTACCATTTAAACTATGCCCTAAAAAATAACTTGACAAGTAGCGAGGATTTTTTCAGTCATGTATGGCAGATCGTTCAATCAAGGATTAAACATTTCGAAATGCAAGATCCTTTTTCAAATAACCACGGCATGCACAGGCAGAACCTTGCAAAGCTCCAACAGTTCCAAAAATACCCGAACCGCATAGATGAATGGAATGGGAGACCTGCCAATATCGTTATCACCGAAAAAGACGAACTCACCTAAAACCAGAAACAAGAGATTGAAAAACTGAATACAAAACTTGTAGAACTGAACGAATACGAAGTATCGCTGAAGATCCTGATTGATGATGGCCAACTTCCAACATTCATCGATATCATCCAACAACTACGAGAACTGCAACTTCCTTCGGGCAGGAAACTTATAAAGAGCGACCACAAAATTCCGTATGCTAAGATGATCGCCAAATATTTCTCACACGGTGGTAAGGTTATTCCCATCGAAACCGCTCGAAACTACTTTGTCGACAAAAAGGAGATGTAACTATTAAAGGGACTTCGATACAACCGGAGCATCGCCGTTTCACAGTTATACCGATAGAACCTGCCAAAAAATAGCAGGCAGTTCATCCAGTGTATATGACGAGACCAACTCACTGGTCATTGTTTCGACCATTTCCCGCTACAATTTTGCTTCCATAAACTTAAATACGGAGGCATTATGCAGATCGAGATCCTAACCAAAGAAGAACTACAAAGGTTCAAGTCCGAACTTATTGAGGAAATCAAAAAGACCATCAGAACCAATGAAACCTTAACCAATAAACGATTCCTTCGAAGCTCGGAGGTAAGAACGATGTTAAAGATTTCATCTGGTACCCTTCAGAACCTTCGAATCGAGGGTAGACTTCCCTATGAAAAGATAGGAGGCATATTCTATTATGCGCATGCGGACATCGAACAGTTCTTGGGCGGAATCAGAAATTCGTAATGGGAACGGCAGAACAACTGGCGAGCTTTCTGAAGCTTACCAGCGGGAACACGCGTTTCCGTCAATCACACCTCAGCCTTTATTCGGCTATACTCATGTACCACGACAAGGCGTCGCGCCAAAATCCGTTTCGGGTTTCAGGGCGGGAGCTGATGAAACATTCGGCCATCCGTTCTCATCCGACCTACCACAAATGCATGGGCGAGCTGATCGCAAGCAGCCTTATCGAATACGAACCGTTGTACCATCCAAACCTTGCAAGCAGCGTTACCTTGTTGGGCAATAACGGCGAACCATGAGAGGTTGGCACATTGCAGAAAAGTCTTTTTCCTTCTTCGGGAAAAGGAGCAAGCGGGAGTTGGGCAGAGCCCTACTTTGCTTTCCCCACGCTACACTGTGGGGTTCTCGTCCACTGTTAAAGTGCCATAGAAGTCAAAATTGGAACCCCCTTAAGGGTGCGATATAACTGGTTATAAAGATACATGGATATGCAGGAAACATTGAGAACGGTAAAATATTCGGTGCAGGATGATGTGAAATTTAAAGAGATAGCCCTAAAGCTCTGCAGGTCAAAGCGTTTGATGTTATCCCAGATGGTGGAGTATTTTTATCGGAGCAATAAAGATCCGACCGACCTAAACGATGAACTGTTGAAGAATACCATCCTTAAAGGACAAAAGGAGTACATCGGCTTTATCAAAACACAAGATACTCACCGAATCACTCATCAAAGTTTTGTGAATTCGTGCGATTTTTGGCAATTCCCTCAACGCAAAAACCCTGCTAATCGTGCGATCGCAGGGTTTTATACATTTTGATAGTCTTTGGTGTGATCCCGCTGGGATTCGAACCCAGGACCACTACATTAAAAGTGTAATGCTCTACCAGCTGAGCTACGGAATCAAAAGTTCTGATGAACTTTTACTCTAAGCGTTTCCGTTAAAGTGATGCAAATGTAAGATTAGGATTAATATACTGCAACTAAATATTGGCCAAAACAGGTACTAGGCTGATTTTAAGCCGGATTAATTTCATCTGAGATCAATTCTATGTTAATTTTGCAACAATTCAGGGCTTTTTACGTTGAAAAAGCCCTGAATAATTCCTTATTTTAAGATGTTTTCTGCTTCAGATTTCTTTCTGCCGATGTTAAATAACACAAATCCCATAAAGAGGAAGATCAAAACACCGAGAATCTGATAGCCTCCGGAACCAAACCAGGTAGTGAAGATCGGCTCAACGCTTACTTTCTCGAGATTGTTCTTCACGGAAGGAATCACCATCAGGATAGCAACAACCACTCCGGCCAATGCTCCTCCGGCGACCAAGCCAGTTGCAAAAAGGTTGCCGGGACCTAATTCTTCTTCTTCGGCAGTTTTAGCTTTCTTTTTTTCTCTCCACTCTACGATACCTTTGATGGCTCCTCCTGCAAAAATAGGCAGGGTAGTAGAAAGGGGCAAATAAGCACCTACAGCGAATGATAATGAATTGATGCCACATAGTTCTATGGTGATAGCGATAAACACACCTACAAGCACATATTGCCAGTCCAGATTAAAAGAAAGCATTCCTTTAATGAGGGTAGCCATTAATGTAGCCTGTGGTGCAGAATATTCTGCGGTGCCGATGGCGTGTTTAATGCCTTGGGCTAACATTTCAGGAGTAGGCGTATCAAGAATGCGAACAGTTAATCCGATTACAATAGAAGAAACGATTACACCAATAAATAAAGCGAGTTGTTGATATCTTGGGGTTGCGCCGATAATGTAACCTGTTTTTAAATCTTGTGAGGTTGCACCTGCGTTTGCTGCTGCGATACAGATCATACCACCCACGACTAAAGCCATAGGTTCGTAGACTTTGCCTGTCCAGCCAACGGCGATAAAGATGAGGCAGGTTCCCATAATGGTAGCGATAGTCATCCCGGAGATCGGGTTATTACTGGAACCGATCAATCCGACAATTCTGCTGGAAACGGTAACGAAGAATGCACCGAATACCACAACAAGAATTCCGATCAGCAAATTGCTCATAATGCCAGTACTTGGAATCTGTGGTAAAACGGCAACAAGGATGATCAGGGCTAAACTACCAAGGCCGACTACCTTTAGGGATAGATCGCGGTCTGTTCTTTTAGTTTCTGAAACGGTTTTTCCTTCCTTAATGGAACCCATACTTTCTTTGAAGGAAGAAACGATAGTAGGTATAGTTTTTAAGAGCGTAATGAATCCACCGGCAGCTACTGCACCTGCACCAATTTGTTTAACAAAGGCCTGGTAAATGGCTAAGGGATAGTTAGAAAAGGTTTGTGTTAAAGGATCCCATCCAACACCGGGAGCGGCTTTGGTGATATCGGCCATCAGGCCTAGCTTCACCAGCTGGTGTGCAGCAATTGCGGGATCGATTAAGGTCGCTAATAAGGGGATCAGTCCTAACCAGGCCAGTACACCACCGGCAACGAGTACACCGGCAATTTTTGGTCCGATGATATAACCCACACCTAAATATTCCGGCGTAATCTCTCCGCTTACTTCTGCGGAAGGGAGGAATTTATTGGCCTGGGTAGTGACAAATGCAGGCGCTTCGGCAATCACATGGAATACCTTTTGCATAATGGCATAGACCATCGCAAATCCTAGTCCCCAGAAAGCGGTTTTAGCGAAATCGCCGCCTCTTTCTCCGGCCTTTAATACGGAGGCACAGGCAGTACCTTCGGGATAAGGAAGGGTGTCATGTTCTTTAACAATCAATGAACGGCGTAAAGGGATCATCATCATGGTACCGAGCACACCACCGAGGATGGCAAGGATAAGGATGGTCATATAGTTGAAAAAGGCTTCGCCGGAACTCTGGCCGCCAATATCTGTGCTGAGGAATAAAAATCCGGGAAGGGTAAATACCACACCAGCAGCAATGGATTCGCTGGCAGAACCGGTAGTCTGGATAATGTTATTTTCAAGTATAGTGGTTTTGAAGAATTTCTTACCCAGGGTGATGGCAAGTACAGCGATAGGGATAGAGGCGGAAACGGTTAAACCAGCCTTGAGGGCGAGGTATACAGTTGCTGCACCGAAGATAATCCCTGCAATACAGCCGAGCAGGATGGATTTGAGGGTAAACTCTGCGATATTACTTTCTGCAGGAACAAATGGTTTGAATTCTTCTTTGATCATGTGTTATAAAAAAATATCTTTAAAGGTATCTATTTTTGATGAGCATGCAAGATTAGCCGTCTAAAAGACCACACAAGGCTGTGATAATTGAATTATATTTTGATCTTTGGCAGCAAATACGAAATAATGAATAAAGCTATATTTTTAGACCGTGATGGGGTACTGAACCATGAAAGATTTGATTACATCTGCAAAGTAGAAGATTTTGAAGTGCTGGAATACCAGATTCCACCGTTAAAACGCCTGTTTGATGAAGGCTATTTATTGGTAGTGATCACCAATCAGGGTGGGATTGCTTTGAACAGGTATACGGAAGATACACTGGCAGAAATGCATGAGATCTTGTTTAACAAGTTTGAAGAGCATGGTGCAGAGATTATTCATGCGTATTATTGCCCGCATCACCCGACTGTTGGGGGAGATTGTTTATGCCGCAAGCCAAAATCGGGCATGTTACTGGATGCGATTGCGGATTATAATATTGATCCTGCTTTATCTGTAATGATTGGGGATAAACCAAGGGATGTGGAAGCAGCAAATGGCGCAGGAGTAAAGGGTATTCTGATTGCACCTGATGAGCAGATTGTGTATGAAAACGTAAAGGCTGTATTGGCCGGAGAATAAAGCATCAACTGCTGATGTTAAATTAAGATTAGCGGTATATATTTTTATGATGAGGAAGAGCATTAAATCTGTTGTAAAGGCAGGTCTAATGCTCTTTTTCTATGTTTTAGAAAGATAAATTACTATATTTCTTGCAGTTATCCTCTTAAAGCCGCTGAAATATGATGATGAAGCCGACACCTGAAACTTTGAAACGTACATTGAAGTCGCTCCATCTTTGGGCAATAGCGGTTGGACTGGTGATCTCGGGTGAATATTTTGGCTGGAACTACGGCTGGGGAGTAGCGGGAACGGTAGGTTTTTTAATCGCCACGCTGATCATTACGGTGATGTATGTGACTTTCATTTTCAGTTATACGGAGCTGACGACTTCGATACCGCATGCAGGAGGGGCTTTTGCTTACAGTTACCGGGCAATGGGACCTTTTGGCGGGTTGGTTGCGGGTTATGCCACTTTGGTAGATTTCCTGCTGGCGACACCGGCAATTGCGCTGGCACTGGGCAGCTACCTTCATTTTTTATATCCTTCGATACCAGCTTTACAGTCGGCCCTCTTTTTTAACGTGGTGTTTATCCTGCTGAATATTTCCGGCGTAAAGGAGTCGGCCACTTTCTCTGTTTTCATCACAATCCTGGCAGTGGGCGAACTGCTGCTGTTTATGGGGATTATCGGTCCGCATTTCGAAATGACCAACTTTATGCATGATCCAATGCCTTTTGGCTGGACGGGCGTATTTGCGGCTTTGCCATTTGCGGTGTGGTTTTACCTCGCGATAGAAGGCGTAGCGATGGTCGCAGAAGAAGTGAAGGATCCGGAGAAAAACATTCCAAAGGGATATATTTCGGGCCTGGCTACGCTGACTTTCCTGGCGCTGGGGGTGATGATTTTGACGGGCGGGATTACGGATTGGCACAAGCTGAGTAACATAGATTATCCTTTGCCGGAAGCGATTGCTGTGGTACTGGGCAAGGGCAGCAGTTTAACGAAGTTGTTTGCGAGTATAGGTTTATTCGGACTGATTGCTTCTTTCCACGGGACTATACTGGCGGGATCCAGACAATTGTTTGCGATGGCAAGGAGTGGTTATTTGCCGCGGGGTTTGGCGAAGGTGAACCATCGGTTCAAGACACCGCATTGGTCGGTCGTAGCCGGCGGACTAGTCAGTTTCATCGCCTTATTAACGGGCACAACGAGTCAGGTGATTATCCTCTCTGTGCTGGGCGCCGTGGTGATGTACCTGATGAGCATGGTCAGTTTGTTCCTGTTACGGCGACAGGAGCCTGCGCTGAAACGACCATTTCTCGCGCCTTTTTACCCGGTCTTCCCGGCGATAGCACTATTTTTATCGGCCTTATGCCTCATAGCGATTGTCTATTATAACCTGATGCTGAGTGGCGTGTTTTTCGCGGGACTGTTACTGGCGGTGCTGGTTTTTATGCTGAAGGGCAAACACAAAGAGAAAATTATGAACGATGTTTTGCTGGAGCAGTCGGCTTTAATTAGAGGAGGAGAATAAGATGGGATATCAGCATACGATTCGGCACCAGGTATACAGTTTTAAGGATCTGAAAGAACTGCTGGCGAAAGCTTCGCCTTTTAGGACGGGGGATGCCTTAGCGGGGATTTCGGCGGCAAATTATGAAGAGCGTGTGGCGGCGCAGCTCACACTGGCGGATGTGCCTTTGAAGGATTTTCTGCAGGAGGCGCTGATTGCTTATGAAAAGGATGAAGTGACGCGGCTGATTCTGGATAGTCATGATCCGCTAGCCTTTGCACCTGTAGCGCATATAACGGTGGGGGAACTGAGGGACTGGCTGCTGAGCGATCTGACAGATCCGGAAACGATTAAAGGGCTGAAATGGGGATTGACGCCGGAAATGGTAGCTGCTGTATCCAAACTGATGCGAAACCAGGATCTGATTGTGGTGGCAAGGAAATGTACTGTAGTGACACGTTTCAGGAATACGATAGGTTTAAAGGGCAGGTTCTCGACACGCTTGCAGCCAAACCATCCTACGGATGATCCGAAAGGAGTAGCGGCAAGTATGATTGATGGTTTGTTATACGGCAGTGGCGATGCAGTGATCGGGATTAACCCGGCTATGGATAGTCCGGCAGCGGTGCTGAAATTGCTGCAGCTGATAGACAATGTGCGACAGCAGTTTGAGATCCCTACGCAGTCTTGTGTGCTGAGTCATATCACGACTACGATTGAACTGATCAATAGCGGGGCACCGGTGGATCTCTGTTTTCAGTCGATCGCCGGAACGGAACTTACGAATACGAGCTTTGGTGTAAGTCTTTCTGTGCTGGATGAAGCTTATGAGGCGACGCTGTCTTTGAAGCGCGGAACGGTCGGCCAGAATGTAATGTATTTCGAAACCGGGCAGGGGAGTTCTTTGTCGGCCAATGCACATCACGGCCTGGATCAGCAGACTTGCGAGGCAAGAGCTTATGCGGTGGCAAGGAAATATAACCCCTTGCTGGTGAATACGGTAGTCGGCTTTATCGGACCTGAATATTTATATGATGGCAAACAAATTATCCGTGCAGCGCTGGAAGATCATTTCTGCGGGAAGTTGCTCGGTTTGCCGATGGGCGTCGATGTCTGTTATACGAATCATGCGGAAGCGGATCAGGACGATATGGATAATTTGCAGACCCTGCTTGGCGTGGCGGGCTGTAATTTTATTATGGGGATTCCCGGTTCTGACGATATTATGCTCAATTACCAGTCAACCTCCTTCCATGACGCTTTATATGTAAGAGAAGTGCTGGGTTTAAGGCCCGCTCCGGAGTTTGAAGCCTGGCTGATCAATCAGGGGATTACGAATGAAAATGGGAAGATCGCCCATAACCAAATGACGAAACAGCTGATTGCCCATTTGTTTTAAGGGTGGGTAAATGAGGATAGATATAATCAATTAGTTATTGATTAAATCATATATAAAGTACTGAAAAATAATTAGATATGGAATTGATTACTGCCAAAATGTCTGACTCGTGGGAGTCGCTCAAAGCCTTTACTGCTGCGAGAATTGCCTTAGGCAGGGTGGGCAACAGTATCCCGACTGCTGAGTCGCTGGAGTTCAAACTGGCCCATGCCCATGCCAGAGATGCAGTCTATTCAGTATTGGATGTGGAAGGTCTGACGGTGGAGCTGAAAGCACTCGACTTGCCGGTGCTGCATTTACAAAGCAAAGCAGAGAACAGGCAGGTCTATTTACAGCGGCCAGATCTGGGGAGGTTGCCGGATGAAGCTTCGCTGGCTTTGGTTCAGGAAAACCTGCTGACTTACGATATCTGTATCCTGCTGGCGGATGGTTTATCCGCTACGGCAATCAATACGAATGCTATCCCTTTGCTCAGTGCCTTAATCCCGCTGTTTAAGGGAATGAAATACCGATTGTCGCCGCTTTGCCTGGTTCAGCAAGCCAGGGTGGCTATAGCAGATCCTATCGCCCATAGCTTACAAGCTCAACTCTCTTTGATCCTGATTGGGGAGAGACCAGGCTTAAGTGCCGCGGACAGTATCGGGGCATACCTGACTTATCATCCTGAACCCGGGCTAACCGATGAATCGCGCAATTGTGTATCCAATATCCGAGAAGGCGGATTGTCCTTCGCCCTTGCGGCAGAAAAGATCTTTTACCTGGTGCAGGAAGCTTTCAGAAGGGAGCTATCCGGTGTAGCCTTAAAAGACAATGCCGGTCTGATCGGGTAAAAGAAAACAGGGCACATCAAGAAAAGCCTGATAAATTGTGTGGGGATAGGATACACTCTGTCCTAAAACGTTACAGTTAAAGCTGGCTAATCATTCTCACGTGAAAAAAAATAACGTTATTTTTTAAAATATTTTCAGGCGAATAATGCCTTTACGATTCTTAAACGCAATTTTTTCAGGATCATCAGTCTAACTGACTGATAGTTGTGGCCGGACTGGTCTCATATTTGTTGCCATCCACATGGTGTAAAATCAATTTTATACCACTCACACAAAAATCTATAATTATGGCTTTCAAAGCACAATTAGGAATCAAGTGGTTTATACCTGTGCTATATTTACTTCCGGTTGCCGGATGTACAGCATCTCATACGCAGGGAGTATCGACAGATACTGTCCAGTCGCCCGCAAAATCAGCCGCACTTACTAAATCTGTTAATCAGCAGCTCCTTACCTATGTAGACAGCATCGCCTTTGGCCTGCACAGGTCGGGTTTTACTGAAGACAGGTTCAAAAAATTAACAGACAGCTTTTCCCGGTTTTTCCCCCTCATTATCCCTAAATCAGAAAAGGATGCGCCTGAAAATACGGTGTTCGCTTATTTTCAGCCATTCAACAAAGCGCAACAGCGTGATGTGGTATCACTTTCCTTACCCTATTCCATAGGCTTTAATTTGAGCTACAAAACGATCATCGCACATTTTGGTCCGCTGGAGCCGGAAGGGCCGCTTTTCCGCGAACATAAAAGTCCCCCGCCAATTAAAATCGATCTCAAATCTCATTTAGGCGGGAAGCAGCCTATCGTTTCCCTTTACGTCAGGAGTGCTTATTTCCCCGACGAAACAGAACAGAATCAGATTGTGGACATCAGCATCGTAAGAGATCAGACAGCGCGCTGATCAACATATAGCAAATACATCCTGCCATTTTGCCAAATCGAATACAATGGAAAACAAAGTAAAAGTAGAGATCAACATAGACGGAACAGTCATATCTACCTTCTCCAGGTTCAGTTTAAACCAGCGCTTTAATGAGCACCATAGCTTTGAACTGCGCTTTAACCAGGATCAGGTAGAGCTTCCCGGTGCATTATCCTTGAATAAGTCGAAAGATTTCATCGGTAAAAATATTGCCATAGAATTTGGCAATGTGCCCGGTTCTGAAAACAGGTTTATGGGGATTATTACCAAGGTGGCCATTTCACAGTCGCACGGACTGATGGGCGATATCATCCTGTCCGGTTTTAGTCCCACGATATTGATAGACCGGGGACCGGATCTGGGTTCTTATCTCGCTAAAGGTCTAAAAGACATCATAGACCAGGCCACGAAGGAAGTTCCCGCGAATGACCTCTACCTGCAGGTGAACCCTGCCAGGAAAGCCCCGATCGACTATGTGATCCAGTACAGGGAAAGTGATTTCGACTTCATCAACCGTTTGTCTGCCCAATACCATGAATGGTTTTACTATGACGGTACCCAATTGGTGTTCGGTAAGCCCGATGAGATCAAAGAGATCAAGCTCACCTACGGTCGTGATCTCAGCAATATCCAATATGGTATCCAGATAGCTCCTCTGAAGTACAAGAAGTTTTCTTATAACCCTAAGGATGACGAGTTGTTATCTGCGAATGGCGAAGGGAAAGGTTCAGGTACGCCAGATATGGCCCATGCCATTGAAGCTTCCAATTCTGTCTACAGCAAATCTTATAACCAGCCGCTGGTGACCCGTGCAGACAGCAGTTCTGATATCAGCAGCTTCGTGGAAAATGAGCAGAAAGCCATTATGTCCGACCTGCTCCATATCAGCTGTACTGGCGATAATCCTCAGGTAGGCATTGGAAGGGTGGCCGATATCAGCATGAGCACCCGTAAACTGAATGATTTTATGATTGAGGATTTTGGGAAGTTCCTGATCACCTCCGTATACCATCATATTGACGGAGTAGGGCATTATCAGAATACCTTTGAGGCTATTGCTGCAGAGACCGAGCGCGTGCCTGTGATTGCTGTGCAGGCTCCACAACCCGATATGCAGCTCGCCAATGTGGTCGACAACAATGATCCCAGCGGTCATGGTCGCATTAAAGTGAAATTCAAGTGGGAATGCGGCTGTAATGACTATACTGAATGGCTTCGTGTGATTACCCCCGATGCCGGGAGCTCTGATAAAGTCAGCAAAAACCGCGGTTTCGTCTTTATACCGGAAGTCGGCGACCAGGTGGTAATTGCCTTTGAAGAGGGAAATATTGCGCGGCCAATTGTAATGGGCAGTGTGTTCCATGGGAAGAGTGGCAGCGGTGGCAGCAGCACCAATAAAACCAAAGCCATGACTACCCGGAGCGGTAATACCATCATTATGGATGACAGTAACGGCAGTATCAATGTGAAGGATCCGAGTGGTAATGTGATTACCATGCATGGTGATGGAACAGTTACGCTGACAGCCCCTAACTCATTTACCATCAATACCAAAGACTTTGTAGTGAATGCCAGTAACAGCATCGCCATAAATGCACAGCCTGGAGAACAAGGTGGCGGTGAGGGGACGATTGCTATCTCTGCCAAGAAAACAATTGCAGCGACGGCAGATACGGAAGGGATTACCCTGGACGCGACTACCCTGGGCGTTGCCATCACTGGTAAAACCGATGTGAGTCTCAACAGTACGACAGCCTCTGCTGTAGTCGGCGGTAAAACAATGACCACCATAGACGGTGCGGATGTAGTGGTAACCGGCGGCAGTACCATCAGGATCAATTCAAGCGACACCGATATCACTTAATCCATAGCTTATGCCACATGAATTAGAATATATCGTAGATCAGGCTGTTTGTCATTGTGATAAAGGTGCTGCGCCCGCATTTTTTACCGGGACAGCGAACCAGAACGTGAAGATCAATGGCTGCATGGCCTGTACCAAAGCGGATAAAATTCCGATTACTAACATACCCACTTTCGGCATTTGCGCGTTAAGCGGATCTGCCTGTGTGCCCGCTCCGGTGGAATGGACGGATACCTATAAAGTGAAAATCAAGGGCAAGGAGACCTTGCTGTTTAAATCTACATTGCCCTGCAGCGTTGGCGGAAAAGTAGAATTCATGACCAGTGGTCAGGTGCCGGTGAGTCCGGAAGAACTGCAGGGTATGGTTGACGAGAACAGCGAGGAGGAAGAAGATGAAGGCTGGGGCTGGTGGGATACTGCCGAGCTGATTCCTGTAGTAGGAAGTATCATAGGGATTGTCCGTGAAACTGCAAAAGGAAACGGATGGATGGCCCTGGCAAATGTGGGTTTCTTAGCCATGGATGTTGCCGGACTGGTGAGTTTTGGTGCAACTACAGCTGCTTCTACGGCACTAAAAAGCGGTGCAAAGGTTGGAATTAAAGCTGCAGCTAAAGCCAGTTTAAAGGCTGCAGGTAAGGTGCTTACGAAACAGGGTGCTAAGGCTGTTGCGAAGGGGATTGCGAAACACGTAGACGATATTGCGAAGGCAACGATGAAAGTTTGCGTCTTTGCCTGTTTCCCGGCCGGGACAGTGATCCATACGGCGGGCGGCACGAAGCTGATCGAAGATATTGTCACCGGAGAAGAGGTATGGTCTTACGATGAAGAAACCGGAACCGTGGCGCTGAAATCAGTAACAGCCATTATGCAACGGGAAGTGGATGCTACGGTAGAGATCAGTCTGGAGGGAGAAACGATAGAAACCACCGCCGAACATCCGTTTTATACACAAGAGGGCTGGAAAGCTGCCGGAGATTTAGAGAAAGATGAACAGCTAAAGAATAAAGATGGAATATGGACCGTTATTAAAGATCATAAATTCCTATATGAAAAGCGTAAAGTTTTTAACTTTGAAGTAGAGGGCTGGCATACGTACTTTGTGGGGGCGCTGGCGTGGCTGGTGCATAATGCACAGGTTTGTTTAACTGCTGCTGCTAAAGCTGGAGAGAAATGGGCGATTGACATATTGAGGGGAATTGCGTTCAACAAGACAGCAAATAAGGCCTTTTTAGAGCTAGCTGAAAAAAATGGATTGAAGTATTTTTCAGAGACTTGGTTGAAAAAAGGCGGAAAGCTAGTTTCAAGAGTTGATGGTTATATCCCAGATTATGCTATTATTGAAAGGAAAGCAACTGATCTTTCAAAAATCAGTGCCGAAACAGCCAAGAGTTATATTAATCAGCTTGCTACTAAATATAAAAAAGGCATGGAAATAGCTAATAAAACTAAAGGCGATTTACTTAGCGGTGATAAGTTTCTGCAGGTTGATAAAATTGGTGATGTTTCTAAAGATGTATTGGAATATGCCAATAAAAAAGGCGTGACAATTGTTGAAAATGTTGAAGATGTCTTTACTCATATAGGATTTTAATAAATATTAAAGGATGAATAATTTTAACCATCACATTTATAATTCATTGATGTTAACAATCATGGATGAAGAAAACAGTTTGGATAATATCAAAGATTTAGTTGCTGATGATATAAAAAAAGAAGTTTGGAAAAAACATGGTATAAGTACAACTGAATGGGCTAAATATGCTGCTGCTAATAATCTATGGTATCCTGTTACAGTCTATAAAGACAATAATCCACACTGCTACATAATTATCAGCGAGGACCTTGTAGAAGTTCGTTTTCTGGATGAAAGACTTTTTGAATACGTCTATATGGCTTACAAAAAAATGGATGCCGAAAAAATGTTTCTGGTCAAAGTTTATGTAAGAGAATATTATCATAAAAAGGATAAACCTTTACAAGATGTAAAAAAAGATATAAATATGATTTTCTCTGTGGAAGGTGGACTTAACGTTAGAACCAGAGACTTTATCAGGGAGGAGTCTGTGAAAGTTATCGAGGATAATATGGAAGCTGCCCATCCGGTTAATGTTAGTCAAAACTGGAAGTCCATACCTAAATATGGTGAATATGATGAAATAAGCAATTATGAAGATGTAATCAAACCGGGTGATCTTTTGCG
Source organism: Pedobacter sp. MR2016-24 (assembly GCF_026239655.1). GTDB lineage: Bacteria > Bacteroidota > Bacteroidia > Sphingobacteriales > Sphingobacteriaceae > Pedobacter. The sequence goes on along the minus strand of NZ_JAPIVO010000003.1, from coordinate 354,413 downwards.
CGATATTGATACTTCATTGAAAAGCCCAGTTTCACAGGATGATGAAGTGAATCCGGATTCTAAGAAAGAAAACAAATGGTTACCGCCTGACTGGAACAAAAATTAAGTTCAATTATCATGTAAGTAGATGTTATGGATATTAGGTATCAAAACTTTTGGGCAGCTGTTAAGAAACTTCAAACAGAAGTTCAATTAATTGGAAGGCTCGATACATCGAATAAAACAAAGTATAAGAAAAAATACGAAGCTGGGGAGATCACTGCCAGAGAAATTGCTGGATTAAACCATGAAAAGGGATTGCATTATGAGTTAACGATTATTGATGAAGATGAACTGTTTTGTTATTTAGTAATAAAAGGAGGGTATATTAAAGTCAATTTTTTAGATGGTAATTTGAGAATATATCTGGCCTATTATTTCTCTCCTTCTACAAAATATACCGATAAAGTATTTCTTGATGAGATTTGGTATAACAACTACACATCTGAATCGAGCGATAAGGAAAGTTATCGGCTGCATTTCGTCTTTGATGAGGATGGAAATGTAAATTATCGCAAATATGATGAGGTGAATCAGAAAACACAGGATTTTGAGAGTAAGGAGCCTTCTGATGTGAGTGGGCTATATGAGGCTTATCCTGAGTTTGAAAAATATGAAAGCCTGATCCGCTTAGAAAGAAATTTCCCATTGGATATTATGCCTAAAGAATCGGATGAGACGTCTAATGATGATCCGGACAGAACGGATGATTCTGACAACAAATGGCTTCCGCCAAATTGGAACAAGTAATAGCTTAATTAATCTATCGTCAATCATAAAATATGGCCACCGGATTTATATTCATTGGTGTTAACTCATCTATTATTAATAAGGCTACATGAAAATAAAGTATCGAATGGGCCTCTGTTAAAAAACTTCAGACAGAAGTCCAATTAATTGGCCGTTTAGATTTACTGAACAAAACAAGATATAAAAAGAAATACGAAGCAGGGAATATCACTGCGAGAGAAATTGCTGAACTGAATCATGGCAGAGGGCTACAGTATGAACTTTCTGTATTCAAAGATGATGAGCTTTATTGCCACATCATATTACTTCGTGAATTTATGGAAGTCAATTTTATTAATCATGACGGACACAGGTTTGTTTCATATTTATTCTCGCCATCCAGGAAACTGAACAATATGTTTTTTATACGAGAAGTCTGGTACTACAATTATTTGTCTGGATCAGACGTAGATGAAAGTTATAGAATCCATTTTGTTTTCGATGAGGATGGTAACGTGAATTATCGCAAATATGATGAGGTGAAAAAGAAATTCTTCGATTACGAAAGCAAAGAATCAGCTGATATTACAGGTCTATATGAACCATTTCCCGAGTTTGAAAAGTACGAGAGCTTAATTCGTCTTGAAAGGGATTTTCCGATAGGTACTGTTCCTTATGCCAGCGAGCTGCCTAACGTTAATGATTAAAGTAATGTCCTTTTGCAAGGCACATCCCTTATTAAATAACCGAAGTTGCTATATGCCAGAAATCAAAATCATTTATTTTAAAACGAGGATATGCAACACATAGAAAAATATAAACAGTTACCAGACAATATCTACGATACTTTTGATGAATTGACGGATAAAGCCTATGAACTATTTGTATCAAAAAAGTATGAGGAGTCTTTTCGCACATATGAGCAATGTTTACAGATGATACCAGAACCTAAAAGAGATTATGGAGAATCTTCTAATGTGATAGAATGGATGGTAGAAAACTATCTACTAATTGGAAGACATGCTGAGGCTATCAAATGGGTTGAGCAATTAAGTGATTACCTTAAGAATAAGCAGATTACTGGTGATGGCGAGTTTTTAAAGGCTAAGGTATATTTTGAAGCGAAAGACCTGGATAAATCTCTGGAGTATTTCAGGATTGCAGATGAGAAAAGTAAGGGCAGGTGTTTTGAAGATGAGGACAACAAGTACCTATACTTTTATCAAAACCCTGGACAATTTGCGGGTGAATTGATCCCGGCAATAATAAATGCCGAACTTGATGATAAAATTTATGATGAGATAGTTGTTCTGGCTGAGACTGGAGATGAATATGCTGAAAAAGAAGAACATGAATTTGCTATAAGTAAATATCAGGAAGCATTGAATCTGCTACCGGAACCAAAAACGGACTGGGAAGCAGCCACCTGGCTGTATGTAGCTTTGGGCGATGCATTGTTTAACCTGGAGATATTTGATGCAGCATTGGGTGCCTATGAACAGGCATTAATGTCGCCGGATGGTACTGTCAACCCCTACATTTGGTTTTCGTTAGGTAGCGCATTTTATGAACTTAACAATATGGGAAAAGCAAAAACAAATTTCATGAGCGCGTACTTGCTTGATGGCGATGAGATTTTTAAAGATGCTGATCCAGCATATTTAGCTTTGATCAGAGATGATATAGCAAAAGGAAATCATTAGGTGGCAGGTCGATCTGCGATAAACGAAGTGCATTAATTTTAATGACCATGGCATTACTGGATGTAGAACTAAACAGCAAAATAGAATTATTGGAAAGTCAGGCGGCATCTGCCTGGAAGGAAAATAGTATAATTGGATTTCTCTCCTTGGGTGAATCTGCATGGGAGTTGTTCCCTGATCCTAAGAATACCTGGAATGAAGGTTATAATTTCGCTAAATTCATGTTTAAAGGCTTGATGCTTAAGAATGAACTGACAGGAGCAGAGCTCTGGCTTTCCCGCATGGTGGAAAATAATGATACGCTACATCATTTCGATGGTGATTGTGAATTTAATGAAGGCAAATTCTTTTTTGCGAAAGGGGAACTAAATAATGCTTTAGAGAAGTTCAGAGCAGTGGTTAAAGATGCGGGTTTCAGGTATTTTGAGAATGAAGACCCAAAGTATTTAGCATTTTACAGGGATCCGGAGTAATTTATTACAAGTGCTGATTGCTGATTTAAAAATGATACGTCATGACTTACAAAAAACTAATACCTGAAATTATGCTTGATCTTGGTGAGCGAACCGTTTTTGAGGATCCAACACACCCTTATCAGATTTTAAAATTACATATTCACCTGCAATCCTGGGCAGGAGATGACCTCCTGGAAATTGCTCCGTGTTTTATCGTGACCGAAAGATTAAAGTTTAGTCTTTTGGATAGTGAATTTACCGGCTTTCATTTTGACGATTTGGAGGTGACTACTGACCTATATTTTAAAGACAATTTTCACTTAGACAAGGATCTCCCGAACTTCTATTGGATGAAAGTTAATGGGGTGGAAAACCAGGATGATGTATTTATCGCTAGCGATCATCTTTATGCATCTGACAAATTGCTAAACTCTTTACAATTCCACTTCGACATTAAAAATGCTATTGTGGATCCTGAAAGGAATGAATTTGATGAGCTACTGGATAACATGTTTGCTAAGAGAGATATAGATAAAAATGCAGACGAAAGAAGATCAGACGAATAATACTCTTTGCATCTCTGCATTCAGCTAATCTCTTTCCGCAGGTAAATTATCATGAATATCAACATTACATGCTGGAAATTATTCCTGAATATTTTTATCTTTATCATGATCTTGAAAAACACGAAAAAGAGTATTTATGGAATTGGATGACAATATTTACAATGCAATAGTGACGCTGGCGGAAGAAGGTGATAATTTCGCGGGAGAGGAAAATCTGTCAGCAGCAATCAGCAAATATGAGGAGGCGCTGAATATGCTGTCTGAACCTAAAACTGATTGGGAGGCGGCAACCTGGTTATATGTAGCCCTGGGAGATGCACTCATGAGCCAAAAGAATTTCAACGCCGCATTGGATGCCTATGAAAACGCATTAATGTCGCCCGAAGGTACAGATAACCCATACATCTGGTTCTGTCTTGGCGAAGTTTTCTATGAACTGGATAATATCGGTAAAGCGAAAGAACATTTTCTGAGTGCTTATATGCTGGATGGAGAAGATGTATTTGAAGGTACGGATCCTGCCTACCTTGAATTGATTAGCGAAGAAATTGAAAAAGGGCAGCCTTAATCAAAGCCGGAGCGAGTAATCGACATAATTTTGTATCAAAAGCGCGGCTGATTATTTAAAAATGATCAGCCGCGCTTTTATTATCATGATGATTTATTAATTTGTGTATATATATTTACTTTAGGTAAACAGACGTTATCTGTATAAACCATTTTAAATTTAATTTATTAGAGCCCCTACAAGAACCATACATGAGAACTTACGTATTAACCTGTTTACTGACCATTACAAGCTGCACACTATTCGCACAAAGCAAAGACACCTGGACAGCAATTGAAAACAAAGAAAGAACACTGATTGGCTATAAAGACAAAAACGGCGTAGTAAAAATAAAGCCCAAATATATGGGGATGACCTTCGCGAAGAAATTTGATCATATTATGGTGGTGACAGAGGAACACGATGTGAAATGGAAAAGTCATTATCTGACCAAAAGTGGAAGGGTAGTGGGGAGGGACAGTCTTTATATATTTGACAATACGCCTGACTGCGAAAGTGAGGGTTTCATCCGTTTCACGGATAAAAAGACGGACAAAACGGGAATGTTCAACAGCAAAGGAAATATCGTTATCCCTGCTGAATACAATGCCTTGAGCAAAGTAGACAATGGCCTGATCATGGCCCTGAAAGATGCAAAGAAAGAAGATTTAGGTGACGGACATTTCTCCTGGACAGGCGGTTACCAGTCGCTGATTGATACCACCAACAAAGAAGTGATCGACAATTTCATGTACACCACCAATCTGCATTTCCCATCAGTCATTATAGCAGATCGAGAAACCACCGATAGCAACCGGGTAAGTTTTAAAGGAGCCAATAATAAATATTACTCTTTCATTAACTTAGACCGCGAATTTGACAACTGGGTTAAAGGCGCACTGTTACCAAACCTCAGCAAAGAAAGCTTATTGAATGCAACTGCTAAGGACGTATATCTCTGGAAAGATAATGGTGAAAAAGAAGACGGCTGGGGAAGTGTTGCAAAAGCAAAATTTATTGAAGCTAACTTCGAACTGCTGAAGTCAAAACTGTTACAACTTACTAACCCGGAATTTGCGTATCAAACATTTGACAACGGACTGAATCCTTTAATTTATACCTCTCCGGAATATCAAAAATATTTCAATAATTGCGGAGAAGCAAAAGAGCTGGACTATCCGGTAAAAACAATCGTAATCAATCTGCCGGATGAAAAGCAATCCCAGGATCATTTTGATTTCCTGAGAACAGAGAATGGATATCAGCTGGTAAGCGTAACACTGGGAACGGATAAACTGAAGTAGCCCGGATGATTCATTCGTTTAAGCTTTAAAAAGACATCAGGATTTGGATTGGACTATGAGGGAATTACATAAATATGGCTCTATCTTAATACGCCAGAACAAAACACCCGGTTAGATCCTCCATTGCTAAATCTTAAAATAAAAATGAAAACCCCTTTTCCGACCTTCTCAATTTGCGCCGCAAATTTAGGCAGTCGGTAAAAGGGGTTTCATTTTTATCCAATAAAGGATAACTTATAGACTAAATTCTATGATCTACAAATATTATACTTTAGCTGATTCAGCAGCTTTTTTATGATCCGCAAGGAAAGTAGCTAAACCACTATCTGTTAAGGGGTGTTTCAATAAACCTAAAATAGCTGACAAAGGACCAGTCATTACATCTGCACCTAATTTCGCACAGCTGATAATATGCAATGGACCACGGATTGAAGCCGCAAGAATCTCAGTAGGGTAGCCATAGTTATCAAAAATCAAACGGATATCTTCGATCAATGTTAAACCTTCAGAACCTATGTCATCTAAACGGCCTAAGAAAGGAGATACATAAGTAGCACCTGCTTTAGCAGCTAATAAAGCTTGTCCTGCAGAGAATATTAAAGTACAGTTTGTTCTGATACCTTTTGAAGAGAAATATTTGATCGCTTTAATACCGTCTTTGATCATTGGAACTTTAACAACAATCTTAGCATCTAATGCTGCTAATGCTTCACCTTCTTTAATGATTTCGTCATAAGTAGTAGAGATCACTTCAGCGCTAACTTTATCATCAACAATTGCACAAATTGCTTTGTAGTGGTTGATTACGTTTTCTTCGCCGGTGATACCTTCTTTAGCCATTAAGCTAGGGTTAGTAGTTACACCATCTAAAATACCAAGGTCCTGAGCTTCTTTGATTTGCTCAAGATTAGCTGTGTCAATGAAAAATTTCATGATTATATAATTTAAGGAAAAATAGTTTGAGAGTACTTTCAGCGTATGCTTTAAACAGAAGATTGTGTAGCGTTGGAAGCATAGTCAATCTGAAAAATAAAAAAGTGGGCAAGCAACCTTTATCGCACCGCTACAACCTTCTACCCTTGCTTCGTTCCCGCCCTGGGGGAGTTCAAAGGGAGCTGATCGTAAAGGACTTGCCCACTGCAAATGTAGCAAAAGAGTTTAGTCTACAAAACAGTGTGCAAGATATTTTTTAATAAATAATCGGCTTGAAAGGATAATAGATTGAGATTTAGGGTATTGTAAGACAATATTTTTTTCATTTATTTTTAAAAAAGTGCGAATCTGCCGTTTTGAGGGCGAAAACGGGATTGAATTGGGCTTGGCTGTGGTGTTTTTCGGCTGGGAAAATGCGCAGGTCAGGGGATATTGGGTGAAAAAAATGATAAATCTGTTTTCCTGAGGAGTGAAAATCGGGTGCTGGTTAGGTATGGGTGACAATTACAGCTGCTTATTTAACAAGTGCTCAAAACAGCAGGAAGCATCTCATCGGTTTGCCGAACCAAACATCCGGGTAGATGGATCACCTTATATATAGTATAATATACAGTACTTGAATTTTTGATTTGAAGGACTAATTGTACAAACTCAAGCTTTGTTAATTTAAGGAGTAATCTGCGTTTTTAGCGAAATTTGGCCTGAAAAAAATATTTCTGCTCATCTGACTCCTTTCATAGCGGTTAATTTATAATCTGGAAGCTCCTGATAAAACCATCGGATTATTAATTTTATATTTTTGGAAGCTGAGTCTGAAGCTGCTGTCCACTTAGTGTATCTGTCTGCCTGAAACAGGTAAAACAGATTTTAAAAATCTGATCAAGCTTTCCAGAACATAATTAACGGCTAAAATGTTTTAAAAAAAATGCTTTTTAGTATTAATTTTAAAAAAGCGAAGGAGTCTTAATAAAAACGATTCTAAATAGCGTGATTATGATATTAATAATGAAATCTATTTATCGTTATCAAATTGTTAAATAAAGGAGTCAGTCGTTGTGCCATTCTTTGTGGTTCATAAAAAAAATGTAAAAATGGCAATTTGAATAGGATTTTATTATCTTAGTGTTTCGAATACATTAAGATATGGAACAAAAAGAGGAAAATCAGGGATTATATAATTCAAGTTTTGAACACGATGCCTGCGGTATTGGTTTTGTTGCTCACGTAAAGGGGAGAAAGTCTCAGCAAATAATTTCCGATGCTATAACTATTTTAGAAAATCTGGACCACAGGGGGGCTTGCGGTGCTGAAATTAATACGGGCGATGGTGCCGGTATCATGATTCAGGTGCCACATGAATTTTTATATGATGAATGTCTGAAGATTGGTTTCAGTTTAAACCAGTCGGGCGACTATGGTGTGGGGATGCTATTTTTCCCTAAGGAAGTAAGGGTAAGGGAAGAGTGCAGGGAAGTGATTTACCGTGCGGCAGAAAAGCTGGGTCTGGAAATTCTTGGCTTTAGAAAAGTACTGACCAATACAACTGATATAGGTGATATGGCGCTTTCGGTAGAACCGGAAATGGAACAGGTGTTTGTGGCCCGTCCTGATCACATCGCTGCAGGAGCAGATTTTGAACGTAAATTATACGTTTTTAAGAATTACCTGACTAAAACCATTTTGAATACGGTAAAAGGAATCAAGACGGACTTCTACATCGCTTCCTTCTCTTCACGTACTATAGTATATAAAGGACAGCTGACCTCTATGCAGGTACGTACGTATTTCACGGAGTTAAGTGATAAACGTGTTGTATCGGCATTCGGACTGATTCACTCCAGGTTTGCGACGAATACTTTTCCTTCATGGAGATTAGCGCAGCCTTTCAGATATATTGCGCATAATGGGGAGATCAATACTTTGCAGGGTAACCTGAACTGGTTCCGCTCGAGTGTGAAATCTTTTGCTTCAAGCTATTTTACGCCTGAAGAACTGAATATGCTGTTACCGGTAATTGATGAGACACAGTCGGATTCCGGCTGTCTGGATAATATCATTGAGTTGTTGCTACATGCTGGTCGTTCGTTACCGCATGTACTGATGATGCTCGTGCCTGAAGCCTGGGATGGTAACGAGGATATGGATCCGATCAAACAGGCTTTCTATAAGTTCCATGCTACATTAATGGAACCATGGGACGGACCGGCAGCGATTGCGTTTACGGATGGTAACCTGATTGGTGCGACGCTGGACCGTAATGGTCTGAGACCTTCGCGTTATGCGATTACAGAGGATGGCATTGTAGTGATGGCATCTGAGTCTGGCGCCCTGGCATTGGATCAGAGCAAAGTAATTGAAAAAGGAAGATTAACACCGGGCAAAATGTTTGTGGTGGATATGGAGCAGGGCAGGATCATCAGTGATCAGGAAGTGAAAACTGATGTATGTAGCCGCAGGCCATATGGTGACTGGTTGAATCAATACCAGATCCGTCTGGAGGAGCTTTCTGACCCAAGGGTAGTATTTACAGGCCTCTCTCATGAGTCTATCTTTAAATACCAGCAGGTATTTGGTTATAGTCGCGAAGATATTGACCTGATCTTAAAACCAATGGCGATTGAAGGTAAGGAACCGATTGGTTCTATGGGTACGGATATTCCTTTGGCTGTACTTTCACAGAAACCACAACACCTTTCTTCTTATTTCAAACAGTTATTTGCGCAGGTAACAAATCCTCCGATTGACCCGATCAGGGAAAAAGTGGTGATGAGTTTAGCAGGTTTTATGGGTAACAACGGGAACCTGCTGGAAGAAAATGCGATGCAATGTCATTGTGTAGGGATTAAACATCCGATCCTGACCAACCCTGAGCTGGAAAAGGTAAGAAGTATTGACACCGGTGTATTCCAGTCGAAAACACTGCAGACTTATTTCAGGGCAGATGGTAAACCGGGTTCTATGGCTAAGGCGCTGGATCGCCTGTGCCGTTATGCGGTAGATGCTGTGGAAGATGGCTTCCAGGTAATTGTGTTGTCTGACAGGGCACTGGATTCTGAACATGCGGCGATTCCTTCGCTGCTGGCAGTTTCTGCGGTTCACCACCATTTGATCCGTAAAGGTCACCGTGGTGCAGTGGGTATTGTAGTAGAAGCAGGCGATGTTTGGGAAGTACATCACTTCGCTTGTCTGATTGGCTTTGGTGCCACAGCAATTAACCCTTACCTGGCATTGGAAACGATTACGGGTTTTGATAAAGAGAGTGGTATTGCAGCGGATAAGCTGATCCAGAATTATATTTACTCGGTAAACAGCGGATTGCTGAAAATCTTCTCTAAAATGGGAATTTCTACGCTGCAGTCTTACCATGGCGCACAGATCTTCGAGATCCTGGGGATCCATAAAAGTGTAGTGGATAATTATTTCAGCGGTGCAGTATCCAGGATCGGTGGTTTAGGTCTGGATGAGATTGCGCGTGAGAGTCTGATTAAACATGGTCGTGTATTTGGAAAATCTACCCGTCCGGATGCGATTTTGCCAACCGGTGGAAATTACAAATGGAGAAGAAAAGGGGAGCAGCATTTGTTTAACCCGCAGACGATCCACTTATTGCAGAATGCGACCAGGAAAAATGATTACAACACGTTTAAGCAATACAGCAAGCTGGTGAATGAACAAACACAGCAGGCGTATACCATCCGTGGATTATTTGAATTCAATTATAACCGTTCTTCTGTTCCTCTGGAAGAGGTAGAACCGGTTGAAAATATATTTAAACGTTTTGCGACCGGCGCCATGTCGTTCGGTTCGATTTCGCATGAAGCGCATTCTACTCTGGCAATTGCCATGAACAGGATAGGCGGTAAAAGCAATACTGGAGAAGGGGGTGAGGATGAGCTCAGGTACGAACCGCTACCGAATGGCGATTCCATGCGCTCTTCGATTAAACAGATTGCTTCCGCCCGCTTCGGGGTGACGAGTAATTACCTGACGAATGCGGATGAGCTGCAGATTAAAATGGCACAGGGTGCTAAACCAGGTGAAGGTGGTCAGCTGCCGGGTCATAAAGTGGACGACTGGATTGCGAAGGTTCGTCACGCTACGCCGGGTGTTGGTTTAATTTCGCCTCCTCCGCACCATGATATTTATTCGATTGAAGATTTAGCACAGCTGATCTTTGATTTGAAGAATGCAAACAGGGCGGCAAGGATTAATGTGAAACTGGTTTCTAAAGCCGGTGTAGGTACCATTGCGGCAGGTGTGGCTAAAGCACATGCGGACGTAATCCTGGTATCTGGCTTTGATGGCGGTACAGGTGCATCACCACTGACTTCTATTCAGCATGCCGGTTTGCCGTGGGAATTAGGATTGGCAGAAGCACATCAGACACTGGTTAAAAACAGGCTGAGAAGCAGGGTGGTATTGCAGACGGATGGTCAGCTCAAAACTGGTCGTGATATCGCTATTGCCACTTTATTGGGTGCGGAAGAATGGGGTGTGGCTACTGCGGCACTGGTAACTTCGGGCTGTATCATGATGAGAAAATGCCACCTGAACACTTGTCCGGTTGGTGTAGCGACACAGGATCCTGACCTGAGAAAACTGTTTACCGGAGATCCTGACCATGTGGTGAACTTATTCCGCTTCCTGGCGGAAGAGTTACGCGAAACGATGGCAGAACTCGGATTCAGAACGGTAGAAGAGATGGTTGGACAGGCAGATGCACTGAGTTTACGTGCGGTTAGCCCGGAAGACTGGAAACTGAAAAACCTTGATCTTTCTGCGATTTTGTTCAAAGCACCTGATAACGGATTGAGCTTATACAATACAGAAAAACAGGATCATGGAATTGACCATGTACTGGATCATCAGCTGATTGAAAGTGCACAGCCGGCCTTATTGAATAAAGAACCGGTATTCGCGACTTTCGAAGTGAAAAATACGGACCGAGCGATTGGCACGATGTTGTCTAATGAGCTGTCTAAAATTTATAAAGGTGCAGGATTGCCACCTGATACGATCAACTTTAAATTCCACGGTTCTGCGGGACAAAGTTTCGGTGCTTTTGCAGCAAGGGGACTTTCGCTGGAGCTGGAAGGTGAAGGAAATGACTACGTGGGTAAAGGACTATCGGGTGCACGCCTGTCGATCTATCCTTTTAAGGAAGTGACTTATGTGCCTGAGCAAAATATCCTGATTGGTAATGTGGCGCTGTATGGGGCAACTTCAGGTGAACTGTTTGTACGCGGACTGGCGGGTGAACGTTTTGCGGTGAGGAACTCTGGTGCTACGGCAGTAGTAGAAGGACTGGGAGATCACGGTTGTGAGTACATGACTGGTGGTGAGGTACTGATCCTCGGAAATACGGGTAGCAATTTTGCTGCTGGTATGAGTGGTGGTGTAGCCTGGGTATATGATGTGAACGGCGACTTCCCTAATAAATGTAATAAGGAGATGGTTGATCTTGATCCGCTGAATGAAGAGGATGAGTTACGTATCAATAGCTTATTGGCTAAACATATTCAACTGACAAAAAGCAAGTTGGCTGAGTTTATCTTGAGTGACTGGGCAACTCAGTCGGCACACTTCATCAAGGTATTCCCTAAAGAATACAAAGCTGTTTTATTGAAAAAATCTAATAAAGTAAAAATATCATAATGGGAAAAGTAACTGGATTTTTAGAGTATGAAAGAACTGCTCCTGCAAAACAAGATGCTAAGGCGCGTCTCCAGCATTACAACGAGTTTGTTGTAGCTTTTGAGCAGGAACAGGTGAAGCAGGAAGGTGCACGTTGCATGGACTGCGGCGTACCATTTTGTCAGTCGGGTTGCCCTTTGGGAAATGTGATTCCTGAGTTTAACGAAGCCGTATATAAAGGAGAATGGGAGCTGGCATCGAGTATCTTGTTAAGTACCAACAATTTCCCTGAGTTTACAGGCAGGATTTGTCCGGCGCCATGCGAATCGGCCTGCGTACTGGGAATTAACAAATCTCCTGTCTCTATTGAAGAGATAGAAAAACATATTATTGAGATTGCTTTTTCAAAAGGATATATCAAAGCAGAACCACCATTGATCCGCACCGGTAAAAAAGTAGCGGTAATTGGTTCAGGTCCGGCAGGATTAGCTGCTGCTGCCCAGCTCAATAAAGCTGGTCACGAGGTAGTGGTTTATGAACGTGACGATACTCCGGGAGGATTACTGAACTACGGTATTCCTGATTTCAAACTGCAGAAAGATGTGGTGACGAGAAGGATTAAGCTGATGGAAAAAGAAGGCATTGAGTTTAAATGCAATTCCAACGTTGGCGTGAATGTAGAGCTGAATACCTTACTGAGAGAATACCAGTCGATCGTCCTGGCTGGCGGATCTACTATTCCGCGTGATCTTCCGGTAACGGGCAGATCTGCGAAAGGCATACATTTTGCGATGGACTTCCTGAAACAGCAAAACAAGCGTGTACGTAATTTCAGCTTTGAGCAGGAGCCGATTACGGCGACCGGCAAAGATGTGATTGTGATTGGTGGTGGTGATACAGGATCTGACTGTATCGGTACATCAAACCGCCAGGGTGCAAGATCGGTAACGCAGTTTGAGATTATGCCAATGCCATCGCATCAGCGTACGAATAATATGCCATGGCCTACGTTCCCGATGTTGTTAAAAGTTACCTCTTCTCATGAAGAAGGTTGCGAAAGAGCTTGGGGTGTGAATACAAAAGCGTATATTGCTGATGAAAACAACCAGCTGAAAGCTTTACGGGTGGTGGATGTGGAATGGGAAATTGATCCGAGCGGTCGCCCGCTAAACTTCAAAGAGATCGCCGGAACAGAGCGTGAGCTGCCTTGTCAGCTGGTCTTATTGGCGATGGGTTTCTTACATCCGCAGAAAGAAGGTTTAATTGAAAAATTAGGTGTTGAACTGGATAACAGGGGTAACGTAAAAGCAGAAGAAGGAAAATACCAAACGAACATTGCAAAGATTTTTGCAGCTGGAGATATGAGAAGAGGACAGTCCTTAGTAGTATGGGCAATTTCTGAAGGCCGTGAGGCGGCGAGGAAAGTTGACGAATACCTGATGGGCGAAAGTAAATTGCAAACTAAAGACGGAATTCCTTACGCATAAGTAAGCACTACGAGTTTATACAAACAAAACCAATACAGTACTAACCAGAAAGCACCGGGAATTAAAATTCCTGGTGCTTTTTTTGTTATTGCGGGTGATCAATATTGATGAGGCAATTGTTTTGATGCTTAAAGACGAAGTTTTGCGTAAAAATCCCAAAGGACAATACCGGCAGAAATCACGATATTGAAGGAATGTTTGGTGCCAAACTGCGGGATCTCGATACATTTATCGATCACTGCCATTACTTCATCACTTACGCCGTTGACTTCATTGCCAAAGATCAGCGCATATTTTTTTGTGGTATCGGGTTTAAAAGTATTGAGCATGATGCTTCCTGCAGCCTGCTCAATAGCGATGATCTCGTAACCATTAGCTTTCAATTCATTTATCGCATCCATCGTGTCGTCATAATGCAGCCAGTCTACCGACTGTGTAGCACCTAAAGCCGTTTTTTCAATTTCACGGTGTGGCGGTGTAGCGGTAATGCCGCAAAGGATCATTTTTTCGATAGCGAAACCATCACCTGTTCTGAATGCAGATCCTACATTATGCATGCTGCGCACATTATCAAGAATGACTACTACCGGCAGTTTATCCTGTGTTTTGAATTCTTCTACACCTACGCGGTTCAATTCATCTAACTTTAATTTTTGCATGGGGCAAAAATAGAATTAAATTGTGGTTGCGCCACTGCCAATTTCACTTACATAGACCTCCGGTGCATAACCAATTTTTGCTTCATAAAAAGCAGTCAGTTTCTCACGGTAATCGTCCTCCTGACCTTTTTTAAGTATCGCAATCGCGCAGCCGCCAAATCCGGCACCGGTCATTCTTGCGCCGGTAACAGCAGGATAGGTGGCACTGAATTCTACTACAGCATCCAGTTCCTGACCACTTACTTCATATAAATCCTTGAGTGACTGGTGAGAAGCATACATCAGACGACCGAACTCTTCCAGCTCGCCTTCGCTCAATGCTTTTGCAGCCAGGTTAACCCTGTCGTTTTCTTCAATCACATGTGTCGCACGTTTTAAGATGGTTTCATCCTTAATGAGGTGTTTGTACTTTTCGAATTCTGCTGCCGTAAGCTCGCACAGGTTATTGAGTTTCACTTCCTGATTCAGTAATTGCAGTGCCGTCTGGCATTCTTCCACACGTTCATTGTATTTTGATTCCGCCAGTCCGCGGGGTTTGTTGGTATTGATGATCACCAGGTTATGGTCGCCCAGGTCACAAGCCACAATTTTATAATCGAGCGTATCACAGTTGAGTACAATCGCTTTGTCTTTTTCGCCAAATGCAACCGCAAACTGGTCCATAATCCCGCTGTTTACACCGATAAAGTCATTTTCTACCCTTTTAGCCAGCTGTACTAAAGCCAGTCTGTCCAGATCCAGCTCCAGGTAAGCCGTTAAAGCATAAGCGGTAACCACTTCAATAGAGGCAGAAGAGGAAAGTCCGGAACCTACGGGAATATTACCGAAATAAAGTAAATCGAATCCTACAGGGATCTGGAAGTTTTTTAGTATTTCATTGAAAACGCCCAAGGGATAATTGTACCAGCCCGGACCGTCTTTGGTATAACCCGCCTGAAGAGGGATGTTCGCTTCCTCAGGAAAGTTTACACTTTTGAACCTGATCACCTGATCATTATTCGGTGCCAGGCAGAGCCAGGTACCTAAGGTAATTGCGCATGGTAAAACCAGTCCGCCGTTATAATCGATATGTTCGCCGATCAGGTTTACACGGCCTGGTGTGAAATAAGTAGCGGCTGGCTGTTGTCCGTAAGTATCGTAAAATTTCGTAGCTAATTGCTCTTTCATTGGGTTATAATTGGTTCTTGTCTTTTTTAATTTGTTTCTGCTTCAGATTTTACTCTAATTATTTGTAGTATTGTTTTCAATGTATAAATGGAGACCAATATACAATTTATGAAAGCAAATCAAATTAGCACAGGAAAAATTATTGACGGTAAAGAGGTTTTTGCACTTGAATTAAAAAACAGCAAGGGCAGTTATGTAACCATTTACAATTATGGGGGAATCATTAATAATTTTGTGGTGACCAACGCCGCGGGCGATAAACAAGATATAGTGTTGGGTTTCGATGATTTTGACAGTTATTTGTCGGAAGATTACCTGGAGAATTATCCCTACCTGGGCGTAATTGTAGGCCGGTATTCCAACCGGATCAAGGACGGTCAGTTCAGTATTTCAGGTAAATCGTACCAGTTGACGAAAAGTCTGCATGGTGGAGAGAGCGGTTTCGACAAAAAGGTTTGGGACATCCTGCCAACGGTTGACCCGAGTTTAACATTGCAATATATAAGTCCGGCGAATGAGGAGAATTTTCCCGGTACGCTGACCGTGCAGGTAACCTTTAAACTGTCTGAAGAAGATGAGCTGACGCTGGATTATAAGGCGACTACTGATGCGGCTACACCAGTGAATTTAACACATCACAGTTATTTTAACCTGGAAACCCATGGCGGTAACGTAGCGAATCACCATCACAGGATGCCGGCCAGTAATTACCTGGCGCAGGACGAAGAATATATCGTTACCGGACAGGTATTGCCGGTAGAGGGGACGATCCATGATTTCAGGGCAGGGAAGGCTATTGGTAAGGATTGGGATCCCGCAGAAGGATATGATCAGAGTTATGTGCTGGATACGCCTTACGGAGAACTGGCACTGGCATCGGAGACGACTGCCGCATCATCCGGATTGAAACTGGAGATTTACACCACAGAACCTGTAGCCCATTTTTATACCGCCAAATATTTGAATGTAGAAAAAGCTAAAGGCGGTAAAGATTATCATCCTTTTGAGGCATTTTGCGTAGAGACACAACATGCGCCGAATAGTGTGAACATACCTGGTTTTCCGGATACGGTGCTGATGCCGGGCCAGACGTATACGCAAACCACTATTTTTAAAGTCAGTAAATAAGTATTTAAATGCTTTTGCGCTGCATAAAATACGCCTCTGCTAAACATTTAGCATTGATCTGCTGTTAAACAGGTATATACCTAATGACTATGGATAAGCTGAAAATTATAAATGCGACGGTAAGACCGGGAAGAAAAGGACCACTGATTGCGGAATGGATCAAGGGAGTGGCGGAGCAATCCGGCAGTTTTGAGGTAGAACTCCTGGATCTTGGTGAAGTAAAATTGCCATTGATGGACGAGCCGAACCATCCTGCCATGAAAAAGTACCAGCATGAGCATACCAAAAAATGGAGTGCTAAAATTGAGGAGGCAGATGCCTTTATTTTTGTAACAGGAGAGTATGATTTTGGTTATCCTGCACCCCTGAGAAATGCATTGGAATATTTGTATACGGAATGGAATTACAAAGCGGGTGGCATTGTAAGTTATGGTGGGGTATCTGCCGGAACACGCGCAGCCAATGCTTTGAAAAATGACCTGGCGACCTTTAAGGTAGTGCCTTTGTATGAAATGGTGAACATTCCTTTTTTTACAGAGCATATCAATGAAAATGGCGTATTCGAGCCGACAGAGATTGCTGTAAAATCAGCCGCCGCATTATTGAAGGAGCTGGTGAGGTGGACTAAAGGATTAAAAACGATTAAGGCTGACGTATAGCCGGAACATAAAACAGGATAGAGATGAAAGTAGATATATGGTCTGACGTAAGATGCCCGTTTTGTTATATAGGGAAACGGAAGTTCGAAATGGCGCTGGAAAAATTTGCGCATAAAGATGAGATCGAAGTGGAGTGGCATAGCTTTGAGCTGGATCCGGGTACCGTGACCGATCCTGCGGCCAATGTGTACGATCATCTGGCGGAGAAAAAAGGACAGACCCGTGAATGGGCAGTGCAGATGCATGACCATGTGGTGAAAACTGCAGCGGAGGTGGGACTTCATTTCAACTTCGATCAGTCGGTTATTGCTAATTCGTTTAATGCGCACCGCTTAATTCAGCTGGCGAAATCTGAGGGTCTGGACAATCAGCTGGAGGAACTCTTGTTTATTGCCCATTTTATTGACGGTAAAAATATTGATGATCAGGCAACGCTGCTGGAAATTGGTATCGCAGCAGGATTGAACAGCGTAGCGGTAGAAAACCTGCTGAATTCAGCCGAGTTTACCAATGAGGTGCGTGCTGATCAGCAGATTGCACAACAGATAGGTATTAGTGGCGTTCCTTTCTTTATCTTTGACCAGAAGCTGGCGGTATCCGGCGCTCAAGCCCCTGAAACATTTTTGGGAGCGATGGAGCAGGCCTGGAGTAAATCTGCCGCGGAGGTATTGCCGGCCAGATAGCTGACCGTCGCATTGTCAAGGAAATTAACGCAAATGAGTACAACTTTTAAAAAATATATGGTGGTACTGCAGCTGACCTGTTTAGCCGCAGTACCGTTCCATTCAGCTGCACAATCTACCATTCAGGATTTTGACGATAAAGTGCTGATCGATCTTTCCCATCACCGAACTGCGCAAAAAACCGCATTTTTTATGTTTTTATCAAAGTACAACAGCGCAGTGAACCTGGCTGTACCTGCTGGTTTGTTTGCAGGTGGCGTGATTGGCGGGGATAAGGATATGCGGCAGAATGCCTTATACGTGACCAGCAGTTCTGCTGTTAATTTCCTTTTTACGATGGCGCTGAAAAAGATTTTTAAACGTCAGCGGCCTTTTCTGGCGAATGTAAAGATCCAGGCAGTTTATCAACCCGGACAATATTCTTTTCCTTCGGGCCATTCTTCTTCTTCGTTCACTACAGCTACTGCCTTATCCCAGGCCTATCCTAAATGGTATGTAATCGCCCCGGCATATTTATGGGCCGGGACAGTAAGTTATTCCCGTTTATATCTTGGCGTGCATTATCCTACTGATGTGGCTACAGGCGCCTTATTGGGAACAACTTCAGCCATGTCTATGCGTTTTATAAAGCCTTAAATAAAATCGTTTATAATTTTTCTGTTACGTATAATTCAGGATTTACTATATTCGCAGCGATTTTAAACAAAGGTTGACGAATATAAATATGAAGAGAATTTTATACACTTCGGTAGTAATATGTTTTAGCACGGTGATGGCCGGTGCACAGACAGATACTGCTAAAAATCTGAATGAGGTGATGGTGAAAGAAAATCGCCTGCAACTGCCATTTGCTAAACAAAATCGTAACATCTGGATTATAGATAATGAGCAGATTAAAAAGTTACCTGCCAGGTCCGTCAGCGAACTGCTGAGTTATGCAACAGGGGTTGACGTGCGCCAGCGCGGTCCGGGCGGGGTTCAGGCCGACATCAGTATTGATGGTGGCACATTTGACCAGACGCTGGTATTGCTGAATGGCGTAAAGGTTTCTGATCCGCAGACGGGACATAATATGATGAACCTGCCGATTGCTATGGATGATGTGGATCATATTGAAGTGCTGAGAGGTTCGGCTTCCCGTATTTATGGATTGAATGCGTTGACCGGTGCCATTAATATTGTCACCAAAGCGGCGACTAAAACCGGTGTTTCTGCGAATGTTTTTGGTGGTAGCAGCTTTAAGAAGCAGGACAATGGGGATTTGTATGGCAATTACGGGATTCATGCGACAGGTACGCTGGCCTTGACTACTTCGAGCCATTTATTCTCGGCAGGTCAGGAAGCTGGCAATGGTTATCGCTACAATACCGCTTTTAATAACCAGAAATTGTATTACCAGGGAAAGATCAATGTAGGCAAAACTGATCAGCTGGATCTTACCGGGGGATATGTGCATAATAATTATGGCGCCAATGGCTATTATTCTGCTCCCGGCGACCGTGAGTCGGAAGAAACGGTAAAAACCGCAATTGCTGCTATTGCATACAAAACACAGCTGACTTCTTTCTGGACTTTGCTGCCAAGGGTAAGTTACCGCAATAACGTGGATGATTACCTGTATATCAAACAGACGCCCGACAGGTTTCATAACCATCATGTTGGACAGGTGATCAGTGCTGAGCTGAATAACGTTTTCGAAACCTCTATTGGCGCATTCGGATTGGGTCTGGAAGGACGTAAAGAAAAGATCAACAGTACCAATTTAGGTAAAAGGGATCGCGACAATGCAGGGATCTACGGTGAATATAAGTTTGATAAAGTGAAAAACCTGCTGATCAATGCAGGAACTTATGTTAACTATAACTCTGATTATGGCTGGCAGGCATTCCCGGGAATTGATGCGGGATACAGCTTTTTGGGTAACTGGAAAGCATTTGTGAATGTAGGAACCGGTCAGCGTTTACCGACTTATACAGATTTATACTACCAGGGGCCGACTAATATTGGTAACGACCAGCTGCAGCCGGAGAAATCGCGTTACGCGGAAGGCGGACTAAAGTACAATTCTGATCATTTTGTGCTGAATGCGAGTGTGTTCAAACGACGTATCTCTAACTTTATCGATTGGGTAAAAGACCTGCCGACTGATCCTTTTCAGCCTAAAAACTTTAGTCAGCTCAATACAATGGGTTATACCCTGAGTGCAGATTATCAAACAGGGGTTTTGCAAAATACTGGTTTGTTTCAAAGCATGAGATTTGGTCTGGCTTATACCCATCTTGATCCTACGATCAAAACTATCATTCCTCAAGCGAACATTTCCCGTTATGCGGTAGAATCTTTGAAAGAGCAGCTGACCGGCACGGTGAATGCAGAATTGCTGAAAGTACTTTCATTAACGGTAACCGCGCGGTATTGCGAGCGTATCAGTTATAAAGATTATACCATTATGGATGCGCGCATTGCTTACAAGCTTAAAAACAGCAGTATCTATTTTGATGCTTCGAATATATTTGATGTGAACTTTATCCAGGCTGGTGCTGTGCCAATGCCCGGAGTATGGACAACTTTAGGTTACCGGGTAGCTTTTTAAGCTTTAATGACTTCCCGATAATGATCATAAGAAATGCCGCTATTGCGGCATTTCTTATGATATGATAAGACGGGAGAAAAATACAAGCTGTAAATTTGTACTGTAATCAAAAAGATAATATCATGGCACAAACAGTTTTACATACAGCAGCATCCCGTGGCGGAGCCGATCACGGTTGGTTGAAAAGCGCACATACCTTCAGTTTTGCAGGTTATTTTAATCCGGAACGTGTTCAGTTTGGTGCGTTACGGGTTTTAAATGACGATACTGTAGATGGGGGCAGAGGTTTTGGAGAACATCCTCATGATAATATGGAGATTATTTCCATACCCTTATCAGGTTCATTATTACATAAAGACAGTATGGGTAACGAGGCTACGATTGAGCGCGGCGAAATCCAGGCGATGAGTGCCGGTACGGGTATTTACCATACTGAATACAATAAAGATAAAAGTCAGCCTGTACAGTTTCTGCAGATCTGGTTATTCCCTAATAAAAGAAATGTAGAGCCGAGGTATGATCAGCAGAAAATAGAGACAGCATCAAAACCGAATCAACTGGTACAGGTACTTTCTCCTGATCCGAATGATGCAGGAGTATGGATTCATCAGGATGCCTGGTTTAATATGGGTAAACTGGAAAAAGGTACCAGGGTTGACTATAGCTTCAAAAAAGAAGGCAATGGTGCCTACGTATTTGTACTGGATGGTGAAATTCAGATCAATGGCCAGGTTTTGTCCGGAAGAGACGGGTTTGGTATCTGGGATACTGCAGCATTTACTATACAGGCAGATACTGATGCGGAAGTATTGATTATGGATGTGCCAATGGAAATAGCCTAGTGAAAGCGGAAACTGAAATTCTGGTAATTGGTACCAATCAGCCAATTCTGGAGACCGTTTTAAGGTTACTCAATGCGAATGAGGACTGGAAGGCGACCGGTGTGAATACCGTGGAGGAGGTACTGCAGGCCTGCGCCCTGAAGGAATACCAGGTACTCTTGTTAGGGGCCGGATTATCACCTCAGGAAGAAGTTTTTTTAAACGATGAGGTGAAAGTACTTCTGCCTGACATTCATGTTATTGCGCATTACGGTGGCGGCAGCGGCTTATTATTCGCGGAAATTTACCTCGCTTTAGGCGCGTAGGTTTGTAATACAATAAAGGCATTAAAAACCGGCAAGCGCCGGATTTTTAATGCCTTTATTTGTTGATATTTTGTTATTCTAACCAATAACAATTAATTATGCATTCTCAATGTCTTGCTTTGCAGCAGCGGCATCGTCTTTTACATCGTTGAATTTGGTTTTAACTGCATCTACTGCTCTGTCTTTAAGATCAGCAAGATCATCTGCCCCGGATTGAATCTTCTCTTTGTAAGACTGGAATTTGTCTTTAGCTGTTGCAGCCAAGTCTTCAGATTCTGTCTGAATTTTCTCTTTGTAAGTCTGCAATTTGTCTTTAGCAGCATCCGCAAGATCTTTGGATTTATCAGAAATTAATGTGCGCGTTTCTGATCCGCTTGCAGGTGCAAAAAGTAGTCCTATTGCAGCACCAATAGCTAATCCACTTAATAATGCAATTACAACAGGTGTTTTATCTGTCTGGCTCGGCAGATGGTCATTTAATAATTTCTTGTAATTCATGGTAATTCTTTTTTATGATTAAACAGATTGATTTCTTGTTTGCAAATCGTTTTTAAGCCCTTGCTGTGTGAGCTTAGTTCAAAAACCAGTCCATATTTGATATTTACAGGGAAAATATTTGAGAAATTCAAATAAAATTCCCTGCAAAAAGATGCAGCTTGTTCTTTAGAACAATTGCATTGGAGAAAGCAGACCTTTAAGCGGCAATTTTCTTTTCGTGTTCAATCGATATTACGCCGTCGCCTTCAATTAAAAATGCGATCAGCGCAATCAGTACAATGCAGGAAAACCAGAATTGTGAGTATGGGCTGAAAATATGGTTGGGCAGGTTGACGAAAAACACTGCAACAGCGAGTATAGGTATGTTGAGCAGGCAAAATAACCTGGTGTTACTACCTAAAGCGATGAGCAGGCCACCTACAATGTGTAAGACTATGATCACATGAGCGCTGAGACTGATGGATACCGCGGCACCCAGCCCGGCATTTTCCATTAATGTTGTGAATGCATGAAGATTGGTTGCAAAGGCGACCCCCTGCCACATCAGTGTTACACCTAGCAGGATTCTCAAATAGTCAATACTTTTTGGATGATGATTGTCACCCCAGTTCCGGATTTTTGTGATCAAGTTCATGGTTTCTATATTTGGTTGTGAATATTTAATATGAATTTACGTAATAATTTGATGACAAAAGAATAATATCGGTTATAATTTGGCGTGATTTTGCACACATTTCAGGGGGTATTTTATCCTGTTTTAGTTTTCTTTTTGCTTGTGTTTGACGAACATAACGCTACCTAATCAAAGAAACAGGAGGGGCCATTTTAGGTTTATGAATTGGATCACGGCATTTTAATCAGGAGTGGGTAAAAATATTACGTATAATCCATAAAAAGAACACTCAACTGTCGCCCATTATATTAATTTTGTGTCCGATAAAAGAAAAGAGTAAATATTGACACCTTCCATGACTAGTAAAAATAATTCTAATAAAGTAGTTGATGTTGTTTTAATCGGTGCCGGCATCATGAGTGCGACACTTGGTGTACTTTTAAAAGAGCTTGCGCCAGAGTTGAGCATAGAGATTTTTGAGCGGCTGGATGTAGCGGCTGCAGAAAGTTCTGATGCCTGGAATAACGCCGGTACGGGACATTCTGCATTTTGTGAATTGAATTATACGCCTCAGTTGCCCGATGGATCTGTAGAGACCCATAAGGCGGTGGCTATTGCTGAATCTTTTGAAGTGTCGAAACAGTTCTGGTCTTTCCTGGTTGCACAAAACATTGTGGGTTCTCCGGAAACTTTTATCAAAAGCATTCCCCATATGAGTTTTGTATGGGGCGATGATAATGTAGCTTTCCTGAAAGAAAGATACACGAAGCTGCAGCAATGTGAGTTGTTTAAGGAAATGACTTATTCTGAAGATCCTAAACAGCTGGAGGAATGGATGCCTTTGGTGATGGCCGACAGAGATCCTGCAGCTAAAGTTGCCGCTACGAGAATGCTGCTGGGTACCGACGTAAATTTCGGTGCACTGACCAGGGAGATGCTGAATACGCTGCAGACAAAACCTGATGTGAGCATGGAATTTAACCAGGAAGTGCGCAAGCTTAAACAAAAAGACGGTATCTGGGAAGTAAAAGTGAGAAATCAGGACACTGGTGATAAAAGAACGGTGAAAGCGAAGTTTGTATTTATTGGTGCTGGTGGTGGTTCTCTTCCGCTATTGGAAAAATCTGATATTCCTGAAGGAAAAGGTTTTGGCGGTTTCCCTGTAAGCGGGCAATGGCTGAAATGTGTAAATCCTGAAGTGATTGAAAAACATAATGCGAAAGTATATGGTAAAGCCGCAGTAGGTTCGCCACCGATGTCTGTTCCGCATTTGGATACGAGAATGATTGACGGCAAAAAGGCTTTGTTATTTGGTCCTTATGCCGGTTTTTCTACGCGCTTTCTTAAGAATGGTTCATTGCTGGATCTTCCGCTATCTATTAAAGTAAATAATATCCGTCCGATGATTGCGGCCGGTTTAGATAATATCCCATTGACAAAATACCTGATAGATCAGGTTAGACAATCGCCGGAAGACCGCATGACTGCACTCAGAGAATACCTTCCTGCGGCAGAAATGAAGGACTGGGAACTGGAGACCGCTGGTCAGCGTGTTCAGGTCATTAAAAAAGATGAGAAATTAGGCGGTGTACTGGAATTCGGTACAGAGGTTGTTGCTGCCGCAGATGGTTCTATTGCAGCTTTATTAGGAGCTTCACCAGGTGCTTCAACAGCGGTTTCTATTATGGTAACCCTAATGGAACGTTGTTTCCCTGAGCAGATGAAATCTGCAGAGTGGACGAATAAACTGAAGCTCATGATCCCTTCATACGGACAGCAGTTGAATAACAATCCAACGCTTGCACAGCAGATCAGGAATGAAACAACTAAAGCCCTGCATTTACAGGTTACGGAGTTAGTTTAATTTGCAGGCTGGTGTTTCCATCTTTTGTGGCTCCAAAGCCAGTAAGTTGGTTCGGCCTGTATCAATTTTTCCAGGAATCGGGCATGAAGGTCTGTGATCTCATGACCTGTAGTTGCTGAGGGGTCTGCTACCAGCGGCACGCAATCTGCCTGATAGTATCCTCTTTTTAATACGGTTACCTTGATATAAAATACAGGCCTGTTTGTTTTTAAAGCAATCTTCTCTATGCCCATGGGTACGGAAGTTTGCTGGTTGAGGAAGTTGATCCAGTAATGCGACTCGTCCCTTGGTGGTGCCTGATCATTTCCGAAGCAGAAAACCGTAGGTCTGTTCTTCGTATCGGTAAGCGCCCTGTAAGTTTGCTTCATTGACGTCATCCTGTTCCCGAACCGAGTTCTCATTTTAAAAAACCAGTTATCAAAGACTTTATTAGACAGTGGTTTGTAAATAGGATAGATGGGTACATCGATATTAGGCCCCATCGCGAGTGTTCCCCATTCCCAGTTGCCATAATGCGCAGAGCAAACCAATATGCTGGTGCCCTGCTTTAAGTGGTCATTGATCAGGTGCATGTTTTTGAAGACAAATCTCTGCTGTAATTCTTTTTTGGAGATGCTTGTCATTTTGACGATTTCCAGGATAACGTTGGACAGGTATTTAAAATAATTCTTCTCTATCATCAAACGTTCATGCGCTGTTTTTTCGGGGAAAGCATTGCGGAGGTTTGTGCGCACTA
This sequence comes from Pedobacter sp. MR2016-24, assembly GCF_026239655.1. GTDB lineage: Bacteria > Bacteroidota > Bacteroidia > Sphingobacteriales > Sphingobacteriaceae > Pedobacter. Next base: position 329,269 of record NZ_JAPIVO010000003.1, on the reverse strand, counting down.
CTTCCTTACGGTAACCAGTGATATGATAAAGCACCAGGTAAACTACCTTAGCAATGATATAAAGCACGGACATTGGCAGGAGGGACAGGCAATATAGAAAGAAGATTCCTACGTGTGAAAAGGCTTTGTTCATTATGGTGATAAAGGTAATCTGTTTAATACTGCAAACTTAAGCCTTATTAAGTTTTTTCTGTACGATCCGGGCTAAAAATTACAATTCATGTTAGCCTGATGTAGGTGAGTACCGCTGCTTTGTAGTACGTTGCTTTTACACCTGAAAATAATCAGCTTGAAATACAGCAGATTGACTCATGTGTCCTTTTTTTATAGGTTTATGATTTGCATAGCCGATATTAAATTCTACCTTTGCAGTCCCTTCAAAAAGGGATTATGATTCCGTAGCTCAGCTGGTAGAGCATTACACTTTTAATGTAGTGGTCCTGGGTTCGAATCCCAGCGGGATCACGAAAGTCCTCAGAGCAATCTGGGGACTTTTGCGTTATAATAATTCGCTTTTTTTTCCGGCATACGTAGTCAGTGTATAAAAAACTTATCTTTTTAAAAGATCTATCAAAAATCCAGTCAGCAAAGTTAACAATGAAAAAGTCAGCATCCCCAACAGGTAGGCGATCAATGCTTTGATATAACTACCAGCTTTATTTTTGTCATAGAATTGCCCCAATGCCCAGGTGAAATATATGGTGCCCAGAACTCCGGCAACTTGCATTAATTTAATTTTAGTTATTCCTTCTGCGAGCGCCACGGCAGCATAAATTAACATGCCCATCCCCATGACAAAACATAGCAGGATTAAGGTCTCGAAAAAATTATAATCGTGTTTTCTAAAAAATACCTTCAACCAAAAAGCGATAAAGATACCCATCAGAATATTTGCATAACCGTAATGATTTTGAATCCAGCTGGAAATTGCTGTAACAGCGGAATTTTTATCCAGGCTAAAATTGGTATACCCTTCTTCAATATGAAAGAAATGGGTGATCAGCGTATATATCAATGAGGTGATGATGATAAATATGATGGGTTTTACCAAACGGCTCCTGTTTTCTGCAAGAAATTCTTTTACACTAGCTCCGGGCTTGATCAATAATTCTTTGATGGTATATAAGATGCCTTTTTCAAAATGCAGTACGTGTTCAATTTCGTGCATGATATAATGACCATCAATTCTTTTGGTTTTTGCAGGATGGCCGCAATTGGAACAAAAGTTACCGGCTAATACAGCATTGCAGCTTTTACAATTAGTCATGGGTTGAGTTTTAGCGTTATTTTTAATTAGGTTTATATTTTTATACCTTGTTAAAAGTATTAAAAAATTTGCATCATATTTATTCTGCGCTGTATATTTATTTGGCTATTTTGATTCTGCTTAAAATAAGCCATGCGGTATATGTAAAATATATGCTTTACCAAATATGATCTGATGAAAAATAACAATAAGGAATTGTCTGCCGAAGACAGGAACGAACTGCTGCGCACATTACAATCCAGGTTTGAGATAAACGCTAATCGTCATTCTGGTCTGGAATGGGCTACTGTACGGGCAAGGCTGGATGCTCAGCCTGAAAAATTGTGGTCGCTCAGTGAAATGGAAAGAACGGGAGGTGAACCGGATGTGGTTGTGTATGATCAGGATTCAGGGACGTTTACTTTCTGCGATTGTGCAGCAGAAAGCCCGGCCGGACGCCGAAGTGTTTGTTACGACCGGGAGGGACTCGAATCCAGGAAAGAGAACAGGCCCCGGGATAGCGCTGTTGATATGGCTGCTGCAATGGGCATTGAACTCCTGTCAGAAGAACAATACTGTTTATTGCAGCAACTGGGCAAGTTTGACCTGAAAACATCAAGCTGGTTAAAAACACCTGCTGCTATCCGGAAACTGGGCGGTGCAATCTTCGCCGATTACCGTTATGGTCAGGTATTCGTATATCATAATGGTGCACAATCCTATTATGCAGCCAGGGCATTCAGGGGAGCTTTGGTCGTCTGAACCGCTATCTTTAGACAAATGTGTCTTTTAATTGAATGACTGGCGGTAGGCATTCGGCGAAAGGCTGGTAAATCGCTTGAAAAGCCTATTAAATGACTGCGGATGTTCGAAGCCCAGTTGATAAGCAATCTCGGCAATACTGAGCCGGCTGGTGCTGAGTCTGTCTTTGGCATTTTCAATCAGGTGGCTGTGTAAGTATTGTTGGGTACTCTGACCAGTCAGGCTTTTAAGTAAATCCGTTAAATACCTTGCGGATACGTGAAGGTGATCTGCTACTTCCTGTACTGTTGGCAGTCCGCCTGAAGACGATCTGTTCTGCTCAAGACGTGCGTCGAGATACTTCTTCAGGTTATCGATCAGGTCATGATAAACAGCTTTTCGCGTCATAAACTGTCGGTTGTAAAAACGATTGCTGTGATTCAATAATAACTCCAGTTGTGACACCATGACATCCTGACTGAAGGCATCAATATGGTGATCCAGTTCGGTAGCGATACTTTTAAATATGGCAAGGATGACTTCCTTTTCTTTTTCGGACAGGAATAAGGCTTCACTGACGGCGTAAGAGAAAAAGCCATACTGCTGCATATTTTTACCCAAATGCGTGTTTCTGATCAGATCTGCATGAAAATAAAGCGTGTAACCTTCATAATTTCTTTCTTCACCAGACATAGTGACCAGTTGATTCGGGGCCAAAAAGGCAAGTCCGCCTTCTTCAAAATCGTAATATCCCTGACCATATTTCACCTGCCCTTTAAAATCCTTTTTGAAAGAGATTTTGTAAAAGTCGATCAGGAAGTTTTTGCCGGCATGCTCCAGATTGGGCTTTGCCTGATCATAATGCACCAGTGCAATGAGCGGATGCAGCGGTAGGGGCTGACCCAGTGCAGTCATCAATGCTGAAATACTTTTAAAAACAAGGGTTTGTGGCGTGAAGGCTTTCATCTGCTGAAATTAAAGATAACAAAATAATTCAGTACTAATCCTGAACCGTTGGACGGATCACAATTTCGCCTACATCTACATGGTCTGGCTGGCTCATGGCATAAATTACACCAGCAGCAATGTCATCCGGTGATATGGCAATTTTTGCCGATTGCTCTTTATAGGCAGCTCTGATTGACGGGTCTTTAACGCTGTCTATTAATTCTGTTTGAACAAAACCAGGGGAGATACCCGTTACCCTGTATTTGCCTTTCGACTCCTGACGGAGTGCTTCAGCTATGGTACGCACGGCATTTTTGGTGCCAGCATAAACTCCCTGTAAGGGTACGATCCTGATGCCTGAAGTTGAAATAATATTGATGATGTGGCCGAAACCCTGTTTCTTGAAGACGGCCAGTCCGGCAGCTATACCATATAAAACACCCTTTAAGTTTACATCAATCATGTCTTCCCAATCTTCTACCTGTAATTCGTCTATCCGGGAAAGATGGCTGATACCTGCATTATTGATCATGACATCCAGTTGCCCGTAATGTTTGCAGGCCAGTTGAACTAACTGATCTACATCTTCGCGACGCCTGACGTCTGTGGTGATATAAACAGCGTCACCTCCGGCGGCTATAATCCTGCCTTTCAGGTCTTCCAGACGATCTGCTCTCCTTGCACCTAAAACAACTTTTACTCCGTGTGCTGCCAGCATCAGTGCTGTTGCCTCCCCGATTCCACTGCTTGCACCCGTGATGGCTACAACTTTTCCTTTCATACGATCTGTGATATAATTCATAACGATTGATTTGATCGTACAAATATCAGCCATGCATTTGGCTTAAAATTAGCCATAACCGTCAAAGGTGTAGTCAGTATAACAGGAAATAAACTATAGTTATTTAGTTTTCAGTTTAACAGTGTTGGAAAGATAGGCTGCGATCAGGATCACCACAATTCCGGCAACCTGAGTCGGAGAAACCTTTTCATCGGCAAAGAAATAACCGAGCAATACGGCAATGACCGGATTTACATAGGCATAAGTGCCTACCAGTGCAGGTGGTCTTACGGACAGCAGGTAGTGCGAGGAGGTAAATGCAATAATTGATCCGGCTATAGCCAGGTAAGATACGGCTGACCAGGTTTTAACTGATACATCAGCAAAATGAAAAGCACTCCAGTGGTCTGCGAAGGGACTAACCATGATACAGGCAATCGTGCCACCAATCAGCTGCCAGCCCACATCACAAAATAGTGAGCTGTCAGATGAAATGGTTTTGTAATAGAGTGATCCTGTTGCCCAGCAGAGACACGAGCCCACAATAACGACGGAGGCCAGAATTTTCATGTTGGCTGAATAATGATGGCTGTTACCTGCCTGATCTTTGAAAAGTATAAGGATACCTATGAGTCCGAGCACAATACTGATGATGGTCATTTTACTATGGAAATAGTTTTTCCAGTTCTTTTTGTCGACCAAAATATAGGCGATAGGTAAAGTGGAAATAAAAACTGCTGTGAGTCCGGAAGAGAGGTATTGCTCGGCCCAGAAGAGCACACCCTGACCAAAAAGAAGCATAAACGCGCCCAGCATCATGTTTTTGAATTGTGTTTTGTTAAAGATATTTTCTTTCTTAAACAGGCAGTAAGCCAGCATGAGTACACCTGCTATCAGGAAACGGAAAGTGGCCATCAAAAAGGGCGGCATTTCTTCCAGCCCGATTTTAATGGCGAGATAGGTAGTTCCCCAGATAATGTATACTGCAGCGAAGGCCAGTACCACTTTAATGTCAAACGCTTTGAGCCAATTTTGCATGTAAACCTGAATTATCGTTAACAGTAAATATAGACAGATTAATATTTAATCATTTCAGCTAAATCGTGATTTTAGTATTTTGTGCAGCTATGTAGTATCTAAAACGAATCCCTGCCTGATTCAGGCTATCAGGCGTTTCTTTTGCTGCAAAATGGCTCAGCATTGTGATTCTTCATTTTAAAATGTAATTTTGAAGCAATTACCTTAACAAAGAAAAACGGCTGCATGATTTTTTTTTACCAGATCAGAACCTTAACACATCAGGTTACACCCTGTCCTGACCTGACTTGTCCATTATGTGGTTCAAGAGGAGGAGTGGAGATCGGTATTTATCAGAAATATGCCTGGATGCTGATGCCAATGTGGCCTGAACATAAATTCGGCATGGCGGCCTGTACGCGCTGTGACCACAGCATACCCAACTTAAAATGGACGGACGAGCTGGAACAGCGGTATTATCAGCTGAAAGAAGAAACGAGAACACCATTGAGCTTGTGGCGGGGAATATTGATCAATCCTCTTTTGCTGCTAACCTTTGCAGGGCTTATTGGCGGACTGGTTTTCCTTCTTGCGGGTAAAAACAAACATCAACAGGCGGAGGATAAAATATTACTGGCAAAGTATATTGCGGCGCCCAAGCCGGGCGATCTGTACCGGACGATGGTCTATATCACCGGGCCCAACCCGGGTTTCAATTATACCTATTTTCGCTACGCGGGTATTTCCGGTGACACACTTTTTGTAGAAAAATTAAAAAAGGAAGTGAGTACTTACGGAGATTGGGACAAATTGGATACTACCCGGCCTGATGCATTTGACAGCAAAAAAATACCATTAAAGTATACAGTATTTGAAAAGAACCAGGATTTTATGGTTTTTGGCGATGATACCATGCGCTTCTTTTTTAAAGGAATAGACCGCGGAGAAGAAAGCATTTCGAAGAATTAATCACCATATATTATGCAGCTACCTGAACAAAATCCCAATAAGGATTACGAATTTGTAAATCACAACTCCAGAAAACCGAAAAAGGCTATTTCTCCTTTGCTACTTGGCCTGATCTTCATTGCCAGTGGTGCGGTGGCCAGTTACTTCTTTATTTATCTGAAACTGAAAGAAATGGAAGCGCATGCTGATGCTATTTCCTATTCTATGAAATTGCTTATGGTTGGCCCCATGTTGGTGATATTTGGTTTATATTTTGTGCTGGTTAAGCCCTCAGATATCAATGCACAATCTCCACGAGATAAAAAATGGCTGTATGTATTTGTGGGAATTTTTATCGTTGCTATGATTGTATTGTATCAATGGTTTGATAAAATGGCCGAAGGATATGGTTATTCTATTTAAAAGATGTCTGTAAACAAGAGAAGGCCGCAATGTTGCGGCCTTCTCTTGTTTACAGACAATAGCTGATATTGTAAGCAACGATCAGCTCATTTTCCAGTCAGGTCTTTCAAAATGACAGGTATATCCGTAAGGATTTTTCTGTAAATAATCCTGGTGTTCTGCTTCTGCATTCCAGAAGTCTGACGCCGGTACTACTTCAGTAACAATTTTTCCGGGCCATACGCCGCTGGCATCCATCTCAGCAATCAATGCTTCAGCTACTTCACGCTGCGTGTCATCCAGGAAAAAAATAGCAGAACGATAAGAGGCGCCTATATCATTTCCCTGCCTGTTCCGCGTAGTAGGGTCGTGAATCTGGAAAAAATATTCAAGCAATCCACGATAAGTTAAAATTGCCGGGTCAAATGTTATCTCTATAGCTTCGGCATGTGTGCCATGGTTCCGGTAGGTAGCATTGGGGACATCGCCGCCGGTATAACCTACTACAGTTGAAGTTACACCAGGATAATGACGTATCAGCTCTTCTACGCCCCAAAAGCAGCCGCCGGCCAGAATGGCTTTTTCAGTATTCATATCTTTCCTTTTTTTGATTGATTAAAGATACACAGCAGCAAGGTAAATGCCAATGATCAATCATAATGTGAGTATCATAAAAAAAGCCGGCAAAATTGCCGGCTCTCTCATTGGTGTGTGTATGCTTATTTCCAGCCTCCGCCTAAATCTCTGTAGACAGAGACTACCGCATTGAGCTGTTCTTTTTTGGTTTCGATCAGTTCGAGTTTTGATTCCAGGGCATCCCTTTGCGTCATCAGCACTTCAAAGTAATCGGCCCTGGCTGATTTGAATAAATCATTAGAGACTTCGATGGATTTGTTCAGTGCTTGCACCTGGCGGGATTTTAAGTCGTAACTCTTTTCCAGATTACTGATTTTGGAAAGGTGATTAGACACCTCCATATAAGCGTTAAGGATAACCCGTTCATAATTGAACATGGCCTGCAGCTGTCTTGAATTTGCGCTGCTGAATTCTGCTTTTATCGCATTGCGGTTGATGAGCGGTGCAGCCAGATCTCCCGCAAGGGAATAAAGCAGAGACTCGGGCAGCCTGAAAACGTAGGATGGTTTGAAAGCCTGAAAACCTATCGCTGCAGAAATGTCCAGTGAGGGATAAAATTCTGCACGTGCTACCTTAACATCCAGTTTCGCCGCAGCCAGTTCCAGTTCTGCCTGTTTAATATCAGGGCGGTTAGCCAGTAATTGCGCAGGAATTCCTGCACTCACAGGTGATGGTTCTAAAGCAAGGAAATCACCTTTTTCCCGCGGGATCTCCTGAGGATACCTGCCCAGCAAAAAGTTAATTTTGTTCTCTGCTTCTTTGATCTTCTGGAGGATTTCGAACTCCATACTCGTTGAAGTCAGCACCTCTGCCTGGAACTTTTGTACTGCCAGCTCTGTTGTTCTCATGGCCTCTTTCTGCACTTTTACAATCTCCAGTGCATTTTTTTGCAGTTTGATGTTCTGTTTTACAATGTCCATCTGACTGTCCAGCGACTGCAGCTCGTAATAATTTTCGGCCACTTCGGCAATCAGGTTAGTGATGACGAAGTTTTTACCCTCGATGCTGGACAGATACCTGCTCATTGCAGCTTTCTTAGAATTACGCAGCTTTTTCCAGATATCTGCTTCCCAATTTGCAGTTGCAGCGATGGTATAATCCATCAGCGGGTCAGGGAATTCCTTTCCCGGAGTAATTTCCGTACTCGCATCACCAGCACCCTGACTCGTATACCGGCCTACCTTTTCCACGCCAAGTCCGGCTCTCAGACCAACCGTTGGCAACAAAGCGCCTTTGCGCACGCGGATATCACTCTTTGCGATTTCTATATCCTGCAAAGTGATCATCAGATCCTTATTGTTTTTTATTGCCGTATCGATCAGATCTACCAGGTTTTTATCCTTAAAAAACTCATGTAAAGGCATGTTCGAGGTATTGGTCGTATCCTGATTATTTCCGTAAGCCAGGGGAATGGGTTTGCTATCGCCCAGTGTGGCTACAGCGGGAACCTTGCAACTTGCTACAGCAAGGCAGGCACCGAAGGCGATACTATATTGATATAACTTGAATTTATACATTGTGGTCAATTTCTTCTGTTAAGGGATTTTCTTCTTCATCTTTAATGAGGGTATGTTTCTCAGCGATTTTCCCGAAGATGTAGTACAAACCGGGAATGATCAGCACGCCGAAAAGTGTTCCTAAGAGCATACCGCCAGCCGCCGCAGAGCCGATTGTGCGGTTACCGATTTTACCCGGACCATTGGCAAATACCAACGGGATCAGACCTGCGATAAATGCAAAGGAGGTCATCAGAATAGGACGGAACCTTACTGCAGCGCCTTCCATTGCGGCATTCATTACTGAAGCACCATCTTTGTGTTTCTGCACTGCAAATTCTACAATCAGCACCGCATTTTTACCAAGTAGACCAATGAGCATCACGAGGGCAACCTGCGCATAGATATTATTCTCCAGTCCGCATATCTTGAGCAGGAGAAAGGCGCCGAATATTCCGCAGGGAAGTGACAGCAAAACAGCAAATGGCAGTATGAAACTCTCATATTGCGCTGCCAGCACGAGATAAACGAAACCAAGACAGATTAAAAAGATATAAATTGCTTCATTACCGCGACCTACTTCGTCTTTTGAGATACCAGCCCAGTCGATCCCGAATCCTCTCGGCAGGGTCTTGTTGGCCACTTCGGTAATTGCATTGATTGCTGCCCCACTGCTGTATCCCGGCGCAGCGGCACCGCTGATTTCGGAAGCATTGTACATATTATGACGGGTAATTTCAGATAGTCCGTATACCTTTTCCATTTTCATGAAAGCGGAAAAAGGGACCATTTCATCTTTGTCATTTTTAACATACAACTTCAGGATATCTTCGGGCAGTGCCCTGTACTCCGGGGAAGCCTGTACCATCACTTTATACTGACGGTCATATTTGATGAAATTGGTTTCGTAATTACTGCCCACCAACGTGGAAAGCGTATTCATTGCGTTTTCTATGGTGACGCCCTTTTGTTTGGCCAGGTCGTTATTCACCCGCAGCATATACTGCGGAAAGCTGGCACTGTAAAAGGTAAACACCGACGATAATTCCGGACGTTTACTGAGTTCCCTGACAAAATCCTTACTCACGGTTTCCATCTTTTTAAAATCGCCCGACCCCAATTTATCCAGCAAACGGAGCTCAAAACCTCCGGCAGCACCATAACCCGGAACGGCCGGTGGCTGGAAAAGTTCGATACTGGCACCGGTAATCTCTTTCGATTTCTCTTCCAGTTCTTTCATAATCTGGTCTACCGAATGTTTCCGGTCTTCCCAGCTTTTGAGATTGATCAGACAGGTACCCGAGTTGGATCCTGTTCCTTCTGTAAGAATTTCGTATCCTGCAAGGGAAGAAACAGATTGCACGCCTTCGATACGTTCAGCAACTTTCTGCACTCTTTCTGCAATTTCGTTGGTACGTTCCAGTGACGATCCCGGAGGGGTTTGTATAATCGCATAAAACATCCCCTGATCTTCATTGGGAATAAAACCCGATGGCAGACTGCTGTTTAGAAAATAGGTACCCGCACAGAATGCAAGGAGCAGACCCCAGGTAATTACCCTGCGGTTGATGATGGCGCCAAGAATTTTCTGATACCTGGCTGAAAGTCCGTTAAACCCGTTATTAAATCCATCCAGGAATTTGTCCAGCCCTTTTTTCTTCTTTGCCTCACCATGGTTGTTCTTGAGCATCATCGCACAAAGCGCAGGGGTAAGGGTTAATGCAACGATACCTGAAAGTATAATGGCAGTAGCCATGGTAATAGAGAACTGCCTGTAGAATATACCTACCGGGCCTGACATAAATGCAACAGGTACAAATACGGCGGCCATCAAAAAGGTAATCGCAATAATGGCTCCGCCAATTTCGTGCATCGCTTTTTTAGTCGCTTTCAATGCAGAAATATGTTCTTCCTGCATTTTAGCGTGAACTGCTTCAATTACCACGATGGCGTCATCCACCACGACTCCAATGGCCAGTACCAGTGCGAATAAGGTGATCAGGTTCAGTGTAATTCCGAAAAACTGCATGAAAACAAAAGTTCCGATTAGTGATACCGGTACCGCAATGGCGGGAATCAGCGTAGATCGCCAGTCGCCCAAAAACAAGAATACCACCAATCCAACCAGAATAAATGCTTCGACCAGGGTGTGGATTACTTTATCAATTGAGGCATCAAGAAATTTGGAAACATCGTAACTGATCTCATAATCTACCCCTTTAGGAAAAGAAGTTTTTTTGATCTCTTCCATTTTGGCCTTGATGTCTTTAATTACCTGGCTGGCATTACTTCCGTAAGATTGTTTAACCGTTATCGCTGCCGAGGCGTGACCGTTCAGGTTGGAATAGATATCATACATGGCACTACCGAATTCAACCGTAGCTACATCTTTTAGTCGCAGGATCTCTCCATTTGGATTTGACCTTAAAATAATATCTGCATATTGCTCCTTAGTGGTATAACGACCCGGATATTTAAGTACATACTCAAAAGACTGGGAACGTTTACCCGAACTTTCACCAGTTTTACCCGGTGAAGCTTCCAGACTTTGCTGATTCAATGCTTCCAGCACCTCATCTGCTGAAATCTTGTAAGCCAGCATGCGGTCGGGCTTAAGCCAGATGCGCATGGCATATTCCCGGCTACCCAGGATATCTGCCACACCCACACCATCTACACGCCTTAATTCTGAAAGGAGGTTGATATCTGCGAAATTATACAGGAACTTCTGATCGGTTTTTGGATCTTTACTGTACAGATTGATGTACATCAGCATGTTAGACTCTTCACGAGTAATCTTAACACCTTCACGCACGACCAGTGGGGGTAGTTTATTTACTACCGAAGCCACACGGTTCTGAATATTTACAGAAGCCTGATTAGGATCTGTACCGAGGTTAAAAATGACCTGGATAGAAGCTTCACCATCATTACCTGCATCGGAAGCCATGTATTTCATACCAGGCACCCCATTAATGGCGCGTTCCAGCGGAATGATGACCGACTTGATCATCAGCTCTCCATTTGCTCCGGGATATTCTGCTGTGATGTTTACCTTGGGTGGTGAAATAGAGGGGAATTGCGTAACAGGCAGGTGGGTCATAGCCAGCACCCCCAGAAACACTATAATGAGCGATATAACTATAGAGAGGACAGGCCTCTGTATAAACTTATTAAACATTGATTTGCTGTTTTAATGATTTAACCAAAATGGAATTTAAATGAGCTTACCGGATGATAACCGGACTATTCAGCTTTTAAGCGCAGGTGAGAAATAATCTCCTTTGGTGCCTTGTATTCATATTTGATTTTTTCATCATCCTTGACTTTCTGAACCCCTTCGAGCAGGATTTTGTCATTTTCGGTGATGCCGCTTCCCACTACATATAGATCAGGCATTTCACTCGCGATAGTGATGTTTCTTGATCTGACTACATTGTTTTTGTCGACCACAAACACATAAGTTTTATCCTGAATTTCATAAGTAGCTTTTTGTGGAATGACCAGCGCATTACGCAGTGGAACAAGCATTTGCACCTCGCCGGTTTCCCCATTTTTCAGCAGTTTATCAGGATTTGGAAAACGTGCCCTGAAGGCGATATTTCCTGTCTCACTATTGAATTCACTTTCTACCACTTCCACATTGCCTTTATAAGGCAGCAGATTATTATTGGCTAAACGCAGGCTTACTTTATTTTCTGCCCGGCCTTTAATGTTGGTTTGATATTCCAGATATTCCGGCTCCGATACATTGAAATAGGCGAACATCTGCGTATTGTCAGACAAACTGGTCATCAACTCACCTTCATCTACAAGACTGCCCAGTTTGAGGGGAATACGGTCAATCGTACCATCAAAAGGAGCTTTGATTTCAGTAAAAGAGAGGTGTAATTTTGCCAGGGAGATTTCTGCCTTTGCCTGTTCCAGTTTGGCCTGAGCCATCAGCTGCTCATTCTTTGAAACTACATTTTTATCGGCCAGTGTTTTCGCATTTTGCAGTTCTATCTCTGCCGCGCGGCCTTCTGCCTGTGCCTTGAGTAGTTCTGCCTCATAAACTTTAGGCATGATCCTGAACAGGAGCTGCCCCGCTTTTACAGCCTGACCTTCATCGACATAAATGTTTTGCAGGTAGCCTTTTTCCTGGGCGCGGATTTCAATATTCCGTACAGAACGGATCTGGGAAACATATTCTTTGTTAAATGAAGTGTCAATCTTCAATGGATTGGTAACCGTATAATTACTGGCTTCTTCTTTTTCTTCTTTTTTCGGTGTACAGCTTGTAAGGTACAGCACGGCTATAAAGCCCGTGAACACTAGGATTCTCTTCATGAGTATAAAATGGAAATAATGCAATTGAATAGTTGGAATAGGAAATTCCATGGAACGAAATAGCAGCACCCGCAATCAGTCCGGATTTATCATCAGCAGTGAACGCCTTGACAGATCAGGATTTTTATTGGAGACTGTTTACATTATTTCTCAGATTCTCAATACTCTCTGGGTAATGTAGAGAGGGGAGGAAAGGTCGCAAAACGACGGATAGGTGACGAAACGCTTATAATAATGGTTAGACAAACACAGATCTGTAAAGGCAAAATACCATCTGTCTGCTAAACTATATTTTTCTGCTAAAAAAGTATTGACTGCACCTTCATCGAGATCATGCCCGCTGAGGTATTCCTCATCAAGGTCGATTTCCGCATCGTCAATAACCGGGTTTCCACGTTCTGTATTGGTTAATTTGTGGTGCCTGTTTTTAACAGGAGTATGTGGAGGATTAGCTTCTTTACGTATATCATAAGTTTGCGCATGCAGGGAAGTATTCCCGCAAAACAAAAATAGAATCAGACATACATAAAAGGCAAACACTCTCATTGGGCAGCTAAAGTACAGAAAGTACTGAAAGATTGAAAGAAAAAAATAAATTATGGCATAACGCAAACTTAAATGATATTAAACGGACGTATTATATTCATACATTTAATATCATTTAAGTTTTGGAGGACAAGCTGATTTGTAAATTAAACCTCTTTCTGTACCTTAGGTTCGTCAGTACCTTCCTGTCCATTCTTGAATTCTTTAATTCCTTTGCCCAGACCTTTCATCAGTTCAGGAATTTTCTTTCCGCCGAATAATAAAAGGACTGCTACAGCTACGATGATCATTTCCGGGCCACCTAAGAGAGCAGCGATTGTTGTGTTTAACATGTAAGTTCAATTAAGGTATATGTTTAATTTCATAAGAACTTACGCATTAAATTGTAGCCTGGTTTTTATATCTTAAATTGGGGACATAATGCGGATCAGGTATTCACCAGGTAATTCATATTTATATTTTATGATAAAGACTCCACTTATAATAGCCAGAAAGAGAGGAAAAATAAATATACCTATAGAAAGCAATGTTTCCATCCATTGTACACTCACCATGTCGCCTCTGTGTATAAAAGTAAAATGTTTTTTTCTGTAGTGCCATGAAATCCTGTCTGCAATGAGAACTGATAAGATGAACAACAACGGGAGAGCCGCAAGGAATTTGCACATCAATATTAACATCGTTGATCCTGCGATATTGATTGAAAGGTATTTGTTATCCTTAATCAATTTGAGGTAATTTCGCTGCTCAGGCCGGCGATGAAAAGGGTCGAAAAGATAAACCCAATACAGCATTGCAGTACAGGTAAAGATTAGTTCCGGAGTGGTGAGTTGTTTAGCGGATAAGAGTATAAGGGGCATCAATTGTTATAAAATTTACCGCAATATATATCAATCATAGAAAAATGATGCATAAAAATATTAATTAATACTCTTTATTACAAAATTTTGCTATTAACGCTGATAAACAAAAGATTCCATTGGTTCGCAATTAAATCCCTGCTGTTGCAAAAGGTTACACACCAGCTCGGGCTGAAGATCTGTACTGATAATCCGAAGGATATTGTCACAATCGTCCAGGTCAAAATTGCAATGGGTGATTGGCGGCAGTGCACTGATCATTGGTTGCAGATTCCCTGCCTGCTGTGGTGTAGCTACGTTTGTTTTAAATACTGTAAGGTGCATATCGTATAGTCTTAGGTTAACTATTATTGGGTTCCTGTTTATTCCAGTTACAAAACTTGTTTTTCATTTTCTCTTTAAACTCCAGTCTTTCTTCGGGAGACATGTCCCTGCATTTTTCAGCCATTCTGTGGCGTGCCCATGGTCCGCCACCGCTGCCCTTACCGAAGCCAAACAGGATTTTGCATAAAATAAATATGCCCGTTGCCTGCCAGAAGCTGATTGGTTTAACATTCATAATCTCCGGCAATAAGCTGTTCCATAATAGCATCACAACATAACTCACAATAGCTAAAAGTGCGGCTATTCCGAATGGGATAAAGAAAAACTTTTTTCTGTTTCTAGTATATTTCATCTGATTGTTTGATAAATTTAATACGCTACAACCTCTTTGTAGAGCTGTTTTAAACGTTTACGCAGATGCAGGACAGCATATCTCTTGCGGGAAACCAGGGTATTGAACTTCACACCCGTTTTTTCAACGATTTCTTCAAATGAGAGGTCGTCCAGTTCCTGCCAGATAAAAACCTGCTTTTGTTCTTCAGGTAATTCATCCAGTGCAATGAAGAGCTGTTCCCAGAAAAGATTACGCAGATAGGCAGTTTCCGGAGTAGTTACTTCTACCATTAACAGACTGATCAGATCTGCTCCGTCATCATTGTCATCTCCCTTATAGATATCATCTAATAAACTTTCGCCACGCTTTTTATGCTTGTCCAGTATCTTGTTTTTTGCCACACGATATAGCCAGGCACTGGTTTGTTCGATAGGCTGTGCATTAATTACATTGCTGAACTGGTACCATACGTCCTGCAAGATATCCTCTGCATCAGCTTCGCTCTTCACCTGCTTACGTATAAAACCCATCAAGCTTTTACCATATGCTTTAATGGTTTCTATAATGTAACTGTTCTGGTCTTTTGGCATGAATGCGGCTTTCAAAATATTCGCTGTTTAATAGGAAGACGATTGTGTCTCAAAAACATTTTAATATATTTTCATTTATTTCGAAAAGGAGAGTTTTTGTAAAAATCCTGATGATTTGTGAATGAATTACAATATAGTTCATTTATCGCTATCTGTGGTTTAGAAAAGAAATCCTGAAGCCATTTTTGATGGCTATACAACACCATCATTAAATATATCTGATAAGCCTGAAGATGCAAACTAGATGATAGCTGAAAAATTGAAGAGGAGATGATGAAGTTTTCGATTGCAAATAAGCGTTCAAACAAGTCGTCATCCAATTGATATACAGATAATAACATGAGTATTCAAGTTGTTTTTTAATAGCTATACTACTAAAAATGACATTGCGAAGGTAAATTTATACAGCGATGTTTTGCAATTACCATCCATGGATGGTAATTTTGATCTGTCATTAATCCTGAAGCCATGAAGATAGAAGAAGAGCTTAAACATGAATTTGGTAGTCGCCAGCAAAGAGCAGCTACTAACGTGATTTTTACCTCGAACTGGATCCTGAATAAGATATCGGTTGATTTAAAATCGACAGGACTATCATTGCAACAATTTAATGTACTCTCTGTACTTAACGGACAACAAAATCATACTGCTACTGTTAATTTGATTAAAGAACGTTTAATTGACAGGATGCCCAACGTTTCCCGGCTGGTGAATAAGTTACTGGAAAAAGGTTTGATAGAGAAGGAGCGGAATTCAGCCGATCAGCGCGTAGTCTATGTGAAACTTACCGCAAAAGGTCTGGCCCTTAAGATCAAAGCGAGACAATTGATAGATAATGGGGAGATTGGACTGACTGATGAGGAATCTGATCGTTTGAATGAATTATTAGAGAAAATAAGGAAGTAAAAAAATTTGATTAAATAACATCCATGGATGATAATTCTATGGATTAAATTGATAGCTATGAATAAAGTAATATTGTTAGACAAGAGGCCGGAAGGAGTACCGGTTTTGAATGATTTTAAATTTATCGAAGAAGAGATGCCTGTTGCTGGTGAAGGACAGGTCTTGTTAAAAACGCGTTTTGTATCTGTGGATCCTTATTTGCGTGGAAGAATGAAAGATGTTAAATCTTATGTTCCTCCTTTTGAACTTGGCAAGCCAATGCAATCTGGTGTGGTGAGTGAGGTAATTTCATCGAAAAATAAACACTTTAAAGAAGGTGATTTTGTTGTCGGTTATGTGGACTGGAAGGAATACCAGACTTCCAGTGGCAAAGGGTTGACCAAAATTGATGCCGATGCGGCAGACTTATCTGCTTATCTTGGTATAATAGGGATGACAGGTTTAACGGCTTACCTGGGATTAAAGAATATTGGCAAGCCGAAAGCTGGAGAAACTATTGTTGTTTCCGGCGCTGCAGGTGCAGTAGGAAATGTGGTGGGCCAAATTGGGAAAATACTGGGTTGCCATGTGGTTGGCCTGGCAGGAACAGATGAGAAAATCAGTACGCTTAAATCGAAGTTTGGCTATGATGAAGGTATTAATTATAAATCAACAGACAATCTTGAAGCAGCAGTTAAAGCAGCTTGTCCGGATGGAGTGGATATCTATTTCGATAATGTAGGGGGGGCGGTATCGGATGCTGTACTCGCAAATATTAAGTACAAATCCCGGATTATTGTTTGCGGTGCTATTTCATTATATAATGATACAGAACCAGCATTGGCTCCGCGGGTGGAGTGGCGTTTAGTCGTTAATAGCGCGACGATGAGTGGCTTTATTGTAGGCGATTATGCAGACCAGTTTCCTGAAGGAATGAAACAGCTTACCGAATGGTACAAAGAAGGCAGGCTAAACAACAGTGAAACCATTGTAGAAGGTTTTGATCAGATTCCCGAAGCATTTATTGGCCTGTTTCAAGGTAAAAATGAAGGTAAAATGGTGGTTAAAATCTAATAAATTATAAATAAATATATCATGTTAAATTTTGAATTAAAGAATCCAACAAAAATTATATTCGGTAAGGGACAGATTGCCAACCTGGCTAAAGAACTACCACAAGATGCTAAAATACTCCTGTTGTATGGTGGCGGAAGTATCAAAACGAATGGCATCTATGAGCAGGTAAAAACGGCGCTGGACGGATTCGACGTTGTTGAGTTCGGTGGAATCCCTGCTAATCCTGAGTATGAGGTTTTGCTTGAGGCATTAAAGGTCATCAAAGAACAACATATTACTTATTTACTGGCAGTTGGCGGAGGTTCTGTTATCGACGGAACTAAATTCCTTTCTGCAGCAGCGCTGTATGAAGGTGGAAGTCCCTGGGAGATCCTGACTAAAAGTATTAAGACAGAAAAAGGGATGCCTTTTGGAACGGTGCTGACTTTACCGGCGACTGCTTCAGAGATGAACTCAGGCGCTGTGATTACCCGCGCAGAAACGCAGGAGAAATTTTCTATGGGCGGACCGGGTCTGTTCCCTGTATTCTCTATTCTTGATCCGCAGGTTGTTGCTTCGATTCCTCAGCGTCAGTTAGCAAATGGCGTGACGGATGCTTTTACACATGTTCTGGAGCAATATATGACTTATCCGGCGGGTGGTTTGTTGCAGGATAGATTTGCAGAGAGCATCATGCAGACTTTAGTAGAAGTAGCACCTAAAGTGATTGCAGAACCCACTAATTACGAGGCTGCTGCGAACTTTATGTGGAGCTGTACGATGGCGCTGAATGGCCTGATCCAGAAAGGTGTTCCGGGCGACTGGGCAGTGCATATGATGGGTCATGAACTTACCGCATTATTTGGTATTGACCATGCGCGGACATTAGCAATTGTAGCACCGAGCCACTACCGTTTCAATTTTGAAGCTAAAAAAGAAAAGTTGGCACAGTATGGAAAACGTGTTTGGGGCATCACCGGTGATAATATCGATGAGATCGCAAACGAAGCGATTGTTAAAACTGAAGCGTTCTTCCATTCGCTTGAAATCAAAACAACGCTTTCTGAATATACTGAAGACTATAAAGGAACAGCGGAGAAAATTGCCGGAAGGTTTACTGAACGCGGATGGCTTGGCCTGGGCGAACATAAATCGCTTACACCTGCTAATGTACAGCAGATTATTGAAATGAGTTATTAATTTAAAACAACAATATTATGAAAGTATTAATCGTACTGACTTCCCACAGTGAATTAGGGGACACAGGTAAAAAGACAGGTTTCTGGGTGGAAGAATTTGCTGCTCCATATTATGTATTGGCAGATGCAGGAGTGGAGCTGACCATTGCTTCGCCAAAAGGTGGTCAACCACCCATTGATCCTAAGAGTGAAGCTGCAGATGCACAGACTGCAGCCACAAAAAGATTTGACGCTGATGAAGAACTCAAAACAAAATTAGCGCAAACCCTGAAATTGAGTGAAGTGACCGAGGCAGATTATGATGCGGTATTTTATCCGGGGGGTCATGGTCCATTATGGGATCTGGCTGTAGATGAACATTCTATTGCGCTGATTCAGGAGTTTTATAATGAGCAAAAACCTGTTGCTTTTGTATGCCATGCGCCTGCTGCACTGGTTAATGTGAAGGCTGCGAATGGAGAACCTCTGGTAAAAGGTAAAGAGGTAACTGGTTTTTCCAATACTGAAGAAGATGCTGTACAATTATCAGCTGTTGTTCCTTTCTTATTAGAAGACGAATTGAAAAGTCTGGGTGCTTTATATAGTAAGGGAGCTGATTGGGGTTCTTTTGTTAAAAGAGACGGCAGGTTGATTACCGGACAAAATCCGGGCTCTTCTGAAGAGGCTGCTAAAGTCTTATTAGCAGTACTTGAAGAAAAAAAGTAAATATGTATTAGCTTTACAGCATGGAAAATGAGAACAGCAATCCTTATACACAATTCAATCTGGAGATTCTGGACAATTGGAAAGCAAATGGGGTTAAATATATTAAGCTGGTGGAATTGGATACCGATCTTCCGGTGAAGTTTTTTGAGCTGATCCCTGACTCGGAAATCCCTGATGCCGAAGAAACGATTTACCCTATTAATTCTGAGGATATTACCGAGCTGCTGGAGCCATTGGCAAAAGTCAAATTCCTGGTGCACGATATTTACCTGAACGAAGAGTTTTAGCCTGTAAAGCTGATCAATTAATAAAAAACGCGATGGCCTGATTGTCATCGCGTTTTTTTATTGGTTTAACTATGATCTTGTCTTCTATCCCTAATTTCATAAATTAGCACTATGCTTTCAATGACTAAGATTAAAAAAGATGAACTAATTACCAGAATGGTGAAGTTTCTAAGAGAAATTGGCCTGGAAGTATTGCTGGAACAACATAGGTCTGACTCATTTCTACCGGGTCTTTGTCTTAAAAAAGGCGCATTAAGTATTGATCCGGATAAACTGAATTATCCGGGTGACATCCTTCATGAGGCCGGACATTTAGCGACAATGCCATCATCAATAAGAAGATCAATGGATGGTAATCTCCCCGACTCAGATCTGCATAGATCGGGAGAGATGATGGCTATTGCCTGGAGTTATGCTGCTTGTTTACATCTTGGAATTCCTGTCGATGTTGTGTTTCATGAAGACGGTTATAAAGGTGGTGCAGCCAGTATTAAAACTGCTTTTGAACAAGGTTCATATATTGGTTTGCCAATGTTACAATATCATGAAATGGCTTACGACAATAAAAATGCGATTCTGCTGAATGCTGAACCTTTTCCAGTGATGCATAACTGGCTTTGTCCAAAAGTCGGGGATTAATTTTCAGTTTTTACCCTTCCCTGTTCTGACGCACTGGCGTTTATGTGTTCCCTTATGGCTTTAATGAGTGTGCTGCCAAAATTATAGGTAAGTGTGCACCTGAAAATTCTGGTTTCCTGTTTTTGATAAAGCTGATGATCCTGAGATTCGATTACGCCACTTATTTTTGTTCTTCTGGTGTTGAATACTTTGTTCGCAACAAGTTTGATATTTATTCTTTTTCCGGAAATTGACTTACTAATACCTAGATCTGTACCATATATCGGTTCTGCAAGATAATATTTGACTGTAAACAAAATCGGTTGCAGGATGTGATGTTAGGGAATGGTAATGAAATTTAAATGAAGTCTTCGCGGTGCGGACTAAAAACGTCAATTAATATACCCGGTTCCAAACATATAACACCATGCACAGCATGTGGTGGTACATAGAAACCATCTCCTGTAACCAGGGTATGTTTATTTTCGCCGATGGTGGTTTCAAAAACACCACTTTCCACATAACTGATCTGGGTATGGTGGTGCTCATGTAACTGGCCAATTGCACCCTTCTCGAATTTCACTTTAACCATCATCACGCGGTTATCATAACCGAAGACCTGTCTCTGGATACCATCCCCTAAATCCTGCCAATCCGTCGTGGCGGCTATTTGAAATAATTCACTTTGTAACATAGGAAAGAATCTGAATATTAAAATTTAATTTGCTGGTCTGATCATTTCGATATGATCAATACCGTCTTCATCATAAATATCACCAATGGACTCAAATCCGAAAGCAGCGTAAAAAACTTTCAGATATAATTGTGCACCAATTCTGATGGGCTGATTTCCATAGAGACGGATACAGTTGTCTATAGCCAGTTTAACCAATTGTTTTCCGAAACCTTTACCTCTTGCCAACTCACTGCTCGCAATTCTTCCAATAGAAGGTTCCCTGTAAGAAACTCCTGCAGGAACGATCCTGGCGTAGGCCATGAGTTCTTTATTTTGGTATAACATCAGGTGCTGACACGACTGATCTTTATCATCGGTATCCAGAAATACACAGTTTTGTTCTACTACAAACACCTCGCTCCTTAATTTTAATATCGCATACAGCTCTTTTGTTGTCAGAGATTCGAAAGGTTTGCAGATTTCGGTAAATTCCATTGTTATCTGTTAAAATCAAATTTCCGGGATTTTCCCTGGAAATTTTAAAGGTAATAAATTCTTAGTCTTCCTACAGAGAATGTTTTATTGTCCGCAGAACAAACAACGCAAAAATAGGTTTACATTATTTGTTGATTTAATCCTATAAACACCCTAATTTTGATAAAGCCTAAGCGCCGTGCCTATGGTTTTATAAATATGAGCATAGCGTATATGATATACAGATGGTTAAGTAAATGCAGTCCGCTTCTTTTTCTTTTATTGATCAGTCTGAATGTTTCAGCTCAGGGCTTGCGGGTTGCGGTGGCAGCCAATGCAAATTTTGTATTACAGCAGTTAAAGGCAGATTTTAAAAAGAAAACCGGAATTTCTGTAGAAGTGATTAGTGGCTCTTCAGGTAAGCTGGCCACGCAAATCAAGAATGGCGCACCTTATGATTTGTTTCTTTCCGCGGATATGGGCTTTGCAGATGATGTTTATAAAGCTGGTTTTTCATCTACAAAACCAAGAATTTATGCCTCTGGCAGTTTAATCGTATGCTCGGCTACCGGGGCAGATTTAAAAAACTGGAAATCATTAATTACCCAAGAGAAAATTGGCAAAGTAGCCATTGGCAACCCTGCTTTAGCACCTTATGGTAAAGCTGCAGAACAGGCGATGAACTATTATAAAATTTATAAAAAAGCGGCTCCTCAGCTTGTATTTGGAGAGAGCATTAGCCAGGTAAACACTTACGTTCTCAAAAAGGCAGTAAATATTGGCTTCACCACCGAATCATTAGTATATGAACTGCCTTCAAATTCAGGTATGAAATGGTTACGTGTAGATCCGGCAGCATACGCGCCTATACATCAGGGGGTACTATTATTAAAGCATGCAAACAGTAACCTTGTAAATGGTAAGCGCTTTTATGATTATCTTTTCTCATCAGCAGCCAAAAAAATATTTAAGGATTATGGTTATAGTTTATAACACAATCTGATGGAGTGGACACCTATATGGCTTAGTTTAAAACTGGCAGCAATCACTACGGTTATCCTGGTGATCATCGGAATTCCGATGGCGTACTGGCTTTCCAGACGAAGTTCTGTTTTTAAAGTTATAGTGGAGGCACTACTGACTATGCCGCTGGTATTGCCTCCGTCCGTATTGGGGTTTTATTTATTGATCAGCTTTAGTCCGAATAGTGTGCCTGGACATTGGTTATTACAGCATTTCAATGTTAGTCTGGTATTTTCATTTGAAGGACTGGTAGTGGCATCTGTTATCTATAGTTTACCTTTCATGATCAGTCCCGTCAAATCAGCGCTTGTTCACCTGCCTGATTCTCTTGCTGAAGCTTCTTATACCATGGGTAAGTCTAAAATGGAAACATTTTACAAAGTTTTATTACCAAATATAAAATCGTCCCTGTATACCGCTGCAGTGCTGACATTTGCGCATACGCTGGGTGAATTTGGTGTAGTACTCATGATTGGCGGAAAACTGGAAGGCGTGACTAAGGTAGCTTCAATTGCGATCTACGATGCGGTAGACAATAATAAGTATGCAGAGGCTAACCAATATTCTCTCGTCTTATTTGCCATCACATTTATAATTGTTATTCTGGTGTTTATTTTTAACAGGAATGCAGCGAGGGGACCATTGGAATGATCAGCATCAAAATAGATAAACAAATTAAAACTTATCGGGGGAAAAGAAACCTGGTAGTTGAAGCCATTATAGAAAAGGGGAGTGTCACTAAAATTTATGGGCCTTCCGGATCGGGGAAGACTACCTTTCTGAAAATTATTGCTGGATTGATCATGCCCGATCGGGGATTGATTAAAGTTGAAAATGAGGTTTGGCTGGATACGGCAGGTAAAGTGAACCTGAAACCTCAGCAGCGGAAGGCAGGATTTGTTTTTCAGGATTATGCCTTGTTTCCGAATATGACAGTAATGGAGCATCTATTATACGCCACTTCGGATACGGTGCTTATTGATAGGTTGCTTAAAATAGGGAAAATGGAAACATTCGTTCAGCACAGGCCCAAACATTTGTCGGGTGGTCAGCAACAAAGGTTAGCCATTTTACGCGCACTGGCCATGCGCCCTGAGGTATTATTAATGGATGAAGCCTTTTCTGCTCTGGATGATGAGCTGAGCGCATCGCTGATCATGGACTTAAAATTGCTGCTGAAAGAATTTAATACAACTACACTAATTGTAAGTCACCATGCCCGGGAAACTGCCGGCTTTGCGGAGGGATCTTTAAAAATTGATTTGGATTAACACAGGTTTTCTTAAATTTGCAACAAATGATTATATACAAAACAGAAGAAGAAATTGAATTGATGCAAATAAGTGCATTGCTGGTAAGTGCAACTTTAGCTGAGATAGCTAAGGTACTGAAGCCGGGAATGACTACACTTGACTTAGACAGAATTGCTGCTGAATTTATTGCTGATCAACAGTCTGTACCATCGTTCCTGAATTTTAGCGGTTACCCGCATAATATCTGCACGTCTGTTAATGATGTGGTAGTGCATGGTTTTCCCAACAAAGTGCCTTTGCGTGATGGTGACATCGTATCTGTAGATATAGGCGTTTATAAAAATGGTTTCCACGGAGATCATGCTTATACCTTTATTCTGGGGGAAATCAAACCTGAAGTAATGAAACTGGTGAGGGTAACTAAAGAGTCTCTTTATGTGGGTATTAAGCAGGCGGTTGTGGGTAAGCGCGTTGGAGATATTTCAAATGCGATACAGGAATACACAGAAAAAGAAGGATATGGTGTGGTAAGAGAACTTGTTGGCCACGGTTTAGGGCGTACGATGCATGAAGATCCGCAGGTGCCTAATTACGGAAGGAAAGGTTCTGGTATTATGATGAAGGAAAATCTGGTTTTGGCGATTGAACCGATGATCAACCTGGGTACAAGACATATTTATACGGATGAGGATGGCTGGACTATTCATACTGCTGATAATTTGCCCTCGGTACATTTTGAACATGATGTATGTGTGAAAAAAGGCGAAGCACTGATTTTATCAGACTATGCACCAATTGAGCGCGCGGAAAAAGCGAATAACAATCTCAATTCATCGTATTACGAACTGTAGCTGCCTGATATTTGTCATGCGATTCTAAATAAGACTCACATGTTATAAAATTCCAGCCCTATTCTGCTGATTGAAATCAGGATAGGGCTATTTTTGTGCCAAATGAATCCAGTAAATAAAAATCAGCATCAGGAGGGCGATCCTTTAAAATCAGGTACCATTTTATTGATGGCAGTCGCCGCCGGAATAACCGTAGCCAATATTTATTATAACCAGCCCATTTTGAAAGAGATGGCCATTTCACTCGGGGCTACCGATACTGAAGTGGGCAAGGTTTCGATGCTTACTCAGGTAGGTTACGGACTGGGTATGTTTTTCTTATTGCCACTGGGTGATAAGGTGAACCGAAAAAAGCTGATCTTATCTTTACTGACTGCGCTGATGCTGGCATTGGTACTGATGTTCTTTGCTCAGGGAATCGCTATTGTATGGGGTTTAAGTCTGGTGATTGGAATCTGTGCCGCACCTGCACAGATCATTTTGCCTATGGCAGCAAGTTTGGATAAAGTGAACAGGGGCAAGACGGTTGGTATCGTATTTAGTGGAATTCTTGTTGGTATTCTGGGTTCCAGGGTCATCAGTGGTTTTATTACCGACTGGTTGAACTGGCGGTATGTTTATGCGATCTCAGCTTTCATGGTATTGAGCATCACGGTATTACTGAAGCTTTATCTTCCTGATGTAAAACATAAATTTACAGGCAGTTATCTTCAGCTAATTAAATCAACACTTATCCTCGTAAAGGAACATAGGGTACTGAGAGAGTCGGCCATTTTAGGGGCATTCACCTTCGGTATTTTTTGTTCATTCTGGACAACGATTACTTTTTACCTGAGCGGGCCGCAATTTAATTTTCATGCAGATTCCATTGGATTATTTGGCATTGTGGCTATAGGTGGAGCATTGGTAGCTCCATATTTTGGTAAGCTTGCAGACAAGGGAAATACACGGAAATCGTTATTGATTACTGTGGGGATGATTATCTTCAGCATAGTCTTGCTAAAGGTGATGCCATTGTCCATTGCCGCATTGATTATTGCCATATTTATTTTAGATATTGGCGTGCAGGCCACACAGATTACAAATTTCACGAGAATCTACGCTTTAGATGAAAACTCACACAGCAGGTTAAATACAATTTACATGACAACGTATTTTATTGGTGGTGGAATAGGGACATTTTTCGGTCTGCTCTGCTGGAAACACGGTGGATGGGATTTATCTACCTGGCAGATGCTGATCTGGTCGTTCATTGCCCTGGGAATAGTTTTTTTCGCGAAGAAATAGAGAACTTCTGAAATCAGGATAAATGTCATACTTTTATGCGCAATATTACCTGTTGAAATCCAGACAATCTATATGAAATCATTGCCTTCCTACAACCCTGTACCTTTTTTGCGTGAGCATTATAAAATAATAGGCAGTTATATTTTTACCCTATTTTTTATAGGCCTGGCTATATGGTTTATCCGACATGAACAACAGGAACTGCAGCAGGTAAAACATCTGGTGGTAACCTCCAGATGGGAGTGGATCGTGCCCGGTATTTTGTTGAGTGTGGTTTATATATTTATTCATGGACTAATGTACAAGGCCTCATTTGCAGCGGTTGGCAGTGAAGTCTCCGTTGGCGATGCCAGCATGTTATTTTTAAAGAGAAACTTTGTAAGTGTATTCCTCCCCGCAGGTGGTGTTTCTTCACTGGCCTTTTTTAGTGGGAACATAGAGCAGAAAGGAGTAAGTAAATCACAGATTAACTTCGCTTCCTCTATTTACGGTTTCGTTGGCATCCTCTCTGTATTGGTTATTGCTATTCCTGTATTTGTATATGCCATATTTCAGGGCAGTATAGGAATGGGAGAATGGTTTGGTCTGTTATCTGCGTTCATTTTGATAGGCCTGGTTTATCTGCTCTTCAGGTCTGTAGTGAATAATGGTAGCGTTTACCGCTTCATCACGCGCTATATTCCCGTAGTTGATGTGTTTCTGGGTGATTTCAGGAATAATAAAATTGAGCGTAATGGATTTATAGTTACTTTTCTCTACAGCATGCTGATTGAGGTGATCGGAATTGTACATATATACCTTGCTATGCTGGCGCTGAATATAGCACCTTCGGTGATCATCTCAACTATCAGCTATGTTGTTGCCGTGGTGTTTCTGATCATTTCACCATTTCTGCGTGGTCTTGGTGCTGTTGAGGCATCCATGACCTTTATGCTGATCAGACTTGGTTATACTGAAGCAGCGGCGGTTTCTGTCACTATACTTTACCGATTTATGGAGTTTTGGATTCCATTATTAGTGGGCGCATTGAGTTTTCTGCTGAAGATTAATAAATTACTGATGCGGATTATCCCTGCGCTTTTAATCCTGGCATTAGGTATTGTCAATATCGTTTCCGTATTGACACCAGCAATTCATGAAAGGCTGATTTTTCTGAAAAACTTCCTTCCTGTATCTGCTATTGCTGCATCGAATTATTTTGTACTCGTCGCCGGCCTGTTCTTATTAGTCACCGCAGCGTTTATGCTGAAAGGTCTGAAAATGGCCTGGTATCTGGCCATGGCGCTATGTCTTTTTTCGCTTGTCGGGAATCTGACAAAAGCAATCGATTATGAAGAGGCTGTGTTTTCGCTGGTGGTCATTGTGGGTCTGATTGCTTCCAGAAAGGAGTATTACGTGAAACACAATTCTAAACTCAGGTATATCGGTATTCAAACTACGTTATTAAGTGTCGCCGCTGTCTTATTGTACGGCACTATCGGCTTCTATTTTCTTGATGCCAAACATTTTAATGTCGATTTTAGTCTGATTCAGTCTGTAAAATATACATTGGAAAACTTCGTATTAATAGAGAGTGAGAATTTGATTCCAACGGATTCATTTGCACGTGGATTTTTATATTCTATCAATATCAGCGGTTTTCTATCGCTGGCATTTCTTTTTTATACTCTGATACGTCCGTA
Source organism: Pedobacter sp. MR2016-24 (assembly GCF_026239655.1). Lineage (GTDB taxonomy): Bacteria > Bacteroidota > Bacteroidia > Sphingobacteriales > Sphingobacteriaceae > Pedobacter. Next base: position 302,075 of record NZ_JAPIVO010000003.1, on the reverse strand, counting down.
TATCATAAAGGATACCATCGATGAAGAAGAACTGGTCTGGGCGAAGGAGCAACTGGAGCATTTCGGTAATTCAGCTATGGATTATTTCAAGACTTATCAGGATAAGCTGATTTACAGAACTGCTGAAATTGAAGGTTTTGTATCCTACCGTGTATCAGGAAATTTTGCCGTGGTATTAGAGAATCCGGTGACGGCACCTGAAAATCTGGTTGCCTTCATCAAATCATTTGACCGTTACTGCTTTGAAAGCGGTTTAAAGAGTTTTTATTACAGGGTGCCAGAACAAAGCCTTGATGATTTTATCAGTTGCGGAAAGAAAAGGCTGTACCTTGGACAGGAAGGCGTGGTGGATCTTACTACATTTACTTTAGATGGCGGTAACAGAAAATCTATCCGAAATGCACTGAAAAAAGTAGCGGAAAAGGGTTTTCAATGCAAAATATACACTGCTCCTGTTAAAGATGGATTATTGCAAAAAATAAAGTCTGTATCAGATGAATGGCTGGTGGATACGGAAAGGGAAGAGATCGTTTTTTCGCAGGGAATGTTTATGTGGGAAGAACTGAAACAGCAAACGATCATCACTGTAGAAAATAGAGAGGAAAAGATTGTCGCCTTCTTAAATGTAATACCCGATTATGCGAAAGGCGAAGGCACTTATGACCTGATCAGGAAAACGCAGGATGCGCCGAATGGGGTGATTGACTTTATTCTTGTAGAACTTTTCAAATACCTTAAAGAAACGGGCTGCACATCTGTAAATATTGGCTTTGCACCACTCTCTGGTTTAATGGATCCGAAGAATCTACCCGAGCGTTCGATGAAATTTGCCTATGAGAAAATCAAATCTTTTTCCCACTACAAGGGACTCAGGGATGCGAAAGATAAGTTTTCGCCAGTATGGCACAATAAATACCTGGTTTACGAACAGGATTATGACCTGATACAAGTACCGGCAGTATTGTCTAAAATAATTAAACCCTAAGTGATGAAAAAGTTGATGTTGATGTTCGCAATTATGGCTTGTCTGCTTGCTGCAGAAGCAAGGCCGGCTAAAATTTTAAATGATCAACTACCATTGAAGATTATTGCTGCGCTTAAAAAAACGAATCTGCCCATGTTTTTTATGATATCCGGAGATGGAGGATGGACGAGTTTCGATCAATCGCTTGCTGAATCCCTGGCAAAAAAGGGTATTCCTGTAGTGGGACTTGATGCACAGAAGTATTTCTGGAACAAAAAGACACCCGATATTGTAGCGGCAGAAATAGGCAAGGTAATAGGACAATATATGGAACAGCTTGGAAAAGAGGAAGTGGTTTTGCTTGGATTTTCTTTCGGTGCATCCATTGTTCCTTTTGTTGCCACCAGGCTTTCCGCCGAACTGAAACCGCAATTATCGGCCGTATTGTCTATGTCTCCCGATACGAATGCAGATTTTGAAATTCATATTGCCGATATGCTGAATTTCGGCGGCTCGAAAGGAAAATACAATGTGCTTGCCGAAATGAGTAAATTGAAAAGCGTTACAGTGATGAACTTTTTTGGTAAAGCAGAAGGCACACGTATACCAAATCAGTTTATCAGGCAAGGATTAAAAGTGCAGATTCTGCCGGGCGATCATCATTATGCAAATGATTTCGAAGGGCTTTCCAAGATACTGATTAACGCAATTACCAAGTAATGCAGTTAGAAAGGATATAAAAAATGAATACTCAACTGGCCAGGTTATCTGCTATAGCAGCATCCTCTTCGAGAATGATTATAGGTTTAATGTCGGGCACCTCATTAGATGGACTGGATATCGCCTTGTGCGAATTCTCAGGTTCAGGAACAGATACTCAGGTGAAGGTGTTACATTTTACCACAGTGCCTTATGATCAATCTTTCAAAGAAGAGCTGAAATCTATCTCCTTCAAATCGCAGGTATCATTGCAACGGCTGACTTTACTTCATGCAGTGATTGGAAGGCGATCGGCTGAGATGGTTCTTACTACCTTAAAAGCGTGGAATTTCCCTTTGGAAAATGTAGATCTCATTGCCAGTCACGGGCAAACTATCTTTCATGCACCATCATCTTTGCATCAGCTGGCGGACTATCCTAATGCTACACTACAGATTGGAGATGGCGATCATATTGCTGTACGGACTGGTATTATTACCTTGAGCGACTTCAGACAGAAACATATTGCTGCCGGAGGAGAAGGAGCACCGCTTGCGGTATATGGAGATTATCTTTTGTTTGCTGACGCTACTGAAAACAGGATTCTTCTTAATATCGGCGGAATTGCCAACTTTACCTATTTACCAGGTGGCATGAAGCCGGATGCTATTTTCTCTACGGATATAGGGCCTGGTAATACCCTGATGGACCAATATGTACAATTAAATTATCCCGGACAGTATTACGATAATAATGGTGCAATTGCTGTACAGGGAACTATCAGTAAAACATTGCTGGAGGCGCTGAAAGAAAATGAGTTTTTTGGCTATCCTTTTCCCAGGACTACGGGGCCTGAACTATTTGATATGCAATATCTCCGTGAGGCGCAGCAACGGAGCGAAACAGAATTTTTGCCTGCACCGGATGTGCTTGCAACACTTTGTGAGTTTACCGCCTGGGCCATCATCAGTGCTATACGAAAAACGGTACCTGATCAGACTTTCGAAATTTACCTGAGCGGAGGAGGTATGCATAATCCGCTGCTCGCTGATAAAATCAGTAAAGGGCTGGCCCTTACTTTAAAGACTACTGCAGATTTGGGCATCCATCCTGATGCAAAAGAGGCCGTACTTTTCGCTCTGCTGGCCAATGAGTGTATGGCGGGTGGAAATTCGAATTTCGGCGACAAAAACAGTATACCCAATATAACGATGGGCAAGATCAGTCTTCCGCATTAATAATATATGCACTGGTCTGAGCTGCATCTTGACTTCATTTTTACCATGCATTTCAAAACATTATTTACTTTTGACTGTCATTCAAATGAGCCCGGTTGAGAAAGGCGCCCTTGAATTTTTATAAATACATTATGCAGAAAGGAATAGTTATTATTGGTGGAGGATTTGCTGGAATTAATTTGGCGCTGGCACTTGGCAAAACAAGCCATTATGAAGTGACATTGGTCGACAAGAACAATTATAACTTCTTTCCGCCTCTGATTTACCAGGTGGCTACGGCTTTTCTGGAGCCGTCTTCCATCAGTTATCCTATACGAAAACTGTTTCGATATAAAAAAAACCTGCATTTTAGGTTGGGTGAGCTGTTAAAAGTAATGCCTGCGGAAAACAAAATCCTGCTGAGCAATGGTACCGTTGAGTATGACGAACTGATTTTCGCCACGGGTGCAGAAACCAATTATTTTGGAATGGATAACGTGAGGAAAAATGCAATTCCCATGAAAACGCTTAGTGATGCAATACAAATGCGGAACAGGCTGTTGACTCATTTTGAAGAAGCAACAATTGCTACCGATCCGGATGAAGTAAGAAAGTATCTGAACATTGTTGTTGCTGGTGGCGGACCTACAGGGGTAGAAATTTCCGGAATGTTTGCGGAGATGAGACATACCATTATGCGCAAAGACTATCCGGAACTGATCAACACAGGTGCACATGTTTACCTGGTTGACGGAGGACATGCGCTGTTAAAGCCAATGAGTGAAAAATCACAAAGACACACTTATGAAGCACTTACAAAACTTGGTGTGAAGATTATATTGAACAGCCATGTGAGCGATTTTAAAGACGATCAGGTAATGTTTGCTGATGGTACCGCTATTTCCTCGAAAAATCTGATCTGGGCGGCAGGTGTGAGTGCTATGATATTTGAAGGTATTCCTGCAACAAGTTATGGCAGAGGCAGAAGGATGATTGTGAATGCATATCATCAACTGCAGGGCTTTGAAAATATCTATGCGATAGGGGATACCGCTATCCAATCTGGTGATGCAAATTTCCCGGAAGGTCATCCTCAGGTTGCACAGGTAGCGATTCAGCAGGGAAAAAATCTGGCGCGCAATTTCCACGAACTGGCAAAAGGAAAATCAAAACATGCATTTGTGTATTCTGACCGTGGTAGTATGGCTATTATCGGCCGGAACAAAGCGGTAGTGGACCTGCCAAAGCCTAAAGTTCATATGAGTGGATTTATTGCATGGCTGGCCTGGTTATTTATCCATCTGCTTTCTTTAATCTCTTACAGGAACAGGTTTAATACCTTGTACAACTGGACTGTTGCCTATTTTTCTAAAGATCAGTCGTTGCGTATGATTATCAGGCCGGTAGACAAGCCGGCAGATCACGAACCTGTGAAGGAGATTACATAATTGCAGTGGCTTTAGCCTTGTGTATGTCAATTTTAACATTAAATGACCAGTATTGGCGAAATTATAAATAGTTTTGCCAATACATGAGCACGCAGACGATCAGCAATAAGCAACTTTTTTTATTGAATAACGCCCAGACATCTACCAGTCCAAACTTCCTTGAAATAGATTTCGCAGAAGGTTTGTATTTGCATGATACGACTGGTAAAAAATATATGGATCTCGTATCTGGTTTTGCTGTAAGTAATATTGGTCACAGACATCCAAAGGTATTGGAAGCAATAAAAAATCAGCTGGATAAGTACATGCACCTCACTGTCTATGGTGAGTTTGTACAGTCGCCCATGATTAAGTTCGCAGAAAAACTGATCAGTGTTTTGCCTGCTGCACTGAATAACGTGTATTTCGTGAATTCAGGAACAGAGGCAACGGAGGGTGCATTAAAGCTCGCCAAACGTTTCACTGGCAGATCGGGAATTGTATCCTGCTACAATTCATATCATGGCAGTACGCAAGGTGCCTTGAGCGTGATGGGCAATGAGCATTATAAACAAGCTTATCGTCCACTACTGCCGGATGTGAGTTTCATTCGGTTTGGAAAAGCAGAAGATCTGACAAAAATTACCGGAAATACTGCCTGTGTGATTATGGAGACGGTTCAGGGGGAGGCCGGGATCAGGGTGGCCACGCCTGAATATATGCTGAAGTTAAGGGAACGCTGTACTGCGATGGGGGCCTTGCTGATTTTGGATGAGATTCAGGCAGCATTTGGTCGTACCGGAAAATTATTTGCATTTGAACATTATAAGATTGTGCCGGATATTTTATTACTGGCAAAAGCGATGGGTGGTGGAATGCCTATAGGTGCTTTTATCGCTAACCGTGAAGTAATGGGCGTTTTAAAAGATAATCCAATTCTTGGACACATTACCACTTTCGGCGGACACCCTGTTTCTACCGCAGCAGGGCTGGCGAGTTTGAACGTGATTCTTGAAGAGGAACTGATAAATGACGTTGCGGAAAAAGAAGAACTATTCCGTTCCCTGTTGGTACACCCATTGATCAGGGAAGTAAGGGGTAAAGGTTTAATGCTGAGTATTCAGCTGGATACTTTTGCACAGGTAGCGCAGGTGAGTAAGCTGGCGGCTGCAGACGGAGTAGTAATCGACTGGTTTTTGCATTGTGATAATGCCCTTCGTGTAGCACCTCCTTTGATTATCACTAATGATGAGATCAGAACTGCCTGTAAAGTGATAATAAAAGCATTAGATCAATTGAAATGAGCGTACCAGTCACCCATAAATTGCAATTTTTAAAGAGTACGATAAATGATATCGATACCATTTTCAGCTTATATGCTGCTGCTGTTGCCTATCAAAAAACTGTTTTTAATAAACACTGGCAAGATTTTGAACGTAGCCTGATTGAAAGGGAGATTGCTGAAGGCAGACAATGGAAGATTGTTAAAGGAAATGATGTGGTTTGTATATTTGCGATAGACTTTACTGATCCGCTCATCTGGGGTGCAAAAGACCTGCAGCCAGCTATTTATCTGCATAGAATTGTAACCAATCCACTTTTTAGAGGCAACAACTTTATACAGGATATTATTACCTGGGCCGTTCATTTTGGCAAAACAAATGATAAAGAGTTTGTCCGTATGGATACCTGGGGAGATAATCCGGCACTGATTGCATACTATGTGAAATCAGGATTCCAGCATACAGGATTCACTACGCCTGAAAAATCAGACACGTTGCCTAAACATTATGAAGGAATCTCGCTCGCTTTATTTGAGATTCCTATTGGTTAAGAAGCCAGCTGGAAATAAACTTTATCTATCAGGTCGCCTATATTGAATGGTTTCGAAAGAAAATCATTCGGACCATAATCCTGATGCTTAACAGCCTCTGCATTTGGTTGGCCGGAAATAAGAATAATTGGAATATGCTGTAGTGTCGGATCTTTTTTTATCGCCTGGCAAATCTCTCTTCCATCAAAACCATCCAGCAAAATATCCATTAAAATTAAATCTGGTTTTTCATTAAAGATGACCTGCATGGCATCCTGACCGCTGGAAAAAGTGACCAGGTCCCAGTCTACAAAATCAAGTACAGATTCCATTGCTGTTAGTATTTCCTGGTCGTCATCAAATATTACTATCTTTTTATTCATTTATATTGTTTTTCGTAAGCTGCTGTTATTAAGCCAATTTTATGCCATCATTTCCTGATCACTGGCAATTGTCAGATTCATGCATCAATTAATAAACCCTGAACAATTGAAAGTCGGCTTTTGTTCATTTAAAAACGATTATTTATATGTCATATAGAAACACAGGAAAATCAGCGCTGAAATTATGTGCATAACCCATTCTCATAAAAACCCGCTGTCAGTTTTTTACGATGACAGCGGGTTTTTTATGATAATTATCACTTAATTGCGGCTTCCAATATTTTTAGATACTAATGAAAGACGTACGCTGGTTACTGATATCCGAAATTTTATATACACTTATAGTAATTGCTACTTGTCTTCGGATCATATACGACACGCGGTCAACCACCAAAACACTGGCCTATTTAATGCTAACGGTATTTCTGCCTGTCGCCGGAATTATCATTTATTTTTGTGTGGGAACTAACTACCGGAAGCGCAAGTTATATAGCAAAAAGATCATCAAAGATGAGCAGGTGCAACTTAAAATCACGGATCAGATTTATGCGGAGTCCAGAAAGATATGGGCTACAGTACCGCCGGAAATTGAAAAATATCGGAAACTTGCCAGGTTATTGTTAAATGACGGACTGAGTTATCTGAGCGGAAACAATAAAGTGGAATTGTTATTGAATGGCGAGCATAAATTTGAGGAGGTAATACGCGCACTAAAGCTTGCCCGGAATCATATACATATTGAATATTATATTTTTGAAGATGATCATATTGGAAATACGATCAAAAACATACTGATCAGGAAAGCGAAAGAAGGAGTTGCAGTGCGGTTGATATATGATGATTTTGGCAGCCGTTCTATCCGAAGTAAAATTGTACCCGAATTAATTGAAGCGGGGGTACAGGCATTTCCGTTCTATAAAATCCTTTTTGTAGCATTGGCGAACAGGCTGAACTATAGAAATCACCGTAAGATTATTGTCATAGATGGATGCGTAGGTTTTACAGGGGGTATAAATGTGAGCGACAGGTATATCAATGCTAAAAATACAAATTCTGGTCAGCAACAGACATCTTCACAGGAGAAGCAGGTTTACTGGCGTGATACACATGTGAAGATTACCGGAAGCGGAGTGTATTACCTGCAGTATTTGTTTATATGCGACTGGAATTTTTGTGCAGATGAGGAACTGGCTCCGGATCCGGATTTCTTTTGCGAGCCGGAAGAGCATTCTGGTTCTTCTATAGTACAGATAGCAGCCAGCGGACCAGATTCTGATAATCCTACAATTCTGTTTTCACTGATTCAGCTGATTGGCATGTCTGAAAAAGAAATCCTGATTACTACACCTTATTTTATTCCAGGCGAAAGTCTGCTGGATGCATTAGTTGTTGCAGCCCTGAGTGGAGTTAAAGTAATTTTGTTAGTGCCGGGTGAATCCGATTCTGCTATGGTTGCTGCTGCTGCCAGATCATATTATATGGAATTAATGACGGCAGGCGTAGAGATTTATCAATACCAAAAAGGCTTTATACATGCTAAAACAATGGTGTCTGACCAGCAGATTTCGGTTATCGGAACAGCCAATATGGATAACAGGAGCTTTGAACTCAATTTTGAGGTGAATTGTATTGTTTATGATGGCAAAGTTGCTGCAGATATGTCGGCAACTTTTTATCAGGATCTTAAAGATTCAAAGAAAATCGATAGCGAAGATTGGGAGAAGAGACCTTTGTACAGGCAGTTCCCGGAGAAAGTAGCAAGATTATTATCACCATTGTTATAGCAGAAGCTATAACAATGGTGATTTTTTATTTACGTCTGAAAGAATGCTGCAGATATAAGTATATTATAAGTAGTATCAATACCACCAAAAATGCGGTGATGATTCCAGCCGCTATTCCCAACGCCAGATTTAGCAATGGAAATACGATATATTCGGCAACAAAAAATACAATCACCAGAAGTGACGCAAGGATGAGGATACTGCTTAATTTCAAATTTGTCATTGATTAAAATGGATATTTGCTTTTTATAAAATTTTCTACATCTTCAGCATAGTTGCTTCCGGATTCTCTAACTGCACGTTGAAGTAGTTCGGGCGTCACACCAAATTTCTTAGACCAATATTCAACATCATAGTACTCTTGCAGGTTAATCGATTTTCTATCAATTACCCTGATCTCATTTTTGTCGTAGAAGTTCTGTCTGAGCATAATAAAAGCGGTTAAATTAATTATATTTGATATATAACAATACTTATGCCTAAATTATAAGATTAACCGTTCAGGCGGCCATCTATCGTATTATCTTCATGTTAAATAAAAAATCAGATTCGCTTTGAAGGCAACATTCAGGTAACATTGTGTTAATATAGGATCTCGTTCTTTGCATGAAGAATACAAAATTCTATGTATACCAATAAACAAATCACCGGTCTGGCGGATCTTTTCTTAAGGAACTTTATTCTACCCATTACGCTCTTATTCATCTGCACAACTGTACATGCTGAGGTCAACCCGGTCACAGCCTTAAATGCTGCAATACAATTGAGTCACAGGTATCCTGACTCCGCTTTCCTGATAATCAGAAACATACACCATAAAGCGAATACAGAAAATGACGAGAAAGTAGCCGGGATGTGTTTACAGCAAATGGGGAAAATCTGTTACAATCAGGCACATTATGCGCAGGCACTCGAATATCATCATCAGGCAGAGAAAATATATCGCTTATTAAATGATAAAAGATTACTGGCGGATAATTTTAATGATATGGGAACGGTTTACTATCAGAACATTGATAAAAAATCTTCTAAAAAACAGTTTGATCAGGCGCTGCGCTTATTTAAAGAAATAAATGATAGCAAAGGTTTAGCAGAAACTTACGGCAATATAGGTCACCTATACGAAAAGCAGCAGCGTTATGATAGTTCATTTTATTATCAGCGAAAAGCCCTGGCAGAATATTTTAAGGCAGATGATAAAGGCGGGGTTGCAAAAATATATGAAAATCTGGGTAGTATACACGAAGATCTTGTCCGTTATGATTCATCACGTTATTATTTCGATCGCTCATTGGCACTATATAATGTCAGTGGAAATCAGGTGTCAAGCATTGAGGTAGTTAATAATATTGGTGATGTGCTGAGGAAAACAGGAGACTATCAACAGGGATTAGCTTATTCGAGGAAAGCGCTCAACATGTCGTTGGATACAAAAAATGAATATCAGGAGGCCTCTGCCTACAGGGATATTGCCCGTGCATTCAATTTGATGAACAAGAACGACAGTGCTTTCTATTATATGGAACTCAGCCGTAAACATTTACTGCATATCTATTCAGACCAGAACAACAGACAGATGTCTTTTTTACAGATACTTTATAGTGTGGACAAGAAGAACGATGAAATTGCTGCACTTGAAAACAATAAGAAAGTCAATATGATCATTACCATATCGGCTGTTATCGTTATCTTACTTTTAGTCATATTGGGCTTGGTTACTATATCCAGACAACGGTTAAAACTGAGCGAGGGCAAAGCTATTGCTGAAACTAATCACCAGCTCAATGAGGCACAGCGTGCTCAGCTTGAACTGAAAAGCAGGGAACTGACGTCACACACGCTACAGGTAATTCAACACAATCAGTTTCTGGATACCATGCGGGGAAGATTGGTTGAGTTGGTAAATGATGACAAGCGCGATAATAAAAGGCAATTACAGCAGATGATCCAACAGATTAATCAAAATATTAACCATGATCAGCAATGGAAGGAATTCACAACGGTCTTTGAACAATTGCATCAATCGTTTTTTGATAATATAAAGTCCCACTTTGAGGATCTGACCGTAAATGATATCCGCCTGATCGCATTGCTAAAAATGAACATGAGTTCAAAAGATATGGCAGCAATTTTTGGCATATCACAAGACAGCCTGCGTGTGGCCAGGTATCGTTTGCGTAAGAAATTAAAAATAGATACGGGTGATAACCTCACCACTTTTATTCAATCTATCTAAGTCACAAACATGAAACTGCATCAGATTGCAGGGCTTAACACTAACTTAATGTTACGGTAACTAAATGGTAATGGCGAATTTTTTATATGTAAACAACAGGGATTCAATAAGATACGAAATTCATGTATACGTTGTATGCGCTTGGTATACACTGCTGTTCACGCTGTTTACATTTTGTATACGCTGATATCTTGGCAAAGAAATGTGCATGAAGCACATTTGCAGCACGGTCTGAAAAAAAGTCCGTCAAAAAATCAAACAAAAAATGAAGCCAATTTTAAAAACGATTCTCTGCCTATTTTTAAGTATTACTGTGGCAAAAGCCAGTAACATTAAGGGGCATGTATTTGATCAGAAAACCGGTGAGCCATTGGTAGGAGCATCTGTCCGGCTCCAAAATTCCGGTAAAGCAACACTTACAGGTTTAGACGGGTCTTTCGAATTTAAGAAAGTTACTCCAGGCGCAACTGCCATTACAGTATCTTATATCAGTTATAAAACCTTCACTAAGAAAATTAATATTCTAAACGAAGACAATCCGGCAATTGACGTTTATTTGTCTGATGATCCCGGTAACGATCTGAATGAGATTGTGATTGCCTCAAAACATGATGGTTCAGCCGAAAACACAGCACGCCGGATTGAGCAGAAGTCCATGCAGGTGATGAACGTTGTATCTGGTCGCGCTATGGAAGTGTCGCCAGATTTAACTGTCGCCAATGCGATTCAGCGTGTATCTGGTGTTTCCGTGGAAAGAAGTAACAATGGTGACGGACAATTTGCGATTCTGAGAGGAATGGATAAACGTTATAACTATACTTTGGTGAATGGTATCAAGATCCCCAGTCCTGATAATAAGTTCAGGTATGTGCCGCTGGATATATTTCCTGTAGAATTGCTGGAGCGTTTAGAGATTTACAAGTCGCTTACGCCTAATATGGAAGGTGATGCAGTCGGCGGTGTGGTAAACATGGTGATGAAAGATGCGCCGTCTAAATTACAGATCAATGCAAATATCGCTACCGGCTACAGCCAGATGTTATTAGACCGTAAATTCTTGAGTTTTGATGCTGGTGCTATAAACTATAAATCTCCCTATGAACTTAATGGAAGAAGTTACAATGCTAAATCTGGAGATTTCTCTACAGGAACGGTTGATTATAAAAACAAACAGGCGGCACCAAATCTGGTAGGTGGTCTTTCAATCGGCCAGCGTTTTTTAAACAATAAATTAGGGGTCATCGTTGCAGGTAGTTACCAGAATTCATATAGAGGAACAAACAGTACTTTTTATAATTCTACTGTTTATGAAGATGAGAAGGTGTCCAGGGTAACATCTATGGACACCAGAAAATATAGCGAGCAGCAAAAACGTGCAGGTATACATGCAAAATTAGATTACACATTAAACGAAAATAACAAATTCTCGTTGGTGAACTCTTATGTAAATCTTACCAATATTCAAACTCGTGACGTAGTAAATCTAAATTTATCAAACGAATATCATCCTGAAGCAGGAAATGCGCAGCTCACTTATACTACACGATCAAGATTAACAGAACAGCAGATATACAATAGCACTTTACATGGTGAGCATACGCTTATTCCTAATAAATTAAAAGTAAACTGGTCGGCAGTTTATTCCACTGCAAAAAATGATGTGCCGGATGAAACATCTGTTACACTGGATGGGGTGCGTGTTGCTAATATAGATAGTAGGACAACTGTTTCCAATGGAAGTCATAGATGGTCCCGTAATACTGACGAGGATAAAGCTGGTTATCTTGACGTGATTTATACTGCAGATATTGCAGGAATCAAAGTTGATTTCACGGCAGGCGGATTATTTAGAGATAAACAAAGAAGTAGTTTTTTGAACAACTATACCTTAACGCCGCTTGTAGCTGATGCATTGTATGGATCGGCTTTCAACAACTATGCTGATATCGTTTGGGTGCCGGAAAATCCACAAGGTGCAGTCAGTAATTCTTTAACTTATGATGCTTCTGAAAAGACAACAGCTGGTTACGGGATGTTTAAATTCAACTTCAAAAATCTTGAAGTAATTGGCGGAGCTCGTGTAGAACATACTAATCAGGGATATAAGATGTTATTTCCAGCAGGAGAATTACGTCCGGAAGGAAGTCAGATTTATACGGATCTGTTGCCTAGTTTAAATTTAAAGTATGGATTATCAAAGACTCAGAATCTAAGAGCCAGTTATTTCCGTTCACTAAACAGACCAGGATTTTATGAACTTGTACCGGGCGGAATCACCTTGGAGGAATACAAAGAGCGTGGAAATCCAGATCTGAAACGCGCGATGGCAGATAACTTTGATATTCGTTATGAATTGTTTCCGAACAGTTCCGAACAATTTTTAATTGGTGCCTTCTACAAGAATATTCAGGATCCTATTGAATATACGATTATGGCTGATGCTACCAGACCTCAGGATCAGTATTATACTCCGGGAAACTTTGGTAATGCAAAAAACTATGGACTGGAAGTTGATTATATGAGATTCTTTAATAAAGTAGGTTTCAAAGCAAACTATACTTACACACATTCAAGAATTACTACAGCTAAATCCCAAAGGATTAGAAATGCTTCAGGTGATCTTGTACCAAATCCAGATCTTGTTGTGCAAACCAGACCTTTGTTTGGTCAGGCTGCACATGTAGGAAATCTTTCACTATTATATAAAGACACTAAAAACGGTTGGGATGCACAGCTTGCAGGTTCTTATACAGGCGAAAGAATCAATACTGTCGGACAGTTTATTGATAACGACTTATGGCAAAAAGGATTTATACAAATGGATCTTTCTCTTGAAAAGAAATTTAAAAACAACCTGAGTATTTTTGCAAAGGCTGGTAATTTATTGAACACGCCTACAGAAATTTTTATCAAAGGTGTGAATAGTGTAAATGGAAATGTTCCAAACCAGGATCTAAATAGCAATGAAACGCTGATTCGTAAAGACTTTTATGGACAGACGTACTTATTTGGTGTACGATACAAATTATAATTGATAACAGACATAATCTAAATATGATGAAGATAAAAGTATTATTAATGGGAGCGGTACTGATTACGGCACTATTTGCAAGTTGTGAAAAAGCTAATGTTGATGTAGACACAACGCCCATACCGGTAAATACCAGCGGTATTTCTGGTGAAGTTTATGGAATATGGACCAAGGGAAGCGTTATTAGGGTAACTGGTGATATTATTGTGCCTGTAGATAAGTCCCTGACGATAGAAGAAGGTGTATTGGTAATTATGGATACACTGGCAAGACCAGAGTTTATTGTGAAAGGAAATCTGTACTCAAGAGGGACAGTAGAAAATCCGGTAAAAATTACTATTGAGGAGAACTATAGAAATGAGGCACATAAATTAGGTAAAATGTGGGGTGGTATCCTGGGTGCACCAACATGTAAGGAATTATTGTTAGACCATACCATTCTTGAATACGGTGGTTCAACTGTCACTGAAGCCTCTATGTCATTAAAATTGGGTCTGTATAAAGCAGCAGCTGGTGAAAACCTGCCCGCGCTTTGGTTTTCTAATGTAAAGGGTAAATTAGTAGTTAATGGTAGTACTATCAGACATTTTCAGGAAGACTGTACTTATATCGAGGGTGGACAAATCATCTTCACAGGAAACAGGTTTTATGCTACTGGCTTAACGGGTGGAGAGGGAATAAACATTAAATCCGGGTGTATAGCAGATGTATCTTATAATTTATTCTATTCAAATAATACCAATGCGCTAAAACTTTCAAACGCGGGAGACCGTGTACCACAGGCACATGTTATCGCTTTTAACAATACGATGTTAAATACTGGCTGGAGAAGACCAACTGCAAAAGGCGGATCGGTATGGGTTGAAGCATCAGTATTTGTAGAAATGTATAACAATCTTTTTGCCAACACACGTTTCGGTATTAAAAGAGATGTAAAGAAACTAGAGGATGCCAGATCTAAATTCAGGAATTCACTATATTATGGCGAGACACAAACCATTGTAAATCAGTTTCAGCCAACTGCTGAAATTGTGGGGGGTGTAAACGATGTGATCAGTGCAACCGTTAAGGCCAATGATCCTTTATTTGTTAACTATCCACTATCCACATCAACAGACAATGTAACTTTTAATGAAGGCTGGGACTTCCACCTACAAGCAGGTTCTGCGGCATTGAATAAAGGTACTAAGGATTTTGTACGTAATTTTCCTAATGGTATCACCATTAATGGTGAACTGTATAGTTCTCCTGAGCCATCATCATATATCGGTGCTTACGGAGCTAAATAGCTAATGTTTTAAAATTATAATATCAAACACATCTTTGGTTCATCACTGAAGGTGTGTTGTTTAAAGATTCATATGTTACATAAAAAAATATTACCGCTTTTAATAATTCCGGTTCTTTTTGCCGGCTGCAGTAAACGCATTAACCCTTCAACTGTGGTAGCTGAAAATGTCGTAGCTATCAAACCCGTATACATCTCTGAAAAAGTAGGATTTGATTCTGATGATCCCGCTATCTGGGTCAACCCAAAGGATGCCTCAAAAAGTCTGGTTATAGGCACGGATAAATCCGCAACAGGCGGGTTGTATGTATTTGATCTGGAAGGTAAAATACAACATGCTTTAGTGGTAAAGGGGTTAAAGCGCCCGAATAATGTAGATATTGCCTATGGCTTAAAACTTAACGGGAAATCAACAGATATGGCTATCACGACTGAACGCATCAGCCACAAACTCCGTATTTTTTCTTTACCGGACATGAAAGCGGTTGATGGAGGAGGCATTGCTGTATTTGAGGGGGAAACCTTGCCTGAATACCGCGATTTGATGGGGATATCGGTGTATACCAGTAAATCCGGTAAAGTCTATGCTATCGTCGGTCGTAAAACTGGTCCTAAAGATGGCTCCTATTTGTGGCAATACCTGCTGACTGATAATGGATCAGGACAGGTGAAAGCTGAGCTTGTCAGAAAGTTCGGTATGTATAGCGGAAAAAAAGAAATCGAAGCCATAGCGGTAGATAATGAACTGGGCTATGTTTATTACTCCGATGAGCAGCATGGTGTACGTCAGTATTATGCCGATCCGGAAAAGGGAAATGCAGAGCTGGCTTTATTTGGCACAACGGGTTTCTCAGAAGATCATGAAGGAATATCAATTTATAAAACTTCTGCCAGCAAAGGATATATTTTAGTGTCTGATCAGGGCGCTAACCGCTTCCGGATCTTTAGCAGGGAAGGTACTGCTCAAAACAAATTTGAGCATCAATTACTAAAAATTGTTAAAGTGGAAGCGAATCATAGTGATGGCTCAGATGTAGTAAATATGCCGTTAAACAGTACCTTTAAGCATGGATTATTTGTGGTGATGAGTGATGACAAAACATTTCACTACTATCGCTGGGAAGATATTGCAGGTAAAGACCTGAAAGTAAAATAATATAAAATGATAAAAAAATATTTGGTCTTTTGCAGTTTAGCTGTACTGTTGTTTTCAGCAGCAGGCTTTGCTCAGGAAAAAAAGGAAAAAGGTGCTGCTACTGAACCAGTAAGACTCATACGCGGACCGTATTTGCAGGTGGCCAGCAGTACGGGTATTATGATTCGCTGGAGAACAGATGTCTCTTCCCGGAGTAAAGTAAATTATGGTACAGTCCCGGGTAAACTTGACCGGTCGGCCGAGGACCTTAATCTCCTGACAGAGCACAAAATAAGCTTAACAGGGTTGAAGCCTTATACTAAATATTACTACAGTATTGGTGAATTGAAAACTGTACTTCAAGGCGATGAACATAATTCATTCGTTACCCTGCCTGAACCGGGTAAGCCAGGACACTATCGCATTGCAGCTTTAGGTGATTGTGGTGATAACTCTATTAATCAGCGTAATGTGAAAAAAGAATTATTGAAGTATCTGGGTGATGGAGAGCATGCATTAGATGCCTGGATACTATTAGGTGATAACGCCTACCAGGATGGCACTGATTCTGAATTCCAGAGTAAATTCTTCAATATTTACAAAGATGACCTGTTAAAAAAGTATCCCATGTATCCTGCGCCTGGAAATCATGATTACCATGATACGGACCTGACCGCTAAACATGCACAGGAAACACATGAAACAGCATATTACCAGAATTTCTCGATGCCTGCTGAGGCTGAAGCTGGTGGTGTGCCTTCTCATACACAGGCTTTCTATTCCTTTGACATCGGTAATATCCATTTTTTATCTCTGGACTCTTATGGCAAAGAAGACAAATCGTACCGCTTATATGATACAATCGGTCCGCAAGTACAGTGGATTAAAAAAGACCTTGCTGCCAATCAAAATAAAGGCTGGGTAATTGCTTTCTGGCATCACCCTCCTTATACGATGGGTTCTCATAATTCTGACGAAGAAGAAGAGCTGGTAAAGATCAGAGAGAATTTTATACAGATTATTGAGCGTGCTGGCGTTGATGTTGTGCTGAATGGTCATAGCCATGGCTACGAACGCAGCAGACTGATGAAAGGACATTATGGTATGGAAAACACCTTTGATCCAAAAAAACACAACCTGAGTTCCTCGTCTGGAAAGAATGACGGCAGCAAAAATTCCGCCCCATATACTAAAACTTCAAAAAACAACAATGGAACGGTGTACGTACTGAGCGGCTCTGCAGGAAAACTAGGAGGGAAACAAGCCTCTTATCCGCATAATGCAATGTATTTTTCTGACGCTGATCATGGAGGCTCATGCGTGCTGGACGTAAAAGGTAACCGGTTGGAATTGAAATGGATCTGCGCTGATGGCCTGATCCGCGATCAGTTTACTATGGTGAAAGAGCTAACGAAAAATGCCTCAAAATAAGCTGAAAGTATTTTTATTATGTACGCTATGGCTGACTTGTATCTGTATTGTACTCGGTCTTAAAACTGAAGAACATAGTCCGGGTATCAAAAATGCAATACAATATTTTAAAGAAAATGCTATCCTATTCAGCAGTTCTTCACTTGAATTAAAAAAAGCGGTATCTCTATTAGACAAGGGAGACACCGCTACTCTTTTCAGGGCTAAGATGGCACTAAAAAAGAGCAGGAGCAGCTACAAAAGAATTGCTTTTTTTATGGATTACTTTTTCGCAAGTTCTGCTATGATTTATAACAGACCTGCAAAGGTTGAGGTTGACGAGCCCTACATGGAATATCAGGAGCCAGCGGGTTTTCAGGTAATAGAATCACTTCTTTTCGATAGTCATCCCTATCAGCAAAAGGATGAGCTCATCGCACAGTGCGACGTAATTTCTTACTCTGCTGCAGATCTGAACTCCTTATTGTATCGTTTTTCCGGAACTGATGCAGAACTGCTGGAAAGCGTGCGCCTGGAATTGATCAGCATAATTACTTTGAGTATTACAGGTTACGATGCCCCGGAATTAAAAAGTGGAATTGTAGAGTCATACCAATCCTTATATGCGATCAAAGCTGTTTTGAAACCTTTTTTGGCTGATCGCTCCAGCGGTGAAATTCAACTTACATCCAATATTAACGCCACACTTGATTACCTCCGGGCGCATCCTGATTTTGATAGTTTTGACAGAATGGAATTTATGACTACATATGCTTTGCCGCTGCAGGAAAAGCTAAGCAGATTCATTTCGTCGCTGAATATGAATATCAACCGTAAAAGCGCACTCAACTATGAGGCTAAAAACATTTTTAGCGGGGATGCAATACCGGTTAGTTCATTTTCTGGCCTGAAGGTAAAAGATAGCATATTGGCAGCATTAGGTAAAAACCTGTTTTTTGAAAAAAGACTTTCAGGCAATCTTCGGAGGAACTGTGCAGACTGTCACCGTCCCGACCACTTTTTTGCAGAGGAATTGAAAACCAGCCGCACTTTTGATGGCAATGGAAATGTGCAGCGCAATGCACCAACACTGTTATACAGTGCCTTTCAGTATTCACAATTTTGGGACGGCAGGGCGAAAACCCTGCAGGAACAAGTCAAAGCAGTAATCGCTGATCCACAGGAAATGAATGGCAATCATCAGGTAGTAATTAACCTGTTAAAGAAAGATGAGCAATATTACCGGCAGTTTTCTACTGCTTTTCCAGAGACAAAGGAATCTGTCAATATAGATTACCTCGCTGATGCATTGGCTGCCTATATTGCTACGCTCACCCCTTATAATTCTCCCTTTGATCAATACATTTCCGGAAATAAAGAAGCAATGTCGTCCTCACAACTTAAGGGTTTCAATTTATTCATGGGTAAGGCACAGTGTGGCTCTTGTCATTTTGCACCATTGTTCAATGGATTAATACCTCCTTTTTATAAATTAACAGAATATGAAACATTAGGTATTCCGGCAAATGATGACTTCAAACATTTGAAGAATGATATGGATCCCGGCAGGTTTGGTTATTTCCCCATCAGTTATTATCAGGCTGCTTTTAAGACGCCTACGGTTCGTAATACAGCACAGACGGCACCTTATATGCATAATGGTGTATTCAACAGTCTGGAGAAAGTATTGGAATTTTATAACCAGGGTGGTGGAGCGGGGCTTAAAATGGATGTTCCTCAACAGACACTAGCTTCAAAACCGTTGCATTTATCGGATCAGGAAGTTAGAGAGATTATTGAATTTATGCAATCTTTAACAGATAAAGTGGAATAAAATGGTAAGGGTTGTATATTTGTATCAGTTCCTCTAATCTGAACGAATGACCTGTTTTACCGTTAATGACATAGTAAGAAAATCACTGATTTTTCTAGCCTTTCCCCTCATATTCAGCTGTACGGCACAAAAAAATGTCAGCATAAAACAGACGGAGACAACCAATATTGGTCATCTTAGATTTATTAATGAATACACGGTGCCCCACAACCTTATTTTTCAGCACACCACAGTAGGCGGACTCTCCGGTATCGATTACGATGCGGTGCGCAATATTTACTACCTGATCTGCGATGATCGTTCACATTTGAATCCCTCCAGGTTTTATACGGCACAGATTTCATTTTCTGCCGCAGGAATTGATAGTGTAGCGATTAATGGCGTTCATTATTTAAGACAGAAAGATGGTGCCACTTATCCTGAAATGACCAGGCATGCCACAAAAACAACTGATCCTGAGGCCATGCGTTTCAATGCAAAAACAGGGAAACTGTACTGGACAAGTGAGGGGGACAGAGTTATTAATACGAAGGATACCATCCTGATAGATCCTACCATAAATGTGGTGAATACTAACGGCTATTATGCAGATTCTATTCCACTACCGGCAAATCTGAGCATGCAACTGGCCGATCATGGACCGAGGAGAAATGGCGTATTGGAAGGTTTAACTTTTGCCAATAACTACCAGAGTTTATATGTCAGTATGGAGGAACCTATGTTTGATGATGGACCGCAAGCTGCGCTGATTGAAAACGAAGCCTATGTAAGGATTTTTAAGTTTGATGTTAAGTCCGGGAAGAATGTTGGACAATATGCTTATAAACTCAATCCGATTCCTTTTCCCTCACCAGATAATGGAGATATGAATAACGGAATTCCTGATATATTATGGCTTGGCAATGATAAAATGCTGGTTACTGAAAGAGCCTATTCTGCCGGTAAAGGAGGTTCTAATATTAAGGTTTTTGAAGCAGACTTTAAAGGCGCTGATAACATCATTGATGTCAGCTCGCTTATTAAAAATCCTGTTACTCATCCGGTAAAAAAAAGATTGGTGTTAAATATGGACGACCTGGGGATGTATATTGATAATATAGAAGGAGCGACGTTTGGCCCTGTGCTACCTAACGGACATCAGAGTATAGTATTTGTTGCTGATAATAATTTCAATCCGGAGGAGAAAGCGCAATTCCTGCTTTTTGAGGTGATACCAGATTAAAATAGTTCCAGCTGATCGGGATCTGCATGTCTGCTGAATAATGCATTTCCAAAATTACTAAGGGAGATACCTAACAATCGTACGCCTACATCGACAAGCTCTTCCTTTAGCAATAAGCTTTTAGCGGCGTTAATAATTGCATGATAGTCAGATATAGGTTGTGGTAAAGACTGATTTCGGGTGATCTGTTTAAAGTCGCTGAATTTTATTTTCAATGTTAGCGTCCTGCCTTTCAGGCTGTTTTTTTGAAGACGGCCGGCAACTTTTTCTGCTAACAATTCCAGTTCTGTAAACATTTCTTCTGTGCTTTCGAGATCCTGTGAAAAGGTATCCTCAGCACCCAATGACTTTGTCAAACGGTGCGGCTGAACAGCCCTGTAATCTATTCCTCTTACAATATTGAAATAGAATTTGCCAGTTTTTCCAAATTTCCTGATGAGCTCCTGTTCTGAAAGTTTTTTAAGATCCGCTCCATTGTGCAGACCCATTTTCTTCATCTTATCAGCCGTTACCTTTCCCACACCATGAAACTTTTCGACAGGTAGTTTCTCCATGAAAGCGGCTATTTTAGAAGGGCCAATAAAGGTCAAACCGTCAGGTTTGTTCATATCTGAAGCTATTTTAGCAACAAATTTATTGCTCGATACGCCCGCGGAGGCAGTAAGATCTAATTCCGTTTTTATCGCATCCTTTATCTGCTTTGCAATTTCAAGAGCGGAGCCGATATTTAATTTGTCTTCTGTTACATCCAGGTAAGCCTCGTCAAGAGAGAGTGGTTCTATCAGGTCGGTATAGCGACTAAAAATCTCGCGAATGTGAACCGAAACGCTTTTGTAGGCATCAAATCTCGGGCGTACGAAAAGCGCATGCGGGCATAACTGAATTGCCCTTCTTGCTGACATTGCAGAATGGATACCAAATACACGGGCCTCATAACTTGCAGTGGCAACAACTCCCCGGCCATCTGGAGATCCGCCCACAACCAGTGGTTTCCCCTTGTATTCAGGGAAATCACGCTGCTCAACAGCCGCATAAAATGCATCCATATCGATATGGATTATTTTACGCTGAGGAGGGGGACTATCGTTTACAAGCATATGGATTTTTTAGTTTTACAAATCTCAGAATTATAGCGCAGATTTTTATGAGATTCTATCCTTATATTTGATCCTGATTAAATTATTAACGCTCGCAGATGGCCGAAAAACAAGTATTTCAAACCGCAAGAAAAAGTCGTTGGATTACTTTTCAGTGGTTAACCTGGAGTATCATTATCATATTTATTATTGCTTCGGCCTGTGTAGCTTACACGTTATTGTCTAACCATTACCCGGCACTGCCTGTCATTAATTCTGCTTCAACTTTAAGTAAGAAGCAGATAGAACAGATTAAACGGTCAACTCCATACAAGGATTTCAGCATTTCTAAAAAGAAACTGTTAAAGATCCGGAACGACCAGAAATTACATCGGTTGAAACATCCCAATAACAAGGTAAGGATTAACGCTGGTTTTTATGTGAATTGGGATCCGCAATCCCTCACCGATCTGAAAGACCACATTAAGCAGCTGGACATGGTGCTCACCGAATCCTTCTTTATTAAAAACGGTGCCGATACGCTGATTGACCAGGTTGATAAGGATGCATTGAAAGTTATCCTCCAAAATAAGAAAACTCCAATCGCTATGGTATCTAACTTTAGTGAGGATCATTTTGATGGTGATGCAATTCATAAGTTATTAATAGATAAAGATTTACAGAACCGTTTTATAAAAAATTTAATATCAAAGCTCAAACATTACAGGTATCAGGGAGTTAACATCGATTTTGAAGAGATCAAAGAACGTAGTGATGCACCCCTGGCTCAATTTCAGCAGAATCTTTATGAGCAGCTGCATCGTGCCAACCTGATTGTTTCGCAGGATATTTCGCCTGATAATGATGATTATAATCTTGATTTGCTGAATAAATACAATGACTATATTTTTGTGATGGCTTATGATCAGCATAGTGAAAATAGTAATGCCGGGGATGTATCACACCAGGAATGGGTAGAAGAGCAGCTGGATAAAATATGTGCAAAAATATCTTCTGATAAGGTAGTTCTGGCTCTGGCATGTTATGGATATGACTGGCCTGTGAATGATGTAGGCACTACGATCACCTATCAGCAGGCAGTTGCAAATGCAGCCAGATATAAAAGCAGGATCAATTACAATAAGGTATCTGCTAACCTGAATTATAATTATACAGATGAATCTGGTATGGCACATCAGGTGTTTTTTACCGATGCCGTAACTAATTTTAACCTGATAAGAAGGGCTGACGACTGGGGCATTGCGGGTATTGCCATCTGGCGAATGGGTGCGGAAGACCCGAGATTATGGACCTTTATTTCTAAAAACCTCAGTATCGATTCAGTACGTAAAAGTGGTGTTGATTTAAAGCGGTTAACGCATATAGGCTTAAATGACAGAATTGATTATTCCGGAGAAGGTGAAATCCTGGATCTTGTTTCTGTTCCAAAAGCTGGTAAGATTGACGTTAAGATGGATACGTCTGACTATTTTATTTCTGCTCAGGATTACGTAGATCTGCCAACAAAATATAGTATCAGAAGATACGGACATGCAGATAAAAAGATAGTGCTGACGTTTGATGATGGCCCGGATCCGGTATATACTCCCCAGATCCTGGATATTTTACAACGCGAGAAAGTTCCCGGTAGTTTTTTTGTGGTGGGTATTATGGCAGAGCAGAATATGGGTTTATTACTGCAGGAGTTTAAGATGGGTTACGAAATAGGTAACCATACTTTTTTTCACCCAGACATGTCTAAAGCTGGACCTGAACGTGTGAAATTTGAATTAAATGCCACAAGAAAACTTATTGAATCCATCACCGGGCATAGTACTATTTTATTCAGGCCTCCTTATAACGCAGATGCTGAACCAAGTACTTCGGCTGAGATCCTTCCCGTAGCGCAAAGCAGGGCTGAAAATTATATCAATATTGGCGAGTCTATCGATCCTGAAGACTGGCAACCTGGCATTTCTGCGGATGAGATTTTTAAGGCTGTAGTGAAACAGCAGGATCTGGGTAACGTATTATTACTGCACGACGCAGGGGGGAACAGGTCAGCCACTGTTGAAGCCTTACCAAGAATTATTAAATACTTTAAAGACAAGGGCTATAAATTTGTAACTATTGGTAGTCTGATAGGGAAAAGTAAGGCTGAACTGATGCCTGCGGTGACAGCTGATGGAAATGGTTTCGTCAGCTCGGGAGATACCTTATTTCTGCGGGTGTTCTCATATGGTACATTATTCTTAAATTATGTATTTATTCTTGCCATAATCCTGGCAATGCTGAGAAGCATTTTTATTGCAATCCTCGCCGTAAAACAAAAGATATCAGCGCGAAAAGAGAAAGGTCTGCTGCTTAAAAACCCTGATTATAAGGTGAGCATCATTATCCCTGCATATAATGAAGAGGTAACTGTGGTGCAGACAATCAATAGCCTTTTGAAAACAACGTACAAAAATGTAGAGTTTATTTTTGTTGATGACGGTTCAAAGGACAGCACTCTTGAAAAGGTAAATGATGCATTTGCGGGCAATAAAAATGTCCGTTTGTTCACCAAGCCTAATGGAGGCAAAGCATCAGCACTAAACTATGGAATTTTGCAGTCTTCGGCAGATTTCGTGATTTGTATTGACGCAGATACCCAACTTAAATCAGATGCAATAACCGAACTGATGCGTTATTTCTTTGAGGATGACATTGCTGCTGTCGCAGGAACGGTAAAAGTGGGAAATGCAAACAATATGATTACCAATTGGCAGTCGATAGAATACATTACTGCTCAGAACATGGATCGCAGGGCTTTTGATATTTTAAATACGATAACTGTTGTACCAGGTGCCATTGGAGCTTTCAGAAAAGAAGTCCTTTTAAATGTGGGCGGTTTCATGACGGATACACTGGCGGAGGATTGCGACCTGACAATGCGTATCCTAAGGGCTGGCTATACTGTTCGTAATTGTGATAGTGCAGTAGCTTATACGGAGGCTCCTGAGACGGTCGATATGCTATTGAAACAGCGGCTCAGGTGGAGCTTCGGGGTGATGCAGAGCTTCTGGAAAAACAAAAATACGCTTTTCAACAAAAGGTACGGCTATTTTGGAATGGTGGGTATGCCCAATATCCTTATTTATCAGATTATCCTGCCGATATTTTCCCCGCTGGCCGACTTTTTCATGCTGCTTTCAATCATTACTGGTTTGTTCTCTTTATCTTCCGTAAATTCGCTGACGCTAACTGGAATAGGTAGTTTATTTAGCCTTAACAACGGTTTTGGACAGGTCTTTTTTTATTATTGTATGTTTATACTTGTAGACCTCTTATTTGCTGCAATAGCTTTTAAGATGGAGAAAGCATCCTATAAAAAATTGATTTATGTGATTCCACAAAGATTCTACTGGCGACAGTTGATGTATATAGTCCTTTTCAGGTCACTGAAAAAAGCGCTTAAAGGAGAGTTGGAAGGCTGGGGAGTGCTGAAACGGACCGGAAATGTGAAAACCGAAAACTTTTAATGGCAAGTTCGTAAAGAATCAAATACTTTAGACAATATAAGTTCAAACAACAAGATAAATAAAAAATAACATACAGAAAGACAAAAATATGAGCGAGAATAATTCAAAACAAACATTTTCAGATTTTAATGAGTTTTATACAAAAGGCGTAGAGCCTTTAAAAAAAGCAAATCCATCTTTTATCAGGTTAGATGGAAAACTTAAAGGTAATACCAGGGTTGTATTCGGATACTTTATGTACCAGAATAAAAAATGGAAAGTAAACGCAGATACACACATTGACAGAATCAAAATTGCATTTGATCAATTAGCAAAAGGGAATGACCCCTTCGTCATCAAAGCATTGAGAGATAACCGTGGCGAATACCTTGCTATTAAAGGTCAGCCAGTAAGGGACAGTAAGTTTTACGTATTTGCCTAAGCTTTATAAATGTTGAGATGGGAGGGTAGTTGAATAAATCAGCTACCTTTTCTTTTTTCTCAATGTGATTAATGTAACCTCTGGCCAGATGCCGATTCTGCCAGAGAATCCTAAAAAACCAAAACCACGGTTGATATTCAGTACCCTGCCATTTTCTGATTTAATTCCTGCCCAGTGTGCATAACGGTATTTCACCGGACTCCATTTGATCCCGAAAGCTTCCAGTCCGAATTGCATTCCATGTGTATGACCAGAAAGTGTAAGGTGGATTTTCGGAAGGAAAGTTTTTACCTGAGCTTCCCAATGTGAAGGATCATGTGAAAGTAAGATCTTAAAATCCTGGTCTTTTACGCCCGTCATCGCCTTCCTGAGATCACCTCGTTCTCCAAAACCAATGCCCCAATTTTCTATGCCCGCGAGGATAATCTTCTGGTCACCTTTCACAATTTCAACATGTCTGTCTAATAATAAGTCAAAACCAAGTTCTAAATGATATCTTTTCAGTTGCTGCAGGTTGGCTATCTTATCAGTCTCCGCAGGCCATTGTACGTAATCTCCATAATCATGATTACCTAAAATTGAAAACTGACCATAGGGTGCTTTAATCTGGGAAAACAAACTGATCCAGGGCAGAATCTCTTCCGCTTTATTGTTGACCAAATCTCCCGTAAATACAAACAGATCAGCATGCTGACTATTAATTAGTTCTATTCCCCGTTTCACAGCAGAAGGGTTGTTGAAACTGCCGGAATGGACATCGGATATCTGGCTGATCGTAAATCCGTCAAATGCATCGGGCAGGTCATCAAATTCCAGTTCATGTCTGATTACCCTATAATTATATTTACCGAATACCATTCCGTATAAAAATATACATACGGTAAGAAAGAACATAAAGAATGCGAATTCCACCCAGTAATAACTCCTCATCCCATTGTTGAAAATGCTGTAAATATCTCCTGGAATAAGGATTAGAGAGACTACCAATTCAGCAGCTAATAAAATAAGGGTGATATGAACCACAGATTTAAAAAACAAATCCATTCCATTTGATGCCATTCTGCGAAGCGCGAGAAAAAAAGATGCGGCTAATGCAGTGAGGACAAGCCAGAAACCAGGTACAATGAAGTGATTTGAAGTCAACACCAATAATCCGGATAACACATACCAGTTTAATAAAAAAATAAAAAGCGCTATAATAACAAAAGGTAAAAGGTTGATTTTTCTTTTCATGCGTATGAGGACAACGTAGCGTTGAGTTGCAAACTTATAATTTAAATTGGAGAGTGTCTGCTTCAGGCTGAATAATGACAAAACGAATAAGATTGAAGTCCGATTTGATATCTTTTCTTATCCTGTCAATGGCTTCATTGATCTCCGCAGTATCCTGATGTGCTTTAAAGGCTACAATTAGCATAAGTATAACTTCTTCCGGAGATTGATAAGTGGATAAAATATGTAATACTTTCAGGACTGCCGGATCTTTTTCCGCCAGTAAAGTTATTTTTTGCTTGGATACTTCTGAGATTCCCTCTCCAAGTAACAGACTTCTGCTTTCCCTGGCCAGAATTAAAGAAACGGCAACAAGCAGCAGTCCGACTAACAGCGATGCCACACCATCGAGTTGCGGAATCTGGTAATGGTGGCTGAAAACCATACAAATAATAACTGTTATCAAGCCTAAAACAGCAGCACCATCTTCAAAAAGTACCAGGAAATTGGAGGGGTCTTTACTGCGAACAATTGCGGTCCACCAACTGTCTTGTCCACGTACCAGGTTAAACTCTTTTGCGGCAATAACAAGAGAAGCACCCTCAAAAATAACAGATACTGCAAGTACTACATAATTCCAGGTAGGGTCACCCAATGGCTCGGGCGCTACAATATGGATAATACCCTGATAAATTGAAATCCCTCCCCCTAATCCGAAAATCAGGATTGATACAATAAATGAATAAAAATATAACTCCTTGCCATAACCGAATGGTCGAAGCGCATCCGCTGGTTTTTTACTCCTTTTTAATCCGAAAAGCAACAGCAGCTGGTTTACCGTATCTACCATGGAGTGTATACCTTCAGAAATCATTGCTGCACTGTTACTAAATGCTCCCGCAACGAATTTTGTAATGGCAATAAGAAGGTTTGCTGCTAAAGCACTATATATTGATTTGTTTGAACTAGCCATATGTAGCGAGCACTAGTCAAACCTCATACCAAAATCAAACGATTTTGCTGTTAAAAAAAGGTCCTTAATGTAAGTATGGCTGTGCGTATTCTTGTTTTTACAGTTCCTATTGGTAATTCCAATTCTTCGGCTGCCTCAATATGGGTATACCCTTCAAAATAAACAAGATTTAAGATTTTGACCTGAATTGGCGTCAGGAAAGATAACAAAGCCTTTATATCAATGATTTCCGGATTATACAGGATCTGATGTGTCTGGTCAATTTCTATAATAAGGTTTTGGAGATTTTCGTTTTTTGCACTGTTTAATTCTCCACGACTTCTTAACTGATCTATAGCGGTATTTTTTGCTAGTCTTGCCATCCAGGTAAATAAGCGGCCTTTAGCAGCATCGTACTGACCAATTGATCTCCATATTTTTAAAAAAGATTCCTGCAGTACATCCTGTGCAACATCTTCGTTTTTAATCACCTTACAGATGATCCCCAGCAAAGCAGGTGCATAAAGCTTATATAGTTTCGCAATTGCAGATGCCTGTCCGATTTTGAGAGATCGTACTAGTTCTGTTTCGAAACTGTTTTGTCGCTCCGGTAATGGTATAGGAGTCATTTCGGTTGATGTGCCTGGCAGAGCGTTCATATTGCAAGAGTGGTTGGTTAACTGTCTTGAAAACAAATTTCAAGCCCCAACACCACTTTATTCCTGACAGGAATGCGAATTTTTAATTAAACTATCTGACTGGAAACTAGAAACTTTGTCTTCTTTTGAAACCTGAAGAATAAAAGGATTGAGGCGGTGAGTAAACCAAATGTTAATCCATACCAGATGCCATTTACGCCTAGTTTTAAGGTGATACCTAATAAGTATGCAAGAGGTATTCCAATGATCCAATAGGCTATAAAAGTGATAAGGGTCGGAACATTTACATCTCCGATACCTCTCAATACACCAAGACCTACCACCTGAGTACCATCAAAAAGCTGGAAGAAGCCTGCAATAATCAGCAATTGTGCAGCAATCTGTACAACAGCCGTATCTTCTGTATAGATAAATGGAAGAATATTGTTTGCGCAGATAAAAAATATGGCCGTAACAGACATGAATGCGATAATCACATGATAACTCGCTATAGCAGAACGTCTCAAATCCAGCAGGTCATTTTTACCCAGATAAGTTCCTGTTTTGATGGTTGCAGCTGATGCAATCCCGCTTGCCAGCATATAGGTCGTTGAAGCCAGATTGATCGCTACCTGGTGTGATGCCTGTTCCACTGCACCAATGGTACCGATAAGAATTGCGGCACCACTAAACGCGCTGATTTCGAAAGAGTATTGCAATGCCACGGGTGTTCCGATTTTCAGGATTTTTATACTCCTTACTTTATCTGTCAAAGTTAAACTGAAAGTTTTCAGGTACTTCTTAAAGTTAACAGACTTGAAAACGTAGAAAGACATCACCGTGGCCATTAACATACGGTCTATCAATGTACTTATTCCAACACCTTTAACGCCCATAGGAGTGATGCCAAACATTCCTTTTACCAGGATTATACCGACTATGATATTGATTGCATTACCCCATATGGAAATATACATTGCCTGTTTGGTAAAGCCCAGACCTTCGGCAAACTGTTTAAATGTCTGGAAGATCATCAATGGTAAAATTGATAATCCAAGATAAGAAAGGTATGGTTTAGCATAGGCAACAACATCCGGCGACTGCCCTATATGGTCTATAATTAATAATGTACCGAAGTGTATAAACAAGTAAAGTACAATTCCCATGAGAATGTTAATAAGCAGACTATTGGAGAGCAGTCTACCGCATTCATCATAGTTTTTACGTCCGTTTTCCTGTGCAATTAGTGGCGTTAAGCCATAAGAAACACCCAGCCCCAAAACAAGAACCAGCATGAAAAGACTATTTACCAGAGAGACTGCCGCAAGTTGTACGGTTCCGGCAAAATGGCCAACAATTACACTGTCTGCAAGATGTACCAGCGTATGGCCAAGTTGCGAAACCACTATCGGCATTGCCAGTCTGAGATTATCTGCGTAGTAAGGTTTATATTTTGTGTATAGTGAGCTGAACATGATTTTTTTAATGGGGGCGTAAAGGTAGAATATTTAAGGCTCTAAGAGGCTAAAATATTCTTCTTTTTCTGATAAGTTAGGACGAAGGAGTCCTGCCAGGATGAGGCTGACCAATATTTTCTGTGCCTGTTTATGCGAACACCTGGTTAGTTTGCAAAATTGTTTCAGCGTTATTCTTCCTTCCTCTGCTAAAAACTGCATTAGTTTTTTCTCATGATCAGAATAGGTAATCAGCTGTCCAGTATGCGTATTGTCTTTTTTTAATACATCTACAATAATTTTGCTGGCCAGGATACTTTTGTCTTTCACCCTAAAATAGGCCCACCATTTTTTATTTTCATCCAGCGCATAGTGTGGCTTTGTATCACTTTGTGCGATTGTTGCTACCAAAACAAGTTTACTATCTACGTATACTTCTTCAAATTCCGGCTCTATTGCCGGTTTGCAAAACTGGTGTGCAGATTTTATGATCATATATTTTTCTTCTTCCTCCGATTTCACCCCTTTAATACTTCCATCATCTGCTACGCCTATCAATAATCTTCCCCCCCGGTTATTGGCAAAAGCAACCAGACTCTTTGCTATTTTCTCATTGTTGGAAATGGTTTTTTTAAAATCAAGCGTTGTTCCTTCACCTTGCAAAATTAGTTTCCTGATATTCATGTCCCGTTGTGTTAAAAGCGAAAATTAGATCTAATAAGCTACATGGCCTTTTTCGCCACTATGGAGATTTCTTACATACACCTCATTCATAATTGTAGCACATATTTCTCCCTGTTTATTTACGATTTCCATCGGATATGCCTTCACAAATTTTCCTGTGGTATTTAACGCTTCAATGGCATCATTCAGCATCTCATCAGTTACGTTAATCGTAAAATAAAGATGAGAACGTCCCGGTTTGAGGTATTGTATACTTGCACTTTTCAGCCACACTCTAACCTTAAAGCCTTCCCTCTGGAGTAACTGGTCAAATAATAAGGCATAGAAGGGATCTGTTGCAGCGTAAATCGTTCCGCCGAAAATTGATCCGTTGTAATTTTTATTAAATAAACTTTTATTAATTTTCACGTCGACACCTCTGAATCCCCTGTGAAAGCGGCGTACCCGGATTCTTTGGAAGAGCAGGGGCGGATACAAACAAAGCGCCCATTTTAATGTTTTTTCTGATACGATCATGCCGTTTAAATATCAGAAAGATTATTCGAAAAATAACAGGATATGCAGAAACTTAAAGTAATATTTAAGTAATTTGCTGTATGTATATATATGACACCTTAACAGCTGCAGTAGAAGATCTTGATAAAAGAGGTTATGAGTACGATTTTAATCTTGCAGAGGATTGTATAGTATGTAAGTCGCTGGATTTGCAGTTAATGCCTGAAGAATTTGAGATTGAGGAATTCTATCGTTTCGAAGGAATGACCGATCCGGGAGATAGTGCAGTAATTTATGCAATTTCCTCGCCTGTAGGTAATCTCAAAGGAGTGTTGATTGATGCCTATGGAGCCTATTCAGAAAATATCTCGCCTGAATTGCTGAATAAATTGAAGATGCATCAGGATTAAAAATTAAATTTATTTAATTGGATAGGTGGATATAAAACCGGCCGCTGAATTATTACGTTAGTTACCACAACAACAAAATATTATATCTAACGAATAAATTCAATTATGAAAAAGCAATTTCTTAACGTGGCAATGTGTTTGTCTCTACTGGCATTAGTATCTGCCTGCAACTCTTCAAAAAGTACTTCTGCAACAGATAGTACAATGACTGATACAAGCATGACCATGGCTGATACCACCACAATGAATACTCAGGAAGGTGTAATGGTTGGCGGAGCGCTAATGGTGCCAACTAAAAATATTGTAGAAAATGCAGCAGAGTCTAAAGATCATACCACATTGGTTGCTGCTGTTAAAGCGGCAGGTTTAGCCGAAACATTGAGCGGTAAGGGACCATTTACTGTGTTCGCACCTACAAATGAAGCATTTGATAAATTACCTGCCGGTACAGTAGATAAGTTGTTGAAACCAGAGATGAAAAAAGATCTTTCGGGAGTACTGACTTACCATGTGGTAGCAGGAAATTACAAAGCTGCAGATTTAAAGGATGGTTTAGAGCTGTCGACAGTGCAGGGACAAAAAATAAAATTTTCTTATAAAGGCGGTCAGTGGTATGTCAATGATGCTAAAATCACGATTACAGATGCAGTTTCAAATAACGGTGTTACACATGTTATAGACGGTGTATTAATGCCGAAAAAATAATCCCGGAATAATTAGTTAATTTTTTTTTGAGCAGCCCCGGTTTAGGTTCCGGGGCTCTTTGGTGATAGGTGTAAGTTTACGAGAGCTATTCCAGGAGAAGACAAGTTGTTATATTGGTCACACATTGGTTTGCCATTGACCAGACATTGGTTTGGTATTGGTCTGATACTGGTTTGGTTTAACGAACTAATGTTACTTAAATGCCATGTTATTATAAGGCGAAGATATCATCTTGACCTTAGTTTACGATTAATCTGATACACGGTAGGACAGTGCAGGCTGATAATCATTTTTCACTGAAAGGGTAAAACCAACATATATAATTCAAACATTGTTATCTTTCAATGTGTTATAGGGCAAAACAGAAAACTATGAAAAAGATAATCTTAAGTCTTGCGTTAGCTGGTTCACTGATGATAGCCGCAACAGCATGCAACTCAACCAAAAATGTGTCCAATTCAACAGATAGCACAACTGTAGATACCACAAGTACAACAACACCTGCAGATACTACCGCTACTGACACGACAAAAACAACACCACCTGATACTACAAAAACACCAGCAATGTAGGATTGTTGGGATAACGAATCAGAAGGCCGTCATCACGACGGCCTTTCTTGTTTTAGTGTAAAATTGAAGAAACATTATTCCATCACGGAGCAGGTTATTTTTATAAAACCTAACTTTGGATACAGATGATGGAAGAGATGTTAAAAGATAAAGTTGTAGCAGCATACAAAAAGATCCAGGATGAGATTTGTCAAAGTTTGGAGTTAGCAGATGGTAATATAAAGTTTGAAGAAGAACTGTGGACAAGAGCAGGTGGTGGTGGCGGACGTACCCGTATTTTTCAGCATGGAAATGTGATTGAGAAAGGTGGTGTTAACTTTTCTGCCGTTTATGGCAAATTACCTGACAAAATCAAAGAAGCTTTCAAAGTAGAAAATGACGAATTTTTTGCCTGTGGTGTTTCCATCGTTATCCATCCCGTTAATCCTTTTGTACCTATCATACATATGAATATCCGGTATTTTGAAATGGATGAGCAGACAAGATGGTTTGGAGGCGGTATTGATTTAACTCCTCATTATGTAATTGATACAGATGTAAGATATTTCCACCATATCCTTAAAAATACATGTGACGAATTTGACGCGTCCTTTTACCCTAAATTCAAAAAGCAGGCAGATGACTACTTTTTCATCAAACACCGAGAGGAGACAAGGGGAGTTGGCGGTATTTTCTATGATCGTTTGAAACCCGAAAATACAGGGCTGGACTGGGATCAGCTTTTTGACTTTTCACTTGCTGTAGGTAACTCATTTATACCGGCTTATACAGAACTGATAGATAGAAACAGGGACACAGCATATTCCGAAAATGAACTGGAATGGCAGTCGCTCAGAAGAAGCCGTTATGCAGAATTTAATCTTGTATATGATTCTGGTACAAAGTTCGGTTTAGAGACAAATGGAAGGATCGAATCTATACTAATGAGCTTACCGCCAATGGCTAAATGGGTATATAATCACAAACCTGCTGAAAACAGTTTAGAAGCTATATCTCTGAGTAAGTTGATAAAAGGTATAGACTGGGCTTAATTTTTTTCCACAATACCCTAAAACAGCAATATTTTCGTAAATTCGCAAGGTTATAACATTACCTTATTAAAATCGTTTTTAACGAACATTACATTATATGGCAGAAGATTTAGAAAATCAGGATAACGACAAAATAATTAAGATTGATATAGACGAGCAGATGAAGTCTGCTTACATCGACTATTCGATGTCTGTTATTGTATCAAGGGCATTACCTGATGTACGTGACGGATTGAAACCAGTGCACAGACGTGTACTATACGGTATGCTCGATTTAGGGCTTGCCAGTAATAAGCCTTATAAAAAGTCTGCCCGTATCGTCGGTGAAGTATTAGGTAAGTATCACCCGCATGGTGACTCATCAGTATACATGACCATGGTAAGGATGGCGCAGGAGTGGAGTTTACGCTATCTGCTCGTAGAAGGACAGGGTAACTACGGTTCAATAGATGGAGATTCTCCGGCAGCAATGCGTTATACTGAAGCCAGATTTCAGAAAATTGCTGAAGACATGCTGGCAGATATCAATAAAGATACTGTAGACTTCCAGCTGAATTTTGATGATTCCCTGCAGGAGCCGACAGTATTACCTGCTAAGGTTCCGAATTTATTAATCAATGGTTCATCAGGTATTGCGGTAGGTATGGCAACAAATATGCCTCCTCACAATATTACGGAAGTAATCGGTGCAACCATCGCCTACATTGAAAATAACGAAATCACTATTCCTGAGTTGATGAAATTTGTTAAAGGACCAGATTTTCCTACTGGTGCTATAATATATGGATATAACGGTGTTCAGGAGGCTTTCGAAACCGGAAGAGGACGTATCGTAATGCGTGCTAAAGCGGAAATCGAAACTGTTAAAGACAGGGAAACAATTATCGTTACCGAAATTCCTTACCAGGTAAACAAAGCCATGATGATTGAGCGTACTGCTGAATTGGTTGGTGAGAAGAAACTGGAAGGTATTTCCAACATTAAAGATGAGTCTAATAAAGATGGTATCCGTATTGTTTACGAAATCAAACGTGATGCGAATGCTGCTATAGTGCTGAATAACCTGTTTAAACAAACTGCACTGCAAACTTCATTCAGCGTAAACAACATTGCTTTGGTTAAAGGCCGTCCGCAAATGCTGAACCTGAAAGATCTGATCAGGTATTTTGTTGAGCACAGACATGAAGTAATTGTACGTCGTACCAAATTTGAACTGAACGAGGCGCAGAAACGTGCCCATATTCTCGAAGGTTTATTAATTGCGTTAGATCACCTGGATGAAGTAATTAAATTAATTCGCGGCTCAAATACTCCGGAAGAAGCAAGAACTGGTTTAATGGAGCAGTTTGGCCTGAGTGACATTCAGGCACGTGCGATTCTTGATATGACATTGCGTCGTTTGACAGGTCTGGAAAGAGATAAGATCAAAGATGAGTACAATGAGTTGATGAAAACCATCGCTTATTTACAGTCTATTCTGGATGACGAGAGCCTGCGTATGCAGATTATCAAAGATGAGCTTTCTGAGATGCTGGAGAAATATGGCGATGAGCGTAGAACGCAAATCGTACATTCAGCGGAAGATATGAGCATGGAAGACTTCATTGAAGATGAAGAGGTAGTGATTACTATTTCCCATGAAGGATATATCAAACGTACACCAGCTACAGAATACCGTACACAGGCAAGGGGTGGTAAAGGGTCAAAAGGAAGTGATTCCAGAAATGAAGATTTCATTGAGCACTTACTGATTGCTTCCAATCATAACTACATGTTGTTCTTCACGGAGACAGGACGTTGCTTCTGGTTAAGGGTTTATGAAATTCCGGAGGGCTCGAGACTAAGTAAGGGTAGAGCAATCCAGAATATCATCAATATTCCTAAAGAAGAGAAAATTAAAGCTTATATTAAAGTAAAAAATCTTAAAGACCAGGATTACCTTGATAATAACTATATTATCATGTGTACTAAAAAAGGAACGATTAAGAAAACTTCTCTTGAAGCTTACTCAAGACCAAGGGTAAATGGAATCAATGCAATAAACATCAATGAGGGTGATCAGTTGCTTGAAGCAAGTTTAACCAGCGGATCGAGTGAAATTGTAATGGCACTGCGCTCTGGTCGTGCAATCAGGTTCAACGAATCTACTGTAAGACCTATGGGCAGAACAGCTACAGGAGTGAGAGGGGTAACTCTGGCCCATGATAAGGATGAGGTTGTTGGCATGATTGCTGTTGATGATCCAACAGCGACGGTAATGGTAGTTTCAGAAAAAGGTTACGGTAAACGTACTGACATTGATGATTACCGCGTTACTAACAGGGGAGGTAAAGGTGTTAAAACCATTACGATCACTGAAAAGACCGGAGATCTTATTGCTATAAAGAGCGTCACAGATGCGGATGACCTGATGATCATCAATAAATCTGGTATCGTTATCAGAATTGTACTGAGCCAGCTAAGAGTAATCGGAAGAGCTACGCAAGGTGTTAGACTGATCAATTTAAAAGGAAATGATGCAATTGCATCTGTTGCTAAGATTGAACATGAAGACGATCCTGAAGAAGAAGTTGCTGAAGACTTAATCGTTGATGGAATAGTTGAAGAAGGTGCTGAAGGAACAGTTGCCGAAACTACCGAAGAAGCCGAAGAACAGGATGAGGAATCGGATGATGATACTGAAGACGAGTCAGATGACGACACTGAAGAAAAAAATTAATATAAGTAAACAAAAATCAATATGAAAAAAGTACTTTTAAGTATGTTATTATTAGGTGCTGCCACCTATGCTAACGCTCAAAAGGGTGAGGTTTCCAAAGCGAAGAATGCTTGGGCTCTTGCTAAATTTGCAGGCGCTCAAACCCAGCCATTAGAAACGACTTTAAAAACTCTAGCAGAAGGATTGAAAAATACTGATAATGCTATTGCCAACGAAAAGTCTAAAACTATGCCTGAAGCATGGTCTTACAGAGCACTATTTGCTTCCAGGATTTCATTTGTAGATTCGCTGAATGTTCAGAATGCATTAGCTAATGACAAAATTGCTGAAGAAGCAATTGTTAAAGCTAAAGAATTGGATACTAAAGGGGCTGAAAAAGAGAATATCTCTGAAGCAGAACTGACATTATCAAATGCAGCCAGAAACAGAGCTATCTTTGCTTACAATAAAAAGGATTATAAATCTGCTTTAGAGTTTTTCAATCAGGTAACTGCTAAAAACCCTACAGATACAGCAAATTTTGTAAATGCTGGTGTTACGGCAAAACAAATTGAGAACTATCCTGAAATGGTTAGAAATTTCAAATCTGCTATTCAGTTAGGTTATAAAGATGGTGAATCATTATACAGTGAGGTGATCTCTACAACTTTTGAAAAAGTTAAAGACACAGTTGCTGGTACTGCTTTACTGGAAGAAGCAATTGCTAAATATCCTGAAAATCCATATTTCGTGGGAATGCAGACTGACCTTTATATTAAAAAAGGAAACATCGCGAAATCTCAGGAATTATTGGCTAAACTAATTGCTAAAGATGGCAAAAATGCTGCTTACCAGTATGCAATGGGAGATACCTACTACAAACAGGCGCTGGACTTGCAGGGTAAAAGAAATGCAATTGATGCTAAAAAGAAAAAGGAATTTGATGCCATAACAACAAAAATGACCGGATTTATTGATCAGGCATTACCATATTACAAAAAAGCATATGAGTTAGATCCCAAAATGACTTCGGCATTGGAAAATCTAAAGATTATCTATGCATTTAAGGATGATAAGGTAAATTATGAAGCAACAAAAAAATTGCTTGATGCTGCTAAACAATAATCTTTAATATCATGATATTAAAAGAGGGATATTTTTATCCCTCTTTTTTTTTGTATAAATTTGTACCAAAGCCTAACCTCTGAAATATGATAGATAAGAAATATATTTTGCCCGCTGCTCTTTGTGTAATCATGAACGTACAGTCTGCTTATTCGCAAATCACACAATTGCAGATTGCCCGAAATAGCGTCGGTAAACTTCAGATGGCCATTGCAAATAAAAAAGATCAAAACACGCAGATGGCAATTCTGGGAGAGGGGATCAAAGCCAGCGAATCTGCAGAAAAGGATAAAAAGACCAGAAAATGGCCGGAAACATGGGCTATCAAATCATACTTAAGTTCTTATATAGCGATTATGGATCCAAATGAATCTAATGCTGATAAGTATTTTGACCTTGCATTAAATGCGATAGACTCAGCAAAAAGATTTGATAAATTTGAAGACAACTCAGGTTTAATTGCAGCTTCTAATTATAATATAAATATTAAAAAACAGCAGAAGGGAAATTCTGCATATGAAGCTAAAGATTTTGAAGCAGCCTATAATTATTTGAAACAGGTTAGTGATTTTTTTCCAAAAGATACCACATTAGCTATCAACACAGCTTTAAGTGCACAAGGTCTGAAAAGAGATGATGAAGCTTTGACTTATTATAAACGTGCAAAGGAGAACGGAGCCAGAAATCCTGTGATCTTTCAACGTATGGAAAATATTTATGTAGGTAAACTGGATAAAGAAGCAGCACTGAAGATTGTACAGGAGGGTATTGCGTTAAATCCCTATAATACCATGTTAAACAATGATTATATCAATATGTTGCTAGATAACGGAAAGTATACGGAAGCTAGACAAATTATTGAGAGCACACTGAAAGTAGATACCAGAAGTAAGTTGCTGTATTATTTGTACGGTTATCTGCACCAGCAAAACGCGAATCTGGGTACCGCAGAACTAGCTTATAACAAATCGCTTACGCTTGACAAGAATTATTTTGATGCATTATATCAGCTGGGATTAGTATACGTAAATCTTGGTAATCAGGCCTTGAATGCAGATGCACGTGATGCAGCCAAATTCTCATCATCTTTAAACCGTGCTGAAATCATATTATTACAGGCACACCAGGTAAAACCGAAGGATAAGGCAACCATCAATCTTTTAATAGAAATCTATACCAGGAAAAACAGATTTGATAAAGTTCAGGAATTTAAAGCTCAGCTGGACGAATTTTAGTACATAGGGAAAAACCAAAGAATAACCTCCAAAGAAGAGGGTATACAATAACGTACTTAACATAATATTAATTATGTTGTATTATTTATTTATCTTTATAGACCTTCAAATCATACTACCAGGTGTTTCATCATAATGGATCGAAGCCGTTGTTGCTAATTATATTAATATGATTTAATAGCAGATATGCTTTTTGATTAGTGAAAATAAAGTTAGATTTACTTATCAAATATAATTATGGCTTCTCAGAAAAAATCCGCAATCGGTTTTATCTTCATCACACTTTTAATAGATTTTACAGGCTTTGGTATTATCATTCCGGTTCTCCCAAAATTAATTGAGGAACTTACAGGTGGCGGTTTAAGTTTGGCCGCAGTTTACGGTGGCTGGTTAACGATTTCATATTCTGTAATGCAGTTTATCAGTGCACCGGTGCTCGGCGGACTGAGTGATAAATTTGGTCGCAGACCGGTTCTATTAGCATCTCTATTCGGACTTGGTGTCGATTATATATTTCTGGCTTTTGCGCCAAGTATTTTCTGGTTGTTTATAGGCCGTATTGTTGCAGGAGTTACAGGTGCAAGTTTCACAACCGCACAGGCATATATTGCTGACGTGAGCGAGCCTGAAAAACGCGCTCAGAACTTTGGTTTGGTCGGTGCAGCATTTGGCATTGGCTTTATTGTAGGCCCGGTCATTGGCGGTTTATTTAGCCATTATGGATTAAGGATTCCATTTATAATTTCTGCAGGCCTGGCATTGCTGAACTGGTTATATGGTTATTTCATTTTACCCGAGTCTCTGGCCAAAGAAAACAGGCGCTCTTTTGAATGGAAGCGCGCCAATCCGGTAGGCTCCCTCCTGCGCATCAGAAAATTCCCGGCCTTGATTGGCTTACTTTCTACGATGCTGCTTTTATACATTGCAAGCCATGCTGTACAATCCACCTGGACCTATTATACGATGGAAAAGTTTCGTTGGAGTGAAGCATGGGTAGGTTATTCACTTAGTTTTGTCGGCATCGTTGTGGGAATCGTTCAGGGAGGTCTGATCAGAGTAATTATTCCTAAAATCGGTCAGGTCAAAGCAGTTTACTATGGACTGGTTTTATATGTAATCGGTTTCCTGCTTTTTGCCTTCGCTTCTGAGGGCTGGATGATGTTTGTATTTATGCTGCCATACGGACTCGCCGGCATATTTGGCCCGGCAATGCAGGGGATCATTTCAAATAATGTCGAAGCAAATTCACAGGGAGAAATTCAGGGTGTAATCGCAGGCCTGATGAGCGCTGCTGCCATTATAGGTCCTTTAGTAATGACTAATCTATTTGCCTGGTTTACGGATAAAAATCATGGCATTTACTTTCCGGCTGCCCCTTATTTGCTTGCAGCAGGCTTAACGGTAGCAGGTATATTTGTCTGTTCTGCCAGTTTGAAAAAATATCATTCCTGATGGTTTATCGCTGATATTTCCTGCATAAATTCAATGAATACTTAGATTTCCGGTCAGATTATTGTTATGGCAAAGAAAGATCTGTTGTCGATACGAATGAAAATAAATTATACATGTTAAACCGCCCGATCAGAAGCATTCAGGATTTTTTATTAAGCACTTACTTTGCAGACGGATTACGTATAACGGTTGGTGTTTTGTTTCCTTCTTTGATTTTAGCGCAATTCGGATTGCTGAAGTTCGGCATGACGCTTTCACTTGGCGCATTATGTGTGAGTGTTGTGGATACACCAGGCCCTGCTGTGCACCGTAGAAATGCGATGCTGTTAACTACAGCACTCATCACAGTTCTTTCAGTAGTAGTCGGCTTAACTAATAAAAGCCAGTATTTTGTAGGGATTCTTCTCGTCATCTGCAGTTTTTTATTTTCTATGCTATTTCTCTATGGTACCCGCGCCGCAGCTATCGGAACAGCAACCTTGCTGGTAATGGTATTGAGTATAGATGATATAAGGCCCTGGAATGACGTGTTGATTTATTCGGGACTGATTTTTATTGGCAGTATCTGGTACGCTTTTCTCAGCTTTTTCTTCTATACATTGAGACCATACCGTATCGTGCAGCAAACGCTAAGCGAATCTGTACATGAAGTGAGTGAATTTTTAAGGTCGAAAGCTAAATTTTACCACCAGAATGTAAACTATGATGATAATTATGCTGAACTGCTGCAACTGCAGGTTCAGGTGCATGAAAAGCAGGATGCTGTGCGTGAACTGTTATTCAGAACACGGGAAATTGTAAGGGAATCTACGCCGGAAGGCAGATTTTTATTATTGGTATTTGTAGATATGGTTGATCTTTATGAACAGGTAATGTCTACATATTATAATTATCAGCATCTTCATGATCAGTTTGATAGTGTAGGCATATTATCTCGATACGAACTGGTGATCAACAGGATTGCAACTGAACTGGATGAGATTGCCTTCGCTTTAAAAACAGGATGGACCCCTCGCCCACCGACTTATTTGATTGAGGATGTAGACCGCCTTAAAAAGGAAATTTTAGCGCTGGAAAAGGATAATACCGATGGAAAATATAATACGCTGGGTATCATTGCCTTGAAAAATATCGAGGTTAATATCGAAAATATTCTTTCACGTGTTAAAACCATCAACGGATATTTCAATAAAAAAGAAAAAAAGAACCTGAAAAATAGAACTATTGATACAGAGCGTTTCATTACCAGACAAAGCGTTGATAAAAAGCTATTTTTCGATAACCTCACTTTCAGCTCATCAACTTTCAGGCATTCGCTGAGAGTGTCTATAGTGATGCTGATTGGATTTCTTGTGGCAAGAATTATGGATTCTTCACATAGCTACTGGATCTTGCTGACCGTATTGGTTATATCGAAACCAGGCTTTAGTTTAACTAAAGAGCGAAATTACCAGCGTTTGATAGGAACAGTAATTGGTGCTTTTATCGGGATGGGAATACTGGTATATATTCAGGACAGACATACCTTATTTGCAATTCTGCTTTTTTGCATGATCGGAGCCTATAGCTTTCAGCGTAAAAATTATGTAGTAAGCGTACTATTTATGACACCATATATCCTGGTGTTATTCGACTTTCTGGGAATGGGAAGTTTGTCCGTGGCACGTGAAAGGATTTACGATACGCTTATTGGATCTGGTATTGCGTTGCTGGGAAGTTACACTTTGTTTCCTAACTGGGAACACCAGAACCTGAAGGATGCGATGTTAAAAACACTGGCTGCTAACGTAGCCTATTTTGAACAGGTAACTTTTCTTTATTTTAATAAAGAGTACGATATGACCAGTTATAAACTGGCAAGAAAAGAAGTATATGTTTCTTCGGCTAACCTGGCTTCCCTATTTACGAGAATGTTCTCAGAACCAAAAAGCAAACAGGTACTGATGAAGGAGATGCATCAGTTTACTGCGTTAAATCACTTGTTATCATCCTACATAGCCACCTTATCACTTTACAACAAAGAACACTCATTCGTGGTTTCCAATCTGGAAGATTTAAAGCCGGTGATGAACAATACCATCTATCTCCTTAATTTATCCTCGCAGTACCTGGTTAAAAATAATGGGGAAATCAGTAATGTTCCGCTGATTAAAAGTGCGGATAACAACAGGCAGCTCAATTCCGATGAACTCCTCATCATCGAGCAATTTGACTTGAT
Source organism: Pedobacter sp. MR2016-24 (assembly GCF_026239655.1). GTDB lineage: Bacteria > Bacteroidota > Bacteroidia > Sphingobacteriales > Sphingobacteriaceae > Pedobacter. The sequence continues at coordinate 259,733 of NZ_JAPIVO010000003.1, read as the reverse complement.
CCAAAAGGTGGCCTATGACATCTTCAAACTGTGTGAGAAGATTAAATTGTAAAACTTTAAGCGGTTTTTTGTGTTGTACTGATATAATAAAATTATAATGGAAAAGCTATATACAGCTGTAGTTACAGCAAAAGGAGGTCGTGACGGACATATTAAGTCGAGTGATAATACTATTGAATTTGATATCAGAACCCCTAAGGAAATGGGTGGTCAGGGTGGCGGTACAAATCCTGAGCAATTATTTGCAGCAGCATGGGGACCTTGTTATTTAGGTGCATTGGGATCTGTAGGTAAAACTGCTGGTGTAGATACGAGTGAAGCAACAGTAGACGTTCAGGTGTCCTTTAACCAGGATGGTAACGCTTATGTATTATCTGCTGAACTGGATGTCCATATTCCTGGAATAAGTCAGGAAGAAGCGCAGGTAATGGCAGATAAGGCACACAAAGCCTGTCCTTATTCTAAAGCTACCCGGGGTAATATTGAAGTTAGAGTAACCGCGATATAAAAAAACTATTTTAACAAAGAAGGCTTCTGATTTTCAGAAGCCTTCTTTGTTAATGAATACAGACAAGCACTACAACAAGAGTTTACTCGCCAGTCCCAGTAAAAAGAGGAAACCGAAAACATCCGTGAACGTCGTAATAATGATAGACGAAGCAATCGCCGGATCAATCCCCACCCGTTTTAAAATCAATGGTATCCCTGCTCCTGTTATCCCCGCTATCAGCAGATTTCCTGTCATTGCAAGAAAAATGACAACTCCAAGCATTAAGTTTTTATCAAAAAATATCGAAAAGATCAGCACAATTAACCCTGTAACAGCTCCGTTAATCAATCCAACGGTGAATTCTTTCAGTACAGTTCTGTATGCCTGATTATCTGTAAGGTCGTACAAAGAGATACGACGTACGGTTACTGCCAATGCCTGCGTCGCCGCATTCCCGCCCATCCCGGCAATAATGACCATATAAGCAGAAAGTACTACAATTTTATGCATAGTAGGTTCGTAGTACCTCACTACCGCAGAGGCCAGAAAAGCTGTACCCAGATTAAGGATAAGCCATGGCAACCTCGACTTTACCGCTTCAATCCAGTTACCACTAAGTTCTTCATCCTCAGATACGCCGGAAATTTTTAAAATATCTTCCGTATTTTCGTCTTCCAGCACATCGATCACATCATCAAAGGTAACCCTGCCCAGCAATTTCATATTCTCGTCGAGAACAGGAATACTGGTAATATTATACTGAGAAATTAGTCTTGCTACTTCTTCCTGATCAGTGTTCGGACTTACCCAGGCTACATCTGTTTTTACCAGTTCAGTAATCTGAACATTTCCCTTAGCCTTGATAATATCTTTTAAAGAGACGATTCCGTGAAAAACGTTATGGTCGTCTATAACGAAGATAGTATAGAACTCTTCAATCTCCTCACTCTGCCTGATGATTTCATCGATAGCATCTTTTTTTGTCAGATGTAAATGTATCCTGATAAACTCAGTATTCATCAGACCACCCGCCGTGTCCTCATCGTAGCGGAGAAGATTTCTGATGCTGGATGCATCATCTTCACTCAGGTCACTTAAAATTTCCTTCTGCTCATGCTCATCCAGCTGTGAGATAATATCAGTAGCATCATCATAGTCGAGCTCTTCTACAATTTCTGTACGTTTATCGGGATGTAGCTGCAAGAGCAGTTCTTCGGGGTGTGCCTCCTCATGCATCTCCGAAATAATTTCAGATGCGATTTCGACAGGAAGCAAATTGATAATCCGCTGTCTGTCTTCTTTAGTCAGACTTTCAAATAATATAGCAATTTCCGACGCATGGTATTCATCCAGTATAAGAGCTAACTGAATATCACTGCTGTTGAGCGCTGATTTAATTTTGGAAACGTCTGATTTGTCAAGTTCGTAGGATTGCATGTTACGCTAAAGGTAAGCATATTTTGCTTTTTACCCCGTAAAATCTACTTAAACCAACCTTTTCTCCAAAAATAGACCATTTGGACAAGGGCAATGATAAACATAATGATCATGGTATATAAATAACCATGCGCCTGATATAACTCGGGCATATTATCTGGCATCAATTTTCCGGTGATAGGATCCTGTTTGGCGAAATTCATTCCGTAAATACCGGCAATGAAAGTAAGTGGTATAAATATAGAGGAAATAATCGTGAGCACTTTCATGATTTCGTTCATCCTGTTGCTCATGATGGATAAGTACATATCTATATTACTGGCAGATATTTCTTTTAATGATTCCACCAGATCAATGATCTGGATACAATGGTCATAGGCATCGCGGATATAAAGTTTAGTCTGTTCTGTAATGAGCAGACTGTCGCTTCTTAACATATCATTCAATTTATCCCGTTCGGGCCAGGCCACACGTCTGATATTGATGAGGTTACGTTTAATCAGCTGGGTATCAAACATAATTGACTTTTCAGGCTTATCCAGTAACCTGTCCTCTATCAGGTCAAGATCTTCACTCCATTTACTTAAAATATCAAAGTAAGTATCAACAATGATATCCATCAGCGCATACATCATATAACTACTGCCGAGCAGCCTGATATTCCCCTTGCCTCCTTTTAGTCTTGTCCTCACCGGCTGCAGACAATCCTGGTAAGTATCCTGAAAGGTAAAGACTATATTTTCCATCAATATAAATGATAGCTGTGTATTCTCGAGATGATTATCACTGTCCATAAACAGCATTCTGCTGACAGCAAATACATAGTTATCATATTCATCCATCTTCGGACGTTGATAGGTCTGGGTAATATCTTCCAGGACAAGGCGGTTAATCTGAAAGTCCCTGTTCAATATTTCAAATAGCTGAGCAGACCTAAATCCCTTAATCTCAACCCAATAATTAAAATGATGATTACTGACTCTCTCGAGCAAATTACTGATGTTGTCTAATGATTTGAGCTCATAGCTATCTGTATTGTAGATGTGAAGTTTAATTTTCGGTTGGAGCGCATTCTCATCAATATAAATGGAACCCGGACTGGCTCCGGCTTTTGCTAAAGCGTAATTTTTCTTCTTCTTCTTAGATTTTATTTTTTTGTCCATAACCGCAACGGGCACTACAAGTAATTTTTTGCCTGCGGGCCCTGGTTGAACAACAGATCTACGATGCTCATGTTTGGGAGAAATCCTATGCGCTCTTCAAAAACCTGATAATAAGGTTTGGCAGGAACAGTATATTCCGGATTCTTAAAATGAAGTTTGTCCCTGAAATCAGATCCCGGATCCGGATCCTTCACATATTCAGCGGTAAATCTCAATTCTTCTTTCCTTTTTAGTTGTTTAAATAGCCATTGTAATAGCTCCAGATTGTAATCGAACAAATAGTCGAATTTCTTTTCGTAAAATGGTGTAAGCTCATCTTCATAATATTCAAAATAAGCGGAATTGCGATAACAGCTTTCGAGACTCAGCCAGTGCAGTCTTTGCCACTTAAAATCATAGCTGATTTTTACATCTTTGATTTTCGTATGAAATTTAGATCCTTTTACTACCGGGATAAAAAGATCGAGCGGACCGTTAGGAGAATAGATTCTTGCCCGGTTACGGTAGGTCTGCTTGGGGAAATGCTCTTCTCTTTCTATCAGAAAATCAAAATCATGATCTTTTAAAGCGGAAAAATAACTAACTGGCGGAAGATAAAAAAGTGGAAATATAGCTGAACTGTGCATTGGTTAATTTATGTTTGCATTCTCAATTCGGCAAAATAAAGATAAAAAAAGTGTTTTTTTGATTACAGACGCTTTTTTTTACAGAAACTTAAAAACAATTATTAGAATAATGTCAGATCCAAGTGTAGCTGTAGTGATACTTAACTGGAATGGTAAGGACTTACTATCACGATTTTTACCTGGTGTGCTTAAATCAAAATATCCTAATCTTCAGGTAATTGTGGGTGACAATGCATCTACCGACGATTCGGTAGAATTTGTGAGACAGAACTTTCCTCAAATTACCGTTATAGAAAATGACCGTAATTATGGATTTGCCGAAGGTTATAACCGCATATTAGATCAGGTAACTGCAAGTTACTATATTTTGCTGAACTCGGATGTAGAAGTTCCTGAAAATTGGATTTCCCCTGTCATCACACTCATGGAAGCTGATGAAATGATTGCCGCTGCACAGCCTAAGATAAAATGGCAATTGGATAAATCAAAGTTTGAGTACGCAGGTGCTGCAGGTGGTTTTCTGGATATCAATGCATTTCCTTTTTGCCGTGGTCGCATATTCGATATCATTGAAAGTGATCTTGGACAGTATAACGACGTCAGGGAAGTATTCTGGGCAAGTGGGGCTGCATTTTTTATCAAGAGTATAATATGGAAAAAAACAGGTGGTCTGGATCCCGATCTTTTTGCGCATATGGAAGAAATTGATCTTTGCTGGAGATTAAAGAATGAGGGTTATAAAGTAATGTACTGCCCTGACGCTGAAGTATATCACGTTGGCGGAGGAACTTTAGATGCGAAAAATCCTTATAAAGTATTTCTAAATTTCAGGAATAATTTGATGATTATGCAAAAGAACCTTCCCTTCTTTGAAGCATTTATTGGGATATCGGTCAGGATGTGTATTGATCTGGTGGCACTGATTCAATTTGCCGTAAAAGGGGAATTTAAATTTGCTTCCGCAGTCAACAAGGCACATTTTCAATTCGTTAAATCGCTCAGCAAAACAGCTTCAAAACGAAGCGGGAAACAATTGTCTTATACCAAACACACCGGAGTCTATCACTCCAGCGTTGTCTGGGGATTTTTTATAAAAGGAATAAAGCACTTTAGCCGGCTTAAATTTTAATCAGGTGCTCCAACGCCAGTCTGTATCCATCCATTCCTAAACCGGTAATTACCCCACGGCAATTTTTTCCGGTCATAGATACATGGCGAAACTCTTCTCTGGCATATATATTTGATATATGTACTTCAACTACAGGTGTATTGATCGCTGCTATTGCATCCGCAATAGCGACTGATGTATGTGTATAAGCCCCACCATTGAGCACAATACCATCAAATGAAAAACCGGTTTCATGCAACTTATTGATCAGTTCTCCTTCAACATTACTTTGATAATAATTGATTTCAACTTCAGGAAATTTCGCTTTTAACTGCACTAAATAATCTTCAAAGCTCATATTTCCATATACGCCAGGTTCACGCGTGCCTAACAGATTTAAATTGGGCCCATTAATAATTTGTATCTTCATCGTTTCAAACATATAGTTTAAAATTTACACTATAAAATTTTTGTGATTAAATACAGCTACCTCAAAGAATTTACCACTCATCTGAAACTCGAACGCGGACTTTCAGAGAACTCCGTTGCAGCTTACGTCAATGATGTAAATAAACTCGTGCAATATTACGAACAGTTTGAAAAGCAGACCAGTATAACAGAGATAGACCATGCCGGCTTACAGCATTTTGTATCCTGGTTAAATGATTTGGGTATGTTGGCGAACACCCAGGCCAGAGTGATCTCAGGAATTAAAGCTTTTTTTAATTACCTGATACTGGAGAACCTGATTAAAGAGGATCCTTCGGCAATGCTGGAATCACCAAAGCATAACCGGAAGCTACCGGATGTACTGAGTTACGGTGAGATCAATGATCTCATCGCTGCAATAGATGCATCAAAACCTGAAGGAATGCGAAATAAGGCCATGCTGGAAGTTTTGTATGGTTGCGGATTAAGGGTCTCTGAATTAATTACTTTAAAAATCTCCGATCTGAATATACAATCTGAATATATCAAAGTGATTGGAAAAGGAAATAAAGAGCGGATTATACCAATCGGACAGACCGCACTGAAATTGATAACGATTTATCTCACCGAAGTAAGAGTTCATTTGAAAATTAAAAAAGGAAATGAAGATTTCGTATTTTTAAACAGATTGGGAACCCTCCTCTCCCGTATATCCGTTTTTACCATGATCAAAGCACTGGCGGATCAGGCTGGCCTAAATAAAACGATAAGCCCGCATACCTTCAGGCACTCTTTTGCAACGCACCTGATTGAAGGTGGTGCAGACTTACGTGCTGTTCAGGAGATGTTAGGGCATTCCAGCATCACCACGACAGAGATTTATACGCATCTGGACAGAGGATATCTGCAGGGTATTATTAAACAGTTTCACTCCCGTAGCTAGCGGCTACAAAGAGCAACATATCATTCTGTCTTTTCCCTGCATGTCTTTTCTAAGGATAATACTACGGAAGCCTTTAGTTTTGAGCATTGCTGCAGTCTCTTGTCCCAGGTACTCATTGATTTCGAAAAACAAAGTTCCGCCTTTCCGCAGATTCCTGTTTGCAAAGTCAGCTATGGCTTCATAAAAGAGCAATGGTCGCTCATTGGTGACAAACAGTGCCAGATGTGGTTCATAATCCAGAACATTCTGATGCATGGCTGCTTTCTCCTCTTCTTTAATGTAAGGTGGATTACTGACTATGAGATCATAATTCTCATCGGCATTATAATGAAGAATATCTTGATTGATAAAGTTGATGGTCACCTCATTTAATGCTGCATTTTTTTGCGCTACAATCAGTGCATCAGCAGAAACATCTAAAGCTGATACCTCAGTCTTTTCCAAATGCTTTTTTAAAGAAATCGCTATACAACCACTGCCTGTGCCAATATCAAGTATTTTATCCGGTTTCTGCGCATCAACTTTTACTGTCTGCAATATCCAGTCCACCAATTCTTCCGTCTCGGGTCTTGGAATTAAAACAGCGGGACCAACATTAAATTTCAAACCATAGAAAATAGTTTCTGCGAAGATATACTGTAGCGGTTTTCCGGTTTTCAATTCGGAGAGTATGTCTTTATATTTATTCGACTGATTTACATCAACTTCTTTTGTGCTGTTCATCAATATATAACTCCTTCCCCATCCCTCTTGCTGTTCTGTAATTATATAAAATAAAGATCTTGCTTCCTCGGTATCGTACAGTGACCTCGCCTGTTCAATAAAGTACTCTTCTAACTCTTTAATATTCATCAGCTGCAAATTAAGTAATAATGTGGCATCTCTATGGTTTAAATATTTCAACATCTCGTAAATTGCAGGTACTTTTGTTGCAATGAGTGATGAATTATACATGAAGCGCTGTATCGAACTTGCCGAAATGGGCAATGGTAGCGTTAGCCCCAATCCTTTAGTAGGCTGCGTTATTGTAAGTGGCGGCAAAATTATAGGCGAAGGGTACCATGAAAAATATGGACATGCCCATGCTGAGGTGAATGCAATCAATGCAGTTCTGAAGCAATTTGGTGATCAGGCTCCCGTATTGTTGAAAGAAGCTACTGTATATGTAAGTCTGGAACCCTGTGCCCATTTTGGAAAGACCCCGCCCTGCGCTGACCTATTGATCAGACATCAGGTAAAAAAAGTGGTGATTGGAACGAGAGATCCTTTTGAAGATGTAAATGGTAAAGGCATTGAACGCTTAGGGGATGCTGGTATCGAAGTGATTTCTGGCGTGCTGGAGAAAGAGTGCAGATATGTAAACCGTCGATTTTTCACACGCGTTACACAACAGAGACCTTATATCATCCTTAAGTGGGCTGCAACAGCAAACGGATATTTTGCTGCCAAAAACACGGTGCAGCAATGGATCAGTGGACCCCTGGCAAAAAAACTTGTGCACAAATGGCGTACAGAGGAAGATGCCGTCCTGGTGGGAAAATATACTGCGATGATTGACAACCCGCAACTGAGTGCCAGGGAATGGCCTGGTAAAAATCCGGTACGACTTTTAATAGACCGGAATCTTGAAGTAGATACCAGTAGCCTGCTTTATAACGATGCAGCCAGGACGATTATTTTTAATGAGGTAAAAACTGATGTGATAAATAATATTCATTACGTTTCTATGGAAGATATGCAATACTATCTGCCACAGAAAATCGCTTATCAGCTTTACCTGATGGATATACAATCTGTCATTATTGAAGGTGGTGCACATATTCTCAACCAGTTTATAGCTTCAGGATTATGGGACGAGGCAAGGGTATTTACATCATCTGCCAGCTGGGATAATGGTATATTTGCCCCTCAGATTAACGGAAAAATAACTGATATCACAACAGTTGATAAAGATAAACTGACCTTATATCAAAACAGGGTAAACGAATGATCTATATATTATTGAGTGTAAGCTGCAGTGTAACGGTTGCAGTACTGCTAAAGCTCGCCAGGCGTTACAAAATCAACGTGCTTCAGGCCGTTTTATGGAACTACCTGGTCGCCATAATTCTCGGTTTTATTTTTTTTAAACCCGAGCTCAATACAGTTTTTCTTAAGCCGTCTTTACTCCAGGTTTCTTTGGGCGTGTTACTGCCCCTGTTGTTTTTAATTCTGGCGAAGTCTGTTCGTAATATAGGTATTGTAAAAACAGATATTGCTCAGCGCTTATCTCTTTTCATTCCGATTATCGCTTCTTTATATTTGTTTGGGGATAAATTTAATGGATTAAAAATTGCTGGGCTGCTTATTGGATTTACGGCTATTATTCTGACGCTGGTCCGGAAGTCAGAAGTGAAAAGTGAACGCGCTAATTATCTGTTTCCGGCAATGGTATTTGTAGGATTCGGAGTGATTGATGTAATGTTTAAGAAACTCGCCACAAACATAGTTGTTCCCTACACTACAGCACTTATTGAGATATTTTGCATCTCTTTTATCGTCTCCCTGTTTGTCATCCTCTACACTATATTGATCAGAAAGCAGAAGGTGGAACTAGTCAATTTTCTTTGCGGGAGTATATTGGGGCTTTTCAATTTTGGTAATATCATATTTTATATGAAGGCGCATCGTGCAATGGCAGATCATCCTTCAACCGTGTTTGCCGCAATGAATATGGGAGTAATTGTTGTAGGCACACTTATTGGTATCATCCTTTTTAAAGAAAAAATAAGCAAGCTTAATTATTTAGGCATTGGCATGGCCCTCCTCGCCATTATCCTGATCACATTATCCTGATTTATGTTATTCGACGATACTTATAAAACTATTGAAGCACCTGCAGAGGGACTTTTCAGAGATAAAGGAAGCAAGTTTATGGCCTTTGCCTATCCGCTTTCAGATGAGAATGAAGTAAAAGCACATCTGGTTAAACTGCGTGCAGAACATACGAAAGCAAATCATTTCTGTTATGCGTACCGGCTTAGTCCCGACAGAAATGTCTTTAGAGTAAATGATGATGGTGAACCATCGGGAACTGCTGGCAGACCAATTCTGAATACCCTATTATCAGCCGATCTGACGAATGTTCTGGTTATTGTTGTACGCCATTTTGGTGGTACGCTACTTGGAGTCCCGGGATTGATTAACGCATATAAAACTGCCACGGCCGAGGCCATCAAACAAGCCAGGATTGTATCGCGAAGTGTAAATGACATTTATGAAGTCAGTTTTGAATATCTGATGATGAATGACGTGATGCGCTTAGTTAAAGAAGAGGATTTGAATATCGTCGAGCAACAGTTTGATAACAACTGTGTGATCAAATTTGAGGTTCGTAAATCGCAGTTAAACAAAGTCCTCCTGCGTATCGAAAAGCAGGAAGGTCTTAAATTAAAATACCTTTATACTGTATAACGCAGTATTGTTTTATCATATTAATTATTTACCATGCAAAAATTATCAGAAGCTGATTTGGTGATCAACCCAGACGGCAGCATATATCACCTCAATCTATTACCGGAAGATGTGGCAAATACCATTATTACCGTTGGTGATCCCGACAGAATTTCGGAAATAACGAAACATTTCGATAGCATAGAACTAAAAAAAGGTAAGCGGGAATTCCTGACGCAGACAGGTTATATCGGAAATAAGCGTATCACAGTTATTTCTACAGGCATTGGTACAGATAATATTGATATCGTGCTGAACGAGCTGGATGCGCTCGTAAATATAGATTTTGATTCCCGTACCGTAAAAAAAGAACTGTGCTCCTTAGCTATTATCAGGATAGGAACTTCCGGCGCTGTGCAGCCCGACCTGCCTATGGGAACAATATTGGCTTCAACTTATGGTTTAGGTCTCGATGCTTTAATGCATTATTATGTACAGGATAATCCGGAAACGGATAGGGAAATACTGGAAGCAGTTAAAAATCACTTTTCTGACTTGCAGGCAGTCCATCCTTATCTCACAGCCGCAGATGAAGGATTGCTGAATACGATTGGTAATGAAATGGAAAAGGGAATTACCGCGACTGCTCCGGGCTTTTATGCGCCGCAGGGTCGACAAGTTCGCGCAAAAAATGCTGTGCCGGCATTTATTCAAAGGCTGAATACTTTTCAGCATCAGGATAACCGTATCACCAACCTGGAAATGGAAACCGCCGGGATCTATGCCTTAGCTAAAATTCTTGGTCATAAAGCACTTTCTGTAAATGCAATACTGGCAAGCAGAGTAAACTTTCAATTTAGTAAAGAGCCAAATATGGTTGTGGATAAGGCAATTAAAATGGTTTTAGACAAAATCACTGCTATTTAATATCATTTCAGGCCCGATTAATATTCGATTTTAAACATGACGAAAACTAAATATTTCTTTCTTATACTTTTACTTGGCTCACTGACAGCACTTGGCCCATTTTCTATAGATATGTACCTGCCTGGTTTCCCTGCTATTGCTAAAGACTTACATACGACCGTAGCTAAAGTATCACTTTCTTTATCGGGATTTTTTATCGGTATATCTATAGGGCAGTTATTATACGGTCCGCTATTGGACCGTTTCGGTAGAAAAAAGCCATTATACATTGGTTTATCGGTTTACATTTTAGCATCACTTGGCTGCGCATTTGCAAATAGTATTGAATGGCTGATTATGCTCAGGTGCGTACAAGCGGTTGGTAGCTGTGCAGCCGCAGTAGCATCAATTGCAATGGTTCGCGATCTTTTTCCTGTCAAGGATAATGCTAAAGTATTTGCCCTGCTCATGTTGGTTGTTGGTGTTTCACCAATGATTGCTCCAACTGTCGGCGGATACGTTACTACAGCATTTGGATGGCATTCCGTCTTCATCATTTTAATGCTGCTTGGTGCGGTGAATTTGTTTGCCAGCATATTTGGTTTACCGGAAAGTTATCAGCCTGATAAAACCCTGTCTCTGAAACCAAAACCTATTCTTATAAATTTCATATCTGTGCTTAAAGAGCCACAGTTTTATACTTATGCTTTTACTGGTGCCATCGCTTTCTCCGGACTATTTGCTTATGTCGCAGGATCCCCACTCCTGTTCATGGATATCTTCGCTGTAAAAGAAGAAACTTACGGATGGATATTTGCTTTTCTGTCGATCGGATTAATAGGTGCAAGTCAGGTCAACACTTTAATGTTACGCAGGTTCAGCAGTGAACAGTTAATTTTCGCTTCTTTAATTTGTCAGTCCATTACTGGCATTGTATTTCTTACAGGCAGTATAAATGGCTGGTTTGGTCTTCCTGAAACTATTGCCTTATTATTTATTTTCCTGAGTTGTCTCGGTTTTGCAAGTCCGAATGCCTCTGCGTTATCTCTTGCTCCTTTTAGTAAAAATGCCGGCAGTGCATCTGCATTAATGGGTGCAGTACAAATGGGACTTGGTGCCCTGGCGTCAGTTTTAGTGAGTATGTTCGATACACGCTCATCTGTTCCTATGGTAGCGATTATGGCATCAACTTCAATTTTTGCATTGCTTATACTGTATACAGGCAGAAAAAATATAAAAAATAAGATTGAGATCGATAAAGAAAATGCAGGTGTTTCTTTTCATTAATGATTACTAGCGGGTTATGAATTTATCAGTATTCCGGCAAACAAAGAAACGCTGAAATGTGTTGAAATAGAAAATCAAATAGAAAAGCACATGTTAAGTAAGATCACACATAATTTAACCATTATTGCCGGAAAAAAGCTGCTTGATAACCTTGATCCGGACAATTTAAATATCGGCAAAAGCCTGCTGTCTATTATAGCCGGTGCATATATTTTTCAGAAAGGAATTAAGAACATATATAAACATCCTGTAATTGGCTTTCAGGAGGCATGTCTGGGCGGATATTTGCTGTACGACTCTATTAAAGGCATCAGAGATGGTTATATCAGGCATCCCACCGAAGTTTATCAGGTGCGTAAAAATCAAATTCAGGGAAATGATCCCAATAGTGCAGTCCCTGCATTCGTATAATTATTAACGCGTAGTATTTATCAGTATATAGATTAATACTACGCGATTTAAATTTGTGGATTCCTAATAATCAATTGTAGCGTCTATTTTCCTTTCTTGTCGTAAAATAATCTTAACTGATTTATCCAGACCCGTAGCGCCTCGTAATTATCCTTTTTAATTTTTTCCTGCTTACTCATCCCGGTCGTCTTTCCGTTAACGAGGATTGATAACTCATAAATAGCGATGAGCATATTGTTCACACAAATCACATGATCTTTAATATACTGATCGGCTGCCTGAACCGATTGTGTCAGTGCTTTATCTGTGCGTTTTTTTAACCTGAGATATTCTAATGCCAGAAAGTTGGAATTCAGGAGGTCTATAGACAAATCCTCCCCGTCTTTCAAAATGACTACTACGCCATTAATCTGTTGCAGATCACTGCAATACCTAATTGAATCGTTATACATTATTTGTTATTTATTGGTTGCTTTATGGATAGTGTTTATTCTGTTTATGGACCTGAGTTTATTTAATCCACTATCTTTAATCTGCCGGATTCTCTCTTTACTCAAACCATAGATTACTGACAGCTCCTGCAGAGACAAGGGTTCCTTGATTCCGATTCCAAAACAGAGTCTGATAATATTAGCTTCCCGTTTAGGGATTTTTTTTAAAATCTGATTGATATCCTCCAGTCTCGAAGCTGGTAATAATAAATGATCGGCTGCAGCCCCACTGTCTGAAATGACATCGTGCAATGTGTGATGAGATTCTTTACCCATAACTGCATCAAGAGAAAAAGACAGTTTGGCTCTTTGCTGATATTCTGCGACTCGCTCCTCTTTCAGTTTTACCTCCAGTGCCAGTTCTTCATTTGTTGGCAAACGTTCATATTGTTGCTCCAGCGCTCCCATAGCATTATTAATTTTAGTGATGCTGGAAACAATGTTCAGGGGGAGACGGATCGTTCTGGTCTGCTCAGCGAGGGCAAGCAATATGGATTGCCTGATCCACCACACGGCAAAGGATATAAACTTAAATCCTTTCGTTTCGTCAAATTTCTTAGCCGCCTTAATGAGTCCCAGGTTTCCTTCATTAATCAGATCACCCATACTCATACCTCGATGCTGGTATTTCTTCGCTACAGAAACAACAAACCGGAGATTCGTTTTGATCAGTCTTTCCAGCGCATCGTTATCTCCTGATCTGATCTTTCTGGTAAGCATAACTTCTTCTTCAGTTGTCAGCAGGACAATCTTTCCGATATCAACCAGGTATTTGTGCAGAGACGCAGCATCTCTGCTGGTAATTGATGATTCTAATTTTAACTCCCTCATGCTGTTAATTTAATACAGATACTTTATTAACAATGGCGCAATAGTGGGTATTAAATTTTTTAAAAACAAAGAAGGATGTAATTCTTACTAAAAAAGTCAAAAACAGACAAATTATGAATGAAATAAGTTTTTTTTAAGGATGTTTATTTATTTCAACTTTAATTAAATCTAATAGATATTTAATTTGTATTTTTGAATTACATGTTACACCATAGAGATAATTCATTGAGCGGACACATAAAGGTACGTGTGCTTTTTTATAGACGGGATTAAACACATATAGCATATAATGGCAGTAAAAATAAGGGCAATTGATATTCAGATCTTAAATCTTTTAATTATAGATGCATCACTGACAAACAAGGAGATTGCTGATAAAATAAAAAGATCTGAAACTACAGTCGCAAAACACAGAAGATATTTAGTGACGTCAGGACTGATCCTGAGTTATACTATCCGGCTGGACAAAAGAAAACTAATCAAAGCGGTAGACAGACTTCATCATATCGATCCGGCAAAGTTTAATGCGGAAGACTACAGGCGCTTAGATACCGAAATTGTAAATAATGACGACATGACAACTTATTCTTTCAGTGTTAACGATAAGATGGTCGAACTGGTCATCAGTACTGATGTAATTTCAACGCACAGGAAGATTGAGCGAAATATCTATGAATTCGGAAAAGCAATGAAGCCACCAAAATAAAGCTCCAGGGTAAAATAATTCATAAAATAAACAGGGGATGCATCTCCTGTTTATTTTATCACCTGATCTGTCCGGTACCTCTGATCACCCATTTGTAACTTGTTAATTCAGATAGTCCCATAGGTCCCCGGGCATGCAATTTCTGTGTACTGATGCCAATCTCCGCTCCCAGCCCAAATTGTCCGCCGTCCGTAAAAGCTGTTGATGCATTGGCATAGACTGCAGCGGCATCTACAGCATTGAGAAAAGAAAGAATTTTTTCTTCATCTTCCGCAATGATGGCTTCACTATGTTTTGAACTGTGCAGCTGTATATGTGTTAATGCCTCCTGCAAATTTTCAACTGTTTTAACAGCCATTTTATAATCCAGAAATTCTGTACCATAATGTTCTTCCTCAGCAGGCTGAAGTAGATTCGGCGGATATTTATCTTTTAAAATAGTATAGCTGCTATGATCCGCAAAGAGCTGAACCTTCTGCTGAACTAAAGGTTCAACTATGTTCCATAAATCGTTTAGCCTGTCCTGATGTATGAGCAGACAGTCTAAAGCATTACACACACTCACTCTTCTGGTTTTAGCATTAAAAATAATATCCCTGCCTTTTACAGGATCACCTGATTCATCGAAATAGGTGTGGACGATACCTGCCCCGGTTTCGATGACAGGTACTTTGCTGTGTTCACGGACATAGTTGATGAGCGACTGACTCCCGCGAGGGATCAACACATCAACGTAGCCAACAGCTTGAAGTAATGCTGCGGTAGACTCCCTTTCTGCCGGAAGCAGGACGACTACAGACACATCTATTCCATGCTGATGCAGAACATCATGAATGACGCTCATAATGGCTTTATTAGAAGCCTCAGCATCACTTCCTCCTTTTAAAATGGCAACGTTTCCTGTTTTAAAACATAGTGCAAATACATCAAGAGTAACATTCGGCCGGGCTTCATAGATTACGCCCACCACGCCAAGAGGAACCCTGATTTTTGAAATGTCAAGCCCATTCGGGAGCTTACTGCTGGAAATAATTTCTGCTAACGGACTTTCTAAATCCACCACATTAAGCACTTCTCTTGCCATGGCTTCCAACCTCGCGTCATTTAATTTCAGACGATCATATTTTGGATCCGTTGCGGGCATTTTCTCCAGATCCTCCTGATTAGCCTTAAGGATATAGTCAGCTTTTAACAACAGGTTATCCGCGATATCCTTCAGGATTTCATCAATAGTGTTTTTGCTGATCTGATTTAGAATTGCACTCCCCTTTTTTGCATTTTCAAAGTATTGCTTGTATCTCATTGCTGCTGGTTTAATCTACTGCATAAAAATAATTATAATGGACCAAAGCTTTATGTCCCTTCTGCCCTATTCTCTCTTTTGCTTTTTCGGAATTATAATCTGCAATCCCCAGACCTATCAGTTTATTCTGCTCATCTAGTAATCTGATAATATCACCTTTCTCAAATGCCGAAATTACAGCAGTTATTCCTACTGGCAGTAAGCTGTGTGCGGCTCCTGAAATCAAGGCCATTTTAGCACCTGCATTTAGCTGAACACTCCCGGTGGCAGATTGCTCTGAGTGAGCTATCCATTTTTTCTTGCCTGAAGTAACCTTTTCAGGCACAAAATAAGTGTTTAATGCATTCCCGAACAATAGGTCGTACACGATATCATCACGCATTCCATTGGTAATATGTACAGGTATACCCAATTTTGCCACTTTCCTCGCCATACCCAGCTTAGTTACCATCCCGCCTCTGCCTAATCCTGATTTTGCCGTGCTGATGAAACTGTCTATCTCTTCCATATTTTTTTTAACTTCCGGAATCAATGCTGAAGTGGCAGATTTTGGATCGCCATTATAGATACCGTCTACGTTAGACAGAATAATCAGCGCATCGGCATCAAGCATTGATGCAATTAATGCGGCAAGTTCATCATTATCTGTAAACATCAGCTCGGTGACAGAAACCACATCATTCTCATTAACTATAGGAATCACATTGTTTTTAAGCAGGATGTTTAAACAGCCTTTTATATTTAAATAATGTTTTCTATCTCTAAAGTCCTCTTTGGTTACCAATACCTGGGAGCATAACAAATCGTATTTTTGGAATAAGGACATATAGTTGTTGATCAGCTTAATCTGACCTATAGAAGCGAGTAGCTGTCTCGCTGCCACAGCATCATGTTTCTCTGATATGCTGAACATACTCCTGCCAGATGCTACTGCACCAGAAGATATTACAATTACACTGATCCCTTGCTTTTTAAGGTTTACAATCTGTTCAACCAGGTTGGCAATCCTGTGCTCATCCGGCAGTCCGTCCGACCGGGTAAGGACATTTGAACCAATCTTTACAACTATCTTTTTATACTTAAAGGGCATAATAAATGAAATTCAATAATGTATTATTTATTTAAAGAAGTGCAATCAGACCTGTCCAGCCTGTCTGGTGGCTTGCTCCCAATCCTTTTCCCGAATCGCCGTTAAAGTATTCATGAAAGAGAATATAATCCTTAAACTCCGGATCATGGTTGAACTTGGTATGGCCACCAAAAACGGGTCGTTCCCCATCACCGTTTCGCAAAAATATAGACTTCAGTCTTTTGCTCAGCAGTCCGGCAATTTCTGCGAGTGAGAAGTACTCTCCCGAACCTGTTGGATATTCTACTTTGAAGTCGTCAGTATAATATTCCTGAAAGTTTTTCAGCGATTCAATAATCAGATAATTCATCGGCAGCCATATTGGTCCCCTCCAGTTGCTATTTCCGCCAAACATGTCAGAATCACTTTCTCCTGGTAGATAATTCACCACATAATCGGCCCCGTCTAATTTGTATTGATAGGGACTGTCCTTATATATTTTGGATAATGAGCGGATACCATACTCTGAAAGAAATTCATTAGGATCTAACATACGGCGCAGCAGAAGTTTCATCCTGTGTCCCCGCAATAATGATAAGAGGTGGATATTGTTGCCATTTGTCGCTTTCCAGTGACTAACCAGCTGAACTAAGTCCGGGCGCTGAGACATAAACCAGTCGAGTCTCTTTTTCAATTCAGGTAATTTTTTCCATTTGAATTCATCAAATACGATAACGGCGAACATGGGAATAAGTCCCACCATACTCCGCAAGCGCAAACGATCCGCCGTGCCATCTGCATTACGCAGCATGTCGTAGTAAAAACCATCTTCATCGTCCCAAAGGCCATTGGCATTTTCTCCCATATCAGATATCGAACCAGCGATAAATAAAAAATGCTCCGAAAACTTGATAGCCATACTTTCAAACACATGGTCATGCAGGGCAAGCTCTATGCTGATCTGCATCATATTTAAAGCATACATGGCCATCCAGCTTGTACCATCTGCCTGTTCAAGAAAACCTCCTCCGGGTATAGGCTCGCTCCGGTTAAAAATACCGATGTTATCCAACCCCAGAAATCCACCCTCGAATATATTATTGCCCTCACTATCTTTTTGATTTACCCACCAGGTGAAATTCAGTAAAAGTTTATTGAACATTTCCACCAGGAAATACAAATCCCCCTCACCCTTATCTTTTTTATCCGATTGATAAACGTGCCATACCGCCATAGCATGAACGGGAGGATTAACATCGCCGAAATCCCATTCGTAAGCCGGCAGCTGACCACTGGGATGTATGAAATTGGCACTAACAAGTAGCATTAGTTGCTTTTTTGCAAAGTCAGGATCCAGCACAGCGAAGCTGATACAGTGAAATGCAAGATCCCAGGTAGCAAACCATGGGAATTCCCATTTATCAGGCATAGATATGATGTCACCAGCCACGAAATGTTTCCAGTGGTTGTTCCTGCCGTTTTTACGACTCAGCGCAGGTACGGCAGAGCCCCCATCACCGTTTAACCAGCGGTTGACGTCATAATTATAATATTGTTTGTTCCATAACATGCCGGCCCAAGCCTGTCTTTGCATCATTTTTTCATCAGCATCTGCAATCAGTGTTTGTTTCAGCTCATAAAATTCGTCTGTTTCTGAGATTCTTAGCTTGAATACTTCATCGAAATCATAAAAGGGGTCCGCTTGCTTGTTTTTAGAAATACGAATCCGGACTTCTTTTGACCCGCCCGCAGGGACAGACAGTTTATGCCAGAGGCCTACCTTAGTTCCGCTTTGCTCGGTATTTACTGCTGATTCAATACCATGTACAATCCTTTCGTGAATACCATCTTTTAAAAAATGAGAAGTATTTTCTGCCCCGTAAATTCGTTGATTATTTGTCTCGTTGTTCGTAAATAAAAGGATTGGATTATCTGCAGTATAAGCGTGATAATCACCTATCTGATCAGATCTTAAAATGAGTTTATTGTGGCCCTGATTTAATATTTCGGGTTTCGTTCCAAGCGCATCGTGTGACCATGTGTTACGGTACCAGATATTAGGAATTACATCAATCTCCGCATCTGTCTTACTTCTGTTAAATACCGTATATTTTATCAGGAAATCATCTTCGTCCTGCTTTGCGTATTCTATAAAGACATCAGCGTATTCATCATTATCAAATATCCCCGTATCAATCAGCTCGTACTCGCCCTGAGTTTTGTCTCTTTTTTTATTCTCGGTAATTAACGCTTCGTAAGGAAATCCATTTAGCGGATACTTGTAGAGCATTTTCATATAGCTATGTGTAGGACTACTATCCAGGTGGTAGTACAATTCCTTTACATCTTCACCGTGATTGCCTTCATTATTCGTGAGACCAAAAAGACGTTCTTTAAGAATACTATCTTTGCCATTCCATAATGCCAGGCCTATACAAAGGAATTGCTGATCATCACTAAAACCACCAATTCCTTCTTCACCCCACCTGTAAGCCTTACTTCGGGCCAGATCATGGCTAATATGATTCCACGCGTCCCCGTTAGCACTATAGTCTTCCCTCACAGTACCCCATTGCCGGTCGGTCAGATATGGACCCCATTTCAGCCAATTTTTTTTAGCCTCATACTGCTGGTCCAGTCTTTCTTGTTCAGGGTTTGAATTGGGATTTTGATTCATTTCCCAATAATAAGAATTTAAAGGTATTTATTCTTCTTTAATAATCGGAGAATCCAGCAGATCGACAACCATCGAAGTCAGCTCTATGCTAAACCATTCTTTAAAGATCCTGTAAGTACGCTGTTGGGGCCAGTCTGACATAGCTGTATGATAGTTCGCCAGTTCATTTGTAAAAATCTGATCAAAGTTTTTCTTCAGCCAGTTCTCAATCTTAACTTTTGTTTTCAATTCTTTGATCAGGTAAACGGTACCCTCATCATCGTCCATTACGGGAAACTCTGGGTCTACATAGTTAATCCAATCGTAAAATGGCTTTTTCGCTTTTACTAAAACCGCGTTGCGGTTGATCATCTCGTAGTCGTATAATGTAGCCTCAATCATAATTATGAATATTGCGCAAACATATTTAAAACTTTCCTGATATAGCTATTCCCATTGCCTGATTCTGATAAACAGGCAACATCGTGAAATTTGACGTCTTTTTCCCGGTCACTATTTTTTGTATGGAAGGATAAATAAAATAAGCAAATTTAGTAGACAATATACCAAGTCCGGCGCCGGCAACCACATCGCTAAACCAGTGTGCATTTTTATACATTCTTAAAATACCTGTTGCGGTGGCAACACCGTAGCCACCCACACTGTACCATATGGAACTTTCACCATATTCCTGATGCAAAAACTCTGCACCTGCAAATGCCATTGCCGTATGTCCGGATGGAAAGGAATAATCATTTAAGCGGCTCGGCCTCATCCTGTTGCTGCTCGCTTTCAATATTTGTAAAGAACCACTGGTTAATGTTGCTGATATTAGTAACAGCGCTGTTTTGTCCCGAAAGTTATTCCTCCCTTTAATACCTAAGAGATCTAGTCCATACACTGCCGCCGCTGGTACATAGCGCATATAATCATCTGCTGCAGTGTGATATCCGGGATGCCTTTCATTCAATTTTTCATAAATATGATAATCCAGTTTTCTAAACCAATTGCTGTTCAACGCTACAAAACCGTAAGTAACCGCTACAGCCCCTGGGATAAAGGCCACAAGTTTTTGGTGTCGCGGATCAGATTTAAAAACCTTAACAGTGTCAGTTTCCTGAGCTGTACTATGCAATGAAAAAGATAGAAATAGAGGGATAATTAACGTAATTCTGGATATTATCATCATTAAAGCTAGAAATAAATTGAGGAACTGCAATTAAAAAGAAATAAATTTTGCTGCTTCAGGGCTGCACAGGCTTTGAATGAGCCCTGGAATGCCTTTCTCCAGTAACAAACTATTTCCTTCCTCCCCCAGACCTTTGAACCGCACTCTAAACGGAATAAAAACCAATATATTTCAAGGTGTGTTGTTTTTTCTTTCTCTCTTTCGGATACTCTTCAGGTGATGAACAGCATAAAAAAGCCTATGCGCTTCGGGCGCCTGAGAATTTTGCCTCTTCAGGCATATGTTCCAGCACGCGAAGCGCATAGGCTTTTTATAATTAAAGAAACTCCCCCCTTTACTTAGCAGCCGGTTTGCCAGACATATAAAATGTCAGCTTACCACCATTGGTAATGTCACTATGTTTAATCGTATGATTGCTAATCACTTTTCCATTCAACAAAACTTTTTGAACATAAACATTTTTCTCGCTCTGATTGATAGCATCAATAGCAAATGTTTTCCCGTTTTCTAATTGAATAGTGGCCGATTTAAGAGCTGGACTACCCAAAGAATATTCATCCGATCCAGGAGCCACAGGATAGAAACCCATAGATGAAAACATGTACCACGCACTCATTTGTCCACAGTCATCGTTTCCACCAAGACCATCAGGTGCATTTTTATACTGCATCTTCAAAATCATGCGTACACGGGCCTGTGTTTTCCAGGGTTGATTGGTCCAGTTGTACAGATAAGCAACATGATGCGCTGGTTCATTACCGTGCACATAACCGCCAATTATTCCTTCCCTGGTAATATCTTCGGTATCAGCGAAAAATTCATCAGGTAAATGCATGGTAAACAGCGTATCCAAACGTTTAGCAAATCTGTCCTTACCGCCCATGCGCTCAATCAGTAATGCGGGATTTTGTGGGACAAAGAAACTGTAGTTCCAGGAATTTCCCTCAATAAAGCCCTGACCATGAGTACTCATCACATCAAATTTCTTTTGAAAAGTACCATCAGCCATTTTTGCGCGCATAAAACCGGTACTTTGATCAAAGTTGTTTTCCCAGTTGCCTGAGCGCTTCATATATTCCTGGTAGATAGCTTGTTTATTTAGTTTTTTAGCAAGCTGAGCAATGCACCAGTCATCATAAGCATATTCTAGAGTATTTGAAATTGAGGTGCCGCTTTTTTCTGCCGGTATAAAACCTTTATCAATATAATCACCTGTACCTTCATAATCTCTGTGGTTAGAGGTTACAATACAGGCCTGTAAAGCCGCTTCCGGATCGCCTTTGTAAACACCTTTTATAATTGCATCAGTCACTACAGAAACACTGTGATAGCCACTCATACACCAGTTATCATTCGCATAGTGCGACCATACCGGCAGCATTTTGTAAGCACTCTGGTCATAGTGGGTAATCATAGATTTCACCATGTCATTACTACGGGAAGGCTGCAGTATATTGAAAAAAGGATGCAGGGCCCTGTAGGTATCCCACAAAGAAAACGTAGTATAGTTGGTGAAGCCATCTGCTTTATGTACGCCCTGGTCAAGTCCTTTATATTCACCGTTCACATCCTGGTAAGTCGTCGGATTGATAAACGCATGATACATGGAAGTATAGAAGTTTACCTTGTTGTCTTCCGAAGTATTGATATTGATTTTGTTCAGCTCCTTATTCCAATCGTCCTGTGCCTGTTTTTTTACCTGGTTAAAGTCCCATCCCGGTAGTTCAGTACGCATATTTTCTACAGCATTTTCCTGGCTTACCGGGGAGATGGCAAATTTAATTTTTACCTTTTCCTGTTCCGTAGTACTAAAATCAAAATACATACGGATCTGTTTTCCGGCTATCTCCGGGAAGTTTTTCGTTTGATCGAATTTTCCCCAGAAACCGCGGTAAGGCTGTTTGGTATCATAATTCTTTTGCCCGTATTGTTTGAATGGCTTCGAGAAAGACATCGCAAAGTATACCGTACGTGTTCTCGCCCATCCATTGGTCTGCCGGTAGCCTGTGATTAAACTATCATTCACTACCCGAACGTAAGTCCACACATTTTTTTCCTGATAATTGTAGATGCCGGACATCAGATCCAGAATGATGTGAGACTGATCTGATTTTGGAAAAGTATATTGATGCATACCTACTCTTTTCGTTGCAGTCAATTCTGCAAGAATATGATCATCATCCAGTTTAACCTTATAATAACCCGCTTCAGCCACCTCATTCTGATGAGAAAACGCAGAGCGAAATCCGCTCTTTGGGTCACTTGCCGTACCGGGGTTCATTTGAAGTTTTCCCTGAGTCGGCATAATCAGAAAATCCCCAAGATCTGAATGTCCGGTACCACTGAAGTGAGTGTGACTGAATCCTACAATTGTTTTATCTTCATATTTATAACCGGCACAATATTTATACACATCCCCATTGTACTTTCCGTTCAGTTCATACGATATCGTATCTGTCTCCGGACTTAGTTGAACGGCACCAAAAGGTACGGTAGCACCAGGATAAGTATGGCCCATCTTTTGGGTTCCGATAATAGGTTTCACATATTTTACCAGATCCTGCTGTGCATTTGCCAGGAAAGGGAGAAAAAGTAAACTGTAAAATAGGTTTTGTTTCATTCGTTGAAAGGTTTGTGTTGTTTTTTTAAACGCCTAATATATAACATAATTGTTAAAAACCCCATTAATGGCTTTGCTATATCGATTAATTGAAAATTCTTAAGAACCTTTTTACAAGAGACTGACTGCGGAAAATACGAATAATTGTAAAAATCAGCTATTTTTGCATCATATTAAAACAAGATGAGTAAAAGAGGTAGAATTTTGGTAGCCATGAGTGGCGGTGTAGATAGTTCAGTTGCAGCAGTGATGTTACATGAACAGGGATATGAAGTTATTGGTTTGACCATGAAGACCTGGGACTACTCTACATCCGGCAGCAGTAGTAAGGAAACTGGATGCTGCAGCCTTGACAGTATCAATGATGCCCGGACCTTAGCGGTGAACTACGGTTTTCCGCATTATATATTAGATATCAGGGATGAGTTTGGTGATTTTGTAATTGATAATTTTGTTGATGAATATCTCGCCGGCCGCACACCAAATCCATGTGTACTGTGTAATACGCATATCAAATGGGAGGCTTTATTAAAACGCGCCAATAAACTGGATTGTGAATTTATTGCTACCGGTCACTATGCGAATGTAAGACAACATGAGAATGGCCGGCACGTAATTTCTAAAGGACTGGACGAAAACAAAGATCAATCCTATGTATTATGGGGGGTTTCTCAGGAAAATTTAGCACGTACGCAGTTTCCTTTAGGCTCATTTGCTAAAGCAGATATCAGACAGATGGCTTTAGATATGGGACAGGAAGAGCTGGCTAAAAAAAGTGAGAGCTATGAGATTTGCTTTGTGCCGGATAATGACTACCGTGCTTTTCTAAAACATAAAGTGGGTGACCTGGAAGACAGAGTAGCTGGTGGTAACTTTATCACTAAAGATGGTATGGTGATTGGTCAGCATAAAGGTTATCCTTTTTATACCATAGGTCAGCGTAAAGGATTAGGAGTAGCATTTGGCGAACCTATGTTTGTTACGCAGATTATGCCGGAAAGTAATACCGTTGTTTTAGGCCGTGCAGACGAACTGGAAAGACGCGAAGCGATGGTGCGTAACGTAAACCTGGTTAAATATGAAAACATATTAGAACCGATGGATAATGTAATCACTAAAATCCGTTACAAAGATGCGGGTATGTTAAGTACTATTGTGCAGGAAAAAGACAGAATGCGTGTGGTATTTGATCACAACGTATCCGCTATTGCCCCGGGGCAATCCGCCGTGTTTTATGAGGGAAATGACCTTTTAGGGGGTGGTTTTCTCTGCTAATTAAATATCAGCATCATTAGAAATGGTATAGGGTGAAGAAGTGATTAACTTCTTTCCTCTGTACTGTTCAAAATAATAATCCAGCCTTCCTAAATTTATTCCTGCAAAACCAACCTGGTTAATGGTGGTTATCCGCCCCGCTTTATTTTTGACATCCTGGGGCTGCTGCAGGAATGTATGTGTATGTCCCCCGATAATCAGATCAATGTGCTCATTCTCCGCCGCCAGTATCTGGTCAGACATTCTATTGTCACTATATTTATAACCCAGGTGTGACAGGCAGATCACCAGATCACATTTCAACTCATTTTTTAATAAAGCTGCTACCTCATTTGCTTTTTGAACCGGATCAAGGTAGACTGTCGCCCCGTAGTTTTTATCGCCAACCAATCCTTTCAGTTCTATACCTATCCCGAATACCCCTATTTTTAAGCCCTGTTTGGTAAAAATTTTATAGGGCTGAGTCGATTGATGCATAATTGTATCCGAAAAATCATAGTTACTGACCAGGATAGGGAAGTTTGCATGCGGCAGCTGCTTATAGAAGCCCTCCAGTCCATTATCAAAGTCATGGTTGCCCATTGTGGCAGCATCATAGCGCATGTCGCTCATCAGCTTAATTTCCAGTTCTCCGCCATAGAGGTTAAAATAGGGCGTGCCCTGAAAAATATCGCCTGCATCAAGAAGCAAAACATTAGCTTCCTCAGACCTTATTTTTTTTATCAGTGCAGATCTGCGGGCCACGCCGCCAAGCCCCTGGTTTCTGGAACCATCCATCGGAAAAGGTTCTATCCGGCTATGCACATCATTGGTGTGGAGAATGGTTAGTTTTTTGACGGATCCGCTGGCAAGTGCATCCAGGGAATCAATACTCAGCGCCGCTGCTGTTGCCGTGATAACCCCGGCTTTAATAAATTTTCTGCGATTAATCATTTGTAACCCTCCTGTCTAATATTGAGTTGATCTTTTTACCTGATGCCTGCTGTTCTTTAATATATTGAATCAGTGCATCCCTAACCTTTAAACCAACAATAGTAGATTTAACGGGGTTTTTAAAACTGTTGACATCATCACCCCCACCGGCGATATAGTCTGATGTGAGTACCCGGTAACTTTTAGACGGATCAAATGGTTTTCCATTGATGAATACCTCTACAGGTTTTCTATCTGTAATTTTTATGGTGATACCTGAAACCGGCTGGCCCTTACTTTTTGCAATCATATTCATCAGCGACTGAACTGAGGAGCCGTTTAGCTCAAAGACGATCAGTTCATTTTCGAAAGGCATCAATTCAAATACATTGGCCAGGGTGATCGCACCTAAAGGAAGATCATTACGCAAGCCCCCATTAGTACTGGGCATCGCAAAATCAATATCAGGATAAGTTTTCCGTGCTTCATGTAATGTCGCATCGGAAAAGAAGTTGCCTAAAAGCGATTCACCCCCAACGGAAGTTTTGGTAAGGGCAATAGCGGAGTAACCTATTACGGCATTCATCTGAGCATCCATCTTCAGCTTGTAAGGAAGATATGTTTTGATGATTGTACTATCTGCAGCTAGACTTGGGCTGATGGGATACAAAACCCGTCTTGCATTTATCAGCTTATAATTTGATGAACAGGAAAATAAAAATACTGACACTGCTGAAAGTACGATTATCCTGAACTGTATAGCTATCCGCATATCTTATAATTAGGCCACAAATCTAGTTTAAAACAATAAAAACGGGGCTAAAAAAAAGAGAAATCTCTGTTAAAGATTTCTCTGATTCATCATAAAAGCCGGTTTAATGGCTATTTATACAATATTGTTACAAGTTTTTTGTCAGTTCAGTACTCATTGGTGTTACTTTGGAACGGAAACGGTGAACAAGCTGACCTTTTTCATTGATCAGGAATTTCTCGAAGTTCCAGTTGATATCACCAGTAAAATCAGGATTGGTTGCGGATGTAAGATATTTGAAAATCGGATTAATGTCATTTCCTTTAACACTTACTTTTTCACTCAATAAAAACGTAACGCCAAAATTCTTTTTACAAAAATCCTGAATCTCTGAATTGGTAGCTAATTCCTGGCCACCAAAATTGCCCGCCGGGAAGCCTATCAATACGACATCTTTCCCATATTGCTGATGCAATTTCTCCAAATCTTCATACTGTGGTGTATAACCGCATTTCGAAGCAGTATTTACAATTAAGATTTTTTTACCTTTAAATTTCGACAGCTTAACTTCTTTACCGTCAATAGTTTTGATAGTGAAATCGTAAATGCTTTGAGGCGGGGTAAATAATAAACTGAATAGAATTAATAATGTATTCATGATTTCTGATTTTTGTTATGACGAATATATGGACAAAATTTTCAGGACTTTATAATCCTACCGTAAACTTAAATAATAAAGCCTGAATTTAGGTGGAAAAATAGGCCTCTGACGTCGTTAATTATGGTTAAAATTACTACACAGGTTTAATCTTTTCATATTAAATCTTGATAGAATTTTGATTTTAGGCTTATTTATAGTTTTATTTGCAGAAAAACGTTCTGAATGGCTAAAAATTTATTAAT
The DNA here is from genome assembly GCF_026239655.1 of Pedobacter sp. MR2016-24. Classification (GTDB taxonomy): domain Bacteria; phylum Bacteroidota; class Bacteroidia; order Sphingobacteriales; family Sphingobacteriaceae; genus Pedobacter. The sequence goes on along the minus strand of NZ_JAPIVO010000003.1, from coordinate 232,795 downwards.
AGTTGAATCACCTGCGAAAGCGAAGACAATAGAAGGATATTTGGGCAAAGATTTTCTTGTCAAATCCAGCTACGGGCATATCCGTGACTTGATTAAGGGCGACATGGGGATTGATATCTCCAATAATTTCGCTCAAACTTACGAGGTGCCTGCTGATAAAAAGCAATTGGTAGCAGAACTAAAGAAACTTGCGAAAGAAGCCGAAATGGTATGGCTCGCATCCGATGAGGACCGTGAAGGAGAAGCTATTTCATGGCATCTTTATGAAACATTGGGACTAAAAGAAGAGAAAACAAAGCGTATTGTTTTTCATGAGATTACTAAACCTGCTATCCTTAAAGCTATAGATTCTCCGAGAACTATAGATTATAATTTAGTGAATGCTCAGCAAGCCAGGCGTGTGCTTGACCGATTGGTAGGTTTCGAACTTTCTCCGGTATTATGGAAAAAGATCAAGCCCTCACTTTCCGCCGGACGTGTACAATCTGTAGCTGTTCGTCTGATTGTAGACAGAGAGCGAGAGGTAAATAAGTTCAACGCTGCGGCTGCTTATAAGATAACGGCAAAGTTCAGTACCAGCAAAGGCAAAGAACAGGTAAAGGCAGAATTGCCGCAACGTTTCGAAAACGAAGCTGATGCGGAGAAATTCCTGCAGGATTGTGTTGCTGCTTCATTTAAAGTGACCAGTCTGGAAACAAAGCCGGCAAAACGTAACCCGGCAGCACCTTTTACGACCTCTACATTGCAACAGGAAGCTTCGAGAAAACTGGGCTTCCCGGTTTCAAGAACCATGCAGGTTGCCCAGCGTCTTTATGAGAGTGGTAAAATCACTTATATGCGTACCGATTCAGTCAATTTATCTGAGACTGCTTTAACGGCCGCTGCAAATGAAATTAAATCTGCTTACGGGGATAAATATCATTTTCCGCGTACGTATAAAACAAAATCTGCTGGCGCACAGGAAGCTCACGAGGCCATCCGTCCTACTTATTTCGATCAGCATACGGTTACCGGAGACAGTTCTGAGCAGCGTTTATATGAACTGATCTGGAAAAGAGCAATCGCCTCCCAGATGAGTGAAGCTTTGTTCGAAAAAACTACTGCACATATTGCGCCAAGCACGCGAAAAGAACACCTGGTTGCTGAAGGCGAAGTCATGAAATTTGATGGTTTCCTAAAGGTTTACCTGGAATCAAGTGATGATGATGACCATGAGGATGGTGACAATGAAAATATTCTCCCTCCCCTTGCAAATGGTCAGGATTTATCTTTAACCGCAATGCACGCAACGGAGCGTTTCTCTCGTCCGCCTGCAAGATATACAGAGGCCAGTCTGGTAAAAAAACTGGAAGAATTAGGTATCGGCAGACCGTCTACTTATGCACCAACTATCTCCACTATTCAAAACCGCGGTTACGTGGTTAAAGAAGATAGAGATGGCAGACAGCGTTCTTTCGGAGCGATTGTGCTGGAAGGCGGCAAAGTAACAAAGGAAATAAAAACGGAGATTACCGGGGCAGAGAAATCTAAATTATTCCCTACAGATATTGGTGAAGTGGTAAATGACTTCCTTGTGGAGCATTTTAAAGGTATCGTAGATTTTAACTTCACTGCAAACGTAGAAAAGGAATTTGACGAAATTGCACAAGGTCTGCAAAACTGGACTAAAATGCTGCATGCTTTTTATACGCCTTTCCATAAAGAAGTTGAGGTAACCACAGAAACGGCTGAACGCGCCAATGGTGAGCGTTTACTGGGAATTGATCCGGTCAGTGGCAAAAACGTTTATGCTAAAGTAGGTAAGTTCGGCCCGCTTGTACAGATTGGCCAGAATGACGATGAAGAAAAACCTCGTTATGCAAGTCTGGCAAAAAATCAGTCCGTTGGTACCGTCAGCCTCGAAGAAGCGTTAGAGCAATTCAGATTGCCTTTCCAGCTGGAAAATTACCAGGATAAAGAAGTTTCAGTTGGTGTAGGTCGCTTTGGTCCTTATGTAAAATGGGGTGAAACCTATATCTCTATCCCTAAAAATGAAGATCCTTTGTCGGTCGGCCAAAATCGTGCGATAGAAATTATATCAGAAAAAATCGTTGCTGATGCACCTGTTGCGCATTATGAAAATCTGCCGGTGACAAAAGGAACTGGTCGTTTTGGCCCTTTCATCAAATGGAATGACTTATTTATCAATGTGCCTAAGGCATATGACTTCGATAATCTTTCTGATAGTGATATCAAAGAATTGATTGATAAAAAAGTAGAAAAAGAAGCCAACAGGTTTATACAAACCTGGGCTGTGGAGAAAATAGCTATAGAAAATGGCAGATGGGGACCATTCATCCGTTTTGGCAAAGAAATGCTGAAGCTGCGTAAAAACCCGGCTACGAATGATAAATATACACCAGAGGAGCTTGCTGTCCTTCCACTGGAAGAAGTTAAAAAACTGATTGTAGAACAATTGCCAAATGCTTTCGAGCCTAAAGCGCCAAGGAAGAAAGCAGCGGCTAAAGCTGACGGAACTAAAGCAGCTCCGAAAAAGAAAGCTGCAGCTAAAAAGCCTGTAGCTAAGAAAAAGTAAAAAGAACCTTGGTTTAAATTAAGGAGCTTATCTAAGCTCCTTAATTCATAAATTTAGTTATTTACCAATGAAAAAAGATCTGCCTGAAAATATAGTAGAAGATTTAGCTATGGCTGTTGTATTGATGGGGGAAAGTCCGGAGGTAAAAAGCTGGACAGTTTATCTTGTAAATTTAAAAGATGAGCCCATCAATAATGTGTTGATCAGTTCCAAAGGTTATGGAGAGAAGGATGGCAGAATGGTCAAGACCTCTGTGCTGAGGCATTTCCTCGGAGATCTGGAAGCAAAGTCCTTTAAAGGTGTAGAAGCGATCGATACCGAGGTATTTGGCTTAACAAATGAGTACTGGTTAAGCTATTATATCGATGATGTTATCTATGACAAAAAGTTCATTTTTCTGCCGGAAAGCATTGTGGATGAAAACTTAATCCGCATCCCGCTGGTTAATAAACCGGGTGTGATGATTAAATAGTTATCTCTCTCAAAAATTTTGCTTATTTTCCCTCCGTATTATATAATCAGATACGTATGCACCCGGGAAATTCTATTTTTACTAAGAAAAATATCAAACCAGCTATAGCTGGATCAATTGCAGTTATCCTTATAGGGATAGCTGCAATTTTTGTTTTCAGAAAAAACAAGCCTGCAGATTACAACCAGGCCTATGCCAAATATGTAGAAGCCTACACTTCCGGCACAATTTCAAAGAAAAGTTTTATCAGGGTACAGCTGACCAGCCAGGTAAAAACTATGGGCGATATAGGTAAACCGGACAGCAGGGATTTATTCAGCTTCTCTCCTGCCATAGCTGGCAAAACTTATTGGATTGATGCACAAACGGTAGAGTTCAGACCTGATGAAAGTCTCGATCCGGGCGAAGATTATACGGCAACATTTGACCTGGCGAAAGTCACTGAGACAGAAAAAGAACTGGAAGAATTTGAGTTTGGTTTTAAGGTAATCAATCCCGGTTTGATGCTGGTGCAGAATGGATTGGTAGCTCAAAATAACACCTCCTTAAATTACATGAAACTGTCGGGTGAAATCAGCACTGCTGATGAGGAAGATCCGAAAGAGATTGAAAAATGTCTGGAACTGGATTTCCAACAGTCCCTAAAGATTAAATGGCAGCATAACCCTCAGAAAAATCTTTCCAGTTTTGTGATCGACAGCATCAAAAAGACCACGCGTGAGGAAACATTGAATCTGAAATGGTCGGGTGACCCGATCGACGCAAAAAATAAAGGCGAAGAGAAATTAGTGGTACCGGCCAATGGCGTGTTCAAAGTATTACAGACAAAGGCTGTGCAGGATCTGGAAGATTATGCCCTGATCCAGTTTTCTGAACCAGTTGGTATTGGTCAGGATCTAACCGGTCTGATCACACTCGGAAATGCTGCAGACCTTCGTTTCACCATCGACGGTAGTCAGGTTAAAGTGTACAGCACAGCAGCATTATTGGGCAATTATGTGTTAACGGTGAATCAAAGTGTGGCGAATATCAATGAAAAGACGCTGAGTTCTGGCATTACCGCTAATATTGTCTTTGAAAACAAATTGCCTGCAGTGACAATCGCCGGAAGCGGATCAATTCTGCCAAATTCAGGTAGACTGGTTTTGCCATTCGAGGCAATCAACCTCAAATCGGTTGATGTGACAGTCATCAAAATATACGAAAATAATATTCCGCAATTCTTTCAGACGAACGATTATAAAGGTGCTGATGATTTAAGGAGAGTCGGTAAGCCGGTAGTGCAGAAAACAATTCGTCTGGATGAGGATAAGTCGCTCGACCTGCATAAGAAAAACAGATTTGTGCTGGATCTGGATAAGCTGATTAAAACGGAACCAGGTGCAATGTACAGGGTAACAATTAGTTTCCGTCAGCAGTATAATGTATACAAATGTGCCGAAGGTACTGAAGGTGAAGCTTCAAATGAGGAAAACGAGGAGTATGGCGACCGTTACGGAGATGCTATAGATGAAGACGACAGCTTTTGGCAGAACTACAATAATTATTATCCGCCTAATTACAGCTGGAATGATAAAGACAATCCCTGCACCGCATCTTATTATACGAACGATAAATGGTCAAGCCGAAATCTGATTGTTTCAAATATTGGACTGGTTGCTAAACGCGGAAATGATAACAGTATGCTCATTGTTGCGACAGATTTATTGACTACCAGGGCACTGAGCGGAATAGAACTGGAACTGTTGGATTACCAGCATCAGGTAATGCATCGCGTCAAAACAGATGGTGACGGGATGGCTACCTTCGATTTAAAAAGAAAACCTTTTCTGCTTATTGCAAAAAACGGTGAAGAACGCGGATATTTAAAAATGGATGACGGGAATTCACTGCCCTTAAGCAGATTCGATGTGGGTGGCGACATGGTACAGAATGGACTGAAAGGATTGATCTACGGTGAACGTGGGGTATGGCGACCGGGTGATTCGCTGTTTTTATCTTTCATGTTGGAAGATAAGTTACGGAAATTGCCTGAAGGATATCCGGTTACTTTAGAATTACTGAACCCACAGGGACAGCTGGTGAAAAAGATCATTAACGGGAAACCACTGAATGGCTTTTACGCATTTCGTACAAATACGGATCCTTCAGCACCCACGGGGAACTGGATGGCAAAAGTGAAAGCTGGCGGAGCAACATTTTCAAGAACGATCAAGATAGAAACCGTTATGCCCAACCGTTTAAAAATCGGTTTTGATATAGGAAACAGAAAGGAACTGGGTTCCGGCACCTCCGCCCCTGCTACGCTTTCTGCTAACTGGCTGTTTGGTGCTGCAGGTAAAAACCTGAAAGCTAAGGTTGATGTAAACCTCAATGCAATGGTAACTGCCTTTAAGGGGTTTGACGGCTTTAGTTTTGACAATCCTACAGTGAATTTTGAATCGCAGGTAAAAACTGTTTTTGAAGGACGTTTAAGTGAAAACGGTACCGCTTCGGTGAGCACAAATATTGATGAAAATGCCACCGCACCGGGCATGCTCAAAGCTAATTTTACCACTAAAGTATTTGAAGCTGGTGGCAATTTCAGTATAGATTATTTTTCTGTTCCTTATCATGTTTACACTAATTATTATGGGATAAAAGCACCTCAGGGAGAAAAATTAAGCGGAATGCTGGTTACGGGCAAAGATCACCAGTTTGATATTGTAAATGTAACCAGAAATGGCAAACTGGCCGGCGGATCTAAAACGGTCGAAGTAGAGTTATACAAAGTGCAGTGGCGGTGGTGGTGGGAACAGGATGATGAGAACTCTTTTGCCAACTTTAGCCAGAATGAATACAATAAACTGGTCAGTAAACAAAATGTAGTATTGACAAATGGCAAAGGTAAATGGAATTTAAGGATTGATGAACCTGAATGGGGCCGTTACCTGGTATTGGTTCGTGATCAGAATGGCGGGCATGTGACTGGAAAATCTGTCTACGTGGATTGGCCGGGCTGGGCTCAGCGCGAACAGGGAAACAACCCTACTGAAGCCTCTATGTTATCTTTCACTGCAAATAAAACAAAGTTTAAAGTAGGCGAAGATATTGTGCTGACTATACCTACTGGTAAAAATGGCAGAGCGTTGATTTCCATAGAAAACGGAAGTCGTGTCTTAAAAACATTCTGGACAGATACTAAGGCTGGTCAGACGCAGTTTAAGTTCAAGGCAGAGAAAAATATGGCTCCTAATGTATTTGCCAATATTACCCTCCTGCAGCCGCATGCACAAACGGTGAATGATTTACCGATCCGGATGTATGGTGCCATCCCGCTGATTGTTGAAGATCCTGAAACCATCTTAAAACCTATAATAAATATGGCCGGTAAGATCAAGCCGGAAACTGAAAGCACGATAACCGTCTCAGAACAAAATGGTAAGGCCATGACTTACACTATTGCCCTTGTAGATGAAGGTTTGCTGGATCTGACGAGGTTCAAGACGCCGGATCCGCACGCTGTATTTTATGCAAGAGAAGGGCTGGGTGTTAAAACATGGGATCTTTTCGATTACGTACTTGGTGCCTGGGGCGGCAATCTGGAACGCATCCTTAGTATTGGTGGTGATGGTAGCGCCAACCGTAACTTAAGTCCGGCCAAAGCCAACAGGTTCACCCCTGTTGTAAAATATCTGGGTCCTTTCGCATTAGGTAAAGGTGGTAGTCAGACTCATAAATTTAAGCTTCCGCAATATATTGGTGCCGTGAGGGCAATGGTTGTGGCAGGTCAGGATGGTGCATATGGCTTTGCGGAGAAATCTGTTCAGGTTAAAAAGCCTTTAATGGTATTGGCTACATTGCCAAGGGTAATCGGACCGGGCGAAAGCTTTACACTGCCGGTAACTATATTTGCTACAGAACCGCAGTTAAAAAATGTAGCTGTACAATTGCAGGCGCAAAATCTACAGGTTACGGGAACTAAAGTCAGACAGTTGACTTATAGTAAACCAGGCGAGCAAATGGCCTATTTTGAAGTTACTGCGCCGCAGATCACTGGTGTGGCAAAAGTTAAGGTCGTGGCACAAAGTGGTAATGAGAAGGCTGTGTACGACCTCGAACTGGATATCAGAAACCCTAATCCATATGTAACCAATGTGGTATCTGCAGTGATTGAACCCGGACAAAGCTGGTCGCCTGCCTTCCAGCCAATCGGCACTGCGGGCACAAATACCGGAGCTATTGAATTGTCTTCAATTCCATCAATTAATCTTAAAAAGAGGTTGGGATATTTAATTCAGTATCCGCATGGATGCGTGGAGCAAACTACTTCTGCTGTTTTTCCTCAGTTATTCCTCAACAAATTAACTGCACTGACGGCTCAGCAAAAAGCAGTAACCGAAAGTAATATCAAAAAGGGAATCAACAGGTTGGGGGCTTTCCAAACTACTGAGGGAGGTTTAGGCTATTGGCCTGGTGCAACTTCAGCGGATGAATGGGGAACCAATTATGCAGGACACTTCCTCGTAGAAGCCCAGAATGCAGGTTATAGTATTCCCGTAGGTATCCTTGACGAAGTCTTACGTTATCAAAAAGTTAAAGCAAGCTCATGGGTGCCCAACAGCAATAATTTTTACGGAGGTGATCTGTCACAGGCCTATAGATTATATGTGCTCGCATTGGCAAGGAGACCGGAAATGGCTGCTATGAATCGTTTACGCGCATTTGAATATTTATCAGTAAGCGCAAAATGGAGATTGGCAGCAGCTTACCAGCTAGCAGGACAAGGATCTGCAGCAAAGGCCTTAATAAAAGGTTTAGATATTACCGTGCAGCCTTATAACCAGCTTGGCGGAACTTATGGCTCTGCAGTAAGAGATGAAGCAATGATATTGGAAACACTGACCTTAATGGGACAAAAAGCGCGAGCAGCACAATTATTGCAGTCGCTCGCCGCAAGAATGGGTACGGACGAATGGTATAGCACGCAAACTACAGCGTATAATTTATTAGCTATAGCAAAGTTCTGCGGACAAAATTCTTCGTCTGATCAATTGAAATATGCTTTCCTTATTGATGGCAAAAAAGGTAATGTAAACAGCAAACAGTTTATGAATAGTAGCGCTCTGCTGTTTAAAACAAGAAATGCCGTAATTACTAATACCGGAAATTCTGTTTTATTTGCCAGGTTAATTCTTGAAGGTCAACCAGCTGCCGGACAAAATAACTTCCAGCCAAACAATCCGGAGATACTTGATCTCAATGTAACTTATAAGCTATTGAATGGTAAAACTTTAGACCCGTCTACCTTAAAACAAGGATTGGATTTTTATGCAGAAGTCACGATCAAAAATCCAGGTAAAATGGGCTTCTATGAACAAATGGCACTCACCCAGATTTTCCCTTCTGGCTGGGAGATTATCAATACCAGGCTGAATGATAACGAAAGTATGCTGGCCTCTTCACCTTTTACTTACAGAGATATCAGAGATGACCGGGTATTTACCTATTTCAATCTGCGTGAGAACGAAACCGTAACCTATAAAGTTTTACTCAATGCCTCTTACATCGGTAAATATTACCTTTCTGCAGTGCAATGTGAAGCGATGTACAACAATACTATCAGTGCAACTCAAAATGGCAAATGGGTACAGGTGATAAAATAAAACCTTATTCAGGAGATATCGTTATTGGACTCCTTTTCTGCTGGTTTTTGTTTGCACTACCCTCCAGACTATTCGTCTCCCCTACATCTTTTGTAGTGGAGGCAAATAATGGAATGCTGCTCAGTGCTGCTATTGCGCGCGACGGACAATGGCGGTTTCCTGTCGCAGACAGTGTGCCGGACAAGTTCGTGAAATGCATCATGGCTTTCGAAGATAAACGGTTCGAACAGCATCCCGGGATTGATCTTTTGGCAATGGGCAGAGCTATGAGGCAAAACATTAATGCTAAGGGGGTCGTGAGTGGTGGTAGTACACTTACAATGCAGATTATCAGGTTATCCCGCCGTGAGGATCGTACTGTATGGCAAAAGGTATTGGAAATGATACTGGCTTTGAGATTAGAGCTAAGGTCATCCAAGAAAGAAATAATGAAATTATATGCCGCCAATGCACCTTTTGGGAGTAATGTAGTCGGCCTCGAAGCTGCTTCATGGAGATATTTCGGAAGAAGCCCGCAGACCTTATCCTGGGGTGAGATGGCTACGCTGGCAGTTCTTCCTAACAGTCCGGCACTGGTACATCCGGGACGGAATATAAACAGATTAATAAAAAAGAGGAATGATCTGTTGGATAAGCTGGTACTTTTCAAAATAATTGATCAGCCAACCGCAAACCTGTCCAAACTGGAACCGGTTCCCGGAAAGCCGCGTGCACTTCCTCAGGATGCGCCACATTTGTTAAACAGATTTAAATCAGAACGTGCATCACTGCACATTGCTTCCACAAGAATTACCTCTACTTTAGATGCAGTCCTGCAGTTAAAAGTAAATAGCCTGCTTAAAAGATACAATAACCGGTATAGGGCCAATGATATTAATAATATTGCAGCGCTGGTACTGGACGTCAGGAAAGGAACTGTGATCAGTTATGCAGGGAATATTTATCAGCCCGAAAATGCCGAACTGGAAAGTCACGTCGATATGATTAAAGCCCCGAGAAGTCCGGGCAGCACACTAAAGCCGATACTTTATGCAAGTATGCTGAATGATGGATTTATTCTTCCCACTACCCTGATTCCCGACGTACCTACACAAATAGGCAATTATTCACCGCAGAATTATGATCTCGGTTATGATGGGGCTATTGCAGCCGATCGTGCGCTGAGCAGATCATTAAATATCCCCGCAGTAAGAGAATTACAGCTCTATAAATATCAGCGTTTTTATGATCAGCTGAAAAAGCTTGGGTTTTCGACATTAAATCAACCGGCAGATCACTATGGTCTGTCTCTTATTCTGGGTGGTAGTGAAGTCACCATGTGGGACCTGGCCCGTACTTATCTGGGAATGGCAAGAACGCTGAACCACTTTAATACTTATGGTGGCCTGTACAATGCGCACGATTATGATTCCCCTTTTTATATACAGCAGGAAAAACCAGTCGCCCCTGAAGAAGACCTGCAACAATATTCTTTAATTGACCATGGGTCAATCTGGCATACCTTTAATGCAATGGAAGAAGTAATGAGGCCAGGAGACGAAGGTTTGTGGGATCAGTTCTCCTCTGCGCAGCGCTTAGCCTGGAAAACAGGAACGAGTTTTGGATTCAGGGATGGCTGGGCAGTAGGGCTCACACCGGATTATGTAGTTTGTGTCTGGGTTGGTAATGCAGACGGCGAAGGAAGACCTGGATTGACAGGGATCGATGTTGCGGCGCCAGTATTATTCGATATTTTCCGGGCTTTACCTTCAGGCAAATGGTTCGATACCCCAAATTATAAACTAAAAAAAATAGCTGTATGCCGGCAAAGTGGATATAAGGCCGGAGAATTTTGCACGGATCGCATTACGCAACTGATTTCTCCTGCAGGGGAAAAAACAGGTCTGTGTCCCTATCATAAGCTCGTTCATTTAGATCGCACTGCAAACTATCGTGTCACTGATGCCTGCGAAAATCCATCAGAGATGATTCATCAGTCCTGGTTTATCTTACCAGCCACTATTGAGCATTATTATAAAGTGAAACATGCAGACTACAAGTCACTCCCACCATTTAAGCCGGGCTGTATGCAGGAAGGATCCAATTTTGTGATGGATATGATCTACCCAAAAAATAACGCAGCAATTTATATTCCCCTGGAATTTAATGGAGAAAGAGGCAAATTAATATTTACGGCTACGCATAGGAATCAGGAAGCAAAAATTTACTGGCACATCGACAATGAATACATCGCTACTACTGTTCATCAACACCAACTGGGTGTAAGCCCGGCTCCGGGAAAACATACACTCACACTGGTTGACGACAATGGAGAAAGATTTGTGCAGCAGTTTACGATACTGGACAGAGAAAAAAATTAGTCTGACAGCTTACGTAACAGTTCTCTCCTGATTCCTCCCAGAATAATGAGATACTGTGCAATCATATAAGTGGATATGATACAGATATCCGCATATTTAAAAGGATTAACAAAATAGCTGCAGGCTAGTATTGCACCAGAGAGCACAAAAAACAATACTCCGGCAAGGACTAACTTGAAACTGATGGGGTTGACACGCTGATTTCTGAAGGCAGCCATCATGATCATCATTGCCATTAGCAGTACGTAAATAATCACAGGGAGTCTTAAGGCGCCAAGATGTGGTCTCAGAAAGAGATAAAAGGCAATACTTAAAATTGCAGTGCTGAAAATAGCGATTTTCGCTCCTCTTTTATCCAGCTCCTGCGCAGAACGAAAATCAAGGTAAAAAGCAATGATATAAAAAACTGTACAAATTAAAAGAGCAATTAAGCCATACAGGAAATACGAGGGATGATGGTTTTGCATCAGGATAAGTGTGTTACCTGTTAATGCGAGAACCAAACCTGTAAATAATCTTTGATGAAAACGTCCCTTCAGGTGTGTTACCGTACTTAAAAAAAGTAGTAATGTTACGGTAATAAAGGGTGTTGCAATTTCACTCAGCAGTGACCACTGCATGAGTCGTGCAAGAAGAACAAGGATGAATACCAGCGCGTACGCAATAGCATACAGAGTATGTCTTTTATTCATACAAATCAGATAAGAGCCAGGCATTAATAAAAATTAAAACCTGGTTCTCTATGTGATAAAAGAAAATAATCAATTAGCGAAAGCTGATTAATAACTTCTTTCTCTGTTGTTATTGTTACGTTTAAAACCACCACCGCCAGCGTTTCCACCACCAGTATTAGGTTTTTCCTGTGCCTCAGCAACTTTGATGCGGTTACCATTGTAATCACCACCATTCATTCTCTTGATCGCCTCTTTCGCTTCTTCATCTACCGGCATCTCCACAAAACCAAAGCCGCGGCTCTGACCTGTTTCGCGATCTTTGATAATTCTAAGTGATTTTACCTGACCGAAATCACCAAATACGGCTGTTAATTCATCTTCCCCTACTTCTAACGGAAGGCCTGTAATAAATATCTTCATTAATGTCTAAAAATTTCCTCAAAGGTACAAAAACCATACCGTAAAATTGCAATGAATTCACTAGTATCTTTAGTAGTTTGTTTGATTAAAGCCATTTTTTTGGCTGAACAGTTTTGTCCTGCTCAACTGGTACCTCCACAGTTTTCTCCATACAAAAATCCCGTCCATCATGATTCCATTCCAGCATCAATTTCCATTTACCACTAACCATCCCCTCCAGTGGAATTGATAGAAAGCCATTTTCGTCACTACGGAATGTTTTTATCTGTGGATCCAGATGGGGTGCAGAAGTGCATATAAAAAAAACCTTAACTGCAACAGGATGATCGAAGCAAAGAGACATAGTTTCCATTTGAATACGGATTGAGTTTCACCTGGTTTTGGTATGACAACAGGATCATATTTGGTTATTTTGATGACAACACCAGAGAACCGGAAATGTTTCATTTAAAAAATAAATATTGGCCATATCACTCCTATCCACTACTAATTATATAAATTGCGGCTATTTCACACCACTTTAAACCCATCTATGAGAATATTTCTACCCTCATTATTTTTTATTTTGTTCTTCGTCCCGAATGTAATAGCACAGAAAAATGGTGACATTTCAGGACTGATTACCAGTTCTGATGCAAAAGCAGCAACCAATATCACCGTTCAGCTAAATGGTACCAGCATGGTTACTGTTACTGATAAAAATGGTGCGTATCACTTTGATGATGTCAGGTACGGAAAGTATATATTTAGAATCAAATGTGTCGGAATACAGACAGAAGAGAAAAACATTGTCGTAAATTCGAAGAAGCTGGCTGTCAATTTCAGGCTTAAAGAAGACCATCAGCAACTGCTGGAAGTGCAGGTAAATGCGGGACTTATCAATAAATACGCGAATAAAGAATCTGAATCTGTCGCACGTCTGCCCCTTAAAAACCTGGAAAACCCACAGGTATACAGTATCATCAGTAAAGAGCTGTTAAAAGAACAGGGCGCAACGGATTTTAAAGTTGCTTTCAAGAATGTTCCCGGAGTAATTGCCACAGCGGCGCCAAACGGTGCTACTTATATCAGATCCAGAGGTTTTTACACAGGTGTGAACCTGCGTAATGGTTTAGCCGTACAGCAATTTACCGGCATTGATCTGATTAATGTCGAACGCATAGAAATTTTAAAAGGTCCTGCGGGAACGCTGTTTGGCTCCAGTCTCGTAAGTTATGGCGGACTGGTAAATAAGGTGACGAAAAAACCATTGGATACATTAAAAGGTGAAATCAACTACAGTCTTGGCAGCTGGAACCAGAATCGTCTTACGGCAGACATCAATACGCCGCTGAATAAAGAAAAAACATTATTATTCAGGATCAATGCAGCAGCACATTATCAGCATAGTTTTCAGGATTACGGATTTGAAAGAAGTATCGCAGTAACCCCTTCCCTCTCTTACAAAGTAAATAAAAAATTAGCTGTGCTGGTAGATGCGGAATTTTACAAAGTAAACCGCGTAGCATCAGTTTATCACCAGTTCGGAACTATTCCCACACAGAATTTTAATGACCTGAAACTGAATTACAATCAGTCTCTGACTACCGACGAAACAATGGCTAAACAAGGTAGCACCAATCTCTACGGTCACGTGGATTACCAGATTTCAAAAAACTGGAAGTCAGCTACAAGTATAGCTTACAGCCATAGTCAGTGGGACGATCTGACGAGCGTTTACGCCTACTGGCTTACCGACACAACGCTGAGACGTTCCATCAACATGCAGCGACCAAGAACTTTGGAATCTTATAATATCCAGCAGAATTTCACTGGCCTGTTTACTACTGCAGGATTAAAACACCGTTTCGTGACAGGTCTGGACGCCTATCTGTTCCATACGCAATATGAGTTTTACGCTGCTAAAGACTATGATATTGTTAACATTAACAAACCAGCAGAAGCACTGTCAATGCCGCGCATCAATACGATGATGGGCGCTCCTTTTCTGTACAAAACCAGACAGAATCAATACGCGGCTTACTTTTCTGATGTGATCAGCCTGGCGGACCGATGGTTTGCAATGTTAAGCCTGAGAGCAGATTTCTTTGATAGCAAAGGTACCACAATAAATGATGCACCACCTGCTCCCGTAGGAATTTACGATCAGACCGCATTATCGCACAAACTTGGTCTGGTTTATCAGCCGGTAAAAGGTAAGGTCTCTTTATTTGTCAACTATATGAATGGATTCCAGAATGTTGCACCTATCGCCCAGCCTGATGGCGTGATCGCCGGATTTAAACCTCAACATGCCAATCAATGGGAAGGCGGTGTAAAATTAGATGTAGTGAATCATAAATTGAACGCAACGTTGAGTTATTACAATACCTACGTAACAAATTCGATCAGACGCGATAACGTAACCAGGATAAACGGCCTCACAGGTTTTGCGTATCAGGACGGATCACAGCGCAGTAAAGGAGTAGAGGCGGAAGTTATTGCAAATCCTATAGCCGGATTAAACATATTGGCCGGATATGGATACAATGACAGCAAATTTATCAGAGCAACCAGCGCTGAAGGTAACCGTACAGCAACAAGTCCGCAAAATGTTGCGAACACATGGGTAAGTTATAAGCTGATCAAAGGTGTGGCCAAAGGAGCTGGTATTGGCGCCGGTGCGAATTATGTGGGTAAATCTTACTGGGATATCACCAATGTTTTTGTTGTTCCGTCATACACCATGCTGGATGCAAGTGTATTTTATGATAGACCTAAGTGGAATTTAGGGCTTAAGATGAATAATATTACACGTGAAAAAGCATGGGATATAAATGGAGTACCATTTATGCGCGCACAATTAATCGCCAATATGGGTTATAAGTTTTAGCAGCAAAAAAGGTATAAAAAAAAGATTTCAATAATTTCCTGTAATATTTGCTACTTAATATTTAATTTCTATCTTTGCACCTCCTTAAACAAAAGGATTGATTCCGTAGCTCAGCTGGTAGAGCATTACACTTTTAATGTAGTGGTCCTGGGTTCGAATCCCAGCGGGATCACAAAAGCCTCAATGCAAATTGAGGCTTTTTGCATTTTAAGCCTGATTTGCAGAACGCTCATTGTTGTTTTCAATGTTAGCCAGAATACTTTTAACTGCCGTTGCAGACCTTAAGCCATCTGCAGGGGTGTGCATGACGTAATCAATCAGTATATCCAGAGAAGTAGTCGCCACATGCATCCTGGTATCGGATGAAGCATAGTAGATAAATATTGTTCCGTCTTGATCTAAAATCCAACCATTGCTAAAAACTACATTGGAAACATCTCCAACACGCTCTTTACCTTCTGGTGCGAGGAAATATCCTGCTGGTTTGTAAATTACTTTTGTCAGATCCTCCAAATCCGTCATAAACATATACAGTACATAACGCAACCCGGCAGCTGTATTTCTTACACCATGGGCCAGAAATAACCAGCCTTTTTCAGTTTTAATAGGCTCTGGCCCCAATCCATTTTTAGCTTCGTAAACCGTATGGTATTGTTTATGATCAATAATAGTTTCCTGCTCAATAACAGCGTTTCGTATCGATCCGGCTAAGCCAAACCCGATCCCCCCACCTGTCCCGCTTTCAATAAACTGATCTTGTGGACGCGTATAAAAAGCATACTTTCCATTTACGAATTCCGGATGCAGGACCACATTCCTTTGTTGGGGCGATGGCGTTTTCAAATCAGCAAGGCGTTCCCAGTTCTTCAGGTCTTTCGTCCGGACAATTCCACATTGTGCCACAGCCATAGACTGATCGTGAACGGGTGCATTCCGATCTTTTCTTTCTGTACAAAATAAACCATACATCCAACCGTCTTCATGAGCAACAATCCGCATATCATATACATTGGTATCCGGCTCATCGTTTTCCGGCAATAGTACAGGCTCCGCCCAGAATTTAAAATTATCAATTCCATTATCACTTTCAGCAACTGCAAAAAAAGATTTACGGTCCGTTCCCTCTACCCGCACAATCAGCATATATTTTCCGTTGAACTTAATTGCACCTGCATTGAAAGTGGCATTAATTCCTATTCTTTCCAGTAGAAACGGATTAGTTTGCGGATTAAAATCATACTTCCAGTTCAATGGAGTATGGGCAGCTGTCAGTACCGGATTCTCGTACCTGTCAAATATGCCGTTTCCCAGAGCCACCTTTTTATTTTCCAGCGCTATCAGGATTTTTTGAGATTCATCTAACTGCTGTCTTCGTTCTTCAAAATTTACCATAAAATAATCTGTTGTACTTATTAATCTTCTAATTTGTTCCACCATGTGCTCTTCAGAATCAATCCTATAACAATCAGCATGGTGATGGTAATAAAAAATGGCATGTGCATACTCAATATAAAATACATCGGCAAAATAGTTAAACACAGCTGGGCAACTATCCCCAATAGCACATTAAACATATCGAGTTTAAATCTTCCATTTGCCTGAAAGCCCGGATCATCTTTCAGGACCAACTCGTGAACCGGCTTCCAGAATCCCCAGGGCCTTACGGTCTTGTAAAAGGATTTAAGCGTCATTACAGCTGTCGGTGCGGCAGCATAAGTACCAGCAATACATCCCATCAGAGAAAGCAGGAATAATAAGGGCCACCAGTACAGCGGCAAACCTGAAGTAAAATAGGGCATCAGCAGTGCAGCAATAATACCAGTTGCCATCCCCCAGAAAAATCCGTTTGCGTTAAAGCGCCACCAGTACCATTTCAGGCAGTTAGCGGCTACATAACCCCCGTATAATCCTCCTACGATCCACTGTAAGATATCATTTACATTATTGGCGAAAAAACCAAGACACACACCAATAGCTACTACAGATACGCCAACGATATAGTTCATATTCATGATCTTTTTCGTAGTCGCTTCAGGATTAATATATTTTAAGTAGATATCATTAATAATATATGCCTGGGCAGCATTCAGGGTGCCACTAAAGGTTCCCATAAAGGCGCCCAGTAAGCCCGTAAGTACAATGCCCAGAACACCAACCGGCATAAAATTGTTAATAGTGGCCGGCAGGATTCTTTCGAAATCTGTAACGCCGTCAGGGCCTTTCAGATAAATCTGGTTATAATATAAAAGTGCCAGAACAGTCAGGCCAATAACCATGGAATAACGTATTGGCAATAAGATAATGCTGACAAAACCTGTCATTTTACTGGCTTCCTTAGGATTACGCGTACTTAATATTTTCTGCATATCGTAATTAGGTGCAGGTCCCGCCAATGATGCAAAAACGCCTTTCAATAACATCATTCCAAAGAAAATTCCGAATAAACTAAATCCATCATCAGCAATTTTCCTGTTCGCATCTTCAGCGATTTTACTCCAGTCCAGGTTAAGCTTCCAGGAGAAAAAAGGGTCATCCCAGCCTTTTGGCACGTTCAGCTGATGTCCCTGAAGATGAATCATTGCGATGATCGCAATGGCAACACAGCCAACAGTCATGACGCTATATTTGATCATATCACCCAAAACAATACTGTGCATACCACCCAAAATGGAATAAAACATAGCGAACAGCGTAAATACTATTCCATAGAAATGCGGAATGTATTTGGTCGAAACAGGAAAGGGAATATAATCTTTGATCATCTCCCAGGGAATAAAAATTTCCATGAATTTGCCCAGTCCGATAAAACCATAAGCTAAAAAACCAAAACAACTGATCAGGGCAAATGCAATTACCACGATCTGCGAACTTTTAACGCCTGCCCCAAATTTACCAAAACGGGTTTCCAACCACTCTGCTCCTGTGTTCGCATTACTCCTGCGCAGCCATTTACTGAGAAACATCATCATAAATACCTGGTTGAACACAGGCCATAACCATGGAATCCAGATGCTCTTCAATCCGTATACAAAACATAAGGCCACCATCCACATCGTGCCACTGATATCAAACATATCAGAGGCATCGCTCAGGCCGAGTTTATACCAGGGTAGTGATTTACCACCCATCAAATAACTGTCTTTATGCTGTCTTGCCTTTTTTCGATACCAAAAACCAACAAAAATCATTGTTGCCAGATATAGCATAATAATCAGAACATCTATTGTTTGTAGCTTCATATTTGGTTATCGTTTCCTAAGGTGATTTTATTTTACTATTCCGCGTCCTTTCACTTATACATTCATCGCTGCATATTGCAGGAAATCATCTATTGTGCAACTGAAATTTACAAAAATAATCACCATCACCTATAAGAATTACCTAATGTAATCACGTTTACTGTGTAAATAGTAATACTATTTTAGCCAATGGACATAGAATATGGATCTATTTTCTTTATGTTCGCCTTTCAAATCCTAAAAAACGCTTATATTTCATTACATTGTATCAATGCTTTTTTAGCCCAAAGAACCGGTAAATCATGAACAACATTATCAAAGAAATCACTCCGCTTACCCAGAATGATTGTTTTACTATCTTTTCCAGAGTAAAGAATGACTTTGATTTTCCGCTGCATTTTCATGAAGAGTTTGAGTTAAATCTGATCTTAAACGCAGCGGGAGCAAAACGAATAGTCGGAGACAATGTTGAAGAAATATCGGATATGGAACTGGTATTGGTTGGTCCTAACCTTTCCCATGCCTGGAGTACACATAATTGTAAGACTGAGATCACAGAGGTCACTATCCAATGGCACAAGGATCTGTTCGATGATAAATTGCTGCGCAGAAATCAGCTCAGTTTTATCCGCAAAATGTTTGAACGCTCCGGTAGAGGAATCTTATTTCCAAGGGAAACAATCGAAAGGCTCTATCCAAGGATTTTAGCGATTGAACAGCTCCAGGGTTTTGATTCTGTATTGGAACTGATGAGTATCCTGCACGACTTATCTACATCGAAAAGTATGCGCATCCTGTCGGATGCAACCTTCAATAATGAACAAATTCTGAACTACAACAGCCGCAGGATTGACAAAGCTTTTGAATTCATGAATGCCAACTTTGATAAACAAATTAGTTTAAAAGACCTTTCTAAACTGGTGAGCATGACTGAAGTCTCGTTTAGCAGGTTTATCAAAAAACGTACTGGAAACACCTTTCTGGATAGCCTGAACGAAATCCGTCTGGGCCACGCCACACGCATGCTGATTGAAACCACCCATTCCGTCGCCGAGATATCCTACAATTGTGGTTTCAATAACATTTCCAACTTTAACAGATTATTCAAGAGAAAAAAACACTGTACGCCTAAAGAATTCAGAGAGAACTTTTCCGGTACAAGGATATTTATTTAAGCTTATTCAATAATCCCGGATCGGGGCCGGAGGTGAAACCTCCTCACCTGTTTACATTGATGAGTTGTGTTCTGATGTATTGACCGGCCGGTGTAAGCATGTCTGTCGTCCATTTTCCATTCACGGATGCACCTGGCTCCAGTAAGGCGGTAGTCTCTTTTTTATCAGTCACGTTCCAGTTTGCCCAGCTCAATTTATTTCTCTCCAACCAGGCAAACCACTTATCAGTTTTCTCCCTGTCGAACTTCCCATCGCCACTGGCTTCACCAACACCCCATTCCGTAACAAAAACCGGCAGACCCAAAGCTATTGCTTCATCAGCTCTCTTCATCAATCCTTCCTGGTGCCAGGGGTCGGAAGCATAAAAATGAAACGAATAGGCAATATTGGTAAAACCTTTAATTGGATCTTTGGCCGCAACGTCAATATCCTGATCCCAATGCGGACTCCCAACTACAATTATGTTTTCCCGATCGTACTTTCTGATCTCCGTAATCACTGCTTTCGCATAATCTTTAACCACCTGCCATTCAATTTTCTCTGGTTCGTTGAAAATCTCGTAAATGATATTGGGCTTGCCTGCATATCGTTTAGCCATCCTGGTAAAAAAAGCTTTGGATTGCTCCAGATGTTCATCAGCATGGTGATCATGCCAGTCAATCAACACATACAGTCCATTTTTTACAGCGGCATCAACTGTTTCAGTCACCAGTTTTTCCTGTTCTTCAGGAAATTGTAAATAACCTCCATCTGGCTGTACCGCCATAGAGACACGTAATAAGCTGATATTAAAGTCGCTACGGAGCCAATTCACCACGTCGGGATTGTAATATTTCTTACCATTCCATATACTCCAGGACATGCTGATGCCACGCAGTTGTGGTTCAGCATTATGTTTGTTCACTATCTTTCCACCCACCACTTTTAAGGCACCATTGCGCTTAAGCCAATTGATATGCTGAGCAAAGCTGAAATTAACCAGAAGCAACAGAACAGCTAATAATTTATATTTTTTCATCATAAATTCTATATTAGAGGCAAATCAGAATAACCTTAATCAGCGATAGATCTTTTTTGCCTCTGTTTTTTAACGTGTTTTTAAATGAACCCGATATCATCAACATAAATAGTTGTAGGCACAGGAACACCTAAGCTTTGTAATACAAACTCAGTAATGTCAGACGGAGATCCTAAATCAGAAAGAGGAATGGTATAGTCCGTATATTTCCCTTCGCTCAGCTCCAGTCTGACAGCTTTACCGTAATTTCCGTTGATCACCAGCTGCACCGCCTGTCCGGCTGTGCCAGCACCGCCATATATAGATATTTTGATAGCCGTCAATTTGGTTGCATCAATTGTAGTTCCGTTATATCCAATTTGTAAGGCACCATAAGCATCAGTGTATATCGTTTGAATGGCATAGGTACCGCGTTTCACATTTACTGTATTAGTGTAGTTCCGCGTACTGTTGTATCCAAAATAGGAACCCCACCCGGCGGAAAACTGATCATCATAAAGTACCGCTTTGAACCCGAAAGAACCAACAGACCTGCTTGTTCCACCAGGAGTGGTAACGAAAATATAGGCTTGCACAATACCTGCAGGAACTCTTACCTGAATTTGTGTTTTCGTAGGTGTACCCACAATTTCAGCAGCAACAGCATCAAATTTCACTTCAGTTACCCCCTCAAAGATGGTACCTGTAAGGGTCACTATTTCCCCTGCACCTGCGGCGACTGGTGAGAATGTGGTGATTGTTGGTGGTGGCTGCAGAATAGGGAAAGCAAAAGTGGCCATCCCGAACTTTGTCGTTACCACTAATTGGTTACTTTGCCCTGCACCATAAGGCACATCATTTGGAATGGAAATGATAATGCTGTGATCGGTCAGCAGTGCAGGATTAAAATTGACCTTCACGCCGTTAAATGAAACAGACAATGTGGTCAGCAGATTTTCACCAATAATCGCATACTGATTGTTTAGCCGGCCTGCAACTACGGTAGAGTCAAAACTCACCACTCTCGTTTCATCGTAAACCAGATTTGAATCGAGGTTGATCCTGTGATCTACATCTTTGATGGTATCCGTCTTACTAATGACTCTTACTTTGGTAATTACCGGATTACCGGCTGCTCCTTCATTGTCTTTTTTACATGAAGTATATGCCAGTGCCACCATCACAAATAATAAAATCATGGCGACGGTTGAATGTCTGTTTATTTTTTTCATCATCTTCTATTTAAAAACATAAGGTACCGGAGGCTGGATCAGTTTAGGATTTGCGGCCACTTCCGTAGCTGGATAAGGAAACAGAAATCTACTGTCTGTCATCGTCACATATCCATTCCCATAACTGTTAGATGGCGTACTGTTATCACCCGCCCCCCTGTCCTGCTGGTTAATAATCATTGTAGCTTTAGGATGCGAAAGCGTATTGAAACCATCCAGACGGCACAAGTCAAACCAATAATCAAATTCAAAAGCGAACTCACGTCTGCGTTCTTCCAGAATATCATCACGATAAAACTGTGCAGGAGCATTGCCCGGTTTGCCGGGTGTATTGTTCGGTGTATAATATCCTCTTTTGATTTCTGCCAGATTTCCCAGTCCGGCCCTGTTTCTGATTTTATTGATGGCATTGAGTGCTACGGGATCAGCACTTGTTGTAGCGCCGCCCACAATGGCCTCCGCAAGGATCAGGTAAACCTCTGCATACCGCATCATGTAAGTGTTATTATTAGAAGATTGAGCAGAACCTATCCCGCCATTATCAGCTGGTGTACCCACAACATATTTTTTAACGAAAGCACTTGTTCCCTGTCCCTGATTCGCAGCATGGGTATATCCACCCTTAGCCTGGTTAATTTCGGGATACACTGCTCCTGTAACCATAATGGTCGGCTTAAATCTTTTATCATCAGGCTGGAACGCATAAAGCAGATCAAAAGTCACTCCCAATACGCCATATCCATCCCCTGTGCCCGTAATTGTGGTGTTGGCCGCCCATGAAGCCTGCAATGGATTACCTTTACCATATCCTCCTGCTCCTGCCCATTGTAAGGCAATAACAGACTCCTCATTGTTATTATTAGCGGTCAGGAAAAGGTCACTGAAATTTTTCCCTGCAATATCAGCACCGTATAACTTAAACTCTCCGCTATTGATCACCTTTTCTGCATAGCTGCGTGCTTTGGCATAATCCTGCATATATAAATATACTTTGGCCATCAGTGCGGATGCAGAGCCGGATGATACACGGCCTTGCGCAACAGAATTTCCATTCCTGATCTGTGGTGCAAGATTGGCTTCCGCATAGGTTAAATCATTCAGAATAAACTTGTATACATCTGCAACCGGATTTGTATTGACCTGCACATTGTCTACATAATCTAATGTATTCTCAATAACCGGTACATTTCCGAAAAGTCTGACCAGATGAAAATAGGCCAGTGCGCGAAATAAACGTGCTTCACCTATAGCATGGTTCACTACAGCCTTATCTACAGTCTCAGGTACTTTTGCAGGCAAATTATTGATAATTCCATTTGCCTGCGCCACTACAATCCATAAGGAATTGTATGCATTTGCCAATTCTGTATTTCCATCTGTTACAGAGAAGTTGCCGAAATTGGCCACATCGGATGAATAAGAACGACCATTTCCACTGGCCATCTCTGTGATCGCCCAACCTCCTTTTGTTACCCAGCCGAACCATGCTGCACTATAGAGTATATTGGTACTTGCCCTCACCTGATCTGCAGTTTTATAGAAATTATCAAGTGTAATTGCACTTTGAGGAGGCCGGTCGAAAAAGTCTTTTTTGCAGCCCGTTACCATGCTAAATACAAGCGTACAAAGTAAAATGGAAAATCTAGTATATGTTTTCATAATTATAGCTTCTAATTAAAATTCTGTGTTAATACCAAATGTCAGCGTACGTGGTGTCGGATACCTTCCGCTGTCCACATTAGTCAAAAACACATTATAATTCTGGTTACCTACTTCCGGATCCAAACCTTTGTATTTTGTAAACACATACAGGTTTTGCGCACTTACAAAAACTTTAAGTCGCGCCAGCTTTGCTTTGCGGATTAGGCTCAGCGGAAGGTTATAACCCAGGTTTACATTCTGTATACGCAGAAATGAACCTGACTCTATAAAACGATCAGAATTTTTAAGGTTGGGGTTATCACCACCTCTGGGTGCAGGAATATTTGAACCCGGGTTGGCGGGCGACCAAAAATTGATGGACGAAGCGAGTTGATTCTGATACAGGCCTGATAAACCTGCCAGCTGGTAGTTCAACGCATTGAGCACCTTAGCGCCATATGATCCATTCAGGAAGATGGACAGATCGAAGGATTTGAAAGAGAAGTTATTGGTAATTCCGTAAGTAAACTTAGGATTTGGATTTCCAAGGGAGATCTGGTCCAACTCATCAATTTTTCCGTCATTATTAATGTCCTGGTACTGAATGTCACCTAACCAGGTACCAGCACTGGTATTTTCTATAGCGCGACCAAACTGAACCGGCGCATTTCGAAGCTGCTGATCAGTCCGGAAAATATCCTTAACCTGATAACCATAAAACTCCCCTATAGAACCGCCTTCACGGGTTCTGGTTACCGTCATCTGCAAAAAGCTCACATTGATCTTTCCGTCAATAAATGGTACACCATCGGCCAGAGAAATCACCTTATTGTTATATTTTGAGAAGATTACCGTGGTATTCCATTTGAAAATACCCGTCAGGTTCCTGCTATTAACTGTAAAGTCAAAACCCTTATTACTTACCTTACCACCATTGATGTAAGGGGGACTGATTACACCAGTTCCGGAATAGGCTGCAGTCTGTCCAACCAGATAAGCCGGCAGCGGTTTTTGAAACAGGAAGTCTTTGGAAGTTTTGTCAAAATAATCGAACGATGCATTGATACGTTCCTTGAACAGGGAAAAATCTATACCCACATTCGTCTGCACCGCAGTTTCCCATTTCAAATTAGGATTTGATACTTTATCAATTGCAAAGCCGGTACCAAGACCAGTAACCACAGGAGTCAATGCCGAACCGTATTGGTAATTGGGAACATTCTGATTACCCACCTGTCCATAACCCACTCTTAACTTAATCCCGCTCGCTGCCTCTTTAAAACCTTCCATGAATGCCTCATCAGATAAACGCCACGATACAGCAAAAGCCGGAAAATAACCTGTCTGCTTTCCATCAGCAAATTTTGAAGAACGGTCTGAACGTATGGTCGCCGTTAAACTGTATTTGTTATTGAACGTATAGATCCCCCTTGCAAAATAAGATTGTAAAGCCTGACTATCTTTATATTCCCCGATAATCGCAGTCTTCAGATCTCCCAAACCTAAGGTCTGCAGGTCGTTACTTAAAAAATTCTGCACTGAGGCATCTTTTCCACCCCATTGTGACTCATTTACTTCATAACCTAATAACGCGGTTACATTGTGTTTTTTATTAAATGTATGGGTATAGGTCAAATATTCTTTCCATCCCCAATAGGTAGTATGCGAATCGTATTCCTGTAATTTCGCCGTTTGATTACCGTAGATACCATATTGGTAAGTCGGCGTAAATATCCTGGCAGCAGAATAGTTAAAATCCCCGTTTACCTCAGATCTCAACGTTAAGTATTTACTCAATAACAGGTCCGCGTATAATGCACCGTTCAGGTTACTTCGATTTAGCGTATTGGTAATATCCAATGCCTGGGCCACCGGATTAATCTGTCCTCCCTGTTGATTTGAATTGGGGATTGGACCGGCAAATGAGCCGTCAGGATTTCTTACGGCCTGATCAGGAGCACTCAGCAATGCGTTATATACCACCCCGGTATTGTTGGATAAACCCTGGTTCTCGTTTGAACGGCTGCCGGATATGGACATGCCGACTTTCAGCCAGGGTTTAACCTGACTGTTTACGTTTGACCGGAAAGTGTACCTTCTGTAATCGCTGCCCAAAATGGTTCCGTCCTGTTTCAGGTAACCGCCTGACATATAGTAATCTGTTCCATCTTTACCTCCAGAAATGCCTAACTGATGATTTTGCATCAGGGCATTCCTGAATACTTCATCTTGCCAGTCTGTTCCTTTTCCAAGAAGTGCCGGATCCGCAAACTCTGCCCGCCGTTGCACACCAGTTACATCCGCCAGCGCATTCTGCAATACAGCATACTGTTGTAAATCCATCACATCCAGAAATTTACCCTGTTGCTGCATGGCCGCATAACCATCATAAGTAACACGTGCAGAACCATTTTTCCCCCTTTTGGTAGTAATGATAATTACACCATTGGAAGCACGGCTCCCATAAATTGCCGTTGCAGAAGCATCTTTCAGGATATCAATCGACTCAATATCACTTGGATTAATTGACGAAAGCGGGCTCACTGCAGACTCCCCGTTGTTGGGCGATAAGCCAACGGTACGGCCGCTGGTCGCCTGATTGGTTGCATCGCCGGAAATCGGCACGCCATCCACTACATATAATGGTTCGTTAGACAAACTCAATGAAGTTACACCACGTACCCGCACCGAAGTAGAACTACCCGGAGCACCGGAGTTTTGTGTAACTGTTAAGCCCGAAGCTCTCCCCTGAAGCATCTGATCTATACTTACCTGTGGAACATTAGCAATGTCCGCTGCTTTAACAGAAGAAATCGCTCCGTTTACGTCTCCTCTTTTTTGATTACCATAGCCAATAACCACTACGTCGGTAAGATCTGTAGCAATCGTTTTGAGTACAACGTTGATCACAGACCTGTTTCCAACTATGATCTCCTGTTTGGCAAGGCCGATAAAAGAAAAGACCAGTGTAGTTGTGCCGGCCGATGGAATGGTGATGACATACTTCCCGTCATAACTGGTAGAGACAGCAGTTTTTGAATTTTTAACAGCGATGCCCGCACCGGGCAGTGTTGTACCTTTTTCATCTGAAACCGTACCTGTAATTTGTCTGGTTGTAGGATTCTGAGCATACGCCGAAAAAAGCGTAGCCAAAAATATTACAAACAGCATGGCTGCTCGTAAATGTATACCCATAATAGTTTATATTTAGTTATTTGTTTATTATCTCAAATTTAACCGCAATGATTAATTTTTTTGTAATAGTATTTTAACTGAATATGAGCTAAAAAGCACTATATAACCTCCGCTTCAATGGGTAACAGTGATTATAAATGAATTGAATTGGGAATCATCTGGCTAAGGACTTATACTATTTTAGCCCGCATTGTTTTATCAGGGCAGGTGAGTACGAAAATCATATAGGATGTGGAGATGCATAAAAGACAAAGCCGCCAATTAGTATGATCTAATTGGCGGCTCGACTAATTGGGCTAAATGCTACAGCTTAATTTTGAAAGTAACAACTTTCAGATCACTGATGAAGCTTTCAGCATAATTGCTATTTACTATTCGTTGATTTTAATTTCCACCCTGCGGTTTAATGCTTTTCCTTCTTCAGTACTATTAGAAGTAAGTGGCACTGTCGAACCAAATCCCTTAATCGTGAATTTTTCTGCAGCGATACCAGTATTTACCAAATAAGATTTTACCGAATTGGCTCTGTCTACAGATAAAGACATATTATGTTCCGGCGTACCTTCTGCAGAAGAATGGCCATTTAAAGTAATCTTAACTTCCGGATCTTTTTTGATCTCAATTGCAGCACGGTCCAATATCTGGAATGATGCAGTTTTCAATACCGCAGAGTTAAATTCAAACTGAAGGTTACTAAAGTTAAAATCTGGTTTTTCTACTGGTGCAGGTTTTTCTGCCACCGGAGCGGGTTCAGGTTTTGCAGCTTCCACGGGTGCTTTTTCCTGAACGGTTGCAGGAGGAGTTGGTTTGGCTACCATCTTTTTTGTTTTACAAGAATACAGCGAAACCACTAAAAGACAGATGAGCGCTGATAAGGAAAGAGATTTTAATGTTTTCATATTTTATTTATTATGTATCACCTATAATACTTTGTAACATTTACAGGTGTATTATCAGCTAATATAACGCCTATTATTACTAAAACGTCTAAAATATGTAATAATGGCTTTGTATTTGTATTAACGCATTAAAAATGAGGAGCACTTATTTTTAATAAATTTTACTA
This sequence comes from Pedobacter sp. MR2016-24, assembly GCF_026239655.1. Taxonomy (GTDB): domain Bacteria; phylum Bacteroidota; class Bacteroidia; order Sphingobacteriales; family Sphingobacteriaceae; genus Pedobacter. The sequence continues at coordinate 205,232 of NZ_JAPIVO010000003.1, read as the reverse complement.
CATTAATTTCCATCTACTGCCTGTTTGATTTTATGCATAAAACCTTTTATCTGTTTTTATTACTTTTTATTACCACTTTTTCTTTACGTGCTCAGAATGCCAGTAACGCTATTTCAGCCAACAATCAGGTGCGCGACACCGCTATAAAACGGGATCTGATAGACATTGCCAAGTCGTTGTTTAAAATCAAACCAAAACCAAGAATTGATACAGGAGAAAAACGGATTTACTTTTCAGCCCTTCCCATTGGCGCAAATGTTCCGGGGGGCGGGCGGGCACTGATTACCTCTACCAGCGCAGGTTTCTACCTGGGCAACCGTAAAACTACGAATATCTCCAACGTTACTTTTACCCCTTACAGTAATTTTAAAAGCAGATTCGGACTCCCGTTACGATCTAATATATGGTTGAAAGACAATTCATGGAATATTCTGGGCGATACGCGCTTTCTGGTTTATCCGCAATATACATGGGGACTTGGAAGTGGACATAACGACGATAAAATCCTGATCGATTATAAATATGTGAGATTTTACCAGAGTGCATTAAAACGGATTAAACCTTATATGTATGTCGGCCTCGGTTATAACCTGGATTATTTTATCAACGCCAAAACCTCCGGCGCAGATCTGGAACAATTTAGTGGCTATGCATATGGCACTACCGCCGGCAAAAATGAATTTTCTTCGGGTGTCTCCCTAAACTTATTATATGATACCCGTAACAATTCTATTAATCCATTGCCGGGATGTTATCTGAATATTATTTTAAGAAATAACCCTGTTTATCTGGGTAGTAAAACGAATTGGCAATCGCTGTACGTAGATGCGAGAAAATATATACCATTAAATAAAAAAGCGCATCAGCAAAATGTACTTGCTTTATGGACATATGCCTGGACGGGGCTCAGTAGTGCTATCCCTTATTTAAACCTGCCTAGTATAGGCTGGGATCCTTATAACAGATCTGGCCGTGGAATCGAGCAAAACCGCTATCGCGGCAAAGGACTGATCTACTTCGAAAGTGAATACCGCAGAGATATCACCAACAACGGCTTACTGGGATTTGTAGTATTTGCCAATGCCACAGCTGTTACAGAGACTGAAAAGAACAGGTTTAGAAACATTCATCCTGCTGTGGGCTCCGGACTGCGACTTAAATTCAACAAGAGCTCAAATACCAATATTGCAGTTGATTATGGTCTGAGCAAAGGCTATTCCGGATTCATGATCAACCTGGGTGAAGCTTTCTAGCAGCTTTATTTGTTGGTCATCACCATCAGGGTATAAGAACCTCCGCCAACAATCGTCTGAAAGGTATAATCAGGGCTTAGATAATAACTGCTGATCTGGTTGTTTTCAATGGTCTGCACCTCTTTTTTCTCCGTACTTATCGCTTTCAGTTCATTCAGGATGATTGTATACGATTCCATCCCGGGTAATTGATAATACAACTGATTCACCACATGATCGTCCGCATGGATTCTGAACCAGGCCAATGCCTCAGCGGGGTTCGATTTTTTTGTACCATAGGAAAAGGTCTGGTATAACTGATTCGCTTTTGTTCCGGATAATTCTGCATGATCTGCCCAGCCCCTGACAGTTAAACTATCTCTTATTGCCGTTACGGGTTTGTTAATATAGGTCATTAACGTTTTCAGTGGTATGTCCTGTGCGTACCCGAAATGAAAGATGCTACAAAGCAGAAATGTTAAAAAGTATCTCATGAACTGGTTGGTAATAATACGTAAAAGGTAGATCCATTATTAATTTCGCTCTCCACACCCATCGTTCCATTATGGCTTTTAATAATCTCCATTGAAATGTACAATCCCATACCTAATCCGCTCGCAGAGAAATTCCTGTCATCCACTCGGTAAAAGCGTTCAAATATTTTATCTACCTGACTACTCGAAAGGCCAATACCATGATCCTTTACCGCTATCTTCACCTTATCCGCTTCCTTACTCACAGCCAGGGTAATGTCTTTATTGACTGGTGAATATTTCACCGCATTGTTGATCATGTTCATCATTACCTGCTCTAAACGTTCCACATTCCCATTTATGATATAGGGTTCTGTCGCAATAAAGGTAATATCGTAATCAGGATACATATAACCTGCGTTCTCTGTACATGACCTCACCAGCTCATTCACATCAATATCAACTGAGCTAAAATGTAATTTCCCGGCTTGTATTTTACTCACATCCAGAAGGTCATTCACCAGCGTCTGCAGTTTACCAATCGAACTTTCCGCTTTAACAACAAATGTCTTTACCTGTTCAGGTACCACTTCTTTTTTATAGCTCGAGATGAGCTGCAAATATGCCTTTAAGCTGGTTAGAGGAGTTTTCAATTCGTGACTGGCAATACCGATAAACTCATCCTTCTTCTCAATAGATTTCCGCTGGTCGTCAATATCTGTAGCCGTTCCTACCCAGAACAACAGCTGCCCTGATTCATCCTTTAATGGAATACTCCTGTTCAAATGCCATCTGTAACTACCGTCATTATATTTATACCGGTTTTCCATTTCAAAGACCTCGCCTGTAGTCAGGCTCTGTGAAAATCTAAGCTGCGTTTCTATCAGATCATCAGGATGTATAACATTCGCCCAACCTTCATCAAAGGTCTGATCAAATGATAATCCCGTATAGTCAAACCAGCGCTGATTGAAAAAGTTGAACTGTCCGTCCGGTAAATTCGTCCAGGTAATCTGAGGGATATTATTGGCCAGCAGCATAAAATGCTCTTTGCTAACCGAAAGATCACGGGTACGTTCTTCGACCGTATCTTCCAGTTCATTGTTTAGTTTTAAAGCTTCATTTCTTGCCGCTTCCAGTTCTGTATTTTTAGCACTCAATACCTGCTGTGCTTCCTTCTGAGCGCTGAGGTCGGTCAGCACGATACTCAAAGAAATACCTTCTTCAAGGCTCAGGTTTGTAATTGAAATCAGCACCGGCATCGTGGATAAGTCAGACTTTACCAGGTTGATCTCCTTTTTATAATCGTTTAGTCCTTTCTGCTGCATGATCCAGTTCATGTCCTCCAGCGAAGAACCCAAAATCAATTCATTAAAGGTCTTGCCAATGATTTTTTCGAGCGGTAAGCCAACCATAGCGGAAAAACGCGAATTGCTGTACAAAATTACGCCGTCTTTATTTAAAGTGATGGCGCCCTCTCCCATTTTTTCGATCAGTACCCTGTAGGTATGGTCAGCACTTTTTAAGGTGTATAACTGATGCCCTTCCTGTCCATGTACCACAAAAGCATCTACCATGCCCGTTCTTATGGCTTCAATGGTATCATTGGCTTCCTCCAGCTGAAAGCGCAACTCTCTCAATTCTGCTTCTAATTCTTCCTGTAACTTCTCGCCACTCATACTTATACAGTTATTGCAATGCCTAATCCTCTTAGTACCTTTGCTGTGTCAGACATGTCTCCTACCAGTCGCCTTTCCGGCGCCGGGGATTTTTTAATTAAAGTGGGCAATGCGATGATTTGTTCCTGCTGCGCAACTTCTGGGAGCTGATACACATCTATAACTTCGAGCGTATAATTATCCTTAAGGTATTTTTCGCAAATGTCTTTAATGTTGTTAATCGCACGCACAGAATGAGGCGAAGCCCCGGTGACAAATAGTTTCAGAAGATACTCTTTAGCGGCTTCCAAATTATGTAGTTTTTATAGGTATGATGTTCAATCCAACAAGCACCTTTTCTTCATTACTTAAATCGCCGATAATCTTACGGATCGGCACAGGGACTTTACGTACCAGCGTCGGTACTGCAAAGATCTGATCACCTTCAGCAAGCTGAGGATGCAACAAGAGATCTATAATTTCTATTTTATACTTTCCCTGTAAATGCTCTTCGCAATATTTATTCAAATTATTCAATGCACTGACAGATTTTGGTGTTTTACCTGCTATATAAAGTCGAAGCTCCCATGTTTGTTCTGCTATACTCATTTTATTTTTTTTTACGGCCTGCTTTTGTTGTTGCTTGTGTATCTACTCCGCGACGCTTGTTCAGCATTTCGAGCCTCGTTTTTTCAATGATGCTCTTTTTCAGCTCTTCTTCCAGGTACACTTTGTTGAGTTCTTCTTCAACAGATTCAAATTCACTTTGTAAACTGGCAATTTTAGCTTCAAGTACTTTACGCTTTCTTAAAATTTCACGGTCTTTACGACTAATTGCATGACCTTGCAGGGCAATACCTGTTTCTTCACGCAATATATGTGCCTCTCTTGCTGATCCTGTCAATACACCTTCAGGACCGAGGTAAACATCCACCAGTTCCAGCCCCCCGGCTGTAATAATAAATTCCCGTACCTGGTTGGAATGATCCATACCTCTGGATTTCATCACATACAAACCACGATTCCTTTCGCCATTATTTTCAATGTCACGAATCAGCAACCAGGCATCTACCAACGATGATATCCCCTCATCGGTTTGTTCATTGGTGCTTTTATTCAGTGTAAGTGCAGTAAACATTACTGTAATGTTTTCATTCTGCAGGAAATCAATCAACCTGATCAGCATGGCTTTGACTTCACTAACTGATCCTACAGTGATCAGATTCGTGATCGGATCAAGGATCACTACATCCGGACTGAATTTTTTTATTTTCTTATGAATGGCAACCAAATGCATTTCCAATCCGTGAAGTGTAGGTCTGGAAGCATGAAACTCCAGTAAACCGCGCTCCACATGGGTAGACAAATCAAGACCTATAGACTGCATATTTCTTAAAATCTGCTTAGGAGATTCTTCAAATGCAAAATAGATACATTTTTTCTGACTGGCACAGGTGGCATCTGCAAAGGATGCTGCTATACTCGTTTTACCCGTTCCGGCTGTACCGGAGACAAGAATACTACTGCCCTTAAAAAATCCTCTGCTGCTCAGCATCCTGTCTAATCCGGCGATACCGGAAGATATGGTTTCAGATGAAACCTCGGAATCCAGCTGAAGTGAGGTGACAGGTAAAACAGAAATCCCTTCCTCGTCAATCAGAAATGGATATTCGTTTGTTCCGTGCATCGAGCCTCTATATTTAACAATACGAAGCAATCGTGTAGAAATCTGGTCATTGATACGATGATCAAGCAAAATCACACAGTCAGACACGTATTCTTCCAGTCCCTGTCTCGTTAGTGAACTCTCTCCACGCTCACCAGTAATGATCGCGGTTACGCCTTTTTCTTTCAGCCATTGAAAAAGCCTGCGTAACTCTGCACGAAGGATATTTTCATTAGTTAAACCAGAGAATAAATTCTCAATTGTATCAAGCACAACCCTTTTTGCACCGATGCTATCAATTGCATAGCCTAATCTGATAAATAAACCATCCAGGTCATATTCTCCTGTCTCTTCAATTTCACTGCGCTCAATATGTACATGATCTACCTTCAGCATTTTATCAGCAATAAGCCGGTCAAGGTCAAAACCAAGTGATGCTACGTTTAAAGCCAATTCTTCAGCTTTCTCCTCAAAGGCCATAAATACCCCGGGTTCATTGAACTGTAAAGCGCCTCTTACAACATATTCAACAGACATCAGTGTTTTACCACATCCTGCACTGCCGCAAATTAATGTAGGCCTCCCTAATGGCAAGCCTCCGTTTGTGATCTCATCAAGACCTGCGATACCTGTTGGCGATTTTTGCAAAAAATTGATTGGATCAACTCCGGGCGTTTTTTTAAGTTTTTTACTCATTATGTGAAAGCAATAATTCTTGTTTGGAATTCAGTATTCCGTGTGAAATTCAAATATCAAAAACATGACCAAAAAGGAAATGTTTTAAAAATTGTCGTTTAAACAATGATTATACGTTTAATCCGGGGTTACGGTTTCTGGATATTTAGCCAAAATAATATATAAGCCACAAAATTGTTGCAAATAAAAGCAAATTCCTAACATTAGCATAATAGCAATAGCTGATATTTGTCGTCCCATTATCGGGGAATAATTAAAATTTATGATTAAACAACTATTTATCTATTCGAGCCTCGCCCTCATACTGGCAGGCTGTTCAAAAAAAACTACGGAAGAAATTGTAGCAGAAGAGCCGGTAGCACCGATAGCCACCTACATGATTACTGAGGATTTTGAAAATACTGCTGCAAAAACAGCTTATGCAGCGGCTAATGTGAACATGCCCACTGGTTCATGGAATCTTGATGATGCCGTTGTAGGAAATCTTGCTACTGATTTAAAAAATGGCGCTAAAAGCATCAGATTGCGTAATGGTAAGATGACTATGAATTTTGATGTTTCAGGTATGAAGATGCTTTATATAAAGCATGGTAAATTTGGTGCTGATGCCGCTTCTACCTGGCAGTTAATGATGTCTATTGATGGAGGAACAACTTTTACACAAGTAGGTACAGATATTAATGACGACAATTCTTCTTTGAAACTTGATTCATTTGCAGTAACGACTACTGCAAAGGTTCGTTTCCAGATCAAAAAAACAGGAAATACAAGGATTAACTTAGATGATATTACATTCAGAGGCACAGGCGATCCAGGTATTGCTGCCGAAACACCTGACATTGATCCAGTTGAACCAGTTGATCCGACTCCAGCTCCTCCCGCAACGCCAAGAGGTGTTACAGCGGGAACAGACGCTCAACCTGCAGCAGGCGACAATAGCAATGCTCTGTTTGGAAATCCATCAACTGCAAATATGGTGACTCCTGATAACTTCTTAATTGATCAGAGTTATTATGTACAGTCTTATAGCAGTAGCCGCGGTACACCAAACTGGGTAAGCTGGCATTTAGATGCCAGTAACATGACTAAGGTAGCAGCAAGAAAAGACGATTTCGCAGGATTTATCGGATTACCTGCTACAGCATTTCAGGTGCAAAGCAATAGCTACTCCGGCTCTGGATTTGATCGTGGCCATAACATACCATCAGCGGACCGTTCAAGTTCAGCAAATGCAAACAGCGCCACTTTTCTGATGACGAATATGATTCCTCAGGCACCGCAAAACAACCAGCAAACATGGAGACTTATGGAGGAATATTTGAGAAATAAAGTACTGGAAGGCAATGAAGTGTATATCATTATGGGCAGTTATGGTGCTGGTGGTGTAGGAAGCTCTGGTGGCGTAAAAACATCAATCGCTGATGGTAAAGTCACTGTTCCTGCTAACGTGTGGAAAATTGCTGTAATTATCCCGACTGGAGATGGTGATTTGAGCAGGGTTTCTGCAACTACTCGTGTCATTGCTGTCAATACACCAAATATCAATACGATAGATACTGACTGGAAGAAATACAGGGTAACCGTAAGAGCAATTGAACAAGCTACTGGTTACGATCTATTATCTCAGTTACCTAAAACAGTTCAGGATGCTATCGAAACTAAAGTAGATACGGCCAACTAATCACAAAATTTATTTAATTTTAAAAGAGGACAGCCTATGGTTTGTCCTCTTTTAATATATTTGAGGCATGGCAAATACAACAACTGAATTTGAAATAGAATTTGAAGGCGATACTATTCCGGTAATTGTTACTGAAATTGAAGAAGCTGATGAAGTAAAATATATGGTTACACTCTCTGGCAAACCAGAGTTTGAGATCTTCCTTTCTGAGGAAGATATGTGGGTAACCAATGACGACATAGATCTTGAGGAAGATTTCATTTACACCATAGGTGATAAATTTGAGAGTTTACAGCCCGATTAAGGTTGTAAACTCTCCTGTTTTTTATCCTTCTCGTCATCTTTGGTCTTATCCCTGTTCCGGATCAGCTTGAACTTGATTTTGCCATCATCTCCGTCAGTCGCCAGGATATGTACTACAATACCTTTCATCCTGCGCTCCTTAATCTCTTTTTTACTGGTAATATCTTCATCCTTTTTCGGATTTCTCAAAGGTACATCCAGTACGATATTCGTGCCCTTATTCATAGAATAAACACCCGCAACATTCATATTTAAAACACTGGAGTTAATCAGCATGGGGTTGATGACAATCTGATCGCCTTTGATATCAAATTTGCCATTCAGGTTACTAAAGGTGATATTATCCAGATCCCTGAAAGGAAAAGCAAATTTGCCTACATTCTTGATCGCATCAAATCCTACCAAAGCACCCTGTTTCAGGTCGAACACAATACTGCCGTGCATAGATTTTGGCACAATTTTGCCCTGATCGGTGATATTTCCTTTTACACTGGTCCTGGTGAAGAATTTACCCCGAAGATTTTTATAGGTCAATGCCTTTAATCCAAAGTTATCAAATGAATAAAAGAAGTTCTTCATGTCAACATTTGCAATCGTTGTATTCACTGTAAACCTGTTTACAGCCTCTGTTTGTGTGATGCTGCCATTTAACTTAACAGATCCGCCACCATTTTTCAAACTGACGTTTTTTAAAGAGATACCTGCCTCAGATAATAAGATATCGGCAGTGGCGTCCGTACCCGCAAATTTGTTATAATATAGCTTATCTATGGTCATATTCATTTCCACACGACCTTTATCCAGCATGGTATTTAGTTGTTTAGCAAAATTGGTCGGCTTACTTTTGGCTTTAACTGCCACTCTTCCTTTTCTGGCCCCTAAGAAACCTATAAATTCACCCACATGTAACTGCGGGCTCCGTATTTTCCATTGCAATAGTATCTTTTCAGGTTCGTTATAATACAGGTTCATAAAATTCTTTACACTTCCTTCCATAAAAACGATGCTCTTCCCGCTCTGGAGCCTGATATCCCTGATCAGTAAATCCGTTTGTGTGAAATTCAGTGAGATTGATGTATTCTTGAAATTGATATTCCTTGGTACATAACTCACATCTGCATTCTTCACATTCACATAACCCCTTACTACGGGTTTATTGAGTTTATAATCCACGATATCCGCCGTATAATGCAGGTTCAGGTCGGCCGTTCCTTTTGTGAAATGCAACAGGTCATCACCCAGCACATTGTTAAGTTTGGCCACTTCAAATTTGGACTTGAAAGTACCTGTAGCCACCGGTTTATTCAGGTTATGGATAAATACAGTATCAATAGTAAAAGGCATTTCTCCATATTTACCGGAAAAACGATATAACTGTATGGCCGAATTCTCATCCGTCAGCCCCTTGCCTTTTTCATAGTTGTTCGTAAATACACCATCAAATGTACAATCCTCCACAATACCGCCTGGATTTGTCAATTTATTATTGCGAACGGTAGCATTCACCAATATCGAAGGATCACCACCTGCTCCCATATTTCCTGCGATGGTTGCCTTCACCCTGATTGGCTTATCCAGATTAAACATATTTAACCTCGACGTGATATTTGGTGCCAGCAATGCCGATGCATTTCTCCATTTAATTTCTTTAGCGTCCAGATGAATAGCAAACTCAACAGGATCTTTAGCTAAGCTGAATTTAGCAGCTAACAGGAATGGATCTTCACCAATGTTCAATATATTTGGTGATAGTGTGATATCACCTTTATCCTCATCAAATGCTGCATCAATATTTCCTTCCACCAGTTTGTCCTTAATAAAACTACCTCTCTTTGTATTGAAGGCCAGGCTTTTCACCATTGTCTTCAGATTAATAGCAGCTTTCCAGCCCGAAGAAGGATAGTCGATTTTACCGCTCAGGTTTTGTACAGCAAACAGAAAGAGTTTATTGCCCTTCCGGTTATCCATAATAAATCCTACCCTGTTTAAATCAAATCTTCTGATTTCTGCCGGCGAACTGCTTTCCTCAGTAGTCTTCTTGTCTTTTTTAGCTCCCTTTTTAAACAGGGAAGTATTGCTGTAACCGGTGCTGTCCGTAAACAAGTAAACTGAGGCATCCGAGATGGTAATTTTCCTGATCTCAATTGTACCGCTCAGTAAAGCCAGTGCATTAACTGAAATATCAAACGCGCCGGCTTTCAGTAACGAATGGTGATGCACCTTCCACAGGCTGTCTCTCATCTCTACATTTCTCAGTGAAACTGATACGCCCGGAAAGCCCTTCAGAAAGGTAGGTTCCATTGCGCCTACAGTAAGACTGCCATTGAGATTTTCATTCAGTTCTTTTGTGATCGAAATGAGCAGTTCTTTTTTATGAATGTTGACATATATCGCAATGCCGATGAATGCAAGCATCACAAGAACTATAAGTGCGGATAATATTTTTAGAGAGAGCTTGACCCAACGTGGCATATTTAGTTAATTTATGGATAAACATTTAAATGCGTGATTTGTTTAAATGTGGTTTGATTTCGGTAAATTGATTAATTTAGTAGTATAAAACACATAAAACCATGAACAACCTAAATCCATTATTCAAAAGAACCTTCAGGTTGATGTTTAGTATAACCTGTATGGGTGCAATTTGCATGCCGCAGATCGCCGCGGCACAAAAGCAGGCTATCACTAAAGTAACCATTCATAAAGATAAATACAACAGGATATTTATCCCTGTGAAGGTAGACAAGGATACGGTTCCGTTATTGTTTGCCACCTACGCTAAAACTTTAAGACTTACGCCTTACTTCATGCGTACCAGAGCACTTTATCCAAGCGGACAGGTACTGACCTTAAATGATCAGCGCGGCAGGAAACGTGACCGGCTGGTCTTTTTCCTGCCACGTCTGGATATTGGCAATGTCAAGTTCCGTAACGAAGAAACTATAGTAAATAATGCCTTTCCTGATACGGTGGCAACAGGATCTACCGGCACTTTAATGGTTTACCAGTATAACTGGAAGATTGATAACGACCGTAATGAGGTATCGCTTTCTAAAAAGCCATTTACTCCCGAACAGGCTTTTACCACGATCAGATACAAAAACAATACTTCTCCCAGGACAGCAGTTCAGATCGGCGAATTAACAGCTGATTTTATACTTGATTTTGGTTCCGGCAGTAATATCCAGGTAAACACTGCATCTGATATCGGGAGAGCGCTGATCAGCAAATACAAATTGAAACCGGTCAATACCATCACTTCAAATATTCATTCGCCAAAAATGGTGGATACTGTCTATGAAGTAACAGTCCCTTCCCTGTTGTTAAACGGAGTAGTGGTTAAGAACCAAAAGGTCATGTTAAGTTCGGCATCTCCCCAAAACACCATCGGCACAGGATTTTTGGGCAATTACAATGTAATTCTCAATAATTCTAAAAAACGGAAGATTGACAGTGAGTTTATTCTGGAGAAAAGATTAGTAGATTAATCGTAAGCTAATCCAAAAGAAAAGGCTGTTTCGAGTTCCTTTAAACGAAAGGAACTCGAAACAGCCTTCTTGAATTTAAAAAAGGAATTTAGTACTTAAAAAATTAGAACTGTTACCTTCAACAATTTCATTCAGTAAGCGCTTGTTCTCCTCGTTTAATTTTGTCGCGACCAATGAACGGATAGAAAACGATCTCAATGCATCAACAACCGACAATGTGCCTTCTGCACTATCCTTTCTACCCGTAAAAGGAAATACGTCAGGGCCACGCTGGCACTGACAGTTGATATTTACCCTGCTTACCTGGTTCACGAGTGGATCAATCAGCGCAGCGATTTCCTCATCATCATTACTAAAAATACTTACCTGCTGACCATGAGTAGATTCAATCAGGTATTCAATTGTTTCCTCAACGGAATCAAAAGGAACAACAGGAATTACCGGACCAAACTGCTCTTCCTCATATAATTTCATGTCCTTATTCACCGGATAAACAATCGCCGGGTAAAAGAAAGATTCATTGATCAATCCACCATTTTCATTGATTACTGCTGCGCTATGAGCTATTGCATCATCAATACATTCTTTAAGATAAGCTGGCTTATGCGCCTCAGGTAAAGGAGTTAAGGAAACGCCCTCCTCCCATGGCATACCATATTTCAATTTGGCAACTGCCTCACTCAGCTCTTTTATAAAGACCTCCGCCAGGCTGCGGTGAACAAACACAATCTTCAATGCTGTACATCGCTGCCCGTTGAAAGAAAGTGAACCCAGCACAGTTTCCTGCACCGCCAGTTTAATATCTGCATGAGCTGTAATAATGGCGGCATTTTTTGCATCCAGTCCTAATATCGCACGCAGGCGGTTGATCTTCGGATGAAGCTTTTTGAGTTCGTTTGCTACTTTACTGGATCCGATCAGTGTCAATACATTGATCTTGCCGGATTGCATTAGTCCCGGGATAATTTTATTACCGCGACCGTATATCGTATTTACTACTCCCCGGGGAAAACAGTCTCTGAAAGCTTCCAGCAAAGGATAATGCAGCAGCGTACCATGCTTAGGTGGTTTAAATAACAGTGTATTCCCCATAATCAAAGCGGGAATCAACGTGGTAAATGTCTCGTTCAATGGATAGTTAAATGGTCCCATACATAACACAACACCCAAGGGCGAACGCCTGATCTGTGCTACAATGCCCTGCTCTATGCTGAACTTAGAAGATTGCCTGTCCAGATCTTTCAAAGCATCAATCGTCGCATAGATGTACTCTACTGTCCGGTCAAACTCCTTTACGGAGTCGGCGTGCGATTTTCCAATCTCCCACATCAATAGTTTAACCACTTCATCTTTCTTCTGGATAATCCGCTGCGTAAACTTATCTACACATCCAATTCTGTCGGCCACACTCATTGTTGGCCAGGTACCGCGACCATTGTCATAGGCCGCCACAGCCGCATCCAGCGCTTCAAAAGATTCTTTTTCTGTACAGAGCGGATATGTACCTATTACTTTACGCTGCAGTCCCTCAGCTGTTTTGATACATATCGGCGATAATACCGTATGCACTTCTCCGTCCCATGGACGCATCTCGCCATTGGAAAGATACTCACGCTGGTTCAGTTCGGCAGATAACCTGTATTTTTCAGGTATCTCATCTTCCGAAACGAAGATTGATGATAAATCTATAGTTGCCATTCAATTAAAAGATTAGGTTAATTTTTATAATCTTAAGCTATAAGTCAGTAATCGGATTATATTTTGGTACGAGTAACTTCATTACAGACCATGCAATCAGATAGGCCACAGCACAAATGGCGAACATGATTGTATAACCTGTCTGCGTATGACCCAATTCCTTATAATGATCGAATAATGCGCCACCAAGTTTCGAGATCACTACGCCGCCGATACCACCAGCCATCCCACCGATTCCTATCACGCTGCCGATTGCTTTTTTAGGGAACATATCAGAAACTGTGGTAAATATATTGGCCGACCATGCCTGGTGTGCCGAAGCACCTATTCCAATCAGAATCACCGGAATCCAGAAAGTAAGGTGTCCCAGTGGCTGTGCAGCCAATACGATCAACGGAAATAAGGCAATGATCAGCATCGCTTTCATTCTGCCATCATATGGAGAAAACCCCTTTTTCATAAAATACATCGGGAACCATCCGCCGCCAATACTGCCAATCATCGTCATACTGTACAAAACAGTCAGCGGCATCATGATAGAGGTTCCAACCATACCGTACTGTACTTTCAGGTAAGACGGCAGCCAGAAAAGGAAAAACCACCATACGCCATCGGTCATAAATTTACCAAAAGCAAAAGCCCAGGTTTGTTTATAGCCTAAGAGTTTAAACCAGGCTACCTTCTCTACATTTTCTATCTCCACGATGCCGTCATTCTCCAGTTTATCACTGTAGATATAATCAAGTTCAGACTGCGTGATCTTCTTTTGTTTTTCAGGTTTATCATAAAACACAAACCAGAAAAACAACCAGATCAATCCTACACCGCCAACAATAAGGAAAGTACTCTCCCAACCCCATTTTTCAGCAATCCAGGGTACTGTCAGCGGAGCCAGCACCGCACCGATATTGGCACCCGAATTGAAAATTCCCGTCGCGAATGCACGTTCTTTTTTCGGAAAATACTCTGCAGTAGCTTTAATTGCTGCCGGGAAATTCCCGGATTCTCCAAAAGCAAGTACTGCACGTGAAGCGATGAAACCCAGTACAGATACCGGAATCAGGCCTAAACCAGCCCAGCCCAGTATCGCCGCCAATCCTTCCCCAACGGGAATAGCCGTAGCATGCATTACTGCGCCGGCCGACCAGATAATTAATGATATCGCATAACCCCATTTGGTACCCAGCTTGTCTACTATACGTCCTGCAAACAGCATGGATATCGCATATACAAACTGGAACGCCGAAGTGATATTCGCATAATCACTGTTCGTCCAGTTAAACTCCTTCTCCAGCATCGGATGTAAGAGGCTTAAAACCTGGCGATCCAGGTAATTTACCGTAGTTGCAAAAAACAACAGCGCACAGATCGTCCAGCGGTAATTGCTCATTTTAGTATCTTTCATGTTTATATTTGGTTGTGTGTGGTTGTTTTTTTGGATCAGCTGCTGATTAGCTGATCCTGGATTCTTTGATGATCAATAAGGTCTTCTCCGTCAGGTTATACAATGTTTCATAATCCTGATTAGCCAATATCTCCTTGCTGATCAGCTTACTGCCCATTCCAACTCCACAAACCCCGGAGCTAAACCAGCCCGTAATATTTGCTGACGAAATTTCCACTCCACCAGTAGGTATAAATAGCTGACCGGGAAATAAATCCCTTACCGCCGCCACGAAAGAAGGGCCTAGCAGGTTAGCGGGGAAAAGTTTAATCAAACCAGCATCATTCTGGTAGGCCTGGTTAATTTCGGTTGCTGTAAAACAGCCGGGTATCCATAACAAACCAGCGTCGTGCGTAATTTGTCCTACAGCCGGATCAATTACCGGGCATACAATAAAGTGTGCACCAGCAGCAATAAAATCTTCAGCTTCCTGTACATTTTTAATCGTTCCGATGCCCAGGTGTAATTCCTGCATTTCTGTATTTACGGCTTCAATCAGCACTTTAAAATTCTCGAGTGCCTCTTTACCCCTGTTTGTATACTCTATAACCCTAACGCCAGCACGATAAAGTGTACGTACTACCTCAAGGCTCACCGCTGCATCTTCATAAAAAAATAAGGGTAAAAGCCCCTGATCCGTAATTGCCTTTAGTGTCTCTTCTTTTGTTTTCATGTATATCTTTTTATAGACAATCTTAAACTGTCTCGTATGTTCTTGCTATTTCGTGAATCTCCCCGATCCCGGTCGTATTGAAGTCGCTTTCTGTAAAAAGTTTTGCGAATGCTGCCGCAGTCGCAAATTCTACAATTTCCTGTGGTGCCTGATCGTTATAAAAGCCATAGATCAATCCGGCCATATAACAGTCGCCACTGCCTACTTTACCTGCAATCTGATCTGCAACATATTCTTTTGAAATATAAAGCGTATCAGCTGTATAAAGCGTAGTGTAGTATTGTATTCCGTTACCATGGTCAAACCGGAAGGTATTGGCGACCGACTTACACTTGGGATAAGCTTCCATAATGGCTTTTGAGCTGATCTGCGCCTGTTGCAGGTATGCACTTTTTTCATGTTCATCCACCAGTGTTTCAGACACAGGTATGCCCAGCATCTTTTCTGCTGCCCATACATTTCCCATCACCACATCACAGTACTGCACCAGTGCAGGTAATATATCTGCAGGCTCTTTGCCGTATTTCCAAAGTTTAGCGCGGTAATTCAAATCAATAGATATGGTTATATTTCTCGCGGAAGCCGCTTTGAGTGCCTCTTCGCAAACATCAGCAACAGCCTGACTGATAGCAGGACATATTGCGCTGAAATGAAACCAGCTGATGCCTTCAAGTACCCTATCCCAATCGATATCCCCGGTTTGTAAAGCAGAAAATGAAGAATAATTGCGATCGTAGATCACGCCTGCATTTTTAAGGTCTTTACCCTTATCCAGGAAATACAGCCCGATGCGTTCCCCCGAATAATGGATAGGCGAAGTATCGATATGAAGGGCATCCAGATAACCCACCAGTTGTTTAGCAATAAAATTATCAGGCACTGCCGTCATATAGGCTGACGGAATATCCCATAAGGCCAGTGCTGCTGCAACATTTGCTTCCGCACCGCCCACATAAACCGGGAACGTGTTGTTTTCCAGCCAATCTCCAGCTGCATCAGGACAAATACGCAGCAATAACTCTCCAAAACTTAATACTTTACCCATATATTATCAGAAATTGAAATATGATTTTGCATTATTATAGCAGATATCCTGTACAATTTTTCCTACCCATGCAATATCGTCTGGAAGTTCACCATTTTCAATGTCTTCACCAAATAGATTGCACAACAATCTTCTGAAATATTCATGTCTTGGAAAAGAAAGGAAACTTCTCGAGTCGGTCAGCATCCCCACAAACCTGCTCAGCAAACCCATGTTTGATAAAGCATTAATTTGTCTGATCATCCCTTCTTTCTGATCAAGAAACCACCAGGCAGAACCGTATTGTATTTTACCCGCTACAGACCCATCATTAAAATTACCAATCATCGTTGCAATCAGCTCATTATCCGCCGGATTCAGGTTATAGATAATTGTTTTGGTCAGTTTGTTGTCCGTATCCAGTCTGTTCAGAAATTTGGAAAGTGCTGCACCCTGTGCAAAATCACCTATGGAGTCCAGTCCGGTATCCGGTCCAAGCGTTTGCAGCATCCTTGAATTATTGTCCCTCAGTGCGCCAATGTGATATTGCTGCACCCAGCCTTTTTCATTGTCCCATACGGCGAATTCATATAACATCGCAGATTTAAACTGCAATACTTCCTGAGCAGTCAATGTTGCAGCCGATCTGATTTTATCAAATATTAAGCTGACTTCTTCCATGGTATAATGTTCTGCATACAATTGCTCCAGTCCGTGGTCAGATAAAACACAACCATTGGCAGCAAAATAATCATGCCTGCTTTTCAATGCGCCCAGATAAGTCCGGAAATCCTGAATAGCACTACCATAAACTGTTTCCAGTTTGCCTATATATATATTTAAAGCAGTTACATCATCTGCATTCATTGCTTTATCAGGTCTGAAAGCAGGTAATACCTTCACCTCAAACCCGTCATTTTTCAGTTGCTGATGATAAGCAAGATGATCAATAGGATCATCCGTAGTCGCCACCGTAAGCACATTCATCTTTCTCAGCAAATTGCGCACACTATATTCCGGCGTTTGCAGTTTAGCAGTACACTCATCATAAATCTTTTTTGCCGTAGCAGGAGAAAGGATATCATGTACATCAAAGTAACGTTGTAGTTCCAGGTGTGTCCAGTGGTACAAAGGATTTCTTAAAGTGTATGGTACCGTTTCTGCCCATTTCTCAAATTTCTCCCAGTCGCTTTTGTTCCCTGTGATATAGGCTTCATCAATGCCATTGGCACGCATCGCGCGCCATTTATAATGGTCTCCATACAACCACACCTGTGTTAAGTTCTCAAAGTTTTTATCCTCCGCAATCTGATCCGGTGGTAAATGGCAATGGTAGTCTATAATGGGCATTTCTTTAGCAAATTCATGATAAAGAGTTTCTGCAGTTTTATTATTTAATAAGAAGTTCTCGTCTATAAATTGTTTCATCGTTATTTATTTAAATCAGCCAGTGCATTGGCAATACCTTTCTCCAGAATAGTGCTGTATTGAACCTTCACTGCATCAGTGAAACCAGGCAGGCTATTCAAGTCAGCAGTCCAGAATGCGCTATCACTTAATACAGCATCAAGGTAATCAGCTACTGTATTGCCTTGTGTTTTTTCCAGGAAGTATGCAGCGCTATCATCAGTCACCACATAAGTCTCACCCTGGTATGATCCGTAGTATTTCCCTGCTTCTTCTTTGTCTATACGCATAAAATGCAGATAGGCAGCAAAACCGAACACAATATATTCAGGTGCCTGCTGATATAACTGATAATAATTAATCAATACAGGCAGAATGCGGATTTTAAGTTTCATCGTATACTGCATCGTAATGCTTAGCCACAGGTGTTTGATATGCGGATTAGCAAAACGATCAATTACCGTATTCGAGAATGCGATGGCCTCTTCTTCAGCAACTGCATAAGGAATAGCTTTGGCTATTTCTGTACGCATTACCTCTTCCACATACTGATGGATCTCCGGATCGTCCATTCCATTTTTCACTGTCTCAATGCCTGACAACACGGCGATTCCGGAAGTTAAGGTATGTGTACCATTTAACAACCTTACCTTTAATTCCCTGTAGATTTCGATATCAGGTTTAACAATTAAACCGGCATCAGCCTGCATAAAGCTTAAAGCAGCAGCGACTTTGTCATTCCCTTCCACAGCCCATAAGCGGTATGGCTCAGCCAGGATCAGCAGTTGATCTTCATAACCTAGGTCCGCCTGCAATTCTGCGAGTTTATCAGCGTCAGGTTTGCCAGGCACGATACGGTCAACCAAAGAATTACAAAAGATATTTTTGGCGCGGGACCATGACAGGAACCCTTCATCAAGTTGATTATAAGCAGCAAGTTCGTAAACTATACTTTCCAGTTTTTTCCCATTCTCAGGAATCAGTTCTGTAGCGATGATCACTAAACCTGCATCATCGCTATCCTGTAATGTCTGATATCGTTCATACAATACAGCAAGTAATTTTGCGGGAAAAGATTTGGGCGGCGACTGATGAATATCTTCATTTACCAGCTGAATCCCAACCTCAGTAGTATTGGAAACGACAATCTTTAGCTCAGGCTCTTTTGCCAGGGCAATAATGTCTGGCCAGTTGGTTTCGGCCGATACAACGCGGCTGATAGCAGATGATATAATGTTTTCTTCTACATTTTTTCCATCCGCTATGCCCCGGATACCCAGGGTATATAAACTATCCTGTTTGTCAAAATCTGCAGTATCACCATTGCCGGTAGATTTCACCACTACTACACGGCCGTTGAAAATGCCATTGCGGTTAGCCTTATCGATAAAATAATCCGGCAAGCCACGTAACAATACGCCTGTACCGAACTGTAATACTTTTTCCGGAAGTGAGAATAAATCTTCAGCGGGAATGATGAGATGCTGATCAGCGATATCTCTTAAAATTTCTTTAGATAAAATCATGTGAACGACGTTCAAAATTTGGTTGGTAACAAGTCTAGCAATAAATAGAAAGAATCTCGCCTGATCTCCCTAAAATATTTATGCAATCGTTATCGGAACAGCAATTCGTTGCTCTAATCGATGTTTTTTGCGGTTTTGTAATCATAAAAGGGCGATTAAACCTTAAAATCCGATAGTTCCATAAACGATAAAAGCGACAATCGCTGCCGCTTTTATTGTTTATGGAACAGGATTCCTTATTGATATCCGGGGTTTTGTTTAAACTCAGCCGGATTTGTTACAGCATCCATCTGCGATCTTGGAATAGGTCTGACCAAATGAAAATCCTGTATATTTAATGCATTAGGATTGTGAGCTTTCACACGTTCCAATAACTTCCCGGTACGTTTCAAGTCAAACCAGCGCATTTGCTCGCCCGCAAATTCACGTGCGCGTTCATCCAGAATAAAATCAAGCGTGATCTGATCAGCAGTTACCTGCATATCAGCCACTTTCCCGGGTTTAGCGGCCCTTGTTCTGATCGCATTGATATATGGCACTGCACCGCCGGGATTCCCCAGATTAAGTTCAGCTTCCGCAGCAATCATATACATTTCAGCAAAACGGATCACAAATACATCCCTGGCGCTTTGTGCTTCATTCGCACTTGTTCGCGTTGGATCAAGAAATTTACTCAATGATACATAGTGCAGCTGGTCCTTCGCTGTACCATTAGCATTGTACACCGCATTGCGGTCATATATTTTGTATAACTTTCCAGCCGGGGCATAAACGTTTTTTGTAGCAAAGATTGCCGTATCTCCAAGTTTCATTCCTGCAGGTCTGGTCGTACTGTTTGCATACCATACTGTTTGAAAGGAACCATCATACCTGGCATCTATATCACTGTTATACAAGTCCAGCAGAAAACGAGTTGGCATGTACCGATCGAAAGGCCTGCCATTTAAAATATCACGCGTCATTCCCGGCTGATCATCGTATTTCATGCCAAACACTAAATGTCCGTTATTTCCACCACGGCTATGACCCAACGGATTAAGAATCGGATCGATCAAATCATTGAATGATAAATTAGTGGAATAGTTTACGGCATAAATTACTTCCTTATTTTTGAGATTAGACATTTTCCACAGATCTGCATAAACAGGCTGCAACGTAAATCCGTATCCTCCGTTAATCACTGCTAAAGCCATATCTCTGGCTTCAGTATTCTTTTTCTGTGTCAGGTACATTCTGGCCAGAAAAGCCTGGGCAGCCGGTTTAGTCGCCCTGCCATAATCGGCCGTTGTAGCTGGTAAATTAGCTACAGCGAATAATAAGTCATCGATAATCTGTTTATTGAAAGTTTCTACCGGAGTTTTATTAGCAGTAGTGATCACCCCTTTAGATTCTTCCGTAGTAAAATGTACACCACCCCAGGATTCAACAATATGCCAGTAGTAAAAAGCACGAAGGAAACGAAGTTCAGCTTCCCTTACAGGTCTCACGTTTGCAGCTAATCCGGCTCCCTCTATCCTGTTGATACCAGTATTACATAAATTGATTACAGCATATAATTGTTGCCATTCCGTTGTCAGCGCCGCATTTGTTCCCTGCAAATTAAGATACTGACTTAAATCAGTGGCCACATCACCGGCGCCACTTGTCCATATATCAGTTCCCATTTCAGACATACCATATCCTTCTTCCTTCCCGTACCACCAGCGCTGATAAGAGTAAGCCGCATTTACCAGTGTTTCAAAACCTGCCGGAGTCGTAAATACACTTTCTCCCGTAATCCCGGAAGGATTTTTTTCATCCAGTGCTTTTTTGCAGGACACAGTAGTGGTCAGACCTGCTATGATAATAAGTCCTTTGTATATATATTGTTTCATGATCTTCAGGTTGATTTAAAATGTAGCATTAAGTCCGAATGTATACAGCTTAGTCATAGGAGAATTTTCTGATCCTCCTCTTTCCGGATCGTACTGTTTAAGCAAGTCCGACTTTGTATACGTAAATGGATTTCTTGCTGTTGCATATATTCTCACAGTTTTGATAAAGCTTTTTTCTAAAAACAGTTTTGGTACAGTATAGCCAAGACTGATATTTCTTAGCCGGACAAATGAACCATCAGCATATCCAAGTGTTGTAGAATATAATGTAGAAGCCAGTGACACATTTTTGTTAGGTCTCGGGTATAAATTTGTTGGGTTTTCAGGCGTCCAGTAATCAATCACAGTACCGCTGTTTTGTACACCCTGCGGATCATATAATCTTAAGAAGTCAGCGTAAACCGTCTGTCCGATTCTTGCAAACACATACACATTCAGATCCCATGCTTTATAGGTAAAAGTATTCTCCAGACCGCCGCTCCAGGTGGGTCTGTTAGTGCCTACAATCTTACGGTCATTCGTTGCATCGATTATTCCATCATTGTTTAAATCCCTTACCCTGATATCGCCCGGTTTCTGTTTATACTTTAAGGCTTCAGCCTCTTCGCCTAACTGCCAGATGCCAATTTTTTCATAATCATAAAATGCCTGCGTTGGTGAACCAACAAACAGTGATGTGGCAATATCAGATTGTGCACCACCAGCTAAGGCAACAATTTTCTCTTTATTCCTGGTAAAACTAAAGTTTGTGGTCCATTGGAAATCGGTACTCAGGATATTTTTAGATGAAATCGCAATCTCCAGTCCTTTGTTATTTGTTTTGGCTACATTCTGAATGATTGACTTGAAACCTGTAGTTGGTGGTAAAGCCCTGTCCAGTAACAAATCATAGGTATTGGAATTATAGTAATCTATGCTGGATGTGATCCTGTTTTTCAATAAGCCGATTTCTACACCAAAATCACTCGTTTTAGTTTTTTCCCAGGTCAGGTCAATATTACCCAGTCTGGGATTATAGCCATATGATTGTGCAGCTGCATCATCATAAGCCATTGCTATTCTGGATAATTTAGTTTGCGTAGCGTAAGGATCGATATTATCACTACCAGCGACGCCATAGCTAAATTTTAACTTCAGATCACTGATAATTTTATTGTCTTTCAGGAATTGTTCATCGCTCACTCTCCAGGCTACTGCGGCAGATGGGAAAAATGCCCATTTGTTGTTTGCAGCTAATTTAGTAGATCCATCTGTACGTCCGGTTGCAGTTAAAAGGTATTTGCCTTTATACGCATAATTTAATCTGCCCGCAAATGAAACCAGGTTACTCATATTGTATGCGGTAACAATAGCCTGGTTCTGTGTATTACCCAATCCATAGAACAATTGTGATTTTAGCAATTGATTTTCGCCTGATGCAGCGATGTTATCACTTTGATTGTACAATAAACTGTTGATACCCGTCAGCGTAAATGAGTGATCCCTGATGTCCTTGTTATACGTTACATAATTTTCAATATTAATCAGATGACTATTGGTAGAACTATAAGTCGCTTTTGGCACAGAACCATTACGCTCAATTGAATAGCGGTCTGCATAGGTTCCCGTACGGTCATTGTTGAGGTTAACACCTACGTTTGTTCTTGCTGTTAAACCCTTAAACGGTTTAAATTCCATATAGGCTGAAAGTAATGTCCTGTTGATCACCATTTGATTAGTATATACATCAGGTTGTTCATCAGCAAGCGGATTTACGAAAGTACCAGCCAGTGGATAAACAATAAAGTTCCCCAGATCATCATAAACCGTTCCCAATGGGGAAATTTTATTGGCCTGATTCAGCGGATCTCTCCTCATACTCTGATCATAGTGCGTAAACTGTGCCTGCATGCCGGTAGTAAAAAACTTGCCAATTGTCTGATCAAGATTTAAACGCGCAGTATAACGACTGGAATTGTCCAGCTTTAAAACACCTCTTTCATTCAGGTAATCAAGCGAGAAATATACTTTCGTTTTTTCTGTTCCGGCACGTACACCTAATTGATAATCCTGTTGTCTTCCGCCACGGAATAACAAATCCTGGTAATCAATGAACTGGCTTTTTTGTACGGCTCCAAACTCTGCAGAGTTGAAAATAGCTGCATCATTTGCAGGGCTTGTCCAGTTGCCTGTTGCTCTGTAAGCTTCCCTGCGCAGGTCGACGTATTTTGAGCCGTCCAATACTGTCGGATAACGCGACACTTCAGAAATACCAAAATAAGAATTAAGCGTAACTGTGGCCTGTCCTGATACGCCCTTTTTAGTGGTAATCAAAATTACGCCATTAGCTCCCCTGGAACCATATATAGCTGTGGAAGATGCGTCTTTTAAAATCTCCATTGAAGAGATGTCATTCGGACTGATATCCTGCAAACTCGGATACTGTACGCCATCTACAATAATCAGCGGACCATTCGCAGCTGCAATTGATCTGTTACCCCTGATATTAATATTGACAGGTGCTGATGCAGCACCACTTGATCTTGTGATATCTACTCCGGGAACCTTACCCTGAATGGATTCCAGTGGATTTGATGAAGGAACCTTTGCGATATCTTCCCCTTTTACGGACACCACAGATCCTGTCAGGTCTCTTTTCTTGACCGTTCCATAACCTATTACAACTACTTCGCTTAGTGCGGTTTCATCAGATGTCAGCTTTACCTCTATCTGAGAACGGCTGCCGGCATTTACTTCCTGCATCACATAGCCTACATAGTTAAAGATCAGTACTACATTAGTAGTATTTGCCGGAATGCTTAATGTGAATTTACCATTGGGGTCGGTACTTGTCCCCTGATTGCTACCCTTGACCTTAACGCTTACGCCGATCAAAGTTTCTCCATTTTTGGAATCGGCCACGCGACCAGAGATGGTACGGTTCTGGGCCACTACTATACTGCAAAAAAAGCAGCATATGCATACTGTTAAATAAAACTTGCTCATACTTATTTGGTTAGTTAAATCGGTTCAGCATATCAATAATTTTGCACCATAGCGAAATGGGCAAATAATAATATGCTGAACCTTTCTATAGCAAGTCTACAAAGTTTTATTGTGCAAAAAGCGGAAAGTCCGGAAAATAAATGTGCAATCGTTCCCGGAAACTAATTACCTGCCCATCCATCCCCCGTCAACGGTCAGAAGGGTACCATGCACATAGTCAGATGCCCCCGAACTCAGAAATACAACCGGTCCTTTAAAGTCGGCCGGCTCCCCCCATTTACCTGCCGGAATACGTTCCAGAATAGAACGGCTCCTGTTTTCATCCGCTCTCAGTGCTGTGGTATTATCCGTAGAAATATATCCCGGCACAATTGCATTTACATTTACACCCTTTGCTGCCCATTCATTAGCAAAAGCTTTGGTCAGCTGCGCCACAGCTCCTTTACTTGCCGCATATCCCGGCACTGTAATACCACCCTGGAATGAAAGCAATGAGGCGGTGAAGATGACTTTACCGCTTCCTCTTTCAATCATGCGCTTCCCAATCTCCCTGGTCAGGATAAAGGGTGCGGTCTGGTTCACTGCAATCACCTCGTCCCAGTATTCGTCCGAATGCTCTGCCGCAGGCTGACGTAGAATGGTCCCCGCATTGTTCACCAAAATGTCAATCACAGGGTTCTCCGCTTTTACCTTGGTGATAAAGGCCTTTAAGGCCTCCCGGTTCCCAAAATCACATTGATAGGCGCTAAACTTTCTTCCCAAAGCCGTAACTTCCTCTTCTACTGCACTTCCCTGAAGCTCCAGGTTTGCTGAAACGCCAATAATATCAGCTCCGGCTTCTGCCAATGCAAGGGCCATCGCTTTCCCGATCCCTCTTTTACATCCCGTGACCAGAGCTATTTTTCCTTGTAAGTCAAATGTTGTTAAAACAGACATTGTAAATGGTTAAAATGAATAAATTACTTATTTTAAATCTTTGATCGCACAGTGGTCCATATCTCCGTAATCCAGGTTTTCTCCGGCCATACCCCATATAAAAGTATAACTGCTTGTTCCCGCACCAGAGTGAATAGACCAGTTTGGTGAAATTACTGCTTCTTCATTCTGCATCCAGATATGTCTGCTTTCCTGAGGCTGCCCCATAAAATGACATACACTCTGGCTTTCCGGTACTTCGAAATAGAAATAAGCCTCCATTCTCCTGTCATGTGTATGCGCCGGCATGGTGTTCCAGACACTACCACTTTTCAATTCCGTCATTCCCATTTGTAACTGACAGGTTTTTACCACACTATTCACAATTAATTTATTAATTATCCTATGGTTAGCCGTCTCCATTGAACCCAGCTCCACAATTTCCGCATCTGCTTTGGTAATTTTTTTAGTAGGATATTTATGATGCGCAGGTGCAGAATTGATATATAATTTTGCCGGATTATTACTGTCGGACGATTCAAAGGTCACTTCAGCTGTTTCCTTCCCTATATACAAAGCTTCCTTAAAAGCGAGAACAAATACTTCTCCATCCGCTGTAACTTTCGCTTCCCCGCCTACATTGATCAATCCTATTTCCCTTCTTTCCAAAAAGTAGTTTGCCTTAAGATCAGACGGATTAGGCAGGTTCAGTTTTCCATTCACAGGCATTGCACCACCAACAATATAGCGGTCAAAATGTGATAACGTAAGATTTACCTGATCGGCCTCAAACACTGAGCTGATCAAAAAATTACTGCGCAAAGCAGTAGTGTCCATTGATTTTGCTTCAACCGGACTTACTGCATAACGACTTTCAAAACGATTTTCCATAATAGCTTATTTATTGTATTGATTTTATTTTTAGATCAGGCAGATTTGCGCCTGATAATTTCTACCGGTGTGATAATGGGCTCGTGATCTGCAGGCGATGTTGTTTTGTCGCCCAGCATTTCCATCAATGCAGCTACCAGCCTGTCCCCAAATACCTCCGGAAACTGTTCAATTGTAGTTACAGGCGGACTCACCATAGCAGTTACCGGATCATTTGAATATCCGATAATCTTCAGCTCATCCGGTACGGCAATTCCCCACTCACCTGCACATTCCATCGCTGTAATAGCATCCCTGTCGCTCGTTACAAAAAGTCCGTCAGGCACTGTCTTTCCTTTTGCAAACATTTGTTCCATCGCCTTAACCGTATATTCTTTATTTAAAGGCTGATGATAGATCAGCTCTTCATCAACAGGAATATTAAACTCCTTTAATGCGGAAAAGAACCCGGCGGACCTGTCCTGATACAGATTAGAAGTCAGCGGTCCGGATATCAGCCCGATTCTTTTACAGCCTGCATCTGCCAGGTGTTTTCCTGCAAGATATCCACCCTTGAAATCATCTCCCATAATTTTACGTGCAGCATAACTGACAGGTGGTACCCGGTCATAGAACAGAATTGGAATTTGATGATCCGCGAAAACATCAAAATGTGCGTAATCATCCGTCTGTAATGTACAGGAAACGATCACCGCATCTACCCGCGAGGAAAAAAGCGTCTCTGCCAGTTCTTTTTCCATCAGCGGATCATCATTAGACTGTGCAATGATCAGGTGATATCCTTTTACATGCAACAGGTTTTGAATTACTGTTACGGCGGCTGCGTGAAAATACATTGATATTTTTGGAACAATCAGGCCAACTGTATTCGTTTTATTATTTCTCAGTCCGGCAGCCATGGTGTTTTTACGATAGCCCATCTTTCTGGCCATCTCCAGTACACGCGCTTTCGTTTCCACCTTCACATAAGAAGTATTATTTAATGCTCTTGATACCGTAGCGGGTGATAAATTCAATGCCTCAGCTAAATCCAGTAAGTTAAAATGTTGTTGCTTCTCTCCCATTATGATATTCCCGAAATTATGAAAACGTTTTCATAAAAAGAATATACAGCAATAATTTTACCAGATATTCCGATTTTACATAAATCAGACATCCCCAATTTGCTTAAATAACTCTTTTTCATACATTTGTACTGTAACAAAAATAATTACAGATGAGCAATGCAAAATTTGCCACCGCACTTCATATTCTTTCCCTCTTAGCCTATAGTAAGGGAGAAAGGCTTTCATCAGAATACATCGCCGGAAGTATCAATTTAAATCCTGCCCTGGTAAGAAAAGAGATCAGCAAGTTGAAGAAGCTTGGTTTTATCGCCAGTAAGGAAGGCAATGGTGGCGGCTCTTATTTAGCCAGACCGGCAGAGCGTATTCTTTTGTCTGAAATATATGAAGCTGTAAAATCGGTTCAGCTGCTGGGCAGGTACAATAAACCAAACCCGGCATGCACTGTAGGCAGACAGATCAACCGCCATCTTGATCAGCTCTACCTGAATACAGAACAATCTCTCCTTGCAGCGCTGGCACAGCAGAATCTGCAGGATTTCACCAATAAATTTGAATAATAATTTAAAATAACAATTATGAAAGTAGCATTAATAGGAGCTTCAGGATTTGTAGGTTCAGCAATTCTTAAGGAAGCATTAGACAGAGGTCACGAAGTAACAGCAATCGTTAGAAATCCGGAGAACATCACTTTAGCGCATGATCACCTGTATATTATAAAAGCAGATATTTTGGATACTGATCAGGTAGCTCAGGCAGTTGCCGGAACAGACGCCGTAATCAGCGCTTATAACCCGGGATGGAGTAATCCTGATATTTATGAAGAATTTTTGAAAGGATCCAAGTCAATCCAGGCAGGTACCAAAGCTGCCGGAGTAAAAAGATATATTGTGATTGGCGGTGCAGGAAGTTTGGAAGTTGCTCCTGGTGTACAAGCTGTAGACACTCCCGATTTTCCGGCAGCAATTAAACCCGGCGCTACAGCAGCGAGAGATTATCAGGGTATAATTAAAGAAGAAAAAGAGTTGGACTGGACATTTTTCAGTCCCGCTTTTGAAATGCACCAGGGTACTTCAGGAGTAAGAACAGGTGCTTACCGTACAGGTTTAGATACGCCAGTATTTAATGAGGAAGGCAGAAGTATCCTTAGCGTAGAGGATCTTGCATTGGTGATTATCGATGAACTTGAAACGCCAAAACATATCAAACAACGCTTTACTGCCGCTTATTAGACATAAAGGCCGACCCTGACTAACGGGTCGGCCGTCATTACACATCCCTAGGTTGAATCTTAATACAATTTAAAATGCAGGGAAATGATATATCCAATAAAACTATCCCTGATAAAACAGATTCTTCTTTTCATTGCTGTTGTATTAAATCACTTCATTTGCTTCGGAAAAGATCAGGCTATTGGCCAGATTGATTTCTTCATTGGTAATGGTGTGCTGTTTACGCGGATAAGCCTTCATGGTGATTGCCACATTCATGTCTTTTAAGATCACTTCAGTTTCCTTCACCCTGCTCAAAGGTACGTGCGTATCAGGATCACTCGTAGTGATCAATACCGGTGTTTGCATAAAATCTCCTTTGTAATTTTCCATCGCGATTTGCTCACCTATTAAACCGCCCGTAAAAGCAACCACACCGGCGTATCTTGCGGCATTCCTGGTAACGTATTCCAATGTCAGGCATGCCCCCTGGGAAAATCCCAGGAAATATAGGTGATCACGGCCAATACCTGCGGATACAATTTCATCCACCAGATCTGAAAGTACAGTTAAAGCAGAGTCCAATGCTGGCTGATTCATCTCCACAGGTTCAATAAAACTGGTGGGATACCAACTGTGACGGTTTGCCTGCGGGGCGAAAATCGCGACGTCTTCCAATCCCAGGTATTTACTGAGCGGCACCATGCTTTCAGCAGATGCACCACGGCCATGTATCATGATCAATGCTTTTTTTGCTTCATGTATGGGCACTCCTGCAGTCACTATATTCTTTATATGGGTATACATCCTAATTCAATTTTGGTAAAATACTTTCAATTTCTGCTCTGCTGCTTTCATATTGCGCAGGTAATTTCAAAGCTGTTCCCAGTTCTGCTACCTTTTCATCTACAGAAAAGCCTGGGTTATCAGTCGCAATTTCAAACAATACCCCTCCCGGTTCACGGAAATAAAGAGAGTAGAAATAGTTCCTGTCTATCTTTTCAGTGATGGTCAAACCCATGGCTACAATTTTATCCCTGAAATACATCAATGTTTCTTCATCCTGCACACGGAAAGCTACATGGTGTACTGATCCTCCGGCAACATGACCAGCAGTTTCACCCGGTGCTTCTACCAGATCAACAATTGCAGCTACATCTACTGCGTCAGTAATAAATCTTGAACGGTTCACCTCTTGCTCTTCCAAACGATAACCGAAGGCAGCAGTAAGTACTTCTGCAGTTTTATCAATTTTGTTGGTCGTGATCGTTACATGGTGAAAACCGCGGATGGCATGTTCGGCTGTTATCTCTTCCGTCACCCATGGCTGTCTGTCATCTTTATCTTTTGACACCGTTAACTCAAATTTCAATCCGTCAGGATCCAGAAAGGTAAGATATTCCTCACCAAACTTTTTAGCCGGTTTATTATATATAACGTTGTTTTTATCCAAGCGATCCTGCCAGAAGGCTAAACTGCCTGCAGGCACACTATATCCTATTTCTGTTGCTTGTCTTGTTCCTCTTCTGCCAGCTGTAATTCCGTCCCATGGAAAAAATGTTAAAATTGTTCCCGGCGAACCAGCCTCATCTCCATAGTATAAATGATAAGTTTTAGGATCATCAAAATTAACCGTCTTTTTGATCAGACGTAATCCCAAAACACGGGTATAGAAATCAAAGTTTTTTTGTGCGTTTCCTGCAATTGCAGTGATGTGGTGCAGACCTAAAATGGTATTTTTCATAATTGAAAATTTTAAATTCTTCTGTCTCCGCGACGTTGATTCAGCTCGCTGTCGTTTTGATAGTACAAATTTAGATCATCGCTTTTTCAAAAATCTTATCCTATCGTAAGAAATGAAAAAGCTCAATTTTATTCTTCTGCAAGATTCTATTAATTGGGCGGGAATGAAATGATGGTGATCATATTCTCATAAAGATTTATAATCAGTAAGAGGTGGAATATGGGGCTCGAACCCAAAACAAAAAAGCCTCAACTTTTTCAAGTTAAGGCTTTTTGCGGACCGGACGGGTCTTTATAAAAGTGATTTTACAGCCTTTAAGTGACGCTTTTTAAGCATTTTTGATAAATGACTCATGAATTACTCACTAAAATCATATTACAATGTAGCTGCAACGCTATGACACTAAAATACGGAAATGTTTTAGACATTGTACAGGTTTTCTGAAAAAAATATTAAGATAAGTTCGGATACTGATTGTGTAATTTACACTAATAAAACATGAAATTCTATACAGAAACTAGACTTTAGAGATTAATAGCGGATATTGCCCTGCTTTTCTAGTCAAACGAATTGTGCATGATCCCTCTATAAGTTGATGAGCAATCCAGTTCTTATCAATGATCGGACTTAATAAAATTGCTTTAGATAGAAAAGCTACTAATTCAGTTTGATCCATCAATACCTCACCAATGAAATGATAGGATCGATTGGTCCTGAAAAGGTGTCCTCTTAAATTTAACTCTTTCAATACTGCTATAACACTCCTATCATTCGCTGGATAGCTTGGAATATGGAAATCAAGCAGCGGAATATGCATTTCTCTACCATCATTCATGAGCACCCTTGAGTTTATGCCAATATTTCTTGTCTCTTCTTCCAAGATTAAAGGCAATTGAACTATTTCTTTCCTAGATAGCTGAATAAGTGAGCTGATAGTATTGTGCAGCATTGCCTCTTTTATGACACGTTGTGCAAATAATGTAGGATCGAATTGTGTTAACAGTAAGCAATCCCAAAAGGGCAGCGCATACAAGGCCCTAATTTCAAGTGCTTTCGATACAGCCTCCGAATCACTTCCAGCAAGGTCAAAGCGGTTCTGCAATGGCTGTATATCAGGAAAAACCACCAGATTAATCGACACGATACCATCCTCAGATAGTAACCATTCGGTAATGAATTGTCCTGAATTTCTCATTTTTAAATTTATGGATTTAACTGATCAGAATTCCTTATCGCACTCTCTATTTTTCTAAAACGTGTATAATTCCAATTATCATATCGTTGTGCACCTTTGGTCTCTTTATCTGTAATCAATATCTGCTTTGCATTATACTGCCCAGAGCTTGGCAACGGTTCAATTACTCCGTGAACTATAACCGCCTTTAATGTCTTGATGTTATTCTTCTTTGCATACGTCAACCTTGTATTCCCTTCTATTACAAAAAACTTATTTCCTATTTGTTCAATTATAGGCGGAGCGATTATTGAAAAATTTCCATCTAAAAGAACTAATTTAGCCGGAACAAAGGGATCAACATTGTTTATCTTAAACAAATGAAAAAGGTTTTCAATTTGCCTATATTTGAAACCTCTAACATAGCGAGTAATAAATATAACTTGCTCCACATCGATATTAACTACCTCAAATTTGATCTCAGCGCCACTGTATTGTCTAACGGTCCTTAGCTTATCAAAAAGAACTTCATCGCTTATGGGAATTGCAGTAATTCCGATCTGTCGATGACTACCGATGGATTTAATAAGACATGCTTCACGTAATAAATTGATAACCTTAAAATCCTCTTCTCCGTAGTATGCTTTGGAATGATAAGTAAGATCAGGTGAACGCTCTTCGTTGTAGACCAATGCGCTGGCCCGACTAAGTTCAAGTCCATTGATTATAATTCCCCGCATGGGAAGCTCGTCTACCTCGATCAATTCGCAGCCTATATTTTTAAGAAAACTCTTCCGGTTAGGACCGTGTGATGGGTGATCATTATTTTGCTTAAACAATACAGTAATCTTTGCTCCATCTATTAACCATTTGACGATAGTTGGAAAAAGTTCCCAACACCATTCAGTATCATATTCGGAAACAATCACTTCATTAACTTTATGAAATGATGCTAAGGCAATATCGTTATTCGTTTTGAAAGGATCAATATAAACATCTGGTCTAACATTTTGTGACTTTATATTTGCAATCTCTTCATCGAAAAAATCTGCAGTCACTTTCTCACCCGACTCTATCAATGAGACAATATCTTCTGCAGTAATCGTTTTGAAGTCAGTCGCTTGAATTTTTCCGGTTGGAATTACTATCATATGAACATTCTTCTGTAATGCTAATTGTATATCTACCCCGCCGTCAATAGATGTAGTAGCCAAGAGTTCAAGATATGATTTGATGTCAGTAAAGCCGCGATCAGTTATAGGATCACTGGCAAGTGTGAAAGCTAACACCTTTTCATAAGTTGATTCTTGCTGGTTCTTAAAAACAAAAGAAGGTAAATTACTGAGTACGCCACCATCCACGTATCGCTTATCAATGGGCTGAAAAAATATAGGAAGATTACAAGAATTCCTGACCGCATCAGCGACAAACTCTTCAGGATCTTCTAAACTACTGTATAATTTAAAAGTTCTTGATTTTAAATCGGTTGCTACCACGGTCAAAGGAATAATTAGATGCTTGAACTGCACTTTATCACTCCGATCTAATATCAGCCTCAACTCTTTATCAATCCATTCTAACAATTCTGAAGAATTATAGGCACCTGCACTTTTGACAACGCGATATGCTTCGGCACTAATCCCTCGGGCCAAAAAAGATAAGCCGGTGTGTGTAAAACCATCAATTTTAACAGGCATTGCTAGCAATTTTGTAAATTCTAGCCTTTTAATAATTTCTGCTAATTTTTCAGGACCTGCACCAGCTGCAATAAAAGCGGCAACAATTGCTCCTGCCGAAGTGCCAACAATTTCTGAAAAAGATACCCCACGCTTGTGAGCCTCAGTATAAGCGCCAACAAATGCAGCACCCCTACAACCACCTCCTTGGAAAACCCCCAAGCAGTTTTGAAAGTTAACTGTCTTTTTTTTCATATACATGATTTATTACAAATGTATGCCATGTTCTTAACACACAAAACAGTTCCCAATAATTATGGATATAATACAGATTAATTTTCACCTATTATCAGGAAATCTTATAAAGATAAACCTTATTTCTAAAGTTTGTCCTTTAGATTTTTGCGAATATAGAGTTCTACAGCCAATCTTAATCGACTATTATTTGACATTGGAATACAGCTCTCCTAATTAAGTAAGAAAATTATATGGGAACTTCATTTCAGGCACCTAGTATTTACAAAGTTTTGACTACCTTCTGGTGTATTAACCATCTGTTATAAAGCATCTTTATAAAGATATGATTGATGGTCTCATTGCTTAAATTTATTAATAACTCTCAAAATATATGAAAACTCTCAAACTACTTGCTGTAGGTCTGATGGCAACGATCACAGTAACTGCACAAACAAAAAAACCATTACCTGATTCAGCTTTTAACAGGATGATTGTCCAGGATATCACCTACGCGATTGCAGGTGAAAATACTCCAGTCACAGGACTGAAGGTTGACATCTATATCTTACCATTAATTTCATTTGTACCGGGGTTATATTTGTCAGGGAATATTTCCCAAAGTGATTTATATCACCTTAATACAGTAATTGGACGGGCTGATGACAACGTTAAAGTTGGGGGAGAAGGCGGATTGATATTTAATATAAATAACAGGGATAAGGACAAAACTTTACTTTCTATTATAAGCTATTTCCGATATGAAGATTTGACAGATAGTCGTCGAACTTCAATTATCACCAGCATTCAGGAATCAAAAGATGATTTTCAACAAAGGAATATTAGCTTTGGTGTAAAAGTTGGTATTCCAATTACCTTACCAAAAAAACAATGTAAAATTCTCACGCTGTTGATGTACAAAGTGCTTATGAGTAATGATATTAAGGTGCCTATTGATTTGGCGTTGAATCCGCAGGTACAGTACAAACGCCAAATTAACTTTACATCTTAAATTCAATACTTGTTGAAATTTCTTCTGGCTGAACAATGCTAGGTTCCCTAAATAGAACCACATAATTAAATTGCGTCAGTTTACTCAGAAAAAGACAAGCAGGCAACTCGCCAAATTCGATCCACCTTTTTAACCTTATAACCATATAAATGATTTCTTAATTCAATCGAAACGCATTTTTTCAAAAACCAGTTATTAAAAGAAAATAATGACAAATACACTCAATAATTATTATGGTATATTTGTTAATAGACTTTATTGTTAGAGTTTTAAAATTTATGAATAATCAAAATTCTGTTGCTATTTTAGCGACAACTTGGGGTAGTAAGCATGGTGGTATAAATGCATTTTCTACTAATTTCTGTAAAGCACTCGCAAATGTTGCACAGGGCATTTCAATTCATTGTGTTGTTACAAATGCGACTGAGGATGATATAAGTGATGCGTGTGAAAGCGGGGTAACGATTGTAAATTTGAATATTCAAGGTGAAGAGATGAAACCTGAGTATGCACCATTAATTAAGTCGCTTTTAATTGATACTCATAAATTAAATATAATATGGTGGGTGGGGCATGACATTATTACTGGTGAGACAGCGCTTAAATGCAAGTACTTTTCGGAAGGAAAGTTAGCGCTGTTTATGCATATGAGTTATGATGATTACGGGTACTCTAAATACAATACGGAAGAAGGAGCCCTTAGTAATTCCGATAAAGTAGAAAAACAAAAACTACTTTTTAAATCTGCAGACGAACGATTTGCCGTTGGACCTTTATTGGAAAAAAGGATGAGAGAGTTGGCTGATGGTGCAACGGTAACTATGGTGGTACCTGGCCTTGCCGCCTCAATTCATGAGCCAAGCAAAAAGGATAGAGTTAGTGCGATTTCCTTTGGTCGTTATAATAAAAAAGAATCATTGACGAAACAGGGACCATTAGCAATTGCTGCCTATGCACATTCAGTAAAAGTGGCTGATATGGCCTTCATACAAGCGATTAAGGACTCTGATTTAACAGTAATTGGAATTGAAGGGAATCTAATTCAGGAAATGAGAGAAGTCGCTGCGGAAATAGCAGGCAGAGTAGTGCATTTAAAGCCATTTCCTTTTTTAGAAGATCAGATTAGATTGCAGTCTTTAATTAAAGATTGCAATCTCTGTTTAATGCTATCTTGGCACGAAGGATTCGGTTTAACAGCTTGGGAAGCAATTAGTGCTGCCATACCGGTCGTTATTTCCGAAAATTCCGGAGTTTATATGTTACTTAAAAACTTAGGAGGTGCTGCCTTAGGCTGTATTCATTCAGTTAATGTTAAGGGTAACATTGATGGCTCTCCTAACGAATTTGATGTTGATTCAGTCTCGTCAAAAATCAGAGAAATGGCGTCAGATATTCCAAACGCTATATCTAATGCGATCTCGCTAAGAACATTTTTGCAATCGAAGGGGTATAACTGGAATAACTGTGCTGCTACTTTCTGTAAAAAATTAAATATTGATATAGTTGTTCACAGTCCCATAACCAATTATTTAACTGTAGCAAATACTTTAGATGGATTTGATTTAACCCAAGCATTAAGAATACTAGAATCCGCCCGGAAAGACTTTCTCATAGGAAGATACAGCGATTCTCTGGAAAGCCTGACCGAATTGAGGAAATTTGGTAAAACGATGAAATTTTATCCAATTGATATGGACTCTCTTTTATTGGAAGGGGAAATAGCAGTAAGACAAAATGAATATCCAAAAGCTAAGGCCATAATTTCTAGAATTAAATCTGAAGCCTCAGAGGCTTCAGATTTTGAGAGATACGTCAAAGCCAAGTTTATCGAAAATGTAATCTACCGCGATCAAGGAGAATATGGCTCTGCTATAAAGAGTGCAGAGGAGACAGTGGAAATTATTGAACAAAAACTAAACGATGAACAACTATTGGAAAGCGCTTATAGAAAGCTCTCCCGTTCTTTGTCTTTGGGTGGTAATTGGAGAACGGCGCTCGAATATGGAGTAAAAGCTTCCGAAATGGCTCGAAAGAAGGGCCTAAATATGGGGGAATGTACATCATCTTTTGCGGTGGCAGAAGCTTACCGACACGGATTGGATTTCGACAATGCGAAAACTTGGTATTCCAATGCTAGAGATGAAGCAACAAAGACTGCAAATACGGATTGTTATATTTGGTCAGCACTTGGACTTGCCGACACTCATTTTTTGACCCAAGAAAACCCAATGGAACCTCTTACAAAATTACAAGAATATCTAAATAAGTACAATAATAGCTATCCTATAGAAAAGTTACATGTCGAATTATCAATATATGCAGCGCGGGTGAGATTTGAAAATTTAGATACTTATCCAGCAGATTTAATTAAATTATATGAAGACTTAGGAATTAACTGGCCTAAGTCGTATATTAAATTATTATTGGAAGGTGATTTTTCCAATCCTAAAAAATTCTAAATGAAAGTAAAATTTGGACCAAAGATTCTTTTACCTACTAAATATGGGGACTTTGATATAACTCACGTTGAAGTTAATGAGAATGGAACATTAATGAGAGAAGGTGTATTGCTCGGCAAAGAACCGGTTGATAAAGAAAAAATTTACGTAAGAGTGCAAAGCTCTTGTTTATTCAGTGAGTCCTTCTGGACTACGGACTGTGACTGCTCAATGCAGTTGCAATCAGCAATGGAATTTATATCGCAAAATGGAGGCTATGTATTATATTTTTACGAAGAAGGCAGAGGAGCTGGGTTGAAAATTAAATTTCAAGCCATCGAGTTACAACAACTTCATAAATATGATACCAGAAAAGCTTATGAGTGCCTGAATGTGAATGTTGATGCGCGAACCTTTGAAGCGTCGGCAGATGTACTTAAAGCTGTAATTGGCAAGCAGCCTATTATTCTTATGACAAATAATCCGGGAAAAGTGGATGGGCTGGTGAATAATGGAATCGTTGTTAATGAAAGAATGCCTTTAATTTGCGGTTTAGACAGTGATGCAAGGAAAGAATATTTAGCAGAAAAGGTCAAAGCGTTAGGTCATATTATAGAAGGGTTATGAATAGATTAAACACTGCAATTAAACAAATGCCTCAAAAACCCAAGAAGTATTTTGTCGACCATAAAAGTGTATTGCACTTGGGTGGTCAAAGTCTTTTTCCATCTGTTGGCAAACAAGAGCAAAGGTTAGATGAGCGCAAAGTTGCGGAAGAAAAAAGAATTGAACTTCAAGGACTGTCATTACTAATCTGCGCTGGTGTTTATAAGACTGGAGTTGACACAGAATTGATGATCGAAACTACCAAACAAATTCAAAACAAGAAATTCTTAGAAATCGGATGCGGCTGCGGTGCTATCAGTATTTATCTAGCTAAAAATAACAAGACTGGAATTGCTGTAGACATAAACGAACTTGCAGTAGAAAATACTCTGAAAAATTGCCAGTTAAATAATATTACTAACCTGCAGGCTCAGGTAAGCAACGTATTCGAAAACGTAAAAGGTAAATTTGACGTGATTTTTTGTAACCCTCCTTACAATGAACATGATGTTAGAGATAATATAGACAGAATGTTTTGGGACCCTCAAAATTCTATGAAAGAGCAGTTTTTTATGACTGTAAAAAACCATTTGAAAAAAACAGGGTCAATTTATTTCGGATGGGCGGATTTTGCTGATCTCAACTTTGAATTTCCTATCTCATTGGCAAAACTTTATGGATTCAAATTAGTCAAGACTTATTCTAGGCCTTCTTCGTGTTCATCATTTAGATTTATTGTTTTCAAATTTAAATTGGCTTGATAACTTTCTGACTTCAACTTAAATTATTGGGGAAAATTGAAATAAAGCTGCCTTGAATATAAGAATGCTCAATAGGGATATTGCATTACGGTAATTCACCATTAGTACATGTGTTTTCGTAAATGCCAAAGCAAAACCCTTTCGGTTTTGCAAGCTGCAAGCTGCAAACGAGCGAGGGATTGCAAAAAAAGAGGTTATAAAATAACTTAATTAAATAAAAATAACATATGTTGAAGAGAAAAACCTGCGTGATTAGAAACATAACAACTGACATGTCCATGGATATCATGCTTGTTACCTACTTTTTCTTCACCTCTATCCAAACTTGTTAATACATGATTTATTTTGACAATAATATTGTCAGGAACGCCACTAACTACGTACCCGATCATGCATCCATCCATGTTATATGTGCCGTTAACAAATCTGTCCACACCTGATATAATATATTCTTTACATAGATAATTAGCATTTCTTTTCCCTAAATCACTTTCAGCAATGATTTTCGCTTCTATTCCATAGGATAACTTGGGTCTACTAAATGTAGCAAATACAATATCCATCTTTTTTGCTTTTTGAGGACGTTCAGTTCCTTTTAATATTGCTTCTGTGATTTGATGCTGTTGATAAAAGACACTATAAGGAAGTTCTTCTTCTTCAAAGATTGATTCTATTATAAAGGCAAAATTTGCTGTGAAAGTATCTTCTTCCCATGTTGGCTTAGCCACCTTGGAAGTCAACATAATATCATACGCTTTTACCAAACAAACATTGCAGGTATCTTGAAATACTGAACCTGCGCCTATTACTTTTGCAGTAATATCGACGTTCCCACTTGAGACATTAGATATTTGACTTAGCGTACTCATTCGTTATAATCATGAACTATCATTTCAATAGCTACGTTATCACTATCTTCCAACGCAACGGATTGCGTCCAAAATCTTTTTTCATTAGGTTTTATGAGAAAAAGGATATCTTGATCATAATATTTGACAATTTTCCTGAAATAAATACTCTCACTATGCTGTTGGTAGACCATTTGATTCAAATTTTTCAGAACCTTATCCATATTCTCAGAGCTATTATGAAGGATAGTTCCATTTTGTTCAATGTTATTAAAATGGAAAGAGATGATGACCAAAGAGTTATTATTAATTCCGTACTTACTTGCCCAAAAATTTGTCTTACCTGATCCAATAATTTTTGACATATTTTCACATGCGGCCTCTAGGTACGCATTTACTTCATTGTCATTTACTGATAAAATTGCTTTTGATTTAGCCCCTTCCTGAAAAAAGTCTAAATTTGTATCAACAACATTTTTGATTAAGTAAGATTCTGTTTTGGTAATCTTAAGGGATTGATTAATCAATAAATTTATATCTTCCTCAATCATTCTGATCTTAGATTCTTCATCCATCACAAATTCATTTCTGAGTTGAATTATTGAGTCCATATTCTTACATAAACTTTCAACAAGCTTGTCATCATCTAATAACTTCTCAACAGGCAATCTCATTATCTCATCAAAATTCATTTTTTCACGACCAATTCCCCAATTAGAAGATGTTAAAAAAAAGAAGTATGTAGCATAAGTTGAATTTAAGATTGCAGACAAAGCTTTTAATTTAGATTCATCACCTGCTGAAGAGATGCCATACACAGTATCTCTAAAAGAGCAGTCATAATCTAAAAAGCTTGAACAAAATTCTTTTTTTGATTGGCCTGCCTTGATTAATACATGTGGTGCATTGTAAGCCTCAATCATTCCTTCCCTACGGAATATTTTATCATTGATAGTTACGCTATTAATTATTGGGGAATAATACCTGGTAATTGAGCTAGCTGGAATGTGAGGAAGTCTCTTTATTTCCTGATTATCATATTTTTTAGGTTCTGAGGTTTGGTATCCACAACCTGCAAACCATAAATGCTGCTTGCTGTATTTCTTGATATCAAATGAATTTCTTTTAATCTTATTTAGTAAATTAAAATCCCTTAAAGTACCATACATCCCAACTTTCCACAGCTTTGTGTCTCCACCTTTAGCTAACTCCCTTGGCAAAAATTTTATATCACTCGAATCAATTATTATTTCAGATATAGAAGAATCTCTAAAATTGGGTTTAGGACAACAGTAGCAAATTTCCTGACTTTCATCATTGCTTTTTCCTTGATATATAATTAGGCAGGAAGCACCTGATGCAGATTGAAAAAGTTTCTTTCCAATCTCTCCTTTTGAATTTCTTAATTGGGAAAAATTGACAATGGTTGAAACCGTTGTCTCATTAAACAAAAACTTCCTGAAATTTTCATATCCTTTTGTATGATTAAACAAGATTTTTGCTGTACTTACCAGCGCAATCTTTGCAGATGGCGCCATAGTAACCATTTTATGCAAAAATGGGATTACTGCTTCATTCGCAAAAGCATGTTTTTTTATATAATTTGTAAGGGAAAGACTGAGATTACCCCTTTTCCATGGTGGATTACCAATAATAAGATCATAATCAATACTGAAATAATCTTCATTTATAAAAGTATCACCATGAAACAAGTTTGCTCCCTGCGAATTGGGAGCCTTCGACTGTGAATTAATTAAATGTGGAAATTTGATATTGGTATTTGCCCAAATCGATTTCGGTTCTAAGTAATTTAAGATAGTCAAATATAAACTGAATGATGCTACCTTGATCGCCTCTTGGTTTAATTCAACTCCAAAGATTGAATGGATTAGTATTTTGCGCAAAATTTCTACAGAGACGGTCTCTTTTGAATTTGCAAATCGCCATCTTTCTATTAATCTGCGATAGGCTTCCACTAAGAAAATACCCGATCCACAGGCTGGATCCAAGATCTTTAAGTCCCAAGCACAATTTCTATTATCTGGGTACGGTAAAACTTCATTTAAAACAAATTCGACTAGCGGAAGAGGAGTGTAATAAGCACCCGAGTTAGAAATTGCGACATCACCTTCCTCAGTATGAAGAAACTCTTCATAAATTGAGCTAATCAGCTCAATTGGAATGAAACTAAAATCAAATATTCTCCACATACTCATTTGACCAGTTTTTGCATCGTGCCCATAAAAGCATTTCCTAACTAGTTCTAAATGAGAAAGGTCAACAATTTCTTCCTCCTCAGAGGTAACTGTAAACAAATCACCATTAAAACGATGATTTAACTCCTTAAATAATGTAAATGAGGCATTTTTATCACTTAGTAGCGAAAAATAATCTGTAGCGGTTGTATAGAATTTCGCATAATATTTTGAATTAATTATACCTCTATCTTGCAGATATAAGATAAATAGCGATCGACCCAATAAATTATGAATATAAGAAAGAGAGTTTATATTTTCCTTTGGAAAGCTTTGTAACAGTACCTTCCGCGTCTCTTTCAGATTTTTAACTAGCAACTGATCTACTTTATTAGTAGTACTAATTTTTTTTCCAATGTTAGTGTCCCAAAATAAACCACTATCCAATAATTCCTGACGATAGCCATTCTTTAACCGGATAATTTCTTCAACAGAATCGGTAAATCTATCAATTTCAAGGGATTGAATGTCAATTTCATCTTCATTTAAAGGCTTTTGATAACAGTTGTAAATACGCAATTCACCTGGAAAGGAAATGAACATTAACGGTACGCGACCTTGATTCCAAACTTTCTTATGAAGCTTTTTCACAACAACTGGGTCAAACCCACTTAAATTCTTGAAATATATAAGCGGATGTTCACCTGAAAAATAAATTTGATCAACTTCGGAAATTAAGCTAAATGTTTGCTTTGCAAGGTTATATTTCAAAGGCTGTCCTTTAAAATCCATGTCGGATTTATTCCCTACCAGACCATTAACATAGTCCAATTGTTCGAAAATATTCTCTAAATACTTATTCTCTGACACTGGTTATAAATAATTTCTTAGACACCAAAGCTAATAATTTTAGTTTTAATAAAGCACAATGGTCCAATATATATCTAAGATAAATTTTAAAATTCAATTCTCGAGGAATTATAAACCGAGTTAAATTGAAACGCATTCCAAAGCTGTAAGTTTATCCTTGATTTATTTTCACATTGGGTTCCTCAACATCTACAACCCATTCACCTTTTTTAATCGTTTGGTTTCTTTCTTAACTTGTGCTGCTTCCTCCACTGCCTCTTTAGCTGCTGCATAGGCTTCTGCTAAGGCAAGCTGCTTGGGCTTCCAATTGCTTGGTTTTCTTTTCCATTCCTTCGGGGTCTGGATAATATAGCGTGTCAGCTCTATAAGCTACGCTGGGCGCCATTTGCCGCATCATCCTGAACTTTACATCGTTCTCCATTTGCCATTGTTACGGTGGTAGCAAAAGCAACTCTGGCAACCTTAAACGTTAGATGTTTTTCTACTCCACTTAAATCTGCAACCTCTTTCAAATACGCATTCATTTTTTGGTTGCTGTTCATGGGTAATACCAAACCGCTATTGGCACAAAGCGGATGATCTGTATAACGTTCCATAATTTCTAATGCTACTGGCAACATCGGCACATTGCAGGGAATACCCGTTTTATGGCGTTTTTTGATGATCCATAATGAACCGTCAACACCTTTAATAATCTCCGACTTTTTCAATTCCACCAGATCGATAAAGCTCATTCCTGTGTAACAACAAAAGATAAAAGCATCACGAACGATTCTTAGCCGCTCTATAGCAAATTCTTTCTTATAGATGGCTTGTATATCAGATGGGGTTAAAATGACCTGCTGAACCTTTGTGATCTTGTTTTTATGGCCGCTAAAAGGGTCATAGGTCATCCAGCGATTGGCTAA
This sequence comes from Pedobacter sp. MR2016-24, assembly GCF_026239655.1. Lineage (GTDB taxonomy): Bacteria > Bacteroidota > Bacteroidia > Sphingobacteriales > Sphingobacteriaceae > Pedobacter. The sequence continues at coordinate 162,857 of NZ_JAPIVO010000003.1, read as the reverse complement.
ACAAATACGTATTACTTTACCTAAATTTTTGAGGTGTTTGACTGCTGCGTTATTCTCGCAACCGCATTTACTTCTCAAATAAAAATCAAACTCGGAAATAAATAGTTGTCTACCTTATCCAACACCACATCCGAAAGTTTAAATTTATACAGAAGAAAGGATTTAGTATGTTTTAAAGTAGTGTTGTATTTGGTCAGTGTCCCCTATGTAAATCCCTTTCCTATCAATGCTTTTAGCTTATCATTATGATCTTGAATAGCGGTAATAAGGGTATGGGCTTCTTCTTCAACACCTAAGTATTTATTTTTAAGGGAAAGGGAAGTGATCCCTTGCCCGGCTTTAAATAGATCAGTATGCGCCTGATCAACTTTTTCCTTAATAGTTTTCAAATGGCAGTTGATTGTTCTGGCATCTTCCTTTTTTCCGTCTAAGCGAAGCGTTTTAGGATTCCACCTTTCAGGTTCGCATTGTTTCCCGGTTGATAATTCTTTAGGTACTCCATCTACGGTAATACGCATATAAATAGGCATTGCACCAGCAACATAGTTTTTTGGCTTCTTCAAATAGAAGAGCAGGCTAAATGTGTTTTTCATCTTTTTCAGATTAGAGTTAAAAAAAATTAGCGTTGCAGCTATGGGCAGTCAAGATGTTCAAATTATGAACTAGCTGTAATACAATTACTTACATGCTTTTCAGTGAGTAGGCATCCGCCTCGATTGACTCGCTGAATTACTCACTGGTAATATGAGAATATTTGAATATTTCGGTTGGTCTGTAAATCAAAAAAGCCCTTAATCATACGATTAAAGGCTTTTTGAATGTTTTACTACTTAACTTGCGGACCGGACGGGACTCGAACCCGCGACCTCCGCCGTGACAGGGCGGCATTCTAACCAGCTGAACTACCGGTCCGTTTCTCCCTTGCGGGGCTGCAAAGATAGGAAAGAAAAATTCTAATGCAAATCTATTCTGATATTTTTCATCTTTCATCAGCAATGGTCTTAGAAGGTTATTTAGATAATGTTTATATTAAACATAATTTATGAAAAAGTAAAGGATGTTTTGAGTAAAACTTCTGTGTCGCCCTCAAGAAATAAAATTAACACTAATTTGAAATTGGGCAGTAACTTGGCATGCGGCTTAGTCGTTGCAAGATTAATATCATATATATGAGCGAAGAAACTAATACTGTAACAGTCCCGGATGAAATTATAATGAGTCAGATTTATTATATACGTGGCCACAAAGTAATGTTAGATAGTGATTTAGCGAAACTTTATGAAGTAGAAACTAAGCAACTCAAAAGACAGGTTAAACGAAATGTCGAGCGTTTTCCCGAAGATTTCATGTTTGAACTAACTCCTGAAGAGTATCATTTTTCAAGGAGCCAAAATGGCACCTTGAAACAAGGAACTAATATTAAGCATGCTCCTATGGTCTTCACTGAACAGGGAGTTTCTATGCTATCTAGTGTATTGAACAGTAAAAGAGCAATACAGGTGAACATCCAGATCATACGCATATTCACGCGTATACGTCAAATCATAGCAGACAATACAGAGGTCAGGTTGGAAATTGAAAAAATAAAAAACAAACTTGATGATCAGGATAAAAATATGGAAATCGTCTTCAACTATCTGGATGAATTTTTAGAAAAACAAAATCACTCTAATACACCACGAAAAGGAATTGGTTTCAAACCGGATAATTTTTAACGCAAGCTATTGTGCAAGGGTCAATTACATGTTACCGAATGATTTTGTTTTTGTAGCTAGTAGTATAAATTGAAATAGCCTTTGAATCATTTAACCATTGTATTATTTTTGCACCAGTAGAGGAGTTACGGCTAATTGTATTGCATATAAATTACGGCGATATTTATTCACTGGACTACAGAGTCTGAGGAGATTTGTGATGTGCTGAAAGGAGGCATTATGATAATGAAACCTTTATTAGTACATAGCTCCAGCCGTACAACCAATAATCAGAAGCGTAGAGTGATTCACATTGAATTTTGTAATCAGGAGTTACCTGAAGAATTGCAATGGGTGGAGAGAATAAATTAAATGAACACATGAACGAACTGGAAAACTACATTCAACACCACTTCAGTATTCTTCCTGACGATTGCAAAAAGGTAGCTGAATTGTTTAAAACGGAAACCCTTGAAAAAGGTGCCTTCTGGCAAAAATCTGGTAAATACTGCGATAAAATGAGTTTCATTCAGGAAGGACTTCTGCGTGTATTCGTGAGTCAGGGCGACCGTGAAATCACCCAATGGATTGCCACGCCAGGTTATTTCGTAACGGACGTCTCTTCTTTTCTATTTCGGAATACCTCGAGGTTCAATATACAGGCGCTGACCGAAACACGCATTTTTACGATTGACCATCAGCAATATATTAACTTAGGTAACCTGGTGCCCAAGTGGAACGAATTTGAAAAGTTATTCATCACCAAATGTTTCGTTACCATGGAAAACCGCGTTTTTGACCTGATCTCCATGTCTGCCGAAGACCGTTATAAACAGCTTTTCGAGCAAAACCGCGAGTTGTTCAACCTGGTACCTTTACAATATCTCGCCTCCATGCTGGGCATGACGCCGGAAACTTTTAGCCGTATCCGGCGAAAGATGATTTCTTGATTTTTGTCAAGTGACAAAGGTGATTTCACCGATAGCTTTGAACTATGAAAAAAATCATCCAAATCGAAGAAGTCGCCATCACTGCCCTTTCCATTTACTTTCTAACCCTGTATAACTTAGGACTGCCTGTTTGGGTCTGGGTCCTGCTGTTCTTTGCTCCGGACATCTCCATGCTGGGATATCTGATCAATTCGCGCGTTGGCGCCTATACCTACAACTTATTTCATCACCGTGCAGTAGCGATCCTGATTGCTGCCGTAGGCTTATTCATCGCAAGTAACCTGATAACCGCCATTGGTATACTGCTTTTTGCACACTCCTCTTTCGATCGTATGCTGGGCTATGGCTTAAAATTCGAGGACGACTTTAAACACACCCATCTAGGCTGGATGGGCAAATAAACTATTTTCACAAAACATTTGATAAATAATTCTACTCTTCTATATTTGCATTACCTTTAATCAATCTAAATAAATAGTTAAGCCATCTGTTACTCATCATATTTTGGGATTCATTGGATTGGAAATAGCCAGCTTATTATAATTTATTCTTCATGTATACTACGATTACTTTATTCATCTTTATTGCTTTTCTGTTTTTCTACAATACTTCGAAGAAGAACAAATGGCCGGATAAACCTGCATGGGCAAAGTATTTTGAAACACGTAAAAGTCTTTCATTATTCATCAGTGCAATACTGCTATTAGTAGCCTGCATCATATTGGTTTGTTTGAATGGTACCGTTGCGGGCATTTTTAGTTTCATTGTAGTACTAATGGCAATGGGCTGTCTCATCGTTTTATTATTTCCCTTTCGCTACCTGTCAGTCGTACATGTTATCCTTCTGTTTTGTCTCTTTGTTGTTTTTGAACAGTTCATTTTCTAAATATGCCAGCCAATAAAAAATACCTTACCAAGTCCCCTCTTCAGAAAATCCTGAAACTATCAGCCGGTTTTATAGGCGGGTACTGTGTAATGATTACTTTTCATCATTTACTCGGTTATATTTTTGAACCGAAAAATGTGATTATCACAGCGGCATTTACAGGTTACATCTTATGGGCTGTATTATTGTTAATGGCCTTTCTCGCTAGAAGCGGATGGAAAATATGGCTTTATTACCTGTTGCTTACAGCCATTTTTGCCACTCCTTTCCTTTTAAAATTGTAACCTTCATCATGGATAACAGAAAATATAATATATATTTTAATACACATACTATCAGTGGGATCATTATCTCAGCGATCCTATTCGTCATCTTTTTCGCGGGTTCCTACTCGCTGTTCAAAAAAGATATTACCGCCTGGCAAAGCAATATTTCATACAAAGCCCAAAAGAGTAAAAAACTGAACTATAATCAGTTTCTGGACTCCCTTGATCGCAAGCATAACCTGAAAGGCCGAGATATATCGATATTTTACCAGGAACATACACTAGCTGCTTACGTCAGCTTGACACTCAGCAAAGACAGTACACTTGTTCCGAAAAAGAAACCCGGGGCAGAAAAAAAGGCAGGTAAAAGAGGCAGACGCGCTGAAAGTGAAAGTTTTAAATATGATTTTTCAAAAGGTGAAAGCAGTACGTATGAGAAATCATATGACCTGGGAGAATTTTTATATCGTCTTCACTTCCTGGCACAGCTAAATCAGGTACCTATCAGGATCGGCGTACCTTTTGGCTATTTGCTCGCAGGTCTCGTCTCATTTTTCTTCCTGTTTGCATTGATTACCGGCTTACTGCTGCACTGGGATAAAATAGTGTCTAACTTTTTTGTTTTCAGGCCCTGGTCTAAGGTAAAAACTGTCTGGACAGATGCGCATACGGCTCTGGGGATGATTGGTTTCCCCTTTCAACTGGTATATGCGATTACAGGTATAGTGCTTATTCTTAATACCACATTATTGGCACCTTTTACTTACCTGTTTTATAACGGTAAGGCCGATGAACTATATCGCGATCTGGAATATTTCGATTCCAAGGAAATTCCTTATACCTACCAGTCCTTAGTGCAAAAGGCAGACGTACAATCTTATATTGACCGTACACAAAATCTATGGCAGGATTCATATATCAAAAGTGTAAATATCAAAAATTACGGTGATGCTGCTATGCAGGTGATCATTGAGGGATCTGCACCAGCAGAACGCAATTTCTCCGGAAACGGCAAGATCATATACGAGGTTAAAAATAATAAGGTCATATATCAGAAATCGCCCCTGGCTGAAAGCAGTTATGTAGGTAAAGTGAAAAGTCTGATCTATCGTTTGCATTTCGGTGATTATGGTGGATATGCATTGAAAGTGGTCTATTTTATCCTCGGACTAATGGGATGTGTTGTGATCATTTCCGGTATTCTGATCTGGCTGGTAGCACGTGATAAAAAGAATGTTCCAGACCACAAGAGAAAATTCAATCTTTGGCTGGCTAATATCTTTCTGGCCATCTGCCTGACGATGTTTCCGGTAACGGCTTTAACATTTATAGCAGTGAAAGTCTACAGTGCAGCAGTAGACATGAGTTTCATCTACAGCACCTTCTTTTATAGCTGGCTGGTGTTGTCAGTCTATTATATCATACGTAAAAATCTTAACCGTACCAATCAGGAAACTTTATTACTGGGAAGTCTTTTCAGTCTGGCTATTCCCTTTGTTAATGGAATCTGTACTGGTAACTGGATATGGAAAACTTTTTCGACTGGCGCCACCGATATCATGGTCATAGATATACTCAGTTTGGCAATTGCTGCTGTTGGTTTTATCAGTTTTTATAAAATTAAAGAGAGACAAAAACTGAAACCTGAAAATATTTGATAAATATTGCATTTTATGCCGTTGATTATCAATGTATATAGTATGAAACGCAAAAAATATTCTGGTATTTAATGAATAAAATGCGGCTCGGATATAATTTTTTCTATATTTGCAACCCCGCAAGGGAGAAACGGACCGGTAGTTCAGCTGGTTAGAATGCCGCCCTGTCACGGCGGAGGTCGCGGGTTCGAGTCCCGTCCGGTCCGCAAAAAGCCTTAACTTGAAAAAGTTAAGGCTTTTTTGTTAATACGCATATATTGCCAACCATAGCAAGAGTGATCTCGGTGACCTTCTTACGAAGCTTTAGATTCCGCCTTTACTATGCGACGATATCAAAAGAAAATAGCGGCCACTATTGCGCCCGCTATTTTCTACTTAAAATATATACTTAGATGCTATAATCCTAACATTTGTCTAAGTTGGGAATCTGCTGCTTCACGGTATTCAGCCCTTTTCGATAACTCTGCTGCTTCCATTGCAGCCGAAAGCCCTGCTTTATCTAAATCATTGCAATATGCCGGTGAACCTGGCTCCTGTTTCCAGGAGTCTGCAAGCGACCCTGTATCTATAGCATCGAAGCCAATCGCTTCAATCAAATCCAATACTACCTGCTTTCCATCAGCGTCGTCACCTGCAACAGACAAAGCAATACGGCCATCTTCACCAGCGGGAACCGCTTTTGACTCAAGGCTGGCAGAATAGATATTGTTAAAGGCTTTGATCACGGTATGACCGATGTGTTGAGCTACCCACTGGCTATCCATTACTCCATTATTAATTTCCCCGATTTCTCCGTCACGTACGGGATAATAGTTTCCTGTATCAACAATGGTAGCCTTAGAATTTGTAAAAAGACCTGCTGGTAATTCTGGAATCGCCTTTTCAGGGATCGTGATAATAATTAAGTCCTCAGCTGCTGCCGCTTCCTCTACCGTTGCTGCTTTTGCTCCGGTTTGTTCTGCAAGTTCTGTTAACGTCTCCGGGCCCCTTGAGTTTGCAACACTCACGTCATGTCCGAGATCCGTTAAATGTTTTGCAAGTGCGCTTCCTATGTTTCCTGAACCAATGATTCCTACTTTCATATAATTTTTTATTTATGATGATGATTTAATAATGGTTGTGCATATATCAATACCTATAGAGTACATAACGTAGCAGAAAAAAACATGTTTGCCTGGAGCCGGGATAATCACACGAATTTACTTTCAGCAAACAATATGATAAGAAGTGATGCCAAATCTTGAAATTAGTATCCTACCTTTCCTGCGAGACTGTTGGCATTCCCAAATAACAAGTGTACTATACGCTCATTATATTACCTTATTTAATGTAAATTGCTTGTTCGCTGACGAACAGTAATTGTTCGTTTTCGGACACGGCTCTCTGAATACAGCCCTCTATCTTGTATCCCTGACCTATCATGTTTATGGCATCAGTATGGCTGTAGTGCTAAAAGAATCTCTTACAATTATGCTTCGACACCATCTGTTACTGATCTACAGGAATTTCAAAAGATATAAAAGCTCGTTCTTTATTAATCTGGTTGGCCTTACCGCTGGTCTGACCTGCACTTTGCTGATTTACCTGTGGGTAAACAATGAAATACAGATGGACCGCTTTCATGCCAAGGGCAGTCAGCTTTACCAGGTGATGGAAAATGAAAAAACGGAAGCCGGGATCAATACGACAGACCTTACAGTAGGCATCCTGGGCAAAACTTTCCTGAATGAAATACCGGAGGTGGAAGACGCAGTTACGGTTTCTCCTGCATACTGGATTGCACAGAGTAAGCTCCTGGTAAAAAATAATATTGGGATCAATGGAGCCGGAGTTTTTGCCGGAAAAAACTTTTTTAAAATATTTTCATATCCATTAATATCTGGTAATATCAATGAGGTACTCAATGGAAAAAACTCAATAGTCATTTCAAAACAAATGGCAATGAAATTATTTCATACCACTGATGTGCTGGGCAAAGAAATGATTTGGGAAAATGCAGATATGAATGGACAAAACCATGCGCTTATTTCAGGAGTATTCAATAACACTCCTCCAAATTCTTCCATACAGATTGACTTTGTAGTATCCATAGATCTGATCATGGAGCCATCTTCTCCTTTTCTTGAATGGAGTAACCATGGGCCAAATACGTTTATTGTCCTGAAAAAGAATACAAACCTCCAAACCTTTAATGCAAAGATCAGAGGATTCCTAAAGTTAAAAGGACAGAACAACCGTGAACTTTTTATCAGACCATATGCAGATGGCTATCTGTACAATAAATATGAAAATGGTAAACAGGCCGGAGGAAGGATAGAATATGTGAAGCTGTTCTCTATCATTGCTGTTTTTATCCTGATCATTGCCTGTGTAAATTTTATGAATTTAGCTACTGCAAGGGCATCATTAAGAATGAAAGAAGTTGGGATCAAAAAAGTGATGGGCGCAAGCCGCCGTTCATTGATCATGCAATATATGGGAGAAGCTTTATTGTTGACTTTTTCATCGCTCTTTATCTCCCTGCTCTGTACTGAACTTCTGCTGCCACGGTTTAATGAAATTACAGGCAAACAGCTATCTCTCAATTTTGACTGGCAGCTGGTGCTGATCCTGACGGGAATAACATCGTTAACCGGATTATTGTCAGGGAGTTATCCCGCACTATACTTATCTGGGTTTAATCCTGCTGCAGCTTTAAAAGGGAAGCTTACCTATACAGGAAGAGAATTATGGACACGTAAGGGACTCGTTGTGTTTCAGTTCACGCTTTCAGTAATCCTGATCGTGGCTGTACTGGTTGTTTATCAACAAATTGATTTTGTCCAACATGGGCACATCGGTTATAAAAAGGATAACGTATTATACATTGAGCCTCAGGGTAAACTGAAAAACAATGCGGGAACATTTATTAGCGCAATAAAGAAGATCCCTGGTGTAGTTAATGCCTCCAGCATGAATAAGAGATTTATTGGAGACCTGAAATCTACACAGGGAGATTTCAACTGGGAAGGCAGAGATCCAAAACAGGTGATTGCCTTCCAGCATGCGGGTATCAATAGCGGTCTGATCGAAACAATGGGAATGAAAATGGCAAACGGACGTGCTTTCTCTGATGAGTATGGATCTGATAGTACTAAAGTGATCTTCAACGAAGCTGGCATAAAAATAATGGGTCTGAAAGATCCTGTAGGTAAGATCTTCAACCTATGGGGAAAAAACCTGCAGATCATAGGAGTAGTTAAGAATGTTCATTTTGAATCTATGCATGAAGTAGTGAAACCCATGTTTTTTCTTTATGATGCTGTGCATACTAACCGCATCATGGTAAAGATCAAAGCAGGCAGCGAACAAGAAACAATAACTGCACTCCAGCGGGTATATAAAGATTTTAATACTGTAGCTGATTTTGATTACAGGTTTTTAGATCAGGACTTCCAGGAGCAATATGTATCAGAGAAGAGAATATCCTTATTGTCAAGATACTTTGCGGCACTCGCTGTAACCATATCCTGCCTTGGGCTGTTTGGACTGGCTTCCTTCACTGCTGAACGTAAACTTAAAGAAATAGGTATAAGAAAGGTATTGGGAGCAAGTGAGTGGGGAATAATATTTAACTTGTCGAAAGACTTCGTTAAACCTGTGCTGATTGCCATTCTTATCGGACTCCCGTTAAGCTATGTGCTCACCAGGCAGTGGCTGAATACCTTCGCTTACAGAATAGACCTGCAGCTGTGGTACTTTGCAGGAGCTGGCCTTATTGCTCTGCTGATTGCCTGGGCTACGGTTAGTATGCAGGCAATAAAAGCCGGGATGAAAAATCCGGTTGAATGTCTCAGAGATGAGTAAGGATAATAGCTAAGTGCAAAGGTGAATTATAATGTTTACTAGTCGAAAGAAGGGTCAGCGCATGAGATTAAAATATAATCTACTAATTCCATAGTATTAATATGTAATACCAATAATATTAATATATTTGTATTGATAATCACCTGTTATACAATACAAACCAGATGAAAACTGATCTGCATTTTATTTCAAGTCACACCGCATCACCTATCGAAGAAAAGCTCTTCCAGATAGGTTGTTGTTGTTGATCTATCTCTCCAGGTTGCTGACCGTTTAACAATGAACGCCAACCCTACCCGCAAATTCAAAAAAATATAAGGCGATAAAACTCTTATAAGATCCTGATTTGCAATCTGCCCTAAGCCAAAACATTTTTTAAATCAATCAACGCGCATCAATTGCGTATAACCGAAAAACCAAATTATATACTCTCCAGATCATGAAAAAAAATTTACTCCTCCTCCTGTCCTTTTTACTTACAGCAAGTTTTGCTTTTGCCCAGAGTACAATAAAAGGTATTGTAAAGCACAGTAATGGCGCTGCAGTACCAAAGGCTACCATTAAAATAAGAGGTACGAATATCTCCGTAAGTGCAGATGAAAATGGCGCATTTAGTATTGATGCAAAGCAGGATCCCCCATTCTACCTGCAGGTAAGTGCTGTCGGACATAAAGCACAGGACTTTCAAATCCTGAAAATTCAGGACACGCCATTGGAATTGATCCTTGTTGAAAACGCCCTGCTGGATGAAATAGTTGTGACGTCCAGAAGACGTTCAGAAGCATTACAGGATGTGCCTATTCCGATCTCAGTAATTGGTGGTAACCAGATCGATGAATCGGGTGCTTTCAATGTGAACAGGGTAAAAGAACTTGTTCCATCGGTTCAATTTTATTCTTCCAACCCAAGAAATACGACACTGAATATCCGCGGACTAGGTTCAACATTCGGTCTTACCAATGATGGTATTGATCCGGGTGTAGGTTTTTATGTAGACGGCGTATATTACGCGCGTCCTGCTGCAGGTACGCTCGACTTCATTGATGTAGAAAGGATAGAAGTATTACGCGGACCACAAGGAACGCTGTTTGGTAAAAACACCAGTTCCGGAGCCATTAGTATCACTACCCGCAAACCGAGTTTTACACCGAATGCAAGTTTCGAAAGCAGCTTTGGTAATTTCGGATATATCCAGGCGAAAGCATCAATCACAGGTCCCTTAAGTAAAAAAATTGCCGGTCGTTTGTCCTTCTCCGGCACACAGCGTGATGGTTTGATTGAAAACATACGTACACTCAAGAATATCAATGATATCAATAACCTGGGTTTCCGCGGTCAGTTGTTATTCCAGCCTACAGATAATCTGTCTATTTTGCTTGCGGCAGATAATTCGCGCCAGCGACCAGATGGTTATGCCCAGGTGGTTGCAGGAGTGGTCACTACACAGCGACCAGCTTATCGTCAGTTCAACGCAATTATTGCAGATCTTGGTTATGTACTGCCTAGTCTGAATGCTTTCGACAGGAAAGTAGATCACGATACACCCTGGAATTCCGGTAATGATTTAGGAGGTATTTCCCTTAATGCCGACCTAAAAATCGGTCCGGGAACATTAACGTCTACTACTGCATGGCGTTACTGGAAATGGGAACCGTCGAACGACAGGGATTTTACCGGCTTACAGTCTTTAGCCAAATCAAATAATTACTCCAAACACCAGAACTGGTCGCAGGAAGTCCGCTATGCTGGTGAGCTTTCTGACAAACTAAGTGGTGTAGTAGGTCTCTTTTATATCAACCAGGAAGTGCAGACTGACCCTGTCGCAATTGAGGAATCCGGCTCGGCTACCTGGCGTTTCTCACAAAGCACAACCAGTGAATTATGGAAAACACCGGGACTTTTTGAAGGCTTCGGTGTCAGAAACAGGTTCTCCATCAAATCCTCAAGTGCAGCGGCCTTCGCTAACCTGGACTGGGAACTTTTACCTGGCTTACATTTATTACCAGGGATACGTTTCAACTATGATAAAAAGGACGTTTCCTATGATAGAACTACCTACGGAGGTTTACAAACTACCGATCCTGCATTGCTCGCCTTAAAAAACCTGGTCTACACCAACCAGTCTTACGTAGCGGATGCGGATGAGAATAACTTCACCTATTCCCTTACTGCTTCATACCGGCCAAACAAACGTGTAAATGCGTTTGCCACGTATTCCACCAGCTTTAAACCAATTGGAGTAAACGTGTCTGGTCTGCCAACGGTTAATGGCGCAGCAGCAACAGACCTGGCAGTAATCAAACCGGAAGACACCAAACATTATGAAGTGGGGGTTAAAACCAATCCAACCGACAACATTACTTTAAACGTTACGGTCCATAACTCCGATATCAAAAACTACCAGACCAATGTACAGTCGCCCGAAATTGGTGTGAACCGCGGTTACCTGGCTAATGCCGAAAAGGTACGTGTCCGTGGTGTGGAACTGGATGCGAACATCAGAGCCAATCAATATTTCTCCTTCTATGGAAATGCGGCCTATACCGATGCCAAATATGTGAGTTTCACCAATGCCCCACTCCCGCTTGAAGAAACAGGTCTAACAGTGAATGGTGCGCAGGTGGCCTTCAAAGACATTTCCGGTGGCCGTCTGCCAGGTATCTCTAAATGGGCCGGATCGTTAGGTGGCGAATTCGCAATCCCCACTCAGTTTTTTACTAAGGAATCAAAATTCTTCATAGCCGCAGATGGCTCTTTCCGGTCGGGTTTCTCTTCCAGTCCATCTCCATCAGCCTATCTTAACATCGACGGTTATACTTTAATTAACGGAAGGATAGGTTATAAAACGATCAGCGGTTTATCAGCTTATTTATGGGGACGTAACTTGCTGAACAAAGACTATTTCGAGCAATTGTTGCCGGCAGGTGGTAATGCTGGTCACTATGCAGCGGTACTCGGCGATCAGCGGACATATGGTGTAACGCTCCGCTATACGTTCTAGCGTTTACTGCATAAGAACTCAGTTGATATTGTGCTTAAGACAACAGTCCATATCAAATATATTGATTGTTGTCTTAAGCACATAAAATCAAAAGAAAGCCTTCAGAGTATTTGATCTGGAGGCTTCTTCAATTATGGTCCCTCCTGCCGCTAACCAGCTTAAGGAAAAATACATTTGATATTTTTATGAAATTAATGATACTTTAGCAATACGGAGATACCAAGTATGCAGATCACTAACTATCAATCCCTTAATCAATCCTAAAGGGCTAATAATTTAATAATGCTCGTAATGACAAAAAAAACGCTGATCCTCTCAGGATTTATTCTGGCTAAATTTCTGCTGCAGTATTTACTCATTAATCCCCATTACGATTTACAACGTGACGAGTTTTTACATCTGAATCAGGCAGACCATCTTGCCTGGGGCTATCTATCCATACCGCCTTTTACCTCATGGATCTCCTTTATCATCAAGGCTTTCGGCAATGCTGTTTTCTGGGTTAAATTTTTTCCCGCACTATTTGGGGCGCTGACGATGGTCATTGTATGGAAAACTATCGAAGAGCTCAGGGGAAATCTTTATGCATTGATTTTAGGAGCAACCTGTATGCTGCTCTCCGTATTGTTAAGGGTCAACTTATTATTTCAGCCCAATTCAATGGACATTTTATGCTGGACGGCGCTCTATTTTTCCGTAATCAAATACTTTAGTCAGGAAAAACCAAAATGGCTATATATAGCCGCCATTGTTTTTGCGTTCGGCTTTCTAAATAAATACAATATCGTGTTCCTGGTTATCGGACTGGTTCCTGCTTTGCTCATCACTGATCAAAGAAAAATCTTCCTGAATAAACATTTATACCTGTCAATTTTATTGTCTTGTTTGTTGATCTCTCCCAATCTGTATTGGCAATATAACAATGGCTTTCCGGTTTTCCATCATCTCGCAGAACTAACTGCAACCCAGTTGATACATGTAAGCAGATGGTTATTTTTAAAAGAACAGGTTTTCTATTTCATAGGTGCATTCCCCGTTATTGTTGCCTCACTATATGCAGTTCAATTCTATGCACCCTTAAAAAGATTCAGATTTTTATTTTGGTCGATGATATTTACACTGGTCACTTTTACCTATTTCAGGGCCAAGGGTTATTATGCTATAGGCATCTATCCTATTTATCTTGCTCTGGGTTCGGTTTTTCTGGGGGATGTGCTGCGAAATGGCCGGACGGTTTATTTGCGCCCGGTACTTCTGGCGATTCCGATCATATTTTATGTGTTATTGTATCATGTTTTTTTCACGGTTGAAAGCCCCGGAGAAATCGCTCAAAAGAAAGACTCCTATCAAAAGCTCGGTTTGTTACGCTGGGAAGATGGAAAAGATCATACATTGCCACAGGATTTTGCGGATATGCTGGGTTGGAAGGAATTGGCTGCAAAAGTAGAGACTGTTTATAATGGATTACCGAAAGGCACTCAAACGCTGATTGTTTGCGACAATTACGGTCAGGCGGGTGCAATCAATTATTACGTTAAAAACAAAAATATCAAAGCGGTTTCGTTTAATGCCGACTATATCAACTGGTTTAATCTTGAAAAGAAAACTGACAATTTTATCAGGGTCAAAGATTTTAACGGTAGCAATGATGAGTTCAAAAAAACAAGTCCTTTTTTCAGGAAATCGTTTGTGGCCGATTCAGTAAACAATCCGCTAGCCAGGGAATATGGCACAAAGATCTTCGTTTTTATGAATCCAACCATAGATGTGAATCAAAGACTCAAAGCAGAAATTGAAAAAGAAAAACAGCATTGATAAATCTTATCATTACCAACAGTTAGTTTAGCGGCGTGCATTTAAATTTTTAAAATAATTTACTACCTGCACAATATTCCGGATTTAATTACGCTTTAGTATATGAGAGCGTTAATTTAGATAAGCGGAAATGATCGGATTGATCATTTCCGCTTTCTTTTTATAAGCCCTTTATCAATGACTATTTTACAGTGACCTTCATCTTCTGCGATGTATGTGCACTAAAATAACCAAGTGCTTTATTGTCAATATTAGAAGGCGGATTTCCCGGCGTAACACCCCCACCCGGTCCGTTTTGCGACTGCTGACTCAGAGTAAACCAATAGTTGAAGACCGGTTTATCAATGCATTGCATCTCCACCTCCACTTCATCTCCGGCTTTCAGTTTTTCATTTTCATCATCGCTGTAAAACAGCACGTTAACCACATCATTCCCATTGCTCAATCTGTCATTATCCGCATAAACAACCCTGATCTGCACACCATTAATCTTCATTACCCAGCGATACTGGTTAACCCGGTCTGCAGGATCTTTAAAATGAACCTCAACCGCCTTAAAATCTTCGCTGCCGAAGGTGATTACCTTGATACTTAAACTGTCCAGATTGACCAATGTGGGTATCGTAGATACTGCGGTATAAGTAATATCTTTTGAGATGACCTTCATGGTATATTGCTGGCCGATCTGCCCCTGCAAAGCTGATGAAGTATAAGTCCCGGGTTTAGTTTCCGTAAAGACCCAGCTACGGCTGGATTCATCTGTTACCAAAACCTGCGCTCCTGTTATGGGCGGATACTGATTGCTGGTCGTATAAGGTACTGATTCACTCATCGTAATGGTCTGTACACCGGGTTGATCGTTAATATTCCCTTCTATGACGACCTGATTGGGAGAAGTGTTCAGTTTCACGTCGATCACTTTTTCACAGGAAGCCATACTTAAGGAGACAATGATAAAAAAGCAGGAGTATATGATATATTTTAACATGACAATTAGAATTTAAAGTTATAAGTGATAGAGGGAATAATACCGAAAAGACTCGTTTGCACTGCTTCCGTTTGCGTAGGATCGCTCTTTTTATCTCTGAACTGTATCGAATAAGGATTTTTGCGGTTAAGGGCGTTATATACACCAAAACTCCAGCTGGATTGATACTTTGCGGTCTGTTTAGCTTTCAGTGTTGCACTGATATCCAGTCTGGAGGTATAGGGCATTCTGTCGGCATTACGTGCGGTATAAAAATATGTAGTCAATCCACCAGTATTGTATTTTCCTGCCGGAAAAGTGACGGCATTACCCGTGCTGTAAATATAATTTGCAGAGAAAGTCCACCTTGGATTAAGGTTGTAAATACCTACCACTGCCAGATCATGTGTACGGTCCTGTTTTGCATTAAAATAGTTACCCTCATTGATTTCATCAAATTTGCGTTCTGTTTTAGACAGCGTATAACTTACCCATCCTGTTAATTTGCCTTTTGTTTTTTTAGCATAAAGCTCCAGACCATAAGCGCGACCAACACCATAAAGCAACTCCGATTCTACATTTGCATTGGCGGTAAGCTGGGCACCGTCTTTATAGTCGATCTGGTTCTGCAGCCACTTATAATACACCTCTCCCGAAAACTGGAAAGAATTGTCTTTGCTGTTCCTGAAATAACCCATTGCCACCTGATCGGCGAGCTCTGGTTTAATATTGTTACTGCTCATTACATACTGGTCTGTTGGTGAGCCGGTATTGGCGTTCGTCAGGATATGTATATTCTGTGTGTTGCGGTTATAAGAAGCCTTAATCGAATTTTCTTCATTTAAACTATAACTGGCAGAAAATCTCGGCTCGGCATAAATATAAGTTTTCACAAAGTCACCGCTCCCGCTGGTCGTAGATGAAGCAATCTCTCCCATGTTATCATAAGTACTGAAAGTACCCGGACCGAGCAGGGAGAAAGAACTAACGCGTAAACCATAAAGTATATTGAACTTATCAGTGATCGTCCATTCATCAGACGCATAAGCAGCCAATTCTAATCCATATCTGTTTTCTACCGATAGCGGATTAAAACTTGAATTCCCTGTTGTAGTAATATCTGACGGTGCAATACGGTGATGCGTAGCCTGCGCACCAAACCTGATCACATGTTTATTGCTGTAATACTGGAGATCCTGTTTCAGGTTAAAATCCCTGATCAATGAGGTCACCCGCGCATTGTTATCTGCATCAAGCAGCTCAATCGCGTAATTGTACTTATTGAAAATGAAGGAAGTATTGGAAAACAGTTTATCATTAAAAACGTGATTTAATCTCACCGTAGCAGTGGTATTGCCCCAGTCGTTAGCAAATAAGTCTTTGATCCCGATATTATCCTGTCCAAAATAACCTGAAACAAAAATGGTATTCTTGTCGTCAAACTGGTAATTCAGCTTGGCGTTGATGTCATAAAAATTCAGTGTATTGCTGTTGAGCGAAGAATCCGGCGAAGCCTTTAACAGGAGATCTATATAAGTTCTCCTGGCGCTGACCATAAACGAACCTTTGTCTTTTACAATCGGTCCTTCTACTTTAATGCGGGAAGCGATTAATCCTATCCCTCCTTCAACACCAAATTCCTTATTGTTACCATCCTGCATTTTAACATCAAGCACCGAAGATAACCTGCCGCCATACTGCGCCGGCATCCCTCCTTTGTACAGACTTACATCTTTGATGGCATCTGCGTTGAAAGTGGAAAAGAAACCCAGCAAATGTGAAGAATTGTAAACGGTTGCTTCATCCAGCAGGATCAGGTTCTGATCGGCTGCGCCACCACGTACGAAAAAACCCGTATTTCCTTCTCCGCCAGATTTCACACCCGGCAGCATCTGGATCGTTTTCAGCACATCTTTCTCACCAAAAAGTACCGGAACGTTATCGAGATCTTTCATATTAAGCTTGTCCAGTCCCATTTGCGGACTGCGGACATTGTCATTTTTTCTGGAGCCCGCGGTGATCACCACCTCATCCAGCGCTCCCTTATCTGGTTTAAGCTCGAAATTGAACTTAGCCGAAGAGCTGAGTGTAATCCTCTTGGTTGTGGCTTCGTAACCGGTATAACTGACAATAAGATTGTATTCTCCGCTATTGCCTGTCAGTGAATAAAATCCGTATGCATTACTGGAAGTACCAAACGACTGAGTTGTTCCCTGAATTTTAACGGTTGCACCAATGAGGGTTTCTCCCGTTGCAGCATCTCTGATGGTTCCGCTAATCGTAAACTTCTGCTGGGCAGATGCCGGAGAGAAAGCGTAAAGTAAAAAGAATAAGCATATTAAGCTCTTTTGTATCATGAATCTAGGGTTATTTTAAAGATGATCATCTGCACCTGCTATAGCAATTATATTAACGCGGGCAAAAATACCTTTTTCATCTGATTATATTGTTTTTTTAACATTATGAAGCCAGGGCGATTATAAGGATTGATGACCCATCCCAAATATGTTCCTGATGGTTTGATTTCAATACTGTTATCTCAGGTGTACGATCTGCCTATAGCCTATCCGTAATTGACGGGTATACTGGTATGTCCGGCAGGGTACTTTAAAAATATTTTAACCATACTAATGCCATACCTTATGTACCCCATATTTACACCAATTCTACTACTTAAATACCTCTAATTTACCATTTTGGTATAATAGTGGTAGTTCAATAGTAAATTAGGGGTACATATGATATGCTATAAACATGGTAAAATAATCCCTAAATAACCCTGCAAACCCAACTCAGACTAGGAACTGTATCGGATCAGCTCCTATACGTTATACCTTAAAGAATAATATTTCATCTAAAATGCATTTTCACACAAATAACTGTAAT
This sequence comes from Pedobacter sp. MR2016-24, assembly GCF_026239655.1. Classification (GTDB taxonomy): domain Bacteria; phylum Bacteroidota; class Bacteroidia; order Sphingobacteriales; family Sphingobacteriaceae; genus Pedobacter. The sequence goes on along the minus strand of NZ_JAPIVO010000003.1, from coordinate 144,888 downwards.
TAAATCATTGCTAACGACTTAACTTAGATTTAAGATATGACGGTTTAAAGAATGCAGCTTAAAATGATAGTGAAGGACACATGATACTCCATTCAAATCGGTTTAACTGCACTGCTTTTTAACCTCCTAAGACAAATAATTATTCACTTTAAATTTTAAAAAGAAATGGCGATCGTTACAAAAGGCCCTTATGTAGGATTCTCCGGGACCGTTGATGGATTAACTTATTATCAGCTCCCCAATGGAAAGACTGTGGTCAAAAGAAAAAACGGAAAAAGAACCAAACCCGCTGCACCAGGTCAGCTGCCAATCATGAATGACACCGCTATCTGTGCGCAATTCATGAAACCGCTTAAAGAGTTTGTAAAAATTGGCTATGACATTGAAGCCGGTATTTTACAGGATAACCCAAACAATGCGATGGTAAAACACATCAGAAAAAATGCTGTTGTGGGCGAATATCCAGAGAGAAAAATTGATTTTTCTAAAGTTTTGGTAACTAAAGGACTAATGCCTGCTCCTGAGGTGATCGCTACTGAAGTTACTGAAGAAGGAATTGCTATCCACTGGGATACCTCACTGATCCCTAAAAAGACCTTCTATAGCGATCAGGTGATTATCCTGGCCTTTTTCGCTGCATTGGGTGAAAGCCGTTATATCAGCGGAGGAGCGCAGCGTCACCTGGGATCAGATTTGTTAATCCTGGAAGGTATAGAAAAAGACGCTGAGATGGAAATCTATATAGCCTTCGTCAGTGACGACAGAAAGAACATATCCAACAGTGTTTACCTTGGACAATTTAGCTGGTAATTATGGCAACCACAAGTGGAGGCTCCATACTTGGAGGATATAGAGGAAAAGTAGGAACAGTTACGCTGAGCTCCTGGATGTCCATAGAGACCATGCGGTCCAATATAGTAAGGAAAAAGAAACTACCGTCAGAAAAACAGCTGGCACAGATAGGAATTATGAAACTGGTGTCCTCATTTTTGTCGCCTCTGTTAGGGATTATAAATATCGGTTATCAGCAGCCCAAATATCCGGAAATGACAAAAATGAATGCTGCGGTATCTTATCACATCAAGAATGCACTTGTTGGAGACGAAAAAAATCGCTTTTTTGATTTGAGTAAAATTCAACTCAGCAAACCCATCAAATCTACACAAACTGTCTGGAAGCCGGTGCTGGAGTCAGATACAGCGCTTCAGATTAAGATTAGCTGGGAATTGAACCCATTCCCATTAAAGTCTACGCAGCTGGATGATCAGGTACTGCTGGTCTTCTATCATAAAGAGCTGGACAGGTTTGACATGAGAGGGCAGATCAAAAGAGACGACCTGACGTTCACTTACATTGCCCCCAAAAATACTGTAGGCCATGAAGTTTTTTGTTATATGGTACTGACCTCTGCGGATGGAAAACTGGTTTCCCCGTCAAAATACCTTGGAGTGGTAACGGTAAAAGCATAAATTAAAAATTCAGAAAAGAGATTTTGTTTTCTGTCTTAAATTGATTAATTTTATAAGAATGAAGAAACAAAAGACAGCGATATTATATGAGCTGGCTCCCCTGAGCCATTGCTTCTGCTGTAAAATGTATTTTTTCTCGAATTTCAAGGACTTCAATACTTCTCCCCGGGCCTGATAAAAAATTTCCGGACCGGGGTTGTACCCATCTCAGTCCTTTATTCATTTTACCGTTTTTATCATGTTGCGAAATCTTAACAGGCTTCCGGCTAAACGCTATTTTACACCCATATTTTTAGTGCTGAATTGTATATTGCTTATTGTAGCACTATTTAACTCAAATTATTGGTTTCCAGTAATCTCTATACTGCTGTCAAGATTGGTCATGCTGCTGCATGTCAACAACAGACGTAAAGCGATAGACCGTTTGAAGAACAATTTCTGTACCCCTTTAATTAAGCCAACTAATTATACTGGCCCCGAAACAGCCAGTCCTGAACGGTTAAAAGCAATGAAACTACGCAGGTACCGTCTTACCAAAAGCAATAAATTAAGGATGGAAAATCATCCGCTCAATTAAATACATAATGATGAATACAAACATGCAGAACGCGGTTGTCATGACCCAGGAAGATTTTAATTTGTTAAAATCCTATGCGAATAAAAAAACAGTGATAAATAATGAAATGTCCTTAGCGAATGAGCTGGGCAGGGCAGTTATTGTTAAAAACGATGCATTCCCTCCTCACTGTATCAGGATTAATTCCGTTGTAGAGTTGTTAGATCTGGATACCTTAAAAACAATGAAGTTTACACTGGTGATGCCCGAAAATGCGGATATCAAGCAACAAAAAATCTCTATCCTCACACCTATCGGCGCGGCATTGATCGGTTTCAGAAAAACGGAAGAAGTGGTATGGAAAGTTCCTGCGGGTTTGAAAAAATTCAGGATCATAGAGGTTGTTAATCCCGAATGGATTACAACTCATTAGAAAAGATAGCAGGCATAGGGTCTCTCTTCTGCCAATTTTCATGAATGCAATGCTTAACATACAGATAATTAGCATACATAATTTCTCTATGTATAAAGGAAAATTATATATTTGTGGCATGAGTACAACCAACGGAATGTTAAAGGGCAGTTTACAAACCATCATTTTGAAATTGCTGCAGGAAAATGAGAAAATGTACGGTTATGAAATCACACAGAAAGTAAAAGAGATCACTAATGGTGAAATCAAACTGACTGAGGGTTCCATGTACCCCTCTTTACATAAAATGGAAGCTGAGGGCATGCTGAGCACGAGTACGGAATTGGTGGATAACCGGGTACGCAAATATTACTCCTTAACTAAGGAAGGACAGAAAGAAGTGGAAACCAAACTGCAGGAAGCCAAAAGTTTTATCGGAAACCTGGAGCTGTTACTTAACCTGAAAACGAAACTGTCATGAAAGTAACAGCACAACAGCAACTGGAGATACGCCGGCACCTGGCAGGGATTGTTATTGTACAGGATACGCTGGATGAGCTCTATGATCATGTGCTCACTGCATTGGAGCATCAGGAAGGAGATCGTTTTGAGATCAGTAGCGTAGAAAACCTGGTCAATACCGAATTTGGAAATATGATCAATACGGCGGCCGAGAAGAAAGATCATCAGCGATTGAATCATCTGTTTGGTGTGCTGCTATTTGCTGTAGCCCTGCTCACCTACTGGCTAACGATGGAACCTACGGTGAGTTTCTGGGATTGCGGGGAATTCATCGCCACTGCAAACAAACTGCAGGTGGGTCATCAGCCGGGTGCACCACTTTTTCTGATGATAGGAAAAATGTTCAGCCTGCTGGCCCTGGGCGATACCGCCAGAATAGCTTACTGGATTAACTTCAGTGCTGTATTAGCGAGTGCAGGGACAATTATGTTTTTATTCTGGACCATTACGGCGCTTGGCGCAAAGCTCTTCAGCAGAGAGAAAATAAAAACCAGATCGGTGAGTATAATCGCGGCAGGTGTAATTGGTGCCCTGGCTTATACTTTTTCTGATACTTTCTGGTTCTCAGCAGTGGAAGCAGAAGTATATGCCCTGTCCTCTTTGTTTACGGCAATCACTTTTTGGGCGATTCTCAAATGGGAAAGTCAGGGGAATGATAAATGGCTGCTCTTCATCGCTTTCATTGTAGGCCTTTCCATTGGTGTCCATTTGCTGAGTTTGCTGGTTATTCCCGCGGTAGCACTGGTTTACTACTTCAAAAAAGCGAAGGAAGTATCACTCGCCGGCACATTAAAGGCCTTTGCAGCGGGGATTTTGATCGTGGGATTGGTGCAATTCGCAGTGATCCAGTATTTTGTGCTTTTCGCTGCAAAAACTGATTTGTTTTTCGTGAATGGCCTCGGACTTCCTTTCGGATCCGGCGCTATCGCTTTTGTGATCGGGATCGGCGGAGTAATAACATGGGCGGTAGCTTACTCTATCCGTACTAAAAAATATAAGCTGAATCTGAGTCTGTTGTGCCTGGTGTTCATTCTATTTGGCTTCAGTTCTTATTTCATGATTATTATACGGGCAAATGCCAAACCGGCTATCAACCTGAGTAATCCTGATAATGCTTTTTCCCTTTATAGTTATCTGGGACGCACGAATTATGGCTCCACTCCTTTATCGTATGGTAATACTTTTGATGCCACGCTATTGGAAAATAAAGAGACTGGCGATACCTATAGAAAAGGTAAATCAGGATATGAAGTTTCGGGTAAAACTTACGATAGTAAATACGATAAAAACCTGCTGTTTCCGAGAACCTACAGCAGGGATGTGGATCATGTGAATTTCTACAAAGATTGGCTGAACTTGCGGGATGGTGAGTCGCCATCTTTTGTAAAGAACATGCAGTTTTTTACGTCCTGGCAAATGGGATTCATGTACTGGCGCTACTTCCTATGGAACTTTGCTGGTCGACAGAATGATAACCAGGGTCAAGGCGATTTGCAAAACGGCAACTGGCTATCTGGCATTAAAATTCTGGATACCATGCGCCTGGGAAATCAGACTGATCTGCCTTTAAGTATCACGGCCAATGAAGGCTATAATGTTTATTACAGTTTTCCGCTGCTTCTCGGTATTGCCGGACTCTGCTGGTTATACCGTAAAAATAAACAGACGGCGTTAATTGTGCTGACGCTTTTCTTTTTCACCGGGATAGCAATCATATTGTATCTGAATCAGCATCCGCTGCAGGTGAGAGAGCGGGATTATGCATATACAGGTTCATTTTATGCTTTCGCCATTTGCATAGGATTTGGTGTACTTGCCTTAAAAGATGTATTGAACAGGATCGCTGGCAACAAAATGAGTGTGTATAGTGCCGCGGTTGTCACTTTCCTGGCTGTACCCCTGCTGATGGCTATACAAGGTTGGGGCGACCATAACAGGTCGGGCAAAACTACAGCGGCAGCCTGGGCTAAAAATTACCTGAACTCCTGTGCACCGAATGCTATTCTGTTTACGAATGCGGATAATGATACTTTCCCCCTCTGGTATGCACAGGAAGTGGAAGGTTTTCGTACGGATATCAGGGTAATTTGTATTCAGTTTTTATCGGATGATGCCTATCTCAACCAGCTAAAAAAACAGCTCAACCGCTCCGCTCCTTTGCCACTCAGCATGCGGGAGGAAAAGTATGTAGCAGGTGTAAGAGACTACTTCCCTTATGTAGATTACGGCATTAAGGACAGTGTAGAGCTGAAAGATTTGCTGGCCGTACTCACATCTGATCATCAGGAAGATCAGGTGCAGATGGCCGATGGTAGTTTTATGAATTTCCTGCCCACAAGGAAGTTTAGGCTGACAATAAATGCGGAACAGCTGATAAAAACAGGTACGATAAATCCGGCAGAGAAAGAAATGGTTACACCGGCAATGGAATGGAACTTCACCAAAGCGTACGCCGGAAAGGGTGACTTGGCAATGATCGATATCCTGGCGACAAATAATTGGGAAAGGCCTGTTTATTATGCGACTACAGTGTCGGATGATACTTACATGGGATTGGACAAATACCTGTATCTGGAAGGATATGCTTATCGTTTATTGCCTTTTAAAACGAATGGTGATGACAGGGATAAAACCAGCAAAACGCATTCTGATGTGATGTATGCAAATATGATGAATAAACTCGATTTCTCAGCTTTCCACAAAGCAAAATACCTGGATCCGGAATCGCGGAGAATAGTGAATGGGACATGGGATTTGAATAATACACTGGCAGCAAATTTATTAATGGAAGGTAAACCCGTACAGTCAGCCAGAGTCATGGAAAAAAGCATGAAAGACCTGCCCATGAAAAACTATTCCATCAGGGATACCCTGAACCGTATGTATACCACAGAAAATTTATACGGACTGAACCGGATAAACAGCGCAAATAAACTGGCTAAGGAAACGAACGATTTCCTGTTGCAGGAAATGGACTATATCAGTACGCTTACACCAGAATTACAACAGGCCCGCATGCAGGAAATCAGACTTGCCTTATATGTGTGGGGCACGCTGGATAAAATGACCGCGACCTATGATCAAAAGGAATTGAATGGAGTGATCAAGGGCAATTTTAACCGGATGATGAATACCTTTGGTGTGAGGAGTTGAGCAAATGCTTAACTCCTGTTGTTAATGTATTGCATGAGTTCATCCCTGTAGTTATCTGTAAATGGGATATCTGCATCAGGAAGATACAACCTGTTCTTTTTTACGGACTGGATTTTGTCGAGTGCCACAATGTAGGAACGGTGTACGCGCAGAAATTTATCAGAGGGAAGTTTATCTTCCATATAGTGTAGTGTTAAACGTGGTACAGTTGGTCGCATTGCACGCAGCTGAAAGATTTTGATGTAGTCTTTTAAGCCTTCTATATGGGTAATGTCATCCATGTTGATCCTGACCAGCGAGTAGTCCGAATTCACAAAAAGGGAGTTCTGTTCTGCCGGAACCGCAGGTGCTGCCTGTTTGTTTTTCAACAGGTGAAGCTCCATCGCCTTGGTAGAGGCTTTCAGAAAACGATCGAATGCAACTGGTTTCAGGATATAATCCAGTACGTTGAGGTTGAAACCTTCCAGGGCATAATCTGCATAGGCGGTAATCATGATCACCATAGGTGCCTGCATCAAACCGCTCTGAAGCCATTGAATACCAGATAATCCAGGCATCTGTATATCCATAAAAATCAGGTCTATCTGCTCAGCAGCCATAACTTTCATCGCTTCATTCACATTTTTGCAGCTCGCGGCCAGCTCAAGAAATGGTACGAGGCGAATATTATCTTCGATCAGCTCTCTTGCGAAATGCTCATCATCAACAACCATGCATTTGATCATCTTAATTCTATTATTAGGTTTGTAGTGAAAATATTATGCTGTATCCGGGTATTGAGGGTATATTTGTTCTCGTAAAGAAGCTGGAGCCTGCGACTCACATTTTTGAGGCCTATGCCTGAATGAGGGTCTTTACTGTTGCTCATCGGTGCGATATGGTTTTCTACTTTAAAAAATAACATAGAGGCCACAGGGTCAATATGGATGCGAATGACCAGACTGGCTTCTTCACTGTTCACCATCCCATGTTTGAAGGCGTTTTCTACAAAAGGGATCAGCAGCATCGGTTCAATCTCAAATCCGTCCAGATTTTCAGAAATTTCCATTTCCAGGTTGAGATCGTCGCCAAAACGAAGGGCCTGCAGGTCGATATAGTTCCTGAGGTATTCCACTTCCCTGCTGAGCGGAATGCGGCTGTGATTGCTTTCGTATAAGACGTAACGCATTAGTGTGGATAGCTGGATCAGTGACGGCTCCATCAGGTCTGATTTCTTCCTCGCCAGTGCCACAAGCGTATTCAGCACATTGAACATGAAATGGGGACTAATCTGCGACCGTAAAAAGTTAAGCTCCGTTTTCAGGGTTTCCGTTTCCTGTTCCTTGCGCTTTTTCTCTTCTATAGTGTTATCTGTAATCAGCCGGTAGCTAAAGCTGATGCCTATAATGAATATGTAAATAGGGAAAGGCAAAGCCCCACCACCGGGACGATGGGGACGGTCGAAGGGAATGTTCCTGCTGTGTTCCGGAAATTCATGAAAAGGCATCAGGTATTGCTGAAGCAGAGCGGAGGAATACATCAGGAGTGCAACCGTTCCAGCTAAAGTAATGATATAGATTAGCCAGCCTTTTTTCCGGTAGATGAAGGGAAAGAGATAATAGGCATTAAAATAAAACAGGATGATCACAAAGCTATGATTGAAGATCATCCTGTACTTCATATGTTCAAAATATATGGGATTATCAGGACCACTGAAATATGGAAATAGCAGCAGCAGGATCCAGAACAGTACATGGACAGCACAAATGATATACTTATTTGAGGTCCAGCCGGACAAGCGCTTCATATTTTTGTTTTTTGCTATTCTGCTTTAACCAACAAATTGTATTTTAAAGTATCGGCTTGCATCGCTGTAAAAATACCTAATCCATTCTTCACATTTGTCGGCGCATTTGTTAAATTATGTGAAGATGTACTTGAATTATTGAGCATTTCTACATATTCTGTATTTACGCGCATCAATATGACCTTATATCTTCCGTAATATTTAAAAGTATTCATGGAAAGCTCGTAATTACTGGTCTGCACCGTATTCAGTTCCACACTGGTGGTCGTATCCCTGTTGAAACGATCCGAGATCAGTGATTTCCAGGTTTCCTGGTACTTGAAAACGAGAATATGATTATAAGAACCGCTATTTGTCCAGGCCACAGTAACAGGAATAAAGGCGGTCGGTGTGGTGCCGAAAGTGAACTTTGGAATAATCACCGTGTCTTTTGATACAGTTAATCCGGATGGTTTATCAGGCATTGTAGTACTGGCTGTTACGGGCAGGTCATTATAGGTGAACTGGAGACTGTAAACGCCTGTTGATTTTATAAATGTGGAGTCCTTAAGCAGGTACTGGCCGGCCTTCGCCTCTGTAAGGGTTTTTGTGACGGTGCCATCAGATATCCGGAGTGCCAGCCCGCTGATGGGAACACCGTAGGCATTGGTATCTACCAGACCTTTCTGCAGGGAAATCTTCACCTCTACATTTTTCCCGGGCAGCAGGTAGGCTTCTACCACGGGCAGGATGCTGGTATTTTCTGTAGTATCTTTTTTACAGGCTGCAAATAAACAGAGCAGCAATAGAATTCCGCGAAAGACGGTTTTAGGAGTATTATAAAGTGTTACCATTTTAAACTGAGTGTAAGGTTAGGTGTGAAACCAAGATAGTTGACGTCTGTTGAAATCACCTGATTGCCCTGAATAGAGTATTCACGGTACCAGGTGTTTGATCTGTTGTAAATATTGAAAAAAGAGAAACCAATGGTGCCTATCTTTTTAGTGTTGGTTTTGATCAGATCATAGGTAATCGCGGCATCGAGACGGTGATACGCTTTTAACCGCTCGGAGTTTTTACCACTGATCACAAAGTAGGTTTTTGTGCCTGCCCCTGCGCGGTCTATGGTGTAACTGCCTACAGGCGCTGTGTAGGGTCGGCCAGAAGCATAAATCCAGGTCGCAGTCAATGTCCAACGCCCCTCATGGAACATGTTGATGGACTTAAATTCGTGTCTTACATCCTGACTGGCAGGAAAATAATTTGTGCCATATACTTCGAACTTATTAAATGCTTCTGCTAATGTATAACCGATCCAGCCGGTATACTTACCCACTTTCTTCTGGGCCATAAACTCAATCCCTTTCGCATATCCTTTACCATTATAAAAGTTCTCTTCCAGGGTGATGGTCGCATCAGGTCCCATCATCATACCTCCGCCACCACCGGTCTGCCGCAATGAGTATTCGGTGAGACCTGTCAGTGTTTTATAATACGCTTCCACACTAAAAAGATATTTGTCAGTCTCGTAACTTGTCCCTAAAATATAATGAAATGCACTGCCTACCGGGATGGTACTGCCATTGGCCAGCACCCAGAAATCTTTGCTGCCGGAAAGGATATCTTCACGGATTACGCGGTTAGTGAACTGGTAAAAACGACCAGTAGCCATTTTTAGCATCAGTTTATCTGTCAGTGCATAACTGGCCGAAAATCTTGGTTCTATATAGTTTTTACCTGTCACGTCATAATGTGTTAAACGCATCCCCGGCTGCACGCGCAGTTTGCCAAAATTCTGCTCCAGTTCCACGTAGCCACCTAAGCTCAGGGCACGATTATATTGATTGATCAGGAAACTGGTATCGTTCTGTGCATAGGTATATTTGATATCCTGTGCAGAGGCAAAACCGCCAAAGAGGAGCTTACCACTATTGTTAATATTCCATTCCCAGTCAGATTTCGCACTGTAATCTTTCAGGTTGTTGTTCTCAAAAGTGCCGTTATTTACCGTAGCGGTTGTTCCTGTGGTATCTGTAATCGAGCTGCTCGTACTGCGATCGCGGTTACTGAAATAATTGGAATAACTCACCAGGGAATTGGAATACAATTTATTGGTCCACCGCCGCGACCATTTTGCACTGGAGCCGACATTTCCGTATGTAGTAAGATCGGTGATGCTGGAACTGTTTACGGTAGAAGATATTGCACTTGGAATACCTAAATCCCTGCTGTTATCGAGGTCATCTTTTCCGCTGTAAAAGCTGAGGGAAATGATGTTTTTATCGTCAGGCGTATAGGTGTACTTACCATTCAGGTCGTAAAACCAGGAAGAGACCTGGGTCTGGTTGTTCGCCATGCCCCCGCGGCCACCAAAACCGCCCATTCCACCCCCGCCGCCGGTAGTTGTGGTCGTGGTATTGTTAAGTTTATTAAAGATTTTATTATAAAGCGGTCCCTGGTACGACCTCCGCAGACTGAATAATACGGATGATTTATCTGATACTGGTGTTTCTCCATAAATGTTAACGCTGAGCAGACTGAGATCCACACCGAATGAGGGGGTCTTTTTATTACCATCTTTTCCGCTGATATCGGTTACACTGGATAACCTGCCACCAAATTTAGCAGAGAACCCACCTTTATATAGTTGTACATCTTTGACGGCATTTACATTAAACGCACTGTAGAAACCGTATAAATGGTCTACCTGGTATACTGTAAATCCATCAAACAAGACGAGATTCTGATCAGGCGTCCCTCCTCTTACATAAGCTCCGGAAGAGGATTCATTACTTCCACTCACACCGGGCATGAGCTGGAAGGCGCGCAGGATATCTCTTTCACCAATATTTGGCAATTCGGAAAGCTTAGAAGGTGTAAGCTGGATTATACTCACCCTGCGGGTATCGGTATTCATCACACCATCTTTTTTACCATTGATAACTACCTCGTTTAAGGCATTATCTGCCGGCAATAGGCTGATGACCAGTTTTTGCAACGCGCTTTCCGGATTAAGCCTTTCTACGGATGGTTGAAACCCGGCATAGGAAACGAGTATAGTCGCAGTATCACTGGGCACGTTCTGAAGATTGAAATAGCCGTCTGTATTGGTCACAGCGGTAATGGTAGTACCTCTGATTTTGATGAATGCCGCAGGAAGGGACTCTCCGGTAGCATTATCGGTCACCCTGCCGGCTAAGGAGAAGTTCTTGCGGGTGGGTTTTAAAGGTGCAGCGGCTTTTTCCTGCTGCTCTTTGTAGGAAATGGTCATGCTGCCCATTTCCCCGCTTTTCGACTGGGCTGCTCCTCTTCTCAACCGGCTAATATCTTCGGGTTTTTCGAGGATAAAGTAAGTGCCGTCGGGTTGCTTGGCATAATAAATTCCGTGGAACTTACAGATCTGTGAGATCACGTCTTTGACCTTCTCCTGAAAATAGTGATCGCTCACGCTGAGGAGGTGCATCTCTGACCTGTCGAACACAAACTTAATCTGATAGGTAGCAGAGAGTTCGTCCAATACCTGGTCCAATGGGGCTGTAATGAACTTGTTTACCCTTGCGGTATCGTTCTGCACGTTTTGTGCGCTGGCCTGCCGGATGAGCAGCAGGTTAAAAAATAGCAGTAAAAATAAAATTGACTTCATACGATATTTTGATATTTCGCTAAAGTGCAGCATAATTCTACGGCCAAATGTTAAATGAGGCAGAGGGGTGGAATTAGTAGATGAAATGGGGGGATTGTGCGATGAAAATAAAAATACTGTGTATTTCCGCCTGCCTACCTTTTGCTGCGCAAAACGTAGAAGGTCGGAAATATCACAGCATTTTTATTTACTTATCCGCACATGCAGGGAGGTGACCGACAGATTGGGGCATTTTGCTACGCAAAGTGTCGAAGGTCGGAAATATCACAGCATTTTTATTTAGGTATCCGCACATGCAGGGAGGTGACCGGCAGGGTTTAAAAAAGGAGGAGAAAAAAAACCGCATCGATAAGATGCGGTTTTTGATGATAAATAGTTAAATGAACCTTATCTATTTTTTAACGGTTAGCAGCATTTCTTTAACAGCGGCTTCGAGTTGCTGGTCCTCTCCTTTCAGGATTTTGTTGTAATCGTTAAGGATCTGAATATCTGGTTCCAGCTGGTAATTTTCGGTAGCGTGGGTTTCGCCGGCACCGTAAGTACCGATCATAGGGATACCGAAGACAATCCTGTTATTGATTTGTGTTTCCCACCATACGGCAGTACCCGTTCCTGCTACAGGCATTCCGATCAGTTTACCTATGCCGAGTTCTTTATAGGCGTAAGGGAACATGAATGCATCTGAATAATTACTTTCACTCATGAGTACGCAACTTGGTTTGGTCCATTTGTTTAGGGGTTCACCGCCGGTAGTGATGTGCCCTTGTGGACGCAGGGTGAAATAGAGTTTACCGCTCAGGAAAGTAACCAAGTCGTCATGCAACCAGCCACCGCCGTTGAAACGGGAGTCTACGATGAGGGCCTCTTTATCTTTGTTTCTGCCCAGGACTTTATCGAAGGTGACACGGAAGCTTGGATCATCCATACTACGGACGTGTACGTAGCCAACTTTGCCTCCAGAAAGGCTGTCTGTCAGGTGTTCCATCAGTTTGACCCACTTGTTGTAAAGGAGTGTTCTGGTTTCTACGGAAGGTTTGATAGGTTTGATGGTTTCCTCAATAGTATTACTAGCTTTTGCTTCGCGGAAGGAGATTCTGGTGAAGGTTCCGGCTTTATGGTTGAGTAGTTTTGACCAGTCTGCTGCAGCGGTAACCGGCGTTCCATCGATGTGGGTGATGACCGCATTGGCTTTCATTTTTGTGCCTGCAATATCAAAAGGACCACCGGGTATGATTTCCTTAACGAGCAGGCCATCTGTGGTGCGGGTAAGGTCGTAAGTTAAACCAAGGGCCGCAGTTTCATCTGCACCGGGGAATACCGGACTGTAACGGCCTCCTGTATGGGATGCATTCAGTTCGCCTAAGAATTCGCTCAGGAGTACCTGAAAGTCGTAATCGTTATTGATATAGGGTAAAAACTGTTTGTAATTGTTATAGTAATAGTCCCAGTCCACCCCTTGCAGTTTAGGGTCAAAGAACTTCTTTTTCACTTGTTTGAAAGTATGTGCAAGAATGTACTCTCTTTCGCCTAAGGCATTCAGCTCCATTTCTGAGTTGATACGAACGGGTGTTACCTTACCGTCGTCAATACCTACTTTCATGATGTTGCCATTGGCGAGTACGAAGAGTGCTTTACCATCTTTGCTCATTTCCAGTTCACCGCCTTGTGCATCGAGTTTGGCCAGTATTTTACTTTCATTGGTACGGGTCATGGTTACCCACAGGTCGAAACCTTTGTCGTACCTGGCAAGGAAGTATAATTTTTCTCCGTCTTTGGAAAGTTTCGCACCGCTGATTGCAGTAGAAGCCATGGTCAGGCGTTTAGTACGGTTTTCCAGGTTTTTCAGATATGGGGTGAATGGCGCTGCCGGTTTAACTGCCGCATCAGCTCCTTTTTTCTTTGGATTCTTTGGTGCTGGTTTTGTTGCCGAGGTATCTTTTTTCTCTGCTTCGGTGCGCAGTTCAAAGTCCTCTTTGCTCAACTGGAACCTGTCCCAGGTCTGCTGATCGAAGAACATCGCGTAGATGTCGGACTGACTCCCGCGACTCAGGTTTTTCATCCCGTCTTTATCGGTTAACCAGTACATGGCCTTGCCTTCCATTCCCCATTGTGGCAACTCATCGCTGAATCCACTCTCGGTCAGGTTGACACGCTTGCCGGATCCATCGTCTTTGATCAGAACCACTTCATTCTGGAACCATCCGCCACCTTCGGTGGATTGCGCAAGGATATATTTACTGTCGGGCGACCAGGTAAAGTATTGGTCACCGTCGGCATAGGAATAGTTCAGGCCTTCAGCGAGTAGGGTCGTAGCGGTTTTTGCGGCTACATCGTAAGATTTTAAAATATTTCTTTCTTCCAGGTAGGCAATCTTTTTGCCGTCCGGCGAGTAAACGCCCTGAAATTCATCTTTCGGGCCGGCAATTACGGACTCCGTTTTTAATACGGTAGCGGCGTAAAAATAAGGCTCGTTTTTATTGGCGATGGTCACCTGGTCTATATCCCATGAACCTTCGTGTTCTGCAGAATAGAGGATTTTACGTCCGTCTGGACTAAATTGCACCATCCGCTCCTGGTATGGCGTATTGGTGATACGTTTGGTGGTTGAGCCATCTACAGAGGTGACAAAGATGTCCCCGCGATAAACAAAAGCAACCTGTTTTCCATCAGGAGATACGGCCATTTCCGCAGCTTCACCACGTACGGGAAGCATCGCGATCTGGTCGGCCGCAAAACCTGCATTGAGCGTAATGTTCAATTTTTGGGGTTGCTGACCTTCCGTTAAAGTATAGATATCACCATTATAAGTAAAGACCATTTTTCCATCTGCCGAACGTGACAGGTTACGTACAGGGTTTTTCTCAAAGGTGGTCAGCTGCGTAACCTGTTCGGTATTGGCTAATGAAGATTTGAAAAGGTTCTGGTTACCATTTTTTTCGGACAGGTAATAAAAGGTATCCCCGGTGCCCCATACAGGTTCACGGTCTTCTCCTTTAAAGGAAGAAACCTTTTTATAACTGGTGTTCTTTAAATCATATGTCCAGATGTCGCGCGTAATGGCAGAAGTATGGTGTTTTCTCCAGGCATCTTCATAACCTTTTCTATCCTGAAAAATCAGTTGATCCCCCTTGTCATTATAATGGGCATATTCCATTCCGGCACTGCTGATCAGGCTGCTGTTGCCGCCTTTTACAGGTACGGTATAAAGTTTGGTAAATATAGCGTCCATCGGGAACCTTGCCGAAGAGTAAATATCGTGACGGTCGGTACCAAAGATCACCTGTGAATTGTCAGCATTAAAATCATAAGGAATATCACGGCTGGAATTGAAAGTAAGGCGGTTAGCCTCTCCTCCTGCCGCAGTCATTACGTACACATCAAAATTTCCGTAACGGTCGGACGCAAAGGCGATTTTCTGACTGTCATGGCTCCATACCGGATAACCATTATAAGAGCTGGCAATAGTGAGCGGTGTGGCATCACCACCCGTAGCGGCAACTTTAAATATATTGCCTTTGTATTCAAAAGCAATCCATTTACCATCTGGTGATACCGCAGGCTGCTGCATCCAGCGGGGTTGGTCTTGCGCCTGCCCTTTGAAACCGGCAAATGCGAGGAGCGATAATAGTACGAAGGTTTTCTTCATTGTGATCTATTGTTTAGGTAATCATTAGAATCTGGTAGCGTCCGGATTGTTACATCCCTGGTTGTAAATCTAAGGCAAAAAAAGAGGCTTGCAATAATGTTGCGTTAATTTTACATAAATGATGAAACCTGTGGCATTCAGACTCCCCGGATGATACACTTTTTCACGATTTTCACAGTTTGCTCATCACTCGTCAAAAAGCCTGTTTTGTGTAGTAAGTAGTTGCTATTTTTAATAAAAATTAGTATCAAAACAACAATTAACTATCGTATTCACATTGCTGCTAAACCGCTTGTAAGCGAAGTGGCAGCGCTGTATACGATGCTCATAAAAGCTTTCTGATATGAATATTCATGTAGTGATTTCCACCTATAACGGAGCAGCCTGGGTAGAGAAATGTATCAGCAGTGTGCTGTTATCAAGTGTGCCGGTAAAAATCAGTATAATTGATAATGTATCTGCAGACCATACAGTTGAGCTGATCCGACAGCGTTTTCCGGATGTATATCTGATCGAAAACAGGGTGAATATGGGTTTCGCCGGCGCGAATAACATCTTGCTCAGAAGGGCTTTGGCGGAGGGGGCCGACTATGTGTTTTTACTGAACCAGGATGCCTGGGTAGAACCTGATACGATTGAAGGTCTGGTCAGGGTACATCAGCAGCACCCTGAATATGGTATTATCAGTCCGATACACCTTAATGGTGCCGGGACTGCATTTGACCATAATTTCGCACATTATATCAGTCATAAAAACTGCCATAATCTTAATTCCGATATCTTCACCGGCAGACTTAAAGATGTATATGATGTGGATTTTGTGAACGGAGCATTTTGGCTGATATCCGGTGCATGTCTCACTAAAGTAGGCCTTTTTGATCCGCTGTTCCAGTTGTACTTCGAAGATATGGACTATGTCAGTCGTGCGAAAGCCTGGAAATTCAAAGTCGGGATTGCTCCTCCTTACGTGGGCTATCATGACAGGGAAAACAGATCTACACAGAATGCCCGGCAGCGGAGCGATTTCATGAGACCGCTGAAGTATATTTTTCTGATCAAAAACATCAGGAAAAGTTTCTCTGGTGCTTATTTGGATTACGCCAAATGGCACAGCAAAATTATCAGAAGATACTTATTTCGCCTCGAGATGAAGTCCTTTGTGAATGAGCTTGGACAAGCTGTAAAAGTGCTCAGGTCCTTAAAGAAAATACAACTATCCAGAAATGAATGCAAGGCTCCCGGTGCCTTTATCTATCCTACGGCCAATGTTTATGCATCTTCAGCCGCAATGGAAGAACTTTCGGTACCGCAACCTACCCAATAAAATCCTACACCTGTTAAAAACAATCAATAAACCCGCTGTGCTCTCCTGATCGTTCGATCGGAGAGCATTTTTTTAACAGCCTTTCCGGACCATATACTTAAAAATTTACAGTTATGGCTATTCAAACACGTTATATCTATTTGCTCAGAAATACCTTGCCGGTAATTGATATTACCATGGTCAACATTGTTTATTATACAGCTTTTTACCTGACGTCAGACCTGGGTAAATCAGTGTCACATGAAATCAACGAACGTTACCTTGTCGTCTGTAATCTGTTATGGCTCCTTTGTACAGTATTGTGTCAATTGTACAGCGACCAGGGTACGAGGCGACTGGAGACAATTTACCGGGCGACCTGGAGGAGTGTTATCCTGCATTTTATGCTCTTCACTTTTTACCTCCTCTTTTCGCGGGATATTGGTTTTTCCAGAACCTTTCTCCTCGTTTTTTATGGCTTGCTCGCCTGTGCATTTGTTTTGAACCGTTTTGTCGGAACATCTTTCCAGTATCTTTTATTCAAAAGATTTAATGTCACCAAAAAAGTAGCCGTAATGGGTTCTAATGAGACGGCAATGAACCTGTCCCTGTATCTGCAGCATGAGAATACACTCGATTTTCATGGTTTTGTGGGAGATGAGGATAACATTTACAGTGAAAATGAGGGTATTGCACATGATGTTTTCTGCCGCAAGCTGGCAGAAGCGGTAGCATCCGGTGTCAACGAAATCTATGTCTCCATCACTCCGCAGCGCATGAAAAATGTAAAGGCCCTGATCGCTGAAGCAGATAAACAATGTGTAAGGCTTAAGTTTATCCCGGATCTGGGCGGGTCGCTTCCGTATCCATACCGACTGAGTTATCTGGCAAACCAGTTTCCTATTCTCACTTTGCGGCATGATCCCATGGAAGATTTGGGCAACAGGTTCAGGAAACGGGTTTTCGATGTCATTTTCAGCGCGCTGGTGATTGTTTTTATCCTCAGCTGGCTCTATCCGCTTATCGCCTTGCTGATCAAACTGCAAAGTAAAGGTCCTGTTTTGTTCAAACAAATCCGGAGTGGCAGGGATGATGAACCTTTCTGTTGTTATAAATTCAGAAGTATGCGGGTAAATGAAGACAGTCACCAGAAACAGGCGACCAAAGATGATGATAGAATTACGCCTGTCGGAAAATTTTTACGGAAGACCAGTTTAGATGAAATGCCCCAGTTTTTTAATGTATTCCTGGGTGATATGAGTGTGGTAGGTCCGAGACCGCATATGCTGAAACATACAGAGGAATATGCCGCCATCATTGATCAATACATGGTCAGGCATTTTCTGAAACCCGGCATTACCGGCTGGGCACAGGTAAATGGATGCAGAGGTGAAACCCGGCAAAAATCAGACATGGAGAAACGCGTGGGATATGATATTTATTACCTCGAAAACTGGACAGGCATGCTGGACGTTAAAATTATCTATATGACGATGATCAATCTGATCAAAGGCGATGATCATGCGTATTGAGGAAATCAGCCTACAGGGCTGTTATATAAACATAGACATCAGGACATATAGATATCTCAGTTCATTGCCCCGATGTCTGCACAGCTTTATAAGCTGGTTTAGGTTGATAATTATGGTCAAATAATAAAGGCGCATCAGCATCCGCGTCTTTTGCATTCCGGTAAGAGTCCTGATCTCCGATTCCCCATAAGGTTATACCAAATCGTTGTCGCGCCGGCACCGTCTGATAAATGGTAAAGATTTGCCGGTAAATAGCCGCCTGTTGAGTGGCCGATGCCGCAGCAGTTAATAACGGCTCCCCTTTTTTACTGCGTACAGAGACATCAAGCTCAGACAAGTGTAACAGTAAACCTGTTCGGACAACTGCCTGGATACTTTTTTGCAGTTCCGGAATGGGTATCCGGAGCGAGGTATGTAACTGGAAGCCAAGACCATGTATAGGTATATGCTCCCGCTGTAACCCGCCCAGCCATTTGAGTATCGCTTTCATCTTCTTACCATTATATTCCTGACCGTAATCATTGTAAAACAATAAAGCAGCAGGATCTGCTTCATGTGCATAGACGAAACAACGCGCAAGATAATCCGGCCCCAGTTTTTGCAGCCATATGGTTTTCCGCAACGTGCCATTGTCGTTAAATGCTTCATTGACGACATCCCATGAGCTCACTTTTCCCTTGAAATGGCTCACCACTGTCTGTATATGCTTTTGAAGCAGCTGTTCCCAGGCTACACTATCGCCCTGAAACTCCATTACCCATTTCGGATTGTTTTTCGGCCAGTTCAGCGCATGACCATGAATACGGAGTTGATGTTTTACTGCAAAATCAACGAGCTGATCTGCATCCGACCAGTTAAAAATAGTTGCTGAGGGATGGAGTGCTTTAAACTTCATCGCATTCTCTGCGGTGATGCTGTTAAATTCCCGGATCAGGATTGCGCGGTAGCGGTTATTGTTGAGCAATGGCCTGATCTTTATTGCCGCACCTACAGGAAAACCCAGTCTGTACTTCAGCCCGGTATCGGCAGCCATACAGACTGGGTTTTTATTGGTAATGGCCATGGCATCCAGGCTAAGTATAATCCATAATAAAGTGCTGATCAATGCCGGATACTTCATGTCATCATAGTTTAATCAGATACCTTTTCCTGCCTCTATTACAGCTGTATATGCGGGTTTAGCGGCATAGTTTTTATCAAACAATAACGGGTAATCGTGGTCAATGTTTGGATAATTATTATTATAAAACGAATTTCTGTCAGACACTCCCCAGGTAGTAATACCGAACTGCTGTTTGGCCGGAAGACTAAGGTATGTTTTCACTATTGCCTTGTATTTAGCAGCCAATGCTGTATTGATTTTTGCAGACAGGGCAAAGTGTTCCGGCTGTCCGTCCCGCACTGCGATATCCAGCTCAGACAGATGGATCAGCAAGCCGGTATTCTTCAGTTTAACCAGATTCTCCGAGAATCGGCCTATGGATAAATTGAGATTGGTATGCATCTGAAGCCCGAATCCATGCATAGCGATCCCTCTCTTTTTGCAATTAGCAGCCATGTTGATGATCGCCTGCAGTTTCGCTCCGCCAAATTCCTGTCCATAGTCGTTATAAAACAAAAGTGCCCTGGGATCTGCTTCCTGTGCATACTGGAAGGATTTGTACAGGTATTCTTCTCCCAGCTTTTTATACCAGATATTGCTTTTGTACTTCCCGTTATTCTGGAAGGCTTCGTTGACCACATCCCAGGAATTTACCTTACCCTTGAAATGTCTGACAACCGTCTGGATATGTTCCTTCAGCAATTTCAGAAAATCATCTTTATTACCTTTATAATTCACTACCCAATCCGGCGTGCGTCCGTCTTTTCCCCAGATAAGTGTATGACCATGAACGCGCATCCCATTGGCCTGCGCAAAGGCAACAATGCCATCTGCTTTTGTCCAGGTATAGGTATCTTTTGAAGGATGGAGTGCGCCAAACTTCATACTGCTTTCAGGTGTTACACTGCGGAAATCCTTTTTCAGGATATCGATATAAGGTTTATCCTCCAGCCGGTCAACCACCACTGCAGCACCAAAAGGAAAAGAAAAAACCGATTTCAGGGTGGCATTTTTACCCGTGCTTTTTGCACTCAGCTCATCTCCGGAAGCAGTAATTGCCGTGCTGTCTGCACCATCTTTAACGAGCTCATCCTCCAGGGAAGATTTGCACTGATAGAGACCTGAAATCAACAATAGAAAAATGAGAGAAACGAAAATTTTTAACTTGTTCTTTTTGAGGTTTTGATGTTGCATTTTCAACTAAAATTTTAGAAATGAATATTAATTGACCACAAACCTATATCAAATCTGTTTAAAATGATACGTATTTATACGTATACAGCTACAAAACAGGTATTTAACGCAAAACAACAGAAGAATTATTCGTTTCCGTTTACTAAAGGAAATTAATAATTAATTTGAGCGGATTAATCCTTAAAGAGATAGTTGAAATCTGATGAAACAGCTGCTAAAACGAGATAAAATAGAGTTAATCAGCATAATAAGAATGTAATCCGGTTAAGCTGACATTAAGTAATTAGAATGTTCAGTCCAGCAGTTAATTCAAACATAAATTCTCAGCAAATCATTTTTTTTTGTTTGAACATCAGATTTGTTGTAGAGACACCATCCTTTTGAACCTTACGGAGAGATCCATGAGTTCATGAAAGGTTCCGCTATAACTGAGCTGACCAGCTTCCAGCATATAAATTTTATCCGCTTTTTTGATGGTAGACAAGCGGTGCGCAATGATGATCATCGTGTAATTTCCCTGCAACTTCTCTATATTCTTCTGAATGAATACTTCCGTCTCTGAATCCAATGCGGAAGTCGCCTCATCAAGTATCAGAATATCCGCTTCTTTATACAATTCACGCGCGATCGAAATCCTCTGCCTTTGTCCACCGGAAATCAGCATCCCCTTATCTCCCAGATTGGTCAGTTCTTTATCCTGCAGGGAATTCACGAAATCAGTGAGGGAGGCTATGGCTATCACTTCCCAAAACTTGTCCAGGTTCTCTGCATTCTGATCTGCCCAGAAAGTGATGTTATTAAACAAATTGTCCTTAAAGATGACCGGTTCCTGCGAGATATAACCTATTCTGTTTCTATAACTGTCCAGATTGTACGCATTCAGCGGAACACCATCAACCAGGATTTGTCCCTTTCCCAGCGGCAATATTCCCGTAATGATATTGGCCAGCGTAGTTTTTCCTGAACCACTTTCCCCGACTAAGGCGATGGTATGATTTTTTGGGATATCCATGCTGATGTCCGTCAGCACCTGCTGCCCGCCATAACTGAAACAGAGATTCCTGATCTGGATAGACGAGTCAAATCCGGTAAAGGGCTGATCGCCCTGCGGTTCCTGCCACAATGCCAACTCATCAGTTAATGCCTTAACGGAATGTATAGCCCCGACAAATTGCAGGAAATTCTGCCAGGAGTTCTGGAAGTTCATCAGGAAGGATAAGGCCCTGTAAAACAGGAGCAGACTCAGGATGATTGAGCCGAGGTTTCCACCCATCCAGCGAATCTGCACAATAATCACAAAAACG
This sequence comes from Pedobacter sp. MR2016-24, assembly GCF_026239655.1. Classification (GTDB taxonomy): domain Bacteria; phylum Bacteroidota; class Bacteroidia; order Sphingobacteriales; family Sphingobacteriaceae; genus Pedobacter. The sequence continues at coordinate 123,287 of NZ_JAPIVO010000003.1, read as the reverse complement.
ACAATCATCATCACCAGCGGTTCACGGATGCTGGCGGTTATCGCCTGGTAATAGCCGATCTTCCTGTTCAGGAATTCGGTTTCCTCGATCACTTCCCTGATCTTTTTTGAAAAGCCACGGAACTGATTGGTGGCCTTGAGATATTTAAAGTAATGTACAGCCTCTATTAAGTGCGAATTGAAGATATCTCCTTTATCGGAGATCTTTATGGATGATGCTTTTACGGCTTTGACGATACCGCCAAAGATCAGGTTGGACAATACGGAACCTACTGCAACCAGGAATGCGAACTGCCAGTTGGCCAGAAAAGCCATGGCCACATAGGTCAGCAGCATGGCCACGCCGCTAACGGAATTGAGGTAATGGGTTAAAGCCTGACTCAGTTTCTGAACTTCGGCGGTCACAATGTTCTGAATCCTCCCGGCATCCTGTTTCAAAAAACCTGTATAACTTAAATGCTGCAGCTCGTCCGTCAGTGTATACCTTATTTTTTTGATAAATCCCTGTTTTAAACTCGCCTGAGAGTTGAGCTGAATAAATTTCATTCCTCCTTTGATGATGAACAGCACCGCCAATGCGATTAAAACAGTGTAAATATTGAGCGGAATGTTCAGGTAAGCGAAGAAATCGGTAAAGACATGCAATTTGCCCATCGCTTCCCTGGAATGATTGGCATTGCTATCTCCCATTGCCTGTAAGAGCGGGATAAACATGGCTAGACCAACGCCGTCAAAAAAACTAACAAGGATGCTTTGCATGATATCTAACAGCAACCGGAAGCCGAGCGTTTTATAAAAAAACCGATAATAGCTGAAAAAATTATAGTTTGGGCTGGTTTTCATCTGGATAGGGATTTAATTTAGAGCGGAATGGACGATTATGGAAAACAAGGTTGGTAGTCATAAGAAATACCATACTGATAGCGAAAAAGAGATTGTTGAAGGAGGATACGGAAAGCCCGTTGATCAGTACAATGGCAATAAAGACAAGCGTAATGTCTTTCCTTACTTTACTTCTGATCAGCAGCTGGTAAGTTGCGGTAATGATAAAAAGAAATCCTAATACGCCATGGTCATATAAGACCCTGAAAATAAAGGAATGGAGAATTACAGAATAACAGGTGCCGTCTCCCGCATAGCTGAACAGGTTTTTGAAATAATTCATCATGCCACAGGAATAGCCATTGAGCGGGGTGATCCGTTCGGCGCCGACCAGCCACTGCAGCAGGTTCCAGTCATCCACATTGGTCCACCAGATCAGCATAAACCTGTACCTGTCTATTTCTTCCAGACTTCCTGCACGGGCGGTGAAAATATAATAAGCCACGATTCCTAATACTGCGATTGCACCCGGGATCAGGAATACACGCACTTTTTTAAATGAATCGTAGATCACAAACAGTACGAGCACACTGTACATCAACAAGGAAGACCGGGAAAGGGAAATGACGGTGATGATCCCCAGCAGTATCAGCAAATGCAGATATTTTTCTTTGGTAACCGTATAACGGATCAGGTACAAAGCATATAAAAACATCAGCTCAAAATTATTTTCCATGTAAATGACAGGACGCAGGTCCAGTCCCAAACCGATCATGAGCAGGTATTTGAAAAAGAAAATCAGGTATAACAGTAAGCTGAAATTATTTACACCGCTGAAAGACATCAGTTTTTTGTTTACCAGGAAGGTCAGAAAGAAGAGATAGAGAAACGATTTATAGATCTGCAGAAAGTCGAGCGCATTCGCCCCTTTATAATTCACCGCATACAACCAGGAAAAAACGATATAGATAAACAGCGTGAGCCGCATGGCCACGACCACAGAGAGGGACTTATTCCTGGTCCATAAATAAGCAGCGACAGCATAAACCATCAGTAAAGCCTCCAGGATATAATTCGTAAACTCTGCCTGATGCCTTTTCATCAGGAAGGCAAAGGAAATCAGGCCAAGACTGATGAGGCTGATAATGAAGGTATCTTTGAAAAATACGGATTTAATACTCCTGCCATGATGCTCCACAAATGCTCCTCTTTAAGTGTTTAAAATAAATCCGCGTATGGAATCTGTTAAGGAGCCTGACGCATGACGGCCAATAGAGGCGGCTGTACCTTTGTCCTTTTGTTGTACAAAAGCCAGAACCTTCTCCTTCAGTTCCCGCTCGTTATAGGCAACCGGCACATAACCCAGCATTTCCATTTTTCTGGCGCCGTCTATCTGGTGGTCATTCCGGTGTTCACCAAGGCTGGCCACACGGGGAATGACAATAATGGGTTTGCCATAAGTGAGTGCCGAGACGATTGATCCCATACCAGCGTGACTGACGATGAGCCTGGCTGCGGTAAAAATCTCATTGTATGCTGCAGGATGTAAAAAAGTGACAATCCTGAGGTTCCTGGTTTTGAAATCAACGCCAGCTGCCTGCACGATAATCTCCTCACCGCCTAACTCATCAGCGATATCATCCATTGCTTTAACCAGTCTGTTAAAGGGGGCCTGTGTACCTGTGGTTACAAAAATCATGATAATATATTTCCAGCGTAAATAATTCTATGACCGGCTAAATCCGGCCACTGTGTATATGTTTTATCGGCAATTCTCAATGCAATCCTGCCGCTCAATGATAATTTCTCGGCATTGGCCACACTGTCTATCCAGATCGTTTTGCTGCCTAAAATTTTGCCGGCTATTAATGTCAGCAGCCCCGGAGCGGCACCAGTAGTGATGATGACGTTCGGCTTCTCCTTTTGTACAATCTTCAGTGCCTTAAAAAAGGTCTGCAGCAGTTTTAGCTTATTCCACCTGCTTGCGTCGGGTATATAATAAAACTTATTTCCGGATACGGTGGTGGACAGACTTTTTACCGTAGACACAAATACAACTTCCATTCCCTCAAATGCAGGTAAGAGGCGTAACAACTGGACCCAATGGCCGCCGACAGATGCAATAGCGATGACTTTCATATGAGATCATTAGTGTATAAAAAATCATTTTTCCATCTCTTCCGCATAAAGGACCGTACTATCCCCGCCTCTTCCCTGCTCACCATTTTCGGCTGAAACAGGCTCGCCTTTAAACCGTAGTATAAATAAAGCAAGCCATGATAAGGCCCCCGGTTTTTAGTGAGCTTGAGGGACTTCAGCAGGTACATGTAAAAAGGATAACCCATATTCCTGTAACCAAAAGCTTCCCGCTTCAATCCCTTTTTTATCCCTCCCTCGGCCGATCTGGTCTGCGTTGGATAGAGATGCAGGATTTCCTGTTCGAAAAACTTCTCTGTGATGTAGTTTTTGGCACGTGCCAGTATATCATCAATTCCATCCCACCCTTTGAAAGGTTTGAGTCCCCCGATCTCTTCCAGACAGGCCTTCCTGTAGAACTTGTTCGGCCCCTGCGTATGCCAGCGATGGTTCGATTCAATCACTTTTTTTCCTTTGTCCAGGATGAAGGTGACTCCGCTGGCGATACCCAATGTTGGGTACCTTGCAAACTTATCCATCAAAAACTCGAGGTAATCGCTCCGCTGGATCACCAGGTCGGCATCCAGTTTCGCTACGATATCCCATTTGATCTTTAGTTTTACAGCCAGCTGCAGTCCTTCATTAAAGAGGTCTACAATGTTATTTCCCGTTGCCCTAGCTCCGGTATTGCTCTTCCTACGGTGGTAATGTATAAAATGATAACGCTTTTGATATTGCTTCACCAGTTTCGGGGAAAGATCATCAGAGCCATCATCCATCATCAGCCATTTCACAGGATGATAACTTTGCATGACAATAGATTCCATGGTCCTTAGAATGGAATCCTGTTCGTTTTTAAAAGGGGTGATGATGAGCAGATCCATTATTTTTCAATTAAGTCAGTGAACAATTGATTGTATTTCCGCATGATATTTTCGGTACTGAACTCTTTGGCCCTGGCTACCAGTGTGCCTTTTGGGATAGGATGATCAAGAGCAAATTCCATCCTCTCAGCTAGTGCGGCAGTATCACCCACAGGAACGAGATAACCATAAGTGTCTTCCAGTATTTCTGCAGGGCCGTAATCGCAATCGGTGGACACTACCGTTGCACCGGCAGCCAGGGCTTCCACCAGTACGACGCCGAAACCTTCATAATCCGAAGAAAGCACAAAGAGATCTGCCTCCTTCATCCAGGATACAGGATTCAGCTTAAAACCGGGCAGCTGAATCACATGCGATAAACCCAGGCGGTCAATCTGTTGCTGTAAATCCTGCCGCAAATGGCCTTCGCCAATAATCAGCAATCGCGCCGTTCTCTTTTTGGAGAGCAGGTGCATGGCCTCAATCAGCAGCTGATGGTTCTTGGCTTCAGTTAACCTGCCTGCACTGATGATCAGTGGGATGGCCTGCGGCCCCAACCATTCATGCTTCACTGATACCGACAGCTGCTCCTCCAGCAAATTGGAATAAGCAGGATTAAAGATGACGGTTATTTTATGCTCAGGGAGCAAAGCAACTTTCCTCAGCTTATCGCCCAGTCCTTTCGAAACGGCTACAATTGCATCAGCATAGCGGTAAAGAATCGGAATGGATAAAAAGGAAAGCTTGGATAAGCTAAACTTCATGTGCTTAAAAAACACGATTGTATTGTTATGTTCCGAAATGACGATTTTTGTTTTTGTACGGGAAAATATTTTGTACAGCAGCGTCAGCGTATTCAGATCTGGCGTCGCACTAAAAAGCAGTTCAAACTTTTCCTTTGTCAGTATAGTCTTTAAGGAACGGTATAAACTGATCTTACTCAGCGATTCGAAATAGATCACCTTCACTGCAGGATGCAATAGCTCATGGTATTCGCCTTCCCTTTTCATCAGGATAAGTGACACGTCGTGGCCCTGCTCAGCAAAGTAATTCGCACAATTCACGATCACTCTCTGAATGCCTCCCTGGTTCAATTGCCTGTAGAAAAACGCGAGTTTCATATATACAATTTAGCCCTCCGCCCTGTTTTTTGAGAAAGAACTGAGGATGTCTCTCGATGAATATTTTAACCTGTTATAGACCAGTTTGCCCAGCAATAAAAAGTAACCGTTTGAATAGTTCATTTTCCTGATCAGCGCATAATCGGGCTTATGCCGGTCTATGAACTGACCACGGATAATACTGTAAATGCGCCTGTTCTGGAACCTTCTGATGGCAGCGATCAGTTGCTGATCACCCGAGTACTGAATTAATCCTTTGACAAAAGGTGTAAACAGAAACGTGGTATCTCTCTGCACCTGTCTGGTGACCATGTTCACGGCATCCAGGTAATAACAGGACAAAACCTTGTTGATCCAGATATTTCCTTTGCTGTACCATAAACACCTGATCCAGGTATCCACGTCGCCCCCACGCCTAAAACCCGATTCAGGGAAAAGACCGGCACGCACTATCAGGTCCTTTTTAAAAGTCACGGCACCTGTCCACAAAATGTGCTGGTGATTAAAGAAATCAAGTATAGAGAAATGGCGAAAGCTATCCTGGTAATTTTTCCTGGAGGTAGTATCCAGGATTTTACTGCTGGCATCTATACTGTACCATCCCCAGGTAACACATTCCAGCTCCTGTTCCTGATGGGCCATGATGGTATCGTGAACGGTCTGCAGCAATTCAGGCTTCCATTCATCATCCGCATCCAAAAAGGCAACCCATTCATATTTTGCCTTTCCGATACCCAGATTTCTGGCTGCATAACCACCAGGCCCCGGTACGCTGCGGTGATACAAGCTGAGCTTCGGATGGCTGAATTCCATTAACTTTTCCGATGATCCGTCTGTAGAGGCGTCATCAATCAGGATCACTTCAAAATTCGGATAAGTCTGCTGCAGTACGGAGTGAATAGAGCGTTCCAGATGGGGAAGCTTATTATGTACCGGAATAATCACTGAAAAATAAGGTAATGTGCTCATAATTTTATCCTTTATTTACCATATGTGCCATAATTTTGAGAGTAACCCGTGTGGTAACCACTTCCTGCGGTGGTCTTGATGTCGTTGACCAGGATTCCCAATTTTTTCATCCGTTTATTTCTGTGCATCTTCTCAACGATGGCGATTTCCGATTTCCTGGTATGGTTTTGCCTGACCACGTAAATACAGAGATCGGTGAATGCAGTCAGTAATTCTGCATCGGTGACTACACCTATGGGCGGTACATCGATAATGATATAATCAAAGATGCTGCGCAGCTCTCCTAAGAATGCTGAGGTACGGTGGCTCATCAATGTTTCTGCAGGATTTGGCGGCAGGATACCCGCACTCACCAGGTACAGATTTTCATTAATAGAGAGTCGCTGCAGAATATCGGTGGTCTTCAAATCCGGATCGGCCACATAATTGGTAAAACCAAAGTCGGGCGACAAGCCCAGTTTTTCTGAAAGGTTAGGTTTCCGAAGGTCCAGTTCCACCAGCACTACTTTTTTACCCGTTATTGCCAGTACATTCCCCAGGTTTACAGTGGTAAAGGACTTTCCCTCACCAGGCATCCCGGAGGTAACCAAAATCGTTTTATCTTCTGGCTGTTTGATCAGGAAACTCAGGGTAGTCCTGAGTGCCCTGAACTGCTCCGCAACCGGGGAGCGCGATTTATTGACTACCACCAGGTTACCGCTATTGGTATTGTGTCCAATCTCTCCGATAACGGATACATGGGTCCTTTTACTAATATCTTCCCTGGAGTCGATCCTCGTATTCATTAAAAACTTTCCGTAAATCACGCCTGCAGGAATCAGTAAGCCAAGTAATACACCTGTCAGATAGTATACCGGTTTTTTAGGTGAAATGGGTGAAATTTCTGCCTTTGGCGGATCTACATTGCTGGAATTCGGTGTATTGTAAGTTTTTGAAATGGCCGTCTCCTCTCCTTTTTGCATTAAGTATATAAACAGCTCCTCTTTAATTTTTTGCTGCCTGGCCAGATCAAGGTAGTTACGCTCTTTTGCGGGTACGTTTTGCACCTGACTTTCGGCACTTTTTATCCGGCCGGAAAGGTTATTTCTGGTGATCTGTAAAGAGTTGATACTGCTGTTTAAACTGGCCAGCATATTGTTTCTGGCATCCACAATCTGTTTATTGAGGTTAACCACAACTGTACTCGTCTCGGTTGCGCTGATGAGTCGCCTGTCACGTTCCAGTAACAGTGAGTTGTATTTTTCCACCAGGGTATTAAACAGCGGATCAGATACCATTATCGTACTCGGGATAATGCTGCTGCCACTCACCTGCCTTTGCATATACTGCCGCAGGCTTGTGACCACACTCAGTTGTGTTTCCACCTTTGCCAGTTCATTCACTAACTGGGAATTATTTGCAATGAGCAGACTGGATTGTTCGGACATTTCTGTAATCTGATTTTGCTGTTTGAAACCCTGGATATTTTCTTCCAGGTCGCCCAGTTCCCCGCCCAGGTAACTCAGCCTGTTTTGAATAAAGGCATAAGAACTATCCGCAAGCCTGTTCCTGTTGTCCAGGTTCGTCTGCACATAGGTATGAATCAGGTTGGACAGAATATCTTCGCCCAGTTTAGGTACGGGATAATTAAAGGTGATATCTATAATTGCAGCAGTTTTATTGGGCACCAGTACAGTCATGCCCGCAACGAGCGCCTCTACTTTCTGGTCAATCGAGGTGATGTCGAAACGGTAATCCGCATTTAAATCCGGCCCTTTTTCTGTCTTCAGAATCTGTATGACCCCTACGCCCTGAATTTTAATCGGTTTGCTGTAGAAAGTCATGATATGAAGATTTTCGCTAGTCAGCTCAATTTTACCCTTTGGCAGAAAGTTCAGTTCAAAAGTAGTCGGGTAAATCGTATCTGCCGGCTGTACAAGATCTACCACAAAAGGTGCTGAATAAAGTTGTTTATCCCGTAGCAGGTCTTTCACATAATAGGTAATATTTAATTTCATCTCCTTTACTACCTGTTCCATGAGGTAACGCGTGCGGAGTACTTCGGCCTCTGTCTCCACCGCTGTGCCCGAGCTGGTACTCAATTCTCCCAGCTTCTGCACATCGGAAGAGGCTGCTCCTTTTTTTGGATCATTGATCAGTACGGTGGAATGAATGACATGGACGGGTGTCTGACTATTTGCCAGATAAAATGCGAACGCTCCGCAGACAATAACAGCTATTAAAAACCAATACCATTTTGCACGGAATTTCTTCAGCAGATTTTCAAGTCCCAAATCCTCATCAAACTCATCCATAACCTGGTTATATTTATTTTTACTCATACTATTAGGTGTTGTTTAATGAAAAGCGCTACTGTGAATCAGTTCAGCCGCGTGAATATTAACACGATCGTTGATATCGCCGATATCAGTACCGCTGCAGTTGTTCTTGCCCCGGCATTTACAGAGATGACCTTAGCTTTATTCGGTTCTACATACACGATATCATTCTGCTTCAAATAGTAAAAAGGGTTATTAAAAATATCAGTTGTATTCAGGTTCAGCCGGCCAATTTCCTTTTTGTTATTCAGCTCCCTGATTACCGTGATGTTTTCCCTTTTACCATATATGGTTAAGTCGCCCGCCAAACTCAGCACATCCAGAATATTCACCTTCTCATTCGATACATTATATGATCCCGGCCGGTTCACCTCCCCCAGTACAGATACTTTGAAATTCGCGAACCTGACCGATACCGCAGGATCCTTTAACTCTTTACGCGCCAGCTTCGTAATTCGCTCACGTGCTTCAAATGTGGTCAGTCCGCCTACTTTTACTGTTCCCAGCTGTGTAATTTTGATTTCGCCATTTTTATCCACTATGAAACCCGTGATATCCTGCCGGAAGGTTCCATAGGTCAATATCGTGGTGCTGGGCTGGTTAACTATTGCCGTGCTTTGCGGATCTGTGGTGTTAATAGTAATCGACAAAATATCATCAGGCTGGATAATTGGCTCAGTAAATTTCGCCACAGTTTCCAGTTCTGAGCGTTTTGCGGGCGATAAATCCTGAAAATAGGTGACATTTTTTGTACTTACACAAGATGAAATGAGACAAATTCCCGTTATTCCTATCATTATTTCCCGGATTCTTTTCCTATTGAAGTCATGTATCATGCAATGCTGTATTTATATAAATGTTTGAGGTTAATTCTTCAATAAAAGGCCCTGTGTTTGCCGTTATTCGGTAAATATTAACTGTTATACTCTTTAAAATTAGGCACTACAGCACAGAGAAAAGAAGGAATAATGATTGTGATGACCAGATTGAGTAATGGTGGGAAATATTGAGAAAAATTCTGGCACATAAAAAAAACAGCTGATTCCTTTGGTTAAAATAACCCGGGAATCAGCTGTTTGAAAAGTACTTATAAAGAAGCTTACTGTTTCCAGCCACCTCCTAACGCGCGGTAGAGATTGACCACCGCCTGTAACTGCTGGAGTTTGTCACTCACGCTACTCAATTGTGCGGCAAGGAGACTTTGCTCGGAGGTCAGTACGTCCGTATAATTTGTTGCAGAACTGAAACGCAGTAATTCCTGCGTATAGTCCACCGCCTTAACCAAAGCCGCAATTTGTTTGGCTCTCGACTCCTGTTTTTCTACAGCTGTCTGGTATGCATACATCGCATTGGACACTTCCTGACCCGCTACGCGCAAACTTTGCTGAAAGTTATTCAGTGCCTGTAATTGCTGTGATTGTGCAGTGGTGAGCCTCGCTTTGTTCACACCCTGGTTAAATAAGGGCTGTGTTAAACCACCCACCAGGGAATAAAAAATAGAATGATCAAAAAAGTCCTTCAGCTCCAGATTGGAGAAACCACCACTTGCCGTCAATGTGAGGCTGGGGTAAAAATAAGTCCTGGCCAGGTTCGTATTTTCAAAAGATTCCCTGAAGGCAAACTCTGCCTGTTGTACATCAGGCCTGTTCTGTAACAGTTGCGCGGGAACACCTGTGGCCAGTGTTGCCGGAGCAACCTGATCCGCTAAGCTACTGCGGTCGATGCCCCCTGGTGCTTCTCCCAGTAAAATGCTCAATGCATTTTCAGTTTCACGAATGTCCCGTTTGAGGTCCGGAATGGAAACCTCTGCCGCATATCGGTTAGCCTCACTTTGCACCACAGCCGCTCCGGTAACCACAGCACCTTCTTTCAGCGCCTTCATGGTTTCTACACTCTCGATCCTGTTTTTGAGGGTTTCCTGCGTGATGGCCAGCTGCTTGTCCAAAGCCAGCAGATTATAATAGTTGTTGGCAATGTCTGCAATCAGCTGTGTTTGTACTGCTCTTTTTGCAGCGTCCGTCCCCAGGTAACTGGCCAGGGCAGCGCGTTTCGTACTGCTCAGCTTACCCCAGATATCTGCTTCCCAGGTAGTATTGAGCGCGAGTCTGTAGGTATTGGTCAGCGTATTGATATTAATTCCTGCCGGGAAGTTAAGACCTGCCTCCGACTGCTTATTGCGGGTTACATTCGCTTCCACTGCCAGTGTAGGCAGATAGGCCAGTTTTGACTGACGCAGGGTGGCTTGCGACTGTATAATATTCTGTATCGCGTTCTTCAGATCTACATTCTGGTCTATCCCACGCTGAATTAATGCTTTTAGTTTTGCATCAGCAAACAAACTCTGCCATGGCATATCTGCTATAGTCGTAGAATCTGCAGAGGCCTGATCACGGTATAGTCCCTCAGTTTTAACCTCCTCCGGCCGCCTGTAAGTTTTTGTCACCCCACAGGCACTTAAAAAAAGTGCGACGGTCAGCAGTGCAAAAACCTGTTTATTATATTTATGGGTCATCTTATTCTGTTCTAAATTTAAAAATCAGCTACGCTTTAGGCGGTTCAATTAATTTATGTTCCTCTGCTCCTTCGATCCTTTTGGTTTCTTTCACAGTATCATCTTCTTCCTCTTCCTCATCATCTATATCATAACTCGCTTTAGCCGGACCACTGATTTTTTCCTGCAGCGTCTGGAAGATCACAAACAATACCGGAATAATGAATACACCCAGTATTGTACCGATCAGCATACCACCTACTGCACCGGTACCAATTGATTTGTTACCCACGGCACCTGCACCGGTAGAGAACATCAGCGGTAAGAGACCGAAGATAAACGCGAACGATGTCATTAAGATAGGCCTGAAACGTGCTACAGCACCCTCAATGGCCGACTGTACAACTGGCATTCCCTTTCTTCTTCTGTCCAGTGCAAATTCCACAATCAGAATCCCGTTTTTTGCCAGTAATCCGATTAACATGATCAGTGAGATCTGCAGGTAGATATTACTGTTCAGTTTAAAGATGATAGAGAAGAAATAGGCTCCTGCCAATCCGAAAGGTAAGGACAGCAATACTGCAAATGGCAGAATATAACTTTCATACTGTGCACTGAGCAGGAAGTAAACGAAGATCAGACACAAGATAAAGATGAAGATCGTTTCGCTGCCCGAAGCTAATTCTTCCCGCGTCAGACCAGAAAATTCATAACCATAACCCGCTGGCAGTGATGTTGCCGCTACTTCCTGAATCGCTTTAATTGCATCACCGGAACTGAAACCCGGGTTCGGTGCACCCGTAATCGCAATCGAGCTGAATAAGTTGAACCTTGAAATAGATTCCGGGCCAAATACCCTGGTCATTTTCACAAACTCTGTAATCGGCGCCATGGCACCTGCACTGTTTCTCACGAATACCTTGTTCAATCCTTCCGGATTTTTCCTGTATTCCGGACCTGCCTGGATCATGACCCTGTATTGTTTACCAAACTTGTTAAAGTTGGAAGCATATAAACCCCCATAATAACCCTGCATGGTACTCAATACGGAGTTGACAGTTACTCCCGCATCTTTACATTTCTCCAGGTTGATGTCCATCATGTACTGAGGAAAGTTCGGGTTAAATGAAGTCGTACCATACTGGATTTCCTTACGCTCTGCCAGTTTAGCCAGAAAGGCGGTGTTTACTTTAAAAAACTCATCCGTAGTATGTCCACCTTTATCCTGCAACTGGAATTCGAAACCACCACTCTGTCCAAACCCCTGTAAGGTTGGCGGAGAGATGAAGAAAATACTCGCTTCGCGAATTCCTGCTGTTTTGATAAAAAGCTGCTGGATCACATCATCCACACTCCCTTTACGGTCATCCCAGGTTTTCAATTTCAGGATGACCATACTGTAGGCACTACCTGCACCTGCAGTAAAGTTTTGTCCCACGATACGTAAGGTATTCTGCACTTCAGGAATGGTATGCGCAATGCTGTCTACCTGTTTGGCAATCGCCGTAGAGCGCTCCATAGAAGCAGAGGGCGGCAAACTGATGTTTGCAAAAATGGAACCCTGATCTTCTGCCGGTACAAATGCGGAAGGCGTGGTTTTCATCATATAAAACAGCGCGAAACCTGCTATGGCTATTGAAGCCAGTACGATCCACTTTTTGATGGAAAGAAACTCTACCGAACGTTTATATTTATTCGTGATCTTATCAAATGATACGTTAAATGCAGTATAAAAACGCTGCAGGAAACTCTGGTGTTTATGGTCGTCCTTATGCGGTTTTAATAACAATGCACAGAGCGCCGGACTCAGCGTTAAGGCATTAACCGCAGAAAGGATAATGGCCACAGCCAGGGTAATCCCGAACTGCTTGTAAAATACCCCCGTAGATCCGGTGATGAAAGTTACCGGGATAAATACAGCCGCCATTACCAGCGTGATGGAAATAATTGCTCCGGAGATTTCATCCATTGCATCAATCGTTGCCTTTTTAGCAGATTTATAGCCATTATCCAGCTTGGCATGGACGGCCTCCACCACCACAATCGCATCATCCACCACAATACCAATCGCCAGCACCAATGCAAACAGCGTTAAGAGATTGATCGTAAATCCAAAGAGGTTCAGGAAAAAGAAAGTACCTACAATCGCTACCGGCACAGCAATAGCCGGAACCAGCGTTGACCTGAAATCCTGCAGGAAGATGAACACCACAATAAATACCAGTATAAAGGCCTCTATTAAAGTATGGATTACTTTATCGATAGAAGCATCCAGGTTCTCGTTCACATCTACCAGCGTGGTATATTTTACACCTACCGGGAAGCTTTTCGCAGCTTCTTCAATAATTTTTTTCGAATCATTGATCACATCCCTGGCATTGGAACCTGGTGTCTGACTTACCGCCATACCCACGGATTCCTTACCATTGGTACTGATGGTTGAAGAGTAACTTAATGAACCCAGTTCTACTTTAGCCACATCCTTTAAGCGTAACAGCTGACCATTCCCAACTGCTTTGACGATGATGTTCTCAAACTGTGTAGCCGTAGTCAGCCTTCCTTTATATTTGATTACATACTGAAATGCCTGGTCGCCATTTTCACCAAATTTGCCCGGAGCTGCTTCAATATTCTGTTCCGCTAAAGCTGCGGAGATATCACTCGGTATTAAACTGTACTGCTGCATCATTTCCGGTTTTAGCCAGATGCGCATCGAATAATCTTTGGAACCAAATACCGTAGCGTCTCCCACGCCTGTTACCCTTTGAATCTGCGGAACCAGGTTAATTTTCGCGTAGTTTTGCAGGAAAGTCTGGTCATAAGCCTTATCATCACTGTAAAGCGAGAAAATCAATAAGTTACTACTCTGACTTTTCGTTACCGTTACCCCAGCCTGAGTTACCTCAGCAGGCAGGAGGCTGGTCGCCCGCGAAACCCTGTTCTGCACATTTACTGCCGCAAGATCCGGATTGGTTCCTACCTTGAAAAAGATTTTGATACTCGCCGAACCATCATTGGTTGCAGTAGAGGTCATGTAGGTCATGTTCTCCACCCCATTGATCTGCTCTTCCAGCGGGATGACCACACTCTTTAAAACAACATCAGCATTTGCTCCTGTATAGGAAGCAGATACGTTTACTGTTGGTGGTGCGATATCAGGATATTGCGCTATTGGCAATGAAGTAAGTCCCAGTACCCCAAGAATCACGATAATCACCGAGATTACCGTAGAGAGTACTGGTCTCTGTATAAATATTTTAAACATCTGTTCTTATTTTAAATCGGCGTAAACACTCTCTGCCTCCTGCGGCGCTGCCTTGATCTGCGAACCATCTTTCAAAGTCGCCACCCCTTCCAGCACAACCTGGTCGCCCGCCTTTAATCCGCTCTCCACGACAAAGAAATTTCCCGCTGTATTTTGCATGACTGTTACGGTTACATTTTTTGTCTTTCCGTCTTTTCCGACTACCACAGCAAAACGTTTATCCTGTAATTCGAAAGTTGCGCTTTGAGGGATCAGTAAAACATCCTTTAAGTCGTTCGGAATCCTTACTGTCGCGCTGCTACCACTTCGGATAATTCCCTTTGGATTAGGGAAACCTGCCCTGATATTTGCGGAACCGGTTTCGGTATTAATTAAACCATTTACCGTTTCTATTCTGCCCTGCTCAGCATACAGCGAGCCGTCAGACAATAACAGGGAAACCTTTGGCAGTTTCGCTATTTTCTGTGCGAATGAAGTCCCGCTGCTATCCTTTGTGAAGCTCAGCAGTAATTTTTCATTGATTGCAAAATACGCAAATACATTACCTATACTCGATACGGTGGTCATCGGATCTGTGGTTGTTGCGCTCACCAGACTTCCCAGGCGGAAAGGAATAGATCCTACCACACCATTTACCGGACTTTTCACCGTAGTATAACCCAGGTTAGTTTTGGCATTCACCAGGCTGGCATTGGCCTGAGACAAACTTGCCAGTGCAGACTGATAGGTATACTGTGCCGATTCCAGTTCGTATTTACTGACGATGTCTTTTTCTACCAGTGGTCTTACTTTGTTCACCGCCAATTTTGCAGCACTTACTTCTGCCTGTGCACTTTTAATGCTCGCAGCAGCTGTTCTTACTTCCTGTTCGTATTCCGGCGCACTGATTTTAAATAAAGGCTGACCAGCTTTCACTACTGCACCTTCATCGACATATATTTTATCGATATAGCCCTGCACGCGGGGCCTGATCTCTATATTCTGTTGCCCCTGGATACTTGCCGGATAATCTGTGTTCAGTGTGGCAGATCTGGGCTGCAGTGTGAGCACTTTGTATTCCTTCACCTGAGCTGCAGCTCCAGCCTGTGCAGCTTTATCCTGATTATTGCCACATGAGGCAAGAGTTAGTCCTGCAAGCAGAACACCTAAATGTATTGTTGTTTTCATATTTACGCCGCTGGCTGATCTTTTACTTTAATACGTTTTAATGATGTTAACAGATTCTTTGAAAATTAAACCTGATTACCAAACGGCAAAATAGGTACAATTGTGTTCTTATTTGGAAAGAAATAGATGAGCAAGCCAAAATAACCGACGAAGCTCCGGTTTCTTTCGCCCGAATTAATGTGAAAAAGCCCCGGTTGCGGTCTACAATCGGGGCTTCATTATCATATGTATTACAAAGAATTTAATCAGGGGAATTAATCCTTCAGCAAATGCGGGATTAGCAGTTTGTTCCAGATTTTATATCCATCCGCATTCATATGTAACATATCTTCTTTAAATAACTCTGGTCGCATTTTTCCTTTTTTGGTTAACATCGGACGGTATACATCCAAAAAAACAATGTTGTCTGCCGTTTCAATATAGGTTTTGATCAGGGCATTGGCCTCTACTACTTTTGGTAAATGTTCTGCTCTGGAAGGACTGCCTTTGATCGCTATATAAATTACCGGCGTATTTGGCAATCCTGTTCTCAGATGTGTATAGAGTTTTTTGAAGTCTTCAAAGATCTCTGCACCGCCATTAGCCTTGATCACATCGTTCTCTCCTACATAGATCACCACCTGTTTTGGCTGGTAAGGAAAAACAAGATCCTCCAGGTAGCGGTCGGTATCATTAGTCACGGCTCCACCTATTCCCCTGTTCAGCACTACATATTTATTGAAGGTCTTCGCAAAATCTACCCATAAACGGATGGAAGAACTGCCGATGAATAAAATAGGATGCTGAGGCGGACTGTAAACTTTGTCATATCCTTTAATTGCCTGTACGTCGTCATAAAAAGGGGGCTTCTGCTGTGCGCCTGAACTGCCATGCAGGATAAATAATAATGCAGCAATCAATTGCAATTTGTATATCGCTTTCATTCGGAGATCATTTTGGTAAATAGATCTTCAAAGTTATCATTTTTAACAGAAGGCACAATGCACTGTCCGCATACATTTAGCACACATCATACTTTTGTCATAATGAGGTCAGGCGGACATGTTCTATTTCGCTTAAATAGTACATTTGACCAATATGTGGTTTTAGTCAGCGAATAAAAAAAACAATTTCGCTTTTTTTTACTTTGGTATAATATAACAAATAAAATTGCTGATTTAAATTATATTTGGCCGCATCAATAAAAAAGAATGGATCCTAACACAGAGAATCAGAATATCCCGCCGGCAAAACATGTTATCTCCAGGACCCTGGATGACTTTTTTTTCACCGTCTATCATGTATATCAATTTGTACTTCGCTTTTTCAAAGAGGTTTTTCTACCACCATACGAATTTAAAGAGATCATCCACCAGTGTTATGAAGTAGGTTTTAAGTCGCTGCCCCTCATTTCCCTTACCGGTTTTATTACAGGAGTTGTTTTTACCAATCAATCCCGACCTTCACTGGCTAATTTCGGCGCGACGTCCTGGTTACCTTCCCTGATTTCCATTGCCATTGTTCGTGCATTGGCACCTCTGGTTACCGCATTGATTGCCGCAGGTAAGGTAGGTTCCAATATGGGTGCAGAATTGGGCTCCATGAAAGTAACCGAGCAGATTGATGCCATGGAAGTATCCGCCACTAACCCTTTTAAATATTTGGTTGTCAGCAGAATATTAGCTACGACCTTTATGATACCTTTATTGGTGATGTACACTGCTTTTGTGGCCCTGATGGGTGCATTCTTAAGCGTACACAGTAATGAGCAAACCAGTTTTGCGATGTTCTTTTCGCAGGTATTTGATTCTTTGAGTTTCCTGGATCTGTTTAGTACTTCCTTTAAATCTACCGTATTCGGCTTTACCATTGGTGTGGTGGGTTGTTACTGCGGATATAATTCTTCCAAAGGGACTGAAGGTGTGGGTAAGGCAGCCAATGCAGCTGTTGTTGCCGCCATGTTCCTGATCTTTGTAGAAGAAATCGTAATTGTAGCTATTGTTAATGCTTTCCGCTAATTGATATGTTAAAAACTAAGAAAGCAATAGATAAAAATAACTCGGTCATCTCTATCCGTGGATTGCAGAAGGCATTTGGTGATCTCCATATTCTTCGCGGTGTGGATCTGGATGTGTATCAGGGTGAGAACCTGGTGGTCTTAGGACGTTCAGGTACCGGTAAATCTGTACTGATCAAAATCATTTCAGGCCTGCTCCTGCCCGATGAAGGTCAGGTAAATGTGCTCGGAGAAGAAGTAGCGCTGCTGAAATCCAGGGAGCTGATGGCATTACGCCTGAAAGTAGGTTTCTCTTTTCAGAACAGTGCCTTATATGATAGTATGACTGTTCGCCAGAACCTGGAATTTCCTTTAGTCAGAAATTCGAGAAACCTGAAGCGCAGTCAGATCAATGATGAAGTGGAAAGTGTACTAGATGCCGTGGGATTATCACAGACTATCGAGCAGATGCCTTCAGAACTGTCAGGCGGACAACGTAAACGTATAGGTATCGCTAGAACCCTGATCTTAAGGCCAGAAATCATGCTTTATGATGAGCCCACCGCCGGCCTGGATCCTATCACCTGCATTGAAATCAATAGCCTGATCAATGAGGTCCAGGAAAAATATAAAACAACATCTATTATTATTACACATGATTTAACCTGTGCAAAGGAAACTGGCGACAGAATTGCTATGTTATTAGATGGTCAGTTTGCTATACAAGGTACCTTTGATGAGGTATTTGCAAGTGACGATGCACGTGTTCAATCTTTTTACAACTATAATTTCACACAATAAATGAGCGCTTCAGAAAACAAAAGGTCAATCATAGTAGGGTTATTCATCTTTATAGGAATTGTCATTTTCATAGCAGGTGTACTTACCCTTGGCGGAAAACAAAAACGTTTTGTCAGCAGTATCACTTTAAAAGCTATTTTCAACAATGTAAATGGAATACAAGCAGGTAACAATGTCTTCTTTTCAGGAGTAAAAATCGGAACAGTGAGCAAAATTGCCTTTTATGGCAATGCACAGGTGGAAGTGACCATGCATATCGAAGAGGCTTCACAGAAATATATCCACAAAAATTCAATGGCTAAACTGAGCTCTGAGGGTTTTATCGGTAATAAGATGATTGAGATTCTGGGCGGAACAGCCGATGCTCCTGTTGTTGAAGATGGCGACCGTTTAGCTATCGCTGCAGCTTTGGCACCAGAGGATATCATGAAAACTTTGCAGGAGAACAACAAAAACATTCTGGCCATTACAACAGACTTTAAAGAAGTCAGTACAGGCATGCTGCATGGTAAAGGTGCTTTAGGGGCGGTGCTTACAGATTCACTGATGGCCAACCGTTTACGTCAGATGACGATTAACCTTGAAAATGCTTCAGCAAGTACTGCGAGGGTCACAGCTGCTGTGTCTCAATATACCAATAAGCTGAATAACAAAGGTACACTCGCCAATGAGTTACTGACTGATACCGCGGTTTTTGCCAATCTGAAATCAGCCGTAAACAGTTTGAAACAGACTGCTTCTTCTGCAGCACAGATGACCAATAACCTGAACGCGACCAGTAACAAACTGAATTCAGATAAAAATGCCGTAGGCGTATTGTTGAATGATGAAGAGACCGGTGCAAGATTAAAAAGTACAGTAACCAATCTGGAATCGAGTACCAAAAAGCTTGATGAGAATATGGAAGCCTTGCAACATAATTTCCTGCTCAGAGGATTCTTCAGGAAAAAAGCTAAAGCAGAAGCGAAGGAAAAAGAAAAAGTACAGGAACAGAAATAGTTCCTATCAATTTATACTTATACAGCGGCAGCCCGATATTCATCTTATCGGGCTGTTCTTATTTTACAACCGAGTTATCACGATCATTCATCAATTCCTATGAATCAAAATTATAGACATAGTGCAGAAACGAAAATTGTCTGACTGATCCTGGCGGCTGAGAAATATTCTGATATAAAAAAACAGGATGTTATTACTAACATCCTGCCGATATAATTGGTGTGTTTGGTGTCGGTTAAGCTTCGCTGTTGTAAACGATTTTACCAACGTTTTTGTCGATCTGCCATCTTCCTGTACCTTCTTCGCCGATAACTTCGAATAGCTCCAGCGCACGTCTTGCTTTGTATTCTTCTTCACGTTGTTCTTTGAAGAACCAGTTAAGGAATTCGATAGTTACAAAATCCTGCTCTTTGTAGCAATTAGCCGCAATATTTTTCAAAGATTGAGTTACACTGATCTCCTGATCCAATGCTTCTTCAAAAACTTCTTTGAATGAGTTATATTCAATTTTGATGTTTGTTACTTCAGGAGATATAGCAGAACCGCCCATATCCAATACGTATTTATAGATTTTCATCTGGTGCATTCTCTCTTCTTCAGCCTGAAGGAAAAAATAGTCAGATGAGAAATCATAACCGTTTTGATTACACCATGATGCCATTGCTAAATAAGCAGATGATGATTGAGCTTCTTTTTTTATTTGTTGATTCAAAAGCGCTTCAACCTCTGTAGAGAGTAAACACTTTACGCGAATGATATCTTTCATATGCTTGATATTAAATTATTGTCGATTTATCTATAACAAAAGTAGTGCTATAAATTAATATACAAGAATTAAGCAGAAATATGGAAAGATTCTAAATCTAAAGAAAGGATTATGCGCTAAGACGATATACCCTGTCGTGCAGTATGCGGTTCAGTTCGAGCATGACAAAAGTGCCTTCAAGCAGCTCTTTAAAGGCTATAATTTCTAACAATGTTAATACATAACAATGATCGCAGGCGCAGATAAAAACAATTTCAAGATCAGGCGTTAATTCTGAACTTAACAACAATGCTTCGATATCTATATGGTAAACCGCCTTTCTCAGCTTCATCATGCAACGGTAATCAAAACGTGCCATTTTACCTGCAAAATCTACATACCAGCAATTTTCTCTGTCAGATTGAAATACAGCACCATTAACGGTCTGAAAAACTTCTACGAAATCAACTAAAGGTGCGGTAGCTATGTTTTGCATGTATTGATATAGATTATAATGCAAATATTAGCATTATTTAGACTTGCTACAAATAAAATGCAAAATAATTTATAATAATTAAAGATAAGGCCCGCATGCCCTGCTCAACACACGGACCCTTATCTGATTTAAGCATTTACCTGCTCAAAAGCTGTTGAGGTTGCCAGATTTTCCCATGCATCCATATCCTGTTGCACAGTCAGTATTTTCTGATCGGCCAGATCATAGGCATCCTGACCTAAGAATAAATGTACAGGCGGATTTTCAGCATCAGCTACTTTGATCAGTACAGCTGCCGCTTTTTCAGGGTCGCCCTGCTGATTTCCATTGATACCTTCCTGATGTGCATTTTGTGATGCTCTTACAGCAGCGTAGGCAGTGATAGGATTTTCAGGTACGCCAAGCGATCCGTTGGTCAGGAAGCTGGTTCTGAAATACCCTGGCTGCACTACCGTTACCTTAATGCCAAATTCTTTAACTTCCGCAGCGAGTGATTCTGATAGTCCCACGACCGCAAATTTCGTGGCGCAATAGATACCGAAACCCGGAAAATCGCCAAAGAATCCCCCCACTGAGGCAATATTGAAGATGTGTCCTGATTGCTGTGCTCTCAGGTAAGGCATTGTTGTTCTGATTACATTTAATGCACCGAAAACATTCACTTCAAAGTTTTCTCTCGATTCTTTGTCGCTCAGTTCCTCGAGACTTCCAACCAAACCATAACCGGCATTATTGACTACAACATCCAGTTGACCAAATGAAGCTACTGTAGCATCGACAGAAGCTTTCACACTGGTTTCATCTTTAAGGTTTACAGCTAAAGGAAGAAAGTTCGGCAGATCCTCTCCTACTGCTTTTTTCAGCTCATCAATGTTTCTTGAAGTTGCAGCGACTTTGTGTCCTGCCGTTAATAATTGTTTTACTAAACTTAATCCCAGGCCTTTAGAGGCACCCGTGATATACCATACTTTTTGTTGCTTGTCCATATTTGTTTGAATTTATAGGACAAATTTACGCGCAGTGGATACCCTTTAAATTACAACATTCAAGCGTATGATTGCTAAATTCAAACATTCCTGAAATAGCCTGGAGTAATTGATGTTTGCTTTTTGAAAAAATTATTGAAATGAGCGGCTTCTTCAAAACCCAGGCAATATCCGATCTCCGAAACGTTCCAGTCTGTATGCTTCAGTAAAGACTTTGCTTCTGTCACCAAACGCTCTGAGATCAGGTGTGTAGTGGTTTTTCCGGTCGTTTCTCTGACAGATCTGTTCAGGTGGTTAACGTGGACGGCCAGTTTGTCTGCGAAATCTTTAGCAGAACGCATGGAGAAGCGCTGCGATGGTGTTTCAATCGGGAACTGTCTCTCCAGCAATTCAGTAAATACAGCAGTGATACGTGATTTTGCATCAGGGTGCTGATAAAGGTTTTCTGAGGGTTGAGATTTTAATGCATAATGTGTAAGTTCTGTTACATAATTTCTCAGCAGATCATATTTAAAGGCATAGTCTCCATTGATTTCTTCCAGCATTTTTTCAAATATGCCGGAAACAGCTCCTTCCTGCTGGTCATTCAGTACGAAAGCAGGCTTTCCGCCCGGGCTGAACATAGGTAGCTCATTCAGGCTACCACGAATCTTTTCAGTGAAAAATGATTCTGTAAAGATGCAGAAATAACCAGAGCTCTCTCCTGAGAGCGTTTGAAAAGTATAAGGTACGTTGGGATTGAAAAAGATAAGCGTTGTTCCATTCACCTCCAGTGTTTTATCAGCATAATGATACAGGTGATTACCACGGATCAGACAGGTTTTATAATAGTCCCGGCGGCTATAAGCTATTGGCTGTGCGCCGGGCTGTGCACAATCTTCTAAACGGAATACGTTAAAGTGGCCTACACCGTCCGCCAGATTTTCCGGGACTGCATCAAACTTCTGCTGATAAAAATTCTCCAATGTTTCTGTCTTTTTCATGGCAATGAAATTAAGGATGGCTTTGTGATATAAGATCACAAATTTAAACGTATCGGGCGTAATATAATTACAGCAATCAAACCATTCATTGTAAAATTCAAACATTATGCGATCTATGAGCTGCTTAATAAGGTATCAAATAAAAAAATCTCCTTCATAATGAGTGTTTTAAGCGATTTCTCTGAATCCGGCTTTGCAGGAATGCACTTTAATTGTACTTTTGTCGCGGAGAGTTGGCAGAGTGGTCGATTGCGGCAGTCTTGAAAACTGTTGACTTGTAACAGGGTCCGCGGGTTCGAATCCCCCACTCTCCGCTGGTTTCATCAAAGAAACAATGAAAAACCTGCAAACGTAAGATTGCAGGTTTTTTTTTGATACTAATCTGTATCGTTCACTAAATCCCCGGAAACGTATGCACCCATTGATGGAATTTCAAATTATTCATAATTATGTTTAGATTATTATTTGAAGCATTATAAAATAAGGCATCTTTTACATCTATATACCCCAATCTGCCGTCAATAAATGTTATGTAAAATTACATAACATTTATTTAATACGCTCTTTAGTTACTATATTTGCTCTGTAATTATACATATATGAGCGATCAAGGTTTTATTAATGAATTTTATAAACTACTGAATCCGGCCGATCCATGGACTGAGTCAACAGACAGTTTAAAAGCAATTTTCGAGACCAAACTTCAGCAATACGGATTGACAACTAACCAAGCAGAGAAATTATTGTCTATGCAAAAAAGAACACTTGAAGGCATATTGGATAGATCTGCAAAAAGAGTAGATGTTGTGAGTTTGCTCAAACTAGGACAGTTTCTAGGATTGAATACAGATACCTTATTCAAGATCTTCCTCAAAGAAGCCCCACATGATATCGTTGGCGAATTGGAAGATGCAAAAAGAAAAAGCTTTATTGTTTCAAATTTTGATGTAAAAAATCTTTATAAATCCGGTTTCATCAAATCAAAGAGTGATTTTGATGAAATTGAAAAAAGGATCGTCAATTATTTCGGGTTTAACTCAATTTACCAATATGCGACAAAAATTTATATACCGGCCTTCAGTAAAACAAAAAGGAGCGCCAACCTTTTGATGAAAAAATTCTGGGTACGCTCCGCATATTCACATTTTGAAAAGATAAACAACCCAAACCCCTTTAACCGTACGGCACTAGTTGACCTGATCCCCAAGATTAGGCCTTACACGATGAATGTAGAATCAGGCCTAAAAGTTGTTAGCCAAGCTTTATTCAACGCTGGAGTAACCGTAATTTACCAACCACACTTACCTACTACCCAGGTACGGGGAGCTACTTTTGTGATCAACGGAAAACCAAGTATAGTACTTACTGACCTCAACCAGCGTTATGCCAGCATCTGGTTTGCACTCATGCATGAGCTATACCATGTATTGTATGACATGGAAGAAATTGAGAAACAAATCTTTCACCTGACAGGAGAGCCGGATTTATTCCTTTTACAGGAAGACCAGGCAAATGACTTTTCCAGAGAATACCTGTTTGGCAAAGAAAAAGTCAAATACATAAGAGCTTACATCGACAGCCCTGTGGTAGTAGAGCAATTCGCTAAAAAAAATCAGGTTCACCCTTCATTAGTCTATACCTACTATTGTTACGACAGTGAAGCGGAGGGAAAAGGAAGTTATTGGGCAAAATACTATAACCATCAACCCGACGTGAAGAAGGCTCTTCACGAACTCAACGTCAATACTTTTGATAAGGAGAGTATCGATGACACCGTTAAATATTTAAATGAATTTGTTTTCAATATCTAGATATGGCAAAAAAAGACAAGAATACCGGCAAAAAGTCTAAGGCAGAACTAGCCAAGGAAGAAGAAAAACTCAGAATATTAGCCAGAACTGATGAAGTTAAGGGCGAGCAGATTGTATTTACAAATGAGGGTGAAACCAAGACGCAGCCGGAAATTAAAGACTTCAGTAATCTAAATACTGAAAATCCGGAACATAAGTTTGATCTATATTACAAAGGGATACAGCGGTTACTAATTATTAATCTGCCGAAAGGAAAGCTACATGAGACATCGAGAAAATATATCTACGAAGAAAAGAATACTTTTTTGACGCGGGGCAAGCGGATTAATAAAAAAGGAATTCGTGGAGCCGATGGTCGCATGGGTTACATAAGTGATGCAGAAGAAATGCTGCAGATCGTGATGGACTGGATAATGCAAAACGGATCAATGGTTGAATTGTATAATACCATACGGGATTTGAACGTCAGCAAGGGATATGGTACTCCGCTTCCATAAAGCAGAAATGGAATTAAACCTTACTCACAATAAAGCCATTCATAAACGGATGGCTTTATTTTTAATAATTAATTAACACAACTAAATTAAATGGAGCGTCGTAAATTCTGCAATTTGCTTCTATCAGATTCTGATAGAATGCTTTGATTTTCCATCAAATAAAACGAATAGAGCAGTAATAATAAAAGATACTCATCAGAGCATTATATCATCAATTATTTCTAGTATTTTCTAAGTATTATGCTGGTATTCGTTTCGTTCTACACCTAACCAGTCTCGAAGTATAGCTTTATATATCATTTTAACACTTAGATATTGATTACTTATATATCTTTGAGAACCATCAAATTTATAAAGTAGTACAATACATTCTTTTCCATTCAACTTAAGTTTGGTATAATCTTCAAATTCAAAAAATTAAATACACCGGGATTAAAATGCCATCTAAGCATAAATTGATAATTTTAATACTTCACGTGATAGGATTATTCTTCGCCTACGGCAGCTTAAGTATATTCATGTTTCTATTAGTCCAACTACGGATTCCCATGTTTATGATTATGAACAGCAACGCTTACTCAGCAGGAGTATTAATAGGTTTGCCAATAATCGGGATCACAATTATTTATAGCAGTAAATACTTGTTAAGTACAGTCTTAGTTTATTTGTATTTATTATTGTGGCTGGCGACGGTTGTTAAAATAATATTCTTCACCTGGTAACTGAAACTTATGAATAAACAATTGACTATTTACAACGATTGGATCGAATTATTAGAGCTTGCTGACAATGGGGTCAATACGGCCCAATATGAAGTCGCTAACAATTTTGATTTTGGACTAGTCATAAAGGAAAATAAGATTGTTGAAGAAAATCATACAATGGCATTTAAGTGGTATCATAAGGCTTGCGTAAATGGAAATACTGACGCGATTATACGCCTCGCTGATTTTTTAAGTGAAGGAATTTATTGTAAACAAATTTAGAATTAGCAATTGAACTTTATAAAAAAGGAATTAATAATGGTCAGGGTTTAGCTGCAAATAATCTGGCTACGCTGTATAGAGATCAGCAAGATTGTAAAAAAGCATTTGAGCTTTATCAGGTTGCACCGCGCCTTGATAATTCTTGTTCATTGTCTTTAACCATTTGCTATTATTTTGGTATTGGAACAGAAAAGAATGTCGGTATGTCATTTGAACTATTAAATAATATCTCAAATGATGTACCGACAGCAGCAAATTGCCAATACGACATCGACGAGGCAAACTATTTCTTGGCTAAAATCTATTTAGATGGAGAAATAGTCGAAAAATCTATTCACATGGCACGTGCCTTTTTGAAGCTTGCAAATACAGATGATGATCACCGTTCAGCCCAAAATCTTTTGGTAATCATTGGAGAAATTTAGATCCCTTACTTAAACATCAAGCTATAACCACCAAAAATTAATTGCGGCTCCTTTATTCTCAATAATTACAGGATCTTGCATTTTATTTTTTAAAGCAACATCCAACCAACCATTCCTCCAGTATTTTTTCGAGACATTAAAATGTTCAGCACCGATATCAAAGTCACAATTTGAGCTTGGAACACGGTAATCTGCCCAGTTACATTTTTTAATAACCTTTCCTTCATATATCTTCCATAATCCTACAAAGGCGTTATTAAAATAACCATCCGAAGTAATATCTATATCATCATAGACTATTATATTGCTGTTATCCAGATACCACTTTGTCTTGACTACGCCGTAAAAGGTACCGGCATGTTTTTCGTTTTTATCCTCAAAAAACTCATATTTGGCAGTTAAAATTCCCTGAGTTTTTGACTCGCCTTTAAATTCGTCATTTATACCAAAATTGTTTCTTTTGGATTCTTTTATATTGCCAATTGTAATCTTCCCTTTAAAGGTACAAACATTTTCCTTCACACTAGATTTGCCTGTTATTAGATATTCCTTTGGATTATTGGGGTTCTTAAGAGCCGTTAAGATTTTGATTAAGATCCTTTGATGTTCATCGCCGATTATTCCGTAAACAAGTTCATTATTCGTCTTGAGCCAAAGATCGGAAAAGTTATAGCTAATGAACTGTTGAGTTCTGTCTGCGGAAATAATCTTTTCATTATTCATAATATCAGTTCGACAAATTGTCTGCGCCCATGAATGAATTGATGACAACATGAATAATAAGATTAGGTTATATTTCATACTAATAGCCCTTTGTTAATGCTTTAAATATAAGAATGTCGATTAAAATATACAACCAGATTTATTCATCATCAACGAAAATAACCCAGACCATTTGCTATGTAAACATTCCTTCGCTAAAGCAGAAAAAAGAATTATACCTCCTATTTATTTAAGCACCTACTGCAATTAAACCGTCAATTCAAATCACCATATATTTTATTCCCTATTTAAAACTATCAGTGCTGCCTGGTGTTGCGATTTTATTAAAACACTGGCAATCAACCATTGTATCAATCAACGATTTTACGCATGTCCACAATTCTTACAGTTTTAGCTTCAATTTTTATATCCGGGCTGCATTGATTTAGCCAAATTTGCCTTAACCATTAACAGCAATGTGATGGCAGGAACTAACCAGACATTAAACAAAAAAGAAACATGAAAAGGGTAACCTAAACGTCTCCATACGCTATTCCCCGGCGTACACTTTTACTATTTATTCTAACCAACCAAATGTAAATCAATTATGAAACAAGAAATTTTACTCTGTGTAATTCGGATTCATCGCGTCATAAATTTGAAGAAATTCCTATTTATGCCGCTCGTATTAGCCTTCATCCTGCCGGCATATGATGGGCGCGCTACCGAAAACAAAACCCTTAAACATTACCGGCAACAAGCCGACATTGTAGTGACCGGTGTTGTCAAATCTGCCACGGGAGAAACCCTTCCGGGTGTTTCCGTAAGTATTAAAGGAACGACCAAAGTTGTCACGACCAACGTAGACGGGAGGTACAGTATTTCCGCTCCGGAAAACGCTACCCTAATATTTACCATTATAGGTTTCACCACTAAAGAATCGGCCGTAAATGGCACAACTGTCATTAATGTAACATTGGAAGAGTCGAACACCGCACTGAACGAAGTGGTGGTAATTGGTTACCAGACTGTTCGCAGACGGGATTTGACTGGTGCAACAGGCCTGATCAACACCACCAATACGGACAGATTAGTTGCGAGATCATTACCAGAAGCCTTACAAGGCCAGACACCTGGTGTGACGGTCAGAAATGGTGGTGCTCCGGGACAGGAAGCGGTAGTGAATATCCGGGGACTGGCTACTTTTGGGAATGCCAATCCATTATATGTGATAGATGGTATGTTTGCTGATCCCAATACTACAGTAAGCCCGAATGACATCGAGAGCATTCAGGTGTTGAAAGATGCGTCCGCAGCAGCAATTTACGGATCCAGAGCGGGTAACGGTGTGGTGATCATCACCACGAGAAAAGGAAAATCAGGTCCTGCCAAGATCTCAGCAAGTTCCAGATACAGTATTGCCACCATACCCAAAAGGTATGAAATGATGAATGGTCCTGAATATGCAGCAACCAATGCGCGTGCTTATCTCGCCTCAGGTCTGGCGATGCAGCCGGGAGTTGTTGGCTATAACGGTAGTGTAGATACCAACTGGGGCGATGAATTACTCAGAACAGGATCTGTACAGGATTATAATGCCAGCATCTCCGGTGGTGGAAATAACTCTAATTACCTGGTTTCCGCAGGATATTTCAGGGACGAGGGAACTTTGATTGGCAGAAGCTTCGAACGCTTCTCTATGCGGATCAACACAGAAGCCACAAAAGGACGATTTAAATTTGGGGAAAACATTGCGATATCTTCTTCAACTGCACAGGCACCTTTCCAGGGTGGTTTTGCTGAAGGCAATCCATGGTATGACATGTGGACCAGTGCTCCGATAATCCCGGTGCAAAGCAACAGCCTGATCAGTGCCGGTAATCCGGGTGGATGGGGTTATGGACAAAATGGAAATATCAATACATTTTCCCGTAATCAGGTGGCCATAGCTAATATCACTTCGTCAAAGTCGAACTATGCTAAGATCATCGGTAATGCGTTTGTTGACTTTAAGATCATTGAAGGCTTAAATTATAAGTTCAATGTGGGTCTGGAAACAAGCTTCGATAAGAATAAATCAATCAGAAGGGACGGATCATGGTACCAGGGTCAATCGCCTGATTTTAGCAGGCTGACGGATAACCGTAACCAGTTTCTGAATTATCTGCTGGAACATACGGTGAACTTCAACCGTACCTTTAATAAACACAGTATCAATGGAGTGGTGGGTTATACGGAACAAACCACGCAGATTGACAATACCCTGGGTAGCGGATTGAAATTAGCTCAGTTTGGGGGTAATTATTTCACTACACTCAACTCGACCAGTGGCATCAGCGGAGACAGATCTTCGTCAGGAAGCCTCACCAGATTTTTATTAAACTCTTATCTGGGCCGTGTAAATTATACTTATAATGATAAATACCTGGCAACTTTTACTTTCAGGGCGGATAAGGATTCCCGCTTCTCTCCTAAGTACAGAACAGGGTATTTCCCTTCGGCGGCATTAGGATGGAGAATTTCTAAGGAGGATTTTTTCAAAGTTGATTGGATTTCAGATTTAAAACTTCGTGGTTCATATGGCGTATTGGGTGTAAACACTTTGGCGGCTTATCAGTTTACAGGCTTCTTAAACCAGGCACCATTGGCCGTTTTCGGACCTGGTCAGCAGGTATATGCCGGTGCCACACAAGCCAAGCTTGCATTTGAAGACCTGAGATGGGAAAAGAAAAAAGTAACCAACATCGGTCTGGATGCTGCAATGTTCAATAATCGCTTCACGGCTGCAATTGATGTATTCAGGTCTGTATCCAGCGATGTATTGGTTGGACAACCCCTACCGCAGTACCTCGGCAATCTGCAGGGTGACCCTATCGTGAACATCGGATCAATAGAGAACAAAGGTTTTGAAATTGCTTTAGGTTATAAACCTGCTGCGAGCGGCAAGTTTAAATGGGATGTTGCGGCAAACCTGAGCGTGATCAGAAACAAGGTGCTGGAGTTGGGTAATCTGGGCGTTGATCTCGCCACAGGATTACAGCGGACTTATATTCAATCCGGAAACACCAGAACGCAGGTTGGTCGTTCCATAGGTGAATATTATGTGCTGACAACTGACGGAATTTTCCAGAATCAGGCAGAGATTGACGCACATAAGGCACAGGCAGCTTATGCAAAACCAGGAGACATCAGGTACAAGAACCTGTCTGACAGAGGTACGAACGACGATATCAATGAGTTCGACAGAACTTATGCAGGATCGCCTTTCCCTAAATTCACCACAGGACTGCAGTTCAATTCGAGCTACAATAATGTAACCCTTTCTGTTCAGTTGTATGGGTCATTCGGACAAAAACTATATAATGATGTGTTGCGCGAATTAGATAGTTACGGGGATGCCAATTACAGAAAGGAAATCAATCCCTGGACACCCACAAACACAGACACTGAATTTCCAAGACTGGGCTATTTATCTTCTCCTGACAGAGGGATTAATTCCAATGCCAGGGGAGACAGCGACAGATGGATAGAGGATGGTTCGTTTTTAAGGTTAAGAAATGTGGAACTGGGCTACAGCCTGCCTTCCAAATGGTTATCAAAAGCGAGCGTTGGCAATGCGCGTGTATATGTAAGTGCACAAAATTTATTCACCATCACCAAATATAAAGGACTGGATCCCGATGTGGTTGGCGCCAATGTAAACCTCGAACCGGGGGTAGACAATGGCAATTATCCAGCCTCACGTATTATTTCATTTGGTCTAAGTGTAGGTTTTTAATCATCAAAATATGAAAAGATATATTATTACAATTTTACTTGGCTTTGTCGTTGTATCAGCATGTAAGCGGGATTTCGATGCTGTCAACCCTAATAGTCCGACCATCGCTAGTTTTTGGAAAACATCTGATGATGCCGTAAAGGGAGTCAATGCAATTTATAGCACATTCCACCGTACAGCATCGCTGTATTCGCGGTGGATGTTTTACCATGGTATTTTGAAATCTGATGAAGGTTTCGGTTCTGGAGGAGACGGCGGCCTTAATAACCTGATGCGCTTCAACCAAACAGATTATAATGACGGATTAACATCGTTAACCTGGGAAACATTGTACGTAGGTGTATCCAGAGCCAATCAGGTGATTGCAAATGTGCCGAAAATTGAGATGGATGCTGCGCTGAAAAGCAGACTTATTGCAGAAGCCAAATTTTTAAGGGCATTGTATTACTTCAATCTGACTTTATATTTTGGTAATCCACCATTAATGCTTCAGCCTTCGCAGCCGCTGGATACCCCGCCAAATGCAACAACGGCAGAGGCTTACGCACAGGTGGCTAAAGATTTAAATGAAGCACTGATAGATTTGCCTGTGGCTTACACGGGCAATGATTTAGGAAGGGCGACCAAAGGTGCCTGTTATGCACTTCTGGGTAAAACTTACCTTCAGCAAAAACAGTATCAGCAAGCGCTGGATGCATTCAGCTGGTTAGTGACAGGTCCGGGTAATGGCATCTACAAACTGACCACCAATTATCGTGATAACTTCATCATTACGAGAGAAAATAATGAGGAATCGGTATTTGAGGTGCAGTTTAGTGAAAATCCTGCCGAAAGTACTGATGACGATGTGGATGAAAGCAGGGTAAGCAATTCAGGCACTTCAATCTCTCAATTTTTTGCGCCTCCGGGTGTAGGCTTCAGTGATGGTGCGGCAAGAAGATGGGTAGTTGACGAGTTTTTACAGGAAACTACAGTGGGCGGAGCACAGGATCCGAGACTGGCAGCCTCTTTCATTTTTAACAATGCCGATCCGGCGGGCCCCACTGCTACAATGGTGTATGGGCAAACGTTTGCAAACAGGTATGGCGATGGACCAAATGCAAATGGTGTATGGTTTAGAAAGCTGTTGAATGACCACTGGAAAAATGAGGAGGGTTTCAGATCACCAAATAACTATCGGCTGATCCGTTATGCAGATGTATTGTTGATGTATGCAGAATGTTTAAATGGGCTGGGCAGAACAGCAGAGGCTTATCCTTTGGTTGACAGGGTAAGACAAAGAGCAGGCCTGGCAACTTTAACCCTTGCCAAACCAGGTTTATCTCAGGCAGCATTTCTAACACAGTTGAAACACGAACGTCTGACCGAATTAGCGGGCGAAGGCTGGCGCTGGGCAGATTTGTTGAGATGGGGCGACCTGAGTAAAGCGCTGGCGAACAGGGATGCGGATTTTGCAAACTTCGTTGTTGGTAAACATGAGTTATATCCTATCCCGCAGCGCGATATTGATTTAAATCCAAACTTAAGACAAAATCCAAACTATTAATCCATGCAGGGAGATGACAGCTATTTCCATCATCTCCCTTTTTATACTTATAAATTATGAAGACTAATTCAGTACTCAGAAAATCGATATTCATTGCCACTCTCGCGGTCAGCACGGGTATCACCGTATTGTTGTCCTGCGGTAAACCATACTTCCCTCCCATTGACACCACAATTCCTTCAAGCCCTACGTTCAGCAATCCACTGATGAACGGGGCTGATCCTTCGGTATTCCAGAAGGACGGAACTTATTATTATATGCAGACCAATGGGACCAGCATTAATTTATGGTCCACTAAGTCGATGTCGAAACTTGCTGCTGCCACTCCCAAAACTGTTTACACTCCGTCTCCGGGAACTGCGAATTCCAGCAATGTATGGGCACCGGAAATGTTCTTTATTGATGGAAAATGGTACATCTATTATACTGCCGGTGATGGTAATGATATCAACCAGCGTACCTGGGTTTTGGAGAACAGCAGTGCCGATCCGATGACGGGCACCTGGGTAGAAAAAGGTAAGATATCCAGTGCCGGGGCAGACTTCTGGGCAATTGACGGCACAGTGATGGAATACAATGGAAACAGGTACTTCGTTTGGTGCGGTCGCCCGGATAAAACAAATATTAACCTCACCCAAAATATCTATATCTCAAAAATGACCAATCCATATACTCTGGAAGCGACAGCGACAATGCTGAGTACACCAGAGTTTAACTGGGAGAAAAATGGTTTTGGCGTAAACGAAGGTCCTGAAGTGATTGCTAATGGAAGTAAAACTTTCTTAGTGTATTCGGCCAGTTTCTGTGGTACAGACGACTATGGCCTGGGAATGCTGAACTTAAAAGAAGGCGGCAATCCTTTGGTGAAAGCGGACTGGACAAAAGCAGCTGACCCTATCTTCAGCAAAAACCCTCAAAATAATGCATACGGACCAGGTCACAATTCATTTTTTAAATCGCCTGATGGCAAAGAGAACTGGATCATTTACCATGCAAATTCCGGCACCAATCAGGGTTGTGCAGACCGGAGAAATATCAGGATGCAAAAATTCGGCTTCAAGGCTGATGGCAGCCCTGACCTCGGAACACCTGTTGCCGCAGGATTACAAATCACTAAACCATCAGGAGATTTATAATATGATTAAAAATTTGAAGTTTTTTAAAATAGTCCTGCTACTTACTTTTGTGTTCGCAGGTTCAGGTAAAGCACAAACTTTTAGCAATCCTCTTTTGCCTTCCGGAGCAGATCCCTGGAGTATTTATAAGGATGGTTACTATTATTACATGCATACCATTCAGGATAGTCTGGTACTATGGAAAACGAAGAACCTGGCAGAGTTAAAAACAGCAGAACGGAAAACCATATTTATCCCACCCGGTGGCAAAGCCTGGTCAAAAGAACTATGGGCGCCGGAAATACATACCATCAATGGGAAATGGTATGTTTATTTTGCGGCTGATAATGGCAATAACAGTACCCACCGGATGTATGTGCTGGAAAATGCAAATAAAGACCCGATGCAGGGAAATTGGGTCTTCAAAGGAAAGGTTGGAGATGCGACAGATAAATGGGCCATTGATGGTTCAGTTTTTCGCTATAAAAACCAATTGTATATGATTTGGGCGGGCTGGGAAGGTGATGTAAACCGCAGGCAGGAAATATTCATTGCGAAGATGAAAAATCCATGGACCATCAGCGGAAAGCGCTATAAAATATCAAGCCCGCTGTTTGACTGGGAAAAACACGGCGATTTAAATGATCCGAATAACCCACCGCATGTAGATGTAAATGAAGGTCCGCAGATCTTAATGAATAAGGACAAAGTTTTTTTGATTTATTCTGCAAGTGGCTGCTGGACGGATTTTTATGCACTGGGTATGCTGACCTTAAAAGGTGATAACCTATTGGCACAAAAATCATGGGTAAAGAACAAACAGCCTGTCTTTAAGCAATCGCCAGAAAATGGCGTTTACGCCCCCGGGCATAACTCGTTCTTTAAATCTCCGGATGGCAAAGAAGATTGGATTTTATATCATGCAAATTCAGCGCCTGGTCAGGGTTGTGGCGGATTCCGCTCACCCCGGGCACAGAGATTTTCCTGGAATCAGGATGGAACACCAAATTTTGGTTTACCAGTAAAAACTGATCAAAGGTTATCCCTCCCATCAAAGAAAAACTAATTATATTTAACTAGAATCAAATGAAAAAGACGTATTTTAATTATGTGCTGCTGCTGGGCTTATTATTTTCTACAGCGGTTCACGCGCAAAACGCAACTCCCGCTAAGGTGTGGTCAATAGAAAAAGCAAACGAATGGTACAAAAAACAAGCCTGGATGACAGGCGCTGATTTTTTGCCAAGCACGGCAATTAATCAGCTGGAAATGTGGCAGGCTGCTACTTTTGATACGGCTACGATAGACAAGGAATTGGGCTGGGCAGAAGGAATTGGCTTCAACACCATGCGGGTGTATTTACATAGTCTGGCCTGGCTGCAGGACCAGAAAGGTTTCAAAAACAGGATGGATAAATACCTGGCCATTGCCGACAAACACCATATCAAAACGATCTTCGTGTTTTTTGACGACTGCTGGAACAAGCAGGGCAAAATTGGCAAACAGCCGGCGCCAAAACCTGGTATCCATAATTCCGGCTGGCTGCAGGATCCGGGTGATCCGAATTCCAAGGAGGAGGCCAACT
This sequence comes from Pedobacter sp. MR2016-24, assembly GCF_026239655.1. Lineage (GTDB taxonomy): Bacteria > Bacteroidota > Bacteroidia > Sphingobacteriales > Sphingobacteriaceae > Pedobacter. The sequence continues at coordinate 88,706 of NZ_JAPIVO010000003.1, read as the reverse complement.
TTCCGGCACTGGAAAAATATGTTAAGGATGTACTGACACATTTCAAAAACGATCAGCGCATTTTGTTATGGGATTTATACAATGAACCGGGCAATTCAGGCAAACTGACAAGTTCTTTGCCCTTGCTGAAAAGTGTTTTTAGCTGGGCAAGAGCGGTAGATCCTTCACAGCCGATCAGTGCGGGCATCTGGGCATGGGATTATGAAGAACTGAACGCTTTTCAGGCGCTGAATTCTGATGTAATCACTTATCATGATTATGAGGAACCGCAATGGCATCAAAGAACTATTGATCTGTTAAAATCTCACGGGCGACCAATGATTTGTACAGAGTATATGGCCAGAACCAGGAATAGCCGGTTTGAAAACATCCTTCCGATGTTGAAAAAGGAGAACATTGGTGCAATCAACTGGGGTTTAGTCGACGGTAAATCAAATACCAAATATGCCTGGGACACCCCTCTTCCTAACGGAGCAGAACCAAAGGAATGGTTCCATGATATATTTCACAAGGATGGTACGCCCTATAAAGCTGATGAAGTGGAGCTGATCAAAAAGATAAATAATATAAAATAATTGATAGCAGGATAGTTATATTCGTTTCCCTTTTCCTAAGAAATTATGAATACCAGAAAGTTTAACAGGGCGTTAGCCCTGTTATTGTTTTTTACATTTTGGCTAAGCAGTTCAACTTTTGGACAGCATATCTTTTTTAGGCATTATACGGTTACGGATGGTTTGTGCGCCAATACCGTCTGGGATATCGAGCAGGACGCTCAGGGATATATGTGGTTCGGTACCAAATATGGCCTGAGTAGATTTGACGGTTACAGCTTTAAGTCTTTTCAACATCAGAAGGATGTTGCCGGCAGTATTGGTAATAATTTTATCAGGAAAATATTCAAGTACAACGCAACTACCTTTTGGATCGGTACGGAAGAAGGTATCTATACTTTTGATCTGGAGACAGAAAAATTTAAGCTTTTCGCTCCGCTTAAAAAGCTGTTTATCAATGATATTATTAAAGTAGCCTCTGGTGAAATATGGATCGCTACGAAAGAAAACGGGATTTTTGTCTATCAGCCGAAGACGAATAAGTTGAGTAATTTCTCTACTGCATCTAAGATCAGCATCTCCTCAAATGAAGTCACTACTTTATTGCAGGATCGTACAGGAAAAATCTGGGTAGGCACTTACGGACAAGGTATTAATGTATATGATGCTGCTCAAAAAAGCATGCAGGTATATAAAGCCGGCAAAGGAGGTTTATCCAGTAATGTGATAGCAGATTTACATGAAGACGGCAACGGGAATATCTGGATCGCAACGATGGCCGGGGGACTCAATGTCTGGCTCAGACAATCAGCTTCGTTTAAAGTCTACCGCAAGTCGGCCGGCAACGCTATCAGCGATAATATTGTCAGGGCAATCCGTGAGCCGCGACCAGGATTTTTATATCTGGCAACAGAAAAGGGTCTGAATATCCTGGACCTTAAAACAGATCGTTTTACAGTCTACCAGAATAAAAATAACGATCCTTTCAGTATAAATGATGATGCGGTGTACAGCATTTTCAAAGATAAGGAAGGGGGGATCTGGCTGGGCACCTATTTCGGCGGATTGAATTATTATCATCAGAATAGTCTGAGTTTTGACTATTACTATCCTTCCGGAGTCCAAAATTCTTTATCAGGCAATGCAGTAAGTGCTTTTCTGGAAGATAAACCGGGCAATATGTGGGTAGGTACCGAAGATGGCGGCTTAAACTATTTCAATTCCCGGGATAAAACTTTCAAAAAATATCCCTTTTCATCCAACCAGGACAGCCTGTCTTATCACAATATTCATGCGCTATACAAAGATAAGAACGGTAATATCTGGGTGGGTATGTATACGGGCGGAATTAATATACTTCATCCGAAGACAGGGAAAATAACGCGTTTTACCAGTGATCCTGCCAATAGCAACACCTTAAGCAATAACAGCGTTTACGCTATAGATGAGGACCGCCAAGGCAGGATTTGGGTTTCCACCATTGCCGGACTGAATTTGTATCAGCCGGAGCAGAATAATTTTATCAGAATAAAAGGTAAAAATCTGGATAAGAGCTGCATTTACCAGGTCTACCAGGATAAGGATCATATCCTGTGGATTGCGACCTACGACAATGGGCTGATCAGGATGGACAAGAACAATCGGCTCACCCAATATGCTTACAGTAAACAATCCGGATCACTCAGTTCTAACAAGATTATCTGTATACTGGATGATGAAAGGGGCAATTTATGGCTCGGTACAGATGGCGGCGGACTCAATGTGCTGAACAAGAAGACCGGCAACATCAAGGTTTATGACGAAGGCAGCTTAGGTAAAAGTGCCGTGATCTATGGCATCATTAAAGATGATGCCGGTAAATTATGGTTTTCTACCAACAGTGGTATTTTTGAACTTGATCCCCAATCCAGGCAGACCAGGAGTTTTGGTAAGTGGGATAATTTGCAAAGTCAGCAATACAATTATAAAGCGTTTTATAAAACTGCGTCGGGCAAGATGTACTTCGGAGGCATTAATGGTTTTAACACATTTTTCCCTGATCAGGTACAAGCTAAAATCACCGGTTCTCCAATTTCCTTTACGAACTTTCAGCTGTTCAATAAAGATCTGGCGGTTAACGACGAGCGTAGTCCTTTAAAAAAAGCCATCAACTATTCTAAAGAATTAGTATTGAGCGCTAATGAATCTGTACTGAGTATTGAATATGCCGCGCTAAGTTTTGTTGCACCCAATAAAGTTCAGTATGCTTTCAAAATGGAAGGATTTGATAAAAACTGGAATAATGTGGGGAGTCAGAGAAAAGCAACTTATACAAACCTGCCAGCTGGAGATTATATTTTCAAAGTACGGGAAAGTGATGGCCCAGGGTTAAATCCCGAAAGCATTTCATCCCTCCGGATTAAAATTCTGCCACCATTTTACCGGACTACCTTTGCCTATATTCTTTATCTGATTCTTTTTATAACCATAGCCACTTTGCTTAGGCGATACGCTGCCGATAAGCAGCGTAAACGCAACGAAATGAAGCTGGAAAGGTTAAAAAACAAAAGCGAACAGGAATTTTACAAGCAAAAAATAGAGTTTTTCAGTGCGATGGCACATGAGATACGTACACCGCTGTCGCTGATCATCGCTCCCCTGGAGAGACTGATGATGAAAAAAGCAGGCGACCCCGAAAGTCATGATCAGCTGCAGGTGATGGATGAAAATGCAGATCGCCTGCTGACCCTGGTCAATCAGTTACTCGACTTCAGGAGAATAGAAAGTGATATTTTTGAAATCCACCTGGAAAAAATTGAATTGATTTACCTGATCAACAGTATAAAGAACAGGTTTGTTCCCATATCAGAAAAGAAAGAATTAGCATTTACGCTGGTTACAGAAATTAAAAAACTAGCGGTGTATGCCGATCCTGAAGCCTTGATGAAAATCATGAGCAATCTGCTGATCAATGCCGTTAAGTTTGCGCGGCACAGCATACAAATCAGGATCAATGACATTTATACCAACGCCGAAGGTACCGAGATGCTCTCTGTCAGTGTGGAAGATGACGGTATAGGCATACCTGAAAATCAACTCGATTCTATATTTAAAAAGTTCTTTAAAGTGGCCACCGAAGAGCATCAATATAGCAATTTGGGTGGAACAGGAATTGGCCTGGCGCTTGCCAAATCTTTGACTGAAAAGCATGGCGGACAACTCCTGGTAGAAAGTGAGGAAGGTGTAAAAACCATATTTACAGTCCTGATTCCATATATTAAAGACGAAGAAATTGTTACCGATGGTTTTGAACCCATCGATGATGCGGAAGGATTACAGACAGTTTTACTGGTAGAAGACGACGTTTCGCTCCTGAAATTCCTGTCTCAGAGTTTTGTAGCTGAGGGATATCGCATCATCAAGGCAAAAAATGGTGCTGAAGCGTTAAAACAGTTAGATAAACACCAGATTGACATGGTGATATCGGATGTAATGATGCCCGTGATGGATGGAATCACACTGTGTAAGGCTATCAAAGGAGATATCAATTACAGCCATTTGCCTGTAGTACTGCTGACAGCAAAAACAAATACCGAATCGGAAATATTAGGGCTGGAAAGTGGCGCTGATGCCTACATTGCCAAACCCTTTAAATGGAAGCAATTGTCGCTCGTAATTAAAAACTTACTCGAGCTTCAGCATAATTTAAAACAACGTTTTGCGCAAAATCCATTTGAGGGAGTGGACATTTTAACCGCCGGTGGCGGCGAGAAAAAATTTTTGGATAAAATCACTAAAATAATTGAGGATAGGATTTCGGATCCCCAGTTATCGGTAGAAGATCTAGGCAAAGAACTGGGATTGAGCAGATCAAGTTTATATAAAAAGATAAAGGCTAAAACAGGACATGTACCCAACGAGTTTGTGCGCTTAATCCGGTTAAAAGCTGCTGCCAGATTGCTGGTACAACAGGAATACAACATTTCCGAAATCGGCTATATGGTTGGCTTCAGCTCCCACTCCTATTTCTCCAAATGTTTTTTCACGCAATTTCAACTGACACCCACAGAATTTTTGGAGAACTATATTAAAAAGAACAGGGAAAGCAGGACTGTTGATAATCATCTGCCATAAAAATGACCAGCAACAGTCCTGCTTCCCCTTTTAATAATCAGGAATTAGCTGTTGTCTCTTTGATTTCCCTGATTAATTCTTCAGCCTGATTTAAAGATCTGCCATAATACCGGCTCATCAGCCTGGAAAAAACCAGCAGAAAAATATATCCAAAGGAGAATGCAAAAGTCCAGAATGCCTTATTGATCACAAGATCTTTCCCATAAAAGAACTTTGGCAACAGGATGATGATTGCAACCATCAGTAAATAACAAAGCGTTACATTCATTTTCTGATAGCGCTGAAAACGCAACCGGTCAATGGCAAATTGCTGTAAAACTTGTACATGGGATTCACTTACAGCAGATTCAAAATTTAACTTCGACAAGCTTAAAAAGCTCAGTATGGGTAATAAGATTAACAGCAGGATCGCAATTGCGCCCGTAGATCTGGTCACGGCTGTATCCAGTTGATTAAAATTACAGGCTATAAAAACGATTGCGATTGCACAAACCAATCCACCGCCTATCTCCGGATACCTTATTTTGTTAAGCTTTGCGTCGTATTTTGTTTGTATCATCTGATCAATCATTTTAGCAGTTAAGCTGTTTTGATTTGCGGGTCTGTTATTGCTATTTTCCCAGTTACTTTTCAATTCGTCTAGTTCCATGCTGTTTTTTGATTTTGATTATTTACCTGTTGTCTTAATTTTTGTTTTATTCTGGATAGTTTGGTACCCACATTGCTTTTTGAAATACCAATAATTTCCGCTATTTCGGTGTGACTTTTATCTTCCAGGTACAGCATTAAAATACCCTTATCAAATAAATTCAGGTCATTCATCAACTTCCTTAATACCTGTAGTTTTTCCTCATTGCCATCAAAACCTGTTTCTGCAAAATTTAAGGCACCCAGGTCAATTGGCACAGCCGGTACTTTTCTCTTTCGCTGTTTTAAGTGGAGAATGGCCACATTCATGGCCACCCGATACATCCAGGTGCTAAAACTGGAGCGTTGCTGAAAAGTATCAAATGATTTCCATAAGTTATAAATGATATCCTGCACCAGGTCATCTCTGTCATCTTTGGAGTCGGTGTAAAAAGAAGCGACTTTGAAAATCAGTCTTTCGTTTTCCTGTATGGCTTTTATGAATGTGTCTTTTTTTTCCAAAATGAATTTCTCCCTAAAATAAAATGTTATTGCGCTATTAGTATCACTAATAAGAAAAAATCACAGGTTAAAAAATTATTTTTTTGTGATGGCTGTAACATAACCTGAATAATAGCTATTTTTTGAATCGTATTTTACTATTTTTAGGGGAATTGTTATTTAGATATGAATCTACCTGCTAAATCATTACGGCCTTTTATCGGATCCAAAGATTTTGATGTATCGAGATCTTTTTACACTGATCTGGGATTTAAAGAATCAGTAATTGACCATCATCTCTCACTCTTTGAGCTTGGGGCCACTGCTTTTTATCTGCAACGGGCATATGTAAAAGACTGGATAGAAAACACTATGCTTTTCATGTTTGTAGATGATGCATACGAATTTTTTGAACATCTGCAGGGACTTCAGCTGGATCAGAAGTATGCAGATGTGAGGGTGCTTCCTGTTAAAAAGGAAGTTTGGGGCGAAGAGTGTTTTGTGATTGACCCTTCAGGAATTCTTTGGCATTTTGGCCGTATTATCTAACAACGGTTGCTTCCAGTTCAACTTTCAGCGTTTCAAACAGGACCCTTACTTCCAATAAGGTAGTTGCCTGTTGAATGCCATGTTTGGCTATCCAGTCCTGGAAAATATGGAAACACGGCCAGAGTTCTGCTGAGGAGGTAGTATACACATTCAGGCGTACAATGTTTTTGCACTCGTAACCAGCCTCACTGATTACCTGTTCAAGATTTTGTATTGCTTCCAGTAACTGGGTTTTCATATCAGCATTGCTGGATACACCTGCTGCACTGATTGCGGTTTGTCCGGCACAATATAGTGTACCGGCTACCTGTGTAACTTCTACTGCCTGTACGTAACTACGCTGATCCTGCCATTTCCAGGGATTGATTACTTTTTTTTCCATCGTTGATTCTCTTTATAAGCCATTTAAGGCATAAGGATTAATAAATTGATGAATCAAAGATGCGTATGACCGGTATTTATTTTGTGTGACAAAGCTCACTATTAAAAAATGGCTACCGATCGATATATATTTAAGAAGAGCTCCAGAGCCTGCTCAAGGTCTCCCGTGAAACGCCCAGATAAGAAGCGAGCTGAGTTTTAGGCACACGTTGATACAGTGAAGGATATCTTTTGATCAATTGCTCGTAACGTTCCTTTGCATTAGACGTTAAAAAAGATAAAATGCGGCGCTGTGAACCGATATGCCCGCCTGTTGCTTTCTCCAGGAAAAAACGTTCCATCTTTTGGAGTTTTGTACACAGATTCTGATAACCTTCCAGTGTAAGGCAAAACACTTCAGTATCTTCAAGGCACTGTAAAGACATCGTGGCTTTAGTTTGCGTATAAAAAGCGTGAAAATCACTCTCCCACCAGTCCTCCATCGCAAAAGAAACGATATGTTCCTTTGCTGTATCGTCAAGGTGGATCAGCTTTAACAATCCGGATACGACGAAATAGGTATATCTTACATCTTCAGCCTCCTCAAAAAGGAACTGATGTTTTTTGTAATTCCCGGGAGTAAACTGGCTCATTACAAAAGTAAATTCCTCATCACTGAGTGGTATGATTTTTTCTATATGTTCTCTCAGTATATGTTGCATGCGATGGGATGGAAAAGGGATCCGGACAAATTTAAGTTATTCCGGATCAATTTTTATTTATCAAATGATAAAGACCATATAAGTATATTCCAGCTATGGCTATTAAAAAGATGCCGGCCATAATGACTAACCAAATGACCGCAGCACGCGCCAGTGAGAAGGGCTTCTTCCGCACTTTCCTTCCTACGTTTGGAAAATATTTTGCCGATATGATTACGGAAAGGATAAACAGCGCAAAAAACGCCCAGATCCACCAGTTTCTAGACCACCAGTTTTTAAGATAAGCTTCTTTGGCTGCCCACATTTCGGCTGAAGAATGCTCAAAATTAGTGATATAATAGTTTCCTCCATAGGATACCCCGATGTTCGAATTGATCTGTTTTTTATGCTCCAGTAAAAAGAAATTGCTGCGACTGGTTTCAAATTCTATATTCCTGCTGCCATAAAACACGGTGACCTTAGTATGGTCAAATGATTTTTTAACATAACTTTTCCTGACCGATATAATTGGAATGGTTACCGTTGTGGAAGGCCTGAGCAGATAACTGACCAGCAGATCCACTTTCATCAGGGAAAAATAAGTGATGAAAATCAGCACCGCATAACTTATGATAAAATTCCCCGCATATCTGTACCAGATTTTACCCTGCACATTCGTCATTCTGACGCAGTAATAGATTGAAACCGGAAAAATAAGGAAAAGGCAGGACCAAAACACCGGGGCCAAGTCCCGGCTTGTATACATCTCGAAAGCAAGGATGCCTGCGACATAGATAGCTACAACAATTACAGCATAAACGGTGAGTATTAACTTTTCAATTGGTTTCATCTGATATCTTTTTCGTGGAGCCTTCGCTCTTCAGAAACATTCGCCCATTCGCATCTGCAATCCAACTGAAATAATCATAGGGCCAGGTTTTATTCTGATTACGCATTTTTTTAGCCAAATCAAGATCATCTATAGCTTCACTATATATTTTACCACTGGGATAATGACATTGATACAGTAAGTGGTTTGTCGTGAATGCTACGGTTTGCTGGTCAGGTGATAACGCTGCAAAATCTCCGCGAATCCTATCTTTACCCTGCCGCGTTATTTCAAAAGCCTGACCAGTTTTCTGATTGAAAATATAGTCATTATCAACCATCAGCAGATCAGGCCCGATCCGGAGCATCCCGCGGTTTTCCCATTCGCGGTCGCCTTCTATAATTGCCGGTCTGTCTATACTATACACTTTCAAACCAGCAACTTGCGCAGTAAATAAATAATACCTGTTGCCAACATTATTTGGTCCGGAGATCCGCGCAATAAAACTTGTTTTGGCTGGATTGATAAAGGTAACATCGTAGAAATCAAATTGCGAGCGCTCAGCGGAAGGATAGGCTGACGACCAGGCATCATAAGGCGCTTCAACCTGAGGGTCTATCCTGATCACCGTATCCTTATACAACACCTCATTCCATTCCGGCAATTGATGGTGTCCCAGGATACCCCCCACCCACTCCTGTTTATTGCTTTTCAGGTGTCGCTGAGAGAATACAGGTTTTGAATTTTCGGGAAGAGCATTCAAATTAATGCTGACCTTAAATTGTTCTGCACGATAGATTCTATCCTGGCTGCAAGCACAAAACAGGAAAAGTCCTGAGCACAGTAGCAGCTTATTACCTGAGGAACGGAGACTTATCATATTCCATAAAGATAATTATAAAATATTAATTAATTTAACCGTAATTGACCAGATTGATGTTAAACCACAGTTCTGAAGGTCAGATTTATACGCTCTTTCATTATACGCGTGGACTTCGCAATGCGATGATCCCATTTCGCCTGTAAATCACCTTTCATGATCATCAGCGAACCATGTTCCAGCCTGATCGCGTATTTCTCCCGATGATCATTTTTGTTGCGGATATCAAAGTTCCTCACTTGTCCCAGACTTACAGATGCAATAACAGGATATTTCCCCAGCGCAGTTTCATTGTCACTGTGCCACGCCACTGAATCATTTCCATTTCGGTAGTAATTCAGCAGCACACTGTTGAATGTGATACCTGCCTCCTCCTCTACCCTGCTTTTCATTGATAATAATTCCGGCGTCCATAAATTAGGTGCCGACCTGCGCAGAGAGGTGTAATCATAGGTATCTGCATCAGCATACCAGGCCGTTAATCTTGGTGTAATCACCTCTTTATCATACATTTTGACAATTTTCTGCTGCCATGGTGTTTCACTGATGAACTGCTGTAAAAGCAGGTATGCTTCCGCATCGGTGAATATCCCCGGATGATACGCCAATATATCTTTGGGTATACCAGGAGTTTGTCCGGATTCTTTAAAAAAGCTTAACTGTTCCATTTTAAATGCGTTCAGACACCGAATAGGCTAGATAGTGCAGCCTGTTGGGTTTGCAAATTTAACTAATATTTAGTTTTGACAGATGCTAATATACTAAATATATTAGCATCTGTCAAAAAGGAAGCTATATAATGATATTCAATTGTGCCCATTCCGTCTGTTAACCTATAAAATTATATCCTCAAAAAATTATTCTTGCTTATAATCTGTGAGTTATGCTGTTTAAAGGCATAATCCGTTAAAATACTTGCTTTGGTATTTGCAAAATCGACCTGAGTTCGTACTTTTGCGGCGGAGAGTTGGCAGAGTGGTCGATTGCGGCAGTCTTGAAAACTGTTGACTTGTAACAGGGTCCGCGGGTTCGAATCCCCCACTCTCCGCCAATCAAAAATGCTACCCTTTTCGGGTGGCATTTTTTGTTTTAAAAAATGTTCTGCACTCTTCAGTGCAAGGCATTTTTAAAACAAAAAATGACAGGAGCGCAGCGACAGCATTTTTGATTGAAGCCTCCTCCCTCAGGGATCAGCGAGAGTAACGAGCTAATCCCGATACCTAATCCCGATATCACCACTTTCGGTCAACTAAAGCTTTGAATAAAATCTCACCACACAGAGATCAGCTAGTATAACCGGCTGATCTCTAAAACGCCTCATTATATTTACCTGTCAACGCTTTATTTTCAATGCTTTTTGCAAAATTAGGTGTTTCCTCATGGTTGTGTGCATCAGAAGCAGCCTGTCTCGCAGCCGCAGCGTCTTGTAGATTTATGCCGTGCGCTTTGAGAAATCCGAACATTTCAGGAGTCGCTGTCGCGTGAATTTCATTGGTATAAAGCGTAGTACTTTCATCAATCCTGGTTGCTTTGAGTTCCCACAAAACCTGAACCCTGGTACGGCCAGCCTTAGTAATTGAATCGGAAATAGATAACATACGGCAATAATCCGGACGATAAATATCGGCAACATAATGCTGAACCATCAAAGCATCACCAATAGTTTCTACATTTAAGGAGAGCGGCTGACCGTCAAATGTAGTGCTTATCGCTGCACCGATATGCTGGGTAGAGCAACGCTGATATTCTGCATCAGGCAAATTTAAAAGCCAGTCCGCAATGTCCACTTTTTCTAAAGGTGCATTGATGATAGCGGTCACTGTTGAATGAGATAGTGCATTTTCGGGTGTTTGTTGGATTTCCATGATCATATTATTTAAGTCGTTTTTATTTAACGACCTAAATCTAGCTCCCAGACCTCAAAGGGCCATTTGTTAACCGTTGAAGAGGTTAAAAGAATCGTTGAAAAGACAAGAATTATCGCTGTACGGGAAATTAGGGTACGCTATTAATCAGTGATAGTCTAACAGACACCAACTACAATCCCGACAGTAAAACGGCACATGCCCCTGCACCAATAACGAACATAATGACAGCACCAACGACCATTTTGAGCCCTGGTTTAGTGGAAGTCTGCCCGATAACATCAATCAGTTTATCTTTAAGCCTGACAGCATTACCGCGCAGGCACCGGCTCCGATTACAAACATAATCACGGCACCAATCATCAATTTCAACCCCGGTTTAGTTGATTTTCCATTAATCGAAGCAACAATAATCCAGATCAATCCGATGAAGAAAGCGGCGATTACAGCGAACCAGTAAAACAACAATCCCATAATTATCTATTTAGCTAATGTAAAATTCAGTTTTGCCCTAATATTGTCAATCTTATTGTCGCGATAAAAGATATTCATCGTTTCAAATGGAATGATCTTCATTTTATCACTTACGATGTGTACACATGATTTCTTTACGGCTCTGACGTCGAAATCCAGCGGATCCATAAAATTCATAATGATAATGCGAAAAAGATTATTATAATTCAGGTGATCTGATTGCACCCTGGGCAGGCAGCACATCAACTCTCCAAAAGTATCTTCCGCACAATCCACTGAAACACCAGTACTAAAAAGATTAAGCATATGCTGCTTCAATTGCTCATCATGTTCAAATACAATAGTATTCTTGGAGTTGTTGAGCAGGTCATCCGGATTGATCAGATGCGTCATTGGAATGACCTGATCATCCAGTTTTAACGCATAGGCCATACATAAGGCATCCGGATTGCAAGGTACGGGAATCAGGTCTTCAGGCGTAAACAGCGGATACTGCTCATAAATTTTACGGCGCACCTCAGTCAGTGTAATTCTGCCCGCCTGATCGCTATAGTTATCATTCCTGCCAGCTACCTGCGTAGGTTGAAAGGTAACTCCCCTTACGCATTTCTGTTTCAATGCAAAATCCAGGATATCACCAATCTCATGGTCATTCAATCCTTTCTGGAGGGTTACAACCAATGTGGTAGAAACATTAAACTGATTTAAATTTTCCAGCGCTTTTTTTCTTACTTCGGTAAGGTCCTCTCCTCTTAGTTTCGTCAGCACCTCCGGACTAAAGCTATCGAACTGCAGATAGATCTCAAAATCAGGCATGTAAGAAGCAAGTTTTTCTACAAAATTGATATCTTTTGCTATCCTGATCCCATTGGTGTTGACCATCAGGTGTTTAATAGGCTTGGTTTTAGCCAGGTCGAGTATCTTAAAGAAATCCGGGTGTACCGTAGGTTCCCCGCCAGAAATCTGGATCACATCCGGTTCTCCTTCATTTGCGACCACCACATCCATCATTCTATTGATTTCGTCCAAACTGCGGTGGCGACCATAATTGGGGGATGACATCGCGTAGCAAGTCGGGCAACTCAGGTTACAACGATCAGTCACTTCAATAATCGTTAAACAGGAATGCTGCTCATGATCTGTACATAAACCACAGTCGTACGGACAACCATAATGAACTTTAGAATTGAATTTTAAAGGCATTTCGGACTGTTTGTTGAAATTCCTGATCTGCTTATAATATTCCACATCATCCGCAATCATTACCTTACTGTCGCCATGGGTCCTGCAATATTTCAGCATAAATACCTTTGCATCCTGAAAGACTATTTTGGCATCGCATAATTCGAGACATTCCGGACACAGGCTCTTCGTATAATCGTAATAGATATAATCTCTCGTTTTCATAGCTTACAGCGATTTAAATAATCTAATGATGAATCTATAATAATACAACAATATAAACAAAGCAGATAAATGTATACTGCTAAAAGTTAAAAATAACGGATGATAAGGTTTGATAAATTCGATCAGGAAGCGATAGAGAAAATAAAGGACCATAAACAGTTTGAAACGATCTCCATTTATCATGTCTTTCTGCCTGATGAGATAAAATAACAACAGCAGCAGCACCATATAGATCATTTCATACAGTGCGACCGGATGCCTTTTCAATCCATCACCGAGGTCCATGCCCATAAAGAAGTTCGTCACATGTCCATAAACAGGTTCATCTATTCCCATAGAAAAACAGCCTATCCTGCCGATAAACAGCGCGATGATGATCGGAACCACGTAGAGATCGCCCGATGCAATATGTACACCTATCAGCTTTTTAACGCCCTCCACGCCAAACAATCCCCCAAGCAGTCCGCCGACTATAGTTTTACTCTGAAAAAGTATCATAAAACTGAGCTGCTGCAGTTTTTCCGGCTCTTCAAGTATAGCCACTACCCTGGAACCGATTAATGCGCCTGCCATTGCCCCCAGCATGATCCAAAGTCTGTTGAGATCAGAAATAGGATCATTGGTGTTTCTCTTTAAATAATAGTATACCCTTACACCGATGAAGAATGCAAGGACTTCAAATATATAATGCCAATGGTATAACTTGCCAAAAAGCTCAAACTGTATAGGGAACGTCATTGATCACCAGGTTTTGCTAAAGATAATTAATAACCCGGATTCTGCGGAAAAGCAGCAATTCCGCCATCTGTCCTGTCAATTTGCGACTGAGGAACCGGCCTCAGCATATGAAAATCTTTAATATTGGGTGCACCCAGCGAATTGTATAATTTCACCCTGTTGACCAATTGTTTTGTACGTACCAGATCAAACCATCTTTGGTGTTCCCCATTCAACTCGCGCATTCTTTCATCCAGAATGAAATCGATATTCAGCTGGGCAGCAGTAATTTCCATCGCGGTTTTATTGGCCGCAGTCGCTGCTGCAGTAATTCCTGTCCTGGCAGCCCTGCGCCGTAGCGTATTGACAAATACCAGCGCTTCATCGGGTCTGCCTGCCTTTAGTAAGGCTTCTGCTGCGATCAGGTATGTCTCTCCTAACCTGAACAGGATAAAATCACGGTTCCCCGCTTCTACGCTTACATCTGTTCTTAGGGGATCGAGGTATTTAGTTAATGTAGGATAAGTTGTTTCAGTCACTTTACTCGGTGGATAAACGTTATAGTCTTTTTTTGCTATTTCTGCGGCAGTAAGTTCCACGTCAGGAAAATAAATAGCAGTATCACCAACACTCATATTCACCTGATGACCGTTGATGGAATAAGTGCCGGGATTATTACAGTAATATACACGTTTGAAGGTCTTGTCAAAGCGGCCATCAATCTCATGGTTGTAGACCGTATTGAGGTTATAGGAAGTGGGTTTAAAACGAATGAATGGTCGCCCGTTAGCCAGATCCCTTTTCATTCCCGGCTGCGCATCATAATTAAATATAAAAAACAGGTGCAGCTGATTACCCGTACTGTTAGTCAGCACGTTACCACTATACTGAACAGAAAAAATAACCTCACTGTTTCTTTCTCCTGCTCCCTGTGCAAATACGTCTGCAAAATCGTCAAGAAGTTTGAAGGAGTAATTGGTAATCAGGCCATTGGCCAGTGCTGCCGCTTTCAGGAAATCGGCCTGGTCATTGTTCAGGCTACCCCGCGTTAAATATACTTTTGCCAGTAAATGTTCTGCTGCGGGTTTGGTAGCACGACCATAATCGGAAGCCACAACAGGCAGGTTTGCAACTGCGAAGTCCAGGTCTTCAAGGATTACCTTATAGATCTCCGCAACAGGAGTTCTGGATGCGGTAGTCACAATCGTCTGGGTTTCTGTAAGCGATAAATGTACAGCGCCATATAACTGCACCAGCATAAAGTAATTATAAGCACGCAGGAAACGGGCTTCAGCAACCCTGGTTGTTTTTAATGTCTCGTCAATACCGCTGATCCCGGGAGCTCTGCCAATAACCGCATTACAGTTATTGATTGCAGCATAAAAGTTATTCCAGGCGGTAGTAAAATGCAGCTTTGTAGGGTTTAAATTTGTACTGTAGCTGTTATAATCCCGGTCGGCCGATGTTCCGGCAGTATACTCATCGGTACCGCTGATGCTGAGGTTCCCGCCAAGTTCGGTTCCATAATAAGTGCGCAGGAAACTATAGGCACCATTTACAGCACTCTGAAATCCGTCCGGGGTATTCAGGTATTCGTCTGTCACCTGACTACGACTGTCTTCATTGAGTTCTTTTTTGCAGGATGTAATCAATACCCCTGCTGATAAGATGATTGTGATATATATATTTCTCATGGATGGCTATAAGTTAAAAGGAAACATTGAGTCCGACTGTATAAGTTACCAGCGCTGGTCTGCCGGGAATTTCAGGGTCAGTTCCCCTGTAATCACGCACATAAGGTGCAAACACAAAGGGATCCTGTACACTGGCGTAGATTCTTAAGCTTTTAGCCGCAATCTTCTCTGCGATTTCCGGTGCGAAAAGATAAGCCAGGCTCAGGTTTTTGATCTTTACGAAAGAGCCGTCAAAATACTGAAGTGAGCTGGCAAATAATGGTGTCGAATTCGCAAAATTTGGTCGCGGGAAATCATTTGTGGGATTTTGCGGCGTCCAGTAATTGACGTTCAGGTTATTATACCTGCCCTGGAGGGTCATGGTATTATTCGATGAGGTATACAGCTGGCTGGAGAAAAGGTTACCAAAATTGGCAATTACCAATGCGGAAAAAGTGAACCGCTTATAGCTGAACCTGTTTGTGATTCCACCCGTCAGGTCCGGCAGCTGTGTGCCCAAGATCACCCTGTCATTCGCATCTATTTTACCATTACCATCCGTATCCTGCACTTTCACCTGCCCTACTGCTGAGGAGTATTGTGCTGCCTGTGCCTCTTCACCCAGCTGCCAGATGCCGGTCTTTTTATAATCATAGAAAGCTGTGATCGGCTGACCAATAAATCGGAGGTTACCGATATCATCTAATCTTCCCTGAGATAATGAGGTGATCTTTTCTTTGCTCGCTGCCAGGTTCAGGTCTGTGCTCCAGGAGAAGCCATTTTCATTTTTAGGGACGATATTCTGCGTAGAGATCGTGAATTCAATACCCCTGTTTTCTGTAGATCCAATATTTTGCAGCACCGAACCAAATCCTCCTGATGCAGGCAAAACTTTTTGCAACAGCAGGTCGCTTGTTTTAGATCGGTAAAGCTCAATAGATCCTGAAATTCTGTTACTCAGCAAGGCGAAATCAAGACCCAGATTTAATGAAGCAGTAGATTCCCATCTCAGTTCATTATTTCTTAAGGAAGACAGCTGGTAACCAAATGCATCTGTTCCGCCAAAATCATACTGACTTCGTGCAAGCAGTCCCTGCGTCTGATAAGGATCAATACCGGTGTTACCCGTTTTACCATAACTCAGGCGGAGTTTCAGATTGTTCAGCGCTTTTACGTTTTTCATGAAACCTTCATTGGTGATGTTCCATGCCAGCGCAGCAGAAGGGAAATACCCCCACTTGTTATCCGATCCAAAACGGGAAGAACCATCGGCCCTCATGGTAAAAGTAACCAGGTATCTGTCATCAAATGAATAATTTGCACGTCCCATATAAGAAAGGATAGACCATTTCTGATAAGAACTATTGATACTGGTAATCGTTTTCGCTGCCCCAAGGTTATAATATTCGAAGGACTCCAGTGGCAATCCTTCTGCTGCAGAACCTGTAATTTCCCGTGTCTGAGACGAAATACTATATAAACCCGTCAGGTCAATCCTGTGCTTTCTGGCAAATGTCTTTTTATAAGTCAGGATATTTTCCCAGGTATAAATCATCGTGAAATCATCTTCCACGCCGGCGCTTGATTGTCTTAAATTCCTGTAAGTGGTATTTGGACTGAAAAAGTTCCCTGATCTGCTTTCCGATAAATCCGGACCAAAGTTCATCCTGAAGGTCAGGTCATCTGTAATTTTAGCTTCTCCATAAATGCTGCTCAATAATCTCAGACGCTTGTTTCTGCTGATCACCGCACCATCTACAAGATCTGAAAGCGGATTCGGCAGTAACGCATCTATAGTCGGCAGAAATATCAGGTTCCCGTTTGCGTCATAAGGCTGAGCCAGCGGATTGGCAATTAGAGTATTGTTATAGGAATTGGCAGTGTTGGCCTGCGAAAAGGATCCCAGCATGGAAATCCCTACCTTAAACCTTTTGCCCAAATCCTGATCTATATTGATACGCGTGCTGTAACGTTTGAAGCTCTGCGTAGGATTATACCCTTTATCATCATTGAAACCCAGAGAGATAGAATACCTCGTTGTTTCTGTTCCTCCATTCACGTTCAGCTCATGGTTTTGTCTGAATTCATTTTTCAGCATCAGGTCCTGCCAGTCGGTCGTACTTCCATTTGCAATAGCATCAAGTTCTACAGGTTCAAAAATACTGCTTTCTGCGCCAGGTGCGCCATCCACATAAGTACCCGCAGCTCTGCGTGACTCTCTTTTGTAAGCCGCGAATTCGGGGCCTGTCATTACATCTACATAACGGTTGATTGCCCCTATAGCGGCATAAGCATTATAACTCACTACTGCGGGTCCGTTCGTTCCTCTTTTGGTCGTCACGATTACCACCCCATTTGCGCCCCGCGATCCGTAAATCGCTGTCGCGGATGCATCTTTTAATATATCTATGGACGTGATATCATCTGTATTGATATCATTTAACCCACCATTTACAGGAATTCCATCAATGACATATAAGGGATCATTTCCTGCAGCAATGGAACGTTTTCCTCTGATAAAGATCGAAGGTACTGATCCGGGTTCATTTCCATTGTTGCTCGGGTTACTGGTAGTCACATATACCCCGGCAGCCTTTCCCTGCAGTGCCTGTACCATATTGGTGACCGGACGTTCATGCAGATCTCGGTCCCTTACAGAAGTAATCGCGCCGGTAATATCTTTTTTAGCCTGGCTGCCATAACCGACTACCACCACTTCTTTGAGGTCTTTTTCGGCTGAGGCCAGCTTTATATTGATCACCTTTTTATCACCTGCCTGGATTTCCTGACTGGTTTTTCCGGTCAGGCTAAATAGAATTACGTCCGTTGCTTTTGCGCTGGTCAACGCATAGTTGCCGCTCGCATCTGTCACTGTTCCGCCGGATTTTCCTTTTATTTTAATACTCACTCCCGGCAAAGGTTTAGCTTTGTCGTCGGTCACTTTCCCGGTAATGATTGAATCCTGCCTGCTATAAACTAAGGATTTATCAGCTGCAGCCGCTGGTGTTAAAAAGCTGATTGTCAGTCCGGATGTCACCATCAAAATCAGGACAAACCGTTTTGTACTCCGCCTTGTACAGGGGAATAATGTAATCTGATACAGGTTACGCATTCACAAAATTTATAAGATGAAAGGGGATTTCCTCTGCGTCGAAAACTATGTCCGCAAAGAGATTAAGGATACAGGTAAAAGCCAATTGTATGATCATTCACAATAAGGTTCTTTTATTATACAACATAATGGCATGATTTGTTTTTATTTGGTAAAATAAATGATTGCTGCAATTAAGTTTTTGTATCCCGAACAGCCTCCATTCCGAGAAATATTTAAAACATGACGTCCAAAAATAGTCGAGATTAATTATACCAGCCATTACACAGCCTTTTGTCTCAATAATGATTTAATTATCAGGATAAAATGTTATTTTACGTTCTGTTTAACACTTTCCTCTCCATGAATAAAATCGGCGTTTCAAAGAACTTTAAATTAATGGCTATTAAGGCGGTGCTCGCTATTCTCGCTTTTTTTATGGTCTATACCCTACTCATGTTGCTGGCGATTGCTTTCACAGCGCTTTGCGCTTACGGAGGAATTATGATGATTTTTTTGCAGCCAATGGCTATCACAGTGATGCTGGGGATTGGCCTGATCAGTCTGGGGTTTCTGATTTTATTTTTCCTTATTAAGTTTATCTTCAGCAAAAAAGGTCCGGATGACTCTAACCTGTTGCAGATAGATAGTGTTACGCAACCCGAACTAATGAAACTGATCCTGGAAACAGCGGCAGCTGCAGGAACGCGATCTCCGGGAAAAGTATATTTAACTGATAATGTAAATGCTGCAGTGTTTTATGACTCTGGTTTCTGGAGTATGGTTATGCCTGTAAAAAAGAATCTGAAGATAGGATTAGGCTTGATTAATAGTTCATCAGTGGCCGAATTGAAAGCTATACTGGCACATGAGTTCGGACATTTCTCGCAAAGAAGTATGAAGGTTGGCAGTTACGTTTATAATGTAAATAAGGTATTACATAATTTGCTATATGATAATGTAGGTTATCGAAATGGAATTGAGAAATGGGCTAACATCAGCGGTTATTTTGCCATTTTTGTACGCATTGCAGCTATCATCATTGGAGGGATACAATGGGTATTGCTCAAAGTTTATGAATGGGTAAACCTCAATCACCTTGCCTTGTCACGAGAGATGGAATTCCACGCGGATGAAGTGGCAGCGGAAATAGTTGGATCGCAGACATTTATCAATGTGTTGCTTCGCCTGGATATGGCTTCAATAGCGTATAACGCTGTACTGGAGCACTATAATGAAAAAATACCCCTGGCCGAAAAAACGGATAACTTGTTTCCTCAACACTACTTCCTTTTAAATTTTATAGCTGGGAATCACCGTATACCAATTATAGAGGGACTTCCAAGAGTTGATTTGCAACATATCCAAAAAATTAACGGATCGAAACTCATACTGACGGATCAATGGTCCTCACATCCGGATACTGAAGTAAGGATTGCCAAACTGTTGGCGCTGGATCGCCAGGAGCGTGAATCCATATCAGGTCGAGCCAGCAGTTTACTAAATAACATCACCGACATAGAAGGGCAACTTACCGCTATGCTCTTTAATGAGATTTCTTTCAGCGAGCCTCCTGTGATCACAAACGATCAGCTTTTTATCGCCGAGTTTCAGAAGAAACATAATGAAACATCGCTACCAGCTCTTTTTTTGGGATATTATAACTATAAAGAGCCATTAGCATTTGTTAAAGATGCATCCTCATATCTTTATGAAGCTGATCAGATCACTTATACGCAATTTTTCAATGAAGAAGCTATGGCCATGCTCTCCACTGAAACCTGCCTAATAAACGATATTGCCGACTTAGAAGCCATAGCTGAAGAAAAATTAAATTTTCCTACCTATATATATAATGGGAATACTTATCATCGTTCCGACAGCGATGAACTATTACATCTGTTAAAGAAAGAGTTAAAGGAAGTTCAGGACAAAGTTGCAAAACATGATCACAACATATTTATTTACTTTTTATCTCTGGCAACATCAATTCAGCAATCAGAAGTCTATGTAGATCATTATGACCTTTACCTGTCGGTGCTGAGTACCAGCCTGGCAGCAACGGAGTCATGTCGGGAATTCACTGAGGCGATGAATTTTCTAAATGATGGAACAGGTAGTGAATTCATAGATGACAAGCTGAAGCTTGCTGCTGAACCCAGCCAAAGGTTTAAAGAGCAACTTCAGTTCATCCTCGCAAATCCGATTTATAAAGTAAATGTCACACCAGAGATGGAACTTACTTTTCAAAAATTTCTGGACACGGATCTTAAATATTTCACCGGGGAACCATATTATCAGGAACAGACTCAAGCCTATTATCAGGCCGTGTATGACTTTCCACAATTGCTATATAAGACTGATTTCAAGGCAAAAAAAGCATTACTGGTATTCCAGCATGAATTGATCGCACCGCAACAACAATTAACTGCTTAAGATTCTGATCGAATAAATCACCCTATAGAATTATCAAAAGTTTCTCCGGAGACGACTCTGCATGCCTTGAATGGTATAATAAAGACCGCTAATCTCACGATTGCGGTCCTTAAAAAATTGAGCGTTAAATGTAAAATCTTACTGTGATTTGCCGAATACTTCAATCAGCAGGTTGGGATAATCTGAAATGATACCATCTACTCCCAAAGCTTCCATTTTCCTGATTTCATCGATAGTATTCACTGTCCAGGGAAGCACAATCACTTTATCCCGATGTGCTGCATCTACCATTTCCCTGTTCACCATCAGGTAATACGGGCTAAATGCATCCGGGGTAAAACCTAGTTTTTTGATATTATCAGCATATGAATCTTTGTTCGCGACAAGGAATGATACCTTTTGCTTTGGATATCCCTTATGCAGAACCTGCAAAGGACGCAAATCGAAGGACTGAATGATTAACCGCGTGCTTAATTTCTTTTGCAATACGATGTCCATTACCTTTTTTACGAATACCTCTGGTACCGGGTGAGCTGTTCCATCACCATCAGGACTGCTTTTGATCTCTACGTTATAATATACCGGTTTCAAATGCTTTGCTTTGATATAGCTTTCTACGCTGTCAATTAACTCCCTGAATAAAGGCCTGTATGTTTTAAACTTCTTCTGATCCGGAAACTGGGGATGCGGTTTCGTGCCGGCATCATAACTTTTGATCAATTGATAATCCATTCCGTAGAGCAGCAAACTTTTCTCCTCTTCTTTTTTGATCAGTGAACCGTCTGGTTTCAACATAAAATCAGCCGCCATATAAGAATCATGTGAGACAACAACCTGACCGTCTTTAGAAATCCCTAAATCCATTTCCATGGTAGTTACTCCCATGTCCAACGCAGATTTCATCGCTGCGATGGTATTTTCAGGCATTAAGCCGCGTCCGCCTCGGTGGGCTTCCAGATCTATTTTATGTTGCGCACTGGCATGTATAACGCCGAATAAGGATGCCGTAAGTACTATTTTCCTGATCATAGATCTGTTTCTTTATTTATTCGCAAAGTAAAGACAACAATGTTAACTCAGTGCGGGAATAGATGAATTTTGTGTTAACAATAACTTCAGTTTTAGTTTCCGTTCTATCGCAAAAACAGGTTTTTATCCTGCACAGTTGGTGTGAAAAATGTGATACAAACTGTGCATCTGCCTCCTTCTGAATGCCGAAGCATGTCTCTATATTTATAATATCAACTACATGAGGGATTAAAAAAACAACAAGATGAAAACCATTTAACACTCTTCTGTATGAACATAAAACATCTACCTGAACCTGCCAGCATCTTTGAAAAAATATGGGAATTATCGCCCGAGAGACATATACCGGAAGCATCTGCAATGCTGCTGCAACTGACAAAAAAACTCATCAGCATCTATGATGCTGAAGGCCGGCTGGATGAAAATCCATTTACCCCAACCACCAAAAGGAAACTCAATCTTCCTGTGCACAAAATACAAGCACTGTTGAGTAATAGCACATGCCTGGTAACGGGCGGTGCAGGTTGTGTGGGCAGTACCCTGGTCAAACGGCTGGTCGAATTGGGTGCCGGAAAAGTTATCATTGCAGATCTTATCGATAAGAGCCCGGACAGCAGCTCGGCTCATCAAAATGTGATCACCGTACTGGCAGATGTGAGAGACCGCGATGCGCTGAATGATGTGTTTGAAAAATATAAACCGGATTATGTTTTTCATACAGCTGCTCAACGTGACCCTGGCTATGCAGAAACCCATATAGAGGAAACAATCAGTTTAAATATCATGGGTACCCTGAACCTGGTAAATATCTGCGAAAGCCATAAAAGCGTGAAACAATGCGTGTTTTCGTCGACCGGCAAAGCGAGCAGATATTATACCAGTGAAGTTTATGCGGCTACAAAAAAGATGTGCGAATATATCTTTGATACTTATGCCCAGCAAAGTTCCGTACGCTATTCGATGGTACGTTTCACGCATATTCTGGAGAATAGCCTGATGAACTCCGAATTACAGCACCCGCTTGATAAAGACTATCTAGCGATACACAGTCCCGGAAAATATGTCACTGCGCAGAACGTACGCGAGGCGGCTGATTTAATGCTGAATGCGCTGCTCAGTTCAAAGGTAGGCCGATGCAATTTTTTGATTGTAAAGAACCTCGAATGGCCTGTAGAAAGCCTGGAAGTTGCACTTTATTATATTAAACAATCGGGCGCTAAGATACCTGTCATCTTTAAAGGCAATCCTCCCGGTTATTGCGAGAAATTCTTCAGGGGACAAATGGATTGGGCCCATCCGCTGGAAATGAACTTACTGATCAATGTATATGAACAGCGCTACAGATATGAAAATGAAGAAGCTGATATGATCATCTCCGGGATTGTGCCGACCAATAAATATATCCTGCAAAATGCACTGATTAAGCTCAGTCTGGTTAAGGGTGAGAAAAAGAGTAAAGAGTGTTTGCTGTTGCAGCTAAAAAATATTGTCAGGGCAAGCTTAGACAATGTTGAACAAAGCGATACAGTCAATATCTTACAATGGGGTTTGAATCCGCAATACCTCGCTGCCGAGGGCACCATTGCGGCAGATTATGAACCAGCGGTATCCATACTTAACGATAGTTTAAATCCACACAACTCCTCCAATTCTGCGATCTATGGACAGTACATTAATTGTTGAACCGGCGGCCTGGCTGGTTATTGCTGAAAGCAGTAAAAGTGCTTTCCCTGAAGAGTGCTGTGGATTTATTTTCGGCAGGATGTCAGCAGATCAAACCAAAGTGGTGACGGCGATGACTGTCTCCAATGCAACTGCGGCAGATAAAAACGACTATTTTGCCATCAGCCCGGCTACCTATACGGAGGCCGAAAGCTATGCGGAAGACAACCAGCTCGAGTTAATTGGCATTTATCATTCTCATCCCAATCAAATCGCGCTTCCTTCCATCTCAGACTATCAATTCGCACTTCCCGACTTTTTATACCTGATCGTTTCGGTCATTGAAACTGAAATAGAAGATGTGAGAGCCTGGCTGATCGACGAAGAATACGATCGTTTCAATGAACAGCGCTTACAATTAGTATAATCAACTCATCAAAAAATAAATTTATATATGGCCACCATTCTAATCCCAACGCCTCTGAGGAGGTTTACCGGCAATAGCCCTAAGGTTAACATTTCCGGGAATTTATTATCCGAGATCATTGCCAACCTGGTTTATGAATTTCCGGAAGTGCAAAGGCACCTGCTTGATACCAGCGGTGAAGTACGTCCTTTCCTGAATATATTCGTCGATCAGGATGATATCAGGGATCTTAATCACCAGAATACGCCGATTACTTCAGCATCAGTTATCAGTATAGTGCCAGCTATTGCAGGCGGAAAAATATAAGATTATAAAATAAATCATCAGATGGATCAGTTTATTTTCTCCGCAGCGGAGATTGCCCGTTATAACAGGCATATCATTATTCCCGGTTTCGGTATGGAAGCACAGGAAAAGCTTAAAAAAGCTAAGGTACTGGTTGTCGGTGCCGGTGGTTTGGGCAGTCCGGTGCTTTTATACCTGGCCGCTGCAGGAATAGGAACTATTGGCATCGTGGAATGTGATGTGGTGGATGACAGCAATTTACAACGCCAGGTATTATATGGCACAGCGGATGTAGGTACAGCAAAAGCGGAGGCAGCTAAAAAACGGCTGCTGTCCCTGAACCCTCATATTCATATTATCATTCATGATACGGAACTGCGCAGCAGCAATGCGATGGACATCATCTCCGCCTACGATATTGTAGCGGATGGAACAGATAACTTCCCTACCCGCTACCTCGTAAATGATGCCTGTGTATTAATGGATAAACCAAATGTTTATGCTTCCATCTATCAGTTTGAAGGTCAGGTTGCCGTTTTCAATTATGTTGACAGCAGCGGGGAACGCGGCCCGAACTACCGCGACCTGTACCCTGTTCCACCAGAGCCGGGTGAAGTCGCCAATTGTTCTGAAGCAGGTGTATTGGGTGTGTTGCCCGGAATCATCGGCAGTATGCAGGCTTTGGAGGTGATCAAAATAGCCGCACAAACCGGGGATGTACTGAGCGGGCGACTCTTCCTGTTCGACGCGCTGAGTTTTGAAACGCGTACATTTAATATCAGCAGAAATCCGGAGAATCCGATCAACGGATCAAATCCGACACTCCGGGCGCTGATCGACTACGAACAGTTTTGCGGCGTTCCGGCAATGGAAAAAAAGATAAAAAATGTAAGTCCTGAACAGCTACAGGATTGGCAGGAGGAAGGAATTGTTTACCAGTTGATCGATGTAAGGGAACAACAGGAATACGATCTGGTCAATCTGGGTGGATTACTGATTCCGCTCGATACCATTGGTGACTTGCCTCAAAAAATTGACAAGGATAAAAAGGTAGTGATCCATTGCAAATCTGGCGGCCGGAGTGCCAAAGCTGTCCGTCTTCTTGAAGAAAAATACGGTTTCACCAATCTGTATAACCTGGAGGGCGGCCTGATCGCCTATATTTATGCGCTGGAACTTGATCTCCCGGTGTATTAACCCTAACAAAATTTACGCTTCCGGTTAAAATATACTTTTTTCTACTTCTGTTTGCTTAGATTTATTCCTTAATCAATACAATTGAATTGATGAAACCATCATGATCTTTCATCATTGTAGCGTGAACGATTAAGTATGATAGCCTCATCACAATTAATAAAATTATAAACAGATGAAAATCATGAGCGCTTCATGAATTAAAAACAGAAAAACGAATGAAAACCAAATTAAGTTTATCACTTACCGGGCTGGCCTTTATTGTTGCTTGTCAGCAAAAACAGACAGGAGAATCAAGTGCCGGTAAAAATGTAAGAACGGAGTTTTTTGATAAATCCGGAATTGACACGACCGTTAATCCCGGTGACAATTTCTTCCTGTATGCCAACGGCGCCTGGATGAAGAAAACAGCGATTCCTAATACGGAGACAGGATGGGGATCTTTTTATACCTTGTATAATGACAACATCAAAAACCTGGAAACAATCCTGATCAATGCTTCGAAGGAAGAACACGATAAAGGTAGCCTGGAACAAAAAGTGGGCGATTTCTTTGCCAGTGGTATGGATACAGTGGCGATTGAGAAACGCGGTTACGATCCGGTTAAACCCTGGCTGGCGAAAATCGATGCCATTAAAGATTATAAGGAACTGATCAGTTTTGTGGCTGATGGTTATAAAAATGGTACTGGTGATTTGCTGGGCTTTTATGTAGGTCCTGATGATAAGATCAGTAATAAAAATGCAGTCAACTTTTCACAGTCGGGCATTACCTTACCAGAACGCAGTTACTATTTTAATACCGACGCGCAGACAAAAAAGATAAGAGAAGAATATGTAAAGTATATCTCTAAATTATTTGTGCTGTCAGGTATTACCAAAGCAGAGGCTGATAAATATGCCGCTAATGTATTGAGCCTGGAAACAAATATTGCGAAATCACATGCTACCCCGGTAGAGTTACGTGATCCCCAGAAGAATTACCACAAATACCTCGTTGCTGATTTTCAAAAGGAAACACCTGATATAGACTGGAAAACTGTCTTAGGCAAACTGGAACTGAAAACAGACACGATATTAGTCGCCCAACCTGCCTATTACAAATCCTTAAATACATTACTGAAAAGTCAGCCTATAGAAATATGGAAAGAAAAGCTGAAGTTTGACGCCCTGAACAATTCAGGCAATTCGCTGAGCAAAGGTTTCAGAGATGCTAAGTTTGAGTTTTTCGGTAAAACACTGAATGGATTAAAAGCGCCTAAAGAACGCTGGAAATCTATTGTAAGCAGCACTGATGGCAACATCGGAGAATTGCTTGGTCAGCTGTATGTGAAGGAACATTTCACACCAGAGGCAAAGAAAAATATGCTTGAGCTGGTGGAAAACCTGCAAAAGGTATATAAAACCCGCATTGAAAAGCTGGACTGGATGAGTGCCGCGACGAAACAGCGGGCAATTGATAAACTGAACGCATTTATCAAAAAAATCGGTTATCCTGATAACTGGAAGAAATATGATGATGTCGAGATATCCAGAGATAAATATTTCGAAAACCTGCAGTCGGCCGACAAACATGCCTACAAAGAGATGGCCGAAAAACTGGGAAAACCGGTAGACAAAACAGAATGGGGAATGACCCCTCCTACAGTAAATGCGTATTATAACCCGTCTATCAATGAAATCGTATTCCCTGCTGGAATCCTGCAATGGCCATTCTATGATTTCAATGCAGATGACGCCATTAACTATGGTGCTATCGGTGCCGTAATTGGTCACGAAATGACGCATGGTTTTGATGATCAGGGCAGACAATATGATAAAGACGGTAACCTGAAGGACTGGTGGACGGCAGCAGATGCAACACAATTTAAAAACAAAACTAAAAAGGTAGTGGACCTGTACAACCGTTTCACCTTACTGGATAACCAGCATGTAAATGGAGAACTGACCTTAGGCGAAAACCTCGCAGATATTGGTGGTTTGGCGATTGCTTACGATGCATTCAAACTGACTGATCAGGGTAAAAGCGATAAAAAGATTGATGGATTTACTCCTGATCAGCGTTTCTTCCTGAGCTTTGCACAGGTATGGCGTATCAAAACCAGGGATGAGTCTATGCGTGTACGTTTAAAAACTGATCCGCATTCTCCGGAAATGTTCCGCGTAAACGGACCGGTATATAGCATGGAAGCATTTTACAAGGCCTTCAATATTCAGCCTACCGCTAAGATGTATGTTGCTCCGGCAAACCGCGTTGGTGTATGGTAGTTTGAACAATCAATACAGGTAATAAATAAGGGGTGCGACACAATGTCACACCCCTTATTTATGATCAACATCTTTATTTGAATACATTTTACCCTGGCCTGCATAGCCGCCATTCGCCCTGGATTATTGGGCGTAAATCTTATCCAGGAACAAGTACCGTGCACGGTTAACTTCTTTCTTCTGTTTACTATCTGCATTGATATTCATATAAGCTGCACTATCCGGCTGTATAGGTTCCCAAACAGGCAAAGCATCGCTATTTGGATTTCCCGTTTTGATGAAGTTCGAAAAATAATCGCGCATATAAGAGGAAACCCGGTGGTCATCCAAAGTCCAGGCATACATCTTATTTGAGTCCAAATTTCCCATTGCATATTCTATTTCAAAAGCATGCGGTGCACCGGCAGGCGCAGGTGCCACTGCCGCTGCCGCTGTTTTAGCATCTGCTTTTTTTACGCCGCCGGCAAGCCCGGGAACCACACCCTTCATGGCATCAGTTACCGGAGGTTTGCCCTGAGAAAAGATATAACTGTAAACAGGTTTGTTACCCGTTTTGCGATGTAAGTCCAGCCATTTCCAGGTGCTGTAGACAATAAAACGGTCGCTTGCCAGCGCAGTAGCGGCTTCTACTACTTCAGCGTCAGTCGCTGCCGGATACAACTTCAACACCTCCTCCGCCTGCTCCGGATACAATTCCTTTAATTTATTTTTGTAATTGACAAGCGTCGGCCCCGCCTCTCTCAACAATGCCTGATAGGGCACTTCTGCAGAGTTCCAACCTGCCAGTAATGGGACATTTGCCTGCTGACCTTTTGCAAAGATGGTCGCGGGCAGCTCCGGTAAAAAGTAACCGTCAACCGTTGCCGCGGTACTGAAAGCGCCCGGTTTAGACGCAGCCTCCAGCAAAACTGCTGCCGGCATGGCACGTAAATCTGCAAGCGACTTTGCTTTTACGCTACCTGCAAAAGCCACTCCGTTCTCTTCTCCTTTTTTCAACGTGACCGGTGCCAATGTAGGATTTATCATCGCACCGCTTTCGCCTATAGCTCCGGCTATGAGCGACTTTGATAAAGGAGAAGCCATTTGCGCGGAAACCGAAATAGATCCGGCAGATTCTCCGGCAATAGTTACCCTTGAAGGATCTCCTCCAAAAGCGGCAATATTATCCTTCACCCATTGCAATGCAGCCTGCTGGTCCAGCAAACCGTAGTTTCCGGACGCATGGTGCGCAGATTCTTTGGTCAGTTCAGGATGGGATAAAAAGCCAAATACCCCCAAACGGTAGTTCACCGTTAAAGTCACGATTCCCGTAGTGGCCATCGCCTCACCATCATAACGCCTTTCGGAACCATCACCGGCGACATATCCCCCGCCATAAAAATAAACCAGTACGGGTAATTTCTCTGCTGCAGATTTTGCAGGCGTCCATACATTCAGGTAGAGGCAGTCTTCACTCATCCCGGAAGAACGAAAACCCATATCACCAAACACAGGTTTCTGCATCCCATTTGATCCGAAATGATCTGCCTTCAACACCCCTTTCCAGTTTTTAGCCGGTTGTGGCTCCTTCCATCGCAGGTTGCCTACCGGTGGCTGAGCAAAAGGAATCCCCTTGTAAGCACGCACACCAGATTGACTGATAGTACCTTTGAGTGCGCCGTTACTGATCCGGATAACAGGTGTTTCTCCTGACGCATTTTTTTCCTGCGCAAACGTATTAGCCGTCAGTGGAATCAGGAGCGTTAATAAAATAAATGCTTTCATATTTAAAATTTGTTTTTGATTAGCGATTTATCACCAGCTTTTACATTTTAGCAGCGCTATTTTTTTACTATACCAGCACAAAAATACAGCCATACCAATTATTGATGATACACCAAGATATACATTTTTGGCTACAAAAAAGGCACCGTTTCCGGTGCCTCTTCTGCTGTTTGAATTCAATGGGTATGGATTAATAGCCTGGGTTCTGGGCCAGATTCGGATTCAGGTCCCTTTGTTGTTGTGGTATCGGGAATAATGCCCGTACCGGTGATGAAGGTGTATGATCCCACCATACGCCGGTGTTGAATTTACCAAAACGGATCAGGTCTTCCCTGCGGAAACCTTCAAAGATAAACTCACGTCCGCGTTCTGCTAATAACTCATCTAAAGTAAGCGTGCTGGTGGTATAAGCACGGCCTACCCAGTCCGCCGCAGTATAAGCACGTTTTTTAGAATCGTTAATTAACTGCACTGCCACAGCATCTGCAACTCCGCCATTTTTACGCATGATTGCTTCTGCCTTTGCAAAATAGATCCAGGTTAAACGGTAGATGTTCCAGTCGGTATTGTTATAATTAGGATTAACCCCGATGTTGCCAGGTCCCTTTACACTGTTACCCAGTTTGTATTTATTGAAACGGATACCACTGTTTTCCTCACCTTCGCTCATATTGGAAACAGCAGATCCCTGAGAGTTCTTCTGGATATTGTCGACAAAAACCAGTTGTTTGCCATTGTATTCTTCAGAACCCAATGCGGCTGTGCTGTCCGTAAATTTGATCATCGGACCGGAATAAAACCATTCTTTTTTACGCAGATCAGTCTCTTCATATTTGCTCCACACCCCGGGAATTACAACTACGCCGTTGTTACCATTCCTGCCGCCACCATAGATATCACTCTGTTTGAAATGATAAAATTCCGCCGGCCATTTTGGCTCGAAATTACCACGCGTATAATCGTAAGCGATAGAAAAGATCACTTCTTTTGAAAGGTTATTGTCCGGCTTAAACTGATCCGTGATGTTTGGATCCAGGGCCATCGTTCCATTCTGTGCACCACCCAATCCTGAGATCAGCTTATCCGCATTCGCAATACAGTCATCCCATCTTGGGGTGCCCGACCATACTTCGGCATTCAGGTACAGTTCTGTGAGCATCGCATAACCACTGGCCTGTGTCATCCTGCCAATCATGCTGCCTGACAATAAAGGCGCTTTTGCGATATTTTCTTTGATCTCCTTTTCAATGAATTCGAAAACTTCTTTCCTGCTGGTATTTGTCGGGTTGACGGGCACACCTACCTGTGTTGATATTGGTACGTTACCCCAAAGGTCCATCAGTTTGATATAATGGAATGCACGGTTCAGCTTTAGTTCCGCGATATACTCATCTTTTTCTTCCTGAGTAATCCCCATGGCATTTAATTCCCGCAGCTCAATATTGTCGATTGCGTAATTACACTGGCCCATTCCTTCGTAGATCAAAGCCCAGGCGGAGTTCAGGCCCACTTCATCAGTCGTCCAGCTGTGGTAGTGTAATCTTTTCCATTTACCGCCATCTTCACCATGGCGACCTTTTGTCGGCCATGCCAGCTGATCGCCTGAAAGTTCCGCCAAGCGCCACCATCCATCTGCACCTGCAGGTGTAGCCCAGGCACTTTCATGAGTATATGGTCTCAACACGGCAGATTGTACCTCTATTTTATTCGTAAAAAATTTCCCTGCGTCAATCTGATCGTAAGATTTTTCATCAAGTTTGGTACATGCACTGCTTAAACCTAAGACTGCGATACCTGTATATATAATTGATTTGTTCATTGTTATTAATTTAGAATCCAACATTTAAACCGAGAACGAATGAGCGTGTGCTTGGGTATAAATCCCTGCTGTCCACACCTGCTGCTAAACCAGTATCCTGTATAAAATCAGGATCATTACCAGAGTAACCCGTTATTGTTGCCAGATTCTGACCTGTTGCATATACCCTTATACTGCGTGCCCATTTATTGTCCAGCTTCAAATTATAACCTAAAGTCAGCTCGTCAATTTTCAGGTTAGCACCATTTTCCAGGTAATAATCAGAATACATATACGTATCGTTCAGTTGCGCATTTTTTGTAAAAGTCTCTTTCAGCAGGTTACCACTCCAGGTTTTATTACCATAAGTCAGCGCTGTGGTGTTCAGGATTTTATAACCGAACTTACCACGAAGAAAGATGCGCAGATCCCAGTTTTTATAATTGAAACTGTTGGTCAGCGATGCATAGAATTTAGGAATTGCATTTCCTAAAGGCTGCAGATCCGTCACGTCCTTGTCTTTTGAATTGTTAATCTGGTCATTTCTTACCGCTTCGCCATTTCTGTTATAAAACAACCATTTACCATCATCAGTGAAACCTGCGAATTTTTTACCCCAGAATTCACCTAGCTTTCCGCCTTCAAAAGTGATTACCGCATCACCTAAATCACCCGCACCACCTATAGCAGCAAAAGTTTTATAAGGAACTTTATAAGTATCATTTGAATAGGAGTCCAGCGTGTTCTTCAGCGTACTCGCGGTTGCATCAATGTTCCAGCCGAAATCTGTCGATTTAACAGCTGCATAACTTACCGCCATTTCTATACCTTTCGAAGAAATTGAACCGACATTGGTGATGATCCTTGGCAATACGTTTGACGGTTGCTGCGAAGTATAAGTATCCAGTAAATCTTTTGTTGTACGTTTAAATACGTCAATTGATCCCGTTAACCTGTTGTCGAACATTTTATAGTCCACCCCAATATTGATCTCTCTTTTGGTTTCCCATTTCAGGTCCGGGTTTGGATTTTTATCCGGACCATAGGTCTGATAGTATTCACCATCAGGATATAAATAGGTACCACCCGGACTCATCAATACGCGGGAGGCATTATTAGCTACACCACTGTTACCCGTAATACCATAACCTACTCTTAGTTTCAGGTAATTGATAAATTTGATATCCTTCAGGAAGTCTTCTTCCGAAAGATTCCATCCGGCAGAGATTGCAGGGAAATTACCCCATTTATTATTGGCACCGAATTTAGTCGAGCCTTCACGACGGAAGATGACCTGGGCCAGATATTTGTTATTGAATGAATAATTGATCCTTCCGAAAAAAGCGATGAGTGTGTTATCGAATTTCCCACTCTGCATCAGGCCTTTTCCTTTTGCCAGCAGACTACCTGTTTCCAGCCCATTCTCCAGCAGCTGATCATTCAGAAAACCTCTGTTTTCCATTCTTGATGATTCTTCCAAATGGTAACGGTAACTGTAACCACCTATCGCCGTAAAGTTATGTTTTTCATTAAAAGTTGTTTTGTACTGTAAAGTAGGCTCTACTGCAAAATCCTGAGACAGGAAATTTTCCTTGAAACCGAATCCACCACCAGGTGAATCAGAGTTTTCCTGGGAGTCTTCACTTGCTTTCAGCCTGTATCCCGAATCATTCCTGTCATCCCTCGTTACCGATCCGAAAATAGCGGCCTTCAAACCTTCGGTGATATCCAGTTCCAGTTTACCATCAGCAGAAGTGGTTTGTTGTTTTCTTTCATTCGTCTCCTGGCGTAATCTTGCATATTGATTGGTGCTGGTCCGGTCGAAGCGATAAGTCCCGTCCTCATTAAAATTTGATAAGGTCGGATTTTTTGCCATCTCATCTTCCCATCCGCTCCCGCCCAACAGGTTTGCCGTGTTGAAATTACTCGCCAGATTAAACTGCGCCGTTAAACGGTCATTGAATCCTTTCTGATTTACATTCAAACGCATGGTGTACTCTTTCCTGCCATTTTCAGCAGCAATGCCTTGCAAATCCCTGTAGTTCACACTCGCACGGTAACTGGTTTTATCACCACCACCATTGATTGATAAATTGTGATTTTGGGAGAGGTTGTCATGGTTAATCAGCTGATCATAAAAATCCGTCTGATGTCCGAAATCTGTTTGTTTGATTTCTCCCGAGGCTACTTTCTGACTGAATTCTGCCGGAGAAAGGAAATCCTGCCTGTTCTGCACATACTCTTTCCTTAAGTACGTGGAGTAGTTGAACTGCGGCGGACCAGCCTTACCTTTTTTGGTGGTAATAATAATTACCCCTGCATTGGCACTTGTACCATAAATCGCAGCACCCGAACCATCCTTCAGAACATCAATTGAAGCGATATCGTCCTGTTGCAATAAATCCGGATTACCACCCGGGATACCATCAATTACATATAATGGACTGGAGTTACCCGTAACCGTAATCGCACCCCTTAACTGGGTACTGATTCCTGAGTTCGGATTGGAACCACCAGTTCTGGTCAGCTGTAATCCCGGTACTTTTCCCTGGATCAGATCCAGCGGGTTTCTTGAACCACCCTGTCTGAAATCTTCTGTTCCCACATGCGTAACCGCTGAGGTCACCTCTTTCGAAGAGATTGTTCCGTAACCGATGCCCACTACCTGTACATCTTTCAGGGTAGTCGCGCTTGGTGCCAGCTGGATGTTTAACATGGTCTGGGTGCCTACCGGTACTTCTTTTGGCGAATAGCCGATAAATGAAAATACCAGGATGGCTGTGGCGGAAGGCACTTTAATACTGAAGTTACCCTGACCGTCGGTAGAAACACCTGTCTCCAGCCCTTTGATTTTAACACTTACACCTGGCAGTGGTAAGTTTTTTTCGTCTTTAACTGTTCCTTTGATAATGATATCTTCATTCTGATATCTTTTTAGCTGATTAACGGGACTGATGATACTGTTCAGCCTGGCAGCATTTGCATTTTCTGCGTCGAAACCCAGACTTAATAGTGCAAAGCTGACCATCAACACCGGACCTGGCTTGATTAACTCGGTAATTTTTCTATTCATGATTGTTTGTTAAGGGTAGATGATGCAGCAACAGCTGATAAACAGGTTTTTTCTCCCGTAAAAAGGGCGCCTGCAGGGTATTTATGAGTACATTATTTCTTTTCGCCATTTGGTTAGCTAACAAATACAAATAATACTTTTGTGTAAATTATTACACTCGTAGGGATAGTTATTCCAAACGATTACCTAGATAGTTAATGTAATAGGAACGCTGCATTAGGTAAAATGTTTTAGCAAGGTAAATTTGCGCTATAGAAATAAACAGGGACACGTATAACAATAGTTAAATCTCCTGCACAAATAATCAATAAATATTTTTATTGATATAATTTACTATTCACTATCAGACAGTGACTTATAGTAGGTAATATTTAAATTGCAAATTGTCTGCTCAACCAAATCTGCGGAAAGAAAATAAGGTGATTTTTTATGCAAAAAAAAGCCAGGATCATCATATTTTATGGTGATCCTGGCGCTGATAAGCGCTAACAATTCCGCAAATCTGTGTGTAAATTCTTATTCAGCCGGGAGCTGAGGCGGGAACATCTTTTGCACACTGGTACTAATCGATTTAAGGAATGCCTCTAACTGCTGTCTTTCTGTTAGCGTCAGGTTGAGCTTACGGAGTAAAGGTGATGCCGGGTTACGTAATGAATCCGGCACTACAGCGCTTCTCGATATCCTGATCTGATTGCCGAGGTTATACAATTCAATTACATCTCTTAAAGAAGGAAAGTTCCCGTTGTGCATCCAGGGACCTGTAATGTTGGTCTCTCTTAAAGATGGAGTCCTGAAAGCACCAATATCTTTTAAATTATGGGTCAGGTTATACAATCCGCGGTCTTCCATTTTGGAACCCATCAAAGCCTGCCCGTCATTATGAAACCGGTTATCACTAAATAGCGGCGTATTGTGGCAATTGATACATCTCGCTTTGGTACGGAACAAATGTAAACCCATCAGTTCATCATCTTTCAAGGCGGTTTTATTGCCTTTTACAAAGGCATCAAAACGGGTGGAGCGACTCACCACGCCGCGCTCGAAGGTGGCGATGGCCTGCTGGATTTTATCCAGTGTAACGGTAGCATCGCCAAAGGCCGACTGGAAAAGGGGCTGGTATCCTTTGATACTTTTGATATTTTTCACCATCACCGTCAGGTCCTGGTTCATCTCCACATGATCCTGCACAGGAAAGGCCGCCTGTGCTTCCAACGAGGATGCGCGGCCATCCCAGAATAACTTTTCATAAAAAGCAGTATTCAGAATCGTCATCGCATTGCGCTTACCATTTTGCCGGTCATGACCATAAGCCACCCTCCTGCCATCTCCCCAGCCTAACTCAGGATCATGACAAGAAGCACAGGCAATCTGTTTGGAGAGCGACATTCTTGGATCAAAAAACAGGATTTTCCCCAGCTTTTCCTTTTCCTTCGAATAAGGGTTTGCCGCTGGATATTCCGGTTTACCCAAGGCACCAATATCCCTGAACCCCACTCTTGCCGCCGCATCCAGATGTGCTTCCGGCCATTTTGCAGGATCTCCACTATACAAGTCGCGCAACCGGGCAATTGTATATTCTTTATCCTGCAGAAAACCTGTAGATAAGATAAATGCACAACATACAGCGCTGATCAATAACAATCTCTTCATTCGCTTAGTTCAGGGTTAATGCAACAGTACTGATCTTGAACTTCACTGTCTGACCAGTCCCGCCTATGTCTGTTTCATCATAAACGACCTCCAGATCTATGAGTTTAGCCGTTTCGTCATAGGTGCCACCCCCGCTGATGCCGATCCGGAACGTTCCTGCATTGGCGGTTTTCGTGAGTACAACATCCTGCTTGCGAATCCTGACGATACCCGTTTTTGCGCCATCAAAATCCGGAAAAAACTGCAGCACTTTATCTGCATTGATTCTGGCAGTTTTGATATTCGTTCCGCCCAACTGGCCTGCATATAATCTTACCATATCAAACAGCGGCACTCCACTGTCGGCTACATAAGGATTGGTAAAGCCCATGTAGCTGCTGTCATCTGCTGCTATTGTAGGGTAATGTCCAACAATTCTGCTGGTCCATTTCAACGTAACAGGATCATAACGATAAATGAACAATTGATAAAATGCCGTGTTCTGGTAAAAGGTCGCAATTGCCGAAGATGAGGGGACCGTTACCGGCACATCAGGATACAAATCTTCTTTAGCAGCCGGTTCTTCTTTTTTGCAGCTGGTCAACAGCACCAGTGCACATAATAACATATATAGTGTTTTCATATTACGTTTCATATCAATTAATATCCTGCATTCTGAGCGACGTTTCTGTTTGCGCTGACCGTGATAAATGGCAATGGCATTACCAGACGATAGTCGTCAGGCAATAAATTACAATTTGGTCCCACGCAATCTACCCGGGTTACCCCAAGCTTCTTCCGCGTCAGGTCATACAACAGATTTCCTTCAAAGGCCAGCTCTTTTCTGCGTTCCAGCATAATTGCATTGATCAATAGAGACTTATCAGTAAAATTCAAAGTTGTGGCCGCCGGGTTTGCTCTTTTTGCAATTGTATTCAAATCAGCATTCGCTACTGTAAAATCAGGTGTGCCCTTCTCTGCAGCAGCTTCTGCCCTGATCAGGTAAATCTCCGCTAACCTTAACAGTTTAACCGGCGCAGCACTTCCACCAGTGGCGCTATATTTTTTCGTATACCAATAATTGATTCCATTTGTCGCCAGTCTGTTAAACAATGAGGTACTCCCTCTTACATCCGTTGCAGCATACAAATTCAGTAAATCGTTTGTTGCGGCATAGGCGCGATAGGTATTGTCTTCAATACTGTAATACGATCCTAAACTAGTTCCGTTGTAGATGAGTTCCAGTGGCACCTCAAAAATAGATTCTGATGAGGGCACACGACCAGTCCAGCTGGCTACATAATTCGCATTGGTGAGCAAAGTATATTGATTACTTTTGATGATCTCATCGGCCAGTGTGAACGCTTTCTCCCAATTATTGGCATACAGATATACCTTTGATAATAAAGCCTTTGCCGAATTTGCTGTGAAGTAATTTTGCACATAACCAGAGGACAACACACCGCTGTTAGCCCCGTCAAAAGCAGCAATTGCCTCTTCCAGATCGTTGATTACCGCCTGAAAAGATTGGGCAACTGTCAGCCTTTCCGCAGAAAGGTCGCCCAGCAGTCGCGGTTTCAGGTTAATCACAATTCCCGGGTGCCCCGCAGCTGGGGTATAATTGTAAGGCCTTGCAAAAATCCGCAGCAGATCAAAATGCGCCAGTGCGCGCAAACATTTAGCTTCCGCAATGATCTTGATCTTATCAGCACTCTTCCCTTCCGCTGAAGGGGTATATTGTAAAATATTATTGATATTGTTCACATCCTCATATAACTCGGCATAAGTCGTATTCATTTGCGAGTCGGACGCTGTCTGTATCCCGTTGTAAATACCCTCAAGCCTGATATTTGTGAGCTGACTATATTTGATATTTCCACCATGAAGGTCCTGGTAAACCATCGTGTTCAGCTGATAACGCTCACTCGCCAATAAGGAGCTATATGCCCCTGCAAGGGCAGTTTTTGCACCTGCTACATCCTTGAACAAATCTTCGATGGAAATTTTATCAGTAGGATCTTTGTCGAGCAGTTTTTCGCAGCTAGTTAAGCTTAGCAATGCGAAAAGGAATAATAGTGTTGTATACAATTTCATCTTATTTCAATTAAAGTCCAATTTTGATTCCGGCAATAAATGCCATTGTTTCAGGATAAACAAACCTTCTTTCGGCTACACCATTCCTGCCTTTCGTGCCGCCATCCTTATAAATGTATAACAGGTTATTGGCATTCGTAAAGATGCTGGCACGTGATAAATGGAGTTTTGCAGCTAATTTTTCAGGAAGCTGATAGCTGAAAGCAATATTAGACAGCTTCAGGTAACTCGTGTCATACACAAAACGTGAAGAGTTTGTTACTACATTTCGGTTGACCATCAGTTGCGGAATGTCAGTGACATCACCCGGTTTCTGCCATCTGTCCAGCAGGTTAGCACTCTGGTTCCTGTTAGAAAGATTACGGCCATCACTTTCATCGGCTATATTGAACAATTCGGATGCACCGTAGCTATAAATAAGATTGAAAGTGAAAGTGTAATTTTTGAAGGTGAAACTGTTCACCATCCCCCCTTGAAAATCAGGAAGTCTGTCGCCTAACACGGTTGTACTGGTCAGGGGAAGCGCCTGAATTTCTTTGGCAGACAGTAACGTTCCATCCGGACCATAAAATTGTTCCTGTCCATTATCAGGATTAACTCCTGCTCTTTGGTAACCATATATTGCATTTACACTGTTTCCAACCTTGAAGCCCATTCCGGTATCTGCCGTGCCAAATAAGGAGCCCATATCATTGTTGTAAGCCAGTAAGGTATTTTCATTTGCACCCAGGTTCCATGCAATATTCCAGGCGAAATTACCGCGCTGCAGGGCATTCGCATTTATTGTCAGTTCAAAACCTTTGTTACGCATCTTGCTGGTATTCGCAGAGATCCTGCTGAAGCCGGTTTCCAGGGGCACATAAACCGAAGAAATCAGGTCATGCACCGTATTGCTGTAATATTCAGCTGTTACCTGCACCTTGTCATACAAAGTAAAGTCCAGTCCAAAATTGAGCTTCAAGTTCCTCTCCCATCCCAGATCAGGGTTGGGCGCACCGTTAAGGTCGGGCGTAGAGATCACATTTCCATTATAGGTAGAACCAGAATTGGTACCAAAGCTGTATAAACCACGTGCAGAGTAATTACCTATCCGCGAATTTCCTGTTGCGCCATAAGTAGCCCTGGCTCTCAAAAAGGTCAGTGTTTTATTGTCTTTTAAGAAGTCTTCTTTGGACAGGATATATCCAAAACCGGCAGAACCATTTAAGGCTACCTGTTTATCTCCACCAAAAATGGATGATTTATCTGCCCTGATATTAAATGTTGCATAATACTTTTTGTCAAAGTCGTACCCCAGTTGCGAATAATAAGATACTGTTGCATTCGAAGACTTAGACGAAGACGATGTCCTTACTGAAGCAGTGCTGAGTGTACGCAGCCTGTCGAATGTAAATCCATTACCTCCCCCTCTCAGCAGTTCTGTATTTGTATCCTCTGCCTGGCTGCCTACCAGGAAATTGATGCTATGTTTGTCAAATGTCTTATCATAAGTTGCCTGCAAAAAGCCGATATAAGAAAGGTAATTCCTGTCATAAATGCTTAATCGCCCGTTCACGGTAGCACCAGTTGCATTCAGCGCAGAATTGTACTGTGTTTGTTTGTTTTGGTATGACTCTGCACCCAGCGTACCAGAAATGGTGATGTCTGGCGTAATCTTATAACTGGCATTAGCCCTTGCCATCATCTGCAGCCCCTTATTACTGTTTTCATTCTGTGCAGTTACAGCCAGCGGATTTGCCAATCCTAAAAACTGTGAATAGGTCCCGTCAGTGTAGGGTTCCAGATTGGGTGGCATGATGATAGAGCCGTAACTCGACATCGTATTGCTATTGGTATAAGTCGGACTAAAGTTAAAGCCTATTTTAAATTTGTCATTCACTTTATGGTCCACATTCAGGCGCAGGTAAAACTTTTTTAAATCATTACCCATAGCACTGGTCTGCTG
Source organism: Pedobacter sp. MR2016-24 (assembly GCF_026239655.1). Taxonomy (GTDB): domain Bacteria; phylum Bacteroidota; class Bacteroidia; order Sphingobacteriales; family Sphingobacteriaceae; genus Pedobacter. The sequence continues at coordinate 48,762 of NZ_JAPIVO010000003.1, read as the reverse complement.
ATTTCTGTAACCGGTAGAAAACCTGAAAGTTGTTTTATCAGAACCTCCGGAGATGTCCATATTCGCATTATTGTACACCGCATTTCTTGTGGTCAGATCCAGCCAGTCTGTATCAGTCGTTCTGCTGCCCGACACCTGTGCTGCCTGTGTGGCGGACATCCCGCCGTTGATCAGCGTTTCTCTCAATAAACTGTAATATTCAGGCCCGCTCAGCCATTGATATTTATTGATAAAAGTATTTACCCCGGTATCATAATTAAAGTTAAACCTGGTTTTTCCGGCATCGCCTTTTTTAGTAGTAATGATCACCACACCATTCGCCGCATTGGCTCCATATAAACCTGAAGCCGTGGCATCTTTTAAAATAGAGATACTTTTGATATCATCAGGATTGATATTAGATAAAGGATTCAGGTAATCTTCTCCATTAAATTCGGAACTTTCATTTCCGCGCTGCTGTTCGTACACCGGCACGCCGTCCACTACAAATAGTGGTTGAGAAGAAGTGGTGCGCGATGCGCCAATCGTAGGCAATGAGCCCATTCCCCGGATGTTAATTTTCACAGGAGTATTCAGTGTAGTATTCGTTTCTACCTGCACACCCGCTACCAATCCTTCCAGTAATTTATCAAAACTTTCTATTGGACGGTCTACTTGTAAGGCTTTTGCAGAGACAGAAGAAATACTTCCCACTACTTCCTCACGACGTTTATCTGCCGTATAAGAACCGGTAACGACTACCTCGTCCATACCAAACACATCATTTTCAAGGATGACATTGATGAAAGTCTGACGCCCGAGTATCACTTCTTTGCTTTTCATACCAATATAACTGAATACGAGAACGTTGTCATCAATCTGATCGCCATTTAGTTTTAAGGTGAACTCGCCTTCACGGTTGGTCACCACTGCTTGTCTGGTACCTTTTCTGATCACGTTTACACCAGGAATTGGGTTCCCGGATGCTGCTTCTGTCACTACTCCTGTCACCATCCTGAATGGTCGCAGGCCGGCGGCAGATTTACGTACAGCAATGTATTGTCCGTCTACCTTAAATTCAATACCCAGTTTATCAGATAAAGCTTTTAATAAGGCATCTAACGTCGATGAAGAGCTGATGGTAATACGGTCATTGATATTGATCTGTTTTTCGTCGTAATTGAAATGATAACCTGTCTGGCTTTCTATATCTTTTAATACGTTGCCGAGACTGATCCCTTTTACATTTACTTTTGCCCGGGTTTGCCGGGGACTTTTCAATTGTGCTGAGCTACTATAAGGAAGAGCTAATAAAATAAGGAGGAGGTAGAATAAAAATGGATGGTAAGGTTGCTTCATTATTTATCTGTAAGAATTATGGTGTGATTTGTTTGTTTGTATCCGAGATTTTTAGCAAAACAGATACTTTTGATGATCGTCAGGTAATCTGATTTAGTGAATTGTCCGGAATAGTTCCAGTCCTGTGCGCGGCTATGGTCTTTCAATTCTATGCCATAGCTGTTTTTGAATTTTGAGGCGATGTCTGCAAAGGATGCATGCCGGAACAATACGGTGCCCGATTTCCAGGCGGTGGTCTCTTCTGCGTTAAAGATGCTGCGCTGAACGCGATGGCTGGTTTTTGAATAGGTAAGCATCTCTGAAGGCTTCAATAAAACCCTGTCAGCTTTCGGATCTGCTGCAAATGCAACACTGCCTTCAACCAGTGCCACAGCTGTTTGTTGCGTGGTATAAGCGTTAATGTTGAATTTCGTTCCCAGTACGGTGGTTTTTGTACCGTTGGCCATTACGGTGAAGGGCCGGGTTTTGTCTTTGGCGACTTCAAAGAATGCTTCTCCCGTCAAACTCACGTCCCTCCTGTCTTTTTCAAAATGTTCAGGATAGCTGAGCGTACTGTTTGCATTGAGTGAAACGATGGTACCATCTGCGAGTGAGATGATTTTTATCTTTCCATAATCATTATGGATGCTGACGTATTCAGATTTGATACTTTTGACCGGTTGTTTATAAAAGTATAAACCGCCTAAGGTCAGCATCAACACCATACTCGCCGCTACAGCAGCAAAGATCCAGTTAAATGCTTTTAGGGTCGGCCGCTCTTCACTCGAATCATCTGGATGTACTCCGAGGTGATGATCAGGATGGATCTGTACCGCTTCATGAGCATAGCGCTCATCATCAGCTACCGCCTCCAGAAAATCATCGAACCTGCTAAACGCAATTTCCTGTTCCTGCACGGTAGGTCTCAAATGCGCAACGGCTAGTAAACGTTCTGCAGTTAATACTTCATCCAGTTTTTCCGGATGGCGACTAATCCAGTTGGTCCAGTAAGCAACAGCTTTTTCATCTTTTTTCAAATAATAATTGATGAAAGACTCATCAGCGGCAAACTCTTCTGCGTTAAATAATTGATGATCCATATTCCTGCATTTGTTAAATTGATCCGGCCCTTTATTTGGATCAATTATTAACTAGAGTCAGAAAGCTGAGTTTTTTACCAGTTTTTTTGAAGAAATATTTAAAAATTAGTGATTTAATCGCAAAACCGCCCTGCATATCAATACAGGGCGGTTTCTGTGCTATACTATTATAATCTACCTCTTGCTTTTCCTGACTACCTCAGTGCAGTTCTCAGTGTACTCAACGCGATAAAGATATGATTGTATACTGTTCTCGGTTTCAGTTTCAGCGTAGTTGCAATCTGCTCATAACTCAGCCCATCATAAAACTTCATTTTAACGATGCTGCGCTGCATTTTAGTCAGCTGATCTAATGCTGCACCAATCTTTATCCGGCGCTCCTCACCTTCCTGCGACTGGATCAGGAGAAACTCGTAGGACTGGTCGCCCTCCATCTCTCTGGTCTGCTCCTCATCCCATGCTTCCAGGTTTTTGCTCTCGGCAATTTCTTTGAACAGCCTGTTTCTGACACAAATCTTCAGGTAACTCTTGATATACACCACCTCAGTGATCGTTTTACGCCTGAGCCAGATTTCACAAAATACCTCATGCAAACAATCCTTCACCAGATCTTTATCCGCTATAATCCTGAAACCATAAGCATACAATTCCTGAAAGGATTGCTGATACAACATTTTCATGGCATCAGCATCCCCATTACGTATGTTACGCCATATATCAGGATCCATGAAAGTGCATATGTTTTACTATCATATCAGACAACTATGCAATAATAGCAATTTCATTTACAAATAAACGCCAGCTCTCATTTTCAGGAATGCCTGGTTTACGCTTTCCAAAAAACTGAACAATGATTGCTCCTGTTTCGTCGAACACTTCTATGCTCGTAATAATACCATCGTCGGTTGGCTTTTTAACCAGCCATACAGAGGCGATTGCGTCTTCACGCAAATGCATATTGAAGTCGGGATCCAGTACATTGAACCATGGACCGGTCTGCAATAACTTTTTGATCAGCCCTGTGTGAATCTGGATACAACCGGCACTGCCTGTAAAGACCATGATCTCCAGATCAGTTTCTGCAGCTTTATGCAAAATAGATTTGAGCGAATCCGTAGTGATTTTTACTGCATGCCCTTCCGGTGCCAGTCTTAAACCCTGTGTCCGCGTTACGCCGAACTTTCTCAGCATGCCGTGGAAATCATGCGTATCTTTCAGCGTCATCCAGTTTTCTTTAAAACCTGCAGCATCGATTTCAGTATCTGCTTTCTCTACCATCTCTTTTTTGCTGAGGTCAATCAGTAAAGGTGTCTGCTGATCTTCGGCCCTGAAGAAATCAACCAACACCTCATAAGCCGCCACATCACTTTCTTCCAGCAGGTAGATCTTATGCACCGCTTCACCGTCTTTCGCAAAAAACTGCAGACTTTTACGGCCGTTTTCATCTACTGCGAAGGCAGAAGACCACACGCTCATAAACAATCTCAGGTCAATATCCGGATTCACTGCAAGGCCCATCGGACCAGTAAAGGTTACGTTTTTATACACACCTTTACGCTCATGCACGCAATAGTCGTTGCGCGTCAGTGCCATCACCTTACCTAAAGCTTCCACCCCTTGTAAAATCCCCTGAAAATTGTCCGTTAAACGCGTAACTGTTTCACCCAGACCAGTAGCCAGTAATTCTGCTTCAGTACTTCCCAATGTTTTGGCAGCATCTCTTATTCTTAATTTTGGTTGTTCCGCCCTCAGCGTTTCCCATTGTTTTTTCAATTCTACTATCTTTTCCATGTTATCAATTTATGTTTGATGTCGCCGGAATAACCAGCGGACAACTATAACCTTCACAAGGCATCAACTTCACGTTAATACTAAAGGTCTCATGTATATTTTCACAGTTAATTACTTCAACAGGCGCACCCATCGCCACTTTCCGGCCCTCTTTCAGCATCAGGATTTTATCCGCAAAGCGTGAGGCAAAATTGATATCATGCAGAATACAGATCACGCAATATCCGCGGTCTGCCAAACTCCTGGCCAGCTCCATGACCTGTTGCTGGTAACGCAGATCCAATCCGTTTGTCGGCTCATCCAAAAACAGACAGGCATCTTTGCAATCGTAAATCTGTGCCAGCACCCGCGCCAGCTGTACACGCTGCTGCTCACCGCCGGAAAGGGTATTGTAATCACGACCCGAAAGATGTGTAATGCCCGTTTCTACCATCACCTGTCTGACAATCACCACATCTGCTTCCGAAGGATACTGGTCAAAATGCGGATACCTGCCCATCATTACCAGTTCATGCACTAAAAAAGAGATGGAGATGGTATTCTGCTGCGAAAGTACGGCGCGCTGTTTTGCCAGTTCGGGCAATTTGTAAGATTGCAGATCGCAGCCGCGGAAGTAAATCCGGCCACTTGTCGGATTAATCTCCCGGCACAGCAATTTCATCAGCGTACTCTTGCCTGCACCATTTGCACCAAGGACTGCCAGAAGCTCGCCCGACTTCACTTCAAAACTCAAGTCATGCAGCAATTCTTTTTTTCCAATACGGTATGTCAGTTCCCGGATTCCTATCATCATATCTGTTCATTTATCACAATTGTCTGTCAGGTGATGAAAAATCATCCGCTGCATCCTCATGATGCCCGTTAAGCTTATTATATCTTTGTTTTATTTCGCTCTGTAATAATGATATACAAAAATACAGGTGTTCCAATCAATGCCGTTAAAATTCCGATGGGCAGCTCCGCAGGTACTACCATTGTCCTGGCCAGTAAATCCGCGAGCGATAACAACGCGGCACCCAGTAATGCAGATCCCGGGATTACCAGCCGGTGATCCGAGCTGAAAGTCATCCTCAAGATATGCGGAATAATCAGCCCGATAAAACCGATTACGCCCGCAACAGCTACCGAGGCACCCACAGCAATCGTTGCCAGTACCATAATGATCCGCTTCACCATCACTACATCCACTCCCATGTGTAATGCCTGTGCATCACCCAGGGACAGTGCATTCAGTGATTTAGCTAAAAAAGGAAGGCCAAATACCGGAATCAGGATGAAGGGCAATATCCCCGTCACCGTTTCCCAGCTTGCCCCGCCCAGGCTACCTAAACTCCAGAAGGTAATGGTCCGCAGCTGCTCATCATTCGCCAGGTAAGTCAGCAGTCCGGTAAAAGCTCCGGCTAAAGCATTGATTGCTATACCAGACAGTAACAAGGTAGTAATTATAGTTTTACCATTTCTCATCGACAAACGGTAAACGATGACTGTAGTTAAACAGGCACCCACAAATGCCGCCACTGAAAGCGCGTAAAAACCCAGCATCCCCGTCAGCTTTTTGAAAATACTGATCTCCATCACAATCATGGAGACCGCGAATAAGGTTGCGCCGGATGAGATTCCGATCAGTCCGGGTTCCGCAAGCGGATTCCTAAATAATCCCTGGATTCCTGCACCGGAAACACCCAGTCCTGCGCCGATCAGCATGCCCAGCATCACCCTCGGCAACCGGATGTTCAGCAATACCGCTGCCTGTTGTGATTTGAAACCGGTACCATCTCCCAAGCCTGCCTGGTTTTCCAAAATGGCCAGCAGTTCCGGTAAGCTGATTTTTACCGCCCCTGTGCAGGACGATAATACCATTACCGCTACCATCAGCAGCAGGAGAAACAACAATGTTACACCTGTTTTTTTATTCACTATAACTTACCCGCTAACTCTTTAATTGCAATTCCTAACCTGGGACCAAAGCTGCTCAGCAACTCGCCATCCATTTCAATAATCTTTTTGTTCTTGCCTGCACTGGTTTCTTTAACACCCTGTACTTTAGCCAGTCCCTCTGCCCCACCTAAACTTTGTAATCCGCTGCTGAATAACAGAATCACATCCGGATTCGCTTTTACCAATGCTTCGGCAGTCAGCGGTTTATAGTCGGCAAATTCAGTAATCGCATTGCGGCCACCTGCCAGCTCAATTGCTTTTGCTACCTGTGTGCCTGTGCCGCCCACCATCATTGTGCCCGTACCACGCGCATAAATAAACAGTACTTTTGGCTTCCTTACCTGGTCGCTCGCCGCCGGCACTTTTGCGAAATCAGCGTTTAAAATTTTCACCAGTGAATCCCCTTTGGCCGATTGGTGCAGGCTGTCTGCCAGGGTATGAATTAAAGTTTTTGTTCCCTCAATCGAGTATTCCTGATCCAGCAACAATAATTTAACCCCGGCAGCTTTAAACTGTGCTGCCAAAGCTGGTGTAACTTCTTTTTTCAATCCCACAACAAGATCCGGCTGCAGTGCCATCACCCCTTCAGCGTTGATGTTTTTGTTATGTCCAACCTTAGGTTTCGCTTTCAGGCTTTCCGGATAACTGCTGGTCACGTCAGTACCCACAATATTTTTCTCAAGGCCGATTGCCGCAATCACTTCACTCAGTGCACCGTTCAGGGAAACGATTTTCGTGCTGTCCGGCAAAGCTGCAGATTCAGCGGTTTTGTTTTTGGTATTACAGGCAGATAGTCCCATGACGAGGGCTGTTGCTGCTAATAGGTTCAATTTCATGTTTCGTATTTATTTATATCATTCAGGCAGCGATTGTCTTGCTGGCAGCGATCATCCTGCTCCGATGAGCAAATCCGGGCTATCGCCGGTACGCGGATGATCATTGCATTCAGCCGGCAGGGTTTGAAATTTAAAAGGCGACTCCCAAGAGCAATTGGAAGCCGACCTTTTTCACAACAAAAAAACCAGGTTTTATGCTTTTTTAACTAATTTGTACTCAATAACCGGTTTACCACGCACACCCCCATCAGTGTTGGTGTAGCTCACAAACTTCAGTTTGTATACATTTCCGGAACCATCTTTCACTACGTAAAAACGATCAGATAATACAGTTCCAACGGTAGTTGATGGTGGCGCACCGCCAGTCACTCTCCATTTACTGCCAATTGCTTCTCTTGTATTCAGGAAGGTCAGACCAGCAAGGTTTGCCTCTTTGAAATCGGCATAAGTAGTACCCGAAGCCACCAGTACTTCCGCAGCAGTTACGCCACCAGCAAAGTTGATCAGCACTAAATCTGAGTATGGATATGGTGTTGTTGCATTTGCTTTGTAGGTTGACATTCCCCATACAATGTCCCATTCTGCTTTTACCGGCTCTACATTTAATGCACCGGTCACAAATGAAGCATATTTGAAGTTGTAGTTTGCATCTTTAGCGATGCTTAACGTTTTGAAAGTTGTTTCATTGATTTTAGCATACTGTAAAGTGTATCCGTTTCCGTTTGCACTGCGCAATACGCGGATTTTCTGCCATCCCCTGTTTTCCCCAGCAGCTAAACCAGCAGTACCACGGTTTACGATATAGACTTTGTTTTCTGCCTCTGTAGCTGATATAGGTGCAATCACCGTTCCGCCCAGATAAGTAGATAAACTGCCATCCACGGCATCAACGGCAGTCATTGTGCCCTGACCCTGACCCAGCAATAATGGGGCAATCAAACTTACTGTGTCTGCAGCCGTAACTGTTGTCAGATCTGTTTTGTTCAATACGATAGCCGTGGCACCCACGCTATGGTTCAGGATCACTCTCCAGTCCGCACCACCGTAAAAACCAAGATCCCATGAGCCACGTGCAACAGCAGTCTGTTTGTCCACACTAAAATCTACAAAAACACTATTTCCTGCACTGGATCCTGCTTCAGCACCTATCAGGCCATTTAAAGTAAGCGTATTTCCGTCAGATGCCGGAATTTCAACGATAGGATCGCTATCTTTTTTACACGCGGTGAAAGCAGTAGCGATGCATAACAGGGCGATCAGTTTAGTAAATTTGTTCATGGTTTTTATAATCTATGTTTGTTAATTTATATCCTATATGATTTGTCTTCAATCTCTAAAATTTACCAGTTAATCTTTAGACCAGTTGAAGCTCAGGCCAAGCACGAAGGAACGACCATAACTGGTGGGCACCGGACCAGAGCTACTGTGCGCGGCGCCTGTCGCAACCGCTGTATTGTTGAGCGTAGTTACGTCGAACAGGTTTTTTACGCCCCCGTTTAAAGTGAGCGACTTCATCAGCTTTTGCGTCAACATCAAATCGGCCATATGAAATGACGAGGTCGTACCCAGTCTGACTACTTCCGTACCATCACTCAGCGTCTGTAACTCGTACAGCTGTTTCCTGCCGCTAAATTTGTAAGCAAGGTTCAGCGTTGTGCCCGACTTTCCGAAGGTATAGGTCAGGTTCGTATTCAGTTCCGGCGACCAGACAAATTCATCCGATTCCCCGTATAAAGCTGCCTCAGTACTATATTTATTATAGGTACCGATATAAGACAGACCGACCGATGCCTGAAAGGCGCCCAGGAAAAATGTATTTTCGAATGTCCCCCCAGTAGTTTTATACTTTTCTATATTCATCGGCCTGGTGACCGACGGGTCGGCCGCATCCACCTCAAACATGATCCTGTTCCTGAAATTGTTGTAAAAACCACTCAGTACAGACTTAAACCTTGCACGTTCCTCCTGCTGATCGAACAGGCTCAGCGATGCCGAGAAGCTGTCCGACTGTTCTGCCTTTAAATCCGGATTGCCCAGAATCTTGTGATTGGCATCCACAAAGTCATAATACAGTTCACGTAACGCCGGCGAGCGGAAACCGTTTGCATAACCGAAGCGCAGATCAAGATGATCATTTAACCTGATTTTAGTATTAATGGAAGGGATTACAGGTGGCGCATCATATTTAGAGTTGCTGATGAAACGTAATCCCGGCCTGATCACCACGTCTTTGAGCAGCTTTAGTTCTGAGGAAACAAAAAATGCATAGTCATTGATCGACTGATCGCCCAGAATCCTTGCGCCACTGGAATTGTCCAGGTTGATTTCAACTCCCGGCTGGAAGGAAATCAGGTCCGATAATTTATATTGTAAAGTCGTGCGTAAGGAGGTCGACCGGAATTTAGAAATATCCTGTTCTCCCGCACCGGTCGTCAGCCTATCCGCACCAGTGGCATAATCGTGTAATTTACTTAGGGTACTCCTTTTCAGGTTTGAATAACCTAATAAAGTATTTAGAGACAGGCGATCACTCAGTTTGAAAGCGCCCTGTAATTGTTGTGTATATCTGTCAGTAATATATTGCTGATTAAAAGAGGTATTTGAACCCGGACTATAAGCTCCTTTGGCCAGGATATCTTCATTGACGTAATCCAGTCTGTATACTACATCCAGGTCCTTAGTCCGATAACCCAGTTTTGTATTTGCCAGCCATTGTTCTTTCGGCCTCCAGCGGTTCGGATCTGTGGCGACCTCCACTGCGGTCATTAAAGGCGCAGGCACATTAAATCCGTTAAAGTCATTGTGCGTCAGACCAGCAAGAACACTAAATCCTTTTTTCTGCCAGCCCCCGCCAAGATGTTGCAGATGATTTCCGGATTTGGAAAATGGCGAGTATTCATCCCCCACAGTTTCTTCCTGTAGCCTCGCATTGATAGTTAAACTTTCCTTAGCCGGCTTTTTAGTGATGATGTTAATCACCCCTGCCAGTGCATCCGAACCGTAAGAAACTGATAAAGGTCCTTCTACGATCTCAATGCGTTCTACCGTATTGATGTCGATCTGATTTAAACTCTCCCGCGTATCACTTCTGTCCACCATCGGAACACCATCCAGCAGGATTTTGACATTACGGCCGGTCATGCCCATCAGCTGCACATCGCTTGTTCCCAAAGTCATGTCATTCTGGAAGCGGAAACCCAGTTCAGTGCTTAATACCTGCTGGATAGTTGTGGCAGCCCTGAGGCGGATTCTTTCTGCACTGATTACCCTGGTCTGGTAGACAGAATTGCGGATAGACTGAGGTGCATACTGACCAGTAACTACTACTTCTTTCAGACGGTTGATCGTGGTATCAGCTTTGCGTTTGGGATTAACATTTTTATCCTGCGCATAAGACCTTCCACCAAGAGCAAACACCGTAATCAATAGTAAACCAGCTTTCATCAAACAATCTATTTAGAATCACTTTAAATAACTCTGCAAGTATACAGAGTTATCTAGACTTAATCCAAATAATATTGAATATAAATTGTATTTAGCTGATTTATAGGTAAATCTGCCCTTATGAATTCGCAAAAAAATGGAAGAATTGGATTAAAAATTTTAAACATCCAGATCAGCATCGGTGATGCGGGTCTCATAATCTCCCCCTGCGATGCGTTTGGCCATCTTTTCGATCACGTCAATCTGCTTTTTCGTTTCCTGTTCTTTTCTCACCAGGTCTTCCTGCAGTTTTGCTGCATATTGCGCATCTTTATTCACCCTGTTGAAGAATACAAGCGTTATGATCAGCGCGATTAACGAAGCGATCACGACCAGGATTGGCGTGTAGACGACATATTTATTTAACCTGTCCGTCCTGCTGTGCATCAGCTTCAGCTCACGATTTTTCATCAGCTTCACATGCGCACGCAAACTGTCCATCATTTCTTTGCCTTTGCGCATATCTGCTACGGAGACCATGCCTCCTCCCCGGTTGGTCAGGATGTTCCTGTCCATGTACTGTATGTTTTTGTTTACCAGTGTGCTTAATAGCAGAAAGTCATTTTGCTGAGCCGCATTATCTATAGTTTTTCTTTTTGCCGAGTCGATCGCCGCCTCTACTGCGGTTTGCGCACCATTAAAAGGTTGCAAAAAGACAGTGTCTTTTGTCAGCAGATACCCGCGTTCTCCGGTTTCCGCATCTTTCATGCGCGAAATAATAAAGTCGAGCTGACTGATTACTTTCACCGTGTGGTTTACCCACTTTTCGCTGTCAAGCAAATTTTGGATACTGAACCAGGAAGCAGCTGAACTTAAGATTAATACGATTAAGGAAACTCCGAAACTGAGTAAGATGTTGCGTTTGTAGGCTCGTTTTGTCATGTTTTTCAAAATAGAGCCCAAAAATAGTTTAAATATTGCTCTTTTATTAAAAATATTTAAGCAGACACGCAGCTGCTGTGATCACAATTCCAACTCAAAACCGGTAGCCGATTTCCCTGATATTTATGCAACCAGCCTTCTGCCAGTTATAAAATCAATAATCATTTTTTACGGAACCTCATTATAACAATTCTATTACTTATTTTTGGCCAGCTGATCTGTTCGTTTAAGCGACGAACAAGCCTTATTTCCCGATATATAAAATGATAAACAACAATACTTTTATCCTGTATTCCCGTAAGACGGTCCTTTTTTCACTATTAACCCTATGTGGTTTTACCGCATTTGCGCAAAAGAACAATCCCGTTGAAAAAGGTCCGGATATGACTTTCCTGGCAGATTCGAACATCTTAACTAAAAGTGATTACCTGTTCAGCCTGGAAAAAGTATTTGAGGTGGTCAATAAAGTGCCGGTTACCGTGGCTTCCTTTACGAAATTACCACCAATTACCACTCACCTGGCACAGGATGAAGCGGCACTGGCACTATTAAAAAGTCGCTTAAGTCAGCCCAACAGAGCGCTCAACCTGCAAAACCTGCAGATGAACCAGACTTTACTGGACGAACTCGAGAGCAATAATAAAGAATGCCTGGGCGATCTTAAAGAATATGAGCAAACGCTCAATGAACTCAAAACAAAGATCCTGAACCTCAGAAAGGATTCTATCCTGGTGAAGATCTTTACCACTCCATCCCTGCGCGTACAGTTTAAGGAGCAGTTTGTGGAGTTGAAAAAGAAACGTATTGTCATGGACAGCCTCATTAAAGGCACGACACTGCAGATCAATAACCTGCAGGCGAGAACCTCCTCCAACCTGATCAATATCAAAGAGCTGATGTACCTGACCGATACGCAGATGAAGTCGGTCAGCATCAAGGCTTTTGGCAAAGAGCGCAGATACCTCTGGGAAACCGTGAATCAAAAAGCCAACGGTGCAGTCGGTTTCCGTAAGTTCATCAACAGTGAGCAGCAGATCTCCGGTTATTACTTTGTTTATACCCGCAGCAGCAGGGCCTTACTCCTGTTCACCAGTCTTGTCTTTTTCTTCTGGGTCTTCTTTAATTACAGAAGCCTGAAATTACGCGACAAACTTGATTCGGTAGAAGAATTCAACTTCACTTATATCAGGCCAACGCCTTACCTGATTACCCTGATCTTTATTTTCACACTTGCTCCGGTATTCGATTTACGCGCACCGGCTTTATATATAGAAGGTGTACATGCCATACTCGCGATCCTACTGACCAACTTATTTTACAGGCGATTGTCGAGAAAGCTGTTTACCCAGTGGTGCATCTTCGTGCTGTTCCTCTTCGCGCCGGCTATCCTGCGCTTACTTGGTATGCCACCGCGCTTCCAGCGCTGGTTGTTATTCTTCCTCAGCATTGGCGCTACAGGTTATGGTATACTCGTCTTAAAAACACTGGATGAGAAAGTGAAACGCTACCGGGTGCTGATCACTGTCGGCATTACCGTAGTGGTATTTTCACTGGTTTCGGTATTGTGTAACTTATTCGGCAGGTTCACGTTAACACAGATCTTCTACACTACAGGTGTAAGTGCATTCCTGCATGCGGTGTCGCTCACTATACTGGCGACCATGATCGTGGAAGCCTTCCTGTTACAAATGAAAAGCAGCCGGATCCGCAAGGGATATCCGGAATATTTCGACTGGAAACCGGTCATCAATGGGGTGAAAAGAATTACCGGGATCGGCGCGATTGTCATCTGGGTGGTCATGTTCACGACCAACCTAAATATCTTTAACGGCATTTATGAATCCATCATGGAACTGCTTACCGAAAAAAGAGTAATCGGCAGTTTCTCCTTCACCTTTGGTGGTATTGTGCTCTTCCTGGGGATCATCTGGATGGCCAACTTCCTGCAGAAATATATCGCTTACTTTTTTGGAGATACCGGCGAAGATACGCTGGATGACAATAAAGGAGAACGCTCCAAACTGCTTGTGACGCGACTGGTGTTACTGATTGGTGGTTTTCTGATCGCGGTTGCCGCTTCCGGACTGCCTATTGATAAGATCACCGTCATCCTCGGTGCTTTAGGTGTAGGTATCGGATTGGGCTTGCAAAACATTGTCAGCAATTTTGTATCCGGTATCATCCTGATTTTTGATAAAACCATACGCATTGGCGACGTAGTCGAGTTAAGCAATAAAAAAGGCAGGGTGAAAGAAATCGGTGTCCGTTCCAGTACTTTGCTGAGCGATGACGGTGCGGAGATTATCATTCCTAACGGCACGATCTTATCTAATAATATTATCAACTGGACGCTGAGCAATAACCATATGCGGATAGATATGGTATTTACTATCGCCAAGCCCTTTAATGGCCCCGAAGTCATCACCATGATCAAGGAAGTGATCAAGACCAATGAGAACATATTCGTTAATAAAGAGCCTATAGTTATCATTAGTCCGGTCAACAAAGTCAACAGTACCATCAAAATATACTTCTGGTGTAAGGACATCTCCCAGGCGGAAACCACAAGGAGCGACGTCAATGAACAAATATTTGACCTTTTAGAGGAAAAGGGCATTGAAATTTTATAATTTGCGCAATCAATTGACAACATATTTAACACCATAGATGAGAACAATCATACCGGTAAAATCCAAAAAAGAGCTGAGTGCCTTTATTGATTTTCCACACGACTTGTATGCACATGATCCGAACTACGTGCCGGAACTGTGGATCGCACAAAAAGACCTGCTCACTACCCACCCCTTCCATAAACACTCTTCACTGCAGACTTTCCTGCTGTATGACGGGGACAAGATTATCGGTCGGATTGCAGCCATCTTAAATAACAGTCACAATACGATGAACAATGCCAATGACGGTTTTTTTGGCTTCTTCGATTGTATCAATGACCAGTCCGCAGCCGATCTGCTTATAGATACTGCAGTGAAATGGTTAAAGGAAAAAGGCGTGACGGGTAAATTAATGGGTCCGGTGAATTTCTCTACCAATGAATCATGCGGCCTGCTCATTGAAGGATTTGATTCTCCACCAGTGGTGATGATGCCTTATAACGCGACTTACTATCCTGCCTTGCTGGAAGCGACGGGTTTATACAAACAGGTAGATCTGATCGCCTGGATCTTCCGCGGTGATAACTATGATGACCGTTCCGTGAAACTGATGGACAGACTGGAGGAACGTTTAACCCGCCAGAACATCACGATCCGTAAGATCAACATGAAAAACTTCAAACAGGAAGCTGAAAGCTTAAGGGAAGTTTATAACAAGGCTTGGGATAAAAACACAGGTTTTGTGCCTTTGAATGATGAGGAATTTGATTACCAGGCGAAAGACCTGAAACTGGTACTCGATCCTGATTTCTGTTTCGTTGCGGAGCAGGATGGTAAGATTGTCGGTTTTGGTGCAGCCATTCCGGACATGAACCAGATCCAGATCAAAATCAAGAAAGGACGTTTACTGCCGACCGGTATCTTCAAATTGTTATTGGGCAAGAAGAAGGTAAAGGGAATCAGGATCCTGTTACTCGGTGTAATTGACGGTTACCGTAAGATGGGCATCGAAGCCTGCCTGTATGGAAGCATCATTAAATCTTACCGCAGGAAAGGATTTGAATATGCAGAAGCGGGATGGACTTTAGAACATAATGACCTCGTGAATAATGCAATTATCGCCATTAAAGGTGAGCCGTACAAGAAATACAGGATCTACGAGAAACCGATTTAGGTCAGAAAAACCTCTTGAACTCAAATCACACAACCAGTTGTGATAAAGCAATTTATGACAACTGGTTTAAAACGTTAATTCAGCCCGAAGCTCAGGAAAAAGGTAGTCCCGGATCCCTCTTCGCTTTCAAACCAGATCTTACCATTCTGCAGTTCCACATAGTTCTTCGACAAGACCAGACCCAGCCCCACACCTTTCTCATTGTTCGTTCCGTAGGTCGACTGACTCTTTAAGGAGAAAACCTGTTCATGGTTCTCTTTCGCTATGCCAATCCCGTTATCACTGATGATGATATAACATTCTTTTTCGCGCTCCTCGTAACTCACGCTGATCTTTCCTCCTGCAGGTGTAAACTTGATCGCATTGCTGATGATATTCCGTACCACCAGCTGCAGCATATCCGGATCTGCGGTGACGATCATCTCACTGGGCTCCGGACAAATCAGCTCGATCCCTTTTTCTTTCGCCATGTGCTGCTGCAAGGCTACGGTAGGGTTTAGCGAGCGTTCCAGGTTGACCTTCACAAAATTGAGCGACATCCCGTCCATCTGTGCCTTAGACCAGGAAAGGATATTCGTTAACATCTCTGAAGTATGTTTCGTAGAATTGAGGAGGTTGTCCTGTATATGCGATTTCTCTTCTTCGGTCAGATAAACCTGCTTCAGCAATTCCAGGTAATTCTGTACCGATGCCAATGGTGCACGCAGATCGTGCGCAACGATAGAGAACAGCTTGTTTTTCGCTTCATTTGATTTGATCAGTTCCAGCTCCCGCAGGTCCGCCAGCCGCTTTTCCGTATAATAATTGCTTTTGATCAGCATAATGATGATTACCAGCAGCACAAAAAAGATCAGGTAAGACTGCGCCTGGTCCATCAGCCGGATAGCCGGATCATCATATAGCGGGACCACCCATTCCGGATGCAGGTATTCTGCGAAGATCAATCCGACAAGAATGGCGCAGTTCAGCGGAATCCAAACTTTCAGTTGCTTTTTAGGTGCTACTGCCAGCAGGATAAACGTTATAGCTGTCAACATCAGTAAATTATCGCCGTTGGATCCGCCAGTTAAAAAATACACACCGATGCATTCCGCATTGCCTAAGGCCCCTAAAATGATAATACTTAAACCCGGTTTACCTTTATAGCGCGACAAATAATACATCAGCCACAAGACCGGGATAAACGCGAAGGCATAAACAGATTCGGCTGCCATACCGATGATACAGGTCGTTAAACCATTGATCGTCAACAGCACGGTCGCAATAATTACGATTGCGTGGAAGATTCTTGCCTCAATATCAAAACTATCCGAATCACCCGTAAAGGTATTCCATAGTTTTGCGATATGTTTATAGAGCGGTTTCAAGGTCAAGGGTGACACAAATATAACAATTAAACTGAATTGTATAAGGTTGAATAACAGGTAAAATCACCCGTTTTCACAGAAAATAAAGCAAATCGTTAACTATTCTTCGTAGCCCATGCTATACCAACTCAACTCTCCCGCACCGCTAACTGTAATACCTGTACCGCTTCTTCCAGTTCTGCGGTCGTCAGGTTCCCAAATCCCAGTCGCATCGCGGTGAAACTATCTGTCTGGTATAACAATTCCTGCGGCAGATACAGGTTTCTTTTCAAACAATTTTTACTGATCCGCATCAGGTTGAGTTTAGGATTCCATTTGGTCCATACCGATAATCCGCCCGGAGGAGAAATAAACGAAACCTCCTCACCCAGATGCTGTTGCAGTAATCCAGTAAAAGTATCCCTTCGCTCCTGGTAGATCTTTACCGCCTTCTTTAAATGACGCTGAATTTCCTTTTCCTCCAGCAGTTCCGCTAAGGCCTGCTCCATCAGCATGTCGCCCTGGCGGTCGACCAGTCTTCGGAACTTCGCCATTTCCCGGATCAGGTTTTCGGGTGCAACCAGGTAACCCGAGCGGAACCCCGGTGCCAGCGATTTGCAAAAAGAACCGATATAGACCACCATACCATCCGTATCTGCACTTGCCAGCGGCAAAACCGAATTCCCGTTATAATGGAAATCGTAATCATAATCATCCTCCAGGATAATAAAACCATAAGTCGAAGCCAATTGCAGCAGCTCCATGCGGCGTTCGGCAGACAAGGTTACCGTCGTGGGATAATGGTGATGCGGCGTCAGGTACAGTAACCTGATCTTTTTCTTTTTACACAGCTCCCTGATTGCCTCCACAGAAATGCCCTCTGCATCTACCGGTACGGAGATGATTTTCCCACCGCATTGCTGGAAACACATGTTCGCCAGGTAGTAACTTAAGTCGCCCACAATCACATGATCTCCCGGCGCAATCAACATGCTTGACGCCAAGTAAATACTCATATGTATTCCCCTCGTAGTTAATACATTAGACTTATTGATATGAAGTCCCCGTGTATTATTCAAATACGCAGCCAGCGTCTCCCGGAAGAACTCATTTCCTTCCACATGCGAGTAACCAAAATGCCGGTAATTCGTCTTGCTCTTCAGGATGCCCCCATACACCTTCGATAAGCGGTCCAGCGGCAACAGCCGGATATCCGGCAGTCCGTCGTTGAACTCCAGACCGGTCCCGCTGTGTACATTCGCTGCATCCAGCAACATACTCTGCCTGAAACTATAGCCCGTTTGCGCCGGATAACTCGTCAGGAAGCCCTGATCGTATTCCTTGAGTGCTGTGCTATCCTCAGGCGTGTTCTGCCGCACAAAGGTGCCCTTATTCGGCCTGATCTCTGTCCATCCCTGCGCGTCCAGCTCATCATAAGCCGCGATGATGGTTTTGCGGTGGACTTCCAGTTCATCCGCCAGACTCCTCGTGCCTGGCAACTGTATGCCCGCGACCAGCACGCCGCGCTGAATCGCATTGATCACCTGGTGTGCCACCTGCAGGTAAACCGGCCTGTCGAGCCCCCTGTCTATTGCTATAACTGTTTTAAAAGGAATTTTAACCGGACTACTCATAAACTGAAAACTGGTACCATTGAACTATCCGGCAAGGTAATACTTTTGGCGAAATATCAGACCAATGGAGCTCACACAACTTTTAAAACGTATCGTTGACAATAACGATTTTCATGCCCGCTTTCTCAATACGCTCTCCCTTCAGGAAAATATCGGCGCCAGGAAAATATCTGCCAGCGAGCAGCCCGAGACCACTTCTTTCATGGTACTGAAACATGCTGCCGAAGAACACCGCCATGCCTTTTACCTGAAAAAACAAATCCATAAAATTGCGGCAGAGGCTTGCCCCACTTATGCACCTCAATACCTGCTCGCGCCGCACCGCAGCAAGTATTACCTCAACAAATTAGACCTGGAGACGAGCCGCTACCTAAAATACACCCTGGGTCTTTCCGGAGCCGGATTAAAGTACGGCTGCTACCTCTTTGTTACCTATGCTATCGAAGTACGTGCAGATATTTTATACCCTGTCTACCAGCAGGTTCTGAATGAATCAAAAAGCAAGGTCAGTGTCAAAAATATCATCATTGAAGAACAGGGACACCTGGAAGAAATGATTGCGCAGCTGAACTTATTTTCCCCACAATGGGAAATTCACGCCCAATCCATCACTACTATAGAGCAAAGATTATATGACAGCTGGATCCAGGATCTGGCGAATGCATTATAAGCAGCAAACAGAAATAATCCACCTAAACTAAAAACACCTGCTGATGAATTCCTCTATCCAATTAATGCTTGCCCGTCTCCAAAAACGTCACGAAGAAAATGCCTACCGAAGTCTGAAAGTAACCGAAGGCATGGCCGATTTCTGTTCTAATGATTACCTCGGATTATCCCGTTCCACGCTGCTTAACTTAGTCATTAAAACGACTATCTCCTGTAATACTTTAAGTGTACTGGGCTCTACCGGTTCAAGGCTACTCAGCGGAAACTCTGGTTATGCAGAGCGTCTGGAGCAGGATATTGCCCTCTACCATGAAGCAGAGAGCGGACTGATCTTTAATTCCGGATATGATGCCAATCTTTCCCTGTTCTCTTCCCTGCCGCGCAAGGGCGATACGGTGCTGATGGATGAATATATCCATGCCTCGGTGATTGACGGCGCGCGATTAAGCTTTGCCCATCGCATGAAGTTCAGACACAATGACCTGGAAGACCTGGAAAAGAAACTGAAACGTGCCAGAGGCATTTGTTATGTGGCGATAGAGAGTGTGTATTCCATGGATGGGGACATTTCAGATATCGTGGGTATCGGACAGCTCTGTGCCCGATATGGCGCCAACCTGATCGTCGATGAGGCCCATGCTTT
Source organism: Pedobacter sp. MR2016-24 (assembly GCF_026239655.1). Lineage (GTDB taxonomy): Bacteria > Bacteroidota > Bacteroidia > Sphingobacteriales > Sphingobacteriaceae > Pedobacter. The sequence goes on along the minus strand of NZ_JAPIVO010000003.1, from coordinate 29,337 downwards.
TGGTGTGCTCGGTATGGGGCTGGTTTGTGAGCTGGAGGCGACTGACCTGGTCTTTGCACGTGTGGTGACCTTCAGTAAAGCCCTGGGTTTACAGGGAGGAATCGTTCTGGGGCCGAAACTGCTTAAAGATTACCTGGTCAACTTCGCCAGACCCTTTATCTACAGCACTGCGCTATCGCTCCACTCCCTGGTATCTATCCGGCTGGCCTATGATCATCTCCTGGAAAATACCGACCTCGTTGCCCAGCTGGCAGAGAAATCTATCCTCTGGGTACAACATATGCCCCCACAAAGCATGCTGCAAAGCACCCAGAACCCGACCGCTATTCAGTGTGTATTTGTCAACGATAATTCCAAAGCCATTGCCTATAGCAAATACTTACAGGAACGCGGTTTTGATGTCAGGCCCATACTCAGTCCCACAGTACCTAAAGGCACAGAAAGGCTTCGGATCTCTTTACATATTCACAACACTGATAGAGAGATACAAAATCTATGTAGAGTTTTTCATCAACTGGTAAACGACTTTAGTCCCGTGCAATAATGTCCAATAAACCACTTTTTGTTACGGGTATAGGCACCGATGTGGGGAAGACGATTGTCTCTGCCGTATTGGTAGAACAGCTGAAGGCCGACTATTGGAAACCTGTGCAGGCGGGCGACCTCCACCATACCGACAGCCATAAAATCCAGCAGCTCATTGTCAATATGGAAACCGTGGTCCACCCCGAAAGGTATCGCCTCAAAATGGCCGCATCACCACATAAAGCCGCCAGGGCAGAGGGGATTCACATCAGTTCCGCCGATTTTAGCCTTCCAAATAGTCGCAGGCCCTTGCTGATCGAAGGTGCAGGCGGACTCTTCGTCCCCTTATCAGATACCTTTCTCATGATTGATCTTATGGAGCAATTTGATGCAGAGATCGTTTTGGTGGCGCGCAATTACCTCGGCTGCATTAACCATACTTTGCTCAGTATCGATGCCCTGACCAGTCGCGGTTTGAAGCTCAAACATATTGTTTTTAACGGAGAATTTGATCCGGACACGCTCGAGGTCATCATTAGTCATATCCCCCTTAAAACCACCTTCAGCGAGTTGCCAGAATTTCAAGCATGTACCCGCTATGCCATTGCAACGGCTCCTGTTCAGCTAACTAGTCTATCATAATCAATACTTTATCATCACCAACTCAACAATCACATGACCGAACAAATAGAATTACGTAACGACTGGACCATTTCCGAAATTAAGGCGATTTATGATCTCCCTCTGCTCGAATTGGTCTACCAAGCAGCCACCGTTCACCGCCTCTACCACAAGGCCGGCGAAGTGCAGGTATGCACCCTGCTTTCCGTAAAAACCGGAGGCTGTCCCGAAGACTGCTCCTATTGCGGACAAGCCGCACGTTACCACACCGGGATCACCGTCAAATCATTGATGTCCAAACAAGACGTAGTCGCCATTGCCCAACGCGCAAAAGATGCCGGCTCATCCAGGTTCTGTATGGCTGCCGCCTGGCGCGAAGTAAGAGATAACCGCGACTTCGATACCATCCTCGAAATGGTCGCCGGTGTAAACGAGATCGGACTGGAAGTTTGCTGTACACTCGGCATGATCACCGAATCACAGGCAGCACGTTTACAAGCAGCCGGACTCTATGCCTATAACCATAACCTCGATACTTCCGCAGAGCATTACGAAGAAATTATCACCACCCGTACTTTCGACGACCGACTCTCTACCATCAACAATGTCCGGAAAGCGGGGATTTCCGTTTGTTCCGGCGGCATTATTGGTCTCGGTGAAACCCATGAGGACAGGATCAATATGCTCCATACCCTTTCCACTATGCCACAACATCCCGAATCCGTGCCTGTCAATGCACTGGCCAGGGTCAAAGGAACACCATTAGCAGATTTACCTAAAGTAGACAGCTGGGAAATGGTAAGGATGATTGCCACTGCAAGGATCCTGATGCCAAGAGCCATGGTCAGGTTAAGCGCTGGTCGTGCTGAAATGACTACCGACCAGCAATCCTGGTGTTTCATGGCCGGTGCCAATTCCATCTTCACCAGCGAAAGCGAAGAGCTGCTCGTCACCCCAAATCCAAGATTAGACGACGATAAAAAGATGTTCGAGCTGCTGGGACTGAAACCAATGGTTAAAACAAGATGAGCTTAGCAGAAAGAGATGCCCAAATCATCTGGCATCCCTATACCCAGATGCAAACTGCTGTCATGCCGACCGGGATCACCAGCGCTAAAGGAGCCTGCCTCTACGATGAAGAAGGGAACGAGATCATCGATGCGATCTCCTCCTGGTGGGTAATTACCCATGGGCATTGCCATCCCTATATCACCTCCCGCGTTAATGCCCAGATGCAAAAACTCGATCAGGTGATCTTTGCCGGTTTTACCCATGAACCCGCAGTCGTTCTCGCAGAAAAACTGCTCCGCATTTTGCCCGGCAATCAGCAGAAAGTGTTTTATAGCGACAACGGATCTACCGCGGTGGAAGTCGCCCTCAAGATGTGCCTCCAGTTCTGGTTCAATTCCGGCGCCCCGCGTAAAAAGATATTGGCCTTTGAAAATGGTTACCATGGCGATACTTTCGGCGCCATGTCCGTCAGCAGCCGCAGTGCCTGGACTGCTCCTTTTGACCAGCTCCTGTTTGAAACCATGTTCATTCCGCTGCCCACTGCCGGCAATATTCATTTGCTGAAGGCTAAGATCCAGGAATACGAAGACGAGCTCGCCTGTTTTATCTACGAGCCCCTCATCCAGGGCTCTGCCGGGATGATTATGTATGAGGCTAGCGCACTTGATCAACTGCTCGAATTTTGTAAAGGCAACCAGATTTTATTGATACAAGATGAAGTGTTTACTGGTTTCGGCAGGACCGGCAAACACTTCGCCGCAGATCATTTGATTCAGCAAGCCGATATCATGTGTTTCAGCAAGGGCCTTACAGGCGGTCTAATGCCCTTAGGTGTTACTACCTGCACAGATGATATCTATAACGCTTTTTTGTCGCAGGACAAGCTAAAAACGCTTTTCCACGGCCATTCTTTCACTGCCAATCCATTGGCTTGTACTGCTGCCGCTGCCAGTATAGATTTATTGCTCCAACAAAATACTCAGGATAACATAGCAAGGATTTGTCAGCAGCATAGGTTATTCCGGGAAAAATTAGCAGGACGTCAAGGCGTTAAAGACATCCGGCAAACCGGAACTATCCTCGCCATCGAATTTTATACAGCGGAAAGCAGCGGTTATTTCAGTAATTTGAGAGATGCTTTGTATAGCTATTTTCTGGAACGCCAGATCCTGCTCAGGCCTTTAGGGAATATCATTTATATCCTGCCGCCCTATTGTATCGACAACCAGCAGCTTCAATACGTATATGATGCCATTGAAAGCGCTTTGGCCGAATTCTCTCCCCACCATCGCTGATCAAATGATAAAAACAAAACCCCGGGTTTCCCGAAGAAACACCGGGGTTTGAATCCCATAGGCAGGATAAACTATTTGAGGTCAGTACTCGGGCCGTTTATACTAAACAAAAATAACACTTTTGCTTCAAATAACAAATTTATAATCAACTGAATTACAATAACTTTAGCTAAATCATTTTAATCAAAAATCAGCCCGTAAGGAAATTAATCCAGAATAATTTCCTTCAGTTTAGTGTACAAATTCCGCTCATGCCGGTAGATCTCCCGGTTCACATGCGAGCGTTCTGCCGGACGTTTAATGATCTCCCTGATGTCATCTATGATCGTTGGGCTGTCCAGGTTAATCGTCCTGAAAAAACGTTCATCATAAATATCCCCTACATTCGGCGCACCATTGTAAATCGGGATCGTATTACACATTGCACAGTCCACAAATTTCTCCGTCACATAGTTTTTCTCATTGCAGTTCTCCAGCGCAATTGAATATTGGTATGGCAGCAAACCTGTGTATTTAAAATCCAGCTGTCCCCTAAATCTTTTGTCCTCGATCTCTAACCTGCGACCATAAATATCGATCTCCAGATCTGAATCCAGGATCTTCTCCAGTAAAGCGATCCGCTTCCGGTAATTCCCCTGCTCGCGATTGATATGCGAAACGATGATCGATAACTTCTTTGGTTTATCCACCGCCTGTACAAAGTCCCAGAAAGGATTCATCACCCTGTCATGGTAAAACATGTAAGACGGGCATTCAATTACTTCCCCCCCCAGCTCTATGCCCAGTTTCTCCCGGAACAAACTCGCATCGTGCACCAGCAGGTAATCGCTGCCCGTTAAAAAATCCGTACGCTCAAATGCCGGGCTCCAGGAAGGTTCCTGCACCACCGTGATAATTCCCGCTGTTTTCTTGATCGGATCATTCGTCCGGTTAAACACTACTGCAAAATCATAATCCCGCCGCGTTGTAAAGGTAATCTGCTTGTCGTTCACCGTATAATTTGCAAGAAAACGGCCCAGGAGTCCGTCTGAGGAGTCATAGTTGGAGAAAAATCTTACCTTCATGATAGCGGGATTAATGGTTCACCCTAAGTTAAGCATAGGCCATTCGCCTTCATATACACAATTAATTATGAGACAATTGACCTTAAATATGATACCGATCTTATAAAACCGAAAAATCCGCAGCCTTTTACGGTCTACGGATTCTCTAATCATGTTTTAACAGTCTTATCAGATATAAAGTACGATTCGTTGATGAAATCTTGTATGACTATCAATTAATGATCCCACCAGTAAAAAAGAAAGGCCGCATTTATTGAGAGATAAGATGGCGGCCTTTCAGGAAACTGGCAATTGGTACTGCTGTTTTAAAAATACAGATATAAGTTGTCCCTCCCATTCTGTCATTAGTATAGTATATTGTTTTTCATCAGTCTCCCATTTTAAAGGGAAATATTTTAAAGAGAGATCAGCAATTCAAATTAAAGGGAATAAAAGGAGCATCAACTAAAACTCAGCCGGGGCTTGGCAAACCCGTAGTATCCGCTTCCTTTTTCTATTCCCAGTTATAAGAAAAGTGCGATATTTTGTGGTACTCTCCCAATTCGACATAAAAATAATTTCAAATGATGCTATGGCGTTACCGGAGTAAGGATCGCAGTATATCCGCCACCCGCAGCCATTTCCATTGACAGCACATCAGCAGCCGAGAGTTCCTTGTTAATGATCTCATAGTCGGCAGCATGTTTAGCTACATTTATTCCATCTTTTAATATCTCCACCTTATACTTTTTGCCATCCAGGAATTTCAACGGAATAGAAAATGTTCTGGATTCCCAGTTTGTCATACCAGCGATATACCATTTATTTCCATTCTTCCTCGCTACGGCTGCATATTCTCCAATCTTTCCTTCCAATGCAATGGTTTTGTCCCATACCGTCGGAATGCGGGAGATGTAGCGCGTGTAGACCGGCTCTCTTTTATAATTTGAAGGGTTATCACAAAACATTTGTAACGGAGAATCGTACATCACATACATCGCTGTCTGATGTGCTCTTGTTCCCCTGCTCATTGGCGAACCAAAATTCACATAAAACTCATCTTTGTTGGTATTGATCATGGCACCCGGTGTATAATCCATAGGCCCCGCTACCATCCTCGTAAATGGCAAGGTCGTATTGTGGACCGGTGTGATCGTTGCTTCCCATTTGTTATTTTCCATTCCCCTTACCCCTTCATAGTTGATCAGGTTAGGGTATTCGCGGTTCAAACCCACAGGTTTATAAGCACCATGCATATCCAGTAATAATTTACGCGCAGCCGTAGCTTTAGCCGCCCGCTCGTAGAAATTTACCATATACTGATCTGCTCTTGCCATAAAATCTACTTTTACGCCTTTTACACCCCATTTCACATATTGATCCAGGATTTGATCCATGTTCAGATCCAATGGCTTCCATAAGGCCCATAAAATGACGCCGATTTTTTTGCTGCTGGCATAGCTGATCAGTGACTCCAGATCCAGCTCTTTATTAGGCGCCATCAGATCAGTGGTGGTGCGCGACCAGCCCTCATCTAATATGATATATTCCAAGCCATATTCAGCGGCAAAGTCTACATAATACTTGTAGGTTGCTGTATTGACACCCGACTTAAAATTCACCCCATACACATTGTTGTCATTCCACCAGTCCCAGGCTACTTTGCCTGGTTGGATCCATTTCGTATCTTCTAATACATTTGGTTTGGCCAGCTTATAGACCAGTTCATTTTCCAGTAATCCCTTATCGTCCGGACTAATGACCATAACCCTCCAGGGATAAGACCTATTGCCGCTGGTCTTCGCATGGTAATCTGCTTTTTTGACAATGACCTCTGCCCGATCAGAATTCTCTTTTGGTTTGGCTTCCAGAATCACCTTAGGGAAACGTCCGGTCAAATTATTCCCCTCCGTTCCAAAAAGAAATAAGTTAGGGTAGTCTGTCAGATCAGATTCCGTGATCACCATTTTAGTTCCCTCATTTGTAGCCACATACAGCGGCAGATAACCATAAGTTTCAGCGGGAATTTCTGCCAGTTTGGTTACCTTAAAATCAGCCTCATAATGCGACTGCAATTCGGCATTATCCTCTTTTGGCCAATAAATGTTACAATTTTCATTAAAATTGAATGCAACCTTTTCGTTATTGACTTCGACAGGCTCTTTACCAAAACTTGTCACGAATCGGTAAGCCACACCATCATTATAAGCACGAAACTCAACTGCGTAATTTCCTTGGAAAGTCAGCTTTATTTCATTGTAATTATTTGTAATCATTCGGTTCTTTACCGGAACTATTGCTATAATGTTTTCATTGACAGATTTCACCTCAGATTTTAAAGCCTCGGGAGAAATCCCTGCATTTTTCCCGTCACTTAAACTCAGACTCATCTGACTGGGCTTAATCAATAATTCCGCCCCTCTGCTGACCGACCAGCTGATCGTTTTGTCGATCGTAATCCTGATCGTGTTTTTTTTATCAGGCGAAGTCAGCGTATAATCTTTTGCGTATACAGCCGTGCAGCTTGCGAAGGCAATTAAAAAGATTTTAATCGTTTTGTTTATCATAAATTTATATCTGGTTTCAATCTTGTATTGGCCTAACAAAAAAAAGTGCAAAGCTTCCCAGCTTTGCACAAACAATCACAATAACCAATTTTTATTTAAAAAATCTAAACAGCACACCTCACCAGGTAAAATCAAGTTTTTCGAACACCTTTGGAATTCCCATTCTTTCAGGCAGATCTATCACATTGATAAAGAAATTTTTCTCATCCAGATAGATGGGTATCTGGAATTCTGACAAATCCTCTTTCGCATTAGTTTTCTTACACTGTGTCACATCGAAGGTGATTCTCCCATAAGTCAGCTGAAATAATAATTTACTATGCCCGTATTCTACTGCCACTCCCTCTATTTCGCGCATCACCTCCGCTAAATTGGGGAGCACCCAGCGAATGGGATTGAAATAAATCAGGTAAAACTTCTCCGGTATATACCTGAACTGACAGTTGAAGAATTTACTCAGCGATTTACCAATTGGCAGTCGCCTGGGCATAAAATAAATATATTCAGGAATGGCTGCTTCAGTAAGGTGGTACATCACTATACCGTCTAAAGTTTTCAGCACAAGATTCTGCGCTTCAGCATACGCTAAAAATGAATTCAAACTGCTCATAGTTGAGGATTGGAGTTAATTGGACTTCTTGAACAGAAACAAGTTACAAAGATTATAAACGGAGATATTAGCAAGTTATAATTTGGGTCATCTGCCCCGTGGCTTACAACTTATATCTACCTGAATAATGAAGATTGTGGCCTTCGTAAATAACTTCATTTCACGTAAATTTAATCAAAAGGGAGAAGTCGAAAACCCTGAAACGAGTAGATGTCACCTAAAGTTTTTGATTTTTTTTGATTTACAAAAAAATCTTTGATATGGCACTAGCATGGTATGCATATATAGGCGGAAATCCAAATGCTCCTGCAAGTTATGCACTATTACTTGCACAACCAGGATGCGTTAATGGACCTATTCTATGCGCAATTCTGGCACCCTCAGCAGGAGGACCGATTCCAACATCTATTCCTGTAGCTTTACAAGGAGAAATTGCAAACGCGTTAGCCACCGGACTGGCTCAACCAAACCCACGGCCACCGTTTGTACCTGAAGTATTAATGAGACCATAAATAAATGTAATTAACATTAAGTCAAGACATTATTCATATGGTGGCTTGACTTAATCGTATAATATTAATCCATCTATGCACAAACCCATCCTCCACCAAGCCGCATGTTCCATTTTTTCTCCAGATAAAAAAACTCATTTGATGTGATGGCTCTATTATGATCGTCGGTTCTCATATCAATTGTACGGTTTTCCAAATGGTCTACTACAGATGAAGAAACTAAAGCATGTCTGATACCCAATACATCCAATGTGTTCGCATAATCATTGTCAGCGCACCAGAATTGGTAGTTTTCATCTAGCTTCCCAGTAATCCTGAGTACATCACGTTTTAAAAACAAACACCAGCCAGCAACTTCATAACGAATCCGGTAACCTTCGTAAATTCCGTTGTTGTATTCAAAACCCATTTTAGGATGATGTCTGGAGCAAAAAGGAGAAACACTGCTCAGGTCATGATATCGGCTGAAAGCTTTTAATAATTCAGTTGCCCATTTAGGATGGAAGCGGATGTCATTATTGCAAAGACAAATATATTTAGAAGAAGAGTTGGCAATCCCCAGATTCATAAACCGGTGATAACCGAACTCCTCCTCAGGGTAAATAGTTTCGGTTTGTTCATATTGGAATGGCGCTAAACTCTTTTCAGATTCCATCACAATCACATTAAACTTGATCTTCGTTTCATCCTCAGAAATCATCAGAGAACTCAGACAATGCTGAGTGATCAGTTGCAATTCCTCATTCTTCGCATAGCTTAAAATGATGATATCAATTTCTGTTCTGCCTTCCATAGCTAATTTATAAAATGTATCAATACAATCCTAATGTAATTTCAATTTGATTGTTATCAATTAAATCCAGCTTTTCGAGCTGTTGAGCCATATAGATACTGGTAAGCCTGCCATTTCCTTCTACCGCAACATAGGGACCGATTTTATCCACAGCAAGTAATGTAATCCCTTCCAGCTTCACTTCTTTTTTTTGCAGGGAATCATAAATTGCGGCAACGCGTTTATCAAGATAGGGGACTTTCTGAATTTTACGTGCGGCGTCGGCGATCAGGTAGGAACCGCCGGTATTTCGTTCCCAACCGGGCAGCTGCAGTGTATATACCATATCCAGATCAGACTTGTTAATCTCCAGAATGGCCTTGTACCATTTAATGTATTTCGATAAGGAGTCTACCAGCGACTGTTTTACTTCCAATACCTGGTCAATTCCTTCCCGTTCCAGATAATGATTGCCGGAAAGCAACATGTCCAATGTTTTCTCCCGCTGTGATTCATATAAAGGAATAAAAAATTCAGAATAGACTTCGCCTATCGCCCATCTTTTCAGCACCTCATGCCGGTCAATTTGTTCAATCAGTTTCATAAGCTCGTTTAGGTAAATGGAACACCATATTTGGTCATTCAATTTACAAAGAATATGAGCTGAAGTCTGGCCAGCCGGCATTATGAGACTTTTGACCGCTATCTTTAAGCAGAAGGTAATCAGGCAAGCTGAAATTTTAACGGGCTATCTTTTAGACGGCGGATAAATTAACTTTTAGGTTTTATTTTCAGGATTTTAGATCCACCCTTCCAAATTACTTTTATGGTCACGGGCGTGCTGGCGTGAATCCTGATGACCGGCTTGTCTGTAGTACTCTTTCTTCTACCACACCAGAAATCTACCAATCCACTTCCCGCAACCGGATAGTTTTTCAAACCAAATTCATCCGTTAAACGAATATCCCAAACGATCATCCCTTCATCCTTATCTGCCGAAATCCCAAATACGTATTCAAAGAGTATAGATATCGGTGTCAGGCCAGACCATCCTACCATGTCCTTTCTGTACTTCCCCTCTGTCACGTCAGGCGCATAATTCTCCCAGAGCGTACCCGTCTTTTCATATACCTTCACCACATTATCCAGGTGGTTCCGTGCAATTTCGTATGCAAGACTATCCTTTCCGCAAAGAGACAAACCACGCAAGACCATATAATTCGTTGGTGCCCAGACACCACCCTGCCAGTAATTGCCATCCGGTTTGTAATCTTTATTATCCGCAGACAATGCAGGTATGCGATGCTGGCGCTTAAACTCTCTGGGATTTTCCAGATGGGCAATAAATCTTTCCAGACCATTAGCCGGCACTACTTCAGCTAACAGCGCCCAATAAGAGCCTATACTTTTCACATCAGACAAGGTGCCATCACGAAAACGGTCGTATAAATACCCGGTTTCATTATCCCACATTCGTGTCTGAACATAATTACTTAGTTCCGTCACTTCTCTGTGTAAATCTGTAACCTCAGTTTCCCTGTGCAGTACTTTCGCCATTTTCAGGAGCAGCTTAGCCGCAAATACCTGCTGTAAGGTTGCATCAACCCATGACATCATTCCAGTCGAAAACTCGAGATGATATCCTTTTGGCACGCGGGGCTGATTGTCCATGCCACAACTCCAGCCACTGGCAAAGTAAGAACCGTCCTGCCAGGTCCTGTTTTGCTGAAGCCATTCGTAATAAGCCAGCAACACCGGAAATACCTTAGCTAGACGTTGCTGATCGCGGTAAAACTGATAGTAATCCCATTCTGCCCAGGGCATCAGGTTGGGGCCTGTGCTTGAAGGATCAAATTTCTCGAAAATCGGAGCGCCGTTCAGCTCAGAGATCTCTCTCGTGATATAGCCGTCTTTATGCTGATTGCTGTAAAAGTTATCAAGACTGCCCTGAAAGTTGAATGCATTCCGGCCATAGCGGCCAAACATGACCATAAAACTCGTATCCCACATAAAAATATGATCATTAAAAGCCGGACTGATATAAGGCTGTACAAAACGATTTGCTGCCGTTGCTTTCTTCACATTCCGGAAAGCCAGTTCCCAGGCTTTCCAGTAACAATCAATTACCTCTTTTCTGCCCGACCAAAATGGAACTGGCAACTTGGATTTTACCAGCTGATAGTCCGGCACCTCATCCAGTGAGGGTTTTTGTTTAACAAATCCATTTTGCTGGTATAAAGGATTAGGAATGGAGGTATCGTAATATACCTGCGCAGCTGCCTGATTCACCGCAGTTGAGAAAACAAGCGCAATCAGACAGATAGAAATTCTTGTCTTCATATATAGAACTTAAAAAGGCGTATGATAGTACTTATTGGGTTTCAGAAAAATTTTGTGGTTGGGATAGTCAATGATCACATTAAATCGCCTGATGATGTCAAGCCCTAGTAAACCCAGGTAGCCATCCTTTTTTTCTGCCTGATCATCCACAGCCAGACTAATGCCCATCTGACCAAAATGAAAGCCGTAAAAATGCATAGATTTGATTGTAGCTTTCTGATCTGTTGTGCTCTCGTTGAGTCCTCTCCCTTTCACCAGTTTTGAGGGACCAATTTCAGTATTCAGGTGGTGGAAATTCTTGAATGGTGCACTGATGAATAACGTGAGTGAAGCACCCGAATCAAACATCACCCTGCCCGTAAACTGCTTATTCCCTTGTGTGGTAATCGTCACAGGAAACCGGGGGATCTGAATGCCTTTACTAAATTCAAAAGGAATACCGGTGTAACCAGTAGTGTCCACTTCCTGTATCTGATGAAACAGCGAGATACATTTGCGGTCAAAATCAAAACTCGTGACATATTTACTCAGCAGGTCATAACCTATAATCCCCTTCATTTTCTTTCCGGTGGCCGACTCCAGCTTCGAAAAGTTCATGAGGATCACATCTATGCCGGACAAACGGATGTGTTGCGGCAGCTGCAATTCCTGCTGCGTAGCCATCAGATAATTGCGCGACCCTCCGGAGCCCACAGTCTCTACTACCTGCCGGTTTTCTTTACCAATCCCAAACTGCTCTGCAGTCAGCGAATCAATCAGCGTAGCTGTAGACCCGGTATCAAATATCAGGTCCAGACTATCACTGTTATTGACCTTTGCTTTGATCAGTATATTTTTATCCTTCAGCTGAAAAGGAAAAGTCGCCAGCTGCGCATACCCCGACAAGCTGCTGCATAAACAGAACCCACTAAGGAAAAAGAAGTTAAACATTACCTTGCTCATTCAATCGTGAACCAGTTATAACTTTCAGCAGCAATCGTGAATGTAAGTGGGATACTGTAATCACGCTTCAACTGGTAAACCCGCGGTTTACCCTCCTTTTCCCTGACCGTAGCAGATGTTGTGAGTCCCGTATAGTATAGCGGAAGATTGATCGTTCGCGTGATACTCTTTTTTGTGGGATTATACACCATGACCAGCCCCTTGGTTTTCAGTCCCGGGTTAACATGCAGGATCCCGTCCCAGTCTCTGCCATCTGCTCTCCGGAGATGGATGATATCAGAATTGAGGATCTCACGGTACTTTTTGTACCAGTCTATCACCTTAATTACCAATCCCTTCGTTTTTTCTGTATCATATAACCTTGGTCCACGGTAACAAGCCTGAATCCCTGCTCCATAATATTGCATCATCAATTGTTCATAATCATTGAGATGATCAGACAAGGGCTCCAGTGTTGCTTCCGGACCTCCTCCTCCATATTCAATCAGCGGTACGAAACCCCAGCTCATCGACGGTGTTTTTTCCCAGGTCGCATCATAAATATTCTGACGGTTCAGGATTTTCTGCTGTGCTCTTGGCAGTTTGAAATTACCTTCCCTGTAACCCAGTGCAATTTTATTGGTACCGTCCAGGAAATACCAGTCCGGCGCATTGATATAGATTCCCCTCCGGTTTAACCAGTGGTACAAATCCTTTTGTATTTCCATCTGTCGCCATTGCGAGTCCTCCAGTCCTTTATGCCCCGGATGCGTCGTAGAGGCACACTGATCTCCCGGATATGGTCCGTCATTCTCCCAGATATCAAACCCGGTTTCCGTAAAAAACGTTTTGATCGCGCCGCTGTACCACAAACCCCATTCACTGCCAAAACATGGCGCATTCCCAAAAAAGGCACCGCCCGGTTTTCCCGTCTTCGGATTAATCACGTCATTTTCAGGATTGATGCTCCTGGAGCTGAATAAAGAATATGAGCCAATGCGCACATTTTTACGATGTGCGTAATCAGCTATAGCTTTCCATTTCGCCAGATATTTTTCCTCTATATTTTCCATGTGCAGGTGACTTCCGAAACTCAATATCAGCGCTTCATAGCCCGTTGCCGCGCACTGATCAATAGCTGTCTTCACCTCATCGTCAGTGCGACTTACCAGGTGCATAAAAATCGGATTAGCGGCAGTCCACGGTGCCACGGCCTGGTACATCTTTCGTACAGCCAGACCTCTTCTTTCCCTGTCGTAACTGTCCATCAGCATTTCATGTGTCCTTACCGAATTGAAGGTTTCTCCCGGTTTCAGCGCGATTCCCGGTGCTTTATCCGCATAGATTTCCAGTACTACAGGCGTTTGAAATTTAGGATTCACCTGTGACGTGTAGGTCGTATCCGTTTTCCAGTGCGTAGTCTGGTCACTCAATCTGTACTGCATGGAATTATTAAACGCATAGTTCGTTTCAAAATAGACACCCTGCGGTTTTTTCATCTTTTCGAAAGTGCCGTCTACAGCACTTTCCTCTTCCACCATGCCCAATACTTCATTCACTACACTGTCTAATTGCAGCACTTCACTGCCATTGTTCTTGATCTCCATTGATTTGACCAGCAAAGGCATACCATCAAACAGTTCGTAATTGACACGGACATCTACTCCCTTAAGCAAATTCGCATCAGACCTGAATAAAAAGGAGATCATCTTCCCTGAACCTCCTTTGGCGTTGAGCATCCAAAAGTTGCTCTTCCATTTCAGCTGAGGTTTTATCGGTGAAACTTCGTAATTGATATATTTAAAGTCTTCCTTTCCGGCCGTCAGCTGGTCCACCCACTCCGGCAGCAGGTAGGCTTTTTCCTGCTGACCATTCAAGCCACCGACAAAATATTTTTTCCCGTTGATCGCAATCCTGGCTTCTTCCCTGATGGCCCTGACTAGCTGCTGTCCTGTTTTTACATTCGTGAAATCAATACAGGCCAGGTTCGGGGTAATCGTAAACGTTCTTTTTAGCAGGCCGTTATATAAAATAATTTGTTTACCATCATTGCTCCGCCACATCTCTGCTTTGCTGTTTACAGGAGCAACGAGCCAGTCGGCTGCTGCGGGTAATTGCTGTTTGTCATTCCATATGGGTAATTGCTGAGCGGCACAGTAGTTAAAAGTTTGAAGCAGGATTGATCCTGCCAGCAGGCATTTTTTAAAAATCATCAGGTATCCAGTTTATCCTTATAGTGAGCAATCCAACATTGATGTCCTAACGCATGCCAATATAATGCCTTCACAAGTGCGGGAAAGATCACGAAAGCTTTTGGGACATCTGTCCCTACACCCGAAAAGTCCTTTAAGTAACTTACAGGAAAATCCTCAAGATGAATCTACCCTTAGTTTCCTGTATCATGCCTACGGCCAACAGGGAAAAATACATTCCCTATGCGATCCGGTATTTCCTGGATCAGAACTATCCCAATAAGGAACTGGTCATTGTCGATGACGGGCATACATCCGTTGCCCCCTTTATTCCCGAAAAAGACACGATCAGCTATTTTTACAGCGCTCCCATCGGTACTATCGGTTTAAAAAGAAACTATGCCTGTGAAAAAGCCAAAGGAGAGATCATTATCAATTGGGACGATGATGACTGGTATGCGCCGGACTGGATCAGCTTCCAGGTGAACACCCTTTTCGAGACCGGCGCTGATATCTGCGGCATCAGGCACATCCATCACTACTCTCCCATCGTCAATATATTCTGGCAAGGCGATGCCCATAACAGGAATAACCCAAATTCAAGGGTCTGGCTTGCCGGTGCGACCATGGCGTACTGGAAATCATTCTGGAAAAAACATCCTTTTAAAGACCTGCAAAAGGGTGAAGATGAGGATTTTGTACAGAATCCCGGCGCAAAAGTTTATGCCCATGATTATATCGACGGTTTTGTTGCTATTCTTCATCCCAATAATACCACATTCAAATCCTTCGAAAACCGCAGACATAAGAAAAAACACTTTGATTAATCATCAATGAAATAACACCTTCACTACAGTTCAGGGCAGCGAACGCGCCCTCCAAACCGCTCAAAAAGAAAAGCAGTATGCAGAAAGTCAGAATCATCGAAGCAGGAAATGAATTAGGCCTGGGCGGTACAGAATATACGATCCAGTTGTTCAGTAAGTACCTCAATCCTGACCTGTTCACCGTGCAGGTGGTTGGTCTGCACAAAGGCGGAGAGCGTGCTGAACTGATTCGTCAGCTGGGCATCACGGTACATCTTCTAGAGGGCGATTATACCCGGCTCGGTCAGTTGCTCGATGAAACTGACGTGATTCACTGGCATGGCGACGGTACCATGCATCCTTCATTAGTCACCACCCTGACTGCACACAGGCCAAAAATGATTATACAAACCAATATATTCGGCAGTTATGATTACTCTCCCTTTTATAACCTGATTGACTATGATCTCTATGTATCCCAAATGATCCTGATCCGCAGAATGTGGTACGATCGAGATCTTGGCATTGATTTCAAAGCCAAAAGAAAAGTTTTACCCAATCCTGTTGATATACAGCAGATCAGAAAGCAGCTGCCATCAGCTGCAGCAATTGCAGCATTTAAAATCAAACATCAGCTCCGCGATGCTTTCATCGTTGGCAGGGTTGGTCGCGCAGACGATGCCAAATTCGATCTGATTACCTTAGATGCCTTTGCGCTCTTCTCCGCACAACATCCGAAGGCCAGATTCCTGCTTGTGGGCGCGACCACCAGAATGCTCCGCCATGCCCGAGCTTTGGGTATTTATCATAAAGTGATTGTCTGCGAAAATACACCCGACCTGCATCAATTGCTTATCTATTATCAATCCATCAGTATCTTTCTCGCAGCCAGTGCCATGGGGGAAAGTTTTGGGATGGTCATGGCCGAAGCCATGGCAGCCGGCACACCAGTCATCACCATCAGTACTGAAGACCGGGACAATGCCCAGGTGGAAGTCGTGGATAACGAGGTGACTGGTCTTGTTGTTGCCCCCCGGGCAGATCAACTCGCTGCAGCCCTCCATTTCCTCTTTGAAAATCCTCAGCTGAGGGCCGGACTCTCCGCTGCCTCACAGGAAAAATCCACCGTAGCCTATGATGCCAAAAAGGTTGCCCAAAGCCTGAGCAACCTGATATTTAAACATTTAGCTATTCCATTGCACTATCCTGAAGGCAATTTGATCACTGATTACAGTGAGCAGATGGTGAACGATTACCATTACAGGTGTACCCATTTGTGGGAGCCGTCCTCACCTAATCCTTCAAAATGATCTCTTTCAGCTTCTGATATAAATTATACTTTTCCTGATAAATCCGTTTATTCGGACCAGCACCAGGTGCCGGTAAGGCAATAATTTTCCTGATGTCTTCCACTATATCCTCACTATCCAGGTCTATCGTGCTGAAATAGTTCGGATCATAGACCTCTGCAATATTCGGTGCACCATTATATATGGGTGTAGTATTACATAAAACACAATCCACGAATTTTTCTGTGATGTAATTTTTTTCATTAGAGTTCTCAATCGCAATCGAATACTCATAAGGCAGTATTCCCCTATACTTTTCCTCCAGCGGCCCTTTATACCGCCTGTCTTCAATATTTAATTTCCTGCCATACACATCAATATCCAGATCAGACTTTAAAATATTGACGAGTACTTCAACCCTTTTCCTGTAATTTGCACGGTTAAAATATAAACCAGATACTACCATAGACAATTTTTTCTCCTTTTTTACCAGCTCCTTCCCCTCAAAAAAACTATGGTCCACATGGTCATGAAAGAACATGAAAGCAGGAGATTCTATAACCTTTCCACCTAATTTCACGCCGTTGGCCTTTTCGAAGCGCTCCGGATCGTGCACAATCAGGTAATCACTTCCGGTCAGAAACTTCTTGTTCTCGTGCGCGTCGCTCCAGGATGGTTCCTGGATCACTGTAATGATTTTTGCATTCTGCCTGATTTCCTCATCAGCCCGGTTAAATACAATTGCAAAATCATAGTCATCCGTCGTCGTAAAAGATATATCATTATCATTTATACTGTAATTAGACCTGAACCTTTTCAACAAGTTTTCAGATCCTTCATAATCGGAGAAAAATTTAATCTTCATACTTTTATTATTAGCTGAACTAAGTTAAAAATTAGCCTATGAATCAACCATAAATCCTGCTTTATGCGTCAACTGGCCCTGTTATAAACTTATTATCCTCTTTAAATTGCTTTCCTAAATCAGAGCAGATGAAGCCTTCACAACCTTTAGTTTCCTGCATTATGCCTACAGCAAACCGGGAGCAATACATTCCCTTTGCCATTTTTTACTTCCTTCACCAAACTTATCAGCATAGGGAATTGATTATCATTGATGATGGAAAATACTCCGTCCGGGACCTGATTCCTCAGCATCCCGCTATACATTATTATTACACAGCTCCTGTAGGTACTATAGGAATGAAACGTAACTATGCCTGTGAAAAAGCTAAAGGTGAAATTATCATGCATTGGGATGATGATGACTGGTATGCTGCCGACTGGATCAGCAGGCAGGTCGATTTCCTTACCCAATCCGGCGCCGACATGTGCGGGATACAGCATGTACACTATTATACTGCGTTGCAGGATAAATTTTTTACAGTTGTGCGCAAGTATGAGGGTATGCCTAACCCCAACAACTGGGTTACCGGTGCTTCATTAGCCTACTGGAGATCATTCTGGCAGGCCCATCCTTTCCAGGATCTGCAGAAGGGCGAAGACGACAATTTCATTCAGCAGTCCGGCGCCAAACTTTTCATACATGACTATATCGACGGTTTTGTCTGCCTGCTGCATCCCCATAATACTACCATTAAAAATTTCGAAAATCCCAAGCATAAAGTTATCAGACCATGAAGATCAAAATTACCCATCCACTTATTTCCTGCATTTGCGTTACCGCCAAGCGTCCGGATGATCTACTCAAATCTATCATCTCCTTTGACAGGCAGAATTATCCCAACCGGGAAATCGTCATTTCCTATCCCGAAGATGACCAGATCAGTGCTGCACTTGTTGAAAATATCATACAACTTTCAGAGATCAGGATTGTCACACTCACCAGACCTGCAACACTATCTATAGGTATGGCGAGAAACCAGGCCATACAGGCCAGTAAAGGAGATTATATCTGCCTGTGGGATGACGATGACTGGTACCATGAAAAACGCCTGGCCCATCAGTACAATACCATGAAAATGAAGGCCAGCTTTAAAGAAGCCAGTATGCTCAGTCATGTACTGTTATTTGATGCGCTCAGACAGCGCGCCTTCATGTCCCTTGATTATCCCTGGGCAGGCACGCTCCTCTGCAGAAAAGACATCCTCCTGGAGCATCCATTTTCCGATACCAATGCGGCAGAAGATGCGCCTGTGTTCAGTTTCCTGCAGAGCAAAAAACTGGTGCATTTTGTCGCCGACAGTGCTTTTCTCTACGTATACGCCTACCACGGGCAGAATGCAGGCGATTACTACCACTTTAACTACTTCACCAGGAAAAGCGAGCTGCTGGATAAGGAAAGTACCGCCTGGGTAAAAAGTCTGTTTGAGTCCAAAGTATCACTTGCGCCATCCTGAGCTGGCCTGAGTTTACCTTAGCCTGGTCGCCCATAATGGATATAACTGCCCTTCCCGTACAAAATCCAGGAAATATGTTTCATCCGGGATCACAATAGAGCCGAACTTTTTACGGATGATACTGAAAATGCTCTGGTCATGCCGATGATCGATAAATGCAGCAGCCTGTCCCTGTTCATCCATTTCATCAGTAAACAGTTCGCGGTGTTTGACCAGAGTATTGTACCAAATGTCGACCAGCATCTGCGTATGCGCACATTTTTTCAGTATCACAATAGTGGCCATCAATTGATTCGTATTCTCCAGTTCAGCCTGACCACCGAAATAATCAAACACTTCCTTTTTCGTATACGCTGCTTCCAGGTGAGGCAGTTCAAAACTGATGATGCCCAGTTCCGATTCCTCCACCATCCTGACGTATTCCTTAAATCTTTCGTGACCTCTGCTATTGATCATGCAGCCCCCGTCACAATAAATTACCACGTCCCCCTCTTCTATTTCTTCCAGCTTCCTTTTAATAAAATAAGGTTTCCAGATCCAGTAACCACCTCCACGCCTCAGATTCAGTACATCCTTGAATTTACGGTAAAAGTCCGGACCTATATCTGCCGCACTATAAGCGTCTATCTGGTCAAAGAAACCCGCATGAACTGCTGTTTCTTTAAAAAAGCGGAGCTGCGCGTTATACTTCGCGTCGCCATAAGTAATTAAATGTGTTTTCATAGCTAACTGGTATTAGAGGTGATCAATGCCTCACTAATTTACATAAAATTGCCCTGTTGCCTCTTATGCGCCGCAAAATGAGGCATTTGTCCCAATTAGCAGCATATATCTTTTTTAAATTAGTTATGATCAAATTCTATGCTATGAAACAGCCAAAAGTATCCTGTATTATGCCAACCGCGAACCGGGAAAAATATATTCCTTTTGCCATCAATCATTATCTAAATCAGGATTATCCTGAGAGAGAACTGATTATTGTTGACGATGGCAAAACATCCATTCAGGACCTCATTCCAAAAGATGACACCATCAAATACTATTACACTGAGCCTATAGGTACTGTAGGTTTAAAAAGAAATTACGCCTGTGAACGCGCACAAGGTGAAATCATCATGCATTGGGATGATGATGACTTTTATGCCAGTGACTGGATCAGCCGGCAGGTGGAGTTCCTCCAAACCAGCGGTGCTGACATTTGCGGCATAGAACATACCCATTTCTTCTCCGTAGTGACCGATACGCTCTGGACCGGAACTGCCCTGAACCGGAACAACCCCTCCAATCCGTCACAGTGGCTTAATGGTGCAACATTAGCCTATAAAAAGGAACTCTGGGAAAAACATCCCTTTAAAGATTTGCAGACCGGGGAAGACGATGACTTTATCAAATCTTCCGGCGGAGAAGTATTCGCCCACGACTATATAGATGGTTTTGTCGCTATTCTCCATCCCAGGAATACCACAGTGAAGTACTTTGAGCAGCACCACCACAAAAGGGTATCGCCATGATTACATGGCGATCCAGTTTTCCTTATCCCGGTGTTTCCATTTTTTATCGTAATAAATACATTCCTGCTCAGTCAGTTCCAGTTGCCTTTCCGGCGTCTGGCTGTGTAATGTCTTATTCTCTAAATGATCCACAATAGCGCTTGTTACCAATACATGGTTCAGTTTCAGTGTCCATAAGGTATTTGCATAATCATTGTCCGCGCACCAGAAGATATAATTTTCATCCAGCATGCCCGTCAATTTTAAAATATCCCTTTTGAAAAAGATGCACCAGCCAGCCAGTTCTTTTCTGATCCGGTAACCCAGTTTAATTCCATCATTCACCTTAAACCCTTCAGCCGGGTGATTGATCGAGCAAATCGGCGAAGCACTCGACACGTCACTGAATTGGGTAAATGGCTTTAATATTTCTGTTGCCCATTCTTTGTGAAATATTAAATCGTTGTTGCAGATACAGACATAATCAGCAGTTCCCATTTTTATACCGATGTTCATATACCTATGGTATCCGAAAGGCTGATCCGGATATATGGTTTTGCTATGCGGGTATTGATAAGGCGCGATTACTTTTTCAGATTCAATTACGATCGTTTTGAAATAAATGTGCTTTCCTTCCGATTCTGCGAGGGAATTCAGGCAATTGATCGTCATTTGTTTTAATGCTTCCGTTTGGGCATAGCTCAGCATTATCACATCAATGGTTACTCTATCTTCCATCTTATCAGGGTTAGGTGCCCAATTTACAAAGAATAGAAAAACGTCTTTTACTGCGGTTTGCTTTTGGGACAGATGACCCTAGGCCCATCTTACCTTTTACCTAATTTTAGTCCACAAATAATAGAGTTATGTCAAAATCATGGTATGCTTTTATATGGGGAGATGATCCCACTGATGTTCAACATTATCATAAAATTGAACTTAAACACGACTGCCTCTGTGGCGATAAAATTTGCGCTATTTACGCCGATACGGGAGAGGCATCCCATCCCAGCAACCCTTTATCCAGAAACTTGCTCCAGTATATCAATCAGGCACTCCTTACAGGTCAGTTGCAACCTGCCTTTCCCGAGGGTACTAAAAAATACGTGTACCTGAAATCATCTCATTAAATAAATATCAGCACGATGAATAGATATCCACTGATTTCGTGTATTTGTATCACGAATAACCGGCCTCAGCATCTTAAAAAGGCAATACGCTGTTTTGAGACGCAAAACTACCCTAATAAAGAACTGGTTATTTCTCACCCAAAAGAAGACAAAATTACGGAAAAAGTTATCCGCGAATTCAATCCCGATGACAGCTTAAAAATCATTCGCATTGAACGAGATAATGATGAGTCACTGGGAAACGCCAGGAATACCGCAATAGCCAAAAGTTCAGGTGATTATGTTTGTTTATGGGATGATGATGACTGGTATCATATGAGCAGACTCTCCTATCAGTTTAACAGCATGCAGGTTGTTGGAGAACATTTTCAGGCCAGTGTCTTATCCAGAATCCTGCTATACGATACCACTACCGGGAAAGCCTATCTCTCTTTTTCTTATACCTGGGATGGCACTATCTTGTGTCGCAGGGAAATGTTAATGCAGAACCAATATGCAAATGCCAATAAGGGAGAAGACACTCATGTGATCACATTTTTGGCCAACAAGAAGCTACTCCATAAGATCACCGACACCCCTTTTTTATACATCTACGTTTATCACGGCGGAAACACATGGAATTATGCACATTTCGAATATTTTATCAATAAAAGCGATTTACTCGATATGGAAGCAACAAATAAAATAAAAGAATTAGTTGGAGACGCTTTATAGGTCAACTGGCCTGCCTACTATTTTCTTCTTTAACTAATTTTAATCAAAGATGGGGTAATGTCGAAAACCCGGAAAAGAGTAGACAATAACATTAAAGTTTTTTTACGCTTTTTGATTTAAAAAGTAAAATATTATGGCAGAATGGACCAGTTATGAAAACAAGGCATGGTATGTCTATAATGGAATAGGCGACCCTTATCATCCTACCAGCTACCGCAGGGTAAACTCTAAACCTAAGTGTGAACAAGGCAAGCGTATTTGTGCAATTTACACAGGATCAGGGGATATCTTTCCAGATTCGCCTCTTTCCGGCAATATCACTCAATACATTGCAGAAGCTATGGTGACCAATTCTACACAACCCCCATGTATTAAAAAGCGTACTAAAATATTTGTTTATCTGAAAGACTAATACAATCATTTCTATCTTATGAACCAGCCACTTGTATCCTGTATCACACCTACTGCCAACAGACAAAAGTATCTGCCCCTGGCAATTGATTATTTCTTAAAACAAGATTACCCAAACAAAGAACTGATCATTGTAGATGATGGTATAAAAACATCAGCACCCATTATTCCTGATCATCCTCAGATTAAATATTTTTTTACTGATCCCCTGGGCACAATCGGTATCAAAAGAAATTTCGCCTGTGATCAAGCGAGTGGAGAGATCATTTTGCATTGGGATGATGATGACTGGTACGCAGGTGACTGGATCAGCAGACAAGTTGAGGCACAACAGAGTTCCGGTGCTGACATCACCGGATTGAACAGAGTAATCTTCTATTCTCCCTCAGTAGATAAAAAATGGATGTACGAAGATACAGAAGAAGATAAGCCATGGTTATGCGGAGCAACAATGGCTTATAAAAAATCATTCTGGCAAGCCCATCCCTTCATAGATTTACAAGTCGGGGAAGACTATGACTTCGTTTGGAATTCCGGAGCTAAGATCTTTGCATTAAATTACTTACAGGGTTTTATCGCGATCCTGCATGCACATAATACCAGTATCAAACCTGTAGAAGATCCAAGACATAAAAAACATGCTACAGGGTGGAAAGAACCTAAACCAGCAGCAGAAAATGAATAAACATCTGGTATCCTGTATTATGCCTACAGCAAACCGCCCAAATTTCGTTGAGCTTGCTGTTGAAAACTTTCTTAATCAGGATTTCAGAGATGCAGAACTGATTATCATAGACGATGGTAAAGTCTCAGTACAATCGGTTATCCCAGACCATCACCGCGTGAAATACACTTACACGGCACCTATTGGCACAATTGGTATGAAACGCAATTATGCAATTGAAAAATCATGCGGTGAAATTATTATGCATTGGGATGACGATGACTGGTACGCCCATGATTGGATGACCAGACAGCTGAAAGTGATACAAAACAATCAGGCTGACATTATCGGATTAAATGAAATTCTATTCTTCTCCCCTGCTCAGGGAAAATATTGGAAGTACGCTGACAAAAATACAGACAGACCATGGCTCTCGGGAGCAACGATGGCCTATAGAAGAAAATTCTGGGAGCAACATCCTTTCAATGATCTGCAGATCGGTGAAGACTATGACTATATCTGGAATACAGGAGCAACTATTTATGCTCATGACTATTACGATGGTTTTGTCGCGACCTTACATAATGGTAATACCACTTTAAAACCATTTGAAAATCCAAGATTAAAAAAACATGCCGTCAGCTGGATGGATGTACAATATAAGGGAAAAGCCGAAAACCCTAAACAGAGTAGGTACAATTCTTAAATACACTATTATGCCTTGGTATCAATTTATAAATAATGATCTGGATATTTGCGATCCGGACAGCTATCTTGTTTTAGACAAAGCACCAGACACTGTAGACGGCCCCTACCTTACGGCTATTTTTGCCGATGAAATTCCTGAAGATCCCGAAAGACGGCCTGATCTGGAAGGGACACCAGGATTGTTGTTTTATATTATTCGTGCGTTAGCCAAACAAAAAGGTCAGCCGTATTCTGAATTTCCGCCGGTTCCGCTGGAAGTGAGGATGTCTGCGACGCCGGCGAATGGAATTCCAAGAGTGAATCCATTATTGGAGCGTATGCCGCAGGAATAAGTTAGTATTTGCATCGTCTGGCCTACCCATTTTGTTTGATTAGCATTAACTTTATAATAGTAAAGGGAATGCCGAAAACCTTTAACAGAGTAGGCCGAATTAAGTTTTTGTTGCTTTTTGATTTTATAAAAGCGTTTAATTGTATGGCTAGATCTTGGTATTCTTATGGAGCAGGCGATGTTAGAGTTGCAAGTTCCTATTATTTGTCTCTCGCTAAACCAACATGCGTGAATGGCCCAAATATCTGTGCAATATATGCGTTTGGTTTATCAGAACAACCACTGGATCCATTGAGTGCTAACCTTCAACGTTATATTAATGCAGCTTCGATTATTAAAATCGCCCAGCCACAAGGATTGGGTGTTAAGAGATATATTTATTTGAGAGAGTAATAAGAAGAAATCTCTAAAAATTCTACATTCTATTGTCCGACAGATAGAGTGCTGGTGATTTAAATAAATATCTGCAGATATTCTATTTCTTTCGCTATTCCTCAATCAGAGGAAGGGGAAGCCGAAAACCTAAACAGAGTAGGCACAAACTAAAGTTTTTAATACTTTTTGATTTATAAAAGTACTGAATAAAATGGCAAGATTTTGGTATTCGTACGTTGCTGGAGATGCTAGGGAAGCGAGTTCTTATAGTCTCGCATTAACTACACCAACGTGTATTAATGGACCTGTAATGTGTGCAATTTATGCTGGTAGTGGTGGAGAAAACCCTGATGGGCCACTTAGTCAAAACCTCCAAAGGTACATTGCTGCTGCATTAATAACAAAAATAGCACAACCGCAAGACGCTAGCGCATTTAAAAAATATGTTTATGTTAAAAGTTAGTTAAGTGTAAATAAAACTAATCTGCCTTTGATGGCAGATTAGTTTTATACTATTTTTTAAATAAAGTATTAAATACTTTAAAAACGTTCACTATTCCTCCCGAAAGACTTAATTCATCGAAACTAATTGATTCACCAGCAGCATTTACATTTTGGTCTAACTTAATGACTGATTCTAACATCAATTTTTTAACAGCTACTGCTCCCATAGTCGAATTATAAGCCATTATTAACGCAGCTGCACCAGAAACAACGGGTGCCGCCATACTTGTGCCATTTAAGAATTTATATCGGTTATTTGGAAATGTTGAGTATATATCCACGCCAGGAGCAAATACATCCACTATCTGTTTACTATAGTTTGAAAACCATGGTAAAACTTCGTTACTTTTTTTTGGGCCCGATGCGCCAACTTCAATCCAAGCTTGGGCCAATCCGCCCTTTTGATAATAGCGATTAGGGAATACTGTTTGCTGCTCTATTTTAATACCAGCATTTCCAGCTGCATGTACGATCAGTACATCCTTCGACATTGCATACCTTACAGCATCATCAACTGCCTCTTTGTTCATTGATAAAGATTTACCAGTACTCATATTTATTATCCTGGCACCATTATCTACTGCATAACGTATCGAAGAGGCTACATCCTGATCTAATGGATCACCATCGGGTATAGTTCTGATTATCATCAGCTTCGCATTTTTACATACACTTGGAATTATCCCGGCAACGTGAGTTCCGTGACTTGGTTCGAGCCCTTTAACATTATTATTACCATATTTTTTTTTAGAAAATGCTGTATTTCCACGTCTAGGATCGTAGCTAACGTTAAAATAGTAGTCAATTTGATTTTTATAGGTGTTTCGCTTATCCGTAAAGTTTTCTATATATTCCGGATCAGATTGCAGTCCTCTGACCAGATGAACTAATGCAATCTCCTGAAATTCACTTTTATATTTAAAGGAACGCAGCTTTTCTAAAGTTGGCTCTTTACTGCCAAGTTCTTTTAGAATTTCCATTAGCGCATCATACTCAGGTGAAATAAGCGCAAATTGACTTTTTAACGCAGCTACCTTATTGCCAATTTCAGACTTAAGTGTTCTCGTTTCAAGTGAATTTGAATCAGCTTTATAAGCAGCCCTAAATTTCCTGACGATTTCCTTGTTATCGTAATGAAAAGTATATTTGCCGTCTCCCAGAAAGTTCCATCCGTGAATATCATCGACAAACCCATTATGGTCATCATCTATGCCATTTCCTGGAATCTCTCTCTTATTGGTCCATAGATAAGGTGAGATGCCGGGATGATCAATATCTACCCCCCCATCAATGATAGCCACAACTATCGGAACCGCAGTCTTTCCATTTAATAGTGTTTTTTCAGCTTTATAAGTACTGATTCCTAAATAGCCATCCTGTTCTAAATCTAAATTTTGCCAACCTTTTGTAGGCTTCGCATCCTGTGCGAAACTAGGAAGGCTAAGGAATAAAAGTAATGTTAAGAGATTTATTATTTTGGATGTATTCTTCATTTTGATTTTGTTGATGACAGAATTTGTAATAATTCAATTTCGAAAATAAGTGTACTATTAGGAGGTACCATGCCACCGGCAGTATGATCTGCATATGCCAAATTTGCAGGAATATAAAGTATCCATTTAGAACCAGCTGGCATCAATTTTAACGCGTCCTGCCAACCTGCAATAACGTCTGCAAATTTAAGAACAGCAGGTTTTCCGTTTTCCAATGAACTATCGAAGATGCGACCATTCACCAGCATACCAGTGTAATTTACACTTACACGGCTGATGGAATCTGCTATGCTCCCATTTCCCATTTTGATGATCTTATATTGAAGCCCTGATGGTAAAGTATAGACATCAGCATTTAATTTATTGCGATTAAGGAAGTTTAAATTATCAGCAGATTCCGGATTGTGCAGATCTTTCTGGGCATCTTTTCTCTTTTTAATTTCTGCCTGCATTTTTGGATCTATTAATAATCCCCCATCAACTTCAGTGAAGACTAATTTATCAACCAGTTTCTTTTCTTTTTTTAATTCATATCCAATCAGATTCAGCTGACGCTGTATTTCAGGAATATTAGTCCAGTCACTGATATTGATATCAATTTCTTTTTCACCTTCCTTTGTCTCATCAAATATATAGGGGTTACTTGCATATTGATTTAATTCATACACCAAATTTGACCGACGTATTTTGGTTCCGGTGATTTTATCACTGTGCTCTATTGTTTCTTTTTTCGTCAAAATCAGCACATCCAGATCACGCTTCTCCCAGCGTACGTTTAAGCCGAGGAGCCCATTCATGTCATTTATAATCGACCGGTAAACCTGCTGATCTGTTTGCCCTTTATCCACCTGTACAGATTCAAAGCAGATACCATGTTCCCTGATCCAATTTTGCTGGTAGCCAAATTCCTTTTCATGGGTATACCATGACCGGTCAGCAACCTCCCAGATAATCTGGTTTGGGCTGAATAAAATTTGTGGTTTAACTAGGGAATCTGGTTTAACAGTATAATTTAGTAATGTCAGGTACGAATTAAAGATTGGCTGATTAAGAAAGTAGGCACGTATCGTTTTATTTACCTCATTTTTATTTATACCCATTCCTCCACTTAAGCCTTCAGAATTTACGCCTTCTTTGTAATCTGATATCGCTGAATAGCTAAAATCGGTAGTACTGGTATCTATTTGCTTTTCATCCAGTTTGAATAAAGATTTAGATCTATCAAATACATAATAATCATATTTTACTGGCCAATCTATTTCATCACCACTGATCACTTTTTCAATGTTATGTTGATCAACATAATCTGCTGTCGTGACAGCTATTGTCTTACCCTTATATATCCAAACTTCGTGAGGCATGCTCGCATGTTTAAAATAATTATGCAAGATTTTGTCGTTGACAACTGAGGCTATTGCCAGATTTTTCGTGTATTTATTATTTTTTAGAAACGGACTTACAATTGAAGCCGATTCAAATGTAACCGGCAAAATTTTCAATTTCTGACCAAATTTCTTTTGCAGTTCCTCCATTTTTGGGAGTGCTGCCACACATCCGCTACAGGTCGTTGCCCAGAAATCAAGTATTAACAGTCTGTCTTTATAAATATCCAGATTTAACTTTGGCGATTTCCCATTTAATAAATTTAACGCTTTAAAATCAGGTATCTTGATTCCAATTTTACTCTCCATTCTCGCACGGTCCTGGCCTTCAGCTATGTTTATAAAAAAACACAGCAGGATTATATATATATATCTCATTTATTATAGCTCCTTAATAACTAACATTTGTATTTCTCGCTTTTCTTCTACTAAATCTAGGTCATACTTTTTTAGGGCCTGCCGGAAACTGGTCAAATTCTTAACTGAATTTAGTCTAAGATCCAAATCAACTGGGCCTTTATAGTTGGTTTCATCAATAAAAGGAGGAAAGTCTGACCGATATAATAAATCTCCAATACGATCAAGTGTTATATTATTAAAATACCCCTGCTGATCATATCTTGGTTCTCCCTCTCCTTTTGATTTAATTTTATCACGACTAGATGTTCTGACTAAAATCAGGGCATTTACAAGACGTTTTTCGTAACTCCAACTCAGATTTAAGATTCGTGACAATTCAGCTCTGATAATTTCATTTTTATCTGTACGGCCAATTGGTAAAACCAATTCAAAACAATGCCCATTCTTCCTCATCCACTCTAATTTAGAACCTTTAGCAGAATCATAACGATATTGTTCAGGATGCGCTACTTCAAAAAACACTTTACTTGACCTGTCCAATCCCTTAGTAAACATGTCCTCAACAGACAAATTATACATGTAGATTCTTCTTGTACCATTTAATTTGTTATCCGTAACAGCAAAGTTAACCCCAAACTGTCCTTGAATAGGATCAACTCCCTCCCTATAACCAGTGAACAGGCTATACCGCAACATTCTGTGGGAATTTTCTTTTTGTTCTTTTACGAATTCAAATGTTGGTTTTGAGGGTTCAAAATCAAATAATGGCTTTCGGTAAGCTACTTTGGACGTGTCAGAAACCTGACTATAAGCTGCTTCTGCAAAAAAAACGAAAATTAGATTTAATAATACAATTAATCTTCTGAGGCTCTGATGTTTCATGTATGAGTAGCTTTAAATTTTATGGATTA
>NZ_JAPIVO010000021.1 GCF_026239655.1 Pedobacter sp. MR2016-24 | reverse complement strand
GAGAACTCAACACGTCTGTTTTGCTGACGACCAGCAGCAGTTTTGTTTGTTGCAATTGGTTGGTTTGGACCGTAACCTGTTGCTTCAATTGTAGATGGGTTAGCACCTTGAGATACTAAGTAAGCTTTAACAGCTTCTGCTCTGTCTTTCGATAAACGTAAGTTTAAAGCCATTGAACCTGTATTGTCAGTGTGACCTGCTAATTTCAGGCTAAAGTTTTTCTCCACTAAAAGACCAGCAACACGATTTAATGTTTCGTATGATCTTGCTTTGATAGTTGCTTTACCTAAATCAAATTCTAAGTTTTTGATTGCTTCACCAACAACTTTACGATCTGCTTCAGTTACAATTACTTTTTCTCTGATTACTGGTACAGGAGCTTTTAAAGGACAACCAGCACCATCCACTACTGTATTAGCAACAGTTCCAGGGCATTTGTCAAATTTGTTAGCTACACCATCCATATCATCATCACCCATATCTTTAGCATATTGTTCCTGATCTCTCAGTCTGTTTTGCTCAGAAGTAGATAATGCTCTTCTTAATTCAGCACTTTCAGCTGCACTTTCTTCGCGGATAGCGGCGATAGGGCTGAAGTTTTG
>NZ_JAPIVO010000020.1 GCF_026239655.1 Pedobacter sp. MR2016-24 | reverse complement strand
CATCGCTACGATTACTGTTACTCCTACGGCGACTACATGTCCGGGTGCTCCTAAAACCTTCACCATCACGGTGAACCCAACGCCAACGGTAGCGGTGCCTTCATCTTTTGAAGTGTGTAATGACGTGACCACAGCACCAATTATCTTTGCACAAGTTGCAGGTAAAGAGGTGACGGGGACTACCTTCAGCTGGACAAATGATAATCCCGGTATTGGCCTTGCGGGATCGGGTAATGGAAATATTCCTGGCTTTAAAGCGATCAACCTGACCAATGCACCAATTATCGCGACAATTACCGTTACCCCAACAGCTACATCATGTCCGGGTGAAGCGAAAACATTTACGATCACGGTGAACCCAACGCCAACAGTAGCATTGCCTTCTTCTTTTGAAGTGTGTAATGATGCGACCACTACGCCGGTTACCTTTGTACAGGTTGCAGGAAAAGAAGTCAATGGAACGACCTTTAGCTGGACAAACGACAAACCAGGTATAGGCCTTGCGGGATCAGGCACTGGAAATATTGCTGGCTTTAAAGCAATCAACCTGACCAATACACCAATTGTTGCAAAAATTACCGTTATTCCTACAGCTACAGGTTGCCCGGGT
>NZ_JAPIVO010000002.1 GCF_026239655.1 Pedobacter sp. MR2016-24 | reverse complement strand
CAATTGAGAAGTTCCTTTTTTACCTAATGCAATCTCTAAACCAGCGTGAGCATAAGAGAATTTATCATTAGCAGCAGAAGCAACGCCATCAAAGTTATTGGTTTTCATAAAGTTAACAGTATAACCTAAATCGATGTTAACACCTTTGGATAAACCTAACTTAAAACCTGCACCAACCGGGATGAACCAGTTTTCATCGTAACCAGTGCTTGCACCATTTGGCGTGTTTTGAACATTTGCACTTGATGACATATAACCGGCACCACCAGTAATATAAGGGGAGATGAAATTACGTTTTTGGTTTAAGCTTAAATTAGCTAGTGTAAAGTTTGCACTTACAGCTGCCGACCAGTCAATACGTGTTTCAAACGAGCTTGCATCCTGACCTGCAGAAGGTGAAGGAAGCAGGTTGTCTCTGAAGCCTTTCACTTTACCAGCCAGGAAATCAGCCTGGATACCAAAACCTGGTGAAACTTGCTTCTTAATGTAACCTCCGTAGCCCCAGCTTTCCTGTGGTGTGCGGAAATCACCGTTAGTTCTGTTATTGAAGGGAGTGTAATGCGTCAACATACCACCGTTAAGTCCGATTGACCAGGTGCGGAAATCTTTTTTGTCAAAACGTTTCGTCGTGTCCGAATTCATGTCCTGAGCAAACAGAGAAGTTGACAATCCTACCAGAGATAATATCAATGCTGATTTAGTAATGCTTGTTTTCATTTTTTGGTTAATTAGTGTGAGTAATTTTGTTATCAGCACACATGAAATAATTCAGCCATACAACTTACAGAAGTAAATTTCTCTGTTAAACCTCATTTAAAACGGCGCTGATAGCTTTTTTAATCAGAGCCATTCATCAACTAAACTAAAAAATGTATGTTATTTACTACATCAACTTCTAAAAGCGTCTATTGGCCTTGTCAACGCTAAATTTTCCTATTCCGCTTTTAAAGCTAAATGTTGCTTTACTGGCCGGGTGCAGACTGGTTAACAGGAATTTCAAACCAAAAGTCAGAACCCACATTAACTTCACTATCCACCCCAATTTTTCCCAGATGCCGGTGTATAATTTCGGCCGAAATATACAGTCCTAAACCAAGTCCGGAGAACATATTGGAAGATTCCTCAACCCTGAAAAAGCGGTTAAAAATAAACTCTGCCTTGTCTTTTGGTATGCCTATTCCCTGATCTTTCACTGATACCCTCAGCTTATCACCCTCAATTTTTCTTGCCCGGATCACAATTTCTTTCCCTTTAGGAGAATATTTCAGCCCGTTGGAGATGAAATTTGTCACTACCTGCTCAATCCTGTTCTTGTCAGCTGTGAGCTCAAAATCTTCTATATCCTGAATGATAGTCTGTCCACCCAAATTTCCCTGTATACCATCTACCGCGTCTTCTATTACTTCCTGAATATTAAAAGTAGAGAAAGTAAAGTTCATTTTGCCAGCCTGTATTTTGGTGACATCTAAGAGGTCATCTACCAGCGTAGTCAGTTTTGCAACCTGCTTATTGGCTTTATCAATAAAACCAAAAATATGTCCGAATTTCTCCTGTTCTGCCATTTTCAATGCAAACTGCAGATAACCTTTGATGGTGGTAATTGGCGTCTTCAGTTCATGACTGGCAATACTCATAAATTCATCCTTTTTATACATCAGGTCTTTGGTAGTCTGCTGTGCAATCATCAAATCAGTTACCTCAAAACCAAAAAAAGAAATCCCATCAATTATACCTTCAGCAGAATATACCGGATTGATAATAATATCAAACCAACTGTCTTTCATTTCTCCTGTTTCTGAATCCTGATGGAGCAGCTTGTAAGAATTCGCAACAAAAGTTTCTCCGGTGGCCATCACCTGTTGTTCAAATCCTTTCAGTTCCTCACTGTCCAGTTGCGAACCTTCCCGTAATTTTTCTTTACCTATAAATTCGTAGCCGCCATCAAATTGAATAAAAGCCTCGTTCACAAATTCATAAACCAGGTTCTTTCCCCTTCTGATGCTGATCAGTGCGGGTGCCTTTTTGAAAATACTATAAAATTCATCCTGCTGCTTTTTGATCAGCTCCTGCAACTCGGATCTTCTTTTTTCATTTTCCTTCTGCGTACTGATATCAATCACATAAGTTACGGCTTCTCTAAAATTATCATCATCAAGAATAGCCGAACCCACCAGCACATCCACAGGGGTACCATTTTTATGCAAATATTGTTTTTCAAAAGGTTCACAGTAACCCTGTGTTTTCAGCAATTGCGCAGAGACATTACTTACCGGCATAAATGCCTCCGGAGTAATGTCTTTCCAGTTGATGTTACCCTGCTCAAAATCTTCCATGGTATAACCCAGCATGTCCAGGAAAATATGGTTAGCATTTTCTATTCTGCCTGAATCGATATTGGAGAACAGCATACCAATCACATTAGAATCGAAGATCTTTCTGAATTTGCGTTCAGTAGAACTGAGTCGCGTTTCTGTATCAATCAGCACAGAAATATCCAGCATGGAACCAACCATACGGTAAGGAATCTCATTCTCATCCGTCAGAATACTCCCCCTGTCCAGAATAGTTGCATATTCGCCATCAGCTTTCCTCAAACGGTATTGCGCTGTCCACTGCGTGTCTCCATTATTGATTGCATCGTAAACACCCTTTTTCACCGCGTTGCGCTCGTCAGGATGTATGAGCTCAAAATAGAATCCTATATTTTCATTTACCGGATCTTTTCCATAGCCGTACATGTTGCTGAAATTAGCACTTCTCCACATCGTATTCTCTGCCAGGTTCCAGTCCCAGATAGTATCATTAGTAGCTTGTGAAACCAGATTAAACCTGTTTTCACTTTCAGACAGCCGCATAGTGCGTTCCCGGACTTTGATCTCCAGTTCACTGTTCAGCAACTTAAGATTCTCACGAGTCCCCAGCAGTTCATTGTAATTTTTCTTGAGCTTTTCTTCTGAGATTTTCTGCCTGGTAATATCCGTAATCGTAGCCGCAAAACCGTCAGACATCTTCACAGCCACCAGCTCCAGCCAGGTTTTTTCGTTTAGTTTTAACTCTACCTGCAGCTGGCCTCCCTTTTCAACCACGTTGATGTACCGCTCCATCAGCTGACTATCTGCTATCTCTGGCAGCTGTTCCAGGATCATTGCTTTGGACAGCTCCTTTTCATCTTTCTTCAGAATTTTAAGCGCAGCATTATTGAAAGAAATACATTCAAAATCTGTGATAAAATGCTGCTTGTTCCGGACAGACCTAAAAGCCAATACGCCATTTAAACTGGCATTAAAAACCCCTGTAATAATATTATTCAGTTCAGTGAGCTTGGAGATATTCACAAAAGTGATCACTACACCATCTGTTTTTCGGTCCTTCCTCACATAAGGCATGATTTTCATCAGGCTACTGTCGCCATTCCTGATCTGCACTTCTTTTTCAATCACCTGACCAGTCTCCAATACCTGCTGTATGTCGCCATTCAGGTTATCTGCTTTAATATTATTAGAAATCTGCTCAATAGAGCGGCCAATGTCTGCCGCAATCAGGTTTACCATACTGATGGCAGCCGGATTAAACTTCCTGATATACATGCCCGCATCAACAAAAATCTGACCTATATCCGTGCTTCTGAAGTAATTATCGAGATCGTCATTCAGGTCAACCAATTCCTTAATCTTGATCTGGTGTTCCGTATTTAAAGTATGTAATTCTTCGTTCAGCGATTGTAATTCTTCATTGCTGGACTGGAGTTCTTCATTTGCAGAGAGCATCTCCTCGTTGGTAGACTGCAATTCTTCATTGGTCGTCTCCATTTCTTCTACCGCCAGCTGTAAATTATTCCTGGTTTCGTTCAGCTCCGCTTCCAGCTCAAAAATATACTCGTCCTGCTTGCCGTCACTTATGCCTGACATTCCACGGTCGTCCTTCTCAGGGATAGTCTCCAGTGTACTTTCACCAAATACGATCAGGGTGAAACCCACCCCGTTTTCCTGATCCGGTGGTTTAACCGAAATATTCAAATACGTTTCCACCCGATCCATATGGAAACGTACACGCTTCAAATGCGTGATCTCCTTCTCTTTCCATGCTGTTCTCAAAGCAGTATTTAAAATAACAGATACTTCTTTCGGCACCATTTTCAGGATATTCAACTCTATCTTTTCATCCGGCAGAGACAGGTACCTGCGGTAATCGCCCACAGCATCCTGCATGATACAGGATTTATCTACATATACACCCGCATAGCCCAAATCCCTGGTCAGGAAACTACTGAAACTCTTCTCAATCGGACTCATTGCCAGCTCACTGAGATTAGGTTTCTTCGTTTTGTCGACCAGCGATCTTGCACCTGTATTATAGGTGTTATAGCTGGCATAGTTAATTGTCCCTGTCTTCTGATAGAACTTCCATTTTCCGGATATCTCTGTAAATCCTTCCTTTAACGAAGAAACGGTTTCGCTCGACCCCAGGAAAAGGTATCCTTCCTGTACCAGAGAAAAATGGAATATAGAAAGTATTTTTTCCTGAAGAACGCTGTTCACATAGATCAGCATGTTCCGGCAGGTAACCATATCATTTTTGATAAATGGCGGGGATTTGATCACATCGTGTTTTGCAAAGACCACCATTTTTCTGATCTCGGGTATAACTCCATAGAAATTTCCGTCCTGCACAAAATAATTCCTGAACAAAGACTCCGGAATCTCTTTACTGATATTTGGAGGATATTGGTTTTTCGAGGCAATCTCTATGCTTTTATCATCGATATCTGTAGCAAATACCTTAATGTCAATTCTCTTCCTTGATCGTTTAACCGCATCAGCAGCCAGTACCGCAACGGTATAGGCTTCCTGTCCCGTACTGCAGGCACAAACCCATATTTTTAAAGTATCACCATGCGTTTTTCGTTCAATTACCTCCTCCAGCTGTTCCGAGAACAGTTCAAAAGCAGCAGTATCTCTAAAGAATTTAGTTACCCCAATCAGGAAATCCTGCCCCAGTATTTTCACCTCCCCTGTATTTTCTTTCAGGAAGTCAACATAGGCATCAAGGGATTTAATGTTATTTTCATTCATTCTCCGGCCAATGCGACGGATAATGGTTGGCGTTTTATACAGATTGAAATCATTGCCGCTTTGCTGATGAACGAGCGTAAAAATCTCATCCAGCAATGCCTCGTTGATCTTGCCGTTTTCCAATACCTTTACCGGTTCTTCCTTTACATAATTGAACAGTTCGACGCTCATTTCTGCAGGTGAAAGAATAAAATCTGTATGACCGGAGGCAATTGCGCTGTTCGGCATTCCGTCAAATTTAGCG
This sequence comes from Pedobacter sp. MR2016-24, assembly GCF_026239655.1. Taxonomy (GTDB): domain Bacteria; phylum Bacteroidota; class Bacteroidia; order Sphingobacteriales; family Sphingobacteriaceae; genus Pedobacter. Next base: position 815,818 of record NZ_JAPIVO010000002.1, on the reverse strand, counting down.
GTTGAAGGCTCCTGTACAATGACCATCCCTCCATAGTCTTTTATCGCCTGGATTCCCCTGGTACCATCTGTTCCTGTTCCGGATAATATAATAGCTATCGCTTTTTCCTTTTTATCCTTCGCAAGCGTATGTAAAAAATGGTCTATTGCCGTATTTGGGGCTTTCACTAACGACTTTTCCGTCAGCTTCAACCTACCGCGACTCACCGTCATCAATTTATTATTAGGGATAATATACACACAATCCTGTTGTACAGCCATGTCATCCGCTGCCTCAAACACTTTCATATGTGTATGTTTACCTACCAGTTCTACCAGAAGGCTTTTATAGTCGGAAGACAAATGCTGAATCACCACAAAGGAAAAACTGGCGTTTGCCGGCATATGATCAAAAAACTGATGAATAGCTTCCAATCCTCCTGCCGAAGCCCCTATGGCCACTATATATTTATCGTATCTCTTGTTGTTTTCTTTTGTATTATCTTGCCTCATTACAGGTTGTTGCATTAATTAAATTGCTGGTCAGCACTGAATTGAAATAAGAAGTTCCTTAGAGATTCTGCAAGTTCCAGCTCAGTTTCATTCCAGATTTCAGACTGTCCGTAAACAGTCTCCAGCCATAGTTTAAAAGAGTTGCGCGGATGATAACTCAAACCATCTTTCTCCAAATTGATGGCCTGATTCGGATCACCACCCCACTTAATGTCCCTTATTCTTTCCGGTCTGAAACAGATCAGCAGGTCACCCCTGTTTCCGCTAACCGGGATAATCAATATACCGCTGGCTACATCCTTATATGACTTCCCCTCTTCGTAGATTTCGCCCAGTTCATTACTTGCAAAAACATTCCCAAAAACCTTACCTTCTGCCCACAGCAGCAAACTTTCCAGTTCTTCCTCTTCCGGAACAAGTCCCACAGACGAAATCTTACCCTTCAGATTTACAGCAAATCCGCTGCAATTAAACAATTGATTCAGGTTTTGGTTTTCATCCTCAATTAAACCCTTTACCACGTCTCCCTTAGAAAAGATGTTTTCTGTAACCGATGCTTTCAGTTTAAGCAAATGCGCAGAAACAGCAAGTTGTTCCTGCTGAATTACCGAAGAAATACGATAAGAGATTTCTAAACTCAGCCACTCAAATATAAACCTGCTTTCGGTACTGAGGTATTTAGGGTGGGTATGATGACAGGAGATTAATCCCCAAAGCGCGTCGCCCACCATCACCCTGATAGACATTGATGCGGCAACATGCATGTTGGCCATGTATTCCAGGTGAACACCTGCAACACTTCTCAGATTACAATCAGACAGATCAAGAAATCCGTTTGTAATACTGTTGATTACCGGGAAAAGCTTGTATGATTTGTAATTCCTGTCTGGAATTAACCGGAAAGGATTTTTAATATATAATGCCCGTGCCTGTCTTGGCACATCAGATGCAGGAAAGGTCTGTCCGAGGTAACTTTCCAGTTCTCCTTCAATCTCTTCTGCTATTACTGTACCGTTCCAGTCTTTATCAAAACGATACATCCTGATACCATCAAATCCTGTTATACGGCGGATTTCATGAATACTGGCTTCACAGATATCCTGTAAACTAGCTGTATTTTCAAGCGTAGAGATGAAAGACCGCACTTCCTGAAAAACAGCAGAGAAACTACGTTCAGGTTCCTCGTCATCCTTTTCAATTTCGAGGATAATCAGATCACTTTTAATGTGGCATAGTATATTTACCGGAATCAATATACCATCATTGTTAAAAGAAAAGCTAAACGGCACTCTATTTCTTGGACCTCTGGCCATCTCTTTTCTGAGTTCAGAAAGCTGGGCAGCAGTGAAAAATTCAGAAAGATGTGTTCCGATAAGTTCACGGACAGGTTTTGAACAGATGAGTTCTAAGTTTTCACTTCCCTGAACTATCTCCAGGTTTTCTATATCCGCCACTATCAGGTATCCGTAATCCTGTATAGAGTTGGTTTGATGTATAGCCAGATTACCACAAAATGCAGCATCGTAGTTTTTATTTTCATTCATAAGCAATACCCGCCGATGTAAGCGGAAAGGGCTTAAAAATATGGATTATTCAATAAAATGAGCAATAATGAGACATATAAATTGACTTTACAACTTGCAGGAATGAGAGAAAACATCCCTGGCATGTCACCTTGAGAAAATTCAATACTGAGTTTGCCCTTTTCCAAATCTGTAAATGGGCGGACAGCTAAGCACTTCTTTGAAAAAGAATCGTAGCATAGTTGTAACGTAATTGTAGCATCCTATTCATACCTGTCCAAAACATTTATGTCTGGATATAAAAATGGACTACGCTTTTCAGCAGATGAGCTAAGAACTGGAAATAAAAGACTTCCTGTACACGTTAGGTGATTGATCGGTGTAGCGCTTGAATAATTTATTAAAAGATTGCGGGTGCTCAAAACCCAGCTGATAAGCAATTTCAGCAATTGTAAGTCTCGTGGTACTCAAACTTACTTTAGCCTTTTCAATTAATTGTTCGTGGATATGCTGCTGGGCACTTTGTCCCGTCAATGTCTTCAGCATATCCGTTAGATATCTTGGCGAGACATGAAGATATTCAGCCACCTCAAGAACTGTGGGTAAGCCCTCTACCTCACTTGCAAAACGTTCTGCCAGGTAGCTATTCATTTGAGTAATCAGATCATGATGAACTGCTTTGCGTGTAAGGAACTGCCGGTTATAAAAACGGTTACTGTAATTAAGCAATAGTTCGATTTGGGAAACCAGCACATCCTGACTAAAGCTGTCGGTATTACTTTCCAGCTCAGCAGCAATATTTTCAAATAGACCAACCAAAACTTTTTTCTCTTTGTCTGATACAAACAATGCTTCATTTACCTCGTAAGCGAAGAAACCATATTGCTGAATGTTCTTTCCCAGCTGATAATTCCGTATCAGATCGGGATGAAAAAACAACATGTAGCCATCCTCATAACAGCTTTCTTCGGTAGACATGGTGATCATTTGATGGGGAGCCAGAAAAGCCAGCCCCCCTTCTTCAAAATCATAATGACCCTGTCCGTATTTCACATGGCCACTGAAATGCTCCTTCAATGAGACCTTGTAAAAGTTAATCAGGAAATTTCTTCCGGCATTTTCACGGCTCACCTGATCGCTATCGTATTTCACCAGTGCAATTAAAGGATGCAGCGGTTTAGGCAGCCCCAGATCGCGCATAAATGCTGAGATGCTTTTGATAACGTTAAGCTGTGGTTTAACTTTCATGATGAAGCTAATTTAAGATTTATCCTGTTATTAAACCACGGTGAGTATAATCTTACCTTGAATATGACCAAGAGCAGCCCTTTCATGTGCCCTTTGAGCTTCCGCCAGCGGAAAAGTACTGTCTATCACAACCCGAATCTTTCCGGCCTGAAGTAATTTACCAAGTTCTTCAAGCTGTGCACCATTTGAGCGAACCTGAGTGGCCGAAACCGTAACTCCCAATTGACCTGCCTCACCATCATCTGAAAAACCTAAAGGGAAAATCGGGAATAAAGCACCGCCAGGTTTAAGTGTACGTAAGAAACGACTGGTTGTCGGACCGCCGACTGCATCAATAACCAAATCCAGATCCCGTACCATATCCTCAGGACGAGTCTTTGTATAGTCGATAAACTCATCCGCACCGAGATCTCTCAGCATAGCTTCATGTTTTCCAGATGCCACTGCGATTACTTTTGCACCTTTCCATCTGGCTATCTGCAATGCAAAGTGCCCTACCCCACCTGCTGCTCCGTTCACGAGTACGGTTTTACCTTCGAGCAGGACTGGTTCATGCCTGTTTGGCTGAAGTGGATTCGGTTCATTATGCCCAAGATCTACGAGAAACTGCCATGCAGTAAGCCCTGCCATAGGTACCGCAGCGGCTTGAATGTGATCGATAGCTGCGGGTTTGAGCGCAAGTTGAGAAGCCGGGACGCTGACGTACTGTGCATAGGCCTTACTTAGTCCGAAACTCGGAAAGCGAACCATGGAATACACTTCATCACCGATGGAAAAATCATTCACATCATCAGCGATAGCCGCAACAACTCCTGAAATGTCTGTTCCAGGGATGACCGGGAAAGGCACGTTTGGCTGCCACTCAGGCGGCAACATCTTGTATCCGTCGCGCAGGTACCAGTCGGGCGGATTAATGCCAACCGCATAAACGCGAACCAGTACTTCTCCAGACTCCAGCTCAGGAACTGGTGCATCCTCATATTTTAATACTTCAGGGCCACCAAACTCATGTAACCGGGTGGCTTTCATCAACAGTTTGTTAGCAGTCTTATTGGCTTTGTTTTTAAATTGTTCCATCTGATTTTGTTCTTTTGATTATACAAAAGTCAGCAAAGGCGTTATTTAAAAATTAGTCTGGATTGTCAAAAGTGTATCCAAAATCCCTGCGCTCTTATTATTTCGCATCTTCTTCCATGTGATCAATATATTAAAATCATTGTTTATGATAGTATCAGTGTGGTTCCAGTCGACTTTAGTGGCTGTTTAACTTTACTTTTTTTCGGGGCAAACAGGGGGTTAAAGTAGGGTTAAAGGCCCTTTTTAGCGCTAATAAGCGCACTAACCCCCCACTAACCCCGCACTAACACCCTACTAGAGGGCTGTCAAAGCAAAAAAGAAGCTGAGGATTAGCAAAACCTATCCTAACCGAAATCAAAGTGTCCTATACGGGTTTACTTGACACATTAGGCTTAATGATTCATGTTAATTACTGTTTTTACTTGACATTTTACGAAGACCAGGATCGGGGCTGGCGGCTATATTGGTCAGGTATTCATTTGGTATTGGTTTGGTATTGTCTTGATACTGTTTTGATAAATCAGACCAATACCACTTTAATATCATGTTATAGTTAAGCGAAGATAGCCTCTTACCCGTAGTATCATCATAAGATAAATTCGATAATCATCAATTATTATCTAAATACTATTGATGCTTGCAATAGCCTTATCCAGCGCATCATCTGTTAAACCAGGGATGTAAATGAGGGTGTTCCAACAAAGCTCGAATGTGTTTCTAAAGTGAGATATATCAGCGATGCGCTATAGGTGCTGAATGGCAAATGGAAACCCACCGGTTACTGTGACTTATGAGTCAACAACTTACAGCGATACGCTGAAAAATGTGCTGCATGAGCTGGGCGATTGGGGTGAACAGCCCCGGGCGAAGATCAAACAAAGCATACGAAAATGTTCTTAGTTCATTCCCAGCAGGTTAACGAATTATCTTCCCGGAATTGGAAAGATATCAGGTTGTCATCATTGGAAAGATTGAGACGCATCAGCGAAAGCTTGATACAAAAACTCAGTTCTGATAACTTTGAACCTCTTATTTTTACAATCCTGATAAAAGGATAAGGAGAACATCGTAACCAAACATAAACATGAACAAATTTATCAATTTAAAATGCCTCAGCTTACTGACCTGCTTTTTTACCTTGGTACAAAGTCAGGCTCAGGAAAGAAAAGCCCCTTCCTACCCCCTCATCACACACAACCCTAATTTTAGCATCTGGTCAAATACTGACGAGCTGAATGCATCTACGACTACGCACTGGACCGGAGCTAATCACTCGCTGCTGGGTCTGATCAATGTTGACGGCAATATTTACCGCTTCATGGGCAAGGAAGAAGCAAATTACAAAACAATACTCCACACAGCTGACGAAGCACCTTTTACCGTTAAGTATACGGAAAAGGCTCCGCAGGGAAACTGGATGTCCGGCACTTATGCTGCGGGCGACTGGAAATCAGGTTCAGCGCCTATAGGGGATAATGCAAGCCTGGTAAAAACGCTCTGGAAATCAAAAGATATCTGGGTAAGAAGAACATTTACAATTGCCAATCCGGCCAGTATCAATGAGCTGTTGTTAAAGATAAACCATGATGACAATATCGAAGTATACCTGAATGGCAAAAAGGTCTGGCAAAAAGAAGGCTGGACTACCTCTTTCCAATATTATCCACTCCAGAAAAAAGACTTGAAAGCGGGTAAAAACGTAATTGCTATCCATCTGGCCAATAATGCGGGTGGCAGGTATCTCGACTTTGGTTTGGCAGATAAACAGCAAGACAATGCAGCAAAGATTCAGTTAGCGAAACAAAAAAATGTAGAAGTTACTGCCACACAGACAATCTATGATTTTACCTGCGGCAAAACAGATCTGAAAGTAACCTTTACCTCCCCTCTTTTAATGAATGATTTAGGGCTGCTGGCGCGTCCGGTGTCTTACATCACCTACACCGTTCAGGCTAATGACAAAAAAGATCATGCTGTTAAAGTCTTTCTAAGCGCCTCATCAGATATCGCTGTATACAGACCTTCACAGGAGGTAACGGCAAAAAAATATGCAACGCCGGAATTGACCATTCTCAAAGCAGGTACCAAAGAACAGCAAGTGCTGCAAAAAGGAGCTGATGATATGCGCATAGACTGGGGATATTTCTATGTAGCCGCTCCCAAATCCGGCAATGTTTTACAGTTCATCACCAGTGGCAGTACTGCAGCCGACGCTTTCAGGAAAGGTTCTTCTGTTTCTACTGCTTCACGCGGTAAATCACTTGCTCTGAATACGGTGGTATCGTTTGAAACGGTGGGTCAGAAACCGGTAGAACGTTTTCTCGAACTGGGTTACGACGAGATTTATTCCATTCAGTATTTTAAAAAGAACCTCAGACCCTGGTGGAATACTTCTGGTAAGGAAACGATCGAAGGACAGCTCACCAATGCCGCCAAAGAATATACAGAGGTGATGCAGAAATGCGAAACCTTCGATGCAAGTGTTTATGCAGACGCGTTAAAATCGGGCGGCAAGGAATATGCGCATCTATGTATGCTCGGCTACCGTCAGAGTATTGCGGCGCATACCCTGGTAAAAAGTCCTGAGCAGGAAATCTTATGGTTATCGAAAGAAAATAACAGCGGCGGTTTCATCAATACAGTAGATGTAACCTATCCTTCTGCCCCTTTGTACCTGATCTACAATCCGGCTTTAATGCAGGGAATGTTAACTGGTATTTTCTATTTCAGCGAAAGCGGTAAATATCCGCATCCATGGGCTGCACATGATTTAGGTACTTATCCACTGGCGAATGGTCAGACTTACGGAGAGCCGATGCCTGTTGAGGAATCTGGTAACATGATCATCCTTACCGCAGCCATAGCAAAAGCGCAGGGTAACGCAAATTATGCAAAAGCACATTGGAAAACGCTGACGATCTGGGCAGATTACCTGGCAAAAGAAGGGCTGGATCCTAAAACACAATTGTGTACGGATGATTTTGCAGGTCACCTGGCAAGAAATGCAAACTTATCTGTAAAGGCCATTGTAGGTATTGCCAGTTATGCACAAATGGCAGAAACGCTGGGTTATACCGAAACTGCTCATAAATACAGGGCTATTGCAGAAAGCATGGTACCAAAATGGATAGAAATGGCAGATGCGGGCGACCATTACGCGCTTACTTTCGATGACAAAAACACCTGGAGCCAAAAATACAACCTGGTATGGGATAAAGTATTGGATCTGAACCTTTTTCCACAGCAAATTTATAATACGGAGATTAAGTATTATCTTAAAAAACAGAACAAATTTGGTCTGCCGCTGGACAGCAGAAAGGCTTACACTAAAAACGACTGGATTCTTTGGACTGCGACTTTCGCCCCTAACCGCGATGAATTTGAAGCGCTGGTAAAACCAGTGTACAGGCATGCTATCGAAACAGAATCACGCGTTCCGCTGAACGATTTTTATGATTCCAATACGGGTATCCGTGACAACTTCAAAGCCAGAAGCGTAGTCGGCGGCTTCTACATGAAAATGTTCGCTGACAAACTTAAAGGGAAATAAAAAATAAAAGACTGTCTCAAAGGGACAGTCTTTTATGCTTTTGCCCCCATTTATCGAGTTGTTCGATAACCGGCTTCAGGTCATATCCAATTGCAGTGAGTTCGTATTCTACGCGGGGCGGCACTTCAGCATAAACCGTTCGCTTTACAATTTTACTATCCTCCAGTTTTCGCAATTGTAAGCTCAGCATTCGCTCTGTGATGTTAGGCAGAAAGCTTTTCAATTCTCCAAACCTGAGCTTGCCGTTAATTAACCAGGAGCATATGACCAAAGCCCACTGACCTCCTATAATTTGAGCGGCATATACTTCCGGACACTCATCAGCCAGGGCTTGTTTGTTAACGAAGTTAGATGAAGTTTCTTTGATCGTGGACATTACTTACATTTTTTATAGTACATTACAATTGGTTGCTAATGTATCAAATATAAATTATGCGCTTTAGATTAGCTTATAATTACAAGCAAATCATATGAAAACATTAGTAATAGTTACCCATCCGGATATCGAAAATTCTGCCGTTAACAGGAGATGGATTGAAGAACTGAATAAATTCCCCGACAAATATGTAGTGCATCAGCTGCACAAAGTTTACCCTGATGAAAAAATTGATGTGCCGGCCGAACAGCAGCTGGTTGAGCAATATGACAAAATTGTATTCCAGTTTCCCTATTATTGGTTTAACAGTCCCGGTTTTTTGAAGAAATGGCTAGATGAAGTTTTAACTCACGGATGGGCTTATGGAAGTAAAAGCGGTTACAAACTGGAGGGAAAGAAAATTTCGCTGGCTATGTCTGTAGGCGTTGATGAAAACGAATACAGTACGTTGGGAACCTATAAATATACGCTGCAGGAATTGACCCGTCCATTCGAGCTGAGCTTTGAATATGTAAAAGCGGATTACAGACCGTTTTTTGCGCACTATGGATTAGAATACAATTCTTCTGCTGAATGGATTGAGAAAAGTGTTCCGCTTTATCTGGATTTCCTGAATAATTTATAAAAAGAAATTGCACCATAAACCGGATAAAAAGATGATGATTGCAATGAGATAAAACATAGCAATCATCATCTTCAAAAGGTATGTGCAGCTGAATAGGCGGCACCCTTATTCAATTGTTATCTTTTAATAAATGGGAGAAAGGATACTGAAAAACTGACGTATGGGGATGAACCATTACTGGTCTTGTAAAAATAGTCCTTGGGTTTATCATTCCTGTCGAACATTCGGGATGATAACGTATTGAAAAGTCCGCCGCTAACCCCCAAAACCAGCTTTTTGGTAGCCAGGTACTCGAAAGTTGCTCCGCTGCGCAATTCTGCATAACTGTAAATATTATCTCGTGGCAAAGCAGGCTGGTCTAAATCGAAGAATTGCAGACTTCCACCCAATTCTGTTCCTAAAGAAGCCCAGCTTTTCTTAGACAATTGCTTTCTCAGGGCTAACCTTGAAGGAACATCAACAAATAATTCCAGCTCAGATTCCTTGAATTTATGCCAGTAACTTACAATAGTGAAAAACGGGGTAACGGCAGATGGATCTAAAATAACTACTGCGCCTAAACTCAATGAGGTATTGAGGGTTCTTTTGATGGGAATAGTCAGCACGCCGACAAAGTTGAGCCTTTTGATGGAAGAGAACTCATCTGTTACTCCGGTTACTCCGCCAGAATAAAATACCTGGTGATTGAAAACCGTATCAGAGCGACTAAAGTTGGCGCTTATGCTCACCGTGCGCTTGGTAATATCGATGGCTGTAGTAGGAAAACCAGCATCAAAACTATTGATTTCTGTGATTTGCGTGCGTTGTTGCTGATAACCTACAGTAGCACTGATCAGGTTTCTGCCCCAGTGTTTTACTGGCACGCTGAAGTTAGACCTGATGCGGGTCATGTTCATTTTCCCTTCATATAAATCTTTTCCTTTTAACTCCCCTTTTACGTTGGTATTTCCAATCACATCAAAGGCAACAGCACCCTGCCGCAGTTGAGGGTAACGTTTTGCATATTCAGACAGACCTTCCAGTGTGAGTGAATCGCGCATTCTTTTGATGGCAATTTCCTGTTTCGTTTGTGCAACCACAGTATTCATCCCTGCACCTAAAACCATTGCAACTGTTAATACTTTGTATTTCATATAGAGTAGCTGAATATTAATTATGGGCTTCCAGCAATAGCTGTTTTTCACCCTTTTTATGAGAAAATTTTGCAATCAACTTATCTATAATGAGATACATGGAAGGCACCACAAATAAGGTAAGGATCATTGAACTGGTTAGTCCCCCAATAATTACCCAGGCCATACCATTTTTGATCTCGGCTCCCGCACCACTGGCAAGAGCGATCGGCAACATCCCTAAAATCATGGCCAGTGTTGTCATTAATATCGGTCTCAGCCTTTCTTTTCCTGCCTCCAGGAGTGCTTCTTCCACACCATGTCCTTCGCTTTTAAGCTGATTGGTAAAATCTACAATCAGGATGGCATTTTTAGAAACCAGCCCCAATAACATGATCATTCCAATAATAGAGAAAACATTCAGGGTATCCATCGTTAGTGCCAGTGCCAGTAAAGCACCAATCAGTGCCACAGGAATAGAAAACAGTACCACAAAAGGATAAATCGCATTTTCATACAGCGCTACCATAATCAGGTAAACGAGCACTATAGCAACTACCAGCGCAAATCCCAGACTGCCAAATGCATCACCCTGATTTTTTGCATCTCCAAGGTATTCTATACTTACGCCAGCAGGCAGTTTAATCTGGCTTTCCTTAGCTCTGATATCTTTGGAAATTGAGCCCGATGGCCTGCCGGCCACATTCGCATTTACCGTAATGGAATTTAGACGGTCACTCCGCTCCAGCACACTCTCTCCCAAACCTTCTGTTACTTCAGCAAACTGACTCAGTACAAAGGTCTGCCCGTCGTTGTTACTAAAGGACAGGTTCCGTACATTATCAATATTTGATTTGTCATAGCTATCCAGACCAATCAGGATATCATATTCATTACCTGCCTGCTTAAATTTACTCTGATCGTTTCCTGTAAAAGCATTTTGCAGTGCAGATCCCACCTGACTGGCATTGATGCCTAACAAGGTCATTTTTTCCCTGTTCAGGTTTACCTCGACCTGCTGTTTCTGATTTTTAACAGATAACTGCACAAAACGGGTACCGGGTACAGACGCAACAAGTTTCTGGTAATCCTCAGCTACCTTGCGGATAGCTTTCAGATCAATGCCTTTAATGGCAATCTGGATGGGTGCTGCTGTGGCGCCGCCCACTAATGAAGTAGGTGCAGCGGTAATTTTCACCCCTGGTATGACCTTGCTGAGCTTTTTCTGCATATCGTTACCAAATTCCTCGGCCGATAAACTTCTTTCTTTTTTGTCCTTCAGGGTAACTGTGATTTCAGCCAGATTGGCGTTATTACCTGCACCAGCCACGCCGCCGCTGACAAAACCGATACTGGAGAAGGTTCGCACTACTGCAGGATCTTCTTTAATCATTTGCTCTGCTTCCTGCGTCACCATATTGGTCTGATAAATGGTCGCAGATGGAGCCAGTTCCAGTTTAATTAATAATTCTCCCTGATCTGCGGAAGGCATAAATGCAGCGCCGATAAAGCCGAAGGGGATGAGCGTTATTGAGCCGATAATCAGCAGGATAACTCCACCCAAAAGCCATCTCTTTTTGTGTAATATAACAGCCAGTGCACTGCCATACCCGCCTTTAACTTTATCAATAAAATTTTCAAATCCAATATTGATTTTCCCCCATAGGGTATGTTCGTTCATCTCTTCAATCCTGCCGAACCTGCTGGCCAGTAAAGGTGTTACCGTAAAAGATACAAACAGACTCATTAAGGTAGAAAATACTACTACCAGTGAGAATTCCTGTAACAGGGAACCAATAATACCGCCTGAGAAAGCAATGGGCAGAAACACTACCACATCCACCAGGGTGATGGCCAGGGCAGTAAAGCCAATCTCACTACGGCCATCAAGAGCGGCCTTTTTTCTGTCGGAGCCCATTTCCAAATGCCGGTAAATATTCTCCAGCACCACAATAGAGTCATCCACCAGGATTCCCACTACCAGCGACATTGCCATGAGGGTCATCAGGTTAAGGGAGAAGCCCAGAAAGTACATGATGATAAATGTGGGTATGATGGATGAGGGCAATGCCACCAGCACGAACATGGAACTTCTGAAACTGTGCAAAAAAGCAAGCATTACAATTCCTACGATCACTACAGCCAGGCCAAGGTCTTCCATCACCGCATCTGCGGATTTTAAGGTATACTCACTCTGGTCAGAAGACACCGTAAACTTAATCGCATTGGCTTTATATTGTGCCTGTATCTCATCAAATTTGGCTTTCACCTGCTCGCTCACATTTACTGCATTGGCATCACTTTGTTTGATGATCTGCACACCGATGGAAGGGATCCCGTTGATATGGTTAATAGCGGTGGTTTTTGCAGTTGCATCTACTACCTCTGCAATATCACGCAGATAAACACTCCCCGCTTTGGGCTGCTGCATCACGATCAGTCCGCGTACCTCTTCAATAGAGGTTACATTGGCGTCAAAACGAATGGACAGTTTCTGGTCGCGCGTTTCAATACTGCCCGCTGGAAAAGATTGGTTGGCATTACGGAGCGCATCCGTTACCTGACCAATGGCGAGGCCGTAAGCTTTGAGTTTTTCCTGGTCGATATTCACCTGGATCTGCCTTTCATCGCCACCAATGATGTTTACCTGCCCAACACCTGTCACATTCTGCAATATGGGCAAGAGTTGTTTGTCGACAAAATCGTATAAATCTCTGGGTGCCATGGTTGATGTTACACCGGCCTTGATTACGGGCGATTCTTCAAGGTTCACTTTGTTGACGAGTGGTTTATCTACATCATCCGGTAGATCGTTTTGTGCCTGATCTGCCTTACGTTGTATATCACGCTCGGCCTGATCTACATCTGTACCACTTTTCAATGCAACAACAATACTGGATACCCCCTCTTGTGAAGTAGAAGAAATTTTATCAAGACCTTCCACAGCAGCGAAAGCATCTTCCAGTTTCTTGGTTACGGAAGTTTCTACCTCCGCTGCTGCTGCACCGGGATAAGTGGTGGTGACAGAAACGGTGGGCACTTCCAGCTTGGGAAGCAGGTTATAATTTAAACTGAAGTAGGATCTTGCGCCAAATATAAACAGCACAGTGAAAATCACTACAATTAATAAAGGCCGTTTAACGGCAATTTCGGTTATTGACATTGCTGCTGATTTTATTTGGAAATACTTATCTGTGAACCATCCTTAAGATTGATCTGTCCGGATGTAACTACGATCTCACCTTTATTTAATCCGCTGATCACCTGTATCATGTCGCCCATCTCTATACCTGTTTTGATAGCTTTCTGGCGAACCACATTATTCTCCACCACATATACCGAAGCATCTTTGATACTTTCTGTAAGTGATTCTCTGGGTATAGACAATACTTTCTGGGTAGTTTTTCTGGAGAAGTCGGCATATACAAAGGTTCCTGAACGCAGCAGGGAGCTTTCTTTATTGTCTGCCAGGATTTCGATCCTGTAGTTATGCGTTTCGTCTGCCTGCGGACTGATAAAGGTAATTTTACCATTGAACACCTGACCGGGATAAACATCTGTGGTGATCTTTACCTGCTGGCCCTGTCTGGCCTGATAAACTTCCGTTTCAGTAAGGTTAAGCTGAACTTTAGCTTGTGACAGGTTGACAATAGTAGCAATCTCTGCTCCGGCATTGGCAAAAACACCTTGCTCTAAAGGTTTATCTGCTATCGTTCCGCTGGTCGGTGCTTTGATAGCTGCGTCAGCAATTTGTTTTTTCACCTGACTCACCTGATTGGTCGCATCCAGGTAATTCTGTCTGATCTCATCTACCTTTTCCTGGGTAGCTGCCTGCCCCTGCAGCAATTCTGTATAATTATTCAGATCACGGCGCAATTTAGCAGCATTGGTCTGCGCTTTTTGCAAATCAAGCTGCATCAAACGTGTATCCATGACAGCTAAAATCTGACCTTCAGTTACATGGTCTCCTAATTTAAACCGAAGCTCCAGTATGGTACCGCCTACAGTAGATAATACTTTGGCTTCTTTGAAAGGCGCCAGGTTACCGGTCTTTTTCAAATTGATTTCTTGTAGTTCCTCTTTAACTGCCGAAACTTTTACAGGTATCCGTACCACACTATCCTGGGTAGGTTTTTCCTTTTCGCTTAGTTTACTCTTGTTGGCTGCAAGCTTAAAGATGATGAGTCCGATAATGACCACGACAATCAGACCTACGATGTATTTTGTTTTCATTAGTTTAATATTTGTTTTTAAGGTGATGAAGCTGTCACAAGCTGTTCATTGCTAATTATAAGCTTATGATGGTCTCCAGTTTAGAGTGATGTATAAAATGTTTTAAGACTTCCGGCAGCTTTTTCGAGGTCCAGTTTAGCCTGCAAAAAACTATAGAGTGAATTGAGATAAGTATTTTGAGCATCCTGAATAGCACTCTGGGCATTTAACCATTCTGTAAGGGTTTCAACACCTTTTTTATACTGCAAATCAGTCACCGTAAATACAGATTGTGCCAATACGATATTACGCTGGTCGTTCTCCAGACTGCTTTGCGCTTTGATCAGTTTTGTTTTGGCATTTTCGTATTCCAGTTCATATTTTCCGGCATCCACTTTCATGTTCTCCACTGCATTAATGCTTTTATACTTCGCCTGGTTGTACTGGGCATTGCGTTTAAAAAAGTCGAACAGCGGTATATTTAACTTCAGGCCTACCGCAGAATAACTATTTAATTCCTTTACTGCAGGCCCCAGGGTATTTCCAAAGCCATTTGCACCATACTTGGCATAGGCGCTTAATTTTGGTAGCCAGCCAGACTTCAGTCTGCTCTGATCTATTTCCAGTAGCCGCGCATTCACTTCAGAAAGCTGGTAATCTGTACGGTTGATGACAGTGAAATCCGGATTCTGAGTAGTATTGGCCACCTGCGGCAATACATCCTGCTGAGATATGCTATCCACCGCTAATTGTTCGCTAATGGGATAACCCATTTCATATTTGAGTTGATTTTGTGCCAGGATCAGGTTACTCTCCGCAACACGGATCTGCGAGAGGGCATTGTTATAATCTACGGTAACCTTATCCAGGTCCTTTTTCAGCGTTACCCCTTTTTTTACCTGCAGAGCGGAAATATCAATTTGCTTCAGGTAGGTCTGGAGGTTTTCACGTAATAATGCCAGTTGCTCGCGATAAACATAGATCTGGTAATAGGCATTGCTGATATTATAAATAATTGTTTCCTGGTTCTGCTTGATATTCAGATCGGCCTGCTGTTTATTATACTTATTGGCCTTCAGGCCTACTAAAATTGATTGATCGAAAATAGTCTGGTCAAGCTGTACCAGTCCATTGGTATTATACTTCTGGCTAAAGGCAACCCTGATATCTTCCGGCCCGAAAACACCTGCAGGAATAATAGATTCCTGCACTTTTAAGTTGTTATCCAATGTCGCGGTAACACCAATTTTTGGTAAGTATTCTGCCAGTGCCTCTTTGGCCTTCGCATCGGCAGCCTTCTTTTCATTCTCATACACTACATTGGTACGGTTATTTTTTAACCCGTATTCAATGCATGTTTTTAAGGTATATGACGATTGTGCACAGAGCCCCATAGGAAGCAATGCAAAAACGAAAAAATATAGTCTCTTATTCATATCTATTTAAATTGTCCTTTTCTACCCGCATTAATTCGTGGTATTGAGCTGAAAAATCTAAATATAGTGGCCTTAAAAGGCTATTTTGGGGGTAATTGAACCGAGATGGACAAATGAATATACGAGATGTACAAAAAGCGTATTGAACTGCCCAAGGTTTATTGCTCTACCCATAGCAGGAAATCCTGGACTTTGAGGCGACTGACTATAATTTTTACAGGGGTATCACATTGTAATTTCAGGAACAGCCTTCGGTTGAAATAATGCTCAATATCCTGAATTGAATTACGGTTAATGATAAATTGTCGGTTAGCCCTGAAAAAAAGCTGTGGATTAAGCATGGATTCCAGCTGATCGATAGTGAACGGTACCGTATACTCCTGATCTGTGGTGGTATTGAGTGTGGTAACACCGGCAGTGGCATAGACAAAACACAGTTCAGCAACCTTCACGGGAATAATCTTATCCCGGTAATGCACCAATAAAGATTGTTTATAATTGCTGTCCAGCTGCACCAGTACCTTATTGAGGCTGGCACCGTAAGCTGATGGTGAATAATGGTCTTTAATGCGGTTATATTTTAACAGGCTCCGCTCTACCATTTCTTCTTCCAGGGGTTTTAGCAGGTAATCGATACTATTGGATTCAAAAGCATGAATGGCATACTCATCGTAGGCCGTGCAAAAGACAATGGGAACGTTGAGCTGTACTGCTTTAAAAATTTCAAAACTCAGGCCATCACCCAGTTGAATATCAGAAAAAATCAGGTCCGGCGGAGTTTCTTCCTGAAACCATTTGATTGCGCTCGCTACTGAAGAAAGTATGGTCAGCACTGTAATAGTACTGTCGAGATTTTCCAGTATGCCACTTAACTCCTTCGCGGTGCGTGGCTCATCCTCAATGATGATAACTTTCATGACTGATCAGGGGTAAGGTAATAGTGAAATCGGTGTCCGTCTCCGCTACTACAATTTCCCGGTTAAAAAGTAAACGGTAACGGTCGTTGATATTTTTTAAGCCCATTTTGGTGCTCTCCACTGGTATGTTTTTAGGTTGGAAAGGATTATTTACCACCAATTCCTGTTGATCATTCACATAAATTTCTATATGCAGCGGCATATCAAGAGAGACTACATTATGTTTGATGGCATTTTCGATCAGTAACTGTACAGACAGTGGCGGAATTAAATAATCATTATAATGTTCGGGTATCTGAATAGTAACCTTCAGTGCATGCTCAAAACGGGTACGCAGGATATAAAGATAAGCATGTACAAATTTGAGTTCTTCGGCTATCTGTGTAATTTGATGTTTGTTGATACTGAGCAGGTAGCGGTACACATGTGACAGATGCACCACAAACTGTTTCGTATCTGCTTCATGAGTAATTGTTTTCAAGGTAGATAATGAGTTGAACAGGAAATGGGGACTAATTTGTTCCTGCAGTGAATGCAATTGTGCACGCAGATGCGCTTGTTTAAACTGCTCATTTTCCAGTTTGGTTTTCTGCAGGATATCGTGGGTAAAAAGTGTAGAGTACACCACATAACAGATCATGGTCAGAAAGAATATCCCTACTCCCCGCCGCACTAAATCTGCAAATGTAGGTTCATAAGGAAGTTCGGACAAATAGAACTTTGTTGGAATATGGTTTAAAATGAAATAAGTAAAAGCCAGCAGTGCTGCAATAGACAGCACAATACTCACTACAGCATTTACCTTATCACTGCTAAAAATATGATGCCGCTTGAAATAAGCAATAATGAGCCAGGAAATCAGAACAGAAAAAACAATAGACAAAACGTTTCCAATATACTGGAGTAAATGGAAAGTCTCAAAACTGGAAAGCTTGACCAGACCAGTACCCACCACCAGGATACCGATGAGAATGAAAGACCATTTCAGTTGATAATTCTGATACATGCACAAATGTAATTAATCAGGCATACAACACATCACTGAAAAGGGGAAGTGTACAAAATAGGCTTTGAAATGCACCAGTGCTTAAGCGACTATTGAATGTCAATAAACAAGCTGAATCGTTCTTTTTCAGATAAAAGATTCTTTTTAACTGCTGACATAGGGCTGTCACTGTTCATATGCAACTTTGTTTATACGAACAATTCAATCTTTCCCATAGGTGCTCGGGGATTGGGCGGATAAAAATTAAAACTTAATGTCAGCAGGAAAAGGTTATATCATTATCATGTACACGAATATTTGTACATCACAGGATCTTGGAAAACTA
Organism: Pedobacter sp. MR2016-24; assembly: GCF_026239655.1. GTDB lineage: Bacteria > Bacteroidota > Bacteroidia > Sphingobacteriales > Sphingobacteriaceae > Pedobacter. The sequence continues at coordinate 797,920 of NZ_JAPIVO010000002.1, read as the reverse complement.
TCAATTACGCTGGATTCATTCTCCAGCGTAATGGGATGGTCAATCGATATGTTTGATTGCGATAAAGTACTCCGGATTGAGGCCAGTAAAGATATTACCATCTCCCTGATAAAGGAGCTCAGACCTTCAGGTATTGAGTGTAATTTAAAGGGAATTTTTAATAAAAGGCCAATAGATACTGAATGAGTAGCTTACCAGGGAATTTCTCCCGTGTCCGGATTGGTCTCTTCGCTAAAAAACTTACCTGTTGGTCCGTTTTGATCAATTAACGCGTAATGAATGATGCGTTTTGCTGCTATTTCAACATCGCCTCCATGCTGTCCGGTAAAGTCGGTTTTTGTATAACCCGGGCAAACCGCATTTATCTTAAAAGCAGTATCACGCAATTCGTAAGCCAGGTGCACTGTATACATATTCATTGCCGCTTTTGAGGAAGCATAAATTGCGTATTTTGCATAGTCATATGCAGGCCAGTTTGCATCGCTTTGTAACGACAACGAGCCTACACTTGTACTTACATTTACAATTCTTGGTTCGGCCGACTGCTGCAATAAGGGTATAAAGGATTGAGTAACACGAACCACACCATACAAATTGACATCAAATACTTCATTGTAATGGTCAGCTGAAGTCTCCAGGGCATTTTGAGGCAGAATTCCGCTGATGCCTGCATTGTTAATCAGGATATCTAAACTCCCCTTTTCCTGTTCAATGATCGTTTTGGCCGACAAAATCGTATCAGGTTGGGTAACGTCAATCTCAATCGTCCTGATATTTTCAAATCCATCATCGCTTAATTCCTTTACGATAGTCTTTCCTTTTTCAATATCTCTGCTTCCCAGATAAATGAAAAACCCTTCTTTTGAAAGTTGTTTTGCTGTTGCTAAGCCAATTCCTTTATTGGCTCCTGTGATCAATACTGATTTCATTCCTATTTTTTTTATGAATCAAAATTGGCCTTTAGAAACAGGAAATCATTTACCATTTGGTAAAAACGGATCTAGCGAATATTTTTTCTGATTCTACTAAGCGATTGTTGCGTAATCCCTAAATAAGACGCGATGTAAGCCAGTGGAATACGGTTAGTCAACGATGGATAATTTTCCATAAACTCATGGTAACGCGTAGTGGCATCTTGTGAAATCACAGGGCCCTTTCTTGACTTTTGATACATACACTTTTGAACCATCTTATTTTTCATATTGTCCCAGCCAACAATGGTATGAGAAAGGTCCTCCCAATCAGCTTTTGAAAATACGATGAGTTTGCAATCGGTGCAGGCCTGTAAATATTCTGATGAAGCAGTGTTTGCTTCAAAATTGATATAGTCGACCACCAGGCTGTCTTCACCCACAAAACATCTGGTGATTTCATCGCCTTTGTTATTGTAATAACAACCTCGTATAATCCCTTCCACGATAAAGCCTAACTGCCTTGGGATGATTCCTGCTTCAGAAAAATAAGCATCTTTTTTCAGGTTAATTTCTGTTCCTTTCTTCTCAATAAGGTCTGTCTGTTGCTTGTTGAGATTGCCAAATTGTAAGCTATATGCCGTGAACGCTTTCATAGGAGCAAATTAGACAAAGCAATTTTAAATACATTTATCATTTGGTAAAAATGACAGGTAACAATGATTCGGATCAACATGGTACAGGATTTTAATTTCTGCAGCCGGATATGAACAAATCCTTTACTAAGCTGTTCTGCTATTAAATTCAATTGCGTGTTATTTCTATGGCTAAAAAGCGTGAACCTTCTTACCTTAATTTTGATAAAGAGAGTTATCCATGGAAACCGGATATAAACTACAGGAAGCAGCCCCTGGCTTACCGCGTAGGTAAAGGAGAACAGGGTGTGTTGATCTGTGAACCATACAAATCTGAGATTGGCCGGTACTGGCGATTCAAAAATCCGGAAATTGCAAGTGAGAGTAGCAGGGTAATATTCGACCTTTTTACAGCATATGTAAACAACAAAGATTTTGTAGGTGCAGACATGGCCAGAAAATTTTTGCAAATGGGTTATACGCGGGCCAGGCGTTATGCAAATTATAAAGGTGGTAAAAAATACGATAAGAATAATGGTTATGCGCAAATGGAGCGCGGAACCGGTGAACCGGAAAAAGCAGAAGCCGCAGCAATTTTTTACGTGAGCTGGAAAAAAGCGGAGGCTGATCCTGATTACCAGGAGATGAAAGCAGACTGGAAGGAAAGACTGGGATGAGATACAATAACAATAAACCTAAAATAGAAGATAATGAACAATGACCGCCCATATGTAATGTGCCTGATGATGACTTCGGTAGACGGCAAAATATTAGGAGAAAAATGGGGAAACAGCCCAAAAATGAAGATACTTAGAAATAAATTCGAAGAAGCACATGAAGAGCTTGGCATTAAGGCCTGGATAGTTGGCCGTACCACCATGGAAAAGGATTTTACAGATTTTACTAAACCTATACTTAAAAAGGGTCATCAGACGTTGGATCGCAGCGACTTTGTAGCGGAACATCAAAGTGATTCCTTTGCAATTGTTATAGATGGGAAGGCCAAACTGGGATGGAAAGAATCAACCATGCAAGGTGATCATGTGATTACTATATTGACAGAGGATGTACCTGATGCTTACTTAGCACATCTTCGCGATATAGGCCTGTCCTATATTTTTGCGGGTAAAAAAGATATCAGTTTAAAGACAGCACTCAGAAAATTACGTTCTCTTTTTGGTATTGAACAACTCATGCTTGAAGGCGGCAGTCATATCAATGGAAGTTTTCTTAATGAAGAACTGATAGATGAACTCCACCAATTGCTCCTCCCCATTGCAGATGGAACAATTGAAACGGCAACACTTTTTGAGATAGAGGCGAGCGTAAAGAAAAAGGGAGCAACATTGATGAAACTGGAGAATGTAAAACGGATAGAAGATGATGTGCTGTGGCTGACTTACAAGTTTGATTATTGATAAACCCAAGCTGTTTTGCATTATCTTTAGGAGATCTTTGATCTGCATATTTCCTGATGAACAAAAAGAATTCCCTTCCGCTGCACATCCTCCCTGAAACACAGTTCTTAGCAGTGGATGAGCAAATTGCATTTGGTGAACATTTCATCAATCACCGGATCGATTTCTATGCCATTATCTGGTTTACTCAAGATCAGGATATCCATTATATAGATTTCGAGCCCTTTCCGATCAAAAAAAACGTCGTATATCTTTTAGCAAAGAATCAGGTTCATTCTATCCCATCACAGGTACTGCCTAACGCAAGGATCATTGTTTTCTCTGATGATTTTTTTCATGCTCTTGAAGAAGCACAACTCAAACAGCTTTTTCTCCCTTTCGAAAATGAAGGGATCAGTATACCGGCCGAGATGATACCTTATCTGGAGAACCTGTTTTCACTGATCATAGCGGAATTTCAGGGCGATGCAGAGATTAGTTTGCTGATCAAATACACTAGTGCATTTCTGTTGGTGCTCCGGCGTTTCGCAAAACAACGCTCCCCTATGATTTACAGTAACGATACGCGGATTATGAAGCTATTATCTTTGATCGAGCAGCATTTCAGGGAACATCAACCGGTTTCGTTTTATGCTGATCAAATTGGCTTGACGCCCAAAAGAACCAATGAGATTTTAAAGGAGATTTTAGCGGTCAGTGTCAGTCAGCTTTGTCAACAGCTTTTATTGCTGGAAAGTAAAAGGGCGCTCTATATGGGCACCCTTTCTGTTAAGGAAATTGCCCACCAGCTCGGATTTTCAGACCAATCCTATTTTTCACGATTTTTCCGGAAACATAGCGGTACCACGCCTGAACAGTTTCGGAAAAATTTCCTTGATCCGGATGAGTTATAAAAGCATATGTTCAATTTGTGCTAATAAAAAGCAGTTATGTGCTAAGCTTAGCGCCTCCTATTGTCCAACTTTAAACCCACTAAATTGTTCTTGGAATATCAATTCCGGATTCGCGCCTTTCGCAAATCCGGGTAAATAAAAAAAAATGGAAAAGTTAAAAAATAAAGTGATCGTCATCACTGGCGCAGCAATGGGTCTGGGATTGGCAAGTGCATTAGAAGCCGCGAAAAATGGGGCTTTATTATCTCTGGTTGATTTTAATGCTGAATCCCTGGAAGCGGCGAAGAAAGAAATTGAATCAAAATATCCCGGAACCCAAATCCTGACTGCTGTTGCGGATGTATCTGATGAGGAAGCCGTAAAAAAGTACGTGGAGGAAACTGTAAACACCTTTGGGCGGATTGATGGGTTTTACAACAATGCGGGTATTGAGGGCAGACAGGCTCCTTTAGTGGATTACGACCTGGACGTATTTAAAAAGGTTGTAGATATTAACCTGATGGGTGTGTATTATGGGCTGAAGTATATTATTCCCGTTATGCAAAAACAGGAATATGGAAGAATTGTAAACGTTGCCTCAGTAGGAGGAATCAGAGGTGTAATGAACCAGACACCATACGTTGCTACTAAACACGCTGTTTCAGGTATCACTAAAACTACTGCACTGGAGTATGGAAGGTTTGGCATTTTATCTAATGCTATAGCTCCGGGAGCCATCTTAACGCCAATGGTTGCAGAAGCTTTCAAACAAGTCAATCCATCCGATCCTCAGGCGGCCGAAGATGAATATGCAAAAGCAAATCCTACAAAAAGATTGGGAAGACCTGAAGAAGTAGGTAAATTGGTTGTATTCCTGCTAAGTGAAGACTGCAGTTACGTAAACGGTCAGGTGATTGCCATTGATGGAGGTCAATCCAACGCTTACGGAAACGTTTAGCGATAAATCAGCCAGGCACTATTGGGGCCTGGCTTCATCTGTATGATACCTCACATAAGTATCCCTGATATATTGCTCAATCATTGCAATTGCATGGGGAATAGTCTGATCGCTTTTTAAATCCAGCATTTCCACGATCACCTTTTCATGATCCTGCCTGAATTTTTGCACTGCCTGTTCTACAGCGTGCTCTATACCGGATTTTGCGATCTGAGCCAACAAATCATCCTTCTGCCCTACCCAGCATAAGGTATCTGTACGGTGGTCAGCGAGACGCTCATTATATTCGTCATAATCGTCATCGTGCAAAAAATACATGATCATGGAGGCAAAGTCGTCCGCATGTTTTTTGACATACTCCTTTATTTCTTGAACCTGTTTCATAATGTTTATATGTGGCTCCACAAAAATAATAAAATTATCAAAAATATGGCTCTTCAACCATTTTTATTAGAACAAATAATATCTTCTTTAGTGTCCGAAAATGGAGGACTCAGGAAAACGGTATAGAAGAGATGAAGCTTTAATTAAGCTGGTGGGCCACAATATCCGTAAGTACCGAAAACTAAAAGGTTTCACTATCGCTGCTTTCGCCACAATGATAGAAATGGATGCCAAGCAACTTTCCAATTATGAATTAGGTAAGGTAGATACAAATATTACAATGATAGGCCTTATAGCCCGGCATCTGGACATAGAACCTTACATACTGTTTATAGAATAACGTTTGCTTTGTAACCCGCTATAAATCAGGAAAAATTTATGATCCATCCTCACTGATGCTTACTGAACTTATCTACAAAGCAGGTTGCAATTGATTGCGATTGATCAATCGGTTAACTATAGCAGCCAGGTGATCAATATCAAATGGTTTGGCTATAAAATCTTCCGCGGTACAGTCTTCTTTCATCGTAGCGATTTTCGAATTTGCAGTCATCACTACCACCGGGATATGTTTAGTGTCTTCAGCAGATTTTAGCGCTCTGCAAACATCAATTCCATTACCATCAGGAAGCATTACATCCAGTAAAAAAAGATCCGGAGAGAGGAGGTTTACATTTGCCTTGAAAGCTGATACAGTCTCAAAACCAAAAACCTCATATTCTTCCTCTTCGAGCACAATTTTTATGATCTCAAAGATCTCTGTGGTGTCCTCAAGAACACATATTCGTTTATTCATTATTTAATAATACAGGTATTAGTTCAGAAACCCTTAAAACATGTTTTTTGTTTGGACACAAAACTAAAAAAATATTCGAATTTCACTTCCGTCCAATCTTAACTATCTTACAAAGAACAACCCTATAAATAGTAATCTTAAATACGCTCTGCATACAGGCCTCCGGATTGGTATGAACCCGGGGGCCTGCGAGCTTAGGTTGACTATTGTCGTGTACCGGCTTTATAATACAGTTCGGCCAGTGTTTTTTGATATCCGGAGATCATACTTTCGCGTTTGATTTTCATGTCTATCAGTTTTGACTCGCGACTATTGATCAAAAACAATGTGCTTTCTCCCAAATCAAATTTCTGAGTTTCCCCCTTCAATAAGGTCTGCTGATTGCGGATACTTTGCACCTGCACATCAAGTTGTGAAGAATAGGCAGAAAGATCGTTATAAGAGGCAAGAATGTTATTCCTGATCTCACGCCCGGTTTGCTGCAGGTCGTAATCCAGCTCTCTCTGTTTGATCTTTACTTCGCGCAGTTTTCCACGCTCTGCACGTAAAAAAAGGGGAAATGCAAACTCAACACCAAGCTTATAATTACTCCAGTTAAAATCGTAATAGTCAGGCACATTACCGCTAAAGCTTGTCCTGTTGGATATTAAAGTACCGCTAACATTCAGTTTGGGCTTCAGCATCTCCTGGCGGTAACTCCTTTCAATAGCCAGCTGACCACTTTTAATTTGTAATTTGAGCAGTTCAGGATGCTGGTTCGCAGCCTGGCCCATTAAGGTATCCAATACGGATTGCCCTGGCTTAGTTATATTTTCATCTATATGCTGAGGTGCCGCATTTAAGGGCAACTCCAGCGGGGTACCTTGCTCACTCCACAGGTGATTAGATAATATCAATCGCGCGTTTTGCAATTCTATCTTCGTTTTTTCTTTCTGAATGATACGCTCCTGTACGGTAATATAAGCTTCCACAGAATCAATAGTAGGTTTATCACCAATTGCCGTTTGCCTGCTTAAAGCTTTAAATCTGCGTTCGGCAAGTTCTACGCCTTCATTAACCAAAGCAAACTGTCTGTAAGCATAATACCAGTTCCAGTAATCTTTAACAACAGCATACCAGGCATTGTTAATTTGTTTTAACTGTTCGGCTTCAGCGTACTGTACCATTATTTTCGACTGCCTTAAGGTACTGCGACGGGCATCAATAAGCAAGCCCTGTCCCAGGGGGATACTCAAACCGACGCCAGACAGACCTTCAGGTGATGTACGCGTTTGCGGGTTGGTATAAGTACCTACACTACGGTCATATCCAACTTTTAAATCTGCACCGGCAAGCCATAGCGGAATTTTAAGTTCACTGTTCCAGTTATTGTAATATTCTGTGTCACCGAATAATTTGCGGTTAAAACCGGCTTTCAGGGCTGGATCAAAATAGCCGAGCGACTGCAATACATTTGCCCGGGCAGATTCGCTGAGCAAAGCTGCCTGTTTTACTATAGGATGGTACCTGAAAACTAATACCTGCAGATCTTCAAGCGCAAATACGCTCGATGTATCGTTTACAGGTTTGGTTTGTGCAAAGCTCCCGGCTGTGATCAGGAGCAGCAATATCAGTATGCATGTGGCAGGAAATCTCCTGAAATATCTATTCATCTCATCACCTCCATCGTTAACTTTTCTCTTTACTACTGGTTGGCTCTTTTTCCAGACTTGGCGGGAAACCGTTAAGCTGACGCCAGATTTCGTACCATAATGGTACTGACCTCAGAATAATACGGCCATATACGCCTGAACCTTGTCTTAGTTGTGGCGGCCAGGGTTCGTCTTTTGTTGGAACCGGACTAGTTTGTCTGATCAGTAATCTATACTTACCTCCGGTACTGCTAATACGGTCGATTGCCGAAATCTTTCCTGCAAAAGTACCGACAGCAACAGATGGCCAGCCCGAAAACTGTACGGAAGGCCAGCCTTCAAATTGGAGGCGGACATCACTGGTATCCAATATCAACGGCACATCCATAGCACTCACATATAACTCGGCGGCAACTAATGGCGATTTAGGTTGTAAGGTTGCTACCGACTCCCCTTCTTTGATATTCTCGCCTATACCGGCTTTGAGTGTTTTTACCACGTATCCGCTTTGCGGTGCCCTGACAATGTACAGACCGCGCCTGATATTAATGTTTGAAATATCATTCCTTAGCTTGGCAATATCGCCCTGTGCACTGGCCCTGCTCGAAACTGCTGAACTCATATCTGACTGTGCTTTGGCGAGCGACTCCTGATATTTAGCCCTGATATTGTCCAGTTCTATACTAGAGTTAAGCAGGTTCTGAGCGGAATTACTCAGTTTGTTTTGCTGACTGATTACTTTTGCCCTGTCTTCCTGCAATTTTAGTCTGCGCGTTTCAATATCGGTTAAGGAGAAGAGCCCATTTTTATAACCAGCTTCATAACGCTCCAGACGTACTTTGGTAGTTTCGTAAAACTGCTGAACCGCAAGCAAGTCTGCACTGTCAATCCGAACGTAGTTTTGTGCCTGTCTTACTTTATTCTCTGCAGCACTGAGCTGATAACGCAACCCATCGCTCAAAGCCCTGATCTGCAAATTTGTGGCGTCCATTTTTTTGGATGCCGCAGTTTCACTGCCGCGTTTTGCATCGAGCTGCTCATTTAAACGTGCGGGTAACTCCGGATCAAAATAAGACTGACTCGTTTCTGATATCACCAGAATAGTATCCCCTTTTTCTACTTCCTGCCCTTCGCGCACGGCCCAGTGTTCAATACGACCACCAATTTGATTTTGTACAGTCTGAGGCCTGTCTTCAGGTCTTAAGGCAGTGACAGTACCACGCCCTGGTATCGTTTGCCTCCAGGGCAGCAGCAGCAATACTATAAAAAGAAAAAGCAAAATCAGCATCACCTTTCCTAATACTCTGGGGCCTTTTGCCTTTAGAATTTTACTGTTGGTCTGAACAGACAGTTCTTCCCAGTTTTTGATCTGGGTTAGATTCTTACTCATCTTAGCCATGTATCGTATCTCCTTCCTCTATTTCCAGATCGGTTACTACGGCAAGCTTTTCACTACCAGTTACCATATCGAAAACTGTATTTAAATTGGTCATCAGTTTTTCTATTGCATAACTGATCTGAACAATAATCACTTCCGCGGCTACAAACTGTCCGAATGTCATTTCACGCTCTACAACAAAATAGGAACCCAATAAAAGCAGGGAACCCATCAATATGGTCCGCATGGCTACGGCACTCACAAAAAACCTTTTAAGGATGCTAAAATGATCATTTCTTGCCTGAATGTAATTAGCAGTTATTTCATCTGTGCGGGTAATGACTTCCTGACACTTAGCCGCATTATGCCGGTAGGCATCAAGATCACCAGCTACTTCCTCCAGGTAGGCCACCACTTCATATTTATATTCCGATTCTTCAATACTGGTTTGCACCCCACGCCTGTAATACAAGACCACAACCAATACAATTACCAGCAGGACAAAAATGCCAAAGGCCATAAATACCGGGTGATAGAAGGATAACAGGATAACGCTGAAAAAGATCAGCACCGCAGCAGCTACAATATCTACAAGTAATTTCGTTAGTCCCTTTTGTATGGTTAAGATATCAAAAAAGCGGTTAACAAGTTCTGAGGGGTTCTCACCTTCCAGTGCCTGCTTTTTTATCCGCGGTAAACGGAAGGCAAATTCAAGTGCCGCTTTAGCAAATATCTTCTGCTCAATAACCTCCACCAGGGTAAGCTGGCCGATCAGCAGCAGTCCGCCGATCACGATACCAATTAAAATAACAGCAATAAGAATGTAGGTAGAGCTGTACATCGCCCCATTAGACAGCAAGTTGAAAACTGCACTTGTACCCAATGGCAGGGTAAGGCCAATCAAGCCAATCAGCATCGCGTAGACGTAAATATAATTGATGGTAGAACGCTCGTAGTAAAGTATACGTACGAGTCTTTGCCAGGGCGTTGGGGCTCCGGCAGTATGATGTTTCTTCATTCTGATGAGAATATGAGTTGATAAATTATTTCATGAACCGAAGGCAGCGTACTGCATACGGGATTAGAAATGTATTGCCTGAGCGCAAATACAAATAATTTATACGAGCTGGTCGGGAGGCGGTGTTGGGACAGTCTTTAGCGGATGACTCCCTATTTGCATGATGTAGGAATACATGCTGAGTGGTAAATGGTTAACCCATAAATCATGTCCGTGATCTATACAGGAAAAACCAAATGTGAGCATTTTCTTGTCTTTTTTATCGAAAGCTTCTTCTTTGATGTCTTTTCCTTCCTCTGCACTTTTTTCAATAGCGAGGGGATTAAGAGAAGATGAAAGATAAGAAATTGAAAAGGCGCATACTTTCAGGAGCATGATACTGAGCAGCACCACGCCTAATACGTTTTTTAACAATTGATTCCTTAATAGCTTCATCATCAGACATTGCAAATATAGCGCATTATATTTTTTTTCTGTTAACCTGTTTGAACACAGTAATGTCATCTGTAAAACCTAAAATCGGCTATCTTTTGGAATTGCTGACAAGCAAGTTAGCTGGTAGCAAAATAAGCTCATCAGTCCACAGCGCTTCAGGAGACGGGAAGGCTAAAGAAAAATGTGGCGCCTTTACCCAGTTCACTCTCCGCCCATATCCTCCCGCCATGCCGTTCAATAATCTCTGAACTTAAATAAAGTCCTATCCCGAATCCCGAGATATGCTGCATATTATTGCTTTCCACCCTGTAAAAACGTTCAAATAGTTTCTCCAGATCTTCGGGTTTAATACCCATTCCCTGGTCATGGATGGCAAGGGTTACACTGCTATTTTCAACACTAGAACTGATTTTAATCAATTTATTGTCTGGTGAATATTTAATCGCATTGCTCAATAAATTAGATATCACAGAGCCAATTTTATCACGGTCGGCATCTACTTCAATGGCTTCCATGTGCTCAAAAACTAACTGATGCTGACTATGGGAAAGCTCCGTTTCGTCGATAATTTCACTGATCAGGGCATTAAGATCAAATTTGGTGGTAGCCAGAACAATTTTCCCTGACTGTAATCTGGATACATTTAGAAAACCATTGATCATGGTACCCATCTTTTTCACCTGTCTTAATATCCTGTCCAGTTTATCAGTAGCAAAGCTGTCATCCGATTTCCGGGCCCGCATTTGCAGTACCTGCGTAAAGCCGCTCAGTGTCGTCAGCGGTGTTTTAAGTTCATGGCTTACCATACCAATAAAATCATCTTTACGCTGACTGTCTTCTTTAATTTCAGTAATATCCAATATAGTTCCAATCACGGAAATTGCTTCTCCCTTCTCATTCAACTCCGCCATACCACTGGTATTCAGCCATTTTGGCTTATTGCTTCCTATAGGAGTGATTTGATAATCCTCATTAAAGCTGCCTTTGTTTTCAACTGCCTGCGCAATAGCGGATAAAAGTTTTTCCCTGTGTTCAGGAACGACCATTTCAGCAGCGCCCAAAAATGTGAGTTCCACATCAGGCGCAAATCCATGCAGTATCCTGGCGCGCTCAGAAATGATCAGCTTACCTGTAAGTAAATCCGACCGCCATATACCCATTGCTGCGGCATCAACAGCAAGTTTGAGGGTATCATTTACACGTTCCAGTTCATGGCGGGCCAAAACCTGTGCAGTTACATCTGCGGCTACAGCCATCATACCGGTTACTCTTTCATCATCTTCACGCAGGGCCTCAATAGTCAGGTTGATAAAGAGCTCCTCTTTTTTGCCAAAACGAACCAGTTGAACTGGTATGTCGCCCGATATAAAACGTTCCCCTGTCTGATAAACATGGTCCATCATTTCTTTGAATCCCTGTGAAGCCAGTTCAGGAAGAGCATTAAGCAAAGGCTGTGCAATGACTTCATTTGCTGTCCTGCCCCAGTATTGCAGCATCCTGTCATTCGCCATTTCAATAGTATGCATTTTCCCGCGGTAGATAGCAATGGCTACCGGTGCTTCGGTAATCAGGTTGCGGAGCTGCTGTTCTGCACGGTTACGTGCTTTAGTAATTTTGATCTGGGTACTGATTTTTGTGAGCAACTCTGACGCTGAAAATGGTTTCACCAGGTAATCATCAGCTCCCGCTTCCAGTCCGTCTATCCTTGCTTCTTCACCGGCACGAGCCGATAAAAAAATTACTGGCAGGCGCATCGTCGCATGTTCCTGTCTGATCTGTTCCAGCATAGTTTTACCATCCATTACCGGCATCATGATATCACTTAACACCAGATCCGGTTCAAAATGCGGGATCTTTGAAAGTGCGTCTTGACCGTTTACAGCTATCGCTGTAGTAAAATATGGCTCCAGAATTCTGTTCAGATATGCACGCATATCTGCATTATCATCCACTATGAGAATGCGTGTATTTTCGTCGGTTTCAACATCAGGATAAGAGTAACCAGCAGTTGCTTCAGTATGAGTTGCGACAGGTTGACTTTCCGTTTGTAAAAGACCGGAGGCTTCCTCTATAAAAGAAGTTTTCTGTGCACTGGTATCTATTTCTTTAGGATGGCTTTGAATGAGTTCCGGCGGAAGATGGGCTTTACCCATTGGTATAACCACAGTAAAAGTTGATCCGCTTCCTTCTATGCTGCTCACACTGATCTGCCCACCATGAAGTTGTACCAGCTCATATACTAAGGAAAGTCCTATACCTGTACCCTCATGCGTTCTTCCTGCGGAGTTTTCCACCCGGTGAAAACGTTCGAACATATGCGGTAACTCTTTTTGGGGGATTCCCACCCCTGTATCTGAAACTTGCAGTACAGCAGAATTCCCCTGACAGAAAAGCGTAAGTGTAATTGTTCCCTCAAGCGTATATTTGAAAGCATTGGAGAGTAGATTTAAAACAATCTTTTCCCACATCTGGCGGTCGACATAAACATCCCCATCCACCGCCGGACTGTCCACTATCAATTGCATACCCGCTTTTTCTATAATAGAGCGAAAACTGCTGGCAAGGTCAGTAGTTAACTCTGCCAGATCTATTTTTTGGTAAGCAGCCTGGGTACGGCCGGCTTCCACACGACTGTAATCCAGTAAATTATTAACCAGTTTTAATAGTCTGAGTGCATTGCGCTGTGCAGATTGAACAGTTTCCTGTATATCTGCAGGCAACTGACTGCGGTTAAGCAAATCATCCAATGGCCCGAGTATCAAAGTAAGCGGGGTTCGGAATTCATGACTTACATTGCTGAAGAAAGCAGTTTTTGAGCGGTCTATCGCAGCCAGTGCTTCTGCTCTCTTTTGTTCCTGTTCAAAAGCATATACATTGGATACGGCAGTGTTAAAGGTATTCGCCAGCTGGTCATAAAAATTATGGTAATCGCTGTCCAGCGCCCTGGAGGCACTTACACCTGCTACTACAAAACCGAACACATCTTCTTGTCCGCTGATTTTAAGCGGTAAGATCATTGCTGATTCAGGCCCGTTAGCATAGGGCTCGCAGTTAAACGTGCCGAAACGTTCCTGCAGGTGATTCAACTCTTCTAGCTGACCAGAATTGTTGACTTCCGCAAATGGCCAGGGACTTTTTTCTACAGACAAGTCCACTGTTACAGGTGCTAAAGCAGTGCCGTCAGCTAATCCTGCAGAATTGATTAAGTGAGCAATTCCTGTTTGCGCATCAAATTTATAAATCAGTATAAAGGGAATATCCAATAAATATTCCGGATAATTTTTTTGTGTAAAACTGCCAATTTCCTCAATACTTTTGGCTTTCGCCAGTACCACACCCAGCTCCTTTAATACCTGGGTTCGCCGGCCACTCAGCATTTTTGCTGTGGTTTCGGTAATTGGATGAAATATCCCGCCTACTCCGCCAGATTCATCCCGGATCGGAGCAAAAGAGAAGGTCATCCAGGCCTCTTCAATATAACCATAGCGGTCAAGGAACATGCGTTGATCATTAATATACGTTCCTTCTCCTTCTCCGCCACGCTCAAAGGCATCACCCACTACGGGTAAAGCGGTTTCCCAGCAAACCCGGAAGGGCATCCCCATAGATTGTGGATGTTTGGCACCGCAGATTGGTCTATAACTGTCATTATAGATTTGTATCCTGTCTGGTCCCCATGCAATCAGAATTGGAAACGTAGAAGAAAGACACAAACTGACCGACGTACGCAGGCTTTGTGGCCAGGTTTCGATTGGTCCTAAGGCAGTAGAAGACCAATCCATTGAGCGGATAAGTTTACCCATCTCTCCGCCACCTGACAAAAATTGTTCTTTACTTTCAGAAGAGCTTAAAATCATAATTGAACATAACAGCATTGAACAAATATCCACTATACTGTGGTGTAAAGATATGCATCTGATTTGCTTAAGCAAAAAAAGAGAATACACCTCCCTGTCTTATTACCTCTGGTATGCTGATATACGCACGCTTTCAGGTACTGAATGATGCATTTTATTGATCCGGAGGAAGTAGCTGATAAAAAGATTTTATTATCCTTTTTAATACTAATATTATTAGTATTTTTGACCTATGGGTATGAATGAAGAAAAGGGGTTTCACAGGCTATGGCACCTATACAATGAAGCGAAAAAAAACAATTGTTTTATTTACGACAAGAGCAGGAAAATGTGGTATACGCCAGAACATTTCAAAGAAAAGTATGGTAACATAAAAGCCACAGATAGCTTAATATCGAGCTTTTTAGACGACTTGGTAGTCAGAGATCCTACGGCAGATCTCCATGCTGATCAAAAACAACTCGTCGAAAAAATCGATAAATTAAGGGCCGAAATTGCTAAAGAATTGCGAAGATTATCGGAGCTTAACAGGACTGGCTTAAAATCTGATCAGGATAGACAAAAAGAATAATACAGTTGGCCGGCTCTTATTTACTAATAATAATAGTAAATCATATCCTGTTATTCTTGTTTTTCAGATTGACTTAATGCGTATAAATACTTATGTTTTTTCAGTATAAATCCTCTCTTCTACACTTATATATGTATGTAACTTCGCCGCAAAACACATGCATAGGTATTCGGAGATCTGTTTATTTAATCGGGAAGCTAATAAAATTATGAAAAACATGTATAATGAAATTAAAATAGCTGATTATAAAACCGCGCTAATCACACTCTGGAAAGAAGAACCAGAATTGCAGATTGCAATGGGCTTAAATTCATTTTTAAATATTTTCATTCCATCAGCAAATGATAAAACCCCGACTCTTCCAATAGTTTACGTAAACAATACAGATCAGAGCCTTATCATTTCAAGAATCAGACAGCTTTATGATCAATGCTTTTCTAAAGTTTAACAAACTGTCCCTTTAGGCCACCACAATTATTCTCCCTGATTTACCAGTTTGTTCTGCAGCTATATGCGCATCCCTCACATCAGCAAGCTTGAAAACCTGGTGTATGGGAACTTTCACCTTTCCTTCTGCGACCAGCTTAAGCCTGTATTTCAGTAAATCGCACACAAAAGGTTCATGTATTATAACATCTTTTTTGATCAGTCTTACTTCTTCATGAGTAGAATTTTCTCCTACAAAAATAGTCTCTGAAACACCAAATTCTTTTAGGGATTGAAGCGTATCGGCATGCCTGCCCGAAGCAAATACTTTTACTCCGCTATTGGCAAGTAGCTGAACAACTGCATGAGCAGGACGCTAATGATATAGTTCCTGCTCTTTAGTATAATAAGTCTTACGGCCACCAATCTCTTCCACCAAAATATTCTCTCCAGTGGGACTTTGCTTGATGCCGGCACCATGAACCTTTAGAAAATCTTTAATCTCCCCACCCAATTGGTCAGGCAGCATATGGCGGATTTGTTTAATCTCCTGTTTCAATACCTCTATTATTGTCTTATGAAGTACTTTCACCTGATCTTTAGGAATTGCTTTGGAGACCGACATAGGAGAAATTCTCGCGGCCCAGAGAATCTCATCTGCATAAGTATTTCCAATTCCCCTGATGACTTTTTGATCCATCAATACCGTCTTAACAGGCGCCTTCTTTTTAGCGAGCAATTCTTCCAGATATTGCAGGCTCATCTCGGGAGACAATGCATCAGGTACTGTTGAAGAGACCGGGTTAAGCGTTGGCGTTGCTGCCTTCTGAAAATCTGTTAGCGCAAATGCTTCCTTACCCGTAAAATGCAAAGCTACAATCTGATGTTTTGCCACTTCATCCCCATCCAGCAATTTCAATTCGCCATGTAACATAAGATGCAGTCCCAGACTTGCCCCTCCTCCAAAATGCAGCTGAATGGTCTTACCTTCACGGCTCACCGTTTGAAGTTTGTGTCCTTCAAGTGCCGTTTTTAGTTCTTTCCCGCTCACATTAAGTTTTCTGTCCACACTTACAACAACCTGTTCAAGTGTTTTATTTTTGAAGCGCTTCTCCAGGTTCGCGGCGAATACTTCTAAGTCTGGTAATTCCGGCATAATCAATTCTTTTTATTTCTTTTTCAAAATAGATCCTGAGAGCGGAAACAGCGACCACTGTATCGCCCGGAATGCTAATATATTATAAAAGCGAATAACAGGAAAAATGTTTTTATCAAGAAATAACCGGCTAACTAATTGTGCAGATTTATCACCGTGTCTAGTTATTGAAACCGAATTTAAACGCTCATGGATAATCTTCAATAAAACGAGGCTATCCCGGAAGGAATAGCCTCGTTTTATTGAATTTCTGAGCATATTCCTCAGATGTATGTGGCGCCTGCCCTTCGTGGATTACCCGCTCACAGGACTTTTTTTTCACTGAAATATAAATATCTTTTCTTCTAACACAATTTAAGGAAATGATTTCTCATTGCCAATTTTAGTTATTAACATTTTTTAAAATACAATTCGATAGCGCAAATCATAAACCAGCCTTTATAAACGGCTTAGTTTTTGAAGGTAAAAATCAAAATAATTTATTCATGATACATACAATAAAGCCCTTCCTTTCTAAATTAGCCGTTGCTGCTGCGCTAACACTTACATTCACTCTTCAATCTTGTAACGAAGCTCCTGACAAATTTTTTGGTATTGCTGTCCTCAACACCAATACCATCTCCGATTTTGGAACGCCTATCCTTGCAAAACATATTGATGATGAGACCACTGAATTCCCAGATATTCCTTCCAGTAAAAAGAAAGGCGACGAGGCTGTGCAATATGTTGCAAGAAACCTCTCCTATATGGAAAAATCCTTGAAAGATATTAAAGCACTGGGTGAAGGCGGTGACGACCGTAAGGAGATTAAAGCGCAATCCATTGCCCTATATGAATATGTGATTCCAGTATATAAAAATGAATACACTGCATATGCGAAGTTATGTGACACGAAAGCACCGCAGGAACAAAAAGATGAAATCATCAAATCTATTGCACAAAAATATAATGCGGAATTTGAGCGTAAATACGGTCAGTTGTTAGCAAGTGGTAAAACCTTTGCAGATAAACATGGCATAAATGTAGACTGGAAATAGATTTTCATTCGCATAATAACAATAACACTGCCATCCAATCTGGATACAATAAAATCCTATTTGGAAACACCGCTATCCTAAGCCTGCCTGATCTTTGTATCGTACAATTTAAACGGTAGAAAATGCAGAAAACAATTTTTATTACAGGCGCATCGGCAGGCTTAGGAAAAGCTACGGCTAAATTATTTCAATCTAGAGGCTGGGATGTCATTGCTACCATGCGGAATCCAGAGCAGGAAACTGAGCTTAAACAACTGGAAAACATCACGCTGTTGCCGCTTGATGTAACCGATCCTGAACAAATTAAAACTACCACGGCCAAAGCAATTTCCTTATATCCAATCGATGTAGTCTTCAATAATGCAGGCTATGGCTTAATGGGAGCTATGGAAGCCCTGCATTTTCAGCTAAAGAAGAGCATATCCGCAATCGTTTAACAAACTATTTAAAAAGAGAACTGCAATTTCACCACTTGAATATCGGCAGACATTTAACTAAGCGCTTTTATAGGTGATGAGTTAAATGTTCAGCTTCAACTGGTGAATCTTTTCTGAAACGAAAAGTCGGGATCATGCATCTCGATTTCATTCCTGCTGGTTTCAAGTTGTGCCGCCTTAGCATATACAAACATCTGTTGTTCATAATCATTTATAGCAGAGGCTATAGTTTTAAATTCCCCCTGGATGAGGTGATCAGCTAAAATCAGTGCATCCAATAGTCCGATATTCACACCCTGACCAGCAAAAGGTGGCATCAGATGCGCAGCATCACCGATAAGCGTTATAGGTAACGGGCGATTAGCCGTCCAGTCCGGATCTAATGGTATTTTTCTCGTCGGTAAACCAACAAAAGAAGAAGTAGACCGGAATAGTTGCCTGTAACATTCATTAGAGGAAGCGAACATAGCGGAAAGAAACGTGATGATGCCTTGCTGATTTTGGAAGTCGAGTCTATTTTCATGAACCCACTCCGCCGTTTTTCTAAAACTTACGTTATAGGTTAATACGCCGTTGTTATCTGGGATGGCGACTAAATTAATACCCTGAACTGCCACCATCAGAATAGTATCGTTACACAATTGGTAGAACTCCCTGCAGTTGAGTTCCGGTTCTACCACTTCGCCCTGTATCATAAAAGTTCCCGTGTATTCAACTTCCGCATCCGTAATATATTTTCTGGCGTTGGACATTCCTCCGTTGGCTCCGATAACAAAATCGGCAGTTGCGGTCGACTCATCTTCAAAATGCAAAAGCCATTTTCCCTCATGTTCCTGAATCCCGGTAAATTTGCTGTCCCAAATCACTGTATCGCCGGTCAGGCTATCCAGCAACATTCTTTTCAGATCGTTTCTATTAATTTCAGGACTGTCATATTCAGGTGCTTTGGTAAAAAACACCTTACCCTGCTCATCAGCCAGTGTCCTTCCCATGGGTTTTCCTAACGCAAAATAACGTTCCAGCAAACCTGCCTTTTTCAGTGCTGCTTGCCCGGAACCTTCATGCAGATCAAGCGGACCGCCCCAGATTCTTGCCTGTGGGTCTCTGTCCCGCTCGTAAACATTTACAGTTACACCTGCCTGCTGCAGTAATCTTGCCATGGTCAGACCCACTGGTCCCCCGCCGATAATGGCTACTTTCTTCTTCTTCAATAACATGGATTTCATTTATAATGAATCCCAAAATTCCGGAATGCTCCTGTTTTAATCTTGAATAAACGCGACAAAATGATTACCTGAAATATCATTTTTTACTGCTCGCGCGAAGGCTGCCGGCGTAATACCGCTGTAACGTTTAAATTCCCTGCTCAGATGGGATTGATCTGCATAACCCAGCTCATGAGCCAGACCGGTAATGCTGCAATAGGGATCAATCAACAATTTATTGCGCGCCTCCTCAAAACGCGTCAGACCAGACACATCTTTAACCGTATAACCCGCGGACAGCCTGAACTTTCTTTCCAGCGTACGTACCGTTGCATGAGCAGCAGCGGCGACCTGGTTTACCGGCATACTTCCCTTCGCTTCCCTTATCGCAAAGCCCGCTTTAACGAGTAAACTGTCAGTATCAGTCTGCGGGCCTGCCTGCAGGAAATACGCGCTTAACTCAGCCACTGCCTCCGGTATCTGCCCCTCCATCACCCGCTTATTCAACCTGGCCTGAAGGAGTGCGATAGGATGTTTAGCTATTCTTGATCTGTTTTTGTCAGACGGCAAGCCCAGCAAATTGAAAACTGTCCAGGGAAAACACCTTATTCCAATCACTTCAAAACGACCTTTTGTATTTAAAACAACAGGCTGACTGAGCAACCCCATTAAAAATGGTGAGGACAATGGCTGTAAAATTCCATTATAAGCAATGCTGCAATCGCTTCCGAAATGGAAAAAGATTTCCGCATAACCATCAGGCAAGATCTCAAAATCAGACCGCTGTTCTCCAAAGTCTCTGCGCGTATACCAGAAGCACTTGATAATGTCTTTTAGTTCTTCAGGAGGTTCAAATTCTTCGTGATGCATGTTTAACTAAGTTAAGGAATAATTTAATCAATCCTTATACTATCAATTGCCTGCTGCATAGCATGGTCCTTCACTCCTGGTACTTTTAATCCTTCCGCACGGAATACTGTCTGATCGGTCATCCCTAAAAAGCCAAGGAAGGCTTGTAGATAAGGAGCAACAAAGTCATTTGCTTTACCAGGTCCTGTTGAAAAAATACCACCGGAAGACATTGCTACATAAACTTTTTTTCCGGTGATCATTCCAGCAGGCCCGTTTTCATCATAACCAAACGTTATTCCTGCCCTTGTAATATGATCAATCCATGCCTTAAGCGAGGTATGAATGGTAAAGTTGTAAAGCGGAGCACCAATAACGATGATATCCGCTGCCAGTAACTGTTTAACAAGTCCATCAGATAAACGAATGGATTCTTTCTCTTCTTCCGTCAGCTGATCGCCAGGAATAAAAAATGTGCGGAGAACAGCAGGGTTAAGATGGGGAATGTCGATATCGACCAGATTCAATTCATCAACGCTACTGCCAGGATACTTTTCCTGAATTTTTTCGATAACAGCATGTCCCAGCTTTACGCTGTACGATGCAGGGCCTTGTATGCTTGAGATTAAATGAAGGATGTTTTTCATAAAAGCAAAAGTATGACTGGTAACTGGTAAAAAGTTACTACTTACCCAAAGGTAAGCGCTTACGTTGAGGTAAGTCTGTATCTTTGCGGCTATGAAAATGATTAGAAATGAGTCCCTTCCCAACATAGAAGAATGCACAGATTCACTCAGAAACGTAATTGATGCACTCTATGTGCTTAACGGAAAGTGGAAGCTGGCGGTGATCCTTTGTCTGGTACGGTCATCGAAACGTTTCAATGAAATTCAGCATGAGGTGACGGGCATATCTTCTAAAGTATTGGCTAAAGAACTAAAAGATTTGGAGTTAAATGGCTTCATCAGGCGTAACGTATATCCAACTACACCGGTAAGCATTATTTATGAAGCGACTGATTATAGCCGGACTTTAAAAAATGTAATCGGTGAACTGAGTATCTGGGGACAACAGCACAGAGAAAAAGTAAAGCAAAGTATGCGTAAACAATCCTGAGTAAATCGTCCTTTCACCAAATTTTTCCTACCAATATTACTGATTGAGTGCTCCTGTTACAGCAGTTTAGTTTGATTAACTAAATTCGCAACATTAACCGATATATCCTGTTAATACTCATCAGGCGCACAAAAACCATGAAGAAACAACTACTACCTGTACTTTCAATCCTTGTCATACTATTCAGCTCAAACAGAATTTTTGCCCAGTCTGCCGCTAAAACTGATACCATAAAAAACGACACGCTAAAAAACCATATTCTTCATGAAGTAGTAGTTTCTGCCTCCCGCAGAGCCGAAAGCATACTGAAAGCTCCGGTTACTATTGAAATTCTCAGTAACAATGACATCAAACGATCTGCCGCTCCCAGCTTCTTTGATGCACTGGAGAACGTAAAGGGTGTGCAGATGCTGACGCCTAGTATAGGTTTCAAGATCATCAATACACGTGGTTTTGCCAACACTACTAATGTAAGATTTACCCAGCTGGTAGATGGTATAGACAATCAGGCACCGCATATTGGTGCACCTATAGGCAATGCAATGGGCCCCAGTGATCTGGATATTGACAAGGTGGAAATCATCCCGGGTACTGCATCAGCCTTATACGGATTAAATGCGATCAATGGCCTGGCCAACTTTATTACAAAAGATCCTTTCTTAAGCGCCGGTATCACCATACAGCAAAAAACAGGCATAACCCACGTTAATGATCCACAGTCAGCCGCCAAACTTTTCTCTGAAACCAGTATACGGATAGCAGAAAAAATCTCATCGAGGCTGGCTTACAAAGTCAATTTCACTTACACAAAAGGTTACGATTGGATTGCCAACAATCAGACAGACCTGAATGCCGGTGCAAATACAGGTGTAGGCATTAGTGGTGGAATTGACAATCCTGCATTTGACCCCGTTAACGGGTATGGTAACGAATCCTCCAATCGTCGCAGGATCACTTTAAATGGCAGACAGTACCAGGTATCCAGAACCGGCTATAATGAAAAAGATATGACAGATTATGATATCAGGAACATCAGGGCAGATCTGGGTGTACATTATAAAATGTCAGACAAAACCGTATTGAGTTATAGCTACAGGATTGCAGATATCAATAATGTTTATCAGCGTGCAAACCGTTTCGCTTTAAAAGATTATGTATTACAGCAGCATGCGCTCGAATTGAAGAATGATATCTTTCAGGTCAGGGCATTCCTGACTGCTGAAAATACGGGGAAGTCCTATAATCTTCGTTCTGCGGCAGAAAATCAGGACCGCAGATTTAAAAGTGATAATCAATGGTATGCAGATTATACCTCTGCCTTTAACAGTGCAATTGCGCATACAGGAACCCCTACTATCCAGGCTTTAACCCAAGCCCGTCAGGTGGCAGATCAGGGCAGGTTACAGCCCGGCACTCCTGTTTTCCAGAATTCTTTAAATGAACTGGCAGACATCAATAACTGGGATGAGGGAGCGGCCTTAAGAGTGAAAGACAAACTTGTTCATGCCGAGGCGCAGGGAGACCTGTCAAAAGCTATTGGCAATAACTTCAAAGAAAAGACAGGATTGGATCTGTTAGCAGGAATAGATTACCAGACTTATGTTATTCATCCGGATGGTAATTACTTCATCAATCCGGCGGCAGGAAAAACGTTTGATACCTTTAACTATGGCAGGACAGGGGCTTTTTTGCAGGCAGGTAAAACTTTCCTGAAAGATCTGCTGGCAATCACAGCCACCTTAAGAGTGGATAAAAACAACTATTTTGAAACTAAACTGAATCCTCGTTTTACAGCAGTGGTGACACCCGATCAAAATCAAAGCATTAGACTATCTTACCAGAGCGGCTCACGTTTCCCAAGCATCTTTGAGGCATTTTCCAATGTGAACAGCGGTGGGGTGAAACGTGTGGGCGGATTAAAAGTAATGTCAGACGGGGTTTTTGAAAACGCGTATTTACGCAGTTCCGTTGATCAGTTCCAGGCAGCGGTAACAAACGACTTTAACAATGGTATCCCCACCGCAACGGCAATTGAGCGGCAAAAACAGCTGCTGATCAAAAATTATTATACCTACCTGAAACCGGAACATATCAATTCCCTTGAGATTGGCTATAAAGGATTGTTTCTGGATAGAGCACTGAAAGTTGATGCCGATTTTTATTATAACAAGTATGATAACTTCATTGCGCAGGTAGAGATGAATGTCCCGAATACCACAGTGCCGGATTCTATCCCTTATGCACTGACTGACAGGAGTAAACAGAGCCGCTACCGTTTGTATACCAACTCAAAGAGTGTAGTATACAACATAGGTGGAAGCCTTGGTATAAGTTATTTACTTCTTGGGCGATATACCCTGGGCGGTAATCTTGCTTATGCAAAGTTGAGCCGGACGGAAAACAATGACGGTTTTGAGGACGGTTTTAATACGCCTGAATGGATCAGCAATGTCTCACTGGCTGGCGATCACGTGATTAAAAGCTTAAGCTTTATGGTGATGTACAAACATCAGAGCAGCTATTACTGGCAATCGTTTTTAGTGAACGGCCAGGTAAAAGCTTATGGTAATCTGGATGCACAGGCAAGTTATGATTTGATGAAAAATAAGCTCGGAATCAAAATCGGCGCTACCAATGTGCTGAATAAATATTATTATTCTTATTTGGGCGGACCGTCAGTGGGTGGCATGTATTATACCACCCTGACTTATCAATTATAACCTTTATTTTGTAATCTTCAACCTCCTTAACCATTTACTGATTACTGGTAAAAACAGTTAGCGATTAACCATCTTTTGGCCGGCTTCGCTATAACGATGTCCTTGTACGTCAATCTTTGCTACCGCTGTATTGATTTCGCTAAGATCACTATCGTTTAGTGTAATAGCTGCTGAGCCAATATTTTCTTCCAGACGATGTAATTTCGTCGTACCTGGGATTGGAACGATCCATGGTTTTTGAGCCAAAAGCCATGCCAGGGCAATTTGTGCTGGTGTTGCTTCTTTGTCCTTCGCAATATGTTGCAGCAGCTCCACCAGAACCTGGTTAGCCTGACGGTTCTCTTCAGAAAACCGCGGTACGCTATTACGGAAATCAGACTGATCAAAAGTGGTCTTTTCGTCAATCTTTCCGGTCAGAAAACCTTTACCTAATGGACTGAAAGGAACCAAACCTATACCCAGTTCTTCCAGTGTAGCTAAGATTTCCTGTTCCGGCTCTCTCCACCATAACGAATATTCACTTTGTAAAGCTGTTACTGGCTGTACAGCATGAGCCTGACGAATAGATTGTACCCCAGCTTCAGAAAGACCAAAGTGTTTCACTTTACCTTCCCAGATTAATTCTTTGACTGCTCCTGCTACATCCTCCATCGGTACATTGAGATCAACTCTGTGTTGATAGAGCAGATCGATATGGTCCGTATTTAACCGTCTTAGTGATGCTTCTACCACCTCGCGGATACGCTCTGGTCTGCTGTCCGGTCCTGCAGACGGCTTGCCATTTTTAAAACCAAATTTTGTGGCAACGACCACCTCTTTGCGAAAAGGTGCCAGTGCTTCACCTAAAAGCTCCTCATTTGTAAATGGTCCATAGGCCTCAGCAGTATCAAAAAATGTTACACCACTTTCGTAAGCCGTCCGGATAAGCTGAACGGCATCCTTTTTTTCTGTTGCTGGTCCGTAACCAAAACTCAGTCCCATACAACCTAAGCCCAGTGTCGAAACCTCCAGGCCGTTATTTCCTAATGTTCTTTTCTTCATATTATTTAATTTAGTCCTTTGCATCGTATTAATTTATACTACAAAGGTGGCTTGTTTTAGATTTGCAATTGGTAGACGGATTACGGATTTACATACCAGTTTTACAGGTAAAGCGGAGTGCAAGCCAATCAAAAAGCCTTTTACAGTCCTCTTTGTAGTGCAGCAAGTAGCTATCCTTATCTTATTCATACAGATCCGGCATTTTATGAGCTCCGCCTGATTGTACTTCACCCAGTTTATTCAAAATAGCGAGACTAAACATCTTTCTACTGAAATTGCCCCTGTTAAGTTTCGTATCCAATAGCCGTTCGTACAAGCTATGCATCTCAGGTAATATAAAACGCCTGTCGAGCAAATAATATTCGATAGGTTCATGATTCAGACCTCTATTAAGTGTAGCTTGTGCTCGTTTTAATAGCTGTTTATCATCAAAGTTCAATTGCAGCTGTTTGTTCATTGTAGACCAGCGATTGTCTCACTGCTTACATATTCTGTAGGAAATTTCCATTCCGGGAGACCTTCTGATTTTACCAGTAGCGTTTCAATTAATCTGTTAGCAAGAAGCAAATGCAACAAACCGTAAACCTTCTCCATGTCAGACCTTCAGCGTTTATATGAACTCCTGCTGGACAAGACATTAGATAGAGGGAACTTTTCAAAAAAAATTACAAGTCTGGATATATTAAATTCCAGTTTCACCAAGTGAAAGGTTCAAAGATATAGAGCACCAACACCCTTCAGATTTAATGAAACTATTTTGATAAAAAAGGGAAAGGAATATATAAAACATTCTAGATCTTTAGGTTCCACAGAATCAAATTGCTGATAGTATACAATTTACTGATTTTTATACCACTTTTACTGATTCCCAGACTTATTCCGATGCCTGAATTTTTAATTAATACATTTGAATAAATAAAGGGAATGGACATGGAAACATTGCAAACATTCAATACCGTTAACGAGTACAATGCTTTTAACAAAAACGTCACTAAGCATCCGCTGGTGAGTATTGTCGATCTGTCAAAAGCAGATCCGAGACAAGGTTCACGTATGTACTTCGGTTTTTATACAATCTTTCTTAAGGATGTGAACTGCGGTGACCTCGTATATGGAAGAAACACTTATGATTATCAGGAAGGGACACTGGTTTTTCTCGCGCCGGGACAGGTGGCGGGCATAAACAGTAATGGCGAATATTATCAGCCTAAAGGTTATGCGCTGGTATTCGATGCTGACCTGATACATGGCACTTCTCTCGGCCGTCGCATTCAGGAATTTTCCTTTTTTGGCTACCAGTCTAACGAGGCCCTTCATTTGTCAGACAAGGAAAGGAAAATTATACTGGACTGCTTCTCAAAGATTGAATATGAACTGGAACGCGCGATTGATAAACACAGTAAAAGATTGATCGTCTCTAATATTGAATTGTTTCTGGACTATTGTGTACGCTTTTACGACAGGCAGTTTATCACCCGTGATCATGTGCATGAGGGGGTGATAGCTAAATTTGAAAACCTGTTGAATGATTACTTTAGTTCTGATAAGGCAGAATTATTGGGTTTACCTTCTGTAGCTTATTGTGCCGATGCATTGCATTTATCGCCTAATTACTTTGGTGACCTGGTGAAAAAAGAGACTGGTAAAACCGCTGTTGAGCATATTCAATTGAAACTGATCGCGCTGGCTAAAGAAAAAATATTTGACAAAGATAAATCGATCAACCAGGTTGCGTTTGAACTGGGATTCAAATATCCCCAGCACTTCGCCCGCCTGTTTAAAAAACGTGTTGGACAAACGCCAAACGAATATCGTTCTATGAATTAGGGATATGGAATTTTCTTTATTCGGATGTAATTGTTTTTATTTCTTTTTAAGTACCTCATCTAACACAGCTTCAGCTGATGTTGCATTTTCTTTTGTAACAGTAGTTTTAATAACCGCCATAAATTCTCCAAGCTGTTCAGGTGTTATCCCTACATTTAAACAAATACCTAAATGTGATTGCAACATAGGTTCTACACCACCTATACTGCTCAATACCGAAACGGTGACCAATTCTCTTTCCTGATAGGTTAAAACATCGCGTTCAAAAATATCAGCAAATAAGTGTTCTTTAAGGAATACCTCAATTTCCGGAGCAAAAGCCGCATAGCCTGTCTTCGGGTCCTTTTCCTTCATTCCTGTTAATTCTTCGAGCGTCTGTTTTCCACGTACATATTTGCCCCTGTTATCTTTTACGGGCGACGCTTCCGGGCCAGTTCTATCTTTGATACCTTTTGCCTGTCGTTCTTTAATCACCTCCATAAAGGTCATAATCCCTCTCAGACTCCTCGGGAAACCACAATAGGCATAAAGGTGGACAAATGATTCCCGTATTTCATTAACGGTAACGCCGGCATCAAGCCCGCTATTTAATGCTGTCTTTAAATTTGCCAGATTGCCCTGGGCAGTATAAGAAGAAATGGTGATCAGATTTTTCTGTTTCGGATTTAAAGTGCTAAGCGCTGACCTTTCCGATTGCGCCTTTACATTAATTGACATCATACATAGTAATAGCAAAAATTTAATAACTGGTTTCATCGCCTCTTTTTAATTATAATATCAACTTACATCTCTCTACTTTTCCATTCCTGCATTACCCATATCAAATGGCAGTTTCCTGATTCGTTTTCCTGTCAAATCAAAGATGGCATTGGTTAAAGCAGGTGCAAAAGCGGGTAAACCAGGTTCGCCCATACCCCCTGCATCTTCGTCATTCTCCATAATGTGTACCTCTATTGGTGGTATATCCATAATCCTCGGCATTTTATAATCGTAAAAATTACGCTGTTCTACCATACCATCTTTAAAGGTGATCTCATGAATTGTCGCTGCACCTATAGCCATGACCACACTGCCTTCTACCTGCGCTGTGATAATATCAGGATTCACGTACCAGCCACAATCTACTACCACCCAAACTTTGTCGATATGAATTCCACCGGTTTTCCCTTTGGAAACCTTCACAATATGTCCTACTGTGCTGGCAAAACATTCTGTGATGGCCACACCATATCCATCGTTCTTTTTTCTGCTTTTCCAGCCGGAAACTTCTTCCATTTTATCGATCAGGAGCTGGCTTCTTTCATCCTTCAGGTATTGCCTCCGTAGATCCAGCGGATCTCTAACCGCTTTGTGTGCAAGTTCATCCATAAAGCTTTCGTAGGCAAAACCATTGGTAGATGCATAAACAGAGCGCCAGAAACTGGTTGGTATAGGCGTTTTGAAAGGCAGATCAGCAAAACTGATGTTTTTGATCGTATCGTAATAAGGTTTTAAAAACCCTTCGGAGGTGCTTCGGTTCGGTTTCCCATTGTCACCGCCACGCCAGTGATCATTATTCTGACCTGCCATACGGAACTTAAGCGCAGTAATCCCGCCGTCTTCAACTGCACCTTCACAACGATAAGAAACACCTGGCCTGAAAGGACCTTGAGTGGCATCGTCTTCCCTTGTCCACACTACCTGCACCGGCGCACCGATCTCTTTAGAAACTAAAACAGCCTCATAAGGATAATCCGGCATCGCTTTGCGACCAAAACCACCACCTAAAAAAGTCATGTTCACGATCACGTTCTCCCGCGCCAGCCCCATTTTTTTACTGACGTAATCTTGTATCCAGTTAGGTGCCTGTACAGGTCCCCAGATCTCCACTTTATCACCCTGAAAGTGCGCAATGCAGTTTACCGGTTCCATACAGCTGTGAGATTGGTAAGGGGTCTCGTAGATCACATCCAGTTTATGGTCTGACTGCGAGATGATTCCTGTCGGGTCACCCTGAGTTTTTAAAGGTAAGCCCTCGCTGCTTTGCAGCAATTCCCGGTGGCGACTATAAATCTCCGCGGTACTGATATGTTCAAAGCCAGTATCATCCCATTCCACCCGCAGCGCTTTTTTTCCTTCTATAGCTGCCCAGGTAGAATTAGCCACCACAGCCACTCCTTCCCTGTCAGTGTCCCACACTCCCATTACCACCTTAAAAACCTTCGTTACACCCGGAACTTGTAAAGCAGCCGAAGCATCAAAGCTTTTTACTTTACCGCGTAGTCGCGGGTTACGCTTAACAGCTGCAAACTGCAGTCCGGGAAGCCGTTTATCAATTCCAAAAATAGCTTCCCCATTTGTTTTCATGGGTGTATCTCTACGGTGATTTCCTTTACCAATAATTTGGTAGGCCGATCGTGGTTTGAGCTTTACCTCTTTTGGAGGTGCTAGCTTAACAGCATCAGCAACCAGCTCTCCATAGTGGAATTTTTTACCCGAAGCTTTATGAATTACATGTCCTGACTCTGCATAACATGCGTCAGCAGCTACTCCCCATCGTGCCGCAGCCGCCATAATCAGCACCTCACGTGCAGTTGCACTTAACTTTAACAGGTTTTTATAGCTCCCCCTGATGGTGGAACTTCCACCTGTCAGCTGACTACCATATTTTTTTTCATCACCCTGAGTCAGCTGAATATCCACTCCATAGAGGTCAACCTCTAACTCCTCGGCAATAATCTGCGCAATGGAATGGTATACACCCTGCCCCATTTCGGCGCGGTGGCAGATAAGCGTGACTTTACCACTGGTATTGATGATAATCCAGGCGGCTAATTCCACACCTTCACTTGCAGCATTGACCAATGCCTGATTGATCACTTTCACACCAGCCTGACCTGATGTATATAATCCAAGGCAAAGCGCTGTGCCTCCTATACCTGCCATCCTGAGGAAATTCCTCCTGGACAGGCGTTCAGCTTCTTCTGATACTGACATATATTATTCTTAAAGAATCAATTGAAATCTTATTATTTCTTTGGCGCATAAGCACCGGTAGTGAGCCAGGTGATCCAGGCTTTTTTAAACGCAGCATGACTCACAGGCGGCAGCGTTCGACCTTCACCCATATTCCATCCTGCTAAAACCAGTCCGTCATCTGCATGCGCAATCAGTTTTTTCAGGTCTTTATGCCCGTTTTGTTCAGGATCTATCAGCTGTTTAGCCAATTGACGAGGAGTTTTACCTTCAAACACCATCTTCATATCTGCTGGTGGCAAATGCCAGTTTGGATTTCCTGGAGGGGTATGCAAACCGGGTGAGTTTTCCGGCTGATGGCAATTTGCGCATTTCATTGCAAGAATTCCTTTACCATCTTTACCCCTCTTCGGAAACATGGTGTGTAAATGACTATCATCTCCCTGCAGCGGAATGTCTCCAGATGGGTGACAGTTCATACAGCGTGGACTCATCAGTACTTTATAAACCGCCGTAAAAGCTTTCACAGAGGCAATACTATCTTTTTTAACCACAATAGGTGTGGTGAGCCCAGCTGCAGAACGCTGTTCACGATGCATAGCAAAAGCCATTAATCCGATCATACAGAGTATAATCCCCATTACCACAAATGATTTCATACGCTGCCTCCTTCCTTTTTTTGCAGTTCGGCGGCCAGGTGAATCGCTTTACGGATGCGCAGATAGGTACCGCACCTGCAAAGGTTACCGGCCATGGCATCATCAATATCCTGATCAGTAGGATCGGCTTTCTCCCTTAAAAGGACTGCAGCGGACATAATCTGTCCGGAATGACAATATCCGCACTGAGGTACATTCTCTTCATTCCATGCCACTTGCAGAGGGTGATTATTTTGAGCGGATAATCCTTCGATGGTAGTTACCTGCTGCCCTTCAGCACGGCTTACTTTGGTTACACATGAGCGCACCGCTTCCCCATTTAAGTGGACTACACATGCACCACATTGTGCTACACCGCAGCCATATTTTGTACCGGTCAAACCGATGAGATCTCTAATTACCCACAATAGTGGCATATTAGGATCAGCATCCACCTGGTAAACTTTATGGTTTACATTAAGATTGATCATAGATTTTGTTGTTGTTATTACTAAAATACAGAATTGGCTGCTGAATTCAGATTCCGAACTCCCATATCAGTAATAATGGTAGGAAATAGAGTAAAATATATACTTGTATAAGATCTCCCTGCCCATTGATAGTATTTCCTACAATAAATTAAAATCATGTTTCTTACAAATTGATAAAATATTTATCAATTTGTACTGTTATAAGCAGCAGATATGGTACAATACCTCACAGAAGAAAATGGAAATGGATTTACCTGGATAGACATTGTTAGTCCGGCTAAAGAAGAACTGGAAAAAATTGCCCGTGAATATGATTTACATGATGCACTGGTGAGGGATTGTCTGCAACCCGACCACCTGCCCAAATTTGAAAAAAGGGAGCATTACAATTTTATCATCTTCCGCGTACATACCGGCAAAGATACTTTAGAAGCAGACTCTGTGCAGGAACTGACCAATAAGATTGCCATATTTTACAATGAGAAATTTATCATCACCATCCACCGTACAGCGCATCCATTCACCGCTACGGTTAAATCCTTAATTGATTCCAGGAAATATCAGCATACAGAGCAGGTCCTGAATGAGGTGCTGTTAAAGTGCCTTTTAACCTACGATACTGCATCCGTACAGCTTACTAAATCGGCCGACTTTTATGAAGAGACTATCTTTCTGAGAAGTAAAAAAGCGTCGCTTTTAAAGGGTCTCTACCATTTGAAGCGCAAAGTAGATCTACTCCACAGAATGCTGGTACTCTCCTCTGAGATTGTAGACAATGTCGATAATGCCGAAGGGAATGAAGATACCCGGAACACCAGGGATTTATATGTGAAACTACAGAACGTTTATGCCAGCGCTTCGGAAAACGTGCATCAGCTCCTGCAGATTTATTTCTCTACCTCTTCACAGAAGACAAATGATACGATGCGCATCCTCACTATCTTTTCCGTTTTTTTTATGCCGCTCACTTTTATTGCCGGAATTTATGGAATGAACTTTAAATATATGCCAGAATTAGGCTGGAAACTGGGCTATCCGGGAGTAATGCTCCTGATGGCTATCGTAACCGTACTGATTTTCTTTTGGTTTAAAAGAAAAAACTGGCTGTAAGTCTCACAATTTCTTCTGCCATTTAGGAAAGCTTTCTTTCAAAACACACTGTAATGATACTGGCATAGGCCATTTACAGCAAGATTTTATGAAGCAGGTTAAAAAGACCATACTAAACCATAAAATGATGGACGGGGTGAAGATGGAATACAAGGGCCACTCACTCACATGGATAGCAGCGCACTCTCATATGCTCATTTCTCTTATGGAACAAAACTGGAAATATGAAGAGCTCATACCCCGATTAACGGAGGAATGGGAAGAAGAAAGTTATGACGATCTCCAGCTATTGAAAAACGTAGCCCCACCTGAAGTTGTCAGGTTCATGCATATGGTCGTATCTGCGTATATCATAGAAAAGATCCTGGATTTCAGAAGGTCAATGGTTGGGGAGTAAGTCTCATATCATCAAATTGTCATATAGCTTTTTTTCAAAACCACAGTTGATTCCCTGCCGTTAATAAGCATCCTTATAGCAAAATGGCCATTTGCAATTTGGGCATATCAAAAATTCACAAGCTATAGACGACAATGATGAGTATTTACCCGGATAATATACATGAACTCAGTAACGACATACAAAGAGACGATACTTATTACCGTTCGATCATAGAAAACAATTCCTTCTATGCTATTAAAACGGATCTGGAAGGAAATTACAGCTATATGAATCCCTTCTTCTGTAAGATGTTTGAACTTAATCCGGACCAATGGATTGGCAGGCCGTCAATTGACCTCATCATCCCGGAAGATCACCAGTTATGCATTGATACTGTAGGGAAATGTTTCGCTGAGCCGGGCACATCACATTGGGTCATATTGAGAAAACCACATCGTAAAGGAATGGTCTCTACCCAATGGGAGTTTAAATTAATCTTAGACGCAGCAGGTAATCCACTGGAAGTGCTTTGCATTGGCCATGATATCACTTCCCTTATTTTGAGGCAGCAGGAATTACAGGCACTGGTTGATGTAACTGCCGAACAAAACAAAAAGCTGGTGAACTTTACCTATATCATTTCACACAATATCCGCTCACATGTAGCCAATATCATAGGCATTATGGACTTAAATGAGTTAAGCGATGACGAAGACAAAATTAACAATTGGGAAATGATCAAAAAGAGCATTCATAGTTTGGATGCGACCATTTTTAACCTGAATGACATCATTAATATACAAACAAACACCAATTTACCTGTTAAAAAGATAGTGGTAAAAGAGGAGGTCATGAGAATTATTGATAGTATCAAAGTATTGTTTACCAATGCAAATACTCAAATCAATTATTATTTTGATGATAAAGCCTATCTGGAAACCAATGCGGCTTACCTGGAAAGCATCATCCTGAACTTGTTAACCAATGCACTCAAGTATAAATCACCTGACAGACAATTAGAGATTGATTTATCTTTCTATCAAAGTGGAAAATATAAGGTTTTGATTTTTAAAGACAATGGAATGGGTATCGATCTGGATGCTCAGGGAGATAAAATCTTTGGCATGTATAAAACCTTTCATGGAAATGCCGATGCTAAAGGTATGGGACTGTTTATTGTAAAATCCCAAATCGAAGCACTTGGCGGTAAGATAGAAGTGGAGAGCAGACTCAATGAAAGCACTACTTTTAAAGTATATTTTGTTGTTGACAAAAATCCTGACTGATCATTTTTGGTAAACTAAAATAGAATGTTGAGCCTTCTCCAGGCTCACTCTCTGCCCATATTCTGCCCCCATGCCGGGAGATAATTTCAGCTGAAAGATACAAGCCGATACCAAAACCGGATGCCATATTGATCTGCATTCCCGCCACGCGGTAGTAACGGTCAAAAAGCTTGGGCAGGTCCTGCGGGTTTACTCCAATCCCTTCATCGCGAACTGAAAATATGATTTCACTTTCATTGTTTTCGCACTTTACGGCAATAACAGCACCTGATGGTGAATATTTTATGGCATTGGAAAGCAGATTATTGATCACATGCCCGATCTTGTTACGGTCAGCCTCTACCAAAACCTGCTGCACTTCAGGAAAAAGAATCTTGTGGGAAGATATGGTGGCATCAAACTCCTCTGCCACCTCGGCCAAAAGTGCTGCCATATCAAAACGCTGCACATCCAGGTGTATCTTGCCCGCCTCCAGTCTGGAGATATTCAGAAAGCCATCTATCATTACAGACATTTTTTTCACCTGCCGTTCCATTTTTTCTAATAACCGGGGCGCTAAACCGTCATTATTTTTAAATAGCTTAGCTAGCACCTGCGTATATCCTGTAATTGACGTAAGCGGTGTTTTGAGTTCATGGGAAACCATAGCAATAAAATCATTCTTACGCTGCTCATCTTCCTTCTGTACTGTCACGTCCATCACCACCGCATAGATATGCGAAAAACTTCCTTCCCCATCAGGACGAACCTTTCCTGCCACCCGCATCCAGCGCCTTTCTCCAGTCTCCAGGTGCCGAATGGCATAGGTACTGTCTACCGGTGTGCCTTTTTCGGCTGCATTGATCATTGCCATGTTCACTTCTTCCAGGAACTCCGGTTCCACCGCCGCTGTCACCATTTCCCAGGTGATCTCTCCGGAAAGCGGCAGACCATACAGGGAGCGGTATCTCTGCGACAGCTTTGCCTGCCCGGTTTTTAAGTTCAAACTGCAGCTACCCAGGTCCGCCGCATCAAAAGCTGCCTGTAAATTTTCCTCACTATTTTTCAATTCAACAGTGCGCTGCCCCACTTGCTTTTCCAGGCTGATGTTAAGTGATAAAAGTTCCTTTTCCGCAAGATCCAGCTTTGACGTCAGCGAACTTACCTCCAAGGCAGACTCTACCTGTGCATTCCTGCTCTGGGCCAGCTGCCTTCCCATGAGTACCTGATCCGTTACATTTGTAGCAAGTTGCACGATATAACTGATCTCTCCGTTATCATCCAGAACAGGCGTATGACTGGGATCCCAGTATCGCGTAATGAATTTCCCTGGATGAGCAATATCCGGCACGTCATAGCGCTGAAAATTCATTACATGGCGCTTTTTAGTCCGCAGCACTTCCTGCAAAGATGCATTGATGTTCTTCATTCCATCTGCCTCCGGCAGATCTGGATTATCAGGAAAGGCATCAAAAATATGCCTGCCACGGAGGGCTTCACGCTCGGTCTTCGTCGCCTCCAGATAGAGGTTGCTTGCGGTAAGTATATAGAGATCCGGGGAGAGCACTAAAAAAGCGCCCGGCGCCGTTTCCAATGCCTTTAGCGTAGCTGACGAGGGTGGGTTATATGACTTCATTTCAATACGAATAGACGAATATATGGATAAAGGCAAGAAAGCTGCCTGTTCATTCCATTATTCCTCTGTAATTAAGGCTAATCATTTCGTTCATGATTAGTACCCTAATATCTAATCCATGATCTGTTTAGTCTTAAGTTATTACGTCAAATTCACACGGCTGATGCACATCTTTGAATAGTGGTTTCTTTAATTACCAGCATATCAAGCTACTGAGTTACATTCCGTTTTACTGAACATTGCTGAATTTCGTAGAGAAATTAAGAGATATTCATAAATAAGCCGGTTATTATACCGGCCTATTACTTCTTATTTAAATATTTCATTCAGCTTCTGAAGCAGATCTTCACCCCGGAGATTCTTGGCAATGATTTTTCCCATCGGGTCGATTAAAAGACTTTGCGGGATTGCCACTACGCCATAGGCTTTTGCTACTGCATTCTGACGTCCCTTGAGATCACACAGTTCTATCCATTGAAAACCGTTTGACCTGATTGCCTCCAGCCAGTTTGACTTTTTATCATCTAATGATATTCCAATGATCTCAAAATTTTTATCCCTGAACATGGCATAGGCTTCTTTAAGATATGGATATTCCGCCCGGCAGGGACCGCACCAGCTTGCCCAA
Organism: Pedobacter sp. MR2016-24; assembly: GCF_026239655.1. Lineage (GTDB taxonomy): Bacteria > Bacteroidota > Bacteroidia > Sphingobacteriales > Sphingobacteriaceae > Pedobacter. Next base: position 762,140 of record NZ_JAPIVO010000002.1, on the reverse strand, counting down.
AAGTCAATCAGTACATACTTACCCCTGTTCACCGCTGCAAGTGAAACTATTTTCCCCTTATCGTCCATCTGGCTAAAATCAACAGCAGGTTGTCCAATGGCAAACTTTTTTGCCATAGCGAGTCGCTGAGCCACCAGTTTTCCATCCGCAGAAGATTTGTAGGCCGGACTTACAGCATTGTACATTACTTCAAAATCATCAGGATTTTCAATAGCTATAGCGTTATCAGTCAGAAAATTGTATGATACCTGAGAACCCGGGTGACTAACTACAAAGGCTTTTATAGCTTGATTGATTTTTGAATACCGTTCCGATACCATTTCTTCGTTAGAAGCGCCAATGGAATCTGCAGATAACGTTGCCTGCTTTGCTTTCCAGATGTTGTATACGGCCTGGCCTGCAGAATCTATCAAGCGTTTATATAAAACGTAATCAGCTTGTACCTGACCGCCAGTTATCTTAGCAGAAGTAACTGTAGCTCCCTCAACCCTGATCTCGGTCGGTTCCAGCATCATGTCAGTCCCGTCAATCTCAGGCATGACATCACCAACTTTAAGTTGTTTTTTGACTTGATCAGAAGACATCAACCATAGGTTCGCCCTGACAGGGCGACTTACCATTCCTTTAAAAGAGAATTTTCCCTCTGAGATCTGAACGGAGTCACGCAGGAATTTGCTGCCATCGGTATAGGCGAGAAAGGCATAAGTGGGAACGGTTAGGCCTGTAATATAACCATACAGGTTAAACTTGTGCTGAGCCTGTAAACCAGTGCTGACTAATACGCAGATTGTTAATAGAAAAGATTTGAGTTTCATATCTATTTGGTTGAAAATATCATTATTTATTTGGTTACAATCATTAATTATAGCCGGGGTTCTGTGTAAGGCTACGGTTCAATATACGTTGTCCGTTAGGCACAGGATACAGCGCTGCCGATGGCTTCCAGGAAGGTTTTACAGCTCCAAGTACGGCATTGATACGTCCCGTACGTTTAAGATCGAGCCATCGGTGTCCCCATTCACTGTTGAGTTCAATCCTGCGTTCCTGTTCAATGGCAAGTAAAAGCCCCTCTTTATCCACAGCCGGCGTATTGCCCAGCCCGGCACGGCCACGTAAAACAAATATATCTTCCCGGGCACCTGTAGTATTACCAAGCTGTGCACGGGCCTCCGCCCTGATAAGGTATAGCTCGGCCAGTCTGAGTATGGTATAATACTCTGTATTTGAGCCGCTTTGCAAGCTCCTATATTTATAAGGATAACTATAAACAAGCTCGCTGTAAATAGTGCTTCCTACCCAGTTGGCTTTTCTGGCATCATTTGTCTCAAATGCCCCAAGCAGCGCAGGAGTTAAAAAGTAAGTTGGAATCTGCGTCACGGGGTTTGGCAACACCTCTGTGGCGTACCAGGTATAACCGCTGTTATCATTATACAATTGCCATATTGCCTCTTTGCTGGTCGCACTAAAAACGGAATTCAGGTTGGCGTTCAATTCAAACAGACTTTCATTATTGATGATGCTACTGGCCTGAGTTTCGGCTGCTGTCCAGTTCTTATTGTACAAATATACCCTTGCCAGCATGGCTGTAGCTACCCATCTGTTTGCTCGGGTCCTGCTGCCATCAGAAATTGAATAATCCGATGGCAGGTTAGCCTGTGCAAATTTCAGGTCTTCGATGATTTGACTGTAGACTTCAGCTGCAGCTGTTCTTGCCATATTCGCATTCTTAGAAACATCCGTACTCAACACCAGAGGCACATCTCCATATACATTTACCAGGTAGAAGTAACAAAAAGCCCTGATGAACCTCGCCTCAGCCGAAGCCTGGTGCTTAAACCTCAGGGAGATGCCGTCTGCGGAGGACACGCCTTCCAATATTGCATTTGCTACATAAATAGTTTTATAAGAGTCTTCCCAGATACCTGCTGCATTTCCGTCTGTAGATAAAATGGCGTTATTCGTAAATGCGTCAAAATTATTACCATTGTACTGGAGCTCATCGGCACTCAATGCCAGCAATGTGGAGATACTGTTCCGGTAAGCTCCGGTCTGAGGGGCAAAGGATTCGTACAGGCCTGCCAAGGTCGACTGCACGGTGGCTGAATCCTTAAAAACTGTAGTCGTAAGCAGTTCAGTCTTTGAAGGTCCCACGTCAATTAATTTTTTACAGGAACCCAATAGCAGTACTAATCCAACTGCGGCGAATATTTTAAATGTATGATCTAATTTCATGGATACAAGGGTTATAAAGTGAATTTGATACCAGTTACCAGCATGCGTAGCGGTGGGAGACTAGTGGTTAATGTTTCAGGATCCAATCCTTTATATTTACTGAAGGTCAGGAGATTCTGCCCATGGCAATATAGCTGGAGTGCCGAAATTTTGAACTGTTTTGCTATGGCCAACGGGAAGGTGTACGACAGGGAAACATTTTTTAGTCGCACAAATGATGCACTTTCTATAACAGCGTCTGAAGCTGTGTAATAATAAAAGGCATTAGTCGCCGGCGTACCATACCTTGAAGAATACTTCAGCGGAACATCCAGAAAGCTTTCCGGAATATTGTAACCCGTTCCAGGATATGCTGTAAAATTCAGATCACCCCTTCTTGCCTTTCTGTTCACAAACTGAAAAAGGAAATCCAGTTGAAATCCTCTGTAATTAAATGTATTGTTCAGACCGCCAAAAAATTTTGGATCGGAAGTGCCGGCCACAATAAAGTCGCCGCTCCCATTCGCAGCCAATCCTGAAGTGATCATACCGTCGCCATTCATATCCTGTGCTGTGGCAATACCGTCAACTATGCCGGTCGAGTGCAGCGCGGTAATCAGGTTAAGGGAATGACCAACAACATAAGTATTCGCATAAACAGAGTTATCCAGATCCGGGAAGGCAAGCAGTTTATTACGGGGGCTAGAGATGTTAAACGAAGTCCGCCACGTAAGACTTTGAGTTTTAACATTCAAGGTAGAGAGTTCAAATTCCAAACCTTTATTCTGTACAGTAGCAGGAAGATTGGCACTATAATCATTAAATCCGGCCTGTATTGGCAGAGGCATGTTGCCGAGCAAATTATTTGAACGATTTCGGTAGTAATTTGCAGAAAGGAAAATGCGGTCGTTTAAAAAACCAAGTTCCAAAGCAAAATCCAATTTCTTCGTCACTTCCCACTGCAGATAAGGGTTATTGATGCGTGAAGGCGAAATGCTGGATGTAGGACCATAGCCGATACCGGGATTGTAAGTACTTAATGTAGCGTAATCCTGGATAGATTTATCACTGCCTATGGTGCCATAGCTGGCACGCAACTTTCCAAAACTTAACCAGGGCATAGTTGAGATACTAAAGTCCTCTTTAGAAAAAATCCATGCTGCTGCCCCACTACCAAAAGTTCCGAAAGGCCTTTCAGCCCCAAACCTCGAGGAGCCATCACGCCGTAAATTACCACTGAGAAGGTATTTGCCGTCGTAATCGTATTCAAGTCTCCCAAATCCGGAATCATATTTATAATTATTATATCCCGAAGAGCTATAGATTACGGTCAGTGCGTTCAGGCTGGTTGCCAGCTGAGGATTAGAGAAAGTGCCCATTACAAAGTAAGGCTGCGTACTTTCCATCTGCTGCCAGCTGCCACCAACCAGGGCGGTCAGTTTTCCTTTTCCCCACGCATGGCTGTAGTTTAGTTGTGGTTCGGCTATGTAGGTCTTAATAAAATTATTGCCGAGCGTTGATGTAGGAGAATAATTCAGGAGCGGGTTGCTTGCACTTGCCGGCGTTATGGTAGTGCTGAAAACATTATTGTAATTGTAACCCAGATCAGCCTTAGCAGTCAGCCCCTTCACTATTTTATAGCTCATATTCACACTACTTACCAGATTGGTTGATTTCAGGCTGCTGATAGAATTGAACGGCGCAAGAGGATTGTTGTAGCCCGGTCCAAAATACAAGTTGCCATCGGCTTCGTATAATGGGTAATTGGGCGGTAACGAATAATTCGTTATTGCGATATTGTAATTTGGCACACTGTTATTGTCTGTATTGTAACTTGCCGATAGGGAAATGCTGAACTTTTCGTTTGTGCTCCTATGCTGCATACTCGTATGGAATTGCACTGCCTCATCTCTGGTAGATGTTTTCATCACGGTAGATTCCCGCCGGTAGTTCCCGCCAAAAATAAACTGGTTATAAACGTCTCCGCCAGATATATTAAACGCGGCCTTAGTTTGATGAGCGGTATGTCCTATCAACAAATCAGGGATATTGGTATATGCTGACTGATCCCAGAACAGCAGATCCGGTGCGTTGATAACCGTTGGGACAATACCCTCATTTGCAAAAGCCTGCGTCCTGATCCTCAGATAATCCGCAGTACCCAGCATCTTTACCCTGTTGGTTACTTCACCAAATCCTGAGTTCACGTCGACAGAAAGCTGGGTATTACCTGCCCTCCCCTTTTTTGTGGTAATCAGAATTACGCCATTTGCGCCACGGGAACCATATATGGCTGTAGCATCAGCATCCTTGAGTACGTTAATACTTTCAATCTCGTCCGGGCTTATATTGTTAAGCGGACTAAAACCCAGCAAACCAGCACCGCCTGCAGTCTGCTCCACTGGCCTGTCGCCAAAGGGGATGCCGTCAATAACATATAATGGAGTGCTGGACTGAAAACCTAAACTCGTTTGTCCGCGGATAGAAGCGGAATAAGTTGCGCCTGCATAGCCTGCACTCTGTGTAATAAACAAGCCTGGCACGCGTCCGCCTAATGCGAGGATTGGATTGGAAACAGGCTGCTGTCTAATCTCGTTGCCAGAAACCGGACTTACGGCCCCGGTATTCAGACGTCTGGTGGTAGTGCCATAGGCCACCACTACTACTTCATCCAGTTTGGCATTACTAATTTCCAGCATGACACTTCCCAGATCCTTATTTACATTAATCTCCCTGGTCAGATAGCCTACAGAACTGATAATTAATATCGATTTTTCATCAAGGCCATTGATACTGAAATATCCTGATGCATTCGAAAGAGTTGACCTGTTTGCTCCTTTGACCAATATGGTTGCTCCGGAAACAGGGGATCCATTCTGATCTACAATACGGCCGGTAACATCAATAGCTGCTAATGCATTTACTACGCGATCCAAGAAAGACACTTTTCGCTCTTTCACTGTAATAGTTTTCTCATTGACGATAAATGTCAAAGGTTGCCCAGCAAAAATCTGGTCGAGTACCTCATTAAAATCTGCATTGGTTACTTTAATGGTTACAGGGCGGGCATTTCTGATTTGTCCTTCATTATATAGAAAAACGTATCCGCTCTGAATTCTGATGTCTTTCAGCACAGCTTTTAATGAGGCATTTGATTTAGAAAGGCTGATTTTCTGTGCAACGCTGGCTCCGCTAACCTGCATTAGACATATCATCAGTAATACGGTGGTGAGTCGCATAATAAGCAATATTTTTTGGTACGGCCATACTTGCGCACAGCGGTTCCTGGTATAATTTATATACATTTGTTAGGTTTGGTTTTAGCATGTACCTCCAGCCTCGAAAACTTTGGTACATGCAGTTAAAGTTGATTGTTAATTGATTTTGCCAGACTGCAACCGGAAGTGTGAACAGCACTTCCGGTTCGTTTATTTCTCAGCCATCTAAGAGTCGTTTTTGTAGATTTTCATCATAATTGTGTGGTTAATTATTAATTGATTATTTGAATACATAAATTTTTCGGTCTTCAATTCTGAAGTGTACTTTCCCGGTAGCCTCAAGGGATTTCAATAGTTTAGCAACACTATTAAATCTGGAAACGCCACCGCCAAACCGCTCATGAGCGATGTTGTCACTATATATGACCTCTACATTATACCAGCGTTCCACTTGTCGCATAATGCTCCCTAATTCCTCATTCTCAAATAAGAACAGATTATTTTTCCAGGCAACGGCCAGTTCCGTATCTACCAGTTGAACATTGATATTTTTTCCGTCATTAGTCGCTTCAGATCCGGGAATTAAGGTTTGACTATTGTTTACAGTACTGATCAATATACTACCTTCAAGCAAGGTAGTTTTTGAGCTTGATTCGTCGCTATAAGCGTTAATATTGAAATGTGTACCCAATACTTTTATTTCCTGACCTTTGCTTTCTACAATAAATGGATGCGTTTTATCCTTTGCAATTTCAAAATATCCCTCACCGGAAAGACTGACCTTTCGATTCTTTTGGTTCACAAATGATACAGGATACTTTAGTGAAGATGCTGCGTTTAGACAAACCGTACTGCCATCAGGTAACCGCACCTGCGTCTGCTCACCACGTGATGTTTCCAGCTTATTCATGACACCCGCAGCAGCGTTACTATTCTCAGTGATCGTGTAAACGATTTCTCCCTTTGCGTTCCTGGAGATGCTGACACCAGATTCATTAGCCAGATTACCGGCTGCAGCATCAGTAAGATAGATTTTTTTCCCGTTAGCAAGCGTAAGTGTAGCAGCATGTTTACCCGGGGCAACGTCGTTGGCATAGCGGAATTCAGCAGCTTTCAGCCTGATACGTGAAGTGGTAAAAAACCATATTCCAATCACCATCGACGCTATTGAGGCGACAGCAATACATTTAATATATAGCGGAAAAACCTTGGGCTTTGGAGATATATTGCGGTGGACACGTGAAAGAACTCTTTCTTTAATCTCCCCGAGGTTCTGAATTGCTGGGTCTGCCCCTTTAAAAGAGTCGCACCAAACATTGAATTGAGCAATTTCGGCATCAGTTGCAGTGGAATTAGAAATGCGCTCCATGATAAGGAGCAATTCATTGTTAGCTGTCATTGGCTGAGTTGGCCAGGTTCTTAATTGCCCGTCATTAATAAGAGAACTCAACTATGGTCAGCACCCAAGCCCAATGATTTTTTTTTAAATCAGCATTAACCAAAAAGACATACGCCCCAAATGTACCTTCAATTTCTTTAAAGAAATATTCATCTGGTTCTCTACCGTCTTTTCTGAGATTCCCAAACGCAGGGCGATTTCTTTATTGGTTAAATATTCTTTGCGCGAGAGTTCGAAAATCTCCCGGGCCCTGTCAGGTAAACTTGATGTAAAGGATCTAATGATCTCTATCAGCTCCTTTAGCTCGAGACTATCCTCTTCAATGGCTTCATTCAAAGCCGGAGCATTTGCTAAAATTTCACTCCTGCGCTGACTAACCCTGATTACCCCGGCAAGGTTAAATTTTACAGCCGCAAAAAGATAAGCTTTTAAAGAAGTGATCTTCAGGTTTTTCCTATGGTCCCATAACCAGGTAAAGACATTTTGTAAAATATCATCACATTCAGCTTCATCTTTTAAAATACTAAATGCAAACTTATACATAGGTCCCGAATACCGATGGTAGATCTCATTAAACGCAGGTAGGCTTTCCTGCTTTAATAATTCAATCAATTCATAGTCGCTTTGTATATTGGGGGAAGGCATTATAATAATTACTGATGGTAGTGTGATCCTTATCACAAATATATAGATTATTGCAGCTCATTCACCTGCAAGCAAAGATAAATCTCAGTAAGCTTCTCATTTTGAGAAAACCGAATCAATATATTTCATTTTCCAGCTTTTGATTTTGACATTCCGGACGCGATGACAACGAGATCAAAGATATTTTGAAATACATTTGCATTATGTTGTCGCGTATACTATATTTGTGACAACATAAAGACAACGCGATGAGAAAATTAGAATTTGCCTCTCTTCAGGTAAGAGACTTGGAAGTTTCAAAAGAATTTTACACTAACAAATTAGGCTTTGAGCTAACCGGGGCTGCGAATCCCGCAGCCTGCATTTTCAAATACAAAGACGGTGAAGCCAGCTTTGCAATCAGAAAGCCCATTGGTGATTTAGAGGGTAAGGAACTAGGAGTAGGTACATCGCTGTGGTTTGCTATTGATGGAAAGATAGAAGAGCTGCAGGCCGATTTATTACAGAAAAACGTACAGCTATCAGGCCCCGTGCAAAACACCCCATTTGGAAAAATCATCATTGCAAAAGATCCTGATGGATACAATATCACTTTTTTACAGACTGAAAACCTATCATAAAATGATAAAAAAGGATATTGACTTTCACTTCAAAAGTCCGGACGACAGTCCGGGTTATCTTCTCGGACAATTGACCACATTATGGCAACGAAAGTTAAAACGTGTATTGGATCCACTAGACCTTACCCAGACACAATTTGTACTGTTGGCTGCCCTCGCCTGGCTTTCAAAAGAAAATGATGCGGTAACCCAGATTGATATTGCCAATCAGGGCAATGCCGATCGAATGATGGTATCAAAGGTACTGCGTACTTTAGAGGAAAAAAGGTTTTTGACCCGCAAAGAGCACAAGACAGATACCAGGGCAAAAACTATTAGCCTGACCTCATCAGGAAGTGCGGTTCTTCAAAAGGCGCTTACTGCTATCGAGACCGCGGATCTGGAATTTTTCTCCAACCCCGATCTGGATGTTTCAGCCTTAAACGCTACCATGTTAAAACTGATCAATAAAAATAAGGAAGACTAAACACATTTATATCAGGATATCAATATATGTTGACATCCTGATATAGTGATACAATCGAACAGGGATGCCTGACTATTTGGCCAAACAATTTGTTTTTACCTTAGCCTTCGCTAAAAGTGGTTCAGCAGAATTCCGGGTAATTTCCTGACAATTGATCTTGTTTACATAGCCGGCTTCTGTGCTCACTACATTCACATAATTGGTTTTGCCCTCAATTACTGTAATTTTTAATGGAGCTGTTTTTTTTGCAGTTGGTAATCCTCCGGTAGTGATACTAACGGTATGGTCACCCACGCTGAGGTCATGCACAGAATAGGATTTGTTTTTTTGCTTGCACACTAACTTACCGTCAATATAAAAGTGATAATTCACAGCCAGCCCGGCGTAACCTGTCACCCTGATTAAATATACCTTACCAGTATTTGTTTGTGAATAAGCGCTGAATGAACCTGTCAGTAAAAATCCCAATAGCGCGAGTAGTTTGAATGCTTTCATCATGTTGTTTTTGTTAGGTGATTGAAAATAATAATTAATAGAGTAAAATCGAAATAAAATTATTTTTCAAATCAACTATCACAACAAATCTGTCACAAACTTGTTGTTTTTTACTATATAACTATATTTGATATTAAACGGCTCAGACGATGAAAAAAAAACTATTATTTTTTATTGGGGTAATATTTATGGTAAACGCTTACGCTCAACCCAAAACCACGGCTAATCAAGACATAGTATTGAAATCCAATGGCGAAGAAATGAAAGGAAAAGTCACTCAGGTAAGTGATGCTGAGATTCATTTCATCTATAGCGGAGAAACGGCGGAATATATCCTTAAAAAGTCTGACGTATTAAAAATTACACATTCCAGTGGGCGTGTAGAAACATTTAATCAGTCAGCCCAAGCCGCCGAAACACGCAAAAACGACCCGGTATCCATGACGGCGACGCCGGCAGATCATCACAATAAAATTGCCATACTACCTTTTGCTTTTCTGCTGGACAGGCAGGCGGGTGCACAGGAAGTGGGGATTAAAGCACAGGAAGATACCTATTCCTTTCTGTCTAAACATGCGGCAGGGTATACCCTGCTGGATATCCGCACAACAAATGCGGCACTGATTAAAGCTGGGGTAACGCGCGACAAAATGATAGGATTTACAATGAAGGAGATATGTGACATATTGGGTGTAGAATATATTATTGATGGTACGGTAACACAAAACAAAGGATACGTGACCAGCAGCACCTATGGCAATACAAATACTGATATCAAACGTAAGAGTGACGATAAAGTAAAAGTAAATACCTCCGATTACAGTAACAGCAATTCAGTTCAGCGTTACGATGTCAGTGTTTCTTTAGGCATTTACATGGACAACAATGCCAGCATTTACAACCAAACCCATAAAGCCTTTTTTACTAGCACTGATGGTTCTTACAGTGGTCCGTTGGAATACCTGTTAAAAAGGTGTCCTTTGTACAGGAAGTAATCCCGCTAAAACAGAGGAGTTGGTAACCCATCCAGCTCAAAACTACATTTATACACATTACAGAAGAATTATTGCTTAAATAAAAACAATATTTATTTATATTTATGCTTAAGCCAATTTTCCCAAAACAAGTGGCTACATTGATATGGCTAAGAAAAAGAAGACCAATGCAAACCTCCAGGCAAAAAAAGCCGGGGAAAAGCAATTAAGGACAAGGTTTTTGGAGCGCATCCGATTTATAGCGAAAGCACTGATAGGTGACGAGAAATTTGGTCTCATCCCATCTTATTTTTTAGAAGCGGTTACAGTACTACGCGTTCCTGCATTAAAAGTAAAAGCAAAACCTGGCTCAGATATTTTGAAATCAACGGTAGTACAATACAATAAGTTATTTACTGCATTTATCAATGAACACACTATCGAGACAGATTTTAAGGTTGAAATACCGCTGGCCTGGTATCTTTCCGAAGGCATTGTATTGCTCAACTATATTTCCGTCATGTCAGATAACCAGTTCCGGGATGCAAATTTAGTGAAAGAAGCTTTTCAACAGTATCTTCCTGGTTCAGACCACCACACCTGGATAGGAGATATGCTGGAAACCACTATTTTTGATGCAAATGTTTTCCTGAGTGAGTTAGACAAGTATATTCTCCATGCAGATATGACAGATACGGCTTATATTGATCCGGAAACTGATGATAATGCCATCTTCATACAGCGCATCCGCTCCGAAAAAACAAAAGTTCTGATAGACGACCATCAGCGGACCGCAATGAAAATAGGTTGGGTCTTATCAGATGAACAGTGGAAACATTCGCATATCAAACCTGCTCAGATTGGATTTGAGGGTGTGGGTAGCGATGTATCTTTACCTGTTTATATACAACAGCACGCTATAAACAAATTACAGGAGCGAATAGATATTACTCCCGGAATTTTACATATCTGTTTGGGAGGATCTTTTGACCAGGAAGTGATTTCATATATAAAAAAAGACAACCACAGCCTGGTGCCTTACTATTTATCAGATCAGAAAGTTGGTTATTTATTATGCAGATGGTGTGAAAATAAAATACTGATTTCTACATTCCTGTTTTTAACCAATGACGGTACGCCGGAGGGAAAAAAACTGAAAGAACTCTTAATGCTGGAAAAAGCTGATAAAGCATATCTGGGCATAGATACCATGTCTCATTTTAACGCTTATCATCTTGAAAACGATGAAGGGCTCAGCGAATTGTTTACCGCAGCAGGCTGCGGCTCATTACTTAAGATGAGCCATCTGGAGCAGTTTTCTAAAAAATCTATTGCAGACAAAGATCCGGAGTCTATCCGTAAATATATTTCAGACTTTGGGATACAACAAAAAACCCATCCTATTTCTGCAACGCCCAATTGATGATACATTGTCATTAAATGTTTCCTTCTATGGAAATACATCCATCTGGTTTTATATTTGCCTCTTTAGCCCCCTGATCAATGCTGGATAAATTTCATCAATACCTTTCTTCTAAAGTTGTCCTTAGCCCTGCTGAATGGGAGAAAATCAGCAGGATTTGTGTCTTCAGAACACTTATTAAAGGGGAGTTTCTATTGCGTGAAGGTGAAAAGACTGCTGATCTTATTATTGTTGTGCAGGGCTGTATCCGTACCTATCTTGCAGACAGTCTCGGAAAAATCAGGATTAATAGTTTTGCCATTGAAAATGAATGGGCAGGTGATGCACAAAGTGTAGGGAGAGGTGTTCCTTCTAAATATAGTATAGATGCTATTGAACCTACCACAGTGGTGCTGATCAATAACCTGAAGTTCGAGGCACTCTGCAGGCAAATCCCGCACCTGAACCAATTCCTGACAGATAATCTTAAAGAATGTTTATCAGGGAGCCGCGGACAGCATGATTTGGTCACCATTCCAACCGCAGATGATAAATACCGTTCTTTCTCTGCCCGGCATCCTGAACTTTTAGCGCGGGTGCCACAGTATATGATCGCCTCCTATTTGGGTATCACGCCAGAATCATTAAGCAGGATCCGAAAAAAACTGGCGAAAGAGCGATTTTTTACGGTCTCATAGCTTTGAAACGGTTTATTCTTCTTTCTGACTCAAAGCCTTTGCCCTTTCAAAAAAGCTTTTTTGCTGTAATTGCTGTTCCACCTCAACTATGGCTTTCATTAAGTTGTTTTGGGTATCAGTCAGTTCGGTAATTGCGGCTATAATTATTCCCCAAACCGGCTGCATTTGTTCCACCAGCTTCTTTCCTTTTTCGGATAATTGCAGCAGACGTTTGCGTTCATCATGTTTATCCTTCTTTGAGCGAATCAGCTTTTCCTTTTCCAGTTCCTTTAATAAAGTAATAGTGGAAGGATGGGTATAGCCAATCTCATTTGCCAGTTCAACAACGCTTAATACAGGTTTAAGGTGCAGTGTATAGATTACCGGGAACCACTTAGGCTCAAAGCTGATTCCATTCTCCTTATAAACCAGGAAGCCATCTTTCCTGATCTGTTCGCTCAGGCGTTGCAGCCGGGTCGAAATGGCTAAAATGCCCGATTCATCAATTACATTCATTCGGTCGCTGTTTAAATGCTTAAATGTAAGTGATAAAACTTATTATCGGCCATCATCCTTGGAAAATAAGCAGGGAGGTCAGCTACAGCTATGCTATTGAAATCATTTTTCTCATAAAAGCGATGTGCAGCTTTTAAGATATCCACAGTGCCCAGGTATACATCGGTGATATGCTGGGCACGGCAAAAAGTCAGCAGGGTTTCCAGTAATTTCTGTGCAATGCCATATTCCTTACCTCTGAATTCCTTTTTCACAAACATTTTTCGCAGGGCGCATGCATTGTGCCCGGTATTGATCAGGGCAATGGTTCCGACTAATTTGCCGTCGATCTTTGCACCCCAGAAATTTCCACCCCCCTGCTGGTAATTGGATTCGATATCAAGCAAGTCTGGCTGCCCTTCAATAGTTATGGGTACATTAAATTCAATTTGCTGTATGGGTAATATCAGGTCGATGATTTCGGTACAGTCATCATTAAATATAGGCGCGATGGTTAAATTGATTGTGTTCATAATTCCATATATTATTTATGTTCAAATATACGTAGTTAAATACATAAAAGAAGAAAATATTCATATAGATATACAAAAAGAGGCCGCCTCAAGATTGAGGCAGCCTCTTTACAGGTAAATAAAAAAATTTAGACAGCTGATATAATGCTAATTAACAATATAGCCTGCAATCTTTTTATTGACATCTTCACCCCTGAGGTTTTTTGCAATTACCTTTCCATCAGGACCAATCAATACATTTTGAGGGATAGCACTGATACCAAAACGAAGGGCAATTTCAGTTTTGAATCCTTTCACATCGCTTACCTGAGCCCACGGCAATTTGTCCTGTTCAACGGCTCTTAACCAGGCTGCTTTAGTGTCATCCAGAGAAACACCAACAATCTCAAAATTCTTTTCTTTCAATTCATTGTATGCTTTTAACAGGAAAGGATTTTCGGCACGACAAGGCACACACCAGCTTGCCCAGAAATCTACCAGCACATATTTACCTTTTAAGGAAGAGAGCTTGAATTCATTGCCGTTTTTATCCGGCAGGGTAAAGTCGATCGTTTTTCCTATGCCGAACAGCTTTGCCTTATTGTATTTAGCAGTTAACTTCTGACCGTTAAAACTAGCCAGCACTCTCGGACTCAATACACTGTAAAAAGGCTCAAAAGTTACCGGATCAATAACCGCAGTTTTATTTTCTGCAATCAGGTCTACACTTACGTAGGAATCGGGGTGACTGTAGATAAAAGAATCTAAAGATTTTTCAATTTTAGCATGCACAGGTCTGGCCTCAGCTTGTATCGTTTTAATCGCTACCGTATCTTTCACTTTAGCATACCATACTTTGGTGAACCGCTCGGTAATTTCTTTAAACCGGGACAGCAAACGCTGTGTTTGGGCAGTGTAATTCAGAAAATCTGTCTGCGCCTGTGCTCCGGTAATCACAGCTGTAGCCATGCTGTCTTTTCCCGCGACTTTATAATTGCCTTTTTCGAGGTAAAACAATTGGTCGTCGGATGATCTGCGGGTTTCGTTAACCGCTTTTTTCACCGGAACTAAACTCAGATAAGCCTTATTCCCGAAAGAAGTGGTGCCGCTCAGGCTAAACTTCCCGTTTTTAACAAGGGCACTGTCTTTAGCATTTTTACCTTCGCTGTTGATGTAATTCAGCATGACCATACGGTCTGTTCCCGCAGCAGATAATTTTCCTGATATTTCAAATTTATCCTGTGCCATGCAGAAGCCTGAAGGCAACAATAACAAGGCAGCAATTGTGATTTTTATGTTCATGGTGATACAAATTATTTAATAAAGGCAGCTAATTTTGCTGGCAGATCTTCACCGCGAAGATTCGCAGCGATAATCACGCCTTCCGGACTGATCAATAAATTTTGTGGTATGGCTTTAATGTCTAACATGGCGGCCAATCCTTCTTTTACTTTCATTCCCTTCAGGTCAGACACCTGTAACCAGGGTAGTTTATCTTCTTTTACCGCATTTTCCCAGGAAGCTTTACTTTCATCAAAAGACACACTTACAATTTCCAGATTCCTGTCTTTCAGTTGCTCATAGGCTTTGATTACATTGGGGTTTTCTTTACGGCACCAGTAACACCAGCTCGCCCAAAAATCTATAAATACATATTTGCCTCTTAAGGATTTGATGTTGAATAGTTTCCCGTCAATAGCTGTTTGTTCGAAATCGATGATTTTCACACCCACCGCACGCTTTTCATTGGCTAAGATCCTGCTGATAGCCAGTTGACCCAGTGGGGACGACTGCAGCTGGGGAGAGAATTTGTAGAACAATGGTTTTACAGCTGCAGAGTCAAAGTGACTGCCCAGAACAGAGTGGTTGAATGTATATAAACCCATAAACGAGTTCAGGTGAGTCTCTACAAATTTCTGCTGGATAGCCTTGATCTGTGCTACATGGCTGGTCAGGCTATCTTGTGCCTCTTTTTTCTGTGCTACAGTTTTTCCTTCTACAACGCCATGATCTTTAGTAAACTCATTTTGAATCTTCATGATTTTATTGGTAATCGGCGTAACCAATGCAGCTAATTCCCGGTTTTCCCGATCAGACACTGAACCTGTTACTGTGGCATCTTTGATCGCATCTTTCCCGGTAAATGTGATCCTGGAATTTTCGAGATAAAAACTCAGATTATCCCTTTGCTGATCAGCTGAGCGTTTGATGGCGATCAGCGCATTTTGTGGTTCCTCCACTTTTCCGGTAAACTGGAATTTTCCACCCTTAATCTCTACAGAGTCGGTTTCCTTCCAGGCCCCGTTTTGTAAAGTAACCAGGTAAGCCCTGGCCGGTCCTTTTAAGTCTGATAATTTTCCGGTTAAGGTATAGTTTTTTTGAGCTGCTACCATAAAAGGTAGCAGCATCAGGATTGAAATCAGTGATTTCTTCATTTTCTTATGATCTATAATTACTTTATCTTCAATTAATTCCTCAATAAAATCCCACTTACAAAACCAATGTTGTACGTAACTGTAGCTGATGGCTTATATGGAGTTGCGGCCAAAATGGTGAAGCGCAGATATCTGGCCGTAGTTAATGAAGGCATAGTTAGCGTCTGACTTTTCGTGGCATTATTGACATCTATTGCATAGGTACCTTTATCTACCCAGGTAATGTTATCTGAACTCGTTTCCACTTTAGCAGAAGAGGTATAGCCCCCTGCGGCCGGTGTAACAGCGGTTGGAAAGAAATAGTCAAATGACGGAAAGGTAACATTGCGTCCAAAATCAATACTTACCCATTGTGGTAAAACGGTTGTATTTGCACTTGCCCAAAAGGTTGTACCTGTAGCCGCATCCACCGCTCTGGCGGGTACATTAACGCCAAGTGTGGATGACGCAGTAGCTGTAAGCGTATATCCTGTATGGTCTATATAGGCCGCCTCACCTGTGTTAAAAACGTAATAAATTACCTTGCGTGTTTTCGGATCCTGCACTACTCCATCTACAGATGCTATAACCAGTGGAAGCACGTAGGCAGTGCGCGCTCTCAATGCGGTCTGAAAACTCAGATTCAGTACACCCGCTTCTGAAACCCTGGTTCCTGCCGCGATGGCTACTGTTGGTTTATAATACAGATAGCTTGTTGTAGGCAATAAAAGCGCATTATTCCCATACTTCGTTCTATAATCAGCAATTTTAGTGGTATCCGTCGCGAAAGTTACATAATGGGCATCCGAAGATACATCACCCTGTAACGCAGCTTTCATTTCTACACTCACTAAAGTTATATTCCTGATGTCAAATGCAGTTGACACCACGTCGGTTGAAGCTGGCAGATCAAAGGTCACACGTCCTTCTGCTAGCGTTTCGCGAACTGACTTGTCTTTTTTACATGCCGTAAGCAAAAACACTGCCGTGCATATTGCCAGTATATTCAATTTATATGTTTTCATCTCTTGTGTTCTATAGATTATGGATTCTGTATCATGTCCGGGTTAAAGGCTATCACCTGGATCGGGATTTGCAGTGTATATTTACTGCTGTGTGGCTCTAATGTAGCAATCACTCCATTCTGCGCATTTAGTCGGGTTACAACAGGCATTCTGTCTTCCATATCAAATCTTCGCATATCAAACCAACGTAGGCCATGGAAAGGTAATTCACGTCTTCTTTCTGCGAGTACCTCAGTTAGCACCACATCCTGAATAGTAGACGTAAAATCTCTGCTCGTAACCGGAGTACCCGTATACCGGTTGCGGCGAACTTCGTTGAGGTGGACTAATGCTGTAGCCAGGTTATTGGCTCTTGCTGCACCTTCAGCAGCAATCAGGTGCATTTCCTGTACAGTCGTGCCGGAATTAGTAAAAGAAAAGACGTTTGTCACTGCTTGTGCATAAAACAAAGTTGCTCCTCTTACCGTACTGGCCCAATTCGTATATAAAACTGTTCTTCTGGCATCATTGGCTGCGAACATACTTTTTAACTCTGCAGATATCGAAATTCCTGCAGCAGCAGAGGATCGACCGTAAATTGCGTCCGGGTGCGACACCACATTGGTGGTAGCTGGAAAAGTTGCAGCATTGGTATAATCAATCATTATTGCACGGGTACTGGCCAGCGCCAGTTCAGCATAACGCTGCGCTTCTGTATATTCCCTCCTGTACAGATAAACACGCGCTAAAACGCTGTAAGCGGCAGCTTTTGAACCGCGAAACCTCGCATTCGAGTTATCCTCCGGAAGGTTGGGGATTGCCTCATTGATATCATCGATGATATGCTGGTAAATTTCAGCAGCAGTACTTCTGCCAGGTGCTTTTTTACTTACATCATCCGAGGTGACAAAAGGTACAGCCAGGTCGGTCGCAGCGGTTGCTGCATTATAAGGTTTGGCATATTCGTTCACCAGGTAGAAATAAGAATGGGCACGGCCCAATAAGGCTTCGGCCTTAAGACTGTTTTTCTGCGATGCTGTGCCTCCCTGGGCAGCGTCAATGCCCAATAATACGGTATTGAACAGGCTGATGCGTCTGTAGTGTTCACCCCATAAATAGGTCATTGACCCTACATCGGTAGTAAACTGCGGTGCCCAGGTATAGACCAATTCACCCAATGTGGTTGGCGGAGTATTGATGTTCAATACATCAAGATTGTCCGTCATGTTATTCATTAAGTTATTACCGTCCGTTTCAGTGGTCAGCACAACACTATTTAACCACAGATCAAAGTCATTCGTTGTTTTCAGCAATTGCTTGCCTTTTGGTTCAACATCCAGATACTTGTCGCAGCCACTAAAAATCAGACCACACAGTAATAATTGGGCGGCTATATATTTAAATTTTTTCATTCGTACCAATTTTAAAAGTTAGTGAATAAACCCAGTGTATAAGTAGGGGTCACATACGATTTGCCGTAGCTTCCCGTAGCCATACTAAAATTATAGCGATTAAAGCCTACCGTATACAGGTTTGAAGCCTGGGCCTTGATCTCGAAGTTCTTAAAGCCGGCTTTTTTTATAAAATTCAGGTTATTTAACCGGTATGAAGCCGTCACATCGCCGAGCGTGATGTAATCACCATGTACCACGTAATTGCTGTTATACAAGTATGCCCATGATGAATTGGGGTTACCCAGATCAGTCAGGTTTGGAATATCTGTCTTCAGCTCGTCACCCGGAACCCTCCAATAGTTACCTGCTCCTGGCAAAGGTCTGTTATCTGCAGGAGTGGGCCTTGGCACCCTCACTTTAAAACCACCATAATAGTTCACCATCGCAAAGAAGTAAAAGTTACCCACATCTACGCGGTTACTTAATCCTGCACTAATACTCGGAACGGTAGTTCCGGAATACTGAACCAGTCCCGAATCTTTGCTGGACATCGCAGTAACTAAAGGCTGTCCGGTACTACTGGTATTTACTACATAAGATGTACCATTTTGATCCACAATAATTGGATGACCTTCATTGTTCAAACCCGTGGTATTGTAAGAAAACATTGCACCTACAGGATAACCACTTACATACCCCAGTACATCAAGAATTTGCGGATCGTATCTACCCGTCCGGGCAACATCCAGCACCTTACTGTTATTTTTGGCAATCACAAGACCTGTATTCCAGTTAAAGTTTCTCGTGGAGATCCAATCTGCTTTCAGGCTAAACTCCAAACCATTATTCCTGATGGTGGCATAATTAACCAAGGCTGAACTGGCACCAAGCGTTGGGTCGATCGGAGAATTACCCATCACATCCGTCGTTTTTTTCGTATAATAATCAAAGCTACCACTGATATTTTTGAAGATACTAAAATCCAGTCCCATGTTCAGGTTCTCTGTCTGCTCCCAGCGGAGGCCGCTGTTGGCATTGGATGCTAACACAAGCGAGGTCAATGTAGGCGTATTGCCGCCATTATTCTGTGCCTGGGCAATCACCTGCGGAAGTGAAAGCTTGGCCACATTTCCATTAAAGCCGAAGGCACCGCGCAGTTTTAACTGGTGAAGCCAGTTTACATTACTCATAAAATCTTCTCTGTGAATGTTCCATGCTGCTCCCAATGACCATAATGGTTTGTATTTATATCTTGGATCACTACCAAACAGGTTAGACTGATCAATACGAATACTTCCTGATAAGGAATAGGTATCCTTATAGGAATAAACAATGTTAGAAAAGCCCGATAAAAACCGGTCTTCACTATAGGTCTGGTTAAACAAACTGTTTAAAGCTCCAAGAGGTATTCCAGTAACCAATGTACCCCTAACTGACGCCAGATTGTTAATGATAGAAGCATAGTCAACGGGCTGTTGCAGCAAACTCTGGTCGTTATAGCCAAAATAAGAGGCTAAATTGCCTTTATTTATAACGTTCCGCAATTCTGCACCCGCTATGGCATTGATAGAGTGGTTGCCAAATCTTTTGTTATAGTTCAGTTGCGTACGCGCAGTATAACCATTGGAGCTGGTATTCTGCTGACGAAGGAAATCGCCGTCAGGTACATTCCTTTTAAATACCCCCCCTGCAGTCACGGTATAATTATTTACCCAGGCATTTACTTCCGAAGAACCCTGTGCAGCCAGATGTCTGATTTCTGAACGGGAGGTCTCATATACGCCGCCAAACAAGAGGTTAAAGCCTTTTCCGATATCATAGTTAAAATTGGCAATGGTTTTGTTATTTAGTGTGCGCGTTTTGTCGCTTATTGAATTAGCGTCAACCAGCGGATAATAGTTCTGGTCTAACAAACCCTGAGACATGATGTAACTGTTATAAACTGGCGCGTAGCTTTTAGAAATGATAGCGGCAGGATTGCCATTTACGTCTTCATAGCGTTCATATCCTGCGAACTGAGATGCACCTGGTATAGGCGCACCGTTATTACGAAGTTCCTGATATTCTGTGGTCAGTTCCAGGCTTAATCGTTTCGCCAGTTTCAGCGTTGTTCTGCCCGTTAATAAAAATCTGTTATTGCCATTCAGGATCGCATTATTTTGTTTACCTGTATAATTTGCAGTAATATAATACAATGCAGTAGGCACACCACCAGAAACATTTAATGTACTTGTTTGCGTAGCTGCCGTCCGCTGGAATAAACGGCTGTAATCATCCAGATTATCATAGTTGGCCAGCGCTGCAAAAGAGCTTTCGGCCTGCGCAGGCGAAATGATGCCGGCTGCAAGCTGAGACTGGAGAAAGAAAGGGATTGAACGGCCTATATTCCCTACCCCTGTATTGAACAAGGTTCCCCAGGTTGCTGGCGTAATATTTAGCGTTTGTCTTTCCCTTACGTATTCGGAATTGATAGCTGATGCATTTGGATCCCAACGGTAACGGCTATAATTCTCCTCTGGTGTAAGACCAAGGGTTGTCCTGAAACTGAACTGTGCTGCACCGGGACTCGCCTGCTTCCGCTCAATAATAATTACCCCATTCGATGCCCTTACCCCATATACAGTAGCAGAAGCAGCATCTTTAAGTATGGTTACAGATTTGATCTCGTTCGGATCAATCATATCCAGTGTCAATTCAGTTGGATAGCCATCCACCACAATTAACGGACTCTGGTTGGCAGACATGGTGGAAATACCCCTGATATTAAATAAAGGCCTGGAAGTTTTATTACCAGTCGGGTCTGTAGATGTCAATGAAACCGAGTTGTTGATCATCAATCCGGGTAAACGGTTTACCAATCCATCAAGAAAATCAGAACTCACCCTTGATTCATATTCTTTTGTGCCAATCTGCGCTACCGCACCGGTACTCTGTTCAGGTTTGATGCGCTGGTAACCCGTATTGATGGTTACCGCAACTTCATCCAGCCTGGCCACATCAATAGCCATACGAATCGTACCCAGTTCTTTCGCCGATTTGATTTCCTGTTGCCTGTAGCCAATATAAGAGATGACCAATGTGGCATCCTCTTCCACGTTTTGCAGCGTAAAAGATCCGTCCGCTCCTGCCCTGGTAAATTGCTTCTTCCCTTTGATTATCACGCTGGCACCCGCCAGTGGATTCCCCGTTAAGGAGTCTACCACTTTACCATGAACAGTGATATTTAAAAATGGCGCCAATACGGCCTGTATAAACGTTTTAGGTTTAGCCTTTAAGGTAACAGTATTGTTGTTGATCTCATACGTAATTGGCTGGCTTTCGAAAATTTCGTCCAGTACCTTTTTGAATTCTACGTCTTTAACTCTAATATTTACGGATTTTGCCTTCTCAAGAAGGTCTCCTGGCACTACAAAATTATAGCCACTCTGTTTTCTCAAGTTCCTGATGATATCCTCTAACGATGTATTGGATTTGTTCAGGGTGATTTGCTGTGCAAAGCCAGCAGCACTAACCTGCATGATGGTGGCTATTAAAATAACGGTGGTTAATCGCATCATCAGCCAAATTTTATGGATATACCTTGGTATACCCGGTTTCATTTCTAGTTTATTTAACACTTCATTTAGGTTCTGACAGAGACTTAGCGGTCCAAATGAAAGACCGTCAATATTGCTTTAATGAGCAGTATTAACTAAGTTTGTTTGTCTGGTTAATTGCAGCATGCCGGCGTCGTCAAAACTCAGCAGCTGCGGTTCGGTTGATAATTTGTGTCAAGGCCATACTTACCATATCCTGACGCCAATCAGGGTATGGTTTACCTATTTTCTTGCTCTGGGGGCCGGGCTTAATTCTATTGTAAGTTTTTCTGCATAGGGTTGGGTTTAGTAAATTGGTGAATTGAATGATGATTAGCGGGAGACATAAATTTTTCTTCCCTCGATTTTAAAATGTACATCTCCGGTAGCTTCAAGCGGAATCAATACCTTTGAGATATTGTCAAAGCGGGATACTGATCCCCAAAAAATACCAGCAGGAATTTCTTCTTTATAAATGATTTCCACATTGTACCAGCGTGCAATCATTTGCATAATTTCCTTGATATCCAGACGGTCAAAAACAAAATTATTGCTTTTCCAGGCCACAGCAAACTCAGGATCTACCCTGCTCAGGTTGATATTTCCATGGCTATTGGCAGCCTGATTTCCGGGCTGCAACAGCCTGGTCTGGCCTTTATCCTGAACTTTAACACTACCTTCCAGTAAAGTGGTGCGGTAGGCACTTTCATCCGGATAAGCATTTACATTGAAATGAGTACCCAGCACCTCTATGGATTGCGTGCCGCTTTCCACAATGAAAGGATGGTCTTTATCTTTAGCAACTTCGAAATAACCTTCACCGCTCAGTTTAACTTTGCGCAACCCATTTACAGTCAGTGCCGGATTATAAGTTAAACTTGATGCTGCATTCAGCCACACTTTCGTCTGGTCCGGAAGTGTGATGATATAAGTTTCTCCAATCGCTGTGGTCAGCGTGTTCAGCGCATTGGAATTGCTTTGGCCGGCCTTAACCTGATAAATCACTTGTCCGTCAGCGGTTTTTGAGATCGATAAACCCGACTCTTTTGCAATCTCTCCATTGGCGGCACCATTTAAACTGATCTTTTTGCCATTTGCCAGGGTTAGCGTTGCCCCCATTTTTCCTGGTGCGATATCATTTGCTGTCAGGTGTGTATAATCGGCTTTCCTTTCAGGCCCGGTTAATAAATATATGCCAAAGGCCACAAGAACAGCGGCCACGCCGGCGATAGCCGCCATACGGCTCCATAGCGGGATGCTCCTTTTTGTAACGGAGACAACAGGGATTTCAGCGAGCTGAGATTTGATTTTGTGCAGCGTGTTTTCCCATGCAGGGTCATATTCATCTGCAAAAGCAGTATCCTCAATTTCAGCATCCAGGAGAATGATCACTTCTTCATCATATTCTTTTTCAGCAATGCGGTCGAAAAAGAGCGTCGTCTCCTCGGCAGAGGTTTCACCTTTAACATATTTTGCAAATAGTGGTTGAATAGATGAGTTTTTGGGCATTGTTTTAATAAATGTTGTTGGTCTGATCCGGGTGTGTAAAGGATAAGTACAACAAAGTCAGGGATAGGACTACTCGAATAAAAATAAATTTATAAACGCTTGTAATACAGGAGAATTATTATAAATCCAGATAATAATCCGGCCTGTTCGTCCAGGAAATTACGGATATATTTTGTGGCATGCACCATCTGATTTTTGACGGTATTCTTGGATATCTGCAATTGTTCTGCAATCTGATCATGGCTAAGCCCCTCATTTCTGCTCAACTCCCAAATGAGTCGACGCTGGGCAGGCAATTGTTCAACTGCAGCTTTGACCGACGCTACACTTTCGCGAAAGATGATCCGTTCTTCAGTGTCATTGGTTGATGCCTCTGCATAATCAGCAATACTTTTTAAAATTCTTGCATCACTGGCCACTTTTTTCAAATATTTTAAAGCCTGACGATTAGCGATACTGAAAAGATAGGAAGTAGGATGATTCACTTCGGCAAAGGCTTCCCTGCTGATCCATATGTTAACAAATATGTCCTGGATTAATTCTTCAGCCAATTCCGGGACTTTTACAAGCTTTAATACATAGGGAAAAAGTCTTTTCGAAAAATGCCGGTAAATGGTTTCAAAAGCACGTTCATCACCTTTAGCAAGATTTGCAAAAAGCTCAGCTTCATTTACCAATTTATAAATTACTTTACCCATTTTACACCTTTCGCACGAAATACGCTAAAAAAAACATTGAAACCTTTGCTAATGTACAAGATTTCCATCATACAGCAAGACTTCGCCTGATCTATCCGGAAAATCCAGCCAAATTGTTTTATTTATGTTACATCAGCAGCAAAAACTGATCATTTTTTTACCAAAATCAGGCATTTCGGCAAATTACCGGAGATGGAACTATTGCTGGAATTCACCGCACCTGTTCATCGATTGTTAACTTATTGTAAATTAGTATGCTCAGCTAAAATCAGGCATAGATATTGCATTCTGCATCATCTATCATGAAAACACGATTACTTACTACAAAACTGCCTGAACTACTGGACTATGCCCTGGCCATTGTCATCAATTCCGTACCCGGTATGGCAGAAGCGGACGGAAGCACCAAGCAGCTATACCAATCCATTACCAAAGAACTATTGGCACAGGAACTGAAATCTAAAAGTCAGTTCGCCCGCCGTAACTTCCGTGTTCTGGCTGGAAAATCTAAATGCAGACACCTTAATAAAGTGAGCGCTTAGCAATTACCTCTGCTAAAAACGATGAAGTGCATCACTATCCTCAATGCCTGAAAATTTTTGATGGTGGCTCATTACTATAGCGTTATAGTAAAAATTGTACCTTTTCCTTTTTCACTCTCTACTTCAATTGTTCCATTCAAAGATTCGATTTGCATCTTGGTCATATATAAGCCCAATCCCTTTCCTTCGCGATCGTGGTGCAGCCTTCCATACAGTACAAATATTCGTTCCCTATGTGCAGCTAAGTCTATACCTAACCCATTATCTGCTATAGCAATCACTGTCTGATTTCCCTTTATACATGCCCTGAGGCTAATTACAGGTTGTTTGTCGGTTGAACGGTATTTGATTGCGTTACAAACCAGGTTGAACAATGTGCTTTGTATATAGCTCTTAATGCTGGTGAGTTCATCAGCATCAGGGTCTATGCCTATATTCAGTACTGCTGAGCTTTCATCAATTTCTTTTTTAAGGTTAATACAGACCGATGAAACCACATCACTTAATAAAAATGTTTCTTTTTTTTCTTCCTGGGTGGACCGTACAGACAACACCGTATTCAAATCACGCAATAAATCATCCATTGACCGTGCGGCCTGGAGAATGTAGCGTTTTGTATCGGCTGCTTCCCCGGATTGGACCTCATATTCGAGAATTTGGGAAAGACCGAGGATACTCGCCACCGGTGCACGCAGGTTGTGCGATACGATATGACTAAACTGCATCAATTCATCGTGTTTTCTGCTCAGTTCTTCAATTAATTTTTCGCGCTGTATCTCTGCGGTTCTTCTTGGGGTAATATCACGTGCAGATGCATAGAACTCACGTATCCATCCCTTCTCATCTAATATAGGCACTACATAATCTTCCAGCCAGATATACTCACCGCTATGTTTGTGTTTCATCCTGTAAACGCGCGTACGCGGATCTTTGGAGGTAAACATATCTTTGGTAGTCGCTTTTACCTGCTTCAGGTCATCCGGATGTATAGCTTTGATCCAGACCAGCGGATCATCACGCACATCCTGAACTGAATAGCCGATTATACCTTCCACCTGTGAACTGAGATAGGTAAAGGTATTTTTGAAAGGGTCTGATTCATCTAAGGAAACAATATAAAATACCTGGTCAGATGAGGTAATTAACCGTGTAACGAGCTCACTTGTTTTCTCCAGGGCTAAATTGGTCTCCTGCTGCCCGGTTACATCGCGCGCCGATCCATACATGTGCATTACCTGTCCCGCTAAATTGGCCTTAGCCGATATGCGGTCTTCAATCCAGCGGTATTCCTGCCTGCCCTGGTGGTACATACGATAGGTAATGACCATCTCCTGTCCGTCCAGCGCCTTTTGAAACATTTCATTTGTTCTGACGGCATCTTCAGGATGCACAGCTTCGATCCACCTCCGGGGGTTTTCGTCAAGTTCCTGCGAACCCATGCCGATGATTTCCATCGAACGTCCACTGATGAAGCTATACATACTTCCGGCTGCATCGGCCGGGTTAATATCCCGGACATAAATTACCTCATCTATATTACTTAAAATGTTATTCAGAAATGTACGCTGGTAAATGATTTCATTCCGGTAATTTTCCATCTCCTCACCAAGCAATTTGAGGCCGGTAACGATTTTTTTGAGTAGACTTACATCTGCTGTGACTTCATCTCTGGCACCGGTAGTATGGCGACTGAATTCGGTAAGCAACAAAATAATACTGTCCAGCTGAGAAGGCGTTGTATTATGCATAGGTAAATGATTGATTGAATGAAGATCGCATTTTGTTCTTATATACTGGTCAAATGCTCAATATTTAATACATTTAATTCACACCACCAAAACGCCATCCTTAAATATAAATCTTAGATCGAAAAGATCACAGGCTCATCGTATTAAAAGAAAAGCGGAAATGACACATCCGTTCACTTCCGCTTTTTCTAAATTAACGCTCTCCATATAAAGACGAATGGGACGGTAGAATATTGTGTGCGCATGTAAATAAAATGTAATCCGCAGCACTTTAGGATCTTTACAATCTGTGATACCCATATTGATGAGAAAGGAATACATTTTCTATTCACCCTCTTTTTGATCAAGGAAGTCAGGCGGATACAATATTTGCCCATGTTTTTCCGCAATCGCCTGTATTGTTTTGATAGATTCAGGATCCATTGGCGGCGATGGAAGAAATTCGCCGGCAGCTACGGGTTCGCCTATTTCTTCAAAAAATTCTTCCAGCCCCGCAGGGACAACCATGCAAAGCAATTGTGCCATTTGATCACTCACATTTTTAAAATAATGTACAATGCCCCCTTCCGGTACTACCACAAAAGAACCTTTTTTTGCCGTATAAGCACCGGCTTCGGAATGAACCTCTACCTCGCCGTCAAGAATATAAAAAGATTCATAAAAACTGGCATGAGAATGTGGTCCCGGACCGTTTTGGGGAGGCACCAGCATTTCAATAGTTGAAAATGCCCCATTCGTTTGTTTGCCGGAAACAAGTACGCGGTAGTTACCACCAACTACAGCTAGTATTTCGCCACCTTCAGGTCCTACTGTGATGGGGTTTGGCTTTGAGTTTTCCATATGATTTTATATTGAGTAAAATTAAAATGTTTATTTACATATATGAGCGTGGTGTACGCCATGTGTATACGATTCAGTTACCGGATATCGCCTGTTATTTTTACAGCAATTTTGACTGCGGTCTGGTTGCTAATAAAAGTACCCCAAATACAGCACAAATAATGATGGCTATAATGTGTGGCATAGCCTGCGCTGTACTAGTGTAACTTTTGCTGAGTACGATCAGCATGTCCGTAAGCGGTATCATTGTACCCGCTAATAAAGTCACGCCCAAAGCCCGTCTCTCCTTCATCAGTACAAAAGCACAAATGATCAGTCCGGAAAAGATGTCTCTGATCCCTTTGATATAATGAAATGAATAATCCCCCTGGTCATTAAAATGGATGCCGTATGCAGCTGTGGCTACCTGAGGAGAGGTAAAAAACCTGGCGCCGAGAAAAATCATTCCCAGGCCCAATAAAAATGCGATGATGTAAGAAATTCTGGTTGTCATAATATTTTGTTTCAAGGTTAAATAATGAATCAAAATTATCAGAACAGGAACCGCTATTCATGCACTTAAGTTAACAAATCAAATCTTACTAAAAATTCTTTTCCGGATACGGCTTAATGATTGCGGTTTCACCCCCACAAATGAGGCGATATGGTATTGGGAAATCCTTTGCTGCAGGTCCGAATGATTTTTTAAAAATCTTTCATACCGAAGTTCAGGTGTTTCTGTATAAAATGAATTGATGTCCTTCAGGATTTGTAAAAAAACCATTTCAATTGCAATCCTGCCATAGCGTTCTCCTTCCCTGACCTTCGCATAAAGCAACTGCAGGTCACTATGAGAAATGACTAAAACAACACTGTCCTCCAGGGCCTGAATAATTTTTGATGAAGGGCTTTGGGGAATAAAACTTTCATAATTACAGACATATTCATTTTCCTGGGAAAAGGCATACGTTTTCTCTTCACCATCGTGATTAATATAATACCTCATCAGCCCCTTCGCAACAAATCCAACCTGTTTACAGATCTGCCCGTCAGCTAAGAAAAAGTCCCCTTTTTTGTAAGTCTTTTCTTTAAACAGCCCGGTAATAATGTCTTTCTCTGTCTCATCAAACGATATCAGACTTTGTATATTATGAAGTAAGTTGCCGTGGTTTTCCATCATGTGTAAAAATAACAATTCACATGAAATGTAGTTTTATGTTTTTGCTGCGCTTATGGTTTTTGAACCTAAGCAGCCGGCTGCGCTTGCCATGCCTGCGCTGCATAGGACCAGTCTTAAATTTGCCCGCCTAAAAAGCCAGTTCATAGGGTTTGGGTACCGGAATTTCCGAGCGGAGTTCTTTTGCAGCATGAAGTGGGAAATAGGGATTCCTTAAAAATTCGCGTGCTATCAATACAAAATCGGCATCTCCGTTTACCAGGATTGTTTCTGCCTGCTGTGCATTTGTGATCAACCCTACAGTGCCAACCAATAATGTATCTTTCACTGCACGTTTGATCGCAGCCGCAAATGGTAACTGATAACCTGGGCCTACAGGAATCTTTGCTTTCGGCACAGTACCACCAGTAGAAACATCAACCAAATCGACACCCGCTGCTGCTAGTCTGAGGCTCAGCCATACCGAGTCATCACTTGTCCAGCCTTCTTCCACCCAGTCGGTAGCAGAGATACGAACAGCTATAGGAAGTTCTTCAGGCCAGACCTTTTTTACATCTTCAATAACTTCAAACAATAGCCTTGTTCTGTTCTCCCTGTTCCCTCCATAATTGTCGGTTCTCCGATTTGGAATGGGAGATGAAAATTCATTCAGCAAATAACCATGGGCACTGTGAATTTCAATCAAATCGAAACCCGCCTTCAGCGCTCTGACAGCGGCATCACTGAAAGATTTCCTGATGGCCATTATATCTTCATGCGTCATCTCACGAGGGACCTGCATATCTGGAGAAAAAGGAATGGCAGAGGGAGCAATCACTTCCCATCCATCCTGATCTTCAGGCATCAGGGCATGGCTTTCTGCACCTGATGCCCAGGTACTTCCTTTTCTACCGGCGTGCGCTAACTGAATCGCTGCAACACTGCCGCGAGCCTTGATGAATGCAGCTATTTTTGCAAGAGGAGCAATATGCTCATCTTTCCAGATCCCAAGATCACCGACACCAATTCGCCCGTCAGCACATACCGCTGTTGCCTCCAGCATCACCGTTCCTGCACCCCCCATGGCCCTGGATCCATAATGTACCAGGTGCCAATCACTGGCAAATCCATCTTCGGCCGAATACATGCACATAGGTGAGGTAATTATACGATTTCTGAACCTTACTGATTTGACATTCAGTTCACTAAATAATTTTGACATTTTTTGTTCTTTTAATTTTAAGCGCATTATTTAAAGATCAACTGTCTTTAAATAATGCGCTTTGATAGTCTTCCCTATTTTTGATACAGGTGAAATAGTTTGGCAACAACTTTCCACTCACCATCAATTTTAATCAATGAATGGTAATCTGTAAAGTCTTCATTTGCCGCATCGCTCTCCATTTCAACACGGACAATAGCCGTTGTCGCAGTTTTGTGCAATACATCCAGGTGGGTCCTGATGTTGGGAGCCTTACCAAATTCTGCTACATACGTATACAAATTGTCTATACTACCTTCCGACAATCCATTCTGAAGGTGGCCGTACATTACTGCATCCTGATGAAAGGTTTTTTTCAACTGCTCAACATTGCCTGTTTTCAACCCTTCTACATATCCTTTTACTACTGCCAATACCTCTTCATAATCCTGAACTGCATTGCTGTTTTGATTTACGCTCATCATTTTATTTTTTACATGATAAATTATACTTACTTCATTCAAGTCTTGTTCACAGCAATTATTTTAATCATCATTGCAGTTAAACATTTAGAGATTTTAAAACCTTAAGATTTTATGTCACTATCGATTTGACTCCACAAAATTAGGATGATTGCACCTTACGCACCCGTGATTTACCTCACTAAATAATAGTGTGATACATTACGCTTTTACTTATGCAGTTTATATTTACCCTGCACCGATTTCATTATATTTGTATGAAAAATCTATAAATTAAGTACATGGTAGATGTTTTAAGAAAACATATTGAGGACATTGTTAGTATTACAGATGAGGAGTTTGCCTTAATATTATCCTACTTCACTAAAAAATCCTGTAAAAAACACCAGTATTTAGTAGAGATGGGCGCTTTAGCTCCAAATGAGTATTTTGTACTTCAGGGCTTAGTGAAATCCTCACATATTGATCAGTCAGGAAGAACACATATTCTGCAGTTTGCCATGGAGAATTGGTGGATATCAGACATGGAGGCTTTTCAAAAAGGCACATATGCTACGGTGGATATTGACTGTCTGGAAAAAACGGAAGTGTTGTACATTACTTACAAAGACAAGGAAAAACTCTGCAGTGAACTTGCAAAAATGGACTATTTTTTCAGGATAAAAAGCAGTGCCGGAAACGTTGCCCTTCAAAAAAGAGTGTTAATGCTGATGTGTGCCACCGCGACTGAGCGTTACAATTCCCTGATACGTCAATACCCCGATCTTTATCAACGTGTTTCTAAAACTTTAATCGCATCTTATCTGGGTGTAACCAGAGAAACTTTGAGTCGCCTCACATCCGGCTAAGCTGATCAACCAGTCCCCTTCTATTCTTCTCAACGAGTTAGTGTGAACAGCTGGTATTCAGGATGCTCTTCGTTTGTTTCCTGTGATTGAAGAAAGTTAAATCTCCTCAGCAGTTTAGTTGAACGCTGATTCCGGTTGTGGGTAAACGCCACTATTTTTTGCAACTGCAAGGTTTGAAAAGCATAGGCAATCACTTCCCCTGCTGCTTCCTGCATTATTCCCTGGCCCTGCAATTTTGTCATCAGCTCATAGCCAATTTCACAGCTACTTTCTTCCTCTGAGAAGTTAAAAAGACAAATTGTCCCAACAACTGTTTTTGTTTCCGTCAGCGTGATTACCCAATAAAGAGAATTGTTTTTTTGAATATGATCATTAATCATGTTGATGAAGTGTATGGCATTATCAATTGTTTTACTGGGTTCCCTGTCAAGATACCTGTTTATTTCTATGTCAGCGCGCAAAGCAAAAATATCCTGCTGGTCATCAATCGATAATTGTCTGAGTGTGAGCCTTTCGCTTGTCAGGATCGGGAAAGGTGTGAAATTTCTGCTTACCATTTTTGTCTGATTTAATATTTTAAGATATGGCTGTTACAAAGTATTATCAAGGTAGTTAATATCCCTGACGGGAGATACTTTTCATCAAATTTCTAATTCAAAGAGTGCTTTTTTTGACGCTCTTTCTTATTTCCTGTTCATAAGCATAAGCGATATCAGAGTTCTCATTTGCTTGATTTCCGATAACAATCACGCTGGTATTACTTTTGGGATAGTACAGGTTAACAGCAGTATATCCTGCATTTGGATGAAATCCTGTGTGTCCAAATTCCAGGATGCGATCTTCGTCATTTATTCACAACCCATATCCATATGACAGCATGAGTAAAATCTTATTTGTTTATTATTTCTTCAACAATATTCAAAAACTTTTCTTGTTGATCTGCAAAAGGATAGTGCGAGCAATTATCTATAGTATAAAAATTTGAAGAGCCAGTAATCTTTTTTAAATCTGATAATTGTTTTTTAGAGAAAATGCCATCTTGCACTCCATAAATGGCTGAGAGCTCAATCTTTTTATTTACGATGTTTTTTAGCATGGGTTTCGTGTCAATATTGACACGCGATTCATTTTGATAAAAAAGCAAAGGCGCTTTATCATTGCGAATATTGGATTTGGAGAAGCTACTGTTCTCGTACTTCGCATTCACTCTTTTTGATTCTTCGGTAGGTGTCGTCATTTTGAAGAAGCCATAGTGTGATGCAACTTCATAAGTCTGTTTTCGATATTCTGCACTTTGCACATCAAAGGATTTAATATTTGAAATCTTTTTAAGAATTGACATATCCTTCTTTTGGGTTGCAATTTTTAGAGTGGTGCCAAGTATATGGTCATAAGATTCCTGTTGCGAAAATAGTCCCCCGACCAAAATAAGCCGCTCTACTTTTTCGGGAAATTTACTTGCAAACAAAGTTGAAACAATACCGCCGAAGCTGTGACCTAAAAGACTCACTTTTGTTAATCCATATTGTTTCATTAGACCATTCAGATCAAGACAGGCCTCATCAAACGTCAGTTTTGCGCCTGGATCTCCAGACCGGCCTTCCCCTCTTCGGTCATATACAATTACATAGTAACCTCTTTCACTCAGCGCTGTTGCGGTGGTTCCTTCAAATAATGTGGAATTACCCCGGGGACCACCGTGTACATATATTAAAGCCGGATTCCCTTTTTGACCGTAGGCTTTAGAATATATTTGCTGAGCGAATGACCTTTGAGGTTTAACCGATAAAACAGTAATAAATAGAAACAATACTATTTTAAGTTTAATGGTAATTATGCGATTGCATGCATTGAAGAGACCTGGCATTAGCTAACAAATTATGCTGTAAAATTTCGTGAATATAGTAATTAATCGAACGGCTGGAATTGTTTATGTTCCCATGGTCCGCCCAGGTAATACCAAAGATCAAGACCTAAGGCCTGAATATCAAATGCTATAAATTTCTGAGAAAGTTCTGCCAGCAATGTCTTAGCGATTTCAGGACTCGTCTTATTCTGAACTGTAATATGCCCCCTGAATCCCTGCTTGTCCTGAGCACTAAGACGGGCATTAAATTTCTGGCTCAATTCAGACCGAAGGAGGTTCAACGACTGGCTTTCTACCCGGAAAGCCACACCCGCACCAAGATTGAATAACCCGGTTACCTGCATAACAAAAGATGAAACCGACAGCTGCGAAATGATCTGCACTGTTTCTGGTGTATCTGGTAGTTTATGAAACAGCGTTAGATGTGCTTTTAAAAAATTGCGTTCAGGAGGAAAATGCTGCAAACGCAGTGAATCGAAATAGCCCTGAGAAATACTATCCAATCGGACGGTCAGAATCAATACACGCTCCTCTTTTTCATTCATAACGGTTAAACATTTTAGGTCACCCCTTATGGCTTTTTAATGATGGCAGCACAAGAGACTCAAATATGCCGATAATCCGATCAGCATTATAATTATAATAGATATCTATAAATCATGCTATTTTAATACCAGGCTCCTTTCATCCAAATTTGCCTCAGTTTTTAAATCTAGAATATCAGATCAAATAGTTAATAAATATCAATAAAATGGAATACAGAAAATTAGGAAAAACAGATCTAAAATTATCAGCTATTACTTATGGTGCATTTGCTATTGGCGGAAGTATGTGGGGTGGAAATGAAAAACAAGATTCTATCAGAGCTATTCATGCCTCCTTAGATCATGGTGTAACCAGCCTGGACACAGCACCTTTCTATGGTTTTGGATTAAGTGAAGAGTTAATTGGCGAAGCTATCAAAGGCAGAGACCGCTCAAAAATCCAGTTGTTAACCAAATTCGGATTGGTATGGGATGGCAGCAACAAGGAAAAGGGGGAATTCTTCTTCGATGCGGGCAGCGATGGAAAAAGCATCCCGGTATATAAATATGCCTCCAAACAAAATATCATCAAAGAAGTCGAAGAAAGTCTGCAAAGGTTGGGTACCGACTATATAGACTTATTGCAAATCCACTGGGCAGATGCAACTACACCTATTTCAGAAACGATGGAAGCGATGGATGAGTTGATTAAACAAGGTAAAATCCTTGCTGCAGGTGTCTGCAATTATGATCTTGCTCAATTACAAGAGGCAGAACAAACCCTATCGCTCGCATCAAATCAACTTTCCTATAGTATGCTCAACAGGGCTATAGAGCGGGATATAGTACCTTATACCATTGATCACAACATTGGCCTGATTGCTTATAGTCCCTTGGAAAGAGGTTTATTGACGGGTAAATATTTTAAGGATGCTACTTTAAAAAATGACGATCACCGTAACGGCTATTTCGGGCAGTTTAACGCTGAAAAAGTAAAATCATTTTTAACCAGTATTGAACCATTAGCGAAGGAAAAAAATGCAACGCTTGCACAGCTGGTGTTACGCTGGACAACGCTGCAGCCCGGAATTACATTAGTACTTGCCGGATCAAGAAACGCTGAGCAGGCTGTATCAAATGCACAGGCAATGAACATCAAGTTGAACACTGAAGAACTCCAGCTGATCAATAACCAGCTTTTAACACTTTAGCACATGGGAAATAAATGCCATTATTGTACTATCCTGTTTAAGTACTTCAACATTTACCTTTATATCCTTAGTCACTATTTTATCTCCCTTTACAATGAATGCTGGTTCATTACTTTGACAACCAGTAAATAGCGCAATGACCGTAAGAATTTTTGTTATCCTTATCACTATCAGGATAGTAGGCTTGACAAATCGGATTGCTGGTTTCATAAACAGTTGATTGTAATCATTAATATTACCTGCAGCACTCAAATTATGCCCCATTGGTTTGTTTGCCGGAAACTGGTACGCGGTCATCCAGCCTTTTTCTTGAATGTTTTCAATCAATTGAAAGAGGCTCTGAATTCTACCGGCGACTGCTTTGTTTTGGCTTTGAACAACTTACTAAACGATTGCAAATGTTCAAACCCCAATTCAAAAGCAATTTCGCTGACGGATAAATTAGTGGTAGACAACTTCTCTTTAGCCTTTTCGATTAATTTTTCATGAATGTGCTGCTGGGTATTCTGTCCCGTAAGCACCTTCAGCAGGCTGCTCAAATATTTAGAAGAGATATGAAGTGACCCGGCGAGATAAGCA
The DNA here is from genome assembly GCF_026239655.1 of Pedobacter sp. MR2016-24. Classification (GTDB taxonomy): domain Bacteria; phylum Bacteroidota; class Bacteroidia; order Sphingobacteriales; family Sphingobacteriaceae; genus Pedobacter. Next base: position 727,455 of record NZ_JAPIVO010000002.1, on the reverse strand, counting down.
ACGGTCGGCAAGCCTTTTAAGATCAGGTCATCACTATTAAAATAATCTGTCAATAAGGTTTCCAAACTTTCCAATATATGGTGATTGGCTTTCTCCCGTGTAATAAACTGCCGATGATAAAAACGATCAGCATAGTTGAGCAATGATTCGATATGCGAGATAATGATACGTTTACTATATTGGTCAATATTGGACTGATATTCCAGCTCAATGTTTTTGATGATTGCTGTGATGATTTCTTCTTCTTTTTCAGAAAGATGCAAACCTTCATTCAATGAATAGTCCCAAAAATCATATTGTTTAATAGTTTTGGCCAGGGAGGTATTCCAAATAAAATCAGGATGAATGTAAATTACCCATCCTGATTTTTCTACTTTTTCATCTTCATTGTCAACACCGATACTGAACACCTGGTTGGGCGACATAAAAGACATGATGCCTTCATTAAAATCAAAAGGTTGTTGTCCATACTTGCTTTTGAAGTTGAGCATTCTTTTAACGGAAATCGAATAAAAATCCATATTCATACTAACCGGCACACTACCATGTGCATCTGCAACTGTTCCCACATCAATTACGCTCAGTAGCGGATGAAGCGGTGCGGGCATGTGTATGAAATGGTGAAATTCGCTTATCGTTTTAAAATGTTCCATAACTATTCTTTGTCTTTTTTGATTTCCAGCACCAGCTTGCCACGTATATGCCAGGATTCGCTTTCACGGTGTGCTGCAGCAAAATCTTCCAAAGCAAACACTTTATTGATAAATACCTTCACTTTGCCGTCATCAATCAATTGTGCTATTTCTGCTAACCATTCCTGTCTCGGTTGGTTTGCAGAAAGTTCCGCTACCGCATTTTTTCGGGAAATGGCTTCTTTGAGTTCATCACTAAACGGAAAATCCGTATTCACACTGACTAATACCCCTCCTGTCTTAAGCACCCTGACAGCTTTTAAACGTTCCATGTTATCGCGCATTGGCGAAGCCTCCAGTACAAGGTCAATATCATGTAACAGTTCCTCATACTTTTGGGTATTGTAATCAATAACCTCGTCCGCACCAATTTCACGCAGATAGTCGAGATTGCTGCCAGAAGCAATGGCAATTACATAGGCACCTTTTGCCTTGGCAAACTGTACGGCGAAACTTCCAACACCACCTGAGCCACCCTGAATTAAAATGCGTTGCCCGGCCTGTAAATTTCCGTATTCAAACATACCCGTCCATGCCGTGAGCGCTGCCAATGGTACAGCTGCGCTTTCAGTAAAACCAATGCTTTCAGGTTTTAACGCAAACCGGGTAGCTTTGGCGACACAGTATTCTGCATAACTTCCGTTGCCCGGAAAATTAGGGACACCATATACGGCATCACCTTTCTGAAGAGCAGTTACCTCATCACCTATTTCTTCCACAATACCTGCTGCATCCCAGCCCAATGTGAGGGGTAAAGTCAGGAAAGATCTTAGCGCTTCATTTGCACCATTCCTGATCGCCCAGTCGACAGGATTAACACCACTGGCAAACACTTTCACCAAAATTTCATCCTTTGCCGGGACAGGACGGTCTATCTCTTCGAATCTGAGTACCTCTGGTCCACCATATTCATTAATTCTAACTGCTTTCATCATTTTGATTTTTGTTAGAACGAATTTCAGGATCATTCCCAAAGTTAATTTAGCCAAACTTCACTTTGTTTAAGCCTGATTGCCTGTTCAATAGCTATCACTACCCTTTTTATCAGGATGTAAAGGCACAACCAGGTAACAACCATCCAGTTCATGGGAATGATTGTTATTAAAACCAACAGTGAGGATATTGATACCTGACAACTGCTGATTAAACAAATCCAGCGTCCCCCATTCCCCATTATCATAATAACCACCAGAGGGAACACTTCCGGACAGTATATAACTGATTGGATGTTTAAACTTTAGGCTATCTGTCCCAATTTTGAGTTGAAAATAACCCATACCATACCATCGTGCAGGTCTGGTAGATGGTGCTGCCGCCATAGAGAAATAGGTGCCGGACTGATACCGCTGTTTCAAAAAATAATCGATGCTGATTGCAGAGTTTGGGTTTTCCCAGGCGTAATGCTTTAAACCAGTCTGGTGACTATAGTCCGTAACCGGCAATAACTCATGGAAATTATGCTCAAACTCAGCGGGCACAGCAATGTTACTCTTTTTCGGGATATATACTTTGAACACTTCGCCATCAACCGATAGGATGAAAGTCATTGGGTCGTCCTCTTCATATACTGTTACCGCATCAGCCCGTGATAACAATTCCCCGGTCAGGCTCGATAGTGCTTCCGGGGCCATTTGCAAATCTTTGTTGATGCTTTTGTAGGGCCTCTTCTGGTCATTCCCGGTTTTAAGATAATCATTGTAACTGTCTTCATACAGCAGATGCCCGTTAAATGGTCTGCCAAAGGCCGTGTTGCCTGTTTCATTCAGACTATCCAAAGCTTCTCCTTTACTGTTTATTCTGTAATAAGTTATCGAATAAGTTGGTGACTCGTATTCTTTAGGCTTGAACTCCTCTACGCTCTGCACAATGATATTCCTGGTAATGGAATCCCGGTAAATTGTTCTTGGTCTGGTGCCGGTAAACAAGGATATAATTTGATAGTCTCTGCTTTTTACTTGTTCATTTAATGCAGGATAACTCTTGTATTTTTCAGGTAGGCGCGAGAGAAAATAGCTTTCACTTCTAAAATAAGCCCTGACTAATAAGCCAAGGAAAACGACTAACACGATGAGGACTATATACATTTTCTTTTTGTGCATGTGGATGTCTAATCTGGAATCATATTCCGGTTCTAAAATAAGGTTAGTTTTTAACAAGCCCGGAATATTTTAATTCAATAGCTATCCCTGATTTTTCAGTGACTGGTGCTACAACGCTGAAATGGCCTGGTGATTTCACTCAGATTGCAAAATATGGTGAAAACAGCTAAGCCGCGAATTGATAAAACTTAATTAGAAATATTATATTAGCGAAACCAACGCTCAAAAAAATGTATTCTAACAAACACCTGGCACGGATTGCCGGCTTCCTTTATTTATTGGTTATTTTAACAGGGCTATTTGCCGAAATCTTTGTCAGACAGGCGCTGCGTGTTCCGGGTGATGCCCTGGCCACTGCTCATCTCATTCAGCAATCGGAAACCTTATACCGTTTAGGACTAGTTGCAGACCTATTTAACTTCGTCTGTGGACTTCCAGGGGTATTGATTATGTATGTATTATTTAAGCCTGTCAATAAATATCTGATTAGCCTGGCGATGTTTTTCGTGCTCATTCAAACAGCAGTTATAGCAACCAACTTACTGAACCAGGTTTCACCCCTGCTCTTTTTAGGCAATGCCCAGTACCTCACTGCATTTGAACCCAGGCAACTGGCTGCCCTCGCTGTGCATTCGTTAAATTTGCAGGCGCAAGGTTACGGCATAGGACTGGTTTTCTTTGGATTTTATTGCATAACCGTTGGTTACCTGATCTTAAAATCACAGCTCGTGCCGCGAATTCTGGGCGTACTGTATGCACTTGCCGGAATAAGTTATCTGGCAAACACCTTTACGATGCTCCTGTCGAAAGATTTCGCTAATCCGCTGTTTCCCTATTTTGCATCCATATCATTTATTGGCGAAATCTCACTTTGCTTATGGCTTTTAGTTATGGGAGTAAAAGACACTCAAAAATAACCCTATAAATTAGCTGGTTAACTCAATAATTTTGCAGTCATCCAGTTTAAGACTAATGGTGGAATCAGCTACCGGTCTCTATTGATGCCATGCGGATGGTGCGCTTCGATCTGATCTGCCAGCAGATGCAGCAGTTCTTCTTTCAGTTTTCCCTGGTTCTGGCAGATGTGCAGGTAATTGTATTTGTCCGGCTCAAAACTGGCTACTACTCTGCCATTCTGAAATACGTTCACTTTACAGCTTTCGCCGTTGTGGTGCAGGTATTCACCAATCTCAAAATGATGAACCTTTTTATCTATAGTGATACTGATCGGGTAATTTTCCATTTGCTTGCAATAACAATCCGTATAAAATGTAGTTTTAACTTTTTGCTGATCTTATTCTTATTCTACTCAACTAACAAATTAACTATTAAACTGTTATATCAGCAACCTAAACATACCACCATGCAGGAAGAAGAAACTTTCGAAATAGCCGTAAAGATCAATGAAGGATTGGAGCCCTTAACTTTTACCATCATCGCTCAAGACGACATCTCAACACTTGAACATGTTTTCAGTTTCAAGGTAATAAGGGATAAACATACGCTCGCTACCATTCGGCCCGACGCTGATCACTGCTGGCAATTGTTAAAAGGAGAAATGGAAAAGGAAGATGTAGATGCAATTGGATCGGCTATTGACGCTCACTATGCGTAATGCATAACTTTCAGTGACTCTTAGCCTATCTATGCAGGATTAAATGAGGTTTTTAACCAAAAGTCTCTTTAGCCTTGTTTATGGCAGCAATCATATCAATACCTTCACCTAATACACCTGTAAATAAATCACCTGTTTCCCGTAACCGGTCCGGCGCATTCTTTATCGTAAAGTCCCGCATCGTCAGTCCAGGTTTCACTTCATCCCAGTGCAGTGGCATGGACACTGTCGCCCCGGGTTTTGGTCTGAGAGAGTACACGCCTGCGATAGTAGCACCAGGCCTGTTCTGCAAAAAGTCCAAATACATTTTCCCGCTCCTGTTTGAGATCATCCTTTCCAGAGTAGTATACGAAGGAAGTTCTTTATGCACCAGCTTCACCACTACCTGTGCAAAAAGCTGACTCTGATCATAACTATACTTAGCGCCCAGTGGTACATAAATGTGAATACCTGTAGATCCCGATGTTTTTACAAAAGACGGCACATCCATACCATCTAATACAGTCTTTGTCATCTGCGCCGCTTCAATTACCTGTTCAAAGGTATTTTTATCCGGATCCAGATCAATCACGCAATAATCAGGATTATCCGGCGATTGCACTTTACTGAACCAGGGGTTCATTTCGATGCAGCCCAAAGTCGCCATCCAGAGCAATGTAGCCCGGTCATACCCCAGCAAATATTCCTTTTCTTCACCTTTATCATTGGTATGCGGCATCGTATGTGCCCAGGAAGGTGCAGTTTCCGCCACATTCTTCTGGTAAAAACTTTGCCCGTGTATCCCTCCGGGAAATCGGTTCAGCGACATGGGTCTGTCCAGTAAGTAAGGCAGCATATAGGGCGCAACCTGATCATAATAATTGAACATATCCCGCTTTGATATTCCGTCTTCCGGCCAGTATAATTTATTGAGATTCGTAAACTTGATCAGGTGTCCATCGATCTTCTTTTCTGCGATTTCATTTTTTCCTTCCATCAATGGTTTTTCCGGCATTTTTCGGTGTACCCCCTTCACTTTTCCAGTAGCCGGCGCAGCTTCCGCCACTATTTCTGCTGTGACTGCCGCAATCTCCAGCACCACATCAGCCGGATCTTTATCCTCGCGCAGACCTTTAAATGAGGCCTGCCGCAGCTTGCCATCCCTGCTGATTTCCGCAAATTCCACTTCGCAAACCAGTTCCGGTTTCAGCCAGGTCGGTTTGGCGCCCAGCCGCTGAGGGCGGAACCGGGAAGGCTCGTCCACATCAGGTACAGTTTCAAAAGGGCAGACTTTCGTTTCCAGCTGCTTAAATTGCTTCAGCAATTCTTTCTGCATCAAATCATTGAAACCAGTGCCTACTTTACCGATATACTGAAGGGAACCTGCATCATCATAAACACCAAGGGCTAACGCACTAAAATTCTTTTCAGTATCCCCGTTCCGGGTATAGCCGGCAATTACTACTTCCTGACGAAGTTTAGCTTTCACTTTCAACCACTCCCTGGACCGGGCATCGCCTGTATATACACTTTCAGCGCGTTTTGCAATAATCCCTTCCAGTTTCATCCGCTTAGCAGATTCATAAAAGGCTATTCCATCTGCGTCAAAAAGATGACTGATCCGAACGGTTCCGTCTTCAGCAGGCAAAATAGCTTCGAGGATTTTGCGGCGATTCAGCAAAGTAAGATCCGTCAGCAGCCTACCTTTAAACCATAAGATGTCGAAGACATAAAAGACCAGGTTGAGTTCCTTTTTATCCCGCCAGTTCTGCAAAGCACCAAATTCCGGCACCCCGATTTCATTTAAAACAACAATCTCACCGTCAAGTACCACATCCAAATCCCATGTTGCCATCAGCTCATTGATGGGAGAAAAGTGTTCATATACAATGTTGTTTCTGGACACCAGTTCAGCTACACCATCTTCCACAAACGCTAATGACCGGTATCCATCCCATTTAATTTCATAGAGCCATGCCGGATCATGAAAAGGTTTGTCTACCTGCGTCGCTTTCATCGCCTTGATAGTTCGCGGCATTTCAGCCGAAGGAGCGGCATCCAGCAATGCTTGAACTTCAGCATCCAGAGAAACACCTTCTTCAATCCCAGCATTGTTTCCGCCGGCCGCTTGTTTCCCTGCCGACTTTCCGCTATGCTCCGCCCCTGCTTTCCTCGTATCGGACTTCTCTACATGCTCCCCCGCTTCGGCAAGGTCAATCCACACTGGCGCATGGTCACTGGATTTCTCCCAGCCGCGAACGTGTTTATCCACCCCACCAGATTGTAAGCGCTCAGAAAGAACAGGGTTGAGCAGAAAATGATCAAGGCGCAAGCCCGCATCTCTGTCATAAGCCTTCCGCAAATAATCCCAGAAGGTATAAATCCGTTCCCCGGGATAAAGCTTTCGGATGGCATCAGTCCAGCCCTGAGCGACCAAAGCTGCGAAAGCGTCCCTGCTCTCGATCCGAAACAACGCATTGCTTTTATATTTTTCCGGCTTATAAGTATCTAATTCTGTAGGCATTACATTATAATCGCCCACCAGCATCACCGGCAGTCCGGTATCAAATAAGGTCTGCCCATGTTCAGCTAACCGGGAAAACCAGCGTAACTTATAGTCAAACTTAGGCCCCGGATATGGATTGCCATTGGGCAGGTACAAACAGCCAATCACGATTCCATAGGTGAAACCTTCAATATAACGGCTATGCGTAAAAGAATCATCTTCCCCCGGTAAGTCGTCCCGCAGTTGCCTGATCTCTTTCTTCGATAAAATCGCAACCCCATTCCAGCTTTTTTCACCTTTCCATATGGCATGATACCCGGCCTTTTTAATTGCTGCGACCGGGAAATGAGCAGATTCACTTTTCAGTTCCTGCAAACACACTATATCGGGCTGCGCCTCAGAGAGCCAGCGCAAAAGTACTGGCAGACGGCCATTGATCCCGTTGATATTGTAAGTAGCAACCTTCATCAAATAACCAGGTCTTTATGCAGTTGATTCAGTACAAAATTACTTTGCGTTTCTCCAGGCATATGCTTTAAATGTTAGGTAAATGTTTGAGGATAACACATTAACGCATACATGGTTTTTGAAATGCCATAAAGCTATGTCAAAAAGCCAGGGTCGATTTTTACCGAAGATGCAAACAGTTGCAGCCGCTGGTTTGTAATGATGGCAACGAATATCATGCAGACAATACCGCGGTATGGCAAAACGGAGAACAAACACAACAAAAAGTAGCAGCATGCCGGAGTATATTGCACCAATGCTGTGTACATTGGTCAAAGACCCTGTAGTCAGTACTGAATACATTTACGAACTCAAATGGGACGGCTACCGGATTATATCCAGAGTAGAAGGTACGGAGTTAAGGATGGATTCCAGAAGCGGGCTCGACTATACCGCAAAATACCCGCTGATTGCAGAGGCACTGCAAAGTCTGGGGCACGATCTCATAATCGATGGGGAAGTCATCGTGCTCAATGCAGAAGGAAAACCAGACTTTGATAGCTTACAGCTCTACAATGGAAAACGTACACCAATCCGTTACTGTGTTTTCGATCTGCTCTACCTGGATGGCAATGACCTTACCCAACTACCGCTCTACCAGCGTAAGGAACTACTGGAATCGCTCACAAAGGAAAATGAGATTTTCCTGTTCAGCGCAAGCTTTGATGACGGAAAAGCACTATACGAAAAGGTACTGAAGGATAACCTGGAGGGTATTGTTGCCAAGAAAAAAGACAGCGTCTATATCCCGGGAGTCAGGGGGCATGACTGGCTGAAAGTGCCGACAAGGAAAAGACAGGAATTTGTGATTGGTGGCTGGGCAGAATCAGAGAAATCCCGTTCTTTCAAGTCATTGCTTTTCGGCGCTTATGAGAATGGCAAACTGCAATGGATCGGCAGATCAGGCGGAGGTTATAAACATGCAGAGATGCCTGGCATCCTCAGACAGCTGCAGGAAATTGAAACCGACCAATCACCTTTTGAAAACAAGATCCTCGACACCAAAGGGGCAAAAACTCATTTCGTGAAACCAATACTGGTTGCCAATTTCGAATTTGCGACATGGACTAAATCTGGCAGGATCAGGAAACCCGCTACCTTTCTGGGTTTCCGTCAGGACAAAAATCCGAAAGATGTAGTCCGTGAAATCCCTGAAGACAGTGGCAATGTCGAGGAAATCATCAATAAGCAATATCAGGAAGAAATACCGCCTCAGGAAAAATTAAATCCTGATCTTGAAAAATATCATGACAAGAGGCGTTTTGATATTACCCCGGAACCTGAGGGTGGAATACCGGAAAGTGAAAGACTTCACTTTGTGGTCCAAAAACACGATGCCTCACATCTGCACTACGATTTCCGCCTCGAAATACGTGGCGTATTAAAATCATGGGCAGTTCCAAAAGGCCCTTCCATGAATCCTGAAGATCACCGGCTGGCTATGGAAGTGGAAGACCACCCCTACGATTATAAAGATTTTGAAGGCATCATCCCCGAAGGGCAATATGGGGGCGGTACAGTACTGGTTTGGGACAATGGCAGTTACGAACCAGCCGAGCCTGTAAGCGGCAAAAAGGAGCAGGAAAAATGGCTGCTCTCTAACTATCATAAAAATAAGCTCAGCTTCATACTCCACGGAACAAAGCTGAAAGGTAAATTTAACCTGATTAAAACCTATGGAAAAGGCGAGAATGCCTGGCTGCTCACCAAGGTAAAAGACGGCCATGAACTGACTACTGATATTACCAAAAAGGACCAGTCCGTGTTATCCGGCTACACCATACTCGAAGTTGCGATGAACAGCCACGCGAGGGTATGGCAAAGCAACAGAACGAAAGAAGTGCCGCAGGAATCAAATACGAATCAGGAAGAAGCGGAACTGGAAGCAGAACTTGCAGGTCCTGAAGTATTGGATGTGACTGAAGAGGCAGAAGATGCGCAGCTGCCTGAAGCCGTCCCGCAAACCAAGCACCGCAACGTCGGAGAACTCTTTCCTCAATCAGACAACAAGCGCTCCACCAGGTCTAAATTAGCTGCCGAAAGCAACTGGAACAAAATCTTCGCAGAAAAGATCAAATCTGAAGGAAGCGTCACCATTGAAAACCATACCATTCAGCTCACTAACATTGAGAAAAAGCTTTGGAAAACAACCAACAAAGCACAACTTATAGCTTATTACAATAACGTGGCCGAGTTCATCCTGCCGCACCTGAAAGACCGGCCACTTTCTATGCAAATCAAAAACATCAACGCCGGGGCACCGGGCTTCTACATCAAAGATATGGAAGGCTTTCAGCCGGACTTCCTGGATATACATTCCACCAAAAGAAAACAAAAAGTAAAAGGAAAAACAGAGTTCATCGATTATCCAGTATGTAATCATCTTCCGGCCCTGCTATGGCTGATTAACCTGGGCAACATTGAGCTGAATCCCTGGAATTCAACCATCAAAAATCCGGAAGAACCAGACTACATTACGATCGACCTGGATCCTTCAGATGACGATTTCAAAAAAGTTGTGAAAACCGCCCTGGCTGCCAAAGCTTATTTTGACGAAAACAAGCTGACCAGTTTCATCAAAACTTCGGGTCAGACTGGAATGCATATTTTCATCCCCTGTAGCGGTTTCAACTACACCCAGGCCAGAAAATTAGCCGAACATATCTGTGCGGAAATTCATAAAAGAGTCCCCCTGTTCACCACATTGGAAGTGGCTGTTGATAAAAGGGGGAATAAGTTATTTGTAGACTTTTCACAAAACGATCCATCAGATACACTAGCATGCGCATATGCGGTGAGACCAGCAAAACAACCTACGGTATCTACCCCTATTGACTGGAAGGAAGTTACCTTAAAGCTGCAACCAAGCGATTTCACTATTGATACAGTGCCAGAAAGACTAAGAAAAAAAGGAGATCTCTGGAAACGTATGTATGATCCCGGGATCATCAGGAAGAATAATAAATCTTTAGAGAAGATCATTTAAACAAAAAAAGCCAGGACTTTCGCCCTGACTCAACTGGTGTGTAGTTTGCTTTTTAATTCGAGAGTGGTAATATCTGTCCTATATATGCACTATTTGTTCGCTTTTTCTTATCCGGCCAGACAAATGTGAGCCAGAAATGAACTTCATCTCCATACTCTTCTTCGGGAAACCTGATGTCCATCATTTGCACAGGTTCATCTGCTTCAACAACATAAATAGCCGGAAGTTTTCTGGTAGCATTGTATTTGAATACATAGATCATTTTTTTACCTGTAGGCTCAATATCGGCATTCTCCCATTTCACCTCCACGATCCTTGGGGAAATATACCTGACAAAAGGGTTCAGCGGTGCCGGCAATGCGCCTATACTCACAAATACATTACTATAAAGTATATAGAATTTGGGAGAAACGCCACCTAATATTTCCCGATTCGCTTTCATTGTCTGATTAAATCGCTGCGTCTCACTTAGCTGTTCGGAGAAATCTTTAAATCCGATCATGATCATCTGTTCGATTCTACGCAGGAAGCGTTTGATATACAACCATTTTTTTCTGTGATGACGATAGGCATCTCCGGTCATTTTTCTTTTAGTCGTTGTTCTCATTGATAAATTGTTTAGGTTTGATATTTAGTTATTTGTTTTTTTCAATGCAGCGAGGGCAACATGATTACTCCGCTCCAATTGCCGGCCAGCTCTTAAGATAAATTTGAGGACGGGCTGATGAGGATAACGCTGACATATATGAGTAAGATCAGCATAGGTAAAATGATCAGGCCGGTTATTCAGGAAATCTACATCCAGCCGCTCGTTTACTATCAATAAACATAACCAGTTCAAAATATCAATCGTGGTGCTGGTATATTCAGAAAGAAAGTATAAAGCATCTTCCCTGCAATCATTAGGAATATATAGTCTGGTCAGATGATAGCAAAATTTGTCTGCTATACTAATGATTCTTTTACCGGCTGCTCCATTCAAATTATATAGTTCTTCTATTTCTGCCATGCTTTCCTGGCACTCCTCTATCGCGATTTTATAGGATTCAGAAACGTCATCTTCTAAAAGACTGATTAATTCCCAGGTAACTTCATCTACTGTATCATTTACGATCAGGTATAACAGATCTTTGAACTGCCCATGTAAGCCCAGCTGAAACACATGCAGTATCAGCCCCCCTAATGCTACATCAATTGTACGAGCCACTATTGGACCAATATCTTTGGTATTATATTGTGTGCTGGCCATATCAAATGTTTTTGAGTTCAATCAAGGGATATACGTCATCCCACCTGTAGTGTAACGTGCCATTGATTTCTACACTTTTTAATATTCCTTTTTTAGTCCATCTACTAATGGTACGGGCTGAACGGTTGAATAAGACCATCACATCCGCCGGAGACAACAGTTCCTTCTTCTTCAACAAGTTGTTTTTTTCTTCCATTAAGGACAGCATCTGACCCAGGATCTGGATAACTACGATAAATTTGTCATTTGAATCATTCATAATATTTAGGTTTAGGGTTTACGATCGCAATCCCGGCACACCTGGTCAGGACAGCATTAATTATCTTTTTATAAAATCCGGTTAGCAGATGATTCTGCGTGCAGCTTCGTTGAATTTATTCAGGTCTCTATCCAGGCACTCACCGTCTATTGATGCTACCAGACTGATTAATATTCCTTCCAGGGCCGTTTCATCGCCAGCATAAGCAGCAGCTGCAATGATCCGGATACGCTCCCTTTTGAAGTGGCTGTAACCATCAGGGGGGATGTGACCATATTTAGGTTGCAGACGGAGGAAACAAGCTGAACCTGCAGCAATACTTTCCGCTGTCCAAATTCCCGATTTACTTAAGTTTTCCCTTACTCTGACCATGATATCCGCTATCTTATTCAGTACTATTGTTTCGGACTTAAAGAACAGTTCTTTACCCAGCAGTTCATTTAAAGAAAGCGATACAGCGGCTGAAATATCTTTGCCCGACACCCGAAATTTATCTCTTATCTTCCTGATTAGTTTAGCCGGCCCGCATAACAAATTTAAGTCGTTAATAAACGGCAGAAAAGAAGAGTAAGGACGCAGATAAACCAGGGATTCATATTTACTGGTAGTTGTACTCATCAATAGATTTTCTGACGACTGGAAGTAAGATACGTCCCTGTCATCTTCAACAATGACAAATTTATAGGTATCCCGAAGTGCGTGAATCCTTGCGGCCCTTTCCGCGTCAATCTCATAGTTAACTGGAGCAACTCTTCTTGAACTGATATAAACGATGCCTACCAGCTGTTTAAAACACATCACCTCCAGTTTATCCAAATCCTTTCCGGCAGCATCATAGCTCAAAACATGACTTCCAGGCCTGACGTCAAAAATTGTTTTCACTGCCGTTTCGTTAATCATCCCAAGCGTTACAATTATTTTCTTGCGGTTGTTTAAAAGCGCCATAAACGTGCAGTATAACGTTGATTGATAGCCAGAAGAATAATAAATCTGGCTATCACTGTAATCAATTCCAAGGCTATAACTTAACTTTTGCCTGGTATGCGTGATTACCTCCGGAATAATCTTAACCCTTAGTTGTTCAGGACTCAGTGTACTATTTTTTTTCGTCGCGGCATTCCATTTCTTCCGAAAATTGCTGACAGCGGTTGCAGATTGTAAAAGTACTTCTTCTCCCAACTGCACTTCATCAACATCGTAGCTGGAACCAGATTCACGCTGCTCATTCTTTAACGTTTTTTGATTTCTGGCTTTTCTATTGACAAAATAGGTTCCTCCTCCACTCCTGGCCTCTATAATCCGCATGGTCTTGAGCGTTTTCGCAACGTGACGGATAATGGCTTCAGAATGTTGTGTTTCCGCTACAATCTCTCTTTGTGTAGGGAGTTTTTCACGTATCACACTCTTATTAGTGTTTAGCAAATTCTTGATTCTCATCACAAGTATATCTATAACATTTTCTCCCGGAGCTACCACAACTGCAAAAACATCTAACCATAATTTGTTCATAACTTCAAAATTATTATCTAATAATCAAATTTAAGTACCAAAAATGTAATGTCAAATTGAATTCTGTTAATAACACTTTTCCTGTTGCAATCATATAAACTTATGGTAAACCGCGAATTTGCTCTTCATCCTTAAAACCAAATACAAATGTGCATTTTTGAGAAAATTCGGGCAGTTCGTTTCTCATTCGTCGAAAATTCAGTGTGTATACCAAATCTTTTATTTAAAAATCAGAAATAAACAATCATCTAATTTTCAGCCAATTGTATTTTTTCTGAATTAGGGTTAAGAAACAAATTATGACGATAAATCCCAGTACTATCAAAGCTGTGCTATTTATACTGCTGGACCGGTCTACCTTTTTTGACGCCTGTTTTTGCTTTTGGTTCTGTCGAAATTCACTTTCGGAATTACTTTTCTGGTGCTTATTTTTGACATCACGCGCTCTGAATTTACTACTCCCTTTCAGATCGCCCTTTATCAACACCTGCTCCGCCTCTCCCTCAAAACCCCGGTCAGGAGAAAAGGTGAATTTCCCTTTGGGCCACAACTGAATATCCCAGGATTGATGTAAAGAATCATCTTCAGCCACTAATCTTATGGAATGATCAGTCTTGTCTGTAACCGTTTTACGCTTAAGATCAGTTGCATTTTCAAAACTGGAAGCTGATAAGTTCCTGCTGACGTGTTTGTCATTCAGCACCCCGCAGCTGCAAAACAGCAATGCAGCTAACAGGCACATATTTTTTTTCTTCATCTTAATGCCCTCCTAAATCTATCCAGTCTGCTATTCGGTAAATCGTCCGGAAATGTCGTTTTTTCCTGTATACTCCATCTCCTTCCCTGCTGCCACTCACATTTGTATTGGCCTCAATAGTGGAAATCCAGGAACCGTCAACTTTTTCGATCAGTCCTGCATGTGCAATCCTTTTTAGCTGAGGGAAGTAGATGCCGATGACGTTCCCCGGCAAAGCAGAGCGCGCTAAACGTGATTGCGGAAAGAGATCCGGCGACCAGCCAGACCTGGGTTTGCTCAATCCTTCTTTTTGGAATACCCAGCAGACAAAAGCAGCACAATAAGGTTCAGGCCGGTTAAGTCCTACACTTCGCAGGTATTCCGCAATCGCTTTGCCGTCATTCTGACCGGTTTTTTCCCTTACGCCGACCTCCTTTGCTGCAGTTACAATAATCCGGGATCGTACATCTAACAGATTGCGATCAGGCATCCTAAGGCTGCCAGCAATACCGAAACAAAATATAGCGAAAACAAGCTGAGTTGCTGCCATGATGTTAAAGTGTTAAATTGTGAAACCATCTGTTGAATTTGCGGCAGGCCGAGCCTTAGCCAAAATTGCTGCGTTAACCACCAGGTTATTGCGCAGATCGCCAAAAAGGTAATCATGCTTACTACTATGAGGAGCCAGATGCTCTGATTGATACTTGCAGCTTCTGCTTCCATCTGCAGCCACCGGGGCATTACAGACCAGACAATCAGCAAAGAAAGAAATAAGAACATAGGTTCGAAATTCCTGAGAGCCCTGCCGCATGTTTTTACTATCCTATTATTGAGATAGCTTAAGCCCTTAATTTTGGGCAGTTTTATGACATTTGCGTTCATCACATTAATTATTAAAATATTAGAAATCTGTTAATTACTTGAGTTTAAAGATGCCCGGCAGCAATGGCGAACTGCCGGACAATCTTAAATGATACTACCTATAGCTTGGCTGTATAGGTACCTAGGTATTCACTCCTGAATGACTTTGTACCATCTTCGGATGCGAAAAATATCCAGGCATGCATGGGACTGCCAGCAAAACTGTTCGGCACTTTCATGTCTAACTTTCCTATTCCACGCTTTACCTCACCTATGCTCGAGGTATAACGCCCCTTTGCAATATGATAGAAGACGATGCAAGCCAGGTCGGTATTCCTCAGATCACGCTGTTTTTGCGAGCCAGTTACTTCAGGACTCCAGGTAATGTTCATCATCGCACCTGCGTCTGCCGCTTGTACCTGAACATCATTATCACTATCCTCTGCACCATTACTTAGCCTCACTTTTGTGAAATCAAGAGCAAAATCTGGTGAAATTCCTGTTATCGCATTTTTAATGTGATATTTCACTGCAGTGTTAACAGGAGTACTGGATTGTTTATGAATCTTGTAACCGGTATTGATCACTTCAGCAAAATTATTCATGGCTTCTGTTGTTAACCTGAAGATTTCTCTCACATCAATCTGGCTTTGCGTAGCCGGCTTGGTTGATTTTGTTGGTTGTTCTTTAACCACTTGCTGGCCATTCACCACACTAAACACTACGGGGCCTACACTTCCGGTAACTTTACCGATTACCCCACTTTTTACTTTTCCCATTTTTTTAAGATTTAAATTGTTAATAATTCTGTTAATTACTGTTTAAGATCAGCGCTAAGCTTAAACGTTGAACGAAAGTAGGAGGCAAATTCCAGAAAAAAAAACGTTTTCAGGTGCATGTCCACTAATGGCTGGCTTTGTCTCCGATATGTCCATAAATGTCCTGATCATTTTTTTTAATCAACTGAATTGCTGTCCCATACTCCTCCAAACATTCAGATCTTCAACCTCAAAATCACCAGGTACCAGCTGTGCAAAACAGATGGCGCCTGGGCTCATCAGCGGATTATTCAGCAGATGCTGGTAATCGTAGTATTTCAGAAATATACTCAGCAGGCAAAGGCAACCATCCGGAACTGTGAAAGTAAATTCCTGACCACCCAGCTGTTCCTGTTCTTTTTTAGCCAGGATGACCATTTGATTCAGCGGTTCATTTAACCGCTTACCGTCTTTTAGATTAAACAGCAGCAAACTCATGGTGAGGTGACAGGCATTGCTGCTCCGGATAAATTTGATATTCTTTTTCGCATTGGCCGAAGGAAATTCCACCCGCAGGCTATTCCCTTCCAGCATAATCCCGGGATTGAAACCCAGATATTTATGCAGAGGTGATTCCACATTGAAGTTCAATCCGTTCAGCCGGTTGAAACTGTCAACTCCAAAAGTATAGCTCATCGTAGACAGATCCCTGCATTGCGAAAGAACCGGATTGATACTTGTCATCAGCCTGTTGTGCAGCGTCCCGTCATGATAGCCCATGATCTCTTCACCATAGCCCTCCTTGATGTGCTTTACCATCAAGCTGGCCATACCAAAGGTTCCGGAAGCCTTCTTTGTGTTTTCTGTCTGCTTCATTGTTCCCGGAAGTGGTTTGGCACAGACAACTTGCTTACCTTTTCTTTTCCTGAAGATCACCGGTCCTACCGGTCCGGTAAAATGTTTTCCATTAAATTTTCCCATAATTTTATTTTTTTATGGAGGCGAATGTAATCCAAGAAAAACATTAAATGAAGCATTCTGCGAGCAGGATTTACCGATGTCCGGTAATGGCCGGTTTTGACGGACAGAGATGACAATATATACTTAACAATCAGGGAAAAAGGATGGCATGAAGCCTGATCAGGAAGGGAGCAGGAACTGAATAATACCGCATATATACCACGTATACTGCGCATCTACTCCGCCTTTTTTAACTAGCTGAAAAAGGCGGAGTAGATGCGCAGTTTATGCGCTGTATACGCGCAGTCATGCAGGTCAGTCTCCCTTGTTACCCACTACTTGTCTTATCCTTGTTTTACTTGACAACATTGGGACTATAACGTTCTATTATTTCTGTTTTTACTTGTCATTTTATTTAATTTCCTGAAATCCCTTTACGCTGATTTTATTTTCCTGTATTTACTTTACCTGAAAGCTGATGAAAAGCATCATGCCGATATTATGGTGTTTGTAAATCACAGCTAATTGTACGCTTTAAAAGCATGATGGCCTTTGATAGAGTAGCCAGGTTACAGTGATGAGCAATATCGATTTTAATTTGTATTTTTAAGGCAAACTATACCCGCATTGATCTTCAGCTTCAACGCCGCACCGGATTTCGACTTCATGACTTACTTCGCGCGGCATATCGGCGCAACGGTAGAGAGTGATATGATGGTTATTCCCCTGCAATTAGGGGATGGATCTATTCGCAAACTTTCGTTTGGGCCGGAGTTTAAAGTAACCCTGCACCATTATTTACTGAAGGAAGACCTTATCATCAAGCGTAATGCTTCCGGCCAAGGAAATGAATTGATCACCATCTTCTTTTACAGCAATGAACAGCCGCTGGGTATCACGTACGGTACCGATCCGCATATCCAGTTTTCCGAGCAGGACGAATCGGCTATTCAGGTTACCTCCAACGATCTCAATTCTACCATCCGCTTTCCGGCAGGTTACATGATCCATTACATGGTTATTGCTATCTCTCCAGCATACTTAAAAAACCTGATTGCACTAAAAGAACAGAACACCACTATTGAAACCATTACAGGCAGTGGTAATTCGTTTCTTTTCCTGGAAAAGATGACGGCAGATATTCGTCTGCTGCAGAAGAATTTAGGCGTGGTAGAAATGAAAAATGGCCTGAGCTATTTTTATATGCACATCAAGGTGCAGGAACTGCTCTACCTGCTATTTGAAAGGTTATCGAAACGCGAAAGCATACCGCATCAGAACATCAACAGTGCCGATGCTGCCAGGTTGCTGCATATCCGTAACGAGGTGTTGAGCGATCTGAGCACGCCGCCTGTGCTGTCTGAGTTAGCCGGGATCGCCGCCATGAGCGAAACCAAACTGAAACAACTTTTTAAACAAGCCTTTGGCGATACCATCTATAATTATTTTCAACAGGCGCGCATGGAGGAAGCGGCTTTTATGCTCAAACAGGGCAAGCGATCCGTTGCCGAAGTTGGTTATGAATTAGGCTTTACCAATCTTAGTCACTTCAGCCGTTTGTTCGAAAGGCATTACGGACTAAAGCCCAAAAAATACGGTTCTGCCAGATAGGACTGTTTTTCTGTCTTTTGCTGCTATTATCAGGCGGCAGTTAGCGGCAACTTTGTAGTGTAAACAAAAACACTCCAAAATGAAAAAGTTATTTCAGCCGTATAACAAGGGCACCTTAAAATTAAAGAATCATGTGGTGATGGCTCCCATGACCCGTAGCCGCGCCATCGATAACATCCCCAATAAATTAATGGCCACTTACTATAAGCAGCGGTCCGGTGCCGGGCTTATTGTTACCGAAGGTACCTCGCCCAGCCCGGAAGGTTTAGGTTATCCACGTATTCCAGGTATTTTCTCGGATGCACAGGTAGCAGGCTGGAAGCTGGTGACCAACGCTGTACACGAGAGTGGTTCTAAAATATTTTTGCAACTGATGCACACCGGTCGCGTGGCACACAGCAGCAACTTACCTGAAGGTTACCAGGTGGTCGGCTTGTCAGATAGCCAAGCTGCTGGTGAGATCTACACCGAAACGGGTATGTATGAATATTCGGCGCCTAAAACGTTGGATACTCATGGTATACAACGCATCATTGACGATCATGTTCGCGCTGCAGAAAATGCCATCGACGCCGGTTTTGACGGCGTGGAACTGCATGGTGCACATGGTTACCTGCTGGAGCAATCGCTGAACCCGCACGCAAATAACCGGACAGACAACTATGGAGGTTCTATAAAGAACCGAAGCCGGATAATATTGGAGATAGTACAAAAGACCTCGAAAATGATCGGTGCCAATAAGGTTGGTATTCGCTTGTCGCCATTTCTCACAACTAACGGCATGCTCTCATACGAAGAAAGCGAAGTGCACGATACTTATGTTTACCTGGCCCAGGAATTAAACCGACTGGGTATTGCATACCTGCACATCTCTAACAACCCTGGTATCCCGCAAAAGACACATAACGCTATTCGCGAAGCTTTTACAAACACCATTATTTATTGTAACGGCCTCACCGCCGAAACAGCTGAGACAATGTTACAGGATGGACCGGCCGACCTGGTGGCCTTCGGAAGAAGCTTTTTGGCCAACCCCGATTTCATGAGGAGGATAGAAAAAAACGAACCCTTAAACGAGCCGGACTATAACACGTTATATACGCCCGGCGAACAGGGCTACACCGATTACCCGGAATTGAACTAATCATTAACTTTTAAACATACATCACCATGAAAATCACCACAACAGGCTCATTAGGAAATATAGCCCAACCATTAGTAAAACAACTTATCGCAGCAGGTCATGAAGTCACCGTCATCACTACCAAGGATGACAAAATAAGCGATATTGAAGCATTAGGCGCTAAAGCTGCCGTAGGTTCCATCAGCGACGCATTGTTTCTGACCCGGGCATTCAGCGGTGCTGATGCCGTGTACACCATGATGCCGCCATCCATAGGCACCAGTAACTTTATACAAAACATCGCAGATGCTGGTCAGGCTTATGCTGATGCTGTCAAAGCAGCAGGCATCAACCGGGTAGTGTTGTTAAGCAGCGTGGGTGCAGATGCAGCGTCAGGCAACGGCCCGATACAAGGCGTTCACCGGGTTGAAAATATCTTCCGCCAGCTTAATGGTGTTGATGTAACCGTCATTCGCTCAGGATTTTTCTATGTTAATTTTCTGAGGGACATTCCGCAGATCAAAAGCCGGAACGTATTCGGTAATAATTACAGCGGAGATATCAGGCTGGCGTTAACGCACCCCGATGATCTGGCTTCGGCAATAGCTGAAGCGCTGCAGGCTAAAGGGGATGGTTTTGAAGTGAAATATGTGGTGAGCGACGTGGCAACAGGTGATCAGCTTGCTGCATTGTTCGGCAAAGCTATAGGCCACCCGGAACTTACATGGACAGCAATACCTGACGAGCAGCTAAATCAAGGCATGCGCTCTGCCGGTATGTCGGCGGAGTTAGTTGGCCTTATTATAGAAATGGGCCAGGGCGTGCAAAATGGCCTTATCATGAACGACTTTTTCAGCACAGACTGCAATGTGATAGGAAAGGTTAAGCTGGAACAGTTTGCGGAGGAGTTCAAAAACAGGTACACACAAGCTTAATATCATTTTACCGGCAGCAACTTAAAAGAAGGATGAGATCCAGGTGCCTTGCCCGAGTTGCTGCCTTAATAAAAAGTATTCCATTATGGCTACAACAATAGGATTTTGGTCTACAAACGCTTGCTTGCTTGCCGCTCCCGAGCTTTGCATGATAACAAATAAGTAGCAATGAAGTTAGGCAGTTCTTGACGAGTTTGTTAGAACAACATTGCTCAGAATTTTAAACTTGCAGGTTACCTAAAATCTCACCGCTTTCTTTGGCGAGTCGCTTCCCCCAATCGTTCACGGCAAGCAGCATGGGAATAGTCGTCTTACCGAGGTCGGTCAATCGATAAATTACTTTGACCGGTGGCTTATCACCATGCACCGTTCTGGAAATCAAACCGTCATGCTCCATTTGTCTTAGCTGCAGACTTAATGTCATTTCGGTAATCGTTGTTATCTCTTTACGCAGTTCATTATATCTTTTCTCGCCATCTTTTAGAAAATAAAGGATAACAGCTTTCCACTTCCCGCCGAGTAAATCCATGGCCAGGCTTACGCCACATGGATATATCTTGTCATTTAACTTGAGATAGTTCATAATATTTCCACCTATCATAATTGATAGTTATTGCAAATGTATTTAGCCATCAATAGTTTTGCAACTATAATTTATATAGTATGGCATTAATCATTTTAGCACATCCGCGTTATAATAGTTCCTTAGCTAATAAAACGATCATAGAAGAACTGCAAAGCAGTAATCAGCATCACGAAGTAAGAGATATACACCGTCTATATCCTGATTACAGGATTGATGTTCAGGCGGAACAGGAGGCACTACTCCGTCATGATACGATACTCCTTCAGTATCCTTTTTACTGGCTCAATTTACCGGCAATCTTGAAGCACTGGATCGATGAGGTTTTCGCATACCAGTTCGCCTACGGGTCACAAGGTGATAAGCTAAAAGGTAAGACTATTATCCCCAGTTTCACAGTCGGTGCTGCGGAGAAGGAATATCAGCTATCAGGTAAACACCATATGCGGATTTATGAGTTTTGTAAAAGCTTGGAACATACCGCAATTTATGCTCAAATGAATTACATAGAGCCGGTCTGTTTCTTTGGCGCATCGCTTAATGTAGAAGCTTTTACGGAAGAGAAAGTTAAAAGAAACGCTAAACATCATGCACAAAAGATAATTAAGATCCTCGAACACCTTGAACCAACACCTGGCTCAGTATCTATCTAGGATTTCATTAAAACACTGCTGCAGTTTTATTAGGCAAAGCTGCAGCAGCATTTTCAAACTACAAGTTTATTCCAGTTCGATAACTATTTTGCCAAATGCACCTTTGGCTAAATGATCGAGCGCTAAAGGTAGGTCAGCAAGCAAATAGGTGGTTTCGATCACGGGCTTCAGTCCCGTCCGGTCTACTGCACGAATTAAATTCTCCAGACCCCGACGTGAACCTGTACCGATACCATGTATCGTAATATCTTTAAGCATTAAAGGCATTGCAGGAGCAAGTAAATCGAAACCATCCAAAGCACCGATTTGGCATATGCGTCCACCAACGGCAGTTAGTTCTACAGACCTTCCCAAATTTGCACCACCTATAACTTCCAGAACCACATCAACCCCGCGGTCATTAGTAATATTAAGTACTACTTCCATCCAGTCGTCCCTATCCTTATTTACATAATGATCTGCACCCAGTTCTTTTGTCCGTTTCTCATTTTTAGCACTGCCGCAGACTATCGTTTCTGCCCCATGCGCTTTAGCAATCTGCAGACCAAATAAGGCGACTCCACCTGTGCTCGGGATCAATACGGTATCACCTGCGCAGACATGTGCCCGTTCTGCAAGTGCAAACCAAGCTGTCAGTCCCGCAACTGGCAGAGTACTGGCCTGTGCGTTGTTGAGGCTCGAAGGAGCTTTGACAAACCATGCTTCGGGTAACACGATATACTCTGACAACACTCCTAGATAATAACCGCCAAGTGTGCGGTAAAATGGTGATCGGGCGTTACCGGGCCTTATACCATCAATCCAATCTGGTGACGCTGTAGAAATTACTCGGTCACCGATAACTAGACTGGTGACACCATAGCCGAGTGCAACTACCGTTCCTGCCAAATCGGAGCCGGGGGTAAAAGGGAAATTAAGCGCAAGGCCACGTCCGGTTTCGATGATCATTTTGTCGCGGTAATTTAGAGCAACAGCAGCAACTTTCACCAAAACTTCTCCCTGTCCTGCCTGCGGTATATCTACATCCCGTAGTTCAAGCTGATCTTGTCCTATGGCATCCATCTGCCAGCTTCTCATTTTCTTTCCTTTATAGTTCATTTTTTTTTCTACAAAGTTGGGGAAGCATACTGGCAAGCACAACCCCCGATAAATTTATCTATGTCTGAAGTAAAATGAATATTGCTTATTTTTGACATATGGCAACTCAATATATACGTAAGATTCCGCTTCTCGATTGTGGGCATGAATATATACGGAAAATCCTCCATGGCAGGTGGAAAATAGCACTGCTTATACGGATAAATGATGGAATTACACGCCCTGGCGAAATTTCGCGCAGTATCCCTCAAGCCACACGTCGTGTTCTGGACGCCCAGCTCGGGGAAATGTTGATGCATAACTTAATAAAAAAAAAGGTTTATAACGAAACCGTACCACGTGTCGAATATCAGTTGACAGATTTAGGACAATCTCTGATGCCGGTAATTAATTCGATGGGACAATGGGGAGAAGATAACATAGAAACTTTAAAAAGTTCTGTCAAATAGATGTCCCGCCCCCTTTTCTGTGGAAGAGTTTTTATCGAAGTCCAGATTTTATGCAGAAAAGTAAATAAAAGAAGAGCCTTAATGCTGCTGTCTGCTAGTCTTTATTGTGACGCTAACCCAAATCTGACAGAGGATTATTTGGTGTCACTAAGAACATTAAATCCACAGGATCATGATGTTCAATAAATCCTATTTATGGAGATTCAGCAACTCCGTTAGCAGCATCCTGTTTTCCTCCAAGGCCGCTAAATCATGCATATGAATTTTCCTCAGATCAACAGAAACCATCAGGTCTATACTCACATGATAATACCCCGAAATCCGTTTTAAAATCTCCAGCGGGGGTTCAGATTTTCCGTCTTCATACTTGCTATATCGTCCCCTGCTAATGATTAAATCATTGGCTACCTGCTGCTGGGCGCACTTTTTTTGTGCTCTCAAATACCGTAAGTTTTCTGAAAGGAGTGACATTGCTAATATTTATAGCACCAAAAATAATAAAAAAGTCATAACACCCATTAATTTTGCTAAATAATTTAGCATATTATTTATGGAGAGAGCGATAGTGCATATGGATTTAGACACCTTTTTTGTGTCGTGTGAAAGGTTAACCAATTCGCAGCTGAATGGGATACCGCTGATTATTGGGGGTGGCGACCGGGGCGTGGTGGCCTCCTGCTCCTATGAGGCAAGATATTTTGGCGTACGCTCAGCCATGCCTATCAAGATGGCCATGAACCTTTGTCCACAGGCCAAAATCATCAAGGGAGATATGGAACTCTATTCCAGGTTATCCCATACCGTTACCTCGGTGATTCAGGAAAAAGCCCCGGTAATGGAGAAAGCCAGTATTGATGAGTTTTATCTCGACATCACCGGTATGGATCAGTTCTTTGGTGCCTACAATTGGACAACTGAATTGTCCGCCTCCATCACCAAAGAAACAGGCCTGCCCATCAGCTTTGCCCTGTCCGTGAACAAAACCGTTTCCAAGATCGGCACCGGCGAGAGCAAACAAAAACGCAACCTCGAAATTCCGCAGCCGATGGTGCGCTCCTTTTTAAACCCGCTCTCTATACGCAAGATCCCGATGCTGGGGGAAGTGACCTTCAATTTATTGTCCCGCATTGGCATCCGCAATATCCAGACCCTCTCTGAAATGCCGGCAGAAGTATTGCAGCAGATGATCGGTAAAAACGGACTGGAGTTATGGAAAAAAGCGAACGGGATAGACAACCATCCTGTAGAACCTTATACCGAAAGAAAGTCCATCTCCAAAGAGCATACCTTTGATCAGGATACCATAGATATCCCGAAACTCAAATCATTAATGGTGGGCATGGTAGAGAAACTGGCCTTTCAGCTCCGCTCAGAAAACTGGCTCACTTCTACCGTAACCGTGAAAATCAGGTACGCCAATTTTGATACCGAAACCAAACAATGTAAAATCCCTTATACTTCTGCCGACCATACGCTGAACCGGGTAGTCAGCGAGCTGTTTGAGAAACTCTACCAGCGGAGGATGCGGCTTCGCCTGATCGGCATACAGCTGAGCGGGCTGGTGCGCGGCACCCATCAGATCAACCTGTTTGAAGATACGGTGGAAATCATGGCGCTTTACCAGGCAATGGACAAAATGAAGCTGCGTTTCGGCGCAGACGCTGTGGCACGTTGTGCCGGTGCAGTATTGAAAAAAAGATCCAAAAACTAAAACGTTTCAATATGTACCTGAACTGTCATTCCTTCCACAGCCTTCGCTATGGCACGATCCCCCTGTCCGAACTGGTGGAGCAGGCTAGTGAATATAAACTCAGCACCCTGGCGCTGACCGATATCAATACCGTTACGGGCATCTATGAATTTATCAAGGCCTGCCGGGATAAGGGTATTAAACCACTGGTAGGCATGGAATTCAGGTATGACCACCGGCTGCATTTTATCGGTCTGGCGAAAAACAAGGCCGGTCTGGGCGAAATGAACCGGCTGCTCACCCATCATAATTTTGAAGGTACTCCGCTCCCGCTGCAGGCGCCGGACTTCGAACATGTAATAGTGATCTACCCTATGGAAAACATCCCTGCCAGTTTGAAAGCTCATGAGTTTATCGGCGTACGTCCTGAGCAGCTGCCCGGTCTGTTCCATCAAAAATGGCAGGGCTATCTCAACAAAATGGTGGTTTTGCAGCCGGTTACCTACCGCACCAAAAAGGAATATAGTCTGCACCGGATTCTGCGGGCCATAGACCGGAACCAGCTTTTATCCAAACTGGGTGAAGACGATTACTGTAAAAAGTCTGAGTTTATGCAGCCTCTGGAGAAACTGAAGGCTCTGTACCAGGATTACCCGCAGATTCTGCGCAATACAGAAGCCGTCATTGCCGACTGTAATTTCGAGTTTGAATTTGGCGTACCCAGAAACCGGAAATATTATACCAATAACAAAAAAAGCGATATGGAGCTGCTCTCCAGTCTGGCCAGGCAGGGCTTGCTGAAGAAATATGGAAAAAACCATACAGAAGCATCAGCCAGGGTGGAAAAAGAACTCAAGGTGATTGATGAGCTGGAATTCAGCGGTTATTTCCTGATCACCTGGGACATTATCCGCTACAGCAACAGCATGGGCTTCCTGCATATCGGCAGGGGCAGCGGGGCAAACAGTATTGTGAGCTATTGCCTGGGCATTACCGCCATTTGTCCGCTGGAACTCGATCTGTACTTTGAACGCTTCCTGAACCTGAACCGCAAGAGTCCCCCCGATTTCGATATCGACTGGAGCTGGAAAGAAAGGGATACCATCCTGGAATATATCTTTAACCGCTACGGGAAAGAACATGTCGCTTTTTGTGGTACAAACGTAGAATTTAAATACAAATCCATCTTAAGGGAGGTGGGCAAGGTATTCGGGCTGCCCAAAGAGGAACTCGATACGCTGACCATCAATCCCATGAACCTTCACGATAAAAACTCCATTGTACAGCAGGTACATAAATATGGAGAGATGATGGAGAAGTATCCCAACCAGCGCAGTATGCATGCCTGTGGCATCATTATTTCCGAAGAACCGATCACTAACTTCACTACGCTGGAAATGCCGCCCAAGGGCTTCCCTATCGTGCAGTTTGATATGCATGTGGCCGAAGAGATCGGTTTTGAGAAGTTTGATATCCTCAGTCAGCGTGGCATAGGTCATATCGACGAAAGCGTAAAGCTCATTGAGATGAACCGCGGTGTAAAGGTAGACATCCGGGACAATGCCATTTCCAAAAACGAAGCTGCCTGTAACGTATTCCTGGAAAGAGGAAAAACCATTGGCTGCTTTTATATTGAAAGTCCGGCCATGCGCGGTTTGCTACGGCGACTCAAATGCAATGACTACAAGATCCTGGTGGCCGCCTCTTCGATCATCCGGCCCGGTGTAGCGCAGAGCGGGATGATGAAAGAATATATCTTCAGGCATAACTATCCCGATCGCTTTGAGTATTTCCATGAGGTATTTAAAGAACAGCTCGGGGAAACCTATGGCATCATGGTATACCAGGAAGATGTGATCAAAATTGCACTGCATTATGGTGGATTGCCCGCTGCCGACGGGGATATCCTGCGCAGGGCGATGAGCGGAAAAGGCCGTTCTAAGGAAGCATTGCAGAAAGTGAAAGAACACTTTTTCGAAAGCTGTGCGCAGCAGGGTCATCCCATGAAACTGAGCGAAGAGATTTACCGGCAAATTGAGTCCTTTGCCGGCTATTCTTTTTGTAAAGCGCATTCCGCATCCTATGCCGTGGAGAGTTACCAGAGTTTGTACCTGAAAGTGCATTACCCCATAGAGTTTATGGTCGCCGTGATCAACAACATGGGCGGCTTTTACCGAACCGAAGTTTATGTCCATGAAGCCAGGATGTCTGGTGCACATATCCAGAACCCCTGTGTCAATAAAAGTGAGTATACTACTACTTTGTATGGTATTGAAGTTTTCCTGGGTTTTATGCACTTAGACGGTTTGCAAGGCAAGGTTGCACTGGAAATTGTTGCCGAACGCGAAAGGAATGGAAATTATAAATCGATGGAGGATTTCATTAACCGCATTCCTATCGGCATTGAAGGGATACAAATCCTGATATTTATCGGCGCATTTCGTTTCACCGGGAAAACCAAGAACCAGCTGCTGGTCATCGCCAGGCTGATCCTTGTGAATTTCAAACCCGAGAACAGGAACCTGATGCTGATCCAGGAACCCGTGAAAGAATATAAACTGCCCACACTGGAAAGATCGGTATTTGAAGATGCCTTTGATGAAATTGAGTTGCTCAGCTTCCCGGTATCCTGCTCCCCTTTTGATTTGCTGCAAACCAAGTACCGGGGATCTGTACAGGCCAAGGAATTGCCTCTGTACCATAAAAAACAGGTGAAGATGATTGCTTACCTGATTTCACGTAAGCATGTTCCTACTAAAATGGGGCCGATGTATTTTGGCACCTGGATAGACAGCTATGGTGAAATGTTTGATACGGCACACTTTACCAATACGTTGAAACAGTATCCATTTCAGGGCGGCGGCTGTTATTTGTTACTGGGAAATGTGGAAGTGGACTATCATTTTCCAACGATTACGATTGTGAAGATGGCAAAAATGCCTTTTATCCCTGACCCAAGGTTTTCAACTGGTGATGAAAAGCAGTTTACGGCGCACAAGAATATCCAGGAAGATGTGAGCATGACTAACAGGGCGCCTTATCCGCAGGAGCAGGATATTAATTTGCCGAGATATAAGATGAGGGATAAATGATAAATAAAAAGATACCTTAGCGAATGGCCCAAAGGTAATAATCAGGAAGTCCGGTAAAACTTTCCGTAAAAAACAGGATGCCGATATAGCCTGTATATACCGTGGCAGATATCGCTGCAACGGTCATTGCTACAGTAAGTGAGGTATATCGTCAACATAAAAACCGCACTCAGCAAATATAGCAGTCCAAAACAAAATAAGCTTTCATTTCTGAACTTCAATAATGCTACAAATTGAACATCAGGTAATTTATAATTTTAAATTAATTGAATGAAGCTCTGAACTGGACCGGAGAAAGATCGGTCTTGCTTTTAAACAATTTGCTGAAAGACTGTGGGTACTCGAACCCTAGTTCAAAAGCGATTTCGCCTACAGTTAGCGTAGTCGTCGAAAGTTTTTCTTTAGCCTTTTCGATGATCTTTTCGTGAATATGCTGCTGGGTATTCTGACCGGTAAGGGTTTTCAAAACTCCACTCAAATAATTGGGAGAACAATGGAGAAGTCCAGCAATATACTGTACGGTCGGTAATCCTTTATTGATAACCTTGTCATCATTGAAATAGTCGTCAAGAATCTTCTCCAATTTATCCAGGATCCGACTTCCCGATATTTTACGTGTAAGAAACTGACGCATATAAAATCGATTTGAATAATTGAGGAATGATTCAATTTGAGAGATGATGATAGACTCACTGAATTTATCAATGTGTGAATGATATTCCTGCTCAATATTTTTGATAAAACTGTTCAGGACAAGTTCTTCTTTTTCGGAAACAAAAAGAGCTTCGTTTATCGCATAATTGAAAAACTCATATCTTTTGATGTTTTTAGCTAACGGATTACCCCATAAAAAGTCTGGATGAATGAGCAACATACTTCCTGCACTCTTAAAATCATCATCCGCTTTGAATGAAAATATCTGATTAGGCGATATAAAGAACAAGATGCCGTCATCGAAATCATACTTTTGCTGCCCATAGCCGTACCGTACATTTCCGACCTCCACCTTTTTTAGTGAGATGATGTAAAAATCAAAAATCACCTTGATACTTTCCTCGCTTTTGTAAGGTGTTATTTGAGCAAGGTCTATGACACTTATCATAGGATGTTCAGGATTACCTGCACCAAGTATTTTATGGTATTCTTTGATAGTTTTTATTCGGTAGGGCTGCTGCAAAATCATTCCGGTTAGTTTATTACAAGGTTTAAATATAAGATTATTCCAGATCAACTCTTTCTAAAGTAAGTCCGGGATTTAATCCGAAGAAAGAAAGTCCCCAAAAGCCTTTGATATTGAGGTTGCCGTTTTTGGTAATGGTAAGATAAGAATCATAGGTATTTCCATTTTCCCCATCATAATCATATAGCTTTCCTTTCCAGCTGTTCTTCTTTTCATGGAACGTAATTTCTGTTAACAGAAAAATTCCTACCAAAGGCATTTTCCGTTTTTCTTTGTCAGGATTATTGACGTCTAGAAGAGGTTTTCCCTGCTTATCGACAGAATGTTTTAAATAGACTAGTTTGCCGTAATAGTTGTTACCGCTCTTAAATATCTGCACATTGCCTTCCTTTATTGGACTGTACCATATACCAATAATATCATCGGCTTTTGATTGTGAAAATAACATTGTTGAAAAATTAAGAAATAGAATTGTTAGAAATAGATGTCTCATTGCTCATTGTATTTTATAGCAAATTCTGCTGCAAAATCTTTAATTTTTACCCTGCCCAGAATGTCTGGCCTGTTCCTGAAGTAATCTTCAAACAAACTACCATTATGCATCGCAACATTCATTTCTGTAAATTCTTTGGCGATCTGGTCTGATGCTCCTATTTTTATAAAGGCATCGCTCATTTGCTTATCGCTGATAAGCACCCATTTCAAGTATGGCTTTCCAATGGCATTTCCTAAAAACAGAGGCTATTTCCTGACAGGTAAGTACTTCACTGGCAACATATCTTACTTTTTTGCCTTTTTGTTGAGTGTTCATTTCCTCAGCAATGGCGGTTGCAATATCTATGGGCGACACCCAAGCTATTTTGTCGGCTCCGCCATAATTTGATAATATTATTCCGGAATATCCTTTCAGAAGACCTTTCAGACCATAATGTTTAAGGTAGAGTAATTTACCGATAATACCTCCCAAAAACCCTTTGCCCTTAATCATATCCATAAAGGCATACAAATTATAATCAAAAGATCCCGGGCGAAGATGGGTAACAGTTACGTCAGAAGGAAGTTGTTTAAAAACACATTCCGCGATGTAATGAAAAACTAAGACACCTGCCCCAGTTGCTTTTTCGGCACCAACACTACTCAAATGAACTACTTTTTTTAAGCCCGCATTTTGAATCGCCTGAACATAATTTGTACTGATTTTCAATGCCTGTTCCTGATAATTAAGATTCTGATCCCCGAAAAAATTAAAGGGGGGAATCATACAGTAGGCAGCGTCCTGACCTTTAAAAGTGTTGGTTAGAAAAATGCCATCCTCTATTTCGCCGATCGCAGCCTTTGCTCCCAATTGCTCTATTTCTGCTTTCCTTGCGACCGAACTGCTGATTACGGTAACTTGATGTCCTTGTTTAATCAATTGCAACAAAAGCGGCTTGGTGATATTCCCTAATGAACCTGACAAAACTATTTTCATATTATTTTATCGTTTAATGATGCTGCAAAGCTCAGTCAATTTAATTCACGGTATGTGTTCGAATCCACTTTTCTTGTGTTCTAAAACACTGTAATACACTTCGTAGAAAATTAAGAATGGTAGTGATGTCATAATTTGCAAATGAGATTATTATTGCGACGTGTATCTGACTTGTGATGGACAAGAGTTCTACATTGTATTTACCAATCTGTTCCCGCTGTTAAAGTAAAAACCAAAAAAATTCTGGAGCAACCGCTATACCCTTACGCATGGTGAACTTTGGTGAGTTGTATATGCCAAATAATTTCTACATTGCTCACGATTTAGTGGATTTATATCAAAGAAAATCATCAATGGAGTACTATAGTAAATACAGTGATTCGGAACTTTCGGAGTTATTTGGCTCCGGAGATGACGCTGCATTTAAGGAAATATATGACCGCTATTATAACCTGCTTTACCTTTTTGCTTATAACAAACTCCGCAATACTGATGAAGCCAAAGATGTGGTGCATGATGTGTTTGCGTGGATGATTGACCACAGGCAAAACTTTGTTCTGAAGACTTCGCTATCCAGTTATTTGTATAAATCCGTACTGAACAAGGTATTCAACATTTTTAGCCATCAGGCCATCGTTAAAAAATACATTGAGCAGGGCGATTATTTTATTGAAGTAGACAGCGCCGAAACCGATTATTTGATCCGTGAAAAAGACATTGCCGATATGATCAGTCAGGAAATTAAGACCATGCCCGCTAAGATGCGTGAAGTCTACGAACTTAAATTCAAAGGGTATTTAAGTGCAAAAGAAATCGCTGCCAAATTAAATATATCCGAAAACACGGTGAACACGCATCTCAAGCGGGCGGTCAGAAAGCTCAGGGACAATTTAGGCCCCGCTGTTTTTGTACTCTACATCCTGAATAGATAATTTCTGTTAAAAATTATCTTACTGATAATCAGTTTGTTGATTAATTATTTTAATTTAAGTTTACTTTTTCTTTATCTGGAGTCACCAATGAGGCTATTTGATCTGCCATAGTGTAAATCAGCATACAAAGCCTTATGGAAAAAAAGGACATCAAGGATATTTTAGAACAGCTGCCGGCCGGAAGCCATAATGAGCGGGAGGGGCGTATGGCTAAGCTCTGGCTTTTTCAGCTCAACAATAAGAAGAGAGCTGTTGTGTCCGAATCTGAACTGGATAGTTCGAAGTCAGAAGTCTGGCAGCGGCTGGAAGCCCGGCTCGTTTCTTCTTCCCGTAGCGTAAAACTATGGCCTCGTATTGTGGCGGTAGTCGCTGCAGTTGCTTTGGTTGTGTTGGGTGTTTACTTCTTTAATTATAATAGAAAAACAGCTAATCAACCTGCTGATATTATCGTTCAGGATATTACGCCTGGAAAAGTAGGGGCTACCTTGACATTGGCGTCTGGTAAGCAAATCAGACTAACTGATGCCGCTAATGGTGAGCTCGCCAATGAGGCTGGAATTAGTATCACAAAAACAGCGGATGGACAATTGGTTTACGAAATTCGCGGTTCGGATACTCATCCAAATAGCATCAACACTTTATCGACAGCTAAAGGGGAAACGTACCAGGTGCGATTGCCAGACGGCACTATGGTAGAGCTGAATGCTGCCTCTAAAATCAAATACCCAACTAGTTTCGCAAAGCTCAAAAACCGGAGCATCACCTTATCCGGTGAAGCTTATTTCCAGGTAGCAAAAGACAAAAAACATCCCTTCATCGTAACTATAGGCAAACAGGAAGTCACTGCACTGGGAACACAGTTCAACATTAAAGCATATGACGATGATGCCAGCATCAAAACCACCCTTTTAGAAGGAAGTGTAAAAGTCTCCACAATTGGCAACCGCAACAGCTACGACCGCACACTGATGCCCGGGCAACAAGCCACATATAGCGGAAGCGGGGGAATTAGTATAAAAGAAGTTGACACTGAAGAGGCTGTGGCCTGGAGAAATGGCTTCTTCATATTTGATAATGAAACGATGGAAACTGCTATGCGCAAAATCAGCCGCTGGTATAATGTAGAAATTATATTCGAACAACAGGAACTCAAAAAGGAAGTATTCGGCGGAAGCGTATCCCGGTCTGAAAACATCACAGCACTTCTAAGAGTACTTAGTAAAGCCGCGAACGTAAATATGAAAGTCGAAGAAAAAAGTATCATCATCAGCAGGAAATAATATTATCAGCCAGAGAATCAACTAAACCATAAACCAATCCAAACAAAATGAAAACCACTGCAGAGGACCCCTAGATCCATCCGACGAAACTGACAGTAAAAAAAAATCAGGAGTGCTGCAAACACTCCTGATCAAAAAAACTGATCAGATCTACAAATGACTTGTAACCATTTTTTAATTCTAAACAGAAGACCAAATGTATAAAATATATACTAAACCAACGTGTTGGAAAAATCAACACGTACCTAAAATCCTGTTGATTATGAAACTAACCACAGTTTTAATGATTGCTATAATGATGCAGGTGAGCGCAGCTTCTTTTGCACAGAAACTCACGCTCAAAAAAAACAACATTACTCTGGAACAATTCTTCAAAGAAATCCGGAAACAAACGGGCTATGCAGTCATCTATACAGCCGCTACTATCAAGGACGGCAAATTAGTTGATGCAAATTATACTAACACACCTATAGAAGAAGTGCTCAGCAATAGCTTAACCAATCAAAACCTGGTCTACGAATTAGACGGCAAAAACATCATTATCACCAGGAGGGCCTCATCCTTTCTGGACAATCTGGTGAGGGCTTTTGCATCGATTGACATCCGTGGACGTATAGTCGATGCTCAGGGTACTTCTTTACGTGGGGCAACCGTGAGTGTTAAAGGAACTGTAAAACGTACTCAATCAGATTCGGAAGGCAATTTTTACCTGGCAAGTGTTGATGAGAAAGCAATAATTGTGGTCTCCTATATTGGGTATGAACAGGTGGAGCTGTCCGGGAAGTCGGAAATGGGTATCATTCGCATGAAGCCAGTAGCAGGGGAATTGCAGGAGGTAATAGTTAACAAAGGGTATTATACTGAAACCCAGAAACTGGCTACAGGAAACACTGTCACAGTAACAGCTAAAGACATTGAAAAGCAACCAGTATTAAACCCTATGCTCGCCTTGCAGGGAAGAGTGGCTGGTCTCCAGATTACTCAGACCAGCGGGGTAATCAACGGTCCGCTGAATATTCAGATCAGGGGCAGGTCTTCACTAAACGATCTAGTTGGCAATAACCCCTTATTTGTGATTGATGGGATTCCCTTTCAATCTACATTATTGATGGATCCGCTTGGAAATAATGGTGGGAACGGCGTGTTCGCTAGCAGTCCGCAAGGCAATCCGTTAAACTATATCAATCCAAATGATATTTCAAGTATCTCCGTATTAAAAGATGCCGATGCAACAGCTATCTATGGTTCCAGGGGCGGAAACGGGGTGATCCTGATTACGACCAAAAAAGGCCAGACCGGAAAAATGTCCCTCGGCCTGAACATCAACCAGGGTTTTACCCAGGCACCAAAAACTTTGGAATTGATGAGTACCCAGCAATACCTGGATATGCGCCGTGAGGCTTTCAAAAATGATGGTCTCCCTGTACCCGATATTGCAACTTCCCCTAATGATCCTAATTATGATGTCAATGGAACATGGAGCCAAACGGCAAATACCAATTGGCAGAAGGAATTAATTGGTCAGTTTGCCGCTTACACCAATATCAATCTTTCCCTTTCAGGCGGTACCGAACTGGTTCAATATGGTATTAGGGGTACATTTAATAGACAAGGCAATTTATCGCCAGGGGATTTTGATGATAAAAGAGGCGGACTGAATTTTAACATCACCACCCATTCAAAAGATAAAAAACTAACAATCGATTTTTCTGGTAGTTTCCTCAGGGACAACAACCTGAATTCACAGATTGATGTGACCGGAAATACCTTAAGGGCACCTAATGCACCTGATTCATTCAAACCTGACGGAACATTAAATTTTGGCGGACCAAATTCTGATAATGGGAACAATCCTTATGCTAATTTGGCACGGACTTACAGTAATAAAACAGACAATGTAGTGCTCAGTTTGAAACCAACCTATAAGATTGCTAATGGACTTGTTTTTACAGCTAATATCGGACTTACGAACCTAAATAGTAACATCAAAATTAAACAGCCGGTTTCTTCTTATTCGCCTTTATACCTTTCACTCATTCCCGCTTCAACCATTCCTGCATTAATCAATACGATCAATGAACAGAAGACATGGATCGTAGAACCTCAGTTGAGCTATGAGGTAAAAATAAAAGACATTAAACTCAGTGCGCTGGCAGGTACCACCTTTCAGAAATCTGCTAGTGAGGGACATTACTTTATAGGCACAAATTTCGTAAGCGATGCGGTAATAGGCAATCTGGCTAATGCAGGTCAGGTTGGCGTGGGTGATGGCGGTTCATATCAATACAAGTATAATGCCGTTTACAGCAGGCTAAATGCCAACCTTTCTGACAAATACATTCTCAACTTTACTGCCAGAAGAGATGGTTCTTCCAGATTTGGCCCTGATAAACAGTTTGGAAATTTCTATTCTGCTGCTGCTGCCTGGATATTTTCATCAGAGAAATGGATTGAAAATGCATTCGACTTTATTAGCCTCGGTAAACTGAGAGCAAGTTATGGTAGCAGCGGCAATGACAACATCGGCAACTATGCTTATTATGATTTGTATCAAAGCCGGGGTGCAAATACCTATCAGGGATTGACAGGTTTCTATCCCCGCTCCCTGGCAAACCCAGATGTGGCATGGGAAAAAAATGCTAAACTTGAGTTTGCAATAGATCTTGGGATTTTCAAAGATAGGGTGATTGCCACTGCGGCCTATTACAGAAATCGCAGTTCCAACCAATTGCTCAACTATAGTATTCCTACGTTTACCGGATTTACAGGTGTTCCAAACTATAATTTTCCAGCTACGGTCCAAAACTCGGGTTTAGAAGTCACTTTAAGCACGCGTAATATTACTACCGGTAATTTTGAATGGACTTCTACTTTAAATTCCTCTTTCAATCGCAATAAACTGTTAAAATTTGACAACCTGGAAAATTCAAACTATGCAAGCATACTTGAAATTGGCCAGCCGGTCAACGGCAGAGGTTATGCATGGGTCTATAAGGGCATTGACCCTACGACAGGTTTGCACACCGCTCTTAAGAAAGATGGAACAGTGGGTTCAAATGCCGGAAACTATGTGAACCTGTCCAGCGAATACCAAATTACCGCGATAAATACCTTGCCAAAGTATTTCGGGGGGTTGAATAACAGCTTCCGATATAAAAACCTGCAGCTGGATGTATTTCTGGAATTTGTTAAACAAGTAGGCAGGGTCAGTTTAACAGATTTTGCGCCAGGTTATTTTAGTACCGATCTTTATGATCAAATCTCAACCTCGCAGAGTAATGTGCCTGTTGAATTTCTGGACAGATGGCAGAAACCAGGGGACCAGGCAAAATATCAGCGTTTCACACAATCCTTTGAAGGTATAAGGGCTTACAGTACCTGGGCGCAGAGCGATGCCAGTTATGTGGACGCTTCTTACATCCGTGCAAAAAATGTAACCCTTTCTTACCAGTTACCTTCTGCTTTTAAAAATAAGCTGAAGGTAAAAAATGCAAGTGTTAACCTTTCAGCGCAAAATGTTTTTACCATCACCCCCTACAAGGGCCGTGATCCGGAAAGCCAATCTTATTCAACACTTCCTCCACTCAAAGTATTTGTGCTTGGTATACAAGTTAACCTTTAAATCTTATGAAAATGAAATATATATACACTATACTCATTTTGATCTCATTCACCCTGACCTCCGGGTGCAAAAAATTTGTTCAACTTGATCCGCCTGACGACAGGCTCACAGCATCTACCATATATGCGACGAATGAAACCGCAACATCAGTACTGAATGGGCTATATGTACGGATCGCTGAGACCAATAATGTGCTGACCAGCTATGCAACAGCCTATATGGGCTTCGCTTCCGATGAACTTAAAAACCATTATATCAATGCGGCTTCCTCGTATACACAGCTTTACCAGAATAATGTGTCTGTTGATACCGAGATTTACTGGAGCACCACTTATACACTCATTTATAATTGTAATGTGGCTATTGAAGGTATAGAGACCAGTAGTAAACTGAATGCGCAGCTCAAACTGCAGTTGGTGGGGGAAGCCAAATTTATGCGTGCATTGCTTTATTACTATCTTGTGAACACCTATGGTAAAGTCCCGTTGGTCACTAAGCCTGATTACCGCCTGTACACCATGGCCAAACGTGCTGAAGTGGCTGAAATTTATACGCAGATCACAGCCGATCTGCAAGATGCACAGGTTAAACTCAGCAAAGATTACTTAAATGGTGATGCTTTAACGTCATATCCTTCTGCAAGCGCAGAAAGAGTACGCCCTACTTATTGGGCTGCCACGGCATTGTTGGCCCGTATCTATCTATATAATGAACAATGGCCGCAGGCAGAAACTGCCGCTTCTATTCTGATTGACAATACATCCATGTTCTCCCTGGTTGCCCCCTCTTCGGTATTCCTGAAAAACTCTCAGGAATCCATATTTCAGCTGCAGGCTGTTATTCAGGGCAACTATGCTTTATTCGAGGCACGTACTTTTGTGCTGACCAATTCCATAGGTACTTCATCCAATCCTGCCTCTATCAGTCCTCAATTGGAACAGGCTTTCGAGGCTAACGATTTAAGGAAAGCAAATTGGATAGGAACAGCAAACATTTCTGGCGTAAATTACCTGTTCCCATACAAGTATAAAGCCAGTACACCGGCATTAGCGGCCAATAAACCAGAGTATCTGACCTTGCTCCGTTTGGCCGAACAGTATTTAATCCGGGCAGAAGCACGTGCCCATCTCAACAATATAAATGGTGCACAAGCTGATATCAACAAAATCCGTAATCGCGCCGGACTGGGAAACACTTCTACCCTTAACCAGTCTGCACTCCTGGATGAAGTGATGAAAGAAAGACAGCTGGAACTCTTTTGTGAGCAGGGCCACCGATGGTTCGATTTAAAGCGTTCCGGACGAATCAATGATGTAATGACAGTGGTTAGCCCTACAAAAGGGGGAATATGGTCTCCTTATAAGCAATTGATGCCCATACCTGCTTATGAGATTAAAAACGATAAAAATTTAGACCAGAATCCAGGATATAATTAATTATTATTAAAATATAAACACATGCTATTTCAAACGTCTAAAGTTATATCCGGGCTTGATGCAATAAATAGCTAACATCACTCAGCTTTAAAAAAAATGGAACAAATTTCAAAAAAAATCATATTTACACTAACATTAATCGCCGTATTGCATACTGTTGGATTGGCGCAAAAAGCAACCCAGTTTGTCATCAATGGTACTTTTAAGAATATGGCAGCAATGCCAGACAAAGTTTTCCTGATATATCCGGATTACTTAAATAGGAAAACTGACAGTGCAACTGTTGTCAACGGAACTTATAAATTTACTGGAGAAATAGAGAACGATGCGATAGAATTAACCCTGGCGTTGGGTCCTGAGCTGGACCAAATGAATGTAACAGAAAAAGTTAAGGCCCGATTGATCATTGTTAAAGGTGAAACAGACGTGATTTTGGATGGTTCCATTTCAAATGTTACAGAAACGGGAGCATCAGCTGAAGTATATCATCAATATAATCAGGTTTTCGCTAAAGCTTTCAAAGGGGTCAACATTATTGTAGAGAAAATGCAGTCTGTGAGTTATTTGACACGTAATGATGTAAGGGTGCAGGCCCTGAAAGCATACGAAGATAGTTTTGCGGACCTGAATGAAATCCAATCACAGTTTGTTAAGCAGCATCCTGGTTCAACATTGATGCCACTGATGACGTACTATGTTGCTGGAGGAGGTTCAGTCAGTAAAGCTAGAGCAGATTCACTTATTACAATACTGGAAAGTCAAAATGAAAGTAGCAAAATAAGAAGTGTAGCTTTGACCAAACTCAAAGAGAAATCGGCCCGGGCCTCCTCAGAAATGCTGGTGTCGGAAGGGAAACAGGCACCTGATTTTACACAAAATGATGTAAATGGCAGGCCAGTAAAATTATCCGATTTTCGGGGTAAATATGTGTTGCTTGATTTTTGGGCGTCATGGTGCGGGCCATGCCGTGCTGAAAACCCAAATTTGGTAAAAGCATTTAATTCTTTCAAAGACAAAAACTTTACTATTCTAGGTGTTTCACTGGACAATCCTGGTAAAAAAGATGCTTGGCTTACTGCTATCGAAAAAGATGGCCTGACATGGACACAGTTATCCGATCTGACAGGCTGGGATAATGCAGCTTCAAAAATTTATGGTGTACGAAGTATCCCTGCAAACTTCCTGATCGATCCTTCAGGAAAGATCATTGGTAAAGATTTGAGAGGTAAGGAACTAAATAACATTTTAGTAAAGCTACTCAGTGAACAGTAAATTTAACCTTAGTATACAGGGTCTAACACGGGCGGCATGTGCCGCCCATATTAATATCTGGTTGTAAAGGGTATAGAAAATTAATTGAATATCTTTAAGTTAACTGTACCACTATTTCAGAGTGAATCACCTGCAAAGCCTACTATAGCCTTGCAGGTGATTTGATATAGGTTTCCCTTTACAGTTTTTGGAAGGATTAATAATTATAAAAGCAAAAAATACAGCGGTAAACATTGTAGAAAAATATGGTGGTACCATCACTTGCGTGAAGTTCAACAAAAAATTATGTAAATCCTGCCCAAAAGGACGACTGCCTTCGACACTATAGCTAACTGAAAGATAGCTAAAAAACAAAAACCCCGTTTCTAAGACGTTAAAACGGGCTTCTGGCATAGTGGATCATGATGGACTCGAACAGCGTGGCCTAGGCCATATCGATGAAAGCTTAAGGCTCATTGAAATGAACTGCGGTGTGAAGGTAGACATCCGGGACAATGCCATTTCCAAAAACGAAGCTGCCTGTAACGTATTCCTGGAAAGAGGAAAAACCATTGGCTGCTTTTATATTGAAAGTCCGGCCATGCGCGGTTTGCTACGGCGACTCAAATGCAATGACTACAAGATCCTGGTGGCCGCCTCTTCGATCATCCGGCCCGGTGTAGCGCAGAGCGGGATGATGAAAGAATATATCTTCAGGCATAACTATCCCGATCGCTTTGAGTATTTCCATGAGGTATTTAAAGAACAGCTCGGGGAAACCTATGGCATCATGGTATACCAGGAAGATGTGATCAAAATTGCACTGCATTATGGTGGATTGCCCGCTGCCGACGGGGATATCCTGCGCAGGGCGATGAGCGGAAAAGGCCGTTCTAAGGAAGCATTGCAGAAAGTGAAAGAACACTTTTTCGAAAGCTGTGCGCAGCAGGGTCATCCCATGAAACTGAGCGAAGAGATTTACCGGCAAATTGAGTCCTTTGCCGGCTATTCTTTTTGTAAAGCGCATTCCGCATCCTATGCCGTGGAGAGTTACCAGAGTTTGTACCTGAAAGTGCATTACCCCATAGAGTTTATGGTCGCCGTGATCAACAACATGGGCGGCTTTTACCGAACCGAAGTTTATGTCCATGAAGCCAGGATGTCTGGTGCACATATCCAGAACCCCTGTGTCAATAAAAGTGAGTATACTACTACTTTGTATGGTATTGAAGTTTTCCTGGGTTTTATGCACTTAGACGGTTTGCAAGGCAAGGTTGCACTGGAAATTGTTGCCGAACGCGAAAGGAATGGAAATTATAAATCGATGGAGGATTTCATTAACCGCATTCCTATCGGCATTGAAGGGATACAAATCCTGATATTTATCGGCGCATTTCGTTTCACCGGGAAAACCAAGAACCAGCTGCTGGTCATCGCCAGGCTGATCCTGGTGAATTTTAAACCAGAAAACAGGAACCTTTATTAATGAACTGCGTTCCAATGGAAGGTATGCTTTTTCACTGCCAGAAGTACATGGTCAATTTGAACACTCAGATGAAGCAATTAAAAAAGCACTTCAGAGACTTAAAAAGAAGAAAAAGATTGCTTTAATAAGGAATGAATTCTATGTAGTTATTACTCCTGAATACCGGAGTAAAGGCTAAAGATATTTGTTTTTATGACTATAGAACTAATGTTCATCATACCCTCAAAAAAAATCCTCTTACATACGAAAGCTTACATGACTTTGTTAAGTGCTTTAGCCCACAAGATCGTGCAAAAAGGAAACCAAATTGGACTGAACAAAATAAAAAAGGTAGATTATTGAATACTTCACCTCCTATAAATGGTTATTAAATAAACATTAGTTGCCAATAATTCTTATGTCACTTTTCTAGAACGACATTCCCGCCATCAACGATGAAAGATCTATCATTGGCTTTCATGTATTCTGGTGCAGATTTGCTGAAAGGGTCCAGTGCTTTTTGGCGTGCAAGCAGAATCTTTGCAAAATCTGTCATTCCATTCAATATGTTTGTGCAGTACACTTCATAACCTGTATCGTAAAACGCCTTTAAAACCGTAATAGAAGGATGTCCATAACCTTTTCCGGCTGATGCAATGGCATTCTGAATTTTAAAGTTTCCAATGTTTTTCCAGAAATCAGGCGCATGATTTTTTTTTGAACCGTGGTGTGGAATTTGACATACGTGGAAATTTACACCAGAAAAATGATGGGGCTCATTATCAAAAGCCCGAAGAAAACTGACCTTTTCTGTATCACTTGTCAGAAGGTAGTTATAACTCTGATAGGTCACTTTTAAAAGTGTCGACAGTAAATTTGCTGCGCGACTTGCTTCTTTGACGTTAACTTTTGCATCAAGCTTCACTATTTTCTGGTAATCTCTGACATCCTGCATTGATGGCGCAAGTGACACAATCGTAACTTCCTTATCAATTTGCATTTGTTTCCCGTCGAGCAAAGTCTCCTCCCGGCCAATCAGACCTTTTTTTATCATGTCAACCCATTTTACACGTATCGAAGTCAACAACTCGGTGTCAGTGGGGGTTATTTCGAAATATTTGAAATAATCTTTAAGGTCCCCCAACATAAATGTACTGGCTATTCTCCTGATCTCAACTTCATTCTGCTCGCTGTAATTAAGCAAATCAAGAATACCGGAATAATGATCAGAGTGAGGATGGGAAATAATCAAAAACTCGATCACTTTGTAGTTGCTGTTCTGTAAATATGACACAACCGGGTTATCCGTTTTGCCTCTTATGTTGCAATCTACTATCCCTATTTTATCTATTCCGTCGCTGTTCCATTCAAGAATAATGGAATCACCTTGTCCTACGTCTTTAAAGGTTACCTTCATTGTCCGAAATGTTTGGCCAGTCCATATCATCAAGACCAATTGGGTCCGTTTTAATAAATTTTTTACTCAGGTCGGCATTCTCTTCCAGAAAGTCAATGGTACTCGATCCGGGTTTATTTGTGATCTTAATTCTGATAAATTGTTCCGGTGTGGGTTTCAAGAAATTGTCAAACAGATGAAGGTCAAATCTTCTGACCTCGAAAACGTTCTTATCCTCATCCATAAGGCAATTGATAAGTACTTCCTGATAGATTTCGTCAACCTCAAGTATCTGACCAAAATAATCGTAACTGCCCGTCGGAATTTCTTTCAATCTTGCGCCAACGTCATCAAGCAACCTTGGTACATCAAATGAATTGTCTTTATTTCTGTATCGTTGTTTGCTTCTTGAATCAGTGAAATATGGCATAGTAATATCGATTGTTGCCATTGCAGCGAGCAGTTCTTGTGTGTAATCGTCTGCATCCCTCGACCAAACTACAAGTATGTACTTTTGTCCATAAGGAACTATTCTTTTCAACCATTCCGTGCAAGCAAAAGGATCAAACTGCACGCCAAAATCAGTGACAAAGTACAGATCCATAAATACCATCTCAACATCTTTTAATGGTTGCGCCGGATAGTGGGGATCAAATATGTCAACATTGTAGTAATGATTGCTTATGGACAATTTGTTCAGCTCTAATTCAAGAGGAGTCGCATCGTCATCGTTGTCGTCTACAATAGCAATCTTAGTTCCAAGTGCAAGTACAGGGGCTTCCAATAATAATTCAGACATAATGCTTATTGATTTTTATTAAATATTAATTCAACGGCTGCGCCGGTATATATTTCAGGAACTTCTCTTCCGGAAAGTTCTTCGCGGTCTGTTATAATGTTAAGACGGCCATAATTGATCATGATCGTATCTACCAGATACATACCTATACCTATGCCATTACGTTTTCGCGTGTAATAAGGTGTTACGATATCTCCGACTGTCTCTTTAAAACCAGGACCGTTGTCAACGACCAGAATTGAAACCCCGTTTTCAATTTTAGTAATCTTGATGAAAATTCCTTTGAAATCTTTATAAACGGTGTCGAGCCAGTAAAGGCTGTTGTCGATAAGGTTCATCAAAACAGTGACGATAAGTCTTCTGTCGGCTTTGAGCATAATCGTGTCATCTCCCCCGGGGGTAATTGATACGTCGATCTTCCACGATTGTAATCTGGAATTGTAATTGCCGACGGCCGTCTTTACAACCTGAACCGCCGGCATATTCACGGCTCCGCCTTTTCTCAGTACAGACAGTAATCCTTCCGAGTAGTCCTTCAATTCGGAAACTTGTGAGGTTATTCTGAACTTGTTTACGGGATCTTCTGCGACAGATTCCTGCATACGTGGAATAAGCTTTTCTATTTCGTGCATTGCAAATGAGGCCGTCATTCCAACACCAGCAGGAATAAGTAAGGCATCTCTGTCCTCATTATATTTTTCACCAACGCGATTGGCTTCTTCAAGCAAAAGGGCCTGATTGGTTGCATCAAGACCTGATCCCGATATCAATCCACGGAAGTTCTGAAGTCTGTCAGCAAATGTGTTTCCACCGGTTCCTTTCTGGTTGAACTTCAACCAGCGCTGGCGATCATGAAATCTTTCAGCTTTGAAGGCGGTAAGGATATACTCAAGAACAACAACGAAATTCGCGTAAGCAGCGTTATGTATAAATCCTTCACGATTTGTTTTTTCGATTAATGGTCCGGATGTTTCTGGATCCAGGTAGACATACCCAATGATCTGGTTGTTAGAAAACCATTCTTTATTATTAACTCTTTTGATATCAAGCCCTAGCCAGTCATTTCCCGGATCACCATAATCATAGACCCTCAGGTCGCCTTTGAAAACCTTAATGCCATGATGGTCGCGCAGGAGATCCCTGATATTTTTCGGACTATTTGTGACGTCTCTCAGCGACATGGAATCGAGATCATATGAATACATCTCTAGCATGAGATTACCGAATGGTAATTCTGCCGCGTCAAATTCTGCAACTATATTTTCTATGACAGGGTTTTCATATTCCTGTTCTTCTAAAGATTCGCGCAGGTAGGGAATAACTTCACCGCGTATATTATGTTCGTAATGTTCCAATTCAGATGACGGCAATTTATTGTCTATAATCCGGCTTCCGATTTCATTATTATTAGCGAGACGAAACTCATAATCGAAGGTCATATTATAGTCTTTGTCGACAAATGCTGTAACCTTGTATGGGGCAAGTTCAAGAAGACTGGAGGTTTCCGGAATATTATTGAGCCACCAGTTTCCAAAATCCAGCTCGATACGGAATTTACTGGGATCATTTTTTGGCGACACCATCGAAAGCGTTTGCTTTTTTAACTGCCTCGCCATTCCGCGCGTCCATTCTTCTTTCAGGCTTGCGACCTGAATGAACGTTCCATGCGAATCT
This sequence comes from Pedobacter sp. MR2016-24, assembly GCF_026239655.1. Taxonomy (GTDB): domain Bacteria; phylum Bacteroidota; class Bacteroidia; order Sphingobacteriales; family Sphingobacteriaceae; genus Pedobacter. The sequence goes on along the minus strand of NZ_JAPIVO010000002.1, from coordinate 682,999 downwards.
TTAAACAAAAACGTAGCAGGATCACTATTCATCGTCCACTCAATACCAACATCATCGAGATAGCGGCTTTGAGAGAATCTTCTCCAGTCTATACTAACAGTAATTTCGTAATCAAGGAGCTCAGTTCGTACAAATTTACCGTCAGCATCCTGAATAACCCGGGCTGGTCTCGAAACGAGTTTTATACGGTTACCTAGTTTGTGAACCGCGAAACGACCAACACCTTTCTCACCCATAGGTATGCGATTGAACATGGGGCTGCGTTTGATCGTTCGTACACCATCAATGTTTACCGGCTTTCTGAAATCCGTCCCCGGCTCAAACCATACGTTTTCAAGAACGTCCGCCGTGATCCCCGTCCCTGAATCGGTGATTTCTATAACAGCGTCGTCTATCCTGTCGATATTATGAAATGTTACATGAATGCTTTTCGCATCAGCATCATATCCGTTTTTTATAAGCTCATAAATGGCCATTACAGGGCTTTTGATAAGTTCTTCGCCGAGCAGGATGAGGATATGAGCCTTAGGCCGGAAGTTGATAGAATGATTTTGTGTTAGGTCATTATTCAACTGCGGGACTATAGTACGTGTATCGGTCGCAGGTGGGGCGAGTTCCTGTGGCTCACTAGAGAATGACCCAACGAATAATGACTTGTCAATTAGTTTGTTGGTATCGTCATCTGACATTTGAAACTGATCCAGAAAAATGGATTTATCCTGGGCGCTTCTGAGCAGGAAGCCGAGATAGTTTTCTTCATCCTCCTTTACTAACACAACAAGGTCATCGACGTTGAAACTTCTCCCAAGTCGTGTAACACGGTATTCATCTCTTGTTCCCTGCCCATAGTATATGAACCTGCATCGGGATGTAATGTTATCAGACCACACAATGGTTGCAAACTTTTCCTTGTTCTGCCCGTGGATTCCAGGCTGGTTAAATACAAGCGAAATGGAATTTTTTGGTATATAAAGTCCTGCCTGATGTGCGCCAGTGGTTCCTGCGTCATTTGGAGATATAAATTTGCAAAAACTATAAACATTGGCATTTACAGCTGATACAGCAGCCGAAACTTCGTTTGTCATATGCGGTTCATTAGCATTGATTAAACGATAAATATATTAAAATAATAGCGGAGTTGCGCTATATCTGTTTTGGCGGTCGTTTACCAGTTCGATAAAACTTTTTACGTCAATAAGGTCTTGTTGCTGAATCTGAGTGAAAGTACCGAAAAGGGGCCGTGGAATTACCAGTTGAAGGTTATTCGCCTTCATATCTTCAGTTTGATTTCTGCTGATCGACGGTTCAAGTGTAATAAGGTGTTTAGATTGGATCTTTGCTGCTTCGGAAAGCACCTGACGCCAGCGATCCTTGGCAGTGGTTTTTACGCCGAGCATCGTAAGCATAGCACTATCATATTGTTTATCGTGATAATATCGTGACCCGGGGAAAATAAAATCAGGCTTATTGTTACGTTCGGTTACAGCTCCGTGTGAAAAGTGCACTTTATTCAGGCTGAATAAGACTTCCAGATTGTTTTCAAACGAAAAGCCTGCACGGGCCTTTCTCCGGTTCTGAATACTCAATGATAGTTTTATAAATTCTTCAACGTCGGTGCCGTCTTGACCGAATCCTTTTTTTAGTTGCTCTTTTACAATTACTTTCTCAAGTGTTTTGAAAAGCAGTTCCTCCCGTTCCAGCCAGGCCATAAGAGTTTGGTCAGGTTCCTCTACCGGTGAAACACCCTTTACCGTTGATCTAGCATAGGCAGAAAACTCCTTAGTGGAAGGGAACCTTCTGCCGAACAAACGCAGCAGGTCATCAAGAAAATCCGGGGCAGTTTCTTCAGTTTCCATGCCCAGAGAAGAAAGAATGTAGCGGCCTGCGTAGCCTATGTCTTTTTTATCTTCCGTTAAATCCAACACTGAAAATCTGTTACCGGCTTCTTCCATTCCGAAGAGCCAGAGCAGCTGCTTTTCAGCGGTAGAATTCTGTGGCGCAATGATTACCGCAAGTTTGTCCTCACCGGTTCTGCCAACCACCACTAGATCACCTGTATTAGATCCGGAAAGTACTTCGTTGGAAGAATAGTAAAACCTAAACTCAGTCCGGGTCGGATGGTTTTCCCGTGCATCATACCAAGTCATAAAGCCATCCGTTTCCAGTAGTTTTTCTTCGTCGTCCGTCAGGTACATAAATTTGGCACCGAATTTTCTCTTTTCAGACCCAAAAATACTACGGAACTCATTTATCCCGTTAAATTCATGCTGATTTGAAGCATCAGGTGCTACTTCCACCTGGCTCAATCGCTTGACACCAACGCCTGTGAAAAACCGGGATAACGGACTCGCCATTATTTCTGAAGCTGTAATAAATTAACAACCTGTTCTCCGACAGCCTTAATAAGCGGCATGACTACTGAATTGCCAAACTGACGATAAGCCTGAGTATCAGAAACCGGGATCCGGAGTGATCTGGTTTTGCTTTTGGTATTGATCGGCCATATCGGGTACCCCTGAAGCGCAGCTGCCTCATGCGGTGTCAGGCGTCTAGGGTTCTTGCCATCTTGTGGTATCAGAATTTCCGCTCCGTCCTTGTGGTAGCGTGCGCTGATCGTGCGAGTTACACCATCAAGATTAACCAAGCCGTAGCCAAAGCCATTACCTTTTTCCTTATGTTTCTGGGCGTAGTCTTTCAGATATTTCCAGAGATGATCGGTCAGCGTGTATTTGGGTTCAACTTCGGACTGAATGATACTCCTGACCGCTTGCTTCTTATCAGGATAAATAACAGAGTCGAAACTAAACTTAATGTCGTTGCCGAATACCCTTTTATCAAAGCCAATCATGAAAGTTCTTTCACGGTGCTGCGGCACGAACGCCGCGCCGTCAATAACTTTGGGATCAAATGAATAATCGAGATCCAGCAAAGTTTGCCTTATTACTTTAAAGGTATTCCCCTTGTCATGGCTTACCAGATTTTTAACATTCTCCAGAAAAAAAACTTTTGGCCGGTGCGTACGGAGGATGTCTTCTATATGGAAGAACAGATTACCCTGTTTCTCGTCATCAAAGCCGTGTAATCTGCCCAGACTGTTCTTTTTAGAAACCCCTGCGAGTGAAAATGGCTGGCAGGGAAAACCACCGCAAAGTATATCAAATTCAGCAGGTATGTGCGCTTTGACTTCATCGCTCGTGATATCACCGAAAGGATAATCACCATAGTTCGCAAAATAGGTTTGTTTGCTGTATTTGTCCCATTCTGATGTAAACACACATTTTCCACCAAGATCCTGCAGTGCCATTCTGAAACCACCTATACCTGCAAAGAGATCAATAAATGTGAATGTTTCCGTGCCCGGTTCAGGAGATGGAAAGGGAATGACGTTACTCCTGGTTAAACTTAACTGTGCCTGCGTATAAAGGTCATCAACGGTCACTTTTTTTGTAAGATGTGCATATTTATCCAGTAATCCTACTGCATCACTATATATAACATTTCCAGTAGAATGGTAGTGACTGAGCAACGCCAGGTCAAAATCATCCGGTACGGAAAGTAGTTTCTTGATGCTTTTTGTTTTGATCTTCAGGTCTTTGACAACCGCTTTTTCATCCATTTCGTATACACATTTTACAAATGCAAACTAACGAAATTTTTCCTTAAATAACGGGGCTGATTTTAGCTGACAGTCCTGCAAGGGTATTTTCGACTGAATTTTTCTTTAATTCACACTCCCACAACTCAATTACTTTCCAACCTGCTTCCTGAAGTTTACTGACCGCTTTTTTGTCGTTGGCTCTGTTGTTCGATAATTTATTCATCCACCATTCGGTTCTGGTTTTTGGAACAACAAAATACCGGCAACCGTCATGCCCGTGCCAGAAACAACCGTGGACAAAAATAACCGTAAGATATCTGGGAAGGACGATATCTGGTTTTCCGGGTAATTTTTTATCATGAAGCCTGTAACGGAAACCTTGGGAAAACAAAAATTTCCTGACCAGCATCTCTGGCTTTGTATCTTTGGCCCTGATACGGGACATATTAAAACTTCTTACAGCAGGAGAATGCACATCGGCCATATGAGCGTCCCGACAAATCAGGTGCCAAAATTGGAGGTTATCGCAGATGGCAGAGGAATTAATTTATCCAGCACGGTCTCTTTCAAAAAGATTTCGTGCATAAAACTGTAGATATCCTCGTCGTTGCGTTTACAAATTTCAAAAGCCTATTCCATTAACCGGTTTCTTAAAGCGGCCTCTTCACGTTTGTAAGTTGGCTCTCCGGTTTGCATATGAACATAATCATTGAAATCCGTGTCGGGATGTACCTTTGCGCTTTCTTCAATGAGGCAATGCATAAAAGCTGCCACATCTTCCAAGCATTTAATTTCGGTTAACTTGATGTTTGATTTTATATGAGCACCCGATTGTCTTCGGCCTGACGAATCATAATCTCCAGCGCTTCATCACGGGGCATAATATTACCTAACTCTTTAAATGACTGTTCATCGCTGTAGATTCCGTTAGGATCATTCCATCTCAGCCATTGCTGGATATCTTCCTTCGTCATTGCATTAACAAGCACCGGTAGATTTTCTTCGGATATCTCTGTAATATCCTGATAGCAGTAGCCAGTGTTTTTCCAGAAGCTCATGATTTAATAATTAATTATATGTTCCAAATCAGCGATCATTCCATGATTTAATACAATTCTCCAGATCTTCACTGATCACTACCAGTTCATCTTTACGAACGGACTCCCGCGCTGCGGCACTCGGGTCTTTCACATTACGCTGTAACTCTTTCAGATTTACAACCAGTATCTCGTCGTTATGAGCAAAATCAGCAGGATCTTCGGCTATGATGTAAATTTGATCTGGCTCCACATCAGAATAGAAGAAATCATTCTACGTATGTGTCTGTGGCTGGCTTGGTTTTATTGAAAGATCCATTTACAAATTTAATTAAAGTGAACGATTAATACCAAGGCGGCCCCGGCTAAAATAAAGGCGGCTCCCGGTATGTTATTTAATTTTCGGGGCACGGGACCAACAGTGCCAATCCGTAAGAAGAAAAATATTGCATCACTGCCATTCCCTAAGTTAAACCTCCTAATGCCGATATGTAAAGGAGTACTAAACCAATGCTTATTAATCTTAAACCGAAGGGATGGGTATAATTACAGTGCTCTTTCCTGTTCACCGAATAAGGATCAATGGCCGTTTTAAATTTCGGGTCGGCCTGAGTGCGAACAGCGAACGAAATCGGCAATGGCTTCGACCTTGCCCACGGCCTGAAAACAGGCTATAACTACTTTGTGAAATGGTACCTGCACCAAGCCTTGGTAACGGCAGGAGAATCTTTTCCATATGAAGACAAATTAGTTAAGGTAGAGAAATTGAAGCTTGCGGATGAAATTTATTTTAGTGGAAAACCACGCAGTGAAATGGAACTATTGAATTGTTCTATGAAAGGGGGATTACAGAACTTATTAAAAATTAAAGTTACAAGACCAAAGGCTGGCACATAATTGGGAAACTACATTTAAGATATCGCTAAAATAACTTCTGCTCGAAATCTACTCTTTAATTGTTCAGCCGCCCGTTGAGTGGATATTGAAAACGAATTCTATCTTTTGCTTAAAGGCGTCCTAAGTTCTAGGGACGATAAACGTACGTATTTAGTCAACACAGGATAACTGAACATTATCTTTGAGTCCCAATATTTTTGCTGATATATCTCAACTATGGTTTATGGTTATAGCTGGTACTTACTAAAAATTTAAGATAATCCGAAATGAGCTCAGATAGTGTAGAAGATAGGAATCAAAGATTCTAAGTCTTTTACTCTATCAATGCTAAGGGGAGCTTAATCTGGTGGATTAAGCTCCCTGATTCGTTGTAATCCAACTATAATTGATCGGTAATATATTTAGCCCGTTCTGCAAGAACAGCCTTTTGCCATTCCCGTATCACTTCCCTTCCTGCTTCCCTTGCTTTCGTCCCATTGTCATTGTTTCTCCCCATATTTGTAGCGAGTGTATCTGTAAAACGCTGGAGGTAATGATCTTCGAGATCAAACTCGGTATCACTATCCTGGTCCTTTAGCTCAACATACTGCAGAAAGAACAAGGTGGCCCATTTCATTTGTTTACTTGTTCCGGTATAATACGAAGGAAAAGAGACCTTATTGATAAACGACTGGACAAATTGTTGTGGCTGGATATTGTAAATGGTACAGAGGCTCATAAAGTCCTCTGGTACCTGTACATTGATTGTTATTTCCATGTGTGCGGATTAATTGTGATTGTTGATGTCTTGATAGTGTTTGTGGTAGAATTCTTTTAAAATGGTGATGCGTTGCTGCAGGCTGCGCACGTTGTGAATGTGCAGACGTATTTCATCCATTTCGCAGATAAAATCTACTTCCTTGTCACTGAACTCAGGCACTTCAGTATTTTGCCTTCCAAAACCCAACACTATTTTCATGAAAAAGGCCATAGTGAAATTATCATTTGGAATCTTTAGCCCGGTTCTGGCCTGCATCTCTGCGATGGAAATCTTACCCATAAAATTTTCCAGGTATTCTGCCGGATAACAATTGTGCAGTTCGCAAAGCACGGTAAAGTCTTTGGTAAAGCTTAAGGAACGGTTTTCATCCAGATAAAAAGTATCCGAGCTGGTGTATACCCGCTGCATGTTGTTGTACAGTTCATCTATGTACAGCAGAGACTTTTTCCTTTTAGCTATAGCACTGCTTAATACTTTTTCGGCGAGTTCATTAATCCACCTGAAACAATTTGCAGCATTCTCCAGGCAATGGCTGAAAGCATGACTGCCATTTGCAGTTCTTCTTTTTTCAGCTACGTAAAGGCCGATAGTTTTTGAAGCTTCAGAATAACCTTCACTATATTGATCCGCAAGCGAATCGTAAACTGTAGCGTGATTGATGAAGATTTGTAATACTTCCTGCTCATCCAGTCTATAGACGGCACAGGCAACGCGGAATTCCAGCGGGATGGTAAGCTGGTGATAGTTGATTTCTGTTTTCATATTGATCTTATTTAATTTTTCAATTTAAATAAGCCTCTATGAGGGGTTACCACCCTAAAAGGTATAGGGCTGGTAACTCACTCAGTCTATTGTAGCACGGCTCTGATAAAGCCACCTTTTCTTTCGAAAAGGCCCTCACATTAAACATAAGTGAGCACCAGCCCTATAGCAAATATAGGGTTTTAGGTTGCTCATCTTACGCTCGCGAGGTTAAATTTATCAGATTTTGCTGCGAGGCTTGTAAGCAATTCTTAATTATAAATTAGGATTGCGTATTCTTTATTTCTTTTTTAATTTTTCCATATGCTAATTTAGCATGGTTTAAATAAAATAAAAAATATATTTTAAATTAAATACACATCAAAAGGCAGAAAGAAGCAGTGCAACGCAACTCCAACATCTATGGCACTTTCTCAGTCAAATAACACACGCAATATTACCTCATCTTTGGCATCTTGGCCATACTGTATTTCTGGTAAAAATTTTGAATGTGTTCATTTATCTTTGAAACAATTTATCCCAGAAAGCTGTAAATCTAATTCAGTATAAGACAGTCATTGATGAAAAGGTCTTTCCGATTGTAATAGAACTTTATGCTTTATTCCAAATTAGGGATCATATTCCTATCCGGTTTTCATCCCTGAAATAATGCGTTGTCTATGAATAAACCCCCAATCCGCTATTGTATCGGTAAGTTGTTTTAGTGATGTTCCATAATCGGTTATCCGGTATTCTACGGCAACAGGTGCAGTAGTCAACACTTCACGCTCAATCAATTCATTTATTTCCAGGTCCTTCAATTCGCGGCTTAGCACTTTGCCGGAGATTCCTTTTACTTCTTTCAGTAATTCTGAATACCGCATCGGTTTATAACATAGACACGCGATGATGGACATTTTCCATTTTCCATTTAAAATTTCCATAGTATCACTAATTGCCAGGATTTTTTGTCCGCAATCTTTTATCAAGTCAAGCTCTTTTTTCATCTCATTCACGTGGTTACCTATTTGTCACTATAACTTTTTGTCACTAGGTTACAAATGTACACATCATAGTTATAGCTTTGCAATCAAATCATAAAAAATGGAATTAATCAAAAATTTACAATGGCGCTATGCTGTTAAAAAATACTCAGATGAATCGGTCAGCGAAAATAAGATCGACCAAATTATTGAAGCCATCAACCTTAGCGCCTCTTCTTGTGGCATACAGCCTTATCGCTTGATGGTAATAACTAATCCTGCAATCAGACAAAAATTAGCGGAAGGATCATTCAACGCACAAATTCATGCTTCTTCTCATTTGCTGGTTTTTGCTGCTTTTAACACTATTACCAGCGGGTATATAGCCGATTATGTGGCAATGATGGAAGAACAAAGAAATTTGGAGAGCGGCGCGCTCAATGCCTTAAAGGATACTTTAACCCCTTATTTTTCTGGCCAGACAGCCCAGCAAACTGCTATTTGGTCAAGCAAACAAGCATATATTGGATTAGGAACAGCATTAATTGCTGCTGCAGAACTCAAAGTGGACGCTACTCCTATGGAAGGTTTTAATCCTGAATTATTTGATGAAGTTTTGGGCTTATCAGAAAAAAATCTTCATGCTTCAGTGATTCTTTCTCTAGGCTACAGGGATACTGACAACGATTATCTCGCTTCACTGCCTAAAGTTCGTTTGCCAATCTCCGAATTTTCAAAAAAAATAGACTAATCAATTCCTAAGCAGGCCAACCCCGCGAGCGTTGGCTGCTTAGGGATTATGATAAAGAAGTTGCAAGAGCACGAGAGGTTTAGCTGATCGTTTGATTTTGTTAACTTTGTACATGGAGCCAACACAAAGCCTTGAGGATTTTTACAGTCAAAAAGTGAACTTCATGCCTGATAACCTAAAAAAGGAAATGGGGCATTTCAACGTATTCAATCTGGACGATTTCCTGGGCAAACACGCTAAACCTATTCCCTACAGCCGCAAAGATTATTTCAAGATCAGCCTGTTGAACGGTCATAAACGGTTGAGCTATGCCGATAAGGTGGTGGATGTAGCAGATTACGCTTTATTGTTTGCCAATCCATTGATCCCCTATAAGTGGGAGCCTTTAGGAGATGAGCAATCTGGATATTTCTGCATATTCACTGAAGCATTCTTTAATCATTATGGGAACATTAAAGAATATCCGCTATTTCAGCCGGGAAACACTCCTATTTTTCCGCTCTCTGTTACCCAGAATGAATCGATTCAAAATATTTATCTTAAAATGCTTGAAGAGATCGGATCTGATTATACTTATAAATATGATGTATTGCGAAACCTGGTCTTTGATCTGATCCATACTGCGATGAAAATGCAGCCCGCAATTGCTTCGAGCTATTCGAGCATGAATGCCGCAACCCGGATCTCCTCACTTTTTATTGAATTGCTGGAAAGGCAGTTTCCTATTGAAACTCCTGCACAGCAAATGCTACTAAGGACACCCTCCGAATTCGCCTCGCAACTAGCTGTACATATTAATCACCTTAATCGAGCCTTAAAAGAAACCACAGGAAAAACTACCTCTCAGATCATCGGAGAGCGTGTAGCGCAGGAAGCGCAAACCTTACTCCGGCATACCCAATGGAATATCGGCGAGATTGCATGGAGTCTTGGATTCGAAGAACTATCTCCCTTTATCAATTTCTTTAAAAAGAATTTCAACCAGTCACCACGATCCTTTAGAAATATAAGCACTGTTTGATTTTATCAACTAATGGTTTGAAAGCTTCAACTTTAGGCTAACATAGCGACTTATCTTTGTGTCATCAAAATAAACAAAGGTAAGCATGAGTGTACATATAAATCTGGAAGGTAAAGTAGCGATAGTGACCGGGGCCGCAGGTGGCATTGGTCTGGCCGTGGTTGCCATGTTAATCGAAGCAGGAGCAAACATAATCGCAGAGGACAAAAGTGAAAATGTTTATAAGTTGGAAAGCCAATACCCGGGAAACGTATACGCTACGCAGGGCGAGGTATCGGAAAGGGCGACAGCCAGGCGTGCTGTTGACCTGGCTACTGAGAAATTTGGTGGTGTCGATATCCTCGTGAATAACGCCGGACGGTCATTCCCAAAAGCATTTCTGGAAATTCGGGATGAAGACTGGGACAGCGTAATGGCCGACAATGTGAAAGGCATGTTCGTTCATGCAAGTGAAGCCGTTCCATCTATGATAGCCCGCGGTGGCGGCACGATCGTTAATACGGATTCAGTTTCCGGATTGGTGGGTATCGCTAACCTGGTCACCTATTGTACCTCAAAAGGTGCCGTAAGCTTGTTTACAAAAAGTCTGGCTGTTGAACTGGCTCCAAAAAATATCCGGGTTAACGCAGTTGCTCCGGGTGTGATCGAAACACCTATCCTCGATAGCCTTACCCCCGATGGCCGTGAGGTATTGAGAAATGAAGGGGCAAAAGAACCGATTGGCCGGGCCGGGCAGCCCGAAGAGATAGCGACCGTGATCTTATTTCTCTCTTCTTCCTTGTCGAGCTTCATGACAGGCGCTATCGTTGTTGCCGATGGTGGTTATACAGCAAAATAATTAATGTCTACTCATAAATAAAATGGAAAATAAGAAAAGAATTTTGATAGTCGGTGCTGAAAAAGGTCTCGGACTTGGCTTAGCAAATGAGTTTTTTAAAAGAGGATACCACGTTACCGGCACCTGCCGTAAAGGTGATGACCAGTCAACATTAGAGGCAATGGGAAAATCAGCTCCTGACAGGTTAGTCGTAAAAAATGTGGATATCGTAAATATGGCCTCGGTACAAGAATTAGAAAGTTCATTGCGTGGACAGGTATTTGATATTATGTTTTATAATGCAGGAATATATGGCCCTTTGCACCAGTCTTTGTTGGAAGTTAATGATGACGAAGTAACGGCTCTATTTTTAACTAACGCTATTGGCCCGGTAAGGCTAGCCAAACGGTTAGAAAAATATCTGGAAAAAGAGGGCGGAATGATTGCGTTTATGACCTCCCACCGGGCAAGCATAGCAGGTAATACAGAAGGAGCTGTTGAACTTTACAGTGCAAGCAAAGCAGCACTTAACTCGCTCAGCAGAAGCTTATACTTTCACGTCCAAAAAGCTGGTCGTACCGTGCTGAATGTCCATCCAGGCTGGGTAAATACCGATATGGGCACTTTAAATGGTACTGTACCATACGAGATAGAACTGGAAGAAAGCGTTATGGGTGTAGCCAATGTTGTAGAACATCATTTTGGCTCTGGCCGGCAAGCATATGTTGATTATACCAACAAGACACTTCCCTGGTAATGCCGGGATTGTTTTCCCTGCAAAACAATTAATCATATCTATGGCGAGATAAATTTCAGGTTAAGTACTTCTGGCATCTTACATCTGCTTGCCTGATACTATATGGTTGAATATCCCCGTACTGTAATTCATTCTTTATGAATATCATCTGCATGTGAGAAAAACATAAGTAATGTTAGAAACATAGCAGCAAAGGACCGCTTTATATATGTAGTTGTTTCATAAGGCAGAAGGTTAGATTACAGTAATAACATCATTTCTTTTTTTAGTTTCTAGCCAGCCAAATGGAGTGAGGTAATCCCCGGATAACCCCTGTTCTTTAAGAATTCGTTCAAACTCCGATACTCCTTCCTGTGCCACCGCTATTAATAAACCACCGCTGGTCTGGGGATCCGCCAGAATAAAGCGTTGCTGTTCTGTCAACGTATTCACCTTTTGGCCATAACTGTTCCAGTTTCTTTGCGTTCCACCGGGATAGCAGTTATGTTCCAGGTAATAAGGTACTGAAGATATGACAGGAACTTTATCAAATTCAACAACAGCAGACAGCCCACTCCCCTCACACATCTCTGCTAAATGTCCTAATAATCCAAAACCAGTCACATCCGTCATTGCTTTAACGCTATCCAGACCACCAAAAATTTCACCTAGTTTGTTTAGCGTAGTCATGCTCTTTAATGCTACTGCCGCATCTTCAGATTTTAAAAGCCCTTTCTTTTGAGCTGTAGATAATATACCAACTCCCAGGGCTTTCGTTAAATATAATCTGCACCCCGCAGTAGCTGTAGAGTTTTGTTTCAATTGCCTGATGTCTATGATACCATTTACAGACAGGCCAAACACTGGCTCGGGGCAATCAATACTATGGCCGCCAGCCAATGTAATTCCTGCTTCTGCGCAAATTGCCCTGGCGCCTTCCAATACTTTCTGAGCTACCTCTGCAGGAAGTTTATCAATTGGCCATCCGAGAATAGCGATTGCCAAAACGGGTTTCCCACCCATGGCATAAACATCACTTATGGCATTTGCAGAGGCTATTCTGCCAAAATCATAGGCATCATCAACAATAGGCATAAAGAAATCTGTTGTTGAAATTAATCCTGTTCCGTTGCCAAGATCAAGAACAGCGGCATCATCCCTTTTATCGTTTCCTACTAAAAGGCGTGTATCTATAGCAGCGGGAAGATCACTGTGTAAAATTTTATCTAAAATCGCGGGACTAATCTTACAGCCGCAGCCGGCGCCATGAGAATATTGAGTAAGTTTTATATGGTGTAAATCCATTTTTCTGATTGATGTTAGTTTTTTAAATTCAATGCTACCATTTGCAGGATTTTAACAGCATTAGCCGCAAAATCACTGCTATCGATCTCTACTGAAAAAATGTTTTCTTTATTACGTTTGTTTAAACCGGTATGGTACGTTTTATCATAATAGACTAATACAATACGGATAAAGTCGGCCATTCTGTTTTCCTGAATAGCCTCTATCGCATGTTTAGTCTGTTCAGGGCCTAACCTTTTCCAAATTCGCTGTGTACAGCCGATTAGAAAATCAGGATCTAAAACACCATATTCATTAACCAACAAATCAATACGATGCTGCAGGGGTACGTTGAGATTTATAAGAGGTGCATTTCTCATTTGATCCCACAGGGGTTTTGGAATACATCTTTTTCCAATCGTTAAACCTTCATCCTCCATCCAGATTAATTTATTAGCATCCAGCTGATGAAGCTTAAAAGCCAGGTTGTTCTCAAATTGTTCCTGCGTGGGTTGTACCAAAACGTTCATCGTCCCATAAGAAGATCCTTGATGCTGTGCCAAATCTTCCAAATCGACTACTTGTTCATTATTGGAATGAAACTGATGAAGAATTTTAGTTTTACCAGAGCCTGTCATTCCACCTAAAACAGTGAGTTGGTAAGGCTTTTCAAATTGCTCTACCGACCATCTGCGGTAACTTTTGTATCCCCCTTGTATGAGGTAGACTTCAAAACCATAAAGATCGAAAGCCCATGCCATCGATCCACTTCTCATACCGCCACGCCAGCAATGGACAGCAATTTTTTTTGACGGTGCTATTTCTAAGGCTTCCTTGATGAAGCCAGACCATTTTTTACCGGTTAGATCAAAGCCAATCAAAATAGCCTGTTCTCTACCAACTTGTTTGTAAGTTGTTCCCACTAATACCCGCTCTTCATTTGTGAAAATCGGAATATTGAATGCTCCTGGAATTTTCCCCTGCTCAAACTCCGCTGGAGTTCTTACATCGATTAAAGGTATAGATTCAGCTAAGTTGATAAAGTCAGCTATAGTAATAGGTTTGATCATTCTTTGAATTTGATGCAAAGATGCGCAAATACGTTCTAACATTTGAGAATTCTATTTGGCTTTAAGGATTCAGAATAGTTCTCTATAATCAGACATTAAACTGGAGGTCATAAAATGCCGCCTTTTCCAAAAAACCGGCACGGTTAAGTCCGGCCAGTGTGATCTCCTGCATGATTTCTCTCAATGCATCTTGTTTGAATATCCATTGTAAAATATCAATAAGATAAACGGATGTATTCCGTTTATCTTATTGATATTTTACAATTATACTGAATTAACGATCCATCATATATTTTTTTGCGGATTTTTAGCCAGAGTATCTGTAAAATGCTGGAGGTAATGATCTTCGAGATCAAACCCGGTACTATCCCAGAAAGCTGTAAATCTATTTCAGTATAAGACACTATCGAACTTACTAGTTGCTTAAAGTATCTGGTGCATATTTTTAATATAATTTTAATTTCAGTGACAAACTGTTGTCACAAGACGAAGGTATCTTTGAAAAAAAAAGATTATGAATAATTTATTTGACAGCACAGATACAGCAAAAATCATTGAAAGACTTAATAAACTGACTCCTGAAAGCCAGAGACTATGGGGAAAGATGGAAGTCGGCCAGATGGTTGCTCATTGTAATGCATCCCTTGAAACGGCTATGGGTTTAACCGCTCCGAAAATGTTGCCCTTCTATTTGCGGGCTATAGGATTTTTCCTTAAAAAAGGTATAGTCAGCAGCGATCCTATGCCTAAGAATATGGGTACGGATAAAAGCTATATAATAAAAGATGAGCGCAACCTTGAGCTGGAAGTAGCAAAAGTTTTAAAACATATAATTGCTTTTTCAGAAGGTGGGCCTGCTAAATGTACACAACGACCTCAAATATTTTTCGGTTCATTAACACCTATTGAATGGGCTACGATGCAGTGGAAACATTTTGACCATCATTTGAGACAATTCGGAGTTTAAACTTCGTACTATTAGCGTATAACTAAATACTAAATTTATAGGATCGCAAGACCCATCGATGAAAATAAATTCAAGCAATATTTTTGTAAGCGGAAACACATGAGCACATGGTAAATTATTCAAATTCAGTTATTTTTGTTGCCATCTGATATGGAAATCATTAAACGGTTCGACCGAATATTAAAGATCTTTTTTATTCTTCAATCAAGGGTTGTAATAACCGTTGAAGAATTGGAAACTCTTTTTTCAATTAGCCGAAGAACGATCTATCGTGACATTAAAGCACTTGAAACGGCTGGCGTTCCTATAACATATGAAGCGGCCCGAGGCTATTCCATTATGGATGGATATCGAATCCAGCCTTCTCGGTTCACCCAGGAAGAAGTATTAAGTCTTATGATTGCTGAGAAAATCATGCAAAAACATGAAACGCAATTTATAAAGCAGCATTTTGAAGCAGCATTGATGAAAGTTAAGGCCTCTTTTCAACTCCACCAAAAAAACGATCTTCTAAATTGGCAGGACAAATTAGAGGTATCGAGCGGGCTGAACACTGATGAGTACCTGCCTGACGTAATTAATCTACTCTTCCAAAGTATAGTTAAAAAACAAATTGTCAATCTGTCTCATATTAAAAGCGGCGAGGTATGCGCTATTACAAGGCAGATTGAGCCAGTAGGTTTATTTTATGAAAGCAACTTCTGGTATATTCTTGCTTTCTGTCATCTACGGCAAGATTACCGTAATTTCAGGCTCGACCGTGTTAAAAAAGTTTTTATAACCCAGCAAGATTTCACCAGGGAACATTTACCAGTTGATCAACTGAGAAAGGATAACACGCCATCAACCATCACGAAGATCACAATAAGGGCTGACCAAAAATTTGCGCATTACCTTTTTTGGGAAAGGCAAAACTATGGGTATAAAAGCGAAGTTATAACCGATTCAGGTTTGCACATGTATTTTGAGTATGGAGATCACCCTACGGCGTTCGCACGCTGGTTTATGAAGTTTGTTGATGTTGCAGAAATTATTGAACCTGTCTTTTTGAGAGAGGAGCTGAGAGGTTACCTGATTGCAGGGTTAAGGGATTCTTCTAATTCAGGAAACATTTAATGATTTAAATCGATTTTGTTATACTGTTAACTCAGGGGAGTCCCCACCTCTGTTCCAACTAAGAATAGAAGACGTAATTAATTCCGAATTGGTTCTCCTTGTTCAGAACAAATAATTACATTTGAGACGTCGTTTGTAATAGATTAACTAAGGGATTGCCCAATGAACAAATTTGTATTAATTGCTGTGCTTATCTTACTTGCACTTTTTGTTTTCCTGAAATTCCGGTTAACAGGTATAGGTTATTATTCCTGGATCTTTTCCGGGGTGATGACAATGCTATTAATGCTATACCCATTAGTTTGGTATGATGTACTTCCGGATTGGTTAAATAAAGTTACAAGGGCTGTTACCCATTTTGATATGGGATTGTTAAGCCTGATGGTGGCGTTTATCATCCTTCGTGACATCATCTTTGTACCTTTGTCATTCGCTAAGTCTGGCTTAGTTGATCAGGTATTCTCCGGTACAGCCACGGGCTGTATGTTTGGAATTTCTCTTTTGCTGTTAACGTTGGGATACATCCATGCTAAAGCAGGCCCTGAAATTAAATATGTTGATGTACCTATCATGAATTTAGCCCCCTCATTGGACGGCTATACCATTCTTCAGATCAGCGATCTGCATGCTGGCCCGGCGATAGATCGCAGTTATGTAGAAAATGTGCTTGAAAAAGTTAAGGAAATTCAAGTAGATGTTATTGCGCTGACCGGGGATATCGGGGATGGAGATTTTTCTAAGTACCATGATCGAGTGGCACCAATTGCAGAACTATATGCAAAGGCCCCTGTTCTATATATTCCCGGCAACCACGAATATCTGCATGATAGTGGTAAATGGTACGATTATTTTAGGCAAATGGGCTTTCACTTATTATTTAATGCACATACTGTAATCTCACACAATGGCGCTACTATACTTTTTGCGGGGATAATTGATCCCGAGGTCAAAGAGGTTGACCCGCAGCAAAAGCCGGATATACAGGCTGCAATAAAAAACGCGCCACCTGCTGACTTAAAGATCCTGCTTTCTCACCGCCCGGATATTGCGAAGGAGGCGGCTGCGGACTTCGATCTGCAACTCTCAGGACATACACATGCCGGACAGTTTCTTCCATGGAGCCTGCTCATGAAATTGTTTCAACCGTTTGCAGTAGGGCTAAACAAATATGGTAACATGTGGATTTACACAAATCCGGGTACCGGTTTTTGGGGGCCGCCGATCAGGCTTGGTACTACATCCGAGATAACGGTTTTGAGACTGGTTAAAGGATAGTTCTTAAAGCTGGTATTATTATTATTATTTTTGAAGCATGGGTAAAAGAGAGAACATACTGCAAATGGTTGAAAAAATGGGTGTACGAGCAGAAAAAGACGGCTATCCACCTGCGGCCGCACGCATCCTTTCTTTGCTATTGATCGCTGATCCTCCTCACCAGACTTTTGAGGAATTACAGCAAACCCTTAATATGAGCAAAAGCGCTGTCAGTAATGGTCTAGCGCTGTTACAATCCCGGTGCCTGGTAGAATATTTTACGGTGAACGGTAACCGAAAACGTTATTTCCGGATCCAGCGAACTGCCTGGTATGAATTTATGAAGACCATCGTACGTACGCAGCGCCCCTTTACTATTCAGATAATTCCTGAAGCTTTAGCTTTCCGTTCTGATGAGTATCCCGAAACGAATCAATTACTGATTCAGGCAAAAGAATTCACCGATTATATGTTTGGTAAGATGGAAGAAGCCCTGAGCGAATGGGAAAAATCACAAATAAAATAATATTTATTTTAATTTAGTTCTCCTAGTAAAGAACCAAAAAGTACTTTTGTTGTTGTTCTTTAAAAAGAAGTAAACAACAGAATTATGAAATATAAAGTATTAGGGAAAACAGGACTATTTGTATCAGAAATGTGTTTGGGCACGATGACCTTTGGTCAATCGGCTGGAAGGTATGCCGCTGCCTCTGGTGTAACACAGAAAATGGCTGATGACATCATCCGGCTAGGCTTTGATGCCGGCATTAATTTTATTGACACCGCCAATGTATATGCAGGCGGACAATCGGAGGAGATCGTAGGTAAGTCTATCAGGAACCTGGGCCTTGCGCGTAAGGATTTAGTGATCTCAACAAAAATGGGACATGCCACAGGTGATGGCCCAAATGACGGCGGGAGTTCCCGCTACCATATCATGAATCAGGTAAAGGAGAGCTTGAAGCGTTTGGGTACCGATCACATTGATCTTTACCAGTTGCACGGTTGGGATGCAGCCACACCTTTAGATGAAACGATAAGGGCGCTCGACGATCTGGTTACCCAGGGACTTGTCCGTTACATTGGTATATCCAATTGGGCTGCCTGGCAGATCCAAAAGGCGCTGGGCAAGACAGAGCAGCTTAACACGGTTCGGTTTGAGTCTGTCCAAGCTTACTATTCACTGGCCGGTCGTGATCTTGAGCGCGAAATACTTCCAATGCTGGAAAGTGAAAACTTGGGTTTAATGGTTTTTAGCCCCCTTGCCGGAGGATATCTTTCTGGCAAATACCGAAGTGGTGAAAGCACAGGCAGGCGTGCTACTATCCAGTTCCCACCTGTTGACGAAGTAAAAGGTGAACCCGTGCTGGCAGCGCTGCAAGAAATCGCTACTGGGCATAATACGAATATGCCCGCAATAGCGCTAGCCTGGTTGTTACAAAAGCGTTCAGTAACAAGCGTCATATTAGGAGTTAAACATAAAGCGCAGTTGGAAGACAATTTGAAAGCTGCCAATGTCACGCTATCGGAAGACGACATTAAAAAATTGAATGACGCAAGCGAGCTTACACCGGAATACCCGGGCTGGATGATGGGTAGCAGCGCTCCTCGCGAACATTTGTTATCTACGGGTGAATTGACCAAACAATACTAAACTGTAAACAGAACGGGACGAACTACTACAGTCCCGTTCTTTTCTTAGCTACCTAATGAAGTTAACATATGATGCTTGCATGTCTTTACTGATGGAATACATGAGGAATATGAGCGGCTTAAAAGTCCTGCAATGAAACTAGGTTTACCTGAAATAGGTTGATGATTATACTATTTGATCATACAAAGATGCGACACATAGGCAAGGTTTGTTTTGCTGAAAAGTCCAGGTTTGTATGCTAAAAAGGTCAAAGGGCATATGAAAGCACTTATAGACCGGTTGTTAAACTCTCTTTCGTATCCGGCTCAGGTGTTCTGGTGTTAAACCGAGGTAAGATGCGATATAGTATTGGGGTACTTGCTGGACTACATTCGGGTAAATGGCTGCAAAGTTCCGGTATTGCTCTTCATGGGTCGTTGCAATGATTTTTTTCCGCTTGGCTTCTACCCCACAGAATACGTGCTCTATAATCAGCCGTCCAAAGCGCTCCCAGATTTTGTATTTGTCGTACAGCCTGTTGATACTATCTTTTTTGAAGACCAGCAAATCAACATCCGTTAAGGCTTCCAGATATTGCTTAGAGGGGGTTGATAAGATGAAGCTTTGGAAATCTACCACGAACTGATTTTCGGATACGAAATCGACCGTAGACTCCTTTCCGTTTTCAAATACATACTCGCGGATCACACCGGAAATGATAAAGCCGATAAAGTTGCAGGTTTGCCCGTCTTCCAGCAACAGGTCTTTTTTCTTTAGTTTCTTTTCCTTTAATATAGCTGCAAAGGCATTCCATTCTTCCTCATTTGGTTGAATGAAATGCCTGATGAATGTTTCTATTTTGGAAAGCGAAATGGGATCGGCCATGTAATATGTTATTGAGGAGTCAGGGTATAAATATCGATCATAGGAACTTGCAAACAAAAAATAAATCGTTTCGACCGGCATCCATCGGCAGACCAGATGTAATAACCTCTGATCCGCCGTGATGCTCCCCCCTCTTATTTCAACCTGTCGAGACTGGCAGTTGGTTGATCTGTTCCGCTATGATTCCCAACAATTGTTGTCTGGATGGTTCCGAGGTAACTGATCGATGTTTCAATGTAGTCGCCCGGTTTCAGATAACGGGTGTTTTTCATTTCTTTTTTCAAATAGTCATTTAGAATATAAGGATGCATTTTTGCACTGAAAAACCCGCCAGTAAAAATATACCGGGTAACTGACCCGAAAATGAAACCCTTGCCTGGCGCATTGAAAACAACACCCGCTGGTGTGCCCGTGATAATGATACTGTTGGCCGGGATACAGTTGCCTTCAAACAGTTTGATCATCCGGTTCTGAAAGTAGCTGTTGGTTTTACCTTTTGCCGATAAGGACCGCTCTACGATCTTTTCAATATCCCAGACCATATCCCCGGCATTACCGTTTTGCCGGACAACGCCGTTAACACTTAGCTGAAGATGCAGCTCCTTCACGAAAGCGCGCCAGTTCCTCGGGATCACCAGATATGGCCCGGTTGGCAAAAAGCCTTTTTTACTTTTGGCATCGGGGAACCCTTTGCCGCCGGTTACATTCTGGCTGTCCATCTTGCGCATCAATTCCGCTCTGTCCGTGAAGTCGTTCACAACGAGGAAGCCTACCAGCATTTTATCCAGGTCATCCGCAGCGCAAACCGCTGAAGGAAATACAATTCCAAGCTCCACCTCGTGGTCCAGCAGCCAGCCCTCGCTATACTTCAACTGGTGTATAGCGGGATCTGTATGAACTAGTTTAGGAAACATAAATGGTTTAACCTGCCCCGTTTCTTTGCCGTGTTCTGCATAGTTGATGCCTATCGCCAGGTGCTGCGTGCCGGCAACGCTGGGCAGCAGGTCTGCATATTTCAGCGAAATCTGCTTGTGGCTCTTGCTGATGGTCTTTACCACATCTTCGTAAGCCATGCCTTTGATCACATCAAAGGAATTTTTATCGTAGCGACCAAGTGCTGCACTGATATCTATACCCCTAACGCTTTTTCCATCATCCTGCTGTACGGCTAGTGTATGTACCTGTCCGTCTTTATTGAATCTACTGAAGGTCAACGCTTCGGCTGTCGGCTTAATCATGGGCTTGCCTTTTTTCAGGCTTTCTGCTTCAGCGATAGTATCGATCAGCAGTTCTGCTATTTCGCGGTGCTTTTTCATGCTTTCCCATTTTGGTAAAAAGCTGGAAAACGCCGGATAAGTATTGATGATAGTCAGGAAGCAACCAATGGCTAAGCCAATAAGTATTCTATTCATAATGATCAAATTATTGTGATTATTTTTTGCCTGGAACGATTCTGTAACTTAAGCCGATCTTAAACGCCAGGCCCTTCGATACTTCGGGATTGATCGGATCAGCGCGATCCCCAAACTCTGCAAAATCGACGAATGCTTTTGCCTTATCTGTTTTATTGTATATTTCCATGTTTCTGATCAGTGTATAAGCGGCCGTTCCCCTTACCGCCCAGTTGGAAGATATATAACGTTCCAAAAAAAGGCCCGGATTAACCGTATTGTATTCGAAGTAGCGTTCCTGATTGTCCAGACGGTAGGTTGAATTTTGAACAGACAGGTTAAACCCGGTATTCATTTTCTGGTTTAAAGCATAATTGATGGTAAGATCTTTTGGCAGATCACCAAAGATCCGCAGTTTCCCGCCGGCTTTCCAGTCCATACCAACCGTAACGAGGTATTGGGGACCATAGAACTGTCTTCTGTAACCCAATACCGCTCTCCAGGTCAGGTTTTCACTAGCCTTCCAACTGCCCCTGACGATACCGCCAAATTTGATAGCTGAACTTTTCACATTTTCAAAGTCGCTGTTCATCGTGGGCATTAGTAATGCAGTCAGGTTGAAAGCTGGACTAAGCATGGTACTGTAACCGAATGTAGGGGAAATGCTGTAAACTCTTTTCACTTGGAAAGCCGGGTGGGTGCCTGAAAAGTTGAAAGCTTCCAGGTTTCCGCCAACAATTAGGTATTTAGATTTATTCGGCGTCAGGAATATAGGGATCGCCGTAGCAATTTTTAAGTTGTTCCCGGTAAATTGCTGTTCATTTGCCGGCGTTTTTATTGTAATGGGCATGTGCTCATAGGATATGTTTACGCCTTCAACATAACCTTGTGCGATAGTCCTGGCTGGCGATAAGATAAGCAGCAGTATGGCTGTCAGGAACGTGATACCTAACCGCTGGGTAGTTTGGGCTGCCGGTCTCATTTGTGTTTGTCTTTTTTCAATGTTTTTCATGCCGTATGGTTTTGATTTTGATTTCCTTTTTGGAATGAGACAAAACTATCCCGCAGCATTTCTAAACTCATTGATATTTATCAATATCAACTGGCATATATTGGTGTGTTGTAATATATTTGTACATCGCCCCACAAATCATATCATGTACGAGGTAATAACTAGCGCTTTGCGCAAATTGGTCGACTTCACCGATGAAGAACTTTTCTTATTCATGCAAAGGCTCAGACCGCTGCACCTTAAAAAGTATGAACTTTATCTGAAGGAAGGCCAGGTCTGCAAAATGATGGTACTGGTGCATAAAGGTGGTCTGCGTTATTATTCCCGGACTGTAAAAGGAGAGCATACGATCGGGTTTGCTTTTGAAGGTGAATGGCTGGGTGATTATGAAAGCTTCCTGCTGCAGACACCATCAGACTGTCTGATCGAAGCACTTGAAGATTGTGAGTTATTTACCTTAAGTTATCCGGACATGCAGGCGCTCTATCAGCATAGCCAGCGCTTCGAGAGATTCGGACGTATTATGGCCGAACAGCTCTTCTTAGCGACTGCCAGAAGCAAAAGTGACTTCATGCTCCGTAACGCCAGGGAACGATATATGACCCTGCTTAATACCCGGCCGCAGATATTTGAAAGATTACCACAGCACCTGATCGCTTCTTATCTTGGTATCCTGCCTCAAAGTTTAAGCCGTATTCGGGCAGAAGTAGCGAAAAAATTAACATAGGATAATAAAAACGTTTACTTTATTCACCTAAAGTCATTTTCCTAAAGGCTTATTAAGCGCAGTTTTGCAATGCGTATTTTAACGCGGCATAAATCAATATGGAAACATCACAGATCTTCTCACTCGTTAGCAGCCTTGCCGCAGTACAATGGCTGCTTTTGATCATCCTTCCTAAATGGCGAGTAACACTTTGGCTGATCAGCTATCCCCTTGTACCGATAGTGCTTTCAGTAATTTACTGCATTTATATCACTGGCTTCTTTAGCATTTCGGGTGGTGGATATGGATCCCTGCAACAAGTACGTACACTTTTTGCAAACGATAGTCTCTTACTTGCCGGTTGGGTTCACTATCTCGCCTTCGACCTTTTGATCGGTTTTGCGATCATCAGATCATCGCAGGAAAGAAACATTTCTCACTGGCTGGTTATACCCTGCCTCGTAATGACCTTTATGTTCGGTCCCGTTGGCTTCCTGCTTTATCAGATCATTAAAAAAATTCGTCAATAACCATGAGAACTTTATTAAACCGCATGAGAGCTCTCAGCCCGGTATTGTATTACTGTGGCCTGGCGCACTTCGCCTTGTTTATCGTTTTTATCATTACCGCCTTGTTCGATCACCGGCAATTAATGGGCCTGAACTTATGGATCAAACCGATCAAATTTGCCATATCGATAACGATATACTGCCTTACCTGGACCTTGCTTTTACAGTACTTACCCTTTGAACTTATCAAAAGACGATTTGCACGGTTCACTGTCTTTGCGATGAGTTTTGAAATGTTCGCCATTGCGTTGCAGGCAGCCAGGGGACAGCTGTCTCATTTTAATCATTCCAGTGCTTATAATCTGCTTTTATTTAATCTGATGGGTGTAGTAATTGTTTCCCAAACATTATTTGCGCTTTATATCGGGATTCAGTTTTTTAAAGTGAAAGCCATACAACTTACCCCGGCAATGTTGTGGGCAATCAGATTGGGGATTATTATGGCTTGTTTCTTTGCTTTTGAAGGAGGTTTGATGGCCGCTAAGATGTCTCACACGGTTGGTGCAGCTGATGGTGGTCCCGGACTGCCGCTATTTAATTGGAGCCGCATTGCAGGTGACCTGCGGATCGCTCATTTTATGGGATTGCATGCGCTGCAGATTATGCCTCTTTTCGTCCTGCTCACAAATTATAAAAGTGCCCGCCCAACGATCGCTTTTGCATCTTTCTTTTTCGCATTTGTATCCCTGCTGCTTTTTAATGCGTTACTAGGTCGGCCGCTGCTGTAAAGACAGTTCTTTGTATCTGGAAGAAAACAAGCTGCAGAAGGGCATCATGGGAAAGTGAAATGCGGACTTAGAAAGCGGTGTCGGGCAATGGTAAATTGATATTACGGTTATACTTTTAGAGTGACCATAATCCTGCAATCTCAAATAAACAAAAACTTCTAAATGTTTTTATTTCATAATTTTATGAAATGAACAAACGAGAGAATATAAGCGATTTTCATAGCCGGCATGGATGGGAATATCCTAAAAATGGACAATTCAACGTGTATAACAGAGAAGAATTTTCTTGTGATAGTACATCCCTGCCGCCCAACCGCAGGGATTTCTATAAAATATCTATGATCACAAGAGGTACTGGAATATTAAGCTATGCTGATAAAGTCATCCGGATTGATAAACCATCCATTACCTTCTTTAATCCTTTGATTCCCTACTCGTGGGAGCCTACTTCGAACGATCAGGCCGGCTATTTCTGCCTGTTTACTGAGGACTTCATCAACCAAAGCCTTAAAAGTGAGAGCCTTTCACATTCGCCTTTATTTAAGATAGGAGGAAATCATTTGTTTTTCCCTAAAATACAGAGTATTGAGTTATTAAAAGGTATTTTTGAAAACATGTTCCCTGAGATCCGTTCCGGATACGCTCATAAATATGAATTATTAAGAAGCTACGTGCAGGTCATTATGCATGAGGCAATGAAAATACAGCCTGCAGATACATTTTATCAACCAGTCAATTCAGCAGAGCGCATCACTACTATGTTCCTGGAACTGTTAGAACTGCAGTTTCCTATCGACGCCCCTACACAAAACTTGAAACTCAAAACAGCTAAAGAATTTGCTTTGCAGCTCAACGTACATACCAATACGCTGAACAGAGTTCTGAAAGAAAGCACAGGCAAAACTACCACGGAATGGATTGCCAATAGAATTACTAACGAGGCAAAAGCACTATTACAGTTCAGTAATTGGGATATAACAGAAATTGCCTATAGCCTGGGTTTTGAATATTCGGCAAATTTTATCATTTTTTTTAAGAAGCAAACCAATACAACCCCTTTAAAGTACAGGAAAGCTCTTTGTACACCTATTTCCAAACTATAAAGGAAAACATCAATCACCTTCTGCATTTAATTCCTGCTTCCGGTTATCATATCCCATACCATGTCATTAGAAAGATGGCTGTCTAACCGCAGACTTCCTGTAAATGTCCGATCTTACACCAAGTTAATAATCATATGTTTGATTAGCATAATTTTAAACTAACCATAAAATGGAGCTTTGCTTCATAAAAATAATGTATTTATGGAAAGTGAAAATCTATGTAAAAAAAATAGTAATGGTGCTCAGGTATCAGCTGTCAACCTTTTTAATAAGGATAATACTCAACCGATCTCTCCGGCATGGACAGCGGTTTTCTCGCTAACAATGGGCGTCTTTGGATTATTAACAGCAGAGTACCTGCCTGCCAGTCTGCTCACACCGATGGCTTCAGAACTAGGGCTTTCAGAAGCGGTAGCCGGTCAGACGGTAACTGTGACCGCAATAGCCGCATTGTTTTCCGGACTGTTGCTACCGGGACTTACACGGTCTTTAGACAAAAGGATCGTATTGCTCAGCTTTTCTGCTTTGATGATTGTCTCTAATCTTTTTGTTGCTTGCTCATCAAGCATAATGGTGCTTTTATTGATGCGTGCTTTGCTCGGAATTGCCCTTGGAGGCTTTTGGGCAATGGCAGCAGCAGTAGCAATGCGTCTTGTACCTTTAAAACTGGTGCCACGTGCCTTATCGATCATTTTCAGTGGCATAGCTGTCGGAACCGTGGTCTCTGTGCCTCTGGGCAGCTACCTGGGAGGCTTATTCGGTTGGCGCAGTGCTTTTTATGCAGCAGCGGCAATTGGTGTAGTGACGTTAATTTTTCAATGGTATACTTTGCCAAAACTGCCTTCACAGCGGGCAGCCAAATCTACAACAGTGCTTAAAGTACTGCTGCGTCCGGGCATAATAGTAGGAATGCTGGGCTGCGTGCTGGCACATATGGGCCACTATTCCCTTTTTACTTACGTCCGTCCCTTCTTAGAGGATACAATAAGAATTGGCGCTGATGGAATAGCCATACTATTGTTGGGCTTTGGAGCAGCGAACTTTGCCGGTACGCTTCTGGCAGGGCGGCTCATGGAACAAAGTCTGCGCTGGACATTAATCAGTATGCCAATTTTGGTTGGAGTTGTAGCATTGCTCCTGGTATTGTTACCACCCACTTTTACCGGACATGCATTGCTGATTGCCGTCTGGGGAATGGCTTTCGGCGGGGTGCCGGTTGCATGGTCAACCTGGGTGTCCACTGCAGTTCCCGATGAGGCAGAAAGTGCCGGAGGAATGGTTGTAGCAGCAGTACAGGGTGCCATTGCAGCGGGAGCAGCCATGGGCGGATTACTATTTAATTATGCCGGTATCTCTGGAGTATTCGTCGCGGCAGGTATCTCTATGCTTTTAGCTGGGGTTTTTATCGCATTGTTTGTCAGGGTTAAGGCTATCGGTAAGGAAGCTGGAAGAGCGGTTGTATCTCATCATTGAAACGTGGAGCAAACCGTCTACGAGTTTGACAACAGCATAGCAGCAAAAGCTTAGTAAAACAACTATATTTCGATTACCTTTTAATTTCAATCAGTAATACCCAGGCATCGTAAACGGACTTGATGAATGATAAAAATATCGCCATTACTGTCCAGTAAAGTCCAGGATTGCCAAATAGTATAAGAGAGATTCCGCCTATGACATACAATATGGTAGCAAGCTGATCAAACAATAATGTAAAAAGATAAATGCGTTTAAATTCCGTCAATGACTGATAATATATTTTAAAATCTGCCCTGGTTATTAAAATCCAGACGATTAAGCCAAGTACGATGGTTTCACAACCAATTAAATAATGACTTTCCTGCGGAACGAGTAAAAGAACCGAAAAGATCAAGATCATTAATAATAATATCAAAGCCACTGAAGCCTTAATTACCAGGAGCGGGAAGGATAATATATGTGTGAGGTTGATAGAAATTCCAACAAATATCAGTCCCGTCAAAGTTGCTGCTGCCGCTGCTGTAGCTAAAAAAAAGTCATTCCATTCTTTCATATTTTATCTCTTTATCAGTTTAAAACTTCATTTTTAAAGGAAACAGTAACTGCACATGAAATATGTGCAGTTACTATCTGTCCAGCTCCTTAAGAATTATTTCCGGTATGGGATATGTCGAGAAATTTGCAATACCGCGCCTGAAATAGCCACCTTCCATCTTGAAATACAAGCCGATCATCATATATTGCCGTGCTTTGATATAATGATCCATCGTGGTTGGCAGCGTTTTCGGATAAAATCCAGCGCGCAGTTGCAGTATCTCCCGAGATCGTAACTATACCTGAATGCAGCTTCTGACAAAAAAAACGTTTGCCTGTTGCAAGTTCAAGGAATAGCTTTACGATACTGTCGCGACCTCTGCTTTCCAGATGAAGAGGTTCGGCTAACTTCCAGGTACCATCTTCTACCCACAATGCTTCAAAACACTGCGCATTTCCAGAAAGACAGCTGTCGGCAAAGGAAGCAGTCAGCGCCCGGATTTGATGCTCATTTTCTAAAGCTTTCAGTCGTTCCTCTATGCCAGTCATAACTTAGCAGAACCTCCTGTTTCAGTAGCTGTGTTAGGCCATATCCCACTAACAAGCCGCTCCCAATTTCCATGTGCTATAGCTTCCCTTTCGGCTTCAGAGATTGAGGCTTGTGCTAAAAATGTCTGGGCACCCTTTTCGCCGCAGCTTTGATAAGGCCAATCCTGGGAAAACATCATTCGTTCCACTCCCACTATCTCAATCGTACGGGAAAAGTAGTGCTGACTAAAGATGCCGCTTGGCGTGTAATAAACGTTTTGTTTGAAGTAGTCAGCAATAGGGCGTTCCAGTTTGAGGCCCGCATGGTTTAGTTGTCCAATGCGATCCAGATAGAACAGGACTACTTCCCCCCAGTGGCCGACAATTACCTGAAGCCTGGGGTAACGGTCAAAGACTCCGGTCAGTACCATACGCAGAAGCTGTATACCAGTTTCGTAATGCCAGCCAATGGCCCCCATGGAAAGCATGATGTCGGCAACCGGACCTACACCAGCGTAATAAGCATCGCGCACCCCGGATGGCGGAAGCTGCGGATGGATATATAACGGTACCTGCAGTGCCTCTGCAGCCTCATAGATTGGATTGAAATCACGATGATCCATATTACGCTCATGGACACGTCCATTTAAAAGCGCTCCTTTAAGTCCAAGATCCTGCACAGCACGTTGTAACTCTTTTGCAGCTGCAATTGGCGACGGTACAGGAAGGGTAGCAAAGCCATCGAAGCGATCCGGACGGTTTGCAATGGCACCAGTGAGGATATCATTAAAATCTCTCGCAACTGCTATGGAATCTGCTGGTTTAAAATTCTGAACCCCGGGTGACGGCAAGGACAACACCTGAACGTCAATACCGGCATCATCCATTGCCTGAATGCGAATCTCTTCCAGATCTTCCAATTGCCTGACATATTGATTGCCATTCATCGAGACCGTAAAGTCCTGTATCGCAGCAGTTGCCTCCCAGGCTTCGCGAACCTGACGAGGTACAAAATGTTCTTCTAAAGCTATTATTTTCATTATTCTCTTTTAGATATTTTAGTTGCGTACATTAACCAATATGTTCCGCTAAAAATTGAGCAGTACGTTCGTCCGCTACCTTTGCCGTGGCTTCTGATCTGCGTTTGCCAAGCGCACATGCAAATCCATGATGTTGTCCCGGATAGTCGAAGATTGTAATTTGCTCATTACCATCAAATGCAGCATGAATCTGGTTTTGAATTTCCTCACCAACATGCTCATCAAACTCAGGCATATGTAACAGGAGTGGATTTCTGATGGCATCTTTTTCACCCAACATACGCTCAATCTGTACTCCATAATAAGAAACTGCTGCATCGATATCCGTACGGGCTGAGGCAAATGCGGCCATTCGCCCCCCAAGACAATATCCGATCAGGCCGATTTTCGCCTTATTGCCTACAATCTCACGGGCTTTGTTAATTGTGCTCTGTACGTCATGTACCCCCTTATCTGTATTGAAGCGAATAACCACATCCACAGACCGTTTCATGGCAGACTTTATGTCCGGGTCTAATTCCATGCCCGGATCAAGACGCCAGAATAGATCGGGCGCAATAGCCAGATAACCGTTCTGGGCTAAAAGATCGCAGCGCCAGCGAATGTCTGTATCTACCCCGAAAATCTCCTGAATAACGATAACCGCTCCCCGGGGTCTTCCATCGGGCTCCGCTACATAGACGTTGAACTTGCCTACGCCATCGTAGGATTGTATCTTTGTTGTAAAACTCATCACTAAAATGCTAAACCGTACCACATGGTACGGTTTAGCAAACGTACTACATAGTACGGTAAAAAACAAATAAAATAGATGTCAAAAGAATTGCAACAGGAGGCCCGCCGTAAAATGATCATAGAAATAGCTGGAAAACACTTCCTTGACTATGGTTATGGTGCTACTACGATGTCTGCAATTGCGTCTGCTTATGGTGGCTCAAAAGAAACCTTATGGCGCTACTTCCCTAATAAAGAAGTTCTATTTGCAGCCTATATTGAGCATGCTACAGCTTCTTTTCGCGGAAGGTTAGCACCACACTTAACATCAGACAAACCTTTGGAGCAGTCCCTTAGAGACTTTGCAAAGCACTATATTGATGAAATCTGTTCCTCGGAATCGATTGATTTGCACCGGCTTGCAATTGGTGAGAGTGCGCGTTTCCCGGAAGTGGGAAGGTTATTTTATGAACGTGCGCCTAAAGCTACTGAGGAGTTACTTGAAAACTTTTTAGCAACACAAATGGGCATTGGGAAATTACCTTCGGGAGATGCAGGCAGAGCTGCCAGAACACTTATTCAACTCTGTATGATGGCACGATATCCGGTAATTTTTTGTATCGATAAAGCTTCAGCTATTGATTCGACTGAATTGGCGCGCATGAGCGTTAGGGACTTCATGGCCATTTATGGACCGTCTTAAAAGTAGCTACAAGGTATTGTATGCCAGAGCAGAAGCGAAAGAGAATAATATTTTTGGAAAAAGAATCCTTAAACAAATTTTCTGATGCCCATCATATATCCCAAATGCATCCCCTCGTGATAGTTATTGCATTCGAACGCATCGCGTACTGATTCCAGGTGAAATCCTATTCCTGTTATTCTTTCATTATAGGAAACGAAAATATCTTTTGCAACGTCCATTTCAGTTTTTTCAATCAGTGAAGTTAACAGTGCTTTCAAAGTATTGGCTTCATTTTCAGAAACAGGTGCGGTTGGTTTTGTGCCTGATTTATATTGATCAAATAAGTCATCCGAGATATATCCTTGTAAGTTTGCACCTTTGTAGATCAACTTTTGCTGGGTGACAATAATGTGTCCGATGTTCCAGATAAGATTATTGTTAAATCCTTTGGGGACTTTGTTAAGTTGCTCCAAAGAATATTTGTCAAAGAACTCCATGTACAGCTTTCGGCTTGCTTTCCAAGTTTTGAGTATAGTTTCCATCTAGCTTTTTTTTATTTCTTAAACGACTTTTACAGGTTCATTCCTCACTTTTCGTCGGACTTCTTTGATGGTTGACTACAACCAGAGAACATCATCAGGCCAAAGGCCAGGAGTTTCATTGTGTTCATTTAGGGAGGCTAAACCAAAATGTAGTCCCCACACCCTCAACGCTGTCAACTCCAATATCTCCACCATGACGCTGGATAATGTCTGCACTGATGTAAAGACCCAATCCTAGTCCGGAAACCTGCGCACCAGATGGGTCTGCGCGGAAATAACGATCAAATAAATGCGGTAGCTTATTTTCCGGAATACCAGGACCAGTGTCCCTTAGTGAAAACTTTACTGAACCTGTAAGTTCTTCAATACTCAAATATATACTCTTGCTGTCCGGTGCATATTTTATGGCATTGTTGATGAAATTCATCAGCACCTGTTCTATACGGTTTTCATCTGCATTAATCTGAATATCTTTCGGACCTTCCACAATCAGCTCATGCGTCCCCTTTTGCAGTGTATGTGAACAACATTCTTCCAGCATATCTGCTATTACAAAATCCTTTTTCTGCAGCATCACATGCCCTTCCTTTATCCTGGAAACATTCAACAAATCATCCACCAACTCGCTGATCTTTTCCATACTCCTGCTGCATTGTTCTACTAACCTTGGCAACATGGCTGTCGGATTTGCTTTCATTCTTTCTAAAAGCTGTAATGAAGCTTTCAAAGTAGTGATCGGCGTTTTAAGTTCGTGACTTGCAATGGAAATAAAATCATCCTTTTGCTGCTGCAGTTGCTTAAAATCAGTAATATCAATCACAGTACCCAGTAGTTTTTTCAGATTGCCGTGAGTGTCATAATGTACGTTTCCCTGCACCCGTATCCACTTCAGCGAACCGTCTGCATTCATAAAGCGCGATTCATAAAACAGCTTCCCGGTTTTTTTGGCAATAGCATGCGCCTGATCACTCAGGTGAGCATCAAGAGGATGATAGGCTGCAAGTATATCTGCCCTGGAAACAGGACCTTTTATTCCGAAAATCTCGTTGAAACGCGCTGAACCCTTAAGTGACTGATCGGCGTATCGATATTCATAGGTGCCGATTTCTGCAGCTTCAATTGCCAAACGGCTTCTTTCTTCCATATCTTCGATCTGACGCCTGGCCATTACTTTAGCGGTAACATCATTCCCTAATACCATAATGGAGCTTACTTTACCCCGGGCATCTTTAACGGGTTCATATACGAAATCGATAAAAACTGTTTCAGCAGCCCCATTTCGGATCAACCCGACTTCATGCTCAGTTGCATAAAAGGCAATTCCGGTATCAATCACCCTTTTCATCACTGGGGCATATACATCAGCAGCTTCAGCTACTCCTTCCCAAATGGTACGATTTTGTATTTGCGGAGCAGTTTTACCAACTAATTCCAGATAACTATCGTTAACATCAGTTACCATGAGATCCCAGGCACGGATCACGCAGATGGCAACCGGAGCTTGTCTGATCAAATCGCGGAACCTTTTCTCACTCAACGCCAGCTCTTCATTTAGGGTAGCGAGTTCTTCATTAGTTGTAGCAAGTTCTTCATTGGTGGTGGCAAGTTCTTCGTTAAGGGCAGTAAATTCTTCATTGGAGGCGGCCAAATCTTCATTCATGTCCTGAAGGCGCTGTTCATCCAGTTTCCTCTGGGTAATATCAATACACGAATTTATAAATCCCGCAAAAGTTCCATCAGAAAGGAATCTGGGCGTACCTTTTTTAAGCAACCAGCTATATTTCCCATCAGCAGATAATACCCTTAATTCAGCCGTATAAGAAATTCTCCTTGCAAATGCCTGCTGATGAATTTCAAAAAAATATTGCTTGTCCTGATCAGCAATCAAATCATGCCACCCCTTTTCGAGCAGTTCAACAGCAGTCCTTCCGCTCAGTTCGGACCATGCTTTATTGAGATAGATCCACCTTCCGAACTGATCAATTACAGATATCAAGACGTCAGTATGATCAGCCATTGACCTGAATCTTTCTTCGCTTTCGGTAAATTCCATGACCCGGCATGCTACCATTGATTCCAATTCAAGGTTTATCTGTGATAGTTGTATCTTGTTAGTATAAAGTTCCTCATTGGTCGCATTGAGTTCTTCGTTAGTTGCCGCAAGTTCCTCGTTAGTGGTAGCAAGTTCTTCGTTAAGTGCCTGCTCGCGGATCAGTAACTCCCTGTTCTGATTTGCTTGTTCCAGTTCTTTCTGGTTTAAAAAACGTTCTGTAACATCGGTTGCGGTATGCAAAACAGCCACTACCTTATCATTTTCGTCTTTTATAGCGCAGTACTGGAAATCGAAGTAAAACGTGTCGAGTCTTCCATCAATCAATATTTCCGCAGCTGTATCTTTTCCTGAAATGATAATCCCATCATTCCACACCTGTTTAAACATTTGTAAAAATGGCTGCCCTGATAATTCAGGCATAGCCTCTAACAGACTTTTACCAATCACCTCAGTTCCCCGGCCCCAGATGGCCAGCATAGCGGCATTAGCAAATTCGATTCTGGCATCTTCCCCGATATGTACAGCGGTAGCCGTAGGTGAAAAAGAGAGCACATGTTTAAATTGTTCAAAATTCAAAGGTATTACCGGATCGTTCATAGGTTATGCTCAGTTGCGGCGACTAAAATAGCAAAATGAACTGAATGTACAATTAAGTTGCTATAACCAGCACAGGCAGCCCTGATCAAACCCTAGCCTACTTTTTACAGACGATATACCAAAATTTTTGCGCTGGCTTTTCACCAGCCGCTATCATGGGTTCACTGATGGGTTGAGCATCTATTAAGCCATAATTGTTAAATTCCGATTGGATGGAGTCGGAATCGTAAAAATAGAGATTAACACCAGGCCAGGTGGCAAAAGTGTCTTTGTCTATCTCCTTTCCTTGTCCGTATCTGAAATCCGTTTTTGAAATAGATACAAAAACCATATACCCACCTGGTCTGATTTGATGATAACAATCATCTATCAATTTTATTCTTTCTTCAGCATTTAATAAATGTAGTAGCGCATAACAGAAGACACCATCATAAATCTCCCCGTCAAATGGCATTAAACCAACTGATCCATGATATATCTGAAGGCTATCCCCGAATTGTTTTCCTGCAAAATCAATCGCAGTCTGAGAAATTTCAATTCCGCTTACCTTGAATCCACTAGCAGTAAATGGCTTTGCATTTCTTCCGTAACCAAATCCCGGAATCAGGATTTTATTCAATTGATGTTTTTTGAATAGTTCTACCGTGGCAACAGCGGAATCAGCTGGTTCCCAGCCCCACATTTCCTGTTTATCTTTAAAACTTGCTTCCCAAAATTCTGTCATAAAATATTGTATAGATCCTTTTGCATCATTTGCAATCCTGTTGCATTATTCAAATATCATAAATATGTTTGACATGAAACAACTAAATTATTTTGAACTGTATTCTGCCCTTTGTTTATCATTACAAAGCTTACCCTGTTTTTATCCTTGAGGGTAAACTTTCCTTCAATTTTCAAAACTGATCAATGAGGTATTTTGCCCTGCTTGTTATTACTGTTTTGCCCTTGTCTGATCACAATTCTGCCGATCTTAAACGTAATAGACCTACTGTTGTAGGATTTGTCTATACGGGTTTGCTTCATGTAGAATTACAATAGGGTTGTTATACATCAACTCAATTCAGCAATCGCATTTATTACACGAAATAAATTCGATTATTTTACAAGAGTGTTAAATGCCAGTAATGGAATTTAACAATCAACTTCACTTCTCAGTATAATTTTTTAGAACAGAAAAAAAATAACATATTTTCTGGGTTAAATAGCCCCTTTCAAGCATTCCAACAGAAAAAAACACTGTTTAAACACTATTTGGAAGATAGTATAGAAATACACATCTTAGAAATCCAAAATAAATAAACAACAATGAAACGCTCAATTTTAGAACCTAATTACATGCTTTTTGAGGATGCACCTGTAGCAACAGCAATATTTGATGCAGACAACATGAAGCTTCAAATGGTCAATCAGCCGATGTTAGATTTGTGGGATAGGCCGGCATCAATTAATGGCTTAGCGTTACTGGATTTTTTACCGGAACTCGCGGATCAGGAATACCCTAAATTATTGGAAGGTGTAGTTTTATCAGGAGAAGCGCACAAAGATAGAGGTGCGCTGGTGTGGTTAGAACGAAATAACAAAAAAGAATCTGTTTTTATGGACTACAGTTATACGCCCATTAACCTGGGTAACCGCATAACCGGAGTTTTAGTGATGGCAACCGATGTTTGCGAGCGTGAATTGAACAGGCTCATCATCCAACAGTCTCAACGCGATCTCAGAGCCTTAGTGATGTCGGCCCCTGTGCCGATGTGTATCTACAGGAATGCTGAATTTAAGATTGAGGCAGTGAATAATTTTATGCTGGATTTATGGCAGGGAACCAGAAAAATGAATCTCTCTATACTCAACCATGTATTTCACAATGGAGTTCCCTATACTTTTACTGAAGGAGGGATCACCTATAACTTTACCCCACTTTGGAGCGGCGTAAAAACTATTAGCGGTGTTTGTGTGATTGCAGCTAAGCAATAATCAAAAAAATGAACCCTGCATTGCTGCAGGGCTCTGGCATCGGGAGGGACGATCTGTCTGCCAATTATGAGTATTTTAAAATAAGCCCTGCATTGCTGCAGGGCTTGGTACTCAGATGTACCTATCTCGCCTATGAGAATATTTTTAATGTACCTTGTATAATTGCTATCATTCCGATGGCATAAGGCATCCATACCTGTTCTTTTATTTTAAAAGCCTTTTCAGATCAATTGTTTGATGATGTAAACATAACAATAATAATAATGGTTCTGCAACCATTATCCACTTCATTAATTGTATATTTTTCAACAATTTACTGAAACACATTTTACAGACCTACAGGTAGTTACACCAACAATATAAATGCTATTGATCTGTTGCGAACTAAAAGGATTAAGTAAAAATCTCAGTTTGTAACGGGATGGATAAAGGTTCAGATTTTGTATGTGGAAAACGAAAGGGAATCCCCTACATAATGTGCAGAAAGTTTTTTTGTTCGTCCTGCAGTCCATTTCTGCTTGACGGACACACCGGAAAAGTAAGCGCAAATTCAGAGCCTTTTCCTAAAGTACTTTTAAAACTGATCGTCCCACCCTGCAATTCTGTGAATTCCTTACATAACATTAGTCCCAATCCCACACCTTTTTCGTTATTGGTACCGTAAGTTGATTCTGCCCCTACAGAAAATAATTGCGCTTGTTTCTCAGCTGAGATCCCGATACCATTATCTTCAACACTGAATGTAATAAAATTACCATCTGCTTGTGATTTCAGGTTTATTGTGCCACCAGAAGGTGTAAATTTCACTGCATTGCTGATGAGATTACGAAACACAATTTTAATCATCTCCACATCGGCAATAATGCAGATATCCGGATTGATTTTATTGTTGATTGTAATCACCTTTTCTAAAGCAGATATCTGTAAAATCTCAAGGACAACCTTTAGTTCCTGGAATAAAGGCACACTAGTTAAGGAAACCTGCAGCCCCCCTTCCATTTGTGCTTTAGTCCATAGTAACAAATTATTCAGCATAATCTGTGTATTCTTGGTTTCCTTCAGCAATCCAGCTTTAATGGTTTGCCTTTCATTTACATCAATATCATATTCCAGTAAAAGCTCTAAAAAGCTCTGGATGGAATTTAACGGCGAGCGAAGGTCGTGCGAGAGGATAGAGAGCAATTGCGTTTTAGATTGATTTGCTTTACGTAAGTCTTCTGATATGGCTAATACCTTGTTTTTTTCGCTGATTAAACTCTTAACGATATAACTTAAGATAATGAGAATGCAGGCCACAGATCCCAGATAAGTGAAAATCAGATCAAGAAAGGCAGCAGACCTGCTGCTGTAGCCATTGGTTACCTGTGAAGGATAAATGTATTCAATACATAATAAACTAACTATGGTAAGTATATTTAAAGTAATCCAGAAGGGATACTGTTTCTTTGGCATCACCGCTAAACTAAAGAAGAATGAAGTAATGAACAGCAAAAGCGTTGGTCCGTGATAACCTGAGTTAATGAAAAAATTCACTACCAGTATCAGGTTCAGCGCAAGACAAAAGATTGTAGCACTGGATTGTGTACGATTATATAGACGTGAACTGATATATAATAGGGCTGTTAATGCAAGTGTAAAACTTAATATCAGTGCAGCATAAGGTACCTGGGTGATTAAATTTACCAGCAATGAAATAATCAGGGAAGCAATAGTGATTAAACTAACTTCATGAAAAATTCGCGCCTCCATGCTCACCGTATGGTGACCAACGAGGGTTTTGTGTAGAGCGAAGATTCGGTTTAGCATACTATATTCAATATCATTTATGATGCCACAATAACAGCATCTGCAGTTAATACAACTTCAAGGAGTTTGCGTTTCTTATAATTTACAATCAGGCTATAATAAAAACCGGTGTCCCTATGGTTACCTGCATAAATCAACAGCAAATTTGTAAAACAAAAAATAGCTGTTCAGGTTACATTCAAAAATAGAAAATATGCCGATATTACTTTTGAGTGCGATCTTCGCCAATGTATTTACAATAGGTTTCGTATGGTTTGATATTTACTTATGGCGTGAATGGTACTTACATAAAGACCTGGTACAACCCGAATATGGACAGGAATATGCACAACATTGCCTGATCGGCGCTATCGCCATACTCGTTTTATTTGCGCTGGGTAAAATAGTTATTCGTTCCCTTTTCAGCGGAAGTGGTAAAGGTATGCAGGATGAGCCTGTAGCTGAGCGTTATCCTGAGCAATACCAGTTACAAAGACCAGATGGCAGCATCATCAATATAGAACAGGGTGGTGTGAAAGGGAAACAGGCGATCATCTTTATCCATGGATGGAATTCCAACAGCATGCAATGGTATTATCAAAAAAAATATTTTGAGAAAGATTACCATTTGATCCTGATGGATCATGCCGGTCTGGGTAAATCTAAAAGACCTGATAACAAAGACTATAGCCTGGAGAAATTGGCGGCTGATTTGAATGCGGTAATTGATTATTCAAATGTTAAGGATCCGGTACTCTGGGGGCATAGCATGGGTGGCTTCACAATATTGACCTTTTGTAAAATGTATGCAGACAGACTGCAACGAATCAAGGGGATCATCCTCGAGCATACCACCTATACCAATCCCACTAAAACATCAGTCATGAGCGGATTGCTGCAAGCGATTCAGAATCCGGTATTAAAACCGATTTGCTGGATCATGATTGGCTTATCTCCCCTGCTTTGGATCAGTCGCTGGATGAGTTACCTCAATGGAAGCAGCCTGATCATGACACGTTTGCTCACCTTTGCAGGAACACAAACTGCAAAACAGCTCGACTTTACAGCTTTACTATCAACGATGGCTCCACCGGCAATTACCGGCCGTGGTGTATTGGGCATGTTTGAATATGATGCTACTGAGGTATTAAGCCAAATCAATATTCCTACACTTGTGATAGGGGCGGATAAAGACCGCTTAACAAAACTGGAAGCCAGTGTTTTCATGAATGAACATATTCCCGGTTCGCAGCTACTGGTGCTTTCCAGTGCAGGCCATATGGGGTTTGTGGAGCAGCACAGACATGTAAACGCAGTTGCTGGTAAGTTTTTGAACTTTAAGCCTAACCCTGCAGATCAGGTTATAGCGAATGAAAGAATACCCCAGAAAGTATAATACAATGAATGATTATCAAAAATAAGGATAGCAGTTAGCTGTTCTTTAGCCCTTGCAGGAGCGCTCCTGCAGGGGCTATTTCTTTTTACAGCATTATTTCAATTGATTGCACAAGCGCAACAGAGGAAATCTTTAATCTGCTACAGGCTACATAAAACGTTAATCTCCGCAGCCAGTTCAGCGGGCTTTCTAATCAAAGTCGGGTGATCCCAATTGACAATTGACAAAGGCATCCCCTTCACTTCTGCTGACTCCGGATCCTCCACAATTACATTGCCTCCCATATGATTCATTTGTAATGATCCTATTAATCCATCCTTACCGCCACCAGAGAGAATGATACCTATAGCCTTTTCTTTGAAATCATTGGCCAGGGAAGTGAAGAAGATATCAATTGCATCATTTTCTATTTTGATATCTCTTTTTTTTACCCTGATCCAGCCCTGCTCCAATTCAATGGTAATATTTTCTGCCATCACATAAATGTTTCCGGGTATGATGCGGATATCATTTTCTACACGCAATACAGGTAGCGAAGTATGTTCC
Source organism: Pedobacter sp. MR2016-24 (assembly GCF_026239655.1). Taxonomy (GTDB): domain Bacteria; phylum Bacteroidota; class Bacteroidia; order Sphingobacteriales; family Sphingobacteriaceae; genus Pedobacter. Next base: position 644,067 of record NZ_JAPIVO010000002.1, on the reverse strand, counting down.
GATAAGATTAGGTTCAAAATACTTTTACGGTCACGCATTAAATGGGTTACCACAACAAAAGCTACGTTTTTACCCACCTTGATATGGTTAAAAAATTCGCTCAAAGATTTCTGGCCACCTGCTGACGCACCGATCCCTACTGTAAAAAATGAATTATTCATATAATGTGGTGTGATAGCATAAAATAGTAACGAAATAAAAAGATGCAACAATAGATTGACACTAATGTTTGATCGCGGAGACTTTATGAAGGCGAAAGACTTTGAATTTCCCGTTCAATGCTGAGGGTTTCCTCCACAGGAAGCCCGAACTGCTGACCTAAACGGATGATGGCACCAGAGAATAAAGCTAATTCTGTATGTTCTTTCCCCGATTGTACATCCAGCTGCAGCGAGGTTGGCGTAGCATAGGGGAAAGATTCGGCTCTTTTAAAAGTTTGATGAATGATATCTGCAGGAAGATTGATTTTGCTGACCTGTGCAATTGCCAGGATTTCGCCCATTATCTTTTCTGCCCGCAAGTGTAATTCGGGATTTTCATTGACCTGCCCAATGGACTGATTATATCTTGCAGAGACAAGACCGAAACTGGCAATAAAGAAATACTTGGTCCAGATAGCAGGAAAAGCATCGTCTGTTAATTCTATATCAATAGCTGCAGCCTTAAAGAGATTGATAATGGTCTGCGGATTATATTCCGGATGCTGTGGATCCTTCCCGGTAATGATTCTACCGGGATTGCCTTTATGTTCTACCGTGCCCTTTTCTTTAATATGCGAGGCTACATATACACAAGAAGGCAATACTATTCCCGTTGGGATGATTTTACGAATCCGCTCATAAATATCAACGCCATTCATCAAAGGAATCATAATGGTATCTTCTTTAACGAGTGGCCTGAGCTGTTTACAGATATTCTCCAGATCGTATTCTTTTACACAGATGAGGTAAATAGATGTATCTGGCAATCCGGATACATCTTCTTCGATATTATCAGGAAAAACAGCCTCACCTGTATTTTCCGGAGAGAGCAAAGTTAAGCCATTGGTTCTCACTGTTTCATAGGTTGCCCCACGTGCAATAAATGAAATACCGATCTCCGGATTATTGCCGAAATGCTGAGCAAGTTTAAAGCCGAAGTACCCTCCTACTCCGCCAAGGCCAACTATTGTGATTTTTTGTTTCATGTGTTATTTATTCTTTACAACATTGTTTCACTGCAATACTTCTCAATTCCAGCAATGAAAGTAAATAAATTAACTATGATATATCAGCGCCCTGCTTAAAGAATAAGCAGGGCGCTGAAAATGAGGTAAATACACTATATTGATATTAAGGTTTCAATACAACTTTAACACAATCATCATCCTTTTCATCAAAAATCTTGTAGGCTTTTGATACCTCGCTCAATGGCATGGTATGGGTAATAATATCGTCCAGAACTACCTTTTCTTCTTTTACCAATTCAATGAGTTTATCAATATAGTTGAGCACGGGTGCCTGCCCCTGTTTAATGGTAATTCCTTTATCAAATATGCGGAATAAGGGGAAGTTATCATACGGGCTACCATATACACCGAGGATGGATACTGTACCGCTTCTGCGGACTGCCTCAAAACACATCTCCAGCACTTTCATGCTGCCTTTCTCAAAGTTAATGGTTGCTTTCAGTTTGTCAATCAGGTTCCTTTCCGGCTCAAAACCTACTGCGTCTATGCATACATCTGCACCACGGCCAGCGGTCATTTCGCGAATAGCGGCTACCACATCAACTTTATGTGGATTTAAGGTATCTACATTATTCACTGCTTTTGCTTTTTCCAAACGGTAATCTAATGGATCTATGGCAATCACACGACTTGCGCCGTGTAACCATGCTGCTTTTTGTGCCATCAATCCAACCGGACCAGATCCAAAAATAGCCACGACTTCGCCTCCTTTAAGCTGCGCCCAGTCAACCCCAGACCAACCTGTAGGAAAGATATCGGTCAGGAACAATGCCTGTTCATCTGTAATATTCTCAGGGATAATTCTCGGGCTCACATCTGCATAGGGAACACGCACATATTCGGCCTGCCCGCCAGAATAACCACCGTAAAGGTCTGTATAACCAAACAGGGCTGCCCCTTTTTGATCCATCAGGTCACCATTAGGCCCGTAGTGTTTGTAATTAGAGTTTTCACAACTAGGTGAAGCGCCATGGTTGCAGAAAAAACATGATCCGCAGGCAATCGGGAAAGGTACAATTACACGGTCGCCTTTTTTCAAATTCTTTACTTCGGCACCTACTTCTTCTACAATCCCCATAAATTCATGTCCCATCACCATGTCAGTCGATTGCGGCACTGCCCCACTCAGGATGTGAAGGTCTGATCCGCAGATTGCTGTAGAGGTCACTTTTAAAATAATGTCTGTTGCCAGTTCTATACGGGGATCGGCTACAGTGGTGTAACTGATATCGCCCGGTTTGTGAAATACTGCTGCTTTCATATTTGATATATAAGGTAAATGATAAACCTTCAACAAGACTGGCCGGAAGTTGTTTACTTTATTCTGCTTTATAAACAGGAGCATCCTTAGGTGTAATTTTGACGGAAGCGAAAAAACAAAAAACACAGACCACAGATGACTAGTTTAACAATCAGGGCAAAATAATTTAACATTGATAAACATGGCAACTCCAGAAACCTTTTCTAATCAGAATTTTCATGCGCTCTGTGATGAGCTGGGCACACGCGACGCGGATCTGAATGCAATTCTAAAAACACATGGCTACCCACCCATGTGGACACGTCCTAACAGCTTTGAAACCCTTGTACATTTTGTGCTGGAGCAACAGGTATCACTGGCTTCTGCCTTGGCAGCACTACATCAACTGAAAGAAAAGACAGGGAATTTAACGCCGGTAAATCTATTGAAACTCAGCGATGAAGAAATGCGGGCTTGTTATGTGAGTCGCCAGAAAATGGGTTATATCCGGGGTCTTGCCCAGGCAATTACAAATAACGAACTGGATTTGGCCGCTTTGGAAACTTTGCCTGATGATGACGTAAGGAAAAAGCTCATCGCTTATAAAGGAATCGGTAACTGGACAGCGGATGTATACCTGATGTTTGTACTGCAGAAAACGGACATCTATCCTATAGGTGATATTGCTGCCGTAAATGCGTTGAAAAGAGCTAAACAGCTTGCCAAAGATGCAGACAAAACACTGATTTGGGAAATTGCGGAACAATGGAAACCCTACCGGACAATTGCTACCATGATCTTGTGGCATCACTATTTGTCTGCACCGATTAAGCGGGAAAAGGCTGCAACTATTGTTGCCCTCCCTAAAGATTTACCATAAATATCAGATCACAATTGATAAACAATTAGTTAGCCGCGACTTTAACCGTATTGTTTTGCAGCATCATTCTCGTTGCCAAAATATGTTCGCAAGGACCTTTTTTAAGTTTATTGCTTTGGTAAAATGCACACTCGCAGGAACCATCAATTAAGCGCTGATCTTTATCAATTAAAGCCAGGGTACTAAAAGTTTCATTTTTAGTTCTCACTTTCCCTTTGATTTCAAGTACATCATTTTCTATTTTGGTTGCAATTTTCACAAGATGCTGCACGATAAATTCATTTGCAATTTTTTCCTGTTCGCTGCCAAAACGTAAAGCCGAAAAATCAAGGGGATCCTGGCTAAGCTCCCTTACACGGTAAAGACCCTGTTTCAAATCGTAAATTACACGTCCGGCCTGAGTATAAGCAGTTAATGCAGATGAAACTACCGCAGAACTGAGTCCGGATTTTTTTGCAATGTCGGCCGCAGAGGCAAACCAGGTTTCCTTTAAGCTACTGAAGACTTTTTGTTTAGTCAATATATCTACATTGCCCCGGGGTGCCATCAGGTCGAAATTACCCGCTTTGCTCCAGTCGTTCGTTGTCCAGCCCGAGAGCCCCAGTGTAAAAGTCATATCACCCAGATCGGCCATAAAAAAAGAAGGTAAACCAGAGCCCAATAAAACTACTTTAAAGCTTTTCGCAATCGGAATCAAACGTTCCAATATCATCAGCCTTCTTCTGCCCCAGATTCTGATTGTCTTTTCTTCCGCACCGGTGTAAATAGAGCGATGGAAGGTTAACGTTTCGTACCAGGGTTCAATCACCAAACGAACCGGTTGACCAGGTGCTAAAATAAAACGCAGGGCCCTCGGACCAGTAGTTTCTTTAAAGCGACGTAAATACTGGCAGAGGCTGAAAATATCCATCGGGTGTAATTCAAATGTAGTGGCAGGCAAAGTCATCGCTGCACTTACCTGCAAAAAGCCTCTTACCCATGAATCCGGCAAATCAATCTTCACCTCTTTATACACCTCTTCGTTGGTTGTTGTGGCTTCAAATCCTGAAGGATCAATCTTGAATGAGGTATCCTTATACCCTCTTATTTTTTGAAATTCGCCATATAATTCTGCAGAATAATCTATGTTGGTGGTGCCGCATTTAAACTCGTTAATTTCTGTAAATACATTGTAATTACAACTCAGCTTGCCATAGGAAGACTCATCCTGACTAAAACACTCAAAAAACAGCTCATCCGGATGAACGGTAATTACCGGATCAAGCACCATCCAGGCATCGCGGTCATTTTTATACAAATAATCGAAATACCTGAGTTTTGCTTTGTTGAATGGTCCCAGCACCCGATCTTTTTCCCGGTAAATCTCCTTCAAATCATTTCTGATTTCCTCTATGCGATTCTTTACCTGCTCAATCTGAAAACCAGCCATGTATTCGCCGAGCCAGAGTTTTTCCTGCTCTTCAGCCCAGGCTTTATATTCGGCCCTGTCTTTCGGTTTGTAACGCAGATCAGAAACCACTACATCATGCAAGGCAGAAATCGCCTCCCGAAAGGCTATTTTCTTATTTAATTTTCCAACAAAAAAAGTTGGATCACGAAGCGCATCAGGCGCAAAACTCATTGCTGTTTCATTCGCATCATTACTGATGGAGGTATTTCCACTGTATTTATAATTGAATAACATGCGCTTAATTTTTGATGACCAGATGCATATCCAACTCAGGATAATGCGTTTTAATTTTTGTTAAGATAGCAATGCAGGCCGCTTTATCCTGAATGGTAGACTGTGCGGATACATCATCCAAAATGCCGACTGCCCAACTTGCAGTTTCCATATTTTTAAGTGATTCCTGATATAAGAAGTCGAAAATCCGGTCTTTAGCTACCCTGCCTTTGTTCACCCTGGTTAGTACAGAACGGAAATAGAAAGTCAGTTCCTGCAGTAATTCGGGTTGATCTTTGGTATAGGCTGCTAAATAACTGCTCACAAAAGCCTGAACATTCACGCTTGGATGTTCGCTTAATTTCGTCAGATAATCCAGGGCATGTTCCGCCTTGAAAAATCTGGTGATCATTTCCTTACCGAAACGTTCTACATCCGGCCTGATCGAATCTACTATGCTGATTAAAGTATCAGGATCCCAATCTGCTTCCGTAAAAGCTGTTTTAAAGAAATGAAAAGCATAAGCTCTTGTATCATCCCATTTTGCATCCAGCAGGGTAAGCGATTGATTTCTTTCCTCCCGGATCCGTGCTACATTCTCTTTGAAGTAATTCCAGCACCATTGGCGGATGGCCAGAATTTCATGACTACCAAAAGAGATAATCTGTCGTAAAGAAAAACGGTTTGGATCACTGTAAGCCTTTAAAATTTCATAACCCGCCAGATGGCTGATTCTATATTGTGCATGAATCAGTTTGGTGATCTCTTTTGGCTGCAAACCACTGTTCCAGTACGGTTTTAAATCATTTACTAAAAATTCGTTTAACAAGACATGCGCCCCCTCAAACTTTTCCTTCCGCATTAATGCATATGCGAAATGCGGCACAATGGTATTCCCGATCCGGGGTTGACTCGCCAGTAGCTTCCTCATGATATTCAATGCAGCAGCTAAAACTTTCTCATCCGCAGCGTCAGTAAGATTCATCAACAGTTGGATATGCTCCACCATAAAATGATCAGGATACTGATTTAACAAATCGATACCTCCATCGCGCACTTCAGGAAATTCGCTCAGCAATAAGCTGTTGGTCAGGGACATCGGAATCTCTGTTGCAGGTGTATTTCTGGTCTTGTTCAGTAATATTTTCACCGCCAGAATCTGATTGGCATTTAAAGCCGATGACAGTAACTGCTCCACCATAGCCCAGCTCAGTCTTTCCATTTGTCCTTCCGCTATGAGTACTAAACGATCGATCGCATTTTTAGCCTGAAGGTTGTTGAAGTCCGTATTTTCAAAATGCAGCAGTTCAGCAATTGCTTTACCCAAAATAGCCTGTATCCTTTCTACAGGAAACTGATGCTTGTGCAAAGTTTCGGAAATCCAGTTCTTGTTATCCTTCACCACATTGAATAGCAGAGTCAGCACAAAATCAATATCATTCAAATACAATTCTGCATTGCGGTTCACCAAATCCTGCGCCCAAAGTCTGGCATTTTCACTATTCGCAGCTAACACCTGGGCAATAAAGACAGGTTTTTCAGCAAATTGCCTTTCTTCCTTTTTCACTATTTCAAAACCGAACTGATTCGGCAAATCGAACGGACGATTCAGCAATTGCAAAACTGAACGTTCATCAAAAAGTGCGATAATTTCTTCAATCAGTGGATGAGCCTTTAACCTGAGATAAGCAAAAAGAAGAATCCGGTTCATCTCTGCCTGCATCAATAATTGTACATAGGCCTGGGGCTTCGCATCCCAATCTTCAGGATATAATTCCAAACGCGCCCATGGGTCTTCTATATGTTTAGGGGCAAATTCTGACTGTTGAAGTGGTACGGGAGCAGGTGGAGCTGTTGCTGCCTCTTTCTTTCCAAACAAGCTTTTAAAAATACTTTTTGCAGCATCAATGACTGACCCGCCGCTGTCGCCAGTCGTGCCCGGATTATTACCTGTCGATGCCGTTGCAGTATTGATATTGGCTGGATTATAATAGTAGTGCGAGCTTGTTACTGTTTTTTTACCAGTGATAAATCTGAGGTTAGCCTGCAGTTGGCGCCCCGGATCATTTCCAAAAAGTATGGTGGTAAGCAGCAGGGAATTCGAACATTCAGGATAATCCATGATGACGTAGGAATAAAGTTTTTTTTGATAGTCATAGCTCCCATAATCGCTGAGCGGCTTCTCCTCTGCAATCGTATAATCCTTTTCTTTATACTGCAGTAAAATATGGAGCGCGAGTTTTACATACGCTGATCCGTCTGCTCTTTCTCCCGTACTTTCGAGAAAGTCGACTGAATTTTTCTGCAGATACATTTTCGTATACTGCGAAAATGCCAGTTTACTTTCTTTATTTCTGAGTTCTGCACCAACCTTAACCGTCTCATCAATCACTGCTAAATATTGCTTGTGATTCGCATCCAGTGAACTTGTTCGCCTGAACATGGCCGGCTGTTTTTCGAAACCGTAAGCTAAAATGGCCACAGTTGCCGCGTCATTTCTCAATTGTGCCAGCTTATAAATGGCTCTTATGTGTTTAAAAAAGGGTGGTTTATAGGCCCAGGTTTTTAATACATTACCAAGCACGGGTAACAATTGCGGTTGCACTTTAGCTAATAAATACAATGTGGTAAAATAAGCTATTGCTTTATCCGCTGTATGTTGATATAAGGTGGTTTCCAGCAGCTCCATGTCTTTGGCTTCTACTGCATGCCTGACTTCATCAGGTAACTTTTCCAACAGCTGATTGCTGATTTTCTGTTGTTCATCCGCAGCAGCGATAGTCAGCAGTCCCTCAAAAGCCAGGTTAGTGATATATTCTTTTTGCCTGACGTTACTGGCCAGCGCCGTAAACAAAGGTCCGGCTGTAGTTGCATTCATTTTAGTTAAGGCATACAAGGCAGCATAAGTCTGCATCTCGTCCCCTCTGGTCGCCAGCTTGATGATAAAAGGAATGGCCTCCTGTAAATCCAGCATACCCGCTTTCCAAATCACACGACTCGCTTTCCATTCGGTTTTGAAACTATTTTTACCAACTATGGCATCCTGCAAGCGCTGCAAAATTGCACCATGTTTGGTATCCGGGTTTACAGCATCCAATGAGGGCAGCTCCATAAACACTTCGGTTTCGGTCTGATACCCTTTTTTCCGTTTTTCATTTTCCAGTTCTGCAAAAAGCAGTTCTGCTTTATCCAGAGGCAATGCCGCAGGTGTTTTGGTTCCTTCTTTAAGTGTTCCTTCCCTTCTTCCGTATCTGAAATTGACTAAGAATTCGTTTGCAGAAAGCTCGCAAAGGTCAATCTCATATACTTTATCAGATTTCCCTTCCTTAAAAAATAATTTACTTTGTTTAATGAGTTTCATATACAAAACATTTAAAGAATATTCCACCAATCGTAAGTCTTCCCATCAGCTGAGGGGCTTACCGGCGTTTCCAATTCAACTTCGGGCACTGCTTCTTCTACGAGAGTTTCGGTTTTCACTTCAACAAGCTCCTCCTCTACCACCGGATAACCGTATTTAACAACAATTTTTTCGAGCTGAACTTTAAAAGCGGCCGCTTTATCGGGGTTCACCATCTTTACAAAGTTGATGTAACCATCCACCGCATTGATCAGGTTCCTGGCGTTACCCCATTTTTTGCCTTCCCATCCATGCAAGGCTACACTGTGCAAAAACGCTCTGAATTTGCGCAGCTGATCACGCTGAACGTTCAATTTTTCGTTGACCACAATCCCAGTCACCTTTTGCAAATTGCCCTTCCGCATGATATGCGTTTTCGCCGGATGCATCGTGAATCCTTCAGCCTCTATGATCTTCTTCAGGAAAAACAATAAACTCGCAATATTCTTTTCGTTCTCTTTAACTGTAGAGAAGCTTAAATCATCCGCATAACGGGTGTATGTAAAATTGAATTTTGCGGCTAAGCCCCGAATTTTCTTATCCAGCTTGAAAGCGATTAAATTGCTGATTGCCGGACTCGCGGGCGAACCTTGAGGTAAAACACGATTTCCTTTTTGCACGTAATAGGAAGCCCCATCCATTTCCACTTTTTCGGTTTCTGCATGGGTACAAATTAACGCGAAGATCGTAGACAGCTGTTCTGCATAACCTAATTTGTGGAACAAACCTTTTACCCGTTTATAACTGATGCTCGGGAAGAAATCCTTTAAATCAACATTGATCACAATGTCCTTTCCCAGATGCGGTTGCGCATTGCTGATGATGGAGCGTCCTTTGATGAAACCATGAACCTCATCATTATTTTCGATGCGGTTCAGGACATTCTCCAGCATCCACATCTGCAATTCCTTTAAGCGCGTTTTTGGTGCAGAGATTAATCTTTTGCCACCCGCTTTCTTGGGTATTTCGAAAGTATGGTAATGACTGATCTGGGAAACTTTTCTTTGATAAAGCAGGTAACGCAAAGCAGATAAATCAGCACCAATGGCGGATGCGAAATCAGTAACCTGATTAAAAAACGGCAGATTGAATTTGCTTAAGATTTCAAGGTCGGATGCTGTCTGATTTAAGCCACCTGACACGCCTTTGCCCAGATAAATGATCTGCTGTTGCTGAATATTCTTCCAGTTATCAGCTTTATCTGCTCTCTTTTGTTTGTTTTTTTGTTTGGTGACCTCTCGCTTTTCCTTTGCCAATTTCATACGGGCTTTCCGCATTTCTTTGAGCATGGCTTCCTGATTCTGGTATTTACGATCCTGCGCTAAAAGATTGTTCAGCTCCTGGTTTGCTGTAAGCTCCCGTTGAATAAGCAGCTCAGATAAACTTGGCGTAGCTGAAGATTCCCAAAAACCAAGGCGCTGCATTTCTTCAAGGATATAACTGTCTTTGGATGTAGCCCGAATACGATCATAGATTTGTTGCCTGCTCAGTTTTTCTGCCATATGGACCTTTTTTAAGATTAAAAAGCCCTGTCTTTTTTTATAAGACAGGGCCTGAATTTAAATCCTTCGTATTTTCATAGGACTATATCAATCAACTCCAGAGAACACGTACCATACGTACGGTTAAACTCGCGGAGTATGGAACCGAAACCGTACGTATGGTACGTGTTCTCCCCATAAAGATTGCAGGTAGTGCCGAGTGTCAAATAATAGTTCAGCGGTGACGAAACATCACCATTTTCTTATTCAGAAAAAGCAAGGTATTTTTTAAATCCATTTGCAATATAGAAATAAATATTTCCAACATACAAGTAGTTATACAGATAAATCGATATAATTTTTCATATGTATCTAAAATGATAGAAAACCACTTGATGATGATACACAGCTCCGCTCAACTATTCATTGCTTTCATCTAGGACAACAGCGATAAACTGGTGGAACCAGGTTTCTTAAATCACCGCATGTTAAAAGCCTGTATACTCACCGCGGCGACGGTATTTTTAATGAATTTCTAGATACAATCAGGAAGTATGTTTTAATGCTTTTATATTTTAATCGTATTTTAACAGCTTATTTTAAATCGGACAATCTACATCATGACTGGAAATGCAATATGTGAACATTGTGAAAGCAGCAATACCACCTCACTAAGAATGTCCTTCTTTATAAAGGAAATAATTGTACTCTCAATCATCATGATCATCTCATTAACTTGTTGTATCAACAGGTTCTCAACAGTCTGGGTTTTCTTTACCTTTTGGCCATTCTTTTTGATAATTTTTAGACTTTTTAAAATTTATAGTAAAAAACCTAACCGTGGATTTTGTCGTGATTGTAAAAAGAAATGGGAATACTAACTTTATATATAAAAATCTATATTTCATAATAAAATAGCAATGCCTACAATAGAAATAGCTTCAATTAATTCCACAGGACTTGGATTGAACCAAACTAACTTTGAGATTACAATAATTGAAGAAAGTACGCTTGAAAGTCATAGGGAACTTTTTTACGAATTGCTTCGACAACAAAATGGAACTATAGTTCATGTTGGTAACCCTGACTTTAAAAATCAAAAAGATAGCGGATTTTATGCCGGCGAGATAATCGATTGGACTGTTGAACCAAATATAGAAATTACAATACCAATCAACAATGTAGATAGCCCAATTTATGATAACGGAGGAGCAAATCAACAGTTCAGATTTAGGTTCTTAGATCAATATAAAATTGACATCGATAAACTTTTAAAAACAGCGCTTGAAAAATCGCCTATTAAAAAAATCTGCATTCTCACTGACTATCAATTTGGACCTGAAAAAGAAAGCATCGAAACTATATGTACCATAGAAGACTTTTGGCAAAAACATGATAATGATGGATTGATCTTTAATACATTGTATGAAATGTATGGATGATAAAAATGCAAATATATCACCTGCAGTTGCGATGAAGTAATATGATTCGAAAGAAAAAATGATATGACGCAACTGGATTAAAATAGTCCTAAGCCAATCTTCTTTTCCCCCCTTACCAGACTGACTATGTGCAGGAATACTTTGAACAATGCCTACGTTGCAAAAAAACAATGATCTTTCATAAAAAAACCGGACTTTGAAGAGTTCAAAGTCCGGCTGTACCGATCAGCAGGAATACTTTGAACATTTAAATCGCTTTTTATTGCTTATAGAGCCTGTAATAGAGGATTTGGAGAGAAAAGGATTCATATAAAAAGTGCGTAAAAATTATTAAGATTTTCATGAAGCAGACCTTGAGAAGATTATATTAGGACAAAAAAGTTGGCAAATATCAGAAATTATCTATTGCTAAACTTACAGTAGATAAAATGAAAATTTGAACTATTTTATCGGTGATTTTAGGCATTTGATTATTCACGAAGCACCACTTGAACGAAAGCAAGCCAAATCCGCGAGTTTAACAACTTTTTAACGTTTTCTCACGCTTAATTTCATCAATCAACATAAATAGTATGTTTAATAATTGCAATACACTCAAAAAATATTACTTTAGCTAATGATCAAATATCTTTAAAGAAATGTATGCTGATCCCGTCACGGGAGGCATTCAACATAAAGGATATGCGAGCCGAATTTACGCCCCAACCAACGAATTTTGGACATATCGACTGAATTATCACTACAACGGGAATCTTTCTTAGAGCTGTATAGTATTGGAACAGTTATAGAAACCCAGATCACTAACATCATCACACCTTCACAGATTGTCACCAGTTTTGACGAAACTTTCAGCGGTCGGCTGTCTGTACTGGATATTTCATGGTGCCTCCCGGAAGGAGAAGCAATATTCGAGCAGTGCGCAATCGGGCAGAAAATACAGACCGTCATTATTGATGTCGATATCCAGACCAGGCAAATCAAATTAAGCCAAAAGCATTTAACGCCTCATCAGTCAGATAGTACTACCTGGTCGAGAATCTTCAGGGGAGATGAATTTACAGTCAGGCCTATTGCTCAGCTCAATGCGTCAGTCTTGGTTAAAACCCAGGATGGATTATATGGACTGCTAACTGGTACACCAGAACAGGACGATCAACAGATGATCAGGGTTCGCGTCAACTCCAAACTGGACCACGCCAATTTGCTGTCTTTCATAGGCACCAATTCAACAGAGCTTATCGTCGACCTACCTGTCGAATACAAATCGGATTTTAACTTTATTGAAGATGATCTGCTCTCTTATCATTCTTTCAACAGATCCGTTCTGGGAAGCAACGGGTCCAATGCTGATCACGACTTGATAAAACGGGGATTTGATCTTGATCCCAAGATCTTCTCTAAAGAGATTTTTACCGAGGATCCTCTTTACATTCAATTTGAACTTAACAGCCCAGCCTACGAAAATGTGTTCAAGCAACAGGCCATACCGCACTTTTTCCCGGAAGAGACATTCAACGCCGATAGTGAGAAGAAAGTGCTTGACATGCTTTCCGCTTTGCACTACTGGTTCAAGTTAAACCAATTTAAAAAGGATCAGACCAAGCCAGATCTATCGTATGATTTTTCCCTTTACAATGAGCAAATCAACTTCCATGGGAATATTCTGATTTCAAAGGATGCCTCCGAGGTGCGATTTGTCATACGAAACTTTAGTATTGGACAACATTTCGCTGGAACCGCTGAAAAAAAGAAGTCGGTTTCCAAATCTGGCTCCTTCCTTTACGCATCGGCAGTAGTTGTATTTGGGCCATTCAGCAACTTACCTCTGGAAACTTCCCAGAAGAAAATCTTTAATTACTTGGCCTTGAAAAGCGAGTGTTTTTTCACGATAAACAGACTAAAGAAAGATTCTGGAGAAATATTACGTCAAGAGGGACGAACTTTAGGGATCATTGACAAGTTCCTGGAATACCAAATCAGGATGCTGGATGACCAAAAGGAAGTCAACGTTTTTGTAGATAGTTACACTCAGGTACCGAGTGCATCTGGTGGTATTGCTATACGGATCTCCGGTAATATTGGAGACGCGCTTGAATTCGACGGTGACACCGTGGTTACCATAAAAATGAAACAGCCATCTTTAAAAAGGGGCACTGAGGAGGAACTGGTGAAACTGAGTGACGGAAACCTCGTGGCCGATACAGATGGTTATCGTATCACATTTTTTAAAGACATTTTGGTAAATGTACTCAAAAACGGTTTCTACATCGAAAAAAGGATATCGAAAAAACAGCTGACTCTGCAGAGGGAAATTATTCAGGACTTCCTGGAAAAGAAAATCAAAATCGACCATATCGAGTCCCTGCTTGTTAGGCCCGAAAAAGTTCGAACCCCTCAAATAGCAAAGATCCAATTCAATAACCAGGATTTGGTCAGAACGGAGAAAGAACAACCGGACAACAATCAGGTCAAGGCTGTGATAAAAGCAGTGGGCAATGAAAATATCTTCTTGGTTCAGGGTCCTCCCGGTACTGGAAAGACTACAGTCATTGCGGAAATTATCGAGCAGCTGACCCAAAAAAACGAAAAAATTCTGGTTGCTGGGCAAAACCATGTCGCAGTAGACAATGTGCTGGAAAAAATATCCAAGGTACCCAATCTTACACTCCTGCGTGTTGGAAATCCGGAAAGGATCGATAAAGATCTGATTAAATACAATATTGACCACTTGGTCGAAGAATATAAATCCGACTTCAAAATGTTTCTTGACAATCAAGTCGTATTAGCCGAGCTAATGCTGGAAGCAAAATTAAAGGGCAATGCAGCAGAGAGCCTATTGAATGATTTCAGTCAAAAGGTCAAGGAGTTATCGGGCGATTACGGGAAACTCAAGGACATTTACAGCCAGAAACATTTTGTGCTGCGCGACGGAATCAAAGATCTGGCTCCGGTAGATATAAAACTGTCCATTACGATAATGCGCGATTGGATTGATTCTATTGAAAATGAATATGAGGTATTACTCAAGCCAATGTTGTACAATTCCGTAGATGTGGTTTTTGCAACCTGCATCGGCATCAAGACAGACCGCGTTTTCAAAGATTCCGCTTTCAAGTTCGACACAGTGATCATTGATGAAGCCGGCAAGGCTAACATAGCGGAAAGCCTGGTTGCCATGGAGCTTGGGAAAAAGGTCATTTTGGTCGGAGACCAAATGCAACTCCCACCCTATATGGACAGCACTCTAATTGATGAGACCGATCCGGAGAGCTTTCCAAAATCCCCGTACGGCCAGGAGTATACACAAGAGGAAATCTTGCATGCATTGAAAACTTCCTTTTTTGAATTCATCATCAATCGCATCCATAGCGATTCGTTTCCCAAAGAGAATCTGGAACTCTTAAATTACCAACATAGGATGCATCCCAATATTGGCAGGTTTATCTCTGAATCCTTCTATGAGGGAAAGGTCAATATGGGAAGTCGCACCCACCTTAACCGATTGGATCTTCCCTCTCCATTTGATAAAGAAATTGTATTTTTTGATACGTCCAATTCGAAGGATCCCTATGAGCAAAAAGACGGAAGCTCAATCAAAAATAAAATCGAAGCTGAGACAATTTCTGAATATATATTGCCAGCATTGTTCAACCATAATGTTGCCCAGAGTGAAATCGCGATTATAGCTCCCTATAAATCGCAGGTAGCAACTATTATCAGCCATATCAACAACTCAACTAATTGCAAGCTAAAAAACATAGATGTTTCTACCTTGGATTCCTTTCAGGGAAAAGAGTATGACATCATCATTTTTAGCTTTACAAGAGCTGCGAACCATGCCGCTGCACCAACTGTCAAAGGGCAAAAAAAGTTCACAAAAGTTGGCTTTTTGGATGATGCGCGAAGACTCAATGTAGCTTTCAGCAGAGCTAAGAAAAAGTTAATACTGATTGGCAATGCTGTATCTCTTGCGGACCGAAAATCACATTACGATGGACTTTTCAACTATACACAGTTATTTACAAATCTGATTAAACTCAGTAAGCAGAAAGATATTGGAAATTTCTACAGTGTAGCTGATTTTATCGGCAAAAGCTCATTCACGAATTTCACGAGTTCGATTTTTATAGGCAAAAAAATGCGAGGTACGGTAGGAAAATTGGCCGTTAGCAAGGATAAGAAAGAATATGGCAGGTTTATAGTTGTCGATGAATTCTTCTGCCTTGCACCATATAGCCATCAACAAAAATTATTAAATCCCCACTACAAAAACTTGAATGCAGGTCAGCAAATAAATATCAGCATTGTTGAAATCGATGAGAAGTTTAAAAAGGTTACAGTAAAAGTAGAGCCGGAAACCTGGCGTGAAAAGGTTGCAGCATATAAGATTGGAGATCAAATGGAAGCCAAAATTCAGTCAGTTACACCCCATGGATTCATTCTGCGTACGAATGCAGGACTATCCGGTTCCATCAATCAAAAACAATTCAGCGGCCACGCGCGTCCTGTAGTTGGCGATCATATCCAGGTGAAGCTTGCTACTATAGATTATGAAAAAAGACAATTGGGATTTAAAATATAGCAATGGGTTTATTTAGTTTAGATTTCGAGCGTCTATATCAGCACTTCCAGGCACAAGGTGGCCAACTGAAAGGCATTTTTTGCATACAGTATCCAATTTATTGTATCCATGCAAACATTAGTGACGTCACTCCTGATGCACTAGAAAACGTCGACCGTGTGATTTGCGATTTTTACAAGAAAAATCATTCATTTACCCCCTTCCAAATAGGAAGCCTAATCGGAACTTCGAAAACGTTTGTTGAAATTAGAATTCAGGTCTTGTTAAGGGACGGTCTCATCAAAAAAATCGAGGATGGATATCAGCTCACCGATGCTGGAAGGGCGGTATTTGACGACAAGATCAGACAACGCCAGTATTCCAGAACATTTGATTTTTATCTTGACGGAGTTTCGCTGGCACCATTACCGAAGGTCTTTTATACCTTCTATCGGTCCAAGCTGATCAGTGAAAACGATGTACGCTATTTTACCGGATCCGACGGGGAAACAAGAACAAGTCGGCCATTCGGACCTGATATTGTCCACACACCACCCGACAAAGATTTAATTACTGAAAAGATTTTTGGTATTCCATTGGATGAGCGTGATGAATATAATATACCAACGGGACTGGTTTCCATTGAAGATTCTTCATTTACCAAACAAACTTTCCAGGTGCTGGTGGCAGTCAGTTTCATTAATGGGGAGTTAACAAAAGAGATTATTGACGGTTTTGCCTATTTTTCTCTTGCTGAAGGGCTTACCTACTACGAGACCATCAAAAAGAACATCAGGATTTTTGAAAATGGCCTGAACGACAAGATCCAAAATCTGGAATTTAAAATAACCATTCCCGCAATGCGGGAAGATACCGACAAACAGCCAAAGCCTATCATCACATCCAACTGGGGAGAGATTGACCGATATAAAAATTCAAAAAATAAGTGCTTTTCTTTTAGTAGTGAGGATTTAATGCGGGTCATTACCGATATTTTTAAAATTAAGGATGTATCACCAGAGAGCGTGGTCAATGAAGAGAGCAACATTGAAATCAGCCTGACCAAAGAAATGCTGATGAGTTCTTCAGATAGAGGCCGTCTAATTGAAAACCTAATCAGACAAAGAGATTACTACATCGGAAATATCGACCGGAACGTATTTTTAGTATATCTCTATTTTAAAACGACAGATGATTTTGTGCAACAGGTTCTTAAATTCAAAAAGCTGATCAAGGAAAACAAAAAATCATTGTTGACCCATACATGGTTTACGGAGACCTATCCAGCGTATAAGGACAATTTCAGGGAAATGCTCACTGCGGTCGGGGAAATTGACCTTCTCGAAAAAATAGATATTGAATGTTTTATGGCAAAGACGACATAATGGACAAAATCATAAACGAACATGATACCTTCATCGGCGGATCCTTCATCACCAATGAAAATCAAATGGCCTTCGCCCCATTTAAAGAAAGCTCTGAGCTGTTTCTAACCCAGGTAAACAATGAAGGTATCAAAAGACAAATATTGAAATTAATAGATCAGAGCAAGTACGTACTTAAAATCTGCAGTTTCATCATTACGGATAAAGATATCTTCAATGCGTTGATGGAGAAGGCCAAATCGCATAAAGTTGCCATATTCATACTGACTCAGCTAGATGACAGCAAACTACAAAATACTTCCGACCTGTCCAGCTTTATCACTGAAGAAGAGCTGAAAGAAAATCCGGCATCTACTCACATGTATTTTATTAAAACGCTTTATGATAACGGCGTCCATGTTAGAGCAGCAACAACTGCACATGCTAAATTTATCATAGCGGATCGGAACAACGCTTTTATCACCAGTGCAAACCTGACCACACCTTCAATGGTCCAAAACACAGAAAGTGGGGTTTACCTTGCCAGGCCTTATGCCGAAAATTTAGATTTACTTTTTGATGTAATTTTCCAGCACGGTACCAAATACATCCGCTTTACATCCGCTGGAAAAAGAAAAAACTTTGTCGGACAGGCCAACATCAGCATTTTGCCAGAGCAACTTCCGAAAACAGAAAAATGCCTGTTAAGGTTTACCTATGAACAGCTTACGCACAATCTCTATAGGGAAATCTTAGATATAATTGACTCGGCGGAAAAATACATCTACCTGTCGACATATAGTATTGTGGGACTCGAAAAGATTCCCGAATTTAGATCTGCCATCGTTAGAGCGATTGATCGGCAGGTGGAAATCTATGTATTTTGCCGTGGTATGAATTATCGGACAGATCATCTGGAAGGAACAGAAGTGTTGAGGAGCGCCGGCTGCAAGATTTACGCGGACATCTTCAATCATTCCAAAGGGATTATTAACGAAAAAACCGGAATGATCTTTACTGCAAATATCGATGGCAACCACGGACTGATAAACGGTTTTGAGGTTGGATGCTTACTATCAGATAAACAACGAGCGACATTTTTGGAATTTAACAAATACCTGATGGAAATATCCGATTACGTTTATTTGCCCACTCCAACACGCAGGATGCTGTTTGATACATTTAGTCGTTATGAAAAAAAGAAAGAGATTATGCCACCTAAATTTCCCGAACAGCTCAGCATAAGCATTGCTCCGGGGCTTTCGATAAAAGGTTCGGCACTAGCCGATTCGCCCATACTCTATGGCCACCATAAAGACCATAAGTTTTTGATTATAGGCAATAAGTTATTCAAATGCCATTACGATCAGGGGCACTTTCATCTATTGGGCAAAGAAAAAATGAGGTACGATATTGAAAAATATATATTGAAATATGTTAACCTTAAAATTCAACAAAACTAATGAACCAAACGATCCCCTATCTAAACGAATGGCTTGAATTATCTCGATCAGGCAGGTTTGACAAAGCTCAGGAAATCTACTTTGAAAAGCTTTTCGCCTCGGTTATAGATGTTTTTAAAGCTTCAAATGAACATTTACTCTCAAAAGGAGGAGTATTGTTTTCAATTCTGGGGTATTCGCCCGAGCCTATTATATTGACAGCTAAGACTGTCGAGCCGGATGCTCACATCATTTTTACCACCAATAAAAAAAACGAAGGTGCCGACTATCTCGAAAAATATCTAGGTTCAGACTACGAGACCGTCTATCTCCAAGAAGATAATTTTGACCAAATTTATAAAGCGCTTAAGGAACAATTGATATTGAACCCTACATCTCAGATTGTACTGGATATTACTGGGGGCAAAAAGTCTATGGTTGCATCAGCAGCGATCTTTGGGAAGGATTATGGATGCAAAATACTGTATGTAGATTTTAAGGAGTATATAAAAGATCTTCGCAAACCGTTACCAGGTTCAGAAATATTAAATATTGTCTACGACCCGTTCAAAAACCAGCCAGAGCTCTTTCAAAAATGAAATACCAAATTACGCTAGTCGGGGGTCAATTGCTCCCTATTTTTCTCGGATTTAAAGAATTTAATCCGGACAAGGTACATTACATCGTATCCAAGGATTCAAAAAAAGGGTTACAGCACCTGATGTCAGTTATTAAAGGGATTCCTACAGTTGAACACCATTGCGATGCCTATGACTTTGATTCGGTAAAGACAACCTGTGAAAAAATATTAGATAAGATTGATGATCAGGATGAGGTTTCGATCAACTTCACTGGAGGGACTAAGATAATGGTACTGGCAATCCATTCGGTACTTTTGGAACGCGGATTAACTGGCTTTTACATCAACCAGGACAACACGCTTCTTTCTCTGCCAAGCTATTCGAAGAGACCGATCGAGTGCAGAATTACGACTGACGAATTCCTGAGAATCAGTGGACATCAACAGTATACTACAAAGACGCTAAATGATTTTGTTGAACAGGATTTTAAAACCGCCAAAGAAATAGAGACATTTGCAAATTCAGGTAATAGGTACACAACAATAGCTAACTTCTTTAGGAAAAAGTATAGTTCAGACAATATACCCTTCAGCGGTGAGGAACAAATTCCCAATGATGTGATTTGCAAATGGGATCACTCGAAACTTGAAATTTTTGTTAAAGGAAAACTGATACAAACCTTCAGATCATCTAAAATTCATGATTTATTTTTCAACGCAGGTTGGTGGGAGCTGATTATTGCACAAGCAATTTCTAAATGGGACAAATTAGGTGAAATGCTGCTAAAATTCGAATTGAAGGCAACATCAGACCGGGTCTCTGCAAAAAATGAAATTGATATCTTGATTAATTCCAACAATAAATTAATTTTTGTCGAATGTAAATCGGGAACAATCAAACAGGAAGACATCAATAAAATGAAGATTATAAAACAAAGTTATGGAGGTCTAGTTTCGAAATCAATACTGGTCAGTCGTTTTATGCCCACCCCGATCATTGTTGAAAAGTGCAAAGAGCTTGACATTGAGATCTTCTTCATGTTCACCTTCAAAGGGCAGCAAGGGAATTCTTTTCAAAAACTGGTTGCAAAATTGAACGAGCTCGACAAAAAGAACTCGCTCAACTAAACTTTCACTGAAATACACATTTTATCATAAGTTATACTTCAGCAAAATAAACCATATCATCTAAACATGATATCCCCTCACTTTCAAGAGTAGAAAATGAGATTATTGGCATATTGAATTTAGCATCGAATTGATCTGAGTTTAAAAGATGAGATATAATTATAGATTGGGATGTTATAAAAAAGGGTATAATATCATATCCCTCCAGTTTCATATTTACTCTAACTTCGAGGACTGAAATATCTTTACTCAGGGACTGAAACCGAAGCACATGTTTTTCCATCCAGGCTTTCTCTTTTTCATTTCCAACTAAAAAGCGATCTCTTTCCTCTGCCATCTCTTTTGCAGATTTAGATGCTGATGTATTTTTGGCCTCAATTAAATACAGTCTCATTCTTGCCTGGTCGAGTGCCAATACGTCTATATCACCTAAAGTACCTGGAAGTGAAACTTCAGGGAAAACCAGAAATGTAGAATTTTTCCTAAACCACTCTGCGACGAAGCTATTGTACCAAGCTCCTTTCTGATCTAACAAAGTCGCATTTAAAGACCTGAGTTTAGGATCCTTCAATCTGCCTTCCATCACTAGCCTCTCCATATTTTCTGCAACCTCCATTAGATGCCTGCTGCCAAAATAAATAAATGTTTCATCTAAAGGACTGGCGGTTTTGATAACTATAAGAGGTCTGCTTAGATAAGAAAGCATCCGATTATAACGCCAAGGTGATGCCTCATAATTATCCATTCCTTTAGGTACCTTCAGTGCATTTCCCCTATCTACCGAACTAAGTAAATCTATGATGGAATTAGCCTGAACTTGGCTAAGACCTTCCTGATGCCTCATCGATAAGTCAATTAGTTCGTTTCTTGAAATACGGCCAATTGGAGCCTTTAGTTCTATGCCTGTCTTAGAAAGATCGACCAGAAAATAGATGATCTGCTCGAAACTAAATCCATACGCCTGTTCGAAGCCTTTATTGATCATGGCTATTCTGTTAATGCCATCTGTACTTTGCTCAACGTTTACCAGACTAAAAAAATCGTCGAAGTCTTCATGGAACTGCTCGACTTGTCGGTCCAGATATTCGTTCCTGTATGGTTGAACAATTGTATCGCGAAATTGGTGTTGAAACCCAATCCTACCTGAAGAAAGCACCGCCAGGTTATCCCTAGACAGATCAAAATAAAGCTCGTCGCTGACAATACCAAGTCCTATGATAGTGTTCATGATCGCTAGCAGTTCATCAACCAATGATTCAGATATCAATTGCTGTCCGTTCTGCTGTTCAGCACTAATGAACTCTATCAGGCAACGATAGGCTAGTGAAGACTCTTCGATTTCCATGTTCCGATCCCGAACTTTTTCGATGAAAGTCTCATAGTGTTCTGGATAACAATATTTAACTGTTGGCACTCGCATTTCCTGGACTTTTTTACGGTTCACAATCGCTTCATATCTACCCATTAATTTGTAAAGCAACACCTCGCTATCGATTCCCGATAAGCATGCGCGGAGCTTGGGAATTAGCGTTTTGAACACAAGACTCGATAAAAATTTGACTTTCTCCTCTTTGTCTGTCAATTGGGGAAGCGCTGCCAAAAAACCGGGTTCCAGACTATCGGTGAGCCTATCAAGTATTAGATTACTCTGACATGAACTTAGGTATTTTGCCTTTCCTAAAAAGTTCCCCAACAAACGGACATCGGTCACTGCATTGAGAATGGTAAGCTTTTTCTTCCTGCCCAACGGGGCTACACGATCAACCACTTGCTCGGCATCCAGCTCTATCTTTGAATTGCACTGACGGGCGATGAGGTTAAAAACCGCTAAGAGTTCATTCACAAAATATCTCTCACCGCGGTTATCCGAAAAGTCTAAAAGCTCAGCGAAAGCACTACTAAAGCTCATTGACAAGCCTGTATCGTTTAACGTGATAAGTACCGGCTGGTGGTTTTCGCCAAAATCGAAAGCTTCGGTAATAGGATTAAAAAACCTTTCAGGATCACTGATGCTGACCTGTACATCTATAACCTCTGTTGTCAGTCCCTGGAGAATAGGCTCCAAATCTGATTTGACCTGATTAAACCAGTAAGCTATCATTTTCATCAGTTCCTGAAAAAATACCTTGTCGCTATCACCATAAGCATGATAAGTTTTTTCATTACTAGGCTTGAACCAAATCGTCTGGAGAAACTCTCTAATGGCCAAATGATGGGACACGCCAGTTGCAGGATCTCCGACATATACCTTATCGTAATCATCAAGTAACATCACTGGTAGAAAATTCGTTCCCGAATATGATTGATCTCGATAAGGGAGTACAGTAGAAGCCATCTTTCGCTCTGCCCTTTTCAAAAAGCTATCGTTAAGGACAGGGTCGATCACGTAATGTTCAACCCCCTCATTGGATAGATAAAACGATTCTTGATGCTCCAGATACAGAACAAAAAGTTCAAGCACGGATACACCCTCCATATTGTACCGCAAAAGAAACTTATCCCTGGCCTGGTAAAAATACCACAAAGTCAACTCGTGGTAATCCTCCCCTCCATGGCAAAGACCCATCCAGTCATTAAGACTGAACATTAAGAAGGGCTGTTCAGGCACATCAACCACAGCTTTTCCCTCTCTACCTGAGTTGCCTATAACGGCTATAAACATTCGCGTGTGAAGGGCAAGTGGAGAAGAATCAAGCAAGCCGTTCACCCTTTCCATTCGTTCCTTGACCTGTGCTCCGATACCCAAATCCCCAAGTCTTTCCATCGGATTATCTTTAGAAAAATTTTGGGCGGTTATCTCATCGGGAAAATATAGCACGACAGCAAGTTTATCGCTATCCATAGAAAAGAGTAGTACATGCTCCATTTGAAAATCGATAATAGACTGGTCTGCTCTTTTCCAACCCAAGTGAAAAATACCCCGCTTAACCATCAAAAGGCATTCCCGTTGATAAAGTTGGTTCAACTGATCCGCACAGCCTTGTTCTACCGCAAGCTTCCACAGATAATAATAGAGTGCGCTGACCAGATTTACCGGAGAGTGCACCAGCAAAGCTCCACCTAGATCTAACAATGGTCGATAAAGCATCAAATCCTGGTCGCAAACCCCTCCGCTCACATTGTCTGGTGAAATAAGGAATTCATCGATCACTTTTGCTGGAACTCCCCTGGAGCTGAGTGAAGATTCGATAGCCTCTCGATTTAAAAAGCAGCTTTCAGCACCCAGATTGAGCTTTGTTTCTTCAGGAACAAATACTACATCCAGCTCGACAAAGGTCGGATCAAAGGGTATAATGTGGTTTTCCTTGGCTAGATGACCTGCTATTTTTAGCACCATAAATGTTGCTGCATAAGCCATTTTATGAAAACCCTCCACAAATTGGTTACGCTGGTCCAGAAACAATATATTGATCATTGCCTGTAACAGTAGCCCACCCCCCTTGAATATCCCGGGTAATGCCGTAACGTTGCCGATCATGCCAGTGATGTTGGTAGAATGGATATCCGGTCGATTTAGTTTTCTGCCATATTCATACCTGTCCCAGAACAAATAGGTCAAAAAACGGCCATAACTTTGCTCGTTGCTGCTATTCCTATCCTTCAAGAGTTTGAAAGCCATTTCCTGAAGACACACCAGATGCACACCATTCTCGGGAAACAATTGCAAAGCTGCTAACCTGCTCAGCGTTTGTATTTGTCCAAGATTGTAGAACGGCCTATCTACCTTCTTCTTAGGCTGTGATGGATGACGTTTATCTACCAATGAGCAACAGCGCTTGTATTTCTTACCACTTCCACATGGACATAAACTATTTCTGGATATATTCATTCCTTTGGTATTAATCATCATCCTGTGCAGCTCGCTTAGCCTCATAGGCATCCCAAGACGCCTTGGAATCGGCAAGTTCATTAACCACTTTTGCGGTTAATGGAAAATCTAGGCATATGCGCTCAGCAGTCTGTCGTAGATATGAGATTTTCTTTGCCGCCAATTCCCTATTGTAACCTCCGCTGGTCACTTTAATGCCTCCTCGATTGGAATACCCGAAATAAAAACCTCTGGATAATTCCTCATTATCATAAGAATCGATGATCTCACAAACTTGGGGATGTGGCCATTCTAAGCTCGCAAACTTTCCCCTGCCCAACCGTTCTCCAAGTTCATACATCCCTCGCTTGCGTCTATTCTTTTCCTCACAGCAAATTAATGCCCGTGTAAAGTAATTCTTTAGGACTTCAAAGTCACAACTTCCATCCTCTTCCATACCTGGAAGTCTTTGCCACTTCTCAAGGACCTCATTGGCATTTTGTCCTATGCCCATAACACTGTCACTTCCCGCCTTACCAAAATCCTCCTCAAAATCACCCTCGTCAGGTTTCCACTTAAAATAGACCAGTTGGGCAAATTGGCCAGGGCTGTTGTTGAGTTCTTCATAGAGCACTGCTATCAGTTTGGGATTGTTTTCCTGAACCAGTGCCTGAAAATATTGCCATTGCAATCCGGCAAGCACCTGTCTATCAGTTTCGCTTTCGATCAGCCTTTCCATGATCTTACCAAAAATGTAGGAACCAGAATGAATCTTTACCCCGTCATCGGTGTTCCTCTTGGACATATAACCCTGCATAACCTCGGTCAGCAGTGGAGGACTTACCCTGCCCACATCATGGATACTGTTGATCGCGGTTGCGAACCGGCCATATTTAGACAAATAAGCCACGAAAGATTCGTGATGATCTTTATGGAACCATGGATGGTACTTTCGATTGACCTTCGTCCAATACAGGTCTTTCATTTGCTTAGTACCTTGATCCAAATGCGACCAGAGTTCGACACTGGCTTCTATCGAAAGATAAAAATGTACCAATAGTTCAGCCGGATAAAACCGTTGATACTTTGCGATCCGGTCGGTCACCCAAGCAAGCCCGAAGTGTTGGTGAGATTCCATAACATAACCTTTGAACACACTTTCCAAGTTTGCACCCTCTTTCAGATTGGCAAAGACCAGATTTTCATCTAATCCCTCTATTCCCGCGAGGGCGATCCCTACATAATAAGGGTACTTCGCACCTCTGGCCATTTTCAGTATTTCATCGAGACCGGCAGAGGCCAACATCAGTTTGATTGCTTCTTTTCGCTTTTTGCGAGAAAGTTCAGCAATCTTATCGTAGCTCATTTTAGTAGTCCGCCTGCTTTCCAGCGCTTCTACATCAAAATACCATCCATACCGCTCCACATCATTGATGATCAGCCCTTCATAGATGAGCGTTAATTTTTGAAGATCAGATTTGTTCAGGTTCCATGCGGTTCTTCCTGTAGATTTGGAGTGCATACCAATCATTTCCTTGAGTGATCTACGCAATTCCTCCTTACCTTCAGCATCAAAGTCTACCAAAAGCCCCGCATCCAATATCCTGGTGCGCATACCCCCGGTGTAGTCATCAGCCAGTTTCAGCACTGTCTTCCAACGTATGGGATCTGTGCCCGCAAGTTCAATCAAAGCAATACAGGTAAAATCGAGGCCTTCTAAGTAAGCAGCATTTTTTACCCGCTGTTCGAACTCATCCCGCAGCCTCCAGATCGGTTTGCGGCTAAAATGTCCGATATTGCTGACATGGGGGCTCAAATGCTTCAATAAACGCATAGCAAGTTCAGGCTTCTTGGCCATCAGCGTCTTAAGCACCTGTTTGCGCTGTTCAATGCTCGCATAGGTCTGGGGCATCCACCATAAAAATACCGCTTTTAAGCTGGCAAATGCCCGATTAGAAGTTGCCTTCCCCTTGTCCAACCTACACAGGTCCGCTATTAACAAACTCACCCTGCCCAAGAAACGCGGATCCCAGGCAATGGACTCCAGAGCATATAAAATATGGGTAAAATAGATCGGGGAGAAAAAGTCAAAATCACTGTCGTTAAAGAGTTCGGTGACCCGCTCTGGGTGATTTTTGACCATAGCTTCCACCGCCTTCAAAAAGGCAGTCGGCGAAGCCTCTGCCAGCAGATCAATCCTGCTTTCTATGGTCTGCCAGTATTCAAGCTCAGGACTTTCCAACAGCTCACCTACCACCCGATCGGCCCAGCCAGCAAGCTCAAAGGAAGTGTGTATGCCCGCTTCTTTGCCATTGACGGCAATCAGCGCAAGGGTTTCCATCATCCCTTTTTGAAGCCGAGAAGAATATCTGCTTTTCTTATCATATAAAGCCGCAGCGAAACGCTGTTTACGTTCCAGTTCCAGCGCCGGATTGATTTCCTGGGTAACTTCCTTTACAACCGAAGCAAAAAGTTCAAGGTCCTCCTCGGTAATATATTTGCCCAGTACAAAAAGCAAATCGTAGGCGGAGACAATCTGCCAATGGTTCATTGTCTGTGAAACCGGCCTATCTTCCAGCAGACTCCATCGCTTCATTACTACTTTATACTGCTCATACCCCCCAAGAAACAGCTTTCCGATAACCTCTCTATCCCCGGTAAATTCATCATCAAGTCGCTGCACAAAAAACAAGGGCAAAAGCTCGACAACTGAATTAGCCAGTGACCAGCTCGTCCGACCAGCTCTATCCGTTAGCATGCGACGGAGTACGGTAATGCTCCTTCCGCACTTTGCGGCAAGCACATAAGTTTCCTGGTGGGAATATCCGAGCTTTTCAATTCCTTGTGAAAAAGCACTCAATCTTGGAACCGGAAGCGAAATACCCGAATTGCCCAAACGGAACATGAAATTAACGATCGAGAGCACATGATTACCGTTTATGGATCCCGAAAAGTCCACTTCTGACTCAGCATCCAAAAAAATAATGTAAAGCCCCTTGTGCAAGGATAGTACCTGTTTCAGCGACCGTTTATCCTCCACGATCACTGCTTTTGATAGAAAGGACTCTTCTTCAGGCGTTTTAGCTTTTAGCATGCTGGCAATCGTAAAAATAGCGCCTTCTGCCTTTGAAGAAGCCTGTAGCTCAATATAATCGGGTTGCCCATCAAAAAATGCCTTCACCTGAACCTGTTGCTGATCGCGCCCTGATAAGACCAGTTCTTTATCAAAAACATGATCTCTTAACCTGACAAAGTCTTTCCAGTATGCATGGACACTAATCACCTCGGCGGTAAACAGTTCCAATTCGCGAGCAAGCCAGATGGCCACGGCAGGACACCGCTCCAGCCAAAGTTCAATACTGTCTGCATCATAGATAAGCACATCCTTCCACACAGATTTATTTTTAACTTCCGCTAGAAAGTCTTCCTTGTCTGGCCGGCTCCACTTCCATGGAGTTACAAAAACAAAGGTAGAACGCCTTTTTACCTCCGATTTGGTCGTGTTGTCCCGCTTATCAAAATCTTCCTGAAATTTCTTAGCATAATTTTTATTCCTTCCCATTTCCCAAAGGGACTTCCCTTTCGGAACCATTGGGCCTGCTTTGGAAACCATACAGGCTCCATCCCAACCCGGCTTGGAAACACTGTCTCCTACTGGTAGATCCAATTTGGGGAAATCTTCGCAGGAAGATACAATCAGCTTTCTGATAATTTCCGGCAGAAGCTCCTCGCAACGCCTTTGCGCAGCAAGTTGAGTAAGGTGTAAAGCGGTAATCCAGCGCATGATTCAGTCTAAAAGATTTATACACCTGAATCAAAATCTAACGTTTCAGGTATTTTTGGTTAAATCCAAACTTAGTCATTTCGAAAAAAATAAATCTAAAATGATTTCCACATTGAATCACAACATTAGGATTTTTTTTAAGAAAGAATTTGAAGTGCACAAGCTATATTTGAAATTCATGGCAAATGTCTAATATACAACAAATTGAGATAATCAACTTTCAATCTTATTCTTGTTACGGCAAAATCGGATATTTAAAAAAATATTTTGAGTAACCACTTTTAGAATAACCCCATACTGCATAAGCCCCCCGTGAAGATTATCGAAAAGATTTTTTTTCATGCTAAGCATATTCAGAAAGAAAATTCAATTTGGTAATGAAAATAGGAAAAATTTTACTTTGCAAAAAAAATCACATGAGTCCAATGAATACCAAGCCCAAAATGCACGAAGACGACCATTTTTTTTTGAGAAATTATGCGGAACTAAAACTTGATTACCTGAAAAACGTTGCTCATCACGCTAATCTTGACGACGTCAAAAATGGCTTAGTCAATCTAGCGGATGCAGACTGTATAACTAATTATTCAGGAAACATGAGCAGGGTTGTTCACCCCAATCTCAAAAATAAAACTATTGACCAGACCGTATTAGTTAAAGACTTTGAGCAGCGCCTACATCTCGCCCTTCAGCGCCTTCCCAGCTTTGGTCAGCGAACGGTTTACCGTATGGAAACCCACCACCCAGTTATCGGCGATTACCAAACTTATTTTAACGGAAAATTCGGTCAGGTGATGAGTATATCTTTTAATTTATCTACTTCAAAAGATGATTGGGAAGACGAAAAGGTAATTTATGTTATAAACACCTTGCCTGAAAATAGTAAGGCAAAAGACATTTCACGGATTACCAACTTTGCAAAAGAGCGAGAGGTGCTGTTTTTAAAAGATACTCATTTTCAAATCAATAGGCAAGAAGAAAAAAATGGCAAATTGTATATCTATATGCAAGAAACCCTATCTCCAGCGACTTTTGCATACAACTATGTGGAGATCAGCTATGATTGCAATGCCCCTTGTTCCGACGAGGAGCCTGGGATGTTCGACTGATAAAATTTCACACTAATGGTCATACTTATCTAGTGAGGAGTTTAAATTTTTTATATAATCCACCCTCCACAAAATATAAATTCCCCCTTGCCCTGGAACAGGCTACATATAACTTATTTTTGTTCTGAGGAGATAGCGATTTCAAATCCGATTTCTTAAAGTTCTTCCAGGTTTTATCATTGATCACTACACAGACATCTTGGTAACGGTCTTCACCTTTCCATTCTACCCAATTTCTGGAAAAACAATCGTATTTCCACTGTTCCTGAAAAAGCAATTTCACGACCTTAGGATTAGCAAAAGCTCATCCACTTTCCCTGGATCATCTATCACCCCCAACAAAAAAAGACTGGTCTCCATGGGATTCGATCAAAATCCCCATCTTCTCGAAGATAAAGTTGCAAACACTAGAATTGCAGCGGTAACTTTTAACTAAAGTCGTACAATCGACTTCAAGGCCCATCTTAATAAGTTGGCCTTATACTTCTCATAATCATCATTAGAATGAAAAATGAGAGACATGCCCAAAAGCTTAAGGAACTAAACCAAATCAACGAAAAAATCTATAAGCTGGAAGAGCGCTTATTAAATGACGAAATCGAAAATTCGACTTATCAGACATGGTTCAAAAGCTACAGCATGAGAAACGTCTGATCGATGCGGTATTGACTGGAGATGAGAAACCAAGAATAAAATCTGATAAGGATATATTTGAACGTTTGTTGCCACGTCTGGAGAATCTTTTTCTATTGTATGAGAAGGGAAGCGTTACTCAGAAGCACACTTTAATTAGAGGTTTGTTCAAAGATAGTCTGGTATGGCGTCAGGGTTCATTTAGAACAAAATATTTGGACAGAAATTCCATCATACCTTACTGAAAGTCAATAAGAAAGGGTTGCTTTTTAATAAGCAACCCTTTAAAAAATTAACATGAATATGGTTAGTACCCGAGAGCAGATTCGAACTGCCACGCCGTTGCCAGCACCAGCCCCTCAAGCTGGCGCGTCTACCAATTTCGCCACCCGGGTATCTGGGTGCAAATATATATTTATTCAGTTTATAATAAAGAGATATTTTAAAATACTAGACATTAATTATCATCCCGTCATAAGCCAGCCTGATGTTTGCAGGCAGTACTGCCTCTACATCAGCATGTTTACCTAAATTATGACTGATATGGGTAAAATAAGTAGTCTCCGCGCCTATTAATTCTGCAAAAGCAATCGCTTCCTCAAGGGTAAAATGCGAAATATGCTCTTCTATCTGCAAAGCATTGATGACCAATACTTTTGTCCCCCTGATCTTATCAATCGTATGCTGAGGTACAGTTTTGGCATCAGTAATATAAGTAAAATCATTTATCCGGAAACCCAGGATAGGCAGTTTATAGTGCATAATATCCAAAGGGATAATCTCTGTCTCACCTATAAAAAAGTTCTGATCGGTAATCGTATGGATATTGATCTGGGGTATCCCAGGGTATTTCTTAGCGGCAAAGATATAAGAGAACTCCTTTTCAAGTGCTTCCTGAACCCTTACCGTGGCGTATACTTCAATATCTTTATGCTGCAGGTAATTGTATGGCCTGATGTCATCCAGCCCCGCTATATGATCCTTATGCTCGTGGGTATAGATAATCGCATCCAGATCATGAACGCGCGCACGCAGCATCTGGTACCTGAAATCCGGACCGCTATCAATAACGATCGTGCAATCCCCTGTTTCCATTAAAATTGAAGTCCTTAACCGGTTATCACGAAAATCGTCAGAATGACAGACTGCACAACCGCAGCTGATGACTGGTATTCCCTGCGAAGTCCCTGTACCCAGAAATGTTATCTTCATCGTAAATCTACTACCTCTACTCCCGGATATTTCTTAGCATCAAAAGTAAAGGTCGTTTCAGGAACTTTAACGTTCGGTACAAATGTTTTGATGGTATAGGTATACCTGTTGCCATTTTTATCAAAGATGAGCACACTGGCAATGCGTTTCGCTACTTTGTCAATACTCAGCCTGATCTTGAAAAATGATTTATTGGTATCTGTCGGAGACAGATCTATCATTTGATAGGTCTTTGCTCCTGCTTTGGTTTCGCCGGTATACAGATATTTAAAGCCTTTTTCATAAATGGTAAATATCTGGGCCGGGTTCAATGATTCACTGCTGTTGTCTACATTTGAAACCTGTACCTCTTTGTCTTTTTTCAAATAGGTCCACTGACTTTTGCCATCGCTGATCACATCCTGATCGGTCATGGTTACTTTATATTTATTTGCACTTGCTTTCACATACAAAGTTCCCTGCTGCGTTTCTTTTACTTTCGATTGTTTATTATCAAGCGTAAAGGTAAAGTCTGTTTTCACCGTGGTATAGGAACGGTATTTTTTACTGACTTCAGCTAAAATAACTTTTGCTTTCTCGTCTGTCTGCGCATATATGGTATAACTCACGCCGGTTAAAACCAGTAGTGATAATAGGATCTTCTTCATCATGTGTGTAATATTAGCTTTATTTCTTGAGGTTGTCCAAGAATTGTTCCAAAGCATAATCATCGGGCAGTAATACTTCTCTTGCCTTGCTGCCTTCGAATGGTCCTACCACCCCTGCAGCTTCCAGCTGATCGATAATTCTTCCTGCCCTGTTATATCCCAGTTTCAGCTTACGCTGGATGAGTGAGGTTGAGCCTTGCTGATGCATAACGATCAATCGTGCAGCATCTTCAAACATACTGTCCCTGTCGGACGGATCAAAATCTGCCTTGGCCGACTCTGCCGCTTCATCCAGGTATTCAGGAAGTTGATAAGCCTCCGCATACCCGCGCTGGTTACCGATAAATTCAGAAATACGGTCAACTTCCGGCGTGTCTACGAATGCACACTGTAGCCTGATCAGGTCATTACCGGTGGATAAAAGCATATCCCCGCGACCAATCAGCTGATCTGCACCGCCGCTATCGAGGATAGTTCGTGAATCAATTTTAGACAATACCCTGAAGGCTAAACGTGCCGGGAAATTGGCCTTGATTGTACCGGTAATGATGTTTACAGAAGGACGCTGCGTAGCAAGCACCAAATGTATCCCTACCGCACGAGCCAGCTGAGCTAAACGGGCAATTGGTGTTTCCACTTCCTTACCAGCTGTCATCATCAAATCGGCAAACTCATCTACTACCAGTACGATATAAGGCAGGAAACGGTGTGAGTTGTTCGGATTTAATTTACGCTTGATAAACTTCTCGTTGTATTCTTTCAGGTTCCTCACCTGTGCATCTTTCAGTAAATCATAACGCTGATCCATCTCAATACAAAGTGAGTTCAGGGTATTGATTACTTTTTTGGTATCAGTGATAATCGCATCTGCTTCTCCTGGAAGTTTGGCCAGGAAATGGCGTTCTATCTTATTGAAAAGGGTAAGCTCCACCTTTTTAGGATCGACCAGTACAAATTTAAGCTGGGAAGGATGTTTTTTATAAAGTAAGGATACCAGGATGGCATTGATACCTACAGATTTACCCTGACCAGTTGCACCGGCAACGAGTAAATGGGGCATTTTAGCTAAATCTGCTATATAGACCTCGTTGGAAATAGTTTTACCCAGGGCTATAGGCAGATCGTAGTCGGTTTTCTGGAACTTCTCGGTAGCCAGAATACTGCGCATAGAAACCATTTCCGGATGCATATTCGGCACCTCGATACCGATCGTACCTTTACCAGGCATCGGGGCTATAATACGAATACCCAATGCCGCTAAACTCAATGCAATATCATCCTCGAGGTTTTTAATCTTGGAAATCCTTACACCGGGTGCAGGGATGATTTCGTATAAGGTTACTGTGGGACCAATGGTCGCTTTGATCTTATCAATCTCTATATTATAATGGTTCAGGGTCTGAACAATCTTATTTTTATTGGCTTCTAATTCTTCTGCATTGACAGAGATTTTGTTAGAGCCGTAGTTTTCGAGTAATTCCAGGTGCGGATACTGATAGCTGGATAAATCGAGCGTAGGATCGTAATTACCGAATTGCTCTACGAGGTCTTCAGATTTCTTTTCCTCTTCTGTTTTTTCAATGACCAGCTGATGTGCAGGTGCAACAGGAGTAACATCTTCAAAAACCAGCTCAGCAATAGGTTCTACTACTGGTGAGAGAATAATCGGTGCATTCATCAGGTTCTCCACCGGAGGCCTTACTGGTATGATCTCCTCCTCTTCTTCTTTCTCTTCAAAACGGCTTGGCGTCAGCACTATGTTTTGCTCCTTTTTACGGCTCGCCAATCGGTCGTTCACCGTAAACTCCACACGCGTAGGATTTACTTCTTCCTGCTCTTCTTCCCTTTCAGGTACTACGGTTTGCGGTCTGTGTTGTACATTTCCGGAAACGGTGGCAATTTCATCTTCAAGGTCAAGCTGTACGCCGGGCGCGGGTTTACTGCGCTCGGGGAATTTGAAATCTATATTGTAGGCAATAATTAAAATCGACAAGGCTAAAAAGGTAAGCAAACCACCCACACCGGCATTACCGATCTGTGCTACGAGCAGTCTGTTGGTCCAGTAACCAATTTCTCCCTCGAGGTAATGTGGAGAATCGATAAAAAAGGAATGCATAAAGCCGAAACCTAGTGAGCCGAACAGCAGGAAAAATAAACTGTAGCCCAATGTTTTTTCCAATGCGAGGATTTTGACCTTAAACAACAGGCGGTAACCGATCACAAAGAAGACAAAAACGAATAAAAAAGACGCAACGCCAAACCATTCATAGATAAACTGATGCGACAACAAGGCTCCGAATTTACCGAGCCAGTTCTGCACAATGACAGGAATATTATGTTGCTGTAATTCTTCTACAGTTTTGAAAAGATTGCTCCAGCCCCCATTGGCATCAATTACATAACTGTAATCTTCCTGCCAGGTGAATAAATAAGAAGTGAAGGCAACAAGGAAATAGATGGCCAGCACCAGGAAAAACAAGCCTGTAATTTTAAGCACCCGCGCATCCTGAAAGTGGAATGTAGGCATCCTTTCAAATCTTTCCTTTGGCTCTTTGAATGATGCCTTTGAAGCCGGTTTCCCACCGTATTCGTTTTTGAATGAATTAGATTTAAATTGGTTTCCCCTTAACGACATTTTAATTACGCTCTTAATAAACAACAAATATAAAATATATAGTTGTATGTGTTATGTTATTCTGATTTAACAAAGGAATATATGTTAAATATCACCTTAGCACCTTACATATCCCAGATCCGCAACCTGATGCGCTTGATATAATGACGCACATCGAGTACCAGCGCAGCCATCACATAAAACACAATAGGAAAGCCTACTGCAAGAAAGGAAGAGTAAATAAAAAAAAGCCTGATCTTGGAAATCGACATATTAAACCGCTCTGCGATGTAAGTGCAAACCCCAAAACTCTGCTTTTCGAAAAAGGTTACAATACGCTGGAACATGTCTATTTATTTAAAATTTTAATTCCGATAAGACAATTTAAGCATTTTTTCTGATTACAATAGCTTTTATTTAATTGTAGTACCGCCTGCGAAAAATAAGCACTTTTTACGCTCAGACCATTCTTAACGTATTTATCTACGATAGAATTGTGCTCTGCAGGGATTTCTTTCAAAAGAATGACCGCATACTGCATCAGGTCCGGCTTTTTAAAAGTTTTGCCGTAGCTGTATAAGGATAAACAAACCGCATTAATGATCAGGTTTTCTATGGATTTCTCCCCGAATTGCACGGTGGTTTCTTTAACCTCTTTATCAAAATGATAATGGGTTTTCCAGTAAGGGTCGACCTCAACTGAACTGAAAATAGCCTTTACCTCCTTCAATGTTTTTGTTTCCAGCAGCTGGGATAAAAAATGATGTCGCCCGACCAGCAGCGCAACGAGCTGTGCCAGCCTGCGGGTAGGAAAATTCTGCGGCCGCATTCTTAAGAATTGCCATACGGATGATGACAATGGCTGTAACTCATGTTTCTTTTGCAGGAAGCGGAACTCTGCTTTTAATTGTAAAGGGTATGGGTCTGCAAAATCATTTTCGAGGAAACCGGCCTGACCGAACAATAAGGCAGCAACCTGCAATGGATTATCCCTGTACCTGATCAGCAGCGAACTGGGCAGTACATCTGCCAGTAATTCGAAAGGAACGGCATTGACTTTAAATCCAAAATTCCGCAGCAGCAGGTAATAAAAGGTTTCATTCCAGTGGTGTTTGTTAAAAGCGGTCTTTTCAGCTACGGAAAAGGCTTTTTCCTCAAGCCTTTCCATAAGCATAGGGTCGAGCATGGTTTGAATCGTATGGGGGTCGACCGCTCCGATCTGCTGCGAGCAGGGAAAAAAGTAGCCCTGCTCCTGGAACGCCTGAAAGCTGGTCAGTTTATCTTCCGGCAGCAAATCTTTCATCACCAATACAGGAATTAGCGTCCCGTCCGTCCGGTAGATCGCCATATCATCTTCATAAACGGCATGAAGGATCACCGTATCATAAGCCGGATCCAGGTGATGCTGATGCAGGAGCCAGTCGGACGACCTGAAGTGGATCTCCACATTGCCAACCCAGGTACAGTCGCCCATTCTCAACCGCGCAAAACTAAAATCCGGTCCCGCATTGGTATTGGCTTTACCCGGGTGAAGCACAAAAAGCGCCTCACCGTTTGTACAGTGAAGCGCCAGCTTGTTCAGCAGCCTGAACTGCCATATATAGTGTAAAAAATCCTCGTTAAATAGCATCGGCTAATTTAACGCGATCAAATCTCAATTCAATAAAAAGTTTAAAATGGAAATGACTAGATCAGCTCTGCTTTTTCCAGTATTTCCTGCATCTCCTGCTGTAACTTCAACGCTTCTGCTCTTGCTTGCTCGGCAAAATCTTCGCCTTTACTGGCATAAATGATTCCCCTTGCAGAATTAACCAGTAATCCGCAGGTATCATTCAATCCGAATTTACACACTTCAGCTAAACTTCCGCCCTGCGCACCAACTCCCGGTACCAGTAAAAAATGTTCAGGAGCCAGTTTCCTGATATTGGCAAACTCATCTGCCCGGGTAGCGCCTACCACGTACATCATATTTTCGCTGTTTCCCCAGGTGGAAGAAACCCGGATCA
This sequence comes from Pedobacter sp. MR2016-24, assembly GCF_026239655.1. GTDB lineage: Bacteria > Bacteroidota > Bacteroidia > Sphingobacteriales > Sphingobacteriaceae > Pedobacter. Next base: position 607,845 of record NZ_JAPIVO010000002.1, on the reverse strand, counting down.
CTTCTTCATATAACCTGCCGCCTTTGGTTTCCTGTAACTGAAAATCCTGGTGACCAGCATTTGAAGTGAGTGCAAGTAAAATCACCCATTTGCCCTCATGTGTTAAAAATGGACTGACCGAATCCTTTCCCATATAAGGCGCAACGGTAACGGAATCAAAGCTCATCCCGGATTGCGCTTCATTAAAAAAGGCATCGGCATACATGGCTGAGGTATTCCCGATATCTCCTCTTTTTGCATCGGCAATGGTAAATATATCTTCAGGAATGTGTTTCCATGTTTTCAGCAAACTCTCCCAGCCTTTCAATCCGCGGGATTCGTAAAATGCAGTATTGGGTTTATAGGCTACACACAGATCTGCAGTAGCATCAATCAGCTGTCTGTTAAACTCAAACACAGGATCTTCATGCGAAAGCAGGTGTTCAGGAATATTTTCCAGTACCGGATCCAGTCCCACACACAGAAATGATTTTTTTCTTTTGATCTGTTCAAATAGTTGCTTTTTATTCATTGTAGCTAAGATTGTGCGCAAATATGCCAAATTTTGCTATAATTATGAGGACTGAGTTTTGCACATTGTGCGTAATTTTTTTATTATATTTTCAAATTCCCTTGGAGATTAAATAACAAATACATACAATTGCAACATAATTCTCTAAAGTTTATCTGATCATTCCAGAAAATCTCACAAAATTTGTTCTATTTTTCTAAATTAATGATTGCATTTTTTGCTTTGATCCATTGGTAAACACTTTTTATAAAAATTCTCTACAACTACATAATGTTTAACAAAACAGAATTAAATGAAAAACTCACTGCAGAACTGCGTGAGTTAGCTAAATCTCAAGGTATCCTAAATGCTGATGATTTGCGCAAAGCAGAATTGGTAGAAGTTATTCACCAGATCAGCGAACAACAAGCTCTGTCGGAAGCTGCCCCTGCAGCTCAGGATGATGCTCCGGTAAAAGAAGCCAAACAAAGTCCGGTAAAAGTAACGAAACCAAAAGCAGCTAAAAGCAGTGCGGGCGACAAACCAAAGAGAGCGCGTATCTCTAAGGATGAAGCTGAAGCAGCGGCAAACAATACGGGCAATACTGCGCCGACCAATTTCAACAGGGCATCTCTTTTTGATGCACCAGAGCAAACAGTTCAAAATGAACAACAGCCTGACCAAGCGGAAGCTGAAGCTCCGGCAGCTGAACAGGTGAAAGAAAATGCAGCACCGGTTGCAGATAAAGCGGGTTTTGTTGCGCAACCCAATACAGGAAACGGCGAAGTCAGAAAGCCAAAACCGGTAAGGGAAGACAACAGACCAAAAAACAATAACAACAACGGAAATAATAACAACAACAATAAACAGAACGAGAACAGCTACTCCAACCTGGATTTTGACAATACCATCACCAACGAAGGTGTCCTGGAAATCATGCCCGATGGTTATGGCTTCCTGAGATCTGCTGATTATAACTACCTTTCTTCTCCGGATGATATTTACGTTTCACAGTCACAAATCAAATTATTTGGCTTAAAAACTGGTGATACGGTAAAAGGAAGTATCCGTCCGCCGAAAGAGGGCGAAAAATATTTCCCTCTGGTAAGAGTAGAAACCATCAATGGCAGATTGCCTGCTGATGTGAGAGACAGGGTGCCGTTTGATTACCTGACGCCACTTTTCCCTACAGAAAGATTAAACCTGTTTACAGAAACCAATAACTACTCTACACGGATCATCGACCTGTTTACGCCAATTGGTAAAGGACAGCGTGGTCTGATCGTTGCACAGCCTAAAACGGGTAAAACGAATTTACTGAAAGAAGTAGCTAACGCAATCGCTAAAAACCACCCTGAAGTTTACCTGATCATCTTATTGATTGATGAGCGTCCGGAAGAGGTAACAGATATGGCGAGAAGTGTACGTGCGGAAGTAATTGCATCTACATTTGATGAGCCTGCAGAACGTCACGTAAAAATCGCGAATATCGTACTGGAAAAAGCAAAACGCCTGGTAGAATGTGGTCATGATGTAGTGATTCTGTTAGACTCTATCACCCGTCTGGCACGCGCTTACAATACCACTGCTCCTGCTTCTGGTAAAATCTTATCGGGTGGTGTGGATGCAAATGCATTACATAAACCTAAACGTTTCTTCGGAGCGGCACGTAACATCGAAAAGGGTGGTTCACTGACGATCCTGGCTACGGCACTGACAGATACCGGTTCGAAAATGGACGAGGTAATCTTCGAAGAATTTAAAGGTACGGGTAACATGGAGCTGCAGTTAGACCGTAAATTGTCTAACAAACGTATCTTCCCTGCTATCGATATCACGGCATCAAGTACACGTAGAGATGACCTGTTACATGACAGAGATACTTTACAGCGTGTATGGATCTTACGTAACCACCTTGCGGATATGAATGCACAGGAGGCTATGGAGTTTGTTCAGGCACAAATAAGAAATACGAAAACAAACGAAGAGTTCTTAATTTCAATGAACAGCTAGTCTGCGATGAAAAAACACATTCCTAATGCATTAACTTGCGCCAACCTGCTTTCGGGCTGTATTGGTGTAGTTTTTGCATTTAAAGGCGACTTAAACCTTGCTGCTTATGCAGTACTGGTTTCGGGAATATTCGACTTCTTTGATGGTTTTGTCGCCCGCCTCCTGCATGTAAAATCTGATATCGGAAAGGAACTGGATTCACTGGCAGACATGGTCAGCTTTGGCTTTTTACCGGGAGCAGTGATGTATCAGCTGCTGACTGCGAGCAGTGATTTCTCATCGCCTTACATTCCCTACTTGGGATTTTTAATTACGGTATTTTCGGCACTGCGACTAGCCAAATTCAATATAGACACAAGACAAACGGAAGATTTCATCGGTTTAAATACACCGATGAATACTTTGTTTATCGTATCGCTGCCTTTTATTCAAAAGGATTATCCGGGACTGATTAACTCTTCTATGCTGCTGATCGCTGTTACAGTGATTATGAGCCTGTTGCTGGTCAGCGAAATCAGGATCTTCTCGTTAAAATTCGGGTCGCGCGACTGGGCTCAGAATAAAATTAAATTCATCTTCCTGATCGTATCAGCTTTACTGATTGCTTTCCTGAAATTTACCGCTATCCCATTTGTACTGATCTTATACATCAGTGCGTCACTCTTACACTTCCGGGGCAAAAGTTTTGAAGATTAACCGGCCGAACAGCTACAGTTTTTTTTCCAATTCTACTTTTGCCTCGTCAAGTTGTCTGTACAATACCAGCACAAAATCATTGAGCTCTTTTAATGCTGCAGGCATTGCTTCCAGATCTTTCAACTCTTTCGCATTGTTTTCGATCTGCTGCAAAAGTGCCCTTGCATCTTCCCTGCCCACATAGGAGAAGGTCGGTTTGATTTTATGTGCAAAGCCGGAAGTTTTAGCCCAGTCTTCCGCAAGAATGGCCTGTTCCAGATCAGTAACATATAAAGGGGTCTGCACCTTAAACATATCAATCATCTCAATCATAAATTCAGCACTGTCACCAGACATATCGCTCAGATAAGAAAGATCAAGCGGACTGTTATTTTTTTCTGTGTTAATCATCTCAACAAAACTAATAAAATTATAATATTTTAGATACAGTTAAATTATCGGTCAGACTGTGCAGCAATTCGCCAACGGTCTGTCCCAGCACCGGGTGAAAAACACCGGCAGCAATCTCTGCAAGTGGTTCCAGCACAAACTTCCTGTGCTGCATTTCAGGATGAGGCACCTGTAGTTTGGCTCCTTCGTCAATGATTTCATCGCCGAATAAGATCAGGTCTATATCAATTAAGCGCGCTCCCCACTTCTCGAGCCTGATTCTGCCCAGCTCCATTTCTATGGCGAGTGCCTCTTCGAGTACAGCCAGGGCAGATAACCTGGTGGATACCGCAAGTGCGACGTTCAGGAAGGAGGGCTGATCTTCTTTCCCCCAGGCAGCAGTTTCATAATTTGCAGAACGCGCCACTACGGTCCCGATCTGCTCTCCTATCTTAATTACTGCTTCGTCTATAAGGCCCCTTCTGTCCCCTAAGTTACTTCCAAGTAACAAATACACCACTTTGCTGTCCAACTGCATATAAAGCCTGATTCTTATTAATATATTTACAAATCTAAATAGTAAACATCCACATGAAAGAATTTTTCAAATATGTTTTTGCCACAGTTGTAGGAATTATCATTTCTACCGTCCTTATTGTTATCTTATTCTTCGTCATCATCGTCGCTGCCGTCTCGGCCATTGATGATGATAAAAAGGTAGATGTAGCGAGCAATACCGTCCTGTATCTCAATCTTGATCAGAGTATCAAAGAGCGTACACCGAACAAAAGGTTTGACAACCTGCCGATTATCGGTTCTGGTGGCGGTAAGAGTATCGGCTTTTACGACCTGATCCTGGCGCTGAAAAGGGCTAAAACAGACGACAATATTGATTGTATCTACCTGAATGTAAGCTCTCCTGATGCAGGTAAGGCTACGTTAAAGGAAATCAGGGATGCACTGATTGACTTCAAAAAGAGTAGAAAGAAAATACTTGCCTATAGCGAGGTGTATACGCAGGAAGCGTATTATCTGGCTTCAGTAGCGGATAAAGTTTACCTGAACCCGCAGGGTGCGCTGGAATTTAAGGGCTTCAGTTCTCAGCTGACCTTCTTTAAGGGTGCGATGGAGAAAATTGGTGTGGAAGCACAGATCATCAGGGTAGGTAATTATAAAAGTGCAGTAGAGCCTTTTATCAATGAGAAAATGAGCGATTATAACCGCCAGCAGGTAACTGCTTATGTGGGTGGTTTATATAATACTTTCCTGGAAGGTATTGCGGATTCCAGAAAAATATCAAAAGATAGTTTATTCATGTTTGCGAATGAATACAAAATTCAGTCGCCGCAGGACGCAGTAACGCATAAAATGGTAGATGGTCTGAAGTATAAGGATGAAGTGCTGGATGAATTGAAAAAATGGAGCGGAAAGGGTAAAAAAGAAAACCTGACTACGGTAACGATTAATGAATATGCAGCAAACCAGGAACCGGAAAATAGCGACAGCAAAAACAGAATCGCGGTGATCTTTGCTAACGGAGATATTACCGGCGGCGAAGGTACGGATGAATCGATAGGTTCTGAGCGTATTTCAAGGGCGATCAGAAAAGCGAGAATGGATGATAAGGTGAAAGCGATTGTACTGCGCGTAAATTCTGGTGGTGGCAGTGCACTGGCATCTGATGTGATCTGGAGAGAAATTGTACTGAGCAGAAAGGTAAAACCGGTGATTGCTTCTTTTGGTGATGTTGCGGCTTCGGGCGGATATTATATTGGTTGTGCGGCCGACTCTATTTTTGTGCAGCCGAATACGATCACGGGTTCAATTGGTGTTTTTGGGATTATTCCTAATTTTCAGAATTTGCTGACCAATAAACTGGGACTGACTTTCGATGGCGTAAAAACAGGCCAGTATGCGGATATCATGAGCGTCAATCGTCCGCTGACTGCGGGTGAAAGATTAATTATCCAGACGGATGTGAATCATGTGTATGACAGCTTTATTACCCGCGTGGCTGATGGCCGTAAGAAATCTAAGGCTTATATTGATTCCATTGGCGGCGGACATGTGTGGATCGGTACTGATGCGGTTAAAATAGGCCTGGCAGACAGGATCGGCAGCTTCAACGATGCAATTGTTGCAGCGGGCAAAAAGGCTAAGTTATCAGATTATAAGCTGGTTGAATATCCGCAGAAAATAGATCCGATCAAATCCCTGCTGGAAGACGCTACGGATAACGTAAGGGTATATTATGCAAAGAAAGAATTTGGTGAAAACTTCCTGCTGTATCAGCAAATGAAAAAAGCAATTACAAATGCCGGTATACAGGCACGTATGCCATTTGAGATTAAGACACAATAATTATCAAGGAATAGAGCAATGGTCGTCGACTATTGCTCTACTCTTTTCCAGCCCGGATGCAAATCAAGATAGGCCGCATTTACGGGTTTTCCTTTTGGATGAACGGTAATCATCGTGCATTTGCCATCCTGTATATCAAAGGCTATTCCGCCTTCAAGATCATCAAATACCTGCAGTTTACTGTTATTTTTCAGGTTCACATAGGTGGCCGATTCTTTTAAAGCAGGATATGCAGCTTTAACTTTAGCCAGGCTCATTCCTGTCGCAATTTTTCCTGCGGTAAAATAAGTATCAGAAGCCACCGAGACCTGCTTCACGGCTTTCACCACCATCGTACTGTCCCGGTAATGCGAATAAATCGTCATGGAACTTTTGATCCACACCCCTACCGCACTACCCATGGCCGCATCACCATCATCAGGAGTACCCAGCAAATCAAAAACCTCTTTCATGTCCTGTCCCAAAGAAATCTTGCCAATTCTCTTTCCGGGAACAATCAAAGCATATTCTTCCTGCTCAGCCAGTTCATCGGCCCGCATGGTGGTATCTTCCAGCGGATCTGCCGCAGTGGAATCCTTAACCGGTTCTGTTTGCGTGTTTACACTGTCTTTATGAGCACTTTTCTCTGTGGATGAGTTACATGCCGTAGCTAATCCGAGTAGCATCGCCCCTGCATAATTGAGTATCTTCATACCCGCATATCGAAAAAACTATGCCAGAATACATATATAGGGAATAACCCATCTTTTTATTTATTTTTGCCCTCAATGGAAAACAAGACCATAGCCCGTAGCCTGCGCCTCCTTTCTCAGTTGATGGAACTGCATAAGGAGAATCCTTTTAAAATTAAATCTGTAGCCAATGCAGCTTTTAAGGTGGATAAACTTCCCTATGCCATTTATACGAAAACCTTTGAAGAGATTGAGAAAATTGAGGGATTAGGCAAGAGCATGTCGGCCAAAGTATGGGAACTCCTGCAAACGGGATCCATGGCAGATTTAGAAAATATACTTGCGGAAACGCCTGAAGGCATTGTAGAAATGCTGGGCATCAAAGGTATAGGTCCAAAGAAAATAGTAGTGATCTGGAAGGATCTCGGCATAGAGCATATCGGAGAACTGTATTACGCCTGTAATGAAAACCGCCTGATAGAAGCAAAAGGATTCGGACTGAAAACGCAGGAGGAAATTAAAAAGGTAATTGAGTTTAAGATGGCTGCGCAAGGGAAATTCCTGTATTCGCAGTCGGAATTGCTGGCAAATACTTTATCCGCAGAATTACTGTTATGGTTAAGCAATATCGATCCTGCAGCGCAGTTAACAGTGGCGGGTGATTACCGTCGTTATTGTGAAATCATTGAACAGCTGGATTTTGTGGCGGGTGTGAATGACATGGCTATTGTAACCCAACAAATGGCTACTTTCACTGCGCTTCAATTTGAACAGAAAGACGAAAACCTGTTTATTGCACAGAGTCCTTTTGGCCTTAAAATACAATTACACCTGTATCCGGCAGTAGATTTTTACCTGAACCTGTTTAAATTAACGGGTAACACTGTCCATGTGGAAGAGGTCCTGAAACTTGCGGGTGAGGGTCCTTTTGCGGATGAACAATCGATCTATCAGCAGGCCGGACTGACTTATATCGAACCGGAACTGAGAGAAGGACTGAATGAAATTGAACTCAGCAAAACGAATACGTTACCGAAACTGATTACTTACCAGGACCTGAAAGGAAGTCTGCATAACCACTCTACCTGGAGCGACGGGGTACATACGCTGGAGCAGATGGCGCTATACTGTAAAGACGAGCTGCAACTGGAATACCTGGGCATGTGCGATCACTCCAAATCTGCCTTTTATGCCAACGGACTAAATGAACAGCGGATTTATGCGCAGCACCAGGAAATAGATGCCCTGAATATAAAACTGGCACCATTCAAAATATTTAAAGGCATTGAAAGTGATATCCTTAATGACGGATCGCTGGATTATAGTGATGAGATCCTGAAAACCTTCGATTTTGTAGTCGCCTCTGTACACAGCAATTTGAGAATGGACGAGGAAAAAGCGACGGCCAGGTTAATCAAAGCCATTGAAAATCCTTATACCACCATTCTTGGTCACCCGACAGGTCGCCTCCTGCTCAGCAGAAAAGGCTATCCTATTGATTACGCCAAAGTGATTGATGCCTGTGCGGCAAATCAGGTAGTGATAGAGATCAATGCCAATCCGCTTCGTCTGGATCTGGACTGGAGATGGCACCGCTACGCACTCGAAAAGGGCGTACTCTTAGCCGTTAATCCGGATGCACACCGCATGGAAGGTTTCAGAGATATGCATTATGGCGTTTATATAGGAAGAAAAGGCGGTCTTGAAACAAAACAATGCCTGAATGCATTTACACTATCAGAGATCAGCACTTATTTCAACTCAGTTAAACCTCAGGGATAGTATTGTAATACCTATATTTGAAAATTAATACGTCAGCATGCTTGCACAGAAATTACACGATGCACATTATACCCACTCCCGACCGAATATACTGGTTATAGGTGATTTGATGCTGGACCATTATATATTTGGCAGCGCTACCCGCCTTTCGCCGGAAGCACCTGTGCCTATAGTAAATGTTAAAAAAGAAAATAAGATTATCGGTGGTGCTGCCAATGTAGCCAGTAACCTGATTGATCTGGGGGCAAAGGTTTCCCTGGCAGGAATTACCGGAAATGATAGTTTTGGGGAAGAAATCAAAGCTATCCTGGCCACCAAGAATATTGATACAGAGCTGATCCTGAAAGATGATTCGCGCACTACTACAGTTAAAACGCGGGTGATTGCTGGCAACCACCAGATTGTAAGGATAGATCAGGAAGATACACATGACATTGCTGCGGAACTGGAAAATGTATTTTTCGACTCCCTGCAAAACTGCATCGCCTCGAGCGATATCGTGATCCTTTCGGATTACAATAAAGGACTGCTGACCCCGGGCCTTTCCCTGAGAATTATCGACAGCTGCAATGCGCTGGGCAAAAGGGTAATTGTGGATCCTAAAGGACTGGACTATAGCAAATACAAAGGCGCATTTATCATCAAGCCTAACCGTAAGGAACTGGCCGAGGCTGCAAAAACGGAAAAAATACATAGTCAGGATGAACTGGAGAAAGCCGCATCGGTAATTTTCAATTTTACGGGCACGGACTACCTGATTGTCACGCTTTCTGAAGGTGGTATCGCTATCATTACGCCCGACAGCTGCAGGATACTTCCTGTAGTGGCCACGGAAGTATATGATGTGACCGGTGCAGGTGATACCGTGATTGCTACCTTATCTTACTGTATCGCTTCAGGTTTTACCATAGAGGAAGCCTGTACGATTGCGAATTATGCCGCTTCCATAGTGATCAAACATATTGGAAGCGCAACTACTACTATTGAAGAAATTATATCCGCGCTAAAAAATTAACACCTATGGTTTCAGAAGAACTTAACCACCATAAACAAGTAATGGAAAGGGTGATCAACTCCCTTATCCCTGATATTGAAAGCGGCTGTAAACTGGTTACAGATATCATCACCGCTGGTGGAAAAATCCTGCTGGCGGGTAACGGCGGCAGTGCGGCAGATGCACAGCATATTGCAGCAGAACTGACAGGAAGATATGTGAAAGACCGTAAAGCACTGCCTGCAATTGCATTAACGGTAGATACATCGGCCATGACCGCAATCAGCAATGATTATGGTTTTGAGCGCGTTTTTGCGCGGCAGCTGGCTGCTTTTGCTGGTCCGGGCGATTTATTCATTGCGATTTCAACGAGCGGTAACAGTCCGAATATTGTTCAGGCTTTACATACGGCGAGAGAACTGGGTTGCAAAACCCTGGGGCTCTCGGGCAGAGATGGAGGGGAAATGAATCACTTGTGCGACCTGAATATTATTATCCCTGATGAAACTACCGCAAGAATCCAGGAAATGCATATTTTAATTGGCCATATGTTCTGTAAGGCCGTAGATCTTCTATTTTAAGCATTCGATATGAACAGCAAACACGCATTAAGTCAGAAAATAGTCTCCCGCGAAGAATTAAAACCTTTAGTAAACCACTGGAAAGGAACGGGCAAAAAAATCGTTTTTACCAATGGTTGTTTTGACCTGCTGCATGCAGGGCATGTCGCCTACCTCACCGAAGCCGCAAGTCTGGGTGACGTGCTGATCCTGGGATTGAACAGCGATGATTCAGTGCAGCGACTAAAAGGGCCTGAGCGACCAGTCAATGATGAAATCACACGTTCTGCCCTGCTGGGTGCCATGTATTTCATTGATGCAGTGGTTTTATTCAATGAGGATACCCCTCTGGAACTGATCAAAACTATCTTGCCAGACGTGCTGGTAAAGGGCGGTGATTATACCACTGACAGCATTGTGGGTGCGAAAGAGACGATCGCCAATGGCGGTAAAGTAGAAGTGCTCAGCTTCCTGCCGGGTTATTCTTCTACTGCGATTATTGAGAAAATAAAAAAGTCCTGAACAGGAACGTAAACCTACCGCGCAATTGAAAAGCCCTAAAAAAATATTAGTCATTCGCTTCAGTTCTATGGGTGATATCATTTACACCACCCCTATTGTGCGCTGTCTGAAATTGCAAATACCTGATTGCGAAGTACATTTCCTGACCAAAGACCAGTTCAAATATATCTATCAGCAGAATCCATATCTGACCAAACTCCATTTGCTAAAGCCCAAACTGGCAGATACAATCAGAGATATCAAAGCAGAGCAATTCGATCTGATTATTGACCTGCACAATAACCTCCGTACGTCGATCATTAAAATAGCCACGCAGATCCCTTCTTCTACCTATAAAAAAGACAGGTTAAAAAAATGGCTTGGTCTGAAGCTGAAATGGTCGTCCTTATTTTCCAAAGACCACCTGGTAGACCGTTACCTGGAAACCGTTAAGTTTCTGGGCATTAAAAACGATAACAGGCCCATAGACTATTATGTGGCCAAAGAATACACACTGGAGACCTTTCTCCCGCCCAGCCATAGCGGAAAATATATTGCTTTTGTGATCGGTGCCACCCACTTCACCAAACGCATGCCCAATGAAAAGATCATTGAGATCTGTAAGGGCATTAATTTACCCATCGTCCTCTTAGGCGGGAATGATGTAAAAGCTAACGCAGAAGAGATTAAACAGGCTGTTGGTGCCAATGTATATTCTACCTGCGGAGAAACAAATCTGGATCAGTCTGTTTTTATCGTATCAAAGGCCTGTAAAGTGATCGGTTTTGATACCGGCTTAACACATATCGCGGAAGCTTTCAATATGCCCATAGCCTCTGTCTGGGGTGGTACTACACCAGATCTGCTGGGTGTGTTTCCTTATAAAGTCAAAGATTCGCTCGTAGTGGGGATAGAGCTACCCTGCAGGCCCTGCTCCAAATTCGGATTGGAAAAATGTCCGCTGGGACATTTTAAGTGCATGAAAAACATTCCTGATGAAGTAATTGTTAATTTCTCGAACACCTAAAAATAATATGATGACGAAGAGAATTATACTGGTGAGGCATGGTAAGTCTGACTGGGCAGATAGTGGCATGACAGATTTTGACCGCCCGTTAAACCATCGGGGTCATAAATGTGCTGTTGAGATGGCAGAAAGGATCAGTCGTAAACAACTGATTCCGCAGTTGATTGTGAGTAGTCCGGCCAAAAGAGCCTTCACCACTGCACAACACTTTTCGGAGGTCTGGAAGATGTCCGCTGCTGAAATTCAGCAGGAACCGTCAATTTATGAAGCCAATGTTACGGCCTTACTGCATGTCCTGAATGGTCTGGACAACAGCTATTCCAACATTGCGCTCTTTGGTCATAATCCAGGATTGACTGATTTTGCCAATTACCTTGCTGATGCGAATATCTACAATATGCCAACAGCAGGAATTGTGATTATAGATTTCCCCTTTGATGACTGGTCCATGATCAGTGAACATACAGGAACGCTGTTTTTATTTGATTTTCCCAAGAAACCTGAGTTATCCTAGAAATGCAGGTGTTTAACCGTTAATCCATTATTGATCAGCTGTTTTAACGAAGCAATTCCAATTTTTAAATGTGTATCAACGTAATTGGTCGTTACACTGCTATCGCTTTCTGCCGTTTTTACCCCTTCAGGAATCATCGGCTGATCTGAAACCAGTAATAAGGCACCGGTAGGAATCTTATTCGCAAAACCTGTAGTAAATATTGTAGCAGTTTCCATATCAACAGCCATTGCTCTCAAAGTTTTCAGGTATTTCTTAAACTCCTTGTCGTGCTCCCAAACCCTGCGGTTAGTCGTATAACAGGTTCCTGTCCAATAATCCCTTGAGTGATCGCGGATCGTGGTAGAAATCGCTTTCTGTAAGGCAAATGATGGCAAAGCCGGGACTTCAGCAGGCATATAATCCGTTGAGGTTCCTTCTCCCCTTATGGCCGCAATTGGCAGAATCAGATCACCCAGTTGGTTTTTCTTTTTTAAGCCACCACATTTTCCCAGGAACAATACCGCTTTCGGCATAATTGCAGTCAGCAGGTCCATCATGGTCGCCGCCATAGGGCTTCCCATTCCGAAGTTAATGATCGTGATCCCGTTTGCGGTTACACTCTGCATCGGTTTATCCAGTCCCATGATCGGTGCATTATCGTTCCATTCAGAAAACATCTGTACATACCTGCTGAAATTGGTTAGCAGAATATACTGTCCGAAATCTTCTAAAGGCCTTCCGGTGTATCTCGGCAACCAGTTTTTAACGATTTCGCTTTTACTCTTCAAACCAGATTTAACCGGGCTTTCCACCTCTTTGATTTTTTTAGCCTTTGCTACGATCTCTTCATCTTTTTTTACTTCTTTTTCTTCATTCATATGTATTCAATTTATTGTTTATTCAGATTATTACCCCTGCTCAATTGATTTTGTAAAATAACAAGATAAAAAAAAATCCCCGTTAACAACGGGGATTCAATTCTTAAGCAGCTTTTAACTTTTTAAAGTCGGCCTTTTCAAATTTCTCTACCGCATAATCGAGCGAGATCACCAGTTCCTTTATATTCGGGTCGGACGGTATATCAAACATGGCATCCAGCATAATCGCTTCACAAATGGATCTTAATCCCCTTGCACCAAGTTTGTATTCCATTGCCTTATCCACAATAAAGTCCAGCACATCATCTTCGAAAACCAGTTTCACCCCTTCGAATTCAAACAACTTCACATACTGACGGAACAGTGAGTTCTTAGGCTCCGTTAATATATTACGCAATGCTTGTTTATCCAGCGGGTTAAGGTGTGTTAAAACTGGCACACGACCAATCAGCTCAGGAATCAGTCCGAAAGACTTCAAATCCTGTGGAGTGATATACTTATATAAGTTGTCCAGGTCAAGTTCCGTATCGTCTTTTTTCACTTTATAACCTACAGCCTGCGTACGCAACCTGTTTGCAATTTTACGCTCAATACCGTCGAACGCACCACCGCAAATAAAGAGGATGTTGTTCGTATTTACCGGAATCATTTTCTGATCAGGGTGCTTACGGCCGCCCTGAGGGGGAACGTTCACTACAGTACCTTCCAGGATCTTCAGCAATGCCTGCTGTACACCCTCTCCCGATACATCCCTGGTAATAGATGGGTTGTCACTTTTACGTGCTACCTTATCTACTTCATCAATATAGACAATTCCACGTTCCGCAGAAGCCACATCATAATCCGCCGCCTGCAGCAAACGTGTCAGGATACTCTCTACATCTTCCCCAACATATCCTGCTTCTGTTAATACAGTTGCATCACAGATACAGAACGGTACATGCAGTATTTTAGCGATGGTTTTTGCCAGTAAAGTTTTACCCGTACCCGTTTCGCCAACCAGCATGATGTTGGATTTTTCAATCTCTACCTCATCACCTTTATCTACCTTTTGTCCTAACCTTTTATAATGGTTATATACCGCAACAGAAAGTACCTTTTTAGCATCATCCTGACCAATTACGTACTGGTCAATATGCGCTTTGATCTCCATTGGCTTTAACAGCGTTACCGAAGGATCCAGTCCTTTCGACTGCTTATTGCCAAATTCCTGAAGCACCAGCTGATGGGCCTGCGTCACACATTTATCGCAAATGTATGCATCAAGTCCCTCAATAAGCATTAATGTATCCTGCTTACTAGAGCCGCAAAAAGAGCAACGGGAATCTTTTGTTTGTTTAGCCATTATCTATTTTTTATCCTTGTTCGTATTCGAACCTAAAACTTCGTCAATCATTCCAAAGCTTTTCGCTTCGTCAGCTTTCATCCAGTAATCACGGTCTGAAGCTTTTTCTACCCATTCGTAAGATTGTCCTGAATGTGCTGAAATGATATCATATAATTCTTTTTTCAATTTAAGCATTTCTCTCAGATTGATCTCCATATCTGAAGCCACACCCTGTGAACCACCAGAAGGCTGGTGAATCATCACACGTGAATGTGGTAATGCCGCACGTTTACCAGCAGCACCTGCAACCAGTAAAACTGCACCCATTGATGCTGCCATACCTGTACAGATCGTAGCTACATCAGGAGTAATATACTGCATCGTATCATAAATACCTAATCCTGCGTATACAGAACCACCCGGTGAGTTAATATAAATTTGTATATCTCTATTGTTATCAGTCGATTGCAGGAACAGTAACTGTGCCTGGATAATATTTGCATTGCCATCATGGATTGCATCACCTAAAAAGATAATCCTGTCCATCATCAGGCGGGAAAAAACATCCATCTGAGCAACATTCAACTGGCGCTCTTCAATGATGTAAGGAGTCATGCTTTTTGGATTGTTATTCGTTTGTCCAATAAAGCGATCAACGTTTAAACCGTTAATACGGTGGTGTTTAACTGCGTATTTTCTAAATTCTTCTTTATCTATATTCATGAGTACTAGTTTTTGTTGTTTTTATATTACCGTATGACCAAATTAATGATACTATTTGGTTTTTTATTTTAAAATTGTAAAATTTAAATTACCCTGATATAAATAAGGCGGCCTGTTTAAAGCCGCCTTATCAAATATTTAAAGAAATTTACGCTGCTGCTTAAAACAGCTTAGGTCATTTCTATAAACTTATTGTAAGCTATATCTTTTTGGTCTAAAGTTGCAACCGACTGAATATATTCAAACACTTTGAGTGCTTTCACCTCTTCAAAAATGCGGTTTCCATTATCTTTCTCTTTTAAGAAAGTAGTGGTGTATTCCGCCAGCTGATCTTCTGGCATCGGTGCCGGGCTGTACATTCTGAACTGCGCATCCAAACGTTGTTTAGCAGTTTCAAATACATCCTGGTACTTAATCTCAATGCTGTTGTCTTTAATGATTTTGTTCTCAATTAAAGTCCATTTCAGGTTTTTAGCGAAATCATCATAACCTTCCGCCAGTTCGGCATCAGTTAATTTTTCATTCGTTGTTTTTAACCATTTACGTAAAAACTCATCCGGTAATTCTATGTTTACACCTTCTAATAACTGTGTGTACATATCGTTCTGCAGTTTGCGATCCGCATCCTGTTTGAACATACCCTCAATCTCTTCCGTAATCTTAGCAGTGAAACCAGCTTCATCAGTAATTACACCTTCACCAAATATTTTATCAAAGAACTCCTGGTTCAAATCAGCTTCCTCTAAACGGTTTACATTTTTCACCGTTACCCGGAATTTAGATTGTAAATCCTTAGCCTCTTCTTCAGCGATGTTTAACAACTTAGCGATCACCACTTCATTGTTTTCAAACGTTTTCTGTAAGTCTAATTCCAATACATCATCCTTTTTAACTCCTGTTAAAGATTTCAATATCGCTTTATCTTTAACCAGGTCTAAACGGATAGAACCAGTATTGGTAATGCCACCTTCAAAAACTGAACCATCAGGAGAAAGTTGTGCTAATTCGGCATAAAGTACATCGTCATCTGCCGAAACTTCAGGGTTTGTCATTTTGCCATAGCTGCGACGGATGTTTTTGATACGTGAAGCCAGCGTTTCCTCGTCAGCTTTTACATTATATTGTGTAAACTTATCTTTAGCAGTTACATTGAAATCAATCGCCGGAGCTAATCCCAATTGATAGTCAAACTCAAATTCGTCAGTACCATCCCATTTAAATTCCTTTGCATCGTTCAGCATGGGTAGCGGCTGACCAAGAATTTCAATTTTATTGTCTGCCAGGTATTTTGTTAATGATTCACTCAGCAAATTATTCACTTCTTCCACTAAAATGCTTCTGCCATACATCTTTTTGATGTGTGCAGCCGGTACCATTCCCTTACGGAAGCCTGGAAGCGTAGATTTTTTAGCTTGTTCTTTTATGGTTTTATCGACCTTTTCAGTATAATCTTCAGGCGAAATTTTAATTTTTACAACCGCGTTTAAGTCGTCAATCTTTTCCTGTGTAATATTCATTTTTCTGAATCAATGTTTTAAAATGTCTTTGTAAAAAACCCTCCTGATATTGTCAGCGGATCTTAAGCGCAAATAAAAGGAACATCCCTTTCACGTTGCCCTCCTCAATAGAGGTGCCAAAAGTATTATTTTTTCTTGAAATAGATAGCCTTCAGCACTAAAATGTATCCCTAAGATGAAGATCATGTCAGGTAAAAACTAAAATTGATCCGTATAACGCCCTCCATCGCCACCAAAGTATAAGACGGTTAACACAGGCTTAATACCAGCTTTAAACGATGTTAATCGCAATTTAATAGGTTTGGAACTGATATAAACCCAATCATATGAAATTACAATTACTCGCTTTTATCCTGTTGCTGAGCTTAGCTGCCTGCAAAAAGAACACGACGGAAGAAATTACTGCACCGGAACCTGAATTTTTTGTTAATGAAGACCCTGCCACTTTTGCAGTAATAGGCTCGCTGAATATCGGAGGGGAAGGCGCTGCTGAAATTACGGCTTTCGACCCTGCTACAAACCGTTTATTTGTAGTGAACAACTCCACCGTTAATAAAATTGATGTGATCGATTTTAAAGACCCGGCAAATATGAAATACATTACTTCGATCAGTATGGCACCCTACGGCGGCGCAGTAAACAGTCTCGCTGTCTCTGACGGAAAACTTGCTGCTGCGATCGAATCATTAGATAAACAGGCAAACGGTAAAGTAGCCGTTTTCAAAACGAGCGATTACACTGAAATAAAAGTCATCACAGTTGGCGCCCTGCCAGATATGATTACTTTCTCTCCTGATGGAAAATTTATCCTGACGGCCAATGAAGGAGAGCCCAATGCGGCTTATACCAATGATCCGGAAGGAACGGTTTCGATCATCTCGGTGGCAGATAACTATGCAGTCAACACCATCGGGTTTGCCGCCTTTGCTGGTCAGCAGGCCGCTTTGGAAGCTAAAGGTTTCAGGATCTTTGGCCCCGGTAAAAACTTCGTCAAAGATATCGAGCCGGAATATATCACTGTATCGGGCGATTCAAAAACTGCCTGGGTTACTTTACAGGAAAACAATGCCATTGCAAAAATTGATCTGACGTCAAAAACCATCACGAACATTTTCCCGCTGGGCTTTAAAGACTATAATGCAGACGGCAGTGAAATTAATGTGAGTGATGAAGACAAAAAAACTGACCTGGCCAAATGGAATGTGAAAGGTATTTATATGCCAGATGCGATTGCCCTACTGGAATCAGCAGGCACACCTTTTCTGTTTACGGCCAACGAAGGTGATTCCAGAGAGTACACCGGATTTTCAGAAATCAAGCGGGTAAAAGCCATTCAGCTTGATCCTACCGCTTTCCCTACGGCCAGCCTTTTACAGCAGGCAACTCAGTTAGGCAACTTGCAAATCACCACTACATTAGGGGATCCAAACGGAGACGGATTATTTACTGAACTCTATTCATATGGTGCCCGCTCGTTCAGCGTTTGGAACGGAAATGACGGGATACAGGTATATGACAGCAAAAATGAGCTTGATGTAAAAGCAATTGCGGCGAATATGTACGATGATAAACGAAGTGACGATAAAAGCGTGGAACCTGAAGGTATCACTATAGGAAAAATCGGCAACAAAAACGTTGCTTTTGTAGGATTGGAAAGAGCAGATGCAGTAGCTGTATATGACGTGACTAATCCAGCCAAACCGCTTTTTCTTAAAATGCTGGCCACTGGTGATGCTCCTGAAGGTGTATTGATCATTCCGGCTAAAAACAGTCCTACTAAAAAGAGTTTACTCGTGGTGAGCAGTGAAGGCGATGGCATGATTAAAGTCTACACGCCGGATACCATCAAATAGTAGCGTATAAAGACCATTTGCAGTAAATGGCCCATTGCTGCTGATGATATCAGTTGTTTTATTCAGAAAAGGAAAATGAAGGTCTGATCAATGCCCGGCCTTTGAAATCCGGGGGAGGCAAACTCGCCTCCCCTTTTGTTTTTAAAAGCATTACAGACTTGATTTTAGCCTTGCCATTGATGGCAAAACCAAATTTCCCTTTGGGCTTAGCGATACCCATCGTATCTTTCAAACTGATAATCTCTTCATCATTCATCCAGATAAAGATCTGATTACCCGTTTTTTGCACCTTCCAGTCGATCCACACCGCCCCGGCAGCTTTTGTTACTTTGGGTAATCTACCGATGTGTCCTTTGGTATGGATATGGCTTCCCATCTGGTCACCTTTCGGAAAAAAAGCACGGTCTTCAATCGCTACCCTGTTCTCCAGCTGGTTCAATAAAATCCCTAAGAAATGGTTGTCATTTAAGTTGGTCATCAATTCAAACAGGTAGGCTTTTGGGTCTGCCAGCATAGAAAAAGACAGGATATAGTTTTCTGGTAAAGACTTTTTAGCGATTAATACAGCCCATTCCCTGTTGCTTTCCCCGTAAAGGGTATCATTTTTAATCGTCCAGTTGCCATTGACCTGCTCCCAGTTTTTAGACAGGCTTTTTTCAGTAAATTTTTCCTGATAAACCACTTTTGTCTGGGCCTGAACGTTCTGCAGGAAATAGCTCTGCAGAAAAATAAGCGCTAAAGTATATTGGATAATGTGTTTTAAAGATTGCATTGATTGAAGTGCTGTTGATGTGGTCAAAGGTACATAATCGGCCCTTATATGCATTTTTAACCGGAATCCGTCGGCTTTTAAAATAGCCATTTAACATTTAACCCGCAGACGGTCAGCCTAAACACCCGCCAGTTTCGGCTACAATTCTACCTGATTTGGTCACATTTTGCACCTGTTTTATAAAGAGATTTGCCTGAATAAAATCAATTTATCATGAAAAATATATTAGTCATTGGCGCAACCGGATTTGTAGGCGGTTATTTAACACGGCAGTTAGTAGCAGAAGATTATGCGGTACGATGCCTTGTACGGAACCCGGATAAAGTAAAAGATTTAGCAGCGTACAACTGCGAGATGGTTAAAGGTGACCTTTCAGATCCTTCCGCTGTGCAGCATGCACTGGAAGCTATAGATGCGGTTTACGTTTCCATTCACACGCTGGCCCCGCAGCACAAAAATACGGCGGAGCTCGACTTTATGGATATTGAGATGCAGGCAATGCAAAATATTGTAGCAGGCTGCAGGATGCACCATGTTCGCCGACTGATCTATGTAACCTCTTTAGGGATTTCTGCCGATACGAAGGATGCCTGGACCAGCGGACGCTGGAAAACGCAGCAATATCTGTTCAACTCCGGCCTGGATATAACTGTCATCCAGCCAGGTATGATCGTAGGCATTGGCGGGCAGGGATTTAACATGGTATTGGCCAATGCCCGGAAGAGCATCGCCTTCGTGGTAGGTAATGGTCGCAATAAGTTTCGGTGCATCGCGATTGACGATCTGGTCTACCATCTCATTGGGGTGATGAATGAACCCAAAGCTTACGGACAGTCTTTTGAAGTAGGAAGTGACGATGTATTAACCGGAGATCAATTGATCGATGTGGCGGCCGGGGTAATTGGTCACCCTCTGCCGAAAAAAATCCATATTTCATTAGCCGTGTTACGATTTGTCGCGCCCCTGCTTGAAGTCATCGCTAAATCTCCCAAAGGAGCTATTAAAGGAGCACTGGACGGATTGGGAGCAGATATGATAGGTGATCCCTCGGCCATCAGGAAACTGCTGCCACGACAGCCACTCTCTTATCAGCAGGCAGTAGCAGCAGCTTTAAAGGATTATCAAAAAAAATAGTCAATTTGCATCATGGAAAAAAGCCAGCCATACCAGATTAAAACAATCAGTGATTTTCACAAATTATTAGGTGCCCCCGCTCCTGAGCACCCGCTGATCAGTATAGTTAAAATTGAGCCCTTCGAACATATTCCCGAAGGCATACCCGGGAGTGTAATCAGTGGTTTTTATAACATTTCCCTTAAAAAAGGCTTTAAGTCGCCCGTAAAATTCAAATATGGTCAGCAGGTTTATGACTTTGACGAGGGGGTACTCAGTTTTATGTCGCCCGGCCAGATCAGCGGCTTCAATCCGCAAAAGTACGCCACCCCCGAGCAGTCAGGCTGGCTGCTCCTGTTTCACCCTGACCTGTTGTGGAATACCCCGCTCGCAAAAAAAATCAAGCAATACGCTTTTTTTGACTATGCCGTCAACGAAGCACTGTTCCTTTCCGATAAAGAAGAAATTATTTTAAAGCAAATCATTGGCAACATCAGTCAGGAATATCACAATAACATGGATAAGTTCAGCCATGACATTATCATCACCCAACTGGAATCGCTATTGAGCTATGCGGAGCGCTTTTATCAGCGCCAGTTTATGACGCGAAGAAAAACCAATCATGAGATACTGGACCGGCTCAATGAAAAGCTGGTGAGCTATTTTGACAAGGTGAATGCGATGCACGATGGATTGCCCACAGTAAGTTATCTCGCAGAACAACTTCAGGTATCGCCAGATTATTTGAGCGGCCTGCTTAAAACAGTAACTGGTCTGACCACGCAGCAGCATATACATGAAAAGCTCATTGAAAAAGCCAAACAGCAGTTATCTGCCACTACTTTATCTGTAAGTGAGATTGCTTACCAGCTAGGCTTTGAACATTCCCAATCCTTCAGCAAGTTATTCAAAGCAAAAACCAGCCTTTCCCCTCTGGCATTCAGGGCTTCATTTCAAGATCAATGATGTTATTCTTTTTGATTACAGAACCGGTTATGCGAGTCCCAATCCCCTGCGCATAAAGTTCAGCAAAGGCAAAACTGCCCTGAAACTCGCAGTGATATCCTTCAGTAATTCTTGCTGTTCTTTCAGCAGATCTACAGGACACCTGATTTCATAGCGCTGCAGTTTAATGAATTGTTCAGCAGGCACTCCTGGTTGATATCCTTTAGGTAAGGCACTTAAAACAGACGACTCATTTAACTCAAAGCCATCTGAAAAGGTATCTTCCAGGAGTTTACGGAATTGATCGGCATTTTTTGTGATGAAGTTTCTCATCACCTGGATACCAAAAATATCGGGATCATATTTAATACTGATGTAACTCTGCTCCGGATCAATGTGGATATCATAAAGGGGTTCGTTTCCATCATTGGCAAGGGGACTGATGGATATAGAAAAATGAGTGTGATAGGGCCCGGATTTTTTAGGCTTGATGATGACCAGATTGGAGATAAACCTGCTCACGTCGACCTCATCATTTAATAGCGGATCGAAAAGAGCTAATTGCTCCAAAACCAAAAATGCCAGATCATTGAGCTCAGTTCTAACCTCTTCGTATTCTTTCATATGGTCAAGAAACCAATCTTTACTATTGTTTATTTTAAGCTCCCTCAGGTAGTCAAGCGTTTTTTGCATGGTTTCAATTCAATTGTGATCAACTTATAGTCAACGAACCAAATATATAGCTAAATGTTTGGGAAACGGGTTAACATGTATAACCACAAAGGGTGTAAACAGAGAATGCCGGCAAAAAAGCCGGCATTCTCTGTCTACACATTGATATTTTTGTTTCTTATCGTCGCTACTATTTGGCTCCGGCTAATTTTCCAGGTGAGCTGAATGCTACACCTTCAGTACCTGGAGTGACCGACTCAGTTTTTACTGCTGCGAATTTATCAGTATCCATAGTTGCAATACCGGCTATCTTAGAGATATGATGAGCGGAAGTACCCATCAGTTCCAGCTTTGCATGTCCGTCGATTACAGTATATAAACTTGCTGTAGTTGCTTTAACACGAGCTTTAGCCTCATCTTTCAGCATGATCTGAAGGTTTGTTAAGTTAAAATTTCCTGATGTTTTAACGCTGGCTTTATCAGCAGCATCGATGCGGTACAGGTCTTTCACATAAACAGTCACGGTTACCGGATTACTTTCTGAAGAGTTGATCGTTAAAGTATTACCCACTTGTTTCAGGGATACTTTTTCCAGATCAACTGCATCCACCGTTACATATTCTTTTGTGTTTTGTACCAGCAGCACTTTAGTATTACCGGTCACGATTACTTTTTTGATATCGGGTTGAACAGGACCTCTTTCTGCTGTAACTGTGGCGGCTGATGCAGTGAGGCTAAATACTGAAGCTAATAAAACGATAGCCATTGAACTTGATTTTAATACGGTGTCGAATAAAGTTTTCATATCTTTTGAGTTTAGGTTTTTTAAAATTCTATTTCTTAATTGTTTGTATATAAGACGTCAACACCCCACAAACGTTTCAGCAGCATTCCCCGTATTATACCACAGCGCTGTAACTCCCGACCAACTCCTGTAATTTTTCGACCAACGCTACAATTATTTTTTTGATCCGCAGCATATCCTGAAACTAAAGTTCTTATTAATTGTAATATGGGAAACCAGATATCTTATGGAAACGCACAACTTAGAAAGATTTATAGCAGCCCAGAAAGCTGTATACCAGACAGCCCTGCAGGAATTGAAGGAAGGCATGAAAAAAAGCCATTGGATGTGGTACATTTTTCCGCAAATCCAGGGTCTTGGTTTCACCGAAACATCCCGGTTTTATGCGATAAAAGACCTGAAGGAAGCCAGCGCATACCTGTCACACCGGGTTTTAGGTCCGAGACTGATACTGGCAGCAAATACCCTGCTTAGCCTGGAAGGTAAAAGTGTACATCAGATTTTCGGGAGTCCGGATGACCTGAAACTGCATTCCTCCATGACACTCTTTTCGCTGGTTCCGGGGGCAGATCCTGTCTTTGAAGCAGTTTTGCAGAAATATTTTGAAGGAAGAAAAGATAACAAAACGTTAAAGGTACTTGCTTTGCTGGCCTAAAAACAGGTGCCGAAGGCGTAGCGTATTGAGTTAAACCTCCCTTAACCTAAAACCAACTCCGCGAATACTCTCAATACGAATACCCGGATCGTCTGATAAATATTTACGCAGCCTGCTGATGAACACATCCAGGCTACGTCCATTAAAAAAATCAGGTTCTCCCCATAGTTCATGAAGTACCTCCGCTCTGTTAAGCAAGTGGTTCTTACGCAAGCAAAGCATTTTGAGCAGCTTGCCTTCTTTTTCAGTCAGCACTTTTTCACCTGATGTTCCGATGAGCATAAGGTCATTAAACCTGAACTGATAGGTACCCAGGTCGTACCGCTCCATTTCAGCGATTACCCCTATGCTTCTCCGCAAAATATTATGTATGCGTAAAACCAGTTCTTCTGCGTCGAATGGCTTGATCATATAGTCATCAGCACCCAGTCCCAAACCTTTAAGGATGTCTTCCTTCTGGTTTCTGGCAGATAAAAACAGGAACGGCAGCTGAGGATAGCTTTTTTTAAGATGGGCAGCCAAGCTAAAACCATCTTCTCCAGGCATCATGATATCTACGAGCACCAGATCATAGGGGCCTTCAGCCAGGCACTGCCTGGCCCGCTGGCCGTCGCCGGCTAAACCTGTAAAAAAGCCCCTGATCTGGAGGTATTTTGACAAGTGAACAGCCAGGTCTTCATCATCTTCAACGAGTAATAATTTATATTGCATTTTTACGAATAGTTAACTGAAAACAGTTGCCGCCATCAGCAGATTCCATATACCTCAGCTGTCCGCCCAGTGCTATAGCATTTCTCTGACTCAGGTACAAACCCAAGCCCAGGCCCTTTACTGAATGAAGATATTCCTGTTCCGGAATCCTGTAAAACTTATCAAACAAATGCTCCCGGAACTTTATTGGAATGGCTGTTCCCCCATCCTCTACCTCGAATACATTTACCTGTTTATCGACATAAAATCTGGCAATAATTTTCGTGCCCGCACTACTGTACTTCACCGCATTGTCCAATAAGTTGCCTAAGATACTCGTCAGCAAGGTCTGGTTACTGTTGATCCGATCATCAGGATTACATTCTACGCTTAACTGATGTCCTGCGTCCGGCCGACTACCAATAAGCTCATTCAACCATTCGCTTACATGAATTTCTTCGGCTAAAAAAGGGGCCGGAATAGTCATGGCACTCTCCAATACCCAGTCGACGGTTCTGGTGATTTTGTAGTGTTGCTTTTCCAGAGCTGACAATTGCTCTTTAAACAATACTTTGTCTTTTACCGGATCAATAATCGACAGCGTTTTAAGAATGATCCCTGCTGTACTTATGGGCGTTTTTAGTTCATGAGTGATGTTATTCGAAAAATCAGTTTTTATATCTGCAATTTTCTTTTGTCGGAGCAATGCGGCTAAAATACTAAACAGCACCAGCACTATTAAAATAACCAGAAATGCTGCTGACAGAAATGATACCAACATTCGTCCTGACACTTGTGACTGCCATGCTGCGCTATCGGTATATTGTGCTATACTGATTTCAAGCGTATACTTGGTGGCCTGACCATCTGCAGCTATTTTATCAAAAGAGGTAATCTGAGTACCATCACTAATTAATAATCTACTTTTTTCCGGAATATGCATGCCGGCGATTTCCAGTAAAGCTTGTTTTTTTGATGAAACAATTGTATCTACTTTGTTATGATGACGAAGTACAATATAAGGATAGCTGAGCAGGTAATTTACCTGACTAAGCTCCGGTACTTTCCTGATCGTTTTGGAAAATTCAGAACGCAGTTTCAGTTGGTCATGGTAGAGTTGTGCACGAATAACTTCTCCAATATCGTGTTGTTCTTTTTGATCACTTTTGACAACCTTAATCACCGCATCAACAGCGCTACTATGCAGGGTTTCCACCGGAACCCGAAGATGATCAACTATAGCATGCCGTAATTCAGCAATATAGCTCGCTTTTTCCAGCTTGTAGGTCTTCATGATCAACAGCAACTGAAGGATGCCGAAAGTGACAACGATCAGTACGCAACCCATAATAAGCAATAGCATGTTGTTTTTAAACATCTGCGCAATATAAACAGATTATTGTTGGCGTAATGTAAGGCATCAGCACATTAACCTTTCATTAACCTAAAGTCCGGCTCCATACTCACATCTTTGCAGCACATCAATAATTTAACATACCATGATTTTTTTAAAATCTGCTTTGGCAACCTTCTTTATATGCATTCTGTTTACCTCCATATCCATTGGTGAACCCATAAAAAACAAAATTGATTACAGCGCTGACAGCACATTACAGCAACAGCTGGATGAATATTTGTCGACCCTTACTCAGCTCAAAAAGTTCAATGGCGCTGTATATTTTAATGCTAATGGCAAGGATATATTAAAAAAAGCCTACAATTTATCGGCAGATCCCAATAATAGCCTCCACGTAAGCAATGATAGCCAGTTCGACATTCATTCTGTGAGTAAACTAATGGCCTACTCCATTTTAGTTCAACTACAGGAAGCACATCAGCTGAAAATTTCAGATACGATCTGCAGGTACCTCCCTCACTTCCCTAATAGTCATTTGATTACGATCGACCAATTGATTCACCACAGGTCCGGACTACCGCGTGAATTGACAAATAAATCAGAAAAAGTGCTGGCTTTAACCCCAGATGAAATACTTGCAGCGGCAGCGAAAGAAAAATTGGAATTCACCCCTGGCAGCGATACCAGGTATTCTAACATTGGTTACGAGGTGATCTATTACCTGATCCAAAAGATAACAGGCAAGCCCTTCGCACAATGTGTGAAAGAATTTATATTTATCCCTCTACATATGAATGCTTCAGGCGCTCACTTTTACACCAGCCACGATAACCTGAAAAATCTTGCCCTGAACCACCAGATGAGAGATGGTGTGATCAGACAGATCCCAAATCTTACACAGGACGAATTTCCTACTGCCAGAATTTATTCTACCACCGGAGATCTCTTACTGTATTTACAATCATTGCATAAGGAACCTTTTCTGTCTGCCATGCGTAACGCGCAGGGTGTAATAGAAAAAAATGGCGGATCAGATGGCATCAGGACACAGATATATACCAACACACGACAAAATTATAGCTTTGTACTGCTATCGAACTATGATGAAATACCTTTTCAGCAAACCGTTACTGACCTGGTGAAAATTATGGAAAGAAAACCTTTTAAACTTCCGGCTGCGATCAACCATAAAGCAATAACTATACCCGCAGCTATCCTTAGCAGATATATTGGTCAATATGAATTTGCTGAAGCGAACCATGCACGGCTGGAATTCCGTTTACAAGATAGACAGTTAAAGCTTTACCGGGAAAATAAAATGCAGGCAAGTCTTCAGGCAGAAAGTAAAACGGTTTTTTTTGAAAAGCCGGAAACATCAACGACCT
This sequence comes from Pedobacter sp. MR2016-24, assembly GCF_026239655.1. GTDB lineage: Bacteria > Bacteroidota > Bacteroidia > Sphingobacteriales > Sphingobacteriaceae > Pedobacter. Next base: position 581,193 of record NZ_JAPIVO010000002.1, on the reverse strand, counting down.
TCGAATTCATTCCAGATGGTGATAGTTGGGTTATGGTATGGACCTACCAGGGAATTGCGTTCAAAGGCACGAAAGTAAAACAATAAATACCCAAGCCTGCCTCAGCTTAGGTATTTCTTATTTAATTGTCGATCTCTTTCAGACTATTCATTTTCTTGTAGGCCAGGAAACCCTTAATATCTTCAAAATGTTCACGAACGCGTTTATTGCCAAACTCAAATACTTTGTGTGCCAGTCCGTCCAGGAAATCCCGGTCGTGAGACACTAAAATCAGCGTACCATCAAAGTCCTGCAGGGCTTCTTTGATGATGTCTTTGGTCTTCATGTCCAAATGGTTGGTCGGCTCATCCAGGATCAATACATTTACGGGTTCCAGCAAAAGTTTAATCATTGCCAAACGGGTTTTTTCACCCCCGGACAGGACCTTAACCTTTTTAGTGGTATCATCACCGCTAAACATAAAGGCACCTAAAAGGTCTTTGATTTTTACGCTTCCATCGCTCAACTGAATCTGATCGATGGTTTCAAAGACCGTTAAATTCTCATCCAGTAATGAAGCCTGATTCTGAGCAAAATAGCCAATCTTCGCATTGTGGCCAACTTTTAAAGTTCCTTCATAATCGATCTCGTTCATGAAGGCTTTGATCATGGTTGATTTACCCTCACCATTTCTACCTACAAAAGCTACCTTTTCTCCCCGCTCAATGACCAGTGAGGCCTTTTCGAATACCACATGATCCCCATAAGCTTTGGTTAGCTCTTCTACAATTACAGGGTATTGACCCGAGCGCGGTGAAGGTGGAAATTTCAGGCGTAATGCCGAGGTATCTACCTCATCTATTTCGATGACTTCAAGTTTTTCGAGCATTTTTACCCGCGACTGTACCTGCAGCGTTTTCGAGTAAGTACCTCTGAAACGGTCTATAAACTCCTGGTTATCCGCAATAAAACGTTGTTGTTCTTCGTAAGCTTTCAATTGGTGTACGCGACGGTCGGCACGCAACTGCAGGTAATGACTGTATTTCGCTTTGTAATCGTATATCCGGCCCATGGTGACCTCAATTGTACGATTGGTGATGTTATCTACAAAGGTACGGTCGTGCGAAATCACCATCACTGCCTTGGCTGAGTTCATCAGAAAATCTTCCAGCCACTGGATGCTTTCAATATCCATATGGTTGGTTGGCTCATCCAGTAAAATCAGATCCGGTTTCTTTAATAAAATCTTGGCCAGTTCAATCCGCATGCGCCATCCGCCTGAAAATTCAGAAGTCTGACGGTTAAAGTCCTCGCGTTCAAAACCCAGACCTTTTAATACTTTTTCTACTTCAGCATCATAATTGACCTCTTCTACTGAATAAAACTGCTCACTCAACTCCGATACGCGCTCAATTACCTTCATGTAATCGTCGCTGTCATAATCCGTCCTGATGTTGAGTTGCTCGTTCAGCTCATCCAGTTCCTTTTGCATCTGATGCATCTCCTGGAATGCTTTTGAGGTTTCTTCAAAAACGGTAACATTATCTTCCGTTAGCAAATGCTGCGGTAAATAAGCAATTACTGCTTCTTTTGGACCAGTTACGCTACCAGACGTCGGTTTTGTTGCGCCAGCAATTATTTTTAAGATCGTAGACTTACCAGCACCATTTTTACCCATCAGGGCTATTTTATCATTTTCGTTGATTGAAAACGTTACGTCACTAAATAAGGTTGTTCCACCAAAAGAAACGGAGATATTATTTACATTAAACACGAGATGGGATATTAAATTAAGCGGCAAAGATAGTGGAATTTGATAAAAAAAAACAATGCCGGCAGGAGCCAGCATTGTCTGTTTTACTATTTATACTAATTTCGATATTGTTTTTTAACCGCCTCAACTTTTCTATGTGCATTGAAGGCTACAGCCTCAGTTGCAGAAGTGATGAATTCAGTTTTTGCTGCTGCAAACTTATTATCAATTGTGGCGATACCCGCCATTTTAGAGATGTGATGAGCTGAAGTTCCGATCAGGCCTAATTTTGCCTGTCCGTCAATTACAGTATATAAACTTGCTGTAGTGGCTTTAATACGTGCCTTACCAACTCCTGTAATTTTTCGACCAAACCTATTGAGCGCCGTCCTGACCAAAGTTAATTCCCATAATTGATCATTACTCAGCAGACCAGGATACTAAATTATTCACATTTTTTGGCCTTTTTCTTTTTCCCCATTTGCGATTATACCAGATGATGAAACCTGTAACAGGTAAGCTTGCACCAATTATACACGCGAAAAAAGCAATTATCTTAGTTGGCAACCCTAAAATCTGGCCGGTATGTATATCGAAATTCATCCTAAATACTTTTTCGCCGGTCGACAGATGTGCATAGGGTTTCAGCCTTTCTTTATTCGTCTTTATTTGCTGCAGTGAATACTGATCATAGTAAGCTAGTACTTTATTATAAATAATTGTTCCATCGCCAAACAGTACAATCACTTGATAAGGATCTTCTGCTTTAGCTGGAAAATCTATAACCAGTCTGCCTATTTTCCCATTATACGTGGAGTTCATTCTTTTCCATAAGATATCTTCAGGATGAAATCGATTGGCCGATTTCAACAATGTAGTATCAGAGAGTGGCTGTGTGATTTCAGCTGCTGCCGGATTTTTCCAGGTCAGTATTTTGTAGATACCATTTTCAAACCATTTGAATGTAAATATGATCCCGGTAACTGTGAGTACGAGGACAAAAATTACGGCATAAAATCCCAGGACGTTATGTAAATCTATGTTTACTCTTTTCCAGTTTGCTTTCCATTTAATACCGAAACTTTTCTTTCTGGTTTTACTATTCCATTTTACAGGTAACCACCAGATTACCCCGGTGATCAGCGTAATCACGAAAATCAAACATGAGGCACCTACCAACGGACTGCCAATCTCTTTTGGCAACCACAAAAAACGGTGCCCTGCCCTTACAAAAATAAAAAACTTCTCTGCTGCAGATTCTCCCCGCTTATCCATGATTACATTCCCCAGATACGGGTTCAAGTAAATTGTACCATATCCTGATGCCTTCAAATTATAATCTACAGCTACAGCTTTAGTCGGCAACCCATAAGTGATACTGGTAATTTCAACCCTTTGTTTTTCCTTGATAGCAAGATATTCTTTTGCATTAGCGATCAGATGAGAAGGTAGCATCATAGCTTGACGCCGCGGTTCCACTTGCTGATATCTTTCAGTAAAATACCAGACCTCATGCCGGAATACCCAAAGCGCACCAGTAAGACATATAACGAATACGATAATTCCCGAAAAAAGTCCCAACCACAAGTGCAACCATTCTGACACTCTTCTGAAAGCCGATTTACGCTTTCTACTTTTATTGTGATTTTTTATGATAGACATATTTATAAACAAAAGATCGTCCCTGAATTATAAAGGACGATCTGATTCAATTCTTAAAATTTAAAACTAATGTTGGCGAGGTACTGTTTTGTCATTTCAGCAATACCATAATTCGTCCAGTACTTCTGATTAGTCATATTATTTACCTTCAGACCAAGTCGCCATTTTGGCTGATCAAAAAATACCGACGCATTCAATACAGTGTAAGCTGGGATTACAATCGTATTAGCTGCATCAAAAAAGCAGTCGGATACATAATTGCCTCCAAATCCTGCACCTAAGTTTTTCAATGCCCCTTTGAATTTATAACTTGCCCAAAAGTTGACATATTCTGTTGGCGTCTGAGCCTGATATTTACCAATTACGCCTGGAGCTGCATTAATAATTCTGTAACTGCTTTTTGCATAACCCGTCACAATATTTAAGCCTTCGACAGGATTTGCGATTAATTCTGCTTCAAAACCCTTACTTTTTGATGTAGCATCCTGCACGGATACATTATCAGCATTCAAACGCGTATCATTACTGATTTTGATATCATAGTAACTAAAAGTTGCATTCAGTTTATGATTCAAAATCTCAAACTTTACACCACCTTCCCATTGATTTGCCTGGCGTGGTTTAAAAATATCTACTACCCCTGTAATTTGCGTTACTGGTGCTACATTCTGGAATCCATTCATATAATTTCCAAATACGGATACCTGATCTTTAACCAATTGATAAACCAAACCTAGTTTAGGAGAAAATGCAGTCTGATTGAAAGCGCCGGTAGGTGCCTTTATACCGTCAGCAACTGCAGCTGCATTTTCAAAACGATCCACCCTTAAGCTTAACATCGCCATTAATGCATCAGTCAGATTAATCACATCCGAAGCATATGCACTATAAGAGCCTTGTTTATTCTGCGTGTTGGTTTGCGTTTTTGTGGCAATAATGGCATCTACTTTCTCCCTGTTTATACCCGGAATTACTGGTGACGCCGTTAAATCAATTGCGTCATAAATACCTACGTTGGTAAATCTCAAGAAACTTTTAAACGTATAAAAATTAACACCAATAACTATTCTGTTACGTATCCCAGCCACCGTTACATCGCCATTAAAATTTTGCTGCCCGTTAAGAGAGGTAAAAATTCTTGGGCCGTAATTGAATATAGACCTGTTAAACTTATTGTCTGCCGTCCACTGCGGATAAACCTAGCTGCTGTGGTCAATCTGATTTTCCCCATAAGCAACACTTGTAGTAGATGTCCAGTGTTCGTTGATTTTATAGTTTCCTTCTGCAAAGAAATTAGTAGAAGTAAGTGCAGCATCAAGATTTGAGCCTGTCAGCGCATTTTCAAAAGGCACGGGGATATCCTTTAAACTTTTATACGAGGTATTTTGTAAATTCTGGTGATAGGCAATAGTGGACCTGTTAGTTTTATTCAATTCGGCCTCTATCAGAAAAGAAAGTTTCTCATCTACTCTATAAGAAAAACTTGGTGCAAAAGTATACATCTTTTTAAACCCGTAGTTCTGAAAAGAATTCTCCTTGTGGGCAGCGGCGTTAATTCTCATCAAGGCTGATTTGTCAGCATTTAAAGGCATATTAATATCAGCGGTAAGTCTGCTCAGCTCATATTCGCCTAAAGTCAGCCCTATTTCTCCCATCAGTGTATCCAATGGTTTTTTTGTCACCTGATTAATTAAACCACCAAAGTTCACAATACTGCTTCCAAACAGTGTTCCCGATGGACCTTTGATTACTTCTACGCGTTCTATGTTGATAGGATCTGTCTGATAGGATTGTACAGCCAATCCGTTTCTCACCGTTGTACCAGTTGTAAAACCCCTGATTGTTCCACCTGTTCCGCCGGCAGGGTTATTATTAGGTACCACTCCCGGCACATTTCTTAGAGATTCTTTAAAATCAACCACGAGTTGCTCAGTAAGCAGCTGTTTGGTCACGGAGGTATATACCTGAGGATTTTCTAGATTTGAAATCGGCATCCGGGCTACATAGCTTGTTTTTTTGCTGGCAAACTTGTTAACTTTTGCTGCCGAGATATTCACTGCATTTAACTGTCCGGATGTTTCCTTCAGTATAAAACTGAGCGTATTATTTTGCCCACTTACCAGTACTACATTTTTTTCCTGACTTTGTAATCCTATTGAGCTTGCTGTTACTTTATAAGTACCGGGCTGCAATTTGGTGATTTTAAATTCCCCCAGATGGTTTGTCATACTGCTTCGATTCAGCGAAGGGATAGAAATAGTCACGTTCTCTGCAGGCTGTCCATCAGCTGTTTTGATTGTTCCAGTTAAGATTACGTTTTGGGCTTGTGCAGAAATGCCTGTATTAAAGGCAATAAAAACCAGCAGCAGCATAAAGAGTTTTTGTCCCCTTTGCAATACCTTAATTCGGATAAGGTCGGGTAAATGTTGAATCATTTTTTTAAGATTTGGTGTAAGAATTCGCCAAATCTAGCATTATTTATAATAGGTATAAATAAAGATAGGGAAATAATTACCACTTGCGTCGCTTATTCTCATGATAAGGCACACGATTACTTCATAATCAGTCTGGCCTTCAATAAAATTGTTGTGTTTATAGAAAAGCAAAGAAGTCGATTCAGGTTGTACCCGGATCGACTTCTCCAATAAGTAATAAGTTAAGAGGTGTTGAATGAAAAGATGTTACCTTTTAGCTACTACGGCTATTCTATATGCTGCTTCCTTATTTTCTCCATTGATAGATTCGGTTTTTAACGCTGCGAATTTATCCTTATCAATTGTTGCAAGCCCAGCCATTTTAGAGATATGGCTGTCTGAAGTACCAATCAGTTCCAGCTTTGCACGTCCGTCAATTACGGTATATAAGCTTGCAGTAGTGGCTTTGATACGGGCTTTAGCGTCATCTTTCAGCATTACCTGCAGGTTTTTCAAATTAAAGTTGCCTGATGTTTTAACGCTGGCTTGATCTGCAGCATCGATACGGTATAAATCTTTCGCATAAACAGTCACGGTTACAGGATTACTTTCTGATGAACTGATCGTTAATGTGTTACCCACTTGTTTCAGTGATACCTTCTCCAGATCCAGGTTATCCATCGTTACATATTCTTTGTTGTTCTGTACCAGCAGCACTTTGGTATTACCGGTCACGATTACTTTTTTAATATCCGGATTAAAGGATCCCCTATCGGCTGTAACGTTGGCGGCTGATGCAGTAAGGCTGAATACTGATACTAATAGAACGATGGCAACTGAACCTGATTTTAATACGGTGGCGAATAAAGTTTTCATATCTTTTGTTTTTGAGTTTTCTTAAATGTCTTTTTCTTAATTGTTTATAGTTAAGACGTCAACACCCCGCAAACGTTTCAGCAGATTTCACCGTATTATACCACGGCACTGTAACTCCCGACCAACTCCTGTAATTTTTCGACCAACGGTCACTACCTGCGGTCGTTTAATATTTTAAACACCAGCAGGCTAACTAATCTTTTGAAAACTTCCCTTTTGCTCTTATCATCACAGTGTGCTGATTTATTTTAAACGAATGTAAATCATCATTTTAACAAAGAAAAATATTCGAATAGCAATGTCCATAATTGTCCTCCCTTGTCCATAATTGTCCGGTCAGCAGATGTAAAAAGAATAGACAGGAGGAGTGCCCGGGGTAGCGTTAAGGTAAGTCTAGGGTACGAGTAGGTTTAAACTAGGGTGAGTCCGGTTCAATTCTACTAGTTAAAAAGTACCGGACTCACCCTAGACTTACCCTAGTAGATCTCTAGAGCTAACACAACCCGTCCTACAGCACAGGCGCATGTTACCCTGAAAATGAGTCCGGGTGTTACAGAAAGTCAGAGGCAATAATTTATCGTATTTAAGGAGAAAAAAGTGGAATGCAAATCTTCATTTCAATAGCTCAAAATGATGCTGCTAAACAAAAACAGACAATGCGGGTATGAATCCGCATTGTCTGTTTTTTACTATTTTAAATAGAACCGAAATTAATTTGATCTACTTCAAATTTCTATGTGAATTGAAGGCTACAACTTCATTACCTGCAGTGATCGCTTCCGTTTTTAATGCTGCGAATTTATCCGTATCAATTGTTGCAAGCCCAGCCATTTTAGAGATATGGCTGTCTGAAGTACCAATCAGTTCCAGCTTTGCACGTCCGTCAATTACCGTATATAAACTTGCAGTAGTGGCTTTGATACGGGCTTTAGCGTCATCTTTCAGCATTACCTGCAGGTTTTTCAAATTGAAGTTACCTGAAGTTCTAACATTAGATTGATCTGCAGCATCGATACGGTATAAATCTTTCACATAAACAGTTACTGTTACAGGATTACTTTCTGATGAACTGATCGTTAAAGTGTTACCCACTTGTTTCAGTGATACTTTCTCCAGATCCAGGTTATCCATCGTTACATATTCTTTATTGTTCTGTACCAGCAGCACTTTGGTATTACCGGTCACGATTACTTTTTTAATATCCGGATTAAAGGATCCCCTATCTGCTGTAACTGTGGCGGCTGATGCAGTGAGGCTAAATACTGATGCGAATAAAACGATGGCAATTGAACCTGATTTTAATACGGTGTTGAATAAAGTTTTCATATCTTTTGTTTTTGAGTTTTTTAAATGTCTTTTTCTTAATTGTTTGTAGTTAAGACGTCAACACCCCGCAAACGTTTCAGCAGATTTCACCGTATTATACCACGGCACTGTAACTCCCGACCAACTCCTGTAATTTTTCGACCAACGGTCATTAAAAAATATATCAAAAAGTAAGAATACATTCTATCCTTACCTGATTTGGGATTGGGATGCAGGATCAGAATAATTAACTTTGTGATGTAATGGAACAAATAGGGTTTGGTGGAAGTTGCCACTGGTGTACAGAAGCAATCTTTTTATCTTTAAGGGGTATTATCGAAGTGCTCCAGGGCTGGATTGCTGATGCAGAACAGACAGATTGTTTCTCAGAAGCCGTGCTGGTTACATTTGATCCGGAAATCATATCACTTCAGGAACTAACCGCCATCCATCTCTATACACATAGCTGCACCTCTTCGCATGCGATGCGAGACAAATACCGTTCCGCAGTCTACTGCTTTAACGCTGCTCAAATTGGAATGGTAAAAAATGCCATGCTTGAACTACAGGAAAACTTTCCGGCACCTGTCATCACCGAAAACTTGATGTTCGGACAGTTCAGACTCAACACGCCGGAATACCAGAATTATTATTATAAGGATATAGCAAAGCCTTTTTGTACCAACATCATTAACCCTAAACTGAATGAACTGATCAGCAGATTCAGCAATAAGGTGGATCTGGTTAAATTAACACATTTAACATCCTGATAAACAATCGATTTGAGTGATGTCGCATGCTATCATCCAGCTAGCAATTTTCAAAAGACGTCTGTCATCAAGGAATTATGATCAACAGATCAGTAACAGCCTGCTTTGTCCGGATTTTTCCTCAGGTGCACGGTGAAGACAGGGAAGAACCTGACTTTCCGGATGATCAACTGCCAATCGCCACAGGTTCCCCAGGCCTAAGCTGATGGGCCGTGCATCAGGTTTAGCCTGGTAGTGAAGATCGAAGAAGTTTTCACTTAAGAATGACTCAAAATCTTCCTCTGCACCACGATGCAGTTTTTCAAGTTCAACACGTATTTCCGGAATAAGCACTTTCTGTATGCCCTGTGAATTTGGCAATATGTCGCTCGACTCGCCATAGTAAGTGCATAAAAAGGTATCTGTTGGTATGGGTGAGCGATCTACATGAAAAGAATAAACATCGGTTGGAAGAAAGGGGAAGCTATCATCCCGATCATAGTGGTTGATTATGTTAAGGATTGGCGATGCGCCATGTGCATTCAATAGCTTCAAATCATTTAAAAGAATTTCGCGGGCAAGTTGTCCTTGTTCACTTAACTGAAGTTCACGAATTTCCTCTTCTTCAATAGTTGTTATATTTCCGCTTAGCTCCACTTTTTTAACAATTTCAGAGAAATCACCCATGAGGCTGCGCGTCCAGCAAATGGCATTCATTTCTCCCTTAAATGGCATGGAAACCAAGTCCTGAAAATCTGTGACACAATGAATCTGATGCTCCGCGTAAGATAAGTCTATCATCATACCAATAAAATCATTTTACAACAAAGCTAAGAGAAAGTTCTTTACAACTCATAGAAAGCCTTCAAATCTGCTAATCATACAAAGAGGCTGATCATGTGAATGAACAGCCTCTCAGGTTTTCTATTTAATCGGAAGGATTATATTTTATTAATCCAGGTACCAATAATCTGCAATGCTTCAGGAGAAAAATCGGCTTTTAATGTTGAAGATTCCTGCTGTGTGCAAGTTACACATGGCAGAAAGAGATGATTCAGACCGGGAAGCAAATGCGTTTCTACTTTAGTATTTCCACCCGCAGCAGCGTAATTTTTCCAGTTGGCCAGATTTGATTGGGGGGATACCATCAGATCCTTATCACCGTTCAATGCTAAAATAGGCACCTTTACCTGTGCAATAGTTTTTGGCGCATCAAATTTCACAAAATACCTGTACCACGGACCAATTGCATACCTTACATAACTGTAAACCGGAAAACGGAAATGATCAAACTCTATATTTAATGTTTTAAAATAAGCATCATCTTTTACTTTCCAGTCATTGTAAGTAGTATTCAGCTTATTCTCCAGACTATCAGAATCCGCATATTTCAATGCTACATCAAACATCAACCTATTGATCTCATTGGAACGTTTTTTATCTACCGCTGTAAGCTGCGAATTGTTCACCAGATCTTCATTCTGCTGGATCAGGGAAGCATAACCGGAGGTAGCCAGACCCGCTATGCTGACAATAAAGGCTACATCTTTGCTTTTTCCAGCAGCGATAGCACTGGCGGCACCACCTTCACTATGTCCTAAAAGTCCTATTTTGGCAGGATTAATGCCTTTGATACTTTTCAGGTATTGAATCGCTTTGAGCGCGTCATCAGCAAAATCTCCGGTAGTTGAGGTGCCATAATTACCGGTAGTCTTACCTGTACCACGATCATCCAACCGTAATACAGCTATGCCATTACTGCTCAGGTAATCAGCAATTTCTTTGAACAGTGGATGACCCGCCATCATCCCGTCTCTATCCTGCTGGTAACTACCGGATACGATGACTACAGCAGGCACATTTTTCTTTCCCTTAGGCACAGTTAAGGCACCGGCAAAGGTGATTGTATCTCCCGGGCTCTTGAAGCTGACCGTAGTCTCTGTATATTTTTTCTGTTGCGCGGCCGGAACAACCTGCTCTTTCAGGGCCTGTTGGATTTTCGAAGGTTGCGTTTGTGCATTTGCTGCAACACCGCAGCATAGAATAGATAGTATTAAAAAAAAGTTTTTCATGTTATTTTGCTGTTTTAGTCATTTCAACCAGTGTAGAGATATCATCCGCCAATGCAGAAGCACTGCCATTGTAACCTACGGAGATGAAGCGCAGTTTACCGTTTTTATCGATGAATAATTTTTGTGGTATCCCGGAAATAGTAAATTCTTTACAGATACGGTCAAAAACCTCACTGTTTTGCTTAGACCCTGCTGCTGTGTTATCAAATAGGATATTAAAAGGATAATTGTTCTCCTTGATATATTTCATCACTTCCGCTTTGTAAGTTGTACCACGCTCTTCGGTATCTACGAAATAAAAAACAACATCTTTATCGTTTTTATATTTATCTACCGCCAGCTTCATCCCCGGGAAGGAGGCTTTGCAAGGCACGCACCATGTAGCCCAGAAATCAAGTACAACGGTTTTACCGCGCAGTGCTTTTGAGCTGACTACCTTACCATTCATGTCTTTCATAGACCATTCCGGCATCGCTTTATTGATCATCCCCTCCGCTACCATTTTCTCAAACTCCGCTTTATCAGCCGGATTCTTCAATTTGCTCAGGTAATCATCATATCCTTTATCCGAACCATTTTGCCTGATATAATCTGCTTTAACCATTTCCAGCATTTCGGGTGTTGCCTGGTTATTGTACAAGCTGTATTTCAGTACTTCGTTTAAGTGTGTCGTTTCACCTCTCTTTTGAAGCAGGATGGCGTAGTAATTGTTGACAGTTGCATCTTTATACTCCAGGTACTTTTCTACTACTTCAGTGTATTTAAAAGCTTCTTCGTCTCTGCCCGCACTCATCAGTAAACTGATATAAGGAATGTATTCGAATTTGGCGCGCTCCTGCTCCCAGTTTGTTTTCCATTCCAGGGGTGATAAGTAAGCTAAATCAGCAGGCTGGTTCGCCAGAAAATACTTATATCTTGTGAGCATTATTTCTGCTTTAGTCAATAATCTTTCTGGTGTTTCGTCTTTCCTTTTATAAGGGATACCAACTATTTTATAAAAGATAGTAGATAAAATGTTATAGGGTAATACATCGATGTATTTTTTGAGATAGCTATCATCTTTATTAAGATAACCACCAACCACAATGATATTCTGATAAACTGTGCCATAATTGATAAAGTTATCTTTGTCAAAATCCGCATTGGTTTCAGCAGCCGGAAAATCTGCCAGGAATTTTTCAGATGCTTGAATAAGGGCAGGCATTTCTTTATTTTTACTGATATTTCTATATGCCGCTAACTTTGCGAGATTGCCATTAGGGAATTTCTTAGTGAGTATATTTTCAATAGAATCTTTAAGTTTCTCATCGCCCATAATATTGCCGCTGATGGTTCTTGCTTTCTGCAATTCATCTTCAGTTGCATCAGCGCGGGTAAGGAAAGTAATCACAGCTCTTAGTTTAGGCGTTGCAGCGTCTTTAAAGTAGTTTTTAACTGCTCTGGAATAAGGAATTACCAGTTTAGACTTGTTGGCCTGGTTGAAAGTAATTTCCTGGTTAAACCACATGTAGGTTGCCGTATCGCTGATACCTTCAAATTTCATATAGCCTGGAATATCCATTTCTGTTTTTGGGGAACGGGCTACGCCCCAGCCCAGGTAAGATCCCGGAGCCAGTGCACCCGGACGGTCTTTATCCTGCAACATGATAAAATAACCAGTGTCACGGTTATTATCGGTCAGGGTATCCGATTTAAATTTAACTGCTAAAAATCCACAGTTTGCAGGTGTTTTAAAGCTGGCTTTCCAAAGATTATTTGTACCAGTGAAAGGCACATCCGCTGCCACCCATTTATAGTTGATATATTGATAAATTACAGAAGTGATATTTTGCCTGCCTTCAAGAGGCGTACCCTTGGCATCATAAGATATTTCTATGGTCTGGCCATTGGCAGGCTTTTCCGGTTTGAAGGTGAAATTGGAATGAATTTGCGCAAAGCCAGTTAAGGCAATGCACATCATCATCAGAAGGAGTAAACTCTTTTTTGTTAAGGATTTCATGTTGTGTGTTTAATTATTAAATCGAATTATATGACTGCCGCTGAGCCAAACCTATCGTCAGTTTTTGGCAATCATGGGTATAAAATGTTAATCTGCCTTACGTGCAAGTTCTACCATCATGCTAATTTCATCTACCAATTCAGACGGGCTGCCCATATAGCCTACTTCAGAGAAGCGCAGTTTTCCATTTTTATCGATCACCATTTTATGCGGAATTGGTCCTACACCAAAGCTTTTCGATAGTTTTGCATCTGCATCAAACAGCACCTCAAAATCAAAATTATGGTCTTTCAGGTACTTTTTTACATAGGTTTCATAGTCTTTGATATGCTCCTGGGTATCTACAAAGAAAAAGGCTACATCCTTATCGTTTTTATATTTTTCTACGGCCATCTTCATTCCCGGGAAAGCCGCTTTACAAGGTGCGCACCAGGAAGCCCAGAAATCCAATACAACCACTTTTCCTTTCTGATCGCTCAGTTTTACCAGCTTACCCTTGTTATTCTTTACGCTGAATTCTGGTAAATCCTTTTTGATCATCGACTCCTTTACCTTACTTTCCAGTTCTGCATTTAACTTCACATCTTTTAAAGAGGCCAGATAAGTATCGTAACCGGCTTCAGATTTATGCAGCGCGATGTAGTTCTTTTTCATCATTTCCAGCATCAAAGGCGTCATCTGATTTTTCTTCATACTACTTTTCAGCACAAATTTCAATTTATCCTGCTGCACGGCCCTTTCCAGTAATATGGCGGTTACCTCGTTCAGCGGAGAATTGCCATATTCATATTTTTGCTGTGCAGCATTTGCAAAGCCCAGCGCTGCTTCATTTTTATTTAAATGCATCAGAACGTCTGCATATACACCCGCATTGCCCAGATATACGTCCATAAAACCCTCAGGTTTTACCTCGCTGAAGTCCATCAGCCTATCCATCATTGGCCGCGCATATTCATAAACCTGTTCTGCCGTAAAACTTTTGAGTGACACATATGGCACATACATACACTTATAGAAAGCATTAGGTAGCGTAGCAAATGGCGCTGTTGTGATATACTTTTTGAACGTCACAGCGTCCTTTTCCACCGAGGCAATAATCAGGATAGAGGAATAAACTTTAGCATAGTCGATCCTGTTGGCCTGATCAAAAGCACGATCTGCCTTATCCATTGGGAAACGTTCGAGAAAACTAATATTCAGCTGCAGTAACTTTTTGTAATCCCTTTCTGCTCCGATCAACTTCATGGCTGCAAGCTTCTCCGGATTCCGGCTTTTGATCGCTGCAGAATCAATCGAAGCAATTACATTCGCCATAGAATCGGCCGATGCCGGTAATTCTAAAATTTCAGCGTATACGCGTTTGATGTTATTCAAATCCTTTTCTGTCAAATCAGGCAGGTTTTTCATATAAGCGATATCTCTCACTGCGGCTTTTTTTGCCTTCTCTGCATCTACCTTTTTAAGGACTTTCAAATGGGCATAAAAGATATCTCTCTTGCTTGAAGGCACATACCGAAGTTGCTGTTCCATCCAGTATACCACCACATCATCCCCAATCAAAAACTGGGTTTTAGTAAAGTCAGGAAACATTTCCGGAACTGATGCATTTCTTAAAAATGCCCAGCCTGCATATGCACCGGGAACATTTTTACCATCTTTTCCAAATAAAAGCCATCCGTAAGCCATTGACTGACCAATATCAACTGATTTCCCGCTTTTAAATTTGAAGGCAACCAGACTCGCATCTGCTGGTAAAAGATAGTTGGCGGTCCATATGCTGTCTTTTTTCTCCAGCACAATGTCATTCTTTCTCCACTGATAATTACAGAACTGGTACACCGTAGCTGTGATTTTCTTTTTTCCTTCAAGAACTGTCCCTTTAGGGTTGTAAATCACACCTACCTGCTCCCCTGCAACAGGTTTTTCGGTACTCAGCGTAAAGTTTTTGACCTGCGCAGAAAGTGACAGGTTAGTAATTGCAAGTATCATAGTGATGCCTGCAAGGATTAATTTTTTCATAGGAATTTAATTGATGTTTAATTGTGATGAAGCTTGTATAAGATGATATCTACGATGTCAACTTATGCAAGCTTCATAAAAGATTTTTATAAAATGTACGCCTATAGATTCCCTGCACCTCTTGGTTTAGCAGTGATGTCTGCAACTCTGCCAAAACCTTCAAACTTGTTCAGCGGTGTTGGATTAATCACAGCCGTAGTTGGATTAATACCGAGTTCATATACCCTGCCCTGCGTACCATCCCAGGTGGCTACATATAATAGCGTACCATCCACAGCTGCCAGGTTAGCATTTGGTGTAGGTTTGTATACTTTCATACACGTAATTGTCTCTCCTGCTGGTGCAGTAAATCCAACAGTCGGGCGGTTACTTGTCGTATAGTCATAAAGGTAAATCTTACCAGCTGTTCCATAATAACAAATGTTAGAAGCCTTGTTGCCCTGGTAAAACAGCGCCTGATCAATTTCAGGGAGGTTGGTCATTTCACTGCTGCTGATGCCTAATAGGCCATTATCAGAGGTAGCGAAATTAATTACGTATAACCACCTGCGGGTACCAGTTTTCTCTTTGAAAAAGGCCAGGGTATAATTGCTGATTCCACGATCCATACCCACCATATCCATACCAATATTGGTCAGGTTAAATGGCTGAGCAGTATTTCCCGGCGTACGAAAATCTGTTATCGTGCCTGCTGTAGCCGATGTAGGACGGATAAAACGGCCATACTTTTGGTCATAGCCCACAGCGATCAATGCGCCAGAGGCTCCGCTTACCGTAAAAGGGGCCAGGTAATAATCACCCGTCAAAGCCGCAGAATAAGATGCCACTAACTGATCTGAAGCATTGGTAAAGTACATTTTCCCGTCATTGATCAGCGTCTCATAAGAACTGATATCACTTAAGTTATGTGCTTGCGGATTGATCACTGTTCCGGGTCTCAGGAATAACGAGCCATTATCCCTAAGGAAGCTAAAGTCATTTCCGCTCACTCTTTGCAGTTGTGTACTGGTTCCAACAGTTACCCAGTTTGTAACTATAGCACTAAAGCTGGTCCTTCTGCTCGGACTAATAAAACGACCTATGCCAGGCAGGCCTGCCCCTGTTGCAGATAAGTATAGGTTCCTGATTCTTTTTTCAGGAATAGCAGGAAGGGGCACTGCGTTACGGGTGACTAGAAAGTCCACATCTGATGTTGTTCCTGCAGTGTGTAGTACCAGTACGCCATATTCCATGCCGGCAGATACACTCAGATCAAACACAATATTTGTTTTCGCTTGATTTTTAGTGTCCGTAACAATAAGTTCTACGTTATACAAGCCAATCTGATCAGCGATAGGGACGTTTAACCTGCGTAATGTGGAAAGTACTCTGGGTACATTGGTCTGTCCCGTGGCCACCGTTGTCTTGTACAATTGCCATTTGTAGGTTAGAGTGGTGGTATCTATGCCATTCATCCTGATTTTCGGATCAATAATTAAATTCGCGTAACGCTCGATGGAATAACTTGCAGGCACCTGGGTGGTATCCAGCACAGGGGTATTTACAGTCGTATAATCATATTTCCCGAGGTCTTTTTTACAGGAAACTGCCAGCGTAAGCAGTACTCCGATACAAAAGTACAGGGATAGTCTAATCGTTTTCATAATGCTCTCTTTAAGGGTTAGTTTGGAAAGGTGATGAGTGTTCCGGTTTCATCTGTTAATGGTACAGCATGTGTTGCATTATAAGTTGCAAGTGCTTCTTTAACCCGCAGCTTAATGTCATTCATCATACTGTTGGAATATTCACCCGGATTCAGCGGTACCCTGCCACTTTGCTGTAGGGGAAAATCGCTTATCCCGGTTGTATTCACCACAAAGCGAAACTTCTCTTTACTGTAGGGACCAAAATAAAAGCTCAAACCAATCAACGTATCCCAGTTGGTAGGTTTGACCACATCCTCACTCCAGCTTAAAGTAAAAGTTTGATCCTCTACTACACCAGGCTTAAAGTTCTCGTTAGCAGCGATAGTCAGGTTGAGCGTTAAGCTTGTATTCCTGATATCTGTGGTACGGTTTAATAATACAGGTAAAAAACCTTCTACCTGTCCCGCCTTAATCATCCCATTTAAAAACACATAATGCACACCTTCTGTTGCCGTAGTTCCTGTGGCAATAGTTGCTCCTTTTAACACACGGTCATAGCTGGTGGCCAATCCCATGGTTTTCACCTTAATCTTTACGGTATCCGTAACCACTGCAGCTGGCAATGAAAGGAAAGAAAAAGATTTAGATGTGATTCTTGTTTGTACAAGGTCGGTTGCACGTTCAAAAAAATACAATCTTGGATCATCTTCATAAGTGTCGATCTCCTTTGCGCAGGAGCCTAACAGGCCTGTTAATAAAGTAACAGACAATATCAATAGTGTTCTGAATTTCGTAGTCATTTCTTTATGTATTATCTGTTTCCGTATTCTATTTCCTGATCTGGTTTTGGAAAAACATATACCGCGTTACTACCAGTGGCAGTGGTATAAGCAATTGTTGGAGAGTTTACCCGCTTGTAATAATAAAACAGCTGACCTTCACAGATAAATTCCCTGCGGTATTCTTTGAATATTTCATTCTGAATCTGCGCAGCTGTGTAAGTAGCCGGGATTACAGTTGTCTGTGCCCTGTTCATTCTTACATAATTCAGATAATCTACAGCAGCCTGCGGATCTGTATCTTTTAAACATTCTGCAGCGATGTAATACATTTCAGATACCCTGATAACAGGCATTTTATTTCCATAAAAGGCAATTCCGCTTGCCAGTGGTACCAGTTTGGTTGGAAACAGAATAGAAGTTACATCAGCTGTGGAAGTCAGATAGATCAGACGGTAATCAGACGAGGCATTATCCATTTCAGCCAGGTAATTAGCTGCACTTTTTCCCAGTAAACTGGTGGAAGTCCTTGAAAAATAATTGGTCGCCGTGGCCGCAATGTTATTGATATTCAAGGCAAAAATGATTTCATCCTGAAACAAACGGTCGTTCCCATTAATGATATTTGCCTGTTGCGCTGCAGGATACCTGCCAGAAGTAATCACTTCTCTAGCACAAATCAATGCATTTGTTCTGTCACCAGCATACAGGTAAACACGGGCTTGCAAGGCTTTAACCGCATAATAGTTGAACTTATAAATTCTATCCCTTAAGTATCCTGTTGACGTTTTCCCTTGTAAAATCGGATCGGTACCCCTTAAGGCCTCCGCTGCAATTGCCAGATCTGCCTGGATTTTAGTCAGCACCTCTGTTACAGTAGCTATAGGTGTAGCCTTAGGCTCAATCGTTTCTACATAAGGAATCGCTAACGCTGTAGCTCCACCTGCTGAAGACGGTGCCGGGGCAAACATCCTTAACAAATCGAAGTGCAGGAAAGCACGCAAACCGTAAGCCTCACCTTTAATGATATTCATTGTGGAGGCAGAAAACAATGCCGGATCTGCCGAATTGATATTCATGATTAAGCTGTTGGTGTTGGCCACCACGTTATACATTTTTGCCCAGGAAGCATCAATTTTGGTTTTTAAAGAATCCTGTGCATAATTGAAAGTTTCATAACCTCCATAGCTTGCACCATTAACCGTTGTGTACTCTCTTGCCAGTACATCCATCATACCAAAAGTAAGTTCCTTTCCGTATAAACCGTTAGCGGTCATATCCAAATACACCCCGGTCAGGGCATCCTTGTAACCCTGTTCATTTCTAAAAGCAACTGAAGCTTCTACTTCAGTTTTAGGCTTTACTTCCAGCCATTTTTTGCAGGAAGACGTTGCCATTGCTGCGATCAGCATTAAAACAATATAAATATTCTTCATGTTCTTATCTTAAAAGTTAGCTTGTATAGACATTGATATGGTACGTGCATAAGGATAATCCAAACCACGTTCTGTTTTCACCGTTGCTACCCTGGCAATATCGTTCAGGTTTAAAGCAACATTGATACGGCTCTTATTATTTGGCCCCATGAACTTCAGTTTGTTGAAATCATAGCCTAAGCTGATAGAAGAAAATGTCAATTCATTCAGGTCCTGAACAAATCTGGACGTTGGTTTAGTAGGCGTGATGTCTGCAATATCTTTGTAAATTGCAGCCTGACCTGGAACAGACCAGCGTTGCTCCAATGCTCTTACGTCAACATTATAGATAAAATCAGCATTCTCTACCTTTTGAACCAAACTGGTATTATAAGCCTGACCGCCTAATCTGAATGAGAAAGCAAAATTGACTGTCAGATTTTTATACCTCACATTACTTCCGAAAGATCCGTTCATATAGGGATTAGCATCGCCCCCTACTACATAGTCTTCAGCAGACCAGATGTAGGTTTGTGAGCCATCTCTCTTCACAAAAATCTCTCTGCCGTTAGATGGATCGATCCCCAGTGATGGTACTACCCAGATGGCCGACATTGACTGTCCCGGAACATAACGCGTAGATGGATTTTGTCTCAATGCACGTTCTGCAGCAGTAGAACCAGAATTCAATTTATTTTCATCTTCTGTTGTATTCAGTTGTTCCAGTGAACTGGAAACATTTCTGATCTTGTTTGTATTGTGCGCCGCATTCACAAATACAGTTACAAATGTGTTGGAAGATGAATTGTTATACACCCGCATGCTGGCACCTACCTGGTAGCCCTGATTCCTCACCTGTCCGATATTCTCTTTATACGCGCTGAATCCTGTTGACAAAGGCAATACCTGGTCTGAAAGCAGGTTCTGTGTATCTTTGATATAGGCATCAAAACGCAGGCTTAATTTCTGGAATAAACTGATGTCGACACCAATATTTTTATCCATTACTTTTTGCCATTGCAAATCTGGATTAGCCAGTGA
The DNA here is from genome assembly GCF_026239655.1 of Pedobacter sp. MR2016-24. Lineage (GTDB taxonomy): Bacteria > Bacteroidota > Bacteroidia > Sphingobacteriales > Sphingobacteriaceae > Pedobacter. Next base: position 561,505 of record NZ_JAPIVO010000002.1, on the reverse strand, counting down.
AATCAGGTTAAAACCTACATCACCATTATAATTTTGCGCGGTATTGTACCTGTAGGAAGTTAAAGCGTCATAAGCACTGAAGTTTTGCGTACCGGTACTACCAATACTGGCCCTGATTTTTAGGAGATCTACTTTTCCCTGAAGGCTTTTCATGAAAGCTTCATTATGTACGTTCCAACCCAGACCGGCCGACCAGAAACTACCCCATCTGTTATTTGCACCAAACTGTGAACTGGCATTAGCACGGTAACTCAGATCTGATAAAAAACGGTTGTCATACGCATAGTTTACAGCTGTGGTTACAGCCATCGTACGTGCTGTGTTTTCTGACCCCGTAGGTCTTGATCCGTCGCGGTACTTGTAACCTGCCGAGATGAAATCAAGGTTGTCATTAGGAAATCCTACTGCTGTCATGCCATTGATATTGGTTACGTTTTGTGTAATGGAATAAATGGCATTGGCCAGCAACTGGTGTTTCCCACGGTCAAGTGTATAAGCCGCACCTATATCACTGCTCACATTTGAGTTGTTCCCATTGGTAATGGTATATTCTCCACGTTCCTGATACAACGGAGACGTTACCGGAATAGCTGCGTAGCGCGTATTATTTGCCGAGACATAATTCTCCGAGTTATTGCTTTGCATATTTAAACCTACACGACCGGTGAATCTCAATACTTTGGATGGTCTCCACTCCGTGTAAAAATTCTCTACGATATTGGTGTATTTGCTGTTGTCTTTTGAATTTAATTCGCCGTTATACAAAGGGTTGTATACTGTCGTTCCAAAATTTGTATAAGTTGGAATTAAATGCCCCGACTCATCATTGATTCTCCAGTATGGATTCATCCGCGCATAATCGCTGAAAGACCCATATGGAGAGTTTTTTGCCGTATTTTTGTCGATCGTCAAGATGTTATTGAAGGAAAACTTATCCGTCCTGTAAGACAAATTAATAGAGCCGCTGATTGTAGTCCTGTCCGAACCTTTCATTACCCCGATATTTTTGTTGTAATTCATGTTTGCAGAATACCTTAAAGCCTGATCTCCACCATCAACCATTACACTGTGGCGTTGTCCATAACCATTTTGCAACGGTTGAGAAAGCCAATAGGAATCAACACCCTCTAGAGCTGCTTTTTGGTTGATGGCATATTGAGCCGTCAACACGGCCTCATTTACAGGATTAGCTGAGATATATCTTCCTGCCAGCACTTCTGCCTGCACCTTCTGCGCAGAGTTGGTCAGTTTATAACTGGATAAATCTGGTGCTTCTAAGTTTAAACTTGCTGAATAGGACACACGTAAGGCACCCGGTTCTGGTTTAACGGTCTCCACGACAACTACTCCGTTACCTGCTTTAGATCCATAAATGGCTTTTGCAGAAGCGTCTTTCAGTAAGGTCACGCTCTTGATCATGTTGATATTTAAATCATAAATCCGCTGCAGCGTAGTTTCAAAACCATCCAGGATAAACAAGGGTTGATTTGGTGCATTCGCATACTGATCCCCTACATTAGGAAATCCTGTCTGACCACGCAGCTGCACATCCGGCAGGGCATTTGGATTTGAGCCCAGACTATTGTTTTCTACGATGACAAAAGAAGGATCAAGAATCGCCAGTGCAGCAATTACATTTTGATTGGTTACCACCTTGATCTGAGCACTGTTGAAAGTAGCTACTGCCCCGGTAAAATTACCAACCTTGCGATCGAACAAACCGTTATTAATTACTACCTCATCCAGACTTTTCTGATCTGTCTGCAGCTGAATAATCTTATAGGCACCGCCTTTAATCTTTACCCTTTTGGTAGCAAACCCTACATAACGCACTTCAATGACTGCATTTGAATCCGGCACACTTAAGGTATAATAACCGTTATTATCTGTAGCGGCACCTATTTTAGAATCTACAAGCCAGATACTTACACTAGGGATTCCTCTTTTACTGTCATCAATTACCCGTCCATTGATTTGAATCGGATCTGCATTATTGGTATTCTTTTTTAAGTAGACGTTTTCTTCATTCGCATTTTTTGTAGTGGTTGATGTTTTTAAACTGAGTACGATGTGGCGGTTAACCTGTTTGAATTCTAAATCAGAATTTGCCAGCAATGCCTTCAATAGCTGGTCTACCGTAGTTGTGGTTTCTCTTAGGTTCAGCAATGCCAGACCTTTCATATCTTCTTTTCTGTACAGAAAATGGAAAGGCGTCTGCTTTTCGATCTTGTCGAGTGCATTAACCAGGCTTTCTTTTTTTAAAGTGATCTTAACTTTTACAGTCTTCATTTCCTGCCCTTTCAAAGAAGATGCAGTTAGCAGTTGTGCTGAAATGGTGACCACCAGGAAAGTGAAACAAGTGATGCGCATAAAATCAATTAAGAGTTTTTTGTTTACGTGCCGGACATAGCATGCCCTGTATCTTGCTGCTATTGCAGAAAAAATCATATATTCGAATGTTTGTGTGATTTACAATCTGAGAATTACATTAATGCCAGGGCCTGCCCCACTATGGAGTGGCCCGGAGGTTCTGCAGCATCATCAAACCCCCATTTGATTGATGTAGCAGGACCTTTTTGTTATGTTGGTTTGCTTGCGGTCATGGTTTTTAGTTGAGTTTCGGTTGTATGATAGCCTCCCTGGTTGTGGGATTGTAATGATATGTTGCATGATTAAAATCACAGATCAGCCCAAGAAAATCTGTCAGACTTTGGTTTTCAAATAACGTGGTGGTAAAATGTGCTGCCGCCAGTTCTTTATCATCAATGGTAATTTTCACATTAAAACGCTCTTGCAGCAGCAATACAGCCTGATTAAACTCGATATCATTAAAGAGCAGGTCTTTCTCCCGCCATGAAACTGTTTGATCTGCATTGATTTTGTTCACCGTTGCTTTATCTTCCTTTACGTTATAAACCACTTGCTGGTTTGGTGTCAGTGTGCCCAGTGTCTTGCTCTCTTTATTCACAATCACTTTACCCCTGATGACAGTTACGGTGATTTTGCCAACTTCCTGACGGGAGTCAATATCGAATGCCGTGCCCAGAACAGTGGTTTTTACCTTACCTGTGTGTACAATAAAAGGCTGATGCGTTAAATGTTTAATATCAAAAAATGCCTTACCGGTCAGATAAACCTCACGGGTAGGCTGACCATTAAATGAAGCGGGATAGGTTAAACGACTGCCGGCACTTAAAATCACGGTACTTCCATCCGGCAACTGGATCAGGTCATTCGTTGCAGATGCAGGTTGAGTATGTTTGGAAACCATTTGTGATGGTTTTTCTTGTGGCAACTTAAAAAACAGAAGACCAGCAGTAAGCAGTAACAGGAGCATAGCCGCAACTGCCGTTATTCTCTTCCAGCTGTAAGGCATTTTTTTAACAACAGCACCTTGACCAATGGATTGCTCTATTTTATGGAATAACAATTCCTCTCTCCCCTTTTTTCCGCCCATTGTGGCTTCGTTCCACTCATCTGAAACCTGGAAATGATTAAAATAGCGGTTATATCGTAAAATATCAGCGGCATCGGCGCTGCCATTATGTATTCTTTCTAGTAGCTGAAGGAATTCTTCCTGTTTCATTGCTGTTCCTTATAATGACTTTTAGCTTCCCTTCGGGACGCTTATATCTATAAGGCACTTAAAAAGCAGTTACCCCCACAAGAAAAATAAAAAAAAATCAAACAATTTGACTTTTCATGAAAAACAAGCGAAAATAAAACAGGACAGAACCGTTAAATAATGAAATCTAGCTCAGAAAAACTATTAAAGAAACAACAAACACCCTCAAAAAAGAGACTTTAAGCCTTTTTATAGCAGTAGTCATCTGTCTTTCCACAGCTTTTTCAGAAATACCCATCTTTTCAGCAATTTCTTTATTACTCAATTGCTCAGTTCGGCTTAAAAGAAATACTTCTTTACATCTTGCAGGTAAACCTTCCGTAAATTGAACGATGGCGGTCTTTAATTCTTTTAATTCGAGTTCACTATCGGAATTATTGAAAGAGGCCTCCAAATTTTCCATTCCATTATGGAAAGATTCCCGGAGCCGGGTATTGCGAAGGGCATTTGCCACCTTATATTTAACAGCTGAAATCAGATAGGACTTTAAAGACGTAACTTCCAGGTCTTCCCTGTGGTTCCAAACCCAGATAAAAACATCCTGCAAAACGTCCATACAGCCATCGTGGTCTTTCAGTACATTAAACGCAACAGTGTACATGGCAGACCAGTGTCTTCTGTATATTTCATCAAAAGCCGCTCTGCTGCTGGTATTTAGCAGGCTCACTAACTCTATATCTGAATAGTCTTTATACATGAAGTTTAGGTGTGTTAAACCAAATTTATGAAATTATTATTGGTTAGACACATAAAACTATGGTACAATAAAAAATAGAATAGATAGTTAAGCCTAAAAGTAAATTTTTAATACTGTGTTTAAAGACAGATGATAATCAGCTGGGCTGACGACTTCTACTTCCCTCACCGCAATCAAAGTTCCGGTTGTAAAATGGTATAATTCCACTTTGTTTAAGTAGTAAGGAATCAATCAGCATCATGACATGCTACACTATAAAACATTGAAAGCCCTGCTTTTAGTCAAATGGAAATAGGATGGATTATCATTTATACGGTATGATCTGATCAAAAAACGAAGAATGTAAACAGATAGATTTGATTATATAGTAATTTAATAAACAGGTATTCCTGTTATGCATGATTTTTCAAATGAAAAAGCTATGTTAGTACATGCGCAATTTTAGCAGCTAGTTACTAATAAGATATTACCAATATAAATCTCAAAACAACATGTATAAAATAATACATATATTCTCGGGCACAGTTCTCGTCAGCTTCTTTTTTTTCACAACCCTGGCTTTTGCACAGCCAACGGAAGTATTGGTACGCCAGCGTGTACTGCTGGATCAGAGCTGGCGGTTCTCGTTTGGACACCCCTATGATACCAGGCGCGATTTTGATCATGCAACCGGTTATTTCTCTTACCTCACTAAAGCCGGTTATGCCGATGGTGCTGCTGCTGCAAAATTTGACGACCGTCCATGGCGGGAACTGGATTTACCTCATGACTGGGCCGTAGAACAAGGTTTCAGTCAATATGGAAGCTTTAGCCATGGCTTCAAAGCGATTGGTGCAAAATTTCCTGAGCAAACTATCGGCTGGTACAGGAAAAAAATTACAGTTCCGGAGACAGATCTTGGCCGGAAGATCAGTATAGAATTTGATGGCGTATTCAGAAACTCAAGTGTTTGGGTTAACGGACATTATTTGGGCACGGAGGCCAGCGGATACAATAGTTTTGCCTATGATATCACCGATGTAATTAACTACGGCGGGGAAAATGTAATCGCCGTAAGAGTTGACGCAGGTATGGAAGAAGGCTGGTTTTACGAGGGCGCAGGTATTTATCGTCATGTTTGGCTTGCTAAAACCTCTCCGGTTCATGTGAAGAAAGACGGCACCTTCGTGACCACTGCTATTGATCTTAAAAGCAGGAATGCAACAGTTCATACAGCCACTGAGGTCATCAATGAAGCTAAGTCAGCACAGGCAGTTTCCCTGGTGCACACACTTGTAGATGCATCCGGAAAAACCGTTGGTACCACCAGAAAAGATGGTGTAACGCTTTACCCTCACCAATCACAACAAGTAGCAGTCAGTTTTCCTGTTGAAAATATAAAACTCTGGGATCTTGAGGTTCCGTATTTATATACGCTCGTCACTACCATAGTCTGTAATGGAAAACAAATGGATCGTTATGAAACACCTTTTGGCTTCCGAACCATCCGTTTTGATGCTAAAAACGGATTTTTTCTCAATGATAAGAATGTAAAGTTAAAAGGGACAAATAACCATCAGGATCATGCAGGAGTGGGTACGGCAATGCCTGATGAGCTACAGTTTTACAGGATAAAAGCGCTCAAAGCCTTCGGTTCAAATGCATTCAGGTGTTCACATCATCCGCCAACTCCGGAAATGCTGGAGGCATGCGACAAATTAGGGATGCTGGTCATTGACGAAAACCGGTTAATGGCTACAACGGACCAGCTATTGGGCAATTTAACCCGTATGATCAAGAGAGACAGGAACCATCCCAGTGTGATTCTCTGGTCAGTAGGTAACGAAGAATGGGGCATCGAGAATAGTATTACAGGCAGCAGAATAGCTACTACGCTACAAGCTGTTGCAAAAAGTGTTGATTCTACACGCGCCACAACTGCAGGCGTCAGTGGTGGTTTCCAAAGTGGTATATCTGACGTTCTGGAAGTGATGGGTTACAACTATATGGCCAACGGGGATATCGACAAACATCATCAGCGCTTTCCCGACCAGGCTGGTGCAGGAACTGAAGAAGGGTCTACTTTTGCCACCAGGGGAATTTATGAAACCGATACTGCAAAACATTATGCAGCAGCCTATGATCAAAAGCCGCGTCCTTCATTTTACAGTATAGAAGAAGGCTGGAAGTTCTATTCCAGCCGTCCTTATCTCGCAGGCATGTTTATCTGGACAGGATTCGATTACAGAGGCGAACCTACCCCTTTTGGATGGCCTTCAGTAACCTCCTATTTTGGCATGATGGACTTATGCGGATTTCCGAAAGACAATGTTTATTACCTCAAATCATGGTGGACTGATATTCCAACCCTGCATCTGCTGCCGCATTGGAACTGGTCTGGTAAAGAAGGGAAACAGATGGACGTCCGGGCCTACAGTAACTGTGACGAAGTAGAACTTTTCCTAAATCATAAGTCGCTCGGAAAACAAGCAATGAAAGTAAATTCACACCTGGAGTGGAAAGTAGCTTATGCACCCGGAACCCTGGAAGCTATTGGCTATAAAAACGGGAAAAAGACCATGCGTGATGTAGTTCAAACTACCGGGACAGCTTCGGCACTTCAGCTGTCTGGTCATCAGCCTACAGTTAAAGCAGACGCTGAAGATCTCGTGATCGTAACTGTTTCGGTTAATGATAAAGCACAACTGACTGTACCAACCGCTAACAATGAGATCAGCTTCAGCCTGAAAGGTCCCGGGCGAATTATAGGTGTTGGAAATGGAGATCCGGTTTCTTTAGAGAAAGACAGAGTTATTGAAGATATCACCAACATCAAAATCACTGATTTGAAAGAAAAAGAACTGCCGGACTTATCGGCCGGGAAAATATTAGTAAACACCGATGCCAGCTCCTGGAAAGAAGCTTTTACCAGTCGTAATTACAAAAAACTGGCAGCTGCTTATATCCATCGTGGAACCTTTGATTTGCCAGATGACTTCAGGGGGCAGCGTCTTACCCTATTTTTTAACAGCATAGGAACAGATCAAACGATATACATCAATGGAAAAGAAGTCGGGGGCAAATTAAAAGAAGGTGAAACTGCTGGTGAGATTGTACTGGGCGGCATTTTATTAGCAGCAGGAAAAAATACAATAGATATCATCGCACATCCCTTAACGAAAAAAAATGACTGGGATATTGTGAATGGCGACCCCGGAACCATTCAAATCTATCGTGCTGCGGACCAGTGGAAAAGAAAATTATTCAATGGACTTGCACAGGTCATTATCCAATCTACAGGTAAGCCGGGAGAAATCACCTTATCTGCCACATCACCAGGTTTGAAAAGCAGTACATTAAAGGTGAAAGCTGTGCAATCGCCGAACAGGTTTGCCCATAAATAGGGAGTTTGCGAAAATCAACAGCCGATATGCAGACAGGTAAGAATGGTGGAGTGCGGCCTTTAAAGCAGCCTCTGCAAGTGGTCCGGCCGATGCTACTCAGGGTCAATTCAAAAAATCCCCTGCATTAGCCTCATAATAATCCCGGCAACCTTAACATCTTATTAATATGTGTTTATCTAATTTTGCATGGAATGGATAATGTTAAATCAGATAAAGAGTTGATCAAAGAGATTTCTTCAGGTGATGAACTTGCCTTTCAACACCTTTTTGACCGTCACTGGAAGCCGCTTTACGCTTTTGTTGACCGTCTGATTGGTGATGAAGATCAAACAAAAGATATCCTGCAAAATAGCTTTATGGAAATCTGGAAACGAAAAGAAAGTCTGTTCGCAGACGATTCCCTGATGCCCTTATTGATTAAAATTGCTAAAAATGAAGTCATTACTCTATTTCGCAGAAACAAGGTACGCCTGGCAGGAGATCAAATCCTGATCAGTAAACTGCAAAGGATGGAGGAAGCTGATGACAGGCTGATTGCTTCAGAGCTGAAACAGGAGATTGATAACGAACTGGTGAAAATGCCTTTCAATATGCGGCAGTGCTTCCGCCTCAGCAAATTTGAAAACAGGTCTGTCAAAGAAATTGCCCTGGAGCTGCGCCTTTCAGAACAGACAGTAAAAAATAATATTTCTGAAGCTTTACGGCGACTCAGAACGGCATTGCTGAACAGCGATGCAGGCTATCTGGCACTATTTTCTCTCGCGCTTTTAAACTTAACATAAGCTTAACAATTACTCAAAGTACTTTTTGACCTTTCATACGCTTTGTAGCTGAATGAAAAGAAAAAGTGAACAATTTTTAAAAGATAAACTGCTCCGCTATCAAAATAATGAATTAGCCAGGGAGGAAAAGACGATTATAGATGATTGGTTTGAAGGCGAGCGGCTAGCCTCGGCTGATCAGTTTCCAAAAAATGAACCGGATGCGGAACAAGTACGACTGGAAATATCCGCAAGGCTCCATCAACAAATCAACCCGGCAAAAACCTACAAACTACCTTATCACTGGCTGGGAATAGCCTGCTCCTTATTCCTGGTGATCGGTATCGCTATTTACTATTACCCGCAACGGATGTCAAACAGCAATACGCCACTCGCAACTGAGCAGGTTTTCCATACGCCCAATGGTAAAATGAATAAAATTACCCTGAAGGATGGCACGGAAATATGGATGAATGCCGGCACCACATTGAGAGTTGCGGCAGACTTTAGTCATTCCCGTGAGAGAAAAGTTTACCTGGACCAGGGTGAAGCCTTCTTTAGCGTAAAACGCGATACCCTCAGACCGTTCAGCATTGCCACAAAAAATATGCTCACCACCGTTTTAGGAACATCCTTCAACATCCGCGCTTACCCGGAAGCTAAGATTTACCAGGTAGCGGTAAACACAGGTAAGGTCAAAGTGGCCAGAAAAAACAATAAACAATGGAGTTTACTCAGTAAGGGTCTCCTCAAAGGAGAAGTACTTACCTACCATAGCCTTTCCGGAAAGACGGACATTGCGCCGCACCATGCGAAACTGATCAGCAATTGGAGAACTAACCGGGAAATCTACGCAGATGGTCTTACGCTGAGTGAGATTGGCGCACAAATTTCCAGGCAGTATGCTATTGAGGTTAAAGTAACAAAACATGAAAACGAACAACAGAAATATCACCTGACCCTTCCTCATGAGGATCTTAAAATCGTACTGCAGCGGCTTACCATAGCTACGGGTATGAATTACCAACTCAGCCAATCACAGTTAATTATTAATCCAGCCAGACCATGATATAAGAGATAAACAAACGAAAAAAGCCGAAAGTGTTCCCGCACTTCCGGCTCCGGCCAGGGCTGAAGCAGCTCTGCCTGATTTAAATTAATCCCGAAAAATTAAAATAAGAAATTAAATATGCAATATTATTACCAATTATCACGAATAATAAAGACAAATTGCCAGTTTTTAACGAAACTGAATAGCCTCGTACTGGTTATTTTACTCTCCTTTTCCATATACAATGCAAATGCACAATCCACCGATGCCTCAGTTACAGGAAAGGTTACAGATGAAAAAGGAGTACCTGTTCCGGGAGCTTCTGTCGTATTAAGAAACGAATCTACAGGTTTCCGCGCCGTAACCACCACTACTAAAGACGGACTCTATAACCTGATCCAGCTTCCCCTGGGCAGGCCTTATACCATTACAGTAACTTATGTGGGTTTTCCAAAACAGGTAAAGGGCGACCTTTCCCTGAACCAGGGGGATAACATCGTAGCGAATTTCCGTTTAACAGAGGGAAATACCGAATTGAAAGAGGTAAATATCAACGCTAATGGACTGAGTAAAAGGATAGACCGTTTTGGCGCCAGTACAGCCATTACTGCGCAGAATATTCAGCAGTTGCCCACGCAAAACAGGAATTTCAACAACTTATCCGCCCTTGCTCCTACTACCAACGGAACAAACATCAGCGGTCAGCGTGCTTCTTCTACAAACTATACCATTGATGGTGCAAGTGCCCGTAATAATCTTACTTCGGGTGCGATCGGCAGCGGCCCCTATTCCCTGTCGCTTGAAGCGATCCGTGAATTTGAAGTTTCCACCAATGTGTATGATACCTATAGAGGACGTGAAGGCGGTGGTACGGTAAGTGCAGTCACCAAATCAGGTACAAATACCTTAACAGGATCTGTTTTCGACTATTACCGTTCAGATTTTCTGGCCAGCCCTAACGACATCAGGGGAAATAAACGTGAGCAGAAATTCACGACCAACCAATACGGGTTTAGTTTAGGCGGGGCAATCATTAAAGATAAACTCCATTTTTTTACGGCTCTTGACCGTCAGGATGAAAGTATGCCCTTCCAGATTGGTGATATCCGCGATGATGCAGACGCCATCAGTCTCGGCATCAGCAAAGGTGCGCTCGATAGCGTAGTCAACATTGGTCGCGCCAAATACGGTCTCGGCAGTGGTCCGCAGGTAGGTGAATTCAAAAGAAAAACCCTTGCTAATACTTTCTTTGCCCGTTTAGACTGGCAAATCAACGATAAAAACAGGTTAACCATCCGTAACAACTATTCAGACTGGAACAACCCTGTTAGTAACAGCGACAACTCCAACATTAATCTTTTTGAAGTATGGGGAGATTTCAAATCAAAAGAAAACAGCACACTCGTTTCCCTTCGTTCTCAAATTAAACCTAACCTCCTCAATGAGCTGAAAGTACAATATCAGACCGCAACCCGGAATTATGTACCCAACAGTGAATTGCCCGCAGCAAATATTCCGAGAGCAATTGTAACGGTGAAATCTACCTTACCGAACGGTACCATTGGTAACAGAACTGTGCAACTGGGCGGACAGCGCTTTTTTCCTGAAGACAACAAGGAAAACCAGGTACAGTTAGTGAATACTTCTTACTATACCAGCGGAAAATATAAATTCACCTTTGGTACAGACAATACCTTAACCTATATGGACACTTACCTGTCCAGTGAACAAAACGGACGTTTCATTTTTAACAACCTTGCTGAATTTGAAAATCTCAATGCATCCAGGTACGTAAGAGAGGCACCGATCAATGGTAAACCCACCGTACAGCAGTACATCCTCAATGCCTCCTTATTCGGGCAGGTGGAATATGATATTGCACCCCATATCAATGCCATGTTTGGTCTGCGTTATGACGTAACCAGTTTCCTTTCTACGGCTGATTACAATCCGGTGGTAGACCGTACACTGGGACTAAAAACAAACAGCAAGATCACAGACGCGGGTAAGATCCAGCCCAGGCTACAATTGACATGGGATATCAACGGAGAGAAAAAGGATATCATCCGTTTAGGCGGAGGTTTGTTCTCTTCCTATCCTGTAAATTATGCCCAGGTAAACAATATTCAGAACAGCGGAACCAAAGTAGCCTCCATTGATATTTCACGTCCAGCTACAGGAACAAGTCTGGTACCGGTTCCAAACTTCCCGGCTTACCGCGCAGACCCGAATACTGCTCCCGGCATTATCGCAGGAGTACCTTTTGTATCTACCATTAACCTGAATGACCCGAACTTAAAGATGCCTTCCATCTTTAAAACCAATTTAAGTTACAATAAAATTATTGGTGATCAGCTCAGACTCGGTGTAAACTTGTTGTATTCCTACACTAAAAACAATTATGTGTACCTGGATAAAAACCTGGTAGACCAGCCCTATTTCACCCTCGCCAATGAAGAGAACCGCTCGGTATTTGTTCCGGCAGCGTCTATCACCGCATCGGGTACAACTAATAATGTACTGGGCAGAAAAACCAATGAGGTTGGTCGCGTGCTGATGCTGACCAATGGTGCAACGTTAAGACAGGCAGCAGTGATCTTTGATGCCAGTTACCGCTACCTGAAGGATGGTTATCTGAACGTAAGTTATACCTTAAATGATGCAAAAGATAACAGTTCCTATAATGGAAACGTGGCGAACACCTCTACTTTCAGACCGGTAAAATCTGATCCGCGCGACCTCAGCAGCGTAGATTATTCGGACAACCAATACAGGAGCAAGCTGGTTGTATACGGAAGTACGCCAAGCTGGAAAGGTTTTTCAGCCAGCGCTACCTTCAGGGGAATGGGTGGCACACGTTATTCCATGACGGTGGATGCAGATATTAACGGCGACTTTGTCGGAGGCCCGGGTAATGACAATGACCTGGCTTTTGTGTTCGATCCAAACAGCCCGACAATAAGCCCGGCAAATAAGGCTTCCATGGAGAAAATTTTAAATAACCCCGAAAACAGATCCAAAGCATATATACTCGAAAGCCTGGGCAAGATCGCCAACCGGAACGGCGGTATCAATCCTTTTTCAGGCACATTCGACATCAGGGTGCAAAAGGAATTTAAAACTTATAAAACGCAGAAATTAACCTTAAGCTTTGATGCATTCAATTTTGCCAACCTGCTGAACAAAAAGTGGGGCGTAAATTATAACCTTGGCGACCAGAGCTTACTGTATGTGACGCGGTTTGACCAGGTAAAACAACAATATGAATACCGTGTAAACGAAAATGTGGGGGTGACCACGCCAAACGGCACACCTTACCAGATCCAGTTGGGTGCCCGGTATTCCTTTTAACCATTAATTTATAGCATATGGATTCACGCAGAGATTTTATAAAAAAAGCAGCCCTCCTTTCCGGAGGTGCTGCTATCATCAATACCTTACCACCGGTCATCCAAAAGGCAATGGCCATTGATCCGGCAGTAGGCAGCACGTTTTATGATGCTGAACATATAGTTTTCCTCATGCAGGAAAACCGTTCTTTTGATCATGAATTAGGTACCTTACAAGGTGTAAGAGGATTTAATGATCCCAGGGCGATCGACTTACCCAACAAAAACAAGGTTTGGCTGCAGACCAATAAGGAAGGCGAAACCTATGCCCCATTTCATCTGGACATTAAGGAAACTAAAATAGCCTGGATGGGTTCGATCCCGCATAACTGGACCGACCAGACCGATGCACGCAATGGAGGCAAATACGACAAGTGGCTGGACGTAAAAAAACCATACAAACCAACTTATGCGCATATGCCTTTAACGGTAGGTTATTGCAAAAGGGAGGACTTCCCCTTTTACTACTCCCTGGCAGATGCATTTACGGTGTGCGACCAAAACTTTTGTTCAGTCATTGCAGGTACGCATCCCAACCGTTATTACTGGATGACAGGAACCGTTCGCGAAGAAAACAGTGCTACCGGTATGGCGCATTTATGGAATATCAGTAATTATGATAAGCCTACCCTGAACTGGAAAACCTATCCTGAGCGCCTGGAGGAAAATGGAATTGCCTGGAAAGTTTACCAGAATGAACTGACCATGGGCTTTGGCCTTAACGGAGAATCAAGTTCATGGCTCAGCAACTTCGGCACAAACGTACTGGAATATTTTGAGCAGTACCATGTGAGACTGCATCCCGGTGGGATTGCCAACCTGCAGGAGAAGAAAAAAATGCTGCTGGCACAACTTGCGGAAGCCCCTGCCGAAAACATGACTGCAGAACAGCAGACGCGTCTGGATGCGTTGAAAAAGCTGCTCACTAAAACCGAAGAAGAGGAAAAGAGCTATACCACGGAAGCACATGCAGCTTTATCGGAACAGGCGAAAAACCTGAACGCCCGGGCCTTCGGGATCAATTCCAATGACCCTGATTTCCATCAGCTCAGTCCCTTAACTTATACTGAAAAAGGAGTGGAAAGAGAACTGAACATTCCAAAAGGAGATATCCTCCACCAGTTCAGACAGGACGTAAATGAGGGTAAGCTGCCCACTGTTTCCTGGTTGATGACGCCGGCAAACTTCTCCGATCATCCCGGCGTACCCTGGTTCGGTTCATGGTTTGTAAGTGAGGTGATTGAGATCCTGACCAAAAATCCGGAAGTATGGAAAAAGACCGTATTCGTCTTAACCTATGATGAGAATGACGGCTATTTTGATCACGTCCCTCCTTTTGTACCACCTCATCCCCATAAAGAACACGCGGGCAAGGTATCGGCAGGACTCGATCCAAAACTGGATTTCGCCACCAAGGCCCATCAGACCAATCCTTCCATGAAAGAAGGCAATCTGCGTGACAGCCAGATTGGCCTGGGTTACCGTGTACCGATGGTAATTGTTTCTCCATGGACGCGCGGCGGATATGTATGCTCGGAAGTTTTTGACCATACTTCTTCCTTACAGTTCCTGGAAACTTTTATCGGGAAAAAATTCAATAAGAAAATTACTGAAGAGAATATTACTCCATGGAGGAGAAGCATTTGCGGCGATCTTACTTCGGCCTTCAGACCTTATAACGGGGAAAAGATTGTTCAGCCGGCGTTTTTAGAAAAAACAGCCTTTATGGAGCGTATCTATTCTGCTAAATTTAAGGAAGTGCCGGATAATTACAGGAAATTAAATGCGGAAGAAATCGCCCTCATCAATACCAACCCTGCAGCATCTGCCTTTTTTCCGCAGCAGGAAAAAGGCATCAGGGATGCAAATGCCCTGCCCTATGAACTGTATGTGAATGGAATGGCCGATAAGGGAACATTTAAGATCAGCTTTACTGCAGCAAAAAAACAATTTGGAAAAAGAGCTGCCGGATCGCCTTTCACCGTATATGCAATGAACCCTTATCAGGGAGAAGTATTGCGTGTGTGGGATTATACGGTTGCTGCTGGAGACACCCTGGAAGATGAATGGAAGATCGCGGATTTTGAAGGCGGCAATTATCACCTGAGAGTGTATGGCCCCAATGGTTTTTACAGGGAATTTATAGGTAATGCGGCACATCCGCAGCTGGAAATTAACTGTAGCTATGAACCAGATCCCCATCAGCCTACCAGATTAAGCGGCAACCTTATTCTAACGGTAAACAACCCCGGTACCAGGAAACAGGAAGTATCAATTGTAGATCTGAGTTACAAATCTGGAAGCAAGACCTTAACTATTGCTGCGAAGCGGAAAGCCAGTACTTTAATTAAACTCGGAAAAAGTTTCAACTGGTATGATCTCGCCATCACAGTTGCCGGTAAAGACGATTACAGTGAAAGATTTGCTGGCCGTGTAGAAACCGGCGCAGTGACCAAAACAGATCCTTTAATGGGCAGAATGGTTTAATCATGCGCAAATACCTGCTGATCATATTTCTCCTGATTTCAGTAACTACCAGTGCCCAGAATACTAAAACCAGTATTTCGGGTAAGGTGGTTACTGAAACGGGCGAAATATTGACAGGGGCTTCCATTACCTTGACCCAATTGAATACGGGTACAATTTACGGATGTGTAAGTAATTCTTCCGGTTTGTATTTTATGCCAAATGTAAATCCCGGCGGTCCCTACCTGATCACATTGCAGCATGCAGGCTACGAGGCTTACCAATACGCCAACCTGCACATCAAACTGGATGAACCGCTGGTATTTAATATTACCGTGCACAGCAAAACCATTGTTCTTCCGGAATTCAAAGTCACAGGTTCGGCAAGGGAACAGCTGGTGCCCGAAAAACGGGGACCGATGTTTCATATCGGATACCAGGAATTTGACCGTCTGCCAACCCTCAAACGCAGTATTGCCGACTTTATACGGTTAACACCTCAGGCCTATGGCGGAGCAGTTGCAGGAGGAAACTACAGGCAAAACTTCATCACTATTGACGGATCAGAATTCAACAACAACTTTGGTGTAGGGCAAAATCTGCCAGGAAATGGCGCGCAACCCGTCTCGCTCGATGCCATTGCGCAGATTTCCGTAAGTATAGCGCCCTATCACTCCATCTGGGAATCAGGTTTTATCGGTACCGCTGTGAATATGATTACCCGGTCTGGCGGGAATAACATTACAGGTGCAGCCTATTCCTATTTTCATAGCGGATATAACAATGCCGACCGCAATGCAAAACCAGGTTTTACAGCAAATTCGAATAATTATCATGTGGAAGGGTTTAGAATGGGCGGCCCGGCCATCGAAAACAAACTGTTCTATTTCCTCAGTTACGAACAGGAACGTGAAAGTTATACGCCACAGGTATTCCATGCAGCAACTGAAGCCTTTCCCTTTGGGAGCGCGACAAATATTGCACGTCCCACGGAAAGAGAACTGGATGAAATCAGCCTGTTTTTAAAAGAAACCTACGGTTATGAAACGGGCAGCTATCAGGATTATACCTTTCAAAATAAAAGCCGTAAAGTACTGGGGAGGATTGACTGGAACATAGCCACAAACAACACATTCAGCATCCGTTACAATCAGCTCAACAGCAGCAAACCTGAACTCTTAAACGGATCAAGAAGTCCGCTGATCCCCTATTCTTCCACCATGGGCCGCACTACATCAAATGCACTGAATTTTAATCATTCCAACTTTACTACCCAGTCCAACTTCTATTCTCTCGCGGCAGAATGGAACAGTAAACCCGGAGCCGAGCTCACCAACACCATACGCGGATCTTACACCCGCCAATATGAACCCAGAACGTCAGACAGCCAGCTATTTCCCTTTGTTGATATCCTGAAGGATGGCGTACCCTTTACCTCGTTCGGCTATGAACCTTTTACTTATGGAAACAAAAGAGAAGTAAAAGTACTCTCCCTAACAGACTACCTGACCTGGAACTATGGCAGGACAAACAATGTGGCAGGATTTCAGGTAGACTACAGCAAAACTAATAACAGCTATATGCCTTTTGCCACAGGTTATTATACCTATGCTTCATGGGAAGATTTTGCGACCCATCAGAAACCACAGGAATACGCATTAACCTATCCCCTGAATTCAGCCTCAGTTCCCTCAGAATTCAGCTTCAACGCCATGAATGTATCAGCCTATTTTCAGCAGACCAGAAACCTGTCAGACCGTTTGAAAATTACTGTCGGCGTGAGGTCTGACATCCAGCTATATCCAGCCGCACTCGAAGAAAATGAACTTTTGGCGAGCCTGAATTTTGCCGATGGTCAGCAATTACATACTTCAAAATTACCCAAACCCACCCTGTTGTTATCGCCCAGAATGGGTTTCAGGTATGATTTAAATGCCAGTAAAACATTACAGCTGAGAGGCGGAACAGGAATATTTACCGGCCGAATTCCCTATGTATGGGTTATCGCTCAGGCGAGATATTCGGGTCTTTACCAAATTACGCAGGCCTGGCAGGGAAAAGAAAATACACCTGCCTTGTTAAGCCCCGCTCCCCCCGCATATCCAATAGCAGCAACGGGAAACACCTTACCTTCCATCGTCAGCCTCATTTCCAGGGATTTTAAAATGCCGCAAAGCTGGAAATCAAGCCTGGCCTTAGACATCAGCCTACCCGCCGACTTCAAAGCTACCCTTGAAACCATATTTAACCGTGATCTGCGTGGAGTGTTGTTCAAAAATGTAAACTTAAAGTCGCCCACCCCCCTATCGATACCGGGTTATCCGGACAACAGGCTGGTATATCCCTCTGGCAATGCAGACAAGTACATCAATCCTCTGAATAGCTCAGGCATCCCAGATGCTCAGGGAAGCTCTCCGCTGAATGCAGTGATGGTCTATAACTCCTCTAAAGGGTATTACTTATCTATAGTTGCACAGATTGAGAAAAGGAGCAGGAATTTATCCTTTTCCATTGCTTACAGTCATAGCAGGGCCAGGAGTTACCATGATGGTGATGGTGACCAAACGCTTTCTGCGCTCAATGCTACTCCATCCGTAAATGGAGTGAACCATCCCGAGCTCAGTTATGCGGGATATGTCATGCCTAACCGGGTAGTTTCTACGCTCACCTATCATTTGCAATATGCAAAAAACCTGAAGCTGAATATAGGATTGGTTTATCAGGGTTCAAATGAAGGACGATTCTCCTATACCTACAGCAGGGATTTCACCAGAGATGGCACCAATAATTCGCTGATTTACGTACCTGCAAATCCTTCTGAAATACAATTTGCGCCACTCAGTGTGGTTACCAGTAATGGCTTAAGAACATTTAGTGCAGCAGCGCAAAGCGATGCCTTTTTCAAGTATGTAGAACAGGACAGCTACCTGCGAAAGCGAAAAGGTAAATATGCGGAACGCAATGGAGCACTATTTCCATGGCGAAACCAGTTTGACCTGAGGCTGAGTCAGGATCTGAACCTGAACCTCAGGAAGAAATCACATACCCTTCAGCTGACTTGCGATATATTGAACGCCGGCAATCTCATTAACCCTAATTGGGGATTGAGAAAAGTGCCCAATGCCAGCGCATTGCTGGTACCCTCAAACCTGAATACACTTCAACCCGGTGGCTCTGTATTACCTGCGTTTCAATTGGCCGTAATTGGGGAAAAGTTAATTACGGATACATTTAGGGACGATGTGAGTTTAAATTCAGCGTATCAGCTGCAGTTTGGTTTGAGGTATATATTTTAAACAAGCCAATCTTGCATCAGCCTTTACTCAACATAGCTGATATGTAACTAGCTATTCAATTACTTTCCTGACTTCAGTATATGACTACTTCACTATGAAGCATATAACCAGCAAGCAGCAACTATTTCAGAAGATTTCTTTGACGGTTGTAATAAAGCAGATATCCTTTTTTTTGTTCAGGATTTAAATACGATCTGGAAATAAGATCTTCCACCAGTTGCTGCCGCACCAGAAACGGTGCAAGTATGGACTCAATCCTGTTCTCCTGAATACCTATACGCTTAGCAAATTCGATAAAGTCCAATCCCGAAGGTGCTCCGCTTTTCCTTTTCCACTTCCATGACTTGAAATCATCCGCAAAAAGCCCCCCATCCAATGCAAAATGCGGATCATCAACATGTATCCGGGTATTGAGCAAATCATAAGCAGGACTCAACACAAAATCACCCGAAGCTGTTTCCAACAGCGCGAAATTCTTCAAATGCGCATCCCCATTAGAAAAAAGATAGTTGAAAACCACCAACTTAAAAAACTTTTCCATTTCAACCCTCCAGGAAGGCACGAATTCTCTGATTAGTCCCCCCAGTTCCTCATAACTATAATGGTACTTGAAATCAGGGCCATCGGTATCCTTCGACATTCCAGCCAGACTGGCAAAATCCTCCTTCCTGTATTTACCACCATCCGGCCTGATGTCAAACCTTAAAGTGATATAAGCAGCTGCCCCATCCTCAAAAAAAATCAGTGCGTTTTCTGCAGTAGTGATCTTATAAACCTGTCTGGCAAGCTGCATGGTTAAGTGCTCATTTGCCGGAACCTGATCGACATGCTTGATATCCCTGGGAATTGGTTTTAAAATATAAGTTCCCTGTTCCCCATCCTGAGTAAGCCTGAGTCTGTTTTTCTCCAGCAGTAAAGACATTTTCTCCTGCACCCCGGAAATGGAAATTCTTTTCCGGTTTTCAATAAACTGCTCCATATCCTTCCCATCTTTATCTGGTGAAGTATATGGCAAAATATGGCTTACTTTCTTGCCGGAGAACACCCTGCGTAAAGCCAGCTGGCTATAAGTATCAAAACCCTCCGCTAAAGTTCCCGGGCAATTATTTATTTCTGGTGAGCTCATCAATCTGTAATGGTTTAACTGTAACCGCACCAATAGTATCATTCCCCGCAGTTGCCAAAAGCAGCCCGAAAGCATCCTCCCTATCTATCCTAAATTGCCTGCTCTGAAGCTCTTTGTTTACCCCCTCGGCCAGCATATTAAAAAAGAAAGGGAACAAATAAGCTGACCTGTATTCCTGTTTTGATTTCGGTAAAGTCAGGCTAACCGCAGGAGCAGAAAGATCATTAAAATACGCTTCGTCATAACGAAAGACGTACATCTTCCGACTCTCCTCAGTCAGCGTAGCCGCCAACCTATTATTCAGAAATATCCTGGCCGCCCGCATATCTTAATTTATAAATATCTTTAATTTCAAACTTCAGTTCCAAACCCAATACATCCGCAATCTTGTCCAGCACATCTACAGTAGGATTTGCCTCACCACGCTCAATCTTGGAAATCGTATTCAAACTGATCCCAGCAAGATCTGCCACATAAGACTGGGACAGTTTAAGCTCCTTACGACGCATTTTAATAAAATCTGACAGATGAATTAACATTATAATGTGATTTTTATATAAAAATAAGCAATAAAATAGAAAATACAATGAAATTCACATTATAATATGAATAATAGTAAAGTCACTGATTTAATTATAGAAAATGTAGCGAGATTCATATTATAATAGGAAATGATTAGACTAAGTATTAATATGCAACAAGCACAATTATACTTAACAGACATCCATGTGGAATAAGGAAATTGCTTCTGAACCGGGCACTTCAACGTTTAAAAACCACCGGCAAATGCTGGCGGCAATCCTGAATACATTAAAATCATGCAATACCCAGGCCGATAAGAATGACATTTTATTTTAGTTTCCCGAATATGAGTTCAATCGTTGCAGGATCCAGCATCGCCATATCTACCAGCTTCAGTGATTTCACCATCTTTAAGGTGGTGGTTTTATAATGTTTGAAATGGGCCGATTGCAAATGCGACTGATAAGCGGCTGCATTGGCATAAATCTCCAGAAGCCTGAACTGCGTTGGGTTCTCTTTCTGATACATAGGGAAGATCGAAATCACACCCGGTTCCATTTTTACAGACTGTGATGATTCCTGCTGAAGAATGCTTTTATATTCTTCCAGGTAGTCCGGAATAATTTCTATTTCAGATATCCTCACCATCATATCAGACTGTATAACAGGCAATTCATGTTGACCGATCAACTTCCTTAAAATGTTTGCCTGTCTTCTGCCAGCATTTATTTCGATTACACCGGCAAGTTCTGCCAGCTGTACGTCCGTTATACCTGTATTTTTACCCATCGATAGATGAGCTTTCAGCTGAGGCTCCACGCCTGGAATGGCGGCCAATGCAGCAATGGTGACAAACTCCCGCTGGCGATAGTTCAAAACATCACGGTTAAAGATATCAGCAAATAAATGTTCCTTCAAAAAAACGTCGATTACCGGTGCAAAGGCATTAGCCCCGGTTTTGGGTCCTTTCTCTTCAACCCCCGTAAGCTGTTGTAAATTATGCTTTCCAGATTGGTACTTATCGCCACTCTTTACCGGTGTGGCATCATTACCTTCCCGATCTTTTATATTATTTCCTTTTCTTTCTTCTAATACGGTCATCAACGTACTGATGCCATTCAGGCTCCGTGGAAAACCACAATAGGCATACAACTGTACAAGCGATTCTTTGATCTCATTGATGGTAAGACCCGCATCCAGTCCTTTGTTCAGGGCAGACTTCAATTCTGGTAAATTTCCGGTTGCCGTTAGTGCTGATATTGCAGCCAGAGTTTGCTGATGTGTATTTAATGCTGTCATGCGGATATCTTTTTCCTGTGCTATACTGGTTGATACGGATAATATAAATAAGAGTGCAATTGTTGATTGAAAAATAGTTGATGTGCTCATTCGCTGAAGTTGATGTGTATCTTAATTTAGTGATCTGAAATCTTGCGGAGATTGTCCCACATGCTGCTTAAACATACGCGTAAAATGCTGGGGATATTTGTAACCCATTTCATAAGCAATTTCACTTATCGATTTGCTGGTATCAAAAATCTTTTCTTTGGCTACAGCAATTACCTTATTTTGAATGTATTCCTGTGCAGACTGACCTGTTTCTTTCCTGATGAGGTCTCCAAAATATTTTGGAGATAAATGAAGTTGTTCAGCGCAGTAGCCTACAGTCGGCAGCCCTGCTAAACGCTGATCTGCTATAAAATAATTGTCGATCAGTTCTTCAAACTTTGTCAATATATCTTTATTCACATACTCCCTGCTAATGAACTGGCGGTCATAAAAACGTTCACAGTAATTCAGTAACAATTCGATATTGCTAACGATCAGCTTACGACTATGTTTGTCTGTAGGATGAATAAGTTCATAGCCTATTTTCCCAAAACATTCCAGCAAAATCTGCTTTTCCCTGGCAGAAACATGTAGTGCCTCTTTCACATCGTAGGAGAAAAAATGGTAATCTCTCATCGTCTTTCCTAGTGCTGTTCCCCTGATCAGGTCCGGATGAAAAGCAAGGGCCAAGCCGTTAGGCTGTAACATGGTGCCGTCTTCCTCAAAACCAGCAAGCTGACCCGGGGCGATAAACAGCAGCGATTCTTCCTGATAATCGTATTGACTGCGACCATACAGTATATCAGCGCATTTTTCATGCTTAAGAAAAATAATGTATAACTCTGATAGAAAGCGATGTACCCTGATCGGTTTCGATTTGGATTGATCTAATAAAGTAATCAATGGATGGAGCGTCTCCTGCCCCCTTTCTTCATTAAATTGAGTGATACTCTCCAGTTTGGCTATCGGTCCCATTGGCAAATGTTCTATTTCAAAATTAGAATAAGAATTCGCTATATAATCATTTTGGCAGGCCAATCAGGAATTTTGGTAAGTGATACAGGAATACATATAAGTGGCCGACCAACAAGTAGCGTGATTCTGGAAATATACCTGACGCCTGACAGCAATAGCTGGACACCGGGTGATTCACGCCTGATGCCAGAGCAACTCCTATAACATACCACAGCAGGGATTTTACCATGGAGAACTATAATTGTAGAATTTCGGAAAGATCCTCAAAACAGAGATGTTATTTTAGCAATTAGAGCAGCTGCGATTACTACAGGCACCGCGATTGTTGTTGGTACCATAGTTGAAGATGTCGCCTCAGCTGGCGTAGGTATTCTAGATGATGCAGCTAGTTTTGCCCTTGCATACAGAATTGTTAGATTAGCATATATGTTATAAGTATTAAATATGGCCACTCACTTTTTTTCAAAAAGCCCAAGAATCATGGGTTGGTACAACGAAGCTGCATCAGTAAAATTTAGCGAACATTTTTATGATTTTATGGACAGGAAGGTGGTTACGTTATTTAAACTGGGAACAGGTTTATCCCCCTCGGCACAAATTACAATCACAATGGGGTCACAGGACCGGGGTATTAAATTTTATGAGGTAGAAAATGAGCTGTCACGTATAAATATTGTTCTTTATATCGCTGATGGCATAGGCCATGAGATCAGTTTTTGCTGGAAATCAAAGTCTGGCAAGCTTATATCTATTGCTGACGAAGAGTTTGACGAAGAGGATCTGGAATGTTGGATGGAAGGACTAACACCCAAAAAATATTACGAGGAACTCGCAGCTGATGTTGACAAGAGAGCTCCTTTCAAGATGAAAAATCTTCCCTTTGAGTTGGAAATCAGGAATTATGCATATACTATGCATGTATATGTGACAATTAATGAAAAAGGACTGTTTAACTCAATTAGCGAAACGTTGAATCACATCTTCTTGAAATTTAACCAATTGGCCGATGAAAGAGAAAGAGGAAAGAATGCAGGTCCCATCCTGCAAGCGGTCCATAACTGGAAGATTGAACTTGAAAAAGACGGTCGTCTGCTCATTTATATTGATGCAGCCAGCCCTGATATCCTAAAGAATTTAATGAAAGGGCTTGCGCAGTATCAACAAGTTACCAAAGTAGAAATGGACCTATGTTCATAAAGAGCGCGATATTGGTTCCCTCAAACCTGAGTACACTTAAATCCGGAAATCTACAACAGAATTAGTCTCACCACGCTCAATTTTAGAAATAATATTTCAGGCGGCCCGACAAACTATTGGCTTCATTTTCAGAAACAGGTTCGATCAAACAACTCATCTGAGATATACTCTTGTAAATTTGCGCTTTGTATATCAACTTTTGCTGGGTTATAATAACATGTCTAATGTTCCAAATAAGATTATTGTAAAATCCATCTGGAATTTGCTAAGTTGGGCTAACGAATGCTTTGAGTATAGTCTCCATTTAACTAAATCTATTTTTTTAATTTATTCTCAATAACTGAGTTTTTATATATCCAAGTGAAAACAGTGCGAAGTGCTTTACGATACAGGCAGACCTATATACTTGTTAAAAAATCCCCCTTTTTGCTTGAAAATTCTTAAAGATATGATTTTGCTTAACAGCACCCCTGGTCATTCTACTACAGGATTCCATGTTGAACATGAACCCGGATTTTCCATCTGCTCTCCCCAGTCATTCATCGCTTTTAACACCGGAATCAGCGTTTTTCCCAATTCGCTTAGTTCATACTCTACCCGCGGTGGCTTTTCCATATAACTTTGCCTTATGATCAGCCTGTCCTCTTCCAGCTCTTTGAGTTGCTTTGACAGTATCTTTCGGGAAATATCGGGCATTTGCACCGCTAGTTTACCAAAACGAATTTTTACACCGGTAAATATCCTGATCAATACGATAGGTTTCCATTTACCGCCAATGTATCCCATCGTGCGTACGACGGCGCAGTTGTCGGGGTTTTGAAGTGCTTTTCTCATTAGTTACCTTTATGTTACCACTAATTGCCTTTAGTTACATTGGCGTAACCACCAATATCCGGCAGATTCCAGAATGACTGGTTTGGTTTTAGTTTCTTTGCGAAACAAAAGTAAACTATTTTCAAGACTATGAATAATCAAAAACAAACGGATCAAAATCTTGCAGGTAAAATCGCACTGGTAACTGGTGGTACAAAAGGAATAGGCAAAGCCATTGCAGCCAGATTGGCTGCGGCAGGTGCTACCGTGATCGTTACGGCACGTAATCAGCCTGCTGAGGCGGGGTTACCTTATCTTTTCATTGCGGCAGACCTGTCCCGGCCGGAAGATGTAACCCGGGTAGCGGAAGAAATTACCGCACAATTTGGCGGCGTAGATATCCTGATCAACAACATGGGCGCAAACACTTTTCCGGGAGGTGGCTTTGGTACACTGAATGATGAAGATTGGAACCAGGCATTTCAAGTCAACCTATTTTCCTCTGTCAGATTGGACAAAGCGTTACTTCCCCATATGCTGACTCGCAAAAACGGTGTTATCATTCATATCTCGTCTACCACCGGACAATTCCCGATATGGGAATCTACCATGGCATACACTTCGGCCAAGGCTGCCCTGAATGCTTACAGCAAAGCGCTTTCTGATGAGGTGGCGCCACAGGGTGTGAGGGTAGTAACGGTATCACCCGGACTGAACAAAACTGAAGCCATGTCCAACTTTCTTAATGACCTGGCGAAAAACGCGGGAATTTCTGTAGAAGAAATGACGCAAAATCTATTCAACCGGGTGGGCGGTGTACCCCTCGGCAGAATGGCCCAGCCGGAAGAGACAGCAGAACTGGTGTACTTCCTGGTTTCTCCTAATGCATCTTATATCACAGGTACAAATTACCATATCGATGGAGGGAATTTTCCAGTTGTCCGGTAACTTTTTATCAAAAGCAAGGAGCAGAAGTAAACTTACTCCAGTGTAGGACAAATATGTGTTGGTTTAGGGTTAACATAGGGTTGGTATAGTGTTTTACTATTCCAACCCTATAATGCTGCCTATATCAACCCCTCCTAAATATGCAGTCAACCCTATTATAATACTCATATTAGCACCATGGTGCCCGCAAACAATTTGCCATATGAAACAAAGACAGTACTGGTTGCTATCCAGTATCCCGAAGGAATTCCTGAACTTCGGCCTGAAGGCTTTTTCCGGCATCGGAAAACAGGATCTGCGTAAACATTTCATCAAACCGAATAAACAAGACGCCGTTAAAGGTGAATCCCCTCAGCTGAAAACAGATTTCAGCAAACTGGTGGTGCCGATAGAAATATCCCTGAATAAACCTCGGATTTCGTTTCTATAGCAGCACCAAAATCATGACTGACCTTGAACAAGGCCTCTTCATTACTTACATTTTTTATAGTACCTAACAATTAGCGGGCAATACACGAAAGTTTATATGCAACCATAACTTTGTCTTAAATATACGAATCCGGGCATATGGCAGTATGAAACGATATCGGATGAAGGGAAAAAAAATAGCCCTCGCAATATCAATTTGATTACTAACCGGCAATGAATTACAAAATGTAAAATTATATAATTAAAAAATTTAATATGGAATCACAGAAAAAACGAATTTTAATTGTGGGCGGTTATGGCATGGTTGGAAGTAACATCGCAAGACTCATCAGACAAGCTGATCAGCATATCGAACTTATTCTTGCAGGCAGAAATCCGCAAAACGGAATAGCTTTAGCAGAGGAATTAAATCATTCAGAAACAGCCTATATCAATCTCAAAGAAGGCTTCGAGCTAAGTCAATTTAAGAAAATTGACCTGATTATATCAGCAGTAGATGATCGCAGCAATATCTTAAGAGAAACTGCTATCTTAAATGGCATTGCATGTATTGCTGTAAGCGAATTAGGGGATCAAATTTCTCCCACAGCATTTCTAGGCCTTCACAAAACGATTCTTGCGCCTGTTGTATACGCAGGTCATTGGCAAGCGGGAATATTAACCCTGATGGTCAGGCAACAAGCGAATAAATTCAGTCAAATAGAAACTATCGAACTTGCAGGATTATATGACCCAAAAGATAGCGTAGGGCCGCTGGTGGCAAACGAAGTGAGTGGTTTTGTTGGTGAGGCGCTCATTCGCAAGGGCGGAAATTGGCTATCATTACAAGCAAAAGAAAACCCGCGAACTATTGATTTGCACAATCATTCATCAGCAACAGGTTACCCACTCAGTACGCTCGATGTTCCGAGCATAGCCGCTTTTACGAGTGCGAAAAATATTCGATTCGACTTTATTACAGGGGAATCTATAGGGACTAGTAAGGGCGTCGAAGCTTCTCATGATTTATACATTATCATTGAGGGCACACTACTATCCGGCGAAAAAAGGAAACTCAAAACGATTTTATCCGGCCCAAAAGGGAATTCGCATCTCACAGCCGTGGGCGTATATTTAATCACAGAAAAGATATTGGGCTTGAATGGACAATCTGAACAACAAACCGGGGGTTTGTATCTTCCGGAAACTATGATCACCACTGATCATATCAGCAACCGGTTAGAAGAATTTGGAATCGAAATAATTGAAGAAACCTGGGAAAGTTTGTAGAACTTAATCAGTGTATCTGAGCAACATTTAACAATTCACAAAAGGATGGTATTTATGTAACCGTGACAAGGGAAATTACTATGATCATTGCGACGTCTGGCGCTTCGAAAATGGAAAAATTGCAGAACTGAAAGCTTTGTCATTGAAAAAATCCTGACAAATGAATTGTTAAATGAAACTGCAGGTGGCAATTGAGCCTAATGCGTATAGCTATGGCTATACGCATTAGGCTCAATTGCTGATCACAAGGACGGTAAACATCACATCAACTGCATACAGATTTCTACTTCATCACGCAGTGCCCCGAACATGCTGGTGGCAGAAAGGACAGATGCATCTTTAGAAATCTCTATTTCCCGGGCCAGTTTAGCGAGTTTAGGCAGCCCGGCCGACACCGCTGTACCATAAACTTTATGGCCTTCAGCCGATATCTTTTCTTTTTCATTCCTATCTATAGCCGTCTGAAGCACCGATAAAGATTGCCTTAACTGGATTTTGGTGAGTGACAGAATCTCAGCGAGGATCAGCGCATCATCACCAATATGTCCGCGTAAAATTTCAGGATTAAAATGCTGCAGATCTTCAGCTTGAACAGCACTAAAAGTATCTTCAAATCCCTCCAAATGCAACCACTTTTTGAGGATCTGTATGACCGTATCTTCAATCACGGGTTTCACTACAAAGTCATCCATGCCAGCATTTACACATCTCTCACGCTCGTCTTTTACGTTTCCGGCGGTCAAAGCAATGATGGGTACCCGGTTGCCACCAGTTTCCAGATTCCTGATGGCAGTAGTAGCTTCGTAACCATTCATCTCTGGCATTTGCACATCCATTAAAATCAGGTCTGGCATGGCTGTCTTAAAATGTTCTATGGCTTCTACGCCATTTCTGGCTTCAATCACTTCTGCATTCGCCGCTGCTCTTGAGATAATTGTTTTTGCCAGGAGCATATTTACCGGGTTATCGTCTGCCACAAGAATACGAATGGCTGCTTTTGTGATTTCCACTGAAGTATCTTTTACAGCAGAAGATTGAGGTTTGTCTTTAAGTAATACATGCGATAGCAATGCATACAATTCCGTCATTTTAACTGGTTTTACCAATCTTGAATTGACCTGCAACTCCTCACACAGACGAATTATTTTTTCATCATCAGCAGAGCTGAATAGCAATACAATTGGCTGTAAGCTTTCACTATCACCGAAACTCTCCCGAATCTGACGGATTGTATCCAGGCCATCCAGATATGGCATATGATAATCCATCAGGATCACATCAAAATGTTCCCCTGACGCTAAAATCTGTAAAGCCTCAAAACCATTTTTAGCTTGTGTACAAATAATCCCTTTTAGCAGGAGCATTTCTTCAAGGATCGTCCTGTTGTTCATATTATCATCCACTATCAGCACCTTCTGTATCCAGCTGATATCTTCCCACACTTTGGCTTCACCTTGCTCACACTGCATCCATACCTCAAAAAAGAATTCGCTTCCCTTTCCAAGGATCGTATCCAATTCAAGCTTGCTGTTCATCAAGCCCAGCAGTTTATTTGTAATTGCCAGACCTAAGCCCGTGCCTCCATATTTTTTTGTGGTAGAACCATCTTCCTGGGCAAAGGCTTCAAATATTTTTTCTTTTTTATCTGCCCTGATCCCAATTCCCGTATCTCTCACGCCAAAACGGAACAGAGACCGGTCTGCCTGTTGCTCCAGTACCTCAATTTTAAGTTCTATTTCGCCCTTCTCGGTAAACTTTGCCGCATTGCCAAGCAGGTTAACCAAAATCTGTTTCAAACGTACTGAGTCTGTCCATATAAATCTTGGCAGATCTGGAGGCAAATGCAGCAGCATCTCTAACCCTTTCTTTTGTACTTGATAGGAAATGATGTCGGTCGCCTGCCCGCTGATCTCATACAGGTCACACTCCTCTATGTCTAATTCCAACTTACCCGCCTCAATTTTGGAGAAATCCAGGATATCATTGATAATACCCAGCAGCGCGTTAGCAGATTGATTAACGATAGAAAGGTATTGTAACTGTGTATCATTGAGCTCGGTCTTCAGCACCAGATCTGTAAATCCGATTACTCCGTTTAAAGGGGTTCGGATTTCATGGCTCATATTAGATAAAAAGTCTGATTTGGCTATGCTGGCCTGCTCTGCTGCCAATTTTGCCTGAGCTAACTCATTGCGCTGCTCTATAGCTGAAGTAATGTTTTGTGTAAAGATCATCATTCCTCCAATGCTGCCGTCTGCTGCAAACCAGGGTCGCATCTCCCAGGTGATGTATTGCTTTTGCTGGCTATCAACAGGTATAAAAATATCTTCTTCTTTCCGCTCTATTTCACCCTGGAGAATTCGCTGATGCCGCTGCCTGCCCTCAATAGTTATAAAAGAAAAATAATCATAATATGAGCCGCCAATAATATCTTTACCTTGAAGACCATAATCCTCCAGCCAGCGGTTGCTCACTGCAATATAGTTCATATTTTTATCCAGCATCGCAACTGCGGCAGGTGCATGAGTGGCAAATGAAGAAAGAATTGCTCTTGACCGCTCCACCTCTAACTCTGTTTTTTTTCTGCGGTCTATATCCTGAAAAGAGCCATACAGTCTTACGCATTTACCATCCTCAAAAATCGCGTTTCCCATTGATTTTACCCAGATTTCATTGCCCGTATAGGTAACAATCTGCACTTCTATATCCCATGATTTGCCATCAGCAATTGCCTGGTTAATGGCGCCAATTATGCTCTCGCGACCTGAACCTTCTTTATAAAAATTGATTCCGGTTTGCAGGTCCGGCTCAATTTCTTCCGGTAAATCATGAATTTCCCTTGTGACTTGTGTCCAGTAAACTTCTTTTGTAGAAAGATCAAGTTGCCATCCACCAACCCTGGCTACCTGATTGGTTTGCCTGAGCATTTCAGATAACTGTGAAAGACGCATTTCCATTTTCTTGCTTTCTGTAATATCCAAGGCATTACCGATCACATAGGGATTTTTACCAGGCCTTTTTTCCAGTACATTATTAAAAAGCAGCGTTTTTAAGCTTCCATCCTTATGGATGACCAGCATTCGTCCGGCTCCGCTGCCGGTTTTCGCTATATGATTCAGATAAGTACTCAGGTAAACGTGCCGTTCCGCTGGAATGATATCAAAAAGACTCATTTTTATTAGCTCAGCTACGCTATAACCCATAATGGTTGCACCCGCCTGATTGACTGATGAAAAATTACCATTTAGGTCGTGGGTACAGATAAGGCCCTGGGAGTTTTCAACTACGGCTCGCAGATCAGCTTCTTTTTCAGCCAGTTTCTCCTCGCTTTCCCTGATTTGGGTAACGTCTCGTCCCACAGCAAATAAGTTACCTGTATTTTCCTCTGGACTGATAACCCATTGAAATGTCTTGTAATTGCCAGATGCGGTCTGGAGACGATGTTCAAAATTAATAATTGATTGCCCTTTTTTCAATTTTTCCATTTCGGCAACAGTACGCAACTCATCCAGCGGATGTACCAGATCAAAAATCGTTTTTGCTAATATCTCTGCTTCAGACCAGCCTAATATTTTATTAAAAGCCGGATTTACTTTTCTAAAAAAACCATCCGTGCCTGCTACGCAGATGAGGTCGTTAGATAACAAGAACAGCTTTTCAAAATTCCTTAGCTCTTCCTTCAATCTTCGTTCAGTGATCAATTGCATCACCTCCTGGCTTAGCAAATGTAAAGCTTCCTTTTGCTGGTCATTAAGACGGTTAGGCTTTCTGTCTATTACACATAGCGTACCTATCTGATATCCGGCAGGATCGATCAGCGGATATCCCGCATAAAATTTCACGTGAGGATCTTGCGTTACCAGCGGATTATCTCTAAACCGCTGATCTGTATCTGCGTCAGGAACTTCAAAAAGCACTTTATCCATGATGGTATAGTGACAGAATGCAATTTCTCTGGAAGTTTGATCGATATCTAAACCAACTTTTGATTTAAACCATTGCCGATCTTCGTCTACTAATGTAATCAGTGAAATTGGTGTCTGACAAATTATGGCAGCGAGGGACGTGATCCTGTCATACTCCTGCTCAGACAGCGAATTCAGAATTTCATAGTTTTTCAACGCCTTTAAGCGGTCTTGTTCATTTGCTGGCAGCACTAACTTATCCATAGGCAGAAATATTTAAAGAGCTTAATTTAACTAAAAAATATAGCATTCAACAATATATATATAGGACAGGTATGTAATGCCTGTTTCTCCTAAAAAGCAAGCTTAATATGGTGGATATGGCAATACTTTTTTGTACATGTAATGAAGTGCCTGATGCTGTAATTGATTTTTAGAGACAAGATATTATGATTTTTGCATCCATCACTTGACAAGTGTAGCTTTACACCTTACAATATTAGCATGATAAAGAGTTTTAAGCACAAAGGGCTAAAAGTGCTATAGGAGGAAGGGGAAAACTAGTAAACTCCCTGCCGATCAAATCAGGCACATAAAAATGATGTTAGAGGTCGTCGACAGCGCCCAAGAAGTACCATTTCCGCAGCTTGTCCTAAAGATAATTTACCCGATTCATAGAGTTTTGCCGCCAGGCAATCTAACTGTACTCTGATGATCAGCCACTAGAAAATCAGGCACACTGATTGTCATTGTTGTCATGGGAATGAATTTGTGAAATAAAAGGGGTTTTTAAACTCCTCTTGATACTACTTGCAGATAACCTCCCCTTGCGCATCCAAAATCCTGACTACCTTATCAAAAGAAAATCCAAAAACTCCTTCACGTCCCATCATTACTAATGTTGATCCTACTTCAGGTCCTGTATGCGTAGCGCAATTGTTTTTATCGTCAGGTGTTGTATTTGCAGCAGCATATACCCAAAATGTCTCCTGCCTCCCATCGAGTTCAATGACCCAGTACCTATGGTGAAAGTTTTTACCATGACTTTCGCCAAGCCCTATTACTTTTGCGTGTTTTTCTATTGGGGTTTTGTTAATCAGATATCCAGAAACCAATATCACTTTGTAGGGAACATATAAAGCAAATATAGTCAATATGCTGAGTCCAATTACAGTCACTACTTTGTTCCAGAGACTAAGCACCACCCAACCAGTGGCAGACTCTTTTTCTGTATTGCCTTTCATGATCCATTTGAATTTAGGATCAAAACGGTACACAATAGCAAAGAGTGAAAACGCGTAAATGGCGAGAATGATTCCAACAAGCAGATAATTTCTATCCCACAGGAGTTCAGAAGCCCACAGCGCATCCTTTGCAGTAAAAAAGGCCATTAAATAGAACGCTGGTGCGGCAACCAGACTAAAAAACTTCCTGTAGATCAAATCGAAAATCATCAGAGCCAGGAAGATCCAACAAAATGAAAAAATAACTATTGAAAGGGGGAATTCATTGTTCATGCTGAGCCTCAATACCACTTTATTAAATATGTAGTGATAAAAAAGAAAGGTTCCAAAGCCAATAACAGAAACAGCTGTAAGCAATTTTTTCATGTTGGTTCAAACTTACATTCCAGTTAGCCGCAAGTGATGGGTCTTCACGTCAGCATCTGCTATCATCGTCCTGAACTCGGCTGTACTTTTAAAAGCCATTTGCGGTAAGATCCTGGATTCATAACTCACTACAAAGGAAGTTTCTTCAAATGGCCAGGGATTAACCTGCAATCCCTCACCCACTGCATGCATTTCGTAGGCAGTTCCATCCGGGCCACTACTGATTTCAATCTTACGTTGTTCTGGCTGTATCTGCTGCTGGCAGATGAGCAAGGAAAAGGCATCACAGAATTCAAGCAATTCATATCCCCTGCGCACTTCCTCCTGGCTGCTTTGAGCTACGTTGATCCACTTCTTTTCCCGCTCTCTGAGCGCTTTGATAAAAGAGGCAGCTTTAGAATCCGGACCATGGACAAACTGAATATGCCTGGAGATTAAAAGTGCAATATAAGCACTCTTGGTTTCTGCCATGGCAATGAGCCGGTCGGCATATTCTTTTTTAAAACTGGTGTTTTTGAAATTGACAGGTCCTCCGCTCGGGTTCAGTAAATCTTCATTCTCAAACTCATTGTATACGTCATCATGCTCAGCGGTCGCGATGAGCGTATCTACCCACCGTTCAGGCTGGTCATTCTTTTTCCAGTGTGCACAGATCTGCGCGGCAAGCAGCCCATGTGAGCGCTGGGTAATAATTTCCCATCCAGATTCGGTGTAATTTACAATCATATTTCCTTGATAATTATACTGCTGTTTTGAGTACTGCCCTGCGACTCATAATCTTCTGCACGAGTTTTTCTAATCTCGCATGATAATCTTCCCGCAGCCAGTCGGTATAGTTCTTAGTTACTCTACCAAGACATTTACCATATTGTTTGATTCTCCAGTCAATTTCTTTTGTCAGTTCTTCGGTGAGTTCAAGAGCCTCCAAAACAGTCGCGCTGTTATCTACACACATCAATGCATGCTGACGGATTGAATCCCTGATCACAATGTTTGCCTTCTGCCCGCTTTCTACGGCCGCCTGATGTGCTGCCTGCACGTCAAAAGAGATCTCCCTGCTGTTTGGAAATTTACTGCGCATATCAGAAGGCATCTGGTGTGCCTCATAACTGGTTTTACTGGTCAGCATTTCATGATAGGCCTCCGGATTTTCAAAAACGTGTTTCCAGTCTACCGGCGCAGACCATTCTCCGAAACGGTCAGTATTGTTACCCAGGTCAATAATGCTAAAGGTTTTCTTTTGCGGTAGTCGCCTCGAGGCCCTGCCGATCATCTGATGATAAAGTGTAAGTGAGGTAGTTGCCCTGTTCAGGATTACGGTTTGAATAGAGGGTTCGTCAAAACCTGTAGTCAGAATGGAGACCGAAGTAAGGATGGCTCCTTTTGTTTTTTTCAGCCACTTCAAAATCTCTGCTCTTTCAGTAGCACTCGTCTTATTGTCCAGGTGTTTGATGGGATAACCTAAAGCTGAAAAAACTTCCTCTACTTTCCGGGAAGTGAAAATTCCATTGTTAAAGATCAGGGTCTTTTTATTTTTAGCATGCGCTTCATAAGCATGGACCAGCAAATCGAGCATGGCTTGCGAGGTGTATAATTCATCAGAAGTACTTACGGTGAAATCTCCATGAAGCCCGGTTTTTAAGGTATTCAATTCCACATCGTACCTCCAGGTAGAAGGTTTGGCCAGGAAGCCCTGCTCAATCAAAGAACCGATTTCAGCGCCAACCACCAGTTCGTTGTAGTTTTTACGCATGGGCAGGTTGATGTCTGAACTGAAAGGGGTAGCGGTAACACCAATCACAGCAGCGTTCTTAAACTTTCCAAGCAGCTTATGGAATGAATTGTGGTGCGCCTCATCTACAATAACCAGACCCACATCATCCACGTTAATCAAGCCCTCATTGATCCGGTTTTTCAGGGTCTCTACCATGGCCACATAACAGCCATAACCATCTTTCCTGGATATCTTTTTAACGGCACTGTTGATGATCTTATTACTGATGGCCGTCATCGATAAAACTGCAGAAGTTTGCCTGCACAGCTCTACCCTATGGGTAAGTACGATTACTTTTTTGTTGTATTTTTTGATGAACCTGCCGGCGATCTCCGAAAATATAACCGTTTTACCCCCGCCTGTAGGCAATTGGTAAAGCAGACGATGATTGCCCGGATTTTGTTCCAGCTTTTCGAAAAGGAGCGTAATATCACTTTCCTGATAATGATATAATTTTTTCATGAAGCTACAACTACGAATTCTGCCGAAAGTTTGTTCCCGGCATAAATTAAATTGCATTTAATTTCATTCCAAGGTGATAGGGATAAATTTACCCCTATGGGAATAGCTTTTCCGTACTTGTAAACAACTGAAATACTGCTGATTATTGTATGATAAAAAAGCAGAAGAAATGAAAAGCAATTTTGACATCAGTACAGAATTA
This sequence comes from Pedobacter sp. MR2016-24, assembly GCF_026239655.1. Taxonomy (GTDB): domain Bacteria; phylum Bacteroidota; class Bacteroidia; order Sphingobacteriales; family Sphingobacteriaceae; genus Pedobacter. The sequence continues at coordinate 526,276 of NZ_JAPIVO010000002.1, read as the reverse complement.
ACAGGAAAAATAGCATTAGTGACTGGCGGAACTAAAGGCGCCGGAAAAGCAATTGCAGAACGACTTGCAGCTGCGGGAGCCCGGGTAATCATTACAGCAAGAAATCAACCTGAGGAAACAGACGAAAGATTCCATTTTATTGCGGCCGATCTGAGTACGGAAGAAGGAACGGGAATCGTAGTGCGGCACATTGAACAACACTTTAGAGGGATCGATATTCTGGTGAATTCTATGGGCGGTTCTGAAACGCCTGGCGGCGGTTTCGCGGTTTTGACAGATCAGCACTGGACAGACACGTTACAACTCAATTTAATGGCACCAGTGAGATTGGACAGGGGCTTATTGCCTTTTATGCTGGAAAAAGGTTCCGGAGTGATTATACATGTAGCTTCTACACAGGCAAAATTACCATTATACGATTCTACGTTACCTTATGCTGCCGCAAAAGCGGGATTGCTCAATTACAGCAAGTCACTGTCAAACGAAGTTGCCAGAAAGGGGGTGAGGGTGCTCACAGTTTCACCAGGCTGGATAAAAACGACGGCATCTGTGAGAATGATGGAGCGGATAGCAGAAAGTTCAAATATCACGATAGAAGAAGCCACACAAAGTGTAATGGACGCGCTGGGCGGGATACCAATGGGCAGACCTGCAGAACCTGAAGAAGTAGCAGAATTGGTAGGTTTTCTGGTATCACCACGAGCCGCTTATTTAACGGGTACAGAATATATCATTGACGGCGGCACCATAAGAACAATATAAAACACTATAAACAACCAATAAACTTAGAAAAATCAGCATAAAAATCTATCACGACCCTACACCTAAGCGGGCTTACACTGCTCTTGCTTCGAGTTTGGTTTGGTCAACTTTTAAGCGTGGGTTATTTAGAAACACCTGCTGTAAATGGTCGAAATGATCTGCGCCCCAATTGCCAATAACCGCAATAACGGGTAAAATGCTTTCACCAATATCGGTTAAACTATACTCCACCTTCAGTGGCAGCTGATTGTAAATAATTTTAGAGACCATTCCCTGTGCTTCCAGTTCATTCAGTTGTATGTTCAATACCCTGCGTGAAGCACCGGGAATTTTCTTTTGCAGCTGACCCGGACGGACTACCCCCTGAGAAATGTAATACAGTAAATGCATTTTCCATTTACCTATTAAAACCTCGCGTGCCATCTCCATTCCACAATCAATATCAACAGGAATTTTTCTCTCGTACATAGCTGATCAATTTTTGATTAAAAATAAGGCTTTGCCACTTCATATTTCCACACCACCAGGTTCCAATCTTCCACCCCATCGTTATATACGCCCAGGATCTCAAATCCTAACTTCTGATGTGCCTTCAGGGAGGTTGTATTTCTCACAGAAATCTCAGTTACACAGAGCTGATACTGACCAGCAGTCACCTCCTTTGTTTGCTGATACAACTGACGGATCAATCCCCTGCCCCGGAAATCTTTGTGTACACAAACTTGTCCGCCCACTATGAACTGGTAATCCATCAAAGGTTTGCCCTGGTAAGTCCATTTCCTGAATTCCTGGAACATCGGTATCAGACTTGGCAACTCCTGTTCCATATCACAGGTCATACCCAGATTATAACCCACAACCTTATCCCCGCTAAGTGCAATAATCTGCGGTGCAGTAGCAGCCATTAACTTCAATATACGCATATCATGCGCAGCAAATACAAACCCTTCTGTCAATTGCTGTGCTTCACTTATACTGGTATAATGGTTTTGTTTTTGCAGCTCCAAAATCTGCTCAAAATGTGCATCTGTAGTAGCTACCTCAAAAGTAATTGACCTATCCTTATTTCTCTCTTCCATCAGTAAAAATCTTACAACAAAAATAATATCTTTTGACTCAACAGCAGGGCTTGCAACCTGATAATTTATACAAAAAGGTCCCTTCAAATGAATGAAAGGACCTTCTATATTTTAGTATATCAGATTATAATCCGAAACCACCATCAACAGCAATTGCCTGTCCGGTAACGTGTGGTGCTGAAGCCAGGTAAACAGCTAACTGTCCCATATCTTCCGGCGTCTGCGCTTCTCCCTGAGGTAAAAGGCTCTCCTGATTTCTTTCCCATGATTGCTCTTCTGTTTCCCCGTCTTTCGCAAAAGCTTGCGCCAATCCTTTATCACCTCTCCACATTCCTGTACCTACGATACCAGGACATAGAGCATTTACGGTGATACCTTCTTTAGCTACTTCTTTAGCCAGTGAATTAGTGAAACCAATCACTGCAAATTTAGATGCACTGTAAGCAGATACATCAGACATTCCTGTTTTACCTAAAATAGATGATACATTGATAATGCGGCCGGATTTATTTGGCAACATCACTTCCAGCTCAGCTTTACTGCATAAAAATACACCTTTTGCGTTTACGTTCATGATCTGATCCCACTGATCGCCGGTCATATCAATCACTTTATGGATGCCCAATACACCTGCATTGTTAACGGCTATATCTAAGGTACCAAATTCTGAAGCCACAGCCTGAACCATCGTTCTTACGGTTTCAAACTGGGTAACATCAACCTGGTATGCTTTTACTTTTACACCTTCCTGCTCTACTAATTTTATTGTCTCTTCTAATACATCAATACTGATATCAGCTAATGCAATATCAGCGCCTGCCTTTGCTAAACTTACCGCAATACCCTGACCAATACCTCTTGATGCTCCTGTAACTAACGCAATTTTTCCTTGTAACGAACTCATAATATTAAGATTGAATGTTTAAACTTATATAACTAAAACCTGAAGAGCTGACTGATTGTTTTTTCGGAATATGTTTGTGACATCATCATGTTAATTGGCTGCTGACTAACTGCTGTTTATTCCTAACACTCTTTTAACTATATTTATGGACGGAAAGAAAGACCTCATCTTTCCTATCTCATTTAATCAACAAAACTGACAACACAAATGAACAGAACCACGTGGTGCAAAGTATTAATTATGTTAACGGCGGCCTTTACCTGGTCTTCGCCTGTGAGTTCCAAAGCAGCAGACCCGGCAAAACAAAAAGTCATTCTAACAGCAGTAGGCAAAATGCTGGAACAATATCATTATAGCGGCAGACCGATAGATGATGCCTTTTCAAAAATAATTTTCGAACAGTATATTGACAGGTTGGATCACGCCAAAGAAATCCTGATGGATGAAGATGTGAAAGCACTGAAGAAATATGAAGTGGCTATTGATGATGAAATACATGGTGCAGACATCAGGTTTTACCCTGCTGTAACCAGTTTAATGGTGAAAAGACTGGACGAAGCGATGGCAATATATAAGGCCATCCTTGCAAACCCATTCGTTTTTACAAAAGAAGAATACCTGGAAAAAGATAAAGCGAATTATAAGTATGCAACTACCAGTGCACAGCGGGCAGAAAGATGGCGTTTGCAGTTAAAGTATCTGACGCTTGATAATTTGATAGCTGCACAGAACCTGCAAAATCAGGTAACGAAAACAGCGGACAGTCCTAAAAAAACTGATCTGCAGCTGGAGAAAGAAGCGCGGGAAAAAGTCCTTAAATTACTAAACAGAAGGTTTGTAAGGATAAAGGCGGATCTGAACATGGATAAACAATTTGATGTTTTTGTGAACACCATTACAGAATGCATGGATCCGCACACGAATTATATGCCACCGGCAGAGAAAAAACAGTTTGATCAGGAAATGAGCAAGAAGTTTTATGGTATCGGGGCAAGGTTACTGGAGGAAGATGGTATCATCAAAATTCAGGGAATCGAACCAGGTGGTCCGGTATGGAAAAACAATGAAATTGGCATTAACGATAAAATCGTTAAAGTTGGACAGGGCACAACGGGACCAATGGAAGATATTACCGGTCTAAGTACTACGGATGCAATTAAACTGATCCGTGGCGATAAAGGTACCACGGTACGTCTGGGTCTGATCAAAGCAGATGGTTCGGAGAAGATAGTGACGCTGGTGCGACAGGAAATTGTGCAGGATGAAGCATTGGCCAGAAGTGTGGTGATCAATAACGAAGGAGTTAAAGTAGGATACATTTCATTGCCTCAGTTTTATGCTGATTTTAACAATCCAAAGGGTTTTCATTGCGCGGCTGACGTAGCAAGGGAAGTGATTAAACTGAAGGCAGCACAGGTAAGCTCCATTGTGATCGATCTGCGCAACAATGGCGGCGGTTCATTGCAGGAAGTGATTGAAATGGTAGGTCTGTTTATTCCTGAAGGCCCGGTAGTGCAGGTAAAGGACAAACAGGGCAGAATACAGGTATTGAAAGATATGGACAAAGGTGTTTTATATACCGGCCCTCTTGCAGTGCTGGTGAATGAATACAGTGCTTCTGCATCAGAAATCTTTGCTGCAGCAATGCAGGATTACAAAAGAGCGGTGATTATTGGCAGTACCTCAACGTTTGGAAAAGGAACGGTGCAGGCACCAAAACCAATTTATAATTTTCAGTCCACAGGTGCCGAGCCTGGTCAGGAAGCTGCCGTAAAAATGACGATTCAAAAGTTTTACCGCATTAACGGAGGTTCTACGCAACTGAAAGGCGTGGTGCCCGATCTGATTCTTGCTGATCCTTACGAATTATTAAAATTCCGGGAGCAGGACAGGCCGCTGGCTATGGCATGGGACAGTATCCCCCCGGCGGTTTACACAGCTGCGGCGAATGCGGCTGAGATTTCCATGTTCAAAGATCTGGGGAACAAACTGATCGCTGTTGATTCTGCGTTTCAGCTCATCCGAAAAAACACGCTGTCACTGGATGAATCTCAGAATAGCAAAATCAATCTGAAGATGACTGATTTCAAAGCGAGAAGAGCGACAATGAAAACTGAGTCAGACCAATTAATCAAAGCGCTGGAGTTACCGGATAATAAATTACTTACTATTGAGCAGGAGTCTGCTCATGACCATTTGGACGAGCTTGAAAAAGCAAAAATGGAGCGCTATAAGGACTGGACGAAGAAATTAAGCAAGGATATTTATATCAAAAAAGCGGTAATGATTATTAGTAAAGTACCGGTTACATAAAATTTGAGTACATCCCCTTTCCTCTATTGGAAAGGGGATGTTTAATTGAAAGGATCATAAAAATGCCTGATACCTATCTGATTTTTACCTGTAACGGGAAATGATCAGGGCAGGAGCTTTTCATTTTGAACTGTAAACATTAATTATATATATTTATAGTATCTAATTAATTCTCACATGTCAGATAACCGCAGGTCATTTCTAAAAACTTCAACGCTAGCGGTTACCGCAGCCCTATTCAGTCAGCCGATAGATTCATTGGCACAAATCACCAAAAGTGCGCATACTTTAGCGTCGCTGGATACCAATCTGGTAATTTATCACAGTGCACATCTAAATGGAGAGATTGAACATTTCAAAGAAAATACAGGCGGTATAAAACAGCTGAAAAAACTACTTGACAAACAGGAGGATGGAGGGCTACTTTTAGATGCCGGTAACTTCCTGGGAAGCAATTGTACTGCGGATCATCAGTATTCAGTTGTTGAGGCCATGAATAAAGCCGGTTATCATGTGAGTACTCCGGGGATACAGGAACTGGCTCAGGGCGAAGATAATCTGGCTCAGCTCATGAATGTGATGCAGTTTGATCTGGTTAACTGTAATTACCAATTCAGCAATCAGCATCTTACAAAAAAAGTAAAAACTTTTCAGGTGATCAGGCTGGGAAAATTAAAGATTGGTATCACAGGGGTGGGGCCACAAATTGAGGGTATCCGTTTTTCAGACCCGGTTAAAGGTGCAAATAAGATTGCGGCACACTTAAAGAATGAACTTAGATGTGATTTCGTAGTTTGTCTTTCCGGACTGGATTACAGACTACAGGATCATCTTCCGGATAATACCAAACTGGCAGAAAACGCTGCACATATCGATTTCATAGTAGGCAGCAGTACGCATAAACTTGCCGGAACCACAGCCGTTTTAAGAAATAGTACAGGAAATGAAGTTTATATCAGCAATCCTGCACCTAAAGGTGTTAAGATGGGTAAAATGACATTTGCCTTCAACAAGGATCAAATACAGCTTGCTGGTTCACGCCATATGATTTCCAGTGCTGACCGTACTTATTCTCACGCACAGGTTAAATCTATTTTAAGCACAGCGGATACGGTAGCCTGTTAACTGCAACGCTTAGTATCGAGTGCCATTACCCACTCCTCGCAGTTGCACCGTCTGCAAATATGTGAGGAAGTGGTAATATCTTCCACATTTCCACAATAGGTACAGGCATATGTTCCGGGGGCAGGTATCAGTTTACTTTTTTTCTCATAAACTTTAGGCCATATCGGGAGACCTTTTTTCACTTCTTTTTCATCGAAAAAGATGAAGCTCACATTGCCATTGGTTTCCAGAACAGCTGTTCGGATCTGCCCGAGGTGCTCCACATTCTGCTGCCGCATCTCTGCCAAAAACTCATCTTTCCCAAAAAACAGCTCTTTCTGATCTACCAGATCAAACATGCCATCTTCGATAATATATAGTGCCTTTCCTTCTACCAGAACTTCAAACTTTTCACTTTTTGAAGCCAGCCAGGTCATCAGGCGATAAAAAGCGCAAATCACTATAAATACGATAATGGCTGGCAGGATGGGCTCATCGGGATTGAACATAGGGTCGCCCGCAGCTGACCCTAACCCGATAATAATAGCTACCTCGAATAGAGACAGCTGCCTTACCCCTCTTTTGCCTGTGGCACGCAATACAATCAGGATCAATGCGAACATGATTAACGTACGCGCGACAACTTCTACTGCCAAACTGAGGTCTACCCCCTTAAAAAATATCTGAGTCCATTCCATAATATAATACTACTGTTTAAACTCATTATAATCGATTTTGTTTAGCAGTCATTTAAATTGGGACTCCTGCTACCGTTGATCAGTTTATTAATGCCTGCCGAATTTATCGGCTATCAATTCATGATTGATGATCGCTCCTGCAAAACCTCCGGTGGCTACAGCGCCAGAAACAGCTCTGCGCATCGTGATATTATCACCAGCAGCATATACTCCCGGGATATTGGTTTGCTGCATATCATTAACGACAAGATATCCGGCTTCCGTAAAGCGACAGCCGAGCAGTTCGGGAATGTTGCTCTGCTGTATAAAAGCTGGTCGCGCATAGAGCGCATCCAGTGTTTGGATAGACCCATCTGTAAATTCGATATATTGCAGTTGTCCCCCGATATGCTGAAAGCTCCTGATCTCTTTTTCTACCACCTGAACCTGGCTTAACGTTAAAAACTGCTCCAGCCTGGAGTTAGAGATAATAGATTTTCCATTGGTAAAAATGGTGAGCTGACTGGTCCAGTTCTCTATAAGCTCTGCCATATCTATCGCCATATCACCATTCATCAGGATTCCCGTAGGCTGACTTTTATATTCATAACCATGGCAGTAAGGACAGTGAATGACAGAGATTCCCCAGCAGGCAGCAAAACCCTCAATAGCTGGCATAATATCTTTCACACCTGTGGCGAATAATAGCTTTTTGGCATGTATGGTCAGTCCGGCGCTGGTGCTAACGCTAAAATTGGAATTTTCTCCAGTCACCGCAACAGCGGTATCGTTTAAAAACTGAACAGTGGGATACTGCATTACCTGTTCTTTTGCTTTGGCAGCTATCGCAGCCGGCGCTTCCCCATCCTGAGTGATGAAATTATGTGAATGCGGTGTTTGCGCGTTGCAAGGTTTACCACTGTCTATCACCAGCACATTTCTGAGGGCACGACCCAAGGCCATTGCAGCGGATAAGCCTGCATAACTACCGCCAATAATGACTACGTCGAATGTTGTATTTTCTTTATTCATGTTTATGCTCCTATTCCTTTACTAAATGAAAACCAGGCGAATTTTTTGATACTGGCACTGGCGACAGTACCGGATGTTAAAGCATCGATTGTTGAACGTATGATACCTGTAAAAAGGGAGGTCATCCATTCCACGGTCAATTGTCGACTCACTAAACCTTCCTCCTGCAAGCCGGATATGACAGTAGTAATCAGTCCAAATGAATGATCATATTTTACACACTCCTCATTTTCATGATCGTGTATATGCCCCTGCTGGTTGTGCAGTTTATTCAAAAAAGAATACTTGGAACCACAGTCTATACAGGCATAGAGCATCTGTTCCAGCTTTACGAGTAGATCGGGAGAGCTTTCAAAAGCGGTTAACATTCCCGCCCTGCAGGTTTTCTGCATTTCGAGCTGACAGGCCAAAAGTAAATCTTTGCGTTCGCCAAAGTAACGGTGTAACGTGCGGCGGGTAACTTCTGCCCTATCTGCTACCTTCTCTATTGGTGCGGAGAAATCATCATTAAAAATGATAATGGCGCTGTCTATAATCTTCTGCTGCGTGTCTTGTAACATATTCACAAAACTATGAACAATTTCTCATATTTGAGACATTTAAATATAGAAGATTGCTCACAGCGGTTTTACGAAGGGGATACTGAATCTTTGTATAGATATAAAAACATATTGATACCTTTAATTAAAGATACCTGTATCACTATAAATCTATGCCTGCTGATGGGTTAAGCGATAGGCAGAAACGCTCATTCCCCAATATCTTTTAAAGCTTTTATTAAAATGACTGGCATCAGTAAAACCAAATCCGGCTACCAGTTCTGCAATCGTCACATCGCTGCTAAGGAGTTTTCTTCCAATAATAGTTTGCCTGCACTGGTTTACATATGCCTGAAGATTCATTCCGATCTTATTCTTAAAATATAAACCTATATAGTTTACAGAGCATCCGTGATGGGCGGCGATTTTAGCGGCGGTCAGCATCTCCGGTCGGGATATATGCCTGTGGATATAAGCCAGTAATGATTCAGATTTTTCACGTACGGTCGGTGGTTGCAGTTGTGTAACGGTATCATTTCCATAAGAAAGATTTCTTTCGATCAGGGATACCAGGGCAATCAACTGCAAATAAATAATGGCCTCATTACTGAGAATATCATTTTTAAGCGTGCTGAGCAGATTGAAAATAGCTGCGGCCACCTGCACATCTTTTTCAGAGAAACTGACTTTAATGTTCAACTGCGACCTTCCCTTTTTCAAGCTGGAGAACTCACCTTTCCATTTCTTCTGCAATGCTTTTATTCTCCCCTTCGCATATTCATTAAACCTGATGCTGATGAGGGTAGCGGGCTCATCTATTTCTAAAGAATGTCTGTCACGCGGACTAATAAAAAACAGGTTGCCGGCAGTAAACGTAGTCAGCTCATCGTTTAAATAATGATTGCCTGCGCCCGATTTAATAAATATAAATTCATAGTAATTGTGCAGGTGAATGATTTTCTCGAGCTTTTCTACACGATGTTCTACAACTACAAGGGATTCAAACTGTTTATCCTGCCGCATAATTAAATTATACTCAAAAATAGTGAAAATATACCTGTTTCATACCTGTCTGATTGTGAACCTTTGCAATTATTAAATAACAATACAAATGGAAGAGACAAATAATAAACCAGCAGTAATCCGAGGGAGATTCAGTGTAAAACGAAAAGAATATTTAACACCGCACTATATCAGGGTAGTGCTGGAAGGGGAAGCATTGCAGGAGTTTGCACATGTTACGATAGGGATGAACAACAAAATTTTTATTCCCGGGCAAGATCCTGATGCACCGATGATCAGAAGAACCTATACGCTCAGGGCGCTGGATCTGGATGCGGGTGAAATGTGGGTTGATTTTGTTGCGCATGGCGATGAAGGACCAGCTTCTGCCTGGGCCATCAATGCCGTAAAAGGAGATGTGATTGAAATTGGGATGAAAGATAAAAGCGCAGCATTATATCCTGCAGTGGATTGGTATCTTTTAGCGGGCGATCATACGGCCTTACCTGTAATCAGTGTCATACTGGAAACACTTCCTGCGACAGCAGAGGGCACAGCAATCATACAGGTGACCGGGGAAGAAGATATTTTACCGTTGCAAACACCTTCTAAAGTTCAAATCAAGTGGATCTATGGTGAAGGACATACAGACCGGATGCTGGAAGCTGTAGCGAATGTGATTTTGCCGGCAACTAAAAGCAGGTATGTGTTCACGGCAGCAGAAGCCAGCGTAATTAAAAATTTAAGAACCTATTTTACTGAAACGGGTATTCAACGAGAAGAACTTGCTGCTTATGCCTATTGGAAAAAAGGAACAGCGGAAGGTAATTAAAGATAGCCGGATTGAATTCAGGCTATCTTTAAATCATATCTTTTTGATACCGATCCCGGGCAAGTCATTCAGGGTGACTTTGCCCTTCACAATCTGCATCCCTTTGTACACGTCATTTTTAATCAGCAAGGCACCATCCAGATCCGCCCAGTCGGTCATAGGCGCCAGCTGTGCGGCAGCAGAAATGGCACATGAAGTCTCTGTCATACAGCCAATCATCACTTTCATATCCAGCGCTCTGGCAAGGGTCAGCATTTTATGTGCCTCACGCATACCTGTAGACTTCATCAGTTTAATATTAATACCATTATAGACCTTATAAGCTTTCAATACATCACCCAGGCGCTGTACAGCTTCATCACCTATGGTAGGCAGCGGACTATGTTCCGTTAACCATGCATTGTCATCCACCTGCTCTTTGGGCATCGGCTGTTCTAAAAAGATCACACCTTTCTCTTTTAGCCAGAAGGCCATATCGAGCGCAAACTGTTTGTCTTTCCAGCCCTGGTTAATATCCACGCAGATCGGTTTATCAGTTACCTGTCTGATGGTATTGATCATCATCTTATCCGTATCCCTTCCTAATTTCACCTTTAACAATAAATAGGGATCTGCTTCTTTCACTTTCTGACGGATCATCTCCTCGGTATCAATACCTATGGTGAAAGAAGTATCCGGCGTTTTAGTGGGATCGTAACCCCATATTTTATACCATGGCTGTTTCATGATCTTGCCTACCAGATCATGCAGGGCAATGTCTACCGAGGCTTTCGCCGCGCGATTATCCGGAGCTATTGAGTCTATATAATTCAGGATATTTTCCATGTCGAAAGGATCATCAAACTTTGACAGGTCTACTTTCGACAAAAACCGCTGCACTGTTTCGTGAGATTCTCCCAAATAAGGTGGCATGGATGCCTCTCCGTATCCAGTTATGCCCTCATATTCTATTTCAGTTAATACTACCGGTGTAGTGGTCCTTGAGCTAGTAGATAAAGTAAAGGCGTGTTTAAGATCAAGTGTATAGGGTTTATAACGCAATACCAGTCGCCCTTTGCCGGATAACTTACTCCTCTCCGCAGCAAATAAGTTCTCTCCTCCTATCAGGGCAGCGCCCGCTATTAAACCAGTTGTCTTTATAAAATCTCTTCTGTTATTCATTAGAACCTAATTAAATAAATGCTTATTGATATCCCTGTTATTCTTTTGCTACCAGCTCATCGCTGATTTCCTCCAGCGTGCGCCCTTTAGTTTCCGGGAAGTATTTCCATACCACAATGGCCTGAACGATCATCATCACGGCAAAAAAAGTAAATGCATATCCGCCGCCTATTGGTGAATCTCCAACTACAACCGGAAACAGGAAAGTGATGATTGTTGCAAAAAACCAGTGTGTGAAACTCCCCAGCGATTGCCCCTGTCCCCTGACGCTGTTCGGGAAAACCTCAGAGATGAGTACCCAGATCACAGCACCTGTAGAAAAAGCAAAGAACATAATATAACCCATCAGAAAGATCAGTAATCCATATCCTTCAAAATCCTGCATATAAAAGGAACGGGCGACCAGTCCTAGGCAAACCGTCATGCCAACAGAGCCGGCAATGAGCAGTTTTTTTCTCCCTACCTTATCGATAATCACCAGCCCGACCATGGTAAAAATACCATTCGTAATTCCGATCAGTATGGGCTGAAGATAGGCATCGGCAGCAGAAACACCAGAAAGTTCAAATATTCGTGGCGCATAATAGAGTATGGCATTGATACCAGAGAACTGGTTGAACATCGCAACGAGGAACGCAATCGAAATTGGCTTGATAAAACGCATAGAGAAAAGGTTCTCTTTTTTTTGCTGCATACTGCGTTCTATTTCCTCAATTTCCTTGTCCACAAAGGGTACACCAGACCTTTCCAGCACATTTTTAGCTTCAGCTGTTTTACCGGATTTGATTAAAAATCTCGGACTTTCGGGTACCAGGAAAAGCAGGAAGAAGAAAACCACGGAAGGCACACTTCCTACGCCGAGCATATACCTCCAGGAATCCTCTCCGGCTATGTCACGCAGGAAGTAGTTCGATACATAGGCGAGTAAAATACCGGTGATGACATTAAACTGAAAAAGAGCAGTCATTCTGCCCCTTACACTGGCCGGCGAAATTTCAGAGATATACATGGGTGCAATGACAGATGAAGCGCCGATGGCCAGACCTCCGATAAAACGAAAGATAATAAACAGCGGCAGGTTGGTAACCAGTGCACTCGCTATCGCAGAAAGTCCGAATAGTGCTCCTGTAAGGAATAACATTGGCTTCCTACCATATTTATCTGCCGGGCTACCAGAGAATAAGGCCCCGATTACCGTTCCAATTAAGGCAGAAGAGATGGTGAACCCTTGCCAGAAGGGCGACAATTGGAAGAGTTGCTGAATGGTTTTCTCTACCCCCGATATGACGGCAGTATCAAAACCGAATAGCAGTCCCCCGAGGGCGACAATAATAGACCATAAAAATACCGTTGAATATTGCTTCTGCATACCATAAAAATTACGTTTTAACAATATACAAACAATCTGCCACGATATTGACCTGATGAGGTACACAGGTAAAGGAATTCTTGTAAATTTGCTGCAATCAGAGAGGTAAAAGCGCTTAAACGGATAAAAATCATGAATCAGTTGTTAATAAAAAGGGAAAGAATTGTGGTGGCTTTATTGATGCTGACGCTGTTATATTCGGGATGTACTACAAATGCGGTAAAGAACGAAAAGTCAGATATTACAGCGGTGGTTCCCAAAGAAAAACCTGCTGCTGCTTTTATCAATGACGAGGAGGATTTTACTGCTTTTTTTGAGCATTTCAAACAACAGGTAAAGAACAATCAGGCTGCGCAGCTGCCAGGCCTGTTAAACTTTCCTTTTTACACCGGTAATGAAGAGACGGAGACCAGCATGGGCAAACCCTCGGGTGAAATTGAGCAGTCAGCATTCGGTCAATACCGCAGCGCGGTATTTAATGCCGATGTATTACGCCTGATTCCTGGATTTCCTGCAGACAGCCTCGTAGAGATCAACAAACATCCGGATGAGTTATATTATCAGACCCTACAGAAGGTAACTGATCCCGGCAGCACATTGTATGAAGCTTATTTACAATATCAGGAAACTGGTACCCAGGCAGAAAGTTTTTTTGGCTTTGTGTTTGGACGCGTAAACGGAAATTATAAGGCAATTGCTTATTATGGAAAGTGGCCGGTAAAATAATCAGTCGATAACTAATAATAACTAGAAATATTAAGGTATCTCTATAACATTTATTATTTCATATCAGTCTAAAGATTTCCGAAAAAATCATATATTGTCTTAATCAAAATACTGCTGTTATGAAACTGTCTCACCTCTTATTTCTCTTATTTTTATTGCCATTAGCAAGCTTTGCACAGGATGATGCAGCTACCTTAACTAAAATCGGTGATCAGGTTCCACAGTTTTCATTTGAGACTGAAAAAGGGAAAACTGTAAATATCAGCGACTACAAAGGAAAACTCATATTGATCAACTTGTTTGCTACCTGGTGCCCTCCTTGTAACATTGAACTTCCGGTGATGCAGAAACAGATCTGGGACAAACACAAGAACAACCCTGACTTTGCCCTCTTTGTATTTGGAAGAGAAGAAGGCTGGGATAAATTAACTCCATTTAAAGCTAAAAAAGGATTCACTTTTCCTATATTGCCAGACCTGAACCGTGGTATTTTCAGCAAGTTTGCCACCCAGTCTATCCCCAGAAACGTATTGATTGACCAAAACGGTAAAATCATCTATCAATCAATAGGTTACAGCGAAAAGGAATTTGCCGCACTTACGGAGCTGATTGATACAAAACTCAAAGCAGCACGTAAAGCAAAATAGATTCGGCGTTTAAAGCAGCCTTAGCCGTGAATGGCTTCTTTGTTTCCAAAACTCTGAATCAGTTCACCTTCAAACTCCAGCCATTCTTTCCATCGTTTATCTACATCGATATCGATCGTATATTTACGTGCAAAGTTTAGAAAGGTAGTGTAATGGCCAGCTTCAGAAACCATCAGGTCATGATAAAATTTAGCCAGTTCCTCATCTTTGATGTTCTGCGATAATACGCGGAAACGTTCACAGCTTCTGGCCTCGATCATTGCAGCGAATAAAAGACGGTCTATAAAAGCAGAGTTCCTGCTGCCGTCTCTACGGCTGAACTTAACCAGACGTCCCACATAATCATCTTTACGCTCACGCCCTAAAGTATAACCACGTTGTTTGATAATTTCTACCACCATTTGAAAATGCTGCATTTCCTCAATGGCAATAGCAGTTAACTCTTCCACCAGGTCCATGTGCTCGGAATTATTGGTGATCAGCGTAATGGCGTTTGTTGCTGCTTTTTGCTCACACCAGGCATGGTCGGTTAAGATCTCTTCTAAATTTGATTCAGCAATATTTGCCCAACGCGGGTCTGTCAGTAATTTTAATCCAAGCATGTGATGATGTAATTCTTATCGCCAAATTTAAGCATAATCAGCTTGTTAACCAGCAATAATCATCGCGATTGGAGATTCTGACTTAAAAACCTCTATTTTGCGTAAATTTAAGGAGCATGGACAAAGGAAAAGTATTGATTATCGGATTAGTGTGGCCGGAGCCATTGTCATCGGCAGCGGGCACAAGAGTTATCCAGCTGATCAATTTGTTCCTTAGTGCAGGATATGAGGTTTGTTTTGCTTCTGCTGCCGCGAAAGGCGAATACAGTTATAACCTGCAGCGCTTAGGAGTAACAGCACAACAAATCAGGCTAAACGATAGCAGCTTCAACCTATTTTTACAAGAAATCAATCCTCAAATAGTCATGTTTGACCGCTATATGGTGGAAGAACAGTACGGATGGAGGGTACAGCAGGAATGCCCGGATGCACTACGTATTTTGGATACGGAGGACCTCCATTGTTTACGTCATGCAAGACAAATAGCCATCAAGTCGGGCGACACGTTAAAAGCTGCTGATCTTTTTACTGATATGGCAAAGAGGGAAATCGCCTCCATATTAAGATGTGATTTATCATTGATTATTTCGGAAATAGAAATGGAAATCCTGCAAAATCAGTTCCGCGTAGATACATCGCTAATCTATTACCTTCCCTTCCTGGAAAACGAAATCACAGAAGAAAATAGACTGAATTGGAGAAGTTTTGATGAGCGTGAAGGTTTCGTATTTATTGGTAACTTTTTGCATGAACCGAACTGGGATACCGTCAAAAGATTAAAAGCAGAAATATGGCCTGTATTAAGAAAGCGGCTACCTGATGTTCAACTTTATATTTACGGTGCATATACCACACAAAAGGTAACGCAATTACACAATAGTAAAGAGGGGTTTCTTGTGCTTGGACGTGCTGAAGATGCAAAGGAAAAAATTGCAAAGCATAGAATATTACTTGCACCTATCAGATTTGGCGCAGGTGTAAAAGGGAAGTTTATAGATGCGATGCAAACAGGCACCCCTGCAGTTACTACAGCTATAGGTGCAGAAGCCATGCACGGGCAGCTGAACTGGAACGGTGCAATTGAGGATGACACAGCATCTTTTATCGCTCAGGCGGTGAAACTGTACAAGGACAAGGATTTATGGTTGAAAGCGCAGGAAAATGGTATAAAAATCAATAATGAGCGCTATGGACAATCTGGATTTGGCCGTCAGTTTATTGAAAAACTGACAACTTTTTCGCTGAATTTAACTGCCCACCGGCAACACAACTTTTTCGGACAGATTTTGCAGCACCATACGGCGAATAGTACAAAATATATGTCGCTCTGGATTGAAGAGAAGAAAAAAGGAAACGCCCCTTCACCTTTATAAAGACGTGTTTTTTCTTCCTGGAAAATTTATTTTACGCTTCTCGTAACAACTGAGAATAGCGACGCTCCAATAGAAAACCAAAGAACATGCATAAACTACTATTATTCATACTCTTATGCGGATTATCTGCTAAAACTACCTTTGCGCAAGGTAATACCGACAAAACTTTCAATAAGGCAAAAATGGACAGTCTGTTTGATGTGCTGCAAGCCAACAACAAGGCGATGATGAGTATTGCCATTTCTAAAAATGGGCAGCTGATCTATAGTAAAGCGATTGGATACAGTGAAATAGGTGCAACACAAAAGACAGCTGCCAATCCTCAAACCCGCTACCGGGTGGGATCAATCACCAAGATATTTACAGGTGCTATGATCTTTCAGTTAATTGAAGAAGGAAAGTTAAAATTGACTACCTCACTGGCTGATTATTTCCCCACTGTACCTAATGCTGATAAAATTAATATCGGACAAATGCTGAACCACAGCAGTGGCATTTTCAATTTCACGAATGATACTACTTATACATCGAAACTGAGCAGGAAAACATCTCAGGCAGAGATGCTGGCTAGTTTTAAAGCTGCAAAACCGGTATTTGAACCAGGTGCTAAACATGAATACAGCAACACCAACTTCATTTTGTTAGGTTTTATTATCGAGAAGTTAGACAAGAAGCCTTATGCCGCGGCGCTGAAAAGCAGAATCACGGATAAAATAGGTTTGAAAGATACCTACTATGGTGGCAAAATAAATCCTTCAGCTAATGAGGCGATGTCATACAACTGGCAGGGAAGCTGGCAACCAGATACAGAAACGGATATGAGTATTCCGGGTGGTGCAGGTGCTGTTGTTTCCACCGCGGCCGACCTGACCAGCTTTATGAATGCCCTGTTTGCGGGTAAACTGGTAAAAGAAACCAGCCTGAATACAATGAAAACAATCAATGGTGGCTATGGAATGCCTTTATTCTCTTTCCCGTTTTATGAAAGAACTACCTATGGTCATAATGGAGGAATCGACGGCTTCAGATCACAAACGGCTTATTTCCCGGAAGACAAAGTAGCCTTCGCCTATTTAGCAAATGGCGTAAATACGAATCTTAACGACGTTGCAATAGGCTTTTTGAGTATTCTCTTCAACAAACCTTACGTGATCTCCACTAGTCCATTTACGTCCAGCTCCTTAACACTCAAAACAGAAGACCTGGATCCTTATCTGGGAACATATGCTACTGCTCAGCTGCCGGTTAAAATCACGATTACCAAAAAAGACGCTGTATTAATGGGACAGGCAACCGGTCAGCCTGCCTTTCCACTGGAAGCGGTTAAAGTGAATGAGTTTAAATTTGCAGCAGCTGGTGTAGTATTGATTTTTGATCCTGCAAAAAAAGAAATGACCTTACAGCAAGGTGGTGGTACTTTTGTAATGAAGAAAGAATAATATCCTATGGTTGATCAATGTAGCATTGCTGGTATAAGATCATATGCTATTGAAACAAACATAAACGATTTGCGTTACAATACCATGGTTTCACAGCCTTTTTCATCTCAGAACTTAACCCTATGAAGGATAATTTTTCAACACAGTCAGCCGCATATGCCCAGTTCAGACCTACCTATCCACAAGAATTATATGATTTCCTCCTGT
Source organism: Pedobacter sp. MR2016-24 (assembly GCF_026239655.1). Taxonomy (GTDB): domain Bacteria; phylum Bacteroidota; class Bacteroidia; order Sphingobacteriales; family Sphingobacteriaceae; genus Pedobacter. Next base: position 508,508 of record NZ_JAPIVO010000002.1, on the reverse strand, counting down.
CACTGGTCGCAGAAAAAAACACAGCCTGGGACTGCGCAACAGGAAACGGACAGGTAGCCCGGGAGCTGGCAAACCATTTCAAACAGGTTTTCGGAACTGACATCAGCGAAAATCAATTGAAACATGCAGTGCAACAGGATAATATTTCATACCTGGTAGAACCTTCAGAGCGAAGCTCTTTTGGCGATCATGTTTTCGATCTGATTACCGTTGCACAGGCCATCCATTGGTTCCAGTTTGATGCTTTTTACCTGGAAGTGAAAAGGACATTAAAACCGGGAGGAATTTTTGCCGCAATTGGTTACGGTATTATGCAGGTAGATGAGAAAGTAGATCAGGTAATCGATGTGCTTTATGAAGAGATTTTAGGGGAATACTGGGATAAAGAAAGGGTGTATATTGAAGAAGAATATGAGACCATCCCCTTCCCTTTTGAAGAAATAACTACGCCTGACTTCGCTATAAAAACGACCTGGAATTTTGATGAGCTGATTGGTTACCTGAATACATGGTCTTCTTTGCAGCATTATATCAAAGCGAATGGTAAAAATCCTTTGGAACTGGTTATGCCCGACTTAAAAACGGCCTGGGGAGCAGATGTTAAAAAAGAAATTACCTTCCCTGTTTTATTGAGAGTGGGAAAATAATAGAGAAAGCCGCTCCAGATCTGGAAACGGCTTTCTTAAGCATACATCAGCATATTTTATTAAAGAGCGCTGCGAACCTATCTTGCCTCTTCAATTTGGAGCACAACACTTGTCCTGCTTAGACTCAATTGCGGATTAAATCCGATTTTCATCAGGAAGTCGCCCGAGTACACAGCTCCCTCATCAATAGACGAACTTGTGCCAGGATAAACATTCACCTCCTTAAATTTGTATTTTTTTGAAGGATCAAGTCCCTTTAATTTTATAGGCAATTTGCTCCCCTCATCATATCGGCTGCTGACCAGGTAATTGAATAGTACACCCTTAGCTTTTTCCTTGTCCACATATAACATAGCAGCAACATTGCCCTCTTTAGGGTTGGCCAGTCGGTACTGATCTCCCTGATAGATGACAGGTTTCAGTTTGTTATAAGTTGATATGGCATCTTTACAAAATTGAAGCTCATGCTCTCCGAGTTTACTGACCACAATATCAAATCCTAATTTACCCATCATGGCCACATCCGTGCGGAATTTAATAGGCTGTTTACCCCAATCTGTTACGTGATTGGAACTGCTGATAGCTGGATAAAAATAAGAATACTCCCATTGTATAAAAATACGCTCCACAGGATCTGTATTATCACTTGGCCAGTATTCCGTAAAATACTGCAAAGCTGCATAATCTACCCTGCCACCGCCGCCCGAGCATAACATCATTGGGACAGTGGGATATTTTTTACGGATGCGTTCTAAGACCTTATAGAGACCGCGCATGTATTCGATATAGAAATGGGATTGATTTTTCAGCGTTGCAGAATGTGCATTGTAAATCACTGCATTGCAATCCCATTTGATATAAGCAAGATCAGGATTTTTAGTAAACAAACCATCCACTACACCATATACAAAGTCCTGCACTTTTGCATTACTCAAATCCAGCACCAGCTGGTTTCTGAAATAATACTCTTCTCTTTTATCTTCTTTAACTACCCAGTCAGGATGTTTTTCATACAGTTCACTTTTCGGACTCACCATTTCGGGTTCAATCCAGATACCGAATTTTACTTCATTGTTTTTTGCTTCTTTAACCAGTGAAGAAATCCCGTTTGGTAGTTTCTGTTTGTTTTCTGCCCAGTCGCCCAAGCCCTGTGTATCACCATTTCTTGGATATTTATTGGCGAACCAGCCATCATCCAGCAGGAATAAATCTACACCAAGCCTTTTGGTATCTTTCAACAGTTCTGCAAGCTTGCTCTCATTGAAGTCGAAGTAAGTCGCCTCCCAGTTATTCAGTAAGGTTAGCCTGTTTCCTTTACCATCCAGCAATTTGTAATCCCTTGCCCAGTTTTGCAATTTACGACTGGCCGCACCTTTTCCCTGATCGGAAAAAGTATATAAAAATGCAGGTGTGGTAAACACTTCATTTGCCTTCAGCGTATAAGGAGAAGCATAATTATTGATTCCGGCAATGATGCGCAGGTTATCCTGGTAGTCTACCTCCAGGTCTACACGGAAATTGCCGCTATATTCAAGTGCACCATATAATACGCTGCCTTCATCCTCTGTAGCGGGTTTATCCATGGAGATCATAAATACAGAGGGCTGGAACAGGTTCGCGCGTGTACCCAATTTACTGTCAAGCGTTTTGATACCATGTGTCAGTTTAGCTTCCTCTGGCTGCATCTCTTTTGCCCAGTCGCCATGATATTGTTTTAACCAGAATTCCTTTCCTTTCAAATGCAGATTGGCAGAAGCGAATTTGTGTAATACCACATTTCCTTTCTCCTGGTGGCGGATCTCACTCCATTGTTCTATCACATCTTCATTGGTAAACACCTGATAATAAAGCGTTACTTCAAATGGATAAGCAGGATCCTTAAGCTGCACTTTTAACAATTTCACACCGGCTTTAACATCAGTCAGCGTATGGTTCACATATTTAAGGGCCAGTGAATTATCTCCATCTGCATGGGTGACAGTAATTGCAGGTTCTACCAGGTTCCTTGATCCCGATGAGGAATAGGCAGCGTTGAGCTCTCCGGTATAGTCGCTCGTTTGTTTATAAGCACCCGGCACTGCTGCGTACTCGTTTACATCAGCTAACTTTTTCCCAAAGTAGATCATTGCCAGATCTCCGTTTGCATTTACCTGTAAGGCAAGTGCATTATTTTTAGATTCCAATGGAATGACCAAAGGCTTTTTATCCTTCGCTTTTAATACCCATGAGGATCCGGAGACCAGGGCAATTAAGAGCAGCAACCTGAATAAAGTGGAGCGTAGATTGTATTTCATAGTTTAGAAATTGAAGTGTAATATATTTTATTTTCCTGACAGATCAAACCGCAGTATGCGTGCATCCGCTGCCGGAATAGTTAGTTGTATCAAATCGCCGGCAACACCTTTTTCACCGGTCCAAAGTTCCGTATAAGCACCGTTCTTTAACTCCGCAGCTCTTATCGCAGCAACCGGAAGCTGAAATTGCTGTGCAGCACTGCCATAATTGAATAAGGCAACATACAGATACTGCTCATCTTTCCTGAAAAAGGCATCTGCGGCTTTACCACCACTGGCAGCATAGACAGGCTCGAAAGATTTACCGGAACGGGCAATATCATTGATAGCAGCATTGGTTAAAAACTTAATTCCTTTTGCTTTCGCCTCAGCAGTACCGGCAGCACTGAAATCATCACCAGCAATAAAGATTCCAGTGGTTACTGAGGAGCTTACCCGCGACCTGTTTTCGGCTTCTGAATGTCCTTCCAGAACCACGTGATCGGCATCATTGTATAAATATACGTCCGTAAGCCACCAGCCATAGGTCAATGCATTCATGGCGTATTCAATCTTTTCGGTATCGCCAAACACATCACATGCAATGCGGCGCGACTGTGCATAATCGGCCGGAAATACAGGGGAGATCGCCTGATTCAGATAAATGCTATCGCCCAAAGTCTCCCGCAAATACTTCATCCCTTCATTATAGGCCTGTATACCTGTGGTTACTTTTGGATTATAATAATGGTCTGATTCCAGTGCAGCATGTGCAAGGAAATCTACTTTCATAAATTTGAACCCTAACCTCTTAAACCTTTCCAGCGATTTTTTCATTCGCGCCTGCGTACCGGGATGGGTAGGGTCGATTGCCGCAGCACCATCTATATACTGTTTATTGCCATTGGCACGCAGATAAAGTTCTTTATAAGTATAGGGAGTTCCTTCAATCACCTTTGTGCTATCACCGCCCCAATCTGCAAAAGGTCCGTAATATCCACCCGGAATCTGATTGTTCTTTTTACAGGCATTTACAAATGCGGTCAATTCTTCGTCAGTCTTGTTTTCCGCACCTGCATCCATCCCGATATAACTCACCCCATCATTTTCAAAAGATTTGGGTTGCAGTTCTTTTGCGAAAAAGTCGGACACTTCCACTGCTTTTTGCCCTGTAAGGTTAAACTGAATTTTACCCCAGCTGTTCCAGCCGAAAGGTGCACCGCCTGGCCATTTCATCCGGTGATGTAATCCGGCATTCACCTTAGCAAAGTCGTTCATGCCCATCCGCCAGTCGGCATAATTACCGATAAACATCCTGGGCGATTGCACCCGGTTACCAGAGATTTTACCATGGGCTAAGATATCCCGGGAAGTAGCATAGGTAAAACCACCATATGCTTCGAGCCGGTTTAAGGTATGACCAGATGTAGCCGTCACCACACCCGTTTTCCAGGTATCATGGTCTACAGATCCGATCACTAAACCCTGATTTGTTTTTTTATTGAACAACACGGAGACTTCATGACTGGACACTACTTTATCAAAAGGAAAAGCTACATAGCGTACCCATTTGTCATTGTCGAACGGGACAAATAAGGAATAATTCTCACCGGCAGGCAATACCTGCAGGGATGTTTCAGACTTTAAAGGCGACATATACCTGGTCTCAAGCTGTTTTTCTCCTTTTGCAGAAACGCGGGTCAGCATAAAACGCTGGTTAGTATACAACCAGTATTCCTGTACCATTTCAGGTAATCCGGCACCGGCAGATGTTACAGTGAACAATTTCCCCCGACCAAGCTGGTCGGAAAAGTCCTCCTCTTTCACGATATGCTGTGCATAATCCATACTTGACAAAACCTGAGGCACATGTACTTCCGCATAGGCATTCACCAGGATCAGCTTGTCGTTATTATAAAAATCCGCAGTTCCCGTTTTGATGTTATAATCTATCCTGTTCCCGCCATTACTCAGCTTTTTTACATCCGCAGCACTCTTCCTAAAGTTTTGGGCAGTGAAGTTCAGTGCAGCCGGTACTTCATTTTTCGCGACAGACCTGGCATGGGGTGAAAACAACTTTCCATTGGCAAAAGCAGAGATCAGGTATTCCCCTGCAGGCACATCATTGATCGTATATGCACCAGCAGCATTAGTGGTGACCATCCTTTCGGCATTCCCTCTCAGCTGTACCGATACGCCCGGTACAGGCTGACCACTTTTATCTTTTATCAGTCCTTTAAAACTCAATGCTTTTACAGGAGTAGCGATCAAACCAATCCGGTCTAATTCTGGTCCTCCTTCTACAGGGTTATCAAAAGATATAGTGTTCTTCCCTGCTTTTAAAGCCATAAAAACCTGTTGCACGCTGGATTGCTCTACCGGGGCAACACGACGGAAAACGACTTTCTGTGCTACAGCCTCCTGGTTTACCCAGATGTTAAGGCTGCGGTCGTCAGATACCCTGAAATAAACATTCAGTGGATACAAACCCCTGCGGGGCACATTCAGCACAAATTGCAGTTTTCCATTTGCCAGATCGCCCAGCGCAGCTACTTTATGTCCTCCCGAGCAAGTAGCACAATCCTCTATTCGCGCGCCATTACTCAGCGTTGCAGCTTCTGCCTCTATGAATTTTTCCTGTGCCCGGGCAGACTGATAAAGACCAACCGAAATACTGACCATCGTAATGATCAGTATTCGCGCCAGTTTATATTTTGTTGAGTTCTCCATTATCCGTAAGTATTAATTCAGTCATTGCATGACCTGTTTCAATTTTAAAAACCTGGGTTTTGTTTCAACACGCCTTTCGACAGGTCTATATCCTGCTGAGGAATCGGGAACAAGTTATGCTTTTCTGCAACATCTGCCCCTTTAGGATTTCCTTTATCATAAGGATCTGTGCTGGTGGTATTGTTATAAGTATAAAAATCTTTAATTACCTGTACCAAACGGTGTTGTCTGACCAGGTCATAGTACCTGTGACCCTCCATCGCGAGCTCCAGTCTGCGCTCCAGCCAGATATCATTTAATAAAGCGACACCGGAAGAAGTTCTCGGCAATACTGTTCCGGGATTTAGCCGGTTAGCTCTTTCTCTTACTAAGTTGAGGCTTGCCAGCGCTACCCCCGTATTCCCATTATGATAGGCCGCTTCAGCATCAATCAGCAGCAGATCGGCATAACGCATCTGGATAATGTTCAATGCCGAATGTGAGGTTTCATTTGCGGGACGGTCTTCTGGTGCCAGGTAAAACTTCCTTGTGTTACGGCCGGACTCATTTTCGGACAATTTAGTATCGTATTTGGTATAATCAAAGTTGGCAGTAGCCGGACCAACATTATCGCCCTGTTTAATGATCGTCCATTTTTCCCTTGGATCATTTTCCCTTACAAAAGCCTGTTCCAAATTGCTGGAAGGTGTATCAAAGCCCCAGCCTCCATCGGCCCTGCTGCGGGTAATTGAAGTTAAGGCCGTGCCTAAATTGAAAGTCTGATCTGCATTGTACTGGAATTCAAAGATAGATTCTACACCATTTCTGTTTTTTATGCTCCATACATTACTGAAGCTGGTCTCCAGACGATACTGGTTGGACGCAATGACCAGATCTGCATATTTCTGCGCTTCTACCCAGTTCTCTGTATATAAATAAGCCTTAGCCAGGTAAGCATTCGCCGCGCCTTTAGTCGCCCGCCCAATTTCAGCAGCACCCTGAGCCGAACGTTCAGGAAGACCCGCAGCGGCATCTGATAAATCCTTAACAATCTGCGCGAAACATTCTTCTCTGCTGGATCTTGGTACCGAAAGCACTGCCTGCGCATCAGGCACGTTAAGCACTAATGGTACGCCACCGAAACTTTTTACCAGTTCAAAATAACAATAGGCACGCAGGAACTTGGCCTGTGCAATTAAACCTGATTTAACAGCATCGCTGATGGGAGCTGTAGTAATGCCCTCAATCGCGAAATTACAGTTTCCAATGCCTTTCCATAACAATGACCACCTGAAGCCGAACCATTCGTTGGTGGCATCAAAATGATAACGGGCAATATCGCCGAACAGCGACTGATCTCCGGGAATAGAGTTTCCTTTAAAAGCATCGTCACTTAATGCATCTCCCATCATCTGGCTCCTGTCCAGCTCATACCACTGGTCGGAATGTGCCCCAAAATAACAGGCGATAACAGCTGCCTGGCAATCTGCTTCAGTTTTAAAATAGTTTTCTGTGTTCTGGCGACCAATAATGGGTTCGTCAAGAAACTTTTTGCATCCTGCTGCGAGGCTGGCTACAGCAAACAGCATTATAATATATCTTTTCATAAAGAATAGTTTAGATTTTAGAAGGTATAGTTCAGGCCAAAAAGAAAGGTTCTCGATGTAGGATAATTACCCCAATCCACACCTCTGTTCAGTGCAGACGGACCATCTGTCCATTGTGTACCATAACCAATTTCAGGATCCAGGCCTTTATACTTGGTGATCGTCAGCAGATTTTGCGCACTTGCAAATACCCTGATCTTACCCGCATTGATGTTATTAATGGTATAACCCAGCTGCAGATTTCTCAGTCGTGCAAATGAACCGCTTTCTACATAAAAATCATTAAACTGGGAGAAGTTTCCGTTCGTATCAAAAGCAGCAAGTCGCGGTATCTCATTAGAAGTCCCCTCACCTCTCCAGGCCATGTTCTCCAGGCCGCTCACCTTATTGTAGTTGTTACTTCCTGAATTGGTAAATCCTTTAAGCACATTGACCAGATCACCACCCAGGTTACCGGTAAAGAACAGTGTCATATCGAAATTCTTGTACCCTGCCGTAAGGTTGAGTCCGAAGGTCATTTTTGGTGTAGGATTACCAATAAAAGTACGGTCAGACGAATTAATCACCCCATCACCATTCAGATCTTTAAAGCGGAAATCTCCTGCTACTGCATTCGGCTGAATTACTGTGCCGGCACCATTTTTATACGCGCTCACTTCACCTGCATTCTGGAAAATACCGTCTGTCTGCAAGCCGAAAAATGACCCCACAGGGAATCCTTCACGGGTTAAACTTGTTCTTCCGAAAATAGAAGTATTACCAGAAAAGATATCATTTCCCTGTGCCAGTTTTTGTGCCGTAGCCGTATAATGCGTGGCATTTACATTAATCCCGTAAGAGAAATCTCCGGCCTTATCCTGGTAACCGATACTGAACTCATACCCTTTGGTCTGCATGGTACCTACATTGGTCCATGGAGAATTTCCGCCATATCCGGCATAGGCCACAATCGTCTGCGTAGCGATCATGTCTTTCACATTACGCACGAAATAATCACCCGATACGGTTAACCTGTTTTTCAGGAAAGCGGCATCCAGACCGAGATCGATATCTTCTACTGTTTCCCATTTAAGATCGGGATTGGAAACTGAAGTTCTGATTACCCCCACCTGAGATTCACCAGTACTGCCCATAGCACTGTAAATAGTACCTAAGTTAGAAACGTACTGTCCCAGGGGTACAGCACCCTGGTTACCTACCTGACCGTATCCGGCCCTGAGTTTCAGGTTATCTACCCATGTGGCATTTTTCATGAATCCTTCTTTAGAAAGTACCCATCCGCCGGAAAAGGCCGGGAAGGTTCCCCACCTGTTTTTAGGCGCAAAAATTGAAGACCCATCTGCCCTTACACTCACAGAAAGCAGATATTTTTCTTTATAACTATAGTTGATCCTTCCCAGGTAGGATTGTAAGGTGCGGACATTATCAAATCTTCCGCCATCACCTACACCGATGTTAAAACCGCCCGTAGACGCTACAGGATATTGTAAGGACGGATCATTGGAGGGGATTCCCTGTCCGCTTGCAAACAATCTGGTATCTATGAATTTCTCATTTGTGAAACCAGCCAATACTGTGAAATTATGATTGCCCAACTGCTTTTTATAGGTCAGCGTATTGGTATTGTTCCAGTATTTTGAAATATCATGCTGTCTGCTTGCCGAATTGATCAGGCTGTACTCCCCGGCATCAATATTATACGTGGGTGAGAAGTTATTGTATTCATATAAATCTCCGTTGATACTAAAACGGGGCTCAAATGTTAGTCCGGGTATAATTTCATACTTCGCATAGATACTTCCAATCAGGTAAGTATGTTTGGCATTCTGGAAGTTCCTTTCAATTACAGCCAGTGAATTGGGAATGTCCGTTGGTGAACCGCCATAGTTGTCATAGGGATTAGCCGAACGCTGAACTCTGGCAGCCGTAATAGGATCTGCAAGAATTGCATTCTGGAAAATGGAATTACTTCCTCCCGGATTTGGCGAAGGTGTCCTGCCCGTTCCCGAGATATTGATATCCTGCCCTATTTTAATTTTTGAACTTACCTTATATTCTGTTTTTAAACGGAAGTTGATACGGTTGAAATCTGTTGATCTCACCAAACCTTTTTCCTTATAATAGCCTATACTGCTGGAATAGTTTAATTTTTCTGATCCGCCGGTAAGGCTTAAATTATAGTCCTGGGTAATTCCTCTTTGTGTCACTTGATTCCACCAGTCGGTAGAATTGGTCAGTGCATTCAGATCAGGATAAACCGGCTGATTACCTGAATTCCTGGCGGCAGTATTCATGACCGAAGCATATTCCTGAGATCCTGCCATGTCGGGTTTACGCAATGCATTGGAAAATCCAGTGGCTGCATCCAGCGAGATAATCGTTTTACCCATAGTACCAGAAGTCGTGGTAATGATAATTACACCATTAGAAGCCCGTGATCCGTAGATTGCAGAAGCTGATGCATCTTTCAACACATCTAATGTGGCAATGTTCTTGGGATTAAGAAAGCTTATATCGGTTACCGGTACCCCATCCACCACATACAGTGGTGCATTTGAACCGAAAGTACTGATACCACGAATGAAAACCTGCGGATTTGCGCCTGGCCCACTGCCTGAAGCCACCACAGATACGCCCGAAACTTTTCCCTGCAGCGCAGATCCGATCGTTCCAACAGTCATTTTGGAAAGCTCTTCTCCTTTTACAGAGGAAATTGCACCCGTTACCTCCCCTTTTTTCTGACTTCCGTAACCTACCACCACGACGTCGTTGAGTTGCCGGCCTGCCTCGTTTGGCTTCAACTGCACGTTTACTGATGCCTGGTTTGCTACTACAACTTCCTGCTGAGTATAACCGACAAAAGAAAAAACAAGTACTGCGCCCACACCGGGAACCTTGATACTGAATTGTCCGTCATTATTACTTACCGTAGTGATCGTTGTGCCTTTAACCTTGATGGTTGTTCCCGGTAATACCCCGCCGGTTTCATCTGTTGTTTTACCTGTAACAATTTTATCTGCTACCTGAGCCTGTAGGAAGTTGGGGTTAAACATTAAAATCGAAGTACAGACAAGCATTATTCTGAGTAGAAATGCTGTTCTCATAATTGACTATTTAAGATTAGAATTTGATGATTTGTGATTGTTGAAATCAAAGAAGGCGGGATAAGAATGCCGTGCGGAATTCCCCCATCCAGTTCATGAATTACTGTCATTTTATAACGGTTTAAATTTGGTTAAGGAGTACGAATGAGCTATACTATTCTATACTATAATTTAAAGGTGTGAAAGTTTACTTGTATTTGCAAATAAAAATGGTGTTCCCTGCAAAAAAAGCGAATCAGCCCTTTGCAAGTACCAGTGGAGAGAAGATCAGGAAGACCAGCACCATCAATATCATCAGCACGGCTGCCGCAAAATAACGGTACTTCCAGGGATGGACCACCTTCAGCATATTTTTCGCTCGCTCATAGGGCTGTGCCATCGGATACAATTTGCCAATGAGTAACATGATTCCCATCGTTACTATAAATAAAATAGCCATCAGATGCAGGAAGTGCATTTTTACCGGAGAGAGGAAATGCAGGAGGACATAACATAAGATATAAAACACAATCGCCGCTTTCGCGGCAATTGCGGGTACTTTTTTAGTGATCATCCCAACCAGAATAATGGTGAAGATAGGAATGCTAAAAATGCCGGAAACCTCCTGCAGATACATATAAAAGCCTTTATCGGCAAAAATGAAGAAGGGGGCGATAAACATGGCCAGCAGCGAAATGACGACTTCAAAAAGTTTGGCCGTTTTGACAAGTTCGCGCTCAGGTACATTTATCCCCTGTTTACTTTTCCAGGGTTTATAAATATTCAATACAAAAAGTGTACTGCTGCTATTGAGGCCCGCATTATAAACGGTAATAGCCGAGCCAAAGATCACACTACCCGTCAGCCCGATAAATACGGCCGGCAAAACATCTTTTATCAGCAAAGGGAACACCTGCGCAGTATTGACCAGATCAGGATAAAGGTGGACAGCAATTAGTCCGGGCACATTGATTAATAAAGGACTTAACAACTTCGCTACACAGGCCAGAGCAATACCTTTTTGGGATTCACTGAGGTTTTTGGCCGACAAGGACTGCTGAACAATGTATTGCTCCATACCCCAGTAATAGATATTTACTATCAGCATCCCGGTAAAAATGGTAGAAAATGGTACGGCGTCCGCAGCTGTTCCGATGGCATTGAGATGAGCTGTTTTGCTGGAGACAATGATGCTGATACCTTCAGTAATACTTCCCTCTCCCAGGTATCTCAATCCATATAATGGCAAAATAACAGCAATGATCAGCATCCCAAAACTCAGGATACTATCAGAAACTGATATGGCCTTTAAGCCACCCATGATACAGTAACCACAGCCAATAATGCCCATTCCCCATACCAGTATCCATATACCCTGCCAGTAACCTACATGTAATACCTCATTGATATTGAACATTCCATTGAATGCCACCGCACCGGTATAAAGCACTGTCGGCAGCATATTTACAATATAACTCAGTAAGAAGACGGTCGACACCAATCGTTTAGTCCCTTGGTCATAACGTGCTTCCAGAAAATCGGGCGTAGTAATGACACCACTCCTGAAATAGACCGGCATTAAAAATTCCGATACCACTAACATGGCCAGCACAGAACTTACTCCCCAGCCTATGATAGTCATATTATTTAGATATACCGATTCATTCTCGCCGATAAACTGATTAGCGCTCAGGTTGCTGAGGAAAAGTGATCCTGCAACGAGCCAGAAACTATTGTTACGGTTTGCTAAAAACAGAGAAGTCGTATTGGTGATTTTGATCTTGCGGCTTTTCAGCCATGAAAAAAAACCTACCAAAACGGTACATAACAGCAGACTGATTATGGCGATGGTGTTCAACTGATAAGCTTATAAAGAATTTCTTCTGAGCAACAATGTAGGAAGAACTTCCTGGGTTTTACGCCTGCTCAGTACAAATTCTGCTGCCAGTTTACCCATCAATCCAAAATCTACAGAGAATGTGGTAATTCCATCAGAAATGATTTCTTTAACAGTGTCGTCATTATGTGATAAAATACCTACGTCTTTACCAGGTTTAAATTTCTTTGTCATTGTGTCTTTGATGATGACCCATAACTCCGAATTATTGATGGTGAAATAAACCTTTCCGGCTTTAACAGATCCCGGAACATAGGCAGTTTTTACTGTACCATTCACCTTAAAATCTTTCACAAAGCGCTTAAAAGCCCTGAGCACATCTATAGGCTCTGCAGAGGAAGCCTTGAAAAAGAAAACAAATTCATCAAATTCCTTTATCCTGCCGGCCAGTTGCGCGAAAGCCTGGTAGGCCGATTCTTCAAATTCCTGAACGATATAGGACACCTCTTCATCGATCTGTACAAACCTGTCGATGATCAGCAATTTATTTAGCGGAAGTGACTTTACCAGTTCAGGGGTTTTGGGATGAGGTATAGGCGCAATGACGTACATCCCATATTTTCCCTTGATACTGGAGATGATACTTTGGAAGGTTTCTATGTTATTGTGGTGAAAAAAGATATCCAGGTGCACATTCTCACCTAGTCCTTCCTTAAAATTTCTGTACAGGTTTTCCTGGAAGAAATCGAAATTAAACAATACCAGCGCTACTTTAAGCAGCTGCTCGGTATCTTCAATGGCGACAAAATAACCCAGGCGGTTGGTGGACTTAATGATACCACGACTAATCAGTTCCTTATATGCTTTGACGATGGTTTCTCTGGCAAAACCAAATTCACGCATCATGGCATTAACCGAGGGGAGCATCTCGCCTTCTGATACCAGTTTTTCATCAATTGCATTGAGTATACCCTGAATAAGCTGTTCATGTTTGGACACTGAACTGATCTCAATTAATTCCCTGATCTTTTGAAAGATAAAATTCATTGCAGCGCGCTGGTTTAATTTCCCTGTACTATTCTGTACTACATCCAAATATGATAAAGAAAAACAGATCATGCAAGTAAATGACATAATTTCAATTTGTTTTCCGGTTACGGGTATTTCTTTTTCAGGACAGGCAGATCATATCCGCTAATTTTTATGAAAGCGGGTTATGGAATCGCCGGCAATCCTGCATCCCTCTTCCAAATAAACAACCATGGAAGATAAAATCACTAATGCCAGCCTTAGTTTTACCTGTAACCAGAATTGGGAAGATATGCAACCTGCAGCAGAAGGCAGATTCTGCGCTAACTGCCAGAAAAAAGTATATGACCTGACAGATCAGAAAGCTGCCTATTTCCTTCAGATTATGGAAGAAAACAACAACAGTATCTGCGGTAGATTCTCCGCAACTCAATTAACTGTTCCAGCACCTGCGATTAACTCCACATGGAAAAAATGGGCTGTCGCAGCAATGGTATTTATCGGGATAGGTGCAGCGGGAGAAAAAGCGAATGCACAAACAACGCTTGGCAAAGTGGCTCCTAAAGCTGTTATTCCGGATATTAACCAGGGAATGCTGCTTGGAGAAATCAGTATGGTTGTGGTGGACCCTGAGTTGTTGTCACTTCATCACTACATGGTTAAAAACTGTAAGGTTCCTGCTTCTACCAATGGTCGCCTCATTGCCTCTTTTAAAGTAAAAAAAGATGGCACCCTGACCAACTTTGCCCTTAGTGAACATCTTTCAAAAGCTGTCCGCCAGGAAGTGCTCAATACACTAAAACGTGCACCAAAATGGAACAAGCAAAAAGTTGAAAATAATGCAACACATGCTTTATATCTGGATTTCGTCAAAGGCAGCATCACACCTAACTAATTTTTCAAGCTGAATTCAAGGCAGTTAATCTTTTATCAAGGCGATATCGGTATAAAGATATCTAAATATAAAAAAACCTGAGTATCATTGCCTCTTTATATATAGATACATTAAGATGAAGATTATAGCTGTTATTAACCATAAAGGGGGAACCGGAAAAACAACATCTACACTGAACATTGGCGCAGGATTAGCGCGGCTGAAGAAAAAAACATTATTGATTGATATTGATCCTCAGTCTAACTTAACAGAAGGTTTGGGATTAAGAGATGTTAAAGTGTCTATCTACGACAGTATCAAAGATGATATTGCCCTTCCTGTAGAAACTATTTCAGAATACCTGGATATTGTACCCTCCTCTCTTGATTTATTGGGTGCGGAAATAGAACTCGTTTCCAGATTGGGAAGAGAGACTATTCTTAAAAGATTGCTGAAAGCCGTTGCCGGAAAATATGATTATGTATTAATTGATTGCGCACCGGCACTGGGTATGTTAACGGTAAATGCACTGGTGGCAGCCGATACGGTAATGATTCCTTTAGAAGCAGAATACTTCGCCTACAGAGGAATAGACAGACTGGTATCTATCATCTCTGATGTACGCACACACTACAATGAAAACCTGACCATAGGTGGGGTATTTATCACCAAGATCAATCCGAGAAGGGTAATTACTGAACAAATCACCAGCAGTATTAAAAAATACTTCAATGATAAGTTATTCGATACTTCGGTAAGGATCAATGTGGCATTGGTAGAGGCGCAGCTGAAAGGTGTAGATGTTTTTGAGTATGCCCCGGAATCAAACGGTGCGGTAGATTATTCAAATCTGGTAGATGAAATTTTAGTTAAAATATAAGTTATGGCAAAGAAGAATTTAGGCGACATAGAGGATAACAATAAAAACCTGGGCGGAGTATCTGCCTTGTTTAATTCTCCATTAAAAGAGAATGTTACAAATGCTGCCAAACCGGCCGCCACCGCTGCTGAGGAGGAAATTGTAACTTATCCGCTGAGGCTTAAAAAAAGTGCCCTGAAAGCGCTGAAAATACTCGGTGCGCAGAAAGGTGTTACTGTAAAAGAGCTGATTATGACACTTGTAGAAAAGGAATACGATTTGTAATCGTACATAGAACATAAAAAAGGGTTTTCATTTTAAAGCGAAAACCCTTTTTTATATACCTGGCAATCTGATGCTACACCAGCTGCTTTGCCCCTGTAGCTTTTCTCACTGCAGGAGCAATTTCTTTTCCGAATACCTCGATAGACTTCATCATCGTTGCATGTGAAGGATCACCTACATCCATATGACCGATAAAACGGGTAATGCCAAATAATTCGTGCATGTACAGGATTTTATCAGTTACTTCAGCCGCGTCACCTATAAACAGCGCTCCTTCTTTTGAACGGCCTGCGTTATATTGCATTTTAGAATATGGAGGCCAGCCGCGACTAGCACCAACTCTGTTCATTTGTGCAGCGTAATTCACGTAATAATCGTTTGTAACGGCAGCATCATTGCTGACAAAGCTATGCGAATGGATACCAATCTGCATTTTAGCTACATCATGGCCTGCTTTCGCATATTCGTCTTTATAAAATTCAATCAAAGGCTGAAACTGTTCGGGCATGCCACCAATAATGGCGACAATCAGTGGCATTCCTAACCTGGCAGCGCGTAAAACAGATGCAGGTGTTCCACCTACCGCAATCCAGATAGGTAGCTGACCGTTGTTGGTTGCTCTTGGTAATACGGTCTGATTAACTAAAGGCGCACGCAGCTCACCTTTCCAGTTCACTATTTCATTGTTATTGATGTTCAATAACAAATCCAGCTTCTCTTCAAATAATTTATCGTAATCTTTCAGATTGTATCCAAATAAGGGGAACGACTCGATAAAACTTCCGCGACCAACTGCTATTTCGGCACGTCCGTCAGAAATCAGATCGATAGTTGCAAAATCCTGATATACTTTTACTGGTTCCGCTGAACTTAAAACGGTCACAGTACTGGTTAACTTTATATTTTTAGTGATACTCGCTGCCGCTGCCAGAACAATCTCCGGACTGGAAACTGCATAGTCAGGCCTGTGGTGTTCACCAAGACCAAAAACATCCAGTCCAACTTCATCTGCCAGTTTAATCTGTTCCAGAATTTCATGTAGTTTGAGTTTTGCTGCTCTTGGTTTCCCTGTTGCAGGGTCAAAAGATAAATCACCAAACATGCCTATACCTAATTCCATAATTCTATTTTTATATATAACAAAATTACTCATCCCTGCCGGAACCCACATTGATGTATGGTAATAAATAGCTCAGCCCTTTCATTCCCGACAAAAAACTGTAAATTTAATTAATCGATTTAACATACAATTCATGAAACAATCTACCACTAAGAAGGCTCCGGCAATCTGTGTCGCGCTGCTCACCTCGGTCTTTGCCTTTAACAGCAGTTATGCGCAAGCTGTAAACAGTGCCCCAGTAGAAACCAAGCCGGCCAATACCAATTATAAACCTGCTGTTGCCGGGCAGACAAGGATAGCTGGCGTCAGGACAAAAACACCAATTACGGCTACCCTGCTGAATAAATCTTTAGAACACCCATGGGGCATTTCACTGCTTCCGGACGGGCGATTTTTAGTTACCGAGAAGATGGGTACCATGTGTATCATCACACCTGCCGGGAAAATAGTAAAGAAGATAACAGGTCTCCCAGCAGTAGTGGCTGACGGACAGGGCGGTCTGCTTGATGTAGCTGTCGACCCGCAATTCGCGACCAACAGGATGGTCTACTGGGATTACTCAGAGCAGACTCCTGAAGGCACATTGCTTGCCATCGCAAAAGGTAAACTGTCAGCCAGCGAAGATAAAATAGAAAACATTCAGGTCATTTATCGCGCTACGCCGGCTTATAAAGGAAGTCTGCAGTTCGGTTCCCGCATTGTATTTGATAAAAGCGGAAACCTTTTTGTAAGCACCGGCGAACGCTCAGGATCGGATATCCGAATGCAGGCACAGTCGCTCAGCTCTGCGCTTGGCAAGATCATCCACATTACAAAAACCGGGAAAGCCGTTCCTGGCGGACCCTTTGCCAAAACGGCTAAGGCAAGACCTGAAATTTATGCCTACGGCTTACGTAGTCCGGAAGGATTGGCTATTCATCCCCAGACTGGCGAATTATGGGAATCAGAATTTGGTCCCCGTGGAGGAGATGAAATCAATATCATACGTTCCGGAAGAAATTATGGATGGCCTGTAATCACTTATGGGTTAGAATACAGTGGAGAAAAAGTAGGAGATGGTATCCAGCAAAAGGCGGGTATGCAGCAGCCTGCTTATTACTGGGATCCTGTAGTTTCTCCTTCGGGAATTGCATTTTACAACAGTAATGTCATATCAGAATGGAAAGGTAACCTGTTTGTAGGCGGATTGAGCAGTACCCACATTGCCCGGCTGATCATCAAAAATAACAAAATCGTGGGCGAAGAAAGACTCCTGAAAGATGAGGGTGAGCGTTTCAGAGCTTTGGCTGTAGGTAAAAATGGCGCATTATATGCCGTAACAGACAGCGGAAAATTTTACAGGATTGCCAGGAAATAGCAAAATAAAAACCTTTTTCTCCTGAATGTCTTTATATCTGGTAAGAGACTTATAATTTTATCTAATCAATAAAAGAATGAAATTCAAACTATTAACAATCTTAGCGCTAACCGGGATGGTTTTTGCGGGATGCAATTCAGACAAAAAGAGTGGAGATCAAACGGATAGTTCAGCTGTAAGGACAGATTCATCTGTGGCTGATACTTCCGCTGGTGTTATTAGTACAACTGACCCTGGAAATAATGCAACAAGTACAGGTACCGGCACAACAGGTGGCAATGGTAACGGAAGTACTGGTACTGACGGTACGGTTGCTAGTGGTCCAGCTACTAATGCAAATATTGATACCGCAAAAAAACACTAAACATGTACGCTTTTGGATCATCGCGGTTATATTGCTAAAGCAGCTTAACAATAAGAAGCCGTCTCCTGAAATTCCAATTTAAACAAATCAGAATTTCAGGAGACGGCTTCTTCACACCTAAAGAAAAAACTTTATAGCTTAAAGAGTTCGGCCAGTTTTTTATCCAGCTCTTCCCCTCTCAGGTATTTTGCAATGATTTTACCATTAGGATCAATCAGGAAATTCATTGGGATAGCTTTCACCTCATATAACATACCCGCAGCATTATCCCAGCCTTTCATGTCGCCCACTTGTTTCCAGGTCAGCTTATCGTCTTGAATGGCTTTCAGCCATTTTACCTTATCGGCTGCTTTATCCAGTGACACGCCAAGGATTTCAAAACCTTTACCCTTATATTTTGCATAAGCTTTAATCAGGTTTGGGTTCTCTCTTCTGCAGGGAGCACACCATGATGCCCAGAAGTCAAGTAAAACATACTTTCCACGGTAATCAGACAATTTTATCATCTTACCGTCAATATCCGGCTGTGAAAAATCGGCCGCCTCCACCCCTTCCTGGGTTTTCATCACAATTTTGATCTTTTCCTCCGTTTGTTTCCCCAGGTATGAATTTCTCAGGTTCTCATTTAAAGTCATAAACACTTTTTGCATCGCTATGGCATCAAATTCTGGTCCGAGTGTTGAATTAAAAGCCATCAAAGCCATATGCTGATCCGGGTTTTTTGCCACATAATCCATCTTTGCATTAAATATCTCCTTTTCAATTAGTTTTGCACGCTCTTCGAGTGTCTGCACATAACTGCGGTCTTGTTTTTTCGCTTCAGGTTGCGCTTTGAACTCTTCATTTAATGCCTCATACTTATCATAAATAGGTTTAAGAAATGCCGTTACCTTTTCGTTTTCTGCATTGACAGGGGAACCTGTTATGGCAGCATTTTTAATCGAATCTTTGGCTGTGATACTGAAATTTTCATTCGCCAACAGTAAAGGTTTCACATCATAAGAACTCCTTTTGGCAGGATTATCAGGTGTTGCATCATGTTTTACCCTGATATGTGCTTCTGTTGTGGATGTTACTGTTCCCTTAAATTCAAATTTTCCGTTCACGAGATAGACCGAATCCATTGTCTTCTGCCCATCTCTGTTGACCAGCAGAAATGCCATCGCTGGTTTATTTAGTTTACCAAGTTGCCCTTTGATGGTATATCCACCTTGTGCAGCGACATAAAAGGGAGCTATACCTGCAAGTATACCTAGAATTGTTCTTTTCATTTTTTTAGTTTATAGTTATGCTGGATTATTTACTATTTTTTGTGGTAGTCGTTTTTATTGTTCCGCTGAGCAGCTTTTTGTACATTGTTTCATCTCTCAGAATGTTCAATGCGGTGTGAAAGCTTTCACTGTCTTCATTGCGTACACGCAATGGAAAACTATTCCCGATGTATAATAGCGCGGCAATCTCAGATTTAAGTTCCATCGCAATGCTCTTTCTCGCTCCTGCATCTGTTTTTGCGGGTATCCCTTTAATCTTAGCCGCAGCCTGGGTTAATACTTCATCTATCAGCAAATCGTCCGATTTAAAAGCGGCATTGAATGCCGGGAACTCAGGATATTTTTTCATGAGTGATGCTCTGTTCTGCTGCACATAGTTAAATCCTGTCCTGGTCAGCACACCGCTGTTCATCACATTTCCCAGCCATACACTGTATACATTGGTATCAATAGGAATAAACTTATCCGGCATGATGCCACCACCTCCGTAAACTGTGCGCTTATTGACCAGTGTTTTATATTTCAGGGAATCAGGCCACTGGAAATGTCCTTCTTCTTTCAGTTCTCCCGAAGCCATCCTCCGGTTGAAATCGCCAAAATAATCTGCCTTACCTTTTTCGTAGGACTTCTGAATAGATCTTCCGGAAGGGGTATAATAACGTGCACCGGTAATGCGCAGCACAGATCCGTCTGTAAGCACTAATGATTTTTGCATCAGACCTTTGCCAAAACTCCGGCGACCTACAATTACTGCCCGGTCATGGTCCTGAAGGGCACCCGTCACAATTTCACTCGATGAGGCGGTAGACTCGTCAATGAGTACGACCAGGTTACCGGACATAAACTGACCAAAACCACCTGTTCCGTAATAGTTTTTATCACCTTTATTGTTGACCGAGTAAAACACCTCAGATTCTTTCGGCAAAAATTCGTCTGCCACGCCTATGGCCGCCTCTACATAACCGCCACCATTATTCTGCAGGTCCAGGATCAGCTTTTTCATGCCCTCTGCCTTCAGTTTTTTCAGTGCCGCGTCCATTTCTCTACGGGTTGATTCGCCAAAAATCGAAAGGGCAATATAACCGACCTCTTTATCCACCATATAACTGGCCAGAATAGATAGTTCTGCAATCTGCTCACGCATGATGTTGAATACCATCGTTTTTTCAACGCCCTCACGCGTCACATCAAGTTTGACCGCTTTCCCTTTCTCACCACGCAGCAGCAGCATGATATCCTGATTTTTCAGTCCTTTACCGATAACAGTTTTACCATCTACTGCAATGATACGGTCGCCCTGCCTTAATCCGCCACGTGCCGCCGGTCCGTCAGGATTAACTCCTGTTACAATAGTACTGTCGTTCACCTTCAGAAATTTAATACCTATTCCTGCAAAACTCCCGCTCATTACCTGGTTCATCGCTTCTGCTTCTTCTCTGCTGATATAAGCAGAATGCGGATCAAGATCGCCTACCATGGCCTTTATGGCGGCATCAACCAGCTGCTCGTCTTTCACTTCATCCACATAATTCTCCTGAATCACCTTCAATGCTTCGTCAAATTTCAATTTGGGATTCATCTGTGCCTGCGCAGACAAAGCTATTGCCGAGGCAAAAATCGATAAGGTAATTTTATCTATGTTCTTCATATGTTTATTTTTCTGCTCTTAATAATTCTATTGCCATTGACAACTCATCCATCAATAAACTGGGACTGCCGGAATATCCTTCTGAGCTATACCTTACTACGCCATTTTTTACAATAATTTTGCGTGGAATACCTGAAGAATTAAACAGTGGCACCAGACTTCTGAACACCTTGTTCTGCTCCCCGTTTTCACTGACTGCATCATGCAGCAGGTTGAAACGGAAACCAGATTCACGTACATAATTCACAGATTTTGTTTTGTAGTCGCCATTTTGCATAGTCCCGATCATATAGATACCTACTGAAGGGTCTTTTGCATATTTGTCTACCAGCAATTGCATACCCGGAAAGGCCATAATGCAGGGTCTGCACCATGTTGCCCAGAAATCGATTACAACAATCTTGTCTTTCCAGCTGGAAGAACTAACCATGTTGCCATCAGCATCTTCCAGTGTGAATGGAATCAGCGGATGGTTCACCATATTCTCTTGTACATGTTTTAACAGCGTTGCCATTTCTTCCGGCGATTTTAGTGAGGCCAGGTATTTGTCATAGCCCTTTTCACTGCTGTTATTTCCTTTGCTGTATTCGGCTTTAAGTTTTGCAAACATAACCGGTGTTACGGCATTGCTTTTTACACTCATTTCCAGTAAGGGTACAATGTTCTTCTCATCATTGAGCTTTTCAAGGATGTGGAGATGGATTTCATTCAATTCAGCATTGCCATACAAACCTTTGGCTGATAATTTCGGAAAGTAATCTTTCCCCTCCTGGTCAGCACCAACTACATCAGCCAGGAAGATGTGTGTGAACAATCTGTTGTCCATTTGTTCATCCGCATTCTTCTGTGCTTCATCTTTAATGTTGAAATCCTCATGATAAGAGCCATCCTGCTGACGTTCCAGTAATTGAGGAATGATCTTCTGACTCAGTTTAAAAAGAATTTCAGGCGCTGCTAATTTCATCATCGCTGCTTTCATCACATTCCAGCGATAGACTTCATTCGCCGTTTTGAAATCCAGATCGGAAAACATTGCTCCAAAATTTTCGTAATCTTTTGCATCAAAATAATAAGCACCTATTCCGCGATAAATAGCGTAATACATAAATCCCCTGCCATCTGGTTTTTTACGCCATTCGCTGATAGGAAAATCTTTCAGAAACTGTAGCGCAGCCTTTTGATGCGCGGCAGGATTTTGTACCGCGCTAGCCTGTTGAAAAGCCATGAATCTGGCCTGACCGCCATTGGGATAAGTTGCTTTTAAACGGGCAGCTACTTTAGCTGCATTGTCTTTATCCTGCAGGTATACTTCATAAGCGCGGTTGATAGCGGCAAACTCGTCCTCTGTCAGGTCTTTATTTTGCAAAACCTTGTTCAGGATACTGCTGGCCAGCACTTTAAATTCTGCGTCCGGAAGATTCCTTTTTTCAAGATCAAGATAAATCGCCAGATAATTGCGCAAGTTAGACCCCTGAATCTGCTGTTCTTTTTTAAGCAGTTCAACTACTTTTATAGCATTATTTGCAGGCTGAGTAAATAATCTCAGCCTGTTACCTCCATATTCCGGCGTAAGTATCGCAGCTTCTGCCAGTGCAGATCCGGGAACCTTTTTACCTTTGGCCGATACCACCTGTGCATAAAAACCCTGACCTTCCTGATTGTCCTGTGCTTCTGGCTGCCCCAGATTTCCCTGGAATAACTTAACTGCCATAAAAGCCGAACCGCCTGGTAATGTATATTTTCCACTCCAGCTACCTTTAACCTGCTGAAGTGTAATTGAATCGATCTGCCACTCAAAATCTCTGTAGATCAGCAATGCCGCTTTCACAGCATCACTAAATTCCAGATCGCTGCCAGCAGCCTGATAGTTTAGCGTAATTTCTCTGCCTGCAACGGGTAGTGCCGGACTTAATTTGAGCCTCGATTGCTGTTGTCCGTAACTTAAGGCGGACAGCAGGATGAACAAGGCGGTAAAAAACTGTTTCCTCATTATCTTGGGCTTTGTTGTATTTCTGGATTGAGGTCTAATATGGTTTGATTTACAGGAAAGATATAGCGGTTACTACCAATTGGCAGCGTATAATCCTGACCAGCGAAGGTTCTGGTCTGCACCTTTGCCAGGCCAGCATCCAGATTCAGTCTGCGCTGATCAAACCAGCGTAAACCAGTTCCCATAAACTCTCTTCTTCTTTCATTAATTACTGCTGGTAAAAGAGCAGCCGGATCAGTAATAACCAGATCCTGATAAGCAGCAGCAGTGTAACGGGCTTTTCTTAATTTGTTCAGTAATGATAAAGTGTTGGTTACATCCCCAGCACGGGCATAAACTTCCGCTCTGTTGAGTAATACCTCCGGTACATTCAAGCCGGTATAGATACCTTCAAAAGTGAAGTTTCCCCGGATATAAGCTCTGCCCGGAATTCCCGAATAGTTCAGTGAAGTAAATAATGTAAGTCTCAAATCTCCTGTACCAAAAAGTGCAATCAGCTCCGGATTAATTTCTGAACGGAACTGCCCCGCTGAAGTTTTTGACAACAACACTTCAGGATCTTTAAGTTTTGTAGGAAATGTGGACGTTTTACCTACGTAATCTGCCAGGTTGTTCAGTGAACTCTGGATCAGCAATGCCTGATCTGCATATTCCCCGGCCTTTTGAAAATTACGCATATACAGGTAGCAGCGTGAGAGTAAAGCATAGGCAGATACTTTAGCGACGTGCCCATTATTGGCACCAACATTTGGCAGATTGGGAATGGCTTCTTCTACATCTTTAATGATCTGGCTGTACACTACTTGCAGATTACTTCTGTTCATTGGCTGGTACAAATCCGGTGTGGTAGGCATTGGTATACCTATCTGTGTAGCAGCAGTTGCAGGGTTATATATCTCGCCGTACTGGTTGACTAAAGATAGGTATGCGTAAGCGCGTTGTACAAGAGCCTCTGCGTATACGGAAAGTTTAGCCGCTGTTGTACCACTTTCACTTCCCATCACTCCATAAAGAACCTCATTACAAACATATATCTGGTTATAAAGATTATTCCATCCTACATCAGATTGCGTTCCGGAATAGTATTCCGCTGCCCATACATAAGCGGCCTTTTGTTCAGATCCCAGAGAATTCTGATGGCCAACCGTTACTGTGGCCATATCATCATTGGTGATCATAGGCAAGATATAACTGCTTTCAAAAGTGGAGCGATTATTCATGAGCAACTGATAGTCGGAGGTATACCGCAGGGTCCTTGAACTGAACTGGTCTACCTCTACATATTTTCTGCAGGATGTGCCCATTATAATTAACAGTACACAAGCCCAGGTAGTATATTTTATTTGTTTCATTTGAACATCTTTTTAATATGGTATCGTATCAGCAGATACCATTGTTGCTAATTCTAAATTCCTTCTGCTTAAAATGAGGCATTAATACTAAGAAAGAATGCTTTTGCAGGCGGCAGGTTATTGTAGTTGTTTGTAAATACATAACTTGGATCTACACCATCTTTATTCTTACGCCAGATCAATCCCAGATTTCTGACACTTCCACTAACATTCGCTGATTTGAAAGGTGTACCTTTTAGGATGTCAGCAGGTGCGTTATAACCCAGGGAAATTTGCTGTAACCTAATATAGCTGCCACTGATGGTAAGGAGGTCGGAGTTGATATACCTGTTCAAACTGTTGTCTGTGATATACTGCAGGCCCGGAACGTTTGTGATAGCTTCATCACCTGGTTGTCTCCAGCGATTTGCAAGATCGGATTGGGATCCGATTGTACCACTATAAGGTGTGTAAGTCGGATAATTCTGCACTGACGGACGGCGCAGTACATTTCCCATTGAATAAGAGATACGCACACCCAAATTGAAATTCCTGTACCTGAAATCGTTATTAAAAGCCCCAAAATACGGTGCTGTGGTTCTGCCCTGATAAACCAGATCATCTGCCGTAATCATATTATTACCTGTGGCAGCACTAACGATCTCTCCGGCTTTATTATAGATCTGTGACTGCCCCTTTGCATCTAATCCTGCCCAACGATAGGCGTACATATAGTCTGTCGGCAAACCAACAGTAGGTGTTGAAGAACTCACAAGATTAAAAGTGGTCACCTTTTTGAACCTGTCATCAGTTACTTCATTGGTGTTGTAAGAGAAATTGAATAAGGTAGTCCACGAATAATCACGCTGTTTAATTAGCTCTGCCTTCACACCAAGGTCAATACCATGACTTTTCATACTCGCACTATTAAACTGAAGATACGTCCAGCCATAAGTCGGATTATAAGGCAGGCTATATAATATGTCTGCCGTTTTTTTATTGTATACATCAAAATTGAAAGACAACCGGTTTCTGAAAACTGAAATGTCTGTTCCAAGATTAAACGTTTTCACCTTCTCCCAGGAAATCTGGTTATTTGCCGGACTTGAGATATAAGCCGTCTGCTCGTTGGTCAGGTTATCTGTACTGGTATTGAGCACAACTACATTGCCACTGGATTGCGGAAGTGTTCCACCCACACCATAAGTAACCCTGAACGCAAGTCCGCTGAGCCAGTTCACATTTTGCATGAATTTCTCGGAAAGTGTATTCCATTTAAAACCTGTAGACCACAGTGGTTTAGCCCGCTGGTTACGTGCTGCGCCTGTCAGGGTAAAATCGTCAAATCGCACACTTCCCGAAAGCACATACTTACTACCTGCAAAAGACAATGCAGCATTAGAATAATAAGACAGCGCCCGGTTAATATTCTTCCTCAACACATCACTATTACCCAAACTAGAAGAGTAACCATCTACCGTAGCATAGTTGACAGTAGGATTAACAGTCAGATTTGAATAGGTATCAGCATTAAATCCGTAACGGGTCTGTGTAGAAGAATGATATTTGGTCTGGCGCATCTCGGTACCGGCCAGAAAAGTCAGGTTAGCAAACCGGCCTATATTTTTATTGACGTTTACCTGTCCCCTGATATTATATTCCCAGCCATCGTAATTACTCAATCCCAGTACTCCACCATTAGGCACACCGTAAATCAGTTTTCCTGTAGTGCCTGACACAGTTGTACCATAGTTGACAAGATTCCTTACATAATAACTGTTTGGATCACTTACGTTTTCTGTATCTTCCAGATTGCGCTGCAGGGCACCTGAAATGGCAAAAGTAATACCATCTACAATCTTCGTATCAATGTTCATATTAAAGCGAAGGCGGTTGGATCGCGAAACATTATCCGTGGCATTTAAATCATCCAGTGCTGAATAAGTCCATGGCAGGTATCCTTTACTTGCAAAATCTGCTGCCACTTCATCCCGGAAACGAATGGAGCGGGAAATGTTATTCCCGTTCTCATCCTGCAACAATTCATATGGCCTTAACCCCATATTATTCCCGCCGATAGCATTTACGCCTGCCTGGTTATTCACACTCGAAGAATAATTATAATTCATTCCCAGAGAGAGGTTAATCCGGTCATTAAACAATTTATTGGTAATGCTGGTATTAATGAAAAAGCTTTCACCCAGATTCTTTTTAAAAACGGGAATGTCTTTTGTATAATTGGTAGACAGGTAATATGTACTTTTATTAGACCCGCCCGATATGGAAAGGTTATACTGCTGTGAAACCGCCTGCTGCATAAGCAAATCGCGAATCTGACTTTTATTATCTATAGCAGATAACCTGGCTAATGCCGCATCACGCTGTTCAGCCGTAGCAGTACCACGGTCAACCCTAAACATCCATTCCAGTGCTTCGCCAAAAGGAGCATTACTATTAAACGGAGACCAGCTCGGCTTTGTCGCATTGTCCGTCACAAAACCTAAAGCTTTAAGTTCACGCTCCAGGTCTATATATTGTGCACTGTTCATTGTTTTCAGCTGATTAAGATCTGCTGGCGCTGAAACACTTAAATTGGCACCCACGTTTATTGTCGGCGGACCATTTCGTCCTTTTTTGGTTTCGATGACGATCACTCCATTTGCCGCTTTAGCCCCCCAGATAGAAGTGGCAGCCCCATCTTTCAATACGGTAATGCTTTCTATATCTTCGGGATTGTATCTGTTCAAAACTGAGCTGCCGCTGCTACTGAAAGTCATATCGGATAGATTAGCACGCTTATCATCTGTCTCCATGACCGGAAAACCATCGATTACGATCAACGGCGATTGCGGTGTGTTAGCGCCGAAGCTGTTTACACCACGAATTCTAATGGTATTTTTCCGTAAATCCACTTGCATACCAGGAGTTATCCCCTCCAGCTTTTCGAGGATATTGATCGCCGGCACTTCCTTAATATCTTCAGCAGTGATCAGGGAAGCGGCACCAGTCAGACGATCTTTCGGTAATTTGGTATAACCATTGGAAAGTACAGCTACTTCCTCCAGCATATTCTGCTCCTGATCGAGGCTTACATTTACTACATTGTTACTGCCCAAAGGAATTTTTCTGGGAACCATACCTACATAACTGACCACCAGCGCATCTGCTTTTTGCAGCAAACGAAGCGTAAAACGGCCGTCGCTACTCGTAAACACAGCCTGACGTTGTCCGGCCCCTTCCGGCATCACCGTTGCCCCGGCAACAGGTTTTCGTTTATCATCAGTAATGATCCCGGTAATAGTCCGGTAATTAGGTTCAGGTATATTCCTGGTATCTTCACTACTATTGCCTTCTTTAACCCTGTTGTCGCGGACAAGCGTGAAATAGTTTTCCTGAACGTACAGGAATAAAAATCCATTGGGATAGAGTATTTTCTTTAATACACTCTCTACGGGTTCAGTTTTACTCAGTGGTGTTTTTAACGTTACCTGTATACCGTCAACAAGTTCCGTCTGATAGGAAAACTTGGTGCCGTACACTTTACGAATCTCCGTCAGCGCTTGCTGGAGACTGATTTTTTGTTGTGCTATCGCATGATGGCTAAAGCCGATACAATACAACAGCGTAAATAATAAAAGTAGTTTTTTCTTCATTTAGTTGGTTTTATGGTTGATTAGGAGTTGATTTTTATTTTTGATGATGCTCACATTGAACACCTTTTCAATCACAAACAGAATGTCATCGGCACTGCCCAGCGGGATTGTACCGGATAATTTTCTGGCCGACAAATCAGCGGCATTTAAGGTTACCTTATACCCGTAAGTATCTTCCAGTATCTGCGCAATATCACCCAGGGTGTAACCGTCAAGATCAAGTTCTTTTCTGGTCCACGACTGGCTGGCCCTGGCTGTTCTCTGCTGAAGTCCTTTATGCAGCACATTACCGTCATAGACAAAAACATCTCCTGGTCTCATCATCCGGGAGAAAGCGTTGATACCACTTTTATCGATCCGCAGACTTCCCTGCACCAGTGAAATTTCAGTTTTCCCTCGTCTGTTCTTCACATTGAATTGTGTACCAAGAACGGTGAGGTCAATCCCGTTCACATGGACACGAAATGAATCTGCTTGTTGTACTCGGTTAAGGATAGCTACATGTTTCACCTTAAAAGAAGCTTCACCTTCCATCCATAACTCTCTTGGTTTATCAGACCGCCAATTGCGGACATAATAAATACGGCTGTTTCCGTTAAGCGTGGCAATTGATTCATCTGGTAAAGTCACTGTACGTAACTGTCCGTAAGCAGAGTGAAAGACCTGTTGCCCCTGCTGCATGAGTTCGCTGATTCCCAAATAGAGCAGGAAAAGTGCTGCAACAGCGCCACTCCATTTTGCAAATTGCTGCAGGGGAATAATATACGTTCGTTTTCTGCGATCAAGATGCTGCATCCTGGTCTGTATCTTATCCCAGGCTTGTTCGCTATTAAGGGCAGGCGGTGTATATACGGCCTGAGTATTGAGCATCATGATCCAGCCTTCCGCTTCTTCTATTGCATTTTTCTGCGCAGGATAGCGGACAAGTACTTCTGTCCAGTAAGCGATATCCGCTGGCTGAGGCTGTAGTACATATCTGATAAAGTTTTCATCACTGAAAAAATCCAGTGTATCAAAACTACTGTAATCGGCTAGTTCTATGTTATTCATGATTTCTTAATGTTATATACACACGCAGTTCACATTTTACCCCAATCTTTTTTCGATTTTTTTGAGATAACAGGAATAGGTGAAAAGAATTATTTTCTCTGGAGGTCCAGCAGATAAAGAATGACCAGATAGTCAAATCTTGGGAGATGTTTTTTCAGGGTATCAATTGCTCTGTAGAGCAGTTTATATGTGTCTTTGGTCGATAATTGCATGACTTCAGCGATGTCATTGAATTCCATTTCTTCAAAGTAACGCAGATGTATCACTTCTCTTTGGCGGGAAGTCATCTTTTCCAGTGCTATAGCCAGATTATGCTGTATTTTTTTTGTTCTTTCCGCGCTGATCATACGATGATCATGACCAGGTTCTATATCAAAATGTATTTTTTCTTCCGTAGCCGGGAAAGCCATAATCAATGGTGCGTAATCAAGCTTACGAATTAACCGGCGTCTGAAAGCTTTATAGATATAGTTTTTAACAGCAGCTGTTGCATTGATCTTGTCACGATCTACCCAAAGTTTTACAAACAGATCCTGAATCACATCTTCTATGACATGATCATCTGGTGTAAACTTATGCCCATAATTGAAAAGAAGGGTATAATAGCTGTCGAAAATGAATTTTAAAGCGGTTTCACTTCCATATCTGAATTCATCCCAAGCCTTTTGTTCATCGGAAATCATAATCTATTTATTTGCAAAACCTTAGATCGCATCGCCAAATATGAAAAATTGTTAGGAATTCGAAGCAGATGTTTCAAAAATTAGCCACTTTAAACAGATTATAAATTCATTCGACTAGTATATTTCCATTTTCTGTAATTTCAGGAAGTAATGCCGCCTAAAATCCTATTAAACAAATACATTAAACCCCTAAACAATAGTTTTTCAAAATCTTAGACGGATTTTGAAATAAAAAAAGTGCTGAGGCATCCACTATCTGCGTTTTTATTAGTAACTATTCCTAAACATCAACCTCTTAATGTAAAAGCTCCTTTAATTTCTCCTGCAATGCGGTTCCACGAAGGTCCTTTAATCTTTCCATCGGATCCTACTAAAAAGTTTGCCGGCAGACTTTTCACGCGTAGTGCAATTGACGCAATCGTGACCAATAAGGTCAAAGATCACGGTAATGACCCTTATTTTGTAAGAGAGGCAGAAGAAGCTCAGGAGATTTACGGAGACTGGGAATTCCAGGTAAAAAGAAATTAGATTTCAAATAATAAGACAGCCATTATTCAAGCATTAAACTTAGCTCTTGAATAATGAAATAACCTTTTTTACACCTGTTACAACCCCTACTACAATAAATCCTGCCACCAATCCAAGGGCAAACTCCTTCACCATTGACGGAATATTTGGCAGTAAATGATGAAAATAATCTATGTTATGTACAAATATGCCTCCGGAAACGAGAATCAATGCGATGGTTCCGACAACAGCTAATACCCTAATAATAATTGGAAGCGACTTAACCAGTAAATGTCCCAGACTCGCCAAAACACCTTTATCATCAGCACGCTTAATTAATTTATAACCCGTATCATCCATTCTGACAATAATGGCAACGATACCATAAACACCGATTGTAGCCAGTAATGCAACTACTGAAACAGTTATGATCTGAATGGTCAGGCTGCTTTCTAAAGCTGTTCCCAATGCGATAATTACAATCTCTACAGACAGAATGAAATCCGTTGTTACGGCCGATTTGATCTTTGCTTTTTCTGCATCACTATCAGACTGTTTAATTTCTTCAACTACTTCATGACCTTCCGTGGGCCGGTGAAACAAATATTCAACGATCTTTTCAACCCCCTCGTAGGCAAGGTAAAACCCTCCCAAAATCAATATAAATTTAATAGCTATCGGAAAAAAAGCATTTAGCAATAATGCGATAGGAACAATAATCACCTTATTCAATAAAGACCCTTTGGTAATTGCCCAAAGTACCGGCAATTCACGGGAAGAAAGAAAGCCGGTAGCTTTTTCCGCATTCACCGCCAGATCATCCCCCAGTATACCAGCAGTTTTTCTTGTTGCCACTTTTGCTGCTACTGCAACATCATCCATCAAAGCAGCTATATCATCTAAAATCGCAAAAAAACCTGAAGCCATATTTATTTCATTAGTAGGCTTGCAAAATATGAATACGATTTCGAATTATAAACTAAACAGCCGTATATATCTATATAAATAGACAAAGAAGACTACTTTTATACAATCCGCGGTTACTTCACTTTTAAGTAGCGATGAAAAAAATCAATCAGTATCACTAAATTAAAAGAAAAAATTACCCTGAACATGAAAAATATACTCCTGGTCCTTTTACTTTTGATTCAATTCAGTACTTACGCGCAAAACAAAAAGTTAAAGGATAATTTTAGTGAACAAGTGAGGGAAGAGGAAGGCGACTTAAATAAAGACGGACGAGCTGACCGGGTAGTGGTAATGATGGATACAAGTGATGCGACGGTTCCATTGAGATTACAGATTTTCTTTGCGCAACCAAATAAGAAATTCAGGTTAGTAGTCTCATCTACCCGACTAATTGAGCCACAGTATCCCGCTCATAAAAAAGGAAAACATAATGGCTATCAGATTCCTGATTTCTCTATAGAAAAAGGCATCTTAATTATGAGATCCGAGGTCAGGGACGGTCATGCTGAACATCATTTCAAATTGCGAAATGGCAATTTCGAGCTAATCTTTGTGTCAATATTCAACTACAATGGTAAAAACACCACGATGGTAAAAAACTTCAACCTGATCACAGGTGAAAGGTATGAGAAAAGCCAATTATTGGGTTCTGATAAATTTTTGATAAAAAACAAATTTAACACTATGATCAGGCCTCTGCCGAAGCTGCAAAATTTCAAACCGTTTGAAAAAGAGTTCTATTAGGATCCGAAAGCCAATCGCGCTATTTCAAACTTGAATTTGTCCGCTTCAGCTATTAATAATGATGTGATAACAGCACAATCATTATATTTACTCATGCCAGAAAAATTACCCTTAAAACGTCTGAGTCGCCTGACCTGGTTACAAACGATCATCATTGGTTTTATTTTTTATCTTGTTGCATCCCATACGGACAGGCCGTCCCATATTATATCATTCACCTTGCTGACTATGTCTGGTATTCTTCTGGTAGGCTTTTCAGATATCAGTATAATGATCATACTGGCCAGGAAACTTTCCATCAGGTCAAATAAATTTTCATTCTTAAGGCGCCTGTTCACCTATCTGGTTAGTATATTTATCTATCTGCTGTTACGACCGGCCTTTGGTTACGTCAGTGGTAAACAATGGTCCTTCTGGGAGATGGGTTCTCTCCTGGCCTTTATCGGATCAGGCATTGTCATCAATACACTCATTACCCTGCTGCATGATTCAGTATTGCTGTATGAACACAAGATGAACAGCGAGCTTGAACTTTCCCGCTTAAAAACTGCTAACGCAGAAGCCATGAACCTGGCGTTGAAACAACAAATTCACCCTCATTTTTTGTTCAATGCACTGAATACACTCAAAGCACTGTACCATAAAGACACGCAGGTTGCAGATGACTATATCGTGCATATGGCCAACTTCTTAAGAGCTTCTATTTATCACCAAAGTGCTAATGTTTCAAAATTGAAAGATGAAATCAACTTATCATACGATTATCTGGAAATGCAGCGCATCAGATTTGGTGCTGCGCTGGACTGCATAATTGAGGTAACAGATGAAGCTCAGGATAGCTACTATCTGCCTGCCTTCTCCTTGCAACCCCTATTGGAAAATGCAATCAAGCACAATTACTTCACTCTTGAAGATCCCTTAAGGGTTGTTATTACTCAGCAGCAGGATTATCTGGTTGTAACCAATAATATTCAGCGTAAAACGCTGAAAGTCCGGTCTACCAATTACGGATTAGCCAATCTTGCTGAAAGGTATAGATTGTGGTCTGGAGATCACATCGTGATCAAAGAAGATGAAAACACATTTTCTGTAAGTATTAAATTATTAAATAATGAACATAGTAATCATTGAAGATGAAGCAATTGTGGCTGATGAGATGGAGAGAAATATCAGAAAACTGATAGAACAGCCTGTAGAAATCGTGCAAATCAGGTCGGTTAAAACGGGTATAGCTTATTTTAAGAACAATGAGGAGCCTGATCTTATTTTCAGTGATATACAATTGGGTGATGGGCTCAGCTTTGAGATATTTATCAGTTGCCCTATGGCAGTCCCTGTAATCTTTTGCACTGCCTATGACGAATATGCTTTGGATGCCTTCAAAGCTAATGGTATAGACTATATTTTGAAGCCCTTTACGACTAAAACCCTGCAGCTTGCGCTACAAAAGTATCAGCAGCTAAAGAAGATATTCTCTGTAGATCAGACTCCCCAATATGATGCCCTGCTTAAATTACTTGCCGGTAAGGATGTTGAAAAAGCTGCATCTATACTCGTCTATCACCGTGATAAGATCATTCCCGTAAACCTGGACGATATCGCCATGTTCTATCTTGAAAATGAAACTATCCATCTGCTGACTTTTTCCGGAAAAACCTTCTATCCAAACAAAAACCTGGATGAACTGGAACGTTTGTCCGGAAGTTCCTTTTTTCGCGTAAACCGACAAAATCTGGTATGCAGAAAGGCAATTGTTGACGTTTCCAGTTTCTTTTCCAGGAAGCTGTCTGTCAACCTAACATTTCCCTTCTCTGAAAAAGTTATTGTAAGTAAGGCAAAAGCACCTCAATTCCTGAAATGGTTATCTGCTGGCTAATGTTCAGGAAATTTGCTTTCTCCTATTATAGGTCAGTCCAGCTTTGGTTTTGCCCGCTTCGGGTGAATTTTGCTTAAAAGCCTTTCTGCAGTAATGCACCTTTGACTTAAATAAACGCTGATTACCAAAAAGCAGCGCGTACAGTCAAATAAAAAAGAAAACATGAGAAAGTTAGTATTTACATTAATCGTATTGGTTGCTGTGTCAATCAAAGGTTTTGGTCAGGAAGCACCAGAAAACCAAAGTTTCGGAAAAAAAATCCTCAGTAAACTGGAATTCGGTATCACCGCAGGTGGTAATGCCAGTAATTTTAACAAAGCAAATTTTGCAACCGACCCACTTCCGGGATTTCAGGCCGGACTAACTATCGCCTACAAGTTTAGTCCTAATTTTATGGTTCAGGAAGAATTCCTGTATGTGATGCAGGGTGCTAAAGTGAAGAATGGCCTACCAGGCGGACAAGAGATTAAACTTTCCTACGCTGCTGTGCCCATCCTTTTTAAATACCGTACCAATTCCGGATTTTTTGTAGAAGCAGGCCCTCAGGCAGGTTTTAAAGTCAAAGAAGATATAGGGGGACTAACCGATACCAAGTTTGCAAAGAAAATTGACTTCGGTATGGCTGGCGGTTTGGGATATAAATCCAGTATAGGTTTAGGCTTCGATGCCCGATATGTTTACGGATTTCAGAAAGTTCAGGAGGTACCCAATCCGGTTTTGGGCGACATCACTAATAACAGTATACAAGCCAGTATCTTTTATACTTTTTAGATCCATATCAAGCTATAACGATCACCCCGTAGTTAACGGCTAATGCAATATTCATTTAGCTTCTACCACTTCAAAACACATCATATCATGATTAAAAGAAATCTTTATACAAACATCTGCCTGCTCATAGGTACGCTGATGATCATTCTTAGTTCTTTTACATTAATTCCGCAGAAAACAGAAATAACCATTACAGGATTAAAGTCTGTTAAAGGAAAAGTCATCATCCAGGTTTTCAAAGACGATAAGGGCTATCAGGATCAAAAACCTTTTAAAAATTTCATTTTTGATAAAAAGGGAATGGCAAACGGAGCACTCCAAGTTCAGCTTGAACTTGAACCGGGCATTTACGGGTTTACCATGGTAGATGATGAAAATGGCAACGGGCATATCGACAAAAATTTTATCGGTATACCAAAAGAAGGTTTTGGATTCTCTAATTTCTTCATGGAAAAAATGAAGAAACCACTATTCAATGAATTCAAAACGGATCTTAAAACACAATCTAAGATCATCATAAAAGTAAAATACATGTAGGCCTTCCTGCAGCCAGAGATGCCTGCAATAAAACCATAAACAGCTAATAACAATTTTAAACAATTACCATGAAAGTACCATCAATGCACATCAATATGCTCGCAGGCCTTGCCCTGATCGTAGCAGCAACATTTTCATCTTGTGAGAAGAATGACGTCGATAATTCCGGACAATTCCGCCTTAAGGTGGTGAACGCGTCACCCACCTCAGGCCCGCAAACCTTTACCCTTGCAGGTACCTTATTGGTGAGCAATGGACTAAACTACAAAGAATCCTCAGATTATATCACCAGTCCATCCGGAACAAGGCTTGTGGGTGAATTCAAAAACTCAACTACAAACAGTATTTTCGCATCCGGAGAAATATGGACAGCAAACAACATTATCCAAACCGTATATCTGGCAGGTCAGGGTTCAAAAGCAAGGGTCAAAGTATTCACAGACGATCTTGGAACACCAAATAACAACCAGGTAAAAGTAAAATTCATCGACTTCAGTGACAACGGTCCCTCTGTAGTGAAGATCAGAAATGGATCGGGAGATGATCTGGTGAGCAGTCTGCCCAGGAATGAAGACAGCGGATATAAATTCATCGCCCCTGGTACTTTTACAGTCCAGATCAGCAGCCTCACCGGAAATAATAATTCGGCTACCTTTAACTTACCCGATTTACAGGCAGGAAAAATCTACACCATTTATTTTACGGATGCAGCAGATGGCAGTATGGTGGCCAATACCGTTCTCCACAACTAAATCAATTTCAACCGTGCAGTTAAACGTGATTTACCTGCATGGTTGAAATTAACATCTGAACAGTTGTTTTTGTCATTAAAACCGTCAACCGGATCAATAATTTTGACAAAAACAAAAACATTATGTCAGTAAATACATTCAAGAAAATAGCCGGGATTACCATTCCTGATAGTAGCATTGCAAGTCAGGCCACAGCGCTTTTGCTGGAGCATGGAACAGAATTCATTTATAACCATTCCCTGAGGGTATTTCTTTTTGCTTCCCTTAACGGACAGCGTCAGCAGCTGAAGTATGACCCGGAATTACTTTATGTAAGCTCGGTATTTCACGATCTGGGTCTTACTAAAAAATACAGCAGTGCAGATTTAAGATTTGAGGTTGACGGCGCAAATGCCGCCCGCGACTTCCTGAAGAGTCATGGTTTACCTAAGGAATCAATACAATTGGTATGGGATACGATTGCATTGCATACTACTATCGGCGTTGCTGAGCATAAAGAACCGGAGGTAGCGATGATGTATTCCGGAGTAGGTCTTGATGTGATGGGTGATGGATATGATCAGCTTACTGAAGCAAACAGACTGGAAATTATCGGTGCATTTCCCCGGACTGATTTTAAGGAAAATATTATTCCAACTTTCTTTAGTGGCTTTGAACATAAAACGGAGACTACATTTGGCAATATTAAAGCAGATGTATGCGCCTACATGATACCTAATTTTCACAGAAAGAATTTCTGTGATTGTATTTTACATTCACCCTGGAGCGAATAACTCAGATATAAACGCAGACGGACAAAATCCTGTCTGCGTTTATCAAATAAAAAAATCATTCCTTTCTAAGGTATTGAAGAGGGGGCAATGCTTGTCACAAACCGCATTCTGTAATCCTGAGGCGACACCATTACATTCTTTTTAAAGAAATGGCTGAACTGATCGGGTGTCGAAAAATTTAGTTCATAAGCTATTTCCTTTACAGGTCTGGAAGAAAACTGAAGAGACCTTTTTGCTTCTGCTATCAGCTGTCCATTGATCAGTTCTTTCGCACCTCTTCCACTGCATCTTTTGGAAAGCGCAGTGAGTTTCCTTGAAGGGATTCCCATCTGTCGCGCATAATCTGAAACTTCATGTGACTGATGGTAATTTACACTGATTAATGCTAAAAACTGCCTGTACAACTGTTTTTCAAAACTGTCAATCCCCTTTGTAAGGGAGGCATTGACATTTGCAACCTTAATCATGATGATCTTGAGGTAGGCTGCCAAAGCATCCAGCTTATTTATATACCCGGCCTTTTCAAACTCCCTGTATAAAGACTGAAAGAAAAATTTAAGTTCTGCACAATCATCAGCTTCCAATGGCAGCAACTGATTGTCTGCAGCATTATTAAACAACACCGCCTTGCAGTTATTGGCACTTGAAGGGGTTCTTTGCCAGAAACAGTCGCCAAAAACAAGGTTGAAACCTTCGAAAACGCTCCCTTCGCCAAATGCTAATATTTGTCCTTTCGAGATCAGAAAAAGCTGATCATCAGCCACTGCATAAGCTACATCATCTATATATACGGAGCCCGTTCCCTTGTTGACCAGCATCATCCTGTTATACCGCAAACGATTTGCCGTATGAATTCCAAAAAGCTCACTGCCATCTTTAAAGGTTATAGAAAAGGAGTCTGAAACTTCCTTTTCCAGGGGTACTGCTATCGATGAATCCATATAAACAGAATCTGATTATTGTGTATCAACAAAAATAACAAAATATAGTGCCCGCATCAGCATTTTCAGGTAAAGCTGGTATCATCTTATTGTTGAAACTATTTCCGCAACCATTTATACGCCAGACAGTAATTTATCCCTCCGGAATTCCGGTATGCTAATCAACATTTTATAGAATCTTTGTATCTTTGAATTCCGTAATTATACCAATGACCGATCGTAACTACCTATTCACTGCAGATCAGTATCTGAAGATATTTGCTCAATCAAGAGAAGCAACTGTTATCTACAGCAGTGAGGAAATGCATATTGGGTTTATCAATAACGCTATGCTGAACCTTTGGAATAAGCAGGACGACATCATTGGTCACGCTCTTTTAGCCGTTGCTCCCGAATTTGAACCTTTTATACCTATCTTAAAAGAAGTATGGATAAGCGGAGAACCTTATATCGCTAAAGATACACCCGCAAATATTGATATTAATGGTAATCTGATCCAGAGATACTTTGATTTTGAGTACCGCCCTGTACTGGATGACACCGGTAAAACCTATGCAATTATCAACACGGCAATAGATGTAACCGATCGGATGAGGGCATGGGAACTGGTTCAGGAAAAAGAGATTTACGAACAAAGGTTAAATGAAGACCTCTCTGCAATTAATGAGGCGCAGGAAACCATGATTGAGGAAATGCGTTCCACCAATGAAGAACTGGCCGAAACGCAATCAAAACTCAGGCTATCGAACGACAGACTGATAGAAAGTGAAGATCGTATCCGGAGTATCTTTGAGCAGGCACCTGTAGGTATAGGTATATTTAGCGGGCCTGAGCATACCATTGAAATGGCCAACAAAAGTATCCTTAGTATATGGGGACGAAGGGAAGAGGATGTAGTAGGCAAACCTCACCATATTGCCAGACCGGAACTGAAAGGTCAGCCTGTTTATCAATGGCTTGATGACGTTTTCAATACAGGTATCACCCGTACCAACAATGAATTCAGGGTGATGCTTTATGATCAGGGCCAACTGCGTGAGGCCTACGTTAATTCGATTTATCAACCCATCAGGAATGCCAGTGGTGAAGTGAATGGCGTGATGGTGATTCTGGATGAAATTACAGATAAGATCAGAACGCAGCATGAAGTGATGCGTGCGCAGGACATGCTCAACCTGGCTATTGAAGCTGGAGAGCTGGGTACTTTTTACTATGATCCGGTGACTAACTTGTTTTCAGGGAATAATTTACTGAAGTCATGGTTCGGATTACAACCGGATGAGAAGATTAATCTTAAACTAGCGATTGACGTTATAGCCGAAACTGATCGGCAACGGGTTGTTTCTGCTATTGGCACGGCCCTCACCTACTCATCAGGAAGTAATTATGATATCGTATATACCATTGTTAATCCCAAAACCAAAATCTCACGCATTGTAAGAGCCAAAGGTAAAGCAACATTTGACCAGGAGCAGCAACCTGTTAGTCTGAACGGAACTTTACAGGACATCACAGAGGGCAAACAGGATGAACAAAGGAAGAATGACTTTATAGGTATGGTAAGCCACGAGCTGAAAACTCCGCTTACCTCGCTGAAGGGATATATACAATTGCTCCAGGGCAAAATGGTTCAAGATAGCTTTGCTGCACTGGCCCTTGATAAAGCCGGGAATCAGGTAAATAAAATGACGACCATGATCAACGGATTCCTGAATTTATCAAGTCTGGAAGCAGGTAAAATTCAGTTAGCTATTCAAAGTTTCGATATAGAAGAACTCATCGCAGAAGTAACATCCGAACTCAGAATTACGACCTCTTCTCATCCTATCATATTTGAGCAAAAAGCACCTGTTTTCATTAATGGAGACCGCAATAAGATAGGTCAGGTAGTGAATAATCTGCTGACTAATGCGCTGAAGTATTCTGCCATAGGGCAACAGATTGAGCTCTCGTCTGCATTAATGAAAGATACAATTGTAATTAGTATCAAAGATAACGGGATCGGTATCAGGCCGGACGATAAGGAGCGGCTTTTTGAACGTTACTATAGAGTAGACAACTCAGCAATGCCGAACATCTCTGGTTTCGGCATCGGACTATATCTTAGTGCAGAGATTATTCATCGCCACAATGGTAAAATTTGGGCAGAAAGCAGTTATGGTCATGGTTCTACATTCTATTTTAGCCTGCCAGTATAAGTTTGTTCCACGCTAATCGTGACATTTAATTCATACTGACCACAGACAATCAGATTTTATCAAACTTTGCTTTTGTGTCTTTTGTTATATTCATAAAAATAAGGTTATGATACTGAAATATTTGATTGAAGAATTCGAACATGAAGTAAGTAGCACACGCAAACTACTGCAGATGGTACCAGAAAAAGATCTGGGCTACCAACCCTCAGAAATTTCCTGGACAATGGGTCAGCTTGCGCAGCACATTGCCACCATTTACTACTGGTATGTGGGGACACTGACTCAAGAGGTGTACGATATGGCTGCTGATCAGCTTAAAGTGGGTGATCCCGGTGACATCAATGCTACTCTGGCTCATTTTGAAAGTAATGTGGAGAAAGCTAGAGTTGCCTTGAAATCTCTCACAGAGGATAAATTAGAAGATGAATGGACAATGAAAATGGGTGATCAGGTAGTGTTGGGTCCCATGAAAAGAAGTAGAGTGACCCGCGGATTTTTATTTAATCATATTTACCACCATCGCGGTGAGCTGATTGTTTACCTCCGCGCTACAGGCAATAAAGTACCTGGTTTGTACGGCCCTACATTTGAGGAAAGTCAAAATCCTTAATGCCGGAGTCTCAATAGCTATTTAGCGTGAAGACCTACCTTGTTTAGCTATTTTTTTTGAATTTCTAAAGTCCGGTCTGGCATCGTGTTCAGCGCCTCATTCTCACTCCTTAGAGCAAGATAAATCGTTTTTATGCTATTTAAATTACCACATATCATTGATAAGTACCTGCTATTATTGTACGGAGGGCGGTGGTGTAGTCGTTCCCCAATTTTTATTGGGCTGATTCCCCATGGTGAAGACAAGCTCGCCACCTTTCATTAACTCCTCACGATATAACCAGCAGTTACTTAATGTCTTTCCATTAAAAGATGCTGATTGTACATAGAAGCTCGAGGCGGAGTTATTTTTGGTGACTATTGTTAAGTTTTTCTTGTTACCTAGAGTGATTACAGCTTTATCAAATAGCGGGCTGCCCAACTGAATGATCGGTTTGGCATCGGTAAGGCCCTTGACATCGAATAAACCAAGTGCGTTCATCACATACCATGAACCCAATTGTCCCTGGTCCTCGTCTTGTCCATAGCCATAACCATGAATAGGCTCCGTGCCGTAAAAGTCCTGCGCAATTAACCGGGTCCATTTCTGTGTTAACCAGGGCTGACCTGAGAAGTTAAATAACCAGCTGATGTGCAGGTTGGGCTGGTTCCCATGGTTGTAAATCGCATTAATCCCCGCAAAGGCATCAATTGTTTTGCCGCCACCAAAGCCAAGTTTTTCTGATACGGTAAAGATGCTATCAAGCTTTTTATTGAAATTATCCTTACCAAGTGCCTGCACCAGGCCAGCGGGATTTTGCGGCACATAGAAAGTATACTGAACGGCATTTCCTTCCTGAAAACCGCGCCAGGGCTGATATGGATCAAATTTTTCCACAAAACTCCCGTCTGCACGTTTTGGCTGGATCAATTTATTCTTTGGGTTCAATAAAGCACGCCAACCGTTTGAATATTTAATGAGCCGTTGATAGTCCTCCGTTTTACCCATCGCTTTAGCCATCTGCGCAGTAGCAAAAGCACTAAAGCTATATTCCAGTGTATGAGAGCCTGAAAAGTTAGAACCTGTAGAATCAGTTACGAAATCGCGGCCTTTTTGCTCCAGATGCGGGACATAGCCGTATTGCAAGAAAGCTTTAGTATCTAATTTACCCGCACCCACTATCCGGTTTTTATAATTCAGGTCGTTAGCTTTAACAGCTTCGTAAGCCAGGTTTACATTGTAATTGCGGATTCCAGAATTATATGCGGCAGCAATGGCAAGGCCAACAAAATTGGTTCCTACTCCGGAAACATATTGGCTATTGGCAATTCCGTCTCCAAACCATCCCCGGTCTTTGTACAATTGTAATTGAGTATTCACAAAGCTGCCATACCATTCCGGATAACTCAATGCCCAAAGCTGGGTAAGGTTCCAGTATCCTCCCCATATCGCATCGGTATT
This sequence comes from Pedobacter sp. MR2016-24, assembly GCF_026239655.1. Lineage (GTDB taxonomy): Bacteria > Bacteroidota > Bacteroidia > Sphingobacteriales > Sphingobacteriaceae > Pedobacter. The sequence continues at coordinate 466,720 of NZ_JAPIVO010000002.1, read as the reverse complement.
GATAAATTCCGCTTTAAGATGCTCTTCTTTTTGTTCAGGCAGGTGCCCAATGGCCCCCGCATGTTTGGGATAGCTGCCATCTGCATCGCTGGCAATACCTCTGCCGAGCAATGCATGAAAAAGACCCGTATAGAATTTTATTTTATCCTGATCATTAGGGCCTTCTACGCTGATCCTGGTCAACTCCCGCTGCCAGGTTCGCTGTGCATTGAATTTGGCTTGTTCAAAAGTTAAGTCCCGCGCCTCTGCCACAAAATTAGCTCTTGCATTGGCAGTTGAGGTATAAGACAAACCTGTTTTTACTTCGATAGATTCATTATCCCCCGTCTGATAATTGAGCACTAAGCCAGCTCCTGGCCCACGGGCATTTTTTGTATTTGTTAGAATGGTCCTGGCGGTAAATGCGGTAACGCCGGAAGGTTTTTTACTGAGTTCGCCGTAAAAGTATAAGGCTACTTTACCTGCGGGATCATATATTTTCACATATTTCGGGTAGGTAAATATAAAACCTTCAAAGTGGGTATCATCGATCATCCGGATATTGGCGTCGGTTACTTCCCCGCTCTCGCCCTGGGTATTACCAATATCCAGTATAATATGCGATTGCTCGTTTTTTGGAAAGTGGTAACGCTGAAAGCCTACCCGTTTAGTGGCTGTAAGTTCGGCCGTAATACCATAATCATCCAGCAAAACTTTATAGTAACCCGGTTCAGCAAGTTCATTTTTACGGTCGAATGCCGACCGGTAACCGCTGCCCGCTTTATCCAGCTCGCCGGGCTTAACTTTCAGTTCGCCGGTAGTCGGCATATAACTCAGCCCTCCAACCTGCCATTCATGGAAATGCACAAAACCCTCTATAGAGTTTTGACGCGTATCATAGCCTACAGCTTCCCAACCTGAAGGGTTGCCATAATGCCCATTCGTTGAAGGAGCTAATTTTGCCATACCGTAGGGTACAGCTGCAGGAGTATAAAAAAACCAGCGACTATGTGCAGTACCTATATTTGGGTCTACATAACGCAGCACATCTTGATTTTGCGCCTTACAGGAAGTTGCCGCTGCTGCCAGCAGGACAAAAGCGATACTAAACTTTAATTTCATGTTGGTTATTTTTATAGTCATTTTTCCAGTGTGCTTCAATATCTTCTAGCGAGCGTCCTTTGGTTTCGGGTATTACTTTCCAGGTGAGCCACAGTGCAGGAGAACAGCAGAGCGCAAAAAGCCAGAAGGTCCAGGATGAGCCAATGCCATCTAACATCAGCGGCGTCAGTTGTCCCACCAAAAAATTGCCCACCCATAAAGACAAAGTAGCCAGGGCCACTGCTTTACCCCGGATGGCGTTTGGAAAAATCTCTCCCACCACTACCCAGCATACAGGACCGAAAGAAAAGGCAAAACAAGCGATAAACACAAGGATAAAAAGTAAGATCCAGGGGCCTGAAGTGATACCTAAAGCAAATAAAGCACCAATGGTCAGGAGGGAAATGACAGCACCGGAGATCCCCACCAGCAAGAGTGGTCTTCTGCCCCATTTATCCACTGTAAAGATCGCTACAAATGTAAAAACTACATTTACAAGGCCAATCGTCACTTGTCCGCCCATTGCGCTGCTTAAGGTAAAACCGGCCTGTTCCAGTATACGGGGACCGTAATAGATCACTGCATTGATACCACACACCTGGGAAAGGAAAGGCAATAACATACCTATCCACAAAGCTTTACGGTAAACAGGCTTAAACAATTCCTTCACAGAAGTCATATCCTGATCGTCCTGTTTACGGAATCCCTCAATTTCATGTTGTGCAGCTTCAGGTCCGTCTATTTTAATCAGGATGGCCAGTGCCTGTTGCACTTTCCCTTTGAGCAGCAACCATCTTGGCGACTCTGGCACCAGCAGCAGGCTCAATAAAAATATAGCAGAAGGCAAAGCACCAAGCCCCAGCATGGCCCGCCATACCTCAGTAGTAAATATCCTCTTCATCCCCTCAGCAGTATAATGCACGGCGGTATGATCAACCAGCCAGGCATTTGTAAAATAAGCTACCACAATACCGATCGTAAGTGCCAACTGATAAAGAGAAACCATCATACCTCTCAGGCGCGAGGGCGCAAACTCAGAAATATATAAAGGTGATACCATAGAGGCCACGCCGATCCCCAGTCCGCCGATCAGACGGAAGATAATCAGGATGATAAAAGATCCTGAAAACATACAGCCAATAGCAGAGGCCAGGAATAAGATTGCGGAAATGATCAAGACAATCTTACGGCCATAATAGTCGCTCAGTTTTCCTGAGCAACTTACACCGATGATGCAACCCAGGAGTGCACAACTAACGAACCATCCCTCGCTGACAGCATTCAGGCCGTAATCGTTTTTTACCAGACCAATCGTACCAGAGATAACAGCGGTGTCAAAACCAAAAAGGAATCCGCCCAGGGCTGCGACTAAACAGACCAGGTAGAGGTAAACCGTACTTTTACGGACAGGTTGTAGAGGGTTTATTTCAGTATACATCAGCTTATTTTAAGAATGCTTTAATCACCCTGGCACGACCTGTACCCAGGTTAGTTAACTGGTAAGAATTGGCGGCTGCGGGCACCACGAAAGTCTCAGCATAGGCGTATTCGTGGCAGGTACCATCAGCAGTTTCAATACGCAGGGACTCACCCTCAACCAACATGAGTACATGACAGCACTGCCGGGTATCTACTTCGATTTTCCCGTCAAATTCCAGCCGGTGTATCGCATAGAAATGTGCTTCATGTGTAGGAAGATGAACAATCTGCCAGTCATCTCCCTCCTCAATAACAGCGGGCTTAGCAATCAGCTCCTCCTTTACTACCGCACCCTTGCGTGTAAAATCTAGATTATGAAAGGCATGATCAATATTAATAGGTCTCGGATGACCATCCAGGTCGAGCCTTAACCAATCGTACATTTTAAACGTAAAAATATAAGGTGTAGCACTAATTTCAAGTACGAGATTACCTTTGCCTGCGCTATGTACTGTACCATTGGGTATCAGAAACAGATCATGTTTTTGTGCAGGGAGTTCCTGTACATAATCAGTGATCTTCACTTCCTTCCCTTGCAACTGACTTTGTTCCAGGGCAGCTTTAAATTCTGCCGGATCAATGTTATCCTGAAAGCCCAGATAAACAGTAGCCTCCGGTTCACAATCCAGGATATAATAAGTTTCATCCTGTGTGATCGTTTCCCCGAAGTTTTCCTGGATATACTTTAATTGCGGATGGCATTGGATAGAAAGGTTTCCTCCGTCAAAAGTATCCAGAAAGTCGAAGCGGATAGGAAATTCATCCCCATAAATGCAGGCATGTTTACCCAGCACCTGCTGCTGGTTATGAAACATCAGTGTATCAAAAGAAACTTCCAGCAGGTTGCCATCACTTTCAAACACTAAACCATTCTCTGGAACAATCAATTCAAATGACCAGGCATAATTGACCACCTCGGTATTCAATTGTTTAATCTTGTTTTTGATCCATTGTCCGCCCCATGCTCCCGGCTCAAACCAGGGTCTTACGCGAATTACCGAAGTGCTGATTTGATTTAACCCTTTAACCAGATCAGCATTGAACATCCAGTTGATCTGGTCTGGCCACTGACCGTCAGCAATGACAGCAATCTGATTTAATATTGTTTTTTTGTGCTTATTGAGCAGTGCCCAATCTACAAAATAAAAGCGTTTATACATTCGGGAATGTGCGGCCAGCGTTTTAGCGCCTAAGTTATTGATCACCCCTGCCCTCATCCTGAACTGGAGTTCATTCTTTGGGAGATCCACATACAATAAAGCTGCCTGCCAGTTTGCAAGTGCTGCGCCAGTGCCAATGATGATATTTATGGTTGCATTTTGGTCAGGAACTGCAGCAGTTAACTGATCAGTCCGATATAAATCTGCGAGTGTCAGCGTACATTTGGTTCCCCAAACAGCATTTTCTTCCCCAAGAAATGGTTCGATCAGCTGATCAATCACTACGCTTTCCAATAAAAAGTCTGCTGTATAAATCCAATTTGCAGTCAGACCTCTTTCTGTGAGACAATCACTTATCCCTTGCCGTATTTTCTCCCAGAACACCCCCACATAGCCATCTATCACTACATTTTTTTCTGAAATAATCCAGTCAGTAAGGGAGCAATAACCATTAAAAATTTTGTGCTCGTCCAGAGCGCATACCGGATAGATATCATAACCATCGTCTTTTACTAACGGTTTATTGAGTTGGGGAGGCATTAAGTACTGGGAAGTTTTGCGCAGCCTGCTTTCCATATCAAAGGAATAAGATGATAATTTTTCGCTCATATAATTCATTAATGCATCAGCTGATGATTTGGTGTAGCTCATTATAAACAATTGACAGCTAACGGTAAATATTCGGTTATTATGTACAAACATATGAAATAAATAATAGAATTAAAATTAAATAATTCAAGCTAACAATACATATACAGCCTAAAAACACTAAAAACCTACTTAATCATATATTAATGTATATACATATAAGGATTAAACAAATTTCATTATGTTTGTAGCAAACAATATCATGCACTATAGTATAGACCACGAAAGCACTGTTCCCCTGCACACACAGGCAGAAAATCTGCTGCGGCAATTGATTGCAGAAGAACAATATCAAAACGGAAAAAACATTCCTAATGAAGTTGATCTGGCTAACATGCTGTCTATATCCCGTACTACCCTGAGAATTGCGATTAATAAACTGGTACTCGAGGGCTTACTTATCCGAAAGAAAAAGGCCGGCACCAAGGTTGTACAGGGAGCCGTCAGTTCGAAATCTAATAACTGGCTAAGCTTTTCGCAGGAGATGAAGTTAAGGGGGATCCCCATCAAAAACTTTGAATTGCATGTTTCATGGGAACTGCCTGATATGAAACTGGCTGCCTTTTTCAACATTGCTCAAGATCAGCCTGTATTAAAAATGGAAAGGGTTAGAGGTCGGCCTGAAGAACCCTTTGTTTTTTTCGTTTCCTACTTTCATCCATGCGTGGGACTAACACCGGATGATGATTTTAAGAGGCCATTATATGAGCTTTTAGAACAGGAACATGACATTATTGCCACCTTATCGAAAGAAGAAATAATGGCTACTGCGGCAGTTGAACTGGTCGCAAAAAAACTATTGATAGCTGTAGGGAGCCCTATATTGTTTCGAAAACGATTTGTTTATGATCAGAATGAACGTCCGATAGAGTATAATATTGGTTATTACAAAGCGGATAGTTTTATTTATACGCTGGAAAGCACAAGATAAGAAACAAAAAAGACCTGCCATTTGACAGGTCTTTTTAATTTAGCCTCGCCCGCTTGTCGCTCTTTTTAAGGCCAACATGGGATTTTTTCTAAAAAGACTCACAAGATACCAGCTTTTTTCTTTCCAGCGCATGCCTTAAGCCAATCATTGCAAAAGCCAGCAGGCCAAAAACCATTCCTATCCAGGGGTTGTACGCTACCCCTTTCGACATAATCATCCAGCCACCAAGAGTGGTGCCCAGGGTAACACCCAGATTACCAAAAGAAGTAGCCAGACTGTTGGCAAATTCCAGCGACTCCGGCACAGCGGAGATCATATAAGTCGATGCGTTTAAAAAGCTTGGAGAATACAGAAAACCCCAAATCGCTATGACAATAAAAGTGGAGACGGTATTTCCATCTGAAAAATGGAGCAGGACGGGAATTAATATGGTACCAGAGAGAAAAAAGGCAGTAGTTTTAGCCACATTCCTGTTGAGCATCTTACCTGCCACCCAGTTAGACAAGACCCCCATTAGGCCAAATAGCAGCAGCATATAACTCACCATCTTATTATCCATACCCTTCGCTTTATTCAGGTACTCTGCAAAATAGCTGTAAGTGGAAAACCAGGCTACAATCATAAAGAAGTTCATTGCTATGCTGATCACAAAAGCAGGTTTCCCAAATACTTTCAGCTCACTGCCAAACGACTTTTTCTCTTTTACCGGCATGGATGGCAGTACAAAATAAATTCCCGTTAAAGCGAGGAGACTTACTATAAACTGAACAAAAAATGAATATTCCCACGACCACAAGCTGGCTAAATAGGTAGCAAAAGGAACCGTTGTCACCATTGCGATAGCTACTCCGCTGAAAACAATACTCATCAACCCATTCTCATTTTTTTTGTCTGATCCTGAAACTGCTACAGACAAAGCTGTGGCGATATAAACAGGCTGGAGGAATGCAGGCATGATCCTAACCAGCATCAAAAGCCAGAACGGCGGAGAGAATGATGATACTAACCCTGTAATAGCGAATATAGAAATGGCCGTCAGCATTACCTTTTTACGATCGAAACCGGAAGCCAGTAAAGTCATAAAAGGACCGGTTAATGCAATAATCAGGGCAAAGGCACTGAGCAGGTATCCAGCCTGATCAATATCTATTTTATAAAATGTAGCTATCTGTGGCAAAATACCGATCACACCAAATTCTGTAGTAATCACTCCAATAAATCCGAGACAGCCGATGTAGGCATATTTTTTCATAATTATTTGTTATGTTATTTTATTATTAATCAAAATGAGCTGCAAATTTATCAGTCTTCGTTACTTTTGCGGCCTGTACAGTCAATTGTTCGGGACAAACAAATTTGTAAGTGATGGGAAAGAGAAAAGAGAATTCGACTAATATGGTCAATCAAAAGTGTATCACAGAAGGCTGTGACCTGACCTTTGCTGTATGCAAAATAGGCGGAAGATGGAAACTGCTGATTTTATGCAAACTTGAACATGAAAAGCTAAGATTCAGTGAAATCAGAAAGCTGATTCCAAATATTAGCGAGAGGATGCTGACGCTGCAGCTTCGCGAACTTGAAAAAGATGGATTGGTTAAACGGACTGTTTATGCTGAAGTTCCATTACGGGTTGACTATGAGCTGACCGATATTGCACAGGAACTCATCCCCATCTGGTTACAATTAAGCAACTGGGGAGCTAAACTGAGAGTGGCCACCGATGAGATTGCTGCTATAGGATAATAATTAAGAACCTGTCTCTAACAAGCCTTCTTCCGTTTAACGTTTTTCTCTGGTCGCTTTATCAAAAGAGAATACCAGATTTTTCTGATCAATCTCTTTCAATGATAGTTCATGTCTGTCTTCTCCAGGACGATCAGCGGTAAAATAAACTTTAACCTCATCAGTTTTTCCTTTTTCCAGCCCATCGTCAAATAAAGCAATTCCGAACAAGGTGCTATCCACTTTAGAATAGGCATTGATAGTTACAATGCCTAAATTATACTTACCATTATTTTTTATGGTAATAATTCCGTCTTTGTAAGTATAACTGACTCCTTTCAGTGTCGCAAGATAGGTTTTGTTCTTGCTGGTAATAGCTTTGTAGGTTTGCGCATATCCTGAAATTGAAGCGATGGATAAAAAAGAGGCCAGTAATATTTTCTTCATAGATTTAAGCTTATACAAAAATAGTCTTTAAAGCATTAACTAAAGAAATGGTTTACAAAATTCCGCTTGCTGTATCTCAGGCCCGAACTTCCCCCACTCATCAGCTTCTCCGAGTCATACAAAACCCCTGCAGGCGTTACTTGCAGGGGTTTCTAAAATACATAAATTAGATTTATCTAGAAGATTCTCTTTGTTCTGCTGTCTCCTGAGCCATAATAAAAGTTAACGACTTTTTTATCGCCCTTGTTAGCAAGAAAATAGGTCGTACTGATACCTAAGTTATTAGTAACGTTTAAGTTTAAATTATAACTCAGAACATATAAGTTTTGAGAAGTATCGTAAAGCGTAGCTTTTGAAATTAAACCTTTGGCGTTGGGCACCAGCACTCCGTTAGCATCTCTTCTCAGGTGAACATATCCATATCCGCCTTCTGCCGAACTATAATTTGCTATTTTTCCAGAAGCATTTGTCGTTGCACTTAACAAGGGCTGACTTTTGATTATAGTTCCTGTAATGTCAATAACTGATACATCTAATTTTACATTTGCATCATAGGTGCTTTGATTTAAATCGTAATAATTTCCATTATAATAATTATAATTACTGATATTCAACCGCTCTACCTGATAACCATCTGAAATGGAACTCAAGAAAATAGAATTGCTGTTATAGTTCGCATTTACTTGTAAATACATCTCCCTTCCTGATTTATCTTTTGGAAATTTCAGATATACAGGGCTGTTTACTGCAGGAACAGGTGCGTTATAGATATTAACATTAAAATATGTCTTAACTGAAGTTACGAAAGGTAATTGGAAAGGAATTGGATTAGCTTCGTTATCTTCTGTACCATAAACATACAATTTCTGATCTGCTTCGATTTGTCCAAAACTAAGTGTATATAAGCCTGGAGCGGCAGGTAGTTTGAGCGAATAAGTACCAGTTGGTGTAGTAAAAGTTGGGAATGATACACTATATGAGCCATTAAACCCGTTTGGAATATTAGTAGAGGCTGATACCAATACATTTCCTCCAACTTTTTCTGCTGACGAATTGGTTAAATCAGTATCGATATATAATGTTCCTGAAATTTCGTTTAACAATTCTGCTGTGTTCCATAACTTTGCAGTTCCTAAAGTGATGTCTTTACACATCACATGTGTTGCTGCATAGCCAGTCTTAGTGATTAAGAATGTACTGGTAGGAAACAGATATAAGGAAGAAAACATCGCTACGCCCTGCGCATTTGTTTTACTCGAGAATAGTTTGCCCTCCGAGGAGACAATTACATCTGCATCAGCGATCGGCGCATTTGTCACTACATCAGTCACCGCCACACTATAGTCTTGTTTAGCAGCAGCAATGGCGCCTGCACGGGCCAAACTGTCATTCAATTTAAGCTGTTCTAAAGCAGCAGTATTGGTAAGCTGCTGCAGTGCGTTTGCGCCTTTTTGTTTTAAAGTTTCTAAATCCAGCTCATGCTGGTATTTTAGCGTCAATAGCTCTTTTTGCGCAGCAATCGCATCTGCTTCGGAAAATTCGTCTTTGGAACAGCCCGCAACATAGATAGCCAGGGCGACTAAAATTAGTCTGGTAAATTTTAATTTCATATGAATTGATTCTGGATTGAGATTTTGTGGCTAGAGAACTGGAATAATAAGGCCTATTCTGGATATAAAAGAGTTGGATCTGATATCGCTCCCGAAACCAACCTTTTCCATATAAGAATAATTTTTCCTTGCCGGACTTAGGCCGGCCATATACCTGAAGTCTAATAATAACTTCACATTGCTGAAGAGTGGTAAACGCAGATCTGCGCCCAGTATAAAGTTTAATCTATCTTTGTTATACCTGCTGGTCAGGTCGTCTGAGTCTGATACAGTAGTGATAATATCTTCTCCTGGCAGTAAGTTACCTGTCTTTTGATAACGCTCCGTTGCATTGAAGTTATAAGCATAACTTCCTCCAAGGTACAGCGCTGGTTTCCAGTCTTTTTCCAAGAGAATAGTATACCTCAAAAGCAAGGGTATGTTTAAGCTGTTTAAATGAACGGAGCTGTTTTTAACATTTTTCGTCGTAAAACTCTCCGGTAAACCAAATCTCGTATCATCTTTAAAGCTCAGGAGCTGACCACCCTGTTGCACAAAACTTGCTTCCACCTGAACACTCCATTGTTGATGCACATGATAGGTAAGCAGCAGTCCGGCCGCATAGCCGGTGTTGGTTCCTGTTTGAGGCTGACCATTGCTAAACTTGTTTACAGCTAATCCTCCCGCTACACCGATCTCAAATTTAGAATCACTGAATTGAACATCAGCGCTATCAATAATACCCTGGGCCTTTGCGTGATCGGAAAATAAAAAAGGTAAAGCAAAACAGAAAATAAAAGCAGAAAATAGCTTATGAATTGCAAAAAATTGCAACTTTTGAGAGAGAGCGTGCATTAATTATTGGCTTAAGCAACAAAAGTAGTGAATTTTTACATAAAATAAAATACAAGAACTTATTTTTGATAAATTTTATTCAGATACTATGTACTGATCTCTATTTCTATTTCAAGAATTTGACTATACGGCTAATAGTCCAGTATTTACATTTTATTTGGTTACAGAATTATTTCCGTTAGTGACTTCCTTATTACCCTGAAATTTTCAAATACTGTAGCCATTTCTATTTTCCACTAATTACTTTTCGGTGCTCAATTCCCCATTCTGCCAGGTTGTTGATAATGGTTTTCAACGTTAGGCCATATTCTGATAATTGATATTGAACAGCTATAGGCTGCGTATCTAACACAGTTCTCTTTACCAGTTTATTGATCTCCAGGTCTTTCAATTCCTGACTCAACATTTTGTTTGATATTCCCGGTATATCATTCAGGATATCAGAGAATCTCCTTTTGTTATAATAGCAAATGGATGAAATGATAGAAATTTTCCATTTCCCATTCAAAACGTCCATCGCATCGTGGACAGCCATAATCTCCTTTTTGTGCCCTAATTGGCATTCGTTTTCAGTCATAAGTTACCTTGTTACTCAAAAGTTACTGTTACTTTTCGTTACAAAGTAACCTAAATAAATGTTCATAATATAACTTTGCACCATAAACATTATCAAAATCATCATGGACTTTACAAATAAAAACGTTGTTATTACAGGTGGAACAACCGGAATAGGCCTGGCAACAGCAAAAGCATTTATCAGCGCAGGCGCAAACGTATGGATCACAGGCAGAAATGCTGCCAATCTGGAAAAAGCGACCACAGAGATAAACAATCCCAAATTATTTACTGTAATATCAGACACTTCAAAAATCGACGACATTGCAATCCTGGAAAAAGCAGTTGCAGAAAGCGGGAACAAATTAGATGTGCTTTTCCTGAATGCGGGAATTGCGACATTCGAGCCCATAGCAAACGTAACTGAGGCAAATTTTGATGCACAATTCAACACCAATGTGAAGGGACATTTTTTCACCTTGCAAAAATTACTTCCTCACCTGGCAGATGGAGCAGCGGTGGTGTTCACTTCTTCAACAGTTGCCACAGCTGCAAACTCGGGATCCAGCGTATACGCTGCCACTAAGGGCGCATTGAATAAAATTGCCCAGATTGCTGCAAATGAACTGGCAGAAAGAAAAATTCGTGTAAACATCGTTAGCCCGGGACCTATTTTAACCCCGGGTTTAGAAGGCGCCGTGCCCGAAGAAGCAAAAGGGTATTTAGCAGGTGCTACAGCACTGCAACGAATTGGTGATCCTGATGAAGTTGCAAAAACTGTATTATTCCTGGCTTCTGATGCCGCAAGTTTCATTACAGGTACTGAGCTCGTTGTGGATGGCGGTTACCTGAACTATGCATTAAAATAGTTTTTAACGTTATTCTTCAATAGCTAAGCATAGAAAGCGGCATTGTCACTTTCTATGCTTCATTTCTGGGATTCATTGCAATAACATACTTCGAAGCGCTTTCCACACAAGGCCATTCTTCTGGCCAGCATCCCATAAAATTCGTAAGAGAAAATACGTGGTTTGGTTTTATTTACGAGACCTTTCAAAGAAGCAAACAGGTACATTTATGCTGAAGAGTCAGAAGAATTTTCACGGAGCGTAATTAAATCCTGAATCTGAGCGGGCGAAGGAAAAGAAGGAAGCAGCTGATCAGCCGGCCATAGGACCTGCCGCGTCGATGACGTGACAAACAATTCGAATAAAAGCAGGCATGCAACTTTGATTTCAAGCAATCTAATCCGTTTTATCATCGGTTAATTATAGTTTAGTTACTATTTCTTGTTTGAAGTTACAGACTGATAGGTTAGGATATCCGTACCTTTACATCCAAAAATCCTGCTCTTCACATCGTTTAGCACCAGAACTTCAGTTGAATCGAAGGCACGGCTAAAGGCTACATAATCGCCTTTTGAAGTTTTGCTATCAATAACGTACATATGCCACATCAGGTATCCGGAAGGGAGAGAGATGATCACTTTCCTTCCGGCTGCCAATTCGTGGTCAATTGTAGAAAAAAGCCGTTCATAAGGGAACTGATCTCCTCTGGGTACTGCGAACTGCTGGCCAAACCTAAGACCAGCAATAACTTTTTTGTCAAAGTTTTTAAAGGTCCCGTCCGCCCTGTTGTTCCAATTGCGCTGAAGCTGATAGTAATCCGCTGCTGCCTTTTTATTGAACTTCAGTATAAGCTCAACTGACATAGGAATGCAGGAATTGGGGGAGATCTGGCTGTGCTTTAGCGCAGCTTCCCGGATCGACCCATTACCTGACCTTCGGGTAGCTTTCTTTTGACTATAACCCGTTTGAGAAAAACACAGAATGGTGATTAGCAAAAATGTAAATCTTTTCATCTTTGAGCAGTAAAAATTATAAAACAAGATAGACAAAAACCAGCTTGCAAAGCCTGTACAACATCAACACTGTTACAACAGGGTGCTTGCCAAACCAGTTCTCCTCTCATTGGTAACTAATTGCCGGTTTCAGCCCGTTTATCACTGTATTTTAGTTGTATCTCATCAGGGTTTTTAGCATAGTCAACCCAAAGCTGATCAATAGACTTTCCCGTCAGATTTACCCAGCTCTGTTCAGTGTATTGATGTGCTCTCAGTTCCTGGTCCAGTGATGCTATTAAACCTGATTTCACATGCTGTTCTAACCACGTAAAAAATCTGGCAGTAATCCTATAGCTGTTTTTATAGCTTTGATTAGTATTAAAGGCTGGCAGACTCCATTTTGAACCCACATTATCTACACCATATGTATACCGCACATAGTCCGCAATGCCCTCAGTTAACCAAACCGGTCCGGCACTATAACCATAACCCTGAACAATATGCATGGTTTCGTGCGTTACTACGTCGATGTCGGTAGAATGGGCTTTAAGATATCCTGCACTGAATAAAATGCGGTTGCCACTTGCCTCGGCCACTGCTTTATAAGCCGTATCCACCACAAAAAGCACATCATGGATAGATTTACGATTATAAGTCTTCACCAAAGTTGGATACACCTCAAAATAGGTATCAATCAATTTTTGCTGTACTACCGGGTCCAATTGCGGGTCTTTACTAATAAAAGTAAGTTTATACCCTTTCTTTTTTTGCGAAGAGAAAACAGACCAGTTGGTGATAAAGGCTTCGCGTAATTGTTTTTCAATTTTATTCCGGGATTTTCCTTTTAACCAGTTTTCATTTATAATAATTTCTCCCGCCTTCGCTTTAATTCCGGCAGTTTCGGTAGCTGAAAATTTGACTATCACATCTCTTTTAGTCCGGTAACCATCAGCAGAAGCAAACCAGGGATAGACATTATAAAATGCTGCAGTTAATTTTTCTTTTGTTTTTTGTTCTATCGTAGTCCCTGTATTATTGATGGAGATAGTATAGCCCTTTTTTTGCGCTGATACTCCCGTCCAGCTAATGGCTAACAGGGAAATCGCAGTAAGTACCTTAAGCATGTATGTAATTGTTCATGTTTGTGAATAAAAATGATCACACCTGACAGTGCATCCGGTGTGATCAATAGTTTTTACCAGCCTGTGTTTTGTACCAGCATTGGAACTTTTTGAATTTCCCCGTTAGGTATTGGCCACAAGTAGTGTTTTTTTTGGAAAACTCTGTTTTCGGTTACTACAGGGGTGTAAAAACCTGGCGCATTCTGCGTGATGTTCATCCCTCTGATTTGCGTATCAGTCGTCTCCGCTATTTTCCATTCCCTGGTATAAAAATACCTGTCCGTCTCAAAAGCCAGCTCTACACGTCTTTCCCGGCGGATCGCCTCTCTCATATTTGCCGGAACCGCAATTGCACCAGCACCACTGCCATAAGGCGCTATACCAGCCCTTTCACGAATCCTGTTCAAATAAATCAGAATATCAGGATCTGATGGGTTTGATTCTTGTAATGCCTCAATATAATTCAGGTAAATTTCAGCTAATCTGATTACGGTGAAAATCGGTCTGCTAGTTGTCCAGCCCGCAACAGTTAAGTGCTTCCTTGACGTATAACCCGTTTTGGAGTAGTCGTTATTTGCAATTCCACCTTTACCCGCATTACCGCTATTGGTAAAATCGGTAATGATGTTAGACTGCGGATTGATCCATTTGCGCCCTGTATAGGTAATATTCGCATAAAAACGCGGCTCCCGGTTCACGTACATATTACTAATCGGGCGCGTAACATTCTGATCATTGGGATCAGGTGCCTGGAAATTCGAAGTTCCTATTGCAGTATAGGTTGGATCACTTTCAACAGGCAGTCCGTTCGCCGTAAAAAATGCATCCACCAGCTGTTGGGAAGGTGACAGGAATGAACCGCCTTTATCTCCTCCGGAAGCACCGTTGTGATTTGGTGCCAGGGAATATTGATAAAATGTAACATCCCCTCCTCTTCCAAATATGATTTCAGTGTTCCATCCATTTAAAAACACATCTCTTGTGGCTATAAAAGCACGGTTAAAAGCAGTGTTTGGCAAACCCGTAGGCGTGGCAGCAACCGAATACAGCGCGTAGCTGGAATAATTTGCATTCGTTAAAAATGCTTTAGCAGCAGCGGCCGCTTTAGTCCATTTTTCCATACTCGAAGCCTGACTGATCAGCTGTTTACCATCCTGGTTTCTAAGGTTCACATAATCCGTATTTCCATTAAATAAAGGACGGGCAGCAGTTATTAAAGCTCTGATTTTGTAAGCATCGGCAACAGACGAGGTGATATGACCATAATCTTCGTTTGCCTGCGGCGTAGCGGGAAGTAATGCCGCAGCTTCCTGTAGTTCATTTACAACATAATCTACACATTCGTCCATTGAATTACGCGGCTTGCTAATTTCCGAGAGCGGTGCGTCTGATTGCAAGGGATCGTTACCCAATAAAACCACGGGGCCATATTGTCTGATCAGGTAATAGTAATAGATTGCCCTTAAAGCTCTTGCCTCATTATAATAACGTTTAACAAGATCCAACCCACCAATATTACAGTCGGTACACCTGTTTATATTTGCCATAAAAGTACTCGCTGCCTGTATACCGCGATAATAGTTTTGCCAGTGATAATTAACCTGTCCGCTGGTTGCATCCCAGTTACCAGTATTGACATTTTCAGTAAAATTTGGCAGGGTATAGTCCGCTTCGTCCGAAGCCGCTGTGTAGGGGCCACTATTAGAAATGACATTATTAACGGAACCTACACTAGCATCACGTTCCATCACCTGATTTGGAAGGGTGGTATACACGTTTGCCAATGCCTGATCGACTGTAGCCTTTTTTTCATACAATTGCTGAAAAGTAAGTCTGTCATCGGGTACCTGATCTAAGTATTTTTTGCAGCTATAATTGCTCATCAGCAGCAATGCACCAGCTGTATATAGGAGTGTTTTTTTCATTCTTTGTTGTATTAAAAATTAGCTGTGAGGCCTAAAGAGTAATTTGAGGTGAGTGGATAACGTGTTCCGTTATCAGTTCCAACTTCCGGATCCCAAAGCTTGAACTTACTAAGCGTAAACACATTATATCCCATAGCATAGATTCTCAGACGTTTGACACCAATTGATTTGATACCATCTTTGAGAGTATAACCTAGATCAGCATTTTTCAACCTTAGGAAACTGACATCACGAAGCCACCAGGTGCTGGACTGGTAATTATTGCTATTGGTGCCACCATATGATAAGCGGGGATAAACTGCATCCTGCCTCGGGTTTTCTGGTGTCCAGCGATCTGCAGCTACCGCAAGCATATTACCCAAACCGCCCGAATTTGCAAATGAAGGGATATTTAAAAAGATATCCGCATTGTGCTGCCCCTGGAAGAACAGACCGAAATCAAAGTTTTTAAATGTTAATGAAAATCCAAAACCATAAGTAGTACTTGGCATATCTCCTCTACCAATAACTGTGCGGTCGAATGAGTCAATACGGCCATCACCATTTAAGTCTTTGTATTTGATATCACCTGGCATTAATGTTCCAAACTGTGTCGGACTGGCATTTATTTCTTCCTGACTATCAAATAATTTCTCTGCAATATAACCTACACGAGTACCTGCCAGCACATTACGTCCACGCAACTCCATCCAGGGATAAGCCTGAGGTGCCTGGTCGTTCTCAATTACTCTATCCTTGTTAAAAGTAGCATTGGCTCTCAAGTTAATAGACCAGTCTTTCCCCAGCTGTGCGTCATACTGAATAGTCCCGTCAATACCCTTATTTTCTACAATTCCTAAATTACCAATTGGCGTACTGGCCAAACCTCCATAATTCGGTACTGTACCTCTGGTAATGAATTGATTTTCTCTGCGTTCTTTGAAAAGGTCTACAATGATGGAAAGGTTACTATTTAATGCCTTTAATTCAAAACCTAAATCTTGTTTACGCGTTTCTGCCCAGGTTACATCTACTCCGTAGGCCGTTACACCGAGTCCGCCAGGTGAGATGTTTCCATTCTGACCAAAAGTATAACCACCCGCACTACCAACCTTTGTCAGATAATAAAAGCGCTCACTCTCATTGGAGACATATCCTGAGCCACTTCCCCCACTACCTACAATACCGTCAGAATAGCGGAATTTAACCATTTGAAAAGTATTCTTTAAAGGTTCAAAGAATTTTTCGTTGGATAGCAACCATCCCACACCAAATGCAGGGAAGAATCCATAGCGTTTATCTGGCGCGAAGTTTTCTGAACCATTATAACCCATGTTTGCCTCAAAGAAGTACTTATTATCATAAGCATAAGTGGCACGACTGGCAACACCTTGTAAACGATAGGGAATGGAAAGCGTTAGGTTACCGGCGAAGGGTGCAGTATTGTCATTTTGATTGTATAATACTAAACCAGTTACAGCATGTTTACCAAATGTGCGGTTATAGTTAATGGCTGCTTCAAAATAAATTTTCTTATCACCACCGTTTTCTTTATCATAGTTTAAGAATTCCTGACCCTGTAAAATCAAACCGTATTTATAGCCTGATGCCGCATCTCCAGGTACGATATAGGGATCAGAAGGATTTATCCTATATAAACTCTCTCTCTTGGTTCTGAAGATTGAGTTATCATTTTTCACATCAAAAGAGAACATGGTAGTGGCTGACAGACCTGGTGTTAACTCTTTCAGGTCTTGTGTTAAACGAAGATTGGAATACAGCTGATTGCTGTAGCCTATTCTATATCCATTTCTCGTCACGTCTCCATAGGGGTTACGCTGATCGGCTTGTGGACTAATCCCGGGCAAACTTCCATTTGGATAAAGAATGGGAAAAGAGGTTGGGTTAATTAAAAAAGCCTGACTAAAGATATTCTGAGCATTTATATTGCTTGGATAACTGGTCTGCGCAAGAATCCCTTTGATTCCTAAATCCAATTTAGTGGTTCCTGTGATATCCCAGTTTAAATTGGTGCTTACATTATAGCGTTTAAAACTCTGACTGGCGGCATCATTTACAGCATCATCTGTTTTAAATAAACCATCCTCACCATAATACCCCAATGATACATAATACCTGGCATTACTCACTCCCCCGGACAGATTTGCAGTTGCTGATCTGTTCCGGCCAAAATCGTTATAGATTGCTTTAAACCAATCTACATTTGGATATAAAACAGGATCCGTTCCTGCTGCAGTCCGCTGTATAGCATCAATAGAATATGCCGGATTAAACGCTCCTGCGGCACCCCCTCTCAGGTAATCAGAATATTTGGCCTCATTAGCCAGGTTCATATAATCTACCCCATCAATTAAATCAGGTTTATCAGTAAACCTGCTGATTCCTTCATAGTATTCTACATTAATTTTCGGAGCACCCAAAGTACCTTGTTTAGTATTGATGAGGATTACACCATTTGCACCGCGAATACCATAAACCGCTGTCGCAGCAGCATCTTTCAGTACCGTAAAATTCTCCACATCATACACACTGATGTCATTCAGGTTACGATTAGGCACCCCATCAATGATAACCAGGGGGCCCCTGTCGCCAGAATTCAGCGATGATATTCCACGAATAAAAATATCAGATCCGGTTGCCCCCGGCTCACCGTTTCTGGATACGTTTAGCACTCCGGGAATACGGCCTGCCAGTAATTGGCTCATACTCGAAACAGGCTGCCTTAATTCAGATGCTTTAACGGATGACTGTGCACCAACCAGGCTCTCTTTCTTCTGAGTTCCGAAACCAACAATAGCAATCTCCTTTAAGTCTGAACCAGGTGTTGCTTTTAAGCGGATATCCAGTACAGTTTGCGTTCCTACCGTGATTTCCTGGGTATCATAACCCACATAAGTGATCAGTAATACCGTTTTTGAATCTGGAACCGTAATCGTAAATGCTCCGTTTATGTCTGCTACAGCACTGATGGAACCACCTTTTACGCGAACGCCAGCTCCCGGTAATGGTAAGCCTGACTCGTCTTTGATGATGCCGCGTAATATGATATCGGCTCTGGATTGTTTTAGCGTGGCTGAACTGCTAATATGTATAGGTACTGCATTGGCTTGTGTATACAAACAGCTGTTCAAAGCCAGCAGGGCAGCAAATGCCTTCAACCTGTAGTCGCGCTGTTTAAGACTGCCGCCAATTGAATATTTAAATTTCTTCATCATTATTTATCGTTAACAGGTATTGTGATAGGTCAGTTAGTAATAAGTTTGTATCAAAATATTATTGTTGTTCTACCGGCACTTCAATCAACCGCCATTCAGACAATTGAAATAAAGTACCGCTTCCAACCGCTGAAATACTGATCCTGTAATGATTATACAGTATAATATTTTTGAAACTAAAGGTTCTGGTCAAATTGCGGCCTGAAAATGTTTCACCCGTTCTTACATCAAGATCTACCCAGGTTGTACCATCCATTGATCCGCTAAATTTCCAGTCCTTAGGGTCTCTGCCTGGGGCATCATTGCCTGACGTTAAAGTGTAAGAGGCCACCTGCTGTGGCGCAGGGAATGACAATTGCATGTAAAAGTCCGCCTGATAAGGGTTGATCAGAAATTTCGAAGCCGCGCTAAAGTCATTGTCAACAACTTTTTTCGATCCTTCATTACCTGTAGCGCCTCCGATACTTTCGACATTAACTGAAAGGTTGGCCTTATCGGTCACATCTACCTTAGCTTTCCAGGTAAAAAGATCAACAGCAGGAAATTCTTCTTTCCCGCATCCAAGAAGCAAAACCGGAACTAAACAAAGTCCGATAGTTCTCCTTGTAATTTTTAAGAGTGTCATAAATTAATTGGTTTTAGGTGGGTTGGTTTGTTTTCTATTTAAAATTGGGTTTACATCGTATTCGCTTGATCAGCTTAATAAAAACAGGGCATAATAATATACCTGACCAAACCATTTAAGGGTTTAATCATTAAGCCTCATCATGCTTATCAAAAAATATTGAAAACACACAAGTTAAAATACCTCGAATTTGAGTTAAGAATTGCCTGAATGGAATTACCTATCAGTCACCCAATATATACAGCATTTGATGTGTGGGTAGCGTTTGAGTTATCGGGGGTCGAAAACGCGAAATTGCAAGAAGCTTGGTTAGGGCTGGTGTAGTAAATGTTTTAATCATAATTTGTGGTTTAGGTTCTGTTTTGGTTTAAATAGGGGCTTAAAGTATAATAATAAAGCTGGTCGGTTAACTCATAGGAAAGGGTTTATTTCTGACAATTTAGGAGTTGAATAATATTTGAATAGGTTATTTTATGCTTCTTAATGAAATGGCCAGAGCCTGTAATTTATAATTGACATCTCATAAGCTAATTTTTTAGTCTTGTTAAAACGTTTTAGTAATACAATTAAAAAAAATGCATGTCGATAAACATACATCTTAACAGCCTAACAGTCAGGGAGAATTTTAGCCGCAATAACCGTTGCGAAACAATAATAGAAATATTATGGCAGAATAAAAATTACTTCAATCAATATTATTTATAACATTCTTGATACAAAGTAATATTAAGACTTATCTCCGGCCAATTACCTTATTAATGGCTTTGAAAGATATATTTCTTGTCAGCAGACCGTTTAATTTTCGGGGGGGGGGGGACTGTAGCTCAAGCAATACCTTTCCAGCAACGTAAAAAGGGATATATAAACCCAACTGGGCCTTTCCGAACCATTTCCTGCCTGACATAAATTTAACCGCTGATTTGTGCTTAACGAAAAGTAATATTTTTTGTAACTAATAAAAAAGGCTAAAAAAAAGGAAACCCCAAAAAATCGGGGTCCCCATTCAATAGACGCTGAAATTAACGGTATAACTCGTTATTGAAAAACCCGGACATAATCTACAATATACTTTTGTGGAAAGACTGTATTTTCATTAGGAGCACCTGGCCAGTTTCCGCCAACGGCAAGATTAATGAGCAGGAAGTAAGAACGTCTGAATTCATCTTTGTTGGCTCCTGTAGTATCAAATGTGTAAAACTCAACATTGTCTACATACCATTTCAAAGACGTCTCCGTCCATACTAAAGAAAACACATGAAATTGATCAAAAAAATCTCCCGATGTCAGGGTTGTAGAGCCGCCGACGTATTTATGTCCACCATCTTCATAATGTACTGTTCCGTGAGCGGTGTTATCTTTTCCGGAACCACCACCTACCATTTCCATAATGTCGATTTCTCCGGAGAATGGCCAGGGCGTAGTCCGGATATTTGCACCTAAAGCCCAAAATGCTGGCCAAATGCCCTGTCCTTTAGGTAATTTTGCTCTGAAATCGATACGTCCATACAAGAAGTCCTTTTTTGCTTCTGTTGTTAATCTTGATGATGTATATTCCCTGCCACCAAAAGATTCTTTTTTCGCAGTAATGGTCAGGTAACCACCAGATACCCTGGTATTTTCTTTACGATAGTATTGTAACTCCCGGTTACCCCAACCTTCGGTACCGTTTCCCTCTTCGAAGTTCCAAAACTTAGGATCCAGCGCACTGCCGTTAAATTCATCTTGCCAAACCAGGGTCATTCCCGGATAACTCTCCGGCGAGACGTAACCTGCATTATTGATCACTTCATTTCTATCCACGGTAATTTGCTTAGTGATTTCCATTGATTTATCACCAGCGTAGGCAATGACTTTGACTGTATAAGTTCCACTTTCCGCATAAATAGTATAAGCCTTACCATCGGCAGACCTGATACTTTCGTCGGTGCCTTGTCCAAAGGAGAACAGATAGCGATCTGCATTACCCGCACTGGCAACGAAATCTACTCTGCCCGAACCATCATCGCTTACCTGAGCTGCCAGTTGAAGATCAGTAGGCGCTGTTGCATTTGCTTCCTTCTTACAGCTTATATTAAGCATCAGTAAAGTCAATATCAGCAACAAGTTTTTAAAAAAGGTGTGTTTTTTCATTTCGCAGGCTTTATTTTATGTAAAACGGAATATTCGCTGTAGCAACTTTATTTTTGCCATCAGCAACATAGACAAATAAACGATAAGCACCTGATGCTTCAGGTGCAGTCAGGCTAATTTTACCTTTACCAATCTCCTTGTATGCCATTTTTACTGTCTTTGGTTTATCTTCATGATCGCCACCCTCGCCTACTTTCGTGGCTTCCGGCAACAATTCCCAACGGTAAATTAACGCATCATTATTGGGATCAAAAGCATCTACTTCTGCATTGCAGGTCGTCCCGGGCTTAAGGTAAACGCTTTGATTTGCTCTTTTGTCATCTAACGTAAAACCATAAACATGGGGCGCCCTATTTTTAGGATACGCTCCACTCCAGAGATACTTCATGACATCTATCACTTCACTTTCTTCGCCTTTGGCTGTAAAAAGACCATACCATGTTGGTGTTCGCTCTTGTTTCTGTCCCCATAAAAATACATACGAGCCCAAACAATTCGCCTTATCTTTCTCCACAGAATAAGTATACCTGCTTTTGTAAACAGCTGCTTTTTCACTGCTGGTTTCTTCTACAGGTGCATTCCATTCGGTTTGTAAGCCTTCCCAGTGACCTGTGGGCCCCCATTCAGTCACCATATATGGGCCAGCCCAGCCAGTCGATTTAATCATTGCAGGCAATACATCCAAATCGGCATAGATATTAATAGACAGGAAATCTAAATCTTTAGCACTCGCATTAATATGACCGATCTCTTTCTTATTAATTCCGGCAAGTACAGTAGTAGCAGGGTGATTAGGATCCACTTCATGAATCATCTTTGCAATATCATTAACCGCCTTCCAAACGTTCGGATTTGAGTAGGAAAGATTTAACTCGTTACCAATTCCCCAGCTTAACATAGCTGGATGATCTTTATACTTCATCACATCTGCTTTTGCTTTCTCGAACTGTTTTCTTACCGCAACAGTATCATCATAATTAAAGCCATGACGTTCTGGAGCTACCCATAGCCCCATCATCACAGTCAGGCCATTTTGCTGTGCAGAATCTAAAATCCCTTTAGCGCCATTGGTACCCCAGGTACGTATAGAATTGCCGCCATTTGCTGCCACTCTATGAAAGTAAGAACTTCCGCCAGCGCCTTTAACAAAATAAGGTTTGCCTCCGCGTAACAGCTCAAATCCTTTTTCAGTTTTTTTAACTTCTACTTTAATGGGCTGAAGTTTTTCGCCAGCTGGCAATGTGTCTGCCGCAAACAGGTGGCTACAAATTGTTGCGCACATGGCAATAGCGCCAAAGAATATTTTCTGCATAAGTTTTTGTAATCTTGATATGCTCATCCCTTTTAAAAATAAGGGATGAGCATATGGTTTCTATTAAGGATTTGGCGTTAGTTTTCCATTTCTCTCTATTTCAATTTGAGGAATCGGGAAAAGGTTATAACTTTCTTTATAAACCCTGTTTTCCAGCACGACTTTGCTGTATGTCAGGGTAGCGTTTGCATTTTTAATGATATTCATTCTGTAAACAGGCTGATTAAAATAGGTCATTCCTGTTTTCCAGCGTCTGACATCATATACACGGTGCTCTTCGAAACAAAGTTCTACCCGGCGCTCGTTACGAATCTTGGTACGCAAATCTCCCTGAGAAAAACTTCTGCTTAAAGGTGGCAAACCTCCTCTTCTTCGTACCACATCTAAGGCATCGTAAACAGTTCCGTCCGGGCCGCTGAACTCATTTTTCGCTTCAGCATAGTTTAATAGTACTTCAGCATAACGCATGTAAATCCAATCATTATCACCACCCTGATAAACCGCATCAGAAGTCATATTTTTTTCGTCAATGAATTTACGCAGGCCGTAACCTGTTTTGGTCCTGTCTCCATTGGTGCGACTATTCGCATTACCATCAGGAAAAGCATTAAGATCTGCACTTTGGAAAGTTTCTACTGTGATACCTTTGAATTGCGAGCCATTCATTAACATTGCTTTATCCAGGCGGATATCGCGGTTTACATACGGATTTTGTGGATCATAACCAGAACCAGCTTCATCAGGACGTAAGCCTGTTGTTCTCATTTCAAATGCATCTACCAGGTTTTGCGTCGCATGGAAAGCACCCCAGCCGCCCCATCCTGTTGGGGTAAAACTCATGTGTAACATCCAGGCACTTTGATGTGTACGGTTAGGGCGTCCAAATTTTTTAGCAAAAATCACCTCCCTGTTCCCAGTTTTCGTCATAAATAACTGGTAATAATCCGGATGCAAACTGTAAACAGCAGGAGACATGTTCATGACCTCCTGAGCTGCTTTTGCTGCGTCATCCCACCTTGAAGCTGTATTGGAAGGGTTGTTGAGCGCGCTGGCATGATATAGTAATACCCTGGCTTTTAAAGCTAATGCTGCACCTTTTGTAGCTCTGCCTAAATCTGCATCCGGGTACGTTGGTGATAATACCGCAGCAGCTTCATCACATTCTTTGATGATAAAAGCCACACACTCATCGTAAGTGTTTCTAGGGACTTCCAGGTCGTCATTTGCATTTTGTTCTGTAATAATCAAAGGTACTCCTCCAAAAGATTTTACTAAATCAGCGTAAGCAAATGCTCTTAAAAATTTAGTTTCCGCTTTCAGGCGATTTTTTAAATCTGTATTGGTAGTGGGTACACCATCTATACGTGCTAATAAAGTATTAGCCTTTCTAATTAAAGAATAATTAACAGCCCACAGCTGTGTACCCATAGAAAAATGTGAGTTCAAATCACCTGCCTGAACCCTGTTCATAGGCAAATCGTTATGTCCTTCAATGTCATCGGTCATCATATCTAAATTGGCAAAACCACGTGCCCAATCCTGGTCGTAACCAAAATCACGACGTTCGAAACCACTTACCATTGTGCCATAGATGTCGTTCACAAATTGAGTTGTAAGGGCAATATCCTCAAAGACGGCCGCATCTGATACGAAATCTATCGGTTTGATATCCAACAGGTTTTTTTTGCAGGAAGAAGTTGCCAACGTAAATACCATTACGCAAACCAACCATTTATATTGTTTAATCATGTCTTTTCTTTTAATATTTATTTCAACGATTGGTTATTAGAATTGTACATTAACCCCAAAAGTATAAGTCTTTTGTTGAGGGTAATACCTACCTATACCATTAGTGTTTTCAGGATCCAGATTGATCAAATCGGTAATGGTAAATAAGTTTTGACCCTGAGCATATAGCCGCAAATTATTAGCGCCAATCTTTGACAAAAGCTTATGCTTAATTGTATAAGCAAACTCCACATTCTTTAAGCGCAAATAGCTGGAGTTTTGAACCCAGAAACTACTGACCAGATAATTATTACCATTAGTGTTCAAGCTTAAACGTGGAAGCGGTGCATCAGGACGGTCTGGTGTCCATCTGTCTAACCATTCCGCATTTACACGACCACCATTATGGAAGGCCCAGGCTGCATTTTGAGTAAACAATTGTTGCGACTGTGCTGCTCCCTGAAATAAGAAGTTCAACTCGAAGCCTTTATAATTTACACCACCACTGATACCATAAAGGATTTGTGGCAATGAACCATTTCCCAAATACGTAATATCATCATCGTTGATAATGCCATCACCATTAATATCCTGATATTTGATATCGCCAGGCCCGGTAGAATTTAAATACGCACTATGTTTTGCTGAACCTGCATAATCTGCTTCATCTCTAAAAATACCTATTGCTTTGTAACCGTAAATTCCTCCGTTCGGTCTTCCTGTGATACGCCTGTGTTCTGGGATATTTGATGCTTCTGCAGCCTCTACGATTTTATTTTTTGCATAGGTAAAGTTACCACCAATGAAGTAAGAGAAATTGTCAGACAATTGCTTGTTGTGATTTAAAACCAACTCTAAACCTTTATTGTCTACAATACCGAAGTTTTCGCTCGGTAAAGCCGCTCCAAAACTCAAAGGAACAGACAATGCTCTGGTTGCCAGGATATCTTTCCTTCTTTCTTTAAAAACCGTTACGTCTACGCTCAATTGATTTTTGAAAAATTTAGCTTCGATACCTGCATCCATTTTGATTGAGGTTTCCCAGGTTAAATTTTCATTGGCAATTGCACCCGGTGTTAAACCAGTAACGAATGTGCCACCAAAAGGATAAACATTTGGTACCAGGTTGTAACGGTTATAGTAACCAAAGCGACTAGGGATACGGTCACTTCCCAATGTTCCATAAGACGCTTTCAGTTTTAAGAAATCCACAAACTTTACATTTTGCATGAAACTTTCCCTGGTCAGTAACCAACCCGCAGAAAATGCAGGAAAATAACCCACTCTTTCTTTTGGAGCAAAATTTTCCGACTCATCTCTTCGTAAACTCGCCTGAAAAAGGTATTTGCCATCAAAATCGTAATTGATACGGAACGCAGCACTACGCAAAGCCGTTTTGTCTTCACCATCGCTCAATACTTCATTTAGCGCCGGGCCGAAATTCAAAATTTGCAGTGCAGAACTTTCGTAAGAATTTCTGGCTGCATAAATTCCGGTACCCTGATTTTGTTTCTGCAACACCAGTGCTAAAGCGGAAATACCATGTTTTCCAAACCTTCTGTCGTAATTGATATGGCCTTGTAATTCTGTACTCTGACCTTCACCGTATCCTTTTGAAAGTGATGATTTAGACTCTGCGTTGATTGCGTAGGTGCCATCGTTATTTCTTACGTAAAGCGGTACCCACTGGTTCCAGGTTTTATTCGAATTGAAGTTTTTATCAAATGCAAGGACACCTTTGACAGACAGTCCTGCTACGCCCGGGATTTGTTGTAATACCTGAAAGTTGCTCATAAAAAAATTCGCATTATTTCTGTTGTAGCCGCTTTCTTCACTAATTAAGGCCAGGGGGTTAGGATATACACCTGGTGCAGCCAGTAATCCATTAGAAAACATTGCTGGTTGCACTGGCGGATTACGCATGGTATGCTCAAAAATATTATCTACACTTGCTGGCGGAGATTGCTTGTTCTCCACCCTTCCCGATAAGTCGACAGAGATTTTGGTCGTAGATGTGGCCTGGATATCAATGTTACTCCTAACATTATATCTATTATAATTCAATGATTTATACAAACCATCTTCATTAAGATAGCCAAAGGATGTAAAGTATTTGATTTTTTCGCTGCCGCCAGAAAGTGACAGATTGTGCTGCCTTCTTGGTGCAGTACCTCCCAGCACTAAATCCATCCAGTCTGTGTTCGGGTCTGCATCAGGGTTTGATCCATTTCTAAAAGACTCCAAACGCTCCAGGGAATATTCTGGCGTAGCTAAAGGATTGTCGTTTAACTTAGCTTCGTTGAATAATGTTGCGTATTCGTAAGAACCCAAAGCATTTGGTAACCTGGTTACTTTTGAGAAACCATAATTGAATGAATAATTTGCACTCATCTGGCCGGCTTTACCGCGTTTAGTAGTGACTAAAACTACACCGTTAGCACCTTTAACCCCGAAAATTGCCGCCGAAGAAGCATCTTTTAAGATGCTTACGCTTTCGATTTCATTAGGATCCATCTGCCCGAAATCACGCCCGGTGCGAACCACACCATCAATTACAAACAAAGGTTCCATGCTGCCACCACCAAAAGTAGAGTTACCTCTGATGAAAATCTGCGTACCATCGGCACCGGGCTCTCCGGAAGGCTGTTTCGTAATCACCCCCGGCGAACGACCAGCTAAGGCATTACTTAAATCGCCAACAGGAGTTTGCACCAATTGTTTGTTGTTTACCGTAGAAACAGAGCCGGTTACGTTACTTCTTTTCTGCGTACCAAACCCTACTACCACAACGTCATCCAGGTTGTTAGCGGCATCATTCATGATGATGTTAACAACCTCCGGTCTGGTCACAATAATTTCCTGGCTGATCATCCCAATAAATGAGAATACTACGGTTGTACCAGCTTTCGGTACGGTAATGGAATATTTACCATCTGCTAGGGTAGAAACACCTTTTGTTGTTCCTTTGATGATTACCGAAACACCCGGCATTTCTTTTCCTGTTTTGTCTTTAATCACCCCAGAAAGGGTGATGCTTTGGGCAAATGCCTCTGACAAGGCAACTGAACAAATCAGTATTACAATTAATAGTCGAATTCTTTTCATATTTATATTTGGCTTCAATTAAATAATAATAAAATAGCTGCTTATTTTTTCACAAAACGCATCGTATGTACTGCCTCATTGACTTTTCCAGAGCGTAATACCATTTCATTTGTCGTGATAGAAATAATCCGGTAATTGTTAGAAGAAACATCGGTTACACCAATAAATCTATTTGGCGGCGTATTGGGAATAGTTATCGTAGCAATGCCTGCTCCTTCCACTGCTGTAGTAAATGTAAAAGCAGAATCATAAGATCTATCGCTACCGCAGTTATAGTTAGGTTCTACATTTCCACCGTTGAAAGTTGCGCCATGAGCATTATAGACAACTTTAAAGGCATTATTTGCAAATGAGAAGGTGTAATCGTCATCTAATTGACAAGTGGCCAATGATCCGCCTCCAAAATATTCTGATGGATTACCTTCTGTACCTACAATAACCGGCGCAGAGGAACCTCCGTCTAATTTCCATGCATGGGCAGTTAATAATTTAAAATTTTCATTATTTAAAGTTGGAGTAAAATCATCCTGGTCAACCACTACTGATTGAGTAGCTATATCATAACCACCTTTGCCGTAAGCATACAATTTCACATTATAGGTTCCCTTAGAAACAAAATAGGCTTCGATAGCTGAACCGCCGGCTTTCAGGCCTTCATTTAAGCCGAAATCCCATTGGTAACGATAAGCATCCTGGGAAGTGCTTTCTAAAAGATAGGTATTTAATTTACCTTGTACCCGCGTCACTTTAAAAGAGGCCTTTGCAGAGGTACCTAATTTGCTGGCATAATCTTCTTTTTTACAGCCAAAGCCTAAAAGGGAAAAGAATACGACCAGCGGAAGACAACATTGCCTTACACACAATTTGTAATTCATACGATTTGAATATTTGGTTAATGGATTTGAGGCAAAATTATCCTTTAAACCCGGGATCTTCCAAATTTCCAACCCCTACAAAACTACATCAAAACCGCTTAAAATGGCGCAAGAGCTTGTTTAGCCCTACTACATTTGCAGATAGAAAGATTTTGTCTACTTTTATTTTGATAATGAAAAGCCAAATATTTTACCTGCTCCTTTTTTCTCTAAGCCTACCGGTTTTTGCACAAAATCCTATAGGAATGCCGGATATTGTGAACTATGACAATACTAGTTATAATGCCGGAACTCACAATTGGGATATCCAACAAGATCGTAACGGTGTAATGTACTTTGCAAATAATGAAGGGGTACTTACGTTTGACGGCAGCCGATGGAAAATATATCCATTACCTAACAAGACAATTGTCAGGTCGGTCAAAATAGGTTTCGACAAAAAACTATATGCCGGAGGTCAGGGCGACTTTGGTTTTTTCTCCCCAAACAGCAACGGGAAGCTGATTTTTACGAGCCTGAAAGATAAAATACCCAAAAAGCATCAGTCATTTGCCGACATATGGAATGTGCAAAGCATTGGAAACGCAATATTTTTCCGTGCGGAAAACAATATTTTTAAATGGCAAAACGAAAAAATCACCATTTTAGAGACAAAAACGAAGTGGCTTTATATGGGAATGGCCAACAATACCATTATTGCTCACGAAAAAGATAAAGGGCTGTTAAAACTTTCAGGGAATAATTGGCTGCCTCTTTTAACGGATCCTATTCCTTATGATTTCATGGTCAGTTCCATTTCCCAATTTGGAAAAGATACCATTTTAATTAGTTCGTTTGCGCATGGCTTACATACCATTCAAGGTGGAAAAATTACTCCGCTAAAATCCGCTGCAAACATCTTAAATATTAGTAATGCACGTAAAATAGATGATCATTCCATTGCTATAGCCACACTTTACAACGGCTGTTACCTGATGGATACCCGCGGGAAATTAATTTATCATATTTCCAAAGGCTCCGGATTGCAAAACAATGCCATCATCAGTGTCTTTAAAGACAGTAATAAGAACATTTGGCTGGGCCTTTCAGATGGAATCAGCTTTATTGCCAACAATAATGCCATCAAACACATCAATCCAGCAATCTTCGACAATGCTGCAGGCCATACGGCTATCATCTATAACCATACCTTTTATGTGGGTTTGTCGAATGGTTTTTATAGTCTTCCTCTAGCTGCTGAAACAGATATCAGCACAACCCAAAATAATTTTGCTACCGTACCCAACGCTAACGGACAAGCCTGGGGAATGAACCTCGTTAATGGGAAATTATTATTAGCCAGGCACGAAGGTGCTTTTGAATTGAACGGAAAAGGAACTCAACCTATTTCCAGTGGACAAGGCTATTGGAATTTTTTAAGTTATAAACAAACAAATACCACGCAACCGACCGTGCTTGCCGGCAACTATAATGGTATTTCCATTTTCAATTACGTTAATCATACGTTTAGGCTGGCTGGAAATATTGACAATTTTAGCGAGTCTGCCCGATTTGTCGTAAATGATGGAAAGAACAACGTTTGGGTTTCTCATCCTTATAAGGGGGTTTATAAAATCGCGTTGACAAATATGCACACCAAAAGTGTAACACTCTATACAGATAAAAAAGGCTTGCCATCTACCTTTAATAATCACGTTTACCAGGTTAAAAATAGAATTGTAGCAGCTACTGAAAAAGGTGTTTATGAGTATAATGCCCATAAAGACAGTTTTGAAATTTCAAGCTATTTTGCACCTGTTTTTGGCAAAAAGTATGTGAGATACCTAAAAGAAGATGCGCAGGGCAATATCTGGTTTATTGAAGAGAAGAAACTTGGTGTAGCGCAGTACAATGGTAAAACTTACAAGCTGCTCTACATCCCGGAGCTAAATGGCAAAACTTTAGGTGGTTTCGAAAACATATATTGTGTCGACAAAAACAATCTATTTGTAGGTGCACAAAAGGGATTCTACCATATCAATTACGAAAAATATTTAGCTGATGCAGGCAAACAGCAAGTGCGCATCAGTTTGGTTAAAGCTTTCGGAAAATCAGATATAGGATTGTTTAGCGGTTACTTTGGCAACGTAAATGAAAATTCGAAACAGATAGAAGTGCCCAAAATTAAACATGGCTGGAATTCTTTTCGCTTCGAATATTCGTCTACCATTAACAGGAACAAGGAAAATACTTTGTATAGCTGTTACCTGAAAGGATTTGATGAGACATGGTCGGCGCTCGACAAAAAGACAGAAAAGGACTACACCAATCTTCCGGCGGGGCATTATACCTTCATGGTAAAAACACAGGATAACCTGGGCAACGAATCGTCTGCAGCCACTTATAAGTTTGATATTCTGCCGCCCTGGTACCAAAGCATTGTGGCCTACCTGGTGTATGGCTTAATTTTCTTAAGCATTATTTATCTGGTGTACAAAAGGCAACAGAGAAAAATCATGAACCAACGGATTGCTTTTCAAAAAGAACAGGAGCATCTCCAATATATGCATCAATTGGAGATGGATAAGTCTGAAAAGGAAATCATCAATCTCAAAAATGAAAAGTTAGAACTTGAAATTGAAACCAAAAACTCGGAATTAGCTTCTAACACCATGCATCTGGTACAAAAGGCAGATATGATGTCCAAGATCAAGAATGAACTATTCAAGCTTAAGAATGAACTTAAGGATGATACCCAAACCGCCGACTTTAATAAGATCATCAGGCTGCTTAATGCCGAAGAAAAATCTGATGACAGTTGGGAACAATTTTCTGTCCATTTTGATAGAGTACATGTAGATTTCATCAAACATCTGAAAGACAAATTTCCGTCGATAACCAGCACTGAGCTACGCTTATCTGCCTATCTTAAAATGAACCTTTCGACTAAAGAAATAGCTACACTAATGAAAATATCGCCCAGGGGTGTTGAAGTTGGGAGATATAGACTGCGAAAGAAACTGAATATTGCAAGTAATGTAAATTTATTTGAGTTTTTTAATGCGGTGTAAGAAACTGCTTAATTATATAAATCCTGCCAAAAGGACCAAGCCTTTGACACTATAGCTAACGAAAATTAGCTAAAAAAACCGTTTCTACATCATAGAAAAGGGTTTCTGAAATAGTGGGCCGAAGCATAATCGTTAAGCAAGTCCTGTCTTCCTAGCGTATTCTTCTTTAAGAACAGTTACAAAATCTTTTTCATCACGCGGCAAAAAAAAGCCTTTTATTGAATTAAAATTCCTTACGCAGATTTGTATATGGTTTTTCATCTGGATAGCAGAGCCAGGGAATGCTTCTCCACCTTCAGTAAATACTCCACGGGTAGAATCGAATAACTTTACATTAGTATACCCATTATTTGCAATGATCTCCTGCTGGTAATCTGAGAAAATCTGCTCATGCATGAACTCAATCAGTGCACAATCTAGCTCCCGCATAAGTCTGTCCTTATGCTCATCTTGTTTTACGTCCTTGTTTATAGGAATAGGTTTCTTCAGTGCTTGAAAGTTAGCTTCCATTAATTTATAATAAACTGCTAAGGCTTAAATACTTGCTATCTAAAAAATCCAAGCAATTACCAAGTTGCAGCACAGCACCAACAACGGAGGATTCCTTAATTTCGCCCTTTCGCTCTTTATCTTTTGCCCAAAGCTTTGCACGTTCCAGGTTGTTTTCCCAAAAGTACATTCCATGTCCTAACCAATCATAAGGCTTTTCACTTTTTTCAATGGTGGGATGATTAGCAATAAGGTTATCAGCAATTGATTTGTCACATCCATGAAATCCAATAACTAAATTGGGGCGGATGTCATACATAAAAAAGTTGTTATAGAGTTATTTCTTCCAGGTCCTTATACGGCTCTGTATAAGTGCCTTCATTATTCAATATACCCGCATTCACAAAAGAGTTCAATGCTTCTTGTTCAGAAACACCTTTATCAAGCTTAGCATTAGCTAACTCAATAAGTAATTCGATATCTTTATCACTCATCGTATTTCCTCCCTTTGTATTAACACAAAAATAAGCATTAGATTTTATACCCGCAACTCCTTTTTATCTCCTCTTATTATAGGATCACTTTTCCTCTAACGGCGTAAGTTTTAAATCTCCTTATCCTTCGTTCTATAAGACATTCATAAATGAAGGATCTACTGCTTACCGGTAATGCAATGGTAGCGGTTTCTCAGTAATTCCTCAATTGTTGGGGCAATCATATTACAGTTTTTAACATTTAGAGGAATCCCAGACACTTTAAATTTACGACCATAGGAGTTTCGGCGTACAATAAGCTTCATGCCAAAAATATGTGCATGTTTCTTTTAAATGACATAACGAGAATGAATAAATTTGGTTTTGTAACAAAACAAACCCAAATTCATCCACATTTCGTAACAAAGCAAGCCCAATTTGAATACCGTTACATTTTCGTTACAGTTTTTATGAAGAATTAACGTAAAAGTCGTGGCCGATGATCAAAATCAGAAACAAAAAAAGCCGTTTTTCTTTACGAAAAACGGCTTTTACTAAGTGGGCCATGATGGGCTCGAACCATCGACCAAAAGATTATGAGTCTTCTACTCTAACCAACTGAGCTAATGGCCCCCATTTTGATTATAAGCGCAATGTTAAGACTTTTTTCTCGTATCTGCAAAAATTCTTTGGCTCATAATCGTTAGCTTTTGATTTACATGCACATAAAATATCAATATCGCTCCTTTACTAAAGAGCCATCGTTGTCCAGTAGTAAATTCAACTCTGTTTATATCTCATTTCTCTTCATTGCCTTTACCGCATAATCAACCGCCCTTGCAGTTAGCGCCATATACGTAAGGGAAGGATTTTGTGTAGATGTAGAAGTCATACAAGCGCCATCAGTTACAAACACATTTTTACTGGCATGCAATTGATTCCATTCATTAAGAATCGAAGTTTTAGGATCACGTCCCATTCTTGCACCACCCATCTCATGGATGTCCAGTCCCGGTGCCTGAGAAGATTCGTTAGGGGTTATATTTTTAAAACCTGCAACGGTAAACATCTCTGTCATCTGCTCCAGGTAATCTTTTTTCATTAAAACATCATTCTCATCATAGTCTACCGAAATATTCAGCAGCGGAACACCCCATGCATCTTTTTTATCCGGACTAAGACTTACGAAGTTGGTTTCTTTAGGAATGGTCTCCCCCATCATGTGTGAACCTACTCTCCAGGGTCCCGGCGTATGGTCTACCAGTGTATTTTTAAGCTCTTCACCAACCAAACCGGAGGTATCCTTACCACTCGATCTGTATGCGCTGAATCCTGCCGCATACCCTCTTTTAAAATTCGTTTCCTGTTTCAGTAAATTCCTGAAACGCGGCATATACCCACCTCCTGCAGGATTTCTGCCATCGGTGGTAAATTGTTTCAAACCGTCATATTCTGCACTGATCCTGGCGCTGTAATTATGAAATGCGACAAACTTGCCCAGCTGACCATTATCATTCCCCAAACCTTGCGGGAATCTTTGAGATTTAGAATTCAGCAAGATCAGGTTTGTATTTAATGCGGCAGCATTCACAAAAATTACCTTCGCATAATATTCTGTTACCTCTTTCGTATTCGCATCCACTACCCTTACACCGGTAACTTTCTCCTTTTTATCATCATAAATAACAGACTCTACCACAGAAAATGGTTTCATAGTCAGATTACCTGTTTTTGCTGCCCAGGGTAAGGTAGTCGCATTACTGCTGAAATATCCTCCAAAAGGACAACCCCGCTGACAAAGGATTCTATTCTGACACTGCGCCCTGCCCTGATCAAAATGGATTTGTTTAGGCTTGGAAAGGTGCGCACAGCGGGCACTGATCACATGACGGCTCGAAAACTTGTCCTTAATCACTCCCTTAAAATAGTCTTCCACTGCATTTAAAGGAAAAGCAGGTAAAAATTCACCATCAGGTAATTCTGCCAGTCCGTCATTATTACCCGAGATACCAGCAAACTTCTCCACATAACTATACCATGGCGCAATATCCTTGTAGCGAATCGGCCAGTCAACCGCGAAATCATCCCTTGCGGGGCCTTCGAAATCGAAATCGCTCCAGCGTTGTGTCTGCCTCGCCCACAGCAATGACTTCCCGCCAACCTGATATCCCCTGATCCAGTCGAACGGCTTTTCCTGCACGTAAGGATGTTCAGCATCCTTTACCACAAAATCCATTGCATCTTCTTTGAAGATGTAACATCTGGTAGCTATAGGGTTCGCTTTCTTAATCGCCAGCGCCGGATCTCCCCTATGCTCAAACTCATAAGGAAACTTATTTGTAGTAGGATAATCCTTAAGATGTTCCACATTTCTCCCACGCTCTAAAACAAGCGTTTTCAAGCCCTTTTCAGTGAATTCTTTTGCTGCCCAGCCGCCACTGATACCAGAACCGATCACAATCGCATCGTAAGTATTTGCTTTTTGAGCATCTATATTAATATTCGACATGTTTTGATTTAATTAAGCAGATTTAACGGGAAAATAACCATTGTACCTTCCGGGCACCAATTCATAAATATTCAGATTTGTCATCACATATTTTGAATTCAGGTAACCCTGCACTGTCCTGTTCTTCATGATTTTATAAAAGCCTTTTAATTCTTCCGACTGCTGTTCGTCCTTTTCAATGGCTAACAATAATTCTTTGCGCTGCGGAGCTTGTAATTCAGCAAAGGCTTTAGAAAATTTGTCCTTAGAAAGATCCTTAAACGCAGTAAGCCCTTTTACAAACAGCTGCTGATCTTTTTCCTCCTCACAATCATCCACCATTTTAAGCACGAAAAGATGCAGATTGAGATCTTTAGCTCCCGGAGTAGTAGTTTTAGGAATTAAGGTCTCCGCAATTTCCCCCAGTAATTTCTCATCATCAAGATCCACATCAAGATTTTTTAATACTATCGATGCTTTTCCAGCCTCCCTTAAACAGGAAGGTAAGAGGGCTAAACCGCCCGCCAGAATCAGAATTTGTTTTATCGCAAAACGTCTCTCCATTTTTTATGTAGATATTAACAGCTAAATATTTGGTATGCTCACCGCTTGAATTCATTATAACAGCTTAACATGCATGCTATACTGTTTTACCAATCGAATATTAAATGTAGTGAATTCTCCTGCAGTATTCCAAATTAACATTGTAGAATTAAAACCTGTCAGAATCTATTAGATTTTGCGACGCATAAATTCCATATTTGCAGAGATTTTAAAACCTGCTGATGAACAACATTAAAAACATCATATTCGATTATGGAAATGTTATTTTCGAAATCGACTTTAGAATAGCCCAAAATTCATTCGCTCAATTGGGAATCCCCGGGATTGAAGAGTTTTTTGGTCACAAAGGACACCATAGTTTGTTCGATCAACTGGAAACAGGGGCAATTACAAAAGCAGCATTCCGGACTGGCATCAGGGAAGCAGCTCATAATCCTGCATTAACTGACGAAGAAATTGATGCAGCATGGAACAGCCTGCTGATTGGTGTACCTGAAAATGTTCATGAAGTATTGCTGGCCGTTAAAAAGAATTACCGTACCTTTTTGCTGAGTAACACAAATCAGATCCATTACGATTATATTATGGATTATCTGAAAAATGAGTACAAAGTAGCTAACAATGATCATCTCTTTGAAAAGGCTTATTACTCGCAGCTGATGCAACTGCGAAAACCAAACGTGGAGATCTTTGAACAGGTCATCAAAGAAAACAACCTGAACCCGGAAGAGACACTGTTTATTGATGATAGTCCGCAGCACCTGATCGGCGCTAAAAAGGCCGGATTGCATACCTTATTAATGACAGAAAACCCTAAAAACCTGGGCGCCTTTTTAAAAAGTAACGGTATATTTGTATAAATGAACAACAATCATCAATTACCGGATCAAAAATATGCTACACCTGCAGAATTTTATCCGGTGTATTTATCAGAACATCAAAATACAGTAAACAGAACTTTACACTTCATAGGAATAGGATTAATGGGACTAAGCTTCGTTACCGCGATGCTCTTTCACCTGTTTATCTTTTTTGCACTGATGCTGGTATTTGGTTCAGTGTTCGCCTGGATGGGTCACCTGTTTTTTGAGAAAAACAAACCTTCCACATTTAAATACCCGATTTTAACGCTGGCCTGCGACTTTATATTTTTCGGAGACCTGATGATGGGCAGGCAATCCTTCAAAGTGAAATAGTTAATAATTATAGGTTTATAAAGTCTAATAGATTCTACCTATATCGTTATAGAAAATAGGTGTTTGGACGCGCAATGAATAGTGTATACTTTTATCGCAGTAAAACACTTAAATAATGGAAGAGCCCAACAAAATTAGCCGCAAATTAACAACCGCATCAGGCAGACCTTATACTGAGCACGAAAACAGCCAATCAGTAGGCAGCAGAGGTCCACTCTTATTACAGGACTTTGTTCTGCATGAGAAAATGGCACATTTTAACCGTGAGCGTATTCCTGAACGTGTAGTCCATGCAAAGGGCACAGGTGCATATGGTACTTTCAAGGTAACACACGATATTTCAAAATATACCAAAGCTAAAATCTTCAATGAAATTGGCAAAGAATGTAAAATCTTCCTCCGTTTTTCTACCGTTGGTGGTGAAAAAGGAAGTGCAGATTCTGAACGTGATCCACGGGGTTTCGCTTTGAGATTTTATACTGAAGATGGCAACTGGGATATTGTAGGTAACAACACCCCGGTTTTCTTCATCAAAGACCCTAAAAAATTCAGCGATTTTATCCACACACAGAAACGTGATCCAAGAACAAACCTGAAAAGCCCGACAATGATGTGGGATTTCTGGTCGCTTAACCCTGAAAGTCTGCACCAGGTAATGATCCTGATGAGTGATCGTGGTACTCCTTACTCTTACCGTCATATGGATGGTTTTGGCAGTCACACTTTTTCCATGATCAATGCCGATAACCAGCGTGTATGGGTTAAATTCCATTTCAAAACTCAGCAGGGGATTAAAAATTTCACAGGGCCAGAAGCTGATGCGATGCGCACACAGGATATGGACCACTCACAACGTGATTTAGTTGATGCGATTGACAACGGTGAGTTCCCTAAATGGACTGTAAAAATTCAGGTGATGACAGAGGAAGAAGCGCAAACCTTTAAATTTAATCCTTTTGACTTATCTAAAGTATGGCCACATGGCGAATTTCCACTGATCGAAGTTGGTGAAATTGAATTGAACCAGATTCCTAAAAACTATTTCGCACATGTGGAGCAGGCGGCATTCGCCCCTACTAATCAGGTGGATGGTATTGGCTTCTCACCAGACAAAATG
The DNA here is from genome assembly GCF_026239655.1 of Pedobacter sp. MR2016-24. Classification (GTDB taxonomy): domain Bacteria; phylum Bacteroidota; class Bacteroidia; order Sphingobacteriales; family Sphingobacteriaceae; genus Pedobacter. The sequence continues at coordinate 428,998 of NZ_JAPIVO010000002.1, read as the reverse complement.
TTGCAGGGCCGTATTTTATCTTATCCAGATGCAGCACGTCACCGCCTGGGTGTAAATTACCAGCAATTAGCAGTAAACGCCTGTCCGTTTATGACCAATAACTATCACCGTGATGGTGCCATGCGTTTTGATGACAATGGAAATGATGAGCCTAACTACTTCCCGAATAGCTTTGGTGATGTTATTCCGGATGAAAGTTATAAAGAACCTGCTCAGGAACTGGGTTCAAGTACGGCTGATTGGTATGATAGAAATGAAGGCCCCGGAGATAACGACCATTATACACAGCCAGGCGATTTATACCGCAAGGTCATGAGTGATGCTGACCGTAAAAATCTGATCAACAACATTATCGGTGCAATGAGCGGAATCAGCGGACCTAAAAAAGACCAGATCATTAACCTGCAGTTATGCCATTGGTTCAGAGCAGATATAGGTCTTGGGATGGCTATCGCCAGCGGCTTAGGCATCGATGCGGCACAAGCAATGCAACAGCAAAAACATTAATCGGCAAACAAACACACCTATTATATCCAAAGCCGGCTTACAGCGATGTAAGTCGGCTTTTTTGTGTTATAATATAAAGTTCCCCAGGTATTTGGTATGCGAAACCTTTTTGAAGTCAGCAGAACAAAAAAATATCCAGGCATGCATATCCCGTTCAGGTGCCGGTGTTTTTTTCAAAGCGCGTGAAAATTCAACAGACAATTCATCCCTTCTCACTGCATTGTAAAAAAAATACTGCTTATTTACTTCATAAAAAATGACCAGGGCCAGATCATCGGGATGAGTATGTTTTTGAGGAAAGGGATTAAGCTCCCAGCTCACCACCGCCGTTTGGGCTATGGAAGTATCCAATTTTACATTCCAGGCACCTCCCGTCAAATTGATAGGTTGCGTAAATCTAACCTTACTTAAGTCTAATTCAAATGGAGCAGTTTCTCCAGCTAGTGCATTGTGCCTATGATAAGCAAATGCCAAATTAGATGCTGTGTATTTCGACTTTCGTGGCAGTTGATAACCGAGATTTATAAGTTCCAGCGGTATACTTGCCACAAATTTTTGCACATTTGTAAAATTTGCTCTTTCTATTCGTTGTTTCTCGGTAGTTTTTGACTTTTTGGGAGGTGTTGGTGCGGAACGAACTACATTGATACCTTTCCATGTAAGAAAAACAACCGGCCCAACTTTCCCGTGGATATCGCCCGTGATTGAAAAACTTCTGCTCGTTCCCATTATTCCCAGATAACTTGTCCCATGTAAACACTGTCAGATATGCTTTTCCTGTCATCAGCAACAAATGCTACGTATACTTCTGCGGAATAACCTTTTTCTACTCCGCTAAGCATTAGCATATCTTTGCCAACATGGCGCTGCGCACCGGCAGTTGTATATCTTACCTCTGCCAGTTCAGGAAAATAAGCCACCATTACGAACTGATCCGTGAAATGAGCTTGTTTTGAATTGATTTCTTTATTCCAGTTAAAAAGGAGCCCAAACTCATTAATGCTTAAACTCACCTCAGACGGAGCAGACTTAGCTCCTCTGGTCACTAAAACTTTACTGAAATCAAAATGGCGCTCTGTACCTTCACCAGTGAATGAATGCTTCCGGAGATATTTTACCATTGCATTGTTTTGATTCATCTTCTCCATCTTGCCCTGAAGTTCCCAGCCCATCTTTACAAACTCTTTCATTACTGACATGAAAGCCCCCATTACTTTGGTCTCCTGCTGAACTGCCAGCTGCCTGATTGTTGGTGGAATATCACTTGCCTGGGGTGCCTGACTCACAGAAGTTCTGCCATCAGGTTGTTTTGCGAATATTAAATTCCCTACTTTTCCGGTCCAGCCTGCGCCAAGACCATTTACTATTGCCATTGTTTTTTGTTTTATAAGATTTATAATTAAACATTTATCGGGTATATCTTTCTTAAAAAATGCCCTTCAAAACAATGGCTTTACCTGAGTAAAGCAGATGAAATCCGAGCGGAAATTAGTTATTGGTAATCATATATGCAAAGGTAAATCATTAATCACAACAAAACAAAATTTTTTATAAAATAATAATACATTTCAATTGTTTGCATTTTAATAGTCTCCAAAGAATTTAACGTTCCATCTGCAATTTAGGAGTAATAAGGATGGAGTTGATAAAGGTTCGGATACGGCTCTATAGTTACACGTGTATCGATGCTAGTTCAATACTACATTGTACATCCCTAACATACCCCAGACTTACGCTGACCCTACCCCGGCTATACCCTGGCTATACCCACGGGGGTATAGCCAGGGTATAGCCGGGGTGACTTTAGAGTATGGTTAGGGTATGACCGGCAGGTCTAAACTACGTCTAATCTAAGAGCAATGCAGGTACAATTATATAGCCCTACCCAACCACAATACGATGCCGTGCTCTGCAGTAGGATATCCTAAAAATAACTCTTATTTAGGGCTACTTTTAATTAGAATCTGAGAGCTATTTACCAAACGTCGACTCTAATTATGGCAGACAGAGGTTATATGAAATATAATAGTTGATGGTGCTGAACAACTCTATCTTCAATAGTTAAATCAGAATGACCGGAATGCACATTACACAAAAAATGTTAGTTATTTAATTTTAAATATATTTTTTATTTCTAATAAAGCTAACTAAATTAGCATATGGAAAAATTAAAAAAGAAATAAAACAACCGCAATACTGAATTATAATTAAGAATTGCTTACAAGCCTCGCAGCATGAATCTAGTAAATTTAACTCAGCAAGCGTAAGTAAAGCAACCTAAACCCTATATTTGCTATAGGGCTGGTGCTCCTTATGTCATTGTTGAGGCCCTTTCGAAAGATGGGGTGGCTTTACTAGAGCCAATGCTACAATAGACTGAGTGAGTTACCAGCCCTATACCATTTAGGGTGTTAACCCCTCATAGAGGCTTATTTAAATTGAAAAAATTAAATAAGATCAATATGAAAACACAAATCAACTATCACACGCTTACCATCCCGCTGGAATTCCGTGTCGCCTGTGCCCTCTACAGACTGGATGAACGGGAAGTATTACAAATTTTCATCAATCATGCTACAGTTTACGATTCATTAGCTGACCCTTACAGTGAAGGTTATTCTGAAGCCTCAAAAACTATCGGACTTTATGTAGCGGAGAAAAGGAGAACTCCTAATGGCAGCCATGCTTTCAGCCATTGCCTGGCCAATGCCGCAAATTGCTTCAGATGGATCAATGAGCTGGCCGAAAAAGTATTGAGCAGTTCAGTAGCAAAAAGAAAGAAATCTCTTTTGTATATAGATGAACTGTATACCAATATGAACCGGGTATATACCAGTTCAGATACCTTTCACCTGGATGAAAATCGTTCCTTAAATTTCACGAAAGACTTTACCGTGCGTAAAAACACGAAATGGACTACCTTGTTCTTTCTGCAATATACAGAACTGATGGAGCAGGATAGCGATACAGAGTTTGACCTTGAAGATTTACTTACAGTATTTTACCGATACACTGGCCGAAAACATGGAAAAATACAAAGACGGCGGAGCGAAAGCGAGGGAAGCAGGAAGAGAAGTGATCCGGGAATGGCAAAAGGCTGTGCTGGCGGAAAGAGCAAAATATATTACTGATGAATTATGATGAAGATAATGAAAGCTTACCCTTTGTCACCAATGGTGATCATATTATAGGGTAAGCTTTCATCAAATTAAGCGTTCCTGCGTTTTTTCTCGCGCTCAATCAGATCAAGCTCTCTGCTGGTCTGGCCGGCAATAGAAGTATTTTCCTGCGCTCGCCTGAACAGATATGGCATAACAGCTTTAACAGGTCCATAAGGAACGTATTTAGCTACATTATAACCTGAATCTGATAAATTGAAACTTAGATTATCACTCATGCCCAGCAATTGTGAAAAGTATACATGGGGATGATTATGATCAATCTGATGCTGGTCCAGCAAAGCTGCCAGTACACCACAACTGTTTTCATTATGGGTACCGCAAACTATTCCTATTTCTTCGATATGCGCTACACAATAGGTAATTGCTGCATCATAATCCTGATCGGTAGATTTTTTATCTGGCTGGATGGGCGAAGGATAACCCATTTCAAGGGCTCTTTTACGCTCTTTTTCCATATAAGCGCCACGAACTACTTTCGCACCTAAGATAAAACCCGCTTTCTGAGCTACTAAATGGTCTGCTTTTAAATCGGCCAGTTTATCATGACGGTACATTTGATAGGTATTGTATACAATCAGCTTCTCTTTATTGAAAAGCAGCATCATATCCAAAGCCAGGTCGTCTATCGTTTTCTGAATCCAGGTCTCTTCTGCATCAATCATGATAGGCACATTTTTTTCAAATGCAGTACGGCAGATTCTTTCACAGCGTTTTTTCACTTTTTCAAACTCCGCTTTTTCTGCATCATTGAGGTCCTGTTTTGCATCAATTTTCTGCAACAGGGCAAAACGTGCAATCCCGGTAATTTTAAATACGGTGATGGGAATGCGTTTATCTCCCGCAGCACGGTCTACCGTTCTGATAATCTCTGCACAGGTAAAATCGAATACATGTTCTTCTTCCTCCCCTTCTACAGAATAATCCAGAATAGTACCTACTTTACCATCGGCCAGCTGTGCGATAGTATGTTCACATTCTGCAATAGTCTCCCCACCGCAAAATTGCTTAAAAATAGTAGACTTGATAATTCCCTGGATCGGAAGTCCCACATTCAGCATCAAATTGGTAACCGGAGTTCCTACTTTGATCAGTAGATTGCTGCTCATAGCTTTAAATAACCAATAAGCGCTGTTTAGTTCTGATTTTGACTTGTTCCGGAAGGCGATTTCGGTGTTATCAAAATTTATTTTTTTCCCTGAGGATTTCTGCATTTGGATTGATGTGTTAGTCAAACGGATGCAAAAATATAAATTCCCTCACTATCAGAGGTAAATCCCTTTGTAAATAATTGTAAATTTGCGCTACAATGATAGAATTTAAATTAGAAGGCGAGTTTATCCCCCTTATTGCTTTGCTAAAAGCAACAGGATTGGTTCAAAGTGGTGGCGAAGCACAGACTGTTGTAGAAGATGGTCTGGTAAAATATAATGGCGAAGTTGATCACCGTAAACGTTTAAAAGTACGTAAGGGCGATGTGATTGATTTCATGGGCAATCAAATTAAAGTAGTATAATGAACAATATCGAAAGCGCTGGTCACCAGATACACTTTGAAACACAGCTTGAGCCCCTTATGGAGCTGATCAATAAAGGAAAATACAGTAATGTATTTGTTTTTGCCGACCGTAATACAACGGAATTGTGCATGCCTGTATTCAGACAGATGCTGGATGAGTACAGCGAATTTGATATGATCGAAGTTGATCCGGGAGAAGAAAACAAGAATATCGATTTCTGTATCGGGATCTGGAAGACTTTACTTGATTTTGAGGCCGACCGCAAAAGTCTGATGATCAATCTGGGTGGTGGTGTAGTGACCGATATGGGTGGCTTTGTCGCTTCCACGTATAAACGAGGGATAGATTTCATCAATATACCTACCACGTTGCTGGCTATGGTGGATGCTTCTGTAGGTGGAAAAACAGGAATAGATGTAGACAATGTCAAAAACATGGTCGGCACCTTTAGTTTACCGCAGGCGGTATTTATCGAAACTGAATTTCTTAAAACCCTGCCTTCACGTGAGCTGCTTTCGGGCTTCGCAGAAATGATCAAACATGGTCTGATTGCGGATGCTGCGTATTATGACGAATTGAAAAAATCGGATTATAAAAATATCTCTGCGGCTGCTATTCACCGTTCGGTAGAAATTAAAAACCAGGTAGTGACGGAGGATCCGCTGGAAAAAGGATTGCGCAAAATTCTGAACTTTGGCCACACTATTGGTCATGCAGTAGAAAGTTACTCTCTGAGCAAAGATAAAAAGCCATTGACCCATGGTGAAGCAATAGCTATCGGTATGGTCTGTGAAGCTTATTTATCGCATAAAAACAGTGAGCTGACGGCAGAAGAGCTGCAGGAAATTTCTGCATATATCAAAAGTGTATATCCAGCGTATAAAATTAAAGAGAAGTCATTTCCTCAGCTTGCAGTTTTAATGCAGAGCGACAAGAAAAACGAACATGGTAATATTCTCTTTTCGCTATTGGAATCGATAGGAAAATGTACTTATAACTGCAGGGTATCAGAAAGTGATGTGATCAGCAGTATGGAATATTACAATTCACTTTATGCTAAATAACCTGATATAGGTAAGATTAAAAAGAAAAAGGTCACAAAAAATAATTTTTTTTATTTAGCTATTGACAAATTAAATTTTGTTAGTTACATTTGGCTCGGCAACAAAGAGGATTGAATCCTGCTAAAACGTTATCCTTCAATTTGAAAAAGATAAAGCAGCGGTTCCCATAAAGTCAAAAAAAGAAAAATGAGAAATATCACTACATATTGGTTTAGCTACTTCTACTATTTTAGTAAGAGCCGGGACTGATATGCAATCAAAATAAACACAAGATTAATTGTATATGAAAAGTCCCGGCATAACGCCGGGACTTTTTTTTGTTTAAGGAATTAGCGCAAATAAATTATCATTTAAAATGAAAACAGTTACAAGAGTAGCCATCCAGGGTATCAAAGCCTCCTTCCACGAAGAAGCTGCTTTCAAATTTTTCGGCAGGGACATTGAAACAATTGAATGTAACTCATTTAAGCAAACTTGCGACAGTCTGGCCAACAATGAGGCCGACTTTGTAGTCATGGCCATTGAGAACTCTATCGCAGGCAGCCTCTTACCGAATTACACCCTGATCCGTGAGTATAATTTTGCAATTACCGGCGAGGTTTACCTGCCGATCCAGCTGCATCTGATGGCATTGCCTGGTGTAAAACTGGAAGATGCTAAATTTGTGACCTCCCACCCTATTGCCATCCGTCAGTGTATTGATTTCTTTGATGAACTGCCGCATTTGAAAGTGGTGGAAAGCAGTGATACTGCAGCCTGCGCCAAAAAAATCAGAGACGAGCAGTTGACTGATACACTGGCTGTCGCAAATTCCCTTGCAGCGGAGCTTTACGGACTGAATATCATTGAAAAAAGAATAGAATCGAATAAGAAAAACTACACCCGTTTCCTGATCCTGAAACGCGACAAAAGCGAAGAAACTGCCATGGTAAATAAAGCATCGATCTGTTTCCAGCTGGGCAACTATGTTGGCGCATTATCCAAAGTACTGAACCTGTTCGCAGAACAGGAGGTTAACCTTACAAAAATCCAGTCGATGCCTGTATTGGGCAAAAGGAACGAATATTATTTCTATATCGACACCGAATGGGACGATATGAATAAATACGACTTCGCCATCCGCAAGGCCCTTAAATATACTGTGAACTTCAACATTATGGGCGAGTATCAGAAAAACGATAAAGTATAAACACAACAATTAACGATATAATTTAACAACGGCAAACGCATAAAAAACCTTCATCATGAAATTAAATTTAAACATCCAGCCTTTAGAGAGCTGGTTAAACATCAAAAATGAACCATTGATCATCTCTGGACCTTGTAGTGCAGAAACAGAAGAGCAATTGGTATCTACAGCACATTTATTGGCTGCAACTGGTAAAGTGTCTGTATTGAGAGCTGGTATCTGGAAACCACGTACCCGTCCGGGAGAATTCGAAGGAATCGGAAGTATCGGTCTGGAATGGTTAAAAAGAGCTAAAGCGGAAACAGGATTACCTACAGCGGTAGAGGTTGCAACGGCAAAACATGTTGAAGAAGCATTGGCTGCCGGCGTTGACATCCTTTGGATCGGTGCACGTTCTACTGCTAACCCTTTCACTGTTCAGGAAATTGCTGATGCTTTAAAAGGTCATGATATCCCGGTATTGGTTAAAAACCCGGTTAACCCTGATATTTCCCTATGGGTTGGTGCTTTAGAGCGTATCAATAATGCCGGCATCACTAAACTGGGTGCTATTCACCGTGGTTTCTCTTCATACGAGAAAAGCTCTTTCCGTAATGAGCCAATGTGGGAACTGGCTATTCAGCTGAAAACACTTTGCCCTGAATTACCGATCATCAATGATCCTTCACATATCTGCGGAAACCGCGAACTGATTCCTTATATTTCTCAGAAAGCATTGGATATGGACATGCAGGGATTAATGATCGAAAGTCATATTGATCCTTCTGTAGCATGGACTGACGCTAAACAACAGGTTACTCCTGCTGCTTTAGACGAATTGGTTTCTAAATTAAGCATCCGTGAGCCCGAATCAGCAAATGAAGCTTTTGTAGATAAATTAGCAGAATTACGTACCAGCATCGATAAAATCGACGATATCATCATCCAGAAATTAGGTGAGCGTATGGCTATCGTAGAAAAAATCGGTCTGTACAAAAGAGATAATAACGTAACTATTTTACAGGTTAACCGTTGGGATGAAATCCTTAAAAAAGGAAGCGCATTTGCAAGGGCATTGAAATTAGACCTTGGTTTTACAGAGAAGTTTTTAGAACTGGTTCACGGTGAATCGATCAGGAAACAAACTGAAATTATGAACGAAGGTAAAGTTGCTGCTGATGTAGCTGCAGCAGAATCTGTAAAATTATAAGGATGAAAAAGAATGCAATTGTTTCTTTCAGGGGGCAAAAAGATATCGCTGCCACTATTAACCTGACTGGCTCTAAGAGTGAGAGCAACAGGGCGCTGATCATCTCTGCGCTGAGCAAAGGTGTGGTGAAAGTGGAAAACTTATCTGATGCAGCCGACACGGTGATTTTGAACAGGATCCTGAGGGATCTTGAAATTAACCCGGCTACGGAGAAACAGACAGTGGACGTTGGTCATGCGGGCACAGCAATGCGCTTTCTGACGGCCTACCTTTCTACTTTACCGCAGCAGTTTACGCTGACCGGTTCTGGCAGGATGCAGGAACGTCCTATTGCAATTCTTGTAGATGCACTGAAAACACTGGGCGCGGATATCTCTTATGAGAAAAATGAAGGCTATCCGCCTTTAAATATCAATGGCGGACTAAATAGTGATGCTGCCGAGGTGTCTATCAAAGGCAATGTGAGCAGCCAGTATTTATCAGCCTTGCTGATTATTGCACCCACATTACCTTTAGGTTTAAGGCTGAAAATTGAAGGCGGACTTACGTCGAGACCCTATCTGGAAATGACCCTGAATATGCTGGCTGCAACAGGAATACAGCATGAATGGTCAGACGACACCATTTATATTGCTCCTCAAAAACACCAGGAAGCTACTTTGGTAGTGGAGCCCGACTGGAGTGCTGCGTCTTACTGGTACAGCATCACTTCGCTGGCAGATACGGGCGATATTACGCTGACGAATATGCGTGAAGAAAGTCTGCAGGGCGACAGTAAGATCCAGGAAATCATGATTGCACTGGGTGTCCGCACCTCGCGTGTGCCTGATGGAATTGAACTGAAAACCGGCACTTCGGTAGATATTCAGGAAGTATTAAACCTGAAGGACTGTCCGGATCTGGCACAAACAATTATTGTATGTGCAGCGGCCAAAGGACTGAACTTATCTTTCACAGGATTAGAAACACTGAAAATCAAGGAAACAAACAGAATCCTGGCTTTACAGCAGGAACTGGCTAAGATTGGTGTAACACTAAATGAAGACAACGAGGTGTATACATTAAACTGTGATGCACTCGCATTTCCGGAAAAGATGACGATCGCTACTTATGATGATCACCGGATGGCCATGGCTTTCGCGCCATTAAGTCTGCTGATCAAAGAGGTAGAAATTGAAGATTACCAGGTAGTGGAAAAGTCTTACCCGGATTTCTGGAAAGATTTGGAAACGGCAGGTTTTACAGTTAACGAATTATAAAATATAAAAATATGGCAGGAAATTCCTTCGGGCAATTATTCAGGATCTCTACTTTTGGAGAATCACATGGCGAAGCTATTGGAGTGATCATTGACGGCTGTCCTGCACAGCTGCCGATTGATCTGGAGTTTATCCAGGCAGACCTGGACAAACGCAGACCTGGTCAGTCCAAAATCACCACCCAGCGTAAGGAAAGCGACACGGTAAAAGTGCTGTCTGGTATATTTGAAGGTAAAAGTACCGGCACACCTATCGCATTGATGATTCCGAACGAGGATCACCGTTCTAAAGATTATGAGCATAACAAGGATGTTTACAGACCTTCTCATGCAGATTATACTTATGATGCAAAATATGGTATCCGCGACCACAGAGGTGGCGGCCGCTCTTCAGCAAGAGAAACTGCTGCCCGCGTTGCGGCAGGTGCAATTGCGAAGTTGTTATTGCAGCATTACGGTATCTCAGTTTTCGCGCATGTAAGTGCCGTTGGAAAGATCAATGCGCCGAACCTGGAAGCTTTACCTGTAGCAGCATTAATCGACCTCAGGGAAGATAACATTGTGCGCTGTGCAGATCCGGCAACGGCTAAAGAGATGATCGGGTTTATCGATGAAATCAGGAAAGATGGCGATACTGTAGGTGGAAAAGTGAGTTGTGTGATCAATGGCTGTCCGCCGGGATTGGGTGAGCCGGTTTTTGATAAACTGCATGCCGACCTGGGCAAAGCGATGTTAAGCATTAATGCAGTACATGGTTTTGAATATGGATCAGGATTTTCTGGTAGTGAAATGAGAGGATCTGAGCATAATGATATTTTTCTGGCCACATCAGATGCACCTAAAACGCTGACTAACTTTTCCGGCGGTATTCAGGGGGGGATTGCTAACGGCATGGAAATCAACTTTACTGTTGCTTTCAAACCGGTTGCGACCATCATGCATAACCAGCAGACTGTAAATGCGGCGGGTGAAGCTGCTGAGATCAAAGGAAAAGGCAGACATGATCCTTGTGTAGTACCAAGAGCAGTTGTAATCGTAGAAGCGATGGCTGCATTGGTTATCGCAGATCAGCTGTTAAGGAATAAAAGCAGTAAACTTTAAGCGCGTTGCATTTAGCTACCAGTTAGTTAAAATTCCGGCTTTATAAAACCGCCCCGTATTCTTTCGATATACGGGGCGGTTTGTTTTTACATGTATCCTAGTCCAGCCGGGGGTGATTGCTGATTCCTGATGTTAGGGTTTACATCAATTTCATTTTGTGGAATTGGGAATACCCATACTCTTAAAGTAAAAGGCAGTGGTGTTTCCTGCACTGAAGCGGCTGCCCCCACAAAGTCCGTTCTGGTTACAGTTCTGGTTCAACATTATTCCTTCAGAAGCAATTTTGTTTTGGCATCTTATTTGTTAACAGAATGATAAGTAAAATTAACTCCTGAGAAATGGGAAAACCTGCCGCACGGGCTAATATAGATACAGGAGCCCATAGTGGCCCAATCGTAAAAGGAAGCCCCGATGTTAAAATCGGTGGTATGCCTGCAGCGCGTAAAGGTGACCCGGTAACGTGCTCGCTGCATGGTGACGCTTCTATTGTTGAAGGATCAGCATCTGTATTTATTAATGGACAACCGGCAGCACGCATGGGTGACAAAACATGCTGTGGTACCGCTGCAAAGCCTGCTTCATACGGACCAACAAAGGCAGAGGATAAAATAAAAGTACATACACTTGCCCCAAACGTCAGAGCAGACGGCACTTCTAAAAACTCGCCGGATTATATTGATGCTAAAGCCATGTACCTTGAATATGGAACAAAGGACAGAACCGGCGATGGGAGTCGCGACCAGGCAGTTTTTGGTACGGCAATAGTTGATTTAAAGACAAAGGGTAAAGACAAGCCAATTTTTGGAGAGGGCAACGGCGGACTTGGCGGAGGCGCCAATATTTCAGTAGCGAAAGTTGATGCAATGGCTGGTGCGTATGGAAGTAACGGAATTGGGGGCGCAGAAGTAAATGCAAAAGCCGTAGGTGTTGGTGGTGGCGTTGAAGGACATGTCGGCAAAGAAGATGTCGCCTATCTGAAAGGTGAAGCAAAAGGGGATATAGGTTATGCAGAAGCTGGTGCTAAAGCTGAAGGTTATGCTGGTGGCTCCGAAAATGCATATGGATTTGACCTTTCTGCAGTGGCAGAAGCTGGTGTAGCAAGAGGTTCGATAGGTGCATCTGGCGACTTATTCGGTCAGAAATTAGGTGGTAGTTCCAAAGCAAATGAGACCAGTAAGGTGAATGGTGAATGGACAAAAAAACCAGGCGGAAAAGGTGGCGGAAATTATCTGGAGGGTAAAGCTGGTGGTGTTGGAGGAGATATTGGTCTTGGAATTATAGCAGATACCGATGATTATACCTTACGGGTAAAGGCTAAGCTGGGGGCTGAACTCGGACTTGGACTGGAAATTGGGGTTGACTTTACGCTTAAATTCTGGTTCAGTGATAAAAAACCGGCAATTGTTCCCGGACAAGTATTAATAGGTTGTGCTAACGTTTTAATTGGTTAATATGTCTGTAATCTTCTTCATCCTCTTCATACTTTTAAACTATCTGCTTATTTTCAAGTTTGCTGAACAGCTGAAAAATAAGGGGATCACAATTGGACTTATCATTTTGTATTTTGTATTACTGGGTATAGCACTGGCAGTGCACACTTGGTTCCTGGACAAACAAATCTTCTCACATGCAGCAAGGAGCATCATTTTTCGCAGTTATTTGTCCATTATGATTTCCATAGCGCTAAGTTTTGTGAACCGGATCTTTCCGGCGTTAACGTCATACATCATCAATTTCCATAGAAAGTATAATACAGCTAATATTAACCGGCAGCCAATTAAATTTTTAATAGAAAATCAGCAAAACATAATAACTGTTAGTTCCTGTCTGATCCTCGCTGGTGCAGTATTAGCCATGTATGGCGTATGGTTCAATGTAAAGCAATAGCATGAAAAAAATAACGATAACCCTGGCCTGTATGGCTATTTTAAGCAGCTGCGAGTTTAAGGCAAACAGCGCAGCGAATCAAATCAAAGAACAGACAATGGAAGAAAAAGCAGTACTACCTTTTCCTTTAACGGTAGCCTTTTCAGAAGAGTATCTACGGGCAAATTTCTATAAATGTAATTATACTGAGGCCGGAGACCGCTTCGCGTACTGGGTATTTCTGCCTAATTTTATCAAACCTACGGTACTGAAGCCGACTGCTGTGGAAAAACTGAAAGTGATCAATGCGGGATTTTATGAATCTGCCGATAAGGAGCCTCGTATTGAAGTTTGGGCAGCTTATGAGACGCTGAAAGAACCCATATCAACATCTGAGTGGCTTCTTAATAAGATTAAAATAACTGATGGGAAGGTAGTGAAACAGAATAGTATCAATGCTCCTAATGGAGAGCAAAATATAGATGTCCTGACTTCACAAAATGTAGGTGATGGAGAAACAGTGATTACCCGCTGGATTGCTATGAAAAGAGACAATGACTATTTAGTAGTTAAAGCTACCTGTACAGAAGATGATTATGTGAAGCATGCAGATACTATTTTTTATATCGTTTCTCACTGGAATTTTACGAACCAAAAGTCATCATCGTAAAAATTGATATCCATATTCCTGACCCAACATGTATGACTGAACAGCAGATTAAAAAATATAGCTTTCCCACTGAACAGCGCTTGTCTCCTGATGAGCTGAGAGCTGCTTTCTGGAAATGTAATTACACAGAAGGATCGAAGCCATTACACTACTGGGTAATTCTTCCGAATAATGTAAAACCGCTGGTTGTTGAACCAGTACAGGCAGATGAAGTGAACCTGACTATCATTGGTCAGTATGTCCGCACAGATGACAGTCCGTATTACGAAGTTCAGGTAGTGTATGAACATGTGAATTACGAAATGAATGCGTCAGACTGGCTGTTGAAAAAAATATCATTAATGGGAGAAACAATTCTTGAAAACAGAATTGTACAAGGCGAAAGTACAGGGAAATATCTGGACGTGCTGACCTGGAAAGAAACATCAGGTGGTGAAGAAATGATTTCACGGTTCACGGTTTTAAAGGACTATGATGTGGAAAAGTCTGGCGCGAACCTCTTTTGTATCAAGGCATCTTGTGTAGCAGCAGCATATGAACAGCTATCTTTGGGTATGTTGCAGACAGTTGCTAATTTTGACCTTCTAAATAAATCAGATTGGCAGATGGCTGAATCCATTTTTCCATTCAGTTACGAATTTGTGGAACCACTAAGTTTTTATATCCCTGATTCATGGGAGGTTAAATATGATGAAGGTAATACCACATCATATGCCCATTTTATATTTTTACACAACACGGTTACACATGGCAACAAAGGACTCATCTCTGCCTGGTTCTATGAACGTGATACGGCAATAAACCTGGATATTGTATTGAGGCGTGCTGCTGGCATCTATGCAAAACATAGCCATGAATTGCCAACCTTAGCACTACAGGACTGCCTTAATCCTGCTGTAGAGCAGTCATGGAATACCCAGGGGGAAATCCGCTACGATGATGCAGATGGCTCAGCTTTCCTGACCGTCTGCCTAGTGAGAACAGCAAAGGGCTGGTACCATTTCGAGATGATGGGTCCGGGTCCAAATTTCGAAAATGATTATTGGGAGATCAATAAAAGGTGCATGGAAATGATCATAGAATCGTTGAATAATCCGGAATTTCATAAAAGCACAGTAAATCATGGAACAAAACCTGATGCTGCTGATTTCCCGGAAATAGATGAAAAACAGAAAAACAGCTGGCTCCCGCCTGACTGGAATTATTAAAGCACAAAAAAGCGGGTGATTAAATATTCACCCGCTTTTTGTGCTTTAATAATTCAGGCTTAAAAACTGGTATCAGAATATAGCCGGATATTTACTGCTATTGTATTTGTGCATCATTTCATAAATGGTTTCCACTACATCGTCTACAGAAGGCTTGGTGAAATAATCACCATCAGTGCCATAAGGTGTGCGATGTGGTTTTGCCGACAAGGTCTGGGGCTGCGCGTCCAAGTGATAATAACCCTGCTGCGTTTCTAAAACCTGTTGCAAAATATAAGCAGAGCCACCGCCCGGTACATCTTCATCCACTACCAGCAGCTTATTTGTTTTCTTCAATGAAGCGGCACACAAATGTTCTGTATCAAACGGAAGCAGCGTCTGCGGATCAATGATCTCAACAGAGATACCAAACGCAGCCAGTTCTTCCGCAGCTTCTTCTACAATTCTTAAGGTCGAGCCGTAAGATACCACAGTAATAGCTGTACCTTCTTTGATGATCTCTGCTTTTCCTAATGGAACAGTGTAATCGCCCACGTTATCCGGCATCATCTCTTTCAAACGGTAACCATTCAGACATTCAATCACCATAGCGGGCTCATCAGCCCTGAATAAGGTATTGTACATACCCGCAGCCTGTGTCATGTTTCGTGGCACACAGATATGGAGACCCCGTAATGAACCTAAGATCATGGCGATAGGAGATCCTGAATGCCAGACCCCTTCTAAACGATGTCCGCGAGTCCTGATAATAACTGGTGCTTTCTGACCCGCTTTTGTACGGTAAGATAAACTTGCCAGGTCATCACTTAATACATTGATGGCATATAAAAGATAATCAAGGTACTGAATTTCGGCAATTGGTTTCAAGCCCCTCAATGCCAAACCTATACCCTGACCAACAATAGTCATTTCCCTGATTCCTGTATCGGTAATTCTTAAATCACCATATTTTGCCTGCAAGCCTGCAAAACCCTGATTTACGTCCCCTATTGCACCTAAATCCTCACCAAAAGCAACCAGACGCTGATCACGTGCAAAATTCGCATCAAAACAGGCATTCAGCAATTCGCGGCCGTCTACCATTTTACTGTTTTCATGGTAAGCAGCAGGCACTATTTCGATTAAAAGCGGACTATCTTTTCCATCTGTAAACAGCTTGGTATTGTAACGTTCCTGATTTACAGCAGCTTCCTTTTCATACCAGCTCATCAGCATCGTTCTTTCGTCAGATGGCTCATTAAGCGTCAAACGAAGTGCTTTTCTTGCGGAAGATATTAACTCTTTACGTTGTGCATCCGGCGTACCGGCCAGCTGGCCGGCTATCTTATCCAGCGCAGGATTTCCTTTCGCCAGTTTATTGATCAAACTGATGGCCTGATCTTTCTCTACTTTAATATCAGCAAGGAATTCATTCCATGCTTCTTTTTGTGCGGTCCGTACCAGTTTTTTAGCCGTATCTTCTATGACCACCAAATCTTCTTCAGCAATAATGGCCGACTCCAGCATCCATAACCGCATCTGGCGGATACAGTCAAATTCTTTCTCCCATTCCAGTCGGGCTTTATCTTTGTATCTCTCATGCGAACCTGAAGTAGAGTGGCCCTGCGGCTGAGTTACTTCTGTCACATGAATTAATACAGGAACATGTTCGTCCCTGCAGACAGTGATGGCCTGCTGATATGTTTCGCAAAGGGCAGGATAATCCCATCCCCTTACTTTATATATTTCATAACCAGCGTTATTTTCATCCCGCTGGAAACCTTTCAATATTTCAGATATATCTTCTTTTGTGGTTTGATATTTAGCCGGAACAGAAATGCCGTAACCATCATCCCATACCGATACGGCCATAGGAATCTGCAGTACTCCCGCAGCATTGATGGCTTCAAAAAATACGCCTTCAGAAGTAGATGCATTACCAATCGTACCAAAAGCCACCTCATTTCCTTCTACCGAAAAGTTTTTCAGGTAGCTCAGTTCCGGATTCTGGCGATACAACTTTGAAGCATAAGCCAGGCCTACCAACCTTGCCATCTGTCCACCCGTAGGGGCAATATCCGAAGAAGAGTTTTTCATCTGCGTCAGATCTTTCCATGACCCGTCCTCATTTAGCGAACGTGTAGAAAAGTGGCAGTTCATTTGCCGGCCTGCCGACGCAGGATCTGCCTCTAAACTGGGATTCGCATATAATTGTGCAAAAAATTCCTTGAGGGTACAGATGCCCGTTGCGAATGCAAAAGTCTGATCCCTGTAGTAGCCCGAGCGCCAGTCGCCGTTTTTAAAAGCCTTTGCCATGGCAATCTGGGGCAGCTCTTTACCGTCGCCGAATATTCCAAATTTAGCCTTACCCGTCAATACCTCCTTACGACCTAATAAACTAGCTTGTCTGCTTTCAAACGCAATCTTATAATCCTCGATTACAATCGTCTTAAAGTCGTCAAAACTTAATTCTGAGGCGTCAATCGGATTCGTAGTAAGTTTATCATTTAGCATCATATCTACAAAAGTTTATTGGGCAAAGATACATATTTTCTAAAGTCTGACTTTATTCTGAGTGTAATATATATATTAGCTTAGTCCTTTGATTTATCAATCAAATCATTAAATTTGTGTAAAACATACAAACATGAAAAAGCTAATTGTACTATTAACCTTTGTTTTAGGTGTAAGTGTTGCAGCAATCGCGCAGAATAAACCTGCTGAATTTAAGTTCGAAAAAGAATCGCATGATTTTGGAAAAATTCCATTGACTAAACCAGTTTCGGTAGAATTCAAATTTACAAATATTGGTGATGAGCCATTGATCATAACTAAAGTAGAAACTACTTGTGGATGTACCGTTCCTACCTACACCAAAACACCAATTAAAAAAGGTGATGCAGGTGTAATCAGCGTAACTTATACCCCGGCAGGTTCACCATTGCCATTCAGCAAAAGCATTACAATCACTTCTACATCAAAAACACCTACTAAAGTGTTGTACATTAAAGGAGAGACTGTTTCAGCAAGCAAATAATTTAAACAGATATTTTTTAATAAAAACCTCGTTAATTAACGAGGTTTTTTATTTTTGTGCCCATGCCACACATTTCAGAGAAAGGGGTTCAAATGCCCGCTTCGCCAATAAGAAAATTAACACCTTATGCCGATCAGGCAAAAAAGGAAGGTAAAAAAGTTTACCATTTAAATATCGGTCAGCCAGACATTGCAACACCTGAAGTGATGTTGAATGCGATTAAAAACATTGATTTTAATGTTTGGGCCTATACCGCGTCTGAAGGGACATTGAGCTACAGAACAAAACTTACTGAATATTATAATAAACTAGGGTATAATATCACCCCTGAAGATATACTGGTGACCCTTGGTGGTTCTGAAGCGATTACTATCGCTATGCAGACCTGCGTAAATGAGGGTGACGAAATTATTATTCCTGAGCCTTTTTATGCCAACTACAATGGTTTTGCCTGCATGAGTAATGTAGTGGTAAAACCGATCCTGTCTTACATTGAGAACGGCTTTGCATTACCTGCGATTGAAGAATTTGAGAAGCTGATTACAGCTAAAACCAAAGCAATTATTATCTGTAACCCAAATAACCCGACAGGATATTTATATTCCAAAGAAGAGCTGGATGAGTTGAAGCAGTTGTGTTTGAAATATGACCTGTTCCTTTTCTCTGATGAAGCTTATCGCGAATTCTGTTATGATGGCAGGGAGTTTATATCACCAATGCACCTTGATGGTCTGGATGAAAATGTAGTGGTACTGGATACTGTTTCTAAAAGATACAGTGCATGCGGCGCACGTTTGGGTTGTATGATCACTAAGAACAAAGAAGTGATTAAGTCGGCATTAAAGTTTGCACAAGCCAGGCTGAGTCCGGGTTTAGTAGAACAGATTGCAGGAACTGCCGCTGTGGATACGCCAGACAGTTACTTTGAAGAAGTAAATAAGGAATATACTTTGCGCAGGGATACATTGGTGTCACGGTTAAATGCAATTGAAGGTGTGTTTTGTCCTAATCCGGGTGGTGCATTTTATGTAGTGGCCAAGTTTCCTATTGATGATGCAGATGCATTCTGCCAATGGATGCTGGAAAGCTTTGACCATAACGGGGAAACGGTCATGATGGCACCTGCTACAGGATTCTACTCGAGTCCGGGTTCTGGCAAAAATGAAGTAAGAATGGCTTATGTGTTAAATACAGAAGACCTTAATAAATCGATGGACTGCCTGACTATTGCTTTGCAGCAATATCCGGGAAGAACAGTTTAATCAATACTGATATGAGCAGCCGGCTTGCTGATCTCTTTTCACCTATTGTATGATAAGGAAAAAGGATTGGTAAGCCGGCTGTTTTATTGAACAAATGTCTGAATATAAAAGGGCTAAAACTTTTAAATCTTTTGTACTGTTGTTCAGCTATTAGGCAACTCAAATGAACGAACAGATCATCAAACTTTTTATACTGGCAATCCCCGTAGCCTGCATCGCATGGACTGTAACTCATGAAGAAGTATTCAGGGAACCAAGGGAATACTTTATGAGCCAGAGTGTATCAAGAAAAACAATTCTTGGCCGCAAATTCTTTTATCTCTTTACTTGTGAGTACTGTTTTAGTCATTATGTAGTATTGGCGATGTTGTTTATAACAAATTACCACCTGTTGTTTTTGGATTGGCGGGGCTACCTGATTGCGGGTTTCTCTTTGGTATGGATCGCGAACTTATACATGAGCATCTTTGGTCGTTTAAGGTTAGGTATCCGTAAAGAAAGAACGGTAATTAAGGCTATGGATGATGAGTCAGCGAAAAAAGAAGACCATATTCAAACCTAGAGCAGACAATATTTGATCTCCTTGTTCTTTAACAGCATTTTTTCTCAGACAAATCAGGCAAATCCTTTTAATAATTGTAAAACAATATCAATAACTGTGTGTTAACCAGCTAATAATCCAATTGTTACCATAAAATTCAGGTATATGGAGTCTGCTCATCACTATAACAGGAGAAAATTTCTCAGATCATTGTCCCTCGGCCTGGGTGCATTAACATTAGCGCCGGCATTGGATACGTTTGCCGGTATATATCCCGGATCAGCTACTAAAAAATTAGGTATCGCATTGGTTGGACTGGGCGGCTATAGCAGCGGACAATTGGCCCCGGCTTTACAGCAAACTAAAAACTGTTACCTGGCAGGAATCGTTACCGGCACCCCGGCAAAAGCTGATGAATGGGCATCAAAATATAATATTCCTGCGAAGAACATTTATAACTATTCAAATTTTGATACGATCATCAACAATCCTGCAATCGATATCGTCTATGTGGTTTTGCCTGTATCGATGCATAAAGATTTTACTATACGCGCAGCCAAAGCGGGTAAACATGTGATTTGTGAAAAACCTATGGCATTGAACGCAGCAGAATGCAGAGAGATGATCACTGCCTGCAAAAATGCCGGCCGGATGCTTTCTATTGGCTATCGTTTGCATTTTGAGCCGCATAATATAGAAATGATGCGGCTTGGACAAAAACAGGCATACGGAAAACTTACCTCGCTGGATACTGCTAATGGATTTACATGGGGAGGAAACAGTGACTCATGGCGGTTGAAAAAAGCGATGTCGGGCGGCGGTGCATTGATGGACATGGGTATCTATGCTATACAAGGTTCAAGATATACCACCGGTATGGAACCAATATATGTCACTGCAACAGAGAAAAAGACCCGTCCCGATTTGTTTGGTGAAGTCGATGAAACAATATACTGGGAACTTGAATTTCCGGATCAGTTTGTAGCTACAGGTAAGTCCAGCTACAATGCAAACTGGAGTTATTTAAAAGCTGTAGCCGAAAAGGGCACATTTGAAATCTCACCGGCTTACGGTTATAGCGGCATTACGGGTAATACCACGGCCGGAAGAATGCCTTTTCCGCAGATCAACCAGCAGGCTGCACAAATGGATAATTTCGCCGATTGTATTCACCAGAAAAGGCCCACTATAGTGCCAGGAGAAGAAGGATTGAAAGACATGCTGGTAATTGATGCCATCTACAAAAGTATTGCATCAGGTAAAAAAGAGAGGATTTAATCCCTACTATTTACCGGAAATTATATGTAGGAATAACCCTGCGATGACGTATTGATATTAACGCCATGAAACTCCGGATCCAGCAAAACAGTACCAACCTCCATATTCATGAACCTTAGATTTCCAAAAATACTGGCGAAGGCTGTGTCTGTTGCGTCAGCGCCTGAAGCGATTTTTATCAGCCCGTTAACAGGAGCAAGTTTTGTCGCGTCAATCACTACCCAGTGCCCTCCAAGATAAGCTTCAAAGCAGGCGTGAAAATCTGGCGGATGCAGCTTGTAAGCATAACAGGTAAAATACCTGGCAGGAATAGTGAGGGCCCGGCACAATGCTACGCCCAGGTGTGCGAAATCACGACAGACACCCACCTGTTCTGTAATCGTATCATAAGCTGAGGTTTGTGGTGTAGTATAACCTCCGTATTCTACATTCGTATAAATCCAGTCGCGAATGGCAATAACCTTCTGGTACGCATGTTCAATGTTTCCAAATTGGTTATAAGCAAATTTATACAATTTGTCTGACTGGCAATAGCGACTCGGATGAAGGTAAAATAGTGCTGCAGGAGGCATTTTGCTAATCGGAACATCATCCAGCTGATCTGCAGGAATAACTTCAAACTTATTCTCCACTACAGCTTTATAATTAATCGTGATTTTTCCGGTTTCAGGTATCTCAATTACCTGAAACCTCTTCTCTCCTGATAAAGAATTGAGCTCTTTCATTTTTAGCCCCGGTGTTGACGAGAGATTCTCACTGAGAATAACCTGTCCATCAGACCTGAACGGATTTAAGTTTAAAATGAGTGTAGATGGCGCCAGGGCCTCGTAAGCTATTTTAGCGGAGACTTCAAACTTCATATGGTATCTTCATTAGGCGTATGCATTTTTTGAAAAGCTATGTCCATCCAGCTGTCTGGAATTCTGTTTAGTGCTGCCTTTAATTCGTCAGCCCACTGATCGGAGATATTCTCCAGATCTTTTTTAGTATACCGGTGTTCCGTCATGCCGAAACTGTTGTTACGGTAAAGCACAACATCAATCGGGAAATCGACATCATTTGCACTCGCTCTTGTAGAGTCGAATGAAAGAAATCCTGCCTTTAAAGCAGAATGCATACTCGTTTCACTGGTCAATGTTCTGTTGAGAATAGCCTTCCCATGTCCCGAATTACCTACGATCACATAAGGCGCTCCCCCACCAAGTTCAACCCAGTTTCCTTCAGGATACAACAGGAAAAGTTTGTGTTCTTCGTCATCCTTCAACTGTCCGCCAATAATCGTATTCAAGTTAAACCTGAAACCGGATTTCTCCAACGCATCTTTATCCTCATTCGCCACCCGTTTTACCTGTTCACCAAAAGCATTTACCGCCTTGTACAACTTGTTATGTTCTGCGCCTTCATCGATCAGTTCCTTAAAATACAATACCGCTTTGTCTCTAACCGACCTTAAACCGCTGGTCATGATGAAAAGCGAGTATTTATCTTTCTCATACAGATATATTTTCTTCTTCTCTGTCGTGTCAGAACCTGAGGTTATTCTTGTATCAGCAATAGCTACTAATCCTTCTTTAACCTTAATTCCCAAACAATATGTCATAAAACTCCTTTAATAAATATAGCACTAAATATATCATTCAAACTGAACAATTATTCATTTTATTATACACAATTCCTCCTTACGCCGATGTTCACAAAATAGGCTTATAAAAACAATTTAAACGTAAAAAAGACAAAATAATAGAAGATTTAACTATATTTCAATACACATTTATACTATTTGGCTAAAATGATTAAAAATACACACGCAGAATCATACGATTTACCAAAGAATACCTGGGACGAGATGTTTGATGAGTCTAAAAAGGTACGAGATGAGTATAAAAAGGTAATAGACTACCTGGATCAGGAGTCTACAGAGGAATTAAATAAAAAAGAAGAGCTCTCCAAAGTACTTTTCATGAGTCAGGGCATTACATTCACCGTCTATAACAGCGGTGAAGGTGTAGAAAAAATTTTCCCCTTTGATATTATTCCCAGAATTATCACTTCCGAAGAGTGGGAATTCATAGAGAAAGGAATCAAACAGCGGGTTACTGCCCTGAACCTTTTTCTAAAAGACGTATATAGTGATCAGTTTATTATTAAAGATGGGATTGTACCTATAGATATCATTTATTCCTGCCCGCATTTCCTCAGAGAAATGGTAAATGTAAAGGTGCCGCATGATATTTATATCCATATTGCCGGAATAGACCTGATCAGGGATAATGACGGTACTTATTATATACTTGAAGATAATGTCCGCACCCCATCTGGTGTAAGTTATATGCTGGAAAACAGGGAGATTACCAAACGTTTATTTCCCGATCTGCTGCCCCAGTGTAAAGTGAGGAGCGTGACGGAGTATCCGAATGTATTATATAATAACTTATTGGCTTTGTCGCCCAGAGATATTGATAATCCGACCATCGTTTTATTAAGCCCGGGCAGTTTTAACTCTGCTTATTTTGAACACACAACGCTTGCGCGCTTAATGGGAATTGAACTGGTAGAAGGGCCGGATTTGATCGTTGAAGACCATAAAGTATACATGAAAACCACGGCAGGCCTGCAGCAGGTAGACGTAATTTACCGGAGGGTGGATGATGAGTACCTGGATCCACTGGTTTTCAATGCGAGTAGTATGCTGGGTGTAGCAGGTTTAATGAATGCTTACCGGAAAGGCAATGTAACGATAGTAAATGCAGTTGGCAATGGTGTGGCAGACGATAAAGCGGTGTATGTGTATGTACCGGATATGATTAAATACTACCTTAATGAAGAACCCCTGCTCAAAAACGTACCTACTTATCAATTGGGCAATAAAGAAGAAAGGGCACATGTCTTTGAGCATATCAATAATATGGTAGTCAAACAGACCAATGGCAGCGGCGGATATGGAATGCTGATGGGTCATGCAGCTACGGAGGAAGAGATTGAAGCCTATAAAGTAGAGATCATGAAAGATCCCAGACAGTTTATTGCACAACCGACAATCAGTCTTTCTTCTGCACCTTGTTATATGCACGGCGTATTGCAGCCAAGAAGGGTCGATTTCAGACCTTTTGCCGTCTGTGGTCCCAACGGCATTACCATAGTTCCCGGTGGATTAACCAGGGTTGCTTTAAAAGAAGGATCGCTGGTTGTGAACAGCTCTCAGGGCGGTGGCAGTAAGGATACATGGGTACTTTCCTAGGTTTATAATTTTTATGCAGTATCAAATAATAGTATTTATATGTTAAGCAGGGTTGCAGAAAGTTTATATTGGATTAGCCGTTATGTAGAAAGAACGGATGGTATGCTGCGCATGCTTAAAATAAATTATGCTGCATCGCAGGATGCAGTTTCAGATTTTTCATGGAGCCCGATAGCCAGGATGTTTTGCGGCCCGGATAATGAGGAGATTGAAAAAATAAAATTTAATAGTCGCCCTGTACTGCAGTACATGGTTACTGACAAAAACAATCCCAACTCTATCATCAATATTATTACCCAGGTAAGGGAAAATGCGAGGAGCGTACAGGATCACATTACCAAAGATGTGTGGCAATGTCTGAATGAGTATTACCACACGGTAAAAGATCCAAAACTGAATACGATGCTCAGGAAAGATGATCCAATATCTGTGCTTGATATCCTGATCAAACAGGGAATGCTGTTTTATGGCACCACGGAAATCACCATGGCAAGAAATGAAGGCAGCAGTTTTATGCGCATCGGCAAGTACCTGGAGAGAAGTATACAATCGGTCAATATCCTGGATATCAAATTCGGATCAGTAGACGAGAACCCCGATTTGCTGACAGACACAAGTTACTGGAAACACTTGTTATTATCTATCGGAGGTTACGAGTTATATCTTAAAACTTACCGTCAGGGTTTTGAAGCAGAAAATGTGCTGGCGCAGGTAGTACTCAATAATGAATTCCCCCGGTCTGTGATCTATTCACTGAACCAGCTGGTCAAGTATTTCGAAAGACTGAGGATTGATGGTCATATCAATCCCGGCGACCTTTCCTTTTTAATCGGAAGACTGCAGAGCAAGGTAAAATACAGCTCTGTTAAAGGCTTAAAGCAGGGAGACCTGCACCTTTATCTTGCTGAAATTAAAACTGAGCTATATGGTATAGGGAATGCATTTAATCAAACCTGTTTTTCATTGTCTTAAAATTTGTAAAATGCCTGAATTTAATATCAAACATATCACCAGATATACTTATGAGGCCCTGGTAAAGGACAGCGTAAACCATATCATTTTGTATCCTAAAGAGAACGAATACCAGAAAGTGCTGAAACATGACCTGAAAATTTCAGGAAAACCCAGGGTTGATACTTTCACTGACTATTATGGAAACCAGATTGGCTTTTTCACCTACAGTGAGCGACATAAGGAACTGGAAATCTATTCAGAACTGACGGTAACGACGACTGCAAAAGAGCCACCTACTGACTCTATGTTCGGAGATATGGAATGGGATGAATTCCGTATCCTGAGACATCAGGTTCCTTATATAGATTACCTGAAGTGGGAAGCTTTTGATGGTTTGCCGGAGTTAAAAGAAATTACCGGTACCTACCTGGAAACGACTCCTTATCAGACGGCCTTGCACTTTTGCCAGTTTGTATATGAAAAGTTCAACTATATACAGGGAGTGACAACGGTACAAACTAAGCTGGATGAAATATGGCAGCTGCGAGCAGGTGTTTGTCAGGATTTTGCCCATATCTTATCCCAAATGCTTCGTATGGCTAATATTCCTGCGAAATATGTGAGTGGTTATATCTGTCCTAATAAAAACGGGATCAGAGGTGAAGGCGCCACACATGCATGGGTAGAAGCATATATTCCATCTTATGGGTGGCTTGGTCTCGACCCTACTAACAATTGTATTGCTAATGAGACCTATGTGATCCTGGCTTATGGAAGAAGTTTTACCGATTGTTCTCCGGTAAAGGGCGTATATAAAGGTCCGTCGAAACACAAACTTGCTGTCCAGGTAATCGTTGGATATGATAACGGGGAAACTGATTTACATGAACCTATCGCTGAAATGGTAAACCCGGAACCTGAGCCGGTAATTTTGCAGGGAAATAGCTACCGCAGAAATCTGGAGATGATGCAGCAAATCCAACAACAACAACAACAACAACAACAACAACAACAACAACAACAACAATAGTCCCGTCAGCGATAACAAGTGTATGGCTCAGATGGGCTTAATCCTGGTATTTAAAACACCAGCTTAGCTGTATCAGAATAATAAACACAGGGTTCAGTTGCACAGATGAATATGAATTGAATAGGGAAAAAGCGTATTTGCTTCTTCCCTATTTTTGCTTGGCAAACAAATTTTCTTTTTTTTTCTTTTAAAATCTAAAATGTAAAAATTCAGTATATACGTTCATATGAGACCAACCTCCTTATTCGCCCTGCTTTTTATTTACGGCCTTACGGTCGCTGCACAGACGCTTCCTGAAACACCCGCAGACACCGTAAAACAAGCACGCCTACTGTCTAATGAGCGGTTCATTTACTTGTACAAAGAAAACAGTGAGCTTTCTTATACTGCACCTAAAGGCGAAATTGGTGCACCATCAAAATATGTGATCAACGGTAAATTAACGACTACCTACATGCTGCTGGCGAGTCCTAAACTGCCGGTTGCTTTTGCTGTAATACCAGATTTTACGGTAAGGGTAAGAAATGAAAGATCTGCCGGAGTGCGAACGCCAAGCTTCAGACTGGGGGGTATGCTATATGTCAGGCTAAACCAATTGGCTGACGATTACAGCTATGCTGCTCTTAAATTTATGCACCATTCTAACGGGCAGGATAATGAAGCGTCAAATCCTGATGGCACGGTGAATACCAGGAACGGCAATTTTAACACTAACTACCTGACTGCTTCTTATCATTTTGGCCATCGCAGACCAGTCGCGGACAAAGTATATTATACAGTCAATCATGATGCCGGTTTAGAATGGCATAAATGGTTTAACTATGATCAGGTACTTGAAGGAGAATATGGTTTTACGAGGGTGATTTACAACTTTTCATTGAGGAGATATGAAAATGACAAGGAACATTGGCGCCTAAATGCCGGGTTAAATTATGCTGTGAATCAAATGACAGATGATCATCTTGGTGCCGTTAAAAAAAGGCTGAATATCGAAACGTCCTATAACTACAGCTTTCCTTTTATGAATAACGTATTTTTAATGGCAGCTGCCGGATATTATGGAGAAGACCCTTACAATATCTATTTCCGCGACAAATACGGCTATCTGCGGTTTGGCATCTCTTCGGGTTTTACAAGAAACAAAAAGCGGTAGGCTATTTATATTTCCAGTGTCTTATTTTCCCTTCACTGATCCATTCAATTGCCGTATCCAATCTTTTGGTACGGGTAGCTTCCGTTTTTGCCTCTTCAAACCAGCTGAGGTATTCTTTTTTTTGCGACGGACTGAATTTTTCAAAATGCTCATTTACTAACGGATGTTGTTCAAGTATTTCAGTAAAATAAGCGGGAATAGTTGCTGCTGTTTGCACAACCGGAGATTTTGGACGTTTCGCAGCCTTAATGCCTTCTACATTTAAAGATAATGCATGACGGATATATTGGATGAGCACTTGATCATCCGGCAGATCCGCGAGACTCGTGATTCGTCCTATACTGCCTGCAGTATCGGCCTCCTGATTTAATATTTTATTCGGATCATTCATCAGCGCAGCCTTCCAGAACCCGAAAGCGCAGTGTTGTTTAAAAGCGGCCATCTGGCATACCGGTCCCTCATGATCAAAAAAAGGACAGCTCCATTTCATCGTTTCTTTCAGTTCCGGTGCAGCAAGGTGTACAAGATTGCGCAGATGTGTAAGGATAGGCTTAGCAAAATCTGCGCTTTTAGCGATGTAAACATCAACGCGGCTGTCGTATTGTTCCATAATGCAATATAATAAATTGTCGATTTGATCTGATATTGGTGACACAGCTTATTGTTTGCAGTTCCAAACACTTTGTAAAAATGATGAATTCCTGATTAAGCCTCCTTTTGAAGCAGCTAATCCTTCTTTTTATTGATCATATAGGACGTCATTGTTTTCACCTTATCTTTTTCAAACTCATAGAAATCGCAGTAATACATGTCATGCGTGATACCTTCAGCTTTATTTTTGCATTGCACTTCGCCGTTTACTACCCCCACTTTATCGTCAATAACCATATGATCCACTGTGCTGCTGATCATTTCCATATCTGGATTGGTAGTAAAAAACTTCCTGATTGTTTCTTTTCCAGCTAAAGTCCGGTCGCCCACCATCACCCATTTGATATCATCCGTGAAATGGCTCAAAATAAGTTCTGTATCGCTTTTTTCAAAAGCTGTAATTAAGGACTGGATAATTTCCTGATTTTTCATGTCTGTAGGTTTTGTTACAATTCAAAATTAAGTGTTCAATACTAACTTAAAAACCTATATATACGACAATTTTGAGGGGCAAATGGGACAAGGGTATCTGTTTTTTGATTTTTATGCCGTTATTGTATACATGCGCACCCTGAAACAATTTGAGGCTTTGGTACTGCACGATTTCGAAGAAGCTGTATTTCATATGGAAAGTCATGGACATACCTATTTTGAGATGGGCTATATCTATAAAGGAAGCGGTACACATTTTTTGAACAATAGTGTGCTGCCTTATACTACGGGCGACCTCTTCCTGCTTTGTCCGGAAGACAGCCATACTTTTGAGATCAGCGAAAGCACACGTTTCGTCTTTATAAAATTTACAGATTCCTATTTCAAGCTCTTTCAGCAACCTGGTGCAGCAGATTTCTTTGCCACTGAAGCTATCCAGATCATGAGAAGTAAGTTATTAAAAGAGAACAAACTGGATATTAACTTTCCAAATTCAGGCATTTTAAAGAACAGTATAGACAGCATTCTTCTCGCTGCTCAGAATGATCAGAACATCAGTCATTCACAAATTATCTATCATCAGATCTTGTCGGTTATTGCGCTGATTAAAAATACCATCAGTACGATGTCGATTAACTTGTCACTACCAGATCCCAGTCAGGAACTCTTAATTTCTTATCTCCATGATCATATTTACAGTCCCGCAGCGTTAAAGATTCCGAATATAGCCCTGCACTTTAATATCGCCCCAAAATACTTCAGTGAATATTTTAAAAGGAGATTTGGCATAGCCTACAGTAAATACGTCAATCAATATAAAGCCCATTTGATTGAACTCAGGTTCCAGTCCAAAATATTTACACTCAAACAGGTGGCAGAAGAGTTTGGCTTTGCAGATGAAAGTCATTTATCCAGGTTTTTTAAAAAATATTACGATCAGTCGCCCGGTGCCTATCAAAAAGAACAAATCAGCCCCTGACATTCCCGGTCTTTTAATTGTACCTGTTATTCTTTTGATAGTACAATTGATAGCCCGCATATAAGCCTCAACTTTGTCATCAATTATTCTAATTACAATTTAAAAGTTTATGATTACTGAAAAACAAACCCTGGCAGTTGTACTGAATGCAAATTCTACAAAAGGCATGGAGGCTGCAAAAGACCTTATAAATCAGTATAGCCGTGTATTGCTGGTGGGCGATAAGAGAGAAGAATTAGATCAGTGTGTTACAGAGATATCTGGCACAGAAGCATCAAATAAGGCTTATTATGTAGAAGCTGATCTAACTAAAAACTATGATCTGGAAGAATTCATTAGCCTGGTTAAACATAAATTTGGCGGCGCAGATCACCTGGTGAACTGCATGGAAATTGAAGATCAGACAGGAAAAACAACCTATAACCTGGCGATTGAAAGATTTGAAAAATACGCCATGAACTAAGAATAAATATTACAAATGATGGTGTATTACAAACATTGATGGAGATTAGCGGTTTGTATTTAAGGCGTTAAAAAATAAATAGTCAGATACGATGCATCACGAGGAAATACAAGAAGATAATACCAAAAAAAATGAGCAGCTTACTTTGCTCTTTGCTCATTATGGAAGAGCGATATATGTTGCCCAGGTTTTAGAACAGCAGGCGATTGACATGGTTGCCATTGATGAGGTTGTTACCAGTAAGCCGGATTCAGATGAGGCTTATGACATGATCTGGTCCAAATATGACATCGGTAAAAAGATGATGGGTATCATGACTAATCTGCTGCAGGAAGCGTATCAGATTGAACAGACAGACATGGAAGAACTCAAATCACTGCTGGCTGTGAAGGATGATTTAGCTGACAGGTATTTTAGGTTTAATAATCTGACAACGGCATCTGACGAAGATTGCGAGCAGATGATTAGTGATTTTATAGCTTATACGCAACGTATCCTGGCTATCAACGAAAAGTTGAATGTTTACAGGGAAGCACACCATATCAGAACAAACCTTACTGAGGAGAATATAGTTCTCGCTTTTGCTTCCAGAAAGTAATATGGGCAAACTATTCATACCAATAAAGAAAGCCGCTGAATCTTCAGCGGCTTTCTTTATTGGTATGAATACTATTCTTTCTGATTTCTATCGCTCTGCCAGGCGCAAATCGTATGCTATCAGAGCCTGTAAATATTTAATTTAATCGTGTTCAAACATTTATGAAATTTTTGAGTTGTATCATCATTGCAACTAAATTTTGAACCAATTGGCCGCTCAACAACCGAATACATTTACGAAAGGATTTAACATCTCCAAATTATTATTAATCCTTGGCTTGAGCGTACTGCTAGCCAGCGAGGCTTATTTTGGGGTTCAACTCTACGTGCTTTCGCATCAGCAAAAAGAAATCAAAGAAGATTATTCTGAGATCAATAATATCATGCATGGCCTGTTTTCGGCCGACCAGTGGAAGGATGAAGTAGCCGGCATTATCAAACATCAGGTGCGGCATTTTACCATGACGAGGAAGCAGAAGAGACAACTTCAGCTCGAGGTGGAAGAAATTATCCTGGCACTGATCAAAAAAGCTGAAGCACTGGTCGACAAACCCACCAAGACCGTTAGTGGGAAGCTGAAAAAATTTGCCATTAAAACCTTTGTAAATACGGATAAGATCAAAGCTCAGGTTCCTGATTTTGCAAGGACTGTCATCGCCAAGGTAGATGACCCTGCGAATAAAAAGAAGATGAGTTCAATGGCAATGGGTAAGTTTCAGCAGATCCAAAAAACCGGGTATATTGACAGTACATCGGCTGTGAATACTACATTAAATCGTACGATGTACAAAAAATACCATGTTTCGTCCAGGGATGAATTCAATCAGAAAGTTATCTCCTCACTCGCCAAAATAAAAACTGTCACCTACAATTACTGCTTTGGCATGCTGGGCTGTATTGCCGTTGTGTTAGCTATGTGGTGGATCTTTCGTAAAAGAGGAGATCTGCATGCTACACTTTTTGTAATGTCGTTGTTATTTGCCTTTATATTGCTGGCAGTAGGTTTAACTGCATCTATGATCGAAGTTGATGCCCGTATCCGATCGCTCGACTTTGTGTTATTGGGAGAACACGTAGTTTTCAAAAACCAGGTATTGTTCTTTCAAAGTAAAAGCATACTGGACGTCGTCAAGATTCTGATCAGCCAGGCTGGAATAGATTCGATCCTGGTGGGGGCTCTGATTCTTATTTTCAGTATCCTTTTCCCGATCATGAAACTCAGTTCTACAGGTATACATTTACTGGGCAAAAAAAGTATTGCTGAAAATAAATTCATTAAATACTTCGCCTTTCAGTCGGGGAAATGGAGTATGGCAGACGTAATTGTGATTGCCATTATGATGACCTATATTGGTTTAAATGGTTTATTGGAAAACCAGTTATCCAGCCTTAACATTAAAAGTGATTTTTTGACTATAATCACCACAAACAATACTGCGCTGCAGCCAGGCTTTATCATATTTATCAGTTTTGTCTTATACGGACTTATTTTATCTACGATCCTGAAGTATATCACCCCCTACGATTCACATTAGATGCCAACCAACATTTTGCCTATTACAATCTAATTCATTAAAACATTGACAACTCAGCAAACAAATACTACAGCTAGAAAATCCGGACTGACCAGGATCTTACTCATTCTTGGGCTTAGCGTACTGCTTTGCGGGGAAGCCTATTTTGGTTACCGTCTTGATATACTGTCGGCCGAGCAGGAACAGATCAAGGAAGATTACAGCATGTCCAATAACATTACGTTCGGACTGTTTTCTCTGGATCAGTGGCGCGAAAGAATTGCGGCAGTTGTAGATCGTCAGGTAACTGACTATAAAGTTACACCGGCTCAAAAGAAGGCAATGCAGGCACAGGTACAAGAGCAGCTGAGCGGTTTAATCAATACTGTTGTTAAAGAAATCAATAAACCTCAGAAATCTTTGGGTGGTAAATTGAAGAAATTTGCTTTTAATCAATTTGTGGAGCCTGCTCAGCTACAGGCACAGGTACCCTCATTTTCAAAAACGATCGTTGATAAAGTGAACAGTCCTACCAGCATTAAGAGGCTTAAGAACATTGCGACCAGTAAAATTGATCAGCTGGAGGATGCTACTTATGACAGCACCAGTGTAGCGTATAGCCAGGTCACCAAAAGTTTATACCGCAAGTATCAGGTTTCTAATCCGGCTGATTTTAACAAAAAGGTAAACTCACATCTGGCTGCCATTCGTAAAGTAACCTACAACTATGCCTATGCCATGCTGGGCTGCGTTGTATTGGTGATGGCCCTGTGGTGGCTCCTGAGGAATAAGGCGGAGCTGCAGAACACGCTCTTTATCATGTCGCTCTTATTCGCATTTATCTTGTTAGCTGTTGGAATGACGGCATCGATTATAGAGGTTGATGCGCGTATCCAGACACTTAATTTTATGCTGATGGGTGAAAAGGTATCATTTGAGAATCAGGTGTTATTTTTTCAGAGTAAAAGCATTATGGGAATAGTGCGGACTTTGATTGAGCAACCGAAACCGGATGCCATTCTTGTGGGTATACTGATCCTTTTATTTGTGATTATACTTCCCCTGCTGAGGATGATTGCTAAGGGAATTGTGATTCTGGGAAATGAAAAGCTGGCCGAAAATAAAGTAGTTAAATACCTGACTTTTGAGTTGGGTAAATGGGATATGGCGGATGTGATGGTGGTAGGTATCGCGATGACCTATATTGGTTTGAATGGTATTTTAAAGAGTCAGCTTTCTAATTTGAATATCAGCAATGAATTCTTAAATACGACTACGATCAATTACACCTCACTACAGCCGGGATATATCATTTTTGTGGGCTATGTGGCTTTTGAAATGGTATTAACTTACCGGTTAAACAGGATTAAGACGAATGACCCGGTGGTGAGTTAGTTTTAATTAAAATTCTAAGATGCGCTCTATTAATAATTGTTTTTCAAGAAAGAGGCACTCCTTAAAAGGGAACCTGCTAAATTTCTGAAATCTCATTCTTCCACCTTACATAGCTATCGGATATTTTCAAGACGTTATTTAGTACGTATTATACTTTTCGTTCGAGCAACTTATCCCATATTTTGGGATTCCTACTGGTGTGTAATATTGCAAAAATCACAACTGTTTCATCTTCAATTAAGAAATGAACCATAAATGGGAATTTCTTAATCACCATACACCTAACTTCAGTATAACGAATTTTGTAAAGGTGAGCCGTAGTACTAGCTTACCGATTTGTTTTATGACTTGCTTTTGAAAACGTGTACCAAGACCGTAAGATAGTTGATTATACCAATTGGTCGCTTTTTGGATATCAGTCAAAGCCTCAGGAAAGACTTTAATTTTATAAGATGACATTACTAATCTTTAAGATCTTTTGATGCAAGATCCAATCCAGTAAAATTTCGGTTTAGTCTTAAATTCTGAAATCCTTTCATTTACTATATTCTGATGGTCCATAGGAATACTCAGATCTTCAGACCAGATAACCTCATTGAGTTCCAGTTTTTCAGAGGGCGATAATTGTTTCACCTCATCTACTAATTGTCTAAATGATAC
Source organism: Pedobacter sp. MR2016-24 (assembly GCF_026239655.1). Taxonomy (GTDB): domain Bacteria; phylum Bacteroidota; class Bacteroidia; order Sphingobacteriales; family Sphingobacteriaceae; genus Pedobacter. The sequence continues at coordinate 395,085 of NZ_JAPIVO010000002.1, read as the reverse complement.
TTCTACAGCGATCATAGTATTTTCTTTATGCCTTTAACAAATTTTGCTTAATATCTCCCAAATAAAGAAAGGCTTCTGAGATGATCTCAGAAGCCTTTGTGGAGCCGAAGGGGTTCGAACCCTTGTCCAGTTGTGTGGCAAATTATGCCTTCTACATGTTTATTTTCCACTTTATTTTCGGGATCAGACGGGCCGGAAACCTACCTTGCCTTTCTCCTTAGGTACTTTATCTCGCGAATGTTCCGTACCTAACAATCGCCAGCGTCGTTATTTCGATGCCCCATATTCTAGCCTAACAACACAGCAGCCAGAGGGACAAAAGCTATTTAATTCTAAATTAAGCAGCTAAGGCGTAGTTATTTTCGCCAATCAAAGTGTGAACGTTCTCTTTTAAGTGCTCTCCGTACAACGCACTACATGCTAACATACGTACCTCCACCCTGTCAAATCCAAAACGGCCCCGGTAACGTCCTGATGGTGTGTGGCTAACTAATCCTTTCCAACCATCAGGATACAAATATAACAAAAAAATAAACATAGAGGGAATTAGCTTCTTTAATTGCTGTAAAAATGAATCCATTCCAAAAATGGCAGGATTACTGCAAAATAGATAAGGACAATTAACCTTATAAACACAGATGACGAAAACCGTAGAAATCAGTTTCAAAAAAAAGACCTACAAAGTAGAGCAGCCTATTTCAACTATCAATTTGTACAAAATAACGCATCCAAATGGCCTGATTGAAATTACAAGAAACAAATATAGTGGAGAATGGAAGGTACTTTGTAAATCTAAACCTACACTGAGAGTGCCAATGGAGCCTATTGTTAAGGCAATTGAAGAGAACCTGAGCATAGTAAATTAAGATCTAATCCGCTATGTTATCAACTTGCTTTTGCAAAAGATGTTGATTTATTTTCCCATTTTGACCGCACAATTACCTCATTCCAACGCACATACAATAAATATCTATTTAGTAAGCATACGAATTAAAAATATTTTTCAGGGGTTGGTTCAATTATGATTACCTTCATCGAAATTTTTAATTCTAACATTTATTAAATTATGGAAAATAGCGAAGTAACCACCATCGTACTTACTTTATGTATCATCATTGCTGCACTAAGCTTTTATCTTTCTTTCATCAAGAAAAAACACGATTCACATTAATTTTTGCTATTTACAATAGCTGACAGGAAGAGCTTTTTGCACCAGCCGTTTTAAAGCCGGAAAATGTGCGGGCGAGTCCTGTTTTACATCATTAACTAATAATCATCTTCTGAAGGTGTCGCAAATAAATTCCTGGAAAAATTAACCAGGAATAATTCTTCCTTAGCTCTGGTCACCGCAGTATATAACCACCTGAGAAAATCAAGATCTATCATTTCCTCAGTCAGATAACCCTGATCTACAAAAACTGCATCCCATTGTCCACCTTGCGCCTTGTGGCAGGTCACTGCATAAGCAAATTTAATTTGCAGGGCATTATAATACGGATCTTCCTTAATGGCCAGCATCCGCTCTCTTTTATTGGTAATGTGCTCGTAATCCAATGCAAGCCCTTCAAAAAGCTTTTTACTGTCTTCATAAGGCAAATTCGGCGTCTCTGCCTGCAAAGTATCCAGCATTACCTTACAAGTAATCTGTCCCGCATCGGGATAGTCCAAAAACTCCAGCTGCACTTCTGAAAACCTGAAGCCATAACGCTCCTCTTCATTCCTTACACGTACAATTTTAGCCATATCGCCATTGGCAATAAATGAAGTAGACTCATTATCGGGCAGCCAGAAATAGTTATTCTTCACGACCATTATCTGATCGCCCCCGGTCAGTTCCTCATCACGATACAATAGGCGGGATCTGATCTGCTGGTTATAAACGTTAGCTGATTTATTGGAGCGGCAGACAACGAGGGAATTTTCGATATCAAATTTCCGGTAAGCATACTCCAGTCCTTCTACCAGTTTCACACCAGTCATGCTGAATATATCTTTATAACTTTTAGTGATAAATTGGGGAAGAGTAATTTTTTCATCCTCATCGCCCGATTCCTCCCGGGCCACATGCGCATTGATCAAATCGCGCAGCATAGTAGCATTGGCAAGAATACCTGATTTCTGACCTTGCCTGACTACTTCTCTCAGTTCAACTTCAGTAACCTGCAGCTGGAAATTCTGTGCTACATAATTTTTGTTCAGCGCCGGACTATCGATACTGCCCACAGGAGGCAGCTGTGCAGTATCACCGACGAAAAGCACAGCACAGTTTTTACCGTTGTAGATAAACTCCATGATATCTTTAAGAAAAGATGACCCGTTTTGGGTATTCCATTCATCGGCAATCATGGATGCCTCGTCAATGATGAACAGCGTATTTTCTGCAAGGTTAGGCGCCAGCTGAAAAGCCATTTCTGTCGAAACTGCAGAACGCTTGCGATAGATCTTTTTATGTACGGTAAGAGCAATACGACCGGAATAGTTACTCATTACCTTCGCAGCACGACCGGTCGGAGCAAGTAATATAACCCGTAGCCTGAATTTCGGCAACGCTTTTACGAGGGCGGCTACAGAAGTAGTTTTCCCGGTACCTGCATAACCACGTAAAATGAAACACTTGTTATTCAGCTCCTGCGACAAGAAACTGGCCATCTCCCGGCAAAAAACCAACTGTTCTGCAGTGGGTGTAAACTGGTAAGACTGGGCAATTATTGTGGCTCTATCCATTTTACAAATATGCAATGGTGTTGTTATAGAAAAAAGAATTAATTTTGCTATTGATGAAGAATGATAAAAACAGCATCCTATTAGTAGATCCGGAGTTTGATCCCAATACTGCGTCCGACTGTAATTTGTTACTAAAAATTACTGCAGACAGCTTTTCTTATGCGATCATCGACCGTAGCAGTAAGCAGTTAAAAGCTGTTTTTGATGAGCAGGAATGCGAAGACATGATCAGCAGCCTTACCCTGGCCCTTAAACAGGATGTTTATCTCAGTTTATCATTTAAAGATATCAAAGTATCTGTATATACAGTAAATACCATTGCTATCCCTGATGAACTGTATGCCGAGGAAGACCTGAATGTTTATGCAAAATTCTTCACCGATGAACAATCAAATACACTTTACGCACAACCTGAAAATAAATTCGGCTTTACGTCTATTTTTAACCTGCAGGTATTTGTGGAAGATATGCTGAACACCTATCTGCTGAATGCAAAAAGATTTGAGCAAAATGCACCTGTTCTTGCATTGGCACCGACTAAAACCGGAAATTTGCTGCTGCTTGATTTTACAGTAGGTTCTGTGAACGCATTACTGATAAGGGAGGAAAAGATGATCTTCCAGAACACCTATGAAATATCCAATGCGGAAGAATTTAATTATTACCTGGTGTTAATGATCCAGGAACTCCAATTAGATACACCTACTACTGAAATACTGCTTAGTGGTATTATTCATGAGAATGACAAATCCTATAACTGCCTTTCTTCTTATTTTGATACTATTTCTTTTAATCTCCCCCCTGCTGCTGATATTGACTATGCAATCTTAGAAGATATGCCTGCTCATTATTACAGTAGCTTATTAGCCCTGGATTTATGCGTATAATTGGCGGTAAACTTAAAGGTATCCGCATGAGTGCGCCTGCCAGTCTTCCCGTAAGACCAACTACTGATATGGCCAAAGAGGCCTTATTTAATATTTTATATAATACTTACGATTTTGATAGCTGTAATGTGCTCGACTTATTCTGCGGCACGGGCAATATCAGTATTGAGTTTGCTTCGAGAGGAATTCAGCATGTAACGTCGGTAGACAAACATTCTGGCTGCATCTACTGGATTAAATCTGTCATTGAACGCTATGACCTGAAAGAAATAGAACTGCAGAAGGCAGATGTTTTCAAGTTCCTGGAAGGGCATACAAAATCTTATCAAATCATATTTGCTGATCCGCCGTACGACCTGTTAACAATTCCTCAGATTCCGCAACTGGTGGCGAAAAATAAATTGCTTACAGAAAACGGGCTGTTGGTGGTAGAACATCCTTCACTCCTTAAATTAAAAGACCAGCCAGGATATGTGGAGACCCGCAGATATGGCAATTCATCTTTCAGCTTCTTTAACTATACTCCCTAAATATGAAAATCGCACTGTTTCCCGGCTCATTTGATCCGCTTACCATCGCACATGCAGATATTCTAAAACGCGCATTGCCGCTGTTCGACCAGGTAATTGTAGGTATCGGATTGAATAGTTCAAAGCAAAACTTCCTGGAAGGAAATGTTCGGGAAGAAATTGTTAAAGCCGTATTCGCGGATTATAAAAATATAAGTGTACAATCCTATGAGGGTCTGACGGTAGATTTCTGCAAGAAGGTAAATGCGACTTACATGATCCGCGGAATCCGCTCTGTGGGTGATTTTGAGTATGAGCGTGCAATAGCACAGATCAATCAGACCATGATGCCGGAAATGGAAACGATCTTTATACTGAGCAAACCGGAGTATTCGGCCATCAGTTCCACCATAGTACGGGATATTCTCCGTAACCATGGTGACATCACTCCTTTCCTGCCGAAAGAAGCGCTGAAGTTCCTTTAGACTTTTTCTTTGATCAGTTTACCTGCTTTAATCACATCCATAATAGACGGGTAGGTATTCTTGACGATGGGCTTCAGGTCTTTCGCACTGATCCATTCAGCCTTGGTGATACCTTCTTCTTTTTGCGGGATCAGCTTTGGCGTGCCTTTAACAGTCATACTGTACCAGTTTGTTTTCTTCAGCACCAGCTTTGTACCCATTTCATAAACATGATAGGTCTTACACAGCTTTTTATCATTCGTGTGGATTTTCACTCCACATTCTTCTTCTACCTCACGTACCCCGGCATCTCTCATTCCTTCCCCCTTCTCTACCTTCCCTTTAGGCAAATCCCATTTTTTGTTCCTGAAAATGAAAAGGTAATCGCCATCCGCATTTCTCACCAAACCACCCGCAGCTTTAATAATGGTCAGACTCTTTTTTACCAGTTCAAAAAGTGCTTTTGGATCTTCAGTTACCAAGGCATACTGATTATGGGCACTCTTGCCTAATCCGGTATAAAAAGCAGAGAAATCAAATCCTTCTACCCCTATCTGTTGTAAGCCCTCTGTATAATGAGGAAGTTTATCTGCAATAACTAGTGTATTCTCGTTAATATAAATTCTATATGTCTTCATTGGCCTGTCTTTATCATCTCCGATATGGAGTGCCTTAGTTCTTGTTTGGAAAATAAAAGTATAAAAATTCTCAGGTAAACAAGGAGGAATCGCTTTTTATTTAGGACGCTGAATTTTAAATTCTATTTATCGCATTGAGTATCAATTACTGGCAAAAAAAGCACAAACGGTTTATGCGATAAAGCTATAATTTGACTAATTTCGCAGCATGTATAATAAAAGTGATATTGAATTAAAGGTAGCTGAATTTTTATTACAAATTAAAGCAGTAAAACTACAACCGAAGACCCCCTTCACATGGGCGTCAGGCTGGAAATCTCCAATTTATTGTGATAATAGGGTAACGCTCTCCCATCCCTCAGTACGTACATACATCAGGCAGAAGCTTACGCAACTGATTCAGGAAGAGTTCGGCTCTGTGGATCTGATTGCAGGCGTTGCAACTGCAGGTATTCCTCAGGGCGTATTGGTAGCTCAGGAACTAGGATTGCCTTTCGCTTATGTAAGAGCAAAAGCGAAAGAGCATGGTACGGGTAGTTTAATTGAAGGTGAAATTGTTGAAGGGCAGCGCGTTGTTGTTGTGGAAGACCTTATTTCTACTGGAAAAAGCAGTTTGCAAGCCGTAAATGCATTGAAAGAAGCGGGCTTATCTGTTGCCGGACTGGTTTCTATTTTTACTTATGGTTTTGATATCGCTGAAGAGAACTTCAAAGAAGCAAAATGCCGCTTCGCCACTCTATCTAATTACAATACATTGATCGAATATGCTGCTGAACACAGCTTCATTGCGCAGGATGATGTTGATCTGTTAAACAGATGGCGCAGAAACCCTGCTGAATGGGGTAAAGATTTATAAAACCAACCAGATTATATGACCGTTATTGAAAGTACAACCGTAGTTAACCAGCCGGTAGAGAAAGTTTATGCTTTTCTGGCTGATTTAAACAATCATCAGCAACTGATGCCCGACAATATTTATAACTGGTCTTCTACAGTAGATGAAGCTAGTTTTACCATCCAAAACATGGCGAAACTGGCAATCAGAATCTCTAATAGAATAGAGAACCAGGAGTTAACGGCTATACCGACTGAAAAAGCGCCTTTTGAGATAGAATTAAAATGGACAGTTGCAGATAATGGCAATGGCACTACTACAGTAAGTCACATTATCTCTGCTGATCTGAATATGATGATGAAAATGCTTGCGGCAGGTCCTTTGCAGAAATTAGCAGATCACCAGACGAAGCGTGTTGCAGAAATATTGAACTAGTCATAACGTATAACAATTTATGGAAGAGGTTTGTCTGTTGTGATAAACCTCTTTTTTTGTCCCGGAAAATTGGTTAAAAATGGGTTGTACTATTTCCGGCTGCCTATCTTTTGCTGCGCAAAACTTAGGAGGCCGGAAACAGTACAACCCCATTTTTAAGATGATCTCAGGATGATCTGCATACATGAAGCATACCTGCTTATCGTACATAGCCTGGATCCATAATTAATTAATATACGTCAAACTTATGTCCGATGCCTTGTTGCAGCTGTATTTGAAATAATCAGTTCACCAGAACAGGATTTGATTTATCAGATACCCCCCTAATAGCGTAATACATATCTGATATATCTCTGAATCATCCCGACAGTTATACGATCGCTATTGATCTCCTTTGGACTGATCTCATTCCCAAATGCAGGGTAATGCCTGACACTACAAATTAAACAACATATATTTACACCCAACTCCTTTGGATGATCTCATTTCCAAATGCAGGATCTTCTGCTGTATGTAAAAAAACGCGAGTCTGTTTTTCGACCTTCTGGTTTTTGCATCGCAAAAAGCAGGCAGGCGAAAAACAGACTCGCGTTTTTTTGTCTTTTAAGGACAATCCCAATGCAGGATCTTGTAATATCCCTTAGAATAAGGCCGGTTATATCAATTAATTGAAAATCTAAGAAACACAGGTAAGTGATCAGATATTTTCCTTGCCTCTTTGATATCCGTAAAAGACGTATAGAATGGAACAATACCTGCTATGATACAGTTGACCCTGGCTTGGTTATAAAAGAAATTATCATACTCTGATGCCAGGCAATCGCCATTAATACATTTTTGTCTCAGGGAAGTTTTCTGTTTACTAAACGCAGATGGATATCCTGCTTTTTTCAGGGGATTAAAGACGGAATGCGCTTCCGACAGATTGAAGTCGCCGCAAAAGATCAGGCTGTTTTCAGGATACTCAGCAGGCAGATACTGGAGATACTTAATCTCAGTCTCTGGTTGTTTAGCCTTAGGGATAGCATGGAACGTAACCAGCGTAAACTGTTTTTTACCTACCTGAAACCTGGCCAGATAGGGCTCCCTGCTAATTTCCAGGTTATACTTTTTCTCCAGCCAGGCGTCTCCCAACTTTTGAACACGGCTCTTTTTCCAGAGAAAAGCGTATCGTTCTTTGCTATACCTGTCACTTGAAGTCCCGTGACTAATGGTATAATCCCATTTCGCTCCCGTCCTGTTCAATGCATCACTTAGTCTGGCTACTGCCTTCGGGCCACCGGGACCAGCCACTACTTCCTGCACGGCAACGACATCATAATTTTTTAGCGTCTTCGCAATGAAGGTGATCTGTTCCTCTGTTTTAGTCTGCCCGAAGTCTTTCAGGTTCCAGGAGCAGATATTGATGGTTTGTGCGACACCAGAAAAGGAGATGAATAAAAATAGACAGCAACTGAAAAGATACTTTTTAAGAAGCATAGGGAGATTTATTTTTTGATTTGCTGGTTTTCAGACTTTTCACATTCATTAATACTACAGCACTGATAATTAACAGAATACCTGTCCACTGCACCACATTCACAGGTTCTTTCAACAGGATATAGGCAAACAGTACCGATACGGGGAGTTCAATAGAAGCGATGATAGTTCCTAATCCAATTCCGGTATGCGGCATACCGCTTGTAAATAATAACGGCGGCAGTATGGTACCAAAGAAAGCCAGGAAGATACCCCATGGCCAGAAGATGTGAAAATTAAAGTTACCATATGAAGTAGTAGAGAAGATCAGCACGATAATGGTTAAACCTCCTGCCAGCAGCCACAGACTTCTTTTTATCGGGTGCAGGTGCGTAGCGATACTGTTGGAAGAATATAAGGAAATGGTATAAGAAAATCCGGCAGCAAAACCCCATGCGATTCCTTTCCAGTTCAGTTCATGAGCGGAAGAGAAGATATTGGTAGCTAAAGCTGTACCCAGGAGAACGATGAGTGTTGCTGCAATTTTTCTTTTAGAAGGCGCTTTTTTATCCAGCATGGCTTCCAGTAGTAAACCCATCCAGACTGACTGCATTAATAATACAATGGCGACAGAAACCGGGATATATTTTACAGCGAAATAGTAAAATACACTCGTCAGTCCCAGGGATGTCCCTCCTATCATGAGTTTTAAAACAGAAAACCTGTCTGTTATTGATGATTCTTTTTGGGGAGTCTTGAGAAATAGCTGAAGCAGCAGTATGCCTATGAATCCGATTGAAAACTGGGAGGTGGTCACTTCTGCGGTGGTAAACCCATTTGCATAGGCTAATTTGACTACCGTAGCCAGAGCACCATAACTCGATGCGCCGAGGCCGACCAGCAATGCTCCTTTTAGTACGTTTTTTTCCATTAATTGTTGCTTGTATAATTTGGTGCAAAGAAACTGATTCCAATTAAACTTTATATCAGATGGGCGTATAAATACAAATATCAGGGGATGGAATTATCATACACACCAAAAAAAGCAGACAGAAATACAGTACAATGAGTTAAAAAGCAGACATTAATTCTGAATTAAATATTTTTAAACGACATAATTTCCGATTAAAGCCTTTCCTTTACTATGGCATTTCTTTTGTGCCAAGCCAGACATGAACTTCAATAACTTTACTATTAAAGCACAGGAAGCAATCCAACAGGCTTCTGAAATAGCTCAGGGCAATCAGCAACAAGCTATTGAAACGGCACACCTGCTCAAAGGTCTGCTCACTGTTGATGAAAACGTGGTTTCATATGTACTAAAAAAGCTTAATGTTCATTTAAATGCATTAAATCAGCAGCTGGATGCGCAGATTGCGAAATTCCCGAAAGTGAGTGGCAGCAACGCTTACTTGTCCTCTGGTGCAAATGCAGTATTGCAGAAAGCGCAGTCTTATTTAAAAGAATTTAAGGATGAGTTTGTTTCTGTAGAGCATCTTCTATTAGGCATATTAGCCGTTAATGATAATATATCCAAGCTTTTAAAAGAGCAGGGGGTAAATGAAAAAGACCTTAAGAAAGCGATTGCTGATCTTAGGGGAGATAATAAAGTAACAGATCAGAATGCTGAAGCCAGTTATAATGCGTTGAACAAATACGCAAGAAACCTGAATGAGTATGCTGAATCGGGAAAACTGGATCCTGTAATTGGCAGGGATGAAGAAATTCGCCGTGTAATTCAGATTCTATCCAGAAGAACAAAAAACAATCCTATTCTGATTGGTGAACCGGGAGTAGGTAAAACTGCTATAGCGGAAGGAATTGCCTTCAGGATTATTAAAGGTGATGTGCCTGAAAACCTGAAAAGCAAAACAGTTTATTCACTTGATATGGGTGCATTAATTGCCGGAGCGAAATATAAGGGCGAATTCGAGGAGCGTTTAAAAGCTGTCATTAAAGAAGTAACGCAAAGTGAGGGCGATATTATCCTGTTTATTGACGAGATCCATACACTGGTAGGTGCTGGTGGCGGTGAGGGCGCAATGGATGCAGCTAATATTCTTAAACCGGCATTGGCACGTGGAGAATTAAGAGCAATCGGTGCGACAACATTAAACGAGTACCAGAAGTATCTGGAGAAGGATAAAGCACTGGAACGTCGTTTCCAAAAGGTAATTGTAGATGAGCCGGACACTCAGGATGCAATTTCCATCTTAAGAGGATTGAAAGAACGCTATGAAACCCACCATAAGGTGAGAATTAAAGATGAGGCCATTATTGCAGCTGTCGAGTTGTCCCAACGGTATATCAGCGACAGGTTCCTGCCTGACAAAGCGATCGATCTGATGGATGAAGCTGCTTCTAAATTACGTTTGGAAATGGATTCTGTACCGGAAAATGTAGATGAGCTGGACCGCAAGATTATGCAGCTGGAAATTGAGCGCGAAGCTATCAGGAGGGAGAATGACGACAAAAAAGTGGCTTCCCTTGGGGAAGAGATTGCAAATCTTTCTGCTGAACGTGACGAACTGAAAGCGAAATGGCAGTCGGAGAAGGATGTGGTAGACGGAATCAATAACGAACTACAGCAGATTGAGAATTATAAACTGGAAGCAGATCAGGCAGAAAGAGCGGGTGATTATGGAAAGGTTGCCGAAATCCGTTATGGCAAAATCAAAGAGTCGCACGACAAGGTAGAGCAGCTGAAAGTAACTCTGGAGAGTCAGCAAGGTGACGGACGCATGTTGAAAGAGGAAGTTACGGCAGATGATATTGCAGGAGTTGTAGCGCGGTGGACCGGGATTCCGGTAACCAAACTGATTGCCAGCGAGCGGGAGAAACTGCTGAACCTGGAAGATGAGTTACATAAACGCGTGGCTGGTCAGGATGAAGCAATTGAAGCCATTTCGGATGCTATCCGCCGTTCACGTGCAGGTTTACAGGATAAAAGAAAGCCGATTGGTTCTTTCATCTTCCTGGGAACTACAGGTGTGGGTAAAACCGAGCTGGCTAAGGCGCTTGCTGAGTTTTTGTTTAATGATGAAAATGCATTAACCCGTATCGATATGAGTGAATATCAGGAGCGGCATTCAGTTTCCAGATTAATAGGTGCGCCTCCGGGATATGTAGGTTATGATGAAGGCGGGCAGCTGACAGAAGCAGTGCGTCGCAAACCTTATTCGGTCGTATTGCTGGATGAGATTGAGAAAGCACATCCTGATGTATTCAATATCCTGTTGCAGGTATTGGACGACGGAAGGCTTACCGATAATAAAGGAAGACTGGTAAATTTCAAAAATACAATCATCATCATGACCTCCAATATCGGTTCACACCTGATTCAGGATAACTTTAAGGAGCTAAGTGATAATAACAGAGATGAAGTAATTGCGAAAACTAAAAATGAGCTTTTTGAGCTGTTGAAACAGACCATCAGACCAGAGTTTTTAAACCGTATTGATGAGCTCATTATGTTTACTCCGCTGAACCGTAATGAGGTCAGAAATATTGCCGAACTGCAATTCAGACATGTACAGCAAACCCTTGCAGATATGGGTATTGAGATTGAGGCTTCGAAAGAAGCGCTGGACTGGCTGGCTGAACTGGGCTACGATCCGCAGTTTGGTGCAAGACCTTTGAAAAGGGTTATACAGAAACGTGTACTGAATGAACTATCCAAAGAGATCTTAGCTGGAAAAATCGATAAAGAAAGCAAAATCAAGCTGGATATGTTTGATCATAACTTTGTGTTCCTGAATACAAAACATGTAGAAATGTAACTGGAAATGGATTGATTTTACAGAAAAGCCGGATATTTTAAAACAATAGCCGGCTTTTTTGAATTACATTGTGTACGAACCAATAAACTGTATCATATATACATGAAACCTGTACAAGATGACATTTTAAAAGCAGTGGACATCTTACGCAAGCTTCGTAACCTTTAAAAACAATTATTCCTTAATGAAAATAGCTTACATATCAACTTACCCTCCGCGTGAATGTGGTATCGCTACATTCAATCATAATCTCTTAAAAGCGATTGGCCACGACGTCAAATCGGTATCATCAGACAGTTTTGTTGTCGCAATGACCGACTCAGAGCACATTGATACTTATGAATACCCTGCTGAAGTACAATATGTCATCAGACAGGAAAACCAGAAAGATTATACCAGAGCGGCCGATTATATCAATACGAGCCTTACCGACGTCTGTATTTTAGAACATGAATTTGGCATCTATGGTGGTGAAAGTGGGGTATATATCCTTCCGCTGATTGCAAGGCTGCAAAAACCACTGATCACGATTCTGCATACGATCCTGAAGGATCCCTCTTACGTGCAGCTCACCATTATCAGGGAGATTGCAAAATATTCTTCGAAGATTGTAGTGATGAGCCAGAAAGCCGTCGGTTTTTTAACCACCATCTACGGCATTTCCGAAGATAAAATCAGACTGATAGAACATGGTGTGCCTGATCTGGAGCCTAAGGCAGATAACCCGGTAAAATCATCTTTAGGTTTTAAAAATAAAAAGGTGCTTTTTACTTTCGGTTTAATTAGTCGTAATAAAGGCCTGGAAACAGTAATCGAGGCTCTTCCAGCTATTGTAGAGAAAAATCCGGATACCATGTATGTCATACTTGGTACAACCCATCCGGGTGTCATCAAGAATTCAGGTGAAGAATACCGTGACAGTTTGAAAAGACTCGCTAAAAAACTTAATGTAGAGAATAACCTGATCTTCATTAATAAGTTTGTATCCGAAGAAGAGTTATACGATTATCTGACGGCGGCAGACATGTATATCACACCCTACCTGAATGAGGCGCAGATCACCAGCGGTACACTATCCTATGCAGTGGGTGCAGGTGCAGCAGTAATTTCCACTCCATACTGGCATGCACAAGAGTTGTTAGCCCGCAACAGGGGGAAACTGTTCGACTTTAAAGATTCTACCGGACTGGCGCATATTATAAACGAGTTATTCGAGAATGAGTCATTGCTCAATGAACTGAAAAGTAACGCCTATAATTATGGTTTGCACTTACGCTGGCCAAATACAGGCGGTGTATTCATCGATACTTTACGCGAAGCGATCACACATGCAAAACAGGAAAAAGAAGAAATAAAGCCCATCATTGATCCCGATATGATGCCTGCATTTAGTATGGCCCATATTCAGCGTCTGACGGATGATACCGGTATTGTACAGCACGCAAAATATGGCATACCTAATCTGAAAGAGGGATATTGTCTGGACGACAATGCCCGTGCATTGATTATGGTGATTCAGGCATGGCAGCAAAATAAAAGTAAGGCAGCATTAGAACTCCTGCCTGTCTATCTCAGTTATATTCAATATATGCAATGCGATGACGGAAATTTCAGGAACTTCCTGAGTTTCAGAAGGGAATATCTCGATGAAATTGGCACTGAAGATTCTTTCGGCAGGACAGTATGGTCACTCGGTTACCTGATCAGCAATGCACCTAATAATTCTTACAGAGAGTTTGCAAAAGAATTATTTGATAAGTCAGTCCCGCATTTTAGTCAGCTGAAACACTTAAGAGGTCTCGGAAATACGATGATTGGTCTGGCTAATTACCTGAAAGCACATCCCTACGATGAAGGCATAGTTAAGGAATTCAATCAGCTGGCTGAACCTTTGAAAGCCGCTTACAGAGCAAACAGGACGGACAACTGGCATTGGTTTGAAGAAAAAATGACTTATGATAATGCCATTATGCCATTGGCATTGCTGAGTCATTATCAGATTACACATGACCAGGAATCTTTTGACATCGCGATGGAAAGTATGGACTACCTGACGGCAAAAACTATGAGTAATGGCTATTTGAATCCGGTAGGTAATGATGGCTGGCTGTTCCGTGACCAGGAGATGGCTTTATATGATCAGCAGGCGATTGAAACGATGGCAATGGTACTGATGTATTTCAAAGCTTATGAAATTACCCACAACCTGGAATATATCAAACAGATGTACCTGAGTTATCAATGGTTCCTGGGTGAGAATAGTCTGAGATTACCTTTATATGATTATGAGACAAAAGGTTGCGGAGACGGATTACAGACCTATGGTGTGAACAGAAATCAGGGTGCTGAAAGTACACTGGCTTACTGGATATCGCACCTGACAGTATTAAAGGCACTTGAGTTTGAATATGAATTCAATCCTAAAAAAGCCTGAATAAATTTTAAAGAAGAAGCGATTAAATGAAGATAGCCGTATTATCTCCCGTTGCATGGAGAACTCCACCGCGCCATTATGGTCCCTGGGAACAGGTAGCATCCAATCTTACCGAAGGCCTGGTAGCTGCCGGTATGGAAGTTACTTTATTTGCTACCGGCGATTCCGTGACCCAGGCCCAATTGGACAGCGTGGTATCAGTTGGATATGCAGAGCAGCAGGATCAGGATGCTAAAGTACTGGAATGTTTGCACATCAGTAACCTGATGGAGCGGGCGGGTGATTTTGATCTGATCCATAATCATTTCGACTTTTTGCCCCTGAGTTATACAGGACTCATTAAAACGCCTGTAATTACAACTATCCATGGGTTTTCCTCTGAAAGGATTATTCCGGTATACCAGAAATACAATGCCCACACGCATTACGTGTCTATCAGTGATGCTAACCGGCACCCGCTTTTGAATTACCTGGGCACAGTTTATAATGGATTGGATACTGGTGATTTTGAATTTAATGCCGTGCCGGATGATTATCTTTTGTTCTTTGGAAGGATACATCCCCACAAAGGTACCTCTGAAGCAATTGCAATAGCAAAAGCCAGTGGCCGGAAGTTGATTATTGCCGGCATTATTCAGGATGAAAATTATTTCAAAAACCATGTTGAGCCGCATTTGAATGAAGACATTCAATTTGTAGGTTCTGCAGGGCCTGCAGATCGTAATCACTTGTTGGGTAAAGCCACCGCTTTACTTCATCCTATCAGCTTTGAGGAGCCTTTTGGATTAAGTGTAGCAGAAGCCCTTTTATGCGGTACCCCGGTAATTGCCTTTAACAGGGGGTCGATGCCTGAACTGATTCAGGATAAAAAAACCGGTTATCTTGTTGGAACGATTGATGAGGCGGTAGAAGCGCTGAAAAGTATAAAAGAGATAGACCGTTCCTATTGCCGCGATTGGGCGAACAGTAAGTTTTCAAGAGAAAAGATGGTAGAGGATTATATCCGCCTCTACCATCAAATCGTATAATACCAGCTTAGATACCGGTTAAGAATTTTGCTGCTCCGCAGCAGAGTTCAGTAACCTTTCCAGTAATAAGTCAATCTTAACTGACGCAAAAGATGAACAATAATCTGATAAGCCATATGGGATGATCAGTTCACCGTTATGTATAATTGAACCACATGAATAAAGCACATTTGGCACATAACCTTCTCTTTCATCATTATTCGGGATCACCAATGGCTCACTTAACCTGCCAATCTCTATAGAAGGATCTTCAAGGTCCAGCAAACATGCACCCAGGCAATACCTGCGCATTGGTCCCACACCGTGCGTGATAATCAACCAGCCGGCTTCCGTTTCTATAGGCGAACCGCAATTACCTATCTGAATAAATTCCCATGGAAATTTTGGCTGTTGTAGCATGACAGGGTTGTCCCATACCGTAATCTTGTCAGAATACATCAGGTAGTTGTTCCACCCGTCGATACGCGACATCATTGCGTACTTTCCCTTTATCTTCCTTGGAAACAAGGCGAGGTTCTTATTTTGTGCACCTGCGCCATGCAGGGGGCTGATTTTAAAATCATAGAAATCAGTGGTCTGCAACAGCTTTGGCATAATCATAGCACCGTCAAAGGCCGTATAGGTTGCATAATAGATAACCGTCCCGTCATCCTTCACAAAACGAACAAACCTGGCATCCTCAATCCCCTTACGCTCAAATTCAGATATCGGGAAAATTACGCGGTCGGAAATGTCAGTATCCCTCGAAAAGCTGATTTCATGGTAAGTATCAGAAAGCCAGAGTATTTTATCATATTCCAGTTTCTTTAAATCGTCTTCCTGCAGATTTTTGGAATCTATGATCAGCCTTCGCAAAACGGAATAATCAAACTTCTCTTCCAGTTTCAGTCCCACCTCATCCAGTACTTCCAGATCAATCTTGGAATCTGCTGCTTTTTTTAAAAACAACTTCTTATTGTATATCGCATTTCGCACTATCTCTGCTTCATCAATATAATTTCCGGCAGGATTTACCGTAATGTTACCATTCCGGTCCACCAGTGCCCTCCTGAAGACTACAGAAGAGATATGGCCTTCACCCACCGCACGAAAACTAATGATTAATCGTTTTTCGCCCTCAACCAATTCGGACTGGTCAGGATCTTCTACCACAGAGGGATTGAAAAATGCCGCAGACTCAATAGAATACTCATGCGTAAAATAAGAGCCCAGTAACAGGCGCTCGTATTTATTTAAGGCCTCGAAGTCGATCCCCAGCTCATCAATAATGTGCTTGATCTTTTTGCAATGCCGCGCAAGAATTTTAGTAATATTTCTATGCCTCTTGGAGTATTCCTGAAGGATTGGCGATATCAATCCAAAAACTTCTTCACTTGAAAGTGATAATACTCGCTTTACTACTTCCTTAGCCCTGTCATCACCGTTAAAAAAAAAACGGGCAATCACACGTTTCGGATCGGGATATACTTTAATTGATTTTCGTTCTACTAACAGTCTCATAATGGTATAACGTTTAGAATACATGCAAAGGTTTGATGAATTTAGATTTTTTTTTAAGTAAAAACGCAGTTACACCATATTTATTTAATCTGACCTGTATCGATAATCATGAAAAAACTGACAAAAACACCGTTAAAGAAGCTGACATTACAACAAATAAAGTCAATTTGTCTCATCAAGCAACAGGTTAACAATTTGTTAAATTAATGTTAATTGTCATACCAGAATAATAAAGGCGAAACTAAAACATTTTATCTTACTATCCGATAAGCTTTTACAAAAAAGTGCCTTCCCGCAATCTGAAGCAAATAATTCTTTGGCATCAGTCTTGACTATATGACAAACATAGTCAGACATTAAAACAAAAATCTGGCTTTGTATAAATTAAAAAAGCAACAAAATGAAAAAAGTATTATTATCGTTAATCGCAGTAGCTGGATTAGCATTTACAACTCAGGCACAAACAGAAAAAGGTAATTTCTTAATTGGTGGTAACGTAGAATTAAACACTGGTAAAACTGATGGTGCAGCTAAAACAAACATTAATTTCGCTGTAATTCCCAGCGTTGGATATTTCTTCAGCAATGATTTTGCAGTAGGTACTGGAATTGGTTATGAATATGCTAAAAATTATTCATCCGTTGACGTTGCAGGTACTTTGGTAGGTGCTTCAGCACAATCTTCAGCATTTGTTGTAAGCCCGTTCTTACGTGGTTACAAAAGTGTAAATGACCAATTCAAATTCTTTGCACAATTATCTGTACCAATGGCTTTCGGAAACAATAAAATCGGTGATGCTGAAGGAAACAACATGGTTAAAACTGGTAAAAACAACCAGGTAGGTGTTGCTTTATCTCCAGGTTTCGCTTTTTTCCCAAGCAAAAAATTCGGTATCGAATTCTCTGTTAACGGAATCAGCTACAATGACTACAATGCAGAAGACGCTAACGGAAACAATGTTGGTGGCAACAAAAACTTCAATATCGGTGCAAACTTCTTTGCTCCAAAAATCGGTGTTCAGTTCTACTTATAATATGTAGATATTCTACACAACGAGTTTTTAATACAAAAAGGGACTGTCCACAAGGCAGTCCCTTTTTGTATTACATGCATCATTCAATTTGAAACTGAGTATCTTTTATTAAAGACATCACGTTCCTTTATCTTCTGCAAACCTGACGAGTATTTCTTTAGCTTTCATGGCAGCTCTCTCAATAACCCTTTGCTTCCTACCGGCCTCTCCCCTCCTGTTAGATGAAGAAAAAAACACCCTGTATGTATTTTCGACCTTCTACGTTTTGCGCAGCAAAAGGTAGGCAGGCGAAAATACATACAGGGTGTTTTTTATTTTCCGTTTAACTCCACTTCTCTATCCATTTCCACTATATCCACTTCCTCATTAGGAGAAAAATCGCCAATCAGATATTTATTAAAGTGATCAGCCAGCTTCCAGAAACCATATTCCGTCAAGGTGCCAAAGCCATGGCGCTGCCCGGGCATAATCACAAATTCAAACCTTTTACCGGCCTTCATCAATGCATTTGCTAACCTGATCGTATTCGCAGGATGTACATTATTATCAACATCCCCCGTCATCACCAGTAAATGCCCTTTTAAGTTCCTGGCCAGGTCAGGATTCTTATCAATGCTATATTGAAAAGTAGTATCCCCTTTAGCTGAGACTATCTCCTTCACCCCGTGATGTTTCTCACTCCACCAGCGGTTGTAAATACTGTTATCGTGATTTCCAGCATTAGATACTGCAGCCTTAAAGAAGTCGGGATAAACCAGCATAGCGGCGGTCGACATAAAACCTCCGCCAGAGTGCCCTGTAATTCCAACCTTATTGATATCAATATAACTGTATTTATCCGCCAGTTGCTCTACCGCGGCCTTTTTATCTGCCAGACCATAATCACGTAAATTGCCGTAGCCAAAAGTATGGTACCATTTAGAACGCGCAGGGTTACCACCACGATTTCCAACGGTGATCACCACGTAACCGAACTGCGCCAGCCTGTCTGTACGGTCCATCGACTTGTTAAATGATTTATTTACCGCTTCCGTTTGCGGCCCCGGATAAACATATTCTATAATCGGGTATTTCTTCCTCGGATCAAAGTCGAACGGCTTGTACATTACCCCATAAATATCCGTAACACCGTCATCGGCTTTTACCTTGAACGGCTCAGGGAACTTGTACCCGGTTGCCATTAACAATGAAAGATCTGTTGTTTCCAGGTCCATCAGTTTATTTCCGTTCTGATCCAGCAGTACCGATTTAGGTACAGTATTTACCCTTGAAAAATTATCCACTACATACTTCGCTTCATCATTCATATTTACTGCGTGGTCGAAGTCGCCGCTATTTAACAGCTTCATACCAGAGCCATCAAAATTGACGCGGTACAGGTGTACATAATAAGGATCTTCTTTAGCTTCTCTGCCATTTGCCGTAAAATACAGCACTCTGTTCTTTTCATCAATGTTCACGATACTTTCGCAATGGAAAGCCCCCTTAGTGATCTGGTTTTTAAGTTTACCATTGTTGTCGAACAAATAAAAATGTGCCCATCCGTCACGTTCTGACCAATGGATGATTTCGTTGCCATCTTTAACCAGTCCTGGTCGGTTGATCTCTACATAGGTATTAAAGCGCTCGTCAATCAGCGGAGAGACTGTTCCCGTATTGATATCGATAAAACAGATATCTACACGCTTCATGTCCCGGCTTGTTCTTGAAAAATAGATTTTACTATTGTTCCCCAGCCATAGTGACGGTCTGAATTCATTGTCACGGTCTTTATTTAAAGACGGAGCCGGCCATACAGATAAGTTCTGATCCTTGAAGGCAGCTACATTCAGCTTTTTAATTGTTTTCGCTTCAAAATTAAACAACAGCAGCTCTTCCACTGCAGCTTCTTTTTCACCCGGCATCTGGTATTTGTATGTTTCCAGCGTGGGGCGACCAGCAGCAACGTTATTAATTACCCACAGGTCTTTCACTTTGCGTGAATCTTCCCTGTTTAGAACGAAGTATTTGGCGTTGGGCGACCATAAAACATATGCGCTTCTCCTTTTCTTGTTATTTTTTTCATTTTCCTCGTTGTTCTCCCCATCCCCGTCACTGCCATAAGCATAGAATTTAACCCCGTCTTTAGTCAGCTGATGTTCAACAATAGTACTGTCCTCCTCATTTTTAACCGCTTTCAGGTAATTTGCTTTATCCATCCAGTACAGGTTATAATTCCTCGAAAAGATTACCGCAGAAGAATCCGGCGCTACAGAACCCCATTCTGGTTTTGCTTTCGGCTTCTCATAGTTCTTTACTTCCGTCAGTTTTGCAGCATTCAGCTCATAATTGAAGTAAAAGATTTTTTTCTGCATCGAATCGGCTGCCTTTTTATCCTTTCTTTCTTTCTTCAGTTCATCAATAGTACTCTTTACCTCGAAAGTGATACTTTTCTCATCCTTCGAGAACTTTAGATTTTCTATCGGCAGATGTTGTGCGTCAAAAGGATCACGGATAATATTGGTAATTTCCGCAGCAAGCGTTGCACTGTTAAACAGTGTTCTTTTCTTCCGCACTGAAGGGTCAACAATGTACCACTCCTTACCATTTGGCGTTTCGTACATATACCAGAAACGGTTACTCAATTTCAGCCAGTGCGGATCTACCGCTGTAGAGTAAACAATCTTTTTTAGTTTATTCGGCGAAAACCGTGATGCTGCCTGGTAATTTGCTTTCGGTGCATCAGCCGCAACTTCCGTCATGGTGAAGGTTTTTGTCTGCGCTTCTACTGTAAAATGTGCAGTTAGTAAGAGTAAAAATAAAAGGTAAAATCTTTTCATAGTTAATGATTTAATAAAAGGCCTAAATTATCACATATACCGCTCAAAAAAGGCTGAACAGTGTAATAAATTGGATAGCTGATAAAAACGTACGATTTATAGAATAATTTACGAATGAATTGCAGGATTTTATAATTTTGCAGCTCACATATAAGACCTGAATGAAAAATTATTTTTTATCCTTTACTGCAGCAGCTATTATTTTTACAGCAGGCTGTCAGTCTAAATCACAAACAACAGCTAAAGAGGCCGACCAGCAGGAAGGCGCGACCACAACTGCAACGGCTGAAGCTCCGGGCAAGACCGTTGATGTTAACAAAGTAAAAGTGGCAGATGCAAAAACAATCCTTGCACGTAAGCAGGTACCCGTTTTGTGTTACCATCAGATCCGCGACTGGAAACCGAAAGATTCACAGACCGCAAAAGATTATATCACTCCGATAGCGACTTTTAAAGGACATATGAAAATGCTGGCAGACAGTGGGTACCATACTATTTTACTGGATCAGTTATACGATTACCTGAACAACGGTACGCCACTTCCAAGCAAACCTATAGTATTGACATTTGATGATACAGATCTTGATCAATATACAATTGCAGCCCCGGAAATGAAAAAATACGGCTTTAAAGGTGCATTTTTTGTGATGACCGTCTCCCTTGGTCGCCCCAACTATATGAGCAAGGCACAGGTTAAAGATCTTTCGGATCAGGGTCAGGATATCGGCTCACATACATGGGATCACCATAACGTTAAAAAATACCAGGGTAAAGACTGGGAAACTCAAATTGATAAACCTACAAAAACCCTTGAAGAAATTACCGGCAAAAAGATCTATCACTTTGCTTATCCATTTGGATTATGGAATCCGGAAGCAATTCCTGAGTTAAAGAAAAGAGGATTTAAAAGTGCATTTATCCTTTCTACCAAACGTGATGAAAATGATCCGTTGTTTACGATCAGAAGAATTATAGCAAGCGGATACTGGACGCCAAAAACACTGAGCAATAGCATCAAGAACAGCTTCTAGAACTACTCTTTTATAGGCAAAAGCGCCCTGTTATTTTAAATAACAGGGCGCTTTTGCATGAATGGATTTAAAGATCCGTGCTCATCCTTACGAAGAGCTTACTATAGACATATGCTCTTCACAGATTTTTCGTCATTTTTGATTACCGCTTATGCGATACTTACAATAGTATATTCGTTTTTATTAAAACTAAAAGCATCACCAGTCTGCTTACCGATCAGCAAAGCACCTATCGGTGATGCTGCAGAAACAGCGAAGACCCGCTGATTATCCAATTTCAGTAAACCTGCACTGATTGCTATATAAAAAATGCCGTTAGAAGTGTAAACCAGGCTACCGTTTCTCACGGTATCTCCTACCGGCATATTTGCCAGAGATTTGAGCATAGCAAGGTTCTGCTGACCATCAAATAACAGGTTTTTGTTTCTTGCAATATCCTGTTGCATCATTTCACGCGTGGTCTCAAACTTATCACCCGCACTGCTCTTTGTGTCATCATTGCTTGCCTCCTGCGCCTGCTGCAAAGCCGTTTCTGCAGTCTCGATACGCTGTGCAATAAAGCTTAGACACAGTGCATACAATCCCGATTTAAAATCTTCCATATTAATCCTCAACCCATTTAACCTTCTGTGCCATTGATGTACGCTTTGCTAAACGGGGTGCTTCATTATGATAGCCCATATAAAACAGGCCAAAGCATTTTTCATTTGGTGCAAGCTCCATATATTCTCCCAGTTCAGTAATGGTACCTGGTGAGCTCCAATAAGCACCCAGCTTTAAAGCTTCTGCCGTTAATGCCATGTTTTGTACTGCACAGGCAAATGAGGCAATCTCTTCCCACTCTGGCAGTATTTCTGGATGAAATTGTGCATTTAAAGCAATTACACAGCTCGACTGATCAAATTTATCTACTATGGCATCGTACTTCTTCTGCAGAAATTGTTCTTCAGGAGTCATCTCCTTATATAAACGCGCCATTTCTTCGCCGAGACGGTGTTTACCTTCATTACGGTAAACAATAAAACGCCATGGCTGGGTTAACTTATGTGTTGGTGCATAATTTGCACTTTCCAGGACCTGCTCAATAATTGCTGACGGAATCTCTTCCTTTGTATAACTAGGCGGAAAAATACTGCGTCTGCGCTGTATAACCGAACTTAAGATATCTATTTCTTTTTCCATAAAGCTTAAAAAACAAAAGTAACATTTAAGGGTCAGGATGATTAGTCTGGTAATGAATTTTATCATTTTATTTTATTATCACTACCTTTGCGGCTTATTTTTGTGCAATATGATTTCAGTTTCTAATTTATCCCTGCGTTACGGAAAACGTACCCTATTTGAAGATGTCAACTTAAAATTTAACCAAGGCAATTGCTATGGTGTAATTGGAGCGAACGGCGCGGGTAAATCAACTTTCTTAAAGATCCTTTCAGGTGAGGTGAACCAGACTTCCGGTACCGTTGCTTTCACTCCAGGTGAGCGCATGGCCGTTTTAAATCAAAATCACTATCAGTTTGACGAGTTCCCTGTAATTGAAACCGTAATGATTGGCCATAAGGAGTTATATGACATCATGAAGGAGAAGGATGCTATTTATCTGAAAGAAGATTTCACTGATAAAGACGGCGAGCGTGCCGGTGAACTTGAGAACAGGTTTGCTGAGATGGACGGATGGAATATGGAAAGCAATGCAGCTACCATGCTGAGCAATCTTGGAATTAAAGAAGAGCACCATTATAAACAACTAAAAGAGCTTGACGGTAACCAGAAAGTACGTGTATTATTAGCACAGGCCTTATTTGGTAATCCTGATATCCTGTTACTGGATGAGCCTACGAATGATCTTGACATCGAGACAATCGCGTGGCTGGAGAACTTTTTAGCAGATTACCAAAGCATTGTATTGGTGGTATCACACGACAGGCACTTTTTAGATGCAGTATGTACGCATATTGTGGATATTGATTTCAGCAAAATGAGTATTTATTCAGGTAACTACACTTTCTGGTATGAATCAAGTCAGCTGGCACTGAAACAACGTGGTGATCAGAATAAAAAGCTGGAAGAGAAAGTGAAGGAACTGCAGGAATTTATCCAGCGTTTCAGTGCAAATGCTTCGAAATCGAAACAGGCAACTTCCAGAAAGAAAGCTTTGGATAAAATTGATATCTCTGAAATTAAGGCATCCAGCAGGAAATATCCGGCTATATTATTCAATAACCTGGGCAGAGAGGCTGGTGATCAGATTTTACAAGTGGAAAATCTATCCTGCACGCTAAATGGCGAGGTGATGTTCAAGAACATCAATTTCATGGTCAACAAAGGCGATAAAATTGCTGTACTCTCTCAAAATAGCTTAGCTACCACTGCATTTTACAATGTATTGAGCGGAAGAGAGACAAATTATACAGGAGAATTTAAATTTGGAGTAACGATCAATGTAGCAGATATTCCTAATGATAATTCGCCATATTTTGAAGGTAAGGACGAAAATCTGGTAGACTGGTTGCGTGAATATTCAGGCACTGATCAGGATGAGCAGTTTGTAAGGAGTTTCCTTGGCAGGATGTTATTCTCTGGTGAAGAGGTACTGAAAAATGTGAAAGTCCTGTCAGGAGGAGAAAAAATGAGATGTATGTTTTCTCAGATGATGTTAAAGCATGCGAATCTGCTGATGTTTGATGAGCCTACCAATCACCTTGACCTGGAATCTATTACCGCTTTAAACAACGGCATGAAGGACTTCAGAGGTACAGCCTTGTTTACTTCAAGGGATCATGCCTTAACTGAATCTGTGGCTACACGCATCATAGAGATTACACCTAAAGGTACAATTGATAAAATGATGAGCTATGATGAATATATCAATAGTGATGAAATAGCACAATTAAGAGCTGAACTCTATAAATAATCATACATAAAACGAAATAGAAACGGGCGCTGTAAAACTTTACAGTGCCCGTTTTGTTTTATACCTAAACGAGATTATGGAAAGAGAAGAAATAAAGACGCTTTTAGCGTCAATTGAACAACAGGTAAGCTCTTCAATTTTAGGTGGCATGGAAGATACTTACAGCGAACTGGCAAGTCTGGGATATATAGTTCTGCACGATGATGAAGCACATCCTTCAGCAACCATTACACAAAAAGGAATAGATTTCCTTGAAAATGAGTAGCTATTAAAAAATGAAAGCACCGCAATAAGGTGATGAGTCCTGTTGCAATGCTTTCTGCTCAACTAAATAATGAATAACAAATATATCTATTCACATTAACACCTGCAACTAAATTGCATCTATTATTTTTACTCCCTTTTTTTACTGAATCACATTCGCAAAAGGATTAATAAAATCTTTCTTATCGTGGTAGTTGTCTATCTCCACATCTGTTAATAAACAAGCGTTCAGCTCTGCATGTAAGTCTTCCTTTTTCAAATCCTGCGCAATGAAAACCAGCTCATTTAGCCGATCGCCGAATTTCTCATCCCATCTGCTTTCTATAGCTGTACGGTTTTCTACGAAATTTATATCATTAAGACGGTCAGCTAATACCATTGAAGCCCACCAGCTGCCAGCACTTTCTACGCGCAGGGAGCCACCTGCCTGCGAAAAATTAAGCGCGGCATCCGGCATTGCTGCCAGCCAGAACAAACCTTTGGTTCTGATTACATTAGGTGGAAATTGCAGGTTTAAATAGTTCCAGAGGCGCTCCGGATGGAAAGGTTTAGCGGACCGAAAAACTGTACTGCTGATACCATACTCTTCAGTTTCAGGCTGATGTTCAGCACTCAGCTCTTTAATCCAGCCCGCGCCCTGTGCAGCCTCGTTAAAATCAAATAATCCGGTATGGAGAATTTCCCTGAGATCAACCTTACTAAAAGAAGACGCTATTTGCTTTGCTGAAGGATTCAGCCTGCTGATGAGTGCTTTCAGCAATTTAAGATCGTCTGCAGAGATTAAATCAATTTTATTGAGGACAATTACATTCGCAAATTCTATCTGATCTGTAAGCAGATTTACGATCGTACGCCGATCTGCAGTATCATCTACCCAGTCGCGATCCAATAATAGCTCACTCGTACCGAAATCTTTTTTAAAGTTAAAGCAGTCCACCACAGTCACCATCGTATCCAGCTGACTGAACTTGCTGAGATCGATTCCCTTCTCCTCATCAATATAACTAAACGTTTGCGCAACAGGGATCGGTTCAGAGATACCGGTACTTTCAATAATCAGGTAATCAAAACGGTTTTCTCTGGCCAGCTTCTCTACTTCGGCTACCAGATCTTCACGAAGTGTGCAACAGATACATCCATTACTCATCTCCACCAGCCGCTCTTCTGTACGTGACAATATATTTTCGCCCTCAACAGTTCGCGCGTCTATATTGATCTCACTCATATCATTCACAATCAGCGCCACCTTAAGATTCTCCTTATTGTGGAGAATGTGGTTCAATAAAGTTGTTTTACCGCTGCCAAGAAATCCGCTCAGCACACTTACAGGTAATAATTTCTGTTTCATACGTTAATGCAATATAGTTGCAAATATACAGATTAGATCATAAATGCAATACTATTGCATTTATATTTTATGTTTTACAACAATCAAAAAAATGTATCGTTATCTGTCTACCAGACAGGAG
This sequence comes from Pedobacter sp. MR2016-24, assembly GCF_026239655.1. GTDB lineage: Bacteria > Bacteroidota > Bacteroidia > Sphingobacteriales > Sphingobacteriaceae > Pedobacter. Next base: position 368,864 of record NZ_JAPIVO010000002.1, on the reverse strand, counting down.
ACTTATTTTAAATCAAAATTTTGTTTATATGATGATACAGATAGTAGTTGCAATTGACTTGCAAATACTATTTTTGTCTGTATTTTAGCTTTAAATCATTTCTACACCAAAACATCAATGATATCCATCAAATCAGTTTCGCACAGTTACAGCAATGCTTTACGTATCAGCTTTAAGGACTGGGAAATCAATAATGGCGACCAATGGCTCCTTTTAGGCGAGTCTGGCAGCGGTAAAACCACCCTACTCCATATCCTCACGGGAATTCTAAAGCCCGAAGAAGGCGAAGTTAATATGGATGGTACATCGGTGTACTCACTTTCATCGAGAGCACTGGATCAGTTCAGGGGTAGAAACATAGGTATCATTTTTCAACGTCCGCACCTGATAAAAAGCCTGACGATTAAAGAAAACCTGTTATTGGCACAAAGCTTTGCCAAACTGCCAGAAAATCCGGAGCGTATAAACGAAGTGCTCCACTCGCTTGGAATTATAGAGAAAAAAGATGCTTATCCAAACGAGCTGAGTCAGGGTCAGTTACAGCGGGTGTCCATAGCAAGGGCCGTGATTAATAAACCAGCTTTATTAATTGCAGATGAGCCGACCTCTAGTCTGGACGATAAAAACGCCATTGCCGTGCTCAATTTACTAGTGGAACAATCAGGTTTAAATCAGGCTACCCTAATTGTAGCTACACACGATAAAAGAGTTAAAGACGCATTTACCAATACTTACGAATTATAATGAGCCCTATAAAAATCAGCTGGAAAAGTTTATGGTCTAAACCGCTGTCATCCGCATTAAATATCATGCTCATTGCGTTTGGTACAGGTATCCTTACCATTTTGCTACTGGCATCCACACAGATCAGTCAGAAACTAGATAACAATTCAAAAGATATTGACCTGGTAGTGGGCGCCAAAGGGAGTCCGCTGCAACTGATCCTGAGCAGTATTTATTATATAGACTTTCCTACGGGCAACATTCCTTTGAAAGATGCACAGGAGCTTTCACATAGCCCATTCGTTAAAAGAGCGGTCCCACTGGCGCAGGGCGACAATTACGAAGGGATCAGGATTGTAGGTACAGACAGCAACTTTGTGCGTGTATATAAACTAACTACAAGCAGTGGAAAGTTCTGGTCGGCCGACTTCGAAGTCACCGTTGGGGCGACCGTTGCAGCGACCAAAAAACTTAAAATCGGAGATACTTTTTTCGGTGCCCATGGTTTAACCGGCAGTACGGACGTCCATAAAACTCATGCCTATAAGGTAGCCGGCATTTTAACACCTCAGGGCAATGTGACAGATAACCTGATTCTCACCAATATCGCAAGTGTATGGAGAATGCATGACGATCATGAAAAAGAGGAAGCTACGGAACAACATCAGCGATCAGCACATCACCATGAAAAAACAGAAGGTCAGCAACAGGAAGAAACAGGAGATCATGAGAAGGAGACAAGGCCTGACCAGGGTGGAGCGGATAGTGGAAGAGAGATTACCGCTTTACTGATACAGTACAGGTCACCTATGTCTGTAGTGATGTTTCCAAGAATGGTAAACCAGTCTACTGCCCTGCAAGCCGCCTCTCCCGCGATGGAGAGCACACGTTTATTCTCATTAATTGGCGTAGGGGTCGATACCTTGCAATGGTTTGCTATACTCATCATGCTCATTGCTGCGATCAGTGTATTCGTTAATCTCTATAATTCTCTAAAAGAACGTAATTACGATCTTGCTATCATGCGCACGCTTGGTGCTTCCCGGGGGCAGTTATTTCAGATTATTATATTTGAAGGGATACTTTTAACTTTCGCTGGTACAGTTATTGGCATTGCATTAGGTCACCTTGTCCTGCAGTTTATTGGCGCATACCAGGAAAGCAGTCAGGCCCGTTTAAGTGGTTTGATTTTCCTTGGTACGGAGATATATTTATTTGTTGCAGGGCTGGCGATTGGTATATTTGCAGCCATTATACCTGCGGTGCAGGCGTACAGATCCAATATTTCAAAAATACTGTCCAAAAACTAGGTTATGATTTTCATAACCCTTAAAAATAAAAATATGAAGAAGTTACTCCTGATATGTTTACTATTTTCCGGCTTTGCAGTAAAAGCACAACATGATCCCAATGATCAGATTATGTCTGCCAACTGGGAAGTTATCGGAGGCGTTGATTTTAAAATTGTAAAAGACACGCAGATGCTACCTGTATTCACACCGGAAATCAAAAAACACATGAATAAACCTTTCGAACTGGAAGGTTATATGGTGCCGATTAAAGATGGAATGAAGCAGACAAAATTTATGCTTTCTACCCTGCCCATTAACCAGTGTTATTTCTGTGGGAAAAACGGTGTACCCATTATGGTGCTTGTTGAACTCGCCGAACCTATTAAGTTCACCTACCAGACCGTGATGATTAAGGGCACACTGAAATTAAATTCAGGTAATGCAATGGACAATCCACCAATAGTGTTAACTAATGCAAAATCAATCCAATAATATGACTATCGATCCGGTTAATATACTAAAAGAGCATTCCCTTAAACATACCAAACAAAGGATCCGTGTTTTAGAAGAGATTGCGTTGGATACCGTGGCCATTTCACAGCCAGAGCTGGAGAAAAAGCTGGGTAAAGAGATAGACAGGGTAACCTTATACAGGATACTGAATATTTATGAGGATAAGGGGATTCTGCATAGAATAATGGATATGAACGGGACGGCAAATTATGCTATTTGTTCATCTTCCTGCTCCGAGGACCATCACCATGATGAGCATGTACATTTCAACTGTACCAATTGTACAAAAATATATTGCCTGGATGTAGTGCTACCGCAGATAAAAATGCCTCAGGGTTTTACTGCTGCAACGATGCATACTACTGCTTACGGCATTTGTGAGAAGTGCAGTGTTATGGTATCGAAATAACGATTGACTGCATAACGATCAATCAGCTTAATCTTTAACAGCAAAGGGCCGGAAAATATTTCCGGCCCTTTGCTGTTAAAAAGATATCAGGACTAGTGTCCAGCGTGTCCGTCTGCACCATGTGCATGACCGTGACTTAATTCTTCTTCAGTTGCCTCACGTACAGCAAGGATAGTACCACCGAAAATAAGGTTTTTACCAGCCATCGGGTGATTTAAGTCTACCGAGATCGTCTCGTCATGAATCGCAGTTACACCAGCTCTGAAGTGGTTACCTTCATTATCCTGTAGCGGAATAACGTCACCAACATTCGGCAGATCTACTTCTTTGAACATATCCTTTGGCAAGTCAGCAAAAGCTCCCGGATCTTTTTCTCCGTAACCGTCAGCTGCGCTTAACTCAAATTTATATTCATCACCTACATTCAGTCCAGCTAAATGCTCTTCAAATTTAGGTAACATCATACCTGTACCGTATAAGAAGACCAATGCGTTTTGCTCATCAGCTTTTTCTACGAAAACTTGTTGTCCCTCTTCATTAGTCGTATGCAATTCGTACGTTAATGAAACTACTGTATTGGGTTTAATACTCATTGGAATCTTATTTAGTTAATTAATTTTAATGCTTCTTCAACTGTTGTTACAGGCAGCTGACATGATTTATTCCGGCAAATATAGATTTTTGTTTCAATGCTTTGCTTATCTTTTAACAAAGGAAGTGAAGAATTTGTTCCTGCCAATATTATTTTATTTGGAATATAGCTCTTACTCAGTTCTTTCCGCATTTTTAGTGCGGAATCACCCGTCAGCGCGATTTCATTTATTCCGCAAACCTCATTCAGCAGTTGTATGGCCCAGTTGGAATACGCAGAGCCATAGGTTTTGATCTGGGGGAAAACCGCGGCCAGCATTGCTTCGGCTTTATCCAGAAATCTGATTTCATCAAATAACAAACCCAGATGTTTCAGATTCTGCGTCATCACAGAATTTGCCGAAGGAATTACATTATCCATAATTTCATGTTTACGGGCAATCAGCTTCTCTCCGTTGGCGGCCGTATAAAATAACATCGGACTATCCAGATCCCTGAAGTTCGTTAATACATATTCAGTCAGTTTTTTGGCTTCTGACAACCAGGTTTCATCAAAATCTACTTCATATAAGGCGATCAATGCAGCGATAAAAAAGGCATAATCGTCCAGGAAAGCGGTGATTGAAGCTTTTCCATTTTTGTAGTTACGGAACAGACCGCCTTTTGCGGTCGTCAGATCTGAAAGTATAAAAGCCGCGGCTTTTTTAGCTGACAAATAATATGATTCATTTCCAAATACGCTGCTGCTTTCTGCAAGTGCTTTGATCATCATCGCATTCCAGGCCGTCAGACATTTATCGTCCAGTCCGGGTTTGATTCTCTTATCTCGTACCTCAAGCAATTTTTCTTTAGCCCGACTGATTTTTAAATGAAGTTCTTCCAGCGGAATACCTTTAAGGTCTGCAAAGGCAGTAGCGGTTTTTCGTCTCAGCAGGATATTGGTTTCTTCCTCCTCCCAGTTGCCGGCTGTACTAACCGTAAAATAATCGGCCATCAAGGCCGCGTCTTCTCCCAGTATCTGCTCAAATTCCTGCAGGTCCCATACATAGTACTTACCCTCTATACCTTCACTATCTGCATCCAGTGCGGAATAAAATAATCCTTCCGCAGAAGTCATATCTCTTTCCAGCCATTGCATCGTCTCTTCTGCAACTTCCTTAAAAATTACATTTCCACTATACTGATACGCTTCGGTATATAAGCTAACCAGCTGAGCATTGTCATACAGCATTTTCTCAAAGTGCGGGACATGCCATTGCGCATCTACGGAATACCTGGCAAAACCTCCACCAAGCTGGTCGTAAATTCCGCCCAATGCCATCTTTTCTAAAGTAGTCAGCACAGCTCCCTGGATGACCTGGTTATTCATCAGGTGACCATAACGCAGTAAAAACTGCCAGTTATTGGGCAAAGGAAACTTTGGTGCCCGGTTATAACCCCCATCAGATAAATCGAAAGTTCCCTTCCATGGGATAACAATATCTTTAAGATCTTCTGCATTATAAGGTTGTGTCTGGATATTAGGAATCACTTTTTCTGCACTGCGTATACCATCAGTCAGCCTTTCTGCATACTGTTCTGCCTTTTCCGGTTCATTTTCCCAGAGATCTGCAACATTTATCAATATATTGATCCAATCGTCTTTCTTAAAATAAGTTCCACCATAGATTGGGCGCTGGTCTGGCAAACAAATACAGTTGAGTGGCCAGCCTCCGCTGCCAGTCATCAGTTGTACTGCCGTCATATAGATCTGGTCAATATCAGGCCGTTCTTCCCTGTCTACCTTGATACAAACAAAATGTTTGTTCATCACTTCTGCCACCTCCTGCAACTCAAAACTTTCGCGCTCCATGACATGGCACCAGTGACAGGCAGAATAACCTATACTGACCAGGATCAGTTTGTTTTCCTGCTTTGCTTTCAATAATGCTTCCTCACCCCATTCATACCATTCAACAGGATTATAAGCATGTTGCAAAAGGTATGGGGATGAGGCATTGATCAGATTATTTGGTACTGCTTTCATATTGTATTCTTCTACAAAGACAAAGTTATATTGTTTTTTTATTTACCCATAAAAATGTAGCATAGCAGGGAAATGATTCCATTTTATTGTTTTTATGTGTAGGTTAGTACCATTAAAAAATTAACGCTCCAAGCTCTATATGAAGATTATAATTAAAATCTCTCTGCTCTTATTTTTAATTATAAATTCCGCATCTGCACAACAGCTCCCTCAATATACACAGTACATTTTTAACAGTTTCCTCATTAATCCTGCAGTAGCAGGGATTGAGAATTATACTGATGTGAAGCTGGGTTACCGCAAGCAATGGTCAGGCATAAACGGCGCACCTACTACAGGTTTTGTTTCTGTAAACATGCCTTTGGGTAATAACTATCTTTATGGCAATGCTAATTCGTTTTCCGGCGAAGGCAATAATCCGATGAGCAGAAGTTTTGTGCAGGAATACCGGGCAGCAGAACCTCATCATGGAATCGGGCTTTCTGCGTTAACGGATCAGGCAGGTCCCTTGCGCCAGAGCAATATATCGGCCGCCTATGCTTATCATATCGGGATCAGCAGTGATTTTAACCTCGCATTGGGAGTTAGTGCCGGGGTCACAAGATTCAATTTAGACTATTCGGCACTTACGACTGAAAATTTTGATCCGACAATGGCAGAAGCCATCACTACTCAGTTCAAGCCTTATTTAGGTGCTGGATTATGGTTATACGGACCAAGGTTTTTTGCCGGCATTTCCGGTCAGCAGATTTATGCACAGCGGATCAGTTACACGACTGACGACCAGTACAAGGAGGGAAAACTGGTAAACCACGTTTTTGCCACTGCAGGATACAAAATTTATATGGATGATAACTTTGCTGCTATACCATCCATCATGTTAAAATACAGCGCCGGGGCCCCTCTCTCTTACGATATCAATGCCAAGATCGCTTATCAGGATAAGTTTTGGGTGGGTGCCGGTTACCGCCACAACGACGCATTTTCAGGTATGGTTGGATTTAATGTGAGCAGCCTCATTAACCTCAGCTACTCATACGATGCAACCACTTCTGCGCTTCAATCCGTATCCAATGGCAGTCATGAGATTATTCTCGGAATTTTACTAAATAACAGGTATCATGTGAAATGTCCGCAGAGACAATTTTAAAGATCATTTAACGCTATGAGATCATTACGCAAACAACTATTCACATCTATAAGCTTAGTCTTTTTGAGTTGTATACTTTTACTACCTGGTATTGCTTCAGCTCAGTTGTGTACAGGAAGTTTAGGGGATCCGGTAGTGAATATCACTTTTGGTGCAGGTCCGTCTCCTATCGCTCCAGCGCTGGCCAACGGGATCACAAATTATACTTATACAGCAAATAGTTTTCCTCAGGATGGTTATTATACTATTGAGAATACAACAGCAGGGGGTGCCCAGGGCTGGTGGGTAACTACGGACCACACGGGAAATACAGGAGGTTATATGATGATGGTCAATGCACGTACTTCGGTGAGCGACTATTTTTACAAACAGACAGTTACCGGGTTGTGCGGGAGTACGACCTATGAATTTGCTTCCTGGATTATGAATCTACTGAAAACGAATGATATAAGTCCACCAAACATCGAGTTCACTATACAAAGTACTGCAGGCACACTGTTAGGTAAGTATACTACAGGTACAATAGCCAGAGAAAATTCCCCGATATGGAAACAGTTCGGTTTCAACTTTTCAACTCCTCCTGGAGTTACTGATGTCGTATTAACCATGAAGAATATCAGTCCGGGGGGAAGTCCGGCGAATGATCTGGTGCTGGATGACATTACCTTTCGCCCCTGCGGGCCGGAAATAAAGACCTATATAGAGATTCCTAATGAACCAACTATATTGGAAACCTGTTCCGGATCCACGACCAGTTATAACCTGAAAGCAACTATAAATGCAAATTACCTTAATCCTGATTATCAATGGCAGGAAAATACGAATAACACTGGCTGGACGGATATTCCAAATGCAACGAGCTTGTCGACCACCGTCAGCCAGTCAGCAACAGGAAGCTATCAATACCGTTTATCCGTTGGCGAAGGTGCCGTTTCAGTCAGCTGCCGTGTCGTATCAAGTGTCGTAAGCATCACTGTTAAAGACGCACCAGCTATCGTTATTACAACCAACAGTCCGGTTTGTGCCGGAGATGTACTCTCACTGAATGCTACAGGGGGCGCGACCTTCCAGTGGTCCGGTCCTGGTAATTTCACTTCAAATACGGCTGCAAATGGAATCAGTACAGCCGGACCAGCGCAGTCCGGCACCTATACCGTAACTGCAACCACCACTGGCGGCTGCACCAGTTCTGCCTCAGTAGAAGTAGTGGTTTCACCGCGTCCAATTGTCAGTACCAGTGGCGATATAGAAATCTGCGAAGGCAGCAGTACGACCTTAAACGCTGGCGGAGGCACTACCTATCTATGGTCGCCCGCCACAGGTTTATCCGACCCAAATATTGCGAACCCTATAGCCACACCAACAGCAACGACAATTTATACCGTTACAGTAACCAGCGATGACTCCCCTTGTCCGATCCGGGAAGACGTTACCGTGAAAGTTGTAGCTAAGCCTGTTGCTGATGCCGGGCCGAATAAGAATATGATTAAAGGTAATTCCGTTCAATTATCCGGGAAAGTTGCCGGTACTAACATCGGCTATTACTGGACGCCGACAGACTTTCTTGATGATCCGAATTTACTTAATCCCGTGGCGTCGCCCGACAAGAATATTACTTATACACTCAATGTAACTTCTGCTGCGGGTTGTGCTATTGTACAGGATCAGGTAACTGTTACTGTTTATGGAAAGATCGTGATCCCGAATACCTTTTCTCCCAATGGGGATGGCATTAACGAAGTATGGAATGTGACTGCCCTGGATGGTTATACCAGGGCTTTAGTCTCTGTCTTTAACAGGAACGGCAGTCTGGTTTATAAAAGTACTGGCTATGACAAGCCATGGGACGGTACAAATAATGGTTCACAACTGCCCGTGGGTACATATTATTATACGATAGACCTTAGAAACAATAGCCCTGTTTTGAGCGGATGGATATGGCTTACGCGGTAATTTACCTGATCAGCATTTGCTGAAAAGACAGGCTGTCTCCCTTGAAAGCATTAAAGTCTACCACATGGTTGATTCCCGTGATCCTGGCTTTGTCCGAGTGCTGCCAGAAGAACCATTTCGTATCCGCACCTGCTTTCAGGTCCTTTTTATAGTAATGCGCTATCCATAAGGGATATGCATCAAAATGCCCTTTCAGGTAATCTTTATAGAAGACCAGTCCCGAATAAATGATCGGTTTAACCTTTGTCTTTTCTTCAACATGCATAAGAAAATCGCTCAGCTCCATTCGCATTTTTGCCGGTGATACACCACTCAGCTGCTCTACATCCACCACTGGGGGAAGATCTCCCTGTTCAAACTTCACCGTTTGCAGGAAAAAACGTGCCTGCCATAAACCCGACTTTTTCGGGATAAAATAGTGATAAGCACCGCATACTATACCTACTTTAGGTGCTTCCCTCCAGTTACGCTGAAAATAAGGATCTACACTGGAAACCCCTTCCGTAGCCTTGATAAAAGCAAAAGTAACATGTACATCATCCTCTTTCATGGCCTTTACCTTTTTCCAGTTGATCTTACCCTGATAAGAAGATACATCTATCCCATGTACAGAATAGCGTTTAGGGATCTGGATATCGTAGCTTTTATACGTTCTGTAATTGGGGTCTTCACCGATGTCCATAATCCATCTTCCGGTAGAAGTGAAAACTTTGAGTACATAACCATAATATAAAGGAGAGAACAGAATCAGCAGCAATCCGGCGATGACGAATTTCCATTGCAGTGACAAACCCTGTTTTCTCTTAACAGCGGTTTTCCTCGTCGCGGGTTTTCTGGCTACAGGCTTACTTTTGCTTACAGGCGTTTTTGACACTGGTTTTGCGGATGGTTTCACAGCCAGTGGATTCTCAATTTCTGTTAGTTCTTTAGCTGTTGCTGGCTTTTTCTTTATAGGTGGCACGTTGTAAAAATACAAAAGGGCAGCCTAACAGCCGCCCTTTCCAACAAATTTATCTGAAATTATTTACTCAGTTCTGCAAAGTACTTATGAAACAGCGGTAAAGTTTCTATGCCTTTATAATAGTTATAAATGTCATATTTCTCATTAGGCGAGTGTAAAGCATCACTATCCAAACCGAAACCGAAGAGTACAGATTTAATACCCAGTACATCCTCAAATAAAGCAACAATCGGGATACTTCCCCCTCCCCTTGTAGGGATTGGTTTTTTACCAAAACTGTCCAGAATAGCTTTTTCAGCAGCACGGTAGGCAGTGCTGTCCGTTGGCGTTACTACCGGCTCACCACCATGGTGCGACATCACTTTAACCTTTACAAATTCAGGAGCAATGCTTTCAAAGTGTTTCTGGAAGATAGCAGCTATCTCTTCTGAACTCTGGTGAGGCACGAGGCGCATAGAAATCTTTGCATTTGCCTTTGAAGGCAATACCGTTTTTGCACCTTCCCCGATATATCCACTCCAGATCCCATTCACTTCTAAAGTAGGTCTTGTTCCCGTGCGCTCTAAAGTAGAATATCCTTTCTCTCCCCATTCAGCATCAATACCCAGGTCTTTTTTATATGCATCCAGTTCGAAAGGAGCTGAATTTAACGCTGCTTTCTCTTCTTCGGTCAATTCAATCACCTTATCATAAAATTCAGGAATAGTGATATGGTTATTTTCATCATGTAACGAAGCAATCATTTTACATAAAATAGTAGCCGGATTAGCTACAGCACCACCATAAACACCCGAGTGAAGATCCCTGTTCGGGCCTACTACTTCTACTTCCATATAAGCCAGTCCGCGTAATCCTGTTTCGATAGAAGGATTTTCCATGCTGATCATTGACGTATCGGAGATCAGTACTACATCCGCTTTTAAACGTTCTGCATTGTCTTTAACAAAGATTCCCAGATTGCTTGATCCTACTTCTTCTTCTCCCTCAATCATGAACTTCACATTACAGGCCAGCGTATTGGTCTGCATCATCAGTTCGAATGCCTTTACATGCATATAGAACTGCCCTTTATCATCTGCAGAACCACGAGCGTAGATCTTACCATCGCGCACAGTGGGCTCAAACGGCGGTGTATCCCATAATTCAAGCGGATCTGCCGGCTGCACATCATAATGCCCGTATATTAATACTGTAGGTAGTTTTTCATCAATAAGTTTCTCTCCATATATAATCGGATAACCCGCTGTCTCGCAAACTTCGACCTTATCGGCACCAGCTTCTTTCAGCTTTTCAGCAACAAAATCAGCCGTTTTTAACACGTCCGCTTTATATTTAGGATCAGCACTTACTGATGGAAAACGTAACAATACAAACAACTCATCTAAAAAGCGCTGTTTGTTATCTTCTACATATTTTTTTATCTCCTGCATAACAAAATGATTTTAGGCAAATATAGAATAATTGAAATCCGATTGTGAAAAAACCGGTTGGATAAAATCAATAAACCGGTCTGCAGCTCCATGCAAATCCGGCTGTCCGCTATTTAAAAAGAAAATATATTGTGCTGGAATAACAGCCGATATTTGTTATTTTTGCAAATTAAAGACGCAAAAAACAGGATTCGATTTGGATTATTTAGCAGGATTAAACCCCCAACAACGTGCAGCAGTAGAGAATACCCAGGGACCGGCAATGATTGTTGCAGGTGCAGGATCGGGTAAAACCAGGGTAATTACCTATAGGGTAGCCCACCTTATTGAAAAGGGTGTAGATCCTTTCAATATCCTGGTCCTCACCTTTACCAATAAGGCTTCAAAAGATATGCGCGAGCGAATTTCCAAAGTGGTGGGTACGGAAGCGAAAAACCTCTGGATGGGAACTTTTCACTCTGTGTTTGCGAAAATATTACGTGTTGAAGCAGAAAAAATCGGCTATCCTTCGAATTTCACGATCTATGATACGGATGACAGTAAAAGTCTGATCCGTGCCATACTCCGGGAAATGCAGCTGGATGATAAGTTATACAATGCTAATTTTGTTTACAACCGTATTTCATCTGCTAAAAATAACCTGGTGAGCCACGGGGAGTACCTGAATAATGCGGAGATCCAGGCAGAAGATATCAGCAATAAACGTCCACTTACAGGCGTGATTTACGAAACCTATACTAAAAGGTGCTTCAAAGCAGGTGCAATGGATTTTGATGATTTACTATTCAAAACCAATGTATTACTGAAGGATCATCCTGATGTATTGAATAAATACCAGCAGAAATTCAAATACCTGATGGTGGATGAGTACCAGGATACTAACTTTTCGCAATATACTATTGTGAAAAAGCTGGCCGCAGCATACCAGAACATTTGTGTGGTGGGTGACGATGCGCAGAGTATTTATGGTTTCAGGGGGGCAAATATCCAGAACATCCTGAACTTTGAGAAAGATTATCCCGAATTACAGGTATATAAATTAGAGCAGAACTACCGCTCTACACAAAATATTGTAGAAGTAGCCAACAGTATTATTGCCAATAACAAGAACCAGCTGGAGAAAAACGTTTTCTCAGAAAATGAGTCGGGCGACAGAATCAAGGTATCCCGTGCCTTTACAGACAATGAGGAAGGTAAAATTGTGGCCGAAGCCATCGTACAGGATCGTTCTACTAATGGTTTAAACTTCAGTGATTTTGCTATCCTTTATCGTACCAACGCACAGTCGCGGGCAATGGAGGAAGGTTTAAGAAAATTAAATATCCCTTACAAAATATTCGGGGGACTCTCTTTTTATCAGCGTAAAGAGATTAAAGATTTAATTGCCTATTTCCGTTTAACCTTCAATCCAAGTGATGAAGAGGCGATTAAACGTGTGATCAACTATCCAAAAAGAGGATTAGGGGATACCACAGTAGACAAGATTATCGTAGCAGCAGATCAGCATAACATCACGATGTGGGAAGTGATCTGTGAGCCACAAACCTATATAGCTGGCAGGATTGCCAATCAGCTGAACGACTTTTCGATGCTGATTAAAAGCTTCATGGCAGAATCCAAAAAACTGGATGCCTATGAAACTGCCTTATATATTGCACAGCATTCCGGCATTTTGAAGGAATTACATACTGATGATAGTGTAGAAGGCCGCAGCCGGTATGAAAACATTCAGGAATTACTGAACGGGATCAAGGAATTTGCTGAACGTGAAGATATTGAAGACCGTAGTCTGGCTATTTTCATGCAGGACATTGCCCTGCTGACCAATGACGACAGGCAGGATGACAAGACTAAAGATACCGTTTCATTAATGACGATCCACTCCGCTAAAGGACTGGAGTTTAAGAACGTATTTGTGGTAGGCCTCGAAGAAAACCTCTTCCCTTCACAAATGTCGCTCACTTCAAGGACAGATTTAGAGGAGGAACGCCGCCTGTTTTACGTTGCCATTACGCGTGCAGAAAAAAAACTGACCCTCACCTACGCCACCTCGCGCTACCGCTGGGGAACGCTGACCAGCTGTGAGCCAAGCAGGTTTATCAATGAAATCAATGCCAGGTATCTGGAGCTGGAGACTGTAAAAGCACCAAAAAGCAATATGGATTCCGGCAGTTTTGATAATGAACGCAGGTCATGGTCACAACAAAGAGATAGTTTTAGCAAACCAAAACCTGCCTCTGCGGGCACTGCAAGTGGCACAGCACAGGCACCGCGACCAAAAACAACATCTATTCTTCCGAAAGCACACATACCTACACCAGGTTTTGCACCCGATGAGGCTAAAGCTTTCCAGAACGGCATGGATGTGGAGCATGAGAAGTTCGGATTTGGCAAGATCATCAATCTTGAAGGCACTTTACCAGACGTAAAAGCGACTGTTTTTTTCCAGGGATTAGGAAATAAAGCTTTGTTATTAAAATTTGCTAAATTGCGAATTGTAAAATAAGGTTTATCTTTAAACAAAATATACCAAAACAGGCACGGTGTCGTTATTCCCTTCTACGACTTGCCATTAGATAATATAGAATGAATTTCGATTATAATACCACAAGAAACGAGTTAATTCTTGCAGAATACGGCCGTAATGTACAAAATATGGTAAAGTACATTTGCGAATTACCTGATTTAGAAGAACGCAATAAATATGCTCAGGCAGTCATTGATCTGATGGGCTTTTTAAATCCGCATTTACGTGATGTGGCTGATTTTAAACATAAACTCTGGGATCATTTACACATCATCTCGGGTTACAAAATAGAAGTTGACAGTCCTTATCCGAAGCCGACTCCGGAAATGGCGCTTGTAAAACCAGCACATATAGGCTATCCTCAAAAAAGAATTACCTATAAACATTACGGTAAAACTGTTGAAGTACTGATCGAAAGAGCTAAGGCTGTTGACGAGCCAGAGCGCAGAGCCGCAATGGTACAAGGTATCGCTAACTTCATGAAAATGGCTTATGTAACCTGGAATAAAGACAGTGTGGCTGATGAGACCATTATCAAAAACTTACGTGAACTATCCGGTGGTCAGTTACAACTGGATGAAAATGTGAACCTGAATAAAGTGGAATTCAGACCTCCTGTAAACAGGGCTGCAACGAATAATAACCGCGGACGCAGCAATAGCAACAACAATAACAAAGGAAGACAAAACAACAATAACCGTCCTCCCCGCAGCAATAACAACAACCCGAAACAAAGACACTAATACAAGCAGCATTTACATTATTATTACAGGTTAAAGCACATGAACGCATTTGAAATTATAGGCGGGAAGAAGTTAAAAGGCGAAATCCATCCACAAGGCGCCAAAAACGAAGCCCTTCAGATCATATCTGCAGTTTTACTTACTGAGGAAAAGATCACCGTCAGCAACATCCCAGACATCAAAGATGTAAATAAACTGATTGAATTATTAGGAGACCTTGGCGTTCAGGTAGAACGCATTTCAAAAGACACTTACACTTTTGAAGCAAAAAACATCAACCTTGACTTCTTTAAATCTGCTACCTTTAAATCAAAAGGCGGAAGTTTAAGAGGATCTATCATGATTGTAGGTCCTTTACTCGCACGTTTTGGTCAGGCTGCTATCCCTAAACCGGGCGGAGACAAAATCGGAAGAAGAAGATTGGATACCCACTTCTTAGGTTTTGAAAAATTGGGCGCAAAATTCGTTTACGATGCTAAAGAATCCTTTTTCAATGTAGATGCCACCGATCTTAAAGGTGCATATATTCTTTTAGACGAGGCTTCTGTAACCGGGACTGCCAACATCGTAATGGCCGCTGTATTGGCTAAAGGCATCACGACTATCTATAATGCAGCCTGTGAACCTTACCTGCAGCAGCTCTGCAAAATGCTTAACCGCATGGGCGCAAAAATTTCAGGCATAGGATCAAACCTGCTAACGATAGAAGGGGTAACTAAACTAGGTGGCACAGAACACCGTATGCTGCCTGACATGATTGAAATCGGCTCTTTCATCGGCCTTGCGGCAATGACAGAGTCAGAAATCACCATCAAAAATGTATGTTATTCGGAACTGGGTGTGATACCTGATGTATTCAGAAAACTAGGTATCAACTTCGAATTGAGAGGTGACGATATTTTTATCCCATCTCAAAAACATTATATCATCGATACATTTATCGATGGATCAATCCTTACTATTGCTGATTCACCATGGCCGGGCTTTACGCCTGACCTGCTCAGTATTGTATTGGTTGTAGCTACCCAAGCCAAAGGATCAATTCTGGTTCACCAGAAAATGTTCGAAAGCCGTCTTTTCTTTGTAGATAAACTAATAGAAATGGGTGCTCAGATTATCCTTTGCGATCCACACAGAGCTACTGTAAACGGTATTGACAAACAATATAAGTTAAGAGGAATCAGCATGACTTCGCCGGATATCCGTGCAGGTGTATCATTATTGATTGCTGCATTATCAGCAGAAGGAACCTCTACCATCTTTAATATTGAACAGATAGAGCGCGGCTACCAGGATATCGATACACGTCTGCGTGCATTAGGTGCACAGATTAAACGTGTTGACGGATCAGGACCAAGCCACTAAAAAATACGACGTTAAAAAGGGGAATCTTAGCAGATTCCCTTTTTTTATGCCCAGAAAATCGGCTCAGAAAACATAAATTCTACACATTAATCATTGCTGTCCACGATACCGGTATGCATTAAAAAAGGGACTACCTGTTCTCGGCCTTCTATGTCTTGCGCAACAAGAGATAGGCAGTCAAAAACAGGTGATCCCTTTTTTTATATTTGTTCAGACCTTCCCTAATTATCCTGAGATCGCATTAATAATATCATACTGCGTAATAATCTCAAAATGACCATTTTCATCCTCCACTAACACCGCACTATTTTCTTTATTAATCAATGCAGAAATCTTATCAATAGACGTATTCATATCTACAAAAGGAAAAGTAGCAGACATCACTTCCTGCACCGGTGCAGACTTCAGCGACGGATTCTCTAATAAAGCCTTTAATATATCACCTTCAGCTAATTTACCCACAATCATGCCCTTTTGCGTAACGGGAATCTGAGAAATATTCAAGCTGTTCATCGTATTAATAGCTTCAAGAATGGTCTTTTCACAATCTATGGTAACAATCTCCGACTGTTCTTTTTTAGCAATAATTGCCTTAGCCGTCAGCTTTTCGTCCGTTAAGAATCCACGCTCCCTTAACCAGTCCTCATTGTACATTTTACCCATGTACCTGCTGCCGTGGTCATGGAAAATAACCACTACCACATCTTCGGGTTTCAATTTATCCCTCAATTGCAGCAATCCGGCAATTGCTGAACCTGCAGAGTTTCCAACAAAAATACCCTCCTTACGGGCAATATCACGCGTCATTAAAGCAGCATCCTTATCCGTTACTTTTTCAAACAAATCAATAATATCAAAATCCACATTCTGAGGCAGGAAATCTTCCCCTATCCCTTCCGTGATGTAAGGATAAATCTCATTTTTGTCCAGAATACCCGTCTCTTTATATTTCTTGAATACTGAACCGTAAGTATCGATACCCCACACTTTAATATCTGGATTCTGCTCTTTTAAGTACTTCCCGGTACCTGAAATCGTTCCTCCTGTACCTACACCAACCACTAAATGGGTAATCTTACCCTCAGTCTGTGCCCAGATTTCGGGTCCGGTAGACTCATAATGTGCCTGCGTATTTGCAAGGTTATCATATTGATTTGGCTTCCATGAATTCGGTACTTCGCGCTCTAAGCGGGAAGAAACGGAATAATATGATCGCGGATCTTCCGGTTCAACATTCGTCGGACATACAATTACTTCTGCTCCGAAAGCACGTAAAGCATCAACTTTTTCTTTCGACTGTTTATCTGTAGTAGTGAAAATACATTTATATCCCTTAATGATCGCGGCCATAGCCAGCCCCATTCCGGTATTACCAGAAGTACCTTCTATGATTGTTCCGCCGGGTTTAAGCTTACCGCTCTTTTCAGCATCCTCAATCATCTTAACCGCCATACGGTCTTTAATGGAATTTCCAGGGTTAGTGGTTTCCACTTTTGCCAGAACTGTCGCTTGAATATCCTTTGTAATGTTATTCAATTTAACCAATGGCGTATTGCCAATTGTTTCTAAAATATTGTTATACCACATGTTACAAAAATACGACTTGTTTGCTAGATTTTTATTGCAAATAATTATTCATAATCAAATTCTGAATTAATGACGTTCATGAAATAATATTCTGAATCCACTTAAAAATGCGCTACACAACCAATAATATATCGGTTTCGGACCTTTTAAGGTATCATATTTAGTTGATAAATCTTACCCGGAAGGGAAATTATTGATCCCTTCAGTTCCAGATTGAGCAGGTGTATAGCGAGTTTACTTTGCTGTATTTCTGCCCTGATACCCAATTCATCTATCCTTAAAGGAGCCTGCACGAGCAGGGTCATGATCTTACTTTCCTCTTTAGACAGATTTAGCGGAAGCTCAGTTTGCCTCGCAGGTGATACAGGCAGTACATCGTCCCAGCCCATATAATAAACGAGGTCTCTGGGATCTGATATCAGTCCAGCTCTATTGGTTTTGATCAAAAAATTACAACCTTTACTGTATTCGTCAGACACTTTCCCGGGAAATGCGAAGACATCCCTGTCATATGAATTTGCGATTTCGGCAGTGATCAGCGCGCCTCCTTTCATCGCTGCTTCAACCACTACCGTTACATCTGCCATGCCCGCAATGATACGGTTCCGCTTAGGAAAATTCTCTTTATCCGGATTTGTTTGCAAAGGGAATTCGGTCAGCAGTCCCCCATTTTTAAGCATTTGATTTGCGATCTGCTTGTGTACAGAAGGGTACATCCGGTCCAGACCATGCCCCAGCACACCAACTGTAGGAATATTAAAAGCCAGACTTTCCCGATGAGCTGCCACATCTATACCGTAGGCAAGGCCGCTCACTATTAATACGTTGTAAGGTTGTAAAGTTTCTGCCAGCTGCCGGCATAATGCCTGCCCATATTTGCTTGCGTTACGCGTGCCTACTACACTAACTATCCTGGGGTGGTTAAGATCTGCATTGCCTTTGTAATAAAGCAGTACAGGGGCATCATAACATTCTTTCAGTCGCCGGGGATATCGATCTGACGTATAAAAAAGCAACTCAATTTTATGTTTTTCAATAAACCTCAGCTGTTCTGCAGCTAATGCGAGTGCATTGGTACTTAAGATCTGGCTCGCAATCACTTCGCCGACACCAGGAATCTGCAGCAGAGATTGCTTATCAGCACTAAAAACAGCCTCTGCCGATCCATATCGATCCAGCAGACGCTTTGCATTTATATGTCCGACATTCCTGATTAATGTCAGCGCAATTTGATGGATTAAACTCATAAGCTAAATTAATACACATAAACCAATAAATGGTAATGTATTAATAGCAGCTCCGGAAATTAATGCTATTGCGGGATGTAGACCACGAACTTGGTGTCAAAAAAGTCCTCTTCAAAGTAGGCAGACAATGGATATAACTCCGCTTTTAACCGCGATTCTGAAATTTCTTCCGCGAGTTCACCACCTTTTAAATAAAGTATACCGTTAGGAATGGCATTTTTTGAATCTTTATTGAACTTGCCCTGCACCCATGGATAAAAGTCTATTAATCTGGTTACCGCACGCGACACGACAAAATCATACTTATCGGCCACCTGCTCTGCTCTTAAATGACTCGCTTTAACATTCGTTAGTCCTAAAGCTGTTGCCACTTCGTTTACTACCTTGATCTTTTTACCAATAGAATCTACCAGATGAAACTGTGTTTCAGGAAACAAGATAGCCAAGGGAATACCCGGAAATCCACCACCAGTACCCACATCCAGCACTTTTTCTCCAGGCCTGAAAGTACAGAATTTAGCAATTCCCAGAGAGTGAAGAATATGTCTTTCATACAATTCTTCGATGTCTTTACGTGAAATCACATTGATCTGCGCATTCCAGAAACTGTATAAATCATATAAACGGTCAAACTGTGAAATCTGTTCCGCAGTAAGATTCTTGAAGTATTTTTGAATTAGAGATGAGGTTATTTCCACTTTACTTTTTTGACAAATATAGACAGAAAGCCGTTAAAGACTAAGAAAATGAACAATAGAATATCAAGAAATGGAAACCACCACCGTAAATCTGCGTAGTTTAATCGCTTGAGAAGTCGCGGATAAATAAAACATCTAGTGATTACGCTCAGGAGAAAAATCCCAATACTTATATATAATGTCGATTTAAACAGCAGTAACAGTACAAAAAACAGGTAAAAGAGAAACTGGAAAACAATCTGTGCAGATAAAATGAACTTATGCTTTGCCTTATAAAACTTACCCGCACCAAAATGTCTCTTCTTCTGCCTTAGATATGCTCCAAATGTAGCATTTGGGGCAGACCATACATGCGTTTGACTATTGATCCGGATCTCCGTATTGGAATGGGTAGCATGTGCATTCACAAACAAATCATCGTCACCCGAGGGGATATGCATATGTGCGGCGAAACCTTTATTCTTGAAAAACAGCGACTTTTTATAGGCCATATTCCTGCCCACCCCCATATAAGGCATTCCTTTAATGGCATAAGAAAGATAATTTACTGCCGTAAAAAAGGTTTCGAAGCGGATAAGGCTGTTCAATAACCCGCGCTTTTTCAGATAAGGCGAATAACCTAAAACTATAGCAGTTGAATCCTGCTCGGGCTGCTGCATTCCCATTAACCAATGCGGTGAAGCAGGCATACAATCTGCATCAGTAAAGACAAGCCACTCATTAGATGCCGCTTTAATTCCCATTGTTACCGCAAACTTCTTACCGGCGATAAATTTTCCACCATCATTTACAGTAACTACTTTGAGGTTTTTATAAGCTTTTGAAAATTCTTCCAGTATATCCCTTGTGCCGTCCCATGAGCGGTCGTCCACCACGATCACCTCAAAATCAGGGTATTCCTGCGCCATTACCACCGGTAAAAACCTGTTAAGGTTCTCTGCTTCATTACGTGCGCAGATAATCACACTGACAGGTTGACGGGCAGCGAGAGGGATATCCTCTACCTTAAATCGTGCTAATTTTAAATGTACAAAGAGGCTGAAATAGAGTTGAACAGCAAAACAAAAAACGAGGGCGCCTAACAGGCAGCTCTCTAATAAGGTTAATTCCACGATTTAGTATTGATTGGCTCAAATTTCTGATTTTAAATTTGTAATGTTCGTTTTTGTTGATAAAAATTTTAGCAGGCTTATCGCGCGTTTTTTGCTACTTTTGCGCAGATTTTTCGAATCGCACAAACATGTGTGAATCTGTATCAGACAGCTCTGCAAATTAATGGCAATTTTGTGCAGGCTTCATAAACGTTAAAAATAATATTACTAATGAAATTTACCTTAGAGGCAAACGATACACAATCAAAAGCTAGAGCCGGAACAGTTACCACCGCGCATGGCGAGATCCAAACACCCATTTTTATGCCTGTAGGTACTGCCGGAACGGTAAAAGCGGTGCACCAGCGGGAGCTGGAAAATGATATAAATGCAAAGATAATACTTGGAAATACTTACCATTTATACCTACGACCGGGATTGGATGTGATTGAAAAAGCCGGTGGTCTGCATAAATTTATCGGCTGGGACCGTCCGATTTTAACCGATAGCGGAGGCTACCAGGTGTATTCTCTGAGCAAAGTAAACAAAATAAAAGAAGAAGGTGTAACCTTCCGCTCGCATATTGACGGGTCAAAACATTTGTTCAGCCCTGAAAATGCAATGGATATCCAGCGTACAATTGGTGCCGATATTATTATGGCATTTGATGAGTGTACTCCTTATCCATGCGATTATAAATATGCGGCGAACTCCATCAATATGACCCATCGCTGGTTAAAGCGCTGCTGTAAGCGCTTTGATACCACGGAACCTAAATATGGCTTTGATCAGACCCTGTTCCCAATTGTACAGGGTTCGGTATATAAAGACCTGAGAATGAAATCGGCCGAATTTATTGCTTCAATGGATCGCGAAGGCAATGCAATTGGTGGTTTATCGGTGGGGGAACCTGCAGAAGAAATGTATGGCATGACTGAAGTGGTGTGTAATATTCTGCCGGCTGACAAACCAAGGTACCTGATGGGTGTAGGTACACCAATCAATATTTTAGAGAATATTGCGTTAGGTATTGATATGTTTGACTGTGTGATGCCTACCAGAAACGCGCGGAACGGGATGTTATTTACGCGTAATGGTATTATTAATATCGGCAATAAAAAATGGGCAGATGACTTTTCGCCGATTGACGCAGAAAGTGATTTATACGCAGATCAGGTATATTCCAAAGCCTATCTACGTCACCTGATGCACTCTAAAGAGATGCTGGGCGCTCAGATCGCTACACTGCATAATCTTCATTTTTATATGTGGCTGGTTAAAACAGCCAGAGAAAAAATCATTGCTGGTGAATTTAATGCATGGAAGAATAAAATGGTTACTATATTAGGGAACAAGCTGTAAATGAATATCATCAGGAACAATATAAAGATTATCGACCGCTATATTATCGGGAAGTATCTGGGTACATTTATTTATACCCTGACTATCTTCGTAGTCATTATTGTTATTTTTGATCTTTCTGAAAAACTGGATGATTTCCTGGGGAACAACCTTACTTTCTGGCAGGTTATTTCCTTGTATTATGCAGGATCGATTCCTTTCTATGTGAACATGTTGTCTCCTTTGATCAACTTTATTGCAGTAATTTTCTTTACTGCAAAAATGGCAGATCAAACGGAAATTGTTCCGATCCTTAGTGGTGGCGTAAGTTTTAACCGCTTTTTATTGCCCTATTTTATCTCCGCATTTATCATTTTTGCTGCAAATCTGGGGGCAAATTTATATGTGTTGCCTTATACGAATCAGCTTAAAAACAGCTTTGAAAACACTTACGTAAAGAAAAACGATCCTTCCAGCAAGAACAACATCCATATGAAACTGGATGAGAACACTTATATCTATATGGAAAGTTTCGATAACAAGAGTAAGTCGGGTTATCACTTCTCCCTGGATAACTTCAAAGGTGATGTGTTGGTTAAAAAGCTGGTTGCAGATCAGATTACCTGGGATTCTTTAAAGCGGAGCTGGAAAATAACAAACTACTCCATCAGGAATGTGAGCGGATTAAAAGAAAGTATGATCAGTGGTTCTGCAAAGACCAAAGATACCATACTTGATATGCGGCCGGATGACTTCTCTGCCTATGAAAACGTCTATGAAAACCTAACTAACAGGGAATTGTCCGATAAAATTAAGAAAGAAAAAATCAGAGGTACAGGGATCTGGAATGATCTGTTATTTGAACAATACAAACGTTACCTGCAGCCATTATCAGCCTTTGTATTGACACTGATAGGCGTTGCGCTCTCGTCCCGTAAGGTAAGAGGCGGTGTTGGTTTACCCCTTGGAATAGGTATCATACTAAGTTTTGCTTATATTGTACTGAATCAGTTTGCAAAAATGTTCTCTTTAAAAGGCGGCGTCCCCCCTTTGCTGGCGGTATTGATCCCAACAATTTTCTTCGGCCTTTTAGGCATGTACTTATTACGAAAAGCACCAAAATAAATGAATGCCCTATCTCCTTCCAGCGTCAATAAAAACCTTTTAATACTTCATTTTACTGTATTTATATGGGGATTTACGGGAATCCTGGGCGCACTAATTTCAGTTGACGCGGTGCAAATGGTATGGTACAGGGTACTTATTGCCAGTGTAACCTTATTTATATATTTCAAGGCAACCGGTCTGGACCTGACTGTAACACGGAAAGAATTCCTGCAATTCTTTTTTACAGGCAGTATCGTCGCCCTCCACTGGATCCTGTTTTTTCATGCCATTAAAGTATCTACTGTATCGGTTACGCTGGTTTGCTTATCTTCTTTCACCCTTTTCACTGCTATCCTGGAACCTATTGTCAAGAAAACTGCCATACAGGTGGGCGATATTGTGATTGGGCTGATTATCATTTTAGGCATCTACCTGATATTTAAATTCGAAACAAAATATACATCAGGCATTATTTTCGGACTCTCAGCAGCGGTTGCCTCGAGCCTGTTTTCCATTATGAATTCTACCTTTGCGCAAAAGAGTGATGCCAGGGTGATTGGCTTCTACGAACTTGCAGGAGCATTTTTCTGGATTACAGTTTACCGCCTGTTTGACCACACACTACTTCATGAAACATTTGATCTCAGCGTAATGGACTGGATCTGGTTAACTGTTCTGGGTACGATCTGCACAGCACTAGCCTATATAGCCGGTGTATCCGTGATGCGTACGCTATCCGCTTTTCGCGTTGCGCTGATCAGTAATCTGGAACCCGTTTACGGTATTATTTTAGCCTTCCTTTTTTTCGGTCACAAAGAAACGATGTCTGCCGGATTTTATATGGGTTCTATCCTTATTCTGGGTGCAGTATTTTTGTATCCCATCTATAAAAAACGGCAAAGCAAAAACCAGGAACGTTAATCCAAACCGTTTAAGAGCCATATAGATTCCATCTACACAGTACTTATCCCGGCAGGTCATTTTCATATCAAGATCAGTCTCCCCGCCGGACCTGATGAGGTCCTTATCATCAGGCGATACGGATTTGAGTCAGCATCTTCTATTACTTTTTGCAAGACAATACTGGAAGATAAAGCCTCGAAAACCTAGCATTTTTATTGTTTACAAGATAAGGTATATTTTTGTTTATGAATTGATTAATATACTGGAAAATGAAGAAATAAGATTCATAACTATCGGAATCAGAAGGATAACGAGAGGCTTTGAAAGCAATTTTTTTTTCTTCTATTAAGTGTAAATAGTGTATCTTCAACCTACATTAAACAGCAGAAAAAAAGCACAGGAATAATGTAGGAAACAAGCCTTGATTTCTTAGAAAAAAAACGTTAATTCATTCCATATTTACAGATCCTTATTTTATATCATTAAGTTTATCAGCACATTAAACACAAAAACGCAACAGTTTAATTTACATAGACCAAACATCCAAATCTTTAAAAAAACTAACTATTTTAGTAAATGCAAATTAAGCTATCCTGGAAACACAATACAAAGTTAATAATCAGTACTTTAACATATTTTATATTAATATTTATCTCATCTAAAAGTGAAGCGCAGATTTTTGGCGGAGAACAAAATCCGCTGAGTGTAAATTGGAGAGAAATTAACACTTCGGGCTTTAGAGTAATTTATCCGGTAGAACTGGAAAGTGAAGCACAACGTATGGCTAATACCATCCGCTATATTTTTCCTGCCGTTGGCCGGAGTTTAAACGTAAAAAAAACAACCATTCCTATTCTTTTCCAAAACCGCGGAGTGGTAGCAAACGGCTATGTGCAGCTTGCACCTAAAAAGTCGGAATTCTTCACTACTCCCCCTCAGCAATTTGATAGTCAGGACTGGCTGAATAATCTTGCCGTGCACGAGCTTAGACATGCTGCACAATTTGATAAACTGGTTAATGGAAGACCCTATCCTTTTCCTGAAGAAGTTTATTTCGCATGGATGGGTGCGAGCATTCCACTCTGGTTTTTTGAAGGTGACGCAGTCAGTACGGAAACTTCGCTCACACACGCAGGGCGCGGGCGACAGCCAAGCTGGATTATGCCTTATCGTGCAACACTGCTGGAAGGTAAAAAACTATCTTACAGCAAGGCAAATTTTGGCTCGCAAAAAGACGTTACACCTGGTTACTATCAACTCGGTTATCTGCTCAGCTCACTCATCAGAGAGAAGGCTGGAAAGTTCGTTTTCGACAGTGTGCTGACCGACATTAAAAATCGTCCCCTGCGCATCTATCCTTTTGCCAAAAGTCTTAAAAAATATTCTGGAAAAAATGGTAAAGAATGGTACGATTTCGCAACAGAAAAACTGACAGGAGACTGGGAACATCAAGCGAAAATTACACCTTCAGAAAACTATGCTTTACTGAACAGACCGGTCAGCTTTGCCACAAATTATCAGTTACCTGTAAAGCTCCCTGATGGAAACATTTTAGCACTGAAACAAAGTAAGGCTGAGCCGCCACACTTTGTACTGATCTCCCCGGATAAAAAAGAAAAAAAGATCCAGGGGATCGGTCAGCAGGAACAGTCATGGTTCAGTTATGCCAGCGGTAAAATTGTTTGGGATGAAATCAGGTTCGATCCGAGATTCAGACAGCGAAGCTATAGTGTCATCTGCAGCTATGATATGAAAACCGGGAAGGTTCGCAAGCTGAGTTCAAGATCTAGAATTTTCTCCCCTGCCCTGTCTGCTGACGGATCAAAAATTGTGGCTGTAGAAATTGACCTCAGTAACAAAATCAGCATGATAGTGCTTGATGCACGGAACGGATCGGTGTTACGAACTTATCCGAATCCAGAAAACCTGCTGATCCAGACGCCATCATTTGATCAGACAGGAACAAGAGTTGCCTACATCAGTGTGAAGGAAAGCGGAAAATCACTCTGGATTGCTGATGCAGACGGTAAAACACGCCAAATTATAAAAGATACGCCACAACAAATCAGCCGCCCGGTATTCATCAATAACAATATTGCATTTAACGCCCACTACAGCGGCATAGATAACATTTACATTGTTGACATCAACTCAAAGAAGATAAGCGCGCTGAGCAACGCTAAATACGGTGCATTCAACCCTACAGTAGTAGCAGGTACTGATTCAATTTTGTTTAATGATTACAAATTATTCGGCTATTCGGTAGCTGAAACTAAAATTGCGCCGGTTAAAACCGGGAAAAACAATTTTATTTATTTTGGTGCGGCAGCGGAGAAACAGGAAAACGCTGGAAACGTATTTGCCAGCGTGCCGACAGACAGTACTTTTTCTTCAAAACCTTATAAAAAACTGGGTAACCTTTTCAATTTCCATAGTATCATTCCTGTCATAGAGAACGAAAATCAGGGAGGGATCCAGTTAAAGTCAAATAATCTGCTGAATACGTTCGACGCTTATGCGGGTGTAGATTATGAAAGTGACCTGAGGAGGTTTGAGTACAATGCGGGAATCAGCTTTAAAAGTCTCTACCCTATTTTCAATCTGGATTACAGGAACAGGCCGCGTAGTACGTTTTACGGAACTACGCGCGGACTACAGCTGGGAGAATGGAGAGAAAATTATGTAAGGCTGCAGGCAATTGTCCCGGTAAGCCTCAGTGCACAAAATCATAATTATAACTTTTCGTTCAATCTCGGCACCAGTTATACCCAGCGGTACATGCCCGAAAATATGCCAGCAGATTATGTAACCCGAATCCTCTTTCCAATGGAAACTGGCTTCACGCTTTCCCATAGCATCCGTGCCGCAGAAAGAGATATTGCACCAAGGTGGGCACAGATACTCCGGTTTACTTACCTGAGTCAGCCTTTCGACAAGCAGCTGAGCGGAAACCTCTTTGCAGTGGAGAGTTTCCTCTACTTTCCCGGGATCGCGAGAAACCATACCTTTCTGGCCAATTTTAATTATCAGGAATCCAGCGGCATCCGTACAAATACCTCCGAAATTGGCAGGGTCTATGGATATAACAATATTGCGGCAAAAAGTAAACTGGAAAATACCTTGCTGTTTAACTATCGTTTCCCGATTGCATTTCCGGACGCAGAAATCGGCCCCCTGGCTT
This sequence comes from Pedobacter sp. MR2016-24, assembly GCF_026239655.1. Taxonomy (GTDB): domain Bacteria; phylum Bacteroidota; class Bacteroidia; order Sphingobacteriales; family Sphingobacteriaceae; genus Pedobacter. The sequence goes on along the minus strand of NZ_JAPIVO010000002.1, from coordinate 342,026 downwards.
ATATTACGAATGTCAGAGGCGGACTTTTCTGCCATTATGAAAATATCGGAAAAGACACCAACCTGTCGCAGCCCAAGACTTACGGCTTTGAATTGTACAGCAGTATGAACCTGCTGCGGTATCAGCCGGTTTTTGATTTAGGTACAAGATTTGTATTCGTAAACCGGGAATACCATCAGAACCCTATATTTGAAGTCATTGTAAATTATACTTTTTAACATTATGCGCACCAGAACCATCTTCATCATTGTTTTCACCGTCTTAATCACCATTTTTTTGATGATGAACACTGAACCTGTTAAATTCGATTTCATTTTTGTAGAGAAGGACATCTCCAAATTACTGGTCGTGGGTGTATGTACTTTTATTGGATTTGTACTGGGATACTGGGCAGGGCGACCAAAAACTGTAGTCAGCACTTACGATGACAGGTTTGAAAATAATCATCACACTGAGCCTGCTAAACCCGAGCAGCCAAAAGATGGTCTTAGCGACGAAGACCGTGAATATATCAGCTAAAACTGACAAAAAAATCCCCTTTCCTGTTTAAGAAAAGGGGATTTATATTTTAAGTCAGCCTGCCAGTTTATTCCTGGATAGCGTAAGAAAAATTAATCGTTGCCGAGCGGCCAAGAATATTAGATACCGAGCAATATTTTTCAAAAGTAAGCGCAAGTGCACGTTCAACCTTTTGTACATTCAATGTTCCCTGGAGATCAAAATGGATATTGATTACATCAAATATGGCAGGTGTCTCCTCCTCCTTACGTGTAGCCTTAATATTGATTTTAATATTTTCCAAAGGCTCTTTCTGCTTGGTCAGCACATTCACCATATCAATACCGCTACATCCTCCCAGACCTACCAGCAGCATCTCCATTGGTCTGAATCCTTTCCCTTCACCACCTATTGCAGGATTGGCATCCAGTTCTACCTTTTGTCCGGAACTACTTTCCGCTTCAAAATTGAACTTATTGTTTTTACGTACCAGGTTAATTTCCATTTCGCTAAATATTATAAAACACTTTATTCTCTTTTTCCAGTCCGGGCAGCCTTACAGCCTCTTCAAAAATTGCATACACACTTGATCCACTGCCACTCATTAATGCAAATGTAGCACCTGCAGCGTAAAGCTGATCTTTAATAAGCGCGATTTCGGGATATTTTACAAAAACATGTTGCTCAAAATCATTCTTCATTAAGTCCCGCCATTCCTCAACAGGGGAAGCGATCAGCTCTTTAAGCGAGACTGAAGGTTTAACCGGAACAAGGCCGGCATAAGCATCAGCAGTCGATACATGAACAGGAGGCTTGACCAGTACCATGAAATAGCGCGACAGCGCTACGGACAATTCAGCGAATTCATCTCCTTTACCAGTGGCGTAAACTGGTTTATTCTTAATAAAGAAGGCACAATCGGCGCCAAGCTGCCGGGCATAATCTTCCATACGTTCTGCGGAAATTCCAAGTTTAAATTTTTCATTCAACAGTTTAATCAGAAAAGCAGCGTCCGAAGAGCCACCACCCAGACCTGCCCCTACAGGGATATTTTTCAACAATGTAATTTGCTGTGCAGGCAAGTCAAAATCCTTTTTCAGCAACTCATATGCTTTCATACAGATATTATCTGCCGTATCTCCCGGCACCGTTATACCCTCAGTTACGCAGCTGGTTTTTTCCGCATCAGTGATTTCCAGCACATCATGTAACTTTACAGGATAAAACACAGTTTCCAGATTATGGTAGCCATCGCTCCTTTTCTCTGTAACATGTAAACCCAGATTTATTTTGGCATTGGCGAATGTGAGCATCCTTATGTTTTTAAAGGTTTGGTCACAAACATATAAAAATCATTTAATCCATCTAAGGGATATCTGTTTTTATACACAACTCGTAATTTATACACAAATGCGCAAAACATATTATTTTCATAAGACCGATTTGCCTAGTTTTGCAAAAGAGCAAACGCTTAACTTTTATCATGAAACAATATTTGGACTTAATGCAGCACGTGCTTGATCACGGCGCACAGAAACACGACCGCACAGGAACAGGTACGATCAGTGTATTTGGTTATCAGATGCGCTTCAACCTGCAGGAAGGTTTTCCTATGGTTACTACTAAAAAATTACACCTTAAATCTATCATACATGAACTGATCTGGTTTTTAAGCGGAGATACCAACATCAAATACTTAAAAGACAATAATGTAAAGATCTGGGATGAATGGGCAGATGAGCAAGGTAACCTTGGTCCTGTTTATGGATCACAGTGGCGTTCATGGCCTGCGCCTAACGGAGGACAGATTGACCAGATCAGCCAGATCATCAATACCATCAAGACCAATCCCGATTCCCGCAGGATTATTGTGTCGGCATGGAACGTTGCAGAGATCGAAAACATGGCACTTCCGCCATGTCATGCCTTTTTTCAATTTTACGTGGCCGATGGTAAACTCAGCTGCCAGCTTTATCAGCGCAGTGCCGATATATTTTTGGGTGTTCCATTTAATATTGCCTCTTATGCATTGCTCACCATGATGGTGGCACAGGTATGCAACCTGGAATGTGGTGATTTTATCCATACCCTTGGCGATGCGCATTTGTACAATAACCACATTGAACAGGCAAAATTACAGTTAAGCAGAGAGGCGAAACCATTGCCCGTAATGGAAATCAATCCTGACGTGAAAGATATTTTCAGTTTTACTTATGAAGACTTCACCTTAAAAAATTACGAACCACATCCGCACATTAAAGGAATAGTTGCAGTATGATCATATCTATCGTTGTAGCTATCGCGGAGAATAACGCGATAGGAAAAGAGAATAAACTACTGTGGCACCTGCCGGCAGACCTGAAACATTTCAGGGAAGTTACCACTGGTCATACCATTATCATGGGCCGTAAAACCTATGACTCGGTAGGTAAACCTTTGCCCAATCGCCGTAACATTGTAATTACACGGAAAAACGGATTGGAAATACCCGGTGTAGAAGTTGTACATACATTGGAAGAGGCACTGGCGCTTTGCGATGAACACGAAGAAGTATTTATAGGGGGCGGCGCTGAAATTTATAAAATGGCGATGTCACTGACTGACAAAATTTACCTGACTGTGGTGAAGGGAATATTTGATGCAGATACGTTTTTTCCTGAAATCGACCCAAACAACTGGGAAGAAACAGAAAGTATCAGCTTTGAACCGGATGAAAAAAACGCCTTCGGATACACATTTTCCACCCTTATCCGGAAATAGTTTCATATCATCAATAAATATTATATTAGGCTGACTATTAATTAAAAAAATAATTAGATTTGCCGACTTGTTGAAAAACAATACAGCATAGACAAATAATTACAAACAAAAAATGCAAGGTAAAGGTTTCATTAAATTTATGGCAATACTATTAGGTATTGTCTGTGTGTATTCCCTCTCGTTTAATCTCGTTACTTCGAAGGTAGAAAAAGACGCTAAAGCATATGCCAAAGGCGACTTAGTTAAAGAAAAAGCTTATTTGGACTCTATGGCGGCTGTTCCGGTTTATCCGATCTTCGGATTTGACTACCAGTTCTGCAAAGGGAAAGAAATCAACCTGGGTCTTGACCTTAAAGGTGGTATGAACGTAACGATGGAAATCTCGTTAGGCGAACTGGTTAAATCACTAGCCAATAATACCGACGATGCAAACTTTAACAAAGCATTATCAACAGCACAAACTCAGTTGAATGCTGGTGGTAAAGATTTCATTAGTTTGTTTGTTAATGAATTTGAAAAAATCAGCCCTAATGTAAAACTTGCAGATTATTTCGCTAATCAGGATAATGCAGCACAGCTGAAAGCCAGTGCAAGCAATTCTGAGGTTAAGACTTACTTATCAAAAGAAGCTGAAAGCGCAATCGACCGTTCATTCTTCATCATCAGAAGCCGTATCGACGGATTTGGTGTAGTAAGCCCGAACATGCAGAAACAGGAAGGTACTAACCGTATCCTGATTGAGATGCCAGGTGTTCAGGATATTGAAAGGGTTCACAAATTATTGCAAGGTTCTGCAGAATTACAATTCTGGCAGGTATATCAGAATGAAGAAGTTTATTCTGTGATGGAAAACATCAACAAAACGCTTGCAGCAACTTTAAAAGATACATCAGCAACAAAAGTTACAGACACTGCAGCTAAAGGAAGTGCTTTAGCTGGTCTGGGAGCTCAAACTGCAGCAAAAGGAAAAGACTCCACTGCACTGAAAACTCAGGAGCTTTCGAAATCGAATCCTTTATTCGCTGTTTTAAATATTCCTACTTACCAGGGAGAAAACGGACAACCTGCTTTACGTCCGGGTCCGACTGTTGGATGGGTAGCTCAAAAAGATACTGCTAAAGTAAATTCATATTTCAGATTACCACAAATTGCAGCTATCATTCCTCAGAGTTTTAAGTTCATGTGGAGTGTCAGACCGATGGACGGTTCGAAAGTATTTGAATTGTATGCGATCAAATCTGTAAATCCTGACGGAAAACCAGATTTAGGTGGCGAAGCTATCAGCGATGCCCGTGCTGACTACGATCAGAAAGGTAATCCTGATGTGACCATGATGATGACTGGCGACGGTGCTCAGAAATGGAAAAAAATTACAGCTGAAGCTTCAGCTGATCAAAACAACAAAAAAGCCATTGCCATTGTATTGGATAACGCAGTTTACTCTGCCCCTACTGTTCAGAATGAAATTCCTAACGGAACATCTTCGATCTCTGGTAACTTCACTGTAAATGAAACACAGGATTTAGCGAATATCTTGAAAGCGGGTAAATTACCTGCTCCGGCACGTATCGTTGGAGAGTTCGTTGTAGGTCCTTCATTAGGTCAGGCAGCTATTGATGATGGTTTACTTTCATTCGTTCTGGCGTTTATCGTGATCCTTGTGTTCATGGCCTTGTATTACAACAAAGCAGGGTGGGTTGCCAACCTTGCATTGGTTATCAACTTATTCTTTATCGTTGGTATCCTGGTATCATTAGGTGCGGTATTAACCTTACCTGGTATTGCGGGTATCATTTTAGTAATTGGTTTATCTGTCGATGCCAACATTCTGATCTTCGAACGTGTAAGAGAAGAGTTAAATCATGGCAAAAGTACTGCTGCAGCAATCAAGGAAGGTTTCAAACATGCAATGCCTTCTATCATTGACTCCAATGTTACGATCTTAATCCTGGGCGTTATCCTTTATGTATTCGGTAGCGGTCCTGTTCAGGGCTTTGCAACTACATTATGTATCGGTATCCTTTCTTCATTATTCTGTGCAGTATTAATTTCACGTGTTGTATTTGAAGGGCTGCTGAATAAAAATGCAAACATCACTTTTGGTAACAAGGCAACTATCCACGCTTTCAAAAACATTGCATTTGATTTCGTTGGACGCAGAAAGATCTATTATATCATCTCTTCTGTCATCATCCTTTTAGGTATTGTATTCTACTTCAAAAACGGTGGTTTAAGATTAGGTATCGACTTTAAAGGTGGAAGAACTTATATCGTTCATTTCGATAAAGGAATGGATACTGAAGATGTAAAAGCTAAACTGGCACCAAGCTTTGAACATGAAGAAATTCAGGTTAAAACAGCAGGCGGTGATAACCAGTTGAAAATTACAACTACTTACCACATTACTGACCAGGATGCTGGTGCAGATAAACTGGTAGAAAATGCTTTAAGAGGAGGCCTGGATAAAACAGGTGCTAAATATACCATTGAAAGTAACCAGAAAGTTGGTCCTATCATTGCGAGTGACCTTGTTTACAGCGCTTATGGTGCAATCCTATTTTCTTGTTTAGTGATGTTTATCTACATCATTGTAAGGTTCAAGAAACTTAACTATGGTCTGGGAGCAGTTATCGCATTATTCCATGATGTTTTACTGGTACTATCTTTCTATACTATATTAGACGGTGTATTGCCGTTCTCATTAGAAATTGGTCAGGATTTCATTGCTGCAATCTTAACGGTAATGTCTTATACCATGACGGAAACAGTTGTAGTATTTGACCGTATTCGTGAGAAACTTGCAGAAGCGGGTAAAGAAGATTTATATGGCGAAGAACGTAATACACTTATCAACTTTGCACTGAACAGCACATTGAGTCGTACCATCTTAACTTCACTGACTGTATTCTTTGTATTACTGGTAATCTTTATCTTCGGCGGTGAAAGTATCCGCGGATTTATCTTCGCCTTATTGATCGGCCGTATCATTGGTACTTACTCATCGTTATGTATCTCTACTCCGATTGTAATCGACTTGGGTCAGAAAAAAGCAAAATAAGCTACGCTTAACAAATATCAAAAGGCACCCGATGGTGCCTTTTTTCGTTTCTGCCAATTTTTACCTATTTTGAAGCCCCATGAAACAGCAACCGGTTAAACTGATAGAATGCCCAAGAGATGCAATGCAGGGTATTCACGATTTTATTCCTACTGCCCTGAAAGCGGCTTATATCAATTCGCTGTTAGCGGTAGGATTTGATACCATTGATTTTGGAAGTTTTGTGTCCGCCAGGGCAATACCTCAACTGACCGATACGAGGGAAGTGCTGGCACAACTTGATCTGAGTGAAACCAGGAGTAAATTACTGGCTATTGTAGCCAATTTGAGAGGTGCTGAAGACGCGATGACCTTTCCGGAGATCAGTTATATAGGCTTCCCTTTTTCTATCTCTGAGACCTTCCAGCAAAGGAATACAAACTCCTCTATCGCAGAATCTCTGCATACGGTGGAGCAATTGCTGGAACTGTGTGACAAACATCAGAAAACTGCGGTTATTTATTTGTCCATGGGATTTGGAAATCCTTACGGTGATCCATATCACAAAGAAGTTGTAGAACAATGGGCTACTGCACTGACAGAACGTGGTACAAAAATTCTTTCCCTGTCAGACACCACCGGAGTATCAAGCCCGGAAAAGATAGCAGAACTAATTCCGCTGTTAAATAATAAATGCGGGTCGGCCGAAATAGGTCTTCACCTCCACAGTACACCAGAGACAAGTCTGGAAAAAATTGAAGCCGCCTATAACAGCGGCTGCAGAAGATTTGATAGTGCTGCAAAAGGCTTTGGCGGTTGTCCAATGGCGGCAGATGACCTTACAGGTAATCTGGCCACGGAAGAACTGATTGCTTTCCTTGAAGCACGCGGAGAAGTCCTGAATCTGGATACCAGTAAATGGCAGGAAGCATTGAGCTTATCAGCGCAGGTATTTAAAACCTGAGCTTTTAACGTTTCACCATTTTGAAGTGTTTGATCCCGGCTTCTTCAAACTGTTCTCCCTCTACTGCAAAACCAAATTTTGCATACAGTCCAACTGCATCCAACTGCGCATGCAGATATATCAGATCCGCGTCAGCAGGCAGATCGTCCAGAACAGCAGCCAGCATGGCTTGTCCTACTCTTTTGCCTCTGAATTCTTTTAGCACAGCAAAACGCTCCAGCTTATAACCCTTGTCTGTTTTACGCCAGCGACAGGCCCCACAAGGATGGTTATCCATTAAGGCGAGAAAATGTGTTGATACGTCTTCATTTTCATATTCCAGTTCTGGCGGGCAGTGCTGTTCTTCCACAAAAACTTTCTTACGGACAGCGAATGCACTTTCCAATTCTTCCTGAGTCCTGATCTTATTCACCTGCAGTATTTCCATCGTTATTTTAATTATTTTTGTGGGAATGTTTTGTTTTAATCTCGTTTATCTCCTGCGCTGCATCTATAGAATGAGAACAATGAATATCGGTTTCTTGTTTTGCCAAAGAGGACAATGTAACATAGAATTTATGCAGCTGGTCAAGCTCAGCTTCAGTTAAATCTTCTATATCAACCATCCTGTTACTTGCCCTTTCATGTGCAGCAATCAGTTCATTCAATTTCAGCTGAATAGCCTTACCATCCTTGTTCTGTGCTTTCTGGATCAGGAATACCATCAGGAATGTAATGATCGTAGTTCCGGTATTAATGACCAGCTGCCATGTTTCAGAGTAATGGAACAACGGCCCTGTAACCGCCCACAAGATTACCGTGACCAGCGCAATGACAAAGGCAGAAGAACTACCCGTAAATTTTGTTGCAGCATTTGAAAAACGTTCAAATAGATTTTTATTCTGAGCGGTGGATTCCATGACCTTAATTTTATTTTACTAATATATATATTAATGATTGCATCGATTTTAAATGACAAAAAAAAACCGCTTTCTGAAATTCAGAAAGCGGTTTTTAACCTATTGATAAGGATTATAATTTATCACTTGCATTTCTGCAGTTTAAATCTTCAAAAGCCTGGGTTAAACGCTTAACAAAAGCTTCTTCACCTTTGCGCAACCAAACGCGTGGATCATAATACTTTTTGTTAGGTTTATCTTCACCATCAGGATTACCAATCTGACCTTGCAGATAAGCTTCATTCGCTTTATAATAATCAAGGATACCTTCCCAGTATGCCCATTGCATATCCGTATCGATATTCATTTTGATAGCACCATAAGAAATTGCTTCTCTGATTTCTTCAGTAGAAGAACCAGATCCACCATGGAATACAAAGTTAACCGGCTTTTCAGCAGTAAGGTTAAATTTCTCTTTCACGAAATCCTGGGAGTGCTTCAGAATTACCGGTTGCAATTTCACATTACCTGGCTTGTAAACACCATGAACATTACCGAAAGCCGCAGCAACAGTAAATTTATCACTTACTTTACTTAATTCTTCATAAGCATAAGCTACTTCCGAAGGTTGAGTATATAACTTAGAGCTGTCAACATCACTGTTATCAACACCATCTTCTTCACCACCTGTTACACCTAATTCAATTTCCAGCGTCATGCCCATCTTGGCCATACGCGCTAAATATTTCACAGAGATTTCCATGTTTTCTTCGATAGACTCTTCAGAAAGGTCAATCATATGCGAAGAAAACAACGGTTTTCCGGTTTCAGCAAAGAATTTTTCTCCGTGATCCAACAATCCATCAATCCATGGCAATAACTTTTTAGCAGCATGGTCTGTATGCAGAACAACAGCAACACCGTAATGCTCTGCTAACAAATGAACATGTTTTGCTGCAGATACTGCACCAAGGATACATGCATTTAAGTTGTCATTATTTAACGTTTTGCCCGCGTAAAACTGCGCGCCACCATTAGATAACTGGATCATTACTGGTGAATTCACCGCTTTTGCAGTTTCCATAACCGCGTTGACCGTATTTGTACCGGTAACATTAACTGCAGGTAATGCAAACTGATGTTTTTTAGCCTGTTCAAATAATTCCTGAACGGCATCTCCGTAAATTACGCCTTTATAGCCTTTTAAACTCATTGTTATTAGATTTTATATATGCCGAAGTTAGGAAAAATATCAGGGTGGGCAAATCTCTTGTGTCATTATTTAGCCAAAGTAATCCTGAAACTAGGTTAAACTGTTCTAATTTTTTTTCGTTTCTTTGTAATCGCATTTTTCAACGAATAACATGGCTTGGTTTAAGAGAGAAAAAAAAGGTATCAGTACGCTGACTGAAGAAAAAAAAGAAGCGCCGGATGGCTTATGGAACAAATGTCCTAATTGCAAAAAAGCATTACATAGCGCAGACCTTACCGAAAATAAATATGTTTGCCACTATTGTGACTATCACTTAAGAGTGGGCTCTAAAGAATATTTTGAGGTATTATTTGATAATAACGATTTTACTGAACTTTTCAGCGACCTGACTTCAGGAGATCCGCTTAACTTTATAGATAGCAAACCTTATACAGAACGCCTGGTAGATACTATGGCTAAAACAGGTTTAAAAGATGCTATACGTGCCGGCGTAGGTAAAATTGAAGGTGAAGAGCTGGTTATCGCCTGTATGGATTTCAACTTTATTGGTGGCTCCATGGGGTCAGTGGTAGGAGAAAAAATTGCCCGCTCTATCGATTATAGCATAAAACATAAAATTCCATTCCTGATGATTTCTAAATCTGGCGGAGCAAGAATGATGGAAGCTGCATTCTCACTGATGCAAATGGCAAAAACATCGGCTAAATTAGCTTTGCTGAGTCAGGCGAAAGTACCCTACATCTCTTTGCTTACAGATCCGACTACAGGTGGTGTAACGGCTTCATATGCAATGCTTGGTGATATCAACATCGCAGAGCCAGGTGCATTGATCGGCTTTGCCGGTCCGAGGGTAATTAAAGAAACCATAAAAAAGGATTTACCGAAAGGATTCCAGACGGCAGAATTTGTACAAGAGCACGGATTCCTTGATTTTATAGTAGACCGCAGGGCAATGAAAGCTAAACTCGCGTCATTCCTTAAGATGGTAAAGAACTAATATGTCTTTTATACAAGAAAGCCCGGTTGACAATGTTAACCGGGCTTTCTTGTATAAAAGATAATTACTTTTTGTCAGTAGACAAGGAATAAGGAAAATCAGTAGTGTGTACTCCTCTTTTCTTATTTGGCTGCGCTGTCATATTAAAATCAAGCGTTGCTCCTTTCAGTAATTCTGAGTGGGTAAGGTAATTTTTACCATACTCTTTGGTGTTGAATTTCAAAGATTGTATATACCTGTTGTCTGCACTGTTATTGGCGGCATTCAATACTACCTTTTTCCCGTTCTCCAGGTTAAGTGTTACCTTTTTAAACAAAGGCGCACCCAATACGTACTGATCCACAGCAGGTGTAACCGGATAAAAACCTAAAGCAGAGAAAACATACCAGGCAGAAGTCTGACCATTGTCTTCATCACCGCAATACCCGTCAGGCGTAGCTTTATACATCCTGTCCATCACTTCTCTTACCCAGTACTGTGTCTTCCATGGCTGACCTGCATAATTGTACAGATAAGTCATATGCTGAATGGGCTGGTTACCATGTGCATACTGTCCCATATTCGCAATCTGCATCTCACGGATCTCATGGATCACACCACCGTATTCACTCTCATCAAATACCGGAGGCAATGAAAATACGGAATCCAGTTTGGTAGCGAATTTATCTTTACCACCCATTAATGTAGCTAAACCATCAATATCCTGGAATACTGACCATGAATAATGCCAGCTGTTACCTTCAGTAAATGCACCACCCCATTTAAAAGGGCTGAATGGCGACTGGAAGGACCCATCTTTATTTTTACCACGCATCAATCCTGAAGAAGGATCAAACAGGTTCTTATAGTTCATCGCTCTTTTGGCGTATATATCAGTCTCTGATTTCGGTTTGTTTAATGCTCTCCCTAACTGGTAAATAGTAAAATCATCATAAGCATATTCCAGTGTTTTGGCGGCATTTTCAGAGATCTTCACATCAAAAGGAACATAACCCAGTTCATTATAATATTTCACACCATTTCTGCCTACTGCCTCTATCGGACCTTCATTATTCGCGCCATGTGTCAATGCTTCGTACAACTTTTCAATGTCATAACCGCGCATACCTTTGATATAGGCATCGGCCACTACGGAAGCTGAATTGTTGCCCACCATGATATTGGCATAACCCGGGCTTGACCATTCAGGCAACCATCCGCCTTCTTTATAATCATTGATCAGACCTTCCTGCATCTCTTTATTAATAGATGGGTACACCAGATTTAAGAATGGATATAATGCCCTGAAAGTATCCCAGAAGCCAGTTCCAGCAAACATGTAGCCTGGCAGGGTTTTACCATTATACGGACTCCAGTGTACAATTTTATTGGATGCATCGAGTTCATACATTTTGTTAGGAAAAAACAATGTACGGTATAAACTAGAATAGAATGTACGTGTCTGATCTACCGTTCCTCCTTCCACATTTATCCTGTTCAGGGTTTTATTCCAGATGGCTTTAGCTTTTTGTTTGGTGACGTCGAAACTGTCATTTGCCAGCTCACGCTTTAAGTTTAGCTCAGCCTGTTCTATGCTGATGAATGAGGAAGCTACCTTCATCCCAACCTGCTCGCCTTTTTTTGTTTTAAAGCCGACTATAGCACCGGAATGATTACTCTTTAACTCCAGCGTATCTTTTGCCAGCTGATTACCATGCCATGTATCTGCTGATACAATTGGCTTATCAAAATAAATAACGAAGTAGTTTTTGAAATTAGGTAATGGTCCCCTTGCATATTTTGTACTGTAGCCAATGATTTTTCCCTCTTTAGGGATTACCTTAACGTAAGACCCTTTGTCGAAAGCATCGACTACAACAAAAGAACTGTCAGATTGTGGGAAAGTAAAACGAAATTGCGCTGCTCTTTCTGTAGGTGTAATTTCTGTGGTCACATCAGCATCAGCCAGGTAAACACTGTAATAGTAGGGTTTAGCTGTTTCGGCTTTATGGGAAAACCAGCTCTCGCGATCCGTCTGTGAAAATCTCTTTTTACCCGTTACCGGCATTACAGAAAACTGTCCGTAATCATTCATCCAGGGAGATGGCTGGTGAGTCTGTTTAAAGCCTTTAATTTTATCGGCATCATAGGTATATGCCCATCCGTCACCCATTTTACCTGTCTGTGGCGTCCAGAAGTTCATTCCCCAGGGTAAAGCAATAGCAGGGTACGTATTTCCATTAGACAGATCCGGTTTACTGGCAGTTCCCATTAAAGGATTGATCCATTCAACCGGATCAGTAATTTGAGCAGTCTGCTGTGCCAGGGCCGGCAATGCGGCAGAGAACAGCAGTACTGATAAGAATTGTTTAATCATTATTATAGGTTTATATTATTGTTGGTTTTACAATGTAGGATTTATTGTGTAGGCGGTCCATAAATCAGCTAAAGTTTTACCTGTCTTTATTTTCCATATTTCTTCTGTATAGCTGTGATTGCGCATGTGCTGATCCAGTGTTTTCACAATTCCGGCATTCCCGTTTTTTTCCAGCCAGGCCAGAAACCTTGCGGTGATACGGTATCCGTTATCATAATTCTGACCGGCTTGATATGCTGGCAGGGTCCATTTGGCACCAACGTTATCTACCCCGTATTTGTATCTTACATAATCTGCAATTCCTTCTGTCACCCACCATGGACCATTGCTCTGACCATATGCCTGCACAATATGCATCACTTCATGAGTTACCACATCAATATCTCCGGGATTCTTTTTAAACCAGACCGGACTGTACGCAACACGGGCATCGCTTGTTGCTGCTACTCCCTTATATGCGGTATCAATTACAAAAGTAATTTCCTTTACAGCTGCAGGATTATAGGCTTTACACAATTCCGGATAGACTTTAAAAAATGTCTTTATCATCCTTGTCCTTAATGCCGGATCGAAAGCCTGCTCCTGATTGATAAACGTCAGGATATATCCTTTTTGCCTAAATACTTCCTTGTCCTGTGCTGAAACAGAAACTGACAATGAAAATAAGAATAGAATTGCGGCTAAATAGCGAAAGTGGTGTCTGTTCATACAATTTATTATTTAAAACGTTTTAGCATATCAATTATTCCTTGTTATTAAAAAATATTTAATATGTTCAACGCTCTAATGTAATGGAGAATTTCTTAACAGCCAAATTTATATCGTAATATTTACTCTGGAAAGGACATAAAAAAACCCTGAGATTTTTATATCTCAGGGCCAAATTTTGATCATTTCTTTTTTAGAAGTCTCTTCCTGGTGTTACACCCGGCTCATGACTTGATCCTAAAGGCGGGTTCTTTCTATCCGGGTGGCGTGTAAATTCTGATCTGCCGGACTGACCCGGAGAAGAGGTTTCGCCACTGTTCAACTCTTCCTCTTCTGTAGTTTCTTTATACACAGTTTTTTTATTTTCTTCTTCCTGATGTTGTTCTTCCGGAGTTATCATAACAAATATATTTTGATGAATAATTATATGAACTACCTAAATAACAGGTGAAGGTTAGCTTTGTTTAATAAATCTTCCTTGGAACGGAATGGATATTTTATTTACACCCTTTAAAATATACGCAACGCTTGATGAAGCTAATGACCTCAGTAAAATATACTTCCTCTTTTTCAACAGCATTACTCATCAGTAACATTGGATATGATTGTTCAGGATTAGAATAAGATGGCTGCAAATAATCGAAAGGCAGACAGGTCAGTCCATTTCTTTTATAAAAGTGAATCCTGCGTACAGCATCATCAGTTTGAGGAGGCTCTACTTCCAGGATCAGTTTTGTATGATTCAGACCAGTTAGATCCTGCATTACCTGTGCTCCATAGTTTTTTCCTCGATGTTCAGGATCAATGGCAAAATATTCCACAAATAACCACTCCTCCAGAGCCCATAACACCAGGAATCCAATTACCTGTTCATCTGCCTCAATCAGCTGCAACCACATCTCGGGAGTATTTTCAATCATATCCAAGAGCTGGCTCCAATCTCTCCGTTCTTTCTCCGGAAAAGTCGCCATATATAATTCCTGCACATAGGATATATATGGATCATCAACAGCGGTAACTGATAAATATCTAATCATAAATTATAAAACATAAAAAAAGCTCTGACAGTTGGCCAGAGCTAGTGATTTTCTCAAATTAAGAATCCCGTTAAACAGCAATGTTCTGTTCTACGATATGTTTAACTTTTTCTGCAACAATATCCAGTTCAGCTTTGGTATTATATTTACTGAAAGAGAAGCGTACAGAAGGTCTGTTCGGGTCTACCCCTATTCCTGTTAATACATGAGAACCAATATTTGATCCCGAAGAACAGGCACTGCCGCCGGAAGCAGAAATACCCTGAATATCCAGATTGAACAATAACATATCAGCCATGTCCATTTCAGGGAAAGATACATTCAATACTGTATATAAACTTTTTTCAGCATCAGTTTCGCCATTAAAACTAATTCCCGGAACTTCTGCTGTCAATTTATCTTTCAGGTATGTTTTCAGTTCAAGAATATAATTTTTATGCTCTTCCATTTCTGCATAGGCAATCTCAAGTGCTTTCGCTAATCCTACGATGCCATAAACATTTTCCGTTCCTCCACGCATATTACGCTCCTGTGCACCACCAAAAATGAAAGGACTGATTTTTACACTATGTTTTACATACAGAAACCCAACACCTTTTGGTCCGTGGAATTTATGTGCTGCACAAACAATAAAATGAGCTTTCAGTTTTTTAACATCATGCACATAGTGCCCCATTGTCTGCACCGTGTCGCTATGAAAAATAGCATCGTAAGTCTCACAGATTTCACCTATACGTTCGATATCATTTAATGTACCCAGCTCATTATTTGCGTGCATCAAAGAAACAAATGAACGGCTGTTTTCTTTCAGCAATTGCTCTAAATGAGCATAATCCAGATTTCCCTTAGCATCAATATTTACAAAGCTCAACTTATCAATCACTCCATCCTTCAATAACTGCTCCAGCGTATGTTCTACAGCATGGTGCTCAATTTTCGAGGTGATTGCATGTTTAAGTCCGAATGCGGCAATACCACCACGTATTGCGGTGTTATCTGCTTCCGTCCCTCCGGAAGTAAAAAATACTTCCGCCGGGGCTGCATTTAATAATCCTGCAACCGTCTTTCTGGCTTTTTCAATCAGCGTACGAACCTCACGGCCCTGCCCATGAATCGAAGATGGATTGCCGTAATAGTTCTCCATTACGTTTACCATTTCAGCCATCACTTGTTTATCAAGAGGTGTTGTTGCAGCATTATCTAAATAGATCCTGGTCATCGTTTTTAATTCAGTTTTAAAATTTCTTTGATATCAGATATGATTTTTTTAGCGAGGTTTTCTGCCACGGTCTCATTTTCTGCTTCACTGTAAATACGAATAATTGGCTCCGTATTAGATCTGCGCAAATGAACCCACTCGTTATCAAATTCAATCTTTAATCCGTCTATTGTACTATTCGGCTGGCTTTTATATTTCTCCTGTACTTTAACAAGTAAAGCATCGATATCCATTTCCGGTGTCAGTGTAATTTTGTTTTTAGAGATATGGTAGTTTGGGTAACTACTACGCAGCAGGGAAACAGATTTCCCAAACTTAGCTAAGTGCGTTAAAAATAAGGCAATACCTACTAAAGCATCACGACCATAATGAAGTTCCGGATAAATGATTCCTCCATTCCCCTCTCCTCCGATAATGGCATTTGTAGCTTTCATCTGGTTTACCACATTTACTTCACCCACAGCTGAGGCATGGTATTCACCACCAGCCCTAAGGGTAACATCTTTCAATGCCCTGGTAGAGGACAGATTAGACACTGTATTTCCAGGTGTATTTTTAAGGATATAATCTGCTACAGCAACTAAAGTATATTCTTCACCAAACATAGATCCGTCTTCACAAACGAAGCATAAACGATCTACATCCGGGTCTACCACAATACCAAGGTCTGCACCCTGACTTTGCACCACTTTAGCTATTTCAGTCAGGTTCTCCGGTAGCGGCTCCGGATTATGAGGAAACTCCCCGTCCGGGGTACAGAAAAGCTCGAAAACCTGTGTTACGCCCAATGCTTTCAATAAAGCCGGAATGAAAATCCCTCCTGTAGAATTAACACAATCGATAGCCACCTTAAAATTCGCTTTTTTAATCAGCTCAATATCTACTAAAGGAAGTGCAAGCACCGCTGCAATATGTTTCTCCAGGTAAGAATCATCATGAGTTACTTTACCCAGATCATTTACCTCAGCAAAAGCAAAATCTGCCCGTTCTGCCATTTCCAGGATCTCCTTGCCATTGTCATCACTGATAAATTCACCTTTATCATTCAGCAGTTTCAATGCATTCCATTGTTTTGGATTGTGACTGGCTGTAAGGATAATCCCTCCACCTGCCTTTTCCATTGGAACAGCAATTTCCACTGTAGGAGTAGTAGATAAACCGAGGTCAATTACTTCAATACCTAATCCCTGCAGCGTGCCGGTAACCAGGTTATTGACCATATCTCCCGAGATGCGCGCATCCCTGCCTATTACAATTTTCCTGACATTTGTATTTTGAATGACCCATGAACCGTAAGCCGCAGTAAACTTAACAATGTCAATAGGTGTCAATGAGTTTCCGGCTATTCCGCCTATGGTTCCTCTAATTCCAGAGATAGATTTTATGAGTGTCAACGCTATAAATTTTATTCTTCAAAAATAGCAAAAATTTAAGAAGGACGACCAATTAAAAACAATTGAACCTAAAAATCGGGTGTATGGAACAGTATTCCTTATATTTGTTTTTTTTAAGCTTATTAATATACCGTCTCTATGCAGCGTAAGTGGTTTCAATACTGGTTCAATTCTCCCTATTATCACATCTTATATAGTCAGCGGAATGATGAAGAAGCAGAGTTCTTAATTGATAATCTTACCGCCTATTTAAGACCCGCTGCAGAAAGCCGGATACTTGATATTGCCTGTGGAAGAGGTCGCCATGCCATTTATTTACAGAAAAAAGGATTCGATGTAACGGGTATCGACTTATCTGAACAAAGCATCAAATATGCCAAACAATTCGAACAGAAACACCTTCATTTTTTTGTACACGATATGCGCAAACTCGGTTATATCAACTATTATGACATCGCGCTGAATATGTTTACCAGTTTTGGCTACTTTGATACAGAGAAAGAGCATGTAAATGCGCTTAAATCGTTCCGGAAAAGTATAAAAGATGACGGTACACTGGTTATAGATTATTTCAATACACAGAAAATCATTAAAAATCTTACACAAAGGGAAACCAAAAGTGTGGAAGGTATTGAATTTGATATTCACAAATATGTGTCAGATGGTAAAATCATCAAAAACATCGACTTTGAACATAAAAGCAAACACTTCGCTTTTGAGGAAAGAGTGCAGGCATTCAGTAAGTCTGACTTCGAGCGGATGCTTGAAAAAAGCGGTCTGGCTATTAAGGCAGTATTCGGTAATTATGCGCTGGAAGAATTCGATGAAACAAAATCTGACAGACTGATCCTGGTGTGTAAAAAGATATGATAGCTACACTGCAGGAATTTGATGTGGATCTTTTTTTAAGAATCCACCGCGGACTATCAAATGGTTTCTTTGACTGGCTGTTGCCCTTAATGCGTAACCGTTTCTTCTGGGCCCCGCTCTATCTGTTTATTCTCATCTTTTGTTTCAAGGAATATAAGAAAAAAGGCTGGTACATCATTGGGCTGTTATTGCTGACATTTGCCCTGGGTGATTTTGTTTCATCCCGGTTTATTAAACCCACAGTCGCCAGAATCAGGCCTTGTAATGATATTGCGTTGGTTGACCAGATTAT
This sequence comes from Pedobacter sp. MR2016-24, assembly GCF_026239655.1. Lineage (GTDB taxonomy): Bacteria > Bacteroidota > Bacteroidia > Sphingobacteriales > Sphingobacteriaceae > Pedobacter. Next base: position 323,803 of record NZ_JAPIVO010000002.1, on the reverse strand, counting down.
ACACAGGGTGCCATGCGGCGCCGGATACAGCTTTCCGTCAGCACATGCCACTAATCATTTTGGCATTGCAGTATTCCTGATTATTATTTTTTATTCACGGTGGAAGCCAATTTTGCCTATAGGCCTGGCATGGGCCTTCCTGATCTCATTCTCACAAATATATGTTGGCGTTCATTATCCGATAGATACCTTCGCAGGAGCATTGCTGGGTACCGCTATAGGATTGTTTACAGGCCGGCTCTTTAAAAAATTACAACCAGTACACTAATGGAAATTTGGAAAATATTAATCTTGTTCTTCTGTGCTTTTTTAGGCGGACTCTCCATATTCTTGGTTAAAAGTGATAAATCACAACTGTTAAAGCTGATACTTTCTTTCAGTGGCGCATATTTATTTGCAATCACCGTCCTGCACCTTATTCCGGAAGCCTATAGCGGTCCGGATCACGATGAAATAGGTATCTTTATTCTGATTGGATTTCTGCTGCAGATCTTCCTGGAGCAATTTTCAGAAGGTGTAGAACATGGCCATATCCATAAACATGCAGAAGGACAAATTTTTCCTTACGGGATCATGATCAGTTTATGTTTGCATGCGTTTCTGGAAGGAATGCCGCTGGCTGCCGACCAGCACAACGCACTGATTTTCGGTATCTCCCTGCATCATATTCCTGCTGCCTTTGCATTGTCCAGTATCCTGATGCAAAACAAGTTAAAGCGCGGTGGGATTATCTTTTACGTTGCTATCTTTGCGCTTATGGCCCCTTTGGGATTCTGCTTTAGTTATGGCATCAGCAACGGAAGCATAGGTGGTATAGAAACCTATTTCAATAAAATGATGGGCATAGTGATAGGTATATTCTTACACATTTCTACCACTATCCTCTTTGAATCGAGCGTAGACCATAAGGTTTCAAGACGAAAAATGATTGCGGTGCTGCTCGGTATCAGCATTGCGCTTATTGGATTTTATACTTCAGGTCACTAAAAATAGTCCAGCGTATTAATCTTTTTCACCGGTAATTTTATTCAGCAATCTATTTAATTCTTCAGCTTCCTCTGCGGTGAGGCTGGCAGAAATGATAGCTGATAAGTCAATTTCCTTATCCGTTTTTTTCAACAGCTGTATACCCTTCTCGCTGATAACAATATCTACCGCTCTCTTATCATAAGCATTGATATTTTTATCCACCAGATTTTTCTGTACTAACCTGTCCACAATCCGGGAAGCATCACACATTTTATCCAGCATCTTTGCCTTGATCAGATTGATCGTGGCAGGCTTGGGATGCTGCCCGCGTAATATTCGTAATACATTAAATTGCTGTGAGGTAATATCAAAAGGTAGAACAGCGTGCCTTACATCTTCATTGCACCTGTTATAAGCTAAAAATACATTAATCATAGCCTGGTGAAATACCTCTTTTACCGAACTACTTAATTCTTTTTGTACATGCATCATTTTGTTATTTAAATTGTTCAGGTGCAGCGGCGTCGTTATCATTTTTAGGTTTTCCAAAACCCCATGGACAATGTTTGCATTTATTCTTGCAGCAATACCCCCTTTTCAGATGATATGCCGCAGTAAATACCATTAATCCTTCTTCATTAAAATAATAATCAACCCCCTCTTCCATCAACTAAGCAATTTAACTTCTAAAATGTTTTCATAAAAAGTTTTCAATTGATGACCGCTCCCGTGAGTTGTCCATACTTGCCTGGGATTAACCTTTTCAATAGTAAGTAAAATCTCTTTCCAATCCACATGATCTGATATATAAATTTGCAATTCATTATTGTTTTGCAAATGTTTCCAGCCAGTCACAAAAACACGTATAACGTTAATTGCCCTGATATAACTCCTGTAGACCATAGGAGGAACGATATAGATCATGTGTTCGGGATTCGACTTCATGACCTTTCTGTCGTACACCTCATATTTACCCATATTGATACCCATTTTTTCATATATTTTCACAAACGGGACAATATTATGGTGCACTAAAATTCTTTTTTCAGGACAGTGATCGTTGATCATGCGGATCAGCCGCTGGCTTTTCCCCAGCGCATATGCGCCAAGCATCACATTACTACGTGTGGTATTCAGCTTTTTAATCTCCCCCTCCGGATCCGGATGGGCAGTATCCGGATTTGCAAAAGTGGTTTCTGTAATCAATACATCGGCCGTAACAAATTCAACTGGCTCACAGGTAATATCAGGCTGCAGTTTATAATCTCCCGTGTACAAATATTTAATCCCTTTATATTCCATCATGACCAATGCAGAGCCCAGAATATGACCAGCCGGAATAAAACTGATTCGCACGCCATTCAGTTCAAAAACAGTATGATAAGGTTTAATATGAAAATCTGCCGCAGCGAATTTTTTATAGCGCTGAAGCATGAACAGAGAAGTAGCCTCCGTACAATAAACATTTAAATTCCCGCTCACGGCATGGTCACCATGGGCATGGGAAATTACCGCCTCTTTAACCGCTTCTTTTGGATCGAGGTAAAAATTACCATAAGCGCAAAACAAGCCAATCTTAGTAGGCACTAAAAAATCATCTAATATCATTAATAATTATTTTAAAAATTGATGGTGCAGTTTCAGCACCTGGGGGATGAGCGCAGCTGTCTCCTTATTTTCTATAAAATAATCAGCCATACCCTTCTTTATTTCATCACTTAATTGTTTGTTTATCCTGGACGCTACCTGTTCTCGGCTCACCTCGTCACGTTCCATCACCCGGGCGATTCTAATATCCACAGGAGCCGTAACCAGCACACTTTTATCACACAGGCGATAAGAACCGCTCTCAAATAATAAAGCAGCCTCTTTCAGGATATAAGGTGTACCTGCTGGTACAGTATTCATCCAGCGTTCAAATGCACGAAAGGTGGCGGGATGCACTAAAGCATTCAGTTTATCCAGTTCCTGCTGATCATTGAATACGATCTGCGCTATATATTTATTGTTTAATTTTCCTTCAATAGTATAACTTTCATCACCAAAGGCAGCTTTTACACCTGCTACCAGAAGCATGTCAGTAACCATAATTTGTTTGGCTACAGTATCTGCATAAAATACGGGAATACCCAGGGATTCAAAAATTCTGCAAACAGTGGTTTTTCCACTGCCAATACCGCCGGTTATACCTATCTTCAGCATTATCTTTCTATAATAAAATCTACCTTGTCAGGCGTGAGTTTAACCAATCTGCAATAATCAGGAAAACGGTTCAGTTTAATTGTCAGCTGACTATGTTTTTGTAATTTCCACTCATTCATGTCTACCACAGCATCAATAAAATCCTCATTTACCTGCTGATAACTCGATAAAGCCACCATAAAAGTAATCCTTACTTTTTTAGGAAACAGCTTTACATTATAGTATTCTGTATTGTTAATAATTTTGACAGGCAGATCCAGCGTCTTCTCCGTAAACTCATCTACCGGTAATTTCACCTGTACACTTGACGGAAAGATATCCACATTTTTAAACACGTTTTGTTTCATTGAAACGCGGGTGACTACAGAGTCATGAATATGCTGTAATTTCAGCGTATCCGTTTTCCATTCCTTGATTTTATCCAGCTCTTCCTGCGGACCAGAAACGGTTACGTAATCAGGTTTGAACTCCAGGTCGTCCGAAATCCCAAACTGATTAGCGAATGAAAGGTTGGATACCAATTTTACGGGCACTCTTTTCACCGTCCTTTTAGAAAAATCAAAATATAACGTATCCGGACGTACAGAGATAATTTTCTGCGAAGTCTCCAGTTGCTTGTTCACACTATAGAGTTGCTCAGAAAAAAGAATAAAATTTCTGTTGCTCAGTTTATCCAGACTGATGCTGATAGATTGAGGATTGACACGTAAACGGGCAAAAAGTAACTGCCAGCCGGTTCCTTCCACCTGCAAATCAACCGTATCGGGCTGTAAAGGATGAAAAGCTTTGTTTTGCGGAAAGTTTTCATAGACTAAAACCGTCTTCGCTGTATACACATACTTATTATTCAGGGCCATAAAAAGCCAGCCCGCTATTGCCAGCAGCAAGCAGCCAACCAAAACAAAAAAACGCTTTTGCTCTATTTTTGTAAGTTTTATGAATGCCATGGCTGTAAAGTAATCAATTTTAGCAAAATAAAAAAAAGCCGCACCAAAACGGAGCGGCTTCAATTTTCTTTTTACAAATTAAGCTTTTGGTAATGCTGCAGGTGCTGCAGATGCTTTAGTAGCATCCAGAGAGATAGCCGTTTTATCAAAACGTATTTTAGTACCGCCTTCTACTTCAATCAAAAATGTAGTTTCGTTCATGTCTACAATTCTGCCATGGATACCAGCCGTAGTAACTATTTTGTCCCCTTTTTTTAAGTCGGCAACCAGTTTTTTATGATCTTTTGCTTTTTTAACCTGAGGTCTGATCATGAAGAAATAAAATACTACCATGATTAATACCATTGGAACCAATGTACTTAACATACTGCTACCGCCGGCAGCCTGTAAAATTACTGTAGATGTCATATTGTTTTGTTTGTTATTATAAATTATAAACTTGCAGCCTCTTTCACTTCACCAATAATGTGAACTTCAGAAGTTGAAGGGTTACCATTTGAAGTAATTGTCACTACCTTATCCTGCATTCCCATTTTACCAGTACTGTTAAATACAACTTTGATTACTCCTGTATCACCAGGTTTGATCGGCTCGTTCGGTTTCTCCGGAACAGTACATCCGCAGGATGCAGTAGCATTAGTAATGATCAGGGGACTTTTACCAGTGTTCTTAAACTTGAAATCGTAATGCACTTTTTCTCCCTGTAAAATCTTTCCGAAGTTGTACATGCCATTTTCAAAGCTCAGTACCGGCGCATCGGGTGATACTACTGTAGTGGTAGTCGTTGAAGTAGTTGTTTCTTCAGTCGTTGTTCCGGCTACAGTGGTTTCTGCTGGTTTATTACTATTACATGCAGACATTGAAGCTGCTATAAAAGCTAAAAATAATACTCTTTTCATAATTTATTCCTCTATTAATCCGCGGCCTAATTTCTTAATGCTGTTTGTGCGTTTCAAGTCGCCTAAAATTTTGTCTAATATACCGTTTATAAAAGAATTACTTTTCGGTGTACTGTAATCTTTAGATAAATCCAGGTACTCATTTATTGTAACTTTAACAGGGATAGACGGAAAATTCATCAGCTCACAGATTGCCATTTTCATCAGAATAGTATCCATTAAAGCGATACGCTCCGATTCCCAGTTTTTAGTACGTTCAGCAATTAAGCCCTGGTATTCGTTATTATTTTTCAACGTATACACAAAGAGGTCTTCTACAAATTTGCTATCCTCTTTCCAGTCTGCACTGATTGGCGTAAGCTTATTTTTGAAAGGATCTTCTGAAACAAAGTTTTTAATTGTTTTTGCAACCATACCCTGCATTACTTCTTTATCTACCGGCCAGTTGATAAATTTATCTTCAAAAGCCTGGATAATATTCTGGCTTTTTAAAATGATCTTCCTGAAAATAAATTTGATAATTTCCTTTGAGCCTTCCAGACTATCGTCAGCATCAGCAAGGTAAGCAGTATACTCTGGTGTAGTCTTAAGCTTGTTATAGATCGTCCTGATGAAATCGGGATCTGCATGCCAGTTTACCTGGTATTTGTTAATGGCCGACTGATATTCGGGGTTTTTCTGCAAAAGCACGATAAATTTATTGTGCAGCAGTTTTTCATTAGGGTGTAGATCTTCTTCTGTAGGGAAGTGTTTATTTGCCCTTTCTATCGTATCAACGGCTGTGAACTCCGTGATTTCTGAGATCAATGCGAGCATTCTAACGTACATTTCGTATACGTTATCAATACTAAGCATTAATGCTTTTTTAGACGTAAGGATATCCTTCTTGTCTGTCATTTGCCAAGCAAAAATGTTTTGCAGAGCTTTAATTCTTAAGTGCCTTCTATTTAACATGAATGTAAGAACGAGTTGGTAATTTTACCGGTTATTAAAATGATGATTTTATTTTCTTTATATCTATTATTCTTTGTTCTGCAATCCGGTTAGCTGCCCAGATTGTTGGTATATTATCTGCTTTTGATAGTTTGATCACATTCCTGGTGGCGTCATAAATATTTTCTGTCAGCTGCATCGTCCGCTTTTTTCCGAAACCTGTAAGTTCCGAATAACAATTAATTAATCCTCCTGCATTGATCAGATAATCAGGCGCAAAAAGTATATTCTTTTCAAGCAGTAATTTACCATGTACCTGCTCATCAGCAAGCTGATTATTTGCTGATCCGGCGATAATGGCAAACTTCATTTTTGGTATGGTCATATCATTTACCGTCGCTCCTAAAGCACAAGGCGCATAGATATCTACATCCAGACCAAATATTTTGTCGCCCTCAACCGGTTTAGCCTTATATTTCCGGGCAACATACTGCAAGCGTTCCTGGTTAATATCACTCACAAAAACCTCTACATTTTCATTTCTCAGCAGCTCAACAAGATGTTCTCCAACATGTCCTGTCCCCTGTACAACCACAGATCTTCCGGCCAGCATATCCGTACCAAAAACTTCTTTTACGCAGGCTTTAATACCCAGAAATACCCCTTTCGCTGCCACGGCAGAAGGATCTCCCCCGCCACCTATAGATTCAGGTACTCCTGTAACATGGCTTGTCTCCATACGGATATATTCCATGTCTCTGGTGGTAGTTCCTACATCTTCAGCAGTAATAAATTCGCCGTTAAGGTTCTTAATAAAACGACCGTAACTGCGCATCATTGCCTCAGACTTTCCTTTTCTTGAATCACCGATAATCACAGCCTTCCCGCCACCCAGATTTAACCCTGTAATTGCAGCTTTATAAGTCATGCTTCTCGATAATCTCAGTACATCTTCCAGTGCCTCAGTCTCTGTAACATAATTCCACATCCTTGTTCCGCCAAGAGCCGGGCCCAGCGTAGTATCATGAATCGCAATAATAGCTTTCAGGCCACTATCAGGATCATTACAAAAAACGACTTTTTTATGTCCCAGTGCACTTAGTTGATCTAAAATTGAGGTTACCACAGAACTATTAGCAGACATATGATTTCGTTTAACTGAGAGCAGCAAAACTAAGCAAAAAAACATTATTTACATTGTTTTAACTAAACAGTTTTCAAAAATCCTCCCCAATTGGCTAACTTTACAGCACATGAAGCACCTCCGTTTTTTAAACAAACATTTCTATAAATATAAGTGGTGGATAATACCAGGCGTTTTCTTTGTCATCATCTCCAATATATTCGGTGTAATTCCCGCCCAGGTGATCGGACATGCATTTAACCTCATTACAGAAAACATCCAGATTTATGGTCTCTTCAATGGTTTTGAAAGGCAGGAAATTATTTATGATATATTCAGCTACAGCCTCCTTTATTTCGGGGCATTGGTGCTCTTCCTTTACCTGATCCGTGGGCTGTTCCTCTTTTTTATGCGGCAGACGCTCATCCTGATGTCCAGGCATATAGAGTTTGATATGAAGAATGAGATCTATGCACACTACCAGCAGCTCAGTCTTGGATTTTATCGCCGCAACAATACTGGCGACCTGATGAACAGGGCTACAGAAGATGTTAACAGGGTAAGAATGTACGTTGGGCCCGCGATCATGTATGCCATCAATACCGCCGTATTGTTTTTACTGATCATTACTTCCATGTATGCAGTTAATCCCAGGCTGGCTACGTTTTGTCTCCTGCCCTTACCCGTACTCGTGATCATTATCTATTTTGTAAATACACAGATCAACAATAAAAGCGAGCAGATTCAGGAACAGTTATCCAGACTGTCCAGTTTTGTTCAGGAAAGATTTTCAGGAATCAGGGTGATTAAATCCTATGTACGTGAAGATTATACGAGGAAAATATTTGCCGGAGAGAGCGAAACCTATAAAACCAATGCAATGAGTCTGGTTAAAGTTCAGGCATTGTTCTATCCAACGATGCTTTTGCTGGTCGGCCTCAGTACCATATTAACCGTTTATATTGGTGGTGAGCAAGTCTTGAACGGCTCCATCACCGCGGGTAATATTGCGGAATTTATTGTCTATGTAAACCAGCTCACTTTCCCCGTAACGATGCTTGGATGGGTAACTACTCTTGTACAACGCGCTTCTGCTTCACAAAAAAGGATCAATGAATTCCTTGAGCTGAAACCCGATATTATTTCAGGGAAGCTGCCGGCAAAAGCGATTACCGGAAATATCCGCTTTGACCAGGTAAGCTTCACCTATCAGGATACAGGCATTCAGGCACTGAAGGATGTAAGTTTTGATATCGAAGCCGGTTCTTTTGTTGCCATTATTGGCCGTACAGGCTCTGGTAAATCTACCCTAGCCAACCTGATCATGCGGATGTACGATACTGATAGCGGTACAATATCAATTGATCATATGCCATTGCCGCAAATCAACTTGAATTCCTACCGCAGTCAGGTAGGGTTCGTACCTCAGGAAGTATTCCTGTTTTCGGACAGTATAAAAAATAACATTGCATTTGGTTTAGACGAAGTAACAGACGCAGAAATTGAAACTGCAGCAAGAAATGCAGCAGTGTATGATAACATTATCAATTTTGAACTGAAGTTTGAAACGATGCTGGGCGAGCGGGGAATTACCCTGTCCGGCGGACAAAAACAGCGGGTCTCTATCGCCCGTGCGCTGATCGGCTCACCTAAAATATTAATCTTCGACGATTGTCTTTCTGCAGTAGATACCAGAACAGAAGAAGAAATATTAAACAATCTGGGTAAGATGATGAGCGGAAAAACGAGTATTCTTATCGCCCACCGTATTTCAACCATCAAAAAAGCGGATAAAATATTAGTTCTTGAAGAGGGGCGTATCGCCGAGCAAGGCACTCATGATGAACTCATTAACCTGCATGGTATCTATGAAGAGATGTACCAGAATCAACTTCTTGAAGAAGAAAGTAAATCTATTTAACTTCTATTTTGAACTTTACTGATTATTACTTTATATTTACCCGTACCAAAACCAAGATCAATACCAAACATGGGAGAATTTGACAACAAAGAGAGAGAAGAGGTTTTTTCTAAGAAAGTAAGAGCAGGTAAGAGAACTTACTTTTTCGATGTTAAAGCGACAAGAACGGGCGACTATTATTTGACCTTAACAGAAAGTAAAAAGAGACTTGAAGACGGTGTGTTCGTAAAGCATAAAATCTTCCTTTATAAAGAAGACTTTGAAAAGTTTGCTGAAGGACTAACTGAAACAGTGGATTACATCAAAAACCATCAGGACGTAACAGAAAAAAGGTATGAATATTCTGAGAACCATGAAGGCTCCGGTAAAAATCAAAACGACGATTTTTCATTCTAGATTTTAACTATTTACCGAAGCTCCTTAACCAGGGGCTTTTTTTTGGCGTGTCCTGAATTAAGATTAACCTTCTTTCACGCTGCATTCTTTTACAGAGGCAGCTGATATTTCTATCCAGTTTTCTTCCTCAGATACATTCGACCCAAGAATAATCTTTTTATCTCGCTGTAACTGATCCTCAATCTGCTCCAGCAATTCATGCGAAATCGCTTTGTTCAGTATTCGAACCGGCTCGTCTAATGCTTCCGTTTTAAGTTCCAGATCGTAGATTCCCGAAACCAGTGTCCTGCAAATAATGAATTCTACATCGCTATCCGCTGTAATCTTCTTCAAAGCCGTGAACGCATTGATCACCTGATCAACATTCGCAGCCTTAAAGCCCAGTACAATAGATGGATTCAGTGCAGGATTTTCGTTGTCAGTTGATAAATATATCTCATCAACATCCGCTAATATTGATTCTATTACTAATCTGTCCATAAAAATTTCTTAATGTATACACTAAAAAGGATTGAACAGGGTATATTGTTTGCGCTAAAAAAAAAGAATTGATTTTAAATTATTCAATATGCTCCAGCTGATTTTCGTCTTCTGCCAGCGCAGTGATCAGATTATGCAAGAGGGCAACATTTTTATTATCAGTTTCCAATTTATTCGCAAGCAGGTCATCAACAATTTCAAAGAACTCATCATATACCTGGTCATAGATTTCCATCTCCTTTAATACCAGTTGCCGGGTAGCATGGTATAAAAGCTGATAAATATTATAATATAAACCGTTCAGATCATTCAGTACATCAGTATAAGTCTGACCTTCATAATCGATCATATAAGCAAAAAATACATCCGCTGCCAGCTCTCTGAATTCTTCATTATCCAGCACCTCATACTCATCAAGATTATTAATCAGCATATAACTTTTCAGGCACTCTTCAACCTTGTGAATAGATTTAACTACCACCTTTACCGCAGGATCCCCTAAGGTCTCCAGCAACTCAAAATCAGCATTCGAGATCGTATCCAGTTCCACCAGCCCCTTTAAATCAGGCAGCTCCTTTTCAAAAGCAAGGAGATAACCGTACTCGCAGAATTTGATAGACACGAAGCTCAGAATCTGCGCTATCATCCCAATAAACTGATCCTCTGTGTATTTTTTATCTGACATAAAAACTTTTTAAATCTATAAGTGTAATTTATAATACGTAAATCGCCGATTATTGAGTAAGTGGTTTTTCATATTAAAAAGCACAAATGTATAATTTATTAGCTACATCCCTATAATACTTGTCTATGCAAAAATTTGAAGAGATAAAAACACTTCTTGATAATTCCAGTATTTATTACCTGATCGCTGTGAGTATGGACAGTACCTACAATTATGTAAACTCCCGCTATAGAAGTATATTCGATGGCATGCATGGTAATCTTATTGGTCAGCATTATTCTGTAACGATTCATCCTGATGACCTGCATATCTGCAATACCGTCTCCTCTCAGTGTTTCAGTGATCCGGAAAATGTGTATCCCGCAGTAATCAGAAAGCATGACGGTAAAGGTGGTTTTATCATCACCCAATGGGAATATAAGGCAATGTTTGACCAGGATGGTCAACCAGTAGGGATGTTTTGCATAGGGCATGATATTACGGAATTTATGCAGGCGAGTTTTGATTTGAAATCAGCTAATGAGTCACTCATAAAAACACAGCTCAGTCTTGCACAAATCACCTATATACAGTCGCACTGGGTTAGAAAACCAATCGCAAATATCATGGGCTTAACCATGCTGCTGGAAACGATGGAAATGGATCCTGCAATCAGGGGTATCTTTGACAGAATTGATGAAAGTGCAAAAGAACTTGACGAGGCCATCAGGAAAATGTCAATCAGCACCAAGTAACCTGAACCCGTAAGCACAGGCAGCAAGTAACAACACCAGTAGACACCATAGCCAATTGTAACCAAAGTGTTCTGCCAGATAAAATCCACTTGCAGGGCCAATTACCTGGGCTACCGACCAGCTTAGCGTATAACCGGCAGCATACTGACCACGGTTGCCACTATTGGTCCTGCTCATCACAAAGGTGTTAATAAATGGCAGTGCAAACATCTCCCCCACCGTAAACATCATCATCGATAATACGGCAAGAATAACGGAAATAAGTCCTGGCAGCATCAATATCAGGTAAGAGGACGCAATCAGCAGCACTCCTGTCATGATATAAAACACAGGAGAACGCTTATTCTCTATTTTACTGATCATTACCATTTCAAACAATGCGATAATGACACCATTCATCCCCAGTATGATGCCAATCACCATCTCATCCAGATGCCACTCTTCCTTATAGAACAGCGGTACTACTCTGAACATCAGAAAAAAACAGGTGGTTAATAAAGTGGTTAGCAGTAAAAATTTAATAAATAAGAAATCCTTCCAGGGTTTTACAACAGCAGCATCAGCCCGATCCTCCATTGTTACCCCAGCATGTACCTTCAGGGCAGGCAACAGAAACAATATCAGTGCTCCTGCCAGGATGCTTACCGATCCATCGATCACAAAAAGCAGTTGGTAATTAAAAGAAGCTACAATCCCTCCCACACTACTTCCAAAGGCCCAGCCCAGGTTAGTGGCCAGTCGGTTAAGGGAATATGACCTGGTTTGTGTCCCGGGGGCAGCATATGTGGCTATGGCCGCGAAATTGGCCGGTCTGAAAGCCTCCGAGAAAAAACTGATTACAATTGTCAGTATACATAAAAAATGGAAATTTGTCAGCGTGGAGAAAAAGATAAAAAAGACACCTCCAATTACAGAAGAGACGATCTGTACTGTTCTGAAGCCAACTACGTCAGTTAGCTTTCCACCCGTTGTCGCACCAAGAATAGAGCCTATTCCAAATAAAGTGATAATCAGACCTGCATCGGAGGGCGGGCGGTGCAGATACTGTGTCATGTACAGGCTCATAAAGGGGACTGCCATAGAACTGCTCCTGTTGATGAGCATAACCATACTCAGTAACCATGTTTCCCTGCTTAGTCCTGTAAACGAATTTTTATAGGCAAGGCTGAACTGGTTAATGATTCCGGGCATTGATTTATTTGTAAAGGGCTTTTATGGGTGAAAAAATCTTTGATAGGCCGAGAGAATCATCTCTCTGATCTCTTCAGGCAAATCACTATTTGTGAGAAAATTCAGTTGCCCGGTAGTACTATCTAGTATAAAATGATCATAAATACGTTCTGTTTCCAGTGACTTCTGGATAGCCTTTAATCCGAAATAGATATAATATTCCTTTTCAATTTCATTAATAAGACTGTAAAACATATTCTCTTGACTGGTAAGGTCAGCGTTTTTCATTCCTCTGTTCAGGTTGGTTTAAATCAATTATTTACACATACGTGAAATAAAGGGGGTTCAGATCTGGTTTTATCACCACAAACTTACAATACATGAAGGAACATATCAAATAACTGCATAGAATATGCAGTAAATATCAGAAGGATTGAAAATATTTTTCACCGCGCACAATAATAAAGATATTTACTCGTCTATATACCTGAGAGCGTTAATTAGATAACGGGGAGCAGCCGCCTGGCTGTTCCCCGTTTCTTATTTCAACTGATGCTGTAATCCAGTCCTTTTAAAGTTTAGAAGATTATCTCCTGTTTTCAGTAGCAGGAGAAGTATTCAGCGCAGCACGCTGAGGTGTTCTGCTGCACTGGCCTAAAGCCATATAGATAATAACAAATATTACAATAGTAGACAGGCAACCGCCCCCTAGTTTCTTCGCGCCCCAGCCGGCTATGATCGTTTTGAAAAATGAGTTCATAAATATAAATTTATTACAAAACAGCCTATGACGGGAATAGTTTTAACAAGTAGGCTTCCAGCACCGGAATATCTGCCGCCGCCCAATCCAGCGCTGTCAATTCATTAGCCGGCAGCCATAAATAGGCAGCATGTTCATGGAGTATGATTTCTCCTGCCACAATTCTGCACAGAAATGGAAACAGACGGATGGACTGCATTCCATCATTATACGCACTGGGCAGCATAACATCAGTAACCTCAACCTTCACACCCAACTCTTCCATAAGCTCCCTGATCAGGCATTCTTCTGCAGTTTCCCCCTCCTCTATTTTACCGCCCGGAAATTCCCACTTCAGAGGAAGACGCATAACAGCACTCCTCTGAGCGACCAGCACGTTATAATTATCATCCAGAATTAATGCACAAGATACGTCAGTCATCATTTAAAGATATTGATTAATGGGACAAATATGTAGTGATTTAGCCGAAATAAGACAGAAATGCCGCTCTGCAACAAAAATCAGGTGGCTGAAAATGATACTTTCTGTCGGCACATCCACCTTATTGGTCGGCACATTCACCGCATTAATAGAACGCTCCCCTAATTTGCCTTCTGATGGCACATCGTTTGGAATATACCTGATATAAAACACACAAATAATGAAAAGAATCATTTTAGCTGCAATAATCGGAGTAGCTTCGTTAAGCAGCATCAGCACTCAGGCACAAGTAAATGTTAGCGTTAATATTGGTTCACAGCCACAGTGGGGACCTACAGGATATGATCATGTAGATTACTATTATCTGCCAGACATGGATGTGTATTACAATGTACCCGCAAAACAATATGTATACCTGGAAAACGGAAGGTGGATTACAAGAAGAAGTCTTCCCTCAAGATATAAAGATTACAATCTGTACAATTCTTATAAGGTTGTAATGAATAATCCAAAACCTTATTTAGCTCACCAGTCGCATGTTCAGCAATATAGCAAATACAAAAACTACAAAGGACAGCAGGGCAATATAAGAGATAGCAAAGACAGCAGATATGCATCCGCCAGGAGTGGCAGAGTGCAAAGCAATACAAACAGAGTGGCAGCCAGCAAGAATAATAACAGTAACGCTGGAAAAGGCAATAATTCCAATAGGAATAACAGGTCTCAGGGTAACAGACAAAGATAAATTTCACACATCACCCCAGGCCGCCAGTATTTAAAAACTGGCTGCTTTTTTGTTTCCCACAGCTTTCCACATAGTATTCCACATTTTATGTTGATAAGTCTGTTTATCCACAACGTTATTAACAATAGATGTGGATAACAAATAATCCGGAAATGTATAATGTAAAATTAAGCATATTATATCTTGATAGAGATCTGTAGAACAATACGTTATACAAAAACAATTTTTATAAAAAAAATAAATATATGTTAATAAAAAAGCCGGATTGCTCCGGCTCTCTAACGATATTATAATTTGAATGAGGCTTATTGAACAACCACACCATCTTTATTGATTTTAATAAAAGCAACTTCAGTTCCTTTTTTAACATCTATATGGTAGTATTGTGTTTTGTCAGCATTGGTTACCAAGAACGCAGCAGTTGGTGCCCAGTCTTTGTAAGCATCTGCTTTTAGCGTAGTTGTCACGGGAGCAGGAAGCTCTTCAATTTTTACAGGTACTTTCGTAGTACTGTCTTGTCGAATGGTAATTGCTACCGGCTCTTTAACCGCCGAAGCTTTTACTGTTGATATACCTGCGAATGCTAATACTGTTGCTGTTAAAATTAAGTTTTTCATAAAATTTGTTTTTTTGATAGCAATGAATGATATGATATAAATCTTTCTTACGACCTGTTAAATTCAATTATTAATTCTGAACAGTATAGGTTCATAATAGTGCCAGTACTGGCACAATAAATGAAATAACTGAAAATCAGCAAATTAAAGATAAAGAGAGAAATTGTAATTGTAGCAATAATCCACACATTGTTGAATTATTATTCAGAACTCATTAAAAAGGATGTAAAAGGAAAATGCTGACATCCATCAGCATTTTCTTTTATTAACTACCTATTATAGGCCGAAGCCTATTTCTTTCGCAGTTTATATAACCTGCACATTTTCAAAAATCAATTCTGACGACAAATTTTATGATCAGAATTCAAGAAATAAAAAATATGTTACAACAAACTAATCTGGTAAAGCGCTAATCAGATAAAATTGCATCAATTGTCTATTTAATTCCGAATATATAACAAAAAACATACAATCAAAACACATAAACTACTTTTTTTTTGATTATATGAAAAAAAATCTGACTAAAATGCATTTCCAACTAATTGACGCCATTTTAGCCTGCTAAATCTTTGGATAAAACTATTTTAAATCTTCATCGCTGCCTTTTTAAATATTTATATATTTATGGGCATGGAAACCAGCGAATCAGTAATCATACTTTCTGCAGCAGAACAACGTGTTCTGGGTGCACTGATAGAAAAAAGCAAAACAACGCCCGATTATTATCCAATGACTATTGCTGCACTGACAGCAGCCTGTAATCAGAAAACATCCAGGAATCCGGTAGTGAACTATGATGAGGAAACAGTAACCCTTACCCTCAATGCCTTAAAAATAAAAGGCCTGACAGGAACTGCAACAGGAGCCGGTAGCCGCAGTACAAAATACAAGCATAATCTGGCAATTGTATATCCTCTCTTGCCCACAGAACTGGCTATACTCTGCCTGCTCCTGTTAAGAGGTCCCCTGACCCCCGGAGAGATCAATACAAATGCTGCCCGGCTATATGAATTTGATACGATAGAAGATGTGCAGGAGATCCTGCAAAAGCTGGCATCAGACCAGCCCCCTTATGTAAAACAACTGGAAAAGAAACCCGGTCAAAAAGAAGCACGGTATATACATTTGTTTGGAACAATAACAGAAACTCAGGATACAACGGAAACGACAAACCCGGAAGGCTCGACGCCGGAAGCAACCAACAAGCTGCTGGAAGAGCGTGTGGCACGATTAGAGCGGGAACTCGAAGAAGTAAAAGAAATGCTGAACCTGCTGATGAACTAGCAGGTTCAATTGGCGGACATCTTAGTCGAGCGACACAAAAAGTTCCGACTGGGTCATCCACATGCCATTAACTTTACGCCACATTGCCGCATAATTGCCGCGGAATGTCTCATTTTTATAATTCCATGTGCCTTTTTCCCAGGCAATCACCTTACTGTCACCCATCACAATTTCCTCAGGCAGGCGCTCAAAAACCGGCGGTACCTTCACGGCAAACATCTCTGTCCACACCTTACATAACAGTTTCTTTCCGACGTAAGACGTTCCTTCTCCCGAAATGACCACAATATCGTCCATCCAGTATTTAGCCACGCCAGCCACGTCCTTTTTTATAATTGCTGCATTTGATGCATTTCTGGAGTTCAGGATCTCATCAGCTCCCGACAATTCAATTTCATTCATTATCTCAACATATTTTATACCGGGACATGGAAAGCACGCCTTGCAATCATTTTCCACTGTCCTCTAGTCTTTTTCCACACCAGCACTATACCCAAATGGATATTCGCAGGCTTCCCGCCATCATTTGTATCGGCCACGAGTAAATGTCTTACTACGGCAACATCACCTGTTACCGAAATTGTCTGATCATTCAGCTGAATCATCTTAAAATCAGATTTCCTGGTGGATATCGCCGTCACAAAAGATGCCTTATTTTCTATTTTACCACCAGAGTGACCATAAGTCAGGTCGTCTGATAATATGCTTTCCAGCTCCGCTTTATTACCACTGATCATCGCGGTCCGTAATTTCTCTACTCCCGCAGCCACCTCGGCTTCATCTTTACTTTGTGCTTTAGCATTTATCAAAATAACACTCAACAGCAGTAATACAGCTAATCTCTTCATAAATCTATATTTGGTTTTTAATTGACGTTCCTATCTCCCGGCAACGATTTAAAGTTATCAATAATAAAACCGGTTCCCTCATAAAATTTTCTTATTTCCTTATAGGACCTTTTCAGGAAACAGTTGTCATGCACATGAAAACCCGAAATCACTAAGGCATTATGTTCAAACTGTTTTCCTCAAAACCTAAAAAACCGCAATACGGCTGGTTTGGAAATTATCCATCATGGCAGGATGTCTCTGCCGCAGCAGGCGGATATGATCAGGCAACTATCCTTAACAAAACAAGAGATGCCCTGCTGCAGGTAAAAAACGGAACGGCAGTTTATGAGCGGGACTCTGTTTTATTTGACAAAAAAGAATATCCTTTCCCATTGATGGCTTGCCTGCTAAAAAGTGCTGCGTTAAAAAAGAGACCAATTCATGTCCTCGATTTTGGCGGATCATTAGGCAGTACCTATTACCAGGTAAAAGATTTCATTGGCACAGCTGTTTGTTCCAGCTGGAATATTGTTGAGCAGGATCATTATATCAATTGCGGAAAAGAGAATTTTGAAGACGAACATTTAAAGTTTTATGCTTCAATAGATGAATGCCTGAAAGATAAAGAAATCGATCTGATCCTGCTGTCAAGCAGTGTGCAGTATTTGCCGGAACCACACGCTTTTCTTCAACAGCTTAACAGCTATGATTTTGACTTTATTGTATTTGACCGTACTGCATTTCATTACGGACCAGCAGACAGGCTCACTTTACAAACCGTGCCACCAGAAATATATGACGCATCATACCCCTCATGGTTCTTTAATGAACATAACTTTTTGACACACTTTAACAACAAATACAACATTATCTGTGAACTGCCTCCTTATGTAGAAGGCGAACAGATCATGTTTATTGACAACCAGCCGGAAGGCTTCAATAAAGGTTTTTATCTTCAAAATACGACCAGATATGCTTAAATTCTGTACCCTATTTAACACCACCTACCTTTCACGGGGATTGGCCATGTATAATTCATTGAAACAGCATTGTGAAGATTTCCATCTGTACATCTTTGCTTTTGACAGCAACAGCTATGAACTGTTGTCCAAAATGAACCTGGAACATGCCACTATTGTAAGCCTCCGTGAATTTGAGAATGAAAGACTGCTGAACATTAAAGGCGGCCGGACTGCCGGAGAATACTGCTGGACCTGTGCATCCTCTACCATAAAATATTGTATAGCAGCTTTTGATCTGGATCACTGCACCTATATAGATGCAGATTTGTTGTTTTTCAGTGATCCAACTGCGCTGGTAGCAGAAATGGGTGAGCAATCAGTGCTCATTACAGAACACAGGTACACACCTAAATACGATCAAAGTGCTACAAGCGGTGTGTACTGCGTACAATTTGTCACTTTTAAAAACAATGCAGCTGGCATGGAGGTATTGAACTGGTGGGTAGATGCCTGTATAACCTGGTGTTTTAACAGAATGGAAGACAATAAATTTGGAGATCAGAAATATCTTGACGACTGGACTACGCGGTTCGACTGCGTCCATGTATTGCAACACCTTGGCGGAGGTGTTGCACCATGGAACGTTCAGCAATACAGTTTTAATGATAAGGCTAAGGCAGTTAAAGGCACTGTAATGGAAGGAAATGAAAATTTCGATCTTGTATTTTACCATTACCATGATTTTCACTACCTGAAAGGAGACAATTATTGTTTATCAAATCCGGTATATATACTGGACAGGAACGTAGTTAAACACATTTATAAACCTTATGCTAAGGCGCTGTCCACCGCCAAAGCACAAATATTTGACGTAAATAAAGAAATTACCGCACATGAACTGGTAGATGACCTCCGCTGGATCAAAGAAGTAATCGGGCGTTCCGTTCTATTTTTCCTGCGCGGATATTACAAGAATTTTTACCGTCAGCGGTCTATAGAACAAAGTTTTCTGAGTATAAAAACATTTAACATCTTTTAAGTCATAATTAGTATTTTAGCCTTCTGTTTTGAATTCAAATGAAGGTGAAAAAGCTGCTGTTTTATGTACTGCCAGGTGTGATTTTAAGTATATGTATCCTGTTGTCTTGTAAAAAGCAACAGGTTGAAGAGGAAGCGAAGCTTGAGCCCCCTATCCGTACCTATATCATTACGGCGCGGATCGATAAAAAAGGGACAAACGTTGCTTCTCCTGGTGTTGGAGTTTTAAAGGGAACATATGATGAGCAGCTTAAGCTGCTCACCTATACATTGGTTTATGATAGCATCACCCCCTCACTGATTACACTGAGAAGTGGTGCAAAAGGAACAGCTGGAGAGCTGATTCGTGAGATTTATAAAAACAAGGATATACCGCCGGCAAAACTTCCCCTTACGGGATCTTTAACGCTTAATCCTTTACAAGAACGTAACCTGTTGAAAGGGCTTTGGTTTTTAGCCATCGGCACGCCTGCTATTTCACCGGAAATTTCAGGGAGCCTGACCTTAAAGCAGAAATAAGCCGGATGAGCAGAGAGCAGGAGATTATTGATGCCATCAGGGCAAAGGATAAAAAGGTGTTTGAAGCCTTATATAAAGAACATTACAGGCAGTTATTTGCGGTCGCCCTCCGTTATGTACGTCAGGCGACAGCGGCAGAAGAGATTGTACATGATGTATTCCTGATGATCTGGAATAAAGCTGAGCAGCTGACCATCCAGTATTCGGTAAAAAGTTATTTGTACAAAGCGGTGGTAAATGCATCGCTCAATTATATAAAAAAAGAAAAAACAGAAAGCGGCAAACAGGAAGTATACATGAAGGTACAGGTTCGTGATGAACAGGAGCAGGAAGAGCGGGAAAGAAAGGAATCTTTGCTATTGAGCCTGGAGAAGGCACTGGATATTCTCCCTCCAAAATGTAAAGAAGTGATGTACTTAAGCCGCTTTGGAAAATTAAAACAACAGGAAATCGCAGCTCAGATGCAGATATCTGTGAAAACAGTTAAAAACCATCTTACCTACGGCTTCCAGAAATTACGTGAACACCTTGAAAATCAGCAGCTGAATATATGGTTGGCAGCGCTGATTTTATTAAAATACTGGAGGCATTAATATTGCAGGCTATGAAAGAGTTTGAAACAAACGAAGAATTTATTTATTCACTGATTATTGACGATCTGGACAATTCCATTAGTCCGGATCACAAACACTTGCTGGAACAGTGGCGCAGCTCAAGTGTGGCGAATGAAAGCACCTACCGGGAATTTGTCTCCGTACAGCGAAATATAGATCAGTTGTATGAACAACAATACTATACTGCACAGGAATCATGGGCAGTACTGGATAAAAAAATCAGTGCCGCAGATGACAACACCCCGGTTGGCCGCAAAAGTGGTACAAGCATCTGGTTCAGCATTGCAGCATCTGTATTACTCGTCTTTTCTATCGGCTATTATTTCTTTAGCGATAGTCGTTATACCGTAGTTAAAAATGAGATGAATGCTGCAGTGAAAAGCGTTTATCTGCCCGATGGCACACAGATTAACCTCAATGGCGGAACAACTTTAAGGTACGTCGCCAGCCAGTTTAACACTAAACGTCATGTTGAACTGTTAAACGGGGAAGTGTTTATCCACGTCGTACACAAGAGCAGGTATCCTTTTATAGTTGATATGGGAGAGGTACAGGCACAGGATATTGGTACCAGCTTCAACATCATTAAAAATAAACAAGATGTAACCCTTACAGTGGAGGAAGGTAAAGTTGCACTCAAACAGGTTAAAACCGAGAAATCTATTCTGCTTGATGGAGGAAACACAGGCATATATCATTCAGGAACAGGTGAGCTTGTCGCAAAGAAAAATGCGGATGTAAATTATAAATCATGGATGGATAAGGATTTTGTTTTCACAGAAACGCCCCTGCTGGAAGTCGCCAGCCAGCTGAGTAAAGTTTACCATACCCCGGTCACCATTTCAGGCAATCAACTCAAAACAAAAAAATTAACCGCCCACCTGCATTACCAGACGCCCGATAGTGCGCTGAACGTAATCGCTGCAACTTTACAATGCAGCATCAGCAATACAAAAAATGGATATACCCTTTCTGCAGATTAAAATTATATATTAGCGCTGCCAACACCACAGCGGCGATGATAGGATATGTTGAACAAAATTATTGCACTGTGTTTATTTGTGATCATTCTGCAAACAGGTAAACTATCTGCACAGCAAGCCGGCGTATTGAATAAGCCCGTTAGCATTCACTTAACGGCAGATTCGCTGATTGCTGTTTTATTAAAACTGCAAAACAAGACGAAATCAAGTTTCTCGTTCGATCCCGATCTGCTCAGAAAATACCGCACAACACCTATCCATGCCGATCAAATGCCGCTCAGTACGCTACTGGAAAAGGTGTTTACCGATCTACCGCTCACTTTCAGCCTGGTGGGCAATGATATCGTAATTACTGAAATTAAGCCAGTAATTTATACCCTCCACGGTCATATCCGGGACATGGCCAGTGGTGAGGCTATCATCGGCGCCACGGTATTTGTCCCCGCACTTAAAGCAGGAATCCTGACCAACCAATATGGCTTTTATTCCATCAGTATTCCCGCCGGAAAACATGAAGTCAAGATCTCCAGCCTGGGTTATGAAACCAAAACAGTTACACTGATATTAAATAAAGAACAGGAACTTGAAGCGGAACTGACTGCCGTTGCCAATAACCTTGCTGAAGTTCACATCCGGCAAAATTTAACACCAAATCCACTGTTGCTGAATGCCCAGAATTTCACACCTGCACAACTTAGCCACACTGCTTATTACGCCGGGGAAACGGACGCCGTAAAAGCCTTGCAGATGCAGAATGGTATCAAAGCAATTTCCGAAGGGAGCTCCGGACTCTTTATCAGGGGTGGAAATTCAGACCAGAACCTGATCCTGCTTGATGAAGCGGTGATTTATAACCCCTCACACCTGTACGGACTGGTATCAGTATTTAATCCCGATGCGATCAATAACCTGCAGGTTTACAAAGATTATATGCCGGCAAACTATGGCGGCCGGCTCTCCTCTGTGATCGAAAACCGCATGGCCGAAGGAAACAACAAAGAATACCATCTCAATGGCGGGATCAGTTTAATGTCGGCCCGCATCGCTGCAGAAGGTCCTATTGTTAAAGAAAAAGGTTCTTTTATTGTGGCTTTCCGCAGAAGTTTGCTCGACGTATTCCATAACAAATTCAAGCTCTTTAATCCAAGCTCTGTTTACTACGACCTCAATGCCAAGGCAAACTACAAACTGAACAGCAACAACAGTCTTTTCTATTCCATCTATGGTGGAAAGGATCACCTCTTGTCAGAAAATTCTTTCAGCAATAACTGGGGAAATATCACTTCTACCCTACGCTGGAATCATTTATTCAATGCCCGGCTCTTCCTCAACGTATCTGCTATCTACAGCAATTACAGCAACCTGCTGGATTTGAATGCCGATACACTTTCCAGCAAAAGTCAGTGGAGCACCGGCGTGAAAGACCTTACGCTAAAGGCCGACTATACTTATTATTATAATCCACAAAATCTGATTAAATTTGGTCTTACCAGTACCTACCACCGATTTATTCCCGGGGAAACCAACAAAGCTATCAGTACCGAATTTAACATCGCTAAAGACAGGTCCCTGGAATCTGCCGCCTACTATCATCAGCAAATTTACATCGGTCGCTTTGCCCTAAACTACGGCTTAAGGTTAGGTATATTTAAAAATGCAGAGGAGCGCCTTGATGTGTTCGATGAGAACGGTAACCGCCTGGAACAGGAAGACCACAAAACATTTATCAATCCCGAACCGCGTGTAAACATCAGCTACCTGCTCTCCCCAAAACAACGTTTTTTCCTTACTTATAACAGGAATTACCAATACCTGCAACTCATCCAAAACAGCACCCTGGCCTTTTCATCCCTGGAACCCTGGATACCAGCATCTGCCACCATCAAACCACAGCACGCAGATCACTTCTCTGCCGGCTATAAATATTCGCCAAACAGCTTTTCCCTGCTGATGAATGCTTATTTAAAAAAGATGTATCATCAGCTGGATTTGATTGGCCATGCCCAGATCATTCAGAACCCGGATATCAGAAATCAATTGAAAGCGGGGCAATCCAATGCTTACGGCCTAGAAGTGGAGATCAACAAAACAGAAGGTAAGTTTACAGGAGTTCTCGCCTATACCTATACCAGGGTGTTCCGCACCATAGACGGAATCAATGAGGGTAACAGGTTTGCCGCTAATTATGACATCCCTCATGAGCTGAAGCTGACTGCCACCTACAACTTTAACAGCAAGCTTTCCGTACAGTCATTTTTCACCTATGCTACAGGTCGCCCGCTCACCTTACCAACAGGATATTACCAGCATGACGGCATCAATGTCCCTATTTTTGAAGGCAGGAATACTTCCAGATTCCCTGATTTTAGTCGCCTGGACCTATCTGCACAATATAAAATGGAATCTCCTTTATCTAAAAAACGAAACCTGGGCAGCACAATTTCCGTAGGTATCTATAACTTATACAACAGGAAAAACCCTTTATATTATCATTTGAATACAAACGCAGCAGAACCGCAGAAAAGTGCATTGGAATATGCCTTCGGATTTTATCCATGGGTGGCTTACAGCTTTAAAATTTAACATGAAACAACCATCATTTATCCTCCTGTTATTGCTGCTGCAATTCCTTCTGGTTTCCTGTAAAAAGAATTCCGATGAATTATCCTTTGCTGCGCCCGCACGTCAGTATGACCTGGCCGTTGAAGGAGGAATGAATACAGCTAATACCAGTCAGTTTCTCCGGCTTAGTAAACCTTCCACTAATCCGGATTCATTACCTAAGCCAATCAGAAAAGCGGTTGTCACTGTAAATGATGGTAAAAAAGATATGGTATTCCGGGAAACCAGCACACCTGGTGTGTATTCGGCTCCAAAAATTGCTGAGCCCAATTACAATCAGGCCTATACGCTCACCATCCGCTATAATAATAAAACTTATACAGCAGCAGATACGTTAAGACAGGTGGTGAATATCATCGATGATTTCCTACCCTTTTCCGTTACTAAAACTGCTGACGGAAAATATAACGGCACCATTCCTAAACATACATTCGGTTATCTGAATCCAAACAAATGGTGGATCAGCTATACAGGCATTCCTGCATGGAGCACCGAAAGATTTGACCAGGTACAATATTACAACTATACTCACTTTCTTGGTTCTCCAAATTCATTATACCCCCTAACCAATTTAAAACGCACTTTTAGCCTTGGCGCAGAGGATGTCATTTTGATCTACAAAATCTCCATCTCTGCAGGTTATGCCAAATATTTGTACGGAGTATTTTTAGAGACCGACTGGAACGGGCTGTTCTCCAGTGTGCCGGTGAATGCAGATGGAAATATATCAGGCAATGCCCAGGGATACTTTTATATGAGCGATGTTGACCGTCGGGTTTACCGCATGAAGGAACTGAAGTAAGTGTCTCAAATCATTTATCAGCCTCTTTAAGAAGCCGTATGTCTTTCAATAATATTCTGCAGCTGGTTGGCAGGGATTACGCCCGACTGACGCCATTTAATCTCCCCATTTTTAAAGAGAATCAGTGTAGGCACACCCTGGATCTGATATTTACCAGAAACCGCAGGATTTTTATCTACGTCCACTTTTAAGATCGTTGCACTCTCCCCGATCAGGCCTTTCAGTTGTTTCAGGATAGGAGCCATCATTTTACAGGGTCCGCACCATTCTGCAGAAAAATCTACCAATACCGGTTTATCAGAATTAATGATGTCAGCGAAGTTTGCCATGATGATATGTTTTAGTCAATAACATTCCTGTTGCAGCTATTGTTTGAGTAGCCAGATTAAACGCAGAAATCCGGTAATAAAAGAAACGGGGATATCGTTTTCACCATATCCCCGTTCATCTAAATTAACGCTCTCAGGTATATAGACGCTCCGGTTTGAATATTATTGTATAAGCGCTCAATTTTTTTTAATTATTTTCTGAAAGTGGCGTCAAAGCTATACCTCTTCCGCCAGCACGGATTTCTGATACTTAAAAAACAGCTGCGAGATAGGAATCAGCATCAGTCCGCAAAAACCGAACACAATAAAAGAAACCCTCAGGTTAAATGCATGCGCCAGGTATCCGATCAGCGGCGGACCAAGCAACATACCCGTAATGGAATAGGTAGCGATAATGGAAATAGCCATTCCCGGAGAATATTTTTTAGAGGCTCCCGCAAGGGCGTAAGACATTGGAATTACAGCCGCAGTACCAAAACCTACCAGCGAAAAACCAATCATGGCTGTCCAGAACTGCGGCACAATAATCGCCAGTCCAATTCCCGAAACAATAAATGTAGCACTCATGATATAGGTGGCAGGCATGCCGAATCGTGAAATAATGATATCAGACAGGAACCTTGAAGCTGCCATAAAGGTCATAAATATCAGGTAGCCGTAAGTAAAGATTTTTACATCCAGCACTTCCTTAAAATAGATCCCGCTCCAGTCGAACATTCCCCCTTCACAAATCGCAGAGAAGAATACAACCAGTCCCAGGTAAAGTATATACGGATCCGGCTTCCCCACAATAATCTTATTCCCTTTCTCTGCCCGGTCATTTTTGAGCAGATAGCGGTAAGAATAACAGGTAATCAGTAAAGTAATGATGGCAACTATTAAAAAATGCGTTTGAATAGGGGTATTAAACTCCAGCAAGAAAGTAGAAAAAGCTACCCCGGCAATACCTCCTGTGCTCCAGAAACCGTGGAAAGAACCGATGATCTTCTGACTAAATTGCTTTTGTAACGTGATCGCCTGCGTGTTCACTGAAATATTGAAGATCCGCGTAGTAAATGCAAACAATACTACCGCAGCTACCAGGCTAATGGTAGCATGTGTAAACCCGATCAGGGCGAGCGACAGGGCATTTAGGCCATAACCTACCGCCAGCGGCACACGACTGTTATACTTTGATACCAGCCAGCCGGAAATAGGCAGACCTAGCAGGGAGCCTATCGGCATCGCCAGTAAAATACTGCCCAGCTCCGCTTCATTAAAGCCAAAGGCCATTTTAATCGTTGGAATCCGTGATGCCCAGGTGGCAAAACTGAATCCGGACATGAAGAAAAAAGTACTTAAAAATATCCTGTGTTTGTTCTTTGTGATCGTAGTTGTCATTCCTGCGCAAATATAAGCGATCAGGTTTTTTTTATTCAGCAATAAAATTTATTTGACATAAAGCAGCAGCTCCTTCCACAATTCCAGCTTCTGATCAAATGTTTTTGAGGCATTTGCACGACTCGGTGAGGGCAGCAGATGATAAGTCTTACCTTCACTTTTACCCACATGTTTGAGGTAAAACTTTTCCGCAGCTTTGCTGTCAAAGAAAACATGCGCAATCTCAGGATGCTCGCTATAAAATAAAGCAAAGTCATTTACCACTTCATTTTTGATATTGCTGTCCAGACTACCTACACAGGTGCAGGATTCCAGCACGTCCCATAAAGCAATTCCATGCGCCAGTAAAAACCTTTTCCTTGCTTCATAATCAGGTTCAACAGCTGCATCAAAAAGCGTATAGATCAGCTTCCAGAAATGGTTCCCCGCATGTCCGTAATATTGCTGCATTAACAAGGAGCGGTCGCCCGGCATAGTGCCCAGCAAAAGCACGTTACAAGTCTCGTCTACTATTGGTGGAAATGCCGTTTTAACCGGAATGATGCTATTGTTGTCCATATATCTATTAATAACGGTATTAACGTTTTTATATTAAAAATGTTCTGCCGCCCATTCTAAATGATATTGCTACCTTTGCAGATCGAATAACACAATACCATGATACAGATAGGACAATACAACGAACTCAGAATTACAAGCAAAACAGAAGCAGGGCTGATCCTTTCAGACGGTGATAAAGAAGCCTTGTTACCATACAACCATGTGCCAAAAGATGCAGAAACAGGCGATAATATCAATGTGTTCGTTTATATGCATAAAGATGGCAGGCTGCATGCTACTTCGCAGAAACCCCTGGCTTGTGTAGGTGATTTCGCTTATCTGACGGTTGTAGAAGATGGAGAGAACGGTGTTTTCATGGATATTGGTATCGATAAAGATATTTATGTACCTGAAAAGGAACAGAAACGCCCGATGTTTAAAGGTGATAAACATGTGGTTTATGTTTTCCTTGATGACAGTAACGACCGTATGGTGGCTTCTTCGAGGCTAACCAACTTCGTAGAGGAAGAGGAAATCAATTTCGAAGAAGGTGATGAGGTGAGTTTGTTAATTGCGGACCGCAGTGACCTGGGTTACAATGCCATCATTGATAATAAATATATAGGCTTATTATATCAGAATGAACTATTTGATCAGTTGAATCCCGGCGAAGTAAGAAAAGGGTGGATCAAGAAAGTACGCGTAGGCGGAAAGATTGATTTAAGCTTACAGCCGATGGGTTATGGCCATATTCTTGACACTAAGGAAGTCCTGATTAAAATGCTGGAAGAAAACAAAGGTGTAATCAACCTGGGCGACAAAAGTTCACCTGAGGATATTTATGACCTGCTGAAGATCAGCAAAAAGGCATTTAAGAAAACTACGGGCGCTTTATACAAGGAAAGACTTATCCTTATTGGTGATCATGATATCAGGCTGATCTCTGAATAACTCAGCAGCTGAACAGCTATTATAATCTGCAGCTCATTTAAATACGGAATGAGCTGCAGATCCTGTTCAACAGATCAGGAATTACCCCGCTTGTACAGCATCCAGATCGAACACGAATAATGTCCTGTATTCCCAATCGGACCGTCCAGTAATTCAAATCCCAGTTTCTGATAAGCCGAAACAGCATCTTTCAGCTGTGGCATAGATTCCAGATATATGTTATTATACCCCAGCTCTTCCGCTAAGGTGATGCATTTTTTCATTAATAATTTACCCAGCCCTTTACCCCGCTGTTCCGGAATCAGGTACATCTTTACCAGCTCCACCGTATCTTCCGGCAAACCGTCTGTAGGATAAATCCCTACACCACCAATCAGCTTTCCATCACTATCCAGCGCAACATAGTAGCAGCTTTTTTCTACCCGGAAAGCTTCATACAGCCGGTCAGTACTTTCATCAAAATAAGCCGTACCCGGAATGTTCAGTCCAAACTCTGTCAGACTATTCCTGATAATCAGCGCCATGGCTTCATTATCCTCCGGTAGTATTTCTCTGATCAGCACCTCCATTAAGCAGGTACATTATTTTTAGTATTTACAATTTCATTGTAAACGCCATTCCACAGGTTAATACGTTGCTGCAGGGATGCAATCGTTACTTCTTCTGCGGCTTTCCAGTAATCTTCATTTTCGCCACACAATTCCGCAGTCATTTCCAGTGCCAGGTGACTATGATGATCACCATCCACCTCAATATGGCGCTCCAGGTAATATTTAATCAGCGATAACTGATCAGGGAATTTTGCATTCAGATCTCTCACAATCGAGATGAACATGTTCGGAATCAGGTCTTCACGACCGAAAGTAAAGGCGGCCGATTGCAAATGAGATGCCTTACCGTCAATCACTTTAAACGTAAATTCCATAAATTCCCTGGCCTCCTGCGGTACATTTGCAATTTCATAAGCCTTAGTCAGGGAGCCTGTTTCTTTTAATGCAACAATAAATTGTGCAATTACATTCGTATCTGCCCCGCATTGCTCCATCGCTTCCAGGTACATCTCGTAATGACTTTTCCTTACTCCCTCACCATCCACATCAGACTCCTCTCCGGCGACAATTTCATTGATCAGGTAACGTGTATTTGCGTTCCCCACCGGAAACCATGGCGTAGTTGTACAGGTCAGGTTGATCTGCAAAGATTTTAATAGCGACATAAAGTCCCACACCGCATACACATGATACTGCATAAATACCTTCAGATCATCCAAATCGTTAATAACCGAGTATACTTTATGATTGATAATTTCCTGTCTGAGCGGCTCAATAACCTGCTGGATCCTTGTGATATGACTGTTCATTGTTATAATATGTGTGTGGTTGCAAAGGTATGAAACTCATCTCCAACCTTCAATATAATTTTGCCTATATGCGTACTGCTTTCCATCAGGCGATGCGCATCTGCTGCCTCTGCCAAAGGAAATACCTGGTGTACTACCGGCTTAATTTTACCTTCAGCTACCAGTGGCCAGATCACTGTTTCAATCTCCCAGGTCAGTTCTGCCTTAAAATCATCCGTCTGTGGTTTCAGCATGCTTCCCGTCAGCTGTAGCCGCTTGCTCATCAGCTGGAGAATATCAATTTCTGATTTGGTACCGGTCATCGCATTGATATAGGCCATGCGACCATCAGGATTCATAATTTCCATATTCTTCAGGGTATTCTCCCCACCCGTCATGTCCAGGATCACATCCATTCCCACAGGTTTCAGCAGCGCCACAAAATCTTCTTCTTTATAGTTCACTGCCATTGATGCACCCAGGCTTTCACAGAATTCACATTTCTCCACACTGCCGGCAGTTGCATAAGCCTTTCCACCCATGGCCACCACCATCTGTATCGCCGTCACGCCAATACCGCTGGTACCGCCGTGTACCAGAAAATTTTCACCCCATTTAAAGCGGGAAGTTTTGAATACATTATACCATACCGTAAAGATAGTTTCGGGCAAGGCAGCAGCCTCGATAAAATCCAGACCGTCAGGAATAGGTAAACACAAACGCTCATCAACCGTTTTGTAAGCCGCATAACCACCACCCGCAACCAGGGCGCAAACCTTATCTCCCTGTTTCCATCGTTGTACATCTGCCCCTACCGCTTCTACTACACCTGCAATCTCCAGCCCCGGGACTTCATTTTCCACCGGTTTGCCATAACCCTTACTGCTTCTTGAAATCACATCACTCCTGTTCACACCCGCTGCCATGATTCTGACCAAGACCTGATTCCCCTGAGGCTCAGGTTTATCAACTTCCATTAATTTCAAAACCTCTGGTCCGCCTTTCTCTGTAATTACGATCGCTTTCATTGTCTGTTCTGTCTAAATAATTGATTTCTTCTAAGTCTTTGCATTGCCTTTAATATTGCCGGATAACCAGCAGGTTCATAATGATGATCACCCGGCAGCAGTTTCAGAAAAAAGTTTTTCTTCTGTAGCGCAGCCATAGGTTTAGGATCTTCATCTTCACCATAAAAGCAGAAAATATGTACACGTGCAGCTTCAATTTCAGGCTGCACTTTATAAGGCCGGTCGTCCGCCGCAATGTTCAGCAGGTCTGAGGTATGCACCATGAAATCTGAGGAGGCAAAGGGCGACAATAATTCGAGCGCTACTACACGGTTTTTAAGATGTGCAGGCAGCTTGTTATAGATAAAAGGGACTACATCGGCGCCAAATGAATAACCGCAGAAGTAGATCCTGTTTGTTTTATATTTTGCAGCGTATTTATTGATCAGCAATACGATATCGTCCGCTGTATGTGCCGGTGTTCTGGCCGACCAGAAGTAACTCCTGGAATTAAATCCTATGGTCTGAAAACCCTGTTCCGAAAAGCTTGTTGCCAGCCGATCCTCAAAATCAAGCCAGCCGCCATCACCAGAGAAAAACAACAGCAGTTTTTTGGCCGAAACATCAGTAGCGGGATAAGCAATCACAGGTAAATCAAAATCGTCCGTTTCTATTCCATGGTGATTGGTTTTTCTGATTTTCTGAAAAACCCCGCAACCTGAAAGCATGAAAACTATTATCAACCACCAACCCTTTTGCCAGAAACCCATTACCATTTAATACATAAAATCAGGAATATTCATCAACCATGCCAAATTGAGGTATTAATTATCAATAAACGAACAAAGGGCTACATTTTTACCTGCAGCCCCTTGTTTATTCAGATTCGGAATAATTTTTTACTCTACAATGATCGTGGAAATAGAGTGTGGCAGACTGATCGATTCTGCTGCTTTACCACCAATCCATAAATAGTACGGTAATTGAACATTTGATTTGTTCATTACCACTACAGCCATCTTTCCATCAGGATTGATAAAAGCTGTAGTCAGCAGTTGATCACGGTTCGAAGAACTTACAATTCTTTTCGCTCCCGGTTTGATAAACTTAGAGAACTGTCCCATATAATAGTAAGAGTTTGTATAAATCAGCTTACCCGTTTTCAGGTCGGCATGCAATGGTGAAAAGCAGAAGTTGCCCACATGGTTTGGTCCGCCTTTTTCATCCAGCAGCATATTCCAGTCGCACCATGCTGCTGTACCACTATTGAAATCATTGATCATCGAATAACCATATCGCTCTCCTAAATCCCAGCTACCCACGCTGTCCAGATTAAATTTCTCTACACAGCCTTCCGTAAAGATCAGCTCCTTATCAGGAAAAGCCTGTTTGACCAGTTTCAGGTTGTCAAATAACATCCCGCTGCCCGTCCAGGTCTCATACCAGTGAAAACCGATTCCCCATACGTATTTCGCCGCTTCCGGATCACTTAAGATCGTGCTTGCACGCTGATACACCTGGTCACGGTTGTGGTCCCATGCAATCAGTTTTTTGTCGCCCAAACCTTCTTTTTGCAAAGTCGGACCTAAAAATTGTTTGATAAAGTCACGCTCCTCTTCAGCAGTATATACACAAGACTCCCAGGTCTGTGTCGCCATAGGCTCATTCTGCATGGTCAGTCCCCAGATCGGCATTCCTTTCGCTTCATACGTTTTGATAAACTTTGCATAGTAATTTGCCCAGTTCTGTCTGAATTCCGGTTTCAGTTTACCACCCTTTAACATATTGCCAGTGGTCTTCATCCATGCAGGCGGACTCCATGGGCTAACAAACATCGGCAAAGTACCACCTGCAGCCTGTATAGCTTGTTTAATCAATGGAATCCTGTATTTCTCATCATGTTTTACATTGAAAGTTTTCAGTTCCGCATCGTTCTCTTTCACATACGTATAGCTGTCGCTCGAAAAGTCGGTACTATGGATACTCGTTCTTGCCAGCGAAAAGCCAATTCCGTTTTCTTTATCATAATAAGCCTTTAAAAACTCGGCCTGAGTCGCCTTAGGCAGTTTCGCATAAGTTTCTGCCGTAGCATCTGTAATTGCGCCACCAATCCCCACCATGGTCTGGAAGGTCTTCGCCGGATCAACGAAAATGCATACCTGCGTTTCCAGTGGCTGTTTCATATCCGTAAAATTCAGACTGCCGTTTTTCGACAGGCGAAGATCAGAACCCTTAGCGGTCGTGAATACGGTAGCCGACAATTGTTTTTGCTGCGCCATCAGTCCCGATCCGAACGGGAAAAGTAACGCCAGTAGATAAATTTGTTTCATTTGCTCTTTGATTCAATTTGACGTTGCCAGCCGCTAAAAACGGCCCGCAACAAGACATTTAATTTTTAAAGGTAGAAAAATAATGAACTAAAATAATTTCAGCTGGCTATCCTTCGGTGGCTTTGCATCACCAAAAATCGTTTTACCCCCATACTGCCAGGACGCATTCCGTTCCCGCTCAAGCAGTTCCTCAAAGTTTGCCTCCGCATGTTCATTTACTGTAAAATCTTTCTCGGCCTGCCGCGAAAGTTCACTCAATTTGCGAACAGCCTCTAATTTATCCGATTCTCCCACTTTAGCCTTTCCAATCGCCTTAGACAAAACTGACAGTGTTTCATCATAAACTTTAATCGGTACCGGAAAAGGGTGACCATCCTTTCCACCATGTGCAAAAGAAAAACGCGCAGGATCTTTGAACCGCGACGGGGTACCATAAATGATTTCGCTGACCAGCGCCATAGACTGCAGTGTTCTTGGTCCCATTCCCTGCAAGAGCAGCAACTCTTCAAAATCTGCCGGCTGTTTTTCATGCGTCAGCCATAACATCGCGCCCAATCGCTTCAGGTCTACATCCTTTGCTTTCACTTCGTGATGCTTCGGTAAAACCAGGTGCTGCACTTCTGCCAGCATGCGCGAAGGATCTTCTTTTCCCATCGCCAAAACCGCTTGGCGCGCCGGCGAAGCTGCCTTTGCTGCCATGTTCAGAATAGCTCCCTGGTTCACTCCGCAAATTGCGGTATGCGGATCTTCTACAAAGGAAGTCATCCCTGCAGAATGCCAATGGTAACGTCGTGCCGTAGAAGTACCATCCTGCATGCCCTGCTGCACCACCGTCCACAGTCCTTCCGTACTCACCACAAAACTATGCATGTACAATTGGAAACCATCCTGTACCGCAGTATTGTCCACTTTTGCACTTAGCTTACTGCACCTCACCAGTGCATCGCCATCCAGGCCATTTTTCTCCGCATAAAAAAGCAGTTCCTGTGGGGTCTGCCGTGATGATTTCCCTTTGCCTCCACACATGTAGAGCCCCAGTTCTTTCGCATGCGGATTGATTGCACTCTTTAAAGCACCCATTACCGAAGTTGTGATGCCAGACGAGTGCCAGTCCATCCCCATTACAGCACCCAGACTCTGGAACCAGAAGGGGTCACTTAATCGCCGTAAAACCTCTGCCGTTCCATATTCTTCAATTATTGCTTCTGTAATCGGGAAGCCTAACCGGGACATACGCTCAGACAGCCATTTAGGTATATGGCCATAGTGCAAAGGCAAATCTGCTGTTCCCGATCTTTTCATTATATATTTATATCTGTATATCTAGACAGCAAGATGTTGGTGTATCTTTATGTAATGATATTTAAACATCATACCAGCAAACACCCGCAGCCTGATAGATCAGCAAACTTAACCAAATTTAAACTGGTCGATGCGCACCCAGTGCATGCCTGCTGCTTCTGCCGCCTGTGTTCCCGGATTGCCGTCCTCAAAAACCAGGCATTTCTGTGGGTTTACCCCAAGCAATTCTGCAGCTTTCAGGAAAGGGTCAGCATAAGGTTTACCCCTTTCTGTCTCACCTGCACATACCAGTACTTCCACTAATTCGCTTACCCCGATGATCTCCAGCGTACGTTCTACCGCTACCCTGTCGCCCCCAGAAACCACTGCAATCTTCACCTTTCCCGCATTCGCTTTCAGGTGTTCCACTACATAATCAATCGGCTGTACATGCTCAATAAAACGTTCTGCAAAAACAGCTGCCTTTCGCGTTCTGAACTCTTCAGGATCCATCGTTGATTTGTATCTCACATTCAGTTCTGCCACTACATTTGCAATCGGCCATCCTGCAAGCTCATCAATAATTGCCGGATCCATCATTACATTATATCCTTTGGCCACTTCCACGTAACTTTCTGCATGCGCAGGCATGTTATCTGCCAGTGTACCATCACAATCGTATAAAAATCCTTCGTAATCTCCCTCAGTCAGTTTGCTCAGTCTTAAAAAATTGGATTCTTCCATGTTATTCTTTTCGTAAAATCTTTTAAATATGCTATCTCTTCAAATGCCCTCAGGGCGATCAGTCATGCCCGCTGATGCTGCTCTTCTTTTTCTGAAAGCTGTAGATCAGGTAAACCAATGCAGGCAAAATAAATACACTACCAATCAGTAACGCATAAGCCAGACTTTCAATTGCCTTATATTGTCCCTGGTGTGTCAGTAAAGACAAATTAGGTCCTCCTTTGAGCATTACGATATCAGGAAAATGGCTGTATGTTGCTGCAAATAAGATCATCGTGACCTGGAAACCTGCAAGGATGCGTAATAATCCCGGCCTGTTTTTGTTCAGCATAAAAAACATGATCACCAGCGAAATACTTGCCGAAATGATTGCCAGAATCCCTAAAATATTATTGAAGATCCAGCTTAACAAAGGGATTCCCTCAATAGATGCAGCCACAAATACCAGTGCACCTGCCCCCATAACCACAAATACCATCCGCCTTGCTTTCCGCGTAAACAGTAGCCTGTCCGCCTCATCATCCGCTTCGCCAATAATAAAAACCGTTGCCAGATACGCACAGATCGCTACCGTGAAGAGTCCTACTGTCACCGAGAACCAGCTCAGCCAGCTAAAGATGTAGGCCGACAGGAAATCATGCGCCTGCAAATCAATCTGTCCCGATACCGCACTTGCTGCAATGATCCCCAGGAAAAAAGGCGTTACCGCACTCGAAATGACAAATATCGGTGTATACACCTTTTGCATGTCGTCCTTAACTGCATCATAATTCCTGAACACAAATGCCGTTCCCCTTGCGATAATCCCCAATAACATCATCACCAGCGGGATGTGCAGGTAAATGGAAACCGTTGTATAAATCTTCGGAAAACCCACAAATAAGATCACAATCACAATAATCAGCCACATGTGGTTGGCTTCCCATACGGGGCCTATCGCCTCATACATTGTTTTGCGTGTCCTTTGCCTGTTTGCACGTGAGGTAAACAATTCAATTATTCCAGCGCCATAATCAGCACCACCCAGCAAAATATATAACAATATAGCTGTCCACAAAAAAACGATCACTACATATATCATAAGCTGTTGTTTTTATCATTTGTGGAAGAATCATACAATTTGTCTACCATCGTGATCTGTCTGAATAACAGCAGACTCACAATTACTGCCAGGGAAATATAAACCGCTGTAAATAAGTAGAAAGAATAAGCGATGCCCGGCATAGGCGTTACTGCATCAGCCGTTCGCATTACCCCATAGATAATCCAGGGTTGCCGGCCTACCTCCGTCACTGTCCATCCTGCTTCCAGTGCAATAAAACCCATTGGTGTAGCGATGACGAATAATTTGAGCAGCCATTTAGTTTCCAGCCATTTCTTTTTCTTCCACAGCGCCAGGAAATACAGCAGCGCAATTCCCAGCATGGCCATTCCCAATCCCACCATGATCTGGAACGCAAAATGCGTGACCATTACAGGCGGCTGGTCCTTTTTAGGAATCTGATCCAGTCCTTTCACTTCCCCATTAAAATTACCCGTCGCCATAAAACTCAGCGCCTTCGGTATTTTGAGTCCGTACTTAACCGTTTGTGTCGCTGTATCCGGGATGCCCCCGATCAACAGTCCCGCGCCCTTCTCCGTATGAAAATGTGCTTCCATCGCTGCCAGTTTTGCCGGCTGCCTTTCCGCCACATCCTTTGCAGAGATATCCCCGCTGATGGGCTGTAAACAGGCCGCAACCGTCGCGAATACCGCAGCAATTTTAAAAGCTTTACTATGAAAAAATACATTTTTGCGCCTTAAGATCATCAGCGCATGCACACCTGCTACTGCAAAACCCGTAGATACAAAAGCCGCTACACACATGTGCAGTGCCTGCGAAAACCAGGCCGCATTAAACATCGCTTTGACGGGGTCTATATTCAGGTATTGTCCATTTACAAAATCAAAACCTGAGGGGCTGTTCATCCACGCATTTGCCGCTACCACCAGGATGCCCGATAGTAAACCACTTACCCCGACTACTACTCCCGTGAACCAGTGGAACCAAGGATTAAAGCGGTTCCAGCCATAGAGATAAAAACCAAGCGCTATCGCCTCAATAAAAAATGCAGTTCCTTCCAGCGAGAAAGGCATCCCGAAGATCGGCCCTGCATGTTCCATAAACTTTGGCCACAGCAGCCCCAGTTCAAAAGACAGTACCGTTCCGGAAACTGCACCCGTAGCAAAAAAGATCGCTACCCCTTTGCTCCAGGCTTTGGTTACGTCCAGGTAAACCGTCTTTTTCTTTTTTAACCAGATATAGTGGGCCGTACACATAAAGAAGGGCATCACCATTCCTATACAGGAGAAAACAATGTGGAAGCCCAGTGAAAAGGCCATTTGGAGTCGTGCAGCGAAGAAATCATCCATAAAAACAAATGTAATAGTTAAACACTACCCTGCCCAGTCTAACCAAATATAATTTGCCTTAGAATTGTAAATTTCAGGTCTCCTGCCTCAGCTTACCGTTATGTCTTCTTTTTTCGCTATACCTTTTGCGTTTCCAGTGTCTTTCTCTCTTTTCTTGCTGCCGGGCGTACAATGAATCGCAATGCCTGATCCTTTGTAAAATAAGCAATTGTCCAGTTGTACAAGGTTTTGATCCTGTTTCTGTAATTGATCAGCGATAAAAGGTGGATAAACAACCACATTACCCAGGCGATAAAACCACTAAAGAATAGCTTAGGCTTAGGTAATTCCGCCACAGCTTTGTTCCTGCCGATGATTGCCATTGAACCTTTATCATGGTA
This sequence comes from Pedobacter sp. MR2016-24, assembly GCF_026239655.1. Classification (GTDB taxonomy): domain Bacteria; phylum Bacteroidota; class Bacteroidia; order Sphingobacteriales; family Sphingobacteriaceae; genus Pedobacter. Next base: position 286,454 of record NZ_JAPIVO010000002.1, on the reverse strand, counting down.
TTTAAAAGGTGCCGGCGTTTCGTTGCGCAAAGCTTTAAGCAGGTTCTTTCCTAAATTCTGTCCCTGCTGTATCGCTACCTGTGCTACCTGCGGGTGCCCTTGTGGAAAAGCTGCATCCGTAGTCTGCAAACACGTATCCCCAATTGCATAGATATCTTCCTGACCAATTACCTTATTATACGCATCAACCACCATTCTTTTGCCTCTTCCATACGCCTCTTCCGGTAAACCCTTAAAAACGATTGCCGTTACGCCCGCTGCCCAGATCAGGTTTTTGGTTTCTATCGTATCGCCATTTGCAAAATGTACCGTATCATCAATAAAATCTTTCACCATGCTATTCAGCCTGATCTGCACACCCATCTTAGTCAGCATGTCATGCGTATATTTCTGCGATTTCTCGCTCATTGGTGCCAGTACAGACTTTAAGCCATCTACCAGAAAGATTCCACCATTCGCACCTTTCAATTCCGGATAATCTTTGGCGATGATATTTTTCTTCATCTCCGCAAACATCCCCGAAATCTCTACTCCCGTTGGTCCGCCCCCGGCAACTACTACCGTCAGCAGTTTTTTGCGGATAGCCGGATCAGTTTCCCTCGAGGCCTGTTCCAATCTCTCCAGCAAAGTATTCCGCATGGATAGTGCATCAGATACCGTTTTCATCGGGATGGAGTTTTCCTGAACACTTTCCATTCCGAAGTAATTCGTGATACATCCCGTCGCAAATACCAGGTAATCATAGCTGATTTCTCCCGTAGAGAGGATCAGTTTTTTCTCTGCAGGCACTACTTCTTCCAGTTCGCCCATCCTGAACGTAAAGTTCTTTTTACCACGGAAAAGCTTGCGGAAGGGATAGCTGATATTAGAAGTTTCCAGGTAACCCGTAGCCACCTGATAAATTAGCGGAGGAAAGAAGTTATAGTTATTTTTGTCGACCAGTATGATCTCAAAAGCGTCGTTGTCAGCTAATTTTTTCGCCAGGTTTACACCTGCAAAGCCACCACCAACAATAACTAGTTTTTTTTTGTCAATATTCATTTGTCAAATGATTCTTATAATCTATCTCAACAACAGCAAAAAATATGCAAGGTTTATTAATTCTGATGATCTTTTGTCATCAATTTCCAATTTTAAGCCCGATTATTGAGTAGTTTTACCAAATAAGATTTAAACATGGCGATAGCAGTAGATAAAACAGGTCACAGTATCAACTTATTAAAAAAAGGGAAATATGTTTTTACCGGCGCACTGACAATAGTTCAGGAAGAAGGTGCTAGTGTACCCTATTTTAGCGCTGAAGCTATCGCTATTATCGAAAAAGATAGCGAATTTGAAGGCGATGTGATTCATGTTAAACTGAGCGACCTGATCCTGAAGCAATCTTCTTTTATCGATGAAAACGGAAAGATACTCGAAGCCCATAAACTCTATGTCTGGCCACGCAATCTGGGCAGCACCACACAATGGACAGCCGGGAAGGAAGAATTCCTGAATGAATTTGTCATGAACTTTCCTATTGAGGTTCTTTCTCTCGAAGAGTCTAATGGCGTAACCTGGAAGTATATCACTCCTGAGGAGTTTAAGGTCATTCCTGAAGGGATCAATAGTTCTGACAGTTTTAAGGAGTACCAGGAGCATATGGGGGAGTACTTCTTTTTGCGGAGGCCTTTGAAGGAGGTGAAGTAAGAAATTACTCAGATTAAATTTTAAGGCAAGATATTTGATTAAGAATCGTAGATATTCAATTCATGCAAAAATTAATCCTCTCTAAAAATCTAACTGGACTTGTTTTTATCCTAAGCGTTCTTTTTTCTACAGCTGGCTGTAGCCAGGAAAAGACTTACTGGAAAGCTACTACTTTTAACAAAAAAAACAAGGAGCCGATGCATGGGGCTACTCCTGATTATATTTCAGATTTACTGACTGATTTTCAGTACGTCATTAAAGATGGTAATTCGTTTCATCTTGATTTTCCTACAAAAAGAGATATACAAATAGATACACTCCAATCCTTCAGTTATCGTCGTTTTGATGCCGAAGAAGAGAGCGATGCTGGCAAATTGATAGACACTATTACCGATATATCCATTAGCGGAGCATCCCTTCAGATCAATTTTAATTTTCTGGGGACCTTATCCGATGACAATAGATTTGTACTTCATTACCAGAAGCTGACAGCGGCAGAATATAAAAAAGAAATAGAAGACGAATCTGCTTACCTTAAAACTAAGACTGAAGCATTCGAAGTTTACGCAAAAAACTATAAAATAGATCCGGATTGGAAGACAGCTCAAAATGCGTCAACTGTAAGTTATAATTTACCTGATTCCTATGGTAAGTTGGTTGCTACTCTACCAAAAAACTTTGAAATAGCAGAAGACGGCTCTTTTTATAAAGACACCTTTGATAAATTGAAAGCAGGAACACTCGCAAAAAACAATAAGCTATTTAAAATAGAACTGACAAGTCTGTCTGAAAGTTTTTACGATGCTAAACTGGTATTGATCAAAGCTCCTGAATCTGATTTTGATATGAAGCGCTATCTTGCAGGAAAACCTTTTAATTTTAAGGTTGTAGAGCAAGACGCTAATAGCTTCCACGCTGTTATGCTATCTTATAAAAAGAAGGATCAGTCAGTGCGGGTTAGAAATTATATCAGCTTCAAACATATCTATAAAAATGGGATACATGTGTTTTATATTGCTGATGATGAAAATGATATTAAGGTGAAAAATAGTAAGGAATTTGCTAAGCAACACTATATGTTGATGAAGAAGTTGGTTCTGTAATGATTCGAAATTCACTAAATCCATCCGAACTCAAGAGTGTAAAACAAACTATATCAACAAGTTATTTATACACAAATAATATCAAGCTAGAAGTACCTTTCAAAACTCAACCCATAACTCAGCAACGAATTTTGCCTGTCAGTCCTGGCCACCCTGTTAAAATTAAAAGCAGTCGTCAAACTTAGCCATTTGTTCACTTTAAAAGCAAGAGAAGAATCAGATTTCATTATATAATCACTCCCATTGCTGAATGAGCTTTGAAAGTAAGAGGAACTATTCACAATGATAATCTTGCTGATCACAAACCTGAAGGATAAACGCAAAGAGTTTCTGTAAGTATGATAAACGTCCCTGATCTCGTTATCTAACGTAAGGTCACTGCTATCAAATAAGATGCCGTCACTGATATTGAGATAGGCATCTTCCCTGTCGTAAATACTGTAAGCAATACCCGCCCCTGCAAGTAATTGGTTATTAACTTTCAAAGACTTGCTGGTATTGTAATTCACGAGCCCCCAGTAAAAGAAATGGGGCAGCGTTTTATAAAGATTAAAATCTAATGAAGAGGAGAAATCGTTATTGGTCAGCTGCCTGTTCTGCTTCCCGTAAATCCATTTGTTATTGAAATTGAGGCTGACCGACTTTTTCCTGACACCAAATTTCAATCCATTATTCAACAGGTAAGATTTGCCATCATTGGTATTGTTTAATGATCCTGTGGAGGAGTAATTGACCACGTAATTGGTACTGTCAGTAAACTGGGCGAAACTAGTCTGATAAAGGAATAAAAAGGGAACAAGGAAAAACAATTTATACATACGCTCGGGATAACCAAATGATAGGGCTAACAGGAAGGCTGTATAAATTGTTTTTATCTCCTACTTTTTGCCGTCGGTAACACCAGCCCAGGTATCTGTCCTGAAAGGACTGGCAGGCAGGCCGGCACCGTTATAAAGGTTGCACCCGGGACTATTTGCCCAGCCATATCTTACAGCTACAGGTGTTTTTACATCCGGACTGCTCAATACTACCTCGTTGCCTGCTATGGTAGCTGTTGCCCAATAAAAATGCTGATCGGCTCCTGCAATGGCAAAACCTTTTAAAGCGCCGTCTTTGGCTTTTAAACCGTCCTCGGTATGTTTAAAGCTCAACCGTATCACACTGCCTTCCACTTTTTGAGCACTAAAGAGCGGGCCCGAATAAGGAATATCTTTTTTATAATTTTTTGCAAGGGCAATTAAAGCTAACCTGCGACCAACCTCCTGTTTATTTTTAGGGTGGATATCTGCAGGATTACCGATGTCAATCGTAACGGCCATGCCGGTATTGGGCAGGGTCAATGTTTTCAGTTGTGCATCTCTCAACTCTGCCCAGGCAGAAGGTACAGGCTGCGCTTCAGGTTTCATATAATTGGCGAGCTGTACAAAGTAAAAAGGGAAGTCGCCGAGGTTCCAGTGTTTTCTCCAGTCCTGAATCATGGCCGGGAAAAGGGTCTGGTACTGCTGCGCACGATCGGCATTACTTTCTCCCTGGTACCAGATGGCACCACGGATCGTATAGTTGAGATAAGGATTGATCATCGCATTGAACAAAACAGTAGGTCTGTTGGCACTTTGGTTTGATGCGGGAGAAGGACCTGCATCTTTCAGGTTCATGCCGATCTGGTAAGCCCAGTCGCCAGCTAAAGAAATCTGCTCACCTGTGGCAGATTTTAGTGACAGTACATCTTTCTCTCCGTAAATCCCACCGCCACCGCTGCCGTCAAATACCCGGACAGTGAGCACGTGTGTTCCTGCTTTTACTTTATCTCCGGGAATCTGGTAAACCCGGGGCACATTATATCCAGTGGTTTCGCCAATCTTTTCACCGTCTAAAAAAGTAATATCATCATCGTCTATAGCGCCCAGATTAAGGGTCACGGATTTTCCTGCCCAGGAAGCGGGGATGGTAACAGTTTTTCTGAAATAGACGATCCCGTCAAAATCCGGCAGACCAGCTTCTTCCCATAACACAGGCAGCGCCATATGTTTCCATGATTTATCGTCTACAGACACAGCTGCCCATGATGGTTTCCCATTGGTGTATCCTGCATCTTTTTTGAGAATCAGGTTTTGCCATTCGGCTATCTTTTGGGCATCTGTACGACTATCATTGACTTTTGCTTCGTTCTCAATTGCGGCACTGGCCTCGGCAAAGTCGGCCATATTTTTCAGCGTATTCCTGCTGGTCCATGCCTCAGCGATCGTCCCGCCCCATGAAGTGTGAATCAGGCCAATAGGAATCCCTGTTTTTTGAAATACTTCCCGCGCAAAAAAGTAGGCCGTGGAAGAGAACTCCGCTACATATTCCGGGTTACAAACCGTCCAGCCGTTGTTGGTTACTTTTGCATCTTGCAGTGGAATATTACTGGTTACATGTACCGCCTGCAGCAACCTGATGTTAGGATAATTTGCGGCTTTGATCTCTTCCTGGTAATTGTCAATTTTCCCCCAGCCGGCTAAAGGCATCTCCATATTGGATTGGCCTGAACATACCCATACTTCACCTATCAGGATATCTTTTAAGACCGTTTGCTCTCCATCAGAAATGGTAATGGCATAGGGACCACCAAAACTAGGTGTAGCCATACTGATTTTCCAGTCGCCGGCACTCCCTGCTTTCACTTTATAGGATTTCTTGCTCCAGGTATTGGTCACTTCAATGGTCTTCCCCGGATCTGCCCAACCCCATACACCCACATTGCTTTGCTGTTGCAACACCATATGGTCGCTAAATACAGTGGGCAATTTGACTTTAGCCTGTAGGCTTCCTGCCAGTAAAACTGGTAGAATCGCACTCATTTTAAATAAATTCATCATCTTGTAATTCATTATATTTTTTATAAAGCTTTACCAGCCATGACTTCTTTCAGTTCTCCATTGATCTTCATTTTCACTTTTCGCGGGTTGGAAGAAACGACTTTGTAGTTCACAATCTTACCATTTTTCCAGCTCATATCTATGGTAAAATTGCCTCTTGCTCTTAAACCTTTTACCGTACCGGTAGCCTTCCAGTTTTCTGGTATAGCAGGGAGTAATTCGATATAGCCTTCATGACTCTGAATCAGCATTTCTGCAATCCCGGCAGTACCTCCAAAATTACCGTCAATCTGGAAAGGGGGACCGGCGGATAACAGGTTCGGGTAGATCCCGCCACCAGCACCATAGTTAATGTCTGTTTTTGTGGTAGGTTTTAATAATTCTGTCAGCAGTTTATAGGAACGTTCACCATCATGCAGCCTGGCCCAGAACAGGAGTTTGTAAGCGATAGACCAGCTCGGTCCATCGTTTCCTCTTACCTCGAGGGACTTTTTTGCAGCTTCGGCAAGTGCGGGTGTTTCACTGGTGGTAATTAATGCTGCCGGATATAAGCCATATAAATGGGAAATATGCCTGTGCTGCAGTTCTGTTTCTTTGTAGTCTTTAATCCACTCCTGAATTCTGCCGTCTTTGCTGATCACACCAGCTGGCGGAACGGATTTCAGTTTTTCTTTTAATTCTGCTCTGAAGGTAGCATCAAGGCCTAATGTTGCTGAGGCATTGATCACATTGGTAAATAATTCACGCACAATCTGGTTATCGATAGTCGGCCCCATAGAGATACTTGCGGTTTTACCGTTTGGCAGGTAAAATGTATTTTCGGGCGACACCGATGGTGCCGTAACGAGCCAGTTTGTTTCCGGATCTTTAATCAGCGCACTGCTGTAAAACTGTGCAGATCCTTTTAAAATCGGGTAAATGCTTTTCAGATAGTTTTTGTCATTGCTGAAGGCATAATGATCCCACAAATTATTACATAACCAACCAGAACCTGCATTGGAAGCCCCCCAGGAAGCACTTTCACCGGGCTCTGTAAATCCCCATACATTGGTAATTACATGTGCAATCCAGCCATCGGCATTGTAATAGGCTTTTGCCGTACGTTCTCCGGGTTTAACCATTCCGCTTACAAGCGCTGCAAGGGGCAGGTTTAATTCTGATAAATTGCTGACCTCTACGGGCCACTGGTTCATCTGGATATTCACATCGAGGTGATAATCGCCGTTCCAGGGGGTATGGATCTGATTTGCCCAGAGTCCCTGCAGGTTTGGTGGCAATAGACCGACGCGTGTACTGCTGATGCTGAGGTAACGGCCATACTGATAAAACAAAACGGGAAAGCCCGGATCTGCTTTAGGATTGGCATGGAAATTTGTGAGTCGCTGATCTGTGGCTACACTTGTTATCAGGTTATCACCTATGTTCAGACTAAGCCTGTTAAACATTTTCTGGTAATTCCTGATGTGGTTCTGTCTTTGCAGGGTGAAGTTCTTTTTCACTGCGGCATTTAACTGCTGTGTAGTTTTGGCGATGAAGTCCTTGTTTTTGAAATCGGTACCGGAAGCAATAAAAAGGAGGACAGCACTCGCATTTTTCACAACGAGTGAATTTTGATCTGTGCTTAAGGTACCGCCGGTTAACAGGGGTTTCACTTTACTGAGATAGCGCATACCTTTACCGTCAATGCCATTGTCAAGCTGACCAGACAATTGTAATTCCTGTCCGGAAACGCTGGTTTGTGATCTTTCGGGGCGCGACAAAGATATTTTGAAATTCAGCTGTCCGGCTTTATCAGCGGTTAGGCGGATAATGCTCACATCGTCATCAAAGCTGGTCAGGTATTCCCTGGTATAGGTTACTCCGTTAACAGTATAAACGCTTTTAGCGATGGCATCATTCAGGGAAAGTTCTCGGTAATATTTTTCTGCTTTAACGGCTCCAGCAGCGATGCCGGGATAGCTAAAATCGAGCTGCAGATCGCCGAGTAACTGAAAACAGCCGTAGTTCACGCCGCCGGAACCGGGACCAGTACAGATAAAGTCGCGGTTAACCAAATCCTGCGCCTCATCGTTTTTACCTTCCAGAATGAGTTTCCTGATTTGCGGCAGACTTTTATAGGCGTTATAGTTATTGGCATCCTGGGGTGCGCCCGACCATAGGGTGATATCATTTAAGACTACTTTCTCGGTGAGCACTCCTCCATCGGGCATCATGCCTAAGCGGCCATTCCCTAAAGGCAGTGTTTCTTCCCATATTTTTGCGGGCTGGTTATACCAGAGTTTTAAGGGCTGCTGTGCGTAACTATGAATAGTAAATAAGGGAATCAGCAAGGTAGAAAAGAGGAAAAATTTCTTCAACATGTTCATTTGTGTGTTTATATATGGTTATTCATTTGTTCTTCTGTAACCCAGCTCTGCACCGCCACTAACGGGCATGATCACACCGGTGATAAATCTGGCTTGTGAGGAGACCAGGAAAACACAGACGTCGGCAATCACATCGCCCGAAGGGCAGTAACCTAATGCATGGATGCCGTCGAGATATTTCCTGATTCCGGCCACATCGTCCTGCTCCCTGCCCCAGTCCTCCAGCATTTGCGTCCACACCCCGGCAGGCGCAACCGCGTTCACCCTGATTTTGTGTCTGGCATAATCGAGAGCCATCGACTTGGTCAGGGCATTCACCGCGCCCTTAGTTGCAGCATAGACGGCATGGTTCTCCTGCCCTATTTCTCCTACAAGACTACTGGTGTTCAATATACAACCTTGAGAATGAATTAATGCGTTGAGGCCAGATTTTGTGGTATGGTAAATCCCTTTGAGGTTGGTATTAAATAAGTGATCCCATTCATCCGCCCCGGTTTCATGAAGTGGTTTAGAAGGATGGGCAATCCCTGCATTGTTATGGATCACGTCTATCTTTCCATAGGTCAGGAGCGTATAATCAATGGCATTGGCTACGTCTTCAGCATTGGAGATATCACAGAATACAGCACTATGGCTCTCCCCCAGTTCGGAAAGGGCCGTTGCCAAAGAAGGGGCATCATTAGATACAATCATTACTTTGGCACCGGCTTCAGCATACTTTTTAGCACATTCAAAACCTATGCCTTTTGACCCGCCTGTAAGGAATATAACTTTATCTTTTAGTAACATGATTGGAATATTTGGGAGCTATTTAAAAATATAAAACAGGGTGGCCATGACCAGGAAAAGCAAGAGCGACAGTACTTTGTAATTGCCAATACTTTTCCATCCGGGTGATTGCAAGGGTTCACGAAAGGAAGTCCAGTACAGTGTGCTGCTTTCTTTGCTATGCTGCACAGGATATATATAGGAAAAGATCACTTGCAAAACCAGGCAGGCACAGAAAAGATAAAAAGCTACCATCAGAAAAGGAATCTGGGCCATTACCGTATGGCTAAAGGTTTTATTGATAATAAAGACAGCCGCGCCGAGACCAGACCCTAACCATAAAGTGAGTCTGGCCGACGCAGCAGAAGCTTTTTTCCAGAACACACCAAGTAAAAATACACAGGTGATCGGAGGAGCAATATGTGCAATGATATCATTTAATCCGTTGAAGATACTTTCATACTGATTGAGCAGCGGAAGTAAGAAAAGCGAGAACACCAGGGCTATACCCGCAGCAATCTTGCCGACCCTGACCAGCTGCTGATCGCTCATTCCGGGTTTATAGCGGGCGTAAATATCGTAGCTGACCATGGTAGAAATGGAATTCAGTGCACCGGATACCTGGCTCATTAAACCGGAAAGCAATGCAGCGACAAGCACACCGATTAAACCGCTGGGCAGCAATTGGGTAATCATCAGTGTATAAATTCCTTTACTGTCTACCACCGCTTCACCTGTCGCGCTCATGGTCGTAATTGCAGAGAGGTCTAATTTTCCGGACTGCGCCAACGTATAGGCGAAAAGGCCGGGCAGGATAAAAATAAATACCGGCAGGATTTTGATAAATCCGCAGAAGAGCACGCCTACACGGGCATGGTTTTCATCTTTAGCACCAAGTACCCGCTGAACGATGGTCTGATCAGCACACCAGTACCAGATGCCAAGTACTGGATAACCTAAAAACACAGCGTACCAGGGCATGCCTCCAGGATCACCGTGTGGCCGCAGCATATGGAGTTTATCCCTGTGATTTGTTTGTGTAAGCACATCGAGCATGGCTTGCCATCCATTCATGCGGTGATAGGTAGCTACGCAGATGACAGTTGCACCGGTAAGCAGCACGATGGTCTGAATAGACTCGGTCACCACTACTGCTTTTAAGCCGCCAACAATGGTATAAATTGCGGTAATGAGGCAGATCACAATGACGCTGATATAGAGGTTAACACCGAAGAGTGTCTTGAGCACTATCCCCCCGGCCAGCATGGAAAAAGCAATATGGATAATGATGGCCGAAAGGATGGAAACGAAGGTTAGCCAGTCGCGACTGGACCTGTCATATCTTTTCTCGAGGAAATCGGGCAGGGTAGCTACGCCGGACTTGATATAAAAAGGAACAAAAAACAAGGCCAGCAGGATGAGGGTAAAAGCAGCCATCCATTCAAAATTTCCGTTGAGCAGCCCCGTGTCAAAACCACTTTGTGCAAGGCTGACCAGGTGTACGGTAGAGATGTTGGTCGCGAATAAAGCCAGGCCAATTGCGGGCCAGCGGAGTGATTTACCGGCCAGGAAATACTGGCTGGCAGCACCTGCTTTACTTTTGCGGCGGTGGCGGATACCTACCCACAATCCGATCAGTAAAATCGCGGCAATATAAAATATACTTATCAGCAGGTCGGTCGTTTGTATCATTTCAGGTTTCGGCTTATACTAAAATAGGTTTTATAATTTAAGGTCGCAGCTGCTCCCGGCTTCCTGTGGAGTCAGATAAACTCCGTTTTTAACTTGTACAGGATGAACGAAATGTTGCTGCAGGTGCGGAATCTGTTCCAGGAATAAAGCTTCGTGACCCAGGCTGATGTGGTTAAACAAAACCAGGTGCTGGTGCAGTTGTCCCATATCACCAACATGCGGAACAACAGGAATCCCGAATTTCCGGCAAAGGAGGCTGACAGTAATAAATTCACTGACGCCGCCTACGCGAACGGCATCCACTTGTATAAATCCGGCAGCGCCGGTCTGCAGGTAATTCTTAAAGATAATGCGGTTGGGCACATGTTCTCCCAAAGCTAATTTTGTCGGCGCAATGGCTTTAGCCAGGGTCTGGTGCCCGAGGATATCATCAGGATGTGTGGGTTCCTCGATCCAGTAGGGGTTCATCGACTGCAGCTGTCCGCAGATCTTTATCGCCTGTGGCAGCGTCCATTGCTGATTGGCATCCAGCATAATTTTCACCTGGTCGCCCGTGGTTTCTCGAACCAGTTGTGCACGGCGAATATCGCGTTCGGCCTCGGCAGACCCTACTTTCAGTTTCATAGCGGTATAGCCCTCTCCCACAGCGCGCAATACGTTTTCCCTGATCTTTTCATCTGTATAGTTGAACCAGCCGATGGAAGTATCATATCCGGGATATCCCTGAGTAAGGATGCCTTGTCTGGCAAAAGCGCCGCCGGCATTCTCCCGCAGCAGTTGCAGGGCCTGCTCCCTGGTCAGCTCATCTTCAAGATAAGACAGATCAAGAGTATTCACCAGTTGTTCCGGACTCAGGTCGATGAGCAGTTTCCACAGCGGAACACCTCTTTTTTTTGCCCAAAGGTCATAACAGGCATTGGTTACCGAGGCAAGGGCAAGGTGCACCACACCTTTATGAGGCCCAAGCCAACGGAACTGCTGCTCATTGGAAAACCTGTTGAAGGTATTGCCAAAATCGGCCATCAGTTCTTCTATGTCCATGCCCCTGAGCTGATCGGCATAAAACTGCGCGGCTTTACACACCAGGTCATTGCCCTCACCAAGGGTGAAAGCAAAGCCTGTTCCTGTATGGCCATTATCGTCATGTAAATAGGTTACGGCATAAGAATATACCGGGTCGCGGTGGATAGCATCACTGCCTGCACCTTTTCCCAGCGGGTAACGCACATCTCTGGTCGTGCTCTTTTGTATCATATCTTTGGTATCTTATTGCTGATTTTTTTCTTATTCAGCGTTATATGTTCGTTCTAAAAGTGCTATGGCTGTTTTGCTATTGTCTGTTCCAGAAGGTAAGTTCGCTGATATTGCTGTAACTCGAATCCCCGGAAGCCACTTTTTTCACCCTGATCCTGATATAGCGGACTGGCGGCGGATTACTGACCAGGTCAAACTTCAGCGCTGCCTGCCCATCGTCTGTTCTTAACGCATCCTTGAGCAGCACCCATCCTTTTGCAAGGGATTCTGCTTTCCATCCCGGATCATTGGAGGCTAAAGTGGTAGCCGCACCAGTCAGGTCATTGATGCCCCATACCTCGAACTCAATCGGGTTGTGCGACTGGTTCCTGCCTGTTTCTTCTATGGTTACAAGATTGCGATAGGTCTTTCCAAGGTCGAATGTAAAGTGATGAGGTAAGGTACTGCCGTTACTGTGGAAAATGTTAGGATATCCCTGCGGCCCCACACTGCCATCCCATAGCTTATCAAAACTGGTGTCAAAATCGGCATAAACATCATGCGGGAGGGACACTGCTTTCATGAGCGACTTATCGCACTGCACATCGCGGTAAACATAGGCCGGAAAAGTACTGAAAGCGGAAACATAAAAAGTATCGATAGCTCCCCTGCCAGGAATATAGGCTGATTTATACAGTACTTCGCTTCCTGTTTTATAGCCGGGAAGTATAACAGCGGTATCTCTTGGCAGCAAAACCTTTTCTACCGCAGCATTAGCAGTATTGGTGTATCTGATGACCGTGTTTACATTAATCGTATCTGGTGTATTGAAATTCAAAGTCAATGAACCGTCGTCATTCAGTGCTGAAGGATTTGACGCATTATATGGCCTGTTCAATAAACCGCCCTGATATAGCGGTCCATAGATTCTTACATTAGGCAGTTCTATCGGAATAGACCGATGCCCTGCGGCATCGAGCGAGTATACCACAAAGCTGTAAGCAATTTCATTTAAGCCGGGAATAATAACCTTTACTGTATCCTGCGGACGGTTACTCAGGGCGTTGACCACCATAGAGTCGACCTTGTTATTCCAGTAGATCACATATTTTGTAACACTTGGATCGGGATTGGGACTAAACCACAGGCCCACCCTCAGGTTACCTGGTTTAGGCACAATGGCAGATACACGTCCGGGATAAATCTTTTCCCCATCCTTGAGGAAATCCTTAAATTCCAGGTCATCTTTGCTACAGCCAATCAGCAATGCCAGCAGGCAGAAAATTAAGAGGCTGTATGATTTATATAATGATTTCATATCTTCTATATTAATTGATATTATTCTTTAATGGCTGGTCGCCTATCTCGGATCTCCGTAAAATGCCATTTCCATTGCATGGGCAAAATTCCCATTGGACCAGGTGCCTTCAACAGAGAGGCGGATAAATTTGACTTTAGGACTGGCGAGCGGCACATTGAAGCTCACTCCTGCCTTCACAAAATCATTATCGGCCGGGGTATGCGCAATAGGTTTAAGGCCTGAGGGCGGATCAGGATAGTTATAGTTGCCGAGATTTGTCCAGTCGCCCAATACGGTCCCCTCAGGTGCAGATTTTGGCAATTGCACATCTCTTGGTGCATCCACGTTCGATCCCCAGATGGAGAACACCTTCGGATTACCGTGACCATAAGCAAACTTATCACCGCCATCTGGTCTTTCCCAGAGGACAAACCTGCTCAGTTTAGCACTCACACCCAAACCAAAGGTGGCAACGATAGGTAAGGTACCGCCGGGATTGGTATGCCATCCGTTTGAAGATCCATCCGTTTTACCATCCCACAAATAAGGAAGATCCCAGCCATAGCCAATCGCCCCGTCGGTAGCCAGACGGTAAGAGAAAAATTTGGTCCTGTCCATCAGGGTCTCAAAAAAAGGCGTGATCGTGGTGTAGGTCGTATCAGAGATATTACCAAAGGTATCCATCACATAATAACCAAATTTTTTGGCCACCGGACTGTAACCTCTTAGAGAATAATTGATGGAATTGACAGCGGTGTAATGCTGATCAATAATTTCAGAATGATTGGTATTATCCACTTCAAGGAGGATAATGCCTACGGAATTTTTTGAGGTATTGGCTGCTGAAATTTTGATTCCCCCAAAATCAGCTTCTGCTACTATGGTGGGCTTTAGCAAAAGGTAGGGCGGGGTTTCCGGGTTTACCTGTACTATAAGGGGGTCTGACTTTACATTGGCCCGTGACACAGAATACAGGGTCACCTCATAGGCCTGCTTTTTTGCAAAGCCATCCACTTTAATCGTATCCGAGTAGTAGCTTGATTTAGTTTCTCTGGTCACCTGACCATTGATGCTGTACCTGGCCAGCACATATAACAAGTTTTTTGAATCCGGCAGTTTGTAGGTAATGTTGGCCCCACCGTTAAAATTATCCACCTTGATATCACTCACCACTCCGGGCTTGGTCATATCGGCAGAGGCAGGATCGTTATAGCTTTCGCTTTTCTTGCAGGCAGTAAAACAGGCCAGCACCGCGATGAGCAATAACAAATAGCTATTTTTATGTTTGATTTCCATGTCTGTTATGATTTAATAATAGTGACTACCAGTAAGGATTCTGAACCAGGTTGGGATTAACGATTAACTGATCATTCTTAATTGGCCACAGATAATCTCTTGTACCAAATACCGGGATAAATTTGGTAGCGGGTCTGTAATAATTGATAGCCTCACTGTCGTATACACTCCATCCCTGCAGCGGCTGACTCAGCACACTTTGCATCTCTTTCCATCTTCTTAAGTCCCAGCCAATCTGCGCTTCAAAACACAATTCAATTCTTCTTTCCTGATGGATAATCTGTCTCATCCCTTCTTTAGAAGAAAACCTGGTTGGATTTCTCGAATAGGCCGACCAGGCAGCCTGAACTCCCTGCAAACCAGCACGTGCACGCACCCTGTCTATATAGGTAAAAACCTCGGACACCGGCCCCTCAGCTTCATTTAAAGCTTCAGCATACAGCAAATATAAACCTGCCAGTCTGATGATCGGTAAACGGAAAGGTGAAGGCTGGAAACCGTCATCATATACAGATTGATAACTGACCAGTTTTTTTGGCCAGTAGCCCGTAATATTTAAACGGATATTATCTGTTGGACCGGCCAGGGAATTTCCTCTGGCTTGCACATGGTAAAGTGGCAGTGAATTGTTATTCGGGTCAATTCTTCCGTTACCAAACCAGATCCCGCCATCAAAAGCCAGATCTGCATAGAATCTTGATTCTCTGGCAAAATGTCCTTTAATGGTCTGATAACCTTCTTTGATATAATAACGGCTGGCTTCGTCGCCTACTTTAAGCGTATTCCTGCCCTGGTAATCCCAGGTTTTATCTTCACTGATCGGCACACCATTTACCGTGTAAAATAACTCCTGGGTAGAGATAGGTGCAGAAAACGTAGACGGATTAGAAAAAGCATTGACAGCAGATTTATCGGTTAATCTTGGCGTTGCAAAACCCTGGTAGCTAAATTCGGGGTTTGATGCCCAGATCACTTCCGGATTCAGTTCCCATTTCTCCGTTACGGCATTTTGTACGTCGAGCTCCCTTTTCAATGAGTCTGGCAACCTGCCTACAGAAGCCGGAGCAGAAAAAGTGTACAGTCTGTTGCCCTGCGTTTCTGCCGCCGTGATCGCTGCTTTTGCCGCATCGGCGGCGAGTTTCCATTTGTTGCCATCATAGCTGGCAGAGAAGAGGGATATGCCGTCTTTGTCTCTGTAGCTGGCATAATCGGGGTTACCGTTGAAAAGGGGGCTGGCAGCGGTAGCCAGCACATCTGCTTTCAGCGAAAGTGCAATGACCGAAGTGGCACGGCCCAGTTCTGTAGTCTGACTCACAATTGCCGCGGGTAAATCCGGAATAGCTTCATCGATCAGGGAAACAATGTAACTCACAGATTCATCTACGGATGACCTTTTTACCCTGATTTCTTCTGTAGTACTGGAGATGGACAGATTGGTTTTGATCAATGGAATCGGACCATACATTCTCAGCAGCACATAGTGATAATAGGCTTTGAGGAACTTTGCTTCAGCAATCCAGCGTTTTTTCTCAGATTCCCCCAAGTCTATGGGTTTATCTATATTTTCCAGCATGATGTTACAGATCCGGATAGACCGGAACATGCTGTAACTGCCTTGTGTACCTTCCCAGGTATTTAAACCGGGATTACCTGAGTTTTGCAGGCCACGCAGTAAATTGAAACCGGTGATATTAAATCCCAGGTATTGTTCAAGCGTGTTGGAATAAATCAGCTCCCCGGAAGCACTGAAACCGGGATTGGTAGCCACATCGTTTAGGCGCTGCAGATAGGCATAACAGGAGTACAGATAATTTTCTGCTTCATTACGGTTTCTGAACGCATAATCGAGCGTACCCAGATTGTCCGGAGTAATATCCAGGTATTTTTTACAGGATAAACTGGAAACTGCCAGTAGCCCGATACATATATATTTGTAATATGATTTCATAGTTCTCATTATAAATTCACGTTAAGACCAACATTGAACACCTTCTGTATAGGATAAGCAAAACCATTACCTCCCTGTTCAGGATCCCACATTTTGAAAGGACTCCAGGTGAAGAGATTCAATCCGTTGAAATAAATTCTGCAGGAAGAGAGTTTGATGCTGCTGGAAACACGTTTAGGCAGGGTATAACCAATTTCTAAAGATTTCAGGCGCAATAAACGACCATTACGCATCCACCAGGTACTGGTTTGGTAATTGTTCTCCAGATCTGCAGCAGTAATAGAAAGCCTTGGATATAAAGCGTATAAGTCCTGGTTTTCTGGCGACCAGTGGTTGTCTGCAAAATCTTTCAACAACTGGGTATTACCGAGTATATATTGCTCATCGCTTGGCACGAAAGGACTAACTTTACGCGGATTGATGAAAAAAGTCATGCGCTCCTGTCCGGTAAAGAAGGCCGATAAATCGAAGTTTTTGTAAGATGAGCTGAAACCAAAACCGTATACAATTTCGGGCGACTGCGGGAAGCCGATAAAGGTCTGATCGGCACCGTCAATTTTACCGTCGTTATTTAAATCGCGGTATTTGATATCACCTCCTCTTGGCGCTTTACCGTTAAGGGAGAAAATTTGTGTCGGTGAGTTAGCCACTTCATTATCATCCACAAATAAGCGTTCTGCGATGAAACCATAGTTTCTGCTGATGGCCTGTCCGGTCTGGTAACGGTAAGCTTCCGCATATTGCGGCTCTTCGTAATTGAGGTATTTGTTTTTAGCGAAGGTGAAGTTTCCTCTCAAAGCAAAGGAGAACGCATTGATATTCATTTTATAATCCACGGATAAGTCCATCCCTTTTGACCTGGCTACACCAATGTTGGCACCAATATCTGGTAAGCCGGTTCTTGGATCAATCGCTTCCAGTCCCAGTGAGGTAGGTAAATTTTTACGCTGCATATAAATATCATAGCGGTAGTTATTGTAAAACTCTGCAATGATATTCATGTTTTTGAACAGCGTCGCTTCCAGGGCTAAATTGGTTTGTCTGGAAGTTTCCCAGGTAATATTCGGGTTTTCATAACTGTTGATAAATACGCCTTCACGACTGGAACCGTTATTATAACCAAAAGATGCATAGTTACCACCACCGTTAAGGTTGACGTCCGACTGATAGAAGAACCTTTGTGAACCGATCGCATCATTACCGACTATACCATAACTGGCCCGAAGTTTAAGTCGGTCAATAGTCCCCGTAAAACCCTCCCAGAATTTCTCGTTAGACACTACCCATCCCGCACCAATAGTAGGGAAAAAGCCAAACCTGTGGTTTTCAGAGAAGCGTTCCGACCCGTTATAGCCAAAGTTTGATTCTACATAATACTTGTTTTTATAAGCGTAGGTTAAACGGCCTGCCAGTCCCAGATTTCGGTAAGGCAGGGAATATTGCAATGTTCGCTGATCCGTTTTAGGATCTTTTGCATTGTTATAAGTAGTTTGCTGACTGGTTCCGATGAGTGTACTGCTGATATTGTGGTTGCCAAATGTTTTGATATAGTTCAATGAGGCCTGGGCATATAAAAATGTACTGATATTAGGCGTGCCGGCAGTATAGCTTAAATATTCCTGCGGAATGTTAGGGACATTGTTTGCTACAGAAGAGTTCAGCCAGTTCAACGTATAGTTATTGCTTTGCCGGTCATAAGATCCTACACTGTAATAAAATGGCGAATAGGCCAGCTGGGAATCGAAATAGGAATACCTGTTGGTACTGAAAATGGATTTGAAGCTCAGACCATCTGTAAGGAAATCCAGTTTCTGGTTGATTTCAAACTGGGCAGACATTCTTGATTCGGAAGAGCTTTTATGTCCTCTTAACAATGCTGCATAGGGATTATTGTATAAGATAGAATTTTGCGTAGTTGAGCCCTCATTGCCAAACAAAATATGTTGTGCATTAGCATTTGCCGCATCTGCAGGAAAAAAAGCAGGGAAAAGCACCGGACTGGTGTGTACTGCTATATTGTACAAATCTGTGGAAAAACCACCATCTGTTGCCAGAGGACCGGTGTACTCACTGAAGTTACCCGACAAGCGCACAATCAGTTCAGTTGTTTTGCTCAGGTCTATATTGACGTTAGAGCGCAATTGATAATTACGGAATTTGACGTTATTATCATTGTTGTTTCTATCATCCTGATTCAACACCCCATTATCAAGACTATAAGAGCCCGCTACATAATATCTCGCTACACCGCCCCCACCGCTGATCCCTAAATTGGCACGCTGGGTATTGGTTCTTTTTTTGAATAATAAACCCAGCCAGTCTACCGCGGGATACACGTATTCATTATATCCCGGGCTTTGATTCACCGTTGCCTGGGTATTGATGATTTGATTCTGAGAAAATTTCGGTGCTAAACCTCTTCCTATAGACGCTTCGTTATACAGCTTCATATAGGTAACCGGATCTGCCAGTTCTAAAGTCTGCGTAGATTGGGAAACAGAGTTTTCCAGGCGGAAGTTAATTTTAGCCTTACCTTCTTTACCTTCTTTGGTACTGACCAGGATCACCCCGTTTGCACCCCTTGCACCGTATAGTGCCGTTGCACTCGCATCTTTCAGAATGGAGAAACTTTCGATATCATCTACCTGTAGTCGGGCCAGATCTGAAGGCGTAAGCTCCACGTTATCAATCAGGATCAGGGGATCCTGTTTATAACCAAAAGTAGTTACTCCCCGGATAAAGAACTGAGAATTATCCTGCCCCGGCTGTCCGCTGCGCTGATAACCGATTACGCCGGCAATCCTTCCGGCAAGTGCATTGGTAAGGTTACTGGAGGGGATTTTCAGGTCTGCCACCTTTACGGTGGTTACTGATCCTACCAGTGCTTCCTTTCGCTGCTTTTGTCCCAATGCGGTAATGACCACCTCATCTGCCTGGATGTTATTTTCGAGCAGACGGATATTGATCACATTTGCGGTAGCTCCAACGGTAACCCGCTGTTCTTTATAACCCACGTAGGAAAATCTCAATAGCGTACCCGGCTCAACGTCAAGCACAAACTTACCGTTGTTATCCGTTTGCGTACCTACATTAACTTTAGTTACAGCAGCAACTACTACACCCGGAAGACCGATGCCCAGCGTATCTGTAACTTTACCTGTGATAGTTTTTTTGGGTAATGATTGCGAAAATGCATGATCATAGACTACAATGAGCAGAAAGATCAGTACATAGCATAAGCTAGTAGAAGTTTGCTTCATAAATTTTGTTTATACCTGTTTAATATTTGGTTTAAAAGGCTTTTTTCAGGAAAGCTAAAAAGGAAGATCTAACCGGCTGGTTGATGTGTTCTTCCTTCTCTGATCTTTCGGGATTGAATAATCGCCTATTGACTTTCAAATTTAGGTGTTGCAGACAGTTTAAAAATAGCGAATTCATTTATTCGCATGAACTATACAACGATTTAGCGTTTTTACGATCTAAATGATATATTTGTTTCACCAGATATAAATAGCGGAATAAGAGGCAATGTCTTTTCTTATGCTGATATAATTTAGGATGATATCTTTTTGTATGATAAATATGAAGAAAAGAGACGGTTTTGAGGGGGAAAAGAACATTTCCATACCGGAAGCAGCGTGGAAGAATGCGATTAAGGAAAATCCTGCCATGAGCCAGATTTACATTACAGCTTTGGGCTATTTTCCAAAGGCTACGCATCATTACAGGGAACGGCGTACAGGCTGCAGGGACAATATCCTGATTTATTGCACGCGCGGTCGCGGATGGTTTATCTTAAACAAAAAGCGCTTTGAAGTCGGCCCCAACGAGTATATTATCGTTCCCAGAACTAAAGAACCAATGAGTTACGGATCAGACCAAACCAATCCCTGGACGATCTACTGGGTTCACTTCAGCGGAAAAGACATGGATTATTTCAACAGCGGATTTAAGATCGGACTGTATGACGGGGCAAAACAAATCCTGTCAAACGAAAAAGGACTGAAACTCTGGGAAATGATGTACGAAAACCTGGAAATGGGTTATAGCCCTGAAAACCTGATCAATACCAATTTATGTCTCTATCATTTTCTGGCTACCTTCCTGTACCCGGAAAAACACAATGATGTGAAGGTAGAGGATGAAAAGGTAAAGATAAAAGAGACGGTATTGTATATGAAAGATAACCTGAAGGAAAAGCTCACCGTAGAATTGATGGCCAAAAAGAGCGAGCTGTCCACTTCTCATTTTTCTACCTTATTCAGAAAAGCAACGGGCATGTCGCCCATGGATTACTTTATACACCTCAAACTCCAGAAAGCCTGCATGCTGTTATATTTATCAGAAACAAAAATCAAGGATATCGCTGCCGAGATCGGATATGATGATCCCTTTCATTTTTCCCGGATCTTCAAAAAGAACATGCACGTTTCACCTAACCAGTACCGCAGCCTGAGAAGAAAAAAAGAAGATGATTAGTCTGATCCTTATGTCATACACAGCATTTTAATCACCTTCATTATCTCATTACAAGTTTTTGCTTTATTGTTAGTTACTCTAAATTCATAATAGCGCACATTCATACAGGTATCTTTCAAAAATCTATATTGATGATCAATGGCGGGAATCCGATATTTCACCAGTTCGGATTTTAAAAAATGTTTGCTCCTGTTGTTATAGGCATTATATTTATAAGTACAGTAATCTTCAAATGTTTCGTAATTCACTCCATCCATTTTACATGGAAATAGTTTATGTTCAACGAAGTGAATACAGGCATAAAAAGCTGTCGTTATCACCCAGTCATTAAACTTACCGTTCTCGAAGTTGAGTAAATAATCGCTTAAGATTTCATTATGCTCTCCATGTGTTTTTCTCATCCTGATCATTAAGTTTGAAAATATAACCATCAGCTATAAGTCTGGTCCTGTTAATTCCTGTTGTATAATCTAAAAAGGAAAACTCAATATAGAAGTCATCTTTCCGCACCTTATCCTCAAGATTGCTTACATACCCGTAAACATTCAGAAACTCAGGATTTAAAAAATCAACCTCCTTCACTGTTATCATTACCCTGTAATAGTTTGGGTTTTCGATCTTCAGAAATGCTTCACTACCTAAGAAATTTATATCGGTTAAATGTCTGATAATATCAATCGTGTATAAACTGCATCGCTTTATATTCCTATCAAAACTGAAAACCAGGTCCTTTTGACAGGGCTTTAATCCCTCACTATTACCTGTAGCATATGCGTCAATAACCTGATCACCTGTAAAAATGATCTCTCTACTAATTTGAAAATGACGATTTTGACATATATTTCTTGCTGCTATGATTGCTGACATATTGAATTAATTTAAATACCATTACCAACTCAAGTCAAAGTTATCGTTAATAATTCAATTTAAAAAATTAATTAAACAATAATTTAATCAATATGACAACAAACACAAGTCATAATCTAAATAACCAATACAAAATAGAAATATCAGCATGAATTAACAATATTACGCCAGACTACTGTCCCAGTCTTTCCAAACCGGTTCATACCCCTTTGTTCTTAACATAGCGGCAATTTGTTCAGGACTGCGTTCATCGGATATTTCAAACTGCTCCAGTGATTCCGGCTCTACCGAATAACCACCAGGATTGGTCTTAGACCCCGCACTCATGGCGGTAATGCCCAAACTGACCACATGATCTCTAAAAATAACAGATTCCCGGGTAGAAATAGATAATTCAAGCTCCTCGTTGAATAACCTGTAGGCACAAATCAGCTGCACCAGTTCGCGGTCATTCATTTCAACTTTAGGTTCCAGGCCACCACTAAAAGGCCGGAGTCTGGGGAAAGACAAACTGTATTTGCTCTTCCAGTATTTCTTTTCGAGGTAACTGAGGTGCAGGGCAGTAAAAAAAGAGTCCGTGCGCCAGTCCTCCAGACCAATCAGTACACCCAGTCCCATTTTATGGATTCCTGCCTGTCCTAGTCTGTCGGGAGTTTCCAGTCTGTATTCGAAATTGGATTTTTTACCTTTAGGATGGTGCTTTTTATAATCCTCGCGGTGGTAAGTCTCCTGGTAAACGAGTACGGTGTGCAAGCCATAAGGTTGGAGTTCCTGGTAATCTTCCAAATCTAAAGGCTGCACCTCCATAGATATATTCGCAAAATGCGGACGGATGAGTTCCAGCACCTTTTTGAAATAATCGGTGTGGACGGATTGGTTGGCCTCCCCTGTCACCAGTAAAACATGATCGTAATTCATGGCTTTGATGACCGCTACTTCCTGCATGATCTCTATCGGGGACAGCGTTTTCCGCTTTACTTTATTGTCGTAACTGAATCCGCAATAGGTACAGATGTTATTGCATTCATTGGAAAGGTAAAGCGGGACATAGAGCTGCATAACCTTCCCAAATCGCTGGAGTGTCAGCTGCTGACTCATCCTGGCCATTTGCTCCAGATAGGGCGCAGCAGCAGGAGAAATTAATGCCTTAAAATCCTCCAGCGTACGTCTCTTATTGGCAAGCGCCTGCTCCACATCTTTGCTGGTTTTTGCATAAATGCTGTCGCTGGTCGTTTTCCAGTCGTAGGTATTAAATAGTGTAGTGAATGTATCAGTCATCTAAAAATGAGGTTAAAGGGCTGCTGGCCACAGCCTGTGAATGGATTAAACCCAATTGCGCTTCAAAAGCCATTCGTCCTGCCTGCACTGCAATTTTAAAAGCTTCGGCCATCACCGCAGGATTGCCGGAAACAGCGATAGCCGTATTCACCAGCACTGCATCGGCACCAATTTCCATCGCTTTTGCCGCATCAGAGGGAGAACCGATCCCTGCATCAATAATTACCGGAACATTACTCTGACTGATGATGATCTCGAGAAAATCTATAGTTCTCAATCCTTTATTGCTCCCTATTGGTGAACCCAGGGGCATTACAGCTGCGGTTCCGGCATCTTCCAGTCTTTTACACAACACCGGATCGGCGTGGATATAGGGTAATACGATAAATCCAAGTTTCGCCAGTTCTTCTGTTGCTTTCAGTGTTTCTATCGGATCGGGCATCAGGTATTTCGGATCAGGATGAATCTCCAGTTTGATCCAGTTGGTATGCATGGCTTCGCGTGCCAGCTGAGCAGCGAAAACAGCTTCTTTAGCGGTTCTTACACCTGAAGTATTGGGTAAAAGATGGATATGGGAATGCTGTAAATGCATCAGAATATCATCTTCCGTATCTTTTAAATCTATTCTCTTCAAAGCTACGGTGACCAGTTCTGAACCGGAAGCGAGTAAAGCGGCTTCCATCTGAGCCGCCGAATTAAACTTGCCGGTTCCGGTAAATAACCTGGAACTGAATGTTTTGTCTGCTATTTTTAACATCTGTATTGCGTTTAATGTTGCTGATACAACTGGTTGAAAAGATTTTGAATCTGCTGGTGTTGTTCCGGATAATGTGTCAGCACACCGGAAATGGCCACGCCGTAAATGCCTGTCTGCAAAATGGCAGGAATATCTGCCAGGTTTATTCCGCCAATGGCGATCACAGGAATGGTGATGCCGGCATCGCTCATCTGTTTCATTAATTCGGTATAACCCTGGAGGCCCACTATCGGACTGAGGTTCTTTTTGGTTGTAGTGAACCTGAATGGACCCAGACCGATGTAGTCGGCGCCTTCTGCTGCCCTGCGCTGGATATCGGCAAAGGTATTCGCCGTGCCGCCGATGCATTTATCGGGTCCGAGCAAGGCACGCGCCTCGGGCACAGGCATATCATCCAATCCCAGGTGTACACCCCAGGCATCTGCCTGCAGGGCGATCCGCGGATAGTCATTCACAATTAACCTGGCCTGGTAGGCACGGCACAGTTCGGCGGCAGCTAACGCGATAGGCAGTACCGCTTCCTCCTTTTGTTCTTTTACCCGCAGCTGGATCCAGCGCCCTCCCGCCTGCAGCACTTTTTCTATGGCCTTGAGATGGGATCCGTTGGCGGGCGACTGGGATATATAGTGTATCTGATCTATTGGTTTCATGTGAATAGGTTGTTTTTGTTACAGGTGAGGAATCATTTTACCAGACAGCACCAAGCAATGCTGCGCCGTCAAAATTCATGTCTTTTAAGATTTGCAGTTTAGACAGGGTCACACCGCCAATAGCGATCAGCTGAGGTCCGACTTCACGTACAGGCAGCGTAAAATCGTCCGCCAGCACACTTTCGTAACCTGGTTTCGAGATACTGTTAAATACAGGACCATAAAAAACATAGTCATATGCCGCGCAATCTTTCAGCGCGCTAAGGTCATGGATCGAAGTGCTGAGGATATAACCTGCATCTTTCATTTTCCCTAACGCTCCTGCCAATGGCCGTTTTTTCTCAGGATAATGCAACCGGATTAAAGAAAATGCAGCCGCCAGTTCATGGTGCTGATGGATGACAATCCTGTCATAAAATACAGGTTCGATTTCCTTCATCAGCTGCCTGAACGCAGCGGGATCATTCCCCGGTTTCCGGATGTGCAGTACCTGCATACCATTCCGGAAAAGCTGGTTGACCCGCTGTGCTTCCCCCTCAAAATAATCCGGTCGCGTCACCACAAATACGTCCATCTATAAATATATTTCGCTTCCCTTTGCCGTAAATTCACGTGATTTTTCTGCCATGCCCTGCGCCAGTGCATCGTTTTCTTCCACACCTTGTTTGGCCGCGTATTCCCTCACATCCTGTGTAATTTTCATTGAACAGAAGTTCGGGCCGCACATGGAACAGAAATGCGCAATCTTGGCACCATCTGCAGGCAGCGTTTCATCATGAAATTCTTTGGCCGTATCCGGGTCAAGCGACAAGTTAAACTGGTCTTCCCACCTGAATTCGAACCTGGCTTTACTTAAGGCATTGTCCCTGTATTGCGCACCGGGATGTCCTTTAGCCAGATCGGCCGCATGCGCAGCAATCTTGTAGGTAATCACCCCATCTTTCACATCTTTTTTATTCGGCAAACCCAGGTGTTCTTTGGGGGTTACATAACACAACATCGCTGTACCAAACCAGCCAATCATTGCCGCACCAATAGCGGAAGTGATGTGATCATATCCGGGAGCAATATCTGTCGTTAATGGTCCCAAAGTATAAAACGGTGCTTCAGAGCAATACTCCAGCTGCTTTTCCATATTCTCTTTGATCAGGTGCATAGGCACATGGCCCGGTCCTTCAATAATCGTCTGGATATCATGTTTCCAGGCAATTTTGGTCAGCTCGCCCAGTGTTTCCAGCTCGGCAAACTGCGCTGCGTCATTGGCATCGGCAATACAACCTGGTCTTAAACCGTCTCCGAGAGAAAAGGAGACATCATAAGCCTTCATAATCTCACAAATCTCTTCGAAATGGGTATACAGGAAACTTTCCTGGTGATGGGCCAGGCACCATTTGGCCATGATAGAACCACCGCGGGAAACGATTCCGGTCACTCTTTTTGCCGTAAGCGGGATATATCTCAGTAATACGCCGGCATGGATGGTAAAGTAATCTACCCCCTGTTCTGCCTGCTCAATCAGGGTATCCCGGAACAATTCCCAGGTCAGGTCCTCCGCTTTTCCATTTACTTTTTCCAGTGCCTGATAAATCGGCACCGTCCCTATAGGTACCGGCGAATTACGGATAATCCATTCCCGTGTTTCGTGGATGTTTTTGCCGGTGGACAAATCCATTATTGTGTCTGCACCCCATCTGCAGGCCCATACCGCCTTTTCCACTTCCTCTTCAATGCTGGAAGTAACTGCAGAATTACCAATGTTGGCATTGATCTTTACCAGGAAATTACGGCCAATAATCATGGGCTCCAGTTCAGGATGGTTGATGTTTGAAGGGATAACGGCCCTGCCACTGGCTACTTCTGCCCTGACAAATTCGGGAGTAATGTATCCTTTCGGGGTATTTGCACCGAAACTATGACCGCTATGCTGGTGGTTCATGACTGTCGCCTGCTCACCAAGCTGACTGTTCAGCAGATCTATCCGCTGGTTCTCACGGATAGCAATATATTCCATTTCTGCGGTGATAATTCCTTTTCTTGCATAATGCAGCTGGGTCACGTTGGCACCTTTAAGCGCACGCATGGGCTGATGCTGAAAGGCAAAACGCAGGTTATCCAGTGAAGGGTCGGATAAACGCTTCGTGCCATAATCGGACGAAATTTGCTGCAGCTGTTCTACGTCAGCCCTGTCAGTAATCCATTTTTCCCTCAGTCGGGGTAACCCGGCTTTCACATCGATGTGTACATTCGGATCAGTATAGGGTCCGCTGGTATCATAGA
The DNA here is from genome assembly GCF_026239655.1 of Pedobacter sp. MR2016-24. GTDB lineage: Bacteria > Bacteroidota > Bacteroidia > Sphingobacteriales > Sphingobacteriaceae > Pedobacter. The sequence goes on along the minus strand of NZ_JAPIVO010000002.1, from coordinate 259,893 downwards.
CTGTAACCGGCGGGTTTGGCTCGGTTAAACCGAATCCATTATGGATTGTGGTTTCGGAGAGCGTGATTTCGCGCATAGCGACTTCGATATCATGCAGCTCGCCTTTCACAAAGATTTTGCGGGATGCCGGGAAAGGCGTCCTGCTGATGACCTGATCATCTGGTGTTTTTTCTACTTTCATAAGCTTTCCTGATTAGATTTTGATGGTTTTAGAGATTATCCGCCCTGAGTTGCCCTGATCAGCATGACCTGATCGCCTGCCCGCAATAAATGGCGCGGCCATTCGGGTCGGGTGACGATAGACTGGTTAACGGCGACCGCAATTCCGTCGCCTGAAATTTGTAAAACAGCAGAAAGCATCCCGGCTACTGAGCAGGATTCATCAATCGTATAAGCCTGATTATTTACAGTTATTTCCATTCCTTTTGATTTTTAACAACGATAGGAATGGCCTGTACAAGGAATGAAAAAACAACACAGCTGTTGCTTCTTACTTTTCCCTTCGGCAGTACTAACTGCATCAGGTTCAAAGGGTATATCTCAGCGCAAGGCACCCCTAAAGTTTTTTGTAAACCTATAGTATTTTTAATAAATAAAGAAATAATTATTTTTTTTTAGGGTATTAATCCCATATAATTTACTGCCCCAAGCATTCATTTCAGTGTCACATTACGCTTACAAACATCAGATGTTTAAATATAATACCCACCTTTGAAACATCAGATGTTTACAAATGGATCAGAAAGAAAAATTATCAGATAAAGTCATCATGGCCATTAAGAATGATATTGCTGGCGGGCGACTAAAAAAGGGGCAAAAAATTCCCGCAGAGCCGGAATTAATGGAATTGTACCAGGTAGGACGTTCCACCATCAGGGAGGCAATTAAAACACTGGCTATTTCAGGAATCCTGAAAGTACAGCAGGGATCGGGCACTTTCGTGACTTCAAAAATTAAAGACGAGACTCTAAATCAGCGATTAAGAAGAGCAGATTTTGAGGAGATCAATGCCGTCCGTTCCCTGCTGGAAAAAGAACTGGTGAGATTAGCGTGTATGAACAGAACAGAACATCACCTGCTGGTGATGGAAGATTTATTAGTCAGACGAAAAGCAGCAATCGAAGCCAACGCAGAGAAAAAATGTACAGATGCTGATATCGATTTTCATATCGCCATTGCCCGGGCTTCGGGTAATAGTGTACTGACAGATCTTTACCAGAGCTTCACGAAAGTTATGCGCGATTTCTTTTCCAAACGGGAGGCGCAGAACATTGCAAGGTTTGCCGATAGTCAGCCTAAACATGAAGCATTGGCCAAAGCCATTGCAGACCGCGATCAGGGGCTGGCAGAAGAAATTACAGTAAATATTTTAAATAACAATTATTAACAGATCATGACCATTTTAACTTTTACCATCATCCTTTTATTAGGTGCTTATCTTGCCGGCTTGGCTGGTTCTTTAACCGGCCTCGGCGGCGGCGTTGTCATTATTCCATTGCTCACACTCGTATTTAGTGTTGATATCCGCTATGCGATCGGTGCAGCACTGGTAGCTTCAATTGCCACCTCATCCGGTTCTGCCAGTGCCTATGTGAAGGAAGGCATTACCAATATACGCCTGGGCATGTTCCTGGAAATCGCGACGACAATGGGTGCCGTTGGCGGTGCTATCCTGGCCATTTATACACCGGTTAATATCGTAGCCATCCTCTTTGGCGTCATGCTTATCTTTTCTGCAGCAATGACACTGAGGAAAAAACATGAGGATGCCCTGCCGGAAGGCAGTAAACTGTCTTATACCTTGAAATTGAACAGCAGTTATCCTTCCAAAGATGGCCCTGTAGAGTATAAATTAAAGAATATTGGCGGAGGTTTCTCTATCATGACCATCGCCGGTGTATTGTCTGGTTTACTGGGTATAGGCTCCGGTGCACTAAAAGTGCTCGCTATGGATACAGCTATGCGGGTGCCTTTCAGGGTAAGTACAACGACCAGTAATTTTATGGTGGGCGTAACTGCGGCAGCGAGTGCCGTAGTATACCTGCAAAGAGGATATATTGATCCGGGATTGGCCTTTCCTGTGATTATCGGTGTACTGGCAGGTGCCTATACAGGATCAAAACTACTGATGCGGATCAACGTAAAATCACTGAAGCTGATCTTTAGTATCGCCATCACAATGATTGCGCTAAACATGATATATAACGGTTTTTACCATAAATTTTAAAAATGAAGTCTACAGAAAATAACAGCGTGACCGACTATGATATGCAGCAGCTGATTGGTACGGTTTTAAGATATGGGGTTTTGCTTTCGGGGGCAGTAGCGATTATCGGCGGCGTCCTTTACCTGGTACAAAAGGGAGCAGGTATCCCGGACTATACAACTTTTAATGGGGAACCTGCAGGTTATACCAGCCTCACAGGGATTATCAATGGATTAAAAAGTGGCAGTGCCACAGAAATTATCCAGCTGGGTGTGGTGATCCTGATTGCTACACCCATCATCAGGATCGGTTTTTCGCTGGTCTCTTTTATACTGGAAAAAGACAGGCTCTACGTGGTGATCACGCTGATCGTGCTGCTGATTATCCTCTTCAGTATGTTCGGCGGACTAGCGGTATAGCAAAAAATAACCGCTTTGATCTTTAAGCAATTTGATAAGCAGCTGGTTGTTATCCATTAATGACCGGCTGTTTTAATTGCAGCTTGTCTGCTCCTGTAATACACAAATGCAGCGGTGGCGGTTAAACCTATCAGCCCTTCAATAAACACAGCGGGTCTTGGTCCGATACTATGTGCCAGCCAGCCAATCAATAAACTTCCTACGGGAATGATACCCTGGTAAGCCATCACATAATAACTGATTGCCCTGCCCCTCATTTCTGGTATCGCATGGGTTTGAATATAAGTATTGATGGCTGAAGTTTGTGCCATCATTCCCAGTCCGGAAAAAGCCATGAACAGCAGGGCGATAGGCAACTGCGGCGCATAAGCCAGCAGCATCAGACTAAAGCCGAAAACTCCGCCTGCAATGGTAATCAGTTTACCTAAAGTATTGCTGTGGGTAAGATTAGCCAGGTAAACCGCACTGATAATAGAGCCCAAACCAGCCGCACTTTCAAACCAGCTAAAGGTTTTTGCATTTCCGTCAAAGATATCTTTGGCGAAGATCGGCATCAGGGTATTAAAGGGAATAACGAACAAACTGCTGATCCCGATCATCATCAGAACGCTGCTCAGGTCTTTATCGCCTGATACATATTTAAAACCTTCCTGTAATTCCACCCAGATACTTTTTACAGGTTTGGCCATGACAGGTACTTTCAGGCGCATCATGAATAAACAAATTAATACAGGAATGTAGCTCAGGAAGTTACCTACAAAACAGAAGTCGGTACCAAAAGTACTCAGGATAATCCCTGCTACTGCCGGACCAGCGATACGGGCAAAATTGGTCATGGTAGAATTGAGCGCGATAGCATTAGGCAAATCTTTTTTGTCATCCACCAGTTCCACCATCAGTGATTGCCTGCAGGTCACATCAAATGCATTGATCACGCCTTGCAGCAAACTCAGTCCGATGATGAAAAGTATATTGTTATAGCCGAAAAATATGATTCCCGCCAGTGCACCGGCCTGGATCATCGATACGATTTGTGTGATGACCAGAATATGGTAACGGTTATGACGATCTACCAGGCTCCCTGCATATGGCGATAAAAACAGGGAAGGAATTAAACTCACAAAACCTACTACCCCTAATAAAACTGCAGATCCTGTCAGCTGATAAACCAGCCAGCTGACTGCCGTCTTTTGCATCCAGGTCCCGATCAGGGAGATGGTTTGTCCATAGAAAAAGAGTTTGAAATTGCGTGATTTTAAAGACCTGAATAGATTCATTGTGTGTATTGGAATTGTTACCTGCAAATTTCTGCATAACTTATCTATTTATAAAATTGATAGTTTTAATGATTTTGATTAGTTTTAACGATTGATAAATTATGGAAGTCAGACAAATAGGTTATTTCATTAAAGCAGCAGAAATGCTCCATTTCACAGATGCCGCAGCAGCATCTTTTGTGACACAGTCCACCCTCTCCCAGCAAATCAAACAGCTGGAGGAAGAACTGGGTATGCTGTTGTTTGACAGGGTGGGCAAACAGGTAAGATTAACCGAAGCAGGAAAGGTTTTTCTGGTGCATGCCAGGCAGATTATCCTGGACATCAGGAAGTCAAAACAAGCGGTATTCGAATTGAATAACCTGGTCAACGGGGAACTAAAGATTGGGGTGACTTATGCCTTCAGCTCATTGCTGCTACCGGCCTTAACGCCTTTTTCTGAAAAGTATCCGGGCATCATGATCCATGTAGAATATGGTACTTCGGGGGAGCTGGAGAATAAGCTGATGATGGCGGATCTGGATTTTATGGTAGCCTTCCATGAGCAGGAAGATACAGATGGCTTAGAAATGCAATCCTTATTTTCTTCCAGGATCATGATGGTGGTATCTAAAAAGAATCCACTGGCACAACTCGCAAAAATATCGCTGAAGGAGCTGGGAAAACTGGAGCTGATCCTTCCAAGCAACGGATTCAGTTCAAGGGATTTATTGAATGAGATGTTCAGAAAGAACAATATCTCACCGAGGATAAAGATTGAGATGAATGATGTGCATTCACTCCTGTCTATGGTAGAATCAGGCCACTGGGCAACGATTATTAATGAGAAGGCCATCAGTACCTGGGATAGCCTCACTGCGGTACCCATAGCCGGGGAAGAGTTGTACAAACAGGCTTTTATCCTGTGGCAAAAAGGGGTATACCGGAAGAAGTCGGCCACCCTGTTCATAGAAGAGCTGATGAAGATTGTTTAAGCCTCATCAGCCCTGCCATAAATCTACGCTTTCTGCAGCAGGCGGTACTGAAAGATATCTTCAATAGTCACTACAGTAGTGTGCTGTTCCTTTGCGAATGCGGCAATTTCCGGAATTCTGGACATGGTACCATCGTCATTTGTTAATTCGCACAATACAGCAACGGGACGTAATCCCGCCAGTATCATCAGGTCAATACTGCCTTCTGTATGGCCTCTTCTGCCCAAAACACCGTCAGGATTTGCGCGCAGCGGAAATACATGTCCCGGTCTGGAAAGGTCTTCAGGTTTGGCCTGATCTGCGATCGCTGTTCTGATCGTCTGCATCCGGTCGGCCGCAGAAACCCCGGTAGTTACCCCATCTCTTGCCTCAATAGAAACCGTGAATGGCGTATGAAATTTGCTGGTGTTTACTTCCACCATAGGCTTCAGTTCTAACTGCTCAATCCTGTCCGGCCTGAGACAGAGACATACGATACCAGTACATCTTCTGATCATCAGTGCCATATCCGCCACTGTCATCGTCTCCGCAGGAAAGATCAGGTCGCCCTCATTTTCCCTGTTTTCATCGTCTACCACCAACACACCTTTACCGTTTTTAAGGCATTCCAGCGCATTTTCTACTCTTTCCTTAAAACCTATCCCAAAGCTGGCCAGTTCATTCAGATTCTCCATATATATTATTTTGACGCCGCAAAGGTGGTTATTTAAATAATCGCAGACTAATAAAAAATGTAGTTCCGGTACCGACCGTACTTTCCATCCATATTTTGCCTTGCTGTACGGTGATAAATTCCTTACAGAGTACCAATCCCAGGCCTACCCCCTTTTCATTATTGGTACCAAAGGTGCTGGAGGATTGTAAGGTAAAGATATCTTTATGTTTAGATTTCTTGATACCCACACCGGTATCCCTGATCAGGATCCAGCAGTCTTCACCATGAATTTCAGCAGATATGGTAATTTGTCCTCCCGAAGGAGTGAATTTTATGGCATTGTTGACCAGGTTGCGTACCACCAGCTCCAGCATGTCATGATCTGCGAACAGATCGATATTTTTGGCCAGCCGGTTATCTAATAAAATTGCTTTCTCTTCGGCAATGCTGGCCTGCAGCAATAAAGTCGGATCCAGTGTTTCTGCCAGATCCAGCTTTACCTGCTTAACTTTCATCCCATCCATCTGGGATTTACTCCAGGACAGCAGGTTGACCAGCATTTGTTTTGTATACTTTGTCTCCCGCAGCAAACTGGTTTTTATCGTTCTTCTTTCCTGTTCCGTTACATCAAACTCAAGCAGAATTTCCAGAAAATTCTGTATAGAGTTGAGTGGTGATTTAAGGTCATGCGCCAGGATGGAGAACAGTTTTGTCTTCGACTGGTTGGCATGCTCCAGTTCTTCGGCCCGCTTCACCGCCAGCAACCGTTCCTTATTGTAATTGTCAAGAATACTCGTCACAGTGAAATAGACGATCAGTAAGGTGAAGAAATACACATAAGCAAAATCCGCATATCTGGCCGTGGCATCATGATGTTTTAAAGGAATAAATTCCGGATGATCATGTTGAATACCCAGCAGCATAAAGGCAATCACCGTATTGATGGCCATCCATATGATGCGCTGCGACTTCGGAACAATACTCAAAATCAGGAAGAAATAGAGCAGATAAATGATTAATCCCGGTCCGTTAATGCCGGAGTTATTGAAGTAAAATGCAATGAATAAAACATTCCCCAACACACAAAAAATCGTTACAGCAAGGTCATGCCGGTATTTGGCCTTTGACAGGTAGTAAACTCCGCAGGCGGCAACAACACCGGGAATTAAAAGAAGGGAAACCGTATAAAGTCCGATGAAATAGTTAAAAAATATACTGCAGGAAAACAATATAATGGTAAAAAGGCAGGTGATGTGGAAGATTCTTGCTTCGAGGGCGTGCGTTTCAGGACTACCTGTCAGCTTTACCCAGGTAGATCGTAGTTGATTAATTTTCATATTCAGGATCAGTCACAGAAGAAATTAAACTTCCGGCAATATACATTTATGCATTACAACACTCTTATTTACGATGTAAATAGATTATTAGATTTGCCTTTTAATCCATAAATTTTAAAGAAATTAAAAAAATATGATCGGCGTCACTTTTTAACGTTTCCATTATCATTTTAACCCACTACAGTTCAGGCCATCTTTGAGGGGATTATAATTTCCTTTTATGGTAGAAAAAACGACGTTTACGGTAGACACAAAATGTTACCATTGTGGTGACGACCTGCCTGCAAAACCATATAACGCAGACGACAAAGCATTTTGCTGCCTGGGTTGCAAAGGGGTGTACCAGATCCTGACCAAACATCACCTGTCTAATTATTATGCCTATAATGATGTACCCGGACAAACGCAGAAGAAAACACCTCAGCATTTTGATTACCTGGAAGATGAGGGAATTGCGGCCGGACTGATTGATTACAAGGATGAGAAAGTAACAGTTATTACTTTGTTTATTCCTGCTATCCACTGCAGCTCCTGCATCTGGCTGCTGGAACACCTGCATAAAATCAACCCCGCCATTTTCCAGTCGCGCATAGATTTTCTGAAAAAACAGGTTGCCGTTACCTTTAAAAACCAGGAGATATCGCTCCGAGAAGTGGTAGAATTACTGGAAGCCATCGGTTATGAACCGTTGATCAGTCTGCAGGATGTAGTCAAAAAACAGCAGTCAGATCATTCAGAAAGACACCTGATGACCAAGATAGCGGTCGCCGGTTTCTGCTTCGGTAACGTAATGCTGCTGAGCTTTCCTGATTATTTCGGATTAACGAGCTTTGAACAGAACTTCAAATATTTCTTTGGTTATATTAACCTTGCCTTCTCTATTCCTGTATTGTTATACAGTGCCAGGGATTATTTTATCTCGGCCTGGACAAATGCCAAACGGGGCATTCTCAATCTTGATTTCCCCCTTGCGCTGGGTATAGCGGTGATGTTTATCCGCTCTGCGGCCGAAATTATCACCAATACAGGTGCCGGATTTGTGGATACCTTATGTTCGCTGGTTTTCTTCCTGCTCATTGGCAGATGGATGCAGCAGCGTACCTATCATTATCTCTCTTTTGAGCGTGATTACCGTTCCTATTTTCCTGTTGCGGTGACGCTGATTAAAAATGGCGCAGAGCAACCGCTGCCATTGAATGAACTGCAGACGGGCGACAGGATCCTGATCCGCAGTAATGAAATTATTCCCGCCGATGCGATACTGCTGAAAGGCGAAGCGAAGATCGACTTCAGCTTTGTGACAGGAGAATCACTGCCGGTAGAAAAAGTGCTGGGTGAAGTGGTCTATGCGGGCGGGAGACAACTGACCGGCGCGATTGAGCTGGAAGTGATCAAACCTGTTTCACAGAGTTACCTGACGCAGCTGTGGAACAATGAGGCTTTTTCCGGTAAAAGGGATACAATTAAAACCTTTAGCGATACGGCAAGTAAATATTTCAGTATCGTGCTGCTGGGAGTAGCCTTCTGTGCAGGATTTTATTGGATAGGATCGGATATCAATAAAGCTGTGGCCTCTTTTACCGCAGTGCTGATCATCGCCTGCCCTTGTGCACTGGCACTGAGTTCACCCTTTACATTAGCGGCTGTACTGAGCATATTTGATAAAAATAAGTTCTACCTGAAAAATACCGCAGTCATTGAAGAGCTGGCGAGGATAGATACGATCGTGTTTGATAAAACGGGTACGATTACCAATCCTGAAGCGGAAGCCTATGAATTGAGGGGCGATCTGACTGCAGCAGAAAAACAAATGGTGAGTGACCTGGCCCGTAATTCTGGTCACCCCCTCAGCAGGGAGCTGGTCAAAGCGCTGAATATCCCCCCAATTTATCCTGTAGATCATTATATGGAAAAAGTGGGTCGCGGTATCAGCGGCTGGGTAAATGGCCAGGAGATCAAAATGGGCAGTGCTGCTTTTCTCGGACTGGACCTGTCGGAAAGGGGCAGTGTGGTACATCTGGTTATCTGCGACCGCTATGCGGGTTATTTCTTATCCAAACAGGACTGGAGACCGGGTTTTAAACAACTGGCACTGAAACTGGCAAAAACGAAAGACCTCCATTTATTGTCGGGCGACCATGACCATGACAAACAACTGCTCACTCCCTTTTTCCCAAGGGCGCAGCAACTGCATTTCAGACAAAGTCCGCAGGACAAACTGGATTATATCACCGCCTTACAATCGGCCGGTTCAAAGGTAATGATGTTCGGCGACGGGCTCAATGATGCAGGGGCACTCAGAAAAAGTGATCTGGGTATCGCGGTTACGGATAATATCAACAATTTTTCTCCCGGTTGTGATGCCATCCTTGACGGTGCTGCTTTCCAGAAAATCCCGCAATTCCTTAAACAGGCAAAAGATGCGGTGAGGGTCATCCATATGAGTTTCGTGATCTCTGTACTCTATAACGTGGTCGGTTTATTTTTCGCAGTTCAAGGTTTATTATCGCCCCTGATGGCTGCGATCCTGATGCCGATGAGTACGGTGACGATCATACTCTTTACCAGTCTCACCGCAAGATATTACGCACACAAAAACAAACTGCTATGAACATGATTTACCTGCTGATTGGCTTCAGTATTTTGCTGGCACTGATCTTTCTGATTGCTTTTTTCTGGGCCAGCAGGTCGGGACAGCATGACGATCTCTACACCCCTGCTGTCCGGATGCTGTTCGATGATGAGCTGACGCCGGAGCAGGAAGAAAAAAGTGATGAAGATCACGCTTAATCGCAACTTCTGTCATACCCCGGTCAGCACGCTCCTCTTAATTTTACCCGCATAAACCATACATCATTTTTCTCATGACTGAAAAATTTCACTACGACAACAAGATCGTCAGAAACTTTGCTATCGCCACCATCATCTGGGGCATAGTAGGGATGACGGTTGGCCTCCTGATCGCCATGCAACTCTTCACCCCGTCATTAAACATGGGCTCGCAATACACCACTTTTGGGCGTATCCGGCCTTTACACACCAATGCGGTGATTTTCGCATTTGTGGGTAATGCCATTTTTATGGGGGTTTATTATTCGCTGCAACGCCTGCTTAAAGCAAGGATGTTCAGCGATGTATTAAGTTATATCCATTTCTGGGGCTGGCAGCTTATTATTGTAGCCACGGCCATTACCCTTCCTTTGGGCTTCACCACTTCACATGAATATGCAGAAATGGAATGGCCGATTGATATTGGTATTACCCTTATCTGGGTGGTATTTGGGATCAATATGTTCGGAACAATCATCAAAAGACGAGAGAAACATATGTATGTGGCCATCTGGTTTTACATTGCTACTTTCGTTACTGTCGCCGTTTTACATATTGTCAACTCGATTGAACTGCCGATTTCTGCATTCAAAAGTTACTATGTTTATGCAGGTGTGCAGGATGCACTGGTACAATGGTGGTACGGCCACAATGCAGTAGCATTTTTCCTGACTACGCCTTACCTGGGTATGATGTACTACTTTTTGCCTAAAATGGCAGAACGCCCGGTATATTCTTATAAACTGAGTATCCTCCACTTCTGGTCGCTCATTTTCATCTATATCTGGGCTGGTCCCCATCACCTGCTCTATACCTCCTTACCAGGCTGGGTACAATCTTTAAGTGTTGTTTTCTCGGTGATGCTGATCGCACCAAGCTGGGGCGGGATGATCAACGGTTTGTTAACCCTGCGCGGTGCATGGGATAAAGTAAGAGAAGATCCAAGATTAAAATTCATGGTAGTGGGTATCACTGCTTATGGGATGGCCACTTTTGAAGGCCCGATGCTCGCTTTTAAACAGATCAATGCCATTGCGCATTATACCGACTGGATAGTTGCCCACGTACACGTAGGTGCCTTAGGCTGGAACGGATTTTTAACCTTCGGTATCCTGTACTGGCTGATCCCGAGAATTTACAGCACAGAACTCTATTCTAAAAAACTGGCCTCTTTCCACTTCTGGATTGGTACGCTGGGTATCATATTTTATGCAGTGCCGCTTTACTTCGCTGGTTTTACACAGGGATTGATGTGGAAAGAATTTACACCAGAAGGTGTATTGAGATATCCTAATTTCCTGGAGACAGTGATTCAGATCATCCCGATGTATATGCTAAGGGCTTTAGGTGGCGCGTTATACCTTACAGGGGTAATTGTGATGACTTACAACCTGATCAAAACCATGAAAGCAGGTAAACTGGTTGCAAATGAGGCCGCTGAAGCACAACCATTGCCGGCAGTATATGTGCCTCAGGGTTCCGATAAAAAAGTACACCGCTTCCTGGAGCGTAAACCGATGTTATTCCTGGTATTGTCACTGATCGTGATCCTGATCGGTGGAATGGTGGAAATGATGCCAACGTTTACGATTAAGTCCAATATCCCTACCATTTCCAGTGTGAAACCTTATACACCTTTAGAATTACAGGGAAGGGATATTTATATCAGGGAAGGTTGTGTCAACTGTCACTCACAGATGATCAGACCTTTCCGCTCGGAAACGGAGCGTTACGGAGAGTACAGTAAAGGGGGTGAATTTGTGTATGACCATCCATTTTTATGGGGATCTAAACGTACAGGGCCCGACTTACAACGTGAAGGCGGAAAATATGGTAATGCATGGCATTACAATCACTTGTACGACCCGCAGACGATGTCGCCGGGCAGTATTATGCCTCCGTATGAATGGCTGATCAACCAGCAACTGGACACGACCACGACCCGTTCCAAAATCAGCGCAATGCGTTCCCTGGGCGTTCCTTATCCGGAAGGATTTGAGAATAAGGCAAATGGAAAACTGGATGCACAGGCAAAAGGAATAGCGGCCGACCTGAAACAAAATAACATAAAGGTAAAAAGCGACAGGGAAATTATAGCGATCATCGCTTACCTGCAGCGACTTGGAACAGATATTAAAGCAAAATAACATTAAAACCAATCAGACATGTTCAAACAATTCCTGGAGCAGGCCGACGGAAACCAAGGGTATCTGCTGAGCTCAATGAGCGTCTTTCTATTATTCTTTATACTGGTAGGTGTGATGCTGCTGAGAATGAAAAAAGAAGAAATTACCTATATGAGCGAACTCCCACTAAAAGATGACAATGATGAAAGAGGTAATTAACAGCAGCTGGTCAACCGGAAATACTTCGGTAGACATTGTAATCGGCCTCATGCTGATCACTTCCATCATGGTGCTTTGCGTATCCATACTGATGCTGAAAGTGATTAAGTTCTACGTTAAAGAAGCCGCTAATCCTATACCTTTCGCTACGCCGGAAGAAAAAGAACGCCGCAGACTGGAGCTGGAAGCCGCACAGGCACTGGTGAAAAAGAAACCTTCTATCTGGCTTAAGCTCATGCAGCTTAAGCCGATGGAAGAAGAAAAAAGCCTGGAAATGGAGCACAAGTTTGACGGCATCGCCGAATTGAACAATCCTACTCCGGCCTGGTTTATGGTGCTCTTTTATGCCACCATCATCTTTGGTGCAGGCTATTTGCTCACCTACCATGTTTTTGGTTATGGTAAACTGCAGGAAGAGGAATATGTAGCAGAAATTGAACAGGCTGCTGAAGATAAAGTAGCCTTCCTGGCCAATCCTGTTAATGCGGCCAGCGCGGTAAATGAGAATAATGTGGTACAAAGTAAAGACGATGCAGTATTGAAAAGTGGCGCGGCATTGTTCACTAACCGCTGTACCCCCTGTCATGGTGAACATGCAGAAGGTATTGTTGGTCCTAACCTGACGGATGAGTATTGGCTGCATGGCGGTGGTATCAAAAATGTTTTCAAAACCATTAAATATGGTGTGCCTGAGAAAGGGATGATCGCCTGGGAAAAATCCCTGAGTGCATCGCAGATTTCAGATCTCGCCAATTATATTTTATCGTTAAAAGGAACGAAACCTGCGGGTGCAAAAGCGCCGCAAGGGGAAAAAGAATAAAATGTCACAAACTCCGCTACATTTCAGAGATCAGATCAGCACGGTGACTGATGATGGAAAGAAAAGAAAATGGCTATACCCTAAAATCGTTAAAGGTAAGTTGTACCAGTATCGTTCCGTAGTCAGCTATTTTTTCCTTAGCCTGCTGTTTGCTGCACCATTCATCAAACTGAATGGTGAGCAACTGGTCTTGCTGAATGTACTGGAGCGCAAATTTGTGCTGTTCGGGATTGTCTTCTGGCCGCAGGATTTTTACTTGTTCGTACTGGCCCTGCTGACTTTCATCGTCTTCATCGTTTTGTTTACGGTGGTATTTGGCAGGGTCTTTTGCGGCTGGGCCTGTCCGCAGACCATTTTCCTGGAAATGATCTTTCGCAGGATTGAGAACTGGATTGAGGGTGATCATTTCAAACAGAAGAAACTGGATGACGGACCGCTCACATTTGAGAAGGCATGGAAAAAAACACTGAAACATGCTGTATTTTTTGCCATCTCTTTCCTCATTGCCAATACCTTTCTGTCCTACCTGATTGGTCGCGAGCCCTTATGGAAAATCATCACAGAACCTGTATCTCTGCATGTATCCGGATTTATCTCCATCTGCGTTTTTACCTTTGTTTTTTACCTGGTATTTTCCAGGATGAGGGAACTGGTTTGTACCGTGGCTTGTCCCTATGGCAGGTTGCAGGGTGTATTATTGGATAATCAGAGCATCATTGTAGCTTATGATTATCAGCGTGGCGAACCCAGGGGAAAAAGGAAAAAAGAAGAAAATGTACTGGGTGATTGTATTGACTGTAAGTTATGCGTGCAGGTGTGTCCAACGGGGATCGACATCCGGAATGGTACGCAAATGGAATGTGTGAACTGTACTGCCTGCATTGATGCCTGTGATATGGTGATGGAGAAAATAGATCGTCCCCTGCGACTCATCGGTTTTAAATCCGAGGATGAAATTGCAACCAAGCAGCCCTTTAAACTGAATAAACGGATTTATGGTTACAGTGCTGTTTTATGTTTACTGATGGGCACACTGTCTTACCTGCTGATCACCCGTACTGATGTACAAACTACCATCCTGAGAGCCGGCGGCACCTTATATCAGCTCAGGGATAAGGAGAAGGAAGTCAGCAACCTGTACACTACCGAGCTGGTCAACAAAACCAGTCACCCCCTTAAATTCACCATTGTACCTGATGATAAAAACGCAAGGATCCAATACATCCAGAAAGAAGACAGCCTGAAAGTAAACAGCAGTGTGAAGATTACCTTTTTTGTGATTATGCCACAGCAGGTGATTCAGCAATACAAATCAAAAATAGGCTTCAGGCTGATCTCTGGTGGCAAAGAAGTAGATCATTTTGAAACCACATTTATTGCACCATTAAACGACTAGAAGATGAACTGGGGAACAAAAATCGCTGCAGGCATGAGCATATTTATGGTATTCATCGTAGTGATGGTATTTACCATGTTCAACAGCAAAACAGATGCGCTGGTGGATAATGACTATTATGAAAAAAGTATCAATTATGATAAAGTATATGATAAAAAAGAACAGGTGAAGCTGGATAGCGCTGCGCCTGTCATTGCTGTGAACGCAGAAAATATCATCCTCGTGTTCAAAGCCCCTTCACAGGGAACCATCAGGCTGATGCGTACGTCAGACAAAAAACTGGACAAGGCAATCGCTTTTGAGACCAATTCCGCAAAACAGGTCAGCATTCCCGCTACATCTTTGCAAAAGGGACCATGGCGGTTAAGTGCCGACTGGCTCAGTCACGAAAAAAGTTATTTATACGAACAGGAAATTACTGTAAAATGAGTTATCAGCACCTTGCCTTTATGATCGGATTGCTCGGCAGTGTACACTGCGTGGGCATGTGCGGACCGCTTGCTTTTGGCGTGCCTTCTCTCCGTTCCGGCTGGTTTTACCTGGTGCTCGATAAGCTCCTGTATCAATCCGGCAGGATCATTTCTTATTGTATATTGGGTGTGCTGATAGGTTTATTAGGTCGCCAGATCTGGCTTGCCGGTCTGCAACAAGGCGTAAGCATACTCAGCGGTGTACTCATTATCCTGGCCGCCTTATCCCGCATTTTCAAATTCTCCCTGAGCAATTCCAGCTCCTTATTACTCAAGCCCTTTAATGCCATGTTCAGCTATGCCCTGCAGCATCGCGCAAACCATCTGATCATCGGACTGATCAATGGCTTCCTGCCCTGCGGATTTGTCTATCTGGCGATGGCCGGCGCATTGAACACAGGCGCTGTACCTTCGGCCATCAGTTATATGTTCTGGTTTGGATTAGGCACTACGCCCCTGATGTTTATCGCAGCGGTCAGTGTTGGTTTCACCTCTGCCTTATTCAGGAAAAGGATCAATCAATTGATCCCCTTCCTGATGTTATTTCTTGGTTGCTGGTTTATGCTGCGCGGTCTGGAACTGAATATCCCTTATTTGAGTCCGCCTAAAGCGGCAACCATTACCGAATGTATGTAGATGAAATGCATAGCCGGGATTAACTAATTAACCGGCCATGCTGAACAGCTGTGTTTGCGGCTGATTGGCCCACAGTCTTGAATCCAGTGCCATGCAGATATTCCTCAGGAACCTTTTCCCTAAAGCAGTAACGTTCAGTTCAGTTCCGCTGATATTGACCAGTCCATCTGCAGCAATTAATTTCATCCGTTCCAGTCCTTCCATAAAAGCAGCATTACGTTCCTGCGGCAATGCCCATGAAGTGGTGCCTTTACACATCAGGTTTAAGATATGCCTTCTGATGATCAGATCTTCCGAGTTCAGGATATGTCCTTTAAAAACAGGTATTTCTCCGTTGTTTACGATCTCCAGGTACTCTTCCACCTTCTTTACATTTTGTGCAAAACCTGTCCAGCTGTCGCTGATAGAAGAGACACCCAGCCCAACCATTAATTTACTGTACTGGTGCGTATAACCCATAAAATTACGGTGCAGTTTACCTGCTTTTTCCGCTGCATACAAACTATCCGTTTCCAGTGTAAAATGGTCCATGCCAATCTCTATATATCCGCCCGCTTTCAGCATTTCGCGTCCCAGTTCATAGAGTTCCTGTTTTGTTTCTGCTGAAGGCAGGTCCTGCTCTGTATAACGACGCTGACCCGGTTTAACCCATGGTACGTGCGCATAGCTGTAAAAAGCAATCCTGTCCGGCCTGAGGTTCAGTACAGATGCGATGGTATCTTTCAGTCCTTCCAAATTTTGCAGCGGCAGACCATAGATCAGGTCGTAATTTACAGAATTGTACCCTGTAGCCCGGGCCATTGCTGTAACCTCCATTACCTCCTCTACACTCTGTATCCTGTTGATCACCAGCTGCACCCTTGGATCGAAATCCTGAATACCCAGGCTCAGTCTCCTGAAGCCCAGCTTATTTAATGTAATCAAATGTTCTTCAGTAGTATTCGCAGGATGTGCTTCAAAGCTGAACTCTGCCTCCGGGTGGATATCTGCATGCTGAAGGATACCGTTGATCAGCAGATTAAGATTGTGCGCACTAAAAAAGGTGGGCGTACCGCCGCCAAGATGGAGTTCCCTGATGATGGGTCTGGCGTTAAAAAGTTTCAGGTAGAGCTGCCATTCTTTTAATAAGGCAAGAATGTAGGGCTCTTCTACTTTATGGTTACGTGTGATGCGTGTATTGCAGCCACAATAGGTGCACAGGCTTTCACAAAATGGCAGGTGGATGTATAAACTCATGCCATCCCTATGATTGCTCGCATTGAAGGCCTTGCTGACGGCATCTGCCCATTTTTCTTTGCTGAATCTTTCATTATCCCAGTAAGGCACCGTTGGATAACTGGTATACCTGGGTGCCGCGACGTGGTATTTTGCGGTTAAGGATGTATTGCTCATGGCTCTTCGTTTTTAGGCGTGACCTGATCACATGCCCTGGAGCATACACATGCGGAACCCAGACAACGGTTTTGCTGCCATTTATCCAGGTTGAGAATAGTTTCATTGGCGAGGGCCATAGGCATTCCCTGCTCAGACATCCCCATCAGGGAAACTGCAGGCACATTAGCGATCTTAATGTTTCGCTCTGCTGCCGCATCCTGATCGATATGCGTAGTTGCGGTAGATCTGGTGGCGATAAACTTTACGCCCAGATCTGCCAGGCTATTGATCACTGCAGCTGATACCTGATCTTCACTAAACACAATTACCGCTTCTTTCCCCTCCGCATAACTTACCGTTGCGGCACTTAGCGAGTTCGATATCAGGGTAATATCATGCTTTTTATGATTGGCTATCGCCAGTGGCTCTTTTTCAAAAGACTTTATACTGTAGGCTACTACTCTCATTCGAAATTGATTTATTTATCAAAATTAGCGGTTAAGTGCCCGCCGGGGAATGAGATTAGTCAGCCATAAATGTGATCCTGATCAGTTTTTCATCTGCTGCAGTTTCATCTCATCCAGTATGACGATCTGGCTGCCTTTACGTTCAATAATGCGTTCATCCTTAAAATCACTCAGGATACGACTGACCGTCTCAGTGGCCATTCCGGCCATCGCAGCAAGGTTATCTCTCGAAATACGCAGTACAATCTGCCCTTCCTGTTTTTCCTGCTTACATAAACGGATCAGTACATCAGACATGCGTTTGCGTACCGAATGATAAGCCAGTTGTAACAGTTGTTCTTCCTTCTCCAGCAAATTATTAGACAGGATATGGATGAACTGTCTTGCCACATCAGGGTAACGGTTCAGCAGTTCTTCCAGCATTTCTTTTGGCAGCTGACATACTGTTGTATCCTCCAGTGCTTCAGCGGTTTCATTGTAAGGTTCGTTCAGTAACAATGCCGGAATACCGAAATATTCATCAGGACCATACATGCCTGTCAGCAATTCGCGGCCGTCCTCACTCAGTTTAACTGTTTTCACTTTGCCACTCAATACCAGGTAAATACCCGACACGGAATCGCCCTCATAATAAATAATCTGTTTCTTTTTGATGGTCCTGACCTTACGCTCAGACATCATTTTATCCAGCTCTTTTACACCCTGCGTACCAGATACCAGGTGCGTGAGCTTGTCAATCGATTTACTGTAAAAAAGCTCCTGCTTCTCCTTTTTATGCAGCCTGCTCTCAATGGCATTCAGCAGCTCTACATCATCGAAAGGTTTCACCAGGTAATCATCAGCCCCCATCTCCATTCCTTTGCGCATATCCATTCTTTCGGCCTTTGCGGTTAAAAATATGAAAGGGGTAGCAGCGGTCTGCGGATTTTTATTCAGCAGATACAATACACCATAACCGTCCAGCTCCGGCATCATGATGTCGCAAAGAATTAAATCAGGCAGGTGTGAATTGGCCAGTTCTACACCGGTTTTTCCGTTATCCGCCTGAAAAACTTCATAATTGGCCAGTTCAAGGATTTCCGCTGTGCTTTCTCTGATGTCTTCGTTGTCTTCAATGATGAGTATACTTTGCTGTTTCATATGATATCTGTTTAATTAGAACTGCCGCCCAAAAAGATCTGTGTGCAGCTTAAAAAATATTGATCTATTTATTAAATGACAGGATAAAGGTAGTGCCTTCGTTCTGTTTGCTCTCAAACTGTGCTTCGCCTTTCATCAGACTTACATAACGCATGACGATGTTAAGCCCAAGACCTGTGCCGGGAATATTCCCTGTATTGTGCGCCCTGAAAAAGGGTTGAAATAAGTGCTTCTGATCCGTATCAGGAATCCCGATGCCATTGTCTTTAATGGTAACGATGCACTGTCTTTCATTGATTTCCGTATTGAATTCAATGAACGTATTTTCTCCGGAATATTTGATGGCATTATTGATCAGGTTGATCATGCAGTTCTTGAGCAGGTTCTGATCCAGCATCACCACACTTTCCAGTCCGGTATGCTGGTAGATAATATTCTGGTCCTGTTTTGCAATCATCTGCATTTCTTCCGTAATTTCTTCCGCTAACTTCACCAGGTCGAATGCCTGAAACGCGGGTTCTACCCGGCCCGCTTCCAGCCTTTCCAATGACAGAAAGTCGTTCAGAATCGTAGTAAGATTGCCTACCGCATTTTTGATCTTATGCACATGTTTTTCAATGTGTTTATTTTGGAAAGGCTGTGCATATTTTTCGATCAGGGAAGAAGACAACTGGACAGAGCTCAGTGGTGTACGGAACTCGTGCGAAGCCATAGAAACAAACCTGCTTTTCATCTGGTTCAGCTCTTTCTCTTTTTCCAGGGAAATACTGACTTCCTCCTTCGCTTCCCTGAGTGCAGTAACGGTTTTCTTTAAAGATTTAGTCCGCTCATCTACCAGGTTTTCCAGTTCAGCAGCGTATTCACGCAAGCGCTCTTCTGCTTCTTTCTCCTTGGATAAGTCGTGGATAAAGCCGGTAAAGATCTTACGGTCCTGGTACTGCACTTCACTCACGGCCAGTCGGAAAGGAAACGTGGAGCCATCTTTTCTCAGGCCCCGCACTTCCCTTCCAATGCCAATGATATGTTTTTCACCGGTCTGGTGGTAATGTCCCAGATAACCATCGTGGGCCGACTGATCCGGCTCCGGCATCAGCATGGAAATATTATTCCCCATTACTTCCTCCAGTGTATAGCCAAAAAGTTTCAGCGCAGCAGGATTTAGCAGTTCAATTTTTCCTTTTCCGTCGATGGTGATAATTCCATCAATCGCGGTTTCGATAATCGCCGCTAATAACCTGGCATTTTCCATATATTGATTTTTACAAATATAGAAAATCTATAAACGGTTTATATATTGCATTATCCGCCTTATTTAAATACCTGCAACAGTAATTAACAGGATAGCCAGGTGGATAAAGAGACTCAGTCCGAAGATGAAAATCGTAAACCTCGTGGTCATACCACTCATATTTGCTACAATGTTGGCGAAGAAGATGACCATACTTGTTGCCAGGCAAGGTAATACGTGACCTCCTAAAGAGTAAACCACTACAAAAGTTAAAGGCACTAATAGCGTTGCATGTAAAATGATAGACACGAGAAACCATCCTAAATGGTTTTCTTTCTGTGTGTCTGCAAAGTTTAAATATCTGGTATACAATGATACTGTTGGGGCGGTTGTTAGGGTTAAAGTTGCCATGATAATTTGTTTTTGTTGATACAAATATCCTCGCTCAAATCACCCTTTTCCATGATTTCTGTCACCGCACTTAGCAATATGCGTCACCAAAAACAGTGATCAATGTCATATTTTTAAATGAATTTTCTCTGCTATTTTGCAATCCTACAGATAAATATAATGCTATGAACCATACTTTTCATATTCCGGTTTTAGGACTGGGTTATTCGGTCGACACCCCTCTAAAAGTAGCCAGATACGGTATTTCGTCAGTTGTTTCCATCGTTGATGACGAGTTGTGCGAGCGAATGAGAAAGTTCCATTCAGAGAAAAACAATCTGCCCTACACGCTCATCAAAAAAGAGGAGCCGGATAGCAGGGCGAAACGTATTACGGCCTACCTGAATCTATTGCATATATTGGTTACCGCAGCCTTTTCGGCCTTAGCGCAGGAAGATTTTGCTGCAGGCACTGAAATTAATACCTATTTCGATTTTCTGCCGGAAAATTCATCACTGAAAAAGGCCTATGAGCAGATGCTGGCGTTGCCCGATGGTGAAGCAAAAAAATACCGGCAGGAGGACCTGCGGGCGAAAATGAAGGCAGGAAATATCGATGTAAACATCATGTCTAAGGTAGACAAAGCGAATTATACGAAAGATAATGAACATGAAGGGAACGATTTTACCGATGCCCTGGCCGCCATGCGGGGTTTTGCAAATAGTTCATTAGGCTCATCAGTGATCATTTCAGCCGGATTAAACCCACGCCTGTATACTTATATGGAGAATTGTGCCGACTTCTATCCCAATCGGTTCGGCGACATTAAAAAGAAGATCACACTTAAAGTAAGTGACTACCGTTCTGCCCTGATCCAGGCGAAAATGCTCGCTAAAAAAGGCTTATGGGTATCAGAATTTCGTGTGGAATCTGGTCTTAACTGCGGCGGACACGCTTTCGCAACGGAAGGATTGTTATTGGGACCTATCCTGGAAGAGTTTAAACAAAAACGAACAGAACTGCATTCGGAACTCGCTGCCATATACCATGCTGCTTTAAGTGCAAAAGATATCAGCACAACCGTAGCAACTACCTTGAAAATAACTGCACAAGGCGGCATCGGTACATTTGAAGAGCATGAATTCCTCCTGAATTATTATGCGCTCGACGCAACCGGTTGGGGCAGTCCATTTTTGCTTGTTCCCGAGGCCACTAACGTAGACGAACAAACAATGGAATCACTGGCTACAGCTACGGCAGACGACTATTATGTGAGCAACTCCTCACCATTGGGTGTACTTTTTAACAACTTCAGAAAAAGCACTATGGAAGAACAAAGATTGCAGCGCATAGAAAAAGGTCGCCCGGGAAGTCCCTGTGTAAAGAAATTCCTCTCTACCAATACAGAGTTTACCGAATTGCCTATTTGCACCGCCTCCCGGGAATATCAAAACCTGAAGATCAAAGAACTGGAACAAATGGAGTTGAGCGCAGCGGCATTTACAGAAAAATTTGATACCATCACGGAGAAGATATGCCTTTGCGAAGGGCTTTGTTCCTCCACTTATATTAAACATGGCCTGCTCAAACCTAAAGAGAGTCCGGCAGTAAGCATCTGCCCCGGCCCAAATCTGGCTTATTTCTCCAGACAGTATTCCCTGAAAGAAATGATCAGCCATATCTATGGTCGCGAATCCATCTCGTTCAAGACCTTACGCCCGAATCTATTTGTCAACGAGCTGAACCTTTATATTGATTACCTTAAAAAAGACCTTAACGCACAGATCAATGAGCTCAGCGTTAAAAAAACGAAGTATTTCGAGAAGTTTACTGACCAGTTGTTTAACGGAATCAACTATTATAAAGACCTGATTCCTGAACTGAAGCTGCAGACAGATCTGGCTGCGCAGGAGCTGCGTCATCAGCTGAGCGTTGCTGAAGAAAAGCTGATGTCTATTGCGAAAGATTTGAACTTGGCGATTGCTTAGAAATTGTGCTTATTAAGTTTACAAGGGTAAGACTAATCATTGCTCTTGTAGACTTAAATTGATTACGTCGAATTTGAGAAAATTAGAACTATATAAACTTCTAATACGCCGAGAATTACGATTTACTGCAATTTCTTGCTTTAATTTAATTTTCTCATAATGGTATCCTTAATCTCAACCGCCCTACCCTGTGCATCGAATATAATTTCAATTGACACCAAGTATTTCTCTCCGGTTGGTAATTCTTTACGCCAATATCCATCATCTTCTTTGAATTGAGCATAAAATGGATTCCCTAATTCAAAGGCACGTTGACGACCCAACTCATGCATATTACTTATATTTTTTAGCAGACGGTCAACTACTGATTTCATAGCTTTGTATCTTGTATTATTGAACTCAGTCAAATATATCGAAACAATTCATCATTCGTCTTTGACCTCCAACAGGATTAATTGTACAAAGGCTGCCAAGTTACCCAGAAGAAAGACTATATGTATATTTACATCTGGATATAAGAATATCTATATTTGGATATACAAAGACATAGAAGAACCCCTTCCCCCCCTGTACATTGCGAATACCTAATAAAACAGGAAGGGTATTTTCGGCCTCCTATGTTTTGCGCAGCAAAAGATAGGCAGTCGAAAATACCCTTCCTGTTTTATTATTCCTTTCGGAATACTATTTCATTTCCCCTTGTAAAGCCTTCGCCTTTGCAAAGTGCCCTTCAATTACAGGCAATGTTTTAGCAGCGAAATCCTTCACTTCTTTCGTTCTTGAACCCGACGCAGCCCCTTTAAATAAAGCAACAGTCTTATCATGATCCGTTACCATCATCTCCACATAATGTTTATCAAAAGCAGCACCTGTCATTTTCTTCATCATATCCACATGTGCCTGCTCCGCTGCCGGATAAGCTGATGGCAAAATAATACCTGAACTGGTAGCAATGGCTTTCAACTCTGCATTTGCTTTACTATGATCGGCAACCATCTGAGCAGCAAAAGCTTTAACTTTCGCATTCGCAGATTTCTGTGCAAGCTTACCCAAATCAACCTCCATCATACCGCCAACAGCAGCAGTTTTCATAAAGACAGCTTCATCTTCATCAACTTTCGACTGGTTCGTTACGTCTTTCGGCATATTACCTTTATCTGAAGAATCCTTACTTGCAGACGATACTGCACCTGTATCTGATTTTCCTGAATCCGCAGCGGCCGATGTACCCGTAGAATCACCATTTGCACCACGTTGTTCCGGACTCTGACAAGCCTGGAAGCTGCATGCCGCAGCAATCATCAACCCAAATAAATTTAATTGTTTCATGTTTTTCTGTTCTAAGTAATAATACCTAAACATGCAGTCCTAAAAAAAGTTTGAATCTCCGAAATCCGAAACAGAACTGTATTTTCGTAGCAACAAAAACAAAACAAGATGAAAACGACATTAAAAGTTGCGCTAAGCATTGCTCTTGCGATTTGCATGAACAGTGAAATGAAAGCACAAGGCATCAAGATGCCACAACCCAGCAGCGGTCAAACAATCACACAAGATTTCGGTCTGGGTACTATCACTGTAAAATATGCACGCCCAAATACAAAAGGACGTAAGGTTTTCGGAGAACTGGAGCCTTATGGATCAGTTTGGAGAACAGGTGCAAACAATGCTACAGTAATTACTTTTACCGAAGATGTGACTTTTGAAGGTCAGCCGGTACCTGCAGGAGAATATGCTTTGTTTACTATTCCCGGCAAAAGCGAATGGACAGTAATTCTGAACAAAGGCACTAAACAATGGGGTGCTTATGAATATAAAGAAGCAGAAGACTTTTTACGTGTGAAAGTGAAACCCGCAATCTTAAAGGACAAAGTAGAAACATTCACTATTGGATTCGCTAATGTTTTTCCTACTAAAGGCCAGTTACAGTTGTCGTGGGACAATACTTCAGTAGCAGTAAATCTGACTACAGATATTGATACCAAAGTAATGGCAAGTATTGAAGAAGCAATGAAAGGCGAGAAAAAACCATACTTTCAGGCAGCACAGTATTACCTGGAAAATGGTAAAGACCTGAATAAAGCTTTGGAATGGATGACAGCTGCAGATGATAACAAATCTCCATGGTTTATACTGTGGAAAGGCCGTACTCAATTGAAAATGGGCGATAAAAAAGGCGCTGCGATCAGTGCTGAAGAAGGTATCAAAAGAGCAACAGCCATTAAAAACCCGGAATATATCCGTTTAAATACGGAGTTGTTAGCTTTAACCAAAAAATAAGCACACATCAGGCAGGAATAATAATAAAAACCGTTGCCTTAAACAGCAGCGGTTTTCTTTTTGAAGAACTGCTGGATAACATATGCCAGTAATACCACCAGCAAACAGCCAATCACATTCAACCATAAATAAGCAACAACTTTCTGGTATCCGCAGATACACACCACAATTTCAGTGATGATCGCCGCGTAGAAAACAGCCTTACCACCAACCTGCTTCACATAAAAAGCGACTAAAAATACGCCCAGTATAGTACCATAAATATAAGATCCCAGGATATTCACCGCCTCAATCAGGTTTCCGATTTTACTCGCATATAAAGCCATTGCGATGCAGATGACGCCCCATATTACAGTTGACCATCTGGAGGCCTTCAGGTATTTCTCATCACTAGCTTCTTTATTGATGAGTCGCTTATAAATATCAATCACACTCGTCGAGGCCAGAGAATTCAGCGCACTTGCTGTCGAACCCATCGATGCCAGGAATATAATTGCAATCAGCAAGCCTATCAGCCCCTTAGGCAGATATTTGGTAACAAAGCTGAGAAAGATATAATTGTTATCATTGATATCAGCACCTTTATCGTTTTTAAGCATCAGGTCGGTCACCTCCTTCCGTACCGTTTTTGTTTGCTCATCGGCTATTTTCAGTGCGATCCGCTGCTGGTCAATCACCGGCTGATCTTCCCTGTCCAATGCCGCATTCAGCTTATTCACTTCCACCTGCTTCTCCTGAAATGCTTTATCGTATTTCTTTTCCAGCACCTTTAACTGCGGGTTGTAGCTGCTTTGTTCCAGCTTGTTCAGTTCAAAGCTATTGAAAAACACAGGGGGACGATTGTACTGGTAAAAAGTAAAGACCAATACACCGATCAGCAGGATGAGGAACTGCATGGGGATTTTCACCAGTCCGTTCATGAGCAGACCTAAACGGCTTTCACTGACTGATGCACCAGTCAGATAACGGCCTACCTGACTCTGGTCTGTCCCAAAGTAAGACAATTGCAGAAAGAACCCGCCAATCAATCCGCTCCAGACCGTATAAGGATTGTTCCAGTCGAACTTAAAGTCGATCGCATTTGTACGCCCCATTTTACCAGCAATACTGATCGCTTTACTGAAGCCGACACCACCGGGCAACAGCTGTACGACAAGGATTCCTGCAACGAACAGTCCGCAAAAGATAATTGTCATTTGCAGCATCTGCGTATATGAAACGGCTTTAGTTCCACCATAAACAGTATAGGCGACCACAATTCCACCAATACAGATCGTCGTATAAGTCGTATTGATATTTAAGATCGTAGATAAGATGATAGAAGGCGCGTAAATCGTGATTCCGGTCGACAGTCCCCTTTGGATCAAAAATAAAAAGGCAGTGAGCGCTCGTGTATTCAGATCAAAACGTTGTTCCAGATACTCATAAGCAGTATATACTTTTAACCGATGAAAAATAGGCACAAAAGTAATGCACAATACAATCATTGCCAGTGGCAGACCAAAATAGAACTGCACAAAGCCCATTCCGGTAGAATATGCCAATCCGGGTGCGGATAAAAAAGTAATCGCACTGGCCTGTGTAGCCATTACCGACAAACATACGCTGTACCAGGGCAAAGACTGATTACCCAGCAGGTAACCATTGATATTCTGTGCACCCCTGCTCTTGTAAATGCCATATACAACAATGACGACCAGCGTAAATAGTAAAACACCCCAATCTAGATTACTCATTCAAAATACCTGGTAAAAATGTAAAAGCCCACAATCAGCAAGGCCAGCCAGCCGATCAACAATACATAAAACTGTTTCCAGCTTTTCACAAATGGAGGCAATTCCTGACCTGGCTTCTTCATTATTTATCTTTTGATATCAGGTTCACGAATAAACGATAGGCACCTGGTACGCCCGCCGGCAATTCCCTGAAGAACGCAAGCGAGGTATATACAAACTTACCCTTTCCATAATCTGCCACCAGTAAGGAACCATTGTTATTTTCCTCACCTGTATCATGCATTTGCAGGATAGGCGTGTAATGCGTGTCGATATCCCTTGCGAAATATAAACCCCGTTCCTGAATCCAGCCTTCAAAATCCTGATCGGTAATTTTATTCGGGAAATTTAATGCCGGATGATTTGGCGCAAGGAAGTTAACTTTTGCATCTTCCTCCGTGGTACGGTCGCGCGTAAGCTTAAATGGATAAGGGCCTAATTCCTGTATTTTTAATGGAGAGTTCACATTGTATTGCACTAATAATACACCACCATTTTTAACATAATCCATCAGTTTGGGCTGCATTGCTGCAATTTGCTCATTGATGTTGTATAAACGCACACCAGTGATGATGGCATCAAACTCAGAAAGGTCACCATTGATGACCTGTTTTTCTGACAAACGCGTTACCGTATAACCGATCTGCACCAATGATTCAGGGATCAGATCACCCGCACCAGCAATATAACCTATCTTCTTTCCACCAAATTTCAGGTCTATCTTTTCCACTTTCGCCTCAGCAAATGGAAAGAGTGTCTGTGTAGGAATATGTTCATAGCTTAATACCTTTAATCCCTGGTGGTAAGGTTTGCCATCGACAGTGACCGCAAAAGAGAATTTACCACTGCTGATTTTACCAGCGGGCGTAACTGTAAATTCGATATTGCGTTCCTCCCCTTTAATCAGCCTAAAATCTATTTGCTCCGGACTTACCTTCCAGCCTTCCGGAACTTTAGGTGTTAAGACTCCTGCCGCATTATTTTTAAAACTATGCAGTTGCACGTTTATTTTCTTTGCTGTATTGTTGTTGAATACAAATGCCTTTTCAGCCATTGTCGCTGTTACGGGAGGTGCTACTACAAGCGGCTCATAAATCTCACCCCTTACCGGATCTGTGGATTTATACACAAGAGGTCTTACCACGTCCACAAACTGGTCGCCAAAGCTGATCCTGAATGTTCCTCCAATAGGTGCAGCAGCTACCGGCATACCTAAGAAATTCAATGAATCTATCACATAACTACCTATAGGATGTTTTTTCTCCAACCAGTAAGGTTGGGTAATGCCGATCTGACTAGCCGCAATTTTCCTGTTCAGCGATACCATTTCATCAGGAACAAGCACCGCATTGATCCCGGTTTTTAATTCCCGTATAGTAATTTTCAATGGAAATCCTGCCTTTACTCTTGAAATTGCATTGATGGTGACAGGAATTGAGTCACTCACCGCATATGCCGATTCAGGTGCTGATGTTTCAAGCCATAATCCGGCACAGGCCAATATCAGCTCATCCAGTAACTGGTGTTTAAAAGGAAGGTTTTTAACGATCGACTTCAGCTGTAAAAGCTTTGTGATAGATAGTGCCGGGTTGGCTGCATTGTATGTGGTATTGATCTCGTCGATGAGCTGTTGCGCTTTCGCCAGGCCCTTATCGCGACTCAATGTATTGTTGATCCCTTCGAACAGATCTTTTTTGGCAGTTTCACCTGCAGTAAAACTGAAGAATTCTGTAGATGCTCCTCTTTGCCGCGCGCTGCCAAAACCCTGACTACGGTGGTTGGATCTGCTTTCTGCGGCAATTTCGCCATAGCTTTTACCCAATAGCGGATTATATACACCAACATCCAGTTTCAGCTGATCATCTGCTGTTGTATTGGTGCCACCAAAATTAAAAGTATTCCAAAAGATCCTTTTGGCCTGCCATGTTTTCACATATTTCAATTGTTCAGGAAAACGTTTGGGATCTGCCGCGGCATAAAATGCTTCTTTTGCAAGAATGGCCGAAGCGGCATGGTGACCATGTCCGGCGCGAGCATCGGGTGGAAAACGAGTGATAATCACATCCGGGCGGAACTGGCGGATTACCCATACCACATCCGAAAGGATTTGTTCCTTATTCCATATTTTTAAACTTTCATCAGCATTTTTAGAGAAGCCAAAATCGTTTGCCCTTGTAAAAAACTGTTCTGCTCCGTCCATATGCCGTGCTGCAAGCAATTCCTGTGTACGGATTAAGCCCAGCAACTCTCCCTGTTCAGTACCGATCAGGTTTTGTCCCCCGTCCCCCCTCGTTAAAGACAGGTAACCAGTCCTGACTTTTTTTTCTTTAGCCAGATAAGCCAGCAAACGTGTGTTTTCATCATCCGGATGTGCTGCCAGATACAACACACTGCCTGTAACGTTCAGGCTTTCCAGTCCCTGCCTGATTTCCGCCGCATTTAATTGCGCAGAAGACTGGGCTTTAAGAAATAAAGGGGTAGTGAATAAGAGTAAAAGCAGGGATAAACGAGATTTCATATACCAATATTAATTGCCGAAAATAATTAAAAAAAGTGGAGGCCGCCCCCCTTATGGCAATTAATATTGGTAACAATCCTGCTTGCAGGATTATAGCAGGATTTTGCTGCTTACTTCTTTATCGATCGTAATATAACCAGGGTATTTAACCAGCGTATTGCCAACCTTGATACTTGGTTTGATTTTAAGGGTAACCAGACCTTTTCTTTCCTGTCCGCTGCCGCCACCTTTCAGGAATTCTGAAATTTCAGACATCACCCTGGCGTTAGAAATGAACTGGTAAACATTGGCAGTGATATCTACAGGTACCACAACCGACTGTCCCGGTTCTACACTCACCATCTGGTTAACAAAACCATTAGCCAGGTCTACCTTATTGATCAATACTTTGTATTCAAACTCATTGATAGCCGCCAGACTGCTAGATGGATTCGTGATTTCCATATTGATGCGTGCTTTAAGCGGCACATCTTTTCTCAGCAAACCGAAAGCCAGGCCAGGTAAGCTGGCCAGGTTGATGTCCTGCATGTTGATCATCTTTTTAACATCCGCACCACCAACAGTTACGTTACTGGCAGACATTACCTTGTAGGTACACTTTTCCAGTGCTTTGATTTGCTGCGCCTGTTTGTTCACGCCACAGCCCGCCATGGTAATGGCCGCTAAACAAATCATTATTATTGATTTCATCTTTTTCTTTTTTTAAACGATGCATACGTTGCATCTGTCCAGCATATAACGCTTAAACACAGATTTATTGTTTGCTGCCGGTCTTTAGTAACCCCTTTTCGAACGGCTTCCCTTGATGCTGATCATACTGTCGACACTGAACCTACCGCCACCAGAGAATAACAACAGCACATAAGTCAGCAAATAATGCAGTCCCATTTCTTTTTCTTTCATACCATCATTTCCATGGATGATAAAAACCGCTACCAGCATCGTAATGATCAGTGGCAACACAGCTAATCTGGTAGCAAAACCCAACAGCAATAATATAGAACAAAATACTTCAGCAAAAACTGCCATCACCAGGGAAAGAATACTTCCTACACCCAATGGATCAGGAAATGTAATTGTACCACCGGCCAATAACATATTAAACTTTGGTATTCCGTGAGAAAGCATCAATAAAGCTATTGCAACACGTAAAATCAACACCGCAATATCCAGACTGCGGTGATTGTAATTGGTGTTAAATATTCTGTTCATTATGTACTAATGTTTTATGTATGTATTTAATCTATGGTAAATATATAACATAAAAATTTATTTAAAGCATTAAGGATTTAACAAAACCCTGCATAGCATCCTTTAAGATCATCTTTTTCAACTGATCAGGCTTACCATCCTTCTCTATCATTTCTATGGAAACCAATCCGTGAAGGATCGACCAATAGGTATGGAACTTCAGAAAATAGTCTGCTTCCGTATTTTTCGCCAGCGCCAATGCCTCTTTTATGGTGGAAATCAGTATCGATGTCATTTCCTTCATTTCAGAAACCTGGTTAACCATTTCGCAGGCAGGAATACCCAGCCCAAACATCAGCTGATAATATTCCTTGTTTTCGAAAGCGAACTCCCAGTAAGCATCTGCCATTTCGTATAACTGGTCTTCAGGCAACTGATGCAATCCCTTTGCACGGGATAAGGTACAGGCGAGTTTCTGAAATCCTTCGATAGAAAACTCCAGTAAAATGGCTTCCTTATTTTCAAAGTGATTGTAAATTACCGGGATGCTGTATTCTATGGCATCAGCAATTTTTCTGATAGAGAGCGACTGCCATCCATCAGTAATGACCATGTTCCAGGCTGCCGCCAATATGCCGGACCGAACCTCTTCTTTGTGCCTGATTTTACGTTCAACTATGCCCATCTCATTAAAATTATTAACAGTGTTAGCAAAAGTAATCGCATTATCTTTCAGTTTCCAGGAAATCTTATTTTCTGACTTAATTGCAACAAAATCATTTTTTAAAACAGAACTGGCAACTCATTTGCTTTGAAAACGATAGCTATCTATCGAAACCACCACGAGCACACAGCTCACAAATAGCAATGAAAATGATCCTGGTAGCTTCATAACAATAATTATTGATGAAAATATGGAAAAACGCGAAAAAAGAAAACTATCCTTTAAGGGAATCTGGAAAGTATTAACAGAGTCATTTGGCGGCTTTACGGATCATAAAGTGACCAAGCTCAGTGGTTCACTGGCCTATTATACCGTATTTTCTATGGGTCCCCTCGTTATTCTGCTCATTTCCATTTGCAGTATGGTCTGGAGACGGGAAGCTATTGAAGGTCAGATTTACTACCAGCTTGTTGATTTTCTTGGAAAAGACACAGCCTTACAACTGCAGGAAATTATTAAAAAAGCAGCAGTAAGTAATCAGAGCGTATTTTCTGCGGTAGTTGGTGGAGCTACACTCCTTATCGGTGCGACCACCGTATTCGCGGAGATCCAGGATTCCATCAATACGATCTGGGGATTAAAACCGAAACCAAAAAGGGGTTGGTTGAAAATGCTGCAGAACAGGTTTCTCTCTTTTTCAGTCATCCTCAGTCTCGGATTTATCCTGTTGGTTTCCCTCGGCGTTACCTCTCTGATAGATGGTTTCAGCACTAAACTGCAGGCTACTTTTAACCAGGTTTCAGTGATCTTCTTTTATATTCTTAACCAGTTGATTACCTTATCTGTCATCTCACTGATATTCGGCGTAATTTTCAAAGTATTGCCCGATGCGCAGATCAAATGGAAAGATGTAACCTTAGGCGCTATCGTAACTGCGGTATTATTTATGATTGGTAAATTTGGTATCTCCATTTATATCGGCAGCAGTGATGTGGGGGGTACCTATGGTGCAGCAGGATCTCTAGTAGTCTTGTTGTTATGGACCTACTATTCTTCCATCATCCTGTTTTTCGGCGCAGAATTCACCAAGGCTTATGCCATCAATTACGGTTCAGAGATTCGTCCCAATCACTATGCGGTGACTACACGTGAAGTAGAGATTGAAACCGGTGGCGATTCTATCCAGGAAAACGACAAAAAACCCACACAGATAAAAGAGAAATAAAAAAAGGTTAGCCTTAAGGAATTGAGATCAATTACTTAAGGCTAACCCGATCTGAACCTAAAAGGTGCAGGTATACGATGTATTAGAATAAAACGCTGATTAAGCTGTTTCTAATTTAACTGTATTTCTGTATGGGAATGAATTGAAGATATGACGACGTGCAAATCTTCCGGGAGAATCAGCATTCACTAATTTCACGTAAATCGCTTTAGGTACTTCGAAATACTCATAGCTGCTACCGTCCAGGAACTGTACTGTAAGCACTAATCCTTTCCAGTTATAGTCAGCAATACCACAAGTTGCAGTAGTGTTGGTATATTCCTCAATTGATAAGGCTAAAGTTTCAGGAGCAATACTTACCAGGAAGTGGTATGCTTCAATGATTTCTTTACTTTTAACTTCGGCAGCTACTCTTGCTTCATCTTCCTGAAATTTATCAGGGTGGAATTCCTTCATTAAATTCCTGTAGATAGTTTTTAACTCCTTCAGTTCGGCATCTTTCTGAACACCCAATAATTTTCTGTAATCGACAATCTTCTTCATAATGTTTTTAATGCAATATTGCCCATGATTAACAGGCTGAATTGCAGGCTCAACCGATCCCTCAGGGAAACAATTTTGCAAAGGTACACTTTTAAAATGTAATCAAAGATTAAGGTTTGGTTAAGATTATTTTAATGTGATTTTAATTCGCTTTTAACAGGGCTTTAACTTCAGCGTTTTACTTTTGATTATTTATTCTTTATCCCCTTTAATCATTAATAACATGATGAATCCAACACTCCTTGCTGCATTGGGTACGCCGGAAATCCTGGTTATCCTGGTCGTAATTATGCTTCTTTTTGGCGGCAAAAAAATTCCTGAACTGATGAAAGGCCTTGGCCAGGGCATCAAAGAATTTAAAGACGGACAAAAAGAAGAGCCTGAAACAGGAAAAAAAGAGGCAGAATAAGTTCCGAATAGATTCTACATTTGTATTTAAATAAAATAATTCAGGTATGTATAAGATTGGATTAGCAGAAGACGATGAGAAAATAGCCAGCCTGGTAAAGGCCGGACTGGAAGAACATAACTACATCGTCACCACTATGCCTGACGGGATAATGGCACTCTATGCTTTCCAGGAAGAGAAATTCGACCTGATTATATTAGATGTGATGATGCCGGGAATGAATGGTATTGAAGTATGCCGCAAACTCAGGGAAACCAATAAAGAGGTTCCGGTTTTGATGCTGACGGCTTTAGGTTCCATTGAGGACAAGGTTTTGGGACTCAATTCGGGTGCCGATGATTACCTGCTCAAACCTTTCCACTTCAAGGAATTACTGGCCCGGATCGAAGCTTTATTGAGGAGACAACAACTCGTCACACCTCAGCCGCAGGCACATACCATGGTATTTGAAGATATTGTGCTGGATACCTATAGTAAAACCGTAAGCCGCGCCGGTAAAGATATACAGCTGACAGCCAAAGAATTTACCTTGCTGGAACTTTTCCTGAAACATCCTAACCGTTTATTATCACGTCAGTATATTGCAGAAAATGCATGGGATATTAGCTTTGATACCGGCACAAATGTGATTGATGTGTATGTCAACTTCCTGCGCAACAAAATTGAAAAAGGATTTGAAAGAAAACTGATCCACACCAAAATAGGTATGGGATACATCCTTAAATAAGCGCTGCCGATGAAAATTAAAGACCGCCTGGCCTTATATTTTACGCTGATCAGTACCTTTACACTGCTGGCTGTTTTGATCGTGGTCTATTTTGCCTTCCAGAAAGTAATGGAATCGGAGTTTTTTGACCGGCTGACTGACCGGACGATGGTGACGGCGAAGCTCTATTTAAAAGCAGATGAAATCTCGACTGACGCACTTGATGCCGTAAGGGCACAATACCTGGAGCGGTTAAATGGAGAAGTCATACGGATTTACAATGAACGCAACAATGCCACATTTATAGGTGATGATGAACAATTCTGGACCAATGAGACGATCAATAAGGTTCGCCAGGAAGGTAAAGCCAGGTTCAAAGACGGAGAGAGGCAGGTTGTAGGCATCTTTTATAAAGATAACCAGGGCGACTTTGTGATTATTGCCTCAGCTATAGACCATGGAACGACGGTCAGAGTACAGCAGTTACTCAAAGTAATGATCGTTGTATTTATCATTATTTTCATCGGATTACTGCTTTCTGCAAGATGGATAGCAGAAAGGATCCTCTCCCCACTCGATGTTTTCATTCAGCAGGTAAAATTGATTAAATCCAATAACCTCGATTTCCGTGTAGCAGAAGGGAAAAACAAAGATGAAATTACCCTGCTTGCCCAGAATTTCAACAACCTGATGGAGCATATGGAACATGCCTTTATCCTGCAAAAAACATTTGTGGCCAATGCCTCACATGAACTGAGAACACCCGTTACGCGGATGGTCATTGGTGCAGAAATCAGCCTCTCAAAAGAAAGGGAAACACAGGAATACAAACAGGCCTTACGTTCCATGCTGGAAGATGCCGAGAAACTGGACAACATTATCACCGGATTAGTTCATTTGGCACAGGCAGATCTCGAATATGGCGCGGCACAACTGGAGCAGGTCCGTATCGATGAAATGATCTGGCAGATGCAGGCAGAATGGAACCAGAAAAAAGGGAGTAACAAACTAACGGTAGAAATGAAAAATCTGCCTATGGATGAACAGTTGCTGACCCTGCAGGCCAACCCTACGCTTTTGCAGATTGCGCTGGACAATATCATCAGCAATGCCTTTAAATTTTCTGACAATCAGCAGGTGAGCTGCCTGCTTGACATTACGCCTCTTGGTATAGACATCACGATCAGTGACCAGGGCACAGGTATAGAGGCTTCAAAGCTGGAACAGATTTTCAAACCTTTCTACAGCTCTTCAATAAAGGTAGAACATGCCGGCAATGGTATGGGGTTATATATGGCACATAAAATCATCACGCTTTTTGGCGGAAAGATCACTGTAACGTCATCTAATGCTTCGGGAACCACATTTCTCGTTCAATTCCATTCATTTTAACCACTTTTTAATTCGCCTTTAATTCACCTTTAATTTCGCCAGATTAGATTTGTTTAAACATTAAACAGATGGCGACCAACAAATTAAAACTCTTTATATTATTTACCGGATTTGTCCTGCCAGGCTTAACCAACAATGCAGCAGCCCAGTCTACTGACACGTTAAAACTCAGCCTCCCTGTAGCAGAACAGCTTTTTATCAGGAACAATTACCAGTTAATTGCCCAAAACTATCAGACAGATCAGGCAAAGGCAGATATCATCACAGCAAGATTATTTGATAATCCGGAGCTTGAAGCAGAAACGCAGTTATATAATAGTGAAACAAAAAGGTTTTTTGAAACTTCCAGAACTCAGGGACAATATTCGGCCTCCATCTCACAACTGATCAAACTGGCTGGGAAGCGCAACAAAAATATTCAACTGGCTACTGCCGGGGTAAAGCTGAATGAATACCAATATTTTGACCTGATGCGTACCCTGAGGTATAATCTGAGATCCAATTTCTATAAAACCTATTACGCGCAGCAAAGTGCAAAAGTATACGAAGAGCAGATCAACTCGCTGAAAAAACTACTTGCTGCATCAGAAGAACAGCTGAAAGCCGGAAACATTGCCATGAAAGATATGATCAGGATCAAATCATTGCTCTACAGTCTCCAGACCGAATACAATAACCTGGAGAATGACATCGAGGATAGGGAAACTGACCTGAAACTGATGACCAATGTAAAGCCAGATGCGAACCTGCAGCTGGTCATGGATCCTTCCGAAGAACAGAACTACCAGCTCAGCAAATCTGTCTATGTTAACCTGCTGGATTCTGCCCGTAACAATCGTGCAGACCTGAAAATGAGTCAGGCAGGAATTACCTATGCAGAGAAAAACCTGACACTTCAAAAAGCAATGGCCGTACCGGATGTACAGTTTTCACTTCTTTATGATCTCCAGGGCAGTTATCCCAACAACTATGTTGGTCTGGGTATGCATATTCCAATCCCTTTATTTAACAGAAACCAGGGCGAGATCAAAAAAGCAAAAGTTGCCATTGATGCCGGCAGGAACATGCTGAACCAACAGGAATCCACACTGGAAAATGAAGTATTTAACAGTTATCAATCGGCATTAAGAACAGAGCGCTTATATGATGGCTTCGATAAAAACTTTAATTCCGACTTCGATAAACTGATTGGCGAAGTGGTAAAGAATTTTAAAAACAGGAACATGAGTTTGATTGAGTTTATGGATTTCTATGACTCTTATAAACAGAATACGCTGCAGATGAATGACCTGAAATATCAGCGGATGAACGCTAAAGAAGAGATGAATTACGTGACTGGCTCTACCATATTTAAATAATACAAGACATGCAAACCCAATTGAACAACCTCAGTAAGCTTATGCTGAGCCTGCTGACTGCTGCCCTACTCTTACAAAGCTGCTCGGAGCAAAAAACCGAACCGCCAAAAGATGATAAATTTCTAATTACAGACTCATTGATCAGCAGGTTGATGATAGATACGGTAAAAAGTCCGAATAATGAATCTGACCTGAGCTTCTCCGCCAAAATTGCCCCCAATGAGGAGACCACCGCAAAAATATTTCCGATGGTTAGTGGAAATGTACGTGCTGTACCTGTAAAATTAGGCGACAGGGTGAGTAAAGGACAGGTACTGGCCACTATGGGCAGTCCGGAAATGGCTAATTATGATAAAGAAGCCATCAGCTCCTCTGCAGAACTCAGAAATGCAGCAAGAAGTCTGAAGGTGGCCGAAGACATGTTCAAAAGTGGGCTGTCATCCGCCAGAGATTTAGAAGAAGCAAAAAATGATTATCTCGTTAAACAGGCAGAAGATAAACGCAGCAGGGCTGTACTGAACCTTAACGGTGGCAGCACTAACGGAACTTATACTTTAAGATCGCCTATTGCTGGTTTCGTCATTGATAAAAACGTAAACAGTAACATGCAATTGCGTGCAGACAACAATGAGGCTTTATTCACCGTTGCAGATTTATCTACTGTCTGGGCGCTTATTAATATTTACGAATCAGACATTTCCAGCATTCAGCAGGGCGATCCGGTAAAGATCTCCATCCTCTCCTACCCTGATAAAGTTTTCAGCGGGAAAATTGATAAGATATATAATGTGCTTGATCCCGACAGCAAGGTGATGAACGCCAGGGTAAACATTCCAAACCCGGGTTACCTGCTGAAACCAGGCATGATGGCTACTGTACAGATCACGGCTAAGTCTGATAACGTTTTGCCATCAATCAATGCAGATGATATCATTTTTGACGAAGATAAAAGTTATGTGCTCGTTTTGGATAAAGTGAAAAAAGTACGGATACAGGAAGTGGAAGTCGGCCGGAAATCTGGCAGCAAAGCCTACATCAGTAAAGGTTTGCAGGCGGGCGACCGTGTCATTGCTTCCAAAACCGTATTCATTTACCAAAGTCTCAAAGACTAATTTTCAGGAATCTCTTTAAAACATCAAAATGAACAAGTTCATTAAGTCTATCATAGGATTCGCCTTAAAAAACAAGTATTTCGTATTCTTCGCCACCTTCATTATGGTGATAGCAGGATATATCAGTTTCAAAAATACGACCATAGAGGCATTCCCGGACGTAACCAATACCAATATCACCATCATCACCCAATGGCCCGGAAGAAGTGCCGAGGAGGTAGAGAAATTTGTGACGCGACCACTGGAAATCGCGATGAACCCGACAGAGAAAAAAACAAGTATCCGTTCTTCGTCTTTGTTCGGACTTTCAATTGTGAAAATCACCTTTGATGACGATGTAGATTATGCCTTCGCCAGGGTGCAGGTCAACAATCATATTGATGATGCAGATATTCCTGCCGGAGTAACCCCGGGCATTCAGCCTTCATCTGGTCCCACTGGTGAGATTTTCCGTTATACCCTCCAAAGCGATAAAAAATCCATCAGGGAACTGAAAACCCTGCAGGACTGGGTAGTGGAAAGGGAGTTACTCTCTGTACCGGGCGTAGCCGATGTGGTAAGTTTTGGCGGTGAGGTAAAAACCTATCAGATCACCATAGATCCGCAGAAATCTATACAATATGGCGTAACCGCGAAGGAAGCCTATGATGCCGTTTCCAAAAGTAACATCAACGTCGGTGGTGATGTCATAGAGCAGGCAGGTCAAGCCTATGTAGTGCGCGGAATTGGGGTATTGAATAACATTGAAGAGATCAGGAACGTCATCGTAGAAAACGTAAACGGAACCCCTGTTTATGTAAAAACTATCGGAGAGGTTACTGAAGCAGCTTTACCAAGACTGGGACAGGTAGGAAGGGATAACGATCCTGACGTAGTGGAAGGTATCGTAGTGATGCGTAAAGGTGAAAATCCAAGCGAGGTACTCACCAGCCTGAAAGCAAAAATAAAAGAGATCAATGATAACATCCTGCCCGGGGATGTGAAGATCAATACTTTCTACGACAGGGAAAACCTGGTGGATTATGCCATACATACGGTAATGCATAACATGATGGAAGGGATTATCTTCGTTACCGTGATTGTGTTTCTCTTTATGGCCGACTGGAGAACAACGGTTATCGTTTCCATCATTATTCCACTCGCTTTACTCTTTGCCTTCATCTGCCTGAAATTAAAAGGGATGTCTGCCAACTTACTCTCGATGGGGGCGATAGATTTTGGAATTATCATCGACGGGGCCGTCGTGATGGTCGAAGGAATTTTTGTGGCGCTCGATCACCGTGCCCATAAGGACGGTATGGAGAAATTCAACAAACTCAGTAAACTCGGCATTATTAAAAGAGCCTGTTTAGAGAATGGTAAAGGTATCTTTTTTGCGAAGCTGATCATTGTAACCGGTTTGCTGCCCATCTTTACTTTTCAGAAAGTAGAAGGAAAAATGTTCTCTCCACTGGCCTGGACATTAAGCTTCGCCTTATTAGGTGCGTTGATCCTTACCTTCACTCTTGTACCCGCACTTGCGAGTGTATTATTGAATAAGAATGTAAAAGAAAAAGATAACTTCTTCCTGAGGGCAATTACCAATGGTACCGTTAGGTTTTATAATGCCTGTTTCAAATCAAGAAAGATCGTTTTCCCCATTGCATTGGTGATCCTTATCGGCGGACTCTTCAGTTTCAAATTTCTTGGAACAGAATTCCTGCCTACCCTTGATGAAGGATCCATTTATGTAAGAGCCAGTGCACCACTCAGCATCTCTTTGAGTGAGACCAAAAAGTTATCAAATGAGATCCGTAAGATCTTCCTTCACTTTGACGAAGTCAAACAAGTGGTTTCACAGACCGGAAGACCCAATGACGGAACAGATGCTACCGGCTTCTATAATATGGAGTTCCTGGTAGATATCTATCCTAAAGACGAGTGGAAACGCCATGAAAGCAAAGAGCAGCTGATTGAGCGCATGCAGGAAAAGCTGAAAGGTTATCCCGGCATCAGCCTTAACTTCTCACAGCCGATTTCAGATAATGTGGAAGAGGCCGTATCAGGCGTAAAAGGATCTATTGTGGTAAAAATGTTTGGAGAAGACTTCAAATACATTGAAGATAAAGAGGAGAAAATAGAAGCTATCCTTAAGACTGTACCCGGTATCGAGGACTTAGGTATCCTGAGAAACCTGGGTCAGCCAGAACTTCAGATCAACCTGGATCAGACCAAGATGGCCCTTTATGGGGTAACCGCAGAAGATGCCAACGCTGTAATTGAGATGGCCATTGGCGGTAAATCTGCCACGCAGATCTTTGAAGGAGAGCGTAAATTTGACCTGAGGATAAGATATCCCGATTCTTTCAGACAAAATGAGGAGTCGATCGGTAACCTGAGGATTCAAAGCATCTCCGGTGCGAAAGTGCCTCTGAGCGAGATTTCAACCATTAAAAAAGTAACCGGTCCCAGTATCATCTACCGCGACAAACATGAGCGCTATGGCGCCATCAAATTCTCTATCAGGGGAAGAGATATGGGCAGTACCATTGCTGAGGCGCAGGCTAAAGTGAATGCCGCCATCAAACTCCCTAAAGATTACAAACTGCAGTGGGCAGGAGATTTTGAAAACCAGCAAAGGGCTACAGCAAGGTTATCCCAGGCTGTACCTATCAGTTTATTGCTGATCTTCTTTATCCTCTTTGTACTGTTCGGAAATATTAAAGATTCACTCCTGGTATTGAACAACGTACCATTTGCGATGGTTGGCGGGGTACTTGCCCTGCTCATTGCCCATGTGAACTTTAACATCTCCGCAGGGATCGGCTTCATTGCTTTGTTTGGGATTTGCGTGCAGAACGGTGTGATTTTACTCACCAAGTTCAAAACCAATATCGCCGAGTTGAAATACCATCCTACCTGGACGTTTTCTGACGCACTAAAAGATGGTATAGCCACCAGGTTACGTCCCGTGATTATGACAGCCATGATGGCGGCAATAGGTTTAATGCCCGCGGCTTTGTCAACCGGCATAGGTTCTGAAGCCTCAAAACCTTTAGCTATCGTAGTCATAGGCGGATTAATTACCAATACATTATTCAGTTTGTTTGTCTATCCAATCGTATTTTACTGGGCTTACCAGAAGAAAGCGAAACAACTTACAGACACCAGGGATTTGGCAAGAACAACACACCTATAGTTATTGCTTGGTTAGGGTTGTGTTTGCAGCGGCGGCGAAGATTGGCAGGTTTTCAGTCGTTGCTGACAAACACTAGGAAGGGGATTCGCGAAAGCGGCCCCTTTTTATTTGCCTTGTCATTCCAAGATTATTAAAACAGTGTCGCCCATGAACTGTTATTAAAGAAACAACGAAAACATGGCAGATTTAGAACTACATAACCCGGAATTTAAAATCACTGTTTCCCTTAGCGGAGCGGAAAAAACGATCACTGTTAAACCAGATGAAACCAGTGATGGTGTAGAATATTACATTTGTTTTTCAGGATCAGACAAGATTACACAGATCAGATTAGATGAAGATGGCACCTGGGATCAGATGTGGGGCGAACTTTCTCCTGAAGAGGTAAATGCTATCGGTTCAGCTATTCAGCAAAAATAAATGTTATGCAGACACATTCCAAACACCTGAAACTACATACACCCGAGCAAAAATTAGTGCGCC
Source organism: Pedobacter sp. MR2016-24 (assembly GCF_026239655.1). Lineage (GTDB taxonomy): Bacteria > Bacteroidota > Bacteroidia > Sphingobacteriales > Sphingobacteriaceae > Pedobacter. The sequence continues at coordinate 219,108 of NZ_JAPIVO010000002.1, read as the reverse complement.
GTCAGTCAGCCAACCTGGGCCTGACTGAACGCTTTGTTTCCATATTTGCAGGGGGAATATTGTTAAGCAAAGGATTAAAAAATCCTTTTAAGTCCACCTTTTTATATGGTGCGTATTTAACCTACCGCGGATTTACAGGCAATTGCCTTGTGTATGAAGCTTTGGGTGTAGACAGCAGGAAACCACAGGCCATCAATGTACGCGGGGAGTTCATCATTGATAAACCCTGCTACGAAGTCTACAGCTACTGGCGTAACCTCAATAACCTGCCGAAAAGCATGAAACATCTCCTGGATGTAGAAGTGATAGATGAGCATTTATCCCACTGGAAAAGTAATGCACTGGGAAGTTTGTTACCTATCGACTGGAATTCAGAAATTGTAAAAGACGAACCCGGACGGTTAATCGGCTGGAGATCTGCAAGCGGTTCTGTTTTGCAGCATGTTGGAAGAGTAGAATTTGATGAAACTCCCGACGGAGCAGGTACCGTCTTAAAAATTGTTTTGTCCTACCATCCTCCTGTTGGTGGTGTAGGCATAGGTTTAGCCCGATTACTAAACCCATTATTTGAGTCGCTCCTCTCCAAAGAGATCAACTCTTTCAAAGAAAGAATCGAAGCTACCAGGCGTTAGTCTGATTAACGGCTGGCCAGCATCATAATCGATAAAAGTATCGTGACGATATAAAATACGATGAAAGCGATGGTCAGCACGCCAAAAAATTTGAAGAAAGATTTAAGTTTACTCATTGCGGCGGTCAGGCTTGCCTGATCGCCATATAATACGGCCTGATTGGCTGCAGAAGAAAATTTAAACAGCAGCAAGCTTGGATAAAACTGCAGAAAAGCAATCACTAAATAAATAGCGGTAATCCCTCCTGACCCAAGCTGTAGCAATGGATTATTCGGCATGGATGCCTGCAGTGAACCTAAAATTGCATCTACGCTAAATGCTGAAATGGCAATCAGTGCCGAGAAGATAAATCCTACTACCGAGAGAAACCTGCTCCATTTAGCAGTATCGTAAATATAGCTGCGTATATCTTCTGAAACCATTAAAGTTACTGGTTCTTCGTTTTCCAGCAGTTCAGGTTTAGTTTCCTCAAAGTTTTCCATAACGGCGTATTGTCAGTTTTTTTTAATTTTCTAAACATAGAGAATATTTGCGTGTGGCACAAGTTTATTCTGTCAGGGATTTAAAAAAATTGATACCTTTGCGCCAAATAAAGAAAAAAAATCATTCATGGCATTACAATGTGGTATAGTCGGTTTACCAAATGTTGGAAAATCCACCTTATTTAACTGTTTATCTAACGCAAAAGCTCAGGCAGCTAACTTTCCTTTCTGCACAATTGAACCTAATATTGGTGTAATTACTGTACCGGATGAAAGGTTAACAAAACTTGCAGCACTGGTTAATCCTAACCGCGTTGTTCCAAATACAATTGAGATCGTAGACATTGCCGGTTTGGTAAAAGGTGCATCCAAAGGTGAAGGCTTAGGCAATCAGTTTTTAGGAAACATCAGAGCTACCAATGCAATTATACACGTTTTACGTTGCTTCGACGATGGAAACGTGATCCACGTAGATGGTTCGGTTGACCCTATCCGTGATAAAGAAATTATAGACACAGAATTACAGCTTAAAGATTTGGATACTGTTGAGAAACGTATTCAAAAAGTGGAAAAGCTGGCTAAAACTGATAAAGAAGCAAAAAGAACATTCGAGATTTTAAGCGTGATCAAACCTCACCTGGAAAGCGGAAAATCTGTACGTTCAGCAGCTTTGAATGCGGAGGATTTTGAGTTTATTGAAGGTTTAGGACTATTAACACAAAAACCAGTCATGTACGTGTGTAACGTAGATGAAAATTCAGTGATTAACGGTAATGCATATGTTGACCTGGTAAAGGAAAATGTAAAAGGCGAAAATGCAGAGGTATTAATTATCTCCGCTAAAATTGAGTCTGAAATTGCTGAACTGGACAGTTATGAAGAGCGTCAGGAATTTTTATCTGACCTGGGCTTAGCAGAATCTGGCGTAAACAAATTAATTGTTGCAGCTTACCGTTTATTGGACCTGTTCACCTACTTTACTTCAGGCGTGCAGGAAGTAAGAGCATGGACAATCACTAAAGGCTTTACAGCCCCTCAGGCAGCTGGAGTAATTCACACCGACTTTGAAAAAGGTTTTATCCGTGCAGAGGTAATTAAATACAATGACTTCATTACATTAGGTTCTGAGAATGCCTGTAAAGAAGCTGGTAAATTATCAGTTGAAGGCAAGACTTACGTAGTTGAGGATGGTGACATTATGCACTTCCGTTTCAACGTTTAAGCACTTAAAAATAGTTTATAAAGCCGTGATTATGCATTTTGCACATCACGGCTTTTTTGTGTTTAAACGGATTTTGCATCTTTACCCGACTATCACTTAATAATTAAATAGATTTAGCAATTACCTTATAGCTATTATCTGTAATTATTTTAATATATTACTATATTTTAAAAGAAATTTATATTAGATTTGATCCTATCATATGTTGATATATGAATTGTTAGGATTATAAAAAGATATTGCGTCGCAAAGATACTCGCTTAAGGAAACTGGTAATTTCAAAGGAAACGAGGGGACAATTGCAATGCTCACGCTTTTGGCGTGAGCTTGTATGTTCGTTTCTGAGTTACCAGTACCTGAGCGGAACAGCCGCAATTCCTTTTTTAACAGGATAATGTTTAAAAAGCAATGAATTATACTTTCAACATCGAGAAAGAACTAGAGCTTTCCGGCTTTAGCATGCGGAATATTACTGATGCTGAGGCAATTTTCGTGGCAGCATATGAGAAATTATACGCGAATGACTCCGGCGTAAGCCTGTCTGCAATGGAAAAAACTTCCTTCGTCCCCCTTAAATCTGTAGCGGCTGATAAAGAGACACTGCAGGAAATATTTGCATTCTCCGTCATATTTGAACTGTTTCCCTACCAGATGAGGCTGGTTGTCAGAAAACCTAATTTAAGCACTGGCGGCAGGAAAACAAAAAAGATGTACCTGATTGAGAACGATCGGGAAATGAGCCTGATCGATTTTGATGAAATAGCAGCAAGATTAAGTCTTAACGACCTGAACAAAAAACACGATTAATCTTTCTCAGCCATTTGAGAGACGCAGGATTCTACATATTCTCCTATTTTTTTGGCAATAGGTTTCAACACATTGTACTCTGTTTTCCACTTCACTATACTCCCCCCTTCTGCAACCGGTCGGATTGATCCCATGAAATTTGCATCTTCAAACACCCGATAATCTGTACCTTCAACAGGTTTAAGAATTAATAATTTCCTCGGTTGTCCCCTGTATTCGTATTCGTAAATAAACTGGTGCATGGTTGTTCAAATTAGTTTTCCGGGCTAAAGGTAAGGTTTGCAAATTCACCACCTGAGTTATTCCCAACAAAAAATCCAATCATCCCCTCTTTATGTTTGCTTAACTTTTTAACAGATAAACTGGATTCTCTATTGCCGTTCACATAAACTTTCACTTCGGTCTCCGTAAGCACCACTAATACATGGAACCATTTTTCAGGATCAGGAGAAGCATGGACAGCATGCTCATACTTTCCCGGGAAACTATCCCGAAGTATTTCCCAGTCATATTTTGGCAGTGAGATGTACTGAACACTATGTGCCTTTTTCAAAGAATCAGGCGAAAGGAAATTGAAAGGTCTGAAATAAACAGCATCAAAAATCTTATTGTTTACTCCCTGGAAGGCAAGTCCCACAAAACTGCCTTGTGGTTTATCATTACCCTTTACATCGAATTCGATGCTACCCGTATAAAACTTTGTCCCGGGGATCCATGCCAAACCATAGTCAGCCGCTTCATTAAAGTTGATACCATTATACTCAGATTCAACAAGTGACGTTATCTTCCTATTGTATAAGGGCATTTTATTCTCTGACACTAGCTTCTTTAAATCAAGTATAGTTTTGAGGTCCTGAGCAGAACAAATTGAAAATGGCAGGACAAAAAGTACAATCAGAAGTCTCATTTTTCTATTCATAACTGAAATTTAAACATTTCAGGAATGTTTACTAGATGAAACACTGTTAAATAATGTTAAAAACGGAAGTTTTGTTAAAATAAAGTCACAAAAGCTTAGTGTATTTTTTACACTCTATTTTTTTTTATTACATTTGTATTGTCAATGCGAGAGCAACTAATAACTACTCCGCATTTAAACAAAGATAATTATCGTTCATCAAGCTTCAATCTTGAACTTGAGAAATAAAGGAAAACCCGTTCATACAGGTTTATATTTGGTTAGAATAGGGATGTGTCTGGATGGAACAACCCTTTCTTTTTTTTATAGCCTTTTGTAAACTGGAATTCAGACTCTTAGGAGTGACTTAAGGGACATGTGGTTTATAATCTGTTATTTATTTATATGTTAGTAATGTGTATATTCCGGTGAAACTGACCACTTCATTCCGTGGCAAAGTGACCAGCTATTTTGCTGGCGAAGCCTTTTAGGACAGCCTCAGTAAAAGTGGGTTAAACATAATTATTTTTTGCTATTATTGGTAGTTATTTTCTATAAGAACTTGCTGTTTTTTCTTACGCAGCGATTCTCCCTTTAATTCAATTCTATTTGAGTCGTGAACAATTCTATCAAGAATAGCATCGGCTACAGTTTTTTCCCCAATTATCTCATGCCACTTGCTTACAGGCAGTTGGGAGGTAATAATTAAAGAGGTCTTTCCGTGGCGGTCTTCTATGATTTCCATGAGTGCGGCCCGACTTTGCGCATCAAAAGGTTGAATACCGAAATCGTCTAGAATCAGGAGTTGCTGTCGCTCTATCTTAGCAATTTCCTTCATGTAGGAGCCATCAGCTTTAGCGATCTTTAACTTAGCGAAAAGCTTAGGAGTACTGTGATAAATCACTTTATATCCCAATATACATGCCTGGTGTCCAATTGCTGATGCGATATAACTTTTACCAATGCCAGTGCTCCCTGTAATCAGCAGACATTCGCTACGTCCTATGAATTGGCAGTCTGCCAGACGCATAATTTGATTTCTGTCAATTCCACGTTCTGTATGGTAGGAGATATCCTCAATTGAAGCTTTATAGCGAAATTTGGCATAGAGCAACTGCCTCTCTATACGTCTGTTCTGTCGATCTTCCCACTCTGCTTCGATCAAATGGGCCAGAAATTCATCAGTAGAATATTGCTGGTTTGTCTGGGTTTCCAGACTTGCTTTAAAAGCGTGGAACATGCCAAAGAATTTCATCCTGCGCATCTTCTCTAAAGTGTTTGTATTCATTTTATTTGGTTAAGTTGATATTATTGATAGTAGTTCTTTCCCCTGATATTGTCGTGTTCCGGCATTGGTAATTCCTTAGCTGAGGATTCATCATCACATTGATCCATGTTTTTCTCCAGAATATTCTGGATAGCTTTGTAACTATAGCTGCCAAAGCCAAGGCCCCTTCTGCAGGCATTGATCAAGCGTTCATGGCCTACTTTTTTTGACAGGCTGAGTATCCCTGCACAGGAACGGAAAGCTTGTTCGGGATGCTGTCTTCGATCCAGTATCTTAATGATAAAAGCTTTAACGTCATCATGAATGTCTTCTGCCCAGCAAATAAAACGTTCTGCTGACCATTCGCTCATGAATCGGTGCGTACTGGATAGATGCTCTTGATCGGTAGTGTAATTGTAAGGACTTTGACTTCGTTTATGGATAGCCACACGTTCATAATGATAGAAGATCTCTACCGTTGAGCGGCCATAGAGCAACTTAACTTTTAGACCAATGAGACGAAACGGAACGCTGTAATAGTGTTTATCTATGCTCAGGTGGACATGGCCATTTTTCATGACAGTTGCATAGTGTATCTTTTTGAGTTCATAAGGAAATAAGGGTAAGGGCTGAAGCGCAGTCCGTTCAATTTCTTCAAATTGAACCCTGCGACTGTAATTGCGTCCTTTGAGCAGTTGGTCATTATGCTTTTCCAAGGCGGACAAGATGGCTTGGTTTAAGTCTTTCAGCGAATGAAATACCTCTTTACCCAAAGGCGCATAGATACGGGTATAAATGATTTTAACCGCTCCCTCTACCAAAGCTTTGTCTTTAGGATGGTAGGCTCTGGCAGGTAAAATAGTAGTCCCATAATGATTGGCGAAGTCTTCAAAGGTTTCATTGAGCGATGGCTCATAACGATTGCTTTTCTGTACAGCAGCCTTTAAATTATCTGGAACAATTGCCCTGGGTACACCACCATAATAGTCAAGGGCATTGATACAGGCAGTGATCAATTCTTCTTTTTGTTGTGAAAATACTGCTTCAACATAGGTCAACTGGGAAGCACCCAGAATGGCTACAAAAATTTCTACCGGAGTAACAGTTCCATCATCAGGATTTTTAATGCGCATTTTTTCACCGGCAAAATCAATATAAAGTTTATCACCAACCTTATGTTCCAGGTGCACGACCGGGTTGACCTGAATATGCCAATGGTGGTAGTGGAAGCAAAATTGTGAAAGACTGTAACCTGAAGGGAATTTTTCGATGTATTCCCGCCAAAGAATTGTTCGGGTAACGCCTTTACGTTTAAGCTCTTTTTCCATGTAGGGAAAGAAGCTCAGCAAGTTTTTCATCCGCAGGGATACTTTTTCAACTTTGGCTTTCCCAAAAAGATCCTCCAGGGCCTGGTCGCTGAGCGTATTGATCTCTTTAAAGCTAAAACCGCTCTGCTCAAATGCTGCCAGATATTTTTTTACCGTATTTCGTGACACCCCACAACGCATAGAGATAGTGAGTTTACCGGTACCCTGGGTATACATGCGAATAATCTGACGAATTTTATTCATACTAAGTGATGTATTGGCCATGCTTTTTAAAATTGTTTAAATACAAATCTTAAAAAACAGGATCACTTTTACTAAAACCCCAGGTGGTCAGTTTCACCGGAAACTAATGGTCAATTTTTAACAGAATGACTGGTCAATTTCATCCGGAACTGGGTGGTCAATTATACCGGAATCTCCATATACATTCAGACAAGTTTCATTTTGAAATATTACGCATGTCCTGGAATTTATACAAATAAAGTACATCCTCAAGTATATATTATGCCGGAATTTCTTGAAACATGTTGATTTGAGTAAGATTTCCTTTGTTGTCGATTAATTAATTTTAATTAACCTGAGATTCTTTCGGAAGTGACGTCAAAACTCTATAAGACTTTAAGAACATTATAACCTAGAATAATCTGAACACCATCCTTTAACGTCATTAAAATCTTTTAAGGATAATTCATACTGAAGGGGTTTTACGAATCTTTTTGCATCATCGGTAAAGGTGGATGATGTAACTAAAATGGCTTGCGTATACCTTTCAGCACTTTTAACACCATATAAGCCTCGAACCAATTCAACACCTACTTTGAAATCTTCTTTATATTTTTTGCACTCAATAATGAACATTTGATGACCAAATGGACTGTTATAAACTGCTACTATATCTTTACCACCATCTCTGGTTTGAGGTGTTAATGTTACTTCGTAGCCCTTTTTCCTGAAAATTTCTGCTATCAATTCCTCAAATTTCCTATGATGCAACTGGTGAATAAATTCCGGATGTTTGGCTAAATATGAAATAAGTTCCTCATTTATTTCCTGTAAACTTATCTGCAATTCAATATTATTCTCCGCATCACCAGAAGAAAATAACAATGGATATATATCCTTTAAAGGATTATATTTACAAAACCCTTGGGCCCCGCCTCTATTAGTGTAGGGGTAATGAACCTTTCCTCTTGGTAACCTTGAGCCGATCGCTTTATCTTCGTTAATTTGCATGTGTTCCGCGCAAAGAAAAGGGCAACTATAATCCTGTTCATAGAAAGTTTCATTTGCAAATTCATAAAAATCATATAGAACGACCTCAACATTCGGGGACTTCTTGCAACCGTCAACTGAGCAAAGGGTTTCGTTGGTATAATTTATATGCTTAGGATAATTATCTATCATAGCTATTAGTGGCTAGGTAAACCTAATTTGTCAAATAACAGTCGATTTCTTGCTTTTGCATCTTTTAACAGTTTAACATACGATATGACTTCTATATATGCGTTGTATTTAGAGTGAAAATAGAAATATCCTAATCCGTCCGGAGTTTGGGTATAATTACGCTCATCAAGAATTTCTAAAAGGCTATTGTTAAAATCACAGATTATGTAGGCATAAAACGGAGTTCTATCTTTATCAATTTGAATAATCTTTCCTCGGCGATCAGTGGCCTTATTGTCTCTAATTGTGCTAATGTAGGACGTAACTTGATCTATTGGATTTTTCTTCTTATTTCTAGTATTATAATCATGCCTTTCAGGTCGCTTAAACTCCACTATCACGAATGAGTTATGAGGCGCGGTGTCATTTACGAAGGCGAAGCTTTCATTAAAAATTAACAAATCTGGTCTATCAAGGCTATCAAGACCAGGCAATACCTTAACCTCTTTAAAAGATTTGTCTGATGCCAAATATGAATGATATGATAATCGTTCGTCAATCAGCCATAAGTTTTGCTGTTCAAATGTAATCTCATCAGAATTACTTTTTAACGGAAAAAATATTTTATGAATTGTCTCTTCAGTATAATACTCAGTCTGGTCATCGACCCCGAGAAATTTGTCTAGTAGTTCAATAACAGATTTTCTGTGAACAATGTACTTAGCAAGACTTGCCTTCCCGATATCATTAAACTTTTCTATAAATTCATCATAAAGCTTCTTGTATTCATCACTGTCGGTAACAAAGTTCTGATTTAATACTTTTTCTCCTAATTCCTTTACCTCAATTTCTAAGTCAGATTGAACTTTGAATAATTCTATATTCAGCCTATTACCTGACAAATTCGGACTCATATTTCGAACAACATCAGGTTTATATTTCAGTAGCGTTTTATACTGTGGTGCATCAGATATTATATGATCGCTGTATTTTGTATATTTATCTTCTCTTACATTATTCAAATACACTTCAAGTACCGATTCTAGAGATTGAATTACTTTTTGACGAATACGATCCAAATTGGGCGGATCATTCACTAGATTTTGTAGTTCTGAACCTTCTGGAGTATCTGGAAAATCAAAGCTAGTACGTTCATTGTCAACATTTTCATCAAGAAACTTGCTAGTTACATATACTTGATATGTAAAATAAGCACCTGCTTCTTCCATAATCGAGTTGCCAAGATCTGGAATGTATTTAACAAGCTTCTCTTCCCTTACCACCCTATCATGTCCACAGTAATGGATTCGGTGACCTTTCTTTACGTCATAAAGCCGCAGTAGATGGATGTTGAATTCATCACCATAAAGATTGAACTTGCTCCCTTTAATAGCGGCTTTGAAAGATGTATTAAAAATACTGTTCAAGTCGATTTTAAAACCATTTATTTTTTCTATAATATCGATGCTTGGAGCTTTTTTGTTAAGATAATAGACTAAAAAATGATCAATTATCTTTTCACCAATATCATATAATGATTTTGGACAAGTCTCTTGGTATTCAGTGATAAAGCTATTTAATATTACTGATGTTCCTGTTTTTTTACTTGAAGAGTCGATTACTGTATGTTGAAAAATGCCCTTATCTTGAGGTTTAAATATAAATTCCCTTATCTGATTCGTTTTTGTTTCCTCATTTAAATAACTACTTTTAAAACTCAAACTTTTGAAAGCTTTCAAGCAGACGAACCTACCAATTCCTTTAGCTCCCCTTTCTATCTTATGGTCAGATTCTGCTGTTAAAAATGAATTAAAATTATCCAAATTGAGACCAATACCATTGTCTATAATCTCTATATCCTTTATCGGGTAGATGTCAACTTTTTCGCATTCCGCCAAAAGTTCTTCATTTCCTTGTCTAATTACATTAATTGAAATCTTTCCTGTTGATAATCCCTTGTCCTGGATGGCGTGAATAGAATTACTTAAGGTTTCAAATAAAGGCCACAGGGATTTGGCTTTGGGTAGTTTTGTGTTTCTTATTTTACCTGAAACATTTGTATGTAATTCTGGGAAGGATTCTGCCATAATTATATTATTAAGATTTTAATGCACTAATATCAATTTCCTCATTCGATTTTTGAAACATAGAGATAGGATGATAAAATAAAAGGTATAATCCCTAAATATAACTATCGTAGAACTATTTTTAAGGTGTCCTTCAGTTTTCTCGATATTTTCAATAATAGGTTTAGTGATTTACGTCTATTATAAGAATGGTTCCAAATCTCTTTAATATTATCTAAACCAAAGGCAGATGTAAATGATTCTCATATCTATACGAAATTTTATTATCTACTAGCAAACAGCGAGGTCAAAACACAAATTAGTGCTCATTTGATCGTAACCACTTAATATGTTTTGCAATGCCATCAAGATCAGGGTATACCGTACCAGGATGTATTCCAAATCGGTTTAAAGTTGTTTTAATTTGGTTTCTAAGGCTTTTGTGAATTTGTATTTTTTTTAAATCGGCAGGTTCCCACGGCTCATATGGAGAATTGTGAATTGTAAATAGTCCACCCTGTGCTATTATTCTTTGATCCCAATGTTTAGGAACATATCGCCTCACATTTTTGATTAAAAACGGATCATAAGTTTCACTTAATGTCACTAATCCGGTGGGCTTGAAAATATAAACACATGAGTAGTCGCTAAGTTTTTGATCATCTTTAGTGAAAACCTCCTCAACTGCAAAATATGTTGCTATTAAAGGGTTTTTCGACCAATCTAATAAGCTAGTTGGCAGACCATGGTGTTGACCTATAGATAGCAATTCGAGATCATCATCTTTATAGTCCCGTATAAATGGATAAGCCCTATGTTTGAAAACATCAAATAATCTTTTCTCTTCCTTAACTGTTAAATTTTGTCCGTTTTTATCTTTTAATCGACCTATTGATGGCGTCAAATTAAAGGTCGAATTGCGGACCCCTCGATAAATTGAATTATCAGTTGTTTCCGTTTGTGTTTTAAGAAAATCGTAAAAGTCATCAATTGTCTTTAATTTCATCATGCTAACCACTCGCTTGTTAAAATCTATATTTACTTTGTATTTGAAAACAGTTTACTAATGGCGACTACTTTGGGGCCTTTCATTTCGATAGTATTCGAGTTCTCCCTTATAAAACATTCACTTCCAACAAAAGAAAGCTCTTGTTGCTTAGGGACTGTTAATCGTATAACACTTAAACCTTTATATTCAACAATATCTAATTGAGACAAGACTTGCGATTTTAAAGGCTCACTCAATTCCGACTTACTAATTGCGTCCAATATTTTATTTACATACTGATCAAACGTATATTGCAATAAAGCAATTTTTTTCATCAACTGCCCATACTAACTTTCTTTGGTATCTCCTATTAACTAGAAATTTATTGTCAGCATAGTTTCGGTAAGCCTCTTGGACACTCATGCCTCTGGGTGTAATACTCATTCGCGTTATATTTATTAGATCCTGTAATATACCATTATTTCAATTAAAGGGACAAATAGTGATAGAAGAAATAATTGGACGCTATCCAGATGTAAAAGGAATTGATTTCAAAACCCAAATGGCATTTGATTTATAGAAAATTTAAATTGTGCTCACCGCCTGCGAACTGAACGAAGGTGTCAAAGGAGAAGTGCGTAAGCACGACTTTGACTATGTTTTTACACAAGTAGCTTGAAGTATGAAAGCTGTGAAGCCTATATTATAATCTTATTACACTGTAGGTAACGTTCGCTTGGATTCAGATCGCACGGATAATAGTTATTTACAACTTATTAACTAGGTCTATTAATGCCTGAATAGTAGCTCTTTTGTGGCTAGACTTAAAGCTTTCAAAATAACTTCCACTTAAAATCGTAAATCTAAGGGGTATAGTGTTAGAATTCATTATTTCCAGTAAAAACACCAGTCTCTCGATAGGTTCTTTAATCTCTTTCTCAAACCCATCTCTAGGCAAAGCTTTACCATCGGCTTCCCATGAATAAAAATATTTGTCATCTGAAAAACTGCCTAAACTTTTAATCATTTCTTCATCTTTCTCCAACTCGAGCTTAATCACCACATGCCCATATCTTTCTGCGGGATCTTTTCTATAAGTGCTCTCAGCTATTATAGGAAGAGCATCTAGATTTAATTTGCTTTTTAACTTACCTTCAATCTCTTTAAACTTATCATAAGGGAATACACTAATTGACGTGGCCATTTTTGAATCTTTAGAACACTAACATACTATTTAATCTGCACATTTATAATTGCTCACTTAAACTTCGCGAATTGAGGTTAAAATGTACGCAGAGGTAATCCGCAGGATGACTGCGTGCTATGTCAAGGACACAAAGCCTAGCTGCAGTTTTAGCCGACGCGTAGGTGAGCATATACTAAAAGATGGCTGAGGCATTTTAAATCAACGTAGTGAAATGGAGGAGATTTGAAGGCGAAGGAAGCTATCACGGAGCGATGCAGTTTGCGTAAAGCATTCATGTATGACAGATATGTTTTGAAACGAAGTGAAGCCAGGATAAACTTATCCTAGCTGAACGAGGTCATATCTGGCATTCTTAATGCAACGCTTACGAATGCGCAGTACCTTATTTACTGCACTGGCTTTAATCATACCACAGGTCCGCTGATAGAACGAACTGCCCGTACTATCCATAATGAAAAGCACAGCAATTCTATACAACCAGCGCTTAAAGACTAAAACTCCCCATACCTCCATCTAAGCCGCTAATGGAGCATGGGGAGTCTTTAGGATGAATAGTTAATAGGTTAATTATAAATGAGAACTGTCCGCAATTTGATGATAGATGGCACAGGAAGGTTATTCTTATACTGGCCTTATTAATTCAAACCCTTGTATACCTGAAGCTACCATCTGTGGAAAAAACTGATATCGGAAGAATGGTTCGCTTTTAAGTACAATAATCAAATGATAAGAGATAGTATTGATCATTCAATTGCACAACATAATCGCTCTGCCCATACTTCTCAAATATTAATTGGTACACATCAAATTGTTTAGTGGCAAATAATGACCATATGGAGAATAATACTCTATTCCTTATTATTTCTAACTTGTCAGAGTCAAAACTTAACTTAGAATCTTCAAACGGATGACCTATCTGTTTGAGAATTTCCTTTAATACCTCAAATCCGTTTGTCTGATCTGACAATAGCTTCTTCGTAAAATGTTGAGGTTCACCATTAATCACTCTGAAAAAATCAACATTATTGTCAAAATATCCAAAAGTATAGATCCATGTCATATAACGCTCCACAAGGTTGTCATAATCACACGCCAATCGCAGATAATTGCAGACTAATCCTACTTTATATTCGCTATCAAAGGCATTTTTATAGTTCAATGGAACTGTTGGTAAATTGAATCTTGAAAGACCTTTTGCAAACTGCGTTGTAATCCAAATCTCGTCCCACTCATCTAGTATATCACAATCATAAAGTAGCATATAATTCTCTGAAAGCCATTCTTCTGGCAGTAATACTTCATCATGTACATTTATCCAGAAGTCAGGTTGTTCATAATCTGTTATTTCAACCCATTTTTTTGGCAGGAGTTTAACATAATTTGATTCGTCAAGCACATAGTAGGAGCCGTAAGTGATACCAAGTATTTGGCATTCTATCGCCAATGTGGTTTCATTCGAAGGGATAGGTTTAGGGGATAATTTTCTAATAATACCTTTCATAAGTTACCTGATCTAGTCGATCATCGTTATCCCAAAATTAAACAAAAAGAGCCACATTTCTGTGACTCTAATCTTGGTGTGCAATAATTTCAGCTTTTATATCTCAATATGTTTTTAATAGTTTTACTGGCATTGATATGTAAAAGAAATAGTATTTACTCCGTTATAATAACCTGCTGGAGATTCGCTCTTAATGTTTAATGAGATCACTTTACCATCTTGATCCTTCTTATAAACGTAAGTCTCCTTGAATTTTTGGATAGTACCACCTCTGGTAATTTGTTTAGAAATATCTTTCACCAAATTTTTAGAACTTTTCCCTGTGAACGTTGCAGTGAGACTAGAAAATGTATGCTGATTGAAAAGTAAATTGCTATATAATGCATTTTCATATCCGAGTAAGTTTTGGTACGGTTCATTATCATAATAAGTGATATCTGTAGTTTCAGTACCATCAGTAATCACTTTAACCAGATTACCATTGCTGTATGATAATACAAATTCTGGCGTAGTACTGCCCTTTCTAATCTTTTCTATAAGGTAACCATCAGCATTATATTTATAAATGTCAAAATCGTCAGAGATTATTCTTCCTGATGCATCAACATTGAATGACTGGTTTTCAGCACCTTTGGCATCTATAAAGTTAACCTTTCCCGTTTCATAATTGAATGATCCAGTGCCAAATCCATAAAGATTAGTAACCTTTGATACTTTACCATTTCCATCATACGTATATGTGGATGCAGGATCATCACCTTCTTTTACTGATACAATTTTACAGGCATTTGTTGGCTCTACTGTATCGTTACCATTTTTCTTGCACGCACTAAATAATAGTACAGCCAATAGTATTAACATGTTTACTTTTTTCATTCGTTTAGGATCTTTTTTTAAGGATTTTGAGATAGTGAGTTTAGCCTCTCGTTATTATGTTTTTTCTGTGCTGGAGTTGAAGTGTATTAATGTTACTTATGTTGCATTCCACTAAATTACATGTAAGCCAAATCTTTTATTACGGGAAACCATAATGGTACACTTGCTATATACAATGGAAGGATTTATGTCAATTAGTGGGATGATTGGTATAATAATGACATCATACTATTTTATGTTTTTATGCCATTTATTCAAAATTGATTGACCTTTACGAGCCAGTGCCTCCTCATCACAAAATTCATATCGATAATTTACAGTTTCATCCCAATGCTTTGTCGCAATAAATTCAGCCATAGCACATGTATCTCCACCGGAAAATATAAAATATGCCATCGATTGGATCGCAACTCCAAAATCACCTTGACTTGGTTCAGTTCTCTGTTGGATTGACAAACTGTTTAACTGAGCTATTTTGCTTGAATTTTGAACTTTAAATTCTATTGTATTGAATTTTGCTTGACCGTGCCGATAGATGTATTTGGTTTTATAACCTAAGTATAATTTTTCAAATGAATTATTCATATCGATGCATTATAAATGCTGTTTCCTAATTTCAATAGTGATTTAACGTAGCTTAGGAAAAGTGTAATAAATATTTTTACGTATTTCACCGACAAAGTCTCCGATGAAATGGTTTGCAGCTGGGATTATTGCGATCTTCCCATCGATATTCACAGTGGCAACACTATCCTGATATTGATCAGATAGGTTCTTGAATTCTAGTATCGTATCTTCAAGTTTTAAAATCATTTTACCGATCACTGGATCTAAGCCAGTACCGTATTTGTCAATACGAGCTGATATTTCTAATATGATCTTGTAGACATTTTGAAAGGCATTATCGACTTGCTGCTGCTTTGCACTTTTTGATATTGACATTGGATATTATTTTTATACCGGTAGTTCCAATCCGGTGATTAACGACGAAAGCGTGGAACTGTAGCCAATCCATGCTTGAGGCCCTGAGAAGCCCACACAACAGACTGGAACAGTCCACGCTTTCGCATGGACGTTCGCACATCTGTTCTCGTTGTGTAGAAGTTTCTCAGGTTTCAAGCACAAGAACAATAGCTAACGCTAGTATCTTGGAAATAGATTGTATATTCTTATTTAATCTGCTGGTTTCATTCTCCTGCTTTATTTATCGTAAAGATATAAAGAAGAATGAAACCATATGCAAATCAATAATGTATTTTATGCAGGAACTTTCTCTTCCGTATGCACCGTAATATAATCGTGTTCTTGACTGAACAATCTATTTATAAAGAATGGCTGAATATCTGTAGCACAATGGTCGATTCTTATACAGTTTTCAATATTTGTACCTCCAACAGTGGAATTAGTAGTATTAAATACTATTCTAAGCATCCTGTTGAATAGTTTGTCTCCAAATCTGGTTAGAGAGTCTTCATCATAGCTTACGTAAATCATCAGATATCCGAATCTATTGCGAGTTAAAGTGAAGTTATGGAATGAACTTAACCATTCATTTATAAGATTGGTTGGTTTACCAGAGTTTAAGTGATCAACAGTTACAGACATCCGATATTTTAGGCTGTCAAATGCTGTTAATAATTCTCTGGTTTGTTTTACAATGCTGAAGTATGCTTCTTCAACTGCAATGTTTCTCTGGTCTAAGTTCTTTTCTAGAACGATTTCGGTGTTTTCTGTTAAAACTGTCATTTGATCTGTGTTTGAAAGGATTTGGCTTGGATTAATTGTTTTTGATTGGTTTTGTGAATTGAAATTTGATTGTACTTGTGCTTTTTTGGCCATACGGATGCAATACCCTGTTAATCCAGAGCGTGATTTTAAAAGTGTTTAAGTGATTATTTATTGATTTGCAATGCAGGATTGGTACTGGTAGGATTGTTTAAATAGAGTTGCTTATTTCCGATGGGCGGAATTTGTCGTACAGGTCTATGATATTTGGAAATACAGATTCCGATTATAGCTGCGTTACTTTTAGAAAAGAAAGACTGCGATATTGGTACAGTTGAAGTGCGGTAAACAGAACTGGTTTCTTGTATATTATTTCATTTCCCCTAAATCAAAGTCGGGGGGATTGATGTTTATAGGCTTGGTGGGCGGGATATTTGAATTTTTAAAAAATTATAAAAAAAAAGTTCTTCTTTTTAAGGAAGAACTTTCAGACACTAAATTATAAGGGGTTAAATACAATTAATTACTGTCTGATCTTTTTTCTATTGAATTTCGCCCGGATGACTTTATAACCTTTTTTATCGGGAGAAGATTTTAAAGTTGTTCTAGGCCCTAAATCAAAATATTCTTGTAACAGTTTGATTGTCGGTCTAAGGTTCAAATCATTCTTATTAATCCCGGTCTCAAGCATCGATTTATATATGTCAGTTGTAGCTTCAAAATCATCGGGAAACATTTCATCTAAGTCATAAATAAAGCTAAAATTAGATTTGTTCTCTTTAATTCTTTTAGCATTGGTAGCAGCAATGATCTTCTTACTTGAGTATGCTATTTTTAATAATTCCTCTTCCCCCAAAATGAAGTAAGCATCATAAATATCGGGGTAGCATTTCTGTATTTCTTTTAGAATTATATCACGGTTGTCAATCAAATACGACGCTGGCGATTCTTTTGCCTTTCTAATCGTATTAACTATGCTAATCACTAAATCTTTCATCGTGATACCGTTTCGCGCAACTTTATAATCAGCGTCGGGGATTTGATAAAATTCTGAATTGATGTTCGGTTTGAAGTAATTGTTATTGTAAGCATTTTTAAAGTTCTCCACTGATTGGAATATCATCCTTACACTTTGATCATAAAGAAAATGATCCACCATAAAGTGGTTTTTAGATCCGTCTTCATTAATAAATTTGGAGTAGGTTACCAAGTTTAATGCTTCGTCCAATGTTTGAATCGCACCTTCATCATTAGTAGATTGTCGAAGGAGCTTTATATCGTTATAACTTTGCTCACAGCCGTCGAGAAACTTAAGCATTGCTCTCGGTTTTTTGCACTAAGCGAATCAGAGAAATTTGATATCGCATATATTTTTTTTACACCGTTTCGGAACCGACCTACAATTTGGATTGCTTCTGATCTGGGATCTATCATAGTGTGATCAGCAAAATGTAGATTTGTTGCCAGAACAACAATGGGCTGCACGTCCATCATAATATCAACAGCGGAATTAAATCTGCTGGTAAATCCGTTTAAAATTCCAAAGCTACTGGTGATTTGTTCGTCACAATTGTAACCTTTAGATCGCAATGGATACATCTTTTCCCTAGAACAGAATATCTGGCTTTCTTCCTTTATCTGAAGATCTTCAATTAGAGAAGTAATTCCCCGAATGGAATTTAAGAAAATACAAAAGGTCTCATTCGGATTTGCTTCTATTAGATTTTTGAGACTTAAGGAGACATTATTACTGGGTATTAACTCGATTTCCTTTCTGTAATCATATGTAGGATCTATTAATACTTTTTTAAAATTATGCTCAATAAATCTTGGATCTGTTGGTAATACTGCCGTAGCTGAAATGAATGCTTTCTGATCAAATTTAAAGAAGTCATTAAGTGGTAATAGTATTTTTTCACGGAAAGCAACATCTTTCATAGTGCGGTCACACTCATCAAAAAGTAAGAAGTATTGCTTATAGATATCTAAATTAAGGATCTCAGCTGCTTTCATTACCTTGTAAAATGATTCCGGAGTAACCATAATTTTTTTATAGATAATTTTATCATTACTCATATAATTCACAATATCATCAATGTAAATACCTTCGTAAATGCCAAAGAAGCCTTTTGTTCTTTTGCCCCTGATCACTGGTACATTAGCTTCTATTATTACTGAGTTACGCATTGCTGCTAGTTCCATTGACGTCGCACGTATTCCAGGAAGTATCTTAAAATAAATACTATCTGAAAGCAGCGCATCCATGATATCGGCCATATACTGGCCTTCTTTTAGTTTGATTGTAATTTCTTTCATTTAATAATGGTTTATAAGCTTTGAAAAGATTAATAAGTATCATGGAGGGCTTTGCACTCCATGATACTTCTATTGAGGTCTAGCCCCGTTTTGCTTCTTCGTATAACCCCTGCATGCTTATGTTAATGGAATAAGCGCCAAATAGATATCCCGAGATTAATTTACTTAAACCGTCAAAATATGGAACTCTTAAGGTAGTTCCCCCTTTATCCCCATACTTCTTAATCCAGTAACACTCTTTTCCATCTGAATCTGTCATGGGAAAATCGGTTGTATTAAATTTACCACCATCAGTCATGATCGACAGCAAGGCGAAAATGGACTTAATTTCATGTTTGGATGAAGTCCTAATAACATTTAGAAAATCCTTTTTAAAACCGATACCTTCATCTAAATTGTCCCTAAAAAAGGAGATATCATCTATGACTGTTTTAAACTGTTCATTCTGCGTCTTAACTTCTTCTTTGGTTTTAACATTCTCTGAGACAATCATATTTAACATGTCGTCGTTATCTTTTATAGTCATATTTTATTGTTTTGTAGGCATAGGAATGCCAGCACGATTTTATCGTGTTCTTTTTTTATTAATTAAAAATTTGATTTAGGGAGTCTGCAGCCTCCTTTGATACGATAGATGGTAGTTTATTGAACTATGAATTTACAAAATTCATCAAAGTCAATATCAAAACTTGATTTTATCTGCTTCCGTTAAAAGTAATAAATCATTTAAACCAGAAAAGCTAGGTACACAAAACAGTTTTTCCTTTCCTTTTCCTAATTGGAAGAACCAATGAAATAATTGTCCATCCGCACTAGGCTTATTTGTTGCTGCTGTTACATAGCCTTCACTAGACTTCAGTATATCAAATAAAACCTTAATTGTATACCGTCTGGTAATATCATAGGAAAGGAATTGATCTCTCAAATGTTCTTTACATACTATGCCGATTTCTGTATCCAAATCCAGAAATACATTTGAAGCATTAATTGTGTGATTGTGCCCCTCTGTGAGATGTTTAGTCAAATTGGCTGAAAGTCGTTGACCGGGCAACGATACCTCTTTTTTTTCAATATTCATGATACGATTGTATTTGTGTTTGCTACTAAGACCATCTTTTCGCTTCACAAATAGACAAAAAATCACTTCGAACCGTTCTCAACTATTTTTGGTAAATAAAGTTCGAAAGTTTGATTAGAGATAATTGCAGTTTTATAAAGACCTAATCTCTTCTTTGCAGTAGTAGATAAATCTTTATACTTTTTTATCAAATGATTTATCATCGCTGAATTGTAATTTGTATAGTTACGCCCGAATTCTTTGACCTCTATGCCGCCCATCATTCCTGACTTCACAAATGGCTGATTTGTGCATAAATTATATACAAGGTATATTACTCTAGCTTCCTCAGATGTTGGATAATCTTTTAATGTATTAGCAGATTTGTGATATTGAAATACTTTGTTATCCCTTAAATATTTAAGTGCTTTATTCAAAAAGTGCTCTTCAAAGGAACTATCTGGATTATTCAATATTAATCGTTTTAATCGTTCTCTAGTCTCAGAAAGATCATTTAGCGTAATTGTCTCTTCCGTTACTTCTCTGTTTAAAATATGGGAAATAAGCTCATCGTAGTCTTCACAAAGGTAGCTGATGTAAGGTTTTAGCATTGCGAATAGAAAGGCTTTAGATAAGCGCCGACCTGCAGCGACTTTTACAGGCTGTTTGGGTCCTTTGTCAATTAATGTCAATTCTAATGTAGAGAGCGTAGCAGAATCAGCGAAACCACTCATGATTAATATATTCTCAAGTTCATCAGGAAATATGCTGCTTTTACGATGTTGTTCGATTAGTATCTCTTTATCAGTTTTGATTAGTTGAGTGCCTAAATACAAAAGATTGTTGAGATGGGTTGTGTCCTGTAGTTGCTTTTTTATCAACCTCATCTGATGATTAATATTTTGCCAGTCTGTTTCAGATCTATAATTGAGTGGAAACGTAAACTTCATTCTGGTGATATCCTCTGCTAATTCTTCGAGGGTATTAGCTTCAAAAGCTGCAATAGTGTGATGAGAACGTAAAGATTTAAGATTGACGAGCAAATCCAAATCATCAATATTGTTACCGTGCTTAAATTGATAATCTGTTATATCTATTGGATCAAACATTCAGCTAATATCTAATAAAATATTTTACTTATAAAAAAAGCAGAACAGGTTTTTAATCCATTCTGCTTTACTTGTTATTATTTTAAACTGTCTTTCTCTCCTTCAATTCATATGGCTTAACGGCTCTATTAGATTGTAAATAAATCTCTGTAGTAGCTATACTGCTATGATTTGCTCTTTCTTTTATCACATAATGATCAATACCGTCATCAAACTGATTTGTAATTGAAGTGTGCTTTTGCTCATAAAGGGTGATATTAACAAATTGCGGGTATTGCTGTCTAAATCTTCTCATTAGTGTGCCTAATTCCTTATATGAATGTGGCTTTCCAAATTTTAATATATTATGTCCTCCGAACAAGTACATTTCATCTGATAAAGATATTCCCTTATTTAATGTGTTGTTGCAGATGATAGTAATTAATTCGTTTACCTTCTCAGACATAAGGACTGTTCTGATAGAATCGTTCTTTTTATTTAAGATTGAAATATGTCCCCGTTCTAGACTTATATCTTTTAAACGAATAAGCACTTGTTCAGACAAGCGTATATTGTTTTCATAAAGTAATAAACCACAGAGATAAAGTCTTGTATATGTATACTTCTCCTTATTCTCCAGAATGTCGTAAAACTCAGCAAATAAATCCTGTGGTATGATCTTAAATCTCTTATTCTGCTTAGCCTCACTAAGTTTATTGAGCTTTCTTAAGTGATTTTTAATTGGAAGCTCTAGGTAGTCAATTAACCATCCGTAATATTGGGTTATATATTGAAAATGCTGATTGACAGACGTGGCTTGTAATTTCTTTTGATTTTTGCTATTCTTACTGTTAAGAACATCAATCCTGTAATTGATCCAGAAATCCGAGCTTAAATCAATAAGCTTAAAATTTTTGTAATTTTCTGTTTTAAAAAGACAAAGTAACTTTCGATGATGTTGTCAATAGTTTATCAAGGTTCTTTTTTCAACTGTTCCCTCTAGCATCTGCTTACATTTGAATTCGTAAAAACTTTCAATCGTGGCGTGAATGCCAGTCCTCATTGATATAACTGAAGTCGTTGATACCATCTGCAATTCATGAGCTATAATCTCTAAATCCTGCTTAAATAATTCCTTAAGATCAGACTCAATCTGTGCCTGAGTCATTTTAATTGCTGTGTCCAGTGAGTTAAAGAATCAATAGATTTCTTCTTAACAATGCCATTGCCGTAGTACTTTTTTTGTGTGCCAAACTTATAGTCTAAATAATACTTTTGCTCCTTTGATTCTTTATTAGGAACCGACAGGTGAATCTCAGTCCCATTGTAATTTGCTAGCAAGTATTTTTTTGATTTGGTAATTGTCCGATTGATCTTCATTAAGAATTTGTAAACAAATCCCCGAAGTCATCCCCCTAGAACAAGAAATCAGTTTAAAATGGCCTTTATGATACTCTAACGCGAAAACCCGTTCATACAGGTTTATATTTGGTTAGAATAGGGATGTGTCTGGATGGAACAACCCTTTCTTTTTTTTATAGCCTTTTGTAAACTGGAATTCAAGCTCTCAGGAGTGAAGAAAAGTATTTGTGGTTTCAACTCTTCCTGCTACTAAAATGATCCCCTAATAATTAATTTATACATAGCAACTTATGTACCCCGAAGGTGAGCCAAAAATTAAAATCTATAGCACTAGAGCTAACTAGTTTCTAATTGTATTTAAGTTGATCTGGCAACAATTGTTTGGAAATTTCAATATGATCCCAATAAAAAATATTAAATTGAATTGTACTTATCCAAACAGGTGATAGCAGTTTCGCTTGTGGTTCCTCAAAGACAATTCCGCTTTCCATAATCAAGAAGCCTGATTCATTACACTCAATCTATAATTCTAAGTATAGACTACGGTATTATGGTGGTGATGCAGATTAATAGAAAACTCACATTTAACTGATATAACTTCCATTATTTTCCTACCCATGTGTACCCATACTGTAGCTAAACCGTACACTATCCATACCTGATCTGTACTCTCTAAGTATAGATAGGCTATAGTATGGATACGGATAGGGTACACATGGGTAGGAGTATTGTAGAAATAGAACTGGAATAATGTGACTATTTAATACTTTCACATCACCACCGTACCACCATCATATCATCTCTAGCTGTGAAATGTCTGTACTTTGAATTCAGGATTTTCTGGTGTGGTGACTATGCAGATAATCCTGCATTAGTTTAATACTATGCTTATTGAATTTTAACAGATGTAACCAGATCATTTGCATTTGGTGAGAGTGTAGTAAAGTTCGGATGATTACTACTCAGTACCCACGATGTTCCTGTGGAATTATTATCAGCATACATAGTTACAGTCCACCCCTGCGGAATACGGACTGAAGAAGCCCAGTCGTTAATAAACCCGTAGCTTTCTAATTGAGTTAACGTATAGGTTCCTTTTGGAATACCATTGGTAGTTGCACCCCTGTAATTGGCATCCTGATAAAAGTTGACACCAGTTGTCCCTTCACCTCCAGAATTATAAAGCGAATTCGTGTTATAAAGCACATTTGATATACTCGAAAGGTAACTTTCGACATTAGAATTGGGCAGGTTGTAATAAAGATATACCCCATAATTGTTATTTTTCGTCTGAGTAGCCAGATTTGCAGCTATGGTACTACTGGTTGCCTGGATGTCAATTGCCGCGGGTCCAAGATTACTGGCCGTCAGCCCGGGTACATTTGGAACCGAGTAAGTGCCATACATAGCGTTCCAGCTGTAGTCTATTTTTGAACCAACGGTTACTCCATTGAAGGACAGCCTTGATGCCGCAGGACCATAATAATAAAACGTGATCAGCTTTGTTGGCATAAGCTCCCGCAGGGCAGTGACCAGATAAACAAATGAACTGGCGTTAGGTTGCCCGGTGCCGTTAACACCATAGTCCGAATATTCGTCATCAAAATCGATCCCATCCAGCCCATAGGTCGTAACCGCATTGCTGAGTTGCTGAGCAAATGCCTGTGCATCTGCCTGATTAGCTAAGTTAGAAATGCCCATACCCTGGTGATTGCCTAGAACGGAAAGAGTAACCTTAATGCCTTTAGCTTGCAACGGCTCAATGTAGGTTGCCTTATTATTGAGCACATTAGTAACATTTTCATTGAAATATAGTTCCGCCTTTCCCGTGCTTGCGTTACGGTTGATATTAGCGGCAAAAATGATAGCCATATCAAAAAGTCTTTTTCCACCAGCATTGAGTGTATATTTACCCACATTCCTGATGTCCGCGTAATTCACTTCGACGTAACAGACGCCTAAAGGTCCACTTTTAACACTTGGAATTGATATTACAGAGACTGCCCGATTTTGTGGCAATTTCAAATCAGGCAACTCCCGCAGTGGAGTCTCTTTTTTACAGGAAAATAGGGTGAGGCATATGGCAGATACAGCCATAAACCTAAAGGAATGGTTTTGAATCATAAGATTTAATATTTGGTTATTACTGACTTACAATTTAAGAATAATACCTTAAACTGTTGATTACAAACATGCTTTATGCAAAAATGGTGCAATTGGTATTTGTAATCAGAAAGAAAATAAATGGTATAAGCTGATTAGGATCTGAAAGGTAACAGATCCGTATCAACGTTTGGATGACAGCACGGTAAGTCCACCCCAAGTCCACGCCCAGTCCACGCCAAATTTACTAGTTGAAAAATGGGTGGATTTCACTTGGAATTACCGTGCTTTTGACGTGGACTTATCCAAACGTTGATACGACCTGATACAAAGCTGGCAGCACATCACTTACTCTGTAACGAAGCACACCCATCAGTATTAAGAACCACATTATAGGCCATGTATACGCCATATGATGTCATACAGCAGTATTTTGACAGGAGGTGATAAATTTCGTCAATTTGTATCTTATGTTTGTTGACGAAGCAAAAGCTAAATGCAAAAACAGCAGAATTAACCGACTATTCACAATATAAAATTACAAAATGTCAGAAAATTTAAGATCCTTTAATGGTTTAAAAAGATATGTTAGCTTACCACTTTACATTTTGTTCAATGTACTGAATCAGGTCTCTTGCCATTACCTGCTGTTCCGCCACATTGGGGTGTCCTGCAGTGTTTTTAAAAGGGAAGAAATGGGTGTAAATGCTTTCATCTTTCAAAGAAGCAACCGCCTGCTCAATATATCCGGGCCATGGAGATCCCGTCTTAGTTGCATCCATATTCCCCAATGCGCAAATGATCTTTGCATTTTTATATTTGCCTCTTACAGATTTGATAAAATCGCGGTACGCCGCTACGATCTGTTCTGCTGATGGAGCCTGATTGCCAAAACGGGCCTTGAATTCAGGATTGTCTGGTCTGGTGACTATCCACGAATCGTTCTGGAAAAGATTTACGACAACCAGATCCGGTGTGTATCTGGAGAAGTCCCATTTGCTTTTCGCATCCGACGGGTCCAAACGATCGTACATTTCAGGCATGATCAAAGGAAACCAGCTTACTGTTACGCCTATCCCGCTCCTCGCAATACAATAATATTCTGCATCAAAATGACGGGCGGTTGTTGCTGCATAACTTACGTAGTTATTTTCGTAAGGACCTGAACCACGATCCTGACCAGTACTATCTTCAACGGCCATTCCACAGGTAATAGAGTTACCAAAAAACTCTATTTTTCGCTTGCGTGTCGGGGTGGCGGGTAATAACTCAGCCCCCTTGTTCAGTGTAAAATTGTAAAGTAAAGTTTTACCCATTGTCCATTCGGTACGCTTAAATAACTCCAGCACATGTTTTCCGGCTGGTAAGTCTGCAACAAGAATATATTCTCTTTTTCCTTTTCCGGGATTGAACTTTCGGATCACCTTGCCGTCAACAATAATATTATAAAAGTTATCTCCACGTTCATCATTCAAAACTGCTTTTACACCTGTTCCGTTAAAATTAATGCTTACTGTGGTGCCCGACCAAAACATAGCTGCAGCGGTATCCAGTTGCTGCACACGCCCCATATAATGCAGGTGAGTATCATCATTTTTAATAAAAGTCTGTGCAATGGATTGTTCTCCGGAAAGAAGAAGAAGGGCCGCGATTATAATTCTATTCAGCATGGGGATAAAAATACAAAAGAATAATGAATTGATCAGGGAACAACTGGTAAAGCCAAAATAGAACTGGTCCGGCTTAAAAAAACCAACCGGACCAGCTGTTATTTATTTTACAAGATTCTGTTTTACGTAATCGAAACTCTGTTTGATACTCGTGAAAGGATCAATTTTAATCACATCCTGTTCCACAAAAATATGTTTCAGGCCGGATTTTTTCTCTCCTTTAAAAATGTCTTTGAAGTCAATATTTCCGGTACCCACTTCAGCATAACTAATTCCTGTCAACACATCTTTTGAAGGTGCCTTATCAAGTGCGCCACCAGTAATTACTGCCGTATTGTTCTTGTCCATATCTTTCACATGCCACATAGAGAAACGTTTAGGATATTTTTCAAAATAATCTATCGGATTAATGCCCGATTTTTTGATCCAGAATAAATCAAGCTCAAAAGTAACAAGTTCAGGATCTGTTTCATTCAATAAGATATCATAACCTTTACCGCCATCTGCGAGTTGTCTGAATTCCCAGAAGTGATTATGGTAACCTACGGTCAGACCAGCTTTAGCACATAATTCGCCAGCCTTATTTAACTGTGCAGCCATATACTGGAATTCAGCTTTACCCAGTTTATCTAAAAGCATAACGGGTGGAACGGGTACAATGAAGTATTTCTGACCAAGAGCTGCAGCAATATCAATCTGGTATTTCAATGCGCTGTCATCGCCGTTTCCAATTGTCAGAAAATCGTTTAACTGATAATGACCGCTATAGGTTTTCAACTGATTATCTTTTAATAAGCTACTCAGTTCCGGAACAGTAAGTCCCCAGAGTTTAGCTGCTGCATCATTTTTCTGATACCCATAAAAGGTCTCTACATGCTGATAACCTATTCCAGCTACCTTCTGTATCGAAGAATGTACATCCTGATTCAGAACGTCTCTGATGGTGTATAACTGTAAACCGATCTCCCTGACTTTTTTATTCAGGTAAGGCTCAGCTGCCATAGACAGCAACGAGTTGGAAGTAATTAATGCTGTACTGAGTAAAGCAGTCTTTTTTAGAAATGATCTTCTGTCGTCCATTGTATGATGATTAGTTTTTCAATATCGTGATAATATTGATTTAAATACCAATCTTGAGAAGATTAAGCTATATAATGACAAAACGTATCAGCCACAGGTATTATATCTGGGCATCATTAGCGTTTAACCATATTGGCTTGCAGCCAAAGATTGATCACATTGAGCGTGCGCAGAGAGAAATCTGCTCTTATAAATGGATACTCCGCTATCGTGCAGGTCTTGCAAGGCAAAAACAAATGGTTTAATCCGGAAAGCAAGACGGTACGCACCTTCCTGTTCCCACCAAGGGCCGTATATTTCTTCCAGTTATCCAGGTTCTGCTCAGCAGCCACCTCAAGATCTTTATCTCCATGTAAAGCTAATATTGGAACCTGCAGTTTTGCCAGTGTTTTAACGCCGTTGGCGTCTGCCATCGCCACACCGGCGAGACTGATCAGAAATGCGACATCTTTACTTCCTGCTGCTGCAAGAGCAATTACGGCACCGCCTTCCCCGTGCCCCATTAACCCGATCTTATTTTTACTGATACCATTTACACCCTTCAAAAACTGAATTGCAGCTAAAGCGTCATCAGCTAAATTGCGTGTAGTAGCCAGTTCAAGTTCGCCTGTAGTTTTTCCGACTCCACGATCATCCAGTCTCAATACAGCAATTCCATTATTACTCAGATAATCCGCTATTTGTGCAAATAGTGGGTGGCCTGCCATTTTGCCGTCCCGATCCTGTTTTGCGCTATCAGAAACGATGATAACAGCGGGCACATTATTCACATCTCCAGGTAAGGTCAGCGTCCCGGAGTAATTAATTTGACCATCTGCACTTTTAAAGCTTACCTGATGAGCAATATAAGAATTAACAGCTTGTGCCTTTGCAGGCAAAGTCCATATCAATAAAATAGTAGCTATTATTAGAAGATTCTTCAATTACCGGTATTATTTATACTTCATTAATCAGGAATACCGTCATACTTCTCGGGCCATGCGCACCAAGAACAAGCGATTGCTCTATGTCAGCTGTTTTGGAAGGGCCGGCGATAAAAGATCCAAAACCATAATCTGTCCTGCCGATCCGCTCATAAGCGGCATGCATATCAGGAACAAGAATATGACTGTTAACCAGCATTACGATATGCTGGGTAATAAAAGGCAAAGCCCTCACCCCCATTCTGTCTTCAGTAATCCATACGGCTGAATTTTCCGCAATGGCAAGCAAAGGTTCGAAAATTGCGACATCCACATCAGCATAGCTATGCGGATCAGCATTCAGTTCAAAAGCAGGTATTTCTGCTGAAACCAATGACGCTACAGTCGATACAATCCGCTTTTCATCTGCAAAGTCAACATTCATCTGCTCCTGAACCTCTTGCAGAGAGCTGACCAGGTATACTTTGCTCCCTATACCTTCAGCCATGGCCTTAAATTTTTCCGTCAGGCTCAGTTCCTGATCTCTTTCAAAAACCGGGATCGAAGGTAAGGCACTCAGTTCCGGTTGGTTTTGCTGCAAAGCAGCCAGTATTTTATCTCTGCTCATCTTTATTTCTGCTTCACATTTCGTTTATACCACTCGCCGAACGACTCTTCAGGGGCTTCTGGCATATCACGGTGTTTATACCAGGGATTAAACTTATTATTTACGGCAAAAGGCACATGTTTCAAAAACCAGCGCCCCGCTTTACCTGCGGTTCTGTAGATCACCGGCGAAGACAAGGTAAAGGTCATCAGCTGCATGCCAATCTTCTTCGAGGTATCTGCGTATCCTTCTTTAACTATGACCTGCCGCCATTTATAGAGCTGCTGATGAATATCTATTTTAACCGGACATACGTTAGAGCATGATCCGCACAGCGTAGAGGCAAACGGCAGATCCGCATACTTTTTCATATCTAGATTTGGCGCGAGAATAGCTCCGATAGGCCCTGATATGGCATTATGGTAACTATGACCACCACTCCTTCTATATACGGGACAGGTGTTCATACAAGCTCCGCAGCGGATACATTTTAATGAGGCACGGAAATCTGCACGCCCCATCTGGATAGTGCGACCATTGTCTACAATAATAATGTGCATTTCCTGCCCGGGTCTGGGCTTTTTGAAATGACTGGAATAGGTAGTAATCGGCTGTCCGGTTGCACTCCTGGTGAGTAACCTCAGGAATACCCCCAGATGTTTGCGCTCAGGAATGATCTTTTCCATGCCCATACTGGCAATATGCACATCTGCAAGATGCGCGCCCATATCGGCATTCCCTTCGTTTGTACAAACCACAAATTCACCAGTCTCGGCAATGGCGAAGTTTACGCCTGTCAGTGCCGCTTTCCTGGTCAGGAAGGTTTCCCTGAGATGTTGTCTGGCGGCCTCTGTCAGTATCTGCGGATCTGAAGTACCTTCAGGCACACCCAGATGCCGATAAAACAACTCGCCGATTTCTTCTTTCTTTTTGTGGATACAGGGCAATACAATATGGCTTGGCGGCTCTTTGGCCAGCTGCACAATACGTTCCCCAAGGTCAGAATCAATGACATCAATACCATGTTGCTCCAGGTATTCGTTCAGGTGGCATTCCTCGGTCAGCATGGATTTACTTTTAACCATCTGGCCAATGCCGTTTTTCTGGAGGATATCGTGCACAATACGGTTATGCTCCGCCGCATCTGCAGCCCAGTGTACAATAATTCCGTTGGCTAAGGCCTTCTCCTCAAAACTGACCAGGTATTTCCCCAGATCAGACAATACATTATTTTTAATTTGTGATGCAGTCTCCCTGAGCATTTCCCATTCGGGAATACTGTGGGCCGACTTATCTCTTTTCTGCCTGATCCACCATAAGGTTTCATCATGCCAGTCTACCCTTGCTTCATCCTGGTTAAAAGTCTCCGATAATTCGGGATGTGTTTTTATAGCTTCGTCTGTCATCTCGGGTTATTCTGCATTTAATATCTCTGCAATATGCAGCACCTTCACTTTACTGTTCTCTCTTTTTAAAATTCCTTCCATATGCATTAAGCAGGACATGTCAGCACCGGTAATATATTCTGCGCCATGATCAAGATGATCTTTCACACGATCCTTACCCATTTTGGAGGAAACTGCTTCCTCCACTACGCAAAAGGTTCCGCCAAAGCCGCAGCATTCGTCCGTGCGACTCAGTTCGATCAGCTCTAATCCTTTTACTTGTGATAACAATTGCTGGGGCTTGGAAAAATACGGGGCAACGAGCTCAGTCATCTGCGTAAGGAACAAACCACGCTGACCATGGCAGCTTTGATGCAATCCTACTTTATGCGGGAAGCTGGATTGCAGATTTTCTACTTTTAAAATGTCTACCAGAAATTCTACCAGTTCGTAAACCTTAGTCCGCACCACAAGTGCTTTCTGCTCATCCTTGTCTGTATGCAAATGGTCTTTGATATGCAGCACACAGCTTCCAGAAGGGGAAACGATATAGTCGAACTCCGCAAAATTGTCGACAAATAGCTGGTTACAGTCTTTGGTCAGGTGTTCAAAGCCTGAATTCGCCATAGGCTGACCGCAGCAGGTCTGACCACTGGGATAAGTTACATCTACCCCCAGTTTAACGAGCAGCTGATAAGTGGCAATCCCCGCATTGGGATAAAATTGATCTACGTAACATGGAATGAACAATCCGACTTTCATTAGAATTATTTGGTTTTACCCGCAATATCGTTATTCATTGCGTAATATTTTAATTCAATAATATCATTTGGCATTGGCTTCCTGTTCCAGCACCGGTGAATGGCCAGTGCAGTACCAATTGCTGTGGCCTGTGCCATTGACGCGGCGAAAATTTCCATATCTGGAAAAAGCAAGGCCAGCAGGTTCATGTAGATCGCATTTTTACTAAAACCGCCATCTACAAAAATCCTTTTTACCTCGGCATTGATGACCAGTCGGGAAGAAGCCTGTTGCTGAACAGCGATATCGAGCATAAACTGGTGGTAAGCGAGTTTATCAGAGGGAAAAGAAGACAGATCCCGCGCTGCGAAAGCCGATTCTTTACTGGCCGGAGGATTGAGTTCCTTTCTTTCTGCCATCCCCTTCAGCAATATCTCAATAATCCCGGCATCATATTTCATTGTTTTGTACCTGCCCGCACTTTGTTTAAAATGGGCTGCAATACGTTTCACCTGCTGATCGTGTTCATAACCGGCAAAAATACGGGAAGACTTTACAGGCTTGCCTTTGAACTGCATATAACTCAAACAATCCTGTTCCAGCTCATCTACTGTTAGCGGGGAGTGGTTGAAAGGATTCATAGTGATACACCAGGTTCCTGTAGAGATTAACAGGAAAGGGTCATGAAAATTGATCAGATAAGGGATCAGCGCAGCAGAACTGTCATGCAGACCAACTCCTACTTTATACTGATTACCGGGGAATTCTGAAGGAAATACCTGGTCGGCATCCACAATAGGTGCCAGCTTAAGATCCAGGCCTTCCTTTTTTACCCACTGATGGTAGTCATTAGCACTAAAATCCCATAGCTGGGTATGACAGCCTATACTGGTCAGATCTGAATATTCCACACCGGAAACCAGGTAACTGAGGTACTGAGGAAGGTGCAGCGCATATTTAATTTGCTTGTACAGTTCAGGTCGCTCTTTTTTAATCCTGTACAGCTGCATGCCCGAATTCAGGTTACCCAGCACAGGTGATGCCGTAGCGGCAGAGATGGCCTGCTCCCCGCCATAAGTTGCATAGAATTCTTTTTTAAGCTCCTCAGGATAGGCTTTCAAATAATTATATAAGGGTGCCAGTGGTTTCCCATAGGCATCGATATAGACGAAGCTGGCACCATAGGTTGAAAAATTAATGGCTTTGATCTCAAATTCCTTGCGCTTCAGTACTTCGCGCAAAGAATCAAAAATCGAGAGCCGCAAACTTTCCAGGTTCTCACAGGGATCACCATCCTCATCGTAGGTTTCTATGAACCGGGCAGAGCGCTCAAAAACTATTTTATAGTTCTCGTCAAACAGGAAGATCTTTTTGTTGGTCTTCCCGACATCGAAAACTACTATAACCGGCAGCGCACTCATTATAATCCTGTGGCTACGGTTTTCATTCCCCTGTCTGCAATCAGGTTTTCCCTTACTTTCAGCTCACGGTATAAGGCGACAGGTTTTCCAGCACCACCGCTTCTCAGCCTTGCTTCCTGCACAATCGCCCGAACATCTGTCCGGAAGGCATGCTGCAGAATTTCCTGACAGCGGGCCACATCATTTTCCTGCTGTGCGATGGCCAATGCAGCACGGTCTACCAGTAAAGCCTGGGTATAGGAAAGCATAATAGCCTCGACCGACTGCAGCAGATCTTCCAAAGGATCTTTTACATTATGGGAAGCGTCAATCATCCAGCCTAATCCGCTGGCATGGTCTATTCCTTTAGCATCCATTCCTTCAACCAGTTCATTAAAAATAAGGAACAGCTGGTAAGGTTTCATACTTCCGGCAGTTAAATCATCATCGCCATATTTGGAATCGTTGAAATGAAAACCGCCCAGTTTACCTTCCATCAGCAACAGGGAAACAATCTGCTCAATGTTGGCATTCGGTAAGTGATGCCCAAGATCGACCAGCGTATAGGCTTTCGGTCCCAGTTTGTTTGCATACAATAGCGACTGGCCCCAGTCGCCCACCGTAGTAGAGTAAAAGTTAGGTTCAAAAGCTTTGTATTCCACAAATACCTTCCATTGTTCCGGTAATGCAGCATAAATCTCTTCCAGGCTTTCCAGTGTATTCTGGAATGCTTTTCTAAAGTTCAGTTGTCCGGGAAAACAAGAACCATCCGCCAGCCAAACCGTCAGCGCATCAGATCCCAGGGCAACACCCTGACGAATTACTTCAATATTGTGTTCGATTGCCTGCTTGCGCACGGCTTTATCTACATGCTGTAAAGAGCCGAATTTATAACTATGTGCCTGTCCTGCCTGATCCTGAAAGGTATTGGAGTTCATCGCATCAAAACGGAGGTGATGGTGCCCGGCCAGCTTTTTAATCGCATCGTAATCCTGTGGGATATCCCATGGGATGTGGAGTGATACGGCACCGCTGGACTGGTTCAGCTGATGCAGTAATCCGATATCCTGAATTTTCTCTTCCAGGCTACGGGGTTCCCCTCCACCGGAAAAACGACCGAAACGTGTCCCGCCTGTACCTAAAGCCCAGCTGGGGATGGCAATTTGAAATTTTATCAATTTACTGATCACTTCTTCGATCTGCGCATGCTCTGCTGCTGCAAATTCGAATCTGCGTCGATGCTCAGCTTCCAGCTGCTGGTTATGGGCATCTATCTGATATTTCTCTATTTCCATATGCTTTAATTTATCTTACGAATGCCATGGCTACACCACCATCCACATTCAATACATTACCAGTTGATTTATTTAAGAGTCCGCCAACAAATACCAGGCAGGCATTTGCGATATCTTCGGGGAGGATAATCTTGTCCAGCAAAGTACGTTTGGCATAGAATGCCGGCAGTTCTTCTACCTTCACCCCATAAGCCTTCGCGCGACCAGCTGCCCAGTCGCCCTCCCAGATCTTGCTGTCTGAAATCACAGCATCCGGATTTACCACGTTTACACGAATTTTGTCTCCGCCAAGTTCTGCTGCATTCAATCTGCTCAGGTGTAACTGCGCAGCTTTTGCAGAGCCGTAACCAGCATTATTCGGTCCCGATACCAAAGCGTTTTTGCTCACGATATTTAAAATATCACCACCAATTGCCTGCTTGCGCATCACTGCTACCGCCGCCTGTGTAACTTTAAACTGTCCCTTGACCAGCACATCATATAACAGATCCCAGTCTTTATCGGTATGCTCTTCGATAGGTTTGGAAATGGACAAACCCGCACAGTTGACTACAATATCAATCCCGCCAAAAGCAAGGGCAGCAATGTTAAAAGCCTGCTGAATATCATCACCCTTGGTGACATCCAGCACTGCTGTAGTATAAGCGTCTTTTCCATATAAACCTTTAAACTCCTGATCTGCCTGCTCTAATCTGCCACCATCGTTATCATTAATAATTACCACCGCACCTTCTTCTACAAATTTCTTTGCGATAGCTTTACCAATTCCCCCGGCACTGCCAGTAACCAGAGCTATCTTGCCAGAAAGCGCCTTTGGTTTAGGCATTCTCTGCAGTTTAGCTTCCTCCAGCAACCAGTATTCTATGTTAAAAGCTTCCTGACGTGGCAATGAAGTATATTCCGAAATGGCTTCAGCCCCT
This sequence comes from Pedobacter sp. MR2016-24, assembly GCF_026239655.1. Taxonomy (GTDB): domain Bacteria; phylum Bacteroidota; class Bacteroidia; order Sphingobacteriales; family Sphingobacteriaceae; genus Pedobacter. The sequence goes on along the minus strand of NZ_JAPIVO010000002.1, from coordinate 184,800 downwards.
TTCATTACATTGATGGCGTTGATATAAAATTCTGCTGCCACACGGGTAGTCTGTTTGTCTTTGGAGAAAGAAAAAAGTCCGATACTCGGATAAAGTATGATTACAGGGTTAGCATCACGGATTGCAGGACTGTTTTCATGTTTACAGGTAGCATAATAATCAGCATACATTTTCCGGTAAGCCACAAAAGCAGGTGCCAGTTTTTCTTTGATCACCGCAGGATCAGTCAGATCTGCTAAAGGATCAAGTTCCAGTACCAGCGGACTGATTTTGGTACGCAAAAAGTGGTCAGGACAGCTGGTACCCATAGGAGCGAGCCGATCCAGATCTTTGGAATTGATAAATTCAAGCACTCTCGCATCATCCGTGAAATGCCCTACCATATGACGTTCGCTAGAGCAAAAACCACGTAAAATAGGTGCCAGCAATGCGGCCTGTGCTGTCCTTACAGACTGTTCCGGTGAGCTGAGTTGCTGACCACCAAATACTGGTCCTTTTTTACCATAGTTCTCCTCCAGGTAAGTCGCGCAGATTTCTATGACTTCCAGCGTATTGATATAACTTTCATAAGCCGTATCTCCCCAGGTAAATAAACCATGAGAACCCAGCATAATCCCCCGGATTCCCGGGTTTTCATCCAGACAGGCCTTTAACTGCAGTCCCAGATCAAAACCTGGTTTTTGCCAGTCTACCCAGCCAATAGTACCGTTGAAAAGTTCCTGCGTAATCTGTTTGCCGTCCTTTGCCGCAGCGATGGCAATGGCAGCATCCGGGTGTAAGTGATCAATATGTTTAAATGGCAGGAAGCCATGCAGTGGCGTATCAATAGAAGGTGCTTTAGAATTAAGGTCATAAATACAGTGGTTGAAAAGCTCTACCATTTCATCCTCCTGATCCAGTCCCCTGTAAATCTTTTTCAAGCTTCTTAACCGCTCTACATATAGTGCAGCCAGTCCATTACGCTTTAATGTACCTATATCGCCCCCGGAACCTTTGATCCACATTACTTCTGCTGTTTCACCTGTCAGCGGATCTGTCGCGTCTGCCTTACAGGAAGTATTTCCTCCGCCATAATTGGTCAGGCGTAAATCTGCACCCAGTAAATTGGAGCGGTAAAGTAATAAGGCCACCTCATCTCCTGCCAGTTTAGCGGCTTCGGCTTCGTCCCATAAATAACTTACGTGCTTAAAACGGTCTCTTTCGAACATATGATTTAATATTTTTTGTGACTATTTAATTGAATTCCCATACCCTACAATCAGGATAGATGCGATAATGAAACCGATCCCTGCAAGCACTGTACGGAATGTTTTTTTGCTTACGGCTGTCCATTCTTTCAGCACTAATCCCCATACATTGGCCACGAGGATTATAAAGGCCATATGCAGGATCCATGAACTGGCACCATTGCCCAGTTTACTTTCGCCCATACCATAAAAGAAGAACTGCAGAAACCAGGTAGTTCCTGCCAGCGCAGCAAAAATGTAGTTGGCCAATAATGGTGTCTTTTTGTTTGTATAATCTTTGAATGTTTTATTACGCGCATTCAGCAGCATACACCAGAGAAAATTGGTCGTAAGCCCGCCCCAGAGGATCACCACATAAGTGACATTATTCTGGTAGAGAAACTCTCCCTGTCCCGGATGAAGCGTTTTCCACAAATTATTAGCTTCATGCGCCATATCCTTACCTGCATCAATCCCAAAAGCAAAACAGGCACTCAGGATACCAGAGATAATCGCAACAGTAAGTCCCAGTCCGATCTTAAACTCGGTACTTTCTTTTTTTTCCTCTTGTGCATTCAGGTCTTTCTCTTTCATCATTCCCGCCTTCCCGCAGATAAAAATGCCGACTACACAAACCAGCAGGCCAACGATGACCAATTGCCCCCAGGAGCTGCCAATAATATCAGTAAAAGTATCTTTTCCTGATTTTGGATAAATATCATAGTAGATTGAAGGCAGCAGGGCACCGAATACAGAACTTAAGCCCAGAATGATCGAACTACCCAGTGAGACACCCAAATAACGTACACCCAGACCATAGGTGAGTCCCCCTATGCCCCATAAAATACCAAAGAAGTAAGTCAGGCCGATCACTGCACCATCAGTATGTTTGATAATTGCAGAAAAGTCAGGAATAGTAAGATATGCCGCTAATGGTGGTACAATCAGCCAGGAAAAAATACCGCCAACAATCCAGTAACTTTCCCAGGCCCAGCCCTTAACTTTTTTATAAGGAATGTAAAAACTCCCGGAGGCGAAACCGCCAATGAAATGGAATATAACTCCAAAAATGATTTGCATACGTGTTTATGTATTTGGTTAGAATAATTAAGCGATAATAATGCTTTGAAATGGGTTAACTGTTATTTACTGTCCTGCTCCGGAATTTCATAACACTCTGATGCGAACCCGCAGGAAGGGGTGTAGAGATACTATTGAATTTTCTTTGATCAATCATAAGGTGGAATATATTTGGTATAGCCAAATTATCACTAAAGAAAATAAGCCACCTATATGATTTGATATTTAAGCTATACTTTTTGGCATTGTTATTTGCGTTTTCCGGCAGAGACTGAGATCATTCCTTGATTAATCATCATGGTAATTTCCGTTAGACCATTCGCTACCTCATCAATCTTTGTTTCTAATCGACCCGTTCTTATTTCAAGCTGATCGATCCTGGATTCCATATTTGTGAGCTGTAACTCTAACTTATTGATTCTCCCCGCCATTCTGTCGAAGCCTGCTTCCATGGAAATGCTCATTTCCTGGAAAAGATTTAACAGTGCAAAACTCGTTTTTTCAATTTCAAATAACCTTTTGTTAACGACTTCCATAAATCCTGAATTAGTATTTCAAAATTACCTTATTTAATTTTTAATAAAAAATAATTTCTATTTTAATTAATAAAGACAACAAAAATAGCTATTTAATTACCTGAAGCACCTGCTTTAATTTACTGTCCCTGGCCATTAGCCTGCAATTCTTCAAGAGATTTCAAATTCATTATTTCTTAGTATTTTTATTCCCTCCTGTAAGCAAACCATATATAGCCCTATGACCGATTATTATAAATACCTGCCTGTCAGTGCTGAAGATAAGAACTGGGGCTTATATGTACTCAATGCAGGAACCATTCGTACAGGTCCGGAAGCAGTATATCCGGTAAATACTCACCCTTCACATCATTATTTCAACTGGAACAATGGCCGCATTTTGGACGAGTACCAACTCCTTTACATCACAAGGGGATCCGGGTATTTTGAATCGGATAACTGCAGTTACAGGAAAATCGAAGAAGGTTCAATTATTGTGCTTTTCCCGGGAGAAAGACATCGCTATAAACCTTCAGAAGAAACGGGATGGGATGAATACTGGATAGGTTTTAAAGGGGAAATAATGAATAACCTTGTACGCAATAGCTTTTTTAGTCCGGCACAGCCCTGTTTCTATATCGGTTTTAATGAACAGATCTTCGGCATGTTTGAGTCTATCATCGAAAAGACCAAAACGGAGATTACCGGTTACCAGCCAGAAATTTCTGGCGCAGTTCTCCATTTGATGGGCAGTCTGCGTGCCTTATTAAAAGAAAATTCCAATATACATGATGACAGGGAACTCATTGTCAACAAAGCCAGGATTCTATTCCGCTCCAATATTGATAAAAGCTATTCCCCTGAACAGGCTGCTGAGGAACTGCAGGTAGGGTATTCCTGGTTCAGAAAAGTATTTAAAAGCTATACAGGTCTCTCCCCCGGACAGTTCTTTATCCAGCTCAAAATAGAAAAAGCAAAATCGCTGCTGTCTGACCCCAGTCTTTCTGTGAAAGAGATTGCTTATGCGCTAAAATTTGAATCCAGCTTCTATTTTTCCAAATTATTTAAAGATAAAACAGGAATCACACCCAGTGCTTTCAGACAGCGTGAAATCAGCCTCACGACTGGCAGATTGTTGATTTAAGCATCACTGTTCCTTTTAAGGTGATAAGGAAATCTTTATAAAGATGGCCGTAGTGTAAGATAAAATGGTGCCTCCTGATCCTGATGGTTCTGGCTCTTGATGATCTCGGCAGCAATAGTTCCCATCATCTTAAAATCGGTGGATATGGTGGTAATGCCATTCAATAGAAATCTTTTAAGCGGGGTTTCATTGTAAGAAATTACCCCTACGTCTTTACCCATGGTTAACTCCATCGCCATGATCCGCTCAATCAGCACCACAAGGTCATCTTCCATGAGGTTAATATACGCTTCACCAGATTCTATAGGCTCATTGTACACGTCGTTCACAATCACATGATTAAAGGCATATTGCTGACAAAATCTTCTGAACCCATCGATAATTTCATTTGGAAAATAACTCTTTTTTGGGAAGATGAGCTTCAGGGTATGGTATTTCTCCAATTGCTCCTTTGCTTGTATAAGCGCCCTGTAGATATCCTTTTCAAAATTTTCGTATACCGCTGAATAGTGACCCGTTACGCCGGGAACCTTTTTATCCAGCAGGATTAACTTATCGGACGGAATCGTATTGATAATTTTGTAGGCATCTTCACCGCCTTCCACAAAATGCGGAATAATCACATAATGAGAATATTCAGTCCGCTTGTTCATGATCAGCTTTTTGAAGATGGCGAAGTCGTTATTATAAATGTAAAAGTCGATCAGCGCATCTTCCCCCAATGCGGCGACGAAAGAATCGTAAATAATCTTTTTGTGTACAGACAGCTTATTAAATAATAAAAAGATCTTGATTTTCTTCTTGAACTCTGTATTGTCAATATAAAACCCCTTGCCGGGTACCGACAAAATAACGCCTTTTTTTTTCAAATATTTATAGCCTTTTTCTGCGGTGTCCCTGGATATTTCGAGTACACTGCTCAATTCATTGATAGAAGGCAGGATATCATTTCTATTCAATATCCCCTCCTCCACAGCTTCAATGATAGAATCACTGAGCTGTAAATACTTGGGCGTAGCAGAATATTCATCCACATGAATGAATTTGAAAAAATCACTTGTCTTGATCATAATGATATCTTTTTAAAACCTTTTAGCATAAATTAGGAAATTACCTGATCACCTTCACCATTTCAGGCGCATCAATTACCGTATTCACTTTGCCCTTAGCCAGTTGAGTATGTTTTATTTTTACGAGGCCATAGGGCGTTGGAAATGTACCCTCAACAAAACTCAGGTCGCCCAAATGCGGCCTTACCCGGATCACTTTACAGCCGGGCGCAATAACCTGCACCCCCAGAACATGTTCTGTAAGCCATGAGGTAGGTCCGGATGCCCAGCCATGAGCAAGGCTATGCCTTAGTTTTTTATAGCTGTAGGCACCATAGGCTGCATGGATATCTACTTTACCGGCAGGTACCAGCTCATCAATGCGTCCCGCATTTTTCGTCCAGGACAGCTCAAAATCCTCCCAGAAGGTAGTAGCCCCCATGTCCAGCATCCCGCCCCAATATTCCCTGATATTGTCTATCGCTCCCTGGTAATCTCCTGCTTTAGCCTTTGCCTGCAGCATGTAGTAGCCGTAAAAAGTAGAGAAATCTTTTGTGCCGCCCACAGCAATAAATTCTCTGTTTGCTTTTTCAGCCGGCATTAATCCCGCTAAAGCCAGCAATGCTGCTGCCTGCTTATTGTTTGCCGCATCGGGAACGCTTTTCTTTAACAAATTTAGGGTCGACTCACATTTAAGTGCTGTGGCTTCTTCGCCGAGGATATGGCAGAGTTCAGCACCGTCTTTTAAGGTAAGCAACATCATGGCCTGCAGACCGGCATGCACGGCGGGTTTATTGGCATAAGATGGCCAGTCCATAAAGCGCATGCCATCCAGGTCTTCCTCATTGCCTTTCACTTTCGTCATCAGGTGATTCAGCAGGCTAAGCAGATAAGTACGCTGCGCTTTCAGGTAATTCAGATTTCCCTGGTATTGATACCAGTCGCGCTGAATCCGGATCCACCACATCGAATAGGAACTGATCCCATTCATCCATTCTGGTACTGGCGTTACCTTTTTGATCAGATCAAGACTTTTAGGTACCACCTCGTTATAACCAAAAACAGTATTTATGGTCATTACTTCAGGATGCATATCCCCTACCCATACTAACCTGTCTCTTTTAATTCCGTCCCACAAATATTGCTGCATATTTAAATGAACAGTATAGGCACCGGTGGCCCAGATTTTATTGAGCCTTTCATCACTACTGTGAAAGGAGCCCAGATACGGTACATCACGGTAAGTAGCGATTGCTCTCACTTCTTTTAACAGCAGTTCTGTATTGGTATCGGCCAGATCTATCCGCACAAAACGAAATCCTGTGTTCCCCAATTCCAGCCCCCCCAGCCAGGGCAGCTCAACAGTAAAATCACGAATGGCATGGTCGTTCGTAGCCCCGCTTAAAGTATCTATTTCCGCCATAGCCTCACCCGCAGATTCCCCGAAACGAATGCGCACCTTCACGGGGCCCTGTTTATTCATCAATCCGGTAACGAGTTGCAAACCTCCGTGGAGTTCTTTGCCATAATCCAGCAAAATACCTGGTTTGGTATTATTATCACTTTTTAAGGTGACCAGATCTTTATTGACCAGCTCTGCCTGCCCGTTTCCTGCTTTGAGTAATTGCTGTGCATTCAGGATGTACCTGCCGGTGGTGTCCGACTGCCACAGGATGCGTCGGGGAGAAAGATATTCACGAACGCGTGGATCTTTCTGGGCAGACACAGTGATCGCCAAGGATAAAAAACAGGCTAACAAAAGGGGATATTTCATCTTGATCATGGGTTAAGGCTAATATTTTATAGTAGCCAGCAGGTCTTTCAGCCCACCTTTGCGGGAAATATTATCCGGAGGGATTAAAAATGCCGCCAGTATACAGCCGATGAGTAAAAAATATATGCTATTCTTTAACCTGCTCATTAATTTTATTTGGTTTTATAATGGAATCGGATCAGCTGAATATCTCAGCCGATCCGATTCCATTAGCCTGCGTAATATCTACAATTTTACTGCGTATTCAAACTGATAGGTACCGGAACCAGCATTTATTTCAACATCGTTACCCTGATCTGCTACCTTGCTAAATCCTTTAACTTCTTTCAATACAAGCCCATTTTCTGTTACAGACGCTTTAGCGGCACCAGGCAGCCTGATCAGCGCTGTGGTATTGGGAGGAATAACTACTTTTAATTTAAAATTGCCGTTCTCTATTTTCCAGTCGCTTACTGCCAGCCCATATAATGTTTCCAGTTCTGCTGCCGCATGTGTGATATTGCCCCCCGGTTTTGGGGAGATGGTTATTTTCTTATAGCCTGGTCCCGACTCATCCGTATCCAGCCCTGCCATCACCCTATACATCCAGTCGCCGATTGCACCGTAGGCATAATGGTTAAACGAGTTCATGCCCGTGGTTTGAAAACTGCCATCAGGCTTGATCCCATCCCAGCGTTCCCAGATAGTGGTTGCGCCCATTTTAACAGGGTATAACCATGAAGGATAGGTTTCCTGCAGCAATAGTTCGTAAGCTACGTCCGTACGACCAAAACGGGTAAGTACATGACATAAATAGGGAGTTCCAAGGAAACCGGTGGTGAGGTGATTGCCATAACTTTTAATATTTGTAACCAGGAAATCTACTGCCTGTTGTCTCAGGTTTTCCGGTAACAGCTCAAAATTCAGTGCCAGCACATAAGCTGTCTGCGAACCGGAAACCAGTCTGCCGTTAGGTGTTAAATATTCTTTTAGAAAAGCCTTTTTAATCCGCTCCAGCAGTGCAGTATATTTATCTTCATCCCCCTTATTGCCCAACACTTTTGCCGCATTGATCAGCAACTGTGTAGAATGTGCATAAAAGGCCTGAGCAATCAGGTATTTATCTGTGATGGCTGAGCGACCATCATTGTCATCATCCGGACGATAAAACAGCCAGTCGCCAAAGTGAAAGCCCGTATTCCAAAGATCATTTGTACTTTTCGACGTCATGAATTCTACCCAGGCCCGCATACTGGGATACTGGTTTGCCAGTATTTGCTGATCACCATAAGCAACGTACATATTCCATGGGATAATCGTTGCTACGTCTCCCCAGCCAGCAGATCCCGTAGAACCTTCATTCAATATGTTAGGCACTACAAAAGGCACACTTCCATTCGGTAACTGATCTGAAGCTACATCTTTCATCCACTTGGTAAAAAATCCCGCCACGTCCATGTTAAATGCTGCCGTTCTGAAAAACACCTGTGCATCTCCTGTCCAGCCCAAACGTTCATCACGCTGCGGACAATCCGTCGGCACATCCATAAAATTACCCTTTTGTCCCCATTCAATATTATGCTGTAGCTGGTTCAGCAAAGTATTTGAAGTACTGAACTTACCTGTCGTCGCCATATCAGCATAAACAGCAATAGCTTTAAAAGCTGCAGGATTAAGGTTGGCTACATTTCCTGTTACTTTCACATACCTGAAACCCTGGTAAGTAAAATGTGGTTCATAACTTTCTACACCAGATCCTTTAAAGATATACCTGACCAGCTGTTTCGCGGAGCGCATGTTATCATCATAAAAATTACCCGCCTTATCCAATACCTCGCCATGTTCAAACTGGATGGAAGATCCAGCTTTGCCACTTAACTGGAATGACACCCAGCCGACCAGGTTCTGACCGAAATCCAGCACCGTCTCCCCTTTCGGAGTTTTAATGATCCTGACTACTTTGAACTCTTCATGTTTGTGGGGAAGGGGACTGATACTGCTTTCCAGTACTTCTTTTCCTGCATCTGCAATTGTCACCCCTTTCCAGCCTGTATCATTATAGTCTGGCAGTGCCCAGCCTTTCTTTTCATACTTTGCATCATATACCTCTCCGTTATATAAATCCGAGAAGCGGATGGGGCCGGTAGCATACTTCCAGGTATCGTCACTGCCAATGGTCTTTGTTGTGCCATCAGCATATTCAATCTGCAGCTGTGCCAGTCCGCTCACCTGTTTACCATAAAAACCTCTTTGATTATCAAAGCCAATGCGACCTGCATACCATCCATTACCGAGCGTGAACCCAATGGCATTCTGCCCGTTTTTGAGCAACGAGGTTACGTCATAACTTTGATATAGGAGTCTTTTGGAATAACTTGTCCATCCGGGAGCCAGGTGATCCCTGCCTACGCGTTTACCGTTTAACTGTGCTTCATATAAACCACGCGCAGTTATGTATAAGATGGCAGATTTCACTTTTCCAGTCGCAGCAAACACTTTCCTGAACATCGGGCTTGGTCCTGTGATCGTATCAGCAAGATCGCTGGTAATCCATTTGGCCGACCAGTTAGCTGCGCCAAACAGACTTGTGCGCCAGGAACCAATGGCGCTCCAGGCAGATTCCTTTCCCTGGTTATCTTTTACCTTCACCTGCCAGTAATATTTTGTGTTGGGTTTCAAAGGTGTACCGGCATAGGGCAGAAATACCGAAACCTCGCCTTTCTTTTTACCACTATCCCATACCAGTGATTTCCCTGCAGATAAATTCGCAGAATCTGTCCCTACCCTGATCTGATAAGCCGTTTGCATCACATTGCGCTGGGCTGACCGGATCTTCCAGCTTAACCGGGGCGCAGCAGCGCTGATATTCAACGGATTTTCCTGATATTCTGTCTTTAAGTCGCTCACCTGCAGTTGCTGAGCAGATACTGAAAGCGTAAACAATGAACAATGGAGGGCAACTATTAAAAAATAATTTCTCATAGTGTGGTTATTGAGGGTTTTGAGTTAGATTATCAAGATTCACTTCTCTTTGCGGAAGCGGCAGCAAGAGCTTATTTGTATTCAAAATATAGGATCCTGAAGGAATATTTGGCTTGTTTGCAATCTCATATTGTCCATGGGCAGCCATGAGTGTTTCCGCTTTTCCCGAACGGACAAGATCATACCAGCGATGATTTTCGAAAGCCAGTTCAACTCTTCTCTCCTGTAAAATCGCATCCCTGAACGCCTGCTGACTGTCTACACTTAAGGCAGCAACCGCATTTCCGGCGGTCTTTGCAGGCAGACCGGCACGTGTGCGAATCTGATTCAGCAGGGTAAAGGCTTCTCCGCCGGCAGCAAATCCCTGCTCATTTAAACATTCTGCAATCATCAGCAAAACATCCGCATACCTGATTACCGGGAAATTGTCATTTGTACGCCCCCTGTCTACAATACCGTGATTGTATTTTTTAACATATGGAATATTGATCACTTTGCCCGTCAGATCTGTAAAACTCGTTGCCAGTGAAACGTCCTTTCTTAAATCGCCCGCCTCATAGGCACTGATCATATCTTGCGTAGGGATATTCCATCCGTTACCACCCCCAAGGGTTGTGCCCGGGTCACCCGTAACAATACTGCCAGAATTCCATGGTGCAAACTGATACATAAAATTACTTTCGAGACCGGGTTGTGCACCAAGATACTGAATTTCGAAAACAGACTCGCTATTATTTTTACTTGATGGTAAAAATATATCGTTATAAACAGGTATCAAACTATAATCTAAAGTCTGCACTTTACGGAGGGCCACCAGCGCTTCGCTGAATTTCTTTTGCGTCATGTACACTTTGGCCAGCAGGGAAAGCGCAGCACCCTGCGTAGCACGCCCCGCATCTGTACTGCCATATTTTACAGGAAGGCTGGTAGCAGACGCATTCAGGTCCGCAATAATCTGTGTATAAACTTCATCCACACTGGCCCTGCCCTTCGACCGGGCATCTTCGGGCGACTGGGTAGGGAGCAGCCTTAAAGGTACACCGCCAAACTGCCTGACCAGGTTGAAATAATTAAAAGCACGCAAGAATGTCGCCTCCCCGGAGTACTGGTTTTTCATGACCTCTGCCATAGGCACCTCTCCAATTCTGGTCAGGATCTCATTACAACGGGCAATTGCCGTATAATTTTGCTGCCAGTACAGCTGCAATGGCTCCGCTGTGGCGCCAACAAGAAATTCGTCTATAAACTCACGCTGCTCATAGCCCCTGTCTGACGGGTTATATTGATAGGTCGTATTGTCCGACCGCATTTCACCGAACAGCCAGTAGCTTACCCTGCCCATATCACTGATCGAAGAGTAAGCGCCATTAACAGCCTGTCTGATATCCCCTTCCGTTTTATAAAAGTTAGTTCCGGCAATAGAAGCTTCAGGAGTCTGATCTAAAAAGTCCTTTTTGCAGCCGGAAATGACTAAGCTGATTAAAAATACGCCTGTAACGATATATGTTGAATAATTCTTCATGATGATAATTGCTGAAAGATTAAAAAGTTAGGTTTACACCAAGGATAAAAGTTCTTGGCAAGGGGTAGTTCGTGAAATCCTCTCCCGGAACCAGTGCACTGCTCACTGCATTGCCCGAAATCGTATTTCTGCTCACCTCCGGATTGGCACCGCTGTATTTGGTGAAAGTAGCCAGATTCTGAACGCTGGAATAAATCCTTGCCCCTTTAATCACTTTCGAGTTTTCCAGCCATTTCCCGCTAAATTTATAACCCAGCGTCACATTCTGGATGCGCATATAACTGGCGCTTTCTACCCATGATGAATTGACATCACGGTAAATTACCCTGGAACCGTTTGTAGTGGGCGTGAAGCCATCGCCGGGGTTTTCGGGCGACCGCCATCTGTTCAGCACTTTCTGATCTACATTAAAAATACCATCAATATTCAGCAGGTATTGGTTTGCCGTTTTTAAGATTTGTCCGCCTTGCGAGCCTACCAGCAGCAGATTCAAGTCAAAGCCTTTATAACCAAATGTATTTGTTAATCCCCAGGTAAAATCAGGCTGTGGGGAACCGATCACGGCAAAATCTTTTACAGGCTCAATGATCCCGTTGTTATCTACGTCTTTGTACTTTACAGAGCCAACCACAGAAGTAACATGTTTCGGAGAGTTAGCCAGATCATCCTGATCCCGGTAGATTCCTTCCAGGATGTACCCGTAAAATTCACCCACTGGTCTCCCTACCTGCGTAATGTGCTGGTATGATCCTTCACCGCTCCGTCCACTATAAACCGGATCATTATTATCATTCAATGCCAGTACTTTATTCCTGTTAAAAGCGATATTTGCACTCGTGCTCCAGGTAAATTCACCTTCCAGATTTTTAGAGGTCAGCCCAAACTCAAAACCCTTATTTTCAATCTTGCCAGAGTTGATAATCGCATTCGAGTAACCGGAAGACAAGGGAATTTCACTATTGTACAACATGCCCTTCGTGATCCGTTTATAATAATCAAGGTTAACATATACACGGTCTTTGAACAGGCCCAGATCAATACCGGCATCCAGCTGTGAAGACTCTTCCCATGTCAGGTTAGGATTATTCAGGGAAGCAGGGATCCGTCCACTGGCTAACTGTCCGCCGAATGCATAATTAGATGAGCCAATATTGGTGATATACGTATAATTTCCAATGTTAAAATTACCAGAAAGGCCATAAGTAGCTCTTAGTTTTAAATCGCTCAGCCAACCTACGCTTTTCATAAAATCTTCCTGCGACACTCTCCAGCCCACCGCCGCAGAGGGGAAAGTACCATAACGGTTATTACTTCCAAAACGGGAAGATCCATCCGTACGCACCGTACCTGTAAATAAATATTTGTCCTTATAAGTGTAATTTACCCTGGCCAGGTAAGAAATAATAGACCATTTTTGTACATCCGCTCCATAAGAGCTGATAATAGATGCTGCATTGATGGTCTGGATCTTATCATCAGGATAGTTATCCGCAAAAAGGTTCAGACTTTCTGCACGTTCCTGTTGTGCACTATAACCTAATACCACATTCAGGCGGTGATCTTTAGCAAATGTTTTATCATAGGTCAGCAACGCTTCGGACAACCAGTTGAAGCTGGTGGATTTGTTTGTAGAAGAATTTGGCACTACTGGCGGCGGTGCATTTACACCACCTACAAATGAGGGGTTAAACACAAAAGAAGAGCCATTGATATAATCTACGTTGAAGCTGTACTTTAGTTTTAATCCATCCAGCAGCTGGTATTCTGCAAAAACAGTTCCCAGTCCCCTGAAGTTCTTCGATTTAGTCCCGGCAAATTCCAGACTGTTCAGTGGATTTGGTCCTGCATACATATCAGGCGACAATATGTATGGCGTAAGGTTTCCCGAAGCATCAGTAACCGGTATCAGCGGACTGAGCCAGAGACTCCTGCTGAGCACATCCACAAAGTCACTCTCAAAGCTGTTCAGGTGCTGTACACTATTGGTCGGCGCTATATTTAGTCCCACCCGCAACTTCTTGCCGATTTTACTTTCCGTATTCATCCTGATCGCATAGCGCTCAAAACCTGTATACCGCAGCGTTCCTTCCTGGTTCAGATAACCTAGCGAGAAAGAGTATTTTGTATTTTCTGAGCCACCGCTGATACTTGCATCCAGGTTACTGGTAGGTGCGTTATGGATAATCTCATTATACCAGTTTGTACCCTCGCCATATTGTGCAGGATTACGAAAGGCAGCCGGAATATCTGCATCCGTAGCCACTAGTCCTCTTGAGGCAAAATCATCAATAATAATATCTTTTCTGAACTGCGCGAACTCAGTACCGTTCAGCATTTGCGGACGCCCTTTCTGAGGAACCTGCTGAATACCGGTAAACGCACTTACATTGACCACTGGAATTCCACGTGCTCCCTGTTTCGTAGTGATTACGATAACTCCGTTGGAACCTCTTGAGCCATATATAGCTGTAGAAGAAGCATCCTTTAATACAGTTACCGATTCTATATCATTTGGATTGATCACATTCAGAGGGTTGGATACCTGTCCCGAAGTATTTGATATCGGATAGCCATCCACTACAAACAACGGATTATCGCCCGCACCTATAGAACCGGAGCCCCTGATTTTAATTGACGTACCACCGCCTGGCGTTCCTGTTGTGGTGCTGATCTGTACTCCCGGAATCTGTCCTTTTAATTTCTGATCTACTGAACTGACAGGTAAATCTTTCATTTGTGCCGCAGAGAGTGTGGCCACAGCTCCTGTAGCATCTTTTTTTGTAGTAGTTCCGTAACCAATCACCACAATCTCATCCAGTCGCTGGTTATTTGACACCAGTTGTACATCGAGCGTGGTTTTACCAGCGACCGCAACCTCCATTTGGTGGTAACCGATATAACTAAAGGTGAGAATAGCATGATCTACTGTTTTAAGCGAATAAACACCGTTCGAATTTGTTGTGGCACCGGCAGCGGTACCTTTTACTTTTACTGTAACTCCCGGAAGCGGATTACCATCATTTTTATCAGTTACCTTACCGGTAATGGTGATCTGCTGGGAAAGGGCATTTGTAGCTGTTGTCAGTATCAACAAGAGTACACAAAGCAGCGCAGAAAAGAATTTTTGTAAATTTCTTTCAGTCGTCATATGCATTTATATTTGGTTGATCTAAAATAAATCAACCAGTCCTGATCGGCAACCTGCTCTATCCTGTAAATGCGTTATTTTTATGTTTTAAAACGTTTTTATATCAAAAAAGGGCGACAAAATGAATTGCCGCCCGCTCCTTAAATATTTAATTACACTACTTTATCTCGAATACATATTTTCCCGCACCAATCTCATGAACAGCATTCACTTTATTCCCCTTTAACCAGGCAGATTGATTCCCTGTTAGCGGGAAGCGTACGGTTGCACTGGAATTCGATGGCACCGTTACTTCATAAATAACCTGTTTGCCTTTCCTCTTCCATGAAGAACGAATAGTGCCATATGGCCCTGTATGGCTCGCTTCAAAATGGCTTAATCCAGAGACGAAATTAGGCGCCAGAATAATATTTTTAAAGCCCGGATGCTCTTCATCAATCTTAATTCCACCTAAACCTTTAAAAAACCAGCCACCTATTTCACCAAACATCATATGGTTTAAAGAGATATCACGCTCTGCTTTAATATTCCAGTTTTCATATAAAGTGGTCGCCCCATTTACAATCCACCATCCCCATGAAGGGTAAGTATCCTGCGCAGCCAGTTTGTACGCTGTTTCTGCTTGTCCGTTATCACTTAAAGCATTTAAAATTGCTTTTGCTCCAAGTACACCCACATCCAGGTGCATCCCATCAGCAGCTACTCTCTTTGCCAGGTTTTCTGCCACTTTTGCTTTCAGTTCCTCAGGCACGATCCCCCACTGCAAGGCCACACTCAGCTCTGTTTGCAATCCGCTGCCATATATGGCCGTAGCTGTGTTAAGGTATTTGTCATTGATCGCCTTTTTAATCTTTTCTGCCAATGCAGTATAATATTCAGCATCTGCTGTTTTACCGAAAAGTCGTGCTGTTTTAGCCAGAATATTAGCATCTACGTAATAGTAAACGGATGACGTATATTCCAAAGGCGAAGAAGATTTCACAGGCACCCAGTCGCCCCTGCCAAAAGAAGTTAATCCTGCCGGGCTAATCTGCTCTACATAATTTACATAACTTTTGATATTATCATAGCAGTCCGCCAACAATTTACTATCTCCGTAAAACTGATAAATATTCCATGGAATGATGGCGATGGTACTGGTCCAGTCTGTTCCATTTGCTGTACCGTATCCCCAGCCGCCTGTAGGAATAATATCCGGTAATACCCCGTTCGGCTGCTGTTCATCTCTGTGATCTGCCAGCCACTTTTCATATACGGTAATCCCATCAAAATTATACAGACCCGTTTCCACTGCAAAATGACCGTCACCCGTCCAGCCGTTCTTTTCGCGCTGCGGACAGTCGGTCGGGAATCCAAATAAATTAGATAAGTACGAGTTATTAGTTGCCCACCATAATTTATCAATTAGCGGGTTTGAGGAGCTGATCTTACCTGTTACCGGTACATCGCTATGCATAAAGTAACCAGTGATACTACCTTTATCAATTTCTACAGGTTTGCTGCTGATGACTTCTACGTACTGAAAACCTTTATAGTTAAACTTAGGCATAAACTCTTCTACTCCTTTTCCACTCAGGATCAGGATATCGGTCTGAAAAGGATCTTTGTTATCTGCCGGACGATGGTATACATCGATGTTAGACAGATCCAGGCGACCATCAGGAAAGAGTCGCTCTCCATGTTTAATGCGTACAACAGTTCCGCTTTCTCCTTTCACCCTGATCTTTGTAACCCCGGCGATGTTCCGGCCCAAATCAAACACATAAGTAGTATCATTGAACTTTTTAACCGATGCTGCCGGAATAGCCTCCACATTACGGATCGGATGCATCGCCTGACTCACAATATTTTTTGATGGCGCCGCACGAAGGGAAATACCATTCCATTTACTGTCGTCAAAATCCACCGTATTCCATCCCGGTTGTTCCAAACGTGCATCATAATGTTCCGCTGTATATATACTGTTAAATATCACCGGACCGCTATGCGTTTTCCAGCTCCCGTCAGAAGTTACGACTTCAGCAGATCCGTCTTCATAAGTGATGCGCAAGTCTAGACAAAATGCCGGACGCGCTCTCCATGGTGCTTTATCAAAATCCCAAACGGCGAGCGACTGGTGGTTGTACCATCCATTGCCCAGTAAAACTCCTACAGCATTTTTACCATTTTGCAAATTAGCCGTTACATCATAACTCACATATAAGGTCCTCCTGTCGAAACGCGTATACATCGGATCCAGGCGATGGTTACCTACCTTTTTACCATTCAGGTATAACTCATATAGTCCGCCGGCAGCGATATATGCCCGTGCAGATTTCACCCTTTTAGCCGGTTCGAATACTTTCCTGAAATAAGGGGCAGGCAATTTATTTATATTATTCCCATCACTGATCCAGGTACCTTTCCAGTTAGACATCTTCATCATTCCCGTCTCAAAACTCGCTATCTTACCTGCAGCAGCCGGTTTTCCATCTTTATCCCACACTTCTACCAGCCAGAAATACTTTGTAAAAGCATTTAGCTTTTCTCCTTTATAAACAACCAGTGATGCGGAAGAGCTCACCTTACCGGAGTTCCATAACACCTCCTTTTGATTGAGCAGCGCGATAGAATCCGTACCTAAGACAATCCTGTAAGCTGTTTGCTGTGCATCCTGCCGTGTATCTGCAATCATCCATGAGAACCGCGGTTCTGGTGCGTCTATCCCTATAGGATTAACCAGATGTTCACATTGCAGGCCATATGGTGTTGCCGATACATTAGCCAAAATAGTCTGTGTCGACAGCAGCATGAGGATCAGTAATAAGGAAGAGATAAATAATTTTCTTGAATAAAGTTTCATAATATCATGTATGTGCTTTACAATAGTAACATGCGCAATTCTTTACAGCAACCTGTACTATCCTGTTCTCAAATCTAAAAAAAACCAGCTAACTGAAACCAAGCTATATTTTTTATATTTGCCGCTGATGAAATCTACATACCTAATCTTACTTGTTTGTATAGCAGGATGCTTTACCGCTTGTTTCAAAAAAGACTCTTTTGATCCTGAAGCTCAATTCAGAACAGATACGACTATGATCCGTGAATTTGTAAAGAAAAATAACATTCCAGCTATCAAACATAGCAGTGGTATTTTTTATGTGATTTCCACACCTGGTACCGGCGCTTATAAATATACGGCTTCCACAAAAGTGACAGCAAACTATACCGGAAGACTGTTAGATGGTTCCATATTTGATAGTACAACAGGCAAAGCACCAGTTGAGTTTCCGCTTAACCAGGTAATCGAAGGCTGGCAGATTGGTGTTCCATTGATCCAGAATGGCGGGACTATACGTTTAATCATTCCTTCAGGATATGGATACGGAAATACTTCTCAACCTTTGCCGTCAAACTCGATTACCGATTTTGATATTACAATCACGAAGTTACGAGAATAATAAAAGATAAATTTTAAACGCGGAAAGGCTCCTGATTAGGGAGCCTTTCCGCGTTTAAAGAAAT
The DNA here is from genome assembly GCF_026239655.1 of Pedobacter sp. MR2016-24. GTDB lineage: Bacteria > Bacteroidota > Bacteroidia > Sphingobacteriales > Sphingobacteriaceae > Pedobacter. Next base: position 166,874 of record NZ_JAPIVO010000002.1, on the reverse strand, counting down.
TTAGGATATAAACCTGTATAGTTATTCATTGTAAGTGGCTTTCAGGAATCTTGCCATTGCTGCAGGGGAATCAGTATTCAAATAATCCACACCCATTTTGATAAAAGCCTGCCAGCAGGTTTTCGTATCCGGATTACCCCAGAAACGTACCTGTTTACCTGCTTTATGTACAGAATCTACGAAGTTTTGTGATTTTATATAATCAGCTGCTGTCATGCGACCCATCCCATTCCATTTCGAAAATTCATAGAGTCCTACACTAAAAAATGCTACTCTTTTCAGCTGCTCTGCAGCATATGGAGTTCCCCGCTTGCCATCAAAGAAAAAGATAGGGTCAAAAGCTTTAAAACGATCCGGAGCTGGAACGTTTCCCGTGATCACCAACCGCACGGCATCCGGATTAGCCGCCAGGTCAAAATAATGGCGCAATGGTTTCAGCTTTGCTTCCAGGCATTTCAGTGTAGGTTCTCCCGCAGTCTTCAGGTCAATCAGCAATTGAAGTTTACCTCCATCTTTGTAAGCCTTGTTATTTCCGTTGCGTTTAATCTCTCTTAGGAGTGGTTCGATGTACAGGCTTTCTATAGTGCGTTTTTTATCAATATCCTCTATGGTATGCGCTACATAAAGTTCATTACCTTCCAGAAACACGTCCACTTCCATAGAGCCAAAATGGCTGGCATAGGCGGTATGAAAAGGCTGACTTTGCAGATAATCATTGTGGGAATGCGTATTCTTATTTACTTCATACTTATTTACCGGAACATATTCCTGTGCATGAGAAGCCATAACATTTGCAACCTGCATCAGCATTGTACATATTGCAGTGTAAGATAAATGCCTTAATGCTGTACTCTTTTTTCCTTTTTCCATTATCCTTTTTTAGGGGTTTAAACCAAAATTAAAGTCGCCTCATCCTTCCCGGCAGAGATGTCTTGACAGTCGGTATAGTTATTAGCGTACCCATCTTGGGTCAAAGATATACGCTGATGTATTAAACTAAAGTTAGCCTGAAATTATGAAAAGAATACACTACGAGACTTATATAAAGATATCTGGATATACATATATCAAAATTCTTTAAACAAATACATAATTATGCAGCTATCGGTGGCCAAAACTATATAAATCTGCTATTTGTTATCTAACAAATTATCAATAAAACGAGATGATCACTTATCAAATTTGATCAACTGATCGTTTGGAAGATCATACTCATAGAGCAGATCACTTGTACTATCAAAATATAACCACTGAACAACGTTTGTTTTATGCTCGAATGCTGTAGCAATACCAATCATTGTATATTCCTTATCTGCTCTGGTTTGTGCTTCTATAGAATAGGAAAGATCATTTCTATTTTTAATTTGTAGTTTGAGCAACTCATTCTGAGAATTTGCAACATAGTATTCCACAATAAGATAAAGTTTATCCAGGTAGCTTTTTGAATATTTATCAGCTTCAACTGTATAGTATTTGAGTTCTTTCTGGTATCCTTTTCTAAATTCCGAAACCTTACCATCCTTAACTTTTGTTGCGGACACTATACGTTTCGCTTCCTGCGGTAAATCTCCATCACCGGCCATGTAAATCGTGTCTTTTTGCCATGTCAGCTCCACCAGGTCGCCCCTTAGTAAAGTTCTCTTTTCATTAGCGGCATTCACAAAAGAATAATTTTCGCTTCCTTTTCTGGCGTTAAACAGCTCGTAGTCGCCGTCATCATTATACCCAATAAATTCAACTGTAATTCGCTGTTGCGGAATAGCCGCCAAAGTCTCTTTAGGCAGGCTAATCTTTTTTTCTGGTGCCAGAACAACGTGACCTGGTGCTTTTACGCTATCAGAATGACATGATGTGCAAATGTTTAAAGGTAAAATACAGATAATAATAAATCGTTTAATCATGTTATAAGTCGTATTCGTTTTGAAAATTCTTATCTGGTCAGACTTATCGATTTTGTTCGTAGTATATGTCCTTTGTTAGGATCATACTTTTTACAATGTACCCGCGCTATCAAATCATCTGCATATCCTTCCAGTGTTCTGTTTTCATTGTCCCTGGCCGATTCATACAGGTGGTCGCTATAATCCACAAAGAATCTTTTTCTGTAAAAAAATATAGTAATCCGTTTGCTACTATCGGTTTTTATAACAGGATAATGCCTATTGACAAACTTACTGATGGTGTCTAATAGAATTTTGTCGGACACTCCCTCGTAGTTAGCAATCTGATAGTATTGCACCACATCTGTTGTACTAAAAAGCCTGTTATCCAAACCTGTACCGGTAAGAAATTTCGCATTGTATTCTTTACTTATTGGTTCTATAAGCAAAGCTGAATTATTCTTACAACCACTCATAAAAATGCCTGTCAGGATAAGAAAAAAAGCTGTTTTAAAAATTCCGGCCATCATAAAGAATTATCTAATAACCAAAATGGTTATCGCAATTTACAAAATCTTAAGAAAATCAGAGAGGCTATTGACGGAATGAGCTGATACTTTCGTTTCAGTTCCGCATAATTTTGACTATTCTATACCACTATCCTGCAATTAAATCTACCAGATTTATAGATTTAATTTGATACTATAAAAATTGATTATAGATTTACGGGTATCTGCCTAATGAATACAACACACATGAAAAAGATCCTATTTATAACAGCCCTGATATCAATTAGAATATCAGCACTGATTGCACAAACGCCAGTTACGGTCAACCAAAAATCAACCACCAGACATGGCCCCGAACAAGGTTCCCTGCTGATTATTGGAGGCAATGTTGGGTCAACTTATTCGGTATGGAGCAAATTTGTGGAGCTGGCTGGCGGAAAGGATAAGGCACACATTGTAGTGGTTACCGCCGCCGGAGGAGACTCTGCTTTATACGATAACAAATCCGTTGACGAGGTAAAAAAGCAAACAGGTATCAAAGATGTGGTGCTGTTGCATCCAAAAAGTCTGGCCGAAGCTAACAGCGACAAGTTTGTTGCCTCCATTAAAAAAGCGACGGGGATTTATTTTATTGGCGGCAGGCAATGGCGTATTGCCGATGCTTATCTGAATACACTTGCTCACCAGGCATTTCTCGATGTGTTAGCAAGGGGCGGTGTAATTGCAGGAAGCTCCGCTGGGGCCAGTATCCAGGGTTCGTTTCTATGGAGAGGCGATACGAAGGGAGCACAGATTTTGATAGGCGACCACACTCAGGGATTGGCTTTCCTCAAAAATTCCGCTATTGATCAGCATTTACTGAAACGCAACCGGCAGTTTGATCTGGTAGATTTTATCAGGACAGCACCCGAGCTGATAGGTATAGGCCTGGATGAAGCTACAGCAATTGTGGTTCAGCAGGATACTCTTGAAGTGCTGGGAAAATCATATGCAGTAATTTATGACTATCAAACAATTGTGGGTGAGGGTAAAATGCGGGTAAATAAAGACATAGAAGAATATTCCGCTCCAGCAGGTCCCTTACTATTTTTGTCTGAAGGCCAGAAATATGATTTGAAAAACAGAAAAGTGATCCCTGCAAGACAGATTTCTGCTATACAAGCCGTCCCCGCTAATCAATAACACACGCACTAAAATCAGAGCGATCAAATTTATGTTGATCTCTCTGATGCAAAATCAGGGTTTTAGCGATAGGTATTAGTACATACCGTATTTGTCCCGCCAATAGCTTAATCTTCTTTTTGATCCTTTTTCTTTTTTGTATCAGGCTTAGTTTGTCCGTTCGGAATTGGTGTACCTGTAGTATTTTTACCAGAAGAAACGCTCGAAGCATCACCAGTTGCCGGAGCAACCGGCCCTACAGGTTCAGTATGGTCTTTTTTACTCATCGCTGTATGTGTTACATGACAGGCTTGCAAGGAAAATACCGCTATTGCTGCTATAAATAAGTTTTGAATCTTTTTCATGGTATATGATTTTATAACCTGATAATCGCAAATAACGTGCTAGGTATTATTTTAGAAAAGGTTACGTACAAAAAAGCTGCTCCGTAAAAAACGGAACAGCTTTCTCAATTATATTGTTCTCCCCTTAGAACTTGAAGTTCACAGCGGCTTCAACCGTAAAAGGACGGATATAAGAACTGGTTAAAACAGAATTATAATAAGGTGTTGGATCTGTAATCAGCTCTGCACCATTGATCGTACCCTTTGCACCGTTCTGGTTCAGGATGTTCACTACGGTTAAGCCTAACCCAATATTTTTCTTTGCCTGGTAATTTACACCTGCAAATGTTTCCCACCAGCCTTTGAAATACAGGGCATTCGTTAAGTTGGCAAACTGGTTACTGAAGTAACGTGCGCTTCCCCAAACTTTCCATTTTTTGAATTCATAACTTGGATCAATCTCCATCAGTGTTTTGGAAACACCAAGAACGTTATTATTGGTAAAACTGTAAGCACTGTCAAAAGCGTTAAAATCGTAGTTCTGATAAATCGGGTTTTGGAAAGTAATCAGGTAATGCAGACTAAAACCTTCGAAAGGCTTGGCAACGATATCGGTTGTCCAGCCCGTAGTTTTAATATCATATTGCTGATAAACCACATTAGACTGCGCAGCATCGGCCGGATTAACAAGATTTAAGCGTTGTACATAGTTGTTTCTGGTTAGGTAAGTCAATGCAGATACTACACTGATTTTTGGGCTGTTAAAATACAGACCTATACTTGCATAAGGACTTTTTGTTTTTTTGTAATCAGGTTTATAACCTCCTGAGAAATCTTCCAGCTGACCATGTTTTTCGGTATAAATAAAATCACCCGTTACACCAAAGTTGTCAGTCGCCTTGTAAACCAGGTTCACAGCAGCGCCCATATGCATCCAATCATAGTTGAAATAGCTTTTCTCCTGACCTGCAAAGCTAAAGTTAGCCGTTCTTGGCTGTGCATAATAATCACCTTTCAGCTTATGATAACGTAAATTCACACCATAGTTCATCGTGAACTTATCAGAAATTTCCCAGGCATCAGACATATATGCCGTAATCTTATTTTCGAAACCATTATGGTATTCTGCACCGGCATTATAGTTATAAAAACCATCAGCATCTGTAGTAGGGGAAAGTAATTGACGCGGTTGTGCTCCTACTTCCTGGAAGTAGGAAGAACGGTTGGTAGTGAACTTGTCAACGTTATGGTAAGATTCGGTTATGCCGATACGCCAGTTGTGCGCACCTGCCTGTTTGTTCAATTCAAATCTTGAATTGATAGTTCTTACAGGTACGTTGAGTATAATTCCACCAAGAACCGTTTGTACAGCCCCTGTATAAACACTGCCATCATCTTTATAGCTGAAACCATCAGCTGCAGTTACCTGTCTTATCGCTAAAGGAGTAGTAGATGTAGAAGAGACGTTAGCCTGGTGATAACGAACGATATATTTAAAGTTCCAGTTATTTTCAAGCTTATAATTACCCAACAGGTCCAGCGTATGAGAACTTGTCATTCCATAATCTGAACTGCCCATGTCTGACTGATAATTTTCACCCGTCAGAGAGTTGCGCATGTTCATCAAACCATCACGCTTAAAATAAGAATCAAGACCGGGTCTGAAGTTACCCAATTCTTTGATTGTCCCCCCTTCCTGGTAGGTAAAAGCTGCATAGTTGGTTGGCAGGGCAAATGATCTTGCATATTTATATAATAAGCTAATCTCTCCTTTGCCATTACTGAAACGTTTAGTTAAACCTGCACGATAGATTTGTGTTTTATCACTGTAAGTCGTAAAACCCGGATCAAAAGTCATAGGGTCATAGTTGACGAAAACACCTGCGCTATATGCCCATCCATTCTTGATAGGCCCGGAGACATTCACATCACCTTTAAGCCATCCATAATGACTGCCGGATAAGGTACCTGCAACCTCTAGTGAATCGCCACCTAGTTTAGTGTAAGAGTTAACAGCATATCCGAAGTCGCCCGTCAACAATGCCTGTTCTCTTAAACCCATCAGGCCAGACTTACCTAAACTTACACTTGAGCGCCAGGTTCTGCTTGGCAACTCCGGCCAGAAATAATAAACTACTGGTAAATCATTCTCCATAATAGTTGTACCACCAACACTGGCCGGCAAACCTATATTTACTTCACGCGGACCATTGTTATTAGCCGCGTTTAACATCACATTACGATTTTCTTCTTCTTTACTGTTTTTTGATCCTGGTTTCTTCTTCACCTTGATCGTGTCTGGCTCGGCAACCTCCTGACCAAAGGCCATGGAATCGGGTAGGAATACACTTGATACTAGGAATAGTGCACATAACTTTACGGTCTTAAATCTCATACAATCGGGAATTTGGTTTTAATATTGATCTGGTATTGTTGTTTTATAGTATTATTTTACGTTTCGCTCTTTTATTGCATCAAAATGAGGCAATGGTAATTTTAAAAAGTTTGATCCCATTACGCTAAATCTTATGCGCAAGAGGATGTTATCAGGAAATGAATGTGGTTATTTTAGCAGATCTTCGTATAACTGCCGTAGTGTAAAGCTAAGTTCGAAATTGAAGCTTTTTGTAAAGTTGAGGGGGAGTATCTGGCCATCATAATAGGATTTAGCTTATATAATTTGGTTATGGGATAATACAGGTGCTAATTTTTCAAAAATCAATATAATATGCTGCAAAAAATGCACAGCAATATAAATGTTACAACAGCGATAAGGGTCAGATTGTTTTCTTAAACTTAGCAGGACTATAATTTAGCTTTCAACATACGTGCAGCCTGGGTATATCCCCCATCGGAACCATCTACAAAATGAATATGTGCATCATCCATATTTCTGACATAACAGGACATTATTGATGCATTGCTGATATGCAGACCATAATATATTTCCCCCGCAGTCTCCATTTGCTGCAACCGCTCTTCTAAGCTGAAACGCTGCGCAGCTGTGCCGGAAATTACCGTATTAATTCTGCCATCTATCACCAGCGTATCGGACATCTGAACCAACTGCTCTAAATATAATTTTCCCTTGAGCGTACGGAAATAGATATAACCATAGGCGTTCAGGATCATGGCGTGAATTACCTTTAATACGCGTGACTTACCTAGCCTTGCCAGCAACTCTGTTTTCAAACTATTGTATGAAGTCTTGAGGCGTAATTTGTTGATAGATATCGGTTGTCTTTGCTGTGGCGGACCATAGATTTCATCCATTAATTGTATCACTTTTCTTAACACTGCAGATTGCCTGACTCCCTCTCTTGCAGTAACCAGTAAAGCGATTACTTCTTCCTGATCTTCTGGTACCGCGATTCTGTCCCAGCGACACTGCATTCCCGTCATATCTGGTTCATCTTCGTCATCGGGATATTTGTCCGCCAGGTAATCCTCTCCTTTGATGAGTTTTTCAGCATAATCCAGTCCCTGTCCAAGCACTACCGGGATAGAGAAAACAGATGACCTGCTATGTTTTGAAACACGCAGCTCATAACCATCATCATAGATCTTCCGGACAGGAACTACTCCGGCACGCAGCTCCAGTTCAAAGTTGTTAAGAGAATTCACTTTATATTTAGATAGTGCCTGCATCACCGCATCAATAATCAGAGGCGGAACAATAAACGTTGCACCATCACCACCAAAGAAAAAAGGGACGTCGACATTCATCTTATTGGCAATGTTCAGCACAATAACAATGCTGCCCGTAGCCAGGAAATTGACTGTTTGATGCTGCCCGTTCAACACAGCTTTAGTAGAGTTTTTTATATCCGTAATAACGATATGCCAGTCGGCCGGCACCTGAATAAAAAGGGCTTCATCATTTAACAGCTCATCTAAGTCAATACCATTTACAGGAAGTGATGTATAAAATAATTCTGTGGTAGCTTTCATTATCAAATCTTCAATAGGTACTATGGATGTACGAAGATATCTAATTATGACGTGGAATTATTAACAATAAGCTACATTGAAAATATGATATAGTTATATATATAAATATTGATATCTATATACATAACTATCATTCAGGATAAAAAAGTAAAAGGCCGGCATCCACCGGCCAATCTACTATCTAACCTAATTTTTAACTTAAATCTGACCTTTCACTTCACCGCAGGTCAGCATATTTTTCGGATAATAAGGGTTCCTTATTTCCTTTTCTTTACTTAGCCAGCTTGCGCCCGTCATAGGGCAAACCTGTAAGTAAACCGTATTTTTTTTCTGTACAGGCATTTGCTCTGCCATAGTCCACATCAGTTTAGATAACAGGATAAAACCAGCGCGCTGTTTGTTGATGTCAGTTGTTGCCGCTATTTTTCCCGCATATAAGCGTATGCTGTCTGTACCATCAATTTTATTAGCTGCCTTCAGCAAAGAATCTGCTCCTTTTGCCACACTTTCCTTATCGGAAACGATCAGGCTGTTTTTCATGTTCAGGTAATAGTTAATTGCCTGTTGTTTGGCTGGTACTTTTTTCTGCGCCACTGCAGCAGAAAAGGAACACAGCAAGACTAAGTTGAATAGGATGTATTTCATATTATTTATTTTTTAATAACTGATCAATTTGTTTTGCCATTTCTTTCAAATGCAGCTTATCGATATCATCTTTTGCATGGATGGCACGTATTTGCTTGCGTATCTCTGCTGCATGCAGACGGGCTATCAGGTGTACATCACTGCGGTCTGCCTCTGATAACATTTTCCCTTCTGCATTGGCTTTTGTCTGAATCAATGCGCTTAAGCGTTCAACGTACATGCGTTCTACATTCCTTCTGAACATGTTGCCCATCTGGTCATTTGTAAAATCTTTCCATACGGCTTTCTGTACATCCTGAAGGAATTCTGCTACAGGGTAGTTGTATTGTTCCTTCATATCGATCTGCAACATGTTGTACAGAAGTCCCGGACTCAGCAACATCAGTACAAATTGATTCTGTTGTGCGGTAATATCCTTGATGATATCAACACCACTGATCTTATTGGTAATTTCTTTCGGATATAACCACATAGGTGCGTCAAATAACTGGCGACCAAAAAAATCCATTGCTGCTTTTACCCGTTCTTTTTTTACAGCTGTATATACAGGTCCATTTTCTTCAGAACTTTTAAGGGTAGTATATTGTCCGGTAACATTTGTCATCACATGATAAAGGAACCGGCTGTATTCCGTTACTGCACCTTTATGGAGACTTTTCAGGTTATCATACATATCCCCTTCTTCTGCTGTCCAGTTGACTAACTGAGGCACTACCCTTTTCAGGTTCATCAATCCGTAATCGCTGGCTTTTATGGCATCATCGCCGAGGTCTTCTGCCTGACTACGGGGATCACCGTTTTTACCTTCGCCGCCAAACCATAATTTAGGATTTGCCGCCAGGCTGTCAACAATCATTTTGCTTAGAATCTTGCGGTCTGCAAATTCATCTTTAGTATCAAAAATATTCTTATATCCCCATTCTATCGCCCATTTATCATACATACCAATCCTTGGATAAATACCCGCTTTACCAATATTGTCTTCAGGTTGCGCCACATAGTTGAAACGTGCATAATCCATGATGGATACCGTATGACCGTTGGCTTCCACCCATTTTTTATTACGCAACAGTTCTACCGGAGTATGGCTGCTTGCCCCCATGTTATGACGCAAGCCGATCGTATGCCCTATTTCGTGTGAAGACACAAAACGAATCAGATCACCCATTAGTTCATCATCAAATACAGGTTTCCTTGCCCTTGGATCTAATGCACCTGCCTGTAACATATACCAGTTGTGCACCAGTTTCATTACATTATGGTACCAGCCTACATGACTTTCGATAATCTCACCACTACGCGGATCACTGATTCTTGGGCCGTATGCATTGGCCTTATCAGAGGCAAAATAACGGATCACGGAGAAACGTGCATCTTCCAGGCTCATCGTCGTATCATTAACCGGCCATTCTTTGGCGATGATTGCATTTTTGAATCCAGCCTGTTCAAAAGCCTTTTGCCAGTCGTTCACACCAGCAATCAGATAAGGTCTCCATTTTGCAGGGGTAGCAGGATCTATATAATACACGATCTGTTTTTTAGGTTCTACCAGCTGACCTGCCTTGTATTTTTCGATATCTTCATCTTTAGGCTCTAAACGGTAACGTTGTATCAGCGCTAACTTTTGTACCTGCTGAGAATCATCTGCAAAAAACAGATAGGAATTTCCGAAGTAACCCACACGCTCATCTAATAAACGTTTACGCATCGGTACTTTAGGCAATAAAACCAGCGAAGTATTCATTTCAAGCGTGGCGGAACCTGTAGCGGATGCCGCTACGCTACCCATTGTAGCAGAATAAGTTTTAGTTGTTTTTACCTCTATATTAATCGGATAAGCATTGATGCTGTTTAGAAAGGAACGGTCATCTGCAAAACCACCCAATTTGTTTTCTGTTTTCATTGCCGCACTCATCGCAACTACCGCGTTATCTTTTCTAAAGAAATCTGTCACATCAATCACCATGGCCGAGGTAGCCGGATTAACCGCCTTAATATCAAAAATAGCAATGATCGGATTTATAGCGGAATTTTTGACTGCACTATAGATCGCCTGATTGGTATCCAATGCCATTTGATTTTCGAGTCCTGCTCTTAAAAGCAATTTATTTCCCTGCCCTTTTTCAAAATATAAAGTTTGTTCATTCGCTTTTTCACCACCGTATGAACCAAGGCCCATAGGTGTACCTACATATCTTGTAACCGCCAGGATATGCCTGTTTAATAAAGAATCTGGAATCTCAAAATACCATTTGTTATCGGTGTAATGCACAGTAAACATACCTGGTTTGGATAAAGCACCCGAAGGGATGATTTTATCATAGGAACCAATTTTTGCTGGCTTAATGCTTTTCTGTACACTGTCAAGCGTTTTAACGGGAATAGAAACTGTTTTTTGCGCCTGTAACCGCAGAGCAAAAAACAGTAAAAAGATAATCGGAATTGTTCTCCTCATTTGTGTGTGTTGAAAAAATTAAAAAGGTCTGGTTTCGTCTGTATTGAGCGTTAACGATGGATTGGCCTTCAATACATCCTGTGCGAAAGGGATAATATATAAAAACGAGTTTGGCTTTAAAGTATATGTTTCCTGTGGAACTGTTTTGTTAACTAGAGGAAATACCCTTACAATGGTTTTAGAATAATCAGGTTCCGTATTTAACCTGCGCAGATCCCAGAAACGGTTAAAACCAAATAACAACTCACGGCGACGCTCGGCGATCACCATATTCATCGTTTCTTTGACAGTAGCCGGCACAGCCAACGTAGCACCAGTTAGTACTTTCTTCACGCGGATTTCATTCAGTAGTCTGACCGCTTCTTCACGATTACCTGCTCTGGCTTCACATTCAGCCAACATCAGTATCACTTCCGTAGTTTTCATACCTACAGTGGGATAAAAGAAAGTATTGTATTTTGGAGTCCACCATGCTGATCCTGCTGCAACATCAATCCATGAGGCATTCGTGGTATCAAAAAACAGGTTAAAGCGTGCATCAGTAGTACCAAATAGTGTACGCAATTCCGGACTGATCACAAAATTATAACCAAAACTCAGTTCGTTATACCCTGTCATAAAGAGCAGGTTTAACACTTCCGGGTTTAGATCTGCAGTAACAAGTGGTTTAACAGCTAACTTGCTATAAGCAACTAAATCGTAGATTTTACTATTTAAAGCCAGGGACTGCTTCGCTGCTGCTGCTGCTTTTTCAAATTCTTTCTTGAATAAATGAACCTTAGCTCTTAACGCATAAGCATAGGCCAGCGAAGGATGGTATGGATTTGCAGGATTTGCCTGCAAAAATGGAATCGCCTCATCCAGATCTTTCTCCACAAAAGCATACACTTCTGCTACGCTAGATTTCTTCGGTTTCGCCTCGAGATCATATTTATCCATGATACAGATACCACCATCAGTGGCTGCTGTAGCCGCATCATAATGTTTAGCATAGGTATTCACTAGTAAAAAATGCTCAAAGGCACGGTTAAGCCTGGCTTCTGCCTTAGCCAGCGTTTTTAGCTGTTGATCTCCCTCACTGTCATCAACTAAACTGATGATGATATTCCAGCGGTTAATATATACATAAGCCTGATTGTACAAACTTGATGCTGTTAGGAACTGAGGTCTGTTAATTTTCTCATCGAACTTAAAATTGATAGTATTAATATTGGTAGGAACACCAATCACATTTGATTCTTTCATGTACTGGTCGTCAACCAAATACTGGAAGGTATTAGTTGGATAACTACGACTTGGCAATTCAATCAACTTATAGAACTCTTCTGCCTTTTGAATAGTGACTTTACCTTTGGGTTCGAGGTCCAAATATTTCTTGCAGGATACATTGAGTATCACCGGCAACAATAACAATATATATATGATTCTTGATTTCATGTTTGTATGATTTTAAAAAGTAACCGCTAAACCGAATAAAAGTGAGCGGGGTGTACTTAAACTCCTCGTTCCACTATTTAAACTATAAGTTTCCGGATCAATGTCGTCACCGGCAGCAGCCCATAAAAATGGATTATTGGCTTGTGCTGTGAGTTTCACCTGCTGCAGGTTAATTTTCTTTAAAAAGGTTTTAGGCACAGAATAGGAAAAAGATATATTACGCAGACGTACAAAAGAGGCATTTGCAACATTGATATCGGCAGATCTGTAAAGCGCATAAAGCGTAGATACTCCATTTGACTGAAGCGCAAGAGGATAATCAAATATTGCGCGTGGTATATTGCTTTCAGTATTAGCCGGTGTCCACCTGTTAGCCAAATCTACGTCAGTTGGGTAATTAGTAGAAAAATCGAGAACATCTTTTCTTAACTTATTACCCCCGTAAAATATAAACATGGCTCCCAATTCAAAACTTTTGTAACGAATACTTTGCTGAAAAGAGCCGTTATATGTTGGCGTTAGTGAGCCGGCATTCTGAAAGGCCAGCGGACTGTTTATTGCTTTGATTGTTGTGGGCACCCCGTTTGCATCAAAGGTAACATTAGGATTTCCGTTCTCATCTAAAAACACAGGATAACCATTGGTCATTCCTGCGTATTTATAAACATAAAGTGAATTAAAATTCTCGTTTGTAAAAAAGTAATTAGTCGGCGCATTTACATAATTTGACCCTGTCGTTGAGGCACGCGCCACGTCAAGCACTTTAGTACGGTTATAAGCGAAAACAAAATTAGAGCTCAGCGTCCAGTCACCATGTTTAAACCAGTCTGATCCAATAGTAAATTCTATACCTTTGTTTGTTAATGAACCATTGTTGATGGTTTGTGTACTCGCTCCCAGCGTTGGCTCAAGATCCATAGTGATCAGCAAATCTGTACTTAGTTTACGATACATATCAATACTACCACGAATACGGTTATTAAAAATAGCATAATCAATTCCAAAGTTGGCTGTAGCAGTTTTTTCCCATCTCAATTTCGGGTTTGGCAATGTACCCAGATTCAAATAAGTCAAATTAGGATACAGCCTGTCATTTGCTACTCTGGCGGTGAACTCTGAGCTCGTTGACTGATCAATATTTCCACCGATTCCATAAGTAGCTCGCACTTTAAGGTAATTTAACCAGTATAGATCTGACAAAAAGTCTTCATTACTCGCATTCCATCCTCCGCCCACAGACCATATAGGCCTGAATTGTGATCTGATTTCTGATCCAAACAGGTCCGCCTGATCAACACGGATACTACCAGTCAGATTATAACGGTCATTGACCGTATAACTCATATTCCCATACATAGAAACATACCTGTGCTTGGTTTCGAGCTGCCCGTCAGACGAACTCAAAGTGGTTACATTATTAAATGGATAACTCGTAATCCCAGTCCTCTTCAGCATGTCTAAATCCAGCAGCTGTGAACTTAATGTGATTGGATTGTAACCATATCTTGTATCCTGAACAGCTACCGGAGTGAAGGTCTGACGCATTTCAAAACCTGCCAGGGCACTGAAATCATGTTTTGTATTACCTATTCCGAAAGATTTAGAGTAATCCAGCTGATTTCTAAATGTATAACTGTATTTCTGCTGGCTCGACTGAAACTGCCTGTCGCCATCTGGTATATAATGCCTGTATACCTTTGTGTCTGCAGCATAGGATGTGAAAGTATTGTACAAATTTCTCATTGCGTAAGAATCAGCTTCCGAATAGCTGGTTACATCAGCTTTATTTATCTCATATTGTCCCTGGATGCTATATTTCAAACCACCAATAATTTTATAGTCCAAATTGGCAAATGCACGAACGTTCAATGCATTAGTTTTAGTTAAATCCCGATCGAGTTCATCAAGTACATTAAATTTAAATGATTTAAAATTTGTATTCCCGGCCAGCGCATCAGCTACAGAAGAATTTAATGATGTGAACCCCTGAATATTCCCCACGTAGTCTGTTAAAACACGATTACCATCGGCATCGCTAATGGCAGCATAGCGCTGTTGAAGTGTATAGTTATCATAGACACTATTTGTCGAGATCGATCTGTTGTACCTGCCATTTAAACCAACTGTGGCCGTTAGACGATCAGACAACTGGTAGATCGATTTAAAGTACATGTTAAAGCGTTCGCCATTGTTATTGCGTACACGCTCATTTGTTTTATCGTAGTTAAAGGAGAAATAAGTATTGCTTTTGTCCGAAGCAGAACTCAATGACAGGTTATAACGCTGGCGACTCTCATTTTGCCATGCCTGATCTACAAATTGAGAATAATAATCATTATTACCTAATCCATTAAGACTACTTGCTAACTGATTTGCGTTTATTTTCCCCTCTGCCTGCTGCCTGTAGAAAGCATAAACCGGGGAATAATATTTCACAGTACCAGTACCAATTCCACCATAGTCGGCGAAAAGATTAGCTACATTTCCTTTATTTAGCAGTTCTGCCTGATAACGGGCTGATTCGTAATCTACGAGCTGACTGGAAGAAGCATAATGCATGTCATCCAGATCAGGCTTTTCTGTAATAAAAAAATCTGTATTGAAAGTTACCTGAGTTTTTCCTTTTACTCCTTTTTTAGTGGTAACGATAATTACTCCGTTAGCTGCACGCGCACCGTAAATAGATGCTGCAGCAGCATCTTTTAAAACCGTTACAGATTCAACATCATATGGATTGATGTCGTTCAAAGCTGTTTCAGTCGGCAATCCGTCGATAACGACCAGAGGCATATTTCCCACAGTAATTGTTTGAAAGGTGCTTGTTCCACGTAATACAGGATCACCCTTGTACATGCTTAATCCAGCAACTTTTCCTTCCAAAGCCGCAGTAAGATCCGTATTTATAAATTTATTCAGTTTCCCATTTTCAATCGTCTGTATAGACCCCGCTGAATTTCCTTTAGTGGTGGTCTGATAACCAGTAACCACAACATCATCTAATGATACGGCATTAGTAGTTAAAACAACATTGATGGCCGCCTCACCTCTTGGATTTAATTCCTGAGAGACAAATCCCATATACTTAACAATAATCGTTGGGCTATTAGTATTAGAACGCAGGTAAAAGTGGCCTGAACCATCTGTTTGCGTCATTACATTAGTACCTTTCAGCGTGATCAATGCACCGGGAATAGGCATACCTGTGGTATCCTTGACCATTCCATGCACAATTTTATCTACTGTGGTATTTTCTACCGCTTCAGTATTGGTCTTGTTTTTCAGCAAAATAGATTTATCATTCACCTGATAGGTAAAAGGCTGATCAGCAAATACAAGGCTAAGTACCCTGCCGATATTTGAACTTTTTACATTAATGGTTACCGGATTTGCTTTTTTCAGAAAATCAGCATCATAAAAAAAGTTGTATCTGGTCTGCTTGGATATGGAGTTGATTACCTCCTCCAGCGGAGCTGCTTTAAAATTAAGCGTGATGCCTTGCGCCTGTGCATTACTGGCTAATTGCATTAAAAACAGGATCGCAAAAAATGAAACCAGTTTTTTAAGGCTAAAAATTTGGGTTGTAGTTCTCCAGGAACTTCTACTTTGATAGAAATTTTTCAAATGATGTGGTGTGTTTAGTTTATTTACGGGTTAGTTGAGTAGGAAGATGTAAAAGGAAGGTATCAATTTTTCAAAATTACGCTCCTTCCTTCAATTCTAAATTTGATATTACTGGTCACTTCCAGCATGTTCAATACGCTTGATAATTTGACATCACGACTGATCTTACCATAGAACCGTTTTTCAGCATGGGCGTCGTAAATAATATCTACATCATACCAGCGCTCCAATTGGGCAAGCAGCGTTTTCAAATCTGTATTTTTAAACAGGAAATAACCATTTTTCCAGGCTATACTTTCTTCTGTATCTACAGCTGCAATCTGAAAACCCGAAGGGGTTAATACAGCTTGCTGACCCGGAGTCATTTTCCTTGCCGGGCCGGCGGCATTTTCACTTAGCGCAATACTACCTTCCAATAACGTGGTTTTGGCAGGTGACTTATCGGGATAACTATTGATATTGAAATGCGTACCTAATACTTTTACGAACTGGCCGGCAGAACGGACTATAAAAGGTTTTGCTTTATCATGAGCAATTTCAAAGTAAGCTTCACCGGAAAGCTCAACCTCTCTTTTATTTCCTAAAAACACAGCTGGATATTTAAGAGAAGATGAGGAGTTTAACCAAACCTTACTTCCATCCGGCAAGATAATCTGATACTGGCCACCTCTCGGGATAGTAATTGTATTCAGGCCGCCACCCGCATTTTCATTGTTTGCCGATGAACCGCCTTCATATTTTAAAGTGCCGTCTGCTGTTTTAACAATTTTTGTCTGCTGCTGACTGGCCAGTATACCGTTAGCCTGTTCGTTCAGGTCGATCACAGAACCATCAGCTAAAGTCAGCATTGCCTTATTTTTACCCGGTGCTATATCATTTTTATGCTTCGCATTAACAGGTGCCTCATTATTGCTCGTGTAAGACCTGTAAAATTCAATTCCAGCACTGATTATAATCAGGACCGCAGCGGCTAATGCAAAATATCTCCATTTTAACTGGTAAACAGGCACATCCAGTCTGGAATTGATTTTACCCAATAACTTTTGCTCCAATGCTGTTTTCTCATCCGCATTTAACCTACTGGTCAGATCCTGGTCCTGTTCAAAACTAGCATACCAATGATCCAGCTCCTCCAATTCTACTGGTGATGCCTGTTGTGAATTACAAACTTCAATTAGATATTTTAAACGTTCCTGACTGATCATAGATATAAGTAGATAGCATAAATAACAACCGCTATACAGATCATATCGTTTATAAAAGAAAAAACCCTTGGTTTATTCCTAAAAAAAATGAAAAAAGTTTATAATGGTTAAAATAGGAAAGAATTTAATGCCTGAAGAGCTCCATACATACTAAAACAGTCAGGAAATCGGCACGATAATCTTTTAAAAGTGATTTTAATGTCTTTCTTGCCAAACTTATGTGCCCTTCTACAGTTTTTTCAGCAATCTGTAACCGTTCAGCAATCATTTTATTTGTTAATTGCTGCTGGTGTTTTAGTAAAAATACTTCCCGGCATTTTGGAGCCAGCTGTTCGGATAGCTTTACAATTAATTCAGAGAGTTCCTTATTTTCCAACAGCGTGTGGGCATCTTCAGCCAGTACCGGAGGGCGGTTCAACCATTCTTCCTTGTAATTATTTCTGACTAATCTCGCACGAACCTCATCCAGCACCTTATACTTTAATACGCTATGCAGATAACCCGCCACAGTTGTAGTAATACGCAGTGTATGCCTTTTAAGGTAAACATTAAGGAAAACTTCCTGCACCAGCTCTTCAGAAATATCTTCATCTTTCAATCTCTTGAAAGCAACATCAAGCAGGCTGGACCAATGTCTTTTATAGAGCGTATTGAAAGCATGACGGTTGTCCTCCCGAATCATATCCAGCAGCACCGCGTCAGTATAAAGCTCTAATTCAATCGGATCCATCATAGTTGATAGCACAATAATAATTATTATTATTGGAATACGCCTCAAATGGAGTCGGAGCAGCAACAACGTAACATTAAATGATTAAAAGGAAATAACCTTCCCTGACCAGATCAGGGAAGATTTTGAAGGTCATTACTAATTGGAGGTTACAACATATAACCTCCAATTAAGATTTTCTGCCAGAACGGCGTATTATTTATTCATACCGTTTTTTTCGGCGGTGAATTTATTGTCAATCATTGTGATCATTTCCTGCAAATGCAGTTTGGTCACTTTGTTCAATCCAGCATTTTGTAACGCTTTTTTAAACAGCTGCTGCTGTGTTCTCAATTCGTTTCTGATGAGCGCATTGATATCGGTTACCGTAAAACGGAAAGTATTGTTTGCATTGATCTGCGACATATCCATGTTATAGAAGCCTTGTACCAGCAATCTGTACACATATAATTTCTGCATATTCCTGCGGTAAAAATCTACATTCTTACCTGTCATTTCTTCCTTAAAGATGCCTTTATCCAGATCACCGAACAATTCAGTAATCGTATATTTCTTTCCTTTACCCTCCTGCTCATCTGTTAACATTCTGCTGAGGCGGTTTCTGGTAATCACAGCATCAATACTAGTCTGCTGAAGGCTGTTTAATTCAAATCCGAAATTCACATTCAACTTATTGGTGATGCTGGCATTATTCAGCCATAGTGGTGTGGTGAATAAATAATCATTCAGGAACTGCACTGCACTTTTCTGTTTTGCGTAGGGAGTAGTTTCCGAAGTTAATCCGGCTTCTCCATTTACCCGCACCGTATGGTAAGAACCAGCAATGTTTTTAGTTACATGACCAAGATATAAGGTATACTGATCCCAAACACCTTCATAAGCCTTGAACAATTTCGCCTGATCTTCACCGGGAACACTCACCCATTTTTCAAGCTGTGGCAAAATCCGTTTCAGGTTTTTGATTCCATAAGCACTTGCAGTCATGGAGTTATCGCCCAGATCTTCATTCTGTGCCCTTGGATCATAAGGTTCAGCTTCATTACCAAACCATAAACGGTGGTTACGCTTCAATGAATCAGTTACTACTTTTACCAGTGCTTTATGCTCTTCTTCGGCAGTTGCAAATTCAGGATGCCAGGTATATGCCCATTTAACGGCCCATTTATCGTAATCACCAATTCTTGGGAACATTCCTTTGTCGCCCACATGATCTTCCGGCTGCGCCACATAATTGAACCTTGCATAATCCATAATTGATGGCGTATGTCCATGTGCCTCTACCCAGGCCTTATCTCTTAATTTTTCTACCGGCACAGTTGAGCTCGATCCAAAATTGTGCAGTAAACCTAAAGTATGCCCTACTTCATGGGAAGATACGAAACGAATCAGGTTACCCATCAGTTCAGTATCAAATTCTGCTTTTCTGGCTCTCGGATCTACCGCAGCCGCCTGCATCATATACCATTTCTGCAATAAAGACATCACATTGTGGTACCAGAAAATATGACTCTCAATAATCTCCCCACTTCGTGGATCTGCCACATTCGGTCCCATTGCATTCGCAATAGAAGATGGTCTGTAAATGATGGCAGAGTGACTCGCATCATCGATGCTCCAGGTACTGTCCTGTGCTTTAGTTGGTGCTTCCTTAGCGATAATGGCATTCTTAAAACCTGCTTCTTCAAAAGCCTTTTGCCAGTCGTTCACACCAGCTATTAAATAAGGCACCCATTGTTTCGGCGTTACCGGGTCAATGTAAAACACAATTTGTTTAGCAGGTTCCACCAGCTCACCGTTTTTGTATTTCTCTGCATCTTCGGGTTTAGGCTCCAGCTTCCAGCGTTTAGCATAGGTAGTGGTTTGTACACCTTGTGGATCTGCATCAAAATCTTTGAATGAGGTAGAAAAATAACCTACCCTTTCATCCGCCAGTCTAGGACGCATCGGTTTTTCATCCAGCAATACCATAGAAGAGTTCAGCCCAACGGTATAACTTGATCCTGTCGGATTAAGACCTGCGCTATAAGTTTTAACGGCACCAATCTCTATGTTTTTTGGATAAGTATGCACATAATCGATATAACTTCTATCGTTGATCTGACCGGCCATACCCGCTTTATCCTTGAATGCTTTCTTCTGGAAGTAAAGGATATCATTGTCGCTGTTTAAAAACTCAGTTGCGTCTACAACAAAAGCCGACGAGTCCTTGGGCATCGTCAAGACAGGAAATGCAGCAGCAATGGCACTGATATTATTCTTCTGCAGACTTGCGAACATCGTTTTAGTGCTATCATTGGTATACTCAGAAAAAGAAATCCTTCTTAAAAAAAGTTTGTTATCCGGGCCTTTTTCAAAACGGTATACCGTTTCACCGATCTGATCACCCGCGTATCCGCCGGAGCCATTACGCATATCGGAAGCCGCTTTAGAGATTCGGTTAACAATCAGGATATCTCTGCCTAGAATAGCATTCGGGATCTCAAAGAAATACCTGGCATCCTTCTGGTGAACAGTAAAAAAGCCAGTCTGACTTTTAGTTCCCTTAGTAATAATTTCCGCGTAGGGCTTTAGCGAGGTTGCTTTTTTTAAACTGTCTGCCGTTTTCTTCGCCTTGTCTGCCGGTGTTATTTTAGCAACAGGCACAGGTTTTTTATGGAACAGCGCACAACCAGTAACGAATGTGGTGAGGCTCAGTGCACTATACATGAATAGTGATTTGTGTGTAAGCATTTGTATTTATCTTGGTTTTAAATGTGTCTTTTTAATTCCCTATAATTTCAAGGATTCTTTCATTTTCAATGATCATCATGCCGTGCCTGTCGCTACTGATGCCTTCTTTTGCACGGTATGGGTAATGCGGTATTTTGCCTTGCATTTCTGTAGGCATATAAATAAAGCGAAGGTTATTGGTGCGCTGTCCGAGCGCTTCGCCGACTTCCACGATATGGGTGGAGATGATATAAAAGCAGTTGCGATGCTTCGCAAAAACCTCAGAAACAGCTAAAGTAGCATCGTAGGCATCTTTTACATTTGTTCCTTTAAAGAGTTCATCAAATATGACCACCAGATTTTTAGGGCTGCTTACTTCCTGCGCAATCTTCTTTACCCGCAGTACTTCTGCGTAAAAGTGACTGTAACCCATATTCAGATCATCCGGTACATTGATGGAAGTGTAGATCCCATCCTTTACCGAAAACAACATAGATTTAGCTGGTACCGGAAATCCCATATGTGCCAGATACATGCTGATTCCGAAAGCTTTCATATAGGTTGATTTCCCGGCCATATTTGCACCGGTTAAAAAGATCATGTTCATCTCTGAATTGAGCGACAAAGTATTGGGCACTGCTTTATCCAGACAGGGATGAAATCCTTCCTCCAGATAAATCTTATGCTGATCTGCTGGCAAGGCTTCTGCATAAATAAAGCCTTTTGCTTTTGCTACGCCTGAAACTGCAATATATACGTCCACCTGATACACCAGCTCCATAATTCCCTCCATCTCTGCTCTTAATACAGAACGCAATTGATAGTCATACTTTACTGTCTCAAAAAATGATAATTCAGCAGCTATACTTACAGTTTCGATCCAACTTAGTCTTTCACTTTTGAATAACTGATCTGCTTTTTTTAGTGCAACAGCAAATGGGCTATCAGCATCTTGTCTTAATAAATCAGCTACGAACCTTTTAATGGCAGATAGCATTTTTATTGTTTCACGCAGTCCGGCAGCAATCAGATCCTGTTCCACTTTCAGGCCCAGCAGGTACAATGTTTTTCTACGTGCTGCCTGGCCTGTGGCTACCAGAAAATTTGCCGCGCCGGGACCACTTAGATAATTCCCGGCAGCAATCAGTGCATCCTGCTCAAATGGAAAAATAAGAGCCTTTCTTTCAAAATACTTTAAGATGCTACTTCTCCCGTTAATCTCTTCAACAGAAGTTAGCGGGTGCTGAAACATAGCTTCTAACAAGCGCTCGCCCCCTGCTGTTTTGGTATGATTAAACAGATTCAATACAGAATTACTCTTGTATTTACCCAGGATATTTAAATCATCCAGTGTTTGTTTGTCGGTTACGAATGACATGGCTATTTGTTATTTATTTTCAAGATATCTATGATCCCTTCGTTATTGATGATGATCATCCCGTGACGGTCGGACGTAATACCTTCCGCCAGACGGTAAGTATATACAGGCTTTGCACCTTCCATTAAAGTGGGCAGATAAGTGAAATGGATGTTATCACAGCGCTCTTTTAATTCTTCCCCAGCTTCAATAATATGTGTAGATATCACAAAAATGCAGTTCTTTTTACGAGCGAAAGCTGCCGTTAGTGCCACAGTAGCTTCATATGCATCCTTCACATTTGTACCCCTGAACAGTTCATCAAAAATGACAAATATCTTTTTTGACAGCGAAAGCTGCTCGGCCACCTTTTTTACCCTTAACACTTCTGCATAAAAGTGACTGTAGCCCATACTCAGATTATCTGGCAGATTGATGGTACTATACAAACCATCCATTACGGAAAACTCCATTTTTGTAGCAGGTACCGGGAAACCCATGTGCGCAAGAAATACAACGATACCCATTGATTTCATAAAGGTCGACTTCCCCGCCATGTTTGCACCCGTCAGGAAGATCACATTACTACGCGGTGTAACCTGAAGGTTATTTCCAACAGCATTCTCCAGCAGCGGATGGTACACCCCTTCCAATGTCATATCCAGCAAATCCGCCGGCAAAGCCTTGGCAAAAACAAAATTCTCTTTTGCAGCTACAGTAGCTACAGCGATATATACATCCAGCTGATAGGCATGAGAGAGCATCTTCAGCAGCAGATCTTTCTTTTTGAAACGCAGCACCTGATCATATTCGGCCGTTTTTTCATAGGTCTGCTTCTCTGTTGCTCCCGCTCTTGTTAGTTTCTGGATTTCCTGATCGTCAAGAATACTTTTAATCGCAACTAATTCCTCGTGATAAGGCATTGCATTCTTGTTACTTTTCATTTGATCAAGGAACTGATGAAAAGCATTTATAAAATCGAATATCGCGGCAAGCGCTTTAGCAATTTGCCTGTATTCTGTATCTGCACCGATCAGGTTATTGAATGTTCTGCCGAGCTTATTTTCATCATGGGAAAGCTTACTCCGTTCATCAGCATTACTCAGATACTGCTCAATCAGATCGAACCATTCCTCTTTGAAGGGAAATAAAGCTTTGCCCGATTGAAAAAAATGGATCAGCTGACTGCGCTGGTTGATTGATCCGGCATCCGACAAAGGATACCGGAACATCTGCTCCAGAATTTCTGCACCACCACGGGTGCGGGTGCGGTTAAAAAGACCAAAAACAGAATCCCGACCTTTCTTCGTAAAAATATTGAGATCGTCTAATGTTTGTTTGTCAACGGAGAAACTCATATGTTATTCTTCTGTTTATTTTGCGCTTCTAAATCATTCTATTTGTTAATGCTGATCTTAGATTTTACCTTCCTCTTCTGCGGATCCAGATAATCAGACTAATTGCAATCAGCAATGCAGGCATTCCCCATTTGAAGAAGATCCCGAAGAAAACCCAGCCTTTTTCACCAATACTGATTGATGTATCTGGCGCAGGATCACGGCGCATATCAATTGGCACCTCTCCATCAGAAAGCCAGAAAAACGTACCAGCAACCAGGGAGAAATTAGAGGCCTGTACCCCATTACGATTCATGCCCAGTTCAGCATTACTCATCCAGTCGGCATCACCTGTAACAATAATTTTCTGCTCTTTACCTTTCACCTTACGTGAAAGCGCTAAAACTGTTGGGTATGACTTCTCCACTTCTCCTGCAGCAGGATTTAATTTTACGCTGTCATCCACAAAATTGGTCGTCTCCACTTCGTTCCAGCTACCAATAGAATCGGTGTAAAAAACAGTTTTCACCTCGAATCCCTTGTCTTTGGTATAGGCCATTGGAGCCGTTGCCGGCATAGTCAGCACCATCTCCATTTTCTTCATCATTTGCAGATAAAAAGAGAAATCAGCCGCTGCCTGGCCGGCTTTCATCACCATTAAGTCCGACTGTAAAGTACCCGGTTTTACCAGTCTTCCCGGAAGAAAATGTACACCCAATTGTCCCGTAATTGCATTCATCTCGGCCTGTCTGCCCGGTTCCCCTGCAATCACCATATTACCCCCCCGAGCGATATACTGGTCAAGATTTTTCTGTTCTGCAGCCGTTAAAACCTGTTTAGGCTCGGCAATGACCATAATTCGGATTGAATCAGGCACCTGTTTGTCCAGCGTTAAATCAGTGAAATCAAAACCCTGATTGATCAATGCATAACGGAATGTTTTTTCACTTGCCACCATATTGTAGCCACGATCCTGTTCTCCCGAACTGGCGCGCTCACCATGTCCTTTTACAAAACCCACTACCGGCAGTTTCATCACCATACGTTTGATCGCTGCAGTAATTTCTGCTTCAGAAGGCAAACGCTGCTGATCATCAAAGTAGCGAAGGAATGTTTTACGACCATTATCAAGTTCCAGCACACGCACAAATCGATAATTCTCTGGTTCAAGATTTACTTTGCTGCTGATCTCTGTATAAGGAACAATATCGAAATTCCATTTATTCAGCTTTTTCAAGGTATCAATTCGTTGCACATCACTTAGCTTAGCATACATCCTTTCCAGGACAGGGTTATCAGCCTTGTGGTAATAATACGTGTAGTCCATCTTGATATCTGGTTTAAACCTGATATACTTTTCAAAACGACTCACATCATCCTTATATGCTGAAGGTACAGCAGTATAAGCAGAAGCATCCAGCATGTTGCTGTAAGTGTGGATAGACAATCCGCCTTTCAGCTTATCCATCACCTCCAGGCTACTTTTTGTCAGGGTGTTTTCTTTGGTTCTCGTCGCATCATAATAAATTTTCATGTAAGGCTTTGAGCTGAAATAGCCTAATAACATCGCTACCGAAAATACGATCGCATATTTGCTGAACGTAATTGTCCATTTACTTTTTTGTCTTCCTGCCTGCAGTTTGATAATAGTAAACCCAAGAAAGAGTGCAATGACAACAAAGAAATACAAGAGATTTTCACTGTTGATGATCCCGGCAACGAATGTACCGCTACGCCCCGTGATGGCTAACCAGTAGGTAATATCACGTACAAATTCGATATCCTGACCTACATTTTTCACATATCCCATCAATGCTAAAATCGTTACCGTACCCAGTGCTGCGACTACATTGTAAGATGTTAAAGAAGACATAAACAAACCGATTGCTGCATACGCGCAAGTCAGCAAATAAAGTCCGAGCATTGCAGTCAGCAGGAAAGGTATATCCACATGATCAATCGTAATGATACCAAAAACAGCAAAAACGGCCAGTACCCCCATTAATGCCAGCCCGAAAATCATCAATGATAAATACTTACCAAGTATAATCTGCGCATTGGTAATGGGCGAAGAATATAATAATTTGATGGAGCCACTGCCTAACTCACGACTCATGATACTCATCGTAAGCAGCGGGATATAAAGATATAAATATGCCTGCACCTTGGTGAAAATGCCACCCCAGCCTGCATATGTATTGATAGTTGCACTATTAAGTGGAATCTTCATGACGCCGAGCCTGATCAGCCCTTCAAAAGAATCCGAAAAAGTCATTCCCGTCTGGAAAGTAAAGATGATCAGGATTAGCCAGGCTACAGGAGAATAAAACATGACCTGGAGCTCAGTCTTCGCTATATTAAATATTGTCTTCATTTTTCTGGTTAAATCGAACCCCTAAAGGCTACTTAAGTTTTTTCTTGGTTAATTCGGCAAAGACAGTCTCCAGGGAGTTCTTTTCTACCGCGATTTCAATTAGTCGCCAGTTCCTCTGTACACTGGTCTCTACCAGTCTTTCAATCAGATCCTGCGCATCATTGAATCGGATCTGGTACCTGATACCACCCAAAGGTTCTACCGCGAGCACTCCCGGCACGGCCAGCAGTTCTTCCACTCCGGGTGCTGCTACTAATGAAACCACCAGCGTATTCGGTACGATATGGTTGTCAAATTCATCCATAGTACCCGAGAAAATCATGCTCCCTTCATTGATCATCCAGATATGGTCGCACAATGCCTGCACTTCCTGCAGGATATGCGTAGAAAGTACCACCGTCCGTTCTTCCGCTATTTCTTTGATTAAGCCTCTTACTTCGAGAATCTGGTTGGGATCAAGGCCATTTGTAGGCTCATCCAATACAACGAAATCCGGTTTATGGATAATTGTCTGCGCAATCCCTACACGCTGCTGATAACCACCAGAAAGATTGCGGATCAGGCGTTTGCTGAAATGTGCTATTCCACATTTGTCCATCACCTCTGCCACAGCAGCTTTTACTTTGGAGGAATCCATCAGGCGGATATTGGCCGCATGGATCAGGAACTCCGTAACCGTCAGGTCGTTTTGCAGGGGCGGTTGCTGAGGCAGGAAACCGATATGACGCTTCGCCTTTTCAGGGTGTTCGCCCATATTAATCCCTTTGATAAATATCTCTCCGTCGGTCTGTTTGATCACACCACACATGATATTCATAATTGTGGACTTGCCGGCGCCATTAGCGCCGAGCAGTCCATAGATACCGTTTTTAGTCAGGTCAAAGTTAATATCTCTCACAGCCCATTGCACGCTGTAACGATGAGATAAACCTCTGACACTTACGATAGGTTCGTTCATGTTTTTGATTTAATAAGATTTGTATGTATCGTTTACCTTGGATTCTGGATGATCTCAGGGTTTAGCAAAATGTATTTATCACCGATAGGGAAAACATATTTGTTACTGCCTGGCTCAAGCGTATATGTAACACCTCTGTAACTTCGGGTCACTGTAGATACAAATCCGGCATCTTTGCTTAACCTTCTCTGATCAAACCACCTGAAACCTCTGCCCAGAAACTCTCTTTTGCGTTCATCAATTACCTTGTGCAAAGCGTCAGTTGCATCTGTAGCAGTTAAGGCCACGTAATCTGCAGTTCTGAAACGCTTCGTTCTGAGGTCATTTAAAATACCTACAGCGACACCTGCATTACCTGCCCGGGCTTCACATTCTGCTTTGATCAGCATCATTTCAGGAACATTCGGTCCCGTGAAAGAACCTTCGTTACCCACCAGATTTCTGGTGAAAGCGCGGGTATTGAAAGTTGGACTAAATAGGGTGATTCCATCAACAGTAAAAAGCTGGTAGCGCAGATCAGTAGTACTGAACATACTGATAGCATCTGCGCTCATAGGAAAGCTCAACGGCACCTGCGTAAGTTTCTTCAACAGAATTTCTTCAGGGTTCAGGTTTCTCGTAGGGAAACCAATGGGACTGGCCGCATAAGTTTTCAAGTCAATCAGTGTACTTTTCAATGCCAGCGTTAAATCTGCATTCCGTTCTGCTTCTGCAAATTCCCTAGTATGCAAGCAAACGCGAGCCATAATACCATAAGCAGCTGCTTTGGACGGGTTACTGTTAAAATCCGGAAGATCAGGTAAGCCGGGCAATGCCTGATTTAAATCTGCTTTAATCTGGCTATAAACCTCTTGCACACTTGCTCTGGTCAGATCAGTAAAAAATCTGGGCTCCAGTACCAGGGGTACACCAGGATCTGTTGCGGCCGTAGCTGCATCATATTGTTTGCCATAAAGGTTGACCAGCGTAAAATAGATGAAAGCTCTGTGTACCAGCGCAGCAGACAAAATGCCCTGTTTTTGGGCTTCAGTCCCTCCCTTGCTCTTCATTACATCACTTACGATGGTGTTACATAAATAAAGCTGTTCATAAAGAGCTCTCCAATCTGTATCTTCTTCTGTTGCACCATAAATTTTGGCCGACCAGGTATACAAATTTCCGGGAACTACATTCTGGATATTTTGCCAGCGGATATCATCAGTACCGATGTCATCCCCTGCAAATGCCGGCGCGTAATAACTTCTGTCGAACGTTGTAGTATTGTACATCAAAGACTGGTAATCTGGAGTTTTTTCGAGCACCCTGGTATTTACCGGAGCAATTTCAACATATTTCCGGCAGGCTCCAGTGCAGAATAAAACACCGCAGATTAAAATTGTATATATATATTTTTGCATGATGTTTACAATTAAAGAGATAGATTTAAATTAAATACATAGTTACGCGTTGGAGGTAAATTGGTGAACTTGTCTGTCATCTGGTAACTCGGGTCAACCCCTTCTTTATTAGCTGTCCAAAGCAGGCCAAGATTACTTACCGTTGCCCCTATATTTACAGCTTTAATAAAAGGTGTATTCTTCAGCATGGTTTTTGGCACTCTGTAACTTAAGGTTATCTGCTGCAGTCGGATTGTCCCGGCATTTCTCACATTCAGGTCTGAATACATATAACGATTTACTGTATTTATATCTACACCTGTTAATCCAGGAATATCAGTAAAGGCTTCATCACCTGGTTGTCTCCAGCGGTTAACCAATGCTTTATTATTACCAATCAACCCCCCGTAGCTACCACCTGTTGGATAAAGACTCGGATCTATTTTCTGAATCAGGAATTTATGACCTAAGTTATAACTTGCCCTCGCCGAAATACTTAAACTTTTATATCTCACAGATGTTCCAAAACCACCAAAATATGGGGCGATGGTTCTGCCTGCACTTACGATATCATCAATAACGAT
Organism: Pedobacter sp. MR2016-24; assembly: GCF_026239655.1. Lineage (GTDB taxonomy): Bacteria > Bacteroidota > Bacteroidia > Sphingobacteriales > Sphingobacteriaceae > Pedobacter. Next base: position 138,241 of record NZ_JAPIVO010000002.1, on the reverse strand, counting down.
ATTGTTATTATTTGATTTGAGGATACTCCCATCGGCAGCATAGATCTGCGACTTTCCTGTATTATCTAATCCCGCCCAACGGTATACAAATAATTGATCTACCGAATAACCTGGCGTAAGTCTCACGCCTGTTGAATTAAGTGGAATAACACGGCTTTCTGTGATCTTATTATTATTATAAGAGAAATTAAAGTTTGCGTCCCATCCCCAGTCTTTCTCGCGCATAAGGTAGCCTATCATATTCAGATCAACCCCATTTCCAGACAATGTACCAGCATTGTATGAAAGCGTCGTCCAGCCATATGCAGAATTGATTGGCAATGACATTAATAAATCTGTAGTACGTTTATTGTAGATATCAACACTTAAATTCAACCTGCTATTCATCAATGCTGCATCCAGACCAACATTCAGCATATTAGTAATTTCCCATCCAATATCCTGGTTTACAGGATACCCTATTGTTGAGTATGGCAGCTGTGTATATCCATCTGTTGAACCAACGGAAACTGTGGAAACATTTGCAGATTGCAAAGGATTATTTCCGGATCTACCATAAGATCCCCGTAAGCTCAATGCATCAATCCAGGTCAGCTGATCCATAAAGCTTTCCTTTTTGATATCCCAACGTAAACCGGCCGACCATAATGGAGTAGCTCTAGCTTTTCTACTTGCACCTAATATGTTAACATCATCAAACCTTGCGCTTCCGGTAACATAATATTTATCCTTAAAAGCATAAGTTGCGGTAGAATAATAAGAAAGATATCTTCTAGCCGACCGTGAAATAGTATTATTCGGATTAGGAATGATCCCTGTCTGCCCGTAAATATTTGTATACCTGCCAGCGGCTCCTACTGTATTTACATTGATAGAAGAAGAAAGCTCTTCATTGTAGCCATACAGCGTTCGTGTTGATCCATTTGCTTTTTCCTGACGAATTTCAGTACCAGCGATCATATCAAAATGATGATCTGTTCCCCAATTTTTATTTACCGACAATTGTCCGCGCAGCGCATAATCATCCCGGTTTATTCTTGCATTATTATGTATGCCGCCTTTAGGAAACCCATAACGCGTTCCATAAAGAGTCGTATTTAAGGGGTTTGTTCCTATATTGATCAGGTCACGTGTAAAAAAGCTATTCTCGTTCTTCAGGTTAATCTGGTCATCGATAGTTTTCTGAATTTGTCCGGAAACACTCAATTTCAACCAGTCAGTAACATTACCATCCAAAGCTGCATTTATCCTAACAGCATTACCCGTATTTACAGTATTGTTATAATCGAGTTCATCAATAGCATTGTATGTCCATGGCATCAGGTTTTTTATCCTTGTAAGACTATCAGACGTTCTCGTTGTTAAAGTGATCCCCTTCTGTATCCTGTTGCCATTTGCATCTACCAGCATTTCATAAGGTAACAGCCCGAAGGTACTCAGACTTAAAGCCTGCAATGCAGCACTATTCACCTGACTTTTTGAATAGGAATAGTTGATTCCGGTACTTAACGTAATCCGCTTATTCAAAAAGGTATTTGTCATATTGGAGAGAACTGAGTATTTCTCGCCCAAATTGCTTTTAAAAACAGGCTGATCTTTCGTGTAATTCCCTGACACATAATAAGAAGTATTATCTGTACCACCAGAAAAAGAAAGATTATACTGCTGTGTAACAGCATTTTGCAATAAGTAATCCTTTAACTGATCTCTGTTGGAACGGTTGGCAAGAACATTTAGGGCAGAGTCTCTCTGTCCGGCATATATAGGATTTCTCTTTGCTTTGAACATCCATTCCTGCGCCTCAGTAATAGGCGCAGTTCTATAACCGTTCAATGGTGAAGCAATTAGATTGGCAACCGGATCCTGAATAAATCCCTTATCTACCAATTCACGTTCCAGGTCAATATATTCCTCGTTAGACATCGTATTGAGGTTAGAAAAATTGCCAGGTGCAGATACGCCCAAAGTTGCACTGAAATTCAGCTCTGAAGGTCCCTTTTTACCACGTTTGGTGGTGATTACAATTACTCCATTCGCTGCTTTAGCACCCCAGATAGCAGATGCCGCAGCATCTTTCAAAAAAGTAATACTTTCAATATCCGCTGGATTGAAAGAACTTATAATAGCATTTCCCGTTGTAGAAGGCTGATTTTTATAGGTTACATTCCCATCTACAAGTCCACTACTAATAGAGGTCAGATCCTGGTTGATGGAAGGAAAACCATCAATAACAACCAGTGGAGGTTGCGCATTATAAGAACTCACGCCCCTGATCTGAATAGTATTTTTTCTAATATCCACCTGTACACCTGGTATTTTACCCTCAATACGTTCCATTAAATTTACGCTCGGCGTACTCTCAATGTCTTTAGCTGTAAGCACACTAAATGATCCTGTGGTAGATGACTTTTTTACCGATTGGTATCCCGTTGAAACAGTTACATCTTCTAATAACTGAGTAGCCATTACCATTCTCACTTCCATACTCTCTCTGACTTTCACTTCCTGAGTAACGAAGCCGATGCTTGAAAAGATCAGTGTACCTTCATCTGGTAAACTGTTAAACCTGAAATTACCTCTCTCATCTGCTACCACTGACCGTGTAGAACCTTTAAGTGTTACAGAAACTTTGGGTATTGGCAGGTTTGTAGATGCATCTACGATTTTACCTTCCACATTGATGGAGGCGAGATAATCGCTCACTGTCTCCAGGAAACTCTTTTCTTTTTTAGTAACTACCACAGTCTGGTTCACGATTTTATAACTTAGCTCGTGCCCCGATAGCGTCTTCTTTAAAACATCATCCAGAGGAGCGTCTTTAAACGAAACATTGACTTTCATCGCATCGTTTACTTTGCCTTCCTGCCAGAATACATTATATCCTGTCTGTTTTCTGATTTCTGTAAACAATTCTTTCAATGAAGCGTTTTGCCTGGTGAAAGTTAACTTTTGTGCAAAACCTGCTGCGCTGACCTGCAACAAAAAGGTGGTCATAATTAGTACCATTATTTTCATAACACGAACTATTGAATTATTTACCCAGGCGGAATACCCGGACCGGACTAGATCCTTAAATTTCATTACATTTGTTGTTTAGTGGTTATTTGTTGATGTGTGAATATGTCTCATCTGAACACTGAATTATGGCCGGGGATGTTTGCAGCATTCCCGGTTTTTTACTCCTGTTCATCTTTGTCTATGTAAAGGTTATTTCATAGCCATTATCCTCCTTCCTTCCATTGTAAAGTGAACTGAGCCTGTTGATTCTAATACTTCCAGTAACTGGGAGATCTTTTTAAAGCGGGAAATTGTACCTTTGAAGGTCTGTGTTTTTAGACTATTGTCACTGAATACAACATCTACATCGTACCAGCGCTCTACCTGTTTCATAATACCTTCTAAATCCTGACCGCTGAACATGAAAAGTCCATTTTTCCACGCCATTGCTTCTTCCATGTCTGCCGCCACTACTTTAATACTGCTACCGTTTAAAGTCGCCTGCTGACCTGGCCGCAGCTCATAAGTTTCAGAATGAATATTGTTCGGCGTACTGCGTAAAGAAACGCTAATAGCTCCTTCTAATAATGTGGTCTTCGTCGCCGCTTCTTCAGCATAGGCATTCACATTGAAATGCGTACCTAATACCTGTACGTCTTGTTTTTCTGTTTCTACGATAAAGGGCAGCCGTGCGGTAACTTGTTTACCTTTGATAACTTGTTTAGTCATCATTTTTGCGACTTCAAAATACGCCTCACCATTCAAATTAACCTTTCTTTGTTGACCATTAAACTGAACAGGAAATTTTAAGGACGAAGCCGCATTCATCCACACTGTCGTTCCATCAGGCAGGTTTACTTTATACTCCCCCCCCCTCGGTGTAGTAATTGTATTATATGCATTTGCATTACTCTTAGTTTGAGCGCCATTTTTCCCAGTACCATTTACCGTATACACCAATTGTCCGGTTTTAGTTTTGGTCACTGAGATTCCTGATTCTTTCGCCAGTTCCCCATTTCCGGCATCACTTAAGTCTATTGTCCGACCATCAGACAATGTTAAAATAGCACGATTACCTCCAGGTCTGAGATCATGCTGAGCAAAGCGCTCTGAGGCCGGTGCCAACTCCCTATCGGTATAAAAATACAATCCTGCAGAAAGTGTGACCAATACTGCTGCTGCTACAACAATACAATACCATAATTTTCTAGTAGGTGCTGGATAATCTGTTGTATTAAATTCCTGATGATGAATTAATTTCTGATAAAAATGATCTGCCTCTTCCTCAGTATGCCATACTTCGGCTGTAGTATTTTTCCAGATCTGATCCATCGCTGCCAAAACCTCTTCGTCATTTCCGGTCAGATTGAAATAGCTGATCAATGCTGTATATTCCTCTTTGCTGATATTATCATCTGCAAATTTCTGGAGCAATGCCGTTAATTGTTGTTGATTTGCCATGTATTAATATTCCCTTTACAATGGGTTTATATATGCATTACACAGCAAAATAGATTTAGGACTAGTCGATATGAAAATAAATATGTTATTTTTTCAGCAATGACATAGAAAGCAGGATAAAATAGGTTACATCCGACTGATTAAAGTGTGTTTTTAAAGTTTTAAGCGCCGCAACAAGATGATTTTTCACCGTATTTCTGGAAATATTGAGCCTGTCAGCTATTTCATCATAATTTAAACCTTCGAATCTGCTCAATCTGAATACTATTTGCTGTTGAGGAGGCAATGTTACCAGCGCAGATTCGGTAAAACGTTGCAAATCGCTCAACAAAACGGATTCTTCTGTATCATTACTCGCATTTTGCATACTTAACCAAAGTTGATCTATTGCCTTTTGAGAAGTTGCAATTTGTCGCAGTGCATTTAAAGCGAGTCGCCGGCTAATGGTATATAAGTAAGGAGCAACAGGAAAATCTGCATTTAATCGCTCTCTGTTGGTCCATACGTTCATCAGCGTATCATTCACAACCTCTTCAGCCTGCTCTTTATTTTTAAGGAGGCGAAAAGAGAAGGCATATAACTTCCGGAAATTCTGATCGAAAATTTCACGAAAAGCAGATTCGTCTCCCGCTTTTAATGCTAAAAGGGTGTCTTTTTCAGTTCGACCGCTTAACATTCAATAAATTGTTGTAATAATCCTTTTCTGACATTTTAATCTGACACATCCTCAGACCCTGAAAATGTACTGCAATATAAAAATTATGTTAGAAAGTATACCAATGATGTAGAGAATAGGTTTTCTCCTAAATCATATGCGGCGGCGAAAAAAACTGCCCGACAACTGAAGCATGACCAGATTTAAATCGTTTATATTCTGTTCGATCGGAAAACCTTAAAATAAGGTTAGAAGAACGTCAAAAGAACGTTAGATAAAAACCGCCGTTTGGGATGCATTATTAAATTGATTATAATAACACACCAGTCAAAAACATTACCGCTACAGAAAAGTAAATGATCAATCCGGTCACGTCGACTAAAGTAGCCACAAAAGGTGCTGATGATGTAGCCGGATCGGCGCCAAGTTTCTTTAACAATAGCGGCAACATAGAGCCGGCTAATGACCCCCATAGTACGACTCCGACCAGCGCAACACCTACAGTTAAGCCAATCAGTGCCCAATGTGGCCCATATATGTCAGAAAATAATGTCCAGGTAAATATCCTTAGAAAACCTATGCTACCTAGTACCAATCCAAGCATCAAACCTGAGATGATTTCTCTGCGCATCACCCGCCACCAGTCGCCGATAGTGATTTCTCCCAATGCCATCGCCTGAATGATCAGCGTAGAAGCCTGGGAACCACTATTACCTCCACTGGAGATAATCAAAGGCACAAACATGGCCAGAATTACGGCTTTCGCAATATCTGCTTCGAAATGAGCCATTGCTGTGGCGGTTAACATTTCTCCCAGGAAAAGTACAACCAGCCAGCCAATACGTTTTTTGAATAGTCCGAAAATAGGCATATCCAGATAAGGCTCATCCAGCGCCTGGGTACCCCCTATCTTGTGCATATCTTCCGTATACTCTTCATTGGCTATCCAAAGAATATCATCTACTGTAACAATCCCCAGTAATACGCCATTATTATCTGTAACCGGTAAAGCAACCCTGTTATTCATCCTGAAAACATTAATGGCTTCTTCCTGTGGATCATTTGCATTCAATGCAATAGAACGGTTATCCGTCAATTCTACGATAGGAACTTCAGGGTTTGCAAGGAGAATTTCCCTGATCCGGATATCATCCAAAAGGATTCCGTCTTCATCGATCACATAAATCACATCGATGGTTTCCGAGTCTTTACCATATCTCCTGATATGCTCCAACACTCTCTTTACAGTCCAGTCTTTTTTAACCGCGACATAATCCGGCGTCATCAACCTTCCGACACTATCTTCTTTATATCCCAATAAGGATAAGGCTTCCACCCTGTCTTTAGCTGGCAATAAGATAATTAGTTTTTTAACGGCATCTCCTTTAAGTTCAGAGAACAATGAAGTCCTGTCATCTGGCGGAAGCAGGTTAATCAGCTCAGCAAGCTTTTCACCATCCAATTTTTTAATTATTTTTTCCTGAGTAGGAAAATCCAGAATCCTGAAAACATTAACTGCCCTTTTTATAGACAGTGTATCAATAAATTTAACCGCATATTGTGGAAGTTCATCAATCAGATGTTCAACGTCAGAAATATTCAGATCGTCCAGAAAGACCTTTAACTGACCGTTGTCATTACGTTCAATTAGTTCTACCACCTCTTCTACAACCTGCTCTTCCATATATAGCGTTTATTTACATGCCCTACTGTTTTATCAAGGTTGCAAAAATGACATTTTATTTTTAAAACTCCCTAGGGAAGGATAAAAATAATATGATCATTCTATTAAGAATTGAATCCGCAGCAAATTATATAAACGCCAACCGAAAATAAAACTAGTTAAATGCGATGTGCAATATTCGTTCCATAGAACGTAATAAATCGTCTTTTTGTAGAATGGTATGTACTTTATTCCCTCCTACTCTTTTTTGCATAGACTGCAGTAATAACTCTTCAGTACCGGCAACAAGCAGCTTGGATACAATCTGATAGTAGGCAGCTGAATCATTAACAATTTCCTCAGCAGAGGGTAACTGATTATCGTTATACTTTCTGTTATTAGATAAGTTTTTAGTAATCTTGGAATCAGTAGTAATGCTGTTCAGGATATTAGCTTCCATTTCGCAATGATTATAGAAATGGCCAAATTGTTCCTTCAATATTCCGCTAATCAATAAATGCAAGGATTTCGACTTACTGTTTACGACAGGAGATTCAGCGAGATGGTTTTCCCAGAAATCTTTCTCTTTAACGCATATCCTCAGCAGCTTCTCTAAGTTACCAAAATAGCGATAAATAAGAATTTTAGACACCCCCGCCTGTTTTGCAACTTTGTTTACACCCAGACCTCCAAGTCCCTTAGTTTTTACAATATAGTCAACAGCATCTATCAATTTGCGCTCTGTTTGCATTCTATTCTTCATATTTATATATTTTATTAATAACTGTAACCTGGTCATGCTACTCGTTTAAGTTATGTTCTCAATATATCCTTCAGCAGCTACGAAGAGAAAAATGTTATATAAAGTCTGTAGAATATTATATATAACTGTAATTTATTTATATTAATCTACTTGTATTAAGTATCTTAGATGAGAGTTATAAATTTTAATGATCATTGATATGGCAATGAGTTGTATAATAATTGATGATGAACCACACGCTATTGATGAATTAAGCGAACTGGTTGAAGGAACGGGTAAACTGGAACTCCTGCAAACCTTCCCTGATGCAAAAAAAGCAATTCTCTACATGCAGCAGGTGAATCATATTGATATTGTTTTTTCTGATATTGACATGTCAGTTTTAAACGGAATAGATGCTGCTACTGTATTGAATAATTATTGCCATTTCCTGGTTTACGTTACCGCTTACAGAGATCATGCGCCAGAAGCCTTCGAGGCGAGGGCAGCGGGTTATCTGCTCAAACCAGTTAACTATATCACATTCAATAAAAAGATCGAAGAATTAGACCTGAAATATCAGGATATCATCAAGCTAAGAAAAGATGATCAGGACTTCTTATTTATTAAAGGAGGACAAAAATGCAGTTATATTAAAATAAGATACAGCAATATTGTTTACATAGAAGCTTTACTAAACTATATTATGATTTATACTACCACGGGTCATGAAATTACTTATATAGGCCTGAAAGCAATGGAGGATATGTTGAGGGGAAGAGATATATTTTTCAGGATCAATAAGTCGATCATTATTTCAGTGAATTACCTGGAACGTGTTGATGGAAATATTGCCAGAATGAGTACAGGAAATAACTATCAGGTAGGCGAAAAGTATAAAAGTGTGTTCCTTGAATATTTGAAGAAACACACTTTGAGATCATAGCTTAATTTTGCTCACGACGATTTACTGTTGGAGGAAACATAGTATTTGTTGTATGTGCAAGAACAGTAGTTGGATCAGAATAACTGAAACCGCCAGTAGCATGTTTTTGATAAACAAATAATGTCTCTTTTGTTAATTTGATGTTTTTTTTTAAGATTTTCATAATGATTGTTGTTTAGGTACAATCAATATTATCTCTCAAATAAATTATTTGCACTTTTATTATATTAAATGCCCGCTTTATTATATATAGGACGATTTAAAATATCAAAAGCTGTGTTCATACATTCGCTATGTTGGACTATCTTCATATTTTATGAAATAATAATCATAGGAATAATAACAAGGCATTTTCAATCCTTTTTATTATATCTTATATTCTATATCCTGAATATCTCTTTATTTTATTTCCATTCTCTAGTTGTACTTCGGTCAAGTTCCCATCACACCATTATAAATATTTGGAGATTACCATTATTTATAATTCTGGAAATATTAGCATACACTGTTATTACAATCCTTATCAGTTTTTATTTAAAAAAAACTGTCCCCTATTCAATTCTGTCTCGCGAATTTTTGACTTCAATATATTTAGCAAATATTGTCTGGAGAGGCAGCTACTTCATGCTGTACGGCACCGGCTACTACTTCCTCATCCGGTATAACCAGAAGAAGGAACGCACTTTAAAACAGGCCATTGAAAATGAAAAGCTAGAGAATAGCCTTCTTCGTGCTGAGCAGGACTTTCTTAGAGCACAGATCAATCCTCATTTATTATTTAACAGCTTGAATTTCATCCGATATGCGATTAGAAAAAGGCCCGCAGAAGCAGATGATGCAATTATGAGACTGGCAGGAATGATGGGTTTTGCATTAGAGAGTACTACTGGTACGATACCATTAAGCAGAGAGCTGGAACAAATAGATAATTTAATAGCATTAAACCAGTTACGATTCAACCATACTTTGTACCTTAACTATAGCACGGAAATCCACGATCCGGAGACGCCCACTATACCCATCATCTTACTGACACTTGTAGAGAACGTCTTCAAACACGGAAATCTAAGGGATGAAAAGTTTTCTGCCTCTATAAAAATCGAATCGACCCCGGCATATTTACTGTTTGAGTCCTCAAATCTGGCGATTGAAAAAAACTCCGTTAAAAGTAACAAAACAGGTATTCAAAATATTTCACTGCGACTAGACCAGTTTTATAAAAATCAATATCGATTTAGCCATGAACTGCATGAAAATATTTATAAAGTGGAGCTAAAAATTGATTATCCACCCAAATAAAAAAGATAATTAATCAATATCTTAGTGTAACTCATAAAACACAATTAATTTTCGCCCTCTTATGAAATTAACCATCTGCCCTGTAACACTTTGCCGTACGCCTGTATTTTCCACTCAAGCGCAAATAGGAGAAGTTTGGGAAGATCTTAAAACTTATATTGAAGAGTCTTCACCTGCCTTTTTTGAAATTATAAAAGATATTGAAGCTAACCAGCTTAATTTATTAGACGCAAAAGCCCGCTTCACCTTATGGAAATATTTCAACAGGGCAAAATTCAGGGCTACACCTTATGGTAAATTTGCGGCTTTTTCACTGATACCTGTCTCGAAAGATGAATCATTTAATGGTATAAAAATAGCTAGAGAAGCTGTAATCCATCGCTTTGCAGACTGGTCTGAAAAAGAAAATGTTAATCTTGATCCATCCTCACTCCTGAAAAATGCCAAGCATCTTAGAACCAACACCACTGCCTATGTATGTGGAGAGGAATTACGTTATGTAAATATTGTTGAGGGCACATTTGAACTCTCTGCAATAACTAACCAGGAACTCGCTGCAAATGTGATTCGGTTCTGCCATATTCCGCGTACGATCAAGGAAGTAAAGGATCTGCTCCATGCCGAAGGGATGGGTAAAACCACAGCAAACTACTTCATTGAACAGCTGATCAGCCTGCAATTACTTTTTACGGAGATGCATCCAAATATAATTGGACAAGAATACTTTAGTCGCATCGGGTTTAATACACAAGCTCAGGCGAATGATTATATCATAGCAGAAAGAGAATTAGCAGAGGGGTACCTGAATGAGAAAGAATTGCAAATTCTTTTAGAAACTGTCCATTTTTTAAGTAAACACCTACCGGCTAAGAATAGTAGGTCATTGACAGATTTCCGGGACCAGTTCCGTTCAAAATTCGAAAATAAAGAAGTTCCGCTCCTGACAGCAATTGATCCAGAAGTCGGAATTAACTATATCTCACTAGAACAGGACAAAGACGAAGACAGTTTGATACAAGGATTGAAGAAATTCCGGGATATCCCTAATACAGGCGCAGATCATGTAAGTTCAGCGCTTCAAAAGTATATTATTGATCAGATGATGTCCAGTGAGATCGTACAACTAGCGGGATTTAAAGGTCAGGCTTACGGTTCGACAAACATTGTCGCAAATACTTTTAGCGTACTGATGCAACATGCTGATGAGCTAATTGTAGCCAAACAAATAGGCGGGGTAACCGCCAATGCTTTGCTTGGACGGTTTTCTATGGTCAGCCATGACATTGAAAAACTAGGCAGTAACTTCGCAGAAATTGAAGAAAAAGCAAATCCCGGTGTGCTTTTCTTCGACATTGCTTACCAGGCTGAGAAACATATAGACAATGTGAACAGGCGAAAATCGCTGTATAATTACGAACTTCCATTACTGACCTGGACAGAAAGCAGGAATATCATTGATCCGGACGACATTATGGTTTCTGTAATTAATGGAGAACTGGTACTACGCTCTGTAAAGTATGGAAAAAGAATAATCCCAAAGCTCGCTTCGGCCTATAATTATATACGTTCAGACTTAACCATCTTCCGCTTCCTTTCAGATTTACAACATCAAAATATTCATTCTGCATTAACGGTAAGTATAGATCATATTTTACCCGGACTTTCCCACTATCCCAGAATACAATACAAACAGGTAGTACTATCACCCGCTAAATGGCTTGTACCGGAATTACTTTGCCTTCCTCAGAAAGATCTGCCTTTAAGTGCAGCTACGGATTGGCTGCAAAAGATAGGGATAAAACAGCTATTTAAATGCGGGTCTGCTGATCAGACTTTATGCTTCAACCCATTGATTGAGGAAGATATGACTTCATTTCTGGCTTACTGCCGTAACAAGACATCTTTATATATCGAAGAAGCTTTTATTCCTGAACAACCATTGATCACAGATGAAGGAGGTGCACCCTATCTTTCTGAATTTATTGTGAGTATAACGCATGAGGAAGAAGTATATAAGTCTTATTTTTCTGACATCAAACCGGAAGAACCATTAAGTAGTGCAGGCAAGCCAGTCGCCGATGTCTTTTTACCCGGAAGTGAATGGTTATACTATGAGATCTATTGCCATCCTTCCCGCAGCAATGTTATCCTGCATGATAATTTAAAAAACTGCATCAATGCGGTGAAAAAAGACATTAGAAGCTGGTTTTTTATCCGCTATAATATCCCAACCAACCATATCAGGTTCAGGATGCAACTAAAACAGCATACCGATGGATATGAGGTGATGCGCACAGTAGCGAAATTTATGGAGCCCGATTTACTGAGCGGAATCATATCGGATTTACAGATAAAAACTTACCGGAGAGAAAATGACCGGTATGGCAGCATCAGAATAGATAGTGTAGAAAAATGCTTTCATGCTGACAGTGAATTTGTCATGACCCTGCTTAAAAATGAATATCAGGTACTTCAATTATATGCTTTATCCATCTATCTGATTGAAAAGGTGTGGGGGGCTATTGGATTTTCTCTCCGGGAATGTCTGTCATCTGCAGAAAAAGTAGCTGACAGCTTCGCGCAGGAGATGAATATACAACCGGAAGGATTCAAAATGATCAATCAACGCTTTAAAGATTTCTCCAACAGGAATGATATCGCATTTTTGAAAGCTCAACAAAAAGAGAAACTGGAAAACTCTGCCATTGCTTTTATAAAGGTTTTAAACACCTGTAACATGAGCATAAAACCCCGGCTTTTAACTGATCTGTTTCACATGCATGTAAATAGATTATTCCGCAGCGACCAGCGAATGCATGAATTGGTGATCTACCACTTTCTGGCCAGAATGATGAAAATAAAAATTGGTCGTCTCAAAAACATGGAAATAGATAACGCTAAATAGATTTAATTATAACATACTGATATACATAAAATTAATCAACAAAAAGAGTATCCAAATAAAACAAATTTCCTACTTTTACGCTAGTGGTAACATTGTGGTTTAGTTAGAAAGATTTTATGAAACCCATTAAGAATTATAAGAATGCCGCTCAGATATTGCTGGCGAGTGTAGAGGCCATCGAAAAATTTCAGGCTGCACATACCAGGTTTGTAAAAACTGACAGCGAAGAGGATAGAAATGAAATGGCGGAGTCTTTACGGGTGGTTAAAATGCTCCAGCCAGAGCTGAATGCCCCCGACGCTGACGCTGATAAAATCCGACTCGCATTCATCAAACAGGCCACTATTCTCGAAGCCAACATTATCAACATGAACACACATGATTTGCATCCTGATCTTTACAGAGATAGTGAATCGCTTTTTATGCTGATGAAAGATATTATCAACTGCTTCAAAACTGCATTAGTTACTAAAGGTGAAACGGTTCCGCTGGTCGAACTTTCCTCTACCACAACCCCCTGGAAAGATCAGGGCATAGTTTCTTTTTGCAAAGATCTGAAAAAGGACCTCGCTGCTACTGAATTTAAAACATTATGGGAAGCGCTGCAATGTTATGAGAGATGCAAGTCACTGCTAACTTATACTTTTGAAGTGCTGAATATTACCGGCAACCTTGGAAAAAAGTAACTAGATAGCAGATTTCATATGCAGTATTTCTTTTGCAAAACGCAATGTTTCTCTTGTTACAGCGGGCACATCTTTAGATAAGGCAGGACAGGCAATTACATGATTTCCAGCATTAGGTATAGCAACCTTCCGTTTCAGTGCAGCTGATGTACCTAACTGATCAAACATTTGAAGCATGACATCAATCTTTACTGTAGCATCCTGATGGGTTTCATCTTTATAATAATAGAGCATCAAAACGGGCTGTTTAATTTTAGTATAAGTAGCATGGGTATTTGAGGTTTCCATATACTCTTCAAGCTGTGGTAAAGCCTCCAAGCGGTACTGGCCGTAAAAATACTGACGCAGTTTAGGATCAGTATCTTTGGTATCCTTCGAATATTTCCCGTCCATTACTTTCCTTAAAATTTGCAGTCCCCAGGGATCATTCATCAGCCACGCAGATTTACTATTAATCGCAATATTTGGAGAGTAAAGGATAATACCTTTGATTTCAGGAAAAGTAGCAGCTAATCTCAATGCCACTGCAGCACCTGTTGAAGTGCCTACAATAATCACTTCCCTACCCAGTTTTTTACCAATTGCGTAAGCTTCCAATGCGGATGCCCATAAATGTTCTGGTGTAAATTCCAGCATGGCATCTTTGCCCTTGAGCCCATGACCTGCTAAACGGGAAAGGTAAAGATTACAGCCGAAAGCATGGGCGAATGTCCTGTGTACAGGATCGCCTTCTCCCTGACTGGCCGTAAATCCATGTAGGTATACGATGGCAATTTCCGTTTGCTTTTTAGAGCTACTGTCCGACCATACGATCCGGGCCTCATTATCAGCTTTTACCGGCAGGTTATTTTCTTTTTTGCGAATATACTGGTCCACCTGCACCAGATCAGCTGGCAATACAGGCAATTGATCAGTATAAACAGGGGTTGCTGGTTTAGGGCCGCAAAAATAAACAATGACCAATAAAAGGATCAGGACAGCCAGGCCGGTGAGTATTTTTTTAAACAAACGCATGTGATATATTTATAAGATAAATGCTATGCTCAAACATAGTGTTTTTATGAACCAAAATTGTTCACTAAGCAGACATGACCATTCGAATATTAAAATGATTTAACTATGTTTGTTTTGCGCTTAATAAAGAATAAACAATTTTTCAATCACTTATCTATCTAAATTATGAACCAGAAACCATCAAGTGCATTTGTAGGAGCATCCTGGATTGCTTTAATGGCAGGATTTGCCGCTTACAATATCGGCCTTTTCAATGCAACAATGCAGCTGAATGAGAAAGGGTATTATTTTACCATTCTTATTTTCGGTGTTTTTGCAGCGATCTCAGTACAAAAATGTGTGCGTGACCGTCTGGAAGGAATTCCGGTAACAAATATCTATTATGGGATTGCCTGGTTCTGTACCATCCTGTCTATTGTTTTGCTTACAGTTGGACTATGGAATGCTACGCTTGCATTAAGTGAGAAAGGATTTTATGCAATGGCGTTTTTAATGTCACTTTTCGCTGCTATTGCTGTTCAGAAAAACACACGTGATAGCATTGATACGGAAAATAAAAACCCAAACTCGCTTAATGACTAATCTTTGAATAAGGTAAATACCTGAACAGGAAGTCACAGCTAAGAGCTCGGATTCTTATTCGGGTATTTATTCCTCTTTTCAGTCTCATGAATGAAATAATTAGGTTTAATCTACCGTTATTTTGTCTGAAAATTCAATAATAACCACTCAGATTTATATATTTGCAACCCTGCTTCCGTAGTTCAATGGATAGAATTTTGGTTTCCGGTACCAACGATGGGGGTTCGAATCCCTTCGGGAGCACTTTAGAAAGAGGGAATTTCAGTAATGAGATTCCCTCTTTTTTCATCCATTCTATTGATATTCAGATTATTACCTTTCTTTACGGATTCAACTAAAGTAAAAATTTTCCATCAATGGCATACTATTCGCTATAACGCAATAAATTCTAGTCATCATTTAATCCACACTGATTTGTCACACCGTGCTTATTTATACAATTTAAATACTCCATCAATTGCTGATGATAGCGATACGATGATAATGGAATGGAAATACGAAATGCCGCTGATGCTTCAGCCACTGCTGATCAGTGGAGGCTTCATTTCAGGCAACACTTACAACAACCACATCGAATGTAACGACGCTGGTTTGTATTATGATGCCGCACCAGGAATTGAAAACCTGAAGCAGTTTTATAATTTTCTGGAAGCCCAGCCCGGCCTCATTAAAAATATGGAATATTTTAAATCATCCAGGGATAAATTGTTCAAATATTTAGAAGGGTTACACCGCGGTTACTTCCATCTTGACATGTGGGATATATTTAACATGGAGGATACGCATCATGCTGAACAGGCGAAAGCGTGGCTGGCTGGCATAGCACACAATAACCTCGTTATTACCAATGCAATGAAAAAGGGCGACATTGGCTTACTGGACTACAAAGCGCTCAAAGATGTCAATGCCGCATTTAATTCGTTTGATGATCTATTAAACTATGAAGATTATGCCTACGGCTGGAGTTGTATTGATGTGCCATTTGAAGAAGAACTAGTATACGAAATATTCCAGGAAAATGAACTTTGGGGATTAAAGGGCAAAGATGGCAGGATATTACTCATTCCGCAATTTGATGAATTCTTTAGCTTCGGTCCGCAAGACCTTGCAGTGGTTTCGAAAGATGGGAAATATGGCTATGTAAATACCAGTGGCAGGATAGTATTACCATTAATATGGGATGATGCTTTTGATTTCGAATATTCGGGTATCGCTGTAGTTGTGTCCGAAGGAAAGATGGGACTGATTGATATAAAGGGTAAGCCTCTGAGCCAGTTTAAGTTCGATGAACTCGGAGCATTTGAAGGTGGAGAAGGAGATTATTTCAGTGCGAATATGGATGGCCTTTGGGGAGTGATAAACAAGTCTGGCACTGTGATGATGGACTTTGAACATTCCAATGAAATACAGGCCAGCTACGGTTTCTACCATATTGAGATCAGCGGTAAAAAGAATCAAAAGATTTTTAATGCGGACTTCAAATACTTGGGTGAATTTTCACTTCGGTCAATTGAAAACCTGGAGCAGGGACTGTTATTAATCAAACCACACAAAGGCCAGAATTTTTATTCCATATATAAAAAAGATGGAACACTGCTCGGCAGCGGATTTGACCTTGTGGTATCGAAACCTTTTGATGAGGGCTCTTTTGCATTGGCTTTCAGGGGTGAGGAGGTGTATATGGTTAATGAAACGGATATACAACCAATCAGCAAGGAGATTGCACTGAAATATGCAGGTGAAGATTATGCTTACTATTTTGACTATCAATGCAGAAAAAGATTATTAGTTTATGGTAAGGCGCAGAAAATGAATGACAGGGAGATCCAGGAGGAGTTGAGCGATGTACACTCCTTATACGAACAAGGACTGTCAGCCTACGATCATCAGGATTACGCTACAGCGATATACTACTATACTATCGCTGCGAAAAGAGGTTATACTTATGCAATGAACAATCTGGCATTTATCTATTATAATTACAAGGATTTTGAGGATGATGCTAAAGCTTTCTACTGGTATCAGAAAGGTGCATTATTAGCTAATAAGGATGCTATGAACGGACTGGGCATGTGTTATAAATTTGGAGTCGGTTGTAATTCAGACCTGGAAATGGCAGTACATTGGCTAAGTAAGGCTGCTGAAACGCAATCGGCACTGGCAAATAATAATCTCGGTGATCTTTATTCGGATGAGGATCTGCCCATTTTTAATCCTGATCAGGCGCTGGAATATTACCATAGAGGAGCGGACCTGGGCGAGCCTAAATACAACTGGCTGGGCTATCTTTACGATGCAAGAGGCGATGATGAAAAGGCAGTGCAATTCTATCAGCTTGCCATAGATCAGGGTAACGACGTTTCTGCTTATAACCTTGGTATTTTATACGCAAACGGACTAGGCACGGATAAGAACGTTGAAAAGGCAATAGAATGCTTCGAAATTGCCTTAGGTCGTGCATACCTGCATGCACATCTTGAACTTGCAAGGATTTACAGGAACGAAAATGGATTCATGGACGAAAAAAAAGCAGAGCAGCACTTAAACGAAGCAAGAATAGCCGAACTAACGATACCTGAAGAACTTTTGGTGGAAAGAAAGGATGGTTTGACTTCTGACTAATCTGTAAACGAAGGGAACTGACCAAACTTTACCATTAGTTTTAGGACCCGAAAAAAGAATAAACAAAATTTTGGATATGTCATCAGCAACATGCGCACAAAACCCCAATTCTTAATTGCAGCCCCGCATAGCGGAGCCGGCAAAACAACGGTTACACTTGGCATATTACGGGCCTTAAAAGATAAAGAGTTAAACGTTCAGCCCTTCAAATGTGGCCCTGACTATCTTGATCCCAAACTGCACAGCATTGCGTCAGGAAAACAGAGCATTAACCTCGACCGTTTTATGATGGATGACATACACATCAGGGAATTATATCAGGCTTATGGTGAGTCCGCCGATGTATTGGTAACTGAGGGTGTAATGGGTCTATTTGATGGTGCCGTCAAAATGGAAGGCAGCAGTGCTGATATAGCCCGTTTACTTAACATTCCCATCGTTCTGATAGTGAATGCCAAAGCAATGGCTTATTCAGTGGCAGCACTTTTATTAGGTTTCAAAACGCTGTGCAAGGATATCCATATCGCTGGTGTAATATTCAATTTCGTAGATCATGAATC
Source organism: Pedobacter sp. MR2016-24 (assembly GCF_026239655.1). Classification (GTDB taxonomy): domain Bacteria; phylum Bacteroidota; class Bacteroidia; order Sphingobacteriales; family Sphingobacteriaceae; genus Pedobacter. Next base: position 120,109 of record NZ_JAPIVO010000002.1, on the reverse strand, counting down.
GCATTACCTGCTGTTGAAAGCAGCTGCGGAGGATGTTGGAATTACTGCATTGGGCTACCTGCCAAACAATTCCGCTATACAAATTCCGTCCAGACATCTGGGTTTAAAAACAGAAGAGGGAATTGATTTGGAAAGTGCAATTGAACTGGCAGCTGTGCATATTAAAAAATACATCAACCTGGAAGAGTTGATGCGGATCACTGCTGCTCCATTTGTGAACAGCAATTTACCGGTCTCAGTAAGTTTAAATAAGCAACCTGATAAACAAGGCAAGTTGAAAACAATATTAATTGCAAAAGACGCAGCCTTTAACTTCACTTATGCAGAGAATATCAAGGCATTATCTGCACTTGGAACCATCAGGTATTTTAGCCCGTTGAAAGATGAAATACTTCCTGTGGCAGATCTGATCTACTTCCCTGGCGGTTATCCCGAATTACATCTGGAAGCCCTGTCGCGGAATCAAATGATCAAAGACCAGCTTTTCACTTATTACAGTAATGGAGGCAAAATCCTGGCGGAATGCGGGGGCATGATGTATTTAGGAAAATCAATAGCTGATCATCAGGGTAATGCCTATACAATGACCGGAATTTTAGCTTTCTCTACAAGCATGCAACACAAAAAGTTATCTATAGGTTATAAAAAGATAAGTATTGAAGGTATAACATTAAAAGGACATGAATTTCATTATTCACAGTTCACTGAAATACCTGAGGTAAATACGAATATAAAAGTATGGAATGCAAGGAACGAATTACTTCAGCTACCTGTATACCATACAAATAATATATTAGCCAGTTACTTTCACTTTTATTTCGGAAATGACATCGGGGCTATTGAAAAGCTATTGTTTACTTAAGTTGTTGATAATAGACCAGCTGATGGTGAGGCAGCAGCTCCGGATGAAGTATTTTAATCAGGTCGGATAAAACGATTTGTGGATTAACAGCGCCAGATTCCCAATAATCATTTGCACCCGCATCATTTATCTTCTTGTTATAATTGTATACATTCCCATTTTTAAAGGGTCCGAAATCTGCAAAGCGCTTATCCCTGGCAGTCATTTCTGCTTTGCTGTTCACATAACCTATGTTTAACCAGAAATCTGCTTTCAATGCTTCCGGCGCCACCAGCTCAAAGGAGAGTGGCAAGGTACCAATCCCTTTTGTATCCGCCCATTTAATGGTACCACCTGCATCCTGGAGAAAATGCGACAGGTAACTGTTTCCTTCAGGCACATACCAGGTGCCTTTCACTGGCATGGTGGTGATCACCCTTGGTTTACCTATAGCTTTTTTAGCGAGCTGAACCAGTTTGTTGTACTCCAGCACTATGGCATCAAACTTTTTGTTCACCAAGCCTTCTTTATCCACCAATGCAGCCATCAGTTTTACCCATTCAGCACGTCCCAACGGTGTGCTCTCCAGGTATTCCGAATTTTGGATCACGGGAATACCCGCATCTGTAAGTATTTTAAAGCGGTTAATCTTTGAACTGACATTTCCTACGGCCATCAGTACATCCGGGTGCATCGTAAGCACCATCTCATTGTTCAGGTTTGTCTCCTGTCCTACCTCTTTTATTTTACCGGCTTTGATATATTTCCTCACTTTAACTGAACTGGCATATTTCAAATTTCCTAATCCGGTTAAAATGCCATCTGCATCGGCAAAATTTATCAATGCCACATGCATGGACGACATGCCAATGATTGACCTGACTGGTATTTCGATCACCTGTGCTTTTGGAAAGCCATCTGGAATAGGGGAACCTCTTTTAATCAAAAGATATTGCGCAGTATCTATTCTTTTGCCTTCATAATTATAAACATTTACCTGCTTGAATGTCTTATAATAAGTTATGCTGAAACCTTTGGCATATTTTAAATCGGCTTTACGAACGGGTAATTCTGCCAGCTGATGTATCGGATTGCGGCTTGAATACAGATCGGGCTGACAAGCCGCCAGGAAAAGAATACCAGTCCATACGCTACAAATAAAAATTGCCTTTCTCGTGATCATGTGCCAAATACCTTCTTAATGAATGAATGGTAAAACTAAGAAGAAATATCAACTGACCATAAACAATCTAAAATGTATAGCTTTGCGCGCAATGAATATCCTTAGTATTAGTCGGCCACTCATCGCCGGAATCCTGCATTCTTTCGAACCTGACCATATCGCCGCAGTATCTGTTTTAGCATCTGAACAGGCTATCAGTAAAAAGAAGATCTCCTGGTCAGTTATCTTCAGAGCTTCTCAATGGGCACTGGGCCATTCGGTAACTTTACTGATCTTTGGTATTATAGCACTACTATTTAAGTCATCCTTACAGTTATTTGTCAACAATATCTCTTTCTGGGCAGAAATGTCGGTCGGCCCGATTATGATTATCCTGGGCATCAAAGCCATCAGAAGTAATTACAAAATCAATGAAATTGTGAAGCAGACAGCCAGGGAAGAGCACCGGCATTTACCTTCTGAGCTGATACATTTTCACGGAGAAAAAGGAGAAAAGATAAAAGTAAAACCGCTTACCAGATCTTTCTGGGTTGGCATGTTACACGGACTGGCAGGAACCGGAGGTGTGTTAACCACAGCACTGGTCATCAGCGCAAGCACTATTGGCGGCTCTATTATGGTACTGGTCATCGAATCGGCAGGTATTATTTTAGCCATGAGCATCTATAGTTACCTGCTCATTTCTACCATGAGCCGCTTTCTGCAAAACAATATGGTGGTATTCAAATGGATGAACGGTTTAGCCGGTCTGGGCTCGATACTATTGGGCTCTACCTGGATTTATAAGATAATTGATTTATTATAGGCGTAAGCTCCTCTTCAGAAATATCTGAAAGCGAAAGGTATTGTGCCCCAAGCGCTACAGCTAATTCATCTGCATGGTCGAGGTTGAAATAGCTTGATTCCGTGTTGATAACGAGCGACTGAACAGCATGGTCTTTCAATTGCCCGGCAAGCTGGATCGTCTGACCCCATGGATCTTCACCTGTTCCTGGCAGCGGCACATTTGCCTTACCATCGGTAAGCACAATTAATATAGGATGATAGCCCTTTTTTGCGTCAAATGTATTCAACAATTGAATAGCCGTCTGCAAAGCATGAGGTAAAGGCGTTCTTCCGCCGGTAGGCAGACTTCTCATTGCTTCTTCAGCGAGATCTGTAATTTTAGTAGGTGGCAGCAGCACCTGTGCCTCTATCCCCCTGAATGCAATTACACCAACGGTATCACGTTTTTCATATGCTTCGGTCAGCAAACTCAGCACCGTTCCTTTAACGGCCTCCATTCTCCTGCGTGCAGCCATCGAACCTGAAGCATCAACAATGAATAGAATTAAGTTGCTCATTTTACCCAGACGCTTTTTCTGATGTAAATCGCCCGCAGAGATTTCAAACTTTTCCGGGTCACGTAATACGGCATGGATCACGGTAACGTCTATCGCAATATCACTGGTATTTGTCGCTCGTTGCGCACGCGTATAAGCGCCAATCTTCAGGGTGTCGGTCGCGCTCCTTCTTCCTGCCTTAGGCTCTTCGGGAATTCTTACCCGGGCGATATCAATCTTAGGCAAAGCTTTAGGCATACTGCTTTCAAAGATCTGTTCTTCACCAGATTGAGGCTGATGTTGCGCTGCGTCCCCCTGCTGTTGTTCAATTCTTTTTCCCTGATCCCTGTCTTTCTCTTCATCCGGCTGTCTTTGCGGCTGATCTGGAGTCGGTTGCGATATAGGTGGTGATGATGCTGGTGGCGTGTTAGACTTCTTTTTGCTTCGATGCGGTAATGCCAATTCTGCCGCCATTTTTATATCCTCTTCAGTCACCTGTTGACGAAGATCAAAAGCAGCGAGCGTAATTGCTGTTTTATACATCACAATATCTGCACGCAGACTTCTCACATTCAGTTCTGTAGTGAGCTGACTAATTAAATTGAGCAAATCATCGTCCAGAATAACCTCGGGTAATAACAGTTTAGCCTGCAAAAGCTGCTGCTGCAGTTTAGCCTGCTGCAACGTCCAGCGCTGTACAAAAAGCACAGGATCTGCTTCAAAAGCAATGCGACGGCGCACAACTTCTGTCCGCTCTGCAATATCAGCCGGAGCGTCTACCTGTACCATCAAACCAAACCTGTCCAGAAACTGTGGTCGCAATTGCCCCTCTTCCGGATTCATCGTACCGACCAATGTAAACCGGGAAGGGTGGCTAAGTGATAAGCCTTCTCTTTCAATTATATTTTCACCTGAAGCAGCAACATCCAGCAGCACATCCACCAAATGATCAGACAACAGATTTACTTCATCTATATATAAAATACCCTGGTGCACTGCCGAAAGCAGGCCGGGCTGAAACTTCTTCTTTTTATCTACCAGCACCGCTTCCAGATCAAGGCTACCGATCACCCTTTCTTCAGTAGCACCCAATGGCAAGGTAATAAAGGGAACTTTCCCTTGCTCTATCGCAGGCATCACCTCCGCAAGTGCACGTGCAGCAGTACTTTTTGCTGTTCCTTTATCTCCCTGAATCAGGATTCCGCCAATAGCAGGGTTGACAGCACATAAAAGTAAAGCCTTTTTTAACTTCTCCTGCCCTACTATTGCCGCAAATGGATAATTTATACTGGTGTTATTCAACTTCATTCCGTTCTTCTAATAATGTTTCACTTTCAAGGTACAGCTGTTTCAGGGCCTCCAGCATTGCTGCAGGTACCGACCACATTTTCCTTTTTGCAGCTTCCAGCAATCGCTCGGTAATGGCATGCAGCGCCCATGGATTGTTTTCATTTAAAAACTCCTGCATGCCCTGATCCAGGGCATAAGTTTCTGCGATCTGATCATACATCCAGTCATCCATTACCTTTGCAGTAGCATCATAACCGAACATATAATCTACGGTAGTGGTTAACTCCAGCCCGCCCTTGTAACCATGTTTTTTTATACCGTCCAGCCATTTGGGATTCACTACTCTGGACCGGAAAACACGCAGCACTTCTTCTTTCAGATCCCGAACCGTTGCCCTGTCGGGATTCTGTGTATCACCGAAGTAACTTCTTGGCTGCTTTCCAGTCAGGCTCCGTATAGAAGCAATCATCCCTCCATGGAACTGCAGGTAGTCATCACTATCAAAAATATCGTGTTCCCTGTTATCCTGGTTGTGAAGGGCAACTTCTACACTGGAAAGTCTCTTTTTAAATTCAGTCCTCGCATCCACCCCATTCACGCTGCTGGTATAGGCATAACCACCCCAGTTGATATAGGCAGCAGCAAAATCAGCTTCAGATTCCCAGTTTCTTTCCTGAATCAGCTCGAGTATACCAGCTCCATAAGCTCCCGGAGGAGAACCAAAGATCCTGTAAGCTGCCTTTTCTTCCGCTTGTTCTATGGAAAGGTCTTCCGACTGAAGTTCAGCTAAATCTTTGAGGTAATGTTGTTTTACAAAGTTCTCCTCATCAGGTTCATCTGCAGCAATAACCAGCTGTACAGCATTATCTATCAGTTCAATAAGGTGCGGAAAAGCATCTCTGAAAAATCCGCTGATACGGGTAGTAACATCTATCCTTGGCCTTCCAAGGTCCTCAAGGGCAATCAGTTCCAGGCCGTTCACTCTCCTGCTCTCTGCCTGCCATATCGGTCTTACACCCATTAAAGCAAGGATTTCTGCCACGTCATCCCCTTGGGTACGCATGGCACTGGTCCCCCATATACTTATGGCAACACTCTTAGGATAAAAACCCTTTTCTTTCAGATGGCGCTCCAGCACTTCACGCGCTAATTGCTGGCCGACATGCCATGCGGCCTGTGAAGGTAAAGCACGTGGATCCACACTATAAAAATTACGCCCTGTAGGCAGAATATGCGCCATCCCCCGGGTAGGCGCACCGCTTGGTCCGGCAGGTATATATCCACCGGATAATCCGTGCATCAGATTGCTGATTTCATCGTAAGTGTGCCCCAGATTGGGCAATAAGGAATCACAGATATAGTGTAATACCTGAATGATACCTCCTCCTGTTTCCGTTGTAGAAACAATAGAAAATGTCTCAAAAAATGCCTGATCAATCATTTTCCTGCTGAAGTGATATTTATACATGAGCTGAAGCAGATGGTTGATCAATTCATTCAGCACTTCTGTCACATCGGTAGCCGTGACCAGCGGGCGACCAGCCAAATGAATCAAATGTTGTGGCACAGCAGTTATTCGTTGTCCCTTCTGATCGAGAAGCTCATTGATCTCAAAGCCAAAAAGTGCAGCAACTTCAGCGGCAAGACCAGGTACGCCAATATTTGAAAGACGCGTGAGCGAAGAGAGCATATCTATTAAAGCTGTGCCGATCGGCGCCAAACCTAAGGTATGCAATCCATTCCTGATCTGCGCGGCACCCAATTCACATAAATAACCGTCTATATCTTCTATTAAATGCGCAATATCCTTTCCGTCCATTTCGGTAATACTCACCGGAACACCCTCCGGAGTCATTTCATCATCCCATTCATGCACATGATCTCCATGATCACGCTTCAGCATGGCTGAAAGATCTTTATCCAGGTTTGTCTGTTTGATCAGTGTCCATATCTGCTGCTGCAGTAAAGGTAGTTTAGAAGGATCCAATGTTTCTACCTGATAATATTCATCCACCAATTGGGTCAGTAAGGCCAGTTCTCCATAACTGTCTGCCGAAGTCATAGCCGGGGTAAGATGATCTACCACCACCGCATGTGCTCTTCTTTTGGCTTGTGAACCTTCACCCGGATCATTGATAATAAAAGGATAGAAGAGCGGCATATCAGCAAGAAACGCATCGGGAAAGCAATTTTCTGACAGACCGATACTTTTTCCGGGTAACCATTCCAGTGTACCATGTTTACCCACATGCACAATGGCATCTGCACCCCAGTCTGTTCTCAGCCAGCGGTAGAAAGCGTGATAGTGATGTGTTGGCGCCAGATCCGGCTGATGGTATATCGCATCGGGATCCATACCGTAACCGCGCGGAGGCTGGAGCGCGACCAGCGCGTTTCCAAGCTCAATGCCTGCGAAAGAGATATAACCGTCATGTACATAAGATTTTCCCGGAGCGGCTCCCCACTGTTTCTCCATGTTGTGTTGCAGCGCAACGGGAAGGTCTTTAAACCAACTGGCGTAGCGCTCAAATGAAACACGACCTATGGCAGCTGATAATTGTTGTGAAGTAAGATAACTCTCATCATAAGAACACCTGTTGATCAGGTCATGGATCAACTGCGTACCCGAAGAAGGCAGATTACTGATCTGGTAACCTTCACCCTGCATCGCCTGCAAAATAGCCATCAGTGATTCCGGCGCATCGAGTCCAACAGCGTTTCCAACCTGCGATGCTTTACTGCTGGAATTCGTAAAAATAAAAGCTACCTTTTTTGCCCGGTTGGGTAAATGCTTTAAGCGCGAAAAGCGTAGGGCAAGTCCGGCTACACGTTCCACCCGGTCTTCCAGAGGTTCATATCCTTTAGCGTCCCTGCCTTTCTCTTTAAAAGAGATGGGCACCGTGATAATTCTGCCGTCAAATTCGGGAATGGCAACATTCATTGCGGTATCTAATGGGTTCAGCCCACGTTTTGATGATTCCCATGAGCCACGGCCCATACCACTGGTAATAGCCTGTAAAATGGGAACGTTTAATTTATTGAGTATACTTTCACCTGAATTTGCTGCATTGGCATCCTGCATGGCGAAAGAAACAGTATTAATCAGCACATCGATGTTGACCAGTCCTTCTGTTCTGAAAAACTGGAATGCAGCAGGCCAGCCAGTCACTTCATCGTTAGCTTTGAGTGAGGCTGTAAATACAGGAAGAACATTTAAATCCCGATCTTCAAGAGATCTGATCAAAGCATCTATAAAAGCGGTGTTCCCACTGATATAATGTGCCCGGTAAAATGTGATTCCTATATTCGGAAAAGCCGGATTTCTTCTTAAATACCAATCCTGCAGACTGGCATTTTCAGGCAATTCAGGATGGTAGATACCGTGTTGTGGCAAAATAACAGGCGCATCAAAACCAAAACCGGTAAGCAGTAAATGATCGGACAAAAAATGAAGGAGGGATACCAGGTTAATATGTCCACCCGCATCCAGGTAATCTAATGTTTCCTGCAAAATAGCAGGTGTCACAGTAGAAGCGGCTGCATATTCCGGGTTAAAGTCGCTCGTGCCACTTACAATAATCAAATGCTGACCTTGCTTCCGCGCACGCTGCACCAGTTCACTAAAGCCGGGTATACTGCTCGGTCTGCCTAATATTCTGAGTATAATAATTTTAGCACCTGCAATTTCCCTGTCCAGCAGCTGAGCCATATGTGCTTCACTTTTTACGGCAAGCAGATTTATGCCTAATGTTCGGGGGAAATCTTCTGGCAAAGACTGGATAGCGCGGTGTAGCGTCAATAAGTCTGTATCTGCATGGCTGAGAAAAACAATTCCCTCTTTAGCATGATCCGCAGTATTGGATAGCGAAGGAGCCTCAGTACCCTTCCAGGTATAAAACTGAAACACATACTCATTGAGTTCGGCCGGTGGTATTTGAAAACGGTCAGCAACAACCATACCTTCTATATAATCAAAAATGGCTGTTACCTGCCAGTCGCTATTGATAGAATGAAACCATACAGAATGTCCGTCGAATAACAGTGTAACCACATTTGCCAGCGTACATGGACCGAGACAGCCCCCTTTAGTCATGTGCACTACATTCCGTAATTTACGGCGCAACCACTCATTCTTATAAAGGTCTACCGGAACAGCGCTATATCCCCTGTCTGTTCTCCCACAGCAGCAGGCATTATAACAATAAGATAGGTGCCCTCTTCTCTGAACAAGATTAATCGCTTTACCGTCCGCCCTGGTTACACGCTGCCTTTTGATTTCCGCCATTATTCGATCAATTCTTAATTATGCTGATGAGGTTTCCCTTCAAAAGTATTAAGAATTTTTATCATTAGCCGGCCTAATTGGTATACCTGTAGCAATAAAACCTTTGAACATGTTACGCAGCAACTGGTGTCTTGGCCAGAGGTCGCTTTTTACTATAAAAGTCGAACAATATATAAACCAGCCAGGCTACAATTAAAGAGGCAAGTACGCCGAGACCAATATTATGGATGTTGTGTTGATTAAAAAATAGAAACACAGAACGATGTGTAAGATAAAGCGGATAAGAGATGTTCCCAAGAACGTTAAATATCTTTTTAGTATTGAGGGATAAATAAGTAACCTTATGGTTATAGAATACAACCACAAAAACTATTCCCAGCGTAAATAACTGCAGAGCAAAGTATATCAGATCATGACTGACAAAATCACCTGCCGTATGTTGCTTAATCTGATGAAACAATTCTATCAGGATAGTTAAACCAAAATAACAGGCAAAAAAGAGTGCGACATTGATTGCCATGAATTTTCGTTTTTCAGGATATATGGAATAAACAAAACCTGCCACCCATATAAATCCAAGGATGATTAAATTAAGTCCTGCAGTAACCCCTGCATAATAAGGCCAGTGAAATAGTGTCCGGCCAGCAATATGAATCAAAAAGGCAGCAAATGAAATATAGATAATAACCATCAAAGCTTTAAAGGACAGCTTATATAAATATGGAGCGAGTGCATATAACCAAACCTCAAGGGATAAACTCCAGGCGACAACTACATAAGAAAGTGAAGTGAAAATCTGATTCAGAAAGAGCAGATTCAACACAAGTAAAACGATAAACTCCGTTGTGATCTGATCCTGTACAACTAAATAGTGTATAATTATACTGACAATATAAACGGGATAAATTCTCTGCAATCTTCTTTTAAAATAAGAATCCTGATTTTTCTGTATCGACTTTCCAATAGATAAACCACTAATCAATAAGAATCCAAGAACTGCCTCAAAAGCACCTAACTTACCATACCAGGGTCTTGAAGTATCGCTCATTAATGTTGCAGGAAGGTGGTGAAAGAGTACTACTATAGCTAAAAAGAACCTGGTAATTGCTAAAACTTCCCAGTTATAAGTTATTTTTTTCATTAAAATTGAGCCTGATCTTAAATTCAATAGCAATAATTAAACCATTAAATCAATTAAAAATAATGTTTCAGACTTAAATCCCAAAATGAAATAAAATTTTAACGTTTCTTAGAGGAGAAATGCTATTTATTAATATTCACCTAACAAATTCTTTATTCGAAAGGGTGAAATTCATAAAAAAACTCAATTAAACAGACTTATCAGAGTGACCCAGACCTTTTTCGGGACAAACTACGTCTCTGATCAGCTGCTTCAACTCCTTAACTTCCGGAAAACGGCTATGTGCTTTCCTGTCAAACACCGTCAGGCCATCAACGCGAACAATATAGGCGCCACCTGTCTGACTTGGCTGTAACAATACGCCATGAACTTCATCAGTGAAAGTGGTCAATAATTCCTGCGCCATATAGGCCGCTCTAAGCATCCATCCACATTTAGGACAATACTCTATACTAACAGTTGGCTTCATCATCTTATTTGTTAACAAATAAATCACTGCTCAGATAACGGTCGCCACGATCACAGGCAATAAAAACAATGACACCAGAACTCAACTCAGCAGCTAACTTCAATGCACAGGCCAGCGCACCACCGCTGCTCATTCCGGCAAAGACCCCTTCAGTACGCGCCATCTTTCTCGCATATTCACCCGCCTCGTCCTGCGACACATCCATTACCCGGTCTACTCTTGAGGGATCAAATATTTTAGGAAGGTAGGCCTCCGGCCATCTCCTGATGCCAGGGATAGATGATTCTTCCGTGGGCTGGCAACCTATAATCTGTATCTCAGGATTTTTTTCCTTCAGGAACATAGAGTTACCCATAATACTTCCTGTAGTCCCCATCGAACTTACAAAATGAGTAATCTGTCCATCTGTATCACGCCAGATTTCCGGACCTGTTGTCTTATAATGGGCCAGGTAATTATCAGGATTTGAAAACTGATCAAGCAGGAAATAACCGGGCTCAGCACTTTTTTCTTCCGCATAATCCCTGCAGATTTCTATGGAGTCCAGTAAAGTTACTTTTGCGCCAAAAGCTTCCATCGTCAATGTGCGCTCCCTTGTAGAATTAGAGGGCATCACCAGCTCAATCTCAAGCTGGTAAATGGCAGCAATCATGGCTAATGCAATTCCCGTATTTCCACTCGTAGCTTCAATTAACTTAGTGTCTTTGCCTACATCTCCACGTTCCATCGCACTGCGGATCATATTCAAAGCAGCCCTGTCTTTTACGCTTCCTCCAGGATTATTACCTTCCAGCTTGGCAAAAATCTTAACGTCAGGATTTGGATTTAACTGTTGAATTTCTACCAATGGCGTATTTCCTATACATTCGATCAAATTTCCCATTTCTTGTCTATTTCTTTGTCTCTATAACTTTCATGGCCGATTGGTGATATACCGTAGAACCGGCAGGCACACTCCTGGTCAGCCATACATTCCCACCAATAATACAATGTTCACCTATAAAAGTATCTCCGCCCAGTATGGTTGCACCAGAGTAAATAATCACATGGTCGCCAATAGTCGGATGCCTCTTCATATCAGCCATATATTTTTCTACACTTAATGCGCCCAGTGTAACGCCCTGATACAATTTAACGTGATTCCCTATTTCCGTAGTTTCTCCAATAACAATACCAGTTCCATGATCTATAAAAAGATACTCTCCTATTCTTGCGCCCGGATGGATATCAATCCCCGTTACTGAATGTGCATACTCTGTTAAAAATCTTGGAATTAAAGGCACCTGCAGTAATAGCAGGTGATGTGCGATTCTATAAAAGCAGATAGCAAGAAAGCCAGGATAGGTACGTATAATTTCGAATTCACTTTTCGCAGCCGGATCACCACTCAGCGTGGCACTGATATCGGTATTCATTTTCCGGTACAATTCCGGCAGATCCTGATAAAATGATTCAGCAATCAATTCGTTTTCACACCCGATACAAGCTTTGGTAGAGGTAAGGATATAAAGCAGCCCCTGCTCTGAGTCGGCAAACATTTTCCTGATCTCCGCAAGGGTATATTCAGCCCTGGTTAACCGTTCAGGATAAATCAGATTCAGCAAGTTAATAGCCCATTCTGCAATCTCCCTGTTGGAAGGCACAGGGTCAATGTGTTCTTGCTTCTGATAAATATGCAGGTAAAAATCCTCGTTCATTTCACTTCCTTTATCCCAATTTCAATGGATTGTTCACTATATTTATTTCCTGTTTGGTATCCGGCAACTTGATGTCATTCGCTGTCAGTGTTTCAATGATCTTTTCGTAATTAGCGTGGTAGGCCGTCCAGAACGTTGTATTGGTCGACCATGCCCTCACCAGCAGCACAATCGCACTATCGGTAAGCGAGCCGACCAGAACAACCGGTTTTGGTTCTTTCAGGACCAGTGCATCATTTTCCAGTACAGCAAGGATGGTTTTACGTGCCGTGTCAATATTGGTATCATAAGAAAGACTGATTTTATATTCTGCCTGACGAATCTCATTGTCAGACACGTTATTGATCACTGCATTAGCCAGCGGACCGTTTGGCGCATAAATGGTTGTTCCGTTACCTGCTTTTAGGGTAGTATATAGTATATCTATTTTTAATACTGTGCCGGAGACATTATTGCTGGAGGTAATATTGTGGCCGACTTTAAAGGGCTTAAATAATAAAATCAGCACCCCACCGGCAAAATTGGAAAGGCTTCCCTGCAGGGCCAGGCCGACCGCCAAACCTGCAGCACCCAATACCGCCACAAACGAAGTTGTCTGTATCCCAATCATAGATGCACAACAGATGATCAGCAGCACATATAAGGAAACATTCACGATACTCAGCAGGAACTCGCTCAGGGAAATATCCACCTCATTACGCCGGAAACGTCCATGAAGAAATTTCACGAACTTTTTAATCAGCCAGAGTCCGACCAAGAGCGTAACTACCGACATCACCAACCCCGGCAAAAAATTAAAAATCAGTCGCGTAATACTACCTGTATAAACTTCAATCTTATTCATTTTAAACATATCTTTCACAAAGATACTGAACTCATTTAAGCTCTTCGGCCGAAGAGTTCATTAAGATGTCAAGAAAAATGAATCTGTCAAAAGGCCGGCTTCAGATTTTCTCCAAAGCCGGCCTGAATAAGAGCAGTATCTGGTCAAAAAGCATTGATGACCAGCTGTATGGCACCATGATTGTGTTCCGGACTAAACATTGCTGTCGCCGCCACGGGCATATGATGATTAAATAGTATCAGTTCTTTATTCAGCGTTAAACCCGTATTAACGATGTTCGGCTTATCCCCATAAAAACTCTTATCCCTGCCAAAAGCAAAGCCGCCAGCCACATACACATGGAGGTTAATCGTACCTTCTTCCCATAATTTATAATCAAGCTGCACATAATTGGAATAATTGTTTCCCAGCTGCCCGTCACTCTTCACATGTGTATCACGGCCCTGAACAATTGTGCTCCAGCTAATGCTCAGAGGAAATGCTTTACCAAACTGGTAAGCCGCAGAAACATCGATGAAATGTGAAGTGCTGTCCCTTTTGTAGTCAAACAGTTTTGCATTTGGAAAGTCCGTAAAATTATTGATATCCCATACCGCAAAGCTCCAGCCTTTTTTGGCATAACTTACATAGTAATCAAACTCTCTGTATTCACCATTAAGTCCGGCTCCACCCCATAATCCGGCAGAAAAGCTGCCGTCACGTGTGGTATAATGCATGTCCACATCAGTAATCGGGCTATTGGAAACCCTGAAGCCACGCCAGATGTACATATTCCGCAGCTGCAGGTTTACATTATAGGGACGATATTTTTTAACCGGAACCGTATCTGTCTTTCTTGCTGTGGTATCCTGAGCCTGAAGATTCAGGCAAAGGCATAGCCCTAGTGCAACCAGAAGGCTGCCTTTATAGATGGCTTTCATAATTATTTTTTTTAAAGCGGGAGAATATTTATTCTCCCGCGGTTAATGTAATTGAAGATAAATCAGTGCAGCGATTCCCGAACCGATCAGCGGACCCAATACAGGTACCCATGAATATGCCCAGTCACTGCTTCCCTTACCTTTAATTGGCAGAATGGCGTGCATTAGCCTTGGCGCCAGATCGCGCACGGGGTTGGTTGCATATCCGGTGGTTCCGCCTAGCGACAAACCAATAACCCATACCAGGAATGCTACCGGAATAGCGCCTACAGAACCCAGACCTACTGGCACTTTGGTCGGAGTGATCTCTGCTCCCGTAATATAAAAAATGGTAAAGATGAGCACGAAAGTACCGACAATCTCACTGACCATATTAGATGCATAATTGCGGATCGCAGGAATCGTACTGAACACACCCAGAATAGTACTCTGCGAAGTCGTACGTTTAAAGTGATCGAGGTACATTACCCAAACCAGGAAGGCACCCATACAGCCACCCAGGAACTGAGCCGAAATGTACATGGGTACATCTGCCCATGGGAACTTACCGATGATGGCTAAACCTAAAGTAACTGCGGGATTTAAATGTGCCCCGCTATAAGGACCGGCAACGGTAACTGCTATAAAAACAGCCAAACCCCATGCGGTGGTAATTACCATCCACCCGCTATCTTTTCCTTTTGTTTCGTTTAATATGACGTTGGCAACTACGCCATCGCCAAGGAGTATAAGCAACATCGTGCCTATCAACTCTGCTATAAATGGAGTCATTTGATCAGGATTAAAGGGTGATTTATGCTTTGTCAGTTACAGGTAATTCATCAGTAGATCTTTGAGCGGTATAAATTGCTCTTTCCCAGCCGTTGATCCCGGCCGCGACTTTTTCAGGATCTCCCTGAGCGGCAAATTCCTTATCTGCCTGCCATAACTGCTGAATCTCTTCCACACTATCCCAGAAACCTACAGCAAGACCAGCCAGATAGGCAGCGCCTAAAGCAGTGGTTTCGATGATTGTAGGCCTGATTACCTTACAACTTAGTAAGTCAGACTGAAACTGCATCAGCAAATCATTCGCCGCCGCTCCGCCATCAACCCTAAGCTCTTTAATTTCTACTCCGGCATCGGCCTGCATGGCTTTCAGCACATCCATTGTCTGGTAAGCAATTGCCTCTAAAGCTGCACGTGCAATGTGAGCCTGGTTAGTACCGCGACTTAAACCTATAATCGTTCCGCGAACATCGGGTTCCCAATAAGGCGCACCCAGACCAGCGAAAGCAGGTACAAAGTATACTCCCTGCGTATCTTCCACACTTAAAGCCAGTTTCTCTATATCAGCAGAAGATTTAATAATTCCCAGGCCGTCACGCAGCCATTGTACCACCGCTCCGCCTATAAAAATACTCCCTTCAAATGCATATTGTACTTTTCCGTCAATTTTCCAGGCAACCGTAGTCAGCAGGTTATTTTTTGATTCGATAAACTCCTCACCGATATTCATCAGCATAAAACAACCTGTACCATAGGTATTTTTCACCATTCCTTTTTCAAGACACATCTGCCCGAAAAGTGCAGCATGCTGATCTCCCGCAATCCCTGCAATAGGAATTTTAGAAGCGAAAATGGTCGTGGCCGTTTCACCATA
The DNA here is from genome assembly GCF_026239655.1 of Pedobacter sp. MR2016-24. Classification (GTDB taxonomy): domain Bacteria; phylum Bacteroidota; class Bacteroidia; order Sphingobacteriales; family Sphingobacteriaceae; genus Pedobacter. The sequence goes on along the minus strand of NZ_JAPIVO010000002.1, from coordinate 104,475 downwards.
AACTTCACTGGATTGTTTTACCTCTGGCAACATGCTTTTTGGAATGTCCAGCAACTCCAGCAATTCATCGTCCCACTGCTGCGTACGGATGTTAAAAAGCATGGTACGACTTGCATTGGAAATATCGGTCACATGTACATGCCCCCTGGTTAATTTCCATACCAGCCAGCTGTCTACCGTTCCAAAGGCAAGATCACCAGCATTCGCTCTTTCCCTTGCACCTTCAACATTGTCCAGTATCCATTTAATCTTTGTACCGGAAAAATAAGAGTCAATTACCAGCCCTGTTTTAGAGCGGATCATATCAGCCTTACCTTCTTTCTTTAACTGATCGCAGTAATCAGCCGTCCTCCTGTCCTGCCAGACAATAGCATTATAAACAGGTTCACCAGTATGGCGATCCCAGACAATCGTTGTTTCACGCTGATTGGTAATCCCTATTGCTTTAATATTAGTCCCGTTAATCCCTAATTTCACTGTTGCTTCAGCAGCCACTCCTGCCTGCGTAGACCAGATCTCGTTCGGATCATGTTCTACCCAGCCTGACTGGGGAAATATTTGTGTGAATTCCTTCTGAGCTACAGATCTTATTTTACCAGCATGATCAAATACGATTGCGCGTGAGCTTGTAGTGCCCTGATCCAGGGCTAAAATGAAGTCTTCCATGATTATATGATTTATATTGGTTTTTTTAAATTATTCGGGTTAATTGGCAGGCAAATAAGGCACCAGCAGGTAAGATTGTGCCAGTTTGGTAAAAGTAGCGATCTGCTCTTTTTTCCATGCTTCGTCCTTTTGTAACTCGCCGGCTATCAGCTCCGCTACTACCGGCGCCATATCTATTGCAGCCCGCGCATCCAGGAATAATGCCCTCACTCTTCTGGCCAGCACATCTTCTACCGTTCTGGCCATTTCATGACGAACAGCCCAGATGACCTCTGCTTTAAGGTAAGGCATACGCACATGCAGTTGCTCTTTCCATACAGGATTCTCATTTCCTAAAGCAAGCACAGCCGCTTCATCACTTCCATAAACATAAAGGTGATCATTACGGTCTACATCAGCCTTGCTGCCGTGGATCGGTAAATCTTTTGTTCTGGTAGCTACCTTTTTCAATCGGCCCACTTCCATTGCCTTATCAATCGTATCCTCACCCATCCTGCGATAGGTTGTCCATTTACCACCAGTGATGGTGATTAATCCTGATTCAGTAACGATCAGCTTATGGCTTCTGGAGATTTCTTTCGTTTTTGAGGATCCTTTTTCCGGTGCAGCTAAAGGTCTCAGACCGGCAAATACACTCAGCACATCATTACGTGTTGGCGCTTTCACTAAATATTTTGCAGCAGTACGCATAATAAACTCGATCTCTTCTTCCAGCGCTACCGGCTCCAGGCTATGCTGATCTAAAGGCGTGTCCGTAGTCCCAACCACCAGTTTATCGTGCCATGGCACCACAAACAATACCCTGCCGTCATCCGTTTTAGGGATCATGATCGCGTCTTCGCCCGGCATGAATGAACGGTCAATCACTAAATGGACACCCTGACTTGATCTCACGAGTGGCTTTTTACCTGGTTTATCCATTTGTAAAAGGTCATCCACAAAAACGCCAGTAGCGTTAATGACAGTTTTTCCTTTAATATGATAAGTAATGCCTGATTCTATATCTGTTGTTACCACACCGGCTATTTTAGCCTGTGCATCTTTGAGCAAACTCGTTACTTTGAAGTAGTTCAAAATCGTTGCACCCTGTTCCAGTATGGTCTGGGCTAGATTTACAGCAAGACGTGAATCATCAAACTGACCATCGTGATAAGCGACTCCGCTATACAATCCCTTCTGCTGAATGGTAGGCAGTTTACTGATCACTTTGCTTTTTGAAACGTATTTCGCTCTTCCAAAACCAAGTTTCCCGGCCAGCAAATCATAAATTGTCAGTCCGATAGCATAAAATGCGCCACCCCACCATTCGTAATTGGGAATAATAAAAGTCTCGTTCTTAACTAAGTGGGCGGCGTTTTTCAACAACAATCCTCTTTCGTACAATGCCTCTCTAACCAGCCCGATATCACCCTGGGCGAGGTAACGCACACCACCGTGAACCAGTTTGGTACTGCGACTGGAGGTGCCTTTTGCAAAATCGGCCTGTTCCAATAGTAAAGTCTGGTAACCACGACTGGCTGCATCCAATGCTGCACCCAACCCTGTTGCACCACCACCAACTACAATCACATCCCATACCTTATCCTGGTCAGCAATATTTTTTACGATTTCTTTTCTATCTGTGTTCATCTTCAAAGCCTCCTCTGTTCTTTACAAACCTATGTTTCATTTGCTATATCAAACTTACGAAATAAAAACAATACGAAACAAATAAAAAGCATATTAATTTTACATATCGTAATTATGTGGCTTTACAGTGCATAAACAGAATAAAATATAAAAAATGAAAGTGCATTTCAAAACAAATCGAAACAAACGCAATACTATAAAATAATTAGTTGTTTATTTCGCTTTAATAGCGCACTAATTGTTATTTTTGATCACCTATCTACGTGAAAAATGAAAAGTATAACCGAAAGACATCAGTTGATTTTAAAAAAATTGCAGGAAAACGGCCTTGTAAACGTGCAGGAACTAAGTCTGCAGATGAAGGTTTCGGAGGTAACGATACGAAAGGACCTGAAACTTCTTGAGGATAAAAATCTGCTTTTCCGCACGCATGGTGGAGGATCAAAAATTAATCCCTACACGAATGACAAGCCCGTTGCAGAAAAAGAACAGCTGCATGCAAGTGAGAAGAGAACCATCGCTGAAACTGCCGCAACAATGATAGGTCATAATGACTCGATCATTATCGCATCGGGGACTACCATGCTGGCCCTTGCCAGATCTATACATCCCGAGAAACACCTGACAGTAATCACTTCCGCTTTAAACGTAGCTCTGGAATTATCATACCACAAACATGTGGAAGTATTACAGCTTGGCGGGCAGCTCAGGCAAAATTCATCCTCTGTAATGGGACCTTATGCGGAACAGATTCTTAAGGACGTGTCTTGCAGCATGTTATTTTTGGGGGTGGATGGACTTGATCTGGAGACAGGCATCAGCACGACGAGTCTGATGGAGGCACGGTTAAATCAAAAGATGATCGATGCTGCACAGATTACCGTGGTACTGGCAGACAGCAGCAAAATAGGTAAACGCGGTTTGGGAAAAATCTGCACACTGGACCAGATTCAGCATATTATAACGGATAATAAGGTGTCTCCCGGCATCGTAAAAGCATTGGAGGAAAAAGGAATTACGGTAACTATCGCTGGCTGATACTGATCTCAGATAACGATCTGACAGCGCTCATTTTTCAGTAAAGTGAGGCAATGCTCATTGTCATATTCATTTTTAATGTTTTCTTCCTCTTTTTTATAGGCCTGCTTCAATTCTTTTCTGTTTTTAGCCTGAGAGAAACGCCTGATATCATCCTGACTCTTCAATATTAATCCGGGTACCTGTTTCGGCTTATTGTCATCTCCGATAGCCACCATGGTAAAGTAGCTGGTGTTGGTATGTTTGCTTACCTGTGTCTTTAAATTTTCTGAGATTACGCGTATACCAATAATCATAGAAGTATTGCCTACGTAATTCACAGAAGCCATTAAGGAAACGAGTTCACCTACTTCCACGGGGGCCAGAAAATCAACAACATCTATAGATGCAGTGATACAATAGCCATCGGAATGTTTCGCCGCACATACATAGGCCACCTTATCCATCAGACTCAGAATGATACCTCCGTGAATCTTACCACCAAAGTTAGAATAGGAAGGAATCATCAGCTCAGTCAGTGTGGTCTGTGAATTTTCAACGGGCTTAAAATTTGGTGCAGCGACTATATTCATGATGCAATTTACTTTTTTATCGTTTAAAGCCAAATCTGACAGGCATGATTATTGACCAAAACAATTAAATTATTATTCATGCCAACTGACGCTAAACGAATTGAATTCCCCGCTTTATTGATTAATATATTGATTCCACTACTTTTTGGGGTTGCCGGGGGACTCATCACGATCGATTCAGTACATAGCTGGTATCCCGGAATAGTAAAACCATCTTTCAACCCGCCAAACTGGCTGTTCGGCCCGGTCTGGTCACTATTATTTATCATCATGGGTATTTCAGCCTACAGGGTCTGGATAAACCGAAAAAAAATTGCACATCTGCCAAGAACTGCAGCAATCTATTTTATACAACTGATCCTAAATCTGGGCTGGTCATACCTGTTTTTCTACAGGCACCTTATTGGCGCTGCACTGATTGAGATCATAGCATTGCTGGCTGCCATCCTCGTTAATGCAACCATCTTTTATAAGATTGACAAAACGGCGGGGCTCCTGTTTATTCCTTACTTTTTATGGGTAAGTTTCGCAAGCATCCTGACCTACAATATCTTTCTACTGAATTAGGAGCAGCACAGACCCTATCCGTAAAAAATTCTTAAGAGTGAAATGATTACAGCAAGATGATCATCTCCTAACAACTAAAAGCCGGATATTATCTAAAAAAACCTGTATTTTAGGGATGTGATCTTAGGAGGAAAAATATTTCTGGTTATGCTATGTTTCTGCACTCTGAATTTACATGCGCAGAAAGTAGGTCTCGTGCTCAGCGGAGGTGGCGCCAAAGGACTATCACATATTGGCACATTAAAGGCGCTGGAAGAGAACAATATCCCTGTTGACTACCTCACCGGAACTTCAATGGGTGGCATAGTCGGCGCCCTTTATGCCGCAGGATATTCTCCGGCACAGATCGAAAAAATTGCTTTAACGACTGATTTTCAGGATTGGGTAAGCGGAAAATACAAAAGTGATTATAGTTTCTACTTCCAGAAAACAGCGCCTAATTCTTCGCTAATCACGGCAAAACTCTCCGTCGATACTGCATTAAGAATGAGCTTCAGGTCCAACCTGGTGAATGATATCCCGCTTAATTTTGCATTATTAGAACTTTTGTCGCAGGCCTCTGCCACAGCTAAAGATAATTTTGACAACCTGTTTATTCCTTACAGATGTATGGTGTCTGATGTTTTTTCACAAACCAGCATCACGGTAAAAAACGGAAGTCTGGCTGAAGCAGTACGTGCCACCATGACCGTCCCTTTGATCTACCGCCCTATTAAACTGGATAATAAATATGTTTTCGATGGCGGACTTTACAATAACTTTCCTGCGGATGTTATGCAGAAAGAGTTCAAGCCGGATTATATTATCGGTGTAAGCGTATCCGCAAAAAATTACAATGAATATCCGAAAAATGGCGATGAAAGGCTGATGAACAGACTGATGATGTTCATGTTTTTATCTAAATCCGATTCCACACTGATTGGTAAAAATGGCATTTATATCGAACCTGACCTGAAGGGATACAGCGCCAGTAATTTTAACCCCGTTGCAGAACTGATTAAACTGGGGTATGATGCAACGATGCGTGAAATGGACCAGATCAAAAAAGAAGTGGCCAGACGCGTGAGCACCAAGCAGCTGAGCGACAAAAGGAACAATTTCAACATCAGAAAACCCGAACTGGTTTTTAACGCCGTTACAGTATCAGGCGTAAACAGTCAGCAGAAAAGATATATAGAGCGACTCTTCAAGCGTGATAAACCGACATTCGACCTGAACGACATCAGGCAGGGTTATTACAAGCTGGTTGCGGATGAAACATTTGAAACCATCTATCCCAGGATCTCATATGATCCAAAATCTGACGGCTATACCTTCGAAATACTCGCACAGCCCAAGAAAAGCCTTAAACTGGATGTAGGAGGAAATATTTCCAGTCGCCCGATCAGTAACGTATTCTTGGGCGTTCAATACAATTACCTTAACCGGAAAGCCTATACTTTTGGCGCCGATTTCTATTCCGGTCGTTTTTACGAATCGGTACAGTTAAACGGGCGTATAGATTATCCATCCCGGTTGCCATTTTTCCTGGCCATGGAAATGACCTATAACCACTTCAATTACTACAATACGAGCCAGATTTTTATAGAGAATCCGCACCCGACTTATATTGAGCAGAACGACAGGAAAATTGAGATCAAGGCAGGAATTCCTTTAAACCGCAATACTAAAATTACCCTCGGTACATCTTTTATCAACAACGGCGATCATTACAGTCCCACCAACACCTTCAACATTGGGGATGTGCTTGACGAAACTATTTTTAATGGATTACGCAGCACGCTCAATTTTGAGCAGAACTCCCTTAACCGTAAGCAGTATGCCACCCGGGGTCGAAATTTCCTGTTCAGTTTCAACTATTTCACCGGCAGGGAAAATTATACGCCCGGTAATATTTCCAGGAACAGTTTTGTGCAAACAGATATTGCTGCGAACCGAACATCAAGAGACTGGTGGAACCTTAAAATAAGCGACGAAAATTATTTCTTTACGAAATCGCAGTATACACTCGGCTATCTTGTAGAAGGGGTGATTTCCAACCTGCCGCGCTTTTCAAATTACTATTCCAGCTTATTGGTCGCCCCTGCTTTTTATCCGCTACAAGACAGCAGATCACTATTTCTGGAAAAGTTCAGGGCCAGGACTTATGTAGCCGGTGGATTAAAAAATGTCTATAAATTCCGCAGAAATCTGGACCTCCGCGTAGAAGGATATCTGTTTTTGCCTTACCAGCAATTTGAACAGGATGGATTCCAGGAAGTAAAAAACAGGGGCACGTTCAACAAAATCCACTATGCCGGCACTGCAGGACTTGTTTATCACACTCCGCTGGGCCCCGTTAGCCTAAGTTATAATTTATATGATGACCCGATAAAAAGAAACGGCGTTTTGTTACATTTGGGATATCTTATTTACAATAAACGTTCTATCGAATAATATGAAGACATTATACTACTGCCTGTTGCTACTGATGATATCGGCCACTGGATTTGCGCAAAAAGCAGATGTAAACAATTTTATAGTAAAAGAGAGCCTGCTGAAGAACAGCAAACTGGCTATTATTGCCGCTGATTCACTCGATCAGCCTTTGGAAAACATCAACGGGTTGTATACTTTTTCGGTGAGTGGATTTACTCAACCCGTGAAATTTAATGACGGCGTGGCTATTTTACCTATGCAGCTTGAAAGATCTGCATTCGTCTATATCAAACATCAGAATGATAAAGGAACACACAGCAAACTGCTCTATGTGTACAAAAAAGATGGTACCCTAAACCCATATACGATCAATAGTCTGTGGCTGGTTGTGATTCCACTGCTGCTGATCTTTATGGCTTTTGCTTTCAGAAAGCTGATCATCTTTGTAGTGATCATCCTGCTGTTATTTATGTACTTTAACCATAGCAACGGATTAAACCTTAGCACTTTCTTTGAAACCATCTTTGACAATCTTAAAAAGGCATTTTAGAAAGGTAATCCAATTCCGAAGTTATATTGTACGAAACGATAGGTATCAGGACTGTTTGCGATTTTATATTCGTTTTTAAACGCTCTTCCACCGCCAAGGAACTTGCTGATTACCCATTGTTCTGAACCTTTAAACTGTGGATCTTTTAACTTTAAACCGATATCAAATCTGAATACAAAATACTGAACATCATACCTGAATCCCATCCCTGTACCTATACCCAGCTGATTTCCGATATTTTTAAAATCAAAATAGGTTTCCGGCTGGGGATTACCAGGAGAAATGTTCCATACGTTACCTGCATCCAGAAAAATAGCTCCCTTTAACTTTGCACCGAAGAAGTTATTAATTAATCCATAGCGATATTCCAGATTGGCTTCAATATGCATCTGACCTAACTGATCTATCCCATAAAGCGTTTTTCGTGCTTCCTCAGTTGGTACACGCTCTGCGCGGTTATAATTTCCCGGACCTAATGTTCTGGCCTGCCATGCCCTGACACCGCTTGATCCTCCTGCAAAGAATAACTTCTCAAAAGGCACTGCTGTAGAGTTACCATAAGCATAACCTACGCCCCCGTTTATACGTGCTACAAACTGTTTATCTACCCCGAGACTTTTATACCAGCGTATATCCACTTCTGGTCTTACGTACTGATTAAAAGGTAATCCCAGAATTCTCGCATAATCTCCCTCAGAAGGATTATGCTTTCTGTCGGTCAGCCTGGAGACCGCATCAAGCATATTCCCCGCCAATTCAATATTTCCACGGAAATACACAAAACTTTTATTTAACAGCAGTTTGTTGGCATTGAGTGAATAGGCATATTTTACCCCTACCGTCAGATCTCTTCTATCCAGCAGCTTGATATTGTAAGAATATGCCGCCAGCAAATCTCTTCCTTCCTGTCCTTTCGGTGTATCAGAAGTATCGACCAGCAATCCCCCGAATCTGTATTCAAAATTCAGTGGCGTAAAAGAGTGTAACTTGGATTTAGTTTCCACCCATTCATATGTGATTGAGTTTAAAAATACCCGCCTCACAAAAAAGTCTTTTTGTAGTGCATACACGTAACTGGTAGAGAAAGTGGTGTAAGGTATCCCGTTTTTACCCATCATAGGGATGTCGAACGGCACCATTAACCTCGGGACGGCTAAACTGGCGCTTATAGAGAAATCGCGCTGGTAGATGTCTTTAAAAAAGGGAACACCCTGACCAATTCTTGATTGCAGTCCGCCTTTAACCTGAAATTCAAAACGCTCTGCTCCTCTGAAGAAGTTATTGTTGGTATAGGTATTGCCCAGCGTAAAGCCAATCGTACCCGCATTAAAAGGAATTTCCCCCTCCACCCTGTTGCTCATTTTCTTTTGAGGAATCAGTTGAATGAGCGGATTCACCCTGTCAGCACTGTCTTTATCCTTCGTATATTCTATTTTTACATTTTTAAACACGTTGAGTTCATACAGACGGTCAAAAGTGAGGTTCTCTTTACTGACATCATAAACCTCCCCTTGCCTGATAAAATCATAACGTACAATCGGATTTCTCCTGAAGCGTTTAGATAAATCCGTATACCTGATCCCTCTGAAAATACGGGGGTTCAATTTTACTGAATCTGTAAACCCGTCTGTAGAAGGAGCAACAATTACATTGGATTCCCCGATCAGGTATTTGGTATGTTTACCGTTATTTGCCGGCTGATCAATATATAAAACAACATTTGTCTTGCTGGCGTTCAGTGCAGAATCAACCGTAAACCGCACATAAGGACGGGAAAAATCAAAGTATCCGTTCTCTTTCATCACCTGATAAATCTGTTCGCGCTCATAAGAGAGTGAATCGTCATCATACTGCATCCCTTCATGTAAATGCGTGAACATCGCTTTTTTATCCTGGTAAAGCTGGTTTACTGCAGAATCCGGAATTTTATATTCGACCTTATTTATCGAGAAGGCAGGACCAGGATTCGCTTTAAAATCAACCTCTGCCCGCTGATTTTTAACCTTGATTTCCGATTTGACTTTTGCTTTGAAATAGCCCTTACTGTTCAGAAATTTTTCAATCTGGTTACGCGAAATTTCCACCAGTGTACTGTCCAATACAGGTGCAGGGTTACCGACCGACTTAGTTTTGAAGAGTGTATAAAATAAATTGTATAAGCCGACATTGATCCCCAGCCTTGGAGCGGGACGGATATCCTTCTGAATATAATTTAAAGATTCCTCTTCGTACTGCTTGGGAATGCTATCTATATCCACCTTTTTAACGATCGACTGGTAGTCTTCTATAAATTTTGTAGAAGAACAGGCAGTGACAAAAAGAAGAATAAATAGTAATATTGCGGGAAATTGGAATTTCTTTTTATAAATAGAATATGCTTTCAAAATCTCAGATAGGTTTTATTAAATCGTTACATCAAAAAAAGTACCGTAAAGAGAATGGGGTGTTCATTATTGAAGGAATAAAGTCCATTTCAGAATTTATTCAGTCCAGCTACCAGATCCAAAGTATCTATTTTTTACCCCAATATCAGTCTTTACTTCCAAAGTTAGCTTCAAATATAAAGTTATTTGAAGTAAACACTACCGAATTGGAGAAGATTAGTGCGTTGCAGGCACCACAAGGTGTCCTGGCGGTTGTTGCTATTCCCGCAAAAGCCGGTTTTGATAAAAATTCTTTAAAAAATTCATTTTCACTCGTACTTGATGGTGTTCAGGATCCGGGTAACCTCGGTACTATCATCAGGACAGCAGATTGGTTTGGTTTTAAAAATGTGATCTGCTCCAACCATACGGTGGAGGTTTACAACCCGAAAACAGTGCAGGCCACTATGGGATCTTTAGCCCGCGTAGATGTAAGTTACCACGAGCTGCCTGAATTTTTGAAAGACATTGAGATGCCCATTTTTGGTGCAATGCTGGATGGAAACAGTCTTTATGAAACCAACTGGGGAAAAGAAGGGCTCGTTATTCTGGGCAATGAAGGACAGGGAGTGAGTGAGGAAGTAGAAAAATTCATTGGTCGCCCAATAACAATTCCAAGAGTGGGACAAGCTGAATCATTGAACGTTGCGGTATCTGCTGCAATATTTTGTGCGGACATTTGCAGATTTTTGCAGAAATAAATTGCATGTTAATATAAAATTGCTATTTTTGCAGCCTGAATTTCAACAGGTCGAGTGGCCGAGTGGCTAGGCAGAGGTCTGCAAAACCTCGTACAGCGGTTCGAATCCGCTCTCGACCTCCAGATTTATATAAATTAAAAAAATAAAGGTTCAAACCATGGCAGTTACTAGATTAAAAAGAAAAGACAGAAAAAACAAAACAACTTCACGTTTAGAAGTTAAAACTTTGAAACTAGCTACAAACATTGAATTAGGAAGCCGTTCAAAACAACCTAAAACAGATCAGTTAGCTAAAAACAACATCATCTTAGATCAGCTTACAGCTGCTGCAAGAGCATAGTTTTTCTGCACAAAGAATCAAAGAGAGGTTAGCTTAATTGTTAACCTCTTTTTTTATACCTGGAATTTTAAATTTCACACTGCGACGCAGCTATTTTGGGTCGGGGCAAAACTAGAGCAGATCCCAGGTTCGCTTGGGGAGTATTCTACCTGATTATAGTCTGACTCGGGTGATACTGTGGTACAGGCACCAGTATAGCGCCCAATTCATCTGCACGCAAGTCATATTCAGCCTGCAGTCACCTCAATTCGTCCCAGACGCCCCCCGGAACTTAAATTAATGCTTTACAGATTCTTTTGATGAGTCCCGGCCCTTCATAAATGAAACCCGTGTACAGTTGCACGAGTGATGCACCTGCCTCAAGCTTATCCTTCGCATCCTGGGCAGAATGGATACCCCCTACGCCAATAATAGGAAAAGCCCTGCCTGATTTATCAGCAAGATAACGGATCACCTCAGTGGAGCGCAAAGTAAGCGGCTTACCACTCAGACCGCCAGTCTCATTGGCTAATTCAGCAGGTGTATATAATCCCTCTCTGCTGATCGTTGTATTGGTAGCAATTACACCGGCGATACCCGTTTCCTTTACAATATCTATGATATCATCCAGTTGCTCATTCGTCAAATCCGGTGCAATCTTTAATAAGATGGGTCTGGAGATATTGTTCTTGCTGTTGCGCTGCTGTAAAGTGTTCAGCAATTCCGTAAGCGGACCTTTTTCCTGCAAGGCTCTTAACCCGGGTGTATTGGGAGAACTTACATTGACTACAAAATAATCTACCACATCAAAAAGGCGGTCAAAACACTTTACATAGTCGCTCGTTGCCTCTTCATTAGGCGTATTTTTGTTTTTACCGATATTGCCGCCAATCACAATGCTGGCATCTTTTGCTTTCAATACCCTTAAACGCTCTGCAAGAATATCCACGCCCTTATTGTTGAATCCCATCCTGTTGATGATTGCACTATCTTCTGTCAGGCGAAACATCCTGGGCAGGTCATTCCCGGGTTGTGGTAAAGGTGTCACCGTCCCTACCTCGATAAATCCGAATCCCAAGTGACTTAAAGCTTCGATATATTCTCCATTTTTATCAAAGCCGGCTGCAAGGCCTACCGGATTTTTAAACCTGATACCGAACACCTCCCTTTCCAGTCCTTTGATATGTACATCGAAGCTGCTGCGCAGGATTGTTTTACCAAGTGGAAAACGATCATGAAACCAGTTCAGTCTTTTAACCACAAAATGGTGTACTTTTTCAGGATCAAATTTAAAAAATATGGGCTTTATGAGACGATACATGCCACAAAGATAGATTATTATCCATAATTATGAATTCAAATGTATGCGAATTCATAATTACGGATCAGTGCTGCTTTGGCTCAAAAAAGTAGCAGCGCTGTAATATTTTTATAATTCGGGTCAGAACTCATTATAACTCAAACAAAATGCGCTTAATTTTGTATTTTTGCACCCAACATGATTTCGATAAACGACTTAACATTCCTGATAGGTTCCCGTGCTTTATATGACGAAGCGAACTGGCACATTAAACCAGGAGAACGAATTGGCCTTATTGGTGCCAATGGAACAGGAAAATCTACCCTTTTAAAAATAATTGTAGGAGAATATGCACCTTCTTCGGGATCAATTTCTATGTCTAAGGACCTGAAAATTGGTTACCTGAATCAGGATTTACTTTCTTATGAATCTCACCATACCATTTTACATGTGGCCATGGAAGCTTTTGAGCGCCAGAACCAGATACATGATGAAATTGAAGTACTGCTAAAAAAGATTGAAACAGATTATTCTGAAGAAGTACTGAACAAACTGAGCGATAAACAGCAGGAGTTTGAAGCACTGGACGGCTATAATATCGAATACAAGGCGAATGAGATCTTAGCAGGATTGGGTTTCAGCACTGCAGATCAGCACAGACCTTTAAACACTTTCTCCGGAGGATGGAGAATGCGTGTGATGCTGGCAAAGATCTTATTGCAGACACCTGATATCCTTTTACTGGATGAGCCTACCAATCACATGGATTTACCTTCCATTAAATGGCTGGAAACTTATCTGGCCGGATTTGAAGGTGCTATCGTAATTGTTTCACACGACAGGTACTTCCTTGATAAAATAGTAAACCGTACTGTAGAGTCCCGTAAAGGTAAACTGACAACTTATGCAGGAAACTATACTTTCTACCTGGAAGAGAAATCACTCCGTGGTGAAATCCAAAAAGGAGAATTTAAAAACCAGCAGGCCAAAATCAAGCAGGAAGAAAAACTGATTGAGCGTTTTAAAGCCAAAGCAAGTAAAGCAAAGATGGCGCAATCGCGTATGAAGGCTTTAGATAAAATGGAGCGTGTGGAAGATGTTGATGATGACAACCCAACGGTTAACTTCAGCTTCAAGTTCACCAAACCTTCGGGCAGACACGTGATCAGGATCGAGAATGCGACAAAAAGATATCCTAACATCGACATTCTGGAAAATGCAGAAGCTGTAATCGAAAAAGGAGACAAGATTGCATTGATCGGCGCAAATGGTAAAGGTAAATCTACTCTATTGAGAATGGTTGCAGGGGTAGAAAAGTTTGACGGTACCTGTGAGACCGGACATAATGTAACGACTACTTTCTTTGCTCAGCATCAGCTGGAATCACTGCATTTAGGCAATACGATCCTGGAAGAGCTGCAGGCATTTGCACCAAAACATACAGACACCGAATTACGCTCCATATTAGGCTGTTTCCTTTTTACAGGAGATGACGTATTCAAAAGGATCAAAGTCCTTTCAGGGGGAGAAAAATCACGTGTAGCGCTGGCAAAATCACTGACTACGGATTCTAACTTCCTGATTCTGGATGAGCCTACGAATCACCTCGATATTCAGTCGGTCAACATTCTGATCCAGGCATTAACACAATTTGAGGGTACTTTTATTGCAGTATCCCATGACAGGTACTTCCTGGACAATGTGGCCAATAAAATCTGGTTTATCGAAGAAGAACAGATCAAACAATATCCCGGTACTTATGCAGAATATGAAATATGGAACAGCAAAAGGGTAATCCCTGCTGCAAAAAGTATTCCTGTGAAACCGGCAGAAAAAGAGGTGAAACCTAAAGCAGAAGATAAACCGGTAACGGTAAATACACAGCAGCAATTAAAAAAACTGAATGACCAGCTGCAAAAAATTGAGCAGGAAACTGTTGTACTGGACCAGGAGGTGAAAGCTATTGAAGCTGAACTTGCTGATGAAAAAGTATACAGTGATCAGGTGAAACTTGCGGAAGCAAACAAAAAATATATCGCTGCTAAAGCGCTATTAGATGATGCGCAGGACAAATGGGAAACACTTGCTGCTGAGATTATGGAACTGGAAACAGCCTGATGAATAAATTTGGAGGATTGCTCTTTTTATGTCTTTATGCTTTTCAATTCTGCTTTGCACAGCAAAATCAGTTTGATTACGAGAATAAAATATACGCTGCACAAATTAAAACTGTGCAGTGTTACAATACACAAAAAGAGCAATCCCTTCCTGTCATCCAGCTCAATTCCAGCGAGCGACTACTGTTTTCATTTGATGATTTGAATGGAGGCAGTAAAGATTACTGGTATACTTTAGAGCATTGTACGTACGACTGGAAAGCGAGTAACCTGTCTGTACTGGATTATCTTGACGGGTTGAATGAAGACAGAATTGTTGATTATGCCTACTCTTCCAAAACGCTGCAAAAGTTTAGCCACTATCAGCTGACTTTGCCAAATGATCAGATCAAACCTAAAATTTCCGGAAATTACCTGTTAAAGGTATATCTGAACGGAGATATCAACAAACCGGTATGCTCGCAAAGGTTATACATCACCAGCAACCAGCTCAATGTGGCGACGGAAGTTACACCAAGCAATGAAGTTTCCCTGCGTTTCAGCAATCAGAAAATCAACTTCACCGTTTTTAGCCAGACGCCAATTCAGAATCCTTATACCGACATCAAAGTTTTGCTGATGCAGAATGGGAATCCCCGCACAGCAAAACTCAGTACGAAGCCTACTTATGTAAAACCAGGATCACTGGTATACAATGAGATCAATGCGAATGACTTTCCCGGTCTGAATGAATTCAGAAAGTTCGATTTCCGCAGCCTGCGTTACAAAGCTGAACATGTGCAGAATATCTTTACCGATACGGCGAACCATATTGTTCTCTTCCAGGACATAAATGGGAATGCACCTAAATATACCAGGCAAATTGACGATAATGGTGCTTTTTTTATCAGGAATCAGGATAATACAGACAATGATACGGATAGTGACTACGCGCACGTATTATTTACGCTGAACAGCGCCCCTCCCGGGACTGATGGAGATGTATATGTGGTAGGGAGATTTAATAACTTTCAGCTTACAGCTGAAAATAAAATGGATTACGATGCCTTTAAGAAAAAGTATTACAAAAATATTTTCTTAAAACAGGGCGTATATGATTATCAGTATGTATGGAGGAACAATTCAACCGGAAACACCGACTTTGCTGCGTTCGAAGGTTCTTTTGTGGAGACTGAAAACAACTACCAGACTTTCGTCTATTTCCGAAAACCTGGTAGCCGCTGGGACGAACTGGTTGGCTATAATACCATCAGTACTGTCCAAAAATAATTAGCTAAAGAGCTTAATTCTTTTTAATCCACACAGAAACACTGCCTGCATTACAGAAAAATTCTGCCCATCCCTCTTCATTTACGGTAACTTCTTCTTCCCTTCCGCCAATGGCATCTATAAATATACTGCCTGCGTGTCCCTTTCCTATTTCCATATTCTTGTTTCCTTCTTCTCCGTTGCTTAATACTACCGCAACTCCCGAATTTTCATGTTCTTCATCCCCTTCTCTCGTCCAGCCTATACAGTTTGAATGTTCCAGATATTCCCGCTGAAAGCCATGTGCCAGATCGCGGCGGATCTTAATCATTTCGGGCAAGCTGTCTATGCTCACCAGCTCTACATCTGTCTCATTCCCTTCACTATCCGTATCCTTATATTTAGCACCATACAAATCAGAATAAAAAATACAAGGTATTCCCTGCTCCCTCAGCAATATCATGGCATTAGCAAGCGGACGGAACCAAAAGTCCACATAAGCCTCTAACGATTGAAGCGGCTGTGAATCATGATTATCCACAAATGTGATGGAAAGATGCGGATGAGATTCAACAAGCGTATCTTTAAATATGGATCCCATATCATAATCGCTTCCCTGTTTGCTCGCCTGATAGAAATTATGGTGCAGCATCGAATCAAATAATTGCATTCTGCCTTCCGTGATGTCAATATAACTACGCAGGTTTGCGACGTCATCCAGCACCCAGTTCTCTCCTACTATGAAAAACTCCTTATTGAATTTCGCATTCATATGGTCCAGCCATTCGTTCAGAAAGTCCGGCGCAATATGTTTCACCGCATCCAGTCGGAATCCATCCATCCCGCAGGTTTCGTAATACCACTCTCCCCATCTCTTCAATTCTTCCCTTACCGCTTTATTTCTAAATTCCACATCATTAAACATCAGGTAATCGTAGTTACCCATTTCTTCAGATGGTACATCTTCCCAGCCTTCTCCGTATTCATTTTGGATAGAAAATATGGCCGTTTCCTTCAAATCTTCCGCCCAGTCAATTCCACTGAAACAACTTTTATCCCATATGAACTCAGAATATTTTCCTTGCCTGCCAGGGAAAGTGAATTTTGTCCAGGCCTCAATCTCAAAAACATCAGAAGTGAATTCTGCCCTGTTGTCTGCATCTACCCTTCTCACCGGCACTTTTTCCAGCTCATCGCCCCCGGCTTTATGGTTAAACACCACATCAGCAAGCACCATGACTTCATGCTCATGCAAAGCCTTTATCGCCTGCAGGTACTCTTCCTTAGTCCCGTATTTAGTGGCCACACTGTTCTTCTGATCAAATTCCCCCAGGTCATAAAGATCATAACAGTCATAGCCCGTAGAATCATCCCCTTCAGTAGATTTATAAGCCGGCGGAAACCATACGCCGGTTATACCTATATCCTGAAGATTTTTGGCTTCAGCCGCTGCTTTCTGCCATAGTTTTTGTTCGTCGTTATAATACCAATGAAAATATTGAATTAGTGTTTGATTGATCATGAAGTGGGTATGTGTTTGATTGTTGTTAAAACATTAGCATAACATGATTCCCTACATTTTGTTTACTTTTGCCCTAATTATGAGTATAAAAGCCAAAAATCCTAAAAATTCATTCACCATCATGAATGAACTGGTCCTGCCAAACGACACCAATACATTAAATAATTTAATGGGTGGCAGGTTATTGCACTGGATGGATATAGCTGCTGCGATTTCAGCACAAAAACACTGCAACAGAATAGTTGTAACGGCTTCAGTAGATAACGTATCTTTTCAGCAGCCCATTAAACTAGGGGATGTAATTACCATAGAGGCTAAAGTAACCCGTGCTTTTCATACTTCAGTGGAAGTACGCCTGGATGTGTGGGCGGAGAATATCCCCTCGGGGAGTCGCGTAAAATCTAATGAGGCTTACTATACTTTTGTAGCGGTAGACCAGAGCGGCAGAACTATTCCGGTTCCTGAATTATTACCGGAAACGGAAGATGAGATTGAATTATTTGCAGGCGCATTAAGGAGAAGACAACTGCGTTTGATTCTTGCCGGAAAAATGGACGCAAATGATGCGATCGAATTAAAAGCCCTGTTTTTTAAAGACCAGGCATAAACCACATTGTTTTTCAAGGCATAAACAATATTATACTAACAACAGGAGAGATCTTAAATTCCTGTTGTTAGTCCCTGTTTTGGATTACAATCCTGACAGCTATTAGCTGCCCATCTCCAGGATCTTATCAAATTCTGTTGCCTTGAGCTGCATCACAGATAAGCGGCCTTGTTTGACCAATGAAATATCTTTCAGGCTTTCCTCTGCTTTAACCTGCTCCAGGGTAACCGGATTTTTTAGCGTCTCCACAGGAGACAGATCAACTACTACCCAATTGGTGTCATCTGTAGTTGGATCCTGATAAAACTCTCTCACCACTTTTGCAACGCCCACCACATGTTTTCCTTCATTGCTATGATAAAACAGGACAAGATCGCCCTCCTTCATCAATTTCATATTATTGCGTGCCTGATAATTGCGTACACCGTCCCAAAAAGTACGTCCGTCTTTGTTAAACTGTTCCCAGCTATATTTAAATGGTTCTGACTTGACTAAGAAGTAGTTCATCTATGTAAATAATTTATGTATGAAGACAGATATCAGCGATGTAATAAACATATACCTGACTTTCGGATCCAAAATTAACAAAAGGGGAACAATAAGAGCTTAAATAAATTCAAATGACCATTTTCCGCAAAAAGAAAGAACTCAACATCTTCTTTTTAAACATTTTAACTATATTTAATGGCTAACCAAATCCAATTGCTCGTTCTTTTATGATCACCTTTTTAACCATTATCAATATTATAGTATTTCTGCTGCTGGCCGGACTTCATTTTTATTGGGCATTTGGCGGCACTGCCTGGAAAGATGTAGTCATTCCTACTTATGGAAACGGAAGGTATCTGTTTATTCCTTCGATGGAAGTTACCGTATCTGTCGCAATCGGTATGCTGTTTTTTGCGGCGATAGATCTCGCACATCGCCACTGGCTGCATCTTTATATCGACCTCGAATATGTGCGTTATGGTGTCCTCATCATCTGTATCATTTTTCTGATGCGGGGCATAGGCGATTTCAGGTATATTGGCTTGTCAAAGAAATACAGGGAATCCCGGTTTGCAAAGATGGATACGCGATTATATAGTCCGCTATGCCTGCTTCTGGCGCTGACACATATCATCGCCTTCCTGGAAAGCTAACGGAAAGAGATTAGTGTAATACTTTGAACATCAATTCTTTCAACAACTCTCCATCGGTCACATTTCCCGTGCTATCCACTCCTTTACTTTTAAGGTCATATTCCCTTAATAAACTGATAATATCAAAGGTCTTGTTGATAGGATAACTTCTTGCTGCAGCTTCATAGTCCTTCACAAAATAAGGATTTACCCCCAGCTCTCTTGCTGCGTCTCCTTTATGCTGCAGATAATGATACTTCAGGATTTTGGTGAAATAAGCATTCAGATTCGCCATCACCATCACCATCGGATTTGCTTTGGGATTATCAGCAAAATAATTAACAATCTGATTGGCCTTCAGCACATTCCTTGACGCCAGTGCCTTTTGCAATTCAAAAACATTATACTCCTTACTGATGCCTATATTTTTCTGAATATGATCCGTATCAATAGTAGTTTCCTTACTCACGTTCAGCATCAGCTTCTCCAGCTCATTCGAGATCTTGGAAAGGTCCGTTCCAAGATATTCTGCCATCAGTGCTGCTGCCTGCGGTGCAATTTTTGCTCCTTTTTCTTTCACCAGATCCTCAATCCATCCCGCCAGTTTATAATCTCTTACCGGATCTGACTGAAATACAAGCCCGCTTTTAGTAATGGACTTAAAGATCTTCTTCCGCTTATCAAAATTTGCATATTTATAACCCAGCACCAGAATAGTGCTTTGCAGTGGTTTCTCAAAATAAGCCTGAACAAACTCAGCTTCCTTACTACTCCCCTCCGTTTCTTTAGCCCATTTAAGATCCTGCGCTTCCTTCACCACGATCAGCTGATAATCTGACATCATCGGATAGCGCTTCGCCGCATTTAAGATCGTAGCCATATCCGTATCCTTGCCATATAATACCGTCTGATTAAAGCCCTTTTCCATATCGCTCAGCACATGTTGTTCCATGTAATGGATAATCTGATCAATATAATAAGGTTCTTCGCCATGCAAGAGATAAACTGGCTTAAACTTTCTCGCTTTAATGTCTTTTATAATATCGGAAGCACTCATATAATTATCCAAATGTAACGGCTAAAAACTAATTATTAAAGGTTATTTTTGCACAAATGGCTTTTATACCCACAGCACTCAATCTACCGCATCACCCTTTCAAAATAACCATGAAAGCAGAGCAGTACTTTATCTTTGATGAAGTAAGAAAGAAACACCTGGTATTAACTCCCGAAGAGTGGGTAAGGCAACACTTTATCCACTACCTGATTAAAGAAAAGAAATTTCCGAAGTCACTCATCCAGATTGAAGCAGGTCTCAATTTAAACGACCGGCAGAAGCGTACAGATATCGTCATCTTCAATACCTCAGGACAGCGCATCATGGTGATCGAGTGCAAAGCACCGTCAGTAAAGATGTCTCAGGCGGTGTTCGACCAGGCATCCAGATACAATTCTGTACACAAAGCAAAGTGGTTGGTGGTAACCAATGGTTTGGTACATTGTTATGCTCAGATTGATCACCTTGCTTCCAGTTTCCTGTTCTTCGAAGAGTTGCCGCTGTACGCAGATCTTTAAATCGCTTCATATTCTATAAGTTCATCCTGATCTGTAAAATAAATGATGCTGTTTCCAGGCTGCCCAAGCTTTGAAGGAACCTTGGAATGCCTGTCTACAGCAATAATTTATTTTCTTAAACCACTAACTCACGTTATCTCCTACCTACAGACTGCAACCAGATACAGCTCAAAATCAACCTAGCAAATCAATCATAAAAACCTTCATTAAAACGCCCCTACACCAACCCACGATTAAGGTAAATAATGATTCCATATGCACATCTCCTAGACAGAACAATTAACATATATATACCTATACATCTTTACGTCTATATATCTGCACACCTATATACCGTTACCTCTATAGATCAAAATACCTACACATTTTGATACCAACAATTATATACCGCTATACTAATATGCGCCATACCGGACGCACCCTCCCCTAAAAGCCTTATCTGAAACTGGATATGTTGCATCATCCCGGGCCGTGGATACACATGTGAGTACGAAAAAAACGGGGAGAGGGGTATGCTGTCCTAGGATTGTTCGCCCCTTCAGGCGAATATTCCAGACAGCATACCCCTCTCCCCGTTTTTTTACAAAGCTTGTAAAGACTCCAGGATAATCTTCATCTTCCCTTCAGCATCAGCTTTCTTATTGCGCTCATTTTGAATAATTTCTGGTTTAGCGTTCTGCACAAACCTTTCATTACCCAATTTCGCATCTACTGCCTTCAGGAAACCCTGCAGATAAACCAGATCAGCATTCAAGCGTATCTTCTCCGCCTCTACATCAATCGTTTCATTCAGCTGAATAAAGAATTCGTCCTTACCCACCATGAAAGCTGACGCACCAGATACCTTATCACTCACGATATCAATCCCGGTAACATTCGCCAGTTTCGATATGATCGTACGCCATTTGTCGTAAGCTATTGCTGAATTCACCTTAATACTCAAAGGCAATCCTTCCTTCGGAGAGATTTGTTTAGTATTACGGATATTCCGAACTTCAGCAACAATCCCTTTCACTATTTCCACATCTTTTAACAACACCGTATCTGCATCCCCTACTACAGGATAAGGTGCGACGATAATACAATCCATTTCACCTTTCTCCCCGAACAATTCATCATGCCAAAGCTCTTCCGTAAGGAAAGGCATAAAAGGGTGCAGCAGACTCAGGATTTTTTCAAAGAAGCCTACCGTTGCTTTCAGGGAAGCAGGATCAATAGGATGCTGATAAGCAGGTTTCACCATTTCCAGGTACCATGCACAGAAATCATCCCATACCAATTTGTAGGTAGTCATCAGCGCTTCCGATAAACGGTATTGCTTAAAGTTATCTTCGATCTCCGCCAATGCCTCATTGAAACGGTTCTCAAACCATAAAATAGCTTGCTCATTAGGATTAGCCAGCGTATCATCCACCTCCCATCCTTTTACCAGGCGGAAGGCATTCCATATTTTACTGGCGAAATTCCGGCCCTGCTCACAGTAACTTTCGTCAAACATCAGGTCGTTTCCTGCAGGAGAGCAAAGCAGCATACCTACCCTCACGCCGTCAGCACCATATTTTTCGATCAGGCCAATCGGGTCAGGAGAGTTGCCCAGTGATTTAGACATTTTGCGACCCAGTTTATCGCGTACAATACCGGTCAGATATACATTCGTGAAAGGCTTTTTGCCCATAAACTCGTGTCCTGCCATAATCATACGCGCTACCCAGAAGAATAGGATTTCAGGAGCCGTAACCAGGTCGTTTGTCGGGTAATAATAGTTGATATCTTTATTGCCCGGGTTCTTCAAACCATCGAATACAGATATTGGCCATAACCATGAAGAGAACCAGGTATCCATTACATCTTCATCCTGCCTGATGAAAGGAGCCAGTTGGTGTTTAAAGCCATTCGCTTCTTCTTCCGTAAAATTACCATCAATATCTTTCAGTTTCAGAAATTCTTCTAAAGCTTCGTCTTTCGTTTTTGCGACTACCCAATTGTTTTTATCATCATACCAGGCAGGGATTTGCTGGCCCCACCAGAGCTGGCGACTAATATTCCAGTCGCGCACGTTTTCCATCCAGTGACGGTAGGTATTCATAAACTTTTCCGGAATCAGTTTCACATCACCATTCAGCACATCTTCCAGTGCAGGTTTTGCCATTTCATCCATCTTACAGAACCATTGCATAGACAACTTAGGCTCAATAGCCGCATCCGTACGCTCAGAGAAACCTACCTGAGATTTATAATCTTCTACCTTATCCAGGTGACCGGCTTCATCCAGCAGCACAGCAATTTTCTTGCGCGCTACGAACCTGTCTTCACCCACCAGGATTACAGCCAGTTCATTTAAAGTACCATCATCATTTAAGATATCAATTACAGGCAATTTATGTTTCACACCCAGTTCATAATCGTTCAGATCATGTGCCGGAGTTACTTTCAGACAGCCTGTACCGAAATCCATCGTTACATATTCGTCCTCAATTACAGGAATTTCCCTGTTGATCAGCGGTACAAACACAGATTTACCTTTCAGGTGTGTATAACGCTCATCATTGGGATTGATACAGATGGCTGCATCAGCCATAATAGTTTCAGGACGTGTAGTGGCAATAGTCAGATATCCTGCAGCGCTCCCTGTATTTGCAGGAGCAATAGCATATTTGATATAATACAATTTCTGATTTACTTCCTTACGGATTACTTCTTCATCGGAAACGGCCGTTTTACCTGCAGGATCCCAGTTTACCATGCGGATACCGCGGTAAATTCTTCCTTTTTTATATAAGTGGATGAAACTATCAATTACAGAATCAGAAAGATCTTCTTCCATAGTGAAACGCGTACGTTCCCAATCGCAGCTTGCCCCTAATTTCTTTAACTGATCAAGAATGATCCCACCGTATTTTTCTTTCCATTCCCAGGCATAAGCAAGAAACTCTTCCCTGGTCAGGTCTTTTTTACTGATCCCTCTTTCCTTTAACATGGCTACGACCTTCGCCTCTGTCGCAATTGACGCATGGTCAGTTCCCGGTACCCAGCAGGCATTTTTGCCCTGCATCCTGGCGCGACGGATTAAAACATCCTGAATCGTATTGTTTAACATGTGTCCCATGTGCAACACACCCGTCACATTTGGCGGAGGGATTACAATCGTATAAGGCTCACGCTCATCAGGTTCAGAATGAAAGAAGTTTTTTGATAACCAGTAGCTGTACCATTTATCTTCGGTTGCTGCCGGATCGTATTTCGTAGAAATGCTCATTATATTTTTAAAGTATCGGGTTCAATTACAAAAATAAGCTTTTTGGGGGAAAATAATTTATGCTTTCCACTCCACATCAAGAATTGCATATTCAAAATTATCCATCCACCCTGTTTTTAACGGCAGGATCTGTCTTTTTCTGCCTTCCTGCGTCATGCCTGCTTTCTCCAGCACACGTATAGAAGCCAAATTTTCAACTGCACAGCCTGCTTCGATACGGTGTAGTTTCAAGCGGTCGAAACCAAACCTGATTACTGCCCTGATCGCCTCAGTAGCATATCCCTGGTTCCAGTAATCCACATTGATTTTGTACCATACCTCGGCACTGTTAAACTTCAAAGAAGATAACTTCAATGCGATTAGTCCAATAAAACCTCCTTTTTCCAGCTCTACTGCAAATGTGTAGTTCTTGATCGTTTTTTTCTGATGGTCATTGATCCAGCCATCCACAATTATATTTGTCTCTTCTAAATCTTTAGGTATGCCTAAGGTATTGTATTGATCTGTTTCTGCAAGATGGTGCAACATATGAATAGACTCCAGGTCTGCCATCTCCACTAATCTTAACTTCAAGCGTTCTGTAAAAAATTTTAGTTCAGCCATTTATATCCGGGATTTAAGTTGATGCGCCAAATATAGTAAATCGCCTGCATTGGCTCAATTACCTGTTTGGACAATTGACACTATATAACATATATAGTAAGACCAACACAATAATAAATGTTAAAATATGTTAATACAGTATAATTTATCTAGTCATGGGATCTATTAAAATATATTCGATTACAGGAATGATCATCAGAAAACTGGGATTAACCAAAATCTACTATTGGTTCAATAAGTAATATTTTCATTAGACAACGATTGTTTAAGCTGTATTACTTAATTTCAACCCCTGTCAATTCTTACCTGAACAAGATCATGTTTACCGGCACAGTTATGTGTTCCTTTAGGCGGCATACGTTCATCAGGAATTGACGCGCTATAATTTACCTTAATTTATAAATAATGACCTTCACACACATGAAAAGCTACTTCGCAGCTTTAGGGATTGTGGCTGCGAGCTATTCTTCGTTCGCCCAGCAAGCTCCTCAAAAATTCATAGATCCTACCAATATGGATCTCACCGTAAAACCCGGAGATGATTTTTATACTTATGCCAGCGGAAACTGGATCAAAAAAAATCCTGTACCTGCAAAAGAAACACGCTGGGGTAGCTTCAACGAGCTTCGTGATTTTAATATAAATGCAGTAAAAACGCTGGTGGAAGATGCCGCGGCAGATAAAAGTGCACCGGCAGGTTCGGTAAAGAAAAGGGTCGGCGACTTCTATTCAGCAGCGATGGATAGCGTAACTATTGAAAAATTAGGTTACACTCCTATTAAAGGCGACCTGTCCCGGATCAGCAAAATCAAAGATCTTCAGGGTGTAATTGACGAGGTAATCACGATGCGCACCAGCGGAATAGGTAGCCCTATGTTCGGCTTCGGTGTTGGTCAGGATAGAAAAAATGTGACAAAATACCTTCCTCAGATCAGTCAGGGCGGCACAACATTGCCAGACCGCGATTATTACCTGAAAGATGACAGCAGAGTCCTCAAGATCAAAGAAGCCTATCTGAATTACATGACTACCTTGTTTACATTGACAGGTAGCGCTGCAGCAGAAGCTAAACAAAAAGCAAATACCGTATTTACAATAGAAAAAGCATTCGCTGAAGCACAGATGTCACGACTGGAAATGCGTGATCCTTATAAAACCTATAACAAGTTCACGGTAGCAGATTTCAGTAAAACAACCCCCAACATCAACTGGGTGACCACGTTGCCAAAACTACAAGTAAAAGGTCAGGATACCATTCTTGTTTCCTCTCCTAAATTCTTTGTGAGCCTGGACGGAATGCTGAAAAACATTCCTGTGGCCGACTGGAAAACTTACCTGCAATGGAATGTGCTGAAAAACTCTGCACCGAACCTGAGCTCTCCGTTTGTACAGGCGAGTTTTGCTTTTAACCAGGCCCAAACAGGTCAGAAAGTACAAACACCAAGATGGCAACGTATGTCGTCATTAACTGATGGCGCCATCGGTGAATTATTGGGTCAGCTATATGTGGCTAAATATTTCAAGCCGGAGGCGAAAGCAAGAATGACAGAACTGATCAGCAATCTGCGTAAAGCTTTTGAAATCAGGATCAACAACCTGGAATGGATGAGCGCTGTAACGAAAGAAAAAGCATTAGCTAAACTTAACGCTTTTGTACCGAAGATCGGTTATCCTGATAAATGGAAAGATTACAAAGGATTAGAAATTAGTCGCACCACCTATTTCCAGAACATTAGAAATGTAGGTGCATGGGGATACAAAGAAATGATCGACCAGTTAGGCAAACCCGTTGACCGCACCCGTTTCGGCATGACGCCACCAACGGTTAATGCATATTACAGCCCGACAATGAATGAAATCGTTTTCCCTGCCGGCATCTTGCAATTCCCATTCTTTGCTGCAAATGCAGATGATGCCATTAACTACGGTGGTATTGGCGCCGTGATCGGCCATGAAATGTCGCACGGCTTTGACGACAGCGGAAGTCAGTACGACAAAGACGGAAACCTGCGCAACTGGTGGACAAACGACGACCGCAGCAAATTTGATGCAAAAACCAAAGCATTGGGCGAACAGTATGACGGATATGCAGTACTTGATACCGTTAAAGTAAATGGAAAACTGACTATGGGTGAAAACATTGGTGACCTGGGCGGATTAAATGCAGCTTATACTGCATTTAAAATGACTAAACAGGGTCAGTCGAATGAAAAAATCGATGGTTTCACACCAGATCAGCGTTTCTTCCTTTCATGGGCGCAGGTATGGAGAGGTAATATCCTTCCGGAAAGTGCGGCACAGCTGATCAAAACAGATCCGCACTCGCCGGGAGAATTCAGAACTATCGGTGCACCGGTAAATATGGATGCCTGGTACGATGCCTTTGATGTTAAACCTGGTGATAAATTATATAAAAAACCAGAAGACAGAATCAGACTCTGGTAAATTCCTTTTACAACAGAAGCCGCTCCTGATCACAGGCAGCGGCTTCTTATTTAAAGAGAGCGCAACTAAAATTTACAGCCGATACCCACACCAAGCAGCCATGGGTTAATTTTAACATCGGCCTGGATATTACTTAATACAGGAGCCAGCTGGGGACTTCCTGCAGGGGTCAGGTTACTGGCATCTACCGTTGCAGTAGTAGATAAGAAGATTTTTTTGAGATCCACATTGATAAACAGTCTTTTGCTGATATCATAATCGAAACCCGCCTGCGCAGCAAAAGCAAATTTGTTTTTATACTCTATGTTTTTCACTACAGGTCCCTGATCTGCGCTGTAGAATATGGTGTAATTGATACCCGCACCCACATAAGGATTAAATTTTCCTACCGGATAATGATATTGTAAAGTCAGCGTCGGAGGCAAAAGCCATACCTTTCCCAGGTCTATATTTGCCGCATCTGCACCACCTATAGCAGTTAAATCTGAAAACCTTGTACTCACCTTATGTCTGGTCGTTCCCAGGATCAGTTCAGCCGCAAAATGACTGTTAAAGAAATAAGTGAAGTCCAGCTCAGGAATAAAAGAATTAGAAATGTCCACATCGCCTTTAATGACGCTGATATCTGCACTTTCCTGTGGCATTACACCTACCCCGCGCAACCTTACTCTCCATTCGTGTCCATTCGCTGATTTTGTTTCTGTCGTCTGACTAAAAACACTCATTCCAACAACCATCATTGCTGAAAACATGATTAACCTTTTCATAATAACTTGATTTATTTAAAATCAAATCTATTCGTATGAACAGGAAAAAATAATGAGATTAAACATACCTAAACATGATTTAAAGCAGGGTTTCCAGCTTTATTTACTGCTATCTTCGCCCTGCTGGCTATACTTTTCCTGTATTTTTTTCGGCAGTTTAGCTATAACAGATGAGCGCGACGCTGCAATTCTTTTCTTGAGTTCTCCATCCGCCATCACATCATAATCCATCAGGGTTATCCATTGTGTTTTAGCAAAATGTGAGGCCTGCTGTATACCATCCCTTGCCGTGAGTTCTTCAAATTCCTCAGGATCGCACTTAAAAGTGAGCGTACCTGTATCCAGCGATGCCAGTACATAGATCTTCTGCTCCACCATGAAACAGAGGTTCTCTCCCCATTTAAGATCTTCTTCAGTGCCTGGCAAACTGAGGCAGTATTCCCGGAGTATTTCAATATCCATGTAAAATAATTTAAGCAAATCTAAGTAATTCAGATAAATTTGAGGAATGAACCGAATTACTCTAACGGCCGACGGCTCCAATACGCTCTTCAATGAAACTATAGGTGAACATTACCATTCCAAACATGGTGCCCTGCAGGAAAGCAGACACGTATTTATAGACGCCGGTTTAAAACATGCAATGGCACTATTTCCGGAACAACCTATAGCCATATTAGAAGTTGGTTTTGGTACGGGCTTAAATTTCCTGCTTACTGCCGCGTTTGCAGAAGAGCAGCAGGTCAATGTCAACTATACGGGTATTGAAGCTTTTCCTTTAAGTATAGAAGAATTGGCGAGTACAAATTATGAGCAGTATGTACCCGCAGCGGTCTGGGATAACCTGATCACACATTATGCCGCAGCGATGGTCGATCCTGTTCAGCTGAATCCCTTTCTGGAGCTGAAAATCGCATTCACCACCTTAGCCGCATTTAGCAGGCCGCCGGTGTATGACTTAGTCTATTTTGATGCATTTTCAGTGCAGCATCAACCAGAGATGTGGTCGGACGAGATGATCGGGCACGTTTGTTCCTTCTTAAAACCAGGCGGAATATTTGTAACCTATGCCATTACCGGCAAACTGAAACGTGCTTTGAAGAGTCATGGTTTAAAGATTGAAAAACTGCCTGGTGCCCCTGGAAAAAGAGAAATGCTGCGTGCAGTAAAACTGACAGAACAGCCTGTTGATCTTTAATTGACAAATCCACGACGAAAACCGGCAAACACGCGACTTATATTGTTGTTTTTAATGGAGATTAGATTATTCCTAACAATTATAAGCGTGATATGAGTACGATAGAAAAAAGAAAATTAGGTAACACAGATTTATTAGTGAGTCCCATTACTTTTGGAGGAAATGTATTTGGCTGGACCATAGATGAGGCAAAGTCCTTTGAAATTCTGGATGCTTTTGTAGAAGCGGGTTTTAACTTTATTGATACGGCTGATGTTTATTCCAGATGGAAACCGGGAAATCAAGGTGGCGAGTCAGAGACCATCATTGGTAACTGGATAAAATCACGCAATAACCGCAACAAGGTGATCCTGGCTACCAAACTGGGCAGCGATATGGGTGATGGTAAAAAAGGTCTTTCTAAAAAATATATAACTGAAGCCATAGACGCATCTTTACTACGGTTGAAAACAGACTACGTAGACCTTTACCAGTCGCACTACGATGATCCTGAAACTCCCGTTGAAGAAACACTTGAAGCTTATGGTGAACTCATAAAAGCAGGGAAAATCCGCTGGATTGGCGCTTCTAATTTTAGTGCAGAACGTTTAAAAGAATCACTCGAAACCAGCAAGCGACTGAGTTTACCAAAATATCAGTCTTTCCAGCCAGAGTATAACCTGTATAACAGAGCAGAGTTTGAAAAAGAATATGAGCAGATTTGCCTTGACAATCAGCTGGGTGTCATTAACTACTATTCCCTTGCCAGCGGATTTTTGACAGGGAAATACCGGTCTGTGGATGATTTAGGTAAAAGCGCCAGAGGCGGAGGCATGAAAGATTACCTGAATGATAAAGGTTTCAGGGTACTCAAAGCATTGGACGAAGTTTCGGAACAATACAATTCCACGCCGGCAAGTGTAGCCTTAGCATGGCTGATTGCCCGTCCTTCTATCACTGCACCTATTGCCAGTGTAACCAGTTTAGCACAACTGGAAGATCTGACGAAAGCGGCATCCTTAAGACTAAATATGGAAGATATTGCCATTTTAGATGAAGCAAGCGCATTATCATAGCCTGCAGGCTGATGAGAATCAATTAGCCTGAGCACACAAATGCCCTGTCAGATAATATTTGGCAGGGCATTTGCATTTGGGTATTTTAACGCACATAAGACCAACAGGCAAAACATGAAAAACATCTCTCTACCATTTTACACCAAACTTGCAATGGTGTTGTTCTCACTTATTTGCCTTGGCTACCTAGCTATATTAGGACAAAGTCTGCTTGCTCCAATGCTCGCCTCTTTTTTACTTGCATTGTTATTATTACCGCTGGCCAATTCACTTGAGAATAAACTTAAATTTTCCAGAAGCCTTGCTGCTTTATGCGCTGTGATCGTCATGATCGCTTTCATCTCAGGTATATTGTACTTTCTGGTGAACCAGCTGAGCGATCTTGGGCAGGACTGGCCATTGCTGAAACAACAGGCAATTCATTCTTTTGAAGATCTGCAGCACTGGGTTTCCGGTACTTTCCATGTTAACGCCCATAAACAGATCGACTATCTGAAAAACAGCGCGACCAGTGCCGTAGCAACCAGCGCAACAGTCGTGGCCACTACCTTGATGACGCTGTCATCATCTTTACTTTTCCTTGCCTTTCTCTTATTATTCACCTTCTTCTTTTTAACCTATCGCCGGATACTTTATTCCTTCCTGGTAGGGGTTTTTAAAGAGGAACATGCACAAAAAGTGAGCGATATTGTAGGTCAGATTCAATACATTATCAAAAAATACATCGTCGGACTCTTCATTCAAATGCTGATTGTGACTGTGCTGATGATCATAGTGCTTAGCCTGCTTGGTGTAAAATACGCAGTGCTCCTGGGTTTAGTTACCGGAATATTTAACATTATCCCCTATATCGGAATTTTCAGCGCATTGCTGATCAGTATACTCATCACTTTTGCTACCGCAGGGGCGACTAAGGTCTTATTAGTGATCATCGCTTTCGTTGCCATTCACGCTTTGGACGGTAATATTTTAATGCCATTGGTAGTCGGCTCAAAAGTTAAAATCAATGCCCTGTTTGCTTTTATAGGCATTATCGTAGGCGAA
Source organism: Pedobacter sp. MR2016-24 (assembly GCF_026239655.1). Classification (GTDB taxonomy): domain Bacteria; phylum Bacteroidota; class Bacteroidia; order Sphingobacteriales; family Sphingobacteriaceae; genus Pedobacter. The sequence goes on along the minus strand of NZ_JAPIVO010000002.1, from coordinate 73,734 downwards.
ATGATCTGGGGTATATCAGGCATGTTTTTATGTATCCCCTATTTAGCTATGCTGAAGATTATATTTGACAGGGTTGAGGAATTAAAGCCCTGGGGCATCCTGCTGGGTGATCAGCAAAATCCGAATAAAAAGCGAAAGGTATACCGCATCACTAAAAAGATCAAACTCGAAGAACAAGAGTAAATATAAAAGCCTCCGCATTTCATTGCGGAGGCTTTTATATTTTAATCAGCTTGTCTGACATTTTTAGACTATCTGACATTTTTTTGGAGGCGAGCAAGAAGCACTATCCCTGCTACCGATGTTAGTACGATTGTAATCATATGGATTATAATTGGTTAGAGTATTTAAATATACAACTAGACTGGTTCATTCAAAAACATTTATAAAAATTAATTGTAAAATTCTTGTTAACTTAATAATCCCTGAGGTTAATCTTCAGACTCAGCTCGAAGTCGCCCCCCGTATTTTGGCGCTGTGCAGCCATCTGACTGGTATAGAAGCCCTGTAAAGTGTATCTGTTATACTTTACCCCTACACCAAATGTCGAGCTCTTATCGCTGTGATACATCCCCATAAAAGACAGTATATTATTCTCAAACTTCAGATTGGTGCCGATATCCCATATATTATCGATATCCTTCGCTCCTCTAAAACTGATTTTGGGTTCCATCGTTACTGCATCCATATTTAAACCGATTTTGTAAGAGGCCGCAGCAAAATACGTAGATCCGTCAATTGTATTCTCTTCATCTTTCTGAAAGAACTTTTTGAGATTAGGCAGTGCAGCCTGCAAGGTTACGCGCTCTGTTGTATAGGCCATTCCCAGATCACCATCTATAAAGCCTTTACGCTGACTAAACCGGTCAGCCACCATATCATCCGGCATGGCTATAATATTTGGATTATCCAGTGCCTCACGCATTACACCCAGTGCTACACCGAAATGCAATTGCCTGTTCTCCCCATTCAATGGCAAATGATATGCATACATTCCCGTGATACGTGTACGGGAAATCAAACCTGCTTTATCCTTAAAAGCATTGAATCCCAGTCCTACTTTTTCATAACGGTAATCACCACTTGCATTCATGGTTACCGGCGATCCGGGAATTGCTCTCCACTGGTTCCGGTAACTCAGGTTGATATTAATCCCTTTGTCCATTCCTGCAAAAGACGGATTGCTGATATACTGGTTTTCATAATACTGCGTACTTAGCGGTCTGAGCTGCGCTGACACCGGCTCAGCACCAGCCATCAAAAAGATCAGGCAAAAACTTAGAAAAACGATCTTTTGATATATAGATTTAATCATTACTACTTCTTTTATAAATTTATTTGTCCTTTACTATAGATATAAATCCTGTCTTTTTAGACTTCCCTGAATTGAAGGTCAGTATATAGTAATAGGTATCTTCCTGTAGGGGATTACCATTAAATTGTCCGTTCCATGAGTTATCATAACCAATCATGCTAAACACGATACGTCCCTCACGGTCAAAGATCTTTACTTCATTATTCGGAAACTGTTCAATATTTTTCACAATCCAGAAATCATTGACCCCATCACCATTGGGCGTAATCATATTATTTGATTCCAGGTTCTCCGGTGCTTCAGCTGTTTCCATTGTCACCGCGGTCAAATCCGAGAAGTCGATTGCTGAAGTGAACAGTTGTCCCACATACCGTTCTGTAGCAGAAGAAACACTTTCCTTCACCATCAGGAAATCCTTGTAATTGCTGCTCGTTGTTTTCGAATGCGCTAATACCAGGTTTTTACTTTCGTTACCATTCAGTTCAACATCCTTATAACTCATCGCCACCTCCCCTTTAAAAGTAACTGGTCTGCTGAACCGGTACATCCGCACAATACTGTTGAATTTTGGCCAGATCACCACAGAAGACTCCTTCACTGCCGTTAGGTTATTCATCCCCCAGTCGTCAGTAGGAACAAGCGTTAAGCCATCCGTACTGAATACTGTTCCTCCCTGCACAAAAAGCCCTTCTGAACCTATCTTTAATTGCGCTTTCAAATTACTTCCAGCAAAGAGCAAGATTCCCATAGTTATTGCTATAATCGCTTTATTCATATCTGCTGATTATTAATTTTAAGCTCCATCTCTTATTTCATTTTTTTAAGAATGGCGTCAATCTGTTCCTGCTGATGTTTCATCACAGCTTTCAGTTCAGCAATTTCGTCCTGCTGTTCTTTTATGGCCTGAATTAAAACTCCCGTAAGCTGCGTATAGTCTACCTTTAGGAAGCCATCCTTACCCTGTGTGACCATTTCCGGATATACTTTCTGCAGTTCCTGCGCAATGACCCCTATTTTTGTACCCGTAGCATATTTATGCTGATCCTTATACTCGAAGCTCACTCCTCTCATCTGGTCTATCTTTTGTAGCACGGTACCCAACGTGGATATATTCGTTTTCAGCCTGTAATCAGAAGGTGTAAAGAAGTTGCCATTAATGGTCACATCCTGACCAAAAGTGGCATTCCCTGAAGCCTCAAAAGTTAAGCCCTTACCATTTGCACCATCGTTACTGATCGCGTTAACAGCAAGCTTAATATTTTCTGTCGCTTCATGATTTCCCAGATTGTCCTTAGCCGCTGCTGTCGCTGCGATCAAACCTGCATCTACATATTTCTTAGTCGCCGCATCCTGATCTGCCGCAGGATCTGCAAGGTTGTTGATATTGAAGTTTATCGTTCCGTCACCCAAAGAAAGAGGCGCAGTAGGATTAGCGAAACCACTTAACGGAATTGCACTCTTTGCCGTCGACACCGCTACTTTATCCGCATTGCCGACATACATTTCTCCCTCATTCAATTTGCTGTCTATTGGTGCCCAGGCTGTACCATCGTAAAAATAGAGACGTTTCTCCGTCGTGTTGAAATAAATATCACCAACCTTTGCCGTAGCTGCATCTGGTGCTGTTGGTCCCGATGGTGTAGTAGCAGATGTTGCTTTAGCATCTACATATTTTTTTGTTGCAGCCTCCTGATCATTTACAGGATCAGCAAGGTTAGTGATTTTGAAGTTTGCAGTTCCGTTACCAATAGCAAGATCTTTGGTAGCTGCTGCAAAATCACTCAATGGAATAGCAGATTTTAATACACCCATTGCTTTATTTTCAGCATCTCCAACAAAAATATGATCAGCAGGTAAGGTTAAAGCTCCTGGAGTAGACAGTTTACTATCTACATAAATTTTAGTAGCAGCATCCTGATCCAGCAATGGATCTTTCAGGAAACTGATGTTATATAATTCCGTGCCCCCGCCCATGTTTAATGTAGCCGTTGCCCTGCCAAAACCACTTACCGGGATCTGCACCTTTGTAGTTGCAGTGGCCATTCCCAGGTCATTGCCTACAAAGAAATTGCCTTTAGGCAAGCCTAGTAAAGTTGAAGGCGTTTTAAAAAGGTCATCTACATATTTCTTAGTAGAGGCATCACCATCCGCTAAAGGAACAGCAAGATTGCTTAATACAAAACCGCCCATCGAAACATCCGCAGCAGGCACAGCGAAGCCACTCAGAGGAATAGTATTTTTCAATATGCCAGCACCCTTTCCTGTGGCATCTCCCACCATGAAGTTATCCGTAGCCAGACTAATCCCTGCCGGAGCAATAACTTTGGTATCTATATAATTTTTGGTCGCTGCATCCTGAGCCGCTACAGGTTCTGCGAGATTAGTAACTTTGAAAGTTGCCGCTGATATATCAGCCGTAGGATTTCCAAATCCTGTAAGGCTGATTGTATTTTTAGCTACTGCAGATGCTCTTCCCTGGGCATTACCTATCAGCAATTGTCCAGTTGCTAAAGGAACGCTATTTAAGTTAATAGCTCTGGTGTCTACATAGTTTTTAGTGGCTGCATCCTGTAGTGCTACCGGATCGGCCAGATTGATAATTTTAAAATTAGGACCCGTTCCACTAACAGGTCCCATAGAAATATCTGCTGCCGCTCTGTCAAAACCACTGATCGGAATCAGGCTTTTTAAAACACCAACTGCTTTATTTGAAGCATTACCAACAAAAAAGCTATTGTTGGCTAATGTTAATGAACTTGGTGTTGCCAGTAGCGCATCAACATATCCTTTTGTCGCCGCATCCGATGCTGCAGACGGAGTTGCAAGATTTATAATTTTGAAATTATCCGTACCATCTCCTAATTGCACATCATTCAAAGGTGGACCAAATCCACTTAATGGAATTTTCAGTTTATCAAGTTTTAAATCACTTACAGCCTTATCATTTATTGCCAGAACACCCGCATTGGTAATAGTTGCATCCCCCGTTACAGGAACAGAAACCGGAACACCTGAAGCACTACCTACAAAAATTTGTCCGGGCTTTAGCGAAATGTTAACCCCCATCCAGCTGTTACCATTATAAACATAAAGCTTATGGTCAGCTATATTGTAGAATAAGTCACCTTCTTTAACACTTCCTGTTAAGGGATCTGGATTGATTGCTCCACTAGGTGTAGATCCGTTGGTCGTAATTTTGAACCAGACTACCCCATTATTAATATAAGTATTATTATCATCCTTATTGAAGAACATTTCGCCCGCTTTCGCAGGAGTAGGAAATTCACCAGCCGAACCACTGGCAATGACCCCACCACCTACCGGAACCCATCCGTCAGCAGTGTAGGCATATAATTTTTTCTCTGTTGTGTTATAAAACAGATCTCCCGCTTTTGCAGTTAAAGGTTTTTCTGCATCCGTGCCGGATTTGAAACCGCGGATGTCTTTATCAATATCCATTATAGCTGCATTGATTACAGCAACCCTTAATGCATCGTTTGTAAATTCCGGATCAAAAGTACCTAATGCGTAGCCATTTCCGGTAGGTCTAAATAACGTCCCTGTACTATAAGCATTTGGAAAAGTAGAGAATTCAAATGTTGCTCCACGTAAATAAGTAACATCTACGACGAGGAGATCACCAATCAGGCTAACGATTTTATCAATCCGGTAGGTTTGTCCCTGACTATCGGCTATCATATCCCCTATCATTACATCTGAGGCTGAATACAGCGATAATGGATCTGTAAACTTACCTTCAATAGAGTAATTGGAGTTTATAGTTGTAGGCGTCTCAGAGCTCCCACTGATATAAAATCTACCATTAAGTCTGGCTTGAGCTTGACTATTGATCGACATTGTCATCAATACAAGCACAAATATGTAAAATAAATTTATTTTCATTTTAGAATCCCTTATCTTAAATTTATTATCAGCATGAGTTTAAAAAGCTAACATTAAACTGTAGATCTTAATAGAAGGCACAAGTTTGAGTACAAGCAGGTTTCCACCAATGCTCTCTACATTTATCGTAGCTGTGTACCCGGCACTACTAGGAACCTTAAAAGCCAAGGGAACTGTATTTCCACTTACTCTATCTAAATAGGTTATGCCTACTGGTGGCATAAAATCTTCTACACTATTATTTATAGCTGTATTTCCATCTTTAATATTAAAATATACTACTGGTGCAGCATCACTTCCTGCTTTTCCAAATAGGGCATTATCACCATTTAATCTTAGGGACATCATATTGACACCAGCCGGAATAGTTATTGTAAATCTATTTGGGGTTCCTGCGATAGGACCTTCACTTTGAACGATGGTAATGCCTTCTCCGTCAGCTTTCACCATAAAGTATGGTAAGTTACTTGGATGGTATACTTTTACTGCACCAACACTATTTCCACCACCTGTTGCTGGAGTTACCCATTCAGCAGCAGTACCTGTGGCATTCACAGTTAACACCTTTGCAGCATCAGTAGGTGTAACAATAGGTGCAATCTTATCCAGTTTGATTTTATCAGCTGGCAGCATTAAACTGGTGTTTGTGGTTGAACCTGCCGGGATAACAACTGTATTACCCGTACTTGAAGCAAGACTACTTTGTGTAGCAGTAGAAGTATAGGTCAAATTAGTTGCTCCACCACCGCCTGCAGCACCATTCGACGCCGCAGTAATTCTACCTTTGGCATCAACAGTAATATTTGCCGCAGTATAACTACCAGCAGTAACAGCTGTGCTGGTTAAAGCCAGTGTTGGGTTACCTGCAACACCATCGCCATTGGTAACCGTCACCTCACCTGTTGTGCCAGTAATTGAACGGTTAGTTGAGGTTCCGGCAGCAGTGCGTACCAGAATCCCATTAGCTGTTACGCCAGCAAGACCTGTGGCAGTTCCGCTTACGTTTCCGGTGATATTACCAGTTACATTACCAGTCAGATTACCATTGAAAGTCCCCGCAGTGATTGCAACAGCGGAAAAATTTCCTGTAGCATCTCTTTTCACTATCGTATTTGGCGTAGCCAGATTGGTAGCGGCAGTAGTTGCAATAGTTGCCGTATTTACAGCGGCAGCAGTAGACCCACCTACAGTAGCAACCCTGGGCAGATCAGCTGTATTACTTAAGTCACCAGCCAGCATTACTACACCACGTGTGGTAGTGGTTGCTGAAGGGGCACCCGAAGAAGCCACCCCATCTACATAAGTTTTCAATGCTTTTACAGATGGATACTTTATATCAGACGCGGCATCCGTAGCAACATCGGTACTGATATTTGAAATATTCTGCTTTAAATCTAATGCAGATTGTGTAGCTGTACTTATCGGTTTAGCAGCATCGCTTGTATTGTCTACATTGTTCAGCGCAAGATCCTGCTTCAATTGTGCAGGTGTTTTCTGTCCGATTGTAGTAGTGGTTGCAGCATATAAATAACTTCCGGCAGTAAGCGAATTCAATCCTGTACCTCCGTTTGCTACACCAACAGTTCCGCTTAGCGAAGTTGCCGTAGAAGCATTACCAATCAGATTACCGGTTATAGTTCCTGCTATAAAATTACCGTTTGCATCTCTTTTAACTATAGTATTCGCTGTGTTTACTGCAGTCGCAGCATTTGCAAGAATTACTCCTGCATTTACAGCTGTTGCAGCAGATCCACCTACCAGCAAAACTTTAGGCGCCGCAGCAGTTCCGCCCAGGTCGCCTGCCAGCTGAACAATACCTTTACCCGTTGTACTGGCATCAGGCGATCCTGAAGCCGACAAAGCATCAACGTAAGTTTTTATAGCCTTTACAGTAGGATATTTTTCATCAGAGCTACCATCAGTACTCACATTTGTACTTTTATTCGCTTTATCTTCTTTAAGTGCCAGTGCAGTAGTTGTAGCTGCACTAACCGGTTTTGCGAGGTCACTGGTATTACTCACATTTTCTAAACCGATATTCGCTTTAGTCAATATCACATCCGGACCTGCAACCCCGTTGACTGACGTCACAGCATTGCTTGTTGGCGTTAAAATCTCTTTCCAGTTACTTAGTGTCGAAGCGGGTGTAGCACCTAATACAAAACTCTTGCTTACATCTGTTCTGATCACCGTACTTCCAATTTGTGCACCTGTAAGACCAAGCATTTGAGCTTCACTTCCGAATACATTTACTGAAGCAAAAGAAAGCGAAGGAATTTGCGATACCGGTACCTTACCCGATGCATCAAGAGTAGCTACCCCATTAACTGCTGCCTTCTCAGAAAGATCAATCTTGGTATTCAGTGCTGCCTGAGCAGAATTGCTGATAGGTTTTAGCGCATCAGCAACATTACTCACATTTTCTAATTGTAAATCAGCTTTTACCTGAGCGGGTGTTCTCTGCTGAAGCGTAGTGCTTGTTGCAGCACTAATAAAACTCCCGGGAGTATAACTGATCATTCCGGTACCACCTCTTACTGCCTGTAAGTTGGTAATTAACGGTTCTTTCAAAGCCAATCCGGGCACAGTCGGCGCAGAAGCAATGCCAGACAGATCGCCTGCCAGCTGAATCTTACCAATAATGGTAGTGGTTGCATCAGGAACACCGCCAGCACCAATCACCGCCTCGTTAACTTTGGTATCAACATACGTTTTGGTCGCCTTTTCAGTAGGGTATTTTGTATCGGAGTTAGATGCTAAAGTAACATCGGTGCTTTTGTTCGCTTTGTCCTCTTTCAGATCAAGTGCAGTTTGGGCCGCAGTACTTACGGGCTTATCCGCATCAGAAGTATTACTTACTAGGTTTAATCCAAGGTCTTCTTTTACCTGGGACGGCGTTCTTTGTTGTAAAGTTGTCGCATCAAGTGCGTTGATGAAATTCCCGGGGCTGTAAGAAGTGATTCCCGTTCCACCATTTGGTACCTGAACTGTTCCACTTACTGAACCTGCAATTGTGGCGGTTGCCGCATTTCCATTCAGGTTACCAGTAACAGTACCTACCTCAATATTCCCCAAACCATCTCTTTTCACAATGGTTCCGGCTATATTCTGAGCCGTAGCAGCATTGGCAAGGTCAACTCCAGTTTTGATATCACTTGCATTTGCACCGCCTACTGTTTTAACAGTAGGTGCAGCAGCAGTACCTGCAAGATCCCCCGCAAGCATTATCCTTCCCTTAACCGCTGTAGTTGCATCAACCCCACCACTTAAGTTATCTACGTAATTTTTTACCGCATTTACTGTTGGATATTTTTCATTTGAAGCCGCATCTATAGTAATACTGGTGCTTTTATTTGCTTTATCCTCTTTTAGATCAAGTAAAGCTTGTGTAGCAGTACTTACAGGTTTTAAAAGATCGGAAGTATTGTCGACCTTATCTAAACCTAAACCGGCTTTAATACCTTCCGGAGTAGTTGCACCTGTACCGCCACTCGCTACAGGTAAAACACCCGTAATTTTTGAGCCGCTTACACTTTCAATTTTCGCATCGGTTACGCTGCCGTTCTTAATTTTATCTGCGGTAATAGCATCATTGGCAACAAGGGGAGCTTCTGCCGTGCCTGTTAAATCACCTGCAAGCTGCACCTTACCCTTGGCCAGAGTTGTTGCATCAGGTGTGCCGCTTGCCACAATTGCGTCCAGAGCGGCCTGCGTAGCTGTACTTATTGGTTTATTCAGATCGGAAGTATTATCAACATTACCTAAACCCAGACCGATTTTAATACCTTCAGGTGTTGTTGCACCTGTACCGCCGTTGGTTATGGGAACAATACCAGTAATTTTTGAGCCGCTTACACTTTCAATTTTCGCATCGGTTACGCTGCCGTTCTTAATTTTATCTGAGGTAATAGCATCATTGGCAACAAGAGGAGCTTCTGCTGTGCCTGTTAAATCCCCTGCAAGCTGCACCTTACCCTTGGCCAGAGTTGTTGCATCAGGTGTGCCGCTTGCCACAATTGCGGCCAGAGCGGCCTGCGTAGCTGTACTTATTGGTTTATTCAGATCGGAAGTATTATCAACATTACCTAAACCCAGGTTTGTTTTTGCACCGGCTGCAGTAGTTGCTCCTGTACCGCCATTTGCAATAGCAGTAGTTCCGGTATTCCCATTTCCTCCTGTACCATTGGCCGCAGCAGTAATCCGCCCATTTGCATCAACAGTAATATTTGCTGCAGAATAGGTACCGGCAGTTACGCCTGTAGCAGCTAATCCCAGCGGACTAGCAGTATTTCCTAAACCAGTTAATGTAGCATCATGTGTTACAATACCACTCCCTGTACCGCTACCACCAACTATAGAAGCCAGATCAACATGGCTGTTTCTTGGTCCCGAGATAGATAAAACCGTACCGGCAAGACTTAACGACTGATTTAAATCGGCAAGACTTACTGAATTACCATTTTTTATAGACAGGTTATAAGCTGCATCGAAACTCAGGATTGGTGTTCCGCCCCCTCCTCCGTTTACAGCAGCAAGAATCTGCGCATCAACATACTTTTTTGTAGCAGCATCCTGTGCAGCGACAGGATCGCCAAGATTTTTAAGTAAAAAACCACCAAGGGCTATATTTTTTGTTGGTATCCCAAATCCACTCAATGGAATAGTCGTCTTGTTTAAGTCCACATTTCTGATGGTACCATCTGCAATCTTTTCAGATGTAATGGCATTATCTGCAACATCCAGACTCAAATCCGTTAATACCGACTCTTTACCTATGATGGCAATTGTTCCCGGGGAAGTAACAGTTTTCCCCGTTGCGGGTATTCCGCTCCCCGAATCTCCCTTTGGACCAATCAGTACTGTACCATTTCCCGGCCATACTCCATTGGCTTTCGGACCAAATAAAGTGCTCGTTGCAGTGTTCAGATAAAAATCTCCATTTGCACCTAAACTGGTAGCAGGGGCGGTAATTCCATTTAGAATAGTATTCCCACTGGTACCTGTACCGCCTCCGGAAGTTATTTCTGAATTATTGACCAGCTTTTGCCATTGTCCGTTATTGTAATAATAAAAGCCTGCGGAGTTGGTGGTCTGATAGATCAGCAAACCATTGGCAGGGTTATTGATATCGTTACGTTGAAGTAATGACAGTCTTGGAATAAGTAAACCTTTAGAGGTGGATAAAATTTCAAGTTGAGCACTAGCGTCAGGAGCATTAGTACCTATACCTACCTGAGCTTTCGCACCGAATGCTGTAAACATTCCGATGAGCACAGCAAATTGCATTACTCTTTTATTCATGAGATAACGTTAATATATTGGTGTATCGATTGTATAATGTTGATCTGAGACAAAAAACCAGGAGAAAGCCATAATTAAAAATTATGCGCATACCCCCATCCCCCTTCTGCAGGATCAGATTCAAATAATAAAATAAAATTCCGTTGGAAATAAGAATACCTGAGCAATACATGTGTATTGATTACTCATGATCTGATTGAGAGCGGAATTAAAGCCTTTTAGTCGCGTTTCTTTCGTATAAACATAAATTAGTAATGAGCGTAAATCATAAACATATTTTCAAGGCGTAGATGTGAATCAATGTTGTGCTTACAAAAGTAATTATACGATGTAAATTTAATATTACATGCAGTAAAATTATTACTCACAAATGTAACTATTTTGATGTCAAATACAATAATACACAAACAACTTATAATCAACAGATTAAATGTTTTTATATTCCGTAATTTGAATAAATTAACAGATCAACAGCATATAAAGGGCAATAAAGCACTGATTATTATAGCTATATGCGAAGAGATTAACGTGTATTAAAAATTCTGAACCAGGGCAACCGCTCATAATTTACTGTTATTTAATTCTTAATACAACCCTATTTTTAATTAGTCATCTGATTATAAGCCATATAGTTTTTAATTCTTTTTAATAAAATGGCTTTGGTACTTTAGCACTCTCAAATTCTTATTTATGCCTAACCATATCCCTCCTGTATCAGCATCAGATCCATCAACAGCCTTCACCAGACTATTAACAGTATTAGACACACTGAGAGACGAATGTCCCTGGGACAGGAAACAAACGATGGAAAGTCTGCGTCATCTAACGATAGAAGAAACCTATGAACTGTCTGACGCCATTATGGAAGGTGACCTTACCGAGGTAAAGAAAGAGCTGGGAGACGTGATGATGCACCTGGTTTTTTATGCAAGGATAGCTTCAGAAACAAACGACTTCACCATTGTGGATGTATTAAACAGCGTATGTGATAAGCTGATTAACCGCCATCCGCACATTTATGGTGATGTAGAAGTTCAGGATGAACATGACGTAAAACGAAACTGGGAGCAGATCAAGTTAAAAGAAGGAAATAAATCTGTTTTAGGCGGGGTGCCTGCCTCATTACCAGCATTGGTTAAAGCCAGCCGTATCCAGGAAAAAGCAAGAGGTATCGGGTTCGACTGGGAAAATAAAACACAGGTATGGGAAAAGGTAGAGGAAGAACTGGAAGAGTTCAAAAACGAATATAATGTGGTAGACAATGCAGCGATAGACATAGAAAAAGCGGAAGCTGAATTTGGCGACCTGTTATTTTCTCTGATCAATTATGCACGTTTCATCAACATCAACCCGGAAAATGCACTGGAAAAAACAAATAAAAAATTTATCAAACGTTTCCAGTACTTAGAGGAGAAAGCGAAAGAAAACGGCCAGCTATTGCAGGATATGACGCTGTCCGAAATGGATGTATATTGGAATGAAGCTAAGAAACTCTAGGTTTCTTAGCTTCATGAGTATGCAGAATTAAGAATGTTTTTTCTTCATGGTCATTTTGGCCTTCTGACCGATACCATAGTTATATGTTTTGGTATTGCTTTCTTTTTTATCATGGTAAGCACCGCCACCAGCAGGCTCTTCTGGTTTCACTTTCACCACCCTGTTTTTATCCAGACCTTTTGGTTTAGCGGTTTTTTCTACCAGAATTTCTTCAGGTAAGTCTGCAATTTCAATCTTCTGCCCTATAGATTGTTCAATTTTCTTCACCTGCGCCAACTCCATATCTGTAGAGAAAGTAATGGCAACCATTTCCTGCTCCGCAGCCTTATTTTTAATAATACGGTTTAAGAAAGTCTCTTTTTCTTCAGGAAGTTCAAAATGAAATATAAAAGGAATGCCGTTAAGATCTAAAGCATCAGTACCTTCATTGGAAACGACCAATACCCTGGCTTCAGGAGTTTCTTTGAAATCTTCGAAATCATCAAAACCATCTTCATCGAAATGCAGCGGTCTCAGCATAGAGAATTCACCCACTTTTTCACTGGCTATACTTTTAGTCAGTTTCTGAGCGGTCAATCGTGTATTTACAAAAACAACTACCTTGTCGAACACCTCATCATCGCGCAGCAGGTTATGCAGGAGGTTAATTTTCGTTTTATAATTTGGCACCAGATACAATACCTGATCAACAGTTTCCGCTTTAGTATCCCCGAAATCTTCTACTTCCAATACGGTAGGAAAATTCATGAACTGATCTGTCATCTTTGTCATCTTTTCATGGATCACTTCGGTAAACACCAGGTGCTGACATTTTCCTGCACTTCTTGCCAGTTCACAAACAGGTAATTGCATGCCTTGTTTGATGATCAGCTCTGCATCATCTACAATGAAAGTCTGCAATTTACTCAGGTTCAATCCTAATTTAAGATAAATAGCCCTTGCACGGTTCGGGGTTGCCACTACAATGTCGATACCTAATACCAGTTCGTTGATCTCTGCTTCTAAACCGCCTGTACCATATAAACCAACGATATTCAGATCCCTGTTTTTACTGAGTGACACAAACTGATCGATTACAGCAATAGCGCGATCTGCATCGGCCACCAAAATCAATACTTTAGGGGAATCATCTTTCGTGTATTTTAAACGCATTAAAACACCAAGGATATAGGTTGTTGTTTTTCCGGATCCTTCCGGACCTACAGCAATTACATCTTGTCCGCCAAGAATCCTGGACATCGTTTTCGCCTGGATTTCTTTCGGGGTTAAGTACCCGGCGTCAGTCATTGCTGTTACCAGCGCCTTACTTAGTTTTAATTTATCTAATGACACAGTATTTTTATTAAAATTGATATTGCTGCAAATTTACACATTTAAAATAACGTATTGTATCAATATTTTGATACTACAAAAACCGCTGCTGAACATAGAATTTGTAGTTTTATAGCAATTAACTAATTACCTGAATATTCATCAAATGAAGAGAACCTTACTCAGCTTATTTTTAATCAGCGTTTCTGCCGCAGTATATGCACAGGACGCGATTAATTACCAGCAGCCACCTAAAGAGATGGCTGACCTTTTACTGGCTAAACCTACACCAGCAGTGAGCATTGACAGCAAAGCAGAATGGATACTGCTTAGTGAACGTAACTCCTACCCTTCTGTAGAGGAAATTGCAATGCCCGAATTCCGTATTGCGGGATTGCGGATCAACCCGAATAATTTTTCGCTGAGCCGACAGATTTATATCAATAATTTCACGCTGAAGAATATCAAAACTGGGAAAATAGCGACCATCACTGGCCTCCCTGCTCCTCTTTTTGCAGGAAATATAGAATGGAACCCTGGTGAAACGAAAATCTCTTTTACCAATTCTACACAAAAAGGGGTCGATCTGTATATCATTGACATTGCTGCATTGAAAGCGGTGAAGGTGAACAAACAGCCACTCAACGTAGTCCTTGGGAACGGAATTACCTGGGTAGACAGTGAAACATTATTGTACAGAACGGCCACTCAGCCTGCGAGTGCAGCACCTGCAAAACCATTGATGCCTAAGGGACCAACGGTACAACAGAATCTGGGCAAAGCTTCTCCAAGCGCTACTTTTCAGGATCTGATTAAGTCTCCCTACGACGAGCAGCTTTTCGCATTTTTTGCGACATCACAATTGACGCAGTATAAAAACGGTAATTCATCTCTTATCGGGAAACCGGCTGTTTACCTGAGCGTAAGTGCATCTCCTGATAAAAAATACCTGCTGCAAAGAACAATCAATAAACCTTTCTCTTACCTGGTTCCTTCAAGGGGTTTCCCTTCTACGGTAAGCGTGACAGATCTTACAGGAAAACTGGTTAAAGTATTGGCAAAACTACCTTCTACAGAAGGTACACCTTCAGGATATGACAATACACAGAATGTACCGAGAGGTTACGATTGGCGCGATGATGAAGATGCAACAATTACCTGGGCACAGCCACTGGACAGTGGTTTGATCAGGAAAAAAGTAGACTTCCATGATGCTGTTTATGCATTGAAAGCACCATTCTCGGGAGCACCTGCAGAGTTATTCAAAACACAGACCCGCTATCGTGGAACTGCCTGGGGTGATGCTACATTAGCACTGGTACAGGAAGGCCTGAGAAGCAAACAAACTGTAAAAGTAAGTCGTTATAACCCAACCACCGGCAAACTGGAAACCTTATATGAGTTAAACCAAACGGATGCCTATAATGATCCGGGAGATCCTGTAACAGGAAAAAACAAATATGGTCGCCATGTAGTGCAGACAGTTGAAAACGGCACAAAACTATTGCTGAATAATACCGTGGGCTCTTCTGCAAAAGGAGATCTTCCTTTCCTGGCGAAGTTTGACCTGAATACAAAGAAAAATGAAATTATCTGGCGCAGTGCGGAAGGTACATATGAATATGTAGCTGATGTGCTTGACCTGAATAAACTGGTATTGCTGACAAGAAGAGAGTCGCAGAAACAAGTACCGAACTATTACATCAAGAACCTGGTATTGAGAATAGGCGACCAGCAGGTGACCGATTTCAGCAATCCATATCCTCAACTGGAAGGTATCTCGAAAGAAAAAATCTCTTATAAAAGAGCTGATGGCGTAGACCTTACTGGAGATCTGTATTTGCCAAAAGGTTATGATAAGGTAAAAGATGGACCACTGCCAACTTTGATCTGGGCTTATCCGCGTGAATTCAATTCGGCCGCAGATGCTGCACAAATCAGGGGTTCGAAAGACCGTTTTACGATCATCAGCTGGGCTTCTCCTATCTATTGGGTAACGCAAGGTTATGCCGTACTGGACAATGCAGAGATGCCAATTGTAGCGAAAGATGGGAAAAAACCTAATGATACTTTTGTTGATCAGCTGCAATTAAACGCAGAAGCTGCAATTAACAAGTTGTCAGACCTTGGGGTGGGCGACAAAAACAGGATGGCCGTAGGTGGTCACAGTTATGGCGCCTTCATGACTGCGAATCTACTGGCACACACAAAACTTTTTAAAGCAGGTATTGCCCGCAGCGGTGCCTACAACAGAACACTTACTCCCTTCGGTTTCCAGAATGAGGAACGTACTTACTGGGAAGTGCCACAGTTGTATTATGAAATGAGTCCTTTCAGTTATGCTGATAAAATCAAAACACCTATCCTATTGATTCATGGTGATTCTGATGATAACCCGGGTACATTCCCGATTAACAGTGAGCGTTTATTTAATGCCATCAAAGGTTTCGGCGGAACGACCAGGTTTGTCTTCCTGCCTTATGAAGCACATAGCTACCGCGGCAAAGAAAATTTGTTGCACATGTTATGGGAAATGAACAGCTGGTTAGATAAATATGTTAAAAACGCGAAATAGAAGGCGGTAATAATAATAAGAAATCCCGGCTGACCATACAGGTTGCCGGGATTTCTTATTTAACAGCAAAAGCCGTTTGGACTACAGCAAATTATCAACCTTCAGATTTGTTTTACCTGATGATTTATTTAAAGCGTATCGCCTTTAAAGGAGAAATACGGCTAACCAGCATCGAAGGTAAAACAAGCACTACAACACAGATAATCAGAATTGCAATATTCAGCAATACCACATCTGAAACGTGTATTTCAATCGGTACGTAAGACAGGTAATAGTTGGATTGATTGAGCTTGAACACATGGGTATACTGCTGAATAAATGCCAGTCCGAGCCCAAGTATATTGCCCAATACCAATCCTATCCCAACCAGGTAAATGGCATTGTATAAAAATATCTTCATCACCCCGAAGTCTGTCATTCCAAAAGCCTTCAGCATACCGATCATATTGGTGCGTTCCAAAATCATGATCAGCAATGCAGTGATCATATTGATCACCCCCACAATCATCATTAGAATAAGTAGTACCCTCGTATTTACATCCAGCAGAGAAAGCCAGGTAAATATATTCGGAAAGTATTCCTGCACAGATTCAGATTTCAGTTTCATCTCCAGGTTTGCATAAATATCATCAGAAGCCTGACTTAACCTGTTGAAATTTTTCAGCTTCACTTCAATACCACCAACCTGATCCGGCTTCCAGTCATTCAAACGCCTGATAATATTGATATCGCCCAGTACAAAACTTTTATCAATCTCCTCTACGCCGATATCGTAAATCCCGACAATCTTAAAAGGTCTTTTCCGGGGCGGATTCTGCACAAAGTACATGATGAAATTATCACCTGATTTCAGCTTGAGCCGATTAGCCGTATAAGCAGAAATCATGATTTCCCGTGTAGCTTTTATACTGTCTGCGAAGTTGATGACCCTGCCGCTGACCAGGTGTTTACTGATATAATCCCAATTAAAGCTTTTAGTAATTCCCTTAAAATTTATTCCTTCTACCTCGTCATTAGCCGAGATAATTCCCGGTTTGGTAGCATAAGGCTGGAAGTAAGCCACATCTTTATTGTTTTTAAGATAGGCAAGTGTCTTTGCAGAAGGCACAAAAGGACTCAGTTCAAAGGAGTTGTTCAAATCCAGTTTAAAAATCCTGACATCCCCAACATATCCCCTTACCTTTTCCTGAATTTCAGTCTTAAAACCTTTTATAATAGCGATGGACAACATCATTACCGTAAGACTAAGCATTACGCCTGATATCGCAATACGAACGATCAGCTTTGAAAAGGTACGTTCTGACTTAATGGCAATACGCCGGGCTATGAAATATGATGTATTCAAATTGTCTTCTAAATTAACGCGGCAAAAAAATTATTTCAATCTTTCTCACCCAAATTTTAAGCCGTAAAAATGCAATATTTTATTGGATTACACTAATTGAAGAGCGGTTGAGGTTCAGTTAAAAGCCTGATACTAGTTTTCTTTTTTACAATAGTGTTATTGCCTCCAGTGGTTTCCAACTTACAAGAGCTTAATTAAATCATAATACATTATTCGGGTTCTTTTTTTTCATCGGCTTGTAATAAGAATTTAAATTCATTTCTGTTATAGTGTTTTACCTGTCGAATTTGATTAACAGCATCCAATATCAAAAGCCTGCAGGCAGGTTTAGGATCAATAATTACCCAACCTTTGATAAAGTCCATAAGTTGATAGGCCAATCCACTCCCATGAAAATTCTTATGCACCCCTAGCCTACCAACCTTTATTGAAGGATATTGTTTTATGTGCTTTGAATTAGGAAGTTTAATTGAGTTAAATCACACGGAGTTGCCATAGCCCCATTACGGAATTAATTCGCAGTCATGAAAGATCGTCCTAATATCATCCATAGGTCTATTCCCAGCTTGACAAAATCTGCATTCAAATCCGGTCAAATTCGGTCATGCCTTGTCCGACCTATTTATTTGATATAAATTGCATTACATAAAAGTGTTAAACTATATCCCAAGCCAAAAATAAATCGATGAAAAATAAATCACTTCTCTGCGCAGTCAGCTTGCTAACTACAGGCCTTTTGGTATTACTGATGTCTTTTATCATTACTCCCAAACACATCACTTTATACCTTGCCGGCGACTCCACTCTATCACAAAAAGAAATAAAAGCCTATCCTGAGACCGGCTGGGGAATGCCTTTTAAAGTTTTCTTTGATTCTACAGTGACGGTAAAGAACATCGCTAAAAATGGGCGCAGTACCAAAACATTTATTAAGGAAGGTTTATGGGCTACTATAACTGATAGTCTGAAAGAAGGAGATTATGTACTGATACAATTTGGACATAATGACGAAGTGCCTACCAAAGCCAGTTATACTACAGCAACAGATTTTACGGCTAACCTGCAAAGATTTATCAGGGATGTAACTGCAAAAAATGCCAAACCTGTACTCATTACTCCTGCTGCAAGGCGGAAATTTAATTTTGCCGGACAGATAGAAGATACACATGAGCTTTACGCAGCATTAGTGCGCAAAGTGGCAGAAGAACAGCATGTCCCATTAATTGACCTCAGCAAAAAAAGCATGGCGCTGCTCCAGCAGTTCGGACCAGAAAATTCAAAGATGCTGTTTAACCATCTGGCACCGGGTGAAAATCCGAACTACCCGGAGGGCAAAATGGATGATACCCATTTCAATGAACTGGGTGCAAGGAAAATGGCAGAAATCGTATTGACAGAAATCAGATCGCTGAAATTAGACCTGGCTAACAGAATTGTAAGCCCTAAAATCAAATAAGCTGATCAGGATTTTCCCCCATTTTATGATTACCTTTTTTATATGAAAAGTTAAGGATTGAGCGCTTAGCAGGATTTTTGTTAGCTTTATGATTATCTGAAGACAATTCAGCAAAATATGAAACTAACTGTAAACATTATACTCCCGTATTTACTGGCAGCGGCCTCACTTCAGGCCTGCGGAAATCCTAAACCAGCTATAGCAGTACACCGCAGTAAAGCCCCGCTGTCTACGCAGGAAAACCCCGGAAACAAAACTCCTCCGGAAGTTCCTGAAAAGAAAACTGGTGAAGACATACTGACCGGCGCGGCACAAACTGAAAAATATTTACCTGTTCTAAAGGGTAAACGTGTAGGGATGGTCGTTAATCCCACTTCTGTAATAGCCAGTAGCACTTTAGTAGACAGTCTGCTCAGGCGGAACGTGAATATTGTAAAGATATTCGGGCCTGAACATGGATTTAGGGGAAATGCCAGTGCCGGAATAGCGGTACACGATGACGTTGATGAGAAGACTGGTGTAAAAGTAATCTCTTTATATGGGAAACATGAGAGTCCGACGGCGGCCGACTTATCAGATATTGATATCATGGTGTTTGATATTCAGGATGTAGGGGTTCGTTTTTATACTTATATCAACACCTTGCAACATGTAATGGAAGCTTGTGCAGCGAATCAAAAAGAATTAGTGATTCTCGACCGGCCGAATCCAAATGGATTTTATGTGGACGGCCCGGTACTGGATCCGAGACTCGTATCCGGCTTGGGCATCAATCCCATTCCAATTGTTCATGGTTTGACAGTTGCAGAATATGCACAGATGCTGAATGGAGAAGGCTGGTTGAAAAATAAGCTGAAATGCAAAATCACTGTGATCAAGGTAGAAAACTATACTCATGATATGGCCTATGATTTACCTGTGAAACCTTCACCAAACTTAAATACCCAGCAATCTATTTTGCTCTACCCTACGCTATGCCTGTTTGAAGGTACTTACCTGAGTCAGGGGCGCGGAACACAATTTCCTTTTACTGTATTGGGTGCACCAGCGTTGAAAGGGAAATACAGTTTTTCTTTTACTCCGGTAAGTATTAAAGGAATGGCAGAGACGCCTTTACACCAGAATCAGGCTTGTTATGGTCTGGATCTCAGAAATTATGATGTGGAGAAAATCAGAAATGATAAAACACTAAACCTGAAATGGCTGATTGAACTATATAAAGCTTATCCGAATAAGGCCGACTTCTTCAATTTGAAGTTGAGTAAACAAATGGGTAACTTCGATAAACTTGCAGGAGCATATAGCCTTAAGGAACAAATCATTGCAGGCAAATCTGAAAAAGAGATCAGAGCAAGCTGGGAACCTGGTTTGAGTCAATATAAAACAATGCGTAAGAAATACTTGTTGTATCCCTGATCATTAAATTCTATGGACATGAACGAGGAACAGAAAGAAAAAAATAAAAAGCCGAGTAGCAACTTTGAAGAAATCAAACCTAAGGTAGATCCCGGAGATAAGGCGGTGAAGAAACCGGAAGATAAGGATTATACAGAGGACGAGCCTGAATTTAAAAATCCCGCTAAACAGAGAGAACGCGAAGAGCAACCGGTAGATCCTATTAAAAAAGCACCTAAACAGGATTAACCCCTAATTCTTCAACAATCCCTATAACAAAACAGGGTCGTATCCAAAAGATACGACCCTGTTTTGTTATAGGGAAGTTATGACTAAAAAGATGATAAAATGTGATAGTTAGTGGTATGAAACTATAGGTGATAAGAGTTCTGTAAGGGTTTGGTAAGGGTTTGGTAAGCCTTTTAGGCTTACCAAACCCTTACCAAACCCTTACAGAACATTTACCAAAGGCTTAACAAACAGCCTTTCAGACCACTTTCTTACTAGACGTAATACTCTTTCAGAGTTAAGTTAGTACCTTCACAACAGTTTTCTGTGCTGCTTTCAGGAACTTCATTAACACCTTTTCATCGTTCTCCATTGCCTGGATAGAATCGGGTTTTTCGGTATGTATTTTTTTGAGATATTTTGCCAGCTGGTCATTTTCGAAGGCCTCCAGCAATAAGGGATAAACATAGGAACTTTTGCAAACAGCACGGGTATTCCCTAGTTTGCTGGCTACACAATCCAGCACCTGCACAATTACCTTTTTCTTGGGACGCTCTTCTTCCACATTGCAGGAACAGACCGCCAGCTGTCGTAAGGCCTCTAAGGTGCCTCCCCAGGTTCTGAAATCTTTAGCGGTGAAGTCGCTGCCGGTAATTTCCCTGATATAGTTATTGATTTTGCCTGAATCTACACCCCTGTGTTCTTTGCCTTCGGTATAATACTGGAATAAATCCTGTCCGGGTATCTCCATGCACTTCTTTACCATTTTTGCAAGGTTCTTATCATTCAACGCTACCTCCTGCTTCACGCCTTTTTTACCTACAAATTTAAGTTTAAGGGTATTTCCCTCAACTTTAGCATGTTTGGTTCTTAAAGTCGACAAGCCGTAGCTGCCATATAATTGAGCATAATTTTCATTACCTACGCGGATAAGGGTTTTTTGCATCACTTCCACACAAATGGCCAGTACTTTCTGCTCATCATATTCCTTTCTCTTCAGGTCCTTGGAAATCTGCTTCCTTGCATTTGGCAAAGCTTTCCCGAATTCCAGCAACCTGAAATATTTATGATCGGATCTTCTTGAGGTCCATTTTGGATGGTAACGGTATTGTTTACGCTGCGCTACATCCAGTCCGGTAGCCTGCAGATAAGCATTCTTTTTTGAAGCGATCCACACATTGGTCCATGCCGGTGGTAATACCAGCGCCTTGATCCGCGCCAGTTGTGCTTCATCTGTTATTTTCTGATCGTTTTTGTCTGTATAATAAAATTTTCCAGGTTTTCCCTTCCTGTAAATACCAGGCATATTGTCGGTCACATACACTAAACCACTTTCTTTAATCTCTTCTGGAGTCTGAACCATACAAATCAGGCAAAATATGCGTTAAATTTTTAGTTATTTTGCTTAAAAAACACACTTCGATGAAAATAGTTTTTATGGGTACGCCCGATTTTGCCGTTGCTTCCTTAACTGCTTTATATGAAGCAGGATACGATATCGCAGGAGTGGTTACCGCAGCAGATAAGCCCGCTGGCAGAGGTCAGAAATTACAGGAAAGTGCAGTAAAAAAGTATGCTGCAGAGAAAGGCTTAAAGGTATTACAGCCGCTTAAATTGAAAGATCCTGAGTTTATTGAAGAATTAAAAGCATTAAATGCGGACTTACAAGTGGTGGTTGCCTTCAGGATGTTGCCGGAAATGGTCTGGAATATGCCGTCTAAAGGTACCATCAACCTTCACGCTTCTTTGCTGCCGGATTATCGTGGTGCAGCACCAATTAACCATGCCATCATCAACGGAGAAACAGAAAGCGGGGTCACTACCTTTTTCCTGAAACACGAAATTGATACCGGCGATGTGATCTTTTCTGCGAAAGTGGATATTGCAGAAGATGATACTGCAGGTGATCTGCATGATCACCTAATGGCAACAGGAGCTGAACTGCTACTGAAGACTGTTAAGGCAATTGCAGACGATAATTACCAGGAACAACCACAAATAGCTGCAGAGGAGCTTAAACATGCGCCTAAGATCTTTAAAGAGTTTTGCAAAATAGACTGGAACCAGCCGGTAAAAAAGGTATATAATTTAATCAGGGGATTAAGTCCCTACCCTACAGCATTTACAGAACTGAACGAGAAAACTATAAAAGTATTTAAAGCTGCTTATGAAGAGACAGAACCTGGCATCGCAGCGGGCGGCTTTTTGACGGATGGGAAAACATTTCTAAAGTTTGCTGCAAAAGATGGTTTTATCCAATTGCTGGACGTACAGTATGAAGGAAAAAAAAGAATGCTGGTGGATGAATTTTTAAGAGGAATGCGGTTATAGCTTAAAGCTATAACGCATTCAATAAGGTGCCGAGCGACTTGGTCACTTCATTAAAATACCTTTTTTTACCATAGCCCATCACCCAGCGGATGCCTGATGTAGCATTAGTTACAAAAACCTCCTCGGCTTCATTCAAAACCTCGGGATTAATTTGTGCTTCTATAATGGAAATGTCATTGGATTTGGCCATCCGCATCACAACGTTACGCATTACGCCAGCGATACAGCCTTCTGAAAGTGCTGGCGTATAGATTTGCTTATCATAGACTACAAACACGTTGGAACTAATGCTCTCACAGAGAAAACCATGCTGATTCAAAATAAAAGCCTCATCCAGCCGATGCTGCTTTTTGTAAATTCCGGCCATTACATATAATAAAGAATTGCTGGTCTTATAATTAGAGAGCTTGTTTACGGGCTTTACAATTTCATCATATACATCGATAATCAATCCCTTTCTATTGAGCTCATAGCTTTGCTCTTCCATAGCGGAAGCTTCCATTATATAGCCGGATTTATTGCCGTCTGGCGTGTATAAACCATCGCTGTCGCGGTACACGGAAAGGCGAAACCTCACATTATCTTTCAGCTTGTTTTTTTTACAGAGTTCTGCTGCCTTTTGTTTAAGGAAGTAAGTATCGAACAAGATACCGCCATCCATCTTCAGGGCATTCATACCTGCCTGCAGACGATCTGCATGCAGTTCGGGAAACCTGAGTTTGCCGGCCGACATACGCATAGACTCGAACAGGCCGTCACCATACCTGAAGCCTCTGTTTTTGGCTTCCAGAACAGGCTGATTTACAGCAACAAATTCATCATTATGTAAAATATATCCCTGTTGCATCTATCCTTACAGCTGTACGATATAGTTTCTCCACTTGTTCAGTACAGCATCAAAGTCAGGCGGCAACGGTGCTTCAAATTCCATATATTCTTTAGTAGTTGGATGTATAAAACCTAATGTCTGCGCATGTAAAGCTTGTCGCGGTAAAAGCTCAAAACAGTTGGCTACATATTGTTTGTATTTAGTAAACGTAGTACCCTTAAGAATCTTATCTCCTCCGTAATTGGCATCGTTAAATAAAGGATGACCAATGTGCTGCATATGTGCCCTGATCTGGTGTGTACGACCCGTTTCCAACTGACAACTGATCAGGGTAACATAGTTCAAACGTTCAAGAACGGAGTAATGTGTAACCGACCATTTGCCTTTATCTTCTTCATCGTAAACATCCATCACAATCCTGTTCTTTGCACTTCTGCCAATATAGCCGGTAACTGTACCGTTTTTATCGATATCTCCCCATGCAAGGGCAATATATTTACGCGTGATAGAGTGATCAAAAAACTGTTTGGCCAGTTTGGTCATTGTAATTTCGTTTTTACTAATCAGCAGTAAGCCGGATGTATCTTTATCTATCCGGTGTACCAAACCTGGTCTGCCTTCATTACCAGGTAACTGCGGCAACTTTTCAAAGTGAAAGGCCAGTGCATTAACGAGTGTACCTGTATAGTTATTGAATCCCGGGTGAACCACCATTCCTGCTGGTTTATTGACCACCAGCAGATCGTCATCTTCATAGACTATATCCAGCGGAATATCTTCAGGATAAACCTCCGTATCACGCGGCGGATGAGGAAATACGATAGAGATCTCATCAGCAGGCTTAACCTTGTAGCTGGCTTTAACCGTTGCTTTATTCACCAGCACATTGCCTGCTTCTATTGCATTCTGTATCCTGTTTCTCGAAGCATTTTCCATCCGGTGCATTAAAAACTTATCCACCCGGAGTAAAGACTGCCCTTTATCTACAACAATATTAAAATGCTCATATAAATCCTGCTCCTCTAATTCCTGTCCGCTATTCGTGTTCTCCATTAATTGTTTGTTCTTATTTAAATGAAATCCTTACGGCTTTTCATTTTACAAAACTAATCTTTAACAATTACATTTCTGATAAGAAACCATCATGATCTTTCAATTCACACAGCGGAATGATCAGATCATGATAGCTTCATCACAAAAAAACTAAGATATACAGAGGAAATAGTACTGAAACGCTTAATCACAATGATGTGAAATAAAAGACCTGAAAAAAGAGCCTTATATTTGTATCATGTTTGCAGATCTACACAGTCCTTTACAAAAATTGATACATCCTTATTTAACTGATTTGTGGATGAAAAGGGACGATCTGATAGACCCTTATATTTCGGGCAACAAATGGAGAAAGCTGAAATATATTCTTCAGGATGCGAAAAACAAGGGAAAGAAACACCTGGTGACTTTTGGCGGAGCATACTCCAATCACCTGGTGGCGACTGCCGCTGCTGCTGCAAGAGCAGGTTTAAAAGCTACTGCATTTGTCAGAGGGGAAGAAGTAATGAACGAAATGCTGGTATTGTGCAAACTGTATGGCATGCGCCTGATTTTTACAGACCGCGAAAGCTACAGGGAAAAACGCACCTGTTATGATCAGCACTTCGCTACGGATCCCGATGCTTACTTCATTGATGAAGGTGGTGCTTCAGCAGAAGCGGTGGCCGGATGTGCAGAATTGATTGATGAATTAAAGTTTTCCAATCCGGATCATATCTTCTGTGCTGCAGGAACAGGGACAACGGCGGCCGGATTGCTCAAAGGAATTCAGGAGACCGGATTAAAAACGAAATTGCACGTGATTCCTGTGCTGAAGGGCGGAGATTTTATAAAAGAAGAAATCAGCACCTATACAGCACTGACAGAAAATCTGGTTTTGCACACGGAATATCATTTTGGAGGATATGCGAAAACCCAGCCGGCACTGATTAGTTTTATACAGCGATTTACAGCGACTCAGGGGATCCTGATCGACCCCGTATATACGGCAAAAATGTGTTTTGCAATAGAAGACCTGGCCGGCAAAAATTACTTCAGTCCTGATGAAAAGATAATTGCCATCCACACAGGCGGACTGCTGGGCATAATGGGAATGAAAGAAAAGTTGTCACAGACCGCCTTCTAGTTCTGCTTATTTACCTTGTGTTTTATTTCCTGCGCATAGATGAATGAGGTGAGCTCCCTGGTAAAATTATCCAAAGAATGAGCAGACTCCTGAATATATCCTGTCATCTCTTTGAGCTGTTCCGGCGAGTCGGATAGCGTGTCCATCAAACTGGAAAGTCCGATGATCTGTGTTATAGGCTGCCTGATTTTATGGGAAGTGATAAACATCATTTGCTCCAGCACAAGTATATTGGCTTTCTGCTGTTCTTTTGCTTTTTGAAGTTCCGCATTGGCGGCCAGTAATTCTGCTGCCCGCTTTTCTTTCTCTTCATTCTGAAAGGCCAGTTCTTTATTTGCAATCAGTAATTCTGCTGCACGTTTCTCTTTCTCTTCATTCTGAAAAGCCAGTTCTTTGTTAGCAATCAATAACTCTGCGGTACGTTTCTCTTTCTCCTCAATCTGAAAAGCAAGTTCTTTGTTGGCAAGGATCAGCTCTAATGCACGCTTTTCCTTTTCCTCATTTTGAAAAAGAAGTTCTTTATTGGCGATGATTAACTCTGCGGCCCGCTTTCCATTTTCCTTAATCTGGTAAGCCAGTTCATTATTGGCAATCAGTAGTTCTGCTGCCCGTTTTTCGCGCTCTGCATTGTGGAAAGCAAATTCTGCATCTGTTAAGCCACCTCTTTTCTTCCCTTTATCCATATTCTGGTTCGACAAAGATATTTTCTATACTAATTAAGGATTTCATTGATACGGCACGAAGCAGAACATCAAAACAAATACATCCCTGCATTAAAAGGAAGGCATAAATGTAAATTCAGACGTGAATATATAAAAAAACTGTTATAGGAGATACGAAAAGGAGTGTCATTAAGATTTCTTTTATTTAATTCAACAACCAATGCTCCTTGCCATTCCATCCTTCAGCATGAGGAGATGCATCTTTCACACCTAACGGTTTGAGCCAATGAAAATTTTAGTCTAAAATTATGCTTCTTCATTGGAATAGTATATAGCCATAACTGGGTCTTTATACTATTGCACTTACGATGCAAAACATAAAAAACTTAAAAGACATCTGGTAGAAATTGTAATAAACCCACTTTAAAACGTTTAAAGTATGTTTTTATCTTTTCTTCGCTAAATATGGCCTCAATTTGTTATTAAGGGGGTTTTTACTACATTTGAAATGAACCAAAATGTAAAATTATGTACCAACTTAGTGTCTCACCAGAAGAAGTTAACGCAACTTTAAGCCAGCATATTTTAGCTGATGGATTTGATTTGACGTATGACATGGGCCAGAGTAATGGCGTATATATTTATGATTCGAAGTACAAACGCAGGCTGCTTGATTTTTTCACCTGTTTTGCTTCAGTTCCTCTGGGTTATAATCACCCGAAGATGGTGAATGATGAAGCTTTTAAGCATAGTCTGCTTCAGGCAGCTATTGCTAATCCATCTAATTCAGACGTTTATACACAGCAATATGCTGAATTCGTGAAAACCTTTGGCGCTATTGGTATCCCATCTTATCTTCCGCATGCGTTTTTCATTGCCGGTGGAGGATTGGCGGTAGAGAATGCGATTAAGGTAGCGATGGACTGGAAAGTACAGAAAAACTTTACAAAAGGTTACAAGGAAGAAAAAGGCTTTAAGGTACTCCATTTTGAAAAAGCTTTTCATGGGAGAACGGGATATACGCTAAGTTTAACGAATACACATCCTGATAAAACAAAATGGTTTGCCAAGTTCGACTGGCCAAGGGTAAGCATCCCGACAGTGAAATTCCCATTGGAGGATGGCAATTTAGCTATAGCAATAGAGACAGAAGAACTTTCCATTGCGCAGGTTAAACAGGCATTTCTGGAACATAAAGATGATATCTGTGCGATTATCATAGAGCCGATACAATCTGAGGGGGGCGATAACCACCTGCGGGAAGAGTTCCTGATTCAGCTTCGTGCGATTGCTGATGAAAATGATGCTTTTCTGATTTATGATGAGGTACAGACCGGGGTTGGACTGACGGGTAAATTCTGGTGCCATCAGCATTACAGTGAAAAAGCAAGGCCGGATATTCTTGCTTTCGGCAAAAAAATGCAGGTATGCGGCATATTAGTAGGCCACAAAGTCGATGAAATAGAAAATAATGTATTCCGGATTCCATCAAGGATTAATTCTACCTGGGGCGGTAATCTTGTGGATATGGTGAGGTCTACACAGATACTGCAGATTTTGCATGATGATCAGTTGTGTAATAACGCGGCTGAAGTAGGCCGGTACCTGATGGATCACCTCCATGCGCTTGCTGAAAAATATGATCAGATCAGTAATGTCAGGGGAAAAGGTTTGCTATGTGCTTTTGATTTTCCGGATACTGACATGCGTAATACCTTTATTCAAAAAGGTTTAGCACAAAACGTGATGTTCCTTGGATGCGGTGCACAGACTATCCGCTTCAGACCTGCGTTAATTATGGAAAAAAGTCACATAGATCTCGGAGTGGAGGTGATGACTAAAATATTAGCTGCTTTATAAATGAGGAATAAAAAAGTAAATATCTTTCTGGGTGTCCTGGTATTTTTTCTGGTGATCTGGATGTTAAAGGGTACGTTTTTTCAGCCGGGTTCGGGCGACCTTAAAGGAGGATTTAAAGATGTTGCCCAATACAGAAATGAGAATAATACAGGCCCCGTTCAGTATGTATTTGTGGTTAGCGTAAAGGATACGGCATGGTCAGAAATGGAGACCTTCGGCAATTACAAACCACATCTTAAAGGGGGTACTACCAAGGTTTATTATTTTATGGAGGG
The DNA here is from genome assembly GCF_026239655.1 of Pedobacter sp. MR2016-24. Classification (GTDB taxonomy): domain Bacteria; phylum Bacteroidota; class Bacteroidia; order Sphingobacteriales; family Sphingobacteriaceae; genus Pedobacter. The sequence goes on along the minus strand of NZ_JAPIVO010000002.1, from coordinate 45,272 downwards.
CAGTGCTACGCCTGCAGCGCTCTATCCGGGAGCTATAAATTTTGATAGTTCTTTCAACAAGTCCTGTATCGCAATGTATGAAAAAGGACCTGTCGGACATACAAGTGTGACAAAACACCCGTTCAAATACGTCCCATAAGATTAAAAAGCAGTTAAGATTGCATTATACTATTGGTTTTCAGATTTAGATAGGCGAAAGGTTATTATATTTACTTAATAACCTGTATATAAAGCCGTTGATATGAATACTTTCGAAAAATTCGCAGATCAGATTGAAAAGACGAAGCTGCGTACGGTCATCTCCGCATTTATACCCGCGGCCAGCCACAAAATGATAGCCGGGCCTACTGCCGCAAAAGTGATCCCCCGTCAAATGGATTATTACCTGAAGGAGCACGACCTCAGCATCAATCAGTTTATTAACGATCATTTACTGAGAGAGCGTGTAATTAAAGGTGATGACACACTGGATGCGAATTACCTGGAAAAAGGACTTCGGGCTTCAAAAGCAGTATGCAGGATAAATATCGTTTCACAGGAAGGTGATGAAGGCTTTGGCACCGGCTTTTTAATTGCCCCCAATATTCTGATTACCAATAACCATGTACTGCCGGATAAAAATTACGCAACCTATTCTTATGCCGAATTTGATTATGAAAAAGGGGCAAATGATTTACCCCTACCCGTAAAAGTATTCCGTTTTAATGCTGCTCAGTTATTTTACACCAATGAAGAGCTGGATTATACGATAGTTTGGGTGGAAAGTATAACGACGGACGGTTTGGGCCAATTGGGCGAATTCGGGTTCCTGAAGCTTAATTCCAACCTGGGTAAAACCAAGGAGGGCAATTACGTTTCTATCATCCAGCATCCTGATGGAAAGATGAAAAAGGTAGCACTGAGAGCAAATCAGGTTACCAATCTTTCTATGCCAAAATTCATCAGATATGTGACGGATACAAAAAGCGGATCGTCCGGTGCTCCTGTTTTTAATGATAAATGGGAAGCCGTCGCGGTGCATCATGCAGGCATCCCCCGATATAATGAAGAAGGGGAAATATTGAATTTAGCAGGAGAGCCCTGGGATAAGTCGCAGGGCGAATTGCAGGTAGACTGGCTGGAAAATGAAGGGGTGAGAGTGAGCAGTGTTGTGTATGACATCACAACTGAAGCGATGCTGAGTTACCCCTTTTTACTGGAGTATTTTAAGCCCGTTAGCGACATCAGTATGATCAGTACCTCTATGGGAATTGATACGGAAGAACTGAAAGATGAAATCTATTATCCTGAAGAAAAAGATAAAACAGATCAGCTGAATTATTATAAGAAAATAAGTGATCTGAAGCTGGCAACTTTTGATCAGTTACATCAGCTGCTGGAACGTACACATAGCAATCACCATAACTATAGTCCTTCCAGATATGTATACCCCAAGGTAGACCTTTACCCTGATGGCGTCCTGAGAAGTATTTATTCGGGCAAGGAATTCACTTCCCAGGAATTGATACTTGAAGATAAAAAGGTAGATATCGAAAGAGAACTGAAGTTTATTGAACTGGCAAAAAAAGAGAATAAAATTACACAGGAAGCCTATAATCTCGAAGTAGAAGCACTGGAAGCAGCCTTACCCTATAATTGTGAACATGTAGTCTGCCAGTCGTGGTTTAATAAACAAGAACCCATGCGGGGCGATCTTCACCATTTGTTTGCCTGCGAATCCCGCTGTAACAGCTTCAGGAATAACCATGTTTATGATGATTTTCCGGGTTATGAACCACAGCTTTTACCATTGGAAGTAGAAAGACCCTCCTGTGGAAACATGGAAAATAATAAATTTGAGCCAGAGCAAAACAAAGGCATCGTTGCCCGTGCAGTATTGTACTTCCTGGTCAGGTATCCCAGGGCAATTACGGTTTACAAAAAAGAGGATTTAGTCATGTTAAAGCGTTGGGCAAAAGATCAGCCTGTCACCTTGTACGAGAAACACCGGAACCGGGAAATCTACCTGTTGCAGGGCAACAGGAATCCCTTTATTGATTTCCCTGAACTGACAGCGCATATTGAGCTGGCAGAAGCCATCTGATAAATGAGAAGACCTCAGGAATCAGGCTACTCCTATGAGCGGATCCTGATTCCTGAGGTCTTTTTATAAAGATATATCTTTCGCTATGCTAGCAGCTTCTTATAGTTTGATCAGTTCAGCTAATTTAGACTGCAGTTCTTCTCCTCTCAGGTTAGAAGCTACAATTTTACCAGTTGGATCAATCAGGTAATTCTGAGGAATGCTTCTGATACCGTATAATTTAGCAACATCGTTGTTCCAGAATTTAAGGTCAGATACCTGAGTCCATGCCAATCCGTCTTTCGCAATAGCTGCTAACCATGCATCTTTTTTACCCGGCTGATCTAATGATACGCCCAGTACAGTAAATCCTTTGTCTTTGAATTTGTTGAAAGCAGTAACAACATTCGGGTTTTCCGCACGACAAGGTCCACACCATGAAGCCCAGAAGTCTAACAATACATATTTACCACGGAAACTGGATAGTGAAACCGGTTTGTCATTCACATCATTCTGTGTAAAATCCGGCGCCATTGCACCAACTGAAGTCGCCCGTGCCCCTTCAATAGCTTTTGCAAACTCTACACCTGCAGGCGTAGCACGAAGTTTAGCAGAAAGACCTTTGAAAGCAGGTTCAACTTTCGCGATATCAAACCCGTTCTGAGTACTTTCCTGCAATGCTAAAAGACTGAAATAAGAATCAGGATTAGCTTTAATAAAAGAAGCCTGCAACGTTTCTATTTCGCCTGCTGCTTTTTCATAACGTGCACCCATCGCTGCGCGGTATGCTGCATCTTTTTGTTTTTCTTCAGGAGCTGAACCGTATTCTGCATTAATTGCTTTCATCTCATTTAAAGGAGCAGCAATAAATTTATTGTAAGCCGCATTCTCATCATTCAGTTTAGATCCGGTTACAACAACGTTCTTTACAGAATCTTTTGCTGAAACATTAATAGTAGCTGGTTCAAGGAATACAACAACATTATCAGCACTTCTTCCCAATGCTTTTAATCCCGCTCCGGTATGGTCAACGATAATCCTTGCACCTGTAGGACCATTCACTGTTCCCTTGAATGCAAATGCACCTTTGTTAATGACAGCTGAATCCATGATTTGCTTTCCGTCTGCCATATAGTTCAGATATGCCTTTGCAGGAGCATTCAGCGTACCCAGTTTCCCGTTTAACGTGAAAGCACCTTGTTGTGCGAAAGCTAAAGCAGGAGATGCCAATAGTAATGATAACATTAATTTTTTCATGTGTTTTTTAGTTTTTTTGTAATCATGTTTGTGCGATCTCTGTACCTCAGAGACATACGCTTAAACATTTTAGGCCTCGTAAATATATTCTAAATTAAAAACAAAATCACAGAATAAGATCTACGTAACTAAAAAATAACGTATTAATGGTCATTATCGTACAAATTCTACACAAAAGCGGAAAAACCAGTGATTGCCCGACCTACAATGAGTGAATTGATCTCTTTTGTCCCTTCATAGGAATAGATCGCCTCTGCATCAGCAACAAAGCGTGCCACATCATATTCCAGCAATATACCATTTCCACCCATTACCTCTCTGGCCCTGCTCACCACATCCCTGGTACGCAAAGAACAGAATACCTTGGCTAGTGAAGCATGCTCATCTGTTAATAATCCCTGATCCTGTAATTGTGACAAGCGAAAGCAAAGTGTTTGCATTGCTGTTAGATTTGACAGCATTTCCACGAGGTGATTTTGTATCAGCTGGAAGGAGGCAATAGGTTTACCAAATTGTTTACGCGTCTGCGTATAAGCCAGCGCACTTTCGTAAGCTCCCCTGGCACATCCGACTGCCTGCCAGGCAACTCCGGCCCTTGTCATTCTCAACACCTTGGCCGTATCTTTAAAGGAGTTGGCATTTTGCAGGCGGTCAGTTTCCTCCACCTCACAGTCGGTCAGTGTAATCAGCCCGTTCTGCACAATGCGCAAGGCCATTTTATCTTTCATTTTTTCTACGGAAATGCCTTTGTTACCTTTTCTGACCAAGAAGCCTTTCACCTCATTATCGTCAACATCCCTGGCCCAGATAATCGTTACATCAGAAAATGTAGCATTACCAATCCATTTTTTCTGTCCGTTGATGATCCATTTATTACCGGTTCTTTTAGCCGTGGTCGTCAGCCCGCCCGCAGCAGCAGATCCTACCTCAGGTTCTGTCAATCCAAATGCCCCGATAATTTTCATCTGCTGCATTTCCGGAAGCCACTCCTGTTTCTGCTCCTCTGAACCCAGCAGATAAATTGATCCCATAGCCAGGCCGCTTTGCACCCCAAAAAAGGTGGACATAGAGGTATCTACCCTGGCCATTTCCATCGCGAGTATGCCTTCCATCAGGTTGGATTTACCGGGACAGCCATAACCCTGATAGGTTAGTCCGCAGATATTGAGTTCGGCGATCTTCGGAATCAGTTCAAAGGGAAATTCCGCTTTTAACCAGTAGTCATTAACCAGAGGTTTAACCTCTTTTTCGAGAAAAGCCCTGACCTTAAGCTGCAGTGCCCGCTCCTCTTCATTTAAAGAATCGCCCAAATGATAAAAATCACCATTGATAGCTGGCAGTTCTCTCTTTTTATGAGGCGTCCCGAGCATCTTCATTAAGCCATTGATCTGGGTTTCATCCAGACTTGCCACTGAATCTACAATTTTCTTCAGGTCTACTTTTTTTGATAAGGCATCCAGCTTTTCAAAATCAACACTTTGATAAAGCGCATATGCGTTTTTTATTTTAGAGAATATACCAGCCATATTTGGTTCTTTATTGTTAAAACATATAACGGCCGGTTTTGTTCCCTAACGCAGGTCGAAAAGGTTATCTATTCCTAAGAGTTTACGTGAAGTGAAGCCTTCACCGTATGTTGCACCGATAGATTTGCCAAATTCCCTTGCCCGTCCGATGACACTTTCAAAGAATTCTGGTGAAGAGATATAAGTAGATGGCGCCTCCTCTTCCGGATTATAAAACTGCGTCTTGAAAGCCTGAATTGCTTTCAGTTTTGTATCCATGAATGGGGTAATGTCGACAATAATATCTGGCTGAATATAATAATCCTGGATATATTGAAAATTGAGTCGCGGACGCCATGCTTGCTGCTCCAATCCATTATCTATGGTCTTAATTTTAGGTAATCCTGATAAGAAACAGGCATCATTAGCCAGATCTCCGGCCCTTCCATGATCAGGGTGCCTGTCCCGCAATGCATTGCTGAATATCATCTCCGGCTGGTATTTACGGATCATCCGGATGACTTCCAGTTGATGTGCCTCATCATTTTTAAAGAAAGCGTCTTTGAATCTCAGGTTCTCACGGGCATGCAGCCCTAGAATATTTGCGGAATCTGCTGCTTCTGCATCACGCGTTTCCGCAGTGCCACGCGTGCCCAGCTCACCTCTTGTAAAATCTACTATACCTACTTTTTTTCCTAAAGCAATATGTTTTAAAATTGTTCCGGAACATCCTAATTCTGCATCGTCAGGATGTACGGCCAGTACTAATATATCTAATTTCATTGTTGTTTTGTTCTATTTAACCTGCTCAGCAGGGCATTTTTTTACAGCAAACGCTGAATCTTCTTTCTGATTTTAGCAGATAATGGTTTTGTAAATGGAAAAAAGTAATCTACTACTTCTCCATTTCTATTGATCAGGTATTTGTGAAAGTTCCAGCGTGGGGTTGACTTCAATTTACCATTCAGATTTTTATCTCCCAGGAACTTATAAATCGGATTAGCATGTTCACCGCGGATCATCATTTTTTCGAAAATAGGAAACTGCACACCGTAATTCACCGAACAGAACTCATTGATGGCCATTCCGTTCAGCGGCTCCTGTCCCCCGAAATCATTGGAAGGAAATCCAAGTATTTCGAACTCTTCCTCTTTCATGATTTCTTTTAAAGCCTGCAGTTCTTCCAGTTGGGGAGCGAAACCACAAGCAGAAGCGATATTCACAATCAGCAATACTTTGCCTTTATAATCAGAGAGGTTTTTGTCTTTTCCATTGATCAGTCTGGCTTTAAACTGATAGATATTCTTTGGGATTTCCGTCATAATTATTGTTGGTAATAACCTGAAGAGGCGATAATAGATTCGATGTCCCTCTCCTCCTCCGGATTATAAGTGCTTTTGAGATTATGCCCAACTACACGCGCTACGGACTGGTAAAGAAAGGCTCTTACGCCACCCTGTGTTTCTTTGACGATCTGATAGGTGGTACGGCCGACCTCCCGGTCGATCAGCTTGGTCAGAATCTGCCCCTGGGTAATGGTCAGTTCTTTAATCTCTGTTTTAAACATCTGCTTGATCTCCGCATCACAGGCTTTAATCAGCTTTTTATGTTCTTTTTTATCTGCGGTTACTGCAAGATCACGCTCCAGCTGCTCGTATCTGCGTTTCGCAAAGAGCGCATATGGCATCACTTTCAGTACATTGTAACGTAAACGGTTAAAAGCGGCACGGTCGGCCGGCGACTTAAAAACCCGCACCCCATATATAACTACTTCATTTAGAGGAATCCAGGGAATCATTTCTCCCCCGTCATTGGTACCGGCAACCCTGATGGTATCATTTTTGCCTTTTGAAGGAAATTTATAAGACACAGGATTTTCCTGAGCATTTACATCGGCTCCAATAATAATGACAAATAACAGAATAAATAACCTGTAAAATTTCATAAATTTATGCTCCCACAAAGTTAAAGCAAATTTAATGTATTAGGTTTATAACGTAAATCTAATATAGCCTTAAACGTATAACTAACAACAATTATTACGAAAATAATACAAATGAAGAATACCTTAGTAATTGATTTAGAAGCAGAAAAGCAAGAAATCCTGAAGAGATATCGTGCCCTCTTGCGCGCTTGTAAGCCAACTATGCAAAAAGGAGATAAGAAAGAAATCAGGAAAGCATTCGATATGGCACTGGAAAGCCATAAAGATATGCGCAGAAAATCCGGAGAGCCTTATATCTATCATCCGATTGCTGTTGCACAGATTGCCGCAGAGGAAATAGGTTTGGGTACCACATCGATTGTCTGTGCATTATTACATGATGTGGTAGAAGATACTGATATTACCCTGGAAGATATTGAAAGGGAATTCGGCAAGAAAACTGCTAAGATCATTGATGGTCTGACAAAAATCGCCGGGGTATTCGACTATAACAGCTCTCTGCAGGCAGAGAATTTCAGGAAGATGCTGCTTACACTTGCAGATGATGTGCGGGTAATTCTGATTAAGCTGGCAGACAGGCTGCATAATATGCGTACAATGGATTTTATGCCCAGGCATAAACAGCTGAAGATTGCGTCTGAGACTATTTATTTGTATGCACCCCTGGCGCATCGTTTGGGTTTATATGCAATAAAATCGGAACTGGAAGATCTATCCATGAAATACCTGGAGCCGGATACTTACAAGTTTATAGCTACAAAGCTGAATGAGAAAAAAGCGGAGCGCACCTTGTTTGTGAAAAGGTTTGTTGATCCTATTAATGAAATCCTTGCAGAACAGGGTTTTATAGCCAGTATTTACGGTCGCCCGAAGTCTATTCATTCCATCTGGAACAAGATGAAAAAAAAGAATATTCCTTTTGAAGAAGTGTATGACCTCTTTGCCATCAGGATTATCCTGGATAGTGCACCAGAAAATGAAAAAGCAGATTGCTGGAAGGCGTATTCTATTGTGACTGACTTATACCGGCCAAATCCGGACCGTCTGCGTGACTGGGTATCCTCACCAAAAGGAAATGGCTATGAATCCCTGCATACTACGGTAATGGGACCTAAAGGGCAGTGGGTAGAAGTGCAGATTCGTACGCAACGAATGAATGAAATTGCAGAGAAGGGTTTTGCTGCGCATTGGAAATATAAAGAGTCCAGCAATGACAACGGACTGGATCAATGGATCATGAAAGTGCGTGAGATGCTGAATAATCCTGAAGCTAATGCGCTGGATTTTCTGGATGACTTCAAAATGAACCTCTTTTCGGATGAGATCTTCATTTTTACGCCTAAAGGTGCTTTAATACAATTACCATTAGGTGCTACGGCACTGGATTTTGCATTTGAAATTCATACCGATGTGGGTGCAAGATGTATAGGTGCCAAGGTAAACCACAAGCTGGTTCCTCTATCTTACAAACTGCAAAATGGCGACCAGGTGGAGATTATCACCTCCAGCAAACAGGTACCAAAAGAGGACTGGCTGAATATTGTAGTTACTGCAAAGGCGAAATCAAAAATCAAGTCTTCGCTCAAAGAAGAAAAAAGAAAAGTAGCGGAAGAAGGTAAGGAGTTACTGGAGCGCAAACTCAAATCACTGAAAATCACTTACCATACGGATAACCTCAATAAGCTGAGTTATTTCTTTAAGCTGGCTTCTACACAGGAATTATTTATTGCTGTGGCCAATGGAAAGATTGAACTGAAAGATTTGAAAGAGTACCTGGCCAGTGAAAAAGAAGTAGAAAACAGGGGAGGAGAAAAAAATGATGGTCAGCAGATTGAGGCCCTGCTCAATAAAGTAAAAGGTCCGGAATCGGATATTTTACTGATTGGTGAAGATCTGCAGAAAATCGATTATACCCTTGCTGCATGCTGTAATCCGATTCCGGGCGACGATGTTTTTGGCTTTGTAACAGTAAGTGAAGGCATAAAAATTCACCGTACCAATTGTCCGAATGCGGCACAGCTGATGGCTAACTATGGCTACAGGGTGGTAAAAGCAAAATGGAACAAACAGCAGGAACTTACCTTCCTGACCGGATTACATATCATCGGGATTGACGATGTGGGACTAATCAATAACATTACGAAAGTAATTTCAGGGGACTTTAAAGTAAACATGCGGTCGATCACCGTAGATACAGACAATGGTATCTTTGACGGATCGATTATGATTTTTGTAAATGATAAGGAGCACCTGGATAACCTGATCGAAAACCTTTTGCGGGTGAAGGGTGTAACAGGTGTTACACGTTTCGATGCGTAATTTCGAATAAATAATATAGTTATATATAAAAATTGATACCTTTGAAAGGAGTTTAAAACTATGTCTACAAATCATAACAGCGAGCTGGTTAGAAAAATATTTGAAGCCTATCTCGAAAACAAAAGTCTGAGAAAAACGCCTGAGCGTTTTGCCATCTTAGAAGAAATTTATTCCAGAGATGATCATTTCGATGTAGAAACCCTTTACATCCACATGAAAAACCAGAAATACAGAGTAAGCAGGGCTACAGTGTACAATACACTGGAGTTATTGGTTTCCTGTGATCTGGTGACCAAGCATCAGTTTGGAAAGAACATGGCTCAGTTTGAAAAATCTTATGGCTACCATCAGCATGATCATGTGATCTGTATTGATTGCGGTAAAGTTGTTGAATTTTGTGATCCCAGGATTCACCAGATTCAGTCGATGGTGGGCGATTTACTCAAATTTGAAATTAAACATCACTCTTTAAATATGTATGGCAGTTGTTTTGACTGTGCTGCAAAAGCAACCATCAAACAAAAAGAGGATATTAAACATGCAAGTTAATCATACAATTATAATCTTTTCTTAATTTAATTAAATGACGCAAGTAGACGTGCTTCTTGGCCTGCAATGGGGCGATGAGGGCAAAGGAAAAATTGTTGACGTTTTAGGTCCGCAATATGATTTGATAGCTCGTTTTCAAGGCGGACCGAATGCCGGCCACACCTTAGAGTTTGATGGCAAAAAGTTTGTTCTAAATACAATCCCTTCTGGTATTTTCAATGAGAAAACCATGAATCTGATTGGTAATGGTGTTGTAATTGACCCCATCATCTTAAAAAGAGAGTTAGATAACCTTAAAACAGCCGGTCATGATCCTGTTGCCAATGGCAAACTGATGATTGCACGTAAAGCCCATTTAATTTTGCCTACTCACCAGCTGCTTGATGCTGCAAATGAGCAGAAAATGGGTAAAGATAAAATTGGTTCTACACTTAAAGGTATAGGCCCGACTTACATGGACAAAACTGGCCGTAATGGTCTTCGTGTGGGTGATACTACCCTGCCTGATTTCAAGGAGCGTTACGACAGATTGGTTACCAAGCACAAAGAACTGCTTTCTCATTACAATTTCGAATATGATCTTGGAGAAAAAGAAGCAGCCTTTTTTGAGGCCATTGAGTTTATCAAAACCATTCCTCATGTAGATAGTGAGCATTTTGTGAACGGCTATTTAAAAGAAGGTAAAAAAGTATTGGCGGAAGGTGCACAGGGAACATTGCTTGACATCGATTTCGGATCTTACCCGTTTGTTACTTCTTCAAATACAACGACTGCTGGTGCATGTACCGGATTAGGTATTGCTCCAAACAAAATAGGCAGCGTAGTAGGCATTTTCAAAGCTTACTGCACACGTGTTGGCAGCGGACCATTCCCTACTGAACTGGAAGATGAAGTAGGTGAAAACCTGCGTCAGGTAGGTCACGAATTTGGTGCAACTACTGGCCGTGCACGCCGTTGCGGATGGATTGATCTTCCTGCATTGAAATATGCAATTATGCTGAATGGCGTTACCGAAATGGTAATGACTAAAGCAGATGTTCTGAATGAGTTTGATACCATTTATGCGTGTACGCATTATGAATATAATGGAGAAACAATCGATTACATGCCGTACGACATCATTTCGATCAAACCGACTCCAGTACTGAAAGCCATTGAAGGATGGAAAACCGACATCACTAAAATCACTAAGATTGAAGAGATTCCGGCTAAACTTGCAGACTATATCGCCTTCCTTGAAAAGGAACTTGAAGTACCTGTAAAATATCTATCAGTAGGTCCGGATAGAGTTCAAACCCTGATTCTTCAATAAGAGAAAATTAGCTCATTTATAAAAAGGCGGCCTGGTGCCGCCTTTTTACTTAGCAACGTTTAATGACTCCAATGATTGCTGCAGAACACCATACCTTCAAGCAAAAAGCACTACTTTGGGCGAGCCAGTTTGAGGTCTGCTGCTGTTTGGACTCCAATGGCTATACCGATCCCTATTCAGGCTTCGAATTCCTCCTTGCGGCAGGCGTAAATCATCAGCTCAGTGCTCTTTCAGGCATAGCATTTCAGGAGCTGAAGGCTCTCTACGACACACATCAGAACTGGCTATTTGGTATGCTCAGTTATGACCTCAAAAATGAAATAGAAGAGTTATCTTCCGGTCACAGCAATCACCTCGAATTTCCCGACCTCTTTTTCTTTGTGCCCCAATACCTTATCGTTATCAAAAAGGGAAAAATAGAAGTGCTCATCGGTGATCAGGAAATCTTAACATCCATCGAGTCACATTCAGCAAACAGTAAGGAAATAGTAAAAACAAGGATTAACATCACACCCCGCCTGGATAAAGCCACCTATATCAGCAAAGTGGAAGAACTGCGTGAGCACATTTCAAAAGGCCATATCTATGAAGTAAATTTCTGCCAGGAGTTCTTTGCAGAAAATGCGGCGATCAATCCTTTTGAAATGTACCAAAACCTGGTTCAGCTCTCCCCCACTCCTTTTGGCGGTTTCTTCAAAATAAAAGACAAGTATATACTTTCAGCCAGCCCGGAAAGGTTTCTGTGTAAAAGGGCTGATCGATTAATATCCCAACCCATTAAAGGCACCTCAAAAAGAAGCGCAGATGCAGCAGAGGACGAAAACAGAAAAACAGCCCTCAGAAATAACACTAAAGAACAGGCAGAAAATGTAATGATTGTGGACCTGGTACGCAACGATTTAACAAAAAGTGCAGTACCCGGCACCGTAAAAGTAGACGAACTCTTTGGTATCTATACCTTTCCACAGGTCCATCAGATGATCTCTACCATTAGCTGTCAGATTAAGCCGAACCTGCATCCTATAGATGCCATACGCAATACCTTCCCTATGGGTTCAATGACAGGTGCTCCGAAAATCCGTGCCATGGAATTGATAGAACAGACTGAAGTGAGCCGGAGAGGAATATATTCAGGCGCTTTCGGATACATCAGTCCGGCAGGTGATTTTGATTTTAATGTGGTCATCCGCAGCATTCTTTATAACGCCACTGCCAAACATCTTTCCTTCCAGGTAGGCGGTGCTATTACGTACGCATCTGTCCCGGAAGATGAGTATGCCGAATGTATGCTAAAGGCTTCAGCGATGATCAAAACCCTGGAGAGTGCTGAATAAGATGTTACCATAAATTTCTGTAGCAGCATACAGCAGAGAAACACCCGACTATAATTTCTGGAATAGGCATCTCGCTATATGCATATCGCTGTATGCATCCTGCTAACAAAAAAAGGGAGTCCTGTTTCCGGCCTTCTATGTTTTGCGTAGCAAAAGATAGGCAGGCGGAAACAGGACTCCTTTTTTTTGTATATTCTGAAAGCCTTACTGCACCGGCTTACCAGAAGTGGAATTAAAATAACGTTGCGCTTCCGGAAGATCTTTCTGAATCTGTGCAATACGCGTTGCATCCGCCGGGTGAGTACTCATAAATTCTGCTGGTTTCTGCGAACCTGCACTTGCCGCAGCCATACGCTGCCAGAAACTAACTGCATTTGAAGGATTATACCCTGCCATCGACATAAAAATCAACCCTAAATGGTCCGCCTCCAGCTCCTGCGTTCTCGAATTTGGCAACAAGTAAAATCCCTGTGCGCCAATCCCGTAAACCTGGTTAATCACATTCTGAGTAGCAGCAGTTTTATTCCCTGTCGCCGCCCCAAGCAAACCACCAACACCTTCAGCAACTGCTGCCTTAGATGCACGTTCCGAAGAGTGCTGTGCAACAGCATGTGCAATTTCATGACCCATTACCGTAGCCAGTCCGGCATCATCCTTTGCTACAGGTAAAATACCTGAATAAACCGCTACTTTACCACCTGGCATACACCATGCATTTACTTCTTTGCTATCAATCAGGTTAAATTCCCAGTTGAAACCCTGGATCTGCGATGCATAACCATTGGCATTCATATATTTTGTTACCGCAGCAGCGATTTTCTGACCTATTCTTTTAACCCTTGCCGCATCCGCATTGTTCAATACTTTAGTTTGCGGATCTTTTAAAAGTGTAGCATAACTAGACGCAGCAGCCGTTTGCATTTCACTTTCATTTACAAAACTAATCCTGTTTCTGCCAGACAGCGGAACAGTAGAGCATGCATACATCATCAGTATTGCAGCAGCAATACCCATTAGTGTTAACTTTTTCATAAGGTAGATATTTGTTTTATTGGTCGTTTTTCTTTTTAAACAGATAAACTTTCGATTCTTTGCCTTTAAGCAGACGCTCCAGGTTCTTCTGGTGGGTAACCAGAATCAGCACACAAACCACCATACCATATAATACTTCAGACTTAATAGTAGAATGTAATATAAATACGATACTCAATGGAAAAGTAAATCCGGCACATATAGAGCTGAGAGATACATATTTTGTAAGCAGGAGCACCACAACAAAGACAAGAACGCAAAGCATAGCTGCCGGGAAGTTAACTGCTAAAATCATTCCAAAAAGTGTAGCCACACCTTTTCCTCCCCTGAAGCCCGCAAAAATAGGGAACAAATGTCCCATTACGGCGGTTACGCCCAGTGCTAGCTCATAATTAACAAATTGAGCAGAATGATGCGGACCTGTTACAGACAATCCAATGAAATAAGCGAGTTTAGTCGCCGTAAAACCCTTGGCAATATCGATAATCATCACGGCCATACCAGCCTTTTTACCGAGCACACGAAAGGAGTTGGTTGCACCAGCGTTACCACTTCCATACTCCCTTACATCAACACCATAGAAAGCCTGGCCAAGCCATACTGCAGTGGGGATTGAACCACATAAATAAGCTAAAATAACAGCGGAAACAGAATAAATAGATATCATTCCCTACAAGGCTTTTAAACTCATGTCTAAACTTTTAACAGAATGGGTTAATGCACCCATGGAGATGAAATCAACACCACAAGCAGCATAATCGGTGATGTTTTCTTCTACAATACCACCCGATGCTTCAGTAACATAATTATGATCGATTAGTTTTACTGCCTCTCTTAAATCATCAAAACTAAAATTGTCAAGCATAATTCTGTTCACCATCCCTTTAGCCAGTACCTGATTTAATTCCTCCAGATTTCTGACTTCTATTTCGATTTCAAGCTGCTTTCCTTTTTCAGTAATGTATTTATTTGCTGCTGTGATGGCACTGGCTATTCCTCCTGCATAATCCACATGATTGTCTTTAATTAAGATCATATCATATAAGCCAATACGGTGATTGACACCTCCCCCTATTCTAACCGCCCATTTCTCCAGATATCTCAGGCCAGGCGTTGTTTTACGGGTATCTAATAATTTTGTTGAATAACTTTCCAGCAGCTTAACGATACGATTCGTTTTTGTAGCAATCCCACTCATGCGCTGCATACAGTTCAGCACTAACCTTTCAGCCAGCAGTATAGCATGGGAACTTCCTTCTACCGTAAAAGCGATATCACCATATTTAACCTCAGCGCCATCATTGATGAACACGGCTGTCTGAAGACCTGCATCTACCTGCTTAAAAATTTCAAGCGCGAGTTCTACACCAGCAAGGATACCATCCTCTTTAATCAGTAATTTAGCTTTCCCGGTTGTACCAGCCGGAATGGTTGAAAGTGAAGTATGATCGCCATCGCCTAAATCTTCAGCGATCGCATTTTTGATAAATTGTCCTATTAATTCCTTATCCAAAACTTGTATTTTACATCAAAAATAGCATTTTTAAAGAAAAAAAATCATTATTTATCAGGTTCGATCCTCAATTCAGTTATCAAAAAAGCATTCGCAGTCTTTTTTAAGCTGATGGCTACCCTGAACTTTCCACTCTTGGTACTCAGTGAAAGTATGCCGAAACGATAATTTGGATTTGTATTAATCAGGTGAACAACAGTGGAGTTAGCTGGCGGATTTTTAGTAAAGAAATCCCTCAGGATCTGTTCGGCCTGTGCTTTTGAATAGACATCTTCCTGGTCATTTAATGTAAGTTCTACAGAGGAAGAAAAATTCTTGCTGATTTCTTTTGAATTTGCAGACTTGAACAATACCGATAAGTTATCCACAATATCCCCCTGAAGAGGTGATTGATAAATAAATTGTATCAATAGAATGAGTGCCGGTAGCAGTGGTCTAATCATAGCTAAAGTTAATCATTATTTCCCACACAAATTATGCCATTGTGCCTATATTTATTTCACAGGATAATCCAGCCTGAAGTTAAAGCCTTTGCGTACAGTGGAACGGTCACTCGCAGAATTACAATAGAAATCAACCGGTGCGCCATAATCTGCAGCCGAGAAAGTACCGCTTCCTGTTAAGGTCTGCGCAAATAAACTTACCTGTTCATAGCCTTTTAACACCTGAATACTTTTTGTAGCTTCCTCATTAAAGCCACGCATAAAAATTGTTATGGTCGACTCCTGCAGCAGTTTTTTATCGGCATCACTTGCCTTTTTATCTATTACTGCCTGAAATGCGGTTTTAATCTGCTGAAAAGCAGCATCTGATTCAATGGCAATAATTGCCTTCCTGCCGTAAGTCACGCTACTGATAATTACAGGATTATCAGGTATTGCCGCTGCATCGGTTCCCGGTGCGAAGATGGAGCCTCCATCACCAAAGTAATCAGCATCCAAAGAAAATATAGACAGCTCAAAAGTGGCATAGAAACCGTTTTTCCTTTTGATATGTCCATGATCGCCCAACTGACGAATCACCAGACTTGAAAAATCCCATGATGCTCTTGAATGCATTGAAATCTCACTATAGTTTTCAAATGCGATACCATTACTGAAACCAACGGCATCTACCTGTCCGGGTTTGCTACCCGCAAGTGATGATTTAATAAAACTGTTGGTTAAGGCTAAAGAAGGTATCAGGTTACCAGAATCACCTTTAAATAGTGGTGAGGTGGAAAGTAATACCACAGGATTCTGCTGATACCCGGTTAGCGGAACATAAGTACCGTTCAAAAAGGTGTTTCCTTTGAGCAATGCACCCGGAAAAATCTTTTGTGCTATCGCTGGAGTAATAGAAAAGGCAGTCGTTATTAAATCACCCTTTGTCTGTACACGGAAAGTAATTCCATTGTTTCCTGCCCAAACGCTGTCAGAAAGTATTGAATACTTTGAACCATTTGCTGCAACGATTTTTCTGATAGAATCTAGTTTGCGGATTTTCGCATCTGCGGTCGGTACCGTATCTGCAGGTACACTATCTGTAGGTATAACTGGGGTTACAGATTCTTCCTTCACAGGAGGCTCTTCATTTTTCTCGCATGAAATAAAAACTACAGTTGCAATAATCAGGGGGAAGAACAAGTTTTTCATCGGTTAATATTTGGTTTTTAGTAATTATGAAGCTAGCATGAACTTTCAAATACTACTATGATATGCAGATCATAATAGTATTGTCAGATAGCTCCTGTATTATTTTCACATCATCATATAACCATAAACATACGAAAATTTAAACCTCATAAAAGAAACTTATTATTAATAATAGCAATAATATTACATGTTAAAACACCTGCATGCTGGAGTATAAAAGGGTTATGCCTCTTCCTGTGGAGGATAAGCATCAGGCCTTGACTTTAGCTTTACAGAAATGATATTTATATTACAGATAAAACCCCAATAGGCTTATCTTTGTTCAATGATATAGCCGCGCTGAATACGAAAGGCAAAAATATCTGAGAAAGCAATTATAATAACGAAACACAATTAATTCCTGATGAGTAATAAGAAAGTTATGCTCCTCATTCTTGATGGATGGGGATACGGAAAACAAGATAGTTCAGATGCTGCTTACGCAGCAAACACTCCTTTTTTTGATTCTCTGCTTCAAAAATACCCTAATTCAAAACTGGAAGCTTCGGGTGAAGCTGTCGGACTACCGATCGGACAAATGGGAAACTCTGAAGTGGGCCATATGAATCTGGGTGCCGGAAGAGTAGTTTATCAGGAATTGGGCAGAATCAATAAAGCGATCAGCGATGGTTCAATAAAAACAAATCAGACACTAGTTGACGCGTTCAGCTATGCGAAAAATAATAATAAAGCGGTACATTTTATCGGACTGGTTTCTGACGGCGGTGTTCATGCACATATCAATCACCTGAAAGGATTATGCGATGCAGCTAATGAAGAAGGACTGAAAGATGTATTTGTACATGCCTTTCTTGATGGAAGAGATACAGATCCAAACGGTGGTCTGGGATTTATCAAAGAACTGGA
Source organism: Pedobacter sp. MR2016-24 (assembly GCF_026239655.1). Taxonomy (GTDB): domain Bacteria; phylum Bacteroidota; class Bacteroidia; order Sphingobacteriales; family Sphingobacteriaceae; genus Pedobacter. The sequence continues at coordinate 27,904 of NZ_JAPIVO010000002.1, read as the reverse complement.
TCAGCACCTTAAAACCTCTACAGGAAAATTAGCAAGCTTAATCGGTCGTTATTATGCAATGGATAGAGATTCGCGCTGGGAAAGGGTTAAGCAAGCTTATGATGTGATGACTAATGGCATTGGTGAACATACCGCAGATCCAATTGCAGCAATTGAACGCTCATATGCTGAAGGTATCACAGATGAGTTTATCAAACCTATTGTAGTGACTGAAAATGATGGCAAGCCCGTGGCTACCATCCAGCCCGATGATGTAGTGATCTGCTTCAACTACAGAACAGACAGAGGCAGGGAAATTACTGCGGCACTGACGCAAAACGATTACCCTGAATTTGGTATGCACAAGTTGCCTTTATACTATGTAACGATGACTACCTATGATGAGAACTTTGAGAATGTAAAAGTGATCTTCACAAAAGATGATCTTACAGAAACGCTTGGAGAGATCTTAGAGAAAAATCATAAAAACCAGATTCGTATTGCCGAAACTGAAAAATATCCTCACGTTACATTCTTCTTCTCAGGTGGCAGAGAGCTGCCTTTTGAAAATGAAAAAAGACTGATGGTCCCTTCACCAAAGGTAGCTACTTATGATTTACAACCTGAAATGAGTGCACAAGGCATTACAGATCAGATTACCGCAGAACTGGAAACTGGCTGGGCGGACTTCATCTGCCTTAATTTTGCGAATCCGGATATGGTTGGCCATACTGGTGTTTTTGAAGCAGTGGTAAAAGCTGTTGAAACTGCAGACCGATGTGCTGAAGCTGTAGTGACGAAAGGGCTGGAAAATGGTTATGCATTTATTATTCTTGCTGATCATGGTAACTCAGAATTTATGGTAAACAATGATGGTTCAGTAAACACTGCACATACCACCAATCTTGTTCCATGTATCCTCGTTGGTACGGATTATACATCAATTGCAGATGGGAAGTTAGGTGACGTTGCTCCTACTATTCTGAAACTGATGGGAATTGAAAAACCAGCAATCATGACCGGAAATTATTTAATCTAATGAGGAAAACAATATTCCTTCTATCGCTGTCACTCCTCTTTTTGGCCTGTAATTCTACAGTGCCGGCTGAAAAAGGATTGACAGCGGTACATTATTTTGACCTTAAGGGTTACATGGCTAAAGAAGCAGAGCGACTGAACGCCGGAAAACCTGAAATTCAGAAGACGGTGATTGTCAATGCTGCTGCAGAAAGCAAGAAAATGAAGATTAGCGACTGGACAAAAGAGCTGTCTGTTTTCTCTGATGCTGATATCAATAAGTCGGCCTGGCAAGGCATGTTCAAGGTGTTGAGGAAGAGTAATGAAGATATTTACAGTACGTCTGATGAAAAAATTCCTGTGAAGTCGCTTGTGGTTACACACCATAATGGTCGTGTAAAAAGCATCAAAGTGCTGCTCAATACCACCAATATACTTTATTCCTCTAATGACACGCTGTCCTACTTTCCGGATAGCTTATATGAGATTCAAAAAACACAGCATATCAAATTGCTCAATGAGAAGAATTACCGTATCTCCGGGTTATTTATTAAATAATAAGAGGGTTTTATCTTTAGCCTGAGATTTTATGCAGACGCACAATTACCTTCATAAAAAAAGCCATTTTCATATTTTGAAAATGGCTTTTTTTATGAAATATCCTGTATTATCTCAAGCTCGAAATCTGCGCTTTTACATAATCAATCAGTGAGATAATGTCCTTACGCAAGGGTTGTACCACCAATACTTTTTGAAAGTCCGAAATAGAATTGTTAAATAAAGCTATACAAGCTTCTTTTTCTGCTTTCTTTTTGATCTTGTACGATTTGTAAATCGCATAGTCTTTATAAGCCAGACCCCTGTTTTGCAACAGCTGCGTATCTTCTTCTCCATTGATCTCAATTGCTTTGGTGAAATCCTTAATTGCGGAAAGATAAAAATTCTCTCTCATCTGGTTAAGTGACTCTTTTGGATCGTTCGCCACATTCTGCCTTGCTTTCCCCCTGTAATAATAAGCAGAGTAATCTGAAGGCTTTAAAATAATTAAACGGCTGTAAGTCTCAATTGAATTCTCAAAGTCGCCGCATTGAAAATAAGAATACCCAAGCATTTTCAATACATTCGGGCTATTGGGAGTTTTGGTGTCTGCTTTTGCCAACTGGGCAACAGCTCCTTTATAATCGCCCCGCATCATGGCCTGCATACCTAGTTTATCATAACTTCCGCTTTGTGCAAAACCGGAATAGGCAGATATAACAAATAATAGAACAAGCGTTTGTTTAATATAATTCATCAAATTGTATTATTAAAAGAATAAAGATATAAAATCCAAGGTATCAACAATAATGTTATTGCGATTTAGAAATATTATAAGTTAACGCTGATAAACCTAAAATATGATAAAGTGGCCAAAGATTTTTTCAGACCCTGCCTTTTTAACAGTAAAATACGATATTAGCTGTTTGGCACAAGAGTTGAAAATATAGACAGATATATATAATTAATATTTTATAAACGGCATACTGTCACATTGTCGTTTTTTATCTTAGAAAGGCCTATTTAATGAGTATAAAAGATCAGTTTGATTTTGGCAATGCACTACCCATCATAAATGAAGATACAGAATTTTTTCCGCTAATGTCGCAACACGATGAGGATGAGATGAATAATGAAGAAACTCCGGAAATCTTAGCTATTTTACCCTTAAGGAATACAGTTCTTTTTCCTGGTGTGGTAATCCCGATAACTGTTGGAAGGGATAAATCTATAAAATTGATAAAAGAAGCCTATAAGGGCAACAAAATCATTGGTGTAGTTTCCCAGCTTGACGTATCGATTGAAGACCCGACTTTTGAACAGCTGAATAAAGTTGGAACAGTAGCACATATCATCAAAATGCTGCAGATGCCTGATGGGAATACTACGGTAATCATACAAGGTAAACAGCGTTTTAGCTTATTGGAAGAGGTACAGTCTGAACCTTATATCAAAGTTAAGGTAAGCAAGTTTACGGAGGCAAAACATAAAGTTGATAAGGAATTCAAAGCCCTGGTTGCTTCGATCAGGGAGATGTCTTCTCAGATTATACAATTATCACCTAATATCCCGAGTGAAGCGGGAATGGCATTGAAGAACATCGAAAGCACTTCTTTCTTAATCAATTTCATCTCTTCTAATATGAATGCAGATGTGATGGACAAACAAAAGATGCTGGAAATGGACAACCTCAGGGAAAGGGCCATGATGGTAATGGAGTTACTTACGCTGGAACTCCAGATGCTGGAACTAAAAAACCAGATCCAGTCTAAAGTACGTGTGGATCTGGATAAACAGCAAAGGGATTATTTTCTGAACCAGCAATTAAAGACTATCCAGGAAGAACTGGGCGGTAACTCGTCCGACATGGAATATGAGGCACTGGAAACACGTGCCAAAAAGAAAAAATGGTCGTTACAGGTAAAGGAACATTTCAATAAAGAGCTGGAAAAACTGGGCCGTATGAATCCTGCGGCACCTGATTACTCGGTACAGATCAACTATCTGGAGTTACTGCTGGACTTGCCATGGAATGATTTCACGAAGGATAACTTTGACCTGAAACGTGCGCAGAGAGTATTGGATAAAGACCATTTCGGATTAGAAAAGGTAAAACAACGTATCATAGAATATCTTGCTGTACTAAAACTAAAACGTGATATGAAGGCGCCGATCATTTGTTTGGTAGGCCCTCCGGGAGTGGGTAAAACATCGCTGGGTAAATCCATTGCAAAAGCACTGAACCGTAAATATGTACGTATGGCGCTTGGTGGCATCAGGGATGAAGCAGAAATCCGCGGACACAGAAAAACTTATATCGGTGCCATGCCGGGCCGCATCATTCAGTCGATTAAAAAGGCTGGTGCAGCAAATCCTGTATTTGTATTGGATGAAATTGATAAGGTTGGTGCTGATTACAGGGGCGACCCTTCTTCTGCCCTGCTGGAAGTGCTGGACCCTGAACAAAACAATGCATTTAACGATCACTATGTAGAAGCAGATTACGATCTTTCGAATGTGCTTTTTATCGCTACAGCAAACTCTTTAAGCACTATACAACCTGCTTTGCTGGACCGTATGGAGATTATTGAGGTGAACGGTTACACGATAGAAGAGAAAATCGAGATCGCTAAAAAATACCTTTTACCTAAACAAAAAGAGCAGCACGGCATCAAAACAAAGGATATCAACCTGAAAAACGGATTGATTGAAAAGGTAATTGAAGACTATACGCGTGAATCTGGTGTAAGGGGACTGGAGAAAAAAATAGGTTCGCTGGTACGCGGGGTTGCGACTAAAATCGCAATGGAAGAGACTTATGAGCCGACATTGAATAACGAAGATGTAGAACGTATTTTAGGCGCACCTATTTACGACAAAGATCTATATGAAGGAAACGAAGTTGCAGGTGTGGTAACCGGGTTGGCATGGACACAGGTAGGTGGCGATATTTTATTTATTGAAGCCAGCCTGAGTCCGGGTAAAGGAAAATTAACACTAACCGGAAATCTTGGTGATGTGATGAAAGAATCTGCAGTTATTGCGCTGGCTTACCTCCGTGCACATGCTGCATTGTTTGATATTGACAATCAGTTATTTGATCTATGGGATATACATGTACACGTTCCGGCCGGCGCAACGCCTAAGGATGGCCCTTCAGCGGGTATTACCATGCTGACTGCGCTGACTTCAGCTTTTACGCAACGTAAGGTAAAATCTAATTTAGCGATGACCGGTGAAATTACGCTGCGCGGAAAAGTATTGCCGGTAGGTGGAATCAAAGAAAAAATTCTTGCTGCGAAACGGGCAAACATAAAAGATATCATTTTATGCAAATCCAACCGAAAAGATATCCTGGAGATTAAAGAGAGCTATATCAAGGACCTGAACTTCCACTACGTTACGGAAATGAAGGAAGTAATTGAGCTGGCCCTGACGAAGGATAAAGTGAAAGATCCGCAGGACCTAACGATTAAAGTAAAAGCTGTTGCGAACTAATTGATCAAATATTTTATTTAAAATAATACCTTTAAAGCTCCGGATATCCGGAGCTTTTTTTTAATTGATAAACAATGACGACTAAACGGTTATTCATCTTCACGCTGCTCTTATGTTCTTCTTATCTCCTAAATGCGCAGACTTATAAAAATGAATTCGGCTTTAAAAGTGATAACGATTCTTACCTGGGGCAAGGTTCTGACCGTTATTATACGAATGGTTTATTTATCAATTTCCGCCATGCCATGGATCAGCAAAAGCTGAGAGAAGGCCTGGAAAAAAAAACTTATGAGATCTCTGCAGGCCAGAAAATGTATAATCCTTATTCAGGTTATGCACCTGATCCTGCATTTCAGGACAGACCATTTGCAGGTTATTTGTATGTTGAAGGTGCAATGAACTGGTTTTACAGCAATGAAAGTATTTTAAAAGCTTCGGCACAAATAGGCACCACAGGTCCGAATTCATTAGCTGAAGACGGGCAGGAGTTATTACATCGTGTAGTCGGTTTTTATGATTTAGAGGGATGGGACTACCAGATCAGAAACGAGCTGGCGGTGAATCTGTCTGCACAATATTCACGTCTGCTCACGCGTACTGCAGATAATGCCGTGGAATTCTCATTTGAAGGATATGCAAACCTCGGTACGACTTTTAGCGGTGCCGGTGCCGGAATACTTTTCAGAACGGGTAACTTAAACCAGCTGTTCAACTCAGCGTATACCAATGCCGTGATCGGAAATAATGCAAAAACCAAAGCGCTGGTAAAAAGGGAATTTTTCTTTTACGCGAAACCGCAGTTAAACCTGGCGGCTTATGATGCAACGATTCAGGGTAGTATGTTTAACAATAACAGTCCGGTTACATTTGACCAGAAGCCTTTGGTATTTGCGCAGCAGTTGGGAGTAGATTACAGTTCACAGCGCTTTACGGTAGATTTTGGGGTGGTATTTAAAACGAAGGAAGTAAAAAGCACAGCCAGGGCCCACCAATGGGGATCTATCAGCATGTTCTACAGGTTCAATTAATTGTAAGAGACGCTATAACGGCTATACACCTGCTGGTTTTTTAATCGTGCATGCCGGGTTTCCTTCTGCTTTCCTTTTTAACAGCGATGGATTTTTTATCGCTTTTTCTTTTCATAATGACGGAGTAGGGAGTTTTTGTTGGCTTCCTTTTCTTATCGACATGCAATGACAGTTTCAGGAGCGCAATCAGCTTTTCTATTGCTTTTTCCTTATTATTGAGCTGACTACGGTCTTCCTGAGAGACAATATGCAGGTTACCTTCCTGATCCAGACGATTGGCTAATCTTACGCCCAGTAAAGTCTTTTCCTCCTCTGTCAGAAAATCTGCTGCTGCAATATTGATAATCAGCTCTACCTTACTTGATACCTTATTCACATTTTGCCCGCCTTTTCCCCCGCTCCTGGAGGTCTTAAATAAAACGTTTTTTACTATTTCTTCTTTGTCAGGTATCATTCCACAAAAATAGTAACTTTGCCCGCATATGGGAAAAAATCTGGTTGTAGCTATAGATGGATATTCATCATGTGGCAAGAGCACATTAGCAAAAGCACTCGCAAAGAAGTTGGGTTTCATTTATATTGACAGTGGTGCGATGTACAGGGCGGTAACCTTGTATTTTATCCGTCACCATATCGACATGACCGACCCTGTTGCAGTGAAAGATGGCTTACAGCATATCGAGCTGAATTTTCATTCCAGAGATTATGAATCACATATTACACTTAATGGTGAAGAGGTTTCGGAAGAAATCAGACAAATGCCGGTTTCACAAAATGTAAGCGAAGTTTCTGCACATAAATTTGTACGTACAGAGATGGTGAAACAACAACAGCGGATGGGAAACTCGAAAAACATTGTAATGGATGGCCGTGATATAGGCACAACAGTATTTCCTGATGCACCGGTGAAGTTTTTCATGACGGCAGATCCGAAGGTTCGTGCAGAACGCCGTTTTAAGGAACTGCAAAGCAAGGGGGATACTGAAACCTCTCTGGAGGATGTTTTTGAGAACCTGGCGCACCGCGATTATGCGGACACAACAAGACTGGAAAGTCCATTGGTAAGGGCAGAAGATGCCATCATACTTGACAATACGGATATCACCCAGGAAGAGCAGCTTGAATTTGCGCTTGATCGCGTAAAAGCGCATCTGCCTGCATAAACATAAAACAATAAAAAGACCGTTAAAAATTTCCAGCGGTCTTTTTATTGCACAGTTTTAACACAATCTGTTCACAATCAACAACATTTATTAAAAAATTCTTTCATTAAAAATATTAATTTCTATCTTTGCAGTCCCTCAAGGGAAAAAGGAGATTAAATGATTAATGGCAAAAAAACAAGTAGCAGAAAAAGAATTATTGGCTAAAAAAGCCGAATTACAAGGTGCAGACGCCCGTCTGACTGAAAAAGAAACGATTGAATCTGAAGCAGATTCATTGTCGATCGAACAGATCAAATCATCATTAGCAACACCAGATCAAGATTTTGACTGGGATGCAGACGACAAAGCATTCGGAAATTACACTGACGAAGACCGTAAAAAGTTTGAAGACATGTATACCGATACTTTCAATCAAATCAACCAAGGTGAAATTATTAGCGGTATTGTTGTTTCAATCAACAACAAAGATGTTGTATTAAACGTAGGATTTAAATCTGACGGTTTAGTATCTACTTCTGAGTTCCGTGATACTCCTGATTTGAAGATCGGCGATACAGTTGATGTATTCGTTGAGGCGCCTGAAGATGCAAATGGTCAGTTGATTTTATCTCGTAAAAGAGCTAAAACTCAAAGATCATGGGAGTCTATCAACGAAGCTCTTGATAACGACAGAATCATCAACGGATTTGTTAAAAGCCGTACCAAAGGTGGTCTTATCGTTGACATCATGGGTGTTGAAGCATTCTTACCTGGATCACAAATTGACATCAAGCCGATCCGTGATTACGATGTTTATGTAGGTAAAACAATGGAATTCAAAGTTGTGAAAATCAACCACGAATTTAAAAACGTTGTAGTATCGCACAAAATCTTAATCGAAGACGATTTAGAAAGTCAAAAAGTTGAGATCGTATCTAAACTTGAAAAAGGTCAGGTATTAGAAGGAACTGTTAAAAACATTACTGACTTCGGTGTATTCATCGATTTAGGTGGTGTAGATGGTTTACTTCACATTACTGATATTTCTTGGGGCCGCATAGAGCATCCAAAAGAAGTATTGAGCTTAGATGAGAAAATCAATGTTGTTGTTCTTGACTTTGATGATGAGAAAAAACGTATTGCATTAGGATTGAAACAATTAACTCCACACCCTTGGGAAAGTTTAGATACTAACCTTGTTGTTGGATCTAAAGTTAAAGGTAAAATCGTAACTGTAGCTGATTACGGAGCATTCTTAGAAATCATTCCTGGTGTTGAAGGTTTAATTCACGTATCAGAAATGTCCTGGTCACAAAACTTACGCAGTCCACAGGAATTCCTGAAAGTTAGCGATGAAATCGAAGCTGAAGTATTAACTTTAGACAGAGACGAACGCAAAATGAGCTTAGGTATTAAGCAATTAACTCAGGATCCATGGCAAAATGTTGCTGAAAGATATCCTATCGGAAGCAAACATACTGCTGTAGTTAAAAACATGACTAACTTCGGTGTATTCGTGGAAATTGAAGAAGGTATTGATGGATTAATCCATATCTCTGATCTTTCATGGTCTAAAAAAGTTAACCACCCTAACGAATTCACTAAAGTTGGTGATACATTAGACGTAGTTGTTTTAGAATTAGACGTTGATAGCCGTAAATTAAGCTTAGGTCATAAACAATTAGAAGAAAACCCTTGGGATACTTTTGAAACTATCTTCACGTTAGATTCAATCCACCAGGGAACTGTTGTTAAAGTAACTGATAAAGGTGCTGTTATTGCTTTACCATATGGTGTAGAAGGATTCGTTCCAACTAAACACATGGCTAAAGAAGATGGTTCAACTATCAAAGCTGAAGAAACTAATGATTTCAGAATCATAGAGTTTAACAAAGATGCTAAACGTATCGTTGTTTCTCATGCCCGTATCTGGGAAGAGGCTAAAGCTGAGGTTGCTGCTGAAGAAAGGGCGACTAAGAAAAAAGACGCTAAAGCTTCAAGCAATGCAGTTAAAAAAGTTAAAGATTCTGTTGAGAAATCAACTCTTGGTGATCTAGGTGTTCTTGCACAATTGAAAGAGCAAATGGAAGGCGAAGAAAGCAAAAACAAAGCTAAGTAATCTTAAAAGCTTATATACTTAAAAGCATCCCTTAACGGGGATGCTTTTTTTTGTGATTTATTTTTTTGGGTAAATAGGGGATGTATCCTTGCTGCGCGGAGAAACAGGCATACGATGTTCGGGCTGGAATATTGCCTGAAGAAGGCAACAATCCAAGGCCCTCACATTCGTCTGTCTGTTTCTTTTAGATCATCTGATCGCATGATGATTAGCAGGGTTGTCTAGCTATTGCCATAACTGATCTTCTGGACAGCGCAATGGATGAATAGGGTTTAAGTTATGAAAGGAATTTTGCTTTTAAGGCGGGTGTAGGAATGATGCAGCTCTCTTCTTTTCCCCAGAGCTGATATCTTCTTTTGGCAATCTGGCGGTAGACTCCATCTCTGATAAATGCAGGAATAATAATCAAAGCGTAAAGCAGTGGCCAGGCGCCATCCAGATGTCTGGCAATTCTTAAGGCAGCTGTAGACTGGGTATAGACAATATCATTTTCGAGGAGGATGATGGAATCGAGTGTGTTAGGATTAACACCGTTTGGCTTCAGGTGTTGCACAGCATGGTCACTTTGCAGGGGAGCAAAGCGGAATAAATCGGCGCGGTCTCTTTTGATAACAAATTTTACTGAGCCTGTGCAGAGATTACAAACGCCGTCAAAAAATATTATGGGATGCTGCATGGCTCAAAGTTAAGCAATTAGCTTTTACAGGCAGGGATTATGAGGGCTAAATTGAATTTTTTATGAAATGGACTGCATAATTCCATCTGATTTTTTATATTTGCGTAATCAATTTGTCAATGCAAAAACGAACCCTGCTAGACGGTAAAAAATTCCAAATCACAATTAAGAGACTTTGTCATCAATTAATTGAGAATCACAATGATTTTTCTAATACCGTACTCATTGGTATTCAGCCCCGCGGAAGTTATTTCGCAGACAGGGTACAACAAGAACTTTCAGCCATACTTAAGATCAACACCATACAGAAGGGAAATTTAGATATTACCTTTTTCAGGGATGATTTCAGAAGAAAAGACGGATTCGTTACGGCAAGCAGTAACTCTATAGATTTTCCTATTGAAGGTACAAATGTGATCTTATTTGACGATGTACTGTGGACAGGCAGAACGATAAGGGCAGCAATGGATGCGCTTCAAAGTTACGGGCGACCAGATAAGGTGGAATTGATGGTGCTGATCGACAGGCGTTTTTCAAGGCAGTTACCTATAGAACCAGATTATATCGGACAGCAGGTGGATAGTTTAGATTCACAACTGGTGAAAGTAAGCTGGAAAGAAACCGAGGGTGAAGACAAAGTAATTTTATTATCAGAACGAAATAAGTAGAAAATGGCAGCAGAAAAACTATCAACCAGACATCTTTTAGGCATCAAAGATATTACCCTGAATGATATTGAATTGATTTTCAAAACTGCAGACAATTTCAAAGGACTGATCAACAGGCCCATCCGAAAGGTGAATTCACTGCGTGATATTACTATAGCGAATATCTTCTTCGAAAACTCTACCCGTACCAAATTATCTTTTGAACTGGCTCAGAAAAGGCTTTCTGCGGATGTAATCAATTTCGCGGCTTCCTCTTCTTCGGTGAGTAAAGGAGAAACACTGATTGATACGGTGAACAATATCCTTTCCATGAAAGTGGATATGGTAGTTATGAGACATCCTTATGCAGGAGCAGGAGTTTTTCTAAGCAAACATATTGACGCACGAATCATCAATGCGGGTGATGGTGCGCATGAACACCCTACGCAGGCATTACTGGACGCCTATTCCATCAGGGAAAAATTAGGTGATGTAGCTGGCAAAAAAGTAGTTATCGTAGGTGATATTCTGCATTCCCGTGTAGCTATATCCAACATATTATGCCTGCAAAAGCTGGGTGCAGAAGTAATGGTTTGCGGACCAACCACTTTAATTCCTAAACACATAGCAAGCCTGGGTGTGAAGGTGGAACATGACCTGATCAAAGCGTTAAACTGGTGTGATGTAGCCAATATGCTGCGCATCCAGTTAGAGCGACAGGATATCAAATACTTCCCTTCTTTAAGGGAATATGCCATGATGTATGGACTGAACAAGCAGATTCTTGATAACCTGGATAAAGAAATTGTAGTGATGCACCCTGGCCCGATCAACAGAGGGGTAGAGATTACAAGTGATGTGGCAGATAGTAAACAGTCCATCATTTTAGATCAGGTAGAGAACGGAGTAGCCATCAGAATGGCAGTGATATTCCTGCTTGCTTCACAAAGAGATTAAATTCAGGCATCTTTCCTATACCAATCTCACTAACTTAGCGTTAATCTGTGTTATTAACACATGTTAGTTTCTTATGTTAATAAGACACATTACTATATTTATATTAGTAGCAACCATATTTGAAACCAAATGAACCTGCACGCTTGCCTCGTAAAATTGCTCAATAGGCTGATGCAAGATTCATAATATTGAAAAGACGATTATTCTATGAAAAAAAAATACCTTATTGTTCCGCTTTTATTAGCTGGTAATCTTACAGCGGGTTATGCGCAGATAAGCGAGTTAGTGAACCTGAATAAAAATTATCAAACGGGACTTGAACTGCTGGATAACGAAAAATATGTGGCAGCTGCACAGCAATTCAGACTGGTAGAACAATTAAGACGCAAACCAGGCACACAGCAGGAAAGCAATTCTGAACTTTCTCTGCTGAAAGAAAATGCTAAATTTTACGCTGCAGTTTGCGCATTGGAATTGGGGAACGATGATGCTGAAAGTCTTTTCCAGACATTTATCAAAGATTATCCATTAAATCCAAATACTAAATTAGCTTACTTCCATGTAGGTAAATCATACTTCGCTCAAAAAAATTACCAGAAAGCACTGGAATGGTTTGAAAAAACTGATCCTTCTACCCTATCTAAAAAACAACGTACAGAATACCAGTTTAAACAGGGTTATTCTTATTTTGAACTGAAAGATATAGAAAAGGCAGAACCCCTGTTTGAAGAAGTCAAAAAAGTTGATGGCCCTTTTCAGGAAAGCGCAACTTACTATTTTGCTTACATCAATTACCTGAATAAGGAATACAAAACTGCATTAAGCAATTTTGAAAAACTCAAAGGCTCTAAAACTTATGAAGCGAGCTATCCTTATTATATCACGTCGATGTACTATCTGGACGAACGTTATGATGATGTGATCAGCTATGCGATTCCTATTTTAAAAAGTTCAAAACAACAGTTCGAAGCAGAAATGCTGAGTCTGATTGCTGCGTCTTATTTCGCTAAATCCGACTATAAAAATGCGGAGATTTATTTCAGGGATTTTTACGCTAAGGACAAGTCGGAGGTTAAAAATAACCTCTTCATTTATCAGTATGGTTACTCACTTTTCCAGTTAAATAAATACAAAGAATCTGTTACTGTTCTGGAGCAGCTGACTACTGATGATGTCTATCTGCAAAGTGGAATGTACACTTTAGGACGCTCATTTCTTAAACTGAACAATAAAGAAAAAGCAAGAAGCGCTTTCTTCAGAGCTTCGAGGGTCGACTTTGATAAGGTGATCCAGGAAGATGCATGGATCAATTATGCGAGATTAAGCTATGAGCTTGATTTTAATCAGCAGGCGCTGGAATCTACACAGAGTTTCCTGAAACAGTTCCCTTCTTCACGCAGGTTGAATGAGGCAAAAACTTTGCTGGGAGAGATCTTGCTGACAAGTAAAAACTACCAGGCTGCAATTGATATTCTTGAACCTATCGCTAATAAATCACCTGAAGCAGAAGAAGCTTATCAAAAGGTAACCTATTTCCGCGGACTGGAATTTTATAATGAAAGGGCCTTCCCTAATGCGCTTTCCATGTTCCTGCGTTCGGGCAACTTTCCTCAGGATAAGGAAATCCATGCCCTGAGTAATTACTGGATGGCAGAATCAATGTACGAACTGCGTAAATATGGTGAAGCCGTAAAAACTTTCGAAAAGTTTCTGGATATGCCAGACGCAAATAAAACAAATGTGTATAACTATGCGAATTATGCATTGGCCTATGCTGCATTTGAGGACGAGAAATATACTAAGGCTGCTAACTATTTTGAGCGCTTCCTGGGCGGAAATGATAAGGATAAGAATACAGTTGTTGATGCCACCATCAGGCTGGCCGACTCTTATTTTGTCAGTAAAAGTTATGGCAATGCGTTAACTTATTATAACCGGATTATCAGCAATAAATCTGCTGGTGAAGATTACGCATTATTTCAGCGTGGAATGATCCAGGGTCTGCAGGGACAGGATGATGCCAAAATCGGCACCATGCAAAGTTTACTGAAACAGTTCCCAAATTCTAACTATGCAGATGATGCAGGTTTCGAAACTGCCTATACTTACTTCAACAAAGGTGAACTGGATAAATCAAAAAGTGATCTGACCGGATTACTAGCCAAATATCCACGTAGCAGTTATGTGCCAAGAGCCCTGGTGACGATCGGATTGATACAGTACAACCAGGATCAGGATGACGCTGCACTGGAATCTTTCAAAAAGGTAATTACAGAATATGCAAGTACAGAAGAAGCTAAACAGGCACTGGAATCTATCAAAAATATTTATGTAGACCGTGGTGATGCCAATGGTTTCATCGCTTATGCGAATACTACACCAATTGGTAATTATTCGGTGGCAGACCAGGACAATATTGTTTTCCAGGCTGCAAATACAAGGTATTTAAAAGGTGATGCACAGGGAACGGTAGAGAGCGTAAATGCCTATTTCGACAAATTCCCTAAAGCAATTCATGATAAAGAAGCTAAGTTTATCAGGGCGGAATCACTGGTAAAATTAAATCGTCCGGATGATGCTGTGCCGGATTATGAATACATTTTGAACGACTGGACGAGCGATTATACTGAACGCTCACTGGTAAGTATTTCTAAACTGTTCTTAGCGCAGAAAAAATACAATGAAGCTATTGTTTACCTGAAAAGACTAGAAACAACGGCTGATTATAAATCTCATTATTCTTTTGCAATTAATAACTTACTGAAAGCCTACAGTGCTTTAAACATGCCTGATGATGTGCTTAAATATGCTCAGTTATCAAAAACTTCAGATAAGGCATCGGAAGAAGAGCTGAACAGTTCTGACCTGTTTGCTGGTAAGGCCTATTTACTGAAAGCAGATACCGTTGCCGCTGTAAAAGCTTTTACAAGTGTTGTTGGGAAAACTAAAACACTGGCTGCAGCTGAAGCGAAATACACACTGGCGGAGATCCAGTATGCTAAGCGGGATTATAAAACATCGCAGAAAACTTGTTTTGACTTAATCAACAACATGCCTTCTTATGATTACTGGGTAGCAAAAGCATTTATTCTGCTGTCTGATAATTATGTGGCCTTAAAGGATAACCTGCAGGCAAAAAGCACATTGCTGAGTATCATAGACAATTATGATGGTAAGGATGAAATTGTTGCGACTGCCAAAGAGAAATTAGAAAAAATTAAATAAGACGAAGCATCATGAGATTGAGCAAATTAATATATACTACACTACTTTTCCTTACTGCTGGTACCTTTAGCATTAAGGCACAGGATAAGAAGACTACCGACAAAAAAACGACTGAAACCAAAACAGAAGAAAAAGCAGTTACCGAAGAAATTGAAGTAGTAAGACCATATAAACCAATTTTGGCTGAAGCGGTAAAATTGCGCAGAAGTCCTGATTTAAATGATGTAAAAACATATAAAGCAAAGTTCAACTACAGTCTTACGGACAGAAAACTGGAGCTGAATTCAGACATCAATAAATTATATGCTCAGGAAGTAGCAGCAGAAAGACAAACAGAAATTATTAATAATTACGTCAAAGCAGGCTTAGGATCTGCCGGAACCATTTTGGGCGAAGCATATATCAATATGGGCCGTGATGAGGCTTTGCAGGCTGGCGGATTCTTCAGACACTTCAGTCAGGAAGGCAAACTGGAAGGACAGAAGTTTAACCAGCAGCAACTGACAGTTTTTGGTCGAAGTATAGGAGAAAAAGCCGTATTAAGCGGTCGCGTAAACTATGAACGAAAAGGCCTGTATTTCTATGGATACGACGAATTGAATCCTCTACGTAATCTTGATCCGCAGAAACAGGCTTTCAACTTTATCGAAGCAGAAGGTGAAATTGTTAATAAATATACGGAGGATGAAAATGCATTGAGTTATGCAGCAAAAATCAATGGTTATATCTGGGGTGATCAATTGTCTGCCAAAGAAAACGTAGTGACGATCAATGGTTATCTGAATAAAAGAATCAGCAGTTTTAATCTTGGCCTGGCTGCATCTACAGAATTGGGTAAAACGAAGGATGAGCTGACCAGTGTATCAAATAACTTATTACGTTTAAATCCTTATATACGCTTACAGGCGAATGGCATCAAAATTACTGCAGGAATTAACTTTGTACAGGAATTTGGTGCGGTATCAAAAAGCAGAATTTTCCCGGCCGTTACGGCAGACTTCACACTGATCCCGGATTACCTGCAGATCTTTGCTGAAGTAAAGGGTGATGTGAACAGAACCTCGATGAAAGACTTAACGGATGAGAATCCATTCTTAAACAGCAATATCAATATTCAGAATTCTATAGAGAAATTCAGTTTTAGTGCTGGTATCAAAGGAACAGGCGGACCAGGTTTTGGTTACAAAGCAAGAGTATACCGTAAGGAAATTACAGACATGCCATTGTTCGTAAATAACTTCACCAATTTCAATAAGTTCGATGTAATTTATGATTTTGGAAACATGAAACTTCTAGGCCTGGAGGGTGAACTGTCAGTACAGGTAAGCGATCAGCTGAAATGGACTGGAAAACTGAACCTGGAAGATTATAAACCATCAAACGAAACCTATAGCTGGTTTAAACCGCAGTTACGTATCAGTTCAAATCTGGATTACAAGATCACTGATAAAATTGGATTTAATGCAGCAGTTGCGATACAGGATGCAAGCAATGCAAAAGTATATACTTCTGCTCCTGCTGATCCATACCTGATTCCAGATCCGGCCAACGAAACGGTAACTTCTGTAAAAGGTTTTGTAGACCTGGGAATTGGCGCGACTTACAAAATCAATAACAAGTTCTCGGCTTTCGCCAAAGCTAACAACTTATTGAACACTAAATACAGCAGATATTTATATTATCAATCTATCGGAGTAAGTGTATTTGGAGGAATCAGCTATTCCTTCTAGTCAATACAATCATCAGGACGTTATTAGAAATAATAGCATCCTGATGATTTTAATGGCTCGTAGCAGAAAATATATTCAAATGAACATAATAATTGGTTGATACGGAATTAAAATTTATTTTTACCAGAATGGATATCTTATCATACCTGTCAGAACTTATTCAAACCCGAAAATTAGTAGGAATTCCCGGTTTGGGCACGATCTACAAAAAGAAGTCTCCGGGACGGTATGATGCTGAAACGCATTCATTTCTGCCACCCAGTTATACGGTCGACTTTACTGAGGAGGTTAAGGAAGAAGTACTCTTGTCTGAATTTATCAGTAAAAAAAGAAATGTATCGGCCGATACCGCAAACTATTTCATTGAAGAGTTCAGTAATCAGGTCGGCAAAGAGCTAAATGATCAGCACAAGGCTGAGTTTGGCAGTTTTGGTATATTGAGAAAACAGGACGATAAATTAACGCTTGAACCAGCTACCGGATTAAATACTGGTTTTGACTTTTTCGGACTTCCGGCAGTTAAAGCTGCAGCTCCTGTTCATCAGGAAACAACACCTGCCCCTTTAGAAGATACTCCGGTTGAACCAGAGGTGCTGGGAGATCCTGCAGAAACTGTTGCTGATCTTCCTGTAGAAGAAACTATCATAGCTGACAAAGAAGTGATAAGAGCTGAACAAACTGAGTCCCTCGAAGCAGAAAAAGCGGAACTGCCCGCAGTCAAATCAATAAAAGAAGAAACAATAAATACAGGCATTGATAACGATGAAGCAGACGAGACTGAGGTTCCGCTTGCTGTGATCGAAGAACCTTATATCAAACCTTCACCAGAGGAAGTAGCTGTTGAAAACCAGTTAGAAGAGGAAAACCCGGGTCAGGAAACAAGTGACAATTTAACGGCTCAGGTAGTCCCGGAAATTAAAAAGGAAGAAGTAATCTGGCAAATCAAAAAACCAGAACCTGTAGCGCCTTTTTACAGCGCACCTCCGCAGGCATTGCATGGGAATGAGTCCGACGAAGCTACAGAAGACGAAAAAACAACACCTGCTTACCTTAAAGTACTGATGGTGGTAGTGGTTTTACTGATATTTATTGCCGGAACTTATATTTTAAAACCTGAAATGTTTGAAGGCATCACAGGAAAAACAAGTTCGTCAATGCAGCCAGCTGCCAAACCGCAAACTGCGCCTGTTCCGGTTGTACAGCCTACCGACTCGGCTATAATTGATACAACTAAAGTTACTACGGCACCTTCAACTGTTGCTAACCGGCCAGTTGTTAAAAAAGACACGGTTAAAAAAGCCGCTGTGTCAGCTGTGCAGGATACTGCAGTTACTTATGAGATTATCGGTGCCGCAGTATTAAACAAAAAGGAGTCTGATTATTTCATTTATCAGATGAAACAAAGCGGTGTAATTGCAAAAGGATTGCCAAATGAACCTGGCAAAAGAATAAAGATGAGTTTAGGTACGTTTAAAGACAGGGTTTCTGCTACTGCCGAAATGGAAAAACTCGCTTCAAAATTAAAAATTAAAGGAATTTACATTTATCCAAACAAACAAAAATAATATGATCACATTGCTACAGGTTGCTACAGATACAGTAAACCAACTCGCTGATTCCACTAACGTTGCTAATCAAGCTGTGACTGCTGCACCTCCTGAATTACATTTTATAGACCTGCTGTTTAAAGGCGGTTGGGTAATGGTGCCATTGGCACTGCTTGCCTTTGCCGGCCTGGTTATTTTTGTGGAACGTTATATCACTATCCGTAAAGCTTCCAAATCAGAGTCGAACCTGATGCTTCAGATTAAACAGTATATTCATGAAGGCAGGCTGGAAAATGCCATCGCTTTGTGCAGAAATACAAATTCTCCGCTGGGTCGTATGCTTGAAAAAGGATTAAGACGTATCGGCAGACCAATTAAAGATATTGAAGCTGCGATAGAAAACGTAGGTAAACATGAAGTATCAAAACTGGAGAAAAATATCAGTATATTAGGTATTGTAGCCGGTATTGCTCCTATGTTAGGTTTCGTGGGTACTATTATCGGGGTAATTACGATCTTCCATGATGTATCTGTTAAAGGTGCAATTGAGATAGGAACGATCTCTGGTGGTTTATATACTAAAATGATTACCTCAGCAACGGGACTGATTGTGGGTATCATGGCCTATGTTTTATACCATGTATTAAACGCGATGGTAGAACGCATTATCCTGAGAATGGAAACAGACGCTTTAGAGTTTATTGATCTATTAGAAGAACCAGGTAAATAATGAACCTACGCAAAAGAAATAAAGGAACAGTTGAAGTACATACTTCAGCATTGAATGATATCATGTTTTTCCTGATGCTGTTTTTCCTTCTTGCTTCGGCAGTTGTAAATCCGCAGGTGGTGAAACTGTTACTTCCTCGTTCTGAATCCGGACAACAATCATCGGCGCAAAAAACCGTAACCGTATCAATTGATGAAAACCTGAAGTATTTTGTAGAGAAACAGCAGGTTACACTTGAAAATATGAAGGCCAGCATTGAAACTTATCAAAAGGCGTCGCCAGATCTGACTTTAGTATTATACGTAGCCAGAGGTGTATCTATAGAAAATACCATGGCTGTATTTGATGTAGCAAACCAATTGAAACTTAAAGTTGTTTTAGCTGTAGAACCTAAAAAATAATGACTTATAAAGAAGAAAATAATTATCCTAAAGCATTGGCAATCTCAACTGCCGTAATGGTGATTTTTATTGCTTTAAGCTTTTTTATTGCGATTGGTACCTTCAAGCCTGTCGAGGAATTTGGTACAGGAGGCATGGTGGTTAACTATGGTACATCTGTAGAAGGAATGGGTACGGATTATACAAGCATAGAAGAACCCTCTGCAGATCCTAATGCAAATAATCAACCGCCGGATAAGGTAGTGCCTGATCAGCAGGTTACACCCACCAAATCTTCACAAAGCACGGATAAGGATATTGTAACGCAGACCAGTGAGGAAGCGGTAAGTATCAACACAAAAAAAACAGCTAGTACCTCCACTCCTACGGCATCTACTGTAGATAAACCGGCTAAGCCAGCTATCAATCAGAATGCCCTGTATAAAGGAAAATCCAATAAGGGAACCGGCGGCGGGGATGGTACAGGAACTACACCTGGTAATCAGGGATCAGTAAATGGCGACCCGCTGGCAAATAATTATGGTGAAGGTGGATCTGGTTTTGGAACTACACCTATCGCCTTAAGACGTTTTACTAACCTGGTTACACCGCAGGATGACGGACAGAAAACAGGTAAAATCGCCGTAAGGATATCAATTAATAAACAGGGTATCGTTGTGGATGCTGTTCCTGGCGTGAAAGGCACTACTTTACAGGATCTTGACCTTTGGGCAAAATGTAAAGCTGCCGTAATGGGGGCGCGACTAAATCAGTCGGATTCAGCTCCGGATTTCCAGGTTGGCGTAGTGGTATTTAATTTTAAAGTGAAATAAAATTGACTTATTCAGAAACTCTGGAATACCTGTACAGCAGACTTCCAATGTTTACCCGTATCGGCGCTGCCGCGATTAAAAAAGATTTACACAATACCATTGCCTTGTGTGAACATCTTGGAAATCCTCAGCACAAATTTAAGACGATCCATATTGCCGGTACTAATGGCAAAGGCTCTACTTCACATATGCTGGCGGCAGTTTTACAAAAAGCTGGTTACAAAACGGGACTCTATACCTCTCCTCACCTTAAAGATTTCAGAGAACGGATCAGGATCAATGGTGAAATGATCCCGGAATCATTCGTGACTGATTTTGTAGCACAGGAAAAAGAACTCATAGAAGATATCAGCCCGTCTTTTTTTGAAGTGACCGTAGGCCTTGCATTCGACTACTTTGCGAAGGAAAAAGTAGATATTGCTGTAATTGAAACAGGACTGGGCGGTCGGCTGGATTCAACAAATATCATCACACCGGAATTATCCGTAATCACCAATATCAGTCTCGATCATACCAATTTATTGGGGAATACTATTCCTGAAATTGCTTATGAAAAAGCAGGTATCATCAAGAATCAGATACCTGTTGTGATTGGGGAACGGCAAGCAGAGACCACCACTGTTTTTGTAGACAAGGCTGCAGAGACCAATAGTGCTATCATCTTTGCCAGTGATTTGCTGCATGTTTCCGATACTTTTAGAAAAGATACATTTCTGATTACCTCAGTATATCAGGAGCATAGCCTACTATATCCTGAACTGCGACTGGATCTAACAGGGTCATATCAGCTGAAAAATATCCTTACCGTGATACAATCCGTTATTCTCCTGAATAAGATTGGATTTGAAATTACGGATGAGGCAATTACATCGGCTATAGCGAATACCAAGGGACTGACGGGATTGCGTGGAAGATGGGATATTTTAAGCGAACATCCACTTATAATTTGCGATACAGGACATAACGTTGCCGGCATCAAAGAAGTGATGGAAAATATCAATGCTACACCTCATGACCAATTACATATTGTAATCGGTATGCTGAAAGATAAAGATATCACCACTGTACTTCAATTGTTGCCTGCATCGGCCACTTATTACTTTTGTCAGCCTGATCTCGAAAGGGCAATGTCAGCTGAAGAACTATCCGGACAGGCTAAAGCATTCAATTTAAAGGGCAATATTTTTGGATCTGTTGCTGAAGCTATCGGAAATGCAAAAGCAAATGCTGATCCGAACGATCTGATTTTTATAGGCGGAAGTACCTTTGTTGTTGCAGAAGCACTTTAAGGCTTTTCTTAACATTAACTTTACCAGCGAAAGGTATCTTTGCCAAGCTTAACACATAATGATAAAACATCATGAGCTTAAGGATGATATACTTAAGATATAAGCTTGTGATGGCTTTAATATCCTTAAATACAATTATATTCTGATGAAGAAAAACTATTTGTTGTTTGCGGCACTCTGCTGCTTATGTAGTGTTACAAACGCTCAAAAAAAATCAAAGAGTTCAACGACTGCCTCAGCTTATCCAGCAACAGTGAGCCGTCCAAAACTGGTTGTCGGACTGGTTGTCGACCAAATGAGATGGGATTATTTGTACCGTTATTACGACAGATATGCGGAAGGTGGTTTCAAGCGGATGATCAATGAAGGTTTCTCTGTAGAAAATACGTATATCCCTTATACACCGACTTATACTGCTGTGGGACACACTTGCATCTACACAGGTTCGATCCCGGCAATTACAGGAATTATCGGCAATGACTGGTACGATCCGCAATTAAAAAAAGGTGTTTACTGTGCCGAAGACTCTACAGTGACAGGTGTCGGATCCTCCACCCCTGCCGGAAAGATGTCTCCTAAAAACTTGCTGAGCACTACAATTACAGATGAGTTGAGGATCGCCACTAATTTTAAGGGAAAGGTTATCGGAATCTCACTGAAAGACCGTGGTTCAATTTTACCTGCAGGTCATACTCCAACAGGAGCTTATTGGTATGATGGACAAACAGGTGACTGGATTACCAGTACCTATTATATGAATGAACTTCCAACTTGGATGCAGAATTATAATAAGCTAAAAATGGCCGATAAATATTATGACCAGAACTGGAATACCTTGTATCCAATCAATACTTACACTGAAAGCACATCAGATAATAAACCCTATGAAGGAAAAACCAGAGGCGAGGAAGCACCAGTGTTTCCACATCCATTAAAACTTTATGCCGGAAAAAACTATGATATGATCAGAAGTACGCCTTATGGTAACACGATCACCTTAGATCTGGCAAAAAAAGCTGTTGAAGCTGAAAGCTTGGGTAAAGATAATATTACCGATTTCCTTGCCGTTAGCTGTTCATCGACAGATTATATTGGTCACCAGTATGGTCCTAATTCCATTGAAGCGGAAGATACTTACCTGAGACTGGACAAGGATATTGCTGACTTCTTCAGCTATCTGGACAAAACAGTTGGTAAAGGAAACTATCTTGTATTTTTATCGGCTGATCATGGTGCTGCTCATGTACCAGGTTATATGACTGAGAATAAAATGCATGCCGGAGTAGTTGATGACAAGGCAGTCGTAACTGGTCTGAACAGCAATTTAGAAAGCAAGTTCAAAATCAAAAAACCGGTTATGATGACCATGAATAATCAAATCATTTTTGACCATAATAATCCTGATCTGGCAAAACTTGATTTCACAGCAATGAAATCTGCAGCTATAGATTACCTGAGAACAATCGATGGTTTTGCAGATGCAGTAGACTTATCAAGAATCGCTGAAAGTACTCTTCCTGCAATTCAGAAAGAAATGATCACAAATGGCTATAATGCGCGTCTTAGCGGTGATATTTATTATATCCTGCAGCCTAATTGGTTCAATGGAGGCAAAACCGGTACAACGCACGGTAACTGGAATCCTTATGATGCGCATATTCCATTGGTATTTATGGGATGGAATGTAAAACCCGGAAAAACTAATAAAACACATCATATGACAGATATCGCTCCAACTATTGCTGCTTTACTTCATATTCAAATGCCCAGCGGAAATGTAGGCGAACCCATTACTGAGCTGACACATCAATAAATCAGTTTTAACCGAACAAGAAATCCCCGGAACATCAGTTTCCCGGGGATTTCTTGTTTATACATATATTGCAATTACTCCGTTTACAGTGCTAATGAGATTTTGTTAACTTTGTATACCAAATATAATTCTTTCTATGGATCAAGTTGTAAGTTATATCCCTAAACATAAGATACGTTTTGTCACTGCAGCGGCGCTGTTTGACGGGCACGACGCTACTATCAATATAATGCGCCGCATACTACAATCATCCGGTGCCGAAGTGATTCACCTGGGCCACAACCGCTCAGTAGAGGAAGTAGTGAATTGTGCTATACAAGAAGACGTTCAGGGTATAGCGATGACCTCCTATCAGGGAGGGCATATAGAATATTTCAAATATATGTATGACCTGCTGCAACAGCATGGAGCCAGTCATATCAAGATCTTCGCTGGCGGCGGCGGTGTGATCCTCCCATCGGAAATCAAAGAATTGCAAGATTACGGAATCACCAGAATTTATTCTCCGGATGATGGCCGTAAAATGGGTCTGCAGGGCATGATCAACAACATGCTGGAACAAACAGATTTTATTACTACTAAATCAATTACTACAGAACTGGAAACCATTCCTAAAAAGATAGTTAAAAGTATTGCAGCAGCTATTACTGTGGCTGAAAATGATCCGGAAGCTGCTCAGGGATTTGTAAATGCCTTAAAGAAACTGACCATAAATAACCAGGCTCCGGTTTTAGGAATTACTGGTACCGGAGGATCGGGAAAATCATCACTCGTGGATGAGCTGGTCCGCAGATTTTTGATGGAGGTAAAAGATAAAACGCTTGCGATTATCTCCATTGACCCCTCTAAACGGAAAACCGGTGGTGCATTATTGGGCGACCGGATAAGGATGAATGCCATTAATCACCCAAGGATATATATGCGTTCGCTGGCCACCAGGCAGGCTAACCTGGCCCTGTCAAAAAATGTACAGGAGAGTATCGATATTTGTAAAGCTGCCGGCTACGACCTTATAATAGTTGAAACTTCGGGTATAGGTCAGTCAGACACCGAGATCACAGAACATTGTGACGTATCTTTATATGTGATGACTCCCGAGTTTGGTGCGGCCACACAACTGGAAAAAATAGATATGCTGGATTTTGCAGATCTGGTAGCCATCAATAAGTTTGATAAACGTGGTGCCCTTGATGCTTTACGCGACGTAAGAAAACAATACAAAAGGAACCACAATTTATTCGATGCCCGCGATGAAGATATACCGGCATTCGGTACTATGGCTTCACAGTTCAATGATCCGGGTATGAATAATCTGTTTACTGCACTGATGACTCAAATTCAGCAGAAGACCGGTGTGAAATTTGAAGCGCAGTTATTGATGACCTTGGATCAGTCAGAGAAAATCTATATTATTCCGCCAGACAGAATCAGGTATCTTGCTGAAATAGCCGAAGCAAGTCAGACTTACAATGACTGGGTGAATCGGCAGACAATCACGGCACGCAAATTATATCAACTGAAAGGTGTAATTGAAATTTCGGATAAAAATCCTGAATTGATGAACTCACTTACAGAAATGTATAATCATTTGGATGAACAGCTGGACGGCCACTGCAGACGACTCCTGAGAGAATGGCCGGTGACAACTGAAAAATATAAACAAGAGTTTTTTAGTTATAAAGTAAGGGATAAAGAAATAAAACAGCCGCTATTCTACGAATCCCTTTCCCGACTTAAAATCCCGAAAGTTTCCCTGCCAAGATATCAGGACTGGGGCGATATACTCAAGTGGCTGCTAACTGAAAATGTACCCGGGGAGTTTCCCTATGCTGCAGGCGTATTCCCTTTAAAACGTGATGGAGAAGATCCTACCAGAATGTTTGCGGGAGAAGGCGGACCAGAGCGTACAAATAAAAGATTCCATTACGTTTCTTTAGGTCAGCCTGCACATCGTTTATCAACTGCATTTGATTCTGTAACCCTATATGGTGAGGATCCGCATACCCGGCCAGATATTTACGGAAAAATAGGCAATTCGGGAGTAAGCATTGCTACTTTAGATGACGCAAAGAAACTCTACTCAGGCTTTGATCTTTGTGCTGCCGCTACTTCTGTTTCTATGACTATAAATGGTCCGGCCCCAATGCTTTTGGGCTTTTTCATGAACGTGGCGATTGATCAGCAATGTGAAAAGTATATTATAGCAAATGGTCTCATCGAAGAAACGGAACTAAAGATCAAAGCGATATTTGATAGCGCTGGTCAGCCGCGACCTACATATAGCGGAGAACTGCCTGCTGGCAACAACGGCCTTGGATTAATGCTGCTGGGTGTAACTGGTGATCAGGTTTTACCAGTCGATATATACGCAACGATCCGCGCATACGCGATCAGTTCTGTCCGCGGTACAGTGCAGGCAGATATTCTGAAAGAAGACCAGGCTCAGAATACCTGCATCTTCTCCACAGAGTTTGCATTACGAATGATGGGCGATATTCAAAAATACTTTATCGATGAAAAAGTACGTAATTTCTATTCTGTATCTATCTCAGGTTATCACATCGCAGAAGCAGGAGCAAACCCTATATCACAGCTGGCCTTCACGCTCAGCAACGGATTCACCTTTGTAGAATACTATCTTAGCAGGGGTATGCACATAGATGACTTCGCACCTAATCTTTCTTTCTTCTTTTCCAACGGAATTGATCCTGAATATGCGGTAATAGGCCGCGTAGCCAGAAGAATATGGGCCAAAGCGATCAAGAATAAGTATAAGGGAAATGAGCGGTCACAGAAGCTTAAATATCATATCCAGACCTCCGGCAGATCTCTTCATGCACAAGAAATTGATTTCAATGACATCCGGACAACCTTGCAGGCTTTATATGCGATATATGATAATTGCAATTCATTACATACAAACGCATACGACGAAGCGATTACTACACCTACAGAAGAATCTGTCAGAAGGGCTATGGCCATACAGCTGATTATCAACAGAGAACTTGGACTGGCTAAAAATGAAAATCCTTTACAAGGTGCATTTATTATTGAAGACCTCACTGATCTTGTAGAGGAAGCCGTGTTAACAGAATTCAAAAGAATAAATGACAGAGGCGGAGTTTTGGGTGCGATGGAAACCATGTATCAGCGCGGCAAGATCCAGGAAGAAAGCCTATACTACGAAACCTTAAAGCATTCAGGAGAATATCCAATCGTCGGTGTAAATACTTTCCTTAATAAAAAAGGATCTCCAACCGTTGTTCCTGGTGAAATTATACGCGCAACTGAGCAGGAGAAACAATATCAGATATCGGCATTGGAAGCCTTTAAGCAACTCAATAAAGACAAGACAACTAAAGTATTGGAACAGCTGCAACTAACAGCAATAAAAGGTGGAAATACATTTGAGGAACTCATGGAAGCCTGTAAATTTTGCTCCCTGGGTCAGATATCAAAAGCCCTCTATGAAGTAGGCGGGCAGTACAGGAGAAATATGTAAGTTGAACCGGGAATACTATATCACAGAAAAGGCAATCGGAATCAGATCTGATTGCCTTTTCTGTTACATAATAGATAATATTATGCGTGAATCCAGCTGAATTTATAATCCATCGTTGGCGTTTTCATTCTTTCAGCAACACGTAAAAGTCTATTAGGTAAAGCCATTATATAGTCGCGCGCTTGTTCTCCTGCTTCGTTTAAATCACGCATTCCATCCAATTTCCATTCCTCAATCAGTTGTTGCATGATCTCTACATAGTCCACCGCAGTATATACACCCAAACGTTGAGCTGCATCAGTGAAGTGACCAAAAGTTTGTCCCATTTTTAGCCCCATCTCTCTTAAGAAGTGAGCTGGCATTACAATCTTTTTACGCATCATATCTTCAAAAGCAATCAATGCTTCATTTGGATCTACCTCAAATATTTTAGACATAAAATCTTTGTAAGCCTTAGCATGTCTTGCCTCATCAGAAGCAATCACACCACATATTCTGGATAATAAAGTATCGCCGTCTTTTTTTGCCAACGATGCTACTCTACGGTGAGAAATGTTTGTAGCCAGTTCCTGGAAACTGGTGTATATAAAGTTACGGTATGGATCGTGACCGGTACCGATATCAAAACCATCAGCGATCAGATATTGCGTAGAAATCTCCATCTGACGCATATCAACCCGGCCGGATAAATAAAGGTATTTATTTAATAGATCTCCATGCCTGTTTTCCTCAGCTGTCCAGTGACGGTTCCATCTCATCCAGCCACCTTCTTCTTTACGGCTGACACCTTCAACCATGCTCAACCATGACTCATAGGTAGGTAAAGCTTCTTCCGTAATTGTATCGCCTATCAAAACGGCAACAAGATCATATGAAAGATCATTTGCAGTTTCACGCAAAGATTTGATATCCTGAAAAAAAGTATCACTTGTAGACACAGGCAAGAAATCAGTTGGTTGCCAATTTGTATCAATCGGTTTTAAGTAAGTATCCATCATTTCAAGCATATACTGCTCGATATGAAGCATCACTTCCCTTCTTTTTTCTGCAAAAAAACTCATTTGTGTGTATGTTAATTTAGTTACAAAGATAACCAATTTTTTCTCAAAAAGACTTTCTGACAGTAATTTATGGCGGATTTTGTCAGAAAACAATGACGAGTGAAAAGCAAAATAAAGAATAACCAATATGAAATGTCTGTATACAAGAAAAGCCTCACAGTTTCCTGTAAGGCTTTCTTTAAGATTTGGCA
>NZ_JAPIVO010000019.1 GCF_026239655.1 Pedobacter sp. MR2016-24 | reverse complement strand
GTAAACAAAGGCAACCATCAGGCACGAAACAATCAAAGGTAATTCTGCCAGATGATCCGGTATCTGACTTGCCCAGCTTTAGCTTTTGCTGCACGGCTTTCGACCTCAAACCATCTTTTAAAGCAAAAAGTAACAAGCTCGCAGTAATTGTACAGTAACTACTTCCTTTTATAAATTTGATCCTTTTCACCATTTTTTCAGTCGGGAAGTGTACCTGCAGCCTGTTCTTCTCCAGATTAATCTCGGGCAGGTATCCTGATTGCTTTCGCAGAGGCAAATCTACATTGAATTCCAGACCTTGAAGCTGATTAAAGCTGCCGGCGTCAAAACTATATTTCATCGTTTCCAGATCCAGGCATTGAGAAAGAACCGGATTGAGTGCTGACATCAGCCTGGAATGTATATCGCCATCATGAAGATTGCAAAATCCTTGTCTGATGTTGCTGGTGAGCAGACTGGCCATACCAAATGTTCCTGAGGCTTTCTTAGTGTTTTCCGTTTGTTTCATCGTGCCCGGAAGTGGTCTCGCACAGGCTATCTGCTTGCCTTTTCTTTTTCTGAAGATTACCTGACCTACCGTCCCAGTAAAATGTTTTCCATCGAATAGTCCCATAATTTTATGTTTTTATAAGGCGAAGATAATCGAACAAAAAGTCAAAACGAAGTATTTGGTGACCAATGTATACTGACGTCCAGTAATGTCAGC
>NZ_JAPIVO010000018.1 GCF_026239655.1 Pedobacter sp. MR2016-24 | reverse complement strand
CTTTGGCGGACATTACTGGACAATAGCTGATTCGTCATTACAGGATTGTCGATTCCTGATTTCACTTGACAAGGTTAGGAGAAACTCTTAACTTTAATAAAACCATGGAAAAGCCAAGAAAAGGATTGAATATAGGTAGGATACCTACATTCGAAGACAGTTTTAAAATTGCTGTTGCCAGGGAATATATCTCGGGAGACTTCAGTTATCGTCAGGTGGGTAACAAGTATGATCTTAGTGGTGATACGGTCCGTCATTTTGTGTATTGGTATCGAAAGCATTATTGTTCAGGGTCAAATGAACTTAGTTCTGTGCCGGAATCTTCATCTACGGCTAATGAAGGATTAGTCAAAGAACTGGCGCTAGCCAGGCTAAAAATCACTGCAATGGAAATGTTGATCAGTAATTTTGAAAAAGAAACGGGGGTAGATATCCTAAAAAAGTATGGTACCAAACAGTCAAACAAATGAAGGAGCTGCATCAGCAGCTCTCTCTAAAATCTATTTGTAGTCTGTTTGGTAAAAGCCGTCAGGGATGGTATTATTTGGATCAACACAGAGATGATCAACTAATGAGAACTGCCATAGTTCTTCATGGAGTACGTGAGATTAGAACTCACCTGAAACGCTTGGGTGGTATTAAAATACGACATAAGCTTCAGGAACTGGATCCCCCTATCGCAATTGGTAGGGACCGCTTGTATCGGGTACTTCGCGAAAACGATCTCTTAATTAAGCCGAGGCGAAAATATACCAAAACTACTAACTCTCACCACCATTTCAGAATTTGGCCGGATCTGGTTAAGCGTGCCAGGAGTGAGGCTCCAGAACAGATCTGGGTTAGTGATATCACACATATTCAGGTGAAAAGCAAGACTGCTTATCTATCGCTGGTTACGGATGCCTATTCAAGAAAAATAGTAGGATTCTATCTTAGCCGCAACCTAAAAGCAGAAGGCAGCATAAATGCGCTAAACATGGCTCTTAATAGCAGAATATACCCTCAACAGGTGCTGATTCATCATTCTGATAGAGGTATACAGTATTGCTGTGCAGATTATATCAGCGTCCTAAAGGCAAATAATTTGACAGTTAGCATGACACAAAATGGAAGTCCTTATGATAATGCGATAGCCGAAAGGATCAATGGTATTTTGAAAATTGAATTTCAACTTGGAGAAAACTTTCTATCATTTGCAGCGGCCAGGCAGCAGGTAGCAGATGCTATCGATAAATACAACCGTCTCAGACCCCATTTTAGCTGTGAGCTACAAACACCACAATATCGGCATGCTGCTTTTCATCAGGTTTCAGGTAAAGTAAATACAGGAAAATAAAATCAGCGTAAAGGGATTTCAGGAATTTAAATAAAATGACAAGTAAAAACAGAAATAATAGAACGTTATAGTCCCAATGTTGTCAAGTAAAACAAGGATAAGACA
>NZ_JAPIVO010000017.1 GCF_026239655.1 Pedobacter sp. MR2016-24 | reverse complement strand
TTTTGTCAAGCTTTTTATTTTTTATTTTTTCAGGGCCTTAAAACCCTTTTTAAATTTAAACAAACCCTGACAGGCTCCTTCTCTTTACACGTCTTTCAAAATCTTCTTCACTTATCCTTCCCTCTGTTTCCCTTCCTCCGAAGCGGGATGCAAAAGTAGGGAAAATTTACATACTACCAAACAAAATCGTGAAGATAATTGTATAGGGGTCAATATCACGTCTTTAATTTTAAAAGAATGTAAAAAAGGGCTATAAATACCTGAACTGCGTTCAGTATCATGCCTCTGATTTTTACGAGAAGGAATACAAAGATATAAGCATGACAGGAAATTTAAGCCATACCCAGTACGGAAATAGAAGCCGCGATTAAATCACGATAATAGTTTAAAAACTATTTTGGCAAAGTTTTAAGTAATTCTTTAGCAGGAACTAATTTAAAGGTTCCATCTTTATTTCCAATAACCAGACTTTGATCATGTAGCGCAGCTTCTTCCGTCATCTTACGAATAGCTATTTTAAGACCAAACATTACCTTATCACTAAATGTTGCATCCGGGCTTATACTATTAGGCTTTTCCATGACTATCTTTTTTAATCTTATTCCAAAGTTCGTTATTAAAAATTGTTTTTCCTACACTATCAGCTTGCGCTATAATTTCAGGAGATACGTCTGTATTATCGACAACTGTCCATTCGTCACAAACAGACATGTAAAGATTATATAAATTGTAAATCCCCCTATAATACCTACGTTCAATAGTATCAGATGGTATATGATGTCCGCCATTAGCAACACGTTTTGCTACCCGCTCTACAGCTACATCAGGTGAACTCAACCAAAAGTATAACAGACTTACCCTATATCCATTCAAATGGGCCCTTTTAATCAATGAAACATAACTTCGGGTTGCAAGAGTTGTTTCTATTGCAAAATCAGCATGGTCAGCCATTAATTCACCTATACGAAGCAACATTGTTCTCCCTGCTTCAAGTGCTACGCTTTCAGGATTAAAAGGGGACAATCCAGCAGCGATATTATCTGCGTTAACAAATTCCCGGCAATTAAGAATTTCTGGCAGGATGGTATAACTAGCTGTAGTTTTACCGGCCCCATTACACCCCGATATAATGTATAAGTTAGGCATAACAAACCTCCATTGACCAGGTCAGGTTATTATAAAGCATATCTCCCACAATTTTAACAATGTTCATATTCAATAAAGATTTGGAATCCTGCACTAAAATAAGAAAACTACCAATCATAGTGTTAAATATAGATTAGACAATTATTATTCGATGATCCACTAATATGAAAAAGTACTTCAACTAGAGGGGAAGACTATTAAACCTGAATGTGGAAATCTATTAAACGTAGCAAATAAAAAAACTGGATAATATAGGTAAGATCAAGAGTGTCTTAGCGCTTTACAAGTCTGCTCCTATAACCACGCCCCGGTTTGAAGAAACCTTTTATACCAGCCTTAATGCACCAGGTGTTAATGATAAATCATGTG
>NZ_JAPIVO010000016.1 GCF_026239655.1 Pedobacter sp. MR2016-24 | reverse complement strand
TATTATCTCGGATTTTGGCTGATCTGACTGTTGTTGATCACTTCCTGAGGAATCAAAAGCGTATACCGGATGTCATTGGGCGGCAAAGTGTAAGTTGTCTCCTGCGCTGAACGACTAAGCGTCCTGGCAAAACGAGTGTCTTTGTTCAGCCTACGAAGGTCTGTCCATCTCAATCCCCTCATCAATAACTCTTTTCTTCGCTCCGCAACTACTTTATTTAAAGCATCTGTACCATCCACAGCAGCCATGTCCACATAAGTACCAATCTTCCACCTGGTCCTCAGCAAGGTATTCAGGTCTCCCATCGAAGCTGTCACATTTCCAGCACGTGCATACCCTTCAGCACGAATCAGGTACATCTCGTCTACCGCCAGCCCATTAAAAAACAGCGCCGATGTTGCCGGTTCATAATTTCCCGTAAAACGGTACGAACCTGTATTGTCTCCACTATTCGGTTTCAAAAAGATAGATCTTCTTAAGTCGTTCGCGCTATAGGTATTCACCAAATCCAGATTGATCTTGGCAATGTCATTCGGGTTTAGCGCAGGTTGTTGTTCCATCAGCGAATGGAACAATACCTCTTTGTTGAAACGAGGGAAAAACGGCGTATAAGAATTTACATCCAGCGTATTGTAATCAATCAACTGGTTGTTTATCTGTAAAGAGGCATCTGCGCTGGCCTGTGCCTGTGCATAATCTTCCATTGACAGGTAAGTCCTAGCCAACATCGCATAAGCAGCGGCTTTATTGGGTCTTGTGGGCACGGTAGAGGTCGGTTGCAGCAGCGATACGGCCTCCTGCAGGTCCTGTACAATACGTGCATAAGTCTGGGCCACTGTTCCACGTTCCGATTTGTCGTTGATATCCGAACTTAACCGCAAAGGGATGCCCGGATCCTGTTCTGCCGAAGCCGCACTGTAAGGCTTTGCATATAACTGGGCAATCTGCCAAAAACAAAATGACCGGAAAAATAATGCAGCGCCACGCAGGTTGTTCAGCACCGTTACATCAGCAGAGCCTTTCGATTTCAGCTCTTCTACGGTCTCCAGTACCAAGTTGGCATAATATACCGTTTTATACGGGTTCACCCATTGTGCCGCCCCGGGGCGTATCCCTGAGGGAGCCCAGGTATGGCGGTCACGATCTGTCTGCGTCAATGATGACGACAAATAGCCATCATCTGTAAGATAATAATCGTCTGCAGAGGCTTCCCCATCACTTGGAAAGCCGGTGTTCATCACACCATAGTTATCCAGTAACAGTTGACAATCACTAGCAGTTTCAATTAGTGCCTGGTTACTGCTTTTTTTGATGTCCACGTATTTTTCGCAGGAGCTTAAGATCAATACGCACAGTAACATAGATGCTACCCTACAGATAATTGTATGACCTTTCAAATATTGATAAGAATGTTTCATAGCAAGATGAGGTTAAAAGTTTGCACTAAAGCCAAGGGAATAGGCACGAGGGTTAGGATAATCATTGATATCAGGATCCAGCCCGAGTTTGTTCGCCCGCCAGATCACCCCAAGGTTGGATACATTGGCATAAACCCTGGGATTTTTGATGAACCAGCCCTTTTTCCCAAAACCATAAGAAAGGTTAATTTCCTGCAGGCGAATATGATC
>NZ_JAPIVO010000015.1 GCF_026239655.1 Pedobacter sp. MR2016-24 | reverse complement strand
GATGCTTCATCCTATGGGTTTTCTTTTTTGAGATCTTATTGTCATTTACATCATTTACGCAGCGGGTAGTCTGCCTTTCTCCAGAAAGGAGGTATTCCAGCCGCACCTTCCGGTACGGCTACCTTGTTACGACTTAGCCCCAGTTATCGGTTTTACCCTAGGACGCTCCTTGCGGTTACATACTTTAGGTACCCCCAACTTCCATGGCTTGACGGGCGGTGTGTACAAGGCCCGGGAACGTATTCACCGCATCATTGCTGATATGCGATTACTAGCGAATCCAACTTCAAGAGGTCGAGTTGCAGACCTCTATCCGAACTGTGAATGGCTTTTGGAGATTGGCTTGCTGTTACCAGCTTGCTGCCCTCTGTACCATCCATTGTAGCACGTGTGTAGCCCCGGACGTAAGGGCCATGATGACTTGACGTCGTCCCCTCCTTCCTCTCTGTTTGCACAGGCAGTCTGTTTAGAGTCCCCACCTTAACGTGCTGGCAACTAAACATAGGGGTTGCGCTCGTTGCGGGACTTAACCCAACACCTCACGGCACGAGCTGACGACAGCCATGCAGCACCTAGTTTCGTGTCCTTGCGGACTCATCTATCTCTAAATGATTCACTAACTTTCAAGCCCGGGTAAGGTTCCTCGCGTATCATCGAATTAAACCACATGCTCCTCCGCTTGTGCGGGCCCCCGTCAATTCCTTTGAGTTTCAATCTTGCGACCGTACTCCCCAGGTGGAATACTTAACGCTTTCGCTTAGCCGCTAACTGTGTATCGCTAACAGCGAGTATTCATCGTTTAGGGCGTGGACTACCAGGGTATCTAATCCTGTTTGATCCCCACGCTTTCGTGCCTCAGCGTCAATATAACCATAGTAAGCTGCCTTCGCAATCGGTGTTCTGTGACATATCTATGCATTTCACCGCTACTTGTCACATTCCGCCTACCTCTAGTTCATTCAAGCTCTTCAGTATCAAGGGCACTGCGATGGTTGAGCCACCGTCTTTCACCCCTGACTTAAAAAGCCGCCTACGCACCCTTTAAACCCAATAAATCCGGATAACGCTTGGATCCTCCGTATTACCGCGGCTGCTGGCACGGAGTTAGCCGATCCTTATTCCTTCGGTACATTCAGCTACTTACACGTAAGTAGGTTTATTCCCGAATAAAAGCAGTTTACGACCCAGAGGGCTGTCTTCCTGCACGCGGCATGGCTGGTTCAGAGTTGCCTCCATTGACCAATATTCCTTACTGCTGCCTCCCGTAGGAGTCTGGTCCGTGTCTCAGTACCAGTGTGGGGGGTCATCCTCTCAGATCCCCTAGACATCGTGGTCTTGGTGGGCCGTTACCCCGCCAACTAACTAATGTCACGCATGCCCATCTTGATCCTATAAATATTTGAACATTGTACAATGCTGTACTGTGTTTTTATGCGGTGTTAATCCGAATTTCTTCGGGCTATCCCCCTGATCAAGGTAGGTTGCATACGCGTTACGCACCCGTGCGCCACTTTCTTCCCAGCAAGCTGGAAATATCGTTCGACTTGCATGTATTAGGCCTGCCGCTAGCGTTCATCCTGAGCCAGGATCAAACTCTCCATTGTAAAATGTTGTGTTTGAACACTGACCATTCTTAACTTAATTTTTAAAAATAATCTTGTATTCTTATTTGTCTGTCAGTGCAGACTTGAAAAACTTGCGCGGTTCATGTACTTTGAACTTGTACTAGCTTACCCCGCTACGTTTGTA
>NZ_JAPIVO010000014.1 GCF_026239655.1 Pedobacter sp. MR2016-24 | reverse complement strand
CCGACCTACTCTCCCACGTGTTACCGCAGTACCATCGGCTCTGGTGGGCTTAACTTCTCTGTTCGGAATGGGAAGAGGTGGACACCACCGATATAGGCACCTAAATGTCTGTACCGTACAGCTCTCGCTGTGCGTTTGTTTTTTTATGCTTTCGCATACAATATTTGAATATGTTTTTAGATTCGGATGATCCGCTGTGCGAACCTTCCTGGTCTCAAACAATGACATGTTATTGAAAGAAGTTAGTTTGAAGAACAAACAACAGTTTATTGCTCTTGAAAGCTTCGGATGATTAGTATTACTCGACTATGCTGTCACCAGCTTTACATCTGTAACCTATCAACGTAGTAGTCTGCTACGGTCCTATATGGAATTCTCATCTCGTGGCTAGTTTCGCACTTAGATGCTTTCAGCGCTTATCTATTCCCAACGTAGCTACTCTGCAATGCCCCTGGCGGAACAACAGATTCACTAGAGGTTAGTCCAACCCGGTCCTCTCGTACTAAGGTCAGCCCCACTCAAAATTCCTACGCCCACAACAGATAGGGACCGAACTGTCTCGCGACGTTCTGAACCCAGCTCGCGTGCCACTTTAATCGGCGAACAGCCGAACCCTTGGGACCTTCTCCAGCCCCAGGATGTGACGAGCCGACATCGAGGTGCCAAACCTCCCCGTCGATATGAGCTCTTGGGGGAGATCAGCCTGTTATCCCCAGCGTACCTTTTATCCTTTGAGCGATGGCCCTTCCATGCAGAACCACCGGATCACTATATCCGTCTTTCGACCCTGCTCGGCTTGTCTGCCTCACAGTCAAGCAAGCTTATGCTATTGCACTCCTCATACGGTTACCAAGCGTATTGAGCTTACCTTTGAAAGCCTCCGTTACCTTTTTGGAGGCGACCACCCCAGTCAAACTACCCATCAAACAATGTCCCCCCCGAAAGGGGTTAGACACCGAACACAAAAAGGGTGGTATTTCAACGTTGACTCCACAACACCTGGCGATGCCGCTTCACAGTCTCCCACCTATCCTACACATCCTGTATCCAATGTCAATGTTAAATTGTAGTGAAGGTGCATGGGGTCTTTCCGTCCCGTTGCGGGTACCCGGCGTCTTCACCGGGACCACAATTTCACCGAGCTCATGGCTGAGACAGCGCCCAGATCGTTACACCATTCGTGCAGGTCGGAACTTACCCGACAAGGAATTTCGCTACCTTAGGACCGTTATAGTTACGGCCGCCGTTTACTGGGGCTTCAATTCAATGCTTCGGTTTAACCCTAACATCCCCTCTTAACCTTCCAGCACCGGGCAGGTGTCAGGCCTTATACTTCATCTTTCGATTTTGCAAAGCCATGTGTTTTTGTTAAACAGTCGCCTGGGCCTTTTCACTGCGGCTGACATTGCTGCCAGCGCCCCTTCTCCCGAAGTTACAGGGCCATTTTGCCGAGTTCCTTAGCCATGATTCACTCGAGCGCCTTAGAATTCTCTTCCCGGATACCTGTGTCGGTTTGCGGTACGGGTTTTTATAACCTGAAGCTTAGCGGTTTTTCTTGGAAGTCTGATTACCTGCGCTATCCACTTGCCCGAAGGCGCGCGGTACTATCGACGTTCAGCTAGAGTGGCGGATTTGCCTACCTCTCCAATACCTACAGTCTTTAACGATCTATTCCGTCAGATCGCGGCAGTGTCACTACTCCGTCCCCACATCGCAGTTATAAAAAGTACTGGAATATTAACCAGTTGTCCATCGAATTTCCCCTTCGGGTTCTCCTTAGGCCCCGACTAACCCTGATCCGATTAGCGTTGATCAGGAAACCTTATCCTTTCGGCGGGCAGGTTTCTCGCCTGCCTTATCGTTACTTATGCCTACATTTGCTTTTCCAGAAGCTCCACCACAACTTACGTCATAACTTCGCTGCCGCTGGAATGCTCCCCTACCGTAATATTTAATATTACCCATAGCTTCGGTATACTACTTAATGCCCGTTTATTATCCATGCACGATCGCTCGACTAGTGAGCTGTTACGCACTCTTTAAATGAATGGCTGCTTCCAAGCCAACATCCTAGCTGTCTGTGCAATCGCACCTCGTTAGTTCAACTTAGTAGTAATTTTGGGACCTTAGCTGATGGTCTGGGTTCTTTCCCTCTCGGCCCGTGACCTTAGCACCCCGGGCCTCACTGCCGTGTATATTTGATAGCATTCGGAGTTTGTCTGGATTTGGTAGGATTTGACTCCCCCGCACCCAATCAGTAGCTCTACCTCTATCAAACTCAACCACGACGCTGTTCCTAAAAACATTTCGGGGAGTACGAGCTATTTCCCAGTTTGATTAGCCTTTCACCCCTACCCACAGATCATCCGGAAACTTTTCAACGTTTATCGGTTCGGTCCTCCAGTACGTGTTACCGCACCTTCAACCTGTCCATGGGTAGATCACAAGGTTTCGCGTCTACCTCCCCTGACTATACGCCCTATTCAGACTCGCTTTCGCTTCGGATCCGTGTCTTAAACACTTAACCTTGCCAGAGAAGAGTAACTCGTAGGCTCATTATGCAAAAGGCACGCCGTCACGC
Source organism: Pedobacter sp. MR2016-24 (assembly GCF_026239655.1). Classification (GTDB taxonomy): domain Bacteria; phylum Bacteroidota; class Bacteroidia; order Sphingobacteriales; family Sphingobacteriaceae; genus Pedobacter. The sequence continues at coordinate 986 of NZ_JAPIVO010000014.1, read as the reverse complement.
CACCTGGACGCTCCGACCGCTTGTAAGTACACAGTTTCAGGTTCTATTTCACTCCCCTGTTCGGGGTTCTTTTCACCTTTCCCTCACGGTACTGGTTCACTATCGGTCTCTCAGGAGTATTTAGCCTTACCGGATGGTGCCGGCAGATTCCCACAAGGCGTCTCCGACCTCGCGGTACTCAGGATACTACTAGGCTAATGTCCCTTACATGTACACGGCTCTCACGTTGTCTCGCCAGGCTTCCCATCCTGTTCCATTTCAATTCATTAATACCACATCGTAGTCCTACAACCCCAGTCATGCCGTAACAAAACTGGTTTGGGCTCTTTCCCGTTCGCTCGCCACTACTTAGGAAATCATTATTATTTTCTCTTCCTCTGCTTACTTAGATGTTTCAGTTCGGCAGGTTTGCGCACCGCAGTGCGACTGGTCTTCAACCAGCCAGGTTTCCCCATTCGGAAATCTCCGGATTAATTCATATTTGCTAATACCCGAAGCTTATCGCAGCTTATCACGTCCTTCATCGCCTCTGAGAGCCAAGGCATCCCCTGTGTACTCTTTCTTACTTTCTTCTCTCCATAGCCTTTTGCGCCTATGGAAATGCTTTTTTATTCATGTTGTTAATCTTTGCTGTACGTTCATGTCCCTTGATTGCTCAAGTTTCATTTGCGTTCAGTAAGTGCCAACAACGTCTCTATTGTTGTTTGCTCTTCTTTATTAACTTCTTCCAATATGTCAAAGAACTTTTCTATCCCCGGTCGGCCATCTTGCGATAACTTCCCTATTTCTATGCCTTTTATCTTAGGCATGGGTGATGGTGGAGAATAACGGAGTCGAACCGTTGACCTCCTGCGTGCAAGGCAGGCGCTCTAGCCAGCTGAGCTAATCCCCCTTAAGATTGTACTATGTAGTCCCGAGCAGATTTGAACTGCTGACCCCTACATTATCAGTGTAGTGCTCTAACCAACTGAGCTACGGGACTATTT
>NZ_JAPIVO010000013.1 GCF_026239655.1 Pedobacter sp. MR2016-24 | reverse complement strand
TGCCTTCTGCACATTGATCTCGGAGTTGTAATAGAATTGATCCCGATCCTGGCTTGTTGGATAGGTGAAAGAAGGAACATTCGTAATCAGTTCATCTCCCGGTTTCTGCCAGCGACGCGTATATTCAATACCTTGAAGCATATTATCTTGAAACAAATTACTATAATTAACAATATCAGATTGGGGTCTTCTAAAATAATAGCCTAGTTTATATAATAAGTTAAATGAAAGCGAAAGTTGCCCATAGCCAAAAGTATTACGAAGCGACCCAAAATACACAGGAACTGACGATCCAAAATACTTAGCAGTGGAACTAGGCGCATTTCTAATAGCTTGCAAATTAGCTAAGCCCTCTGATGTTGAAGAAATTGCTGCGGGCTGACCGTCAATATATCCTCTTGGATCACCAGTTAAAGGGTCGAGCCCAGCCCATCTATATGCAAATAATCGAGAAAGATCTGCTCCTTCATTGAAGCTGGATAGTGCTATATTCACTACCTGTCCGGCAGATGTTGACGATGTACCGTACAATTTAGTTACCTTAACCCGATTATAGCTCAATAAAAAATTGGTTGTCCAATTGAACAGGCCTCGTTGTAAATTAATTGAATTTAAATTAAGATCAGTTCCCCAACCATGCAGGCTTGCAGTATTAAAGGTGAGAACACTGAATCCAGTAGTAGGGTCTAACTGGCCATTTGTTAACAAATCTGTAGTCTTTTTATCATAGTATTCTAAACTTCCTGAAACCTTGTTATTTTTAAAACCAAAATCTAAACCAACATTTAGTATAGCTGTTTTTTCTGGTCGAAGATTCCTGTTTGTTGCTCCGAACTGATCTATTGTTGTAGCATAAAACAGATTTGTATCAAAATTAGAAGATGATGAAAGGCCAATTGTTGCTCTTGATATAACGCTCGGATTGACATTTCCATTGTATCCAAAAGTACTTCTGAACTGTAGTCTGGGTAAAATATCTAAGCTATAAAAATTTTCATTGGCGATGTTCCAGCTTGCACCAACTGAAAAAAATGGTTTTGCAGGTCTATCTCTACCATATCCGAATTCACTGGAAAAATCTTCACGAATACTGCCTGATAAAGTATATTTGTTTTTGTACGTATACGCAATGTTTGAGAAAGCACTAAAAGTTCTGATTTTGACATCACTTAGTCCATTAGCAATTGTAGGAATTCTAGACGAGCCTAACCCAGATGCGGGATCTCCAAATAGTAACGTAACTGTCGAAGCGTAATTTATATTCGTTTGATTCCTCAATGTACTCTCGTTATAGCCATAATATTGGTTTGCTCTGGAAAAACTATAATTCTGAGTGATATCCATTCCCGCTATCGCACTGAGAGTATGCTCATTTTTCCAATTCTTATTTAAATTGAGTTGTCCTCTTATGGTCTGATTATTAGCTTCAACGATTGTAGGACTATATCTCGCTCCCGCAGGAATATTTTGAACAAGAGTTGTCCTTGAAGTAAATTTGGCAACTAAATCTCTCATGTAAAACGAATTTACACCATCTAACATGTTTTGTTCACTATAGCCTCTACTATAATTATAATTCAAAGTTGCTGATAGTATATCCGTAAGGGCATAATTGGCTCCCAAATTCAAGTTGAAAATATTTGACTTCGTTTTTATGTAACTTTGTTTTATATCTTCTAAGGGTTTCATAGTTAAGTCAGGAATTTTTTCCTTGTAGGTTGAACTTAACAGGTTTAGAAATGCTGGAGTGTATCTAAACGGAATCGTTAAAGGACTACCGTTTTCATCAGCTAACTTCGTATACGGAAAATAATATCCAGTGGATTCGGCCGAAATAGAACTATTAGGCGACTGATCATTAGTAGTAGAATGGCTAAATGTTAAATTTGCCTGCAGTTCCAAATTCCTAATAGGTCTGTAAGTATTGTTATAGTTCAAATTTATCCTATCGGCACCGGATGTTTTAGTATTATTATGTGTTTTATTAGCACCAACTGAAAGTCGATATGCCAATTTTTTCGTTCCTCCATCTAAGGAAAGAGAATAATTTTGGCTGAGTGATGGTCTTAAAATATACTTAGTTAAATCGTTCCTCAAATCATTATTTCTCAATGCATCAATTCTGATTTTAGCTTCAGCACTTGATATTCTGCCTTGTTTTTGATCGTTAAGAATCTCTGCAACAGGAGATATCAGGTATTGCGCTAATCTAATATTTGGATTTGAGACAGAAGTTCCAGCAGCATTAAATTGAAATATTTGTGCGTCAATAAAATCGGATGTACTCATATAGTCTTTGTAAAAAAGATCAATTTTCTCAGATACGTTGAAATTACCATTAAATGAAATGGTTAATGGCTTTTGAAAAACTCCACGTTTACTTTTAATTACAATAACACCATTAGCAGCACGCGATCCCCAGATTGAAGCCGCGGCTGCATCTTTTAATACTGTTATACTTTCAACATCATTAGGATCAATTTGATCCACAGAATAAGGGGTAGCAATACCATCAATGACTACCAAAACTTGCCCACTTGTATTTGAGGGTGTGTTCCCAACATTTAAAGTATTACGGCCTCTAATAGTTAAGTTAGCTAAAGGAGATCTTGCTGCAACTCCTGTTAATCCAGTATATCCAAAACCACTATTATAATTGGCCGAATTATTGGGAACCAGTTGATTATTAAAATTCATACTAGTAGTAATACCTTCAAGTCTCCTGATCAAGTTAGGATCAGTGCTATGTTGCAGCTGCTCCTTAGTGACAACTTCGAAGGATCCTGTAGCACGTTCTTTAGGTATATCCTGATAACCCGTACTTACAATATTTACCTCTCCTAATTGGTTCTGACCAGGAACCATTTTGATTTCAAAGTTCTTTGAAATTTGGCCAGCTAAGGTTAGCTCTTGGGTTAAATAACCAATGTAAGAAAATACTAACGTTCCTCTATTCGAACCAGTAATAATAAAACTACCAGAAGTATTAGTTATACTCCGTTTGTTTGTTCCTTTTACAGATATAGTAGCTCCAATTAGTGGCTGTCCATTTTCATCTAATACTTTACCACTATAGGTTAATGAATCTTGGTTAGATATAGGATAAACTTTGTGAATTATATTGCGTGAATGAGGGCTGTTAATTTTCAACGTTGTTATTGCCTTTGCGCAAAGGCAAAGAGAATTATAAAAAACGAATACTGTGATAAACCACATGTAACGCTCAAAAATATAGATTGTAGACTTCATATAAGTATATAAACCCATGTTATTTATTAATTTTATTTTTAAATTATAATTTTTTATTTACTCACCTCCTTATATTGATTTGTAACAAGTACAAAAGAGATTAAATATATTGTATCAATCAGATCATAATTCTCCTTTCTAAACTATAATTGAAAGATTTTTACCCTAGACATATTAATCTCAGCCTGCTTTCTATATCAGTATTAGAATTTAAATTGTTCTCCTATTAATGGATTGATTAAATGACCAATATTATATTTACATTTCATCTTCTAATGTATCAGATGCCCTTGCTTACAGTTGAATAACACAGTAATTTAGTAATGAAATTTAAATCGACCATATGCTGTCGGAAGCATTCGATTTAATTTTCAAAATATGCTAACTGCAGTAGTGCATTCAAAAAAGGGGATCCGAAAACCTTGAACAGAGTAGGTTAATTTTTAAAGTTTTTTAATGGCTTTTGATTACAAAAACCATCAGCAATTATGGCAAGATCATGGTATTCATATGTAGGTGGAAATCCACAAGAACCAAGCAGTTATTTTCGAGCAAGTGTTAAACCAGGTTGTATTACTGGAACGACAATATGCGCAATTTATGCACCTAATGGTGATACAAATCCTTCTCCGTTTTCATCAAATGTGCAGAGGTATATTTCAGACGCACTCATTAATTTAACCCCTCAGCCTTCGTTACCTGTAGGGTCAAAAAAATACGTTTATTTAAAACAACAAGCTTAGGAATGGGGGGGGGATCACTCCCCCCTTCCTAAGCTTGTTAACATTT
>NZ_JAPIVO010000012.1 GCF_026239655.1 Pedobacter sp. MR2016-24 | reverse complement strand
ATTTTGGGAGGGTTACAAATGCTTGTTAAAAGCGGTAAGTGTGGTTTGGAGACATCGATTTTTTTCTTTAAGAATGGCTGATCGCGGAATGCACATTAATAAGCGTTGCCATATTTGGTTCATTTTGAATATTTTGACCCTACTATTCAGAGATTGAGCGATTAACTTTAACTGAAATAAAATTTAAAATTTATGGCCAATAAACTATATGATGAATATGCTGAGTATTATGCAGCGATAACTGACGATCGTGATTTTGAAAAGCAGTTGGATTGTATTTTATCGTTGTACGAAGGCGTTAAATGCGAGAATTTGCTGGAGCTCTTCGCTGGTCAGGCCAAGCATAGCATCGCAGCCTTGAAACGTTATATCAATGTATGGGCAATTGACTCAAGTAAAAATATGAAGCGTATAGCGTTGAAGAAGGGATTTATCAAGGAAGATCAATATCTAATTGGATATTTACCAGAATGCATGCTAAATATCAATAGTGAAGTCAAATTTGACTGTATTCTTTGTTTATATAATGGCTTAAGTAATCTAAATATAGAATCTGTCTACAACTTATTGACCAATGCTAAAGACCGACTTTCTGGAAAGGGAAGAATAATTATTGAAATGCACAATATTGAAGGAATTATGAGGTACGTTGCTGAACCTCAAATCAATTCTGTTGATTTAATTAATGAAAGAAATGAACAAATTATTTATGAATGGCCAAGTGATAAGGTAATTTGGGACCCGTATTCTTTTAAAGCTAATGTTCCAGTGAAGGTGAGAGTTGATTCTAATGGCATTCAAAGTATATATGACCTGAGTACTATCGATTATATTTATGGATTAGATGAAATAGCATTTTTAGGCAAATTAATTGGTCTTAAAAGTCGGATACTAAGTGAGGATGAAAATTGGTCAAACATTTATCAAAACTCTGTAATCCTCGAAATGTCACTCCTAAATTGATTATATGTTCATTATTCAATCGTAGTAACTCATTGCCTCTTCCATGATATTCACACTGCCAAAAGTTTGATATCATGGAGGAGGTGAAGGGGTGAGTTAAGCTGATAAATTTTATTTACAGCTTCTTATAATAAATGTCATTCATGCATGGATATGAAACCAGTTAAATGGTCGACTACGTCAATTTACTTGGTAGGTTAACATTTACGTATTATTAACTTGTATTCATGATCACTTATGTTCCTGATTTTAGGTAGACATATTTTTTTGCCCCAATGGCTTGTGGCTCTGGAACACCGCTAGATAGAGCATTAATAATATATTTAAGTATCCCCGGTGTGAAGGGAGACGGATTAATGTCTCCATTATATGCATAAATCGCACAAAGGTTGGTTCCTGTTCGGCAAGTAGGCTTAACAGTAGCTCTGAAATAACTACTTTCTGCTAAAGGATTACTAAATACATATGAATACCATATTCTTCACATGATTAAGTGTTTTTTATCAAAAACATAAAACTTTAATTCAGCCTCTCTTAAGGATTTCGGTTTTTCCTCAACTGATTAATTCACCAGTTTAATATTAAAATTCATAAAATAACTTAACATTTAAAAACTCATTTGTCTCAAAGAAATGCGTAATGTCATTCATTAGCATTTTCAGTAAATTTTTATTCCAGCGTTAACGATTATAATTGTAGACAGATATTATCAGCGTAACAAAGTGATATAACTTTACACCTCTAGCCGGAATTGGTAACCGTCAAATCTTTTGTACTAGCCCTCTAAATAGCTAGATTAAATCTCAAAAACAATTTAGAACCATTAATTAGGGAATATAAAAAAACAAACGCGTGTTTTCAGCCCTTAAGATCAGTTGTCGATTATTCAAGAGGGTCAACGTGAAGCAACTACAATTACTTGTCGCGAGTATATTTTGGCACCTTCCTTATATGCCAAATGGAAGAATAAGTATTTCTCTGGCGGAGTTGAAGGTTTAAAGCCATCCTATCCTATAGATCCGGAGTTGCGAGCATTGGTAGAAGAAAATGAATGTTTATAACGAATCATTGCAAGCAGGCGCTTAAAATCGAGGTCAAATCAGAGCTTTAAAAAAAAGGTACTATTCAACCCCGGATAAAAAGATTATTGTCTCCGCTTTTAAGCATTTGATATCGGCGAGCACACTTTTGTCTTGGATTGATTTACCATCCAGTGTTTATTATTATAAAAACAGAGCGGGCAAACGTGGCGTAAAAGCAAGTATGCATACGCCGAAATTACACTGTACTATGATAGTAAATTAGGTTGTCATTGGAAAGATCAAAGATGTTTTGTCTCAGGAATTTGTTGTTATGGGTATGAAGGCGTTACTGCTAAATTGCGTAAGGAAGCCTATCACATTAATAAAAAAGAAGGTTTACAGGCTTATGGACGAGCAAAATTTATTGCTCGGAAAGGTCATTCGTACTAGCGGTAAGCGCTAATTTGTCCAGAACCATAAAACAGTAGCCAGTTATCCTATAGAATACCTTTGTCTGGATATCAAATATCTTTATGTACATGCTGATAACGGCAATTACCACCTGCTAACTATACTGGATGTCTTTACTCGTAAAATAGTGGATCAGACCTTCAAGAAAAGTATAAGACAGGTTGATGTAATTAACCTGTTTTCAAATGTATAAATCAAACATATGGCATCACAGGTGTAACGATTAGAAATGATAACGCATCCCAGTTTATTGCAGATAATGTTAAAGAATAATTACGTGATGCAGAAGCCAATCAAGAATTTATACATATTGCTACATCAGAGGAAAACTCCTATATCGAAACCTTCCACAGCATCGTGCAGCGGGAGTGATTGACCGCTCCGAATTTGACCGCTTTTATCACGCTCAACACACCATTGATGCCCATAGAAATTGGTACGACAACAGAAGATTACACCGGGGACTTGAGATGACCCCAAAAGAAAAATTGAACCAAAATTTACATCTCAAAACCATAAAACGAGAATGCATCACCGGAACCAGACAAGCGGAAAGAAAAATACTGGAAAATACAGACAATTATTACAAACTAATTCAACATATTTGTCCAACTAATAAGGGGTCTGTACAACATCCTGAAGCATTTTCTTATCCAAACTCAGATCAGCGCTCAGCTTTTTGAGCTGAGCTTTTTCATCTCCGAAAAGTCGTAATTTTTATTAATTCGGGAATTCCTAAACCATCGTATTTCTTTTCCAATTGAAAAACGTAGCCTGCCAAACACCCATGTGCCGACAGATTTCTCTTCACGTGTATCCTTCTCAGATTGACGCAGCTCAAAGGTAATCTGGACCGATTTAAACTTAATTTTTTAATTATGTCAATTTAAGTATTTTATCTCTTTTATATCGAAAATTACTACTTTATAAAAGTCCGGTTTGCAGAAAAAAGTCAATATCATATCTTATTGAACATTTTTCGCATTTTAATGCGTAAAATTTTCAAGTTATATAGGACTTAGTCGTTTAATAAAGCACATCCTCTGTAAATAAGCAATATCCAATTATCATCTTAAAGTTTATGAAAGGAGTAAGTATGATATAATTACTACCATTCTATTATAAAATGTGTTGCCGTTGAATAAGCGGTATATAAATAATCAACTATCAATCATTAATTTTTTATGCATGACAAGTTTACAAAATCTAAAAAATTCGAAAGGGATTTTTTTCAAACAACAGTCTAGAAATTGCAAATTTAATATAAAGAGTATTCAAAGGATTGTCCATTTAACAATGGCGTTGATATTCATTGGACAACTACAGTTAAGCGCAAACGTCTACGGACAAAGAATCACTTTAAAAAGAAATCACCTTACTCTAAATGAACTATTTAAGGCAATAAAGCAACAAACTGGATATGATGTTGTTTGGCAGTCAGATCAATTAAATCCATTAAAAACAATTGATGCAAACTTCATTAATAGCCCGTTAATAGAAGTTATCAATTACAGTCTTATTGGTCATGATATGAATTTCAAGATAGATCAACATTCTATTATAATTAGGAAGAACTTCAAAAATATTGTTTCGGATTACTCCATGCAAGATTCAGTGATATATAAAGGAAAAGTAGTAGATGAGAAAGGTTTACCACTACCTGGTGCAACTATATATATTAAAGGTAGCGGCAAAGGAAGAGTCAGTAACTCGGAAGGTAATTTTGTCATTTATGGTCCTAAAAAAGGTACTTTGACTATAACCTTTTTAGGCTATTTGACTAAAGATATCACATTAAATGGTTTAAATCCGCTTGAATTAATTACAGTATCTATGAAGCCTGGACAGAATCAACTTGGCGAAGTAAATATATTTAGTACGGGCTATCAGGATCTTCCAAGAGAAAGGGCAACAGGTTCTTTTGAAGTTGTGACTAAAGAGCAACTACAGCACAGCACCGATCCAAACTTAATCAGACGTTTAGAAGGAATAACGACGAGTATGAATTTCAATAACCAATTAATACCAAATAGTTCGGTTAGTTATAACGGTGGGGGAAGTTTTGGAAGATTGACTGGTGTGGCTCAAAGATCTCCGATAACGAATCTGACCATTCGCGGACGTAATACTTTAAATGTCGTCAATACTCCTTCGAATAGTAGCGGGCAGGTATTGGTTGTAATTGATGGGATTGCTAGTCCATATTCAGTTGACCAGATAGATCCTAATGATGTCGAGAGTATAACGATTTTGAAAGATGCTGCAGCTGCTTCTATATGGGGAGCAAGAGCTGCAAATGGAGTAATAGTGATAAAAACTAAGAGAGGAACTTATGAAAGACCACTGAGTATTTCTTTTAATACCAATTTTAATATTACAGATAAAATAGATCTTTTCTATAAAAAATTTATGAGTACTTCTGATTTTGTAGATGCACAGATCTTTCAATTTAACGCTTCAAATACAAATATTCCACAACCTAACATTGCGAGTGCGCAAACTTTAAGATCTCCCGTAGCTGAAATCTTAAATGACGAAAAAAATGGAATAATTACCAGTGACGAAGCAGGTCGTCAAATAAATTTGTTAAGAAATAATGATGTAAGAAAAGATTTAGATAAATATGTTAATAGAAGTCTCATTGCTCAAAATTATTCCATAGCTTTTGACGGTGGTTCTCGATTTGTGGCTTACAGGTTATCTGGAGCATATAATAAAACTCTGAATAATAGTTTAAATTCTGATCAAAATAGAATTTCTCTAAACTATGGTGTATCTGTAAAGCCATTTAAAAATATGGAAATACAAACTAATCTCACTTACAGTAAGAGCAAAACAAATGATCAAGCTGGACAAAATACTATTCCGACTACACCAGGAGGAGCATATTATCCCTATACGAAGTTGGTGGATGAAAATGGAAATTATTCGTCTATACCCTATAAATATAGACCTGCCTTTATCGATTTATTAAGAAACACGTATAAAGATAAAGTTCTTGACTACAGTTTTACCCCGTTAAAAGATATAGATGAAGGCTTTAGTAAAACAAGTATTCAAAACTTCAATTTTAATTTTAATACGAGTTATAAACTATTAAATTTCATAAGTGCAAATCTAGGCTATAACTATAATAGAGGATATAATGAGCAAGATTTGTTATATCGAGACAATTCTTTTTATATGCGGGATTTAATTAATACCTATACCAATGGTTTTACCCTCGTACGGAATATTCCTTTGGGCGGTCTTTATTTACCGACTATATCTAAAACAAATAATCAAACCATTAGAGGACAATTGAATGTGAATAAACAATGGTCAGGCAATCATACATTAGATGCTGTAATTGGTATGGATTTGACGCAAAATTATAGTTATTTCCGAGGTGATCAATATTATGGGTATAATGAAGCAAAAAAAACAAGTCAGAATAATCTTAATTTCTCAAGTATTTTGCCTTTACTCTTTGCTGATGAGCTAACGGGTTTAGCTTTTGCACCACTATTAAATCAAGCTAGCGGTATTAACAGTATACGTCTAAGAACTGTTAGTACTTATGCAAACGCCGCATACACTTTTAAGAATAAATATAGCTTTTCAGGGAGTATTAGAAAGGATTTAAATAGCGAATTTGGATATGGAACAAATAAAGGCGGAACTCCATTTTATTCAGTGGGTGCTAGTTGGAATATAGCGAATGAAAGTTTCTATAAATCATCTTTTCTTCCAAGGCTTGCGCTTAGAACAACTTTTGGATACAATGGAAACGTAAATCCTTTAGTAACCGCTAGACCAATTATAGGATATTCATTGAGTCAGGATTTTAATAATAGGTTGTTTTACGCTAATACAATTGATGATCAAGGTACAACAAATAGAAATCTTAAACCTGAAAAAACAGCGGTATTAAATTTTGGTTTAGATTTCGGTTTTAGAAATAATAGGATCTCAGGTAGTTTAGAGTATTATGACAAGAAAACTACAGACTTATTAAGTTCTGGATCCCTAGATCCTTCAACTGGCTTTAGTACTTCAATATATAATATAGCTTCCTTACATGGATGGGGAACTGATTTTACACTAAATAGCCGCAATCTTCAGTCTAACTTATTTATGTGGACTACTAACTTCCTTTTTAGCTATAATCGTGTCAAGGTTGAGAAGCTATATAATAAAGGAGCAAGTACTTCTGGTCAAGTTATCGAAAGTAACTCCCTGTATAATGAAGGGGCTGATCTTTCGAGAGTATATGCATATAAGTGGGCAGGCTTAGATCCAATTACTGGAGATCCAAGAGGATATTTGGATAATCAATTACTAAATATATCAAATACTTTTGATGGTTCATCTAATTATGCTAAGATAACAAATAGTCCAATTTCTTCAGCTAGATATTTTGGTTCTCGTGTGCCAGTATATTTTGGGTCGTTACGTAATACTTTTAGCTATGGACAGCTATCGCTTTCACTTAATTTGTTATATAAGTTGGGGTATTATTTCAGGAGACCTATTTCTGATGTTGTGTCGTATAATCGTTTGACTAGGGACAATCTTTTATTAGGTATTGAATATGCTAGTCGCTGGCAGAAGCCTGGAGATGAGCTGGTTACTAACGTTCCTTCTTTTACTTATCCTACAGACGGTAATCGAGATTCATTTTATTATTTTTCCGAGATCAATGTGCAGAAGGCG
>NZ_JAPIVO010000011.1 GCF_026239655.1 Pedobacter sp. MR2016-24 | reverse complement strand
GCCCGGGCAACCTGTCGCTGTAGGAATAACGGTAATTGTTGCAACAATTGGTGTATTGGTCAGGTTAATTGCATTAAAGCCAGCAATATTTCCTGTGCCTGATCCTACAATACCGATACCTGGTTTATCATTTGTCCAGCTGAATGTGGTACCTGCGACTTCTTTACCTACAATCTCCGTGAAAATAACCGGCGAAGTCGCCACCTCATTACAAACTTCAAAAGAAGCGGGAACCGCTACCGTTGGCGTTGGGTTCACCGTGATCGTAAATGTTTTCGCTTCACCCGGGCAACCTGTTGCTGTTGGAATAACGGTAATCGTGGCGATAATTGGTGCATTGGTCAGGTTGATCGCTTTAAAGCCAGCAATATTTCCGGTGCCTGATCCCGCAAGACCAATTCCGGGCTTGTCGTTCGTCCAGTTGAAGGTGGTACCTGTGACTTCTTTTCCCGCAACTTGTACAAAGGTAACCGACGTAGTCGTCGCGTCATTGCACACTTCAAAAGAAGAAGGCGCTGTTACCGTTGGCGTTGGATTAACTGTGATCGTAAAGGTTTTCGCTTCACCCGGACATGATGTAGCTGTTGGAATAACTGTAATCGTTGCTATAATAGGTTCATTGGTCAGGTTAACTGCTTTAAAGTCCGCAATATTTCCGGTACCTGATTCCGCCAGGCCAATGCCAGGCTTGTCATTTGTCCAGCTAAAAGTTGTTCCACTGACTTCTTTACCCGCAACCTGAGTAAAAATTACAGGTGTAGTCGTTCCATCATTACATATCTCAAAAGAAGCAGGTGGCACCACAGTTGGTATAGGATTAACCGTGATGGTAAATGTTTCCGGCGCACCGGGACAACCGGTAGCTATCGGAGTAACTGTAATTGTCGCTATAATAGGTGTGTTGCTTGTATTGACTGCTTTAAATCCTGCAATTCCACTTCCTGCACCTGCATTCAAACCAATTTCAGGATGATCAATAGTCCAGCTGAAAGTTGTTCCACTCACCTCTTTACCTACTACCTGTGAAAAAATAATGCTTGCAGTTGTCACATCATTACACACTTCAAAAGAAGCAGGTTCTTCCACCGTAGGCGTAGGATTCACCGTAATCTCAAAAAATTCTTCTTTACCAGGACAGCCATTAGCAGAAGGCGTAACTGTAATTCTTGCTACAATAGGCAATTTGGTTGTATTTACTGCCGTAAATGCTACAATTTCACTTCCAGCACCTGCGGTCAGACCAATTTCCGGATGATCTATAATCCAGCTATATGTCGTACCAGATACAGGTCCATTAAATAAAACCGGATCTGTCGTTGAACCGTTACATTTTACCTGATCAATCGGCTTAGTTAGTTTCGCTGTAGGATTTACTGTAATCGTAAATGTCTCACTACCCGCCACACAGCCTGTTCCTGAAACTGGCGTAACTGTAATAGTGGCCGTAACCGGAGAGTTGGAGATATTAACTGCTTTGAAGCTGCCGATATTTCCAATTCCGGAATCAGCCAGACCAATTGATCTGTTATTATTTACCCAATTATATGTCGTTCCCGCAACATTACTTGAAAATTCAACCACATCAGTATTTTTGTCGTTGCATAAAGTTTGACTACCAGGTTTATTCACCGTTGCCAATGCTTTAGATGTTATGGTACCACTTGCAGTAGCACTGTAACACCCACCTGTAGTCGTAATTGTATAAGGAAAATCACCTACATCATTAGGATTACCTTTAATACTTATTATTCCACCAGAAATATCACTATATACACCCCTTGGTAATGGAGTTATCGTATAGCTCACCGCGTCTGATATCGTATATTTTATTTCATTAATACCTGTATTTACGCACACAGACGGGTTTGCATTTCCAGACGTTAATACAATTGACGCATCGGGGCTAACGGTTATTTTCCCACTTAAGCTAGCTATCGTACAGCCCCCGGTAGTAGAAACTGTATATGAGTATTCACCGGCAACTGCTGCGCTGCCATTGATGGTAAATACTTTGGTTGCTGAATTAAAACTGCTAGTAAATGTAGATGGAAGTCCGGATACTGTTACCCCTGTCGCATTCGTTACAGCATAAGTAATTTCGGTAATATTGGTATTCCTGCAAACCACTTGAGAAATGGTAGACCCATCAGAAGTTAAAATTATTGTAGGGTCTGGAATTAGTGTAATGTCAGTAGACGCTGAACTCGCAGAGCATCCCGAACCATTTGTAAAAACTACCTTGTAACTGCCCGCTTCAGTCACGATATATTTTGCGTCTGTTGCTCCAGTGATTAATACATCATTTTTATACCATTGGTTTCCCGTAGCAGATGAGGAAGTCAGCACTACACTCGAACCGGCACAAAATGAAGTGGCTGAAGCTGAAAAAGTGGGTGCAGCAGGTAATGGATTTTCAGAAATAATTAATGTATTTGAAGGATCACTTTGACATCCTTTTTCACTTACCGCGATTACAGAATAGTTCCCTGGCTCAGTTACATTATATGTGCGTTGATTATAAGGTAGCCCGCCTACTAATATTGGGTCGCCATCTTTATACCACTTATAAGTATAAGCTAAAGAAGATGTAATTATAACACTTCCATTCTGACAATAGCTATTGGAAGGCGATGTTAATACAGGATCTGCAGGACGTGGGTTAACCACAATTTCTTTAGGATCTGAAAAGGTGCTACAGCCAAATTCATTTGTATATAGTACAGTATAACTTCCCGCATCAATCACCGTATATGACTTTTTATCTGCTCCCGGGATTAAAATTCCATTCTTATACCATTGATTATTTTCAACTGCCGAAGAACTTATACTTAATGCTGTTCCTTCACAAAATTCTCTTGATCCAGCTGTAATAGTTGGTTTTGTAGCCGGTGGCCTAACTGTAATCGTACTATTTTCAGCCTGCGCTACGCTGCAACTTGTAGAGCTTGCATCAGAAATACTGGTAATTTTATAAACAAAATCACCCGAAACTACTGCCGACTGGTAGACATTTACGGTATTACTCCCAGTCGCCGAAGTTACAGTTTGAGGAGTTCCGTTATTGATGGTGTAAGTGAAGGTATAAGGAGCCGTACCCTTTGATCCTGTAAAAGTCAGCGCCACATCAGGACTACCCGGACAAACAGGTGCGGCAGTAGAAATTGCAGCAGTTGGTAGAGGATTAACTACAAGTCGTGCTGGAGCAGAATAAGCAGGGCAAGTTACACCTTGAGCATTTGATGTTAACAATACTCTATAATACCATCCATCCTGTCCGATAACGACGTTGTTTACCGAGAGAGTTGCTGTCTGTGCAGTTGAATTGCCGGAAATATTAGTCCAGGTTTTAGTCGGATTTTCAGGCGCTTTCCCATCTGATGAAAATTGCCATTGATATCTGAGTTGTCCTGAACCGCCATCACCTTCCACAGATGTACTGAATGAACCATTTTCACAAACGGGATTGATAACCGGCTGTTTTGTAACCTTCGGTAAGACAGTATTAACCGTTACAGTGGCAGTAGTTGACTTTGCACCATATACATCTAAAAAATTATAGCTGATCGAAGTGGTAGAATTAAATGCAGGATCAGGTTTGAATTCAAGCAGCATTGTCGCCTGATTAAAAAAGAAAGTTCCAATACCAGGCTGAACTATTGTTTGTTCATAAATACCATCAGTGTTTGGATCTAAGTCGACCTTTTCTTTATTAGCTTTACCACCTGCGTTCTTTAAATCATCATTCGCAAAGATATCTTTTGAAGTTGTTACTGTATAGTCCTGACAGATGTTAACTATATCGTTATTTGCTACTGGAGTTGCTAATTTTGTGGGATCAACTGTAATTTCCAGCCCGCGTATTTCATGATAATTAGTAGCACCACCAGTTGAAGAAGCAATTCCGTACTTTAAACCCGCCGCCGGAACTGCAGTTGCATAAGGTTCATTCACTATTAAAGGGGTAACAATATTGCCATGTTTTATACTCACATTAATAACCAAACCTCCACCCACTCTTGGCTCCAGATTGATAATGACCCTCCGGTATTCAGGATCCCCTGCAACGGCACCTCTTTTCCCTCCGGCAATCTTAAATGCGTTTGTACCGGTGTTGGTAGGAGCCGACGTAAGATATTTATAATTGTTTGGGTCAGTATTATATCCATTCCCAGCCCCTCTCAGTACAACTCGATCAGGACTAAGCTTCGCTTTTAATAAGCCAGAATTACGTCCCTCATCTTCTGAGGAAAAATTACCATATTCGTCCAGACCTATACCGAGATAGCCTTTAGAAACCCCATTCAATTTTGTATTTCCATTATTTATTAGCTTCTGGGCATACCCTAGTGAGCCACCGAATGCCCCGATGGTAAAATTAGGTACTGAAGCATCAAATAGAAAAAAGGATATACCATCCGCACCACTACCTCCGCGTGTAAAATAATCAAACTCAATATGCAATCCGTAAGTACCTGGGAACACTGCATTTGAATAGATATAACCTGTCTGATCACCAAGATTGTTGGTTAGTCTTAAATATCCCTCACCATCAATATCGTTAGTCTTTGCTGTATCCAGAGATTTCCCGGCAGTAAGCAAAGCGGTAGGTGTTCCACCAAAAATTACTCCCGGAGCCTCAAGCCCACGAAAAGATTCATTATAGGGAAACTGCGCAAAAGAGAAAAAGGGAAATAAAAATAAAAGAAAAAATACCACCAAAGAAACCGCATGGTACCTGAGTCCTGCAACGCATTCTTTAAACAGGCTAAACCATAAAAACGATTTATCTAGTGTCGGTATCTTCATATAGAGCGCTTACAAGTAATTCAGGAGACTTTCTCCTTAGTTAACAGTATATATTCCCTCCACAAAATACCAACATTTTATTATTCCTCCGAATTATTGGGATAAAAATTATCAACAATAAATCCCGTGCCAATTATGAATAATCAGGAATGTACCCTACACTATTTAAATCAACATATAGATCATATTCTGCATTTAGTATACAACTAAAACGAATATATTAAATTAATAATCATAGTAAAATACGGTGAAAAAGATAATATACTACTCATACCAATGTAATAAACCGTGTACCAAATACACCTTTAGGGTATTTTATTCCCCAATATATCAACTAATATAAACATAAATCCGGCTATATAAAAAATGGACAGAAAAATGGGCCGCTCATAATAAGCTTAAAAGAAAAACAACAGCTATAAAACATATATATATCTTATCAGAATTAACACAGATGCTTATCAAAAATTAAATATGTAACTTAAGATGATGAGCAAATCATGATCTTTGAAGGAGGGTATAATTACAACCTAGCAAGTCACGGGAATAATTTAATGGAATACAAGACAGGCCTCTATCTCTTTCACTACATTTCCCCCGATATATAAACCAGGGACTAACAATACAAAATCACAGCCTGCAGCTTATAAATCCAATTATTTTTCGTATATTTGCATTATAACGGAATATCAACACACTATTCTCTTAATACTTACTTGCTAATCAGTCAATTGATTAGATTCAATTTCTCCTGGCTCCCCTACCGTTGTTGCCCGGGATTAAAGTTTTACTCAGGCTGGATCTATCCGAAACACAATATTGTTTGGGAACGCCTTAAGAAACAAGTAATCAGCAGAGAACAGTTATTTTTTAACTAAATAAAGAAATTTATGGCTAAGTCTCAGGCTACCTTCATGAAGAAGCAACTCGAAAAAAACAGACAGAAGAAAAAAGAAGATAAAGAACAACGTAAACAAGAACGTCAGCAGAACTCCACTGGTGGAGATTTAGACAGCATGATGGCTTGGGTTAACGAGTTCGGTGAAATCGTCAATACACCACCTGAAAAGAAATAACACATAAAAAAATCCCTGGTTCATATGAACCAGGGATTTTTTTATGTTTAAGCTGATTTACAATCAGCTATTATATCATTAGTTTTTAGGCTGAACTCTACCAGATTTTCTATCCTGTCCACGGCCAATCAAGTATCCGGCACCAGCACCTGCTACACCACCGATAATTGCACCTCTACCTTTCTTTTTGTCAATAAGCGCGCCGCCTAATCCACCAGCACCTGCACCAATCACTGTACCTAATGCTGCGCTACTCCAACCTTTTTTCTTGGTCGTAGTGGTCGTAGTGGTACTTGATGAAGAACTGCTTGGTGATGCCATTCTTGCTGCCGGAGCATTTTCTGCAGCTCTGGCTTCAGACAGCATCAAAATTCTTTTTTCTTCCTGAATTTTAGCTGCCTGCTCTTTTTGAGCAACTTCAACTCTTCTGAAGCTATCTAATCTCAAACTATCTTGTACTTGTTTAACGGCAGCAACTCTGATCGCCTCTTCTTTTTCTGCGTTTCTGCATGAAGTAAATGCAACGGCAGCAAATGCGAATAATACAAATATCTTTTTCATCGTGTGTTTATTTTATGTTAGAGAATTAATATATACACAGACATTAGAAAAAATGATGCCAAAACCTAATTCATATTATTAAAAACAATTGTGCCGGCTACCCTATTATATATGTATAACAATATATCTTATGGAAAATCAAGAAACAGAAAACACAAAGAATATGGAGCATAATACACCCAAACCATCAGAAAACCCTCAAATAGATATAGAAACGGTTACGCCGGATACAGAAAAAGATACACCTGACACGGATATACCTCCTCATAAACTAACGGAAAAAGAAAAGGACGAACATACCGACGCCGAAAGTGAGGATCAGCAAAAAACCGATAATTCGTCTGTTACACCAGACAATACTATAGAAACTGTAGCCCCTTAAGGCTATTTATCCATTAACGGAGAGCTTCCCCGCTCTTCGTTACTATCACTATCATCATCCTCTCCATCAGGATTATGTGAAATCATATCATTATCATTATTCAGATAACCATATTTACCGTCATTTGATGAATGATCTGCATCAAGACCCAGATTATCATCTTCGTCAAAATGGTTATTTTTATTGCTTTCCTGTCCTGGATTGTTTGCTACGCTCATCATGTTGTTTTTTGATTTAACCTCTGTTGTTAGTATATCATTGCCATGACTGGAAACCTTGTATCGCCTCTTATGACAAATCGTAAACTGGTAATTCAACAAGTTTAAACGCGCAAAGTTTGTACATATTTATTTATAACAGCAAGAATAACCACTATGGTTTTGGATATTAGTATTCTATTCATTATTTTCACATCGAAATTTATAATAATAATATGCGTACAACAGGAAAAGTTAAATGGTTTAATTCTGCAAAAGGGTTTGGTTTTATAACTCCAGAAGATGGAGGAAAAGATATTTTCGTACATTTTTCTGCGATTGCAGGTGACTCATTCAGAGAATTGAATGAAGGTGACAACGTAGAATTTGAATTGAATGATGGCAAAAAAGGCCCTGAGGCTTCTAATGTAACTGTTCTTTAATACAAAGACTCAACTAAGAATTAAAAAGGGGAATGCTTTAGCATTACCCCTTTTTTTATGGAACATAATGAGGATCCCAAATTTAAGGTGATGGACAATCAGGAAGAAAATAAACGAATAAGTGTGCTGGGCTGTGGATGGTACGGACTGGAACTCGCAAAAAAATTGATAGAAAAAGACTATACGGTCAGCGGTTCCTCCACTTCAACAGATAAATTGACCTTACTAAAACAATTTAATATCAACCCTTTTTTGGTAAATTTTGAAAAAGAGCTGGAAACCTATGATCCGGATTTTTTCAGCTGTGATGTATTGCTGATTTGTATCCCGCCAAAAAGAAGTACGGGAGAACAAGATAGCTTTAGTGGTAAAATTAAACGGATAGCTGCAACAGCTGATCAATATGGGGTACAACAGGTGATCTTCATCAGTTCAACATCGGTATATGGCGACCATAATGGTGAGGTAACGGAAGAAACAGCCACCTCTCCGGATACCGAATCCGGCAAAGCAATAGCTAATGCCGAAAGCCTGTTGACGAATTACAAAGGATTCACCACTACTGTAATTCGTTTTGGCGGACTTATTGGTCCGGGGAGGGATCCGGGCCGTTTTTTTGCAGGGAAAACAGAAATACCAAATGGACAGGCACCAGTGAACCTCATTCATTTAACAGATTGCATAGGTATCACCTTAAGCATCCTTGAAAATAAAGCTTTTGGCTATATATACAATGCATGTGCACCATCCCACCCCAGCAGGCAGGACTTTTATACCCGCGCGAGTATAGCCTCGGGATTGGCAAAACCAGATTTTGTGGATGAGCTGCTCGGCTGGAAGAGAATTACCAGTATAAATACAGACAGACTGCTGAACTACCATTTCGTACATAATTTTTATAGTACTGAATAACAGGATCATCTCTATAAACCGGATACTATATCTTAAATTAGTGAAACAAATATTATTTAAAGTGATATCTTGGTATTTGACGGAGTTGATGGGTCAAACCAGACCATTAACTCCTAAAACAACATAAATAGATGAAATTAACCATTTGGGGAGCAGCGAAACAGGTAACGGGAAGTATGCACTTGCTTCAGCTTGAGCATTATAATATATTAATCGACTGCGGGCTGGATTATGAAAAGGAAACTTTTCAGGAAGAAAATCAGTACTTCCCATTTGAACCATCCGATATTGATGTTGTTATTCTTACACACGCACACATCGACCATTCAGGAAATCTTCCTACATTGGTAAGGCTCGGTTTCAAAGGACAGATTTTATGTACCCCGCCTACTGCCGATCTTACAGAACTGCTGCTGATGGATTCCGTTAATATCTTTATCAGTAAACAAAATAAACGCGGCAAAGGTAAACGGGCGCATTCCGGTCCTAAACCGCTCTACCTGCATAAACATGTGATGGATACTGTTGACCGTTTCGTAACCATCTCTTTCGAAAAAGACTTCAGTCTGAGGGATAACGTGTCCATCCGTTTTATCCCTGTGGGACACCTTCTAGGCGCCGCAGCGGTAATTTTAACGGTTCAGGAAAAGGGAGAAGAGAAAAAAATAGCCTTTACTGGTGATATCGGTCGCAAGAATTACCCCGTACTGGTAGATCCGCAGAAAATACCTGCAGTAGATTATCTGGTTACAGAATCTACTTATGGCGGCAGACTCCATAGTAAGGATAGCACCATCCAGGAGAAACTGGTAGAAACCATTAATGAAACCTGTATTAAATTCCCGGGACGATTGATTATTCCCGCCTTCAGTATCGGCAGGACACAGGCATTGGTCTATTCACTAAATAAAATTTTCAGCCAGGGTCTCTTACCTCCTGTAAAGATTTTTGTAGATAGTCCTCTGGCCAGTTATGCCACAGATGTCTACCGAAAACACCATCACCTGCTCAATGAACAATCTCAGGATTTTTACCGCAGCAAAGGGGATGAATTTGAATTTGAAGAACTCTCTTATGTGCAGGACAAAAGGGAAAGTTTGTCGATTTCTAACTACCATGAACCTTGTATCATCATTTCATCCGCGGGTATGCTTGAAGGTGGCCGCATTCAGGATCACCTGTATCATAATATACAAAACTATTATTGCACGATTTTATTTATTGGATATTGCGCTAAGGGAACGCTTGGAAACCGGCTGTTAAGGGGAGATCCTATTGTACGTTTAAGACATCGCGATCTGATGGTCTTTGCTACCATTAAACAAACAGATTTACTCAGCGGCCATGGTGATCATGACGATCTGATGAATAATATCATTCATCAGGATCCGCTCAAACTAAAACGGGTATTTCTAGTGCATGGAGAAACCAGGAGTCTGGAGGGATTAGCCAGCTCAATCGCTGAGGCTGGCTTCAATGTAACTATTCCGGAAAAAGGAGAAGTGTTCGAATTATAACGGAACTCCTTCCTTAATTTATACTTCTATTCTGATTAAACCAGAAATCATAAAGTGATTGCATACAAACAATCAGATTATTATATCCGTTCGGTTTAGTCATAAATGCATTTGCACCAATTTCTAATGATGACTTCACATCTTTAGGATCATCAGAAGTTGAAAACAGGATAACAGGAACATATTTGAAGAAAGGAATTTCTTTGATGCGCTTCAAAACATCCAGGCCTGAAATCCCCGGTAAATTTAAATCGAGTAATATCAGTTTTGGACGATGTTTTTCCTCTGCAAAGCGTTGTAAATGCGCAATTGCGGTATTACCATCCTCCACAATACCTACCGTCAAATCCTCTTTAACCTCCTTCACCGCATATTGCATGATAAATGCAAAATCCGGATCATCCTCTACGTAAAATATATCGGGTGACATTACCATAATTATTTTTTAAATGCTATGTAAAAAACTGTGCCAACTTTCAACTCACTCTCAAACCAAATCCTGGCCTTATGCTTTTCAACAATACGCTTTACGATGGCCAGTCCCACGCCTGTGCCTTCATATTCCTTCACATTATCCATCCTCTTGAACAACTCATACACCTTATCATGGTGATCCACCTCTATCCCGATACCATTATCCGACACCTTATAGATCACTTCATCTCCTGCAATTTTTCCTTCAATCATAACTTCAGGATTTACTGAAGCAGCACTATATTTTACAGCATTGCCGATCAGATTAGTAAACACCTGAGTAATCAACGGCTGGGCTCCCATGATAGTTGGCAACTCTCCCAGTTTCACATTTACATGGGCGGCATTCAAAGAAGAGATCACTTCCCTGCTGATCTCTTCTATCAGATGTCCCATATCTATAGGTTCAAAATCTACCTCAGCCCTACCTACTCTGGCCAGTTTTAATATTTCATTGATCAGAAAAGCCATTTTATCTGCACCGGCGACTACCCTTCCCAACATTTTTTTACCCTGTTCATCAAGGGATTTATTGGTCGCGATAACGAGTTCAGTATAACTTTTTATAGAGGTTAGCGGCGTCCGCAGGTCATGAGAAATGGTATAACTAAAGGTATCCAGTTCTTCATAGGCTTTTTTCAGACGTTCATTTAATAACCTGATCTCTCCGGCCTTCTTGTTAATTGCAGTGATTATTTTCTCTCGGATTTTTATCACATTTGCAATTTCAGCCTTTCTCCATTTTACAGAAGTATTTTCCACCATTTCAGCAAAGGTTTCGAAAGAATGGCGTGGCGATAAGTTCAATAAACCATCCTCACCTTTAACAGCAGGTTTATTTGGATCTCCGGCCCAGTTAATGGTAGTGATCTGCTCTGGTTTAAACCAAACAATCATTTCTTCCATATCTCTGGAGATAATACTGGCAACAATTCCACTGCCAACAGCTTTATATTCCCTGGCCGCATGATAAACCTCTGGCAAACTATGGGTATAATATATCGTATCATCCATAGTTTTTTTCAGCCATTTAAATAAAGCCCGAAGCTGCTCCTCACCGGGAACAATTCCTTTAGTTGAAATCTGGCCCTCAAATAAAACAGCTACACCAGTAGAACTGATAATATCGTTAAGTGTATATTCCTGTGCAGTCAAGGTATTCAGCATATCACCGTCTTTATTCAATCCCAACGTTAGCGCATGAAGAGCTTCCTGATAATTATTCTGCTGGCTTGACTCCTCTTCCTCTTCTCTATACTCTAATGCGGATGACACAATTTTACCAATCAGCTTTGCTGCCTCCCTGGCCTTGTAATCTATAAACTTAGGGCTGTAATTGTGACAGGCGACTAAACCCCATAACTCTCCATGAGAAAGCAGGGAAATACTGAAACTGGATTCAACACCCATATTTTTCAGGTATTGTATATGTATAGGGGAGACGGCTCTTAAAACAGAATTTGTCAGGTCTAAGGGTTTTTCCTCATTCAGGGTTAAAATTGGAGAACTTAGTGAATTTACATCAGCAATGATCCGTGTAAAATTCAACTTGTATAACTCTCTTGCCTGCTTCGGAATATCAGACGCCGGGTAATGCAAACCATAAAAGGACTCAAGATCATCATTCTTTACCTCAGCGATCACCTCACCATGCCCGTCTTCAAGGAATTTATAAATCATTACCCTGTCATAGTGAATAATATCTCTCACCTCCCTTGCTGTATTTTCCAACAGGGCGTTCACATTTTTTCCGGAAAGAATCGCAGATACCGATTTGCCTATCTGATTCTGAATATCATACTCCATGGTGATGGGTTCAAACTCTAATATATATTCAGCACCGGATAAGGATATAATCAAATAATAATGTTTACCGTTAATTTGCAGAGGATATGGATTAATGGTTTCGAAGCTCTGTTGTGCTCCCCCTAATTTAAGTAAAGCTGCAAGCTGAAGATTTGAACTCCCGAATTCTTCCAGTTTTTCAAATTCCGCAACAGGTAGTCCGAGCAGACTTTTAACGTGGGAGGATAGAAAACCACTTAAATTCTCACTGATATAGGTAATCAAAAAGGACTCACTGTTTACGACTAACATAAAACCGTGAGATTGTATCTTTCCAGGAATGTGGATAGGCTCCCTGTCGCAGTTAGTTAAGTCTACATTATTTATATTCATAGGTATATAGTGCAAAGGTCATTGCAATGCAAAACTATCAGATTTTCTAAATTCTACGCACAATCTTCCGAACTATTTATAATCAGGAATGACGCTCACAACAATGAAGAATAAAAATCAGCTTTTATATCACTAGAAAAGAAGGTTATAATTAACCCTAATTTAACTTGAAATGCACATTTGTATGGTAAACTATACAGTGATTTGAACATTTAAAGGCAAAAGTCAGTAACCTGTAGACAGTATAAAAATTAATTAAAACACTCATTACCAATACATTTAACTTTTTTGTTACATAAATCCTGCTTTGGCAGGATTATTACATATAGCTAGACAATCAGTGGAGAACTGATATTTAATATCTAATAACAATTAAGATGAACTCAAAAATTACAAAATCGGCTTTGATATTATCCATGGTAGGATTATCAACCTCTCTATTCGCTCAGGACATGAACTCGGACACGACGAAACGTTTTGATAAAAAAGATTTCCGCACGTGGTCAATCGGACTTAACGGCGGTATGTTAACACATTATACTCCCTTCAATAGCAGAACTAACGGCGATTTCCGCACACCACAGGAAAGCTGGGGTTACGGAGGTTACATTAAGAAACAAGTGTCACCAGGTTTTGGTATCCAGGCTGATTTCTTAGCTGGTAAAGTAAAAGGTTTCAGATCTAACGATGCAGCTTTAACACCAGCTCAACAAGATGCGAGTGGGTTCGAAACACGTATCGATTGGTCAGCAGCTGTAAGTGCAAACTTTACACTAGCTAACTTAAGCTTAAACCAGAAACGTAACTTCATCTCTCCTTATTTAACAGCAGGTGCTGGTTATATGTCATCTAGTGCAAACGTTTCTACTCCAGCAGGAACAACAATCACTAACGGCGGAAGCACTGGTTACAACGAAAACTGGTTTATCCCGGTTGGAGCAGGTTTCAAATTAGGTGTATCTAAAGGTGTTAACATTGACTTAGGTTACACAGTTAACTTCATGAAAACTAATAACTTTGATGGTGTTGCTTCTGCAGCTAATGATAAATTTACATATGCTCACGCTGGTGTAGAGATTGCATTAGGTAAAAAAGGAACTTCTCAATTA
>NZ_JAPIVO010000010.1 GCF_026239655.1 Pedobacter sp. MR2016-24 | reverse complement strand
CTTATTTTAATCAGAACCGGCTATAATTAAAAAAGACCTGCTTAACGGCAGGTCTTTCTTTTTATCCCAAAATTCCATTTATATTTTTAATAAAATACTATGGATATTGGGGAATCATTCTCAGTGATGAAGATGATCAACAGAATAAGCGGGCTACAAGGCTAACTGCAAGAAGAAAATAACATGATTAATCAGGTGAGGGTCTGATTTTTTTGAAGATCAGACCCTTGCTTTTAAAATGTTATCTTTGTTAAATAATCTAATCTATGTTTGAATTTCCCTTACCGCAAAATGAAAATGAACGGCTGACCGCATTGGCAGACTATAATTTGATGGACAGCGGAGAAGATAAGGAATTTGATGCAATTGCAAGCATTGCGGCTGCAATATGTGGTATTCCCATTTCGCTCATTACTTTCATTGACGATAAAAGACAATATTTCAAATCACATATTGGAACTGACTTTACAGAAAATCAAAGAGAGCTTTCTTTTTGTACCCATACAATAGCTTCGTCAGAAGACGTCATGATTGTGCAGGATGCTACAAAGGACGCAAGATTTGCCGATAATCCAATGGTGACCGGACCTGCCAAACTTGTTTTTTATGCAGGAGTGCCATTGATTAGTGAAGATGGTTATGCATTGGGGACGATATGCGTGATTGACCAGCAAGTACGTGATTTATCTGCCGAACAGGTGGCTGCACTGAAATCGCTCGCGCTACAGGTTGTAGATAAGATCGAGCTGAAAAGAAAGGTAGCCAAACTGGAAAAGGCGAATCATGAACTGATGAATTCAAATGTGCTGATCCAGAAGTTCGCTTCAATGGCGGCACATGATATTAAAAATCCGCTCAGCAGTATGTTGCTGACCTCGCAGTTGCTCAGGGCCAGCACAGAAAAAGTAGGGGATGAACGCGCACTCAAACTGATTGATATCAATATAACTTCCACAAGGACATTGCTTAGCCTTGTAGATGAAATGCTGGAATACTCAAAGTCGCCCGGATCTTTAATTGCCAGAAAGCAAAAGATAAACCTAAAGACCTTATTTGAGCGGCTGAAGAATTTATTGCAGATACCCGCAAATTTCAGGATAGATTTTCATTCACCCCTGACAGAAATCTTTTATTCTGTAATTGCCATTGAACAGATTTTGCTGAATCTGATCAGCAACGCTATTCGTTATAATGATAAGGCAGAAGGTAAAGTAATAGTGAGTATCCTTGATGTAGATGATCATTATTTGCTTGAAGTAGCTGATAACGGAGTTGGTATTGCACCCCAGTTTCATCAGCAGATCTTTTCCTCCAACTTTACCCTGAACCAGACAGATCGTTTTGAAAAGAAGGGAACAGGGATCGGGCTGTCAACAGTAAAAGATCTGGTAAATGTGCTTAATGGCGATATACAATTAAAATCTCAATTAGGAGCAGGATCCGTTTTTACAGTAAAATTCAGCAAATCAATTTAAGATACTGATAGCGGAAGACTAAATCCAAATGTAGATCCTTCGCCAAATTCACTTTCTGCCCATACTTCCCCATGGTGCCGGTGAATGATTTCTGCACATAGGTATAAGCCTATTCCAAAGCCGGAAATTGAAAACATATGGTCGCCATCAACGCGGTAATACCGGTCAAATATTTTTGAAATATCATCAGGTTTAATTCCCATTCCATGATCTTTCACCGTGATTTTGGCAACACCCTTAACAGTAACGCATGCAATATGAATTGTGGTGCCCTGAGGTGAATATTTTACCGCATTGCTGATCAGATTATGGATGACCTGACCAATCTTGTCCCGGTCTGCATCTACAAAAGTAGTTTCTACAGGCTCATAAATCAAGGTATGGCTGGTAATTGTGGCCAAAGACTCTTCTTCTGATTCTCTGATCAGCAGGGCCAGATCAAAGATCTGATGGTCTATATGTATCTTACCAGATTCCAGTCTGGAAATATTCAGGAAACCATTGATCATACTGGTCATTTTTGAGATCTGCCCGTTTGCTTTTTGCAGTGCACCTAAAATAAACTCATCTTCCTGTTTTTTCAATTTGGAAAGCAATATCTGGATGTAGCCTTTCATAGACGTCAGTGGCGTCTTCAGTTCATGACTCACCATGCCTATGAAATCATTCTTGCGGATTTCATCTTGCTTCTGTTCCGTAATATCCATTACTATACCCGTAAAGGCAGAAAATGCACCTGAAGGATCTAATTTCAGGTTACCAATAGCGCGCATCCAGCGTAACTGATTGTCATGCAGGCCAATTGCAGGATAAGTAACATCATAGTCTCCATTATTATAAATCGCATTCTCCAATTTGGCCGATACATAACTTCGGTATTCTTCAGTGATCTGCGCAATCGCCTGCTCTATAGAAAGTGATTCTTCCGGATAGTAACCAAATAATTCCTTCAGGCGGGCATCAGTGATGAATTCGCGCGTGACTGAGTGGATATGCCAGGTACCAAAATTAGCAGCATTGACTGCTAAGCGGAAGGCTACTTGTCCTTCTTCAATCTTGTGCTGGGCTTTAATTAATTCATGGTTAACTAAGGCCAGTTCTTCGTTAGTAGAGATCAACTCTTCATTAGAAGCAGCAAGCTCTTCGTTGGTAGCCGCCATTTCTTCATTAATGGCTTGTAACTGCTCTGCCCCTGTAGCCAGCGAATCTTCCCATTGTTTGCGTTCAGTAACATCACGGGTGGTACCGGCTACGGCTTCTACTTCACCCCGCTCATTGATAACCGGTGTTAGAATGTAATCATATACACGACGGCCAAGAGTGGCGTGCGGGAATGACACTTCACCCCGAATTGACTGTTTTGTTGCCTTGACCTTATCAATTTCCCTTTCGTGCATTAAGGCATGCCATTCTTCATATCCGTTTTCCCGTAATCCTTTACCCACTGCGGTGTCCCAGGTTTTACCCCACATGTTGAGTAATGCGCGGTTAGCATAGGTGAATATATAATCCAGACTAAACACATACATCAAATCGGGCGTATTAGAGGTCACAGTTTCATACACTCTTTTTTGCTGGTCTGATTGTGCCCTTGTTTCCCTTAACGCCTCTTCAGCTGTTTTTTGTTCAGTAATATCACTTGCTGTGCCGAACCACTCCATAATTTCATCCTGGTCATTCAAAATAGGCACTGCACGTGAGAAGGTCCAGCCGGGACTTCCATCAGCACGCAATACCCGGTGTTCCAGTTGAAAAATTTTTTTGCTTTGTATGGCTTCAGCTATAGCTGCTTTCACTTTTTCTACATCCTCTGGATGGACATTGGCAGACATCCAATCCGTAGTTGGTTCATCAGCATCTTTTAGAAAACCACGGCCATCAAGTTCATACATTACTTTCCAATCGGCGCTTACACTGTAAATCACGTCAGTAGTAGCGGTGACGAGTGCTCGGAAACGAGCTTCACTTGCTGCGACTTTAATTTCGTTTGAACTATGTTGATCCGGAGTAGAGGTCATATTTTAAAATGAAACAGGCTTAATCTGTGAAAAACGGGAAAAGATAAGGATTTGTTTTGAATTTTGAATGTCCGGAAATAAGAACCAAGACAGATAAATAAAGACTAATTCCCTTTTAAAACATCAACACCCCAAGGTACAATGGGTTTGAATCCTTTGCAGCCCGGGGTGTGTTTAATAATTTATGGCGGAGTCTGAGTTTTCAGTTGCTTACTTTACGGGAATATAATTCACCTGCTGAATGGCAAATGTTTTTACAGGAACTGAGTTACTGTCAAGCAGCTGATTAAACTGTGCATTCATTACCCAGATGTTCTTACCGTTTTGTGTAGCGGTAGCAGGGTAGGTAAAGCGGTCAGTTACAAGTGTGCTGGCACTCACTTTAGCGGATTGCCAGTTATCTGTACTACTCAATTGAAAAATCTTGTCGATACCACCATTTACTACCATGGTCAGCGTATTTTTATCCGTCAGCAACAAACCATCTGCTCCGGTGAAATATTGCCCGGTAACAATCCGGCTTACGTTTTTGGGGTTTTTAAGATCAACCTTAAATAACTGTCCTTTTGCGCTATTATCAACAATAAGATAACCATCAGGATGAAATACGATACCATTCAGACCAGTACCTGCAGTTTTGAATAATTCATCTTTAGCAAATACAGTAGCTTTGCCATCTGGCGATACTTTATAAATTGCACCGGCAAAACTGTCTGTTACATAGGCATTATTTTGTGCATCAAAGGCCAGGTCATTCGCAAAATGTTTTCCCGGAATCAGTCTGGACAGATCAGTGTCCATCGTCTTTTTACCAGTCTTTAAATCTACAGCAATCAGGCGAGCCATCTTCATCCGGGTAAGCGGATGGGTATATTTACTATAGTTCGCATCCGAAACACAAGCGAACAGGTGTTTACCATCGGGATGGATTTTGAGACCATAGGTAGATTTTAAGGTAGTGTCTGCATGTAAAACACTGTAGACTCCTGTTGGTGTCACTGTACCGATATTCCCCAGCCTTGCCGAAGAAACATAATAAACATTGGCAACCTTATCAAAGGTTATGCCTTCGGGATAACTTTCCAAAGCATCAAATTCAATTCTGGTAGTAGGTGCGGGATTAACGGCCGCTATAGTAGCCAGGCCAATTACACCCAGTGCGATATAGGTTAATGCTTTCATCTTATTTAGTTTTAGTGATTGCGTAAATATTTCCTCCGGCATCATCAGAAATGTATACCGTACCGTTTTTGGTTACTGTGATTCCTGCAGGTCTTCCAAAGCGGGCTTCGCCTTGCAGAAAACCGGTCAGAAAATCTTCTGCACCAGCTGCTACTCCATTTTCGAAATGGATACGCTGAACTTTAAAACCTACAGGTTTCTCCGCATTCCATGAACCATGCCATGCTACCAGTCCGTCGCCCGCCCATTCCTGTGGAATATTAGCCGCGCCACGGAAAAAGGTGAAAGCGATAGGAGCCATATGTGCAGTCAGTTCCAGTACAGAGGGTTGCGTGTTTTTCACTACGGCTTCCTTGGTATTGCCGGCCGGGTCTTCGCGACTTTTATCTACTTCTCGCTTGCCGTATGCATAAGGAAAACCATAGTCGCCGCCTTTGATAATCCTGTTTACTTCTTCAGGCGGCCATTCGCTGCCCTTTGTATCACCACCATTATCTATGCCCCACATTTCTTTCGTTTGCGGATGCCAGTCGAAGCCAATGGTATTACGTAAACCACTTGCGTAGATCATGCGCGACCAGTTAGCTGGATTGACCTGCAGCATCACTGCCGTTTCCTTGTCACTCTCTTTACAGTCATTACAAAGCGAACCTACACTGATATACAATTGTCCGTCTGGTCCGAAGTCCATTGTTCTGTTGGGATGCTGACCACCATCGGGCAGATCCCTGATCAGAATTTCAGCAGCAGGAAGATTTAATGTGCCATCGGGTTTAACCGGATACCGGCGTACTTCATTGCTGTTGCATAGGTATAACCAGTTGTCTTTCATGGTAATCCCGTGCACACCTTTAAAGTCGGCCACTACCGTAACCAGGTTTTCGAACTTGTTGTCGCCATCCTTGTCCTCCAGCATCAGTACATCGCCACCATCTCTGCGGGTAACATATACATTGCCTTGCGGACTGGTGTATAACATTCTTGGTTTACCCAACCCTGAGGCAGCGAGAGTTACCTGCCAGCCCGGAGGTGTTTTTAAAAGCTTCAGCATTTCGGGTTTGAATTCCAGTACCTGTGCATACTTTGTAACATTGACCGATTTGGTCACTTCCTTAGGAGGGAGTCCCCGCTGTGCATTCACTTGCGTTGTGCAGACCGAAAGGGCGAGCAATGAGGGTAAAAATAGATGTAATCGTTTCATAGGAGATTCATTTTGCAACCTTAACACCCTTCCGTGTTTTTAGTTTTGAATCTTATGGCCAATTACAACCAGCTGTCAGGATAACAGTTTTTGAAAACAGTGGAACCGGAGACCGGGGCGTTTAGCCAGGCCAATTTCTCCGCTAAACTCATATCCGAGCTTGGGGAAAAGCGCTCTGGTGGCCATATTCTCACTATTGGTATCTACTCTTAAAATCGTTATGCCCCGATCTTTCGCCACCTGTTCTGCCTGTGCCATCAGCGCTTTTGCAATACCTTTTCCCTGACAATCAGGGTCTACTGCCAGCCGGTGCGTAACAATAGCTTTTTCAGTAATGTCCCATCCTGCATCAGCATATTCAGGATCCTGATCCATAGTGATTGCAGAAATACCTACAATGCTACCGGCCAGTTCTGATAGCCATAACTGGCCGATAGCAATATCTTTTGCAAAAACTTCCGGATTCGGATAATCGTCTCCCCACTGAAAGTTTCCGGAGGCACGCATCAATGGAACAACTTTACGCACCAAAGCCATAATCTGAGGTATATCTTCTGTTTTTGCTAATCTTATGCTCATTCAACAAAGATACAAAATGGATTTTAGCCGTGATATTGTTCATCAGTAACTTCTTCCAGCCAGGTCACTGTACCTTTATCTGTATTGATATTAATGGCCGTGTGCATCATTGTTCCATCGGGTGAGGCACCATGCCAGTGTTTGACACCAGGGAGGATATTGAGCACACTGCCAGCTGGAATCTTACGCAATGGTTCACCTTCTTCCTGGTAATAACAAAGACCTTCCTTCACTATCAAAATCTGGTTGCTGCCATGTGTGTGCCAAAAGTTTCTGGTTCCCGCATCGAACCATACGTCTGCTACAGAACAGTTGGTGATTTCATCTGGCTGAACAAACATTTTTAATTTTGCCTGACCGGTAAAATATTGTGCAGGTGCTGGTACAAAGCCTTCGAGCCGCTCTTTTTCTTGCTTTTCCATGATTTTTTTTAATACAATGATTGTTGCTTATTTTACGATTATAAAGCTCTGCCGACTCATGTTTACTAATTTACGGTTTTGCGATTTCTTTATATTGAAAATGTTTGAACAGGTTGCTATCTATAACGTTTTGCACAGGACAAAGTTCCGTATTATATAAAAGGGAATAGTTATACGGATTACTGGTTATCTTACCATTATTACCTATAACACCTACAACATGACGGCAGCTGCGGGGGGATGGGCATTGCTATTTCATCCTGAATTGATTCACGGTACTCCATTCTTTTAAACAGCACTTAGGTTATTCTCTTAATGAATATCGTTACTTAAATTAATCAACCAGGCAGCTTTTTGACGAAGAATTCAAGGGTTAGATTTCAAGCAAATTGCTGCACCTCATACAAGCTTGTCAATTCAACAGACTACAAAGCGGTCTCGTTCAGCAAGGGAGTTTTGCTGGCATTTACCTGATAGGTACTGATCTTGTCATTTTCGTCTACTTCAACTATTCTATAACCGCGGTAGGCCGTTCCCCAGCTGCCACCAATGTGTGAGTCAAAAAAGTGGGGAAGTTTATTGGTGTAAAACACGGCATCCAGACTATGGTCATGACCATGAAATACTGCTTTTACATTTGGATATTGATGCAATAAAGTAACAGTCTCAGGAGAATCTACAAAGGCATTTTCCGGTACCCAGAGATGTGGCGGGATATGTAATACCACAAATACTGTTTTTAAGTCTTTAAACTTATCCAGTTCTCTTTTAATAAAGTCATTGTTAGGGGCAAGGTACTTGCCGGTAGTATTGGAGGTATTGGCCAGCACAAAACCTACACCGTTTTTTTCCATCGAAAAATTGTCTTCATAACCAAAAATTGATTTCCAGGTAGCGGTATCTGTATGGTCATGATTACCCGGAATAGCGTAAAAAGGAACTTTTAAATGATCGTAATAATCTTTTTTAACCTCGGGAAGTAAATCCGGGCGGTCATGTACCAAATCACCATTGATAATTACAAAGTCTAGCTCGCTGGTATCATGTGCTTCATTCAGCCATTTTACCATATTGCTATGGTCATTTTTATAATCCGTTCCCGGTTGTCCGTAATGACCGTCTGACGCAATCGCAAAACGTAGTTTAGCTTTTTTTCCGGCGGCAGGTAATTCATACTGATCTGCCGGAGTTAAAGCTGATACGCCGGGTGATATTCCAGCCAATACTAAACTTGCAAGGCTGCTTTTGATAAAAAATCTGCGGTTGGACATTATTAACAATTTGAATTTAAAAAAGATCACAATACTAAGCTTAAACCGATTGAAATAATAATATTCAAGGTTAAACTTGTGTTAATCTTTTCTCTCCGTCTAAAATCCCAGCAGTGCAGAAGAAAATTGACCATAGCTATGTATGGTCAATCTGATGGTAAAACTATTTAGTTTTCAGTTTCGACAACCGGAGTTGTGACAGCTTTAACTTTAGCCTCTTTTTTTACCAGGATAGGTGCGTCAATAGTTTCAATCCCGGCAACATTTGTTTCTTCTTTTACCTCAATAAAAACTGATTTATCTATTTTAATAGCTGTTGCAATTTTTTTTGCCAACCTTCTTGCGCCTTTCTCTATATCTTTGTTTAATTTTTTAGAGCCTTCTCCAAATTTGCCGGCTATTTCCTGTAAACTAGTTACTAAACTAAGATGGATGTCTTTTTCTGCAGTCTTTCTCGCTGCTTTAACTAATGATTTCAGTTTGTTTTTTTTCATAACCTGTATGCGTGTCTTGATGAGCAAAGATATGTTATGGTAATATTAGTATAATATTATTTTTATGTTAAGTTAACTGATTTAGTTAACATTACCATGCTTTTAATCATTATTTTGATATGCAAATATGCTATTCGAAGCTCGTGATAAAGCACCCAGCAAACTTTCCAGATGGATCGGTTTGGACAGGTAGTCGTTCATTCCTAACCGAAGACATTCATCTTTATCTTCCTGCATGGCATTGGCCGTCATTGCAATAATGATAGGTTGCTTGATATTGCTGGTTCTGATCGCCTGAGTGGCTTCTAAACCATCCATTTCGGGCATTTGAATATCCATTAACACCACATCAAAATGATCATCTCCTATTACATGCAGTACTTCTTTCCCATTCATGGCCAACTGAGGATGGTATCCCAATTTATGAAGTATTTTTAAAATCAGCTTCTGGTTAATGATATTATCTTCAGCCACCAGGATCCGCAGGGGATTGCTAATGGCAAAATCATCCGAAAGTAACTCTGGTGCCACAGGTTTTTGCAGGGCTTCAATCTGTAATGTAACTTTGTTTCCAATCAATGATTTCATCGTGAAAAAAAAGGATGTCCCTTTGTCTACCTCGCTTTTTACAGTGATTATTCCGCCTAAAAGATGCACTAGTCTTTCACAGATAGCAAGCCCTAATCCTGTGCCGCCATATCTTCTTGTAGTAGAGGAGTCAACCTGGGAAAATGCCTTAAACAATCTCGAAATCCTATCTGCCGGAATGCCTATGCCTGTGTCCCTTACCTCGCACACAAGTTCTAATGTGTCGTCTGAATGATATCCGTTCATGCTGATAGCCAAAAATACGCCCCCTTTACCGGTAAACTTCAGCGCATTACCCATCAGGTTAATCAGCACCTGTTTTAGTCTCAGGCTGTCGGCTACCAGTAAGTTTGGCACATGCTCAGCGATACTGTAACCCAGGCTCAAACCTGCTTCTACAGCTCTGCCCGAAAACATCTCTATCACTTCTTCTATACATAGCTTTAAATTGAAGTTATGCGGATCCAGTTCCAGCTTGCCCGACTCGATTTTAGAAAAGTCAAGTACATCATTGATTACGCTCAAAAGGCTTTCTCCACTCAGTTTGATCGTTTCCACAAACTCTGTTTGTTCGGCATCCAGCTTAGTTTCATGCAATAGGGAAACCATACCTAAAACCCCATTAAGTGGCGTCCTGATTTCGTGACTCATTGTAGCCAGGAAAATACTTTTTGCCTGATTGGCTTTATCTGCCAGTTCACGTGCAATTTCTTCCTGCTCTTTTTGCGTTTGCAATTCAATATTCAAAATATGGAGCTCTTCCGACTGCGCCTGCATTTCTTCGGATTGTACCTGCAATTCTTCGTTTAATTCCTGAGACTTGATAGATTGAATTTTGATTTCAGCTGCATGTCTGTTCAGGTTACTGATATATGTTTTTAGGGTAGTCTTTAACAGGCTGAAATCCTGGTATAGCTTACTTAATTCTATACTATTGGCCAGGAGCCGTCCACCATCAGAGGATTGTATATCCCTGAAATCTGAATTAATAAAAGCTTCCATGCGGTTGTTCAGCTCTTTGATGTCACGCGTAAGGTAATCAGATAAAGAAAGGCTCAGCCATACGATCAGAATCAGGACGGCTAAGGAAACAACAATTAAGATGATATTGAACTGTATCTGCACCTCATGCATGTCATTGTCTGAGGCTTCATTGGTCACGATAAACTGGTTGTGAAAATGATCTATATTAGCCTGCAGTGCTGGTGCGATGCCTTTTTTACGGTCTATTCCCAATTTCTCTGTATAGGCTACAAAATTGGTAAAATACTGTTTGTAGCTTTGTAATGCTGTTACCTTCGTGTCATTATTTACCAGTTGCAGCAGGGAATCTATCTCTTTAAAAAAAAGTCTTGCATATTCCTGCTTACCTCGCAGCATATAATCCTTTTCATGGCGTCTCAGTTGCAGGATCTGTTTGCCGGGGATTACATTTGAATTTTCAATACGATGCGCGAATTGACGCATTTCACCTTCTATGCCATAATCCTCGAATCCTTTTTTCAGGTAAATCTGTTTCAGCGTATAACCTAATTTCAATGTCTGCAAATTCAAACTAATGAGACTGTCTAAGGGGCCGTTGATTTGCAGGTGGTTTTTTACCGCGCTGATTCTGAGCTTATTCAGGTGATTGCTGATATACTGCTGCAGCTGCAGAAATTCATCGATATCCCGCTGTCTGCCAGTTTGATAAAATCCGGCTTCATGATAGCCGGATAACATGAATTTCTGCAGATTTCCTGTGCTTTCCAGATACTGAACTTGTATGTGTGTCAATGCTGCAGAAAAGGCTTTGAGTTTCCTTTGCTGGTAATTAATGTATAGATAAGTAGTTAACCAGATTAATATGAGTGGGATAAAAGAGCAAAAACTTAAGAGCAGTCTGGCTTTGAAAGATTTTAACATTAGTTGTTTTAAGGGAACGCAGGTGCGAAATTACGGATTGACAGAGATTAAGGTGTTAAATTCATGTTAAGCTATGGTTATTTGAATGATAGGGCAGCCGAAGGCTTTTTTAATTCATTTAAAACAAAGGATGACCGCCCTTGTATAAGCTGGTAATAATTTTTTGTTGCCCGCAAATAAGGGCTGTACCTAAAAACAACCATATGTTAGCAATGGATTATCGAGGACCCTATAGGGTTCGGGCAGTAGAAAAGCCCATGCCAGAAATATTGCATCCAGAAGATGCAATTGTTCATGTGACCCGCACCTGTATCTGCGGATCTGACCTTCACCTTTATCATGGTATGGTTCCTGACACACGGGTTGGTTCTACCTTTGGCCATGAGTTTGTTGGCATCGTTGAGGAAGTAGGCCCGCTGGTTCAAAAGCTGAAAGTAGGCGATCAGGTACTGGTGCCTTTTAATATTGCCTGCGGAAAATGTAATTTCTGTAAGCAGGGACTGTATGGAAACTGCCATGAATCGAACCCGATGGCCACCGCAGTAGGCGCAATTTTTGGATATTCACATACGGCCGGGGGCTATAATGGCGGACAGGCGGAATATGTAAGGGTACCTTTTGCAGATGTCGGGCCCACAGTTATTCCAGCTGATATGGATCCGGATGATGCTGTGATGCTGACCGATGTGGTACCTACAGGTTATCAGGCAGCCGAAATGGGCGGGATCAAACAGGGAGATACAGTAGTCATCTTTGGCGCGGGTCCGATAGGAATTATGGCGGCCAGGTGTGCCTGGTTTTTCGGACCTTCCAGGGTAATTATTATCGACCATATTGATTACCGCTTAGCGTTCGCACAGAACTATGCTAAATGTGAAGCTTATAATTTTAAGGATATGGAAGATCCTGTGGTATTCCTGAAGAAAACAACCGACTGGTATGGAGCCGATGTGTGTATCGACTGCGTAGGCTGCGAAGCTGAGGGAAATACCTTGCAGACTCTCAGTGGCAGAGTGATGTTGTTGCAGGCTGGTGCTGCAACCGCACTGCAGTGGGCAATCAATTCCGTGAAAAAGGGTGGGATTGTTTCTATTGTAGGTGTATATGGTCCGCCATTTAATTTACTGCCAATTGGAAATGTAGTGAATAAGGGGATTACCATAAGGGCAAATCAGGCTTCCGTGAAAAGACTCTTGCCTAAACTGATAGACCATGTACAATCGGGTCGCCTATCACCTAAAGACCTGATTACGCACAGGATTCCACTGGAAGAAGTGGCAGATGCCTATCGTCTGTTCTCGTCCAAACTGGACAATTGTATTAAAACAGTACTAATACCATCAGCAAAACATTAAGCTTATGAAAAATTACAGCATAGATTATAAACAGATACCCGGTTGGGGGATGGATTCTGATCCGGAAAATGAGCCGACCTATCCAATGAAAAATTACACGGGAGACGATCACAATAGAATCAACTATGAAAGATCTCAACCACAGCCCCAGGATGTTGAAATCCTGATGTCAAATGAACGCCCGGCTATGACAACGGTGTTCGGTACCTCCGTTCCCCCTTCGGGGTTAAGCGGTGTGATCAGACGTTGGGCCTTTACCCATAGTGAAGACCGTTACCGCCACTGGATACCGCTGATCCTGGCAGACCGGGTAAATGTAGTAGAGGGTATTATTGAAGATATCAGCAAAGGCCAGATTCCAAACTGTTTTGCAGAAGGCGGCTGGAAGA
This sequence comes from Pedobacter sp. MR2016-24, assembly GCF_026239655.1. Classification (GTDB taxonomy): domain Bacteria; phylum Bacteroidota; class Bacteroidia; order Sphingobacteriales; family Sphingobacteriaceae; genus Pedobacter. The sequence continues at coordinate 49,157 of NZ_JAPIVO010000010.1, read as the reverse complement.
TGGAGTTGAAATACAATCCGAAAGGAGTGATCATTAAAGCTGCTACCTATGCTGCTGTTGGATTTTTTCTATATCAGGCCTTAAAGAAAAAGAGATAAGGACATTTAATAAATTGATGATTAGAAATGATCAGCTATGATAAAACCCCGGTCAAGCCGGGGTTTTATGTTAGTAATCAGTTTATATTTATCACTTATAAGCCTGTGAATATCTATGCTTTACTATCGTAATCGCTCCATTGTGCTACGCCTTCAGGATCAGCTTTTTTAACTTCTTCGCTTTTCACTTTGCTCATCTTTTCATCAAGCTTAGCCGTTGCTTTCAGTTCTTTCGTCTTATCTTCCTCATTGATGGTCAGACCAGCAGTTTCTTTTACATGACTTACCGGATCTGCAACATATTCCCACTGTTTGCCCATACCTGGCATTTCGCCTTCGTTCCATGGACCTCTCACGCTTTGCTCAGGAGAGAAGTTGAAATATTGTTGGGTGAAACGTGGATCTGCCTGCAACACCGCTGGAGGGAAATTAGGTTGAATTGAATCCAGTGCAGCCTCAAACATCTTATAATGTGCTACTTCGCGCGTCATTAAAAATGAAAGCGTATCCTTTACGTAAGGATCATCAGTAAACTTCATCAGGTGTTCGTAAACTATTTTGGCACGTGATTCAGAAGCAAGGTTACTTCTTAGGTCGACCGTTAAGTCTCCATTCGAGTGAATATAAGATGCACACCATGGAATACCCTGGCTGTTCCTCAAAGTAGGTCCGCCACCAGTAATAATTGGAAACTGCGGATTAGCTGATAACGCTGCATGAATGATCGTCTCTTTAGTCGCTTTTCCATCCATTACCTGCATAATTTCACTCTGGTCGGCCGCATCTTTTAACTCTCCGTTTACTCCTTTAAGCAGCATCTGAATAGTTGCACCTACAATTTCCAGGTGTGAGAACTCTTCTGTTGCGATATCCATAAGCATATCGTATTTGTCAGGATGGGGCAGCTTCGCACCAAAGGCCTGAGTGAAGTACTGCATTGCCGCTGCAAGTTCGCCGTTTTCGCCGCCAAATTGCTCCAGTAAGATGTTTGCAAAATAAGGATCAGGTCTTGATACTCTTGCGTTGAATTGTAAATCTTTTGAATGATGAAACATAATTTTGTTGTTTTTAAGTGTAGATGGTGCTTAAACCTAGGCCATACTTTTATGTTTCAACTTTGCACTATTGATAATGGTTATAAAGAAATCGCTTCCGCCATTGATCATAAACTCCAGATGACCGTCCTTTACCTTCCTGCTTTGAATAGTTCCTTTGCTTCCTTTTTGTTTAACGACCATTTCAGGGAGTTTGCCTGTGCCGGTTTTAACAATCATCATCCGGCAGTTCAGCCTATTGTCACCCAATACACGAAAATGGAGATTTTTGCCCTTTCTGGCGGTAAAGCCGGAAGTCGGATAATCCAGATAGACCATAAAGTTTTCTCCAGGTACCTGCACAAAGTGACGGGGAAGAATGCCAAAAGCATTTCCTGCTCCATATACTTCCTGACCCACAGTTCCTGATTTCATCCAGCCGTCCTGTAAATCCTCCAGGGCAATCCATAGTTTATTATCTATTTCGCCTATTTTGGGATCTTCTTCCAGCATCTCTTCAGGAAGCATGGGTGGATAGTAATACACGCAACGATCTACCAGGTAGCGGATATACTCCGCCATAAGCATCCTCAGGGAAGGTAAAATTTCAACCCCGTCGGCATGTTTTAAATAGTCGTGAAATGCACAAAAAACCTCTTGCTCCTCATAGGCAGCAGTATAGGGGGCGTCGTTCAGCGGATATAAAGAAAAGAATTTCGGGAAGTTTTTGCCGTAACCGTAATTACAATCCCACAGCTGCACGTTCCGGAAAACTGAGGCGAGACAGGTATAGCTCAGGTTCAGATACAGTTCATTTTGAGTAATCTTATATAACCTCAGCAGGGCACCCGCAGAAAATGCGGTATTGTTTGCCTGGTAAAATATATCGAAGCCATAGCCTTCCAAAGTTTTGGCTGCTGCCTCTGCCTCCCGGAGATAACGCTTTTCTTTAGTGAGCTCCCAGGCTTGCAACATCACATGTGCATACAGTCCGGCAACATCTTTTTCACCTCCTTTGCCCTCTGCAGTTTCTGCTTTGACAGTTTCCAGCGTATCCATTTTGTAAAAGACAGGCCATTGATAATCAAAGTGATGTGCAACCCTGATCGCAAAATCAAGTGAATCGAGGAAAAGTTGTTTGGCTACAGCGTCACCTTTTAAAGCAAGTCTGGAAAGGTTTAGCAGCGGATGATGAAGATACCAGGAATCCATCACTTTGGGCACTTTTTGCTCTTCTTCACCTTTCAGCTGATCTTCTGCGGCAGGAAGCCACCGCATAATGGTGCCCAGCTTTTTGTCAAAGAAGTTGGGTAGTCCTGCTTTGATCGTGTCCATAACCTCCAGAGGCTGACCGCTCCATTCTACATAATCCAGCAGGGGAAGCAGGACAGCCAGCTGCACCATGATTTCCGGTGGTGTTTCATAATCGCTCACATAAGCATTAAAATATTTATGTCCGGCTATCTGCGTCCAGCAACCGGGGCTGTCTATCAGGTCTTTGAGTCCTTTCTCAACAATCTCCGGCCAGTTTTGATAAGTTGTTTCTGGTTTGGGCAGGAGCAGGTAAATACCGGCCAGCATATCCAGGTAATGACGCATCAGTGCAGGTTCATCTTTAGCTCCTTCTTCATTGAAAGCCACAAAGGCATCCGCAAGAACAATTTCTTTACCCGCCCTGAGGGGTTTTGATGATGCCGGCAAAGAGAATCCCAGTTCGGGCCATTCACCTCCAACCGTATCTCCGGCAGAAGTTGCTGTCTGTTCACAATAATCAGACAGAGCAGTAAGGTTTTGGAGGTAAAGAATGGATACCGGTTTCGGCTGACTATCGCTCATATAAATGAAGCCTGTTCTGGTACCAAACTGACTGGTGTGAATTTTTCCGGTAGTTTTTTTCACCTGACCTTTCGCCGATAAAAACAGGATGTCTTTTGGCCAGAAAGGAACGGACAGATCCTGTGCCGGGTTAATTGTACTGGTGTAGCGGAGAATGGGATACTGTGTTCCCTGCACTATTGAAATGACTACGTCATGTTTCCCTGCCACTGATGAAAGCATTAGCTCAATACCGTTTTCAGTAACTTCGTGATTGATCAGTTGCAGTCCGGCTCCGGGACTATATGCAGCTCTGAAAGCGATCTGCCCACCTTTGGCTATATGTACTTTAACCCAAACGGAGTCTATATCTATGTAAACCTCAAAAGCAAAGTCGCCCACATTTTTAGTATATAGTACTTTTTCAGTTTCACTCAGTTCTGCAATAGCAGATAAAGCCCATGGTGACAGTGCGTTCATACCCTATAGATTTATGTTGTTCGGGAGCTTAAACATAGTTTGGAAAGAAAGGTTTTTTAAATAATAGGTAGCGCGGTAAAGCAAACATTTAAGCGCTAATAACGTTGCAGTTCCAAACAATATGTAATATGAAAGATCTGGCCAAGCGATTTCCCCAAAATCCACTGTTAATGCCCAAGGATGTGAAACCAAGTGCAGAAGGACTACAGGTCATCTGTTTATTGAATCCTGGGGTATTTATTTTTGAAGGCAAAACCTGGCTGCTGATCAGGGTGGCAGAAAGTATTAAACAGGTGGAAGACTGGGCTTTTATCCCCGCGCTGAATGAGGAGGGGAAGCTGGAAATTATTGAAGTGCCGCTGAATGATCCGGATCTGATCGCGACTGATGCAAGGGTGTATAATTATAAGGGACTGGATTACCTGACGACAGTTTCTCATTTACGGCTGATGAGCAGCACAGATGGTATCAATTTCAGCGAAGAGGACAAGTATCCGGGGCTGTTTGGTAAAGGTAAACTGGAACGTTATGGTATTGAAGACTGCAGGGTAAGCCAGTTAAATGAAGACTATTACCTGACTTATACTGCGGTTTCTGACAGTGGGGTAGGAGTAGGTTTACAAATTACGCGCGACTGGCAGCATTTTGATCGGAAGGGCATGATCCTGCCACCTCATAATAAAGATGTGGCGATTTTCGAAGAACAAATTAACGGTAAATACTATGCGCTGCATCGTCCCAGCAGCAAGGATATAGGCGGGAATTTTATCTGGCTGGCAGAATCACCAGATGGTTTGCATTGGGGAAACCATCAATGCCTGGTAAAGTCACGGCCGGGTATGTGGGACAGTGCCAGAGTAGGTGCCGGGGCTGCTCCTATCAGAACTGAGGAGGGCTGGCTGGAAATATACCATGGCGCAACTGGAGAGCATCGTTACTGTCTGGGTGCTTTTTTAATGGATTTAACTGATCCTTCAAAAGTGCTTAAAAGAAGTATAGATCCGATTATGGTCCCTACGGAAGTCTATGAATTAAGTGGTTTCTTTGGTTATGTGGTATTTACCAATGGCCATTTGGTAGAAGGAGATAAGCTCACTATTTATTATGGTGCGGCAGATGAATTTGTATGCGGAGCGACTTTCTCCATCCGGGAGATCCTGAGCAGCTTGAGTTAGTGATTTAACTTTTTGATCATACTATCGAGTTCTTGTGTACTTTCCAGCAATAATTCCATCAGCGTCTTCAGGTCACCGTTTACATTTTCCATCTCCATTAACTTTACCAAGCCCAGAATATTGGCAAGGGGTTTACGCACCATGTGCGAATGGTTCATCGCAATGGATACAAACAGTTCCTCATTCTCATCCAGCGTTTTGTATGCAGAAGATAAACTGGACTTTAGATCTGCCTGGGTAGCCAATTCCAGTAGTTTTTGCTTGTTGATGTTAGTGCCGGAGCAAAACCACATTTCAATAGCGCCTTCATCATTATAAAAAGGTTCCGCCCTTATCAGAAACCATTCGGGAGAGCCGCTTACGCCGAGCAGCCGGATATGTCTTTCAAAAATTTTACCAGTTGACAGGCATAACTTCCATCGGTTGAGATATTTCTTCAGATCGGCAGGCCATATACCCATAAGACCAAAAGGATCTGTAGGCTGTTCCAAATTAAAATAGTCTTTTACTCTCTGGTTGATCGTCAGGATTTTTCCCTCAGGATCTGTTGTCCAGATATGATTGGGGGCAGCGTTAAATAAGAATTCAAACTTCCGGCGTTCTGTTTCTGCATGTCGCTTTTCGTACAGCAGTTCATTTTCATATCGCTTTCTCTCTGAAATCTTTTGAATGGTGGCGTTGATCAGAAAAACATCGCCCTGATCATTTTTATAACTTTGCGCATTGAGCAAGACATCGAAAAATCCATCTTTGGCCAGGAATTTAAGACTGATTTCGTTCACGCTTTGATTCACATGTAACAGTTGTGCAACCACCATATTGTAATATAACATGCTGGATTTAGTCATCAGTGTTTTAAAGTTTCGTTCTTTAAGATCCGCCAGATCTGTGTCAAGCCAGGTTGCCATCGTTTTATTGATGGAAAGGATTTTGCCATCGGGGCTAAATGATACAAAGCCACAAAGCAGCTCGTCATATAAAAAATCTTTTTGTAAATAACGTTCTACCTGGTCTGTTTTCATATTACCTTAAATAAAGGTTTTTATCGCCTTAATTACGCCATCAGGATCACTGAGGTGCGGACAATGACCGCTTGACTCCAGCATGATGATCTGATTATTCACCGTATGTTCATTGATATATTCAGCTACGGCATATGAAGTTAAGAAATCATCATTACATTGTATAGTTAAACTTGGAATTCTTAAATGCTGAAGATCCTCACGATTATCTGATAAAAAAGTAACACGTGCAAATTCTTTTGCGATCGCCGGATCAGTAGAACAGAAACTTTTAACCAGACCTTCAGCGAGCTGGGGCTGGTCTGCATTTCCCATTATTGAAGGGGCTACCATTTGAGACCATCCCAGGTAATTGCTATCCATCACCTCCAGCAATTCTTCCAGATCTGCCTGATCTATCCCCCCATGATAACCGGGCTCATTGATATACCTTGGAGATGGGCCTATAAAGACAATTTTTTCAAATATGGAGGGCTGGAGTTTAAGTGCAAGTAAACCTATCATACTGCTTACAGAATGTCCTATAAATGTGATTTCTGATAAGTGGAGCTGCCCGCAGATATCAACTATGTCCTGCGCATATCCCTCCAGAGAATTATAACGGTTTCGATCATAAGCACTCAAATCTGAACTGCCGGCACCTACATAATCGAACAGTATGATTTGATAGTTCTCCTGAAAAGCGGGTATAATGGCCCGCCAGGTATTTTGATCACAGCCAAAGCCATGGGCAAATAGCAGCGTTCTTGTACCAGTACCAATAATTCTTACATTATTTCTAACTAGAACATCACCAGTAAGGTTGTTACTCATATTTTGTTTGTTTGGATTGAGAATGTCAGTGAATACAATTTGGATAGTATTATACTGATATGATACGTTTTTTTTGATTAAAATGTTTTTTTTCCGGAAATCCTGTTTTTGTGTAACCGACTTACAAATCAGTAGGTTAACCTATTTTTGAACTCAATTATATCAATAAATCACGTATAAACCCTATGTGAATACGTATTAACCACCTGTATGGTAGCAGGTTATGTACGTTGTTTTTTTTGAAGTATATTGGGCAAAAACGGGCTATTCATATTTCGGCAGTGTGAGATAGAAAGTCGTACCCTCATTTTCTTTACTTTCAAACCAGATTTCACCGTTATGCCACTCAATGATTGTTTTGATGATAGACATACCCAGGCCGGTTGAACGCTCTCCCTGGAGTCCGGTTCTGCGTGCTTCGGTGAATTTATCAAAAAGCGTGGCATGAAACTTTTCAGGTATGCCTATACCATTATCAGACACGGTAACTAAAATATCTTTGTCGTTTTCTTTTATATTGACTTCAATTTTTCCGCCGGCCGGCGTAAATTTCAAGGAGTTAGAGATCAGGTTATTGATTACCTGCATAAACTTATCCTCATCTATTTCTGCGTAAATCGTATCTGCACTGGCTCTGCATGAAAAATTAATCCTCAGTTCTTCCTGCATAGCAAGAAATTCTTCCGTGCCCAGGGTGATTTTTTTGACCAGCTCTATCCTTTTTTTAAATAGGTTAACATCCGCACTTTCCAAAAATTCCTGGTTTAGAAAATTCTGGATCAGTTCAATGCTGCTTTTACTGATTTTGGTAATCATATTGATATAACGGTCAACCTTACCATTTTGTAACTGTAGCGTTTCTTGTCCAAGCAACTTTGATAGGTTCTGGATGATTCCCAAAGGTCCTGCAAGGTCATGTGCAAGAATAGTAAGTATAGAATTTTTCTTGATATTATGATTATTCAACAATTCAAGCTGTGTTTTATATTCAGTGATATCTTGTGCTTCTAACAGTAAAATCTTTTCGTCATTTTCAAGGATGAGGTGCGGTGTGATCCGTAACCAGCGTTGATATTTTCCGCGTGTAAATCTGCATTCTACTCCATCTATTATTTTACCATCTATACAAGCGTTCAGTTTGTCGAGAACGTATTCCTGATCATCCGGGTGCACTTTACTAAACAGCAAACTAGCTTCCGTTACCTCACTTTCTAACCCGAAAAAAGAAAAACAAGCAGGATTCATGTATTTAAACTGACCAGTCGACAGGTCGTACGCCAGTGCAAGATTGCCCGAACGTTCAGCTAAATGAAGAAGATAATTGGAAGATGACATAGTTTGGTAAATGTACTATTAAATGGTGTGAAATATTTTTATATTCAATTTAAAAATTATAAACGTACTGTAAGCTGACAGCTGTCTTTTTATGAATTATTTTTCAATGCCATTAGGAATTCAATTAGTCGGTTAGAGCAAAACGAAAATGATCAGGACTATCGTTTTACCCTTTCTCCGGTATTGCAACTGACACTTTACCGCATGCTAAGTTTTATTTGTTAAAGTATAGTTCTTAACAGCACTTAGAGGCACAATTTATATTCTTTAAAAACAAAAGTGAAGTGCAGATGTATGAAGGATAGATTAAACTAAAATCCAACCGCTTATGAAGAGTTTTAAATCTGTAACAATGATAATAATCGCTGCGCTTTTTACAGTAGGCTGTAGTTCAGGTGAACATGATAGCAAAGCTGATCAGCATACATCTGATTCAACCGGAACAGATACGGCTGCCTTGAATACCATGAGAACCGGAAATGGTCCCGGTACCGGAACAGGAAGCAGCAGCGGTACTAATACAGGTACACCCGGCACGGGAACAGGACCCGGTGTTAATAGTGATACCGGATCACTGATTCGTGATGTACCCAATGGAACAGGAACTGTTACTAAAAAAGCGGATACTGGAGTGAAAAAAGGTAAATGGCCAACTCAGGGGGATCCAATGAATTAATAGCTGATGATATGAAAGCTGCATCAATAGATGCGGAATGCTTAACTGATAAAATAGATAAAGATGAAAGCAATGAAAATTAAAGTACTTCCAATTGGCTTATTGGCCTTAGCATCGCTGACCCAGGCCTGTAATTCAAACCAGAAAAAAGATACCACAGATACTACAGCAACCGGTCATGCAATGGTACATGATTCTGCAGCACGTGACACCAGCAGTAACATGAAGGACGGTACTCCGGTAAACAGGTTTCTGGAACAAGCCGCAATGGGCGGAATGCTTGAAGTAGAAATGGGTAAAATTGGCCAGCAGAAGGCCTCGCTGCAAAGTATTAAGGATTTTGCTGCAATGATCGAAAAAGATCATACCGCGGCAAATACAGAATTGAGTGACCTTGCCTCAACCAAGGGCTTTACATTGCCGGCTGAGCTTCCTGACGCGAAAAAGGAACACCTGAACGCGCTAAATACCAGCACAGGAAAAAACTTTGACAGTTATTATATCAACATGATGGTCGAAGACCATATTACCGATATCGCTTTATTTGAAGGTGCTACGAAAAGTCCGGATACTGCAGTGAGTGCATTTGCTGCAAAAATTTTACCTGTTCTACAGAAACATTACAAAGCTGCGCGTGAGATTTCTATGCAGTTTGATCAGAATAAAAACAAGAAATAAGTAACTAAGGGTATTTGAGTAATTATTTTGATGGTGCAATTATGACTATTTTAGCCTGATTATAAAAATGAAATGTATAACGCACTTTTTGCCCACATCAACAGATTCATAGATTTAAGCACTGATGAACAGGACATTCTTGCGTCATTGCTTAAATCTTCTTCCTATAAAAAGAAAGCCTATTTGCATGAAGCAGGGGAAACCTGCAGGGCAAATTATTTTGTAGTGAAGGGTTGCCTGCGACTCTATTTCATTGACATCAAGGGTGCAGAACAAACTACGCAGTTTGCTATCGAGAACTGGTGGATTTCAGATTTAACCAGTTTTCTGTTTCAAAAGACGTCAGACTTTTATATTCAGGCGGCTGAAGCTACAGATGTTATTGTCATTGAACATCATCACTATGATGAAATTTTTGAAAAACTGCCCAGACTGGAAAAGTACTTCCGGCTGATTTTTCAGAAACTGCACCAGGCATCTCAGATCAGGATCAAATATCTGTACAGCCAAACTGCTGAAGAAAGATATACCAATTTCAATACCTTATTTCCTGAATTTGTACAGCGTATTCCACAATATATGCTTGCCTCTTATCTAGGATTTACGCCGGAGTTTTTAAGTAAGATCAGAGCCAGAAAATAGTGGCCTTTATCGTTTCTTAAACCAGGTTAAGTTTTTTGATTCTGTTGTTTCGGATCTTTACATCATATTCAAAAGAACAAAAAAATGGAACACAGAATCAATATCCAAAAAGTTGAACCAGCAGCATATCAGGCCATGTTTGGTTTAGAAAAATACCTTTCAACAAGCAAAGTAGACCCAATTCTTTTAGAGCTGATTAAAATGAGAGCATCACAAATAAATGGCTGCGCCTTCTGTTTAAATATGCATGCTGCAGATGCCCGCAAAATTGGCGAAACAGAGCAGCGTCTTTATCTTTTAAATGCCTGGAGAGAAACCACCTTATTTACGAAAGAGGAAGAAGCTGTTTTAGCTTTAACTGAAGAAGTAACGCTGATCAGTAACCATGTAGCTGATTCTACTTATAATAAAGCAGCAAGTTTGTTTAGTGAGCATGATCTGGCGCAAATTATCATGGCAATTGTAACCATTAATGCCTGGAATAGAATTGCGATCACTACAAAATTAATAGTTGGATAGCGGGACCTGACCACAAATATAAAAAGCAATCACCCATTAAGATGATTGCTTTTTATATATTAGTTATTTTCAAGACCCCTGCCAGTTTTATGCTGCAGTTCATCTATACGTTTTGATGCTTCAGACTTACTAAGCGTTTCATCAAATTCTTCTTTTGCTTCATCCGATAGTGTCTTCAGATAGGAGTGCTGCGCTCCGGTCATTGGCTCGTCTCCTGTAGTCCATTCATCGGGATCTTTGATCGTATTTGATCCTTGCAGGTTCTGGTTTGAGGGCTCATTATTTTCCTGTTGATCGAACAGTTCATTTTCTTGATCTATCATATGCTTTTCTATATTGGTATTTATGTTGAACACCTGGCATCTCTCATTGTTTTTTTAAATTTACTGGATGAAAAACCAAAAAATGAGTCTTTAGCTAATGCGTGATAGCTACTTTTGTCTGTGCTGTGATCGTTAGCCAATGAGTAATGGGTTTTTTGTCTAACGCTTCGGTTTGAAATCAGGATTGATTACCGGTCTTATTCCTGAATTGGATACTTTCCAGGATGTGCGATACATCCATTCAGTTACTTTTCTCAGTTTTTTATAGTCGATATGTTCAGGATCATCCTTTGGGGTATGATAATCAGGATGTAGTAACGTTGTGTAAAATACTGCCGGAATCCCCTGTTTCAGAAAGGGGGCATGATCACTTCTGTATAAAAATCCTTCTTTGTGGTTTGGGTTGTCCCAAACAGAATCAAGCTTAAATTTTGGTCCTTCATTATTGGCTTCCAGCGCCATTTTTGTTAAAAGTACAGAAGTGTTATTGGCGCCCCTTGTACCTAATATCGCTGCACTGTCAATCGTATTTCTGCCAATCAGATCGGCATTTAAGACAGCAACAATACTTTCCTTTTTTACTGTTGGATGTAAGGTATAATAATTCGATCCGAATAAATAAGGCTCCTCAGATCCAAATGAGATAAACAACTGTGACCTTTTAGCAGGAACTGCATGGTAAGCTCTCCCTATAGCAAGCATAGCTACAACAGCACTTCCATTGTCGTCCGCTCCGTTATAAATCGAATCGCCCTGTTGTGTTTCTCTTACACCCATATGATCGATATGGCTGGTGACCAGCACGTTTTCCGCTTTTAATTGCTGATCAGTACCCTCTATTTTTCCGATTACATTTACCGATGGATACAAAAAAGATTCAGTAATGATGTTTGCATTGAAGCGGGGATTATTATTAAAAAGAGCAAGATCTTTATCCAACATCCAGAATGCCGGAATTACCGCCGGTTTCGGCAAAATCATTTTACCACCATTGTTCAGTTTGTAGGCACCTCTCTCGAAACGTACATGCACATGCTCTTTCCAGCCATTTTTCGTAAACTCATCGCTGGCCACGAAGATGAGCCCTTTTATTTTTTTATTATACAAAAGATTCCTGTATTTCAAGGTTACCAGCCTTTGCATGAATCTTGTCTCAGGAAAAGCGACATTGAGATCAAGACCGTCATAAGTAGGAATTAATGCGACTACTTTTCCCTCCAGGTTTGCTGCTTCAATTGCTTCATCTGTTCCTTTGCCTATATAAACAATACTGGCATCAATAGTTGCCTGCAAAGGCTCAATGGTTAAAATGTCTTTCCAGAGTTCCAGTTGTATATCACCGATTTTAATGGTGCTTAATGCCGATACGCGATCTCTTTGTACGTCAAAGAACTGAAAAAATGTGCCGTCATTACCTGCAGGTTTCATCCCTGTTGCGCGCATTTGGTCTGCAAGCCAAACTGCGGCCCTCAACTCATCTGGCGAACAGAATTCCCGTCCCCTGAAGCCATCGCCGGCAAAAGTATATAAGTCATTTTTCAGCTCAGTTTCTTTAATAGCTGCCAGCCCTTTTGCCGGCGCTGTTTGTGCTGTAGCAGATAAATCAGGCAGGCTGGCCACACAAGTAATTAATAACAGGAATCTGACGAATTTTTTCATGATTTTTGGAATGGGCTATGCGGTAAATATTCAGGCAATTTTACGAAAAAATATCTGACTACAAATTCGCCATCATTTTCTTTATCTAATGAGGTAAGCGATACTGATTGGAAAAGCTCGTGTTGAGTGAAACGCTGAATTGTATTTATAGCTGCTGTCTGGATCTGCGTAATGCTGCCCATGAACCGCAACTCCATAGTGGCCAGATGACCAGCAATGGGTGCAGGAACAATCGTGTTAACCTGAGTGCATCACTATTCAGTCCGAACGCATCAACATGATTTGCATATTGTGCATAGTTGCCCGGAAATATAGCGATAAAAAAGATAGCGGCCACCCATCCCACGGCTACACGATAACGCGTGAGCAGGAGCAGAGAAAGTCCTATTGCAATCTCCACAATGCCTGACAACAATACAACGAGGTTGTCCTGAAGCGGTATCCACTCCGGTACCTGTGCAAGAAAATCAGTGCGTACAAAGGTAACGTGTCCGGTTCCGGTAAAAATAAGCAGGCATCCCAATAGTATCCGGAAGATATGCTGCGTTTTGGAATAATGATTCAATGTTTCCATAATAGCGAATAATTTATATAACTAAAATAGTAAAAAATAAATTATAAAACATTGTATTACAGTGGATAGTGTCTGATTTTCTTTCTTTTATTTACGAATCGTGGTCATCTTCCAAATTAAGGCTTTCATGATACGCAATAATTTTGTTCAGCACATTTACGGTGGTATCCAGGTCTTTTTCTCCTACAAGTTCTTTATACTTCGTCATTGTTTTTGACAGCTCAATATTGGCATCCAGCACCAGACGTTTGCCAGTAGGTGTTAATTCCAGGCATTCACTTCGTTTATCCTTTTCGTTGACCTTGCTGATAATCATCCCTTTTTCTTCCAATTCCTTGAGCGTGCGACTCATGGTTTGTTTAATGACCATCGATTTACGGCCTATCTCCGACGCTGTGGTACCCTCTACATCAATATTACAGATGACAGGCCAGTAAGACAATTTCATTTGTCCCCAGGAAGGTTTAACGGTCTTTTGAGCCCAGATATCCATATGTCTCCGCAGCTGATAAATAATTCGCTGCCAGTTCTTTTCATCAAGATTTTTATATGCTCTCAGTTGCTCGTCAATATTACTACTCTCGTCGCTCATAGGTCAAAGTTAAAATAAATAAAGTAAACAATGCTTACTATTTAGTAATCATTGTTTACTTTTGTTGTGCGCTTACAAATTAACGTGTCCGCTTTAAAACAACTTTTTCAAATATAACCCAATCATTAGCATGTTTTCAACAGAAAAAAAAATGTACCTGAGAATAATCCCGTTTCTCCTGTTACTGCCCGCTTTTTCCATGGCTCAGGAAGCGAGAGTTTTATCCTTAAAAGATGCGCTTACGCTTGCGCGGAGTCATAGCAGTCAATTAAAAGCGGATAGTATACAGTATCTGATCAGCAGCAGCCATGTCGCTCAGTCCTCAGCCAGCAAATTGCCTCAGCTCGTTATCAATTCAACCTTTCAGCGCCTGAGCAATAACATTGTACCATTCACTATCAGTTTGCCTGACGCCTCTTTTCAAATCAATCCCCAAATCCTGAACCAGTCCTACAACGCGATACAGCTGACGCAGCTCCTTTACAATGGTGGAAGAGCAAGGAACAGTACAAAGGCCTTGCAGAAAGAGGCCGCAGCTGGCAGGTCTGACTATCAGAAAAGCATGTTGGTGTTGGATCAGCAGATGATAGATTTATGGTTTAACCTCTATAATACCAGGGCGTCGGAGAAGATAATCATGGCAAACATTGAGACGCTACGTAAAAAAAGAGATGACGTAGAGACCTTTCGTTTACAGGGAATTGTGCTGGAGAATGATGTGCTGAAAATTGATTTGTCGGTTACCAATCTGCGCTCCAGTCTTGCTGATATTTCAGCACTTTCGGGTAGCCTGAACTACAATATCTGTATCCTGACAGGTATAGATCCGAATACAGTGGTTGAGATTCCTGACAATTATATTCAGCCTGCAACATCCATCACATCGCTGCAAACTTATATGGATGCCGCTATGTCGGCAAGGCCCGAATTTAAAAGTTTTAAACTGAGGAGTGATGCAGCTGGCTACCGGATCAAAGCAGCGAAGGCAGATTATTTTCCCATGCTAAACTTAATTGGAAGTTATAATTATGATAAGCCTAATCAGCGGATGATTCCGAATGTTAACCAGTTCAATTATTCGGCACTTGCCGGACTTAGCCTTTCCTGGAAAATATCTTCTTTCTATACCAATCAATCGCGCGTTAGCGAAAGCAGACTGGCATCCACTCAGCTGGATGAGCAGCTGCAGTTAGCCAGAGAACAGATCCAGCGGGAAGTAAATACCTGTTATCTGGACTATAAAAAAACGATAGAGAAATTGGCATTGGTGCAAACAGAACTGGAACAGGCTGCAGAAAACTACAGAGTAGAACAAAACCGGCTCAATGCACAGACCACCACTCCAACAGACTTTCTTACCGCTAATACTGCGTTGTTGCAAGCCCAGCTTAATGTGGCTACATCTAAGGCAAATGCGGGACTGGCTTATCAAAAACTACTCAAATCAACAGGCGAGATTGCCAATTAATTCAATACTATTAAACGATAATATAAGATCATGAAAAAATCAATACAAAAGCTGTTACTATTTATTTTTGTACCTGCAATTTTTATAGGGTGCTCAGGTGAGGGAACTGATAATGCACAGCTGGAAGCAGATATTAGTCCAGTTATACCCAAGATCAACAGTACTGTAATTGCGATCCGGGTTACCGATAATCAACCGGTTAAAAAAGGGGATACTTTAATTGTCCTGGATACGGCCACATTTAAAATCGCAGTAGAACAAGCAGAAATTGCCTTACTGCAGGCCAGTAAAAATGTAACCCTGGCAGGGAACAACCAGACATCAGCAAACGTAAATGTTTCTAATGTAA
Organism: Pedobacter sp. MR2016-24; assembly: GCF_026239655.1. Classification (GTDB taxonomy): domain Bacteria; phylum Bacteroidota; class Bacteroidia; order Sphingobacteriales; family Sphingobacteriaceae; genus Pedobacter. Next base: position 33,905 of record NZ_JAPIVO010000010.1, on the reverse strand, counting down.
CCGCCAGCTCTTATGCTGTATCTGCCAATTTAGCGTCATCAAATGCTGCTATTGAATCTGCGAAAGCCCGTTTAACCGTAGCTGAAAAGAATATGGAACGTTATGCGCAGCTTTTGGCGCAAAAATCGGCTACACAGCAGCAGTTTGACCAGGTCAAAGCAGATCAGGCAGATGCGGTAGCAAAACTGCAGGCCGCAATTGGTCAGCGCAATGCATTGTTAAAGCAAATTGATGCCAGCAAACTGCAAATTGCAAATACCCGGACGCAGGTGTCCAATACCGGTGAAAATATTAGTCTGGCGCAACTGGGAGTTAAAGAGGCTCAGGTTAAACTGAATGCGGCCAAACTGCAGCTATCTTATTGTACTATTGTTGCACCTTCGGATGGTATTGTTTCTAAAAAGAATGTGCAGATAGGGCAGGTAGTGGCCATCGGAGAACCACTGATGGCAGTTGCCAATAATAAAAAAGTATGGGTGATTGCTAATTTCAAGGAAACACAGCTTAAAAATATGCGTGTTGGTCAGGAAGTTGAAATCGAAGTAGATGCTTACTCTGATACTACTTTTACAGGGAAAATAGAATCTATTGCACAAGCTACAGGAGCAAAATTCTCCTTTCTGCCGGCAGATAATGCCACGGGCAATTTTGTTAAAGTTACGCAGCGGGTACCTGTTAAAATTGTAATGCCGGCGCATAGCAGTAAAAATTATCCACTTCGTACTGGAATGAGTGTTTATGCTAAGGTGGAGACGAAGTAAATATGGAAGCGGAAGCAAAAGCTACCTATGAAGTAGGGGCCAGAAAATGGCTGATCACCATTACTGTGATTACCTGTGCCATTATGGAACTGATTGATACCTCTATTGTAAATGTGGCCACCCGGCAGATTGCAGGTAACCTGGGCGCCACCGTAGAAGAAACGGCATGGGTAATTACGGCTTATGCAATATCAAATATCATTATTATCCCACTGACTGGATTTTTGGGTGATTTGTTTGGGAGGAGAAATTATTTTACAGCCTCCATTATTCTCTTTACTATCGCCTCTTTTATGTGCGGATTTTCCGGATCAATCTGGACCTTAGTGTTCTGGCGTTTTATACAGGGAATAGGTGGGGGTGCATTACTGGCAACGGCACAAACAGTGCTGGTAGAAACATTTCCGCCAGAAGAACTGGATAAGGCAAATGGAATATTTGGTGCAGGTATTGTAATGGGACCAACTTTAGGTCCGGTATTAGGTGGATATCTCACAGATAACTATTCCTGGAGCTGGATATTTTATGTGAATATTCCCGTTGGAATCGTTGCCGCAATTCTTTCCTGGAAGTATATCAAAGGGGCCAGTAAAAAACTGGTCGGGAAGGTAGATTACTGGGGTATTCTCGCACTGATTGTGGGGGTAGGAAGTTTACAACTGTTATTGGAGGAAGGAGAGCGGAAAGACTGGTTTGCGAGTAATTTTATTATCATCTCCCTGATTTTGGCTATAGGTGGTATCGTTTTGTTCATCTTGCGGGAGCTGAAAGCAAAAAATCCTGTAGTGGATATCAGGGTGCTGCGGAATAGAAATGTGGCTGTCGGCTCAGCATTGCGCTTTGCTTTTGGTTTAGCTATTTATTGCTCAGTATTTTTGTATCCGGTATTTGTACAGGGATTTCTGGGCTGGAATGCTACTCGAACGGGACTGTTGATTTTGCCCGGTGCTTTTCTTACCGGTATGCTGATGGGACTGAATGGAGCGCTGATAAAAAAAGGGGTGAGTCCTAAAATATTACTCGTTTTCGGTTTTGCAATGGTGATTTTATACGAATATATCTCTTACCGTTTGGCTACACCAATGGCAGGAGAGTGGGATTTCCTTTGGCCGCAGTTGATCAGAGGCGTTGGATTCGGATTTATTTTCGTCCCGGCCGCCAGTCTTACGCTGGCAGGACTAAAAGGTAAAGATATTGCACAGGCGTCAGGATTGTCCAATATGCTTCAGCTGCTGGGCGGATCTATCGGGCTGGCCTTAATTAATACTTATGTAACCAGGAGGATTGCTGCACATCGGGCAGATCTGATGTCTAACGTATCATTGTATAATCCTGCAGCCAAAGAGCGGATGCATCAGTTAACTGCACAATTAATGTCGGGCGGTAAATCTGCTGCACAGGCAAAACAAATGGCTATGGGAATTATGGATGGGACACTCAATGTGCAATCATCAATGATAGCTTATAGCGAAGGTTTTATGATGATAGGTATTATCTGTGCAGTTATCCTGCCTTTGGTATTTTTCGCCAGGATAAAAAAAGGAGAAGTCCTTACAGTAGAGGGAGGCCATTAATAAAAATAGCAAGGGAGGCAAAAAACACCTCCCTTTAATTCATCCTCTGTTTTAAATATTACGTATTCATATCAAACACTCCTGAACAACATGTCGCGATTTATCATTATCATTTCAACAGTAATTAATACTCCGTACGACCTGGAACATATTTCATCAACTGTGGGTAAGTTCGCAGGAGTTATCGACTGGACTATTGATTTGGGCGACTCCGATAAGGTGCTGCGCTTGTCCGCGAGTAATAATATAAGCACGGAACTGACTGCCCGCTTCCATCAATTGGGTATAAGTGCTGCAGTAATGGGTGTATTTATGGATTAAATTTACGCCGGTCTTTATAGGAATAGCAGTCTTTCTTCTTCCAGGTCGAGGTACTTTAAATGTTTGCGTATAATCTCCTCATTCAAGGTTGCTTCTTCACTATTTTTATTCAGCAGCCATTTCCGTTGCTGATCCAGGACGTCCAGATAAATGGTTCTGGCTTCTTCGGCTAGTACTATTTGATCGGTTGAACGACTTTTATCTTCCCATTTACGCGCAACCTGCTGAAGAAAAGGCTGGTTGTTGAGTTCTTCCTCGTAGTTGGATTTAAGATAGGATAAGGCGTAACCCGTCAGCTGTCTGGTCAGCTGCTGATCTTCTTCTTCTTCAGAGATTGTAGCGTGATCAACATCAGGCAGACCAATTTTTTTAATCAGGTAAGGCAACGTCAGTCCTTGTAACAACAAAGTAGATAAGATGACAATAAATGTGATGAACAGAATTAAGTTGCGCTGCGGAAAAGGTACACCATTATCCAGGTGAACCGGGATTGATAAGGCTGCGGCAAGAGATACAACTCCCCGCATTCCTGTCCAGCCCAGAATCAGCGGCACTTTGAATCCCGGGTTTCTGCTGTCTGCCACAGTGATGAAATTTCTGGCAATGAGTGTGACGATCACAGCGCCATATGCGGAGAGTATTCTCCCTATAATCAATACAGCAGTGATCAATAAACCGTAACCAATAGCAGCGTTGATGCTTGTATCACCTAATCCTGCGGTAATTTCCGGCAGGTCCAATCCGATAAGCATAAAAACCAGCCCGTTCATCACAAAAGTTAAACTTTCCCAAACATTAATTCCCCTGAGCCGGGAACTGCTGTTGAGGAAGAAGTGCCTTTTATAAGATAAAAAGAGTCCGCCGCAAACTACTGCCAGAACGCCCGAAGTATGAAATTCTTCTGCGACAATATACATCAGGTAAGGCGTTACAATGCTGAGTGCTGTATCTGTATTGGTATCTGTGGGTAGGTATTTATGCGTCTTCATGAAAATCAATCCGATTCCGAGACCGATTCCTGCGCCGCCGAACAGCATCCATGAAAAACTTAATGCGGCATCCTGCCAGATAAACTGTCCTGTAGCCACAGCTATAAATGCAAAACGGAAGATGATCAATGATGAAGCGTCATTTAGCAGGCTTTCACCTTCCAGAATAGAAGACATTCGTTTTGGTACTTTTACAAATTTGAGTATGGCTCCTGCACTTACCGCATCAGGAGGTGAAACGATGCCACCCAATAAAAAGCCAAGCGCCAGCGAAAAGCCCGGTATGAAATGATTGGCTACAAAAGCGGTAGAAAGTGCAGTTAGAAATACTACAATAAATGCAAAGCTGCTGATAATGCGCCTCCATCTCCACAGCTCTTTCCAGGAAATTGCCCAGGAAGCTTCATATAATAAGGGTGGAAGAAAGATGACAAAGATCAGTTCAGGATCTATATGAACCGCGGGTATACCAGGTACAAAACTAATGGCCAGACCGGCCAGCACTAAAAGCACCGGATAAGCTACTTTAATTTTGTTGGCCAGCATGATGAGTAATACGATGGCCACAATTAGCCCCAGGTAAAATGGAAAATCTTCGAGCATGTAATTTTACTAAGTCCCTAAGATATGCATTGTAAAATTTTCTGCGTAGCGAAATTCAAACAGTTTTATATCAATTTCATCATGCTAATCCTTTGCTTGTATTTCTTTATCACGAATGTTAATTTATAATTATGATCTTTTATCTGTTTTTATTTTGTTGTAATTTTTACTTTTGATAAATAATTTAGTGATATGGAAGAATTAAATTTAAAAATTACGAAACTGTAAATTACGGTTTCAGCTCTCGTAGATAATGTTAAGGCTCTGTTTGAATTGTGCGAAAGTAACCAAAAGAGTATCATTTCTCTTTTTAAGGTGGTCGAAGAACGATTTCGGAGTATTGAGGCAAGTTTTACAAAAGTAGAGGAGCGGTTGGATAAGATTGAAGCAAGGCTCGATCAGATGGATGCGAGGTTAGATAAGATTGAAGTAAGGCTCGATCAAATGGATGCGAGATTTGATCAGATGGATGAACGACTGGATCAGGTAGAAGCATCATCCAAAACGATGCAAGCTCAGTTAAATAAACTGACTAGCGATATGTCTGCTAACTTTGATACTGTAGGTTATCATCTGGCCAAAATTACTTTAGAGCTATCCAAAATCGAAACTACTACACGCTACGAGCAGGATTACCAAAATATGCTGATCTTTAAAAGAGATTAATCAGCTACCATATATCCAGATCAGGTTAGTGAGTTACTGATTTCTCTTGCGGGTATTCCCGTTTATATCTGCTTTTCATGTATTTACGAACGGGAATATCCAAATAAAGCATAATGATATAGGCTAATCCGATTAAAAGCGAAACGCCGATAGGAACCTGAAGAGCCATCAGGCTCATCGGAGGCTTTATTACTTCAACATAGCTTAGATACATCCAGAGGAAAGGATAATGAATCATATACAATGGATAGGAAATATCTCCTAAAAACCTGCATATTTTAACGAATGTTGATCTCAATTGAGCACCGGCACCAAGGGCAATCAGAAAAGGAAAATAGAAAATCACCAGTAGTGGGTCTGCTATTGTGTTAGTTTGCTCAGCATAGGGGACCAAAAAAGCAAGAATCAGCAATACGGCGATAGGTACAAAACCGAGGCGGGTCCTGATGATCCAGTTGGAGCGGTAAACCAGCATCCCCGCTAAAAATGAATAAAAAATTCTGCTGCCTCCACCAATAAAGTTATCTCCGCCCCAGCCTACACCCAAATATCCTGAGCGGTAAGATTCGTAGGAGAGCGCTGCTGCGGCTATTAGGGTTAAAATCCACAATATGCTGTTTTTTAGCTTAAAAAGTAATAATGCGTACAGTATATTGGCAATATATTCCCAAAATAAAGACCAGGTAGGTGGATTGAAATGGAAAAGATTAAAATAACGTTCGTGTACAACCGGATAAGGAATCAGCAGACAGGAAGATAAAAACATAAGCAAAGTCTGAATGGCACTGTAGGCTTCCTGTAGTTTACTATAAGGATCGAAAACGAAAGTCAGCAATCCTATTAAAGCGCCGGTAACTACAAGAGGATGGAGGCGGATCAGTCGTAATTTAATAAACTGAATAACCCCGGTTTTTTCTACTTTATTGTCATACGCAAAGGCAATTACGAAACCCGACAGACAAAAAAAGAAGTCGACTGCCAGATAACTGTGCGCAATAAAATTATCATGGTAATCCGGAGTGACAAATTCCATAAAATGAAAGATGACTACCGCAACAGCGGCTACACCCCTGAGCCCATCTAAAATTTCGAAGTGTTGTTTAGTCTTTAAAAGTGTCGGAATCGGTGCTAATGCGTTCATGTGTATATTTGGTTCGTGTTCTTATTGATCAAATAAGCGCTTTGCAAAGAAACAGGATAAAATCAAATACAGTTATACACTATGGTTCAAACTCTCCTCGTTTTGTCTCAATTTAATTCGAACGGACCTGCAATACTCTTTTATAAATGCCTCGTTTGGTAACTCCTCACTAAAAATCCGGTCGCTGCCAGGATTATATTTATCCCCAGGATAATGAAGGTTAAAGTATGTTCATTACCATGATGCATACTACCCAGATAATCTGTCACGGGAAGCTTGTTCAACACACAATAAGTCAATAAAAAGAAGAATATCTCATACAATTTACTGCTTCCGCTTACAATACCCAGCGTCGTGGCAAGTAAAACAATTAACACTGCGCCATTCATGATATTCAGGACTGCGGCAATATTTAGCAGAAAAACACTACGCAGCATTAAGGGTAGGGACAATACAATCGCTAATAGTATTCCCGCCAGAATTTGTGCCGGAAGCATACGAATTAAAGGCCGGTAAGAGGCGTAAGTAAAATAATGCAGGCGGTTGGTTTTTTCTTTCGTAGTTAAGTCCGACCAGCGTTTTACCTGTAAAAACAACAATATAGGTAGTAAATAGGAGTAAGCAATAGTATAGGGAACCAGGAACATTGCCACCCACAAACAGGCATTCAATAGCCAAACCCATTTATTCCCATGTCTCAGCATTAATAATAACTCCGTTTTGATGAAGGGAGAAATGCTGTAATTCGTAACTATAGGAGGTAATGACGCGGTATTTATTCCACCGGAACTTATGATAGATTCCTGGTTTTCCTGAAACTGTTTCATCAGCTTTTTTTTCTTTCGTACTACCTGTTTAAAATCAAATCGGTGGAAAAAAAAGGAAGAGAAATAAACTAATCCTAACGCGAAGGTCATCCATACCAGTCGGCTAAAAATGAAAATTCCTGTCCAGTCAATTCCGTTCCAGGTAAATATTTTGAAAGGTTTTTGCGGACTGAATATAAAACCAAAGGATAACTGCTTTATATCCTGATGATATGTTGTATTGATATGGTTTTTGACGCTGGATGTGACTAAACTTAATCCAAAGGGATCATTGAAACCAGTGGGAATGTCATTCCCTTTAGTAGCAATCTGCGACATCACGATCCCACATAAAAAAAAGTAGGTAATAAACTGGAGGACATTGCGCTTGCCTAAAAAAACTTCTGCGACTACAGCTAAAGCAGCTACAACAAACAAAGCAGGAAAGGCGAAAAAAAGATAAGGCAATATAAAGTCAGACAATATAAAAGAATAGCCCGCCCCACGCACGTAAAACATCACTAAGCTCACCAAAAACGTGCAAACCACTATCGTACACAGCACCAGATAATTACTCAGCTGTTTACTGAGCAAATAAGTAAAATTACTAATCGGTGTAGTTGCGATAATTAATCCAACCTCGGTATCAATATCTTTTTTAATGCTATTATTGACCAGTAAAAAGCCGTAAAAGGAAAGCATGACAGTAGTCATTAAGGCCGAAACATAACCTATCCAGGCAGAGTTATAGGCACCTTTAAAACCGGTTGCACTTAATGTACTGTACATTGCATGATGGGGAGGCACAAATAAATAAGCCACATAAATAGTGACAGCAAGGGCGATCAGGAAAGCATAACTGCGTGTACGCTGCAGGTAATCGGCCTTCACAATGCTTAAAATGTATGACATGATCAGGCGTTGTTTAAGGTTAATAACAGGTAGGCATCTTCCAGAGTGGCACTAATGGCGGTGGAGCCAGGTACGGTCTCAGTATCCTTATTAATATACCGTACCCTCATGCGGTCGTTCTGACGACTGGTATCAATCACCTTGTAACGCATTTTGAAGTCGCCAACCTCATTGTGATTTAATACTACTTCATAGATCTGACCCATGGCCTGCCTGATGATATCCTGCTGATCACCCTTAGTGATTAGTTTTCCGCTTTGCATAATAGCTACCTCATCGGCGATTGTTTCTATGTCTGACACGATGTGGGAAGAAAGGATAATAATACAATCGTTAGCCAGCTCGGCAATCAGCTGTCTGAACCTAACCCTTTCTTCAGGATCTAAGCCTACCGTGGGTTCGTCAAATATGAGTACCTTAGGATCATTCAACAGTGCCTGCGCGATGCCAATACGTTGTTTCATACCGCCAGAATAAGTGCCAATAGGCATTTTTGCATCGGCTGTAAGATTAACGCCCTCCAGAAGCATATCAATACGCTGGCGTAAACCTTTACCACCCACACCTTTCATCGCAGCGATATAAGTAAGAAATTCATAAGCATTTAAATTGGGGTAAACACCAAAATCCTGCGGCAGGTAACCTAATATTTTCCTGATGAAATCAGGGTTGCTTACAATGTCTTTCCCATCTAAAAATACGCTGCCTTTTGTAGGTTTGCTGATCGTGGCAATGATCTTCATAAGGGTAGATTTTCCGGCTCCATTGGGGCCTAATAAACCTAAAATGCCTTTGTCAATAGTAATGGAATAATCCGATAAACCAGTTTTTTGAGAATTATATTGTTTAGTCAGTCCTTTGATTTCTAATGTCATTCTGAGCGTCTTTCACATTCAGACCTTATGATTATCTATAAGTTACACCCGCGTAAATAAAAGATTGTAAATTTCTTGCAGATGATAATTTTGGCCGTGGGAACGTTGCAGGGATCAATTCTAGTGCAAAATGAGACAAGAGCGCTAACACATTTAATTAAATACTACTAAATTAGTAGTATTTAATTAAATGTGTTATGTTTGTGTTCTGATACAAGCACTAAATCAACCGGAATGAACCTCTTAAAAAAACAATCAAAAATTACCCAGCCTTTGATATGGGTTTTTTTAGAAATGCAGACAGCCCAAGTATGCAATGATCAGCAATCGCTCATGCGATGTTGTAATTAGTAAGAACCCCTCCCTAGGGTACGTTTTACTAAGCTAAATCCTTTTATAAAAAATTTATAAACAGGCCAATTTAATGGCCCTGGAATTCTATTGCCTGAATTCTCTCTGAAGATGACGAAGCTGGCAGTATTAAAACGATCCTAAAAGGCTTTGACCCACATTTAAACAAACACCAACAGCTCCATCAAACATTTAAACAACAATAAAATACAACTAGATGAAACTAAAATTACTACAACTCATTTTCATGCTCCTGTTTATTTCCCTGCGGATTCATGCCCAGGAAAGAGCAATCACTGGTAGGGTGGTTGATAAAACAGATAATAAACCTATACCCGGAGTGAGCGTAAAGTTAAATACCGGAATTAAAGGCACTATTACCAATAACAAAGGAGAATTCAGTCTTACAGTTCCACAGAATGAAAAAAGTCTTCACTTTTCTTACATAGGCTATCTGTCACAAACAATCAATGTAAGTGGCAGTTCTATCGAAGTAAAACTGGCGGCAGACCTGCAGGAACTTACCGAGGTAGTGGTTACCGGTTACAGTACACAAGAGCGGAAGTTCATTGCCGGATCAATTAGTACTTTAAAAGGAGATGAGCTTAAAGATGTAGCTGGCTCTGGCTTTAATCAGCTGGTGCAGGGCAAGGCTACAGGTGTTCAGGTGTCTTCTAATTCAGGTACACCGGGTGGTGGAATCACTTTTCGTATCAGGGGGAACAACTCAATAAACGCTTCTGTAGAGCCCTTATACGTTATAGATGGAATTTTTGTAAGCAGTGTGAATCAAATCAAAACCGGTTTGGGTAATCAGGCAGCATCAAATCCGCTGGCAGACATCAATCCGTCAGATATAGAATCACTGGTGATACTTAAAGATGCAAACGCTACGGCTATCTACGGCTCTTTGGGTGCAAACGGGGTGGTGATTGTGACAACCAAACGTGGAAAGCTAAACAGTAAAGCTAAAATAAATGTGAGTACCTATCAGGGCTGGTCGGAAGCTGCCAAAAAATTTGAAAGTACAACAGGTCCGGAAACGGCAATTCTGGCAAACGAAGCGGTGCTGAATACTGCTAAAGATCAGGGGCGTGACCTTTCTACTGTAGTGCTGCCATTTCCTAATCCTGAGTCGCTGGCAACTTACGATCGTATCAGTGGCCTGTTCCGTACGGCCAAAACTACCAATTATGAAATCTCTGCTAACGGTGGATCAGAGAAAAGCACTTATTATACCGGTATTGGTTATCTTAAACAACAGTCGATCGTTAAACCATCTGATTTTGAACGCTATACCGGCCGCTTCAATTACGATAATAACCTTACTGATAAACTGAAATTAGGAACCAGCTTCAACTTCAGCCGTACCTGGAGAAATGTGAGTGGCAGTGATAATAATCCTACGGGAGTAATCAACTCCGCTATCTTTCCCAGGTCTTACCTGCCTATTTATAATGCAGATGGTACTTATGCCCGTTACGGCAGTTTTGACAATCATATCGCTTTAATAGAAAATTTGAATAACGATGCGGTGGGCTGGCGTACGATTGGGAATCTCTTTGCAGAATATACGCTACTACCAGAGTTGAAATTACGGAGCAGCTGGAGTATTGATAACAATAGTATGTATGAGAACAATTATAACAATACGCTGATCAGTGCTGGTATTGCTTCCAACGGTTCCGCAAATTCTTATGAGAGTAAAAATCTGGGTCTGATCAATGAACAGGTCTTAACCTATATCAAGTCTTTCGGTGGAAATAAAAAGCACAACATCAATGCACTGGTGGGGAATACTTTGAATACTAACCTTTCTCAGGGAACCAGCGCTTCCGGGACAGGTTTCGCAACGAACGACCTTACTTCTATTGCTGATGCGGCTATCCGTTCGGGATCTTCTTATCGTTCCAGAAATAAACTGGTTTCATTCTTCGGTAAAGCCAGTTATACTTATGATAACAAATACACGCTGGATGGAAGTTTAAGAGCCGATGCTTCCTCAAAGTTCGGAAAGAATAAACAGTGGGGCTATTTTCCTTCTGGTGGATTTACCTGGAGAGCAGGGCAGGAAGAGTTTATATCCAGTCTGGGTATTTTCGATGAGCTGAAATTCAGGGTCAGTGCAGGTTTATCCGGTAACCAGAACGGAATAGGCGACTATGCAGCGCTCGGCTTATGGTCGGCCGGCTACAACTATCTTGAAAATGCAGGTACAGCACCTTCACAATTAGCTAATCCTGATCTTACCTGGGAAACCACCCGTCAAATTGATTTGGGTACGGAATTTTCAATCTTAAAGAGCAGGTTGAGCGTGAACTTAGATTATTATAACAAATACACTTACGATTTGCTCCTGAATGTTCCGGTGCCCAATCGTTCAGGTTTTGCTTATCTGTTACAGAATTATGGAGCGGTAAGGAACAAAGGATTAGAATTGAGCATCAACTCTGTCAATGTGGAGACCAAAAACTTTAGCTGGTCTACCAATTTCAATATCTCGAAGAACAACAACAAAATCGAAAAGCTGGCATCAGACATTGCACAGGGTGCATCAGGAAGGAATATCTCTATTTCAAGACAAGGGTATGCTGTGAACTCTTTCCAGTTGTATAAACAATTATATGTGGATTCACAGACTGGTAATGCAGTGTATGAAGATGTGAACGGTGATGGCAAGATCACATCGGCCGACAGGCAGATTGTGGGTAATGCCTTACCTAAATACACGGGAGGTATAACTAATACATTGAAATATAAAGATTTTGACTTTAACTTCTTCTTCTACTTCCAGCAGGGGAACAAAATCATGAATATGAAGGATTTCTTCCTGGTACATGGTGGTACACAAAGCAATATCGGCTTTGTGCCGCGACAATTGGAACGTTGGCAAAAGGCAGGAGACGAGACCGATATTCCACGTTTGACTACTTACAGCGGCGACCCGACAGTAAACGGCGGATCTGCTAATAACTACGGTGGCAACGTGGCCAGTCTAAGTACCCGATACATGGAAGACGGTTCCTTTATCCGCTTAAAGAACGTTACGCTGGGTTATACCATTCCGGCATTAACCACCGCTAAATTAGGAATCAGCAGAGCAAGGGTATATATCACCGGATCAAACCTGCTCACCTTCACTCATTATTCCGGCCTTGATCCGGAAGTCAGTTCACAAGGAAGCAACCAGAACACAGCGGGTTATGACTGGGCTACGGTTCCTCAGCCAAGAACTATTCAAGCCGGCCTCAGCGTAACCTTTTAATTTCAAAAACAGACGATTATGAAACATCTTAATAAATATATTGCTGCCACTTATTCGCTTATCCTGCTGTTATCAGTCAGCTCCTGCAAGAAATATCTCGATGAAAAACCAAACAATGCCATCCCAACTGAAACTGCAATTACTGATCTCGGTACTGCGAGGGCCGCGATACTCGGTGCCTATGATGGGTTGCAAAGTTATTATGCGGCCGACTATCCCACGCTGGGAACCATCACTGCTGATAATGTAATTTTCAATGGCACATTAAGTCAGTATCTACAGCTGGATCAGAATGCTGTTCCGACAGATAATGTGATTACTGTTTCTGCCTATCAGAAAATATACAGTACCATTAATTCTGCTAACAGCGTCATTGCCGGACTGCCTGCAGTGAGTGATCCTCTGTTGAAACCCGAAGAGAAGAATAAAATTCTTGGCGAAGCTTATTTTATCCGTGCACTTGGGTACTTTGACCTGGGACGCGGTTGGGGAGGGGTACAGTTACAACTTACTCCAACGGTGACGGTAGATGGTTTGAAAGGAGTTAAGCGCAGTACACTCGCACAAACCTATGATCAGGTGCTGGCAGATCTGGTCAGGGCCGAAGAGTTGTTGCCTGCTGACGATGCAATTACCCGTAACCGTGCACAGAAAAGTACTGCCAGAGCTTTACGGGCAAGATTAAATCTGTACCGTGAAAACTGGGCAGAAGCAGAAAGTTATGCTACACAGGTGATCAACAATACCAAATTTGCATTGGTGAGCAACTATAAATCATTTTTTACCAGTCCATTTTTAAGCACTGAATCTGTTTTTGAGTTAACCTTCTCTGCTAATGATAGAAATACATTCTGGAATTTATGGTATCCAAGTTCATCCGGTGGCCAGTTTACACTTAAACCATCAGATGCTTTCATTGCCAAAGTTAACAATCCTGCTATTGGAGGAACAAGAAACAGTTTGATTGCCGGTTCGGGCACTACAGTATATGGTGTACTTTACAACACTTCAGGTGTAAGTATCGATCCATCTTACGTGATCCGTATTGCAGAACTTTATCTCATCAGGGCCGAAGCAAGGGCACAGCAGAACAACCTTACAGGTGCTCTGGAAGATTTGAATGCTATTAGGAGAAGGGCACAGGTTGGGCAGCTGCTAACTGGTACTCAGGCACAGGTTTTACAAGCTATTGCTGACGAAAACAGTATAGAGTTTGCGTTCGAAGCCCATCGCTGGTTTGACCTGGTACGTACCAGACAGGCAGGTGTTGCTCTGGGACTGACCAATACCAATTACTGGTTATTTCCAATCCCTTACTCAGATATATTATCAGACCCGGATGTAGTACAAAACCCAGGTTATTAATTCATTCTTATAGTTAAACAATTGATATGAAAATCTTTAAATTACCACTGTTATTTGCTGTTTTATCCGTACTGACTACAACCGTAAAGGCACAGCAAAATTATTTTTTTCCTAACTCCGGAACCTTCGATCCTAAAATCCCTACTCCGGAACAATTTCTGGGTTATCCTATAGGTTCACATTATACCCGTCATGATCAGATTATCTCTTATTTTAAAGAGCTGGAAAGATTGTCTGACAGGGTTCATATACAAGTAATCGGGAAAACTTATGAGGAGAGATCGCAGATCATCGCTACGATCACCGCTCCCGGGAATTATTCCAGACTGGAAGAGATCAGGAAAGAACATATTACATTAACAGATCCGTCAAAAGCGATCCTGGGAAACGCTGCTCCGGTAGTCGTTTTGCTCGGATATAGTGTGCATGGAAATGAAACTTCCAGTGGCGAAGCCAGTTTGCTTACGGCTTATTACCTTGCTGCCAACCAGAATCCGGAGACTACAAAATGGCTTCAGGAAGCGGTGGTATTGATAGAACCTTCTCTTAATCCCGACGGGAGAGACAGGGCAGCGAACTGGCATAATGCTTATAAGTCTTTTCCGGCCGTAGCAGACCCGGCAGACAGGGAACATATTGAACAATGGCCTGCAGGTAGGGTGAACCACTATTTTACAGATCTAAACCGCGATTGGTTAAGCGTGAGCCAGATTGAAAGTAAAAACAGGCTTCAGTTTTTTCATCAGTGGTATCCTAATGTGCATATTGATTTTCACGAGATGGGTACCGGCAGTACTTATTATTTTGAGCCTACCCCGGCGGGGCATGAAAGTCCTATTCTCCCAAAAGCATCTTATGATTTCAATGCTACGCTGGCTAAATACCACGCTGACGCTTTAGATAAAATAGGCTCCCTTTATTTCACGAAAGAAGCTTTTGATAATCTATCTCCAATATACGGTTCCACTTACCCTGACTTCTTTGGTGCTGTAGGTGTTACCTTTGAGCAGGGTGGTTCCAGAGGCATTGTGCAGGAAAGTGCTAACGGTTTAGTGACTTTTCCTTTTACCATCAGAAATCATGTGACCAGTGGATTGTCTACGCTAAGAGGTGCTGTGGCCGAGAAACTGAACCTGTTTAAACTCCAGAAAGAGTTTTTCCAGTCGGCCTTAACCCAGGGAAGGGCAAATCCTGATAAAGCGTTTATTTTTGGTGACAGCCGAGATGAAACCCTCACCCGTAAATTGCTTGATCTCGTATTAACCCATCATTTGAAAGTATATCACATTTCCGGCGATGTAACCATCGAAGGAAAAAAATTTGAAAAAGGAAAAGCATTTGTCGTGCCCGCAGTGCAACCTAATTTCAGAATTGTCCATTCTCTGTTTGAAGAAACAGCGAAATTAGCAGATAGTGCATTTTATGATAATACGTCCTGGTCGGTAGTGCATGCTTATGGCATTCAATATGCCAAATTAAAATCAGCCCCTTCTTTAGGTCGGGAAGTAACTTTTGCAGATACGCTGGAGACTTTACCGGCAATCACAAAGTCAGCTTATGCCTATCTGGTAGACTGGTCAGATTACAATGCCTCTAAAGCGCTTTACTTTTTACAAGGTCGTGGTGTTAGAGTTAAAGCTGCCTATAAACCTTTTACAGCGAACACCACCAATGGTAAACAAGGCTTCAGTTATGGATCATTGGTGATCCCTGTCGCAGCACAGGACATCAATGCCGACAGTCTCTATCGCGTCATTCAACAAGCTGCAGCAAATACAAAGATCAGGATTTCGGGTACTCATACAGGATTCAGTCTGCAGGGAATAGATTTAGGCAGTAATAATATCAGGGCTGTTGGCAAACCTGAAGTTGCTTTGCTTACCGGTACGGGCGTTGCTGCCGGAGAGGCCGGTGAAGTCTGGTTTTTGCTGAATGACCATTTAAATCTGCCCGTAACAAAACTCGATGTATCCAGCCTCGGTCGTTTCAATTTATCCCGGTATACAACACTGGTACTGGTCTCGGGAAATTACAGCGAGTTGGGTAAAGCCGGCACAGAAAAGATCAGGGAATGGGTTAACAATGGCGGTACACTGATCACTTTCAAAAGCGCGTCAGAATGGGCCATCAAAGAAAATCTGGTTAAAGAGAAACTCTATGCAGATAGTGCCGCAGCTAAAAAAGCGGGTAATGGTCCATCCCGTATTGATTATGTGGTCAAAGCCGAAACTGAAACAGCTAAACGGATCAATGGAGGGATTTTCCTGGCGGATATAGATCTGACCAATCCCATTGCATTTGGTCTGAACAACCGCAAAATCTTTTTTACTAAAACTGGTAATACTATCCTTCAACCCAGTAAAGACAAGTATGCTACTGTTGCCCAGTAGTTGCCTAAGTCATATATCAGCGGTTATGTTTCCAAACCTAATATCGGTAAAATTAGCAATAGTGCTTCAATACTGGTCTCTTCTGCTGGCAGCGGTATTGTAGTTTTATTTGCCGAAGACCCTAATTACAGGCACTACTGGCATGGTACAGATCGTTTGTTTCTGAACGCTATTTTCTTCGGCAGCCAGATCTCTACAGGTGAAGGCCGGCAGTACGAAGAAGAGTGAGTTAAGCTGTGATACCACAAGAATCTATCGTGTTTTTGTGGTATCACAAAATAATCTGATGCTGTTATTTTTTTAATCTTTATCTGATTACAACACATTCATTAGCTGATATCAATTGTAAACTGATCATGTTCTCATTAAATTGGTATAAACTTGATTTTTCCAAAACACAATAATCTTTGGACTTGTTCTTGTAGCAGGATACAAATAAAAACATCTTGCTTAGCTACTTATGGGACATGCCGATAACAATATTGAACCTATTCTTGCCGACAACGCATATCTTCTCAGTCTGTTACCATTTCCGGTAGCAGTGCTCAGCGGAGAAACGCATACCATTAGCTTTGCTAATGATGCAATGTTTTCCACCTGGAAAAGAAAAAGGGAGGATAAAGTAATTGGATACCCTTTGCTTACCGCATTACCAGACACTAACCCTGTTTTTATGCAGCAGTTAAAAGAAGTTTTTAACGAAGGTAAAGTATATTCAGCACAAGAAGTAGAGGTAACGCAAAAGGATAGAGACGGGCAGCTTTACTTGATTTATGCAGACTATACCTATCAACCTTTACGGGATCGAAAAGGAACAATTACTGGTGTGCTGGTGAGTGCCCAGGATGTAACACAGAAAGTGATAGCTACAAAGGCACTAACAGATAATGCGCTTGAGCTGGAAAAATCGAACGAACAGCTGGCCTTCAGAAATAACGAATGTATGATGGCCATAGATACGGCTAAACTCGGTACATGGAAGTTAGCAACAGATAAAGGTGAACTTGTTTTCTCGGAACGCGGAGCAGAGTTACACGGACTAAATACCAAATGTCTTTCTTTTGGCACAGGGCTAAACATGGTCTGTAAAGATTACCGGGAATCCGTTAAAAATACCTTCCGTGAAGCAATTGCTAATGGCGGCAGTTTTGAAATAGAATATCCCATTCATCCATTGGACCGCGACGGGGAGATATGGCTACGATCCAGCGGACGCTGTACTAAAAGTGAAAAAGATGGCTGTGTAACACTGAATGGGACATTGATGGATATCACAAAGGAGAAGATGGAAGTGACCCGTAAAAATGAATTTATTGGGATGATCAGTCATGAACTGAAGACACCATTGACTTCCCTTAGCGGGATGTTTCAGATGATCAGGAAGAAACTGGATCTGGAAAAGGACTCAATATTTCATGAGATCAATATTAAAGCGATTCAGCAGATTAAAAAGATGACTTCCATGATCAACAGCTTTGTAAATATCTCTCGTCTTGAATCCGGAAAATTTGAATTGCAGTATACTGAATTTAATATGGAAGAACTGGTGGAAGAATATCTGGCAGAGGTACGCATCATTTCTTCAAACTACAACTTTGTACAGCATCATTGTCATGCAGCCAATTTAAAGGCAGATCGCAATAAAATAGGTGCAGTATTGGCTAATATGTTATCCAATGCCATCAAATTCTCTCCGCAGCACAGTACTGTAGAGGTCAGCTGCATTCCGCATGAAGATTATCTTGAAGTAACTGTTAAAGACCAGGGATCAGGCATCTCAGCACCTGATCAGCACAAAATATTTGAGCGGTTTAGTTATATTGAAAACAGAAAAGTACAGCATGCTGCCGGTTTTGGTATAGGACTTTACCTGAGTGCTGAAATTATCAAACATCATCATGGCGAGATCTGGGTAGAAAATAACAGTGATAAAGGTTGTACTTTTCATTTCAAACTGCCTTTAGCTGTTTCTGGTCAATCTGCTGCCACAAATCATTCATAACTCTTTAACAAGAACCAGCGGCTAAGTTAATGACGATATTGTAGTCTTACCCATATGAAGAATTATCTTGTAGTTATAGTCATAATATCTATTTCACCAACATCTCAAAACCCTTTTAGGAATTCATAGCCGCAAAATATAAAAATGTGATTAAAGTAAATCCCCATCTTAACCGATAGGGATTACTTATTTAGTCTCCAGGTGTCCCATCAGCTTGTATAGTAAACCATGTAACTGCTGTGCTTCTTCCAGAGAAATACCCAGGTTGTTTGACAGCTGACTTTGCACAGCAGGTGCCTTATGCTTTAAAAGACTGCCTTTTTTGGTTAACGCCATAATCATACTGCGTTCGTCTTCTTCAGAACGGGTACGACTAATCAAACCCGTATCTTCCATGCGCTTCAGCAAAGGCGTTAAGGTATTGGATTGCAGCTGTAATTTTTCTGAAAGTACCTTCAGGTTCACCGAATCCGTTTCCCATAAAACCAGCAATACCAAATACTGCGGGTAGGTGAGTCCCAGTTCATCCAAAAGCGGCTGGTAACACTTCGTTACCAATCTCGAAGCAGCATAAAGCGGAAAACACAATTGGTTTTCCAGTTTCAAGAGATCATTCGTTTCCATAGTATACACTCATCTTTTGCCAGCTGCAAAGTTATGAAAAGATTTTATGCAGCTCTTCTTTCTTTAATATAACGGAATACACCTGTAGACCATAAGGCCCAGACAATCAGCACTGGCTGAAAAAACAACCTGATCAAACGGCTCTGATCTGTATTTAAACCAAAGGCATCAGTTCCATTCATATACTGTGCTATATTACCCGGAAATATCAATACATAAAAGACTGCTAATACAATTCCTACTTTAACTTTTTGTTTGGTCCAGAAGATCATAGCTAATCCCAATGAGATCTCTGCCACACCTGACAGGATCACGACCAGATCCTTTTCAAGGGGAATCCAGTTCGGCACCTGTGCCTGAAAATCTGCGCGCTGAAAAGTAAAATGTCCAATTGCTGCCAAAATCATGAAAGATCCCAGTACCACACGCATGATATTCTGGAAAGTGTTTGTTTTCTTCATCTTATATGATAGATAGTTGTACGTCGATATTACCACGTGTGGCATTCGAATACGGACAAATCATATGTGCTTTATCTACTAATTCTTTTGCTAAATCTTTAGCTATACCCGGGATCTCAACCGCTAAAGCCACTGATAAAGCAAATCCTCCAGCACCATTTGGATTTAATCCCACAGTTGCTTTTACAATTGACGGTGACGCAGGGTTAACTTTTTCCTTGCCCATAATCAAATTCAGTGCACTGTCAAAACATGAGGCATATCCTGCTGCGAACAATTGTTCAGGATTCGTATATCCATCCACACCACCCAGTTCTTTAGGCATGCGTACTTCCAGTTCCAGAATGCCATTTTCACTTTTAACTTTTCCATTTCTTCCACCAGTAACTTCAACGGTGGTTTCATATAATGCTTTCATATCGATTGTTATTTATTTGCTTTTATATCGTGCACGATACAAATGTATGAATAATAAGGTCCCTTAACAAAATAATGATGATAAATCGTTTTTTATGATGTTCAGGTGTCTGAACTGAAACAAATCAATAACCTGAGATGCTATATATTTGTCTGCCTGTTTGATGCAATTCATTTGCTGCACAGAGCAAATAATAAACATGGTTATGAAGATAAAACCTTTCACTGTAAATATTCTGCAATCGATTCTGGACGATCTGAAATTGAGACTTGCGCTTACCCGCTGGCCTGATGAACTCAGCGGATCAGCCTGGAAATACGGCGCAGATCTTGCCTACATGAAGAAGCTCACGCAATACTGGCAGCATAGTTTTGACTGGCGTAAGGTGGAGCGGGAAATCAATGCTTATCCCAATTTTATGGCCGACATAGACGGGCATCAGATCCATTTTATGCATATAAAAGGCAAAGGAAAGCGATCAGTTCCACTCATCATTACACATGGATGGCCGGGGTCGTTCCTGGAAATGATGAAACTGATTCCACTGTTAACGGAAAATGCAGACTTCTCTTTTGACCTGGTGATTCCTTCCATCCCGGGATTCGGCTTTTCAGGAAAACCTAATGAAGCTGGTTGCAACAGCGCATTTGTTGCCGATCTATGGCATCAGTTAATGACAGCACTGGGGTATAATCGTTATGGTGCCCAGGGCGGAGATATAGGCTCCGGGATCAGTACCTGGCTGTCCTTAAAATACCCATCTCACCTGATAGGTCTACACCTTAACTATATATCCGGCTCTTATAAACCTTATCTGAAAGAAGGAGAACAGCTTACTGAAGAAGTTATTGCCTTTCAGCAAACAGGCGCGGAATGGTCGGCCAGAGAAGGTGCCTATGCGCATCTGCATGCCACTAAACCCCTTACAGCAGCCTATGGTCTAAATGATTCTCCGGTTGGTTTATGTGCATGGATCATTGAGAAGTTTAATAGCTGGAGTGACAATGGCGGAGATATTGAAAATGTCTTTACTAAAGATGAACTATTGGCGAACGTTACCTTATACTGGATTACGCAAACCATCCATTCTTCTATGAGAATGTATAACGAGAACAGTAAAAATCCTATGGTATTTGGCCAGAACGACTATATCTCTGTACCCCTTGCATTTGCTGAATTTCCAAAAGAACTGCCCACTCCGCCCAGATCATACATTGAAAAAGGATTCAATGTCCGTCATTGGACATCCATGCCCGCAGGAGGTCATTTTGCAGCAGTAGAACAGCCAGACCTGCTTTCAAAAGATCTGCTGTATTTCTTTTCGGAACTAGAGTAATTTGACTTTTGAAGCATGATGACTGTATGTCATTGCTTTAAAACCCTGCCTGTTCAATGAAACGATCCGTAAATTCACGAAATACCGTAATTAAAAATGGGTATATAATTGTGCAAGTTATTGATATTTAAGTGTTTGAATTTAGGAGTGTTTTTTGGATATTGGAATATATCTGTCTCTTGAAGATGAGAAGATAACAATTTTAATAATACCTAAAAAATAGATAACATTTAAACACAAAGACAATGGCAACAATTACAGTAAAAGACGGAACAGAGATTTACTACAAAGATTGGGGAACAGGACAACCTATCGTATTTCATCACGGATGGCCTTTATCGGGCGATGACTGGGATGCACAAATGATGTTTTTTGTAAATAAAGGATACCGTGTGATTGCGCATGACCGTCGCGGACATGGAAGATCAGGTCAGGCTTCAGAAGGTCACAACATGGATACTTACGTAGCAGATGTGGCAGAATTAACAGCGGCATTAGATCTTAAGGATGCAATTCACATTGGTCACTCTACAGGTGGTGGCGAGGTAATCCGTTATGCAGCAACATTAGGTAAAGGCCGTGTATCAAAAGCAGTATTGATCAGTGCCGTTACGCCGGTCATGGTAAAAAATGATAACAATCCTGATGGCGTTCCATTGTCGGTTTTTGACGAGATACGCGAAGGTACAGGATTCAACAGACCTCAATATTACCAGGACTTTACGGATGCTTTTTATGGTTATAACCGTGAAGGTGCTAAAGTATCTGAAGGTATTAAACATAACTGGTGGAGACAAGGTATGATGGGTTCGGTGAAAGCACATTATGAAGGGATTAAAGCTTTCTCAGAAACGGATTTCACAGAGAACCTTAAAAGCGTAGAAATTCCTGTTTTGGTATTGCACGGAGAGGATGATCAGATTGTTCCTTTCTCTATTTCTGGTCCGAAAGCAGCTGCACTGCTGCAGGATGGTAAATTTATCTCTTACCCTGGTTTCCCACATGGAATGCCAACTACAGAGGCAGAAACAATTAATGCAGATTTACTGGCATTCATTGAAGCTTAAGCGATATAATTCAAAAAAGCGGAGCTTTCAGTTACAATTGTTGCTGAAAGCTCCGCTTTTTTTTAATAGTTTAATACCGTCTGGTTATACTTTAATCGTTTTCCATTTGCCTTTTTTGAACAGGATATATCCCGCAATAGCAATTCCTGTTTCTGCAACTGGTATGGCTATAAATACGCCTGTGGGACCCATCTCAAAATGTTTAGCCAGCAAAAAAGCGAGCGGAATCTGGAACATCCAGAAACCGAAGAAGTTTACACGTGTAGGTGTCCATGTGTCACCCGCACCATTAAATGTGCTGATCAGCACCATACCCATACCGTAAAGTATATAGCCTGTGCTCATGATCCTTAAAGCCTGAATGGCTACTTCCTGAATCTGCAGGTCATTGCTAAAAAATGAAATAAAATACGGTCCTGCCGCCAAAGTGATCACCATTACGGTTCCCATATAGATGGCCACATATTTGGCTGTTTTCATGACCGACTGCTCAGCTCTTTCCACCTGTTTGGCACCGAGATTCTGCCCGACCAGTGTAGCCGCTGCATTGCTCATTCCCCAGGCCGGCAGCATAAAAAACATCATCAACCTTAAAGCCGTCTGATAACCCGCCGAACCATGGTCGCCCCCCGTAGTGGCTACTACCTGGGCTAAAAATATCCAGCTGCAGGAAGCAATTACAAATTGAAAAATACCTGGTGCTGCAATCTTTAACAGCGCCTTAATCTGATCCCATTGCGGGATAAAGTATGACAGCTGAATCTTTAAACGGCTTTCGCCATTCGTCAGATGATAAACCTGGTAACATACGCCCAGGCCCCTGCCTATACTCGTGGCTATTGCTGCGCCTGTTAAACCAAAAGCGGGCACAGGACCTAATCCATTGATCAATAGCGGGCATAAAATGATATTGGCAATATTGGCGATCCACAAACTCTTCATGGCAATGGCTGCATTACCTGCCCCCCTGAAAATACCATTGATTAAAAATAGCAACACGATAATGATACTGCCCCCCATCATAATCCTGATGAAAGGTGTTCCCTGTGCTGCGGTCTCTGCTGAGGCACCCATCAGCAACAAGATATCTTTTGCATAAATAAACCCGGCAATACTGATGATCAGATTCATCGCAAAGGCAATCAGAACTGCCTGTATACCTGCTTTGGCGGCCGCTTCCGGATTTTTCTCCCCGATACGTCTGGCCACTACCGCTGTCGCCGCCATACTCATTCCGATGGCCAATGAGTAGATGACAGTCAATACAGATTCAGTTAATCCTACCGTTTGGATGGCGTGACTGCTGTTGTGCAGGTGACCTACAAAATAAAGATCTACCAGCGCAAAAACCGATTCCATAGCCATCTCCAGCATCATGGGAATAGCCAGTAATATCACTGCCCTGCGGATGCTGCCCTTTGTGAAGTCCAGTTCTTCGCCATTGAGTGATTGTTTGATTACGCTGAAAATTTGAGTTAATTTTCCCGTTAAAGCGTTGTTTTGTTGTGACATATAGGATGTAAATAAAAATATTCAGCAGGGCTATACTAAAAAGAGCTCATATTTTTAGTCTAAGATACTATTAATTTATAAACGATAAGAATAGCGAAAAAGGAGCTAACTTAGTATAGTGCAGGTATCGGGAAAGCATCATCTGTTCTGAGACTGTCACTTTATTGAATTGAGAATTATTAAATCATTTTACCTATGAACAAGTATGTACTGATCTTCACGTTCAGCTTTTTTTGCCTGGGTGCTTTCGCTCAAAATAGTGTATCCTTAAACAGTTACAGCATCCCCTTCAGGCTAACCTCTTCCAATAATATTTCCATCAGGGCCTTCCTGAATGAAAAAGACACCTTAAACCTGATGTTTCACACTTCTGCATCAGATCTTACCATCACCACCGAAGCTATCAACAGACTAAAGACCGTAAATTTTACCAGAACCGACACCTTAAAAAGTTGGGGTGGTGATGCCAATGCTGCCAGGTTCAGCGGAAACAACAGCTTAGCAATTGGTAAACAAAAGTGGGAGGGGATGAAGATCTGGGAGAACAAAAACTCCGGACCTGAAACCGATGGTAAGTTTGGTCTCGACCTATTTGATGATCAGGTCATTGAAATAGATTTTGATAAAAGTGTGATGACGATCAGCACTGACCTCCCTAAAAAAGCTGATGCCTTTACAAAAGTAAAGCTCAACTATAATGATGGTATGATGTTTATTGAGGCACGGAGTAATATAGGTACTGAAGAACTGAGCAACCAGTTTCTGATCCACTCTGGTTACGCGGGATCAGTTTTATTTGATGATGGCTTTACGAACAGACATAAACTCAGCGATCAGCTGAAAGTGATTAGTGAGAAAAGTCTAAAAGATTCTTACGGCAATGTGCTAAAAACAAAGAAGGCAATCATGCCGATGCTTATCCTTGCAGGAGTTGAACTGAAGGATATTTCCGTTGGCTTTTTCCAGGGCGCAATAGGCCGACAGAAAATGAGTATTCTTGGAGGTGATGTCATCAAGAGGTTCAATATGATTATTGATGCAAAAAGAAACTATATCTATTTGAAGAAAAACAAGCTGAGCAAGCAGCCTTATACCGATGTCTGATTAAATAAATGGAGTTGCTGACATAGGGTTGTCATCCCGTCAATTACATTTGTATTCGTCAGCAAAATTGAAGATGAGCAATAAAGCCATAAA
This sequence comes from Pedobacter sp. MR2016-24, assembly GCF_026239655.1. Lineage (GTDB taxonomy): Bacteria > Bacteroidota > Bacteroidia > Sphingobacteriales > Sphingobacteriaceae > Pedobacter. Next base: position 9,269 of record NZ_JAPIVO010000010.1, on the reverse strand, counting down.
CAGATCATGAAAAACAAGGGTATAGCAACATTTTGTCCTGCAAACCCGCTGGAGTGGAGGCAGTGGTTAATTGATAATCACCAGTCAAAACAAGCTGTATGGCTCATCTATTATAAAAAGAAAGCCAATATTGGTACAATTACGTGGAGTGAAGCTGTTGATGAAGCACTTTGTTTTGGCTGGATAGACAGTGTCAGGAAATCCGGTGACGGTGATACCTTTATTCAATTTTTTAGCAAACGGAAACCAAATAGTGGCTGGTCAAAGATTAATAAGGGAAAAGTGCTGGGCTTAATCGACAACGGACTGATGGCTAAAGCCGGCCTTGACAGTATCGAAATTGCCAAACAAAACGGTAGCTGGACTCTACTCGATGATGTGGAGGAATTGAAGATTCCAGAAGACATGGCCGAAGCATTCGGTAATCATCGGGGTTCGGAAGCCTATTTTTTGAGTTTAAGCAAGTCTGTGAGAAAAGCTGTTCTGCAGTGGCTGGTCACAGCCAAAAGGCCGGAAACCCGGACAAAAAGAATTGCTGAAATCGCAGAACTAGCCGTAAGACATCAGAAACCCAAACAGTTTAGTTAGCATATCTTTTTCAATGGATAAATCTCCTGATCCCTGTATTCCTCAATAAATCATCGAATCTAACCAATGAGGCTTAGAATTTGACTCATATGTTAACATTGGTCATGAATTCGGTTGATATGACAACGATTTATTAATCCAAAATCAAAGTATTCTTAATATAAGAGTAACACCTTCGTTGCATAAATTATTTCCAAATTATTATGATTAAAAACTTACTAATTGCAGTGTTATTGCTGTCGTTTTGTGTAAGGAATTCTGCGTTAGCGCAGACCACACAAGCATCGATCATAGGGATCGTAACAGATCAGGACAAGAAACCTATCCCAGGCGCATCTGTTCAGGTGAAAAACAATTCAACTGGTTTTACCACCAGAACATCAACCGACGCTAAAGGCGGATATACTTTCAAAGAACTTCCTCTGGGTGGTCCTTATACAGTGAAAGTAGTTTATATGGGTTATGGTGAGCAAAACAGAAATGGCTATATGCTAAACTTTGGTGACCTGGTAAAAATCAACATCGGTATGCAGGAAGCCTCACAGACGCTGAATGCGGTAGAGGTTAGTGCTTCCGGTCTCCGTAACAAGGTACAGAACTTTGGAGCCTCCACAGAGATTTCTGCTAAAACGATGAATCAGTTGCCTGTTAACGGTCGTAATTTTTCCAACTTAATGGACTTAAGTCCTTTGAGTCGTGGTGGAGGTATATCTGGTCAGTTAGGTTCATCTACCAACTATACTATTGATGGTATGAATGCTAAAAATCCAACTTCGGCAGGAAGTACAACCAGTCGTAGTGGTGCACCCTATTCAATCTCTATTGAGGCAGTACGTGAATTTAAAGTAGTAACTAACCAATATGACGTAACGCTTGGAAGAGCGGGTGGTGGTACAGTTACAGCAGTAACTAAATCAGGAACTAATACAGTTTCAGGTAGTGCCTTTATGTATGGAAGAGCTGACTGGTTGTCAAGTCCGTATGATATCAGAGGTGTTAAACGTGATAACGACTTCTCTACTTATCAGTATGGTTTTACCTTAGGCGGACCAATCATTAAAGACAAACTGCATTATTTTGTAGGCATAGATCACCAGAAAGATTCACGTCCATTGATTATTGCAGATATAAATGGTCCTGCAGATGAGGCCAGATTCAGAATTACAAATCAAACTTTATCAGACTTCGTTAGTATCGCAAGAACGAAATATGGTGTAGCTTCAACCCCACAGTACGGCAGTTTCGATAAAAAACGTGGTAGTGATGCAGCCTTTGCACGTATCGACTGGCAGATCAATGAAAAAAACCTGTTAACTGTGCGTGATAACTATACAAACGATAGAAATCCCTTAGGTTTAGCAGATAACACTGCCATCAACTTATATGAGAGTTACGGTAACGATAAGAACGTAGACAACAGTTTGCTGGCGACATTACGTTCCACTATCAGTCCTAAAATCACCAATGAATTAAAAGTACAGCATTTATATACTTTCCAGGCCAGTACACAAAATGATGAGCTTGGTTTCGCTGTTCCAAGAGCACAAGTAAGTAATATAGTTTCTACATTGTCCGATGGTACATCCGCTTCGACAGCTATCCAGATCGGTGGTCAACGTTTTGGTCAGGAAGGCTTTACTAATAATGTTTTCCAATTGGTAGATAACTTTTACTACAACACGGAAAAGATCAAATTTACATTTGGAGCTGACCTGATGTATACACGTGCAAAATCACTGTACGGTAGTGAGGTAAATGGAAGATTTGAGTATATTAACAACGGTGCTGGTAGTAGTTTGCAGAATTTTAACAATCTGGCACCTAACAGGTTTTATCGTGAGGTGCCATTGGTTGCAGACCCAACTGTAATCGGAAACATCTGGAATGGCGCGTTATTCGGCCAGATGCAAACTAAACTGGCTAAAGGTTTAGAGTTTATAGGAGGTCTGAGATTAGACTACAGCGCTTATCCAACTTCACCATTAAATCAGCAATTGCTTGACGAGGTAGGGGTAAGAACTGACAACAAACTGAAGCAATTTCAGTTGCAGCCAAGAATCCAGTTTAACCTGGATGTGAACGAAGAGGGGACTGATTTTGTACGTTTTGGAGCTGGTATATTCGGATCAGACATCAACAACTATATGACGATCAATAACCTGACATTTGACGGTAAACACTTTGCAACGGTTGACGTATTTGCCAATCAAACCACTATTACACCTAATTTTATCGGTTATAGAAACGGAACGGCAGCTGCACCAACATTCGAAGCTTTCCAGCTACCTACAATTAATACTTACGGTCCCAACGCTAAAGTGCCGGTAGTATACAAAGCCAACTTGTCTTACAATAAATTAATCAATGACAGATTCAGAGTAGGTATTACAGGTTATGCAACCTTAGGTCGTCATAACTATATGTATGTTGACAGAAATATGGTGGCTAATCCTATCAGTATTTTGCCTAACGAAGCAGACCGTGGCATATATGCAGTAATGCCAGGTAACGGTACGCCGGATTGGAAAACAGGTCGTATCAGCAACAACTTTGGTCGTGTGTTAGAGATGAACAGCGATGGTAAAGTAAACCAGTTTGCTGTGGTAGTGGATGGAACATGGAAATATTTCGGAGACGGTGAAATTACTGCAAGTTACACCTGGAACGATTCGAAAGACAATACTTCATATAACGGAAACGTAGCCAATACGGCAACCTTGTCACTTCCGGTGAAGGATGACCCGAGAAACCTAAGCAATATGTCTTACTCTGATAACCATTTCAGACATAAGGTAGTAATTTATGGTACACTACCTACATTTTATGGTGTATCAGTTGGTGTTCGTTATTCGGGCATTGGCGGAACACGTTACAGCTTATTATCAGGCGTGAACAATAACGGCGACTTTGTTGCCACAAATGACTTAGCATTTATTTTCGACAGAAATAATACAAATGTTCCTCAGAACGTTCGCGCAGGTCTGCAAACTATCCTGGATAACCCTAATGCAAGCCAGAGCCTGAAAGATTATATCACTAAATATTCAGGACAGATTGCTGAACGTAATGGTGGTGTGAACGACTTTTTCGGTATTGTTGATATCAGAATTGCTAAAAAATTCAAATTGTATCAAAACCATACACTTGAAATTTCAGGTGACGTGTTCAACTTTGCTAACTTGTTGAATAAGAAATGGGGTGTAAACGAGAGTTTGGGTACACAGGGACTATATGCATTAAATGGAAAAGCTGCGGTAGCTGCTACGGCTACTACTCCTTTAATTCCTGAAATACCTAACTATGATGCGGCTACAAGAGCATTCAATTACAGAGTGAACAATGCAGGAATTGTAACTCCTTCCGGTAATCCTTACCAGTTTCAGCTTGGTCTGAGATACGGATTCTAATCCAAGATATTTTTAATACTATAGCCGCCCCGTAATTTACGGGGCGGCTTTTTTATGCCTGCAAATGAGAGACCTCCTCAAGTATTTTCCAGAATTTTAAGATCTCAGACTAGGCATGATAAATACCCTTGCTTAATTTCCATCAACAACAGTTTTCATCCTGTTTTTATCATACTTTATCAACCTGAGTTCTTCTACGCTCCGCCATACGATAAATAACAAGGCAATTATGCCAAAAAACAAGCCTACCCATGGTGCAATAGTAATCCCCTGTTTACCAATAAACCATCCGCTTATCGCTGTTCCGCCAGAAACACCTAGATTACCGAAAGAGGTCTGCAGGCTGTTCGCAAACTCTTTGGCATCGGGCGCACGAGAAACCATATAAGCAATTGCGGTTAAGAAACAAGGCCCATACATCATGCCCCAAAAGGCAACAATCAGACTAACAGATAACATAGAAGTGTTACTATAGGTGAGCAAAAAAGGTAAAATCAACGTTCCCAATAGGAAAATTACCGTTGTCTTTACCAGACTTTTACCTAATAATCTTCCTGCAAAAAAATTAGAAATTACCCCCATTATCCCAAACAAAAGTAGCATGTAACTGATTTGTTCTCCGCTTAATCCTTTCACTTTGGCTAGATAATCCGCAAAATAGCTGTAAGTAGAAAACCAGGCCGCAATCAGGAATACATTCATCATTGTACTGAGGACAAAGGTTTTCCTTTTCAATATGCTCAACTGACTACTGAATGATTTTGGCTCTTTCACAGGCATGGCCGGCATCAGAAAATAGATAGCAGTTACCGCAAGCAAGCTAATAACCCCTTGTATTGCAAAAGAGATTTCCCATCCATAGTGTGCAGCCATAAAGGTCATAAATGGGATGACTGTAACCTGTGCCAAAGCTATGCCGCCAATGACGATGCTCATCAACCTGTGATGTGTGGTTTCGGGCATGTCCTTTATAGCAACAGCTATAGCAGTGGAGATAAAAACAGGTTGTAAAAAGGCAGGGAGCACACGGATAGTCATCAGTAACCAGAATGGTGGTGCAAATACCGAGAGGACATTACTTACAAAAAACATCGCGATACCAAAAAGCATTACTTTTTTTCTGTCAAATTTGGAAGCGTACAAGACCATAAATGGTCCTGTAACAGCTATGGTGAGCGCAAAGGCACTAAGCAGATATCCCGCCTTTTCAATAGTGATACTGTAATGTTCCGCTATTTGTGGCAAGATACCAATTACGCCAAATTCAGTACTAATGATCCCCACTATCCCCAGACATCCGATATAGGCATTTCTTTTATTTGTTACATTCATCTATTATAAATCCGTTATTTTACTGTTTGAAAAAAATTAACCTTTGAAATCACCTTCAGCTATTTAATATTAAACCTATCGTTCCGTTATTTGATAAAAAAAGGTTAGGCATTCATTCCACCATCAATTGTTAAAGTAGAACCGGTGATATACTTCCCTTCATCGCTGGCAAGAAAGGCAACCAAACCGGCAATATCATCACCAGTACCATACTCAGGGAGGGCCATTCTGCTTCTTAAAAAGTCGGCCAACGGTGCATCTGCGGGATTCATGTCCGTGTCTATAGGGCCGGGCTGTACCAGATTAACAGTAATCTTTTTAGGGCCTAATGCCCTGGCCAGACCTTTTGTAAAACCCTGCAAGGCAGATTTACTCATAGAATACAGTATAGTATCACCAGACACGGCAATGTCTGCCAGATTACTGCCGATAGAGATAATTCGTCCTCCTTCAGCCATGTTTTTAACCACAGCGTGGCTGGCCGCAAATACCGCTTTCACATTGATGTCCATAATTTCATCAAAATCGGTCAAGGTAATATCAGAGAAATCGCCGGACGGGCAGATTCCCGCATTATTCACCAGGATGTCTATCGGACCAAACTGATCGGTCGTGTCGGAAATGGCAGTTTGCAGCGCCACGGCATCCGCACTATCTACCTGTATAGCTTTTGCATTAACCCCAAAAGCTTTTAATTTTTCTTCCTGTTCTTTAGCACGATGGGTAGATTTAGCATAAGTGAAAATTACTTTTGCGCCTTCAGCTGCAAACCTGTTTGCTATTGCTGCGCCAATACCACGACTTCCTCCGGTAATGAAAACTACTTTGTTTGTTAATCCTGTCATTTTTTTTATGTGTTTGTTATTGTGTTGGTAATGATTGTTTTAATTTAAACCGATCGTTCTTTTATCGGGTAAAAAAATATTAGGTATTGATGGTGCTAATTAAATGATCAGTCAATTTTTGGGTCAGTTTTTTATCCCTGAATAAAATATCTGCGTTCCATAATGAGCTGAAAGAAGTTACAATAAAGTGGGCAATCATTTCGGGATCTTTATTTTCTGCCAGTTCACCCTGCTCTTTGGCCTGTTGTAAAAGAGCTGAAAATAACTGAACAGAATTTTTAGCTTGCTGATTTAATAATGCCTGTGTCTCTTCGTCAGTTTTCCCGAGTTCGAAGGTTGTTTTGACAGACATGCAGGTCTTAGCTTCCAGTATCATATTTTTAACAATATTTTTGATAATTAACCGGACAGCTTCCAGAGGCGACTTACCCTTTTTACCCGCTGCTTTATACTCCTCTTCCTTTTTGAGAATGTAACTGTTCAAACATTTGATAAAAAGACTGTGCTTGTTACCATAAGTATCATAAATACTGCTGCGATTTAGTTTAAGGGTATCTACCAGATCATTCATAGAAGTTGCATGATATCCTTTTTCCCAAAAAAGATTTCTGGCAATTTCAAGCTTTTGGTCGTAATCAAATTCTTTAATGCGCGGCATGCAGCAAAAGTATTATATTAAACCGACTGTTCCAAATAAAAAACCCTGTAGCGTCAATTTATAATTACCTATAAAAATTTCTGTGTGATAACCTATTGGTTGAGGCAGTGCAAGAACCAATATTGGCGAATAATGCAGAAATAGCTGATGACCTTATTTATGCGTCAGGTAATCACACAGTTTGCAATCGTCTGTATCTGAAACCCCATCGTTGTCGCCCGTAGACTGCGCAGTCTACACTTCTTTTTTATGACTATGCAGTTCCTGAATAACTGAAATAGACAGAAAGAGTATGATCAGCAGGAGAGAGCTTATATGATAAAATGTTTGTAGCATTTAACTGACACACTGAGTTGCATTCAGATCCCGGCAAGTATATAAATTCTGGCAGTGGTAAACCGGGAATTTGTTAGCTTTGAGTGATGAATCACATTCCGATACACATTCTACAGGAAAGAACCAACAAGGGGTTGCAGATCCGCTACATGAGCAGTAGTGATGTGAAAGAAGATGATTCTGCACTTCACACCCACCGTGATGATCATTATATTTTCTTCGTTTTAGAAGAAGGTTTAGGTGCTATGGTAATAGATTTTGAGGAAGTGCATTTGGCCGGAAGTACGCTCTACTATGTGTTGCCAGGCCAGGTACACAGCCTGGTCCACCAGCACTCCGCAAAGGGATGGTTTGTAGCGGTTGATCCTGCGCTTATTCCACAAGACTGCAGAAATGTGTTTGAAAGTCAGTTATTGTTACAGCAACCCTATTCCTTAAATGCTGTGGAACTGGAGCAATGCAGGATCCTATTACGGTTGTTTGTCGAGAAATACAATGAAGAGGTTTACCATCCCTTTCACACTACTATAGTTCATGCCCTGTTGCATTCCTTTATTGGCATAGCTGCGGGTTTTTACAGTACTACCAGTGGTTCCAGCGTAAAAGTTTCCCGTTTGGCTCAACTCACCAGCCAGTTCAAACAACTGCTCAATCAACATTTAAAATCCAATAAAAGTCCGGCAGCTTATGCTGCATTATTAAATGTTTCAGATGCCTATCTGAGTGAGGTACTCAAAAAACAGACTGGTTTTCCTGCCAGCTACTGGATCCAACAGGAAATCATGATGGAAGCCAAACGCCTTTTATCTTATACCGAACTCAGTATCAAGGAAATTTCAAATCAGCTGGGTTATACTGATCATTCTTACTTCTCCCGTTTTTTCCGTAAAGCGGCAGGTGTATCGGCCAGTGCCTTCAGACAGCAATACCGAAAATAACCTTGTAAATCCAGATATGATGTCAATAACCAGGTAAAGAAGAATAACGATTTTTATATACTGAGCATACTCGTATTACCAGGATTAATCATTTCATCTATCGTGATGATCAATCTAAATACTATGAGTGCGAGATTAAAGTGATGGGTAAACCTGCTTTGGTTACCTTTGCCATTGATTATTGACAGGATTTGTGTAACAAAATTTGGAGTCAGTAGCGTAAATAAAATCCAGACTTATGTATTAGCTACGCTGATTGTATGAATTGTATCCGGCTACAGCGGCAAAACTAAATCATACCAGCAAGAGCGATCACTCACCAACAATGCCTGTTTAATGCGTTCCTTTTTACCTCTTGAGGGGTACAAGGAAATTTACTACTTTAACCACTGATAAGATTATACGCGGGTATCTACTTTCGCCAACTGAATTTCTACTTCATTAACCAGTACATCAATATCAAATGGTTTTTCAATAAAAGAATCTGCATTACAGCTGCGGGCAACTTCCCGCAGGTTATTTGCTGCTGAAATAAGAATAATTGGAATCGCAGCCGTTTCTTCGTTTTCTTTCAATTCGATACATATATCATGACCGCTGCGACCATTTAACCAATTGTCCAAAATAATTAAGTCAGGCATTTTTTCCAGACGCCAAAGATCCTCTTCATTAAGTACCGCTGTAACTTTGAAGCCTTTGTCTAACAAAAGAAATTCGATAATTTCTAAAATCTCTCTGTCATTTTCAATGATCACTATGTCTTTCATGGTTGCAGTTATGATAAGCTCAAATGTAAGGTTATAATATCAATAAAGCCTTTAAATTCTAGCCCCACCATTTGATGGGGATGCTTTATTCCATTCATTAGTTGATTGTTAGCAGTAAAATCATGTGATCCATGTTGAATAGCTGAGAAAATTAGGATTTTGTAAATCTTTAAAGATTTATAGAAAGAAACTATTTTAGCCTTAGACTAACTTTTATACATACAATGAATGATGCAGAAGCAGCAATGCTCGATGACCTAATCTCTCATTGGATCACCAAATCGTTACAACGGCTTTAAGCGCAGCCGGAAGTCAGGGCGCAAAAAATCTGCTTACATTTTCTTTAAGATAAGACACAAGTAAAACAAGGATAAGACAGATAAGACAAAGTAGTGGGG
>NZ_JAPIVO010000001.1 GCF_026239655.1 Pedobacter sp. MR2016-24 | reverse complement strand
CGGCCTTAAAACCTTTTAAATAATCATAAACCCTGACAGGCTCCTTCTCTTTACACGTCTTTCAAAATCTTCTTCACTTATCCTTCCCTCTGTTTCCCTTCCTCCGAAGCGGGATGCAAAAGTAGGGAAAATTTTTACTTCCGCAAACAATTCCGGGCAAATAGTTGTTTGCACACGCTAAGTCGCTATTTTTCAGGCAGAAAAACATTAAGGCATTTTTCCACCCAGCACAATCTGGCTGAAAAACCTGCGATCCAGTGCAGAAAACGGCACCACCTTTTAAACCGAACGGCACTCAGGTTAGCTATTCAACGGAAGTTCACCCCCTAAATTTGTAATGTCATATCTATACATAAGCATATAATGGGCATCCCTCAGGTGAGTGCGGACTCCCTAAGGTCTCGCTACGCTGATACTCCGCTCAATTCAACTAGTTGGGATGTACCGCAGTAGCACCGCACTCACACCGCACCATCACCGCACTATCTTCGAACCGACTACCTCTTAATTTTTTACCGGGGGGACAATGACAACGATCTACAATAAAGAAGATAGACACAGAAAGGGAGGAGCAAGTGAGTAAGAACTGAATAATACCGCATATATACCACGTATACTGGGAATCTACTCCGCCTTTTTTAACTAGCTGAAAAAGGCGGAGTAGATGCGCAGTTTATGCGCTGTATACACGCAGTCATGTAGGTCAGTCTCCCTTGTTCCCCCCTACTTTGTCTTATCTTATCTGTGTCTTATCCTTGTTTTACTTGACAATATTTGTTTTACTTTGTGTCTTATCCTTGTCTTACTTATTAAACAATCTATAACGAAGTACTGTCATATTGGTGGGGTGGTAGTCAGGCTTGCAATAATGTTGGAATAGTGTTCGGTTAATGTTACAAATCAATTCTGAAGCTTGATCAACCACTACCCAACCCCTATTACTGCTCAGCATGAACAATTCCCGATTGCAAAATGAGATAATTATACTTACTATATAGACCGCAGATTCAATACAAAAATCCAGCACAAATGATCATAGAAAATTACATGTATATATATACCTATCTTTTCCTGGAAATGGGGTTCGCCTCCATTTGTTAAATAATGTTAAGCACTTGACAGATAAAAAGCCTTTATATAGCTTAGCGGTCGATTATTTTTAATTGACGTTATCGTATTATTACCTTATCTTTGTAAAATGTTTAAAATTAAACACGTTTTCTTACTCACTCTGACTGTAGCAGTTCTGAGTATTGCTGGTTGCAAAAGCCGATTTGAAAAAATCAGGCTAAGTAATGATGTAGCCAAAAAATACCAGGAAGCTATTAAATTATACAACAAAAAAGATTATTCAAAAGCATTGATCTTATTTGAAGACCTTTCACAAAAATACAGAGGAAGAACTGAAGCTGAAGATTTGAACTACTATTATGCTTATACGTTATACAGACTAAAAGACTATACAACTGCCCGTTACCAGTTTAAATACTTCGCAGATACTTATCCTACAAGTAAAAATGCAGAGGAATGCAGGTATATGGGTGCTTATTGTTATTACCTGGATTCTCCTGAATATACTTTGGATCAGGAAAACACCTATAAAGCAATTGATGCATTACAATTGTTTATCAACTTATATCCAAAAAGTGAACGTGTGACACAAGCCAGCCAGTACATCGCAGATTTACGTGGAAAACTGGAATTGAAAGTTTATACCAATGCAAGACTCTATTATGATTTGGGTGGATACGATATCACTAACTACAAATCGTCTGTAATTGCACTAAAAAATGCACAAATTGATTTCCCTGATATCAAGTATGCTGAAGAAATGAATTTGCTGGTTGTAAAATCACAATATAACTATGCAAAAAATAGCTTCCCTTACCGTCAGGAAGACAGGTATACTGAAGCAATTGGTTATGCTAATGAATTTATTGATACCTACCCTGAAAGTAAGTATCTTGCAGAAGCCAAAGACCTGAAAGCAAACAGCGAAGCTGGTATAGTAAATGCGAAGCAATTAATGACATTGGAAGCCAACCAGATTGCTAAATATAAAGCAATGATGGAAAAAGAAGGAAAAAAAGACAGTACTACAAATAATACGACAAAAACCCCCAACCAATAATGAATACGAATAAACCCGCAATATCGAATACTACGGTTACTAGAAATGTAAATGATTTAGATCAAAAGACTGAGAATATCTATGAGTCTTTAGTTATTATTTCTAAAAGGGCTAATCAGATTTCTAACAACATGAAAGAAGAATTACACGGTAAATTAGCCGAGTTTGCTTCTTCTAATGATAACCTGGAAGAGATCTTCGAAAACAGGGAGCAAATTGAAATCAGCAAGCATTATGAGCGTATGCCTAAGCCTAGCCTTATTGCGATTGACGAATTTCTGAATGATAAAATCTATCATAGAAATCCAGCTAAAGACGCTCAATAACTAGAGGCATAGGCATTAAACTGCATAAACACTTGCATTAATAGACCATGCTCAGAAATAAAAACATTATCCTTGGCGTTTGCGGCAGTATTGCAGCATATAAGTCGGCCGTACTCGTACGATTACTTGTAAAAGCTGGTGCAAACGTTAAGGTTATTCTCACAGCTGATGCGGCAAATTTCATTACGCCGCTTACCCTGGCTACCCTTTCTAAAAATCCTGTTTATACCAAATACTTCGAAGAAGAAACCGGCGTTTGGAGTAACCATGTAGAATTGGGATTATGGGCAGATTATATGATCATCGCTCCCGCCAGTGCAAATACATTAAGTAAAATGGCGAATGGTATTTGCGATAACCTGCTCAGCGCTGTTTACCTTTCGGCAAAGTGTCCGGTCTATTTTGCTCCGGCAATGGATCTGGATATGTGGAAACATGAAAGCACTAAAGAGAATGTAAGCAAGCTGCTGACCTTCGGAAATATCATGATCGCGCCCACCAGTGGAGAGCTGGCCAGTGGATTACATGGTGAAGGCAGAATGGCAGAACCTGAAGAAATCATTTCATTTATCTCAGCAATCATCAGGAAAAGTCTTCCCCTTATTGGTAAGAAAGCAATGGTTACTGCTGGCCCGACATATGAACCAATTGACCCGGTCCGCTTTATAGGAAATCACTCTTCGGGGAAAATGGGCTTTGCAATCGCAGATGAGCTGGCACGTTTAGGTGCAGAAGTAGTACTGATTACCGGCCCAACGGCAGAAAAAAACAAACAACAATTACAGCGCATCGATGTAATAACAGCAGCAGAAATGCTTGATGCCTGCACGGCTAATTTCAAGGGAACTGATATCACCGTGATGAGTGCTGCAGTAGCCGATTATACCCCTGTTAACGTAGCGGCTCAGAAAATTAAAAAGACGGAGACAGTATTTCAGATCGAATTAAAAAAAACCACTGACATTCTTGCACAACTGGGCCAGTTAAAGGATAGTAACCAGTTTCTGGTAGGTTTTGCTCTGGAAACGGAAAATGAAGAGGAACATGCTAAAGCCAAACTCATAAAAAAGAACCTCGATCTGATTGTACTGAATTCTCTTCAGGATAAGGGAGCCGGATTTAAAAAAGATACGAACAAAATAACTATCTTTAATCGTTCAGCTGATAAAACAACTTATGAAATGAAATCTAAAGTTGAAGTTGCAAAAGATATCTGTCTGGAGATACTAAAGCTAATTTAAGCATGAAAAAGTATTTACTGTTTTGTTTATTATCTATTTTTAGTCAGGTTGCTTTTACTCAGGAGCTGAATATCAGAGTACAGGTGACTGCGCCTACAATCCCCAATATCAATAAAAAAACTGTTGAACTCATCCAGACGACTATCCGCGACTTTATGAATAACAACAAATGGAGTAACGAAACTTACCTGCCACAGGAGCGGATCGAATGTAACCTGGTATTAACTATTACGGCATGGGATGGTGGCTCTGGCTATAAAGCCGAATCACAAATACAAACAAGCAGACCTGTATATGGAACTTCGTATAATAGTACCTTACTCAACCTTAGCGATAAGGACTTTGACTTCAGTTATAATGAAGGGCAGCCGGTCGATATCTCAGATCAGAATTATATCAGTAACCTGAGTTCCCTCCTATCTTATTATGCATATACGATCATTGGATTGGATAAAGACAGTTTTAGCAAACTTGGCGGAACACCTTATTTTCTCAAAGCACAAAATATATTGAACGTTGCTCAAGCCTCTGGAAATAGCGGCTGGAAAGCTTATGATGGATTACGCAACCGCTATTGGATGAACGAAAATCTGTTGAACAAGAACTTTCAGGACCTGCGCGTATTTATTTATAATTACCATGCAAACGCGCTTGATCATATGCAGGAAAATTCATCGAAGGCGGCTAAAACCCTGCTTAGTTTCCTTCCCGAATTAAAACAAATGGATAAACAGAAATTAGGCTCCATTTTCCCCAACGTTTATTTTGCTACCAAGGCAGATGAAATTGTAAACATCTTATCTCTAGGTGATGCGCAGAACAAAATTGAAGCCTATAATCTTCTAAGCGATATTGATCCGGCAAATATCAATAAATACGAAGGCTTAAAAAAATCGCTATAAACTTACCGTTCCTCCACTCTCCTTTTTAAGCAAGAGTCTCATTTTATTTATTTTCAAGAATTATTTTGATTATACGAACATATTCGTACATTAGCATTACGAAACAATTCGTACTAAAGATATGTCGCAACAAATACCTGCAAAACCAACAGAAAGTGAACTGGAAATTCTTCAGATTTTATGGGAGAAAGACAGTTGTACGGTTAGAGATGTGCACGAAATCCTGACGAGGAATAAAGACGCCGGATATACCACTACCTTAAAGCTGATGCAGATCATGCATGAAAAAGGACTGGTAGAAAGAGACACTACGGCAAAAACACACATTTACCGCGCTCTGGCGAGTCAGCAGAAAACTCAGCAGCATCTGGTCACTAAATTAATTGACAATGCATTTAACGGCTCCGCTGCCAGGTTAGTAATGCAGGCTTTGGGTAACCATAAGTCCAGCAAAGACGAAATAGCCCTGATTAAGAAATATTTAGATGACCTAGAAAGCAAATAATATGGAAACAGTAGTACAAAATCTGATTACAGCAATAGGCTGGAGCATTATCCATTCTTTATGGCAGGGGGCCGTTATCTATGGACTATTACTTTTGATACTGAACACGACTAAATTAGATGCGAAAACCAGGTATGCCACAGCATACAGCGCAAGTGTCTTAATGCTGGCCGGTTTTGTCGTCACCTTTTTTTTCCGTTTTCAATGGACAACAGCGCAACCTGCAACACAGCTGACCAACTATCTGCAGCTAACTGAAATTGCAACCACGCCATTAACGTTGAGTAATTACGTAGAGACGCTCTTCCCCTATCTGGTTAGTTTATATGCAATAGGGATATTCATTCAGTCGCTGACCGTTTATTCCGGATATAAAAAAGTAGCTGCTTTGAAAAAAGCTTTGCACCTGCCCATTCCGGCAGATTGGCAAAAAACCTTTAATGCGCTCATTCAAAAAATGTCTTTAAGAAGGCCTGTTACCTTCTGGCTTTCCAGTCATGTAAGCGTGCCTCTGGTAATTGGCTATCTGAAACCAGTTATTCTTTTTCCGGTAGCTATGTCCGCACAAATGGATTTGAAACAAGTAGAAGCAATTCTGATCCATGAACTTTCCCACATCAGGAGGAATGATTATCTGTTTAATCTGATCAGAACGGTAATGGAAACTGTATTGTTCTTCAATCCCTTCATATGGCTTACAGGTAAATTTATAGATATAGAAAGAGAACATGCCTGTGATGACCTTGTACTTGAGTTAACACATACCCCAATGACTTACGCACATGCGTTGTTACAACTGGAATTACTGAAAGACACACCCGCACCTCATTTCGCACTGGCTGCTACTGGCAAAAAACAATACTTATACCAACGCATTAAAAGAATTACTGATATGAAAACAACTTACATGAATTCTAAGCAAAAGATAGCTGCAATTACGCTGACTATAGCTACTGTCATCTCCCTGGCATGGATTAACCCTGTTAAGAATAAAACAACACTAAAAAACATTTTAAAGAAAAATACGAATTTTGAATCAAAAACACTGAATGAAAAGAAGGAAGAAAAAGTTCCTGAACTGCTTAACAAAGAAGCATTACAGGATACCACCAGGAAAAAACTAAAGCGGAAGGTGATCATAAAAGGAATGACGGACAGTTGTGTCGTTTTGCTGAACGGTAATCATCATATAGACAGTACTATTCAGGCAAATATCAGTAAAGAGTTGAGCACTTTAAAAAAGATCCGTATCAATATGGACTCTGTTACCAGTTTTACTTTTAAAGATGCTGCTGGTGGGCTGAGATTTGAGGGCGCCGGGACTCAACGCATGGCTATACTGTCCAGGGAAGACCAGGAGAACTTGAAGAAGCTGCAGGAAGAAATGAAGGTAATCAATAAAAAAATGATGATAGAATTTAATCCGGAATTTCAGGCAAAGTTAGTGGCATCAGCAAAGAAGATCCAACTGATGGTCGCTAGTCCGGAATTTAAAAGCCAGATTGCAGATCAGCTTTCAGGAAAGATGTCAAATATGAAGATCACAATTGATGGGGCAACAGGAGATCTGGAAAAGATGATAGAGTTAAATAAGAACCCTGATTACAAAGCACTGAAAAAGAAATTCGATGATGATGTGAAGGCCCTTTTAGATAAGAAGCAGCAAAAGGGGAAAGACAATTGGTAAAAACACAAATAAAACACTAAGGGCAGAAGAACATCTTCTGCCTTTTTTTGTTAAAAAAGAATAAACTTTGAATGGCTAAGTTTTCATAATTTAGCAAACAAATATGCTACAGAAACTTTCCATACGTAATTATGCACTGATAGACAGTGTTGATCTTGAGCTTGATAAAGGTCTGAACATTATAACCGGAGAAACCGGTGCAGGTAAATCAATCATGCTGGGTGCCCTATCGCTGATATTGGGTCAGCGTGCCGAAACCAAGTACTTTTATAATCAGGAAAAAAAATGTGTTATTGAAGGACAATTTAAATTGTCAGGTACGGGACTACAGTCTTTTTTTGAAGAATCTGATGTGGACTTCCATGAAGAGAGTATCCTGAGGAGAGAAATTTCTATTGACGGCAAATCCAGAGCTTTCATTAATGATACACCTGTAACTCTGAGTGTCATGAAGCAAATAGGAGAAAAACTGATCGATATCCATTCACAGCATGCTACAGCAGAAGTAAATGATCCGGGTTTCCAGCTTTCGGTAGTGGATACACTGGCAGACCATCTGCCATTATTGACGGAATACAGGCAAAAGTTTAAATTATATAAGAAAAACCTCCAGCACCTGTTAAATATACAAAGCTCTGCTGATGAAGCGAGAAGCAGGCAGGATTATGAGCAGTTTCTATTCAACGAGCTCGAAAATGCAAATTTGAAAGAAGGTGAACAGGCTCAGCTGGAAATTGAGCTGGAAGCCCTGAATAATTCTGAAAGTATTAAACGGGGATTATTAAATGCTTACAATCTGATAGATGGTGAGGAAACTGCAGTATTACCGATACTGAAAGAAGTAGTCAGCCAGATTCAAACGATTGAAAAATTCAATCCGCTTTATAACTCTTTAAATGAAAGATTAAGATCTGCTTTAATTGAGATCAAGGACATAGCCCAGGAAGCATCAGGGTTGGAGGAAGATATCGTTTTTAACCCGACCAGAATTGAAGACATTAATCTTCGTTTGGATACCATCTATACTTTACAGCAAAAACACCGCGTAGCCAGTATTGAGGAACTAATAGTAATTCAAAGTGAATTATCTGATAACCTGAGTACACTTCTAAATAGTGATGAAGAAATAGAGCGGCTCATCAAAGAGATTGATCTTTTAAGAACCGGGCTTGAAACAATCGCGGATAAATTATCTAAAAACCGCAGCAAGGCAATCACTGTCGCCGAAAATCAGGTAGGACAAATTCTGGTGAGAGTAGGCATGCCGAATGCAAAGATAAAAATTGAGCAGACAGTCGTGACCAACCTGAATAAGGATGGAAAGGATATGATTTCTTTATTATTCTCCGCCAACACCGGCCAGCCTCCGGCACCAGTGAGTAAAGTTGCCTCGGGCGGTGAACTCTCCAGATTAATGCTGGCCATAAAGTCGATTATATCGAAACATACTTCATTGCCTACATTAATCTTCGATGAAATCGATACCGGGATCTCTGGTGAAACAGCATTGAGGGTTGGTGATGTAATCGGAGAACTGGAACACAATATGCAGGTGATATGTATCACGCACCTTCCACAGATTGCAGCCAAGGGCACTGCCCATTATTTTGTTTACAAAGATGAGCAGAAGAACCGCACGACTACTGCCATTCGCCGTTTGAGTCAGACAGAAAGAATTGCGGCAATTGCAGAAATGCTGAGTGGTAAAAACCCGGGGGAATCAGCGCTCAAAAATGCGGAAGATCTGCTCAGTTATAAATAAATCAGCAGATTAATAGAATAGCCTTAATTTTTTTAACATTTCACAAGCCCAAAAGGGCTTTTTTCTTTTGCAAAAGAACAGCCATATTGGCTAAATTAGCGCCCATGTTTAAAGCCCTGTTTCTTACTATATTCTTTATATGTTGCTGTATCGCTACTGATGCACAAACATTATATGCTATCAGTGGCGTAGTGAAAGACAAAAAAGGAGAAACCTTACCAGGGGCCGGAATCTATCTGAGCGGTTATACTATCGCAACGGTAACCAACAATGATGGCCAGTTTGTGCTCAGCAAACTGAAACCGGGTTCCTATGAAGTGGTAGTACAAATGATCGGCTATCTGCCTTTTAGTAAGAGCGTAGTGATCTCAGATCGTCCGATGAACATTTCGGTAGTATTATCAGAAAACACCATTCAATTAAATGAAGTAGTGATTCAGGCCGATCCCAATCGGGAAAAGTATCTGCAGGTATTCAAAGAGTTTTTTATTGGCAGGACGCCGAATTCTCAGAAATGCAAGATCCTGAATCCGCAGGTGTTGTATGTAAAATATGATGGCGACCACAATATCCTGAATGTCACAAGCAATGAGTTTTTAGTAGTAGAAAATAAAGCGCTCGGCTACCGACTCAAGTACATGCTCAATCTGTTTGAGTATAATTACAATACCAGGATCGTTTATTTTGCGGGATTACCCGTATTCGAAGACTTAAAGGGTTCAGGTACCAAAAGAAAACTTTGGTTAAAGAACCGTGAAACAGCCTATATGGGTTCCCCGCAGCACTTTTTCCAATCACTCTACCGGAATACAATCAAAGAAGAAGGATTTATTATTTATAAAAGAATTAAAATTCCAAACCCTAACAGACCATCTGATAGCTATATCAGAACAACAAGAGCAAGACTGTTACTGAAAATCCGTAACGTAGTTAATCCCGGATCGGCTACAGCTGATTCCTTGCAGACGCTGGCACACCTGCAGGATCTCCCAAAGGAATACGTTGCTTTAGATACCTCCGGTGTAAATACAGATACGCTGGTCACTGCGAGACATGCCAACCTAAAAACGATAAATTACAAGGATGAACTATATGTAATGTATACGAAGGAGCAGGAATCAAATGTCTATTCCAATTCCGGACATTATGTAATGCGTCCTTTAAATATCCCCAATTATGAGATATCAGTAGTTCATATGCTACAGGGACCGGTAAATTTTTATGCTAATGGCAGCATGCATGATGCAAAATCATTATTATATGAAGGCTTCTGGGCTTATGAAAAAATTGGTGACATGGTCCCTATGGATTACATCCCTGTAAATAAAAGATAACTCCCTTTGTGTATTGCTAATTTTTTTAGTAATTTTACACGAGCATCAACGGGACAATTATGGATACCTATCTTAAGGGCAGAGGCGCCCAATTCAATCCGCACAATAAATTTTCAGCAAATACCTACGTTCAGGAACATGACGAAGGGATCGATGACTGGGAAGTAGAGAATGTAAAAACTACATTTATAACTGGCAAATCAAAGTCAGTCGTGAATAAGGTTACCAGTCCTGATGTAGGAATGGACTACTCACTTAACCCCTACCAGGGGTGTGAACATGGTTGCACTTACTGTTATGCGAGAAATTCACACGAATACTGGGGCTTTAGTGCGGGGCTGGATTTTGAACGCAAAATTATAGTCAAAAAAGATGCCCCTGCATTATTCAGGAATTTCCTGGAACGCAAAGGCTGGGATGCCACAACCATATCCTTATCCGGCAATACAGATTGTTATCAACCTGCAGAGCGGCAATACAAAATTACGCGGCAACTCCTGGAAATCGCATTGGAATATAAACAGCCAATTGGAATGATTACGAAAAATGCATTAATCTTACGTGACCTGGATATCTTAAAAGAAATGGCAAGACTTGATCTTTGCATGGTTTACATCTCAATCAATAGCCTGAACGAGGACCTGCGTTTGAAGATGGAACCCAGAACAGCAACTGCAAAACAGAGATTAAAAGTGGTAGAAGAACTGAGTAAGGCAGGAATACCCACTGGTGTTATGGTTGCACCTCTGGTTCCCGGATTAAGTGATCATGAAATTCCGAACATTCTGAAAGCTGTAGCGGATGCCGGTGCAAGAAGTGCAGGCTACACAGTTGTACGATTGAATGGCGCAGTGGCTTCGATATTTGAAGATTGGTTGCGGAGTAATTATCCGGATAGGTTTGATAAAGTATGGCATGCGATTCAGTCCTGCCACGGAGGGGCGGTTAATGACAGCCGCTTTGGAGACCGTATGATGGGGGGAGGCAACATTGCTAAGCTGATCAGGGATACATTTAAACTGCATTGCAGATTGAATCAGCTGAATATTAGGCCTCTAGTATTAAATTCAAAGCTGTTTGCTGTTCCGGGTTCCCAAATGAGTTTGTTCTGAAATCTGGCTGGAAAGAACCTTTGTTTTGTGTCTGCCTGAATTTGCTGCGCAAATTTAGAAGGCCACAAAACAAAGGTTCTTTCCAGCTTAAGATCATCTTGGGATTATCCACCACGCATAGTTCTATATGCGACGATCAGATCATTTTCAGTTTGCACGAAAAGCATACTATCATGTATGCATCCATATATTCATACAGTATCAGACACCTTACATTTTACCCTAATAGTAACGTCTATATTTTCCGTATCTATAAACACCATACAGGTTTGCAGAATCCCTTGTACATTATCCAAGGTTGCAGGATCTAAAAAAAATAGCTTGTCATATTTTCGACCTTCTGGTTTTTGCAGCGCAAAAAGCAGGCAGGTGAAAATATGACAAGCTATTTTTTTTAATCTTAACCAAAAAAGGCCACCTTTGCAGGCAGCCTTAAATTATATCGAAGCAAATAAAACCTAAGCTTCTCTTTTCTTCTTTTTACCTGGAGTATTATTCTCTACAACAATCAAATCTGTCTCTTTATTGTAGTCAATCTCTAAAGTATCACCATCATTGATTTCTCCTTTAAGGATTTCTTCAGCAATAGGATCTTCAAGATATTTTTGAATCGCACGTTTCAACGGACGCGCACCAAAGTTACTGTCGAAACCTTTATCAGCAATAAATTCTTTAGCTACATCAGTTAATTTGATCTCATAACCTAAGTTATGTACACGGCCAAATAATGATTTCAACTCTATATCAATAATTTTGAAGATCTCATCTTTACCCAGGGTATTGAATACAACAACATCATCAACACGGTTTAAGAACTCAGGTGCAAAAGCACGTTTCAATGCGTTCTCAATCACCCCTCTTGAATGTGCATCAACCTGATTAGTTTTAGCTGCAGTAGAGAAACCTACTCCCTGACCAAAATCTTTCAGCTGACGGGCACCGATATTTGAGGTCATGATAATGATTGTATTTCTAAAATCAACTTTACGACCTAAACTATCAGTCAGTTGTCCCTCATCTAAAACCTGCAGTAATATATTGAATACATCAGGGTGAGCTTTTTCAATCTCATCCAAAAGAATTACAGCATATGGTTTACGACGTACTTTTTCAGTTAACTGACCACCTTCTTCATAACCTACATATCCCGGAGGCGCTCCCACTAAACGTGATACAGCAAATTTCTCCATGTATTCAGACATGTCAATCTGAATCAGTGAATCATCACTATCAAACATGAATCTGGCTAATTCTTTGGCCAATTCTGTTTTACCAACTCCTGTAGGACCTAAGAATATAAATGAACCTATAGGTTTTTTTGGATCTTTTAAGCCCGCTCTTGTACGTTGGATAGCTTTAGTCAGTTTTTTAATGGCATCATCCTGACCAATAATTTTCTCTGCCACGGTCTCGTACATATTCAGTAACTTAATACTGTCTGTCTGTCCAACACGCTGTAAAGGAATACCAGTCATCATCGAAACTACTTCAGCTACATTGTCTTCAGATACCACATAACGTTTAGTTTTGGTTTCTGCTTCCCACTCTGCTTTAGCGCGCTCCAGTTCTTCTAAGAGATTTTTCTCTGTATCTCTCAGTTTCGCTGCCTCTTCATACTTCTGACTTTTAACAACTTTATTTTTTTCAACTTTGATATCTTCAATTTTATTTTCGATATCAATGATGTTTTCAGGAACATGAATGTTCGTTAAATGCACTCTTGAACCAGCCTCATCCAAAGCATCAATCGCTTTATCAGGAAGGAACCTGTCGGTAATATACCTCGAAGTTAATGCCACACAAGCATTGATCGCTTCATCAGTATAAGTTACACCATGGTGATCCTCATATTTCTCTTTAATACGGTTTAGTATTTCGATAGTCTCATCAGGCGTAGCAGGTTCGATCATCACTTTCTGAAAACGACGGTCTAATGCACCATCTTTCTCGATATACTGACGATACTCATCTAAAGTAGTTGCTCCTATACATTGTATTTCTCCTCTTGCCAATGCAGGTTTGAACATGTTCGATGCATCAAGTGAGCCGGAAGCTCCACCAGCACCAACAATAGTATGGATCTCATCAATGAATAAAATCACATCAGTAGATTTTTCCAGTTCGTTCATTACCGCTTTCATGCGTTCCTCAAACTGTCCGCGATATTTAGTACCTGCAACCAAAGAAGCAAGATCTAATGTTACTACACGTTTATTGAATAAAACACGCGATACCTTACGCTGAACGATGCGTAATGCCAAACCTTCCGCAATTGCGGATTTACCAACACCGGGCTCACCTATCAATATCGGATTGTTCTTTTTACGTCTGGATAAAATCTGGGAAACACGTTCAATTTCTTTCTCTCTTCCAACTATCGGATCAAGACGTCCTTCTTCCGCTGCTTTGGTTAAATCTCTACCGAAATTATCCAATACAGGAGTTTTAGATTTGATATCAGAAACTTTCTTAGGGCTGCTGAAGCTCTCTTCTTCACGATAATCGTCATCACCACCAGTTGAAGCACTGTTCTGAGTTTCATCTCTGAAACCGTTTTTATTTACTTCTACTTCCTGTTTGAAAACTTCGTAGTTAATGCTGTATTGTAATAAAATCTGAGAAGCAATATTGTCATCATCACGCAGAATAGACAATAACAAATGCTCTGTACCAATCAGATCGCTCTTGAAGATCTTAGCTTCAAGGTAGGTGATTTTTAAAACTTTTTCGGCTTGCTTAGTCAATGGGATATTGCCTAAATTAACCGTCACACTCGAAGTACCTCTTACAGCTTCTTCGATTGAACGACGTAATTTAGATGTATCAACACCCAGTGATTTCAATATTTTGATGGCCATACCATCGCCTTCGCGAATCAGACCTAACAAAAGATGTTCAGCGCCTATGTAATCGTGACCTAATCTCAGGGCTTCTTCCCTGCTAAACGAAATCACGTCTTTTACTTGTGGTGAAAATTTAGCTTCCATATATACCTTTTCTAAAACGGGAACGCCCTAAACTATACAATTTGTTTATAAATAAGCGCTACCAATCTGATTTAATTTATCAACAATTACGCCATATAGACTTACAAAGATTTAGCAGCTGACGTTATTTCACTAAACTTACTAACTTTTGACACGAATACCAATAATATTTTATTGATCCCGAATTATTAAAAACTAGCCTGATAAGTATTTAAATAATCATTGACATAAATATCATCATCAGGAGACATACAATTGTCGATAATTTGTAATGATTTCTTAACAAATATGTACCTGTCATTTTGTATCTAAAGGTTTAATTTTAGTACTAAAATGGCAGGCCGTAATTGGATTTCTACATAGGGATTATTTATATTTGCGCTGATATTTTCCAGCCATACAGCTGGATCATTTGATTTTATCAAGCTTGATTCGCAATCCTGCGATTTAGGCAAATACAAAAACCAATTATGGCTGACGAAAAAATAATTTTTTCAATGGCGGGGGTGAATAAGATTTATCCTCCTCAAAAACAAGTACTAAAAAACATATATCTTTCCTTTTTCTATGGTGCAAAGATTGGTGTAATCGGACTCAATGGCTCTGGTAAATCTTCCGTATTAAAGATTATCGCCGGAATTGATAAAGCATTTCAGGGTGAAGTTGTATTTTCTCCCGGATATACTGTTGGATATTTAGCTCAGGAGCCAGAATTAGATGAAAATAAAACAGTAAGAGAAGTTGTAGAAGAAGGTGTTGCCGAAATTACCGCAATCTTAAAAGAATACGAAGCCATCAATGAGCAGTTTGGCCTTCCTGAGGTTTATGAAAATGCCGATGTGATGGATAAGCTGATGATAAAACAGGGAGAACTGCAGGACAAAATTGATGCAGTGAACGCCTGGGAACTGGACAATAAACTGGAACGGGCAATGGACGCCCTGCGCTGCCCGGATCCTGAAACGAAAATCGGTGTGTTATCCGGAGGTGAACGCCGCCGTGTAGCCATGTGCCGGCTGTTATTGCAGGAACCGGATGTATTACTACTTGATGAGCCAACGAATCACCTTGATGCAGAGAGCATCGACTGGCTGGAGCAATTCCTTAAAGAATATAAAGGTACCGTAATTGCAGTAACCCATGATAGATACTTCCTGGATAACGTAGCCGGATGGATTCTGGAACTTGACCGTGGGGAAGGTATTCCATGGAAAGGAAATTATTCTTCATGGTTAGACCAAAAAGCAAAACGCCTGTCACAGGAAGAAAAAACAGAAAGCAAACGCCAGAAAACGCTGGAACGTGAGCTGGAATGGGTACGTATGGCACCAAAAGCAAGGCATGCAAAATCTAAAGCACGTTTATCAAATTATGATAAACTGGCATCGGAAGATTCCAGAGAACGCGAAGACAAGCTGGAGTTATTTATTCCCGCTGGTCCGCGCTTAGGAAATGTTGTGATTGAAGCGAATAATGTAACTAAGTCTTATGGAAATAAGATATTATTCGAAAACCTGAGTTTTTCTTTACCTCCGGCGGGGATAGTAGGTATTATTGGGCCAAATGGTGCAGGAAAAACTACTTTATTCCGCTTGATTACTGAACAGGAAACGCCTGATGAAGGTACTTTCAGGGTCGGCGAAACTGTAGCTTTGGGTTATGTGGACCAGATGCACAACGATCTTGATCCGGAGAAAACAGTATATGAAAATATCACTGACGGTTTGGATAATATCCAGCTGGGTAATAAAACTGCCAACGGAAGAGCTTATGTATCCAAATTTAACTTCAATGGTGGCGATCAGCAGAAAAAGGTAGGCATACTTTCTGGTGGTGAGCGAAACCGGGTACATTTAGCCATTACGCTGAAAAAAGGAGCAAATGTCTTATTACTGGATGAGCCCACGAATGATATTGATGTGAACACCTTACGTGCACTGGAAGAAGCCCTCGAAAACTTTGGAGGCTGTGCTGTTGTGATTAGTCACGATAGATGGTTCCTGGACCGTATTTGTACACACATCCTTGCGTTTGAAGGAAATTCACAGGTTTACTTCTTTGAAGGAAATTACAGCGATTACGAAGAAAACCGCAAGAAACGTTTAGGAGATGTAACGCCACACAGAATTAAATACAAGAAACTGGTTTAAATCCTATTTTTTTTTACCGAAGTTCTGTAAACGATAATTAAAACTAACCAGAAAATACCTGGTAATTTGATTGAACTTACTATCAGTGATTGAGTTATCAGTTATTATTCTGGTTAGATTATTACCCTGATTCAGCAGGTCATATGCATGCAAAGCAAGTGTAGCCTGCTTATTTTTAAACAATGTTTTTTCAATGCTGGTATTGATCAGCAATGGATTCGATACATATAAAGCATAACCAGAGTTTATTCTCTTGGAAAAATCCAGTATCGCGGAGAAGCCTTTCCCAAAAAAGGCGCGACTGTTCAGGTTAAACTGCCAGGTCTCTACATTTCTCAATTTTAACAAGGCAATAGAATACCGGTTGCTGTTATAGTTATAACTTGCTGCTGCACCCATTGTAAGACGACGGAGATTCATTTTTAACCTCAAAGATTGTGAGAAAGCAATACTCCTGTTTTTATTTAACAGGTATTCCGCAAAGGAAATGCTGTTGTTGTAATCAAAAGTGCCGCGCAGTTCTGCATTGAATTTATTCTTTGCAAAAGGAACCGCAAAAGAATACATACTTCCCAGCGAATATGCGCCATTTGCATTCTCAAATCTGGTTTCCAGACTTTTTAAAGTGTCCTGCGTTAACACCACATTACTGACCACCTGATCGCGTAATACAGATGCTGCCAGACCCAGTTGAAAAGTTGACCCATTGATCGCATTGGTATGCTGATAGGTCAAATTACCTGAATGGGTAAAACTGGATTTAAGGTTGGGATTACCGATCACTACATTCTGCAGGTTGCTGATATTTGGTACGGGTTGCAACTGATAGAAATCTGGTGCAGTATTACTCCCGGTGTAAACGAAAGACAGATTTTCCCAGTCGGATATATTATAACTCAGGTTGATGATGGGCGACAAATTAAGTTCTGTATGATTAATCCTGGTTTCATTGCCTCTGTATTGCCCGGTAAGCTGACTTGGTTGTGCTGTGATCCCAAGACTATAATTTAAGCGGGCAGACTGATATCTGTAACTGACAGCAAATCGCTGCAAAATAAAGGAAGAGGAATAAAGAGAACTTAAGGAATCCACAAGATTTACGTTACCCTGATCGTCAAATGCCCTGGTATTAAAACTGTTTCTGGTATTGTTAAGGGAGAAAAAATAAGAAAAATCTATATTTTTTTTGATCGCTGAATCCTGACTTGCTCCTATTGGTTCACTGTACCTGAAATCCGCAGTCATGCTGTTCGTCCTGTTTTCTGTCTCCACCAGTCTGTTCACGGAAAGAATTTCAGGTGAAAGGTCATTATCTATATTATAATTGGTAATCTGATTACGAAGATCTTCATTCACCTGGTTGATACCACTGGTCAGATCAATTCCGGCCGACATGCTCCTGCCGGGTTTTTCCATACTACGGGCCCAGACAAAATTGCCATTGATATTAGGCACTTCTGAATTCGCAGAATTATTACTGTTAAGATCCTGAAAAATTAAACCTGTCTGACTGGACAAAACATTTCCATCACGGTTACGGTTGGACATTGATCCGGTGAGTGAAGCCTGAAAATAGCTTTTGCTGGCAATGGACTGAACATTAAAATTGATATTATGGTTGTTGTCCTCAGCATTACTGGCAGACTCAGATCTGTTAAAGATAGTGCCCCCCCGGGGATTGATGGTTTCAATAAAATTAAGCTGCCTGGATAAATTCTTATTATAGGCATAACTATATCCCGCACTTGCAGTAAGGCCGTTTGCCAATTTATCTCTATAACTGATCCCTGTAGTAGCCGTAGTATTGATTCCCGCTTCATTGTTGGTATTGTTGGAGCTGGCATTTACACCTACTTGCTTACTGTCCTGCCATAGGTTTCCATTGAGGGCCAGACCATAACGGTCATTTGTTCCGCCACTTGATGCAATATTTCCGAACGTTCCTTTATTCTGCCCCTCCTTTGTTACCAGATTCAGCATTTTCTGAGGTTCACCGTTTTTAATTCCTGTAAAGTTGGCCTCATCACCGTAATCGTTAATGATCTGCAGCTTGTCAATCACATTTGCAGGAAGCTGGTTCATAAAATCTTTCACGCTACTGGTAAAAAAATCCTCTCCATTTACTCTTAGTTTCAGCAGTGGCTTACCCATAGTGGTCACATTTCCAGCCGCATCAATTTCTACTCCCGGCAATAGCCTCAGCAGATCCTCTACCCTGTCATTCTCAGCAGTCTGATAAAAAGAGGCATTATATTCTATGGTATCTTTTTTTATCCTTATAGGAAGATCTTTATTACTGATAACCACCTCATTTAGCAGCTTTGACTCAGGCACCAGTGAAATAGGATCAAGAACCATAACAAATTGATCTGTTTTGTAGCTAAACGATTTGTTATAAGGACGGAAACCTACGCTCATGATCAGTAAGGAAATCCGGCTCGCCCCAAAACCGGCAAATGAAAATTTACCATTATTATCTGTGATGGTGTTAAGGGTATCTTTATCTGCGATGAGATATACATCGGCACCCGGAACTGCCTGCTTAAGAGAGTCAAGCACTAGTCCGTTAAGTCTGCGTTGGTTCTGGGCACGGGCGACCGAACAACTCAGTATCAGCGCACATAACAGGATGATGCAGCAGAAAGAATGTATAGGAATTTTCAAAAACTTAACCATTTACCCTGCAATCCATTTTTTAGCCTGGTATCATAGCATATCTTACCAGGCAAGAATGCAAACCTATGCTCTTTTTCACAAGTATAGTGGTTTGTCTTATTAATCTTACAGATTTTTAAAGAAGATATTAAAATTTCTACAGTTGTTAAAGAATTATGTACTAATCTATCGGCGTAGCTGCAGCTTTCTCAGGTCTTGGTCCTCTCTTAAAGATTACCAGTCCATTCAGAAAATTACGCAGGATCTGATCCCCGCAAGGTTTAAAATTAGGGTGATCCTCACTTCTGAAAAATGAGCCCAGTTCACTTTTAGTCACTTTAAAATTGACAAGACCTAATATATGTATAATGTCTTCATTATTGAGCTCCAGCGCTACACGAAGTTTTTTTAAGATGTCATTGTTACTCATAATTACATTGCTATTTCTATTTTAACCTTTTTGTTCTTGATCTTCTCATTGTTAAGCGCAGAAAGTACCTTATTTACCATCTTCCGTTTAACGGCAACATAAGAACTCTGATCTTTCACTTCTATCAGACCTACATCTTCCTTTTGCAATCCACCCTTTTTCAATAACAATCCAACGATATCAATTTTATTGATCTTGTCTTTTTTACCGGCTGCGATGTAGAGCGTCTGCCACTGACTATCTTTTGGTAAATCATATTTACCGGTAAGTTTTTCAGTCTCAATATCACTTTTTAGAAATGGATACTTTTCATCATCTGCAATCATCAGATAAGCACTGCCCTTTGCATTCATACGTGCGGTGCGACCATTCCGGTGAAGAAAAGCATCTTCTGTATAGGGTAACTGGTAATGAATGATAGACCCTACCTCAGGAATATCCAGACCGCGGGAAGCCAGGTCAGTAGTAATTAATATCTTGATACTGCCGTTCCTGAATTTCAGCAGGGCACGTTCACGCTCATCCTGTTCCATACCACCATGAAAAATATCGTGCGCCAGATCCTTATCAATTAATAAATCGCTGATCCGGTCTACCGTCTCCCTGTGGTTGCAGAAAATAAGCATTGTTTTCTCCCCGATTTTACAAATCAATTCGAAAAGCGTATCCAGTTTATCTTCTGCAGTAGTCAGCACCTTTTTCATTTTCAAATCCGGCACCACCTTTACATCCTTTAGAAAATCGATGTTGATCGGTTTAGAGACGCCTGTGAAATCAGGAATCGCATCCATTGCAGTTGCCGACGTCAGTATACGCTGCTTAAGTGATTTCAGGTTGCTGATGATATAAGCCATATCTTCCTGAAAACCGAATTCCAGTGCCTTGTCAAATTCATCAAGTACGAGTGTAGTGATAGCAGACTCATCAAAATTTTCCTTTCTCAAATGGTAGGCAATTCTACCAGGCGTACCGATCAGCACTGCAGGAGGCTGCTCGAAATTATTTTTCTCTGTTCGTACAGGATGCCCGCCATAGCAGCAGTTTACCTTAAATCCGGTTCCCATTTGTTTAAAAACCTGCTCAATTTGTAAAGCAAGTTCCCTTGAAGGTACAAGAATTAAAGTCTGTACACCTTTTGATTCAGCATTCAGATGCGATAATACAGGCAATAAAAATCCCAGTGTTTTACCAGAACCCGTAGGTGCAAGCAAAACCACATCTTTCTCCTTACCAGCCGCAGCGACTGCCGCCTGCTGCATTTCATTAAGAGAAGCAATTTTTAAATTGCCCAATACCTTTTCTACCATCATGGCGCAAAGATAAGGGAATTAAGATAAGAATGTCCCTAAAAGCGAAGGATTAGAACTTAAGGAATTTCCGCTGCAGGATTCTCATGGTAAGCTGCACCTTTGTTTCGAGTTTCATCAGCATCTTTCCTCTTTTAGACATCCATGAAGTCACATTTTTATTGGCTTCCTGAATAGGGGAATAGACTTTTTCTGATAACATATCCTGATATTTTGCATTCGACCTGCTTTGCTGAAGCAAATAGAATTCCTGAATGAGTTCTGTGTTCATGCTATTTTTTTATATATGTTAAACCATTTATACAACAAATAAGGAGGTAAGTTGTTCTAATCTTATTAGATTACAATAAACACCTCATACATTAATGGAGAGACACACCTACCAGACAGGCATCATCGGAAACTGCGCTTTCCTTGCTCACGTGAATAAAAATACAAATATAGATTGGTTATGCTGGCCAAGATTTGATAGTTCTTTTGTATTCGGAGGATTATTGGATAAAGAGGCCGGCGGAGAATTTTCTATTCTTCCTCACGGCGAATATACATCTGAGCAAAATTATCTGGAAAACACAAATATATTAGTTACAGAAATCAGCAATGACGAAGGTAAATACAGAATAACAGATTTTGCACCACGTTTTCATCAGTATGAAAGATTCTATAAACCACTGATGCTGATCCGTAAAATAGAACCTATAGAGGGTAATCCAAGAGTTAAAGTAAGTTGCAGACCTGTTTTTGATTATGGAGAAGGAAAACAAACCGGTTCCAGAGGAAGTAACCACATCGCTTTTACTGGTGATGAGAATGATATGCAGCTGAGCAGTAATATCTCACTGTCATATATCGAAGATGAGAAGTATTTTGCCCTGAATGACACAAAATACCTGATCCTTACCTATGGATACAAACTTGAAGCCCCAATTGAAAGTACTGCCGAACGTTTTTTGATTGAGACCAGGAAATACTGGAGAACCTGGATTAAACATTCCACTATCGCTGGTTTTCATCAGTCGCTCGTTATCAGATCTGCACTGGTTTTGAAAATACATCAGTATGAAGATACAGGAGCAATCATTGCAGCAAGTACAACAAGTTTACCGGAATCACCGGGAAGCACGCGTAACTGGGATTACCGTTACTGCTGGATGCGTGATACCTATTACGTGATTACGGCACTAAATCATATCGGACATTTCGAAGAGATGGAGCGTTACTTTAACTATATCACCGATATCTCGTTCAGAGATGATGAACGCTATCAACCGCTTTTCGGAATCGCCGGAGAAAGAGTATTAACGGAACGGATCCTGACTAACCTGAAAGGGTATATGGGCAATCAGCCTGTACGTGTAGGAAATCAGGCCTATGAGCATATTCAGAATGATATCTACGGACAGGTATTGATTTCCATGCTGCCTTTATATACTGATAGCAGGTTTATTTATAGTGAGCGTAAAGATTCTACCAAATGGCTGGATTACCTGCTCCGCAAGATAGAGCATACGATTAACGAGAAAGATGCAGGTATCTGGGAATTCAGAAACCTCGCCAACATGCACTGTTATACCAACCTGTTTCAGTGGGCAGGTGCAAAAGCGGCTTTGAAAATGGCAACAACTATCGGGAACCAGGAGTTTGCAGAACGTGCACAAAGTTTGATGGACCGTGCTGCTGCACATATAGAGGCTTGTTATGATGAAGAGCGAAAAGTATATAACCATGCTGTGGGCAGTGCCCATCTTGATGCGAGTACTTTACAGCTGATCTTAATGAATTATCTTGATCCGGACTCTCAGCGGGCTAAAGACCACCTGATTGCACTGGAGCAGGAATTAAAGGGCAAAAATGGTCTGTTCTACCGTTATCGCCATACTGACGATTTTGGAAAACCCAAAACTACTTTTCTGATCTGTGCATTCTGGTATGTAGAGGCTTTGGCTATTGTAGGAAGAGTGGATGACGCGGTAAGAGAATTTGAGTCTCTGGTTCAATATGGTAATCATCTTGATCTGTTTGCTGAAGACATTGATGAGAACGATGGCAGTCAGTGGGGTAATTTCCCGCAAGCTTATAGTCATGTAGGCTTAATGAACGCTGCACATAGAATAGCAATTAAACTGGACAGGCCTGTATTCTTTTAAGAAAACAGGCCTGTCCAAATATTCAAAGGGATTTTTTACTTATACCCTATGCGGTGTTGCTGCATAAAGTGTTCTTAAAAAGTCCCTTACTTCTACAAAATTCCTCAGATAATACTTCGCTGCCGAAATATTACTACCAACCTTGATGGTATAAGCTTCATCCGGTAATGCCTTAAAGATGTCTTCATCTGTATGGTCATCGCCGAAGGCAATAATAAAATCGGGATGATTTCCATAAAGCCAGTTTAGTGCGGCCTTTCCTTTATTGACTTCAATATTCTTAAATTCTATGACTTTATTCCCGGGCATCAGCTGAAGTCCTTTATCTGCTACAGTCACTTTCAGGTGATTGATGATTTCATTAGCCCTCAATTCGCCCAGCCCTTCTTCAACTTTCCGGTAATGCCATACCAGGGAGTAACTTTTATCCTCAATAAATGATCCAGGAGTTCTGTCAGTATAAGTATCCAATACTGTCCTGACCTCATGTTTCCACTTGTCAGTCAGTAAAGGCAATGATTTCCATTCCTCCTGATAATGTTTCTGCCAGGCACCATGTTCTGCAATTAAATCCAGTTTCAGGTGACCAAACCATTCTTCCAGTGTTTCGTGTCTGCGACCGCTGATGATGACTACCCTGTTTGCCGGATCTGCAGATAAATTTTCAAGAATCTGATACAATTCCTCGTCAGGCGAAGCCCTGTCAATATCTCCATTGAAACCGACCAGTGTACCGTCATAATCAAGAAAAATAAACCTGTCTGCTGCCCCTGTATAGGCTCTTCCAATTTCTTCTCTTACTGCAACTACTGCATGTTTAGTTAATAACGACTCCTGCATCTGTTTCACTTCTTCTAACTTATCCATAAAATTTTTCACCCAAAGGTGTATATCAAATTTTTTAACCAACCCCCGCATAACATGCATGCGCCTCTTTTGTTCCTCCAGCGGCATGCTGACTGCCTTAACAATCGCATTCATTACATCACCTATATTATTAGGATTAACGATCAATGCATCATTTAACTCTTTTGAGGCACCTGCCATCTCACTTAAGATCAGTACACCCGTGTCATCTGTCCTGCTGGCTACGTACTCTTTACTCACCAGGTTCATCCCGTCACGCATAGGCGTAACAAGACATATATGGGCAGAGGAATAGAGCGCCGATAAAAATTCTATTGGAAATGAACGGTAAAAATAATGAACAGGTAGCCAGTTCAGTGTCCTGAAACGTGCATTGATATTTCCCACCAGCTGATCAATCTGATCCCTTAATTCTTTATACTGGGGAACAGTGTCTCTGGAGGGAACAACAATCATATACAATGATAATTTATCTACATACTCAGGATGCACCTGCAATAACAATTCATAGGCCTGTAACCGCTGTAGAATACCCTTGCTGTAATCCAGCCGGTCTATTGTCACAATCACCTTCCGGTCCTGAACGGACTCTTTAAATGACTCTACATATTCCTTTACCAGAGAATCTCCAATCAGATTCTCAAATTTCTCCGCATCTATACCCATCGGGAATGACTCTACAACAATTTGTCTGTCATTATGCGTAATCACGTTATCAGAAATTTTTGCACCCGATAATCTGGATGCGGCACTCAGAAAATGTCTGACATCATCGAAAGTATGGAAACCTAATAAGTCGGCCCCAAACATCCCGCTAATCAGTTCCTCTCTCCAGGGAATTAACCTGAAAATCTCATAAGAAGGAAAAGGGATATGCTGAAAGAAACCGATGATTACATTCGGCTGAGCTTTTCTGATCATATAAGGTAACAGCAACAGCTGGTAATCATGTATCCAGATCGTATCCCCTTCATTCAAATGGGCAAGCGTTGCTTCCTGAAATTTACGGTTTACACTTTTGTAGAAATCCCAATAGTTTTGTTCAAAGTTTGCATAGGTAACCATATAGTGGAATACGGGCCACAATACTTCATTGGAAAATCCTTCGTAATAGAGATTGATTTCTTCTGCACTTAAAAAAACCGGGATCAGGTTTAATTCAGCCAGTTGTTTGGTCACTTCTTCCTGCCGGTCTTCCGGGACATCAATTCCGGGCCATCCGATCCAGATGTTACCGCCCTTTTTATAAACTGAGCCTAAGCCTGTGGCTAATCCTCCTTCACTCGGACTAAGGAGATATTCCCCGTCTTGTTCTACTATTTTAACGGGTAAGCGATTTGATATTATTACTGTCTTGTTTACCATATTATACTATAAATAACTTTTCCTGCTGAGGATTGTTTTCCTTTTTTGTTTTCCTGAGGAAAAAGGAGGTTGAAATTACATGTCACACAGCCGGGCAATTTGTTAGCAATAGCCTGATTGTTAGTAAATAAACAACAAATATTTAACGTATCTTTAATGTAAAGACCTTATTTTTAGGAAACCTGATTACGGGTTGTTTATCTAACACCTTAACGTATGACCTGGAAAAAATTCAATGGCGAAATCATCCATTCGTCAATTATAGAAGAAGTAGAACAAGCGATTATCAGGGAAACTGAAAACGGCTATCATTTGAAAGTTTGTATAGGAACAGATTCACAGGTTAAAGGTCCGCTGACAGATTTTGCAACGGTGATCGTCTTGCTCCGAGAACACCATGGCGGATTTATGTATATCCATCAGGAGAAAACGACCCAGAAAATGAGCATCAAGGAAAGAATGCTGATTGAAGTACAAAAATCAATTGAAACCGCTTATGCAGTTTGCGATCTGCTTGATTTGTATGATGTAGACCTGGAGGTACATGCGGATATCAATACCAATCCTATGTTTAAATCCAACAAGGCATTAAATGAAGCAATGGGTTATATCCTGAGCATGGGATTTATTTTCAAAGCTAAACCGGAAGCTTTTGCCAGTTCTACCTGTGCAGATAAAATGGTGCATTAGTTTTTGATAACTACCAGCTTTTTGTAGAAACAGATGGCTTTGCTTTGGGCTGAACCACTATTTTTTTGCCTGCAGACAAATACTGTTTAAAGTCCTTCGCAAATAAATCTGCTTGTTTACTTGCCGCAGCGATATAGGATGTCCATTCAGCTGCATTTAACTTTCCAGGCTCTCTTTCCAGCGGAATGCCTTTAACAGTTGCCGGAACGTAATTAGCATACCGGTCTCGCTTATACGCGATAAAAGCAAAGTCAGTCATCCAGAATCTGTATTTCCCTTCTTTGATTTCAAATACAAAATTATACAGCACTTCGCCAGACGGGCGGGTGAGCACAAAAGCCGTTTTACTGATCAAAAATTTACCCGACGCAGTGAGCTGATCTTTATTCGATTTTACCCCATCCAGTTTTTTTGCGTTTAAAAATTCTTTCGCCCTGATTTGCAGGGAATCGGCAGGCGCCGTATTTTTTTCTACCACTTCATAATAAATATATTTCCCTCTCTCATCAAGCGGCATCAGCTCCGCCACGGTACTGGTCTGTGCCAATACGGGCAGACAGAACAAAACAGTCATTATAAATAAAAACCCACCAGATCTTACGATCTGATGGATGTTTTTAGAGGTATCAAATTTAAAAAGCATATACAGCAGCTAATGAGAATTGGGAAGCAGTTTTTGTTGGATCGAGATTGTTCTTAATGAATTGAGATGATGATCCATTATCAAATCTGATCTCCGGGATAAATGTTAATCCTCCGGCTTTCAGGTTAGCTGATAAAGTTAATGCCACTACTGACTCCCCGGGAGGAACAGTGGATATTGTAGCGGCGTTTACATCTGACTTGGATTTAAAATACTCCCCTCTTAAACCTAAAGAGAAATTAGTGGTGAACGCATTTTGTGCATACAATGCAACACCGCTATATCCGCCATTATCATTGGAGATGGAATAATCTGCAGCATTCAGTCCAAGTTTTACACTCTCCGTCACCTGGTAAGAGGTAGTCAGGTCATAAATTGAACCCGTTCCAGGTGCTCCGGCAGATTTGCCAGTTAATACGTTCAGATAAGCGGTCCATCCTTCAACAGGAGACAACGTTAACTGTGCACCAAAATGCGAAACGCCATTATCGTCACTATATACATTCCAGTCATTGAACAGGCCTACCATTAAAGCCACTTTGGGCGAAAATGTGTAGTTGGCCTTGATTCCGGCATTCTGAAACGGGCCGCTCGTAAAAAGATAAGAAGTCGAATAATTGTAATTGCCGGTTGGCGCAATCACTTCATATCCGATAAACGTACCCATATAACCTGCTGTCATTGAAAATTTATCAGTAAAAGCGTAAGATGTATATAAATTCTGAATATGAAAAGAATTCCTGTCATCTGTAGCATCACCTGTCGGTATAGAAGCATACTGACCTCTTGGCCCAAAAGACAATTCACCTACAAACGAAGCTTTACCAGTTGTTTTTTTCAGGGCAAGGTCAATCATACCCAAAGAAACAGAGTTTTGATCGTTCGCAAAACTGGTACCGATATTCTGTTTTTTAGAAAAATCGTACTTATAATAAGTATCTGCAGATCCGGAGATCTGCAGAGGTGAAGAAGTTGTAGTTTCCTGAGCGTAAGTGGCTGCGCTCATTGACAGGGCAGAAATTGTGAAGAGTGATCTTAATTTCATATTAGTTTTGGTTGAGGTTGATAATTTAGACGATTGAATACAGGTTACGGATTGTGGTCCATTTCCGCACCTGTAGAAGCAACTACTAAAGTACCCTGAGAGTATTTTTCGTTGTGCTGACTTGCATCTAGTCCTAATTCTTCTTCTTCAGAAGTTACACGAATTGGCTGAATCAGATTAACCAGTTTGAAGATGATGAATGAAACAACAAAGCTGAATACAGCTACAATCACCACACCTTTCAATTGTGTAAAGAAGAAATCCGGATTTCCGTAAAACCATCCGTCAACACCTGCAGAGTTAACCGTTTTAGTCGCGAACACACCAGTAAGCAGCATACCAACTATCCCACCTACACCATGACAAGGGAATACATCTAAAGTATCATCCAGACTGGTTTTTGATTTCCATACTACAGCAAGATTAGATATAATAGCCGCAGCAGCACCGATAAATATACTTTGTGGAATAGCTACAAAACCAGCACCCGGAGTAATGGCCACGAGACCAACAACTGCACCGATACAGAATCCCAGTACAGAAGGTTTTTTACCTCTCAATACATCAAAGAACATCCATGAAAGACCGGCAGCACCTGCCGCAATATTTGTTGTTGCGAAAGCTGATACCGCAAGACTGTTCGCGCCTAATGCAGATCCAGCGTTAAAGCCGAACCAACCGAACCATAATAAACCTGTACCGATCAATACATAAGGAATATTTGCAGGAGGTATTTCCTGATGGTCCTGGTGAACTCTTCTTCTTTTCAATACGATGGCACCGGCAAGGGCGGCCATACCAGCAGAGATATGTACAACTGTACCACCAGCAAAATCCAGGACACCCATTTTAAACAGGATGCCGTCAGGATGCCAGGTCCAGTGTGCCAGCGGTGAGTACACGAAAATTGCAAATAAAACAATAAATAAAATATAAGATGTAAAGCGAATACGCTCCGCCACAGCACCAACTACCAGTCCTGGTGTGATGATGGCAAACATCAATTGAAAAAGAGCAAATAAAGTAAGCGGTATGGTTGGGGCAAGACTCCAGGCCGGACCTGAATTTACACCCTGAAAGAACATAAAGGTTGAAGGATTACCGATCAATCCATTAATGCTGTCTCCAAAGGCAAGACTAAAACCAACAACTACCCAAAGTACACTGATTACACCTGCAGATACGATACTTTTGATCATCGTAGAAAGTACATTTTTTCTGTGAACCATACCGCCATAGAAAAATGCTAATCCCGGTGTCATTAAAAACACCATTGCAGTTGCAACTAATATCCAGGCAATATCAGAAGCATTATATTTACCCTCATCAAAATTCGGATGCAGGGGTATAAATAATGCCGCAATTGCTACTATCGCCAAGATAGCAAAGGGGATGACCTGTTTAAATAAAATTTTACTCATAATTACTTGATTTTTTGGTTTAAAAAATAGTTTTTAATGCTTTGAATTATGAAAATACAAATAAAATTGAACTTTTTACAATATTTGACCCATAATATTCAAAACAAAAAGAATTTTCGGCTGTTATTTTACATTTATACAATGAGAAATCGTTTACATTTTGCGATTTTTTGATTTTATCCTTTCCAAAAAGCATTTTTTAACGGTAATTTTAAAAAAACTCAAGAAATTATGCGAAACTCATTTTTGAAGATTAAATAAAAAAAATTATAAACATTTTTATCAACATTCTGTTTATAAGAGATATCCATTCATCTGGACACCTCATATTATCTATGCAAGCATATCATCTTAAATTCTCTCAAAGTGTTCCGGTCAGTGTTGCCGAGGCATGGGATTTTTTTTCATCCCCAATGAATCTTGCGAAGATTACGCCCAAAGAAATGGCCTTTACGGTCACCTCAGAGCTAAACCAGGAAGAGAAGATGTACCCGGGAATGATTATCACATATAAAGTTTCCCCGCTGGCAGGTATTAAACTGAACTGGATGACAGAAATCACTCAGGTGGCTGACCAGCAGTACTTTATTGATGAACAGAGATTTGGCCCATATCAATTCTGGCACCATCAGCACCATTTCAAACAAATACCGGGAGGCGTCGAAATGAATGACATCCTTACATATGGTTTACCCATGGGTATATTCGGCCGAATAGCCAACAGCCTGTTTGTCGCAAATAAACTACAACAGATATTTGACTACAGGAAGAAAAAAGTGATCGAATTATTTGGAGACTATACTACAGCTTCCGGAATATAAGCGGAACCTTGTATAATTCCTCTCTTCTCAATTTCTTTATCAATATAAGTCTGAATAGCAGATTTATTCAAGCCCCAGTTCGGCGCAATTAATAAATCCCAGTCAGATATACCAAATAAACGCTGAATGACAACATCGGGTCTGAGCAAGGGAATCAGTTTACATAATAAATCAGTATATTCTTCAAGGGAGAACAATTTAAATGGTGCCTTTTTATATTTCGCACCCATAATTGAGCCTTCAACAATGTGTAAATGATGAAATTTAACAAATTTGATCTTTGGAAATTTATTGATCTCATGGATATAATTGAGCATCATGTCTTCAGTTTCCCAGGGAAAACCGAAAATAGTATGTACACATAAATCCAGTTTACTGTTGTCCAGCAACTTAACGGCAGCAACAAATTCAGCGTGACTGCAACCTCTGTTAATCTGATCTAAGGTATCATCATAAATCGATTCCATACCCATCTCCAGATCTACGTCAAAGCGATCGGCGTAACTTTCCAGCAAGGCAACCTTTTCTGCATCAATACAATCCGGACGTGTTCCTACAGAAAAGCCGACTACATCCCCGGTATTGATCGACAAAGCTTCGTCATACATCATTTTCAAGTAATGCACCGGCGCATAAGTATTGGTATTGGGCTGAAAATAAACAATGAATTTATCTGCTTTATAAAAACCCTTTCCACGCTCCATACCCTGCTCCAGTTGTTCGCGGACAGTAGGTAGTTTTCTGGAAAGTTCAGGTGTAAAGGAATCGACATTGCAATAGGTGCAGCCTCCGTAACCTTTACTGCCATCACGGTTAGGACAAGTAAACCCGCCATCAACAATTACCTTAAACACACGCTGACCTTTATATTTTTCTTTAAGGTGTGTGCCGTAATTATTATATCCTTTTATGCCTAAATCCAGTGGAGTTCCCAATTGCTTCTTTTTTTGGCAAAAATACAGCTTTTAATTTAAAACTGTGTCGTCTTTAGGTTTGGAAAAATAATATACCGGAATTCCTGCCAGCATGATCAGTACTCCCCAGCCACAGGTGTTTAGTCGCGTAATCAATAAGGCAACACAGATAGCAGTCGCCACAATAATATAAATGAAGGGAAGAACAGGGTAGCCAATCGCTTTATAAGGACGTTCAGCGTCAGGCATTTTCTTTCTAAGGATAAAAATACCATAGATGGTCAGGATATAAAAAATGATCACAATAATCATCACGAAATCCAGTAGTGCTCCGTATTTACCGGTCAGACACAGTACCGAAGCCCAGATACACTGAAACCAAAGTGCCCAGGCAGGAACACCTGATTGATTGAGTTCGGCCGCTTTTTTAAAGAAAAGACCATCATTGGCCATCGTATAGTAAACCCTGGCACCAGCCATAATTAATCCGTTATTGCAGGCAAAAGTTGATATCATAATCATTAAAGCAATGATCGTAGTTCCTATGGGACCAAATATATATTGTGCAGCTACCACTGCTACCCTATCCGATTTTGCAAAAGCAATATCATTTAAGGGCATCACGGAGATATACATCAGATTGGCAAGAATATAAATGACGCTGACAATGAATGTTCCCAGGAAAAGACTGAGACCCACGTTTCTCTGCGGATTTTTAATTTCTCCGGCGATGAAGGTTACACCCACCCAGGCATCACTTGAAAACAAAGATCCCACCATGGATGCCGCAATACCGGAAAGCAGGGCTCCTCCACCTATCACCATCCAGGATCCGCTCTCTTTATCGAATGCTCTCGTATTCCAGGCATCAGCCCAGTTGGCATCCCATACCTCAGTGTTGGCAGCAATAAAAAAGCCTCCAAGAATCAGTCCGGCAAGGGAAAGTATTTTAATCAGCGTTAAGATCGTTTGCAACATCTTTCCGTTTTTAACCCCGCGGCTATTGATATAAGTCAGCAAAATTATAGTCACGATAGAAACCAGCTGAGCAGCACTGAATTCAAATCCCTGGATATGAAACAAGATATTTTTTTCACTCAGCGGCTCATACAGATAAGAGGCAAACTTGGAGAAGGCCACACCAACAGCCGCAATGGTACCTGTTTGTATGACAGCGAAAAAGCTCCACCCATATAAAAATGCAATCAGCTTATTGTATGCTTCTTTAAGA
The DNA here is from genome assembly GCF_026239655.1 of Pedobacter sp. MR2016-24. Lineage (GTDB taxonomy): Bacteria > Bacteroidota > Bacteroidia > Sphingobacteriales > Sphingobacteriaceae > Pedobacter. The sequence continues at coordinate 907,045 of NZ_JAPIVO010000001.1, read as the reverse complement.
TAAACGTATTGCCCGCCGGCTTTTGGAAACATGGCGCTCAATTCTCCATAACTCACAGCAGCAATTACAGTAATCAAACCAGACAATACCCAGATCAGTATCAGCCAGCCGGCAGACCCGACCTGACGGGCGATATCTGCACTTACAATAAAAATACCAGACCCGATCATTGATCCTACAACCAGCATTGTACCATCTAAAAGTCCTAATTCCCTTTTAAAAGAGCTGTCCTGATTTTCGTTATTCATATTGTTATTTGTGATTTGAATTAAATTGCGTTAGAATCATGGGCTAAGATATTTAAAAATATCAGAATAAAAATAGCAGAAAAGGTCATCTGGCCTATTTTAGTATTCTGCTGGTTGATTCAATTGATGATTTATTTGGCAATGAGAGAAACTCTCTTAAATTTGTATAACGCTCTATCTTAATAACCTGCAACCAAATATAAACTAACATATGAATTTTTTACAGCACAACTTAATTTATTTTATTCCGCTTTTCGGGTTAATTGGAATACTTGTAATGGCCATACAAAGTGCCTGGGTTTCAAAGCAGGATGCCGGGGACAAAAACATGTCTGAACTGGCCGGCTACATCGCCGATGGTGCGATGGCTTTTCTGAAAGCAGAGTGGAAAGTACTAACCTACTTTGTGATTATTGCAGGCATTTTATTGGGATGGTCAGGCACCATGAAAGGTACACCTTCCACCCCGATACATTCCAGTCCCGTCATTGCCATTGCTTTTTTGCTTGGAGCCGTATTTTCTGCCTTTGCAGGATATATAGGCATGAGGATCGCTACAAAAGCTAATGTCCGTACTACACAGGCAGCAAGAACCAGTCTGGCGAAAGCGCTGAAAGTATCCTTTACAGGCGGCACCGTGATGGGCTTCGGTGTTGCAGGTCTGGCCATATTCGGACTCGGCGGTTTATTCATCGTGTTGTATCATACATTTGTACATCCCGGAACTGCGGGTTCCGCTGCTGAATTGAAAAAGACGATTGAAGTACTGGCAGGATTTTCTCTCGGAGCAGAAAGTATTGCACTGTTTGCCAGAGTTGGCGGTGGTATTTATACCAAGGCTGCAGATGTGGGGGCCGACCTGGTAGGAAAAGTAGAAGCGGGCATTCCTGAAGATGACGTGAGAAACCCTGCTACTATTGCAGATAATGTAGGAGACAATGTAGGTGATGTAGCAGGCATGGGAGCAGATTTATTTGGTTCTTATGTGGCGACCATATTGGCAACCATGGTGTTGGGACAGGAAATCGTATCTGTTGACAACTTTGGCGGTATGGCACCGGTGTTATTGCCTATGCTGATTGCGGGTTTGGGGCTCATCTTTTCCATCATCGCATCTGTATTCGTGAAAATCAACAAGGAGACCGACAGTGTACAGAAAGCTTTAAATATAGGTAACTGGCTCTCCATCTTACTTACTGCAGTCGCCGCCTACTTTGCTGTAAAATGGTTATTACCACCGGTAATGTCTATTCGCGGTTTTGAATTCACACCTGATGCGGTTTATTACTCCATACTTGTCGGACTCTTAGTAGGTACCCTGATGAGTTTTATCACAGAATATTATACCGCGATGGGCAAACGACCTGTACAGTCCATTATTAATCAGTCCTCAACCGGGCATGCGACCAATATTATCGGCGGGTTGTCTGTCGGTATGGAATCTACTGTCCTTCCTATATTAGTGCTGGCAGGGGGCATTTACGGTTCTTATTATTTTGCTGGCTTTTACGGTGTAGCTATTGCAGCAGCAGGGATGATGGCCACTACAGCGATGCAACTGGCAATCGATGCTTTTGGTCCTATAGCAGATAATGCAGGCGGCATTGCAGAAATGAGCGGTCTGCCGAAAGAAGTAAGAGAGCGGACAGATAACCTGGATGCGGTCGGAAACACCACTGCGGCGACAGGGAAAGGATTTGCAATCGCTTCAGCGGCCCTAACTTCCCTCGCATTATTCGCGGCATTTGCAGGCATATCGGGGATTACCTCCATAGATATCTACAAAGCTGATGTACTGGCCGGTTTGTTTGTGGGTGGGATGATTCCCTTCATATTTTCTTCCCTTTGTATTTCGGCAGTGGGGCGTGCAGCGATGGCCATGGTGCAGGAAGTACGGCGTCAGTTTAAAGAAATACCGGGAATTATGGAATATAAGGCGAAGCCTGAATATGAAAAATGCGTTGCCATCTCTACAGATGCTTCCATCAGGGAAATGATGCTGCCTGGTGCAATTGCTATCGTTGTACCTATAGTAATAGGCTTTATATTTGGTCCTGAGGTTTTAGGCGGATTGCTGGCAGGGGTAACAGTTGCCGGCGTGCTGATGGGCATTTTTCAATCCAATGCAGGCGGCGCATGGGATAATGCAAAAAAATCATTCGAAAAAGGAGTACTCATTAATGGTGTAATGGAATATAAAGGATCCGAACCACACAAAGCTTCTGTTACCGGGGATACGGTAGGTGATCCGTTTAAAGATACCTCCGGCCCATCCATGAATATCCTCATTAAACTCATGTCTATTGTCTCTTTAATCATCGCTCCGCACATTGCAGTAAGTATTGTGAAGGCAGGAAACACAGAAGTACGCAGAGAGATCAGTATTCTTAAACATACTAACGCTTTAGGTGTCCAAAAAACAGATACGCTGAAGAATATCACCGATACACTGACAAATTATTAGTAATTATGTATTATTGTTAGTAATAAAAGGGATTCTTGTGAGAAATCCCTTTTATTTTTATAATAATTTTAATTAGGTTTGAAATTGAATTCATCCAAAACAAAAAATACATAAAAACTTAACTATCAAACTAACTTATGTTATTCAAAAAATCTATTCCACAATTATTAGCGGAGGCTAATGAAAGTGGTGAGGGTACATTACATCGCTCTTTAACAAGTTTCAATTTAGTTGCCTTAGGCGTTGGAGCAATTATAGGTGCGGGTTTATTCTCACTAACTGGTATTGCTGCCGCAGATAATGCAGGTCCCGCTGTAATACTCTCATTTATTGTTGCTGCAGTTGGTTGTGGTTTCGCAGGTCTTTGTTATGCTGAATTTGCTTCAATGATTCCTGTAGCGGGTAGTGCCTATACTTATTCTTATGCTACAATGGGCGAATTTATGGCCTGGATCATCGGATGGGATTTAGTATTGGAGTATGCCCTGGGTGCGGCAACTGTTGCTGCCAGCTGGTCTCAGTATTTTTCTCAGTTCATTGAAGGATTCGGCGTTCACTTCCCGGGTACCTTATTGCACGGTCCGTGGGACAAAGTAGATGTGAACGGAACAATGACCAATGCTGGTGGTATGATTAACCTGCCTGCTATTGTAATCGTTTGTCTGCTTTCGCTATTACTGATGAGAGGTACAAAAGACTCTTCAGCAGTAAACAACATCCTTGTAATTGTTAAAGTAGCCGTAGTATTGGTATTTATTGCATTGGGATGGGGTTTCATTAATCCGGCCAACCATACGCCATTCATTCCGGTTAACTTAGGAGAAGAAGCCGTAAAATCCGGCACAAAAGGATTTATGGAATTTTTCACCAGTGATGAATTCGGCCATTTTGGTATCAGCGGTATTTTGCGTGGTGCAGGTGTGGTATTCTTTGCGTTTATTGGCTTTGATGCTGTAAGTACAGCTGCTCAGGAAGCTAAAAATCCACAAAAGGGTATGCCAATCGGGATCATCGGTTCCCTGGTTGTTTGTACATTATTATATGTACTGTTCTCTTATGTAATGACAGGTCTGGAAAACTACACCAAATTTGCTGGTGATGCGAAACCAGTTGCCACAGCATTTGCACAAACAGGTTATACTTTCTTAAATAAATTTTTGATTGTTGCCATTCTTGCCGGTTATACATCAGTAATCCTCGTGATGTTATTAGGCCAGAGCCGTGTTTTTTACAGCATGAGTAAAGACGGGTTATTACCAAAAGTATTCTCTGACCTGCACAAGAAAAACCAGACACCATGGAAAACCAATTTAATGTTCATGGTTTTTGTAAGTATTTTTGCAGGATTTGTACCGGTATCTGATTTAGGCCATATGGTAAGTATAGGTACATTATTTGCATTCTCCCTGGTATGTATAGGTGTATTGATCCTGAGAAAGTCTGATCCTGATCTGGTAAGACCTTTCCGTACACCATTGGTACCTCTTGTTCCGATTCTGGGTATTATTGTATGCGTAGTGATGATGGCTTCTTTACCAATTGTAAGCTGGGAGCGTTTAGCAATCTGGATGGCATTGGGTATAGCTATCTATTATGCATACGGTAAAAGACATAGTAAAATAAGAAATGAGTACAATAATTCATTGAAATAATCTGCTTCAAATCTTATTTAAAATTTAATAAAAAAGCTACTCTCAGGAGTGGCTTTTTTATTGCCAAATAATTCTACATTTGCATAAAAATCATGCAATATGGAATTCAATTTTAGCCAGATACTTTCTACGTCAATGGTCTTGTTTGCCATCATTGACATCTTAGGTTCTATACCTGTTGTGATTGAATTAAGACGTAAGGCAGGTCATATAGAGTCGGAAAAGGCCACTTTGGTAGCGGCTACGCTCATGATTATATTCCTTTTTGCGGGTGAAACCCTGTTAAAAGTAATTGGCCTCGATGTAGAGTCTTTCGCTATAGCAGGATCGCTGGTGATTTTTTTCATTGCAATGGAAATGGTATTGGGCTTAACCATTTTTAAAGAGGAAGCTCCGGAAACAGTTTCTATTGTACCACTTGCTTTTCCATTGATTGCGGGTGCAGGGACAATGACTACCCTGCTCTCTCTGAAAACAGAATATGCCACACAGAATATAGTAGTGGGCATCGTAATCAACATCATATTTGTTTACATTGTGCTTAAAAATACAGAACGCCTGGAAAAGCTTTTTGGCAAATCAGGCTTAAATGTATTGAGAAAGGCTTTTGGCGTAATTCTGCTGGCTATCGCCATTAAGTTATTCCGTAACAATACAGGACTTTAACCTTCCTGTCTGATCAGGCGTGCGATAAACATGGTATCCGCCTTGTCGTTGTAACCTTTGATAGTTTCCATCGACTCCAATTTTAACGGAAGCCTGTTGATCAGATAATCAATTACCCGCTCATTTTCTTCTTTAAAAACAGAACAGGTGATATAAATCAACGGCTTTCCCGGTTTTAAATATTTAACTACATTGGAAGCTATGCTTTGCTGCAGGTTAGAGAAATAAGCAATCTTGTACGTTTCAAAATGATAAAGCATTTCCGGTGTCCTTCCCCAGGTACCAGATCCTGAACATGGCGCATCTAATATAATTCCATCGAATTCATAATGATGCATTTCCAGCTCATTATTCTGCAGCAGGTCCAGCACTTTTTTCTGATACTTTTTTAGTCCGGCCGATAAAAAGCGGTCATCCAGGTTATGCAGGCTATTCTCTCTTACGTCACTTACCAGCAATTGGATTTTAGGCTCTATAGAATGCAGCAGCAGAGATTTACCTCCTGAAGCAGCACAACAGTCCCACCAGTAATCATAAGGCTTAGGATCAAATAATTCCCCTGTCTTTTGAGAAGACAAATCCTGTACCTGATAAAATTTAGCTTCAGGAATCAGTTTTTCCAGTTTAGTACCATTAGGCAAAGCCAGTGTATACTCACTGATTTCCCTGACAGTAACCTCTTCCTTAATCAGCTGCCCCACAATTTTTTGATGTTCTTCCGGTAAAACACGAATGAATAAATCAGGCTGAATGAAAAACGATTGTAGAAAATCAGTTTTTACAATAGTATCAGACAAGTCAGCTTCAAAAGGAAAAACATCAGCCAGATCAAATAATGGAAATCTATCTTCTATCAGGACAATTTTCGCCTGAACGGGCAGCACAATCTGATCCGCAAAATCGGGCAGATACTGCGTAATCATTAAACTGATGGTTTGGTTACAAAGGAAATCCGCAATGGCCAGTCGCAACAGGCGGTCTTCATTTTTCAGCGCCTTACCCAACCTGAAGTAACTGTAAAGGTATCGCGTCACCCAACGCCTGTCAGACGAACCCATTTGTTTATGCTGCTTAAAGTAACCCACCAGGAACCTGTGCAAAGGCAATTTACCATCATAATTTTCGAATGCCTGTTCAAAGGAACGGATCTGATGCTCTATTCTCATTCTATTGGTTTAAGTGCATAATTTTTATATTCCAGCAAGGTTAAACTGGTATTGATATACCCCAATCTTTCTTCCTTGATAAAGGAAAAAGAGTTGTGAAATCCGGTATACTTTTCTGCAGGCAGGTATTTGAGATAGTTATATCCATATCTGGAGAATACTGTCCCAAAGTAAAGTCCGATGTCAAAACCTTTAAATGCATACTCTCCGGGCTCGAAACTGTTGAGCTTGCGGTAAGCTTTAACAAACCTGATGACCTCACTGCTCTTATAATTGATATAGTACGACGAGGTAATTCTGGTATTCAGCAATTGCAGTTTATCTGTATTGTAATTTTGCTTTATCCAGTTTGGATGACCAAATAAACTTACCTGCAGTCCTTTAGTCTTCATTTTAGCCAGCTTATCCAAGGTAGCAACCACAAACTGACGGTCGGCGGTAGACATTAATACAACATATTGTTTATCTGCAAGGAGTTTGGTTTCCATCGTATAAACAGAACTGTATTCCTGAAATTTATAAGCTATTCCTTTTCCTTCCTGAAAATATTTTCTTAAAGGCACGGCCATCACTTCATCAGTAGACTTTTTCGGATTAATCAGAACCACAATGGTATTTTGAGAATTGTACGCTCTTCTGATATAATCACCTATTTTTTGCGCATGCAGTTCAATATTATTAACTACCGAAATCAGGTTGGGATTGTTAAACTCATCCGGATGAGACGCTGCCAGCGGAGAGATGACAGGTAAATGATTTGCAATGGAATAATTAGTGATAAACTTTATTCCATCTGGAAATACAGGTCCCACAATCAGGTCGCTGCCATTGAGCTGCCCGCCTTTAATCAGATTACTGATCTGAACGGCATTATCTTTAGTATCCAGCACCTTCAACCTGAAATCCAGTCCGGTTGAAGCGGCAGCCGAATCCAAGCCCATTTTAAAGCCCTGATAAAAGTCAATCGCCATAGCAGATTTTTCTATCTCGGCCTTCTTACCAGTATGTACTTTCTGCTGATTAACATTGAAAGGAAGCAATAATGAAATATTGGCTTCGGTGAGTTTCCTGGTCGTATTTTTACCAGCAGGATCGTCTTTTTTTACTACGTCTTTTTGAGGCTGTTTAACTGTTTTTGTCCTGGGTGAACACGCACCCAGACAAAAACAGATCAACAAAAAACTTAATATTCTATTCCCACTCAATTGTAGCGGGTGGTTTTGAACTAATATCATATACAACCCGGTTTATACCTTTTACTTTATTGATGATTTCATTGGAAATTTTCGCAAGTACAGGGTAAGGCAAATGACACCAATCGGCAGTCATACCATCCACAGATTCTACAGCGCGAAGGCAAATCACATTCTCGTAGGTACGTTCATCGCCCATTACTCCTACCGACTGAACAGGTAAAAAGATTGCTCCAGCCTGCCAAACCTGATCATATAACCCCGCTTCTCTCAAATTGTTTATATAAATCGCGTCTGCTTCCTGTAAAATAGCAACCTTTTCTGCAGTTACATCACCCAGGATTCTGATCGCCAGTCCCGGTCCCGGGAAAGGGTGGCGACCTAAAATAAAATCAGCCAGGCCTAATGATTTACCTACTCTTCTCACTTCATCCTTGAATAAAGTATTTAATGGCTCAACCACTTTCAACTTCATGAAATCAGGCAAACCACCAACGTTATGGTGAGATTTAATAGTTGCAGAAGGTCCCTTCACAGAAATCGACTCAATTACGTCAGGATAAATAGTACCCTGAGCCAGCCATTTCACATCCTGTACCTCATGGGCTGCATCATCAAAAACTTCGATAAATACACGTCCTATCGCTTTACGTTTCAATTCAGGATCTTTAAGACCAGCAAGCTGACTCAAAAACCTGTCTTTCGCATCTACACCTTTTATATTTAATCCTAAATGTTTGTATTGTTCTAAAACAGCTTCATATTCATCTTTACGCAGCAGTCCGTTATCAACAAAAATGCAATGCAGGTTTTTCCCGATAGCTTTGTGAAGCAATATAGCTGCTACACTCGAATCTACACCACCTGAAAGACCAAGGACTACTTTATCATTTCCTAATTTCGCCTGCAGGTCTGCAATAGTAGTTTCTACAAATGCATCAGGTGTCCATGACTGGGCACAACCACAGATATCTACCAAAAAGTTTTCCAGTAGTTGTTTACCATCAGTACTGTGCGTTACTTCAGGGTGAAACTGAATAGCATAAGTAGAAGAGTCCTTCACCTGGAAGGCTGCAACCTTTACACTGTCAGTACTTGCTATGATCTCAAAAGATTCTGGTACAACAGTAATCGTATCACCATGTGACATCCATACCTGCGAGCCTAATCCTATATTTTTTAAGAGTTTGTTTTCTGTATTGATAAAATTCAGATTCGCCCTTCCATATTCACGGGAAGACGAAGCATGTACCTGACCGCCAGACTGCTGTGCAAGATACTGCGCACCATAACATACCGCCAGTACAGGATAATTGTTGTGAAAGCGTTTTAAATCAATTTGAGGGGCATCTTCCTGAAGCACAGAGTAAGGGCTACCTGAATAGATGATACCTTTAACGTCTGATAAGGTCTCCGGAATATTATTAAATGGATGTATCTCACAATAAACATTCAATTCTCGTACCCTACGGGCTATCAATTGTGTAAATTGAGATCCAAAATCGATAATGATGATTTTTTCTAGCATGGCCAAAGTTAGTATTTATTCACTTCAACACCGAATCTTTTTAAGAAATCCACACCTTCATCACTTGCCAAACCCTTATAGGCTGCATAGGAGTCTTTAAATATGACATATTTGATGCCTGAGGACAGGATTAACCTGGCACAGGCGATGCAGGGAGACAAGGTGGTATACAGTGTTGATCCTTCCAGTCTGGATCCGTTTTTGGTAGCGTAAAGGATGGCATTCTCTTCCGCATGCAGGGCGAGTGAACAGCTTCCGCGGGAATCCCGGTCACATCCTGTCTCAGGCCATTCCTCATCGCAGTTATGTGTCCCGGCAGGTGGCCCGTTATAACCTATAGAGATGATACGGGTATCTTTTGTTAAAACAGCGCCGACCTGGGCCCTCACGCAATGCGAGCGGGCAGCCAGGTCGACAGCTAAATTCATATAAATATGGTCGAAACCAGGTTTAATCTTCATTAAATTAATGTCCTCCTTCAGCTTCAATAGCTTCTACATTAATCCCTTGTTTTTTCAGTACACCGCTTACTTTCCAGGCAAAAAAGATCAGGTAAACAAATCCGATTGCAGGAATAATATAGGAACTGTGAATACCATGTGTATCTGCCAATTTACCCTGAACAGGCGGAAGGATTGCCCCGCCTAAAATCATCATAATTAAAAATGAAGAACCCTGACTGGTATACTTACCCAAACCGGTGATCGACAGCGCAAAGATAGACGGCCACATGATAGAACAGCAGAGTCCCCCGCTAATAAATGCCAAGGTGGCAACAATTCCTGTAGTAAATAATCCTATGACCATAGACACCACCCCAAGCGTAGCAAATATCGCTAGTGTTTTTGCCGGTTTTTCCTGACCAATAAAAAATCCGACAACGAGAACAGCAACACAAATCGCATAGATATATAAGTTATCTACATTTGTCCCTGTAAAGTGGTTAACCAGCAGGATCACACCAAAAGCTACAAAAGGCACGATAACTGTCAATATGTTTTTAGTCGTTTTACTCAAATCAAATGCACTTACTGCACCCGTCCAGCGACCTATCATCATACTTCCCCAATACAGCGCAATAAAAGGCTTGATACTGGATTCAGCATAACCACCAAAATTTTCCAGTTGCAGCAAGGCCCCTAAATTACTCTGAATAGTTACTTCTACACCTACGTAAGTAAATAAGGCAATCATGCCCAGAATGAGTTGAGGATACTGCATTGCTCCCCATTGGTTTAGATTCTCCTTCTTTTTAAGATAAACATAGATCAGCGAGCCTATGATAAATACCAGCGAAGAATATACAAAGTTAGCTTCTGCCAGTCCGGTCATTTTGGATAAAGGCTGTGCAGCCAAAACCACTAAGAATCCAAGTATCATGACCACTAAAGGACCATTGGATTTAGGACTTGCTTCTATTTTCTCCGTACTGGTTACATCAGGTAATTTAGTGATTGCATAAAAGACAGCTACTAATAAAAATAGCCCTGCAAGTGCGTAGTATAAAGTTGTGATGGAAGATATTTCTACTATTTTAGGAACAGCATCGCTGGCAGAGCCGAATAAGACGATACTTACAATTACAGGTCCCATTAAACCACCAAAGTTATTTAATCCCCCGGCCAGATTTAAGCGGTGTGTTCCGCTTTCAGGTGCACCCAGGGCCACAACAAATGGCTGGGCAGCGGTCTGCTGCAAAGAAAATCCAATTGCGATAACAAAAAAAGCAACAAGGATAAAAGCAAAAGAACCTGAATGTACTGCAGGAACCATTAATAAAGCACCTACGGCTGAAATTACCAATCCGGCTATGATCCCTTTTTTATAGCCTATTTTATTAAGAATGTCGACTCTGCTCGCCTGAGAAGCAAAATATAGAATCAAAGACCCAATAAAATAACCTCCATAAAAAGTAAAATCTATCAGTTGAGATTCAAATTGGGTGAGGTGGAAGTAAGTCTTGCAAAATGGGATAAATATACCATTGGATGCAGCTACAAAGCCCCAGAAAAAGAATACTGTGATGATTGAATACAACGCAGTCCCGTAATTTTGTTTTGTTTGTTGTTCCATAAAATTGTTAACGCTCTATTTGAAGCGCATAAACATAGATAAAATAAACTGTATGTAAAAGTTTGCAATATGCACAATAAATGAAGGAAAAAAAATAGGCGTATTTAAGGTATAAAATCGGATATTAGCGCCGAACATATGTGACATTTAATGATTGAAGCAATATTACAAGGGATTGGTGCGGGTATTTTGTTTTCGTTTTTAACCGGGCCCGTCTTTTTTTCCATGATAAAGACCAGTATTGAAAAGGGCTTCAAAGCAGGTTTTTCTTTAGCAATAGGCGTTATCCTGAGTGACATCATCTTTATTAGTCTGACGATCTTCAGCTCCCAGTTTGTAGATTACAATTCCACATATAATATTTATATCGGCATCATAGGTGGTTTATTCTTATTGGGAGTAGGTCTCTATTATCTGATCAATAAAGTGAAAGTGAATTACGAAACCTCAGAAATCATCAAGGTCCGTAAGCGCGGATATATCATCAAAGGTTTCCTGATGTGCCTGTTGTCTCCTACCACACTCATGTTCTGGATCATGGTCGGCGGTATTGTTTCAGGACAACTGCATTATGCGATGGCGGAGAAGGTTGTATTCTTTATCGTGGCAATGGCTACACAGCTATTCGTCGACTTTCTTAAAACATTTTATGCTGCCAAACTCCGTTACAAGATTAAGGAGAAGAATATCCGCGCATTAAACAGGATTGCCGGCTGCGTGATTATCATTTTTGCGATCAGGTTATTTATCGAGGTAGTGATCAAATATTATAAATAAAACAGGCTGCAATCTTCGATTGCAGCCTGTTTTATGATTCAGCATATTTACTAGTACGCTCTCTGGTTGTTACCTTCTTTCCAGTTCACAAAAGCTTTGTTTACTACTTTATTACCACCAGGTGTTGGGTAATTACCTGAGAAATACCAATCGCCTGTATGATTCGGACAAGCAACATGTAAATTATCCAAAGTCTGATAAATCACTTCTACCTCTGCATTAGTGCCCTCAGGTGTAATGATTTTAGTGATCTGTGCTGATATCTCCTCTTGTCTGAAAGGTCTGTAAATATCTTTCACATGATTCACAATCTCTTCTTTAGGTAAAAGCAGGGAAGCTTTACATTTCTGATAAACCTCTTCAATGATATGCTCCAGTCCGCGTTCTTTTAACAGTTGTATAGCCGCTTCAAAAGCAACAAACTGTCCCATTTTAGACATATCTATACCATAACAATCCGGGTAACGGATCTGCGGCGCAGAAGAAACGATGATGATTTTTTTAGGTTGTAATCTATCGATGATCTTGATGATACTTTGTTTAAGTGTAGTACCCCTAACAATCGAATCATCAACAGCAACCAACGTATCGGTATGATTTTTAATCACCCCGTACGTAGTATCATAAACATGCGCTACCATCTCTTTACGATCGGCATCAGCTGTAATAAACGTACGTAGTTTTACATCTTTAATAGCCAGCTTCTCTACACGCGGAGACATTGATAACAATTCATCCAGCTCAGTATCTGTCAGGCTTTCCTTGCGTTCAATTAAAGTGTCTTTCTGTACTTTTTTAATATGCTGGTGCAAGCCTTCCACCATACCATAGAATGAAATTTCTGCAGTATTTGGAATGAATGAAAAAACAGTATTTTTAAGGTCAGAATTTACTGCTCCCAAAACCTGTGGAATCAATAGTTCTCCTAAATGTTTTCTTTCTTTATAGATTTCTGCATCACTGCCACGGGAGAAATAGATCCGTTCAAAAGAACAGGCTCTTTTTTCCTGAGGCTCCCTGAAAATTTCCTGTGAAACAGTACCATCTTTTTTAACGATCAGTGCGTGTCCTGGTTTAATTTCCTGAACACTGTCAAAAGCAACATTAAATGCAGTCTGGATGGCAGGACGCTCAGACGCAGCAACAACAATCTCATCATCCTGATAAAAATAGGCTGGTCTGATTCCAGATGGATCACGCAATATAAACGCATCTCCGTTACCTACGATACCTGAAATAGCGTATCCGCCATCCCATGTTTTGGCAGAGCGGCGAAGAATATTACCAATGTTAAGATTATTGGATATTTTTTGGGTGATCTCTACATTAGAGAGTCCTTCTTTTTTATAAGTGTCAAATAACTCCTGGTTTTCATCATCCAGGAAATGACCGATTTTTTCTAAAACAGTAACAGTATCTGCCTGCTCTTTTGGATGCTGACCAAGCTCATACAATTGTTCCAGCAGCTCATCAACATTTGTCATGTTGAAGTTACCAGCAATAACCAGGTTACGCGTCATCCAGTTATTCTGACGTAAAAATGGGTGGCAGTTTTCTATGCTGTTCTGTCCGTGAGTACCATAACGAAGGTGTCCTAACAATACCTCCCCGATGAAACTTACATTTTGTTTTAACCACTCTGCATCCTGCATCAATTCAGGAGTATCATTCTGGATGTCGACAAATTTGTTGTGTACATATCCGAAGATATCTGCGACGGCATTCTGTGCCATCGATCGGTAACGGCTAATGTAGCGGTGTCCCGGCTTTACATCCAATTTAATCGTTGCAATCCCGGCTCCGTCCTGTCCCCTGTTGTGTTGTTTCTCCATCAGCAGGTATAGCTTGTTTAAGCCATAAAGTGCAGTACCGTACTTTTCCTGATAGTATGAGAGAGGTTTTAAGAGACGGATAAAGGCAATTCCGCATTCGTGTTTGATCTGATCGCTCATTGTGTGTTAATTGAGCGGCAAATTTACCGTTAATAATAATCAGAACCTAGAAAGAAGTATAATCTTTCATTATTCTGACTTATCAAAAAACAGGCGTTTTCAGTACCTTAAAGGCAGAAGAACAGCTTTCTATATCGTAATTTAATTCTAAAATAAAAACCTAAATCTTAAGATTTATTTGTTGCGACATCACTTCTTTATCAAAAAATATGGATGCATTTTTATCGAAGACCAGGTGATCACCGGACGTAAAAAATTGTTTCTCTCCGTCCTTGTTCAGCAGCTCCTCTATTTCAGGATGGTTGACCAGATAGAGCGACAGACTGTCTGCTACGATATCCCCCTGTGCAATCAGTTTGAAACCCTCCGGCAATAATTTACTGATTTTTGGGATCAGTAAAGGATAATGTGTGCAGGCCAAAAGTATGGCATCAATATCCGGAGATTTTTCCAGTAACTGGTCCATGTATTCCTGCACAAAATAATCAGCCCCTTCCTGCAGGTGTTCATTATTTTCAATTAAAGGTACCCACATCGGGCAGCTTTGCTGAACCACATCCAGTTCAGGAAAAAACTTGTGGATCTCTATCGGATAAGACTCAGAATTGATCGTTCCTCTCGTCCCCATTACACCAATCTTACCAGAAGCAGTATAGTTTCCGATCACTTCTGCTGTGGGCCTTATAACACCCAATACGCGATGGTGTGGGTACTTTACCGGAAGTACTTTTTGCTGAATAGTACGCAGCGCTTTAGCCGATGCGGTATTACAGGCCAGAATAACCAGGGGACATCCCTGTTCAAATAACCATTCCACACATTCCAGTGTATACTGGTAAACAGTTTCGTAAGAATGGTCTCCATAAGGAGCGCGGGCATTATCTCCCAGGTAGATATAATTGTAATCAGGAAGTTTATTGGCAATTGCCTTAAATACGGTCAGCCCACCATAACCTGAATCAAAAATACCTATAGATTTTTTATGTATCATAACAAAAAAACGGGGCCGGGATATATATCCCGGCCCCGCAATTTAACATTTTTTTAAGATTATTTTTTTGGTGCTGCAGCAGTTGCCGAGATACCTAATTTAGCTTTAACAGCAGCAGTAACATCATCACCACCTTCCCATGCCAACAGGTTGTTTGCACCTTGTTGTGAAGAGATATCAAATACGTAAGCATATCCTTTTTCTTTAGATACCGCTTTAACCGCTGTGATAAATTTAGTGTTTAACGGAGCCAACAGTTCGCCTTGTTTAGTAGCGATATCTTGTTGCGCTTTCTGAGTTGCTTCACCGATACGTTTTTTCATATCATCTAATTCAACACCCATTGCTTGTAATTCTTTACCAACAATTTCTTTATTGGCTTCGCTCAATGTTTTGTTTTTTGCAACAGCAGCTTCATACTTAGTTGTGTATTCTGCCTGCATTTTTTCAATTTCAGCTTGTTTTTGTTTCTGAAGAGTTTCCAGAGAAGCTGTAGCAGTTTTCGCTTCAGGCATACTTGCAAAAATTGATTCAGAATCCAGGTGTGCAATTTTTTGTTGGGCACTGGCAACATTAGCAGTAAACAATAAGCCAGCTGCTACAAAAAATACGTTAATTAACTTTCTCATTTCTATTGTTCTTAATAATGGTTTTAAATTTATTTATGTGTGTTTATTTAACTGTCCCTGGTTTATAACCCAATTTAATGATAACATCATTACTTAAGTCATAATTGCTACTGGAATAAATCATCATCGTAGCTTCACTGCTTTTGTCAAAAATGAAATCAAGGAATTTAGACTTGGCAAGATCAGCAATCACTGCAGTCACTTTATCCTGAATCGGTTTCAGCAATTTACTACGTGTCTGGAAAAGTTCTCCATCCGGACCAAATTTCTGACGCTGGAATTCTTTAGCCTCTTTTTCTTTTTCAATGATATCGTTCTCCCTGCGTTTACGCATATCATCAGTCAATAAAACCTGATCAGCCTGATAAGCTTTGTACATTTTATCGATTGCCGTAAAGTTAGCGTCAACATCTTTCTGCCATTGCTGAGACAAAACGTTCAGCTGGTTTTGGGACGACTTATATTCCGGCAAATTTTTAAGAATATATTCCGTATCCACATAGGCAAACTTCTGTGCAAAAGCGCCAAATCCTGCAAAAACTAAAAATCCTATTAAAATAACTTTTTTCATAATCTCTATTAATTAAATCCTCCCAATTGCTGAGCAATACTGAATGTAAAGTTTTGTTTAGCATCTCTGATTCCCGGAATATTATCAAATGCATGTCCGTAATCTATACCCAACATTCCAAATATCGGTAAAAATATTCTAGCTCCAATACCTGCAGACCTTCTAACGTTAAATGGATTGAAATCAGCAAACCTGTTCCATGTATTTCCACCCTCTGCAAATCCAATCAGATATGCTGTTGCAGACTGACTGGCAATAACAGGATAACGTAATTCCATTACATATTTACTGAAGATCGGACTACCAGATTGTCTCGCTGTATTCACATCCGCTCCAACCGGGATAACCACATTATTAGCATAACCACGCATTGTAATCAATTCAGATCCCTGAAGGAAGTCAAATCCCTGCATACCATCTCCACCTAACTTAAATCTTTCAAAGGCAGACTGACCAACAGCTTTATTATACAAGCCCAAGAAGCCAAACTGAGCCTGAGCTTTAACCACAAACTTACCGGCTAATCTCTGGAACCACTGTCCTTCAAATTTCCATTTGTGATATTCAGTGAACCTATAACGTTGTTTGTCCGATGCTGTTGCATAGTTCGTGTTATTTAGTAATGAATATGGTGGCGTAGCCTGGATAGTGAATTTGAAATACGAACCTTCTGTAGGGAAAATCGGTGAATTCCTCGAATCCCTGCTAAATTCCTGTGTTAAGTTAAAGTTATATGAAGTACCGGTACTGAACAGGTAACCACCATAATTATTCAGGATATACTGTTGTGCATTGATGGAGTGAACCAACTGGAAATAGTTATCCGGCCAGTTCAATTTTCTACCTAAACTGACAGTAACACCATTTAAACGTATTTTGGTTCCCTGAGCGCCTGTAACATTGTTCGACTGCAACGAAGTAAAAGCACTTAAACCAAAACTAACCGGTTTCTTTCCACCTAACCATGGCTCTGAGAAAGAGAAACTGTAAGACTGGTAGTATTTACCATTTGTTTGACCGCGCAAACTCAATTTCTGTCCATCTCCTTTTGGAAGCGGGCGATAAGCTTTAGGGTTCAGAATATTTCTTAAAGAGAAGTTGTTAAACGTTAGTCCGATAGTACCAATTACACGGCCACCACCAAAACCACCAGATAACTCCACCTGATCAGAAGGTTTTTCTTCTACAGCATATTCAATATCAACAGTACCATCAGAAGGGTTTGGCTTAGGCGTAGGCACAGTTTTGGATTCATCAAAGTTTCCTAACTGACCAAGATCCCTTACCGTACGTACCAGTGCTTCTTTAGAGAATTTATCTCCCGGTTTTGTACGTACCTCACGCAATACTACACGGTCATTTGTAATCGTATTACCTTTTACCGTAATCCTGTTGTTCGTGTACTGCGGACCTTCATAGATTCTGATTTCCAGGTCTACTGTATCATTATAAATCTTAGTTTGTACAGGCTCAACGTTAAAAGTCAGGTAACCATCGTTCAGATATATACTCGACACATCATCACTCTCAGCACCATTACCGTGTAATTTAACATTCAACTTCTCCTCACTGAAAATCTCCCCCTTTTCTATACCCAATACTTTTGTTAAATCTTTTGTAGCATACTTTGCATTTCCGGTCCAGCTGATATTACCAACATAATATTTAGGTCCTTCATAAAGATCTATTTTAACACCTATAGATTTTTCATTGTATTTATACGTAGTATCCTTAATGATTACCGCATCACGGTAACCTTTTTCCTGCATTTTAGCAATCAGCTTTTCCTTATCTTCTTCGTATTTCTCCTTGCTGAATTTACCGGAACCAAATACTTTATAAAATGCCTGCTGCTTGGTTTTCTTGAGATATTTACGCAGTTGAGAAGATTTGAAATCTTTATTCCCCGTAAATAATACCTCATGGACTTTAACCTTACGGCCTCTATCTACAAAAACCTGTAAAACAACTCCATTCTCCATATTAGGATCTGGTTTTGTTTTGTATTCTATCTTAGTGAAAAAATATCCCTTTTCTGCGAGGTACTTATTGATCGTACCGGTGGTACTATTGTAAGTATTCTCATTGATGATCGTTTTCCCCGATTTTGAATTCAGTTTTTCGGTAATATCCGTTTTCTGAGATTTGGTCAGTCCGTTAAGTTCGAATGAGCTTAAACGCGGACGTTCCACCACCTGAATGTCAAAGTAAACAGTGTCTTCCACTATTTTATCAATATTCAATTCTACATCATCAAACAATCCCTGCGACCATAGTGTTTTTATTGCTGCAGAAGTAGCTTCGCCTGGCAGTAAAATCCTTTCACCTTTTATTAATTTAGAAAGTGTGATAATAACTTCTTTATCAATAAACTTTGCACCACTTAAAGTTGTTCCTCCTATTATATATTCCTTAGGTTGAAAATAATCTAAATCCGTGCCTTTAACTTTTAAGCTGGGGGTAGCAGGATTCGACTGTGGACGGGTAATTTGTGCCATTGTCGGTAAGCCGACCAATAACAATAATATGAGTTGGTATATTCTTTTCATTTACAATCTAAAAAACGTTGCTAAGTTAATTTAAACACATGTTAAAAAGTGTTAAAAGTAAAATTAGTTCAACTGTTCACTAATTTTACCGAAGCGACGCTCGCGTTTCTGGTAGTCTACAATAGCTTCAAAAAGGTCTTCTCTCCTGAAATCAGGCCATAATTTTTCAGTGAAATATAATTCGGTATAGGCCATTTGCCATAATAAGAAGTTACTGATTCTGTGTTCGCCACTGGTTCTGATCATCAGTTCCGGATCCGGCATGTCTACAGTTGTTAATTGAGAAGAAAATTTAACCTCAGTAATCTCATCAATAGTGAGCTGCTGATCCTGCACCTGTTTAGCCAGTTTTTTTGCTGCATCCAGGATCTCCCACTTGGCACTGTAACTCAAGGCAAGAGTAAGTGTGCAGGTGGTATTATTTGCAGTTTTATCCATTGCGCTTTTTAAATCTTCAATGCATTGCTGAGGTAAAGAGGCAATATCACCAATGGCATTTAACCGGATATTATTGGCATTAAGCGTGTCAGTTTCATTGTTGATAGTTGCTATAAAAAGCTCCATCAATGCATTCACTTCTTCAACAGGTCTGTTCCAGTTATCTGTAGAAAAAGCATAGATAGTAAGATATTTTATACCTATTTCAGCACATCCTTCTACAATATCTTTCACAGATAAAACTCCGCTTTCATGACCGAAAGACCTGAATTTACCTTGATTTTTCGCCCACCTGCCGTTACCATCCATGATAATGGCAATGTGCTCCGGTAAACGATTTTTATCGATTTGTTCTTTAAATCCCATGTATTTGTGCAAATATGGCTAAAATGTCTAACATTCAAAAGAATCAACATTGATTTTATAAAGATCGGCACCTATAATGCCCATTTTAATAATTTGTTAATCAAATTGTTAGTCTGCATCCCCTGAAACAAGAGGCCAAAGTTATAAGTTATTTGTTTATTTCTACCATAAATTTATACAGCTTTACAGTACGGCGGAAGCCGGCATCAAAAGGTAAAACATTTGTCGGACAGGAAGGTATATGAAATGCCTATATGGAAAAAGAAATAGGTATCTTTTTTAACAAAATCTCCCCGCTGTCCACCAGGATTCATTCTTTCCGGAAAGGCGGAAGGGTTGGACAGGTTAATCCGCTGCTGATGATCAGCGTCAACTGCACCATAAACAGCATTTAGGGGATATTTATCACCCACATCATCCAGATAATCAGAACTTACGGTGCGGTAGCCCAATTGGGAAAATAGCCCCAAACGGTCTGCAATGCGGTACTTTACGCCCACTCCATAGGGAATACTTAGCGCATAATTTTTATAGGATTTTCCTTCTGTCTCATAGTAGCGCAACTGGTATTCCTGATCCTGATAAACTGCTTTGGGATTAAATAATACACCTCCGACTCCCGTAAAAATATAAGGTGTAAAACCTTTAGTTCCACCTCCTGCAAAGTATTCAAGGAAGTTAAAGTCAACCTGCAGACTCAGTTCATTCAGAGGAGTGGAGAAATTCAGATTTCTTGCCCTGAAATCGGCATTAGCTGAAAAAGCGTCGTTGTCTTTCACTCTGCCATGATTATAATGGATGCCAATTGCCCAATACGGATCCAGGTTAGCTTTCACAAAACCACCAAAAGCAATTCCACTGAAGTCGAACGGATTAGTCTGATTTAAGTCTCCCATATAACCCGCAGCACCAACATTTACACCAACCTCCATAGTTTGTGCCTGTGAAGCAACAGTAGCCGCAATGAACAGAAAAACAGACGATAAAACCTTTATAAACCTCATCTTAATAATTACGGGTATCGATACCCCAAAGTAATTTATTCCTTAATGTAGTCAGGTAACTTTCATTATTTAACCTGATCAGGTTCACATAAAAATCAGCCTTACTAATCGTTATTTTCACAGAGCGGTCTACTGTAGCCGTTCTTGAATCACAAGATACGAGAAACTTGGTACTTCTGGCTTCCACTTCAAACCTTAAATTTACATCATCAGGAATAATGACCGGACGTACATTCAGGTTATGCGGAGCAATGGGAGTAATTACAAAATTTTGTGAACTTGGGAATATAATTGGTCCGCCGCAACTCAAAGAGTAAGCCGTGGAACCTGTAGGAGTGGCAATGATCAATCCATCTGCCCAATATGAATTGATAAACTCATCATTCATATACGCATGTATGATCATCATCGCCGTATTATCACGTCTATGAATAGTTATATCATTCAATGCGAAATTTTCTTCTCCGAAAAGATGGTGTTTGGACTCTATATTCAGCAGGCTTCTTTTATCAATAGAAAACTGTTTGTTCAGCAGGGCCTCAATAGCAGTTTTAATTTCGTTTTTATTGATACTGGCCAGAAATCCCAGTCGCCCGAAGTTGATCCCGATAACAGGAGTGCCGGATTTTCTGACCAAAGCCAGCGTATCCAGTAAGGTACCGTCGCCACCAAGGCTGATTAACACATCTGCATTATTTTCCAGGTCAAGATGGCTGGAGAAGGTCTCCAGATTAGCCGGAAGCTTTACTTTATCCTGTATAAATTCGTAATATTTGTGGTAGACCAGGGTTTGAATTTCAAACTGCTGCAAGGCATCAAATACATCCTGAACAAAAGGTAAAACGCTGTTATTAAACTCTCTACCGTATATTGCAATTTTCATTAGAATAAATTTGAATTTTTATAGGTGATGAAGCGTATATAAACCAGATTCCATACCGGAATTATATGTTTAAGTAGTTCATAAGTGAATTATACCTGTCTTCTGTACCATTATCGGTAATAGTGCTGTTAAATACAGCTTTGACCTGGTAATTATAACGTTCAAAAGAAGATATAATTCCTGAAAGCTCTGTTTTGTTGATTTTTAAAGTCACTTCTAATTTTGTGGAATCAGGGAAAGACTGTACATAAGAAGAAAGAATCTGTGCATTATCGCCTTCAACGATCTGGGCCATATGCGACAAGGAGTTGTTCCTGTTGTTAATCTCCAGCACAATGATACCACCGGGCTCTTTAACGGCATAAATCTCTGAGCTATAACTGAGTATATTGTGTACAGAAATAATTCCAAGATAGTTTTTTTTGTAGTCCAGTACAGGCACTATAGAAAGCTTCAACTGATCAAATATTCTAATGACATCATAAACATGTACATCCTGATAAACAAAAGGATTAAGAATCGTCAGTGAAAGTGCGCCGATAGCTTCTTCAGTATTCCTGATTTCCAGCAATTCGTCTTCAGCAACAATACCCAGGAACTGGGTATCATTCACTATCGGCAAATGGTATAATTTGAACTCAGCCAATCTATCCAGTGCGGTCTGTACAGAGTCAGACGTTCGCAGCGGTGGAATGGAGTTGGATATGAGTTCAGATGCAAACATTATTTCAGCAATATTCTATCTAAAAACGTGTTTAGATAAGTGATAAATTCTTCAGGACGCTCCATCATTGGTGCGTGCCCGCATTTGTCGACCCAGTTCAATTCAGAGTTCGGTAACAGCTGATGAAACTCTTCAGCAACTTCTGGTGGGGTAACCTTATCCTGTTTGCCCCAGATCAGTGAAACCGGAATAGTGATTTTCGAAAGATCCTTCGACATGTTATGACGGATAGCAGATTTTGCTAATGCCAGAATACGAATTACCCTGGACCTGTCATTCACAGACTTAAAAACTTCATCAACCAGTTCATCTGTTGCTATTGCAGGATCGTAAAAAGTAAAAGCTACCTTTTCACGAATATAATCATAACTTTCTCTTCTTGGAAATGAACCTCCAAAAGCATTTTCATATAAGCCAGAACTTCCGGTAAGCACCAGTGCTTTTACACTTTCCTGATGAGCCGCAGTAACTACCAAACCAACGTGTCCGCCTAGAGAGTTACCAATAAGCACAACCTGGCCAAGCTTTTTAAATTTAATAAATTTATGAACATACTTCGCTAGACTCTTTACACCTAAAGTAAGCAAAGGCAATTCATAAATGGGCAAAATTGGTACAAGAACATGATAACGATCTTTAAAATAATCAATTGTAGGTTCCCAGTTACTTAACTCTCCCATCAAACCATGAAGTAATACCAGGGTTTCTCCTTTTCCAGCTTCTATATAATTAAACCCGTCGTCTTCTATTACCTCGTATTTCATAATTAATTATCTGTAAGATGTGCTACTAAGTTAGTAGACTAAAGTTAAATTAAAACAATATAATGTGTTAATTTTTAAAATTTAAGCTTCACAAAAAGATAGGTAACACAATTTATGCCAATTGGGTCTTCACAATCTCAGCAATTAATTTCCCATCTGCTTTACCAGCCAGTTCTTTATTTGCAAGGCCCATCACTTTTCCCATATCTTTTACTGAAGATGCTCCGGAAGCCGTGATGATATTGGCTATTACTGCCTCTATCTCTTCTTTGCTCATTTGCTGGGGCATAAACTGACTGATAACTTCAATTTCCTCATCTTCGATAACCGCAAGATCTGCCCTTCCCTGTTGCTTGTAAATATCAGACGACTCTTTTCTTTGTTTAATTAAACGCTGAAGGATTTTCAGTTCTGCCTCTTCATCAATCTCTTCTGAACTGCCTTTTTCTGTTCTTGCCAGTAATAAAGCAGCCTTTATTGCACGGAAGCCTCTCAATTTAGCCTGATCTTTAGCCAACATGGCTTCTTTTATTTTCTGATCGATAGTAGTCGATACCATATATTTAATTTTTACTAATTTCTTTGTACTAATGTAGCTGATGCCTGCGCCGTTGGCATAATCAGCATATCATTTATATTTACATGAGCGGGGCGACTAACCACAAACCAGATCGCTTCTGCAATATCATCAGCAAGCAAAGGCTCCAGTCCCTCATAAACTTTTTTCGCTTTATCTTCATCTCCTTTAAAGCGGACCACAGAAAATTCCGTTTCCACCATTCCGGGATTAATTGCTGTTACTTTAATGCCATGAGGAAGAAGATCCATCCGCATTCCTTTATTTAGTGCATCAACCGCATGTTTTGTAGCACAGTATACATTACCGTTTGGATAAACTTCTTTACCTGCTATTGAACCGATATTGATAATGTGGCCTTTTTTATGACTCACCATCCAGCCCGATACAATCCTCGTCACATAAAGCAATCCTTTCACATTGGTGTCAATCATTGTATCCCAATCATTCGTATCACCCTTATCAATTGGATCCAAACCCTGACTCAGTCCGGCGTTATTCACCAGTACATCAACAGTCTTCCAGTCTTCTGCCAGGCTTTCCAATACTTGTGTAAGCACCGTATTATCTCTTACATCCGCAACAAGCGTTTCTACAGCAACAGCGTATTTATCCGCCAGGTGTTTTGCTATCTTAACCAGTTCATGCTCTCGTCTTGCAACTAAAATCAATCTGTATCCCTGTTGTGCAAAGGTGTGCGCACAAGCTTTCCCTATGCCCGAAGTTGCGCCAGTAATTAATGCGGTTTTCATGTGTCTGATATTAAATTCGAAATTGATCTGCAATTAAGCATTGATAGCGCAAAGCTATGATTTTTTAATGTTGCTCCATCATTCAAAAAATAAACTGAACGTAACATGACGTAACGTTAGCTTATCAATTGGCATATTATATGGATTTGGAGAATTAGTATCCAATATATTTTTTGGAGAATAGGAGAATTTTATCTCGGGAGACATTTTGAAATACTCAAAGTACAGATCCATCCCAAAGGCGGCTTCGTAAGACAGGTAACTCTTTTTGTTTTTCAGGAATTTGTATAAATAATCATTCCCCCCGTCTTCTGTCTTTTTTTTCGATGTGATATCCATTGAATACTTCGCACCATATAACATATAGGCCCTAAAGTTATTCCGCCTGTTAGATTTTATCTTGATGCCTAATGGAAATTCCACCATCGTAGCCTGTACCTTTTGGTCGATCGTACTGAAAGGCATGTTCACCGTAGTAGGCTGCACATAATCGTAAGAAATGATCCGGTCTGTGAAAACAAGAACCGGGGTTAAACGCACATCTGCATGATTACTGATCCTGCCATTGATGACAAAGCCGATCCCAAAGCCAGGTGATGATTTGCCGTAGAGGGCAGACAACGAATCTGTGAGCTGAGCACCAGTTTCCGGATCCAGGAATGGAGCTCTCCAGCCGGACTTCTTCTGGATTTTATAGAGTGAATTGGTATACTGGAAGGTAAATCCGAAATGTACCTTCTCATCATCTACACCGCCGCCCCAGTTCTGGGCCCTGGCCGCAGCAAAGATAAACGTGAACAGCACAAGAAAACTCAGTTTTATTTTCATACCTATTTATAGCTTTCGTTTTACTGTATGCTGGTTCTTTAACAAATTATTTTATACCCGTGTATATAGCACTTATTCCAAATGTTAATGGCCTGTGTTTAGTTTGAAGATAGCCTACTTTATCCATTAATTGCGTAAAAGATTTACCATCAGGAAATGCAATCACAGATTCGTTCAGATAAGTGTAAGCTCTGGCATCTTTTGAAAATAATTTACCAAAAACAGGCAGCAGATATTTAAAATAGAAGTTATAGGTCTGCTTCACGGGAAAAGCTGTTGGCTTGGAAAATTCTAAAATCACAATTTTCCCACCTGGTTTAAGTACACGCAGCATATCCGCTAATCCTTTCTCCAGATTTTCGTAATTCCTGACCCCAAAAGCCACTGTAATCGCATCAAAGTGGTTATCTTCAAAATGCAAACCCTCAGAATCACCAGTCTGCACCGAAAACACATGCTGTAAATTGCGCTCAGCGATCTTCTTACGTGCCACATCAAGCATACCCACAGAAATATCTACACCCGTAATTTTTTCAGGATTCAATATTTTTATAGCCTCAAAAGCGAAATCGCCTGTGCCGGTAGCTACATCAAGCATTACGCGTGGCCGAAGGGCACTCAGCTCTCTGATCGCTTTTTTACGCCATATGATATCAATTCCAAGAGAAAGAAAGTGATTTAAAAAGTCGTAAGTACCTGAAATATTATTGAACATAGTAGCTACCTGTTCTTTCTTTGTAATCGTCTCAGATTGGTATGGTGTTATTTTTTCGTTCATGGTGTGGAGCAAAGATAAGTATTGTTGAAAACTAATTTTCTACCTTTGTCAAATGATTATAAAATCAGCAACTTTTATTTGCAGCAACACGAAGATGGCTGCACTACCGGTAGCGAACATGCCGGAATATGCTTTTATAGGCCGTTCAAATGTAGGAAAATCTTCACTTATCAATATGCTTGTTAACCAGCATGGTCTGGCAAAAACATCGCAGAAACCTGGAAAAACGCAGTTAATCAACCATTTTCTGATTAATGAAAAATGGTATATCGTAGATTTACCCGGTTACGGTTATGCTAAAGTTTCTAAAAACAGCCGTGAAAGCTGGGAGAAATTCATCCGTAATTACATCACAAAAAGAGAAAGTTTACAGTGTGTATTTGTTTTAATTGACAGCAGAATACCACCGCAAAAGATTGATATTGAGTTTTGCTGCTGGATGGGAGAGATTCAGATTCCCTTTGTTCTGGCCTTTACGAAGACAGATAAACAGTCGCCCTCAAAAACAAATCAGAATATCGCGCTTTTTAAGAAGGAATTATCTGGCTGGTTTGAAGAAGTACCACCAACATTCACCACTTCCTCAGAAAAAGGAATAGGAAAAGAGGAGATTTTGAATTTCATTGAGCAGACGAACCTGGATTTCGCCATGCCGATACTTACGCCTAACGATAACAGCTAATTATAAAACCTGCATCATAAGGCCTTAATAACCCTTATTTATGTGCAGGTCTTGCTCATCAAAAGAATATATTAATGAAAAAGTACTTCTCGCTTGTGCTGTTTGCACATTCAGTTTTTGCACTCCCCTTTGCAATGATAGGCTTCTTCCTGGGAGTAACGACTACTGATCATCCTTTCAACTGGCTGCTGCTGGTTCTGGTATTGCTGTGTATGGTATTTGCCCGTAACGCAGCAATGGCCTTTAACAGGTATCTGGACAGAGACATTGATGCGAAAAACCCGCGTACACAAATGCGTGATATTCCGGCAGGAAAGGTGTCTGCAAATTCGGCACTTATTTTTGTGATTGTCAATTGTATACTCTTTGTAGCCACAACTGCCTTCATTAACTCCCTTTGCCTTTATCTTTCACCAGTAGCGCTATTTGTAGTTTTATTTTACAGCTATACCAAAAGATTTACTGCGCTATGTCACCTGGTACTTGGTCTGGGTTTATCACTTGCACCAATAGGTGCTTATATCGCTGTTACAGGCCAGTTTAATATTGTTCCTGTGCTGTACTCCTTTGCGGTATTATTCTGGGTAAGCGGATTTGATATTATCTATGCGCTCCAGGATGAAGAATTTGATAAAGGAGAGCAGCTGCACTCCATCCCTTCCGCACTCGGGAGAAAAAAAGCACTGCGCCTTTCTGAATTCCTTCACGTTTTCTCTGCTTTATGTGTGATATTGCCTATTTTCTTCACTACATTCAGCTGGGCTTATTATCTGGGAGTAGCTTTCTTCTGCTCTATGCTTATTTATCAGCACCTGCTGGTAAAACCTAATGATATCAGTAAAGTAAATCGTGCATTTCAGACATCAAACGGCATTGCTTCGGTAGTTTTTGCTGTCTGTTTTTTACTGGATGCCTTTTTAAGAACTTATTTAAAATTCTAAACCTCATGATTAATCTTATCATCCCTAAAAAAACCAGAACCTATATACCACAAACCATAGAAATGAAATGGGACAACCTTTCACCTATACTGGACGAGTTGTTAAACCGCGAGATCAATAGCGTACAAGAGCTGGAAAAATGGTTAAAAGATAAAAGTGAACTGGAAGCAGCACTGGAAGAAGATTTTGCATGGAGATATATCCGGATGAGTTGCGATACCGCAAATGAAGACCTAGTACAAAAATTCCAGTATTTTGCTACCGAAATTGAACCGAAAATTTCTCCTGTAGCCAACCTGCTCAATAAGAAACTGATTGCGAGCGAATTTGCAGAAGAACTGGATCAGGAAAAATACTTTGTATACCTGCGTGCCATTAGAAAGTCGCTGGAAATTTACAGGGAAGAAAACGTAGCGCTGTTTACCAAATTACAGGTAGCACAACAAAGATATCAGTCTACAACAGGTGCAATGAGCGTGGTGCTGAATGACCAGGAATATACGCTGGAACAAGCCTCAAATTTCATAAAAGATATCAGCAGAGCCGTTCGTCAGCAGGCCTGGGAAACCATACAGCAACGGCGTCTGGTAGATAAAGACGCATTGAATATATTGTTCGACGAACTCATCGTAATGCGCCATCAGGTAGCATTAAATGCTGGGTTTGAAAACTACAGAGATTACATGTTCCAGGCCCTGGGCAGATTCGATTATGATGTTAAGGATTGTTACGAATTCCATGAAGCTATTGAAAAGGAAATTGTTCCCCTATTAAAAGAACAGGCAGAAAAAAGAGCAGAGTTATTAGGACTGGAAGAATTAAAGCCATGGGATATGGAAGTGAGTACTTCCGGCAAACCAGCACTTAAACCGTTTAAAAACGGTGAAGAACTGATTGATAAAACCATTACAGCCTTCACCTCGATTGACCCTAAACTGGGACAAATGCTGAATACCATGAAGGCGAATAACCTTTTTGATGTAGAAAGCAGAAAAGGTAAAGCTCCGGGCGGATACAATTACCCGCTTGCAGAAACCGGCGCTCCATTTATCTTCATGAACTCTGCGGGATCGTTGAGAGACCTGACGACAATGGTTCACGAAGGTGGTCATGCTGTGCATACTTTTCTAACGGCAAACCTGGAGCTGAACGACTTTAAACATTGCCCGTCTGAAGTTGCCGAACTTGCTTCGATGAGCATGGAATTAATTTCAATGGATCAGTGGCCGGTTTATTTTGACAATGAAGGCGACCTGATCCGTGCAAAAAAAGAACAATTGCTTGATGTATTAAAAACATTACCATGGGTAGCCGTAATTGATCAGTTTCAGCACTGGATTTATACCAATCCTTCCCATAATGCGGCCGACAGAGAAGAGGCTTTCAAACAAATCTATAACCGTTTTGGTGCTGGTTTCGCAAACTGGGATGGATTAGAACATGAATTTGGTAACGTATGGCAAAAACAACTACACCTTTTTGAGGTTCCTTTTTACTATATTGAGTATGCCATTGCGCAGCTTGGTGCAATAGCAATATGGAAAAACTACAAGGAAAACCCGGAGAAAGCCTTACAGCAGTACCTGGATGCCCTGGCATTAGGCTATACAAAACCAATGAACGAAATATATGAAACTGCAGGTATCAAATTTGATTTCAGCAGCAGCTATATTAAGGATTTAGCGTTATTTGTAAAAGATGAACTCGCTAAACTAGACTAGTTTTAATAGTATTTTTATAATTTAGGCGAAAAACCACCCCAATTGCTAATTATGTTTGAGAATCTTTTCCGAAAAAAGTCAATTACTAAAATACTGGAAGATGCAGAAAAAGGCTACGGCGATCATGCATCTTTGAATAAAACACTTGGTGTTAGAGATCTGACTGCATTCGGAATTGCTGCAATTATAGGTGCCGGAATTTTCAGTACTATCGGAAAAGCGAGTGCAGACGGTGGCCCCGCAGTGATATTCTTATTTATTTTTACCGCTATCGCCTGTAGTTTCGCCGCTTTTGCCTATGCTGAGTTCGCCTCTATGGTTCCGGTTTCAGGAAGTGCATATACTTACTCTTACGTAGCATTTGGAGAACTTGTTGCATGGATCATAGGCTGGTCACTCATTATGGAGTATGCTATTGGCAATATTACCGTAGCCATTTCCTGGTCCGATTATTTCACGGGTTTGTTATCCTCCATACATATACCCGCATTGGGCATTGACGGAATTCATCTGCCCGACTGGATGACGATGGACTACCTTACCGCATTTAACGGACATACCCATGCAGATGCCCTGATGAATGCCGGAAAAAGTTCCGCTAATCTGGATGATGCAACGCGTATTGCAAATAATGCATGGGTTACAGCTCCCCGAATTGGTGATTTTCATATTGTTGCAGATTTACCTGCGCTGGGTATTATCATACTCATCACCTGGCTGGTTTACAGGGGGATGAAAGAGTCTAAAAACGCAAGTAACGCAATGGTAATTGTTAAACTAGCTGTGATTCTGCTGGTACTTGCTGTAGGGGTCTTTTATATCGACACTAAAAACTGGAATCCATTTGCACCTAACGGAGCCTCTGGCGTCCTGAAAGGTGTTTCAGCTGTATTCTTTGCTTATATAGGTTTTGATGCAATATCCACAACTGCTGAGGAATGCAAAAACCCGCAAAAAGATTTGCCGAGAGGAATGATGTGGGCAATTATTATTTGTACCGTTTTATATGTCGCCATTGCGTTGGTACTGACTGGTATTGTGAGATACGACCTGCTTGCTGTGGGTGATCCGCTGGCATTCGTATTTGACCAGATTGATCTTAAATTGATGAGCGGAATAATCGCAGTGAGTGCGGTCTTCGCTATGGCGAGTGTACTACTTGTTTTTCAAATGGGGCAGCCACGTATATGGATGAGTATGAGTCGTGATGGTCTGCTGCCAAAAAGATTCTCGAAAATACACCCCGTGTATAAAACACCTTCCTTCGCCACAATTGTAGTTGGATTTGTAGTTGCCGTTCCTTCCCTGTTCATGAACCTTACCATTGTTACTGATCTTTGTTCTATAGGAACACTCTTTGCCTTTGTATTGGTATGTGCGGGTGTTCTGGTATTACAGAACAAGCCAAATATTCAGCGTGGTAAGTTCAGGATTCCCTACGCAAATTCTAAATACATTATCCCTGTTGTATTTCTTGCTTTAATTATTGCCGGATTTACCGTGCTTAAATCACAGACAACTGACTTTATTACCAATAAAGCGAAAGTTCATGATCCGATCAGTTTTATTACCTCTCTGAATTCAGCAGAACTAAGTAGTGTGCAGACGCAGATTAAAAACGAGCAGCAACAAGTTAATGTAATTGAGAAAAACATTGATACAGAAGCTTATCTAAACGGATTGAGTGCAGCACAGTACCAAAGTTTCATTGAAAGAAGCACAGTAAGTCCGGATAAAAAATTCGAAAGCGGCTGGGGATTATTTAAGCATAAAATACCCATGTGGATATTCTTCTTTATCTGCGTTGTCATTACCTATTATTGCATCACTAAAAACTTATCACTTATCCCTGTGCTCGGTCTGCTGAGCTGTTTGTACATGATGTGCGAGTTGGGTATATCAAACTGGATAGGGTTCGGCATCTGGCTGATCGTCGGACTGATTG
Organism: Pedobacter sp. MR2016-24; assembly: GCF_026239655.1. Lineage (GTDB taxonomy): Bacteria > Bacteroidota > Bacteroidia > Sphingobacteriales > Sphingobacteriaceae > Pedobacter. Next base: position 876,183 of record NZ_JAPIVO010000001.1, on the reverse strand, counting down.
TTTATTTCCTTTATGGTTTTAAACACAGTAAGCTGAATGAGAAAAACATTGCTTAAACAATAAAAGCAGTTTTATGAAATCCTGGTATCCATTTGCTAATTTGTAAATGGATACCAGGATTTATGCTTTGCAGAAAATCGATGTGATTCTTATTGATACCAAAGAACCTGTATAACTATTGAAGGATAAGACACTATACAGGCAGCCTGTTCAGCTCTATATCATCAGGTGTAACAAATATCAGCGGAACCTTTTCCACATCCACATAACTGGAATCCAGACCAAAGCTTCTTTCTTCAGACAAACTCAGCTTTTTCAGCACAAAATAATAATGCATAATTGTCCTTTCGTAGAAGCTGAGCTTTGAAAATTTAGACAAATGTTTTTCCAGTATCACGAACCTGAAATCACCAGCAATTTTGTGTTTGTTCAAAGATTTATACTGACTCGTGATATCCACCTCTCCATTCTTTACCAGCTCTTCAATTACCTTTCTATACAACAGGTTCACGCGCTGTTCTACTCTGAAGCCTAATCTGAAATCTATCCGTATCAGCTTGCCAGGTATTAAAAACTCAACCTTGTAATCCAGTGTGAAAGGTTCATCTACCACGTCAACATGTACCAGCCAATAAATATCCGCCCTCTTCGGCTCCTTCTGAATGATGGAATAAATGATCTTCGATTCTATCTCCGTTTTAAAATTAGCACTGGTAAGATAGACGAGCTGTGAAGAATATTTTGGGACAGTCTCATCTTCGCTGAGTTCAGAAATGATCTGAAAATAGTCTTCAATCTCTACATATTTAACAAAGCGGTTCTTGATTTTTCTGGATACAAACCAGCTCCACATCACGGTAAACAATGCAGCGCCGATAAGCAGGGTCACAAAACCGCCATGCAGGAATTTAGTCATATTACCTACCAAAAATGAAAGCTCAAGCAAACCGTATACGATCAGGAAGATCAGTATGGCATATCTTGGCACTTTCTTTATCCGCATATATACAGCAACCAATATCGTTGTCGCCAAAAATGTCATATTAATGGCTAAACCATAGGCCCCCTCCATGTTGATTGATTTTTCGAAAATCAGCACTACACCTATACAGCCGGCGCAAAGTAACCAGTTGATGGACGGAACGTAAATCTGCCCTTTTTGGTTGCTTGGATAATTGATTCTTACTTTCGGCCATAAATTTAGTCTCACCGCTTCTGAAATCAGTGTGAAGGAACCCGTAATCATAGCCTGACTGGCAATGATTGCTGCAACTGTAGCCAGGGCTACCATAGAGAGCAAATAAGGAGCAGGCACAATCTCATAAAAGGGGTTTAAACTGCTATCGTAATGCGGGTGCTGCAGCAACCATACCCCCTGCCCAAGATAGTTGATGATCAGTGTGGCTTTAACAAAGATCCAGCTGATGCGGATATTGTTCCTGCCACAGTGTCCCAGATCAGAATATAAAGCTTCTGCACCAGTAGTACATAAAAATACTCCTCCAAGTATCACCAGTGCCATTGGATTTGTAAAAATTAAATGTGCAGCATAATAAGGGTTAAGTGCTTTCAAAATGCTAAAATCCTGCACCACATAACTAATCCCCAGCACACCCAGTGCGGTAAACCATAAAAACATAATTGGTCCGAATAACTTGCCCACAAGACTGGTACCGAACTGTTGTATAATGAATAACAGGGTGATAATTGAGATGACGATAGGGATAACGCTTACGGATGGAAACTTAACCTGCAATCCTTCTATTGCGGTAGTTACAGTAATACTTGGTGTAATAATACCATCTGCCAGCAATGCGCAGCCACCAATTACAGCGGGAACTACGAGCCATTTGGCTTTCTTGCGAACCAGGGAGTATAAGGAAAATATCCCCCCCTCCCCTTTATTATCAGCCCGGAGTAATCAGCACATATTTAATGGTAGTCTGCAAAGTCAGCGTCCAGATAATACATGAAAGTGAACCCAATACAACTAATGGTGTGATGGCTTGATGCCCCTGATCAACAGTATTGAATATAGCTCGGAGCGTATAGAGCGGAGAGGTACCAATATCACCATAAACTATTCCCAGACTAATCAGCAGTCCCGCTGCAGAAAGTTTATTCAGGTTTTTATGTTCAGACACGTTAATAAAATATGATTAAAAGGTAAACAAATAGATGCCTGCAAATGAAACTCCAGGAATGGAACCGCATTTAACAACCACTCATTAACACTCACAACTGTTAAATTGTGTTAAATATTGCCCAGGCAAGAAAATGTTTAATTTTTTCGGGGAATTATTTCTACTTTTGTTCCGGAAGTATGAATATAAAAACTAAAACGGTCTCGCTTATATATGTCTTTTGCATGATATGCATCAGTATATGTTGCAATTCCGCTGTTTTTGCCCAACGTTCTGATAGTATTACCAATAATTCGAAATATAAAAGGATCGTAAAAACTCCCCAGATTAAAGGCGATGTACCCTCTTACAGGCCTAATTATACTCCGGGATCCAATTTCACCCCTTATAACAGTGTTGCTGCTCACGGTAAAAACGGAGGAAAATCAGATAAAGTACTTTCGGTTTTAAAAGTTTATCCGAATCCTGTGGATGACCAGATCAATCTGGTATTACGTCTGGAAAGGGAATCCAATATTTCCATTAAAATAATGGACCTGTTAGGAAATGAAGTGGTAACACTTGCAAATGAACGTCTTTCATCTGGTGAACAGACAAAAACCTTCACTATTCCAAACCGTTTAAACAGTGGTATCTATTTTCTTAGAATAGTTACAGGCTCAGAAACAGTGGTAAAACGTATTTCTGTTTTATAACTTATATCAGCATTCACCATTATTTATTACTTTTATCGCTATGAAAGTAATTGCTATTGGCCGCAACTATGCCGCACACGCTAAAGAATTAAACAATCCGCTCCCTTCAAGCCCTGTTATATTTTTAAAACCTGATACGGCTGTATTGAAGGATAATAAACCATTTTACATTCCCGAATTTTCGTCTGATATCCATTATGAGCTTGAGGTAGTACTCAAAGTATGTAAGGAAGGTAAACATATAGCAGAGAAATTTGCAGGCAATTATTTTGATGAAATAGGCCTGGGTATTGACTTCACCGCAAGAGATATCCAGACGGTACATAAAGAAAAAGGATTGCCCTGGGAATTAGCTAAAGCATTTGACAATTCTGCAGCAATCAGTCATTTTATACCTAAAGATCAGATTGCCGACTTAAAAGACCTGCAGTTTGAACTGAAAATTAACAACGAAACAAGACAAAACGGAAATACGAAGAATATCTTATTCTCATTCGAAAAGATCATTGCATTTGTATCCCAGTACATCACTTTGAAAAAAGGTGATCTCATTTTCACAGGAACCCCTGAGGGTGTTGGTCAGGTACACCAGGGTGATAAACTCGAAGCATGGATGGCTGGTGAACAATTTTTAAATTTTGATATAAAATAAGGTAAATGATTAAACGAGGTCTCCTCCTGATTTTTTTAACAACGCTTACGCTTGGTGCCCTGGCACAACAGATTTTTAGTACAAATAAATATCCACTGGTAGATTTCAGGTCGCCCTTAGATATCATTCCCCCTGCATTAGCTGGTTCTTTTGGTGAATTAAGACCTAATCATTTTCACTCCGGAATAGATTTCCGTACCAACCAGCGTGAAGGATATCCTGTATATGCTATAGCAGATGGATACATCTCCCGTTTAAGGGTTCAGAACAGCGGATTCGGGTTGGCCTTGTATATCAATCATCCCAATGGTTTTACTTCAGTATACGGTCACCTTTCCAGGTTTGCACCCAAAACTGCACAAAGGGTGAAAGCACTGGAATACGAGAAGAAAACGTTCGAGCTGGATGAATTTCCGGATGCAGATCTTCTACCGGTACATAAAGGTGATATCATTGCTTACTCCGGAAACAGAGGAAGCTCCGGGGGGCCACATTTACATTTTGAAATCAGGGATACGAAAACAGAGAGCACCATTAACCCTCAGCTGTTTGGTATTCAGATTCCTGATAATATCCCGCCGGTCATTTACTCATTGTATGTGTATAAGCTGAATAAAAAACCATTCAATGAATTCACACCTAAACAGTATTTCCAGGTAACAGGTGCCAATGGAAATTACAAAATAAATAGTCCTCATCTCAGCATAAGTGGTGAGACAGGATTTGGAATCACAGTAACGGATAAACATAACGGCGCGTCGGGCACAAATGGTGTGTATTCGATAGAGCTGGAAGTGGACGGCAAAATAGTATTTACCTCTTCGCTGGAAAGATTTTCATTTGAAAACAGTAAAGCGATTAATTCACATATCGATTACCCTGCCTTCCTGAGTACTAAAAGAAGTATTCAGAAAAGCTTTGTCGATCCGGGGAATCCATTGCAAATCTATAGTCGCCTGATCAATAATGGAAGGATTGAGTTGAATGACCTTAATATTCACCAGGTGAGGTATATCGTTACAGATGCTAAAGGCAATAAAAGTATTCTGCCCTTCAGGGTACAGTCAGATGGTAAATCTGTAATCAGCACACCTGATCAGCCTGACGGAATTCCATTCTCTTATGCCATAGAGAATGAATTTAGTGCCGATGGAGTAAAAGTTGTATTGCCTAAAGGTACTTTGTATAACGATTTTAACTTTGTTTACAAGGTAAAGCCCAGGCCTTTAAAGGGTGCGTATTCACAAATCTACCAACTGCATAATAATTATACACCTTTGCATGTTGGATTCAATTTATGGATTAAGCCTGATGCAGGTCTGGGAAGTCTGGCCGAAAAGGCAGTAATTGTAAGTACGGGTGGTTCATCTCAGGGCGGAGTAATGGAAAATGGCTACATCAGGGCCACGCCAAGAAATTTTGGCAGCTATTATATTGCTGTAGATACCATCTCCCCGTCAATTATCCCCATGAACATTGCTGATGGTAAAAATATGGCTGGAATCTCGAGAATGAATTTTAAAATTCGTGATAACCTGTCAGGCATTAAGAGTTTTAATGGTTACATTGACGGCAAATGGGTATTGATGGAGTTCGACACCAAAACTGCGACACTATGGCATACTTTCGATGACCTTACCAGTACAGGTAAACATCAGCTGAAACTGGTAGTTGAGGACATGAAAGGAAATGCCAAAACATATTCAATAACTTTTTATAAATAGAAAAGATGAGCGATTTAAAAGAAGGCCAGAAAGCGCCTGAGTTTACTGCTGCAGATCAGGATGGCAATACAGTCACACTTAGCCAGTTTTCAGGAAAAAAAGTAGTATTATATTTTTATCCCAAAGATGATACGCCCGGATGCACAGCAGAGGCATGCGACTTCAGGGATAATTACCAGGGACTAATAGCAAAAGGCATCATTGTGCTCGGCGTAAGTACTGATGACGAAAAATCACACCAGAAGTTTGTAGCTAAACACAGCCTGCCTTTTACTTTACTGGCAGATACAGACAAAAAGATTGTGGAGGCTTATGGTGTATGGGGCGAAAAAAACATGTACGGGAAAAAGTATATGGGGACAAACCGTACAACGTTCATCATAGATGAAGCCGGCAATATCTTACATGTGATTAAAAAGGTAGACAGCAAAAGTCCAACGGCACAGGTGCTGGGATTATTAGAAAATTAAATAAAAAAAGATCACAAGCCCCCTTTCCAGGCTTATTATCAACTATAAATGGCAACAATATGATAAGGCGGTACTTGGAATATATTATATTTGTTAGCATTAGTTAAACAATCCAAATTTTAATGAAACATACAATTAATGAGTTAGAGGACATTGTTTCTCAGGTAAGAAGAGATATAGTAAGAATGGTACACAGCTGTCAATCTGGCCACCCTGGTGGATCATTAGGCTGCGCTGAATTTATGACTGCGTTATATTTCGAAACGATGAACCATTCCAGCGACTTCAAAATGGATGGTGCTGGTGAAGATATATTCTTCCTTTCAAATGGCCATATTTCTCCTGTATTTTACAGTGTTTTAGCCCGATCAGGTTACTTCGAAACAAGTGAGCTTGCTACTTTCAGAAAGCTGAATTCACGTGTACAGGGTCACCCTACAACGCATGAAGGATTACCAGGTATCAGAATCGCTTCCGGATCTTTAGGTCAGGGTATGTCTGTTGCTATCGGTGCAGCATTAACTAAGAAACTGAATAAAGACCATTCATTAGTGTTTACACTTCATGGTGACGGAGAATTGCAGGAAGGTCAGAACTGGGAAGCAATCATGTTTGCACCACATAATAAAGTAGATAACCTGATCTCTACAATCGACTATAATGGTCAGCAAATCGATGGCCCGACAGAAAAAATATTATCTCTTGAAAATCTGCAAACTAAGTTCGAAGCTTTCGGCTGGCATGTAATCACTTCAAATGGTAATAATATGGAAGATATTGTTAAAACGCTTGAATACGCAAAATCTCTTACTGGCAAAGGAAAACCAATTTTAAATTTAATGAGCACACAAATGGGCTACGGTGTAGACTTTATGGTTGGCTCACATAAATGGCATGGTACTGCTCCAAATGATGAACAGCTAGCTTCAGCATTAAGCCAGAATAAAGAAACACTAGGAGATTATTAATATAGTTAACAAAAAGAGATAGTGGGTTTGCATGAGGATGAAATGTCCATAATAGCTTCATTACCTTTAAAATCATAAGTAACTAATGAAACCATCGCGGGCATACAGCTCAAACAGCAACAAAAAATGCTCCCGATAGCTTCATTACCTTTAAAATCATAAGCAACTAATGAAACCATCGCGGGCATACAGCTCAAACAGCAACAAAAAATGCTCCCGATAGCTTCATTACCTTTAAAATCATAAGCAACTAATGAAAAAATATACATATACAGAAAAGAAAGATACCCGTTCTGGTTTCGGTGTTGGTTTACATGAAGCCGGTCAGAAAAATCCTGATGTCGTAGCACTATGTGCCGACTTAAAAGGATCATTAAAAATGGATGCTTTTGCTAACGACTTTCCAGAGCGATTTGTACAGGTTGGTATTGCTGAAGCGAACATGATAGGTATTGCAGCAGGTATGACTATTGGTGGTAAAATTCCATTTACCGGTACTTTCGCCAACTTTTCAACAGGCAGGGTTTATGACCAGATCAGACAATCTGTAGCTTACTCCAACAAAAATGTAAAAATCTGTGCTTCACACGCGGGATTGACGTTAGGAGAAGATGGTGCTACACACCAGATCCTTGAAGATATAGGCCTGATGAAAATGCTTCCTGGCATGGTTGTTATTAATCCATGTGATTATAACCAGACTAAGGCAGCTACTTTAGCCATTGCAGAATATGAAGGACCGGTTTACCTGCGTTTTGGCAGACCAGCCATTCCTGTTTTTACTGATCCGGATCAAAAATTCGAAATCGGGAAAGCCTGGATGGTAAATGAAGGTACTGATGTAACTATTGTTGCTACAGGACACATGGTTTGGAAAGCAATTGAAGCCGGAGAACAATTAGCAGAATTAGGAATTGATGCTGAAATTATTAATATTCACACCATTAAACCGTTAGATGAAGAGGCGATTTTAAAATCACTTAAAAAAACCGGTTGTGTGGTTACTTGTGAAGAACATAATAAATTTGGTGGATTAGGAGAGAGTGTTGCACGTTTACTATCTACAGAGCTTCCTTCACCGCAAGAGTTTGTGGCAGTAAATGACAGTTTTGGCGAGAGTGGTACGCCTGATGAACTAATGACAAAATACGGTTTGGATACAATTAACATTGTTGAAGCAGCTCAAAAAGTAATAAAAAGAAAGAAATAATTGATGAAGCAGGTTGAAGACGAAGAAATTTTAGCATTGTTCGCTGTAGAGCGGACGCGTAATGAAGCCTTTAACCTGCTTATATCAAAATATCAGGAGAAGATTTACTGGCATGTACGCAGGCTTGTAATTGACCATGATGATGCAGACGACCTGGTTCAGGAAGTCTTTATCAAAGTATGGAAAAACCTGGAAAAATTCCGCAGCGACTCGAAGCTGTATACCTGGATTTACCGTATTGCTACCAATGAATCCATCACGTTTCTGAATAAAAAGAAACAACAAAACAATACGCCCTTTGATGAAGTTTCCGAAGAATTAGCTGAAAGCCTGGTGGCTTCATCGTATTTTAACGGTGATAAAATTCAAATGAAATTGCAACAGGCATTGCTTACCCTACCGGAAAAGCAGCGTCTGATATTTAACATGAAATATTTTGATGATCTCAAATATGACGAGATTTCTGAAATACTGGGCACATCAGTAGGTGCCTTAAAAGCATCTTTTCATATAGCCGTAAAAAAAATTGAAGTTTTTATGCTAAATGAAGACATTACCTTTTAAACCTTTTGGCATTAATTCAATCAATATATCGTAACATTTTAAATTTAAAGGCTAAGTCCTTTTGATTTCATTATAAATTCAAAAACAATGACAACGGATGTAGAAAATAACGAATGGAAAGCAGAGGCTCCTTATCTTGCGGGTTTGCCTAAAGTGAACCCATTTGATATTCCTGAACAGTATTTTAACTCACTTTCCTCTTCTATAAGCATTACTGTATACACAGAAAGACTTAAGGAGCAGATAAAGGAGACTGGCTTTACTGTGCCGGAAAACTACTTCGGTGAGCTTAGGGAATTAATTTCTTTACAGACCAACAGTACACATATACTTAATGTCGTACCTAAGCAAAATGGTTATAGTACGCCCGATTCCTATTTTCAAAAATTACAGGCCAATATTTTAGCGAAAACGGTAGAAGAAGTTAAACCGGCAGTGCAGCAGACGAGAATGGTAAAGTTATGGCATTCAGACCTGTTAAAATACGCATCAGCTGCATGTTTTATTTTGGTAACTGCTTTTGGATTATACCTGAATCAGCAAAGTTTTACGGAAGAATCCAAAAAAACAGAATTAGCTAATGAGCAGATGTTATATGATATAGACGAGCAGGATATCATTGATCACGTTCAGGGAAATGATGCTGAAGAGCAAATTCCTGTTCTTAACGTAGCCAGTCAGGCCGAGCTTGAAACGTACATTCTAAACAACTATTCTCAAAACGATCTTTCCTCAAATCTATAGAAATGAAACATTTATTTATCGCTGCCCTCATACTCATTGTACCATTTTTTGCTTCAGCTCAAAGACAAGGTGGAAGAGGTAAAGAAATTGAAGCTTACAAAATAACCTACCTTAAGGAAAAATTAGAGCTCAGCCCTGAAGAAGCAAAAATTTTCTGGCCTATCTATTCTGCATGGCAAGGTGAACAATCGGCTTTAAGAACTGAGCGTCGTGAGAAAATGATCAGCTTCAGAAAAATTGAGGAGATTGAGTCCCTGTCTGATACAGAAGTTCAAAATCTGATTACTAATGAGCTCAACTTTAAACAAAGGGATCTGAATATCGAAAAGAAATATTACCTGAAATTAAAGAGTAGTTTACCCATCAAGACAGTCGGTAAATATTACAGGGCACAGGAGAGTTTTAAAAGAGAATTATTAAGTCGCTACAGATCGGCAAACAAAGATTAACCCATCTTCTGTCTTTTAATCAGGTAAGCGGTTAGTATAGCGGAGAAATCTGAATTGATATCCGCATCTATTAAATCAATTTTATATTGCGCGCATTTTAATGCAATCATTTTTCGATAGGCATGAAATGCGTTGAGATAGACCTCACGCACGTTGGCGGCATTTGCTTTTAATACATCGCCGGTTTCCATATCTATAAATTGATAGGGTCTGTTGTCGAATTTAAAATCTACTTCTCTTTCCTTATCAGTCACATTGAAGATGATCACTTCATGTTTGTTAAATTTCAGGTGCTGTAAAGCAGAGAAAAATGAATTTACCTGTTCTTCATCGCTGATCGTATTGAGGAGATCACTAAAGATAATAACAAGTGTACGTTTATGGATCAACTCTGCAACCTGGTGTAAAACCTGCTCCAGATTGGTATGTACATTGAGCCGAGTTGTCGCAAGAACCTCCTCCAGCCTGGCAAATAAAAATTTCTGATGCGCAGTAGTAGACCGCGCCGGAGTGTTTAACACCAATTGGTCACTGAATAAAGTCAGACCAAAAGCATCTCTTTGTTTTTTGAGCAAATAAATGAGGGCTGCGACGGACTGAACGGAAAAATTAAGCTTATTGTAAGCTTTTAGTGGAAAATACATGGATGAGGAAATATCAATCACGAACTGACAACGAAGGTTTGTTTCTTCCTCATAACGTTTGGTATACAGCTTTTCCGTCCTCGCGAAAAGTTTCCAGTCTATATTCTTCACATTATCGCCATTATTATAAGCGCTATGCTCTGCAAACTCCACAGAGAAACCATGAAAAGGACTCTTATGCAAACCGGTAATAAAACCTTCTACCACTTGCCGGGCAAGTAATTCCAGATTACTGTTCAGTCTAAAATCCTGGTTATCGGTGAAAGAATGCATCTTGTAAATTTAATAAAAGAAATATAACTTGCCTCTTCTAAAAAAATGAATGAATAAGCTCACCCGCAGCAACAAGATTATACTCAGATCTATAATTGTGATCTACCTGTTATTATTTCTTAGCGCCTTTATAATTTCCGGGTATCTGCTGATAAAGGTGCTACAGGCTAAACCAATTCTATTGACTGGGCTGCTTAAATATACACTGTTATTTTTCCTTTTTATCATCCTGATGCTAAACAGCATAAAGGCGATCAGCCTGAAACAGTTCAGCTTCGAACGTTTCATCAGCAGCACAGAAAACTTTAAATGGCTGTTTACTATCGTATTGTTGATATGTCTTCTGGTGCGTCTGGGAGTGATAAAAGGGGCAGACCAAAAGATAATTGATATCAGTAACCTGCAAATCATAGCAGTGACGCTGGGAGCGGTATTTTGTTTCTGGAGCAGCTCCCAACTGCATAAAACAAAAAAGACCACCTTCACAGATAGTCTTTCTTAATGCGTATATGATTACTGGATTATAATTGCTTATCTAATTTCCCAGCTAATACTGATTTTGGAACCGCGCCAACTTGTTTATCAACAACCTCACCATTCTTGAAAAACAATAAAGCAGGAATATTGCGTATACCAAACTGAGTGGATATCTGAGGATTGTTATCAACGTTTACTTTACCTATGATTGCTTTTCCTTCGTATTCTTTTGATATTTCATCTACAACTGGACCTACCATGCGACATGGACCACACCATTCTGCCCAAAAGTCAACTAAAACGGGTTTATCTGATTTTAATACAACTTCCTCGAAGTTAGCATCTGTGATTTCTATAGCCATAATTCTATTTTTTATACAAAGATATAATCAATTGTAATGCCACCAACTGAACTCGTGCCAAAATGACATTAGTTCAACTTATAATTTACATTGTTCAGGGCTGTTAACTGATCTAAAAATTGATTACTTGGATTGATCTTCAGTGACTTAGAAGGCAAATCCAGTGATACATTCTGCTCACGATCGTAAACCACAAAATTTAACTGGCAATTCTGCTGCTCGGTATTTTGCTTGTTTTCTTCTACTAATTCATAGATTTTAGTAATAAAGTCGTCACTAATGCCCTGTATAGGAACCTGTATGGTAATACACTTGGCCAGTTTATCTCTCAGGTCAGACAGCAAAGCGATTGATGTGATCTTAAACTCCCAGTCCCCCTCTTTACGGAAACGTTCTCCAACCCTTCCCCTGATCTGTAAGAAATAACCGTCAGTCATAAACTGTTTGAACTTCACGAAGTCTTCACCAAATAATGCCAGCTCACAACTATCGTTGTAATCCTCAAAAACAATAGTACCAAAAGGTTTGCCGGTCTTAGTCATCCTTTGGGCAGAAATCACAACTAATCCCCCAACAACCAGTTCTCTGTTTTTCAGCGACTCGAATTCGAGCAATACTTCTTCATTGGTATCACCCATCCTTATTTTGTTGACAATAGAAAGGTGACGCACAGAATGCTGGCAAAAGTTCTTAAGTTCAAGTTTGTAATTGTCTAATGGATGCCCGCTTAGAAAGATACCAATTGCATCCTTTTCATATTTCAGCCGGTCAATCAAACTCCACTCAGCTGCAACAGGCAAGGTAGGTTCAGAGATCAGATCAGCAATAGTTCCTCCAAATAAAGAAGATTGTGAGGAAGATTCCTTATTCTGAAAATCATTGGAATATTTAATCAGTTTTTCAATTCCATTGAGCTTATCGTTAATACCAATAAAGAAGTATTGCGCTCTATGGTAACCAAATCCATCAAAAGCACCGCTATACACAAAACTTTCATAGGCCTTTTTGTTTACCGTTCTGGTATTGGAGCGCTTTGCGAAGTCGTATATACTGGAATATAACCCTGCCTTTCGTTCTTCTATAATACTTTCTACAGCCTTTTCTCCTACACCTTTAACACCTGATAAACCAAACCGGACCTGGCCTTTGTCATTCACCGAAAACTTCAGGTCAGATTCATTTACATCCGGCCCCAATACCGCAACGCCCATCTGCTTGCACTCTTCCATAAAGAAAGCAACCTGCTTGATATCGCTCATATTATTCGTCAGTACCGCGGCCATATACTCCGCAGGATAATGTGCTTTCAAATAAGCCGTCTGATATGCAATCCAGGCATAACAGGTAGAGTGCGACTTATTAAACGCGTATGACGCAAACGCTTCCCAGTCTTTCCATATTTTTTCTAAAATTGCCGGAGAGTGACCTTTTTCTGCGGCTTGTCCAACAAACTTAGGTTTCATTTTATCCAGCACATCTTTCTGCTTTTTACCCATCGCTTTACGTAAAACATCGGCTTCACCTTTAGTAAAGCCAGCCAGTTTCTGCGATAACAGCATCACCTGCTCCTGATATACGGTAATTCCGTAAGTCTCTTTCAGGTATTCTTCACAAGCGTCTAAATCATATTTTATTTCTTCTTCACCATTTTTCCTTTTAACAAAACTTGGAATATATTCCAAAGGACCCGGTCTGTATAATGCGTTCATGGCAATCAAATCTCCGAATACTGTAGGTTTTAACTCCTTCATGTATTTTTGCATTCCGGTCGACTCATACTGGAATATCCCGATGGTCTCTCCCCGCTGGAATAATTCATAGGTCTTTACGTCATCAATAGGAAATACATCAGGATCTAATTGTATCCCCGTCCGTAAACGGACCAGCTTAACTGTATCTTTGATCAGGGTAAGTGTCTTTAAACCCAGAAAGTCCATTTTCAGCAATCCGGCGCTTTCTACAACGGAGTTGTCAAACTGCGTCACATAAAGATCTGAATCCTTCGCCATAGCAACAGGTACGTAATTGGTAATGTCGTCTGGTGTAATAATTACCCCACAGGCATGAATACCGGTATTACGCAATGATCCTTCTAAAATCCTGGCCTGCTGTATCGTCTCCGAACTTAAGCTTTTAGAGTCAGCAATATCTTTTAATTCAACTACCCTTTCATATTCATCCGCACGCAAAACTCCTTTTAAGGCTTTTTCATCGAGCGTAAAGATTTTCGCCAGTTTTAGATTTGGAATCAGCTTGGCAATCTTATCTGCTTCAAATAATGGAAGATCTAGCACACGGGCAGTATCTTTAATGGACGACTTTGCAGCCATCGTTCCATAGGTAATAATCTGTGCCACCTGGTTGGAACCATATTTAGCAATTACATAATCCATTACCCTGCCACGTCCCTCATCGTCAAAATCGATATCGATATCGGGCATGGATACACGATCCGGATTCAGGAAACGCTCAAAAAGCAAATCGTATTTAATAGGGTCAATATTGGTAATCCATAAACAGTAGGCCACTACAGAGCCCGCAGCGGAACCACGGCCAGGACCTACTGCAACATCCAGTTTTCTGGCTTCGGCAATAAAATCCTGTACAATCAGAAAGTAACCGGGGTATCCTGTCTTCTCAATTGTTTTCAGTTCGAAGTCCAGACGTTCATCTATTTCCGGAGTAATGACGCCATATCGCTTCTTAGCGCCCTCATAGGTAAGGTAACGTAAGTACTTATTCTCTCCTCTTTTTCCACCATCTTCATCATCTTCTGCAACAATAAACTGTTCAGGAATGATAAATTTTGGTAGGAGTACTTCCCTTGCAAGTTTATAGATCTCAATTTTATCTACAACTTCCTCTGTATTCATTATGGCTTCAGGAAGATCGGCAAACAAGGCCTTCATTTCTTCCGAAGATTTGAAATAATACTCCTGATTTGGTAATCCATAACGATAGCCACGACCACGTCCTATAGGCGTAGCCTGCTTCTCTGCATCCTTTACACACAATAAAATATCATGTGCATTGGCATCCTTCTTATTGATATAATAGGTATTATTAGTAGCAATCAGCTTAACATTATGTTTTTTGGCTAATGGTATCAGTGTTTTATTAACAGCATTCTCATCATCCTGATTATGGCGCATTACTTCCACATAGAAGTCGGCCCCAAATTGTTCTTTCCAGTAAACAAGCGCCTCCTCAGCCTGCTTTTCACCCATATTCAGGATCTTACTTGAAATCTCTCCGTACAAGTTACCAGAAAGCATGATAATATCTTCTTTATACAGCGCTATCACATTTCTGTCGATCCTCGGAACATAATAAAATCCTTTGGTATAGGCAACGGAGGACATTTTTGCGAGATTATGGTAACCGCGTTTGTTCTTCGCTAAAAGTACAATCTGATATCCGTTGTCCTTTCTTGATTTATCAAGGTGATTTTCACAGACATAAAACTCACAGCCTACAATAGGTTTAAGCACAACTTCTGACGCAGTTTCTCCTTTTTCCAGGGCGGCCTGATTCCTGGCTTCAACCCCCTTATTGTGATTCAGTACCTGATTCACGAAATGAAATGCACCCATCATGTTTGCATGGTCTGTCATCGCCACTGCCGGCATTTTCTGAGCCGCAGCAGCGGCAATTAAGCCAGGAATATTGATGGTAGACTGCAGTACTGAAAACTGCGTATGGTTATGGAGATGCGTAAAAGAAGCATCTTTTAATTCCTGCTCATTATCCCTTAAAGTTTGTTTAGAGATGGTAACACCCTCTGCTTTTTCTTTTCTTTTTTTAATTTCATCCGATGCAGCCTTCAGGTTGATATGTTTAATACCAACGCCTTCCACCAGCTGTGGGTGATTTGCACCAAAATCATGAAAATAATTCTGATCTGTCAGCAGTTGTTCGGGTGTGAATACCTGCATCTTAACCAACTGCAGAAAACAACGGGTTGTTGCCTCCACATCGGCAGTGGCATTGTGAGCCTCAGAAAAAGGAATCCCAAAAAGATAACTATGTAACTCTGTTAATGTCGGTAACTTAAATCTGCCACCGCGACCACCGGGAATTTTTAGCAGATTAGCAGTCACTTCAGTACAGGTATCCAAAACTGGCAGCTGAGCTAAAGGGCTTTCTACTCCCATCCTGTATAACTCTGAACCCATAATATTTACATCGAAACCAACGTTCTGTCCGACTACAAATTTGGCCTTCGACAAAACAGTATTGAATTTCTCCAGTACTTCCTGCAGCTCAATTCCCTGCTCCAGTGCCAGATCGGTTGAAATACCGTGTATCCGCTCCGCATCGTAAGGGATATTGAAACCATCCGGTTTGACCAGGTAATCCTGATGCTCCACCAGATTACCCAGCTCATCATGCAACTGCCACGCAATTTGTATACACCGGGGCCAGTTATTTGTATCACTAACTGGTGCATTATAATTGGCAGGAAGACCTGTAGTTTCGGTATCAAAAATTAAATACATAGATGGGTAATTAAGAATCCTTGCGTGTCAGACAACGATGAACAAAATTACGATTTTTATGAAACAGTAGACCGAAAAAAATTAGAAATGATATCAGACCTTTTGGGCGGGTACGGGATGATCTTGTGAAACGAGCTTAGCTGTATCGTAGCCTTTTGACGCACAGCGTTCAATGATTTCTTCCAGCAGTTCCGCTGGTAAAAAAGGTTTACGCGACATGATAAAAAGATACTTGTGCTTGGGATGTCCCACAACTACATAGGAATAATCTTCAGCAAGTTCAATGACCCAGTAGTCAGCTTTAACCGGCCATACAAATTGTGCTTTCATCTCTGCATTATTAGATCCTTTAACCACAAAAAGTTTAGATCTCACGTATTTTTGCACATCATCCCCAGGTGTCTTATACGTGGTAAATACAGCATAATACCCGTCAGGATGTATTACATATGTCTCCGTCGTTTCGCGCCAGTGTTTATCCATGTACGTAGGAACTGAGTACAATGAATACCACTTTCCTGCGTACGACATGATATCAACTTTTTCTACAGGTGTATTATCCATCATTCCGCGTCTTTTCCTACTATAAAGCAGATGTAAATTCTCTATCATAAAACCAAAAACACCAGATAAAGTTTTAAAAAGCATTTTTTATAAAGCCTGAAATTTATAACTTGTACAATACGTACATTATCAGTTTTATTATTATTAATATTGATCACAGAATAAAGTTATGAAACATGCAGGAGCTCAAAGCTCATGAACATAGTCTCAGCAAGCTTCTTAAGCTTATAATTAAACAGGAAACCTATGAAACCTTCATCAGCTTACCGCTTAGAAAATTTGATGATCGCTTCATACCAATTAGACAAATATATATATGCTAATGAAACCTGCATAAGATTACATCTGTAAAATTCATGAAAATCTTATGCAAGCTTCATAACAGATAAAACTTAAATATTTAACGATGAAAATAACAGTTGTAGGTGCAGGAGCCGTTGGTGCTACCTGTGCGGATAATATTGCAAGAAAAGAATTAGCAGAAGAACTGGTTTTATTAGACATCAAAGAAGGTTTTGCTGAAGGCAAGGCAATTGATATGATGCAGACTACAGCCTTATTGGGTTTCAACACTAAAATTACGGGTGTGACCAACGACTATAGTAAAACAGCAAACTCTGCCGTAGCTGTAATCACTTCAGGTCTGCCGCGCAAACCGGGAATGACTCGTGAAGAATTGATTGGCATCAACGCCGGCATTGTAAAAGGTGTGGCAGAAAATATCTTAAAATTTTCTCCCGAAGCCATTATCATTGTGATCAGCAATCCAATGGATACGATGACTTATCTGGCACTCAAATCTCTGGGCCTTCCTAAAAACAGGATTATCGGCATGGGTGGAACGCTTGACAGTGCCCGCTTTAAATATTATCTGAGTCTGGCGCTGAACTGTAATCCGAATGACCTGCAGGGTTTTGTAATAGGCGGACACGGAGATACGACTATGATCCCGCTAACGCGTTACGCTACTTATCAGAGTCTTCCTGTGAGTGATTTATTGGATAAAGAGACGCTTGCAAAAGTTGCTGCAGATACAATGATAGGTGGAGCAACACTGACAGGTCTGATCGGTACTTCCGCTTGGTATGCTCCCGGTGCTGCAGGTGCCGCTTTGGTAGAATCAATCGTACGTGACGAGAAAAAATTATTTACCTGCTGCGTGGCCCTGGATGGTGAATATGGCCAGAACGACATCTGTCTGGGTGTGCCGGTTACCATTGGTAAAAATGGCTGGGAAAAAATTATTGATTACCAGTTGACTGAGGAAGAACAGTCTACCTTCAACAAAAGTGCAGATGCCGTGAGGTCAATGAATGCAGTGCTGAAAGAAATGAAATTAATCTGATGGGTACCATATCAGTTCCTGTTACCTTAATCAATTTAAATGATGACGGTTTTCACCTCCTGGTAGAAATCGTTGCTTTTGGTAAAAAAAACTGGGCCGTGGTCGATACCGGTGCTTCCAGATCAGTGTTTGATACCAACTTTATTACACAATATACGGAAGGTGTGGAA
This sequence comes from Pedobacter sp. MR2016-24, assembly GCF_026239655.1. Lineage (GTDB taxonomy): Bacteria > Bacteroidota > Bacteroidia > Sphingobacteriales > Sphingobacteriaceae > Pedobacter. Next base: position 858,229 of record NZ_JAPIVO010000001.1, on the reverse strand, counting down.
AATGAGGATGAATCCAGCGCCACTACTCTTTTTTCTACCGCGAATACCATCCAGGCGATAATTCCGGTAGTCAAAATAGGAAAGTTAAAACTGAAATCTTATCATTGCGTGGCCCTTGATCTGGAGACCGTAAATGAAACATATACGTTGTTAGGGCATCCCAGAATAATTGCGATCCTGGGCAGTGACATATTTTATAGCTATCAGGCAAAAATAAATTATAAAAAACTAAACATTTCCTTCGCTGACAAACCTAAATAAATCTGTATTCGCCCAAACTGCTTATAAAATCAATCGTTAATATGAATATCCTTATTGTTGAAGATGAAGCTAATGTTGTATCCATTTTAAAAAGGGGATTAATCAAAGATGGTTTTGAGCCCAGCGTAGCTCCGGAGGCATCGATTGCGCTGAAAATGTTAGCTACACACTCTTTTGCCCTGATCATATTAGACATTATGCTTCCGGGTATGAATGGGCTTGAATTGTGCAAACAGATCAAAAAGAACTACCCGAAAATTCCGGTCATCATGCTTACTGCCTTAGACAGTACCGAAAATATTGTGACAGGATTAGATAACGGTGCAGATGATTACATGGTTAAACCCTTTAAAGTCGCGGAACTCACTGCCAGGATCCGTATGCTGCTCAGACGGCACGACGCTTTCCAGTCAGCCGAAGAAATTATCGTCATCGGTGATCTGCAGATTAACCTTACAGCTAAGATAGTGAAAAGGGCACAGCAGGAAATCACACTAACAGCAACAGAGTACAGGCTTTTACAATTTCTGGCTAAGAACAAACAAAAAATCCTGTCCAGAATCGATATTCTTGAAAACGTATGGGATATTGATTTCAATATGGGGACAAATGTGGTAGACGTTTATGTCAATTACCTGAGGAAAAAAATTGACAAAGGATTCGACAATAACCTGATTCATACGGTTGTCGGCCTGGGTTATATCCTTAAAGAGAAATAATACCGATGAGCTTACATACGCGCATTACGTTTTTATTTGCAATTCTATCAGCTGTGATTATTTCACTGTTAAGTGGTTTTGTCTGGTACTTCGCCAATGAATTTGCTTTTGAAGATTTCTATAAAAGACTGGAAGCAAGGGTAAATATTACTGCACAGATTAAGGTTTATAAGAGTGCAAATACAAAAGAATATATAGAGTTAAGAACCAAATACCTGGAACAGCTCCCTTCAGAGCAGGAACATATCCTCACTGCAGATAAATCATCAAAGCTCAGTTTTGATAAAAAAATGCAGCTTCCTTTCGGATTTTATCAAATGATAGATCAGGGAAAAATGGCGAGGTACAGGAAAAAGAATGTATTCTACGCGGGAAAATATTTTAAAACTGGAAATAAAGGGTATATCGTCATCATATCAGGCAGAGACCCCTACGGATACCGTGAACTGGAATACCTGCAAAAAATATTAATTGCCGGCTTCTTTTTGTCGGTCGCCCTCTCCTATCTGGTCGGCAGAAAATTCTCGGAATTTACTTTTAAGCCCATCAGGGCATTGATAAAAAAGACGAAAGGAATAAATGCCGAAAATTTACACCAAAGGCTCGACCCGGTGCAGGGAACAGATGAAATTGCAGAGATTTCTCAAACTTTTAACGACATGCTCGACAGGCTGGAAACTGCTTTTGAAACACAAAACAATTTTATCAGCAACGCTTCACATGAATTAAGAACCCCATTAACAATTATTAGTGGCGAAGCAGAACTTGCCCTCTCCGGAACTACAGATAAGGAGTCTGAACTTTACAAATCCCTGCTTAAAATACAATCAGAGTCCGATCGACTTGAAAATATATTGACAAGTCTTCTCGGCTTAGCCCAGTCGGGCTTTGACGGAAAAAAACAACGCTGGGAAAATATTCGTCTTGATGAGTTGATCTGGGATGTTAAAAGTGCCATTGACCTTGTTAATCCTGATAATAACATCCAGGTAGACTTTTCCAACCTGCCGGCAGATTTTGAAAATATCAATCTCAAAGGGAATCTGAATTTATTAAAACTTGCCATCACAAATATCGTGAACAATGCCTGCAAATATTCAGATAACAGGATCGTTATACTGGGTTTATCAATATCAGCTGCCAATGTAGTGATATCGGTCAAAGACCAGGGCATCGGAATCCCTGAAAATGAGCTGCAGCATGTATTCGAACCATTTTTCAGAGCTTCGAATACAACTAATTATAGTGGTTATGGAGTTGGGCTCCCCTTATCCCTTAATATCATCAGGCTCCACAGAGGAAGCATTGCTATTAAAACAGTTCAGGAATCAGGAACTGAAATGAATATCTTGCTGCCTATCTAAACAATCGTCAATTCTAATCTCATTCTAATACCGTTCTTAATCCGCTGTAATCTCCCCGCTGTATTATTGTATTAATTCTCAACAGAAAATTATACATTATGAAAACGATTTTGATTCCAACTGATTTTAACGAAGCTTCAGTACACGCATCGCAGGGCATTTTCGGCAATTTCCCGGATGAGACTTTTAAACTGATATTCTTTCATGCCTACAAGCTCACCGATAGTATTTCAGATCTGCTGATGCTCAGCCGCAGAACTACTGAATACGGAACTATTCCGGAAGCCTTTCATAAGGCCTGTTATGAGCTCAAAGCGAAAAATGAGCCGGTAAAAATGCTGCAGATCGAATATTTCTATGGCAGTACCATGGCTGCATTCAGGAACTTCGCAGAAGCCAATGAAGTTGATGCGATTTTTTATCCTGGTCATTACAATTTCAACAAGATTTCCAAATACAGTATTGACCCTTCCAGTTTCCTTAATAAATCGGGAATCCCGGTAATAAAGGAAATGTACTTACCTGTGCCAATAGCTGAAGAAACAATTATTGAAAAAGCACAAAATTCTATGGCCGAAATGGCCTGATCTGTTCACCTTTAAATTTTTCTCATATGCTGCTGAAACATAATATTCCGCTTACCTACATTTTTGGGAAAATAACCAAAGAACTTATACTGGTCACAGTTTACGCTGTAGGTATAGTCGTTCTCTATGAAAATTTCCACTTTACAAGAATCTCTATTCCAATTGCAGTACCGGCTTTACTCGGCACCGTTATCTCATTATTGCTTGCATTCCGTTCTAATCAGGCATATGACAGGTGGTGGGAAGCCAGAATACTCTGGGGAGCAATAGTGAATGACTCCCGCACAATCGCGCGGCAGATATTGTATTTCATAGACGATCCATATTATTCCGCTGAAATACAATTGTTCAAAGAGCGGTTCATCAAAAGACAAATTGCCTGGGCTTATGGATTGAGTCAGTCGCTAAGAAAAACCAACCCTATTTCGGGGCTCGACAGATTAATGAAAGAAGAAGAACTGGAATTCGTAAAAGGTTATACAAACGTGCCCATGTCCATCCTGGAATTGCATGCGAGAGACATCAAACGCGCAATGAAAGAAGGGTGGATCAATCCTTATCAGCAAGTAGAGCTGGACAGGTCATTGAGCAATTTATGTGACCGCATGGGTGGTTCAGAAAGAATCAAGAACACGGTATTTCCTGTTACTTACAGCAGGTATATCAATATGACCATCAACCTATTCATTATGATGCTGCCATTTGGGCTGATTGAATTCTTTGGTTATTTTGAAGTACCCATCGTAATTGCAATTGCAGCTTCATTCCTGCTGATTGAAAAAATGGCTATTCATCTGCAGGATCCTTTCGAAAATAAACCTACAGATACACCAACAACAACGATATCAAGAACTATTGAACGTGATTTATGTCAGATGTTAAATGATGAAAACTTTGAGAAAAACAAAGAAGCATCAGAAGTAACTATGAAAGCCGGCACGTATTATATCCTGTAAAAAATAAGGGGCTGTCCTTTTGAGAAGCCCCTTATTTTTTATGATTAAGCGCAATGACTAAGCGTCAATTTTCGCGTATTTAGCATTTCTTTCAATGAATTCCCTTCTTGGTGCTACTTCATCTCCCATTAACATAGAGAAAGTATGGTCACACTCAGCAGCATTCTCGATAGTAGCCTGCATTAACGTACGGTTAGCCGGATTTAATGTGGTATCCCAAAGTTGTTCCGCGTTCATCTCTCCAAGACCTTTATAGCGTTGAATATGTACACTTTCCTCTTTACCTGCACCTTTTAAACGTTGCACGGCAGCATCACGCTGCTGGTCATTCCAGCAATATTCCTGCTCTTTACCTTTTTTAACAAGGTATAGTGGCGGAGCCGCAATGTACACATATCCTGCTTCGATCAACGCCTTCATATACCTGAAGAAGAAAGTCAGAATTAACGTAGTAATGTGAGATCCATCAATATCCGCATCCGTCATGATCACAATTTTATGATAACGGAGTTTGGTAATGTTCAATGCTTTATCATCTTCAGGAGTACCAATGCTCACACCCAGAGCTGTAAACATATTTTTGATCTCATCATTTTCATAGATCTTATGCTCCATCGCCTTTTCCACGTTAAGGATTTTTCCTTTCAATGGTAAAATAGCCTGGAAATTACGATCACGTCCCTGTTTAGCAGTTCCACCCGCCGAATCTCCCTCGACAAGGTATAACTCACATTTTACCGGATCACTGTCAGAGCAATCAGCAAGTTTACCTGGTAAACCAGAACCACCCATTACACTCTTACGTTGAACCATTTCTCGCGCCTTACGAGCAGCTGCACGTGCAGTTGCTGCCAGGATCACTTTGTTAACGATCATTTTGGCTTCTCTTGGATATTCTTCCAGATAAATACCCAATGCTTCACCAACAGCTACGTCCACGGCACCCATCACTTCAGAGTTACCTAATTTTGTTTTGGTCTGCCCTTCAAACTGAGGCTCCTGAACTTTTACTGAAATTACAGCTGTCAGTCCCTCACGGAAGTCATCACCTGTAATTTCAAACTTAACATTTTTCAGCAGTCCGGACTTGTCGGCATAAGCCTTTAACGTACGGGTTAAACCTCTTCTGAAACCGGCAATATGCGTACCACCTTCATGTGTGTTAATATTATTCACATAAGAATGTACATTTTCAGCATAGCTATCATTATACTGTAATGCGAGTTCTACCGGGATACCATTTTTTATACCCTCAACATAGATCGGCTCAGAAATAAGTGACGGGCGGCCTCCGTCTAAAAACTGAACAAATTCTTTTAATCCACCTTCAGAAAGGAAAAGCTCAGACAGGAAGTTACCATCCTCATCAAGCTCACGCTCGTCAGTCAGCGTTAAACTGATACCTTTATTTAAGAAAGATAACTCTCTTAACCTCGAAGCCAGAGTATCATAACGGTACTCGGTAGTTTGGGTAAAAATGGTAGGATCCGGCGTAAAAGTAATTACCGTACCTCTTTTGTCAGTTTCCCCAACAACTTTTACATCATACTGAGGTTTACCCATCTCATATTCCTGCTCCCAGATTTTTCCTTCACGGTGAACCTCAGCTTTCAGGTGTGTAGAAAGTGCATTCACACAACTTACCCCAACACCGTGCAAACCACCGGAAACCTTGTATGTATCCTTGTCAAATTTTCCACCTGCGTGTAAAACCGTCATTACAATTTCCAGGGCAGATTTTTTTTCCTTCTGCATAATACCCGTTGGAATACCACGGCCATTATCTTCCACACGTATAGAATTGTCTTTAAGAATATTTACAGTAATTGTATTTGCATGACCAGCTAAAGCCTCATCAATAGAGTTATCTACTACTTCATAAACCAAATGGTGCAATCCTTTAACACCCGTATCTCCTATATACATTGAAGGGCGCTTACGCACCGCTTCCAAACCTTCTAATACCTGTATATTATCTGCCGAATAATTTGACTTTGAATCTTGTTCTTCGCTCATATATGTTAATAAAAAATAAAACTCAAAAATAACCATTTATGGCCAATTAACCGCAAATGTGGATAACTATTTGAGTAGAATCCCGCTGAAACTGCTCAAAAAAAAGGAGTTATTTAGGATACTAAATTTGAAATTTTATATTTGCTAAAATTTATAAGTCAAAATCAGACCTGATCAATCAGCTTCAGCCTGAATTGCTGTAAAAATTCCTTTATAAGAACAGAAAATAACAAACAGATAAATGAACAGAACAAACTTAAAACTAAGCACACTAGCTACCGCAGTAGCATTAGTTTCCGTTATGGCTTCCTGCCAGAATAAAGAAAATACACCTGCTGCAGGTACTACTACTAAGCCTGAAGCAGGATCAGTTAAAAACAATGAGCCTATAGTCTATGTGAACTCTGACTCATTACTGACTAAATATGAGTATTTCAAAGACCTGAAAGTTAAATTAGATACAAAATCTAAAGCTGCTCAGACAGATTTAGGATCTAAACAACAAGCTTTTCAGCGTGAAGTAGCTGAATATCAGCAGCAACAAAACACGCTTCCTGCTGATCAGAGAGCTGCTACAGAACAGAGACTGGCGCGTAAGCAACAGGAATTACAGTCTTATCAGCAAAATGCCGGTGCAGCTTTGCAGGATGAGCAAGCTAAAGAGCAGGAAAAATTATACAATAAAATTGCTGACTACCTGAAAATATACGCAAAAGATAAAGGCTTTAAAATGGTGCTCACTTATCAAAAAGGTAACAGTGCTATCTTATATGCTGATCCGGCACTTGATGTAACAAGTGAAGTTATCGTAGGCTTAAATGAAGGTTATAAAGCAGACAAAAAATAAGCATTTAACAGATGTTAAAAAATGCTCCGGAATTCCGGGGCATTTTTTTTAAACATATTTTCTGAAATGGGATGGAAAACTGCTGCATAAATCAGGTTATTCATCCTTCTTTTCTTCATCAAACAAGTTACCCGTCAGGTCATCAATCTCCCGGCGGTCTCTCTTGGTTGGCCTGCCCGCTCCCCTGTCCCTGGTCAAAACAGGGGCATGAAACATGGATTTATAGGCATGTGTTTCTTCCAGGGGTGTAATATCCTTGTATTTGGTCACTGCAATCTTGGATTCAACGCGGGTGTATAAAAGTTCTACCACCTCTATCACTTTTTTTTCTATTCCTTTAGATACCTGATAAACATCTCCCGGTTTCACAATGACGGAAGCTTTAATATTTTGTCCGTTAAATTTAACACGACCGGCTTTACATGCTTCTGTCGCCAGAGTCCTTGTCTTGAACAATCTGATTGCCCACAAGTACTTATCTATCCTTAGTTTTTCCTGCTCTGCCATAAAAAATCAAAAATACACAAGTAAAAGATCGCTCAATACATAAAATTGATTTATTTTGTGAAAAATTTAAATTGACAATGATCAAAGAACTTAAAAAGTTAATTGAGGCCGCATGGGAAGACAGGTCTTTATTGGAATATACCGAATATTGCGAAGCAATCGAAACTGTAATTATCCAGTTGGAACAAGGAGAGCTTCGTGTTGCTGAACCTATTTTGAATTCTTGGGGAATCAATGAATGGATTAAAAAAGCAGTAATCCTTTATTTCCCTATCAGAGAAATGAAAGAATCTACAGTTGGTCCTTTTGTATTTCATGATAAAATGAAATTAAAAAACAACTATAAAGAATTAGGTGTGAGGGTTGTTCCTGGTGGTATCGCACGTTATGGTGCTTTCATCGCCAAAGGCGTAATCATGATGCCTTCATTTGTTAATATCGGTGCTTATATAGACGAAGGTACAATGGTGGATACCTGGGCTACTGTAGGATCATGTGCGCAAATAGGCAAACATGTTCACTTAAGCGGCGGTGTTGGTATCGGTGGCGTATTGGAACCTATCCAGGCTGCTCCGGTAATTATCGAAGACGGCTGTTTCCTTGGATCAAGAGCAATTGTAGTAGAAGGTGTACGCGTTGAACGTGAAGCAGTATTAGGTGCTAACGTAGTATTAACTGCCTCTACAAAAATCATTGACGTAACAGGCCCTACACCAGTAGAATATAAAGGTATTGTTCCGGCAAGATCTGTTGTGATCCCGGGAAGTTATACTAAAAAATTCCCTGCAGGTGATTACCAGGTTCCTTGTGCTTTAATCATTGGAAAACGTAAAGAATCAACTGATAAAAAAACTTCGCTTAATGATGCATTAAGAGAACATAATGTAGCAGTTTAATGAAGTTTGGTTTTGATGGAAAAAGAGCAGCAAATAATGAAACAGGCCTCGGGAATTACAGCCGGGCTTTGATTTCACAACTGTCGGATTTTTTTCATCAAAACCAATATCTTGTTTATACCTCAAAGGTTAAACAATCCAGACAAATCACTTCTTTTTTTAGTGATAAACGTATTCAGCTCAAATTCCCGAATAAAAGCAGCACTTCAATTCTCTGGAGAAGTTTTGGCATTAAAAGACAGCTGCAGAAGGATAAGATTGATATTTTTCACGGGTTAAGTAATGAAATTCCTTTCGGAATGAAAACCGGAAAAATCAAAACGGTAGTCACGATCCATGACCTTATCTTTTTCCGTTTTCCCAAAAACTACAAATTCATAGACAGACAAATCTATAACTTCAAGAGCAGATATGCCTGTGAAAACGCGGATCTGATTATTGCCATCAGTGAAAAAACCAAACAGGATATTATCGAGTTCTACCAGATCGCACCAGAAAAGATAAAAGTCGTTTATCAAACCTGTGACGATTCTTTTAAACGACAGGCAAGAGAAGAATTTAAGTCATCAGTCAGACAAAAATATAGACTGCCGCAGAAATATATCCTGAACGTAGGCACCATAGAGCCGAGGAAAAATTTGCTGCTGCTTGTCCAGGCAATGAAAAACGTGCAGGCTGATCATCAACTTGTGGTGGTAGGAAAAAGTAAAGCCTATGCCCAGCTGGTTCGGAGTGAAATTAAAAAACTGGGGCTGGAAGACAGGGTAATTTTCCTTAAAGATATTCCCTTCACAGATTTACCTGCAATATATCAAATGGCAGCAGTATTCGTCTACCCCTCTTTTTACGAAGGCTTCGGCATACCCATCATCGAAGCACTATACGGGAGCATACCCGTAGTAGCAGCTACCGGATCCTGCCTGGAAGAAGCAGGCGGACCAGCGAGTATCTATATTGACCCTAATGACCCGGTTACCTTGGCGAATGCGATAAATTCTATTCTTAGTCGCCCGGACCTGGCTAAAGAGATGATAGAAAAAGGATTAGCACACGTACAACAATTCAACACAGCACAGGTTGCTGCAGAATTAATGGATTGTTACCTCAACATTCCGCCAAAAATGTGAATACCGCAGATTATTTAATAAATTTACAGCATGCTAAAAACAGAAATTGAAAAGGCATTGACTGTACTTAAAAATGGAGGAGTGATCCTGTACCCTACTGATACCGTCTGGGGCCTCGGCTGCGATGCAACCAATGAGGAGGCGGTTGAAAAAATAAATACAATTAAAGGGCGTTCTTCGGACAAAAGCTTTATTATCCTGGTAGACAATGATTCCAAACTGCAGAGTTATGCGGAAGACATCCCGGAGGTAGCATATGATTTGATTGAATATGCTAAAAATCCGCTTACTATCATCCTTTCAGGCGCAAAGAATTTAGCTAAAAATGTCATCAGTGCAGACGGTAGCATTGGTGTCAGGGTGGTTAAACATGAATTCGTACATCCGCTCCTGCAGCGCTTCAGAAAACCAATTACCTCAACATCGGCAAATATTTCCGGTCAGCCCTCACCACGTTTTTTTGACGAAATTGACGAAAGTATTAAAGATGCTGTGGATTACGTTGTGGATTGGCAACAGGATGACAAAGAGCCGAAAAAAGCTTCTACTATAATGAAATTGAGCCCATCCGGCCAATTTTCCTTTATAAGAAAGTAAGTTTTATTACTTTTGCAAATTCCATAGCATACCACCACAAACAAATAATACCCATTTTGAAAAAAAACTTAGGACATCCTGTTTTTAAAATTCTTGCAAATATTGCCGCTGAAACTCAAACTGAAGCTTATGTAATTGGAGGATATGTGCGCGATATATTCCTAAGCAGACCCTCGAAAGATATCGACGTTGTGATTTTAGGGAACGGGATAGAATTTGCTGAATTGGCTGGTAAACAATTAAAAAGCAAGGTTGCAGTATTTAAGAATTTTGGAACTGCCATGTTAAGGTTTCAGGATCTTGAAATAGAATTTGTGGGGGCAAGAAAAGAATCTTACCGCGCAGATTCACGCAAGCCTATAGTTGAAAATGGTACCATTGAAGACGATCAGCTAAGAAGGGACTTTACAATCAATGCATTGGCAATCTCGCTGAATAAAGATACTTATGGTGATCTTGTTAATCCTTTTAATGGTGTGGAGGATCTTAATAACAGGCTGATCCGCACTCCTCTGGATCCCGAGGTTACATTTTCAGATGATCCTTTGCGGATGATGCGTGCCATACGTTTTGCCACTCAGCTAAATTTTAATATTGATAAAGCCGCATTAGCAGCCATTTCAAAACAAAAGGACAGAATTAAAATAGTTTCAAAAGAGCGTATCACGGATGAACTAAATAAGATTATCCTGTCTCCTGTTCCCTCTATAGGATTCAAGCATCTTTTTGATACCGGACTTTTACACCTCATATTCCCTCAAATGGCAAACCTGTATGGTGTGGAAATCATCAATGGAAAAGGTCATAAAGACAATTTCTATCACACACTTCAGGTGCTGGATAATATTTGTGAGGTAACGGGCGACCTCTGGCTGCGCTGGGCAGCAATTTTGCATGACATTGCCAAACCTCCTACCAAACGTTTTGAAGAAAATCATGGCTGGACGTTCCATGGGCATGAAGATAAAGGTGCCAGAATGGTGCCGCAAATCTTTACACAATTAAAATTACCGCTGAACGAGAAAATGAAATTCGTTCAGAAGCTGGTTCAGCTGCATCTCAGGCCTATTGTACTAGCTCAGGAGATTGTCACCGATTCTGCGGTAAGAAGATTACTGTTCGATGCCGGTGAAGATATAGAAAGCCTCATGCTGCTCTGCAATGCAGACGTGACCACAAAAAATGAGTACAAAGTAAAAAAATACCGGAACAACTTTGAGCTGGTCAAACAGAAACTTAAGGATGTAGAAGAACGCGACAAAATCAGGAACTGGCAGCCTCCTGTATCTGGAAATGATATTATGGAAGTATTCGGAATTTCAGCAGGTAAGGAAGTAGGCATGATTAAAAATGCCATCCGTGAAGCTATTCTGGAAGGAGAAATAACAAATGATCACGATCAGGCGTTAGCATTTATGCTGATGAAAGGAAAAGAATTTGGATTGATTCCGGTGGCAGAACAATCCCGATAACATTAAATATATTTTATTTTTATAATTTTATAGATAGAAATACAGCTCAAATGGCAATTTATAGATTTAGACTTAGTTTTGAAGACTACGATGAGGTGGTGAGAGAGATCGATATCAAGTCCACTCAAACTTTCGAAGATTTACACAAAGCATTACACCGTTCAACCGGTTACAATGCTGAGAAAGCTTCATCTTTTTATGTGAGCTCCGATCATTGGATCAAAGGAGATGAAATTGCTTACCTTCCAATCCAGAGGAAGATAGACAATGGTGTAACTTTGATGGAAAAAGCAAAACTCAGCAGCTTTATTGAAGATCCACACCAGAAATTCTATTATATATATAATTTTGAAAGGCCATATGACTTCCATGTAGAACTGATTAAAATCATTTTACAGGATGATCCAAAAGTCGAATATCCCTTCCTGTTTAAAACGATAGGTGAGGCACCAAAAATCTTTGACTCCAGTAATATGGCGGCAGCGGCAACCGCTACAGCGGCAGTGGCTTCGTCTGATTTTGATTTTCTTAATGAAATGGATTTCGTACCTGAAGACAGTGAGGAACTGGAAGCAATGGACGGCAGAGGCATCAATACCACCGAAAAAAATGAAGATGCAGATGAAGAGGATGATTCAGCTGACGAATTTGGCGATGGTGGTGATTTCGAAGATGAAGAATTTGACAGCAAAGAGGATTATTAATGCCTGAACACGGCAATAATAAAACTTTAATTGTAGTTGTGGGACCCACCGCGATAGGTAAAACAGCTTTGTCTATCGTGCTGGCACAACATTTTGCTACAGAAATCATTTCTGCCGATTCCAGGCAATTCTTCAAAGAAATGGAAATTGGTACCGCTAAACCTTCTGCCGAAGAGCTGTCTGCTGCAACTCATCATTTCATAAATTCACATCACATAGATACACTTTTTAGTATCGGTGACTTCGAGTCCGAAGTCCTTCAGTTAGCCGAAAAGTTATTTGAAAATCACCAAACGCTGGTCATGGTCGGGGGCTCAGGTTTATATGTCGATGCGGTATGTAATGGATTAGATCAGCTGCCAGACACAGATTTAAGCGTGCGTGAGGAACTTAATACTTTACTTACAACTCATGGTATAGCAGAAATACGCAGGCAGCTGGAGCAGGCCGATCCCGGGTATTATGCCAAAGTAGATCAGTTCAATCCTCAGCGTATGATCCGCGGCCTTGAATTCTTCCTTTCTACCGGTGAAAAATTCTCCGCTTATATGACGAATAACCGAAAATCCCGTCCGTTTAAAATAGTCAAAATTGGATTAAACACCGATCGGGCTATACTTTATGAAAGAATAAATAATCGGGTGGATTTAATGATGAATAACGGCCTTCTGGAGGAAGTTAAGCAGTTGACTCCATACCGTGATTTGAATGCGTTAAAAACGGTCGGTTACACAGAATTATTTAATTACCTGGAGGGAATCATTACGCTGGATGAAGCTGTAGATAAGATCAAACAAAATACCCGCCGTTTTGCAAAGCGCCAGTTAACCTGGTTTCGCAAAGACGACCAGATCCATTGGTTCGAACCAAATGAGGATCTGGCAGTCATTAATTATCTTGAAAGCGCATTGGGACAAGCCTAAGCCTGGGCAGTCGGACCACCAAAATTCAGCGGAAATCCGCCACCCTCTTCAGGAGTTTTGATCCTTCCGTTAATCGCTTCGAATTTGTCAATATTATCCTGCATGGCACCCATTAATCTTTTTGCGTGTTCAGGTGTAAGAATGATTCTTGATTTTACTTTTGCCTTTGGCACTCCCGGCATCACCCTGATAAAGTCTAAAACGAATTCCGTATTAGAATGTGTGATAATGGCCAGATTAGAAAAAATACCTTCTGCAATTTCTTCAGAAAGTTCAATATTCAGTTGATTCTCGTTGTTTTGTTCTTCCATATTACAAAACTACTTTTTTAAATCATCACGATGACCAACAAAACCAATAAATTTTAAACGCAAAAAATCCCCCCTGAACATCAGGGAGGATTTAAAATTAATATTTAAAGAATTAAGCTTCTACTTCTTCTTGTTTCGAAGCTAATAATTTATCGTACTCTTCTTGTGAACCAACAATGATACGTTCATATCCACGTACACCAGTACCTGAAGGAATCAGGTGACCAACGATTACGTTTTCTTTCAATCCAAGCATATTGTCACGTTTACCAGCTATAGCTGCTTCGTTCAATACTTTAGTAGTTTCCTGGAAGGAAGCTGCAGAGATGAATGATTTCGTACCTAATGATGCACGTGTGATACCTTGTAATACAGAACTTGCAGTTGCAGGTCTTGCATCACGAACTTCGATCTGTTTCAAATCTTTACGTTTTAACTGAGAATTCTCATCTCTTAATTTACGTAATGAAAGAATCTGACCTGGTTTCACAGTGTTTGAATCACCAGCTTCAACAACAACTTTTTTGTCATAGATATCATCGTTCTCAATCATGAAGTCCCAACGGTCAACAGAGTTGTTCTCTAAGAACGTAGTATCTCCCGGATCTTCAATATGAACTTTCTGCATCATCTGATGCACGATAACCTCAAAGTGTTTATCATTGATTTTCACACCTTGTAAACGGTAAACCTCTTGTATACCATTTACTAAGTATTCCTGTACAGCCGCAGGGCCTTTAATTGCTAAAATATCCGCAGGAGAAATCGATCCGTCTGATAATGGCATACCAGCTTTCACAAAGTCATTATCCTGAACAAGGATGTGTTTAGACAATGGTACAAGATATTTTTTGATCTCACCATCTTTTGATTCGATAGTCATCTCACGGTTACCACGTTTCACACCACCTAAAGCTACAACACCATCAATCTCGGTTACTACAGCCGGGTTAGAAGGATTACGTGCTTCGAATAATTCAGTTACACGTGGTAAACCACCCGTAATATCCCTTGTTTTACCAGTTGCACGAGGAATCTTAACAAGAATTTGTCCTGTTTTAACTGCCTCTCCATCATCGATAGAAACGTGGGCACCTACAGGAATGTTATACTGTCTGATGACCTCACCTTTTTTATCAACAACTTTTACAGATGGATTTTTAGTTTTATCACGTGTATCAATAATTACTTTCTCACGGTGACCAGTTTGTTCGTCCGACTCTTCACGGAAGGTAACACCTTCAATGATCGCGTCAAATTCAATCTTACCAGCAAACTCAGAGATAATTACCGCATTATATGGATCCCATGAACAAATCTTATCACCTTTAGTAATCTTAGCTCCTTCTTCAACGTACAAGAATGAACCATAAGGGATATTGTTAGTCATGATCACTTTACCAGTACCTTCTTCAACGATTTTAAACTCGCCAGAACGTCCTAATACAATTTGTTTAACACCTTCTTCACCTGTATCGTTTGCTACAGTACGAACGTTTTCAAATTCTATGATACCATCAAACTTCGCATTGATCTGAGATTCAGCTGCAATGTTCGATGCAGTACCACCCACGTGGAACGTACGTAATGTTAACTGTGTACCCGGCTCACCGATTGACTGAGCAGCAATTACGCCGACAGCTTCACCTTTCTGAACACGTTTACCAGTTGCAAGGTTACGTCCGTAACAAAGTGCACAAACACCTCTTTTATTTTCGCAGGTTAATACTGAACGTATTTCTACACCTTCTAAAGGAGACTCTTCGATTGCTTTTGCGATATCTTCATCGATATCATCACCAGCACCTACCAATAATGCACCATCAAGCGGGTTAAATACATCATGCAATGAAATACGACCTAAAATCCTGTCATATAACGGCTCAACAATATCCTCGTTATCTTTCAGGGCAGTAGTGTACATACCTCTTAAAGTACCGCAATCAGCAGAATTTACAATCATATCCTGTGCTACGTCATGTAAACGACGTGTCAGGTAACCAGCATCTGCAGTTTTTAACGCTGTATCCGCCAAACCTTTACGTGCACCGTGGGTAGAGATAAAGTATTCTAATACTGATAGTCCTTCTTTAAAGTTAGATAAAATCGGATTTTCAATAATCTCCCCACCTGAACCTGATTTCTGAGGTTTTGCCATCAGACCACGCATTCCGCAAAGCTGACGAATCTGCTCTTTAGATCCACGTGCTCCAGAGTCAAGCATCATATATACCGAGTTAAATCCTTGGTTATCGCTAGATAACTGAGTCATCACGAATGATGTTAAACGGTTATTGATACGTGTCCAGATATCGATAATCTGATTGTAACGTTCGTTGTTGGTAATGAATCCCATGTTATAGTTATTCCTCACCTCATCAACTTCTGCAGAAGCCTGCTCTAATAAAGCATGTTTCTCTACAGGGATGTTCACATCCATCAAGTTAAATGATAATCCTCCGCGGAACGCCATTTGGAAACCTAATTCCTTAATATCATCAAGGAATCTTGCTGCACGAGCCATACCAGTAATCTTCACTACATGACCAATAATATCTCTAAGAGATTTTTTAGTCAGCAATTCATTGATATAACCCACTTCTTCCGGTACCATTTGATTAAATAATACACGACCTACAGTGGTTTCTGTTAATTTATTAACAATTACACCATCATCACCTTTAACGTTTACTTTCACTTTAATGAAAGCATGAAGATCTAATTGTTTCTCATTGTAAGCAATGATCACCTCTTCCGGAGAATAGAATGATGAATCCTGTCCTTTAACCACACGTCCTTCGTCAGTTCTGCGGCCTTTAGTAATATAATAAAGACCCAAAACCATATCCTGAGATGGAACCGTAATTGGCGTACCATTTGCAGGATTCAGAATGTTGTGTGCGGCTAACATCAACACCTGGGCTTCCAAAATTGCCGCATGACCCAAAGGTAAATGCACAGCCATCTGGTCACCGTCAAAATCGGCGTTGAATGCAGTACACACTAAGGGGTGTAACTGGATTGCTTTTCCTTCAACTAATTTAGGCTGGAAAGACTGGATACCTAATCTGTGTAGTGTTGGTGCACGATTCAGCAGAACCGGATGACCTTTCAATACATTTTCAAGGATATCCCAAACCAAAGGATCTTTTCTGTCAACGATTTTCTTTGCAGATTTAACCGTTTTCACAATACCTCTTTCTATCATCTTACGAATGATAAACGGTTTGAATAGCTCAGCAGCCATATCTTTAGGTAAACCGCATTCATGTAATTTCAGGTTAGGACCTACAACAATTACCGAACGGGCAGAATAATCCACACGTTTACCTAATAAATTCTGACGGAAACGACCTTGTTTACCTTTCAGGATATCTGAAAGAGATTTCAAAGCACGGTTACCTTCAGTTTTTACCGCATTTACTTTACGTGAGTTATCGAACAACGAATCCACAGCTTCCTGCAACATACGTTTCTCGTTACGTAAAATAACCTCTGGTGCTTTAATCTCGATCAGACGTTTTAAACGATTGTTACGGATAATTACACGACGATATAAATCATTTAAATCTGAAGTCGCAAAACGACCACCTTCAAGTGGTACTAACGGACGCAATTCCGGTGGAATAACTGGAACAATCTTAATGATCATCCACTCAGGGTTATTCTCAATACGGGTTCTTGCACCACGGAAAGCCTCAACAACCTGTAAACGTTTTAATGCTTCGTTTTTACGTTGTTGTGAAGTTTCGTTTGCTGCCTGGTGACGTAAATTATAAGATAAAGTATCTAAGTCAATACGTTTCAATAAATCTTCTAATGCTTCAGCACCCATTTTGGCGATGAATTTATTAGGATCTTTATCATCCAAATATTGGTTTTCCTTAGGTAATTTATCTAAAATATCAAGGTACTCTTCCTCAGTCAAGAAATCCATATACTGAATTCCTTCACCTTCCATTAAACCAGACTGAATGACTACATAGCGTTCGTAGTAAATGATCAAATCTAATCTTTTGGTAGGAAGGCCTAATAAATAACCAATTTTGTTAGGTAAAGAACGGAAATACCAGATATGTGCAACAGGAACTACCAAACTGATATGTCCCATACGCTCTCTACGTACTTTTTTCTCTGTTACCTCAACACCACAACGGTCGCAAACAATACCTTTATAACGGATACGTTTGTATTTACCACAGTGGCATTCGTAATCTTTTACCGGACCAAAAATACGCTCGCAAAACAGACCATCACGTTCTGGTTTGTAAGTACGGTAATTAATAGTCTCAGGTTTTAACACCTCACCACTAGAGCGCTCTAAAATAGCCTCCGGCGATGCCAAACTAATGGTAATCGAGGTGAAATTGCTTTTTAATTTATTATCCTTTTTGTAAGACATAGCTCTGTTGTTTGAATTTGAAAATTTAAAAAGCCGGAATGGATAGAGGGCTTAACCTTGTCCATTCCAGCATTAAAAAATTCAACATTAGTCTAACGTAATATCTAAACCTAATCCACGTAACTCATGTACCAGTACATTAAATGATTCCGGTACCCCTGGAGTTGGAAGGTTCTCGCCTTTTACAATTGCTTCATAAGTTTTGGCTCTACCAATTACATCATCAGACTTCACAGTCAGGATCTCTTGTAGAATATTAGCTGCACCGAATGCCTCTAATGCCCAAACCTCCATCTCACCGAAACGCTGACCACCAAACTGGGCTTTACCACCCAATGGCTGTTGTGTAATCAATGAATATGGTCCGATAGAACGTGCGTGCATTTTATCATCAACCATGTGACCCAGTTTCAGCATGTAGATAATACCTACTGTAGTTGGCTGGTCAAATTTCTCACCCGTTAAACCGTTATGTAAATAGGTTCTTCCTGAAGCAGGAACACCAGCTTTAGCGATCCACTCTTCAACTTCATGATGTTTAGCACCATCAAAGATCGGAGTTGCAAATTTCACACCCAATTCTTTTCCGGCCCATGCCAGCACAGTCTCATAGATCTGACCTAAGTTCATACGTGAAGGTACACCCAGTGGGTTCAACACGATATCAACAGGAGTTCCATCATCAAGGAAAGGCATATCTTCATCACGAACGATACGGGCAACAATACCCTTATTACCGTGACGACCAGCCATCTTATCACCTACTTTTAATTTACGTTTTTTAGCTACATAAACTTTAGCCATCTGCACAATACCTGAAGGCAATTCGTCACCAACACTGATGGCAAATTTATCACGTTTGTATGCACCCAGCTCTTCGTTTACGCGGATACCATAGTTATGGATCAATAATTTAATCTGATCATTTTTGTCATCATCAGTTGTCCATTTATATGGATTGATGTGAGCAAACTCTAAATCAGCTAAACTTTTCTGCGTAAACTTAGCACCCTTAGCAAATAACAGTTCCTTGTAAACGTTGAATACACCCTGAGATGTTTTTCCATTTACAATCTGGAACAATTTCTCTACCAATTCGTTTTTAAGGTTCGTTGTAGCCAGGTTATATCTCTTATCCAATTTCTCTATCGCTGCTTTTTCTTCAGCTTTAGTAGTTTTCTTAGCTCTTGAGAATAACTTAGTGTCAATTACCACACCTTTGATTGATGGAGGTGTTTTCAATGATGCATCTTTCACATCACCTGCTTTATCTCCAAAAATCGCACGCAGTAATTTCTCCTCTGGTGAAGGATCAGATTCTCCTTTTGGTGTAATCTTACCAATCAGGATATCGCCTTCTTTAACTTCAGCACCGATACGGATGATACCATTCTCATCTAAATCTTTAGTAGCTTCTTCTGAAACGTTAGGGATATCCGGTGTTAATTCCTCTTCTCCACGTTTAGTATCACGTACTTCTAATTCAAACTCCTCAATGTGTAATGAAGTGAAGATATCTTCACGAACAATACGCTCAGAGATTACAATCGCATCCTCAAAGTTATATCCCTGCCAAGGCATGAACGCAACTTTTAAGTTTCTACCCAATGCTAACTCGCCATTTTCAGTTGCATAACCTTCACATAAAACTTGTCCTTTAACAACTTTCTGTCCTTTTTTAACAATTGGCTTTAAGTTGATACAAGTGTTTTGATTGGTTTTCTTGAATTTGATCAGTTTATATGTTTTACTGTCACCCTCAAATGATACCAAACGATCGTTATCGTTTCTTACATATTTAATAGTGATTTCATTTGCATCTACGTATTCAACAACACCATCGCCTTCAGCATTGATTAATGTTCTTGAGTCACGCGCAACACGGCCTTCCAGACCAGTACCAACAATCGGCGCTTCAGGACGTAACAATGGTACGGCCTGACGTTGCATGTTGGATCCCATCAGGGCCCTGTTTGCATCATCATGCTCCAGGAAAGGAATCAACGAAGCTGCAATCGAAGTAATCTGATTTGGAGCAACGTCCATTAAATCTAATTTCTCCGGCTCAATAATCGGGAAGTCACCCTCATAACGTGCTTTAACACGTGGTGTAGTGAAATTACCTTTATCATCGTATTCCGCATTTGCCTGTGCAATCGTTTTACCATCCTCATCTTCAGCAGAAAGGTAAATCACATCTTCGTCTACAGCTACGATACCATCTTTTACGATTTTGTATGGCGTTTCTATAAATCCTAATGTGTTGATCTTCGCATGAACACAAAGTGAGGAAATCAAACCAATGTTTGGTCCCTCTGGTGTTTCAATCGTACATAACCTGCCGTAGTGAGTGTAGTGAACGTCACGTACCTCAAAACCTGCACGCTCACGTGAAAGACCACCCGGACCTAAAGCTGAAAGACGACGCTTGTGCGTAATCTCCGCCAGAGGATTCGTCTGGTCCATAAACTGTGACAACTGGTTGGTACCAAAGAAGGAATTAATAACCGACGACAAAGTACGGGCATTAATCAAATCTGTTGGCGTGAAAACCTCATTGTCACGAATGTTCATCCGCTCACGGATTGTACGTGCCATACGCGCTAAACCTACACCAAACTGAGCATATAACTGCTCACCTACTGTACGTACACGACGATTTGACAAGTGGTCAATATCATCCACCTCTTCTTTAGAGTTGATCAATTTGATCAGGTATTTTACAATCGCAATAATATCTGCTTTTGTCAATACTTTCACGTGATCAGGCGTATCCATTTTCAACTTACGGTTGATGCGGTAACGACCAACATCTCCTAAGTCATAACGTTTGTCCGAGAAGAACAAACGCTCAATGATACCCCTTGCAGTTTCCTCATCAGGTGGTTCCGCATTACGCAAAGCACGATAGATGTTTTCAACAGCCTCCTTTTCTGAGTTTGATGTATCTTTTTGTAAAGTATTGTATATGATAGTGTAATCAGCCTGACTAGCACCGTCGTCTTTAGATAAAATGATAGTTTTAACGCCAGCATCAATGATCATATCAATATGCTCATCCTCTAAAACGGTGTCCCTATCAAGGATTACTTCGTTACGGTCAATAGAAACAACCTCACCAGTATCCTCATCAACAAAATCTTCAACCCATTTTCTTAATACCCTGGCCGCAAGTTTACGTCCGATGTATTTTTTAAGGCCCGACTTGCTAACTTTTACTTCATCCGCCAAGTCAAACAATTCAAGGATATCTTTATCCGAATCATAACCAATAGCACGCAATAACGTGGTAACAGGGAATTTCTTCTTACGGTCGATATAAGCATACATGACATTGTTTACGTCAGTAGCAAACTCGATCCATGATCCTTTGAATGGAATAACACGGGCAGAATATAATTTAGTTCCGTTAGTGTGACGGCTCTGGCCGAAAAACACACCCGGAGACCTGTGTAACTGAGAAACAATTACACGCTCTGCACCGTTGATCACGAATGTACCTTTAGGAGTCATGTAAGGTATAGTACCTAAATAAACATCCTGGATAATGGTTTCGAAATCTTCGTGCTCTGCATCATTACAAGACAATTTCAATTTTGCCTTTAGCGGAACACTATAAGTTAACCCACGATCAATACACTCTGGTATATCATAGCGCGGTGGGTCAATAAAATAATCAAGGAATTCCAAAACGAAAATATTCCTGGAATCAGTGATTGGAAAATTCTCCGCAAATACTTTAAACAATCCCTCTGTATGACGGTTGTCTGAAGTAGTTTCAATCTGGAAAAATTCTCTGAAGGATTGCAACTGTACATCTAGAAAATCAGGGTAATCTATGATGTGCTTACTACGTGCAAAATTTACTCTCTGGTCGACTTTATTTGCCAAGGTACTAAAGTTAATTTAGTTTAAGAATAAACTATTTGTTTGGTTTGCCGTGAACATCTCACCAACCAAACTTAGATGAAATGTATATAAACAGGTATAGACTCCGACTGTACAGTCGGAGTCTATGTTTAAAGTTATATTGAGATTAAG
The DNA here is from genome assembly GCF_026239655.1 of Pedobacter sp. MR2016-24. Classification (GTDB taxonomy): domain Bacteria; phylum Bacteroidota; class Bacteroidia; order Sphingobacteriales; family Sphingobacteriaceae; genus Pedobacter. Next base: position 836,499 of record NZ_JAPIVO010000001.1, on the reverse strand, counting down.
TGATTACTTAACTTCAACTACAGCTCCAGCTTCTTCTAATTGAGTTTTCAAAGCATTAGCTTCGTCTTTAGAAACACCAGTTTTAACTTCTTTCGGTGCACCATCAACTAAATCTTTAGCTTCTTTCAAACCTAATCCAGTTAAGTCTTTTACCAACTTAACAACTGCTAATTTAGAACCACCAGCTTCTTTCAAGATTACATCGAAAGTAGATTTTTCTTCAGCTACCGGAGCAGCATCACCAGCAGGACCTGCAACAGCAACTGCAGCAGCAGCTGGTTCGATACCATACTCGTCTTTAAGGATTTGAGCTAATTCGTTAACTTCTTTAACTGTTAAGTTTACCAATTGCTCAGCAAACGCTTTTAAATCTGCCATTTTTATAGAGTTTAAATATTTTACGTAAATGTGTTTATTAATATAGAACTTATAAGGTGTTCCTTAACCTTCTCTTTCCTGAAGAGTTTTAACAATTCCTGCGATTTTACCACCACTAGATTTCAGTGCTGAAATAACATTTTTAGCTGGCGATTGTAGCAAGCCAATGATGTCTCCAATAAGCTCTTCTCTTGATTTCAAGCTTACTAATGCATCTAAATGATTATCTCCAACAAAGATCGCTGAGTCGATGTATGCTGCTTTTAACTGAGGTTTATCAGAACCTTTTCTAAGTGCTTTAATTAGTTTAGCCGGGCTATTACCTACTTTAGAGAATAATAGTGCTGACTGGCCTTTTAATGCTTCAAAGATTTCTGAATTATCGCCTTCTAATCCTTCGATCGCTTTTCTGATCAAAGTATTTTTAGCAACCTGCATTTCAATACCGCTTTCGAAACATTTGCGACGGATATTGTTTACTTTCTCAACAGATAAGCTTGATGTATCGGCAATATAGAAATTACCGAATTCCTGCATCTTCTCTTGAAGAGCCGAAACTACTTCGTGTTTTTCTTCTCTGTTCATAATTAAATACCTGCTACTGATTTAGTTTCGATTGCGATTCCAGGACTCATTGTAGAAGACACGTGAATGCTCTTAAAATAAGTTCCTTTTGCTGCAGATGGTTTTAGCTTAGAAATTACCTGAAGTACTTCTAATGCATTTTCATATATTTTTTCTGCTGGGAATGATACTTTTCCTACCGAAGCATGAATGATACCACTTTTGTCAACTTTAAAATCAATCTTACCGCCTTTAACATCAGTTACTGCTTTACCAACTTCGTTAGTTACAGTACCTGATTTTGGGTTTGGCATAAGGTTACGTGGACCTAAAACGCGGCCCAGTTTACCTACTTTTGCCATACAAGCAGGAGTAGTGATAATAATGTCAACATCTGTCCATCCACCTTCAATCTTGGCTACATATTCGTCTAAACCTACAAAATCTGCACCTGCTGCTTTAGCTTCTTCTTCCTTATCAGGATTACAAAGAACTAATACACGTACAGTTTTACCTGTACCATGTGGTAAAGTAGCGATACCACGAACCATTTGGTTCGCTTTACGCGGATCTACACCTAATGAAACATCGATATCAACCGAAGCATCAAATTTAGTTGTAGTGATTTCTTTTACCAAAGCAGCCGCATCCTGTAAAGAATACGTTTTTCCAGATTCTAGTTTAGCATGTGCCTTTTTTTGATTTTTTGTTAATTTAGCCACTGTTGTAAACTGTTTTTTGTTAATTAATTTGTCCAGGGTGCATCGCCGCTAACGGTGATTCCCATACTGCGTGCTGTACCGGCAACCATACTCATTGCCGATTCGATAGTGAAAGCATTTAAATCAGTCATTTTATCTTCAGCAATTGACTTAACCTGATCCCAAGTCACCGAACCAACTTTCTTACGGTTGGGCTCAGCAGAACCACTCGCTAATTTAGTAGCATCTTTTAACTGGATAGCTACAGGAGGGGTTTTGATGATAAATTCGAAAGACTTGTCAGCATAAACAGTAATTACAACAGGTAATACTTTACCAGGCTTATCTTGGGTACGAGCATTAAACTGCTTGCAAAATTCCATGATGTTCACCCCTTTAGCACCCAATGCAGGTCCTACCGGTGGTGATGGATTTGCAGCTCCACCCTTGATTTGTAATTTAACAAGCGCACTGACTTCTTTTGCCATTTTCTGATTTGTTAATTGTAATACTCAATGTTATAATGTTGGAAGCAAGTAACATTTAAGATCTTTATATAATATTTCTATTCTTTTTCAACCTGCATATAGTTAAGTTCCAGAGGAGTTTTACGTCCAAATATCTTAACCATAACTTTCAATTTCTTTTTTTCTTCGTTAACCTCTTCAATTACACCAGTGAAACCATTGAAAGGTCCGTCCATAACTTTGACGTTCTCACCAACATAATAAGCAATGTTCATCGTTTCACCTTGCTGGCTCATCTCATCAACCTTACCCAGAATCCTGTTAACTTCTGCCTGACGCATAGGAACCGGATTTCCACCTTTGTCTCCAAGGAAACCAATTACACTATTTACGTTTTTTATAATGTGCTCTAACTCTCCGTCTAAAGTAGCCTCAATCAAAACATAACCAGGATAAAAGTTGCGTTCTTTCGCAATCTTTTTACCCTCTTTCATTTGATAGTATTTTTCCATAGGGATCAATACCTGAGGAACAAGATGAGAGAAACCCAAACGACTAATTTCAGAATCGATGTATTGTTTTACCTTCTTCTCTTTTCCGCTAACCGCCCTAACTACATACCATTTTAACTGATCGCTCATTTAACTATATTAATTAGAAAGTGATTTATAGAAAGTATCCAAAACAAACGTAGAACCTTTATCCATTGCAAAAATAACAACTGCAATAATAAATGAAGCTACCAGTACCAACACTGCAGAACTTTGAAGTTCTCCCCATGTAGGCCAGGTAACCTTCTGGGTCATTTCTTCATATGATTCTTTAAAAAATTGAACTACACCAGCCATATTTAAGTTTTTGCACGGGAACAAGGATTCGAACCCTGATCAAAGGTTTTGGAGACCTCTATTCTACCGTTGAACTATTCCCGTATTAGTAGCAAAGTACTCAGGAAGTAACGCCTGAGTACTTTGTTTATTATTTAATTACAATCCCTAAGGATGCGTAATTATTTTACAATTTCAGTTACCTGACCAGCACCTACTGTTCTACCACCCTCACGGATAGCGAAACGAAGTCCTTTTTCCATTGCGATTGCGTTGATCAATTTAACATTGATAGTAACGTTATCACCTGGCATAACCATTTCAGTTCCTTCTTGAAGAGTGATCTCTCCAGTAACGTCTGTGGTACGGAAATAGAATTGTGGACGGTATTTGTTAAAGAATGGAGTGTGACGTCCACCTTCTGCTTTTGATAATACATAGATCTCAGCTTTGAAATCTGTGTGAGGAGTTACAGAACCTGGTTTGCAGATAACCATACCACGACGGATATCAGTTTTCTCAATACCACGTAATAACAATCCTACGTTATCTCCTGCTTCACCATAATCAAGGATCTTACGGAACATCTCAACACCTGTTACAGTTGATTTAAGATTTTCAGCACCCATACCCAGGATCTCAACAGGATCTCCTGAGTTGATTACACCACGCTCAATACGACCAGTTGCAACAGTACCACGACCAGTGATCGAGAATACGTCCTCAACAGGCATCAGGAATGGAAGCTCAGTTAAACGTGGAGGGATTGGAATGTAGCTATCTACTGCATCCATTAATTCCATGATTTTAGCAACCCATTTCTCATCACCGTTCAAACCACCTAAGGCAGAACCTTGAATTACAGGGATATCATCACCAGGGAAATCATAGAAAGATAATAATTCACGAACTTCCATCTCTACTAATTCCAGTAATTCAGGATCGTCAACCATATCCACTTTGTTCATGAATACAACTAATGAAGGAACACCTACCTGACGAGCTAATAGAATGTGCTCGCGAGTTTGTGGCATCGGACCATCTGTAGCCGCTACAACGATAATAGCACCATCCATTTGCGCAGCACCAGTAACCATGTTTTTCACGTAATCCGCGTGACCTGGACAGTCAACGTGAGCATAGTGACGGTTAGCTGTTGAATACTCAACGTGAGCTGTGTTGATAGTGATACCTCTTTCTTTTTCCTCTGGAGCAGAGTCAATCGAATCAAATGAACGCGCCTCAGATAAACCAGCATCAGATAACACTTTAGTGATAGCTGCTGTTAAGGTTGTTTTACCGTGGTCAACGTGACCGATAGTGCCGATGTTTAAGTGCGGCTTGCTGCGGTCAAACTTTTCTTTTGCCATGTTTTTATACTTATTAGTAGGTTAACTTTTTATTTTTAATTTATTGTTTTGATACAATTTCAATACAAAAGACCTTGTTCATTCTGTATCAATACAGATTTAACAAAGCCTGTTTATTCTTTATTCCTGAGCCAACGATGGGAATCGAACCCATGACCTCTTCCTTACCAAGGAAGTGCTCTACCGCTGAGCTACGTCGGCTTAAACCATTTCACCAATCTGCCGACGGCTCATTGAGAGCGAAAGACGAGGTTCGAACTCGCGACCTATAGCTTGGAAGGCTATCGCTCTACCAACTGAGCTACTTTCGCTTTTTTTTAAAGTGGGGGGAGAAGGATTCGAACCTTCGAAGTCTTGCGACAACAGAGTTACAGTCTGTCCCATTTGGCCACTCTGGTATCCCCCCATTCTTTCAAACCGCCACAAGAAATAATGCGGGCTTAAAAGAGCCTCCTATCGGGATCGAACCAATGACCTACTGATTACAAGTCAGTTGCTCTACCAGCTGAGCTAAGGAGGCTGGTATAATTTTATTAAACATTCACAGAACAAACCAACTCTTTATGGGTTAACCCCTGTTCCGAATTGGAATGCAAATCTACAAGAATATTTTATACTTGCAAAACTATTTTAAAAAAAAATCCGGGAGTTTTTAAACCACCGGATTTTTCATCAGAGCTTATCAAAATAGTCTCCTAATAATCAGTTACTTCATCCACATTCAGCTTAGCCTTATGCTCAGAAAGTTTTGCTCTTGTTTTATCTTTATGTTTGGTAATTTGCTTTTTTAAGGACTCAATTGATAAATCTGTGGCCTCTTCAAAAGTTTTACATTGCTCTTTCGCAAACAAAACCCCGCCCGGAACACTCAATTTTATTTCACTTATTTTATTTGCCTCATCATCGACATTCTCTAATTTCAAATACACTTCACCATTAATAATCTGATCGTGGAACTGCTCCAGCTTATCAACTTTTTTCTGTATAAAATCTAACAACTTAACATCTGCAGTGAAATGGATCGATTGAACTGTAATTTTCATTTTGTCCTCCTTTTTTTATGCCTTTGGATGGGCTTGTTTATATATTGTTTTTAATCTTTCAATTGAATTGTGTGTATATACCTGCGTAGCCGCTAAACTGGCATGCCCAAGCAATTCTTTAATCGCATTCAGGTCTGCACCCCGGTTTAACAAACTGGTTGCATAAGAATGCCTTAAAACATGGGGGCTCTTCTTATCCTGTGTAGATATAAACGCCAGGTACCTATTGACCAGGTCATATATAAATCGTGGATAAACTGCCGCTCCCTTATTAGTAACGAATAAGCCATCCGTTTTGTTATTAAAATTCTGCAATGATTTTAACTCAATGTACGCTTTTAGCTGAACAGCAAGCTGTTTGGTGATTGGAATAATGCGTTCTTTATTTCTTTTCCCCAAAACCTTCACGGTTTCTTCATAAAAATTAACATCAGCATGCCTGAGTCCGAGCAATTCCGCCAAACGCATTCCGGTACCGAATAAGGTTTCAATCACCATCTTATCGCGAACAGAAGGAAAAGTCTCATCAAAAAATTCTTCCGAATCCAGCAAATCGTCCATTTGCGCTGCGTCAACAAAAACTGGTAAGCGCTTAGGTGCCCTGGGTGCCTTCACTAAAGACATCGGATTGGAGGTAATGAGTTTCATCCGCTGCATATACTTATAGTAACTGCGCAAAGCAGACATTTTACGACCTATAGAATTTGCACCAACCTTATCGTCCATCAGATAAACCATATAATCCCTGATATGTATATACTTCGCCTCCTCTGGTGCCAACTCATAAACCTCTGCCATAAAACTGGTAAACTGCAGGAGATCTGTACGGTATGCCTGTACAGTATGTGAAGAATAGCGCTTCTCCTGTTCTATATATTTCAAGAAGGATTCAACCGTCATTTATGCTGTTATTTTTTTCTGTAATTCAATGTACAAATTTAGTACATATAAAAAAAGCGCTACCGGAATTATCCGGCAGCGCTTAATATATTTAAAATAAAATATACGGAATGAAATTAGATTTTTCCTTCCAGGTGCATATTTTCTTTGTAAATCGCGTGTTTAACTAGTGTACGACGAGCAACAGATTTTTTCTCGTATGCCTGACGACTACGTAATTCTCTTAACACACCAGTTTTTTCAAATTTCTTTTTGAAACGTTTAAGGGCTTTATCAAGTGATTCGCCGTCTTTAATATTAATTATGATCATAACGTTAAAATACCTCCTCTCGTTGTTTTTAGGACTGCAAAGGTAACACAATAAAATTTAATATTTAACATTATTCTTAAATAATTGCTGATTAGAGATTTATGTCCCGGCGACCTACGCGGCGTATAAAAGAAAACCGGTGTGTTTGCACACACCGGTTGGTAAATTATATTTGGTTAGAATATTATTATTGGGTATTGTTGGATAGACTATTTATTTAATATTTCTCTTGCAATCACTATTTTTTGTATTTCAGAAGTTCCCTCCCCTATCGTACACAATTTGCTGTCACGGTAAAACTTCTCTACCGGAAAGTCCTTGGTATACCCATAGCCGCCAAAGATCTGTACTGCTTCCGTAGCAGCTCTTACTGCGACTTCCGAAGCAAAGTATTTGGCCATGGCAGACTCTTTAGTCATTTTCATCCCGCGGTTCTTTAAATCCGCAGCCTGCCTGATCAGCAATTCAGCAGCTTCAATTTCAGTCGCCATATCCGCAAGTTTAAAGCTGATGGCCTGAAAACTGGAGATCGGTTGCCCGAACTGATGTCTTTCCTGTGCATAAGCCAAAGCCGCTTCGTATGCGCCTTTTGCAATTCCCAGGGAAAGTGCAGCAATGGAAATTCTGCCTCCATCTAAAACTTTCATTGCCTGTTTAAACCCGTCACCAACATTACCTAATAAGTTGGCTGCCGGAACACGACAATTATCAAATATCATTTCTGTAGTTTCGGATGCACGCATCCCTAACTTATTTTCTTTTTTACCGGCAGAAAAACCAGGTGTACCCCGCTCAACAACAATCGCAGAAATACCTTTCGAATCCCCCTTTTCTCCTGTACGGACCATTACTACTGCTATGTCCCCGGATTTACCATGGGTAATCCAGTTTTTAGCACCATTTAACACATAATGATCACCATCAAGGGTCGCTGTAGTCATCATCCGCAAGGCGTCAGAACCTGTATTCGCTTCCGTTAATCCCCATGCGCCAATCCATTCAGCCGTCGCCAGCTTACTCAGCCATTTATGCTTTTGCTCTTCAGTACCAAAAGCAAGGATATGCCCGGTACATAAAGAATTATGCGCAGCAACAGATAAACCAATTGATCCGCATACTTTGGAAACCTCCACAATCACGTCTACATATTCCTGGTATCCCAGTCCTGATCCTCCATAGATCTCAGGAACAAGCACGCCCATTAATCCAAGATCTCCCAGTTTCTTGAAAACTTCCACAGGAAAATATTGCGCTTCATCCCATTCCATCACATTTGCACGAATGTTCTTCTCTGCAAAATCCTTCACCATTCCTCTAATCATCTCCTGATTTTCCGAGATACTAAAGTTATATCCTGTTTCCTGCGTTAACATATCCTGCATATTTATCTGTCAATGCACAAGTATAGAAATTATCTTTGCTTCCATAACAATTGATTATTTGCTGCTGAGTAGAACGAAATGGTATTCAGTCTATTTATATGACCAGACCGATACAGGCACCGAAAAAAAAGAAATAATATTTTAAATATTTTTTTGATCAGTACGAAGCCAATGCAAAATTATTCGGAGAAAAAACTTTCAGGCGCTCATTTCCATTCAAAAATGCCAGTGCAATAATAAAGGAATAGCCTTCAACAACAGCGCCCAGTTGTTCAATCAGTCGGGATGCCGCCACTACCGTTCCGCCGGTAGCCAGCAGATCATCATGGATCAAAACACGCTGGCCCGGTAAAATTGCATCTTCATGCACTTCCAGTGTTGCACTGCCATACTCCAGGTCGTACGACTGCTGTATAGTTTTATAAGGCAATTTACCTGCTTTACGGATCGGCACAAAAGGAACATTTAAAAGATGTGCCAATGACATGCCGAATAAAAAGCCTCTGCTTTCTATCCCCGCTACAACGTCAATCTTCAATTCTGAAAGCTGAGCGGCAAGGGCCTCAATGATCTCGCGACATAAGCCTGCATCCTTTAATATAGGTGTAATGTCTTTAAAAACGATTCCGGCTTTTGGGAAATCATTCACATCGCGAACGGTTTGCTTAATTTTTGTTTCAATCATACTAAAAGGAAAAATACGGTTCCAGTCTCTCCACATCAGTTGCGGAAAGAATAGCCACCTTTTTTAAGTCAGCAATATTACTATAATTTCCGTGTTGTTTCCTATATTGTAGGATTGCATTTATCTGTTTACTCCTCAGATAAGGATGATTTTTCAGCGTTTCGTAAACAGCTGTATTCAGATTAACCTTTACCACCTTCGCTTCATCTACATACACCTGGTCTTTAATCTCCTGAAACTTCAGACTATCCAGTCCAAATACTTCCAACAGCTGCTCTTTTTTGTAGAATCCACCCAGCCTGTCACGATAGCTGACAATCCGCCGGGCGAAAGCCGGACCTATACCTTTTATTTTATCCAGCTCAAGTGTATCAGCGGTGTTGAGCGCAATAAGCACTGCTACTGTTTTTTTAATCCGGGCGGGCAACTTATTTATATAGGTGCTATCTCTGCTCCCGGCAATCACCACATAAGGAAGCAGCTCTTCATACAAAGCGGCACTAATCGTATACATCTTCTTTAAGTCTTCGGGCTTGTAAAATTTACCTCCTTTAGATCTGTAATTCACAATTGCCGCAGCCTGCTTAGGGGATAAACCCAATTGCTGCCATTGCGCTGCACTAATCAGGTTGGGATCGAATTTAAACAAGATTGGTCTTTTAGTCCTGTCTGCACCAGCTTTGTTATTCCGCCAGTCAGACTGCTCCTCTGCCATCATCATCGTCAGCTCCTGAATTGCCTTACGATCGCCTGCCGACTGCTCCGCCACCCTCCACCTGTCTTCCAGGAGGTAAGGCAGCAGGGAAATAAAAGCCACCAGCGTAACCAGTATCAGCAAGCCGTTAAATTCCCTTTTGGAGAAACTAAAGTACATGTTAAGCCATTTTCTCATGTCCCTCTAATGTACTACCGTTATTTAGAAATATAAATCTTATTTTTGAGATCGAAGTTTTCTACTATTAAATATTTTATGAAGATCATAACCACCAAAGAATTTGCAAAAGCCACTAAAATCGATAAACTGGGAGTACCAGGCCTGGCCGCTTTGCTCATGGAAGTGATGAAGCTGAACGATATCAACAAGGTTTTCTCTCAGAATCAACACTTCAATGGTTTAGAATTTGTAGATAAGATACTGGAAACGATTGGTGTTTCCATTGATTTTGATGAAGACGATCTGCGTAATATTCCTAAAACCGGTGGTTTCATTGCCATCGCAAATCATCCTTATGGCGGTGTAGAAGGTCTGGCACTGGTGAAGTTGTTATGTACAGTAAGACCCGAAGCGAAAGTAATGGTCAACTTTATCCTGCAGAAAATTCCTAACCTGAATGAGTTTTTTGTCGCGGTTAACCCCTTCGAAAATGTACAGCACTCTTCAAGTATCAGCGGACTCAAAGCTACTTTCGACCTGCTCCAGAATGGTATCCCTATCGGGATATTCCCTGCAGGGGAGGTTTCTACGTTCAGCCTGGATAAACAGGAGATTACCGACCGGTTATGGCATCCTGTAGTTGGAAAGCTGATCGCAAGATCCAAAGTACCTGTAGTGCCGATCTATTTCCATGGCAATAACGGTGTATTATTCAATATCCTTAGTTTTATACACCCTACACTGCGTACAGCAAAACTACCTTCAGAATTTTTAAACAAACAAGGTTTAAAAATAAAAGTCAGAATAGGGAAACCTATCCATATCCAGGATATTTCTTACCGCAACAATACCAATAAGCTGCTGGACTTCCTGCGCGCACGTACCTATGCATTAGGTACAGGCATTGAAGAGGAAAAGAAATTGTTTAATCCTATCAACCTGTTTAAAATAAAGAAGAAACCGGAGCCAGTGGTAGAGGAGACCTCCAGAGAAAGTCTGACCGAAGAAATCGGACAACTGGAAGCCTATAGGGTATGGACCGAAAAACAGTACGAAGTTTATATTTCTCCTACGGCCAATATCCCAAATGTATTAAGGGAAATAGGCAGATTGAGGGAAATTACTTTCCGTGAAGTGGGAGAAGGTACAAATAAGAAGATTGACCTGGACAACTATGATATCTATTACCATCATCTCTTTATATGGGATAAAGAATTACAGAATATTGTGGGCGCCTACCGCATTGGTAAAGGAGATGAAATTCTGAATACCATGGGTAAAAGAGGATTTTATCTTTCTGAACTCTTCAAGATCAAAGAACCTTTCTATCCTATATTACGCCAGGGTATAGAACTGGGCCGCTCCTGGATCCGTAAAGAATACCAGCAAAAAGCTTTGCCCCTGTTCCTGTTATGGAAAGGTATTCTAAAATACCTGCTGGATAATCCACAATACCGTTATATGTTTGGTCCGGTAAGTATCAGTAATAATTTCTCCAAGTTTTCCAAATCACTGATTGTCGACTTTATTACGAAAAATCACTTCGATTATGAACTTGGCCATTATGTGAAACCACGAAACAAGTTCAAAGCAGATCTGTCTGCTATAGATAAGGACCTGCTGATTGAAAGCAGTGAATCACTCAAAGATCTGGACGGACTGATCTCTGATATCGAAAACTCACATATCAAGATTCCCGTGATGTTAAGACAATACATGAACCTGAATGCAAAGATTATCTGTTTCAATATAGACCCTAAGTTTTCTGATTGTCTTGATGGCTTCCTGGTTGTGGATATGCAGAGTATTCCACCAGAGATGTTAGAGAAAATCGGTAAAAACTTTTAAATAATCCATCATTTTCAATCTTCCTTGCATAACAAAAGGCGGGAAGGTTGAAAACAATAGGAATCATTCATTATTTAGCCTGTTTCATCAGGCGCTTCAATTCAGCTACTGCTTTCTGCAATTCAGCCACCTCGTCCTTCAAAGCCTTTAATTCACGCTGCTGAATAACAATCAACTCATCATGTTCCTGCCATCCTTTTAATAGCGGAACTGTCATCGACTGATAATTCAGAGAAAGCGTTTTCCGCGCATCAGTATCTACCTTAATCAGTGAAGGAAAAAATTCCTGCACATTTTGTGCGATAAACCCGATCTGATGCAGCTCAACATCACTGCGGTCATACGACACAGCATGAATTCTCCTCAGGCTTTCAGACACTTCTGGTATATTCACAATGTTTTTCTTGATTCTGATATCGGAATTGGCAGTAACATCCCCCGTAGCCTTTATATCCCCATTTACAATCACCTGGCCGGTTACCGTAAGTTCAGAATTAACATCCAGAAAAGTGAATTTCCCTTTTTCAGGAGTCAGGTTACCAATTAGTGTACCGTCGATCACCCCTTTGGTAATCTCTACCGCATCTTTATTCTGAATGGATAAATTGCCCAGGCCAAGATTTGTTCTTGCATCTTCAGCCGTAATAGCCCCTGTCCCCCCCTTGTCGATCGGTACAATCGTGGTAGAGCTTCCTCCTCCAAACTGGGCGTCGGTCCAGTTCACGTTGGCAACGCCACCTTTCAACTGGTATAACTTCGCATCTGCAATCACATAAACCAGCATTCCTTCACTTCTCCTTGCGGGAGTGATATTATCCCTTTCCAAAACAGTAGCCACAGAACGAAAGCCCCCCTTGCCGTAGATTTCATTGTGTGTAGGATATTTATCAGATAAATCATTAGGCTCCACCGCTCCAATCACCTTTACTTGTGCGGAGGCTGAAGCTACAGTCAGCCCGGTTATTAAACAAAGTGTATAAATTAGTTTCATCGCTATCTTATTATGTATGGTATATTTTATTGTACAGAGAATGTCAAACCCGCAGCGGTATTGTCTTTTTGAACCCAGATTACATAATCTGTTGTTCCCCCACTGGCATTGGTAAATGACTGTGTAAATTTATCAAAAGCACCCGTTGAGTCGTTCACGCCCACAGTGATTTTAGAGCCACCCCAGACTGCAGGGTAAGCAATGACCAGCTTCTGAGGACCAGTTGGTGTTGACGACAAATTCGTTGCTGCTGCACTGGTAGCAAACGCACTGCCTTTCAAAGCAAGAATTTGTGCATTGGTCGGAATAAAACTCACCCCATCATCTCCTCCGCTTACAAAACCCCAGTATCTTTTCCACTGGAAGCTGATACTGGCCTGCGCTGATGCTGTTTTATTGTCTGATGTTTTTACACTCATTACAAAACTCTTATTCGTTTTATTGACTACGCTTGCTGTAGCAGTCCCGGTGACAGTGGCCCCGGCAGCGGGACTTGCAGTAAAAACATTCTTCCCGTCTACAATAATTTCGGTGATGGGTTCAGTCTGAGCCGCCCTTCCAGCAGTCCAGCTCAGGGTCACCGCAGTATTGCCATCAGCACCCATTTCAATCGTTCCCGAGGGACTGGCACTTAATGCAGCAGATGGCCCCAAAGAAGGATAAAAAACTGCCTCTATCCATTTGGCCAGATCATTCGTTCCTGGATTAACCCCCGTATAATAAGCCCCGGTAATCGGGCGACTCCCATTAAATTCACCAACAGCACCACCGCCACCGGCCCCACCAAAAACTACCCAATTTGTATTATTGGCCAAAGCAGTTTCCTCATCTGCACAGATCAGCTGGTAGGTTTTAGGTTTACCTGTGCCATCATCCATTACTGTACACAGCATGCCAGGCTGACGACGTACTACAGTAATCGCATCACGCGCGGCTATCGTAGCCACCTGGTGATGCCCTCCTTTTGCATCATTCGTGTAAATAATTACTTTCCCTTCCATAGGAATTAATGGATTACCCACAAATTGAGCATTAGCTATTCCCGGAGCTAAAAATACCAGTGCCATCACCGCAGCCCTGATATACCCTTTCCATTTTTGTTTGATCTGCATATATCTTATTTATTTCTTTTCAATTTCAATTAAACCATCTCCTTTTATTGTGAAAACAACCAGGTTACCGTAAGCCGTTCCCGCCGCCGTAGTGGCATAAGCTTTTAAGTAATATTTTGTTCCTGCAACCAGATTCGTCAAAGCAGCTGTTGCTGAACTACCATTCAGTACTGCTGTAGTTTTACTATCAGTTATTGTTGGATTACCACTAGTGGTCCAGCATAACCCCACAGCTGTAACTGCAGATCCGCCTGTGTTCACTACTTCAACTCCCGCAGTAACTCCGGTAGCCATATTTCCAGAAACAGGAATTGTTTTCAACACTGCTCTCTTCAACTGCCCGTAGCCATACCATGCACTTAGTTTAAAAGGCGCAGTTTTACCCGGCAGGTGACTCTTCCCGTTTAGCAATGAGATAGAAAAAGGTAAAGCTCTTTCAGCGCTTGTCATCTCTCCAAGACCCACCATATAATCTGCAATAGTCCGCATGCTGATTGGGCCGGTTGGCGGAAGCGGAGCTATTTGCCAATCTGCGTATAAAGTGATATCCTCCGTTACGGGCGAATCAAAATTATAAGCAGTCTCCATCGTCTCGTCACTAAACCACGCATAAAACACTACACCATCTTTAGTGGTTACTGCGGGAGTAATAGTAGTACCGTCTTCTACCTCCATAGGAGCAATTGCTGTCCCGCCTTTAGTATCCCATGTAACCGTATGGAAATTGCTTTTCAATGTCAACAGGCCAGGCACGAAGTCAAAATCATAATTTATCGCGTCCAGGTCTCCCGCTTCCACCAATACCTGGTAAAGACCAGCTATGCTGGACATAGTTGCCGTTGTACTTAATGCAGGTGTGCCGGATAATCCGCCGTCTGCTCTTAGCAAACTGTCCGTCTCTTCATATTTAAAGCCGCTGATCTGGTAAGTTAGCGGCGGATTTTCTACTCCTGTATAACGAAGCAGGCTATCTCCGGAAACTAACAGTAATGCTTTTTCAATAGTAAAGCGCTGTAATGCTTCTGCCTGCTCTATCGAAGCATTGCCCAACTGAACAGCCTTGATCGTTACTTCTCCCGCACCCCTGATCGTTGCCATATCGGCAGCAATATCTACCGCACCTGTTACCAATACAAAATTAACCGGCAATCCTGAAGACGCCGTTGCCACCAGCCTGAATGGCGCATCTCCATACACCTTATCAGCTATCATCTCGAAGGTAATGGTCTGCGTTACCTTCTCTATCGTCATGTTTATCAGCGCTGTTTGTAAGTTAGTGTTGAGCACATTTGGCGGTAGTGTCAATGTTCCGGTTAAGTCCAGCGTTCCAACCGGTGCAGTAGTATATGCTACCTCATCCCAAACTACAGGAACCAGTTCTTTTGAGCCATCATTAAAAGTAACCAGAATCGTCGCAGGTAAATTTAAACCTCCTAAAGGCGCACCATAACTCACCCTTACAGGCGGTATAGAGTCGACCGATTCCACATCTTTATACAAGGTTATTTTCACGATTCCCGGTAAGTGCAACGTATTGGTCACCTCATCGGTTAACTGAATTTCTCCGCTCAGTGTTTGCTGAGTAAACACATCACTTTTATAATCTGCATCACTCCATGATACAGGTAACATCTCCGAAGTCTTGTCGTCATAAGTTACTTTAACAGTTGATGGCAATTCAAGCTCATTAAATTGTTTACCATATACATCCGTTAACGACACCGCTTGTTCCACGCTGATCACATTTTTCCTGTCGATGATCACTTCCGCTTTTATTTTAACATCATCAGGATTAGCTGCGCCCGCAGCAGGAATCAGTAAACCCGTAAAATTATAGGTTCCTGGAAGATTGCCATTAAATAGTGCAGACTCCCAGCTTACACCAGCAGTACCTTCAGTCAGATCAGTATAGATTACCTTTACTTGAGTACCTAAAGCAGTTAATACCTGTGCCATCGTTTTACCAATTGGCAAATGAAGCGGACCTGCGAATACTGCTGAATCAATATTCAACAATTTAGGCAGTACTGTTACTTTTATAGAAGCTTCCTTATTGTCTTTATTTTGTTCAGCCGGATCAGTTACCAATGTTCCCTGCAATGTATAATCTCCGGGAATCAGACCATTAAAATTACCTGTATTCCAATTTACCGGCACCAGCTCCTCAGCATTGTTATTATAAGTCACATTCACCAGGACAGGTAAAGTAAGGTCATCATATAAGGTACCGAAAGGAACTACCAGGTCAGGAACAACTGCTACGGACACCACATATTTTTCCTGCACCATAACATCTGCTACAGCTTTGATTTCTTCAGGATTTACTGTATTCACAGGCATAGCTACCATTCCGTAGAACACATAATTTCCTGCTTCGAGGGAATCATAGTCGAGCGACTTCCATTCAGTAACGGTCAGCGCTTCAGTAGAACCATCATCAAATAAACCTGTCACTGTTGCCGGCAGATTGACCATCGCCAGTTCGGTTCCATAAGCCACAGAGAGAGAATCCCTGGATATGGAAACCAGCGTCCTGATTTTTTCTGCTACCGTCACTTTAATTACCGGTTGCAATCCTTTAGGGTTATCAATATCCTCGGGAATAACCAATGTGCCCTGCAAAGTATAAACACCAGGAAGGTTGCCGTCGTAATCTCCTTTAGTCCAGTTTACAGCTAAAAGCTCTTCCGAAAGATCGTTATAAATTGCCCTTACTGATTCAGGCAGCGTGAGTGATTCAAATGCAGTTCCATAAGCCACAGTCATATCAGCTGCAGGTGTTAAGGTTTCAATCGATCTCTTACCCACAACAACCAAAACTTTAGGGGTAATATTTTCCGGATTCTGAATCCCGTCCGGTGGTGATACAACACCTTCAAACAGATAAGTACCAGCCTCAGTACCATCGTAGCTATCGGCGACGATACCATCGTAACTTTCTACTTCAAAAGAGTTCAGCAGAACCGGCAAATCAGTCATTGTACCTTCATCCAGTGTCGCTTTACTCACCACAGGAAATAGTATATCAGCTAATGCCTTACCATACCCCACAAGAATCGTATCCGTCTTTAAGGTAACAACCAGCTTAGGCCGTGCTGCAACATTCACCTCCATCTGCGGGATAACTAGGTTTGGATTCTGGATATCATCTGTCAGGTTAAACGTACCTTTAATCAGGTATTTCCCTTGCAGACTGCCATTGAAGTTTGTCAGGTCCCAGGTAACGCCAAGCTCCTGATTTCCTCCGTCTGCAAAAATAGTGTTTACCGTTTCTGGTAAAATCAGATCCGCCGTCGCAGTACCATATGCTACGTTTACGACCGGAACAGGGGTATAAGTTTGAATCATATGTACACCCACCGTAGCCTTCAGTTCTACGTGAACACTATCAGGATTAACTACATTGTTCATCAATTCTAGCGTACCGGCAATCAGATAGCTGCCCGATACCATACCATCATAATCTCCTTCTTTCCAGATGACATTTAACTGCCCGGTAGTTCCATTGTCATACGTAACCAAAGCCGTTTTTGGGAATAACAGCACAGCATCTTTGAATGAAGTTCCATAAGGGATACTCAGAGAATCCACTACCGCAGAAACTACAGTTAAGGGTTTCGGACCTACATTAACAGTTACCGTTGCAAATAAGCTGTCCGGGTTACCAATCAATTCACTATTTGCGATCGTACCTTTAAATATATAACTACCTTCCTGCAAAGGATTATAAGTTTCAGATGCCCATATGACTCCTTCTGTCCCGGCAGTATTGTCATTATAGGTTACATTCACGTTCTCCGGTAAATCTATTTCATCCGCAACGGTACCATAAGGAACATTGATCACTCCTGGATGCTGTACCGTTTTGATCGACTTTAATCCTAGGCTAACCGTAATATCAACAGTTAATGCATCTTTATTGATCACGCCATCTATCAGCGTAAAATCACCAGTAAAGGTATAATCACCTGTAACCGCTGCATCGTAACCTTCCGTATCCCACACTACAGCAAGATTGCCCGTTGTGCCATCATCGTATGTTACCTGAACAGGCAGCTTTAATTCCTGAACAGCGGTGAGTAAGGTTCCATAACCAACATGTACTGTATCCAGAACTGCTACAGAAACGATATTTTTTGGTTTAGGCAATACCGTTAAAACGATGGCGGCCTGTTTACCAGATGTATTGTCAATACTTTCATCGTGCAAAAGAATACCGGAAAGCGGATAATTGCCACTAACTTTCTGATTATACGTGCCTGGTTTCCATTCCACACCCACTGTATCTGTAGTTGTATCATCAAACACTACCCTTACCTGCTGTGGCAGCAACACATCGTCAAAGTCAGTATCATAAGCTGTGTTTACCCCTGTTAATGGATTTACAGAGACAATATTTTTACGGATGATAATTTTATTAGCAGCATATAAAGAGCTGGTATTCGATACCAGCGGATTCAGCTGAAATATTCCTTTAAGATCATATTCAGCGCCCTTATCAGCTACATAAGGCGTCTTGTCCCAATCTACATTTAAAAATCCTGTCGTCTGATCATGATACGTAACCCGAACCTTTGCCGGTAAGGGCAATACGTTTGCGGCAGTATGCAGTGGCACCGTTACATCAGCCAGCTCTTCTACAGCAATGATATGCTGTTGCGCATAGATATCCAGGTTAGCTTCAAAGCCCACAGGGTTTGCATGTTCTTCTTTAAGCAATATCTCCGCATAAACCCTGTAAATACCCGCTTTCAAATCGTAAGTTCCAACTCGCCATACCAGATTAAGCAGATCCGTTGTCCCTGTATCGTAAGTAACTTTTACTTGTTTAGGCAGTATGGGCTGTACTTCATTGAAAGGAGTGCCCGATAAAACATAAACCGGAGGAAGCTGCTCGATAGAAACAATGTATGGATACACCGGGTCCACTACCGCCACCTTAGCTGTTGCCAGTAAATTATTCTTGTTCACCGCAGGTGAAGGAACAGTCAGCACACCCGTCAGCGTATAGATACCTTCTACCGTTCCATTATAGTTACCAGCCTGCCAGGTTACCGGATATCTTTTATGCGTTTTATCACTCATTACCACTTCAACTGTGGTAACCAGGTTCAGTTCTTCAAATGGCGTTCCGGTATCTTTTTTCACAGGAACCGGATAAGGAGTTAACACTTCTACGATGTAAGCCTCTTTGGCCAGCACCCTCATTTTCACTTTCAGTGAACCACAAACGTCTGTTCCATTTACGGCCAGCGTAAATTCATACAAGCCAGCAACACTTGCTTCACCGGTAATTTTACCAGTTGAGGTGATCGACAAACCGTCAGGCAATAATCCCTGGCTCACGGTATATGTATATGCGCCACTTTCTGCCAGCGTAATCTGGTGTGTATAAGGGCTCCATTGATCTGCATCCGGTAATGTCTGTTCAGCATTCTCCAGGTAAACTCCCTGAAATTCATAGGCACCTATATCTACCGTGGTATGTTTGATCCTTTCCCCACCAGCCACATCCTGCGTGATACTGGTTACTTTTGAATTATCACCCATATTGATCGAAGGAGAGCAGGAAGCCAGGGAAAGATCATCCGCTGCCGCATTCTTAAACTGGGGATCTTTGGTCAGGATTTGTACTCCGGTCACATAACCGTTCTCTATAGTACTATTGCTTACTGTTATACCTGCCGGGAACTGATCAGCGATAGTATTGCCTCGTCGGTTTCCCCAAAAAATACTATTGGCAATGCCCACAGTACCAGAATACCTGTACACCGCACCGCCATACCTGGTTGTTAATGAAGTATTCGCATAACCGATACTATTATTGCTGAAAGAGGAGTTGATGATATCAGTAGCCGCTGTATAAGAATAAATAGCACCACCTAAATACCCAGCAGTGCTCGTTACCTTATTACGGCTAAATACCGCATTGTATAGGGTAAGGGCTCCGGATTGTTTATAGATGGCACCGCCCGACTGGCCGGCACTATTTCCTAAAAAAGTTGCGCCTTTAATGACAACATTTCCTCCGATCGTATAAAATGCCCCCCCTTGTCCGGTAGTAGTATTGCCCGTAAATGATACATTATTTAAAGTAATATCGTTTGTCCTGTTATGCAAACCGCCGCCTTGCTGCGCCTTGTTATTAATGAACTTTATGTTGGTAAACTTTGAAGCCCCCAGGTTACTCAAACCTCCACCCGCTACCGAAACTGTATTGTTCTCTAAGGTAATGTTAGTAAATTCTGAGGCTGTATTACTATAGATACCACCACCATAATAGTAGGCCGTATTGTCTTTCACCCATAGATTTCTGAAGATAATACTACCCTGATAGTTCATGATACCCCCACCACAGAATTCATAGGAAGAAGATGAAGTACGGGTGCGTCCTCCCATAATGGTGAAACCGTCCAGCACTGTAGCTTTAGTCAATGCCAACCTGTTATAAACCACATGGTAACTTTTATTTCCACCATTCAGAATCGTTTCATTTGCACCCTGAAATGCTGTGGTATCTCTTTCAGAAAGATCGTTCTCTGTAGCAGCAAAACCACCGTAAATCTTCACTCCTTCTTTCAAAATAAAGGAAGAGCTTACCAGTGACCCCGGACTATAATTACCTTTCGCGACCCAGATGGTGTCCCCTGCCAGTGCAGAGGTAATCCCTTTTTGTAAATCCAGGAAACCATTTTCCCAGTTTGAACTGTTGTTCATTCCGGCAGTTGCTGCCTGGTTCACATAAATCCTCACTCTTCCCGTGCCCAGTACAACGTTAACGGTATATAAGCGGTTTCCACATAGGTTTCCATCGCTTGCATTCACATTAAAAGTATAGGTACCTGCATTGATCGGTCTCCCTTTGATTTGTCCCGATGATGTTAACAGTAAACCATCAGGCAGTTTGCCGTAACTTACCGTATAAGTATAATTACCTGCACCGCCACCGGCAGTCAGCTGTTGCTCATAGATCACACCCCTTGCCCCTTCAGGTAAAGTAGCAGGAGTAATTATAATTCTATTCTTTTGGTTCTCGTAGGCACCAAGATCTACTGTCTCTGCCTTAATCCTTGCATTATTCAAAATATCTTTTGATATGCCTGAAGAAAAAGTATTGTCTCCCATATTAATGGCAGGTGAACAATCCGACAATGAAAGATCATCCTCCGTTGCAAGATTAAACAAAGGGTCTTTATCCACTATCACCGTACCATTTACATAACCTCCTTCAACCAAGGTATTCACTGCCTTAACTGTTGAATTCATCTGATCCGGCACGCTATTTCCCCGGGTATTATTCCATAAAATGCTGTTCTGCAGATTTAATGTCCCGGCATTTTTACTGATACCCGCACCGTATTTTGCAGCCGTTCCATTTACATAAGAAACCGTGTTTTTATACGCAGTGATATTTGCCATCGTTACCGTACCGGTATACTGGTAATAAGCCGCGCCGAAATACCCGCCCGTACTGGTGATCCTGTTGCGGGTAAATATAGTATTCGTAACCGTTAGTGCTGAATTATACTGATATATACCAGCACCATGCGTAAGGGAAATATTCCCTATAAATGAAGCATTGTTCAACAGCACTTTTCCGACATAACTATTCAAACCGCCGCCATTTGCCGTAGCCACATTTTCTCTGAACAGGATATTGTTCATCGTGACACCAGTACCTGAAGTAAACATACCCCCACCCGTTGAAGCCTTATTACCGATAAATTCAATATTGTTCAGCGTTGCCAGTCCATTGTTAAATAATCCGCCTCCCTGCTGGTAAGAACCACTTAATACCGTATTGTTTTCAAAAGTGATATTACTTAAAACAGCAGCACCCGAATTGAACATCCCCCCACCATAGGAGGTCGCACTATTACCTTTAATCCAAAGGTTTCTAAATATAGCAGCTCCTTTACCGGCGTTGTAAATCCCCCCGCCACTATAAATTTCATTTCCATTTCCACCTGTTGTACCTGCCTTACCGCCCGTAATCGTAAAGCCATCCAATACTGCCGCATTGGTCAGCACAAGGTTATTATACACCACATGCCTGCTGATTTGTTTACCATCAAGAATGGTCTCGTTAACGGTTCTTATACCTGAAGAATCTCTTTCTGTTAATGTCTTTTCTGTAGCTGCAAAACCCCCGTAAATCTTTACGCCTTCGATCAATTTATAAGTCGAGGTAACCAGTGTACCCGGACTGTAACTTCCTTTAGCTACCCAAATCTCATCCCCTGCCAGAGCAACCTTTAATGCGCTCTGAAGATCAAGATATCCGTTTGCCCAGTTACTTCCATTATCAGCACCCGAAACCGCAGCCTGATTGACATGCATCCTCACTACCCCGGTACCCGCAACGATATCGATACTATAAATGGCGTTACCACATAATATTCCATCACTTACATTAACTGTAAAGGTAAACTTGCCTATCACGAAGGGGTTGCCGGTAAGCAGACCTGACGGCGTCATTGATAAACCATCCGGTAATTTACCAGAGATGACCTGAAAAACAGGAGTACCACTGCTGCCTGCTACAGTTAATTGCTGTGTGTACAATTCCCCACGTGTACCTGCTGGCAATAGCGATGGATTTAAAACAAGTACTTCATTCTGATACTCAAAAGCACCCATGTCAACCTGCACCGATTTTTTGCGCCCATTTCCAATAAAATCAAGCGGAGCAGCTGTCGCCAGAAGATTATCCCCTGTGTTGATTGCAGGTGAACATCCTGTCAATGCAAGATCATCTGTTTCAGCATTCACAAATGCAGGATCCTTATCTATAATCTTCACTCCTGTACTAAAAGCGCCCTGTACAAGTGAATTGTTCACCTTTACCGTTGCATTGAGCTGATCCGCTGTTCCGGAGTTACGTGTATTGCCCCAGAGCACACTATTATTAATGGTCACTGTTCCTGTGTACCTGAATACTGCTCCTCCATAAAATAAAGGTCCCTTATTGAAATAATTGATGCTGTTATTGCTGAAGGTATTGTGAGTGAGTGTTACCGTTCCGGAGTTAATGTAAACTGCTCCTCCATAATTAGCTGCGGTTGACGTTACCTTGTTCCTGCTAAAAATACTGTTGCTAATATTTAGTGTTCCGGCAGACCATACCGCACCGCCATTTAAAACAGCAGTATTGTTGATAAAAGATCCACGGTCAATAGTCATTCCGCCCGAAACGTAAATAGCCCCGGCACCTCCTTTGGCCATATTATCTCTGAAGCTTACCCTCGACAATACTGGTATGCCGCCGGTAATGTACATAGCAGCACCTGTAGTGGCCTCATTGCCAGTGAAAGATCCATCATTGATCGTTAATGAACCATAACCGTAAATAGCCCCTCCCTGTCCGTTAGTAATTGTGTTATTCTCAAACTTCACCTCGCTGAGTTCAGCAGGTCCGGCATTGAAAAGTCCGGCTCCGTAACCAGTATAACTCGTAGATTCAATGATCCTGTTATTCTCAAAAAAGCCACGTTTCAGGTTAAATCCTCTTGCATTATATACCCCGGCTCCCCGTGGCCCCGATCCTGTAGACCTGTTGTTCGTAAACCTGATATCTGAATAGCGGGCATCACCACTATGGTACAGACCTGCACCATAACTTCCGAGATTGTTCTTAATCCATAGATGACTAAAAACAGCTGCTCCGCCAACATTGTAAATACCACCTCCAAAAGTATTAGTGTTAGTATAGCTACTGCCATAGTTACTCAGTGAACCGCCGCCCTGAATACTAAAACCATCTAAAACTGTAGCATTGGTTAATGCTGTGGCAACCGCTGTATTATTATTATACACGACATGGTAACTGGCCACACCCGCACTACCATCCAATATCGTTTCGTTAACCGTACGGGTAAGTGTGGTATCCCGCTCTGCAACCGTAGCCTCAATCCCGGCGAAACCGCCATAGATTTTTACGCCTTCTTTTAAGATAAATGATGAAGTGGCAAGAGGTCCCGCACTATAGGTTCCCTTCGCTACCCAGATTTCATCACCTTTTGTTGCTAATGCCAGTGCTGGCTGAAGGTCAGTAAAAGCATTTGCCCAGTTACTGCCATTGTTATCACCCAGTGCTGCCTGGGCTACATATAACCTGCCTATCCCATTCGAAACAACAACTTTATACTGACGGTTGCCAATTAAACTACCATCACTCGCTTTGAGTACAAATGTATAAGTACCCACTACAGTCGGCGTGCCGCGTAACCTGCCATCTGAAGTTAAGGCAAGTCCCTTCGGTAATTCACCTGCCTCCAGCGTCCATCCAGCCAGGGCACTGCTGCCTGTAGTACTCAGCGGCACATCCATATAAATACCACGTACAATTGGCCCAAGCGTTGCCGGACTAATGATCAGGCCTGCCCCGCCGTTACTTTCATAAGCCCCCAGATCTATGATAGCATTTACAACCCTGGCCTTTCCATCCAGATCTTTATCAAATGCCTGCCAGCTGTTAATCCCCGCATCTATCGCCAATGAACCGGCTTTAATCCGAAGGTCATTACCTTCCGGGTTAACAAAAAGCGGATCCCCTATTTTAACATCTGTTCCTGTAGCATAATTATTTTCAACAATAGAGTTATCAATCACGGCGCCGGCACTGAGCTGGTCAGCGACGTTTCCGCCGCGTTTATTGCCCCATAAGATACTGTTATGAATGGTAAGCACCCCGCCAGCACGGTAGATACCGCCGCCATAACTCAGCGTCGGGCTTACTTTAGGATAAGCAATGCTGTTATTGCTGAAACTGCTATTATTTATTAATGTATTTCCACCGCCAACATAAATTGCACCACCGTAATATGCACCTGTGGAAGTGACCTTATTATTGCTGAATATGCTGTTGTCAATTCTAAGTGTACCGCTTGTCCACATCGCCGCGCCATGCTGCAGGGAAGTGTTATCTATAAAGGAAACCCTGTTCAGGATCATCCCCGAATTCACATAAATCGCTCCCCCTGTTGCGGTAGCCGCATTATTGGCAAATACCACATCGGTCATATTGGTAGAGCCGTTGGTTATTAATAATGCTCCGCCAGTAGGCGCAGTATTCCCTGTAAATGAAGATTTACTGATCGTTGTAGCAGCTCCGGAATTACTGTAAATAGCCCCGCCCTGCCCGTTGACAATGGAGTTGCTGTCGAATTTCACGCCGTTCAGTTCCAGTATACCAATACTGAATATTCCCGCTCCATAACCTGTAGTCTCAATGATCTTATTGCTATCAAATTTACCGTCGCTAAGCTTAAATCCTTTAACATTATATACCCCAGCACCACGCGCGTTACTGCCTTTCGACTGGTTATTCGTGAAGATGATATTCGTGTATTTTGCATCACCACTATGATAAAGTCCACCGCCATAAACCGCTGTATTGTTCTTAATCCACAAAAAGTTAAAAGTGGCCGTACCCAAACTGTTGTAAATACCACCTCCGTTTGTAGTGCCAGCCGCACCACCCTGGATACTGAACCCGTCCAGTACTGTAGCACTGGTCAAAGCTGCATTGTTATACACAACGTGATAACTTGCCGGCCCCTGACTTTTCCCACCTTCCAGAATAGTTTCATTGGCATTACGTACCGCAGCACTATCACGTTCAGCGATCAGGGTTTCTGTTCCTGCAAATCCTCCATATATCTTTACACCATCCTTTAATAGGAAATAGGAAGTTACAGCAGGTCCAGGACTATAAGTTCCTTTAGCAACCCAAATCTCATCACCAGCTACCGACAAACCAATTGCAGCCTGCAGATCGGTCAATGCATTAGCCCAGCTTACTCCATTGTTCGCTCCTGTCGCTGTCTGATGTACATATAATCTTGATGGCCCTGCCTGTACTGTAATAGTATATTGTTTATTTCCTTCTATCTCTCCGTCCGAAACCCCTGTTACAAAAGTATAATTCCCTGTTGCTGTTGGTACTCCCTGCAGGCGACCCGTAGCAGAAAAAGAAATACCAGGCGGTAATTTACCGTCTTTTAAAATCCAGTTTAATGGTAAGGCACTTCCCCTTGCTGTTAACTGCACATCAAAGGCAGCTCCTCTTTTTACAGGTGCAATTGAAGCGGGACTGATGAGCAGACTTCCGCTTCCATCATTCTCGTAAGCACCCAGATCTACCACACTGTTAACTACCCTGGCATTTCCTGCAAGATCGGTTTGATAAACCTGCCAGTTATTTAATCCTGCGTCAATGGCGAGCGATCCTGGTCTTAATTTTAGGTTATCATTACCTGCATCAGTAAATGCAGGATTTCCAATCTTAATACCCGTCCCCGCTGCATAATCGTTCTGTACAATAGAATTATCTACCGCAATTCCCGCATTCAGCTGATCGGCAATACCAGCACCACGTGTATTGCCCCAAAGTATACTATTGTAAACAGCTACTGTTCCTCCACCGCGGTACAATGCACCACCGTAACTTAAGGTCTTGCTGCTGTTTTCATAGATGATCGTATTATTGCTGAATGTAGTATTGATAAAGCTGATGTTTCCGGCACTTGCATATACTGCACCACCATAGTTAGCTGTCTTAGTCACGCTGTTCTGGCTAAAAATTGTATTATCAACTTTGGTTGATGCACCACCTGCCCACATCGCCCCGCCATGCTGCACAGCTGTATTTTTAATGAACGAAGCCCTGTTCACTGTCAATGCACCACCGCCAAAAATTGCACCGGCAGATAATGTCGCGCTGTTCTCTTTGAATACGATATCCGTTAAAGTCTGTGTACCATTAGCAAAGTAGATTGCACCTCCGGTGCCTGCTTTATTTGCATTAAACGAAGCTTTACTGATCTCCACCACTGCACCTGAGTAAGAGTATATTGCTCCGCCCTGACCACCAACTAATGTATTGTTATCAAATTTTACATCCTTTAATGTCAAGACACCTACGTTGAAAATACCAGCACCGTAAGCATTTGCATCTATTATCCTGTTATTTTCAAAAACACCCCCCGTAAGCTTAAAGCCCTTGATATTATAAACTGCAGCGCCACGGGCAGAACTGCCCTTTGCCTGGTTATCACTAAAAATCACATCACTATAAACAGCATCACCACTATGATAAAGTCCGCCACCAAACACGGCGACGTTATTTTTAACCCAAAGGTGGCTAAATGTTGCCGCACCGGCAGTGTTATAAATACCACCACCGTATCCCGTAGTCTGTCCACCCTGGATACTAAATCCATCGAGTACTGTAGCATTGGTTAATGCTGCACTATTATAAACCACATGCGCACTTACGGTTCCCTGACTACCATCAAGAATGGTTTGATTCAGCGTACGCACACCGGCACTGTCTCTTTCTGCAAGGATTGACTCTGTACCGGCAAAGCCACCATACATTTTTACCCCCTCTTTTAAGGTAAAAGAAGAGCTGGCCAGCGTTCCGGCACTATAAGTCCCTTTCGCTACCCAGATTTCATCACCAGCTGCTGCAAGTGATAAAGCGGGTTGCAGGTCAGTCATTGCATTAGCCCAATCGCTGCCTGTATTTTCCCCGGTGGCAGCCTGACTCACATATAACCTGGCCGCTCCGGCACTAACATTTACGGTATATTGTTTACTTCCGATAAGATTACCATCTGTTACTGCAACTACAAAAATATAAGTACCCACTGTGGTCGCTGCCCCCATAAGCTTCCCATTGCTGCTTAGCATCAGTCCACCCGGTAATTTGCCAGATTGCACTCTCCATGTTAAGTCACCCGTACCACCTGTAACCGTCATTTCTATATTAACCTTTGTGCCGCGGGTCACGGTAGCTATAGTTGCAGGTAAAACCTTTAAGCTGGCACCGCCCTGATTTTCATAAGCCCCAAGATCAATGGTTTCATTAAATACGCGCAGATTTCCTGATAAATCAGTTGAGGTGGTATTTCTGCTGTTATCACCTATATCTATAGCTGGCGAACCGCCCTTCAGCTGCAGGTTGTCAGCAGCAGCATCAGCAAACAAAGGATCACCAATAAAAACATTAGTTCCGGCAGTATAACCTCCCTGAACAATGGATTGTCGCAAGGTAATATTCGGCCCCAGCTGGTCATCTACCCCATTTGCACGCTTATTTCCCCAGAAAATAGAATTATCTACAGTAACCACTCCGCTACCACGATATAAACCTCCGCCGCCGGCAGCAGTACCACTCGAAAATGCAGTGGTGTTGTTACTGAATGTAACGTTAGTTAATGTTGCAGCTACCGTTGTAGCCATACCACCGCCGTAATATCCGGAAGTGGTTACTGCATTGCGACTGAACAAAACGTTATTCAGTATAGCTGCGCCACCATAAAGATAAAATCCTGCTCCACTAAAAGCTGAAGAGTTACCGATAAATGAAACTCTGTCCAATACAAATGCTGTACCTGAAGAAGCCATACCACCACCGTAATTTGCAGCAGTATTTTCTCTGAACACGATATCAGTCATTGTCACCGAAGCTCCTGTATTGAACATACCTGCTCCTGATATACTCGAGGTATTCTGATAAAATTCGATATGATCAAACAGGGCCTGACCGGCGTTATAAATACCGCCGCCACGCTGTGCTTTATTATTGACAATCCGCAGGTTACTGAAGATTGCCTTTACCGTTGAAATATTGTAAATACCACCACCACGCATTACATCTCCATCAGTACCTGTCAGCGAGGCCTGTCCGCCACTAACTGTAAATCCGTCCAATAATGTTGCATTTGATAAAGCAACATTATTAAAAATCACATGCCTGCTGGCTACACCCTGACTACCGTCCAGAACAGATTTATTTGACGTACCAATCAGCTTCATATCCCGCTCAGTGAGTAAGACTTCAGTTCCTGCAAAACCGCCGTAAATCTTAACGCCCTCTTTCATCGCATACGTATCAGTTACCAGCAGGCCCGGACTGTAAGTTCCTTTCGCTACCCAAACCTGGTCACCTGCTACAGCATTGGAAATAGCCACTTTCAAATCAGTAAAGCCATTCTGCCAGTTGCTGCCATTGTTTAATCCCGCTGCCGCATTTGTATTCACAAATATGATCGTAGCACCTGGGTTCACTACTAAAGTATATTGTTTGCTCCCTACCAGTTCGCCGTTTGTTACCCCCACTACAAAAGTATAGGTACCCGCAATTAATGGTCTTCCCATCAGTACACCGGCCGGTGATAAAGAAACTCCTAAAGGCAAAGCTCCCGAAGTAATGTTCCAGCTCAGATCGATATAGTCGCCATTAACCTTTAGCGGCAATTGCAGGTTAGTTCCCCGACTGACAGCATCCAGACTTACCGGAGAAACGGTCAGACTGGCTGTACCCTGATTTTCATAAGCACCCAAATCTACAATTCCATTAAACAGGCGATTGTTACCCAGCACATCTACATTAGTTGTAGTCTTCGAATTATCACCCTGGTCAATTGCCGGCGACCCACCTTTTAATCTCAGGTTGTCAATTGCTGCATTCAAAAACAGCGGATCGCCGATACCTATATTTGTACCTGTTGCATATCCATCCTGCACAATCGATTTATTGATAGTCACTACACCACTGATCTGATCTGAGATATTACCTGCACGTGTATTGCCCCAGAAAATACTGTTATTAATAGTTATCGTTCCGGCCGACCGGTACAATGCACCTCCGCCGGCAGCGGTCCTTGCAATGCTGTTATTACTAAAAGTTACATTCGTTAAAGTAGCGGTACTACTGTACATTGCTCCACCATAATAGGTACTTGCAGATGTCACTTTATTCCGGCTAAACACCACATTGTCAAGTTTTGGAACTCCCGATGAAAAAAGTGCCCCTCCATGCTGTACTGCTTCATTGGCTATAAAATATACTCTGTTAAATACCGGTGAGCCCAGATTATTTACGGCACCTCCCGTACCCGCAGCTTTATTCTCTTTAAATACTACATCAGTAAACTCACTTACACCCGGCCGGATATATATAGCTCCACCTGTTAGGCCCGAGTTACCAATAAAGGATGTACTGGTTATTTTTAAAACGGCATTATCATTATTATATATTGCTCCTCCCTGAGCCGTTGTTCCCGCCACACTGTTGTTTTTAAACAAACCATCAGAAATAGTAAGCGTACCATAGTTTAATATGGCACCACCATATGTCGCAGATGCATCTCCAACAGTATTCCCCTCGAAAGAAACCTTATTTAGGTTCACTATTGATCCTGCCAGAACATACATACCTGCTGCCCTTCCACTTGCTCCAGAGGTGGAATTATTGAAAATTCTGGTATTTGTAAATTGCGGCGAACCACCACCTATATATACTCCGGCACCAAAGAGCCCCACATTATCATTAATCCTTAAGTTATTAAATACAGGGTTTCCCAGGCTGGTATAAATACCGCCACCGTTTCCGTTGATACCTGTAGTAGTAGTCAAAGCCCTACCTCCACTGATGGTAAAACCATCCAGTAAAGTTTCATTGCTTACCGCCGTAACGTTATACACCACATGGTAATTACCTGCGCCCTGGTTACCAGTCAGGACAGCACTGTTTAACGTATGAATTTTGCTGGTATCACGGCCAGCCAGGCTTTCCTCATTACCGGCAAAACCACCATATATCTTCACACCGCTTTTCAGTTTAAAGTTGTCTGATACCAGGGCACCCGGACTATATGATCCTTTCGCCACCCAGATCTCGTCTCCCGATATCGCCTGGTCAAGCGCAGCCTGAAGATCAGTATGCGCATTTGCCCAGCTGGTTCCATTTTTAGCTCCGTTCGTTGCTGCTGCACTTGCAAAAATACGTTCGTTAACTGTATTCACATTTACGGTAAACTGTTTTGCGCCCAAAAACTGACCATCAGTAGCCGACACCACAAAAGTATAAGTGCCGGTAGTCATTAATCTGCCGGTCAGCAATCCCGAGTTACTAAAGGTCATACCCGGAGGTAAATCACCAGAAGAAATATTCCAGGTCAGGTTCTGAGTACCACCCGTTGCAGTGAACTGCTGTGTAAAAACTGTCCCACGATCTTGTACTACCAGTGTTTTTGGAGATATGTTCAGGCTTTCTCCACCCTGATTCTCATATGCTCCCATATCCACCACATCATTAACCAGACGCGGCTTCAGATCTAAATCAAGCGTAGTGCGGGAGGCAGCGTTTTCACCACCGTCCATTGCAGATGAACCACCTTTGATCTGTAATTTATCAGTAGTCGCATCAGTAAATAAAGGGTCCCCTATTCTGATATTAGTACCCGTACTAAAACCATCCTGAACTACACTGTTAAAAACAGTCGCCATACCACCAATCTGATCAGCCACATCTCCACCTCTCTTGTTGCCCCAGAAAATACTGTTATAGATTGTTGCCGTTCCCCCTGCACGGAAAAATCCCGCACCAGTAGCAGCAGTTATATAAGCTGTTTTATTATTGCTGAAAGTAGTATTGGTTAAATTGGCATTACCAGAAGCCAGGTAAAAACCGGCACCGTAGCCATTTGTGTTTGCTGTTGTTACTTCATTACGACTGAAAATAACATTATCCAGTTTTGAGGTATTAGTTATATTATAGATACCGCCACCATGCGTCCGCGAGATATTGGCAATAAAAGATGCACGATCCAGGGTCAGTGTACCGGAATTATAAATTCCGGCTCCGGTAATTGTCGATGTGTTATTTTTAAAAACCAGATCTTCTCCTGTAAGAGTTGATGAATTCCAGATTCCTCCCCCGGAGCCCGTAACTGTGTTCGCATCAAATAATGCCTTTTTTATAGTGATGGCGACCCTGCTATTTAAACCGCCACCGGATACTGTTGAAATATTTCTTAAAAAAGTAACATTGTTGATGGTATGGGCAGAAGTAACAGCAGTCATTCCTCCACCTAAAGGCGCTTCATTTTCTACAAAAGTTAAATTGCTGAGCGTAGCTGATCCATTATTGCTATACAAACCACCACCGGCAGCGCTACCATCTCCTTTTGCCGAGTTCTGCTCAAAACGGATATTTTCCAGTGTTGCAGGCGCATTGTTATACATACCCCCACCCCAGTAATAAGCTTTGTTATTCTTAATCCACAAGTTTTTGAATACCGCCGAACCAAGGTTATTGTAAATACCACCCGCACTGTAAGGAATTCCGCTATTAGATCCGGTTGCAGATCTTCCATTAGCAATACTAAATCCATCTATAACTGTGGCATTAGTCAATGCGACAGCATTATAAACTACGTGGTTATTGATGTTTCCACCATCCAGTATTGTTTCATTAACAGAGAAAAGTCCATTGCTATCTGCTATACGTTGCGTTAGCGCTGTTTCCGTACCTGCAAAACCGCCATACCATTTTACACCTTCTTTCATAGTAAAAGTTAGTGCAGCTGTGGTACCCGGGCTGTAACTTCCTTTTGCTACCCATATTTCATCACCTGCCACAACCACTTTCAGTGGTTCCGTAAAATCAGTAAACGCATTTGCCCAGGTACTGCCATCTTTATTGCCCGTTGTTAATCCCTGCCTCACGTAAAATCTTACAGGTGCCTGAACTGGGGTGATGGTATATTGGTTTGTTCCCAGCATTACCCCGTCAGTAGCTGAAATAGCAAAGGTATATCCCCCGGCCTGCACAGTGGTAGGCACACCGGTGATTCTTCCATCTGCAGTAAGCGAAAGTCCCGGAGGAAGAGTTCCCGAAACGATATTCCAGGTGTAAGGTGCCGTCCCTCTGGTCGCAATCAGTTGAATATTAACTGCAATTCCACGTGTGATCACTCCTAAAGTTGAGGGTGTAATTTTGATTGAGCCTTCACCCTGATCTTCATATGCACCATGGTCTACCTTGTCGTTATAAATCCTTTGGTTTCCTGCAATATCTAAAGTTGTCCCTACCGCAACATTATATCCTTTGTCTACCGAAAGGGATCCGCCTTTCAACATCAGACTATCAATTCCGGCATCTTTGAACAATGGATCTGCTACCAGGATATTTGTTCCTGTGGCAAACCCATCCTGCACTGTACTATAAGTCACATTCGCCGTAACAGCATTAATCTGATCTAATACACCATTTGCACGACTATTATTCCAGAAAATACTATTGCTTACAGCCAGCGAAACTGTGCTAAACAAACCACCACCAGAATTGATCGCATTTCTGGTAACCGTGTTATTGCTGAAAGTTGCATTGGTCAGGCTTGATCCGTTAACATTTGAATACATACCGCCTCCATAAGAACCAGTACCGGTTACGCTATTACGGCTAAATACCATATTGCTCAGCGTGTTTACTCCGGTCGTAAAAAAACCACCGCCATTTGCACCTGAAATATTTGCGATGAAAGAGACGCGATCCATATTCAGGGCTACAGTGTTAGATAATCCACCTCCCGTAGATGTAGCTGAATTATTCCTGAAAACCGTTCTGTTAATCGTAGCTGGCGAAAGATTGGACATCCCTCCACCTAAGCCAGCACTGGCTACATTACCCTGAAAAACAGCGTCGTTCATTAGAAAACCTGAGCTATTATTATACAGTCCGCCTCCTGTAGATGTGGCGTTGTTACTATCAAATAGTGCATCGTTCAGCACTACACCGGTACCAGTAATAAGGAACATCCCGCCACCAATAGCAGCCTGATTTCCTCTGAATGTAAGGTCAGTCATGCTTAGACTATTACCGGCATTATATAATCCACCGCCATATTTACTGCTTACATTAGCGACATTTCCTTCAAACAAGACGTTTTCTATACTAACGTTATTCGCCACATTATACATACCGGCACCCAAACCGCCTGAATTTCTTCGCACCACCAGATTCCTGTATATACCGCTCGCAGCCGGGGCAAGAACATAGATCCCACCCCCTTGTAAATCTGTGCCGGATCCTACCCCATCCTGAATCGTAAATCCGTCTATCAAAGTATTTGCTGATGTTACTAACTTATTCGCAATGACGTGTTTGCTGATCCCATTTCCAGTTAGTATTGATTCATTGATGGTCAGTCTTTTGTTAACATCCAGTGCACGCTGTGTCAGTAAAGTCTCCGTTCCGGCAAAACCACCGTACAACTTAACTCCGGATACCAATGTAAA
Source organism: Pedobacter sp. MR2016-24 (assembly GCF_026239655.1). Classification (GTDB taxonomy): domain Bacteria; phylum Bacteroidota; class Bacteroidia; order Sphingobacteriales; family Sphingobacteriaceae; genus Pedobacter. The sequence continues at coordinate 802,955 of NZ_JAPIVO010000001.1, read as the reverse complement.
TGAAGAATCAACCGAATTTGCAGTGTAATACGCTCCTTTTGACACCCAGATCTCATCACCTGAAACTGCAACATCCAATGCAGTCTGCAATCTTATAAAACCATTACTAAAATCAGTTCCGCTATTATTTCCTGTCGCATTGGCATTGACATATAATCGGGTTACGCCAGCACTTGGTGTAAGTACATATTGGCGGCTGGCCGAAACGGTGCCCTGAGTAGCCCTCACCACAAACACAGCTGTTTCCGCTACTGCGGGAGTTCCGCTTAAAACGCCGGTTTGTTTATTTAGCGTCAAACCTAACGGAATTGATCCGTAAGTCTTCTCCCAGGTAACTGCAGCACCTGTACCCCCTGCCATAACCAGCTGTACACTGTAGGGCACCCCACGTTTTGGAATAGCAAATGTTTTAGGCATTACTGCGATACTCCCTGCTTCACCCGTAGGATGCTCGTAAGCTCCCATATCTACCGCTGCATTGACAATACGTTTATTCCCAGCCATATCGAAAGAGGTTCCAACCTGGACATTTCTACCCACATCAATCCCCAGCGATCCGGCTTTTAGCCTCAGATCATTAATACCTGCATTTTCGAAAGCAGGATCTCCAATAATGATGTTTGTTCCATTGACATATCCTCCCTCAACGATATCGTAATCCATGCCTATCTTAACCGCACCTACCTGATCTGGCATATCCCAGCCTCTCCTGTTGCCCCACAGAATACTATTGTACAAATTTACCGTGGTAACTGCTGAATACAATCCCGCTCCATAACTTAATGCGTTATCGATGGCATAAGCAATGGTATTATTGCTGAAAGTGGTGTTATAGATGTTTACCGTGCCACTTACCACATACATTCCACCTCCAAGATATGATGAACTCACTCCGGTTACGCTATTTCTGCTAAATACGGTATTATTCAGCGTGACTACTCCGGTAGAATAATATCCGCCACCACTTCTTACTGACGTGTTCTCAATAAAGGAAACCCGGTCTAACGTCATAGCGACCGTAGAAAACAATCCGCCACCATTTATTGAGGCATTATTTGTTTTAAAACTAATATTTGAAACCTGAGGATTTGCAGCGATATTATACATTCCTCCTCCATAAGCTGCTCCACTGTTATTGTTAATCGATATTTGCTGGAAAGTCGCCACTCCTGCATTATATATTCCACCGCCGTTTCCAGCTCTGGACATGGTATTATTTTCAACCACCATATTCCTGAAAATTCCGGTTCCTGTATTATAGACACCCGCACCTGATGTGGCTGCATAATTATTTTTAATCCATAAATTCTGAAAAGTCCCGGTATTGGTAACATACAAGCCTCCGCCATAGTAATTAGCGCTTAAGGTTACAGCATTATCCAGCGTATTACCTCCCTGTATAGTGAAACCGTCTATAAAGGTATTTGCAACAGCACTATAGACAACGTGGTAATTATTATATCCCCCATCAAGCTGCGTTTCATTCACAGTATATAGTCCCGTAGCACCAATAACACGCCCTGTTACTGCAGTTTCGGTACCACTAAATCCACCATACAGCTGAACTCCGGTCTTAAGTGTAAAGAAATCGGTCCGTAATCCACCGGGAGAATAGGCACCCTTAGCTACCCAGATTTCATCACCGGAAACAGATTTTGTCAATGCTGCTGTTAATGTTGTGAAAGCATTTGCCCAACTTGTACCTGTGCCATTTCCTGCAGCCTGATAATTTACATAATATCTGACAGCGTAACTATTAGTAGAAAAAAGCAAAATAAAGAGCAAAAGAAGCCCTGAAAATTTGAGAGATGATGAGCGCATAGTATTCAATAAAAGGTATTCAGCTTGAGAACGGGTTCTTAATAATGATGTAAAAACTGCCTTTATTTTCAATCAAGAGAAATATAACTATCGATTCGGCACTTTTCGATGTAAAAAATGCTATAGATCAGGTACAAATAGCGCTTAATGAGGAAATATTTACACACCGCAAATCTATACAAATAATGTTTGCTTTACAATAGAGGAGACTAAACTAAAAGATGAAGTAATATTCTGTAAAGAATTGCATTTCTGAATGCTTACGCAGAGACTTGGTAACAGAAAAATGACGATTTTGAGTAAAAAACAAAAGCCAGGACATCCATCCGGGCTACTGCTATCAACTAAACCTAAACTATAAATACTAACCAAATATTTACAATACAAATGTAAAGACGTAAGATTAACCAAGCGTTAAGAATAGATGATGAAAAAAGCAGCATATGGCATGAAATTATGCCATATTGTTAACAAGAGATAGCTTAAAGGCAGGTGTTAAAATGGTTACATACAAAAAAAAGGATGCACCCTTAGGGTACATCCTTTTAAATAGTATTGATTGGTGATTAGAAACTATACCTTACACCAAACTGCATTTGAAAACGTGAAGCAAAAAAGTCTTTAGAGTAGTTACTTGTATTTTTCTGATCGAATGTATAAGTTGGATAAGTAGTTGCATTTCCTGCACCACCTGTAGTAGTCGACAATCCTACACTAGCCATTGAATTGAATGTGTTTGGAGAGAAGTACTGAACACCCCATTTTTTATTCAGCAGGTTCGTTAAGTTAACAATATCATAAGTCAATGAAAGCGTGTGTTTATGCGTACCGCTTTCTACGATCCTGATGTCTTGTGTGAAACGAAAATCAGCCTGATAGTTCCATGGTGTTCTGGCTGCATTACGTTCAGTAAAATCACCTCTTCTTGTTCTCAGATACTTGTCTCCATCAATGAAGGCATCAAATGCAGCTGCCTGTGCTACGCCTGCAGGTGTTGCTGCAAAGAATTTTGAAGTTTCTCCCGTTTGAGGAATGTAAGCTAAACTTACTGTCTGTCCTGTACCATTGATAGTAGCATTTACAAAACCGTATGAATAAGGTGTTCCTGATTGTGCACTAAAGAACAGCGAGAAGTTAGCTACGTATTTACCAGCCTGGTCCCAGCTATGTCTGTAATTAATAGTGGATACCAAACGGTTACGGATATCAAAGTTTGAATTGGCTACTCCCGGGCTGTTAGGACTTAAAGCCTGGTTCAGCTGCCAGTTAGATTCCATTGAGTTCCGGATACCGTTGGTTACATCTTTAGACTGTCCGTAAGTGTAAGCAGCCATTACATCTAAACCACCTATCGTTTTACCGATCTGTGCTGTTAAGCTGTAACGGTAACCTTTGCTTGTATTGGAAAGTAAATATGCATTGGTATATAGCGGGTTAATTGCCTGACTTGTGGCAGCAGGGTTAGTTACAGTTGGTGCCGGTACTGCTTTGTATATCGGTTGCTGATGATTTACATCGTAAGGTAAGTAAATCGCATTATCTGCAAGGTTGATCATCTGGAATTTAAGATCGTGGATTACTTTTGTATAAATCCCTTCTACTGTGAATCTCCACTGATTATCTGTTTTATAATCAAATGCTAAACTGCTTCTCCATGTTTTAGGCATTTTGAAGTTGTTGTCAATCAAATCGACTTGTGTTGCACCTGAAGCATTATTTACATCTTTACCCTGATTAGCCACAAAACCTGCTTCGCCATTTCCTGTTAAGGCATCTCTGATTGGATCAGTACCGGCGACAAATGGAGTATTACTTGATCTGTTATCATAAGCACCATAAGTAACGCCATTATTGTAATAAGCATAACCTAACCATGCAAAAGGAACCCTTCCTGTAAACAGGCCACTTCCCCCACGCATGATCAGACTCTGATCACCTAATACATCATAGTTAAATCCTACCCTTGGAGAAACCTGAATTTGTCCAAGAAAATCATTTTTGATCTCATTAGGTTTAGTATAGGTATACGTGTTTCCATAATTAGGATCTACCGGAGAACCGGTAGTTTTCACACTCAAAGGTTGTTTGTTTGGCATATCAGCCATATCAAATCTGATCCCGTAAGTTAGTTTCAAACGGTCATTTACCTGCCACTGATCTTCTCCATAAACACTATACATGTTTACACGGAACTGCGCTGGCGGATTGTTGATAATATAATCTCTGCTGTTATTGGTGTAGTTGTAATTCGTTCTTACACGACTTGGGTTACCAGCAAGAAATGCGTCTACATTATCATATGAAATACGCCCGTTCCAGCTGTTTACGAAACCGTAAGTGATATTATATAACTCATTGTGTGTACCAAAAGTGAAAGTATGTCTTCCTTTAGTCCAGGTTACATTATCAGTAAATTCAAATGTCTTCTGTTTCATATCGAAGATACTCGCTTCACGGTCTGTACCCAGGAAGATTGTTCCACCAGCAGACCCTTTAATCTCAATCTGAGGTAAAGCAGCATTGGAAGTTGGCGTTCTGTAATCGTGGATATTTGAATACCCTACAACCAAACTATTTGATAAGTTAGGAGAGATCCTGCTTTTCAATTCTGCCACAGTAGAACTCTGGTTATTGGTCTGCAAATAATCAATACCTCCAAACCTGAAGTTCGATTGATCACGTTCTAAATTTGTTGCTTCAGATCTAATGGTATTGTTACGTATTGTCAGCTGATTTTTATCATTGATATTCCAGTCTAAACGGTTGAAGAACTTATTGGATTTTGCATTTACGTTGTAGTTTTCATAAGAACCTGCATCAACACCATACTTCGTTTGCATTAAGTTAGCGATGGATTGAGCTTCACCAAGTGTAAGCACTTTCATATCTGCAGAACCTGCACCCAAGATTACCGGATCCTGGCGACGCGTAATTTCCTCATTTGTGAAGAAGAACAATTTATTTTTGATAATCGGTAAACCTACACGGAAACCAGTCTGATATTCATGGAACGATGAAGGTTCTTTAGAGTTATCACCTGTTTTATTTCTTCCGATCAATGAAGCATTACGACCGAATCCGTAAACAGATCCTGTAACTTCATTTGTACCCGAACGTGTTACCGCATTCACACTACCACCAGTAAAGTTACCAATCTTCACATCGTAGGGAGCTAATAAGACCTGTACATCCTGAATTGCATCAATAGAAACCGGATTGGTTCTTGTACTGCTACCTGGCATACCTGAACTACCACTCTGACCACCTAGAGAAGGGCTAAAGCCGATTGCATCATTATTGATAGCACCGTCAATAGTTACGTTATTGTACCTGAAATTGGTTCCCATGAAGGAGTTATCTTTACTCACCTGAGGAGTTACACGAGTAACATCAGTTAAACTACGACTTGTTGAAGGCATGTTTTTGATCTGCTGCTCGCCAATCTGCGTACCTGCACCAGTCTTCAAAGCACCTCTTTTACCTTTTACAGTTACTTCTGTTAGCGTCTGACCTTCATCGGCCAGAATAAAGTCCAGTCGCTGATCTACACCAAGACCAATATTACCTAATTCTTTTTCTTGTTTATTATAACCCACATAGGTAACTGTCACTTTATAAGGACCACCCGGGTTCAAGTTGTTCAATCTAAAGTAACCGTCTGAACCAGTTACTGCACCATATCTTGTACCAGTAGGTACGTGAATTACCAATACACTTGCTCCCGGAACAGTGATGCCTTTGGCATCCTTAACCTTTCCGTTGATACTTGAAGTAGTTACCTGCGCATTCACACCTGAACCGATAAACAGGAAAAGGGATAGAATGACGTAAGACAAATAATCTGTTAGAAATCTTTTCATTGTGTTGCTTCTATTTTTTTGTAAAACTAGGGTGGCAACGTGTACTTAATATTAAGGATACATTAATACGTATTTGACTTAACACTAAATTAAAATTGGATTAAAATGAGATTAAAAAGTGATTAAAATATGGCCTTGTGATACTAAAAAAGGGGCATCAAAGAATGATGTCCCCTTAATTTGATTTTTTAGATGGCTTAAAATAGTGTTCACTTAATGTTATGGTTATGTTAAGAACGCTAAAGAGACAGACAAAAGCTCATCTGAAGCTATAAAGTGTAAAATCTAAAGAATCGCTTTAGTCAACTTACTAATCCAACCAATGATTAAATACTTCTGAATATCCAAATTGCGAAGGGTCTTCTATCGATGTGATTTTATATTGGTAGAAAACACTATTACCAAGAGGAATAGTCGCATCGTACTGTTTTAAAAATTTCCCAACATTTGGCGTTGAATTAGTTAGTTTCTTATAAAACGTACCATCAGAATTGTATAAATCTATTGATACATTAGATGCCATTATCTTATTAGAACACCAATATACAAACATATTTCCATCGTCAGAACCAGAACTGTCAGGTCTGAATATCCAATTAGAGTTATGAAAAGCACTAGGGTAATAGCTATCAAACAAACCTATATGATCAGCAATAAACCTAAAGACTCCAGATGTTGCAAAAACTTTGTCATCACTAATCTCATCAATCAAAAAATAGCTATAAGAACCGTTGTAAGAAGTTTGAAGATTGAGTCCGGAAAAATCAAAATTATAGCTCCCTGTATTTGGAATCCGTTTCTTAGTTGAAGCGCCGCCCCCATTGCCCATAAAAGTTATATAAACATCTGACGAATTAATTCGATTCGCATTCCAAGTTACAGTCATGGTTTTCAATCCAGGTAATTCAATACCCATTGGATAAGATTCCACACTATGATTAAGTAGATATGCTGGGTTATTATCAGAACGGTACTCTGGATAGGTAAAGGCACCATCCAAATGAAGGGGAGTTGGATTATAATTAATAGGAATATAATTACTGGACATATAAAGTGTCAGCGTCTTTTTTTGATTTGAATCATAATACTTAAATTCAACCATTAAATTTCCATAATTAATGCCCACCGGTAATTCAGCATTTATAATTAGATCAGTAAAGCCTGTTGCCGAACCAGACCATTTATCTTTAAAATCAGCATTGGTGACATTTCTCGGCTCAGAAACCTTGGTATAAGCTCCACAAATACCACAATTAGTATATACAAGAGATACCGTGGAAGTTGCATCTTCGTAAGAACCATTAACCATCAAGGTTCTTGCTAAATAAACATGATAAGAAAATTTTGTAGTAACTCTCTTATTAGTCACCGTCAAATACCCCACATCCGCATTATTTTCCCTTATACTAATCTTATTTATTTTTACATCAGCATTAGCTATGAAGGAGCTTAGGAGAATTGTAATTAGAAAACATCCTTTTTGAAATAAGTTATTCTTCATGTCTATTCTCCGTAAGTTGTTTTGTAAACATTAGCACCTTCGTAATTTGACTCCACTTCTACTTTGTTGAACTTTTGACCTCTAATTACGAATTCATTCTTCTCTTCATCAAAAACGATCTCATCTTTACTTACATCTAAACTGATCGACAAAAACTTAATCAATTTCTCGTTAGTGCTTTTTTGTAATGAGGAGGTCTCTTTTTTGACATTGACAGGTAATTTCTCATCTTTTTTGCAGGCGATAGCTATGAGCGCAACAAAAAGCAGCTTCGCAGGTACTTTAATGAAAGACTTTAAATTAATTTTAATTTCCATACTTTTTTCAATAAATTTATCCCACAAACATTAACTCAGTATAAACAATACAATAATTAATAAAGTAATATATTTCTAAAAAAGTGACACAATTCACATAGGAAAATTATATAACTCAGGTGCGAGCAACTAAATGTCTTAGATTTCATTCTAAGTCAAAGCCAATAGGAATTAAAATTAACGCGAGCCATATTGGCCGAAGCTGTCGGAATAGCATCTCTTCTATGAAGCCAAGTATACTAGAATCATGATATAATTAATTCTACCTCGCCGTGTGTATTATAAATTAGATTACTTAAGACTTTTGGGACAGTAGCTTCAACTACTCCCAAATGACAGATTAGTAATTACCCATATATACTATACCACTAGAGGGGAGATCGAAGCCTTTACGGAGAAAATATATCTGATCTGGTAGAAATATTTTGAATAATAACATGTCAAAACACAAAGGCCGTATCACAATTAATTGTGATACGGCCTTTCCCGTAAATTAGTACTTTATTTAGGTATCCAATTAAAATGTTGCACCTGTTGCAGCAACAGATCCTGCTTTCAAAGTAAAGTTAGGAGTTGCAGTTAGAGTGAAAGGAGAAGTTAAAAGAGCAGCAGCAGCTGTTACATCAATAAATGTATTTCCTTTGCCAGTAAGATAAGTTCTAAGTAAATCTGCAGTCGCAAATGATGGTGCTGTAGTACCAGTTGCACTAGCAATCACATCTTTACCAACTACTTCAGATTGATAAATATTATTCTTGATCAATGAAGTACCATCTGTTAAAGCATCACCTGTTTCTTTATCGCGAATATCTATACCATATCTTGTATTGATGAAAATAGAATTAGCAAGTATCATTTTAGTACCTTTTCTCCAAAGATTGGCATTTTCATGCTTAATATCAGCAGATAATCCAGGACCAATAATCGTCATATTTGAAATTGCTGGACGCGTTCTTGGAGTTGAAGAATACTGGCTGCTTGAATTATCAGATTCAATACCATTAGATTGTCCAGCCTGATCTGCTAAACTTGGATCACGCTGACCAATTGCATACTGAATTTTTCCAGAATAACCATTATCAAAATCAAAAATATCATCGACATTAGAGATAGATACTAAGTGTTTAGCATTAACGGATCCACCGAACCACTCAAATGAATCATCACCCGAAAAGGATACCTGCACATAGTCAATTGTAGTACCACTACCCACAGAACCAAATGTAACACCATTAATTTCATTGTCTTTTACGTATGCGATACCTGGAAACTCAACACGCACATATTTTAAAACACCAGAGTTGTCTGCAGCATCAGTTCCACCATGAACAGCCATCGCTTCATCAATACCACCTTCGATGATACCAGTTCCACCTGGATTATTATTTAAAGCTTTACCCAATAAGATAATACCACCCCAATCACCAGGAGCTCTGCTTCCAGCGGCTTTATTCGAAGTAAATACGATAGGGTTAGTTGCTGTACCTTCAGCAATCAATTTAGCACCACGCACTACTACTAACGTAGCTTTAGAAACTTGGTCGCCTCTGATTACAGTTCCAGCTGGAATAGTTAAAGTTACTCCGCTTGCAACATATACAAATCCTTGTAATAAATATACTTTAGAAGCATCTAAAGTTCTGTTTGCAGATATAGTTCCAGATAATGTCTCAGTAGTAGCTCCATAAACAGCCGTTTTAGGACTAAAGTTTGTCCAGTTAGCAGTCCAGTCAGAAGTTCCCATAGCCCCTCTGTAAGTTACTTTATCAAAAAATGAATCTGCTAGAACTTCATTAGATTCTACAGGAACCACAACTTCTACTTCATCAGCATCATCTTTTGAACAGCTCGTAAATGCTGCAGTACCAGCCATTAATACAGCTATCAGACTTAGGTTAAATTTGTTTTTCATCTTTATTATTTGTTTATACAAAAATATAATTGGTATATTATTACAGTATTAAAAGCAGATTAACAAAACAATGCTTTTGTGTTAAGATAATATGAATGCTATTTTATTTTGTAAGAAAAAGTCAGAGTAAATGTAGAACCAAAACGATCTGAAATATTTACATTATCAGTCTTTTCATCAAAACTAGCATCAGGATCAGAGCCTTTTACTTTTTGATAATAAATAGCTTTGTTATTAAGAATATCACTATAGTTTAATTTTACTTCCGCTCTTGACTTAGCGAATTTCTGAGATAATTGTAAATCAAGTACGTTTCTGGATCTTTCATAAATGTCAGGATCCTGAACATTACCTACTGCCCAGATACGTTTTCCAATTCTGTTGAATAAAAGACTTACTCCAGTCGAATTCTCTTGTTTAGAAGCATAACTCAAACCTGCATTCAGTAAGTAAGGTGACTGACCTTGTAAAGGACGTTTTCCAGTTTTGTTAATAGTCTTCGCCACATTTACTTCAGACTTCATATATGAAGCATTAGTACTAAAAGTAATATTTTTGAATTCTCCCCCAATAAAATCTAGTGGTCTTCTAAATTCCATCTCAATACCATATAAAGTAGCAGACTTAGAATTGGTATAACCAAATGTTCTGCCTGAAGTACCTATTTGTAAAGTCTGCTCTATAGGTAATTCAAAATCTTTATAAAATGCAGATACTGAGAAAACTTGGCCCGAAGATGGATAAACCGCATAACCCAAATCTAAATTTGTAGTTTTCGATTGCTTTAAATTAGGATTACCAATGACTGTAGCATTTCTATTAAAATCATAAAAACTAAATGGCGCAATCTCTCTAAATTCAGCACGGCCAACAGTCTGCGATCCAGACAGGCGTATACTAGCCTTATCAGTCAGATTATAAATCAAGTTGGCTGATGGCAATAGGTTTGTGTAAGTGGTGTCTATATTTAAAACATTAGATGAATTATCCATACTGTTTAACTTCTGATTATAAGATTCTAATCTTGCACCTATTCCCAATCTCAATTTCTCAGTAACATACCCGTCAAACATTATATAACCTGCATTCAAAAGCGAATTGGCATCATAAGCATCCGTACCATTTGTAATTTCATTCAGCACATACCCATTTTCTCTGATGTTAGCTGAAGTAAAAATCTGACCTTGTGGAATATTAAGTAGCGAATTATCAAAATTTCCGTCTCTTACAAAACCAATAACCCTTGCTGCAAAGTCACGCTTTCTGTATTGACCAAAATAACCCAATTTGATCTTATTTTTGTCACCAAACCACTGCACAGGTATAGTAATATCAAATGATCCACCGTATAAGTTTTCATTTAATTTAGATGAGAAATTACCACCTAGATTGGGACTGGCTTGTCCTGATGAAGGAATACTTGCTCTGCTATATCTACCATCACTTCCTTCCTGATATTCCATCCTTTTAAAACCAGGTTCTTTTCTGTCTGTATTAGCAAAATTTAGATTCCAATCTAGCTTTATCTTATTTTTTTCTGACAAAAGATGATTACCACTCAATTGATTAGAGATTAAGGATCTTTGTAGTAAATAATCTGCAGTTCTAAAAAACTTGGATTGAGAATCATCTATACCTTCACGAGTAGTAAATTGATTTTCCAATACTCTATTGTATATATTTTTTAATGCTATCTTATTGTTTCCCCATGAATAGGCAAAATTAGCAAGTGCACCTATATTAGTATTAAAGTTGTAGACCTCATCATGAAACTGATCGCCCATTGCCTCGCCATTATAAGATATTTGATCACTTTTTCTTAAACGTTCATCATACCTATAGGAAAGAGATAAAACAGTTCCAAACTGACTATCATCTTTGAACCTCTTAGTTGCGCCATAGTTAGCCTGGAATACAGGCCCTAATTTTGATTTAACACCTTCATATCCCCAATTATTAGCGAAAGTTCTAGATAATGCTACTCTTTCACTGATAGGTTTGGTCAAATAATCTGCTCTTGATGGAAAAGAAGACGGTATATCCCTGTCTTTATTATAAGCAGCAAATGCACCATTTTTACTTCCAGAGGCCTTCTGGAAATCTTTAAAAGCAGATTGTGTATTATAAGAAGTACCTAAAGAAAAATTTAAAAACTTATTATCCGGGAAGTCTTTTGTTGTTACCTGTACAACACCACCAGAAAAATCACCAGGAATATCAGCCGATGCTGTTTTATTCACAACGATAGCATCAATCAGATTGGAAGGTAAGATATCAAATGAGAATGCTTTTTTATCAACCTCAGTATTTGGAAGCACTGCATTGTTTAACATGGCTGAGTTATATCTGTCTGATAAACCACGTACAATGATAAATTTATTGTCCTGAATACTTGCACCACTCACCCTTTTCAATACATCAGAAGTATTTCTATCCGGACTCTTCCTGATCAATTCAGCCGAGATACCGCTTGAGATACTTAAACTTGCTTTTTGATTGGCATACAATGTATTCACAGATTCCTGACTGGCTCTTGAAGTAATGACTACCTCATTTAAATCCTGTGAATTAGATTCGCTCATGATAATATTAACAGCAGTAGAACCAGTGGCCTTAACTTCTACCTCAGTAATATTTTTAGTTGAATAACCAATATAAGATGCCTGTATAATGTATTTTCCAGGAGTAAGGCCAGAAAGAATGTATCTTCCTTCAACATCAGTTGATGAACCTTTAGTCGTATTCGCTATTTTTACAGTAACACCTATTAGTGTTTCCCCTGTCTTCTGATCAGTCACCGTACCAGAGATCTTACCGGTACCCTGTGCAAACACTGCAGTGCCTATAATTACGAATAGCAGCGTAATTATTGCTTTTTTGAGTTGTAGTTGTGATTTCAATTTTGCCTTTATTAGAGTTTAGGCAAAGGTATTATCACAATATTAGCGCTATGTTAGCATCAGGTTACCATTACTTAACGCAACTGTTACCTTAATGTTAAATGACCATTGGATCAATATTTTAGCCCCGTTTTAAGGCATAAAAAATGCAATAACCAAATTGGGCCGATTAACAGAAACTTAACATCTTCTAAAAATGAAGGCTTCTTTCCCTCAATTTTGTGACCGATGAACTGACCTATCCAGGTCAGGACAAAAATGACTGCACAGACTAGCCACACTGCAGGTCCGCCAGCAAATGCCCATTTTTCGAGTAACACAATAAACAGTGCCATCACGAAGACCAGCAGGATCATCATATAAGAGAGAACAGGAGAAAGCCGGTAGTAATAATAACCTGAAAAAGCAATCACAAAAGATGCCCAGTTGACGAAGCCATTATACTTTCCTAAAAAACCAAGGTAAGGAAAGGGGATTGCCCAGATCAGACCCAGCAAACTAAAAACAATGAGCGGCACACAAATCCAGTGGATCAGTTCATTTGAAGGATGCTGATGACTCTCTGCGTATTTGTCAAACAGCACATCAACCTCTCTTTTAGGTGCTGCCTTCACAATTTTCTTCCCTTGATTCTTCATGGTATAAAAATAAAAAAAAGCGATAGAATAATCTACCGCTTTATATACAATATTTTGTTTTGGTCTTATTTAGCGAAAGCGACAGATCTGGTTTCCCTGATTACTGTAACTTTAATCTGACCAGGATAAGTCATCTCGGTCTGGATTCTGTTGGAGATATCTGCAGCAAGTAATTCAGCCTGCTGATCAGTTACCCTTTCACTTTCTACCACAACTCTCAATTCTCTACCTGCCTGTATCGCAAACGTTTTTTCAACACCCGGATACGAAAGGGCCAGCTCTTCCAGTTCTTTTAAACGTTTGATATAACTTTCTACTACCTCACGTCTTGCTCCCGGACGTGCGCCAGAGATCGCATCACAGGCCTGAATAATTGGTGAGATCATTGAAGTCATTTCAATTTCATCATGGTGGGCTCCGATGGCATTACAAATCTCAGGGTGCTCCTTATATTTTTCTGCCAGCTGCATACCTAAAATTGCGTGTGGCAATTCCGGATTGTCATCAGGGACCTTACCTATATCATGTAACAGACCGGCACGTTTGGCCATCTTTGCATTTAAGCCTAACTCAGCTGCCATTGTAGCACAGAAGTTCGCTACCTCACGTGAGTGATGCAATAAGTTCTGTCCATATGATGAACGGTAACGCATACGTCCTACCATCCTGATCAGCTCAGGGTGCAAACCATGAATACCCAAGTCAATCACTGTACGCTCACCGATCTCCACAATCTCGTCTTCAATCTGTTTTTTAGTTTTAGCTACCACTTCCTCAATACGTGCAGGGTGGATACGACCGTCAGTTACCAAACGGTGTAGAGCTAAACGTGCAATCTCTCTTCTTACCGGGTCAAAACCAGATAAGATAATAGCCTCAGGTGTATCATCAACAATAATCTCAATACCTGTAGCCGCTTCCAATGCACGGATATTTCTTCCTTCACGACCAATTACACGGCCCTTAATTTCATCACTTTCAATATGGAAAATAGAAACAGTATTTTCAATTGCTGCTTCAACAGCTGTACGCTGTATCGTTTGAATAACAACTTTTTTTGCCTCTTTAGTTGCAGTAAGCTTTGCCTCATCAACAATATCCTTTACCTGGATCATTGCCTGTGTTCTCGCTTCCTGTTTCATATTTTCCACCAGCTGATTTTTTGCTTCTTCTGCACTTAACCCGGCGATAGTTTCCAATTGTTTCACATGCTGATTTTTCAGCAGCTCTACTTCTTCCTGTTTTTTAACAGCGATATCAGTTTGTTTTTCCAGGTTCTTTTTGTGATTATCCAGTTCCTGTTCCTTACGGTTCATGTTTTCCAGACGCTGATTTACCGACTGCTCTTTTTGCTTAATTGCATTTTCGCGCTGATTGACAACGTTATTTTTCGCATTTACATCCTGCTCATGTTCAGTTTTCAGCTGCAGGAATTTTTCCTTTGCTTCCAGCATACGATCCTTTTTCATGATCTCTGCCTGTGCTTCAGCATCTTTTAACATTTTTTTGACCTTACTCTGTGCAGCAACCTCCTGCTTTTTCAGCAAGTCGCGCAGCAGGTACCTGCCCACTAATATGCCCACAACTAAGCCGGCAAGTACATATCCAATTGTTCCTATTATTTCCATTTCAATTTATATATATAAAAATCTGCATGAGCTCTTTACCTGTCTGATGGCAGACTCATGCAAGTTTAATTATCCTTATTTAACAATACCACAAAAAAAACCGCAACTAAATTTTAAGCTTATTGCGTTAAGCTCTGAATAAGCCGGTCATCATTCAGTTGTTTATACCTGAAAATACTAACCTATCCAAAATTTAATAAACAATGAAACTAAAACTTAACAACGGTTAAATCTCTTTCGCTTTTTTATGGTAACGATTTTATCTCGTAAAAAAATCGTTCAGTAAACTATCTAATTCTTCAACTTTTTCAGCAACTGCAGTATCCTGGTCCTGCACTTTATTTTCTACTCTGAGCACTGCTGTTGCATAATGCAATACAGCCATAGAAAGCAAATCCTGTTTATCTCTAACCGCATAATTTTCCTGATAGTCTTTTATACGTTCATTGATAATTTTGGCTGCACGCCTTACAATTTCCTCCTCTTCCATACTCACCTTTAAAGGGTAAATGCGGTCAGAGATAGTTATCTTAATCGAGATTTCTCCCATTTCTTAGCTTTGTTTCATTTCTTTGTATCCCTTATTTCTTAAGTAACACAACACACTTATCAATTTCACGCACAAAATCGTTAATTTTTTGCTTTATATCAAGTGTCTTCTCGCTTGTTCCTTCAATACTCTTCGCCAGTTTAAGTACACGCATCTTCTCATCAAGATCCGAATTCTTACTTTTCGCAGCATTCAGGGCCAGCTTAACAGATGCATTCTCCTGCTTCAATAATTCGTTTTCTTCCTGCAAAGCATTACAAAGCTCTATTAAGCGAGCTGTTTTCTGTAATACTGAATTTAACTGTTCGGCAACCGAAGACATATTATTAAAATTGATGGTGTCTGTAAATATCCCTAAAAGTAATAAATAAAATTACTTTCTGATCTCTGCTTTCGCTGTTTGCGCTAAATTAGTTATAATCTTTTGCATAACCGCATCAATTTGCTTGTCCGTTAAGGTCTGTTCCTCATCCTGCAGCGTGAAGTTTAAGGCGTAGGATTTTTTATTCTCCGGTAGTTTATCACCTACATATACATCAAAAACCTGCACATTCTTCAGTAATTTCTTCTCTGTCTTGAATGCAATCGTTTTAAGCGTATCAAAAGTTACGTCCGTATCAACTAACATTGAAAGGTCTCTCCTTACCGCAGGATACTTAGGAATATCTTTATTCACTATCTTATTCTTCCTGACGATATCTAATAATAAGGCCCAGTCGAAATCAGCATAATAAACATCCTTATCTACATCACCCAGTTTCTTATCAACTGCTGTTACCGCACCAAAAGTAACAATAGGCTGCGGGCCCCTAAAATACTTCAATCCAAATGCAAAGTTCTCATCACTTACTTCTTCTGTCTGGTAATTAGCAATACCCAGTCTGCCAATAATCGCATCTACTGCAGCTTTTAAATTGTAGAAACTTACAGGCGAAGCTTTCTGGTTCCATTGTTCCGTTGCATCAGCACCAGCAAGCACAATAATCAAACGCGGACGCTCAATATATTTTTCATTGATCAAATGATAAGTTTTACCAAACTCATAAAACTTAACATTACCATTTTTCCTGTTCTGGTTATAAGCAACGCTTTCCAGTACCGGCATTAATAAACTCTGGCGCATTACATTCAGATCCAGACTCAGGGGATTCAACAAATGAACCGCTTCTTCAGGATTTTTAGAATAAGCACTTTTAGTTAAAGAGTTACACATGATTTCCAGAAAACCATTTGCAGTAAGCATATCAGCAATTACATGCTGCGTTTGCTCCTTATCAGGTTTTGCTGTAAATGCCAGTGAAGCATTTACTTTAGTCGGGATCTCAATATTATTATAACCGTAAATTCTCAATACCTCTTCGGTAACATCACATTCCCGGGTTACGTCTACCTTGAAAGTAGGCACGCGCAGAGAAAGCCCCTCTTCAGTTTCTGCGGCTACGTTTATCCCTAAAGAAGTAATGATCGCTTTAATCTCCTCATCAGGAATATTTGCACCGATTAGTTTATTTATGTTTTTATAACTTACTTCTACCTCAAAAGGAGCAACCGGCTCCGGATAAATATCAGAAACTACAGAAGAAATTTCTCCGCCGCCCAGTTCCTGGATCAGTAGGGCTGCACGCTGTAATGCATATACTGTAATCTCCGGATCAGTGCCACGTTCATAACGGAAAGAAGCATCAGTTTTAAGTGTATGTCTTTTCGCTGTTTTACGTACTGAAACAGCATTGAAATAAGCACTCTCTAAAAAGATATTGGTTGTTTTTTCACTTACACCAGAATTCTTGCCGCCGTATACACCTGCTATGGTAATCGGCTGCTCTGCATCACAGATCATCAGATCTTCTGCAGAAAGCTTGCGCTCTACACCATCAAGGGTGACGAAAGGCGTTCCCTCAGCAACTTTTTTAACGATGATCTTCTTACCCCTGATCTCATCTGCATCAAATGCATGTAAGGGCTGACCAAGATCATGCAGTACGTAATTGGTAATGTCTACTATATTATTAATCGGACGAATGCCGATTACTTTTAATTTATCCTGCAGCCAGTCCGGTGAAGTTTTAACCGTTACCCCACTGATCGATACACTGCTGTATCGTGGACAAGCAACTGTATCCAAAACTTCAACTTCAATTTTAAGACTTTCATTTGCTGTACTGAAAGCAGATACATCAGGCATCTGCAAAGGTATTCTCAGAAATGCAGCCAGATCTCTTGCCACCCCCAGGTGGGATGCTGCATCTGCCCTGTTTGGGGTTAAGCCAATTTCAAAAAGGTAATCATCTTCCATTTTGAAATATGCTTTTGCAGGTAAACCCACTACAGCATTTTCATCCAGTACCATGATACCTGCATGCGACCCGCCTAAACCGATCTCATCTTCCGCACAGATCATTCCCTCAGAAGCTTCACCTCTGATATTAGATTTCTTGATTTTGAAAGGCTCACCTTCATTAGGATAAACTGTAGTGCCCACCGTAGCTACCACGACTTTTTGTCCCGCTGCCACATTTGGTGCCCCGCATACAATCTGTACTGCCTCAGCACCACCAACATTTACAGTAGTAACCCGCAAACGATCAGCATTGGAATGCTGTACGCAACTCAATACTTCCCCGATTACCAATCCCTCCAAACCACCTACAACAGGCTGTACTTTTTCCAGGCTTTCTACTTCCAGACCAATGTCTGTCAAGATCAGTGAAAGTTCCTGTGGTGTATGTGTTGTCTGTATGAATTGTTTAAGCCAGTTGTATGATATCTTCATGTTATTGTTTCATCTAAAACGCAAAGATATAAAATTATGCCTTGCGCTGAATTTATTAGCCCATAAAGAACTTCAAATAAGTTTCTCATCTGCAAAACTGGTATAAGAATCGGTGGTGATAATGAGATGATCAAGCACCCGGAGATCGAGCATGCTCCCGGCATCGATTAATTTTTTGGTGATCAGTAAATCCTCAGCACTGGGCTTAAGACTACCAGAGGGATGATTATGAGCGATTATAATACTCGTTGCATGATGCTGCACTGCGAGATTGAAAATTATTTTGGGATCAGCCACTGTTCCTGCACGCCCTCCTTTACTGATCATCTGTTTTCTCATTACCTGGTTAGAGTTATTCAGCATCAGCACCCAAAACTGTTCATGATCAAGGTCTGACAATAAGGGATGAAGGATTTCAAATGCATCATTGGAGCACGCTATCCGGTCTTTCTTTTTGGTAGGATAATTTTTTCTGCGCCTACCCAGTTCAAGGGCTGCAACAATGGTAACAGCTTTGGCCTCACCTACCCCATGAAATTTTTGTAGTTCCTGGGGCGTTGCCCCACCTAATTCGTATAGACCATCATTGTAAGCAGCAAGAATCCGTTGGCTCAGGCCTACTGATGTTTCATTCTTACTACCCGACCCGATTAATATAGCAATCAATTCGGCATCGGTCAGACTAGTCTTGCCTTGTAGCAGTAGTTTTTCTCTCGGACGGTCGCCTAAAGGCAGCGTTTTAGTCGTTCCTGTTTTTTCATCATAATTTACCATAAACAAAAAAAACGGGATAAGCCAAAGCCTATCCCGTTTCAATATTGTAAACTTAATTCTATTTTAAGCCATTAACAAATTTAGTTAATTTAGATTTGTTGTTTGCAGCTTTATTTTTGTGAATCACATTCTTTTTAGCCAAACGATCTAACATAGAGATTACTTTAGGCAATAACTCCTGACCAGCTGTTTTATCAACTGATGCACGTAATCTTTTGATAAAAGTACGTGTAGTTTTTGCTTGGTATCTGTTACGTAAACGTTTAGTAGCGTTTGCTCTAATTCTTTTTAAAGACGATTTATGATTTGCCATTTTTTAGTATAATAATATTATAAGGTAAAAGCCAATGTAATCTTCCACAGGGCCTTCAATTTTTTCTGTTTTCGGACTGCAAATATAGAATTAATGTTTTTAATATGCAAAACGTTATTATAAATAATTTTAATATTCTTAAATATTGATTCACACACCTTTATAAGGAGGCTGTATAGATAAAGAACAGAGAGATTACCAGATACAGCAGGATTGATACGTGTTCACATCTGCGCCTGGTTTAGAGAGTAACCTGCTCATGTGCAGGTCGGGTATAGTATATATAGGAAGCACCGGCGAAAAAGTATGGAAGCATGGTAAAAGCAGGTTTTTCCGCAAAAACGTGCTTTTACCGTGCTTCCACTCTGCTTCCAACGTGCATGCATCCCGACTAAAAAGTGTACTATTATCGATCGAAATCCAATTTATTCCAGAGTGAGATATGATCCAGTATGACAGCATCACAGAACTGAACAATTCCCTATCAACGTAAAATTAATACACCAGCCCAATTAAGAGTGCAGCCCGGATTCAATGAGGTAGATGAGTATACTAACAAGACTTGCACGGTATTTCCCCTTTTTCTCAGCAGGAAAATCTGCTCTTCATATTCATTATTGTTCAATTATTAAAGGAAGACCAAATTTGCATTTGATAATTAATATAACAAGTGGCTATTTACAAGCTAGTCTGACCTGCTTTAAAGGTACATTTTTCTACTGCTTCCTGCCCTATTCCAGCGGGTTTCTATAGGGTTGCTATACCCAAAAGGCTAGAAAAGGGCTCTGAACCCCATATAAACCCTGTTTTTAAGCCCAAACCATGTAAATCTAAACTAGGTTCAATTAAGGTAAAACTAGCCTCAAGCTATCATAAAACCATTATTTTGTCAATATTCAAGCAAATAGTAATTCTTAAACAGGTAAACAGCATTTGAAAAATATGGCATCTGGTAAACTGGTATAAAATTGAATCTGAAACCTGAGCTATTTTTTTGGCAGATATGCAGCTGCTCCCAAGATCTACCGGAATAGCTGAATGCAGCGGGTTTTTTGTGTTCTAATAAAAATCTAAATTTAATTTGAATACATTTTTTATTTACAATAAAGACAACTACATTAGCATATGGAAAAATTAAATGTAAAATAAAAAATACGCAATCCTGATTTATAATTAAGAATTGCTTTAAAGCCTCGCAACGAAATCTGATAAATTTACTCAGCGAGCGTAAGTAGAGCATCCTAAACCCTATATTTGTTATAGGGCTGGTGCTCCTTATGTCTTTGTTGAGGCCCTTTCGAAAGATTGGGTGGCTTTATCAGAGCCGCGTTACAATAGACTGAGGGAGTTACCAGCCCTATACCATTTCCGGGCGGCACCTCCCTCATAGAGGCTTATTTAAATTGTAAAAATTAAATAAGACCAATATGAAAACATCAACCAATCACCATGTAGTTCACATGCCTTTAGAATTCCTGATCGCCTGTACCATTTACAAACTGGATCCAAGGGAAGTGCTCCAAATCTTTATTAACCATTCCACGGCGTATGATTCCATTACCGATGGCTATAGCGAGGGGTTTTCTGAAGCCTCCAAAACTATCAGCCTTTATGTAGTGTCTTTGCGCCGGACCGCAAACGGCAGCCACGCCTACCACACCTGTCTGGAAAGCACCGCCCCTAATTTTAAAAGTATTTACGACCTGGCCAACCGGCAAACAGGCTATACAAAAGCAAAACGGAAAAAATCACTGTCTTACATCAACGAATTGTACGCTACGATGGAACGCGTGTACACTACCTCTGACACCTTTTATCTGGATGAAAACACAACACTGCAGTTTCACTAAGGATTTCACCGTACTGTGTGAACTGCATAACTGTTATCCGACAGAATTACTGCAGAATTTTATGAGCAGGATTTCCCTTGCCGAGATGGAAGCTAAAACAGGACTCTCCATTAAAAATGAAAACTTCACCATGCACTTCTTTATGAAAATTGTAAGAGGTTTTGGACTGGCAGATGATGAAACTCCGGATCTGAATGAGGATGAAATTGTTTTTTTATTGCGGACAGAACAACTAAGGGTTCAGCTGTATACCGTCCGCAGTGAACAAAAAAGGATAGCACTATTCAAAGAGCTATACCATAAAAGGTATCTGCAAATCATCAATCAAAATTAAATTAACGACCATGGAAACCACCATCAAACTTAACGTGCCGGAGGATCTGATGAACCTCTGCACGATTTACAATATCAGGCCGCAAAAAGTAATGGACTGTTTTGCAAAGAGTGTCTCTTCTCCAACGTATTATACAGACGTGAATGGCAAAAACCGGTGGGCGACACTATTCTTTCTTCAATTGCTGGATGCGAAGGAAGACGAAACTGAAACAGACATAGCGCTGGAAGAGCACTACCTGGATTGTTTCAACGATACACTTGCCAAATACCTGAAAGAATATGACGATGATGGGGAAAAGGCAAGAGAAGCAGGCAGAAATGTAATCAGGCAATGGCAAAAAGCGGTTATAGCTGACCGGGCAAAGTATATTTTCGATCAACTTTAAAGATGTTATTTTGGATTGATGAACGCAAACCCGTTTCTTTATCTCCCATGACGATATCCCCTTACTGAGTAATATTTACTTAAAAAGACTTTCATTGAAACACTAAAATGCTATTTTTGACTCATTCGCTTGAAAAACTGACGAAATGAAGAAACGCATAGCCATATTTGCCTCAGGTTCGGGTTCCAATGCCCAGAAAATAATGGAACTGTTTAAACGCAGTACCGAAGTAGAAATAGCACTGGTACTGACCAACAATCCGGATGCTTATGTGTTGCAGCGTGCAGATAATTTTGAAATCCCCTCGCATATATTCGACAGGAAAGAATTTTATGAAACGGACCATATTATTGAACTGTTAAGGAACCTTGATGTGGATCTGATTGTACTTGCGGGCTTTTTATGGCTGATACCTAAAAACCTGGTAGAAAATTATCCGGGCCGCATCATCAATATACATCCGGCTATCCTGCCGAAATTTGGTGGCAAAGGTATGTATGGCGACAATGTACATAAAGCTGTTTTGGCAGCTGGTGAAACTGAAGGGGGAATCACAATTCATTACGTAAACGAGAATTATGATGAGGGGGAATACATTTACCAGGCAAAATACCGCATCGATAAAAGCGATAACCTGGAAATGATAAAATTCAAAGGCCAACAACTTGAACATCAGCATTATCCAAGAATAGTGGAAAGCATTTTGAAAAAGATAAAAAAATAAGAACTTTTATTCCTGACTATCTAAATTTATTCGTGTAAAAATCATAATTTTGCGGCTCAAAAATAACACCCGATGAGTCAGCAAATAAAGATCAAAAACGCTTTAATTTCAGTTTATTACAAAGATGGTTTAGAACCACTGGTACGCCTGCTTTCTGAGCAAGGAGTGCAATTGTTCTCTACCGGCGGTACAGAACAATTCATTAAAGACCTGAATTTACCTGTTACTGCAGTTGAAGACCTTACAGGTTATCCATCTATTTTAGGCGGAAGGGTTAAAACTTTACACCCGAAAGTTTTTGGTGGTATCTTAAACCGCAGAAACCTGAATGAAGATAAAGCACAGATCGCAGAATACGAAATTCCTGAAATCGACCTGGTTATTGTAGATCTTTACCCTTTTGAAGAAACACTTAAAGCCGGTGGCTCTGAAGAAGAAATCATTGAAAAAATTGATATCGGCGGTATCTCTCTGATCAGGGCGGCGGCGAAAAACTTTAATGACGTAGTGATCCTTGCATCTAAGGATGATTACAGCACTTTACAACAGCAACTGGAAGAACAAAACGGCGAGACCACTATCGCTCAGCGTAAAGCTTATGCTAAAAAAGCATTCCACACTTCTTCTCATTACGATACAGCAATCTTTAATTACTTTAATACTGAAGAACCTCTTTCCGTATTTAAACAAAGTGTAAACACGGCTAAAACATTACGTTACGGAGAAAACCCGCATCAGCAGGGTGTTTTTTATGGAGATCTTGACACCATGTTCACCAAACTGAATGGTAAAGAGCTTTCTTATAATAACCTGGTAGATGTAGATGCTGCGGTAAGCCTGATCGACGAATTCGAAGAGCCTACTTTTGCGATCTTAAAACATACGAACGCTTGTGGTCTGGCTTCAAGATCAACGATTGCACAGGCATGGGATGATGCTCTGGCTTGTGATCCTGTTTCTGCTTTTGGTGGTGTATTAATCGCAAATGGCGAAATTGATCTGGTAACAGCTACTGAGATAAACAAATTGTTTTTTGAAGTATTGATTGCCCCATCTTACCAGCCTGAAGCTGTTGAATTATTCAAGACTAAAAAGAACAGGGTAATTCTACAGCGCAATGCAGTTGAATTAGGTAAAAAACAATTCAAAACTTTGCTGAACGGTGTAATTGAGCAGGATAAAGATTTGATTATCGAAGGTCCGGATCAAATGGTAACAGTAACTGAAAAAACACCAACTGAGGCAGAATTAAAGGATTTATTCTTTGCTAATAAATTGGTGAAACATACCAAGTCCAACACAATTATTTTTGTAAAGGATAATACATTGATCGCAAGCGGAGTTGGCCAGACTTCAAGAGTAGATGCTTTGAAGCAGGCAATTGTTAAAGCAAACGAATTCGGCTTCAGCCTGATTGGTGCTGTAATGGCTTCCGATGCTTTCTTCCCTTTCCCGGACTGTGTTGAAATCGCTGCTGAAGCAGGGATTACAGCTGTTTTACAACCAGGTGGTTCTATTAAGGATGCAGATTCAGTAAACATGGCAAATGCGAAAGGAATTGCAATGGTGACTACAGGTATCAGACACTTTAAGCACTAATTTATTTGTCTGCGAATACAATAAAAAGATGTAGTTTTACATTAATATAGTATACAGAATTTTTAATATATAATTTATCACCTATAAATGGGTTTATTTAACTGGTTCACACAAGAGGTTGCTATTGATTTAGGAACCGCCAACACCCTGATTATACATAATGATAAAGTGGTTGTCGATGAGCCCTCAATCGTAGCGTTTGACAGACAAACCAATAAAATTATAGCAATAGGTCGTCAGGCCATGCAAATGGAAGGTAAAACGCACGATAATATCCGTACGGTAAGACCTTTGAAAGATGGCGTAATCGCAGATTTTAATGCTGCAGAAGCCATGATTAAAGGAATGATCCGCATGCTGAATGGTGGCAAAGGCTGGATGTTTCCTTCTTTAAGAATGGTAATCTGTATCCCTTCGGGAATTACTGAGGTTGAAAAACGTGCAGTAAGGGACTCTGCAGAAATTGCAGGTGCTAAAGAAGTATATCTTATTCACGAGCCAATGGCTGCTGCGGTAGGTATTGGAATTGATGTGGAAGAGCCGATGGGTAACATGATTATCGACATAGGTGGTGGTACTACGGAGATTGCTGTAATTGCACTTTCTGGTATAGTGTGCGACCAGTCTATCCGCGTTGCGGGAGATAATTTTGACTCTGATATTGTCAATTACATCCGTCGCCAGCACAATATTATGATTGGTGACCGTACTGCGGAGAAGATCAAAATTGAAGTGGGTGCTGCTTTACCTGAATTGACAGATCCGCCTGCAGATTTTGCTGTTCAGGGTAGAGATCTGATGACAGGTGTACCTAAGCAAATCACCGTATCATACACTGAAATTGCACATTGTCTGGATAAATCAATTTCTAAAATTGAAGAAGCAATTCTTAAGGCGTTAGAGATTACGCCTCCGGAGCTGTCGGCTGATATTTACCAGACAGGAATTTACCTGACAGGTGGCGGAGCTTTACTTCGTGGATTGGATAAACGTGTTGCGGCGAAAACAAAACTTCCCGTACATGTTGCGGAAGACCCGCTTCGTGCTGTTGTACGCGGTACTGGTATTGCACTTAAAAACATCGGTGGCTTTAAGTTCCTGATGCAATAAAAATTAAAATATAGCAATAAGCATACAAAATGTGAGTCGGCCATAAACCGCACTCGCATTTTGCATTTCAAACAACATAGAGAAATATGCGTAACCTTTGGATTTTCATAAACAGATACAACGCATTTTTCCTGTTTGTTATTTTCTTTACAATTGGGGTAGTACTCACTGTTAAAAACAATGCATATCAGCGTAGTATCACCGTAAACTCCACCAATGAGGTGGTAGGCCGTGCCTACGAAAACCTGAATGTTTTTAAAAGGTATATGAACCTTGGCGTAGTAAACGATAGCCTCGCGCTGGAAAACGCTAAGCTCAATACTCAATTACTGGCTTTAAAAAATATTGATACCGCCAGATTGATAAAAGTTACTGATACGGTTAACAAGGTACAGTATACTTACCTGGCTGCCAGGGTAATCAAGAACTCTATTACTCTGAGAAACAATGTGATCACGATCAACAAGGGGTCCGCGGACGGTATAGAAAGTGGGATGCCCGTTATCTCTGCAGGCAAAGGAGTAGTAGGCACTATCCGTGATGTTTCTGAACATCTTGCTACGATAGAATCGTTACTGAACAAAGACACGAAAATCAGTGTGAGCATCAAATCTACAAAAGCATTGGGCTCCCTGGTATGGGGCGACCGGAATTCGGATTACAGAAAGGCCTATATCAAGGATATTCCAAATCATTTTAAAGTAAAGCTGAAAGATACCATCATTACCTCTGGATTTGCGTCCTTCCCTCCTGGCATTCCGGTTGGGGTGATCAGTAACAGGGGAATAGCAACGGGAGACAACTTTCTGACCATTGAGATCAATCTTTTCAACGATTTCAGTACCTTACAGTATGTGTACGTGATCAAAGACAAATATGCACAGGAACAAAAAGCACTAGAATCAAAATTACCGAATGAACAGTAGAATTATTTTAATCAATATTGTAAGGTGGTTCCTCCTGATCTCTATACAGGTGCTGTTTTTAAGGAACATGAGCTTTTATAACCTCGCCACACCTTTTACTTATATCCTGTTCCTGCTGCTGCTTCCTTTTAGTACACCGAACATCCTGGTGTATCTGATTGCATTTGGTACGGGCATCACACTGGATGCTTTTTATGATACGATCGGAGTGCATACCGCAGCCTGTGTAACACTCGTTTTTGTACGGATCCTGTTTATTTCCGTAACGGTGAGTCGTGATAATTTCGATGAACCCGAACCTTCACTGGGCAACATGGGTTTCAGGTGGTTTTCATTATATGCCCTTTTGTGCACCTTCGCACACCATATTGTACTTTTCTTTTTAGAAGCTTTTAAATTAACAGAACTCTCTTATACCTTGCTAAGGTGCCTGCTTAGCGGTATCTTTACATTGTTTACTGTTCTACTGGTAGAATTTATCTTCTATAATAGGAAAATGCGCTAATGGATAATCTTTTTAATCGGAAATACATCATTCAGGGTTTATTTATAGTAGTTGCACTTATTCTTATAGGTCAGCTTTTTTATATACAGGTGGCGAGCGACCGCTATTTCTTATCTGCAAATAGTAATGTACTTCGAAAAAAATACACCTTTCCTGCAAGGGGGGTAATTTTGGACAGAAACAACAGAGTGCTGGTACAGAATGAACCTGTATACGATCTGATGGTTACGCCCAATCTTGTTAAACCATTCGATACACTGGAGCTTTGCAGGATTATCGGGATTGATATGAAAGGCTTTTATAAACGTTTTAATAAAGCGAGGAATCAGTCGCGCTATCAGCGTACCGTTTTTGAAAAACAGCTATCAGTGCAAACCTATGCTGCTTTACAGGAAAGACTATCACGTTTTATCGGTTTTGAAACACAAAACAGAACGGTGAGGCATTATCCGGATAGTGTAGCAGGTCAGTTTTTTGGTTATGTTAAGGAAGTTACAGAAAAAGATATAGAAGACAGTCAGGGATATTACCGCCCCGGTGATTATATTGGGAAAGCTGGTATAGAGCGCGAGTATAATGAGGCATTACGGGGTGAGCGTGGGGTGGAGAATACCATTTACAACGCTAAAAACGTGCCGCAGGGCAGCTATCTGGAAGGTAAGTTCGACACGCTGGCTATTTCCGGTGAAGCACTGGTTTCTTCACTCGATATAGAGATGCAGAAACTGGGAGAACAGTTGCTGAAAAATAAAGTGGGCAGTATTGTCGCTATTGAGCCCTCCACAGGAGAAGTACTTGCTTTTGTCAGCAGTCCGACTTACGACCCGAACTTAATGGTGGGCAGGCAGCAGGGAAATAATTACATGGATATTTTCCGCTCTCCAAACCGTCCGCTTACGGTGAGGCCGATGTCTGGTTATTATTCTCCGGGCTCCTCTTTTAAACCGGTAGACGATCTGATTGCTTTGCAGGAAGGGGTGATTGATCCCAATACTACCTTTAACTGCCCGGGCGTTTATTGGGCAGGTAATCATCCGGTGAAATGCGAACACGTTGACGGACCTATTTCTATGCGAAGAGGTCTGGCCAGATCTTGTAATACCTATGCCTGTTATGTTTTCCAGAAACTGATGACGCAGGGTAAGTTCAAAAGTAAAACTGCTGCTTATGATTCATGGGAAGCCAAGGTAAGAAAGTTTGGTATTGGCTCTACACTGGGACTGGATATGCCTTTTGAACGTAAAGGAAGATTATTTACTTCAGCAGAATATACAAAGAGGTTCGGTAAATACTGGGGATATACCACTGTGATTTCACTCGCCATTGGACAGGGTGAGATGAGCGCCACTCCACTACAGATGGCCAATATCATGGCTATCATTGCGAACAGAGGTTATTATATTAAACCTCATTTAATCAAAGGAATAGGCGATAAAAAAGAGGTCAAAAAAGAATACCTGGTTAAAAACTCGGTAGATATAGATGCAGCGCATTTTGAACCTGTCATCGATGGGATGCAGGATGCAGTAAATTCACCTCATGGTACAGCCAGAGAATCGGCTATTCCAAATATTCTCTTCTGCGGAAAGACGGGAACTGTGCAAAATCCTCATGGAAAAAATCACTCCGTATTTATCGGGTTTGCACCACGTGATAATCCGAAAATTGCCATCGCTGTAATTGTAGAAAATGCCGGATTCGGGAGTTCATATGCTGCACCGATAGCCAGTTACCTTACGGAGAAATATCTGACAGGCAAGCTTTCGGGTAACAGACCAGAACGTGCAGAGTGGATGAAAAAACAGGTGGTGTTGCCAGAGGAGCCAAAACCTAAGGTGAAATTACTTCCGAAACCAATAGATAGTACAAGTAAAGGAAATCCGGCACCGACAACAGCCACTAAACCAATTCAAGTTACAAAATGAGTACACAACAAGGCAGCCGGTTTTTCTTTAATGTAGATTGGATAACGATTTTATTGTATGTGGCGCTATGTGCAATTGGCTTTATTAATATTTATGCTTCAATTTATAATCCGGAAACCTCTGATATTTTTAATTTCAGCAGCAATTACGGCAAGCAGCTGATTTATATTATTACGGGTTTATTGCTGGGATTTTCCATTCTCTTGCTCGATGCCAAGTTTTTTAGTGTCTTCTCCCCGATTGTTTATGGAATAACCATGTTGTTACTGATGGCCGTACTGGTATTTGGCCGCAATGTGGGCGGGAATCAGGCCTGGATTTCTCTTCCCGGAGGATTCAGACTGCAACCTTCGGAAATGGCCAAATTTGGTACTGCTTTGCTGGTAGCCCGTTACATAGGTAATTTCAATCCTAAGTTCCGCGATATTAAATCTATATTTTTTGCGGCGCTGATTATTGGTTTTCCTTTGCTGCTGATCATGCTCCAGCCGGATACAGGTTCGGCACTGGTATTTCTTGCATTTATGTTCCCGCTTTACAGGGAAGGATTGTCTGGCTATTTTCTGCTGATTTTCCTGGGAATGATTGTATTGTTTATAGCAGACTTCCTCGTTCCGATACAGGTACTGATTCCAATAATTTTAGTGGCAGGCGGAATATTTGTCTACCAGAACAGAAGAAAGCAAAAAAGGCTCTTCTCCATTATTATTACCACGATCGTGGCTATTGCTTATCTGTTTATGGTGAAACTTGCCTATGAAAAGGTACTGGAACCACATCAGCGAATACGCATTGAAATTATGCTGGGATTGAAGACGGATCCCAGAGGTGCCGGATATAATGTTAATCAGTCTAAAATTGCCATAGGATCAGGTCAGCTAACCGGAAGGGGATTCCTGGAGGGCACGCAGACAAAATACGGCTATGTACCTGAACAGAGTACTGACTTTATCTTTTCCACTATCGGCGAAGAATGGGGATTCATGGGCTGTACAGTAGTGATAGGTATCTATACATTTTTACTGCTCAGAATCATCAACCTTGCAGAAAGGCAACGGTCTTCTTTTTCGAGGGTTTACGGCTACTGTGTGGCCAGTATTATCTTTTTCCACGTCTTTATTAACATTGGAATGACTATTGGGATTATTCCGGTAATCGGGATCCCCCTCCCCTTTATCAGTTACGGGGGATCATCCTTATGGAGTTTTACGGTGCTGCTGTTTATCTTTCTAAAATTAGATTCAAACAGGATGGGATTTATTTAGCCGGAAAACGCTGATGTAGTAACTCATAAAACTGATCTGCCGTCTCCTGTTTTGCCGCCCAGTTATTTTTCACTGCATAGTTATTCTGCAGAAAAGCATCGGCAGTCCTGAAGTCAGGCATTTTATTTAAAAGGTCGATCGCCTCGGCATAGGCCAGATTATATCCATTAAATAAGTCTTTGATATATCTCATCTTATCATTTAGATTGATAGCGTGTTTAAGATCAGTTATCGGCGCTCTGCCAGCTCCGTTTTGTGCAGTACGAGTGTTATTGCCTGCAAGAATATCATTCAGTGTAGGCTTTCCCGCAGGCTTATCCTCGCTCTGTCGTTCAACAACGGGAGGAACAACTGGTGATGAAGGGGTGAATAGCTGCTGCTGTACCACAGGCTCCGGTTCAGGAATCTCTACAGACTCAGGCATTGAAACTGCCGGAGCTGTAAATGTTGATGCTGAACCAGGTTCAGGCGTAATTATAGTTTCCTGTACTGGCTCAGGCAGTATCTCCTCCTCTGCTGTTATTTGAGGTTCAGGTTCTTCTACCAGTTCCGGCTCTATTTCTTCAACGCTGTCTGCAACGAGAAAGGGCTCGGGTCCGATTTCATCTTCTTCCGGAGCAGGACTTTGCAATTCAAATTCTTCTTTCTCTTTCAGCTTCTGCTTGCGTGCAATAATTTCTTCCTCTTCTTTACTTAGCGGACGGTCGAATATTTCATCGACAGATTTCTCTTCAAATTCAAATTTATCGGTATCACTACCTTCACTCAGGATAAATTCGAAAGTGGAAGGTTCCTGATCAATCCGGAAAATATCCTGATCGTGAACAGGTTTAACAGGCAATGTTTCTTCCTGTACAGCTGTTGAAATAATATCCAGAGGCGGAACAACAGTTTCTTCATTGATTTCCGTATGCTCAGGTAAAATCTTTCTTGCAGTTTTGGTATTGATCTTTTTGATGATCTGAACATGATCGGACAAAAAATCAGCATTGGCCAGGAAAAGTTCCAGTTCCAGCTCATTAAGCTCTTGAGGATTTTGAGCTAAGTATTGATACTGTTCACCTAATTCATTGAGTATCTGTCCTATTTTTTTGAATATGTCCTCCTGGTTCATCATAACTTAATAACGTAATAATTGCCGTTTTGTGTTGTTTATTTGCTACTCAAAAGTAGTATAAAAATCTCATACATAATTTCGATATTTGCCGGACAGCCCCCCTCAACAAACCAAAGCATGTTATTTAGCGAACAAAACTACAGAAGAGGAGAATATGGCGGCAGCATAGAAGTGATTTGCGGCTCCATGTTTTCAGGAAAAACAGAAGAACTCATCAGAAGATTAAAGCGTGCAGAAATTGCTAAGCTAAAAGTGGAAATCTTTAAACCGGCAACGGATATCCGCTATGATGAAACAGCTGTAGTATCTCATAATTACAATTCCATTCCCTCTACCCCTGTGAACAGTTCTGCTGAAATTTTACTGCTGAGTGCAGATACGCAGGTAATCGGAATTGATGAGGCACAATTTTTTGATGGAGGTTTACCGGAAGTATGTAATGAAATTGCAAACAGAGGAATAAGGGTAATTGTAGCCGGACTGGATATGGATTTTACTGGTCAGCCTTTTGGTCCCGTACCTGCATTAATGGCCATAGCAGAACTGGTAACTAAAGTGAATGCCGTTTGCGTAAGATGTGGTTGCCCGGCTATGTATTCCTACCGTAAGGTGGCGAGCGATGCTAAGATTCTGCTTGGCGAAAAAGAAAGCTATGAACCCCGCTGCAGATTTTGTTTTCACGTGAAAGATTAATTTGTGTGGTGGGGAATGATAAAATAAATCGCACCGTCCTTAAAGTCATATTTTTTAGTAACAGTAGCATGTGCGCTGATCTGGGATAAAGTAATCAGTTCCCTGTCATCTACATGATGAAACCAGATAAGATACTGCCCGTTATCATTAAAAAAGTCCTGAATATCCGCCTTATCGATCTGATGAGGAATAGAAGACGCCTGTAAGCCTCCGTTAAAATAGGCAGCTTCATGTGCATTGGAATAAATACTGTAATGCTTATTCAATGCGCCGGGATGAGATTTTAAGAATTTTGCTAAGTGCGACTGCTGCCAGCTCAAATCGGTATAACCTGGAATACCATAGGTGCTATCTTCCTTATATTCTTTATAGAGCTGTTCCAGCTGAACCAGTTCAAAGCAAACGACGATCAGGCTTAAAAAAACAACTGCTGTAGTTTTGGTCTTTCCTTTCAAACGAGCCATATATCCGGGTAGCCAATAAGTCAGGATTACCATTAAAGGAATGATGAGTGGCGAAAGTAACCTGTTATTGATCTGCTCGAAATGCGAAAGCGTAGAAATCCCAATGATAAAAACGGTGTATACCACAAAAAATGCCCTGAAAGTATTTGGTACTGTAGCATATTTCTTATTTATCACTGCACTTCGTAAAAACAGAATTACCATAGTGAAGCATATGGTAACCACTATTACTGTACAAAAGGTTAAATGTTGAGCTGGAATGGAGAGCCACGAACTGACCACATTTGTATAGAAATTGATATTCGCAAAAAGTGAAGTAATGCCGGATTCTCGCGGTCCCGTCATTAAGCCCGTAATCAGACTATTTCGTAATAAATTCGCCGCCAGAAACGCACTCGACACAAAAGTGAATAAAATAAAATGCAATACTTTCTTCCTGAATTTCAGTGAGGGATCAAAAAAAAGTAACATCATTCCAGTGGCAATGACTGTGATTCCGGCATAACGGGTAACAGCAGCCAGTCCTGCAATAGCGGCGCAGCACAGCAGCCATGGGAGAGAACGGTTACCCTGATAGTTGTGAAAGGCAATCATGAAAAACAGGGTGAAAACAATAAACAATGTTTCGGACCATAACATCGTATAGATATCCATCAATGCAGGACTCAACACCAGGCAAAACAATAACATATATTTATATATAGATGTCCTGATATCAGCTAAATCAATAAGATATCCGGTCAGAAAAATACATAATGCGAATATGATCCCGTTCAGATAGGGTGCTAATACAACCGGATCTGCCCTGGTCAGAAAACTGCTTACACTCAGAAAAAAAGGAAATAAAACCGGAAAATCTACTAAAGGCTGTAAATTATAATCTACAAACGAACCGTTTGCCACCATATTTCTGGCTACACTTAAGTATACAATTGAATCTGGCGAGATACCAATTCCACTATTCCTGGTAAAAAGAAGGATGATGAAAAAACCGAAAACAGCAAAAATACAATTGCCAGATTTTTTAAAAGATAACAGATGTGATATACTGGTTTTCATTAGTGCTTTAAATCTGCTAAAGATACTTATATCTGTTAACGTACAGTTTTAAAAATGAATACCTCATTTTTAAAACTGTAATTCACCTGACACAAAAGTGTTATAAAACCCGATATTTGCAACTATACACCTGATGTAAAAATCTTATGAAACTAATACTCGCCTGCTTAACTGTACTCTTTATCTCTTTTTCCGCCTCCGCTCAGCATCCAGGTGATGCAATGCCAAATGCCATATTTTATAATGTTGACAATTCTCAGTTTTCAACTTATAGTATTCCATCAGGAAAGCAATCCATGATTATATTTTTTGATGCGACCTGTGGGCACTGTCAGAAAGTAGTAGCTCAGATCAGCAAAAGAACCAAAGAGCTAAGCAAGGTCAATATTTACCTGGTTTCACAGGATGAATACCGTTCCATTGATTATTTCATGACCAACTTTGGAAAGCCGCTCATCGGACAAAAGAATGTTAAAGTTGTGCAGGATCGCGATCATGTATTTATAATGGCATTCCGTCCAAAACAATATCCTGCGGTATACCTCTATGGTCCGGATAAGAAGCTTAAATTCACTTCCAGCAGTGATAAGGATGTGAACAAGTTTTTTAAGTTGATCAATCCCTGATCTGGTAAGTCTTTTTAATTAATCATTACACGTAAAGCGTTGTACCACTCCAGATAGAACCTGCGGTAAGCTTTTACCCTATATTTGAATTCAATTTCATCTTCCAGTCTTTCATCCAGATCCAGCAATTGCAGACCATATTTCACATAAATCTGTTCCTGGGGTAGTCTTCTGTTGCTGGTATGATTATCTTTTATCAGCAACAACAAGATAAATGCCGTACCCGGATTAACCTTAATAATCGTATATAAGTTCAGTGCCCGGTCTTCTGCCAATGAAATGATGTCGATAAAATATTGCAATACCTGCTTGATACTGACACCATTCACTCTGCATAACATATGGAAATTAAAAGGGATATTCAGGTAGCAATTTCCATTTATCTCTACCTGATCATGATAAGGGGCTTCAGCAAAAAAGGCTTCTTCCCATTCCCTCATTACCGCTTCACTTTTATTACACTTTATTTGTCGGGAAAGATGGTCAGCCCTGCTCAGTTCTTTTAACATGTTTATGTATTTGAAAGAGCTTTCGCTCATGAGCTGAGCAGACACCGAGGGGGCTTTTCCATTCACTTCCTCTTTACAATCCAAAATAACTTGTGTTGCCCATTGAGCAGCAGCATCTATCTCACCGCCAGTAAAAACATAAAAAGATGCCGCATTAATAAAGCTTTGCAGCACCTCTTCATACCGTAAGTTATTAATGGTGCAGGCTATCCTGAACTCTTCAGCATAGTTAAGCGTTAATTCTTTATTTAACTCCATTCTTTTCTTATTGAGGGTAAAAAATGCTGCTAATCTTTTTCATATAAGATTACGCGTTTATGATGTACAGAGATGAAAAATCAGAAATAAAATCATAAAAACAATATAAATAATTGATTTTCATTCGATTACAATTAATCCCCCATTGCTCATTCGAAATTAACAATTAAATATCATTTACACATATATGTGTATTATATTTCATTTAAAATAAGTGGGAATATTAATCGGATCATCTAATACCATCCTTAACAACTGATATTTAAAGCCTTAGGTACAGAAAAATAATTGAGCTCTAAAAATATATCTGAAGCCCAGTCTAATAATGAATATATTAGCTTAATTATGCTAATTAAAAGTTTAATTACATATATATATGTAAAATATATCTCAGAATATAAATTACTTAGCTTCAAATGGAAGAGAAAGCAAAACTTGATCTTATTGAGCAGCACGTAATAGACTTTGTCAGAAAATTAAGAACTGATAAACAATTGCGGCAGGAAGATATTGCTTATATTATTGGTGTAAAGGCATCCTTCATTGGGAATGTGGAAAACCTGGGTAATCCTGCGAAATATAACTTAAAGCACATTAATATATTTGCTGACCATTTTGGCATATCACCAAAAGATTTTTTGCCTGCAAACTCATTGACACCGATCAAGAAAAAAAAGGCTTAGGTTTTTGTATTTGTATTCCAGAGGAGACCTTTCAATCTCCTCTTCTATTCATTCTATATTTTTTTGTAAAGTATTGTACCATTCTGCATAAAAAGCTCTATAAACTCTTATTCTTGTAACCAGTTCCCTTTCCCGCATCAGCCGTTTATCCAATTCTTCCAGCCGACTGGAAAAATGTCTGGAAATATCAGTGTTATGATTATAAACATCATCATAAGCTTTTCCGATCAACATCATCTGCATTAAGACCATACAGCTTTCACTTTTAACAAACCCCTGCAGATTAATGGCCCTGTCTATAGGCAATGAGATCTTATCAATGAAATACTGTAAAACCCGTATACTGTCCAGTCCATTTACTTTACAAAGCAGATTGAAATCGAATGATAACATCAATGCCTCTTCATTGTCAGTCTCAATTGATGTTTCGTAATTTACCATCGGCAACATCTCCATCGCCCATTCTTCCATCAGGTAAATGCTTTCCTGCATCTTTTCAACCAGATTCAAATGTGGATTTGCACTCAGCTTGATCAGCAGTCCGATATTCTTTAAAAAAATCTTTTGAATCTTTTTTTCCTTTACCGGCACTATATCTCTACCTGTCTCATCCATGCATTCCAGCATAATATTGGTAGCTAACAAAGATGAAGCATCCATTTCTCCGCCATTGAAAGCATAAAAAGAGACCTTGTTAATAAAGTACTGAAGTACTTCTTGCTGATTCAGATTGTTAATTCTGCAGGCGACCCTGAAATCTTCAGGATAACTTAGCCTTAATTGTTTTTTTGAGTCCATATGTAAATTGTTTTAATAAATTTCCTACAGGCTCCTCAAATCAATTTAATAAAACGCATATCATGTTATAAATATAAAATATAAATATATTTATCGTAAGAATAATACCAGAAATCGCGGAATTAAAAGCCAGACAATATTGATAAATCGGGTTCACTATAGTAATGGCTAACAGAAAAAACAGGGATCAATCTAAATTATTTAACGCATTATACCACTCCTGATAGAAAGAACGATAGGAATCTATCCTATTTTTCAAATTTTGCTCTTCTCTTTGCTTCTTATCCAGTTTTAAGAGTTTTAGTCCATATTTTTTATAAATTTCCTGATGAGGCATGATTCTATGTTTCACCTCATTGTTACCAATCAGGATGAGTAATAAAACGGCCATTCCCGGATTAATTTCAACCATATCATTCAGATTTACAGCCCGCTCGTTGGCAAGCGATATACTATCAATAAAACACTGAAGCAATTGCTCCAGGATTACACCATTCATTTTACAAAGCAGGTTGAATTCGAAACTTAAGTAAAGGATTTGCCCTTCACCTGTATAAAGTTCTGTGATATAGCTGGTCAGGGGCAACATTTCTTGAGACCATTGCTCAATCAGGTCATCACTATGGAGCATCTTCTCTTCGGCAGTAAACTCATCTCCCAGACTCAATGCAGTTAACTTCTTGATATACTTCAGTGAAATACGCCGGATGTCATTGTCATTTTCTCTCGCAACTTCCCCCTCAAACAGGTCTTTACAATCAATACATACTTTAGTTGCCCATTGGTGTACCGGTCCCATTTCACCGCCAATAAAGGTGTAAAATGAAACATGATCGATAAAATATTGAATCAATTCTTCATGTTTCAGATTATTGATCTTACAGGCTATCCTGAAATCCTCCGTATAATTCAGTTTCATTTCTTCTCTTAAGTCTATCATTTTTTTGTAAAACCTGCCCGCAAATGCATTAAACCCATTTTCATTAAAATTTTAACCTGTAACTAATCATTAAAAAAACGGGATTTAACAGGTGTTGTTTTAGCCAATGAAAAATAACAGTTTTGCAGATAACCACAAAGCTATTAGGCATTTATTTTCATTGTTTAAATATGTTTGTCATTGGTCATAACGCTTGCATCAGCTTTTATGGATCTGTTTTGCAAGCTGATGCAGTTTTCGATAATATAATGGTTGTTACTGGTCGTCCGGCTATCCTGATCTTTTCTTGTTTGTGAAAAGAAGGTCTTATATTTAAATTATAAAAGAGACTATGAAAACTTTAAACCTGATATTTCTCGCCTGCCTGCTATTGTTTTGTAAAACTAAAGTAGTGGCACAAACGACACCAGACAATGAAAGCGCAGTACTGAATCACATTGCTGTTTATGTGACAGATCTTGACAAAAGCGAACATTTTTACCATTCATTGCTGAACCTTATTAAAATTGAAGAACCATTTAAAGATGGAAAGCACGTTTGGTTTACTTTAGGTAAGGCAGGCCAGATGCACCTTATTAAGGGTGAAAGCCGTAAGGTAGAACATGACAAGAATGAGCATTTGTGTTTTAGTGTCGCTTCAATTCCCCATTTCATAGTAAAACTGGATCAGCAAAAAATAAACTATTCAGACTGGCCAGGAAAGCCTCAATCTGTTACAGTAAGAGTGGACGGGGTGAAACAGCTCTATTTTCAGGATCCTGATGGACATTGGATTGAGGTAAACGATGCGAAGTAGATTAGATTTTTTCGAAATGCCTTTTAAACAAAAAAGCTTCAGATTTCTCTGAAGCTTTTTGCAGTGGTGTGGGCCGGGATCGAACCGGCGACACAAGGATTTTCAATCCTTTGCTCTACCGACTGAGCTACCGCACCATCTTATTTATACATGTTTGATCATGTTCCCCTCGGTTGGGATTGCAAAGGTAACTTCTTTTTATTCATCTCCAAATATTATTTGAAAATAATTTAAAATAAGGCGTAAGCTACTATATGCTGATTCAGTATCCTCTTCAGATTGAAAATGACAAATCACTAAAGACCATCGATTTACAACTATAATCATTTTTTTTACACCAACTTTTTTCAGCTTTGATTGTTATAATAAAAATTTTACATGAATTCTAAAATTAACTATCTCCTTGCTGCACTGCTTTTAACAACTATCGTAGCCTGTACGCAAAGCCCTTCCGACAAAACAAAGGCTAACCTAAAAAATATTTCAGAGGTCGCTGCTGATGGTAAAGAAACTAAAACCAGATTTACAGAAGGGGTTATTTCGATCAGCATCACTACTCCGGGCAGCACTCTGGGTGAACTCTTTCAACAGATTGATCCGGCAAAAGGTAATATATCAGAACAGATGAAGCAGATGAGTGAAAAACTGTCTGCAAAAGACAAGGCGGTGATAGAGGCGCAAACTAAAAAAAACGGGGTATTAAACATGGCTTTTCTGATGTTGCCTATAAAATCAGTACTATACGTTAAGGGGAATGAAGCTACTGCAAAATTTGATGCACTCACATATCATGGTGAAAATCATGTGGATAATGATAAGAAGACAGGTATGATCTATGCAAAGTCGCAAAACAGTGCAAATGACATTACGGTACGGTTTAGTGGCGACAGCTTTACAAAACTGAATTCCAATGAGCTGGACATTAAAAATTATAGTGTAGTGAGGACGGCTGAAACAGATAAGGTATCTGGTTATCTGTGTACAAAATCAGTCTACACCCTAAAGAAACCAGTTACAGTGCCAAAATCTGAGGTCGCTTTATCTGGCACAAGCGGAACTGTTTACAAAATCGATGTATGGACTTCTGCCGAAATGCCGCAGTCATTGAATTTTCTGCACCCCTTATATGTGGAAGAAAAAGCAGGGATCATGAAATTACTGATCCAGTATGAAAAGGATTCTGATTTCAAAGTACTGTATGCGTTCAGTAATGTAGATAGCAGGCCGGTAACTGAAACGGAAATGGCCATTAAACAGAATAAAACTATTTATGATTTTGGAAAGAATCCGATGCAGGTGGGTATGAAAATGCTGGGTATTATTTTTGGAATGTAAGCAGGCACATGTCAATATCGAATTTATAATCAAATTAATCCAAAACAAAAAGCGGTTACAAGTTTGCTTGTAACCGCTTTTTGTTAAAGTGGTGTGGGCCGGGATCGAACCGGCGACACAAGGATTTTCAATCCTTTGCTCTACCGACTGAGCTACCGCACCATCTTATTTATACATGTTTGATCATGTTCCCCTCGGTTGGGGTTGCAAAGATAGTTTCTTTTTCGAATTACAAAACTGTTTTTGGAAAAAAGTTTAGCGCGACAAAATCTATTTATAAAAGCTCTAAATATTAAAATTTATGCATGCATAGCAATTTCTTTGTTCTAATTATTTAACTTAGCATGAAGTAAAAGATTAACCAGATAATGATTTCACAAATTCTATTCATAGCAATCACTATAGCTGCAATTGCGCTGTTTAGCTTCAACCTGAAGAAGGTTATCCGCAATATTAAATTAGGCCGGCCCGCAGACAGATCAGATCAGCCAGCAAAACGATTAATGACCATGGTTAAAGTTGCTCTTGGACAGACCAAAATGGTTGTACGTCCCATACCTGCGGCATTACACTTTGTTGTTTATATAGGTTTTGTGATCATCAATATTGAGGTATTAGAGATCATGATTGATGGGATATTTGGTACACACCGTATATTCGGAGGATTGGGAAGTGTATATAATTTCCTGATTGGTTCCTTTGAATTCCTGGCCATGGGTGTATGGCTGGCCTGTGCAGTCTTCCTGATCAGGAGAAATATATTGAAGATAAAGCGGTTTACCGCAAGAGAACTGACCATCTGGCCGAAATCTGACGCCAATTATATCCTCATCACAGAAATACTACTGATGTCGGCTTTTTTATTCATGAATGCTGCCGATGCTAAACTACAGTTACTGGGGGCACATCACTATGTGAATGCCGGTTCCTTCCCTGTAAGTCAATACCTGCATCATTTATTACCTGATACAGAAAGCGGGCTTATTTTAGTGGAGAGAGGCTGCTGGTGGTTTCACATCATTGGTATTTTTGCCTTCCTGAATTATTTGCCCTACTCTAAGCACTTTCATATTCTTTTCGCATTTCCCAACACTTATTTTTCCAATCTGGAGCCAAAAGGCGAATTCACCAACATGCAGAGTGTGACCAATGAAGTGAAAGCGATGCTTGATCCTTCATTTACACCTCCGGAGGCTGAAGTGGGACGTTTTGGCGCTAAGGATGTGAATGATCTGAGTTGGGTAAACCTGATGAATGCTTATACCTGCACGGAATGCGGGCGATGCACTGCAGTATGCCCGGCTAACCTGACAGGCAAACTGCTTTCTCCACGTAAGATCATGATGGATACACGTGACAGAATGGAGGAAGTAGGTAAAAATATCGATAAACATGGAACTGATTTCAGTGATGGCAAATCATTGATTGATGATTATATCCTGAGAGAGGAAATATGGGCATGTACA
Organism: Pedobacter sp. MR2016-24; assembly: GCF_026239655.1. GTDB lineage: Bacteria > Bacteroidota > Bacteroidia > Sphingobacteriales > Sphingobacteriaceae > Pedobacter. The sequence continues at coordinate 762,598 of NZ_JAPIVO010000001.1, read as the reverse complement.
AGTTGTAATGCATGTACTGAAGCCTGCCCTATCAATATAGACCCACTGGCTATTATTACAGAAGTAAGACGCTATGCTGTAATGGAAGAATCCCAGGCGCCATCAAGTATCAGTGCAATGCTGGGAAATATTGAAAATAACGGTGCCCCATGGAAATATTCTCCGTCTGACCGTTTTAACTGGGCTAAAGAAGATTAATTTAAATTTATTACTCCAAAGCATAATGAGCGGGAAATTAAATATAGAAGTGCCTACAATGGCAGAAATGATTGCAAGAGGTGAAGAACCTGAAATCTTATTCTGGGTAGGCTGTGCGGGGAGCTATGATGAACGCGCGCAAAAAACAACACGTGATATCTGTAAAATCCTTCACCATGTAGGTATAAAATATGCAGTACTGGGCACGGAAGAAAGCTGTACTGGCGATCCTGCCAAACGTGCGGGAAATGAATTTCTGTTCCAGATGCAGGCAATGACGAATATAGAGGTGCTGAATGGTTACAATGTCAAAAAAATTGTAACCGGCTGTCCGCATTGTTTCAATACCATCAAAAACGAATATCCCGGCCTGGGTGGAACCTATGAGGTTATTCACCATACACAACTGATACAGGACCTGATTAATGAAGGTAAGCTGAAAGCTGAAGGCGGGGAAAGTTTCAAAGGCAAAAAGATCACCTATCATGATCCTTGTTATTTAGGACGTGCGAATGGTATATACGAAGCACCCAGAAAAGCGTTAGAAGTCTTGGATGCACAACTGGTAGAGATGAAACGTTGCAAGTCCAACGGCCTGTGTTGTGGTGCGGGTGGTGCGCAGATGTTTAAAGAACCGGAAAAAGGAAATAAGGACATCAACATTGAAAGAATTGAAGAAGCATTGGAAACTCATCCTAATATTATTGCAGCAGGTTGCCCTTTCTGCATGACGATGTTAAGCGATGGCGTTAAAATGAAAGATCAGAATCAAAATGTCCAGGTATTGGATATTGCAGAAATTACAGCAAGAGCAAATGGATTGTAATCCTCTTTTTATTACTTCGTTAAATTCAGGTAGTAACGGAAATTGTTACTATGTGGGAAATGCGCGGGAAGCGGTGCTGATAGATGCCGGTATTTCTTGTAAAGAGACTGAAATACGGATGCTCAGACTAGGCCTTTCTATGTCTAAGGTGAAAGCTATATTTATTTCGCATGAACATGGAGACCATATCCGCGGCCTAACGGTATTGTCCAAAAAATACCAGATTCCGGTATATATTACTCCCGGCACACTGAATAACAGCAAACTGAATTTACCAGCACAGCTGGTTCGTAGTTTTTATAGTCAGGAAACCGTGCAGATCGGATCATTACATATTACCTGTTTTCCAAAAATACATGATGCAGCGGAGCCGCACAGCTTTATGGTGTCATGTGGTCCGGTAAAAGTTGGTGTATTTACTGATTTGGGAGCCGTATGTGAACAACTGACACATCATTTCCAGCAATGTGACGCAGCCTTCCTGGAGGCAAACTACGATGAAAATCTACTACACAATGGCAGTTATCCGTATTATCTTAAGAGAAGGATAAGTGGTGGTATGGGGCACTTAAGTAACAGGCAGGCTTTGGAATTATTTACCAATTTCCGTCATATTAACCTTAGTCACCTCCTCCTTTCCCATCTGTCAAAAGACAATAATAAACCTGATCTGGTGCTGAGTTTATTCAATGAACATGCTCAAGGAACTGAAATCATTGTGGCCTCAAGGGATATGGAAACTCCGGTATTTACTATCGGCGTAAAGCCAGGCTCATCCGCTGAAAGCGCTGTGCAAACTCATTCAGGTCTTCAGGTTCAATGCTTTTAAGGGGAATTGACATATAAGTAGCCATACTGTCAATATCTCCGCCCCTGCTGTCGTTGTAAGTCTGCACGATGACATCATCACCTTTTGTACGCAGGTATAAAATCCCATTTTGCGAATTGCCGAGGTAATCCATATGCTTGAATTTGATCAGATTAAAGGAGAAGTATTCTACCTTCCCATTTTGCAGAAAGCGTTTATAGCGGCAGAAACCTGTCTTCGTTACATTCAGTTCATACTTTTTGACCTGTGGTGTTCCCGATATAGCATTACAATGCGCGGAGAGTTGCTGCTGCACGTAACCTGCATCCTCTTCTAAAGGATCAGGGAATGAAAAAGAAAGAAAACCTATACATAACATGCCGTATGCACCTATTTTCAAGCAAAATGTAAACTTTTTCATTGGATCGGATATTTAAAGAGGTCAATTTAAATAAAATGTTAAATTTGTGTATGAGTTTTTCTCCACAATCTAAAGTTTGGATCTACCAAAGTGACCGCGAGTTCAGTACTGACGAGCAGCAGGCTATTCAGCTACAACTGAATGACTTTACTTCTCAATGGAAGGCACATGGCCACCAGCTGCAGGCAAAAGCAGAAATTTTATATAATTATTTCATCGTCTTTATTGTTGATGAAGCCTCTGCAGGCACTACAGGCTGCTCTATTGATGCGTCAGTACGGGTTATTAAAGGCATTGAGCAGGAATACAGTGTAGATCTGTTTAATCGTTTTAACATGGCCTATAAAGTTGATGACAAAGTAGTGGTATTGAATAAGGAAGATTTTGAAACGCTGATCAGTATTAAAAAGATTACCCGTGATTCTATTGTATTCAATAATTTGGTACAGACACTGGAGGATTTTGAGAACAAATGGGAAGTTCCTCTTAGGGACAGCTGGCACAACAAAGTTTTTGCAGATCTGCTTTAGTCGATCTGGCTAAAATTTTAAAGGCCCCAATCTGCGGATATTGTTCATAATCAGGTATTGCCGGTGTTTGATAAACCGCGTTGGATGCAATGGCGTCCAGCGAATGGGATTAGGAAAACATGCTACGATCAGGGATGCCTGGGAACGGTTCAGGTTTTTACAGGATTTTTGATAATAACTTTGTGATGCCGCTTCTGCTCCATAAATTCCATCCCCCATTTCAATCACATTGAGGTACACTTCCAGAATTCGTTCTTTACCCCACAACAGTTCAATCAGTAAAGTGAAATAAGCTTCAAAGCCTTTACGCAGCCATGACCGACCGGGCCATAAGAATACGTTTTTTGCTGTCTGCTGAGAGATTGTACTTCCACCTCTGACGGTACTCCCCTGTTTATTGGCACTATAGGCTCTGCCGATGGCCTTGATATCAAAACCGGCATGGTGTACAAACAGCTGATCTTCACCAGCTATTGCAGCTCTTTTTATATTGTCAGACATATCTTCCAGGTCCACCCAATCCTTCTCTGTCTTAAAGGTCTTACCATCCGATTTACGCTCTATATTACGCATGATCATCAGCATGGTGATCGGCGGATTGATAAAACGATAGGCCAATACCCAAAGTACGCTCACTGAAACAAACCACACAGCAATTCTGGTTATCCACGCTATAACCTTACTTTTATTTTTAGACATTGGCCAAAGTTAATAAAAAGGATAAATAATGCTTTGTCACAGGAGTGCATATATTTTAGCTGGTATAAACATTAAATCCCCGAAGTTGTTCTTTTACAAAATACAAAGGACATGGAAACAAGTAAAGTAAAAAAAATACACGATTACGGTCAGAGTATATGGCTGGATTTTATTGACCGCGATATTATTAAATCGGGTAAATTGAAACAGCTGATTGATGAAGATGGTGTAAGAGGTGTTACCTCAAATCCCGCTATTTTTGAAAAAGCAATTAGCAGCAGTGCGGATTATGATGCCGATATTGCAGCATTCTCCAAAGAAAATATAAGTAATGAAGACATCTTTTACCGTCTGGCTGTGAAAGATATACAGCAGGCAGCAGAAATTCTTTTACCTGTATACAATGAGGAAGTAAAAGGTGCTGACGGTTATGTAAGCCTGGAAGTGTCGCCATTACTGGCTCTTGACACCGAGGGCACGATTAAACAGGCACTGGAGCTTTGGGAAGCTGTAGACAGAAAAAATGTGATGATTAAGATTCCCGGTACTAAACCTGGTTTGGCTGCTATTCAAAAAGCCATCAGTGAAGGCCTGAATATTAACGTAACCTTATTATTTGGATTGGAGCGTTATCGTGAAGTCACTGAAGCTTATATTACTGGTCTGGAAGAACGTCTGGCTAATGGAAAAAGCATCAATGAGATCTCTTCTGTAGCAAGTTTCTTTTTAAGCCGGATAGATGTACTGGTAGATCCGATACTTCAGGAAAAAGAATTGACCGACCTGAAGGGTGAAGTAGCGATCGCTTCCGCTAAAAAAGCTTATGAAATATACAAAGAGGTTTTTAGCGGTCCGCGCTGGGAGAAGCTTGCTGCTGAAGGTGCAAGACCACAACGTTTGTTATGGGCAAGTACAGGTAGTAAAAACCCTGAATTTAAAGACACCAAATACGTAGAAGCACTAATTGGTCCGGATACAGTGGATACCGTGCCTATGGAAACACTGGATGCTTTTCGTGATCATGGTGATCCTGCGAGTCGGCTGGAAATTGATCTTGAAGGTGCCTCTGCTGTATTGGCACAACTTCAACATGCAGACATTGACCTTAATCAACTGACACAGCAGCTGGAAGATGAAGGTATTGAGAAGTTCAATGCGCCTTATGAGAAATTGTTAAAAGCAATTGACGCACAAAAGCAGACAGCACAATAATTTGTTTAGATTTGCTTCCGTATTACACTCAGATCAGCAAGAATGAAATTTACAGCATCAAGACTCTCAGAAGGTAACAAGGTTTTTCCTGCAGAGATTTATTTAGAAGAAAACAGCATTGAAATAAAAGTTCCGGGATTATTTAGCGGCGACTCTAAATACCTGAACTACGAGGACATTACGGCTATAGAGGTGGACTCTCCGATGATTGGATTCGCTACGCTCAGATTATTCCATAATGGAAACAAGGTTGAAGTTCATGGATTCTCCAAAAGTGATGTAAAAGAGATCCGCAGAATTATTGACGAGAACAGATCTAAAAGAAGAAAAAGTTTTTAACCCCTGTTTTTTAAACATAAAAAAAGCGTTCCGGTAACCGGAACGCTTTTTTTATGTTTTGTAAGATGATTACTCAGCTACAACTTCGAAAGGAACTTTAACTTTCACTTCTTTGTGTAAGTTTAAGTTGGCTACGTATTCACCAACAAATTTAGGTTCAGTTTCGAAAGTGATACGGCGACGGTCAACATCAAAACCTTGTTGTTTCAATGCATCAGCAATCATGATAGTGTTTACAGCACCAAAAATCTTACCTGTTTCACCTGCTTTAGCGCCGATAGACAATTTAACATCAGTTAAACGTGTAGCGATACTTTCCGCATCTTTCTTAATTTTATCTTGTTTAAACGCTGCTTGCTTCAGGTTTTCTGCTAATACTTTTTTAGCAGAAGGAGTAGCTAAAGCACCAAATCCTTGTGGGATAAGGTAGTTACGGCCGTAACCTGGCTTTACGTTTACAATATCATCTTTCTCTCCAAGAGATTTGATGTCCTGTTTTAATATAATTTCCATGTCTCAGCTTCTATTTTAATTGGTCAGCAACGAAAGGTAACAAACCAATGTGGCGAGAGCGTTTTACAGCCTGAGCCACTTTACGTTGAAATTTCAATGAAGTACCGGTTAAACGGCGAGGTAAGATTTTACCCTGATCATTGATGAATTTTAACAGGAAGTTTGCGTCTTTATAATCGATATATTTAATACCATTCTTTTTGAAACGGCAATATTTTTTTCTGTTATCGTCCACTTTTGGAGCGGTAACATATTGTATCTGATCTTTAGCCATTATGCTGCAGCCTCCTCTTTCTTAGGTTTTTTGTTAAAAGCACCACTGCGTTTCTTTTCATTATATGCCACCGCATGACGGTCTAATCTAATGGTTAAGAAACGTAGAACACGCTCATCGCGTTTTAGTTCTAATTCCAATTTGTTAATTAATTCACCTGAAGATTTGTACTCTGTAAGGTGGAAGAATCCGCTTGCTTTTTTCTCAATCGGATACGCTAATTTTCTCAAACCCCAATTGTCCTCTTGAACAATTTCGGCTCCGCTGTCAGTGATGATTTTGCTGAATTTCGCTAATGCTTCTTTCGCAACTTCTTCTGACAACAACGGGGTTAGAACGATAACAGTTTCGTACTGATTCATTGTTATGATTATTTAATGTTTATTTTCCCGCCTTAAACGGGGTTGCAAACCTAGGAATAAATTTCTATAAATCAAAAGTTTAAAGACTATTTCGTACGTTTTATTCCTATGGCATACTGTAGGCCGCCAAGTAAATGTTTTAAAAATAAAGGATCTGTATAAGAGGCATCTACGTGACCAAGCCCGGTATAAAAAGCTCTTCCCCCGTCATAATTATGATACCAGGCTATTGGATGATCATTACCATTTGTTCCTCCTTTGTAAGTACTTTCGTCCAGTTTAATCAGTACATGCAGATCGGGCTGTATCTCTTTAAAATTGTACCATTCATCTTTCCTTGCCCAGGTTGCGGGAAGATGCCTGGTGGAAATATTCCTGCGGTCAACTACCTGCAGTGTTGCCATCTGCTGTTCGGGATGTTTCAAAAAGTAGGCCCCAACCAGCTTTCCGTACCATGGCCATTCATATTCCGTATCTGTTGCTGCATGTATACCCACAAAACCTCCACTAGCCTGGATGTATTCCTCAAAAGCTTTTTGTTGTTCACCATTAAGCACATCTCCGGTAGTACTTAAAAATACAACCGCTGCATATTGCTTCAGGTTAGCCGCAGTAAATACAGCAGCATCTTTTGTTGTATCTACTGCGAACTTATTTTCAGCACCTAATTTCTGTAAGGCGGCAATACCGGCAGGTATAGACTGATGATAAAATCCTGCTGTCTTAGAAAAAACAAGAATTCTTTTATTTTGTGCAATGGCAGAACTGCTGATGGCATTAACCGAAAACAGTAATAGCAGACAACAAGCGAGTTGATTTATTCTTTTATTCATTTTAATCTATAATTGGTTCTTCCAATTTACAATCTTTTTAGCGTTTGCCCAGCATATAGTTGATACCAATTTTCATCCTTCTCGCAGCTACAGAGAAATAAGAATAGTCAGTCAGGGAAAAATTGGCCGAGTAACTGCCTGTGATTTCCAGCTTTTTATTCAGCATTATACCTGCACTGAGTGGAAATGAAGTAGTAAACGGTTCAAATTTAATAGCATTCTCTGTCACGGTGGCGGTAGACGGTGTGAAAACAGAATTAGTAACAGACGAACTGTTATTACTGTACTTTAAGAAATTAAGTCCTACTCCTGCGCCGATAAAAAACTTAAAGTGATCTCTATTATATATGTTATAAATCAACTGTGGCGTAAGCACTGCACTATACTGATCAAAGGTATGTGCCAACCGAGATCTTGCCTGGATTGCCGTTGTGTTCGACACTTCATATTTGCTGATAAAAAAAGACAGTTCTGTCCGGTAAATTAATCTGCCGATGGCTGGATTAGCAAATACATCCAAACCACCCGTGATAAAAGGCAGAGATGAAGTTTTATGCTGAGCTGATGTTCCGGCGAGTCCATTTTCGCCCTGGTATATCGCATTTGTGATATTGAGTCCTACCCCACCAAAAAATCTGGTTCTCGGGAATTTTGACTGCTCCTGATGCTGTTCGTTAAGGACACTCACTACCTTCATCAAATCCCGTTTCGTATAATCTACTTTACCAATTTTCTGTTCTTCCTCAGTAGTAACTGTTGTGAATTTACGCCTGATCGCCAGCAATTGTCTCAAATATTTACTGACGGTAACCACGCTGCTATTATTCTCGGGGTTCAGGAACAGATGTCTGACTAGCTCTTCGGGAACGCCGTTATCTTTGTCCATAATATAAAAGCGTTCTTTCAGTCCGTCTACATAAGAAAACATTGTAACGTTCTTACCCTTTTGTAATACTCTCAAAAAGACAGTATCAACCCTGTAGACAGAATCCAGGCCAACAGGTAAGTTTGAAATCGCTACATCATTCATACTTATTTTTACGGTATAGCGTTCAAAGTACTCCATCCCTTTGATACCATAGGCAGAGCAATCTTTTAATGAATACGTTTTGGCCTGATCATTCAAAGTGGGTTTAAAACTAAATGAGGATGGATTAATCCTGCGTTCCTTATAATCAATAAATCCTTTTAAAGTATCTTTATCGCTGGTTACAACGTATCCTGATTGATAATTCGATTGAGCCTGACATAACAGTGGAACTGCTAAGAACAAGGAGAGAAGCGTGCGTTTCATGAAATAATATTTTAAAAAAGTAAAACTAGTTCTTTTTCTGTACTATTTAGCTCTGCGCAACTATAAACTTTATTTTATTTTCCCAAAGACACAGCAAGCTCCGTAAAAAATTTCTAATTTCGTTGCGATGGAGAATTTTATCGTATCGGCCCGTAAATACCGTCCAGCAACGTTTGAAACCGTTGTGGGACAACATCACATAACCGGGACTTTAAAAAATGCGATAAAAAACAATCAGCTTGCACAGGCTTTCTTATTTTGTGGTCCCAGAGGAGTAGGTAAAACTACTTGTGCGCGTATTCTCGCGAAGACGATCAATTGTACGAATTTAACAAATGAGATAGAAGCCTGTGGGGTATGTGACTCCTGTGTTTCATTTCAGACAGGCCACTCTTTCAATTTTCATGAGCTTGATGCCGCATCAAATAATTCAGTAGATGATATCCGCAGCCTGATTGAGCAGGTAAGGATTCCGCCACAAGCGGGCAAGTATAAAATATATATTATTGACGAGGTGCACATGCTTTCGGCAAATGCTTTCAATGCATTTCTTAAAACACTTGAAGAACCACCTTCATATGCCATATTTATACTGGCTACGACTGAAAAACACAAAATCCTGCCAACTATCCTGTCCCGCTGTCAGATTTTTGATTTCAACAGGATTCAGGTAGAAGATATCGCCGGCCATTTAAACCAGATTGCCATTCGTGAAAACATAGCTGTAGAAGCAGACGGACTGCATATCATTGCTCAAAAAGCTGATGGCGGACTTCGTGATGCACTTTCCATGTTCGATCAGATTGTCAGTTATACGAATAAAAATCTGACCTATAAGTCAGTTATAGACAACCTGAATATCCTTGACTACGACTATTATTTCAGACTGACACAATATCTGACTGGTGCTGATGTCAGTAAAGCCTTAGTCTTGTTCGATGAGATCCTTAATAATGGCTTTGATGGCAATAATTTTATCAACGGTCTGGCCAGTCACCTCCGCAATTTACTGGTAGGAAAAGATCCTCAAACGGTAAAGCTGCTGGAAGTAAGTGAAAATATTAAACAGAAATACCTTGCACAGAGTCAGCAAACATCGGTTTCATTCATTTTAACTGCGTTAAACCTAGCCAATCAATGTGATCTCACTTATAAGAACAGTAAGAACCAGCGACTCCAGGTGGAGCTGTCGCTGATTAAAATGTGCCACATACCTTCGGTATTACAACTGGCACAACAACCACATACAGCTCCGGCACCTGCAACTGACACTGATCAGACTAAAAAAAAAACTGATGTAAAAACTGAGGTCAGCCCTTCAGACAGACCTGATCCCCTACCTGCACCATCGCAACAGTTTAGTCAGGCTCCGCCATCAACACCTGCTCAGCAAATTCCGGCAATACCTATTGCCGATTTACCCAATACTATTCCCCTGGTGCCACCTGCTGCCGAAAAAATGCCAGAAAGGCCACAAGCCGTTCCGCATAAAAATTCGGTAAACAAGATTGTACTGAAGCCAAATGCGCCGGGCAGTATTGCTGCAGGTACGCTGATTCCTTCTTTAACAGCTTTGACCAATGCTGCCGGAGGAATAGACAGCGATGAGCCTAAATATGTATATGGGGAAGAAAAAGAACCATTTACACATGAAGAACTCATGGTGCTGTGGAAAGCGTATACACAGAAAATTAAAGACGAAAATAAAATAAACTTCTATACCATTCTGAGCACGAACGAGCCCGTTATCACTAAACCTAACGAGATCACAGTGCTGATTACCAATCTTGCGCAGGAAAGCATATTACAAAACGAGCAGGTTGAATTTTTAAATTTCCTTAGAACGAAACTGAAAAACTTTGCATTGGGAATTGTTACTAAAAAAGTAGAGAGCAAACTGGAGAACCGCCTGTATACCAGTATAGAAAAATACAATTACCTGGTAGAAAAGAATCCGAAGCTGGAAGAGATGCGCAGAAGGCTGAATCTTGATTTGCTGCCATAATAAACGCAAAATACCCGGGATTTTTTTCCCGGGTATCCTATATATACTTATTATTATTTACTATATTTTCTGAGGACTGTCATTGATAGGATAACCTTCTTCATCTAAATCAGGACGATCATCTTCCGGCGTTCTGGCCAGAAATTCATCTTCTGGTGTCACTGCAACAATATCACCATCATCTATGTGCATACCCAAGTCTTCGAGTCCTGATTCAGCCTTATCTTTTTTATCAGCATATTCATCACCGATATAAGGATTGGCTTCATCATAATCAGAATTGTCATCACCACCATTTGCAGCAGTTGTTTCGTAAGGAAGAGGATGGTCATAATCTTTATCAGGTCCTTTCACATCCAGCTCATAGCTATTTTTTTCCTTATCAAAAGATAATTGATTGAAGTCCTTGGTTTCTCCCAGATCTGAAGGGTGCAGTTTATCCGTTGCCCTTTTATCATTTAATCCATTATTTTCATTCGCATCCATAACCTTGTGTTTTATGTCACTATAACGTTAACAATCTTTTATTTGTTTTTGTAATTTACCGGAAATTGAGGCTATAAACTCAAAATTTATATCTTTGTTTTTTACTAAGTTAAAATTGAAACCATAATATGTCTGTACAAAAAATTAAAGTAGCCCAGCCAGTTGTAGAGTTAGATGGTGATGAAATGACCCGCATCATCTGGAAATTCATTAAGGATAAATTGATTTTACCTTATCTGGATCTTGATATTAAATATTATGATCTTGGGGTAGAATACCGCGATGAGACTAATGATCAGGTAACTATTGATGCTGCTGAAGCCATCAAAAAATACGGTGTAGGTATCAAATGTGCTACAATCACACCTGATGAAGACAGGGTAAAAGAATTTAGCCTGAAACAAATGTGGAAATCACCTAACGGAACCATCCGTAATATTTTAGATGGTACTGTTTTCCGTGAGCCTATTGTAATGAGCAACGTTCCTCGTTTAGTACCTAACTGGACTGCTCCTATCTGTATCGGTCGTCACGCTTTTGGTGATCAGTACCGTGCAACAGATCTAGTAACTAAAGGTAAAGGTAAACTGACCTTAACTTTCACACCGGAAGATGGTAGTGAAGTACAATCTTTCGATGTATACAACTTCCAGGGTGATGGTGTTGCGTTAGCAATGTATAATACAGATGAAAGTATCCGTGGTTTTGCTCATGCTTGTTTTAACCAGGCACTGATCAAAAAATGGCCTTTATATTTATCTACAAAAAATACGATCCTTAAAAAATACGATGGCCGTTTTAAAGATATCTTCCAGGAGATTTATGAAAATGATTTCTTAGCTAAGTTCAAGGAAGCGGGAATCACTTATGAGCACCGTCTGATTGATGACATGGTTGCTTCTGCATTAAAATGGAATGGTAATTTTGTATGGGCTTGTAAAAACTATGATGGTGACGTACAATCGGATACTGTTGCACAAGGTTTTGGTTCATTAGGTTTAATGACTTCTGTATTGGTTACACCAGACGGAAAAACGATGGAAGCTGAAGCGGCACATGGTACAGTGACACGTCACTACCGTGACCACCAGGCAGGAAAACCAACTTCTACCAACCCGATAGCTTCGATCTTTGCCTGGACAAGAGGTTTAGAATTCCGTGGTGTTTTAGATAACAACCAGGAGCTGATCAATTTCTGCCATGCATTAGAGCAGGTTTGTATTGAAACTGTAGAAAGTGGTAAAATGACTAAAGATTTAGCTGTTTGTATCCATGGTAACAAAGTTGAACATGGTAAACACTATTTATACACTGAGGAGTTTTTAGCTGCTATCGATGAGAACTTACAATCGAAATTAGGATAATTAATTCCTTTATAATTTTTAAAAAAGCAGGTTTCATACGAAACCTGCTTTTTTTTTGAGGTTATATATTCTTCTGCTACTTATGTGTGACATCACACGATTAAAGGAGCAGCTTCAAACATCTTTACTGACATTTTGTTTAAGAGGAGACCGTCAAGAATGTCCTTTACAAATAGAGGGTCAAGCTGACCGTTATCTTATCGTTGAAAATAAATCATATTCAAATGAACAAATTGATCGCCCTATTAGCCGCTGTACCTTTCATGGTTGCTTGTAATTCACAGCCTAAACGCACGGCAGAAAAGGATAGTACCACCGTCGAAACTACCGGACAAACTCTCAATTTACCGGCACCTGATACAGATGCTTCTAAAAATAAGTTTAGCAAGGTAATCGGGTGGCCCGAAGGCAAAACCCCTGTTGCACCAGCGGGTTTCACGGTGAGTAAATTTGCGGGCGACATTAAAAGTCCGAGGAATATATATATCGCACCTAATGGTGATATTCTGGTAGTACTCTCTAATTCTGAGCGGAATACCAAAGAGAAAATAGCCAATGCCTTATCTGGTAAAGACAAAGCCGAGGTAAGCGGATCTAGTGCAAATGCAGTCCTGTTATTCAGAGACACGAACAATGACGGAAAATTTGATTTGCGTACTACCTTCGTGTCTGGCTTGGATCAACCCTATGGTGTGTTAATCATCGGCAACGCTTTCTATGTAGCGAATACAGACGGTTTATATCAATACCCTTATAAAACCGGGGACACTAAAATTTCCGGTACGGGGAAAAAGATCCTGGACCTGCCGGCTGGCGGATATAATAATCACTGGACAAGAAATCTGATCGCGAACGCTGATCATTCAAAGATCTACATTACTGTAGGCTCGGGTAGTAATGCAGGTGAAAATGGAATGGAAAATGAATTGCGCAGAGCAAATATCCTGGAAGTAAATCCGGATGGTACCGGCGAAAGGATATATGCGTCGGGTTTGAGAAATCCGGTAGGCGTGGCATGGGCACCGGGTACAAATGTACTTTGGACTGCTGTAAATGAACGGGATGGATTGGGTGACGATCTGGTTCCTGATTATATTACCAGTGTTAAGCAAGGTGCATTTTATGGATGGCCATACTCTTATTACGGACAAAATGAAGACCCGAGATTAAAAGGTCAGAAACCTGAGCTGGTAAAATCTGCCATTGCCCCTGATCTGGCTGTAGGTTCACATACGGCTTCACTGGGATTAGCATTTTATAAAGACACAAAATTCCCGGAAAAATACCAGGGCGGAGCTTTTATTGGTCAGCATGGATCATGGAACCGTTCTGCACTTGCAGGTTATAAGGTTGCATTTGTTCCTTTTAAAAACGGAAAGATAGCAGGGAAACTTGAGGATTTTCTTACAGGTTTTATTGCTGATGAGGGTAAAGGCGAAGTATATGGTCGCCCGGTAGGTGTAGCTGTTGCAAAAGACGGCGCGTTATTAGTTGCTGATGATGTGAGCAGTACTGTATGGAGGGTTGCTGCTAAATAATGAAAAAAATCTTAACGCTCCTTATACTTGGCTCGGGACTTTCCGGGTTTAGTCAGACTAAACAGGATACTACAAAAAAACTGGATGAAGTTATTATCAGACCATATTTTTCACCACAACCCCTATTGCGTGCAACGGGGGCTGTGGGTGTTTTAAATGCAGCTGAGATTCAACAGCAGGTACCTTCTTCACTCGTTGCGGCAGTAAATACGATTTCTGGCGTAAGAATGGAAGAAAGATCGCCGGGAAGCTATCGTTTATCTATCAGAGGAAGCCTTTTACGTTCGCCCTTCGGCATCAGAAATGTAAAGATCTACTTTGATGAATTCCCATTGACAGATGCGGGGGGTAACAGTTATCTAAATGCTCTTGACTTATCGGCTGCAGGCAACATTCAGATCCTGAAAGGTCCGCAAAGCAGCATTTATGGTGCGAACTCTGGTGGAGTACTACTGATTAATTCTCCGGTATTAGCTACGGACAGCACTATGGCTGCCTTAAATTTAACAGGAGGATCTTATGGCTTATTCAGAGAAAATATTGCTATAGGTAAAAAGTGGAAAAAATATCAGTTAGGTGTGATTCAGGCCTACCAGCGCAGCGACGGTTACCGTGATCACAGCGGCATGGAGCGCAAATATATCCAGGTCAATCAACAACTGGATTATACAAAAAATGCAGACCTGAAAGCATTGTTCTTTTACGCTGATTTGCATTATGAAACGCCAGGAGGATTAACTGCAGTTCAATATGGATTGGATCCCCATTTATCAAGACCTGCCGCAGGTGCGATACGCAGCGCTATTGATCAGCAAGCGGGTATTTACAGCAAGACCACCTTTGGCGGTTTAACCAACAGTTGGAGAATTAGTCCGGATTTTAAACATGTGATCTCTGTTTTCGGGTCTTATACAGATTTCAAAAATCCATTTATTACGAATTATGAGCATAGAAAAGAGACCACACTAGGCGTGAGGACTTACGTATCTTATGCTAAAAAAACATCCCATGATATCAACTGGATCTTTAATCTGGGGGCGGAGGGTTCACAAACCAAAACAGACTTTGATAATTCGGACAATAATTACGGCACGCCTGCTGCTTTGCAGGCAGCAGATAAATTACAATCGGCCTCAAATTTCATTTTTGCCAATATCAATATGGATTTGAATGAAAAGCTGCTGCTGGAATTGTCTGCTAGTGCTAATTTGTACAAATACCATTATGAAAGCATTTTCCCTGTTGCGATAGCCGAAAAAACCAATAAGTTCAATACCCAGTTTATGCCGCGTGCTGCACTGTCTTATTTATTTGATCGAACATTTTCCATACGGGCATCTGTCAGCAGGGGTTACTCACCTCCTACTTCATCTGAAGTAAGGGCATCCGATAATGTGATCAATGTAGATTTGCAGCCGGAGCAGGGATGGAATTATGAGACAGGCCTGAAGTATAATTCTTCAGATAACAGATTTTTTATCGATGTTACCGGTTTTTACTACAATTTGAAAAATGCGATTGTACGCCGGACAAATACTGATGATACCGATTATTTCATCAATGCTGGCGGCACAAAGCAGTGGGGTTTAGAGACCAGCTTAGCGGCATGGATCATTCCCCGAAATAGCAGTAAATTGATCAGAGGCCTTCAATTTAGAAATGCTTATACCCTCAGCCGTTTCAGATTTGACAACTACACAGACCGCAATACAGACTTTTCCGGTAATTCTCTGACAGGAGTTCCTAAAAACGTATTGATCAGTAGTCTGGAATTCAATTTGCCCAAGGCATTTTACGTTTTCGTGCAGCATAATTACACGTCACGTATACCATTAACAGATGCCAATACGATTTATGCAGACCAATACCATCTTATACAAAGTAAAGTAGGATGGAAAAACCTGCGCGTCGGGAAATTCCCTGTTGAAATTTTCGCCGGTGCAGATAACCTCCTGAACAAAAAGTACAGTCTGGGCAATGACCTGAATGCCGCTAACGGACGATATTTTAACCCCGCAGCCGGTAGAAATTTCTATGGAGGTTTAGCCATCTCCTTTCTAAATTAGGTAAATCAGGATGGGTAATATAGTGTATACCCATCCTGATGATTAAATCATCACAGCTCATAACGATCAACCACTTCAAGTTCGTTAACTACAATTTCTGTTGAATACCGCTGCTCACCATTTTTATCGGTATAGGTCTGGGAACTCAATTTTCCTTCAACACGCAGCGCAGTTCCTTTTTTAACAATGTTTTCTACAAGCTCTACTTTTTGGTTCCAGAAGACCAGGTTAAACCACTGTGTCTGATCTACTGCCTCTCCTAAACTGTTTTTGTAAAACTCATGTACGCCAAGACTTATCCTGGCCATTCTTTTATCGTTGGCAAAATTAACCAATACCGGATCTATGCCCGCATAGCCCGTCAGGCGTACGCTGTTTTTTATTTTCTCCATCATCTAAATATTAAAATTAACTTTAAGTTTTTTTTTCGCCGGCATTGATCACAAATATGATGACAACCATGTCTATACCCGTATAACAAACATTTAAAACCGAATAATTTAAAACATAAAGAATTTTATATCTACTTTGGATTAATTAAATTCCATTAAACATGACCGAACATTGTACAAATTGCGGCAAACTACTGAGAGGAAGAAGTGATAAACGCTTCTGTGATGATTATTGCCGGAATCATCACTATAATCAACTGCACAGGGATGACAATACTTTTCTAAGATTAGTCAATAAAATACTAAAGAAGAATCAGAAGATCCTCAGAACTCTCCATGCCGAGGCTAAACCCAGGGTAAGCAGGCAAATGTTGCTTGCACTGGGTTTTGACTTCAGGTATGCTACCCATCAGGCTAATCAGGCTAATATTGGGCGCTATATTTGCTGCTATGAATACGGTTACAGGAAACTAAATGAGGAAGATTACATTATAGCTAAAATTGAACGTTAAACATGCATCCCTCAGCGGTATCAATCAAGAGGATCCAAAAGAGGAAGGCCGATACATCTCCTGTTTAGGAAGAATCTCAAAAACCATAATTAGTCCTAAAAATAAAAGCAATTGTTTATTTAATAACAGGGAATCTTAGTACTTTGTGGAATGAGTTTTTTAACCGCAGAGTGGCGTAAACTGGCTATCGCTAATTACGCTATTGACAAAAGTATTTTGAGTGCTTACCTGCCTGTAGGCACCGAACTTGACCTCTGGAATGATACCTGTTATGTAAGTCTGATTGGATTTCTGTTTAAAAACACAAAACTCTTAGGATTTAGTATACCGTTCCACGCAAATTTTGAAGAAGTCAACCTTCGTTTTTATGTAAAGCGTAAAGAGGGCGATACCTGGAAAAGAGGGGTAGTATTTATTAAAGAAATTGTTCCCAAATTCGCTTTGTCTGTAGTGGCAAATACGATTTATAATGAGAATTATGAAACAATGCCTATGGCACACAGCTGGACAGAAACGGAAGATGACCGTACTGTTGAATACCGCTGGCGTTGCAAAAATGAATGGCAAAGTTTTCGTGTACATACAAATAAGGGCCTTTCAGAAATTGTAGCTGGTAGTGAGACTGAATTTATAACTGAACATTACTGGGGTTATGCACGCTATAGTGATAAAAAAACTAATGAATATGAGGTCAGGCATCCTAAATGGGCACAGTATAAGGTAAACAGCTATCATATTGCGGTAGATTTCGGGCTGACTTATGGTGAGAATTTCCGCTTCCTGAATAAGGAACAACCTGTATCTGTCATGCTGGCGGAAGGATCTGATATTTCAGTGGAAGGTAAAAGTGTAATTTACAAAGAAGATTAAAACATAAACGTATAATGATTTCTATAAAAAACCTTCAGGGATTACCTGAGTGGAAAGTGCTACAGAATAGCTGCAAAGCAATGTCTGTACTGGATGCTATTTTATCACAGGACTGGATTTACAGGTATTCTTCTTATAACAGCGAATGGAGCGAAAATGAAGAGTTTTTTGAAATGCGCAATGGCGAAGGTGATCAGTTGCTGATTTTATTCACCACAGCAGGTGCAGTAATTAACGGCTATCTGAGTGAAGCCGACCAGGAAGCAAAAGATAAACTTACGGCAGGTTTACCCGAAACTTATCATGAGTTCATATTCGGTGAACCCGTAAATTCTACCGGCACTACTTTTTGCATCTGGACAACAGCCGACGGGAATTGGACAACAGGTCATGTACCGGCAGGCGAAGGTAAGTCTGAAGAACTGTTAAGTTTACTTGATGGAAAGCCGGAGACCTATGTTAACTGGGCTACGGATTATTTCAAAGGCAGCTATAAAGAAACCGGGATTCCCAGGGAAACAGTAAGCAGGATTTTTAAAGGAGAAACATTGACGACAGAGATGGTTTTTTCAATTATTGAGGTGCTGGAAGATGCTGAACAGTTAAAGGAAGACCTGATAGAAATTTCATACCCGTATCATATAATTGAGTAAATCTATTTAGATGGCCTAACAATCTTATCTTTGCAAAAATTGACGCAAATGAAATTACTGAAATTGATATCCAACACAAAAACAAGTCTGATCACACTCTGCCTTGGCGGAATAAGTCTGGGAATGACAGAATTTATGATGATGGGTGTTTTACCCGATGTTGCCAAATCACTTTCAGTATCCATCCCTGCGGCAGGCCATCTGATTGCCATTTATGCCTTGGGTGTAATTATAGGAGCACCTGTCATGGTAGGGGTGTTAGGAAAATATCCACCAAAAAAGGTACTTATAAGTTTGATGATTACCGTTGCCAGTGGTAATATTTTATTCAGTCTCGCGCCTACTTATGAACTATTGCTCTTCGCAAGATTCCTTGTGGGCTTGCCACATGGTGCATTCTTTGGTATAGGCGCTGTAGTGGCCAGCAAACTGGCAGATCCCGGCAGTGAAGCCAAATCAGTCTCTGTTATGTTCGCAGGTTTAACGATTGCAAATATTATAGGCGTTCCCTTAGGTACTTTTATCGGCCATAATTTTAACTGGCGCATATCTTTCGTACTGATCTCTGTTATTGCATTAATTACCGCAGCAAGTATCAAAAAATGGCTTCCCTCCCTGCCATCACAATCTGACTCTAACTTCGCAGATAGCCTTAAGGTATTTAAAAAACCAGAATTATGGATTATTATTGGCATTTCTGCCATCGGCACAGGTGGTTTGTTTGCATGGATTAGCTATATAGCTCCGCTAATGACCGAGGTAGCACACTTTGACAGCAATATGATGACCCCTATTATGGTTATTGCAGGTTTGGGTATGGCTGTTGGTAATTTTGTGGGCGGGCGACTGGCGGATCGGTTTTCTCCGCTAAAAACGACAAGTTACTTATTGCTGCTGATGGTGATTATGCTGGTGCTGGTAGCACTAACGAGTCAGTTTAAAGCCGCAGCCCTTATACTTACATTTATTACCGGGGGACTTGCCTTCGCAGTTATCGCACCAATGCAGATGCTGATGATCAGGGCAGCAAAAGGTGCAGAAATGCTGGCATCATCTTCTATGCAGGCCAGTGCAAATACAGGGAATGCATTAGGTGCTTTCCTGGGAGGATTACCTATCGCAGCTTACGGTTACACTTCACCGGAATATGTGGGTGCCGCATTAGCATTAACAGGATTCTTACTGTGCCTGCTACTTACCTGGCTATTTAACAGCCGGAGTGAAGTCACAAAAACCGCTATAGCTTAGTTATTTTTCAGGACGATTGTTTGTTTTTTATTTTTGAGGTACATAATGCACAAGCCGGTTAAAATGAAAGGGATACTTAAGATCTGTCCCATATTCAATAACATACCTGCCTCAAAAGCAGATTGATCTTCTTTGATAAACTCTATAGCTATCCGGAAACAAAAGATAAGGAAGATCACCAATCCGAAATAAAATCCCGAAGGTTTCGGATATTTTTTCACCATCAGGTACACAAAACCAAAGATCAGCAGGTAAGCTATTGCTTCATACAACTGTGCCGGATGACGGGGAATATTATCATCTTTCAGGAATACAAAAGCCCAGCGAACATCGGTGGGTTTTCCAATAATTTCTGAATTCATCAGGTTTCCCATGCGGATACAGGCACCGGCTAAAGGTACTACCAAGGCAATCTGATCCAAAAGAAACCAGAGCTTGATTTTGAATTTTCTGCTAAAAAGAATAAGGCTGACCATGATGCCGATACCACCACCATGACTTGCCAATCCCTGGAAACCGGTAATTTTAAATTCAGGCGTGAAAGTAAAGGGAAGTATAATTTCTAATGGATGCTTTGAATAATAAGCGAAATCGTAGAACAGGCAATGGCCCAGACGTGCACCGATCAATGTACCTAATACCACATATACAGTCAGGGAATCCATGAGTTCTACATTGATCTGGTGTTTAATAAACTGCTTTTTGACAACGATATAACTGAATACAAAGGCCAGCAGGAAAAACAGGGAGTAATATCTGAGCGCAAAAAATCCCAAATCAATCAATGCATCATTAGGATCCCAAATTATTGTATCTATCATCATATCAAATTGCCGTAGTTTAATTTCAACTTTGCAAATATAGACCATATAACGATATATGCAATGACGTTGCAGCAAGGTGTCCATGATTAAAATTAATCCTATCTTTGCGTCGGTATCAATATTCGCAGGCCTCCTATCCATTTATGTTTAACCGGTTTTATATACTATTTTTAGCTGCCATTGGCTTAATGATTACAGGTGCAGCGAGCTTCCCGGCTTTTGCACAAAAAGTTGTACGTGTCAACGATAGTATAGCTCAGCATATTTTCATTTACGATGAAGTAGAAGTGCTGCGGGATACCACGAATCAGCTGACTTTTAAGCAAATCACCAGTCGGCCTTATGCTGATCAGTTCAGACCAAGCACAGTCAGTACTCCCCAAACTAAAGACCTGAATGCCGCTTACTGGTTTAGAATAAAGATCAGGCATAACAGTAAGGCAGATAAAAAATATTTGCTGGAATTTTTTGACCAGACGATAGATGATGTAACTGCTTACCTGCCACAAAAAAACGGCAGATATCAAGTCAAACACTTTGGGGATCGTTATGATTTTGAGCACCGGGAGGTACATCACAAGAATTTTGAATTATATCTGCAGAATGATAATGATGAAGCGCAGTTGTATTATTTCAGATTCAAATCTTCTCAGATTTCTGACGCTATCATGGTATTAAGAACTGTAGACTGGTTTATTTCCTATGCGCTCGACGAATATTTTTACTTCGGCATTTTTTACGGGATGATCCTGGTATTCAGTTTCTACAACCTTATTATGTTTATTGCCATCAGGCAAAAGCAATACTTATATTACGTATTGTACAATTTAAGTGTAGGATTTTTTGAAATGAGTACTGATGGCATTGCCTACCAGTATTTGTGGTCCTCTGCAAGTGAATGGAATCAGCATGCCTATGCATTTGCTTTGTATTCTACCAGTATTTTCGCCTTGTTATTTACACGCGAGCTGTTGCACATTAAAGTAAGGGCACCTCAACTGAATCAGCTGATATTGTATGTAATAGGAATCAGAACAGCATTATTTATCTATAGCCTTGTATTTGACCACTCACTGTTCACTTATAAATTCGTGGAGTTTATTCCTCTGGCCGTTGCCTTCGGCGCGGGCATATATGTGTATGCCAAAGGTTATCAACCGGCAAGGTTTTTCGTGCTGGGCTATAGTTTCCTTTTTATTGGCTTCACACTGAAACTGGTAATCATGATCGGCTTTTCATGGTTGAGCATCGGTGTAATTGGTTATTATAGTCTTAGCTTCTGTTTTGTATTGGAAATGGTATTCCTATCGTTTGCTATTGGCGATAAAGTTCGGATCCTTAAACATAATAAGGAAAAGGTACAAAGTCAGATGATCCGGCAGATGGCGGAAAATGTGAAACTGAAAGATCACCTTAATCACCAGCTGGAGACGAAGGTAGAAGAAAGAACCAAAGAAGTATTTCATAAATCGCTGATAATTGAAGCGAAAAATGCGGAACTGGTAGCGGCTAATGACAGGCTGCTGCAGCAGGCAGAAGAGATTTCCAGGATGAATACCTTACTGGAGCAGGATAACCAGGAACTGCAGACCAATGTAGCAAAAGTAACCAGGGACAGGGTAATGTCCGCCGACCTTGATTTTGAAGAATTCAGTAAGATCTATCCCGACAAGGAAAGTTGTAACCTGTTCCTTTCTGATCTGAAATGGAAAGATGGCTATACTTGCCGGAAATGTAAGAACACCCACTATTATATCGGCCATATCCCTTATAGCCGGAGATGTAGTAAGTGCGGATACGAAGAATCTGTCACTACTTATACGATCTTCCAGAATACGCGCATCCCCATCAATAAGGCCTTTTATATGATCTTTCTGATCTACTCTACGAAAGGAAAAATCTCCTCTCACCGCCTTGCTGAAATTCTGAATATCCGTCAGAGTACATGCTGGACTTATGGATCCAAGATCAAGCTGATCATGGAAGAACGAAAAACCATCCTTAAAAAAGCCAATAAAAATGGCTGGAGTCAGCTGGTATTAGACTAATCTTTCTTTTTTCGAAGCTGAGAAACACCGTTTCACGACTCGTTTTAAATTTATTTTAACAAAATCCCTTTGGTATCAGAGCGTATCGTTTATGCTGCGGGACCGATTCTTCTCCTTAGCTTACAGGCTGTGAATCAGCACCAACCAGGAATAACAGTTGCGGTATCGAAGCGTATTAAAAAACAATCAACATTCTAATTATCAGACACTTAAGTAAAATAAATCTGATCAATAACTTGTTTTTAACACTAAATACACGTTAACTTTACCCACCAATAAAAATTAACTAAAGCACAATCATGAAGAAAAAATTTACTCTTTTTATGCTTTGCCTATTATGTGGAATTTCTGTAGCCATTGCACAGAACGTTACCATTAAAGGAGAAGTAAAAGATCAGCAAGGCCTCCCCTTGCCTGGAGTTTCAGTAAAAGTTAAAGGTACCAACCAGGGTGCAGTAACGAATGAAAATGGTGTATATACTTTATCAGCACCAGCAAATGCTACACTTACTTTTTCTTATATAGGATTCAAATCTATTGAAGAACAGGTAAACAACAGAACCACTGTAAAGACAACACTTTCAGACAACAACGAGCAACTCAACGAAGTGATCGTTGTAGGTTATGGTACGCAGACAAAAAAGGATCTGACAACCGCGGTGACTACGATCTCATCAAAAGATATCCAGAACCAGCCAATCACGAATCCGTTGCAAGCTATACAAGGTAAAGCGGCAGGAGTTCAGGTAACCTCGCAGTCTGGTAAACCAGGTGCAGGCATCACAGTTAGTGTTCGTGGTAATACTTCACTGACAGCTTCTAACAGTCCTTTATATGTAATTGACGGAGTGACTTCCAGAGATGCAAGTTTTATCAATCCGAACGATATTGAGTCGATGACAATATTGAAAGACGCATCTTCCGCAGCGATCTACGGATCAAGCGGTGCAAACGGAGTGATCTTAATCACCACCAAAAAAGGTACAGCAGGGAAATTAAAAGTAGGTTTCAATGCTTACACCGGAATTTCAAACTTCTGGAAAAAACAGGATGTACTGAACAGCGACCAATATGTTGCTTTGATGAAAGACATGAACTATACCAGCTTTGGCGGTACACAAAATACCGACTGGCAAGATGAAGCCTTTGGTACTGGTACACAGAATAACTACCAGTTATCATTATCTGGTGGTATTAAAGGCGGTCAGTACTATTTCTCTTCAGGCTATCAGCAGGACAAAGGTGTAGTTGCACCGGCTAAACTTGACAGGTATACCACAAACTTTAATGGTTCACAAAGCATCACCAGCTGGTTAAAGCTTACAGCTAATGCTTCATTAACGTATGACAAAAGCATCGATGTGTCTGATAATGCTGGTCTCGCTAAAGGCGGTGTAATTTTATCTGCATTAACCACGCCTCCAACCTTAACCATTTACGACCCGAACGGGGCATTCACACCAGTACCGGGTGGATATGAAAACCCTATTGGTAATGCATTTGGTTCAACCAACAGAAAAAGATCATTGCGTTTTGTAGGTGCTTTTGCAGGGGAGATCAGATTCAGTAAAGACCTGACTTTCAAATCCAGCATCAGCGCAAACAGAAGAACCGAGTTTTACAACTATTTCCTTGACCCCTACAAGACAGTATACGGACGTACCGAGCGCGGTATATACAATAACAACCGTACAAACGACAATATCTGGTTGAATGAGAATATCCTGAACTATAATAAAACAGCAGGAAAGAGTGTTTTCGGCGCCATTGCAGGTTATACCATACAGGCATCAGAATATAAGTACAACAATTATTCTGCAACACGTTATATTGACCAGACTACACAATTACCTATTGAACCATCTGTTGCGCCGACAGTACCTCAGCGTGCACAATGGTCCAAAAGATCATACCTGGCCAGAATCAGTTATGCTTATGATGGAAAATACCTGTTGAGCTCTAATTTCAGGGCGGATGGTTCATCACGTTTTAAAGATGGTAACAAATATGGCTACTTCCCTTCTGTATCTGCAGGATGGAGAATCTCAGGTGAAAACTTTATGAAAGACAGCAAAACCGTAAACGATTTAAAAATTCGTGGTAGCTGGGGTAAAGTGGGTAACGATGAAGGAATTGGAGACTATTCTTATCTGAAGTTTTACCAGGTGAATGCACAGGGTGCATATGATCTTTCACAAATTGCTAATGATAACCTTTCCTGGGAAAAAACAACACAGACAAATATCGGTTTAGACCTGACAATGTTCAACAGCAGGGTAACTTTCACAGCAGATGCTTATCTGAAAAAGACAAACGACCTTTTAGTTAAAGTACAGTTACCATTGTCT
Source organism: Pedobacter sp. MR2016-24 (assembly GCF_026239655.1). GTDB lineage: Bacteria > Bacteroidota > Bacteroidia > Sphingobacteriales > Sphingobacteriaceae > Pedobacter. Next base: position 737,935 of record NZ_JAPIVO010000001.1, on the reverse strand, counting down.
GTAGGAATTGATAATTCTGCACAGAACGTTGGATCGATGGAAAACAAAGGTCTTGAGTTCGCTTTATCTACCAGGAACTTTGAGGGCAAAAAATTCACCTGGTCTACAGACCTGAATTTCTCCCTGAACAGAAACAAAGTGACAGGTTTAGGTACTACACAGAAATCACTTGATTACGGAGGTTTATCTAACCGGGATGCAGCAGTAAGAGTAGAAGTAGGCAGGCCACTAGGTAGTTTCTATGGTTATATCTACAATGGTGTAGATCCGCAAACCGGAAATGCTATCTACGCAGACTTAAATAACAACAACGTAAGAGATGACGGCGACCGTACTTTTATCGGTTCTGCGCAGCCTAAGTTTAACTATGGTATTACAAATACGTTCAGCTATGGAAATCTTGGTCTGACGGTATTCTTCCAGGGTGTACAAGGCAGTCAGCTGTTCAACGCTTCAAGAATCGAACTGGAAGGCATGATAGACGCCAGAAATCAGTCGACCGCCGTGCTTGACAGATGGACTACTCCGGGACAAATTACCAATATCCCAAGAGCGGGACAAGCCGTAACTGACAACTCACTTACTTCGAGCAGATTTGTGGAGAACGCTTCTTACCTGCGTATGAAAACTACTACGCTTTCTTACAACTTCGGCAAGACTGCATTAGGCAAATTGAAAATGGATAAATTAACCGTATTTGTATCAGGATATAACCTGGTTACTTTCACCAAATACAGCGGATTGGATCCTGAAGTGAATCAGTATGGTGCTAACGGCCCTGATATGGGTGTTGATTATGGAACCTATCCACAATCGAGAAGCTTCTTATTAGGTGTAAATGTTGGCTTTTAAATTTTAGAGAAATGAGATCAAAAATATATGCACTGATCGCAGCCGGGACTTTGGTCCTTTCAGTTCAATCTGGCTGTAAAAAAGATTTTTTAGATAAGACCCCTTTTAACCAGGTAACAGCCGATAAAATTACGGATGCTGCTGGTGCAGAAAAATTAGTTGCAGGGATGTATGATGCGATGTATAATGATTATAACATCTGGGATTTCATGACTAACGGCGACGTGATGTCTGACAATGCCTATGCAGGCGGAGACAATCCGGCAAACATACAAATAGATCTGTTTACGGTAACTTCCACTAACGGTAATGTTGCCAGGGACTGGAAAGGGTTGTACACTGATATCAAAAATGCAAATGAGGTATTGGAAATTATTCCAACTATCGCAGATGCCAGTCTTGACGCAGGAAACAGAAGAAATCAGATGCTGGCCGAGGCAAGTGGCATCAGAGCAGCACAATATTTCAACATTGTACGTTTGTACGGTGCTGCACCGCTGATCTTAAAAACGGCAACAACACTGGCAGAAACACAACCGTCAAAAGCAACTGTTGATGCCATTTACGAACAGATCATTAAAGACCTGGAATTTGCCCTGGCCAATGCGAACACAACGGCAGTGAATAAAGGAATATTTACTAAAGGTGTGGCAAATGCATTACTGGCTAAAGTATATGCGACCAAGCCCGTTAAAGACTGGACAAAAGTAAACCAGTATTGCGATGCAACTATTGCAGGCGGATACTCCTTATTCGGAAATTTCAGCGGACTATTTGATCCGGCCAATAAGAACAATTCTGAAGCAATCTGGGAAATGCAGTTTGACGGGAATGGCGGCAGACACGGTAACTGGATGCCGGGTATCATTACAGGAACCGGCTGGAAAAGATTTAATACCCCAAGCAATGACCTTGTAAAAGCCTACGATGATGAGGGTGACCTTGTCCGTAAAAATGCGAGCATCTTGTTTAAAGACGTAAGTTCAGACGGATGGTCTGATGCCTACTGGTCTAAATCAAACTATCCTTTCATCAATAAATACAGAGCTGATGATAAAAGTGATAATTATAAGATCCGTCTGGCTGATATCATCTTGCTGAAAGCTGAAGCGGTAAATGAACTGAGCAGCGCGGGCTGGTCGGCCTCAAAATTACTGGTAGACCAGATCAGAAGAAGGGTTAACCTTGGTGGTACTCCTGCAGCTGACCAGGCGGCAATGCGTCTTGCGATTGAAAAAGAGCGCAGACTGGAACTTGCTTTTGAGGGACACCGCTGGTTTGACCTGCTGAGAACTGACAGGGCTATTGCAGTGATGAACGCACAGAAAGATGGCAGCGGAAATTCTTTGAATTACAATGTTACCGCTCCTGAACTACTTTTCCCTATTCCTCAGCAAGAGCAGGATAGAAATCCAAATATCAAATAATGAAAAAGTATATATTGATACTATTTACAGTCGCCCTCGCCGCATGTTCTGCGAAAAAAGCGACTACAGAGGCACCAAAAGGCAACAGTGATGTCGCTTTCTGGCTGACTACAGGTGATCAATCAGTTTTACTGGAAAAACAAAATGAGGTGCTGAATTTCGGCACCTCATCTAATGAAAATCCCACAATTGAAGTAGATGAAAAGCAAAAATTCCAGTCGATAGATGGTTTTGGTTATACACTGACTGGCGGAAGTGCCGGTCTGATCAATGCCTTACCGGCAGCTGAGAAAGATGCACTGTTAAAAGATATCTTCTCCACTGAAAAAAATGGTATTGGTGTCAGTTATCTGAGGGTGAGTATCGGTGCGTCTGACCTAAGCGCAGACACCTTCACTTACAATGAACTGCCAGCGGGACAGACTGATATTAACCAGGATAAATTTTCCATCGAAAAAGAAATGGCTGACCTGGTTCCTATCCTTAAAAAGATTGTATCCATCAACCCGGATATCAAAATACTGGGTTCCCCCTGGACAGCACCTACCTGGATGAAGGACAATGCGGGTTTTAAAGGCGGAAGCCTTAAAAAGGAATATTATGCCTCTTATTCCAGATACCTGGTGAAATACATCAATGCGATGAAAGCACAGGGCATCAGGATAGATGCGATCACGATTCAGAATGAACCTTTACATCCGGGCAATGTACCAAGTATGTATATGGACGCAAAAGATCAGGCTATCTTTATTAAAACAGCCTTAGGTCCGATTTTTAAAGCTTCTGGTATCAAGACAAAAATCATTGTTTATGATCACAATGCCGACAGACCGGATTACCCTATTACTATTCTTAACGATGCCGATGCCAAACAATACGTAGATGGATCTGCATTTCATTTATATGGAGGAGAAATTTCTGCATTATCCAAAGTGCATGAGGCCCATCCGGATAGAAACATTTATTTTACTGAACAGTGGGTTGGTGGTCCCGGTAAGTTTAATGAGGACCTGAAGTGGCATGTATCTACATTAATTATCGGCGCTACACGTAACTGGAGCCGCAATGTGCTGGAATGGAACCTTGCTGCGGATCCTAACTATGGTCCACATACCGTTGGTGGCTGCACAAGTTGCCTGGGCGCAATCACCATTAGTCCGGCTGTCACTAAAAACGTAGCCTATTATATCATCGGACATGCTTCGAAATTCGTAAGACCCGGCTCTGTAAGAATTGGCTCCAACATCATCAGTAACTTACAGAACGTAGCTTTTGTGAGACCTGACGGCAAGAGAGTACTGATTGTAGTGAATGGTAATGCTGGTGAACAGCTCTTCAATATTAAAAGTGAAGGCAGGATCGTTTCAGGTAAACTGGCTGGTGGCGCTGTGGGAACCTACATCTGGTAAAAATCAAAATGGTATGGCTATTGTATACCCTATCTTAAAAAAAGAATGATCATGAGAAAATCCATATTGCTTTTGGCTGGTATTGCAGGTATCATAGCCGCTTGCCAGAACAAAACTACTGAACAAAAAGCCGACAGTCTGGCTAAATCTCCGGATACTGCGGCCATGGAAAGCAAAGCATGTTATATCTCTTTAAAAAACAGGGATACTGTATCACTTTCCTTAAATCAGGTTGAGGATGCGGTAACAGGTGAACTGAGTTATAATTTGTTTGAAAAGGATAAAAATACAGGGACAGTAGCGGGTATCATCAAAGGTGACACCATCAGTCTTGACTATTCCTTCCTGTCTGAAGGTAGCAGCTCGGTAAGACAGGTAATTTTTCTTAAAAAAGGCGACCAGCTGATTGAAGGTTATGGTCCATCGGAAGAGAAAAATGGCAAAACGATCTTCAAAGACAGAACTGCAGTGAAATTTGGCGAAGGGATTATCCTTTCTAAAACAGACTGCAAATAATACAGCGTTTCGAAAACCTAAAAGGATTCGAAACGCTCCCAGAATCCATCTACAGGAAGTCTGGCAAAAATATTTACCGGCTCCTTTTTTACGGGATGCAGGAATTGTAATCTTCTTGCATGCAAACAAATACTTCCTTTACGGCTGCCCCTTGGGTAGCCGTACTTGTTATCACCCACTATGGGGCATCCTAATGTCGACAACTGCACCCTGATCTGATGCGAGCGTCCAGTCAGCGGATCAACTTCAATCAGGTAATAACCGCCAAGTTCACCAAGCAGACGGTAACTCAATTCTGCCCGCTGACTGCCCGCTACTTCTGTAAGATGAGGCGTAACTACATTCGTTTTAGGGTTTTTGACCAGCCAGTGTACCAGTGTTCCTGATTCCTTTGCCGGCTTATTACGTACAACTGCCCAATAGGTTTTTTTCACCTCCCTGTTTTTAAAAACAGCGTTCATTCTTTCCAGTGCCTTACTCGTTTTTGCAAACAGGATGACACCACTAACCGGGCGGTCCAGGCGATGTACCACACCTAAAAAGGCACCATTTGGTTTATTATATTTTGCTGCAATGTATTTCTTTACCTTTTCGTCCAGCGGTTCATCCCCGGTCTCATCTACCTGCACGATATCACCAGCGCGCTTAAGAATAGCGATCAGGTGATTGTCTTCATACAGTACATCTTTGTCAGTTACAGGCATCTTTTAATATTGCTCTTTTTCATTCGGGAAGTCGTTACTTTTCACATCGCTGATATACGATTTTGCGGCACCAAGGATGCCATCATATAAATTGATATACTGACGGAGAAAACGCGGTTTAAAACCCTTCGTTAATCCGATCATATCATTTACCACCAAAACCTGTCCATCGCAATGCGGCCCTGCCCCTATACCGATCACGGGGATATCCAGACTTTCTGTAACTTCTTTAGCCAGTGCCGCCGGTATTTTTTCTAAAACGACAGCAAAGCAGCCTGCTTCCTGCAAAGCCTTAGCATCAAGCTTCAGTTTCTCTGCTTCCTGCTCACCTTTTGCCCTTACCGTATAAGTTCCGAATTTATAAATAGATTGCGGCGTTAAACCCAAATGCCCCATTACCGGGATTCCTGCAGTGATAATGCGTTCTATAGAATCTACAATTTCGGTTCCGCCTTCCAGTTTCACTCCATGTGCACCAGATTCTTTCATCATCCTGATGGCAGAGCTCAAAGCCTCTTTTGAATTTCCCTGGTAAGAACCAAATGGAAGATCGGCCACTACGAAAGCACGCGTTGCTCCTCTTACCACACTCTGTGCATGATAGATCATTTGGTCCAGTGTAATCGGTAAAGTAGTTTCATGACCAGCCATTACGTTTGAAGCAGAATCACCCACTAACAGAACATCAAGTCCTGCGTCATCCAGCACTGTTGCCATGGAATAATCATATGCAGTTAACATCGTAATTTTTTCACCACGCTGTTTCATCTCCTGGAGGATATGAGTAGTAATGCGCTTTACTTCTTTGTGTACAGACATAAATTTATGCTTTAGGCGAGCAAAATTAGGGTATTCATTTGAGAAACCGACAGCAAAGGGGTCATTATATACAACAGATCACGTAACATTTTAATCCTTTCAAAAAAAATATGGATATGAAGTTGAAAAACGTATCTTTGTATCCCGAAATGAACGGGTTAGATAGCAGCACATTTGTTAATCACTTTAGCGACTTAAAAACCGCAAATCTTCATTCATTAATCCCTTTTTTAATCTTTATTTCTCATTTAAATTACGATGACTAACTACACCAAGTTACCTGCGATTCTGTTATTGGCCGACGGCACCGTTTATCACGGTAAAGCTGCCGGAAAAATTGGTACAACAACAGGGGAGATTTGTTTCAATACAGGAATGACGGGATATCAGGAAATATTTACTGACCCTTCTTATTTCGGACAGATCATGGTCACTACCAATGCCCATATTGGTAATTATGGAATTCATAAAGAAGAGATCGAATCAGATTCGATTAAAATTGCAGGTCTGGTTTGTAAAAACTACAACATTGGCTACAGCCGTAAAGAAGCCAGCGAATCTATCCAGGATTACTTCCAGAATGAAAATATTGTAGGTATCTCAGATATTGATACACGTGCACTGGTAAGAAAGATCAGGGATCAGGGAGCGATGAATGCCATCATCTCTTCAGAAATAACCGACATTGAAGAATTAAAAGCCAAACTTGCGGAAGTTCCTTCAATGGATGGATTGGAATTGTCTTCTCAGGTATCTACCAAAGAGCCTTATTTTTACGGTTCACCTGAAGCTACTTATAAAGTTGCAGCACTGGATTTCGGAATTAAGAAAAATACCCTGCGCAATTTTGACGACAGGGATTTATACATCCAGGTATTCCCTGCAAAAACTTCATTTGCAGAAATGGATAAATGGGGTGCTGATGCTTATTTCATTTCGAATGGCCCTGGTGATCCGGCCGCAATGTCTTATGCAATTGATACAGTAAAGGAAATTCTGGCCACAGATAAGCCCCTTTTCGGCATCTGCCTTGGTCACCAGCTCCTTGCACAGGCCAATGGAATTGGCACCATGAAAATGTTCAACGGACACAGGGGATTAAACCACCCGGTTAAAAATATTATTAAAGACCATTGTGAGGTAACTTCTCAGAACCATGGTTTCGGGGTGATACCAGATGAAGTAAGGAACTCTGATAAGGTAGAAATTACGCATATCAATTTGAATGATCAGTCTATCGAAGGAATTCGTGTGAAAGGTAAAAAAGCATTCTCTGTACAATACCATCCGGAGTCTTCTCCAGGCCCGCATGACTCACGTTATTTATTCGACGATTTCGTTGACCTGATGACAGGAAAATTATCCTGGTAACAGGTTAATCATCATATTACCACCATTTTTAAAAAGGATTGAATGATTTCAATCCTTTTTGCATAAAACCTTATTACATTTATCTTATGGATAAAACCAATGCCATTATCAGTGTTCGCAATCTGGTAAAAAACTACGCTGATTTTAAGGCTGTACAGGGAATCAGTTTCGATGTATATGAGAACGAGATCTTTGGTTTACTGGGACCAAATGGTGCCGGGAAAACGACAACTTTAGAAATTATTGAAACGCTGCGTGACAAGACTTCGGGAGAAATTATTGTTGACGGTTTATCTGTTGATGAGCAGCCGAATGAGATCAAACGTATTATCGGCGTACAGTTACAGGCTGCGGGTTATTATCCAAATCTTAACCTCGTAGAGTTAATGGAGCTTTTTGCCGGACTTTACGGTGTAGATGTAAAGCCGATGGAAATGCTGGAAAAGGTAAACCTACAGGATAAGGCTAAAGCAAAGTATAAAGCTTTATCAGGCGGACAAAAACAACGTTTTTCTATTGCCACCACCCTGCTGAATTCTCCTAAGATCATTTTTCTTGATGAACCCACTACGGGCCTTGATCCGCAGGCACGCCGAAATTTATGGGATCTGATAATAGCCATCAGGAACAGCGGGACGACAGTAGTGATCACCACCCATTATATGGACGAGGCAGAGCAGTTGTGTGACCGTGTTGCTTTTGTTGAGCGCGGCGAGATCATCGCACTGGATACGCCAGATAACCTGATTGATCAGTTACTGAGCCGTGGATTTGAACGTAAAAAGGAAGTAAAAAAAGCCAACCTGGAAGATGTATTTATCAACCTGACCGGCAAAGAATGGCGTGAAGGCTAAATAAAAGAAAATGAACAAACCTTATAATCATACAAAAGCTACCCTGGCACTGGCAAAAGCCAGTTTCAGATCAATCACACGCAGTCCTTCTGCCGTGGTTTTCACCCTTGCATTTCCGCTGATATTTATCCTTGTTTTTGGATTCCTGGGTGGCGGAGGTATTAAAGTAGATCTCGCCATTGCACCAGGATCAGACCTTAATAATCCAGTGATCAAAGCACTTGAGCAGACTACCGTGGTAAAGCTGATCAAAGACAGGGACACGAAAGAAATTGACCAGCAACTGGAAAAAGGCACTTTAGCGGGGGTGATCGAAGTTCGTAAGAATTCTGTTCCGCAGCCTGCCTATCTGGCCAATGTAAAATACAGTTCGGCATCAATTGATAAGGGAAATATTCTCAAATCTATATTGACCAACCTGATGTACACACTGAACTCGAAAGAACTGAAACCTGCTGTGGCAGAAGTAAGGGAAAGCACTGTTCATGGCCGTACTTACAGAACGATAGACTTTATATTACCCGGACAGTTGGGTTTCTCTTTGCTGAGTACCGGCGTATTCGGCACTGCATTCGTATTTTTTAGTCTGCGCCAAACGCTGGTGATCAAAAGATTTTTTGCTACCCCTGTCAGCAGGTCCAGCATCATCTTAGGTGAATGTCTTGCCAGGATTGGTTTTGCCTTACTGGGAGCGATCTTCATTATACTTGTAGGCCACTTCTTTTTTCATTTCACTTTGATTCACGGCACCGTCACCGTGCTGAATATGATTGTGCTCTCTATCATAGGACTGATCGTATTTATGGGTTTTGGCTTTGTGGTATCTGGTATTGCTAAAAGTGAAAGTACCATTCCGCCGATATCCAACATCATTACACTGCCCCAGTTTTTATTATCGGGAACCTTTTTCTCTATCGATAATTTCCCCTCCTGGCTGCAGCCGATCAGCAGGGCTTTACCTTTAACCTATTTAAATGATGCGATGCGACAGGTTGCTTTTGAAGGCGCGGGGCTGTGGGATGTAAAACAACAGATCCTGATTATGGTCATCTGGGGTATAGGAATATACGTGCTGGCAGTCAAGGTGTTCAAGTGGGAGTAATTTTATAAGGCATTCATCCTGTATAATTTAAATTTTATTTTAACTTTGAATGCTTACTTAGTAATTGTATAATATACACTAAGCGCAACAAAACCAAAAAATATAACAATATGAGTTTAATTATTGATGTACATGCAAGACAAATCCTCGATTCAAGAGGTAACCCTACTGTTGAAGTAGAAGTAATCACTGAGAATGGCCAGATGGGCCGTGCTGCTGTACCTTCTGGTGCAAGTACTGGTAAACATGAGGCGGTTGAATTAAGAGATGGGGATAAAAAAGTCTACATGGGCAAAGGTGTGTTAAAAGCCGTTGAAAATGTAAATAAAAAAATCGCTAAAGAACTTCAGGGAGTTGATGTTTTCGAACAAAACCTGATCGATAAGTTAATGATCGACCTTGATGGTTCTGAAAATAAAGGAAATTTAGGTGCAAATGCAATCTTAGGTGTTTCTTTAGCAGTAGCTAAAGCAGCAGCTGCAGAAAGCAGACAGCCTTTATACCGTTATATTGGTGGTGTAAATGCAAATACTTTACCAGTTCCAATGATGAACATCTTAAACGGTGGTGCACATGCGGATAACAAAATTGATTTCCAGGAATTCATGATTATGCCTTTGGGTGCTAACAGTTTTTCTGAAGCATTACAAATGGGAACTCAGGTATTTCACCACCTGAAAGATGTATTAAAGAAAAAAGGTTATTCTACTAACGTAGGTGATGAAGGTGGTTTTGCACCAAACATCGGTTCTAACGTTGAGGCAATTGAAACAGTATTAACTGCGATTGAAACTGCTGGTTTCACTCCTGGTAAAGATATCTGGATTGCTATGGATGCTGCTGCTTCTGAAATGTATGACAGCAAAACAAAAACTTATAACTTCCACAAATCATCCGGAGAGAAATTAAGCTCTGATGAAATGGTTAAATACTGGGTAGACTGGGCAAATAAATATCCTATCATCTCAATTGAAGATGGTTTGGATGAAGATGACTGGGCTGCATGGGAAGCTTTAACATTAGCTATCGGTAACAAAGTACAGTTAGTGGGTGATGATTTGTTTGTAACTAACGTAAAACGTTTACAACAAGGTATAGACAAAAGCATTGCAAACTCCATCCTGGTTAAAGTAAACCAGATTGGTTCATTAACAGAAACTATCAATGCAGTATCATTGGCACAGAACAGTGGTTATACTTCGGTAATGAGTCACCGTTCGGGAGAAACTGAAGATACTACTATTGCTGATTTAGCTGTTGCGTTAAACTGTGGTCAGATCAAAACTGGTTCAGCTTCACGTTCTGACAGGATAGCAAAATACAACCAGTTGTTACGTATCGAAGAAGAATTAGGTTCTGCCGGTCGTTTCATCGGTAAAGATTTCAAATTTCTGAAAAAATAATAACCTGAAGATGTTTGAAGCTCTTTTCAAACAGCAGCATCAGGTAATTGAAACCTCCGGCCTTTTAAGAAGGCCGGAGGTTTTTTGTATACAATTTAAACGGTTGTAATAACGTTTACATCAAATAATTGCGCTGAGAAGGTGTAATTTTTGCCTGTTTTATTTATATATTTGCTGAATATGAACCGATTACTGGAAATCTTTAGAAACAAATACTTCCTGTCTGCCGCAGCCTTTGTGGTATGGATGTTATTTTTTGATAAGAATGATATGCTTTCCCAGTACGAATACCGCACTGAGGTTCATAAGCTGCAGGAAGAAAAGGACTTTTATGAGAAAGAAACAGCCCGTGTCAAAAAGGACCTTAATGAGCTCAATACGAATTTAAATACAGCGGAGAAGTTTGCGAGGGAAAAGTACTTTATGAAAAAAGATAACGAAGATGTTTTCGTGATCATTAAAGAAGCACCTAAAGACTAATACCCAAACTTGGGTAGTGATAATTTGTAGCGGACGACCACGATCCGCAAAGCGAAGATGAAACCAATCACGAGCACTTTCGCCACATCTGTTTTCAGGTCAAAATACATTAAGGTAAAATACAGCATCCCCCCTATAATACAAGCGGTAGCATAAATTTCTTTCCGGAAAATCAGCGGAATCGTGTTGAGCAGTGTATCCCTGATTACCCCGCCAAAACAACCTGTAATGGTTCCCAAAGCAATACAGATACCCGGACTCAGGCCATAGGCTATCCCCTTTTGAATTCCCAATACCGTAAACAGGCCTAAACCAAGGGAATCAAACAGAAATAAGGTAATCCTGAACTTTTTGATATGTGTCCTGAAAAAGATAGTCAGCAATGAGGTGGCCAGGATCAGGAAGCAATAATTTACATCCCTCATCCATTTAACAGGAGTATCTCCCAAAAGCAGGTCCCGCACCGTACCACCACCGATAGAAGTTACAAAAGCAATGATCAGCACTCCGAAGGGATCAAGGCGACGCTGCAGTGCGGCAAATGAACCTGAAATAGCAAAAGAGATGGTACCGAGAATCTCTATAATTTGTGTGGTAGTAAATTGCATATCTGGTTGATTAAAGGGCAGCGTTTCTTTTCCTGATAAACCATTCAGTACTGAGCAGGAGCAAGATAAAGAAGAAAAGCCACTTAAAGCTGATCAGCTCTTCGTATTTACGGTCTTCATAACTTAAGGTCTTGATCTGATCATTCTTTAGCAGTTCTTCTTTTAAGACCTGCAGCTGGTCCGGAAAATACATTTTCCCATTTGTCTGCGCCGACATCTGGTAAAGCAACTGATGGTTCGCTATGGTTTGCTGGTATTCCGCATTCAATGCGTTGACAAACAAAGATCCTTTAGCGTTATACTGTTTCCCTCCGAAAGTGGTTGTTGCTAAATAATTATAATTCCCGGCAGGCAGCATCCCGGCATCCAGCTGATAGGAGGAGCCAAACCTGGAGAACGTAAAATTATAGGCCTTTCCTTTTTCATCCTTCAGCTGCAGATTAACGTCGGGCTTATTTACCAATTGATAACTATCATTATAGAGCGAGGCATTCAACAGGATATGTTCGTTTCCGTCAAATGACTTTTTTGAAGGGCTTACTTTAAACTTCCTCTTATCGTCCTTAACGGAAAGATACTGAACGATTTTACCAACCAGATCATTAAAGACCGGTGTAGTACCGTTTTCCATACCTTCTTCCAGTTTCCATTTCCATACTCCCTCCCCTATCAGGAAACCTGTTTTAACAAGGCTATTGTTGCTGAAAAATAACTGCGGATAACTGGTACTGACTTTACCTATACGCTGATTGAGCACAATCTGGCTGGTGTTACTCAATTGCGGCTGTCCAAAAGGAGCCTGTAAAGGATCGAAATGCTGAATCACTTTTCTGGAAATCGAATCGAGTTCGAATGCCGAAAATTTCCTGTTCACATCACTATATGTGTATTGCATACTACCATTGTTACCAGATATATTGACCTGGTTTTGCAGCTGATTGAACCTGTTAATATTACTTTGTGCTCCCAGAATATACAATAAAGACACCTGTGCAGACTGAACCCTGTCAATCCATTCCTGTGCATCAAATCCATTGCCTGGCAATTGGTATAAGACAACCAGGCCATATGCTTTTGGATCTGTCTTCAGCAGCTCTTCTCTCATCACCACGGTTACATCGTAGTGTTTATTCAGTGCAATGGACTGCCGCAACGCAGCAATATCAGGATGAGGTCCTGCTGCTGCAATCAGAATCTTTTGTCTGTCGTCAATCACCTCAACCAGCAGCTGCTGTTTATTGTTTTCGAGAGATACTTCATTTGATAAAGCTGATAGCGAAACTGTATACCTGTGCTGTCCGAGTGTTGCCGCTTTAAGTCGCACCGGGATACTTTTGAAAAATGCATTTGAATTAATTTTGATCGTCTCTTCATGAATCTTCTTTCCGTCTTCCATAACCACCAGCATACTTTGCTGCCCATCGGCCTGATAAGCCTGCACTTCGACTTCAATACTGAAGTCATTATCAAGGTAAACCAGTTCACTCGAATTGATATTGGCGATAAGAACATCTTTCTGTGGAATGGTATCGCCCATTGCGATGGTATAAACAGGGGCTTTCAGCACTTCCAACATGGCGGCAGGATTGCCTCCCTTATTAAAGATCCCATCCGTAGCCAGGACTATTGCACCAACATTTCTGTTCACCAATTCATCATTCAGTTTTTTTGTCAGCAGTTCAGCATTGGTAACTTTCCCTTTATAAGTAAAATCAAGCCCTTCAGCTACCTGATCACTAAAGTTATACAACCTGATATCGTATTTTTCCGAGAGCTCCTTAGCGAGCTGCTGCAGCTCTTTTTTATATTTCAGGCTATCAAATCCGGGTGCTGTAACGTGACCGATGGATAAGGAGTTATCCTGCGCAATCACAATGACCGGTTTCTCCAGCGTATAGCTGAGATTCCTGATGAGCGGGGAGAAAAGAAACCATAAGATCAGGGCGATACTTATCGTTCTGCAGACCGCAAGAATAATGCTTAAAGGTTTGGATAGCGTATCCTTTTTCGCATATAATAAAAATGCAAAAAGCGCTCCTGTTAGCAGACAGGCAGCTAAAGCTAAAAAAGAATACATGTTAAATGTGTTGCCCATTACTCGGACTAAATATACATTTAAAAAACAAAAGCTATTCCCTGATCACAAGGAATAGCTTTTATTCTATTATTCGTTTTGGTATTATCTGTCGATTATAACATTCCGCCGCAAACAGACAATACTTGTCCGGTTACGTAGGCACTCATATCTGAAGCCAGGAATACGCAAACATTAGCTACATCTTCAGGTTCACCAGCACGTTTCAAAGGAATACCTTCTTCCCATCCTTTTACCACTTTCGGATCGAGCACATCAGTCATTTCAGTACGGATAAAACCAGGTGCAACTACATTGGTACGGATATTTCTTGATCCCAATTCTTTAGCTACAGATTTAGAGAAACCAATTATTCCCGCTTTAGAAGCCGCATAATTGGCCTGACCAGCATTTCCCTGAACACCTACTACTGAACTTAAATTGATGAAAGAACCTTTACGGTTTTTCATCATGATTTTTGAAGCCGCTTTGGTTACGTTGAATACTGATTTAAGATTTACATTCAGCACATCATCCCAGTTTTCTTCACTCATGCGCATTAACAAGCCATCTTTTGTGATTCCTGCATTGTTCACTACAATGTCAAGCGTACCAAAATCAGCAACAATATCAGCGATCAGTTTTTCTGCTTCGTCGAATTTAGACGCATCAGAGCGGTAACCCTTAACCTGTGTGCCGTAAGTCTGTAATTCCTGCTCCAGTGCTTCACCTTTTTCAACAGATGATAAATAAGTGAAAGCAACATTGGCGCCCTGTTCTGCAAATTTCTCCGCTATCTTGCGGCCTATTCCTTTTGAAGCACCAGTAATTAATGCTGTTTTTCCTTCTAATAATTTCATTTTTATATTTTTTGATATAGGTTATATAGCAGGTTCCTGCTGACTTAAACAATGGAAGCTGCCTAATCCCCAGATGATGTCTGTTGAATCGATGCCAACCACTTTCCTGTCCGGGAAAACGCTTCTGATGATCTCTAAGGCAATCTCGTCATTCACATCCCTAAATGTAGGTACAATTACTGCTGCATTTGCGATATAAAAATTCGCATAAGAAGCAGGCAATCGCGTATCCTCATGAATTACAGGGGACGGCATAGGTAGTTCGATAATATTTAAAGGCATGCCATTGATTAATCTCATGGCTTTCAGCTCCTGCAGATTTTCCTTCAGCAGAATATAGTTCTCATCCAGCGGATTAGATTCTATAACTGTAAGCACTGTATTTGGATTTACAAAACGGGTAATATCATCAATATGTCCGTCTGTATCATCTCCAACAATACCATCACCTACCCAGAGTACCTGTAAAGCACCATAACATTCTTTCAGGTATTCTTCAATCTGTTCCTGGTTCAGGTGCGGATTCCTGTTTTCATTTAGTAAACAAGCTCTTGAAGTCAGGATTGTCCCTGCTCCGTTAAACTCAACGGAACCACCTTCCATTACGATACCCGGATTGAATACAGGCAGGTTAAAATGTTCGCCGATACGTGTCGGAATAACATCATCCAGCTCATAAGGAGGATATTTGCCTCCCCAGGCGTTATAACCCCAGTCCACCACCACCTTTTTCTGTTCTGCAGCAGGATTGATCAGGAAGGCCGGACCGTGATCACGGCACCAGGCATCGTTGCTTGGATTAAAATAGAATTCTATCTGACTCAGATCAGCTCCTGCTTCTTCCAGCTTTGCAACAGCAAAAGCTTTGGTTGCCTCATCATTCACATTAATCCTTACTTTCTCTCCTTCTGCTACTACCTTAATAAACTGGCAGTATGGTGCGTAAATGGTATCTATTTTTCCCGGCCATGAAGCTTCTTTATGAGGCCATGTTAGCCATGTAGCTTCGTGTTTTTCCCATTCTGCGGGGAAACGGTATCCCGCTCTCCGGGGCGAGTGATCAAATAGACTCGTCATCTATATATCTTTTAGTAATTTGTGAATAACTATCAATTCTTCTGTCGCGTAAAAACGGCCAGTGTGTCCGGTAACTATCAGATTTCGATAAATCAAGTTCTACCACTTTTAATTCTTCCTGATCATGGGTAGCCTGGTATAATAATGATCCGAAAGGATTGGATACAAACGATCCGCCCCAGAAAGAAACACCAGCTTCTTCACCAACACGGTTAATGCTTACTACCGGTACACCATTTGCAATAGCGTGCGAGCGTTGAATCGTTTGCCAGGCATTATATTGTTCCTTATTCGTACCTTCATCCTGCGTAGTTGCCCATCCAATTGCAGTTGGGTAAACCAGGAAATCAGCTCCCATCAGTGCCGTTAAACGTGCAGCTTCAGGATACCACTGATCCCAGCAGATCAGCACACCAATTTTAGCATATTTGGTTTTGAATACCTTATAACCCAAATCTCCTGGCGTAAAGTAGAACTTTTCATAAAAACCAGGATCATCAGGAATATGCATTTTACGGTATTTACCCAGATAAGTTCCATCAGCATCTAAAACTGCTGTGGTGTTATGGTACAGACCTTCTGCCCTTTTTTCAAAAAGTGAAGCCACAATTACCACATTCAGTTCTGCAGCAACTGCAGATAAGACATCAGTAGAGGGGCCGGGAATAGTTTCTGCCAGTTTAAAGTTTTCGTAGTCTTCCACGTCACAGAAATACAGTGAAGTAAATAACTCCTGCAGGCATACTACCTGTGCACCCTGAGCCGCAATTTCGCGGATCTTTGCAATTGCTTTATCTAAATTCTCTTGTTTGTTGTTGGTACAGGTCATCTGTACTAACCCAACTTGTACTTTAGCCATTCTATGAAATTTTGGTGCAAAGTTAACAGAAAAATATTTCTGTGATTGATTATTCTGAAATCGGGGTTTTGATCAGCGTATCCCTGTATTCCTGCTGCAGTTCGAACAGGCATTTAGCACAGAGACAGCTATCATAATGTTCACTGATATACTGCACTTCATTTAAATCAAGATACACTACACTGCATTGGCATTTGGTGTATGAATTCGCTTTACACTCAATTGGCACACCGCAACGTTCGCATGGTATAATTTCATGTTTGGCCATTATGATCCTGCATTAAAACACAAAAGTACGGTAAAATGAATTACCGTACTTTATAAGTTAACTTTATGAGATTTAAATTATCCTGAGCAGCTGATACAGCCTTCTTCCATAGAGCAAACCGGACCGTCTGTAATTTCTTCTACAACCTGTTCGATATGTTCCGGAATCACCGGCTCCATGTTCTTTCCGGCCTGATTCTCTACAGTAAATTTAACTGCCTGAGAAGCTGCCTGCGTACGCAGGTAATACATTCCTGTTTTCAAACCTTTTTTCCATGCATAGAAATGCATTGATGTAAGCTTGGATGTATTTGGTGCATTGATGAACAGGTTCAGTGACTGTGACTGGCAAATGTATGCGCCACGATCTGCGGCCATGTCAATAATGCTGCGCATTTTAATTTCCCAAACTGTTTTGTACAATTCTTTAATGTAATCAGGGATTTCAGCAATATCCTGAATTGAACCATTTGCAAGAATAATTCTGTCTTTCATTGCAGGTGTCCACAATCCGAGAGCGACTAAGTCCTTTAACAAATGTTTGTTCACTACAACGAATTCACCACTCAATACACGTCTGGTATAAATGTTCGAAGTATAAGGTTCAAAACATTCGTTGTTACCCAATATTTGTGAAGTAGAAGCCGTAGGCATAGGTGCAACCAATAGTGAGTTACGCACACCGTCTTTCACCACTTTGGCACGTAATGTTTCCCAATCCCAGCGGTTACTCTTCGGTTTCACATTCCAAAGGTCAAACTGAAATTTACCTTCCGATAAAGGAGATCCTTTGAAAGTTTCATAAGCACCTTCTTTTAAAGCAAGATCATGCGAAGCGGTCATCGCTGCGAAGTAAATGGTTTCAAAGATATCTGTATTCAGTTCTTTGGCACCTTCACTTTCGAACGGTAAACGCATTAAAATAAACGCATCAGCTAATCCCTGCACACCTAAACCAACCGGTCTGTGGCGCATGTTGGAATACCTTGCTTCTTCTATCGGATAATAGTTGTTATCTATAACCTTATTCAGGTTTAAAGTTGTCTGGTAAGTGATCTCATATAATTTCTGGTGATCAAACTCCCCGTTGATGACAAAGCGTGGCAATGCCAGGGAAGCTAAATTACATACAGCAACTTCATCTTTAGACGAGTACTCCATGATCTCTGTACACAGGTTTGAACTTTTGATTGTTCCTAAGTTCTGCTGGTTGGATTTACCATTCGCCGCATCTTTATATAACAAATACGGTGTTCCTGTCTCAATCTGTGAATCCAGGATCGCAAACCATAGTTCCTGTGCTTTGATCGTTTTACGGGCACGGCCTTCTTTTTCATAACGCTCGTACAGTGCATTAAATTCAGCACCGAAACAATCCGCCAAGCCTGGTGCCTCATCCGGACTAAACAAGCTCCACTCTCCATTTTCTTCTACACGCTGCATGAACAAATCGCAGATCCATAAGGCGTAGAACAAATCACGCGCACGCATTTCTTCCTTGCCGTGGTTTTTACGCAAATCCAGGAAAGCAAAAACATCAGCATGCCATGGCTCTAAATAGATGGCAAATGCACCTTTACGTTTACCTCCGCCCTGATCTACATAACGTGCCGTATCATTGAATACTTTTAACATCGGCACGATACCATTACTGGTTCCGTTCGTTCCGCTGATGTATGCACCTGTAGCTCTTACATTATGAATACTCAATCCAATTCCGCCGGCACTCTGAGAGATTTTGGCAGTTTGTTTCAGCGTATCATAAATTCCTTCAATACTATCGTCCTGCATCGTCAGTAAAAAGCAGGAAGACATCTGAGGTTTAGGTGTTCCTGCATTGAATAAAGTCGGTGTACCATGTGTAAACCAACGCTCACTCATTTGATTGTAAGTAGTAATTACACTCTCAATATCATCTTTGTGGATTCCCACAGCAACACGCATATACAGGTGCTGAGGACGTTCTACAATGACGCCGTTTACTTTTAACAGGTATGATTTCTCCAGTGTTTTGAAACCAAAGTAGTCAAAACCGAAATCCCTGTCATATATGATAGTACTGTCTAAAATGTCAGCATTTTTCTGAATGATTTCCCATACGTCCTCAGCAATTAAAGAGGCTGATTTATCCGTTTTAGGATCTACATATTTATACAGCATCTCCATCGTTTTTGAAAACGACTTGATCGTATTTTTATGCAGGTTAGATACCGCAATCCTGGAAGCTAGTAAAGCATAATCAGGATGTTTTGTGGTTAGAGAGGCAGCGGTTTCTGCAGCAAGGTTATCTAATTCTGATGTTGTTACCCCATCATATAAACCTTCAATAACTTTCTTAGCTACATCGATAGGATCTACCAGTTCTGCATTGAAACCATAACACAGTTTTTCAATACGTGCAGTGATCTTATCAAACCGTACCGCTTCTTTGCGGCCATCTCTTTTTTCTACAAACATATTTTCTTAAGGTTTTGTATAAACTAATATTTTATTATCTGGCACTAAAAATCATCATCAAGAGAGAAAGCAGCTGCTTTGTCTTCAGTTGAGGTGAGTACACCACTTTTCTGGTAATCTCCAACACGTTTTTCGAAGAAATTGGTTTTTCCCTGCAGGGAAATCATCTCCATAAAATCAAACGGATTAGTGGCATTGTATATTTTATCATATCCCAGTTCCTGAGACCATCTGTCAGCCACAAACTCAATGTATTGCGACATTAGTTTTGCGTTCATACCAATCAATGCTACCGGTAATGCATCAGTCACAAATTCCTTCTCAATTTCAACTGCATCTTTGATGATTCCGTGTACAGCTTCCTGAGTCAGTCTGTTTTCGAGCATTTTGTACAGCAGGCAGGCAAATTCACAATGCATTCCTTCATCTCTTGAGATCAGCTCGTTGCTGAAGGTTAGGCCCGGCATTAAACCACGTTTCTTTAACCAGAAAATTGAGCAGAAGCTACCACTAAAGAAGATACCTTCCACCGCAGCAAAAGCTACCAGACGCTCTGCAAAGTTTCCGTTATCAATCCAGCGTAAAGCCCATTCTGCTTTTCTTTTCACACATGGAACAGTTTCTATCGCATGGAAAAGTCTGTCTTTTTCAGCCTCATCCTTGATATAAGTGTCAATCAGTAAAGCATAGGTTTCAGAATGGATATTTTCCATCATGATCTGGAAACCATAAAAGCAACGTGCTTCAGGTAACTGAACCTCGCTCATAAAGTTTACCGCAAGGTTTTCATTTACGATACCATCACTCGCAGAGAAAAAAGCTAAGATGTGGGAGATAAAATGTCTTTCACCATCATTAAGATTATCCCAGTGTTTCTGATCGTCAGACAAATCTATTTCCTCTGCCGTCCAAAAACTCGCTTCGCTTTTCTTATACATTTCCCATATTGCCGGATATTTGATTGGCAAAAGGACAAAGCGATCCTTGTTCTCCCTAAGTAATACTTCTTCTTCCATGGATATAATTTTTTGATGTAATATGCTAATTCAATGTTATTAACATCTTTGACTACCGGAGTCAGCAAAGCCACTATTTAAATGAGAAGATAAAACATATTTATTCGTCTTATTGATCTTAAACCTTTAAATACTAAACCTTTAACTGATTATCTAATGATGAGGTAGCAAAGAATTTTGTTAGAACAAATATAACCCATGTGATTTTTAAACGATAGCAATAGTTGTTAACATGCGGACGTAGTTATCCACATTGAGGAAAGAAATTCACAGTGCTATCACTTTATCCGTTCCTTATAGGTTTGAAAACCACCAGATAATGCGAAAGGTGCAAATGTTAATAACATTTGCAGATCCACTTAAAATGCTTAATAAGCCCTTATGATTTGCGGTTGTAGGCGATCTCTACTTTTGATTGCCCTTTACCAAAAAAGCCGAGTTCTTTGGCAGCACATTCAGAAACATCAATGATAAATCTTTTGCTGTAAGGCCCGCGGTCATTAATTTCAACCTCTACCGATTTGCCATTGGAAAGATTAGTTACAGTAACGATGGTGCCGAATGGCAGAGAAAGATGTGCAGCAGTAAATTTGCCCCTTCTGTATTTTGCGCCACTGGTAGTTCTGCGGCCTTCGAATTTTCTGTGGTAATAAGTTGCAAAACCGGTCTTGATTTTCTGGATGCTATCCAGGGGTATAGTGTCTTCCTGAGCATCAACTTGTATAAAAAGAAACATGCTGATTAAAAGCAAACAATATTTCATAAGCATCTATTTATTTATTTCAATTACCTCTTAGAGATGGATTCCTGATATAAATTCATCCGGTTTCTTCCCCTTAAGAGTATTTATTTATTTATTTCAATTGCATTATGGAATCTGCGTGAATGGAGGCTATTTTTGCGCTCATTAACATGCGGATTCATTTTCTATTTTTTGTCCGAGCCTTCAAATCTAGGCAAAATAATCCTGCCATCCTAAAAAAATAACGCCCAATGAATTGATCATCGGGCGTTTATGAAATTTCACATCACAATTGTGCTATTTATCAGGCACAAAATTCATTGAAATTGAGTTCACACAATTACGTGTATTCTTGGCGGTAAAACCTTCTCCAAGGAATACGTGACCCAGATGGGCTTTACAATTTGCACACACGATTTCGGTCCTGGACCCGTCAGCATCAGGTATTCTGATGACAGCCCCTTTGATCTCATCATCAAAACTTGGCCAGCCGCATTCAGATTCAAATTTTGATTCCGAGCGATATAAAGGCGCATTACAGCGTTTACATGTGTAAGTTCCCTTCGCCGTATTGTTCAGCAATTTGCCCGTACCGGGATATTCTGTTCCCTTACGAACAATTACATCTTCTTCTTCCTTTGTTAATTTATTCCATTCCATTTTACCTGTTGTATTTTTTGGTTCGGCTTTCTTAGGTTGCTGCGCACAGGCAACCAGACTGCTTAAAAAAAAGAGCCCGCCCAATAGCAGCGATCTGTTAATTATATTTTTCATTTGATGTGGTTTTATATGATATTGATAACCATACATACGCTTAACGGATATGCAAAGTTTTTAGCATGCTGTCAAATTAAACTGACAAATCAGGAACACAAAAAAGCCTGCAGCATTTTTCAATGTGCAGGCCTGTATAATTTTAGGTCAGCGATTATTTTTTCAATAATCCAGCCATTGTGATTCCAATTTCAGCCGGGCTTTCCACTACATGAATACCACATTCTGCCATAATTTTCATTTTTGCAGCAGCAGTATCATCAGCACCACCAACGATAGCACCAGCATGACCCATTCTACGTCCCGCAGGAGCAGTCTGACCAGCAATGAAACCGACAACGGGTTTAGTACCGTTTTCTTTAATCCAAAGCGCAGCTTCAGCTTCCATACCACCACCAATTTCACCAATCATGATGATACCTTCAGTTTCAGGATCATTCATTAAAAGTTCAACAGCTTCTTTTGTAGTTGTACCAATGATCGGATCTCCACCGATACCGATAGCTGTAGTAATACCAAAACCAGCTTTCACGATCTGATCAACAGCTTCGTAAGTAAGCGTTCCTGATTTAGATACAACACCAACTGTTCCTTTTTTGAAGATAAAGCCTGGCATGATACCAATTTTAGCCTCATCAGCAGTGATAATTCCAGGACAGTTAGGTCCGATTAAACGACAGTCCTTGTCAGAAATATATTCTTTTACCTGAATCATATCCTTTGTAGGGATACCTTCAGTAATACATACAATAACTTTAATTCCAGCCTCAGCAGCTTCCATAATAGCATCTGCAGCAAATGCAGGTGGAACAAAGATGATAGATACATTGGCGCCAGCCTGATCAACCGCATCTTTAACCGTGTTAAAAACCGGTCTGTCTAAATGAGTTTGTCCGCCTTTACCAGGAGTTACCCCGCCAACTACGTCAGTGCCGTATTCTATCATTTGTGAAGCATGGTAAGTACCTTCATTTCCGGTAAAACCTTGTACAATTACTTTTGAATCTTTATTTACTAAAACACTCATGTATCTATATTTTTTTATGCAAATCTAAGATTATTGCATGGATTGCCAAATGCAATTCAAACATTTAACTATTTAGCTATACCGACGGAATTAAATTGCAAATCATACAGCCTCCTGTAGTAGCCATCAAGCTTCAGCAATTCCTGGTGATTGCCTATTTCCTTAATTTCTCCCTTATCCAGCACAATAATCTGATCTGCCTTCTGGATAGTGGACAAGCGATGTGCAATGACGATGGAGGTCCTGCCTTTCATCAACCGGTCTATTGCATTCTGAATCAGCATCTCCGTTTCTGTGTCTACGGACGATGTAGCCTCATCTAAAACTAAAATCGAAGGGTTATAAACCAATGCCCTGATAAAAGAAATCAGCTGTGCCTGTCCGGCAGAAAGCGTTGCCCCGCGCTCCATCACATTGTATTGGTAGCCGCCCGGGAGGCGTTCGATAAAGTCGTGCGCACCCACTTTTTTAGCCGCATCCACCACTTCCTCCATGGTAACAGATGGATTATTCAGAGTAATATTGTTGAAAATCGTATCCGAAAAGAGAAATACATCCTGCAGAACTGTAGCGATCTTGTTACGGAGATAAGACAATTCATAATCGTCTATGTTTACGCCGTCAATTTTGATCTCCCCCTGCTGTATGTCATAAAAACGATTGAGAATATTGATGGTAGAGGATTTTCCGGCGCCCGTTGCGCCAACCATGGCGATCGTTTGCCCGGCCTTCACAGTGAAAGACAGATTTTTCAGTACAAAGTTTTCATCGTTATACGCAAACCACACCCGATCAAATGAAATGGCACCTTTCATCTTTTCAGGTGTATACACACCATTATTGACCGTCTTCTCGTTGGTGTCAAGCACTTTAAATACCCGCTCTGCTCCTACCATACCCATCTGGAGTGTATTGAATTTATCCGCAAGTTCCCGGATAGGCCTGAAGAGCATACCGATATACAAGATAAATTCGGCTATCGTTCCAGGTGTAACATCCAGTGGTTTTGATAAGATACTTCTGGCGCCGTACCAGACCAGTAGGCCTAATGACATTGCAGAAATCACTTCTACTACCGGAAAGAAAATAGAATAGTACCAATTTGACCGGATGTTCGCATCGCGGTAACGCGAATTGATCTTTTTAAACTTCCGGTACTCCTGTTCTTCCCTTGCAAAGTACTGGATGATTGATATCCCGGTAATATGTTCCTGTAAATACGTATTCAGGTTAGAGACTTCCGTCCTGATTTCCTGAAAAGCAGATTTAATTGATTTTTGAAAGACTGAAGTCGCCATAATCAGCAAAGGCATGGGCAGCAAAACCATCAGCGTTAGGCTCCAGTCGGCATACAACATCACGCCAATAATGGCAATGACCTGCAGGATATCACCGATAATTACAATCAATCCCTCAGAAAAGATATCAGAGATGGTCTCCAGGTCAGACACGGTACGTGTAATCAACTGGCCAATGGGTGTTTTATCAAAAAACTTAAGTCTGAGTTTGGTAATATGATTGAATACGTTGATCCGCAAATCGCGGATAGCCGACTGTCCGAGCGTATTGGTGAGCAGTGTATGGCTATACTGTATCACGCTTTGCACGACAAGCAATACCAGCATGACTACTGTCATCATCACCAGGCCACTATATTGACCTTTCAGAATGTAATTATCAAGTGTATATTTAATCAGAAAAGGTCTTACCGGTGCTACTACAGCGAGCAGGATAGTCAGGATCACTGACCAGATAAAGATTCTCCGATAGGGCTTCACATATTGAAAAACCCTTTTCAATAAACTTACATTAAAAGCATCACCCGTTATTTTAGACATATTTTATTTGACGTAAGGATATATAACATTTACGAGATAAAGTCCACATGCAGGTACGGACTGACCAGCTTTACTGCGATTTTTACTCTCTATAATTTCTACCAGTTCTGCCACGCTGATTTCTTTCCGGCCAATCAGGATTAAGGTTCCTACTACGGCGCGCACCATATTCCTCAGAAAACGGTCCGCCGTAATCTTAAACACAAGTCCGTCCTCTACAGGCCTGAAATAAGCTTCAGTGATTATACAGTTATTTGTCGCCGTATCACTTGCCTTACTGAAACTGGTGAAATCTTTATAATTTAATAACAATGCCGCAGCGGCATTCATGGCATCTGCATCCAGTTTCCATTTGTATAACCAGGAACGGTTAAGTTTAAACGGGTCTTTATGGAAATGGAAATGATATTCATAAGATCTCGCGGTGGCATCAAAACGTGCGTGTGCATCACCTGCGACTTTAAATATGCGCTTTACTGCAATCTGATAAGGTAAAAGTGAGTTTACTCCGCCCACTGATCTTTCCGCCTGCTCTACAGTCACCTCATTCAAATCCATGTGTGCAAAAAATGTACTGGAATGTACACCCGTGTCCGTTCTGCCGCAGCCCAGTGTTTCTACTTTCTGCCTGAAAAAAACCGAAAGTGCCTTATCAAGCTCTTCCTGAACGGTTATGGCATTTGGCTGGATCTGCCATCCGTGATAAGCAGTTCCGTCGTAGGCTAATTCTATAAAAAAACGTTGCGTATTCAATTGACTGCAAAAATACTTTTTTCCGCTAACAAGACAGGCCTTTAGCTGTCTTTTAATATATTTGTTGAAAATTATTGAATTGATATGATACAAAGAGTACAATCGATATGGCTGTTTCTGGCAAGCCTGACTTTGTTTTTATTACTGATATTACCCATACTCACAAAAACGGGTAGTGCAGGAGAATTGTGGTTTCAGGTAGGCGGATTATATCAGAAGGCCAATCAGGGCACAAAACAACTGGCCGCTTATACGCCACTTTTTGGCTTTACCATATTCACAGGTTTGATTTGTCTCGTCAATATTTTCAACTTCAAGAACAGAACGCTACAAAAGCGGATCATTCTTTTAGCGATCATCTTCATTATCGTTATTATCGCAGGAGCAGCTTACTATGCGCAAACTATTCCCGGCGGAATAAACGGAGCTTCTTTTAACGCCGGCACCTATCTGCCTGCCGTTTCCATTCTTTTTTGTGTACTGGCTATCAGAGGTATTAGTAATGATGAACGGCTAATCAGATCGGCCGACAGACTAAGATAAAGGTTATTTACTTTTTATTTAGTTATGTACCAAACAAATACCGAAAAATAAGCGTACCTTTGCGGCTTAATAATAAAGTTATAGTGATCCCGTCAGATGCGTACCTTCCTTCAGAAGGAGCAAATAAACGTTTATGATTGCATCATAACCTTTTTAAAAACAATTTTACGAATGATAAACCCATTTAAATTATTGGGGATAAGTGATGACGTTGTTAATGCCGTAAAGGATTTAGGTTTCGAAAATCCAACACCTATTCAGGAGCAAGCTATTCCTGTGCTGTTAGAGGGCAATAACGATTTTGTTGGTTTGGCCCAAACAGGAACAGGAAAAACAGCCGCATTTGGTTTGCCGCTAATTGAACTGATAGACTTCAAGGTAAATAAGCCTCAGGCACTAATTCTTTGCCCTACAAGAGAGCTTTGCTTGCAGATTGCTAGCGACATCAAAAATTACTCAAAAAACACGCCTGGTGCTAGTGTGGTTGCCGTTTACGGTGGCGCAAACATTATGCAGCAATTGCGTGAGATCAGAAACGGTGTACAGGTTGTTGTAGCCACACCGGGTCGTATGTTAGACATTATTGGCCGTAAGGCTATAGATTTCTCAAGTGTGAAATATGTAGTACTTGATGAGGCTGATGAGATGTTGAACATGGGCTTCCAGGAAGACATCAATGATATTTTGTCTACTACTCCTGATGACAAAAAAACATGGTTATTTTCGGCTACTATGCCTCCTGAGGTTAGAAGAATAGCTAAAAATTACATGGATAACCCTACTGAGTTAACCATGGGAACCAAAAACACTGGTAACGTAAATATCGAGCATGAGTACTATGTAGTACGTGCAAGAGATAAATATGCTGCCTTGAAACGTATTGTGGATTTCAACCCTGAAATTTTCGCAGTGGTATTCTGTAAAACCAAATTGGATACACAGGATGTTGCAGAGAACCTGATCAAGGATGGTTACAATGCGGATGCTTTACACGGTGATTTGTCTCAACAACAACGTGATAAAGTAATGCAGCGTTTCCGTGACCGTAACATGCAGTTGCTGATTGCAACAGATGTTGCTGCACGTGGTATTGATGTAAACAATGTGACTCACGTTGTGAACTATTCATTGCCAGATGAAATTGAAAGTTATACCCACCGTAGTGGTCGTACAGGAAGAGCTGGTAAAACAGGTATCTCTATCTGTATCATCAATTCTAAGGAATTAGGTAAGATCCGTCAGATTGAAAGAATCATTGGTAAGCCATTCACTAAAGCTGAATTGCCAACAGGTTTCGACGTTTGCGAAAAACAATTGTTCTCTTTGGTTCACAAAGTTCACAATGTTGAAGTAAACGAAAGTCAGATCGAACAATACATTCCACGTATCATGGATGAATTTGCTGAATTAAGCAAAGAAGAAGTGATCAAACGTTTTGCATCTTTGGAGTTTAACCGCTTTTTAGAGTATTACAAAAATGCACCTGATTTAAATGCAGCAGCTACAGACGAACGTGGCGAGCGCGGAGAACGTGGTGCAAGAGGTCCAAGAAACAGTGATTACACCCGTTTGTTTATCAACGTAGGTTCGGTAGATGAGTTTACAAGAGGTGACTTATTATCTTTTGTTTGTAATAACGGTAAAATCAGTGGAAAAAACATTGGTAAAATTGACCTTAAAGGTGTGTATTCATTCTTTGAAGTTGAAAATGCAATTGTTGATTCCCTGTTCACTAACTTTAAGGATGTTCAGTTCAACAA
This sequence comes from Pedobacter sp. MR2016-24, assembly GCF_026239655.1. Lineage (GTDB taxonomy): Bacteria > Bacteroidota > Bacteroidia > Sphingobacteriales > Sphingobacteriaceae > Pedobacter. The sequence continues at coordinate 710,343 of NZ_JAPIVO010000001.1, read as the reverse complement.
CCGTAGTGTAAGGATTGAAAAATCTGGTGATGCACCTGAAGGTGGTGAAAGAAGATCTGGTGGTGGTGAAAGAAGAAGCTATAGCGGGGGCGGCGACAGAAGAAGTTCTGGTGGTGGCGAAAGAAAAAGCTATGGCGGTGGTGAAAGAAGAAGTGCAGGCGGAAGCGGAAGACGTGAAGGCGGAAACGCTGGTGGCGGATTCAGAGATTTCTCTGGAAAACCACGTGAAGGCGGAAATGCCGGTGGAAGTGGAAGAAGAGAAGGAAGCGGAAGCGGAGACAGAAGACGCAGGTCTTAATCTCATCCCATATAATTAGCAAAGGGCTGTCTGTAATGACGGCCCTTTCTATTTAATATCATTCTCAATTAATAACCAAGGCCCGTATCATTTCCTCTTGGATCTGCGCCTGTTTCTAAACTGCCATCTGTTCTGATCAGGATGGCATCTACCCTGCCCATGGGTCCACGCTCAACAATCTTATAGCCTTTTAATTCCAGTCGTTTTCTGGTAGCTTCATCAATAGCACCCCTTTCTACATAAACCTCATCAGGTAACCATTGGTGATGAAAACGTGGTGACGCAACTGCTGACTGCATGTCCTGTCCAAATTCAAGCACATTCAGGATCGTTTGAAACACTGAGGTGATGATCGTAGAACCACCAGGTGTACCCACAACCATTAGTAATTTACCATCCTGTTCTATAATAGTAGGCGTCATGGAACTCAGCATTCTTTTTCCGGGCACTATAGCATTAGCAAGCCCACCAACAAGTCCATACATATTTGGGGAACCCGGTTTTACCGAGAAGTCATCCATCTCGTTATTTAAAATAAATCCAGCACCCTCAACAACAACCAATGAACCATAGGAGCCATTTAATGTAGTTGTTGCAGAAACAGCATTCCCTTCTTCATCTACGATGGAGAAATGCGTGGTTTGCTCGCTCTCATAATCAGGTAATACACCAGGTTTGATCTCGCTGCTGGGTGTAGCTTTTACAAAGCTCAGGTTCCTCATTCTGCCCATCATATAATTGGCATCCAATAAAGCCACCTGAGGTACTTTAAAGAAATCAGGGTCTCCAAGGTAACTTGCCCTGTCTGCATAAGCCCTGCGTTCTGTTTCTACCATTAGCTGTACGGTAGAGTCGCGTTGAAAGCCCCAGCTGCTTATAGGGAAGTTGCTTACTTGTTTCAGCATGGTCAACAGCGCAATACCCCCACTTGATGGCGGAGGCATGGCAATTACTTTATAATTTTTATATGTCCCTGCTATAGGTGTTCTCCAGATTGCCTGATAATTTTTAAGGTCATTTAAAGAAATGACACCCTTGGTGTGCTCCATCGAAGTGACAATTGCATTGGCCACAGCACCTTCATAAAAACCAGATCTTCCTTGATCCCTGATTAATTTCAGCGTGCGTGTTAAAGCAGGCTGCAGGAGTAAATCTCCTTCTTTCCATAAACCTTCTTTTACAAAAGCCGTTGGCATTCTATTGTATTTTAAAAATGCCTCTTTGTTCTTATTCAATTCACCTGCCTGTTGCGCCGTAATTGGAAATCCCTTCTCAGCAAGTTCAATGGCCGGCTGCAGATCCTTTTTCCATTTAAGCTTTCCGTATTTCTGATGGGCTTTAATCATTCCTGCAACTGTTCCGGGAACACCCGATGCCAATGCCCCATAAAGACTTTTATCTATTATTGCATTTCCCTTCTCATCCAGGTACATATTTTTTGAAGCCTTGCCAGGCGCTTTTTCGCGGTAGTCCAGCGCATCAGTATTCCCTGCATTACCCCTGTAAACCAGGAAACCACCGCCACCGATATTTCCTGCATTAGGATAAACGACAGCAAGTGCAAACTGTACCGCCACTGTAGCATCAACAGCATTTCCGCCCTGTTTCATAATAGCAACGCCAACTTTGGATGCTTCAGGATGAGCACTCACTACCGCAGCATGCTGATGCCGAATCACCTGACCATCGCCAGGAAGAACAATAAGTAGCTCTGCAAGCAGCATCAACAACAGTGATCTGATTACAACTGCATTTTTTCTCATAACCCTATATTAACAAAAAAATCCGGATCGAAGGATCCGGATTATAAAATAATAATATAACCTGATTATTACTCAGCAGGTTTATTTCTGATTTGCGAAGCTTTTAAATAAACTTTACCGCCTTTTTTATTGACGTAATATTTTCTGTTTTTACCATCGATATATACGTTAGTGCCATCAGGTGCCATTTTACCTTTGTATGTTTTATCGGCTACTTTCGACGAGCCTTTCACTGCAACTTCTGCGGTTTTGTGTCCCACCTTCGTTGCTGTTTTATCAATAGTTTCGCCTACTGTTTTCTTTTCCTGCGCTTGTGCCGACAAAGAAACTGTACCAATTAATGCAAGGGTTAATAAACCCAATAAATACTTCCTTTTCATGGTGATGTAATTAAGTTTTATGGCAGCATGATTTACATGATAACCAATATATCCATTAACATCCGAGGGAATATATTTGTTTTAATTCAGTTTTTCAGTAAGCAGCTTCATTTCAATCTGCGGGGAGTGACGCTCATAAAGTATGGCATAAACCGCACGGCTGATTGGCATATCGACATTGTATTTTTTATTGATCACATGCATACAACTGGCGGCATAATAACCTTCGGCGATCATGTTCATCTCCAGCTGAGCAGATTTGACGGTATAACCCTTACCTACCATATTACCGAAAGTACGGTTCCTGCTGAACTGTGAGTAGGCCGTCACCAATAAATCACCCAGGTAGGCCGACTCTTTAATATCACGTTCAATAGGATGAACAGCATCTACAAATCTCTTTATTTCACGTATCGCATTGGAGATGAGTACGGCCTGAAAATTATCCCCATACCCGACGCCATGGCAGATACCACTGGCAACAGCATAGATATTTTTCAAAACAGCTGCGTATTCTGTACCAAAGATATCATCAGAAACATTGGTTTTAATATAACGCGTATTCAATAATGCTGCAAAACTACCGGCACTTCCAATATTAGTAGAGGCAATAGTCAAATAAGAAAGTTTCTCCAATGCGACCTCCTCTGCATGGCAGGGACCACTAATCACCAGGATATCTGACAGCGGTACTTTAAATTTTTCATGGATAAATTCACCGATGATTTGATTTTCATCCGGAACGATCCCTTTGATCGCAGAAACAATTTTCTTCCCGGCAAACAGTTCAGGGGTAACATCGCGCAATGTTTCTTTTAAAAAAGCGGCAGGAACATTCAGGATAATATAATCAGCAGGTTTTATAATCTCACTGATCTGATTTGAGATATTGTTTTTAGGTATCTTAATCTCTACTGAACTCAGGTATTTTGGATTGTGACTATACTTCTTCACATGTGCAATGGAATCGGCATCCCGCATCCACCAGTAGATTTCTTTTTCAGTAAGGTTATCTGAAAGCATTTTTATGACCGCAGTTGCCCAACTACCGCCACCAATCATTGCGACTTTTGGTATCATCATTTATAAATAAAAAATCCCGGCTTAATGTTTTAAACCGGGACAAATTACTTATTTTATTGATAGTGGATGGACTTACTTTTTGTCAGGCTGAGCAAACAACTGATCCTTAGTTGTTTTTTCTACTTTGGCACCATCTTTCAATCGGTTTTGAATGGCTGAATAAGGTCCGCTTACCACTTCTGTACCTGCTTTTAAACCTGTTTTAATCTGGATGTACTGATCATTCTGGATACCGGTTGTCACTTCAACCTGCTTTACTTTTCCTCCTTCATAAACAAAAACATACTGTTTGATCGTTTTATCATTGAGTTTTGATTTCTGCTTATCATTGTTTGCATCCCCTTCTTTAGCTTCCTTATTATCTTTGCTATTGTCTTTGGTGAAAACAGACTGAATCGGAACAGATAAACTATTTACCGTCGAACTTTCAATATCAACAGTGGCCGACAATCCAGGTCTGAATGGCGAAGGAAGATCTTTTGCACCACCTTTAACGCCGAAATAAGAGTTGGCAGCAATCCTTACTTTTACAACAAAGTTCGTCACCTGGTCTACCGTGGTTGTTGCCGTGCCCACATCTTTCGAAGAGCTGGCAATTTCTGTCACTACACCTTTGAACTTTTTATCAGCAAATGCATCTACTTCAATAGCGGCACTATCTCCTACATTCACCCTGTTGATGTCATTCTCATTCACATCCACATTAACTTCCATTGAATTCAGGTTTGATATCCTCATGATCTCCGTTCCTGCAAACTGAGCAGTACCTAAGATCCTGTCTCCGAGCTCTACAGATAGTTTTGAGATCACTCCATCAACCGGTGCATAAGTAGTTGCCTTAGCCAGGTTAGCACTTGCTTCCTGAACATTGGCACCAGATTGTGCAAGGTTGAATTTAGCTGCAATTAATGATTGTTTAGCACCTTCCAAACTTGTTTTTGCTGTAGAATAAGCTGCTTTTGCTGCATCAAATTCCGCAACTGATATCACTTTCTTTTTAAAAAGCTCTACATTTCTTTTATAGATGCCTTCCTCATTAGCGAAGGTCCCCTGCGATTGTTTGAGTTGCTGTTCGGCAGAACCAACACTGGCACGCTGAGAATTGTAGGAAGCACTCGCCCTGTCATAACCCGACTTTAAGATGTCTGGTCTTACTTTAAAGAGCAGCTGACCTTTTTTAACCACATCACCTTCTTTAACTAATAACTCAACCACCTCTCCGGATACTTCAGAACTCAATTTAACCTCAGTTTCAGGCTGTATTTTACCGCTGGCAGTAACCGTTTCTGTTACTTTTCTGCTTTCTGCTTTTTCTATGGTGACTTTCTCTATCTTTTCTCCGCCAATTAACCCTGTCAATTTTGCTACTACAAGTAAGGCGATAAGCACACCAACCGCAATAAGGATATGTTTCAGTTTCATTTGTTTGTGTTTTTTGTTTGTATAGGGTTAAAAGTTAATCTGCTTGCCCAGGTAATAATCTATTACTTTAGACCTGAATACCACATCGTATTTGGCCTGTATAAAATCTATCTCTGCTTTGTTCCTGTTTGTTCTTGCTGTATTATAGTCCAGTGAATTCACCAAACCTACATTATACCGCTGTTCGATTACATTGAAAGCATCTTTTTGCGCATTAAATGTATTTTGCGTAGATCCATACCGGCTTCCCGCAGCGCGCAGATCGGCAATAGCTTGCGCAATTACTTTATTTAGGTTATTTTTTGCCAGACTTTCCTGGAGCTTGAATCCTTCGTAATCAATTCTTGCTCTTTTCACATTTGATTTAGCTTGTAATCCGTTAAAAATAGGGATCTGGAGATTAAAACCGATGGATTTATATAAGTTATTATCAATCTGTGTATTGAAATTCGGATCTGAACTTAGCGAGTTCAGACCATAATAAAACCTGGAACCCAAACCTGCGCCTAATGATAATCTGGGATATAGTGAACCTTTTGCCACACTAATTCCTTTCTCAGCTGCTTCACGATTCAATTGGGCCAATTTGATATCAGGAAAAATAGATAAAGAAGCATTATAAACTTCATTTACATTATAACTTTTCTGTGCCATGGCCACTTCCTCAACAGTCGGTGCAACAACCACATAATTATCAGAGTCTGCTCTCATTTCCATCAGTTGAGATAAAGTCAGATAGGAAATGGTCAGCTGATTTTGCGCATTTGTTACATTCAATTCTGCAGTAGCCGCCTGAGCTTTGGCCTGCGAAACATCTGCTATAGTTTTATTTCCCGCCTCTAATAAGGCTTCTTCTCTTTCCTGAGTTTGCTGTGCGACGATTAATTGTTCCTTAGATGCTCTTAACAGATCAACATTGTATACAACCTGGAAATAGGCAGTCACTACTTGTAACGTGAGATCATTTTTAATTTTATCCAGGTTGCTGTTGCCCGCAGCAAGTAATATCTTGTTCTGTTTGATTTGGTTCACTTTTGTTAAACCGCCAAATACATCTACCGAGGTATTCAGTCCCCCGTCACCTTGGAAAGAGTTCTGTGAAACTACCAGACCTGTAGTCGGGTTTGCACTACGTCCAAAGTAAAGGTTAGAACTGGCACTCCCATTTAAAGAAGGATAAACTGCGGCCTTCGATTGCTGTAAGTTTACAGCAGCAGTGGAAACGTTTAGCGCTGCCTGTTTAATGTTCAGGTTATTTTGTAACATGCGCTCAACGGCCTGCTGAATGGTAATTGTTTCCTGGGCACTGGCACTACTGGACAAGCCTATGGTTACGATGACAAAAGAAACGGCGAATGTAAGTTTTGACAGCAGGCTATTGTTGGTAAACATATTCATAATTTTAATTTCACAATATTAAGATAAACAACTATTTCATTTTGTAATTTTTCCATTAGCAACCATTTGTTATTTCTTACATTTGGCTATGTATCTGGTTAAATCTCCTCTTCTATTAAAATGGTATTACCCATCTTTAGTATGGAACAAAAGCCGCCTCGACAAAGTCGTTTATTTAACCTTTGACGACGGACCTATACCGCTTGTTACAGACTTTGTTTTAAATACTTTAAAAAGCTTTGGCTGCAAAGCAACTTTCTTCTGTATTGGCGACAATATAAATAAGCATCCGCATATTTTTGAACAAATTAAAATTGACGGACATGCCATTGGCAACCACACATTTAACCACCTGAGGGGCTGGAAAACAAACGACAGTGATTATATTCAAAATTTCAATCAATGTCAGCAACTCACCAATACACATCTCTTCCGCCCCCCTTACGGAAGAATCAAAAAATCGCAGATCAGACAACTGAAAGCTATTGATCCTTCACTCAATATTATCATGTGGGATGTATTGAGCGGCGACTTTGATATCAACCTCTCTCCTGAGAAATGTTATCAGAACGTAATCCACAATACGAGAAATGGATCCATCGTAGTTTTTCATGACAGCATAAAAGCATTCGACCGGTTAAAATTTTCACTTCCGGCCACACTTAAGTTCTTAACGGAAGCGGGTTATCAATTTCGTACGCTCTAATTTTGAAGACGTCTGCCAAGTTCAAGCCAAAACCAAATAAGTTAATAAACAATTGTTTATCAACACCTTAATACCGAAGGACTTGCTTTTCCTGTCCGTTAATGAACAGCTGCGTCCAATACCGGACAGGTGGAGGAATTATAGCGGATGAATCTGTAATTTATTTAGAACTTATATAAATAATATAATGATTTACATATGATGGCCCTACCCTGTTTTTTTTTGTAAATTCGCTACAAATAATTTTAATATATTACCTTTTAACACATATTATCAATGGCTTTTGATATTGAAATGATCAAAAAGGTGTATGCAAACTTTGGCCCCCGCGTTGAGGCGGCACGTAAACTAGTAGGCAGACCTTTAACACTCTCAGAAAAAATCTTATACACTCACCTTTGGGATGAAAATACAAATACTTCGTACGTAAGAGGTACAGACTATGTAGATTTTGCACCTGACCGTGTAGCTATGCAAGATGCAACTGCCCAAATGGCATTATTGCAGTTTATGCAGGCTGGAAGACCGAAAGTTGCGGTACCCTCAACTGTACATTGTGATCACCTGATCACTGCAAAATATGGTGCAGAACAGGATTTACCTGCTGCAAACACAGAAAGTAAAGAAGTTTTTGATTTCCTTGCGTCTGTATCTAACAAATATGGTATCGGCTTCTGGAAACCAGGTGCAGGTATTATCCACCAGGTAGTATTAGAAAACTATGCTTTTCCGGGTGGTATGATGATAGGAACAGATTCACATACTGTAAATGCTGGTGGTTTAGGAATGGTTGCGATAGGTGTTGGTGGTGCTGATGCTTGTGATGTAATGGCTGGTTTACCATGGGAGCTTAAATTTCCAAAACTAATTGGTGTTAAACTGACAGGCAAATTAAGCGGCTGGACTTCGGCAAAAGACGTTATCTTAACAGTTGCGGGTATCCTTACTGTAAAAGGTGGTACTGGTGCTATTGTTGAATACTTCGGTGAAGGTGCTACAGGTATGAGCTGTACTGGTAAAGGCACAATTTGTAATATGGGTGCTGAAATTGGTGCAACAACTTCAACATTTGGTTATGATGAGAGCATGGAGCGTTATCTACGTGCAACCAACAGAGCTGATGTGGCTGATGCTGCCAACGAGATAAAAGAACATTTAACTGGTGATGCTGAAGTTTATGCAGAGCCTGAAAAATATTTTGATCAGATTATTGAAATTGATCTTTCTACACTTGAACCATATCTGAACGGACCATTTACTCCGGATTTAGCTACACCTATTTCAAAAATGAAAGAAGTGGCTGCTGCTAACGGATGGCCAATGAAAATTGATGTGGGTTTGATTGGTTCTTGTACCAACTCCTCTTACGAAGATATTTCAAGAGCAGTAAGTATTGCTAAACAAGTTGCGGAAAAAGGCTTAACAGCTAAGGCTGAATATTGTATCAATCCCGGATCAGAGCAAATTCGTTATACAATTCAACGCGATGGTTTCATGGATGTTTTCCAGCAGATTGGCGCTAAAGTATTTACAAATGCATGCGGACCGTGTATTGGTATGTGGGACAGAGTAGGTGCAGAGAAACAGGAACGCAATACAATCGTTCACTCGTTTAACCGTAACTTCGCTAAACGTGCTGACGGAAATCCTAATACCTTCGCTTTTGTTGGTTCTCCGGAACTGGTAACAGCTTTAGCTATTGCGGGAGATTTAAGCTTTAATCCATTGACTGATACACTGACCAATGCAAATGGTGAGCAGGTTAAACTGGATGAACCTTCAGGATATGAATTGCCTCCAAGAGGTTTCGCTGTTGAAGATGCAGGTTACCAGCAACCAGCAGCAGACGGATCCGGAGTTCAGGTTTTAGTTTCTGAAACTTCCAGCAGACTGCAGTTGCTTGATCCGTTTACGCCTTGGGAAGGTACAGACCTGAAAGGTCTGAAACTGCTGATAAAAGCTAAAGGAAAATGTACTACTGACCATATTTCTATGGCTGGACCATGGTTAAAATTCAGAGGTCACCTGGATAATATCTCTAACAACATGCTTATCGGTGCTGTAAACTACTTCAACGATAAAACTGATGATGTTAAAAATGCGATAACTGGTGAATTCGGCCCGGTTCCGGCTACACAACGTGCTTATAAAGCAGCAGGTGTAGGAACGATCGTTGTAGGTGATGAAAATTACGGTGAAGGTTCTTCACGTGAGCATGCTGCAATGGAGCCCCGTCACCTTGGTGTTCGCGCAGTATTGGTAAAATCATTTGCACGTATCCACGAAACAAATCTTAAAAAACAAGGTATGCTTGGATTAACCTTCCATAACAAGGAAGATTATGATAAGATTCTTGAAAATGATACAATTGATATTGTTGGATTAACGACTTTCACACCTAACGTTCCTTTAACAGTTGTGTTAAACCACGCTGATGGAACTGTTGAGGAAATTGTTGTAAACCATAGTTACAATGCACAACAAATTGAATGGTTCAAAGCCGGTGGTGCATTGAACATTATCCGCAGACAAGTAGCTCAATAGTATCAATACCTTTACAAAAAAGCTCCCGGGATTAAATATCATCGGGAGCTTTTTTTTATGCCCTTATTTCTTTAGAAAATCCTGCCACCAGTAACCGGAAGATTTTATAGTCCGCTGCTGGGTCTTAAAATCATTATAAATCAGTCCGAACCGCGCATTAAAACCTTCTGCCCATTCAAAATTATCCATTAAGGTCCAGGCCATATAACCTGTAATATTTACGCCCTCCTTTTTTGCCTTTAACACCGCCGCCAGGTATAATTTAAAATAAGAGATGCGGTCTTCATCGTCTACCTTTCCATCGACTAATTTATCATGATATGCCGCACCATTTTCAGTGATCATCAGTTTTTTTATCTTGGGATAGGCAGCGAACTGCTTGATGATATTATAAAAAGAATCAGCATTGATTTCCCAGCCCATGGCAGTATGAGGTCTTTTTCTACTTTTTGCTTTCACTTCCCACGCTTGTATCACGGGAATAAATGCATTGTATTTAATGGTCAGCGGAAAGTAGTTCTGCAGACCTATAAAGTCGAAGTCAAATGTAAGTCGCTCCGTATGCCTCCAGGTAGAGTGTGAGACAGAGAACTTTTCCATGACCTCCCAGTCCTGCCCCGGGTAGCCCATTCCGAGTGCCGGTTCTATAAATAACCTGTTCATCAGGCAATCCACACGTGAAGCTGCTAAAACATCCGACTCACTTTGTGTATAGGGAAGAATTTCTGAACAGGAATAAGTTGTGCCAATATTTGCATTGGAGATCTCTGCACGCAGTATTCTTCCGCCGTCAGCCTGAGCAATTGCCGTATGATGCACCGCAGAAAAGAAATTGGTCAATCCTGTTTTGCCCGGCGCATGCACGCCCAGCATATAACCCAGGGAAGTGAAACCGAAAGGTTCATTGAGCACTATCCAGTTCTTTACTTTATCGCCATAAGTTTTAGCGCAAACCGATACAAAAGCGTTGAATGCTGTATTGATACCAAAAGCTGTCCAGCCCCCTTCTTCCTCCAGTGCCTCTGGCAAATCCCAATGGTAAAGCGTTATATAGGGAATTAATCCCTGCTCCAGACATTCATCAATCACATTGTGATAAAACCGGATCCCCTCTTCGTTAACAAGTCCATCACCATAAGGAAGAATCCTTGGCCAGGAAATAGAAAATCTGAAAACAGAAAAACCAAGCAACTTCACCAATGCAATATCTTCATTATAGCGATGATAGAAATCACAAGCCATAGCAGGGTGATGCCCCTTTTTGATCTTTCCGGATCTTTTAGAAAAGGTATCCCATATTGATGGTCCCTTGCCATACATATCTGCCGCACCTTCAATCTGCGCAGCAGCTGTAGCTACTCCCCAGGAGAAATCTTTACCGAAATCAGAGGCTTTGATCATATCTATTTTTTATAACAGGCAAGATGGACATTTGGTGTTAATTTTATATTATGTTATAATAACGTGTCTTACGCAATGTGTTCATCCGGATTAAAGCTCAACCCTATTTCCTTTAATAAGATAGCTGCATTAAAGGTTCTACAGGCCCCATCTTTCAATTTATAATCAAAGTGCATCTCACTCTCTGCTAACTGTATATCGAAATGATAATTCCGGATCAGGGCAGGCGCATCTTCTACCATTTCTGATAACTGAAGATCATGCGTGGCAAAAAGTGCTGGCGTCTGCTCGACAATCATCTTCTGAATAAACACTTTTGAGCCCAGATATTTGTCCTTGCTATTGGTACCGCGCAACATTTCATCAATTAAGACCAATGGATGTGCCTTCTCCCTCACGCCAGCCAAAATCATCTTTAAGCGGTTCAGCTCTGCCTTGAAAGTGGAAGTCTGGTCATTTAATGAATCCTTGATCCGCATATAGGTCAGCATCTCAAAGAAAGAAACCTTCATTTCGGTGGCACAGACAGGAGCTCCGGCAAAGGCGAGTACCATATTGATCCCTACCGTCCGCAAAAATGTACTTTTACCAGCCATGTTGGAACCTGTTATAATATCTACAGTCGGATTTATATTAAACTCATAATCATTTATTACCCTTTTACCGGCCTCAATCAGTGGATGCCCAATTCCGCTAGCCTTTAATTCAAAAGTCTCCGTAATAGCAGGAAAAACCCATTCAGGCTCATTATAATTTAAAGTCGCAAAAGAAATCAGTTCTTCAAACTGACTGATGGTATATAGTCCGCCGATCAAAAGTGCGGATGAGCGCCTTTGCCAGCTGTCCAGTTTCATGGTACACCTGAAATCCCACAAGAGGAAAACATTAAATAAAGCCGCCAGAAGAAAATTCAGCCGCACGTCAAATGACTGGATAATACCCGATAGTTCTTTGATCTGTTTGCTTAAAGGAACGTCATTAGCCTCATGTTTAAAAAAACTTTTGATATAACTACTCTCCCACTTTACCTCTTCTGTCCATTTAATGGTACCGGAAATCGCATTCAATAAACTTGAACTCCCACTGAAACCATAATAAACCTGGTTAATCTGCTTCAGATAGAAAAAAGTCAGCGCAGAATTAAACAGCAAAACCGCAGCAAGAGCCTGCCAGAAAGCACCACCAAAAACACTGCCCAATACCAGCAAACCGATAGAAAATACAGGTGCAATCTGTGTGTAGAGCCGTAATATTTTGTGGTGGATAAATGTCAGCTGTGCGGGCATCTGATGTGTCAGTTTTTCTTCAATTATCTCCAGCTGCTCTGGTTGATGATTTTGCAATCCTGCCCTGAAATGGAAGGTCTGGTCGATATGCCTGGTCAGCTCTGCGATAGCCTGCTGCCGGTCGGTAATATTTAATCTCTTAGTGGGTTTACCGAGTGTATCTGCCAATATTTTCATGCCATTTATTGTATTTGAGCGGTTAACCAGTGCATATAAGGAGCCGCTGCCATAAATATCCAGATCTGAAGAATAAGGATGGAGTTCATCGGCGAATGCCCCGCCATGTTTATAGCCATTTTTGCCACCGGCGATAACGGCCACTTCATTCTGAAAGATAAATAATAGCTTTTCTGCATAATTCAGTTCCTGCTGTACTGCAGTCTGACGTTTAACCAGCAACATAAAACAAATGACCGGCACAAACATCAGCAAGCCGAGTATCCAATGATATCCGGTACTGATAACAATGCTGATCAGGATAATCTCTGCCAGGAATAAAGCCAGGCGCAATAAGGAAATGTTATTCAAGGTCTTTTTTAAGGTGGATATAAGCGTCTCCTGAATGCCTACACTATTTTGATAGTCCTTTAAAATGCTATCTTTCGATTTTACCATATCTTTGATCATTCTCTAAAATTCTAAATATAGACAAAACATCATAACCTGATCAAAAGAATGAAGATTACCTTACTCGCTGTCGGAAAAACTGAAGATAAATACCTGATAGAAGGAATAGAAAAATATCTTGGCCGCTTAAAGCATTATATAGGATTTAATTTTGTGATTATTCCAGATATTAAAAACACCAAGAACCTTACCCAGGCACAACAGAAGTCGAAAGAAGCTGAATTGATCCTCAAACAGATCAGTAACCTGGATACAGTTATACTCATGGATGAGAAAGGTAAGAAATACACTTCTGTCCTGTTTGCTGATTATTTAAACAAACAAATGATCGGCAGTGTTCAGCAATTGGTATTCATTATTGGCGGCCCCTATGGATTTGATGAGAGCGTTTATAAAAGAGCAAATGGAAGTATTTCACTTTCAGACATGACCTTCTCCCATCAGATGGTACGTCTGTTTTTTGTAGAACAACTGTATCGTGCATTCAGTATCTTAAAAGGCGAACCTTACCATCATGAATAATAAAATTATGGAATATTTTAATTTATGCATCTTTAGATAAGAAAGGAAATATATGCAACCATCAGATTTTAAAAGAAAATACAAATTCAGAAGTCGCCCCAGTGGCGGTCGCTGGAACATGACCATCGCTATCATCGTTTCAATAATAGCCTTCTTATTGATATGGTTCTATCTATAGTGGTAGAAAAGGGCAGTAAAAAAACCGGATCATTGCTGATCCGGTTTTTTTATGCTGACAAGAAATATTAAACTCCTTTTTTGCTTGTCATATTAGCTTTTTTAGCTGGCTGAGCAGTTTTGCTTGGTGCTTTAGCATTTGAAGGCTTAGGCGTTGCTTTAACCTTTTTCTCTACCTTCTCTTCAGATTTTCCAGCTTCCTGTGCTTCGGCTGCACCAGGTGCAGCTTCACTGAATAACGGAAGATCTTTTAATAAGTGATACCAGGTAACGATTTTCTTCATGTCTGAAGTATAAACTTTCTCCTGATCATGCCCCGGAGCTACATCGATAAATAAAGCTCTCAATACCGCAGCATCTGCTTTAGCATCAGGAACATCTCCTTCTACCGCAGCAATATTTGCCAGTACGTCAATCAGTTTCAAATCTTCATCTTCACCATAGATGGTGATATCTTCTAATGAAGCCAGTTTAGTTGAAGAAATGCTAGTTACAATTTTAACTTTTTGAGCATCTAAACCCTCCAGTACATAACCTGCTTTATTTTGTCCAACAAGTTTAAATAAACCTGGTCTGCCGGAAACGGCTACAATTCCTCTTAAATTCATAATTAATCTGCTAACACTTCAATGGTTAAAATTTTATCTCCCTGTCTGATATCATCAACGATATCTACATTTTCAATTACCTTACCAAACACAGTGTGCACTCTGTCTAAGTGAGCAGTATTTGCTCTGCTATGGCAGATAAAAAATTGTGAACCGCCAGTATTTCTACCTGCGTGTGCCATTGACAATACACCACGGTCATGGTATTGGTTTTCACCGTCAGTTTCGCAGTCAATTTTGTAACCCGGGCCACCTGTACCAGCAAGGTGCGCTTTTGCAGGATCTTTTGAATTAGGGCATCCGCCTTGTACCATGAAATTTGGAATAACACGGTGGAATGCGATGCCATCATAGAATCCTTCGCTTGCTAATTTTTTAAAATTTGCAACCGCTTTCGGTGCGTCTTTATCAAAAAATTCGACAGTCATGTCGCCTTTTTCAGTCTTTATTATTGCTTTGCTCATATTCTTTTTTTGTAGATGTCAAATTTAGTAAAATGAAATGACTAGATAAACTAAAGGTTTAAAAACCTGTATGACCAATAAATGTATATATTATGATTGATTTTTAACGTTTAATCAGATTATTATTTTAATAATCTGCGCTAAAAAATTAGATTCGTACGTTACAGCTTTTAAAATCTTCCTTATTCCGCCGGAGATTTTCAACAAATACAGGCGGAATAATCAATAAAACAGAACCCGCGGTATGAATAAATATATGCTGATTTTACTGTGTATGGCTTGCAGTCTGGCCACAAAGGCATCTTCCATTCTGGTCAATATGGACGAAGAGCAGAAGAACCATCTTAAAGCCTATGGTATTGCCTACTGGAGCATTAAACAAAATGCTGAAGTCAGCTGGCTATTGAATTACAGAGGGGGCAGTTTTTTAATCAAATACAATAAAGCTGTGGAAGATGAATGTAAAACCAGAGGGGTTTCTTATGAGGTGATTGCCGACGGGAAAGTTACCGGCATATTGAATGAAATCAGCGATCCTGATGTAAATATGGAAATCGTCAAGCTTGAAAAAGCACCCAAAATAGCAGTGTATTCGCCAAAGAGTAAACTGCCCTGGGATGATGCAGTGACGATGGTGCTTACCTATGCGGAAATACCTTATGACGTAGTTTATGATGATGAAGTATTAAGGGATAAATTGGTGGGATACGACTGGCTGCATTTACACCATGAGGACTTCACCGGGCAATATGGTCGTTTTTGGAGTGCCTTTAGAAATGTTTCCTGGTATCGGGATGATGTTAAGCAACAGGAAACCACAGCAAAAAGAAACGGCTTTGAAAAAGTTTCACAGATGAAACTTGCCGTTTCAAAAAAGATGAGCGAATTCTGTGCGGGCGGCGGTTTCCTGTTTGCCATGTGCTCGGCAACGGATAGTTTTGATATTGCACTGAGCGCGGAAGGAGTAGACATTTGTGCGAGTATGTTTGATGGGGATGCGGCCGATCCGAATGCGCAGGCAAAACTGAATTTTAACAGCACCTTCGCTTTTAAAGATTTCAGGCTCGACCAGAACCCGGCAAATTATGAGTTTTCGGATATTGATGTTACACAGACCAGGAATTTTACGCAAAGCAATGATTATTTTACCTTGTTTGACTTCTCCGCAAAATGGGATCTGGTACCTACTATGCTAACGCAAAACCATGAGAAAGTAATCAAAGGATTTATGGGCCAGACCACAGCTTTCAGGAAGACACTGGTTAAACCAGGCATCACGGTACTGGGCGAGAATAAAGGCGCCTCAGAAGTGAGGTATCTCCATGGCGAAGTTGGGAAAGGTCAGTTTACTTATTATGGGGGTCACGATCCTGAGGACTACCAGCATGCAGTGGGCGATCCCCCCACTGACCTGAATCTTCATCCGAATTCCCCGGGATACAGGTTAATTCTGAACAACGTATTATTTCCGGCGGCAAAGAAAAAGCACCAGAAAACATAATTAATCGTAGAAGTTCCAGCTTACGCCGAACTTCATTAACCTGTCCTGCATCGGGTATTTGTTTACCGTATAATATCCTTTAGAAAGCAGTCCCTGATTGGCATAATCGTACTTCAGGAAGATATTGGCCTTTCTTAAGCTAGCGCGCAACCACACATCAACTACAGGATAGGTATCAAAGGTTTGTGTTCTGCTGTTCACATAAAACTGACTTGCCGCAGGAGAATATGAGTAATTTGCATATTTGGTATTGTAACGCAGGTCAAATCCTATATTCGTTTTCAACACCTTAAAGAAGGTCTGATCGATGAAAAAACTATGAAAGGTATACACTTCCGGTGTACGCAAAATATTCTGGTTGTCGGTTTTCTGGTAGACCAGATAACTTTCAAGGTTGAACTTACCGAATTTGAATTTTTTCCCCACGGATAACTTCAGCATGTTGATACTGCCATCCACCTGAGCTGGTCTGATGGTAGTAGAATCCACATCAGAATTATCCTGCATAAAATAAAGATATTTGTTGATCAGAAAATATTCTGCAGTCGCATCTAACTTCAACTGATCATTGATATATTTAAAGGAAAGGTTCACTGTTTTGGTTCTGTCGAACTTAACTATTTCTGTCTGTCCGAAATCTGCTGCTTCAGATGCTTCCGCATCACCGTGTAACCACCTGTAGTGGTTTCCGAAATAACGCACATACACTTCTTCGGGCGACTTATTCTGCATATATGCACCAAGGATAATCCTGCCGGCACTTCTGCTCAGCAGCACATTGCTTTTCGCTTCATACAGGTAATCTCCCGCCTGCCTTCCCTGAAAGATTTGCTGTACATTCACATTCAGATCTATCCTGTCACTTAAGCGGTAACCTGCATTACCCAGCAAGGTTACGTTTTGAAAAGCTTTGGTGTTCTTATAAAAATACGTTTTGTTAACCAGGCCCAGGGTCTGACTATAATCATAGTAATCATGCCTGATTCCTGCATCGATCTTCAACTCATTTTTAATTACAGCGCTGGATTTACCACGCAAAAAGAAACTATAGATGAATTCATTCTGGATATGCTTTACAGAAGTACTGTCATTGGTAAACACAAGATCCCGCAAACCTGCAGGGATTACTGTACGGTCGTCAGATTCATTTTTCTGAAAAGCATAAGAGTCTTTATCATATCTCAGACTGTAGGAGATTTTGTTTGTAGGCAATATCTTTTTTGTGATTTCCTGATCCAACGTGTCTATGCGACCAATAAAGTAGGTCTGTTTCAACAGGAAAGTATTCTTACGATAAATTTGTCTGGAATTGGATAACCTTACTGTTTCCGCTACCCTGTCTATCCCAAAGGCCTTGCTGGTAAAAATACTGTCGTTCCGGGTAGATCCGTTTTCATATGCTTTGAGCGTATTGAAAATCGCATTGGCAAACAAAGTGTATCGTTTATTGGGAGAAGTGTACCAGGTAAAAAATGTACCGTTTAATACATCGCCACGCTGACGGGTATACAGACCATTCGCCCCTATCCTATTGTAACTTGCACCTACATTAAAATTCTTCTTCACATTCTGCGAATGTGTAACTCTAAATAATTGTTCAGCATCACCACTGTACTGACCTGCATAATACAGGTTCGTAAAAGGTGTTCTCGCCTGATAATATTTGATATCGTCATGCCCCAATGCATACCAGTCAAGTGAATGAAAACCGGGATCAAATCCGATTGTCTTTGAAGGTTCAAAAAGCAATGCCCTGGCAGCCAGGCCCACATTTCCCGTATTAATGGTAGGCCTGCGTGGCTGTTCTATCGGACTAAAGTTTTGTATTCCTCTTAAACTCGTATCCAATGGTACCGTCTGGATGCTATCCTTTGTCAGTTTTAACGTAGTATACCTAACGTATTTTGAGGTAAAAACTACCGAGTCCTTCCCATTTTCCAGCTTGTTCCGCAGCGAGTCCAATTCTTTATTCTGATTCACTGATGTTTTTAAATCCTGGGCAAAGCCCTGATTCACTCCGAAAAACATCCAGCTTACACAAAATAAAACAACGATTTTATACATTATAATGTAGAGATTAACTGGCTCAATATTCTTGTCATTTTAGGCTCTGCTGCTCTTGCAGTCGCCAGAATCTCTTCTAAACTCACAGGCTGCAGTACTTCCGGAAACCCTTCATCCGTCAATACCGAAATAGCAAATACAGGAACACTCATGTGGTTAGCCACAATCACTTCCGGCACGGTACTCATTCCTACAGCATCGCCCCCAATAATACGCAGGTACTTATATTCTGCTTTTGTTTCCAGATTAGGTCCTGTGACAGAGACATAAACGCCCTGATGGCAGGTAATATTTTCCGCCGCTGAAATCTCCATTGCTTTTTTAATCAGCTCCTGATGATAAGGGTTACTCATATCCGGAAAGCGCGGTCCCATATCTGCATCGTTTCTACCACGCAGCGGACTTTCCGGCTGTAAATTGATATGGTCATTGATCACCATCAGATCACCTTTTTTGAAATCAGGATTCAATGATCCTGCGGCATTTGAAACAAACAGATGTTTAATCCCTAAAGCCTTCATTACCCGGATCGGGAAAGTAATCTGCTGCATTGAATATCCTTCGTAGTAATGCAGTCTTCCCTGCATAGCAATTACCTTTTTGCCATTCAGTGTTCCGAACAGCAATTTTCCTGAATGAAATTCCAGGGTAGAAATAGGAAAGTTGGGGATATTGGAATACATCAGGCTAAACTCAACAGTGATTTCACTCACCAGTCCGCCCAATCCGGTTCCCAGTACAATTCCAATTTCCGGTTGGAAATTATTAGTTTTCTTTGTTATATACTCAACGGTTTCGTGCAGTGTCTGAAACATAGTTTAAAATCTTTTGATCAAATTTAGTTTGTTCATCTGCCTTAACAGATATTTTGATCGGTAAATAAAATACGGGCAAATTTAACAGTAATTCTTTGATTGTAACATCAAATAAACGTTGCGCATCCTTTTCTGTTGTAATAATGATCTTTTCTTTTGCAGGATGCCTTGCAAACGCGTCAACCAATTTAATTAAATTACCTGAACTAAACTGATGATGATCGGGATAATCATGGTGTATCATAACAGCAGAAAAGCGCTGGAGATAATTCACTAAGGGTTTAGGATTGGCAATTCCGGTCAGTAAAAACACAGTTTTTCCATTGATCTGTTCACAGGATAAGGTTTCATCTCCACCAATACTTTTCAGGTCGCCATATTGAATAGAGGAGAAAAAAAGTTTATCTTCCACACTTTTACTGAAGCGCGATAAACACTTCTTTTTTTGCGCCGGCAATAAGGATTCCGGTGCTTTTGTTACGAGCAAAATATCTGCACGCTGATAACCATGATAAGGTTCGCGTAAATTACCCGCCGGCAGCAGGAACTGAGGGGAAAAGAATTGCTGAAACTCAAAAAGCAAAATGCTTAAGCCTGGTTTCACCTTCCTGTGCTGATAAGCATCATCCAGAATAATCAATTCATGACTATCTTTCAGCCTGTTGATTCCTGTTACCCGATCTTCACAAACCGCTACCGTAATGTGTGGAAATTTATGGTAAAACTGAAGTGGCTCATCGCCAACAGACTTTGCGGTGGAATGCTCATCTGCGTATAAAAACCCTTTCGTTTCACGGCCATATCCCCTGCTCAATATGGCGATTTTATAATCCGAAAGGAGTCTGACCAGATATTCTGTTACCGGACTTTTTCCGGAACCGCCAACAACAAGATTTCCTACGCAGATAACCGGCAGGTCAAACGAGGCGGACTTAAAAAGGCCGAAATCGTACATCTTATTTCTCAGGAGAACCACCAATCCGTAGATCAAAGAAAAAGGCAGTAAGAGGAGTCGAAAGTATTTAATCATGCTATGGAATCAAAAATAGGATAAAAAACTATCTTTGCACAAACAACAATTTTAATATCATGGTTAAAGGATTTTTTAACGTACCAGTACCGGTAAATGAACCTACTTTAGGTTATGCCCCTGGGAGTAAAGAACGCGAACTTTTAGAGGCTGCTTTAAAAGAAGCACGCTCAAAACAGCTGTCCATTCCGATGTACATCAATGGAGAGCAAGTTCATACAGATAAAAAAGGGAAAGTTTCTCCACCCCACGATCACCAGCATATTTTAGCTACTTACAGTATCGGAGACAAAACACATGTTCAGCAGGCAATTGATACTGCTTTAGCTGCAAAAGCTAAATGGGAAAATATGGCATGGGAACACCGCGCTGCAATATTCTTAAAGGCTGCAGATTTAATTGCTGGTCCATACCGTTATAAATTGAATGCAGCAACCATGCTGGGGCAGTCAAAAAATGCTTACCAGGCAGAAATTGATGCCGCATGCGAACTGATAGATTTCCTCCGTTTTAACGTAAGTTATATGGTTGATATTTATAAACAGCAACCTCCAGTTTCACCGAGAGGCGTATGGAACAGAGTTGAACAGCGTCCGCTTGAAGGATTTGTTTTCGCACTTACTCCATTTAACTTTACGGCGATCGCAGCCAATTTACCAGCTTCAGTAGCGATGATGGGTAATGTGGTGGTATGGAAACCAGCAGATACGCAAGTGTATGCTGCGAATTTATTAATGGAGATTTTCAGAGAAGCTGGTTTACCTGATGGTGTAATCAACCTTGTATATGTTGACGGCCCTGAAGCCGGAGAAGTTATATTTAACGATCCTCATTTTGCAGGTATCCATTTTACCGGATCTACTGCTGTTTTCCAGAATATATGGAAAACGATCGGGACCAATATTCATAAATACAAAACGTACCCGCGTATTGTTGGGGAAACCGGTGGTAAGGACTTCATTCTTGTTCATGGATCAGCCGATGCTGAAGTTTCAAGTACAGCTATTTTACGCGGTGCATTTGAATATCAGGGACAAAAATGTTCAGCTGCTTCCAGAACATATATTGCTAAAAGCCTGTGGCCTCAAATCAAAGAATTGATGCTGCGTGATTTAGCTACTTTTAAAATGGGTGGTACTGAAGATCTCAGTAATTTCATCAATGCAGTAATCGACGAACGTTCTTTTGATAAACTGGCAAAATACATTGATCAGGCTAAAAGTGATGCAGGAGTGGAAATTATTGCAGGTGGAAATTACGATAAAACTAAGGGTTACTTCATTGAGCCTACAGTTTTGGTAGTAGATGATCCTAAATATACAACCATGTGTGAAGAGCTGTTCGGCCCGGTACTGACAGTTTATGTATATGATGATGCTGAATTCGATCAGATCCTGGAGGTGATAGATAACACATCTATTTATGCGCTGACTGGTGCTGTAATAGCTCAGGACCGTTATGCGATAGAGCAGGCAAGTATTGCATTGCGTAATGCTGCAGGGAACTTCTATATCAATGATAAATGTACAGGAGCTGTAGTTGGACAACAGCCATTTGGTGGTGCCAGAGGTTCCGGAACTAACGATAAGGCTGGTTCAATGATCAATTTATTACGCTGGGTTTCTCCACGTACCATTAAAGAATCATTTGATCCGCCAAAAGACTACCGTTATCCTTTCTTAGGATAAGCATAGCTATAAAAAAACCGGCATATTGATATGCCGGTTTTTTTATGTCATTAAACATTTAACTTTCTTTCTTTTCGTGAACCCTGAATACAGAAGAGATATTGTCATTGGATTGACTGGTAACTTTCAGATCTGTAATAAGTCCTGTTTGCAGACTATAGACCCATCCATGAATGCCCAACTTTTTACCATTTGACCACCTGTTTTGAACAATTGATGTTTTAGTCAGATTGAAAACGCCTTCGATAACATTCAGTTCAACAAGTCTGTCAAATCGCGTTTTCTCATCAGCAATATTAGCAAGCTCATCATTATGCAGACGGTAGGTATCTTTAATATTCCTCAACCAGTTGTCAATTATTCCGAACTGCGAATTTGCCATAGCTGCCTGTACACCACCGCATCCGTAATGGCCGCAAACAATCACATGTTCAACTTCCAGAACATTTACAGCATAATCCAATACGCTTAACATGTTCATATCGGTATGCACAACTACATTGGCAATATTACGGTGAACAAAAATGTCCCCCGGATTGGTATTAGTAATCTGGTTGGCCGGCACCCTGCTGTCTGAACAGCCGATCCATAAAACCGGCGGTTTCTGTCCCGCAGATAAACGATCAAAGAAAGTAGGGTCTTCAGCCAATGTAGCGGCCACCCATTCTTTATTACCTTCTAATAAACTTTCGTATGTAATCTCGTGTGTGTGTAATGTTGATTTTGCGCACATATATTTTATATTTTGTTAATGTCTTTAATAATTTTATCTGTTAATTTTGGCACCCGGTAATGCTCTTTTATATCTTCTAATGTAACCACAATTCCTTTTGTATAGGCGTAATGTCTGAAATTAAAGATCGTTTCCAACACATCCGGATCTATATATCTTGAATTACTTCCATCAATAATAACATTGGTTTCCTTAGGAATATTGTTCAGCACTACCTGAATTGCAGCTTTATTAAGAAAAGAAACCTCTTCTGCCAGTTTAATCCGCAGGTTCTTCTGATTTCCATCTTCCTGTATTTTGTAAAAGAAAGGATTTCTCATATTTGTTCGCAGCAGATAGAAAACCGACAGCAGCATTCCTATCGCTACACCTTTCAATAAATCCGTCAGTAATACGGCAACCACTGTAACCACGAAGGGTACAAACTGATCCCAACCTTTATGGTACATATGTTTAAATAAACTGATACGTGTTAATTTATAGCCTGTAACCAGCAATATTGCCGCCAGACAGGCTAAAGGAATCATATTAATCAACCCGGGAATAAACAGGAATGACAGCAATAACCAGCTACCATGAAATATGGCAGACATTTTAGTCCGTCCCCCTGCATTCACGTTAGCAGAACTACGCACAATTACCGAGGTCATAGGTAAACCGCCTAATAGTCCGCTTGTCATATTACCAATCCCCTGCGCAACCAACTCCCTGTTTGTTGGAGAAGTCCGCTTAATCGGATCAATCTTATCTATCGCTTCTATACTGAGTAAAGTTTCCAGACTGGCCACAATAGCAATAGTGACAGCTACTTTCCACACATCGCCTCTCGTAATGGCAGCAAAATCCGGCATTTTGAACAGCCCCGAAAATTCGGTAAAACTTCCGACTTCCGGAATTTTTACCAGTTGATCTGCTCTAAGTGCGTAATCACTGTTCTTAAAAACAAAACTTAAGCCGATTCCCAATGCCACAACAACTAATGGTGCAGGCACCACACTTATAGCTTTAATCCTGGGCCAGAACAGCAGCGTAGCTATTGCAAAAACACTGATCACGATTGCAGCCAGGTTAAATTGCTTCAGGGCCTGGGTTACAATTGCCATCACATCTCCACTGTTTTCCTCAAATACGCTTTCATCCAGAAAACCGATGTCGACGCCCAAAGCATGCGGCAGCTGTTTAAGGATAAGAATCAGTCCGATTGCAGCCAGCATCCCCTCAATTACACTTGACGGAAAATAGTTCCCTATCGTTCCGGCCTTAATAAAGCCCAGTATCACCTGCATGAAACCGGCAAGCATGACCGCAAGGAGGAAAGTCTGATAGCTGCCCAGATGGGCAATAGCGCCCAGTACAATTACAGTCAGACCGGCAGCAGGCCCGCTCACACTCAATTGAGAGCCGCTGATACTGGCCACCACAATTCCACCGATTACACCGGTAACTATACCGGCAAATAAAGGTGCATTAGAAGCCAGTGCAATACCCAGACATAAGGGGAGGGCGACAAGAAACACGACTATACTTGCTGGTAAATCGCGCTTCAAATTCTTTTTTAATATATACTTCTTCAATCCAGCCTTTGAGAAGACGGAGCTTTCATTCTGCATAACATTGCATAATTATTCCTGAGAGACTAACACTTCATTAGTCAAAATTCCTATTTCGTTAATTTAAAGCTACAATGAGCCTGTTATAGTATAATCAGGAAAAGTTCGGTGGCGGTGTGGGTACGCTGGGATGATATGGATCTACATACCGTTTGAAATGATCAATATAACAGTTCTTAATACCAAAATCCTGCAACAAGGGTACATAAATAAAATGATGATGCAGGTAAACTGACTTATAGTCAAGTAACTTCAATAAATCCTTGCAGGAATCGCCTTCAGCGCTATGCTCCTGCTCTAGTTGCATAATGACCGATTTGATCGTTTTTTTGTCTATATGACCTACAAAAACGGGTGCAGCAGAAATCGCCATCTTCACCGTGAAGATACTGAGAAAGGCAACAACAATATGTAGGCGATATTTATACAGAAACATGATTTCTTCTTTGATCAGTATAATTCAAATGTAAGTGCTAAAATCATTTCTACAGCTAAGATCTTAAAAAAAAATGATATAAACTTTTCACACTTCTAAATACTAATCAGAACGATTTTTTAGGGAGATTGTTACAATAATTTACGATTTACCGTACTTTCGTAATTTTAGAACCTATCCAAATCATGAAAGTATATCTGCTAACCCTGGTATTGTTATACCCCCTGTTAGTCTTTTCGCAAAATAATAACGCACCTTCATCTTACGATATACATGATATCAAGATCACAGGCTATCTGCAGACACAGTTCCAGCAGGCACAAACACAGGGAATTTCTTCTTTCTCCGGGGGAGATTTTGCCGAGAATTCCGATAACCGTTTCATCATACGCAGGGGCAGGTTAAAGATTGACCGTGTAGATAAATACTCCAGTATCGTTTTCCAGATTGATGCAACACAGAACGGGCTGCAACTAATGGATGCATTTATACAATTACATCAGCCTGATTATAAACAAGTAAAATTTACGGCAGGTCTGTTTAACAGACCTTTCGGTTATTCTATTATCTATTCTTCGGGATACAGAGATTTCCCCGAAAGAGCGAGGATGTTTCAGACATTAATGCCAAGAGAACGTGATATCGGTGGTATGGTCACTTACCAGCCTACCAGGGCTTTCCATTTTCTGACGGCTGATCTGGCAGTTGTTAACGGCAGCGGACTTTTTGCGAGAGATTACGACTCAAAAAAAGATCTTGTGGGTAACCTCACTTTTAAATTTGACAGTCTGGCCGGTAAAAAGTTCCATATTGGCTTCGGCGGTTCCTTTTATAAAGGTTCTGTAAGAAATGATACACAAAGTTATTATACCAGCAGTGCCACTGGTTTTACCAAACATACCGACCCTGCTTATGAAGGTGATAATTTCAAAAGAAACTATTTTGGCGGCAACGTGCAATTACAGTATGACTCTCCTTTTGGCGTAACCACGCTGAAGAGTGAATATGTAGCAGGTACACAACCAGGTGTAGCTTCCTCCTCCTCTGTGAGAGGGTCTGTAGCGAGTACCAGCTTTTCCACGCAGCCGGCAACGGACCTTTACCTGAGATCTTTTGAGGGCTACTATGTTTGGTTCACCCAGCAAATCCTTAAGACCAGGTTCAATGCACTGCTCGCCTATGATGTGTATGACCCTAACAGCAAATTATCAGAAAATCAGATCGGTCCTGACAACCTCAGTACCGCTGGCGATATCAAATTCAGTACTTTAGGTTATGGCTTCACCTATATGTTCAACAACAGGGTAAAGTTTACTTTCTACAATGAACATGTCACCAACGCCCCGACAGCTCTTGAAAACTATCAGAAAGATATCAGAGATGATGTATTCACTGCACGTTTACAATATCGCTGGTAATCTTTACATTTATAAAATATGAGCCTAAAATGCTATGAATAAAAAAATCTCAGTACTGCAGGATAAGATCAAACAGGCACATGCCGGTGGAGGTCCGCTCAGAATCGAAAGCCAGCATAAAAAAGGTAAACTAACGGCGAGAGAACGTATCCATTTCCTGATGGACGAAGGTTCTTTTGAAGAAATCGGGATGTTTGTTACACACAGAAGTACGGACTTTGGGATGGAAACTGAAAAGTATCTGGGCGATGGTGTGGTAACCGGATACGGGAATGTAAATGGCAGACTGGTATATGTCTTTTCGCAGGACTTTACTGTTTTTGGCGGTTCACTCTCAGAAACGCATGCAGAAAAGATCTGTAAGATTATGGAAATGGCATTGAAAAATGGTGCGCCTTTAATCGGATTAAATGATAGCGGCGGTGCCCGTATCCAGGAAGGCGTGGTTTCATTGGGCGGCTATGCTGATATTTTTTACCGCAATGTACAGGCTTCAGGTGTGATCCCCCAGCTTTCTGCCATCATGGGCCCTTGCGCGGGAGGTGCCGTTTACTCACCGGCAATTACTGACTTTATCCTGATGGTAGAGCATACTTCCTATATGTTCGTGACCGGTCCGAATGTAGTCAAAACAGTTACCCATGAACAGGTAAGTTCAGAAGAATTGGGTGGTGCAGGTACGCACGCTACCAAATCCGGAGTTACCCATTTTGCCTGTGCAAATGAGCTTGATGCGATCAGTCATGTCAAAAAATTACTCAGTTACATGCCTCAGAATTGTGAAGAAATGCCGGCTTTATTAGTCTATGATCAGGACCAGGAAGAATCACGTCCGGTACTCAATGAAATCATTCCAGAAAATGCAAATCAGCCTTATGATGTGCGTGGAATAATCGATCAGCTTGCTGATGAAGAAAGTTTTCTTGAAGTACATAAAAATTATGCGGAGAATATCGTAGTCGGATTTGCCAGACTGGCAGGAAGAAGTATAGGGATTGTGGCTAATCAGCCTGCCTATCTTGCAGGAGTACTGGACAACCATGCCTCTGTTAAAGCTGCCCGTTTTGTGAGGTTCTGCGATTGCTTTAATATTCCTTTACTGGTCTTAGAGGATGTTCCCGGATTCTTGCCAGGGACTGATCAGGAATGGAATGGCATTATCACCAATGGTGCAAAGTTACTCTATGCCTTTAGTGAAGCCACCGTACCGCGAATTACGGTCATTACCAGAAAAGCATATGGCGGAGCTTATGATGTGATGAATTCCAAGCACATTGGTGCTGATTTGAACTATGCATGGCCTACCGCCGAAATAGCCGTGATGGGTGCAAAAGGAGCAGCAGAAATTATCTTCAAAAAAGAGATCAGCACTGCCGCAGATCCTGCAGCAAAACTGGTGGAAAAAGAGAAGCTGTATGCTGATACATTTGCCAATCCTTATCGTGCTGCTGAAAGGGGTTTCGTAGATGAAGTGATCACACCATCCATTACACGTTTAAAATTGATCAGGGCTTTTAAAATGCTCGAAAACAAAGTAGTAAACACACCGCGCAAGAAACATGGAAACATTCCATTGTAAATAAACTTACCTATAGTATGATGCTTAGAGCCATCTTTATATATTTGTTTATCATAAACATATAAAGATGGCTAAAAAGAAAGACGAAAAACAGAAACATGTATCTGTCGTTAATAAGAAATCACTCCAGTTTTTTGAAGAATATATTAATAATCCATCCCCTACGGGATTTGAATACCCTGGTCAGAAACTTTGGCTAGATTACCTGAAACCCTATATAGATGAAAGTTTCATAGATAATTATGGAACTGCTGTTGGTGTAATTAATCCGGAAGCAACGTACAAAGTTGTTATAGAAGCACATGCCGATGAGATTTCATGGTT
This sequence comes from Pedobacter sp. MR2016-24, assembly GCF_026239655.1. Classification (GTDB taxonomy): domain Bacteria; phylum Bacteroidota; class Bacteroidia; order Sphingobacteriales; family Sphingobacteriaceae; genus Pedobacter. The sequence goes on along the minus strand of NZ_JAPIVO010000001.1, from coordinate 682,466 downwards.
CGTGAATTATATTACGAATGATGGTTTAATATACGTCATCAGAAACGGTGGCTCAGATCATCAGATTGCACCCTCTAAACGCGTTAACATTCACACTGATAAAGGCCTGGTAAAAGCCGTATTCGGATGGCCTGCTATTCACACACGCGGTGCAGGTGAAAAAGAAGAAGCACCTGCCCTTAAAAATATCTTCCTGGATTGCGGATGTACCACAAAAGAAGAAGTAGAAAATCTGGGTGTCCATGTAGGCTGCGTAATTACTTACGAAGATGAGTTCATGGTATTAAATGACAGGTACTACGTTGGTCGTGCGCTGGACAACCGCGCGGGTGGATTTATGATTGCTGAAGTCGCACGTTTGTTAAAAGAGAACAAACAAAAACTGCCATTCGGATTGTACATCGTTAACTCTGTGCAGGAAGAAATCGGTTTGAGAGGTGCAGAGATGATCGCACACCGCATTAAACCAGATGTGGCTATCATTACTGATGTAACACATGATACTTCAACGCCGATGATCAATAAGATCACCCAGGGAGATCTGGCCTGCGGTCGTGGTCCGGTAGTTTCCTATGCACCCGCGGTACAGACTAACCTCAATAAATTACTGATTGAAACAGCAGAGAAAAATGATATCCCATTCCAGCGCCAAGCTTCTTCACGCTCAACAGGAACGGATACTGATGCTTTTGCCTATTCTAATGGCGGCGTTCCCTCTGCATTGATTTCTTTACCTTTACGCTATATGCATACCACCGTAGAGATGATTCACAAAGAAGATGTAGATAATGTGATCAGTCTCATCTACCACTCTCTGCTTAACATTCAAAAAGATCACGATTTCAAATACAATAAATAATATTTCATCTACACATATCAAATGAAACCTACCCTTTTAATACTCGCCGCTGGTATGGCAAGCCGTTACGGCAGCATGAAGCAGATTGACGGCTTCGGGCCAAATGGCGAAACGATAATTGATTATTCTATACATGATGCAATCAAAGCTGGCTTTGGAAAAGTTGTATTTATTATCAAAGAAGAATTTGAGGACAATTTCAAAGCGATTTTCGAACCTAAGCTTAAAGGCAAGATCGCGACGGACTATGTTTTTCAGAACTTTGATCTTAAACAATACGGCATAGACCTGGAAATAGAAAGAGCCAAACCATGGGGTACAGGCCACGCTATCCTGGCTGCAAGGCATGCCATAAAAGAACCCTTCTGTGTCATCAATGCAGATGACTTTTATGGTCTTGACGCATTCGAAAAAATGGTGGAATTTCTTACTGAAGAAGTTACTGGCAGTAACTATTCCATGATTGGCTATGAAATTGCCAAAACCTTATCCGATTTCGGCTCTGTGTCGCGAGGTGTATGTAAAGTAAGTCATGACGGTTATCTTGAAGAGATCGTTGAACGTACCAAGGTATTTCACGGCGAGGAGACTATTCTTTATGAAGAAGACGAGAAGCAATATCCTTTAGCATTAGATACCCGTGTTTCAATGAATTTCTGGGGCTTTACTCCTGAAGTATTCAAGATTTCGGAAGAGCTGTTCCGTGAATTTGCAAAGACGCATACAGAAGATCCTAAGTCCGAATTCTTTATTCCAATTATCGTGGAGACCCTGCTGAATTCAGAAAAGGCAGATTTCAAAGTAGTACCTACCAGCAGCAAATGGTTTGGTGTTACCTACAAAGAAGATAAACCAGTAGTGCAGGCCAGCATAGATCAACTGATTCAGGATGGTGTTTATCCGGAAAATCTTTGGAACTAAAAAACCTATTGTATACAAAAAGGGGGCTCAATTAATTGAAGCCCCCTTTTTTATGAATGAACAATAAGATTATTTCTTATCGTCTTTTACTTCTTCGAAGTCTACATCAGTAACGTTATCGCCACCTTGTGCAGAAGAGTCGTTTGAAGCTTGTTCAGCACCACCTGCAGCAGGAGCACCATCTTGACCAGCTTTGTACATCTCTTCAGAAGCTTCATTCCAGGCAGCTTGCAATTCTTCCTGAGCAGAATCAATATCAGCAAAACTTCTTGCAGCGTGAGCAGCAACTAATTTCGCTAATCCAGCTTCAATCGGTGCTTTTTTATCAGCAGAGATTTTATCACCAAATTCTTTCAATTGTTTTTCTGTAGAGAAGATCAATGCATCAGCGCTGTTGATTTTATCAGCTTCTTCTTTAGCAATTTTGTCAGCATCAGCATTTTGCTCAGCTTCTTCTTTCATTCTTTTGATTTCTTCATCAGTTAAACCAGATGAAGCCTCAATACGAATTTTTTGTTCTTTACCAGTAGCTTTATCTTTAGCAGATACATGAAGGATACCGTTAGCATCAATATCAAATGCAACTTCAACCTGAGGAACACCACGTGGAGCTGGTGGAATACCATCTAAAATGAAACGACCAATTGTACGGTTCTGAGCAGCCATTGGACGCTCACCTTGTAAAATATGGATTTCAACTGAAGGCTGGTTATCAGCAGCAGTAGAGAAAGTCTCCGCTTTTTTAGATGGAATAGTAGTGTTGGCTTCGATCAGTTTAGTCATTACACCGCCCATAGTCTCAATTCCTAAAGAAAGAGGAGTAACGTCTAATAACAATACGTCTTTAACTTCACCTGTTAATACACCACCTTGAATTGCAGCACCGATAGCTACTACCTCATCAGGGTTTACACCTTTAGAAGGATCTTTACCGAAGAAAGCTTTAACAGCATCCTGAATAGCAGGAATACGTGTAGAACCACCTACTAAGATAATTTCATCAATATCACTAGTTTTTAAACCAGCATTTTTCAATGCAGATTTACAAGGCTCAATAGTACGTTTGATTAAATCAGCAGCCAATTGCTCAAATTTAGCACGGCTTAAGTTTCTAACCAAGTGTTTAGGTCCGCTTGCGTCTGCAGTGATATATGGTAAGTTAATTTCAGTTGAAGTAGTGCTTGACAACTCAATTTTAGCTTTTTCAGCAGCTTCTTTCAAACGTTGTAATGCCATTGGATCCTGAGCAAGGTCCATACCATTTTCAGTTTTAAATTCAGCAGCTAACCAGTCAATAATAATGTGGTCAAAATCATCACCACCTAAGTGTGTATCACCGTCAGTAGATTTAACTTCAAAAACACCATCACCTAATTCTAATACTGAAACGTCATGGGTACCACCACCGCAGTCAAAAACAACAATTTTCATGTCTTTGTGCGCTTTATCCAAACCATATGCTAAAGCTGCAGCAGTAGGCTCGTTGATAATACGTTTAACTGTTAAACCAGCAATTTCACCAGCTTCTTTAGTCGCCTGACGTTGTGCATCATTGAAATATGCAGGAACAGTAATAACTGCTTCTGTCACTTCATGACCTAAAAAGTCTTCAGCTGTTTTTTTCATTTTCTGCAGGATCATTGCAGAAATCTCCTGTGGAGTATATTTACGATCATCAATTTCAACGCGTGGAGTATTGTTATCTCCTTTGATTACCTTGTAAGGTACGCGGCCAGCTTCTTTAGACACCTCAGCAAAGCTGCTGCCCATAAATCGCTTAATTGAATAAATTGTTTTTGTTGGGTTTGTGATTGCCTGGCGTTTTGCAGCATCACCTACTTTACGTTCCCCATTTTCTGCAAAAGCAACAATGGATGGCGTTGTACGTTTACCCTCACTGTTGGCTATAACTACAGGTTCGTTACCTTCCATTACGGCTACGCAAGAGTTTGTTGTTCCTAAGTCTATACCAATAATTTTTGACATGCTATTTTATCTTTTGTTGTTATGAATTCTTATTTTCTAATTCTGTTTAACAAGCCATGTGCCAATTGGTATTTGGCAGGCAAACAGACACCTATTTATTAAAATCGGTTAAAATGTAAATAAAATGGAAAGGCATTTATGACAGGTTGTCATAAATGCCTTTCCATTACGGCAAAAGGCATATTACAGCCCCATCAATTTCTCGAGGTGATGATATCTTATGCCAAAATATTTCTTTGTGTTGCTGATCTTTTCCAGGATACCAGCCTTATCGGATAAATTGTCTTTAGTACGTACGCCAACAACTAAAACATTTTTTGGTGTATGTGCATCAGAAATGAATTCAAACACCCTAGTTTTATATCCGGCATACTCCAGCAGCAACGCGCGAATTCCATCGGTCACCATCTCTGCCTGCCGCTCCAGAAAAATTCCGTACTTTGTTAAAAAGTCAAGATCGTTCTTCGCTTTTCCCTTCTCTATCTCTCTGCGTATCTGCTTATGGCAGCAGGGGGCCACAACAATCAGTTCCGCCCGTGCCTGGATTCCTTTAAAGATAGCATCATCAGTAGCCGTATCACAAGCATGTAAAGCAATCAGTAAATCAAGTGTTCCTGCATCATAATCTTCGATAGTGCCTTGCACAAAACTTAAACCAGAGAAACCTGAATCAGTCGCAATTTGATTACATAAGGCAACCATGTCCTGCCTGTATTCTACGCCTACAACTTCCGCTTCTATTTTTAAGGTATTGAGCAGGTAATCATACAAGGCGAAAGTCAGGTATCCTTTACCGGATCCCATATCCACCACTTTCTTCGCACCGCCCTTTTTTAAAGACCTGATCATCGGATCCAGCAAAGCGATGTATTGGTTGATCTGTTTATATTTATCTTGTGCATTTTTATACACCACACCGTGCTGATCAGTAATCTTCAGCTGTTGCAGATAAGATTTATCACCCGGCTGTATCAGTCGTTTTTTTTCCTTGTCGTGCGACAAGTCAGGCACCAGTACTGTTTTATTTAATTTTTCCCTCAGGGTTACCACTCCTTTTTTATCATACTCGGCAATCACCTCTTTATCCGAAGTAAACAAAGTGCAAATCCTGAAATCATTACTCATAAAATGACTAATCAATTTCAGTCCATCAGCAACGGGCAGATTTTTGATGGTATCTCTGGTTTTAGCACGATAAGTAAAAGATAACATGTCTGCCTTTTTGATTTTGAGGCGACGAACGTATACATTCTTCAATTCCTTGTCATTCCCCTGATAATTTCCCAGGGAAGCCTTAATAAACAGATTAGCGCTGATACTATCAGCCAGCTGCTGGTGAAAATCCTGAAGTGAATTTTGATTCGACATAAACTAAATTAAAATTTTAATATAAGAAAAGCCCTGTCCAACTAAGAACAGGGCTTTCTGTATTTTGATGAAAAGGAATACTATTCTCCTTTATCTTCAGTAGCTTCTTCAGCAGCAGGTGCTTCAGCAACTTCTTCTTTAGCTTCAACTGCTTTCTCTTCTTTCACTTCAGCAGCATCACCTTTTTTGGCTTTACTTCTTCCACGACGAGTAGTTTTCTTTTCTGCAGCTTCAGTATCTACACCATAGATCTCATTGTAATCAACCAATTCGATTAACGCCATCTCAGCGTTATCACCTAAACGATTGTTTAATTTGATGATCCTTGTGTAACCACCCGGACGATTTGCAACCTTCGCTGCGATATCGCGGAACAATTCAGTTACAGAATCTTTATCTTGTAAATAGCTAAATACAGTACGACGTGAATGTGTAGTATCGTTTTTAGATTTAGTGATTAAAGGCTCAACATACATACGTAATGCTTTTGCTTTTGCTAAAGTGGTAGTAATCCTTTTAGCTTTAATCAATGAAGATGCCATATTCGCAAGCATTGCTTTACGATGGGAAGTTGTTCTACCTAAGTGGTTGTGTTTTTTACCGTGTCTCATTTTGAATTTATTCAGCGTATACCGTCTCTGTTAACAGAGGGAATTATACACTATTAACAATATTGTTATTTATTTTATTCTTCGTCCAGTTTGAATTTAGCTAAATTCATTCCGAAAGACAGTTGTTTAGACTTAACTAATTCCTGAATTTCAGTTAATGATTTTTTACCGAAGTTTCTGAATTTTAACATGTCAGCCACATCATAAGAAACCAGGTCTGCCAATGTACGGATATCAGCTGCTTTAAGGCAGTTTAATGCACGTACTGAAAGGTCAAGATCAACTAATTCAGTTTTAAGGATTTTACGCATATGTAAGATTTCCTCGTCTACTTCTTTAGTTTCTTCTTTTGCCTGAGATTCTAATACTAAATTCTCATCAGAGAACAACATGAAGTGTTGAATCAAAATTTTAGCTGCTTCTTTCAAAGCTTCTTCAGGATGGATTGATCCATCTGTAGAGATATCTAAAATTAATTTTTCATAATCTGTTTTCTGCTCAACACGATAGTTTTCAATCGTATATTTTACATTTTTCATTGGGGTAAAGATCGAATCGATCGCGATTACACCAACAACAGCATCATTGATTTTATTTTCTTCTGCAGGAACATAACCACGTCCTTTATTGATAGTTAATTCTACCTCTAAAGTAACAGATTTCTCCATGTTACAGATAACGAAATCCGGATTAAGGACTTCGAAGTTATTGGAGAATTTTGTGATGTCTCCAGCAAGAAACTGATCCTGGCCATTAACTACAATAAAGACTTTTTCAGAGTCACCTGAATCACCAACTTTTTTAAAACGAACTTGTTTTAAATTCAAGATAATTTCAGTTAAATCCTCTACAACACCTTTCATGGTAGAAAACTCATGTGATACGCCAGAAAAACGAATACTTGTAATGGCATAACCTTCTAACGAAGAAAGAAGAATTCTTCTTAGGGCATTACCAATTGTTACACCGAAACCGGGTTCTAAGGGACGAAATTCAAATATACCATCGAAATCAGTTGATTTCTGCATGATGACCTTATCGGGTTTCTGAAATGCTAAAATTGCCATTTATAATGTTTTTAGATCGTTATTAAAATTTTGTAACGCAAAAAGTTAGCTGCCTCAAAGAGACAGCTAATTGAATATATTACTTAGAGTATAACTCGATAATCAAGTTTTCTTTAATATTTTCCGGAATCTCATCACGATTAGGATAAGCCAGGAATTTACCAGTTAATTCACTTGCATTCCAATCTAACCAATTGAATTTATTGATTACTCTTCCTGCTACTGAATTTGCGATACTTTCTAAAGATTTAGATTTTTCACGAACTGCAATAACGTCTCCTGCTTTTAATTGATAAGAAGGGATATTTACTACTTCACCGTTCACTGTTACGTGTTTATGGCTAACTAACTGGCGTGCAGCTGAACGTGTAGTCGCAATACCTAATCTATAAACTGTATTATCTAAACGCGCTTCTAACAATTGTAACAAGTTATCACCAGTGATACCCTGACGTGCTGAAGCTTTAGTGAACAAGTTACGGAATTGACGTTCTAATACACCATAAGTGTATTTAACTTTTTGTTTCTCCATTAACTGTACTGCGTACTCAGATTGTTTACCTCTTCTTTTGGAAGCTCCATGTTGTCCAGGAGGATAGTTTTTTCTATCTAATACCTTATCAGGGCCGAAAATTGGCTCTCTGAATTTACGCGCGATTTTGGACTTTGGTCCTGTATATCTTGCCATTGCTTTTTGTTTTAAAGTATCGTGCAACCTGAAGCTGCAGACTCTTAGCTTTAAAAATTAATAAATTAAACTCTTCTCTTCTTAGGAGGACGACATCCGTTGTGCGGAAGCGGTGTGATATCTTTGATAGAGGTTACTTCGATACCTGAGATTTGCAATGTTCTAATTGCAGACTCACGACCAGAACCCGGACCTTTAACAAAAACTTCTACTTTACGCAGACCTAAATCAAATGCTACTTTACCGCAATCAGATGCAGCCTGGCCAGCAGCGTATGGAGTGTTCTTTTTAGAACCCTTGAATCCCATTTTACCTGCCGAAGACCATGAAATAGTTTGACCGTTGTTGTTTGTTAGGGTAACAATGATATTGTTAAAAGTAGCATTGATGTGGGCCTGACCAACAGACTCGATAACAACAATACGCTTTTTGGTTACTTTTTTACTCTTAGCCATAATTATTATTCGGTACTAAATTTTATTTAGTAGCTTTTTTCTTGTTAGCAACTGTTTTTCTCTTGCCTTTACGTGTACGAGAATTGTTCTTAGTACGTTGTCCACGAACCGGTAAACCTTTTCTGTGACGTAATCCACGGTAACATCCGATGTCCATTAAACGTTTAATGTTTAACTGAACCTCAGAACGTAAAGCACCTTCTACTTTAATGCTATCGTTGATGATCGTACGGATTGCTGATAACTCATCATCAGACCAGTCTTGTACTTTTTTGCTAAAATCGATACCTGCTTCAGTTAATATACGCTGAGCAGTTGATCTGCCTACACCGAAGATGTAAGTTAACCCAATTTCGCCTCTTTTGTTTCTTGGTAAATCTATACCTGATATCCTTGCCATATTTGAACTAATGTTTGATTATTTGATTAAATGACCGATTGTGTAACCAGTACATTCAATCTAATCATAACTCAATAATTTCTTTTTAACCTTGACGCTGTTTGTACTTAGGATTTTTCTTGTTAATAACGTAAAGTTTACCTTTACGACGAATAATCTTGCAATCAGCACTGCGTTTTTTAATTGATGACCTAACTTTCATTTTATTTATATCTATAAGTAATCCTGCCTTTTGATAAGTCGTAAGGCGACATCTCTAATTTTACTTTGTCTCCAGGTAAAATTTTGATGTAGTGCATCCTCATCTTACCCGAAATATGAGCAATAATCTCATGACCATTCTCCAGCTCTACGCGGAACATGGCATTTGATAATGCTTCTCTTATTACACCGTCTTGTTCAATCGAGGCTTGTTTAGCCATATAATATTGATTTTTACTTGATTAGCTGCTGTTAAACAGGGCTGCAAAAATAATTAAAATAATTTAATTATTTACCTTTTTTCTTTTAAAACTTCTTCAATATATGAAAAGGTCGATAAAACGTCTGCTTTGCCCCTTTTTATTGCTACAGTGTGCTCAAAATGTGCTGAAGGTCTGTTATCTCTACTAGTGACAGTCCAACCATCAGACCAAAATTTCACGTTAGCTGTTCCGGCGTTAATCATTGGTTCAATGGCAATTACCATTCCTTCCTCTAATTTCATTCCCACGCCCTTCCGTCCGTAATTAGGAACTTCAGGTTTCTCGTGTAACTGAACACCTACTCCATGGCCAACCAGCTCTCTCACTACACCGAAGCCGTTGTCTTCTGCTAAGGACTGGACTGCGTAACCAATATCACCGATTCTGGATCCTACTACAGCCTTATCAATTGCGCGCTTCAAACATTCCTGCGTAACGTCTATAAGCTTCTGCTGCTCCACGCTGATCTCCCCTATAGAGAAAGTATAAGCCGAGTCGCCAAAGAACTTATTTTTGATTACACCACAATCGACAGAGATCAAATCTCCCTCTTTGATCACATAGTCTCCCGGAAAGCCATGAACAACCTGCTCATTAGGCGATATACAAAGAGAGTATGGAAATCCATTGTAGTTTAAGAATGCAGGTATTGCGCCATTATCTTTGATATAAGTCTCCGCGACATCATTCAACTTTTTAGTGGTTACTCCAGGTCCTATAACTTTGGCTACTTCAGCCAGCGTTTTAGCCACCAGTATGGAGCTCTCACGGATCAGTTCAATCTCTTTGGGAGACTTATAATAGATCTTAGACATTCAATATTAAATTACTGCACTGCTACCGCTAGTGCTCGCAGCAGGCACGCCTGTACGACCAGTAACCCGTCCTGTTTTCATCAATCCGTCATAATGACGCATTAACAGGTAGCTTTCAATTTGTTGTAAAGTATCCAATACCACACCTACTAAAATCAGCAGGGATGTACCTCCATAGAAATGAGCAAACTCAGACTTAATACCAAACTTCACTGCTAAAGATGGAAGAATAGCAATGATTGCCAGGAATACTGATCCCGGGAAAGTAATCTTAGAAATAACATCATCAATGAAAGATGAGGTAGCCAGACCAGGTTTGATACCCGGAATAAAACCACCATTCTTTTTCATATCATCTGACATCTGCACCGGATTAACTGTAATCGCGGTATAGAAGAAAGTAAAAGCTATAATTAAGAAAGCAAAAGTTAAACTGTAAGCCAAAGAGGTAGGATCACTAAACTGGATTAACCAGGTGTTTTGTAAAGAAGGGAAAAACTGTGTAAGTGTAGTGGGAATGAACATCAATGCCTGAGCAAAGATAATTGGCATTACGCCAGCTGCATTTACTTTTAATGGGATATACTGTCTAACACCACCAAACTGTCTGTTACCAACAATACGTTTTGCATACTGAACAGGAACTTTACGTACACCCTGAACAATCAGGATTGTAAACATTACCACTCCGAAAAGCGCTACGATTTCAAGTAACAAAGCAATTAGGCCGCCACTATCACCCACCAGCCTCGAACTGATCTCCTGTTGTAAAGCGATTGGTAAACGTGCTATAATTCCAACCATAATGATCAGGGATATACCATTACCAATACCTTTATCAGTGATCTTTTCACCAAGCCACATCACAAACAATGTTCCTGCAGACAACACGAAGGTTGACAATACAAAGAATAAAGTATGATCAATCAGGATAGCTTCAACAGGTACTTGTGTTTTCACATAACCCACAGCCTGAACAGCTGTAATAGCTACTGTTAAGTACCTTGTAATCTGATTAAGTTTGTTTCTGCCACTTTCTCCCTCTTTTTGCATTTTCTGGAAAGAAGGAACAGCGATTCCCAATAACTGAACTACAATTGAAGCAGAAATATATGGCATAACACCCAGCGCCAGGATAGATACACGGGAAAAAGATCCTCCCGCAAACATGTCCAGCAAACCCAGGATTCCAGATTTCTGATTATCACCTAAGGCCGTTGCATCAACACCTGGTAAAACCACATGAGAGACAAACCTATAGACCAAAAGAATTACGAGCGTAAAAACTATACGCTCTTTTAATTCCTGGATTTTCCAAATATTACTTAAAGTAGTAAACAGCTTCTTCATTAATTACAATTTTTCGATTGAGCCTCCAACAGCTTCAATGGCTTTTTGTGCAGTAGCAGAAAAAGCATGTGCTTTAACTTCTAATTTAGATTTAACTTCACCACGACCCAATACTTTGATTAAATCATTTTTATGTGCTAAACCATGCTCTTGCAAGGTAGTGAAATCTATAGTTGTCAAGCTGAATCTCTCTGCTAAACCTTGTAAAACGTCTAAGTTAACGCCTACATATTCAACACGGTTAATTGGTTTGAAACCAACCTTAGGTACACGACGCTGTAATGGCATCTGTCCACCTTCGAAACCGATCTTCGTTTTGTGACCAGAACGAGATCCAGCACCTTTATGACCACGTGTTGATGTACCACCACGACCAGATCCGGTACCACGACCAATTCTCTTACTATTTTTAATGGAACCTGATGCAGGTTTTAAATTACTTAAGTTCATTTTAAACTTATTGTGCTGCCCTTCGCTTTCACTAATCAGGGACAACGGTTAAACATATACAAAGGTTGCAAATTAGTAATTTTAAACTAATTTACAACCTCTAAGAATTATATAGTTTCGATAGCAACCAAATGGTTAACTTTTCTTACCATACCAATGATAGCTGGGTTAGCTTCAACGATTACAGACTTGTTCATTTTGGTTAAACCTAATGCCTGCATAGTTCTTTTTTGACGCTCACTTCTGTCAATGATACTTTTTACCTGGGTTATTTTGATCTTAGCCATGTTCTTATCCGTTAAAAACTTTGTTTAAATCAACACCACGTTGCTGTGCGATGGTATAAGCATCACGCATTTTTGTTAAAGCATCAACAGTTGCTTTTACCACGTTGTGAGGATTTGATGAACCTTTTGATTTTGCTAATACGTTATGTACACCAGCACTCTCTAATACAGCACGCATTGCACCACCTGCAATTACTCCTGTACCTACTGCAGCTGGTTTAATTAATACAAAACCACCAGAGAATTTACCGATTTGTTCATGAGGAACAGTACCGTTAAGCAATGGAACTTTTACCAAGTTCTTTTTAGCATCATCGATACCTTTTGCAATAGCTTCTGTAACCTCTTTCGCTTTACCTAATCCGTAACCTACGATTCCGTTTTCATCTCCAACAACTACGATAGCTGAGAAACTGAAAGTACGTCCACCTTTGGTTACTTTGGCAACACGTTGTATGCTAACTAAACGGTCTTTTAACTCGACCTCGCTAGTCTTAACTCTTTTTATATTGATAGTTGACATTCTTACCTATTTTCAGATTAAAATACTAAACCAGCTTCACGGGCACCTTCTGCCAACGACTTCACGCGACCATGGTATAAATAGCCATTTCTATCGAAAACAACTTCTTTAATGCCAGCTGCGATTGCTTTTTCAGCTACTAATTTACCTACAGCTACAGATTGCTCTGATTTATTGCCATTACTTGCAAAATCTTTTGAAAGTGATGACGCTGATACGATTGTACTTCCGGTTACGTCGTTAATGATTTGAGCATAAATACCTTTATTGCTTCTAAAAACTGATAACCTTGGACGACCTTCAGAACCGGTAAGTCTTTTTCTGATTCCTTTTTTTATACGATCTCTACGAGATAATTTTTTCCCTGCCATGATGATTATTTTTTAGAAGCTGATTTACCTGCTTTTCTTCTTAACACTTCGCCTACAAACTTGATACCTTTACCTTTATATGGCTCTGGTGCACGTAATGAGCGTATTTTCGCTGCTACTTGACCGATCAGTTGTTTGTCGATACTCTCTAAAATAATTTTAGGTGTCTGACCTTTTTCTGAGGTAGTAGTTACTTTAATCTCTTCTGGTAACTGGAACACATAATGGTGAGAATAACCTAAAACAAGATCCAGGGTATTTCCTGTATTAGTAGCACGGTAACCCACACCAACTAATTCCTGTTGAATTTTATAACCTTCTGTTACACCGATAACCATATTGTTAACCAATGAACGGTATAAACCGTGCAATGCTTTGTGTCTTTTTTGCTCAGTCGGACGGGTTACTGTTAGTACACCATCTTCCTGACTAACTGTGATATCTGTATCTACAGCTTGCGATAATTCACCTTTAGGACCTTTAACTGTTACTACGTTCTCTTTAGAGATGGTAATTGTTACTCCTGCAGGGATACTTATTGGGGCTTTTCCTATTCTTGACATTTTGTTATCCTCCTTTAATTAATAAACGTGACACAAAACCTCGCCACCAATGTTTAGTCTGGCTGCTTCTTTATCAGTCATTACACCTTTAGATGTAGATAAAATAGCGATACCTAAACCATTTAATACTCTTGGCATTTTCTCAACGCCAGCATATTGCCTTAAACCTGGTTTGCTGATACGCATTAACGTGCGGATAGCAGGTATTTTAGTTATAGGATTGTACTTCAAAGCGATTTTAATCGTTCCCTGAACAGTAGTGTCCTCAAACTTGTAATTAGCAATGTAACCTTTGTCAAAAAGAACTTTCGTGATTTCCTTTTTCAGGTTTGATGCAGGAATTTCTACAATTCTGTGATTTGCCTTGATGGCATTTCTTACTCTTGTAAGATAATCTGCTATTGGATCTGTATTCATTATTATTGAGTTGTGATAGTGGTTTCCTTTCCGAACCCTTCGGAACGACCTGCCATCGGTTAATATTTGTTTTTGTAAACGCCTAAACGTTAGCAATATTACGCCCTAAGGCGTAACAACTAACGTAGACGAATTCTTTTTTACCAACTTGCTTTTGTAACTCCAGGAATTTTTCCTGCCAAAGCCATATCACGGAAAGTAACCCTTGATATACCGAAAGTACGCATGTAACCACGAGGACGACCAGTCAATTTACATCTGTTGTGTAATCTTACAGCAGATGAATTTTTTGGTAATTTATCTAATCCTTCATAATCACCAGCAGCTTTAAGTTCAGCACGTTTGTCTGCATACTTAGCTACTAATTTTTGGCGCTTAACTTCGCGAGCTTTTACTCCTTCTTTTGCCATTATTGATTTGTATTAGGGGTTTGATTTTTAAACGGTAATCCAAATTGTTTTAAAAGTTCCAATGCTTCAACATCAGTGGTAGCTGTTGTTACAAAGGTAATATCCATACCTAAAATCTTAGAGATTTTGTCGATGTTGATCTCAGGGAAGATGATTTGCTCAGTAATACCTAACGTGTAATTACCTTTTCCATCAAAACCTTTATCGTTGATACCTTTAAAATCACGGATACGTGGCAAAGCTACGGAAATTAAACGATCTAAAAACTCAAACATGTTGTTATCACGTAAAGTTACACGTACACCTACCGGCATACCCTTACGTAATTTGAAGTTTGAGATATCTTTTTTAGATTTTGATCCAACTGCCTGCTGACCTGCGATTGTGCTCATTTCTACAATAGAAGTGTCAATAATCTTTTTGTCAGTCACAGAGAAACGACCAACACCCTGGTTGATAGCTATTTTCTCTAATTTAGGAACCTGCATCACAGTTTTGTAAGCAAACTTCTCTTTCAGAGCTGTTACAATTTCCTCTTTGTATTTAGTCTTTAATCTTGGTATGTAAGTCATTATTTGATCTCCTCTCCTGATTTTTTAGATACCCTAACTAATTTCCCATCAGCATTAAGCTTTCTGCCAACACGCGTAGTCGCTCCTGTTTTAGGATCAATTAACGCAACGTTAGAAATATGAAGAGCAGCCTCTTTTTTAATGATACCTCCGTTAGGATTAGCAGCATTTGGTTTTGTATGTTTTGATACAAGGTTTACACCTTCTACCAGTATCCTACTTTTAGTAATCAATACTGAAAGTACTTTACCTTCCTGGCCTCTTGAATCACCAGCTATAACCTTTACTAAATCTCCTTTACGGATTTTAATTTTTGGTTGAACAGTTACTTTATTTTTCATATTATAATACCTCCGGTGCTAATGATACAATTTTCATGAATTGTTTTTCACGCAGTTCTCTCGCTACCGGGCCAAAAATACGTGTTCCACGTGGCTCATCTTGTGCATTTAACAATACCGCTGCATTATCGTCGAAACGGATGTAAGAACCATCTTTACGTCTGATCTCTTTTTTCGTTCTTACTACAACTGCTTTAGATACGGTACCTTTTTTAATGTTACCAGAAGGGATTGCGCTTTTAACAGTAACAACGATCTTGTCACCTATAGAAGCATATCTCTTGCCAGTACCACCAAGTACACGGATAACCAATACTTGTTTTGCGCCGCTATTGTCGGCTACATTTAATCTCGATTCCTGTTGTACCATGTTATTTAGCCCTCTCTAAAATTTCCACTAATCTCCAGTTCTTGTTTTTACTCAGCGGACGAGTCTCCATGATAAGTACTGTATCACCAATACCACAATCGTTTTTCTCGTCATGAGCCATAAATTTGGTAGTTTTCTTAACAAACTTACCATAGATCGGGTGTTTCACTTTACGCTCTACCGCAACAACAACAGATTTATCCATCTTGTTACTTACTACCAACCCGGTTCTTGTTTTTCTTAATTGTCTTTCCATTTCGACTCTAAAGTTATTTAGTTTCACTAGCTGACGCAGCTTTACGCTTAGTCATTTCAGTATTTAATCGGGCGATGTCTTTTCTTACCTTATTGATGCGGGTAGGATTCTCTATAGCCGAAATTGTATGTGCAAATTTTAACTTAACCAAGTTTTCTTTTTCTTCTGCAATCCTGACTACTAGTTCTTCTTGTGAAAGCCCTGTGATTTCTGAGTTCTTCATTTTATTAATTTTTATGTTCTGGGTCTAGCGGTTATAATAACAAGTTACTTACAACATTGACCCCAAAACTTTTTATGCTTCTACGTAATCTCTACGTACTACAAATTTGGTTTGGATAGGTAATTTCTGAGCTGCTAAACGCATTGCTTCTTTAGCGATTTCTAAAGAAACGCCTTCCGCTTCAAAAATTATACGTCCTGGTCTAACAACAGCTACCCAGTATTCCGGCGCACCTTTACCTTTACCCATACGTACTTCAGCTGGTTTCTTAGTTACCGGTTTGTCCGGGAATATTCTAATCCAAACCTGGCCTTCACGTTTCATGAAACGAGTTACCGCAATACGGGCTGCCTCTATCTGACGACTGGTAATCCATGTCGCCTCTAAAGATTTAATCCCGAAAGACCCGAATGACAATTCAGCACCACGTGTTGCTAAACCTTTCATTCTGCCCTTTTGCATCTTTCTGAACTTCGTTCTTTTTGGCTGTAACATTTTATCTTAATATTATCGTTAAACGATCTGTTAACTAATTATTTACGAGGACCTCTGTTAGGAGTATTTCCGCCTCTATTATCTCTACCTGCACCTGGTGCGCCCTGACCCGGACCACCCTGACCTGGACCTCTTCCGCCACGACCTTTGTTGTCGTTACGTCTGTCGCCACCGCCACGGTTATCTCTGTCTCTGCCGCCACCTGCAAAAGCACCTTCAGGTCTGCCGCCTTTACCAGGAGCATTGCTTACTGCACCAATGTTAGGAGAAAGATCACGCTTACCGTAAACCTCACCTTTACAGATCCAAACTTTAACACCTATTTTACCATAAGTAGTTAATGCTTCAGCTAATGCATAATCGATGTCTGCACGGAAAGTATGCAAAGGAATTCTTCCTTCTTTATACTGCTCGCTACGCGCCATCTCAGCACCACCTAAACGACCTGATGTCATTATTTTGATACCTTCAGCACCCATACGCATTGTTGATGCGATAGTAGATTTCATTGCTCTACGGAATGAGATCCTTGCTTCTAATTGTTTTGCAACACTTTCTGCTACCAGTTGTGCATCAAGCTCAGGACGTTTGATCTCAAAAATGTTAATCTGAATCTCTTTTTTTGTAAGTTTCTTTAACTCTTCTTTGATCTTGTCAACCTCAGCTCCTGCTTTACCGATCACAATACCCGGACGTGCAGTGTGGATAGTTACAGTGATACGTTTTAACGTACGTTCGATAACTACTTTAGCTACTCCTCCTTTTGCGATACGCACAGAAAGGTATTTTCTTATTTTTTCGTCCTCAACTAATTTGTCAGCATAGTTGTTGCCACCGAACCAGTTAGAATCCCAACCTCTGATGATTCCTAACCTGTTTCCTATTGGATGTGCTTTTTGTCCCATTTCTACTAATTAGTTTGAGTTTCAACGTTTTTACTATCTACTACCAAAGTTACATGGTTTGAACGCTTACGTATTCTGTAACCACGACCTTGTGGTGCAGGTCTCAGTCTTTTCAACTGACGGCCGCCACCAACCATTATAGTTTTAACATATAATTGGTTTTCTTCAGGGCGAGAACCTTCATTTTTATTTTCCCAGTTCTTGATCGCTGACAATAAAAGTTTTTCAACTTTCAATGCTGCTTCTTTATTGGTGAATTTTAAAATATGTAATGCTTTCTCAACACGCTCACCTCTGATAAGATCTACAACCAAACGCATCTTACGCGGTGAGGTTGGACAATTGTTTAATTTCGCTACTGCTTCCATCTCTTAATTATTTTTTCTTTTCAGAGTGACCCCTAAATGTTCTGGTTGGAGCAAACTCTCCCAGCTTGTGACCAACCATGTTTTCTGTTACGTATACCGGTATGAATTTATTACCGTTATGCACTGCAAATGTATGATTCACGAAATCTGGTGAAATCATTGATCTGCGAGACCAAGTTTTAATGACAGACTTTTTGCCTGATTCATTCATAGAGACTACTTTCTTCTCTACGTTATGGTCAATATAAGGTCCTTTTTTAATCGAACGTGCCATTATTTCTTCCTTTTCTCTATGATGAAACGATTTGAGTATTTTTTAAGTGAGCGAGTCTTAAAGCCTTTAGAATAAACACCATTCCTTGAGCGTGGCTGACCACCTGATGAACGACCTTCACCACCACCCATTGGGTGATCGACAGGGTTCATGGCTACCGGACGAGTCCTAGGACGACGTCCTAACCAACGTTTACGACCTGCCTTACCTAATACTTCATTTGCATGATCTGAATTGGAAACAGCGCCTATTGTTGCTAAACAGGTAGTTAAGATAGATCTTACCTCGCCTGATGGCATTTTAATAGTTGCATATTTACCATCACGTGCTGCTAACTGAGCATAAGCACCAGCACTACGTGCTAATTGTGCTCCACGTCCTGGTTGAATTTCAAGATTGTGTACAATTGAACCTAACGGAATGTTAGCTAATTTTAAAGTATTTCCAACTTCCGGAGTTGCTGTATCTCCCGATACTACTTTTTGCCCTACTTGCAATCCTTCCGGTGCAATAATATAACGCTTCTCACCATCTGCATAATGTAATAATGCAATACGTGCTGTACGGTTAGGATCGTATTCTACAGTAGCTACTGTTGCAGGAATATCAAACTTATCACGTTTAAAGTCAATTAAACGATAAGATTTTTTGTGACCACCACCCATGTAGCGCATAGTCATCTTTCCTGTATTGTTACGTCCTCCCGATTTTTTAGAAGAAACAACCAATGATTTTTCGGGCTTGGTTGCTGTAATCTCCGAGAAATCAGCCCCAACTCTAAAGCGGGTACCCGGAGTGACTGGTTTAAATTTTCTTAAGCCCATAGTTATAAATAATTCAATTCTTATTAAATATTCGCGTAATAATCAATTGTTTCACCTGCTGCCAGAGTTACAATCGCTTTTTTGTATTTAGGGCTACGACCCGTTACTAAACCACCTTTAGTATTTCTGCTTTTCATTTTGCCATTCACAATCATTGTGTTGATAGCCAAAATGTTCACACCATACATTTTTTCAATAGCTGATTTAATCTGCAATTTGTTTGCTTTGTGTTCAACCTTGAAAGTAAAGCGGCTAGATTTTTCTGTCAAAGCCGAAGCTTTTTCAGTTAATATCGGTTTCTTTAAAAATTCCATATTATTTGGCGAATGCCTCCTCCAGTGTTTTAACAGTATTCGCAGTTAACAAAAGTTTACCACAGTTCAATACATCATATGTATTTACCTGATCTGCAGTGATCACTTTTACTTTCTGAACGTTTCTGCTTGATAAATAGATATTGTTATCCTGTGCAGGTAAAACCAACAAAGTTTTTTCACCAGTTAAGCTTAAAGCATTAATAAGGTTGATGTAATTTTTAGTTTTGATCGAATCAAAAGTAAAATCTTCTAAAACAAGGATGTTGTTATCCTGAGCTTTATATGACAACGCAGATTTACGTGCCAGTGATTTTAATTTTTTGTTCAGTTTAAAACTGTAATCACGTGGTTGAGGACCGAATACACGACCACCACCATTAAACAAAGGTGATTTTATACTACCAGCACGAGCACCACCAGTACCTTTTTGCTTGTATAATTTGCGGGTTGAACCAGCAATTTCATTACGTTGTTTAGATTTGTGAGTTCCCTGACGTTGGTTAGCCAAATACTGTTTCACATCTAAATAAATCGCATGATCGCTAGGTGTTACACCAAATACCGACTCAGGAAGTTGCACCTTGGCACCTGTCTCTTTTCCTGAAATGTTTACTACATTAACTTCCATCTGCTTACTTGTCTAAGATTACGTAAGAACCTTTAGCTCCTGGAATGGAACCACTAACTACAACAAGATTTTGATCAGCATAAACTTTCAAAACCTGTAGGTTCTGAACCTTTACTCTGTCTCCACCCATTCTACCTGCCATACGCATACCTTTAAATACACGTGCAGGGTATGAAGCAGCACCCAATGAACCCGGCGCACGCATTCTGTTATGCTGACCGTGAGTTTGACCACCAACACCACCGAATCCGTGGCGTTTCACAACACCTTGAAAACCTTTACCTTTTGATGTACCGACAACATCCACAAAATCGCCTTCAGCAAAAATGCTAACAGTTACAGTATCGCCTAAACTTAACGATTCTTCAAACGGTTCGAATTCTACTAATTTACGTTTTGGGGTGGTGTTTGCTTTCGCAAAATGGCCCATAAGAGGTTTGGTTGTGTTCTTTTCTTTAGCTTCACTGAAGCCTAACTGAACTGAAACGTAACCGTCTTTCTCTGCGGTCTTTACCTGTGTAACTACACAAGGCCCAGCTTCGATCACCGTGCATGGAATGTTTTTTCCATCGGCGTCGAAAATGCTGGTCATTCCTACTTTTTTTCCAATAATACCTGACATTTTCTTTTTTAAATTTAACACCCATCGAAGCAGTAGGGCTTCGTTCAAGGTGGATACAATTCCCGTTAAGGGAGGGCAAAAATAGGAAATAAATCTTAAGTTTCAAATAGTTAGCCTATTATTTTTTCAAATAAGTACTATTATTTTTGGATTGATCAGATAAATGGGAGTCAAATCCGATTTTACCCTACCAGCTTGTTACTCAAACTGATCAGGATAACACCTAACACGAAGATACCGATCAGTACATACAGATAATCACGCTCTATCAAAAAGCTGAAAATTGAAAACACAACACGGGTAACGGGCGTAAAGATCAGCAGCAGCGTACCAAACTGAATAATCGCCCTGCCATCTAACCTGCTCATGCCCTGAAAGATAGCTAAAATAGAAGAATACTGGGTTTTTGCAGCGTTGAAAGTATGGTAGTCCGCACCAGTATTGCCATAAACACTCAGATACAGCAATCCGCCGATAAAGACAACAGTCATTGAAGCGATCACTCCTACCCGAAGCAAGGTGCCTAGGATCACCTGTATATCCTTATCTGCAAAATAATGTTTACCAGGCTTTTCCATTATAATTTCCCCGTTAATCCATTATAAATCATCTGCAGCGCAAGAAAGGTAACCACCACTGCAAAAACAATCTTGAGTTTATCCGTATTTGTCTTCACCAGGATCTTCGACCCCACAGTTGCGCCCATCAGCACACCCAACGTAACAGGCATCGCAATACCCGGATCAATTTGTCCCCGATGCAGGTATACAATTGCACTTGCCGCTGCAGTTACTCCCATCATAAAATTACTCGTTGTAGTGGAAACCTTAAAGGGTAACCTCATGATATTATCCATTGCCAGTACTTTTAAGGCCCCTGAGCCGATTCCCAGTAAGCCAGAGATAATACCAGCAAACAACATCATGACAAAGCCGCCGGCAACATTATGCACACCGTACTTTACTGTGCCCGAAGCCGTAGGATAAGAACCGTTCAGCTTGAAGAAATTAGCCAGCACACCAGAGGAATCGCTGTCAGAATGATCTACTTTCTTCCGCACCATCATTACCGCAGAAAAAAGCAGGATGCAGCCAAATATGACGGCTATATAACCCGGATTAATGTAGACTGTTACGATAGCGCCAAGTACCGCACTGATAGTAGTAGCAATTTCAAGGAACATCCCAATCCTGATATTGGTAATCCCCTCTTTCACATATGCGGCCGCAGATCCGGAGGAAGTTGCAATCACAGATACGATAGAGGCACCTATGGCATAATGAATATCCACCCCAAGTGCAAGTGTCAGCAGAGGGATAATGATTACTCCACCACCCAGTCCGGTAAGGGAACCAACCAGTCCGGCTAAAAAAGCTCCGGCCAGAACAATAATTGTGAATAGTAATACCGACATTGGGCACAAATATACTATCTACAATCAACACACAATAAAATTAAAAGATCATTGTTTAAATTTATACCAAACAAATATTTATGAACAGATTATTACCATTACTTTTTATTTTACTGATCAGCGGATCTATCAGACAAGCAGCAGCACAAACGCAGGCACCAGCAGTACCAACAAAGGTAACGGCGCCTAAGGTTGCACCGAAAAAAATTGTGCCAACTCAGGCAGCTCCGGCACCAGTAGTTTCGCAAGTCGTCGATCCCAGCCTGAAAGGTCAGTATGAAGCTCTGCTTTCCAAATCCAAAACCTACTATACCTATAAGCTGATCAATCCCGCCCGTTTAACTGCCTTTTACCGGAGCGTAGCTGATTCTATCCGCAAAGAGCGCGTAAGCAGCAAATCAGCACAGGCAAAAATCACAGCACAAGCCCGCACGATCGATACACTGAACAGCCAGATTAAAGGCAATGAGAGTTCACTGGAATCTACCAATGCAAAAGTGAATGAGATCTCCTTCCTGGGAATTCCATTCAGTAAAGCAACCTATAACACCATGGTATGGGCGATCATTATTGTGCTGGCATTAGCACTTGCCTTTGTGGTAATCCGTTCTGCCAAAAACATCCACGAAGCAAAATACAGAACAGAATTGTATGAAGAAGTGTCTAAAGAATATCAGACCTTCAAAGTGAAAGCCAACGAGAAAGAAAAGAAACTGGCCCGTGAATTACAAGATGAGCGCAACAAACTGGACGAACTCAAAACCCGCGGAATCTAAATACGAAAAACCTCTTAAAACAAAAAGGCCTTCGGAAATCCGAAGGCCTTTTTGTTTATCGCTAAATCATTAAACTTTAATTTCTACTTCAACACCGCTAGGTAATTCAAGTTTCATCAAAGCATCAACTGTTTTAGAGTTAGAGCTATAAATATCTAACAAACGTTTGTATGCACATAATTGAAACTGCTCACGTGCTTTTTTGTTTACGTGTGGTGAACGCAAAACAGTGAAGATTTTCTTTTCTGTTGGCAACGGAATTGGTCCGCTAACCACTGCACCAGTAGGTTTTACAGTTTTAACGATTTTCTCAGCAGATTTATCTACTAAGTTGTAATCGTAAGATTTTAATTTAATTCTGATTCTTTGGCTCATTGTATGTTTATTTAAGGCTGCCTGTTAGAGCTATTAATAACAGGCAACCGGTTTATTTTTAGAAAATTACTCAGCAGATTTAATTCTGCCTTTTGATTTAGCAATTACTTCATCCTGTACGTTTCTTGGTGCTGGTTCGTAGTGATCAAACTCCATTGTAGAAGTTGCACGACCAGAAGTGATGGTACGTAACTGAGTTACATAACCAAACATCTCAGAAAGAGGCACAGTTGCTTTAATTACCTGAGAACCATTACGTGTATCCATACCTAAAAGCTGACCACGACGACGGTTCATGTCACCGATTACATCACCCATATTTTCTTCAGGAGTAAGGATTTCGATTTTCATGATTGGCTCCATCAATACCGGATTACATTTAGGTAACGCCTCACGATAAGCCATTTTAGCTGCTAATTCGAATGACAAAGCATCTGAATCGACTGCGTGGAATGAACCATCAATTAAGCGAACTTTCATGTCAGGAAGAGGATATCCAGCTAATACACCATTTGACATAGATGCTGCAAATCCTTTTTCTACCGAAGGAATAAATTCACGTGGAATTGAACCACCAGTAATTTCGTTTACAAACTGCAAACCACCTTTTTCAAAGTCAGCATCAATTGGAGAGATCACAACCTGGATGTCCGCGAATTTACCACGACCACCTGATTGTTTTTTATAAGTCTCACGGTGCTGAATTGTTCCGTTGATCGCTTCTTTGTAAGCCACTTGTGGCGCTCCCTGGTTAACCTCAACTTTAAACTCACGTTTTAAGCGGTCAATCAGGATATCCAGGTGAAGTTCACCCATACCAGAAATTACAGTCTGACCAGTTTCCTCGTCAGTTTGAACTCTGAATGTAGGATCCTCTTCAGCCAGTTTCGATAATCCCATACCCAATTTATCAATATCAGCCTGAGTTTTTGGCTCAATAGCTAATCCGATAACCGGCTCAGGGAAATTCATCGATTCTAAAATGATCGGGTTTTTCTCTTCACACAGTGTATCACCTGTTTTAATATCCTTAAAACCTACAACCGCAGCAATATCACCAGCACCTACATTCGGAATTGGGTTTTGCTTGTTTGCATGCATCTGGAAGATACGTGAAATACGTTCTTTATTTTCAGAACGTGCGTTGTAAATGTATGAACCAGCTTCCAGGTTACCCGAGTATACACGGATAAAGCAAAGACGGCCTACGAAAGGATCTGTTGCAATTTTAAATGCTAAAGCTGCAAAAGGTTCTTGTTCACTTGGTTTACGTAATATCTCTTCACCTGTATCAGGATTAGTTCCAATTACACCTTCTGAGTCCATTGGTGACGGCAATAATTCCATCACATAGTCAAGCATAGTCTGTACACCTTTGTTTTTGAAAGATGAACCACAAACCATCGGTACAATTTTAGCATCTAGTACAGCTGCACGTAATGCATCCAAGATTTCACGCTCTGTAATTGAATTTGGATCTTCGAAGAATTTCTCCATCAGAGACTCATCATAATCAGCCACAGATTCCAGCAATTTCTCTCTCCATTCAGCAACTTCATCCAGCATATCTGCAGGAATAGGTACTTCAGTAAAGGTCATACCTTTATCATGCTCATTCCAAACAATACCACGGTTGTTAATTAAATCAACAACACCAGTAAAGTTATCTTCAGCACCAATTGGTAACTGCAATGGAACTGCATTGCTACCTAACATGCTTTTAACCTGTCCAACAACTTTCAAGAAATCTGCACCAGAACGGTCCATTTTGTTTACGAAGCCAATACGGGCAACGTTGTAGTTGTTAGCCAGACGCCAGTTAGTTTCAGATTGAGGCTCAACACCATCAACCGCAGAAAATAAGAAAACCAATCCATCCAATACACGCAGTGAACGGTTTACCTCTACGGTAAAATCCACGTGACCCGGTGTATCGATGATGTTGATATGGTAATCCTGTCCTCTGTATTTCCAACCAACAGTTGTAGCAGCAGAAGTAATGGTAATACCACGTTCCTGCTCTTGTGCCATCCAGTCCATTGTTGCTGCACCTTCGTGCACTTCACCAATTTTATGACTAACACCAGCATAATAAAGAATACGCTCTGTAGTAGTGGTCTTACCAGCATCAATGTGCGCAGCAATACCAATGTTTCTTGTAAATTTTAAATCTCTTGACATCTTATGGTTTCAATATTAAAAACGGAAATGTGAGAATGCTTTGTTGGCCTCAGCCATTTTATGCGTATCTTCTTTCTTTTTAACTGCCGCACCTTCACCTTTAGCTGCTGAAACGATTTCTCCCGCTAATTTTTCTTTCATGGTTTTTTCACCACGTCTTCTAGCGTAAGAAATTAACCATTTCATACCTAAAGCGATTTTACGGTCAGGACGAACTTCTGTAGGAACCTGGAAGTTAGCACCACCAACACGGCGTGACTTCACCTCTACTGCAGGCATTACATTTGTTAAAGCACGTTTCCATACTTCTAAACCATTTTCACCAGCTTTTTTTTCTGCTAATTCAACTGCATCATAAAAAATAGAGTAAGCGATGGATTTTTTTCCATCATACATCATATTGTTTACAAATCTGGTCACCTGAACATCGTTAAATTTTGGATCAGGAAGGATAATTCTCTTTTTTGGTTTTGACTTTCTCATTTTTGTTCCTCCTAATTATTTCTTTTTACCTTTTGTTGGTGCAGCAGCTACTTGTCCTGGTTTAGGACGTTTAGTACCATATTTTGAACGACGTTGGTTACGACCAGCAACTCCTGAAGTATCTAATGCTCCACGGATGATGTGATAACGTACACCTGGTAAATCCTTAACACGGCCACCACGGATCAATACGATTGAGTGTTCCTGTAAGTTGTGACCTTCTCCAGGAATATAAGCGTTAACTTCTTTTCCATTGGTCAAACGTACACGCGCTACTTTACGCATTGCTGAGTTTGGTTTTTTAGGGGTAGTGGTATATACACGTGTACATACACCTCTTCGCTGTGGACAACTGTCCAACGCCGGAGACTTACTCTTGAACTCCAGTGCTACTCTACCTTTTCTAACTAATTGTTGAATGGTTGGCATTGTTTTTTTGTTTTTCTATTTATTATTTAAAAACTTTACCCCTCAATAAGGGACTGCAAAGGTAAGACAATACATTTTATAAATCAAGGGGTTAACATAAAATTAATTCGGAAAATTGAAACCTTTCGCCGGTGTTCCCCTTGTTTTCTAATGAAATGTATTCAGATAAAGCTTTTCCACTTTCTTCCTTGCCCATTCTGTTTTCCTCAAAAAGGTAAGGCTGGACTTCAGACTGGGGTCATTATTAAAACAGGCAATCTTTACCAGCTTACCCATTTCCGGCCACCCGTAATGCCATACCAGTTGTTTAAGAATAAACTCCAGTGTTTTTCCGTGTAAAGGGTTATTCGCTTGCTTTCCGTCAGTCATGAGATGATTGTAATACAGCAAAGATAAAGAACTTGATTAATATATTATTCCTTAGGTTTGTATAGTACAAGCGCGGAAGCGCTAAAAAAAATAAATTATGAATTTGAATTTAGGTGATTTTGTTCGTTTTGTAGACGAAAATATAGAAGGTTATATTACACGTATTATTGATAAGGATACCATTGGGGTAACAGATGCCAATGATTTTGAAATTCCGGTGCTGGCCTCTAAAGTGACACTGGTGCATGGCGATATTCCAGACGACAATACAGTTGTGCCTAACAGGCAGACCGCAGCGGTACCTGTTACTGAATTTAAAAAAGAAGGCGTATACCTGGCGCTGATTACTGACCAGCACAGTACAGCGGTTGCACATTTCCACCTGGTCAATGAGACTTCCTACCAGTTGCTGTCCAGTCTTACCACTGAGAAGTCGGGCACTTATAAAGGGGAGTTTGCTGCCCTTGTTCCCGCTGGCAGCACTAAAAAGATATTTTCTGCCAACCTGGGCGATATACAGCTCTGGCCAAAATTTACCATTGAGGTGCTGTTCTCCACTTCGGCAAATGTAGCTCCGCTCCCGCCCCTGGTTTATAGTGAACATATCAAGGGAAAAGATCTATCAGTAGCTAAAGTAGAAATTGCCTTGCTTAAACAAAAAGGCTGGCTGATCAGACTGGATGAACCTGAACCATTAATTGACCTGCAGAAACTTAAAGCCAGCTTTTCTTAATGAAAGAAATGAAGATCAGCTATTCGATTACAGCGATCAGCAGATGGACCTATAATTTACTGGTGAAATGGGGACTTAATGAGGACCTTGCTGCCTATGTGAACCTGTTTGCATTGCTTTTTGCATTGATTATTCTAGTTTACCTGACGCAGCATGTGGTCAGAAGAATGCTGCGCATTGTGCTGATACGGATCAGCAAACGCACAGATATCAAGTTCTTCCATCACCTGCTGAATAACAGGCTTCCGCATTATCTCGCCCTGATTGCAACACTGGTACTGATCAACGCTGCCATCCCGGTCATATTCATTGATTTCCCCGATCTGATCAAACCGATGAATGTGATTGCAGATGTATACCTTGTGCTGATTATCATCTGGATGGTCATGGCCATTATCCGAGCTGGCGGGGATGACCTGCGGACTAAACCTGCCTTCCGTGAGAAACCTATAGATAGTTATATGCAGGTGATCAGGATGATACTCTTTCTGATTGGGGCTGTAGTAATCTTCTCCAATCTCACAGGGAAATCACCTCTTGCCTTCTTTACTGCTATGGGTGCCATTTCCGCAGTCCTGTTGCTTATGTTCAAAGACACTATTATGGGATTTGTAGCGAGTATACAGGTAACCGCAAATGATACGGTAAGAATCGGCGACTGGATCACGATGCCCAAATACGGAGCTGACGGAGATGTTATAGAGATCAACCTCACCACGGTAAAAGTTCAGAATTTCGATAAAACGATTACCACTATTCCTACCTATTCTTTGATTTCAGATTCTTTCCAGAACTGGCGGGGAATGAGTCAGGCCGGCGGCAGGAGAATAAAAAGGGCAATCTTCATTAAACAGTCCACCATCAGGTTTATTACACCAGCAGAATTAGAGAAATTTAAAAAGATTCAGTCGCTCACCAGTTACATTGAGCACAGGCAAAAAGATATAGACAAAAACAACGAACGCCTGGGGATAGACAAATCACTTTTACTCAATGGCAGAAACCTGACCAATGCCGGTTTGTACAGAAAATACATAGATACTTATATCGCCAATCACTCAGGTACACATAAAAAGATGACCATGATGGTGAGGCATCTTGCGCCTACAGCAAATGGCTTACCGCTCGAACTGTATGTATTTACCAGTACTACTAAATGGGCAGATTATGAACATATCATGGCTGATATATTTGATCACCTGATCGCGGCCGCACCATTTTTTGATCTTCAGATCTATGAAAGTGAAGCCTCCGGCGATATGACCACCCTCAGCTTTACAGATCCGCTGACCATTAACCGATCACAATAAAAAAAGGCTTCGCTGCAGAGATTTGCAACGGAGCCTTTTATATGTAACCTGATAATTTACTTAAACCAGGTATTATTAGTTACATCTGCATCCGGTAATACTTTCTGCGGATCAAGTTCAACTGAAAGCAACTCCTCGGTAGTAGGATAAACAATCGTCCATTTTTTGTTTCTCATCCATACGTCTACCGGAATTTTTATGGTTTCAGTTTTACCACTTTTGGATTTCACCTCCAAGATAACAGGCATTGGCATTTGCTCCAGATTAGCTACCGTGATATGGTAACTCTCTATCTCTTTTCCTTTATACTGTGGCGTTACCGCTGTCACAGCCTGATCCGTTTTCCAGTTATTGATAAACCAGCCTTTCCAGAACCAGGAAAGATCTTCACCTGCTCCATTTTCCATAGAACGGAAAAAGTCATACGGTGTAGGATGTTTAAAGGCCCACTGCTTGATATAGTTTCTGAAAGCATAATCAAAA
Source organism: Pedobacter sp. MR2016-24 (assembly GCF_026239655.1). Lineage (GTDB taxonomy): Bacteria > Bacteroidota > Bacteroidia > Sphingobacteriales > Sphingobacteriaceae > Pedobacter. The sequence goes on along the minus strand of NZ_JAPIVO010000001.1, from coordinate 653,713 downwards.
CGGTCGGCGCCCAGTACCTGATCTCTCAGGATATTTAATCCCCATCCCGGTTTACTATATAAGTTAATTCCTATATTCTGTTCCACCATCGCATCCGGTGCAAGCATCACAAACTCTGTTTCCGGACGTGCCATATATTTTGCTGCCATGTGCAGATCATCTTTCTCCCCTGCATATTCTCCTTTATTGAATGCTGCTGTAGATAAGCCGTTGATAAAAGTATTGAAACCCTCATCCATCCAGCCGAACTTACGCTCGTTGCTACCTACAATCATAGGAAACCAGGTATGACCAAATTCATGATCTACCACTCCCCATACCTCTGCATTTTTAGCCGTCCATCCGCAGAAAACAATTCCCGGATACTCCATACCACTTACATTCGAAGCGATATTCACTGCCATTGGATAAGGATATTCAAACCATTTATTAGAATAATGTTCAATACTCGCTTTTACATATTCCACTCCCCTTGCATAAGCATCAGCGCCATTGCTTTCTACCGGTTGCGCAGATACCGCTAATGCTTTTTTACCACTAGGCAGGTTAATCCTTGCCGCATCCAGCACAAAGGCTTTGGAAGAAGACCAGGCTACATCACGGGTGTTGGTCATTTTGAATTTCCAGGTCAGCTGCGCTTTTGCAGGACGTGATTTAGGATCCGTAACTTCTTCAGCAGAACGTATACTTACGGTCTTGTCACTTAATTTAGCTGCATTCCATCTTTTCAACTGTTCGGCAGTAAATACTTCTTCCGGATTCAGTAATTCTCCGGAGCCCATTACAATATGATTCGCCGGTGCAGTTACTGCATAAGTTACATTACCATATTCACAGTAAAATTCACCTGCACCCCAATATGGCAAAGTATTCCATCCAATCACATCATCGTAAACACTCATTCTTGGAAACCACTGGGCAATCGTAAAGATCTCCCCGTTTTTAGTCGTCAGGTGCCCCATTCTGTCAGAGCCATTAATCGGCACCACAAAAGAGAAATTCATTTTTACCATAATCAAATCTCCGTTAGCAGCCATTGGCTGGTCAAGACGGATCTGCATCCGCGTATCTTCAGTAACAGAAGTGAATTTAACAGGCAGATTTTTCTGAGAAACAGAAAGACCAGTGATGGTATATCCACCATTTACCTTTTCTCCCCTTGCACCATAACGGCTTCCCAGCTTGATGAGTCCGTTACCTCTTGAATCCTTTTCAAATAGATTCTGGTCCAATTGTAACCATAAATAGGGTAATTTATCAGGGCTATTGTTCTTATAGGTAATGGTTACCGAACCCGTAATTGTGTTATTACCAGCATCCAGGTTGGCCGAAATAGCATAATCTGCGCGATTCTGCCAATATTTGGGACCAGGATAACCGCTCGCAGAACGGTATTCACTTCCATTTTGGGTGTAAAAAAGCGGACTGAAAGCAACATGCGGATCATACTTGCTTTCGGCAGCAGACTGCTGTGCTTTGGTGCTGAGGCTAAAAGCAAAAAACACTGCAAAAAGTAGTGTTTTCTGAATAAAATTATTGTTCATTTTGTTTAGGTTTCTCTTTTTCAGGCTAGTTCTTCTTCAATGTGGGCACAGGAGGTAATTTACGCTGTTCTGCAGGTAATTTTAACCAGGTCTGGTATGCCTGCGCAATATAGAAGTCGTAATTAAACGTAGTATCTCCACGAACCCGTGCCACGGTTGGGCGGTACATTTCGATAAAGTTTTTCAGGTCCTGCCCTTTTAATTTAATCAGGGCACTTACATGCTCCTCACTAAAGTATTGATTGATCTCCTGTTCATAGTCGGCCGTTTCTTCAAGCGCTTTCACCTTTGCACGTTCACGTCTTTCCTTACCACCACCAAAAGAGAGTCCGACTCCACCTGCACGACCAACATTCTGTTTAGGCGGGATTCCACCCACACGCGTAGATTTCTTCGCATTAGTAGGATTATTCAGGTTCAAGTCTTTCGAAATCCTTGCACTTCTGATCCTTACCTCCTTCAGATTGGTCTCCTGGGAGGGCAGATAGATCGTTTTAGATTGAAGATCTGTCAGATATAATGTATCAATATGGTATCCTGGTAAGGTAAGCTCCAGCAGATCACCTTTATTTGCAGTAATGGTAAATTGTCCTGCAGCGCCCGTCTGTACCACCTTTTGATTATTCAGGTTTCTTATTGTTACCTTCTGTAATGGAAAATTCTTGTTCTCATAATCGAAAACCGCGCCGCTTATTCCGGTCTGCGCTAATGTATGTAGTGGTATAGCGAACAGCAATACTATAATTAACCTCTTAAGCATATTCAAATATAATTTAGTTTGTTAACTGATGTATTCTTTTAACAAAAATTAACAAAAAACGATTGATTTATTTTAAGATCTGACTGTATTGTGTTTCATCAAAACTGATTAAAATGGCTTTTCCATCTTTCTCTATCACCGGGCGTTTAATCGCACTCGTGTTTTCCAATAACACTGCAACAGCACTGTCTTCATCCTGAACAGCAAGCTGCTGCGCCAGAGATAACTTCTTCCAGGTAGTGCCCTTTTTGTTTAAAACAGTTTCCCAGCCAAATACAGTACACCATTCATGCAATTTTTTCGCAGTTATCCCTTGCTTTTTAAAATCATGAAATTCATAAACGATGCCATTATCTGTCAGCCAGGTCCTGGCTTTTTTCACCGTGTTGCAATTCGGAATCCCGTAAACTATCATATCGTGTAAAAATAAAAGGCTAAAGCTAGCCATATTTCCTTATTCATCACATTTTTTTGGACATTCATCACATTTTAAACACGCAAACAAAACCAGGCCGTAAATTGCAGGAGATTTAACACAAGACTATGATGAATATGTTCTCCCTTCAAGATAAAATGAACCTTAAATACTTAAATAAAATTGAATTCTGGGTAGTTAGTATCATTTATGGATTCTCTGTCCTTATACTCATTTCAAACGGATCGGAAACCTATCATGAGATTCCCTATGAATTCGAAAAGGAACATGTCGAATTCAGTTACCTGTCTAACTACTTTTTACCAGAGCTGTTCCGTTACTCCTTGCTCTATTTCAGTTTCCTGCTGCTTAACTTCTGCTGTCTGCCTGCCTTATATAAAAAAAGAAATACGGGACTGAATTTATTTATTATCGCTGTCGTCTACTTTTTCTCCGGACTGGTGCTCAGCATCGTACAGACCTACAGCAAGGCTTATCAGCTGGTACAGTATGACAATATTGAGGAGGCCTATAACCAGATCTTTTTTAACAGTTTCGCCTATTCAGCCTGGCTGATTTTATTGATGGCCATTTACTTCGGACTGAAGAAACTTTCTTTAGCACTAACCGAGGATCAAGAAGAAGGCAGTAATAAACAGATGAAAATGGAAATCGTATTTGGCGCTGCATTCTGGTTTACAGGTGTACTGATTTTTGTGGCAACAGGAGCTCCATTAGATGTATTCCTGTGCTGGTCGCTCGTGGTCACGGCCTGTATCTTTCTAACCATTTATTCTGTCTATTATCTGATACCAGCGGTATTGAATCAGCAGAAAAACTTCCGCACTTATTATGGCAAGGCAACCATGATCACTCTGATCCTTGCCGTACCCATAGGAATTATAGCTGCTCTGGCTAGTGGAAGAGGTGAGTTATTCTTCATTGTCAATCTATTCCATATCCCTGCGCAGTTGTTAATCAGTACCCAACTAGCTATGTATGTCTATAAAACACGTCACCATACAGAAGAACAGATTACTTCATTAAAAAAAGAACTCGGGAAATCAGATGCCAACCTCGGTTTCCTTAAATCCCAGATTAATCCGCATTTCCTTTTCAATGCCTTAAATACATTATATGGTACTGCCTTACAGGAAAAAGCAGACCGTACCGGTGAAGGAATACAGAAGCTGGGCGACATGATGCGTTTTATGCTGCAGGAAAATATGCAGGACAAAATATCCCTGAGCAGGGATATAGATTACCTGAACAACTATATCGGCTTACAGAAATTAAGGACCTCTACTACGGTGGATATCCTGATCAATACGGAAATTGAAGAACAGTTTACAGAGCTGGAAATTGCTCCTATGTTGCTGATTCCATTTGTAGAAAATGCGTTTAAACATGGCATTAGTTTGCAGTCGCCCTCGCACATCAAAGTTACCCTGCAAACCAAAAATGATATATTGTATTTCGACGTCCACAACAGCATACATCTTAAAGCAGATAATGACCCGGAGAAATTAAAAAGCGGAATAGGCCTGGAAAATGTAAGACAACGACTTAAATTATTCTATCCAAACAAACATGAACTCATTATACGGGAAAGTGCAAAAGAGTTTTTTGTACATTTAACCCTAAATCTTCAAAAGAACAAATGATTGCAATTGCTATAGACGATGAACCGATAGCTTTGGATGTGGTAAAATCACTCGCCTCCAAAGTTCCTTTTATTAGCCTTCAGGCTGTATTTACCAATGCGTTTGAAGCCATCGCCTATTTGCAGCAAAACCAGGTAGATCTCATTTTTCTTGACATTAAAATGCCTGACATCAGTGGGATTGATTTCCTGAACAGCTTACGCCATCCCCCACTGGTGATTTTCACTACCGCCTACGCAGAACATGCCGTAAAGGGTTTTGAGTTAAATGCATTGGATTACCTGCTGAAACCATTCTCTCTATCCAGATTCCTGAAGGCCTGTAACAAAGCTGAAGAGTTATACAGCCTGCGCAAACAAAGTACAATAAGTCCGGAACCATTGCACATATTTATCAAAGATGGTTATGAACAGATCAAAGTTGCCATCGATCACATCACCTATATTGAGGCTGCCGGAAATTATACCCAAATCAACTTACAGGACAATTCATCACTGAGTACCAGGATGCCCATCGGGGAAATGTTAAATCTTCTTCCTGCAAAAAAATTCATCAGAACTCATCGTGCATTTATCGTGGCAAAAAATCGTATTACCAGGTTTGACAGGGTACAAATCTGGATCGGAACACAGCTGATTCCAATTGGTCCGACCTATGCGCAATGCATACAGGATTTATAAATAATTCATCAAATATTTAGCTAGTCGCACAGGAACGCATATTTATCAGTATTATTGCCTGGATCTTCTCTGAATTATTACTCAGAAAAAACCAGCATAAAAATAATTGTATTAAAATATGTTCAAACTTACTTTCAAGCAACAAGTTCTCGCAGGATTTACAATTTCCCTGATATTTGTACTTGTATCTGCCATCACTTCCTACATGAGTGTCGATTCAATGAATGAAGATTCTGCCTGGGAAAATCACACTTATGAGGTTATTGATGTTGCACAGGAACTGGAGGTTGTGCTCCTGAACGCAGAGACTGGCCTCCGGGGTTTCATTCTGACGCAACGTTCTAATTACATGGAACCTTACAATGCAAATGCCAACAAAATACTGCCAAAGGTCAAACAACTCCAAAAACTAACAATTGATAATCCCGCACAACAGGCGAGACTCGACTCACTGGAGATTTATGCATTGCAGAAAGTACGTGACATGGCGGAAATACTGCGTACAAATGCAGCTTCTGGTCAGCTGGCTGCCATTCATAAAGTACAGACTGATAAAGGTAAGTTGTTTAAAGACAATATGCTGAGGGTAAACAATAAAGTGATTCAGGAAGAGCAGAAATTACTAAAAATAAGAACAGAAAAACGGGAAGAAAGTGCCACCCGTTCTACAATTGTAGTGATCGGCAGCGCCGTCATTATTTTCGGACTGGTCTTATATCTTTTCAGTTTCATCAAAATGACTTTCGATGAGCAGAAATTAACAGAAGAAAAAATCCGCGAGAATAATGATAAACTGGAAAAACTTTCTGCGGAAAATGAACAGAAGAACTGGTTCCTGTCAGGTGCCTCACAGGTTAGTGAAGCGATGCGTGGTGAGCAGGACATAGATGAATTGGCAGCAAACATCATCAAAGAACTCTGTAATTATCTGAATGCCCCGATTGGTGCTTTATATCTGATGAACCCAAAAAAGCAGAAGCTGCAGCTCACCGGTACTTATGCTTTTGATAAAAAGCCTGGTAACGCTATTGATATTGCGCTGGGACAAGGTCTTTTAGGTCAGGCGGCAGTAGAGAAAACGATTAAACATCTTACCGATCTGCCGGCAGATTACATCACTATCAGTTCAGGACTAGGTTCTACCAAACCAAATACACTATCTATATTGCCGATACTGTTTAAAAATGAAACTATCGCAGTAATAGAAATGGGGCTTTATGCTGCACCAGACGAAATTGGAAACGTATTCTTAAATGCCATCAATGAAATGATTGGTATTGCACTGAACAGTGCGATCACGAGGGCTCAGCTGCATGATCTCTTTATGCAAACGCAGCAGCAGGCCGAAGAGCTGGAAAGTCAGCAGGAAGAATTGCGTACCACTAATGAGGAGCTGTTACACAAATCCGAAGAGCTGCAGGCTTCAGAAGAAGAGTTACGTGTACAACAGGAAGAACTGCGTCAAACCAATGCAGAACTGGAAGAAAAGGCCAGTCAGCTGGAAGAGCGCAATATCTCGATCAATGAGGCAAAAGAGGCAATGAGCCTGAAAGCAGAAGAGCTCGAAATATCAAGCAAATACAAATCAGAATTCCTGGCCAACATGAGTCATGAACTGCGCACTCCGCTGAATAGTATCCTGATCCTCGCCAGAATCTTAAAGGAAAACAGGCCGGAGAACTTGAATGAAGAGCAGCTTAAATATGCAGGTGTAATACATAATGCAGGAAGTGATTTGCTGACACTCATTAATGATATACTCGACCTTTCTAAAATTGAATCCGGCAAGGTGGATCTAGATGTGGAGAACGTAAGACCACAGGAGATCAAACAGAATATGGAATCGCTGTTCAGTGAGATTGCAAAAAGTAAGAAAATAAGCTTCCAGGCCATACTCTCACCAGAGCTTCCCGAAAAAATGCGGACTGATTTATCGAGGGCAGAGCAGATTATCAAAAACCTGTTATCAAATGCCTTTAAGTTTACTCCTGAACAGGGAAATATAAAACTCGAAATAACTCCTGCCGATAAAAACACGAAATTCTATTCAGAGCAGCTGCAGACAAGCACTACGAGCGTCGTTGCATTCCATGTGAAAGATTCCGGAATAGGCATTCCTTCAGATAAGCAAAAGTTAATATTCGAGGCTTTCAAACAGGCTGATGGGACAACAAGCCGCAAATATGGAGGTACAGGCTTGGGCTTATCTATCAGTAAGGAACTGGCCAATATTTTAGGCGGGGAAATTCAGGTAGAAAGTGAACCCGGTACCGGAAGCTGTTTTACTTTGTATCTTCCTGTAACGATAGGCGATACGGTGAGTGATGCAGCATCTACCAGCCCGGCTACACAGCCACTAATTGTTCCGCTCATCCCGGAACCAGTTGTAGTACCTGTTGCCAGAAACCAGGTACAGACTTTACTGATTGTGGAAGATGATCTTGTATTTGCTGACGTGTTAAAGGATTATGCAATTGAAAAGGGATTTGAGCCTATCCTGGCACATAGCGGTGACAGCGGACTTGAAATGGCTACGGAAAAACTTCCTGATGCGATTATCCTAGATATCATGCTGCCGGTAATGGATGGATGGGCAGTATTGAAAAAACTAAAAGCTAATCCGCAAACCAAACATATCCCGGTACACATGATGTCGGCCGGTGAAGTAAAAGGAGAAAGAGCATTACAGGAAGGTGCTATCGGATTCCTGAAAAAGCCCATTGAAAAAGATCAGCTGGACCAGGCATTCGCCGTCCTCAACTCCGGCCATATCACTTATAACTTTAAAACCGTATTGCTCATTGAAGATCAGGAGCTGCAAAGTTTAGTCGTAAAAGAACAGTTAGTAGCAAAAGGTATTGAAGTAGCACAGGCTTTTACAGGGAAAGAGGCACTGGAAAGACTGGAGGGACAAACATTCGACTGTATCATTCTTGATTTGAACTTACCCGATATCTCCGGATTTGACCTGCTGGATCAAATCAAAATACAGGATAAGTTTACCCATGTGCCAGTAATCATCAACACAGCAATGGAACTCGACCAGGATAAGATTGCCCATATCATGAAATATTCTGAGGCCATGGTATTGAAATCCAACAAGTCGAATGACAGGCTGATTGATGAGGTGAGTTTATTTATGAATAAGCTGAAAAAAGAAGATGATTTTCAGTCCATCGCCAGTACAACAGCCAAAGGCAAAACAATCTCTACCATAGAAAAGGCACTTAAAGGTAAAACTATCTTAGTTACAGATGATGATATGAGAAATATTTTCGCCCTCTCAAGTGCCCTGCAGGTTTACGATATCAATATTGTCATTGCTACCAATGGTAAAGAAGCACTTGTAAAGTTAGAGGAGCCAAACCAGATTGATCTGGTACTGATGGACATTATGATGCCTGAAATGAACGGTTACGAAGCTATGGATGCCATCAGACAAATGAAACAATATAAAAAACTACCCATTATCGCATTAACAGCCAAGGCTATGAAAAGCGACAGGGAGAAATGTATTGAAGCAGGTGCTAACGACTACATCGCGAAGCCTGTAGATATCGATCAGTTATTGTCCATGCTGAGAGTTTGGTTAAGTTAATGATGAAGGAAAATCCGGAAGAAGTTATCACTTTTCAGCAGTTATCAGAGCTGGTTGTCTTCATTAAAAATATTCACGGATTTGATTTCGGTGATTATTCGGCAGCCTCCCTTAAAAGAAGAGTGACCAGAATTATGCAATTACAAAAACTAAATCTTTTCGATTTACGTACGTTGCTTACAAATGATCATGATTATTTTGAGTACTTTCTGATGGAGATAACGGTAAATGTTACGGAAATGTTCCGTGACCCTTTATTTTACAAGGCAGTTTCAACACATGTAATTCCCTATTTGAGATCATATCAGCGCATAAAAGTATGGAATGCAGGCTGCTCAACAGGAGAAGAGTTATATTCCTATACCATCTTGTTTGCAGAGGCTAACCTGTATGACAGGAGTTTTTTTTATGGTACAGATATCAATGCAAATGTATTGGAATTTGCAAAAAACGGGATATACGATTTACAGAAGATGAAACAGTATTCAGAAAATTATCAGAAATCGGGCGCAATGCATACACTTGCTGACTATTATTATGCAAACTATGGTGCTGCATCAATTAATCATTCATTAAAGAAAAACGTATTATTTTCTGCACATAACCTGGCATCAGATGGAGTTTTCAATGAGTTTCAGCTCATCTCCTGCCGTAACGTGCTGATTTATTTTAACACAGATCTGCAGAAAAAAGTGATCGACCTGTTTTACAACAGTCTCGCTAATTTCGGATTTCTCTGCTTGGGTTCCAAAGAAACACTGCGCAGCTCAGAATTAGGCCGCTTTAAAATCATAGATTCAAAGAACAATATATATCAAAAGACAGCATAAGAAGCAAATCTTATACTCACAATTATATGGAAAAGATTAACATCCTCATTGTTGATGACAGACCCGAGAACATCGTGGCGCTGGAAGCACTGTTGCAAAGAGATGACGTAAATTTAATATCTACCACCCTGCCCAACGAAGCACTCAGACTTGCCTGGGAAGTAGATATCGCAATCGCGCTTGTAGATGTTCAGATGCCTGAGATGGATGGGTTTGAGCTGGTAGAGATATTAAAAAGCAATCCCAGAACTAAAGATATCCTGGTTATTTTTGTGACGGCCATTTCCACAGAAACAAAATATGCAGTGAAGGGATTAAATGCCGGAGCTGTAGACTATTTATATAAACCTCTGAACCCCTACGTTACCTCAGCAAAAGTAGATTCCTTTATACAGTTTGTAAAAACACAAAGAGATATTATCAGGAAAAACAGTGAACTGGAAGCTTATCAGAAAGAACTGATCAAAGCAAAAGAGCTGGCTGAACAGGGTAAAAAAATAAAAGAGAATTTCCTGGCCAACATGAGTCACGAAATCCGGACCCCCATCAATGGCATTATTGGTCTGGCCAATCTGCTCGAAAAAACCGAATTGTCCGAAGAGCAGCGGGAAATGATCAGTCTTCTGGAAATCTCTTCCAATTCCCTGCTGGGGGTGATTAACGATATTCTTGATTTGTCAAAAATTGATGCAGGCAAATTTAAAATCAACCGTGCTTCAACAGATCTGATACAAATTTGTTATGCCGTAATTAATTTACTTAAAATACGTGCTAAAGAGAAAAATCTGGAACTCATTACAGATTTCGATCCGCACCTGCCTCCATATATATTTGCTGATTCTTTAAGGCTCAATCAGATCCTGATGAACCTCATCGGCAATGCCATTAAATTTACAAATGAAGGCACTATAACACTGAAGGTGGAAGTTTTGGACAGAAAAGGAAACAATGCGCGCCTCAAATTTTCTGTCACAGATACGGGGATTGGTATTGCGGCTGATAAAATCGATAAGATTTTTGAAACCTTTGAACAAGCCGATGATAGTACTACACTGAATTTCGGCGGTACGGGACTGGGACTCTCTATTGTGAAAAATCTGGCCTATCTAAAAGGAGGAGAGCTAACAGTAACCAGCGAAGAAAATAAGGGCAGTACTTTCTGTTTCAGCAACTGGTATCAGGTGATGGAAGATAAACAGGAAAGCCCGGAAAAGAATAACCACAAACTGCTGCCATTCGAGAATGTAAGTATTTTAGTTGCGGAAGACAATCCTATCAATAAATTTCTGATTGTAAAGATCCTTAAGGACTGGAACATCAATGCCGATGTGGTAGAAAATGGCAGGGAGGCGCTGGACAAGTTGAAGAGTAATGATTACGATATCATACTGATGGATACCTATATGCCTGTTATGAACGGCCTTGAAGCCACAAAGCTGATCAGGGAGAACTATGTACCAGGTAAAAAAGATATTCCCATCATTACTTTCTCTGCTGCTGTAATGGAGAACGATAAAAAGGCTGCACTTGATGCAGGTGCTAATGATGTTTTAGGCAAGCCCTACGAGTTGGGCCTGCTTTACAAAAAAATCGTTGCTTTCACTAGCCCAGAACTGAGTCACAAAGCCGATTAGGAGCTTATTTATTAAAGGCAGTCATAGTCTGCGCTGGTCCGATAGTTACAAAACTCTGGATCAGCGCAACACTTTTATCGATCAGCGCAGGTAATTCCAGCTGTTCATCCTTGTCAAAACGTGCAAGCACGTAGTCAACCTGCCTGCCTTTCGGGAAGTTGTCACTCACGCCAAATCTGAGTCGCGGGTAACCCTGACCACCACAACTGGCCTCAATACTTTTCAATCCATTATGCCCCGCACTACTGCCCTGCAGTTTAAGTCTCAACTTTCCCAATGGAATCGCCAGGTCATCTACCAGCACCAATACATTTTCTATAGGGATGTGTAATTCCTGCATCCAGTAATTTACAGCTTTACCACTCAGGTTCATAAAAGTAGTCGGCTTAATGACATGCAGTTTACGGCCTTTCCAGGATACTTCTGCATAATAAGCCAGCCGCATATTTGTAAACGAACCACCGAGCTCTTTAACGAGTTGATCAGCAATATCAAAACCTATATTGTGTCGCGTATGTGCATATTCAGGTCCGATATTTCCGAGACCAACAATTAGATACTTCATTTTTGAATTACGTTTTTATAGCAGGAAAAAGGTACCGGACATTTTTTCCTGTTCGCAAAGATAGCAGTTTATCTGAGATCGTAAATTACATCGCCACAAGGCAAAAAAAAACAGCACTGATGAAATCATCAGTGCTGTTATAAATTGATCTGTTAAGAACAGTTTATTTTTTACCTGCTTGTTGTTCTGCTTGTTTCAATGCTCTGGACATTCCTACAGATACGATAGTATCTTCAGCAGTGTTAGTAATAGTGTAAGCAGCTTTTTCAATGTCACGTACACGGAATAAGTTACCAACTTCTAATTTAGCAATGCTCACTTCAACAACTTGTGGCATATCTTTAGGTAGTGCTTTAACACGAAGTTTACGTAACTTCTGCACTAATTTACCACCCATTTTAACACCTGGAGAAGTACCTACTAATTTAATAGGAATCTCCATAACGATTTCTTTATCATCAAATAACTGAAGGAAATCTACGTGAAGTAAAAGGTCAGTTAAAGGGTGAAATTGTAAATCTTTTATGATTGCTTTGGTTTTTGTACCATTCACATCAATTTCTAAAAAGTTAGCTTCTGGTGTGTAGATAGCATCTTTTAAGTCTGTTGTAACAACAGCTAAATGTGCTTGTTCTGTACCACCATACAATACTGCAGGAACTTTACCTTCGTAGCGAAGCTCTTTAGCATCGCGTTTCCCTACGTTCTCTCTTGGAGAACCGCTAATTGCGATAATTTTCATAATCTATATATTTAATTTTAATGGTTATGAAGCTTTCGGATCTGAATTGATCCTTCCGGTTCATAATTTATTATTGTGTTATTAATTAATCAACTTGAAAAAGCTCACTGATTGAGCCATGTTCGTTTACATTTGCTATCGCCTTTGCAAACAAAGCTGCTGTACTTAAAACCCTGATTTTAGGACTTTCCTGTTTCAGGGGAATTGTGTCCGTCACAATCAGTTCTGTCAGCATCGAGTTTTCCACTGTCTCATAAGCTTTACCTGATAATACAGGATGTGTACAAACAGCTCTTACACTTCTTGCCCCATTCTCCATAATTAAAGCAGCAGCTTTAGCCAGTGTTCCGGCTGTATCACAAATATCGTCCATCAGTACGATATCCATTCCCGTAACATCCCCGATGATTGACATCGATTCAATTTCGTTTGCACGTTTACGTCTCTTATCACAAATCACTACCTCTGCATTAAAGAACTTGGCAAATGTCCTTGCTCTGTAAGAACCACCCATATCAGGTGATGCTATAGTCAGGTTTTTTAAGCCCAGGCTTTTAATATAAGGTACGAATATCACCGAACCATCAAGGTGATCTACAGGGATATCAAAAAAGCCCTGGATCTGAGCAGCATGCAGGTCCATCGTCATGATCCTGTGTATACCTGCAGATTTCAACAGATTAGCTACCAGTTTAGCGCCTATGGCTACCCTTGGTTTATCTTTTCTGTCTTGTCTGGCCAAACCATAATAAGGAACCACTGCCGTAATATAATGTGCAGATGCTCTTTTTGCAGCATCAACCATTAACAACAATTCCATTAAATTATCAGAAGGCTGGTAGGTGGACTGGATCAGGAATACGTCACATCCTCTTATTGATTCATCGTATGAAGGCTGAAATTCACCATCGCTAAATTTACTTAGAGTCACATTACCAAGAGGCTTGCCGTAGTTTTCGGCAATTTTATGTGCTAATGCTTTTGTACCGGATCCGGCAAAAAGTTTAACTGGGTTAAATTGCAATGGCATGATTAGACGGGTATCAATGCTGGGTTAAAAAAAATCGGATTGCAATCTGAATCACAATCCGAATATTGTTTGGTTGCCCGACCAGGATTCGAACCTAGACAAACGGTACCAAAAACCGTTGTACTACCTTTATACTATCGGGCAATCTTCCTTCAAATCAACAAGTGGTTGCTTTGAATTGGGAATGCAAATCTACGCAGATTTTTGAATTATGCAAATCCAAATGCAAAAAAAAATAAAATAATTTTAAAACCACCTCGTTTGACCCTTTAAAGCATTAAAATTCCATTAAACTATAAGTATCTATGTGCTATTACCAATCTATTTCTTTATTTTCGGCAGCACTTTTATGTGCCGACATTATATTTTAAAATAAAATGAACTATTCAAAAATTAATAACATTACCGGATGGCTGTGCTTTTTGATTGCCACAGTAACTTATATCTTAACCTTAGAGCCCTCAGTTAGTTTTTGGGACTGCGGTGAGTTTATAGCTTCAGCATTGAAAATGCAGGTAGTCCACCAACCGGGAGCACCTTTATTTTTAATGATTCAGCGCTTTTTCTCTTTACTGGCACTGGGTGATGTGAATAAAGTTGCATATTTCATGAATGTCGGCTCAGCTGTAGCGAGTGGTGCAACGATCCTTTTTTTATTCTGGACCATCACCGCACTGGCTAAAAAGATGGTGATCAAAAGTGGTAGAGAATTGTCTGTGACAGATATCATCACCATTATGGGTGCAGGAATTGTCGGATCCCTTGCCTATACGTTCTCTGACAGTTTCTGGTTCTCTGCTGTTGAATCGGAAGTATATGCACTTTCCTCTCTGTTTACGGCTATCGTATTCTGGGGAATTCTGAAATGGGAAGCACATGCTGATGAGCCGCGTGCGGACAAATGGCTGCTCTTTATTGCTTATATCATGGGACTTTCCATAGGTATCCACTTATTGAACTTACTGACTATTCCGGCAATTGCCTTTGTATATTATTTCCGCAAGACAGCTAAGCCAACTAATGCAGGCGTCTTTAAAGCATTGGTGGTAGGAATTCTGATTCTTGCTGTTGTACAATATGGCATTATCCAATACGTAGTTTCATTTGGTGCTTATTTCGATCTTTTCTTTGTCAACACCTTAGGGCTTGGCTTCGGATCTGGTGTGATTTTCTTCGCTATTGTGCTGATCGCAGCCTTTACCTGGGCTATCCGTTACTCTATCAAACACCAGAAGAAAATCTTAAACCTTGCTTTGTTATCTACTGTCCTGATCATTTTCGGATACGGATCTTTTGCAATGATTATTATCAGAGCCAAAGCTGGTCCAAACCTGAATAACAGTAATCCTGATAACGCATTTTCATTTTTAAGCTATTTAAACAGGGAGCAATATGGCGACAGACCACTGCTCTTCGGTCCCAACTATAATTCACAAAAAGTAAGTCTTAAAGAAGGTAAAAACATTTACCGTAAAGGGGCAGACAAATACGAGGTTGCCGGTAAAAAAACCGATTATGAGTATGACAGAACAACTGTATTCCCAAGGATGTACAGTGATGATGGGCGACATGTAGAAGAGTATAAAAGCCTGATGGGCTTCAATGACGAATATTTCCCTAATCTTTTCGACAATATCAATTACCTGTTTAAATATCAGATAGGCAATATGTACATGCGTTATTTCATGTGGAACTTTGCTGGTCGTCAGAATGATGAACAAGGTGCCGGCGTATACCAGGGCCAGTTCCTTAGCGGAATTAAACCTATTGATGCCCTAATGCTGGGCGATCAGTCGCACCTCCCTCCTTCTATCGTTGAGAACAATGCTTATAACCGCTTCTTCTTCCTGCCATTGATTATGGGAATGATAGGTGCAATCTGGCACTTCAAACGTAATCAGAAAGATGCTGGTATTGTAGGTCTCCTGTTTTTCTTTACCGGGATTGCCATTGTGCTTTATCTGAACCAGAAACCGCTGGAACCCAGAGAGCGGGATTATGCCTATGTAGGATCCTTTTATGCCTTTGCCATATGGATCGGGTTTAGTGTATTTGCGCTGAAAGACTGGGTATTTAAAAAACTGACCCCAAGAAATGGTGCTATTGCTGCCACTGTTGTTGGATTATTAGCAGCACCGGCTATTATGGCTGAACAAGGATGGGATGATCATGACCGTTCTACTAAAATGGTGGCACATGACATTGCTGTAGATTACCTGCAGTCCTGCGCACCGAATGCGATCCTGTTCACTTATGGTGATAATGATACTTACCCACTATGGTATGCACAGGAAGTTGAAAACATCAGACCGGATATCCGTCTGGTCAACCTGAGTTTGTTTGACACTGACTGGTATATTGACGGTATGAAGCGTAAACAGAATGAGTCTGCACCACTTCCGATCAGCATGAAGCCTTCACAGTATGTACAGGGTGTAAGGGATGTAATGTACTATCAGAAATACGAGCAATTAGGAGATTCAACTTATGTAGAACTTAAAAACATTCTTGATGTGCTTTTGTCAGATAATGATGCAGATAAACTGCCATTGCAAAACGGGACCAAAGAGAACTTTATTCCTACTCAGAACTTCAAAATAACGATAGATCCTGCAGAAGTAGTAAAATCAGGTACGGTAAGCGCGGCAAATGAAGCGATGATTACTCCTGAGATGAAATGGAGATTCAATAAAAGTTATGTAACCAAAGGTACATTGGCCATGATTGACATTCTGGTGAACAACAACTGGAAACGTCCTATCTATTTCGCAAGTACAGTGCCGTCAGATCAGTTTAATGGCCTTGACAATTACTTATACAACGAAGGTCTGGCTTTACGTCTTTTACCTTACAAAATTGCTCCTGACGCCGGAAAAAGCGAATTGGTGAATACAGATATCTTATACAATAACATGTATAACAAATTCAAATGGGGAAATGTAAAAGATGCACGTTACCTGGATACGCAATCTTCAGATGATATCTCCATCTTTAATAATGTATTCAATACCACTATCTCCAGTCTGATTAAAGAAGGTAAGATAGCAGATGCTAAAAAAGTAGTTAACCGTTACTATGAAGTGATGCCAGAGAAATTTTATGGCATGCGCTCTATAATGGGTGCTTACTTCCTTGCGGAGAACCTGTATACATTAGGGGAAACAAAAAGAGCGAATGACCTGCTGGAAAGAGCCGGAGTATATATCCAGAAAGAGCTGACTTACCTTGCTGATGTGTCAGCAAGTAAAAACAGATTTGTTGGTGGCCAGAACGTACAGCTTGGTCTGCAGTTCTTGAATCAGATGGTGAAAACTACCGCAGAACAAAAACAGACAAAATTATCGGAGAAACTGGGCCAGCAATTTACAGGTCTTGAATCAAGGTTCTCTATGTACTTCGGCGGACAATAGCACCGGTACATACATTATAAAGAAATGTAATTAGATTACTTTTCTGCATGGCTGAATAAACAATTGCAAGGCAATGTGGTTTATTCAGCCATTTTTTATGCGCGCTCAACATCCAGGGTTATACCTGACCAGCTGCAATGGCTTCAGCCATACGCGTCATCTTTTCAATACCCAGCTGCTTTCTCCTGCTCATTTTATCTGGCGGATTCATATCCCTGCCCTCGGTTAAAGGTTTAAGAATCAATTCTCCATTACGCACAACAACTTCTACAATTGCCCCGGGTTTGAACCCTGCATCTTCCAGCCACATACCCGAAAGCAAAAATTGTGAGGTCATCCTGCGACTTCCACTATCCAGATACTTTGCCTGTACCGTGATTTTTCTGGTACTTAAATTTCCATTATTTTTCATTTTTAGTATTTAATGATGTTAAACCCCTGATTTTCCGGCCAGATACGATCTTCCTCAAAACAAATATACAAATAAAAAAATAACAGATTAAATTTATTTAATTTCAGAGACATAAGTAATCATTAATATAAATCTCACGTAGAATAAGATTCTTATTAGGGTCAGTTTAAACACCATTTAGGCTAATTGTCAGTTGGTAGGCGGATATTGACAAAGGAGCCAAACAAGCAATACCATTCCATAGTAGGACAATTCAGGTATATAGGCAAAGATTCTTTAAAAATAGATAAGAAAAGAGGAAGAACATATCAACTATATATTGCCTTCAATGCGTATGACCGCAGCAATCAGTCAGACAGCATCTATATTGGGAACAATAACCACTTAAAAAATGCAAAAAAAAAAGACCGGACAAACATCCGGTCTTTTATATAGATTTTAAGCTTGTTACTCGTTAACAACACCCATTGCACAGAATTTGTCAATCCTGTTACTGATCATCTTTTCTGTCTTCTCTTTGCCCAGTTCTTTCAGATCTTTCAATATTTGTGCTTTCAGGGTTTCAGCCATAGCTGCAGGATTCTGATGTGCACCGCCAAGTGGCTCCTTAACTACACCATCAATTAATTTGTTCTTAAACATATCAGTAGAGGTAAGTTTTAAGCACTCTGCTGCCTTTTCTTTGAAATCCCAGCTTCTCCATAAGATAGAAGAACAGGACTCAGGAGAAATCACAGAATACCAGGTATGCTCCAGCATATATACTTTATCACCAATTCCGATACCTAAAGCACCGCCAGAAGCACCTTCACCAATAATAAGGCAAACGATAGGCACTTTTAATACGGACATTTCCAATAAGTTTCTTGCGATAGCTTCACCCTGACCACGCTCTTCAGCTTCAATACCCGGGTAAGCACCCATTGTATCGATAAAAGAGATAACAGGCTTATTGAATTTCTCTGCAAGACGCATCAGGCGTAATGCCTTGCGGTAACCTTCAGGATTGGCCATACCAAAATTACGGTACTGACGCTCTTTAGTGTTCTTACCTTTCTGGTGCCCGATGATCATTACGGTCTGTCCGGCAATAGTTGCAAAACCACCGATAATAGCTTTATCATCACCAACAGTACGGTCGCCATGCATTTCAATAAAATCATCACAAATCATGCTGATATAATCCAGCGTTTGTGGTCTTTCAGGATGACGCGACAACTGAACTTCCTGCCATCCGGTTAAATTGGTGTACAGGGCATTCTGAGTTTTAACTAATTTCTCTTCAAGTTCGATAAGTGTTGCAGACATATCTACCTTTGTCTTATCAGCAACCTGTTTAACCTTTTCAATCTGCTGCATCAATTCAGCAATAGGTTTTTCAAAATCAAACGTCGTTTTTATCTGTTCCATAAGTGGGCGGTAAAAATAGGCATTTTATTTAAAACTTCGCAGCTACTCCTGATTTAGGTAAAGATTTTATAATAAAATCCCTGATATCATCGTTGCCGGTCTGCAGGTCATTCTTCCTCAGATACATCATATGTCCGCTTTCATAGCCTTTCCAGCTCATCCTCTCTTTAAGCCGCCCTCCCGGATCCATTTGCCACATATTATATTTAGCATTAAAATAATCACATGCACCATCAAAATAACCAGATTGAACCATCAGGTGTAGATATGGATTTTGTGCCATTGCCTGACGCAGATTTTCCGCCGTACGGTTCTTCGTATTGTCCCATGGATACACGGAACCAAACATATTGTATTTCAGGTCAGTCTTATAATTCAGCTCCTTACGGATATACATATTGATTGCAGGTGTAAAGGAATGCAGCCATGAAGTCAGTTCCGCATTATAATCAGGTTCTTCTCCTGCATCCTGCCTGTCCATTCCTTTATAACGGGAATCCAGGCGACCTACTGTATAACCCTTATCCCGTAGCAGTTCTTTCCAGAAAAAGTTCTCCGGTACATCCAGGTTGTGCTCAAGAATAACCTTTTCGCTGATACCTGCATACAATGACATTTTCGCAGCGATCTCTTTTCGCTCTGCATCACTTAGCTGACTCCCTTTAGCCATCGCGGGAACAAGTGTGTTCATAGTATAGGCTTCTACTTCCGGCAGAAAATCCTGAACCGTTTTAGCTTGAAAAACAGCGTTCAATGTTTTGTGGTACCATGCAGTAGCAGCAAAATAAGGCAAACGCAGGGCAGCAGTCATTGCGCCTCCCCTGTCAATCCCCAGGTCTGTTGGTGATACCAGGATGACGCCATTCAAATACATCCATTGTGAGTTTTGTAATTCAAGTGCCAGGCCTGAAACACGTGTGGTGCCATAACTCTCACCAATGAGGAATTTAGGAGATGCCCAGCGGTCGTTCCGGGTAACAAATGTATTGATCCACTCTGCCAGGTATTTGATATCTGCATTTACACCAAAAAATTTGGTCCCCGGAATATCTTTGTTGATTGCCCTCGAGTAACCCGTATTTACCGGGTCTATATAAACAATATCTGCCATATCCAGAATGGAAGCACCATTTTCTTTGTAACCATAAGGTTGCACGGGATAACCTTCATCATCGATGTTTAATACCACAGGTCCCGTATAAGCGATATGCATCCATACAGACGCAGAACCCGGCCCGCCGTTAAAGGAGATGACCAGAGGACGACTGGCCCGGTCTTTTACATCTGAACGTTCATAGTAAGTATAAAATAACCCGGCTATTGCTTTGCCTTCTTCATCCCATACCGGTAAGGTTCCGGTTGTTGCCTTATAAGGTACACGCTGACCTTTGATGTTTACCTGATGTTGGGTAACAACAGCGCTTTCGGTAACAATTTTACGAGAGTTAACTTCTTCATTAACGGGCATTGCTGCCGATTTCGGTTTAAGTTGTTTGGGATCCGGTTTTACTTCCTGTGCATTCGCTAGCTGAACGCTGCACAATCCGGCAATAATTAGAGTAGAGATTTTATTCATCCTGCTGATCTTTTGTTTGATAATCTTTAAATATCAAGATAAGGATCAGCATTATGAACAATGCCTTAAAAATGTTACTTCTCTTTATTGCCCTGAATATACAGTACGGATACTGCGCCCAGAATCATGAAGATTCCCGCTAGCACAATCGCATAGATCGCCTCACCATGGTAGAATTTTTTTACAATCAGTCCGCCGAAAAAGCCATTCACAATCTGTGGCATGGTGATAAAGAAATTGAAAATACCCATGTAAACACCCATTTTACGGGCAGGTATGGCACTGGATAAGATCGCATAAGGCATGGAAAGAATACTTCCCCAGGCCAGGCCGATACCGATCATAGAATAAATCAGGTGATCAGGATTGCTGATGAAATAAATGGACAATAATCCTGCTCCACCCGCAATTAATGAAAATGCATGGGCAACTTTACGACTGGTTGCCCTGGCGATTGCAGGTAAAATCAATGCATAAATAGCAGAAACGCCATTATATACACCGAATAAAATACCCACCCAGTTCCCGGCATCAGCAAATTTAACGGAAGAGGTATCACCCGGCAGCACTTTATAGATATGCTGTGCAATAGCAGGCGTGGTAAATACCCACATGGAAAATAAAGCGAACCAGGAGAAAAACTGCACCAGACCCAGCTGTTTCATAGTCAGCGGCATATTTGAGAAATCAGTGAAAATAGACATGATGCCTTTACTCTCTTCTGCTTCAGGTTCTCCGGCATGGTATAAGGCCATTTCTTCCGGCGGATATTCTTTGGTACTGATGACCGTCCATAAAATGGTGAGCAACAATATTGCCGCGCCTCCGTAAAATGAATAGATAACATTATTCGGAATTTGTCCCGCAGCAGCAACTTTTGAAGCACCAAGGTATTCAGAAAATATATAAGGTAACCAGGAGCCTGAAATAGCACCTGCACCAATCAGAAAGGTCTGCATAGAAAATCCAAAGCTCCGCTGACTTTCTGGTAATTTATCAGCCACTAAAGCACGGAATGGCTCCATCGCCACATTAATGGAAGCATCCATAATCATCAGCATCCCCGCACCGATAACGATAGGTGGCATCAGGCTGGCCATCGTGGCCGAATTAGGCATCAGAATTAATGCAATTGCAGTTAGAACTGCACCAACCAGGAAATAAGGTCTTCTTCTGCCAAAACGGTTCCAGGTCTTGTCGCTATAATATCCGATCAGAGGTTGAACAATCATTCCTGTTAAAGGTGCTGCAAGCCAAAAAAGAGAAAGATGCTCCACATCTGCACCGAATGTCTGCAGAATTCTTGATGCATTTCCATTTTGAAGGGCGAAACCAAACTGTATTCCGAAAAATCCGGCACTCAGATTAAAGATCTGGGCTTTAGACAATCTTGGTTTTGAAGCAGCAACTCTATTTTGTTCCATAATGGATAGCTTTTTTGGTTAGTGATGAGCACTTAAAATTCTAAAATCTGCGCGCTCATTGGTAATACCCATACAGGTATTTTATTTTCTTTAATATCGTTAATTTTCAGATCAGACAGCTTATCTTCTGCGTGGGTGAATGGCTTATGCTGTAAAATGCGCTCAGGAATCTGCACCTGGCCTTCCATACGGTAATGACGGTCAAAATTAACCAGGATCAGCAATCGTTGAGTAGCCGTATAACGCACATAACCATACATGCGTTTGTTCATATTCCCGTTTACCGGAATCTCCCAGAATTCTCCCTTAGCCAGCGCTGCAGAAGATGCTGTGAACTGAAGTAACCTAACGTAATAATCCCGCAGCGCCTTCTGTGCGGTTCCAAGCTGTCCGCCATCAAAGGCACCGCCATTCATCCATTTCTGATGCTCAGGTACCCCCCAGTAATCAAAAATTGTTGTCCGGTTGTCTTCTCCGCCAAAGCCTTCTGCTCCCCTTGCAGGCTCGCCTACTTCCTGACCAAAATAAGTCATTACGGGTCCGCCTGATAGTGTTGCTGAGACCACCATTGCAGGAAGTGCCAGTTCTGCCCTGCCAGCAAAACCATTTGAAGCGATACGCTCTTCATCGTGGTTCTCCAGAAAACGTAGCATCTGATCGCCGAAGCCAGCGCTTTCTACTTGCCAGACTTTCCTGATATCATTTACATCTGCATGTTCTTCACTTCTGATCAGCTTTTTAAGGCCATCATAGAGTCCTACTTTATCGTAGAGGTAATCAAACTGACCGGTAGTCAGGTAAGATTTATAAGTAGAGGGATCGTAAGCCTCACCAATGAAAATCAGGCCCGGTTTCACTTTTTTTACTTCAGGAATTACCCATCCCCAAAATGCAAGAGGCACCATTTCTGCCATATCACAGCGAAACCCATCCACCCCTTTATCTGTCCAATATACCAGGATATCCCTCATTTTGGTCCATACTTCCGGAGTGGGATTGAAATGCTGTGCAATATGATTTTCATAATCTACACCATAATTCAGCTTTACCGTTTCATACCAATCGTCTATTCCCGGCTTTTCAGAAAACACATTGTTACCAGTAGCTTTTGCAGGCGATTCCACGTATTTTTGTTGCTGCAGCTCTCCTAATGGACTATGCTGTTCCGCTTTCAGCGATGGTACAACTAGATCTTTTCCCGGAACGTAATAGAAATCGTTCGCTGCACTAAAGGCTACATGCACATCATCCCCTTCACCAAAATCTTTAACCCCGGCAGGTTTAGCATAAGAACGATACTGACGTGCCACATGATTAGGCACAAAGTCGATAATCACTTTCAGGCCCTTTGCATGTGTTCTACGGATCAGTTCTTCAAACTCCCCCATCCTGTTCTTCACCTCAACAGCCAGATCCGGATCCACATCATAATAATCTCTCACCGCGTAAGGAGAGCCAGCCCTGCCTTTCACAACATTTGCATTATTTGCCGCCAGGTCAGTATCATTATAGGAAGTGAGTGTTGCATGAGCAATTACTCCCGTAAACCACACATGTGTAGTCCCTAACTCTTTAATTCCATCCAATGCAGGTCCGTTAATATCTGCAAACTTACCGCTGCCATTCTGTTCTATAGTTCCCCAGGGAATATTCTGTTGGTGCTGATTACCAAATAACCTTGGTAAAAGCTGGTAAACCATTATCTTTTTATTCTCCTGCGCTAAAGCATCATTCATAAATCCTGAAAATATTAATATAACAACAGCTAAATTCCGGCGCAGGGCGATCATACCAATAATCCCTTATAGGCAATTACAGTTTCACCCTCCGGAATACTGTAAGACTTGTTAAAGATATTAATGTCCAGCAATTCTTTTGCAGGATTAATGATAGCCATCTCTTCTTTCCTGATTTTTATCCTGAGCTGAACGCCGCGGAAACCGATGATGAAGGAGAAAGAATTCCATTGTTCAGGAAGAAAAGGATTGAAAGACAAATGTCCGTCACGTACCCGCATCCCGGCAAAGCCTTCCACAATACTCATCCAGGTACCTGCCATGGAAGTGATATGCAGACCGTCTTCTGTATCATTATTATAATCATCAAGATCCAAACGTGCAGTACGGAGATAGAACTCATATGCACGTTCTCCGTCATTTAACTTAGCCGCTAAAATACTATGTACACAAGGCGACAGTGAGCTTTCATGTACGGTGCGCGACTCATAAAAGTCAAAGTTCCGGCGCAGTGATTCCAGATCATAATTATCTTCGAAGAAATACATTCCCTGCAGTACATCAGCCTGTTTGATAAATCCGGAACGCAGGATCCTGTCCCAACTCCATTTTTGATTTAAAGGACGTTCAGTAGCCGGCAGGTCTTTCACCAAAATCTGCTCTTTATCTAAAAATCCATCCTGCTGTAGAAAAACACCTTGTTCTTCATCATAAGGCAGGTAAATATTTTCTGCTACGGCTGTCCAGTCCGCAAACTCTGTAAGCTCGTCTAACGCTGTTTTTTCGATAATCACCTGATATTGCACGGCATCCTCTGCCTTCACTATCCCTGCCGCTTCAACAGCATAACTTAAACACCAGGCAGCCAAAGTATTGGTATACCAGTTATTGTTTACATTGTTTTCATATTCGTTAGGTCCTGTTACACCCAGCATCACAAACTGCTTTTTATCAGCACTCCAGTTTACACGCTGCTTCCAGAACCTCGCAATACCAATCAGTACTTCGAGGCCAAATTCTTTCAGGTAACTTTGATCGCCCGTATACCTGATATAGTTAAATATCGCAAACGCGATAGCTCCGTTCCGGTGGATTTCTTCGAAAGTGATTTCCCATTCATTATGGCATTCTTCACCATTCATGGTCACCATCGGGTATAAAGCGGCTCCCTTGTTAAAGCCTAATTTCTCCGCATTTTCAATTGCTTTTTGCAAATGTTTATAACGGTAAATCAGCAGATTTCTCGAAACTTCCTGCGGTGCAGTAGAGAGATAAAAGGGGATGCAATATGCTTCAGTATCCCAATACGTAGAACCTCCGTATTTTTCGCCTGTAAAACCTTTGGGGCCGATATTTAAACGGGCATCCTTACCCGTATAAGTCTGGTTCAGCTGAAAAATATTGAAGCGGATAGCTTGCTGGGCAGATACATCACCTTCAATGATGATATCACCCTCTTCCCATTTCGCTGCCCATGCAGCAGCCTGCTCTTCCAGCAATACTTCAAATCCTTTTTCTACAGCAGCATTGATCACATTAACCGCAGTAGTTAATAGTTCTGCTGTATCATAAATCTGTGAGGAAAGATTGGTGGCATATTTATAGATATCTACAGTTGAATTTTCCGCGATAGCAATAGAGGCTGATTCCCCCAGGTATTTTTCTTTATTAGCTTCATTTTGGGCAAGTGCTAGAGCTGTGCCGTTATGCAGGACTACCGTTTTAACACCAGTCGTTACTTCAAATGCCGTTTTCTTAGTACGCATGGTCAGGAATGACCCGCTTTCATTCTGGGTTTTACTGACCTCGTCCCAAAATTTCTCATCATAATTGGAGTCCTGATTTTTAACATCGCCATCAATGAAAGAGCTGATCGTTAGTTTAGCAGAGAAATTAAGCGCTACCAGCTGATAATGCAATGCGGCTACCTCGTCGTTAGCAATACTGAAGAAACGTTTTGAGATCACTTTAATTTGCTTCCCCGAAGCAAGTTCAGCCGTGAAGGAACGTTCCAGGTAACCTGCTTTCATGTTCAGCACCCGTTTGAAAGCGGTAACTTTGCATAAGCTTAAATCTACAATCTCGTCATCAACTTTCAGCTCCAGACACATCCAGTCGGCCGCATTTAATACTTTAGCAAAATATTCCGGATAACCATTTTTCCACCATCCCACACGGGTTTTATCAGGATAATATACACCCGCAACATAATTGCCCTGTAAGGTCTCACCACTATAGCTCTCTTCAAAATTTGCACGCTGCCCCATACGGCCATTACCAATACTGAAGATACTTTCAGATATTTTATTCAGGTGAGGATCAAAACCTTCCTCAATAATGTTCCACTCTTCCGCTTGTATATATGATTTCATTAGCTTCTTATCTTTTTTAATGGTTATGAAGAGCTTATTCAGCCTCTTATTTTCCCTTTTATCCTTATTTATTTTCTGTTTTATGTGCAATTAGAGTGATCAGTTCATCCACTGTTACACCAGAAAGATCTTTAATAAAAAGGTCTGCACCGGGCAGGTTTTCAGCTTCTCCCACCGCTATCACCGCCATGTTGGCCGCTATCGCTGCCTGTACACCAGCTGATGCGTCTTCAAATACGATACAATCTTCAGGTGCTGCCTTGAGCAGTTCGGCTCCTTTAAGGAAAACCTCCGGATCGGGCTTGGAAGTAGTTACAGAATTACCATCTACAATAGCATCAAAAAAATGTGTCAGATTTGTTCTTTCCAGGATCAGGCCTGAATTTTTGCTTGCTGAGCCCAGGGCAATTTTTACACCTCTGCTTTTCAGTTGCTCCAGTAGTTCCTGCGAGCCGGGTAATACTTCGGAGGCCGACATTTTATTGATCATATCTACATACCATGTGTTTTTCAGGGTAGCCAGCTCTTCCTTTTCAGCAGCTGTTTTGGTGATCCCGCCCCAGTCTAGTATCATATCCAGTGAACGCATGCGGTTTACTCCTTTTAACTGTTCATTTTGAGCGTGACTAAAATCAAACCCCAATGAATTTGCCAGTTTTTTCCAGGCCTGGTAATGATAAACTGCGGTATCTACCAGGACACCGTCAAGATCAAAAATGCAAGCTATAGTTGAATTGTTCATATTAATTTAGTTCTAGTACCAGCGTTGTTTTTGCCGGAACAGCTATCGTTTTAAAATCGTTTAGTTTTTCGTCGGTCAGTATATTTTTCAGCGAAGTAGTATTCGTCATTTGCTCAGCGAACCTACCAGTTTTTAGTATCTTAGCTTTATCCTCTGCATTGAGGATAACCATCACACTTTTACCTCCGTTTTCTACTGCGCATCTAAAGTAAACATATACACCATCTTCCGGCACATACTGGATCATTTTTCCTGTCTGTAGTGCAGGACTGTTCTTTCTGTAATTAGCCAGTTTGCTGACAAAGTTCCAGGCTTCGTTTTCTTGTTTGTTTCTTCCTGCTGCAGTGAACTTATTGGATTGATCACTTGCCCATCCCCCGGGAAAATCTGAACGTACCAGACCATCAGGATCAGAGAAGTTTTTCATTAAGATTTCAGTTCCATAATATAACTGAGGAATACCTCTCATGGTGAGCAATAGTGCCATCCCTGATTTGTATTTATCGAAATCTTCATTGATAACAGAATAGAAACGGCTCATATCATGGTTATCCCAGAAGATCACATTCCTTGAAGGATCCTGGTACAGGAAGTCCTGTGAAAGCACATTGTATAACCTGAATACGCCATCTGTCCAGCCAATCTTACCATTCAGCGCTTCGTAGATCGTATTTTTAAGCACATTATCGGTAATTCCCGGTAACTGCGTATCCAATCCCCTGTTTACTGTATTACCCTGAGTAAAGAAAGCCTGAGAAGGTACTGAATTTACCAGTGTTTCACCGAAAATGGTTAACGATGGGAATTCAGATTTTAGTTTTGTGGCCCAGTCGGCCATATATGGAGCGTCGTTATACGCATAAGTATCTAATCTCAAACCATCAATTCCGGCATATTCTATCCACCAGATGTGGTTTTGTGTAAGGTAGTTCTGTACGAAAGGATTTCTTTCATTCAGATCCGGCATGCTGTTGACAAACCATCCGTCTACCGTTTTTTTCTTATCGGACTCAGCTGCATGCGGATCCATTACGGGTTCGTCGCGGTAGCTTGTCTGCGTAAAAACCGGCCATTGGTTCAGCCAGTCTTTCATTGGCATGTCTTTAAACATCCAGTGTCCGGTACCAATATGGTTGTGGACAATATCTTTAATGATCTTTAAACCCTGTGCATGTGCCTGATCCACATAGGATTTATAGAATTCATTCGTACCATAACGGGGATCTATTTTATAATGATCCGTTACAGCGTAACCATGGTAAGAAGCATTGGTCATATCGTTCTCAATTTCCGGAGTCATCCAGATCGTCGTAGCCCCCAAAGCTTTAAGATAATCAAAGTGATTGATGACACCCTGGATATCACCACCATGACGGGCATACATTTCTGCACGGTTCATGGTTTTTTCCGCCATGCTTTTAACCACATCATTGGATTGATCACCGTTAGAGAAACGGTCCGGCATCAGGAAATAGATCAGGTCTTTGTTTGTAACACCCTGAATACGTGATGCCGATTTGTCTCTGTTTTTTAATTCATAACTGTATGATCCCTTATTCTTACCATTCTCCAGAAACCGGATAGGGAACTTTCCTGCTTTTGCATCTGCAGCAATCTCCAGGTCAATAAATAAGTAATTAGGATTTTCTACTTTGTGAACTTCTACAAGTTTAACTCCCGGATAATCTACCTTCACCGTATAACCTGCAATAGCTTTGCCATGGACCATGACCTGGAGCTTAGGGTTTTTCATACCTACCCACCAGAACATAGGGTCTACATGGTCAAATTTAGCATTGCTCTTCACAATGCGCTGTGCTTGTACCAGCAAGGGCAGGAGTAAAAGTAATAGGAGCTTGAAGCTTAGATTCAGGTTTTTCATCGGAAATTTAAAAAGAGATTTCAGCAAAAAATGCCCTGACATTAGTCAGGGCACCGGGTGTGTTTGTTATTGTTTTGTTAGTGTGTATCTGTAATTGCCCGGGATACTTACGTTGAAAATAATTTCATAAGTACCGGCTTCAGCGACTGGAATGTTAGTACCACTAAGCTTCAGTTTACCATCGGCAGGT
Organism: Pedobacter sp. MR2016-24; assembly: GCF_026239655.1. GTDB lineage: Bacteria > Bacteroidota > Bacteroidia > Sphingobacteriales > Sphingobacteriaceae > Pedobacter. The sequence goes on along the minus strand of NZ_JAPIVO010000001.1, from coordinate 625,097 downwards.
GTGTTTGAACCATAACTGATTACATCAGTTCCATTAGCTCTGAATTTAAGATCGCCCGGAACCAAAGCCCTGGTTACTTTCCATACTTTAGTTACCGGATCGTAAGACATCGGCGTATCTGTAGTGGCAGATCCTGTAGCACTGCCTAAAACTCCAAATGTTGTTTTAGTAATTGAATAAGTAAGTGCTGCGGTATTTGCTTTCAATAAATAATAACCGGCAGTCGCAGCTTTTAAATTATCTCCTCCCGTAGGATTCAGTGTTCCGGGAGATGAGGTACCATAATTGGTATGGTTCCAATCCGGTGCGATGTTTATTTTGAATTCTGTATTTGCATCAGGAAAATAGAGATATCCTTCATAAGACTTGTCATTCGCCACAGAGACTATTTTGGGCGCACGATCTGGCGCCCAGGCCTGGTAGCTGCCAGGTATCCATAAAGCCGGATAAACAACCTCCACATAAAAAGGAGTGACAGTAAGGGGCAGTACATTCGAATATGCAGGCGCATAATTACTACTAATCGTAGCCATTGTTCTTACCTCGATTCGATTAGGCACATCAACTTTTGCACCTATAATAGCCATCATGCTATTGAGTTCATACACAGAGAAAGATCTGGTCAGGCCATTTGACAACGCAATCTCTGTTGCCTTACTAAAGTTATTACCAGCCAGATCCATCTGCAAGGTATAAGAAACACCAGCGTTATAACTAAATGAGGATGCAGTCCAGTTGAAAACTGTAGCCGTAGCTGCGGAATCTGCCATTTTTAGCACAAGTGTATTAGTCGTTGCAGTAATTGCCGGTGCTGTGCCTGTTCCTGCCACAGTTTTTGTTTCATCCTTTTTGCAGGACATGAACAATAGTATCAACATACTATAGCTCAGGGTCTTTATATATAATGATTTCATATCAATTATAATTTCTTGTTAGTAACCTGGGTTTTGAGTCAAATTAGTATTCGCGATCACATCAGATGAAGGCAAAGGGAAGATATTACGGGATGATGCCACAGCACGTCCTGCTTTAATACCACCTTTGAATGGCCATAAATAAGAACCATCCGTGAACTTGCTGAAACGTACCAAATCTGTACGTCTGTAACCTTCCCAGTAGAATTCTTTCGCCCTCTCTGTCAAAATATTATCCAATGTTAAGGTAGTCACATTGCCAGCAGCGCTGCCATAAGCCCTTTCGCGTAGTTTGTTTACATAAGCAATTGCATCAGCTGTGCTGCCACCCGATCCACCGCGAAGTACTGCTTCTGCATAATTCAGATAAGCTTCTGGTAAACGGAAAAGCGGGAAGTCAATTGAACTGAAAGTACCATTTGAACTTGATGGCGTTAATCCGCCCTGGGTTACATTTCTGAATTTGGTTACACGTAAGCCATCAGTAAATACTGCTACATTATCATTAGCCGCTTTATCACCGAAAAACATTGCTCTTTTATCGGCTGCATCTGTAAACACAGCTGGTAGCGTAGATCTTGAACGGATACCGCCCCATCCACCGTTAGGTACACCAAATGACTTCGGATCCATATCACCATTAATAGAGGCATTCACAAGGAAGGTTGTACCACCAAAATTCTGCGTGAAGTTTCCGTCGTAGTTGATTGCCAGAATGGTTTCACGGTTGTTTACATTATTGTCAGCAAGAAACAGGTTTTTGTAAGTATTTTGCAATGCATAACCACCATTTATCACTTTACTTGCATATGTAATTGCTTCAGTGTTTTTAGCCGTACCAGTGTATACATTCGCATTAAGATACAGACGAGACAATAACATCCAATCCGCTCCCTGAGTTACGCGACCATATTCATTTGTTGCAGGCAATAAAGTTTCAATTGCTAATAACTCAGATTCAACATATTTGAATAATTCAGGACGTTTGATTTGCTGTGGAGATACTTTACCAATCAGGTTGTCTTCCGTAAGAAAAGGAGGATTACCAAAAAGGTCCATTAATACCCAGTATTGGTAAGCGCGTAAAAATCTTATTTCAGCTCTGTTTTTAGCAATTTCTTCCGCTTCAGCACCAGTGATATTTCTCGACGCCAGTTTCTCCGGAGTACTTTCACGAAGGAATTCATTTGCAATAGTGATCTGGTAAATACTTCTGCTGTATAATCCCTGAAGCAGGATATTATCAGAAGTAAAAGTCATATTGTTTAAATCGTAAACTCCGGGATCACTCCATACACACAGACCTTCATCTGAAGTCAGCTCCTGCACGTTCCAGTATAAGCGAATAAAATCGGACGCTCCCGCATCAATACCTTTTACGTCGCCATTATCTCCTGCACCACTTCCGCCTACTGTCGCAAAACTTGCGTAAACCTTAGTAAATACCTGCTTGTATCCAGCTGCGCTGGCATATACCTGCTCATTAATGATATCATTTGTTGGTGTTAGGTTCAGGTCTTTTTTACAAGACGAGAACGAAGCCAATACAACAGCTGATGATATGAATATTTTAAATAGATTTTTCATCTCTCTTTATTTTATAATTTATTAAAATCCAACATTAACACCCAGACTGTAGGTCCGTGGTCTTGGATATACTTTGAAATCAATACCTGAACTGATCTCCGGATCCAGACCTTTATAATCTGAAACTACAAATACGTTCTGAACATTTGCTGTAATACGCAGGGTGGTCGTTCTGTTAGGCGAAAGACGGCCGAAGTTATAAGCAAGACCAGCATTATCCATTTTCAGGAATGAAGCATTCCGTATATAGAAATCACTCAGGAATTCATTATTGTTAAAATTCGTCTCGAAGAATGAGTTGGTTGCATTGTTAATCAATCCACTTGGACTCAATAAGTTTCTGCTTACACCAAAATTTGAAGATATGTTATCATAGATGTAATTACCCAGGTTAGCACGTAATACGGTACTCAGCGTCCATTTTTTATAACTTAATGAAGTAGTAAAGCCCATCAATACTTTTGGTGCCGGAGATTTATAAAAATATCTGTCCTGTTCGTTTACCACACCATCATTGTTGGTATCTACATATACCCCCTGAAGTGGTGCGCCGTTGGCGTCATAAACCTGTTTGTAAACCAGATAAGAGTCAGGATTATAACCTGGTGAATTCCATTGCAATGTAGTTCCTGTAGCACCTGTTATTCCTACACCACCATCTTTTCCAACTTTGAAGTTTGGATCCGGGTTAAGGGAAAGATTAGTGACTTCGTTTTTGTTATACGTTACGTTAAAACCTGCATCCCAGTTCAGGTCTTCACTTTTAATGATGCCTACATTGATACTTGCCTCAATCCCTTTATTCTGCATATTACCCACATTTGTTAACAAAATGTTGGTAAAGTTCGTACCTACTGAAATTGGCACTTTACTAAGTAAGTCTTTGGTTTTTTTGCTGTATACATCTATACTACCATAAACACGCCCTTTAAAGAAACCGTAATCAATACCTGCGTTATAAGTGGTTGACGTTTCCCATTTCAGATCCTTATCATAAGCAATTGGTGTATAAAAATGGTAAAACTGGTTACCGATCTGATATTGAGATTCGTTGCTACTGCTGTAATAATTCTGTAAATAACTGTAGTTAGCAATACCATCCTGCTGACCAGTAATACCGTAGCTCAAACGAAGTTTTAAATCAGACAATACTTTACTGTCTTTAAGAAATGACTCATCGATTGCTCTCCAGGTAAAACCAGCGGAAGGAAAATAACCCCATCTGTCATCTTCACTGAATTTAGATGAACCATCAGCACGCATGGTTCCTGATAAAATATATTTGTCATTAAATGTATATACTAAACGACCGTAATAAGAAAGCAGTCGGTTCTGCTGTATATCAAAAGGGAAAACTGGTGTAACAATTGGTGTGCCCAATGCGCTGTAAGTACCCTTGTTATAAGTCTTCGCTGAGTTATCATAGAAACCATAACCTGCTGTAGCGTTGATATTACTCTTAATACCTTTCAGGTCTTTGTTATAGTTCAGGTAAAATTCAACCAGTTTGTTATTTTGCACACCTTCGTACATATCAGCCTTACCATTCTGAGCAAAACTCTGTGCTGCATAAGCTGGCACATTGGTCATACCGTAACCTTTAGAAACATCATAACCTACGTTTGCATTGGCATGCAGCTCTGGTAAGAAGTGGAAAGAGTAATCTAATCTCAGGTTACCAAAACTTCTGTCTGCTTTTGCATTGTTATCATTTTGCTCAATCAATCCCAGAGGATTTCTTGGTGCATTCGGATTCAGCTGACCAGTTGAACCTATCCATTCGAAATATCCACCATACTGATTATTGGCATATACTGGCTGTGTCGGGTCAAATTGAACCGCCGCGCTTACTGCATCCTGGTTAGCAAAATGAGATTCACTTAGCGTTCCTTTTAAGTTCAAATCCACTTTCAGGTGATTATCAAAGAAAGTAGGGTTCAGCGTAATTCCGCCTGAAGCTCTTTTTAAACGGTCAGTAATTAATAACCCTCTTTGATCTAAATAACCGCCAGATACACGATAAGGAACGTTTTTGAAACTTCCTGCGATACTTAAGTTATTATCTGTAGTGAAAGCATTGTTATAGATTACATCCTGCCAGTCTGTATTGGCAGTTCCTAACAAAGCCTTTTGTGCGGCATCGCCATTGGCATTTACATAAGCGCGAACCTGGTCGGCTGTTAATACATCTAATTTTTTAGCAATTGTAGCGTAAGAATTAACCGTACTAAAATCGATAACCGGTGCGCCTGATTTGCCTTTTTTGGTAGTAATCAGGATAACTCCGTTAGAAGCTCTTGAACCGTAAATAGCTGTTGCATTCGCATCCTTTAAAACAGTAAAGGTTTCAATATCATTTGGATTGATTAAACTCAAAGGATTTGCTGCACCTGAAATGGTGTTACCACTGAAAGGTATACCGTCAATTACAATCAATGGATCATTACTGGAATTCAGTGAAGCTCCACCCCTTACACGTATGACACTCCCACCGCCTGGCTGACCACCATTGGAAGTGATAGATACCCCAGCAACTTTACCTGCAATCAATTGCTCTGGTGAAGTGATGTTACCCGTTTGAAAATCTTTAGCACTTACGGTAGTAATTGATCCTGTCAGGTCTTTTTTCTGAGCAGTACCATAACCAATTACAACTACTTCGTTCAGATTTTGCGCATCTGGTTTCAGGTTAAAATTGGCAACTGTATTACCATTCACAGTTACTGTCAAATCTGTAGAGCTGTAGCCGATATAACTTGCGGTTAAGGTAACCGGTCCGTTTGCCAAACCTATAATCCTGAAATTACCATTAACATCTGTACTGGAGCTTTTTCCCTGGCCTTTAACCACCACTGATGCCCCGGGAAGACCTTGTCCCGTTTCATCGATAATTTTACCACTAACCGAACCGGTCTGTGCCTGTACTGTGAGCGCTGCAAGTGTCAAAAAAATCAACACCAAAGCTTGTCTCATCACGTAAAATACTTTCATATTTGATACTCTTTTTGGTTTATATATTTGGATAATATGTTTGTGTACCACACATACGGTAAATTTACACGAGCAGATGATATTTCAAAATTTTATATCAAAAAACATTTTAGCACAATATTTTATATCTAAAAATGGTCAAAAACTACCCTATTATTTTTAGACACTTTTTCAATTAACCATGAAAAAACACACGCATTCAATTGTATTACAAATAGTTATGATACATACAAAGACTTGTAAAGTGTTTTATTTACACTAAGCTATTTTCAGGCTGTTTTACGGGAACGATACCGGGAACGTTCCCGAACTATTCCAGTGTATCTGACAATTCTATGAGAATTGAAAAAGCGAATTCTGCGCGTTTTCAGGAAAAGCAGATTTTTTTTTGCAAAAAAGGTGCGTTTCCAGAGTAAGAAACAGGAAGAATCTGAAGGCCTTATAAGGCAGTAGAATTTCGCTTCACCAGCTTGGAATCCAGCACAATTTCCTGGCTGATATTTACACTCTGAGGATCCTCTAACATCCGGAATAAAAGTGATGCTGCCTCTACGCCAATTTTGGTTGCAGGCTGAGTAACTGTGGTTAGCGAAGGATTTAAAAGAGGAGCGATTTCAAGGCTGGAAAATCCGACTACCTTAACCTGAGCGGGGATGGAAATATCCAGATCATAACAGGCATAATAAGTTGCAAAAGCTAAACGCTCAACCGACGTAAACACGCCGTCAGGTTTCAGCCTGCCAAACATATCTTTTAAAATGATATTGTTTTTCCGGTAGCTGTTGGTACAATCCACCACCAAATGATCATCATATGGAATATCATATTTCTGCAGTGCATCTATATATCCCTGCATTCTTGTTTTACCGATAGACAGGTTTTTGTTAATTACCAGGTAGGCTATCCGGGTACAACCCTGTTTAATCAAATGCTGAGTAGCAGAAAAACTGCTATCATAATCATTGGTAATTACACGGGGTGTTTTGATATCTTCATATACCCTGTCAAAAAACACCAGTGGCAGGCGCTTTTGATTGAGCTCATTCAAATAGTTATGGTCATTAGCCTCTCCTGATACAGACATGATAATACCATCTGCCCTTCCGTTATGCAAATGCCTGATAAAAGATACTTCCTTCTCATAGTCATCGTCAGTAGCATAAATCAGAATATGGTATCCTTTTTCTCTCGCAATACGTTCTATACCATTGATAGCCTGCGAAAAGAAGTTATTAGCCAGTTCGGGAACAATCACAGCGATCGTTTTACTCCGCTGCTCTCTTAAATTACTGGCATAATGATTTGGCTGATAATTGAGTTCTTTGGCCGCAGCCAATATCTTGTCCTTCGTCTCCTTGCTGATATCACTATTATCCCGGAAGGCCCTGGAAACAGTAGACGTAGATAAGTTGAGTACTTTGGCCAGTTCCTTTATATTGATATTTCGCATCGACTAAACAATAATTTTATTTCAAAGCAAATATAGACGAAATTATGAATTGCAGGCAGATTATTCATTTTCCCATCTCCATTCTCCTGCGATCTGCAAAGGTTCTTTCAAATTATTCTCCAGCAAGAAAGCTTTCAGCTTTTCTTCCGATTGACGGGTGACAGGAATCTTGTCTGTATTGGCCAAAGCGTAAGTCAGCATAACACTATAACGCACTGTATTTTTTAATTGCTGTTCATCTACCAGCTTGAAGCTATCACCATCTGAATGGTAAAACTGACCTGAATGATTAGGTAACTCACCTCCGGTACCTCCACCTGTAGGGATTCCCTGTAACATAAAAGGCTGATGATCACTATGCAGACCAGCGCCTGCCAAAAACACATTGCTGAAGCCAGCATCAATTTGATTGATCTGAGCGCCCCAGCCTGTAAATAATGCTTTCATTTCAGACCTGCTTGTAGAGAAACCCTTAGGATCATTGGTCATATCATAGTTGAGCATAAACTTTACTTCGTCAAGCTCATGTTTAGCTTCCGCAGCAGCGATATATGCTTTAGACCCCAGCAATCCCTGCTCTTCTCCCATAAACAAGACAAATTCGACAGTACGCCCGGTTTTGAGCCGCAGTGCACTAAAAGTTCTTGCCATATCAATGATCGCAAATGAGCCAATCCCGTTGTCAATTGCCCCGGTTGCCAGGTCCCAGCTATCCAGGTGACCACCGACAACAATTTTTTCTTCAGGAAGGGAATTACCTTTGAGAGTTGCAATCACATTTCTTGCTTTGATCATTCCTGAAAAATTGGTCATGTTCAAACTGGCAAATTGTGGCGATGTACGCATTTGCTGTTTTACTTGCGTGCCATCTTCCAGACCTATACATACTGCGGGAATAGGAATAAGCTTCCCAGTAACAGACGCTGTTCCTGTAAGTAAAACACCACCTTTTACACCATTTATTAATATGATACCTATGGCGCCATGTTTTGTGGCTATAGCTGTTTTCTCCGACCTATGCAAAGTTGGTGTGCCGGCAGGCGAACCCGGCAAAACACCAAGGTATACCAATGCAATTTTACCTTTTACTTTATCGCCGGATTTCAGATAGTCGTCTTCCAATCCATTTCCCATGTCTATCAGCTCCGCAGTGACCGATGCTTTTACCGGAGAATGTGCCAATGTTACCGACGCCACATTTTTTAGTGAAGCTGTCGTTCCCCCTATCCTGGTTTCATTAGTCAACCTGCTCCAGCTCTCCACTTCAAAAGGCTGATACCGGACTGTATACCCATAAGATTTTAGTAGCTGATAAGCGTATGCCTCTGCCTTAGCCCCGTTCGCAGAACCGGTAAGTCTGTGCCCGATAGTTTCAGTAGCTGATTGGAGCGTACTGTAAGCTTTCGAATTTTGCTGAACTTCTGTATTGATACGTATAAAATCTGGCGTAAAATTGTCCTGAGCAGCGGCAGAAAGAGCCAATCCGATCAGCACAAGGGAGGTGAAAAATTTCATTATGATATATTTACTGATGAAATAAGGAATTGATCAAGCAATAACATCAATACGAGCGTACACCGTTATAGACGGTAGATAAACTAGCCCATGATCGATTTATTACAGTCGAAAACTCAAAAACAGTTGAAATATATTAAAATAAAATTAGAATGGGGGCGGAATAATTATTTTTTACGTTCCGTAGTATAGCGAACCAACTGTTCAAGTCCGGTTCTTGCATCGCTTTCCTCGAAAGTATATAAAATATCAAATGCTTCCTGCTGATACTGGGCCATTTTCTGGTTAGCATAGTGGACGCCTTCTTTTTCATTTACAAAATCAATGATCTGCTGTATTTTCGCAGGCTCATCATTATGATTTTTAACCAGGTTAATGATTTTTTTCTTCTCCGTCTTATCCGCGCGGTTTAATGCATAGATCAAGGGAAGCGTTACTTTCTTCTCTTTGATATCGATCCCCAAAGGTTTGCCAACATCATCAGTACCGAAGTCAAACGTATCGTCTTTGATCTGGAAAGCTATGCCTACCTTTTCTCCGAACAAGCGCATTTTCTCCACTGTTTCCTCATCAGCACCAGCTGATGCAGCACCACAAGCACAGCAGGAAGCAATCAGGGAGGCTGTTTTCTGGCGTATGACATCAAAATACAGTTCTTCACCGATGTCCATCCGCCTTACTTTTTCAATCTGCAGCAACTCTCCCTCGCTCATCTGTTTGACAGCCTCAGAAACAATCTGCAATAAACGGAATTCATTGTTGTTGACAGAAAGCAGCAGACCTTTAGCCAGCAAATAATCTCCTACCAGAACAGCAATCTTATTTTTCCATAAAGCATTTATGGAGAAGAATCCCCTGCGCTCATAGGCATTATCAACCACATCATCATGAACAAGTGTAGCCGTATGCAGTAATTCTACCAGGGCAGCACCACGATGGGTAGATTCTATAATTCCCCCGCAAAGCTTGGCAGCAAAAAAAACAAACATGGGTCTGATCTGCTTGCCTTTCCTTTTCACAATGTAGTGTGTGATACGGTCAAGCAGCGGCGCATCACTGTGCATGGAAGCTTTGAATTTTTCTTCAAAAACTTCGATATCTGCGGCTATGGGTTTCTTAATCTGATTTATTCCTGGCATTCAGGTTTGAAATTATGTGCAAACTTAATTAATTTCAGCTAATTCTTTGCACCAATATGTTTAAAGATCTGATCTGCATGAACACGGGAGTTTTCTATAAACCATTTATGGGTATCCATACCGCCACAAACTACACCAGCGAGATATAATCCCGGCAGACTTGTTTCCATTGTATCCGGATCATAAACAGGTCGGTTTGCATTTTCATCGCCTAAGGTTACGCCCAGCTTTTTCAGCATCTCAAAATCAGGCTTATATCCTGTCATTGCAATCACAAAATCATTTTTCAAGGTAAATGTTTCTGTCTGTGTTTTTATGGTCACGCTATCTTCCTGTATCTCTGTTACCTCAGCATTAAAGAAGGCTTTGATTTCCCCCTCTTTAATCCGGTTTTCAATATCCGGTCTCACCCAGTATTTAACATAAGAACCGATTTCAGGTCCACGGATAACCAGTGTGACGTTTGCACCTTTGCGATAAGTTTCCAACGCGGCGTCAATCCCGGAGTTATTGGCTCCAATAACAACTACATCCTGAAAAGCATACAAGTGAGGGTCTTTATAATAATGGGCTACTTTAGGCAATTGCTCACCCGGAATATTCATCAGTAAGGGAACATCATAGAATCCGGTAGAAATAATCACATTTTTCACCTTGTATTGTCTCTTTGAAGTACTAACCTCAAAATTACCCTCTGTTTGCTTTTGCACCGCGTTTACCTGCTCAAACAGGTTGATATTGAGCTCAAACTTTTCTGCTACACGACGATAATATTCCACTGCCTCATTCCTGTTTGGTTTAGGATTGATGCTCACAAAGGGTACACCACCTATCTCCAGTTTTTGAGAGGTGGAAAAGAAAGTCATGAATACAGGATAATTGTACAGGCTGTTGACCAGCGCACCTTTCTCCACAATCACATAACTCAATCCGGCTGCCTTGGCATTTATTCCACATGCCATTCCAATAGGTCCGGCGCCAATAATCAATACATCGTATTCTTCCATGCTACTCTAATGTGTTGTATTTCCGGCCAGCGCACCATCTGTTCTCTTCAAACCGGTAGTTTTGATAGCGGCATAACCGCCTGCAACATCGATCACCTCATTCACGCCCCTTGCTTTCAATATAGAAGCAGCGATCATGGATCTGTATCCACCTGCACAATGAATGTAATAGGTTTCATCAGATTTAATTTCGTTCATCCATTCGTTGATATAATCAAGCGGGTGACTCTCAACGGAAACCAAATGTCCCGTCTCATACTCTCCGGGTTTACGTACATCTAAAATCTTCAGATCCGGATGCGCGTTCAGGTTCTCCTCAAAATCGGTGACGGAAAGAGATGATATACTGTCAATATCTTTTCCGGCAGCTTTCCAGGTATCGATTCCCCCTTCAAGGTAACCAATTGCCTGGTCATACCCTACCCTGGCTAAACGGGTGATCGCCTCTTCGGCTTTGCCTTCATCTACAATTAATAACAGCGGCTGCTGCAAATCAGTAATTAAAGCACCAACCCAGGGTGCAAACTGTCCGCCTAAGCCGATATTGATAGATGAAGGAATAAAAGCTTTTGCAAAATCCTGCGGATCCCTGGTGTCCAGAATCAAGGCCCCACTATGGTTTGCGGTTACTTCAAATTCTTCCGCTCCCATAGGCATCAACCCTTTCTTGCGGACATCAGCAAAACTCTCATAGCCATTCTTATTAATGGCTGCATTCTTAGCAAAATATTGTGGTGGAGGTAAAATACCATCCGTTACTTCAGTAATAAATTGTTCGCGCGATTTTGCTTTAATCGCGTAGTTTACTTCTTTCTGATGACCAAGCGTATCGAAGGTTTCTTTACTCATATTCTTTCCGCAGGAAGAACCAGCACCGTGCGCAGGATATACCAGCACGTGATCTGGCAGAGGAAGGATTTTACTATGCAGAGAGTCATATAAAGTACCCGCCATATCTTCCATGGTCAGGTTGCCTTTCTGTACCAGGTCAGGGCGACCAACATCGCCGATAAACAAGGTATCTCCTGTAAAAATACAATAGGGTTCACCGTTTTTATCCATCAGCAGGTAAGTTGTGGATTCTGGTGTATGCCCGGGAGTGTGTAATGTCTTAATCGTCAGCTCTCCAATTTTGAAAACTTCGCCATCTGCCGCGATATGTGCCTCAAAATTAGTTGTTGCAGTGGGACCATAGATGATTGTGGCACCCGATTGCTGAGCAAGATCGACATGCCCCGAAACGAAGTCAGCATGAAAATGAGTTTCAAAAATATATTTGATAGTCGCCCCCGCCAGTTTCGCCTTTTTCAGGTAAGGCTGTACTTCGCGTAAAGGATCAATAATTGCCGCTTCGCCGTTACTTTCAATATAGTATGCTGCTTCAGCTAAACAACCGGTATAAATCTGTTCTATCTTCATGTTTTCTGTATTTTTTCTCCTATCCCCGCCTTACATTTAATCCATACCGGTGCTGAGTATTTGATAACGTAAGGGTCGATAGTCAAAAATAAGGTAATTATATTTTCCGGAACTGTATCTCTGCCCATATTACATAAGTTTTACTTATGCTGTAAGCTCACCCCGAAGCGATTGTTCCATTAGCGAAGAGACTTCTTTGTAAGTTAATCCCTGACCAAGCAGGTACATCATTTTTGTAACTGTAGCCTCAAAAGTCATGTCGAATCCACTGACTATTCCCATTTGCTGCAGCTTCTTACTCGTTTCGTACTTACCAAGTTCTACTGATCCGCCCTGGCATTGTGAGATATCTACAATGAGCTTTCCTGCATCTACTGCTTCCTGCAGGCTATCAGTAAACCAGGCTGCGGTAGTGGTATTGCCTGAACCAAAAGTTTCCATGACAATCGCTTCAGCAGAAGACCTGGTGATTGCTTTAACTGCATTTTCACTAATTCCCGGATACAGCTTCAATACGCTGATGTTCGTATTGAAATTAGTTTCAAGCCGCAATGCGGATACAGGCTGCTGACTGATATAATTATTGAAAAATGAAAGGTTAACACCCGCTTCTGCCAGTTTAGGGTAATTTGGTGAACGGAAAGCCTCAAACTTCTCTGAATTGTATTTGATAGAGCGGTTACCGCGGAACAGCTGATAATCAAAATAAATGCAGACTTCAGGAACCATTGCCTGTCCGTTATTTTTAGTTGCCGCAATCTCCAGTGCGGTAATCAGGTTTTCCTTGGCATCAGTTCTGATCTCGCCGATAGGTAATTGTGAGCCTGTCAGCACTACAGGTTTCCCCAGGTTCTTTAACATGAAGCTCAATGCCGAAGCAGTATATGCCATCGTATCAGAGCCATGAAGAATAACGAAGCCATCATATATTTCATATCGCTCATTGATCAGTCCGGCTATTTTAGCCCAGATTTGGGGATCCATATTAGAGGAATCCAGGATGGGGTTAAAAGAGTATACATCCAGGTCATAATTTAAACGTGCCAGCTCGGGTACATTCTGCTGAATCTGTTCGAAATCAAAAGGAATCAATGCGCCGGTATGCGGATTGTTGACCATACCAATGGTACCGCCAGTATAGATGATTAAAATTTTAGTCATGTAAAGCTTAAACGTTAAATATTTTAATAGAATTGGCCGTTGTCACTTCCGCCACCTGCTCTATAGATATGTGATAGATATCTGCTATCTTCTGCGCAATATGTACCAGGTAACTGCTCTCATTAGGTTTACCCCTGTAAGGCACAGGCGCCAGATAAGGAGAATCCGTTTCCAGCACCAGGTGATCCAGCGAAACCTGTGACAATACCTCGTCGAGCCCCGCCTTTTTATAAGTAACCACACCACCTATCCCCAAATAAAATCCGAGCTCAATAGTCCTGATTGCCTGATCAATATTCCCGGTAAAACAATGCAGGATCCCTCTTAAGTCGGCCCCTTTCTCTTCCTCCAGGATTTCGAACACCTCATCAAACGCATCACGGCAATGTATCACTATAGGTAGCTGCAATGCTTTTGCCCATTTAATTTGTGTAAGGAAAGCATCCTGCTGTAGCTGGAGTGTACTCTTATCCCAGTATAAATCAATCCCGATCTCTCCTATGGCATAGATTTTACGGCTGCCAATACTTTCATGGATTTCTTTTAATACACTTTCATAACCTTCCTTCACATCGCAGGGGTGCAGACCAGACATGGCAAAACAATTTTCCGGATATTTCCTAACCAGATCATCAATTTTAGCGATAGAGGAGACATCTACATTGGGGAGGAATAAGCGGTTTACACCATTATCAAAGCAGCGCTGAAATAACAACGCCTGTTTTTCCGCATCTGTTTCATAATACAAATGCGTGTGTGTATCTGTTAAAAGCATAAAACAAAGTTAACAAAAAAACCCTGTCCGAAATTCGGACAGGGTTCATCATTCGTTTTTGAACGAAATTATCTTGTTGGTGCAGGTGCCATTGTTGGCGTTTGAGCTGCAGCCGGTGCATTGGTTGCTTTTTTGATATCAGTGATCTCTACATCAAAAGATAATGGAGAGAATGGAGTAATACCACCCTGTGGCATACCGCCTTCGCCATAAGCTAAAGCTGAAGGAATAATCAAAGTGATTTTTCCACCTTTACCAATTAGTTTCAGACCCTCATCAAATCCGGGGATTGCTCTGCCTAAAGAGAATGGACGAGGACCATATTGAGCCATTTGGTTGTATTTACCAGATTCTTTTGCTACTTTCTCTACACTTGTATCAAAGATATTTTCTTTACCGTCAGATTTTTTAGTCAGCAATTTTCCAGTGTAGTTTACCATTAAAGTATCAGTAAGTGTTGCTCTCTGGCTATCACCAGGTGCAGTAATTACATATTGTAAACCAGAAGCTGTAGTTTGAACTTTAAGGTTGTTATCAGCGATAAAGTTTTTGATTTTACCTGCTTCAGCTGCTTTATGTTTTGCTACTGTAGCCTGAAAATCTTTCTGGAAGAATTCAGTTGCTTTTCTCTGGAAAGTTGAATCTGCTTCACCAGCAGCTTTGTGCATTACTTTTTCGATTTTCACTGTGAAAACCATGTATTTATCTTTCTGGGTTGCTGGTTTTGGCTGGTTTGAATATTTAGCCATTGAATCCAGGTCAATTTTAAAAGTAGCACTATCACCTTCAGCTAATAACATCAAAGCGTCAGAGATATCTCCTGCCCATTGTTTTTTAGATACAGGGAAAACAGCTGGCTGCTGAATATCATAAGTACTGCTGGTTACTGAATCTTTTTCAGTTTTTTGAACTGCATTGATTTTGATAATGTCTCCTTCAACTATTTTATCTTTTCCTTCAGTCTTGTGGATCTGATACATTAACCCACCCGGACCTTTTTTGAAGTTGTTACAAGCTGCTAAACCAAGTGTAGCTGCAAAAAGAATTACTAAACTTTTTTTCATTTTTCTATTATTTGTTTTTTTACGGTTATGAAGCTTGCATCGCTTAATTCATCTGATTTATAAACGGTCAGCTGATGCAGGTTCATTTTTCTATTGTTTGTTTTTCGTTGTTCTTATATTTTGCTGGTCAATCAGCATCTGTCGATTTCCAGGCTAAATTTATAATTTATCTCTTTATTGCAAAAGCTGTGTTTTATATTCCGGTAATATCGACTTAAAATAAGCAATGGTATCTTCCAGGTTTCTGTCTGAATAGCCGCCCGCTGCATTTCTGTGACCACCACCGTTGAAATATTTCTTACAGATTTCATTGGCAGGGAAATCTCCGGTAGATCTCAAGGACATTTTAACCTTATCCGATCTTTCAATAATAAACGCAGCAAGTTTAATCCCGTTGATGGAGAGTGCATAGTTTACGATGCCCTCTGTATCGCCCGTTACAATTTCAAAACGCTTCAGCTCTTCAGCAGTTACTGAAATAATCGCCGTATTGGACTCTCTCAAAATCTGCAGCTTGTTGGTAAGGCAGTTTCCTAAAAACCGTAAACGATTTTCCGTCGCATTGTCGTATACCAGCTGATGAATTCTCCAGTGTTCTGCACCCGCATCGATCAGGTCTGCACCAATTCTGTAAACAGTGGATGTTGCAGACGCAAAACGGAAAGATCCGGAATCGGTCATGATACCTGTATATAAACAGGTAGCAATATCCTTATTCATTGCCGCAGCATCCTGAAGTTCATTTACAATAAAGTCGTAAACCAGTTGTGCTGCCGCACAGGCATTGATACTCCAGTGTCTGTAATCGTCGAAATCTTCCGGATCAAGATGATGGTCTATCATGATCTTATAAGCATTTGCATTACGGATCACCTCTCCCAGCTCATTGATACGGCTTAACGTATTGAAGTCGAGACAAAATACCAGTGAGGCATCTGCTACAAGCTGTTCGGCCTGCTCTTTTGCTTCGGTATAAATCAATACATCGGAGTTATTAGGCAGCCAATGTAAAAAATAAGGATAGTCGGTTGGGGTAATTACCTTCACATGATGACCCTTCTGGATCAAATAAGCATACAAACCTAAGGATGAGCCCATTGCATCACCATCTGGTTTGTGATGTGTTGTAATTACAATCTTCTGCGGCGTTGCCAGCAATGTTTTTAATTCTGAAAGGGATAGCATATTTTTCGCTGCAAAGCTAATAAATTAATGATGAAATGATTCCTTTATATTTTGATGTTTAATATTAACAGTAGAAAATGTAATTTTGCAAAAAAATAACACATAAAAGATGAGTACTAACAGAACATTTACAATGATTAAGCCAGATGCTGTAGCAAATGGACACATCGGAGCAATTATCAATGACATTACTGCTGCCGGTTTTAAAATCGTTGCCTTAAAATACACAAAACTAACAGAAGAAACTGCTGGTAAATTTTACGAAGTACACAGCGCACGTCCGTTCTACAAGGATTTAGTAAGCTTCATGTCTTCAGGACCTATCGTTGCTGCAATTCTTGAGAAAGACAATGCAATTGAAGACTTCAGAAACCTGATCGGTGCAACCAACCCTGCAGATGCTGCGGAAGGTACTATCCGTAATAAATATGCAAAATCTATCGATGCAAATGCTGTTCACGGATCTGACTCTGATGAAAATGCTGCAATTGAAGGTGATTTCTTCTTCACTGCTGCTGAACGTTTTTAATTCTTTTGAATTTAAGCTCATACATAAGCACCCCAGAAAGGTGCTTATTTTTTTAACCCAATATTTCTCTGAACCATCTAAAACAATGAACAAATTCTTAATCACCCTGCTGATCCCCTTTTGCGGCTATGCAGTAACTGCCCAGGTTAAACGCAAAGCAGTAGTAAAAAAAACAGTAACAACTGCTGTTGCAGTAAAACCTAAAACTTTGCTGGACTCGGCAAGTTATGCCTTTGGAACATCAATGGCTTCCAGCCTTAAAAATGATGGCGTTAAAAACCTGAATTATGATTTGCTGGTAAAAGGCCTTAAAGATGCTTTTGCCGGACAAACTCCGTTATTGACTCAAGAAGCTTCACAGAAAGCAATCGGTAATCTTTTTAAAAGCTTAAGTCAGCAGAAATTTGGTCCTGCCATCGCCGAAGGAAAAGCATTTTTGGAAAGCAATAAAACAAAACCAGGTGTACAAACTACTGCAAGTGGTATACAATATCTGGTACTTACTCAAGGTACAGGCATCAAACCAAAAGCTACAGATACAGTTTTAGTGAATTATAAAGGCACATTACTGAATGGCAAACAGTTTGACAGCTCATATGACAGAAATGAACCCCTTTCATTATCGCTGGACAGAGTAATACCAGGATGGACAGAAGGTATGCAACTGATGCCAGTTGGCTCAAAATACCGGTTCTTTATTCCTTATCAGCTTGCTTATGGCGAACGTGGAGCAGGACAGGACATTCCACCCTACAGCACCTTAATTTTTGAGATCGAATTATTGAAGGTAAACGGAAAATAGCGCTTTTGGAAAACCATTCGATTGAAAGTTTGTTGTGATAAAATAAATTCACCACTAAAAACACTCACATGAACATTCAAAGATATTTTCCACTCGCTCTAATTGCCTTATTAATGACAACTCTTGCCAGCTGTTCTGCAATTGAAGGTATATTCAAAGCCGGCGTATGGTCGGGCGTAATCATCGTAGTTGTAGTACTTGCGTTGATTATTTGGGTAGTTAGTAAAATTTTCGGTGGCGGCAGAAGCTAGTCGCTATAAAAATATAATTTCAGTAATTACTTCAGAACCGGCACGTTCATTTAATCTTTGAATGATGCCGGTTCTCACCATTAACAGCTCATTTTTGATGACTGAGGATTCGATCCGCACAAAGAGCTTTTTATGTGCAATATAAATCTGGGTAGTCCGGTTTCCTATCGCCGTTCCCATAATCTCCGGCCACATGGCCACTACCCCCGTTTCATCATATTTTCCACGCAATCTGTAAACGGATAACATTTTTGTAATGGCATCCTTAAGGGTCATATCATTTGGTTTACGCATGATGTATTGCTCCGTTAGTTACTTCGAACAAAGTTACCGGAACTTTGATCTGATTAAAAATATTTAATACTCTTTCTTTGCCGGTATCAGTAATAAATATTTGCCCGAAGTCGTGATGCGAAACCATTTCCATTAACTTATGCATCCGCTGATCATCCAGTTTATCAAAGATGTCATCCAGCAGCAGCAGCGGTTTAAAGCCTTTGTACTTTTCAACATACGCATACTGCGAGAGTTTTAACGCAATCAAAAATGACTTCTGTTGTCCCTGAGAACCAAATTTCTTCAATGGCATGTCGCGCAAACTAAAAATAAGGTCATCTTTATGAACACCTGTAGTGGTTCGCTCCAATACCTTATCCTTTTCTATCGAGTTTGCCAGCAAGGTTTCAAAAGCGGTATCATTCAACTGAGAATGATAAGTCAGATCCACCGGTTCGGCATCGTCAGTAAGATACTGATAGTATTTATTGAACAGCGTGATAAAATCCTGCATAAACTGTTTACGCTTGGCAAAGATCTTTTGTCCCGAACTTACCAGCTGTTCGTCAAAAATCTCAAGCAATGCGGGATCATAGCGACGCGTTAATGCAATCTGTTTCAGCAAAGCATTCCTGTTCAGTAAATGCCGGTTATAAATCATCAGTTCATCCAGATACCCTGCATCCGTCTGCGAGATCACATTGTCCATGAACCTCCGGCGCTCTTCGCTGCCATCCATGATAATCGTTACATCATAAGGGGAAATCATAACCAATGGAAACAGGCCGATATGACTGGCTAGTTTATCATATTCCTTTTTATTGCGCTTGAATTGCTTTTTCTGGTTTTTCTTTACCCCGCAGGTGATCTTTTCATTTTTCTCCTGCCGGTCAAAATCACCCTGAATCAGGAACAGTTCTTCGGCCGTTTTGATCTGCTGACTGTCGATAGGATTAAAATAGCTCTTGCAAAGGCATAAATAGTGGATAGCGTCCAGCAAATTTGTCTTTCCGGCACCGTTATTTCCTACAAATGCATTCACTGTTTTAGAGAAACGCAGATCTGCATCAGCATAATTCTTGAAATTGAGCAGAGTAATATTTTTTAACCACATAGATGAGGAGGCAAAGTTACCGTTTAGCTTTGTTAAAATAACGCTCCATAAAGATTTGTTTATCCCTAATAACCTATTTATATCAGATTCAGCTCTTTCCAAACCAGATAACTATAATAAATTTTACATAAATACTTCAAAATAGATTGATACTTTGACCGAAAAATGTATTTTTGCAATCCTTAATTTTTTAAAACAAAATGTCCACAACCGAAAAAGAAGTAAATCAAAATGTAAGAAAGGGTTCATTTTTAGAAGAAAACTCTAAAAGCCTTTTATTCATAGCCGGTGCAGTAGTTGTATTAATTGCCATATTCTTCTGGTACCAGAATGTATATTTAAAAGGCAGAGCTGAAGAAGCTTCTGCAAAAATGTACAAAGCAGAGCAATATGTTGGAGTTGATTCTTTAGCGAATAAAGCAATTAACGGAGATTCCGGTTATCCTGGATTCGAGAAAATTGCAGATGAATACAACAATACTAAATCAGCAAACTTAGCTAACCTTTATCTTGGTGGTATTTATTTACGTAAAGGTGAGTACAAAAAGGCAACTGAAGCTTTAGGTAAATATGCAGAAACCGGCAGTCCGGTGGCAGATCCTTTAGCATTAGGTATGTTGGGCGATGCTTACAGCGAATTGAAAGATTACAAACAAGCGATCACTTATTATAAAAAAGCAGCGGATAAATCAAGCAACAAGTTTACTTCTCCATTGTTCCTTAAGAAATTAGGGTTAGTTTATGAAAACCAGAAAGATTTCGCTTCAGCTGAAGAAGCTTATACAAAAATAAAAACTCAATATCCTTCAAGTCAGGAAGCTGCAATGATTGATGAGTATATTGCCCGTGCAAGTGCACAGGTAAAGTAAATAAAACATTGAAAATATCTGACAAAGGCCTGCATGTAATGCGGGCCTTTTTTTGTTTGTATTACTTATCTTTGCATCCATGGCAACACAATTAAAGAATCTTTCGGATTTCTCACACACTACTGTACCTGAGGGCAGTGCTTATAAAATTGCAATCGCAGTGGCAGAATGGAACGCTGATGTAACTGGCAGCCTTTACAAAGGCGCGCTTGAAACCTTATTAAAACACGGCGTTAAAGAGGAGAATATTCTTTCTATAGCAGTTCCCGGCAGCTTCGAGCTTACAGGTGCAGCAGAGATACTGTTGAAAAAACATAACGATCTTGATGCTGTAATTTGCCTGGGTTGTGTTATTCAGGGTGATACCAAACATTTTGATTTTATTTGTGATGCGGTAGCGAATGGCGTAACACAGGTAGGTGTCAAATATAGCAAACCAGTAATCTTTGGCGTACTGACTACCAATGATTTGCAGCAGGCCTTAGACAGATCTGGCGGCAAACATGGAAATAAAGGAGATGAGGCTGCAATAACTGCTATCAAAATGGCGCATTTACTTCATACTGTGTAATATCAGCTTTGTTTTTTTTCTGAAATAACGTAGATTAGCAGAGAAAAAACAACGAGATGAAGAAAGTAGCGATGATATTAATTGGCGTATTTTTTGCAATAACACTTTTAGAAGCCTGTTCGGATAGAATTTGCCCTGCGTATAGTTCGTATCCAAAAGGCAGCCGAAGAAAGTAAGCGCAACAAAATTAGAAAAGAACAATGGAGTGGAAGAAAATAACTGACCTGAATCAGATCAGTGAGATAAAGGAAGCAGAAGGATATAGTTTAATTTTTAAACATAGCACCCGCTGTTCTGTAAGTATGATGGCGAAGAGAAGATTTGAGATGGACTGGGAAAGTATTCCGCCAGAAACAAACCTGTACTTTCTGGACCTGATCAGTTACCGTGCAATTTCTGCACAGATAGCCGAAACATTCAGTGTTCATCATGAGTCCCCACAGATTTTACTGATTAAAAACGGCAACTGCGTGCTGGATGCCTCACATAGCGACATCTCAGCAGAAGAAGTTGGAGAAGTGATTAGTAATTAAACGTAATCGTTTTTTTGATGTCCGGATGCAAACTGTAAAACACCGGACAGGTATTTGCTGATCGCTCAATAATCAATTTGTTTTTATCTGAATAGCTGTTTTCAGGAAACTGAAAATTCGCAATGATTTCTGACACCCTTCTTGGGCCTTCAGCCATAATTTTAGTGATTTCGCAGGTCGTGCCATCAATGTTGAAGCCATGCTCTGCAGCAGCAATCCCTACGATGGTGAGCATACAGTTTCCCAGGGAGGTAGCCAGCAAATCTGTCGGTGAAAATGCCTCGCCTTTACCTTTATTATCAATTGGCGCATCGGTGATAATTTCATTACCCGAGCGTTCATGCACAGAAGTGGTTCTTAAACCGCCGTTATAAGTTATTTTTGAAGTTGCCATATTGCTATTTATTTAGCACAAGATTAACATTTATTTTTCCCGATAACAATATCTGTCAGTCCATACCCATAAAATACAGGAAAGGATGAATAACATTACAACGTACAAACATTTCAGGTTTATAACAATTCAAACCTATTGCTTAACTTTGCTACATGATCGAACTTCCAGTTGTTTCAGCGAACACAGTACAACGTAAACCAGACTGGCTTAGAGTTAAGCTTCCTGTAGGTAAAGAATATGCACAAGTACGCAGTCTTGTAGACACGCATAAGTTACATACCATTTGCGAAAGTGGTAATTGTCCTAATATGGGCGAATGCTGGGGATCTGGTACGGCCACCTTCATGATCCTTGGTAATATCTGCACCCGTTCCTGCTCATTCTGTGCAGTAGCTACCGGCAGACCAAAGGCAGTGGACACGGATGAGCCAAACCGTATCGCCAACTCTGTGAAGTTAATGCAGGTTAAACATTGTGTAATTACCTCTGTGGATCGTGATGACCTGAAAGATGGTGGTTCAATTATTTGGGCGGAAACACTTCAGGCCATCAGAAGAGAAAGCCCGGAAACAACGCTTGAAACACTAATTCCCGATTTCAGGGGAATATGGGATAATCTATACCGCGTACTGGAAGAACGCCCCGAAGTAATGTCTCATAACATTGAAACCGTGCGCCGCTTAACAAAACAGGTACGTGTACAGGCGAAATATGACAGGAGTCTGGAATGCCTGAAAAGAATTTCTGAATTCGGCCTTAGAACTAAAACAGGTATTATGCTGGGTTTAGGAGAAACTGAAGATGATGTACTGGAATCAATGGATGACCTGGTGGCCAACGGAGTTCATATCCTTACTTTGGGACAATACCTCCAGCCAACACGTAACCATCACCCGGTAGTAGACTGGATCCACCCCGATCAATTTGCAAAATATAAAGAAATAGGCTTAGCTAAAGGGCTTAAATATGTAGAAAGCGGACCATTGGTAAGGTCTTCTTACCACGCAGAAAAACACTTATTTGATTTCTAGATTAAGCCTCACGAGTGCAAACAAATATAATGTTGGACTTGTTATATTTTTTTTATATTAGCAAACTTGGCAGCAACAAATAAAATATCCCTCACGGAAGAAGATCTCGTCCGCGCTCTAAAGGCGCAGGAAACCATTGCTATTCAAGCATTATACGATATGTATTCTGCAGCTTTACTGGGTGTAATTACAAGAATCGTACAACATCCGGAAGTATCCGAAGATCTGTTACAGGAAACTTTTATAAAAATATGGAACTCAGGAGAGAGTTATGATAGCTCCAAAGGCCGTTTATTCACATGGATGATGAATGTTGCCCGCAATTTAGCCATTGACAAACTAAGATCTAAAGATTTTAGAAATGCCAGCAAAAACCAAGACATAGAAAATAACGTAGATTTTATTGACTCGCAAAGAAAGGTTTCTTTTAATGCTGACACCCTGGGTCTGAAAGACATGGTCAATTCCCTTAAACCGGATTTTATTAACGTCTTAGAATTGGTATACTTTAAAGGATATACACAGGTTGAAGCTGCAGAAGAGTTAGATCTACCATTAGGTACTGTGAAAACCAGGATCAGGATGGCTATTTTGGAACTAAGAAAGTATTTTAATTAAGTGGAAGAAGCAAAAGCATATATAGAATCAGGCAAACTCGAACTTTATGTTTTAGGACAGTTAACTGCTGAAGAGCAGTTAGAAGTCGAGGAAATGGCGAAAAGATATCCTGCTGTAAAAGAGGAGATCAACGCTATTGAAATCGCTCTGGAGCAGTATGCAATGGAACATGCCATACAACCTACCTCAGGTTTAGAGCAAAGAATCTTTGCACAAATATCTGCCTTGTCCGGAACTACTGGTGCAGCTGAGCCTCTCCCTGAAAAAGAAGCCCTGATTGTACCACTTTACCCGGATCATACCGGTACCGTAAAAACTTTAAGATTTGCATTGGCCGCCTGCGCAGTACTGCTGGTAGTTAGTGTATTCTCTTTATATAGTGCACATAGCAAACTGGCTATTGCGAACGACCAGATCGTTGCCTTAAATCAAAGTAAAGAAAAGTTTGCTGCCACTGTTAGTTTCATGAAAGATGAGAATGAAGATTTGCAGCAGATTGCCTCAATGAGCGCAGACCCTACATGGACTATCGTGAAGCTGGCAGGGACAAAGATTGCTCCTGAAGCTAATATGGTGGTTTACTGGCATAAAAAAGGTCAGCATGTAATGGTTGACAATACCAGAATGGCTTTACCTCAAAATGATGAAAGTCACCAATACCAACTTTGGGCATTGGTTAATGGTAAACCTGTAGATCTTGGCGTCTTTGACGCCAAAGCAGAGCCAAAGAAATTACTGGTTGCCATGAAAGAAATCGGAACTGCCCAGGCATTCGCTGTTACGCTGGAAAAACGTGGCGGCAGTATCAACCCTACTATGGAAAAATTAGTAGCCATGGGTGGCGTATCTATTTGATCAAACCTTTTAGCGAAGCAGATACATGCATTGCTACCTCCGATGCACTTACGCTAATTCTGTTTTGCGCCAGTTCATCACCTGCCAGACCATGCAGATAACAAGCATAAATCGCAGCTTTATCAGCATCATAACCCTGAGCCATAAATGAGACTATCAATCCGGTGAGTACATCTCCCATTCCACCCTGCGCCATAGCGGGATTACCTGTTGGATTGATTGTCACCTCTCCTTTAGTATTGATCACAAAAGTGTATTGATTTTTGAGTAAGATGACACAGCGAGTTTGTACCGCCTTTTCTTTAGCTGTTTGTAAACGTTCCCACCAGGATTGATGCCGACCAAATAAATGATCAAATTCTTTCATATGAGGGGTCAGCACAGCACCGGGACTGAGCATCTTTTTTAAATCTTCGTTTTCCCCCAGAATATGCAATGCATCTGCATCAATTACCAGGGGAACATTGAGTTGAAGCATATGTTTGACCAAATTGGTACTTTCATCTCCAGTGCCTAATCCGGGACCTATCGCTATTGCTTTATATTTTCTGACATCTGCTTTGCTCAGCTCTTCCCTTTCCAGATACATCACTTCCGGCAAAGCGGTATTCAGTGCCGTCAGACCTGTCGGGGGAATCGAAAGTGTAGTTAAACCTGCACCGCTATGCAGACATGCTTTGGCAGCCAGTAAAGCTGCACCCATCGTCTGAGGCCGTCCGGCAATGATCAGCGCATGCCCATAGGTACCTTTATGACTGAAAGGCTTCCTTGGCTGATACAATTCCTGAATGGTATGTTTGTCAACCAACCGATATCCGCTATACTGCTCTTCGATAAAAGATTCATCCAAACCAATTTGAACCACACGGAAACGGTTTAAAGCCAATACAGATTCCGGGAAAAAGAAATTGATTTTAGGACGCTGAAAACAGATCACCAGGTCCGCTTTTAAATAGATATCGTCCGGATCAATTATACCCTCTGCAGGAAAACCGGTGGGCACATCGACTGCAATAACCTGACCCTCTAATGCATTAACCAATTCAGCGAGACGCTCATATGCTGATGTTAATTTTTTATTCAGCCCCGAGCCCAGAACAGCATCGATAATTACTGCCGCGTCCAAACCCTGAAGCTGTTCCGCCGCAGTCACCCTATACTGCTGTAAGTCCAGCTCTTTTAACCGGGCCAGGTTAGCCTCATACTCAGGTGTAGTCCGCGAAGAAAAATCAATGAGGTAAACAGCTATTGCTGTGTAGCCCCTATCCTTTAAGATGCGGGCTATTGCCAAACCGTCGCCACCATTATTCCCTTTACCGCATAAAATAGCTATAGCAGTTGTTTTATCACCTACTTCTTCAACAAATGCATCCACAAAAGCCATTGACGCTGATTCCATCAGGTCTATACTCGACACTGGTTTGTTTTCAATTGTAAATGCATCAGTTAAACGCATTTGTTCAGCAGTAAGCAGATTAATCATCAGGCTGTCTATTAAATGTCCATCTCTTTTTTCAGAAACTTACCCGTTAAACTAATCGGATTCTGGATCAGACCTTCCGGTGTACCTTCAAAAAGAATCTTACCACCACCAGCGCCACCTTCCTCACCAAGATCAATTACCCAGTCGGCCACTTTAACCACATCCAGGTTGTGCTCAATCACAAGCACGGTATTTCCTTTTTCTACCAGTTCATTCAGCACGCCCAGCAATACATTGATATCTTCAAAATGAAGACCTGTAGTCGGCTCATCAAGGATATAGAAAGTTTTACCCGTATCCTTTTTTGATAACTCAGTGGCCAGTTTTACACGCTGTGCCTCTCCGCCTGATAAGGTAGTGGATGACTGTCCCAGCGTGATATAACCCAAACCAACATCTTTCAGTGTCTTGATTTTACGGAAGATTACCGGCATATTTTCAAAAAATGCACAGGCATCTTCGATACTCATATCCAGTACATCGCTGATCGACTTACCTCTGTAACGAACTTCCAATGTTTCCCTGTTATATCTTCTTCCGCCGCACTCTTCACAAGGCACATGTACATCAGGTAAAAAGTTCATTTCTATCACTTTCATTCCGGCACCCTGACAGGTTTCGCATCTTCCTCCTTTAACGTTGAAAGAGAAGCGGCCCGGTTTATAGCCCCGTATTTTGGCTTCGGGCAATTGCACATACAGGTTTCTGATATCAGAGAATACTCCGGTATAAGTAGAAGGGTTAGACCTTGGTGTTCTGCCAATAGGTGCCTGGTCAATTTCAATTACCTTATCAATTTCCTTCAGGCCATTTATCTTTTCATAAGCTAAAGGATGTTTTTTAGCCCTGAAAAAATGATGGTTCAGGATCGGATATAAGGTTTCTGTAATAAGACTTGATTTTCCACTGCCCGATACACCTGTAACGGCGATAAACTTACCCAAAGGGAAATCTACAGAAACATTTTTGAGGTTATGACCACTTGCCTTGATCAGCGAAAGCTGATGTCCGTTACCCGCCCTTCTTTTCGCAGGTATTTCTATCTTTTTCCTGCCGTTCAAATAGGCAGCAGTAAGTGTTTTCGATTTAAGAATCTGTTGCGGGGTGCCCTCAGCAACAATCTGTCCTCCATGCAAACCAGCAGCAGGACCAACGTCAATTACGTAATCAGCTTCCAGGATCATGTCCTTGTCATGTTCCACAACCAATACAGTGTTGCCCAGATCACGCAGGTTTTTTAAGGCGCCGATTAAACGTTCGTTATCTCTCTGGTGCAAACCTATACTCGGCTCATCAAGAATATACATTACATTCATCAGCTGAGACCCGATCTGTGTAGCCAAACGTATCCTTTGTGCTTCACCGCCTGACAAAGTTTTTGCAGTACGGTCCAGCGATAAATAATTTAAACCTACATCGGTAAGGAAACCCAGCCTCGTCCTGATCTCTTTCAGGATTTCTTTGGCTATGGTATTTTGTCGCTCGCTCAAACGGTCTTCCAGATTTACATACCAGCTTTTAATGCTGTTGATGTCCATCTCTGCCAGTTCAAATATATTTTTACCGTCAATTTTGAAATGCAGGCTCTCCTTTTTTAAGCGGGCACCATGACAGGTAGGACAAGTCTTCAGCTTGCGGAAATTCTCCATATCATCCGTAGCACCCTCTCCTTTTTTCTCCTGCTGCTCTTCCAGCAATTTGATAATTCCGTCGAAAGTGATCTGATAGTTCTGCACATTCCACTTATTGTATTCAACCGCTACTGATAATAAATCAGGACTGCCATTGAGGAGCATATCAGTAATATCATCCCCCAGTTTTTCAATCGGGGTAGACAAAGAGAAATTATATTTTTTGGCCAGTGCTTTGATCACCTGGAACATCCAGATATCACGATACTCGCCCAGCGGCGCAAGTCCACCGTTCATGATACTTAGTTTCGGATTCGGCATGACCGACTCCTTATCTACTACGAAAATGTAGCCTAAACCATCACATTGTTCACAAGCACCATAAGGCGAGTTGAACGAAAAACTATTAGGCTGAGGTTCATCATAAGAAATTCCCGTGGTAGGGCACATCAGAAAACGACTGAAGTGAGAAACGTTATTCTCCTTGTCGCTGATCTTGATAATTCCTTTTCCCAGGCGCATGGCCGTTTGTACGGAATCAATCAGACGCTTATGGTCTTTTCTGTCGATGATAAGCCTGTCTACCACAATCTCGATGTCATGGATTTTGTAGCGGTCTACCTGCATTTTTGCAGTCAGGTCCTGAATTTCCCCATCTACACGCACTTTCACGTATCCCTGTTTACGGATCTGTTCAAAAAGTTCCCTGTAATGTCCTTTACGTCCTTTGACTACCGGAGCAAGAATGTTAACAGGCAGCTCTTCGTATTTTTTGTAAATATTATCCAGGATCTGATCTTCACTCATCCGCTCCATTTTCTCCCCTGTATTGTAAGAGAAAGCATCTGCCGTACGGGCGTACAGCAAACGCATAAAATCATAAATTTCAGTAATTGTACCTACAGTAGATCTTGGATTTTTACTGGTTGTTTTTTGCTCAATGGCAATCACGGGACTTAGGCCGGATACTTTATCTACATCCGGCCTTTCCATCCCCCCCATAAACTGGCGGGAGTAGGCACTGAATGTTTCCATATAACGACGCTGTCCTTCCGCATAAATCGTATCAAATGCAAGAGAGGATTTACCGCTTCCGCTCAAACCGGTAATTACAACCAGCTTATTTCGTGGAAAAGAAACATCTATATTTTTAAGGTTATGTACTCTGGCACCGTATACTTCAACATCTTTTTGCTCGCCCAGGTCGATGGTATTTTTACTCATATGTTATCTAAAACGCTATTGAAATCTTTGAAATTAAGACAGCAAATTTGCAGCCACAAAAATGCTAAAAATTTTATCAATAGAAAAGCTTATTCTGATCATTAAAAAGCCATAAACAGGATTGCCGGAAAAGGCATAAAACGCAAAAAGCCGGAATAAATTCCGGCCTTCCCCAATTGCAGTATTCTTCTTTATTCTCTGACCGTATTTATAGCCTGCTGTTCCCTTTTAGGTGCATAACCATAACGGACAGGATATTCCATGATCTGTTTCATTGAAATCAGTTTATAAACATAACCACCAGTTTCCCGGTTAAGCTTCATTTTAAAATAATTGTCCTGATTCTGTCTGTTGATCTGTTTTTTCATATGATTGTCGCCCACATTATATGCGGCAGCAACCAAAGCCCAGTTATCAAAAACACCATAGAGTTCTTTGATGTATTTACAGGCTGCAATAGTAGACTTACGTAAGTTTTTACGCTCGTCAACTGATGAATTAACTTTCAAACCATAGTTGCGTGCAGTACCAGGCATAAATTGCCAGAACCCGTTTGCGCCTTTTGGTGACATGCCACCCTGTAAGCCCGATTCCACAAGTGGAACATATTTGAAATCATTAGGTATGCCATATGCTGCAAGAATAGGTTCTATAACAGGGAACCATTCTGCTGCCATCCGGTGTAAACGATTTGTTTGCAGGTGACTGTAAGTGTATGCAGCAAGAACTTTCTTCATTTTTCGCTCTACCCGGACATCGCCCTTCGGTAAAGATTCTTCTGCAAAATTTAACTGAGCCATGAGAGATTTCGGCTCTTTTGTTATGGTAGTAATTGTTGTGGTAGTGGTAACTTTTTTTGTACTTTTTGCTGCTTGGGGCATGTTGTAAGCAAACACTTTTGCCATAACCAGTAATCCTAAAATTACCGTACATGTTATTATGTGTTTCTTTATCATTTTCCTCCTTTTTTTGGTGAACTAATATAAAACGCCTGCAAACATACAATATATAAACCTAATTATCAAGCTATTACAGAATTTAGGGTCAAAAGACCTGTTTAAACATGCATAGGAGCGTATTTTTAATTTAACATTAGGATGGAAAATATCGGCTGCTATTTAAGCTATTTTTCTTAAATTTGCACCCCACATTAATTATGTGGTTAACAGCGTATCATGATAAATAACAACAACAGGAACAGTCGGGATGACAAGTCCAAACCGGGAAACCGAAGCACAACAGGTAGAAGCCGTAGTGGAACTGATAGTTCTTACAAGGGAAAAAACAAGTTTGAGGATAAAGAGGGGAAAGACAATACGAAGTTCGGCGGTTCCAAAGACTTTAAGGCAAAGGCTCCAAAAGATGGAGACCGTAATAACTTCAGACCAAGAAGCAGCGGTGGAAGTTCTGAAGGCACTTCAGATTTCAAATCAAGACCTCTAAGAGACGGAGAACGCAGTAATTCCAAACCACGAGATGGAGAGCGCAGCAGCTTCAAACCAAGGGGCGGAAAAGAAGGTGAAAATAAAGACTTTAAATCAAGACCTCCGAGAGATGGAGAACGCAGCAGCTTCAAACCAAGAGGCGCAGGTGCGAAAGATTTCAAACCACGTGCATTCAAAGAAGGCAGTTCAAAAGAAATGCCGAGAAATGAAAGCCGTAGTTATGTAAAAAAAGACAATTACAGTACTGATGGAGAAAGACCATTCAGGAATTTCGAAGATAAAAAAAGTGGTGCTTCCAGAAGTACCGACAGCAGACCATTCAGAAAAAGAGAAGATGGTTCTGTCATCAAACCTTTCTCTAAGAACCGTTCAGAAGCGCCGGTAATGCGCACAAGAAAAGAAGGTGTACGTGTAGTAGACGATGGTAAAATTCGTTTGAACCGTTACATCGCCAATTCCGGTATCTGTTCACGCCGTAAAGCGGATGAACTGATTGCTGCAGGTGTAGTTTCTGTAAATGGAGTACCTGTTTCTGAACTGGGTCATAAAGTAGATCCTGCAAAAGACGAAGTACGTTACAATGGTGAACTGTTAAAACGCGAAAAGAAAATTTACGTGATTTTAAATAAACCTAAAGATTATATCACTACAACTGATGATCCTCAGGAAAGACGTACGGTAATGTCTCTTGTAGAGAAAGCAAGCAGAGAACGTATTTATCCTGTAGGACGTTTAGACCGTAACACTACTGGTTTGTTGTTAATGACAAATGATGGTGACCTTGCGGATAAACTTTCACATCCTAAAAACGGCATCACTAAAATCTACCATGTAGAATTAAGCAAAAGCTTAAGCCAGGGAGATTTAAACAAAATACAGTTTGGGTTAGAGCTTGAAGATGGGATTATTAAACCAGATTCAGTATCTTATGTTGCCGGTGGATCAAAACGTGAAGTAGGTATCCAGATCCATAGTGGTAAAAACAGGATTGTCCGCAGAATATTCGAGCATTTAGGCTATGAAGTGGTGAAACTGGACCGTGTAGTTTATGGTAACCTGACTAAGAAAGACCTTCCACGTGGAAGATGGCGCTATTTAGAAGAACATGAACTGATTCAGATCAAACATCTGATCAAGTAGACCTGAATAAAATGAAACGAACACTTTACCTGCTCGCTGTTATGGCTTTTACGCTGACTGCACAAGCTCAAAAAGCTGACTACAACTTAATTATAGGCACTTATACCACTCCTGGCAACAGTGAGGGTATTTATGTTTATGATTTCAATACCAATACGGCAACTTTCAAAGCAAATACTGTAGAGAAAAGTGTAAATCCCAGTTTTCTGAGCGTAGATCCTTCAAAAAGGTTTGTTTATGCAGTAAATGAAGACGGGGTTAAAAGTACGGTAAGTGCCTTTAGTTTTGACGCAGCTGTGGGTAAGTTGAGTTTTTTAAACAAACAGGCTGCTGAAGGACAGGATCCTTGTTACCTGATTTCAGATGAGAAAAATGTGATCGTAGCAAATTATACCAGTGGCAGCATTGCTGTATTCGGAAAAGATGCAAGCGGAGCACTTACGGCTGCAAAACAGGTCATACAGCACACAGGATCAAGCATAGATACCGCAAGGCAGAAAAGTGCACATGTACACATGGTGAGGTTTAGTCCGGATAAAAAACAGGTAATTGTCAATGATCTTGGTGAGGATAAAATTTATCTCTATGCGTATAACCGTGATGCTGCCAATAATATTTTAGAGGTTAAGGACAGTATAAATATCAAACCGGGCAGCGGACCAAGACACATCGTTTTTAGTCCGAATGGCAAATTTGCTTACCTGATCCAGGAAATGCAGGGTGATTTAACCGTATTCAGTTATACTGATGGTCTTTTAACAAAGATCCAGGAAACCAATATTGTTGCAAAAGACTTCAAAGGAGAAATAGGTTCTGCTGATATACAGATCTCTGCGGATGGTAAATTTCTTTATGCCAGCAACAGGGGTACGGCAAATGACATTACTGTTTTTGCAATTCAGAAAGACGGACAGCTGATTAAAAAAAGTCAATCCGGCACCTTAGGAAAAGGCCCAAGGGCTTTTGTGATAGATCCCAGCGGCAAATGGCTTTTGGTAGGTCACCAGTACACTAACGACGTCGTGATTTTCAAACGTAATCAAATTACAGGTGCAATTACAGATACAGGCAAAAGGATCGCCCTTGGCGCACCGGTATGTTTTGTATTTGTACCTAAAAAATAAATAGAAGAGCATAAAAAAGCT
Organism: Pedobacter sp. MR2016-24; assembly: GCF_026239655.1. Classification (GTDB taxonomy): domain Bacteria; phylum Bacteroidota; class Bacteroidia; order Sphingobacteriales; family Sphingobacteriaceae; genus Pedobacter. The sequence goes on along the minus strand of NZ_JAPIVO010000001.1, from coordinate 592,976 downwards.
TCCTTTCCTGATCAGGAAAGGAAGCTTTTTTATATCCAGTGATATCGGCTTATGCCATTTTCACCGCATCTGCATGCCTAGCAAGATGTTTGGTAATAATCTCATTGTAAAAGTCGATATATATGGGTAAGATCTTTTTCAGATCAAAGTCCTGAGCCCTTTTAAAGGCATTTTCTTTAAATTGGTTGAGTGTATCATCATTCTCTAAGATCAGCACAGCTTTTGCGGCCATATCTTCCACATCGCCTACATTACTCATGTAACCGCAGTAACCATCCACATTCAATTCTGGCAAACCACCAGCATTGGAGCTGATTACAGGCACTTTGCAGGCCATCGCTTCCAATGCAGCCAGACCAAAACTTTCAGTTTCAGATGGCATCAGGAACAGGTCAGATACAGACAGGATTTCTTCTATCGCATCCTGCTTACCTAAAAACCGGACATGGTCGCAGATCCCCAAATCACGGCATAACTGTTCATTATTGGCACGGTCCGGTCCATCACCCACCATTAAAAGCTTAGACGGTATTTTCTCCAGCACCTTTTTAAACATCTTAATCACATCAGAGGTTCGTTTCACCTTACGGAAATTAGAGGTATGGATCAGAATCCTTTCATCATTTGGCGCAATAGCCTTTTTGAAATGACCTTTTGGCTGCAGACTAAATCTGTTAAAATCAATAAAATTAGGAATTACCTTGATCTCCGTGGTAATCGGAAAATGATTATTCGTATCCTTCTTCAGATCTTCCGAAACCGTAGTAACACCGTCAGATTTATTGATTGAAAAAGTAACTACAGGTTTATAGGTCGGATCTTTTCCCACCAGTGTAATATCAGTTCCATGCAGCGTAGTTACAAACGGAATGTGTATCCCGTAAGTTTCCAGGATTTGCTTGGCCATAAAAGCAGCCGATGCATGTGGAATAGCATAATGCACGTGCAGAATATCGAGCTTCTCGAACATCACTACATCTACCAGCTTACTCGCCAATGCAGATTCGTAGGGTGCATAATCGAATAATGGATAATCTCTTACGGATACTTCGTGATAAAATAGATTAGCGGAGAAAAAATCTAATCTTGCCGGTTGGCTATATGTAATAAAATGAACCTGGTGACCCTCGTCAGCCAGCGCTTTTCCTAATTCTGTAGCCACAACACCACTACCGCCAAATGTAGGGTAACAAACAATACCTATCTTCATCAATATAGATTTCAAATACAGTTTTTAATAAACTGCTTTACAATTGCAAATTACAGTACTATAAATGAGCTTTGTGTTAAACAATTGCAATTATTTCGCCTGTCCCTTACAATTTAGTCTTCATCTCATCCTGAATCACAAGATACATCTCGTTGGGGCGCTGAGTACCAATATAATACTCCAGACCATCCCTGTCTGTTAACACGACTGCGTCTTTGCCAGATGAGTAAAAACGGATACTGCCTTTGCGATGCAGGTTATAAACAGGATTATTAAACAAATAATTGCTGTAAGTATCTTTTCTAACACTGACAATGCTGTTTAAATCAATTTTCACCTTTTTTGCCGTCCATAATCCATCGATAATCAAACTTTTATTATTGATGATAGTTTTATACTGAATTAAGAACAAGAGCAGAATAGAGATACCAATAATTCCAAAGCCTACTACCAGAAATAAATCCTGTGTTCTATCCCGGTCTCTTTCATAGACATAAGCACCAAAACAGAAGGCAGCCATCAATAGTCTGATACAAATCCTGATATAATCACGACCAATATATTGTTTCTCCAGAAATGCGTACCTGTTACTCATCTATTATAAATTTCTGTTCGAATATAGCGACTTTTTTTGTTGTCGCCGTTACTTTATAGCGATTGTCCTGTCGCAACCCTGCTATCCACACGATATCGCCATTTCCATTAATTAAAATAGGAATAGCTTCTTTGTTTGGCAGGGGAATCTTCTGATCCACAAAAAAATCACTCAGCTTTTTGTAATTGCTCATACCCAATGGCATGAAACGATCGCCATCCTGCCAGGATCTCAGCACTAATGGAAATATAAGCAGATCTGCATCAATAAAGGCCTTGCAATTGTCATTTTCAAAGAAAACTGTGTCGCTAAAGCTGATGCAGAGCTGTTGATGATCAAATTCGACAAAGGTATCGGCAGGATGAATCATGATATTTGACCTGGTTGCGGAATCCTCTTTTTCCGTTAGGATCAAAAATTCCCTGTCGACCGTAAGCCGGTAGCCCGGACTGTAAAAAGAGGTACCACTCTGTTTGTTTAACGAATGAAGGATTTCGTCCACTACATTTTCCGTAAAAAAATATTCCCTTAAAATTTCAAAAAGCAGCAACCTTTGCGGATGCAAAACTTTGATCTTTTCCAATGATAAATAAATACCATCACTTTTCAGCTCACAGATATCTGCTCTGAGCTGAACTACAGCCTGCTGAAGTACCATCTCCGTCTCTGCAAAGCGCCGGATATTGTGTTCAAAGGTTTGTTCAAGATTAGGGTTGAGTTCCCTCAGCACCGGCACTACAGCCAGTCTTATTTTATTCCTGGCATAAGCAGTACTGGAATTAGAACTGTCTTCCACATAATCTATAGCATTGGAGACGATCAATTGATGAATATCCTGTGCGGATAAAAACAGGAGCGGCCTGATCAGCCATTCCTTTTGCGGCTGGATACCATGCAGACCAGCTATCCCCGTCCCCCTTGTCAGATTCAGCAGCACCGTTTCTATCACATCTCCCTGGTGATGCGCAATGCCGATTTTAACATAGCCCTCCTCTTGCCTGATCCTTTCGAACCAGCGGTAACGCAAATCCCGCGCAGCCATCTGGGTAGATATTTTTTGGGCAGCAGCATACGCTTTTGTATCAAAATGCGTTACGTAACATGGAACCTCGAGCGCTGCAGCTAAGGAGATTACAAATTGTTCATCTCTTTGTGATTCCTCTGCCCTTAGTCTGAAATTACAGTGCGCAATGCCAAATTGATAACCAGCTTGTTTAAAAAGATGTGCCATCAGAACGGAATCCCTGCCTCCGCTTACAGCCAGCAATATTCTGTCGCCCTTATGAACTAAGGAATGATGATCTATATATTCTTTGAAGCTTTGTAAGGGTAACATGGGTCAAAAATATTTAATTTAAAATGGTAAGCAAAAAACTACCTTTGTAAAGTGCAAAAATTACACGTTTTCAATTGGCTATATTCGGTTTTAAAAACCAGGAGTGATAAAGCGCAGGTCGTATCCATACCTTCTTTTTTCAAAAAAGCATTGACAGTTTACCTGCTGTTTGTCATTCTCCCATCAGCAGTACTGGCACAGGAAAAAACGAAAATCATCCTTCAGAGTTCTGAAAGAAGCAAAATCATCACTAAAAGCGATATCACTTACCTGAGAAAACCAGTGTTTCGTCAGGACAATGCTATTCTGACTTGTGACAGTGCCGTTTTTTATACAAAAAAGAACTATTTCGAGGCCTATGAGAATGTACACATTAATCAGGCTGATACGGTAAACATATATTCTGACAGGCTCACCTACGATGGTAATGCAAAAATTGCCCATTTATCCAGCAATGTACGCTTACTGGACCGGACTTCGGTACTAACGACAAATATACTGGACTACGATATGGGCCCAAAAGTAGGTACTTACGTAAATGGGGGTAAAATCGTGAATAAAGACGCTACGATAACCAGTAAAAACGGATATTATTTTGCGAATTCCAGGGACGCTTATTTCAGGTATAATGTATTGGTGGTAACTGAACAGAGCACGATAAAATCAGACACACTGCGTTACAATACACTAACCAACTGGGCATACTTTTATGGGCCGACCAATATCAAGGAGAAAGATGGAAATCTGTATACAGAGAACGGTGCCTACAATACAAAAACTACCTATGCTTACTTCGGAAAGAACAATTTATATACTTCAGGCAGCAGATCATTAAAAGGTGATAGTCTGTATTATGACGGGATTGCGGGTTATGGTAAAGCGGTTAAAAATATCGTTTTTAAGGATACCGTAGATAAAATGCTGATGCATGGTCAGCTGGGTTATTATTATAAAAAAGACCAGCGCACGGTGGTGACGAAAAATGCTTATGCCGGAATGGGTACCAATGATTCCATTATGGTAAAGGACGTTAAAAAACCGGACAGCTTGTGGCTCGGTGCAGATACGCTGGAAACACAGATGGTATTGCAGAAAACATTAAAACTGATCAAAGGCCCTGTGATTAAAAAGGACAATGAGCTGGGCGAAGAAGTAAGAGAAGGAAAAGCAGGCGAAAAAGGGAAAAGTGCAGCTACAAAACCTGGTACTCCGGCTGCTAAGAAACCCGGACAAGCGCCAGCCGGAAATAAAGGAAAGCAGGTGCCTGACGATAAAAAGAAATTAAAAGATGCCGGTAAGACTGCCTTGCCGGGAACAAGGGATAGCCTGAAAAAAGATAGTGCGTTAACAGATAGTCTTCCAAAATTGTCTTCAGGCAAAATTGATTCTGTCCTCAAAAAACCAGTCATCGTCCTTAAAAAAGATTCAGTCAAACCAGGGGGGAGCAAAACAGACAGCATAAAAGTAAAAACAGATAGCCTGAAAGGAAAAGCAAATGCAAAAACTGCAGATCCAAAAACTAAGTCTGCTGTACAGACAGCGGTTAAAGGAGCGAAAAAACTCAGTGCAAAAGACAGTTTACCTTTTAATCCTATGGATACGGTGCTGACAAGGACAATCAAAGCTTACCACCAGGTGAACGTGTTTAAGTCGAACATGCAGGCAAAGGCAGATTCCCTTTTTTACACTAGTGCTGATTCGACCTTGAGATGGTATAAAAATCCCATACTCTGGGCACAGGGTTCACAGCAAACAGGGGATACAATTTATCTGCAGCTGAGGAATAAAAAAATAAACTCCCTGCAGGTGATTCAGAATGCATTTTCTGTAAATGTGGAGGCCGATTCAGCCAAGTTCAACCAGATTAAAGGAAAATTGATTACCGGCTTTTTCAAGGAGGGTAAATTGAGCAGCATGTATGTTGACGGGAATGCAGAAAGTGTATATTTCACTAAAACAGACGATGGTAAAGCCTACGATAAGATGAACCAAACCATCAGCAGCAGGATAAAAATCATTTTCAGAAACAGTGAAATCTCTGATGTTGTGCCGATAAAAGATGTAGAAGGCGCTACTACGCCGGTCGCGGAAATTAAAGAGGATGTAATCCTGACCGGATTTATCTGGAAGCCAGAGTTAAGACCACGTTCCAAAAAAGATATTACCAATCCTAAAGCAAAACCCAAAAAAACGGTAACAAAAGCACCCGCAAAGAAATCAACTGCTACCAAAACTGCAGTTAAAAAAGACAGTAAAACGGTAAGTGGCGTTGTTAAACAGCTAAAAAGCGTAACTGATAGCCTCTCCATACCGGCTAAAACGCCTGCTCAGCTTGCCGACACAGCAATGAAAGTAGTTCCAGGATTGCTGAAGAAAGCTGATTCTTTATCTAAACAGCCTGTTCTTTTAAAAAAGCGATAAGTTTGCGCATCGCAAGTGCACGGTGACTGATCTGGTTCTTTTGCTCCATATCCATTTCAGCAAAAGTCTGCTTATATCCGTCTGGCTGAAAAACCGGATCGTAGCCAAAGCCATTGGTACCGGTAGGCATTTCCCTGATTGTACCCTGGATAATTCCTTCAAAAAGAAACTTCTCTTTATTCCGGATCAGCGAGATTACCGTACGGAATTGCGCCTTCCTGTTGACTACACCCTGCAGCTTTTCAAGCAGAAAGGCCATATTAGCAGCATCTCCCCTTTCTCCCGCATATCTGGCGGAATAAATGCCAGGTTCATTATTCAGCGATTCCACTTCCAGCCCACTGTCGTCCGCAAAGCAGTCGATCTGATAATTATCAACCACAAAACTGCTCTTTAACTCGGCATTGCCGGCAAAGGTATCAGCCGTCTCAGGAATGTCCGTATCGCAGCCGATATCATTCAGGTTTAATACTTCATACTGATCACCAAGCAGCTGACGTACTTCTTCAGTTTTATATTGATTATGTGTAGCAAATACTAATTGTCTGCTCATATTGATAGCTTTTTTATACTTCCCCAAAGTGTTTTCTTTCCCAGCTGATCTTCAGCAAGAAGATCAAGATTATCAGCATAAACAACCTGTGTGGCAGCTTCCATAAAAATGATATTTTTTGGCTGATCACCAAGCCCCAGTAATGATGGCTGAACGCCGAAGATCATCACGAGTTTACTCGAGAAAAAGGTAGTCATTTCTGTAAACTGTGCCCCTTTATAAGCGGAATAATTTACCAGTGCAAAATCACTGGCCGAGAGCTGTATCGCTTTAACAATATTTCGAAGTAATTCCTTCCCCCTGTCGCTGCTCACTTCGTTCTGTTGATCATTTACGATAATCAGCACATTCTTCTGGTTTTTACCCAGATACTTAAACTCAGTCTTCACTATTACAGGTGCCGGACTTAAGCCTGCGGGTATTACTGCGACTTCCGGCGCCCGGGCGGGTTCCGGATTTGTTGCCGGAACAGTTTGTACAGGCAGGCTAAGGGGCTCAGTGCCTACCAGGTAAATATCTTCTGTAAAAAACATCCGCAGTGCTGCTGCATTATCAGTCAGTTGTTCGCCCATTCCTCTTCGTTTTACAGGTCATCATTTTTGTGTTAAAATTAGTTAAATATCTTATTATAGTGCCTTTATTTGTTACTTTTATACCTTAAAAATACCCTAGTTAAGCTTTTGTGAGAAAAACCTGCTGCATTGTTATCCTCTGTTTTTTCTATGCTGCCGCTGCTGCACAAAGCGTTGCGGTTATAAACGGCAAACCTGTTGAGCTGAAGGAATTCATGTGGGTATATCAAAAACACCGTCCCGGTTCTGGTAAAACAACATTGACACAGCTGATCTCTTTTTTAAATATTTATGTAGACTTCAAACTTAAAGTGCTGGACGCATGCAATTTGCAGCTGGACAAGGACAGCACCTATCTGGCGGAAGTAAAGAATTATGAAGCTGCTTTTGTAGCGTCGTTACCTGCTGATCTTCAGCAAAGAGATCATTCTCTGGTGATCAATGAATATAAAGAGGCCCTGTTGCTTTTTAATATTTCAGAGCGTAAGATATGGGACATCATGGCAGACAGTGAAAGCGACATCCACAACTATTACACATCAAATGTTACGGTATATGATTCAAAGCCTTATGACGAAGTAAAAAGCGATGTGGCAGCCGATTTTCAGCAGCAATTGGAATGCAACTGGGTAACTGCACTGAGAAATAAATACAAAGTAACCATTGATCAGACTGCCTTGCAGAGACTGATTAGATAATACAGCTTACAAATCGCTGAATAATAGTAAATTTGCAAATAAAATATAATTGAAGAAAGTATAATGAAGAAAGTTTTATTGATGGCAAGCGGATTGCTCTTCTTGTTTTTAAATGTACATGCCCAAAAGCAAAGCGTAGATAAAGTGATTGCAGTGCTTGGAAACGAGGTCATCTTATTGTCCGAATTAAACCAGCAATATGTAATGTACCTGAACTCAGGAAACCCGGTAAATGAGAAGATGAAGTGTTATATTCTACAGCAAATGCTTGTTCAGCATCTTTTAAAGCAACAGGCGGAGATTGACTCTGTGATGGTTGATGATAAGCAGGTAGATGATGAACTGGACCGCAGAATGCGTTACCAGATTCAGCGTGCAGGCGGACAGGACAAACTGGAAGAATTCCTGAACCGTTCAGTATTACAGTACAAAGACGAGTTGAGACCGGATGTAAAAGATCAGCTTCAGGCAAATAAAATGCAGGGGACGATCACGGAAAAAGTAAGCATTACGCCTTCAGAAGTACAAAAATATTATGATTCTTATAAAAAAGACAGCTTACCGGATATTCCTACTGAATTTGAAGTAGGTGAGATTGTACTCCATCCTGAGCTGACCAAAGCAGAGAAACAACGTTTTTATGACAAGCTTGATGCGATCAGGTTACGGGTGAAAAGCGGTGAAGATTTTGCTTTCCTGGCAAAAACATATTCGGAAGATCCGGGATCTGCACCGGAGGGTGGCGACCTGGGCTTTTTCGACCGTACCATGATGGCTAAAGAATTTACTGCTTTTGCATTTAAATTGAAGCCGGGAGAGCTTTCTCCGGTATTTGAAACCGAATTTGGTTACCACGTACTTCAGGTTGTTGAGCGCAGAGGTGAACAGGTACATGCACGCCACATCCTGATCCGTCCGCAGAATACACCGCAAAGCATGGATCGTCTGAAACTCCATGCAGACAGTATCTATAATAATATCAACAATAAAAAAATCACTTTCTCTACTGCGGCATCTATGTTCTCAGCTGATAAAGAGTCAAAATACAACGGTGGTATGGTATTATTTGCAGACAACGTTACGGCAAGAACTACCTTCATTCCTTCTGATAAACTGGATCCTAAAGTATTCGTAGTAGTAGATACAATGAAAGTGGGTGAAATATCAAAACCTGTTGCATTTACAGGAGCTGACGGTAAAGAAGGTTATAAAGTCATCTTATTAAAAAATAAAATCGCCCCGCATAAAGGTAACCTGGAACAGGATTATACCAAGTTTAAGGAGAAGGCACAACAACAGAAACAAGATCGCGTAATGAGTGAATGGTTCGAAAAAAGAAGAAAAAACACTTATATTAGAATCGACGACGAGTACAATGAGTGCGACGAACTAAAAATATGGACTAAGCCCGCTACTACAGAAACAAAATAATATGCCATACCATAACGACATAGCGGCAGTTGATGCCCTCCACAAAACTTATCAGGATATCAAAAGTGAAATTGGAAAAGTCGTTATCGGGCAGGATGAAGTAGTTAAATCAGTACTGATCTCTATTTTCAGCAATGGCCATTGTTTACTGGTAGGTGTACCAGGCTTAGCAAAAACATTACTGGTGCAAACAGTAGCCAACGTACTGGATCTGAATTTTAACAGGATACAGTTCACACCAGACCTGATGCCGGGAGATATTATCGGTGCAGAAATTCTGGGAGAAGACAGGAATTTTAAATTTATTAAAGGTCCTGTCTTTTCTAATATTGTGCTGGCAGACGAAATCAACAGGACGCCACCAAAAACCCAGGCGGCCTTACTGGAAGCAATGCAGGAAAAATCTGTTACCGCAGCTGGTCACAAACATATCTTACCCAATCCTTTCTTTGTACTGGCTACGCAGAATCCTATTGAGCAGGAAGGTACTTATCCCCTGCCTGAAGCGCAGCTTGATCGTTTCATGTTCAATGTGTCGCTAACATACCCAAGTTTTGCTGAGGAGCTGACTATCGTTAAAAATACGACAAGCAATACCGAGGTCACCTTGAGGAAGATTATCAATGCAGAGCAGATTCAGTATTTCCAGAAATTAATCAAAAACATACCGGTAACAGATAATGTATTGGAATACGCGGTAAAGTTAACTGGCAAAACGCGTCCGGGAACCGCATTGGCAACGCAGGAAATTAACCAGTATGTAAACTGGGGCGCAGGACCAAGAGCCTCACAATTTCTTGTTTTAGGAGCTAAATGCCATGCGGCTATTTCTGGCAAATATGCACCTGATATAGAAGATGTACAAGCTGTAGCAGAAGCTATCCTCCGCCACAGGATTGTACGTAATTACCGTGCAGAAGCAGAAGGTCTTTCTGTAGAAAAGATTATTCAGAACCTGTTTTAATCTTACTTCCAGGTATGGTCAGGTGATTAAACAGATTAGGGAAATCAGTAATGATCCCATCTACCCCTAAGTCAACCATGTAATCCATATCTTCCCTGCTGTTTACTGTCCATGGTATGATTTTAATACCAGCAGCATGACAACGGTCGACCAGCCCCTTGCCTACCAATACGGCGTAAGGACTATATACCGTCGGATTAAAACCCAGGTCACTGATATTATTGGCAAAATCTTCCTTTTCATCTATCATCAGACCGGTTTTTATCTTTGGGTATTTCTCGTGCACATATTGCAGACACCTGATATCGAAAGACTGAACCAGTACTCTTTTGGTCATCTTTTTTGCTACAATTACATCCATGACCAACTGTGAGAAAACTGCAGGCTCGGGATGAAACTCCAGATCACCTTTACGGATGGTCTTGATTTCTATAGCATAAACCGGCTTTGGCAGCTTATGCGCTTTTACATAGGCCTCCACAGAGTCGATCACTTCAGCTAACAGAGGCTTGTAAGCCTTAAATTTCTGCTGACCAGGAAAACGTTTATGTACTTTGCTGCCTACATCAAACTTCTTGATTTCTGCATAATCCATCTGGTACATGTTAAACTTCTTCTCGTCTTTCAGGGAAATCTCTTTCCCCGCCGGAGTAAGACTAATTTCATTATTGAAATAGGGTTCATGAGACAGCACCACCATATGATCTTTAGAGATGACCACATTCATCCCTATCGTAGTAGCACCCAGGTCCAGTGCGCGCAGCATTGAACGGACCGTATTTTCCGGCATGAGTCCCCTTGCCCCTCTGTGACTCTGTTTATCGAATTTCTGCGCCTCAGCTGTTAACAAGCCAAGCAACAATAACGTGGTAAAAAGTAAGTGTTTTTTCATCGTATTTTATTAACGCTGCAATTAATTATCAGGTATAAAAAAAGGGTTTCTAAACCTTAGTTTAAGAAACCCTTTCCTTTTAGCATGCCGGTTAACGTTCTGCCGGCGTATAAATTTGCTGTATTAAATTCCAGTTATGATCTTTCTGGCGCTCGTAGATGAAAACATAATTAAAGCTTTCTCTTAAATCAGTTTTGTAATCTATAGTAGCAATTCCATAAGTATAGGCAAGGTCACCACCTGAAGCTTTATCTGCCTGAGTGGTTTTTAAGGTCATCTTGCTCACCATATTGTAATAGAAAGCAATCGCTTTATCTTTGCCTATGATAGGCTCATATCCGGGAAAAATAACCCTGGCATCATGATTTAAGAAACCGCCAAAGGCACCCATACCGTAAGACTTCAGGGTAGCGTTCAATGTTCTTTCTGTCGTAAATAGGATATCTTTTCCGGCAGCAATCTGCTTCTCTCCATTGAATTTAGGTTTGTAATACTCGGTAGGTTCAATAAATTTTTCAGCCACCGGATGCAATGGCTTATTATGTTCTGCACCCAGATCTATCACTAATTCCCATTTACCGTTAATCGCTTTCCACACAGAAACGTACTGTCCATACACTTTCTGATCACCTTCTAAAGTGAACCCGCCGGTAGTAAATCCCCAGTCGCCGCTCCTTGCTACCCTTGCATATGAAGGTGACCATACCAGGTTTTTATCATTCTGCTGTGTAGCATAGTAAGTTTTTGCATTGACAGGATTTGGCCTGAAAACAATTGCATCATTTGCACTATAAGAATGAAAAGCTGACTTCACACCATTTTTCACTGCACTTTCTGCAAACTCTTTTTCTGCGTTAACCAGCGACTTTGTAGTACCATCAGAACGCTGTGCAAAAGCCCCGAAAGCGAAAGCTACAGCAATCAGGGTGCAGATTATTTTATTCCTCATCATTTTAAAATAGTTGTTTTGTAGGTTAATATTAAATTTTATTCCAGGTAGTACCTTCTTTGCTGTCTTTTAACTGGATGCCAATATTCTGGAGTCCGATACGAATCTTATCAGAAGTGGCGTAGTCTTTATTTTCTTTAGCGCTCTTACGGATATCGATTACCATATCCAGCACATCGTTTAATTCATTATTTGAAGATTCTTCATCCTTCAGTCCAAATATATCGAAAACAAATTCCTGCATCAGCACCTTCAGTTTTTCCAGTTCTGCAGCAGTAATACGTCCTTTGCCATCATAAACTGTATTGATGATTCTAGCCGCTTCAAACAGCTCAGCAATTACTACCGGACTGTTAAAATCATCGTTCATTGCTTTGATACAGTTCAGTCTGATAGGTTCAATTTCAAATTCTCCGCTATCAGATGCCACCAGTTTCTCCAGTAAACTTAAAGCATTCATCAGCCTTCTGAAACCTTTCTCTGAAGCATCCAGTGCATCGTTAGAGAAATCCAGCGTACTGCGGTAATGTGCCTGCAGCATAAAAAACTTAACCGTCATCGGGCTATAGCCTTTAGTCAGCAATGGATGGTCGCCACTGAACAACTGCAATGGCATAAATCCGTTGCCGGCTGTTTTAGACATGCGTGAACCATTAACCGTAAGCATATTGGTATGCATCCAGTATTTTGCCGGTTCTTTATGATAACATGCTTCAGATTGTGCAATCTCATTCGTATGATGCGTTGCAGCCAGATCCATTCCACCACCATGGATATCAAATTCTTCACCCAAATACTTAGCACTCATTGCTGAACACTCAATATGCCATCCCGGAAATCCTACTCCCCATGGAGAGATCCAGCGCATAATAGTTTCTGGTTTAGCTTTGATCCATAAGGCAAAATCCAGTCTTCCCCGTTTCTCATCCTGACCGCCCAGCTCCCTGGTATTCGCCATCATGTCTTCCAGGTTACGGTTGGTCAGGATAGTATAATTATAAGTCTGGCTATATTTTTCTACATCAAAATAAACAGTCCCATTGGTCTCATAAGCGTAACCGTTTGCAATAATATCCTGGATCATTTCAATCTGTTCGATAATATGTCCCGTAGCGGTAGGTTCTATGCTTGGTGGCAGGGTATTGAACATCCTCATTACATCATGGAAACCCAGCGTGTATTTCTGCACAATCTCCATCGGCTCCAGCTGCTCCAGTTTGGCACGTTTCGCAAACTTGTCATCCCCCTCGTCACGGTCGCCCTCCAAATGGCCGGCATCAGTAATATTACGTACATACCTCACTTTGTAACCCAGGAATTTCAAATACCTGAAGATCAAATCAAAAGAAATAAAAGTACGACAGTTACCCAGATGTACATCACTGTAAACAGTAGGCCCGCAAACGTACATCCCAACATTGGGTCCGTTCAGGGGTTCAAAAAGTTCCTTTTTACGTGTTAGCGTGTTGTAAAGCTGTAAGCCGTTCTCCATTTTATAATATTTATATGCAGGGCGCATTAAGGCCCTGGCGACAAAGGTAAAAAATTGCAGGTATATTTAGTTGATCCTTAAGTCACTTCTTACAGGGAAATGATCGGATAATTTCGCTTCAATTATCCGGTGATTAATGACTTTGATTGTCTTTGAAGCTGAGATATAGTCAATCTGAAAATTAGGAAATTTGCCGTTATAAGTACGCCCAAGACCTGTTCCCTCTTCCACAAAAGTATTATTCAGTGATTTTGTCATTTGCGTAACCGCATAAGATGCCGGTGTATCATTGAAATCGCCTGCAATCAGGAAGGGCGTTTCGCAGGTTTTCATATGTGCCTTCATGATATCTACTTGTGCGCTGCGTTTCACAAAGGCCGTTTTCAGCATCCTCAGGATTCTTTTTGCCGGAGTGATCTCTGCATCCATTTTTGCCTTTACCTTATCCAGGTAGTTATAGTCTTGTTTATCAAAAGAAATAGACTGCAGATGTACGTTATAAACTCTGATTTTTTTGTCGCCAACCGTTACGTCAATATAAATACTCATATTACCATTTTGATCCGGAAACACGATCTCTCCCTTATTGGTAATCGGATATCTTGAAAATATGGCCAATCCATATGCCTCGTAGTCATTTTTAGAGGAAGGAACGAAGTAAAAGTTCCGCGTTTTTAAAATGCGTTTGAGACTATCCGTAATATCAAAAGGACCTTTCCGGCGGGTATAGTATTCCTGAAAGCAGATAATGTCAGGGTTCTCCGTACGTACAACATTCAGCATCTGTTGCTTCACGGCCTCATTGCTTTGTTCTCCATAAGGTTTAAAGCTGTGCACGTTATAAGTCATCATTCTTACTAAAGCAGCATCCGTTTTGGGTCCCTCGCCAGCTTCACCTTTGAGCCCGACAGTCGCCATCAAGGCATGCCAGCCAACGAGTATCACACCAGCAGTAAGCAATGCAAAAACCCATCTTGTTCTTAGGCTCCACCACAAAACCATCAGGAAATTCAGCAGCAGGAAAAAGGGATAGGCCAACCCAAAAAAAGCGATCAGTACATGTTCCCGCGGATCGAGCTTGCCGGCCAGAATACCCAGCAGCAGACAGAAAGCCAGAACGGCACCTATCAGCACTTGCAGCTTACCAAAGAAACCCAATCCCTCTTTCTTCATTAATTCTTACTTGCTTTGAACAACACTTCTTTTTCTTCCTTACTCAATTTATCATACCCTGATTTAGAAATCTTATCCAGGATCATATCCACCTCTTTCTGGTTTACTTTATTCACTTTACCTTTCGCTCCAGCCTTCGCCGTATCATTTTTAACCACCTTAAGTTTGGGCTTTCTCTTAAACCAGCTGCTCCAGTCTTTACCGTTTTGCAGCAATTTGATATACACAAAACCGAACAATCCGCCACCAAGGTGTGCGAAACTTAAACCTGCATTGGTAGAAGCAATACTGATCAGGTCAATAACGATATAAGCAAGAATAATGTATCTCAGTTTGATGCTGCCAATCAGCATTAATGAAAGCGTATAATCCGGCACCAGCGTTGTGGTTGCGACCGCGATTGCCATCACGGATGCAGAAGAGCCGATGATTGTCATAAACGGTAGCGAAGGCGCGAATACAGGGATAAAATTATAAGCCAGCATAAAGATCAGCGCACCAACTACACCACCAGTAAGGTATACGAAATGAAACTGGTGTGGTTTAAGGAAATCCATAAAGATCCGTCCTATCCAAAAAAGCCATAACATACTGAACAACACATCAAAGATATTCTGATGCAGGAACTGATAAGTGATCAGCGTATAAAAACGTAAAGGCAGTCGTTCTACTGCCGCAGGAAAAGCCAGGTATTCCTTAGCATAATCCAGGAATCTGACACCCGTGTTTCCGGCTAAAAAATAAGTTACCCCAAAGAGTGCCATCGCTACAAACACAATGGTATTGACTCCTATATAAAAGAACACAGGATTCCCGGAGCGGAAAACTTTATATTTAAGATCTGCTAAAAGCGTATTTCTAGTCATAATAATCGTAAAATGTGTTTTTATTCTTCCATAATCTGACCAGAATAAAACCTAATAATGCACCGCCAAGGTGGGCATAATGCGCTATGGAATCCCCCTGAAACTGTGCCACACCCAAACTTAACTCTATCAGAATATAAACAGGGATGATGTATTTTGCTTTAACAGGTACGGGAATGAACATGATATACAACTCTGCATTGGGATAGAGCATACCAAATGCCACCAGTAAACCAAAGATAGCACCAGAAGCACCAACCATGGGGCCGAAATAAGTTCCATATAAAGTAGAAGCCTGATTAGCACTATATAGCGAAGGATTATACTGCCCTTGTTCAAGTGAAGTCAAAGAAAGTACCTGATGTGCAACCGGAGTACCGGTAATCTGATAAATCTCAAATGCCTGTACACCCCATTGTAATGCTAAAGCCCCCAGACCAGTAATCAGATAAAAATTAATGAACCTTTTTGGTCCCCAATGTGCTTCCAGTACTGACCCAAATGAATACAGCGCAAACATATTAAATAAAATATGTGTGAAACCACCATGCATAAACATATAGGTAATCGGCTGCCAGATCTTAAAATTTGGAGAGTCAAAATAAAAAGCCCCAAGATATGTAGCCAGATCTATACCTTTTGTTTCCAGAACCCAGGTCGCGATAAAAAACAGCACATTAATAATGAGCAGATTTTTTACAACAGGAGGAATATTTATTGTATTCATGAATTTCTTTATTTATCAAATTTTTTGTCCAGTTCCAGCAAAGTCATCGTCTGTATCACCGGTTTACCACCAATACTAAAATTAGGCGCTTTACAAGCGAACAACTGTTCAATCAGCATATTCATCTCTTCCTGCCCTAAAACAACACCACTCTTTATCGCACTGTTTCTGGCCATACTCCTGGCCAGTGCATCTCTTTTATCCAGTTTCAGTTCCTGCTGAGAATTTTTAAATCCTTCAATCAGGTGTTCAAAAAGCTGTGTTTCGTTAATCTGGTTACTACCCAGGTCTACCGGAATACCTTCAATGATCAGCGTATTTTTACCGAATTCACGTACTTCAAAACCCAGACTTTTGATATCGTCCAGCAGGCTTTTCGCCAGTTCGTAATCATTCGGGCTTAACGTAACCGTCTGCGGAAACAGACTTTGCTGTGAAGCCCCTTTACGATCTTCAAGATGCACACTAAACCTTTCATATAAAATCCGTTCATGTGCTGCCTGCTGATCAATCAGCATTAAGCCAGATTTAATCTGAGAAATGATGTACTTATTGTGCAGCTGCATCAGTTGCTTCTGTACAGGTGCGTATTTGGCCTCAGGACCATTTCCTGGCAGTTCCATGGAAACCTGTTCAGCCCGATCATTACTCGCAATTTCATACAATGATCCCCAGTTTTTTGTACTTTGCTCACTGTTCCCGTTACTCCTGTAAGCAGGGAAAGTGCGCTCTGAACCTGAACTGGCAGTCCCAGAAGAACTGCTATCACCGGCAAAAGGATTAAAATCAGGGTTAAAGGAAATGCTTGGCGGAATAATCTCCTCCGGTGCTTTATGACTGATCATGCCACTAAAAGCAGTTTCCTGATCAAAATCTATAGTCGGGCTAATGTTAAATCTACCCAAAGAACGTTTTACTGCAGAATGAATAATCGCATAAATTGATTTTTCATCCAGGTACTTGATTTCCGTTTTCGTAGGATGCACGTTCACATCAATCTTTGACGGATCTATATCGATAAACAGTACATATAGCGGGAAGTTTTCTTCAGCCAGGAGTTCTTCATAGGCTTTATTTACCGCATGATTCAAATAAGCATCTTTAATAAAACGGTTATTCACGAAGAAAAACTGTTCTCCCCTTGTTTTTTTAGCAAACTCAGGTTTACCAATAAAACCTTTCAGATTGATGATCGTAGTATCTTCTTCAACCGGGATCAGTCGCTGGTTATAGTTATTCCCGAACAGATGCACAATCCGCTGTTTCAAAGCAGAAGAAGGCAGTCTGAAAATCTCCATTCCATCATGGTGTAAACTAAAGGCTATCGAAGGATTGGCCAGCGAAATCCTTTGGAATTCATCTATGATATGGCGCATCTCTGCCGGATTGCTTTTCAGAAAATTCCGTCTTGCAGGTGTATTGTAAAACAAGTTCTTTACACAAATACTCGTACCTTCAGGCGTAGCTACAGGCTCTTGCTTAGTTACTGTAGAACCTTCAATTTCAATTAAAGTTCCCAGTTCATCTTCATAACGACGGGTTTTCATTTCCACCTGTGCAATCGCTGCAATAGAAGCCATTGCTTCTCCCCTGAAACCCATTGAGCGGATAGCAAATAAATCTTCCGCTTTTCTGACTTTGGAGGTAGCATGACGTTCAAAACTCATGCGTGCATCAGTAACACTCATGCCGCATCCGTTATCGATTACCTGAATTAATCCTTTTCCAGCATCTTTTAGAATCAGCTGGATCTTATTCGCCCCCGCGTCTATCGCATTTTCCATCAACTCTTTTACTGCCGATGCTGGTCGCTGAACTACCTCTCCGGCAGCAATTTGATTGGCGACGCTCTCGGGTAAAAGTTGTATTATATCTGACATTTATTTCCTTGGTAAAGGTTGCTAATTTAACGAAAATAAGCCTTATACATAAATCTTTTGATTATAAATACCGATAAATGACGAAGCCGCTATAACCTTTTTATATCTTTAACGTTTTGATTGTACCAACACAATTTTATGACAAAGAGTAAGCTTGTTCAAACCATTGCCATCTGTTTTACCGCAATTTTCACCTTAAGTGCCTGCGCACAAGAACACAAAAAAAATGAAGATCTCTTAAAGATTAATGCCATCGCTCTGCAGCACACGGTGTTATTAAACAACCAGTCGTCTGCCATACCGCTGGACTCACTGGATCAAAAAAAAATTGCCTCAGTCAGTCTCGGCTTCATTTACCAGAGCACATTTGACAGCCTGCTGAATAAATACGCAAAAATTACCTCATTTAACTCTTCAGCATATACTGCCTCACCGGAACTTTACAAACTGGAAGATGACCTTAAATATTATAATACGGTGATTATTTCCATCAGTGATCTCGATGCAAAAAACGCCAGGTACATTAATTTTATCAATTCTGTCTCCAAAAATAAAGAGGTCATTATTGCCGCCTTCGGCGAAGGCACCGTCCTTACTGCGTTAGACGCGATTAATTCCCCCCTGATCTGGTCACAGCAAAAGACTATCAATGCCGCTGCCATAGTTCCGCAGCTTATTTTTGGCGGAATAGCCGCCAGCTATAAATTAAACGGCAACTTTTCAGGAAAATACACCCTTGGGTCGGGTTATCATACGTCTGCAACCCGCTTGAAATATACTATTCCTGAAGATGCAGGTGTAAATGCGGATGATCTGCTGGAAATTGACCGTATTACTGCTGAGGCTATCAATGCAAAAGCAGCGCCGGGCATGGTGGTACTGGTAGCAAAAGATGGTAAAGTTATTTTTAACAAAGCATACGGAAACCACACTTATGGCGGCGCGCCTGACAAAATTACTGACATATTCGATATTGCATCCGTCACTAAAATCACGGCGACAACCCCCATGGTCATGCGCCTGGTGGAAGAAAACAAACTTAAACTAGACACCAATATTGGTGCCTACATTGCTATGGCCAGAACTACTGCAATGAACAATATACAGGTAAAGGAAGTGATGCTGCATCAGGCTGGTTTTATTCCATATATAGGTTTTCATGATGGCGTTAAAGCGACAGACCACAGTCCTGATTCCTCTGCAGCATATCCCACAAAAGTGGCCGACGGCTACTTTATCAGGAAAGATTACTTTAAGGACGTGATGTGGCCGCAGATGTTAAATGCGCCAATCAGAACAAGGGGCAAATATGTTTACAGCGATATCAGTATGTATGTCATGAAAGATATCGTGGAGCATATCAGCGGAGAACCGCTAAATGACTATGTAGCAGAAAATTTCTATGCACCCCTGGGCATGCAGACTGCCGGTTTTCTGCCAAGAAACAGGTTCAGCAGAGAGCAGATTATCCCGACAGAGAACGACACTTATTTCAGAAAAACATTACTGGTAGGCTATGTGCATGATCAGGGAGCGGCACTCGTAGGCGGAGTTTCCGGACATGCCGGATTATTTGCCAGTACAAATGACCTGGCTATTATGTACCAGATGTTACTGAACAAAGGAACTTATGGCGGAAAACAGTATCTCAAGCCACAAACCGTAGAAACATTCACCGCACGCCAGTCTACCGTCAGCAGAAGAGGATTTGGTTTCGACCGCTGGGATCCGGATCTGACAAAAAGATATCCGTCATCAACAGCTTCGCCACAAACATTCGGTCATACAGGCTATACGGGAACGGCAGTATGGGTAGATCCTTCAAGAGGTCTCGTATATGTTTTTTTATCTAACCGAGTTAATCCAACGGTAACAGACAAGCTTGTTAAAATGGGGATCCGCTCAAGAATTCAGGATGTAATCAATAAGGCGATCGACAAAGGAAAGACAAACTCAGCCTTCAACTAGTCGCATGAGATAGGTAATCGCCAATCAGGTGGTCGCCAGATAAGCGGTCGCGAACAAAACGGGCTATGCTGTTTTTCGACCTTCTATGTTTTGCACAGCAAAAGATAGGCAGGCGAAAAACAGCATAGCCCATTTTGTTATTGGATTTCAGTAAAAAGCTATGCCTTCAAGATACCATGTAATTTTAACCCCTCTAAAACAGCATGATATAAATCAAAACACATCTTTTCAATAAAGATATTTTGTAATAAAAATAAATTCCCTTATAATTGCAGCCTGTTAGATAATAACGGGGTCTAAAAGCCTTCTTAGCTCAGCTGGTAGAGCAACTGACTTGTAATCAGTAGGTCATTGGTTCGATCCCGATAGAAGGCTCCGGTATAATAAAAAAAGGGTTCATGAAAATGAACCCTTTTTTTATTTCACTTAATTTATTATTACTTCTTCAGACCTATCTCTCTTAATCTCTCGTCGAGATATTCTCCAGCCGTCATATCACTATACAACTTAGGATGTTCTTCATCAATACAAGAATCAAGACTCGTTAAATCCATATCCGAACGAGGGTGCAGGAAAAACGGAACCGAAAAGCGCGAGGTTTTCATTAATTCTTTCGGTGGATTAACCACTCTATGCGTCGTAGACCGCAATTTATTATTCGTTAAGCGTTGCAACATATCCCCTACATTTACTACAATATCCGAATGATGTGCTTTGATGGGCAACCATTCATTACCACGTGTCAACACTTCAAGCCCGTCAGCACTTGCACCGATCAACAAGGTAATAAGATTGATATCCTCATGCGCACCAGCACGTACCGCATCATCAGACAATTCTTCAGGATGTTCAATAGGAAAATAATGGATTCCCCTTAAAATAGAATTACCATTATGTACATGCGCATCAAAGTAATCTATCGGCAATTCAAGATAGGTAGCGATTGCTCTAAGTAAATGTTTACCATTACTTTCCAGCTTTTGATAAATTTCATTTGTTACTTCATTGAATTCCGGAATTTCCTCCAGGTATTCATTCTCAGGATATTGGAATTTGATTGGATCGCCATCAGTAACCGTCTGACCAATTTGCCAGAACTCTTTCAGGTCGGCCGTTTTAGCACCTTTTGCAGTTTCCTTACCAGCACTTGTATAACCACGCTGACCGGCAAGTTCGGGCTTTTCATATTTTGCCTTCTGTTCAGCTGTCATGGAAAATACGCCCTGGATGTTTTTATACAATTGATCAATCAATTCCTGACTCACGCCATGATTCGTAATGGTTACAAAACCCGAATCATTGAACGCCCGGCCTAATTCATCAGAAAACTTTTTACGTTGCTGTTCTGTTCCATCTATATAAGAACCGAGGTCTAACGTAGGAATATAAGGTGTAGACATAATATTTACATTAATTGGTAATAGTTATCCTAAATTATAAAACAATTGTTAATAAACCTCCAAAACCGAGAATAATTACAACTAAAAATCTTTATTTCAACAGTTTAAGTTATCAACACATCTCATGATTTCCACAACTAATATCAACCCATTGTAATATTAAGCTGATTCACTGTGAATAGAAAACTATAATCCTGCAGCTTGCGTAATTTTACCTAAACACAAATACATATGAAACATTTATTAATCATAGTTTTAGTTCTCTTTTCACTGGGTACAGTTAATGCCCAACAGAAAAAAGCAGAGAAAGCAACGTTTGGAATGGGTTGTTTCTGGTGTTCGGAGGCTATATTCGACCGTCTTGCAGGGGTAACCAGTGTAAAATCAGGGTTTGAAGGAGGTCAGATCTCCAACCCGTCTTATGAGGATGTTTGTACAGGCGCTACAGGACATGCAGAAGTAATTGAAGTAAACTACGATCCTTCAAAAATCACTTATGACGAACTTCTGGAAGTATTCTGGAAAAGTCACGATCCGACAACATTAAACCAGCAAGGTGCAGACAAGGGCACCCAATACCGTTCAGTAGTATTTTACCATACTGCACAGCAGAAATTACTGGCGCAGCAATATAAAGCAGAGCTGAATAAGACAAATGCTTACGGAAAACCAGTTGTTACGGAAATTACTAAAGCTGAACCATTTTACGTAGCAGAAAGCTACCACCAGAATTATTTTGTGAAGAATGCTAACCAGCCTTATTGCAGATTAGTGATCCTGCCAAAAATGGAGAAACTGGAAAAAGTGTTCAAAGCGAAGCTGAAACACTAGCTAAATACTTATTAAAAACGCTGCATCATTCGTATGGTGCAGCGTTTTTTTATGTAGCAGATAATATTTGGTTCGTAGACTGCGGGGGGACGGTTATTCCATTGGACTTCCATTAGTCTTACTTTGCACCAGCTTTAGACGTAGCAGCCATACTCCAGACCCACCCTGGCTATACCCCGGTTATACCCCCATGGGTATAGCCGGGGTATAGCCAGGGTACCATTAGGGTAAGGCTGGGGTATGGCTGCTACGTCCAAAATAAGTCTAAACCACGAGCAATGCAGGAGCAAAGCTATAACCCTCCCCGAGCCTGCTCACTACCGAAGCTGACCACAAAACAATAAAAGCCCTGTATCATCTTTCGACAATACAGGGCTTAGCCATTATTTGTATGAAAATTTCCTAAGATGACCTAAGGGAACTTTACGCCCCTGTATTTGGTCACATCAACAGTGGGAATGCTTGACCCGTATTTTCCATTGATAGAACGGATGAATTCATTCGCAATCAATGAATATCCCATTGGCGTAAGATGGATACCATCCAATGAAAACAGATTACCTGTAACATAGGCCGAACTTACAGTCGCACCATTTACCATTTTACCTGTACCGGTATATTCTTTTAATAAAGCATTTGCATCTACCAGTGCTAAACTATTTGCGGCTGCTACAGATTTAATTGTAGCATTGTAGGCATTGGTATAATCTGCCACAACAGCAGCTTCATCTTTATCCAGCACCCATTTACTTTCAATCGGATTCTGAGGAGCCAAACCGTAAGGAATAGCACCTGTACCTATAACATTTGCAGAACTTAAAGTAAGCAGGAAATAATCCTGCGTAGTAGCAGCTCTTACTGTACCAGTACCTGTAGTGATCCACAATGCCGTTATTGTTGGTGCAGCAGCCTGCACTGTTTTCAATAATGTTGGTAACGTTACTGTCGTAAAAAACGGTGTAGTTAACACATCCGGAATGGTTGATACAACACCTTTCGCTGCGCCCGCCGTAGTACCGCCGCCCATCATCAATTTAGACGCAGCAAGATTATACAAAGCGGTAAAAGTTGCTTTTGGTGTTGGCTGATCGGCAGGAGAAGCACCACCTGTAGTTGCATATCCTAAAATATCATTGTTACCTAACCACATGCTGAAAAAGGTAAAAGGTTTGGCCGTTACAAAATCAAGGTAGGTTGTTGTATTATTTGGTGGCACGCCCGGTAGTAAACGCTCATAAAATGGGTTGAGATTTCCGTACTGTGCAAAAGTGATCAACCCTAACTTAATACCCGGTACGCCATAATTGTTCAATTCTCCTGTATACTTGGTATAAAGCGGACCCGGTCCGCGTACAGCCAGTTTATCTGCTACAGGTACTATTACCGGCAGTCCTGTTGCGGTGAAACTTGCTAACCGCACATGTCCTGATCCATCAGATTGATCCTCTCTAAAGAATGGTGTATAAAACTCACCACCCCCAACAGTTTTCATCTGGGTAGCAATCATCAGCGGGAATGAGTTTTGCTGCCCTTCCAGGTATAGTCCGTTATCCGCGTAACCCGATGTCAGGGAATTACCAACAGCGATATAACGTGAGAAATCTGCCGTTCCTTTACTTGGGGTGATCGACTTTAGTTCAGGTTTGCAGGAAGCCATTGCAATAACAGCAACCGCAAGAATGCTTTTAAATATATAATGTGATTTCATCTCAATAATAATTTCGTGTGTAAAATGGATTATAAGTTAACTACCATTTGTAGGATAGAGAAATACCAGGAATATAGGCCACTGTTTTAAATTCGCCACTCAAACCTGTTTCAATATTTGTTTCATTTCTTGCTTTAACATTTTCATACAAGAAAGAAAAGTCAACATTAAAGTGTTCAGAAGCTTTGTATCCTATACCAGCGCTCAGTAAAACTCTGTTCGCATCAGGCACTTCCGGCGTTACATATCCCTCAGATACCGGCGTAAAGGCATAACCCACCCCTGCTCTTAAAGCTAATCTTTCTGTGGTCTGATTTTGAATCCCTAACCGTAATGCCGCAGCATCATGGTAATTCCTTGGAGACCTGGTATTTTCCACACGCTGATTGTTATTGTAAACAAAGGCCAGCTCTTTGTATTTATTCCAGTGTACCCAGTTTGCATCTAAAGCAATAGTCGTTTTTTCCGAAGGATAAAATCCAAAACCAATGGAAGATGTAGCAGGCAAAGGAAGTTCAGCAGTAAACTTAGTCGGGAAGCCTGCAATTAAAGCCTCAGGAACATCGAATTTTGCATCTCCATCTTTTACCCTTGCGGTTACCTGCGAACGGTGTGTTACTCCTATAGAAACTCCCGAAACTGTTTTCACATAGATACCAGCATTCCATCCGAAATCATGCGTATCACCTTCAAGCTTCGCCGTGCCAGACTGACCGTTGTTTAGCGTCAGTGGTACCGCACGTCTCAGGTCTACCTTACCCATTGAATAAACCAAACCACCACCAATACCAATATTATCTGTAATTTTTAAACTGATTGTAGGCTGAATATAAATTGCCTGCAGGTCTAACGAAGTAACCGTATATTTACCCGTCCAGTCTTCATTCCAATGCATGGCGCCGCCAAAAGGAGTATATATACCCAGACCAAAACGCAGACGTCCTTCAGGATTTCCAAATACAGCATATCCCATCACCGGCGTTGCCAGCTTATCTTTATTATACTCTGTAATGTTTGAGCCATTTTCCCGAAATGCCGTTTTAAGATAAAGTGGACTAATACCTGCCTGGACACCATTTTTTTTGAGGAATGATACTGCTCCCGGATTAAAAAATACCGCTGCTTCGTCTAAAGCAACTCCCGTGCCTGCACCAGCCATGGCCGTTTGTTTCTGCCCCTGAAGGTTTACCTGGAAAGATTGGGAATAACCCAAAACTGGTAAGCCTAATAATAAACCTAGTAGAATCTTTTTCATATTTGGTTAGAATTAAATTGAATATACTGCATGCTGTAGAAAAAATAAAGATCTCTCAAACGCTTAATTTTAATAACAATTAACAGTAAGATAAAGTTTTATTGCTCAATTCCTATGCGTGCATAATAATAAACGATTTTAACTATTTTAAAGCTCTAATCCAAATGTTATTTTTTAATTCTTAATGTATTGCCTTATCATTGAAAAGTCAAAAGCACCTCGACTAGAAGCAAGCTATATGTAACATACATACCTTTGCTAACACTGTTAATTAATAAAAGTTATAACAGTAAATCAGCCCCTTAAAATTTAAAAATAAAATCATGAGCTTGATAGATGTGTTGAAGTGGCGATATGCTACAAAAAAAATGAACGGAGAAAAGGTAACACAAGATAAAGTGAACCAGATCATAGAAGCTGCGCGTCTGGCACCTACTTCTTCTGGCCTTCAGCCTTTCAGAATTATTGTGATTACGAATCCAGAATTAAAGGCTAAAATCCAGCCTATTGCTTTCGGTCAGACTCAGATCACTGATTCCTCTCACCTGCTTATTTTTGCAGCATGGGATAACTATACAGAAGAAAGAATCCGTGGAGTATTTGCACATGCAGCTGAAGAACGCGGTCTTCCGGATGAAGGTCCGTCTGATTATGAAGTTCAGCTGACGGCGAACTATACTGCCAAAACAAGTGAAGTTAACTTCAACCATGCAGCAAGACAGGCTTATATCGGTTTTGGAATGGCCATCGCAGAAGCCGCCTTCCTGAAAGTTGATGCTACACCGATGGAAGGTTTTAATGCAGATGAACTGGATGCTTTGTTAGGTTTGTCACAAAGAGGACTAAGAAGCGTGACCATATTACCATTAGGATACAGAGATGCAAACAATGATTGGTTAGTTAATCTTAAAAAAGTGCGTACTGCTACTGATGAATTCGCGATTGAATTTCACTAAGTTCAGAAGATAAAAGGAAAAGGGTGGTTTGAAAAGACCACCTTTTTTGTATCATCTGTTTTAATAACATAATAATTGAACAGAAATGTCAAAATATGTTAAAGCTTCAATAAGATAGAGAAGCTGAGTTCATAAATGAATATATTAGCAACATTAATTGCGTTTTATTAGACATTCATGAACTATTTAAAATTATCATTTGCACTGTTTATACTCTTTTTCTCTATAAATATAAGTGCATCTGCCCAGCAAGACAGCTCAATCCTGAGTAATATTCTTGGAAAATCAAAAATCATCGCAGATCAATATCCGGCAGAAAAGGTATATGTGCATTTTGACAAACCTTATTATAGTGTGGCTGATACGATGTTTTTTAAAGCCTACCTGACTTTTGAGCAGAATGTGCCTTCACCATTGAGTAAAGTGGTTTATGTAGACGTAATGAATGACCAGGATTCATTGGTCAAATCATTGAAGCTACCAGTAACCAATAGCGTAGCTTACGGCAGCCTGGATCTCGACATGGTTAACTTTAAACAGGGGAATTATTATGTAAGAGCTTACACGGTATGGATGTTCAATTCCAACCCTGATTACTTCTTTACCAAAACAATTCCGATAGGTGAAGCGATTGATAAAAAACTGATCACTCATCTCAGCTATAATAATATACAGACCGATAAAAGTCAGACCATAGAGGCACAGATCCAGTTTAAGAACATGGATAAGATTGCGATGGCCAATAAACAGGTCAGTTGGAGCGTAACCTCTAACTATGATGTGGTGAGCAAAGGTAAAGGTACTACTGACGCAAACGGAATACTTAAAATCAGCATCACACCACGCAAGAATGAATTTATAACCAAAGGGAATCTGATCACAGAACTGAACACCGGTAACCAGGAACTACTTGCGTCATCTTTTGTCCTCAAAGTAAAAGCAGGCAGCAATGACATCCAGTTTTTCCCCGAAGGTGGAGAGCTCGTAAAAGGGATTCCGATACAAATGGCTTTTAAAGCCATCAAACCCGATGGACTGGGTATAGAGTCAAGCGGTACAATTACAGATAGTGACGGCAACCAGGTAACTACTTTTAAGTCTGCCCACCTTGGGATGGGGTCGTTTTACCTGAATGCTGAAGGTACCAAAACTTATAAAGCTAACGTCACCTTTAAGGACGGTACTAAAAAGACCATCGAGCTGCCTAAAGCAACCGATGCAGGTTTGGCGATACAGGCATCAACAGCTACAGCTGGTATGGTCAATTTTAAAATTGTAGCTAATGATACCTATTTCCAGCAAAATCAGGGAAAGGGACTTTATATCGTGGCACAAAACGGAGGAAGGGTTTATTATGCTGCGCAATCCAAACTGGCAACACAAGTAACGGCAGCAAAAATTTCTACGGATAAACTTCCTGCGGGTATTATCCAGCTGACGCTATTTTCTGCCACGGGTGAACCAATCAGCGAGCGTATTGTATTTGTAATGCACAATTCGGCTATGAAACTGGCGCTGAAATCAGATTTACCTGTTTATAAACCAAGGCAGAAAGTACGGATGACTTTTTCTGCTAAAGATTCTACACAACGTCTTGTTGGTAATTTCTCTTTAAGTGTAACGGATCAACAGAAAGTTCCTGTAGATGAAACGACAGAAATAACTATACAGAGTGCCTTATTACTAACTTCCGACCTTCAGGGTTATGTAGAACGTCCCAATTATTACTTTGTAAAAACTGACGATAAAAAACTGGCTGAGCTGGACATTTTGATGCTTACGCAAGGATACCGCCGCTTCTCCTATAAAGAGATTCTCAATAATAAAATGCCGGCGATTAGTTATGTTCCTGAGCAGGGGATTACGGTAACAGGAACACTAAGAGACAGAACAGGAATGCCTGTCAGAAAAGGTGCCTTAAGATTAACCAGTCCGGGCAGAACATTATCTGCTGAAACATTAACCACAAATTCAGGCCTTTTCGCCTTTCCTAACCTGGTATTCGAAGATGGTGCGGAATTACTCATCAATGCTAAATATAATGCAGCCGGCAGTAATATGATGATCATGCTGGACAGTTCTCCTTTTCCTGAAATCGGCAATAACCCGAATATTGCGAGCGAGGTGGTAAATATCGACAGCACTTTATCTGCTTATCTGGATAACAGTAAAAAACAATACAGTAATCTGCGTACGCTGAAAGAGGTAAAAATTACCGGTGCACCAGTTAAAAAACCAAGTCATGCAGACCATAGTGCGCTCTCGGGTTTAAGTATGATCCCGGAGCATCAGCTTAACGGCGACCGTTTCAGTTCATGTAACGATCTGCTGATGTGCCTTAAAACAATGGCCACAGGTATGACCTATGATGAAACCAATGCGGCATTTTACATTACAAGAGATTATATGCAGGGCGATAAATCCACACCTGCCCAGATATTTATTAATGGAAATGCTGTAGACCCGATATCAGTGAATAGTGTGAATCCAAAAGATGTTGAATCTGTAGAGATATTTCTTCAGGATCAGCTTGGCCTGGTGTTCAGAACTTATAACTGTAAAGGGGTGATTGTGATCAATACCAAAAAGGTAGAGAAATCGAACATCAGCCTGGCCGAATTAAAGAAAATGATGCCGCAAAGCAACATGCTTAAATTTACGCCGAAAGGGTATACTAAAGTCAAAGAATTTTATGCGCCTAAATACCTGACGCAAACCAGTTCATATACCGGTAACGATTTAAGAACAACCGTTTACTGGAATCCTAAAATCGTAACCAGCCCTACAGCTGATACTACACTGGAATTCTTCAATGCAGATGGGAAAGGAACTTACAGGGCGGTAATTGAGGGCGTTGACATTAACGGTAACGTTGGCCGTTATATCTATCGATATACTGTTAAATAAACAATATACTATTAAATAAAAAAACCGGCAATTTGATTGCCGGTTTTTTTATTACAGTTTATTCTGGCATTGCAGACCATCACTGGTCATTATACCTTTATACATTTCATTGTACTCCCCATCTTCATCACAATCCCAAAGTGAGTTATCTCTCATTAAACGGTCAAGCTCCTTATCAATATTGATTTTCATTCCCACGGGTATTTTCAGCAGCAATTCTATCCGTTGATTTCTCCAGTTCGCATTTTTCTTCAGATAGATCTCAGGACTGAACTTTAGGACTGAATCCTGTTGAGTGAAGTCGTAGTGCATATTTTTTGCATTGTTGAGCGCAATTTCAAAGGTTTTACCTTCTGAACGGTAACTTTCTGTTAGTGAAACTGCATTGTTCTCACTCCTCTCGATTTTGATATAGACGTTTCTTGGCAGTTTAAATGGTCTGTCATGGTCATTGATGATGACCCTGCCATTGTAATCCTTAGAATTGAGCTGATATTTCAGACTGTCTTCTTTCGTGAAAAATTTCGACTTATCCATTGTCAGCGTATATACAGGATAAGGTTTTAAAGGTACAGCCTGTGTAAATTCTGCTTCCTCCTTAAATTCAGCACTGATCTTGGCTGCGTAAAATATTCCTACAGAAACACCACCAATCCAAACGATCAGCATACCAAAAGCAATCATCTTATTTAATGGACGCGTGTTAAAGGCGACCTGTACAGAAAAGAGCACCAGTGCAAGTATCGGAATAACAATAACAATAAATACGGCGAAGGCTACGGTGGTAAAGTAGGAGGCATCGATGATATTAAATGGGAATAGCTGATTTGCATTTGCATCCCAGATGCCCAATATAGCGGCAATGGTAATAAAAGCCGACAGTAACAAGAGAGAGCCTACAATAACGATCACAATTGCTATGAATTTAAATATTACTTTTCCTGTACCTTGTAAAAAAGTGCCAAGCACTTCAAAAAATTCAGCTATAAAACTACCAGAACGGGTCACTAATGGCTCCAGGTGATCGCCGGCATTTTTAAGATTGCCTTTTAACACCAATAGCTCCTCTTCAAAATTCCTTTTAAAGCCCTGCAGGTTAATTGCCTCTCCTTTCATCGCCATCTTTTCAGCTCTGGTACTAGCTTTAGGGATAGATACCCAGAGAATTAAATAAGCAATCAGGCCAGATCCTCCCAGAAAAACACTTAATACGGCCAGTACTCTCAATATGCTCACATCTATTTTCAGATAGTGACTTAATCCGGAACAAACTCCCGCTACCATTGCCTCATCCCTATCCCGGTAGATTCTGCGTTCTGCAAATTGCTGGTGCTGCGCATGGCCACTTCCAGTCTCAGGTTCTTCATCCTGTTCTTCGAAGTCTTTCACCGAACCCATTAATCCGGTAACCACCTGAACATCCTCTAATTCGATTACCTGCTTTTGCTGTGTATTCAATATCTCGGTAAACATCTCAGCAATGCGGTTTTCAATATCAGCTACAATTTCGAAATCATCTGCACTCTTGCCAAAATGCTGTTTAACCTCAACCAGATAATTGGTGAGCAGTTCGCAGGCATCTTCTTCAATATGAATGATAGAGTTGCCTATATTTATGTTTAAAGTTCTTTTCATCAGTAAGTATTTTTTATCGGTTAGGAAGTTGCCACGATCTTTTAATTACGCTTTGTGGCTGTGAGATCATGATGTGTTTATGGATTGGTTTGGTTTTTTGACTGTGCTATCGCAAAAGATAACTCCAGCCAGGTTACATCCAGTTGTCCCAGCATCGCCGTTCCCTCTGGTGTTAAGGTGTAGTATTTACGGGGCGGTCCTGATGTAGATTCTACCCAGTTGTAACTCAACAGACCATTATTTTTTAACCTGGTCAGCAAGGGATAAAGCGTACCCTCAACTACAAGTAATTTTGCTGCTTTTAACTCAGCAATTATATCAGAAGCGTAAATTTCTCCTCTTGATATAATCAGGAGCACACAATATTCCAGTATGCCCTTTCGCATTTGCGTTTGTGTATTTTCTGCTATCATCATTCAAAGATATGTGTTTTATATAGTATTATGCAATACATAGTACTATATAAAACTGTATATACTACACAAACAGCTGATTATCAGTATATATAATTTATATTAAAAAATAAAATAGCAGACTGAAGGATATAAAAAAATGGAAAATCGGGATGTAAGGATCCGAATAACAATAGCGGGTTCATATGCTTATTACCCGTTACTGCGCATGTTATTTGCAAAATATCAGATTGCTAATTGTCCTCAAACTGTTTCCAAAACGTTGACAAAATAGTACAATCCTGAACAGGAATTGGATGTTAAAACATTAACAATGAGCACCAATGGTAATTCAACCATAGATTTGTCGGACTAAAGAAACAATTATTAAAATTTTAAAGCTGCAGCTCTATTTTGGCGCATAGTTTGTATTGAGATAAATATACCTTTAAAAACATTCCCCTATGGTAATTAAACTGAATCCCACTATTTCAACTTTTGCAAGGCAAGAGCGTGTGAAACAAGATCAACCACTTACTAAAAAACAGTGGATTAATATCGATCGTATAGTTATGATAGTACTTTTCATAGGTGTAATAGCAGGAGCCATTATTTTCTCCTAAACCCGAAGCACATAAGAGCTTAAATAATATATTAATTTTTGAAGCGTTTGATAAACAGGCGCTTTTTTTTATGCCTTTAGTTTTATAATAATAATGTATCTATGCGGTGTGCCTGAACCCTGCCTTGGGTCGGCGACCAGGTATAGATGGTAAAATGACCATCCTGAGAAGCCACCAATGCAATTGCGCCATTCTGATCATGTACAAACTGCGCAGCAGAAAGATGTCGCGTTCCACCCACTTTAGCAGGATGCATAACTACGGCACCGCCACCAGCTATTGGTTCCACAAAAGATAATTCTTCGATCAGATCCTTACCTTTCGCGCGGCCTATCTTTGCACCAAAAGCAAGCAGTTCATACTCGTCACTAATAATAGTTGCACCATCAACAGCAGTGAGTCCGGCCAGATGTTCAACTTCACGTTTTAATGCGGTTTGCCAGAATATCTGACTAGCTTCTTTTCTATCCTGCCTCAACAGGTTAGAAAGACCACAGAATGCAGGCTGGATACCGTATTGAATTGGTTTGATAATCGACTGTAACCAGCTGTTGGTACCAGTTGGCACGACCAGCAAAGTACCGCCGCGCTGATGTGAACGCATGGATACAGCGAGCTGAATCAAAACATTCACTGTATCGTTCCAATAAGATGGGGCCGTTAAATCCAGTAGTGACAGTAACATAGGCGGACTATCAGGAAGTCTTGCACTATTTACATCTACAATCTTGATCTGATCACCTTTCAATACAGCAATATTAGTGAACTTACCAAAACCATAAATCCTTCTGTGTTTAATCACCAGTAATGCAGGCTCAGAAACGTCCAGCACAAAACAGAAATTTGGAATACTGGTGGTAGTGCCCCATAAATACAATTCACCTTCTTCTTCCCACACACCAATATGGATCCCGGCCCGCTCAACTCCCGGGGCAATCTTTGTTAACACGGTCGGCGTGAGCGGCAGGCGCTGTTTAAAAATCAACGGGTTACCAGCTTGCTGCGGAGGCAGAAAAGCAAGTGAGATTTTAGGCGAGTGTCCTTCTTCTTTCCTTAAACTCGCCCAGAAAGTAGCATCTATAATTGCTTCCACCACAAAGGCAGAAGGCAATGGTGCCAGATCTTCCTCTCCACTTTCTTTGGCAGCATCAAGATGACTGGCAAAAATTGCTTCAACTTGTGGAGCAATAATTCGCGCTGCCTGATATGTGGGTTTGTAGATCATGGGTTTAAAGTTAATATATTCCTTTAAAATTAAAGATTCTTCCAGCGCTTTTTACCCCATTCTGATTGTTCATCTGCAGACAAGAATGTCCATGCCACAAAACGACTTTGTTTTTGTCCCTGTGCCATTTCTACCGTTCTTATATCTGTAGCACCGGCTCTTTCCAGAGTGTAATATACCTCAGAAAGATGTGCACTCTTAGCAACTAAAGTTGTAAACCAGCAGCATTGAGCACTGATAAGCGCACTTTCTTCTATCATATTACGGATAAATGCGACCTCTCCGCCTTTACACCATAATTCAGCATGTTGTCCCCCGAAATTGAGTACAAACGCCTTGCCTTTTTGTTTGCCAAGGTTCTTAACTTTACGCTGGCTTCCTGCCTGTGCTTCTTCGGCAGAGGAATGAAATGGCGGATTACAAATAGTCAGGTCAAATAACTCCCCTGGCTTAACAATACCCTTGAAGATATGGAAGGTAGAATTTTGCAAACGGAAAGTTAAATGAGGTGCCAGAGCAGGGTTCACTGCTGCAATGTTGGTTGCGCTGCTGACTGCCCGTTTGTCGATATCAGCACCCACGAAGGTCCAGCCATATTCCTGATGCCCAATGATTGGATAGACACAATTTGCACCAACACCGATATCGAGTACTTTTACAGCATTTCCCTTAGGAATCACATCTCCATTTACTGACGCCAGCAAATCTGCCAGATAGTGAATGTAATCTGCCCTGCCAGGAATAGGCGGACAAAGGTAGTTTTCGGGGATATCCCAGTGTTCAATTTTATAAAAATGGATCAGCAGTGCCTTGTTCAGTGTTTTGACAGCCTCAGGATTGGAAAAATCTATTGATTCATCACCATAAGGATTAACAGACACAAAAGATTTGAGCTGCGGGCAATCTTGAATTAATTGCGGAAAATCATACCTTGAACGGTGTAGATTTCTTGGATGGAGGATTTGTTTTTCAACAGACATAAATTAACGCTTGCCCAAAGGTAAGCGTTAATCCTATATTTATGGAGATAATTGCATTAAGATACAATTAAGCTACTATTGTGCGAGGAAGCCGCCATCAGCAGCGTAATAGGTTCCGGTTACAAAAGAAGCTTTGTCTGATGCCAGCCAAAGTACCAGTTCTGCTATTTCCTGTGATTCGCCTAAACGACCTGCCGGGTGTTTGGATACGAGGTCATCCATTTGTTCCTGACTCAGGTGCTGGGTTAACAGCGGTGTTTTAATATAACCGGGACCTACCGAATTGATTCTTACTTTTTGATCTGCATATTCCAGTGCCGCAGCTTTAGTTAAACCCACTACACCATGTTTAGCAGCGACATAGGCGGGTGAAAACTTAGTACCAACCTGTCCTAATACGGAAGCCATATTGATAATACTACCTCCCCCGTTAGCCAGGATAGCAGGAACCTGATAACGTAAGCCATAGAATACGCCTGACAGATTAACAGCGATTACTTTATCCCATGCATCTATAGGATACTCTCCGGTCAGTGCTGCCGGGCCACCTACACCCGCATTATTTACTGCAATGGATAAACTGCCATAATGTTTTATTGTCTCTGCAACCAGTTTTTCATTTTCTTCCGCACCGGAGGTATCTGCCCTGATAAAAAAAGCGTCACCACCTTTGCTTTTTATTGCCTCGACAACTTTATTTCCACCTTCTTCATTGATATCAGATACAACAACTTTAGCCCCTGCTGCTGCAAATGTAATTGCTATTGCTTCCCCGATTCCTGAACTTGCACCGGTTACAATTGCTACTTTATTTTCTAAACTTTTCATGATGTCGTAATTAAATGTTAAAACATATATACAACAGCATGTCCGTTTGTAAAGTTTTTTGAAATTGTCATTTCTGGTAAATGACAGAAAAGACATGGTCTTAAAACAGCAACACCCCGGGCAAGTAATTGTCCGGGGTGTTGCTGTTTTAGGAGTCGGCTGTTAATGATTAGCCCTGACTGGCTTGTCTACATCTACCTGAATACGTTTCATACAATATAGTCCAAAAATTAGTATGTAAAGATAACACACTACCGGTAAGAAGAAAGAGTTCTGGATACCAAACGAATCTGCGATACCTCCTTGTATTAATGGCAACAAGGCACCACCCAGAATTGCCATAACCAGCAATGAAGAACCCTGACTCACGTACTTTCCTAAACCGGAAATAGCCAGTGTATAAATATTGGAGAACATAATTGAATTGAATAAACCTATGCCTAAAATCGGGTACAGTGCCATGCTTCCCTTACTGTATACAGATACCAGCAAAAGCGCAATATTTACACCAGCAAAAAGAACCAGCGTACGTGCCGGGGCAGATTTACCAATTACAAAAGCAATAATATTTAAGACAATGAAGATGATGAAGAAGCTGGTCTGGGCAAAGGTAAGGTCAACAATACTAAATACCAGCAGATAAACTGCAGCAGCTGCAAGCACCATATAGATGAGTTTTTTTGCCTGTGCCAGGTTGCTCAATGAAATAGCCCCAAGGAATCTGCCGATCATTGCACCTCCCCAGTATAATGCCAGGTAATTTTTGCTGATCACCTCCGGCAGGTTCATAATATCTTTTTGTGCCATAAAACCAATCAGCAAACTTCCGATGCCAACTTCAGCACCAACATAACAGAAGATACCCAAAATCCCCATCCTTAATTGCGGGAACTTTAATGCGCCAAGACCTCTTTCCTCAGACTCTTCAGAACTGAAAGAAGGTAGTTTTACCCTGCTGATAATGATAGCCAGCAGCACAAGTATACCTGCGAAAATAAGGTAAGGAATACGCGTTGAATCTGCTGTTACCTTTCCATGATCAGAGAATAGGGTAAAAATCAAATGTCCGCCCAGTACAGGGGCGATGGTCGTACCAAACGAATTAAAAGCCTGGGTTAAGTTCAAACGGCTTGAAGCACTTTCTTCTGAACCCAGCAGGGTTACATAAGCATTAGCTGTAATTTGCAGGATCGTAAAACCGAGTCCTAAAACAAATAATGCACCAAGGAAAACTCCGTAAACGGATAAACTCGCTGCCGGATAAAACAAACAGCAACCAACTGCGGAAAGCAGTACGCCTGCTATAATTCCTTTTTTATATCCCACTTTGTTAATAGGATCTCCTTTATAATAAGAGATCAGAAAATAGATGAGAGAACCTATAAAATAAGCCCCGAAAAAGGCAAACTGAACAAGCATAGACTGCAGATTCGACAGACTGAACATTTCTTTTAAATGCGGAATCAGGATGTCATTCATGCAGGTGATAAAACCCCACATGAAGAAGAGGAGTGTCATTGTAACAAGAGGGATAACGGAGTTGCTTTTTTTAGCGGGAGTAGGAATTTCCATGTTCTAATTAAGTAGCTGAATTTATGTTCGTATCTGTAAATCGATTAAGCAAATAAACTGTTTACTCAACGATTAATTGTGTTGATAAGGTAAAATAATTGATGGGATCAGGTATTAAAACCGGATATTAGCTTCGGTATTCCTATTTGAAGCATCCATAAATAATATGCGAAGATTAATAAAAAGTTTCGGATATGCATTATCCGGGATCGCTTATACAACAAAAACACAGTTGAATTTTAAGATTCACCTGCTTGCCATTGCAGTGGTAAGCCTTTCAGGATGGTTTTTAAAGCTGACTATCAGTGAATGGTTATGGATTGTATTGGCAATTGGATTGGTCCTGGTAACCGAATTGGTAAATACTGCAATAGAATTATTGGTAGATCTGGTTTCTCCCGCTTTTAATCCGCAGGCAGGTAAAGTAAAAGACATTGCAGCGGGCGCAGTGTTAATTGCTGCTGCAATTGCTGTGGTAACAGGTGCCATCATTTTTATCCCAAAATTGATCTGACCATGTTGCACAAAACCCGTGGTATCGTTTTAAAAACTACGCTATACAGCGAGAGCAGTGTGGTTGTACAGATTTTTACTGATAAATTCGGAATTCAATCCTATATGATCAATGGTGTTAAAAAGCCTAAAGCAAAAATCAGGATGAATATGCTGCAGTCTTTGCATCTGGTTGATATGGTGGTATACCATAAACCGAATTCCAGTATTCAGCGTATTTCAGAATTAAGGCCGTCGCCGGTATTCCGGACTATTCCCTACGATATATTAAAGAGTACGATGATCATCTTTTTAAATGAAGTATTGTACAAAAGTATTCGTCAGCAAAATGCGGATGAGAATATATTCGATTATATTTTCAATGCAATCTCGTGGTTTGACGAATCGGATGAGTCGAACTCCAACTTCCACCTGGCTTTTTTATTAAAACTTTCCCGTTTTCTGGGATTTGCACCAAGTATGGAGACTAAAAGTGACTCGAGTTATTTCGATTTGCAGGAGGGTGAATTCAAATCTTTACCTCCTCTACATCCCTTTTTTATAGAAAAAACTGCGGCAATACTCTTTATTTCATTATTCACTACGCCATTTGAAAAATTATCTGAAATAAAAATTGACAATGTTACCCGTAGACTCATCTTAGATAAGATACTCGTTTACTACACTTTACACACAGCTTCTTTTGGAGAAATTAAATCCCACCAGGTTCTTGAAGATGTGTTATCTTAAAAAAGATTGCATTTTTTTTGGAGTTTTAATTTAGAGGTGTATATTTGCACTCCCAACAACGACCAGCGCTTGTTAAAAAGCAAAATTGTTGAAGGGAAAAAACCAAAGGGAAATTAGCTCAGCTGGTTCAGAGCACCTCGTTTACACCGAGGGGGTCGGGGGTTCGAACCCCTCATTTCCCACCAAATAAGCCCTTCAGCTACCATTGAGGGGTTTTTATTTGAAATAGCAGCCATGCTAAATAAAAATGGCAGGAACCTTAGGGAAATTAGCTCAGCTGGTTCAGAGCACCTCGTTTACACCGAGGGGGTCGGGGGTTCGAACCCCTCATTTCCCACCAAAAGCCTTTCAGTATTTACTGAGAGGCTTTTTCATTTAAACCCCCTGCATCTTATTCTGCTACAGAAGTAATATGGTTGTAATCCTTGATAATTATATTTAAGAAGTCAAGCTGATCATATTGCTCGGGCAATTTAACAGCCAGAATCGGCGCAATTTTAGCTGCTGTTCTGAAAATAATATCTGCATTTCCGGTTTTATAATAAGTGTGTAACACTTCATTGATCAGTTCTATATCCCTGTCAGCAAGCTGACCTGCGTTAGGGTAAACAGGTTCGTAATCTTCCTCTACAGGTTGAAAGGCAATATGCTCCAAACCCGTACGGGGAATCGTTTTAATCACTGTTGTGCCAGCAACAATATCTCCAATCCGCTGCTTATTTTCAGAAACGGCAACGCATATCAGCCCTCCTACCTGTCCGGTAAGCACAAAGTCTACCAGTCGGAATAACCAGCGAATACAATACTGACCTAAACTTGCCTGTCCCCCGTCAATACTGATCACCTT
Organism: Pedobacter sp. MR2016-24; assembly: GCF_026239655.1. Lineage (GTDB taxonomy): Bacteria > Bacteroidota > Bacteroidia > Sphingobacteriales > Sphingobacteriaceae > Pedobacter. The sequence continues at coordinate 554,848 of NZ_JAPIVO010000001.1, read as the reverse complement.
AATTTTCATGATCCTTTTCCCGGCACTCTGTCCGTTCATCAAAATTTCACATAGCAGGTTGTAAAAAACATAAATAGCCCCGTAAATAACAAACAGAGTACCTGTGATCAGGTCATTTCCGCGCAAACCCGGAATCATCATCAGCATCACAAGTAAAATTAAGCCTCCGGTAAAAAACGCGAGATCTATCAGCCTGGCGGCAATTCTTTCTCCCAGACCGGCAACGGGATAATCTATATCCACATGCTGACTGGTATTTACTTTTATTGTTTCCATTCAGCTCAAATATAATACTGATATTTAATTTATTGTTGTAAAATTGATTTTTGTCTGTATTTTACAGAAAAATCAGAACTGATAGATTATGATGAGAGAAGCATTGTTTGTGAAGCAGAATTCCGGGAAATGGAAAGCCTATGAACAACTGCAGACGAACAATCCTGACGAGCTTGCAGAGCGGTTTATTGATATTACGAATGACCTTTCTCATGCAAAAACCTTCTACCCTGAATCCAAAACCACGGCTTACCTGAACGGTCTGGCCTCAGTACTGCATCAATCCATTTACAAGAATAAAAAGGAAGAGTCAAATCGCTTCTTCAACTTTTGGAAAGCAGAGTTGCCATTGCTGTTTTACACCTACCGGAGGCAGCTGCTGTATGCACTTCTGTTTTTCATCACAGCCGCTCTGGTCGGTGCACTATCTGCGAAATATGACGACACCTTTTTGAGACTGATTCTGGGCGACAGGTATGTAAACATGACCTTAGAAAATATAGCCAAGGGTGACCCTTTTGGTGTCTACAAAAAGCAGGGAGAGGTATCCATGTTCTTCCAGATAGCTGCCAACAATACCTATGTAGCCCTGGTTACATTTTTATGCGGTATATTCGTATCACTCGGATCTATAATCATTCTGGTAAAAAATGCTATAATGATAGGCTCGTTTGAATATTTCTTTTTCAGTAAGGACTTAGGAGTAGAATCTGTACTGGTCATATGGATCCATGGTACATTGGAAATATCGGCTATTATCATTGCTGGTGCTGCCGGCCTGGTGATGGGCAATGGACTGTTATTCCCCAGAACTTATACACGCCTGGAGGCTTTCAAAACAAGCGCTAAAGATGGCACCAAAATCGCTTTGGGAATCATCCCCATCATACTAGCCGCAGCTTTTCTGGAAAGTTTTATCACCCGGCATACAGAAATGCCCGTTTGGCTTAGTGCGTCAATTTTAGCCTCATCATTTACTTTTGTGATATGGTACGTTGTATTATATCCCGCTAAACTCTCAAAACGCAATCAAATACATGAAGACACAGACCAGACTCGAATTTAAAAAAATCAGGGAATTCGGAGAAGTTATCAATGATACATTTACGTTCATTAAACAGAATTTCAAACCTCTTTTAAAAGTATATTTTTATCTCTGCGGATTTTTTGTCCTTGCTACACTGATCACTGCAATCATGCAGCAGATTGGGATTCAGAAAATACTGAAGACCTCTGGTTCGATACAGGGAATGGAAATATTCAGGTCAATGTTTTCTTACCAGTACCTGCTGGTTGTCATTTTCTCTATGGCCAACTTTACTGCTATCAATGTTTCCATATTCAGCTTTGTAGCACTCTATGTGGAAAAAGGTAATGTGGCGCCCACCGTGGAACAGGTCTGGGGATATTTTAAATATTATTATTTCAGGGCACTGATCAGCAGTATCATCATCAGTCTGCTCCTGTTAATTGGTTTTGTATTTTGTATGATTCCTTTCTTCTATATTTTCCCAGCAATGTCCCTGTTTTTCCCTGTAATGATGATAGAGAATGGCTCATTTGGTTATTCTTTTGGACGCTCCTTCAGGTTACTGAAAGATCAGTGGTGGATCACTGCAGGAACTATAATTATTATCTGGGTAATCACTTATGCTACAACTTCTTTCGCTTCACTGCCGGGAATTATTCTAACGGTGGTGAGTGGCCTGACTTCCAAATCTAAAGAAATATCAACATTGGTCATCATTATTTCTACCACTATTCAGTACCTCTGCCAGGTGTTATTGATTATTCCCGTTATCGGAGTTTCACTGTGCTATTTTAACCTTGCAGAAAGACTCGATAATACCGGACTAATGAGCAGAATAGATCAATTGGGCGAAAAGCAGGAATTCCAGACAGGTAAAGAAGAATATTAAATGAACAGAATCTTTGCTTTCATCATTTTTGCAATGCTGACCATGACCTGTATGAGCGGCACTGTTTTTTCTGCATCCGTGCCGGAAAAGGTGCTGAAATATGATACAGGAAAAGTATCTGTACGTAAATTCGATGCGGAGCAATTAAAGAACTACAGCACAGAAAGGGCCTTTATTTACCAGGATAATCTACCGGAGAGTGAATCCTGGTGGAGCAGATCCTGGAGCAGATTCTGGCGTTGGTTCCGGGAGGGTTTACAATCGGCATTTAAACAAAAATACTCAGGAACTATTCTGCAGTATATCGTGATTGGCCTGTTTGTGGGAATAGTCATTTTTGCAATCTTCAAGATCATCGGACTTGATTTTAAACTTTTTTCCGGAAAATCAGCGCCTGTTGCGGTGCCCTATAGTGAGGCGGCAGAAAATATCCATGAGATTAATTTTAACGATGAGTTGTCTACGGCCATCCTGGCTGGCAATTACAGGCTCGCCGTAAGACTATGTTACTTAAGCACCTTAAAAAGGTTATCTGACAAAAACATGATCAGCTGGCAGCCAGAAAAAACGAACCAGGCCTATTTAATGGAAATAACTGATGTTGAAAAGAGAAAATCCTTTCAGACGCTTACGCAGCAGTTTGAATATATCTGGTATGGTGAATTTATCATCGATCAGGAGCGTTTTAACCTGGTAAAAAAGAATTTTGACGTCTTTAACGGGAGAGAGCTATGAAAGGATTTAAAATTTATATTATCTGCAGTGCTGTAGCACTGATCCTGTATGTAACAGCTCAATACTATAAACCACAACCTACGGACTGGTCGCCCACTTATGCAAAAGAAGACAAGATTCCTTTTGGCTTGTACCTGTTATACCAGCAAAGGGCAGATATCTTCCCTGACGCGGACATAAAACTATCAAGATTACCGGTCTACAATACATTAAAAAATAAAAGTCTGCACAATACCAGTTACCTGATTGCGGGCAATAGTATTAAACTGGATGAGGTAGATTATAAAGAGCTGATCCGCTTTGTTAATGATGGTAATTCTGCTTTTCTTGCCGCTTATGATTTTTCCGATTTACTGAGAGATTCACTTCATATGGATGTCAAAACAGCCGGTAATATGATGGATGAGATCAATACACCAGTAAACTTTGTCAATTCTCTATTGAAGTCGCCCACAGCTTACCGTTTTAATAAAGGTATAGCGCAGCAATATTTCAGCAAACTGGATACCACTAAGGTGACTGTGCTGGGTACTAATGCCGATGGAAATCCCAATTTCATAAAATATGCCTCTGGCAAAGGCGCTATCTACATTCTGCCTAATCCGCAGCTGCTCACAAATTTCTCCCTGCTGAGTCCGGGAGGTGCTGAGTATGCAGCCAGAGCACTATCCTATTTACCATCCGGCAGCACACTGATCTGGGATGAATATGGTACTAAAGGAACTGTAACAAAGAGCGATAATGTCCTCCGCTTTATTTTCGAAAATACACAGCTGACCTGGGCCTATACCCTGACAGTTATGGGACTACTGATTTTTGTCTTATTTCAGATGAAGCGCAGACAAAGAATTATCCCTGTAGTAAGTCCCTTAAAAAATTCATCGGTAGATTTTGTAAAAGTTATTGGGAAGGTATATTACCAGCAACGCGACAACCGGGATATTGTGCAGAAAAAAATCAGCTACCTGCTGGAACATATCCGTAGCATTTACCGGATAAAGACCGCAGTTCTTAATACGGAACTAACGGATAACCTAATCATTAAGTCTGGCGCTGAAGAAGAAGTGGTCAGGAAGCTATTCCAGGTAATTGCTGAAATCACTCCTCTGACAAAGGTGAATGACCAGCAACTGATTGAACTAAATAAACTAATTGAGAAATTTTACAGACAAGCCCGATAAATTATGGAAGCTGAAATATTTAACCAAAGAACAGATCTTACAGCACTGAATGCTGCAGTAGCAGAAATCAGGCAGACATTAGGTAACATCATTGTTGGACAGCAGGAAACGATTAATTTCCTTATTGCTGGTTTACTGGCTGACGGTCATATGCTGCTGGAAGGCGTACCGGGAGTAGCAAAAACATTAAGTGCCAAACTTCTCGCAAAAAGTATAGCTGCGTCATTTTCAAGGATCCAGTTTACACCAGATTTGATGCCTTCGGATGTGCTCGGGACTTCCGTTTTCGATCCCAGAACTGCTGCATTTGAATATAGAAAGGGACCTGTATTCGGACATATCATTCTGATTGATGAGATCAACAGGGCGCCCGCAAAAACGCAGTCAGCGCTCTTTGAGGTGATGGAAGAGCGTCAGGTAACTGTGGACGGCCATACTTATCTCATGGAAGAACCTTTTATGGTTTTAGCTACCCAAAATCCAATTGAACATGAGGGTACTTACCGTTTACCTGAAGCACAGTTAGACCGTTTCCTGTTTAAGATTGAGATTAAATATCCTTCCCTGGAAGAAGAGATTATGATTTTGACTAACCAGCACCAGCAAAAACTGGACAATGAGCTGAAAGAAGTTAAAGCTGTGCTGAGCATTGAACAGATCAAAACCTGCAGAACCATTATTAAAGCCTTGCATGTGGAACCTAAACTCATAGCATATGCCGCAAAAATTGTACATGAGACCAGGAACAACAAATCTGTCTACCTTGGTGCCTCACCCCGTGCTTCCCTTGCCATCATTAACAGTTCGAAAGCAATTGCAGCAATGGAGGGACGTGATTTTGTTACACCGGAAGATATCATCAAGGTAGCAACACCTGTACTTGCTCATAGGATTATGCTGACGCCCGACAAGGAGATGGAAGGTTTGACTACCTCAGATATGATCAAACAGATCATACAGAAAATAGAGATACCCAGATAAAATAACATACGATTGAAACAGCTGATTAAAAAATATTATACAGACCTTTTTCTTGGCAAAAGGCTTTTTGCAGGGATAGGAACCTGTGTAAGTTTATTTTTATGCTCCTTTTTTCTGAATTGGCTGAGTGACCTGTCTTATATCTGTTTCTGGGTATTGATATTGTTGATTGTGGTTGACCTGGTGTTACTTTTCAATACCAGCAAAGGCGTTTTTCTAAGGAGGGTATTACCCGAACGGCTAAGCAATGGAGATGACAACGCAGTAAATATTTATGTAGAGAATTTTTATGGATTTGGGGTCAGCCTTGGGATTATAGATGAAATACCCTTTCAGTTTCAAAAAAGGGATATCTGGTTTAAAAGCAATCTGAAACCTGGTGAGCAAAAGACTATCACTTATCAATTACGGCCGGTAAAAAGGGGTGAATATAGCTTTGGATTAGTCAGACTTTATGTATCCTCACCACTTGGACTGATTGTAAGAAGGTTTAATTTCGGTGCGGGGTCTACCGTACCCGTCTACCCATCATTCCTGCAACTGCGCAAATACGAATTGATGGCTATATCGAACAGGCTAAGTGATATGGGGATCAAGAAAATCAGGCGTATCGGACAGAGTATGGAATTTGATCAGCTGAAAGATTATGTACAGGGTGATGATTACAGGTTAGTCAACTGGAAGGCCACAGCACGTAAAGGAAATCTGATGGTCAATTCTTATACAGATGAAAAGGCGCAGCATGTTTACTGTGTAATTGATAAATCGAGAGTCATGAAAATGCCTTTTGACGGCTTAAGTTTATTGGATTATGCCATAAATGCCAGCCTGGTACTCTCCAATATTGCTCTTGTAAAAGAGGATAAAGCCGGGCTGATCACCATTGCCGAAAAAACTGGCAGCGTTGTGATGGCAGAAAGAAGGCCGGCACACCTTGGGAAGATTATGGAAGTGCTGTACAAAGAAAAGACCCGATACCTGGAAGTCAATATGGAAGCACTTCACCTCACCATACGCAAAGTGTTAAAACAACGTAGTCTCGTTATCTTTTTCACCAACTTTGAAACCATGTCGGCTCTCCAGCGTCAGCTCCCCTACTTAAAGAGGATGAACAGGTTTCACCTCTTACTGATTGTCTTTTTTGAGAATACAGCATTAAAAGCTTTATCTGAGGATCCTGCGAAAGATGTAGAGGGTATCTATATTAAAACTATTGCAGAGAAATTCGCTTACGAGAAAAAGATAATGGTCAGGGAGCTGGCAAAAAATGGAATACTAGCTATACTCACCTCTCCTGATAAATTGACTGTAAACGTTGTAAACAGTTACCTGTCTATAAAGGCACAGCATAAAATTTAAAATCAATATTGCGAAAAACATACAGATCAATAAGTTAAAAAAAATATATTTGCAGGGATAAAAGGAAACATGAGACTTCTTTCATTGATTTGTGTAATTGTAGTGCTGGTACTTAATTTGGTGCCCTGTGCTGATATGCCGGAAACAGCAGATCAAAACATTACTACCTTACAGCAGCATTCAGACACCAGTCATGATCACCCTTTTACAGATACCTGCTCTCCATTTTGCCATTGCTCCTGCTGCGCAAATTCATCGATTGTAAAGATGATGTATCTCAATTCAGTACCCTTTACCGAATATAGCAGAACCGCTATTCCCTATATTCAGCGGAGTTATCTGGATCTCAGCCTTCCTATATGGCAGCCCCCACAGTGGTCTTAATTTGTTCTTAACAGCTTTTTGCTAAAAGTTGTAAACCATTTTATTTACCGCATCAGTAACGCTGATTACTGAATACACATACATTTATGTTTGATAAGATTATAGCGTTCTCTATCAGGAACAAAATAACTATCGGGTTGATGACTATGGGATTGATTCTCTGGGGCATCTACGCTGCATATCACCTGCCGGTGGATGCACAACCTGATATTACAAATAACCAGGTGCAGATTATATCGCAGGCACCAAGTTTAGGCGCGCAGGAAGTGGAGCAGTTTATCACAGCTCCCATAGAACTTTCAATGGCGAATATTCCCGACATTCTGGAAAAAAGATCAATATCCCGTTCAGGTATTTCTGTGATTACACTTGTTTTTAAAGATGACACTGATATCTACTGGGCAAGACAGCAGGTAAACGAACAATTGAAAGAAGCGGAAAACAATATTCCTAAAGGATTAACAGAACCGCTGCTGGCACCAATTACCACCGGCCTCGGAGAAATTTACCAGTATGTACTGCATACAAAAAAAGGGTTTGAGAAAAAATACACCGCTACTGATCTGCGTACGTTGCAGGACTGGCTCGTCCGAACCCAACTTGCAGGTACACCCGGAGTAGCAGAAGTAAGCGGATGGGGCGGATATGTGAAACAGTATGAGATTGCGCTGGACAATGACCAGCTGAATTCGTTAGGATTAACAATTCCTGATGTTTATGAGGCGCTCGAACGGAATAACGAAAATACCGGGGGCTCTTATATAGAACAACAGAGTAATGTATATTTTATCAGGGGACTCGGACAGGTACAATCACTGGAAGATATCGGTAAAATTGTAGTCAAAACAAATGGGGAATCCCCGGTACTCATCCGTGATATTGCGAAAGTACAGTTTGGCAGCGCAACCCGCTATGGGGCAGTCACCAGAAATGGCGAAGGCGAAGTAGTTGCCGGAGTTACCCTGATGTTAAAAGGAGAGAACTTTAACCAGGTGATCAGAAATGTAAAGGAGCGGATTGTACAAATCCGGAAATCATTGCCCGAGGGAGTGGTGATTGAACCTTTTATTGACAGGACGGAACTGGTGGGTCGCGCAATTGGCACTGTAAAAACTAACCTGCTGGAAGGGGCCTTGATTGTCGTACTGGTATTGGTTCTTTTACTCGGTAATCTGCGCGCAGGTTTAGTGGTTGCTTCCGTGATTCCTTTAGCGATGCTTTTTGCTTTTGCGATGATGCGCTTATTTGGCGTATCGGGCAATCTGATGAGTTTGGGTGCAATAGATTTCGGATTGATAGTAGACGGTGCAGTAATTATCGTTGAAGCTATCGTTTTCCGGCTGACGGAGAGCAAACTGTTTCCGGATAAACCCAGGTTATCGCAGGCAGAGATGGATACAGAAGTATATACTGCAGCATCTAAAATCAGAAGCAGTGCAGCTTTTGGCGAGATCATTATCCTGGTGGTTTACCTGCCGCTTTTCGCGCTGGTAGGCATTGAAGGAAAGATGTTCAGGCCAATGGCAGAGACCGTAGTTTTTGCCATTCTGGGTGCCTTTATTTTATCACTTACTTACGTACCGATGATGAGTGCTTTGATATTAAGCAAAAACACGGTACATCAGACAACGATCTCAGACCGCCTGATCAGTTTTCTTCAACAACATTATCAGCGTGTGCTGGTGAAGGTACTGCGCAGTAAAAAAAGCATAGTGATCGTTACGTTTCTACTCTTTGGTCTGTCGTTATGGGCCTTTAACCGCATGGGTGGTGAGTTTATCCCCACCCTGGAAGAGGGAGATCTGACAGTAGAAATTGCGATGATGCAGGGGACTTCTTTATCTGAAGTAGTGAAAACTTTCGGCAAAGCAGAGCAATTGCTGAAAGCAAAATTTCCGGAATTGAAACAGGCGGTAACACGTATTGGCAGTTCCGAAATCCCCACAGATCCCATGCCTATGGAACGCGGGGATATGATGCTGGCCATGAAACCTAAAGAGGAATGGACTTCTGCAGCTACACGTGAAGAAATGATGGAGAAGATGGAAGAAACACTATCGGTCATTCCCGGAATTAACGTAGAGGTTACGCAGCCGATGCAAATGCGCTTTAATGAACTGATGACAGGAATCAGGCAGGATGTTGCCATTAAGATCTACGGCGATGACCTCGATGTGCTTGCGCTGGAAGCTGATAAAATCGCCAGATTAATCACCCCTGTGGCAGGCCTTACGGAGCCTTATGTAGAGAAGGTAAGTGGTTTACCCCAGATCACCGTAAATTATAACCGCGACAAGATGGCGCAATACGGACTAAATATTAGTGCCATCAATATGATTTTACGCACCGCATTTGCAGGAAATGTGGCCGGGGTAGTATTTGAAGGAGAAAAACGCTTTGATATGGTAGTGCGGTTACAATCAGCATTGAGACAAAACATCTCCGATGTGCAAAACCTGCTCATTCCTTTATCATCCGGCAATAAAGTCCCTTTAAGCCAGGTAGCGGATATCTCCTTTAAAGATGCACCCGCCCAGGTGTCTCGCGAAGATGGTAAAAGAAGAATTTTTGTAGGTTTCAATATCAAGGGCCGGGATGTGGAAAGAACAGTGGAAGAGATTCAGCAGCTGGTTGATGCGCACATTAAGTTACCGTCAGGGTATTATCTTACTTACGGCGGTCAGTTCCAGAACCTGCAGGCAGCAAAACAAAAGCTGATGATTGCAGTGCCGGCTGCATTACTGTTTATCCTTACTTTGCTTTTTGTGACTTTCAGATCCTTCAAGCAGAGTATGCTGATATTTACAGCTGTACCATTGGCTGCCATGGGTGGGATAGCGGCCTTGCTGTTGAGAGACATGCCTTTTAGCATTTCTGCCGGTGTCGGTTTTATCGCGCTGTTTGGTGTGGCCGTATTAAATGGCATTGTGCTCATCGGCCAGTTCAACCAGCTGAAAGAAGAAGGGATGGATGATGTTTATCAGCGCGTGCTGCATGGAACCAGATTACGCTTAAGGCCGGTATTGATGACCGCAGCGGTGGCTTCTTTTGGTTTTCTGCCAATGGCTTTATCATCCAGCGCAGGTGCGGAGGTACAGCGCCCATTAGCTACGGTAGTGATTGGCGGATTACTTACGGCAACCATTCTCACATTATTTGTTCTGCCTTGTTTATACATCTTATTTAATGGCAGGGAAAGAGTGAATGGTCAGAAAAATTCGGATAAGCAAACACCTAAAGCTGTCCTGATCCTATTGATGATAATAGGCTTAGGACTGGCAACTCCAGTCAGTGCGCAGGATAAAGGACTTACGCTGGACAGTATAATTGCCTTGAGCCTGAAAAATAATTTACAGCTGCGGTCTTCCGAATTGACCATCTCACAATCACGCCTACTTCAAAAGTCGGCTTTGGATATTCCTAAAACAGAGCTCATGTTAACACAAGACCCTACAAGTGGCGGAAATATGGATAACGCAGTGGGCGTAACACAGAGTTTTGCATGGCCCGGTTTATATAAAAATCAAAAGAAACTGCTCATTCAGCAGACAAACCTGAGCAAACTTGCAGGTAATCAGTTAAGAACAGAAATCACCAGGAGTGTCAGACAGGCTTATTTCGGTTGCTTAGCTCAAAGGGAAATTTTGCGCCTGCTGAATTACCAGGATAGCCTTTATACGAGCTTTATCAAAAAGTCTGAAGTCCGTTTTAAATCCGGAGAAACTTCCAATCTGGAATTGATGAGCGCAAGGAATAAATATCAGGAGATTCAGTTAGCCAGGTTGGCGGCACAGGCAGAATTAAGAAGCCACGAACTTGTCCTGCAACAGCTGTTAAACACAAAGGAACGGGTGGTCTTTGCTGAAAACCACTTACCACTCCTGATTACTGCGGCAGATGATACAATCGCCCTCGCAGAAAACAGCCAGCTGAAATATGAACTTCAACATGTTACCGTTGCCAATGCTCGTGTAAAAGTAGAAAAATCAAAAGGCATGCCTGATTTCGTTGTAGGTTATAGCCAGCAGCTCGTCATCAACTCCTTCAATCCTGCAGGCACAAACCGCGGCTATTTTCCCGGAACAAGAATCGCAGGTATACAAGTCGGATTAGCTATACCAGTGTTTACCCAGGCAAATAAGTCACGCATAAAAGGGGAACAACTGGCAGGGAAAATTGCGCAGACAAATTTTGAGCAAAGTCAGTCGCTGGTACGTCTGAAATATGAGCAGGAGTTACAGCAATATCAAAACTTCAGGCAGGCAATAACTTATTATCAGGCTGCCGGACTCAAACAGGCAGATGAACAATTGCGGATTACACAGGTCTCATTCGATCTGGGCGAAATAGGTTATGTAGAGTATATCCAGAATATTTCTTCAGCCATACAAAATAAACTATCGTACATCACAGCCGTAGATCACTTAAACCAATCGGCTATCCAGCTACAATTTTTAAAAGGAGAATAACATGAAATTCATAAAATATAAATCCGTCTTCTTTATCTTCTCTGTCCTATTTTTCCTTTCTTGTTCGGGCGGGACTTCTGATGAAGGTAAGGAAAAACAGCAACCAGCGGAAGAAGATAAAACAACCGCTTTATCACTTACAAACGAGCAGATGCAATCCGTGGGCATTAGTATCGGTGAGATAGAACAAAAGAATCTGAATACCATTGTTAAAGCAAATGGACAGCTTGCTGTACCCCCGCAGAATAAAGCAGACGTAAGTGTGCTATCTGGTGGAATAATCCGGAAGATTACCGTGCTGGAAGGCCAGCAGGTCAGAAAGGGACAGGTACTCGCAACAATTGAGAATCAGGATCTGATCAGAATTCAGCAGGAGTATCTGACTGCAAAAAATAACTTCAGCTATGTAGCGGCAGAATACGAGCGGCAGAAGCAGTTAAAAGCTGCAGGCGCCGGAACAGGAAAATTTTATCAGTCGGCCGCAGCAAACTACAATTCCGAGCGGGCACGTATTTCAGCATTTGAAAGTCAGTTGCGTCAGATGGGCATTGCTATCGGAAAAATATCAGGAGGAAATATTATCTCACAATTTCCACTGTTATCTCCAATTAGTGGTACTGTCGGACAAATAACGGCTAATACTGGTGCATTTGTCCAACCAGGAACGTCTATTATGGAAGTAGTAGATAATTCAAAGATCCATTGTGACCTGATCGTTTTTGAGAAAGACCTGATGAAGGTAAAAATTGGTCAGTCAGTAGATTTCATGTTGACCAACCAGGAGAATCAGCAAATCCGCGGAACCATAAATGGAATCAATAAGTCATTTGAAAATGAAAGCAAGGGTGTAATTGTACATGCCGTAATTAAGAATACAGCACATCAGAATTTGATACCAGGGATGTATGTGACCGCATTAATCAGCGTGGGAACAGAACTAAAACCGGCCGTACCAGTTGATGCAGTGATCCGTTCGGAAGGTAAAGAATACATTTTTGTAGTAACAGCAGAAAGTAAGCCGGCTGTAAATTTTGTAAAAACAGAGGTAAGAACAGGTGTAACTGAATTAGGGTTTATACAGATCAATCCACTTCATCAACTCGCTGAAAATGTGAAAATAGTCACAAAAGGCGCTTTTTACCTGCAATCTATGTCGGCCGGCTCCGCTGAAGAATAAAACCTGATCACTCCGGTAGGCCTCATCATCATACGAGCAGTCCTACTGGAGTTTTTTTGCGTTTGCGTTCATATTCCCTTAAAATTACCCCCCCTTTCAATTAGAGCTATGTGATCAATTGTCTCCCCAATCTCAGAAAAACAAATAAAGACATAAATACTATAGATTTAGTAGATAATTGATATCTTTGCCAAAGAATTAGACGTTCATTGATTTTTTACTTATCCAGAAAGACCGAGGGAAAGGCCCTTTGAAGTCTTAGCAACCTATACATTAGTAAAAGGTGCTAACCTTATCCGCAAAATGCAGAGAAGATAAGCAGTAGTTCTGAGTAAGCAGATTAATCATTGATGACTGATTACATGAAATACAATTCAATAACGTATCAATTAAACAAGCAATGAAAACAGACAGTAAGAAATTAAAACTGAGCAACAGCTCTCCCTCTTTTGGCAGACATACGAATAGTCTCCATCTCATGCATATGTGCCGTCTATATTGCTGTTAATCCAGTAAACACAAACACCCCAAATATTCTTTCATTATATCTTAAGATTAGCCGCTAGGGAAACATAGCGATGTTAGTCATGGAATTGATGTACCCAAAATTTAATTCATTAAAATTATGTCCAAAACTTACAAATACTTATTAGGGATTGTCTTATCCTTTTTAATTTTTCAGACGGCGGTAGCGCAGTCTGTTAAAATTTCCGGTACGGTAACCGAGAAATCAAACGGACTTCCCCTGCCCGGGGTAAGTATCAATATTAAAGGTAGCACCACGGGTACGCAAACCGATGTGAATGGTAAATTCAGTATTACTGCAAATCCGAATGATATTCTGAGAATTATCTCAATTGGATTTGGTACTCAGGAGATCAGGGTAACTGCAGAAAAAACTGCACTTAACGTTCAGCTGGCTGAAGCAGCTAATGCACTTAGTGAAGTAGTCGTTACGGCATTAAACATTTCTAAAGAGAAAAAATCTTTAGGATATACCATTCAGGAACTGAAATCAAAAGATATTTCTGAAGCTAAAGAAGCCAATCTGGTGAATGCTTTATCAGGAAAGATCGCCGGAGTGCAAACCACCAATAGTCAGGGTGACATGGGTTCTTCCAGAATTATCATTCGTGGGGAAACTTCCATTTCAGGAAATAACCAGCCTTTGTTTGTGATTGATGGTATTCCGGTAGACAATACACAGAACCTGGGCAACGCCGGATCAAGGGATTTTGCCAATACAATTTCTGATGTCAACGCTGAAGATATAGAAAGCATGACGGTCTTAAAGGGGCCGAATGCAGCAGCCTTATATGGTTCAAGAGCCGCTGCCGGGGTAATTCTGATCACTACCAAGAAAGGTAAAAATACCAAAGGCTTAGGCATCAGCGTAAATTCCAATGCTACATTTTCTACTTTACTGACTTTACCAGATTACCAGAACTCATACGGACAGGGACTGAATGGTCAGTTTAAATACGTTAATGGTAAAGATGGAGTTGGCAGTATCAACGATGGCGTGGATGAAAGCTGGGGACCAAGATTGGATGGAAGACTGATTACACAATTCTTTTCGAATGGTGTAGCAGTACCGTTTGTAGCGCATCCGGATAATGTGCGCGATTTTTTCGATACGGGACGTACTTTGAATAATGGCATTGCCATATCAGGTTCCGGCGATAAGTACGACCTGCGTTTTTCTTATAACAATACAGATCAGAAAGGTGTAATTCCGAACTCTTCGCAGTCGAAAAACTCTTTTATGCTGAATACTTCTTACAAGATTACGCCTAAACTTACTTTCAACGCATTAGCTAACTATATCAGCAGCAATGCAGCCAATCTTCCTGGTGCCGGAGGAAAAAGAGCAAGTAGCACCATGCTTCAGTTTACCTGGTTTGGTCGTCAGGTAGATATTGATCAGTTGAAAAACTATCAGGATGAGAATGGAAATAACATCAACTGGAACAACAGTTATTACAGCAACCCTTATTTTATTGCTTATGAAAACACTGTAGGGCAGGTTCGTAACAGGTTTATAGGAAGTGCTGAATTAAACTATAAGATCATTGATGGTTTATCAGCTAATTTCAGAACCGGGAATGACTACTATACAGACCGCAGAAAAATCAAGGTAGCCTATGGTACCAATGGTACACCTTTTGGCTCCTATGAAGAAGATGCCTATACATTTAATGAAAACAATACAGAAGGCCGCCTGGATTTCAGCAGGAAACTGAATGATGATTTCAATCTGGATATCCTTGCGGGTGGAAATATCAGGACCACAACTTTAGAAAATAATGATCAGCTGGCCTCCAAGCTTGCCGTTAACGGGTTATATACTTTAAGTAATTCCCGCGATGCACTGATCTCTTCTAATGTTTATACCAAACAAAAAGTATATAGTGCATTCAGTTCTGCACAATTGGGTTTCAGAAATTATGCTTACCTGAATTTAACTGCCAGAAATGACTGGTCCACTACCCTGCCGGCAAAAAACCGCTCTTATTTTTATCCTTCGGTAAACGGAAGTTTTATTCTTACTGAAGCATTTGACATCAAAAGTAATACCCTTAGTTTCGCTAAAATCCGCGGTGGCTGGTCTAAAGTAGGAAAAGATGCTACCCCTTATCAATTGATCAATACATATGATTTCAAAGCGCCATTTAATGGCAATCCGCAACAGTTACTCAATAAGGTAAACCTCAATCCAAACCTGAAACCTGAAACAACCAAGTCTGCAGAAGCAGGTATAGAAGTTGGCCTATTTAACAATAGGGTTCATGCGGATATTGGTGTGTACAATACAAACAGTGTGGACCAGATTCTAAACCTGGATGTCAGTCCCTCAACAGGATATAGCCAAAAATTAGTTAATGGCGGAACAATTAATAACAAAGGTCTTGAAGCACAACTGGGCGTATCACCAATCAAAACAAAGGATTTTACCTGGGATATCAGTCTTAACTATTCAAGAAACCGTTCAGAAGTAAAATCACTCTATGAGAATGTCCAAAGCTTTGTTTTGGGTACTAACAGAACAGTACAAGTTTTGGCAACAGTCGGCCAGCCTTACGGTACCCTATTTGGAACTGCATTTGTGAGAGATGCTGCTGGTGAGATTATTGTAAAAGCAGACGGAACACCAACTATCAGTGCAAGTAAACAGATTCTTGGAAAATATACGCCTGACTGGATTGGTGGAATTACAAACAGCTTCGCTTATAAAGGAATTAATCTGAGTGTGCTGGTAGATGCCCATGTAGGTGGTAAAATTTATTCCAATACGAACCGGACAGGTACTTACACCGGTGTACTTGCCTCCACCCTGCCGGGACGCGGTGCAGAAAATGGAGGATTGAATTACTACTATGCAGGAAATAACACAGCTGGTAAAGCAATAGGACTTTCTCCTGGTACTGCTGCACCAGCAGGAGCTACCGTATACGATGACGGAATGGTATTCCAGGGAGTTCTGGCAGATGGTACAGCAAACACCACTATTTTACCTGCACAACAATATTACAAAGGCTTTACCAATGCAGACGAGGCTTTTGTATACAGTGCAACTTATGTGAAACTAAGAGAAGTAAAACTGGGTTATACCCTGCCGGCACAGTGGATCAAATCGCTTGGTATACAAAGTGCAGCCATATCCTTAGTAGGCAGGAACCTCTTTATTATACATAAAGATGTCCCTAATATTGATCCGGAAACTGCGTTTAACACTGGTAACGGACAAGGTCTGGAAGATCTGGGTCTACCTTCTGTACGCTCCCTTGGTTTCAACCTTAATTTCAAATTCTAAAATCATGAAGACAAAACATATATCCCTTTTCTTATCAGGTATTTTTCTGCTGGCATTGAGTTCATGCAAGAAAACATTAGACGAAACGAATATCAACCCAAATGCAGCTGAAAAAGCGCAACCTGATTATCTGTTAACAGGTGCGATTAAAAGTTCTTCAGATACCTATTGGGGAACAACCAATAATATGAATTCAAGCCTGTTGTTTGTACAGCATTGGGCAAAAGTACAGTACACGGATCCGGACCGGTATATCTATGCGAATTCAGATTTTCAGGACTTATGGACGGAAGGTTTCAGTAAGGGTGTGGTGAATCTGAATCAGCTGATTAAACTTGCTGACGCACAATCAAATCCAAACTACAAAGGGGTAGCACTGGTTCTTCGCTCCTGGGTCTTCAGCCTACTGACCGACGCCTATGGTGACATTCCCTATTCACAAGCGGGAAATATTGATCAATACCTTACGCCAAAATATGATGCGCAAAAGGATGTTTATCTGGGTGTGCTTGCAGATCTAAAAGCAGCACAGTCCTTACTTGATCCTGCAGGAAAGGCAATTGCCGGAGATATTATTTATAACAATACAATTGTATCATGGAAAAAACTGGCTAACTCACTTCGCTTAAGGATTGCCTTACGCATTGCAGACCGTGAACCAGAAACAGCCAGGCAGACGATTGCAGAAATACAAGCGGAAGGAACCGGCTACATCAATGCAACTGCAGAAAATGCACAATTGGTTTATTCAGATTCTCCAAATCAGAATCCGATCAGCAACCTTTTTGATACAAGAGATGATTACAGAATCAGTAATACGATTGTGGATAAGCTGGTTACACTGAATGATCCCCGCTTACCTGTCTATGCAGCCAAAGCATCAGCTACCCAATTATATACAGGTTTACAGAATGGTTTACTAGCAGGTGATGCTTCTAAACTGCTGACAAGTACATCCAAGCCTGGTGCTTATTTTACAGCGCCAAAAGCTCCGGCTGTAATTATCAGTTATGCTGAAGTATTATTTGACCGTGCAGAAGCTGCGGCAAGAGGATTTACCAGCGAGAACCCGGCTACCTTATATAACCTCGCTATTGAAGCTTCTTTTCTGCAGTATGGAATTTCGAATACCACGCAGATTGCTGCATACCAGGATTTGCCTGCTGTAAAGTATGATGCCGCAAATTATAAAAAATCAATTGGCGAGCAGAAATGGATTGCACTATTCGGGCAGGGTTTAGAAGCCTTCTCAGAATGGAGGAGGCTTGACTATCCAGTACTTACTCCTGCGGTTGCAGGTTCGCTTGGAGGAAAGATTCCGGTTCGTTTTATCTATCCCGGAACGGAGCAATCTTTAAATCCCGAAGGATACAAAGCTGCTGTTGCACATCAGGGAGCAGATTTGCTCACTACCAGATTGTGGTTTGATGTAAACTAAAATATGCTGCGTATCATCGCACATACAGTATAAATTGATCTCTAAATAAAAGGGGTATCTGTCATTTGAAATGAACAGATACCCCTTCTTTTATTTCAGAACAGATGACTATTTACCTAATAATGCTTTGGCTTTGCCCACTACATTGTCAATCGTAAAGCCAAATACTTTATACAGCTCTTCTGCAGGTGCAGATTCTCCGAAAGTATTCATTGCAATAATATCACCCTCATCGGTAACATATTTATGCCAGCCCAATGGTGAACCTGTTTCCACAGCAAGGCGTTTTCTGATTGCTTTTGGAAACACTTCTTCTTTATAAGCAGCATCCTGTTTTTCGAATAATTCCCATGATGGCATGCTCACTACACGCGCTGCAATTCCTTCTTCTTTCAGTTTCGCCTGGGCATCCATAATGAGTGCAACTTCAGATCCTGTAGCTATAAGAATCAGTTCTGGCCGACCTTCTGGCTCTGACAGGATATAAGCACCTTTTTCCAAACCTTCAGCTTTACCATATTTATCCTGATCAAGCACAGGCAAACCTTGTCGCGTAAATACCAGTACTACCGGACCGTCTTTATGCTCTAATGCAACACGCCATGCATGTGCAGTTTCATTTGCATCTGCGGGTCGGATCACCGTGATATTTGGAATAGAACGCAGTGAAATCAATTGCTCTACTGGCTGATGTGTAGTTCCATCCTCTCCTAAACCAATACTATCATGCGTGTAAACGAAAATCGGACGGATCTTCATAATTGCGGCCAGACGGATCGGCGGACGCATATATTCAGAGAACATCAGAAAGGTAGCACCAAAAGGAATTACACCTTTAGTCAGCGCCAGACCAACTAACGCTGATCCCATGGCATGCTCGCGGATACCAAAGTGAAAATTACGTCCGCTTCTGTCTTCTGAAGTGAAGGAATTATGTTTCTTCAGGTTTGTCTCAGTTGAAGGCGCTAAATCCGCAGCTCCACCGATTAATCCGGGCAGACTGTCAACTATAGCATTCAAAACCTTTCCTGAAGCCTGACGCGTAGCCATTTTATCTTTAGAAGGGGCGAATACAGGAAGAGATTCTTTCCAGTTTGCCGGAAGCTCGCCCGATGCAGCCAATTCATATTCTGCTGCAAGTTCAGGAAACTCCGCTCTGTATTGTTCGAAAAGTTCGTCCCATTTCTGGTTAGCTTTTGTTCCTTTTTCACCGGCTGCTGCATAATAGGCCGCTGCTTCCGCGGGAACTGCAAATGACTCATCAGGGTTAAAGCCGAAAAATTCTTTAACGAGCCTGATCTCATCTGCACCCAATGGCGATCCATGTGAACCAGCTGTATTTACTTTATTCGGACTACCGTAAGCAATTTGTGTACGTACTTTAATGAGTGACGGCTTTTGTTTCTCTGCCTTCGCATTGCGAACGGCATTAATGATAGCCGTGATATCATTGCCATCCTCTACTGTCTGCACATGCCAGTTATAAGCTTCGAAACGTTTCGCTACATCTTCATTGAATGCGATATCGGTACTGCCTTCAATAGAAATATGGTTATCATCGTAAAGATAAATCATATTGCCCAGTTCAAGGTGACCAGCAAGCGAAGCTGCTTCGGAAGTAACCCCTTCCATCATATCACCATCACTGCAAATTGCATAAATATTATAGTCGAACAGCTCAAATCCCGGTTTATTGTATCTTGCCGCTAAATTCTTTTGTCCGATAGCAAAGCCAACTCCATTTGCAAAGCCCTGTCCCAATGGACCAGTAGTTACGTCAACCCCATCAATCAAACCGTATTCAGGGTGACCAGCAGTTTTACTGTTAAGCTGGCGAAAGTTTTTCAGATCGTCTATAGTTACATTAAACCCGGTAAGGTGCAACAGACTGTACTGTAACATACAACCATGACCTGCAGACAAAATAAACCTGTCTCTATTTGCCCAGTCAGGGTTTTTAGGATTAAAGTTCATATAATGTGAATACAATACGTGCCCCATAGGAGCAGCGCCCATAGGCATACCAGGGTGACCCGAATTTGCTTTCTGTACGCCATCAATTGATAAAGTACGAACGGTATTTATTGCTAATTCTTCGATTTTAAGATTTGAATCCATGTTTAGATTTTATTGGTAACACTCTATTAATAGAATAAACTGTCATCCTGTTTCAAAGAGTTTATTTTTTTACAGAAAATTTATAAACAGACACCGTCTTGTATTCCTGACCAGGCTTCAATACTGTTGAAGGAAAAGATGGCTGGTTGGGTGAATCAGGGAAATGCTGGGTTTCCAGACATAAGGCTGAGCGGTAACCATAAGTTGCACCTCCCTTACCATAATTCATTTGATCAGTCAGGAAATTGCCACTGTAAAACTGGATAGCCGGCTCTTCTGTCAGTACCTCCATAACAATACCTGTTTTAGTACTTTCTAGCGTAGCTGCTTTACGTAATCCTGTACCTTTTCTCAACACCCAGTTATGATCATAACCTTTTCCATTTTTTAACTGGGGATCATTTGCATCAATTTCGGCACCTATCAGTTTTGGTTTGGTAAAATCGAATGCTGTACCAGCTACTTTCTGCAATTTTCCCGTTGGAATCAAAGTGGTATCTACAGGTGTATATTCATCCGCTTCCAGCGTAAGCAAATGATCAGTGATCGTTGCATTTCCGGCTCCGTTAAGGTTAAAGTAGGCATGATTAGTCAAATTAACTACTGTAGCTTTATCGGTAGTAGCACTATAGGCAATTTTCAGGGAATTATCATCTTCCAGGGAATAGGTCACCTTTACGTTTAAAGTGCCCGGGTAGCCGCCTTCTCCATCTTTAGACACATAACTCAGTTCAAGCGTATGGTCATCGAGCTGTTTACCTTCCCACACTTTTTTATAAAAGCCATTGAAACCCCCATGTAATGTATTTTTACCATCATTCACTTCCAGTTGATAAGACTTACCATCCAGTGTAAATTTACCTTTCGCAATTCTGTTTCCATATCGTCCGATCAGGGCACCAAAGAAAAACTCTTCCTTTCGCTGATAAGATTTCAGACTGTCATGCCCTAAAACCACATCCACCAGTGCTCCTTTATTATCTTTTACCAGCAATGAAACCAAGCGTCCGCCAAAATTTGTAATCGCAGCCTCTGCCCCATCCTTATTCTTTAATACAAATAAATGTGTTTTCTTCTGATCCGTTGTACCTGCAAATGCACCCGAATCCGGCAGCGTTTTAACTGTTGAGCTATCTGCAGATGCAGCTTTTTTTTCCGAAGGATTGCAACCGGCCAGTGCGCCTGACACTAGTAGTGCCGCAATAAAAATCTTGTGGTTCGTTTTCATAATTATTCTTTACAGTTTATAAATAGTCAGCGGCAAATTAGATAATTTTACATTAACCGTCAAAACAACGATTAATATATTTATGATTATTTTGTACTTATAAATCTTTTATCTAATATATTGCATAATCTGCTATACCTAATTAAAGTTTAATGATCGACTATACGACAGAAACCAGGATGCTGCTTGCAGTAGATTGCATCATTTTTGGATTTGATGGAGAAAACTTAAAGATCCTGCTCATCAAAAGAGGATTTGAACCGGAAAAAGACAAATGGAGTCTGATGGGAGGCTTTATTGAAGAAAATGAAAGTCTGGATGAAGCCGCCAATAAAATTCTGCTGCAATTAACCGGTCTTGATGGTGTATACCTGGAACAGCTGCAAGCTTTCGGCACTCCGGGAAGGGATCCTAAAGAACGCGTGGTATCTGTAGCTTATTTCGCCTTAATTGATATTCATAAATACGAAACCCAGTTGAACGACCGCTATCACGCAGAATGGTTTCCTGTTAATGAAATGCCTAAGCTGATTTTTGATCATGAGGAGATGGTAGAAATTGCGAAAAAGAAAATAAGATATAAAGCAGCGCTGCATCCCCTTCTATTCGAATTACTGCCAAAACAATTTACTATCCCGCAACTGCAAAGTTTATATGAAGGGGTTTACAATACAAAGATTGACAACAGGAATTTCATCAGGAAACTCACCTCAACCGGTCTGCTGATCAAACTGGAAGAAAAAGACAAATCGAATTCTAAAAAAGGGGCATTTTATTTTAAGCTGGATAAGAAAAAGTACAAAGCAAAATTCCAGGCGTTTTTAAATTTCATTCCCAATCCGGAGAATCTGATCAGCTAAGATCCGGATTATACCTCAATTGCTTCACACCATTAATTTTACAAATATTTTTGGCTAATATTTCATTTACTAAATAATTAAACGTTAATTAGACATTTAATTATTTAATGGAACCAAATATGTACGTAATAGGTGTGGATTATGGGTCAGATTCTGTTCGCTCTGTCCTGGTAAACGCGACAAATGGCGAAGAGATTGCATCTTCAGTATTCAATTATCCGAGATGGCAAAAAGGATTGTATTGCGATCCTGCCGTTAATCAGTTCAGACAACATCCGCTGGATTATACAGAGGGGCTGACACATACAATCAAAGAATGTATTCGCAAAGCAGGTGGAGAAAGTATTGCAGCAGCAGTTAAGGCCATAGCTGTTGACACTACAGGTTCTACTCCCGTTGCTGTAAATGCAGCCGGAACTCCTCTGGCCCTGCTTCCTGAATTTCAGGAAAACCCGCATGCGATGTTCGTATTGTGGAAAGACCATACCGCGGTAAAAGAAGCGGCACAGATCAATGCACATGCCTTAACATCTGACATCAACTATCTTGATTATTGCGGCGGAATTTATTCTTCTGAATGGTTCTGGGCAAAACTACTGAGAACCTTACGTAAGGATGAACAGGTAAGAGCTGCCTGTTATTCATGGGTGGAACATTGCGACTGGATCCCTTTCTTATTAACCGGTGGTAATGATGTAAAAGAAATGAAAAGGAGTCGCTGTGCCGCGGGCCATAAAGCTTTATGGGCAGAAGAATTTGATGGCTTACCGCCTAACGAATTTTTCACTTCTCTGGATCCCTTGCTTGACGGCTTTACTGATCGTTTATATAAAGATACCTATACATCTGATGAGGCTGCAGGCAATTTAAGCCAGGAATGGGCTGATATACTTGGCCTTAATACCTCAGTAGTTGTGGGTGTGGGTGCTTTCGATGCACATATGGGTGCTGTAGGGGGCCAAATCGAACCTTATCACCTGAGTAAGGTGATGGGTACTTCTACCTGCGATATACTGGTAGCACCTACTGTTGATATTTCAGGCAAATTAATCAGAGGTATCTGTGGTCAGGTAAATGGTTCAGTCATTCCAGGTATGCTTGGACTCGAGGCCGGACAATCAGCTTTTGGCGATACCTATGCCTGGTTTAAAAACATAGTCAGCTGGCCCTTAAAAAATTTACTGCAGGAATCTTCTTTAATTGACAGCACCACTGCAAAAGCACTGGAAGAAGAATTAATGGCAAAGATCATCCCCGAGTTAAGCAGGCAGGCTGCACTTTTACCAAAAAGTGAAGACGATGAGCTTGGGATTGACTGGTTTAATGGCCGCAGAACTCCTGATGCAAATCAGGAATTAAAAGGTGCCTTAATCAATATGGACCTGGGTACTGACGCGCCAGGAATGTTCAGGGCACTTGCAGAAGCCACCTGTTTTGGCGCAAAAAATATAGTTGACCGTTTTATAGCAGAAGGAATCCCTGTTAAAGGAATCATTGGCATAGGCGGAGTTGCCAAAAAATCACCTTATATCATGCAAATGATGGCTGACGTATTGAATATGCCTATCAGGATTCATCAATTTGAACATACCTGCGCATTAGGTGCAGCAATGTTCGCTGCGGTAGTAGCAGGAATTTATCCGACAGTAGAAAAAGCCATGAAAGGTATGGGAAGTGGCTTTGATGCAGAATACTATCCTAACGAAGAGGATGCTGCTTATTATGCAAACCGGTATCCGCGCTACAAATCTTTGGGAAATTATATAGAACAAAATACAAGTCATGAATAACCGGGCCTGCAAGCTCATGAATTCAATTAAAAACAATAAGAAACCATGAATACTTATCAGGATATCAGGGAGAAAGCTTACGCCGCCAATATGAAGCTGCCTCAACTCGGATTGGTACTTTTTACTTTCGGCAATGCCAGTGCAGCAGACCGGGAGAAAAAAGTATTTGCTATAAAACCCAGCGGCGTTCCTTACGAAGAACTGTCGCCCGCAAATATGGTGATTGTAGATTTTGATGGCAATACAGTAGAGGGCGACCTCAGACCGTCATCTGATACAAAAACGCATGCAGTGCTTTACAAACATTGGGAAGAAATAGGGGGCATTGTGCATACACATTCCACTTACGGAACTGCCTGGGCGCAATCTCTAAAGTCTATTCCTGTTTACGGGACAACACATGCTGACCATACCACTGCCAGTATTCCTTGTGCGCCACCGATGAGCGATGAGAAGATAAAAGGGAATTATGAGTACGAAACTGGTTTTCAGATCATAGATCATTTAAAAGAATCAGGTTTAAGTTATACTGAAGTAGAAATGATACTGGTAGGAAACCATGCGCCTTTTACCTGGGGCAAAACGGCAGACAAAGCAGTTTATAACAGCGCTGTTGTAGAAGAACTGGCTAAAATGGCTTTTCTGACCGAACAGATTAACAGGGAAGTACGACCAATGAAAGATGCATTAATTAAAAAACATTATGACAGGAAACACGGTGTTGATTCCTATTACGGCCAATAAATAGAAACTATGACAACCAACCTCAAACAATTCGAAGCCTGGTTTATTACCGGAAGCCAGCATTTATACGGAGAAGAAACTTTAAGACAAGTTGCCGAACATTCCCAGCAGATCGCAAAAGCATTGGACGACTCACCGCAGATTCCGGTTAAGATCGTCTTCAAGCCTACTGTGAAAACTCACGAGGAAATATATGCGATCTGTCAGCAGGCAAACAATGCAGAAAACTGTATTGGTATTATTGCCTGGATGCATACGTTCTCACCTGCAAAAATGTGGATCGGTGGTTTAAAAACTCTGCAAAAACCACTATTGCATTTACATACGCAGTTTAATCGTGATATCCCATGGAGTACAATGGATATGGATTTTATGAACCTGAACCAGAGTGCTCATGGAGACCGTGAATTTGGTTTCATTATGTCAAGAATGCGTATCAACAGAAAGGTAATTGCCGGCCACTGGGAAGATCCGCAGGTACGCGAAGGCGTAAATACCTGGTTAAGAGCAGCAGCTGGATGGTTTGATATGCAAGGTGCTAAATTTGCCCGTTTTGGAGACAATATGCGTAACGTGGCGGTAACCGAAGGTGATAAAGTAGAGGCTGAAATTAAATTTGGATTCTCCTGCAATACTTACGGAATCGGCGACCTGGTAGCAGTGATTAATCAGACTGCAGATGCTGATATCGACAAACTGGTTAAAGAATATGCCGACAGCTATATTTTAGCAGAAACTTTAATTAAGGGTGGTGCACAACATGCTTCATTAAGGGAAGCAGCAAAAATCGAAATCGGACTCCGTAATTTTCTGGAAAACGGGAACTTCAAAGGCTTCTCAGATACATTTGAAGATCTGCATGGGATGGCACAACTACCGGGTATTGCCGTGCAACGTTTAATGAGCGATGGATACGGTTTCGCAGGAGAAGGCGACTGGAAAACAGCAGCTTTGGTACGCACTATGAAAGTAATGGGCAGCGGTCTGGAAGGAGCTAATGCATTTATGGAAGATTACACCTATAATTTCACGCCAGACAATTCTTTTGTTTTAGGTTCTCATATGCTGGAAGTTGATGCAGCATTGGCCAAAGGACCAATCAAATGCGAAATACATCCCCTTGGGATAGGAGGAAAAGCAGATCCTGTAAGGCTGATCTTTAATGCAGCAAATGGCCCGGCTTTAAATGCATCCATCGTAGATATGGGAAACAGGTTCCGAATGCTGGTCAATGTAGTGGATGGCGTGGAATCTAATGAGGATTTACCGAAATTACCTGTTGCACGGGTATTATGGAAACCGCAGCCGGATATGAAAACAGGATGTGCAGCGTGGATCTATGCCGGTGGAGCACACCACACCTGCTACAGTCAGAATTTAACAGCTGAACATTTGACAGATTTTGCAGATATTGCAGGAATAGAATATGTTGGAATCGACAATAACACCAACATTAACCAGTTCCGCAATGAGCTGAAATGGAACGAAGTTTATTATCAAATCAATAATCACTAAAACACCATTCCAAATCTAACCAAATATTTAAATTATGAATAATAGTTTAGCGACTACAGACTATGTAGTTTTTATCATCTATTTCCTTGTTGTTGCCGGATATGGATACTCCATCTACCACAAGCGAAAAAAAGATGAACAGGATGCTAAAGCATTCTTTCTGGCAGAAGGCACCTTAACGTGGTGGGCAATCGGTGCTTCATTAATTGCATCCAATATCTCTGCAGAACAATTTATAGGGATGAGCGGCGAAGGTTTTTTCCTCGGTATTGCCGTTGCTGCTTATGAGTGGATTGCTGCAATTGCCCTGATTATTGTAGCAGTATGGTTCATTCCTGTATATCTCAAAAATAAGATATACACGATGCCCCAGTTCCTGCAGAACAGGTATAATGACACGGTAGCAATGATCATGGCCGTTTTCTGGCTCTTCTTGTATGTATTCGTGAACCTTACTTCTATCTTGTACCTGGGTGCAGTAGCCATCAACGGTTTAATGGGTGGCGAGTATCTGCATATCATCATGATCTGCCTCGCAGTTTTCGCTTTACTGATCTCTTTGGGCGGGATGAAAGTGGTAGCGTATACAGATGTAATACAGGTTGCAGTACTGATCTTTGGAGGGTTAATGACTACCTATATTGCCCTTACAGTGGTAGGACAAAAATTCGGCGTAGGCAGTAATGCGATCGCTGGCTTTAATGTACTGATGGAACAGGCTCCGGAACATTTCAAAATGATCATCCCTAAGCCTAATGCTAATTCCTCACAAAATGAGATCAGCAAATATCTGACTTTCCCGGGACTGGCATCTTATGTTGCAGGTATATGGATCATTAACCTTAACTACTGGGGCTGTAATCAGTACATCACACAAAGAGCATTGGGAGCAGACCTGCATACAGCAAGAACAGGAATTTTATTTGCTGGTTTGTTAAAATTAATGATGCCGCTGATTGTAATGTTACCTGGTATCGCTGCTTATGTATTGTATAAGGGCGGGCATTTACCACAGCTGACAGGTGGAAAAGATGGTGCTTATTCTGCCATGCTGACCTTCCTGCCAACAGGATTGAAAGGATTATCAGTAGCTGCCTTAACGGCAGCAATTGTAGCATCCCTTGCTGGTAAAGTGAACAGTATCTCCACAATTTTTACGCTGGATATCTACTCTAAGTATTTTAATAAGGGAGGTAATGAGACCAACCTGCTCTTTGTAGGAAAGGCTACGGTATTCGCAGGGATGATCCTGGCAGTTTTATTCACCTGGAACGATACGCTCGGCATAGGCGGTGTAGGTGGGTTTACCTATATCCAAAAGTACACCGGCTTTATTAGTCCCGGTGTATTTGCGATGTTCTTTTTAGGAATGTTCTGGAAAAGAACTACCGGAGCAGCGGCTATTGTGGGTGTACTGGCAGGATTTATCTTCTCTGTTTTCTTTAATGAATTCGCACCTTCGGTATTAGGACACAATACAATATTGTATACTGCCTATCCAAATGGTGCCGGAGGATATGAAATTCCATTCCACATTTGCATGGGTCTATCCTTTGGGTTCACAATGGTGATCATGATTGCCATGAGTTTAGCCGGACCAAAAATAAATCCTAAAGCTTTTGAACTGGATAAAACGATGTTTAAAGTTAACCCGTCCACACTTGCACTCATTGTATTAACCCTACTAATTATCACAGCTTTATACGTGAAATTCTGGTAGATGATAATTCCGTTAACAAAAAAAGAGCGCCAGGCGCTCTTTTTTTGTTAACTATAAATCCTCAGGAATCCTCAATGGATTAGGCCTGACTTTCTGATTTCTCTGCAGGAGCATCAACAACGGCTTCCGGATCAAGTTCTACACAACCATCCTTATCCTTCCTGGCAAACAGGATAGGATACAAAAATAGTAAAGCGCCCAACATAAACAGTAAACCAGACGCTTCAAGAACGTACTTCCCCCATTGTATATCATTGGCACTCATGATCACGTAAGCAATTATGCCTAAAACGCCCAGAATTATAGCTATTACTGCCTTTTGAAGTTTTAATACTTTTATCATGATCTTGAGATTGTTAGCTCTTAACTTTAATTTAAGAAAGAACAACAAAAATCAAACCAATAGTCTATGCAGGCAGAATTGTCATATTTGACTATTCACGAAATTTTTATTTTTTGATGGCTAATGAATTCACCACTTTTTATCTTTTTCCATTCTTAATCCGTAACTTTGCATCCTTATTTTTTTTAAGATACTGGATTGATGTATAGGGAATTTAAACAATTAGAACTACCGAAAATAGGTAAAGAGATACTGGAATTTTGGAAAGCGGAAAACATATTTGAAAAGAGTATTTCTACGCGTTCAAAAGCCAACCCGTTTACTTTTTATGAAGGACCGCCTTCAGCTAATGGCATGCCTGGAATTCACCATGTGATGGCACGTGCAATTAAGGATATTTTCTGTCGCTATAAAACCCTAAAAGGTTTCCAGGTGAAACGCAAAGGAGGATGGGATACACACGGCTTACCTATTGAGCTTGCTGTAGAGAAAAAACTCGGCATTACTAAAATTGACATCGGTGTAAAAATTACCGTTGAGGAATATAATGCTGCCTGTCGTGAAGAAGTAATGCGTTACACAGACATCTGGAATGACCTGACGGAAAAAATGGGTTACTGGGTAGATCTTGAAAAACCGTATATCACTTACGAAAACGAATATATAGAGTCCCTGTGGTGGATCTTAAAAACATTCTACGATAAAGGACTTTTATATAAAGGATATACTGTTCAGCCTTATTCTCCGGCTGCCGGAACCGGTTTAAGTTCTCACGAATTAAATCAGCCCGGCACCTACAAAATGTTAAAGGACACATCAATTACTGCACAGTTTTTCCTTAAAAGGGATCAGCAGCATGCACTGATATCTTCAGTTTTTGAGCGTGATGAAGAACAGACAGCTTTTATCGCCTGGACAACTACGCCATGGACATTGCCTTCTAACGGAGCACTGGCAGTCGGTGAAAAGATCAGCTATGTGAAAATAAAGACGTTTAATCAGTATACGTTCTTACCTGTAAGTGTGATATTGGCAAAAGATCTAGTTGGAAAACACTTTAAAAGTGATGCTCAGGATCTTTCTTTTGAAGATTACAAAGGTGGAGATAAACTGATTCCATGGACAATTGCTGCTGAATTCCCGGGTAAAGCACTTGTAGGATTAAAATATCATCAGTTATTGAGTTATGTAACTAATGCAGAACTGGAAGAGAAAGCCTTCCGTGTTATTCCTGCGGACTACGTAACGACTGAAGATGGTACCGGTATTGTGCATATCGCGTCAGTTTTTGGTGCGGACGATTTTCGTGTAGCCAAAGAAAGTGGCGTACCGGCAGTAATGGTTACTGATGATCAGGGTAATGAATTGCCACTGGTAAATAAACAAGGTAAATTTGTTGACGAAGTAACCGACTTTGCAGGTTACTATGTGAAAGAAGAATATTATAGTGACGAAGAACGTAAGGCGGCAGATTTTAAGTCGACTGACGTATTAATCGCTATTAAATTAAAGGAAGACAATAAGGCATTCGACGTAAAAAAATATGAACACAGTTATCCACATTGCTGGAGAACTGACAAACCTATTTTATACTACCCGCTTGATAGCTGGTTTATCAAAACCACTGCTGTAAAAGAGAAAATGGTAGCTTTGAACAAAACCATTAACTGGAAACCTGAGGCTACAGGAACAGGTCGTTTTGGCAACTGGCTGGAAAACCTGGTGGACTGGAACTTATCGCGGTCACGCTACTGGGGCACCCCTCTTCCGATCTGGAGAACGGCAGACGGTACAGAAGAAAAATGTATCGGCTCTATCGCAGAACTGAATGCAGAGATCAAAAAATCTGTCGAAGCCGGCTTTATGGAAGCGTCTTTCGAATTGAAAGATATGCACCGTCCATTTGTGGATGACGTTATCCTGGTTTCTGCAACTGGTGAAAAAATGGTACGTGAGCTGGACCTGATCGATGTATGGTTTGATAGTGGCGCTATGCCTTATGCACAATGGCATTTCCCATTCGAAAATAAAGAAGAGTTTGAGAATGCTTATCCTGCAGATTTTATTGCAGAAGGTGTTGACCAGACCCGCGGATGGTTTTTTACATTACATGCTATAGCAGTCATGCTGAGTGAAACCAGTGATGAAATTAAAGCGATCAATGAGCGTATCGGGAATAAGGGCATTGCGTATAAAAACGTAGTCTCGAACGGTTTAGTACTGGATAAAAACGGCAATAAAATGTCTAAGCGTTTAGGTAATGGTGTTGATCCGTTCCATACGATAGATACCTATAGTGCTGATGCGACCAGATGGTATATGATCAGTAATGCTTCTCCATGGGATAACCTGAAATTTAATACAGAGGGACTGGACGAAGTACGCCGTAAATTTTTTGGTACACTTTACAATACTTATGCATTCTTCGCCTTATATGCGAATATTGATCAGTTTGAGATTGATGAGCAAAATGAGACCCCGGTGTCGCAGCGCAGTGAGCTGGACAGATGGATCTTATCTTTATTGCAGAACTTAATCAATGAGGTTGATGAAAGTCTGAATACTTATGAGCCTACTAAAGCAGCGAGAGCGATACAGACTTTTGTTGATGAACATCTAAGCAACTGGTACATCCGTTTATCACGCCGCCGTTTCTGGAAGGGTGAAATGACTGAAGATAAAAAAGCAGCATATGAAACCCTGTATACTTGTCTGATGAGCATTTCACAACTGATGTCGCCAATCGCCCCTTTCTTTGCTGACTGGTTATACCAGAATCTGACCGCCACAAAAACCGAAGGTGCAGAACAATCCGTACATCTGAGTCTATGGAAAGAAGGAGATGTTTCGCTGATTGACACAGAACTGAACGAACGCATGGAGATGGCACAGCACATTTCATCAATGGTGCTGTCATTGAGAAAAAAATCCGGTATCAATGTACGTCAGCCCCTTGCAAAGATATTGATCCCTGTATTAGATAAAACTTTCCAGGAAAGGATAGAACTGGTTAAAGACATTATTTTGTCCGAAACGAATATCAGGGACATTGAGTATATTACTGATGCTGCCGGCTTTATCAAGAAAAAAATAAAACCTAATTTTAAGGCTTTAGGACCTAAGGTAGGCAAAGACATGAAGTCTGTAGCAGAAAAAGTAAGTAACATGAGTCAGGAAGAGCTGACTGCTTTTGAAGCAGAAGGCCGGTATCTTGTTCCTGATACAGATTATGTAATTCTGCTGGAAGATGTAGAAATCATAGCTGAGGATATTCCAGGCTGGCAGGTGACCAATTTAGGAAATCTGACAGTGGCGCTGGATGTTACAATTACTGATGAGTTGAAACAAGAAGGCCTGTCAAGAGAACTGATCAATAGAATACAGAATTTAAGAAAGGAATTAAATTTTGAAGTGACTGACCGCATTACGGTGAGTTTACAAAATCATAATTTGATTGCCTCTGCTGTAGCGCAGAATAAAGCCTACATTTGCGCAGAAATTTTGGCTGACCAGTTTGATCTGGCAGTAGAGATTATTAACGGAAACAAAATAGCAATCGATGATGTTGAACTACAAATTTCGATTGCAAAACAATAACTAATTATGGAAAAACCTACAAAAACACGTTACTCAGACAATGAGCTTCAAGAATTTAAGGAGCTGATCCAGGATAAACTTCGTATGGCAAGAGAAGAATTTCTTTCACTAACCAGTTCTTTGAGCAGCCCAAATTCTCATGGAACAGAAGATACTTCAGGTGCATACAAAACCCTGGAAGACGGATCTGCTACAATGGAGAAAGAACAATTGAATCAATTAGCTGCCCGTCAGAAAAAATTCATTGATAACCTGGAAGCTGCACTGGTTCGTATTGAAAATAAAACTTATGGCATTTGCCGTGAAACAGGCAAACTGATTCAAAAAGAACGTTTGCGCGCGGTACCTCATGCTACGCTAAGTATGGAAGCTAAATTGAAACAAGCATAATGAAAGGCTATACTAAACCTTTACTGGTTATTTTCCTGGTACTGCTGGCAGACCAGATATTAAAGACCTGGATTAAGACCAATATGTACATTGGACAGGAATTTAAAATTATTGGTAACTGGTTCATTATACATTTTACCGAAAATAACGGCATGGCTTTCGGGATGGAATTTGGTGGTGAGTTTGGAAAACTTGCGCTATCACTATTCAGAATCGCTGCTGTTGCGGGAATCGGTTATGGATTGTACTATCTGATTAAAAATAAATACCATAGAGGGCTGATAATCAATGTGGCATTAATTTTTGCAGGAGCGTTGGGAAACATCATCGATTCTGTATTGTATGGGAAAATATATGGTTATTCTACTTTGTTTCATGGTAGAGTAGTAGATATGTTCTACTTCCCGATACTGGAAGGAATATTTCCTAAATGGGTACCGATATGGGGAGGTGAAGATTATATCTTCTTCAGACCCGTATTTAACGTCGCTGACGCAGCTATCTCTGTAGGCGTGATCGTTATACTTATTTTTCAGAAAACATACTTCAAAGAAGAAGTAAAAGAAGAGATAGGGCCTAACAATGAGGTTGTAGAAGACTAATCTAGCGTTCAAAAAAATTAAAAGCCAGGCATGCCTGGCTTTTTGCATTTACATGAATAAAAAATATATTAAAATATAATATGGAAACGGTACGGTTTTTACATCTTGATAGTACACACAAATAAAAAAGACATTATGAAAAAGTTATTAGCCCTTGCCTTTGTTGCGTTCTTCAGTATTAACGCTATGGCCCAGCAAGTAGATTTACGTAAAAAAATAACTGTTAGCGGGACGGCAGAAACCGAGGTTACACCTGATATCATTTATATCAGTATTTCATTAAAAGAATACCTGAAAGATGGCAACAGCAAAAAGAAAGTGGAGATTACTGAACTTGAAAATCAATTATATACTGCCATTCAAAGCGCAGGAATAGCCAGGGAAAATCTGACGATAAATAACTTATCAAGTTATAATACGGTTGGAGAAAAAAAGAAAAACCCCGATTTTCTAGTGAGTAAACAATACAGGCTGAAAGTGACGGATTTGAATAAATGGAATGCCATCGTAGGTGCCATTGATCCTAAGGGTGTAGCTTATACCAACATTGATAGCTATGATTATTCAAAAATTGAAGTCCTGAAAAAAGAATTAAAGATCAAAGCATTACAGGCTGCCAAAGCGAAGGCCACTTACCTGGTCGAAGCAATGGGTGATCATTTAGGTAGCGTAATAGATATTCAGGAAGTGAATAATGAATCTTTCCCTCAGCCTGTATATCGCACCATGATGATGAGATCTGAAGCAGCAGACAGTTCTGCATCTGCTCCGGAGATAGATTTCAAGAAAATAAAGCTCAGTTATATCATGAACACCGTCTTTGAAATCAAGTAATGCCCAAAAGAATAGACACTTTTTAATGATTTTTTTGATCGTAAGTCGAAAAACATTGTTCAAAAGGCATATAATTCATTAAAAACAGCCTTTTAAAGACCTACCAATACTTTTGGTAGGTTTTTTGATATTCTGGACTTATATATAACACAAATCTTTAATCTCAAAATCAAAGAATCATGAAAAAACTAATTTACTCTTTCGCATTAATTTTTATGTTAGCTGTTAGTGCAAACACCGTATCTGCGGCTCCGACTAAGGACAAAGTTGAATTAACGGCAGAACAAAAAGCACTAGTTGAAAAAATCACTAACCGTGTTGAAGAAATCAAGGCGATGGATAAATCTCATATGTCTAGATCTGAGAAAAAAGCATTGCGTAAAGAATTAAAAGAAATGAAACAACAAGCTCGTGCTGCGGGTGGTGGTGTTTACCTTTCAGTAGGTGCAATTATTATCATTATCTTGTTATTGATTCTGATATTGTAATCAAAATAATATTTATGAGAAAGGCGGCCATCTGGCCGCCTTTTTTGTTTTTAAACATTTGACACGCTATTAAGTGTACCTGCTACGTCAACAATAACTAATCTATTTTATCGAAACCAGTATACTTAACTAATACCTCCGGAATTTTGATACCATCTTCGGTTTGGTAATTTTCTAATATGGCGGCTACAATACGTGGTAAAGCCAATGCACTTCCATTTAAAGTATGTGCCAGTTGTGTTTTTCCTGTAGCGCCTTTATATCTTAGTTTTAACCTGTTCGTCTGGTAAGCTTCAAAATTTGAAACTGAAGATACTTCCAGCCAGCGTTGTTGTGCTGCACTCCAGACCTCCATATCATAAGTCATCGCCGCTACAAAGCCCATATCTCCACCACAAAGGCGAAGCACACGGTAATGTAAGCCAAGTTCCTGCAGCAATGACTGCACATAAGCGCTCATTTGCTCCAATGTCTCGTATGATTTATCAGGATGTACAACCTGCACCAATTCCACTTTATCAAATTGGTGTAATCTATTGAGTCCGCGTACATGTGCACCATAAGAACCAGCCTCACGACGAAAACATGGCGTATAAGCTGTATTTTTAATCGGCAGATCATCTTCTTTTAAGATCACATCACGATAAAGATTCGTCACCGGAACTTCCGCCGTAGGAATCAGGTATAGATTATCTACCGTCGAATGGTACATCTGGCCTTCTTTATCAGGCAATTGTCCGGTTCCAAAGCCAGACGCCTCATTTACCATCAAAGGAACCTGCATCTCCTTATATCCTGCTTCAGTAGCACGGTCAAGGAAGAAATTAATCAATGCGCGCTGCAGGCGGGCACCTTTCCCTTTATAGACAGGAAAACCAGCACCAGTAATTTTAGTCCCTAATTCAAAATCAATAATATCATACTTAGCCGTAAGTTCCCAATGTGGCAATGCTTTCTCATGTAACTGAGCCGGCTCACCATGTAAGGAAACAACTTCATTTTCTTCAGGGGTTGATCCTGTTGGCACCTGCTCACCGGGAAGATTAGGTAACTGTACCAGCGCATTATACAGATGAAGTTCAACCACAGCCAACTCATCTGAAAGCTTTTTAATACTTTCTTTATTTGAAGCAGTTTCCGCTTTTACCAGTTCAGCTTCTTCTTTTTTGCCATTACGCATCAGCTCACCTACCTGTTTAGCACTCGCATTAGCGATGGCTGATAAGTTATCAAGCGAAGTTTGAGTTTGCCGGCGTTCTTCATCAAATTTGATAATTTCATCCACCAGTTCTGGCTGTTTGAAATTACGGACGCTTAAGCGTTCTAAAACTTTCTCTCTATTTTCGCGGATATAGTTAACTTGCAGCATTATTAAATTTTTAACAAATATAACAAGAGTTTGGAGAATAATATGGGCGGTAAACTATTTCTGGTTCCTACACCTATCGGTAACCTTGAAGATATGACCTTCAGGGCTGTGCGTATCCTGAAAGAGGCAGATATCATCCTCGCTGAAGATACCCGTACAAGTGCTCCTTTGCTTAAGCATTTTGGAATAGATAAAAAAGCATACTCACACCATCAGCATAATGAGCACAAGGCAACGAGTGAGATCATTAAGTTTTTAAGTGAGGGGAAAAATGTAGCACTCATCTCTGACGCAGGCACGCCAGCAATTTCTGATCCGGGCTTTTTCCTGGTGAGAGAAGTATTAAAACATGACTTCCCGGTGGAATGTTTACCTGGTGCCACGGCATTTGTTCCTGCATTGGTAAATTCCGGATTACCAACGGATGCATTTGTATTCGAAGGATTTTTACCGGTAAAAAAAGGGAGACAGACGCGTTTGAAAAAGCTTGCAGAAGAAGAACGGACTATAATTCTATATGAAAGTCCTCATCGCCTTTTAAAAACACTGGAGGAATTTATGCAGTTTTTTGGCGAAGAAAGACAAGCTTCGGTAAGCCGGGAACTAACTAAACTTTATGAAGAGACTGTCAGAGGCACATTAGCGGAAATAAAATCACACTTTGAAAACAATATCTTAAAGGGCGAATTCGTAATTTGTGTTGCTGGTAAAGAAGAAACCAAAAAGGAAAAACGGACTTATGAAAAAGATTAATGCTTTCATCAATCCATAAAATAAAATAATATGATTTTAATAGATAGATTT
Source organism: Pedobacter sp. MR2016-24 (assembly GCF_026239655.1). Lineage (GTDB taxonomy): Bacteria > Bacteroidota > Bacteroidia > Sphingobacteriales > Sphingobacteriaceae > Pedobacter. The sequence goes on along the minus strand of NZ_JAPIVO010000001.1, from coordinate 518,713 downwards.
TTAAGTGACGAACAGGATCCTAAAGCTGTAGAAAAAGTCTTAGGAAAGCTGAATGACATGCTGACGGCTAATGAAGAGTTGATTTATCTTGCCGTACAGAAAAAACCTGCAGTCAACCTTTTGCCTGATTGTATCGTAGTGAGCAATAAAAGGATTTTCTACTGTGAGCCAGCTAATTTCGGTATCACGATGAATTTTAAGGATATTTCCTGGAAAAGTATCAAAGAGGTTTCTTTCAAAGAAGAATTATTTGGTTCGAAATTTATCTGTGTACCGCAGCATGGTGAAAACATCATTACGGAATATATTCCAAAAGTACAGGCAAGGAAATTGTATCAGGCTGCTTACGAACAATTGGAAGGCTTTAAAGAGCAGCAGAGACAGTCAGACCTGGAAGACAGAAGAGCACAACAGCCTGTTCCAGCTCCTGCTCCCGAGCCGGCGGTAATTGAAAATAATGTAAGTGAGACACCTGTAGTACCTGTTTACACGTCCCCAACTCCTGTTGAGGAACCGGAAGATGAAACTACACTGAAATTAAGAAAATTAAAAACACTTTACGATAAACAACTGATTACTCAGGATGAGTATGAGGCTAAAAAGGCCGATATTTTAGATAGTTTCTAGTTCTATATTATTAATGAAAAACAAAGCCCCTCTCCTGCTTGCCTTATTAAGTTCTTTCTTAATGTGGCTGGCATGGCCGCCGCATACCTTTGCCGCTCCAATTTTACTAATCGGACTGGTACCTCTGTTTATTGCACTGGAACAGCTCATGCAGGGCAATGAGAAAAAAACCGGCAAAAAGGTTTTTCTCACTGCGGGCCTGACATTTCTGGTATGGAATACAGCTTGCATTTATTGGGTATACAATGCGATCAGTGCTTATAACAGTCCTTTGGTAGCGCTGCCTATATCACTGATTCCTTTTGGACTCGGTGCCTTATTGATGACCTTTGCTTTCTGGCTTTACTACCGTTTCAGCAAAGTGGTAAGCAGTAAAAACATAGCTTACCTTGCCTTAATCAGTTTCTGGGTAAGCATGGAATATCTTCACCAAACCTGGGATCTCGCATTTCCATGGATGACCCTGGGAAATGGCTTTGCAGGAATGCATCAGCTGGCACAATGGTATGAAACCACAGGTGTGTATGGAGGTACGGTATGGATTATGCTCAGCAATATCCTTGCATTCGAAGCTTATAAAAGCTTTAAGTCCAAAACGGGTTACCTGAAAATCAGGACCGGATTAGCATGGCTGTTACTGATCGTTATCCCGGCAGGGATTTCACTGATTAAATATTACGGATATAAAGAAAAAACAATTCCGGTTAATGTGGTCGCAGTGCAGCCAAACATAGACCCCTATGAGAAAAACGGAGGTATAACACCGGCAGAGCAATTGCGAACGCTAACACTTTTATCTGATTCTGTCGGACAGGTAAATACAGAATATTTTATCTGGCCTGAAACAGCGATCCCGAGTTTTGCTGATGAAGACAATATCAGAAATACCAGCGAATTCATCGATGCGCAGCATTTTTTAAACAAGTACAAAAACGGAACACTGATCACAGGAATAGAAAGTGTAAAGTTTTATAATGAGAAAATAACTTTATCGGCCAAACAAGATGGAAATGGAGGCAGATTTTATGATAATTTCAATTCTGCGATGCAGGTGGAGAACTCTGCAAAGGTAGATTTCTACCACAAATCTAAATTGGTGCCCGGGGTTGAAAAGATGCCTTTCCCGAAAACATTAGCTTTCCTTGCTCCTGTATTTTCAGGTTTAGGCGGTACAGTCTCAGGATGGGGATGGCAGGATGAACCTGGTGTCTTTTATTCCCAGGGCGGAGTTGGTGTAGCACCGGTAATTTGCTATGAATCATTATGGGGCAGCTGGATAGCTGGTGCTGTTAAAAATGGTGCTCAGTTTATCGCCATCATCACAAATGACGGATGGTGGGGGAATACCTATGGCAAAGACCAGCATTTCCTATATGCGAAATTAAGAGCCATAGAAAACAGAAGGTGGGTAGTCAGGTCTGCGAATACAGGAATATCAGGCTTTATCAATCAGCGTGGCGATATCGTCAAACAATCACAATGGTGGACCCGCGATGCGCTTAAAATGGATGTCAACCTGAATGACCAGCTTACTTTTTATACCAAAAGCGGCGATCTGATAGCGCAACTATTAAGTATTACAGGCTTCATTATGGCGTTGTTTATTCCATACTACGCTTTTTTCAAAAAGAAACCGGTAAAAAAATAAAGATGAAGAATCTGTTTATTGCAGTCAGCGTATTATTGGGATGGTTTGCCGTCATTGCTCAACTTGTGCTCTACATCATCAACCGTACAGTTTCCTTAACTGAAACATTATTCAGGTTCTTCAGCTATTTTACCATACTCAGTAATATACTGGTTGCACTTTGTTTTACAGCCCTGCTGGTTAAGCCAAAATCTGCATGGGGCAGAATATTCACTCATTCCAAAGTGATATCCGGAACGGTGGTTTATATTATCGTTGTGAGTGCCGTGTACAACCTTGTACTTCGCCAGTTATGGAATCCGGAAGGATTGCAAAAGATTGTGGATGTCATATTACACAGTACTATGCCCATGTTATTTGTTGCGCATTGGCTGTTCCGTGTTCCCAAAAATGAGCTGCAATGGAAGAATGCATTTGCATGGCTACTCTTTCCATTGCTCTATATTATACTCGTTTTAATAAGAGGCACTTTTTCAGATTTCTACCCCTATCCATTTGTCGATGTGAGTGAATCAGGCTACAACGCCGTCCTTATTAATTGCGCCGGCCTATTTATTATCTTTTTGGTTCTTTCTCTATTGGTGATAGGCACTGGCAAACTGATCAGCAAATATACCGGAGAAGATTAAGCCAGGTATTTTCCAACGATAGGCATCCTTCTGCCCATACCAAAAGCTTTTGGAGAAACTCTCAAAATTGGAGGCGTCTGGTAGCGCTTAAATTCGGCTGCATTCACCATCTTTATAATTCTTCTCACTAATGCCTCATCATAGCCTAATGCAATGATTGCAGCCGAACTCTTTTTCAATTCAATAAACTGATAGAGAATAGCATCCAGCGTATCATAATCCGGCAATGAGTCTGAATCCTTCTGACCCGGTCTCAGCTCTGCAGATGGTGGTTTCACTATTGTATTTTCAGGTATTACCTCTCCATCTTTATTGATATAGTGGGCGAGTTCATAGATTTGGGTTTTATACACATCTCCAATTACGCCTATTGCTCCACACATATCGCCATACAGTGTACCATAACCGACGGCACATTCACTTTTATTAGAAGTATTCAAAAGAATATAGCCAAACTTGTTGGACATTGCCATCACGACTATACCTCTGCTTCTTGCCTGTATATTTTCTTCAGTAAGGTTAAAGGAAAGACCGGTAAAAGCTTTAGACATCATGCTGTCAAAAGCGTCAGCCGCCTCCGCAATAGGAATAATTTCATGTTTGCAACCAAAATGTTCTACCAGATCCAATGCATCCTTAATGGAATGATCTGAAGAATATTTTGAAGGCATTAATACCGCCATCACATTTTCAGGTCCTAAAGCACGACACGCCAGTGCGCAAACGATAGCAGAATCTATTCCGCCAGATAAACCTAATACCGCTTTGGAGAATCCGGATTTACTGAAATAATCTTTAATGCCAAGAATCAGTGCATCATGAATCTGGGCGATATCTGGCACAGGCTGATGCTCCTCAGGAGAAAAACCTTGTATCTTATTATCCAATAGCTGATACACGCTTAAATGCTCCTTAAAATAAGGCATTTCATGCAATAGATTACCTTTACTGTCAAATACCATAGAACCACCATCAAAAATGATCTCAGTTTGGGCCCCTACCTGATTTACATAAAGTAATGGAAGGTTATATTTCTTTGCATTATCCGATAGTACAGCCCTGCGTTCATCATCGTGCTGATAGGAGAATGGAGAGGCGGCAATATTGATCATGATATCGGGCGATTCATTAATGAGTACGTCCATTGGGTTAGAAACATACAATGGATTATTGTTAATGTTCCATAAATCTTCGCAAATAGTCAGTGCTATCCTGGTTCCTTTAAAGTCTATACAGCTGAATTGGGTAGCAGGTTCAAAATAACGGTACTCGTCAAAAACATCATAATTCGGCAACAATGCCTTTCTCGTTACCGCTTTTACTTGTCCGTCGGCTATAAAATAAGCTGCATTGTATAAATCCTTACCAGCTGCCTGTTCATTTTTGACAGGCAGACCAACAATACAGGCAATTCCCTGGCAATGGCCGGCAATCTGTTTTGCAGCATCTTCACAAAGGGAGATAAATTCCTCAAATTCAAGAAAATCACGGGGAGGATAACCACATACAGCCAGTTCGGCAAAAACAACAAGGTCTGCCCCCTTCGCTTTTGCCAAAGCAATATGCTCAATTATCTTTTTTGTATTACTTTCAAAATTACCGATATGGTAGTTGAGTTGTGCTAATGCTATCTTCATAATTTTAAAAGAAAACGCCGAAATTGATACCTAAATAATGGTTACGCACACTTCTGCCTTTATCATCAGATATATCTGTAAAACCATTGTTATAAGTTAGTCCCATAGTGATGCTCGTACTTCTTGCCACATCATATTCCAAACCGCCACCAATAATTAATCCGGCACGGTAAAAATTAATGTCTTTTTTGATACTGATATCTTTAACCACGTTCTTTCCGGCAAGCGCTACATCCTGTCTTGCACCTATATTAAAGTCGTTGGATAGTCCAAACTGACCATACCATCTCGCATTGGCTATTTTCTCTGTCTTCAATTTCAGGGTTAGTGGAATTTCAACATACTGAAGCATGTATTTCAGATCATATGCAGTAGGGTTTGGATTCGCCGCAGCATCATGATAAGGACTTGGATTGATCTCTGTACTCTTCCCGTTGATCGTAGTTATAGTCAGTCCTGTGGAGAAACTATAGTTCTCCGTGAAATTAAAATCACCAATCAGACCATACGAAAACCCCAGGTTTACGCCGTTGCTTTTACCCGTTTCAGGTTTTACCCAGCCAATTGTCGGATGTGCCGTCAAACCCAGTCTGAAACCGTAATAAGGCTCCGGACCATTTTGTGCAAATCCACCTTTAGTTAAAACCAGTAATACTATCGCCGTAAATATTTTTTTCATTATCATATGTTTGTTTAATGATTTTTCAATCCTGATCTGTTTATATTTGCTATAATGACATATAACGCAAAACATCGACAAATTTATCTATTTTTTCTGTGTGTATCCTTATTTTTTTCCTGTAAACAGGGTAATAAACCTGATGTTGAGGGTATTGATCTGACGATTAAAATTGAAAGATTTGACCGGGACTTGTCTGATGGGCAGTCCGCCGCGCTTGTAAAAACAGACCAGTTACTACAAAAAAAATACGGCGCATTTTATGATGACTATGTACATAGAATGGTTGGGGACCTGAGTTATACCAATGAGGAGATATTAGCTACATTATATAAAGACAAGGCTTACAAAGATTTAAATCAGGAAGCCGATAGTGTATTTAAAGATATGGCCCCTACCGAAGCAGCCTTAACACAGACCTTTAAGTATATCAAGTATTATTATCCGAAAATACGTGTGCCCAAATTTATCTCTTTCATTTCAGGGTTTGCTGTGCAGACCCCTATTGGTGATGACTATATGGGAATTGGTCTCGATATGTTTTTGGGAAAAGACAGTAAATTTTACAAAGCCATTGTCAAAAGTGTTCCCTTGTACCTTTCCAGGAGATTTACACCTGAATATATTGTACCAAGACTAACAGAAACTTATGCCCGTGAGGAGCTTTTCCCTCAAAAAGATGAAAACCGGTCTTTACTTTCAAAAATGATAGAGAATGGTAAAATCCTTTATTTTATGGACCGTGTATTAGATGATAAAACACCTGATGCCGTAAAAATTGGTTATACAGATAAACAGCTCAACTGGTGCAAAACGTATCAGGGTGATATCTGGGCTTATTTTATGCAGAACGATCTGCTTTTTGAGACCGACTTTCAAAAGATCCAGATGTATGTAAGCGAAGCTCCTTTTACACCAGGATTAGGTGAAAAGAACGAATCAGCTCCCAAATTGGGTATATGGACGGGCTGGCAGATTGTGAAAAAATATATGGAAGAAAATCCTGATATTACTTTACAGCAACTGATGGCAGAGCAGGATGCACAAAAAATATTAAGTGCAGCAAAATATAAACCGAAATAATTACCCTGTTAAATCGAACAGCATGACTAAAATTGGAATCGTATTATCAGGCGGAGGAATAAGGGGAATTGCGCATCTCGGCGTATTAAAAGCTTTTATCAATGCAGGAATTACCTTTAGTCACATTAGCGGAACCAGTGCAGGCTCCATCGCAGGTGCATTTTATGCTGCCGGCATAGACCCGGAAGAAGGACTCAATATCTTTATAAAAACAAAATTATTACGCTTTATCAGACCTGCTGTAGGCTCCTTAGGACTGATCAACATCGAACATACCTCCAATTTACTGAAGGAATATTTTCCTGACAACAAAATCGAAAACCTTAAAATACCGCTAACAATAGCAGCGACAAACTTTAGCGAAGGAAAACTGGTTTATTTTACAAAAGGACCATTGATCAGTGCCATTCAGGCATCAAGCTGCATTCCCGGAATCTTCAGACCAATCATGATCGATAATCAAATGTATGTAGACGGGGGTATTCTCAATAATTTCCCGGTGGAACCACTGCTGAATAACTGCGACTTTATTATCGGTTCTTCCTGCAATCATTTAAAACCTGTACAAAGTATTACTAAGATTACTTCCCTCATGGCAAGAGCAGGTGTGATGTCTATCAATAAGGATATGGAGCAGAAAGCCGCCTTTTGCAATGTATTGGTAGAACCCAAAGGTATGGGTGAAATCAGCACATTCGACATGAAAAAGGCAGAAACAATTTACTGGCTGGCTTACGAGGAAACCCTGAAGACCATCAAAAATAATGAGCAGCTGAAAGAATTGTTAAATAAAAACTAAGCTTATTTTTCCAGGGCAACCAGACTGTCGCCAACCAGAACAGGTATGGCTTCACAGATATTCAATTGCAGACAAAATTTTACATCTTCCTCAATATTCAGGGCAACCATTCTGTGGCTATGGGATGATTTTCCTACATATGCCCTTAAGTTATCTTTTGCGAGCGTATATAAATCCTCTGCTGCCACACTTGCATCGTCATATAATTCAAACGAGGAACGTAGCTGCTGTACTACCGCCCCTGCAAAAAGTGTATCTTCCAGGTTAAACTGATCTTTCCAGCCTGCGCATAACAACAGCACGTTTCTATCCTGTAGTTTAATCCATTCACAGAGTGATTGTAAATTAAGGAAAGAGCCAATTACTACCTGATGTGCTTTTTTTGCCAGGTGTAAAGCCTTGGTACCATTGGTTGTGGTCAGCACTACCGTTTTTCCGGCAACCTTATCTGCAGTATAAGAAAATGGGGAATTACCGAAGTCATATCCTTCTACTACTTCCCCATTTCTTTCTGCTGCTAACAGAAATCCTTTATCCGCGTAATTCAGGCAGTCTTCTACCTGAGCTACGGGAATAATCGCCTCAGCTCCGTTATCAATTCCATAAACGATAGATGAAGTTGCCCTCAGTATATCAATTACAACTACAATACTATCTTCAATAGTATATAAATTAATGAGTGCGGGCGTTAGGCAGACTTCTATTTTTCTTTGCATGAATACCGGGACAGACTATTTGTAAAAAGGGAATTTAACGACTTTAGCTTTGATACTGTTATTACGGATACTGATAAAAATTTCTGCACCTTCTTTTGTATGTTCTTTAGTCACATAACCCATTCCTATCGCTTTCTGAAGAGATGGCGACTGAGTACCCGAAGTTACCTTGCCAATTACATTTCCTGCAGCATCAACAATCTCATAATCGTGACGTGGAATACCGCGGTCAATCATTTCAAATCCAATGAGTTTACGTGTAACACCTGCTTCTTTTTTAGCCGCAAGTCCTTCCGCATTCGTAAAGTTTTTAGTGAATTTAGTTACCCATCCTAAACCTGCTTCAATCGGGCAGGTTGTATCATCAATATCATTTCCATATAAACAGAAACCCATCTCTAAACGTAAAGTATCACGTGCACCTAAACCAATTGGTTTGATGTTGAAAGGTTTCCCTGCTTCGAAAACAGCATCCCAAACCTTTTCAGCATGTTCATTGTCACAGTAAATCTCGAACCCGCCTGCACCAGTATAACCTGTTGCAGATACAACTACATTTTCAACACCTGCAAAAGTACCTTTTGTGAAATTATAATATTCCATTGAGGCCAGATCAATATCAGTCAAACTTTGCAATGCTTCTGCAGCTTTAGGACCCTGAACAGCTAAAAGTGACGTTTTTGAAGAAATGTTATGCATTTCTACATCTTTCGTATTGAACTTACTGATCCAGTTCCAGTCTTTTTCTATGTTTGAAGCATTCACTACAAGCATATAAGTTTTTTCATCAATTCTGTAGACCAGCAAGTCATCAACTATACCACCGTCTTCATTCGGCAGATATGCATACTGAACTTTTCCATCATATAACTTACTTGCATCATTACTGATTACACGTTGGATCAGGTCTAAAGCATTTTCACCTTTAAGGATAAATTCGCCCATATGACTTACATCAAAAACCCCTACAGATTTTCTGACTGTAGCATGTTCTGCGTTGATACCTTCGTATTGAACAGGCATATTATAGCCTGCAAAGGGTACCATTTTGGCACCGAGGGAAATGTGTTTTTCTGTTAATGCGGTATTATTCATCTACTGTTGCGGTTAAAAATCGAGGGCAAAAGTACATAAAATTTAACCATTTACCAGTCGCTGGTAAACACTTAACATCCTTTCAGAAATGGTGCTGATATGATGGTCGCGCTCAACCGTTTTTCTCGCATTCTCGCCAATCTCACGCCAGCGGTTCGGATTTGTTATACATTGAAGAATGGAACGGTAAAACTCATCCGGCGTATCCGCAATCAGGATATCAACACCGTTCTTACAGTTGATTCCTTCGGCAGCATAACTGGTCGCGATGATACACTTCTTCATCGCCATACCCTCAATGATCTTCACACGCATTCCGCTACCTGATAATAAGGGAACAATCATGATGGCTTTGGAATTCATAAATTCTACCGCATCAAAAATCTCACCTTCTACAACCAGATTATCTGAATCATAATTATAAAAATGCTGAGGCATACTTTTACCCGCAACGTAAAAGCGGAGTTCACTGTTGAGTTTCTCAATATCCGGCCAGATCTCATCTATAAACCATTCCAGTCCTTCCTTATTTGGTCGCCAGTCCATTGCTCCAAGATGAAACAGCGTAGGAAAACTCGTTTTAGATGTATCAATAACATATTTTTCGAAGTCCAGTGCTACAGGAAACACATCTAAACAGGTTTCACATCCAAAATGAAGTATACTCTGGCGATCCGGTTCACTGATTGCAAAAATCTGGTGGAACCGGTTAATTTGCTCTGTTTCATAAACTTTTAACCTTCTTGCCAGAAATTGAAGGTATTTCCTTCTGGGCGTAAAACGTTCGGAGTTGGCTAATCGCTCCCACACGTCAAAAACGATATTGTGCGCACGATAAATGAGCTTGGCCTTACTGTTATTCTTCACGACATCCAGGTAAGGTACCACAAACAGGCCTTCAAACTGAATGATATCAAATTCATTTTCCCGCAGGATATTCTCTAATAACTTTGCCGCATCATCATCATAAAACCGGGATACATTATAAGATTCGTTAGAGAATATATTCAGGAATGCACCCATGAGGTTGACCTCCGTGTCTATATCAAAAGAATGAAACTTGATACTCTCAAAAACCGGATCATAGATATCATCAACATCAATCCGGTGTTTATTGGTATTAATACTAAACAAAGTAATATCCACATCCAACTTCAACAACCCTTTTATAGTATTGTAAACTACAATCGGATAACCGCTATTGGGTGGAAAGGGAACTCTGTTACTTAGTATTAATGTTTTCAAATCATGTGAAAATACAAATTATACCTCGATTTCAGAAAAGAGTGTAAGCTCAGGATTGCTGATCGTAAAAGTTTTACGATGAAATGGCGTAAGCCCTTCTTTCAGTGCCGCAAGGCGATGGACTTTGGTTGGATAGCCTTTATTCTGATGCCACTGGTATGCCGGATAAGATACCGCAAGGTTCTCCATGTATTCATCGCGATGAGTTTTTGCCAGGATAGATGCAGCAGCTATATTCAAATATTTCCCATCCCCTTTTACAATGCAGGAATGAGGCACTCCGGGATAGGCTTTAAATCGATTCCCGTCTATACTTAAATATTCAGGTTTGACAGCTAATTTTTCTATCGCCCTGTGCATTGCCAGAAATGAAGCGTTTAAAATATTGATCTCATCAATTTCATGATTATCTACTGCGGCCACAGCCCATGCAACAGCTTCCTTCTCTATGATTTCTCTTAATACCACACGCTGTTTGTGCGTTAGCTGTTTGGAATCCGTTAATACACCAGCAACAAAGTCAGGCGGTAAGATCACTGCAGCAGCATATACGGGACCAGCCAGACAACCTCTGCCGGCTTCATCGCAACCTGCTTCTAAAAAATCCAGTTGATAACAATTCAATAACATGGCACAAATTTAATAAAATTAGGAGACAGATCTAAACAGTTACGTTTTGTGCTTTCACATCAAATACATCACCCAATCCAATCGCAATGAGATTGAATGCATAGACGGTGAACATAATAGCTAAACCAGGCAATATAGCAAGGTATGCTGCGTCCATAATAATGTAACCGTAGTTTTCTTTAATCATGCTGCCCCAACTCGCCATTGGCGGCTGAGCACCGAAACCAAGAAAGCTGAGACCTGTTTCAAGCAAAATAGCGGAAGCAAAATTAGCTGAAGCCATGACCAGCACCGGCCCGGCAATATTAGGTAAGATATGTCTGATGATAATGCGTGAAGAAGAAAATCCCAGTGCCTTCGCAGCTTCCACAAACTCTACTTCTTTTAGTGCCCTTACCTGCCCACGTACTAAGCGCGCAACATCCACCCAGGTAGATAGTCCTACCGCAATAAATATCTGCCAGAATCCTTTTCCCAATGCAAAAGAAATAGCGATCACCAGTAACAAGGAGGGCAATGACCAGATCACGTTCATCAGCCAGCTGATACAGGTATCTGCTTTACCACCAAAATAACCAGCAACGGCGCCCAATGTGATACCAATAGTGAGAGAAATAATGACAGCAATTAGTCCAACTGACAAAGAGACCCGGATGCCTGTAATTAACCGGCTCAATAAATCCCTGCCATAGGTATCTGTTCCAAGTAGAAATGTTTGTTTATAAATGAGCCGGTCAATAGCTTTCCGACCATCTTGTGCAATGGGGAAACTGGTTTCTGCCGCCTCTTCATCATCGCCTATATATTCTTTTACAAAAATCCGGTTCCCCGCTACTCTATAAGAGGTGACAGGGATACTTCTGTAAGAAGCCTCCTGACCAAATAACATCTTATGCAGAAAATTTACCTGCTCTACTTTCCTGGTGCTGACAATAAAAAATTCGAAGCTGCGTCCCGGCTTTTTGTTACTCAGCTGCAAGTGCATTGTGTTTGATAAGGGTGTTTGATCTGGTGTAATCAGGTAGCCCAGAATCCCCATCATCATTAAAAGTAAAATGAAAATCAATCCTCCCAAAGCCGGTTTATTTTTCCTGAACTTTTTCCATACCTGGGCTGAAGGATTGTGATTAGATTTCATTAGTTGACCATTCTACCTTTCCAATTGTACTTGCCCGAATTACCGGCTATACCAATATAAATAATATAAAGTACATGGAAAATATTAAGTACGGGTAATAAGATCAGCAATTCTTTTCTTTTGGCAAATCCCGTTACATCGATAAGAAATATCAACTCTGCAACGATCTTTAAAACAAGCTGCAGGAGTGCTATTTTAAGATAAGTGATCAGAAATAAACCGGTTAAAAGATTCAGTAGAATACTCACATTGAAAAACCAGATAAAGACACCCAGCACAATAATTGCCTTATTTTTATATCGTGTACTCTTCGAAGCCCAGCGTTTGCGTTGTTGCAAAAATTCTTTTAAATTAGGTTTGGCATGGGTATAAACTATGGCATCAGTATTCTTTAAAAAACCGATCTGATTATTATATCTCGCTGCAATTTTATGCAGCAGCAATTCGTCATCTCCCGACGCCAGATCATCTATACCCTGAAAACCGCCAACCTCATAGAAAGCATCCCTTTCATACGCAAGATTTGCCCCGTTGCAGGTTGAGGGCTGATTGTTTCCTATCGTTGATGCACCCAGACCTATCAAATAAAGGAATTCCAGGGACTGCGAACGTTCAAAAAAGCTTTTCTCCTGATCATACGCTACCGGTGAAGAGATCATTTTATAGTCATTCTCCTCATAAAACGATACAATCGTTTTAAGCCATCTTGTGCCCATACGGCAGTCGGCATCTGTAGTAATGATCAGCCTTCCGCTTGCCCCCGCTATAGCAGTCTGTATAGCCTTCTTCTTGTAAGAGTTAAGTGCCCTGTCTTCTTTCAAAGAAATCAGCCTCACTCCTCTGTCCGCATAAGACCGGATAATCGCAGCCGTAGCATCAGTAGAATGATCATCTATAAAAATAATCTCCGTAAGGTTTTTATCGTAGTCCTGCGCCAGCAACGCCTCTATTGTTTCATGAATCTGCTCTGCCTCATTTCTTGCAGCAATAATAATAGATACAGGTGTAACTGCCGTAGCAGTTTTATACTGAAAAGGAATTAAACGGTGCCAGCCTCTTATAAATGTAGTCACAACTACCAGATAGAGAATGGTTAAAAATAATGATAGGCAACTAACTACGCTGTATACTTCCAAAAAAATTTAATTTAAAAACAAAATAAGAGCCTAATATAGCAGGAATAATAATATTAATCAGCCATATACTTGCAGTACATGCAATAACAGCAACATCCTGATGCGTAACAAAGCTAAAAAAATAAGAGGCAGTAGCACTCCTGATACCAATATCAAACAAATCCAGAGAGGGTAATGTGGACTGTACAAAGAATAAGATACATACCATCATCAATATATCCAGATAATGGATATCGGCAATAAGCCAGTAAAACATAATAAAATACTGCGTGCTGAATACCACATAGCGGGCCAGGCAGAAGAGCAGGATTTTAAAAAGTTCTTTTTTCTGATACCTGCCAAGAATACTATAAAATTTTTTGTATTTACGGGTGAACCGCATGGACAGCAATAAACCATTTAACCACCGGATATTGAAGAAGAAAATCAGGAAGAATACACAAAACATCGCCGAGAGTGCCATTAATGCATAATTCAACCGGTAATCTAAAGCCATAAAACGATAAATAAAAATGCTGAGCGCAACAGCTCCAAAGATATTTGTGAGCACCATCTGACCAATATTACCTACTGCCATGGCCACTATACCCACAATTCTGCGCTTTGGAGAAAGAAAGAATACCCGACCTCCATATTCACCAATTCTATTTGGTGTAAACACAGCCCAGGTTAAACCGCAGAATACAGACTCCACCGCTTTCCATATCGATATATTTTCTATTTGCTGCACAAGGCGCTTCCATTTGAAAGCTTCCAGTCCCCAGTTCACCAGCATCAATAAGATAACAAGCGAAAGCACTGCCGTTATTTCTGCCGCCGGGATAAGGGATAAGATGTTCCTAAAGTCTTTCAGGTTTGTATTGGCAACCAGTTTGTTGTAAATAAACCACATGGCAAATAATACAATTGCCGATTTTAGAAATAATGAAAATATTGGCTTGTATCTGCTAATCAATTTTTTTATGCTTTTACTCTGTGCAAATATGCTTAATATTGTTCTATGTTGGTCGAAAAAAAGGAACGGGTAATTATGGGTATAGACCCTGGAACTTCTGTGATGGGATATGGAGTAATACTGGAGAAGGGTAATAAAATCGAACTGATCAGCATGGGCATCGTACGTATGGATCATCTGGATGATCACTTTCTGAAACTCCAGCGTATTTTTGCAAAGACAGTGGGACTGGTGGAACAATATAAACCAGATGTAATGGCGCTTGAAGCACCTTTCTATGGCAAAAACATTCAGGTAATGCTGAAATTGGGGAGAGCTCAGGGGATTGCTATGGCTGCTGCGCTGTCTAAAGATGTGCCTATTACAGAGTATGCGCCAAGAAAGATTAAGCAGTCTATTACAGGTAATGGAAGTGCAGGTAAAGAACAAGTGGCAGCTATGTTACAGCGACTACTTAATTTCAAAGAAACACCAGAATTTCTTGATGCTACAGATGGACTTGCTGTTGCTGTTTGTCATTCTTTTCAAAGAGTAAGCACAAGCGGCAGTGGCAAATCTTATTCAGGATGGTCTGCTTTTGCCAAAGACAATCAAAAAAGATTAAAATAAAAAAGCCTTCAGCAGCAAAGGCTACTGAAGGCTCTTATATATTTTTATATACTTATTAAGCGCCCAATATTTTGAATACTGCTTTGAAGCAGATAAACGCACCTAAGAATAAAATGATCCAGGAAACTAATGATAACATATTGGAATCAAAAGCAAAGCGTAAATATACACCCACAAGGCTGACAACTACACCAACAATCAATAGTTTGTATATTGATGACTCATTCGCAGTCTGCATGCTTTTAGTATTGTGATTTGGAGTTTGTTCCATGTTTTTATTTTTTAAATTGCTGCACAAAATTAAGATTATTTATATAAAAACCGCATGTTGAATGGAGAATAATTTCTCTTTTTGCGGCGACTTTAATAATAACCTTTTAATCCTTCCGCACGCTGCTTAGCTTTTTCGCTTTCATTCAAATGTTCTCCCCTATAAAGTAACTTTTCCCAATCGCCATACATTGGGTTAGGCAGGACTATAAAATGACTGCCAAATTCCTCACTGAATTTTGATACCTGCTCCCCTGTATTCTTGCCCTCTCTATAAAAAACATTCGAGAAATCACTCAGATTATCTCCACAAAGTAACAGGATATGATACCGCTCCAAAACTTTCTGCCGGCGGGCCTCTTTATCGGACGTGGTAGTCTTCACCAGTAAATGCGCATCATCAGCGTCTGGAAATCCAAACCGCTGTAAATTTTTCAGTGTCGCGGTATAATCAGATTGCTCCCGGTTCGTAATATAATAAGTCTCTACTTTTCTCGACCTGGCATAATTAAGGAAGCTCAATGCACCCGGCACCGTGTCTGCTGCGCTTCTACCCGTCCAGTCGCTCCAGTCTTTAGGATCATAACTAACCCCATTTTTTATCTCATGTCCCTGAAAAGGCGAGTTATCCAAAACCGTTTCATCAATATCCACCACTATACAGTTACGCTTTGATGTATCTGCCATTTTTAAACGATAATCTAAAGATAGCCTCGCAAAGTTATAAGCCTGAAAGCAAAGTGCCTTATACTCGCCAGAATGCTGTTGCCAGGCTACAGCCATGGTGTAATCTTTAGCTGCATTTACAGAAGGTTTATTTTGCGCGAGTAAATGTAGTGGCAACAGAAGTGTGATTAAAACTGAAAAAATCTTCATAAAGATGAAATTGATATTTAAAGGATAGGAATTAAAAAGGCCCTTACCATGGAGATGATAAGGGCCTTAATCTTATAATTTTGATGCACTAGCCATTCAATGCAGCAGCTCCGCTTACAATCTCTGAAAGTTCAGTTGTAATTGCAGCCTGACGGGCCTGGTTGTATGATAATTTCAATGCTTTCAACAAATCACCTGCATTTTCAGTCGCTTTGTCCATTGAAGTCATCCTTGCACCATGCTCAGAAGCATGAGAGTCCAGCACAGCTTTATACAATTGTATTTTAATTGATTTAGGAATTAATTCCTTAACAATTTCCTCTTGTGTAGGCTCAAGAATATAGTCTACCTGAGTTTTGGAAGCCTTCACATTTTCAGTTTTCGGCAATGGTAACAATTGTTCAGTAGTGATAATCTGCATAGCCGCATTTTTAAAACGGTTATATACTAATTCTACCTTATCAAACTCACCCTTTTTAAATCCTGCCATGATTGATTCCGTAATTTTAGTTACATTCTCAAACGTTAATGCAGTATATACCTCGTTGTTATTTCCAATGATATTGTAACCCCTTTTCTCATAAAAATCCTGAGATTTCTTACCGATAGATATAATGCTTACGTTTCCGTTTTTGTACTGCTCACTATATTTATCACTGATCAGGTTATTTGCTGCTTTGATCACGTTCATATTGAACGCACCAGCTAAACCACGATTGGAAGAAACGATAACAATTAAAACTTTATTAGGTTCACGCTCCTGTACAAAAGGTGAAGAAGATCCTTCCAGGTTGGCAGAAAGATTTCCTAAGATCTCTTTAAGCTTCGTAGCATACGGACGTAACTGTACAATAGCATTGGTTGCACGTTTCAGCTTCGCTGCCGAAACCATTTTCATGGCCTTGGTGATCTGCTGCGTAGATTGAACCGACGATATACGAATTCTTACTTCTTTTAAATTTGCCATTCTTTATTAATCTTCCTTCTTTACTTAGTATTTTCCAGCTAATTCTTTAGCTACTGTTTCTAACACACCTGTAATCTCATCATCCAGTTTACCAGCTTTTAAAGAAGCCAATGTTTGTGGGTGACGCAATTCCAGTTGTTGCAGATATTCAGCTTCGAATTCCCTGATTTTATTTACAGGTACAGAACGCATCAGGTTCTTGGTACCAATGTATATAATTGCTACCTGTTTCTCTACAGACATTGGAGAGAACTGCGCTTGTTTTAAAATCTGAACGTTTCTGGCACCTTTATCCAGTACAGATTTAGTAGCTGCATCCAAATCAGATCCGAATTTAGAGAAAGCCTCTAATTCACGGTATTGCGCCTGATCCAGTTTCAATGTACCAGCAACCTTTTTCATTGATTTAATTTGTGCATTACCACCTACACGTGATACCGAGATACCTACGTTAATAGCCGGACGAATACCAGAGTTAAACAAGTTAGACTCTAAGAAGATCTGTCCGTCAGTAATTGAAATTACGTTAGTAGGGATATAAGCAGATACGTCACCAGCCTGAGTTTCGATAATTGGCAAAGCAGTTAGTGAACCACCACCTTTTACGATTCCTCTGATTGATTCTGGTAAATCGTTCATATTACGTGCAATCTCATCGTTAGCATTGATCTTAGCCGCACGCTCTAATAAACGACTGTGCAGATAAAACACATCACCCGGATATGCCTCACGTCCTGGTGGACGACGCAATAATAAAGAAACCTCACGGTATGCTACAGCTTGTTTAGATAAATCATCATAAACAATCAGTGCAGGACGACCAGTATCACGGAAGTACTCACCAATAGCTGCACCAGAGAATGGGGCATAAAATTGTAATGGAGCAGGATCTGCAGCAGAAGCCGAAACAACTACTGTATAAGCCATTGCACCGTTCTCCTCTAATGTACGAACAACGTTTGCAACTGTACTGGCTTTCTGACCACAAGCAACATATATACATAAAACAGGATTACCTGCTTCATAAAATTCTTTTTGGTTGATAATCGTATCGATACAAACAGCACTTTTACCGGTCTGACGATCACCGATAACCAACTCACGCTGACCGCGTCCGATAGGAATCATCGCATCAATCGCTTTGATACCTGTCTGAAGAGGTTCGTTAACTGGCTGACGGTAGATTACTCCTGGAGCTTTACGTTCAATTGGCATTTCGTAAGTCTCACCAACGATTGGTCCTTTACCATCGATAGGTTCTCCAAGTGTATTTACAACACGGCCTAACATACCTTCACCAACTTTAATAGAGGCAATTTTCTTAGTACGTTTAATCGTATCACCTTCTTTGATACTGCTGTACGGGCCTAATAAAACCACACCAACATTATCTTCTTCAAGGTTCAAAACAATACCCTGCAAGCCGTTTTCAAATTCAACTAGCTCACCTGATTGAACTTTAGTTAAACCATATACACGGGCAATACCATCACCCACTTGCAATACGGTACCAACTTCTTCAAGTTCGGCTTCTGATTTGAAGCCCGACAATTGTTGCCTGATAATTGCCGATACTTCGTCTGGTCTTACCTCTACCATAATTTTATATTATTTCTTTTGTAATTCTTATACTGTTAATTTGAATTAAACCAGTCCGTGGGATAATTCCTTTTTTAATTTATTCAAGCTACCTGAAATACTCGCGTCAAATTGTTTATCACCAACTTTAAGGATGAAACCACCAATAAGATTTTCATTTACTTTCTCTTTGATGACAACTTCATTCGCACCTATTTCTTTTTTAACTACAGCAATGATCTGCGCCCTGTTCTCATCAGTAAGTGCTACAGCTGAAGAAACCTCCGCCGTAATAATACCTTTGATCGTATTATACTGAGCAACAAAAGACTTTGCCGTATCAAATAAAATAGCAGCGCGGCCTTTGCTCACTACCAGCTTCAGATAAGTTCTGGTAATTGCATGAACCTTTGTACCGAAAACATCGTCTAAAATTCCAGCTTTCTTACTCAAAGGAATAACAGGGTTCTGAAGAATCGTCTCCAATTCACTGTTCTGATCAATAGTCTGCTCAATAAGTGCCATGTCATTTTTAATCTCCTCCAGAGCAGATTGCTCAGTAGAAAGATCAATTAATGATTTGGCGTATCTTGATGCTGCTTTATTTTGTGACATTTTTCTTTAATTTGAAAACAAGAACTAGTTTAATTCAACATCTTTCAAAAGACCCGCAACTAAATCCTGCTGCTTGGCTTTATCAGTTAACTGGTTACGCAATACACGTTCTGCGATATCAATTGATAATGTTGAAACCTGATCTTTCAATTCAGCCAAAGCAGCTTTCTTTTGATTCTCAATTTCAATTTTTGCCTTTTCAATTAATTTAGCTCCTTCAGTCTGTGCCTGGCTTTTTGCTTCATTTACGATTGAATCCTTCAAAGCTTTAGCTTCTTTAAGAATCAGATCTCTTTCTGCACGGGCTTCTTTCATCGACTCCTCGTTTTGAGCAGCTAAACGAACCATTTCCTGTTTTGCTAATTCAGCTTTATTTAAAGCTTCATCAATATCATGCTCACGCTGTTTAATCGCAGCCAATACAGGTTTCCATGCAAACTTAGCCAGAACAAACATTAACAATAAAAATGCTATTGTCTGAAAAATAACTAAACCAATTTCCGGTACTAATAATTCCATTTAAGTATATATATGTAGGTTTTTATTTCTTAATATAGAACGTACTTTGTAGCAATCCTACAAAGTACGTTACCATTTTTAGTTACACTAATGCAACTACTACCGCGAATAATGCAACTGCTTCAACGAATGCAGCAGCGATTAACATCGCAGTTTGAATTTTAGAGGCTGCTTCCGGCTGACGAGCAATACCTTCCATAGCTGAACTACCGATTTTTCCGATACCCATACCAGCTCCGATAGCAGCTAATCCAGCACCAATTGCAGCAATACTTCCTGTAATCATGATTGTTTATATTAATTGTTAAAAATTCAAATTAGTGATGTTCCTCTATCGCCATTCCAATGAACAGTGCAGATAGAATTGTAAAAATAAATGCTTGTATAAATGCTACCAGCAACTCAATCACATTGATAAACAATGCAAATGCAATAGATACCGGAGCAACATATATACTGTTAAATACGAATACAAGTCCGATTAATGCTAATCCTAAAATGTGACCAGCTGTAATGTTCGCGAATAAACGAATGGCCAATGCAATAGGTTTAGTAAAAATACCAATGATCTCTACCGGCACAAGAACGATATATAACCACCATGGAACATCTGGTGCAAATATGTGTCTCCAGTAATATTTGTTACCGTTCGTAACGGTAAGAATCAGCGTCAATAACGCAAGTACAACAGTTACTGCTGTGTTACCTGTTAAGTTCGCTCCTCCGGGAAGAAACGGCACCAGACCAAGCATGTTGTTAAACCAGATAAAGAAAAATACAGTTAACAGGTAAGGCATAAAGCGCTCATACTTGTGGCCAAGGTTTGGTTTGGCTATGTCGTCACGAACAAAAATGATAATCGGCTCTATCCATGACTGGATTCCTTTAGGAGATTTACCAGCATTCTTTTTGTAACTGTTAGCTACTTTAAGGAATACAGCAAGAATCACCACAATGGAAAGCAATAATGTACAAGTGTTTTTAGTGATCGAAATATCAAGAGGACGGGCATTCTTAACGTGATGCGCTTCATCTAAATCTGCATACTGACCATGCTCATTCGCAGTGGCAGAAGCATAATAGATCTTTTCATGCATCTTAACAAAGCGTTGTCCATAACGTTCAACAACTACTTTAGCCTCATCATCATGAAGAAAGTCACCCGAATTAAAGGTAACAAATCCAACCTGAGTATACAGGATTACGGGAAGACCGATATAGTAATCGCCAATTACATGCCAGCTGTGTGAATCAGCTACGTGATGTAAGGCGAACTTACCAATATTGAACTTCTTCTCTGCCTCTGGTTCGGCATGAGCGGCTGATGTTGTTTTCAATGTGTCTTCCTGCGCATATAACGAGGGTGTTACAGAGAATAACGCTAAAAAAAGCGTAAAAACAACAATTAACCTATTAACTTTAAAATCAAAAACGTGGCTACAATCCATTTACTGGCAGATTTTTACTATTTATTTTGGTGGCGCAAGTTACGTAACAGGGAGTATATTTCAAAGAAGCTGAACAATAAATATAAAGAAAAAAAATTGAGGGCAAAAACTAAACCCTTTTCCTTGCTGTTCAGGCTGTAAATCAGTACAAAAGCCATAGAAAAAATCATTTTCAAAACTATAGACCCCATAATCGCCATTACACCGGATTCAGGATCCAGTTTAATGCCATAATAGGCGACTATATAGGCTATATAAGTAAGTCCCCCCACAAAACAGAAGACCAGCCAGAACTTCCCGGCCAATAAGGTGACCTGCGGAAATAGTGAAGGCAATAAAAAAGCCACTCCCGCAAGGAGTAAACTATATAACAAATAAAATAAGGTAAATTTTGGTATGCTCAAAATGGTATTTTTCACAAAAGTAATAAAATACCACCTGAATTGTAGCCTACTTTTTATTATTCAGCTGTCTAACCACCTGGTATAGAGAAATAATCACGCCCAGAACACCCAGCAAGGCAACAAAAAGCGGTTTATGTGATTCCCTGTAAGTATCAATTTTATAACCTGCAAATGTGAACAGACCAATGGTTGCGAGCATCTGGAAACCCATTCCGGAATATTTTACAAAGTTAGTCGTGTTTTTATCTTTCTCCTTAGCACTCATTGTCTTACCTGTTACAAATAATTTAAGATATTTACTGAGAATATTGCCGAATAAAAATAATTTTGCATATATTCTATAATTTATTTTTGACTCAAACTCAGCCTTTGAAGAATTTAAACCAGCCAAATTTAAAGTTACTGTTATTTTGCATAGGAATCAGCTTCCTTATCGCCTGTGGCAGTCAAAAAGATACTGCCATGAGCAGGGGAATGCAGAATCTTACTGCCAGGTATAATTACATCTACAACTCCAATGTCATTCTGGATAACTACGAAGAAGATCTGTATCAGGAATATACGGATAATTACAGTGAAATCCTACCAGTATATACAGCTCCGGAAAAATTTAATACAAGCCAGATCACAACAACAACACCTGTTAATGACAAAGCACTCAATGCGATTATCGCAAAAGCACAGGTAATCATTGCTGATAAATCATTTAGTAACTATATAGATGACTCCTATCTTTTACTGGGTAAGGCTTATTATTTTAAGGGCGACTACTTTATTGCCGAAGAATATTTCGACTATGCAGCTAAAACTTATGAGACCAATATTGATGTGGTAATGAGCGCGCTCAACTGGAAGGCAAGAAGTTTAATGCAATTGAATAACCTGAAAGATGCAGCATTGATACTGGATACAGTATATACCAACCTGTCGATGATTAAAACACGCGGCGCTGAACCGAGGGCGACTATCGCGCAGATGTATATCTATCAGGACAGGATTGATGAAGCTATTCCTCTGCTGGAAAGCGCCGTAAAGCTGAGCCATCTAAAGCGTAACAGGATCCGCTGGACCTACATACTTGCCCAGCTTTATGAGAAACAGAAAAATTATCAGGAAGCACTGCGCAATTATGTGAAAGTCCAAAAAAGTAATGCCGCTTTTGAACTGTATTTCAATGCCAATTTGAATAAGATTAAGCTTACCGGATTATTGAATGGCGAAAAACTGGATAGAAAAAAGCAGCTGCTGATCCTTCTGAGGGACGATAAAAATTTTGATTATACAGATCAGATCTATTATCAGGTTGCAGAAAGTTATGCAGAAGATGGAAATTTTGCAGAAGCAGAAAAATATTATCAACTGTCAGCGCGGAAAAGCACAAAAAATAAATACCAGAAAGGTATCTCTTATTTGCGTATTGCCGACCTGAATTTTAAGAACACCAGGGACTTTCTGAAAGCAAAATTATATTATGACAGCACAGTAAACACATTGCCAAAAAATTATCCCGGTTATGAACAGATTGTTAAAAAAAGTCAGAATCTGGAATATCTCACAGAACGTTATGATGCAGTAGCACTGCAGGACACACTTCAAATGCTGGCAAAACTTCCTGAACAGGAACGTGCAGCGAGAGCTGAACAGCTCATTACCCCTGTTATTGCAAAAACAATCGCTACTACAACTATAAACCAGAATAATCTTTTCCTCGAATCCAGAAACAGAGAAAATAGTGCCGGAACCTCATCTGGTACCTTTTATTTCAGTAATGCGATGGCAGTAAGCAGAGGTTATACAGATTTTTTAACGCGGTGGGGCAATAGAAAGCCCGAAGATAACTGGCGACAAAGTATAAAGTCTTCATCACAAACTACAGCCGAAAGCATAGCTAAGGTTGAAGATAACGGGAATAAAACCGGCAAAGGTCCGGACTCAGTCGCGGGCAACAATTCCAACACCGCATTGGCTAAGTATCTAAAAGATATACCTGTAACACCTGAGCTGCTAAAGGCATCAGATCAGAAGATCATCGATTCATACTATGAAATTGCTAATTTTTACCAGCAGCAACTGGATGATCAGCAGGAAGCCGCGAGAATTTATCAGCTCATCTTATCGCGTTTCCCTGAAAACAATCGTCTGCCAGCCATTTACTACAGCCTGCATTTAGGTTATAAAGATAATGATCCCGCCAACAGCACAAAATACAAAAACCTTGTTTTGAGCCAGTTCCCAAACAGCGTTTATGCAAAAACAATCAAGGATCCCAACTTTTCCGCTAAACAGTCCGAAATAGAAGCAGTAGTCATTCAGAAATACAATAAAGTATTCAATAAGTATGAAAGAAAATCTTTTCGTGAAGTTATCAGGGAAGCAGATACAATCAAACAGCAATATCCAGACAATATCTTGAATCCGCAATTAGCTTATCTGAAGGCAATTTCCATTGGCAGGACGCAACATGTAGACAGCCTGGTTACTGCATTTAAAAACATCAGCACAACTTATCCTGATGATAAAGTCATTGTGCCACTGGTGAATGACCACCTGGCTTACCTGTCATCACATATGGGTGATTACAGCAAAAGAAAGATTGCGCTCCCGGATTTCGATCCAAACGAACCCCGCTTGTTTACTTCTGACCCTTTACCAAATATTCCAGAGCCGGTACAAACAGCAGAGAAACTACCTGTAGAAATCGTAGAAACACCTGTTGAAGTAAAAGAGACAGCAACACCTGCTACCGTTATTACTCCATCACCTGTAAAAGTTGCTGCCGACATATTCAGTAAAGCCGTATCAGATACTTATTATTTTGTGATAGATGTGGCAGATGCCAGTTTAACGCTGAGTTCATCCAGGTTCGGTATCGGACAGTTCAACAGAGGGAACTATGCAGAAAACGGACTAAAGCACCGATTAACAGAATTTGACAATGATCAACTGATATATGTTGGGAACTTTAGTAGTTTTGCAGAAGCAAAAAGTTACGCGAATGGAATAACTCCGCAATTGAAGCAGATCATGAAAGTTCCTGAAGATATTTACACTACGTTTATCATCAGTAAAGAGAATTTCGAAAAACTTCAAAACAAAGAGCTCGTAACCAATTACTTAGAATTCTACAAAAACAACTACTAAAAATGACCAAAAATATTTCAGCTGCAGAGATAAAAAGTTATAACCTCACACTCTGGAAGTTATTAATTGGAGCTATTATTTTATTCTCTCTATTTATCGTTGCACTGGGTTTCGGTGTATTCGGAACGCTGCCTTCTTTCCGTGATATTGAACACCCCAAAAGTAACCAGGCTACTGAGATTTTAACAGAAGATAAAAAGGTTTTAGGTACATATTTCGTTCAGAACAGGTCCAATGTTACGTATCCTGAAATATCGCAAAACGTGATCAATGCATTGATCTCAACTGAAGATACCCGCTTTAAGGAACATTCAGGAATCGATTTCAAGCGTACATTTACCATTATATTTTACAACCTTATTGGTAAAAAACAAGGTGCAAGTACCATTACACAACAATTAGCGCTTAATCTATTCTCTGAAGAAGGTCGTCAGCGTAATTTTTTCAAACGTTTGATGCAAAAATTCCAGGAGTGGATTGTTGCCGTAAAACTGGAAAGAAATTACACTAAAGAAGAAATCATCACCATGTACCTGAACACAGTAGATTTTGGTAACCAGGCATATGGTATCAAATCAGCATCAAGGGTATATTTTAATACTACACCAGACCAGCTTACAGTGGCACAGGCGGCAACTTTAGTCGGCCTCCAGAAAGGAATTACCCGCTATTCCCCTACACGGAATCCGGAACGTTCACTCGCACGCCGGAACACTGTGATGGCCAATATGGTGAAGGAAGAGGTATTGACAGCACAGCAATATGAAGAGGAAAAATCAAAACCTCTTGGCTTGAAATTTAGTGCAGCAACGGTGAACGATGGTATTGCGCCATATTTCAGGGCTGTGCTTAAAAATGATATCAGACGGATCTTTCAGGAACGTTCAATTTTAAAAGCCGATGGCACTCCTTACGATCTTGACAGAGATGGATTAAGGATTATAACCACCATCAATTACGATATGCAACTGTATGCAGAAGCTGCCCAGAAAGAAGCAATGAAATTGCTGCAGGCGCAGTTTATCAGCAGCTGGAGAGGAAAAAATCCTTTTAAAGGTAAAGAACTGCAAATTGAACAGGGGATCAAAAGGTCCGACCGCTACAAAGCACTTCAATTGGAAGGAAAATCTGAAGAAGAAATTAAGGCTGATTTCAATACGCCTGTACGAATGGGCATTTTTACCTGGAAGGGTGATATTGACACTTTAATGAAGCCTATCGATTCTGTTAAGTATTATAAATTGTTGCTTAGAAATGCAATGATGGCTATGGATCCTAAAACTGGTTATGTAAAAGCATGGGTTGGTGGCATCAATTACGAGCATTTTAAATATGATCAGGTAAAAATGGGTACCAGACAAGTGGGTTCAACAGCAAAACCATTTACTTACTCGGTAGCAATAGAAAATGGTTACTCTCCATGTTATCAGGTATTAAATGAGCCGGTTACTATTGAAGTGCCGGGCAGTGCACCGTGGACGCCAAAGTCGGGCGGCACCCTGCCTGGCTACATTACGCTGCAAAAAGCACTAGCCTATTCACAGAATTTTATTGCCGCCTATTTAATGAAACAAGTAGGCCCGACAGCAGTGTCAACACTGGCAAAAAAGATGGGAATTACTTCGAATGTTCCAGCCTACCCTTCCATTGCTTTAGGTACCTTTGATGCCTCTGTATTTGACATGGTCGGCGCTTATTCTGTTTTTGCAAATAAAGGTATCTGGACACAACCTACCTATATCTTAAAAATTGAAGATAAAAATGGCGTGGTTCTATTTTCACAAACACCTCAAAAACATCCTGCGATGAACGAAGAAGTTGCATATGTGATGACGCGCATGCTGGAAGGTGTAGTTAAAAATGGTTATGGCTACAGCTTAATCAGTAAATTCGGGATTAAAAATCCGGTTGGTGGAAAAACAGGGACTACGCAAAACAACTCTGATGGCTGGTTCGTCGGCATCACTCCAGATCTTGTTGCAGGGGTATGGACAGGTTGTGAAGACCGTGCTTTCCACTTTATCAATACCAGTCAGGGAGAGGGTGCTAAAACTGCCTTACCTGTTTTTGGAGGATTTTTGAAAAAAGTATATGCCAATCCAAAATTAAAAGTAGGTAAGGGCGACTTCGAAGCACCTAAAAATGGAGTATCGATTACGTACGATTGTAATCAGTATCAGCAACAACAAACAGATACAACAGAACTGGATCAGAAGCTGGGATTTTAAATGAGTGCTTTCGATTATAAAAAGGCATTGGGCGATATACCGCACAGGCCCGGTGTCTATCAGTACTGGGACCAGGATGATACGCTCATTTATATTGGTAAGGCCAAAGACCTGAGAAACCGGGTTGGCTCCTATTTCAATCAGGATAACCAGATGAATGGGAAAACCAGAGTACTGGTTTCCAAAATCCGTAAGATCACATTCACCATTGTAGACACAGAGATTGATGCCTGGCTGCTCGAAAACAGCCTGATCAAAAAACATCAGCCACGCTATAATATCATGCTGAAAGATGATAAGACCTATCCATGGATTATCATCAAAAAAGAACCTTTCCCAAGAGTATTCTGGACCAGAAAGATGGTAAAAGATGGTTCCACTTATTTTGGGCCTTACGCCTCTGTGGGTATGATGCACACCATCCTTGACCTGATCAAGGAAACCTATCCATTACGCACCTGCAATTTACCGCTGACCGACGAGAACATTGATGCCGGAAAATTCAAAGTATGCCTTGAGTACCAGATCGGGAATTGCAAAGGACCATGCCAGGCTTATCAGGCACATGTCGACTACGATAAGAATATAGAAGAAATCAAAGAGATTTTAAATGGTAAAATCGGTAACGTTATCCGGGATGTTAAGCAGATTATTAAAAATGCTGTTGCGGAATTGAACTTCGAATATGCTCATCAGTATCAGCGCAAACTTTTGGTACTCGAAAAATATCAGAGTAAGTCGACCGTAGTGAACAGCTCCATCACTAACGTAGATGTAGTCAGTATTGCTTCTGATGAACGTTATGCTTTTGTCAATTACCTGAAGATAATGAACGGAAGTATCATCCAGGCGCAAACCATAGAGATCAAGAAAAGACTGGATGAATCTGACGAGGAATTACTGACCATAGCCATCACAGAATTCCGTACCAAGTTTAACAGTACTTCCAAAGAAGTGATTGTACCATTTGATATTACCTTATCCGACGAAAACCTGAAGTTTACAGTTCCCAAGCTGGGTGAAAAGAAAAACCTGCTTGAACTCTCCCATAAAAACGTTTTGTTTTTCAGACGGGAGAAGTTAAATCAATATGAAAAATTAAACCCTGACTTAAGATCAGAGCGTATTTTAACCCAGATGCAAAAGGATCTGATGCTTACTCAGCTCCCTGTGCATATTGAATGTTTTGATAACTCTAATTTCCAGGGGCAATATCCTGTATCAGCTATAGTTGTATTCAGAGACGCCAAACCTTCTAAAAAAGATTACCGGCATTTTAATGTAAAAACGGTTGAAGGTCCAAATGATTTTGCGACGATGGAAGAGGCCGTTTACAGGCGATATAAGCGCATGTTAGAAGAAGAAGAGACATTGCCTCAGCTGATTATCATAGATGGTGGTAAAGGTCAGCTATCCTCTGCAGTAAGCAGCTTAAAAAAACTGGGTATTGATAAAAAAGTAACAGTGATCGGAATCGCCAAACGTCTGGAAGAATTGTATTATCCCGGCGACAGCTATCCCTTGCACCTGGATAAAAAATCAGAGACGCTTAAAGTGATTCAGCAATTACGTGATGAGGCGCACAGATTTGGTATTACCTTCCACCGGAAGAAAAGGGATCAGGGTACGTTAAAAACGGAGCTTGAAGCTATCCCGGGTATTGGTAAAACTACGGCCGATAAATTACTGCGTCAGTTTAAATCCGTTAAAAAGATTAAAGAAGCTACCGAAGCTGATTTAGCACAGATATTAAATAAAGCACAGGTCCTTACCCTGCTCAACTATTTTAAGGCATAAAAAAACCCGGCTGTTTAATAACCGGGTTGATTTTAATATTCCCACAAACTCTGTTCGTAGTCTGCTATACCTTTTTTGATCCGTTCAGATTCGTAAAGTTTCCTTGGATCTTTGGGATCTGTCTGATTCAGAATCTCTATAATAGTTTTATTAGCCGGGTTCGTTTCTTTAACAATATTACTTGCAAACAAACGTCTGATGAAGAAGTCATCATAAGTAAGTACCGAAGCATCGTTACCAGGATTAACCAGGCGTGATTTGCTTAACAAGGGTCTGGCTTCATCATAATAAATCCAGAAAACCGGCTGCCAGTTACCTTCTACCATTTTCATAGGTGCGATCCCAATGATACGCGGTTCAAAAACAGATCTTTTAACATCAAAGATCCAGTCTTCTTTAATTCTGTATTTAAGAAATTCGTCTGGTCTCAGTCTTTTTAATGTAGGTTCACCAATTTTGCCACTGGCATCTGCTTCACCTTCTGCAGTTCCACGGGCATTCTGTAGCGCATCCTTAGCACTTAAGGCAATTTTGAATGAATCATTATCTTCCAGTAATTTACCGGCTGTAGTATCTTTCGGAGAATATACAGTCAGTTCTTCATTGGCCACGGCCTCCATTAAGATTTCAATCAATTTGGAGCTTTCAGACTTCAGTACAGAGTTAATCGTATCCCGCAGATCGATTTCACGCCAAACCCTTTTGGAGTAAAATACATCTTCTTCCCTCACATCAGGCAGGGGAACCATCACACTACTATCTACATCTTTTCTTGCATAAAAACCATCTTTCGGAGGGGTTTTTATTTTAGATTTCTTCACTACAGGTGCAGTAACCGGCGTAGTCTGAGCGAAAGACGCTGTTCCAAAAAACAGGAGAATGATAGTGTATAAAACCTTTTTCATCTTAATCTATTTAGCTGTAAATGTTATTCCATCCAGATTTCTCTGTCTGCCATCAGGTCCTTCAGCAATAATATCTTTAAAGATAACTGTAGCACCTGGTTTAAGAGAGCCTAAAGCTCCTTTGATTTGTCCGCTGAACGAAGCACCACTATTTTGAATAGTAACAGCGTCTGATCGCGGATTGATCAATGTTGCAGAAAATCTGATTACTTTATATTTGATATCAAAAACGAAGTCGTCCAATTCAGTCTCCATTAAGCTTGATCTTTCCAGCCACTCCACATCAACACTTCCACCCGATTTTCCTTTTACAAAGGCTTTTGGTGTAGGTAATGCTTTAACCCTGAATTGCTGTGCACCTAAATTGATCGTTTTGCCGGCATTGCTGGCCGATACGGTAATGTTCACTACTTTACCTACCTGGTCAGCACCAACATTAACCATGAACTTACCATTAGCGCCTTTGATAGATCCGCCTGAAATATTAGCTTTAACACTTTCCAACGGAAATCCTGCTGCAGATACAGAGAAAGGATTCGCAATTCCTGCATAAATCACATTCATCTTATCCGGTGATACCGTTGCAGAAGGCTTAGCTACCTGGTAAGTCTGTTCTGGTGTTTTATACTCTTTAACCTGCCCGTCAGTTTGTTTTACACGGATAGTACCTACCCATTTAAAAACACCCACAGAACTGGTACCGCCGGTATATGTACCTTTACCATCTTTAGTAGCCAATTTACCACCACCAACTGAAATCTCAGGGCTTGACTTCGAATCACTTGCCGTTAAGAACACCTGTGCCGTGTAAGGCTGCCCCTGTATCACATAAGATGTAGGTGCTACCGCCACTGCTGCAAACTGATCAAGATTCACTAAAGATTTATCCATGTTGCCGAATAATTTCTTCACGATCTCTGCTTCTGCATTTTTAGTATCTGCTTGTATTTTTGACAATACGGTATTCGCAGCTGTTAAGGGCGTACCTTCACCGAAGTTAATATCTTCCCATGCTTTTTTACCGCTGACATTTTTTTCTGCATCTTTCGCTTCTAAAGAGAAAGAAACCTGCTTCTGATCCTTAGCATCCAGCAGGGCGATTAATTTCTCACGCGTTTCATTGATTTTAGCTTTCAGTTTTTCACCTTCTTTCTGGTTAATCATAATCCCCTGAGCAATATCAAGGTTTCCTCTTTCTACCAGATCTCCGGTTTCAGGACTGATCCCGCCACCTGCAACACTAAACTGCTGCTTTAATTTATCAATATAACCGTTAAGCTCATCGGCATATGCTTTGGCTTTTTTGGCCTTATCATAGATAGGCTGAGCCCTTGCCGGTTCTTCTTTTAATTTTGTGTTTTCAAACGCAGAGAACAGCTGATCAACACTGGTGTTAACATTTGTTCTTGATGATTCAAGACTATCATTGATATTCTTAAATGCGTTTAATATCGTATCAGATACGTTTAAAGCTAGCATAGCCAACAATACCAAATACATGATATTGATCATCTTCTGCCTTGCTGATTCTCTTCCTCCTGCCATTATTTCGTAGGTCTCTGGTTAATGATTAAATAATCTGTTACCTAATTAAATGCGTGGCTGATTCATTGCCGTCAGCATATTACCATAAATCGCATTCAGCGAAGAAAGATTTTTAGCCAGTTTACCCACCTCATCTTTGAACTGTTTCGAATCTTCCATAGACTCATTGAAATTATTCATTGTTAATGACAAGTTCTGGTAAAATTTATTCATCGACTTCAAATGAGCGCTGGAATCCTGCAATTCCAATTCATATACCGCATTTAAAGCAGACAGATTTTTTGCAAGAGAAGTAACTTGTTCATGGTAAGCTTTCGAATCAGTATGGCTATCTCCCAGCTCAGCTAACTGTGCTGTTGCTTTACCGAAGGCTCCGTTCAGGCTATCAAAGCTTGCAGATACCTGCTTTACTTTACCCGTAAATTCATTAGTAGCAAGAGATGCATCAGCAACGTTTGAAATAGTAGCTACTTTGTCTCCAAAAGTACGCAGGCCATTACCAAGACTTTCAATCAGTTCAGGACCAATTTTAGCGTCAACCAACATTTTATCCAATGCCGCTGAAGATGAAAATGGTGCAGCAGGTGCCGCAGCAGCTCTCGCTGAAACTTTAGGCAACTCGCCATTAAAATCATCACTTAATTCAGGATATACTCTGTCCCATGCTGGTTCCGGTGCTGGTGGAAAGAAACCTGTTAAAAAGAACAGAAATGCTTCAACACCTAAACCAAGCCCGATCATATAATTTCCCCAGATGCCACCTAAGTGAAGGATCTTAAATAATGCTCCAATAATTACGATACTCGCGCCCCATGATATTGCTACGTGTAAAAAGTCAAATTTCTTTTTTGCTGCCATTGTTTTGATAGATATAATGTTAATTTTTAGATGTGCTTTTAGCGAACTGAGTCGCCGCTTAGTTTTTGAAATTGATGTCAGTTCCTGCAAATGAAGAAACACATCTGAAACCTATGTAAGATCTTGCCTGATCCTGATACTCATAAGTACCTACAGAATTCTGCAAAAAGAATCCTATATCTTTCCAGGATCCCCCTCTTACTACTTTACGCTTCAGGTATTTACTGTCAGTACCCTTAGCTACATACGTGAAGTTTGGATTAAAATCCAGTAAAAGTGGTGCAGCAGATTGGTTATAAGCAGTTACAGTCCATTCGGAAACGTTTCCTGCCATATTATATAATCCGTAATCATTAGGGAAGTAAGATTTCACATTTACAGTATACAAACCGCCATCATCAGAGTAATTTCCTCTTCCTACTTTAAAGTTTGCCTGCATACATCCTTTAGTATTTCTTACATAAGGTCCACCCCATGGATATTTAGTTTTTACGTTACCTCCCCTTGCAGCATATTCAAATTCTGCCTCTGTTGGCAACCGGTATTCCGGTCTTGAACTCAAAGGTATTTTTCTTGAAGCCGCAACAGGCTCATACAAACGTGTGCGCCAAACGCAAAAAGCATTTGCCTGTTCCCATGAAACACCTACTACCGGGTAATTATCATAAGAAGGGTGATTGAAATATGATTTTACCATTGGATCATTCTGAGAATACGAATAATCAACCTTCCAAACCATGGTATCGGGATAAACGCTCACCGATGGAAACTGGTTCGGATTATTTCTGTCAGGAGAATCTACATAACTCTCTATAAAATCTTTACGTCTTTTACTCGGATCTTTTCTGCCAGCCTCAGCCAGGTCAAGATTCACAAAACTATAAGAATATCTGAATTTCCTTATATCTAATTCATTACGGCCAGGCAGAGCATCGTCACCGCTGTAATACATATCTTTCAGTTTGCTGCTCAAACTATTTTTACCGCTCCAGAGTGCTGAGCCATTGCCAACCTTTTTCCAGTCAATATTTTTCTGTGAAGAAAGTGTGGCTCCTCCCGGAGTTGCCTTAGCATTGATAAAAAAAGTAGGCGCGGCACCGGGTCCTAAAGAAGTCAGTGCGACAGAATCTCTTACCCAATTTACAAATTGCCTGTATTCTGCATTTGTAATCTCCGTTTCATCCATGTAAAAAGCACTGAATGAGGTCATTCTTGCCGGAGAAGTCTGAGAATTGTTGATGTCCTCATCAGACATCCCGATGAGTGTTTTTCCCTGTGGTATATAAACCATGCCAAGCGGCATTTTCTTATTGTTGAATTTTCTGTTATATACGCCAACCAGCTCTCCCTGTCCGCCTTTTCCGCAGCCAGAAAACAAAGCCGCAACTATAATAAAACCTAGTGTGTAAAATTTCCTCATATACGCCAACAGCAATTTTACACAATTTTATCAATTAGGATTGATAATTACAACTATTACGTGATAAAAATATGAGTTAAATGCAAAATAAGCAAGACGTTAACATATTAGTAACATCTTGCTTATCGGAATTAAATCTTTACTCTTTTACGGGAGATTCCCCAAAACGTGCAACTACATCAACAGTTATCTATTTGTTCGATTTCTTGATATAGTTTTCAATAGCCATGATCATTGACGGAGATTCCGGAGATGGAGCTGCAATGTCTACAATCAATTCCTTATCTGTAACCGCTTTATGTGTGTTTACACCAAAAGCAGCCAGACGTGTATTGTTCTGTTGAAAACCGGGGAAATTTATGTATAATGATTGGATGCTCGAAGGACTGAAAAATGCGATAATATCATAAGTTACATCAGCAAGATCTGAAAGATCACTCACCACAGTTTTAAATAAAACCGCGGGTGTAATGTCATACCCGTTTTTTACCAGAAAATTCATCGTATCTTCTGTAGCGACATCAGAACATGGATACAGAAACTTTTCTGCAGCATGTTTCTTCAGTATTTCAGAAAGATCTGCAGCAGTCTGCTTACCGAAGAAGATCTTACGCTTCCGGTATTGAATATACTTCTGAAGATACAATGCTGTAGACTCTGAAATACAAAAGTATTTCAAATCCGCAGGCACTTCATACCGCATTTCCTCACAAATCCTAAAAAAATGATCTACTGCATTTCTACTGCTGAAAACCACAGCAGTAAAATCACCTAAACTGATCTTGTCTTTCCTAAAATCTCTTGCAGGAATCCCTTCAACATGGATAAATGACCTGAAATCAACTTTTAAGTTATATTTCTTTGCCAAATCAAAATAAGGGGATTTCTCTGTTTCGGGTTTGGGCAAAGTTATCAGTATACTTTTTACTTTACGCAACCTATCTTCTGTCATTTCTTGCATTTTACCTAGTTACAGCTCAAATCCTATTGCCTTGATTAATATCAAAATAGGACATATTTCGAGGGCACAAAAGTACATAAATAAATAGACTTTTGAAAACCGATAATGAGATAAAATATTTACTCCCGCCCTAATAAATTGGAAGGTGAAGATTAGTGCAAGAAGCACAAACGAGATAACTATGTAATATATACCATATTTGAGTGGTGATAAGGCAAAAGCAACCACCAGGGGAATGAAGATTAAAGAAATGTTAAAATAACTCAAATATAATATAGAGATGTATTCATGCACTGGTTTTTGGATATTAAACAGGTGTCCGAGTACCCTGAGCAGTATGATCTTGAGCGCATATAAGCCTACAATCAGGACAGAAATACTGACAAAAAAACTAAATCCCTGATGAACATAAGCCAGCTGATAATATTGTGCAACAAGGTAAAAAAACATACCTATTGTAAAGCCGAACTGAATGAATAACAATAAAAACGGCCAGGATGTAAATGCATTATCCTCCTTATTCAGATTATTTAATCCCCGGTTACTGTAAAAGGCCTGCACAATTCCCTGCAACTGTTTTGCGAACGAAATTCTCAATATCGCAAATACCACCAATAACAATGCGATAAATCCTAAAACCCAAACCTTTCCCTTAACGAGTGTATTACCTATCCTGAATTTACTTTCTTTTTTATATTTCCCATACTTTTTGAACCAGGCATCCAGATCCAGCTTTTCGAAAACATTAGCTTTAAGAATACTGTCTATCAGATAGTGTTTGTTAATTAATGAATCCGGCAGTATCCAGGTATGGGTCATAATTGAATCTGTAACGAACTTCTGTCTGACCAGAAATGCCGAATCGCGCCGGAAGCGTGGTTTGTAAACTCTTGGCGCAACTACAGAATCCGCAGAAACCGGTACCTGCTGTGCAAAGCAATCGCTAAATCCTATAACGTACAGAAGAAAAAAAACAAAAAAGTGTTTATACATTGATCAGATCGCTACTGTTCGGGATATTTTGTACAAATTAAGGCATTATTTATGTTTAAATACAGCATCCGACAACGCAAAATTGAAATTATCGGGTAAAATACAGTAGTCTATATTTGATTGCAGGGTATTTATTATTTAAGAGAAGACACAGATTTGGTCTAAGATCGGGGCTCGCGGTTATATTGGTCACACATTGGTCTGCCATTGGCCAGACATTGGTTTGATACTGGTTTGGTAAAACAAACTAATGGTACTTCAATGTCATGTTATTCCCTGACGAAGATATCATCTTACATATATCATATAATCATTCAGCGTTCAACGATAAGTAAAGGTGTAGGTTTACAAAAGACCTATAAAAGTAAATCGATGACCTTACTTATCCTTTATCTTAAAATTTATTTTTATAACTTACCTTTGGCAGATGGCAGGAATTTACATCCATATACCTTTTTGCAAGCAGGCATGTACTTACTGCGACTTTCATTTCAGTACTTCTCTTAAATACGTTGATGAAATGACGGATGCGATTTGCAAGGAAATTATACTCAAGAAAAATAGGATCACGGAACAGGTGGGGAGTATATACCTGGGCGGTGGCACCCCGTCTGTCTTACCAAAAGCTTCACTTGATAAAATATTTAACACCCTTACTACACATTTTTCCATAGCCGCTGATGCGGAGATC
The DNA here is from genome assembly GCF_026239655.1 of Pedobacter sp. MR2016-24. Classification (GTDB taxonomy): domain Bacteria; phylum Bacteroidota; class Bacteroidia; order Sphingobacteriales; family Sphingobacteriaceae; genus Pedobacter. Next base: position 482,871 of record NZ_JAPIVO010000001.1, on the reverse strand, counting down.
ACGATTGAAACCAATCCGGATGATCTTGATGCAAAGAAAATAGCAGAGTTACGCCAGTTACCGGTAAACCGGTTCAGCATAGGAGTACAATCTTTTTTTAACGAAGATCTGGTCTGGATGAACAGGGCTCATAACGCTACGGAAGCAGAAACCTGTATCAAAAGAAGTCAGGATGCAGGTTTTGAAAACCTTAGCATTGATCTCATTTACGGATATCCACTGCTTACAGATGAGAAGTGGCAGCAAAACATCAATAAAGCTATTAGCCTGGCAACGCCACACATCTCAGCCTATTCATTAACAGTAGAACCGCGCACAGCACTTGCTGCTGCCATAAAAAAAGGGAAACAAATCCCGGTAAATGATGAGCAAAGTGCAGCTCAGTTTATTTATTTGATTGATCAGCTGGGAAGAGCAGGCTTTGATCACTATGAAATCTCTAATTTTAGTTTGCCCGGATCACATGCCATCCACAATACAAACTATTGGAGAGGTGTTCCATATTTGGGCATAGGTCCCTCTGCACACGGATTTAATAGTAATATCAGGTATCTGAATATTGCGAATAATGCGAAATACCTGCAGCAGCTTGCACTAAACCAATTAGCGGAAACAACTGAGGAGCTAAATATCTACGATAGATTTAATGAGTACGTGATGACTTCCCTTCGGACCATGTGGGGCACAGATTTACATAAAATAGCAAATGATTTCGGGAAAGTATTTATCTCGGATACAATGAAAAATATCAAACCTTTTATACAAAGAGGGTGGCTGAATAACGAGAATGACAAACTAATTCTGACTCAGGAAGGAAAGTTATTCGCAGATTACATTGCTTCAGAGCTGTTTATGATCGACGAGCAATCCTCTTAATTAAATAAGATTTACATGAAGAATAAAGTAGTATGGATCACAGGCGCTTCTTCAGGCATCGGAGAAGCATTGGTATACGCCTATAACAGTGCTGGTGCAAAATTGATTATATCCGCAAGAAACAGAGACGAGCTTTTCAGGGTAAAAATGAATTGCAAAAACCAGATCAATGTTCATGTACTTTCACTGGATCTGGAAGAGACAGGTCAGCTGGTCGATAAAGCAGCGGCGGCGGAAAAAATATTCGGACAAATTGATTTACTGATCAATAGCGGCGGCATTACCCAGCGTGCCCTGGCACTGGAAACAGCTATTGAAGTTGAACAGAAAATTATGAACATCAATTTCTGGGGCACAGTAGCCTTAAGTAAAGCTGTACTGCCTGGCATGATCGCAAAAGGAAATGGCCAGATAGCATGTATCAGCAGTGTTGTGGGGAAATTCGGCACTCCGCACCGTTCTGCATATGCAGCGTCAAAACATGCATTACATGGTTATTTCGACTCTTTACGCGCAGAGGTGGCCGATAAGAACATCAATATTTCACTCATCTGCCCGGGCTATATCAAAACTAATATATCACTAAATGCGCTAACGGCAGACGGCAGTAAACATGATGTGATGGACCAAAACCAGGAAAATGGCATGTCACCTGCCACCTGTGCCAGTCAGATAATTGACGCCATTAAAAACAATAAAGAAGAAGTATATATCGGCGGAAAAGAGATAAAAGGCGTTTTGTTTAAAAGGTTTTTCCCCTTAAGATTTTCAAAATATATCAGAAAATCGAAAATAAACCTGTAAAAAACCGATACCAGTTCTTCTTCGTATCTCCTGGTATAAAAACGAGAAATGAAAAGAACTATTCTATCTGTAATTGCCTTAGTAGCTATGGCATTTTCCACACAAGTTTACGCACAAAAAAACCCTATGGTTGGTGGCGCAGAAATGTATCCTGCAAAAGACATTGTTGACAATGCCGTAAATTCAAAAGACCACACTACTTTGGTTGCTGCTGTTAAAGCTGCAGGTCTTGTAGAAACCTTAAAAGGAGCTGGCCCATTTACTGTTTTCGCACCTACAAATGCTGCTTTTGATAAATTGCCAGCAGGCACAGTTGAGACAGTGCTTAAACCGGCAAACAAAGAGATGCTGACAAAAATTCTTACCTATCACGTGGTAGCCGGGAAAATGGATGCTAAGACAATCGCAAAAGCGATCAAAGCAGGAAACGGAAAAGCCGAATTGACAACTGTTAGCGGAGGCAAATTATGGGCATCTATGCAGGGCAGTAAACTCATTCTGACTGATGAAAAAGGTGGTACCGCAGCAGTTACAATTGCTAACGTAATGCAGAAAAATGGCGTAATCCACGTAATAGACACAGTGTTGATGCCAAACTAATTCATCCTTCTTTAATAATACAAAAGAACACAGCAACCCGCTGTGTTTTTTTATTGTCAGAATTCCATATTTATTGGAACCTAATAGGATACCAGATTGTATTTTGCATAATTTTACGTTGAATTCACACTATATTAACATAACATGAAGTTTGATTTAGCTCAAATTGATTGCGTAGATAACATTTCTAAAGAAGATTTTGAAAAAAATTATCTGAAAGCGCGCAGGCCCTTGATCATTAAAAACATGGCCAAAACATGGCCTGCCTATGAAAAATGGTCCATGGATTATATGAAAAGTGTTGTGGGTGATAGAATGGTCCCTTTATATGATAGCTCTAAAGCAGATCCTTCAAAGCCGATTAATGCTGCTGCTGCAGAGATGAAATTTACCGATTATATAGACCTGATCAGCAGCACGCCAACAGACCTTCGTATATTTTTATTTGACCCCATCAAACATGCGCCTGACTTACTGAAAGATTACATTGCTCCAAAAAGTCTGATGGGCGGTTTTCTTGACAGCTATCCAAATATGTTTTTCGGGGGTAAAGGATCAGTTACCTTCCTGCATTACGATATCGACCTTGCACATATTTTTCACACTCATTTTAACGGCAGAAAACACATCATTCTATTTGAAAACAAGTGGAAAGAAAGACTTTATCAAATTCCATATGCCACTTATGCACTGGAAGATTATGATATTGAGCAACCTGACTTTGACAAATTTCCTGCATTAAAAGGGATTAAAGGCGTGGAGGGCTTCCTGGAACATGGCGACACGCTCTTTATGCCGACTGGTTACTGGCATTGGATGAAATATCTGGACGGTTCATTTTCGATCAGCCTGAGGGCATGGGATAAATCCTGGGCAGTAAAAGCAAGAAGTTTATTTAACCTGACAGTACAGCGCAAATTTGATGATTTCATGAAAGCCAATTTCAGGGAAAAATATATGACATGGAAAGAAAAGCTGGCAGTTAAACGGGCTAATAAAGCACTTCAAAATCATCTTCCCGAATAAAAGGATCTCCTGCTCCCTTTTTATGTTAATAAGTAATAATTAATTTACACTTTTGTTCTCAAACAAGAGCATTTCTTATTATGAGCTTTATACTAAAGCCGGTAGATACCGTTGAGAACATCAGTCCTGAAGATTTTAAAAAAAATTATTTAAGCCCAAGGAAACCTTTAATTATTAAAGGACTCACCAGAAACTGGCCTGCCAGAGAGAAATGGACTACAGACTATCTAAAAGAAATAGCAGGGGAACTCGAAGTCCCGCTGTATGATAATGCCAAAGTCGACCCTTCAAAACCGATCAATTCTGCAGCGGCACACATGCGTTTCGGAGCATATCTGGACCTGATTAAATCAGAACCTACAGAGCTCCGCATATTTTTCTTTAATCTTTTTAAGCACGTTCCCTCGCTCATTAAAGATATTGTGCTCCCTAAGGAGTTAATGGGTGGTTTCATTGAGAGTATGCCCGCCATGTTCTTTGGAGGATCTAATTCTGTAACCTTTCTGCATTATGATATCGATCTGCCCCACCTGTTCCACACCCATTTTGGCGGCAGAAAGCACATTATATTGTTTGACAATAAATGGAAAGAGCGCTTATATTGTATCCCTAATGCCACTTATGCCCTGGAGGACTACGATGTTGCCAACCCTGATTTTGACAAATTCCCGGCATTAAGGGGAGTGGAGGGTTATGAAGTTTTTCTGGAACATGGAGACACACTTTTTATGCCTACAGGAATGTGGCACTGGATGAAATACCTGGATGGCTCATTTTCCCTAAGCCTTAGGGCATGGGATGCTTCATTAGTCAGAAAAGCCCAGAGTGTGTTTAACCTGGCCATAAAAGGCGGTTTGGATAGTATATTAAAAATGGCTTTGAAAGCACCCTATGCTAAATTCAGAGAAAAATTAGCCGTAAAAAGGGCGAATGAGGCGCTTGCCAAAGGTTATCCGAAAGTTTAGAGAAAATAAGCACAATGGTGATGCTAAAAGGCATTTGTCTTTTTTTTACCCTCGTATTTTGACAAGTAAGTAACATTAGTCCTTCTACAAACTTTTATCTTCGGTATTCCGTTAATATAAAGATATGAAAGGTTTCCATTTTTCTAATTATCAGCCTGATGACCTCCCTAAGGGTGGCTTCGATGACTTGCTCAAGTTATTTACGCAGTTATTGAATTATACTGCCGGCGATGCGGGTGAAACGCTCGCCTGGATGAATGAACTGGATAAGCAATACAAATTTACCACCGGCGAATACGGAATGGGCGATTTTATTGATGACCTTAAAGAAAAGGGCTATCTCAAAGAAAATTCAAAGGATGGCGGAGTTGAGATTACTTCCAAAACAGAGCAGACCATTCGTAAATCGGCATTGGAAGAGATCTTCGGCCAGCTTAAAAAAGCGGGCAAGGGTAATCACAATAGCAATACCTCCGGAATTGGTGAAGAGAAAAATGCCGATCGCCGTGAATATTCATTTGGCGACAGTCTGGATCAGATTGATATGACCGCTTCTATACAGAATGCGCAGATCAACCATGGGATAGGGAACTTCACATTAACAGAAAGGGATCTGGAAGTAGAAGAAAAAGATTTCAAAACACTGACTTCCACGGTATTGATGATAGACATCTCTCACTCTATGATCTTGTATGGTGAAGACCGTATCACACCTGCCAAAAAGGTTGCCATGGCACTTGCCGAATTGATTAAAACGCGTTACCCTAAAGACACACTTGATATTGTGGTATTCGGTAATGATGCATGGCCGATCACGGTTAAGGATCTTCCTTATCTGCAGGTAGGCCCGTATCACACCAATACTTTGGCGGGACTGGAGCTGGCGGCCGACTTACTTCGTCGTCGTAAAACGCATAACAAACAAATTTTTATGATTACGGACGGCAAGCCAACCTGCCTGAAAGAAAATGGCCGTTATTATAAGAACAGTATGGGTCTGGATAGAAAGGTGATCAATAAAACCCTAAACATGGCCGCCCAATGTAAACGTCTAAAAATACCTATCACTACGTTTATGATTGCACAGGACCCTTATCTGCAGCAATTTGTACGAGAGTTCACACAAACAAATGGCGGAAGAGCCTTCTACAGTTCTCTAACCGGCCTTGGAGAATATATTTTTGAAGATTATATAAAAAACAGAAGAAAAACAGTTCGCTAATCCGGACAGATCAATCATATGGAGCACAACTCAATCAAAACTCTTGGCGAATTAAAGGCCTCAAACTATATCTCATTAACTGTAAAAGATGAATTACGTAAAAATCTTATCCTTCAGCTGCAAAATAAAGATGCAGGTTTTGAAGGTATCTTAGGATATGATGAAACTGTTATTCCCGAACTACAAACTGCTATTTTATCAAGGCACAACATCCTGTTATTAGGTTTACGTGGTCAGGCTAAAACACGTATAGCCAGATTAATGGTTAACCTGTTGGATGAATACATTCCTTATGTAACGGGCAGTGAAATATTCGATGATCCACTGAATCCAATTTCATGGTTTGCACATCAGGAAATTGCGCTGCATGGTGACAATACGCCAATTAGCTGGCAACACCGTTCTGATCGTTATACAGAGAAACTGGCTACTCCGGATGTAACTGTGGCCGACCTAATTGGTGATGTTGATCCTATCAAAGCCGCTACATTAAAATTAACTTATAATGATGAACGCGTGATCCATTTCGGACTCATACCAAGGGCACACCGCAGCATTTTTGTTATCAATGAATTACCCGATCTCCAGGCGCGTATCCAGGTAGCATTGTTTAATATGTTACAGGAAAAAGATATCCAGATCAGAGGTTTTAAACTGCGTTTACCTTTGGATGTTCAATTCGTATTTACAGCCAATCCGGAAGATTATACAAACAGGGGTTCTATTGTAACACCACTAAAAGACAGGATTGAAAGTCAGATTCTTACCCACTATCCTAAAAACATTGCTATTTCTAGGAAAATCACGTTCCAGGAAGCAAAAATCACAGAAGATCAGAAGCTAACAGTTGAAGCAGACGGACTGGTTAAAGATCTTGTTGAACAGGTCGCTTTTGAAGCGCGTAAAAGTGAGTTCATAGATCAGAAGTCCGGCGTATCCGCCAGGCTAACAATCTCTGCATATGAAAACCTGATCAGTTCTGCAGAGCGCAGAATGTTAATCAACCGGGAAAAAAGTACTTTCGTCAGATTGTCTGACCTTACAGGTATAATTCCGGCAGTAACGGGAAAAATTGAACTGGTGTATGAAGGCGAACTGGAAGGACCTGCTAAAGTGGCCAATACGTTAATTGGTAAAGCCATAAAAAGTCTCTTCGGCCGCTACTTCCCTGATCCGGAGAAAGCTAAGAAAAGCAAAGCTGTAAATCCATATTTAAAAATAACTGACTGGTTCACGGACGGAAACACCTTAGATATTGCTGATAACCTGACTGCCGCACAGTATAAAAAAGAATTAATGCAGGTAGAAGGACTGTATGATCTTGTGAAAAAATTCCACCCTAAACTCAGTGCAAATCAGACATTGCTTTTAATGGAATTTGTATTACATGGTTTGGCAGAATATTCTCAGCTCAATAAAAAATACCTGGAGAGTGGTTTTGGTTTTTCTGACATGTTCGACAGCCTGTTTAATACAGAGCTTGGAGAAGATGAAGAGGATGACATTGATTTCAGATAACCAAAAATTCTATTTATCCAATGGGAAGATTACCCTTTTTAATTGCAGGATGCCTCCTGATTCTTGCATTTGATTACTATTGCCTGACGGCACTTTTATCCGTATTTAAAACCTGGAGCGCAAAAGCAAAAAGACGTTTTTCTTTTATATACTGGTCAGTTACCCTTCTGCTGATTATCGGCATATTTGCGGGTATATTTATCAACATCTTTTTATCACTACGTGCCGTGATCATGGTGGCATTTTTCCTGATCACGGCCTGCAAGATAGTAATGCTGCCATTTTTGCTGGTGGATGACCTGCGCCGGTTAGCCATCAGCCTGTTCAGATCGCTTAAAGCCAAAAAGGAGGATCCGGTCAAAACTGCACAACATCCCGGGGAACCTATCAGCAGGTCTGCTTTTATCGTTAAAGCTGGGCTGGTTGCGGCTGCAGTGCCACTAACATCACTCACATGGGGTATTACTTCTGGTGCATATGATTATCAGGTAAGAAGAAAAACATTGATTCTTCCCAACCTTCCTGCCGCTTTTGACGGGATCACTATGGGTCAAATATCGGATATACACTCAGGAAGTTTTTATAATCCTACGGCAGTTAAAGGCGGAGTAGAAATGTTACTCGGTGAGAAACCTGATTTTATATTTTTCACAGGCGATATCGTGAATGATATGGCGACTGAGATGCGGGATTACCAGGACATTTTCAGTAAGGTAAAGGCACCACTAGGTGTGTTTTCTTCTTTAGGCAATCACGATTACGGAGACTATCATTTTGGCAAAGAATCATCTCCTGCAAAGGTTAAAAATCTGAAAGACGTAATTAAAACCCATGAGTTAATGGGCTGGGATCTTTTAATGAATGAAAACCGGAGATTAAAAGTCGACGGGGAAGAAATTGGTATCCTGGGAATAGAGAACTGGGGTATGGGCCGGTTCCCCAAATACGGTCGCATGGATCTCGCAACGAAAAATACAGATGATCTTCCTGTAAAGTTATTACTTTCTCACGATCCCTCCCACTGGCGCGCAGAAGTACTGCCAAAATATCCACAGATAGACGCAATGTTTAGCGGCCATACCCATGGTATGCAGTTTGGCGTCCGTACAGAAAATTTTGAATGGAGTCCGATTCAATATATTTATAAAGAATGGGCCGGCTTATATCAGGAGCAAAAGCAGCAGCTTTACGTTAACGTAGGCTACGGATTCCTGGGATACCCGGGCAGAGTAGGCATCCTGCCAGAAATCACGATATTCACGCTTAAAAGAGCATAAAATTGGAAAGGGCCGGCACGTTATGATACATGCCGGCCCTTTATATTATAAATCTCTTAACCTGCGTTAAAACGGTAACCGATACCTCTCACTGTTTGCAGTAACTGCGGGTTATCAGGATTCAGTTCTATCTTCTTTCTTAGCCTCACGATGTGCATATCCAGCGTTCTGGTATTTACATCAGAATTATAACCCCATACCACCAGCATGAGTTCGTCACGATTGATCACTTTATGAGGATTTCTGAGGAAATACAACAGGATCCTGTTTTCTAGTATGGTCAGCTCAATTTTGCGCTCATTCCTGTATAGGGTATGAATATTCGGATGATGTTCCATATCACCAAAACGGTGTATCTCCGAGCGGTCATTATTGAGCAGAAACTTTACCTTACTATCCAGCATTGCCACAAGAACATCCATATTGAAAGGCTTTGTTACATAATCTGAAGCACCGAAATTATAGGCATCTATCTTATCCACATCCTGTGCCTTCGCAGTCATCATAATCACCAGGTTCTCAAACCCCTGTCTGCGTACATCTTCACATACTTCAGCGCCCTGCTTGCCAGGCAGCATCCAGTCTAATAAAACAATATCCGGTTTTTCACTCATTATAGTTTTTACCGCATTTTCACCGTCACCTGTTTCCAGTACATCATAGCCCTCTGCCTTTAAACGGTGTACGACTAAAAACCTTAAGTTTTCATCATCCTCGACTATAAGTATTTTAATTCCTTTAGACATATCTATTAATTATTATATGGAAGTACTATTTTAAATTCTGTTCCTTTATTTACTTTACTTTTCACCGTAATATCGCCTTTCATGAAATTCGTCAGCTCTTTACAAAAAGCCAGGCCTAATCCAACACTGCCATTCTGATTGTACTGGTTCTGGATCCTGTAAAATTTCTTAAAAACATTGTTAATATCTGATGCCGGAATCCCTATCCCCTGATCAGTAAACCTGAAAACAACTTTGTTCCTGATCATTCTGGCGGTAATATGAAGTCGCTTACGCTCCGGCGGTGAGTATTTATATGCATTTTCAGCTAGGTTATCAAATAAGCTACCCAGCAAAACAGGATCAGTAATAAATGTGGTAAAACCCGAAACTTCGTACGTAAAGTTAAAATCGGGATGCTTCAGTTTATGGGACTCTACAGTACTTTCTATAAAATCCTCTATATAAATCTCATCCTGATTTAGCTCAATCGCCTTATTTTCAATCTGTGTAAAAGCCAGTAGTTTATTCATCAGCCCGTTCAGCTTGTCTGCTTCTTCGTCCAGAATTTTACCATACAGTTTCAACTCCTTCTCTGTAAGAGAATTTGCACTTTTAATATTATTACCGGCTATTTTAATCACACTCACCGGAGTCTTAAATTCATGTGTAAGATTATTCACAAAGTCATACTGCAGCTTAAACATCTTATGATTGATATTCAGGTTCCTGTAGATCAGAAAAGCCACCAGCACCAAAATACCGTAGAACAGGAGCATCACAAATGCTATAGGCAGGAAATAACTCAGAATCTCTTTGTCGACAAATGATTTTGCCGATATAAAATATAGCTTATAATCAGAAAACGGACCTGGTAATGTGATTTCTGTTGCAATATATTCCGTTGAAGTATTCAGCGGATCATAAGTAAGGGGCTCAATCCTGATATTCTGATATAAAAGTGGCCGTGAATTAATTATCCTGATCTTATAGGGATCCAGATAAAATGAAAGCATATCCTGCTTATAAATTGGTGAAGGATCAAGCTTTTCCCTTAACATCTGTTTATAAACCTTCAAATCTTCCATCCGCGGAATATTCAGGTAGGTAATTTTGTTGGAGCGGATATTACTGAAATTAGTAAAAAGCTCATCCTGACCCGGGATCTTTGTAGTGTCCAGACTCTCAATATAAGAGATCAGCTTGATTCCCAAGGCATTGAAATCATCTCCCCTGGTAAATTTCTTAGTATCCTCCTTAGAAAAGAGCTTTACCGAATCCATTGGCACCAAATCTCCAAACTGGTAAATATAATTCGGACCAAAAGAAAAATATCCTGTATTCAATCCATCCTTAACATAGCTATTGCTTACCTGAGAATCATAAAAAACTACTTTGGAAACGAAGGGATAAGTATTCAGCACCGTATCTACAAATTTTGCTGTAGTAGCTGAATCAAGATACCCGTTGTAATAAGAGATTTCCGGCACTTTATTTTGAAAAAACTCATTATAAGGCTTGATACTCTCCTCCAGAACTTTAACCTTTTCTGAGACAAATTCGTTTTCAATAAACTTTTTGCTAAAGTTATAGGCCAAAAAAAGTGAAAGGATAAACAGCACAGAGATCAATACAATAAATGTCAGGATCAATGCAAAATTCTTACGGTAACCGCTATATCTTTCTGAAGCCATGCATATTACTATTTCTTCAATAAATTAGCAGATAAAAATTGCTCCAGTGCAGTATAAAGCTTTTGCCTCACCTCTTCTCCCTGAGCCGAAAATTCATTATTCTCCTTCTCCAGATACGTCACATTCACATTGCGCTTTTTCAGTTCCTTAACAAACTGAATGGCCTCGCCCGCATTACTCCTCGGATCTTTTGGACTCTGTGCCAGAAATACCGGGACAGTGATCTTATCTGCATGAAATACAGGCGATGCCTGACGCATGTAATCAACTTCTGTAACAGGATTCCCAATGATTTCGTAATACATCTGCAGGTTGGTCTTTAAAAATGGAGGAATAGATTTTAAATAACTGAATAAATTAATTACCCCGGAATTTGATCCTCCACATGCAAATGTTCCAGGACTCGAATATAAGCTATTCAGTGCAATATAACCCCCAAAACCTGTGCCGTAAATAGCGATCTTTTTCGGATTCGCAATCTTTTCATTTACAAGCCACTTTACGCCATCACTGATGTCCTGCTGAATCTTTCCGCCCCATTGCCCAAACCCGGCAGCCATAAATGATTTACCGTAACCGGAAGAGCCCCTGTAATTAATTTGAAATACAGCATAACCCCTGTTTGCCAAAAACTGTACTTCGGCATTGTAACCCCATGAATTTCGGTTACCAGGTCCATTATGGGGTAAAATTACAACAGGGAGGTGCTGTGACGCCTGATTAGCGGGCATAGTCAGATAACCATGAATTTTAAGTCCGTCTCTGGAATTAAAAGTAATAGGCTTCATCTCACACATTTCGGCCGCTTTAATGGATGGATTATAATCGCTTAGTTTTCTGATCGTTCCCTTATCAGCAAAATAAACATAAAAAGAACCCGGATCTTTGTCCGTAAAGGTCCTGACAATAAAAATATTTTCAGCCCTGTCTTTATCAATAATTTTAGATTCTGTGCCGGGTAATAATTCATCAAGTCTGGCATAAACCTTCTTCGCTGAGGCATCAAGGTAAACTTTCTCTTTTTTCCATGTTTCACAAACCACAAACGTAACTCCTTTTTTAACGTTAGAGTACTGTGCTTCTACCACATTAAGCGTGTCATTGCTAAAAAGTACCTTGTCCTCTTTCCCTGTCGCGCAATCAAGCTCCACAAGTGCATTTTTATCACGGTTTACATTAGAAATGGCATAGACAATATTCGGTCGGTCTTCCGACAGTGCAATGGGTTTAAAAGTAGTCTTGAAATTATTTGTAATCACCGGCCGGAAGGGCTGCCCTTCTTTATCTCTATACAATAAGGTTTCATTTACACCGTCACTTGACGTAGCCAGCCGCAATTTTCCTTGCGCATCGGTAATCCAGTCTGTAATATTGCCGGGATTCTTGATTGCCATTTCCATTTTGCCATCCCTGACGTTTAACCTGTAAACATCAAAAACTGTGGAATCCCGCTTATTTGAAGAAACGAGAATAAACTGTTTATCTACCAGCTGATCTTTCAATACCCGAATCCGGCTCTTACCATTGTCACTTAGCTGACGCTCGTTCCTGCCGTTTTTATTAATGATAAAAATATCTGAAAGCCGCTCTACGCCAGATTTCTCTTTATAATAAATCAGTTCGTCATCACTTACCCAAAAATAGTAATTGATCTTCTTTTGATCCAGCTGTGTAATCTGTAATGATTTGCCTGTCTCCAGGTCCTCTACAAACAAGTTTTGCTTTTTTCCCTGCAGCTTTAAATAAGATAATGTTTTACCATCAGGAGAGATTGCATAGGAAGCTTTGTCCTGCGATCTGAAAAAATCAGCAACAGGAATAACTTTGACAGTCGTTTTTTGCTGACAAGCAGCAAGCACAACAATCAGCATCAACCATAAATATTTTTTAAATTCGGTCATAGTATGAGTAGCAGACAAAAATACATAACACCGCTTGTCTAAACGTGCTATACACTAACATTGTTACTTTAAACGGCAACAGGAAAGAAAGCCTTTCAAAATAGATATATTATCTCATTACTGAAATAAATACGAGTAACAATTAAAATACGGTCAATCATAAATCTTTGTTAATTTAGTGGGATAAGACAATTTAATGAAAGCATTGATTACTATTTTATTCTTGTGTGTTCCCTTCTTCTTAGCTGCTCAATACAATGAGGAAAATGAGGTTGCTATGCAGTACTACCAGGATGGAGAGTTTGAGAAAGCTGCTGTTGTAATGGAAAAACTATATTCCAGAACCAGAAATGAAGCTTATTTTGATTTATATTTTAATGCATTATTAAAGTCCAGACGTTTCGACGAAGCAGAGAAAGTAACCAGTAAGCTGGTCAGACAACAGCCTGATGACCTCAGATACCTGGCTGCACTTGGTAAGACAAAAAAGGAGAAAGGAGAGCTGGAAAATGCACGTAAAACATTCAGTCAGCTGGTCAATTTACTTCCTGAAGAAGAATCTAAAGTCCGGGAAATTGCCAACTACCTTTACCAGATGGGTGAATATGACACCGCTCTGGATGTTTTTACGCAGGGCAGAAAAATATTCAAAAATGAGCAGATGTTCACTTTCGAACTCCTGAGTTTATATCGCTATAAAAAAGATAAAAACATGCTCATCGAGGAGTATTTGAATGCATTGTCTACGATGCCACAAATGCTTCAACAGGCCGAAACCGTATTTTCCAGCATATTCGAAGGTAATTCAGATTACCTGATGCTCCAGAATGCCTTATTCAAAAAAATACAGAGGGAACCCCAGAATGAATCGTACGCTAAATTACTAACCTGGCAATATTTGCAGCAGGAAGAGTATGAGATGGCGCTTCGCCAGTTAATCGCACAGGACAAACGTATTAAGGATAATGGAGCAATCTTATTTGAAAATGCACAAACCTTTATGGCAAATAAAGCTTATGAAACCGCCATTAAGGCCTATACTTATCTGCTCACCAAAGGGCAGGAAAACGAATATTTTCTACCTGCTAAATTAGCGATGATAGACGCAAGGTATCAGCTGTTATTATTGGGCGGATCAAAAAAAGAAGATATAATCATACTTGCCGATCAGTTTCAGACTATTCTTACCGAATACGGACAAAATGCCAGAACACTTTTTGCAATCAGAAAACTAGCCAACATTCAGGCTTATTACCTGCATGACCTGGATAAAGCAGAAGGGTCACTCGAAGCAGCCTTAAAATTCCCTGGTATATCGAATGTTGAAATTGGAGAAATGAAACTGGAACTGGGGGATATATATGTACTCAATCAGGAACCCTGGGAAGCCATATTGATGTATGAGCAGGTTGCGAAAGAATTCGAAAATCAGAACATTGGCAATGAAGCCAAATACAGATCGGCCAGACTCTCATTTTACCAGGGTAATTTTACTTATGCAAAATCTCAGGCCGATGTGTTAAAGGCTTCAACCGCACAATTAATTGCTAATGATGCCATGAACCTAAGCTTGCTCTTATCAGATCATCTTGAAACAGGTACAGATACACTCGCATTAAAGATGTTCGCCTCCGCAGAATTACTGCAGTTTAAAAATCTATCTTTGCCTGCTTTGGCCAGATTAGACAGCATCACTATCAAATACCCTCAGAATACGCTTGCTGATGATATATTAATGACCAGGTCACGCATCTATATCAGGAATGGCGAATTTGATAAAGCTGCAGTGTTACTCAACCAGCTCATTGCACACCCACAGAAAAATATCTGGACAGATGACGCATTATTTATGCTTGCCGGATTAAATGAAGTACAGCTAAACAATCCTGAGCAGGCTAAAATCCTTTACCAGCGACTCATAACTGATTTCCCGGGTAGCATGTACGTTGCCGAGGCACGCAAACATTTCAGAAAACTTCGGGGAGATAATATGGGGTCATAATTATATCTTTGCAAAATGTTATTATACAATGTAACCGTAATCATTGAAGATGAATCTGCTGCAGCATGGCTGCTTTGGATGGTAGAGGAACAGATACCAAAAATAATGGACACCGGAATGTTTGTCTCCAACAGATTATTACGAGTCCTTGAATCACCTAACGAAGGCGTAACTTTTTGCACACAATATGTTGTACAGACAATGGAAGATTACACTAACTATCGTGACAATTTCGAGCCTGCCTTACAACACGAATCAGATCTAAAGTTCAAAGACAAATACGTTTCTTTCAGAACTATAATGGAATATATAGCTTAATAAATATGAATTTTATACCAACACCTATTGCTGATCTTTTCCTGATTGAGCCTAAAGTCTGGAAAGACAACCGTGGCTATTTTTACGAAAGCTTTAGCGGACGGGCTTTTACAGCTGCCGGCATTGAGGCTGATTTTGTACAGGATAACCAGTCCTTCTCTCAAAAAGGTACGCTGCGTGGTTTACATGCACAAAAAGCACCATTTGCTCAGGGAAAACTTGTACGTGTGATACAGGGACGCGTTTTGGACGTCGCTGTTGATGCGAGGAAAGATTCAGCTACTTACGGGCAGCATTACAGTGTTGAACTCAGTGGCGAAAATCACAAACAGCTTTGGGTACCGCCCGGTTTTCTTCATGGATTTTTAACGCTTGAGGACGATACCATTTTCACGTATAAAGTGACCAGCTATTATGATAAGGATGCTGAAGTTGGCGTCATGTGGAACGATCCAGATCTGGCCATTAACTGGAGCAAAGACCTTGCGCAAGAGGAGCTGCTGCTGTCTGATAAAGATTTGGTTCTTCCTTCTTTTAAAGACTTCGTAAGTCCCTTTTAGGAAATCTACCTGCACAAAAAACGGGCGTATCACAATAAATGATACGCCCGTTTTTTGTAGCTTATTATTTCTTTATTAAATTATAGAGTTCATCCAGTTTAGGCGACAATACAATTTCAATCCTGCGGTTCTTACTACGGCTTTCCGCGTTAGCATTAGATCCCAGAGGCTGGAACTCACCCTTACCAGTAGCAGTTAGCCTGATACCCGGCACCTTTTCAACTTCTGTAAGGTAACGCACTACAGAGGTTGAACGTAACACGCTTAAATCCCAGTTATCCTTTATCTGTCCAAGGTTATTTATTTTCTGCGAATCAGTATGCCCTTCTACAGCAATAAAGATTTCCGGCTGCTCTTTTAACACTTTAGCTAACTGAGCTAAAGCCTGTTTGCCCTTTTCATCGATCACAATACTTCCCGAAGGAAACAACAGCTTATCTGTAAGGGAAACATATACTTTACCATCCTTCATCTCTACCGTAAGCCCGCTTTTAGTAAATCCAAGCAAGGCTTCCTGCAATTTCTCCTTTAACTGATTAGATGCTTCATCTCTCTTCCGCAATACATCTTCTACCTCTTTTAAACGTTGTTCCCGTTTTTTAAGGTCTTCAGACAGTTTATTGATCTCAGATGAGCTGTTAGTCCTTAATTTGGCGTAATTGCCGTCAATCTCGTTATATTTACCATTAAGCTCATTTAACTTTCCGCTCAGGTTTGCTGTATCTCTTTGCAATCTCGATATTGCATTTTGTAATTCTTCATTCGATAGTTGTGATCCGCTCCAGCCCGTATTGAGTGAATCCTGTCTCGCCAATAATGCCTTGTATTTTTTAGGCGATAAGACTACACATGAACTAAATGCACTGGCCAGTAAAATAATGGCCGAAAACAAAATAAGTTTCTTCATAATTATTTATTGCGTTATGGCTTTTCTAAGGAACTGAACAAACGGATAAGCGCCTGCAAAAGCCTTTTTTAAATGATTTATAATAGTTGGTTTGAATAACTCCTCATCACGTATAGGAAATGTGGCAATGAAACTCTTTAACTTTAACAGTTCTATATGCGGATGTTCCGTGTCATATCCTTTTAGTGCTTTTTTCAGTGTGTCTTCACGACTCAGTTCAAATAGCTTACTGAAGCTTTTAGCTCTTGTAATTTCCAGAAACTCATCTGTATTGTAATCAATTTCCTCCCTGATACGCTTCAGGTTATCCGCTTCCGGCATCCAGTAACCGGCTGCGAAAAAAGATTTACCCGGCTGAAGATGCAGATAGTATTCCGGTCCGCCACCATTTTTGTTCCTTACGGCAAAAGATATCCCGTAGTTATTTTTATACGGTGCTTTATTCTTACTAAACCTGATATCCCTGTAGATACGCATTAAACACTTTTTTGCCTGTGTCTCCAAAGGAAACTCAGGATCTGTCGCTGCCAGTACAGGAATCAGCTGATCAACGAAACCCAGGACATCTGCCTTGGCAGTTTCGTAACGTTCTTTGTTTTCCGCAAACCACTCACGGTTGTTGTTTTCTACTATCTCTGTTAAAAAAGCGAGTGTTTCAGGCTTAATCATGGTCGGTCGTAAAATGCGTTATAACTAATTTTTGGTGAGAGCCAATGTAATAAAATGACCCGTGAATATCTGTAATTAAAAGGCGCAAGCAAAAAGCATCCACTAAAAATACAGGTCACATAGAGCCATAAGGAATCGAATTCAAGGTTACCACCAGAAAGCACATAAGTGGCTATTCCGACAGCAATCATCTCTGATACATTCATCGCATAACTTACATACATGGAAGCGTAAAAATAACCCGGTTCAATTTCATAACGCTGTCCGCAGTGGCTGCAGAATTCATTGGTACGCTGTAGATTGAAACCGTATAAACTTCCTGTAAATATATCACCCCTGCGGCAATGCGGGCACTTGCCATTTACCAGGGCAAACAGTTTAGATGTTTTTTGCATTATGATTTTGAAGTGCGGAATTTCTTGTACCAGAGTAATCCTAAGCCACCAATGAGCAGGTAAGGAATGGCCATCAGGTACATCACACCGGAATTAATTCCTTTACCTTGTGTATTTCCATTTTTAGTACCCTGCTCAGCACTTATTGCACACATTGCACATTGAGCAGATGCTGTTTGAGTGCCGCTCTCTGCAAATACAGAGATGATTAAAAAGAATATTATCAGTGCTTTCTTCATTATTGGAAATTTAATTTTTATGAAGCATTTTCATTATTTTCAGCTGCCTGCAAATATACAGATAAAACGTAAAATCCTCCGCGCAATTGCCTTGCCTCTCTACAAATGAAAAGCGTATGACTTATCTAAAAATTGTAATAGGGAGAAATCATCAGATAGACGACTACCCCTGTCACAGCTACATAAAGCCAAACCGGATAGGCCCATCTTACTATTTTCCGATGACGCTCAATCTGCATGCTGAATCCACGCAAAAAGCTGATCAGGATCAGGGGGAGTACCACTACTGCCAGGATAATATGCGTTACCAGGATGACAAAATAAATCATTCTTGAAACACCAACTGATGCCAGCTCTGCCGCAGAAAGTATTCCATTGTGATCAATATCTCCATATTTAGTATCCTTTTCATAAAGGTGGAAAAGGATATAGAAAACAAGAAACAAGGCAGACAAAATGAAAGTAATTACATTCGTTATTTTATGCGCCTGGATGTTTTTACGCCTGATAAAAATAAGTGACAGCACCAGCAGAACAGCGCAGGTAGCATTGATTCCACCAATGATATGCGGCAGCATATAAATAAAAGAAGGTTTGTAAGTCGGCGGCGGTACGATTTTTAAAGCAATTACCACCACTAAAACTACTGCGGTTACGATCCAGATGAGTCGTAAAAAGAATTTATCGTTCAGTTTCATTATAAATAAATTGTACTATCGGCCGTCTCTTACATTTCTCAGCTCTTCGGCTACAAGAACTTTGATTTCGTCATCCAGCTTAGTTAATGCTTCCTGATTGGTAGCATCATAATAACCTCTGATGCGGTGCTGCGGATCAAGAAGCACAAAAAGATTACTATAAGTAAACTTCCGTTCCCCTTTATCAATTTGTTGCTGTGCATCAATATAAAGGCTTTTATTGATCCAGTTATATACGGCAGTACTATCTCCCGTCAGCAAGTCCCATTTACCGGCTTTAGCATTCAATTTGGCGGCGTATGGCAATAATGCCGCCGGCGTATCTGTCACAGGATCTATACTTAAGCCGATGAAGTGAATCAACGGGTTTTTCCGATAGGTATTCCCATATACACCCATTGCCTTATTGGCGAAATTAACTGCATAGTTATTGCCTTTTGTATAGAACAAATTCAATACAATGATCTTTCCCTTATAGTCATTCCATGATACCGTATCTGCCTGCTGATTGATAAATCTGAAATCTGCCAGTTGATGGTATATGGTATCGGGAATCTGCTTTCCACGTTTACTATGAAATGTTGAGGCCACTTTCTTGGGACCGAAAAAAGGTAAAGGTTTATACCGGTTTTTACCCTGTTCAACAAGTTCATAATATAAAAATCCCGGTACCGCTAAAATGGCTACCAGGATTAATACTTTTTTTATTGAAGCTAGCTTCATGAATTAAAGGGTCATGTGTGTATGCAGATAACCGCCTTCAATTAACATCAGCGTAATAAAATAGATGATAAAAATAAACGCGAGGCCTAAAGACAATTGCAGACCTGTCTTCTCGAACTTAAGGTGCATGAAGAAGGCAACAATATAATATGCTTTTAAAAGTGTAAGCAGAATATAGGCGATATTACCCGCCATATGTGAAACCATACCTTGTGGTAAGATCACTAATGCGATAACGAATTCTACTACAGTTATTCCCAGCAGGATAAAAAATACCTGCCAGATTTTCGCTTTGCTTAAGCCAGCATGCTCATCATGTGCATGCTCTTCTGTATTGTGTATGTTATGTTCAGACATAATAATATTATTCTAGGGATTAAACTAAATAGAAGAAGGTAAATACGAATACCCAAACCAAATCAACAAAGTGCCAGTACAGACCTACTTTTTCTACCATTAGATAATGTCCGCGTTTTTCGAACGTACCATTAATGGTCATGCACAAAATGATGATATTTAACAGTACTCCTGTAAATACGTGGAATCCGTGAAATCCTGTAATCGTGAAAAATAAGTTAGCAAACTGTTGCGCAGCTACGTCAGATACCGGGCCATTGAAAAAATGTTTTAATTCTTCCGGCTCAGGAATAGATCCCCACCAGAAACCTTCATGATGTAAGTGCGTCCATTCTAATGCCTGGCAGCCAAGGAACATGAAACCACCAATTACTGTAGCGATCATCCAACCTATAACTTCCTTTTTAGCACGTCTGTGTCCTGCCTCAACAGCCAGAACCATGGTTACGGAACTCATGATCAGAATAAAGGTCATGATACCTACAAATACCAATGGCGCACCAGAGTCAACCACACCAGGGATAGACTGGAAAACCAAATCAGGATCAGGCCATGTGAATTTAGTGAAACGTTGTGCTCCGTAGTATACCAATAATGAAGAGAATGTAAATGCATCAGATAGCAAGAAAAACCACATCATTATTTTTCCGTATTCTACCGACCACGGTGAACGGCCTCCACTCCATGGAGTAGTTTTTACCTGATCTAATTGTGATAATGAATCCATTTTAAAATTGTAATTGTTTGTTAAAAAGTCTAACTGTTCAAAAGTAAAAAAACATAAAGATATATCCACAATATATCTATAAAATGCCAAAATATAGAGGCTATTTCTATGCGATACACTGCTTTTTCATGAGAAACATTCGTATAAGCTCCCCATAAGCTGTTGCCGATAATACCCAAGCCCCCAAATATATGCAGCAGGTGCATCCCCGAAACGATATAAATAATTGAGATTGCCGCATTATTGTTCACCAATGCCGCACCACTCTGGAATAGGGCCGACCAGGCATCTACCTGCAGATAACCAAATCCAAGTCCCAATACAACAGCCGCCCAAAGGAACATCTTTTGCTGCTGAATGTTCTGCTTGCGTACTGCCTTAGCCCCTAAGAACAAACAAACACTGCTCAGTACAAGTACTGCAGTGCTGTACATAAACACGTCCGGAAGAACCAGACCATGTCCCTTACCCTTAGATGCCGCAAACACAATATAGTAACTTGTGAAGCCCCCAAACATAATTGTAGAGGATACTACAAATAACCAAAGCACAAATTTCCTTGCCTTGAGTGAGGGATCTGCCTCCTGTTTTAAATCTTCTTGTTTAAGTGTGTGTACCATATAAAACCTATTTACCTATAAAATCAAATAATAAAATCAATTGTACTAAAGGAATATAAAAGAAAGAGCAAAACATTACTCCCCTGGCACTTTCTATATCCATTTTTACCAGCAGCTTAAATGCAAACCAGGTAAAGGCCAGACTTGCTATAAGTGAAAATCCGGCAATATAATAACCGCCAAATCCATAAATAGTTGGCATTAAACTAACAGGTATCAATACCAATGTGCTTAAAAAAACAAACCAGGCACTTACCTTATCTCTTTTTTTGGTCGGTAATAATCTGAATCCGGCTTTCTTGTAATCATCATCGAGTACCCATGCTATTGCCCAGAAATGCGGGAACTGCCAAACAAACTGAACCAGGAAAAGAATACCAGCAATCTCATAATCAACCGGCATGAAATGTTTAATATGACCTAAAGCAGCCAGGTAACCAATCAGTGGTGGTAATGCACCGGGTATAGCGCCAACGAAAACAGCAATAGGTGATTTGCGCTTTAAAGGCGTATAAACAAATGCATATAACAGAATAGAAAATACTGACAATAAACCCGTTTCCAAATTAAGTTTCCCTAATAACCAGGTACCCAGCATTCCCATAATCAGTCCAAGAACCAAACCCTGTCCTGTAGTCATTCTGCCTGCCGGCATCGGACGATCTTTTGTCCGCGTCATCAATTTATCCAGATCCACTTCAATAATTTCATTAAAGCAGTTGGCGGCAGCAGTAACTAAAAAGCCTCCGGCTACCAGGATCATCCAGTTTCCCCAGTCAATTGCAGGAACTTCTCCCCTAGCCACCTGCATCCTGGAACCGATCAAAAACGTGATCGACGCAGAAAACACAACTAAAAAAGTAAGTCTGAATTTTATAAGTTTAGATAAATCTGAGAAAAATAATTTCAATTCCTATTTGTTTAATGTTATTGATTATAAGTATTTGTCCGGTACACCAAAAGATAGAGGTAAAACTGTAAGGTGAACAGCACTGTTGAGAACACTAAATGTATGACCTGCGCAAATGGCGGCAATGCAAAGTTAGACAATATTAAACCACTTGCAATCTGAATCAGTAAAACCACTATGATTGAATTGCCCAGCCTTAACTCTGTAGCCTTCCCTCCAAACTTATCCATCACAAACTGATAAATAAATATATTGACTACAACCACAAAGATCGCAAGATCCCGGTGATAAGAAAAAGTCTGACCTATTTTACCGACCCAGGTAGCACGCTCCTGATACAACAGGCTTTTTGAAATGGCATCAATGGCCTCCCTTACTTCGGTACCTAATGTAATTTGCGCTACACTCAGTAAAATAGCCACTAATAACAATACTTTCAACCATACTACCTTTGATATAATGACCGTATAATCCCTGTAAATACGGCTCGCGTAATAATAAGTATAGACCAGGATTGCCAGGATCACCAGTGCCAGGAGCATGTGAACGGTAACTATCCAGGCCAGGAGGTTTGTAGAAACTACAATAGAACCGAGCCAGGCCTGAAATCCGACAACAACAAGATTCAGCAGACTAAGAACAATAATACGTTTTGCCTTCTTGCGGTACTGGAATGACAATATAGTAAGGCCCAGTAATAAAAAGCCTGTAAAAGCGCCGGTGAGCCGGTTAATATATTCAGTCCAGGTTTTTGCTACATTAAAATTTTCAGGAACAGTGATCGTCTGATCATGACGAATACTATCAGCGAGATTACTCTTTCCCATTTTATCCAGCAGTTTAGCAAACTTTTCGTTTTTTGCTGTTCTGCCGGCAACATATTTCTCTTTATAACCTGCAGGCAACTGGTCAGCAGATGTAGGTGGTACGTACTGATCAAAACACTTTGGCCAATCCGGGCATCCCATACCAGAACCCGTACTACGCACTACTGCCCCCGCAAGGATGAGTACCAACGTGACGATAATAGTGATAAGGTTAAGCCGGATAAATCTATGTTCAGATTTAGGAACCATTTGCATTTACTGTTAAAAAGAAAATGAGGTTACTGATAAGTATATACTCAAGCAGATAACCTCATTTGTATATTTTAAAAAATGATATTAGTGAAAATGTACATCAGCTTTATCCGGCGCATTTTTAGCATCCCATTCTCTCTGGATACGTTCTGACTCTGCATTACCTTCAAAATCATGAGGCATGTTAGAACTCATCGTCTGAGAGTAAGGAACCGTCTGAGGAATAAAGTCTTCTTCAGCACCTGGCTTACTGTAGTCATATGGCCAACGGTAAACTGTAGGTATCTCTCCCGGCCAGTTACCATGTAAATGCTCAACCGGAGTAGTCCACTCTAAAGTATTAGATTCCCAAGGATTCTGAACAGCTTTTTTCCCTCTGAATATAGAATAGAAGAAGTTGAATAAGAAAGCTACCTGAGCTAAAGCCGCAACAATTGCAGACCAGGTAACAAAGATATTTACCGTAACCCATTTCTGCATGAATTCAAACTCAGTGAAAGCATAGTAACGACGTGGTACACCATCTAATCCTAAGAAGTGAAGCGGGAAGAATACAAGATAAGCACAGATAAAAGTAACCCAGAAGTGAAGGTAACCCAATTTAGCATTCATCATTCTACCGAACATCTTTGGATACCAGTGATAAACACCCGCAAGCATACCGAAGATAGCAGCTGATCCCATCACAAGGTGGAAGTGGGCAACTACAAAGTAAGTATCATGTAAATTGATATCCAGTGATGCGTTACCTAAAAAGATACCCGTTAAACCACCAGAGATAAAGAATGAAACCATACCTATTGCGCATAACATCGCAGGTGTGAACCTGATATTACCCCGCCAGAGTGTAGCCAGATAGTTGAAAGTTTTTACCGCAGATGGAACCGCAATAATCAGCGTAGTGATCATAAACACACCACCTAATAATGGATTCATTCCCGTCACGAACATATGGTGACCCCATACGATGAAGGAAAGTATAGTAATACCAATCAATGAATAAACCATCGCATGGTAACCGAAAATTGGTTTTCTTGAGTTTACCGAGATCACTTCTGAAGAGATACCCAACGCTGGCATAATTACAATATATACCTCAGGGTGACCAAGGAACCAGAATAAATGTTGCCATAAGATTGGAGAACCACCTTCATTTGGAAGAACCTGAGTTCCCATAACGATATCAGATAAGTAGAAACTTGTACCAAAACTACGGTCAAAGATCAACAACACCACACCCGCTACAAGAACAGGGAAAGATAAGATACCTAAAATAGCAGTAAGGAAGAAGGCCCAGATAGTCAACGGCATTTTCCAAAGGTCCATACCTTTAGTACGCATGTTTAACACTGTACTTACATAGTTGATACCACCCATTAACTGAGAAGCCACAAAGATGAACATACTCGCTAACCACAATGTCATACCCAAACCAGATCCCGGAATCGCTTTCGGCAATGCTGATAGCGGCGGATATACTGTCCAACCAGCACTTGCAGGTCCCGTCTCAATAAAGAATGAACTCATCATGATGATACAGGCAAGGAAGAACATCCAGTAAGAAAGCATATTCATAAACGGAGAAGCCATATCCCTTACCCCCAGCTGCAGCGGAATCAGTAAATTACTAAATGTACCACTCAGTCCTGCAGTCAATACAAAAAATACCATGATAGTACCATGTATAGTAACCAGAGCCAGATAGAAGTCGGGTTTAATCCTTCCGCCTTCAGCCCATTTGCCTAAAAATGTTTCCAGAATAGGAAAACTTTTATCAGGCCATGCAAGCTGGATCCTGAATAAGATAGACAAGCCCATTGCAATAACAGCCATAACGATACCAGTTATTAAAAACTGTTTAGCGATCATCTTGTGATCCTGACTAAAGATGTACTTCGTTATGAAAGATTGTTTATGATGACCATGAGCGTGATCGTCATGGTGATCGTTGTTATGTGTATCGTTTAATGTTATAGTTGACATAATGCGCTATTCCAGTATAATTATTTTTTTAAAGCCGGTTTATTCATTGCTACAGCAGAAGAGTCTTTTGCAGGTTTTGCGGTGCTATCAGCTGGTGCAGATGCTGGTGCGCCTGCCTCAGGTACGATTGGTAAGTCAAATTGCTTTCTCAAATCGTTATTGATAAACTTAGGTTGTTTCACTACCCATGCATCATATTCTGCCTGAGATACAACTCTAACAACTTTTTGCATGTTATAGTGACCAGATCCACAGATTTTTGAACAGTAGAACAGGAATTTAAACGCCGGATCATTTACTTTAGTCTGCATATCTACAGTAGTAATGGTCGGTGTAAATTCAAAGTATGAAGTCATACCCGGTACAGTATTCAATTGTATTCTGAAATGTGGCATATAAAAACTATGCAGTACATCTTTACTGGTCAGGATTAATCTTACTGGTTTGTTAACAGGAATAACCATCTCATCAGCTTGCTGATCATCAAGATTGTTCTTGTCTTTAAAGTCCATACCCAGTGCATTCGTTCCAGTAATCAGTTTGTAGTTTTTCAAACCAACTACCCCGTCAGCACCCGGATAACGAATTGTCCATACAAATTGCTGAGAAGTAATCTCAATACTTAAAGGCTTATTGTTCGGATCTTCAATCTTGTAAAAAATTGATCTCCAGGTAAGGAATCCCATTAATACCAATACAGTCAGCACTAAAGCCGGAACGATAGTCCAGATACGCTCTAATGCATTGTTATGCGGATAGTAATATGCTTTTCTTTTACCGGAGTTTTTGTAGAAGTAAGAGAACAGGAATAATACGATGTGCGTTCCGATAAATACGATTGTAGTCAGGATCAGCGTAATGTTAAACATCTGGTCAATCTTCGCACCATGTTCCGAAGCCGCATCCGGCAGAATCATATGTCCGTGAACAGTATATTCAAAATAAACACCATACAATCCGACGATTAAGAAAAGTACAAACAGAACACCATTTACAGTATTCCAGTTGATTCCCGCAGGTTTATCCTGAGCTTCGCGTGTCAGTTCATACACTGTGATCGCTTTACCCACTATTGCTATGAACAAGCAAAGCAGTAAAAATAACATGGTGTAAAATGCGGCCGATTTGTAAATCGGAAACATATCAACAGGTTTGTTGGCAGCGGCAGCACCAGCGGCTGCTTCTTGTGCAAATGCGCTTGTATTTGCAAATACAGTAACAATTACTGCCAGGGCTGCTATTGTCTTATTGCTTATATATTTTCTTAAACTCATTTTCTTAAAGTAGTACGATGTACTTCTACTATACGATTAATTTATATACTCTCTAACCCGATAACTACAAGTGATGATTCAGGCTCTCTTGTAAAAGAGGGTGATTCTTTGCAATTAAAGGTTTCTTACTTAATGCATTCAGTACTGAAAACGTAAACAACCCTACAAAACCGATTGCTGTTCCTATTTCAATAATTCCAAATCCATTGGTGCCTTCTTCTACAGAACCTGGCATAATCATCTGGTAATAATCTACCCAGTGACCACACAATACAACTATAGACACGCCCAATAGGATATTTTCCTGTCTTTTATTATCACGGTCCATCAGTAAAAGTACCGGTGTTAAGAAGTTCAGGACTAAATTCAGGAAGAACCAGAATTTGTAAAATTCAAAACGTTTGTAAAAATACACAGTTTCTTCCGGCATGTTAGCATAATAGATCAACATAAATTGACAAAACCATACGTAAGTCCAGAAAATAGAGAATCCAAAGATGAACTGACCTAAGTTATGCAGGTGGCTATTGTTTACCCATTGCATGTATCCGGCTTTTCTTAACAGGATGATAATGATTGCCATCGTAGCTAAACTGCTTACCCACATTGCTGCGAAGTTGTACCAGCCAAACATGGTAGAGAACCAGTGTGCTTCAAGAGACATCACTGTATCAAAGGCAAATATTGGTGTAGTAAAGCCGTAGATTACTAAAAATATACAAGAGTATTTAAAACTCTTGGTGTAAGAATTTAATCCCCCTTCTAAATCTTCATTGTTTGATAATTTAGATAACAATAATGCGAAGAAGCAATAGATACCTAAAAATATCACCTGGCGACCCATAAAGAACGGAACGTTAAGGAAGGCAGATTTACCGTCAATCAACTTATCGTAATGAGGTGAATTCGGATCTGTTAATCCTTCTGCATGCCAGTGGTGATAAAGATTATGTGTGTACAAACCTGCACCCATGATCACGATCAGTAACACTACTGCTAAAGGCAGTGTTTTTGCCATTGCCTGAGGTACGCGAAGTATAGAAGCAGACCATCCGGCCTGTGCTACAAATTGAACAGCAAGAAAGAAAGCGCCCGACATACATACACACGCAAAGTAATATGCCATAAGTAACAGGTTGGCAAATGTCCGCTCATGAAGTCCATGGTCAGTAAAACCATAAGCAATACTTGCGATACCGATTACGATAGCCACAATGCTTAAAGTTTTAGCCTTTCCTGTAAACTCAAACTGCTCAGTTAAATTATAATTGTGAGTTCCCATTTATATCTGCTTTTCTATTGTATTTTTTGTAATTGTTGAACATACATCACTACTTTCCATCTTTGATCCGGAGTAAGCTGAGAAGCATGTGATCCCATGTTATTTAAACCGTACATGATTGTATGATAGATCTTACCTTCTGATAAATCTTTCATTAAACCACCACGTGAAGAAGCTGCGTCGCCATGGTATGCAGGCACGCCTAAGAACTTCTCAATCTGTACCAGGTGTCCTTTACCGTCACCTTTTTCACCATGGCAAGGGCCACAGAAAACAGTGAAGTAATGTTTACCAGATAACATGTTCTGAGCCGATTTAGCCAAAGGATTCTTCAGGTTTAATCCTGCTGCTTCGTAACCTTCTTTTGTATTCGCATATTCATACTTTACAAAACCTACCGGGCTGGTATTAGCAGGAGGCGTTTGTGCAGTCTGACCATTTGCAAAGTTCTTATTTGCCTGATCCGGATTGTAAGCGATCGGATCATACATATTTCTTGCATATTCCAATCCAGTGCTCTTATTATCGTTACATGCTGAAAGCGTTGCAACAAAGGCAAGAACAACAAATGAGGCTGCAACTATTTTATTCTTATTCATAGCTAATATACTTCCTTTCATTGTGCTTAACTTCTATAGCACCAGCTTCTTTTAATAATCCATCAATTTTACTGTGTTCTGCATTTTCCTGTGCATCAACAGCGATAATAAATCTATCATCAGTAGCTCTTAAATCCATTACCCTTGGCGCTCTTCCTGGGAAGAGGTGGGTCGATGCATAATAAGATCCTACCAGACCAAATGCAGTAAACAAAATGGTCAGCTCAAACATAATCGGAATAAAATCCGGCAGAGCAAACGATGGTTTACCACCAATATTATTTCTCCAGTCTACCACTGAAGTCAGATAAATCAATGCGAACGCTGATACTGTTCCGGTAATCCCGCAGAAAAAAGCAAGGATGTCCAATCTTGATCTCTTAATCCCTAATTTGGCTTCGATGCCGTGGATAGGCATAGGCGTATAAACATCATGGATCTTAATGTTGTTCTCCTGTAACTTTTCAATGCCATGCATCATTTCGTCCGGATCGCCAAAACTGCCTAAAATATATTTGATATTACTCATTGTTATATTTTTGCGTATTCTTCTTGTTTAACACTATCAAATTTCTCTAAAGACTCTACGTATTCTTTTACGTGAACTTTATCCAAATGACCTTCTTTAATTTGTGCAAGTTTAGCCTGCTCACTTGATGTTTTAAGTAATAGTTTCACCTCTGCAATCGCAATCGATGGAAGAACCCTTAAGAACAACAGGAATAAAGTAAAGAATACTCCTATCGAACCAACAAATACACTCACATCTACCCATGTAGGATAGAACATCGCCCAACTTGACGGAAGGTAATCACGGTGCAGTGAAGTCACGATAATTACGAAACGCTCAAACCACATACCGATGTTTACTACAATAGATAAGATCCAGGTAGCAGGAATGCTCAGACGGATTTTCTTGAACCACAGCAACTGCGGAGAAATTACGTTACAGGTCATCATCATCCAGTATGCCCACCAGTATGGTCCGGTAGATCTGTTGATAAATGCATACGCTTCATATTCAGAACCTGAATACCAGGCGATGAAAAACTCAGTGATATAAGCAACACCAACAATTGAACCCGTAAGAATGATGATCTTATTCATCGATTCGATGTGGAACATGGTGATGTAGTTCTCTAAACCTAATACTTTACGTGCAACAAGTAATAATGTCAATACCATTGCGAAACCAGAGAAGATCGCACCTGCCACGAAATATGGAGGGAAGATCGTGGTATGCCATCCCGGAATTACCGAGGTTGCAAAGTCCATAGATACAATCGTGTGTACCGAAAGTACCAGTGGAGTAGAAATACCCGCAAGGATCAGAGACACCGTCTCAAAACGCTGCCATGTTTTAACGTTACCGTTCCATCCGAAAGAGAAGATCGAGTAAATACGGCGGCGTAAACCAGTAGCACGGTCACGGATAGTGGCAATATCTGGTAATAAACCTGTATACCAGAATAACAGGGATACAGAGAAGTAAGTGGAGATGGCAAACATATCCCAAACCAGTGGTGAGTTAAAGTTAACCCATAATGAACCAAACTGATTCGGTAATGGTAGTACCCAGTAAGCTAACCATGGTCTTCCCATGTGGGATACAACATATGTTGCGGCGCAGATAACGGCGAAGATGGTCATCGCCTCTGCAGATCTGTTAATTGAATTCCTCCAGTTCTGACGGAAGAGTAAAAGTACTGCTGAAATCAACGTTCCGGCGTGACCGATACCTACCCACCATACGAAACCGGTGATATCCCATGCCCATCCTACTGTTTTGTTTAACCCCCATGATCCGATACCGAACCAGAAAGTATAACTCACTGCTACTACCCATAAGGTAGCACCGCATAGGGCGGCTATAAAACCTATCCACCAAGCCCTGTTCGGCTTATTCTCAACTGGCAGTAGAATATCATTCGTAATTTTTGCATACGTGATATGGGTGCCGGTGATTAGTGGTTCTCTTAAAATTGATTCGTTATGTCCTGACATAATTATATTTTCTTTAATATCAGCTTACGCTTGTACTGTTGGTAATGAATCTGTGTTTCTAATTTTAGTCATGTAACCTATTCCCGGTTGTGTATTAACTTCTTCCAGTACATAGTAGATACGCTCACTACGTAATGCTTTAGATACTTCCGAGTTAGGATCGTTGCCATCACCAAATATAATTGCATTGGCTGAACAAGCTTCCTGACAAGCCATTTTGATATCACCGTCTTTCAATGGACGTTTCTCCATTTTAGCCTGCAGTTTACCACCCTGAATTCTTTGGATACACATAGAGCATTTCTCCATTACCCCTCTTGAACGTGTAGTTACATCAGGATTAAGTACCAGCTGAGTGAATTCATTATTCAGGTAGTTATCAAAACGTGAATCATTCCAGTAGTTAAACCAGTTGAAACGACGAACTTTATACGGGCAGTTATTTGCACAATATCTTGTTCCTACGCAACGGTTATAAGCCATGTGGTTTAAACCATCCGAAGAGTGTACTGTAGCCAGTACCGGGCAAACGGTTTCGCAAGGAGCGTGATCACAGTGCTGACATAACATCGGCTGGTGAACAACAGATACGCGGTCAAGGTTTTCCATGTGCGCAATCTCTTTTTCCTCAGAAACGCTCTTATCGCCTTCTTCAAAGCTATAGTAACGGTCAATACGAATCCAGTGCATCTCTCTGCGTCTGCGAACCTCATCACGGCCTACAACCGGAATATTATTCTCCACGTTACAAGCTACAATACAAGATCCACAACCAGTACAAGCATTCAGATCGATTGCCATTACCCAGTTGTTTCCTGGTTTTTCGTATTTATCCCATAAATCGTATGATTTATGTCCTTCTTCATGTTTACCTGTTCCTGCAGCAGGGTTTTTCACATATTCCTTGAAGCTTGCTTCGCGGATAATGTTTCTTCCTTCAAAAGAGTGGTGAGTTTGTGTTTGTGCCAGTTCGTAAGTAGCACCCGTTTTAGTAATGGTTACCGTATTTGCATACTGTAATGTTCCATTCGCGAACGTTACAAACGGATAAGCATTTTTACCTACGTTATCACCAGCTTTACCAACTTTCGTACGTCCGTAACCCAAAGCGATTGAAGCAGTACCTACTGCTTGCCCCGGCTGAATCAGAACAGGTAAAGTAATGGTATATCCATTGCTTCCTTTAATTTCTACAACGTCAAATTCTTTGATGTCTTTAGACTCAGCAAATTTGGGCGCAAGTGCAATATAGTTGTCCCATGTTACTTTAGAAACCGGATCAGGTAATTCCTGAAGGAATGCATTGTTTGCATATTTACCATCGCGCATTGGTATACTTTCGTAAACCTGAAGTTCGATGTCTTTAGCTAATGCTTTGCTGCTATTCAATACAGAAGGAGCAACAGCCGCTAATGAAAGGTTGAAAGTATAAGTACCGGCAGCTTTAGGAGCTGCAGCAAATACACCTGTCTGCAATACATCATTCCATGTTTTACCTAATGCAGGTAATATATTTTTCTCCCAGTTGTTACGTACATACTGGTAGTAATCTTTAACAGGCGCGTTAGACCAGATCAATAAACTTTGCTCTGCCTGACGTGAGTTAAACACAGGGTTAATCGTTGGTTGTACAATTGAATATGTTCCTTCATACGTGTTTGCATCACCCCATGATTCCAGATAGTTCTGGTTAGTAGCAATCACATCACATAATGAAGCAGTTTCATCACTTCTGTCAGCGAAAGAAACTTTAACAGGAACTTTTGCCAATGCATCAGTAAACGCTTTCGTGTTTACCACATCATAAGCAGGATTTGTATCTAAGAAAAATACTGCACCAACTTCTCCCCTGTTCATCTCGTTTAATAACTCTGCAAATTCTGCATCATTACCAGCATAACGTTTAGATGGGTTATCAAGGTCAATTGTTGTTCCGTAACTTCCGATAGCTGCGTTAATCGCATTTACCAGAATCTGTGTAGAGACATCGTTGGATCCGCAAACGACTAAAGCTTTTCCTTTTTGCTGTACCAATTCTCTACCTACTAATTTAATTGCTTTTTCAGCAGAAGTATTATTAGGTAAAACACCACCAGCTAAATTAGCACCGGTAACTGCATTATATAAGGTAATCAGCGCAGGTCCCTGCTCAGATAATTTGATTGGAAGACGTGTATCCGCATTTGTTCCTGTTAAGCTCATGCCAGCTTCAAACTGGAAGTGACGTGACATTTTGCCTTTAGCCAGGGTTTTGTAATTTCTGTTCTCGATGTACTGGGAAGTAAACTCTTCTCCGCTAATCCAGGTACCTAAAAAGTCAGCACCAAAACTTACGATCAGATCAGCCTTATCGAAATTATATTTAGGAATTACTGCTTTACCGAAACTGTTCTCATTCGCTTTGATAA
This sequence comes from Pedobacter sp. MR2016-24, assembly GCF_026239655.1. Taxonomy (GTDB): domain Bacteria; phylum Bacteroidota; class Bacteroidia; order Sphingobacteriales; family Sphingobacteriaceae; genus Pedobacter. The sequence goes on along the minus strand of NZ_JAPIVO010000001.1, from coordinate 450,509 downwards.
TACCTGTATAAGATACGGCATCATACTGAACGTGTTTTGTTGTCGGATAAGCTACAGTGAAGTCGGCCACAACTGCTTTGGTTGACGGGCTGCTTACTGAAGAAGAAATAATTCTGATTTTTTTGCCTGATGCTTTTACTTTCGCCAGCTCTGCAGCTACAAAAGCATCCACTTTAGCCCATGTAGTATCAGCCAGGTCGCCATCAGCTTTTAACTGAGGTGCTTTTAACTTAGAAACATCATACAGGTCAAGCACTGATGCCTGAGCAGTAGCGTCAGTTCCGCAATTAAACTGTCCTGCATTAGGATTCGGTTCAATCTTAATTGGACGGCCTTCTCTCGTTTTAACCAATACACTCTGACCATTAAAACTTGAAACATAGTAATTAGGGATACCCGGAATTACTTCTTCTGGTTTAATCAGGTAAGGTATTGATTTGTGTACAGGAGCAGGCTGACAAGCTGCCAGTGTTACCGCACCAAGACCAAAGCCTAAGGCTTTTAAAAAGTCACGGCGAGGAGTTACTGTACTTAATCCTGCTTCATTTAAAACATCTTCTATTGGAAGCGGCTCCGCAAATTCGTTTTTGTTGTTTTCAACAAAATCGGAGGTCTTATTAAATTCCTCTAAGCCTTTCCAGTATTTTTTATTGCTTTCCATTTAAGCTATATTACTGTTTATCGAACGTTCTTTTTATTAAACTCTATTTGTTAGTAGTGACATTTACCACATTCCATTCCACCTAATGCTGCAGGTGTAATTTTCTCACCTTTCTTGATTTTCTCATGAGCCTCAATAATCTTGGTGTAGAATGCATTGTCCTTAACTTCCAGTTTGGTGTCTTTGTGACAGTTAATACACCATTTCATGGTCAGCGGAGAGTATTGGTAAATCTCTTCCATCGTATTAACCGGACCGTGACAAGCAAAACATACCGGCTCGTTAGGTTTCAGTCCTTTTTCCTTACGGATAGCTTCTTCAGCTACAACAACGTGTTGTGAGTGATTGAAATAAGCAAAGTCAGGAAGGTTGTGTACACGTACCCACTCAATTGGTTTTTCTTTCGACTTGTCATAAGTCATTTTATCTGCATCGTAACCCAATGCATTGTAGATTTTCTGAATTTCAGGAGAAATGTTTCCATCATGGTTATCTCTCGCCTGAACTGACTTGTGACAGTTCATACATACGTTAAGAGATGGTATAGTTGCATTTTTCGATTCGAAAGCGCCTGCATGACAGTACTGACAATCAATCTGGTTTGTACCCGCATGCAACTCATGTGAGAACTTAATTGGCTGTGTTGGCTGGTAACCTGTGTGAACACCAGTATTCCACATGCCCATCCATCCAAAAGAGGCAAGGAAAGTAACCACACAAAGGATAAAGAAGAAAATAAACTTCTTGTTTTTAAATAACTGTCCGATGCCGGCTGCCATTGAAACCTTCTCTTCTTCAACAATGACTACGCCTTGTTTTTGAAGAATCAAACGCTCAAGCATTTTAATTGCTCTGCCCAATACAACTAAAACAACGATAGAGATCAGGATCACCGCAATCACTCCGACTAAAGAGAAACTTGACACTTCATCAGAACCACTGCCGCCAGCTGCACCAGCAGCTTCAGCTTTTTTAGGCTCCCCTACTTTAACATAAGCAAGGATGCTTTTAATCTGCTCAGGCGTCAGGCTTGGAAATGCAGTCATCTCTGCATTTGGGTTAAACTTAGAAGCTTCTACCGCTTCCTTGTCACCCGATGCAATAAATGCAGGAGCATTGTTAATCCACTTCAACAGGAAGGCCTCACTCTTTGTAGGTACTACCGTTTGTAGGGCCGGACCGATCAAATCGCGATCCAGTGCATGACATGAAGTACATTTTTCCTTGAAGATCTTTCTTCCTTCTGCCGCGTCTTGTGCTTGTGTACCAGAAACAATTAAAACAGATAGAGCCGATAACATGAATGCCGACTTCCAAACTCTTCTAATGATCAATGAGATATTCCTCATAATGAGTATTTTATGCTTTATTTTAAAAAACTGTAACAAAGATTTTAGTGTTTAAACTTCCGTTCTTGACTAAATCGTCCACAAAAGTAAAATTTATTAATTTACCAATGACAAAGAAATGACAGTAAATACAATTTATAATCATTCTAAACTTTGCCCTTTTTGGCCTTTAAACGAGGAAAATCAGCAAATTTTCTGATTTGCTGATTTTCTTCTATGTCGATTTATTTAAAAAAATTTGGTGATATAAATTACATTTTTAATATCCATGCAAAAATCAATGGGGCAACAATTGTAGCATCAGATTCTACGATAAACTTAGGGGTATTAATATCCAGTTTACCCCAGGTAATCTTCTCATTGGGTACCGCACCTGAATATGAGCCATAGGAAGTAGTTGAATCCGAGATCTGACAGAAATAACTCCAGAATGGGATATTTTCCATCTCCATATCCTGGTACAGCATCGGAACTACGCATATAGGGAAATCACCCGCAATACCACCACCAATCTGGAAGAAACCAACACCTTTACCCGCACTGTTCTGAATATACCAGTCAGCCAGGTATCCCATGTACTCAATACCACTCTTCATGGTCGTTGCCTGTAACTCCGATTTCATCACGTACGAAGCGAAAATATTACCCATTGTAGAATCTTCCCATCCCGGTACTACAATCGGCAGATTTTTTTCCGCAGCAGCCAGCATCCATGAATTTTTAGGATCAATTTCGTAATACTGCTCTAAATCGCCGCTCAATAACATTTTATACATGTACTCATGCGGGAAATAACGCTCACCTGCTGTTTCTGCATCTTTCCATATTTTATGAATATGTTTTTGTAAACGTCTGAAGGCTTCTTCTTCAGGGATACAAGTATCAGTTACACGGTTATAATGGTTTTCCAACAGATCCCATTCGTCCTGCGGACTCAGATCACGGTAGTTAGGAACACGTTTGTAATGTGAATGTGCAACAAGGTTCATAATATCTTCCTCAAGATTTGCACCTGTACAAGAAATAATGGAAACCTTATCCTGACGGATCATCTCCGCCAGTGAAATTCCAAGCTCAGCAGTACTCATTGCGCCTGCAAGGGTAATCATCATTTTACCACCCTCGTCTAAATGCGTTTCGTAGCCTTTAGCTGCATCCATCATGGCTGCTGCATTAAAATGGAGGTAATGCCCTTCCATGAATTTAGATATTGGTCCTCTCGTAACGCTCATTGTTATAATCTTTATGGTTGTTTTGAATTGTAATTGCTGTAAGCGCGCAAAAATAAGTAAAAATATCTTAACCTTCTCATGAGCTGCTGCACCCACGCTGTAAAATCATTTGCATGGAAATGAATAATTATTTAGAACCTTTATAAATAAAGTATTATATTTGAACTAACATATTTTAACCTTCTTATCCTGAACCTTGATTTAAGGAAAAACTTAAGCGATGATTGTAAAAGCAAAAATTTCCGATATCGACGAATGGCTGTTTACGGAAGATGTGCCGGACATTTATTCTCCCAATAATACCTTATCGGAAAAACAGGTAACCATTCATCGCACACCAGTAAAGATGTGCAATTACCAGCTGACAACAGGAGGATTATTTTTGATGCACTCAGTGATGGAATTTGAACATCCAACCAGCATACACACCGATATCAATGGAGAAACCATAACAAGTCAGTTCGTTTTTTATAAAAATTCCACCGGAAAAAAAACAACCACAGCATCATACGGACATAGCAGACATAATATACGTTACATTCCCTCCACGCAGGCAAGTCACGAATTAAGTGCAAACGTAGAATACACCTATTTCATGGTAGTCCTTTCCAAAGAGTATTATTTCTCACTGATCGACCGCCATTCTATCCTTCATGAACGTTTTGTGAAAGACATTGAAAAAGGCCAGTTCACTTCCTTCTCTACAGAAGACATGGCGGTAACACCGGAAATGAGAAAGGTGATTAATGATATCCGCGACTGCCGCCAGTCGGGCGAACTTAAAAGATTACATACAGAGTCCAAAATTCTGGAATTGTTAATGTATCAGCTGGAACAGCTTCGGAATGACAGCAGCATACAAAAACATGAAGTGTTAAAGACGGGTGATTTTGACCGTCTGGAAGAAGCAAGAACTATTTTAAATGAGCGCTTTGTAAATCCGCCTACACATAAGGAACTGGCCAAAGAAATATTGCTGAACGAGTTTAAGCTGCGTACAGGCTTTAAAGAATATTATGGCGTAACCATGTATGATTATATCACACGTCTGCGAATGGAACAGGCGAGAAAGCTGCTGCTGGATGAAAGGATGAGTATCTACGAAGTATCAGGTTTGTCAGGTTTCAAACACCAGGCAAATTTCAGTAAAGCATTTAAAAAATATTTCGGCGTACTGCCCAGTGGCATTAAAGTATAGCATGTAGCTCCGTATAATCTATCCTGATTTCTTTCGGCAGCACAAACGGTTTCAGCGTATGCAGGTTAACGCTTACCTGGGCTTCAATAGAAAATATATTATAAATATTTTTTGGATTGAGCACCTCTGCTGGTGTACCGTCATTCCACTTTCGCCCGTTTTTCAACAATAACAGCCGGTCAGCATATTGAGCAGCAAGATTAATATCATGCAATACTGCAATCACCATAAAGTTCTTTCTTGCCAGTGCGGTAACAATGGCCAGCGTTTGCTGCTGATATTGCAGATCCATCGCAGACACCGGTTCATCCATTAAGAGTAGGGCACCAGGACAATCCCAGATCTGCGCAAGTACCCTGGCCAGCTGCACCCTTTGCTGCTCCCCGCCGGATAAGGTCAATATTGATCTTTCCTCGAGCTGTGTAACGCCACAAACATTCATCGTCTGCCGTACAACAGATTTATCGTTCTCCGTAGGATTGTTCTTGTAATGCGGATAACGCCCCATCATTACAATCTCCTTAGCCGTGAAATCCATGTTTACCACGTTATGCTGACTCATCACAGCTCTCTTCTTTGCTAATTCTGCAGGACCATAAGCTGTAATGCACCTGCCGTTCAACAGTATATTTCCCTCCGAAGTTTTCTTTTCCCCACTCAGCATCCGCAGTAATGTCGACTTCCCCGCGCCATTGGCACCAAGAATGGCGACTACCTCACCACAACGCATATTAAAAGAGACATTCCTGATCAGCGTTCTCTTATTAATTTCGAAGGTTACATTTTCAACTGTTAACATAAATCTATTATTGAAGAAGTTTCTTTTTGTCTTTAATTAAAATATAGAGAAATAATGGCGTACCTAAGAGCGCAGTGATTACTCCTATTGGCAGCTCTACCGGAGATACTACCGTTCTTGCAATCAGATCCGCCAGCGTCAGAATCAATGCCCCCAGTAAAGCTGAAGCAGGCAACACGTATTTGTTATCCACTCCTGTCACAAGACGCACCGTATGCGGAACAAGCAATCCCACAAAACCTATTATACCCGAAACAGATACTGAGGCGCCAACTGCCATAGTAGACAAGATCACTACATTCCGCTTTACCTGATTGATCTTTAAACCGAGATGATCTGCCTGCGATTCGCCCAGCGCAAATGCATTCAATGCTTTACCCATAAAAGGAAGCGCAATTACCGGAATCAGTACAAAGGGAAATAGTGCCCATACGGTTTCCCAGGTAGCCCCACCCAAACTGCCAAGCATCCAGAAAGTAATGTTACGCAACTGCTGCTCATTAGCCAGGTAAGTAATCAGTCCCGTCAGCGCCCCGGCCATTGCGTTTATCGCAATTCCTGCCAGCAACATCGTCGCTACATTTGAACGCCCGTCCGTACGCGAGATCTGGTAAACCAGCATCGCAGCCAATCCGGCCCCGGAAAATGCACCAAAGGCTAACAGGTAGTAGCCTATTAAATTACTCAATCCTGTAATCAGTCCAATCTCTAAAGCAATAATTGCTACAGCAATTAATGACGCTCCCGCTGAGATGCCGATCAGACCAGGCTCCGCCAGCGGATTTCTAAAAATACCCTGCACCGCAGCACCTGAGATTCCCAACCCGGCACCTACCAGGATACCGAGTATTACTCTGGGTAAACGAACAATAGTGATCACCGCGTTATATTGCGGCAGTATTTCCTGCTTACTGAACAGGCCTGTTTTTTTGAGCAGAATCAGCATGACTTCCTTTACCGGGATATCCATCGCGCCCATGCCAAGGGAAAAAGATACAGCAATAAATAATGCGGCAGTCAATGCCAAGTAGATAACAGTAGGTTTCATTACTATAGCCGGCAATTAAAGTTGATTATTCAATGCCTTTATAGCCTGATCAAGTCGCACGCTAAAATTTACCAGCAGGTCCGCATCCAACTGTACTATCTTTTTATTTTTACCCGCTTTCGTTTGTCCCACTCCGGGCATTTTTAAAATACTGTTGATACCACCCAGACTATTATAACCGAACTCGAACATCAGGATGACATCAGGATCAGCCTTAATCAGCGCCTCAGTAGTATAGGGTTTAAATTCATTGAATTCCTGGACAGCATTTTTACCTCCCGATAGGGTGATAATCGCATCCATACTGGTTTTTTTACCGGCGACCAGCATTGTACCTGTTCCTCTTGCATAAATAAAAAGAACCTTGGGAACCTTTCCCCCGGTTTTAATAGTCGCTAATGATTGTTTTATTTTTATTTCGGTCTGCTTTGCAAGGATTTCTCCTTTTGAGGCCGACTGAAGAGCGGCAGCTACAGTACGGATAAAGGCAAGCGCGCCGGCAACTGAATATTCCTGTTTAATTCCAACAAACCTGATGCCGGCAGATTTCAACTGGTATTGTATTTCTTTAGACACTGATCCCTCAGGAGCAAGAACAAGATCAGGTGCGAAAGCAATAAGACCTTCGGCAGACACAGAGCGGTTGTTACTTACTTTAGGCAATTTGTTAACAAAGGCAGGATACATGCTGGTTACATCTACCGCGACAATATTTTTCCCAAAGCCCAGGGCATCCGCCGTTTCAGTAAGCGCAGCACTTAACGTGATAATCCGTTTAGGAATAGCAGCATTCACATATAGACTGCTGCAAAGTAACAAAAGCAGATAGCGTATTTTCTTCATGATTGATGGATATCTTCTTGGTTTATCCTGCAAACAACGTGTTTAATCGGTCTAAATACAACCCCTTTATTTCTATTAGTGCAATCCGTATTATGCATAATTAATGGCTAAAGCTGATCAGAAATATTCATATACATCTATACAACAACAAATTACAACACTTTAATGAGAAATTACATTGTGCACATGTGTGATAAAACGATAATTATAATACGGATGGAATAAAACTTAATACGCTTTGAATAAAATTTAATACGCTTTGCACAAATCATATATGGAATTAATTATACAGTTTTGCATCACCAGCTTATTTAGATTGATTAAAAATAATAGGCTAAAAGGGGTCTATCTAATTAAACATGAATAAACTTTATCTGATGTTACTATTATCACTTTTACTAACAACCAGACTTTGCGCCCAGACAAAAGGGAGCTTGAAAGGTATTGTATCAGATGAACAGAACAAAGGTATTCCCGGTGCTTCAGTGTTATTGGAGCCAGACCACAGAACAGTCATTGCAAACAGAAAAGGTGAATTTATAATTGACCAGCTCTATACCGGAACCTATCAGCTAAAAATAACAGCAGTAGGTTACACAGCCTACACTTCGGAAGTCGAGATTAATCCGGAAAACAATGAACAGATAAAAATCCGGCTAAAAGCTGCAGAAAACGGACTGGATGAAGTAAGTATCAGCAGCAGCCATAAAAATCCGGATAACCTGATTGACATGATCAACACAGTAATGCCAAGTACAATCATTACCCGTAAAGCAATAGAACAAATGGGAAGCAGGCGACTGGACGAGGTGCTGAAAGAACAAACCGGATTAGCCATCGTAAACGATATCGGCAATGGCAACAGGGCCGTTGGTCTCCAGATGCAGGGTTTCGACAGTGGTTATACCATGATCATGATAGACGGTCAGCCGATGACGGGCCGCAACTCAGGCAACCTTGATCTCTCCCGGATCACTGTTTCAAACATAGAGCGGATCGAAATCATTAAAGGCGCATCTTCCTGTCTGTTTGGAAGTGAGGCCCTTGCAGGGGTAGTCAACATTGTTACCCGTAAAAATATAAAGGCCGCACAGGGACTCGCTGCATTGCGTTACGGTAGCTTTAATATGGTAGATGCCACATTAGAAGGAGAAACACCATTCGCCGGAAAAAAAGGATCAGTATATATATCGGGGAATTACTACCGAACAGATGGTTTCAATTCCAACCCTTATCTCATCGAAGGAAAAACAGCGCCGCCATTTGACAGCTATGCTTTACAAACAAGAGCCGCTTACCAGCTCAACGCCGTTAATACCCTTAATTTTAACACCCGTTATGCTACCCGTCATTCAGTGAACAATTTGAATTACGGAGTAAAACCGAGCACTGATGTGATGGATGAGCGTGATCTCAACGGCTCTGTTTCCCTGAACAGCAATTTCAGTAACGGTACCAGACTTAAATCTCAATATTACCTTACACGTTATCAAAGCGGACAGGATTTTACCGACCTGAACAGCGGTGCTCAGTTACCGGGAAACCGATTCACTCAGTATCTGCACCGCGGAGAGTTACAGGCAGCGCGTGAATTCAGTAGCAGATTGAGTGTGACTACAGGTACAGGTGCGGCCTATGAACAATTAAATAGCGTGTCTTACAGGGGTACAAAAACAATGACAAATTATTTTATCTACGGGCAGGCCGACTGGAGGGCGACCGGCGCAGTACAATTTACGGGTGGTGCAAGGTTCGATTATCATGATAAATATGGCAGTAAAATCAATCCCAGTCTGGGACTGAAATTTACCCCCATTAAAGACCTCGTCTTTAGAGCGGCAGTAGGTACAGGCTTCAAAACGCCTAACTTTCAACAGCTCTACCTGGTGTTTACCAATATTCAGACAGGATATACAGTATTGGGATCTGAGGAGTATGCAAGAGAAATTAAAATATTGCAGGATGCCGGCCAGATCCTGAATATATGGCCTGTAGCCAACAGAATAGGTGCACTCAGACCAGAGCGTTCTGTATCTTACAGTACGGGGTTCACCTTAACAGCCATTAAGTCGGTAAAGCTGGATGTCAACGTATTTTACAACGACATTAAAAATTTTATCAACTCAGAACAAGTAGCAACAAAAACAAGTAACCAGCAGATATTCTCCTACGTAAATATTGCCAAAGCTTATCTTGCAGGAACGGAGATCGGTATCAACTGGTCGGCCACTCCATCGCTGAACATCAATGCCGGTTATCAACTCCTTTATGCGATTGACCGTGGTGTGATCGATTCTATTAAAAATGAGACCGGACTATTTGCTCAGGTTTATGATACAGAAATCAACAGCTTACGAAAGTCGGAAAGATCGGATTACTTCGGCATGGCCAACCGTTCCCGCCACATGGCCAATATTAAATTTATTTATGAGCACAAAGCTGGCTTCACCGGTTCATTTCGGATAAACTACCGCAGCAAATATGGTTTTATGGAAGCCAACAGGGCGAATAACTTTATCGACAACTATGACACATTTGTGTCTGGTTATTTCCTCTTTAACCTATCCATTCAGAAAACCCTGCTCAACAAACACCTTTCGCTACAGCTCACAGCAGATAATATTTTCGATTACCGCGACCAGCTCATGCCTGCACAACAGGGCAGGGCAATCATAGGGGGCATAACTTATAGATTTTTCAAGTAACAACAAAAAACCAGAAATATGCTAAGTACAAACATCAAAGAAGCGACCAAAGAGGCTCATCTTAATTTAGAAAAAAAAGTAATCCAGAAAATGAAAACGATCCGCAGCAATGCTGACTACGCAGATTTTCTTAAATATTTCTACACTTATTTCAATCAGGTAGAACAGGCCATCGCACCTTACATGACAACCGGACTTTTACCAGACTATAAAGACCGCAGAAACTCTCTTTATCTTAAAAATGATATTGAGGCCCTGGGCGGAAATGTAAATGACATCCGTACCGTGGCGGTACCAGTCATCCAAAATGAATTACAGGCACTGGGTGCATTATATGTGATGGAAGGCTCCATCATGGGCGGTAGTATCATCGTAAAAATGCTCGGAAAAGGCGGCATTACAGAAGGAGTATCGTTCTTCTCAGGATATGGTGAAGCAACTGGCCAGAAATGGGGCGTTTTCGTATCCGTAATGAATCAACAGGCAGCTACTCCTGAACAGGAAGCTATTGCTATAGCTGCAGCTGACGAAACCTTTGTCCGCTTTGGAGATGTATTCCAGGAAGTTACAGTAGCTTAAAACTAAAATAATGAAAAGGAATTTCATCAGGCAAATACTGATTGCAGTTGCAATGATAGCAACCATGCCGGCTTGTACCAAAGAAAACAATGTACCGGAACTGGAAGATGGGGTGAGTACCGTGATCAGAGATCTGGAGGGTGACATTGGTAATACTGTCGGTAGCGGGAAACCTTTTGAACCTTTTTATTTCAGCTTTAAAACCGGGGCAAAGGTAGAAAGCAATAAAAAGGTAAGTACAGAATGGGATATCGCCTTTGCAAAAGAATATAATTCCTACGTATCCATCAACAATGGCACCAGCGACCAGAGCTTTGGTTTTGGTGCCGCCGGAAAAGGTGCCATGATCGTGGTCAACAAGGCATATAATCAGGTAACAGAAGCTCCATCGGACGCGGAGTTCACCAATAATGCTATCACATCCGCAGGGTGGGATTCAGGAGCTGGCAATGGCTGGTATTTCTATGAACTGAAGACACACATTGCTGTACCTGTGATCAACAGAACCTACGTACTACGTACAGCCGAGGGAAAATATGCCAAGTTACAGCTGATCAGTATGTACAAGGGCGCACCTGCAACGGTGAGCGACCTGAACTGGCCCGCACCATATTTCACCTTCCGTTATTATGTGCAGCAGGATGGGAGCAGAAACTTATTGACAGCAGATTAAAAAACGGCAATGACAAATACAGAAAAATACATGAAGCCAAAATTCATTCAACCAGCAAAAAGGATTTTCCTGCTCGCCATCATCCCATTTATGATCAGTGCCTGCGCTAAAAGTGAGGATCCGACACCGGAAACCGCGCCTGAAGTAATAACAGGGACGGTACCCTTTTATAAAGTGCAGCGAGTAGAAAATTTTGCAGTGGAAACCGATGATGCGAATCCTACAGTTCCCAAGTCGGCCGCTTATTACAGTCTGGAAAATAAGATGGAGATTAAAGCCGCTTTCGCAAAAACAGCAAGATGGGATGTAGGCTTCAACGGACTCTATAACAGTTTTCTATCGGGAAATAACGGCGGAAATGCAACAAATCTAGGCTACGGTGCATCAGGCACGGGCGCTATCCTGATTTTGGAGAAATCTTTTGATGAGGTAACAGACATTCCTGCAGAAGCACAATTCAAAACAGGGGGAACTGTAGTTGGAACAGATAAAAACGGAGATTTCGGAGAAGGTACAGGATGGTATCTGTACGATTTCGGCGGGCGCACTGTTGGCGATGGCAGTTACGAGAAAGAACATGTGGCTTATGCTATTGCAGATGGTTTAACGCTCGCTAATGGAACAAAACTGCCAGCCAGAACTATCGTTCTGCGTACTGCTAATGGCAATTTTGCAAAGATTAAGATGATCAGCTGTTATCAGAATGCATTCACACCAGCAACCTGGTTCAGAACTACTCCACATATGTTCTTCACATTCGAATATGTACTGGTACCTAAAGGCAGCACAAAATTTGAAATCAAATAAATAACCAATATAAAATGAAATCTAAATTAATATTATCTGTCGCTTCTCTGTTAATAACAATCGGATTTTCCGCCTGTAAAAAAACAATGGATCTGCCTGAGCTTCAGAATAGCAGAATCACCGGGTATAAAATCCCGGTATCTGACGGTGTAATTACTGGTGTGATAGATGAAGCTGATAAAACCATTACTGTTTATATCCCTTTCTATTACCAGCTGGATGTGATTGATCCGCAAATTAAAGTAAGCGAAGGAGCAAAGATCAGCGAAGAAATATTGCCCGTTGACGTGATGAGTACGAATGTGACTTATACCGTAACCGGAGCAGATAAAACGGTAAGTACTTACAAACTGAATATTGAAGTACAGCAGCTCGGCCCGCTTGTACTCATTGAACCTTCAACGGCTACAACAACAGCAGGATGGGCAATCGGTTCAAAAACAATTAGTATCCAGGGGAATTTTAATACGACAGATCCCAATAAGGTTAAAGTATTTTTAGTGGGAACAGATCAGGTAGAACATCCGGTAACAGGATCAACTCAGGGATCCACAGTTACGCCCGCAATTATTGCCGGACTGAAAACATATACGCTGACCAACCTGCAAATACCGCAGGAGCTGAAAGACGGCGATTACAAGGTCAGAGTAAAAATACAACACCTTACCACCGAAACTACCCTTCCAATAAAGCTCATTTACGGAAGACCTGTTATCGACTATAAAGTGATTACAGTAAAACAGGGGGATACATTTACCATCACTACATCCGGAGAAGTATTTTATGATTTCCAGGAGCTGAGTATTGTAGCCGGAGGTCAGAAGACACTGCTGCCTATCGAATCCTATACACGTACACAGGCAGTCATACGTGTACCTGATCACACACCTGCGGGAACTTATGCACCGACCGCCTTATTTGGAGGTTGGGCAGCTAGTACATTGAACTGGCCGATAAATGTGATCGCCAAATAACCAACCCATGAAACAATCCGGGGCATCAACCCCAAATCAATAATAAATTATAAAAAATTAAAAAATGAAAAACAACATCTTAAAAATCACATTAAGCCTTGCATTAGTTGCCATCCTTGGCGCATCATGTAAAAAAGAAACAGCAGCTCCTTCAGAAAGCGCTCAATTATCATTAAACGGAGCTCAGGCAACCATTCCTGTAAATGGAACCGAGGCTGGTAGTTTCACCAATTCTGCAGCTGTACCATCAGCATCTGGCTGGGGAACGATCGCTTATAACCTTACAGAAAACCTGATCGACAGCGATGATCCCGAAGCATTATTCTCTCAGAATTTCAACGGGAATATTTCTCCGGCTACAGGTTTCTTTTTAAGCTATACTGACCTTCCTTCTGTTGCTAACGTAGCAGATGTAACTTTGGCGAATGTTTCTACTGGCCTGACTGCCGCAACTACATTAGGGAACAACACAACAACTGTTGCTGGGTGGTATAACTATAATACCACTACCAGAACCATAGCACCTGTAGCATCAAGATACATCATCATAGCAAATGCTTCTACAGTAGCAGCAGCTACAAAAGTACTTGTAGTACAGTTAGATTCAATTGTTGGTACTGGTACAGGACCATATAACACAGCTGTAGCTTTCCATACAAAACGATTGAAATAATAAATTAACTGAATAAGCTATTCTAAGCGGATTAAAAAGAGGCTGGCGTACGAGGTCAGCCCCTCTTCTAAAGATTCACCGAGATCTGTCAGCAGAAATACCGCCAGATAAAAGCCCCGGATTGTTTAAAATTACAGGGTAATGAAATTAAAAAAACATTACCCTGTCTTTAAAGGGCTCAAAAATATAAAAAAAAGTCTTTAATGCAACATCATGAAAAATAAATACTTAGGTACAACAACCAGCAGAACTTCTCTCCATCACATTTTAATTCTCTGTTTATTGTTGTTTACCTTTTCTGCCTGTAAAAAAGAATACCCTTCGCTGCCTTATAGTGAAATAATCAATTTCACCATCAAAGACAATACTGGCGCAGCGATCAAAGCTGCGATAGAAAATAACGAAATTACCTTATACTGGCCACCTTCACAGGAAGTACCAGAAAACATATCGCCGGTAATCACGGTCTCTGATAAAGCAACAATACAACCTGCGTCAGGGGCAACTGTAAAATTCAATGAAAATACCACCTTCATCGTTACTGCAGAAGATGGCAAGACGACTACTTATAAATTAAAACCAGTTGTCAATTCTACCAGGCCTTATATCAGCTCGGTGTCCATATTGGATTACAACGGGTATTTTTTTACAGAAATCAATGCGAATATCACCGTGAATGGTGATTACTTCAACACGAATGCAGGTCTTACTAAAATATATTTCATCAATAACGATAATGCAGAAATTCCCGCAACAATATCCAGCATTACGCCTATCCGGGCAGATGTAACAACAGCAACGCCGGGTTTGTATCAAAAAGTTAAAATAGTATCAAACAACCGGTCTTTCACCATAGATAAGACATTTGAAGTACTTGCAAAAAGTCCGGCTCCAAGATTAGCTACGGCACCGGTTACCACAGCTGTTACCTTAAAGCGAGGTCAGGAGTTCGCCTGGAGCGGCGGTGAAAACATGGAAAAAGTTACACTCGTGCAGATAAGAAATAGTGTAACAAGGGTGATCGTCTCACTTACACTGCTGGAAGCAAAAACTACCGGCTGGTCATTGAAAGTTCCCGCTGATTTTCCTGTTGGCACCTACTCTCTGATCCTCTACACTTATCCGGAAAGCAAGTATTATGCGGGTGGCAGGGCGACTATTTCTACGCCGCTCATCACGATAACTGAATAACACATTCATCAGACAGGAGAACATGATTCATAGATTTAAACGACAGCTTTATTGTATATTTTATCTGGCAATAACTTTGAGTATGATCTCTTGTAAAAAAGACTCCCCTGTTACGATCGAAGTACCCGTATCACCAACGACAGGAACACGTACCGAATTTACACTGGACTCTATTTATCTGTATGCAAAACAAGTATACCTATGGAATGACGTCCTTCCCACTTATGCCGAATTTAATCCACGTCAATACGCAGCGATAAATCCTGAAATCACGGCATTTAAAACTGAGCTGTTTAACTATTCACAGCTAAAAATAAATTCAGCAACAGGAAGTCCGTATGAATTTTCGTCTGGCGGCACATCATCAAAATATTCGTATCTCCAGAGCGGAAATACTACCGGTGTAAGTGCGGCAACTGGTACAGCAACTGATCAGGCCATTCTAAAAACCGCCCTGATCAGCTCCGGAAATCAGCAGATCGCCTATATGGCACTGGGATCGTTCCCCAGACTCAGCTTATGTAAAACGGCCCTTGATGATGCGTTCGCTATGCTCGCAGCGGCGCATCCGGGCATTCTTGTGATTGATTTAAGAAGCAATGGCGGTGGCTATGTAGAAACAGCAGAATACGTCGCCAACCTGGTTGCAGGTACCTCCTTAAACGGGAAAGTAATCTACTCAGAGCAATATAATACGCAGTTGCAGACAGGGAAAGCAACGATCCTTAAAAATCAGCCTTACTACGATAATGAAGGGAAAATGGTGATGTACAATGGAAGAATGGCCACTATGGCCGACGTTAATTTCACGGAAGCCGGAAACACACATTACTTCAGTAAAAAAGGAACTCTGGAAACCATTACAACCGTTTATTTCATCGTATCCACCCATACCGCATCGGCCAGCGAGCTATTGATCAGCAGTCTGAAACCCTATTTTAAAGTGAAGCTTGCCGGCTCAACAACCTATGGGAAACCAGTTGGATTTTTTGCGATAAACATTGATAAATACACGGTCTATCTCGCCAGTTTCCTGATCAAAAATGCCAGCGGATGGTCAGACTACTTTACAGGTATTCCTGCAGACATTACCATTTCCAACCCTGCAAACCCAATACTGGGAGATCCTGAAGAAGACTGCCTCAGGGCTGTATTAAAAGACATAAACGGCACAGCTACACGATCTTCCTCGGTGCAGGCAACTCGTAACAGTCCCCTGATATTACCTGAAGAACAGATGATAGAAAACAGGTTAAAACTAAAATGAAATGCGCGCTCCCGTCCTGGCCCCAGTACTATTTTGTTGCCGGGTCAGGATTGCATTAAAGAAATAATAAAACCCAATTATATGTGTAAAACAATAGTTTTAAGTTCAGGAGAACACACGGCAATCTCACATTGTCCCTGCTGCAAAGTATATTACGTATGGCATAATAACCTTGTACTTTCCTTTTCCGGGCAGGAATTTCTCAGCTTCAGGGAGATCATAACAAATGCATCTTTCACAGAAACCTCCCTGCCTTTCCCTGATAAAAAGGAAAGGATTTTATTGCGCAGTCCCAACGAAGACATCAGCTTTGCGTTCACCTCGGAAGAACTGGAAGAGTTCAGGTCCATGCTGAACGAAGCCATTTATATGAAAGAGGTCTATACCTTAATGGGAACAGAACCCGGTACAAGGTAATTCGTTCAAATTGTTTAATTTCGCCGGCTATACCTATTATCCGAGTCATTAAAATGAAACGATTCCTGATCTGTAACTTCCTTCTGCTCTCTGCCTTTTCTGGATCAGCCCAGATGAAACTGATTAAACGTATGTTATCAGAAGATGTAGATACCACGCGTAGAGCCAGTTTTATGCCCCTGCCCTTATTAAGGTATTCCCAGGAAGTAGGACTGGAATTTGGCGCCGGAGGTTTATATTCTACTTATGTAGATAAAAGTGACAGCACTAACAGGAGTTCAAATTTTGCTGCTGTTTTATCCTATTCCACCAAGAAAACTTATAATGTGAGTTTGAAAGGGGATGTGTGGACCAAACACAATGCCTATCACCTTATCGGTGAGATGCGTTTCCGCAGTATGCCGTTCGACTTTTTCGGCATCGGTAACCAGACACTGGAGTCCGGCAAAGACCGGATTGTACAGCACCAGGTAAAGGCTATGTTCGATGTAGAGAAAAATATACTTCCTTTCACTTATACAGGAGTATCCCTGGGATTTGAAAATTACAGTTTCAAGGATAAAGAAATCGGTGGTTTATACGATACTAACCCCGCAGTACTGGGAAAACCAGGTGGCAATGTACTCTTTATTGGCGTTTCGCAGACATACGACACCAGAAATTCAAATAATTACCCTACTAAAGGATTTTTTGGTCGCGTTTCCTATCAATATGCACCTGATATTTTTGGAGGAAATGATTTCAGTGGCAGCCAGATCCGTGTAGTATTACGTAATTTCTGGCCGCTGGCAAAAAAGCTGGTACTGGGCGTAAATGGAATATATTATACCGTTCAGAGTAACAGTACGCCATTTTACCTGCTGCCACAATTAGGAAACGATGAGATCATGAGGGGTTATTACTCCGGCCGCTACCGGGATGAGAACCTCCTTGCGGCACAAACAGAATTAAGGTATCGCTTTAGTAATCGATTCGGCCTGGTTGCTTTTGGGGGCGGTGGACGCGTTTTCGAAAACGGCGGTTTCTCGCTGAAACAGTTTAAACCATCTTATGGTGCCGGAATCAGGTATTTCTATGACCCTGCTAAGGGATTAAGTGTAAGAGCAGATTATGCTGTTGGAGAAAAACGCAGTGGTGAAGCCAGACAATCAGGCTTCTACCTCAGTCTGGCGGAAGCTTTTTAAAAAATCAATAAATAAAGCTGTCCTAAAATTTGATCTTAAAATGCTCTTTTACCTGTCCTTTTTTAAAGTAAACCAAACCTATCCAGAAAAGATCGACAGTCACCGTTACATCCGGGTGACTTTTGATTTCTTCCCATGCTTCTTTCATCCCTTTACTCCAGTAAATATCATCAAAAATCAATAGTGAGTGCTCATGTACTTTAGGCAAACACCACTTAAAGTAGTTGATAGTAGCATCTTTGCGGTGATTACCGTCGATATAGACAAAATCCAGTTGTGCACTTTCTTCGATCACTTTAGGTAACAACTCATCAAAATTACCTACCTGCAGCTCCACATTTTCCAGCTCCAGTTCCTTAAAATTCTGATATGCTTTTTTAGCAGTCTCCGGACAGCCTTCAATGGTAATGATATCTGCCTCGGGACAAGCTTTGGAAAGATAGGCGGTAGTGATACCCAGGCAGGTACCAAGCTCCAGCAAGTTTGCAGGATTACTGCTCTTTGCCAGCCTGTAAATTAACTGGGCAAGTCGCGGCGACTTTAATGCATTTTTTGCAATCTCTTTTACAGGTTTTGTACGGTTTTTGTTCAGGTGAGAGCCGGCACCAAGGTCTGTAACGTTGATTATGGCATCGTCATGTAAAAGTTTTTTTCTTTGCTGCTCAACACTATTGTATTCAGTTTTGGACTTAAAATCGTAAATTACCTCATCCACCAGCTTATAAACAAAAGGTGAATGTGTACCATGCCTGCTTTTAGCGGTTAAACGATGCTTCAGAAAATCACTGACAAATTGTAATACCATAGCGCAAAAATAGGTAAACACGCAATTGTAATAGCATATTTAATGGAAAATAGTACAGAAATAAGCGCATTGGTAAAATTACTGGATGATCCTGATCCGGAAGTCTTTCAGCACGTAGAAAAACGCCTGCTTGAACATGGCAGTTCTGTGATTCATTTTCTGGAAACAGAATGGGAAAAATCGCTGGATACCCTGCTGCAGGAAAGAATTGAGAACATCGTACATCAGATTCAGTTTAACAATGTAAAAGAAGATCTGAACCTTTGGTACCAGAGTGGTGCATTTGATCTGCTGCAGGGAGCAATGGTCATTAACCGCTACCAATATCCTGATCTTGATGAAAGTAAAATTCTGATCCAGATTGAAGATATCAAAAGAGATATCTGGCTGGGATTACAGCATGAAATGAGTTCGGTGGAGAAGATTAAACTCATTAACCACATCTTTTATACGGTATACGGCTTTAGCGGAAATACAAAAAACCATCACGATCCGCAGAATTCCTATATCAGCCAGGTGCTGGAAAGCAAAAAAGGAAACCAGATTTCGCTTGCAATCATCTATTCTACACTCGCACAGAAACTGGATATCCCTGTATATGGCGTTAACCTGCCACAGCATTTTATCCTCGGTTATATCGATCAGAGTAAAATAGAAGACCACGAATTTGGGGTGCTTTTTTACATCAATGCTTTTAACAAGGGATCCATTTTCGGGAAACATGATGTAGACCAGTTTTTACGCCAGCTCAACCTGCAGCCGCAGCCGGGTTTTTACGCACCCTGCAGTAATGTAGAGATTATCCGAAGGATTATACGTAACCTGGTATCTGCTTATGAAAACTTAGGCTCAGAGGAAAAGGTAAAGGAACTGAAAGAATTACAGAATATCCTGTTGAGTGATGACCTTGATTGATTATAAAAATTTATTCGACTTCATCCAGTTTTCCAATCTCGCAAACCACTCATCAGCAGTGGTTTTATTATGTAAGCCAAATCCATGTCCGCCTGCCTGATAGAGATGTGTTTCTACTGGCACCTTGTTTTTAACCAGCGCCTGATTAAATAAAATACTGTTTTCTACAGGTACCGCATCGTCATCATTCGCATGAACAAGAAAGGATGGAGGTGTATTCGCATTCACCCCCATCTCATTTGAAAAATACTCTCTTTGCGCCTGTGAACCGTCCTTCCCTATCAGATTATGCATCGATCCCACATGAGGGGATGACAGAAAACTAATCACAGGATAAATCAATACTGCAAAATCCGGTCTTAAACTTATTTTTTCAGGATTCGCAATTTTGCTATCCATATAATGTACCGTTAATGTAGAGGCAAGGTGTCCGCCAGCCGAAAAGCCCATGATGCCGACCTTCGCAGGGTCAACACCCCATTTGTCTGCATTTTGACGAACTGTATAAATGGCCTGTTCAGCGTCTTGTAAGGGAGCGAACGATTTATCTTCCATGATACTGTCTTCCGGCAGACGATATTTCAATACAAAGGCTGTAACGCCTATTTTTGCAAAGGTTAGTGCCACCTCTTCACCTTCATGCCCGATAGCCAGGTGCGAATAACCACCACCCGGACAGATGATCACAGCCGTCCCGTTACTCTTCCCTTTTACAGGCTGATAAACAGCCAGCGTAGGATGAAAAACTTTACTCAGTCCGGCTACTTTACCCTTATTTAATGTTTGAATCTCTTTGTAAGCAGCGGGTATCGCTTTAGCACCAGGGATTTTTCCCGGATATAAATCCATCACCTGTTGTGCTTTTAAAAAATTAAAACCAGTTATTCCCATCAGTATACTTAGCAAAAAGATCTTCTTCATTAGAATTCCATTAAATAGGCTTTTAAAAATTCATTTAACTCCCCGTCCAGCACACCCTGCGCATTAGAGGTCTCATAGTTTGTTCGCAGATCTTTAACCAGTTTATACGGATGTAAAACGTAATTCCTGATTTGTGATCCCCATTCTATCTTCATCTTGGAACCTTCAACAGCGGCAGACGCTTCCATACGTTTCCGCATTTCAGCCTCATATAACTGGGAGCGCAGTAAACGCATAGCATTTTCCTTGTTCTGCAATTGAGAACGCGATTCCTGATTTTTGATCACAATGCCCGAAGGTTTGTGGTACAACCTAACCGCAGTTTCAACTTTATTTACATTCTGCCCGCCGGCTCCACCGGAACGGAAGGTTTCAAATTCTATCTCAGAATCCTTAATATCAATTTCAATGGTATCGTCTACCAGGGGATAAACGTAAACAGAGGCAAAGGAAGTATGTCTGCGTGCGTTAGAATCGAAGGGAGAGATACGTACCAGACGATGTACTCCATTCTCACCTTTCAGATAACCATAAGAAAACTCACCGGCAAACTGCAGCGTTACAGATTTTACTCCTGTAACCTCACCAGCCTGAAAATCCTGTTCGGTCACCTTATAGCCATTCTTTTCGCCCCACATGATATACATCCGCATCAGCATTGCTGCCCAATCGCAGCTTTCAGTACCGCCTGCCCCTGCAGTAATCTGCATCACGGCATCCAGCTGGTCTTCTTTACTGCTCAGCATGTTCTTCAACTCCAGATCTTCTATCAGTCGCAGACTTTTTTCATACTGCTCTTCCATCTCCTCCTTCGTCGCATCTCCTGATTGCAGGAAATCGAATAACACCTGTGTATCTTCAAATTCAGCATTCGCTTTCTGCCAGGCGTCTGTCCACACCTTTTTAGAATTCATCTCTGCCAAATGCTTTTCAGCTTTCTTGGGATCATCCCAAAAACCTGGTTGTAAGGTAAGCTCCTGTTCTATATAAATAGCTTCGAGTCGGGTTTCGACGTCAAAGATGCCTCCTCAGCGACGCTAATCTGTCCCTTAAATCCTGTATTTGTTCTTTAGTCATAATCGCAAATATATAGTATTATTTCTTTATCGCCATATAATCGAGCGCCAGGTTGGCCAGTGCTTTTACCCCCAGTACAAAACCTCCTTCATCGATATAAAAATCTGGCGTATGGTGTGAGGGCGACTTCAACGGATCTTTCCCTTTAGGCATTCCGCCAAGGAAAATGAATAAGCCGGGCACTTTTTCCTGGTAAAAAGAGAAATCTTCTGCTCCCGTTACCGGCAGTCTGAGCTGAAGATGCGCTGCACCCGCAGTCGCCTTTAAACTAGGCAGCATCTTTTCCGTAAGTGCCACATCGTTAAACGTAACCGGATAATGTGTAGTATAGGGAATCCTGACCTCAGCTGTTCCTCCTCCTGCTTCAGCAGTTTTGGTAGCAATAGTCCTGATTCGTTCTATAAACATAGCTTCATCTTCCTTACTGAAATTCCGGATGGTACCCAGCATCTCTACTTTCTCAGGGATAATATTTGATCTGATACCACCATTGATAGCCCCGATAGTCACCACACCCGGGTTTTCTGTTACATTCAAATTCCTGCTTACAATTGTTTGCAGGCTATTTACGATCTGCGCAGAGATGACCACAGGGTCAATACTGCTCCAGGGATAAGCACCATGTGCCTGTTTTCCATTTACAATGATCTGCATATCATTCACCGCAGCCATTGTTCCGCCAGGGCGATAGGTGATATCACCAACCGGCGTCTGAGAATTAATATGCAGTCCGAAAATGACCTCTACTTTAGGATTGGCCAGTACACCTTCTTTCACCATACGTTCAGCACCACCTTCTTCACCTACCGGTGCCCCTTCTTCTGCAGGCTGAAAGATAAACTTTACCGTACCAGGAATCTCTTTTTTCATGGAAGCCAGTACTTCTGCTACACCCATGAGGATGGCCACATGTGAATCATGCCCGCAGGCATGCATTACCCCTACCTCCTGACCATTATAGGTAGTCCTTACCTTGGAGGCAAAGGGAACATCCACCCGCTCCGTTACGGGCAACCCATCCATATCTGCTCTTAGTGCAACCACTGGTCCCGGTTTGCCGCCTTTCAGTATCCCAACCACTCCGGTTTTAGCCACCCCCGTAATGACTGTCAGTCCCAATCCCTCCAGGTGTTTGGCTATAATGCCTGCCGTTCTGGTTTCACTGTTTCCCAGTTCCGGATGTTCGTGGAAATCCCGCCTCCATTCAATTACCTTTTGTTCAATTCCGGCAGCCTTTACAGCTACCTCTGCCCTTAAGGTTTTTTGCTGCGCAAAGGCGGGCGCAGAGAGCAATACCAGCAGATTAAAGTAAAGTAGTTTCATACGCAAGTCTTTTTTACGTTAAATATAAGTTAATACGTCCGATTATTTTTTATCGGCAGAAAAATTGTACCTGATTTGAGCAGATAAAATAAACTGTTACATTTACAAAAACAATAACCATTATGTTACCAACCATAAACTTTACAGAGACGGCAGCCTACAAATATCTGGCTGATCACTTCATTGATATTAATGAGAAAAATTTAAAGCAATTGTTTGCGGAAGATGAGCAGCGCTTTGAAAAATTCTCGGTGATTTTTGAAGACATCCTGGTAGATTATTCTAAAAACAGGATCAACGACACTACTTTCGCTTTGCTGGTACAGCTGGCCAGAGAATGTAAACTGGACGAAGCGATTAAAGCGATGTTTAGCGGAGATAAGATCAATCAGACAGAAGACCGTGCTGTGTTGCATACTGCATTACGTAACCAGAGCAATACGCCTGTTTATGCTGATGGTAAAAATGTAATGGATGATGTAAATGAAGTGCTGGCTAAAATGGAGAAATTCAGTGACCAGATTATATCCGGCGCATGGAAAGGTTACACCGGAAAAGCAATTACCGATGTCGTGAATATTGGTATTGGCGGTTCAGATTTAGGTCCGGTGATGGTAACTGAAGCATTAAAGGCCTATAAGAACCACCTCACTATGCATTTTGTATCAAATATTGATGGTACACATATAGCAGAAACGTTGAAAACCGTAGACCCTGAAACAACGCTGTTTATCATTGCTTCAAAGACTTTCACTACACAGGAAACTTTAACCAATGCCAATACGGCGAAGGACTGGTTCCTGGGTAAGGGCGCTCAACAGGAAGATGTAGCTAAACATTTTGCTGCCTTATCTACCAATGCAAAAGATGTATCCGCTTTTGGAATTGATACGGAAAACATGTTCGGCTTCTGGGACTGGGTTGGCGGAAGATACTCTCTATGGAGCGCAATCGGCCTGCCTATCGCTTTAAGCGTAGGCTTTGCTCATTTTAAAGAATTACTGGAAGGTGCACATGCAGCAGATCAGCACTTTGAAAGCACACCGTTTGAAAGTAATATCCCTGTAATCCTGGGTCTGCTTGGTGTTTGGTACATTAATTTCTTTGATGCAGAAACACAGGCTATTCTTCCATATGATCAGTATATGCACCGTTTTGCTGCTTATTTCCAGCAAGGTGACATGGAAAGTAACGGTAAACATGTAGACCGTAATGGTAAAGAGGTAACTTATGAAACAGGTCCGATTATCTGGGGCGAGCCGGGTACAAACGGTCAGCATGCATTTTATCAACTGATTCATCAGGGAACGCGTCTGATCCCTTGTGATTTTATTGCACCTGCACAGAGTTTAAACCCTATAGGCGAACACCATCCGATTTTATTGTCTAACTTCTTTGCACAAACAGAAGCCCTGATGAACGGTAAAACAGATGAGCAGGTTACTGCGGAGCTGAAAAAAGAAGGTAAATCTGACGAAGAAATACAGCAACTGGCACCTTTCAAAGTTTTTGAAGGAAACAGACCAACCAACTCTATCTTATTGAAAAAAGTAACGCCACGCAGTCTGGGCAGCCTGATTGCAATCTATGAACATAAAATCTTTGTTCAGGGCATTATCTGGAATATCTTTAGTTTCGATCAGTGGGGTGTGGAATTAGGTAAACAGCTGGCAAAAAGTATCCTCCCGGAATTGAAGGATGATGCGCCGGTTTCTACACATGATACCTCTACAAACGGTTTAATCAACCAGTATAAAAGCTGGAGATAACTCCCGGAATCAACCATAAAATCTGAGCGTTTTTATGTGTATATTAAACTTTTATACAGGCAGACTGTCTATATATAAAATGATATACATATGAAAACGCTTAAAAATATCTTCCTGGCTGTTTTACTACTTTCGGTAACACAGCTAAAAGCACAGACAGACAAAGCGACTACCCAAAAAATTATTGATGCGCAGAACTATGTATTTGTCGCAACAATGGCTTTTCCAATGAACTCTGCCGACATCAGTAAGATCCTGAACAGGATGCCCGGTGCAAACAGTGGCGGTGCAATTAACCTGAACGGATCAAATTACGACCTGAACGTGACGAAGGACAGTGTAGTTGCTTTTCTACCTTATTATGGCCGCGCTTTCACTGCCAGAATAGGCAACAATGAAGGCGGAATCAAGTTCAAATCAAAAGATTTCACCTATAAAAAAGAAGTCCGTAAAAAAGGCGGCTGGATCATCTCCATTAAACCAAAGGATGTAAAAGACGATTTTAACGCCAACTATAATCTGATGCTGAATGTAACTACCACTGGTTACGCTACCTTAACGGTGAATAGCAATAACCAGCAGCCCATCACTTTCAACGGGTATCTGGCAGAACAAAAAGTCAAAAAACAATAATCTATTTCTGACCGGCAGGAATAACTGCGATATGAAACAACTTATCAAACTTCTTTCCGGTCACAAATAATCTCTTTCCTGCAGCATCCCAGGCAATGCCATTCAGCACGTCTGTATTCGCGAATCTGTCTTTATCAGGCAATATTCCGGTCAGGTCAATATATTGCTCTATAGCGCCGTTTTTAGGGTTAATCACCGCAATTTTATCTGTTTGATAAATGTTAGCATAAATCTTCCCGTCAATGTACTCCAGTTCGTTCAACTGATCAACAGCGCCATTGTTGTCATACACATCAATATATTGTTCTTCTTTATAATTGTCTTTATTCAGGAACCAGATCCTGTTGGTCCCGTCAGATTTAATCAGCTGCTGTCCATCAAAAGTTAATCCCCAGCCTTCTCTGCTGTTCTGGTAAGGAAAAGTGTCCAGTAAGGCTAATGACTTCCCATCATATACAAAACCGACATTTTCCAGCCAGGTCAGCATGATAATTTTATTACCTACCATAGCAGAGCCTTCGCCGAAATATTTTTTGTCGAGGTCAATTTTCTGTATCGCTTTACCGGTCTGAAGTTCTACCCATTTTAACTGGGAGTATCCACGCTCACCTGTACTTTCCAAAAACCGGCCGTTATGGTATTCCAGCCCCTGCGTATAAGAAGCGGTATCATGAGGGTAGGTATTTACTACTTTATAGGTGAATTCAGCAGGTTTAACGGCAGACTTCAATACGATATTAATCGTTACCGTATCTTTTTTAGCACCATTGTCAACAACAGCAGTGATCAGTTTATACCCCAGTGAAAGGTCCTTCGTCTGAAACGCAAACTGTTCTCCATTATTTTTTGTACCTACAGACTTACCATCCAGCAGATAATCAACCGAAGTCACTTTAGCATCCCCCGGCAAGTCCAGTTGTACTTTCACCTCATCACCCAGACTAAAACTCTGCCCCTGCTCAGGAAGTTTAAAACCAATTGCTTCCACTTTATCTTCATCATCCTTACAAGAAGAGACCACACTGCCAACAAAAGCCGCAGCAATCAGAAAAGTTATTTTACGGGAACTAAAAATGGTACTAAGTCGGCCAAAATGCATCTTCAATATGATTAATTTTATAAATGTCCTTATTTTCAAAAACTATTGCAACTATATCAAAGCGTATTTCGCCCTGATGATTTTTTCTTTCTATATAAACCGAAGACGCAAACTCCATTTGTTTCTCCTTCTTCCAGTTTACAAAGTCTTCCGGCTCGCCATGATCCACAGACCGCCTTGTTTTCACTTCCACAAAGATGAGCTTTTCTTCATGAAAAGCAATCAGGTCAATCTCTGCCCTTCCATAAACCCAATTCTTTTCCAGTATGTGATAACCCCGATCTGCCAGATAAGTTTCTGCTAAAATCTCTCCATATCTGCCAAGATCATTGTGTTCTGCCATTATTTCAAAATTACAGAGCCCAGAAACTTAGAAATTTCACGTTCTACATTTTTTATAAACGCATAACGCTGCATTAATATTTCCTGATTTACAGGATCAATTTCCGTTTTAATTTCCTGCAACAAACCCAGCAGCATCCGGTCTACCTTTCTCTTTTTCAAATGGAACAATCCGCCCAGGATAGTAGCTTTCAGATTCACCGTCTCATCCCTTACATAAATCTTATGTTTGTTATACCAGTTTTCACTTAGCGAATAAGGTGAGGTGGACAAGGTAATGGCTAAATCGGCAATATCGCGGTTCTCATTTTTAATAAACTGGTTAGCTACCGGTAAATGACCGTTTTCGATTTCCTCTTTATAATTTTCAATAATCATTCTGCAGGTCTCATCCTCGAAAGTAACATCCGAAAGATTCTGCATGATAAATGAACCGATATACATATTATCAATCTTATCCCAGCTCACCAATTCATGCCCGAAAGCAAGCAACAACCTGATGATTTCATGCTCCTGCAGTAAATCATCATCTGCCTTAACTTCAGGTTCCGGCTCCAGCAGCGGTTTGTCCGGATTATCATCAAAAAGATTATCCGGCGGACCATCCTGGAAAGGTGATCCGGGAGAGAACTGCTGCTTAGGCTGATATTGCTGCTGCTGTTTTTCACCTGCCTTTTTAAACTTGGCCACGCGCATTTTATTCAGCTCCGTCAGCAACATCCGCTCTTCTACCTGCAGGATATGGCTGCATTCCCTGATAAATACGGATGCCTTGATATCGTCAGGTATCTTAGCGATACTTTCTACAATATCCCTGATAATGCCCGCACGTTTAATAGGGTCATTACCCGCTTCCTTTAGCAGCGTATCCGCTTTGTATAAAATAAAGTCTTTACGACTATTTTCGATGTAATTTTTGAAAGCCCCGGCACCAACCTTGTGCATATAAGAATCGGGGTCATGCCCTTCAGGAAAGTTGACTACTTTCACATTCAGCCCCTCTTCCAGAATCATGTCCAGTCCGCGCAACGAGGCCTTAATTCCCGCAGCATCCCCATCATATAAAATGGTTACGTTCTGCGTAAAGCGGCCGATCAACCGGATCTGCTCGATGGTCAGTGAGGTACCAGAAGATGCAACAACATTTTCTACTCCAGCCTGATGCACGGAAAGCACATCCGCATAACCTTCCACCAGGTAACAGTTATCCGCTTCACGAATTGCTTTCTTAGCCTGGAACAGGCCGTACAGCACATTCGACTTATGGTAAATTTCACTCTCCGGAGAGTTTACATATTTAGGAACTTTTTTATCCGTTTTTAGTGTACGACCACCAAAGCCGATCACGCGACCTGTAAAACCATGGATCGGGAACATTACCCTACCCCTGAACCGGTCGTACAGCTTCCCTTTATCATTTCTGATCGCCAAACCGCTACGCTCCAGGAATTCCTCCTTATGTCCGGCAGCAGCAGCACTTAAGATCAACGCATCCCATTGATCCGGCGAATATCCCAGTGCAAACTTTTTGATGATGTCCTCACGAAAACCACGCTCTTTGAAGTAGCTTAAGCCTACAGCGCGACCTTCCTCACCGGTCCATAATTCATTACTGAAATAATTAGCACCATACTCAGAGACTACAAATAAGCTCTCCCTTGCATGATTTGCTTCAATATCACGCGGAGTTTCCTCCTTCTCTTCAACTTCAATATTATACTTCTGCGCCAGGAACTTCAAAGCTTCCGGATAGGAATACTTTTCATGATCCATGATAAAGCGCACGGAATCCCCTCCCTTACCGCATCCAAAACATTTATAAATACCTTTAGTTACAGAAACGTTAAACGAAGGGGTCTTCTCATTATGAAACGGGCAGTTCCCAATTAAGCTGGTACCACGTTTTTTTAAGGAGACAAAATCACCAACAACCTCCTCAATACGGGCGGTGTCCATGATCTTGTTAATGGTATCCTGATTGATCATTAATAGAACTTATTTTACAAAAGGTAATAACGTGTCTGCCAGAGTTTTGTTACCCAAATCATTCATGTGCACGCCATCTGTGGTCAGGATTCCTTTATACAGATCTTCCGGATTATGTTCCAGATCGTAAGTGGTTACGATTTTCCTCAGATCGCATAAAGGCAATTTATTTTTTACCGCCAGCTTGCGGATTTCCTCTGAATATTTATCCAGATCACCATCCATTTCATTCACGCCGTTTTTCTTCTCGCCGATAACTGCAGGCGTACAAAGCACTACCTTTGCACCATTTGCCTGAATTTTATTGATCAGTGCCTGATAGAATTTCACAAATTTATCCTGATCAGTACCCGTTCTGGATGATAACTTATGCCACACATCGTTTACACCAATATAGAGCACTACCAGATCTGGTTTTTTATTCAGTACATCCTCTTCCATACGAAGGTATAAATCATATACCTTATTGCCCCCAATTCCAGCGCCGATCACTTCGTATTTCGAAGCATCCAATGCCTTTTTGATCAGATCAACATAACCGCCGGGTTTCACCCCCTGCTGCGTAATCGAATCCCCGAAGAAGATTATTTTTTTAGTTTTAGCCCTCATCCCTGCAAAAGAAAAAAGCAGTAAGGACAATGCCACAACAGCAACAGGTAGGATTATTTTCTTCATTAACATATCATGAATGGTTTTAATGGTGACAATTAACAGGTCTACAGTTCAAAGGTAACTAAACCTTATCTGAAGGAAAAACAAATATTTGTCTGGTGTTGGATCGGTACAAAAATTAGCTATCATCCTTGCAATTGTAATATTAAATGTTCGGTTTGCAAGGAACAGCTAACGATTCTATTTTAAATCCCCGGCAGCATAGTCTTTTTGCAAAATCAGGAAACTTGCCCGTTCTTCTTTTTTAAACGGAACATTCCAGTTGCCCTGATAGGTAATTTTTGACGGTAATTTATCCTCGCCAAAATAACTCATTTCAATATTCATCTGCACATCGAAATCAAACAGCATATTGCTGTATTTCATATCCACATAACGGCCCAGAATCTCGAAGTTACGCTTATCAAAAATCGTGACCAGCTCTTTGATCATTAATCCATCTTTAGTCCAGCTGCTCAGGTCTTCTTTCACACTTACCTTAAAACGGTAAACAGGAATGGAGTCTAAATACATTCCGCTTTGAAAGCCATAATCATAATACTGACGCATATTTGCAGTGAATATTTCTGTTTTGCTGCCAATAAAAGGGATTCCCTTTACTGGTCGCCCGGGATTGAAAATCAGTGTTTTTAGTTTCTGTTTATAACTTGCATTTGTTCCACCTCCTCCGTCGCCGGCAGGCGCATTGGGAACAAAATCACTTGCATAGGCATTCATAAAAATATAGTCGAACATCTCCAGTGTATACAACTGGTATTTTCCGTTCTTTTTAAAAACTTTTCCTGTATCCTGCTTCGCCAGGTATTCAACTTTTACAGGTCCGCTGTTATGATGCCTGATTTTGCGGTAAACCTTCCCATTGACCTTATTCTTCTTATCATACGTATAGATCCGGTTCTCTGCCGTAAAACTATACTTTTTCATCTTTCTGAAAGCAGTATAGAAGGTAGTATCTGTCGTAATTGCTTTGATAAATGTCTCTACACTGAGTTTTTGCGAAACGATATTCACATTATCACCAAGCGTAATGGTTTTCACCGTATCCGGATTAAAGCGGGGGATCTGCTGCGCAAAAGACCCGCATGCTACTCCTATCAGCGAAAAAAAAGCAATGATACCCTTCATTTAATTCCCCAGCTGTTTCAGCGCGATATAAGCCATTAAACCTGTCGAGATTTTCAACGCATCCTCGTCCACATCAAAATTAGGGTGGTGCACAGAATACTTAGTTCCCTTTTCTGCATTTCCAGTACCCAGACGATAAAAACAAGCATCCGTTACCTGAGAATAATAGGCAAAATCTTCTGCCGCCATCCAGATATCCAGGTCAACCACATTTTCTTCCCCTAAATAGTCTACCGCATAACCACGTGTTCTTGCCGTCAGTTTCTCTTCATTTACAAGAAAAGGGTATCCATGATGAATATCAAAATCACAGCTTCCACCCATACTTTCAGCAATTCCTTCAGCCATTTTTTTCATCAATCGCTTCGCCTCTGCACGCCATTCCTCATTCAGCGTCCTGAAGGTACCTTCAATCTTCACCTCATTGGGAATAATATTCGTCGCACCATTAGCGATCACTTTACCGAAGGACAATACAGAAGGTAATCTTGGGTCGGCATTCCGACTAACAATCTGCTGCAAAGCCACAAGAATATGCGCCGTAATTAGTACCGGATCTATATTCTGCTGTGGTTGTGCACCGTGGCCGCCTTTACCATAAACTGTTACATATAATTCATCAGCAGAGGCCATATAAATCCCCGAACGGAACCCAACCTTACCAGCATCAATCATTGGCATCACATGCTGGCCGATAATATGCTGTGGCTTTGGATTTTCAAGCACCCCTTCAGCGATCATTACACTGGCACCACCAGGAAGAATTTCTTCTCCAGGCTGAAAGATCAGCTTGATCGTACCGCCAAATTCAGCTTTCAGGTTATTTAAGATATAAGCAGCACCCAGGAGCGAAGAAGTATGTACATCATGTCCGCAAGCATGCATTACCCCATGATTTTTGGACACATATGGCTTATCATTAGCTTCAATAATCGGCAGTGCGTCAATATCACCACGCAAGGCGATGACCTCTTCTGAAGGCAAATCTCCGGTAATTAAACCAACTACACCCGTACCAGCCATGCTGGTGAACGGAATTCCCCATTCTGTTAGCTTCGCCTGAATAAAAGCAGAGGTTTCAAACTCTTTAAAAGATAGTTCAGGATTGGCGTGCAGGTGACGGCGAAAGCCTACAATATCCTGGAAAATTGTACCAGCTAAACTTTGGATCTGTTCTTTAGTAATCATTTTTCGCTATAAACTAGGTGCATTGATTTTTTCTCTGAAGATGAATAAGGTCGAAAAGCCAGACCTCAGTTCATTCATCAGGCTCTGGGCTTCAAGACGTGTCCTGAAATCCCCAACGCGTAAATAATAATTCGGTTCTTTATAAGTGATATAAGTATTCAGTTTTGGATATTCAGCTTTAAATCGTGCCTGCTCTGCATAAGTCTCTCGGCGGTCCGACCCATAAAATATCTGTACACGGTAGCCCATCCTGGATACAATTGCGCCACCATTACGGGCCGCAGCCGGGGCAGCAACCTTATTCAACTGAATTCTTCTTTCAATCAGACTGTCAATCAGCGGATCTTTGATAATCGTTACCTCTCCCTTATGCTGAGCGAATAAAGGAAATGCAAATAAACAGATAATACAGGTAAAGAATAATTTCATTGGAAAGGGCTTAAAAAAAGAATGCCGATTTCTTTTTACAAAAATCGGCATTCTTTATGTGTATTACAAATTACAATCCTGCACCGTGACAGTTTTTGTATTTCTTACCGCTGCCACAAGGGCAAAGGTCATTTCTTCCTACTGTTACTTCCTTACGGATAGGTTGCTGAGGAGCTTGCTCACGTGTGTCTGCAAATTCAACATCACCAGTACTGCTTGATGCAGCGAATTCTGGCTTAGAAGTTTTCAGTCTGCTTGGTGCAGCTTTAGGCGCTTGTGGCGCTCTTAAGTCATCTGCCTCCTGCTGTACAGGAATACCACCTTTATATAAGAAACTTACTACTTCTTTATTTACTGCATTCAGCATGTTTTTGAACAGGTTAAATGCTTCCATCTTATAAATGATCAGCGGATCTTTCTGCTCATAAACGGCATTCTGAACTGACTGTTTCAACTCGTCCATTTCACGTAAATGCTCTTTCCATGATTCATCAATTAAAGCAAGAACGATTGTTTTCTCGAATGACTTCGTTACTTCTCTACCGTTGTTTTCAATTGCTTTTTTTAATTCTACCGGAACCTGGATGCTTCTGATTCCGTCAGTGAAAGGAACAACAATCTGCTCAATATGATCACCACGCTCTTCAAACACCTGTGTTAACACGGGCATTGCCTGCCCGATAATGTTATCAGATTTTCTTGAATAAAATACAGTAGCTTCTTCAAACAACTTATCTGTTAAGATATGGATGCTTCTTGAATTGAATTCCTGCTCAGTAATATCCGTATCTAAAGAGAAGTTTTTGATCACTTCCAGTTTGAAACCTTCATAGTTACCTTCTTCTTTATATTCAGAAACCACATCTTCTGCAACATCAAACACCATGTTGTTCATGTCCACATCCAAACGCTCACCAAATAGTGCATTTTTACGTTTCGAATAAATTACAGAACGTTGTGAGTTCATTACATCATCATATTCCAGCAAACGCTTACGTACACCGAAGTTATTTTCTTCAACTTTTTTCTGTGCACGCTCGATAGATTTGGTAATCATAGAATGCTGAATTACTTCACCATCTTCAATTCCCATTTTCACCATGATGTTAGAAATACGTTCAGAACCGAATAAACGCATCAGGTTGTCTTCCAGTGATACAAAAAACTGAGATGATCCCGGATCACCCTGACGACCAGCACGACCACGCAACTGTCTGTCTACACGACGAGACTCATGGCGCTCTGTACCTACAATCGCTAAACCACCAGCTTCTTTTACACCGGCACCTAACTTGATATCCGTACCACGACCAGCCATATTCGTAGCGATCGTTACCTGACCTGCCTGACCAGCCTCGGCAACAATATCTGCCTCTTTCTGGTGCATTTTAGCATTCAGTACATTATGTTTGATACCACGTAATTTCAACATACGGCTTAACAGCTCCGAAATCTCTACAGAAGTCGTTCCCACCAATACCGGTCTGCCTTCCTGTGTCAGTTTCACAATCTCTTCAGCAACCGCATTATATTTTTCACGCACGGTACGGTAAACGTAATCCTGGTGGTCTTTTCTCGACATTACCCTGTTTGTAGGTATTTCTACCACATCCAGTTTGTAAATAGACCAGAACTCACCCGCTTCCGTAGTTGCAGTACCCGTCATACCACACAATTTATGGTACATCCTGAAGAAATTCTGTAAAGTAACCGTAGCATAAGTTTGTGAAGCATCTTCAACTTTCACATTCTCTTTTGCTTCAATTGCCTGGTGTAAACCATCAGAATAACGACGACCATCCATGATACGACCTGTCTGCTCATCTACAATCTTGATCTTACCTTCATCGATGATATATTCAACATCAATCTCAAATAAAGTATAAGCTTTCAATAACTGGTTAACCGAGTGTACACGCTCTGCCTTGATAGAGTAATCACGCATCAATTCATCTTTGCGTGCAATTTTATCTTCGCTGCTTAACGTAGATTTTTCAATCTCCGCAATTTCAGTACCTACATCAGGCAATACAAAGAAATGCTCATCCTCACCAGATTTAGTGATCAGTTCAATTCCTTTTTCAGTCAGCTCTACCTGATTGTTTTTCTCATCAATATAGAAGTAAAGCTCAGAGTCAACCTTCGGCATATTTTTAGACTGGTCAGCCATGTAGCTGTTCTCAGTTTTCAACAACACCTGCTTGTTGCCACCTTCACTCAAAAACTTGATTAATGCTTTATTTTTTGGTAAACCACGGTGTGCTCTCAACAGCGCTAAACCACCTTCACCTTCTTCGGTTCCGGTCTTTCCTTCATTAAATAATTTTTTAGCTTCATTTAAAGCTCTTGTCACATATTCTTTCTGCGCATTGACCAAACGTTCGATACGTGGTTTAAGCTCATGGAATTCATGCTGATCACCAAAAGGCACCGGACCTGAAATGATTAAGGGTGTACGTGCATCATCAATTAATACTGAATCGACCTCATCCACCATTGCGAAGTGCAGCTTACGCTGTACCAGTTGTCCCGGCTCCTGCGCCATATTGTCACGCAGATAATCAAAACCAAATTCATTATTTGTACCATAAGTAATATCTGCCAGGTATGCATTTCTGCGTTCCTGAGAGTTAGGCTCATGTTTATCAATACAATCTACTCTTAAACCATGGAATTCGAATAAAGGACCATTCCATTCCGCATCACGACGTGCCAGGTAATCATTCACCGTTACAATGTGAACACCCTGTCCGGCTAAAGCATTCAGGTATGCAGGCAATGTACTTACCAGCGTTTTACCCTCACCAGTTGCCATCTCCGCAATTTTACCGTTGTGCAATACAATACCACCAATCAGCTGTACATCATAATGTACCATATTCCACAATACTTGTGTACCTGCAGCATCCCATGTGTTTGCCCAGAAAGCTTTATCACCCTCTATCTTCACATTGCTTCTGCGTGCGGCATATTCCCTGTCATATGCGGAGGCGGTAACCTCAAGTTGTGCGTTTTCAGTGAAACGGCGTGAAGTTTCTTTAACCACCGCAAATGCAGCAGGAAGAATATCCATCAATACCACTTCCAGTTCCTTATCCCTGTCCTTGATCAGCACATCAATCTGGTCATATAAAGCCGTTTTTTCAGGCAATGATAAGTCCTGGCTCTCACCCTGAGTTTTCAATGCACCGATCTTACCGTCTATTTCTGCTAATGATTTCGCAATAACATCCTTAAAGTAGACAGTTTTGTTACGCAGTTCATCATTGCTTAAAGCCGAAAGTTTAGCGTATTCTTCGTTTATTTTGACAACAAGGGGTTGGATTGCCTTAATATCTCTTTCCGATTTGCTTCCAAAAACCTTGGTTAAAAATCCTAGCATCGTTTCTATTTGTGTTTTATGTATTTTAAAATCATCGTTTTACAACAACCAAGCCAGTGCAGCACATAGGCCAATTTGACAGTTGTCGGGCCATAAAAATACAAAATATCCTGTAATTGTTCAGCGTGTGCCGTTTTATTTAATTACACGCGTACAATTTGTCACATTCTTGTAAGTATTAAATGCACATAAACTATAAAATTTACCTAAAGCGGTTATCTTTGCCCATATGAATATCTTATTATTAGGTTCTGGTGGAAGAGAAAGTGCTTTTGCCTGGAAAATGAGCCAGTCTGAGCAATGCTCAAAACTATTTATCGCGCCGGGCAACGGTGGTACAGGTGCCTATGGCAAAAATGTGAACCTGAATCCGAATGATTTTGAAGCCATCAAAAAATTCGTGCTTGCAGAAAACATTGAACTCGTAGTGGTTGGACCAGAAGAACCGCTGGTAAATGGTATTCATGATTTTTTTATTGCCGATGAGGCTATTGCAAAAATTCCTGTTATCGGCCCTAAAAAAGAGGGAGCAATCCTTGAAGGCAGTAAGGACTTTTCCAAAGAATTTATGGCACGCCACGGTATCCCTACACCGGGATCTAAATCGTTCACCATTGAAACGCTTGCCGAAGGTTTGGCTTACCTGCAACACCACAGTTTGCCCGTAGTATTGAAAGCGGATGGACTGGCAGCCGGTAAAGGTGTATTGATCTGCGAAACTACCGCAGATGCGCAGGAAGAATTAAAGCTGATGCTGAGCGGTAAGTTCGGTAATGCCGGAGCATTGGTAGTGATAGAAGAATATCTTACGGGAATTGAACTTTCTGTATTTGTATTAACAGATGGCGATAATTACGTGATCCTGCCAGAGGCTAAAGATTATAAAAAAATTGGTCAGGCAGACACCGGCCTGAATACTGGTGGCATGGGATCTGTTTCTCCTGTTCCTTTTGCGGATGAAAAATTCCTGAAAGAAGTAGAAGACACTATTATTATACCAACCATTAACGGATTAAAAAAAGACGGTATTGATTATACAGGCTTTATCTTTTTCGGCTTATTTAAAGTCGGTGATAAACCAATGATCATTGAATATAATTGCAGAATGGGTGATCCTGAAACGGAAAGCGTTCTGCCAAGGATTGAGAATGACCTGGTAGAACTTTTCATGGCAACTGCTCAAAAAAGGCTGAAAGATGTTCAATTAAAGATTAGTGCCAAAAGTGCAGCGACAGTGATGATTGTAGCAGGCGGTTATCCGGGAGATTACGAAAAAGGTAAGGCGATTACAGGTATTGAGAACCTCCGCAAATCTGTGGCTTTCCATGCAGGAACAGCTCTTGAAGGTGGCGTCGTGAAAAGTAACGGCGGAAGGGTATTAGCCGTTACCAGTTTGCAGGATACACAATTTGAAGCTTTACAGTCGGCCACCGCCGATGCAGCAAGAATCTATTTCGATGGAAAATATTTCAGAGAAGATATCGGATTTGACCTGATGTAAAATATAATTTTTTATAAACAGCATTGGCCCGGAATGATCATTTCGGGCCGATGCTGTTTATAATGCTTTCATTACAATTAATCTATCCAATAGTTAGTTATGCCTGCCAGTGCCAAACTGCTCCTACCCCATGCCGTATAGTCCAGAGCAGGCAAAAAGAGTGCTCCATTCAGTATGTCCAGCATTTTTTTCAATCAAAAGAGAAACAGCCCCCCAATAAAAAAAGATGAGCACCAGGACAAGCTCATACAAGGTTTGGTTAACATCGGGAAGGAGTCTGGTTAAAAGGATAATTCCAGCATACTAATACCATACTTCAAGCACATCATATGTACCCCTAATCTACCTTAGCTTTACTACAACTTTACTACTAATATACTATTTAAGTAGTATTGAGGTAGATCAATGGTAAGTTAGGGGTACATATGATATGCTGCAAATATGCCAGAAAGATCCTTAAAGTATGGCATAGGCAATACCCCTTCCCGAATCAGTTCAGAAAAAAAGTGCAGGGAATCTCAGGTTGTTAAAGCAGTTTTTGATAGGTACGCCACCATAAATCAGGCATTTCGCCATTTACCGCCATATTATAATCTTCATAACGGCAGGGAACCAGGTGGTATCTCTCATTTTTTGACATTCCAGTTGGGTAAGGAACCTGCATCCACCAGCGATCAGACTTCTTGCTTTTCACAAAAAGGAGTTCACCGGTGCCGTCATTCAGGCTGGCACGGTAAATTAAATATTGGGATTTTGGATTTAGTGGAAAATCTTTCTTGCGGTTATAAAAGCCATCTACAAAATACCACACCATCTGGGCAAGCAATAGGGCAGTCTGACTACCACTGTCAAATGCCGGGTTAAACTCATAAAAACCGATTGAAGTCAGCTTATCATTCAGGCCTGCATAATGTGCAATTTTACAAGCCTGATCACCATAAAAACCATTTGGTGTAGCATTTCCATTTCCCCTGGCATCGGCGGAACGGACGGCTGAAATATCGAAGCTAACCATATTTGCATTCCGTATGACCGGCTCCACAGAAGGAATATCACTCAGGAATTCTCCCAGGCGATGTACATCAAAATACAGCTTGTCCATCACTTTTAAGCTGTCCTGATTTACAAAATAGGTTTGGTAGCCAACATTACTGAAATTGAAAAGATAGTTTGGCTGATGCAGAAAAATCTTGTTCAGATAAGTATCAGACCGGGCGGCGATCCCTGTCTCGTCCCCTTCATCAAGATCAAACTTATTGTCTACCACAACCAGGTCCACTTTCTGCTCCAGCTGTTCGTAAGCCATATACTGAGCATAGGTAAGATCTTGTCCTCCACCAATAATAACAGGAACAATCTTATGCCTGACGAGTTCTGCCACTACAGTTTTTACAGCAACATAGGTGTCAGCCAGCGTAGCCCCCGCTTTAATGTCTCCTAAATCAATCATTCTGCTGTTAAAGGCACCCTCATGCAAGAGGTAAAATTGCTCTCTGAAATAATCCGGACCTAAAGCACAACCACTATTGTTTACCGCAGCACGATCATCCAGCACCCCGAAAATTGCGATATCGTATTCATTCTCACTTAAATCCGGAAAATTTTCAAGATAAAAACTCACTTTTAATCCCATCTGACTGCGATAAAAGCCCTGTTTCGGGGTAAATTTTTCGGGCGTTAAGGGGGAGAAAAAATCTGATAACGACATAATTAGTAAAATGTATGGCCTCAAATATCTATTTTTGAGATCATATATTCATGAACTTCTTATAAAATTGAAATGATTTTGGTTACCGGTGCTACAGGTTTTTTAGGTTCAGAGCTGATTAATCAGCTGCTGCCACAAGGTAAAAAACTGCGTGCACTTAAACGGGATAATTCTGTTATCCCGGCCCCTTTTAAAGACAATCCACTGATAGACTGGGTAGTGGCAGACATCAATGATGTGGCTACGCTGGAGGACGCGTTTGAAGATATCACCCGGGTTTATCACTGTGCTGCCCTGGTATCATTCAACCCAAAAGATAAAACTGAATTGTTGAAAGTTAACATAGAAGGAACGGGTAATATCGTAAATCTGTGTGCAGCTTATGATGCCAGACTCATTCATGTCAGCTCAGTAGCTGCTTTGGGCGAACCTAAAAAAGGCAAGCAAATTACTGAAAATGACTACTGGGAATACGATGCCAAAGCGCACTCTTATGCCATCTCTAAATATGAAGGGGAGATGGAAGTGTGGCGTGGCATAGCCGAAGGTCTGGATGCAGTAATCGTGAACCCATCTGTAATTATTGGCGCAAAGGCCGGTTTTAAGGGCAGCGGCGCTATTTTCAAACTCGTTAAAGATGGACTTTCATTTTATACCAAAGGTGCAACAGGCATAGTTGACGTGCAGGATGTAGCGAAAAGCATGATTGCATTAATGGATAGTGAAATCACGGGTGAACGCTTTACGGTATCTTCAGAAAATTACCATTACAAACAGTTTTTCGCAGAAATTGCAAAAGGTTTTGGCATTGCAGCACCACCAAAAGAAGCAAAACCATGGATGCTGGGTATTGCCTGGCGTGCCGCAAAACTGGCTTCTTTCTTTACAGGGAAAGCAGCTTCGCTAACCAGCGATGCGGCAAGAAGCAGCCTTAACACCAGCTATTACAGCAACGATAAAATTATAAATACTATAGACATCAAATTTAAGTCCCTGCAACAAAGCATTCAGGAAACATGCGCAGGTCTAAAAAACAGTTAAAATGCAGCAGAAGAATATTTACATCATTGATTTCGATAGTACTTTTACACAAGTGGAAGCTTTAGATGAGCTTGCCCGTATTTCTCTTAAAAAACATCCGGAAAAGGAAGCTATTTTCAAAAAAATTGAAGACCTGACCAACCTGGCCATGGAAGGCAAGCTGTCGTTCAGTGAAAGTCTGGCGCAGCGTGTTAAATTACTGGATGCTACAGAAGATCATTTGAAACAGCTGATCAAACACCTGAAGAAAAAAGTATCCAGCTCCTTTTCAAGGAATGCAGCCTTTTTCAAAAAACATGCAGATCAGGTGCTGATCGTATCAGGCGGATTTAAAGAATTTATCACGCCCGTAGTGAGCCAGTATCATATTAAAAAAGAAAATATATATGCCAATACTTTTGTAACCACTGGCGACGGGAGAATTATAGATTACGATCATGCCAATCCACTGAGTGAAGAGGGCGGAAAAGTGAAACTGATGCAGTTACTTAATCTGGAAGGCGACCTTTACGGTATAGGTGACGGCTATTCTGATTTTCAGCTGCGGGAAAGCGGAATGATAAAAAAATTCTATGCTTTCACAGAGAACATTTCAAGAGAAAGCATTGTGAGTCGCGCCGACCATGTTACGCCAAGTTTTGATGAGTTTCTGTATGTCAATAACCTTCCGCGTGCTATTTCCTATCCAAAAAACAGGATTTTGTGCCTGATTATTGGTGAGGTAAGCAAAGAAAGTATAGAACTATTAAAAAAAGATGGTTATTCCGTTCGTCATAAATCTACTTTCGAAGAAAAGTATGTCAAAGACGTACATATGGTACTGATGGCTGATGGCGAAAAACTGGATCCTGAGAAACTGAAACTTGCCGTTAAACTGAAGACTATTGGTTATTTGGGCAACAGCCGAAACAAACTGGATATCCAGACCTGCACGGATATGGGGATTGTGATCTTTGATGATCCGAAAAACAATCCCAGGGATATCAATTTCATCCCTAAGCGGATGATGGATTTCATGAATAAGGGCACCACCTACTTAAGCCATAACTTCCCGAATTTACAATTGCCACTTATTGATAAATCGCACAGGCTGATTCACGTTCACCGTAACGTACCTGGTATCATGGCGCAGATCAACACTGTTTTCGCAAAACACAATATCAATATTGTAGGTCAGTTCCTGATGACGAATGCTACGATTGGATATGCAATCACAGACATCAATGCCGAATATGACAAAGCGGTTTTTAAATCACTAAAGAAAATTGAACAAACCATAAAATTCAGAGTACTGTACTAATGGAATTAACACCTGAAATTAAAGATAAGCTTGATAAGCTGCAGGAAAAATATGCTGCAATGGGTCAGGATATGGCAGCCTATCTTGATGGCTTATTGTATGCTGATTTCTTAACTTACTGGGATTACATACATCTGGACACGCTGTTGAGCTTACAGAGTCCGAAAACACCTTTCCCTGATGAAGAGATTTTCATCATGTATCATCAGATAACAGAACTGTATTTCAAACTTTCCCTGCATGAGTGCAAACAGATTGCAGAGCATCCGGCTTTGACCGTTAAGTTTTTTACCGACCGTGTAAAAAGGATCAATGCTTACTTTAATGCGCTGACCAGTTCTTTCGAGGTAATGGTAAATGGAATGGAGAAAGAGCAGTTTCTGAAGTTCCGCATGTCGCTTTTACCTGCCAGCGGTTTTCAGTCGGGCCAGTACAGAATGATAGAGATCAGCGCTACAGATTTCTCCAGACTGGTAGATAAAAGTAAGAGAGAAGAACTGGCAAACGCTACGATTGAAGAGAAGTTTGAATATATCTACTGGAAATTTGGCGCGACAGAGCTTTCCAGCGGGAAGCAAACATTGACCTTAAAACAATTTATACAGAAATATGCCGCACAGTTTTTACAACTGAGCAAGGACCGTGAACATACCAATTTCTCTGCGCTGTATCATCAATTAGCACAGGAAGGGCAGGATGTAACACAACTGGCAGATGAACTCAGAAAGCTTGATTTGTTCGTGAATGTGGAGTGGCCTTTGTCACATTATAAGTCGGCCGTAAGATACCTCGAGCGCGATCCTGTGGATATTGCCGCAACGGGTGGTACCAACTGGCAAAAGTATTTGCCTCCACGCTTTCAGAAAAGAATTTTTTATCCGTTTTTATGGAGCGGAAACCAGATTGAAGAATGGGGAAAATCATGGGTGCTTAGTGTACTGAAAACACTGCATGAAGAAAAATAAACTGGTTTAAAAGGCGAATTTTTCGTAATTTTGACCGTAATAAATTAAAAAGCCGTGATAGATACTTTAACTATAAAAACCACAAAAGCCAATCATTCACGACTGGCTGAAACTGATATCACTGATTTACCTTTCGGAAAGATTTTTACAGACCACATGTTTGTAGCTGATTTCGAAGACGGTGAATGGAAGAATTTTGAGATCCTGCCTTACGGACCAATTCCTATGAGTCCTGCGATTTCTGCGCTTCATTACGGGCAGACGATCTTTGAAGGGATGAAAGCTTATAAACAAGCTGACGGTAGCGTAAGCGTATTCAGAGCGGATAAAAACTTTGCACGTTTTAATAAATCTGCTGCCCGTATGGCGATGGCAACTATTCCTGAAGAAGTTTTTATGCAGGGTATTGCAGCATTGATCGATATCGACAGGGCATGGGTACCAGATGAAGAAAATTACTCTTTATATATCAGACCT
Organism: Pedobacter sp. MR2016-24; assembly: GCF_026239655.1. Taxonomy (GTDB): domain Bacteria; phylum Bacteroidota; class Bacteroidia; order Sphingobacteriales; family Sphingobacteriaceae; genus Pedobacter. The sequence goes on along the minus strand of NZ_JAPIVO010000001.1, from coordinate 408,251 downwards.
ACAATGTTTGCTACCGATCCTTTTCTGGGTGTCAGACCATCTGCAACTTATAAGTTTGTGGTGCTGACTAATCCAAGTGCACCCTATTACAGCAAACCGCTAAAAGTTAAGATCGAAACACGGTATACACGGGCGGCCGATGGTGGTGTTGGTGCTGCGAAAACCGGAGGTAATTATTCGGGTTCAATGTTACCTACATTAGAAGCACAGGCAAAAGGTTTTGACCAGCTGATCTGGACAGACTCAAAAACAAACACATTTGTGGAAGAGTCTGGTGCGGCCAACCTGATGTTCGTGATCAATGGAAAAATTGTTACTCCGGAAGTACGCGAGACTATTCTTGATGGGGTAACCAGAGATACGATTATTCACCTGGCTAAAAGCATGGGTATTGAAGTAGAAGAAAGAAGAGTGTTAATCCAGGAAGTGCTGGACAATATAGAGAATGGTTCTTTAACAGAAGCTTTTGCAGTAGGTACAGCAGCTACAGTTACGCAGATCAGCGAAATCAGCTATGAAGGTAAAGCTTATGTGCTTACCGACCCTGCCACGCGCACGGTTTCTACCAGTATTGCAAAAAAACTAAACGATATCCGTTATGGGGTAACAGCTGATGAATTCGGCTGGAACTGGACTGTTTAACGGTTTATATTAAGCGTAACATATTTGAAAGGCGCCCTTAACCGGGGCGCTTTTTTGTTATATTCATCGCGTCAATTTATAAATCATCAATGAAGAAACCATTACTATTCACACTCTGCGCGGGCCTTTGTTTTGGCTTTACCGCACAGGCACAAAAACTTACCTTTCAGCAAACTACAGGTGCCGTACCTTCGCTAACCAATAATCTGAGTCCCGTATTGGGCTGGAGCGATGAAATGCATTACATAGAATCTGACGCAAAAACCCGTCAGTTATATACTGTTGATATCAAATCTGGCGAGCGGAAATCCTATACTCCACCTCCTAAAAGCAATGTAAATGTGATGGTGCGGGATAGTGACATCTATATTCAGTATGGTAAAGATGAACCTAAACGTTTAACAAACGACCGCGCCGAGGAGAAAAATCCAACACTTTCTCCTGATGGAAAATATGTGGCTTTTACACGCAACAGCGATTTGTTTGCAGTAGATGTGGCCAATGGTAAAGAAATCAGGTATACAACAGATGCAACGGACGTAATTTATAACGGATATTCTTCATGGGTGTATTTTGAGGAAATCCTGGGGCGGCCGACTAAATACAGGGCCTTCTGGTGGGCTCCGGACAGTAAACACATTGCGTTTATGCGTTTCGACGATACAAAAGTGCCGATGTTTCCTATCAATGGCTCCACCGGCCAGCATGGCTATACAGAGAAAACAAGATATCCTAAAGCCGGAGACCCCAATCCTGAAGTTAAAGTGGGCTTTGTACCTACTACAGGCGGAGCAGTAGTCTGGGCAGATTTCAATGAAAAAGACGACCAGTATTTTGGTACACCCTACTGGAGTTATAACGGCAGCAGTATGATGGTACAATGGATGAACCGGGGACAGGACAATCTGAAGTTTTACAAAGTAAACCCGGAAACGGGTGTTAAAAAAGAAATTTATGATGAGAAACAATCGTCATGGGTAGATCTGGATTATGATGAACGCATTACTTACCTGGAAGATAAAAAACACTATATCCTGAAAAGTGATCGAACAGGATGGGCGCATTATTACCTGTATACGCTGGACGGCAAACTGATTAATCCACTTACCAGTGGAAAGTGGCAGGTGACAGATCTGGTACAGGTAGATGAAAAGCATAAAGTGGTTTATTTTTCTGCACGCAAAGAGGCTTCTACCAGAACAGATTTTTACCGTGTCAATTACAATGGAAAGGGACTGAAGCGACTTACCTTCGGGGAGTATACGCACCAGATAGCACTGTCTCCAGCGGGCACGCAATTTATTACCACCTACTCCAGTGTAAATACACCACCGAAACGGGCATTGGTAGACCATACCGGAAAAATTATTAAAGAAATTGCAGATAGTAAATCTGCTGATTTCGATAAATTTGATATCGGTAAAACCGAAATGGTCACTATTCCTACAGATGATGGCTATAACCTGCCGGCGGTGATCACTTATCCTACCGACTTCGATCAGACGAAGCAATATCCTGTTGTATTTAGTATTTACGGTGGTCCCGCTGCAGGAACAGTTACGAATACCTGGAAAGGTACTGCACCACAATGGTGGGCAAATGAAGGAATTATTCAGATTGCTGTAGATCACCGCTCTTCCGGTCAGTTTGGGAAAGAAGGTGTAGCCTTAATGCACAGGAACCTTGGTAAATGGGAAATGAAAGACTATATCACTGCAGCAAAATGGCTGAAAGCAAAACCATGGGTAGACAGTAAAAAATTGCTGATTACAGGACACAGTTATGGTGGTTATGTGACTACAATGGCATTGACATATGGTGCAGATTACTTTGATTATGGTTATGCCGGAGCTCCGGTTACGAGCTGGGAATTATACGACAGCAGTTATGCGGAAAGACTGATGGATACACCACAGGAGAATCCTGAGGGTTATAAAAATGCTTCAGTGCTGACTTATATAGATCGATATAAAGGTTTACTGCGCATCATGCATGGCGATATGGATGATAATGTACATATGCAGAATACGATACAGTTCATTAATAAAATGGAGGATGCAAACAAACATTTTGAACTGATGATCTATCCAGGGGGCCGGCATGGCTGGACTTCTACCAAGGGCAGACATGACTTCACAGAACGTGTCCGCTTTTATTATCAGAACTTACTTGATAAACCTGCTCCTGCAGAACTCCTGAAATAAAAATATATCCCTGGTTTGCTCAACAGCAGATCAGGGATTGCTATCTTTTCTTCTTTGCCTTGCCTCACGCCTTTTCTCGCGGTCTTCCTTCATCTTTTCAAACCTGGCGATCTGTGCTTCAATTTCAGCCTCTTTCCGGGGCGTTAATCCAACGCTATATTTAATTCCCTGGAACAGCGTTTTCCAGACAAAGCTGAAGAATGAATTGGTCGGGTCGCGCTCAAAATATATCGGTGCTGAAATGAACTGTCCTTTCGCATTGGGATTGTCGGGATTAATGACGAGTGCATTTGCCAGCATAGAAATCAGTCCCTGTTTTCGCAGCCGGTCACTCCCCTCTACTTTTTTCATCAGCCCTATCGATAAATCCTTATAGGCGAAATCCATTTTACCATTAGCCTTCCTGTCGTTTGCGACTACTTTAAAGCTTAACTTTTGTACTACTCCACTTTTTACCTGAACCATCCCCAAAGGCTTCGTGATCCTGTTGAGTACATTACCATTCATCCGGGTTAAATTGCCATCATAAGAAAAAGCACCATCTTTAGCGTTAAGATCAAACTTGAAATGCACATTCATTTTCCCCTGCCCCATCATGTAGGTGCTCAGGTTAGCCAACATAAAAGGATTCTTTAATTTTTCCCTGGTTTCATTCGTTGCATTTGTTACCGTTCCGGAAGTATTTTCAAAAGTTATCTTTCCTTTTTGCCTGCTATCACGGTCATACTCTGCATAACTTAAATCTACGTTGCTCAAATTTAATTTTTTGACGGTAAGTTTTCCCTTTAACGTTTGCAGTAGCTGATGCGGAAATTTCCCCATTCGTTCTACGCCACGGGAAGGAAGTTCATTGTTATTAAAAACCGAAACATAGCCATTGGTAATATTCATCTCCCTGGCAAATAGTGCCTGTTTCCGCACATATAGCGGCAAATCAATACCATTCAGAGAGATATCACTCATCTGGATATTAAACCTGTCCTTTGCATATCCCACAGCACGGCCAAAGTCCATTTCTGAATATCTTGGCACAACACTGAACTTTTTGATATTCAATTGCCCGGTAGAAGCCTTGAAAGAAAACTCATTTACATTGATATGGTACAAGCTGTCGGGTGTAGCATAACCATAATCGTTCAAATCTATCAGAACATCCTTTAATAAAAAAAAGCGAGTGGTATCCGTAGCTGAGTTTGCGTCGATGAGCCAGTCTTTCAACGTGATGTCCAGGTTTTTCAGCGAATCTGTTTCCGTAACAGCATGGTTTTTATTCACGTATTTGAAGCGGATATCCCTCAGGTTGATGCTCTTCACACGCACTTCTTTCAGGAATTTGGAGATATAGGCGTAGGGCGACTTTAGTGGTCGCGGCGGTCTGTTCTCGTTGAATTCGAACTGTTTGTTGATCATGACCACACTAGGGTGTTCAAACAGCAGCTGATCTACATTGATCTTCTTTTCCCGATAAAACCGGAGCGGGTGAAAGTTACGGATGGTCAGTTTCTTTAGGCGCACCTCATAAATATTATTGGGCGCCCGCTGGAGTAAAACCAGTTTATTAAAAATATTCGTATCCGGAATGATATTCACATCCACTACGGATGCATTTCCAAACAGAAAATTAGTATTCACAGTGGAGAATTCAATCCGGTATAGACTGTCCGTGGAGTTGAGCACCAGATCTTTCAGCTCCCGCATAATTGCCGGCCTCATCTTTCTGCTTAAGTACCATGATCCTGCATCCGCTGCTATAAACAGCAGAAATGCGATTCCAGCAACCCATTTAAAGATAAGAAGTGTTTTTCTGGATTTTTCATTCATGCAGTATCAGGGTATGATTTTCCAATATACAAATTCATTAGAATATAATTGCCTTCAGGTGGACAGGAAGCAATTATTATATTTAATTCTTATTCTTTTCAGCTTTCCTCCTGGCACGTTCTTCCTGTCTTTTCTCTTTCTTTTCTGCACGTTTTTCTTTTCGTTCCTTCATCTTGTCAACAATAATTTCCCTGCCCTTTTCCGGGCTCTTCATCGGTACGATACCCAGGCCTACAGTCTCCCTCATGCCAATGAAAACACTTTTCCAAAGTAAGTTAAAGAAAGACGCACCCGGAGGGCGCACAAAATTAATTTTAGCCGTCCGCAAAGCTTCCCCTTTTGAAGGATTAGCATCTTTGATAATCAATGTATTGGCCAGGAAAGAAAGTAGCCCTTTCTTTTTAGCCGGTGCCCCATCCTCCCCTTCTTTTAACAGTTCCACCTTCAGGTTATTATAATAGAGGTGCATTATGCCCGTTGATCCTTTTTCATTTGCAGTTACATCAAAATCTATTTTTTGAATTTGCCCGGTTTCGATTTTAACTAAGCCTAACGGAGCGGCAAGCGGATTTAACTTCACCATATCCATCTTGCCAATATTTCCTTTGAACGTAAAAGCGCCTATTTTAGATGACAGGTCGAAATCTATACGAATATCCAGCTGTGCAGCTTTAACCATAAAAGCATTTAGTTGAGCTATAGCATGATGGCTTTTAGCCAGTGAAACGGAGTCGTTAGTTACATTCCTCACACTTCCGTTCAGCTGATCAATATTTACCGTTCCTCTTTTCTGTGTAATTGGATTGTATTCTGTGTAAGCCACATTTACACTTTTTAACCTCAGCGTATCAATAGTTGTTTGTACCGGCAATCTTTTCAGTGCCATATGCGGAAAGTTCGAACCTTTGTTAACTTCTCCCGGAGGCATTTCCCGGTTCATAAATACTTTAGCCAAACCTTTATCTATCGTCAATGCCTTCGCGTGCAGCACCCCATCCGTATTCAATTTCATAAAATCTACACCTGTAAAATCAATCTGATCAAATGAAAGATCATAACGATCCTTCTGCGTTTTCAGCATCCTGCTAAATGTCAGATCAGGATACATCGGAATCATTTTCAAACCTTTAATGTGAACCGTTCCACCTGTCGCGGACCCAGTTACGGTATCCACTTTCATGGTATACATTTTATTTTTTGAGAGCGATTTATAGCCTGCCAGTTCGAAAGAAACATCTTTGGTATAATAGAACCGCGTACTGTCCTTTTCCGCATCTGCATCCAGCAGAAAATCTCTTACCTGCAGGTTCAGGTGTTTAACAGAATTAAGAATTTCGCCTGTTGCGCCGCTGACATAGTCAAAATCAGCATCTTCAATTTTAATTCCTTTAATGCGTACAGATTTAAGCGTTTTAGATATGCGCTCATACAAGCTGCGGTTATCTTTACTGGTATCAGGCTTTTTGTAAACCTTATTATAAATCATGTTGATGGAAGGACGGTCTAAAATAATATCCGTCATATCAATTTTTTTATTGAAGTAAACATTATAGATACCAATTCTGCGTAATTGCAGTTTCGCCAGTTTAATGTTAAATAAATGCGTGGGAGCTGTACCCGCCTTTCTGCTGGCATTAAATACTGCAGTATCAGGGGAAAGTAAAATACTGTCAACCACAACACTCCCCGTAACCAGGTTGAGGTGCACATCTTTAAAGTCGATACGGTACAAATGTTTGGATCCTTCATACACGACTTCCTTTATCTTTTCGGTAAGTACAGGCTTCCACTTTATACTGAAATAAATTGAAATGCCGGCTATGATAAGCATCAGGACACCTATTATCCCGGCAACCCACTTCCATATTCTATTTTTTCCTGATTGAGCGTTTGCCATAAGTGTAGATTATATATAGTATACAAGTTCGGCAGTAATAATGTTTTTTACGGTGTATTACAATATTTTTTAAATTCTGCCAATTTGTCATTTACAAATTAAATTTAGTATTTTTGCATCCAGTAAAAACGTTACCCATTTATGATTGAATTACAGCTAGCGGACAAGACACACGATGAAGAGCGACAAGGTGAAGCCCTGGTGATTGATGCACCAAAAATGATCAATGCCAGAAAGCTATACATCGAAAGCTATGGTTGTCAGATGAATTTTGCTGATAGTGAAATTGTTGCCTCTATTCTGTTAGACCAGGGTTTTGAGACAACTGGCGACTATCATGAGGCGGATGCTATATTTATTAACACCTGTTCTATACGTGAAAACGCAGAGCAGCGTGTGCGTAACCGGCTGTCACAGTTCGGGATAGAAAAACGCAGAAATCCTAAACTGATAGTTGGGGTTTTAGGCTGCATGGCAGAGCGTTTAAAATCTAAATTTTTAGAAGAAGAGAAACTGGTTGACATGGTTGTTGGTCCTGATGCCTATCGTGATCTGCCACAGCTGATTGAACAGGTAGGTGAAGGCCAGAAGGCAATTAACGTTTTACTTTCCAGGGAGGAAACCTACGCCGATATTAGTCCGGTGCGTCTGAATGGTAATGGCATCACTGCTTTTATCTCCATCATGCGCGGCTGTGATAATATGTGTTCTTTCTGCGTGGTACCTTTTACCCGTGGCCGTGAACGGAGTCGTGATCCGGATTCCATTTTAGCTGAGGCGCTTGACTTGCATCAGCGAGGTTATAAGGAAGTTACTTTATTGGGTCAGAATGTAGATTCTTACAAATGGAAAGGTAGTGCTGAAGCGGAAGATGGTGCTGAGATTATGGTGAACTTTGCCCAGTTACTGGAAAAAGTGGCCTTAATCAGTCCGGAATTGCGCATTCGTTTTTCTACCTCACACCCTAAAGATATTACTGACGAAGTTTTATATACCATTAAAAAGTACGATAATATTTGTAACAATATTCATTTGCCGGTACAATCGGGCAGTTCAAGAATGTTAGATCTGATGAACCGTACCTATACACGTGAATGGTATATGAACAGGGTTGATGCCATCAGAAATATTATCCCTGATTGTGCGATCTCTACGGATATCATTGCAGGTTTCTGTACAGAGACGGAAGAAGATCACCAGGAAACACTTCAAATGATGGATTACGTAGGTTATGATTTTGCCTTTTGCTTTAGCTATTCGGAAAGACCCGGAACACTCGCAGCGAGAAAACTGGAAGATGATATTCCTGAAGAAGTAAAGAAATTGCGTTTGCAGGAAATCTTGCTGAAACAGCAGGTATCCTCGTTGAGAAGACTGCAGGAGTCGGTAGGCAAAACAGTAAGAATTCTTGTGGAAGGTTTCTCTAAAAAATCTGACAAAGATTTATGCGGAAGGAATGACCAGAATGCAATGATCGTATTTCCGGCGGCTGACCATATTAAACCGGGTCAATATGTAAATGTGGTAATTGAGCGTTGTACATCAGCGACATTACTGGGAAGAATTGCAGATTAACAGACCAAATACTTAAAATTAATTATTTTGGACGTACAAGATATAAAAAACAGGTTCGGAATTATTGGTGGATCTCCACTTTTAAACCGTGCTATAGATATTGCAAGACAGGTATCTCCGACAGATATGTCTGTTTTGATTACTGGTGAAAGCGGTAGCGGAAAAGAAGTGTTTTCCCATATCATCCATCAGATGAGCACACGTAAACACGGTGCTTTCATTGCCGTAAACTGCGGGGCTATTCCTGAGGGGACTATAGATTCGGAGTTATTCGGCCATGAAAAAGGTTCATTTACAGGTGCACATGAGGCACGTAAGGGATACTTTGAAGTGGCGAATGGCGGCACAATCTTTTTGGATGAGGTTGCAGAACTTCCATTAGGTACACAGGCGCGTTTACTGAGGATTTTGGAAAGCGGAGAGTACCTGCGTGTAGGATCTTCCAAAGTGCAGAAGACTGATGTGCGTATTATTGCAGCAACGAATGTCGATGTATATAACAGGGTTAAAAACGGGAAGTTCCGGGAAGATTTATACTACCGTTTAAACACGGTACCGCTACGTATTCCAGCCTTACATGAACGTAAAGAAGACATCTTTTTACTGTTCAGAAAATTCTCAGCAGATTTTAGCGATAAGTACCGCAGTCCGGGTATCCATCTGGAGCCAGACGCGATACAATTGCTGTCCAACTATAGCTGGCCTGGAAACGTAAGACAATTGAAAAATATTGCCGAACAGGTTTGCGTACTGGAAAAAGACCGGAATGTTACCGCGGCTGCTTTGATGAATTATATTCCAAATGAGGGTGGCAGCAATTTGCCGATGGCCATTAACGGAAATAACAAGGAAGACTTCTCAGAGCGCGATATACTATACAAAGTTCTTTTTGATATGAAAAAGGACATGATGGATTTAAAGAAATTGGTTGCTGAGATTATTCAGAGTGGTGGAAATACTTCACATATCATGGCCGAGAATCCGCATTATATTAATCAACTGTATCAGGAAATAGATCAGAAGATCAATAATGATCCTACGTTAACGATCAAAAAGCCTTCACAAAATGCACCTGTAGATTATAACTACGCACACGATGCAGAAGAAGTTGAAGAGTCCTTATCTTTAATTGACAAAGAATCAGACCTGATCAAAAAAGCTTTGAAAAAGCATAAAGGCAAGCGTAAATTTGCCGCTCAGGAACTGGGTATCTCCGAGCGTACATTGTATAGAAAAATCAAAGAACTGAATTTAAATTAGGATGAAAAAGAGCTGTTTGTTATTACTTTTTATACCATTAATGGTCCTGAATTCTTGTTCGGTAAAGTTGAACGGAGCATCTATTCCTCCAGAAATGAAGACTGTAACCGTACAATTCTTTGAGAATAATGCGGCCATGGTAGTACCCAACTTAAGTCAGGATTTTACCGAGGCTTTAAAGCTGCGTATCCGTAACCAAACCAGATTGAGCATTACCCAAACTGATGCCCATGCGATATTTGAAGGAAGAATTACAGGATACGACATCAGACCTATTGCCTTACAGAATAACAATGCCCCTACTGCCGGCGGTAACAGGATTACGATAAAAGTAAGCGTGAAATACACGAACAACCTGAACCCCAAGCAGAGCTTTGAGGAAACCTTCGAAAGGTTTAAGGATTTCAACATTGGAACTCAGCCTTTACAGACTATTCAGCAGCAATATAATAAAGATATTAACTTACAGCTCACCGAAGATATTTTTAACCGTGCCTTTGCACAATGGTAGTGAAAATGAATATCAATCATTAACTTAGCATCGTGGAGCTGGAAAAAGACATTAAAAAACAACTTGCAGACTTGCTTTCTAACCCTCAGCAGGTATCGGCAGAGGACACTGCATTGTTAAAACAGTTATTGCAGGAATACCCCTATTATCAACCCTTGCATCTATTGTTGGCGAAAGCGAATAAGGAGCAGGCGGAGGAGGCAAATACTCTTGCAAAAGCTTCACTTTATACCAATGGTCAGTTATTATATCACTTCCTGCATACTCAGCCTGAAGAAACAGCAGCATTTGATATTTACCATCAGCCCGTTGAAATTATATCAGAAACTCCCGCAGCCGATGAGCAGGAAACATTTGAAGAAATAAGCGATCCATATACTTCAATTGACGAAAACGATAAAGAAGATGAGATTTTCGAAGAAATTTCTGAAGTAGATTTATCTCAATACAGGCCTTTCAGAAATTCTGACAGCACAGGTAACGGAGATGCGGTCATACCAGTTGCTGAAACTCCTGAACGCAGGTCTTTAACAGATGATTTCGTTTTTGAAAGCATTGCTTCGTCAGACTTTTTCGCTTTTGAGGAATCATTCAGTATCGATACTGTTGAAGAGTCTACACAGGAAGAGGTACAAACTCCAGCCCCGAATATAGCTGCAGAAGGAATAAAACCAGAAAACCAGGTTAGCAATTACAATGACGAGAAGCTGCCTTATACTTTCCTATGGTGGCTGGATAAAACCCGAAAAGAGCATCAGAGTTCATTTCAGCCTTATGCGATGCCCAAAAAGGAACAGGGGAATGAGTTACAGCAGCAATATGTGGAGCATATATTCCATGTTCAGAGTCACCTTCCGGAAAATGAAGATTTGACTGAAAATACGGATCACCCTAAACCTGTGACAAAAGATTCTGAGATCATCGAAAACTTTATCAGGAAAGATCCTCAGATTGCACCACCCAATGCGGAGCAGATCGACAATGAAAATAAGGCAAAGAAAAGTGCGGAAGACCAGAATGACCTGGTATCGGAAACGCTGGCCAGCATCTACATAGAACAAATGCTTTATGACAAGGCGATAGATACTTATCAAAAATTAAGTTTGAAGTTCCCAGAAAAAAGCCGTTACTTTGCCGACCTTATCCAATCTGTAGAAAAGAAAATTTAACCATTTAACATACTATGCTTTTTTTAATTATTTTATTGATCATTATTTGTGTTGCATTAGGTCTTTTTGTTTTAATACAAAACCCTAAAGGCGGTGGTCTTGCAACTGGCGGTTCTGGCAGCAACATGTTCGGCGTACAACGTACAGGAGATGTTTTGGAAAAAGGCACCTGGGTATTATTGACACTTGTAGTAGTGCTATCTTTAGCCGTTACTACTATTGGTAAAACTGGTGGTTCATCTACTTCGGGTGGTATCGATCCGAAACTTCAGGAACAACTGGATAAAACGCCTACACAATCTCCAATTGGAAGTGGCGTTGCTCCATCTACTGCAACTCCTGCTCCGGCTCCTGCAACTCAGGATACGACGAAAAAATAAGCTTAAAGCGATCTGATATTGAGAAGCCCGTTAGGAATCCTAGCGGGCTTTTTTGTTTTCTATCCTGCCAGTCTGACACGAAAAAACACAGCCTGATTCTATTAGCTGACAAGCCTGCGTAAATTTGTCAAGCAAAACGCCCTTGGCATAAAAACTGTTACAGGCTTAGTGTGAATCTTAGTATTTATAACGTTAACCTTTAAATTAAAATCGATAATAAGTTATGGCTTTAAACATTAAACCCATTGCAGATAGAGTAGTTGTTGAAGCTGCTCCTGCCGAAGAAAAAACTGCTTCGGGTATCTACATCCCGGATACAGCGAAAGAAAAACCTCAGCAAGGAACAGTAGTTGCAGTTGGACCAGGCAAATATGCTGAGTCGACAGGTAGCCTTATTCCATTGAGCGTTAAAGTTGGTGACGTAGTTTTATATGGCAAATACGGAGGTACTGAAATTACTTATGAAGGTAAAGAGTATCTGATTATGCGTGAAACTGATCTTTACGCAGTTCTTTAATCGCTGGATTTCAGCAAATCACACAAAATAGTTTAAAAAACATTTTATCAAAATGGCAAAACAAGTTAAATATAACGTAGAAGCCCGTGACGCCCTGAAAAGAGGTGTTGACACTTTGGCTAATGCTGTAAAAGTTACATTAGGACCAAAAGGACGTAACGTAATTATAGACAAGAAATTCGGTTCACCATCAATCACTAAGGATGGTGTTACTGTAGCAAAAGAAATTGAACTGAAAGATCCTATCGAAAATATGGGTGCTCAGATGGTTAAAGAAGTTGCTTCTAAAACTGCAGATATTGCAGGTGACGGAACAACAACTGCAACTGTTTTAGCTCAGGCGATCGTTACTGCTGGTATCAAAAACGTTGCTGCTGGTGCAAATCCAATGGATTTGAAACGTGGTATCGACAAAGCAGTTTCTGCAATCGTTGCTAACTTAAAATCTCAGTCGCAAACTGTTGGTGAAGACAACAACAAAATCAAACAAGTTGCGTCTATCTCTGCAAACAATGACGAAGTAATCGGTTCACTGATTGCTGAGGCAATGGCTAAAGTAGGTAAAGATGGTGTAATTACTGTTGAAGAAGCAAAAGGTACTGAAACTGAAGTTAAAACAGTTGAAGGTATGCAATTTGACCGTGGTTACTTATCTCCATACTTTGTAACTAATGCAGACAAAATGGAAGCGGAATTAGAAAACCCTTACATTTTGATCTATGACAAAAAAATCAGTAACATGAAAGAATTGTTACCGATTTTAGAGAAACAAGTTCAAACTGGCAAACCATTGTTAATCATCGCTGAAGATTTAGATGGTGAAGCATTAGCTACTTTGGTAGTAAATAAAATCCGTGGTTCCCTGAAAGTTGTTGCTGTTAAAGCTCCAGGTTTTGGTGACCGTAGAAAAGCAATGTTAGAAGACTTAGCTATCTTAACAGGTGGTACTGTAATCTCTGAAGAAAGAGGTTATAAATTAGAGAACGCTGACCTTACTTACCTGGGTACTGCTGAGAAAATCATTGTTGACAAAGACAATACAACTGTAATTAACGGTGCTGGTCAGTCTGAAGACATTAAATCTCGCGTTAACCAGATCAAAGCACAAATCGAAACTACTACATCTGACTATGATAAAGAAAAATTACAAGAGCGTTTGGCTAAATTAGCTGGCGGTGTTGCAGTTCTTTATGTAGGTGCAGCTTCTGAAGTGGAGATGAAAGAGAAAAAAGACCGTGTTGATGATGCTTTACATGCTACTCGTGCAGCAGTTGAAGAAGGTATCGTTGCTGGTGGTGGTGTTGCTTTCATCCGTGCTATTGAAGCATTAGATGGATTGAAAGGTGAAAACGAAGATGAGACTACAGGTATCGCTATTGTGAAACGTGCAGTTGAAGAGCCATTACGTCAGATCTGCGAAAATGCAGGTATTGAAGGTTCTATCGTTGTTCAGAAAGTTAAAGAAGGAGCAGGTGACTTTGGTTACAATGCCCGTACTAACGTTTATGAAAACTTAATCGGTGCAGGTGTTATCGACCCAACTAAAGTAAGTCGTGTAGCATTAGAAAATGCAGCTTCAATCGCAGCTATGTTATTAACAACTGAGGTTGTTTTAGCTGACGATCCGGAAGATAATGCTGGCGGTGCTGGCATGCCTCCTATGGGCGGCGGCGGCATGGGTGGAATGATGTAATCAAAAGCCTGTTTAACAGCCAATTAAAAACCCGCTATTAGTAGCGGGTTTTTTTGATTATAGGGAAATTCATACTCGTAGTTATATTTTTAGTTTGGAAATTGATAATTCCTTACTATGTTTATATAACGCTACAATATGAGGAAAATTTTACGCACTTTATTCGTCCTTACTCTTCTCTTTTTATCCTTCCAGTCTAAAGCTCAAATTACCATTGGGACGGTGGATGCTGGACCGTATACACCGGGGTCGAGTATTGCTGCAACTTTTAGTTTAGGGTCGACCTGTGTACCTATTGGAAATCGTTTTGAATTATACCTTTCAGATGCAACAGGTAATTTTGTGTCCAATACACCTATCGGAAATTATGCTGGGTTCTATTCTACCTATGTAAATGGTATTATTCCTGGAGGAACACCAGCAGGAACCGGATATAAGCTTAGAATAAGATCAACTAGTCTGGGTATATTCTCGACTGAATCACTGCCATTTACTATCATTACCGGTAATTCAACTGAAGCAAGGTTAACAAGTCCTGCTCCCATTTCAACAAGTCCAGAAATAACGTTTGGTTCGTGCAATACAGACGAGAACACACCTAATACACCATTTAGGTTCACAAATGCATCCACTGCAGCTAATGTAACAGTAACCATAACTAATGAACTGAATAGCGGTCCCCCCACAGTTATGACATTTACATCTATTAATGAAATTCAAACATATACAGCTACGTTAGCACATTTTACCATGTTTGTAAAGGCAGTAATGCCAGATGGAAGGGTTTCAACGAAAGCTTATTTTTTAATAAACAATCTAGCTGTAACTGCTTTTACTACAACAAGTGGAAATACAGTTTGCTTTCCAACAGGAGCATTTGAATATCGGGTTGATGTAAATTCAAACGATGGAATAAAAATAAATTTCCCTGGAAATACCTACCATATTGATTGGGGAGATAATACGTTCAATGATTATACTTATTGTGATATTTTAACAAACAGCAGCAAGGTAGGCCATACTTTCACACGGTCATCGTGTGGACTATCCTATACTTCAGGAACACAAACTGTTTATAATGCCTTTGGCGTAAATGTTGGCGTTATGAGTCCTTTTTGCGGCGCTATCGGATCTCCGCTATCAACTCCGGCAAGAGTTGTATCCAGACCAGAGAACAGATTTACATTTCCCCCAATAGCATGTTTGGGAGATAATGTCGTTTTTACCAACCTATCACTTCCAGGGCAAAAAGCAAGCACAAATTCTCCAGGATGCGCGGATAATAATGTGCTTTACTCATGGTATGTTGATGGTGTACTGATTGCACAGGATAAACCGCTGAACTTTAATTTCGAACGCGTATTCACAACTAAAGGACAACATTTAATTATGTTGACATCTTCAAGTGATGGTGGATGCCAAGCAGATAACATTGAATTACCGATCTGTATACAGGATCCTCCAAAACCAAGTTTTACAATTCCGACAAACCTCCTTTGCTTAACTTCCGGCACACTTACAGCAACAAGTACATCAATTCTCGACAACACATGTCCCAATACCCCAACTTATCTATGGGCTGTGACCAATGAGACAGGTGCACCTGCATCCGGTGTCACTTATATCGGGGGAACGAATGCAAACAGTATAAATCCGCAATTTAGGTTTAACCAGCTCGGTATCTACAATATTACACTTACAATTTCATCAGCAACGTGTCAAGTCACGACAATACCTCAAAGGATAGTAGTTAATACTGACCCGCTAGTTTCGCTATCTCCTGACATTGCACTTTGTGCAAGAGGAGAATACACATTTGATCCAAATGCATCTGTAACAAAAACGACAACTAGTGGTACTGCAGATGTATTAGCTAATACCTATACATGGACAGTAACTGGCGGACAATTCGATTTCGTGGCACCAACAAACGCGAATAGCAGATATCCCAAAATAAATTTCAAAGATTTCGCGACTTATACAGTTACGCTTACCCATACCAATAATTGTAATACAGCAACGGATGTACAGCAAATTACTTTCTCTCCTGCACCTATTCCTGTTATCACTGCGACCCCTTCTACAGTATGTTATAATGATAATATTAACCTCACAGGTAGAATAGATAATAACAACCCTAATACGACATTTCAATGGGTAGGTTCTGGCACATTTACTCCTGTCAACAATCTTACAACAATCTATACGCCCACAAACGCAGAACGAGTAGCTGGCGTAGCGAACATAAAACTAGTTGTACAAACAGGATTGGTTGGCACCTGTTCTCAGGTAGAAACACTATCCTCCATTACCATATTTCCGGAAAATACAACAACAAATCCTGTTGCTTCAAGATCCCAAAATATATGTACAGGCAATCAGGTAGCATTTTTACCTACATCGACAGTATCTGGGAGCATTTTCACTTGGACAGCTACTAATGCTGATGGAAATGCATCAGGAATCAGAACTGTTGGTTCAGGTAAAATCGAAGAAACTATTGTAAATACGAATCCTACGGCCAATGCAGTAGTGGTATATACAATCACACCAAAAGCAAACGGATGCGACGGTGTTCCGTTTACTTTCACAGTAACCGTTACTCCCAGACCAGTTGTTACTGTTAATCTGGCAGCGCCTACGATCTGTAGCGGTACAGGTGCAGGAATTACCATGTCTTCAAACCTACCAGCACCGCCTTCAACTTCTTACATCTGGACAAGTGTCGTTACGACAGGGACTATTGAGGGAAACACAAATAATGCTCAATCAACGACTACTGGAGTTATAAATGATATTTTAATAAATACAAGTAAGGAACAAGCCACTGTTATCTATACTATCACACCTATTTCAGCAGCTGGTTGTCCGGGGACACCTGTTGATATCACTATTCTTGTTGACCCAGCGGTTACTACTGCCAAGGCTGGTAATGATGAGAGTATCTGTGATCAGGATAATTTCACTCTACAAGGAAATGCTCCAGAGATACCAAATGAAACAGGTACATGGACACTCACTTCTGGCCAAGTAGATATTACTATCGTCAACCCTAACTTACCAAATACAGCGATAACTGGATTAAGAGCCGGACAATTTTACACTTTCAAATGGACAATTTCTGCACCAACTACTTGTTTACCAAGCTCTGACGAAGTTGTTATTACTGTTAATGAACCTACTGTAGCAGGAATAATAAGCAGCGATGCCACTATTTGTATCGGCACGAGTGGCTCTCCCATTACACTTGCAGGTCAGATCGGAAGTATTATAAAATGGGAAAGCTCAATCGATGGTGGTTTAACGTGGGAAGCAATTGCAAACACCACAACATCACTTACATACCCAAACCTTACTATCACTACTCAATATCGGGCTGTAGTCCAAAACGGAAGTTGTCAATCCAAAGAAACCAATATTGTTACTATTACTGTAACACCTACTGATACACGTGCAGATGCAGGGACAGATCAGCAACTTTGTAACCAGCTTAGTGTCACCTTAGCGGCAAATGCAAGCACACCATTAAAACCTGGAGAAAGTGGATTATGGACTTTAGTGCCGGCCAATCCAACAAACCCAACTATCAATATTGTTAATCCTACCAGCCCTACAACAGAGGTAACCGGATTGGTGATCGGGCAAACTTATACATTTAAATGGACAATCACAGGCCCCTCGGCTTGCGGACCGACCGAAGACAATGTAGTTATCGTTAACCTTCCACCAATTACAGGGAATACCGCTAGTAGTACCAGTGCAAATGTCTGTTCAGGACAAACTGTTCTGCTAAACGGAAGTCAACCCACTGGCGGAACTGGCTCCTATATATATCTTTGGGAAATCAGTACTGACAACGGAAATACATGGGACGTTGTGTCTGATGGAGCGGGTAAAGATTTAACTTTCCTAATCACTGTCACAACCAAATTCAGAAGAACCGTTAACAGTGGTGCCTGCCCTTCAATAAGTAATGAATATCAGATTATTGCAGAGCCCCCAATCGATAATAATATTATTTCTGCAGATCAGACCTTTTGTACAGGATTAACACCCGCCTTGCTCACCGGGACAACTCCTACAGGTGGTGGTGGCAACTTTAATTACAAATGGCAATCTAGCATTGACGGTGGTACGACCTGGACAGATATTACAACTGCTGTTGGCCCTACCTATCAGCCGGTTGCATTAACTGTTACTACACTTTACAGAAGAATTGTAAGTACAATCACCTGTAACGGAGACCAAAAAAACATCAGTGACCCTGTAACGATCACGGTTAAACCAAATGCAAAAGCAGAGTTTACATGGACAAAAGATAAAGATTGTACTCCATTCGTTATCAATTCCAATATCATTAGTGTACGTGAGTATCCTGACCGAAATGCAACCTATACATGGTTTGCAGACGCACTACAAATCGGCACAGGACCAACCTTTCCCGGTTATACGATCAATAGCAGTAATGAGTCTGTAACTATCAAATTAATAGTGACACCAAGTACTGGATGCCAGAACGACGAAATGAGTCATGTGTTCAGTACGAATCAGAGCGCAGCAGCATCCTATACACAAAGTGCTACCGAAGGCTGTGGACCATTATTGATAAACTTTGTTAACACCTCTGCTTCTTTGGCCGACGCTACATTCAGATGGGACTTTGGCAACGGATCAACTTCTTCATCAGCACAACCGTCGGCAATTACTTTCCAACCAGAAGCAACCGGCAGAGATACGATCTACACAGTAACCCTAACTGCAATAACCTCTTGCGGAACGAGCTCAGTTACTTCAACAGTATTTGTGAAAGCGAAACCAGTAGCGGTATTCTCTCCCAGCAAAACTGACGGCTGCTCCCCAATGCTGGTTAACTTTACCAATACATCTCCGGGAAGCACGAATAGATATTTCTATGATTTTGGTGATGGAACACCGATTCTGGAAAAAACAGATAAAAGTCCGGTAAGCCATACCTACAATACAACAACGACACAGACGTTCCGGGCGACCTTGACTGTTGTGAATGAATGTGGAACAGACGTTCGGGGATATAACATCCGTGTAGCGCCTCAAAACATCACTCCTGAGTTAGTGGTGGATGCCAATGAGAAAGAAGGTTGCGCTCCTTTACTGGTGAATTTTGATAACAATTCAATTGGTGCAACACGGTTCACATTTGATTTCGGAGATGGCGGAACTGCAAATACGGTTAGCCCGGGAAGGGTTCAGCATACCTTTACCAGACCAGGAACCTATACGGTTACAATGACCGCTTATAACAGTTGCTCTGAAATTGCAACGACAGAAACAATCACAGTTCTTCCACAGCCGGTGGCCGACTTTAATGCAGACATTACACTGGGATGTGCAGGTTTAGCGGTGCAATTCAGAAATACTACCCAGGATGGCTTTAGTTACAGATGGGATTTTGGAGACGGAACGACTTCTGATGAGTTTGAACCGATACATACTTATGATGGCGAGCAGGAATATTATACAGTTACACTAACCGCAACAAATACATTAGGATGCTCTATTGCTGTGATCAAGAATCAATATATCCATATTGTCCTTCCTCCGGTTGCACGATTTAATGTAAATCCATCTACAGTAATCAGTATTCCAAATTATACATTTAGATTTGAGGATGAAAGCACAAATAACCCTACTATCTGGGCATGGGATTTTGGAGACGGCACCACCTCATCTCTGCAAAACCCATCGCATACTTATGCAGATACGGGATCTTATGTGGTGAGATTAAGGGTAGCCAATCAGCAAGGTTGTTCAACGAATACGTTTAAAACAGTGCAGATAGTCGGTGTTCCGGGATACCTTTTTGTACCGAATTCATTTATGCCGGGAGGTGAGAATCCCGAGCTGAGAGAGTTTAAGGCAAAAGGATCTGGTATCAAAACCTGGAAAATGAGTGTCTTTAATAAATGGGGACAAACACTATGGGAAACTACAGAGTTAAATGAAGGTCGCCCTGCTAAAGGATGGGACGGAACATTCCAGGGAACCGTACAACCGCAAGGGGTGTTCTTCTGGAAGATCGATATAGAATTTATAAATGGTACGGAATGGAAGGGAATGACCTACGACTCCAGCGCTCCGAAGAAGACAGGTGTAATCCATTTAATCAGATAAAAAGAATGAAGTTATTTTTAAAATATATAGTTGTCCTGTTTTTATCTGCCTGGTCGGTTACCGCCTCAGGACAGGACCATATATATTCTCAGTTTTTTAATGCGCCGCTGTACCTTAATCCTTCTTTAACTGGGCAGTTTGAAGGAGATTTAAGGATGAATATGATTTACAGAAATCAATGGACAGGTATCAGCGGAAATCTATCTTATTTGCATGCGGCTGTGGATGTGAACATTCCCCGTTTTGGTGGTGGTTTAGGACTGCAGTTTAACCGCAGCTCTGAGGGAACAGCTTTTTTGGTAAAAAATAATGTGGCAGCCAGCTACTCCTACAGTGTGGGAAGTGAGGATTTCGTTTTATCATTCGGTATTCAGGCAGGGTTTACGAACAGACAAATCAACTGGAGTAAGCTGGTATTTTCTGACCAGATAGACAACCGCCTGGGTTATATCCCGGGATCAATCAGCAGTGCCCAGATGCCGGATATGGCGAATAAGTTTTTCTTTGATCCCGCAACAGGTGTCAACCTTGTTTATGGCAAATTTATGGCAGGCATTGCATTGCATCACGTGAATGAGCCGGATGAATCTTTTAGTGGCGCACAGGCAAAATTACCCAGACGGATCACGGCTAATGCGAGTTACCGGCTACCCCTTACATCTAGTAACACCTACGGATCTGAAGATGGTGCTTTCTTAATACCTTCCGTAGTATATTATAAACAAGGAAATGTTTCCTCTATGAGTGCGGGTATGCAATATAAGTACAGGGCTATCAATGCAGGCCTTTGGTACCGTACGGCTGGTGAAGGCGGACCGGATGCACTGGTAGTATCGCTGATATTTGACATCTTTTCTGGCGGTAAAAACGGAGAAAAACTTCGTCTCGGTCTGAGTCACGATGCAACTACGTCTAAAATAAATTATACCAATACAAATGGCACAACCGAAGCTAGTGTAGGATATGAAAAATATTTCCCGAATAGCTCAAGCTATAACAAGTTTAATGGACTGCGCTGCTATGATTTCTATTAATTATAAATCTCTCTGTTAAAACCCTTTCCTAATTCATTTTAACTATTTAGCTTTACGCCATGCATAGAGAACAAATCTCCGTATTTGATATTTTTAAAATCGGCATTGGTCCGTCAAGTTCGCACACATTAGGCCCCTGGAGAGCAGCACAGCAGTTTACTGCATCATTGGCAGCAAAGGGTATGCTGAATGACGTGGAGCAGATTAAAATATTACTATACGGTTCTCTTGCTAAAACAGGGGTTGGCCACGGTACTGACATTGCTATTTTATTGGGAATGACTGGTGCAGACCCCGTAACTTTTGATGTAAATGCAATTGATTCAACAATTGCAACCATCAAAAAAGATCAGTTACTGGTCCTGGCAGGTTCAAGATTAATTAGCTTCGACTATAATGATGACCTGGTTTTTCTTTACAATGAAAGCCTTCCTTTCCATCCAAATGCAGTTACTTTTCAGGCTTTTCTGAATACGGGTAAAGCATTTTCTGAAACTTACTATTCTGTAGGTGGCGGCTTTGTAGTGAAAGAAGGTGAAAGCGGACATGACAAAGAGCAGGTAGAACTTCCATTTCCTGTGGAGGTGGCGGGCGACCTGCTACACTGGTGCCTGACTACGGGATTAAAAGTATCTGAAGTAGTAATGGAGAATGAATGTGCATGGCGCAAGGAAGCAGAAACCAAACAGGGTATCATGCAGCATTTTAAGGTGATGAAAGAATGTACTTTCCGTGGCTGCCATACCGGAGGATTTCTACCCGGGGGATTAAATGTTGGGCGTCGTGCTGCGGCTTTAAATAAAAGACTGATAAAAGACAGACCATACACTGATTACGAAAGCTGGATAACAGCAATCAGGGAAGGCGGCAATAGTTTTAATTATACGCTGGACTGGGTAAGTTGTTTCGCCTTGGCGGTTAATGAAGAGAATGCCTCATTTGGTCGCGTAGTTACAGCGCCAACGAATGGTGCAGCGGGTGTTATCCCGGCAGTATTACAATACTATATCGCCTTCTGTGACGGTTTTACGGAAGATAAAATTATCCAGTTTGTGGCCTGCGCATCTGAGATCGGTAGCATCTTTAAAAAGGGTGCAACAATTTCTGCTGCAATGGGTGGTTGTCAGGCAGAGATCGGCGTATCCTCTGCGATGGCTGCGGCAGCTTTAACGGAATGCCTCGGCGGATCACAACGCCAGGTAATGATGGCTGCAGAAATTGCCATGGAACATCACCTGGGCTTAACCTGCGATCCTATTGGGGGACTGGTGCAGATTCCCTGTATTGAAAGAAACACAATGGGTGCAATTAAAGCAATAACGGCAAGTCAGCTTGCACTGCAAAGTAACCCCGATAAAGCTAAAGTAAGTTTAGGAGCTGTAGTAAACACCATGTGGGAAACCGCGCTGGATATGAATTCTAAATACAAAGAAACATCAGATGGTGGCCTGGCGACTAACATTCCGATCAGTTTGCCGGAATGTTAATCTTACAAATAAATTGACTCCTACTTTTTAAATACAGCTAATACTGATGGCAAAATATGAGCGGCCCAATCCTGATACATTTTACCGGATGGATGAAGTCCGTCTCCGGCAACAAGCGTACTATCAGTAGCAGCATTTCTGGAAGCAGGCGTAATATCTATATAACTAACTGATCGTTTAAGCGTCTCTTCTCTGTTTACGGCATTAAATGCATCGATTTCTTTGGCTATTTCAGCTATATTCCTTCCGCTTTGTTTCCCGAAAGGCGTAGCTCCCCAGTCAGGAATAGAAACCACAAATACGTGAGCAGTATTTCCACCAGCGTAGGCAATCGCTGTTTGCAGCAGATCCTTAAATTCCGTACGGTAAGTATCAATTGAATAACCTCTGTATTGGTTGTTTACGCCAATAAGTAAAGTTACCATATCATATTTGGGCTGAAGAGAGCTGGATTTTATAGCAGTTTGTAATTCATTAGTGGTCCAGCCGGTTGTAGCTACAATAGTTGGTTTGCCTATCTTTAAGTTCTGCAGATTTGCTGCGGCAGCCAGCTGAGAAGGAAAACTCTGATCCTGCGGAACCGCCTCACCAATGGTATAAGAGTCGCCTAGCGCAAGATAGCTGAGCTGATTGCCTGACTGTTCTGTTTGAATTGTATCCATTCCAATATCTGTATGTGTGCTGCTTTTTGCACAGCCCAGTAAAGATATTAACAAAACGATAACTGGTGTAATATTCATAGCTGAAAATACGAAGGAATCTCCTTTATAGATGTCAGTATAACTAAACAGTATAATTTTGTTGCTTTGCTAATGCGAATGTGGAACAGCTAGCTTAATCACATAGCTGATGATCACGATTGAGCCAGCGATTATCGCTAAGCTATTAACAAGACCTTTACTTCTTGCACCCCACCAGTAATTGGCAGACAGGCTGATGATGAAGGTTAGCAGTAATGGAACAATTGGCGGGTAGAGCTGAAAGCTCTCCTGAAAATCGCCTTTGATGAGTGCGATCAAAGCGCGTTGAAATCCGCAACCCGGACAATCATATCCGGTTAAATATTTAAAGGGGCAGGGTATCAAAAACATATTCACTTTCTCCCAAAAAGAAGAGAAAGCGAATATGATGCATATGAGAAACATTAATTATTAAGCTTCTGGAGTTGTGGGTGGTTTGTTGAAAGGATTATCTGTGCCAAAACGATTATTAGGGTTAAAGTTAGGATTAAAGCCCTGGTTTGCTTCTGCTGCTGTTGGACCTAAATACGGGTTATTCCCGAAAGCCAGCATAGGGATAAATACAAATGGCAAAAGGATTACCCCAACAGTATAACCTTCAGATTTGCCGAAACTTTTCACGAAAAGATTAAGCAACCATATAGCGAACACGATGTTTACGCAAGGAATTAACAACCAGAGAATCCAGATTGTCGGTTTTCCTACAATCTCAATCATCACAAGACTGTTGTAAACAGGTACTATTGAAGCCCAGCCCGGTTTGCCGGCTTTTTCGTAGAGCTTCCATAATGAAGCGATCACCAAGATTAGTATGGCGAAATAAAAGATCATGCCGACACCAAATATGGCGCCAAATACTGAAGAATCTGTAGAGTTGTAATCCATAAGTTTAATTCTATTTATTTTTCAAGGAAGGTAAGAATAAAAACTCTAAATAGAAATTATGGTATTACTTTTTTAGTGATAATTTAGTATAACTCCATTTGGAATAAGTCTGCGATGTTTTTTTTAAGTAATTTCTTCACATCAGACATATCAACCGGATGTCCTAATTCACGCTCCATGGATGTCACATCTTTATCATCTATCCCACAAGGAATTATATTTCTAAAATAATCCAGGTTAGCATTTACGTTAAAAGCAAAGCCATGCATGGTTACCCAGCGACTGCATCTCACGCCCATCGCACAGATTTTTCTTGCTTTTTCATTATCAGCATCAATCCATACTCCTGTAAATCCCGGATACCTGCCGGCGTTGATATTATATGCAGCAAGGGTAAGAATAACAGCCTCTTCCAGGGTGCGGAGATACAAATGAATGTCGGTAAAAAAATTATCAAGATCCAGAATAGGGTAACCAACCAGTTGTCCCGGCCCGTGGTAAGTGATATCACCTCCGCGATTGATTTTGTAATAAGTAGCGGCTTTATCTTCGAGCCCTTTTTCATCCAGGAGTAAGTTCCCGGGATGACCGCTTTTACCTAATGTATATACATGGGGATGTTCACAAAAAACGAGAAAATTAGGTGTCTCTTCTGTTGTCCCGTTATTTCGGTTATTGGTTTTAATGGCTATAGTACTGTTGAAAATAAGTTCCTGACGATCCCAGGCTTCCTGATAATCTACCAGTCCCCAATCCACAAATTCTACCTTTTTATTCATCTCTGTCAGTTAAGCAACAACATAACCAAGCATATACCCTGGAATGGTGTTGAAATAATTTACTGTTAATGTCCTGATTCCTTCCGGCAGATGTACAATAACCGTCATCGACCCTTCATCTTTTAATTCAAAAGGCTGGATATGGATATCTCTTTTAAATTCAAACCCTTTTTTTCCGTACCATTTATAGACTGCTTCTTTCACACACCAGCAAACGTATAATCCATTGGTATCATCCTTTACATTAGGCTGCGCGAGCTCCGGAGGAGAGAGGAATTTTTGCTGGATACGGTGGATCTTGGTTTTAATCTGCTCTATATCTACACCAACACTCCTGTCTTTCCCAATCATTACAGCAGCATAATCATAAGAATGACTGAGTGAAATATGATAGGGAGAATTGACAAGATACGGCTTCCCGTGTTCATCCATACGGCAGTCGATATATTCCTGCGTATTCAACATTTTGCGCAGCAGCAGGCGCGTACTTAACCAGTGCAGCAATCGCTTGCCATTATTTAGTGAGGCAATAAAATCCAGCTCATGCTGCTTTAACTGAAGACCGGAAAGGAGTTCTTCTTCCCCTTCTTCAATCTTCCATACGGCAAGTATGGTCTGCTCGTCAATATTTTTATTATAGATTACAGGCATCCTATTTAAAAAATCAATGCAAAAGTATCTTAAATTAATCATAATTTCGCCCAAAGACTTTACAAATGATACTTTCCGATAAACGCATTCTAGAAGAAATAGACAAAGGAACAATAATTATTGAGCCCTTTAAACCCGAGTGTTTAGGCACAAATTCCTATGATGTTCATCTGGGTAAATATTTGGCTACCTATATGGACAGGGTACTGGATGCAAAAGCACACAATAAAATTCAGCATTTTGAGATCCCTAAAGATGGTTTTGTACTTCAGCCGGGAACATTATATCTTGGCGTAACCCTGGAATATACAGAAACTCATGCGCACGTTCCTTTTCTGGAAGGTAAATCCAGTACAGGTCGTTTAGGTATTGATATACATGCTACAGCCGGCAAAGGCGACGTTGGTTTCTGCAATACATGGACACTGGAAATTTCCTGTGCACAACCAGTCAGGATTTATGCGGGCATGCCTATAGGTCAGCTGATTTATTTTGCAGTTGAAGGCAATATCGAAACCATGTATAATGCTAAAAACGATGCTAAATACAGTAATAAAACCACCAAGCCTGTGGAAAGCATGATGTGGAAGAATAAATTTTAAACTATGCATTAACAGCTATAGCTTTTGAGCCTCAATATACTTATATTGAGGCTTTTATTTTTTACGGCAAAATATGAAAATCAAGTATACCGCGTTATCGCTCCTGTTATTCATTTGTACCTTTTTCTGCGCTTTCAGACTGGCTGATGATCCTTTTGATATACTATTAAAAAAAATAACAGATTATATACAGGCGCATCCGCAGGAAAAGGTACATCTCCATCTGGATAAACCCTATTATGCTATTGGCGATAATATCTGGTTCAAAGCTTATGTAACGGATAACAATACGGATGAACCCACTACGATCAGTAAGGCCTTATACGTGGAACTGATCAATGAAGAAGATTCTATAAAAAAACAGATCAAATTGCCACTGCTGGCTGGAGTAACATGGGGAGATTTCAAACTGACAGACTCCCTGACAGAAGGAAATTACAGGATCAGGGCCTATACGCAATGGATGAGGAACTCCGGGCCGGATTACTTTTTCGATAAAACGATAAAAATAGGAAATGCATGGGCTAATAAAGTATTTACGAGCACTGCTTACACCTTTAGCAAAAAAGATAATGGAGAAAGTGTAAGTGCTGCGATAAAGTTTAGTGATAAGCAGGGGCAGCCTTATGCCGGGCAGGTGGTGACTTACGAAGTGGAGCTAAAGAACAAAATTACAGCCCGCGGAAAAGCGACCACAAATGCGGGGGGAGAAATTTTTGCAACTTTTAATAATCCCAATCCGGGTACAGCTGTGGATGGCCGTATCAATGCGATCTTAACACTTCCAAATAAACAGAAAATCAGCAAAAGTATTCCTGTCAGAGCCGCAACTGATGCGATTTCAGTGCAGCTGTTTCCTGAAGGAGGAAATCTGGTCAGCAACCTGCCTTCTAAGGTGGGTATCAAAGCCATAAATGCAATGGGGCTTGGTGAAAATGTTCAGGGAGCACTGTATGACGACCTCGGTACGGAAGTACTCACTTTTGAAACAACACACCGTGGTCTGGGAAATTTTATAATCAACCCCCAGTCAGATAAGACCTATATGCTGAAAATTAAGCTGAAAAACGGGGGTACGCAGGATATTCCACTCCCGAAAGTGATGCCCGAAGGTTATGTTTTAGCTATTAACAATACGGATAGCAGTAAAGTGTACGCCAAAATTCTGATGAGCGAAGCGGTGATGAACAAGGGTGAACTGAAGCTGGTGATTCAGCATAACAATACTGTTTATGCGGTGTTGAAGACAAAGCCCGGAAAACAGATCACGACCTTTTCTATTGCTAAAAATGAAATTCCTTCGGGAATACTTCACTTCACGTTATTCAGTGCGGATAATATTCCGGTAGCAGAAAGGATGATCTTCATCAATAATGCCGCAGGAAAGATTGATGCAACTTTAACGAATTTAAAGGGCAATTATGGAAAGAGAGAGAACATGCAGCTGGAATTTTTGGCTAAAGACGGGGGTAAACCTACGCAAGGCAGTTTCTCTGTTGCAGTAACCAATGGCAGTATTGTAGAGCCGGATGTAGATAATGAGACGAATATCCTGACTAGCCTGCTGTTAACGGGCGACTTAAAAGGATACGTGGAAAAACCGAATGAATACCTTAAAAATGATGACAGGACTACGCGGGAAAATCTGGATAACCTGATGCTTACGCAGGGATGGACAAGACTGTTATGGAAGGACATATTGACAAATACACCTGTACCAGCACCTGTTTTCCCAGTTGAAAAGGCTTTAAGAGTAAGCGGAACAATTACGACGACGGGTGGTAAACCCGTTCCTAATGGAAGAGTATCATTGTTTTCTACTTCGGGTGGATTGTTTATGATAGATACCTTAACTGATGCTAAGGGACGTTTTGCATTTGAGAATCTTTCTTTTGGTGACAGTACTAAATTTATTGTACAGGCACGTAATGCAAAGAACAAAAAATATGTAGAGATTAACCTGGATGTGGTCCCTGATCAGGTAGTCACGAAAAATAAAAATACAGGTGACGTGGTAGTGAATGTGAATGAAGCAATCAGCGGATATATTAAGAAGAGTGAGGGGTATTTTGATGAGCTGACCCGCCGCGGACTGCTGGAACGAAGTTTTCTGCTGGATCAGGTGAATATCGTACAGAAGAAAAATCCTGCAAAAAACTCCGCGAACCTGAACGGTGCGGGGAATGCAGATGCAGTCATTACAGCAAAAGATCTGGGCACATGCATCACTTTATCGCAATGTTTACAGGGCAGAGTTGCGGGACTGATGATCCAGAACGGACAGGCCTTTCTGATGCGCAGCAATGGAACACCGATGCAGATCATTCTCGATGGGATGTATGTGGAGCCTGATTTCCTGGATAATATTCAGCCAACAGATGTAGAAACGATTGAGATTTTAAAGAGTATAGGAAATACAGCAATCTATGGTTCTAGAGGTGGTGGTGGGGTGATCATTATCACGACCAAACGCGGTGGCGGAGATTTAAGCTATTCGAGGTATTCTCCGGGAGTAATGACTTATGCACCGAGAGGTTTTTATGCGGTGCGCGAATTTTATTCGCCGCAGTATACGCCAGGAAATACAATCAGCGGGCAGGATCGAAGAACTACCGTTTACTGGCAACCACATTTTGCTACAGATGTAAATGGAATTGCTAAATTTAATTTTTATAACACAGACGAACCGGGAATTTACAGAGTTGTTATTGAGGGGATAAATGATGCGGGCCATTTGGCAAGAGCTGTTTATACCTATGAAGTAAAATAGAATATGATGAACACAATTAATGTGACAATAAAAGATCGTTTGGCTTTGATCACGCTTAACCGCAACAAATCAAATGCGCTGAACAGGGAAATGATCACAGAACTGAATGACATGCTGCACAATATTGCGAACGATGCAAATATTGGCGGAGCAATCATTACAGGCAGGGAGCATTTTTTTTCTGCCGGATTAGACCTGATAGAACTTTATGGCTATAATGAAGAAGAAATACGGTCTTTCTGGCTGTTGTTCCTGGAGTTTACGTCGAATATTACTGCTTTCAAAAAGCCTTTGGTTGCAGCAATTAACGGGCATGCACCTGCTGGAGGCTGTGTAATTGCGCTTGCCTGTGATGGCAGGGTAATGGCCGAAGGAAAATACATTATTGGCCTTAATGAGGTACCTGTAGGCATCATTGTACCAGACAGTATCTTTAAGTTATATGCTTTCTGGCTGGGAAGTGCTCATGCCTGCAGAAGCCTGCTGGAAGGTAAACTATTTAGTCCGGAGGAAGCCCTGACTATAGGATTGGTGGATGAACTGGTTAATCCGGACAGCATTATGACTGCGGCAGAACGCCGGATCAGAAAATATATGGCTTTTGAGCCAAATACCTGGCAGCAAAGCAAACTGAACATCAGAAAAGAACTGATTGCAGGGATGTCGGCCGACCAGTCGCAGACTTTGGATATGATGATCACCCAGTGGTGGTCGCCCGCCACACGCGGCCTGCTAAAAATGATTATTGATAACCTTCAAAAGAAATAACAAATGTATAGTCAACCCATGTTAAGAGACGATGCCTTAAAAGGTAAAACCATTGTAGTAACAGGCGGTGGTACAGGTTTGGGGAAAGCCATGGGTACCTATTTCCTGAAACTGGGTGCAAACCTGGTCATCACCAGTCGTAAGCTGGATGTACTGCAAAAAACAGCCGAAGAGATGGAGCAGGAGACCGGAGGTAAAGTTCTGGCGGTAGCTTGTGATGTAAGAGAATATGAGCAGGTAGAAAGTGTGCTTGCAGAAACTATAAAAACTTTTGGACGGGTAGACAGCCTGCTGAACAATGCTGCCGGCAATTTTATTTCTCCTACAGAGCGTTTATCAGCCAATGCCTTTTCCACTATTATAGATATCGTTCTGAAAGGATCGGTTAATTGTACCCTGGCCTTCGGTAAACACTGGATTAAAGAAAAGCAGGCTGCCAGTATTTTGAACATTGTGACCACCTATGCATTTACAGGCTCTGCCTTTGTTGTCCCTTCTGCCTGTGCGAAAGGTGGCGTGCTGGCAATGACACGTTCTCTTGCAGTAGAATGGGGCAAATATGGCATCAGAACAAATGCAATTGCACCAGGACCTTTTCCAACCAAGGGCGCATGGGAACGTTTATTACCAGGAGATCTTGCGGAGAAATTTGATTTTAAAAACAGGGTGCCCCTGAAACGTGTGGGTGAGCATCAGGAGCTGGCTAATCTGGCGGCATTTTTAGTGAGTGATTTCTCTGGTTATATTAATGGAGAAGTAATCAGTATCGATGGCGGGGAATGGTTGCAGGGCGCGGGTCAGTTTAACGGACTGGAAGCTATTCCTGCTGAAATGTGGGATGCTTTCGAGCAGATGACGAGATCTGCAAAGGGCAGCTAGATTTTTATTCATCAATTATTATTTTAAAGTGGCATTATTTTGAAAATACCTTATTTTTGTATCATGTCAACAGAAACAAAAGAAGAAACATTCACACTGGAAGAGATTTTAACCTCTCTGAAAACCTCTCACCGTCTCATTTTATGGAACGATGATGTAAACAGTTTTGATCATGTAATCTATTGTATGACAAAATATCTTGACTATACAGATTCTCAGGCAGAAAGGATTGCCTGGGAAGTGCACAATAAAGGCAAATGCGCAGTATTGGAAGGCTCATTTACAGAAATGGAAGTTTACCGCAAGATCCTTCAGCAGGAAGGTTTAACGGTTACGGTAGAATAAATTATTCCAGTTCCCTGAAAAGACTGGCCAGTTCATGCTGAGAAGTCTGGGTTTTATCTTTAGCATACCAGGAATGTAACTTTTCTGCCAGTGCAAAAAGATCCTGAATTTCTTTTTTCCATTCATTGAGCAATAGCTGCAGCGCATGCGGTCTCGGACCCCACTCTGCTACCAGCACGCCATTGCTATTAAGCACCAATAACTTAGGGATGGCTCTGCCCCCGTTAGTGAGATGTGCGTCAATTAATGGAAGGTTGGTATCACGTAAGATCAGTTTCAATTCAAACTGCGCAGGGGCCAAATCTGCAATCTTCTGGAACACCGGAACAAGCTGTGCCGCATCTCCACACCAGCCCTCGGAAATCACGAGTAAACTGTAGTGGCCTTTTACTGTTCCAATTGCTGCAGTCAGCTCCTCGTTTAACACAGTAGTTTTATCTACCCTGTTCATCCTTTGAACGTTTAACTTACTGTATTGCAACATTGCTTCACTATGGTCGCCTCCTGTTGTCTTGTTATTTTCAAGTAGTGAACTAACCAGATTCCTGTACTTTAGATAGGATAATCCTTCATTCACAAAAATATTACTATAATTAACCATAATTCTGCTGTAATAAAATAGTTACGCCCCGTTTTTTAAACTTCTCTGCCGTTACTTTGTCCCTCTATTAAAAATACCTAAATCGATATAATTCTAAATGAAGAAGAACCTCTATAAATATATATTTATAACGCTAACAATTTGTACGGCAACAGCATTAAAAATCAGCGCGCAGACAACCGCGTCCGGTAAACTTACGGGAAAAGTTGTAGATGTCCAAAATAATGAAACCGTTCCATATGCATCTGCAGTTGTATTGGACAGAAAAACAAAAGCTATTGTAAAAACCGGTCAGACCGACATCAATGGAAATCTGATCATCACCAATATTCCTGATGGCGTATTTACGGTAAAAATCAGTTATGTTGGTTATCAGACCATGGTAAGAGATTCCATATCGATCCTTAAAGGCAGGGAACTGATTAATCTCGGAACGATAAAAATGAAAGCCGCCAATGGTAATATCCTGAGTGAGGTGACTATTACCGCTACGAAGGCTCCTATTCAGCTGGGTATTGATAAAAAAGTTTTTTCGGTAGATCAGAGTCTGGTCAGCGAAGGTGGATCTGCGGGCGATTTATTACAGAATGTGCCCTCCATTCAGACAGATGTTGACGGTAATGTTAGTCTGCGGGGGTCTACTGGTGTGAGAGTACTGATAGACGGTAAACCTTCATTAATTGCAGGAGGAAATGTGGCACAGGTACTGGCCTCTATTCCTGCAAGCTCAATTGAAACAGTGGAAGTGATCACCAACCCCTCGTCAAAATACGATGCTGAAGGTCAGTCGGGTATTATCAATATTGTATTGAAGAAAAACACTAAACTGGGCTTAAATGGAAACGTTGCTTTGACCGCAGGGAACAGGGACAATTATAACGGAAATGCGAGTGTCAGCTTCCAGAACAAGAAGATCAATATTTATGGTAATTATGGTTACCGCTATGGAAATCGTCCCGGAGAAGGCTTCAACAATATTACTTACAAAACACCTGTTGGTACTGATGAGATAACTTACGCGTCACAGATCACTAATTCAACATCGCTGGATAAAAGCCATAATGCAAAAGCCGGACTGGATTATTATCTGACGGATAAAGATATCCTGAGCTTCTCGGGTGGTTTTAATATCAGGGACAATGATCGGAACGACAGACTGGACATCAATAAGTATGGGGCCGGACAACGTGCGGTGGAGTTCAGTAACCGTACCAATACCAATAACGGCAGTGGTAAAAGTTATGATCTGAATTTCGATTATAGCCATAAGTTCAAAAAACAAGGGGAAGAGCTGACTTTCAACTTTGGCTATTCTGAGGGAAGCAACGATAATTTCCAGTTATACAATACACAGATCAGTAATGTTAACGGAGCACCTGTTACTATTGCAGGAGAATTGAGAAATAACCAGAATGACGGAATCAACAGCAATTATAATATCCAGGCAGATTATACCGTGCCTATGGGTAAATTGGGTAAAATAGAAACCGGGTATCGCAGCCAGATCAGGCTATCCGACAACAGTGCGGTAGCCAACCTTTTTAATGCTACAACCGGGGAATACGATAAGGACTATCTGCTGTCGAATGAATTTAACAGTAAGGATCAGGTCCATGCTTTGTATTTTAACTATCAGAACCAGATCAAAAACTTTGGTTACCAGATTGGATTAAGAGGTGAGGATGCGAAATTAAATACCAGCTCCGGCGGATTTGACCGGGCGAATGACCTGATTTATATTCCTGGTAGTATCGCCTACAAACGTTTATATCCTAGTGTTTATATCACGCAGAAATTTAAAGGTGATCAGCAATTACAGTTGAGTTACACCAGAAGAGTAAACAGACCAAGACCCTGGGATAC
Source organism: Pedobacter sp. MR2016-24 (assembly GCF_026239655.1). Lineage (GTDB taxonomy): Bacteria > Bacteroidota > Bacteroidia > Sphingobacteriales > Sphingobacteriaceae > Pedobacter. The sequence goes on along the minus strand of NZ_JAPIVO010000001.1, from coordinate 375,028 downwards.
CAATCCTTTTGTTGATTATTCAGACCCGCTCAACTGGCGTCAGGGAAATCCAAGTCTTTTACCTGAAGACGTCCACTCTTTCGAATTGGGATTCAGTAAATTCTGGCCGAAAGTAACTTTGATTTCTACGGCTTATATGCGTCGTACAAACGACCTTATTCAAAGGGTAAGATCAATTCCTGATGCTGATGGGATCATCGTTACAAAGCCTCAGAATTTAACCAGGAACCTGGCAAGCGGACTGGAATTTATTGCAAAAGTAGATGTTGTTAAGGCCTGGAACTTTACTGCAAACGTGAATATCTACCACAGTAAAATAGACGCTGTACCAGAATACAATATCAATGGCAACTCCGGCTACAACTGGAATGCAAACGTAACCAGCAATTTTGTACTGCCACATAATATTACGTTGCAGCTGAGAGGTGAATATGAATCTGACGAAGTGATAGCCCAGGGTAAATGGAAAGAAAACTATGGTCTGGATGCCGGTGCTAAATATGACTTCCCTAATAAAAAAGCTTCCCTGAGTCTGAATGTAAGAAACGTATTAAATACCCAAAGATGGGGCATGTATGTAGAAGACGCAAATTCAATAACCGATTTCCAGCGGAAAATGGCAGGTGCGATGGGCAACCTCACTTTCTCTTACCGTTTCGGTAAAACTACTTTCATGAAAAAACCTAAAAAACAGGAACAGCAGGAAATGAAGCCTGACGAAGGTTCATTCTAAATAAATATTGATCAAAAGACCACCCTTTACTGGTGGTCTTTTTTGCTTTTGCTGAAATAAGAAATTTGTATCTTGCAGCATGGAAGAGAAGAACCCCTGGGTTACTGTGGAAAGCCGTAAAATATATGAAAACAACTGGATTGGATTAACTGAGCATCAGGTAATTAATCCATCCGGCGGACCAGGAATATATGGAGAAATCCACTTTAAAAACCTTGCCATTGGTATTCTTCCCTTAGACGAAAACAGGAACACCTGGCTGGTTGGACAATACCGGTTTCCACTTAAGGCCTATAGCTGGGAAATCCCGGAAGGTGGCGGTCCTTTGGAATTACCTCCATTGGATAGTGCTAAACGTGAATTGCTGGAAGAAACAGGACTAACGGCAACAACCTGGACTGAACTCCAAAGAATGCACTTATCAAATTCGGTAAGCAATGAGCTGGCGATTATTTATATTGCAACAGGTTTAACGATGGGCATAGCAGCGCCAGAAGAAACGGAGGAGCTGGTTTTACGAAAGGTTCACTTTGATGAAGCATATGCAATGGTTATGGATGGCAGGATCACCGATAGCATGAGTGTTGCGGCTATACTTAAAGCCAATATATTAATACAGGAAGGCAAATTATAAAATCATTTATGAACAAATTGTTGGGATACATCTTAACTCCCGTATTTTACTTTTTCTTTTTTCTGACGCTGATCATTTTTCAGCCTATCCAATGGGTTTGCTACCGCTTTTTCGGTTATCAGGCACATAAACGCTCGGTAGATTTTCTGAATTTTTTCCTTACCTATAGCCAGGTATTTTTGGGCAACACCACCACTTTTGTGAACACACAGCCCCTGCCACTGAATCAGCCTATCATATTTGTCGCCAATCACCAGAGCATGTACGATATCCCCGGGATTATTTGGTTTATGAGAAAATACCATGTGAAGTTTATCTCCAAGATTGAGCTCACCAAAGGGATTCCTTCTATTTCATTTAACCTTAAATATGGGGGAGGTGCAAATATCAACAGAAAGGATAGCAAACAGGCGGTATCCGAGATCATCAAACTGGGACGGAGAATGAAAGACAATAACTGGTCGGCCATGATATTTGCAGAAGGCACCCGCGCCAAGGACGGGCAAATGAAACCCTTCCAGGTAGGTGGAATTGCGACCTTACTTAAAGCCGCACCCAATGCCCTGGTGGTTCCTATTGCGATAGAAAACTCGTGGAAAATTGTACAATATGGTGGTTATCCCCTGAGTGCCGGTGAAAAGATCCGCTGGACTGTTCTGCCGCCGGTTTCTACAGCAGATAAAAACGCAGAAGAGCTTACTTTAGCTGCAGAAATGGCCATCAGGTCATTTTTAAAACAACCTGTTAAGGCTTAAATATTATTATTTTCTATCCTTTTGAAGAATTCATCACGGTAAGTATCTCCTATCGGAATGATTTTGCCACAGATGGTAATCCTGCTGCGTTCGATGCTCTCAATTTTGTCGAGCGCAATAATATAAGATTTATGCACGCGGATAAATTGCGAAGCAGGAAGTGTTTCTTCCATCCTTTTCATATTCTGTAGTGTAATTACTCTTTCAGTTTTGGTGAAGATGGAAATATAGTCCTTCAATCCTTCAATGTAGAGGATATCATCCAATTCGATCTTCTGGATTTTATGCTCTGTTTTCACGAAGATAAAATCCTGAACGGCCTGTGATGGAGTAACCACCGGTGCCGGAACAGGAACTGCGGCAACTGCAGGCTCTGCATTATTTTTCTGCTGGTTATGTACTTTCTCCACCGCCTTATAAAATCTGTCAAATGCAATTGGCTTCAACAGGTAATCTGACACATTCAGGTCATAACTTTCCAGTGCATACTGTGAATAGGCAGTAGTTAAAATGTAGCTCGCTTTATTATTGGCAATTTTAAGGAACTGTATCCCTGTTAAATCCGGCATCTGAATATCAAGGAAAACCAGGTCAATACCACCAGCCTGCACCAACTGCAGGCCTTCAATTGCATTCTCTGTCCTTTTAACCAGCTCCAGGAAGGGCACCTTAGATATATAATCTTCAATAATATCAAGCGCTAAGGGCTCATCGTCAACAGCAATACATTTTAATTTCATCATATATCAAGCATTAATTCACTGGTGTAGTGGGTGGTCGAATTTACAATATTTAATTTATATCGTCCAGGATAAAGGAGCTGCAATCTTCGTTCTACATTGTTGAGTCCTACCCCACCAACCTCATCTTTATTTCCATTGCTCTTTTTGTTGGTAATACTAAAGTGCAATATTTTCTGATTGGCAATTATATTTATTCTGATAGGGTCAGAATGATCATTCGCAACACCATGTTTAAAAGCATTTTCAACGAATGCAATCAGAATCAGGGGGATAATCTGCTGATCGTCAATCTCTCCATTGAGCGTCATATTTACAGCAGCGCCATCTTTAAACCTCAGTTTCTGCAGTTCGATATAACTCTTCAGGTATTCAATCTCTTTACTGAGCGACACCCAGCTGTCGTTACTTTCATAGATCATGTAACGCATAATATCTGAGAGTTTCAGTATCGCATCTGCGGTTTTATCCGACTTCTGATAGGCTAGTGAATAGATATTATTAAGTGAGTTGAACAGAAAATGAGGATTTAACTGCGACTTCAGGAACTGCAGTTCCATATCTTTTTTCTCCGTTTCCAGGCTGCGCTGAATATTGATATTGCTAAACCAGGCGAGTGTAAATTTAATGAGGCATCCGGAGATAATAAAAAAACCGGAGGTAAAAACAGAACTTAAAGCATAGATATGAATCGCTGTATAAGTAATCTCACCTGTTTTTCCGTCCTTATGCTGCAAAAGTACATCCCTGTATAAGACAGCCAGAATTGTTTTTGCAGCAGACATCACCGCAATTAGTGCAATCAGCGCAAGAATATAATACCAGGATTTTTTGAGCAGCTGAGGAATCAGCAGTGTGTAATTGATATAAAAAGTAGAAATATTGATAACAGCGAAATAAACGAAATTGACAACAATTTCATCATAGGTCAGCTTCCGCTCACCGAGGAATATCAACAAAAATAAGATACCTCCGATAAACAGCCAATAAATGAAATGTGCAATCAGTTCCCTTTTATTGTTCATCCCTAAATATAAAAAGGAGGAACGTGTAAAGGCTATTCCTTTCGACGAACTGGCATTTTTTTTCTACGAACAGGAATTATCCGTCAACATCCCGACTAATTCCCCCTTAATGCGTTTATCTAGGATAATATCCACTTCGTCTAAAAGATTTTAGCAGGTATTTTTTTATGATTCTATTTGTTTCATCAAAACGAAACGATTATGAAAAATCTATCAGGTTACCAACTGGAAAATCCAATGCATAAAGTAATGCAGGCTTCTTACCAAATGAATTTAGACACTTCATTCCTGATGACTATCTATACCTATACCATGAAAAAGTTAACAAATGTCTCTCCTTTTTTATTGCTGTTGGTTCCTGTTTTTATGATGATGGTGATTTCCCTGTCATTAAATGTACAGACAGTGAATGATAACGAAGTAGCAATGAAAACAGCGCCGCATACTGAGGTGGCAACAACAAATACTCCGCGAATAAGATAAGCAGAGATCAACCCGAAAATTTAGTTTTAGTTAATAGTTAGAAAGTGATGGCTGGATGGCCACCACTTTTTTTTTGTTAAAAAAAGATGCATCTACATTTTGAAACTAAATAATTAGTTTATACATTTATAACTATATTCTTAGTTCACAGAAAAACAGTCATAAAATACAAAATATAAACCTATGGAGATTAAAGACTTAACTAAAGCAGAAGAGCAGATCATGCAAATCATCTGGCAAATAGATAAAGGCTTCGTAAAAGAGGTGATCGACTTGCTACCGGAACCAAAGCCTGCATATAATACGGTTTCCACCATTATCCGGATCCTTGAAGTAAAAGGATTTATTGGTCACGAGGCACTGGGGAAATCACATCAGTATTATGCGTTGATCTCGCGAGACGATTACAAAAGACATGCAACAGAGAAATTACTGGGAAACTATTTCGAAAACTCTGTGGAGAGTATGTTCTCCTTCTTTGTAAAGGAAGAAAAGATGGATGTAGGTGATGTGGATGAGATTCTGAAAATGATTAGCAAACTTAAAAAGAAAACAAAATGACCTGGGCCCATTATCTCCTGCAAGTAAATATATACCTGGTTATATTTTACGCATTTTACAAGCTATTACTAGCTAAAGAGACTTATTTCATGTTGAACAGGTTATACCTGCTGTCTGCGGGCGTACTCTCCCTGGTTATTCCTTTTATTAGGCCGGAATGGTTTGCTGCCCAACCTGCAGCGCGCCAGGTACAGATCAGGGTGGAAGACCTTAATGCAATGATTGCGCAAGTAGTTATTGCTCCTGATCCGGACCGGTTCAACTGGGCTAAATTTGCATTGGCGGTCTATATCATCGGCGCAGCATTTTTTACGCTTTTATTCCTGTTCCGGCTAATAGGGGTCCGACGTTTACTCCATACTCCTGAAACAGGAATGGCGTTCTCATTTTTAAATAAAAAACAGATAGATCATCGTCTTCCTCAACTGGACACTATCCATCAGCACGAAGAAGTTCATATCCGCCAGCTCCATACGATAGATGTGCTGTTCTTTGAGTTACTGGGTATTGTTAACTGGTGTAATCCTGTAATTTACGTCTATAAGCATACCATCAAAAATATCCATGAATACCTGGCAGATGATGCGGCAGCCCATTTCCAGGGAGATAAGGAACAATATGCCATGCTGCTGCTCAGTAAAGCTTTTGGTGTGAACCAGAATGTACTCACTAATAGTTTTTTCAATAAATCACTGTTAAAAAAAAGAATTTATATGTTACACAAACAACGTTCTGGAAAAACCGCCATCTTAAAGTATGGCCTGTTTTTGCCCCTATTTGCAGTTACGCTGCTCCTTTCTTCTGCGACTATCCGCAAAAATGAAGAATTAAAAGCTGTTGCTGAAGAGATTAGCAGACCCGCACAGGAAATTTTAGCCGCAAACGACCTCAAGCCTTTTTACGACCATTTGTCGAGATCAATTAAATATCCCGCAACGGCATTAGAAAAGCAATTGCAGGGGAATTCAATAGTTCAGTTTACAGTGAGTAAAGCTGAAGTAAATGATATCGGTGTAAGTACTAAATTAGGTATGGGCTGTGACGCTGAAGTCATGAAAACAATATTGGCCTATAAGGGATTTGCGCTAATAGATGACGGCAAATACACTTTGAAAGTAAACTTTAGAGCAGAAGGAATGAAAACTCCTTTAAAAAATGCTGATGAAGCTTATCCGGAAGGTTATACCGTGCTGAATCCAGTGACAGTAAAGGCCAATTCAGCATCAAAGATAAGGATTACGGCTGATGCTCAGGATAACGAAGGCAAAGTATATGATTTCGTTTCCTTAACCCAACAGCCTTCATTCCCGGGCGGTATGGATAAATTTTATAAATATATTGCTGCCAGTGTAAAATATCCTGAAGAGGCACTAAAAAACAATGTACAAGGCAGAGTTTATTTATCTTACGTTGTTGAAACCAGTGGAAAACTGACAGATATCAAAGTTGAAAGGGGAATTGGCAGCGGACTGGATGAAGAAGCAGTAAGAATATTGGAGAATTCGCCCAACTGGGATCCCGGATATGATGGTAATACACCCGTACGTGTAAAATACAATATCCCTATATCATTCACTCTTGACAATAAAGATCCAAAAACAGATATTTCAGTGAGGACTAAAGATGGAAAGGTTCCGCCACTTTATATCATTGACGGTATACGTGCTATGGAGAGTGACATGAAAAAGATAAAAACAGACGATATAGAATCAATATCCGTACTTAAAGATGCCAGTGCGACTTCAACTTATGGAGAAGATGCGAAAAACGGGGTGATCCTGATTACCTTAAAAAAAGGAAAGAAATCGGAAGCTAAAGAGAGCACGATCAAGCCTGAACAGCATAATTAAACTGCATAATAAACACAAAACCCCGGGCAATTTGTCCGGGGTTTTTATGTTAAATCCTTGTCTCGTTGCCTAAATTTATTAAACTTCTTCCTCAGAAACAAATTTAGCAGCATAAAAATCTCTATTCATCCTTGCGATGTTCTCCAGAGAGATTCCTTTAGGACATTCCGCTTCACAGGCACCTGTATTTGTACAGTTTCCAAAACCTTCAGCATCCATTTGCGCTACCATGCTTTGCGCGCGACGGTAGCGTTCCGGCTGACCCTGAGGCAATAATGCCAGCTGAGAAATCTTAGCTGAAGTGAAAAGCATTGCAGAAGCATTTTTACAAGTAGCTACACAAGCACCACAACCTATACAAGCCGCAGCTTCAAAAGCAGCATCTGCCTGAAGCTTAGGAATAGGCAATGCGTTAGCATCTTGTGCATTCCCTGTATTAACTGAAATAAAGCCACCTGCAGCAATAATTCTATCAAACGCAGTACGATCTACCGTTAAATCTTTGATTACCGGAAAAGCCTTCGCTCTCCATGGTTCTACAACAATGGTATCTCCATCTTTAAATGAGCGCATGTGCAGCTGGCAGGTAGTGATACCCTCTTTCGGACCATGTGGTCTTCCATTGATATACATTGAACATGCACCGCAAATACCTTCTCTGCAATCGTGATCAAACACAATTGGTTCATCGCCCTTGTTAATCAGCTGCTCGTTTAAAACATCGAACATCTCTAAGAAAGACATATCAGGAGAAATTTCTGATAATTTATAATCCACCAAATTACCTTTGGCTTTATTATTCTTCTGACGCCAAACTTTCAGCGTTAAATTCATATTTCCTGTACTCATGGTATTGAGATTTTAGTACTAGATTATTTATAACTTCTTTGTGCAATCTTGATATTCTCGAATTTCAGCTCTTCTTTATGCAGCTCAAATTTAACACCTTCTTTAAATTCCCATGCAGCTACATATGCGTAGTTTTCATCGTCCCTTAAAGCTTCTCCTTCTTCAGTCTGATATTCTTCTCTGAAGTGTCCTCCGCAAGATTCATTTCTGTTTAATGCATCAATACACATCAGTTCACCCAGCTCGATAAAGTCGGCCACACGACCAGCTTTTTCCAGTTCAGGATTGAATTCATCAGCGGTTCCGGGAACACGTACATCGCTCCAGAAATCTCTGCGCAACTGCTGGATTTCTGCAATTGCTTCAGTTAAGCCTTTAGCATTACGTGCCATTCCACATTTATCCCACATAATCAGACCCAGTTTCTTATGGAAGAAATCGACAGATTTGGTTCCTTTGATGCTGATAAACTTATCCAGGATAGATTTTACACTGGCTTCGGCCTCAACAAAAGCAGGATGATCTAGTGGAATTGGTTTTGTTGCCAGTTCCTTTGATAAGTAAGCCCCAATAGTATAAGGGATTACAAAATAACCATCTGCCAGGCCCTGCATTAAAGCAGATGCCCCTAAGCGGTTGGCACCATGGTCAGAGAAATTGGCCTCACCTAATGCATATAATCCAGGTACAGTTGTCATCAGGTTATAATCAACCCATAAACCACCCATGGTATAGTGAACTGCAGGATAAATACGCATTGGCAATTCATATGGATCTTCACCCGTAATCTGCGCGTACATATCAAACAAGTTACCATATTTCTCTTTTACCACTTCACGTCCAAGGCGCATGCAAGTTGCATGATCCGGATTCTGAATATTGTGTTTAGTAGCTTCAATACGTCCGTAGCGCTCCGTGTTAGCAGCAAAGTCAAGGTAAACAGCCAGTTTAGACTTACCTACACCATAACCGGCATCACAACGCTCTTTAGCAGCTCTTGAGGCCACATCACGTGGTACAAGGTTACCAAAAGCAGGATAACGACGTTCTAAATAATAATCTCTTTCATCTTCAGGAATCTCCGAAGCTTTACGCTGATCATCTTTCTTTTTAGGCACCCAGATACGTCCGTCATTACGTAATGACTCAGACATCAGGGTTAATTTAGACTGGTGATCTCCTGAAACAGGAATACATGTAGGATGAATCTGTGTAAAACAAGGATTACCAAAGAAAGCTCCTTTTTTATGTGCTTTCCATGCCGCAGTAACATTACTTCCCATGGCATTGGTAGACAGGTAAAATACGTTTCCATAACCACCTGTACCTAATAAAACAGCATGACCAAAATGACGCTCCAGTTCTCCGGTGATCAGGTTACGTGCAATAATACCACGTGCTTTACCTTCAATTACCACTACTTCCAGCATTTCATGACGGGTAAACATCTCTACTTTACCCATACCAATCTGACGCTCAAGCGCACTGTAAGCACCAAGAAGTAACTGCTGACCAGTCTGCCCTGCTGCATAGAACGTACGCTGTACCTGTGTACCACCGAATGAACGGTTATCCAGCAGTCCGCCGTACTCTCTTGCCAGAGGTACACCCTGAGCCACACACTGATCGATGATACTTGTACTTACTTCAGCTAAACGATGAACGTTAGCTTCGCGGGCACGGTAATCACCACCTTTGATTGTATCATAGAATAAACGGTAAACACTGTCACCATCATTCTGATAATTTTTTGCCGCATTGATACCACCCTGAGCAGCGATAGAGTGCGCCCGTCTTGGTGAATCCTGAAAACAAAAAACCTTTACTTTATATCCCATTTCGGCAAGGGTTGAAGCTGCCGAAGCACCTGCAAGTCCTGAACCTACTACAACAATTTCTATACTTCTTTTATTGGCCGGGTTAACCAGAGGCATAGAAGACCTTAACTTGGTCCACTTTACGGTTAGTTCCCCTTCCGGTATATTTGCATTAAAATCTGCCATTTTATTTAGCGTTATACGTTCGAAATTTATTTAATAAGACCTGTATAGATAGCTACAGGCATGGCTGCGAAAAGGACTGATAAGATAATTGAATACCAGACACCTACGCTTTTAATTAGTGGAGAATACTTTCTGTGGTTCCATCCAAGTGTCTGGAATGCAGAAGCAAAACCGTGTAGTAAGTGGTATAACAAAGAAGCCATAGCCAATACATACAATACCACGATCCATACATTCTGGAAGGTCTCTTTCATTACAGCGAACAAATCCTCATGCCCGTTTGCATCTTCAGTAGGAATACCGGTAAAACGGGAAACCACCCAGAAGTTAGACAAATGAACAATCAGGAATATTAATAACAGTGTTCCAAGCAATCCCATAGAGCGGGAATACCATTTACTGTTTGCATTACCGCTATTTACCGCATACTTTACAGGACGTGCTGCCTGGTTCAGGAAGGTTAAACGCAGACCCTGAACAATGTGAGCCAATAAACCCAGCATCAGGATAATCTCAGATCCTCTGATTAACCAGTTGGTTGCCATGAAATGAGCACCAAGGTTGAATGTTAGACCACCGTCATTCAGAAATATCAATGAATTGATGAAACAATGCACGATAAGAAATAAGATTAGAAACAGGCCGGTGATACCCATTATTAGTTTTTTTCCTATAGATGAGGAAAAAGCGTTTCCGAAACTAGCCATTAGATTTATATATTTGAGTTCTATTCCTGCAAAAGTATTTAATAAATGACTTAATTTATACAGATGCAAGTTCTAAAATCTATTTAGAAACGTTCTAATCGCTTTTGAAGCTGATTCTTATCGATTGCAGTCTGATCAGCTACAATCAATTGCATAAAAAAACGGAAAGCGACATTTGCCACTTCCCGTCCGGAAATCTACATTTTTAAATATTAGTTGAAGCTGAAGGTATAATTACCATTTGGCCCTACTCCCGATACTGTGGTTTTACCACTTCTCGAGGTCGGCAGAGCCGCTTCTATATCTCTTACGTTATTCACCGCTTTACCATTAATAGCTGTTACCAGTAATCCTTTAGGGATGTCAAGGTTATCAAATGCCTTACCCGGTTCTACTCCGGTTACAACAACACCATTTTTAACACCATATTTCGCTTTGGTAGCTGCAGATGCCGGTGCAAATGATGCGCCCAGTTTACTGATGGTTGTTCCTGTAGCACGCGAGGCAAGAGCTGTACTTGGTTTGCCTATGCTTTCGTCGCCCTTCAGGGTTACCCCCACGTTCTGCTCTTTTCCGTCTCTGGAAATGGTCAGCTGCACTTTATCACCCGGACTTAAACGACCGATTGTTTCCTGCAGATCAGGAGAAGAAAAGATCTCTCTGCCGCCTACTTTTTTGATAATATCACCTTTACGGATACCTGCCGCAGCACCACCACCATTTGGCAATACATCACTTACATACAATCCGCTTACATCACTTACTTTTAGTTCTTCAGCTGCATCTGCGTTCAATTCCTGGAAGGTTACGCCTACATAACCACGTTTTACACTACCGTATTTTTTGAAATCTTCCAGGATCTTTTTCGCAAGATTTACAGGAATAGCGAAACCATAACCTTCATTGGTACCTGTCTGAGAGGCAATAGCGGAGTTGATACCCACCAGCTCTCCATTCGCATTCACCAATGCACCACCACTGTTTCCAGGGTTAATCGCTGCATCAGTCTGAATATAGGATTCAATCGAGTTATTTGTTCTTTGTTTTACTTTACCCGTACGCTGATATTCTTCATACTCTTCTTCAGTTGGCTGCTGTCCTCTGCCCAGAATACCTATAGAGCGTGCTTTTGCACTTACGATACCTGCTGTTACGGTAGTTTGCAAATCCAGCGGGAAACCTACTGCCAACACCCATTCACCTACCTGCACGTTATCCGAGTTACCCATTTTCACTACAGGCAGATCAGAAGCGTCAACTTTAATCAAGGCCAGGTCAGTATTGGCATCTCTACCAATCACGCGGGCTTCAACCTTACGTCTGTCTGATAAAATCACCTGGATCTTTTCTGCGTTTTCCACTACATGGTTATTCGTCACTATATAACCGTCAGGAGTGAGAATTACTCCGGAACCAGATGCTGCTCTTGGTGCACGCTGACTTCTGCCACCGCGACCGCCACCGAAGAACTCTTCCATCATATCCATCGGCGAACCGCCACCAGAACTGCCTGAAGAAGCAAATGTTGTTTTAATATGGACTACCGCAGGGGAAACCGCTGCTGCAGCCTGAACAAAATCTACTGATCCTGCCGATGAGATTGTACTTGGGTTACTGGCAAAATGAACATTCTGCTTTTCTGCCAGCGTTAGACCGGTGGTGTTATTTTCTAACATCTTGTAACCACCAATTGCTGCTGCACCACCTATAAATGCAGCTAAAACTATTAATGCTATTCTTTTCATATGTGTTATTGTTAGTTAATTGTATCCGAAAAATGTAACCTTAAAATTTAATGTGTTATTTCAAATCTGAACAGCAACATTTCTTTTCATCTTTATATTCAAATTTAATACCATTAGCGCGATATTTGTATCACCAGAACATCCTATAACTGTTAAAAAATGTTAAATACCAAACCAGCACATCCAGCAACTACTCATTTCTATAAATATCAGGGCGCGGGCAACGACTTTGTCTTAATTGACAACAGGGATGAACATTTTCAATATAAGGATAATAATAGTGTTTTACAATTGTGCGACAGGCGTTTCGGCGTAGGTGGCGATGGTTTGATGTTATTACAGAACCATCCAGCTTACGATTTTGAAATGCTCTATTTTAATGCTGACGGGAAACTGGGCAGCATGTGTGGAAATGGAGGCAGATGTATCGTTGCTTTCGCTAAGCACCTGGGAATCATAACTCAGGAAACTAACTTTCTGGCAGTAGATGGCATGCATTATGCCAAAATTTCAGCAGAGGGTAACTGGGTTGATTTACAAATGATTGACGTGGATAAAGTAAGCAGAGACGGAAGCGCGTATGTAATGAACACCGGGTCTCCGCATTATGTAGAACAGACTACGGCACTGGATCAACTGGACGTTTTTAACGCAGGCGCTGCTATTCGTAATAACCCCACTTATAAAGAAGAGGGAATCAACGTGAACTTTGTTGAAGATAAAGGCGATCACTTATTCGTACGCACATTTGAACGCGGCGTTGAAGATGAAACTCATGCCTGTGGTACAGGTGTTACTGCGGTAGCCCTGGCTATGGCACAGCACAACCAGCAAACCGGCGATCTAAAAACCGACATTAAAGTTTTGGGTGGAAAACTACGCATCGAATTTAATTATGATGGGCATCAATTTACCAATGTATTTCTTTGTGGTCCTGCTGAACTGGTTTTTGAAGGTGAAATTAAAATCTAGTTTCCCTCCGCCAGATGTGCTGCAATACCGATCTTGATTTCACCAAATGTGTATTTACTGCCCAGGTGTGCCCTTATCGGATTGAGATTTAGCGTCTTCAATAATTTTATGGCTTCCAGTATCTTGTCCAGCTTTTTAGCACCAAGAATATCTTTCGCAGAGATCTCCTGCAAAGCAATATAATGTGCAAGATGTCCTTCAATTGTCCCTGCCACCATATTCCGTTCTCTGGCAATCTCCTCGATGGACTTTCCTGCCCGGAACATTTCCAGAGAAGCCTCTTTTGTGTCCGGCTTGGGCACTTTCACCTTCGCCGTCTTTGCTGCCCGTGGTTTCTTCGCTGTAAAGTCGAGCGTATTCGGCATTGCAAAAACTTTCTTCATCTGCAGCTCGCGGTCCGCCTGATTAAGTAAAGCACTTACATCGGTTTTGGTAAATTCGGTTCCCTCTATAGTCGCTTTTAACAAGGCGGTAGCTTTACGCATCTTTTTGTACTGCTCATAAAACAATGATTCCATTTCCAGCAGTTCGGTTAAAAAGGCTGTCACCTGCTTATCTTGTTTCACCAGCTCCATACGCTCAAAAATTCGGGCAGAGAGGTCCAGAATCAATGGATTAAAATAGTTTTCAGCAAGTCTGGTACGCTCAAAAAGTATAGCCAGCCCTTCCTCCGTTTGTTCGTGGCTTAAGCGCTGTATCTGGTTCAGGAATTTATTTGCATGCAGCTTAATCTCACTGAGATCTTTCAACAGCTGCTGTGCCCATTTCACATGTTTCTGCTTTGCAGATTTGTTGATGTCTTTGCTGTAGGAATGCACATGCTCATAAACAAAATTATCCAGCGGATTCAGATCGAAACACTGCATCAGATAAGTCCTTAAGAAGGACTCACTTTCCAGTTTAATCTGTGCGTCCAGCGCTTCCTGCTGCTGTTTGTTTTTTGCAAAATGAGATACATTCTGGTCCTGACGAATCCCTGTACGGGAAATCTGCGAGGTAAGCACCAGTCCATCCAAAGAACGGAGGCGTGATAACGCCACGTAAATTTGTCCGGGCGCGAAAGCATTCCCAATATCTATAATCGCTTTATCAAAAGTTAAACCCTGACTTTTATGTACGGTGATGGCCCAGGCCAGTTTGATAGGGTACTGAATAAACTTACCAATCACCTCTTCCTCTATCTCATTGGTGACCTTATGGTTGGTATACCTGATGTTTTTCCAGGTGTATTTTTCCAGGATGATCCTTTCTCTTTCCCCTTCGGTCTCTACCTCGATAGTATCTTCTTTAAGATCGATCACCGTGGCAATCTTACCATTGAAAAACCGGCGCTCACCTGACTGATCGTTTTTGATAAACATGATCTGCGCACCAAGCTTTAGTTCAAGCAAATGCTCTGCAGGATAAGAATTTTCAGCGAATTCACCTTCTACGGCCGACTTAAAATAGTGCGATTTCCCGGCCAGCTCTTCCAGGCTTTTTTTATTGAGCGTATCTGCCCGCTGGTTATGGGTAGTCAGCGTAATATATTTTTCCGACTTCGCCGGTACAAAATCAGCGCTGTAATACTTCTCCAGCAGGTTGATATCATCTACTGTAATTTCATTATTCCTCAGGTTATTGAGCAGATTGATAAATACTGAATCTGCCTGACGATATATTTTTTCCAGTTCAATATATACTGGCGGACTTTGCTGCAACGCATGTGCATCAAAGAAATAAACACTGTTATAAAACTCTCCGAGCAACTGCCATTCATTAGATTTAACAACCGGGGGGAGCTGATGTAAATCGCCGATAAACAATACCTGAACGCCACCAAAACTTGCATTATTTTTTCTGATATAACGTAAAACCATATCAATTGCATCCAGGAGATCGGCACGCAGCATACTCACCTCATCTATGATCAGCAATTCAAGATCCTGAAAAATCCTCCTTTTGGTGGTGTTCATCTGTAAATGACGGACAATAGATTTTGGCGTATTGTATTGCTGGTTAAAAGGTTCGTTTGTAGGCTGTTTAGGTAGATAGGTACCAAAAGGGAGCTGAAACAGGGAATGGATAGTCACCCCCGCAGCATTAATCGCAGCAATCCCCGTGGGAGCTACGATAACTGCCTTTTTATGTGTCAGTTCAATTAAGCTCCTTAAAAAAGTAGTCTTCCCCGTACCAGCCTTACCCGTAAGGAAGATATGCCTTGAAGTATAATTGATAAATTTGGCAGCAAGTTCAGCAGGATTATATTCAGACATATTGGTAGCTCAAATTTAGCGATACGATCATTGGTGACAAAGGTAATAAGAATAGAAGATATTTAATTAACAATATAATTAATTAAAGATTAAGATCCTTAAGCTAAATCAACCCCGCGCCAATTAGTTTACCAGCAGTTTGTAGCCCTTACCATGGACATTAAGTATTTCTACCTTTGGATCTTCTTTTAAATATTTACGGAGTTTGCTTAAAAACACGTCCATACTACGCCCGTTAAAATAGTTGTCGTCATGCCAGATGCTCAACAAAGCCTCTTCACGGGTAAGCACAGCATTTTGTTTTAAACAAAGCAATTGCAGCAGTTCTGCTTCTTTGGTTGACAATTTTTGCTGCTGACCTCTGAACTGGATCATTTGTGTGGTAAAATCAAAATTGTACTCCCCAATCTGGAACTGTGATTGTAAAGGCCCTGCAGGTTTAACTTCTTTCACCGATACGCGCTTCAGGAGTGCATTAATCCGCAGCAGTAACTCTTCAATGCGAAAAGGTTTTGTGATATAATCATCCCCGCCAAGATCATAAGCAGAAGCTTTATCCTCCATCATCGCCTTAGCTGTGGCAAATATAATAGGTACATCTTCATTGGTCTTTCTGATTTCTTTACCCAGTGCAAATCCATCCTTTTTTGGCATCATCACATCGAGGATACATAAATCAAAACTTTGTTTATTGAAAGTGCGCAGCCCCTCTTCCCCATCAACACAAAGCACAACATTAAACTTACCTTTCAGTTGTAAATAATCCTGCAATAACATGCCAAGATTAGGATCGTCTTCTACTAATAAAATTTTCTTCATGTCAATTAAGGGGTATAATTATTTCAAACACTGTTCCTTTGTCCTTCTCACTGCGTACTTTAATACTGCCATTCATTTGCACGATGATATCCTGTACATAATTTAATCCAAGCCCGAATCCTTTCACATCATGCAGGTTACCTGTAGGAACCCTGTAAAACTGATCAAAAATACGTTTGCTCTGCTCTTTAGTCATTCCAATTCCTTCATCTTCAATTTCGATGATTAAGTTTTTTCCGGCATTTCTTGTCCGGAGTGTAATTATTGGTGGATCAACACTGTATTTATTGGCATTATCGATCAGGTTATAGATGACATTGGACAAATGCAGTTCGTCGCCATTAATAACCGAAGGGTCTGCATCCAGCTCTAAAATCAGTTCTGCTCCTTTTTTATCCAGTTGCAGATGCATACTGTCTGCCACTGCAGCAATCAGGGTATTCATCTCTACCGGCTCAACATGGAACTCCAGCTCCTTGTTCTCCAGACGTGCAATGCTCAGCACACGCTCAATATGATTGCCCAGTCTTACATTCTCATCATAAATAATTCCTGCCAGCCTGCTGATCCTTTTTTTATCTTCGAGAATTTCCGGATCTCTGAGCGCTTCACTGGCAATCATAATTGTGGAGACCGGTGTTTTAAACTCGTGGGTCATATTATTGATAAAATCCGTCTTCATCTCTGATATCTTTTTCTGTCTCAGAATCGCATAAAGCGTATAAGAGAAAATAGAGATCAATACCAGCAGCAAACCGGCTGAAGAAGCCATGGTAACGCTCAGATTACTGAATATCAATGAATTTCTTTCCGGAAAATTTACATAAAGCATCCCCGGATCTCTGATTACATCATTACTAAAGAGGGTAGTTTTAAAAGTATTCGCCTGCAAAGGTTCTCCCTCCATTGCTGCAACTTTTCGGAAAAGGACAGAATCGCCCGTTACACTTTTCAACCAGAAGCCATATTTCAGGTTAATATTTTTATTGAGCAGCTCTGCCCGTAAAATAGCATCCAGTACAGCAGGGGAGATCCGTTGATTTAATGGCACAGCAACCTGACTCATCTCTTTCGCTGCAGCTTCAAGCACGTTGAAATCATTCTGACTGATCTGTTGTACAGTGTCATCCTGCAATGCTTTCAGTTCATTTTCATGTCTTCTTTTTGCTGTTTCATCCTCAATTCTGAATTTCACACGCATATCTCCATTCAGGCTTGGCAGGGACACTCTGAAAGGCTGCATATCATATTTACTGTAAACCAAATAACGGATACTGTCAGGCAGCTTCTGAGGCTCGAGATCAAATGTCTTGGCAGAACCCATACGAAAGGTTTTTCGCACATCACCACCAATAATTTTAAGATCTGCATCAAAGCCTACATTTACATCCACATCTAAAGGGGTAGTGGACTGGTTAGCAAGAGCAAAATATTCAGCTTCAGAGATGATGGTAGGATTAAGATAGAACTTTCTGATCATTCCGTCCTGGTAATTAAGCTCGTCAATCACCTGCTTCTGTTGTGCAAATTTCCTTTTACGCTCTTCTTCCTTAAATTTCTGGTCAAGCTCAATCAGTTTCAGCGTTTTATCTCTGTGCTGATTCTCCATTTTAATCCGCCATTCCAAATCCTTTTTATTGATCTGGTCTACCGCGTTTAAACGCTGCACTTTATTGGCAACGCCGCTCAGCGCCTGATTGACTTCCTGCTCGAAAAGCTGTGATTTGAGCCGGTATGCCTCCCTGATATAATACAACTGCATGACGAAAACGCCAAGCAAGGCTATGGTCATCAAACCGGTAATCAACCAAAGGCTTTTTTTCTTCATAAATGATTGTCAAAAATAAGCAAGAGTATAGAATAAAGAGTGATTTTAACAATTTTTAACACAGTAAATGTCAAACACTTGAGCAAAAAAAAATGCCGGAATAAATTCCGGCACCCAACGTAAAATTTGTTTTCTTAAAAAATCTTAGAATGGAAGATCATCCTCTTCACCTGGCGCATTGTTTAAATCTGCCGGAGGTGCATATTGTGGCGTTGCAGCAGCACCAGCACTATTAGTAAGTGCATTGATACGCCAAACTACCAAACTATTGAAATAGGACACTTTTCCTGCTTTATCTGTCCATGGACGACCACGAAGATTGAAAGAAACTTCAACATCATCGCCAGTTTTCAGACTGTCAAATAAAGCGGTTTTATCCTGTAAAGCCTCAAACCTGAT
The DNA here is from genome assembly GCF_026239655.1 of Pedobacter sp. MR2016-24. Taxonomy (GTDB): domain Bacteria; phylum Bacteroidota; class Bacteroidia; order Sphingobacteriales; family Sphingobacteriaceae; genus Pedobacter. The sequence goes on along the minus strand of NZ_JAPIVO010000001.1, from coordinate 356,670 downwards.
ATACTCAGGATAAGTAGGGTTTTCTGCATATTCTATGATCAGGTCGCGTTTTTTAAAAGTCTCACTCACCTGCTGTAATGCACCGATTTCATGCACTTTTCCTTTTAATTCCATAACAAATACTCTTTTATTCTACTATCAACTTCAAATCTCTATATTTTTATTGATAACTTAGCACAATAATTATGCAAGTTTTCCACAACAAAAGTAAGGTTATCTTAACCTGTAACAAAAGACTTTCACCATATCTGGTGGCAGAAGTTGAAGCATTGGGCTACGAAATCGTAAGAGATTTCCCTACCGGGGTAGAGCTGAATATTACTTTAACAGAGTGTATCAAACTGAACTTAAACTTAAGATGTGCAAGTCAGATTTTATACTGTTTAAATAGCTTTAAAGCTAATAATCCTGAGGAATTATACCGTGAGCTGGTCGACATGCCATGGGAAGATCTGATCGATTTTTCAGGTTATTTTTCAGTTACATCCAACGTTGACAACCCAACAATTACAACCCCGCTTTTCACTAACCTGAAAGTTAAGGATGCTATTGTTGACAGAATAAAAGACAAAAAAGGTATTCGTCCCAATTCAGGATCGGATGCTAATAAAACCGTAGTTCACCTTTACTGGAAAGACGATGAAGCAGATATTTTCCTGGATACTTCCGGAGAAACACTGGCAAAACATGGTTACCGTAAAATTCCCGGAAAAGCACCTATGCTGGAAGCACTTGCTGCAGGCGTAGTGATGAGTACCAAATGGGATATGAAATCTCCTTTCATTAATCCGATGTGTGGTTCGGGAACCCTGGCTATTGAAGCCGCATTGATGGCAACCAACCGCAGACCGGGGTTGTTCCGCATGAATTATGGCTTTATGCATATCCTGGGATATGACGAACAGGTATTTTTCACAGAACGCAGGGTCCTTAAGGATCAGGTAATTAAAAATGCAGACCTGCAGATTGTTGCAACTGACATCTCCGAAGATGCAGTAGATATCAGTCGTAAAAATGCGCAGACTGCTGGTGTAGATACGCTGATTACTTTTGAAGTATGTGATTTTGCAGATACGCAGGTTCCTGAAGGCGGAAAAGGTGTGGTAGTATTTAATCCGGAATATGGAGAACGTTTAGGTGTACACTCACAACTGGAGCTGACCTATAAGCGCATTGGCGATTTTATGAAAAAAGAATGTAAAGGCTACAGCGGTTACATCTTCACGGGAAATCCTGATCTTGCTAAAAAAATCGGACTGAAAGCTTCGCGCAAACTTGAATTTTATAACGGCAAGCTGGACTGCCGTATGCTGGAATATGAACTGTATGATGGTTCAAAAAGAGCTGACGATGAAAGACCACAGCCTAAAACACCACCCAGGGAACAACCGGAAGATTAAGTTCCGGATTGTTCAAACATAGGGAATTGCTTTTGCCACATCGCCGCATAAGCCGCTTTTCGCTGAAGCAATTCCACATGTGTACCCTCTTCGATCAATAAGCCATTATTCAGCACCGCAATCTTATCGGCATTGACAACAGTACTGAGCCGGTGTGCAATTAGTATAATGGTTTTTCCCTGCTCACGCAGGTAGGCGATAGTTTTGTAGATATACTCTTCTGCGGTACTGTCCAGTGAGGAAGTCGCCTCATCAAGAATCAAAATTTCAGGTTCCCTATATAATGCACGGGCAATAGCAAGACGCTGTCTTTGTCCCCCGGACAAGTTCCCGGCATTTTCCCCCAGATAGGTATCAAAGCCATTTGGGAGTTTTTCAATAAATTCGAGGATATTAATCTCTCCGCAAATCCGGATAATCTTTTTGATATCCGGCTCCATATCGCCCACTGCTATATTTTCAATCACATTCCCCGCAAAAAGATGAACATCCTGCGGTACTACCCCCACTATCCTCCTTAAACTTTCGTTGGTAATATACTTGATATCGAAATCGCCAATCTGGATGCTGCCGGAATGCAAGGGATAAATATTTTGTAATAAAGACAGTAAGGTTGTTTTACCGGAGCCACTTTCACCGACTATCGCAGTGATTTTACCCTGAGGGATGTTCAGATTAAAATCATCAAAAACGGTAACCCTGGTTCCATAACGGAAATTGACATTTTTAAACAGTACGTCTCCCAGCATATCTACTGTCAGCTCCGCCTTATTTTCCGTAGTTTCCCGCTCAAGGTCCATAATTTCAAAAAGCCTGTCCGCCGCAATCCTGGCATCCTGTAAAACCTTGTTCATCCCTATTAAGCTGACTACCGGACCAGTAAAATAACCTATAATCGCGTAAAAAGATAAAAGCTCGCCCGCAGTAATCAGGTTATTGATCACAAAGGTAGCACCTGTCCACAGTAATATAACAGAGAAAAGACTGCCGATAAATCCACTTGCATTCCCGATCCATAAAGAGTTGATCCCGGAAGTGTAGATCGTCCTCAGCAAGTTAACAAACCTGATTTCTGTTTTAAGATTGGTAAAATTTTCCAGGCCGAACCTTTTAATAGTACTGACTGCGGTAACTGATTCTACGAGCTGATTTTCCAGTTCAGCTGTTTTCTCCATCATTTTGCGCTGGGTATTTTTATTGACCTTATTAGAAAAATAATAGATCACAGCATATAAAGGCACAACAGTGAGTATGATCAGGGCAAGCTTCCAGTAGTAGGTAAACATCAGGGCGAAAGAGAAAAATAAGATGAATATGTTTACCAGAAATCCGATCAGGACATCATTGATAAATGCACGTATTTTTACTGCATCATTCATCCTGGATATAATCTCGCCAACACGCATTGTATCAAAAAACTGCTGTGGCAACTTCAGCAGATGTTTGTAGTATCCCAGGATTAGTCGCGCATCAATCTGCTGCCCGGTCTTGATTGTGAGCAATGCCTTTGCGTGATTGATAAATATCTGCAGGAAAATAATTACAATCATCACCGTTCCCATCAGGTTCAGCAGATTTGTATTGCCATCTGGCAGCACATTATCTACAATTTTTTGCAGAAAGATGGAAGTGGACAAACCCAGTATAGTGTAAAAAATAGAGCCGACCAGCACTTGGAGCAAAACTGAACGATGAGGTTTAAGCAGATAAATAAACCTTTGCTCAATACTGATGCGCTCATTCCCGGCAGAGAAATCATCGCCAGGCAGTAATAAGATCAATACACCTGTCCACTTTTGCCGGAATTCATCATGTGTAATCTTCTGCATTTCACCGTAGGCTGGATCCATAATTTCCAGATGAGACTGCGTCATTTTATAAATCACCACATAGTGCGGCATGTTTTGCTGGTTAACATGTGCAATAACCGGTAATGGAATATTAAACAGGTTTTCGTAAGTACCACGAACTCCTTTTGCCGTGAAGCCGATTTTACCGGAAGCTTCAATCAATCCCAGTACGTTGGTCCCTTTTGTATCTGTGGAAGCAAACTGACGGATGCGCGCGATAGGCAGATCAAGATCGTAATGTGCTGCGATAGACGCCAGGCAAGCAGCACCACAATCAGTCGCATCGTGCTGTTTCACAATAATGCGCCTGTTTTTATCCCGTTCAGATAAATAGTTTTTAAAGGATCCTACTATTTTTTTAAATACACTCATGCTTCGCCTCCTTTTTCAGGTGATACAGATACGTTCGGATTTAGCCAATCATCGGCCTTATCATACAATAACTGGAATAAAGTACGGCGGGTTACATAAAACCTTGCCTGTAAAGTCATCCCCTTTTTTATCTTTCCAACATAACCGTTTTTTAGCTGGAGCTGATGATTGTCCAGTAAACACCTGACTTTAAAATAGGGTTGTTTACCGCCATCCATAAAAATGTCATTTGAAATAGACATCACTTTGCCACTTACCATGCCCCATTGATTATAATTATACGCATCGATCTGGAATCTTGCCCTTGTTCCGATTTTTAGTAGGCCAATGTCTTTAGGCAATACATAGGTTTCGGCTATCATGCCCGAATCCGGGGAAATTTCCCCGAGCAATTCATTGGCACTAATGAGACTCCCCGGCTGGATACCTTTTAGCTGTTGTATCGAGCCGGTTACCGTTGCACGTAAGGTGTAAAACTCCTTTTCTTCCGCATATTGCTCATCCTGAGAACTCATCTCACGTGTCTGCGTCTTCAGTGCATTCAGTTCCGTCTGCCATTTACTCCCCTGATCTTCACCTATCAGTGAAAGTTCATTACTGATGTTATCTAGTTTAAGCTTTACATCATCATATTCTACCGCAGACACAGCTTGTCGCCTGTACAAGTAAAGAAAACGCTCATGATTCCTTCTGGCCACTGCATAACGTGACCTCGCTTCTGCAATTCTTTGCATAAACAGACTATATTGCTGACTGTAAATACCTGATTCCAGCTTTAGCCTTTTAGACCAGTCATTCTTTTTGTAAGCAGTAATCAGCTTTCCCAAATCGTCAAGCTGTGCATCTGCATCGGCTTGCTGCAGATGTAAAACGTCGTTTTTTCCTTCCAGCGATTCTCTTTTGATGGTGAGCAGCACCTGCCCGGCTTTCACATGGGCATTTTCCCTGATAAATACAGAATCTATCCTTCCTGAAACTAATGGTTTGATATCATTACGCTCTTCCAGTGGACGGAAAAGTCCGGTGCTCTTTACGTTGACATCCACTTTTATAAAAAAAAGACCTGCAAATGCGACCGCAAGTATAATCAGCAATGCCTGGTACACTATTTTGGTGGTTGAATTGTGGCTGTGAAAATGAAATTCTGCCGTATTTTCAATAATCTCCTGAGGAAAAATATATTTATGCGGACCCATAATGTGTTTTTATATGCTGATACAGAAGTTTAGAGATTATAATAGTCTGATGCATTTTAATTAGTACCAGTTGTAAAGCAAAAGGGAGAAACTTGTGAGTTTCTCCCTTTTATGCTGGTTGCTTTTATTAAACAATCGTTTTCTTAGCCTTGAAGACTATTGAAGATACCGCCTAAGTTCAGACCGATACCATTACCCAGGGAGAATGAACTTTTAGAACTCTCATCCCCATCCTGGGTCTCATTAGAGAATGATAATAAATTTCCGATGCTCAGGGCACCATTTAATCCACCCTGACTTGCAGAATCACTGTTTCCAAATAATCCGCCACCGTTAATTTCTGTCATTTCGTTTTGATTCAATTCTTGAAGTTTCATAATTTCAACTATTTAATAATTGCCTACTCTATTTTAGGTTTTCGGCTATTCCTATACAAGAAATCAGATTTTATTCTTTCATGCTTGTTTAGGTAAATAACGCGAACAATGGCCATTGGGTTTTGTAAAGACCTGTTTATCAAACAACCTGACTGAATAGATTACGCCCTCACGTTGTGTTTTTAAAACAACAAAATAGCATTAATGACCGTTCGCACATAGCGTGCGTTATAAGTTAAGACCGTTTAAAATCCCGCCTAAATTCAGGCCTAAACCATTACCAACTGTGATAGAAGTTTTGTTGCCACCAGTACTGGTACTTTCATTTGATATCGACAAAAGATTATTAATACCCAGTCCGCTAGTTAAGCCGCCAAGCATATTACCTGAAGTGCCGCCACCTAACAATCCACCATCCAATAATCCGCCACCATTAATCTCCGCCATTTCGTTTTGATTCAATTCCTGAAAATTCATTTTTCTTATCTATTTGGTTATGCCTACTCTATTTTAGGTTTTCGGCTACGCCTCTACAAAAACTCAGTTTATTTTTCTTTTGTTTATGTTTTAAACATTAACGCGAATGACAAGATTAAGGATCACGAAGCGGTCACATTGCGAACAACCTACAGGAATACATTACACCTTTGCGTTTTACATTTCTTTGAACCCTTCACAGCCAAAAGACGTAGGCGATTATCTACTTATATCCTGGTGAAAGGGTTCCTGATAATCCCTGCCGAAAACCGCCTTATATATTTTTTCGTTAATACTCCTCAACAGAATAAATTGGACTTATGGGGGCTATAGAGGCATTTATTTTAAGCTGACAACTCATAAAGAACAACAATTAAAATATATTCTTATGAAAGAAACTACTGAATTAAAGCCGAAAATTGTTGCGGGCAACATTAGAAAGATTAGAGAATTTAGAAATTATACACAGGATTATCTGGCTGCAAAACTGCTGATTTCTCAGAATGCTTACAGTAAAATTGAGTTGGGTTACAGTAAAATAACACTAGATAGATTATTTCAGATAGCGATTATACTGGAAGTTGAAGTGATGCAACTGATCTCATTAGATCACAAAGATGTAATTCAGCTGATGCCTCCATCTACCGGAATTTCGGTTAACTGAAAAATCTGGCGGGATTCGGATATCTTTGCTGCATGGAACTGAATACTGATGAAATAATAGAGAAAACAGTCGCTTTTGTAAAGGAAACACTTGCCGGAGCGGAAGCAGGGCACGACTGGTTTCATATTGAGAGGGTATATAAATCTGCCCTGAATATCAATAAGGCTGAGCAGGGCGATCATTTAATTGTTGCTTTAGCCGCCTTATTACATGATATTGCAGACAGTAAATTTAATAATGGCGATGAAGAAATCGGTCCGATTACAGCAGGAAACTTTCTCAGGACGCTGTTGCTGAAAGAAGAAACAATCCTTCATGTACAGCAAATCATCCGTAACTTAAGTTATAAGGCCAGCCTTGGCCATATAACATTCTATTCTAAAGAACTTGATGTTGTTCAGGATGCGGACAGATTAGATGCAATCGGGGCTATTGGTATAGCCAGGGCATTCACCTATGGTGGTTTTAAAAACAGGCTGATGTATGATCCGGCTATCGTACCTGATCTGAATATGAGCAAAGAAGCTTATAAAAACACGACAGCACCCACAATCAACCATTTTTACGAGAAACTACTCAGGCTGAAAGACCTGATGAAAACAGCTGAAGGCAGAAAGATTGCGGGTCAGCGGCACGACTTCATGTTACACTACCTGGATCAGTTTTATAAAGAATGGGAAGGTCTGATCTAGAATTATTCCCTAAAGGGGTATGATTAGCTAATTTTATTAGTATAAATATACTATATTTGTTAGCAATCACATATACCTATGTCAGAACGTATTAGAGAAAAACTTAACATTCTTGCCGATGCGGCAAAGTATGATGTCTCCTGTTCCTCCAGTGGAGGGAATAGAAAAAATGATAATAAAGGGCTTGGCGACAGTCACGCCTCTGGCATCTGTCATACCTACACGGAAGATGGCAGGTGCGTTTCCTTATTAAAAATTCTGTTGACTAACCATTGTATTTTTGACTGTGCCTATTGTGTGTCCCGCAAAAGCAATGATATCGAAAGAGCGGCCTTTACTGTAGAGGAAGTTGTACAGCTGACCATGAACTTTTATCGCAGAAATTTCATCGAAGGCTTATTCCTGAGTTCAGGTATTTTTAAAAATGCCGATTTCACCATGGAGCGTTTGCTCAGGGTAGTTAAGAAATTAAGACTGGAAGAGCGTTTTAATGGCTACATCCATTTAAAGACTATTCCAGGGGCAAGTGAAGAACTGATCCGTGAAGCAGGAATGTATGCTGATCGGATGAGTATAAATCTGGAAATGCCAACCGAGAGCGGATTAAAACTGCTCGCACCCGATAAAAGTCACCAGGATGTGATCAAACCCCTGGGTTTTGTTCAAAATCAAATTGTTCAGTTTAAAGAAGAGCGCAAACTGATTAAAAGTGTTCCTAAATTTGTTCCTGCCGGTCAGAGTACGCAAATGGTCATTGGCGCAACACCAGAAACTGACAAAGACATTATGCATACTGCTGATGCCTACTATCGGAATTTCTCATTGAAACGCGTCTATTATTCCGGCTATATTCCTATCAGCAACGATAACCGGCTGCCTATTCTTGGCACACAACCACCATTGGTCAGGGAGAACAGACTTTATCAAACAGATTGGCTGATGCGCTTCTATGGATTTCACGTCAATGAACTCCTGAATGATGCCAATCCACACCTGGATATTGATATTGATCCAAAATTAAGCTGGGCGCTGCGTAACCTGCAGCACTTCCCGGTAGATATTAATGTAGCTGCATATAAAGTAATCCTTCGTGTTCCGGGCATTGGCGTAGGCTCTGCAAAAAAAATTGTACAGGCCAGGAAGTTCGGGAAACTGCGTATCGATCAGTTAAAAAAGATAGGTGTTTCCTATAACCGTGCAAAACATTTTATCAAATGTGCAGATACGCCTTACCAGCTCAAGGATTTTCAGGGTACTCAAATTAAATCATTTATTCTTGCTGAAAGCCAGAGTAAATACCTGAAGACGGATACCAGTCAACTTATTCTTTTTTAAATGGAAATCTACGTTTTCGATGGCAGTTTTGAAGGCTTGCTTTGTACAGTTTTTGAGTGGTTTGAGCGCAAGCCCGGAAAAATATGTTTGAAGCCAGAAGCTACTTTTCAACCCGAAGCTTTCACTACTCCGCTATTTATTCATAATGATCCTAAAAAAGCAGAGCGGGTCTGGAAAGGCTTACAGGGCAAATTAGCGAAGGACTGGATTCGCCGGTTTTACTGCACTTACCTATCAGAACTGGAAGAAGCTTATACTGCATTATTTGAATTTAGCTGTTACCTGTTTGTTAACCCGCCGGGAGCAGAAAAAAACTATGGTAATCCGGATGTATTGCTACTGAGTCAGATTGCCAGGAAAGTTGAAAGGGAGAAACACAGGATGGAAGCTTTTATCCGGTTCCAGCACACCGCAGATGGCATATTTTACTGCGGTATAGATCCTGATTTTAATGTTTTACCACTCATCATGAACCATTTCAGAAACCGTTATGCAGATCAGCAATGGATTATTTATGACATCAAGAGAAACTATGGTTTGTTTTACGATTTAGATAAAGTAGAAGAAATCAATATAGATTTCAAGGAAAGGCCAACTCTCTTACAATCTTCTGCGCATGTACTCTCGGAGAAAGAAGGACTGTATGCATTACTATGGAAGGATTATTTTAAAAGTGCCAATATTCCGGCAAGAAAAAATACAAAACTGCATGTACAGCATGTACCAAAGAGGTATTGGAAATACCTGACTGAAAAACAAGTATAGCTATAAAATCAAGGGCTTAAAACTTAACATGGAATTTTAAAATTATCTTGTAAATTGCCTCTATGAAGTTAAGCATTCTCGTATTAATCACTGCACTGGCAGTAGGCCTGTCTATCGGGCTGGTAAATTTTCACTTTCAGCAAAGCTGGTATTTTATGCTGGTTTCTTTCGGAGTGTCCTTTATTACGAGTTTTATCATGTTTTACTACCTGCTTGAAAAATATATATACTCTAAAATCAAACTCATCTATAAGCTGATCCATAACCTGAAATTGGGTAAGGACCTTAAAGATGCTTTAGGAGAATATGTAAGTTCAGATCCTATTAATGATGTAGAAAATGAAGTAAAAGAATGGGCAGGAGCAAAAAAAAAGGAAATAGACCTCCTAAAAAAACAAGAGCAGTTCAGGAAAGAATTCCTTTCCAATGTTTCACATGAATTTAAAACTCCGCTATTTGCTATTCAGGGATATATAGAAACTTTGCAGGACTGCCTGATCGATGATCCTGAGATGGCAGTAAAATTCCTGAAGAAAGCAGAAAAGAACGTAGAGCGCCTCAGTTACCTGATTAACGACCTTGATTCTATCTCTAAACTTGAGACAGGAGAAATCCCTATTGATTATCAGAAATTTGACTTTGTATTACTGGCAAAAGAAGTAATGGAGAGCCTGGAAGACAAAGCAAAAAAAAGAGACATTAAACTCTTTTTTAAAGAGAAATATATGCACCCGGCTTTTGTGAATGCAGACAGGGAGAAGATCAGGCAGGTAATGATTAATCTTATTTCCAATTCCATTAAATATGGAAATACAAACGGCTCAACTGCCATAAAGATTTTTGAATTACATGATCAATATCTGGTTGAAGTGACTGATGACGGGATTGGAATTGATGAAAAACACCTTTCCAGATTATTTGAACGTTTTTACAGGATCGACTCTCACCGGTCGAGAGAAGTCGGTGGAACCGGTCTGGGTCTGGCCATCGTTAAACACATATTAGAGGCACATCAGCAGATTATATCAGTAAGAAGCACTCTGCAAATTGGTACTACTTTCGCGTTTACCTTACAAAAACTTGGCTAATTTTAAAGAAAAACGCATTTAATGTTAACAGTTAACACTAACTTAACATAGGCTTGCTACTTTTGTAATCATATTTTATAGTTAACATGAATAACATCTTTAAGTTCTTTACACCCAAAGACAAAAAATTCCAACCGCTTTTTGAACAAGCCGGAAGTAATGTATTGAAGATCTCAGAAGCGCTTTTTCTTGCTTTAAGTGCGAAAGACCTTGAAAAAAGAAAAGAGTATATCAAAGAAATTGAGCGTTTAGAGCATGTTGGAGACGACATCACGCATTCTATCTTCCTGGAATTAAGTAAAAACTTCATTACGCCATTTGACAGGGAAGATATACATGCCTTAGCCAGTGCGGTTGATGATATCGCTGATTATATCCATGCTTCTGCCAGTAATATTGAATTATATAATATCACTAACATTGGTGATGCGATGATCAAACTTGCAGAACTGCTGGTAGAAATGTGTACAGATTTAGACAAAGCGATCAAGGAATTGAGAAGCTTTAAAAATATACGCGTAATTGCTGATGCTTGTGTACGTATTAACAGTGGTGAAAACCAGGCTGATTATGTATGTAATATTGCTATTGCAAGATTGTTCGAGTTTGAAACTAATGCAATTGAGCTGATCAAGCAAAAAGAAGTTCTCCAAACACTTGAAATGGCAACAGATAAATGTGAAGATGCCGCGAATGTGCTGGAATCTATACTCGTTAAGAACGCTTAAAAAAATACGAAAATGGTAACTACCTTATTGGTTGTTGTAATTATATTAGCTATTGGTTTTGACTATATCAATGGTTTCCACGATGCGGCAAATTCAATCGCCACCGTGGTATCAACAAAAGTCCTTACTCCTTTTCAGGCTGTATTATGGGCAGCACTTTTTAACTTTGCCGCCTATTTTTATTTTACAGACCATAAAGTTGCAAATACAATAGCGAAGACTGTGGTAGAAAACTTTATCACCCTGGAGGTTATCCTGGCAGGTTTGGTTGCTGCTATAGTGTGGAACTTATTTACCTGGTGGTATGGTATACCTTCAAGTTCCTCTCACACCCTCATCGGTGGTTTTGCAGGCGCAGGAATGGCAAAAGCCTCAACAATGGGTATCGGTGTCATGTCTGCCATTAACCTGGCTCCAATACTGAAAGTAATTGCATTTATAGTACTTGCACCGGTAATAGGTATGGTGATTTCAGTGATTATTTCCATCATCCTGCTTCATATTTCAAAAAATTCAAGACCATCAACCGCAGAAAAATGGTTTAAAAGGTTACAGCTGATCTCTTCAGCAGCATTAAGTTTCACGCATGGCGGTAACGATGCACAAAAGGTAATGGGGATTATTTATGTAGCTATGGTTGCTGCCAATGTCTTAAAAACAGGAGACACCATGCCGGAATGGATTCCTATCTCATGTTATGCTGCAATATCATTAGGCACAATGAGCGGTGGATGGAAAATCGTTAAAACAATGGGCTCCAAAATCACAAAAGTAAATGCTTTTGAAGGTGTGGCTGCTGAAACTGCAGGTGCAGTAACATTGGGTATCACCGAACATTTCGGAATCCCCGTTTCTACCACGCATACGATCACAGGATCTATTGTAGGTGTTGGTTTATTGAAAAGGGTTTCTGCCGTTAGATGGGGCGTTACGGTAAGTTTATTATGGGCATGGATCTTAACGATTCCTGTTTCCGGTGTACTTGCAGTGATCATCTTTAAAATAATCGATCTGTTCTTTTAGACAATACAAGTTATATAAAATTAAAAAGAAAATCCCCTCAGCAGATGCTGAGGGGATTTTCTTTTTAAAATGAGATCGTATAAGTCATCCTGCTTTCCGGTGTAGCGGGCCTTTCCCATTTAGGTCCTTCCTTGATGAGACGCAAAGCTTCATCATCAAACTCTTTGCCTGCAGCTTTTTCAATTTTTATATCCGAAGGATTACCATCGCTGTCAATCAGGAAACTCAGTTCTACAAACTTACCTGCTTTTACTGCACCCAATTTATTATTATCAGTCAGGTAAGTATCGAATGCTGCCCAACCACCAATAGGCGTAGATACAGCAGGGGCGGCTACGGCAGCTACTCTTGCGCTGGAGACAGTGGCAACTTTAGCCATGGCAGAATTTAAAACAGTGGTATCCGGACTTATTTCGGCCTGAACCTGCTTTGTCCTTCCAGGTGCCGTTTTAGCCATCATAACTGGTGTTGCAGCTTCAGCAGTAATATTAGCCGCATATGCATCGCTTTTAGCAGAATCTACTGCGGCAGGTGATGGCGCTATGTTTACTTCTATTTTTCTAGGTTCGTTTTTAGCCAGTTGCCTGCGATTTTCTTTATCACGCATAAAAAACAGGATGCTGACAGATGTAAACATCACCGCAGCGGCAGCGGCAACACTGAGTCGCTGCCAGGTAAATACACTTTCTTTCTGAACTACCTGTTGCTGTGCAATACGCTCGTACAATTGTTTCTGAAGAATTGATACCGAAGCAGAAACCCTTTTTGGAGATTCACTTAAACCTGCCAGTGCCTGCGCAACAAAAGGATCTTCCAGCGCCTGTCGTTCAATCCGATGCATAGCTTTAGCATCAAGTTTACCATCCAGGTAATCTTCCAGTAATTCTATATCTAACCAATCGTTACTCACTGCTGTTTTTTTCTATACAAATTTTCAGGTTTCTTTTCCCGTTCTGAATATAACTCTTTACTTTGAGCATTTCATATCCGGTAATCTCTGCCACCTCTTTATAACATTTTTCCTGCAAATAAAACAGGTCTACACTCACCCTTTGCTCTTCTGGTAATGTTTCCATACATTTTTCCATCACCGTAAGCTGATTCTCTTTTGTATCTTCTATATCAAGATGCACAAATTCTGTATTTTCCACAAATGTATCATCAATAGATACCGTGTTATTCTTTGCAGCCTTCCGCAGTGCCATCAGACAGTGGTTCCTTGTCAGCACATGCAGCCAGCTTTTAAAATTCTGCACCTCATGGATTTTCAGCTTCACAATCAGTTCCTCAAAAATTTGCATCACAGCATCCTTGCTTGGCTCCTCTTCTTTGAAATAAGTGAGGCACACACCAAACACCAGATGCATGTAGCGGTTATAGAGAATACCCAATATCTCCAGATCACCGGTACTTTTGTACTGTGCCAGCAGCATTGCGTCGCTCTGCTCTTTAATCCTGGATGTGTTTTTTATAAACTTCAAAGTATATGGGAAGGAAAATTCTTTTCAAGTATAAAAATATTTTCTGACTCTGCAGGGAAAAATTAAAAAGGATTGTCAAAATAACATGTTAATTACATAATGGCCAGAGTTTTGCTTATTATTGGATATATATCAAATCAATGCATAAAATTAATTTATTCTTCCTGGCCATCTGCACCGTTATTTTGAGCAGCTGTGACGTACAGAGTCAGTCGAAACTAGGAAACATACTCAAACAATTACCCACTACGGCTAACCCCAGTGCACTGGAGATAGGTCAGGGTATCAAACAGGCACTAGAGATAGGCACATCGAAAGGAGCTGACCAGCTTTCTGCAAAAGACGGCTTTTTAGGCAACCTTGCGGTTAAATTGCTCTTTCCGCCGGAAGCGCAAAAAGTAGAGAAAACACTACGTTCAATTGGTTTGGGCTCCCTGGCAGATAATGTTATCCTGAGTTTAAACAGAGCTGCAGAAGATGCTGCAAAAGAAGCAAAGCCAATTTTTGTTTCTGCTATTAAACAGATGACGATTACGGATGCAACAAACATTTTACTGGGCAATAAGGATGCTGCAACGGAATACTTCAAAAGAGTGACTACCGCTCAGCTGACAGCAAAATTTAGTCCTGTAGTAACCAACAGCCTCAGCAAAGTAGGAGCAACAAAATATTGGGGTGATGCCGCAGGAAAATATAATAAATTACCGCTCGTAAAGCCCGTTAATACCGACCTGTCTGGATATGTGACACAAAAAGCTATTGAGGGCATGTTTATACAGGTTGCACAGGAAGAACTGACCATAAGGAACAACATGAACGCACGCTCAACTACCTTACTTCAAAAAGTATTTGGTTACGCAGATAAAAACAAATAAAATAGTAGAAAAATAAAAGCTACTTTTATAAAATACCGTTACGAATAACAAGAAGTATATTGGATTTTAAAGATTTTAATTTTAACCCTGACTTATTAGAGGGTTTATTAGCAATGGGTTTCAGAAATGCAACCCCCATACAACAGGAAGCGATTCCTTTGATCATCGCTAAAAAAGACTTGATAGCGTGTGCACAGACAGGTACGGGTAAAACCGGCGCCTATCTGCTCCCTATTATGAATATGATCAGTGAGACGAAAGACCGCCATAATAACACCCTTATTCTGGCACCTACACGTGAACTTGCACAGCAGATAGACTTACAGGTAGAGGCACTTTCCTATTTTACAAATATCAGTTCTTTAACAGTTTATGGTGGTGGTGACGGAATTGCCTATGAGCAGCAAAAACGCTCCATGCGTGAAGGTGTCGATATTATTATCGCTACACCGGGCAGGTTAATTTCTCATCTGTCATCTGGCCTGCTTAAGCTCGATCAGTTGCAGCACCTTGTTTTAGATGAGGCTGACAGAATGCTTGATATGGGTTTTTACGACGATATCATGCGTATTGTAAGCTTTCTTCCGGAAAAAAGGCAGACAGTTTTATTCTCTGCCACGATGCCGCCTAAAATCAGAAAGCTTGCAGGAACTCTGCTAAAAGAGCCTGAGCAGATCAGTATTGCCATTTCAAAACCAGCTGCAGGTATTAACCAGCAAGCCTACATTGTTCATGATACGCAGAAAGTAAAATTACTGACTGAGCTGATGAAAAATGTGGACTTCCCGAGTATCCTGATCTTTGCCTCGACAAAGGAAAAGGTGAAGAACCTGGGTAAGGTATTCCGCGGACTTGGATTTAAAGCTGAGGCTTTCCACTCAGACCTGGGACAGAAAGAAAGAGAAGCAATTTTATCGGAGTTTAAGAACAAACGTGTACCTGTTTTAATTGGTACGGATGTACTTTCAAGAGGTATTGATGTGGAAGGAATCTCTCTGGTGATTAACTTTGACGTGCCACATGATCCTGAAGATTATATCCACAGGATTGGCCGTACAGCAAGAGCGGCGACTACAGGCACCGCAATCACCCTGGTAAATGATAAGGACAAACGAAAGTTTGCAAATATAGAAAAGCTGATTGGCAAGACTATAGACAGAATGCCATTACCAGAACACTTGGGCGCTGCACCAGTTGAAACAGCTTCAACAGGAACGCCGGGCACCGACAGGCCGGAAAGGTCTGACGCCACTAAGCCTAAGCGCAAATTCTGGAAAAAGAAACCTAAAGTGGCTGGCGGAACGCCAAACTCACAATAATCACAAGCATGGAGCAATATTTGTTGCTCCTGTTTTTTTATCTTTATGATTATGCAGAACCTACCCCCTTTAGCAGAACGCATGCGTCCACAAAATCTGGACGAGTATGTTGGTCAGCAGCACCTGGTAGGGCCCGATGCAGTATTGCGAAAAGCTATTCAAAGTGGCCAGTTGCCTTCCATGATCTTCTGGGGACCTCCGGGAGTGGGAAAAACAACTTTGGCCTATATTATCTCCCAGACTTTAGATCGCCCCTTTTTTAATCTGAGTGCCATCAATTCAGGGGTTAAAGATATCCGCGAGGTGATTGATAAAGCCGCTTTGTTAAAAGACAGTCTGCTGGGTTTGCCCATCTTATTCATAGATGAGATCCATCGGTTCAGTAAATCTCAACAGGACAGTTTACTGGGCGCTGTAGAGCGTGGTTTAGTTACCTTAATAGGAGCTACCACTGAGAACCCTTCATTTGAAGTAATTTCCGCATTATTATCGCGCTCACAGGTGTACATATTGAAGTCGCTGGACGAACAGGAACTGTCAGGTTTACTCCATACAGCGATTAAACAGGATGTAGTCCTGAAAGAAAAAGATATCACCATAAAAGACCATGAAGCACTCATCCGTTTATCTGGCGGTGATGCCAGAAAATTGCTCAATGTGCTGGAAATTGCGGTAAATGGTATTGGCGGTAAAAAAATTGTACTCACAAATGAGAATGTACTGGAACATGCACAGCAAAATCTGGCGCTGTATGATAAAGCGGGAGAACAGCACTATGATATTATTTCTGCCTTCATCAAATCCATCAGAGGCAGCGATCCCAATGCAGCAGTTTATTGGCTGGCCAGAATGATAGAAGGTGGGGAAGATCCTCTTTTTATTGCCCGAAGGCTGCTCATTCTTGCTGCTGAAGATATAGGGAATGCGAATCCCAATGCCCTGCTATTGGCAAACAACTGCTTTCAGGCAGTAAATGTAATTGGTTACCCTGAGGCAAGAATTATTCTGGCACAGGCGGTTACTTATATGGCATCATCTGTAAAAAGCAATGCCTCTTATGAAGCGATTAATAAGGCGCAGCAATTGGTCAAACAAACCGGGAATCTGCCTGTCCCGCTCCATATCAGAAACGCACCCACTAAACTGATGAAAAACATTGGCTATGGGAAAGATTATAAATATTCACATGGCTACGAAGGAAATTTTGCCCCGCAGGAATATCTGCCGGATCTGATCAGCGGAACCAAACTCTATGATCCGGGAAAAAATCCTGCAGAAGATAAATTAAGGGAGAAACTAAAACAAAACTGGAAGGACAAGTACAATTACTAATCATTTATGCTCTTAACTTTTTTAAGTCACCAGTGGACCAGCTTCTGGAGATCAAGCGGAAAAGGCAGTGTAATCGCTGCTCAGGTCATTATGGGTCTACTGGCACTGTATATTATTGTGGTAGCCATCCTGATAGGTTACCAAATGGAAAACCTGATTGCACATTTCCTTCCTGGTAAGGATACCGTTGAGGTATTTAATGGCATGATACTCTATTTTTTTGCAATAGACTTTCTTGCGCGCCTCCAGATGCAGGAACTGCCAACCTTAGCTGTTGTACCTTACCTGCACCTTAACATTCCCCGAAGTAAACTGGTAAATTTTTTAAATATCAGGGCTCTTTTCTCTGCTTTCAATATTATTCCACTACTGGTATTCTTTCCATTTTGTATCCTTATTATCAGCGATGATTATGGTGTATTTGCCTGTATAATGTATCTGCTGGTCATTTTTTCCCTCATGATTTTTAACAATTATGCCGCACTGTATTTTAAGAGGATCTCAGCCGGAAATGCAAAAATCGTATTAGCAGGATTCTTCTTACTCGTTACGCTGGGTTTACTGGAATATTTCAAAGTGCTTTCTATAGCAATTTTATCAAATAGTGTATTCCATTACGTCGCCTTACAACCAGCGTTTGGACTGTTAATCATTATTCTTGCCGTAGCCATGTTTATGATCAATGCGCAGTACCTCAATAACAACCTTTATATCGAAGAGCTAAAATCAAGTACAGGTAAAAAATCGGGTACCGATTATCCTTTTCTGGACAGGTTTGGCGAGGCGGGAACACTGGTAGCGCTGGAGATCAAATTGATATTACGGAATAAACGTCCGCGTGCTACGGTATCTAAAGGGCTTATCTTCCTATTCTATGGTATTTTGCTTTACAAAAAAGACGTGATCGACAATAACCAGTTCTGGATGCTGCTTTTCCCGGCCATATTTATGACAGGAAATATGATCATACTTTACGGACAATTTATGTTTGGCTGGCAGGGAGCGGAGTTTGACGGAATGTTAGCCAATAAAACTAATATCAGCACCTTTTTCAGGGCCAAATTTCTACTATTGACCATCTCCTCAACGTTGCTGACTATCATCACAAGTCTGTATGGCTTGATGAGCTGGAAAATCCTGGCAGTACAGTTGGCGGCCTATTTCTACAATATCGGGATAGGCACGGTCATCGTCCTGTATTTTGCAACGCGCAATTCAAAGTATATAGACTTGAAAAAAGGAGCCAGCTTTAACTGGCAGGGAGTTGGGGCTACCTCAATGATCATGTCAATACCGCTGCTTTTATCGCCATATGTCATATATATACCACTGACCGCTATAGGCAATCCCTATTGGGGACTAGCGGGAATCGCTATACTGGGTATTGCAGGCTTTTTTACCCGCGAATTCTGGCTTACCTTTCTGGTGAAAGAATTTAACAAGAGAAAATATACAATTGCTGAAGGATTTAGAGAACAATCATGATCTTAGAAATAAACAACCTTAAAAAAACTTACGCCGACCGGACCGTGGTAGATATTGAATATCTCTTTGTTAATGACGGAGAAACAATTGGCGTTGTGGGTAATAATGGAGCGGGAAAAACTACACTATTCAGAATGCTGCTCGACCTGATCCGTCCGGATACAGGAGAAATTCTTTCAAAACAGCAGAACGTTGCAGCTAATGACCAATGGAAAAACTATACTGCTTCTTATCTTGATGAGGGTTTTCTGATCGATTATCTTACCCCGGAAGAATACTTCATATTTATTGGTTCCCTGCATCAGATGACGAAAACCGATGTAAAAGTATACCTTCATCAATATGAAGAGTTTTTTAATGGTGAGATCCTGGATAATGGAAAGTATATCAGAGATTTTTCCAAAGGAAATCAGAATAAAGTGGGTATCTCTGCAGCACTAATGCAGCAACCTGAATTACTGATTCTCGATGAGCCTTTTGCAAATCTGGATCCTACTACTCAAATCAGACTTAAAACATACCTAAAGTCGTTAACAGGCAGTCATAAATTGACCACACTGATCTCCAGTCATGACCTTAACCATGTAACTGATGTTTGCAGCCGTATTATACTATTTGAGAAAGGAAAGATCATTAAAGATCTCCTTACTGACAAAAACACCTTAAACGAACTGGAAACATACTTTTCGGGATAATACGTTGTACAGAATTGTAGTCAGTTAAACAAAACCTGCCTTGAGCATGACAATTGTTCACCTTAATTCGTGCAATATTTCTGTTTTAATACAATAAATGTTAAAAAACCTATACTTGGCATCACGTTTGATTTACTGCCTGTATTAACAAAAAATATGATAACCATGATTACTTCAAAATTTAAAATAGCAACATTTAGTATCGCTCTTGCAATGACTGCTATGGCATTTCAGGGATGCGATAGTTTAACAAAAACTCAAAAAGGTGCTGGTATTGGTGCTGCTGCTGGTGGTGTATTAGGCGCTATCATTGGTAAAAAAGCTGGTAATACTGCTGTTGGAGCTATTATTGGTGGTGCTGTTGGTGGTACTGCTGGTGGTTTCATTGGAAAAAGAATGGACAAACAGGCAGCTGAAATCAAAACTGCTATACCAAATGCAGAAGTAACACGTGAAGGCGAAGGTATCATTGTTAAATTCGACAGTGGTATTTTGTTTGATTTCGATAGCGCAAATCTTAAAGCACAAGCAAAAGATAACGTTAAATCTTTAGCCGGATCATTGAACGAATATCCAAACACAGAGATTAAAATTATCGGACACACAGATAACAAAGGTACAGAAGCTTATAACCTGGGTCTTTCTCAGAAAAGAGCTGCGGCTGTTAAAGCTTATGCTGTTGCACAGGGTGTACCTTCATCTCGTTTAACTACAGCTGGTAAAGGATTTGCTGAGCCGATTGCAGATAATACTACTGATGCAGGAAGAGCAGCTAACCGTAGGGTTGAAGTTGTTATTGTTGCAAACGATCAGTTGAAAAAAGAAGCAGCTGCACAAGCTAACTAGTAGTAGAAATACGCATAAAAAAACCGGAGGCTAATGGCCTCCGGTTTTTTTATGTAAAAGAATATCGGATCTATCTGTATTGTTATTGATAGATATCTTCAAAATATAGGATAGCCAGCGATTTCAGCAGCATTTCCTGTTCCATCATCGCAAATGAAGGCACAGCTTTTACCAGCTTCCAGTGTGGCCACCCATCCTGATCAAGTCCCTCCAATTCATAAAAGCCCATCTCACTTAGTAAACGACAGGTAGCAATGTGCATCAGCTCTTCTTTCTGACGTTTACTGTATTTGCCCGGTCCCTTACCCAACTCCTGAACACCAATTAAGAATAATATGACTTTTAAATCCGGTATATCTGAGTCGAACTCCTGAGCAATTTTTTGCTGCAGGATTTTCCATTTTGCATTAGTTTCTGCGGGTTTCATAGTGCAAAGATAGGAACTCTAGCAAGGTTTATGACATTATAATTAAACCTTAATCTTTAGGATTGGTTAATTTAGCAGATAAAAACAAATATAAATGGATAGAGTAATCTCAACAGGCCTTATGGCTTATGGCATGTCCGGCAAGGTATTTCACGGTCCTTTTCTTCATGCACATTCCGGTTTTAAACTGCATGCAGTAACTGAACGTAATCAGAAAGCTGCAGAAAAAGACTATCCCGGAATCATCAGCTATAACAGCACGGAAGATTTACTGGCAGATGAATCAATTGATTTAATTGTAATTAACACGCCCAATTTTACACATTACGACTACGCAAAAAAAGCCTTAAATGCAGGCAAACATATTCTGGTAGAAAAGCCATTTACGGCCAGCTCTGCAGAGGCAGCAGAAATTTTTGGCCTGGCTGAAAAGCTGGATAAAAAAGTTTTTGTTTACCAGAACAGAAGATGGGACAGCGACTTTACCGCGGTGAAAAACATTATTTCAGCAGGTACATTAGGTAAACTGTCAGAAGTTCATTTCAGATTTGACAGGTACAAAGCAGCCATTGGTGTAAAAAGTTTTAAAGAAGAGCCTTTAGCGGCGAGCGGATTACAATATGACCTTGGTCCGCATTTGCTTGACCAGGTGCTGAGCATTTTTGGCAAACCAGATAGTTTTCATAAAATATTGGGCAAAAACAGGAAGAACACACAGGTAGATGATTATTTTTCTATTCATCTGGCTTACCCTGACAGTGTAAATGTATTTGTTCATTCCAACATGCTGATTTCAGATGTACAACCTGCTTTTGTATTACATGGAGAAAATGGAAGTTTTGTTAAAGAAAGGGCCGACGTACAGGAAGAGCAATTATTATTAGGCATCAAACCGAACGAACCTGGTTTCGGCATAGAAGCTAAAGGGAAAGAAGGCAGGTTGACGCTGATCAATAAAAACGGAGAGAAAACACACGAGCTGGTCCCATCAGATGCGGCGACTTATTTACCACTTTTCGAAGCCGTTTATGAAGCTATAGTTAACGAAAAACCCTATCCAATCACTCCGGCACAGATTATCACACAATTGGAAATATTGGAAGCTAAATAAATGACGCCTTATCTGATATTGATTGCAGTACTCCTGATCGCGATGTACTTCATATTCCGAAAAAAGAGAACAAAAGTGACTGCTGGGAATCAGGCGGCCGACAGCGGCATGAGTCAGCTTTTGACAGCACATGTTGCGTATTATCAGCATCTTGATCATGCTGACCGCATTAAATTTGAAAAACTGGTACAGGCCTTCTTAACTGATGTGCGCATTGAAGGCGTAGGCATAGAAATAGAGCTGATAGACCGTGTGCTTATTGCATCAAGTGCAGTGATTCCGACTTTTGGATTTGATTACTGGAAGTATCAGAACCTGAGCAGTGTACTTCTATATCCTGATACTTTCAATAAAGACTTTCAGTTTGAGGGGGGCGACCGCAGCATTCTGGGAATGGTGGGCACGGGATATATGAACGGGCAAATGATCCTGTCCCGTTCTGCGCTACGGCAGGGTTTCTCTATTTCCGCGGATAAGGAAAATACCGCTATCCATGAGTTTGTACATCTGCTGGATAAATCTGATGGTGCCACGGATGGCATCCCTGAAAACCTCATGCCGCATCAGTATATTATTCCCTGGGTAAAACTCATCCATCAGGAAATCAATAAAATTGAACAGGGGAAATCAGATATCAATCCTTATGCAATTACCAATGAGGCAGAGTTTTTAGCCGTAGTATCAGAATACTTCTTTGAGAAACCTGATCAGTTCAAAGAGAAACATCCTGATTTGTACGGCATACTGGCAGAGACCTTTTCACAGGATCCTGCTAAAAAATAACTACAGGCTGCCTAAAAGTGCAACAATGAATTCAGTGGGTATTTCCAGATGCGGAATGTGCCCGCTGCCTTCAAATTCGATGAGTTTAGCTTTCGGGATTTTTGCCGCAGTCTGTTTGCCCAGCAATTTATACTGACCGTGTAAAGCCTGTTCCTGCAGACTCAACAAACCTTTACCAACTATGGTTTTATCTTCTTTTCCGATAAATAAAACGGTAGGTACTGTAATATTCGGGAACTCGTACACTACAGGTTGCTCATAAATCATTGTGAACGTCATCGCTGCAACTTTTGCCCAACGCGGATAATCTGCACTAAAGGTGACGCCACTACCTATCCTGACCAGCTCATCATACTCTGGCTTCCACATCGTGAAATATGAGCTTTGGTAATATTTTTTGATACTTTCTGCGGTCGACTTCAGTTCAGTTTTATATTGCTCCTCTGTAGTTGCATAAGGGACAAACTGACGGTAATCCTCTAGTCCAATAGGATCCTCGAGCAGCAATTTCTCTGTCGTTTGCGGATACATGAGGGCAAAACGTGTGGCCAGCATCCCCCCCATTGAATGTCCAAGGATATTTGCCTTTTGTATACCTAAGGTATCCAGTAAGGCTTTATTCCATCTGGCCATCTGGTGGAAACTGTAATGGATAAAGGGCTTGGACGACTTCCCGAAACCAATTTGATCAGGCACAATTACCCTGAAACCGCGTCCGGTTAAAGCTTTAATTACGTTTGTCCAATAATAACCACCGAAGTTTTTACCATGGAAAAGCACAACGGTTCTGCCATTCGCATTTTGTACAGCCGGAATATCCATATAGGCCATCCTGATATCCTGTCCCTCTGTATGGATGGGCATATACCTTACCGGATAAGCATATTTAACATTTTCGAGCGTGATAGAAAGCGTATCTACCTGCTGCGCCAAAGCAGAAAAGGAAAGACAAAATAAGCAAACAGCAAGTGAGGGGAATTTTCTGAACATATAAAACCAGGTTTAACCTACAAACATCTGGAGGGCTCCAAAAGTTCTGATTAACGTATATTTTACAACAAAGCCCTGTTTTGACGTGTCAAAAAAGTTAGACACTTATCAGGGCACTTCAAAACAGAGCTTTGTTAGTGTATTATTAATTCTATTTTTTCAATGTAAAGGGCAGGTTCACGCCAAAAGTTACATTACGCCCCTGGTTGTAAATACCAAAACCCGGATCTTCAGTACTTAAACGTCCCGGAGCAAAACGACTCAAATGATCATAATAAGCTTTGTTCAGCAGATTTTTGCCAGACACATACAAGGTGATATCCTGAGATTTGCTCAATTTTAATGTTGTACCAACTGCCGCATTTAACAAGGTATAACCTGAAGATGCCTGTTCAAAACTATCAATCTTAGGTTGCTTAAAGAAATTGTCAATACCAACAGATAGATAAGAATTAGTCGCCCCGGCAATTTTTGGCTCAAAGCGTAATTCGTTACGTAAAGCAGCAGCCGGAATAAACGGCAGGGACTCTTTTGTTGTACGGTTGGTTGCCCTTGTGTAAGAAAAGCCGTTTTCAAAGTGTATAAAGCTAACCGGGTGTAAAGTTAAGGAAGCTTCTATACCACGTAGAAAAGCGTTATCCTGCACAAAATTATAGACCGGATATTCATCCCCGCCTGATTCTCTTAACTGGCCGCTATTGCTGTAATAAATATAATTGTTGATGTAATTGGCAAAGCCACCTAAACTTGCACTGACATACTGATTCTGGTAATCAAAAGAAGCATCAAACTGGTAACTTTGCTCAGGTTTAAGCGCGGCATTACCTATTTCATAACGAAATACACCCTCATGCACACCATTTGAAGCTAACTCAGCCACATTTGGAGCACGGAATGCACTTCCTGCATTTGCTTTAAAACTTAGTGCATCGTTAAATTCATGGGTATAACCCAAAGCACCGGTAACATGCGAAAATTTATTCGTGAAAGCATCAAACTCAGAATCTCCACCAAAAGCTTTACCCGTCATTTTTCTATAATCAAAACGGGCACCAGCGTTAAAGGTATTGCTACCCCATGTCTTTTTCACATAAGCAAAGCCACCAAAAGCCTGTGTATCGAAATCAGGAATCAGCTGTTCTTCACCGGTAGTATTTAAGCTATGGATATATTCGCCCGCAACACCGATTACAGGTGCCCAGCCATTTACCTCCTTAAAAGAATATTTCAAATCATAGCTATAAGTATAGCTGTTGAGGAATAAAGCATTGCCAGCCCCTTCTTCTTCCAGTTCTCTGCGCAGGTTATGCTGATAACCTAAGGTCGCTTTTAAGCTTCCCTCACCTAATAGGATATTACTGTTTAAGGCGATTTTATAATGGCGGATATCCTGCTTGGGATAAGCTAAGCTGCGGTCTTTATTTTGTGCGTCTGTAAATGTATCCCCATCTTCAAGAATCAACTCGCCGGCATCATTTCTTGCAGGCTCATAGAAGCCAATATTTGTACGGAAGCTGGATGCATCTAAATGGGCATAGCCCCATTTTTTATTCAGGCCAATTTGCCCTTCGAAATTGCTTTCATTAAATCCGGAATTGGGTACATAACCTACAGGTGTTTTGTACGAATATGCATTTTTGTAGGAACCCCTGGCCTTATAAACCAGACCATTTTCGTTACCTTGTAACATCAGGGAACTACCGGTCAGCCCGTTATTTGTCGCATAATTGGTTAAAAATTCACCCCTTAAAGTTCCTTCCGGAGCAGATGGCCCGTCAAGGATATTGATTACTCCACCCAATGCATCAGATCCATACATTAAACTCGCAGGACCTCTTAAAATTTCCACATGGTCTGCGCTATACTGATCAATCTCAATACCATGCTCATCACCAAATTGTTGTCCTTGCTGTTTTACTCCATTGTTCAATGTAACTACACGGTTATAACTTAGACCCCGGATAACTGGTTTCGAAATTGCCGGTCCCGTGGTCACCTGTGATACACCCGGCACACGTGAAAGCGCATCAATTAAATTGGTAGAGGGGTGACGTAATAGATCTCCCTTACTAACGGTCGATATAGACGTACTGTTTTTACGGTTATCCGAACTCCCGGGAGAACCTGTAATAACAACTTCTCTACCTTCAATCACGCTTTCTTCTAACGCGAATTCAAATGCTCCGGGATTTGCAAAATCAACAATTTGAGTAATCGTCTTATAACCTATATACCTTACCTGAACAAGAAAACGTCCGCGTGCGGGTGCATTTCTAAATACAAAATCTCCGTTTTCATTGGATAATGCTGATTTGTTTAAATCAGGAATGGATATAGTAGCACCCGGTAAGCCGGATTTTGTACCGGCATCTATAATTTTACCTTTTAATTCAATCACATCGGCTGCGTAAGTGCTGCTGAAGGCAGACACTGATAATAGTACAACTAATAACAGATGTATCTTTTTCATAAAAATATATTGTTCTAAAAAATAATGAAGCTATTCATCATAGCCTGTTTAAAAGCAGCCATGATGATGAGGATATCATTGGAATAACTTATTTGTAATTCGGTGAATAGTCATGAGTTTTACTCATGTTCTGACTACTAATTAAAATCAAGCAGGTGTAATTGTTATTTCAACTGTAAATCCGAAAACGTAACAGAGATCTGTTAACGGAATGAAATATACACGCTGAAAAAATGATGATCATTAGTAAAAATGCTGTTTATATGCCACCGCGGATAAACGATCTGCTGGTAGCAGTTTAAGCTAGAGGGGGGCCGCGAAGGGAAGAACCAATCAGAATAGTATAAGCAGCGCTGGTTTTAGCACCGTTGCTTTCATCTGCAGCTTTACTCTCGAGGATAACTTTATATAAAACCGGACTGGTATGGTAGTCCTTTTCGAAATGTGCTGAACAGATTAAACAATTATGCGCTTGTCTGCTTACATGCACCTTATGCATACAAACCTTTCCATACTCCACACAGTTTTCCTCCTCCTCTTCATGGTGATGAAGAGAACTCCATGGCGTTAATGCGATGCTAAATACGCAAAGCAAAAAGAATCCAATGATCCGGTTGATATGTTGGCGCTTGTCTCTCAATTGCAATGCAAAAGTAATGAAATAAGTGCAATTGGAACAACTGCCAGGTAACATTGCCATTATATGACGTAAATAGCCTGATTAGAAGATTTATATAAAAATATGGCATGGTAACTGTTGTAATTCAATGATTAAAATCTATACTCATGGCAAATGCACAGCAAATAAAAAATGGATATATTGATTATGTACTTACACATGATGAACAGCCTAAATCTGTATATAGCTTCGTAAAAAAGCTGAAAATTTCCGAGGCTGAATTTTATGAGTACTATGCTTCATTTGATAGTATAGAAAAAACAATCTGGGTAGAACTTACCGCAGAAACTATTGACACAATACAACAGCAGCAAATCTGGAGTGAATATTCTTCCAGAGACCGCATGCTTTCATTCTTCTACAGTTATGTAGAATTGCTGAAAAAACAACGCAGCTTTGTTATCTACAGCCTAAAAAAACATACTACACGTTTTGCAGCTCCTGAAGCACTTACAGGAGTTAAACCAATCTTTGAAAACTTTGCAGAAGGACTGATCAATGAAGGCGTGGAAAGTGGTGAACTGGCCGACCGCAAATTTTTAACAAAACGATATAAAGATGCACTATGGATACAATTTGCTTTTATTGTTAATTTTTGGGTGAATGATGATAGTGCCGGATTTGAAAAGACGGACGAGGCGATTGAAAAAGGTATTAATGTGACGTTCGACTTATTTCAGCGTTCACCGCTGGACAACCTATTCGAATACGGTAAGTTCCTGTCCCGAAATGGGATTTTACAGAAAAAATGAGGAAAGCATAAAACATGGATGAACAGAACAGTATTCCTGTAACAAAAGTTGAGCGCTCAGCCAAATTTGTGAAAACAGGATTCCAGATTGGCGGCAATTACATTAAACATTATTCAAAAAAACTTTTTAATCCTCAGCTGGGTCGTGATGAGTTGAATGAGGATAATGCTACTGATATTTACAAATCTTTAAGCGAGCTAAAAGGCAGTGCGCTTAAAATCGCGCAGATGTTGAGCATGGATAAAAATATTCTGCCCAAATCATACGTGGATAAATTCACTCAGTCTCAATACAATGCACCTCCATTATCAGGTCCGCTGATCGTAAGAACTTTTACAAAGAACTTTGGTAAAACGCCGGAGACTATTTATGACCGTTTCAATATCAATTCTACACATGCCGCATCTATCGGGCAGGTTCATGAGGCTGAATTAAATGGTAAGAAATTAGCGGTAAAAATCCAGTATCCTGGTGTTGGAGATAGTATCTCTTCTGATCTTAAACTGGTAAAACCTTTCGCCTTCCGTTTACTGGGAATGAGTGAAAAGGAATTGAACATATACATTAAAGAAGTAGAGGAGCGCTTACTGGAGGAAACAGATTATGAACTGGAAGTTCGCAGGTCTATTGAAATTACCAATGCTTGTAAGGATCTGGACAATGTAGTCTTCCCGACTTATTACCCTGAACTTTCCGGAAAACGTATCATCACGATGGACTGGATAAATGGGCTTCATCTCAAAGAATTTCTTAAGACCAATCCTTCGCAGGATCTTAAAAATAAGATAGGGCAGGCATTGTGGGATTTCTATAACTTCCAGCAACACGAATTGCGTGCGGTACATGCCGACCCGCATCCCGGGAATTTTATGATTACACCTGATGAAAAATTAGGGGTAATAGACTTTGGCTGTATTAAAGAAATGCCTGATGATTTTTATATCCCCTTCTTCTCTCTGATCTCATCTGATGTAGTAAATGATAAAGCAAAAACGATAGCCGCATTCAGGCAACTGGAAATGATTCATGCTACAGATAATGAAGCGCAGATAGAATTTTATTATAAAGCTTATCTGGAAATGATTCAGCTTTTTGCAAAACCCTATCTGAGCAGCACCTTTGATTTTAGTCAGCCAGACTTCTTTACTCAGCTTTATGCTTATGGAGAAAAAATCGCTAAAATGCCTGAATTTAAACAAGCCAGGGGCGTTAAACATTTCATTTATGTGAATCGTACCAACTTTGGTCTGTATACCATACTTCAGGAACTAAAAGCAACAGTTAAAACAGATACGTTTAAACCACATGTGGCATGAGAATCCTGCTGACTGGCGCCAATGGCTATATTGGAACAAGATTATTACCTGTCTTATTAGAAGAGGGACATGATGTTGTTTGTATGGTGCGTGATAAACGCCGGTTTGCTGAGGAGTCTGATTTTGGCAACAAGGTAAAAATAATTACAGGAGATTTACTGCAACCTGAAAGCCTGAACAGCATTCCCGAAGACATTGATGCAGCTTATTATCTGGTGCATTCTATGTCTTCCAGCGGTGACAAATTCTCCGAACAGGAGTTTGAGTCTGCCATGCATTTTGTAAAAGCGATACAAAAAACCAAATGCCGGCAGTTAATTTACCTGACTGGAATTGTAAATGATGAGGATCTTTCTAAACATCTCACCTCAAGGCTGGCAGTAGAGAAAGAATTAAAAAAATCCGGCATTGCCTATACCATACTGCGTGCTGCAATTATTATTGGTTCTGGAAGTGCCTCTTTTGAGATCATACGGGATCTTACTGAAAAATTACCCGTAATGGTAGCCCCCAAATGGGTCAATACCCTGTGCCAGCCAATTGCGATTCGTGACGTTCTGGGATACCTGAACGGAATCCTGATGAACGAGCAAGCATTTAATCAGACCTTTGATATTGGTGGTCCGGATGTACTTACCTACAAACAGATGATGCTACAGTATGCAGCGTCAAGAAATTTGAAACGATGGATCATTACCGTACCGGTGCTCACGCCTAAATTGTCATCATTATGGCTCAACCTGGTGACCAGCGTACCCTATTCTTTGGCCCGCAGCCTGGTAGACAGTATGAAGAACGAGGTGGTTTGTAAAGATGAGCTGATTAAAGAAGTAGTTCCCAGGATATGCGTCAGCTATAAAAAAGCCCTGAAACTGGCTTTCGAAAAAATTGAGCAAAATTCTATCGTTTCCAGTTGGAAAGATGCTTTAAACAGGGGATATCTTGACAGTACTTTTATGGATCAGGTTAAAGTGCCGCAGAAAGGTACCCTGGAATATAAAGTGAAGATGCCATTTGAGCGGGAAGCAGCAGAAGTTTTTGAGAACATATGGGGCATAGGGGGAACCAGGGGATGGTATTATATGGACTGGCTCTGGAACCTAAGGGGTTTTCTGGATAAATTATTTGGCGGCGTAGGCACAAGACGCGGACGTACCAGCAATGTTTCCTTACAGGCGGGCGATGTACTCGATTTCTGGCGTGTATTGCTGGCCGATAAAAAAAACACACGATTACTACTATATGCAGAAATGAAAGTTCCGGGTGAAGCCTGGCTGGAACTTAAGATCATTAACCATCATGGGAAATCATTCCTTTCTCAGATAGCTACTTTCCGGCCTTCCGGATTATGGGGCAGAATTTATTGGTATACCATGTATCCTTTCCACCTGATTCTGTTTAAAGGCATGGCAAAAAAGATTACTACTTACCAGGTAAAATAAGAAAGGTACAGTCGCCACAACCGTACCTTTTCCTAACCTAAAACTCACATATAAGACAGATGACAATTGAAAAGGTTTAAATATTTTAATCATATTAGTTGTAAAACAGGCCAACAGCCCCTAAAAACCATGTACAACCTTTTTGTTTATAAAAATTTCAAAACAAGTGAACATAATCAACAGAGTTAAATATATTTGCAGTCTAAACCTATCCCTTTGGACAACAGCTTTACCGCCTGCAAAAACGTACTAGTTATTGAAGACAACCACGCCATCCTGGACGTGATCACATTGATATTGCAAAGTGAGTCTTATAAAGTAACTGGTTTGAATAAAAGTGCCGATATGCTGCTCCATATTGAACAGGTTAAACCAGATTTAATTATTCTCGATATTATGCTGCCAGATGCCGATGGCAGAGATTTATTAAAGTTGCTCAGGTCTGATGCGCAGACAGAGCATATACCGGTGTTAATGATTTCTGCAAGGTATACCGCAGAAAACGTAGAACACGGGGAATTTAAACCAAATGGTTTTTTAGCTAAACCATTTGATATCGATGACCTGCTTGACCGTATTGAGGGCATTCTTTCAGGAAAAATTTATTAAGCACCTTTTTTGTTCCCCAGACTCTGCATCAGCTGACTATATAAATCATCCCCACTTTCTTCTCTGGGCTTTAATTTTTTCACGGTAGCTCTCTTACCTTTAGCCTTAGCTTTGATAATTTTCAACAACTCTTTGCTATACTCATCTTTAAAGCTGCTGATGTCAAAATCAGCTGTATACTGTTTAATCAATGCCAATCCCACATCCAGTTCCTTTTTACTTACAGCAGCGGAATCTACAGGCTCGAGATCTTCATAAGAGCGGATTTCTTCCTGAAAACGAATTTTAGTGACCACCAGAAAGTCGCCCAACGGATGGATTACACATAAGTTCTCTGTGCTGCGCAAAACGAACCTGGCTACTCCTGCTTTTTTGGATTTGACCAATGCTTTTAAAAGTAGTGCATAAGCCTTTTTTCCCTGTTTTTCAGGCTCAGCATAGTAAGAGGTCTCGTAATAT
Source organism: Pedobacter sp. MR2016-24 (assembly GCF_026239655.1). Classification (GTDB taxonomy): domain Bacteria; phylum Bacteroidota; class Bacteroidia; order Sphingobacteriales; family Sphingobacteriaceae; genus Pedobacter. The sequence continues at coordinate 325,632 of NZ_JAPIVO010000001.1, read as the reverse complement.
ATCGGATTAATCTCATCGATATCTACAAAGTTTTCCAGCTCAATCAGCTTCGTTTTTTCCGGACTGGCATCTTCGAAGTCCTGGTCCTCCACAATTACATACTGCTCGTTAAGCAGATATCCTTTGACAATCTTATCAAAGGGCACCTCTTTTTTTGTACTCTCGTTTATACGCTGAAACTTTATCCTGGAATGATCTTTACTGTCCAGCATATCCAGATCAAGATGACTGTTTTGCACAGCCGAAAACAGTTTTACAGGAATATTTACTAATCCAAACCCAATTGCACCTTTCCAGATTGACCGCATAATTTATCCTTTTTATTGATTAACAATGATTTGTTTTGTTTGTTTTATAGACTATCTTAGTTTCAAGCCCGGCAAGAATGAATAACAACGAACAATTACTCCATCACTTTTATACCAGCTTTCAGCAAAAAGATGTTGAGGCAATGCAAAACAGTTATGCAGACAATGCTACATTCAATGATCCTGCTTTCGGCGATCTGAATGCGCTGCAGGTAAGGAGTATGTGGGAGATGCTGGTTGGCAGCAGTCGTGATATGGTCATTACCTTTGGCCAGATCAAAGCTGATGAAAAAACAGGAACTGCAGAATGGATTGCCAGCTACACATTTTCCGGAACAGGTAACAAGGTTATAAACAAGGTCAAAGCCTCATTCATTATTGAAAATGGCAAAATTATCCGGCACCAGGATCATTTTAATTTTTATACCTGGTCAAGGCAGGCATTAGGCCTTTCAGGTCTGTTGCTGGGATGGACATCTTTTTTGAAAAATAAAGTAAGAAAAACCGCCACCGGTAAACTGCAAAAGTACATGGCAGCAAGCTAAGCCAAACATTGTTAATTTATAGCTGTTATATTAAAAAAATAAGATGAAAAAATTACTGACGATCGCCCTTACAGTTTTGGTATCTGCCACCTATGCACAGCTTAAACCTGTAGCCTACAAAGATGGCGCGCAAAAATTAAATGGTTTTGCTGCTGCACCTGCAAAAGGAAATACGAACAAGGCTGGTATCCTTATTCTGCCGGCATGGAAAGGAATAGACAAACACTCCAAAAACGTAGCAGACGATTTAGCTAAACTGGGGTATCACGCTTTTATAGCTGATATCTATGGGGAAGGAAATTATCCTGCGGATACTAAGACTGCAGGTGAACGGGCAGGTTATTATAAAAAGAATATCACAGCTTATCATAAAAGAATTGAGCTTGCCATGCAGGAACTGATAAAATCCGGTGCAGAGACCTCAAAGATTATTGTTATTGGATATTGTTTTGGCGGTACGGGCGCAATTGAAGCCGCGAGAATGAATTTTCCTGTTAAGGCGGTAGTTTCCTTTCACGGGGGACTTGGGCGTGACTCTGCTCGTGTAATCAATCCTATCCAGCCGAAGGTGCTGGTATTGCATGGTGCTGACGATCCCTTTGAACCTGCAGCTGAGATCATGGCCTTTCAACAGGAAATGAGGAATGCAAAAGCAGATTGGCAAATGGTTTACTATGCGAATGCCGTACACTCTTTTACCGAGCCGGAAGCCGGCAATGATAACTCAAAAGGCGCAGCCTATAACGAGCTTGCAGCAAAAAGATCATGGAAACATATGCTGATGTTTCTTGATGAAGTATTAGCCAATTAAGGCTAATAATCAGGTTCAATTTTATTCTGCCTTTAGTAAAGCAATTACATCCGGAGCGGATAGCTTTTGCTGATCTCCGGATTGCATATTTTTTATGGTCAGCTGCCCGCTTTCCATCTCATCACTGCCAATCAGGATTACATAGGGAATAGCTTTCGCATCAGCATAACTCATTTGCTTTTTAAGCTTGGCAGATGAAGGGTATAGTTCAGCAGCGATATCTGCCTCACGCATCTGTTGTAATAAAGGCAATGCGTATAACTCTGCAGCAGCATCAAAATTACTGATCAGCACTTTTGTACCTGCAGCTGCTGATTCAGGGAAAAGATTTAATTCTTCCAGCACATCATAAATACGGTCAGCTCCAAAGGAAATTCCCACACCTGTCAGCCCTTTTAATCCGAACATTCCTGTAAGATCGTCATAACGGCCGCCTCCACAGATACTGCCCATTTTAGCTTCGTTGGTTTTCACTTCAAAAATACATCCTGTATAATAGTTTAAACCTCGTGCCAGCGTAATATCCAGTTCCAGGTCAGGCGCTTTCAGACTGCTGTTCGCTAACAAGGCTTTTACATAGCCAAATACAGTTTCCAGTTCTTCTATTCCTTTTAGTCCGATAGCAGATCCTGCCAATACTGTTTTTAAACTCTCCAATTTCTCCGGATTAGATCCTTCCAGCAGAATCACAGGTTTAAGCTGATCAATCTCGCCTTCAGTAAATCCTCTTTCTAATAATTCTTTAGTCACCCCATCGAGACCTATTTTATCCAGTTTATCAATCGCGACAGTCATATCTACGATCAGTTCCGGTTTCCCGATAATCTCTGCAATTCCGGAGAGTATTTTGCGGTTATTGATCTTAATCGTAAAATCTGTCATCCCCAGATTGGTGAGTGCTTCCTGATAAATCAGCACAAATTCCGCCTCATTCAACAGACTCTCCGATCCAACAACATCAACATCGCACTGATAAAATTCACGGTAACGTCCTTTCTGCGGTCGGTCTGCACGCCACACCGGTTGCACCTGGAATCGTTTAAAAGGTAATGCGATATCATTCTGGTGCATGACTACATAACGTGCGAAGGGCACAGTAAGGTCATAGCGCAATGCCTTTTCACTAATCGACGAGATCAGCGCATTTGAATTTAAAGCGTTAAGATGATCTGTATTTGCTTTTGATAAGTAATCGCCCGAATTAAGGATTTTAAAAATTAGCTTGTCACCTTCATCACCATATTTCCCTGTTAAGGTCGACAGATTTTCCATTGCAGGTGTTTGTATTTCTGCATAACCATATTTCTTAAATACCTTTTTGATGGTATCAAAAATATAATTACGTTTCACCATTTCCTGAGGGGAAAAATCACGTGTTCCTTTTGCTAAAGACGGTTTGATATTTGACATGGGTGCAAAAGTACAAAAACTAAAAGGCATAAAAAAAGCTGCCGGAGCAGCTTTTTGAATATATTCAGGAAATTATTAAATCAGTAATCTAACCGGCTCTTCTAATAACGCTTTGAATGTTTGTAAGAATGCAGCACCTGTAGCGCCATCAACCGTACGGTGATCACAGCTCAATGTAACTTTCATTACATTACCAGGAACAACAGCACCATTTTTAACTACTGGTACCTGAGAGATTCCGCCGATAGCAAGAATACAAGAATCAGGAGTATTAATGATGGCAGTAAACTCATCAATACCAAACATACCCAGGTTAGATACAGTGAAGGTTGAACCTTCCCAATCAGATGGTTGCAGTTTTTTTGCTTTTGCACGTTGTGCGAAATCCTTAACCTCTGCAGAAATACGTGATAATGATTTGCCATCAGCAAAACGTACCACAGGAACTAATAATCCGTCTTCAACTGCAATAGCAACACCAATATTAACATGCTCATTGTAACGGATCACATCACCTCTCCAAGAAGAGTTCACATTAGGATGTTGTTTTAACGCAACAGCCACAGCTTTAACCACCATGTCATTGAATGACAACTTAACCGGAGAGAAGTCGTTCATTTTAGCACGTGCAGCAATAGCAGCATCCATATCGATGCTCATTGTCAGATAGAAGTGCGGAGCAGTAAATAAGCTTTCACTTAAACGTTTCGCAATTACTTTACGCATTTGAGAAACTGGTTTCTCCGTAAATTTCTCTTCACCAATATAAGCAGCCAATGCAGGAGCTGATTTTTCTGCAGGAGCAGCATCAGCAGATTTTGCAGGAGCAGCAGCTGGTTTAAAGTTTTCAATATCTTTTTTAATGATACGGCCACCATCAGCACTACCTGATACCTGAGCAAGATCAATACCTTTTTCTTTCGCAATTCGCTTCGCTAAAGGAGATGCTTTAAGGCGTGAGCCATCAGCAGATGCCGGTTCAGTAACCTCTTCAGCAGCAGACTCAGATGAAGCCGCTTCCTTAACAGGAGCATCAGATTTTTGATCAGCAGCAGGTTTAGCAGGAGCATCACCCTGATTCAGGATGCCACTGATATCTGTTCCTTCCGGACCAACAATCGCAATAATACCGTTTACCTTTGCCGCAGCACCTTTTTCTACACCAATATGTAATAAAGTACCATCAGCATAGCCCATTACTTCCATAGTTGCCTTATCGGTTTCCACATCAGCCAGGATATCATCATTTTTAATTTTATCACCTACTTTTTTATGCCATTCAGCAATTACGCCTTCAGTCATCGTATCACTTAAAAGAGGCATGCGAACAACAGTTACACCCATTTTTTCAAGGTCTGCATCTGTTAATGCTGCTGCTCCTGATTCCGCTTTAGGAGCTTCTTTTTCTTCAGCAGGTTTTTCGGCAGCTTTCTCTTCTGTAGCAGGAGCCGCAGCACCTTCTGCATCAAGAGCAGCTTTATAATCTTCGCCTTCTTTTCCGATTACAGCAATTACGGCATCAACCGGAACAGCCTTACCTTCTTCTACACCAATGAACAGGATGGTGCCATCCCAGTAGGATTCAAGATCCATAGTTGCCTTATCGGTTTCTACTTCAGCAAGTACATCTCCACTTTTAACTTTATCGCCAACTTTTTTATGCCACTTCGCCATTACCCCTTCGGTCATGGTGTCGCTCATCTTGGGCATTTTAACTACTTCAGCCATTCTATAATATCAATTGAAATATGTTCTAAAATTAATCTTGGTATGGATAGTCCTGTTGAACATATACATCTTTATAAAGCTCTTCAACTTCCGGGAAAGGAGATTCTTCAGCAAATTTCACTGCATCATCAACAATCTGTTTCACCTTAGCTTCAATCTCTTCAATCCATGCCTGATCAGCATATTTTTCGGTAAGGATAGCTTCTCTAACCTGCTCGATCGGATCTTTAGCTTTATATTCTTCTAATTCGTCTTTAGTACGGTATTTTGCCGGGTCAGACATAGAATGTCCGCGGTAACGGTACGTTCTCATCTCCAGGAATGTTGGTCCTTCGCCATTACGGGCACGTTGTGCTGCTTCATCCATTGCATTGTGTACTGCAACAGGATCCATCCCGTCAACAGGTGCACAAGGCATATCAAAACCTAAACCGATTTTATATAGATCAACCATGTTCGTTGTACGTTCAACTGAAGTTCCCATCGCATAACCGTTGTTCTCACAAACAAAGATTACAGGAAGTTTCCATAGCATAGCCATGTTGAAGGTTTCGTTTAATGCACCCTGACGAACTGCACCATCACCCATGTAACAAACATTTACATTCTTAGTTCCTTTATATTTTTCAGCGAAAGCAATTCCTGCACCAAGAGGGATCTGGCCACCAACAATACCATGTCCGCCATAAAAGTTGAATTCTTTGCTAAACATGTGCATTGAACCACCTTTACCTTTAGAACAGCCTGTCGATTTACCATACATCTCTGCCATAATACTGTTTGCACTTACACCTTTTGCCAAAGCATGAGCGTGATCACGATAAGTTGTAATCATTGAATCTTCTTGATTCAAGGCAGAAACCGCTCCGGCAACTACTGCCTCCTGACCGATATATAGGTGACAAAAACCACGGATTTTTTGCTGTCCGTAAAGTTGACCAGTTTTCTCTTCGAACTTACGCATTAGTAACATCGACTCAAACCATTTCAGATAGGTATCCTTATTAATTTCTACTGCACTCATTTTTGGCTATTGTTTTTTTATTTACGAGAGCAAATCTACTTTATTATTGTAATAAATCGAAGAAATACTGTAAAATGCGTGTGATGATTTCATATTAAATGTTAATAACTTCAATTATTTAACATATTTCATTTGGATGGCATTAGTTATTTACATAATTTTGACAACCTGACAACAAGCCCTGGTGGTGTACGTTTAAGTGTAAGTGCCTTTTACCCAAACTTAACAGTGTAACATGATAAAAAAGTTTTTGTTTTCTACCCTTATTACCCTGTGCAGCTTAACTGCTTTAAATGCACAGACTAAAACAAAAGAAACCAACAAATTAGAAGATCCTGACAACCTGGCTTCCCAATATTTTTCTCAGGTAATGGGTGTTGCAGTAGATGCGACTTCAAACATTAAACTTTATAAATTCATTTACGAATGGATTGGTACACCTTACCGCTTCGGTGGAAATACAAAAAAAGGAATCGATTGCTCAGCTTTCACTAAGGCTATTTACGATAAGGTTTTTAACACGACTTTATTGAGAAACTCCAGAGATATTTTCAGTATGGTAGATCCGCTACCTAAAGATGAACTGAAAGAAGGAGATTTAGTATTCTTCAAAATCAAAAGCACCCGAATTACACATATCGGAATATATTTAGGTGATGACCGTTTTGCGCATGCTTCTTCATCACGTGGTGTAGTAATCAGCAACCTGAACGAGCCTTACTACTCCCGCTTCTTTTATAAAGGCGGAAGGATCCTGGAATCTGCAAAGAAAGACCTGATCGAAGAATAAGCGATCCGAACAAAATATAAGAGTCCTTCTAATCTTTTAGAAGGACTTTTTTTATGAATATTAAATCAGTAAAAACATGATGAGGTACGGCAAAAATAATCAGCAAGGGTTAAAATTAACAGGAGCATCACTACTAAGCCTTTTTGCGTTTCTGATTGTGCTGAGTTGTGCCAGCGCTCCGGTGAATACGGCAACAGAAAACACTATAGATACACTAATCGCGACTAAAGATACCATCACCATTGTGGCGGTGGGCGATATGATGCTGGGTTCAGCGTACCCTTCAAAAAGCAATCTGCCTAAAGATGATGCGGCAGGCAGTTTTAATGAGGTGAAACCTTTCCTGCAGGGCGATATTATATTTGGGAACCTTGAAGGCTGTTTTCTGAACCAGGGAAAATCCACTAAATGTAAAGACACTTCCGGCAATAGCTGCTTCGCTTTCAGGATGCCGGAGCGATATGCCGGAATTTATCAGTCGGCCGGCTTTAATTTACTTAGCGTAGCAAATAATCATGTGGGCGATTTTGGTCTGACAGGAAGAAAACGTACTGCAGCGATACTGGACTCCTTACAAATCAAATATGCAGGCCTCACCACCCATCCTTATACCATTTTTGAGAAAGATAGCATTACTTATGGATTCTGTGCTTTTGCACCAAATGAGAATACCGTATCTATCAACAATATTGACAGTGCCAAAAGATTGGTTTCCTTCCTTAAAAAACAGGTAGATATTGTGATCGTATCCTTTCATGGAGGAGGTGAAGGAGCCCGTTTTGAGCATGTAACCAAAGCAAAGGAAATTTTTTATCAGGAGAACAGGGGAAATGTTTATGAATTCTCACACGCAGTTATAGATGCCGGAGCTGATATTGTTCTTGGACAGGGGCCTCATGTCACACGTGCCGTTGAAGTATATAAAAATAAGTTTATTGCTTATAGTCTTGGCAATTTCTGTACTTATGGCATGTTCAGTTTAAAAGGGCCCAATGGTTTTGCTCCTTTACTGAATATCAGGTTAAACAGGAAAGGAGATTTTCTTTTTGCAGATGTTACTTCGGTTAAACAGGATAAAATTAACCAGCTAACTATAGATCATAACAATACTGCTTATAAAAAGATCATCTCCTTAACAGATACAGATTTCCCCGGGCACCGCCTTCTTTTTGAAGACCAGACCATCCGGGTGAAGGCGGACTAAGCTTCGTCTTTCGTATTTCTGACCAGTCCTATACCTGAGAAAAAGAAGATGATACCGATGATACCTGCAACAATAAGTCCGCGGGTATCGACACTATGTTTAGTGAAGCCATAACCAGCATAAATAAGCCCGATAATCCCGAGTATAGTTAAAATTGTTCCAAAAGTGCGTTTTACGTTCATAGCGATTGATAGATTTATTTCGCTCATGCAATATCTGTGCCCAGATGATTCGGAAATTGTAACAGCTCGGAATGCAGATAATTTTGTATCTTGAAAGAGTTTAAATTATTAATTATAAACCCATGAACTACGCTTTTTACTTTTTATTATTCTTTGCAATTGTAGTCCTGTTTAGTTCTTTTGTGACTGTGAAACAGGGCACTATTGCCGTTGTAACAATTTTCGGCAAATACAGACGACAACTGAGACCCGGACTGAATTTCAAGATTCCACTGATTGAAGTGATCCACTCCAGGATATCTATACAGAACCGCTCCGTAGAACTTTCATTTCAGGCAGTAACACAAGATCAGGCAAATGTATATTTCAAAGCGATGCTGTTGTATTCTGTACTGAACCATGATGAGGAAACAATCAAAAATGTAGCTTTTAAGTTCGTTGATGCTGCAAATTTAATGCAGGCATTGATTCGTACCATTGAGGGGTCCATCAGAGCTTACGTAGCCACACAAAAGCAAGCGAACGTATTGGCGCAACGAAATGAAATTGTGATGCATGTAAAAGAGCAGATCGATATTGTATTGGAATCCTGGGGATATCATTTACAAGATCTACAGCTTAATGATATTACTTTCGATGATGAGATTATGCGTTCCATGAGCAGAGTAGTAGCATCAAACAATTTGAAAGCAGCAGCAGAAAATGAAGGTCAGGCACTCCTGATTACGAAGACCAAAGGTGCAGAAGCTGACGGTAACGCCATCAAAATTGCAGCTGCGGCAGAGCGTGAGGCTGCACAACTACGAGGACAAGGTATTGCCCTCTTCCGTGCGGAAGTAGCTCATGGTATGACTAAGGCTGCTCAGGAAATGGAACAGGCCAATCTTGATATCTCCGTTATCCTGTTTACCATGTGGACAGAATCTATTAAACATTTCGCGGAAAACAGCGATGGCAATGTAATCTTCCTGGATGGATCCACAGAAGGAATGAACAAAACGATGAAAGAAATGATGTCGATGCAGGTAGCCAAACAGAAGCCATAAAACAGGCTGGTTCCGGTTGACGGATGCTTATTATTCATTATAAAAAAAGCTGCAGGAGGTCTTCCTGCAGCTTTTTTTTTATGGATTATATTTTATTTAACTTACTTCTTTAGTTGAATCAGGTCTGCCATTACATGCATACTTTCATCCTCAAAGAAATCGAAGTTTTCATCTTTCTTGATTTTGTCTCCTTTTTTAACTGCAGGCAATCCTCTTGAAGCACGCAGCATGTTCAGTTTTTCAAGACTTTTAGCCTCAAGGCTGTCACGCTCTGCTTTCAGTTTATTCTCATTCAATGTAACCGAAGTCTCCAGATCACGTTTCTTCATATCTGCAATATCCTGGATCAGTGACTTATAGTCCAATGATTTTTTCATTCTTTCTTCATGCAGTTTAATCAGTTCCGGTTTCACTGCCGTTACACTATTCACGGGAATAAAATTAGATTTTTGAACCTCATCCCATGGTAAAGCAGAAGTTTCTGTGTCCTCACCTATTTTATCCATAGGATAGAAAGAAGGTAAAACAATATCAGGCATTACTCCCTTGTGTTGTGTACTGCTACCGTTTACACGGTAGAACTTAGCCATAGTCAGATTGATCTGTCCCAATTGAATTGGTGCGCCGTCTTTACCTGTTTTAACAGCTGCTCCTGAAGAAACCGGACCTTTCTGAACAAGACTCGCCAGGCGTTGTAAAATAGATGGATTAACCAATTTGTTCAAGTCTATTGAAGACTGGACTGTTCCCTTACCATAGGTTTGGGTACCAATAATTATCCCTCTCCCATAATCTTGTATCGCACCCGCAAAAATTTCAGAAGCAGAAGCACTCAAACGATCTACCATCACACCAAAAGGACCATCCCATGCTACACCAGGTTTCTGGTCTTCGCTTACTTCAACACTTCCTTTTAAATCTTTTACCTGAACAACCGGTCCTTTATCAATAAATAAACCAGTCAGGTCAATCGCTTCTACCAAAGAGCCACCGCCATTTGCACGAAGATCCATCACAATGGCATCAACTTTATCCCTATTCTTCAAAGTATCAATCAATAACTTCACATCACGTGTAGTACTTTTATAATTTGGATCACCAGCATTTGCAGCTTTGAAATCCGCATAAAATCCTGGTACAGTGATAATTCCTATTTTATAAGGCTTACCATTGGACTGAATCGTTTTTACTTCTTTTTTCGCCGACTGGTCTTCCATTACGATACGTTCCCTGTTCAGTTCGATGATCACAGGTTTGGCCGACATATCTTTTCCTACAGGAATGATTTTCAACCTTACTTTAGTTCCTTTTGGACCTTTGATCTTAGCCACGGAATTATCAATTCTCCAGCCAATGATATCTTCAAACTCCCCATTACCCTGTGCAACACCTATGATCCTGTCGCCCGCATTGATAAGCTTACTTTTAAAAGCCGGACCGCCCGGTATAACTTCATCAATTTTCAATACATCATTCTCTAATTTCAAACGGGCACCAATACCTTCAAAAGAACGCGCCATATCTTCGTTAAAAGCCTGTGCATTTGTAGGATTGAAATAATTTGTATGCGGATCGATAGCTTCAGTAAACGCATCCATAATGGTTTGGAAAACGTCCTGATTGTTCAGTTTCTCAGATTGTGATTTTAAACTTTTATATCTTTTTACCAGTGTTTCTGTATTTTTTGCCTGATCTGTACCAGCAATATTCAGATTAATCAGCTCATATTTAACTCTCTTTTTCCAGATATCATTTAACTCTGTAGTAGATGTTACCCATGGCATTTTCTCCCTGTCAAAAACGTAACTGTCATTCTGATTGAAATCATATTTATCTTTAATATGCGCTATAGCATAATCAAGCGTTTCATTATATCTTTTGGAGTAGACATTGAAAATATAAAATGGAGCACTAAGGTCGCCAACTCTGAAAGCATCATCCAGCGTTGTTCTGAACTGATCAAAATCTTTGATATCTGACGCTAAAAAGTAACTACGGTATGGATCGAGCTTGTTGATGTATTTATCCAGAATCACCGAAGAAATGGAATCATTTATAGTTATCTTTTTATAATTGTAGTTCTCTATAAGCGCGACGATCTCCTTACATACTAAACTCTGCTGTTCATCAGGCTTAATATTAGGGATACCTTCAACCATTTTCTGTGGTTTAGGAGCAGCCTGACAAGCAAGTACAGCGGCTGTGAAGGTTACCATTAATATTCTTTTCAACATCTCTTTAAATAATTTAAAATCCATTTTTGTATTATCAACCAATATGATACCAATTTCTCAAATAAACAGAAAAGAGACAGTATAATACTGTCTCTTTTCTGTAATCTTTACCAAATATAATTAAATACTTGAAAAATAAGTCAGCCTGACACCACTTATTGCAGGTTAACCTGCATATAAACAGCCCATTTAGCAATTGTAAATATTGCCTTTATTTTTTTAAAGTCTTTCTATCAGCGATGGTATTTCTTGCCGCTTTAATCTGACCTTTAAACTGGTTGATCTTAGCTATTTTAGCGTACGATTCTGCCCTGTTCAGATCCTTTGTAGCCAATGAGTATTCTTTTTTCTTAATCTTAACCTGCGCGATGCCCAGTATCGAATCAATATAAGAAGTATTATTACTTGTTTGTTTAGCTAAAATACCTTGTTGCGTATAAAACCAAAGCGACTGCGTCAGCTTATTTGCTGCCAGGTAAATCTTACCCAATTGATTGTAAGAAGCCATTTGCCCCGGTCTGTTTCCTATACGTGAGTACGTTTTAAGTGCAACATTCAGGATGACCTGCTCTGCTTCAGTATAATGTTCCATTAGGAAATGGACATTACTGAGTCTCAATAAAGAAGCGCCATAACGGGAGAACTTCCTGGAATTATTATATTCAAATGCGGCTTTGCCGAATAGTGTAAGTGCATCATTCAGATCCCCGTTTTTTTCTTCTCTTTCAGCCTCCTCGAAATAGATATCGCCATCAGCTTCATCCATTCCAGATACGGCAATAGTAATTGCACCATTGCCGGGAAGTTGTTCCGGCTGTCCGGGACTATTCGTTTGTGCCATCACTGAACTTGAAAAAGCAAAACATATGAGGGCGAAACAGAGTTTATACATTTTACAAATATATATCTTTTCAGTCAAATACCTGTAAACTAACATCAAATGAAGCCCAAACCATATAGGGATGAGAATCCGTATGATAAATTTGTCCGTCGGCAGTAATACCTATCACACCAGCGAAGCCATTAATCTCCTGAAGTTCAGTAAAAGATTTATCACAGGCATCTTTTAGCGTAAATCCATCTGTAACACGCGTAACAATCCGCGCTGCCAAAGCAACACTCACAATGTTTTCGCCTACACCGGTACAGGAAATACCTGCAACAGCATTTGCATAATTGCCGGCCACAGTTGCAGAATCACTTACCCTGCTGGGAATTTCAAAACCTTTCCCTCCGGTAGAAGTACCGGCCGCCAGATTCCCGAAGGCATCAAGCGCTACGCAACCTACTGTTCCCTTATTATTTAATTGATTCAATTTAAGTTCATACTCTTCCTGTCTTTGTGCAGTAATGGGACTATAGTACTCAAATCCATTTTTACGCCCAAAGGCAACTGCACCATCTCCGCTCAGCACACTGTCTTCGTATTCAAGCAATACCGATGCAAGCTGAATGGGATTCTTTATATCTTCAGCATTAATCACGCCCCCGAACTTCTGCGTCTTTCCATCCATAATGGAAGCACTTAACCTCACTTTACCGTCACTCTGGATTTGTGATCCCAGTCCCGCATTAAAAAGAACATTATCTTCCAGCAGCCCCACAGTATAAGTGACTGTTTCCAATGCGGTATGTGTTTTCAGGTACTTGTAAGACAGTGTTGCGATTTCAGCTAAAGCATCCTGCTTTGCCTTTTTAGTTTCCTGATTGGTGGAAGACTCGCTAAAAAAGCCCCCGTGTATAATGAGTTTCATCTGATTAATCTATTGGTATAACTTTGGGATGATGAATGGTTAGCTGATGTGCTGACAAATCGTACACATCACCATCGCACATGACATGGACAACAAGGTTCTTTATAGAAACAGGCTGGCCCATTTCTACATCAGTCAGGTTGGTATCCAGCATATTTCTACCATCTACCAGGATTACCATCCCGGAACCGATGGCTTCCATCTTGCTGCCGTTGGAGATATACAGACCTGTGTCTTCGCCCAATCCAATACCTAATATTCCAGGACTGCTCGCAGTAGCATACAACAATCGGCCAATGCGGCCACGCTGCACAAAATGCGTATCTACAATTACACCATCTATAAACCCCAGACCAGCAGTAATTTTAACCTCTCCTTTCAACAGCGCATCCTTACTGTTACCCTGATAAATCATGTTTTTAGAACTCGCCGCAGCACCCGCAGAGGTACCTGCAATTACAATCTCTTCATTTTCATATTTATCAAGTAAGATCTGGTGAATAGCAGTGCCACCAAATATAGATGATAATCTCAACTGATCGCCACCCGTAAAAATAAGCACATCTGCCGCCTTTACGCGCTCACAGTTTAGTAAATCATTTGCCTGTTCTCTGTTACCAATATTTAATACACCAACATCATGAACATCTAACTGAGCAAATGCTTTGATGTATTCTTCTCCTACTTTCTCAGGAACAAGAGAGGCTGTTGTGATAATCTCAAAACGTGATGCAGTATCTTTTACAGACTCAGTAGTAATACGTTTTAGAATGCCCCTCTCAAAAAAATTCATATTTTGAGGAAGTCCGAATTGTGTTTCAGTAAAACTCCCGGTATTTATTGCACCACCTATAATAATCAACTTGCCTTTTGGAACCATGTTTCGTTTTTCTTGTACTATAACTTCAAATATATGTTCCTTACTTTAAATATTACCATTATCAGCTAATAATATGTCCTGAACACCTAATTATTTCTTTAAAAATCCCATTCTTTGATTAGATTTATACACGTTTATCAGTAAAATATTTTGGCAGGCGATTTGCACGTTATCCTGAAAAACATTTATATATTAATGCTCCGGTTTCACAGCGTTTTTATGTAAAAAACCATAAAGAAAACGAGGAGCAGAAACTCAAACAAATTTTATTCATCTGATTTAAAAGAACAATAAATCCTGTCCTAAAAATGGCCCTGGTATTTAAAAATACAATAGATACTATATGAAAGCTGAAAAGCTTCATATTAAAACTAACAAGCTTCGAAAGCTTCATAACAATAAAAAAACAATAAATATTATATGAAAATACTCGGCATCCAAGTGCTAAGAGGACCAAATATCTGGTCGATCAACAGGAAAAAACTGATACAAATGAGATTAGATCTGGAGGACATGGAACAACGTCCAACAAATCTGGTCGATGGATTTGGTGATCGTCTGGAAAAAATGATCCCAAGTTTATTTACGCACAGGTGCTCAAAAGGTGAACCGGGTGGCTTTTTTGCCCGTGTTCAGGAAGGTACCTGGATGGGCCACGTAATAGAGCATATTGCTCTTGAAATACAAACCCTTGCAGGTATGGATACCGGATTTGGCAGAACCCGTCAAACAAAAACCGATGGTATCTATAATGTTGTGTTCAGCTACCTGGAAGAGAAAGCAGGTATGTATGCAGCAGAGGCAAGTGTTAGAATTGCTGAAGCGCTGATCGACAACCATGATTATGATCTGGATTTTGATATTCAGCGCCTGAGAGAATTAAGACAACAAGAGCGCTTAGGTCCAAGTACAGGTTCTATCGTGGATGAGGCCATTGCAAGAAGTATTCCCTGGATCAGGCTGAACAAAAGCTCCCTCATACAATTAGGTTACGGCAAAAATCAGGTGCGCTTCAGAGCCACTATGACCGAAAGAACAAACAGCATCGCTGTTGATATTGCAGGGAATAAAGACGAAACCAAGAGAATGCTTAAGGATTCTGCTATTCCTGTAGCTAAAGGAGTTACAATTTCAGAGATTGAAGATTTGCAGGATGCGATCAAAACTGTTGGTTTCCCATTGGTTTTTAAACCTTTGGATGGCAACCATGGTAAAGGAGCGACGATCAATGTTAAAACTGAGGAGGCAGCCATATTAGCTTTTGAATATGCTAAGCAGTATTCCAGAAGAATTATCATTGAAAGCTTTATTACCGGTTACGATTTCAGAATCCTGGTAATTGACAATAAAATGGTAGCGGCAGCATTACGTGTACCAGCTCATGTGACAGGTAATGGTATTAATTCCGTTCAGGAACTTATTGACAAAGAAAACGAAGACCCAAGGCGAGGTTACGGACATGAAAATGTGCTGACAGAAATCCTTGTGGACCGTGATACCCTTGATCTCCTTGCAAAAAAGGACTATACATTAGAAACTATAGTGCCTAATGGTGAATTGGTTTATTTAAAATCGACCGCTAATCTAAGCACTGGTGGCACTTCTATTGATGTTACCGATCTGGTACATCCACAGAATATATTTATCAGTGAACGTATTTCACGTATCATTGGATTAGATATCTGCGGTATAGATGTGATGGCGCAAAACTTAACACAACCTTTAACAGAAAATGGTGGTGTGGTACTTGAAGTGAATGCAGCCCCTGGTTTCAGGATGCACCTTGCACCAAGTGAAGGCCTGCCGAGAAACGTTGCCGCTCCTGTAATTGATATGTTATATCCTCCGGGTAAATCTGCAAGAATTCCCATTATTGCAGTGACCGGAACCAATGGAAAAACAACGACAACAAGGCTGATTGCCCATATCGTTAAAAGTAACGGAACAAGAGTCGGGTATACTACTTCTGATGGAATTTATGTGCAAAATACCCTGCTGATGAAAGGTGATACTACCGGACCAGTAAGTACAGAATTTATCCTGAGAGACCCTACCGTGGAATTTGCAGTGCTGGAAACCGCAAGGGGAGGTATACTTAGAGCCGGACTTGGATTTAACCGCTGTGATATTGGAGTAATTACCAATATCCAGGAAGACCACCTTGGCATTTCAGATATTCATAGTCTGGCCGATCTGGCAAGAGTTAAGGCCGTAGTGATCGGAGCAGTAAAAAGAGATGGCTGGGCCGTACTGAATGCAGACAATAAATATTGTGTTAAAATTGCCAGCACCGCAGACTGTAAAGTCGCCTATTTCAGTACAAATGAAAGTAATCCTGTTATTGTTGACCATTGTAAAAAAGGCGGCACTGCAGCAATTTATGAAAATGGATATGTGACCATTAAAAAAGGCGACTGGAAAATCAGGGTTGACAAAGTAACCCATATTCCATTAACTTTTGGTGGCAGTGTGGATTTCATGATTCAGAACGTACTTGCAGCCACATTGGCAACTTTCCTCTGGGGATACAAAATTGAAGACATCCGCATGTCGCTCGAAACATTTATCCCGTCTGCAGCACAAACCCCTGGCAGGATGAATATCTTTAAATTTAAAGAGTTTAAAATCCTGGTAGATTTCGCACACAATCCAAACGGTTTCAACGGGATTAAAGACTATCTTAAAACAGTTGAAGCAACAGAACATGTAGGTGTGATCTCTGGTACGGGAGACAGGCGCGATGAAGATATTATCGAAACAGCAAGGATAGCCGGACAAATGTTTGATAAAATCATCATCTGTCAGGAGAAATACCTGCGTGGCAGACAGCAACAGGAACTTATCGACCTGCTGATTTCTGGTATTAAAGAGGTTAAACCAGATATGGAAATCATTATCAACAATAATGGCGCAGACTGCCTGCAGTACCTGATTGCTACAGCGAAATCTGGTTCCTTCATTACGATCCTGAGTAATACGATCGACAATGCTATAGATAAAGTATCAGAATATCTGGATAAGGAATTCGGTATTTAAAAGTACATTAGATAAACAAAAGCGCCGCTGGATATATCCAGCGGCGCTTTTGTTTATCTAAAAATGCCGGTTTTATACCTGCGCATCTCTTAATGCTTTGATCTGATCATGAGAAGCTCTCAGTTCAGCTTTTTGTTCTGTAATTAAAGATCTGGTATCAGCAGACAAACCTTCCTCTTCCAAAGCAGATTTATACGCTCTTTGTGCTGCATCTTCTCCCGCCTCACAGTTATTCAATACTGTTTTACGGTCATGGCCAGTAAAAACAGCTTTAACATCCATCCATGCGCGGTAAATTTTACCAGATGTAGTTGTTCCGGTTTCTAATTCTGTTCCGGTTCCCTGAACAGCAGTAGCCAATGCCAATTTATATTTATGGCTTTCGCCAATCATTTTAACAAATAATGCTTTCAGATCGCTATCTTCTGGCTTTAATTCCTCGATTGCTTTTTCATATCCTGCAACTCTGTCGTTATTAATTTGAATCAGGTCGTTTAACGTTTCCGGGTTTACTGTAGTGTTTTCCATTTTTTATAGATTTGATGTACTCAAACAACAGGCACCTGATAAAAATGTTTTTACATTTTAGCTAAAGGCCAGATATCCTCTATTTGGCCCTGAGTTCTTCAACCAGTTTTTTTGCCCTCTGCTCTATCGTCTGAAATACCGGATCAAATAACTGATCATCAAAATACGGATCGGTAACATCAGTTTCCCCTGTTAAGAAAAGTCTCACCTTCTTACGCTGTTCATCGTTCTTCGCAAGCTTTAATACATCTCTCAGGTTATTTTTGTCCATTACCAGGATATGATCAAAGTCCTCAAACATAGCTGCATTGAAGTGTTTTGCTCTTTGTTTCGAAATATCATATCCATAACTTCTCGCCACTGCAATACTCCTTTTATCCGCAGGCTGTCCTACATGCCAGTTTCCTGTTCCTGCAGAAGCCACTTTCCAGTCCAGCTGTGCATCTGCTGCCAAATGCCTTACAATTCCTTCTGCCAGCGGAGAACGGCAAATATTTCCCAGGCAAACCATCAGAATTTTCATATTAAGCGTAAATCTGGTTAATCATCGCAGCCAGACGAATACCGCCTTTTAATAAAGCTTCATTCAGCGTATCTACGAAATCAAAATTATAACGGTAGCTCAGTTTATCATCTGCTTTTGTTTTATCATATATCTTATTGCAGGTCAGGTATGACTCATATACGCTCTGCTTTAAAGAATCATGACTCCATTGATTCAACTGTTCTTTTGAAGGATGATTAATTGCAGCAGCATATTCTGTATAACTTAATTGCTGATACTCAATTAACCCTTCATCCCACACGCGGTGAAGATTTGATTTCTGCCCAAACCAGGTCACATTTATTTTATTCCCGCCAAGATCTTCTTTCCTGGCCGTATGCATAGGCTGGTTAAGGTCACCCACAAAATGAATCAGTAAGCGGATAGCCATCTTCTTCTGATCTGCTGTGCTCTGTTTATTTTTCAGTGTAGCAATCAGTTCAGGAATTTTGTTATAAACATTCGCCTCTCTGTCTGTATCCAGAAAATGAAAAACTCCATTCTGGTCCAGTCCCCCCGGAATATTCACATAATGCCAGCTGCCCAGGTAGTTATAAGCAGTATCTGATTTAATAAAATCTGGCCAGTTACTGGCCATAGCAATCGTTTCTCCACCCAAAATAGCTTTGACCGCTTTGCGTGCTTTTGCAGTTAAATAGTAATCGGCTACTTGTCCGACAACGCGGTGTCCTGTTTGTCCCCATGCCAGTGCATTTACAGGCAGATAAGCAACCAGTGCTACTGCGATGCAAACCTTTTTTAATATTGATAAATTCATTTGATCTGATTATAGTTGTTGAGGTACACAGGTGATTTTTTGTTTGAGCACCAGGTTAACATCGCGCTGATCACTCAGGCTTTGCAGAGAAAGATGTTGGCTGCCGGATGATTTAATCAGGAAACTTTTCCTGTAAATGCCTATCGTATAACAGCCGGAAACTTTTTGTTTATAATTTGATTTAGTATAGGTGCCCAGTAAAAACAGGCTGTCTTTCCTGACTTCATACACACCCTTTGCATATTCTTTCCAGACACCATTGTTATAACAAGGGTCTTCGTAATAATTGACTTTCGAATGTGTAGTCATGTCCACATAAAAAGAGTCGCACGTAAACTTGAGATGGTGCTGCGTATAGTTCATCAGCGTAGATGAATTGGCAATACTGTCCTGGTTCCATACACCCTGTAAAAATGTTTCACCGTTACCCTGCACGTTTGGGCGTCTCTCACAACCGAGAAACGCCATTAAACTGCATAGAATAATAAGATAATGGTATTTATTCATGCTATTTTAAGCTACCTACCATATCCTCTGGTCTTACCCATTCATCAAACTGCTCGTTTGTCAGTAAGCCTGACTCAACTGCTGCCTCACGAAGTGTTTTATTTTCTTTATGTGCTTTTTTGGCAATTTTAGCCGCGTTCTCATAACCAATGTGCGGATTAAGCGCCGTAACCAGCATCAAAGAGTTCTCCAGGTGTTTTTTGATTTCTGGTAAATTCGGTAGTATCCCCACAGCGCAATTGTCATTGAACGACACACAAGCATCTCCCAGGAGCCTGCCCGACTGCAATACATTTGCCGCAATAACCGGCTTGAATACATTCAGCTCGAAATGACCATTGCTGCCGCCAATACCTACAGTAACATCGTTCCCCATCACCTGTGCACAAACCATAGTTAATGCTTCAGGTTGCGTAGGATTAACTTTACCAGGCATAATAGATGATCCCGGTTCATTATCAGGAATAATAATCTCCCCTATACCAGAACGCGGACCAGAGCTCAGCATTCTTACGTCATTGGCAATTTTCATCAAAGCAACAGCTGTACGTTTGTAAGCTGCAGATAATTCTACCATTGCATCATGTGCCGCAAGTGCTTCAAATTTATTTGGAGCAGTTACAAATGGCAAACCTGTAAGCTCCGCAATTTTCTCTGCTACAAGTACATCATAACCTTTCGGTGTATTCAATCCTGTCCCAACAGCTGTACCACCCAGTGCCAGTTCAGTAATCATTACCAGGGCATTTTTTACCGCCCTGATACTATTAGTAACTTGCTGTGCATAACCGCCAAATTCCTGTCCCAGTGTTAAAGGAGTAGCATCCATAAAATGGGTCCTGCCGGTTTTAACGATGTCAGCAAATTCTACCGATTTAGCCTGTAAAGTCTGTTGTAGTTTTTCCAGACCAGGAATAGTAATCTCTACAGCTTGTTTATATGCAGCAATGTGCATAGCTGTAGGATAGGTATCATTAGATGACTGTGATTTATTTACATCATCATTAGGATGAAGAATTTTCTTTTCATCAGCCAGGTCTCCACCATTTAAAACGTGGGCACGATAGGCTATCACTTCATTTGCATTCATGTTGCTCTGCGTACCAGAGCCTGTTTGCCAGATCACCAATGGAAACTGATCGTCAAGCTGACCTGCAATTACTTCATCACAAGCTTTGGCAATCCATTCTGCTTTATCAGCAGTTAAAACACCTAACTGAGTATTAGCCAATGCAGCAGCTTTCTTCAAATAACCAAAAGCATGAATAATTTCCTTAGGCATCGAAGCCTCCGGACCAATTTTAAAATTGTTGCGTGAACGTTCAGTCTGCGCACCCCAATATTTATCAGCGGGTACCTGCACTTCACCCATGGTATCGTGTTCGGTTCTAAAATTCATTTGTTTATAATTATGCACCAAAAATAAGCTTTTATCTGTATAGAAGAATGTAAAGTATCTGATAATCTTTAAAACTCTTTTGCGTTTAAAGTGGTAATTATTGTTTATTTTTCGGGCTTCAAAAAAGAAATACCTATTCATGACTTATCGTACTATTCTACCCGTGGCTTTTCTGGCCACATTTCTCTTTAATGCCTGTTCCCATACTGAAAAAAAACTGCCGGATCCGAAAGTACGGACAGTAAATGATGATAAAGCCGATAGCCTGCTGTTGGTATACAATCCTGCAAAAGGAGATCGCTGGATTGCAGATTTTGTACAAAATCTGCATAAAAAGTACGGATTTAATGGAAATATGCTGGTTGCAAAAGACGGTAAGATCATCTACGAAAAAGCAATCGGATGGGCCGATTACCTTCACCGTGACAGCCTTAAAATCAATTCAGAGTTTGAACTGGCATCAGTAACCAAAACTTTTACCGGCGTTGCTGTCATGCAGCTGGTTGAACAAGGTAAAATCAAACTGACAGATGATGTCAAAAAATTCTATCCTAACTTCCCATACGACGGAATTAATGTCCGCATGTTATTAACCCACCGCAGCGGAATGATGAACTATGTTTACTTCAGTGACGGTGTATGGAAAGATAAGAAAAAACCGATGAGCAATCTTGATGTCATGAACCTGATTGCCGAATACAAACCTAACCGTTACGCTAAACCAGACACGCGCTTTCATTACAACAATTCCAATTTTATGGTATTGGGGGCAATCATTGAGAAAGTGACAGGTAAAAAATATGCGGATTATATGATGGAAAATGTATTTAAACCTGCGGGTATGAAACATACACATGTATATTCTACTACTGTTTACCCGAAAATCCCGGTGGATGTAGTTGGACACGACCGTACATGGAAATATTCCGTAGTTCAGAACTTTTTGGACGGGCCGGTGGGAGATAAGGGGATATACAGTACGGTACATGATCTTGTCTTATATGATAATGCATTGAAAACAGGCAGACTATTGAAAAAAGCAAGTCTGGACTCTGCCTATACCGGTCATAATAAAGCTATCAACGGCCATTTCAATTATGGTTACGGATGGCGGATTTTTGAGGGTGATAAAGGTAGAAAAGTAGTTTACCATACTGGCTGGTGGCATGGCTTCAGACATATTTATGTCCGTGATATAGATAAAAATATAGTGATCGTCTTCCTGGGCAACCTCACGAACGGAAGTCTGATGCATCTGGATGACCTATATAAACATTTGGGCGTTCCGGTAATCAGAAAAGGTGCTTATACGGGCACCGGATCTATGCCTGGAAGTGATGAAGATTAAAGAAGCCTAAGATATCTTATCTAAAGCTATCCCTCTGCTTTTTTTATCGATGAAGCGTTTTAACAGCGCATGCTGAGGTAAAGAAAGCATAGGGTCTTCCTGAAAAACCTCAATAACCGTATTTCTGGCTTCCTGCAAAATCTGCTGATCTTTAGCAAGATTGGCTAATTTAAGATCCAATACCCCACTCTGCTGGGTACCTGACAAATCGCCTGGTCCGCGCAATTCCAGATCAATTTCTGAAATCTCAAAACCATTATTAGTTTTGACCATCGTATCCAGTCGCATTCTACCATCCTTGCTCAGCTTATTGCCCGACATAAGGATACAGTAAGATTGCTCTGCACCGCGACCAACTCTTCCTCTCAACTGATGGAGTTGTGACAGACCAAAACGCTCGGCATTTTCAATAATCATCACTGACGCATTTGGCACGTTTACACCTACCTCAATTACTGTAGTTGCAACCATAATCTGCGTTTCTCCTTTCACAAATCGCTGCATTTCAAACTGCTTATCTGCATTGGCCATTTGGCCATGCACAATACTTATCTGATAATCCGGCAGGGGAAACTGGTAACGCATCTGTTCTATGCCGGCCTCCAGGTGCAGCAGATCCAGTTTTTCACTTTCTTTAATTAAGGGATAAACAACATATACCTGCCTTCCTTTCGCAATCTCCGTTTTCATAAAACCGAACATACGGAGCCTTTGTCCTTCAAAAAGATGTCTTGTATCTATAGGTTTTCTGCCCGCAGGCAACTCATCAATCATAGACACATCCAAATCACCATATAATGTCATTGCCAGGGTTCTTGGTATAGGCGTAGCTGTCATAACCAGAATATGTGGGGGAATTGCATTTTTACGCCACAGTTTGGCCCTTTGTTCTACACCGAAACGATGCTGTTCGTCAATTACAACCAATCCCAGGTTCTTAAACTTTACTTTATCTTCTATCAGTGCATGCGTGCCTACAAGGATATCAATTTCACCTGCCTCCAGTTGCTCATGCAATATTGTCCGCTGTTTTTTAGTGCTGTTACCCGTCAGGATGGCTACTTTAACCAGGTTATCTCCTAATAAAGAAGAGATAGAATGGTAATGCTGTCGCGCAAGAATCTCCGTGGGGGCCATCATACAAGCCTGGCAGCCATTATCATTCGCCAGCAGCATACTCATTAAAGCAACTACTGTTTTTCCGCTGCCCACATCCCCCTGTACCAGGCGGTTCATCTGTATGCCCCGTTGCGTATCGGTCCTGATTTCCTTAATTACTCGCTTCTGGGCACCTGTAAGTGAAAATGGTAGTATTTCTTTATAGAAAGTATTTACTCTCTCACCTACCGTACTAAACAGGTGGCCTTTAAACTTTAATTCCCTGAATTGTTTATTACTAAGCAGCTGAAGCTGAATAAAAAACAACTCTTCAAATTTTAGTCTTCGCTCGGCATGCTGAAGTGCCACACTGTCCTTCGGAAAATGAATATTGAGGATAGCTTCTCTGCGGTTCACCATTTTATATTTTTCCAGGATATGCGGAGGAATGGTCTCCCGGACTTCTGATAAACACTGTTCAATCACCAGCGCCTGCATTTTCTGTATGCCTTTACTATCCAGAGAAAACTTTTTCAGTTTCTCCGTTGAATTATAGACCGGCTGTAAGGTTAAGTTTCCCGTTACAGTTGCAGGCCTTGGATAAGTCTCCATCTCCGGATGAGAAATACTAAAGGAACCATTAAACACGGTAGGTTTACCAAAAGCAATATACACTTTACCGCGCATCACGTTTTCTTCTACCCACTTCAGACTTTGAAACCAGACCAGTTCGATAGTTCCGGTTTCATCCGTTAATCGCGCTACAATTC
This sequence comes from Pedobacter sp. MR2016-24, assembly GCF_026239655.1. Classification (GTDB taxonomy): domain Bacteria; phylum Bacteroidota; class Bacteroidia; order Sphingobacteriales; family Sphingobacteriaceae; genus Pedobacter. The sequence goes on along the minus strand of NZ_JAPIVO010000001.1, from coordinate 301,708 downwards.
TTTTTTTGTGCTTTTCGCCGATAGTCTCTTTGCCCGTGATCCTGCCCAAAATTTGTACGTAAGGTAAATCAGGATGTAATTCGTTGACTTTATAGAAGCGTGTTCTGTCGATATACCTGAATGGATAATACCCCAGTAAGTGCGCATATGTATAAATACCCAGCTCTTTTTGCAATATTTCGGCACGCTTAGGACCTACTCCTTTCAGAAATTCTATGGTTGTGTCTAAATCGGAAGCGAACAAAATTTCAGGTATTAAGTTTCTTTTTTAACGTAAAGATATCCTTTATCGCCTGCCAGTTGAACAAAAAAACAGAAAATAATAACAACAGGTAAGCAGAAAGCTGATATACAGTAATGACCTCATCGAAATATAATACGGCTACTCCAAAAGCAATAATTGGATTGATATAGATCATGATTCCAAGTGTAGACGAAGGAATACCTATGAGGGCATATAAACTTAAGAACAAGGGTATGATCGTAAAAACTACTGCGATGATGACTATGTGGCTCCAGAACCAGGGGCTCTGAGGCAGGCCATTAAACTGATAAATATAGAATGGAAGCATGAGTATAACTGCAAGGGCAATTTGCAGTGCAAGTACATTCAATTTATCAAAACCCTGCATTTTGCGCTGAATAAGCAGGTATCCTGCATAAAATACGCCAATAAAAACGGACCATAATACTTCTACCAAGGAACCCGTTGCCAGGAAGATAATACTGATCAGGGCAATAACCATTGAAATCAGCTTGATCCTGGAAAGCTCTTCTTTGAGTATTACAAAGCCTCCAAATGCGGTGAGCAGCGGACAAACCATGTAAGCAAATGCCGCAGAGGTGAGGCTCACATGATTAATGGCATAAATAAAACTAAACCAGTTCAACATCAGGAATACCGTTGCCACTAAAATCTGAATGGCAACAGTTCTGCGTGCTGCAGCTGATATTGAACTGATTCTTTGAATATCTTCTTTTAATTCCTTTCTTCTGAATAAAAGGATAGCTATCCAAATAAATATAAGAGAAGTAAATATGCGGTAATACAGGATATCCTGCGCTGAAAAAGCTTTGATGTTACGTAAAGGAATAGAAAAAAATCCCCATATAACAAATGAGCCTAAGCCTGCCAGCAAATACCGCATTGTAGATTTTGCCAATTTAACCTTTATAAGCAATCACCGATATCTCTACATTTACTCCTTTAGGAAGTCCTTTTACTGCCACAGTTTCTCTTGCAGGAAAGTCAGCCTCAAAGTAAGCCCCATAAACTTCATTTACTTCGGCAAATAATGACATGTCCGTCAGGAAAATGGTAGTCTTCAGGATATGTGAAAATTCGTATCCTGCTTCCAGCAATACTGCATTCAGGTTACGCATTACTTGCTCTGTCTCTGCTTTTATAGAATCCTGAGTAAGTTCTCCTGTTGCAGGATTAATTGGAATCTGTCCTGAAACATATAAAAATCCATTAGCTGATACGGCCTGACTATATGGGCCGATTGGAGCAGGAGCGTCTGTAGTATTGATGATTGTCTTCATTTAAATTACGTGAATAAGTTTTAGGATAATTCCAATCAGAAAAATTGATATCGCAAGTGCATTGATGACATGCATGATCTTAATATCAATACTTGTTGGCCTTTTCGGATCTTTTTTTCTGAAAAAATACATAAAGCAAATGTATAAAATAATCCTGCGCGAATGCTAACATTTATGATGATGATCAAAATTCAGGGCACAAAAAAGGCCCCGATAAATCGGGGCCCTTTACTATGTTGTTTAAGAAAGATTAGTTTCTTGAAGTTTCAACACGACGGTTTTGGATACGACCTTCTTCAGTATCGTTAGAAGCGATTGGATTTGCTTCACCTAAACCTTTTGTAGCAACCTGACTAGCGTTAACTCCAGAGTTAACTAAGTAAGTTTTTACAGAATTTGCTCTGTCTTTAGACAATTTCAAGTTATATGCAGCAGTACCTTCGCTTGAAGCGTATCCTTTTACAGATGCTTTACCACCGTTTTCACGTAACACTGAAGATAATTTATCTAAAGTAGGGTATGATTCAGTTTTTAAAACTGAAGAGTTGAATTCAAATTGGATAGTTTCGAAACCAGTAACATTGCTAGAATCAACAGCAGCACCAGTAGAAACTGGAAGTGGACATCCTGAACCATCAACTGCAGTACCAGCAGGAGTTCCTGGGCATTTGTCAAATTGATCAGAAACACCGTCTCCATCGCTATCTTTTTTCAAATCTTCAACAGATTTCTCAACGTTAGAAACACGGTTTTTCAATGCTTCAACTTCCTGACGTAATGAAGGGTCTTTCAACTCATCATACATTAAAGCTAATGGATTAACCCAGTCAAGATTTGGTTTAGATTTAGAACCTAATGAGAATTCTAATCCAGCATAACCGTATGAGAATTTATCTTTAGTAGTTCCTTTAGCGTATACACCATCAAAGTTATCGCTATCAATGAAGTGCATAGTGTAACCTAAGTTAAAAGCAACACGGTCAGAAACTTTGAATTTCACACCAGCACCAACTGGGATATAAGCTTCTTTTACGTAAGTTTTATCACCATCATCACCTGATCTGTCTTTCCAGTCAATTACCTGGTTAGTAGAAGTAGTTAATTTAGGAGCATAAGCAACTAAACCGTAACCTGCAGTAACGAAGAAGTTAACTGAGTTCTCACGACGTAAGAAATCAACTGTTGCAACGTTAACAACACCTCTGATGTCAGCAGCATAACCGATTTCAGTTTCAAATTCTCTGGCACCAAACTGAGAAGCACCTGCTGCATCTTTGTTAGTTCCAGAAACTTTTCCACGGAAAATGTTACCTTCTAATCCAAAAGCGTGACCTAATTGTTTTTTCAATGACACACCGTAACCTAAGTTAACGTCAGCATTTGTGAAGTCGTTAGATCCACCGATCGCAAGGAACGGAGACATAACACCACCATTAACACCGATTGACCAAGTTCTGTACTGGCCTCTTCCGCCAAAAACTTTAGCTGAAGATGAAGTTGCTGTAGAATCCTGTGCAGAAGCAATAGAAGTAACTCCTAAAGCTGCAACAAAAGAAACTGCTAAGCCCTTCTTTAAAGTAGAATAATTCATAATTTTTCTTTTTTTAAGGTTAAACAAATTTAAATTGTATAATTTTTTTGTGTAGCAAAATTAAACAAATTTTTAATTCTCACAACAGGGTATACAAACACCGTTCCAAATTTATAAAAATTCAAAAATGGTATGAATGATCGTTGTCATATTAGGGAATAAAGGATGATTTGTTGATGTTTTGTTAGCAAAAAAATAACATAAAATATTACACATCAACCATTTAAAGACATATGACATATAAATAAATTAGTGCTACATATTTTGTCACATCAATCTCAACTCTGGAGATCAGGAGATACTGACAATTATGAGTACTAAATATTTAACAATCATTAACAATATTCCTGACGCCGGGCTCCAAAAAGTCTGTTTTTTCAGACAGCCTGCCTACAACAACAGATACTAAAACCAATTATCAGTAAATTTATAAATATTGAAACCCGGAATAACTGAAGCATCTGCGATTTCATTTCGCAACCTATCTTTATCTACATCTTTCATTCTTTGCTGTTGTATTATTTTATATGCCTTTTCAGCTAAAAGAAATGGTCTGCGCTTATTTTCTACCAGACCCGGGCCTAATAACCAGTGGCATACTTCAGCTATACCTTCACTTTTGTCTGCCACAGTGCTAAATACAGGAATGGCAGGTTCCTGATGATGCACCAGCTTTTTCAGGTTATTGGCAAAGGTAGCTGCTCCTTCACGGTCGGCCTTATTTACAATAAATGCATCTGCAATTTCCATCAGACCAGATTTGATATTTTGTATTTCGTCGCCCGATTCCGGAACCAGCACCACTGCGGTACGATCGGCCAATCCTGCGATTTCCAGTTCAGACTGTCCAACGCCAACAGTTTCTACAATAATCAAATCGAAACCGGCAGATTTCATCACATCGACCATTTCAATCGTTTTAGCAGAGATTCCTCCCAACGCTCCCCGTGTTGCCACTGACCTTATGAAAACATTGGGATTATTGAACTGCTGAGACATACGGATACGGTCTCCCAACAGAGAACCAAAGTTGAAAGGCGAGGTAGGGTCTACCGCCAGAATGGCAATTTTTTTATTTTCCTGAACAATCCGTGTAGTGATTGCATTTACCAAAGTACTTTTACCTGCACCTGGCGGCCCGGTTATTCCGATGACTGTTGTATTGCCTACTTCCAGCACCCTCAATAAGTCTCCAGCCGGAGCAATACTATTCTCTACCAGGGTAAGTATCCTGGCCAATGCGCTAAAGCTGCCTTGTTTTAATTCCGTATGCAACTGGGAAGATGAATGCATTAATAATAGTTATCTTTGTACAAAAAGAAGCAATATCGTAATTATTAGGTGAATGAGTTTTAGTATTTCTGTAGTTATTCCAAATTATAATGGCAAATCCTTGCTGGCTGATGTGTTACCGAGCGTAATCAATTCTTTATCAACGGTCTCTCTTCCTTCCGAAATTATAGTTGTTGATGATAATTCTACTGATGACTCTATTGCTTTTATAAAGAAAAACTTCTCCGATGTTATCATCCTGGCAAACGAAATTAATCTTGGCTTCTCAGGTACTGTTAATAAAGGGATAAAAGCAGCTACAAAAGACCTTGTATTTATACTGAATAACGACGTAAAATTATTACCGGGATATTTTGAAGCTCAGCTTCCTTTATTTAAACTACTCGATACTTTTGGTGTTAACGGCGCGGTACTGAACTGGAATAGTGACGTATTGCAGGGCGGAGGTAAAATCATCAACAGACATTTATTCAAAATAAAAGCAAATGAGAATTACTTTGTTGATCCGGTTACGGCTGCTGGTCCACTTCCATTACTAACTATGTTTCTTTCCGGTACCAATGCACTGATCGACAGAAAAAAGCTTTTAATGTTAAATGGATATGATGATTTATTCAGCCCATTTTATGTAGAAGATGTGGAATTATCTGTAAGAGCACTCAGAATGGGCTGGAAAATGTATTATGTCCCATCCTCAAAGTGTATGCATCAGATTTCTACAACTATCAATAAGTACAACAAAAAACAAAAAATCAAGTATTTAACGCTCCGAAATAAATTCTATCTGCATTTCATCCACCTGAATGGATCACAATTATTTTTCTGGTATTTTCAGACCGTGCTGGAGATTTTAGCGCGGACACTCAGCTTAAATTTCAGCTATATAAAGGCTTTTTCAACTTTTGTGAATACAGCCAATGATGCGGAAAAATCAAAATCAGCATTCAATATGTTATTGAATAAAAATGGGGCACCTAAAAAAGACCTCTTTTCATTATTGAAAGAATATAAAACGGCCACCCTAAAACGTATACACTCCTAAAAGGCTTACATGCAAATTTCCGCAGTTGTAATTACGAAAAACTCCGCCAGCACTTTGAAACAATGTCTGGACAGTCTGATTAAAGTGGCTGATGAGATTATCATTGTCGACTCTGGCAGCACAGACTTGACACTGACTATCGCTCAGGAGTATAGCTGCACGATTATTCATACTGAATGGCTGGGTTATGGCCCGACGAAAAACCTGGGTCACCGTGCCGCAAGCGGAGCCTATATTTTATCCCTTGATTCAGATGAAGAACTTTCGGGCGACCTGATTATTGAGCTCAACAGCATCAAAAATCAGCTTAATGGAGTATATGGCTTTAAGCGGCTCAACAATTATTGTGGTAAGTGGATCCGGTACGGAGCATGGTATCCCGACAAAAAGACAAGACTATTTCCAAAAGAAACGCTATGGAATGATAGCGCCAGCCATGAGCAACTAATACTAAACAGCAATCAAAAGATAACTTACCTTTCCAGCTCTCTGTTACATTATGCTTACCGCAGTAAAGCAGAATTGAAAGCAAAGACCTATCTGTACGCTCACTTAGGAGCTATAAGTAAAAAAAACGCCAGCAAATTTGCTGCAGTACTGAAAATGATTTTTTCTCCCCTGGTCAGCTTTATAAAATCATACTTTATCAAGCGTGGCTTTTTGGATGGGCGTTTTGGGCTCGACATCAGTTTCTACAATGCTATGGGTACATTCCTGAAATATAAAAACCTCATTAAATCATAAACATCTAAATTATGATCTTTATAACCGGATATGGTCAGATGTGCAACAACATGCTTCAATTTGGACATTTTTATGCCTTCGCCCGAAAAAATAATATTCCTATTGTAGGTATGCGCTTCTGCTATAAGTACCTTGATTTCAAAATCAGTGATGAAAAAGGATATACCATATTTACTTATCTGTTTGCTAAATACGGGACAAAGTTAAAACTCATTCCCAGAGTGGAATTCAACAACCCTGAAGAAAATCAGCAGGAAAAAATTAGCTTGTTAAAAAGTAAGAAGATGATCCTGGCCGACGGCTGGGGTTTTAGAGATTACGAGTTATTCCTTAGCTACAGAGAAGAGATCAAAGCGCTATTTGGCTTTAAGGGAAAAGTTACCAAACCCGTGAATGCTTACCTGACAGCGAATCAATCAGGTAATAAGCGGATTGGCATACATATACGAAGGGGAGATTATGCGAAATGGCATGGCGGGAAATATCTTTTATCCGACCAGGAATATGCAACCTTAATTGCAGACTTCATTGATAAAGAAAAAATCGGCAATGCTGATATTTTCATCGTTACCAATGACAAAAATGTAGACAAAAAATACTTTGAACAAAGCTTACAGCAGCAGGTTCATTTGTTAAATGGCAGTCCGGCAGAAGATCTTTACCTGTTATCCTGCTGTGATTATATTATTGGTCCGCCAAGTACGTTTTCTCTAATGGCCGCTTTTTATCAAGACAGAGATCTCTATTGGATCTTTGATAAAAGCAAGTCCATACATGCAAGCGACTTTAAAAAGTTCGCTCAGTGCTTCAGGAACATCATATAAATACTCCGTCATAAATAAACCTTATATTTGCACCTGTTTCTTTCATACGAACCTTTAAAATATTACATGAAAATATATTTTCGTTTATTATCCTTTGCAAAGCCCATAGAAAAGTTTGCAATCCCTTATATCATTGCCACATTATTAGCTGTGTTTTTTAATACATTTAACTTCACGCTTCTAACACCATTATTAAATACACTTTTTGCAACAAAAGACGCTTCTGCAAGTACAGCCCTGATTAAAACATCGGCTTCAAGTTTTGACCTTCTTGCCAAATTTAATCACTACGTTGATTATTCTATTGTCCACAATGGAAAACTGGAAACATTGCAAATCGTATGTAGCGTGATACTTGCATCAGTCATCCTGGGAAACCTTTTCCGTTACTTATCTCAGCGTTTTATGGAAGATCTAAGGGTGCACACCCTTCTCAATCTTCGTAAAAAAGTATTTAATAATATCATGGATCTTAACATAGGTTATTTCAATAATGAGCGTAAGGGAGACATTATGTCCAAAGTATCATCCGATGTACAGGTTGTACAATATACCGTGACTAACACTTTACAGGTCTTGTTTAAAGAACCCATCCAGCTGATATTCTTTGTTGTTGTTTTGCTCAGTATATCTGTAAAACTTACACTTTTTTCATTGCTTGTCATCCCTGTATCTGGACTAATCATCAGCAAAATTGTTAAGCGTTTGAAAGCTCAGGCAACTGAAGCTCATGAATCTTTTGCAAAAATGATTGGATTCCTGGACGAAGCATTAAGCGGGATCAAAATTATTAAAGCCTTTAATTCGACCCCGGCTATTAAGGATAAATTTCATCAGGAAAATGAGTTTTACTCCAACCTTAACCGGAAAATGGCACGCCGACAGCAATTGGCTTCTCCAGTTTCACAATCCTTAGGTATTCTGGTGGTAGTTTTTATCGTATTATATGGCGGGGGACTGGTTATTTCAGGAAGTAAAGAATTTAGTCCAGCGCAATTTATAATGTACATAGCCATATTTTCTCAGGTAATGCAGCCTGTAAAAGCTATCAGTGACTCTTTTAGTGGTATACATTCCGGGATTGCAGCGGGGGAAAGAGTCCTGGCCTTAATAGATACTAAACCGGATTTTGAAAACAAGTCCGATGCTATTGAAATAGCTGGTTTCAAGGAATCGCTAACACTCGATAATGTCTATTTCAATTATGGCACCAATGAAGTTTTGAAGGGTATTAACATAAAGATAACCAAGGGGCAGACGGTTGCTTTGGTCGGTCCTTCCGGGGGTGGAAAAAGTACACTGATGGATCTCTTACCTAGATTCCATGATCCAAAATCAGGAACTGTAAGAATTGACGGTCTGGATTACAAGGATATCACCGCAGAAAGTCTCAGGTCACAAATGGGTATTGTAAACCAGGAGTCCTTTTTATTTAACGATACCATTTTTAATAATATAGCCTTTGCAAGACCAGATGCTACGCAGGAAGAAGTTACAGCTGCCGCAAAAATTGCAAATGCACATGAATTTGTCGTAAAGCAGGAAAACGGTTACCATACGTTTGTTGGTGACAGAGGCAACAGGTTATCTGGCGGACAAAGACAAAGAATCTGTATTGCCCGTGCCGTACTGGCAAATCCTCCGATCATGCTATTGGATGAAGCAACATCAGCATTAGATACAGAATCTGAAAAACTGGTGCAGGAAGCACTCAACAATTTAATGCAAAACCGTACTTCTATCGTAATTGCACACAGGCTAAGTACCATCCAGCACGCAAACGTTATAGCTGTTATTGATCAGGGGCAGGTTAAAGAAATGGGAAGTCATACAGAGCTTATCGCTCATAACGGTTTGTACAAACGTCTTATAGATATGCAGGCTTTTACTGACTAACTATGAATAATTTAATCGATATATCCAGGTCTGTTAAGTCGCCAGAATATCCTTTTGAATTTTCAATTTGTACGCTGGTAACCCGAAAAGATGAGTATTCCGAGATGCTGGCTACTTTTATTAATAAAGGTTTCAGCACCGAGAATTGTGAGTTTTTATATATCGACAATAGTGAAGGTTGTACTTTTGATGCTTACAAGGGTCTAAATCAATTTTTACGCCAATCTAATGGCAAATATATTATTATATGCCATCAGGATGTACTGATTCATAAAGATGATTTCGATGCTCTGAAATCGCGCTTAAATCAGCTTGATCACATAGATCCCAAATGGGCTGTTTGTGGCAATGCAGGTGCTGCCGGCCCGAATCATATTGTTTACCATATTACCTACCCCAATGGTCCTCTAAATAGTAAAGGTAAATTCCCCCTGGCGGTGAATACGCTGGACGAAAATTTTCTATTGGTTAAGAACGAAGCGAGTTTAAGCCTGTCCAGCGACTTAACAGGCTTTCATCTATATGGAACGGAATTATGTTTGCAAGCTAGTATTAAAGGCTACTCCGCGTATGTAATTGATTTTGATCTGACGCATAAAAGCAGGGGTAATCCCGACAAAGACTTTTATAAGACCCGTAACGCGCTTATTAAAAAATATAATCATTTTTTCAGAAGTCGCTGGTTACAAACCAATATCACCGTATTCCATCTTTCAGGCTCCTTAATCGGCAGACTGATGGGAAATCCCATATCGTTGTTTTTTGTGAGAATGTATAATGGTTTTAAGAAAAAGACCAGCTAATGGAACCAGCATTAATTTCAATTGCGGTATGTACTTATAATGGAGAAAAATATCTCAGAGAGCAATTAGACTCACTTACTGAGCAGGATTATCCAAGCTTAGAAATTGTCATTGTGGATGATTGTTCCAGTGATGGTACTTACACTTTATTGGAACAGTATCAGCAAAGAAATGATCAGATCAGGTTGTACAAAAACGAGGAAAATTTAGGCTTTAACAAAAATTTTGCACGAGCACTTTCGCTCTGTAAGGGTAGTTTTATTGCCATAGCAGATCAGGATGATATCTGGGATTTACATAAAATATCCCTGATGATGGCCAGCATAGATGATAACCTCCTCCTATACCACGACTCAGCAATTATAGACCATAATGGATCTCTTACAGGAAAGATGTCTGATGGTCATCGTTTTGTGAAAGGACAATGTACCGCTTACCTACTTTACAATAATTCAATTTCTGGCCACGCCTGCTTTTTTAATAAAGAGCTTTTATCACACACAGGCCCATTTCCTGAAAATATGTATTACGATTGGTGGATGGCTTATACAGCAGCATGTCTAGGTCGCCTTGATTTTATAATGGATACACTGGTGTATCATAGGAGACACCTTTCAAACTCTACAGTAAAAGATACCATAAATGATAAAGACAGGAGAGTCAGAAACCTGAACATATTTCGTGATCACCCTCTCAATCCAAAAGAAACTGAATATTTAATCAGTAAACTTTTGCATGCCTACCAATTATTACTGAATACCACTTTCTCCTTTTACTTGTGTTATTTATTGATAGCTAACTCGGAAAAAATATTTTACACCAGAAAGAAGTCGTTATTTTCACGGATAAAATTCATTATCAAAGAGAGTCAAAGTTAAACGCATCCTAACTCATATCAATGATTAAAAATATAGTAAAGAATATAGCTCAGCTACTAAGATTTCCCAAATCTTCTGAAAATCATAAATTGTCATTTTCTGAAGATTCCAAGGTGAAGACATTATTAGTTATAGACGATTATGTGCCGTATTATGATAAATCATCCGGATCAAAAAGATTATTTGAGCTGTTAAAATTATTCAGGGAAATAGGATTTAACGTGATTTTTTTTCCTGAAGATGGAAAAGCAACTTTGCCATACTATGATGACCTTAAAAGGATGGATATAGAAGTGCTTATCAGCACTCCTGCTGTTAAAAACATAGCGCTCCTGAAACAACGTCTTGATACAATAGATTATGCATGGATATCAAGGCCTGCTCTTAATCACAAATACCAGAAACTGCTGCGTAGGAAAACAAAAACAATATTCGATACGGTGGATCTTCATTATCTGAGAATGCTGCGTCAGGCAGAAAACCATAACGATTCAAAGCTAAAAAAGAAAGCTCTAAAAACGAAAAAACTGGAATTGGGACTTGCCGTCTCTAGTAATGCAACTATTGTTGTTACTGAAATTGAAAAAAATATATTGGCCGAAGAAGGAATAAAAAATGTTACGGTAATTCCAAATGTTCACGAAACAGTTCAAATCCTAAATCAGGTTCCCTTTCCGGAGAGGAAGGGGTTGTTATTTATAGGAGGCTATAAACATGACCCTAATATAGATGCAGTAAAGTGGTTAATTAATGATATTATGCCAATGGTCTGGCATAAATTAGGTGATATTCCTGTTTATTTATTAGGTAGTGATCCATCTGCTGAAGTCCTTGCGCTTGCCTCAGAAAAAGTCATTGTTCCAGGTTATCTCAATGATGTATCTTCATACTTTCTTAATAGCAGAGTTTTTATTGCACCATTAAGATATGGGGCAGGTATGAAGGGAAAGATTGGTCAGAGTCTTGAATTTGGTTTGCCAATTGTTTCCACTGCCATAGGACTTGAGGGGATGAATTTAACAGACGGGCTTAATGTACTAAGCGCGGATGACAGTTTGGAATTTTCCAGGAAAATCATTTTATTATATAATAATGAGGAGTTATGGTCAAAAATAAATAAGGCAGCCTATGATTCAATTCAGAGTTACTCTCCCGAAAACGTAAAAGCCCAGCTTAAAGAATTATTTACAGCTATTATATAATGAATGCAAAAAAAATAAGCATCATAACTGTCTCTTATAATAATTTTGCAGGTCTGCAGAAGACCATAGAGAGCGTAATTAAACAGGAATTTTCAGACTATGAGTTCATTATTATCGATGGTAATAGTACTGATGGCAGTAAAGAATTATTAGAAAAATATGAAGATAAGCTAACATATTGGGTAAGCGAGCCAGATAATGGGATTTACCATGCAATGAATAAAGGGATTAGCGTGTCCAGAGGTCAATATATATTATTCCTCAATAGTGGAGACAGTCTGCATGACAATCAAGTATTAAGTACTGTTACTCATAAAATAAATGGCAATTACGGAATTTATTATGGCGACATTATTTATGAGGAAGCTGACAAAAAAAACAAACGGAGCTTCCCCAAACAGCTGACATTCCAGTTTTTTGTTGAACATAACATTTCACACCAGGCCAGTTTCATTAAAAGATCACTTTTTGAAGAAATATTTTTTTATAATGAAGGTTTCAAAATAGTGTCTGATTGGGAATTCTTTATCTATGCTATATGTAAAGAAAATGTGCCTCACAAACATTTAGATTTTATTGTTACGGACTATGATGCCACTGGCATATCTTCAAACGTTGAAAACCATGCCCAAATGCATAAGGAAAGAAACATTTCCCTCAAAAAGTATTTCCCGGCATTTGTAGCAGACTATCAGCAAATCTCCCAAATAAAGGAGAAGAGAGTACAACAATTTTTTATTATAAAAGAAAATCGTGTACTTTGGAAGATCCTTAAAGCGTTTATGACAATGCTTGTTCTATTCCTTCCAGCAGGCAGGAAGAAATAAATATTGTAAAAATGTGAGAGCAGTTAAGATAATATGAGCTTCGAAACAATTGTACCATCACGTCGGGAAATAAGAATACAGCCAAAAAACATGTTGAACGAGGATTTATTCCTTTTTGAACATGAGCTTTCACTTGATATCAAAGAAACTGTAGTATTGCGCTTAATAAATTCGGATATTTTAAGAGAGGTCATTTTTAATCTGCAGAATTGTAAATTTTATGAACAATTTAGCCGAACCAAAAGCGCTGATAAAAAACGGATTTTTAAAAAAATAAGTCTTTATTTCCGCCCTTTTCAAAAGCTGGATAAAGCAATATGGATTACTGATGAATTTAGTTCAGAATACTTTCACTGGTTCACAGATGCATTAACGCGTTTGTTTGCATTGGAAGAAACGTCCTATTTGAATAGTAGAGATACTAAAAAGAATAACTTCAGGATCATTCTTCCTGAATCATACAAAACCAAATCATACATTCGAGATACACTTGAAATTTTGAATTACGATGCGCATTACTATGTTCCTAATAAAAGACTCCGTATTAAAGAACTAATTTCCTGTTCTCATACCGCACCAACCGGAAATTTCAATTCAGAATTGATCAATAAAATCAGAGATAGATTTTTAATCCCCAAAAAGATGCCGGATAGGAACATCTACGTTAGCAGAGAAAAAGCCTCCCGCCGAAAGATCCTCAATGAACAGGAAGTGATAGAAACACTGAAGCAATTCAATTATGAGATTCATTATTTCGAAGATTATAATTTTAAAGAGCAACTCGGTATCATGTCTGAGACTAAATCCCTGATAGGCTTGCATGGAGCTGGGCTCACAAATATGATGTTCATGCATAAAAAAGGAAAAATCCTTGAGTTGAGGAATGAAGGCGACAGCCACAACAATTGCTACTTTTCTTTATCGTCCGCACTAGATCATGATTATTATTATCTGTCTAACAAAAGCGATCATAAAGATACGTTTTCCGCAAATATCACCGTCAGCATTCCCGCTTTAGCAAAAGCGATAGAATTAATGACTGGTGATCTTTAAATTTATATAATATCATGTCCAGAGTTTCAGTTATAGTTCCAAACTACAATCATTCCAAATATCTTGTCCAGAGAATTGAAAGCATATTAGCACAAACCTATCAGGATTTTGAGGTACTGATTTTAGATGACTGTTCAACTGATAATAGTAAAGAAATAATTGAGAACTACAGGAACAATCCAAAAGTCTCCCAAATCATATATAATGAGAAAAATAGTAGAAGTCCGTTTATACAATGGAGAAAGGGCATTGAAGCATCACGGGGAGAATATATCTGGATTGCGGAGAGTGACGACTGGTGCGAGGCAACTTTACTTGAAGATCTTATAAAAGGAATCATTAAAGACGATAATTGCGTAATCAGTTATTGCCAGTCTTCCTGCGTTGATGAAACTGGAAAAATTATTTTCCAGTCGAACCATCACCATTTGTCCGAATTAATAGATGGCGCTGAATTTATTGAAAAAAATATGTCATTGCAGGTTTCCATCTTTAACGCTAGTATGGCTATATGGAAAAAAGAGAAATTTAAAGAGATCACTAATGATTATACCAATTTTAAATTTTGTGGTGACTGGCTGTTCTGGATCAGCCTGGCGAAACTTGGAAAAGTGCACATTAGCGGTAAAGTGTTAAACTATTTTAGGAAACATGATAATGATGTAAGCGGTAAGGCATACAAGAGTGGTTTAAACTTCCTTGAAGAGCTGAAAATACTGAATACCATCTTCCTGGAAGGCCTAATATCCGAACGCATCTACTACAGGGCATTTAAGCAAAAATATTTTATATACTTAAAAGTGAGACACTCAATTGAAAAAATAAATAAAGCCGAAATACAGTTGTTATTTGAGCAATGCCTTACCCCAAAATTCAAACCTCTTTTGCTGAGGGCATCAGCATTCTGGAAAAAAATCAAAAGATAATCGAAAGCATACATGAAAAAAGGGATCACAGTTATTGTTTGTACCTATAATGGGGCCTTGAGATTACCAGAAACCTTAGCACATCTCGCTGCCCAATCATTTAATCAGACTATTAGCTGGGAGATTATTGTAGTAGACAATGATTCTACAGATGACTCAGCCGTAATAGCCAAAGAGACATGGAAAAAATACAGAGTGTCCAGCAGTGTGCCATTCAGGGTGATACGAGAAATAAGACAGGGAAAGATATATGCTCTGGAACAAGCCTTTTCTCTCGCAGAATTTGAGTACAGTATTATCTGCGATGATGATAACTGGCTTGATAAAAATTATGTTGAACGGATGTATGCTATCCTGGAGGAGCATCCTGAGGCCGGAGCAGCAGGTGGAGACGGTATTGCTGTTTCTGAAAACGGGAAATTCCCAGATTGGTTTCAAGATTTTGAAGAGGGATACGCCGTTGGTAAACAAGGAACTGTGGCAGGCGATATATCCTCTCGCGGACATCTATGGGGAGCCGGAATGGGTACGAGGACAAAACTCTACCAGCAAATGTATTCTAATTTTCCGTCTTTGCTCGTGGGCAGAATGGGCGGTAAACTTACAGCAGGAGAAGATTCTGAATATTGCCAAAGGCTGCTGTTAAAAGGTTATACTCTCTATTATGACCCTTGCTTAAGGTTTCAGCACTACATGTCTTTAGCGAGGCTTAATTTAGCTTATAAGGCTAAATTGTTTGATGGCTTTAAAGAAGGGAATAAGATTTTGGATAAATATTATCTAGCCAACCGTATCAAGCATAAAATATATCAGAGACCGATAAAGAAAATAAGCCTCTTATTTCTTTCCCCATTTAGAATTCTAATTTCTGCAACAGACAAAAAAGAGAAAGAACTAGACGTTTTTACGCTACTAACGTCATTAAGTATCCGACAGAATAGTGTAATGGGGAAAATTAAACGATTTATTAATACTGATACTACCTCGATTTAAGCTTCATCCACAACCTGGACAAGAGATTTTTCTTTTTTGCAGCTGGTGGGTTTATGCCGCGGATATCACCCAAATTAGGAGAGTCGAGGATAGCATTTAAATTTCCTTTAATGTAATGCAGATTCGGCCACGTAGATGAGTACAAAGGATGAAAGTTTGACAGGCAGTTATAATTGAATTCATCAATAGCATTCCATAATTTATAGAAGCTATTCACATTAAAATCATTTTTATGGCTCCAGTTATTTAGCTTTTGCTGAATCTCTTCCGGGCTTCTGGCCCAACTCTGATGAAGAACGAGATCATTCCAGTGTATATGAATATTTCCTGATGTATTGTTTCTGGCCAAATCATAGACCGGGTTGTTAGTTGCGAAACTTAATGTCTCCAGCGACTCATTGATTAACAAAAATCCAGAAGGCAGTTCTTTAAATAAAGTAGCCACACTACAATATACCGTTGTTGGAAGTTCAGTATCGTAATTATTGAGCTTTGCAATAAATGCTGAAAAATCTACAAAATACTCATCAGAATCAATCTGAATGTACCAGTCAGCCTTTCCCATAAATTTCCCCAGCATATTTCTTTCTCTCGTATCACATTGCATGGGGGTTAAGTCGGCAACATAAAATTTATCTTGATAAATCCTGATCTTTCGGTCTTTGTCAAATTGAGTGATCCAATCCCAAAATTCATCTTTTATTGTAAAATTTTCTCCTGACCATGTGAGACGATCAGCATCTATCGCAAAAAATATTTCATCAGCAAAATCATACACCCTTGAAAGTGACATTTTAACGAATTCATAATCATAGGAAATAAGATAGCCGATTTTTAAAGTTTTCATTGGAGAATATATGATATTAATTGCGATAGACCTTTCTCCTGCACTTTTTTAAGGAGGCAGGTATTGAATACAACGACAACAAATATATCCATATAAATAATATTTTACATGCATTTCTAAGTAATCCGCAATTAAGTTATAATATTAATAAAAGAACATACCTTTGCCAAGCTTAGCGATTAGCACTATTCGGAATATAATTTATCGGGTAGACATATTGTTCCAGTATAGATAATAGATAGAAAATTCATTTTTGAGTTTAAATATGAAAAAGATAAAAGTTGTAGAAGCCGTAAATCAGTTGGGACTAGGAGGTACAGAATATGCCCTACAGTTATTCAGTAAGTTTTTAGACAAAGATCTATTTGATATTAGTGTTGTTGCTTTTCTAAGCGGTGGGGAAAGGGTTAATTTAATTGAAGCTCTCGGGATTAAGGTAATTGTGATTAACGGAGACTATGATAAGATGGCTGAAATTCTTCGTGAAACAGATGTATTTCACTGGCATGGAAACGGGCTTCTGGATCACAATCTTTTTAATATTATCAGAAACAACAGGCCTAAAGTAATTATACAAACCAATGTTTTTGGGTTGTATGAAGACTCACCTTTTTATGATCTTATTGATTATGATCTTTACATATCAAAAATGATTCTGGTACGAAGGATGAATCTAGATAGAAATCTTCAAGATAATTTCATTTCCAAAAGGAAAGTATTACCCTATCCTGTTGATGTTGACCATATCAATTCTTTAGCTCCAGATGACAATAAATTATTAGCCTTTAAAAATCAGCATAATTTAAATAACTATTTTATTATTGGCCGGGTTGGAAGAGCAGACGATCAAAAGTTTGACTTAATCACGTTAGACGGATTTGCTTCTTTTTCCAAAAAGGTTAACAATGCCAGATTTTTATTAATAGGCATTACTCCACGTATAAGAAAACATGCTGAAGAGCTCGGGATTTCAGAGAAACTGATAATATTTGATACAACTTCAAACATTCAGGAGTTGTTGTACTATTATAAAACAATGGATGTTTTTCTTGCGGCCAGCCAGATAGGGGAAAGCTTTGGAATGGTGATGGCAGAGGCAATGACTGTTGGCACGCCGGTAGTCACCATTAGTACTGAAGAAAGAGACAACGCACAAATTGAGGTAGTAGACAACGAACAAACAGGCCTCGTTGTCAAAAGAAATAAGAAGAATATAGCTGCTGCCCTGATGTTTTTGTACAATGATAAAAACAAGCATGCCGAGTTATCAGCTGCCTCGAAACTGAAGATAGATACGGCATATAAGGCTCAAAAAATTGTAGAAAGTCTGGAGCATCTAATTCTAAGTCATCTACAGATTCCCGTTTCAGGCAGAAATACCTTAATTACACCGCTTTCAAAAGATACTATACTTGATTATCATTCAAGATGCGCCAATCTTTATGGGAAAAATAGAGTATCGAAATGGTTCAACTTGTTTTTAAAGCACCGAATAAAAACAGGAATAAAGCTAAATTAAGTATTTTATTAATCCTGTTTTAACAAAAAGGACTACAGGATCGCAAGTTCATCATTGAAAAAACCATGAAAACCAGCTTTTCTTCTCAATTCGGGGAGTAGCTGAAATACTCCTAAAAAAGTTCGCAAACGCCAAATAAGCCTCCTCATCTGGAATAGTTTTAGTTTCGACATCAATAGCCACCCCAGATAATATAACGTCATACAGATTACTTACACCACAATGAGAACCACTGGCATCGTGGCCTATATTCCCGACCAAAGATGAGCCCGGATAAAGTGTTAATTTATCCGCAAGAAAGGCGGAGGCATACCATCTTATATCCCATTCTTTAGTTTCACCATTGGCCTGTCTTGTTAATGCGCCAATGTAGTCATATGTATTATTAAAGTTAAAATCAGTCTTAAGTTTTTCGTCCGTAAACTGGTCTAATAATTTCCTGCCATCAATTTCCAGTAAGTCCCAGCCTCTTTTCCAGGTAGCCCATCCCCAGCAGTCAGCGCCCTTTAAAAAGAATACTTCTTTTAATTTTTCCTTGACGGGATAGGTATAACCATGGATTGATATTACCTTTTCTTCATTCTCATAAAAATCTAAGGCGTCATTCATGTACTTCAAAAACCAGGGAGAAGTGACGAGATCATCTTCAAGTACAATCACCCTACCTTTTTCATTTATGATCTCCGTTACACCCCGAACAATGTTCTCATCAACACCCAGATTTTTCTCACGAAGCTCAATATGCACACTCCTGAAGCCGCGGATGGTGTTTAAATATGACCTTAACTCATCAACAGCAATTTTGGCCTCACTATTCTTTGCTGCATCAGAATAAATATACAATTCACTCTCAGCTGCGAGAAAATTCTGTTGCAGTGCTTCAACAGTCTTTTTTGTGTGTTCAAGCCGATTGTAAACAAATAGGATAATCGGAGCAGTAGATTTCATAAATAATCATTGACAAAGAAAAAGCCGCTGCAAATTGCAACGGCTCTTGATACTATATGTTGTTGTAAAATTACAACTTCCTTTTTACTTCTACCTGTTCGTAAGCTTCAACGATATCACCTACTTCGATATTATTAAAGTTCTGGATATTCAGACCACACTCGTAGCCTCTTGCAACTTCTTTCACGTCATCTTTATAACGTTTCAATGAAGCAAGTTCACCTGTGTAAACTACCACACCATCTCTAACGATACGGATCTTACTGTTACGTGTAATTGTTCCATCCAATACCATACAACCTGCAATGGTACCCACTTTAGTAATTTTGAATGTATCTCTGATTTCCACGTTTGCAGTGATTTTCTCCTGGAATTCAGGAGCAAGCATACCTTCCATCGCCGCTTTGATCTCATTGATCGCATCGTAAATGATAGAGTACAAACGAATATCGATTTGCTCAGCCTCAGCAAGCTTTCTCGCACCTGACGATGGACGAACCTGGAAACCGATGATAATCGCATCAGAAGCCGAAGCTAACAATACATCAGACTCAGAAATCTGACCCACTGCTTTACTGATGATATTGATCTGGATTTCTTCAGTTGACAGTTTCAATAATGAATCCGCAAGGGCTTCAATTGAACCATCCACGTCACCTTTAACAATCAGGTTCAGCTCTTTAAAGTTACCAATTGCTAAACGACGGCCAATCTCATCCAGTGTGATATGTTTCTGTGTTCTCAGTCCCTGCTCACGCATCAATTGTAAACGTTTGTTTGCGATCTCTCTCGCTTCAGACTCATTCTCTACAGCATTGAATTTATCACCCGCTGTAGGTGCACCCTGCATACCCAATACCTGTACCGGTACCGATGGACCTGCCTGATCAACTTTCTGACCACGCTCATTGAATAACGCTTTTACACGACCGCTGTAACTACCTGCTAAAATCGGATCACCTACTCTCAGGGTTCCTTTCTGTACCAGTACAGTAGTTACAATACCACGCCCTTTATCTAAAGTAGCTTCAATTACACTACCTGTAGCACGTTTATTAGGATTAGCTGTTAATTCTAATAATTCAGCTTCCAATAATACTTTATCTAAAAGCAAATCTACATTCAATCCGCTTTTACCCGAGATTTCCTGTGACTGGAATTTACCACCCCAATCCTCTACCAAAATATTCATGATCGATAATTGTTCACGAATCTTATCAGAGTTTGCTCCCGGTTTATCAATTTTTGTGAAGGCAAAGACTAAAGGAACGCCTGCAGCCTGAGCATGGGCGATTGCTTCTTTTGTCTGAGGCATCACAGCATCGTCTGCCGCAACCACGATAATCGCGATATCCGCAACTTTCGCACCACGCGCACGCATCGCTGTAAAGGCTTCGTGACCAGGTGTATCTAAGAAGGTTACTTTTTTACCCGTAGGCGTAGTTACCATGTATGCACCAATGTGCTGCGTAATCCCACCCGCTTCACCAGCTACAACATTCGCTTTCCTGATATAATCCAGTAACGATGTTTTACCATGATCGACGTGACCCATGATCGTAACCACCGGTGCTCTTGGAACTAAATCTTCCGGAGCATCTGCTTCTTCAACTATACTGTCACCTTCATCATCCGGTTTAACGAATTGTATTTCGTAACCAAACTCATCAGCAACAATAGTTAGTGTTTCTGCATCCAGACGCTGGTTAATGGAAACGAACATACCCAGACTCATACATGTACCGATAATTTTGGTAACGGGTACATCCATCATGCTGGCCAATTCGTTTGCAGTAACAAATTCTGTTACTTTTAACACTTTGGATTGCGATTCCAGTTCCATTGCAGCTTCTTCGGCCGACAAAGCAACGTCATCACGTTTACCACGGCGAAGTTTCGCACGCTGAGCAAACTTACCAGATTTACCAGCTCCGCTTAAACGTGCAAGAGTTGCTTTAATCTGATCCTGTATTTCTTTTTCCGTAGGTTCTTCTTTAGATCCGCCTCCAGGTGCTCCCGGTTTGCTGTTTCTAAAGTTAGGCCTGTTGGCTGTATTGTTAGTATTGTTCCTGAAATCAGGTCTGTTGGTAAATGTTGGTGCTCCGGCAGGTTTTGCAGGAGTGGCAGCAGTACCCCCCGGCTGACCGGCAGGAGATTGGTTACCACCAGCTGACTGGTGCTGTCCAGGTGCTCCCGGAGTTTTTTTACGCTTACGCTTTCTTTTCGCATCATTGCTGTCAGCAGATGAAGCAACAGGTTGCGATTTACGTTCAGGCGTTGTCGGCAAGACAATTTTACCAATAATGTTTGGTCCGGAAAGTTTCACCGAACGTGCTTTGATTACCTCAACTTCATCAGGCTTCTCAACTTTTGGTGTAATTACTTCTTTAACCGGCTCTGCTTTAACAACAGGTGATTCCACAGGTTTAGGTTTTTCTTCTATTTTAATATCCTCCACAGGTTTAACAGCTTCAGGTTTTGCAACCTCAGCTGGTTTTTCGGCAACCGGCTGCTCTACAGGTTTAACTTCTTCCTGTACAACTTTAGGTACTTCCGCAATAACTTCTGCAGGCTTCTCTTCAGCTACAACCGGAGTTACCGGAGCTGCTGGTTTAACCTCTTCAGGAGTTTGAACTTCTTCTTTCTTAACAGGCCGTGTTTTTGAGTTTAAATCGTCAAGATTTATCTTCCCAACAATTTTAACACCTTTTAATGTGCCTTCTTCAACCTTTTCAGGTTCCTTTTCTGCTGTAACTTCCGCAGAAGGAACAGCAACTTCTTCCTTCTGTTTCTCAACTGGAGGAGGAGTGTAGGAATGAAGGTTTTTGATTAAAATACCTTCGTTTTCAAATTCTACATTTTTTCTAGGCGCCTCAGCAACTTTCTCAGTTACCTCAGGCTCATCACGACGAATTTTACCTATAACAATTTGATTGGCTTCTTCCTTTACGATTTTATCTCCCTGAAACTCTTTCAATAATGCATTATACATATCGCGGGAGAGTTTTGTAGTGGGTTTATTCTCAACAGAAAAGCCTTTCTTTTCCAAAAACTCAACGGCCGTAGCTATCCCTACGTTAAGTTCCTTAACTGCTTTGAATAAAATTATTGGTTTGTCGTCTGACATTGATTATCCTATTTTTTTCTAATTCTTATACAAAAGTAACGTTTATTCTTGTTTTTTCATCCGTATATATTTGTTTTTTAACGGTTATGAAGCACTGTGAAATTAATTGATGCTTTTTGGGCTATAATTTCATAGTTGCCTCACCAAGTCAACGCTTATTCAAATTCTGACTGTAATATACTGATAACTTCTTTAATAGTTTCTTCTTCCAGGTCAGTTCTTTTTACCAGCTCATCAACAGATAATGCCAATACACTTCTCGCTGTATCACATCCGATTGCTTTCAGCTCGTCAATGATCCAGCTATCGATTTCATCCGAGAATTCTTCGATATCCACATCTTCATCTTCTTCACCAGCTTCACGGTAAACATCAATTTCATAACCAGTTAATTTACCGGCAAGTTTAATATTATGTCCACCACGGCCAATAGCCAAAGAAACCTGATCAGGCTTCAGATAAACTGCAGCATGTTTAGTTACATCATCCAGCTTAATTGAAGTAATCTTGGCAGGACTTAATGCCCTTGTGATATACAATGATACATTGTTTGTAAAATTGATTACATCAATGTTTTCATTTTTAAGCTCTCTCACGATACCATGGATACGTGATCCTTTCATACCCACACAAGCACCTACCGGATCAATTCTGTCATCATAAGATTCTACAGCAACTTTAGCGCGCTCTCCGGGTTCACGAACAATTTTCTTGATGGTAATTAAACCATCAAAAATTTCAGGAACTTCGATTTCGAACAAACGCTGTAAAAACTCAGGAGCAATCCTGGAGATAATAATCTTTGGTGTGCTATTCATCATATCCACCTTTAAGATTACCGCACGTACAGTATCACCTTTCTTGAAATAATCTGCTGGTATCTGTTCAGTTTTAGGCATCATTAACTCATTGCCCTCATCATCCAGTACCAAAGTTTCTTTTTTCCAAACCTGGTAAACTTCTCCCGTTACGATCTCTCCAACTCTGTCCTTATATTTCTTAAAGATCTCGTCTTTCTCTAATTCAAGTACTTTAGATACTAAAGTCTGGCGTGCAGCTAAAATAGCCCTTCTACCGAAACTTTCTAAAGTAATCTGCTCTATGTAGTCGTCACCAACTTCCATATCTGCATCCAACAACTTCACTTCTGCAAGTTCAATTTCAAGATCATCGTCTTCAGAAAAGCCATCTTCCATTACTTTTCTTGTACGCCAGATCTCTAAGTCACCATTGTCAGGGTTAACAATTACATCACAATTCTCATCAGTACCATATTTCTTACGCAACATACTGCGAAATACCTCTTCCAGCACACTGATCACCGTAGGACGGTCGATGTTCTTGAATTCTTTAAATTCTTGAAATGAATCGATTAAATTAATATTACTCATTTTTATTTAAATGAAATTAAAACCTTTGTTTCTATTATATTACTAAAGTCCAGACTGGTTTCAACCAATTGTGCTTTCTTACCTTTTTCTTTCACCTTTGCCTCGATTGTAATTGATTGCTCATTTACTCCAAGCAATTTTCCTTCTTTAATATCGCCGCCTGCAAGCTTAACACTTACTTCACGGCCAATATTTTTCTCGTACTGCCTTTTTAATCTTAAGGGCTCTCCTACACCAGGGGAAGAAACCTCTAAATTATAAGCTTTCTCTATGGCATTTTCTTCTTCAAGATGAAAACCAACATGTCTGCTTATCGCTGCACAATCCTGTATGCTTATTCCTTCATCACCATCAACATGAATAATAAGCTTGTTGTTAGGCAACATCTTTACCTCAACCAAAAACAACTCCGGTCTGTCCGAAATTTTTTCTTCTACTAATTCTATGACTCTCTTCTCTGCTTGCATAAACCAATTTGTGGATAAAAGAAAAGAGGGGACATCTGCCCCCTCTTGCCCCTCTATTACAGCGCAAATGTAAGCAATTTATTTCAAAAATAAAAACAAATCAGATATCTAAATATAAGTAACACCAGTATTTATGAATAATTCAATTTTGTTTTTAATATGGCTAACCGGCATGAAATACCAATTATTCCTCTTTTGATGAACCCACACCTTATCAACGTTTTAAAATTACCTCCCGAGGCTTTACACTAGGATTTAATTTTCCGCTGAGCAGCATCCCCGAGTTTGCGAAACTTGCATTAAGATAAGTCACCACCAGATAGTCGGAACCTCGTATAAATGGCTGTTGCGGCAAAAAAGTAATCGTGCTGTCACTTATCCGGATTTTCCCCTGCAAAGGCAATTCCATTCCTGTTGAATCCTCCTCTGCAGGCAATCGAGAGACAGAAATCAATTGGGAGAAGGAGGAATCTATACCCGGCGTATTGGCTACCTGTAATATGCCTGCAGGATTTATATTCGAAAATACGATTGATGTGCTGTCTGATGAGAAGCTAATCAGAACTGGCTTATTATTTGCAGACGAACATGAAATTAAACAAGCTGTCCCAATTAATATCAGGGATACTTTAACCAAACACTTAATCATTTTATAAAACTAATCAATTATGAGATTTATCATTGAAATTTTATTGATGGGCTTAGCGATGCTGCTCGGTTCTTATCTTGTTCCCGGTGTACATATTGCCGGTTTTGGAGCGGCGATCATTGCAGCGGTGCTAATTGCATTGGCGAATGCAACTATAGGATTTGTATTAAGACTGCTCACTTTCCCTATTAACTTCCTTACACTGGGCCTGATGTCATTCATCATTACCGTATTGATGATTTTATTAGTGGATAATCTGATGACAGGGTTTAATACCAGTGGATTTTTTGCAGCAGCAATCCTTGCTATTGCGGTAGCGCTGATTAAAGCGGTATTTGGCGCTATTGCGGGGGACGACTAAATAGACAATAAGCGGCAGACCTCCGGGAGGCTTTTAATAATCCTATGGTTTGCCACTGCTGGCTACATACTCGCTTAGCCCATGCTTTCTTTAGCACGCGAAAGCGTGGGCTGAGCATAGAGGCATTAATACGCTGCCCACTTAAAACTTCCTAATCTCCTATCCTAGAGGCAGAGTCATGTACATGCAGCACATTTGCGAATGAAGAGACAGCAATTATCAACAATAATTTGCCTTGCCGAAAAATCTTTTACAAAAAAAATAATTCCAGGAAACTTTATCTAAAATGACGCAGCCTCCTAGAATTATTTACACAAATTCCACTTTTGATTTTTTTAGTTTACCTGAATGTCACGGGATGACTACTAACTCCATTTTGCGTTCCCGTACTCCCTAGAACATAGCACATTGTAGTTGTGCCATTTTGATAAGTATAGTAAAAAACAAAATTTCCATCGTCTTGTAATGCATAAAAAGCATTAGTCCCTAAACTAGCTGCACTATCATTTCTGCCACTAGACCAATCACTTCCAGTATCAAACGTAACACCCTTATAGAGAACTAAATTTCCATCCTTTTGGAAAAATAGAGATTTAGGTTTTTCTCCAACATTCACATTTGAAGTGCTCCACCATAGAGCCTTAGTACCATTTTTATATAAAACAAGATTACCGTCAGTCTGTAAAGTGAGGCTATATATCATATTAGGCGAATATATTATTTGACCAACAACTAAAGCAGGAATTACATTATTAGGATAAATTTTAGTGCTAGGAATAGACGGAAAGCTATAATTTAATGAGATCCAACGCTTCAAACCATTAGGAATCCCAGTTTGAACATTAGTTATTGGATAATTGACGCCCGAATAAACATCTTCCCACTTTTGACTTTGAGTATTGTAACGGTGGAGTTTCAAGTACAAAGAACCATAATAACTTCTTACAGGAATTAAAGTAGTTTGATTTATTGTTACTACCCCCCTATCACGCCAACTGCTTTCAGTGACGGTAATTGGTGAAGAAACATCCACATCACCTTCTCCTGTTCGCATAATCAATGTAAAAGTACATTCCCCATTCTCATAAACAAAGCCTGCCCCCGGCAAAATTGTTCTTGACAATTCTATCCCCCAAAAAATCTCTCTGCCTGTCGCAGGATTTACATAAACTGTTCCATTTTCAACATACTGGCTATTGATAACAAAAGAAGACAGAGATACATTTGCTCTACAGAAAGATACATTCGCCATTACTATAACAGCAAATAAAATCATAAATTTATTTAGAAATTTCATTGAGCAGTTTCATACTTAAGTTTATATTCATTCGCACGGTCGTATTGAGCCTGAACACTATCTCTATTGAACTTATGTTCTCTGATGATATAATTCTTACCAGAAGTAACAATCTCCTGCTTATCAATACCTAACGATATTGATAAAAATTTTAGAACTTTATCATCATCCGATTTATTAATACTAACCACTTGATTCTCTAAATCCGAACCATTGTTGGTTTCTTTCTTACATCCAAAGCTCATGGTCATGAACAGAAGAGCAAAAGCTAAATAATTAAACTTTTTATCCATTTTACATTTTTTTTAACGAAAATACAGGAATAATTTTTAAACTAAAAATTTTTATACAAATAATTTTCATAAAAAAATGAATAACACAAACTGTTAATATTAAAAAAAATTTAAATAACAAAACTTATAGATTTACAATTTTAAAAGTCATAATACATTTTTATCATAGTTCAATTAAGTAGTGGTAGTAGCTAGTAAATACTAAAGAGAAATATCTATCTGTTGAAAGATATAAACACCCATAAATATTCTCACTTTTAGATTTCCTGGTATTACAGCAGAACATATTGCATTAGCTCACGCAACTATAGGATTTGTTTTAAGACTGCTCACTTTTCCTATCAACTTCCTTACACTGGGCCTGATGTCATTCATCATTACTGTCTTAATGATTTTATTAGTGGATCATCTGATGACAGGGTTTAATACCAGTAGATTCTTTGCAGCAGCAATCCTTGCTATTGTAGTAGCGCTGATCAAAGCGGTATTTGGCGCTATTGCGGGGGACGAATAGAGAAAGGTACTACGAACCTATGACGAAGGCATAGAAAATCTGTTTTACACCGGATCTTCTATTGTATTTCTCCGCAGGATCCGTACCCCATCCGTACCTGATCTGTATGTTTACTGTACCTCTTATTTACCATTTAGGTACAGATAGAGTACAGTTGGAGTATACTTTGGGCACACATCCTACGGAGAAATGTCGGAACAATACAGAATCAAAATGAGTGCACCTTACTTCCACTTCAGGTGTGAAGCACCATTGAGACAGGTGACAGGAAGTTTGTAAAAACAACTACGTTTTAAACCAAAAAAACCGCATCACATATTTGTGTTGCGGCTTAAAATAATATTTAGAAATATAGCTACCGGAGAATCTCCCTGGATATCACCAACTGCTGGATCTCTGATGTACCTTCATAAATCTGTGTAATTTTGGCATCCCGCATCAGTCGCTCAACATGGTATTCTTTTACAAAACCATAACCTCCGTGTACCTGAACAGCTTCAATCGTCACATCCATAGCAACCTTGGAAGCAAACAATTTAGCCATAGAACCTGCTAATGTATAAGAAAGCCCCTGATCTTTTAACCACGCCGCTTTATAAACCAGTAATCTTGCTGCCTCAATCTGAGTTGCCATATCTGCCAGTTTAAAAGCAATAGCCTGATGGTCTGAAATCGGCTTGCCGAAAGATTTTCTTTGTTTGGAGTATTCCAGTGCCAGCTCATATGCCCCTGCAGCAATACCCAATGCCTGGGCAGCAATACCAATCCGGCCGCCTTCTAATGTTTTCATGGCGAATTTAAACCCGAATCCATTCTCCCCGATCCTGTTTTCTTTAGGCACTTTCACGTCATTAAACATCAGGGAATGTGTATCTGAACCCCTGATACCCATTTTATTTTCTTTGGGACCAACGGTAAAGCCTTCCATGCCTTTTTCTACGACAAAAGCATTAATGCCCTTATGTTTTAACGCAGGATCAGTCTGGGCAATGACCAGATATGTTGAAGCTGTACCACCATTGGTGATCCAGTTTTTTGTACCATTCAACAAATAATGATCGCCCTTATCTTCAGCTGTAGTATGCTGAGAGGTCGCATCAGATCCTGCTTCAGGCTCTGAAAGACAAAATGCACCAATCTGCTGGCCAGATGCCAGTGGTTTTAAATATTTTTCTTTCTGATAGTCCGATCCAAAAGCTTCGAGTCCATAACATACCAGGGAATTATTTACAGAAACAACAACAGATGCAGAGGCATCAATTTTAGATAGTTCCTCCATCACCAGCACATAGGAAACGGCATCAAGACCACTTCCCCCAAACTCCTCCGCAACCATCATACCCAGAAAGCCGAGCTCACCAAGCTTTTTAACTTGCTCGGCAGGGAATTTCTGGTGTTCATCTCTTTCAATCACACCAGGTTTCAGTTCGCTTTGGGCGAAATCTCTGGCAGCCTGCCGGATCATCAATTGTTCTTCACTTAGTTGAAATAGCATAATAATTATATTTGGAAAGATACTTTTACCAAATTTAGTATTTCCATTCCGGAAATACTATGGATGCATAGTATTTTAACAAAAAGCTATTGCCTGCAAGCATAAAGAAAGAAAATTCTCGTCTATTTTAGCAGGTGATTGTTGTCATCCGGGAAGACAAGTATAGGATGGTATTTCTTAGCCTCTTCTATAGGAAGGGATCCGTATGACATAATAATTAATATATCTCCTACCTGTACCAGTCTGGCAGTTGCGCCATTCAGGCATACAGTACCCGTTCCACGCTCACCTTTGATTACATACGTCTCGAACCGGGCTCCATTGTTATTGTTAACAATCTGAACCTTCTCGTTCGCAATAATCTGTGCAGCATCCATCAGATCTTCATCTATAGTGATACTGCCTACATAATTTAATTCCGCCTGCGTTACTCTAACACGGTGTATTTTCGATTTTAATATCTCGATAATCATGCTGCAAAGTTAGATAAAGTTTGTGTTGATTCACTGTACGATGTTGTCAATTGAGCATCATGTTATCAATTAACCTGGTTTCACCGACTTTGGCGGCGACCAGCGCCACTAAATTAGGTGTATTCTTATCAGATTCAGGAAGAAGTGTATTTCCGTCTGCAATTGTAAAATAATCCAGCTCAACCCCTTCAGCACTATTGATAATTGCTTTGGCCTCTTCTAATAAATGCGCTACGGGCTCGGAACTGAAATGATCTTTAACATATTGCAGCGCTTTATTTAAAACAAGTGCATGCTGCCTGTCGCTCGCCGATAAGTGTATATTTCTTGAACTCATTGCCAGACCGTCATCTTCTCTGATAATCGGGCAGGAAATAATTTCAAGAGGCAGCCTAAAATGAGCTACCATATTGCGTATCATGAGCACCTGCTGGAAATCCTTCTGACCGAAAAAGGCTAAGTCCGGATCTACTGCATCAAAGAGTTTCTTTACAATTTGTGTAACTCCCTGATAATGCCCTTTTCTGAATTCACCTTCCAACAGAAATTCTGCATCACCTAAGTCGATATGCCAAACTTCAGGCCCGGGATACATCTCTTCAACAGCGGGCATAAATACGAGATCACAACCCGCTTCCTGTAACATTTCAATATCATGTTGCAACGGTCGCGGATATTTCTCCAGGTCTTTTGGATCTGTAAACTGTGTTGGATTCACAAATATGCTGCACACAACAATATCAGCATATTGCTGTGCAATTTTGATCAAAGAAACGTGTCCTTTATGCAAAGCGCCCATAGTAGGCACCAAAGCAATTTTTTTTTGAGCCACTTTATGTGACTGCAGCAACGTTTTTAACGCGGCTATAGTGTTTATAACTTCCAAATCAGGATTTAAAATTTCGGAGTGCAATTTGGTTATTTATATAATGCGAACAAAACATCTTGGCAAGATATTGATAAATTTGAATAAAATGCTTACCTTTGCCCCTTGATTATCTTTTCTTTAACATAAATATTTATTCACGAATATGGAGATGGCAAAAACAAAGCTACTGATTGTTACACACGAGATGTCGCCTTTCCTCGAACTCACTAAGATTTCTGAGATTACCCGTCAATTACCTCAGGCTATGCAGGAAAAAGGATTTGAAATCCGCATTCTGATGCCAAGGTTTGGTAATATCAACGAAAGAAGGAACCGATTACATGAAGTGATTCGACTGTCTGGAATGAACATCATGATTGATGACAATGATAACCCTCTGATTATCAAAGTTGCGTCTATTCCAGCAGCACGTATGCAGGTTTACTTCCTGGATAATGAAGATTACTTCCAGCGTAAGCATGTATTCAAAGACAAAGAGAATAAGTTTTATGCGGACAATGACGAAAGAACAATTTTCTTTTGCAAAGGTGCATTGGAAACTGTTAAAAAATTAGGATGGGCGCCTGATATCGTTCATTGCCATGGATGGATGACTTCCCTGGTTCCTGCTTATATCAAAACTTCTTACAAGAACGATCCTACGTTTAAAAATTCAAAAGTTGTTTATTCTGTTTATG
This sequence comes from Pedobacter sp. MR2016-24, assembly GCF_026239655.1. Classification (GTDB taxonomy): domain Bacteria; phylum Bacteroidota; class Bacteroidia; order Sphingobacteriales; family Sphingobacteriaceae; genus Pedobacter. Next base: position 271,144 of record NZ_JAPIVO010000001.1, on the reverse strand, counting down.
AAAACTGCTTCACTGAAACTTTGAATGCAGATATGCATAAAAAAGCAGTAATGAATAATATGACTGCAGATGACACCAAAATGTTTGAAAATCCGGATAGTAACACTTTGCACATGGGAGCGATAACTTACTCTGATGCAGTGGTATTAGCTGACGAAAAGATAGACGCTAATGTGTTAAAATTTGTTAAAGATTCCAATAAGCCAACTTTAGCTTTTAATTTAACCGAAGATTTCGAGAACTTCTATAATTTATATGAAGAGATTTCGAATGACGAATTGGTTTCAATTGCTTAAAACAGGTATTATTAAATTAAATATGAAATTTCCAAAACTAGACTTATTGACCCTGTTAATAAGTCTTTTTCTTTTCTCGTCTTGTAAAGACGCAAGCACAATAGGTTTAGACCTTGATGACAATAATAAAGTAACAGGCACTTTGCTGGATGATATTGCAGTGACCTCAAGGACTGTGAAAGATATCCCCTCAGCAACTTATTCTGCAGGATCAGGTTTATCAAAATATCCACTTGGAGATATGAATGATGCTGTTTTCGGTTCAACAACCGCCAGCCTGGCGATGTCAGTAAATCTGCCTTCTTCTACGTATTATAGTTTTGGTACACTTAGAGGAGAAATAGATTCTGCTGTATTAGTTCTTCCTTTTGCAACGAGTACCTTACAGAGTCAGAGATTTTATGGTGATACCACGGAAGTATTTACAGTAAATGTAAGTCAGCTATCTGCAAATTTATCCACCAGAACTTCATGGATGAGTGACGCGGTTTATGCGGCTCAGCCTGCTGTACTGGGTACCTTTACCGGACGTGTAAAGCCAAACACAAAATTCAAAGTCACTTCAATTGTTTCAGGAGCAGCAGATACAGCAATTACGGTTGTACCACAATTGCGGATTAAATTAGACCCGGCAACAATAAGAACACAAATTGCCGCACTTGACTCTGCCTCAAGAAGCACAAATGTAAGATTTAATGATAAGTTTAAGGGTTTAAAAATTACTGCATCAAGATCTTCTGCTTCGGCAAAAGGTGGCATCATGTTTTTAGACCTGAGTACTGCAGGTTCAAACCTGGAAATCTATTATAAAAAACAAAATGCGACAACGTCTACTCTGACTGATACTGTGGTTGCCCAGTTCCCTATATTAACTACAACAAATCCTGTTGCAGCAACAGTTACGCATGTTTATACTACTGAAATCAATGACCAGATAGCGAATGCGGGTACACAACCTGCAACTACGTATTTACAGGGAATGAGTGGACTGAGAAACTTAATTACTTTCCCTGACCTGAAAAACTTAAACACAAGATTGGGATCGAAACTGCTGATCAGCAGAGCCGAACTGGTAGTAGATATCAATAATCCGGCAGATTCAGTTCCGTTTAAAATTCCGCTTCAATTAGCGCTGTACAGACAGGATATTGCACAACAAAGGGTAAATGTGCCAGATAACAACCCATATTCAAATACCAATCAAACTGGAGATATTCGCACAGCGACATCCGGAGTTGCATTTGGCGGTAATTATGATGCAACCAAAACCAGTTATACTTTTACTGTAACAAACTACGTACAGGATATCATAGACGGTAAAATCGAGGATTACGGAACATATCTTGCCGTAAGCCCATTGCTTTCCTCAACGCTGAATTTATTCCCTTATCCTACTACTGCAGGAAAAGCAATCATCGGATCGTTTAATAATACTGCTAACAGAAAAATAAGGCTTAACATTTATTACGTTAAAGCTCAATAACGATTATACTGGATATTTCATATAACAAAACAGGCTGCCCTTAAACGGACAGCCTGTTTTGTTATATATTTATTTATCCCAATTAAAAGGGCAGATCGCCTGATACTCCCGGTGAGTCCAGATAATCATTCTCACTTTTAGGCGTGGTATTACTCCCGACAGGCGTATTTTCGAAGTCACTTCTTCTTCCCAGGATAGTGAAGTTTTCAGCAACAACTTCTGTTACATATTTCTTGATTTTCTCCCGGTCTTCAAATGACCGCGTTCGTAATTTTCCTTCGATATAAACAAGTTTTCCCTTTTGCAAATACTTGGACGCAACTTCAGCAAGTCCTCTCCACAGGACAATGTTATGCCACTCTGTCTGCTCGATTCTCTTGCCGTCTTTATTGTAGGTTTCTGAGGTAGCCAATGGAAAACTGGCAACGGTAACACCACCATCTAAGTGGCGAACTTCAGGATCTTTGCCTAAATGTCCTACTAAAATTACTTTGTTAATACCTGACATGAATTTGGAGTTTACTATTCGTTAAAATAGAGGTTAATAAATTTGGTTAGCACTTTTGGTTGTGGCAGTTGATCAAAATCGGCCCATGATACCCATTTTGCTTCTGCGCTGATATTAAAGTTAATGATATAATTATCTAAAGCAAAAAACTGAACATATATAATTTGGTGAGTCAGCAGGTGCTTCATCTGCATTATCGGTTGAGCATTAACATTGGCACCAAAATTTTGTTTAATTAATTTAAAAAAATCTTCATCATTCAGGCTTGCCTCTGCTGGCGTTTCTATTCGTGGGAGGTCATATAAGTTTTGCCATATATCACTATCAGTACGCTGATTAACCAAAATACGATCGTCATCTTTACACAAAAAGTAATTGATATAACGGGTTTTGACTTTTAATTTCTTCAGCTTAACGGGAAGAACAGGAATAAGGTTATTATTTTTTGCGTAACAGGACAACTGTAGTGGGCAAACAGCACAATCCGGAGATTTAGGCTTGCATTGTAATGCGCCAAATTCCATGATAGCCTGATTATAGGTAGCCGGATCTTCCTGAGAAAGCATAGACCTGGCAAGGTCAGTAAACTGCTTTTTCCCTTCAGTACTATTAATTGGTGTGTTTATCCCAAAATATCTTGCCAGTACCCGGAAAACATTACCATCCAGTACGGCTTGCGGCTCGCCTGATGAAAAAGAAGAAATTGCTGCAGCTGTATATTCCCCGATCCCCTTTAACTTGATGAGTTCGCTATATTTAACAGGGAAAACGTTATTATACAGAGACGCAATCTGCTGCGCGGTAAACAACATATTTCTGCCGCGCGAATAATAACCCAGTCCCTGCCATAATTTTAATATCTGTGTTTCTGTTGCTGCAGCAAAATCAGCAACTGTAGGGTAGGCTTCAAGGAAACGGTTAAAGTACGGCAGCCCCTGCTCTACTCTGGTCTGCTGCAATATAATTTCTGACAACCATATAACATAGGCATCCTGCGTATCTCTCCATGGGAGCGTTCTTTTGTGGCTTGAATACCATTTTATAATTTCTTTCTGAAATGACATAACCTCAAAAATACATTCTTATCAGCTAAAGAGCCATATTTATTTACCCTTTTAAATGCCTGCATATTTACTGCGATTGGAAAACTTGCATTTGCCTGATAGATTTTACGACAAATAATTGATCTTTTATTTTCCTATCTCATTAAAAAGCAATACTTTTGCAACCCCAAATCACTTATAATATTAAACACACAATAAATTAATAATAGAAAATATGACTAAGGCAGATATTATTTCAGAGATATCAACGAAAACAGGAATTGAGAAAGTAGATGTACAAGAAACCGTTGAGGCGTTTTTCAAGGTTATCAAGAGCAGTATGATTGGTGGCGAGAATGTATATGTTAGAGGTTTTGGAAGTTTTGTTGTAAAGAAAAGAGCGCAAAAAACTGCTAGAAATATTTCTAAAAACACCGCGATTATCATCCCTGAGCATTTTGTACCAAGTTTCAAACCGGCAAAAGTTTTTGTTGACAAAGTAAAGAACAACTCTAAAAAACTAAGCGTAGAAGCTTAATCTGCACATGATGAACCCCACCCGATCTAAACAAATACTAATTACAGGAGCAATAGTTTTGCTTGCTGGCTTTTTATTTACAAGAGAGATTAAGGGTTTAGTGAAGCCGAAGGCGGAAACAGCAGGTGTTCCTGCAGGTGGCCAGCTGACGTCAGCAAGCAGTACAATTAACTTAACAGAGGTTTCTACAGCGGCAAAGAATTCAATTAATGCAAATATAGCGGCCGAAATCACTACATTGGAAAATGCATATAAAAGTGCGTCTGAAGATGAAAAGGTAAACGCAGCGAAAGTGCTTGCAGAGAAATGGGACGATGTTGAGCAATCGGTACCAAGCGCTTTATATCTTGAAATTATAGCAGAGAAACAGCGGACTTTTGCGAGCTGGTTAGCTGCTGGTGGTAAATTTATGAAAGCTTTCGATACTACGCAGGACAGCGTGATCTCTCCTGTACTGTTACAGAAAGCAAACGCGGCGTATACGAATGCTGTTGCGTTAGACTCGACTAATCTTGAGGCTAAAACAGGTTTGGGAATCACCATTGTTAATGGTATGGGCGCACCGATGTCTGGTATAGCCATGTTGCTCGAAGTAGTTAAAAAGGATCCTAAGAACTTAAGAGCAAATATGAGTCTTGGAACCTTCGCGATTAAATCCGGGCAGTTTGATAAAGCAATAACCAGGTTTAAAGATATCATAGCAACAAAGCCAACACCAGATGCTTATTTCTATCTGGCTACAGCATATGAGAACCTGGGCAAAAACGAGGAAGCAGTTGATGCCTACCTCAATAGTAAAAAGTTAGCAGCGAATCCAACCTTATCTGCTTTCATTGATAAGAAGGTTTCAGAGCTGAAAAACAAAAAATAATAAACAGATTTATAAAAATATTTAAACCTTTAAAATTATGCCAAGCGGTAAAAAAAGAAAGAGACATAAAATGGCTACCCACAAACGTAAAAAACGTTTAAGAAAAAACAGACATAAGAAAAAATAGGATTTATTCTTATTGATTAACAACTGATAGATACTGAGTGAATGCTTAGTATCTATTAGTCGTTGATCTGTTTTTTATTTTATTCAGTCCATGTGTTTAATAAGGAATTTATTCCTTGAAATGTATAGCTTTTGGTAAAGGAATTAATTATCGATTCAGCTCCTACGGGAGTAACCATAGCTTTGATTGAAGATAAACAACTTGTAGAACTTCATAAGGAACACATTAACACCAATTACGCAGTTGGCGATATTTATTTAGGCCGCATAAAGAAAATTATGCCGGGACTAAATGCTGCGTTTGTTGATGTAGGTTATGAGAAAGATGCTTTTTTGCATTATTTCGATCTTGGTCCGCAAGTTCAATCTTTATTAAAGCTTACAAAAATTAAGCGGAATGGCACTGTTAGTGGAACATTATTAGATAATTTAAAGCTTGAAGCCGATATTAATAAGGCTGGCAAAATATCTGAGGTTGTTGCCAAAAACATGCTTATACCTGTTCAAATAGCCAAAGAGCCTATTTCAACTAAAGGTCCGCGTTTAAGCTCTGATCTTTCTATTGCAGGACGATATATTGTATTAGTCCCGTTTTCTAATGTAATTTCAATCTCTAAAAAAATTAAAAGCAATACCGAACGTAATCGTTTAAAAAAGATTATTGAAAGTATAAAGCCCAAAAATTTTGGTGTCATTATCAGAACTGTTTCTGAGGGCAAAGGTGTTGAAGAATTGCAGAAAGATTTGCTGGACTCTGTTTCCAAGTGGGAAAACTTTATTAAAAAGTTACCTGAGGCAGAACCATCAAAACGTGTTTGGGGAGAAATGGACCGTACATCAACTTTGATACGTGATATTTTAAGTACCGATTTTACGAATGTATATGTAAACGATATTAATCTTTTTGAGGATATCCGTTCTTATGTGCATGAGATTTCTCCGGAAATGGAAAAAATCGTAAAACAGTACAAACACAAAGAGCCAATCTTCGAACATTTCGGTATTGAAAAACAAATCAAAAACGGTTTTGGTAAGACAGTAAATCTTGCCGGAGGCGCTTATCTTGTTGTTGAACATACAGAAGCCCTGCACGTAGTAGATGTTAACAGTGGTAACAGAACTGCAAGCAAAGAGAATCAGGAAGAAAATGCACTACAGGTAAATAAGGAGGCTGCAAAAGAAATTGCACGCCAGCTTAGACTACGTGATATGGGAGGTATTGTAGTGATCGATTTTATCGATATGCACAAACCTGTTAACCGTAAAATGCTGTTTGATTACCTGAGAGAGCTCATGCAGCTTGATCGTGCTAAACATACGATCCTGCCGCCAAGTAAATTCGGACTGGTCCAGATTACCCGCCAGCGGGTGCGTCCTGAAATGAACATCGTTACAAACGAAGTTTGCCCGATGTGCCACGGTACCGGAGAAATTAAGGCCAGTATTGTTTTAATGGATGACATTGAAAACAACCTGACTTATATTTTACAGGAGCAAAACGAGAAGAACATCACACTTTGTGTACATCCGTTTATTGAAGCATTCATTAAAAAAGGTATTTATTCCCTGCAATGGAAGTGGTTCTTTAAATTCGGACAAAAAATTAAAGTTAAGTCGGTTCCGTCTTACTTATTAACGGAGTTCCATTTTATCTCTTCCAAAGACGAAGAAATCAAATTGTAACACCTGGTAAAACATCATGGAAAAGCCTGACTGCTCAAAAAGTAGTCAGGCTTTTCTATTTAGAAATGATTAAATTCGACATCTAAATATACAATCAAATTGGCTAAAACTAAATCAGCATATTTCTGCCAGAGTTGCGGATACGAGACCGCAAAATGGCTCGGTAAGTGTCCTTCCTGCAACTCATGGAATACTTTTGTAGAAGAGATCATAGAGAAACCGGCATCAAATATTCCTGCATGGCAGCCTTCAGGATCATCTAAAAAATTAAACAAGCCTAATAAAGTTGCCAATATAGCATCTTCTACTGAACACAAAATTTCCACCAGTGACCTGGAACTTGATCGTGTACTCGGTGGCGGATTGGTCGCCGGTTCTGTCATATTGATCGGCGGAGAGCCCGGGATAGGGAAATCTACGCTGATGCTGCAACTGGCGCTCAACATCCCAGGCAAAAAAGTATTGTATATCTCCGGAGAGGAAAGTGAGCAGCAGATCAAGATGCGCGCAGAACGGATTACAGAGAATCCTGCGGCAGATTGTTACATCCTTACAGAAACTTCAACTCAGCATATTTTTAAGCAGATAGAAGACCTGGAACCGGATATATTAGTGATAGACTCCATACAGACTTTACATTCCTCGCATATTGAATCTACGCCGGGCAGTGTTTCACAGGTGAGGGAATGCACGGCAGAACTGATTCGCTTTGCAAAAGAAACGGGTACGCCGGTTTTCCTAATCGGTCATATTACCAAAGACGGTGCTATTGCAGGACCCAAGATTTTAGAACATATGGTTGATACGGTTTTGCAATTTGAGGGCGACAGGCACCATATCTACAGAATACTCCGCTCCATAAAAAACAGGTTTGGTGCAGCGGCAGAACTGGGAATCTATGCCATGCATGGCGCCGGACTGAGACAAGTTTCCAATCCGTCTGAGATACTTTTGTCTCAACGTGACGAAGAATTGAGTGGAATTGCAATTTCGGCAACATTAGAGGGCGCCAGGCCAATGCTTATAGAAACACAGGCATTGGTGAGTACTGCTGCTTTTGGGACGCCCCAGCGGTCTGCTACGGGCTTTGATACCAGAAGAATGAATATGCTGCTTGCCGTGCTGGAGAAAAGATGCGGTTTCAGACTAGGGACAAGGGATGTTTTCTTAAATATCGCTGGTGGAATAAGAGTTGAAGATCCTGCAATTGATCTGGCGATAGTGGCCGCAATCATCTCTTCTCATGAGGATATTTCGATCTCATCAAAAATATGTTTTGCCGCAGAGGTAGGATTATCAGGCGAGATCAGGGCAGTAAACAGGATTGAGCAGCGCATTTCAGAGGCAGATAAACTAGGCTTTGAGAGGATTTTTGTATCAAAGTATAATTTAAAGGGACTCGATACAGGAAAGTTCAACATTGAGATTACTGGCGTCAGCAAAATTGAAGATGTATTCTCTTTATTGTTTGGATAAATATTGTTTCAGATGATATAGGTGGTTCAAGATTATTTTAATATGTTTATAACCAGATTGAAAAAATCTGAATAAATAACCTAAAACCTACCACCATGCTTATTGTTGCAATCATTATTATCCTGGCCCTTGTATTTGGCATCAGCTTCTACAATGGACTTATCAGAAAAAGAAATCAGGTAACCAATGCTTTCTCCGCTATTGATGTAATGCTCAAAAAGCGTTATGATCTCTTACCCAATCTGGTAGAAACAGTTAAGCAGTATACGAATTATGAAGAAGGGGTGCTGACTAAAATTACCAACCTGAGAAGTCAGGCTGCTGCTGGTCAGCTCAGTAATCAGGAGAAACTTGACCTGGACAAACAGATTGGGAAGGCGGTTAGTGGTATGATGATTTCTGTAGAAAATTACCCAGACCTGAAAGCAAACCAAAACTTTCTTAACCTGCAAAGCACATGGACAGAAAGTGAAGAGCAGATCGCCGCAGCGAGAAGGAATTATAACGCATCTGTTACGAATTATAATAACGCAATTATGATGTTCCCGGGAAGTATTTTTGCAGGAATGTTAAGTTATCAGCCTGTTGCTGTAATTGAAAATACAGTTGAAGAAAGACAAAATATCAGTGCAAAAGATCTATTTAACAGTTAATGCCGGTCGATTTCAGAAATGATCCTGCGGTACAGCTGATCATACAAACACTGGAGGCCGACAGAAAGGTAATTGCTGAAGCAAAACGCAAATCCTTCTTTATCATGGGCGGCGGCGCAATTGTGCTAATTGCTGGTGTGAGTTTAGGGCTGAGTTATTTCGCTGCCGTGCCTGGTGCAGCAATTATTATATATGGTTTGGTTCGATATTCAAAAACCACTACTGCTTTCAGCATTTATAAGGATGCCTTTAAAAAGAAAGTTGTGGGTGCTGCATTGCGGGACATAGACCAGAGTTTAATTATTGAACCACTACAGGGCATGACCGAATCGGAGTTTGATGATACACGGCTCTTTTCTACCAGTCCGGACAGGTACCATAGCGAAGATCAGGTTAGTGGTAAAGCAGATAAAACCCGTTTTTATTTTTCAGAAGTACATGCCGAATATAAAAGTGAATCTACTGACAGCAAAGGCCGCAAAACAACTACATGGCATGATATCTTTAAGGGAATTATCTTTGCTGCTGATTTCAATAAAAACTTTCATGGTGTCACTATCGTGCGGCCAAAGGATATAGGGAGCACGATAGGCTCCTGGTTTGCCAAAGCAGTCCCCGGATTATTCGGAGGCGATAGTCAGGTAGTTGAACTGGAAAACATAGAGTTCAGCAAAACATTTATCACTAATTCAACAGATCAGATTGAAGCCCGCTATATCTTAACACCAGCAATGATGGATAAACTTTGCGAGCTGAATAATAGATGCAGTTATACGGTTTCCCTATCCTTTATTGATTCACACTTATACATCGCTTTTCCGCTGGATGAGAATTACTTTGAGCCGCCTTTATATAAAAGCCTGCTGGATCCATCCTGTTTGGAAAGAGATATTTACATTATCCGTTTTATGTATGACATTGTGAAAGAGCTGGATCTGAACACCAGGATCTGGGGGAAAGCGTAATAGCTGTTGACATTCAGCATAAGTGGTTGCACACCTTAAAATTCTAATATTTTAAGGTAAACCTGTTTATAAATAAAGAATCCCGCAGCGCTGAAGCTTACGGGATTCTTTATTATAATAATGTACTATTTTGATAAGTACATTGACTTGTCTTTATACAATTTCAGGAAATAAGGATCTTCAAGGTCTTTAATGAACCGGATAGATTCTCCTGTAGATTTCATTTCCGGCCCCAGCTCTTTCGTCACTTCAGGGAATTTGTCATAAGAGAAAACAGGCTCTTTAATTGCATACCCAACTAATTTACGTTCGATATTGAAATCTTTCAGCTTATTTACTCCCAGCATCACTTTTGCTGCAATATTGATATAAGGAACATCATATGCTTTCGCAATGAAAGGAACTGTTCTGGAAGCTCTTGGATTTGCTTCAATTACATATACCTTTTCATCTTTCACCGCAAACTGAATGTTTAAAAGACCAATCACATTAAGTGCCCTGGCAATTTTCTTAGAGTAAGTCTCCATATCGTTCATTACTTTTTCAGAAAGACTGAAAGGAGGTAATACCGCGAATGAATCTCCGGAGTGGATACCGGCAGGCTCAATATGTTCCATTAAACCTACAATATGTACATCGTCACCGTCAGAGATAGAATCTGATTCAGTTTCTTCTGCCCTGTCAAGGAAATGGTCAATCAGCACCCTGTTACCCGGCAAATCACCAAGTAATTTCACTACTGCTTTTTCCAGATCTTCATCGTTGATAACGATACTCATTCCCTGTCCGCCCAATACATAACTAGGACGTACTAACACAGGATATCCTACCTCATTAGCTACAACAATTGCTTCTTCAGCATTTTCTGCAACACCATATCGGGGATAAGGAATTTCTAATTCTTTTAATAAATCTGAGAAACGACCGCGGTCTTCTGCGATATCCATATTATCAAAAGAAGTTCCTATGATTTTAATTCCGTTCTCATGCAGCTTTTCTGCCATTTTTAGCGCAGTCTGACCACCAAGTTGTACAATCACACCTACCGGATTTTCAAGCTCAATAATTTCACGCACATGCTCCCAGAACACAGGCTCAAAGTAGAGCTTGTCAGCCATGTTGAAATCCGTTGAAACAGTCTCCGGATTACAGTTGATCATAATGGCCTCAAAACCGGTTTCCTTTGCCGCCAGTAAACCATGTACACAAGAGTAATCAAACTCAATACCCTGACCAATACGGTTAGGACCTGATCCCAGTACTATAATTTTCTTTTTATCGGTTGGCAGTGATTCATTCTCTTCTTCAAAAGTAGAATAGTAGTACGGTGTTTTCGCAGAAAACTCAGCCGCACAGGTATCTACCATTTTATATACACGCTTGATCCCTAAAGATTTTCTGCGGTCGTAAACTTCATCCTCTGTTACATTACCCAATAAATAGGCAATCTGAATATCAGAGAAACCTTTTTGTTTCAGTGTAAAGAAGAAGTCCTTTGGTATATTATTTAATGAATAACGTTTTAATTCTGTTTCCAGATGTACCAGTTCCTGAATCTGTGACAGGAACCATTTATCAATTTTGGTAACTTTACGGATTGATTCTAAAGGAACGCCCATGCTCATTGCATCCTTAATCAGGAATAAACGATTCCAGCTGGCATGCTCTAAGCCGTACATGATATCTTCGATACTACGGTTATGTTTACCATCTGCACCTAATCCCGCGCGACCGATTTCAAGACTCTGACAAGCTTTTTGAAGTGCTTCGATAAACGTACGACCAATCGCCATTACTTCACCTACAGATTTCATTTGCAGACCAAGCTCCATATTGGCGCCTTTAAACTTGTCAAAGTTCCATCTTGGTATTTTGACAATTACATAGTCTAAAGTAGGCTCAAAGTAAGCAGAAGTCGTTTTTGTAATCTGATTCTCCAATTCATCAAGGTTGTATCCGATAGCCAGCTTGGAAGCTATCTTGGCAATAGGATAACCTGTTGCTTTACTGGCCAGTGCTGATGAGCGTGATACCCTTGGGTTAATTTCGATTGCAATAATGTCATCATTATCAGGATTAACTGAGAACTGTACATTACAGCCGCCAGCGAAGTTACCTATCGCACGCATCATTTTGATTGCCTGGTTACGCATATCCTGGTAACAACGATCAGATAAGGTCATAGCCGGAGCTACAGTGATTGAGTCTCCGGTATGGATTCCCATCGGATCAAAGTTTTCAATAGAGCAGATAATAATCACATTATCGTTACTATCCCTTAATAACTCCAGCTCGTATTCTTTCCAACCTAAAACTGCTTTTTCTACCAGTACTTCATGTGTTGGAGAAGCTTCGAGACCACGTTTCAGCGCGGCATCAAACTCTTCTTTTTTATGGACGAAGCCACCACCAGAACCACCTAATGTATAAGAAGGACGAATAACCAGCGGATAGCCGATTTGCTGTGCCGCTTCTTTACCTTCTAAAAAGGAATTAGCGATTTTTGAAGGCGCAACACCAACACCTATATCCACCATTAACTGGCGGAAAGATTCTCTGTTTTCTGTTTTTTCAATTGCAGCAACATCAACGCCGATAATTCTGACGCCATGTTTTTCCCAGATACCGCGTTCTTCAGCTTCAACACAAAGATTTAAGGCAGTTTGTCCACCCATGGTAGGTAATACCGCATCAATTTTTCGCTCTATCAGAATTTCTTCAATAGACGCGATAGTAAGCGGTCTGAGATAAACATGATCTGCAATTACCTTATCAGTCATAATTGTTGCAGGATTGGAGTTAATAATAGAAACTTCAATTCCTTCTTCTTTTAAGGATAATGCAGCTTGGGATCCTGAGTAATCAAACTCACAGGCTTGGCCAATGATAATAGGTCCGGATCCAATAATCAATACTGAACGTATGGAGGTGTCTTTAGGCATAAGGCTTTTAAAAAAGTCTAAAGTATTGTTAAGTAAAAAAATGTGGTCTTTTCAAACCTGATAGCTGGGCGAGATTTTCTGTGCTATGTTGAAGAATCCCGACTGTTCTGTCGGGATGCAAAGTTACATTTTTAGCCAATACAAATCAGATTTTTTTTAAAAGGATGTCAGGAAAGGAATTGAACCTGTTACAACATACTTTTCTTATCCCTCTGGATTAAATTTCAGGCATGTACATGGAATAGATTTTGTACGTTTAATACCTTATCAAGGTACATTTAAAAATAGCACACAAAATGAAAACACTAGTATTAACAGCTTTTGCAGCTGTCATTTTATTTACCGGATGCGGAACAGTGCAGTCGATTATCAAGTCAAGCTTCCCGTATACAGCAACGCTGGTTATTCCTGCATCATCAAAAGCGAACACAACGGTATCATCTACCAGTGCGGCAAGCAGCTTCGATGAAATCTTCGGTAATCAGAGTGGAAATGATTATATCCGCGACGTAAGGATTGCTTCTGCCAGATTGATTGCATCCAGTCCTAATGATAAAAGTATGGGAATCTTTAAATCTGTAAAAATGTTCATCTCCAATAGCGGAACAGGGGAAGTCATGGTAGCGTCAAGAAGTGATGTGGCAGAAAACATAGGATCTTCACTCGTACTAGATATTGACAATTCCCGTTTTGTAGATAAGTATATCAAAGGCAACAGCCTGCGGATACGAATGGAATATGTGTTGAGGAATGACCTGACAACAGACGTAAGTGTCAGAACTTCACTCAGCTTCAGCTCTTCGCCTAATAATCAAAAATAAAAAGTATCCCCGCAATTCATTGGAGCGGGATAATCTTCATAAATTTTTGTTTGGTTTATTATCCGGTACGGGACGTTCATCCCTGCCGGATTTTTTTACATTTGCCCTATGACATTAACGGTGGGTACAGCTATACTTCAGGCAGTAGATTATTTAATTCAATCCGGATGGCTGGAATGGGCCGGTGTATTTACAGGCATTTTATGTGTGTGGCTTGCGGCTAAAAATAACATCCTTAACTGGCCTATTGCAATTGTAAGCGTACTTATCTATACACTGATTTTCTTTGAAACCAGGTTATACTCTGATATGGGACTTCAGGTTTATTTCCTGCTGATGAATATATATGGCTGGTATTTCTGGAGCAAAAAGAAAAATGCCGGAGAGAAGCCCACACCTGTGATATCAATTACAAAACCGGAAATTATTCTTTCTGTTATTGCGGTTATCCTTTTAACCCTGATTCCGGGATTTCTGCTTCATCAGAACACAAAAGCGGCTTATCCTTATATTGATAGCTTCTGTACTGCCTGCAGCCTGGTTGCACAGGTTTTTCTGGCCAGAAAAGTATTGCAGAACTGGCTGATCTGGATCTTTGTCGATATCATTTATGTAGCCGTTTATTTATCAAAAGGTCTTTATCCTACGGCAATGATGTATACACTTTATATTTATATTGCATGGATGGGTTATCAGGAATGGAAAAAAACACTTACAGCAGCACATGATTAAAAAGATAGCAATCGTGGGACCAGAGAGCACAGGAAAATCTACCCTTACAAAACTTCTCGCTAAACATTATCATACACTTTGGGTTGCTGAATTTGCGCGGTATTATTGCGCGGCCCTCACTGCCCCCTGTACGATGCAGGATGAAATAAATATGTTCCATGGTCAGGTGGCCTTAGAAGAATCTGTGCTGGCCATGGCCGATAAGGATTTCATTTTATGCGATACTACTTTTTTAACGGTAAAGATCTGGAGTGATGAAATGCTTGGCGAAACACCACAATTGGTCTTAGATGCTTTGCAGGAAAGAACTTATGACCTGTATCTGCTGCTTGATATAGACCTGCCATGGCAGGAAGATCCTTTGCGCGACTTTCCCCATATGCGGGAACATTTCATGAATATCTGGTTAAAAGAACTGGCTGAGCTGAATGCAAACTATGTGCTGATCAATGGAATTGAAAACCGTTTAAGTAATGCCATTACAGCAATAGACACCTTTCTGGCTGCAGGGAAATAGGTTTGCACCGGTTTCATTGCTATTTCTGAATTATTTTATACATTTGCTGATATCAAAAGGGGTGCCTTGTTTTGTAAAAAACACAAAGACAGGCTGAGATCATACCCATTATCTGAAAGAAACGCTCATGCGTTTTTTATCAGATATGCACCTGATCCGGGTAATGCCGGCGGAGGGATCGGAGTTATGGAGTTTAATTGTGTTGTATTTACCCCTATTTACAACAGGTTTTACTAAAAAAGCAAATAAATTGAAAAAGTTACTGACCGCAATAATGGTCGTTCTGCTCTTGCCTTTATTATCTAAAGCGCAATACACGATTTCGGGATCTGTTTCCGAAAAAACAAACCAAACCTTTTTACCTGGTGCAAGCATTGTACTGAAAGGCGCCGGCTACGGTACAAAAAGTGGCGCCATGGGTAAGTATCAGCTTTCGAATATTAAAGCGGGTAAATATACCATCGCTGTAAGTTTCCTTGGTTTTGAAACTCAGCAGAAAATAATTGAGGTTAATGGCGACCAAAACGTGGATTTTAGCTTGATACAATCGGCATATCTTGCTGATGAGGTAATTGTAATGGCAACAAGAGCCACAGAGAAATCGGCTACTACTTATAAAAACGTTAGCAAGTCTGAAATTGAAGCAAACAACTTTGGTCAGGATCTTCCTTTTATTATCAATAATACTCCTGGTGTTGTAGTCACCTCAGATGCGGGCGCGGGCGTGGGATATACTGGTTTAAGAATCAGGGGAAGCGATGCAACAAGAGTAAATGTAACGGTGAATGGTATCCCCCTTAATGATGCAGAAAGTCAGGGTTCATTCTTTGTGAACATGCCGGATTTTGCCTCTTCTGTAGAGAATATCCAGATTCAGCGAGGCGTTGGAACCTCTACAAACGGAGCAGGTGCTTTTGGTGGTAGCTTAAATATCCAGACTTCTTCTCCGGCACTATCACCTTATGCAGAGCTGAACAATACTTACGGATCATTTAATACGCTAAAGAATACGGTTAAAATCGGAACAGGACTGATTGATAATAAATTTAGTTTCGACGGACGGCTATCAAGGATACAGTCGGACGGTTATGTAGACCGCGGCGCATCACTTTTAAAATCTTATTTCCTTTCCGGTGCTTATCATGGGAAAACCGACCTATTGCGAATCAATGTTTTCTCTGGTGCAGAGAGAACTTATCAGTCATGGAATGGTGTTCCGGAGTCGAGATTAAATGGTGATATAGCTGGAATGAATGCTTATGTTTCCCGCAACGGACTAAATGAACGTGATTCTATAAATTTATTAAACTCGGACAGCCGGAAATATAATTCTTATTTATACAAAGATCAGAATGACAATTACTGGCAAGATCATTATCAACTCCTTTATGCAAAGCAGCTCAGCGAGCAGTTTTCTTTCAACGGTGCCCTGCATTATACTTATGGTAGGGGGTATTATGAGGAATATAAAGACAATCAGGAATTTGCAAATTATGGTCTGCCGAATCCCGTAATTAATGGTGCGCCTGTCACAGAAACCGATCTGGTTAGAAGAAGATGGTTAAATAATAATTTTTACGGCGTTACCTATGCATTCAACTATCGTCCTCAGTCTAATTTAAATTTCACACTTGGAGGAGCATATAATCAATATCGCGGTAAACATTTCGGACAGATTACCTGGGCTGAAGTAGCGTCTGCACTGAATAATTCGGACCATTATTATGATGGCAGAGGTAATAAAAATGATTTCAATGTGTATGCGAAAGCGAATTATAGTCCGATAGAAAAACTAAGTCTTTTTGCTGATCTGCAGTACAGAAGGGTTAACTATGATATCACAGGTACTGATACTTATCAGCAGGTATTTGACATACATCAGGATTTTAATTTTTTCAATCCAAAGGTAGGTGCAACATATTTCGTTGACAAAACAAGTAATATTTACGCCTCTTTCAGTGTGGCAAATAAAGAGGGAAACCGTGATGACTATGTAAACACCAAGGCAGGTATATTGCCTAAATCTGAGCGTCTTTACGATGCAGAGGCCGGTTACAGAATTAAGGATAATAGATTCAGTGCCGGAGTAAACGTTTATGGAATGATTTATAAAGATCAGTTGGTAATTACTGGTGAACTGACAGATGTAGGCAGCAATATCCGTCAGAACGTTCCTGATAGTTACCGTGCCGGAATTGAGATTGACGGATCTTATACGATTAGTCAGCATTTCCTGATTAATGCAAACGCAGCATTGAGCAGAAATAAGATCAAAGAGTTTAATGAGCAGATTTATAATTATGATATCAATGATTATACGACTATCAATTACAAAAAAACTGATATCTCCTTCTCTCCTAATGCTGTAGTATTTGGAGAACTGGTATATAAACCTTTCATTGGTTTTGCTATTGCGCTGCAGAGTAAATATGTAGACAAGCAGTATATGGACAATACTCAAAACGAACAGAGAAAGTTAAAGGGATATTGGGTAAACAACGCCCGTTTAGGATATGACTTTAGCTTCAAGGGTGTGAAAAACATGAACATAGGTTTACTGGCAAATAATATCCTGAACAAAAAATATGAAAGTAATGGTTATACTTATGGTTCTATTTCCGACGGCGTACGCACTACTGATAACTTTTATTTCCCACAGGCAGGAACAAACCTCCTTCTGTCACTGAATGTTAAATTTTAGGATAATCAACTCCAAAAGAAAATCGCCGGCCATACACCCGGCGATTTTCTTTTAATAGCCTGTTTCCAATTATAACACCTTAACTTTACACAAAAAGAATTCATCCAATGAAGAAGTTTATTGAAACACTCCAGTTTATTACACACGACATAGATACATTAACGCATATAGAACAGACACAGATTGCTTGTGAGGCAGGAGCTAAATGGATTCAATACAGGTGCCTGACTAAAGATGATGAAGCACTGTTACAAGATATTAATGCCATAGCAGAGATTTGCGACGACTGGGGGGCAACACTAATCGTTACCAATCATATTCACCTGAATAGAAAGGCAGATATACAGGGCTTTCATATTGAAGATATGGATGCGGATTTTGTAGCACTGCGGGAACAATTAGGTGAAGATATTACTATTGGGGGCTCTTCGAATACAGTAGAGGGATTAATCAGACTTGCCGCTGAAGGTGCAGATTATGCAGGTTGCGGACCATTCAGTCTAACGACAACTAAACCTAATAATTCACCACTGTTAGGATTAGAAGGTTACAGAAAGATCGCTTCAATTTTGAAAGAAAAAGAGATTAATTTACCTTTCCTGGCTGTTGGAGGCGTAACTCTAGATGATGTAGATGCTTTGATGGAAACCGGCATTTTTGGAATTGCTGCTTCTTCTGCGATCAATAAAGCAGAGAATATGAAAGAAGCTTATCAGGATTTCTATAATAAGCTGAACTAATTCTAATTTGATAACGCACCGTTTATCACTCTAAAACCTAAAATATGACCATATACTTTATAAGTGGGTTAGGAGCTGATGAAAGCGTATTTCAATTTCTTGATTTACCTGGTATAAAAAAGGTTGTAGCCTTCACCAGAATTCATAAATTATTTCCTGTCAGGTTTCTGAAATGGAGCAACTTGATTACAGCAGATTATTATTTTGGCACTACTTCAGCGAAAGAATCGAAACTTCTGCATCAGATCATTCAAGACACAGATGATGTCTTTATGGTATGGGCTATTAACTGTAGAATGACATGGAAGAATGTTAATATAGCAGAAGATATAATACATATTCATGGAACATCAGATAAAATATTTTCCATCAGACCAATAAAGAGTTGTGTAAAAATCACTGATGGCGGGCATTTCATGATAGTCAATAAATCTGAGGAGATAAGTAAAATAATTATGAGCAGTATTTGATTTTACATTTCAAAAATGCAGGTTTATCGCTTACATTTGTTTAAAACCTTCCCCCATTGGATAGCCCCGGAATAATAGACAAACAAGATCCTTATGCAGCCCTTCGTTACAGGGAGTTCAGATCTTATCTTGGTATGCGTTTCTTTTTTACGTTTGCCTATCAGATGCAGGCCGTAATTATCGGCTTTCACATTTATCATTTAACTAAGGATCCACTCGCTTTGGGTCTGGTTGGGCTTTGTGAAGCAATCCCGGCAATAGGAATCGCATTATATGGCGGTTATGTGGCAGATAAATCTGAGAAAAGAGGCCTGTTGCTTAAAATCTTTATAGGGGTATTTCTTTGTTCAGTGGTAATGCTGATATCCACCTCCAGTCAGATGCATGCATACGTTCCTGTTAGTTATATCATACCTATTATGTATGTCATGGTATTCGGAATAGGTATTGCAAGAGGTTTTTTTAGTCCGGCCACCTTCTCTCTGATGGCTCAGATTATACCAAAAGAATTGTATCCGAACTCCAGTACCTGGAACAGTTCATCTTATATGGCCGCTTCTATTTTAGGTCCCGCTGCAGGCGGACTGATTTATGGCTTTTACGGGATCACTGTTACCTATAGTGTGATTTTACTTTTTATTTTTATCTCACTGGTTTGCATTTTCTTCTTCAAGCCACATCCTCCTACATATATCCCTAAAGAAAGCATTATAAAAAGTCTCACCGAAGGCGTACAGTTTGTATTTAAAAGTAAAATGATGCTGGGAGCAATGAGTTTGGATCTGTTCTCCGTATTTTTTGGAGGTGCAGTAGCCTTGTTGCCTGTATTTGCGAACGACATTTTAAAAGTGGGTTCGGAAGGCTTAGGCTTCATGCGTGCTGCGGCATCTGGTGGTGCCGTTTTAACTATGCTGGCCATGACAAGAATTTCTCCTATGAACAAACCCTGGAGAAATCTGCTGATTGCCGTGGCAGGTTTCGGAACCAGTATTATCTGTTATGGATTATCTAAAAATTTTTATCTCACCCTCGTATTTTTATTCCTGGAAGGTGCGTTTGACAGTGTAAGTGTATTGATCCGTTCTACCATCATGCAACTGCTTACTCCTGATACTATGAGAGGAAGAGTCTCCGCCGTAAACAGCATGTTTATCGGTTCCTCTAATGAGATAGGTGCATTCGAATCAGGATTAACCGCCAAACTGATGAGAACAGTTCCAGCGGTCGTATTTGGCGGCTGTATGACTATCCTTGTCGCCGGTATTACCTACACAAAAACCAAGAGTCTGCTCGGCTTAAGTTTACAGGAAATCAACGACAAGGACGTCTAGATATATTCTGATAAATAATGACAGAGATTTTATCTCTCTCCTACTTGCTGGCGCCACATGGCATAATACAATCCTTTTTCGGCAAGAAGATCTGCATGTTTGCCCTGTTCAATAATATGTCCCTTTTCAAGCACATAAATACGATCCGCATGTCGGATGGTTGACAAGCGGTGAGCAATCAATATGGTAATATGGTTGGTGAAATCAGAAACTTCCCTGATAGTAGCCGTGATCTCTTCTTCAGTAAGTGAATCCAGTGACGAAGTAGCCTCATCGAAGACAAGAATATCCGGCTTGCGTAATAACGAACGGGCAATTGATAAGCGCTGTTTTTCTCCGCCAGACACTTTTACACCGCCTTCACCAATTACGGTGTCCAGGCCTTTGTCTGCACGCGCCAGAAGAGACTGACATGCGGCCTGCTCCATCACGCGTAAACATTCTTCATCTGTTGCACCCGGACGAACAAATTGCAGGTTTTCCCTGATCGTACCCGAAAATAACTGCGTATCCTGCGTAACAAATCCGATTTTCTCCCTTAAAAGATCGAGGTCAATTTCCTTACTGGAGATATTATTGTACAATACTTCCCCGATAACCGGTTGATAAAGTCCCACTAAAAGTTTTACCAGCGTAGTTTTACCAGATCCAGAAGGGCCGACAAAGGCAATAGTTTCTCCATCCTTTACCTGGAAACTAATTTCATTTAATGCATTGGTCTTTCCGGTAAGATGCCTGAAGCTTAAATCAGAGAATTCGAGCGACTGAATTTTGTTGAGCACTTTAGGATTTGAAGGCTTTTTGTCAACCGGCGTATTTAATATTTTTTTAAAATTACCTAATGAGACCTCTGCCTCACGCCACGATAAAATTACATTACCGAGTTCCTGCAATGGCCCGAAAAGGAAGAAAGAGTAGAAGAGAAAAGAAAAGTACTGCCCTGCAGAAATTGTATTCTCAAAAATAAGGATCAGCAGCACTACGACCATGATACTACGTACCAGGTTAACCGTAGTTCCCTGAACAAAGCTCATACTTCTTACATACTTTACCTTTCTTAATTCCAGCCCAAGAATTTTGTAAGTGGTTTTATTTAAACGCTCAATTTCCTGACTAGCCAGTCCAAGACTTTTTACCAATTCTATGTTTCTTAAAGATTCTGTGGTCGACCCTGCCAGGGAAGTAGTCTCCGCAACAATCGTCCGCTGTATAGTCTTTATCTTTCTGCTTAAGAACCAGCTTACATAACTGATAATAGGGATGGCCAGAAAATAGATGAGGGTAACTTTGTAGCTCACTGTAACAGAATAAACAATTACAAATACCATCCCGATCAGACTGACAAACAATACACTGATAAAAGAGGTGATGAACTTTTCACTGTCCACTCTTACCTTTTGCAGGATACCCAGTGTCTCGCCGCTGCGCTGATCTTCAAAAACCTGATAAGGGAGTTCCAAAGAATGTTTTAGTCCGTCAGCATACATCTGTGCACCTACTTTCTGTATCACTACACTCGTAAAGTAATCCTGAAAGTTTTTGGCGATCCTGGATACCATCGCTGCGCCTACGCCCAGACCGATCAATCCCAGTACCCCCCATACGAATGCATCACGCGTCAGCACATCCTTTTTCTCAATAAAACGATCCACAATACGACCGGTGATATAGGGATCAAGTAAAGAAAAGCCAATGTTTATAGCTGCCAGCAATAAAGCTGCAGCAACAACCATTTTATAGTTTTTGAGATATTGTATTAATAGATTCATTTATAAAAAAATAGAGGGCAAAAATAAACAAAGGGAATATAGCAAAAGCCATATTCCCTTTTAATTACCGTAATATTATATTTAGAATTAAACGGTCATTACATCTTTTTCTTTTGCTTCAGCATGTTTATCCACCTTAACAATATATAGATCCGTCATTTTCTGAACTTCAGCCTCACCAGTCTTGATTTCATCGTCAGAAACGCTTTCGCCTTTCAGTTTTTTGATTTTCTCATTCGCGTCCTTACGGATATTACGAACAGTAATACGACCGCGTTCTGCTTCTTCCTTTACCTTTTTAACCAGGTCTTTTCTACGCTCTTCAGTCAGAGGTGGAACAACAAGACGAATCACAATACCATCATTCTGAGGATTGATACCGATATTGGCTTCCATAATGGCGCGCTCAATAGGAACCAGCATATTTTTTTCCCAAGGCTGAACAAGCAATGTACGTGCATCAGGGGTATTGATACTGGCAACCTGACTTAAACCAGTTGCACTACCGTAATAATCCACCATAATGCCATCCAGCATGCCAGCTGAAGCTTTACCGGCACGTATTTTAGTCAATTCAGACTCACAATGGGCAATTGCCTTATCCATTGTAGCCTGAGCATCTTGTAATTGTTTCTTTATGAGGTCATTCATAACTTATGCTATTTATCAGAAATATAATTGTATTAATTTAGACTTTAACAAGGGTACCGATCTCTTCACCCTGAGCGATTTTCATGAAATTTCCGGTCTTGTTCATATCAAAGACGATGATTGGCAACTCATTTTCTTCACATAGCGTGAAAGCGGTCATATCCATCACATTTAATCCTTTTGAATAAACTTCTTTGAAAGAGATTTCAGCGTAACGCGTAGCTGTAGGATCTTTCTCCGGATCTGCCGTATAAATACCATCTACACGTGTGCCTTTCAATACTACATCCGCTTTAATCTCAATTGCACGCAATGCTGCCGCAGAATCAGTAGTAAAGTATGGATTTCCTGTTCCGGCACCAAAGATAACCACACGACCTTTTTCAAGGTGACGTACAGCTCTTCTGCGGATAAAAGGTTCGCAGATCTGCTCCATTTTTATCGCGGTAAGCAGTCTTGTTTTAAGACCAACTTTTTCCAGTGCATCTTGTAGTGCCATACTGTTAATTACTGTAGCCAGCATTCCCATATAATCAGCCTGAGCACGATCCATACCAGATTTCTCTGCGCTTAAACCTCTGAAAATATTACCGCCACCAATAACAATAGCGATTTCGAGGCCCTGGGCATGAACAGCTTTAATATCTTCAGCGTATTGTTTTACACGGTCGTTATCAATACCATATTGCTTTTCGCCCATTAGCGATTCTCCGCTTAATTTGAGTAGGATCCTTTTATACTTCATGACTCCAAAAATAACTATTTGTTTTAATTATTACGGATCAAATGTTCAACTCCGTCTATAAAAACCTTTTGCAGGGTTAGTTCGTCTGACAATAACAATAAGCTGGCCGCTTTTCCTGCAGCTATTTCCCCATACTTATCCTGCCTGTTTAAAACCTTTGCAGGGTAGGCAGAAGCCATCTTTAAGGCTGAAAACAGCGGAATATCACAATGATCAACACAATTTTTCACGGCTGCAAGCATCGTGATCGCAGATCCGGAAATTGTACCTTCGGGAGTCACATATTTTTTTCCCTCCAGCTGATGCTGATAAGGACCAATATCACAGGCAGTCACCGCATCCGTAATCAGAAATAACCGTCCTGCCATAGATTTGTAAGTCATTTTAATGATTTCAAAGTCAACATGCGCACCATCAGCAATAATACTGGCCATAGCTGAAGGATGATTCAGTACCGCTACAGGTAAGCCTGGATTCCTGTGGTGAATCGAGGGCATTGCATTGTACAAATGCGTGGTCGTAGTAAATCCATTGGCAAAAGCCTGATTGGCTTGTTCAAAATTTGCATCACTGTGTCCGAGAGAAAGGACTATTCCCTGCTCACGCAAATACCGGATCACTTCTTCGTCCTGCAATTCATAGGCGAGTGTCATCATTTTTACGACTCCATCTGCTTCATCGAGTAAGTCCCTGACCTCTTCCAGCGTTGCTTTATGCACATATTCCAGCGGATGTGCACCTAATCTTTTAGGATTTAAATAGGGGCCCTCCAGGTGAAGTCCCAAAAATCCCTTTGCTTGTTTACGATAGCTTTTCGCAGCAGCGATAGCTGCTTTAAAAACAGCAAGCGTATTTGTCGCGAGACAAACCAAAAACCCTGTAGTTCCCTTACTAATCAGGTTATCATCCATCTGTGCTAAAGTGGCTACAGTTGGATAAGCAGAAAACAAGTCGCCACCACTGCCGTAAATCTGCAGATCGGTAAAACCCGGACTCAGCCAGGCTCCTTTTCCATCAACGATGTCATATCCCGCAGGTATCTCTTCTTTTGTAATTTCCCTGATTATTCCATCGGCAATCAGTACAGATGCACCTGTAATCAGCTGCTCATCTTTAAAAAACTTACAGTTTGTAATTGCAATCATCTCACATGAATTTTGCTAAATATAGGGCAAAAAAAAAGTCCCTTAAAATAAGGGACCTTTTTACTTATCATGAAGGAACTATGATCCTAATTGAACACGTTTAAATGCCGTAACAGTTAAACCCTTAGCAGTTTCATCTAAGAACTTACGAACATCTTTAGAAGAATCCTTAACAAATTCCTGGTTCAATAAAGTACTGTCTTTGTAGAACTTGTTCAGTTTACCAGCAGCAATTTTTTCAACCATTTCTTCTGGTTTACCTTCTGCACGGATTTGCTCTTTAGCAATTTCCATTTCACGTTCGATAGTGTGTGTATCTACGTCAGCTTTATCTAAAGCTACAGGGTTCATTGCAGCAATTTGCATTGCAACATCTTTACCTGCCTCATCAGCACCAGCAACAGCTTGGTTCAAAGCAACCAAAACACCTAAACGGTAGTTACTGTGGATGTAAGGAATAACTTTTTCACCTGAAACTGTTTCAAATTTAGAGATACCGATTTTCTCTCCGATTTTACCCGTGTTTTCAACGATGATATCTGAAACTTTCTGACCATCAACTTCTAAAGCTAATAACTCTTCCAAAGTAGCAGGATTTTTCTCTACTGCTAAGTCAGTGAATTTATTTGCTAAAGCGATGAAATCAGCATTTTTTGCTACGAAATCAGTTTCGCAGTTTAATTCAACTACAACACCACGTGTTCCGTCAGCTGTAGCTTTTGCAATTACAACACCTTCGTTAGAATCACGATCCTGACGGCTGGCTGCAACTTTAGCTCCTTTTTTACGTAAGTAATCAACCGCAGCTTCGAAATCGCCATTGGCCTCTATTAATGCTTTTTTGCAATCCATCATACCGGCACCGGTTTGTTGGCGTAATTTGTTTACATCTGCTGCAGAAATTTGTACTGACATCTTATTTTCTTTTTTAAGTTTTTATCTAAAAAAATTATGGGTTGTATATTGTTTGTTGTAAGTAATCACCCGCAACGCTCAACATACAACCCAATAATATATTATTTATGCTTCGCTTGTACCTTCTTCAGATTCAGCGTTATCTTTTCTTGCTCTTCTTGCGCCAGGTGCAGCAGTTTCAGGAGCATCAGCAGCAGCTTTAGCAGCTACAGCTTCTTTTTCAGCTTCATCATCTTTTTCACGTTTACGCTCGTCTAAACCTTCTTCAATTGCTTTGATGATTACATCAGTAATTAAAGAGATAGATTTAGTTGCATCATCATTCGCCGGGATAGGGAAATCGATGTTCGAAGGATCAGAGTTAGTATCTACCATTGCGAAAGTTGGAATGTTTAATTTCAACGCTTCGCTAACTGCGATATGCTCTTTTTTAACGTCAATTAAAAAGATAGCAGCTGGTAAACGGTTTAAATCCGCAATACCACCTAATAAACTTTCCAATTTGATACGCTCACGTTGGATCATCAAACGCTCTTTCTTAGAAAGAATAGAGTAAGTACCGTCTTTAGTCATCTTGTCGATGTTAGACATCTTTTTGATTGACTTACGTACAGTCTGGAAGTTAGTTAACATACCACCTAACCAACGCTCAGTTACGAAAGGCATGTTTACTTTTCTTGCTTGATCAGCAACGATTTCTTTAGCTTGTTTCTTAGTCGCTACAAATAAGATCTTACGACCTGATTTTACAATCTGTTTGATTGCTGAAGCAGCTTCTTCAGTTTTAGTTAAAGTTTTGTTTAAATCTATAATGTGAATCCCATTGCGTTCCATAAAAATATATGGTGCCATTTTCGGATTCCATTTGCGGGTAAGGTGACCAAAATGTACACCTGCATCCAATAAGTCTTGATATGTTGTTCTTGCCATTGTCTTTGTCCTCCTTGAGATTAACGTTTACTGAATTGGAACTTCTTACGTGCTTTCTTGCGACCTGGTTTCTTACGCTCAACCATACGCATATCACGGGTCATTAACCCTTTAGCACGTAATGCTGGTTTTTTCTCAGCATCTAATTCGACAATAGCTTTAGCGATCGCTAAACGAACAGCTTCTGCCTGGCCTTTAATACCACCTCCTGCTACGTTTACCATTACATCATATTGTCCAACCAGTTCTGAAACTTCAAAACTTTGGTTAACAATGTATTGCAAAGGTAATGTAGGGAAATATACTTTGTGATCTTTACTGTTTACAGTAATGGTACCGTTGCCTTCTTTCATGTAGATTCGCGCAACAGCAGTTTTTCTTCTTCCTGAAGTATTAGTAACTGACATTTCTTTCTTCCTTTAATTAAAGTGTAATGGTTGTTGGTGATTGTGCTGAATGCGGATGCTCAGAACCTGCATAAACAAAAAGGTTGGTGTACAATTTAGCACCCAATTTTGTTTTAGGTAACATACCACGTACTGCTTTCTCTATTACACGTGTAGGATGTTTTGCCATTAACTCTTTTGGAGAAATGAAACGCTGACCACCTGGATATCCTGTATAAGATGTATACACCTTATCGCTGAATTTGTTTCCGGTCAACTTAATCTTGTCTGCATTGATAACGATCACATTATCGCCGCAGTCTACGTGTGGGGTGTACTCAGGCTTGTTTTTACCACGGATGATCATTGCGATCTTCGATGACAAGCGCCCCAAAATCTCGCCTTGTGCATCAACAACAACCCACTGTTTGTTAACAGTTTTAGCATTGGCAGAGACAGTTTTGTAACTTAACGTATTCACTTGCTTGTATTTAATTTGTTAAACAATTATTTATCATCCCTAAGATTTAGGGACTGCAAAGATAGATTAATATGTTTAATTGTCAAATAGTTATTCACATTTTTTTCAGGAAATTTTAGGACGACTCAGAAAAAGGTGGCTAAGGAGTGTACAGCTAAACAAAAAGCCTAAAAAGATCAGCAACAGCGTATCCCACTGGTAATTGCTGTATTCAATTGTACTGAGCGACAATAGAATGGCGCTATACCCGGTAAATAAAGCAAATAATAGGGTTAACACAGCTGTAAACCATTGTGGAAATGACCAGCCAAAGCTCGCCTGCTCAATATTCCGGAGAACCAGCCAGTTAAAAACAACAGTAAAGAGTAACCCTGCAATGATCCATCCACTGCCATTTTGCAACCATCCCAGGAAATAGACAACAGCAAGCACAAGATTGAAATAGGACAGGGTTCTGAGCATTTTATAATTTAATAACGGGCATACGCAATTACGTAAATTCAAATACTAAGAACTATTTTATTTGCATATTGTTATCTATTCAATAAAAGATAGATATTATGACAAAGGAAACTAAAATTGTTGCAGGTATATTGGCAGGAGCTGCCCTTGGTGCTGCCGTAGCTTTAATCTTATCTACAGATAAAGGCGATGACGTAAAAGATAAAGTAACAGACTGGTTCTGCGATTTATTAGACTCTTCGAAAGACAAATTAGCTGATGTAGCTGATTCTGTTAAAGACCAGATTTCAAAAGTAAGATCTTAATTATATATAATGCCGGCCAGTCCGGCATTATTATAATATTGCCTGATTAAAACAACAATACATCCTGAATCCTGCTGATCATTCTAATCAATACTATTGATTCCAGGCATGCTTCATTAACTAATAATCGTATCTATTTAAAATGAAAATTGCTTTTCATGGCGCAGCACGTGCGGTAACAGGCAGCAAACACCTGATTACATTACAAAACAACACACAAATATTATTAGACTGCGGCATGTTCCAGGGCATGGGTGAAGCCACTGAAAAACTAAATAGCTATTTCGGATTCGAGCCTGCAGCTGTCACCTATATGATTCTTTCCCATGCGCATATTGACCATTGCGGTTTATTGCCACGGTTAGTTGCAGAAGGTTTCACGGGAACTATTTTCAGTACTCCGGCAACAATGGACCTGGCAAGAATACTTTTAATGGACTCTGCGAAAATTCAGGAACAGGATGCGGAATATGCAAATAAAAAAAGCAGGCACAATGAGGAGATTGAAGAACCCTTGTATACTGAAGATGATGTTGTAAAAACATTGAGTCAGTTTAAAGTAATAGATTACAACAAGGAATTCGAAATCAGTCCCGAAATAAAATTATTATTTACAGACGCTGGTCATATTGTTGGCAGCGCGGCGGTGCACCTGGAAATAAAAGAGGGTGATAAAACTCAGCGACTCACCTTTAGTGGTGATGTAGGCAGATATGGCGATCTGCTCTTAAAGAGTCCCCAAACTTTCCCACAGGCAGACTATATCATTATGGAATCTACCTATGGAGATTCTTTACACAAAGACTTAGAGCCTATAGAAAACATGCTGCTGGAAATTATTCACCAGACCTGTATAGTCAAAAAAGGTAAGGTAATTATACCCGCTTTTAGTGTAGGCAGAACGCAGGAGCTGTTATATGCTCTAAACGGACTGGAACTCAAAAATAAATTACCAGACATACCATTTTATGTGGATAGCCCGCTTTCTATCCAGGCTACACAAGTATTGAAAAATCACCCTGAAGTATACAATAATGGTGTTAAGGAAGTGATGAAAATTGATGAGGATCCATTTGCTTTTAAAGGATTGAAATTCATTGAGGATGTTAAAGAATCCAAGGCATTAAATGACGATAGCAGACCCTGTGTAATCATCTCGGCATCAGGAATGGCAGAAGGCGGACGGGTAAGACATCATATCAGAAATGCGATAGGCAACCAGAAAAATACAATTCTCATGGTAGGTTATTGTGCGCCGGATACACTTGGCGGCAGACTACTTGCGGGTGACAAAACGGTATACCTGTTCAGAGAGAATTATAAGGTTTTTGCCCAGATACGGTCCATTAAGTCAATGAGTGCGCATGGTGATTATGAAGACCTGCTGCAGTTCCTGTCTTGCCAGGACCCTAAAATGGTGCAGCAATTATTTTTAGTACATGGTGAGTATGATGTACAGCAGAATTTTGCACAAAGAATCAAAAGCCATGGCTTTAAGCATGTAACTATTCCAGAATACCATCAGGTATTTGATTGTAATCCCGAACCAGCATGGAGTATATAGACGATTTTTTTGGTTATCCTATCCCTCAGTTCTTTCAGAACATTATCATTGCTGTTGCCGCAATTGCTCTCGGATTGATCCTGAAATTTATAGGTAGCAAAATATTTAAGTTCGTCTCCCGCTACTGGGCTTCATTTCAGATCAGATCAATTATCAAACATCTGGATCATCCGGTCGGCCTTTTCCTCCCGCTTTTATTATTAAATATGTCCATGGTCATGATGGTGATGGACAAAACGGTCAGGGCTCAGGTTGGCAGGATCATTGAAATTTCACTCACCATTACCTTTGCACTTATTCTCATTCGCATTATCAAGGTATTGGAAGATCATTTTTATCATAAGTATGACCTCAATAAAGAAGATAATTTAAAAGAGAGAAAGATAAGAACCCAACTGCAGTTTATCAGGAAGTTTGTGGTTTCACTGATTGTACTGGTCACTGTTGCAATTGTACTGCTCAGCTTTGAGAGTATGCGAAAAATAGGGACAGGACTACTCACTGGTGTAGGTATAGGAGGTATCATCATCGGTTTTGCCGCGCAGAAATCACTGGGGAATTTACTGGCGGGCTTCCAGATTGCTTTTACGCAACCTATGCGGATAGATGATGTCTTGATTGTTGAAGGAGAATGGGGTCGTGTAGAAGAAATTACACTTACCTACGTAGTAGTGAACATATGGGACCAGAGACGTCTCGTATTACCGATTACTTATTTTATAGAAAAACCCTTTCAGAACTGGACAAGGGTTTCTGCACAATTATTAGGAACAGTATTTCTTTATCTGGATTATACTATTCCCATTCCACCGTTAAGAGATGAGCTGACCAGATTATTAAAAGACCATCCACTCTGGGACCAGAGAGTTAACGTAGTGCAGCTCACAGACAATAAAGAAGCTACTGTAGAAGTCCGGTTTTTAATGAGCGCAAGAAACTCCTCTCAGGCATTTGACCTGCGCTGCTTTGTGCGAGAAGAGATGATCGCTTTTATCAGAGACAATTACCCCGACAGTCTGCCTAAAACAAGATTGGAATACTCAGGAAAATCTGACAACAAGGACAGTCCGCTGCTTCCTTAAAAAATATATTTGATACCTTTATCCTATGGATGTTTTCGGAAAGGCTTTACAAGATCAGTTCAATAATGGCACTACAGATACATTATGGCTGAATAATTCATATGATGAACCAGAAGAGATGCCGGTAGATATTTTTTTCCGTACGGAAGAAGAAATGCCCGACATTGAGCTGGAAGCGATGGATTTATGTGAAGGGAAAGTCCTGGATGTAGGAGGAGGCGCGGGCAGCCATGCGCTGATTTTACAAGAGCGGGGTTTTGATGTTACAGCGCTGGACATTTCAGCTGCAGCAGTTGATATTATGAGAAGCAGGGGACTGAAAAATGTCTTTGAAGGCGACATCTTCAATTACCAGGGAGAGAAATTTGACACCCTTTTATTTCTGATGAACGGAATTGGGCTCACAGGCACAATCGAAGGATTCAAGAACTTTCTTGATCATGCTAAATCATTACTGAACCAAGGCGGACAATTGTTATTCGATAGTTCGGATATCACTTACCTATATGAAGATACGGAGATGCCTGCCGATAAATATTATGGTGAAGTAGCATATCAGTACGAATATAAATCTGAAAAAGGAGAGTGGTTCAACTGGGTTTATATTGATCCGCAATTATTGAAAAAGATAGCCCGCGAAAATGGATGGGAATGCCACCTGTTATTTGATGATGGTCAGGATCAGTACCTGGCAGAAATGAGGCTCACTGATCCTGAACAATAATCTATTTACTTTTCTCTTCCCAGATCGCCGCAATATTTATAATCGTTTCCACGGCCTTTTCCATGTCCTGAACCGAAGCCCATTCCTGCTTTCCATGAAAAGCATGTTCCCCGGCAAAAACGTTCGGACAAGGCAAGCCCATTAATGACAGTCGCGATCCGTCAGTACCACCCCTGATGCTTTGTCTTTTAGGTAGTATTCCGGCGCGTTCTATTGCCAAAACACCATATTCCAGGACCTGCGGATGCTGATCAAGTACTTTCTTCATATTCCGGTATTGTTCCTTTATCCTCAGCTCGTAAGTGGACTTCGGATAATTTTGCATTACCTGCTTCACTATAGCCTCGAGTGTTTTACCATGCGCTTCCAGCAAAAGATCGTCAAAATCACGAATAATAAAATGTGCTTCTGCCAGCTCTACATTGCCCTGTATGGTTACCGGATGTAAAAACCCTTCCTTTTGTGCTGTAGCCTCTGGTGTTAATCTATCTTTAGGCAAAGCACTGATAATATCACTCAGAATTTTAATGGCGCTCTCCATCTTTCCCCTGGCAAAACCGGGATGAGAACTTACCCCATGAATAATCAGCACAGCTCCGTCTGCAGAGAAAGTTTCGTCTTCTATAGATCCGCAGGTTTCCCCATCTATGGTATAAGCGAAATCCGCACCCAGCTTTTTAAGGTCTGCTTTATCTACTCCTCTGCCAATCTCTTCATCCGGAGTAAACAAGATTTTTATAGTACCGTGTTTAAATTCCGGATGCTGCATCATAAAAGCAGCCGCCTCCATAATTTCTGCCAATCCGGCTTTATTATCGGCACCAAGTAATGTCGTTCCGCTGGCAGTAATGATATCATTGCCAATTTGCGCTTTCAGATCGGGATGTTCTGACATCCTCAAAACGATAGTATGATCATCAGGAAGGATCAGATCCTGACCCTGGTAATTTTTATGAATAATCGGTTTTACACCAAAACCACTACAGTCGGGCGAAGTGTCCATGTGTGAGCAGAAACAGATCACAGGAACATCCTTCTCTGTATTTGCAGGAATCGTTGCATACACATAACCAAATTCATCAAGATGCGCATCTATAATCCCTATCTCCAGCAATTGCGCTACCAATACCTTACCCAGGTTCTTTTGCTTTTCTGTAGAAGGTACAGTGGGCGACTCAGGGTCTGATTGCGTATCTATCTGAACGTATTCAATAAATCTATTTTGTAATGAATGACTGGTGTTATTATATTTTAGCATAATTTTAAAAAAAGTAAAGTTAAATAAAGATCACCATTATCCTCAAGCAATATAACAAATGAAAGCGGCACTTACCTTCACCTTTATGCTGATGCTGACCAGCGCTCTATTTGCACAGTCTAACTTCTATCGACTATCTGCAGGTGCCGGAGCGGGGTTGACCAGACCGCTCACCGAAGTGCCTCAGCGCGACTTTGGTCTGGGAGGATATGGCGCACTGGATTACTTGTTCACTCCTTTCCTGAGTTTAGGGCTGGAACTGCAAAAGGGTGAAATTAATGGCGGTGATTACACTACAGATCCGCAGCAACGTCAGTTTGTTAATTCCTATACATCCTTCTCTTTAAATGGAAAAATATCTTTGGGCCAAATTATAGATAATAACTATAACAGTCTTTCAAACAACCTCAGAGGCCTATATATCGGCGCAGGCATGGGTCTTATTCAGAACAGCACAGAATTTATCACCCGGGATATCATCAATACAGACTCTGTTTATGTAGGCTTAAATAAAACCAAAGACATCAATTTTCCACTGAACCTCGGTATCAACTTTTACTTCGCGGACAGGGAAGGATTTTACAGATATGTACTGAATTTCAATTACCAGGGAAACATTACACTCGGTGAAAACCTGGATGGATATGACGATTCACGGGTAACCTTCCGCGGAGGAAAAACAGACATATACACCTTTTTATCTGTCGGGCTTAAATACCAGTTCGGAGGAATGGGCCTATCGCGGAAAACATTCAGGAGATATTAATCCCATGTTTACGCCATCCATTTGCTAAATTGCAAGACCATACTTACAGATCTGAAAAAACATGATAGAATATCTTCAAAATACGCCCGTTGCCTCCATAATATTTATTTTTACGCTCGTTACCAGTATTTACGCTTTTAATGATGAATCACTCATGGCAAAGTTCATGCTTCATCCTTACAGCGTATACCGCAAATCGAATATATATACTTTGCTGACCAGCGGATTGATTCATGGCAGCTGGATGCACCTTGCATTCAATATGTTTACTTTTTTCTTTTTTGCTTTCCAGCTGGAAGCTACAATAGGTAGCTGGCGCTTTGCCCTGGTCTATTTTATCGGACTGATCCTGAGCGATATTCCCTCTGTAATTAAGCACAAGAATGATATGTTTTACCATAGCCTTGGTGCTTCCGGAGCAATATCTGCGGTGCTTTTCAGCTATATCCTTTTTTATCCTTTGACCACTCTGATGATTTTCCCTTTACCTATTCCGATCTGGGCAGCGCTGTTTGGCGTGTTGTACCTGGTATATAGCTACTACATGTCAAAAAGCTCAAGGGATAATATTAA
Source organism: Pedobacter sp. MR2016-24 (assembly GCF_026239655.1). Lineage (GTDB taxonomy): Bacteria > Bacteroidota > Bacteroidia > Sphingobacteriales > Sphingobacteriaceae > Pedobacter. The sequence continues at coordinate 237,492 of NZ_JAPIVO010000001.1, read as the reverse complement.
CCATGATGCCCATTTGTTCGGCGCTATTACAGGTATTATCGTCACCATATTGCTGGTACCGGGTATTGTACCTCACTTTATCCAGGCAATCACCGCACGTTTTGGAGCTTAACCCGCAGCAGGTAAAGAAGGTGGATTGAAGTAACTCGTTGGAGCCGCAGGATCCTTTCTGATCTCCATCAGCAGGTTCCCCCAGGGCTTCCAGAAATTTTCTAAAACCTGCGCGTAGATCTTATGCTGCCAGACATCAAACAACGGTTTATTGGTTGTGCCTCTTAGTGGCATAGCATCAATGTAGATTGACCCCTCAACGGGCATCACCGTATATTCAGGCAGGCGATTAAACAGGTAAGCCGAATAAAAGAATCTGGCACAAAGTTCCTCGAATTGCTGTTCAGTTACGGGCGATGTACCTATCTGATCCAGTATTTCCTGGTGATACCGCTTATTTGTTCCATTATCCTGCAAACAGGCAATGATTCCAAAATCTTTCAGCTTAAGTGAGAAAGTGAGTGTATTGATTTCATCCCTGAAGCTAAATGCAGTGCTGCTTTCGGTTAATGGAACGATCACGAAAGACCATGGTGTGAAATCTTCAAATTCCACATTCAGGTAGATACTCTGAATCATCGTTTGCAGATTCCCGAATTTATGCATCAGGCCTTGCGACATATTAATGCCATCACTACTCAGTTGCTGTAACCCAACTGCAGCATTCATCTCTATATAAATCAGGCTGTATAAAAATTTCCCAACCCATTTGAAAAGCTCAACTTCTTCCAGTTTCGAAACTCCGGCATATCCTTCAGCAAATGCGGCAGCAATTTTATCTTCCAGCGGATCGATAAAATGTGTAAGTACCTCTGCATTAACAGGAACTTTCAATTCATTGTAAGAACGGATAGTTTCATCCAGCAATTTAATCTGCTCATTTCCGCTAAAATTAGCTACTTCCAACAGCCACGCAGGCAGCACATTGCTTTGCACTACCGGACTTTTAAAAGTATCTCCACTGAGAAAACAGTTTTCGAACTTGAAATCGAAGTTTTTAAAGGGTTGATATATCGAGCTGATCATAATGCGCAATATTATGGATATTATTTTTACATTCGGTGGCCCACTCCTTTTTTTAACTTTGATATTACCAAAGCTGTTTAGCCATGCAAGCATCCCATACCGCATTTAACCTGGAACTCAAACATCCTTTTAGCATTTCAGGGTTTTCCAGAACGAGCACGCCACTCTTACTGCTGAAATTAACTTACGAAAATACGGATGGATACGGCGAGGCTTCAATGGTACCTTACCTGGGTGAAAGCTATAACTCCGCAGAACAGTTTCTGAGCAAAGTAGACTGGAGCCGGTTTAGCTATCCCTTTGATTTCGGAGCAATCGTTACTTACCTTGATAGTCTGGAGGCCGGTCATCCTGCCATAAAAGCCGCAATAGATATTGCATTGAATGATATTAACGGCAAAATCCAGCAAAAACCCTGTTATCAGATTTACGGAGCCGATCCCCTAAAAATGCCCGTAACTTCTTATACCATAGGAATTGATAAACCGGAGATCATCAAAGAAAAAGTGGCCGATGCGAAAGATTTTAAAGTGATAAAAGTAAAACTCGGCTCAGCTAATGATAGAGAGATTATTGAAACTATACGGAGTGTAAGCAATGTACCGATCTACATAGATGCCAACCAGGGATGGACAGATCGCAAACAGGCCATAGAAATGATTTACTGGCTGCATGATCAGGGGGCGGTATTTATAGAACAGCCCATGAATAAATTAGATAAAGAAGGTAATGCCTGGCTAACGGGCCGTAGTCCCATTCCGGTGATTGCAGATGAAGCCGTACAAAGACTTGGAGACATCGACAATATCAGAGGTGCTTATCACGGTATTAATATCAAACTGATGAAAAGCGGAGGGATGTACGAAGCACATCAGATGATTTTAAAAGCACGGTCATATGGGATGAGAGTACTGATTGGTTGTATGAGTGAAACCTCCGTAGCTACGCAGGCAGGTATTACACTTGCGCCTTTGTGCGACTGGGCAGACCTTGACGGCCCTTATCTCACTACAAACAATCCTTTTGCCAGGCCAGCATTAGTACAGGGGAAATATATACTGGAAGACCTCCCAGGATTAGGTCTGAGAGGTCTTCCGGTTAATCTATTTCCTTTTTAGGCATTGCATTGACCTGGGCTTCTTTCTCTTTCAGATCTGATTTCACTTCCTTTACGATATTGATCTTTAAATACAAAAAGAATAAGGCAGTTGCGACAAGTAAAGCCATCACCGGATAATTGGCATTTTGCCACGCCCATTTTAAACCGACCACAGAAATCACAATCCCCAGCGTATAAAATGTATTTAAAATGATCCTTTTTTTCATCTTAGTAGACAGGCATGTTAGGATCAAAAGCTTCCTGCCATGCAAGAATACCACCTTTTAAGTTATACAGATTGGTGAAACCATGCATTTGCTCCAGCTGCATCACCGCAGCAGCACTACGTTTTCCGCTTCTGCATTGCATAATAACCGGTTTGTCAGTTGCGATTTTATCGACTTCAATCAGTAATCCACCCAAAGGAATATTCTCTCCGTTCAGGTTAGAAGTATCATATTCGAAAGTCTCTCTCACATCTACCAATTGGAAATCTTCCTGATTATCTATTTTCTGTTTCAGTTCCTGAACACTAATTTCTTTCATCTCTTTGTTTTTTTAATGTTAATAATCAAATATAAAGTTTATGTATTGATATATATGCCAAGGCGAGGTCAAAATTTGTAATTTCAGCCTCAGTACTGTAACAACTGGGGTAGCCGGGCGTTTAAATAACAAATTATTAAATTGACACCTATGGATGCTCTGTCACGTTTCTTCTGGTTCTGCTCTGGCGTACATCAGCCTACCTTAGAAAAACACCCCACCGAACATAATAAGTATGTTGGTATAGGTGCCACCATATTCTTCACTGGTTTATTCGCAGCGCTATCAGGTGGTTATGCCATGTATTTCGTCTTTAAAGGAGATACCGCCGCAGTACTCTTTGCTATATTTTTTGGTCTGCTATGGGGACTTGCCATTTTTAATATGGACAGGTATATCGTATCCAGTATTAACAAGAACTCTTCCTCCTGGAAGCAGATTGCACAGGCTACTCCGCGTATCTTACTGGCGATTATGATCGGAATGGTAATCTCCCGCCCGCTCGAATTGAAAATCTTCGACAAAGAGATTAAGGAAAGGCTAAAAGTCAGCTACCTGAATAACCAACGGTCAAAAATAGATACCCTGAACAAAGCTTTTAATAATAAATATACCATCGAAATTAATAAACTGAATGAAGTTAAAGCCCAGCGAGACTCCCTGGACAGCGGAATAAAAGCTGATCGCCAGAAGTTAAATTTTGAAGTATTCGGTACCAAAACGAATGAAACATCTGGCGTGATGGGATACGGTCCTTATGCAAAAAGAAAGGAAGAAGAGCTGAGGCAGCGGGAGCGTAACCTCGACTCCCTGAACTCAAGTATTAACAAACTGGAATCATTTGTTGATGGCAGGAAACAGTTTGACGGCCTATTATCAGAAAAACTGTATACCGGTAACGAGTTGGATAGCCTGGCCAATATAGCGGGTTTCGCCGACCGTAACTGGGCATTAGGACAACTCAGTTTTAACAAAGACGGCACAAAAGATACAACCACCGCTATGGCGGTTACCTTCATAGGTCTGTTATTTATTTTCTTTGAATGTTTACCCGTATTTGTAAAAATGATGAGCTCAAGGGGACCTTACGACAGGTCTGTAGAGAATCAGGAAGATAGTCAGGTACATACTTCAGTAAAGGATAAGGACTTTGATATTGAAGTTGTGGATGGTGTGCATGATACCAGGGTTTCCACAACAATAGAAAAAAAGAAGCGAAAACTGAATGACCCTTCTTATCTTCATCCGGATTCTTTCGACAGAGAAGAAGATTAACCTAAATAAAAACTAAATAATGATGAAATATTTCCTTTACGCCTTTCTCTTAATTTTTGTGGTCCGGACTGCCGATGCACAAGACATTGATAAAATAATCACTAAAGATTATGTTGATCATTTGATAAAAACGCTGAGTAGTGATGATATGCAGGGAAGAGCCACCTTTAGTCCGGGTATTGATAAGGCAGCTACCTTTATAGCATCCGAGTTTAAAAAAATCGGGCTAAAGCCATTAAATGGAGCAACTAACTTCAGACAGACATTTTACAAGTATCAGCTTAGCCCTGTGTCTGCAAGAGTAACTCTGAATACCAAAGCCCTGAACAGTGAAGATGTACTGGTTATTGGTAATAGTTCAGAAAGCCTGACTTTCGATCAGACCAGTAGTGATGGATGGATTAAATTAGATCCATCAAAAACTTTCAGAGATCAGTACCGCACCCTGGCAAGAAGTAAGAAACGTCAGTTGGTTCTGGTAGATCGTAAATTTAAAGCTGATTTCAGTCAGCTGAGAGACTATCTTTCAAATGGTGCCGTACTGGACGAAAAAGATATTCAGCAAGCCACTCCATCAGCATTAGTTATGGTACTGTCTGCTGATACCGATGTAAAAGAATTTAAAGTTTCCCTAACAAACACATTAAAAAAAATGCCGCTGTTTAATGTCGCAGGAGTAATACCAGGAAAATCCAAAACTAAAGAGCTCGTGGTATTTTCTGGTCACTATGACCACCTGGGAATCCTGAAAGCAGTAGGGCAGGATAGCATCGCAAACGGTGCAGATGATGATGCTTCAGGTACCACAGCAATGATTGCTTTAGCTAAATATTATAAGAAACTCAACAACAATGAACGCACCCTGATTTTTGTTGCCTTTACAGCAGAAGAAATCGGTGGGTTTGGCGCAAAATATTTCTCTCAGCAACTTAACCCGGATGATGTTGTAGCCATGTTTAACATCGAAATGATAGGGAAGGACAGCAAATTCGGAAAGAATACTGCCTTTATTACCGGCTTTGAAAAATCAGACTTCGGAACAATCCTGCAGAAAAACCTGAAAGGAACCGCTTTTACATTTCATCCTGATCCTTACACACAGCAAAATCTGTTTTACAGAAGTGACAATGCTACATTGGCAGCATTAGGCGTTCCCGCACATACAATCAGTACGGATAAGATTGACATTGATCCCTTATACCATACGGTGAAAGATGAGTATAGTTCGCTCGATACCGATAATATATTATCTACGATCAAAGCGATTGCCAAAAGTGCAATAACAATTGTAAAAGGCACAGATACACCTACAAGAATTCCTAAATTAAGCAATTAGACATTTGCCAGCTGCCTAACTAACAGCTAGCTCCATTACATAATCATTCATAAAGAAACCGTTGCCAATTTCTATGTCGACGGTTTCTTTTATTTTAAAACCAGCCCTTTCATAGAAATCTTTCGCCTTATTGTAACGGTTTACATTCAGCTCCAGCCAGAGTCCGCCGGCCTCCCTTACTTTATTGACTACTTCATTGATCAAAAATTTGCCAATGCCTTTCCCATGTGCTTCTGGTAAGACATACAGCTTATGTAATTTAAATACAAACCGTTCATGATCTACTATAGAGTAAGACACAAAAGCCAGGTCTTTACTCCCTTCCTGTGCAATCAAAAAGGTATGACCACTAATCAGTTGCTCTAATAAAGCCGCCTTACTGTAAAACTTGTTCAACATATAATCTACCTGTTCCTGACCCAGCAGGTGACCATAGGTCGGCCCATAAGTCGTAGTTCCTATCTTCTGGATTATTAACAAATCTTCTTCTTTTGCTTTTCTGAGGCTAATCATAATTTTTCGGACAAAAACACAAATTCTGTAAGGAAAGTAAATTCCACAAAGCCATCTTCCACCACTACAAATTCACGTTCTTCTGTTTGCAACAGGTTGGTGGCTTCGAAATAGGAGACTACATCAATATAAAATACGCTTCCGGCAGGTTTCCAGACACTGAATCCCGTTTTGATGGCATATGATTTATACAGCGGCGTGAAGACAACAATGTTGATCCTGGTCAGGTAAAATGCCAGGTCGGCCACCGACTTATCACTATCTATAATGTTTACTGCCGGATACTTTTCAGAGATCAAATAGTTTAATACCGTATTATACTCATCACCCGGACCCATAATAGATTTTGTATTCTCCTGAAAAGTTAAACCTTCCACAGCGTTCAATACAACATCTACTTTTAGCCCCATGCTGATTACTTTTTCATAAATAGCGCCATTAACAATTATCGTTGGACTCCATTCCAGCAGCTGACCTAAATATTCTTCGTCGAACGTGCCCAGATCGTGGATATATAAGGCAGGCTCTTGTTTTTCTTTTACTATATGATGCGATGACATCCTGCTAATATATTAATTGATTTACGAAAAGCTGAAGGATTATTTTTTCTCCGCTTGTGCAATACTATCATAATAGGCTTTCATCACAAAAAAAGCTTTCTTTTTATTACCCTTCTCATCAAACAAACCTTTACGGTTCCAGCCCTCCTGATAAAATGGATTGTTACGTCTCGGTGAACGGAAGTCAGCCAGAATCCAGGGAGAAACACCTGCAAACTTCGCCGGCATTCGTTTAAACATAGCCACCTGTTCCCTGAAATACCATTCCTGGTACTCTTCGCTAAAACGGGTCAGAGAATCTGCATGAAAACCTCCTTTTGCATCACCTCCGGTTTCGCTGATAAACAAAGGCTTATCATAAGGCGTGTCCCATGTAGTAGTTCGACATTTATCAGGTGATCCACCGTACCAGCCCAGGTATTCGTTGAAAGACACGATATCTACAAACTCGCCCAAAGGATCGTCGATAATATGGTGGTCCTTACCAGAACCATAACTTACTTCCAGCGCAGCAGAGACCATACGTGTATTATCCAGTGCTCTGGCCTTTGTCAATAAATTATGCATAAAATCAGTTCTGGCCGGCGTAATTGGCGTTTCATTACCGACAGACCAAATGATTATACTCGCCCTGTTATGGTCACGCATAATCATTTCCTCCAACTGTAATTCTGCCTTTTCCAATACCTCCGCGCTGGTAAAATCTATTGTCCAGTACACCGGAATCTCTGACCATACCAGCATTCCCAGCGAGTCGGCCAGACGTGTAATTTTTTCATCGTGGGGATAATGTGACAGCCTTACCATATTGCAGCCGAGCTCTTTGGACTGACTAAGTAACTGCATTGCATCTTCCTGACTATATGCCCGTCTCGCCTCCTGAGGAATTTCGCCATGAATACTGATTCCACGCATAAAGACGGGCTTTCCATTTAACAGCACCTGTGTTCCATGTGCTTCAATTGTTCTGAACCCGATATGATCTGCTGTAACGTCATTTTTTGTGCGGACGATTACTTTGTACAGCTTAGGAGTTGCAGGTGCCCAGAGCTGCAGCTTTGGGAGCTTAAAATTAAGTGCAGCTGTGCCCGCTACTACCGGAATCTGTTTCCTGAACTTAAGTTCAGGGATTTCAATAGTGACCATCTCCCCGTCAGCCGTATTACCATTTAGTTTTACCCAACCTGTTGCCTCAGGCATTTTTTCCGGCGCCTTGCCTGAGGTATTCTTTTTTAACTGCAATACAAAATCCTGTATAAAAGTCGAAGGCACATCCATTAGCTTTACGTCCCTCGTAATTCCACCATAGTTCCACCAATCCGTATTCAGCGTAGGAATCTCTTCCACATGCCTTTTGTTATCTACCTTTACCACCAAAAAATTGCCTTTCTGCTTCAATAGTTTGACCGGGACTTCAAAGTTAAATGGTGTGAATCCACCTTTATGCGTACCTAATTTTTTACCGTTCAGGTATACATCAGCCCGGTAATTTACAGCCCCAAAATAAAGAAAGAACCTATGTCCCGCAGCTACCTGTTCAAAGTCAAAAGATTTCTTGTACCATACCGTCCCTTCATAATAGGTAAATACAGGATTCTGATGGTTCCAGTCGCCCGGCACCTTCAAGCTATATTTGTCAATATATCCATGTTCCTTTTTCTCTGTTCTGTTTACCTGGACATCTGTATTCCAGTAAGCATCCGGATTATTTTCATTTAGTTCCTTATAGCGGTAATCATAGAAACCTGTTTCATAAGGGTCAATAATGTACTGCCAATCTCCATTCAGATTCTGGGACTTCCTTGCTTCTGTATTGCTAATCAGGTTAATCTGTGCAAAAGTATCCGTCCCCAGAATACCTATTATCAGTACTATTAAAAACTGCTTCATCTGTTTATATTTTAATTGTGAATAGCAATTTATTCATCACTTTTGATCCATTTTCATCATCATATTACACGGTGGTGGCCGCAATAAAATCGTAAAACGCCCTTCACCTAACCGCTTTTGTAATTATAGTGATAATCCATTTATTATCAAAGCAATAAGACTAATCGATTCAGCAAAGTAAAGAGATATTTATAAAAAGAGACCCTGCAAGTATTACTTACAGGGTCTCTTTAGAAGTATGCTTAAAAAATAAGAGATGTTGACATCAGCAAATCAAAATTTATCCTTTTAACACCTTAGCTTTCTCCAGGTCAAATTCTTCCTGGGTAAGTATTCCTGAATCCAGTAAATCCTTAAGATCCATCAGTGCCTGCTTTTTGGATGCCATATCATTTACAGTTGATGCTTCAACTTTCTCCGCCGGTACAGCCTGTACCACTGTTCCCGGCGCACTGAATTTCAGGATCAGTTCCGTAATTTCATTGTGTCCTTTGATATTAGAATAGTCGATTGCTTTTTGCTCTTTCACATTTACGATGGTCACATCAGCATGCTGTTCAAGTAAGTACTTCACTATATCTTTTTTACTGTTGGCGGCTGCATAATGTAAAGCTGTATTTCCAGATTCATCCTGATGATTAATACTCGCACCTTTATCTACCAGCAATTTTACCATACTTAAATAACCACCCTTAACAGCAGCCTGCAATAGACTCTCACCACCATAGGTACTCTTGCCATTTAAGCTAAAATTGCTGTCTAATGCAGCATTATTAATCATTTCCGCCCAATCCAGATAAGAATCCATAGCCTCATCCTGACCAGCGAAGGGTTTCGCATAGTTTACGTCCAGCCCATTTTCCAGGAATAACAAGACTGTCTCCTTTTGATTATTATTGCAGGCATACCAAATTGGAGAGAGACCGTTTTTGGCAGTAATAAAGATATCGGCACCTCTCTTAGTCAGCAATTTAACTATCATCTGGTTGTTTTCAATACAAGCAATCAGCAACCCACTTTCACCTTCATGATTAAGATGGTTGATAGCAATACCATTATCCAGCAACAGTTCTGCCATCGCTGTATTTTTTGCTCTCACAGCAAACAGCAATGCATTCTCTCCGGTATTATTTGTTCTGTTGATATCTGCACCACTTATAAGCAGTGTATTTATAATTTCTCTGTTGCCACAACCGGCGGCAATCAATAGCGGTGTTTCCGATTTATTATTGTCCTGATCTACTTCTAGTCCCAGTTCTATTAATCTTTTTAAAACTTCTGTCTGGCCCGTACTGGCAGTGAGGTGAAGAAAACTGTTTCCCTGCTTATCATTGATGTTTATCCTGGCTTCCTTATCAAGCAAATAAAGCGCAGTCTGTTTCTGCTTTTGCAGTAATGAAAAGTACAGCGGCGTTTCACCATCATGATCTTCGTAATCCAGATCAGCCCCTTTATCGATTAATATTTTAACAATATCAAGATATCCCCTGTGAGCAGCATAGTGCAAGGCCGTACGGCCCTTTTCATCAGTATAAGTAACATCCGCATCGCCGGCGGCAAGTAATAATTCAGCTATTTTTCTATTGCCATTTTCACAGGCTACAAGGAACGACATCGACATCTTCGCTATGATTTAATTGAGGTAGAAAGTAATAATTGTACTGTTTTGGTTTTTAGATTATCATCCGATGCAAGCATTAAAGCTGTTTGATCCTTCGTATTCGTAAGAGATATATCTGCTCCATTTTCCAGGAGAAACTTGACTTTCCGATAGGTTTCCTTCGCTACATTCTGATCGTAGTTTACATTGAAAGCACATACCTTATGCAAGATGGTGTTCCCCTCATTATCCTGTTCATTCACTTCTATTCCACCTGCGTTAAACCCAGCCTCAAAAATTACTGCTGGTTTTTCTGCGAGCCAGTCTAATCCGGATTTATCCTTTTCATAATATTTAGCAGTCTGCTTCAAATCTGCCCCCTGCTCCAATATCTTTACCAGCAAAGGAATATCAGATTCACGACTCGCAATCCTTAAGAACTCAGTTAAAATATGTTGCCCGTTTTTACTGACTAAATCAAAATCCGGTGAAGCGTAGGCAGACAATTGTTCATATAGTTTTAAATCGAACATAAGTGCCGCAGCCCAGAAAAAGGCTGTATGATCATCCTTTCCCTGTTCATTAGGATTTGCTCCCTGAGCCAGTAACAAATCGACCAGTTCCAATTTTCGTTTCTGCACGGCTACAAGTAAAGGTGTTTCCCTAACAATGTTAGCTTTATTTATATCTACACCTTCATTGATCAGCAGATCCAGATATCCCGCGCCGATCTTTGGATCCAGCATATTCTTACTGACTATCTGAAAAATAAGCGTTTCATCATTTTTATTCAGGTAATTAACACTGCACCCGGCATCTATCAAACATTTAATCAGCTTGACATCTGCCTTTTGATCAAGCGAATAACTTAAAATCGTTTCATCCTGTACTTCGTCATTAAGATTGTCCAATTTGCCGATAAAGCGGCCTAAGAAATCAAGGGTATCTTCTTCTGCCGAGAGGTTCACAATAGCACGAAATACAGATTTATCAAATGAATCATATTCATAAACATCTGTCTCGATACCACCATTCGCTATTAAACTATCAATAATATCAAATGCCTTTCCTCTGAATACCCTGGAATATATAGTTTGCAAATCATTTTCCCTGATATCTTTGGGAATACGTTCGCCACTGTCTAACAAGGCTTTAGCCTGTTCAAAATTATTGTTTAATAGTGCTTCCACTAAAGGGGTCCTGTCTGTCATATTGAAAAAGTAACGGCTTTAAAGCAACTATAGATTTCATGATTAAAAACATGATTTCAATATAGCAGCCAATATTATTCTATAAATCAAAACACTAACGAATTTTCAGGCTTATTATTACCCGCTAATTTTTTAATAAACACATTTACTTTCCACCCTTTACGATGCTTTCATAAACAGCTATACGATGTGTCCTTAGCTTATAGGGGATCTTTTCCTTACTATTACTCATTTGGAAACCTATCGCATGAGATTCCTTCACAGGCATATGACAGTCGATACAGTTTTTAGCAAGCATCACCTTATTTTTTTCAGGCACCATTTTATGCGCATCTTTATGGCAGCTTACACATTTGTTGGAATAGATTTCTACACTGACCTTCGTATTATCGTGAACATCATGACAAGTGATACATTCTGCCTTCCCTACTTTATAACACATACTCGCTTCCAGCAATTGTTTCTGCTTCCCGTGCACATCCGGATCTTCGCCTCTATAAACATTATACTGGGGCAGGGTTTTAAGCGTATCTCCCGGTTTAAAAGAAAATGTTGAAGTCAGCGTTTGTATCCCTGTACCCGAATGACATACCCCACACATATCAATTCTTCTTGTAAACGCCAACGATTTATAACTTACCATATAATTAGCCTTTTTCACCAGTGGATTTTCCTCATGAAATTCTACATGCTGAGCGGCAGGTCCGTGGCAGCGCTCACAATCTATACCAGCGATCAGGGAACCTTTAATGAATTCTTCTTCTACGCCAAAATTAGCAGATTTAACAAGTTTTTTATCAGCAAATGAGCTGTGGCACTCCAGGCAACGCGAAACAATAGGACGTCCAAAATAAATCTGGTCGGTCGGAAAACCAGGACTATTAACCCATTGATGTTCTTTAGTCAAATAATTCAATGGCATCTGCATCAGCTTATCGCCAAACCAGAAAGCAAAAGTATAAGCGCTGATTCCGGCTCCAAACACCATATCTGTATGTTCGGTTTTCATATCCTTCCCGTTGACGATGGCCGACTGATATAAACCATTTTTAAGATGCTTTACACCAACTTTGGTATTTTCACTGAAAAGGAACTCACCGTCCGGCAAATGGAGACTATCTGCAGAATTTGGCTTCGTAACCATTCTTGAAGCACTGAAATGTGCGTTATGCGTATACGATTCTGCTAAATCTTTGTGGCATTTCATGCAGGTAGAACTACCAGCATATGTAGGCCCACGACCGTCCTTACGTTCTATCTGAGTACATTGCACAATCGCAAATACGAAAACGGCCAGAATTAAGAATATAAAAAAGAAACGTCTTTGGGCCATAAAATATTTGGTTGTTCAGATCAGGCAATTGATACCTAAAGTAGTCAAAATATTTTATCCACAGATGGAGATTATTTGGTAGACATCAACTCTTTTAATGCGCGCCTGGACCATTGCGCATTTTTCCGGCGTAAGTATCCGGGTAACAATTTAATTTCTGCACGTATCGCCTGGAATTGCAGGCGGGCATCTGCATTATTTTGTTGCTTTTTTAAGAATTGACCGTAATAATATCTAGCTTCCAGCGAGTGATGGATCCGGATAACCCGCCGGTATCCTTCATCAGCAAGGTCGTTTTTACCTGTACCGTCCAGCGCCCTAACATAGAGCAGTTCATCCTCTGCGATACTAAAACGTCCACTATTTTTCGCATTTAATTTGTCGAAATAGGCAATACTTTCTTCGTACTGCTCATTATGGAAATACTGCCTGGCTAATTGTAAAAAGATTCCCGGATCGTCAACATATAAGCCCTTCAGACAACTCAATGATAAATCTATTGCCTTATCATATTTTTTTTGTTCAGCATAAGCTGCTGAAAGCCCTAATCTATTAGTGATATTATCCGTTATTAAAACCTTACGTTCCCATTCTTTAATCTTTTGCTTGGGCAGGAAGTATTTCTGCAGATTATTCAAGAACGTGCCATGAGTAATTTCAGGCAGTAATTCCATGTAAAAATAAATTGCAACACCAACAAGCGGAAGAAATATCAATAGGTATAACCATTGTTTTCTACCCGTTTTAAGCGCATGAATAATAGCAAGAATCTGTAAGGGGACGGCAAAATAGTAATAGTTGCTCCAAAGTTCAAACATTTTGAGATAGCGTTAATTTGAAAGCGAAGATAATCAATATCAAGCAGTTAATTCAACAGGAATTATTTGATAATTGAAACGATGTAAAAGATGGACCATAGAAGCTGGAAATTCAGATAATCGTTAGTGAAAAGAAAATAACAAAAGCCCTGCAAATATTACAGGGCTTTGAATGAAAATTAGAATTAGAATAAAAGATAAATTTTGAATCCAAGATTGTCGATAAAACCATCTGTACTCATGTTAAAGCTAGTTTGCTTTGTCTTATAGTCCTGAAAGTTAGTGTTATTTTGCTCCTGACTATTATAAGAAATATTCGCTGATAATAAGTTTGTTTCGAAAGCGAAGCACTTTGAAACAAACCAGGTTAAACCACCATATCCACCCAGAGAGTAACTGTTACCCGTTGCCGTATCTTCCCGTTGGTTTGTTGTCCTATTATAATTTTTTTGCTTTGAATACGAATAACCTGCTTTACCACCTGCATATGCATATAAGGTCTTTATCAAAGGATAGTATCTCTGATAGGTAAGATTTCCACCATACAATTTACTTGACTGATCAATATTCTCATTAGTACTAAATTCATTAGTCCCATAATTTAGGTCTAGCCCTACTCTGGTATTGTCTTCTATAAACAGCCCATAACCCAAAGTAAAGGATCTTGTTTTGTTTTCATTCCTAATTTCCGGACTGTTATTATACTCAGTCTTACCACTGTTAACATTTACACCGAACCCTAAAGTATTGGTGCCTTTCGTTTGTGCATACCCACATAAGGACAGTGATGCTGCCAGTGCGGTAAATAATATTTTTTTCATTATGTGTGTTGTTAAGCCATAAAATTAAAATATTTATTTCAAATTAGTAGAAATATTTGAAATATTATTTTTACAGAAGGAAAACGAAGACAAATTAGAAAACCACAAGAAACGATCTTTATCAAATACAACAAAAATAACACAAGCCGATTTCTGTTTTAGAGGTCTATTTTTCATTATTTCCTGATATGCTTATTAAAAAGGGCTAAAAGCAATTGGTTATTAATTTAGACTACTGCAATTACCTGCAGGCAGAATTTGAATCTGCACCTTTCCCCTTAGGGAATATCATACCGAAGTATTACCAATTTACGGCACCTTTTTATTATTTTTAAATAAACCTGCAATCAATAAACATAGCTAGCTGAGAGGTATATTTATGTTTAATTACGGCATATGTGTTATAAGGGCGATATTCGGTATATGTGAGCAAAAGCTCCAACTGCTCTACCAAATTCTGAGCTACTATGGATCATCCATAGGCCGGGATCGAACCGGCGACACGAAGTAGCATATATCTACGGCACCTTAATGATAATTATAAAGAGCAACCAGCGAACGCGGGACGGAGGAATCGCTTTGGGACTCGAACCCACACTATAACCTGCGTTATAATGACCAACCTCCTTCATGTGGGCGAAGTAACCCGGTTCTACGGCATCTTTATATTTTCAAATTTCTTGAAGTATGGGAACATACCGTTCCCATACATAATTTATAGTTCTGCTTGACAGATTACATCTAAAGCCTTTTCTCCATTCTCCAGCGCATCTAATACTTCAAAAACTTTATCGCTCCAGCCGGCTATTAGGAATACACTATTACGCAACACTTGTAATGGAGCTTGCCCATAGCCTTTCAGATCAAACATATACAATTTTGCATCTGGTGCAACTTCCGCTCTGTATCTCAACCACAAGGCATGAATATGATCACCCGTTGTAGAAGATGTATTATACAATTGGCAGTCAGTAAACAACATTACTTTGTCCATTTTAACTTTCCTGGTTAACAAATCTTTGATTACCAGGTAACCATTCGTTGCATAACCGACTTCGCCCTCACGGCGATGGAACTCCATAACGTTTCTTAAGATATTGTTGTCTGGCACTACTATTGTCTTCCATGTATCACCGAACATACCCACTTCCACATTTTTACAACGTGATTGTAACAACATTGCCAACATCAGACCTACATCATACAGTAGTATCTTTGACTTTGCAGATACCGGAGTTTGCATCGAACCTGAAACATCACAGGCCAGAAGTACGCTGGATGTATGATCAAATCCTTTGATGTTAACAGCGCTTGCCTCAACTGCTTTTTCTAAAGCAGCCGACAACCGCTCGGCGTAAACTTTGCTCCCGAATAAAAAAGCACTCAGTCTTTCCGTTAGACCTTTTAAAGGAACTTCTCTTTGAGAAACCAATGACAATTCACGATAGGCCGCCAGGTAACGGAAAGGGAACTGTTTAGCCTTGGTCACTTCATCGGGATCAGCTAAGCGTACACACACCTTTTGGAAATGCTCATGACTTATACCAGCCTGCATTATATTGCGCAAATTACGTAATAAAGCCATATAACCTAGTTTACCACTATCTATCAACTCCTCCCATTTGGTACAGAAAGCATTAGCTTTTGCCTCCTCACTATCATAATTGAGTTGACCCAATGCTGATAGCTCAGTTTCCCAGGTATAAGCTGTTCTTAAAGTGCGGCTTACTATTTTATCGAATAGTTGTTGCTGTGCATCATCCTTTGCCTTTGGGTGAACCAAAAATAAAGCATCGCGCAGTTTGATATTACCGTCCCGGTTGTACTTGGCAAACTGATATTCATCAAAGCGATTAAAGGCTGTCACCAACCCTTTTTGGATTTGCTTTGATAACCGGTTTAATTTTTTAGTACCAGTACGCTCATTTAACAATTCATAACAGGCTAGTAGTTCTGTGATCTCATCCGCACGATTAACTACCCCTGCCGTAACCCGGGCAACAAGATCATCACCCGAGTGCGACTTAGCCAGTTCCGTTACCAAAACTAAAGGAACCGAACGCATATTCATTTTAGTGCGGGCATATACTGCCAGCTTTCCCACAAATATGGGATCACACTTTGTTATCAATTTTTGCAGACGGATTAAACGCGCCTCATTCTTTTCATAAAAGGAATCGTTTAAGCTCCAGGTAACAACAGCGGTGTATAGTTCCATTTCCGCAGTGAGCGCAAATGCTTTTGCACCTTCCTTGTTGACTACCTGATCTTTTGTTCTGCTTAAGTTGTTAAATTTCATTTTAAACCTCCTTCTTTCTTATTGTTAATCCAAAGAAACATCTGTTCTGCGCAATATATTTGCGCAGCTAAAATATTTAATTGATTTTAACTCATTAATCTTCCGGCTTTTCCCTTGGATCTGCCATTCTCACAATTCTCGGCTCAAAGCTGGCCAGAACTTCTACCAGATCATTTTGCGCAGCCATAACAGCATGAATATCTTTGTAAGCCATTGGCGCTTCATCCATATCACTACCCATCAGCGTAATACGTTTTTCAATGAGGTTAGCTGCAATAGTTGCTTTGTCCAGTGTTTTAAAAGCGGCACTTCGGCTCATCAGCCTCCCTGCGCCATGGCTTGCAGAATTAATGCTGGTCAGATCTCCTTTTCCACGCACTACAAATCCTGGCGTACTCATTGAGCCAGGGATAATACCCAATACTCCTTCGCCAGCCGGCGTTGCTCCTTTTCGGTGTACCATGACATCAGTACCATCGGCAAGCTTCTCCTGCCAGGCAAAGTTGTGGTGATTTTCTATTCTCTTAATCGGATTAATCCCTAAATCCCGTGCTATTTTGTTATGTATTTCATGGTGGTTAGCGCTTGCATATTCACCCGCGAGATTCATTGCTATCCAGTACTCTTGTCCTTCGTCCTTATCCAGATCAAGCCAGGCCAGGTGTTTTGCTTCAGCAGGCAACTTGGTTTTGGTCATTGCAATCCTACTGTAATGGTTGGCCACCGTACCTCCAAACCCCCGAGATCCGGAATGTGATAACAAGGCCAGATAATTACCCCCGGGAATACCTTCCAAAGCCCCCTCCGCAATAGTTAACTCACCCCATTCTACGAAATGATTGCCCGTTCCGCTTGTCCCCAACTGCGCATAAGCTTTATCCTTTAATGAACGTATAACCTTTGTTTCATTCCATGTTTTACTATCAAACAGAGAACTGTCAAAGTATGATTTTGTCGTACATCCCATACCAAAATAGGTATTGTCGACCAGGATACTTTTCAATTTGTCCTTTTGCGTATCTACCATATTGGCAGGGAGATCGAAGATACTCAGACACATGCGGCATGCAATGTCTACCCCAACAGCAAATGGTATAATTGTATTTGCTGTAGTAGCCAATACCCCACCAATTGGCAAACCATAACCTTGGTGAGCATCCGGCATAAGGGCGCCTGCAACTGCAATAGGTAATTGTATCGCCGTTCTCATCTGTGCTAAGGCGCCCACTTCAATATGTTCTAATCCCCACACCGGGAATTCAGCTATTTCCTCTTTCAATTTAAAATTACTACGCTCCTGTTTCACGAACTTCCCTTCGTTCCGCATAGCAATAACACTATCTGCCAGGTTCTTAAACTTACCACCTTTTCTTAAGGCATAAGGCATTGGATCATCAATCAACGCCTCCAGATTAGCCAGTATTTCCGACTTAGACATTACCCCGTGTTTCAGCAAGCCATTAGCCACACGACTAAAACTCACTAATATTTCCACTTCGTTGACCCCTAAGCCTTGCAATTCACTATTACTGATCTTTTCTTTTTCCATGATCGTTTTGTTATTTGATGATACAAAGAAATACAGGTCCTGCGCAGTGTATTTGCGCAGTAAAAAATAATTCATAAATTCATCAAAATAATTTTAATCAGATGCCAGTTAACCGTAATGCCCTTATTCGCTATCGTACTCTTGATCAGTGTTTACAGAACAGACATAAAAAATGGACTCTCGATGATCTTATTGATGCCTGCAGTGAAGCACTGTATGAATATCAGGGGATAGATACGGGGGTGAGCAGAAGAACTATACAGGCTGACATGGAAATGATGCGCAGCAACAAGCTAGGTTATGAGGCACCAATTGTTGTAGTCGATAAAAAATATTACACCTATAGTGACAAGGATTATAGCATCACAAACAGTCCTTTAAATCAGCAGGACATACAGGTACTGTCAGAAGTGTCTGACTTGCTGAAACAATTTAAAGGTTTCAATCATTTCACAGACCTCACCGAGATGGTGAGTAAACTGGAAGACAAGATTTATTCGCAGAAAATGCATAGTCCGCCGATAGTAGATTGCGAAAAGAATGATAACCTGAAGGGATTGGAATGGATTGAGGTGATCCGTAAAGCCATCGTAGCCAAAAAAACTATATGTATTACTTACAGGTCTTTTAAAGCAAGGCAGGCGAGCACTTTTTGTTTTAGTGGTTACCTGCTCAAAGAATATCGAAACCGCTGGTTTGTTTTAGGCATGCAACATATGCGAAACTCCCACATCATGAATCTTGCGCTGGATAGGATAGAAACGGTAGAAGAGCATGACGAAGAGTATAAAGAAAATAAAACGCTGGATCTGGTCACCTATTATGATGATTGTATTGGTGTAACGAAAAGCCCCGGTCAGCGTGATTGTGAAGTTATTTTCTGGGTGGATAATGACAATGCTCCTTACGTGATTACAAAACCTTTACATCATACTCAAAAGCTGTTAAGTAATGAAGCTGATGGAAAGATCTTCAGTATTAAAGTAATATTGAATTTTGAACTTGAAAGAGAATTATTGGGTTTTGGGGCTAAAATGCGGGTAATAGCGCCAAGGATTTTAGTAAAGCAGATTAAAGCACAGTTAAATAAGACAATGGAATTATATACATCTTTCAACAAAATAGACCGGGAACATACCTTATAGCAAAATTAAAATTGCGATAGCCATAATTTACTTATTTTGCATTAACTATACCCGAACTTAAATGAACCAGCCAAAGCTACTATTTACGATATTTTTATCATGCATAACTACAATATCATGTGCTCAGGATAGCCTTATCACTAATCTGTCAAAAAAAAATCTGACAACTTTTATAAAACAAGCAGATACATTTACAGGTCTTGGATGGCAAAAAATCATTAAAAAAGCAAAAACATCTAATGATATCCTTATCGGAGAAGACCATTTTACCAATGAAATTCCCTACTTTACTTCTGCAATTACCTCAAAGATTGTATTCGAAAATTTCATCTGTGAGATCGATCCGTTTACTGCGACCATCTTGCAGAGTAAGATTAAAAATCTGTCCAAAGACGCTTTGCAAAACTACGTAGACACTTATGGAAATAGTTTCTCTTTCTATGCCTTCAGCCCGGAATTCGAACTTTTAAAACAGCTGACCCAATCAAATACTACAATCCTCGGAACGGATCAGATCTTACTAATTGGTGATAGAGTAATTTGTAATGAACTCTATCAAACCACTAGGAACAAAACTGCAAAGGAAATCTATAAGCGAATCGCTATTAATTCAAAATTGTATTTTGACAACTTCCTAAAAGACCAAAGCAAGCCGTTTTACCTTTTGACTGACGATTTTGCAAAAAAAACAGACAGTTTATCTAAACTTCCATTGAGTAAAGAAGAGTTGAAGATTATCGATATGCTCAAACTAAGTGCAAAGATCTATAAATCGCAAAGTCATGAGCTAAGGGTTCAATTGATGAAGCACCAACTGATGGAACTTTATAGCAAATGGTCAGGCAAACGAAACCTGTTCAAATATGGCGCGAATCATCTCGCCAGGGGGGAGGGCTTTCTTGAAGTCTATGATATAGGAAACATGGTGAGCAACCTCAATGATGCTAACTATAAAAGCTCCCTGCACATCATGATATTGGGAATTTCAGGTACACAGGCATCTCCATTCGAAGGTTTTCCGTCAGAGAAGATAGATACTGATAGTGACATGCTCAAGACTCTGGAACCTATCATTAAAACAGTTAATGGTGAGCAGTGGCATTGTTTTGACCTAATTCCGTTAAGAAGAGAACTGAATTCGGGGCGACTGAATATTACAGACATCAAACTACAAAGAATAATTAAGGGATATGATTTTTTGGTAATTATCCCAAAGGTTACAGCATCGAAATTTGCTAAACATCACTAATTACCCCTTCTATTTAAAAGTTGATGAATTGCAGAGATGCAGGATTTAATGATACGGGACTTTAAACTGAAATAAAAAAGCTCAGTAGCACTTATACTACCGAGCTTTTTGTGGTCCCGACGAGAATCGAACTCATATCTAAAGTTTAGGAAACTTCTATTCTATCCGTTGAACTACGGGACCAATACCTTACCTGATTACACTTCCATTTGCATGGTTTTGTAAAGGTGCCACAAAAGTAAGTTTTCCATCTGAATTTTCAGACATTAAAATCATTCCTTGTGATAAAATTCCTTTAATTTCTCGGGGAGCAAGGTTTACTAGTAAACTAACCTGCTGTCCGATAACTTCTTCAGGCGTAAAATACTCAGCGATTCCGGATACAACTGTCCTTTCATCTATGCCAGTATTTAAAGTAAGCTTTAACAATTTTTTAGTTTTCTCCACTTTTTCCGCAGCAATGATCGTTGCTACACGGATATCCATAGCACTGAACTGCTCAAAATCTATGTTTTCCTTAACAGGAACAGCCACAGCATTCGCTTTGGTATTATCTTCTTTGCTCTGGTTTAACTTATCAATCTGCGCCTGAACCTCTGCATCTTCAATTTTCTCGAACAATAAAGACGCTTCATTTAACTGATGTCCGCGAACCAACAGATTTGCTTTACCAGCATCATCCCATTGATGACCACCATAATTCAGCATCTTCATCAGCTTATCCGCAGTAAAGGGCAGGAATGGCTCTATAAGAATCTCCAGATTAGCCACAATCTGCAAGCTGATATTCAAGATTGTGCGCACACGGTCTTCGTCAGTTTTGATTACTTTCCATGGTTCTGTCTCCGCAAGGTATTTATTACCTAAGCGAGCCACATTCATCACTTCAGTCAACGCTTCTCTGAACCTGTAATTTTCTATCGAAGCACTGATTTTTGCAGGATATAAAGCCAGCTCATCTAGTACTTGCTGGTCAAGCTCAGTTACTTCCATTAACATCGGCACTTTACCGCCAAAGTATTTGTGTGTCAACACAACCACTCTGTTCACGAAGTTACCGAAAACAGCAACCAGCTCATTGTTATTACGTGCCTGGAAATCTTTCCAGGTAAAATCATTATCCTTGGTCTCCGGAGCTGTAGCCGTTAATACATAGCGCAAAACATCCTGTTTATCCTTAAATTCAACCAGATATTCATTTAGCCATACCGCCCAGTTTTTAGAAGTCGAGATCTTTTGACCTTCTAAATTCAGGAACTCATTAGCCGGTACATTATCCGCCAGAATATAATCGCCATGCGCCATTAACATGGCCGGGAAAATGATACAGTGGAATACAATATTATCTTTTCCTATAAAATGCACCAGTTTGGTAGCATCATCTTTCCAATATTCTTCCCAATTGCCTTTCTCTACACCGTTCTGGTTGATATAATACTCTTCCGCTTTAGGATTCCAAACATCAAGACGTGCATATTCAAAAAGCTCTTTCGTGGCCGATATATAACCGATAGGTGCATCAAACCAAACATACAATACTTTTCCTTCTGCATCTTTAACCGGCACTTTGACACCCCAGTCCAGATCCCTAGTCATTGCCCTTGGTTGCAAACCGGCCTTTAACCAGCTTTGACACTGACCATAAACATTCGGTTTCCATTCAGGATGACTCTCAATATATGCTCTTAATTGCTCTTCATATTTTTCTAAAGGCAGAAACCAGTTTTTAGTCTCTCTCCTAACTGGCGGCTCACCAGATAATGTAGATTTTGGATTGATCAGATCAGTCGCATTCAATGTACTGCCACAGTTTTCACACTGATCGCCATATGCATGCTCGTAACCGCATTTCGGACAAGTTCCTGTGATATATCTGTCTGCCAGAAAAGACTGCGCCTTCTCATCATAATACTGCTCTGTGATCTCTTCCGTAAAAATACCTTTATTATAAAGTGTTTCAAAGAAATCAGACGCAGTCTGGTGGTGCATCTGAGAAGAAGTACGATGGTAAATATCAAATGACACCCCAAATTCTTTGAAAGAATCACCTATTATTTTATGATATTTATCTACTACAACCTGTGGTGTAACACCTTCTCTTTTTGCTTTTAGTGTGATCGGCACACCATTCTCATCAGAGCCGCAAATAAATTTAACATCTCTGTTATTTGAGCGCAAATAGCGCACGTAAGTATCCGCAGGCAAATAAACACCAGCTAAATGCCCTATATGTACAGGGCCATTCGTATAAGGCAATGCCGCCGTAACGGTATATCTCTTTATTTTACTGTTATCCAAAACTATTTTTATTATTTTGTCAAAGATAAGTGTTTTACCAATGATTAAACAGCCGCCCCACCTAAAAAAGGGAGACAAAATTGCTATTGTTTGTCCCGCAAAAAAATTAAAGAAGTCAATTGCCCCTGCAATAGCATTGTTAGAAGAGTGGGGCCTGGAAGTAATCATAGGTAAAAGTGTCTATGCATCATTCAATCAATTCGCCGGAAATGATGCTTTAAGGGCATCAGATCTGCAATCTTTCCTGGATGATAAAGAAATCAGAGCAATTATAGCGGGACGCGGAGGATATGGCACAATTCGTATTATTGATCAGCTTGATTTTACAAAATTTAATGAACAGCCTAAATGGATTGTTGGATTTAGCGACATCACTGTGCTGCTATCCCATTTGATAGCGGTTTGCCAGATACAAAGCATCCACGGACAAATGCCGGGCACATTCGAGGATGCAACTGCGGAATCTCTTGAAAGTTTGAGAAAAGCATTATTCGGAGAATCACTTAGATATGATTGTATCAGCGAATTCCCAAATAAAGAAGGCAACGCAGAAGGAATATTGGTAGGAGGGAACTTAAGTATCCTCCTTGCCCTGGAGGGTTCAGCATCTGGAATGGACTATACTGATAAAATATTATTCCTGGAAGATGTGGGTGAATATGAATATTCCATAGATAGAATGATGCGAACGCTAAAGCGGAATGGAAAACTGTCAAACCTTAAAGGCCTTATTGTGGGCGCTTTCAATGAAACTAAAACGGAAGACATTCCTTTCGGCAAAACACCGGAACAAATTATATGGGATTTGGTAAAAGATTACGACTATCCCGTTTGTTTTAACTTCCCTGTAGGCCATATAGATAACAATATGGCGATGATCAACGGAAAGAAAATAGATCTTCTTATCACTGATAAAACTGCATCAGTGGTCTTCAACGTAGATTAAACTACAGCCCAGGGTTATATTTAATTAACAACCGGAGTTATTCCAAAAAAAAGCGGCCTTCTAATTATAGAAGGCCGCTTTTTAATATTAAAACTTATTGTTATTGCCTTGTATCCCAGAAAATTCTAGTATTTAAACCCGATTTCTGCTTAGCATTTGGATTCAAATCAATTTCTGATTGTGGATAGTATAGTGATCTTGGAACAAACTGAACTACTGCATTGGCAGGTGGAACAATTGTAGCAGGATAACCTGTTCTTCTCCAATCAGTCCATGGTTCAACAATCACACCAAAACTTGCAACATATTTTTCGTTAATGATTTGCTCTAATTGTTGCGCAGGAGTTCCTGCCAACACGCCACGAGTAGCTAGGTATGTAGTGATGTCAGCACCAGCAACACCAGCATCATTCATTGAAGCAGTTATACCTGCAGCGAAAAACGTCTGTGCAACACCTGGGGAAGCAAATCTAAGTGCAGCTTCTGCTCTTATAAAGTTATACTCTGCAAAAGTAAGCATCCTGATAGGAGCATTTCCTGCATAAGACCCATTAGCTAATGCACCTCTCAAATAAGTATTAAACTTTGAATAATTCTGAGAAGGTGAAGCCCCACCAATGCTTCCTAAATATTGACCTGAACCCGCTGGATATTGAGTAAAATAAAATGGTCTTCTTGGATCTGCTTTACTGTTCATTAGAGAAACAAGATTATTGTTTGCCACTAAATATCCAATACGTGCATTCTGGTATTGATCGATTGGATTTTGTGATGCAGCAACCGATCCGAAAAACATCTGAAAGTTATCATCATTACTAGCAATGAACGCAGCTCCAGAATTAATCAACTGATCAATTTGTGCTTTAGCAAAAGCCGGATCTTTTTCACTATAATGTAAATACAATCTTAGTTTAAGTGTGTTTGCAAATTTTACCCACTTAGCTTTTGAGTCATCAAAATCACCTGGAAAAATAGTACTGTTGTCTCCAGGAGATTTGCTAGAAGTAGTAGCATTAACTTCAGCAATTCCTTCATTTAATACAGTAATAAGCGAAGTATAGATTTGCTCTGCACTATCATATTTAGCCTGAGTATTCAGCGTTAATTGTTGGGTTTCAGAATAAGGAACATCACCATAAAAATCCACAGTAATCTGATAAGCATAAGCTTTAAGAATTTTCGCTACTCCAGAATAATGAGGACTTCCTTCTGCAGTTGCCTTAACGATAATGTTTTCTGCATCATTTAAAATCGTTGCATACATCGTTCCCCATGCATTATTTGCATCAGAGCCTTGAATAAGATATTTTTCATAATCTTGAGTCTGATTTTGTGCCCCGGTGCTTTGACCAGAAAATTGCTGTGCAATGATTGAACTAAACCTGTTCATATCACTTCCTGCATAGAAGCCTACATTTACCGTCAATGAACTTAATTGCTGATCAATGGGTGCAGAAGCGATAGCATCAGGATTTGTATTGATATCGAAAAACTTTTTGCATGAACTTGTTGTCAAAATGCCTATCATAATAAATGAGGCAATGACTATATATCTTAATTTTTTCATATAATTCACAATTTAAACTTATAATGTTATTTTCAAATTCACACCAAACGTTCTTGAACTTGGTTGTGAGTTAAACTCAAGTCCCTGAGCATTACTAACCCCCAAAGCATTTTGCTCAGGATCGAAGTGCGGGTAATTTTTAGCTCTCAGGTATAAGTTTCTTCCAAATACACCGAATTCTAAACCTCTAAAAGGTGTTTTTTTCAAGATATCTTGTGGTAATCTGTAGTTCAACGCAGCTTCACGTACTCTGAACCACGAAGTATCATAGATATAACCTTCTGCGGCAACATATTTACCAGTATTACCATAGAAACTTTGGGCAGTCAACATCGTTGTATTGGCCTGTCCAGCATTAGGGCCTGAAGCATATACACCTTCATAGATGTAAGGTTTTGTTAATGTAAGATTGTCTGCTTCAAAACGTGGAAACTCTCCTGTTTCTGCAGCAACACCATTACGCTGAACATCAGCTATATTTCTTGAATATTGATCTCCACCTTTACGAATGTCTAAAAGGACAGATAATGAGAAGCTTTTATAGTTGAAGTTGTTATTGATACCTACAGTGTAATCAGGATTAGGATTTCCGATTTTAACTACACCAGCAGTAGGCAATGGTAAACCAGCCGGACTAAGTAATAGCTGACCGGCTTCATTCCGCTGATAAGCAGTACCATAAATCTGTCCATATTCATCACCAGCAACTAACCTGATATTTGGTGTAGTGAAACCACCTAAAAAGATATTCGTAACTCCTGGCGCAAGCGCATCAACTACTGATTTGTACTTGGTAAAGTTTGCACTAATATCCCATGAAAAATCTTTGGTTCTTAACGGCGTTCCACCAATCATTAATTCAACGCCCTTAGTAGAAAGGCTACCTGCATTTTTAGTTACAGTCGTGATACCTGATGTCGCCGAAACCGGAACATCTAAAATAACATCACGCGTTTTTCTATTGTAGTAACTTCCGTCAATAGTTAAACGGTTATTGAAAAATCCTAATTCTGTACCGAAAGATATCTCTCTGGTAAATTCAGGCGTAAGATCTGGATTACCAGCAAAATCATTTAGCGTAAAACCAGCTAATCCTTCATAAGGAAAATTGATTATCGGACCAGATCCATCACTAGCACCAGAAATATCATAATAAGTCGCAGTGTTATAAGCATCTGCTCCCTTTCCAACTTCCCCAATACTTGCTCTGAACTTAATCAGGTTTACATATTTATCAACTTTCAAAGCAGGGAAAGCCTCAGTCGCAATGAAACTTACCGCAGCACCTGGATAAAAGATAGATCTGTTCGCTGGTGTTAATGTAGATGACCAGTCATTTCTTGCTTTAAGGTTTAAAGATAAATATCCCTTATAGTCTGCAACAACGTCAGCAAAAATACCTAGCACCCTTGATCTCGTAGAGAAAACAGTAGGGTTATAGATCAATGCATTTTTCATATTGTCAAAGCCAGGAATTACCAGTTCATAGCCATCCAGTCTGTTATTTGTTCTATAATTCTCATAAATCTCATTACCCAACGTAGCACTCAGATTAAAATCCCCAAATTTATGGTTAGCATTTAATGTGAAATACGAGTTTAAATTTCTGACACTATTGTTCTGATCAACAATACCTCCCACGCCATTTGAACTTGCACCAGCAAAACCACCACCTCTGTTGCCAATTTCATCAAAACCTTTACTTCTCAAAGTATAAAAATCAGATCCTACCTTTAAGTCAGCATTCAACCAGTCTGTAAATTTGTATTTCGCATTAACGTTACCCAAAATACGGTTTACTTCATCATTGTACTTATTGTGTTTGATAGTCCAGTATGGGTGATCCTCGCCACCTGCCCAAAGTTGATTTCCATTCTCATCCTCAAAAGGCATATTAGTTAAATCGTAACTTCTTGGCGTAAAGTATGCCCTGAATAAAGGGTTAGACAATTGATTACCTTGTAGTGTTCTGATTGAACTTGTGTTGGTATAAGTCATCGACGCACCAACTGTTAATTTACTGGTGATATCAGTTGTTCCGCTAAACGTTAAGTTATTTCTTTTTAGCTTGTTATTATCAATCACATAAGTCTCGGTTGCATTACCATAAGCAACGCGCATAGTAGACTTATCGTTACCACCAGTGAAACTGATATTGTTCTGGAAATTATAAGACTGCTGGAAGATATCTTTCACATTATCAGGATGTGCTTGCAACACTTCAGGATTACCAAATGAATTCGTAATCGTCTGTCCCATAATTTTTGGTCCCCATGAAGTAGAAATACCACTTCCTGCTACGGTAGCATTACCAATATTACCTGCCGTCAACAGCCCGTTTGTACCTTGAGCATATTCGTTCTGGTATTTAGGCAATCTATTCACATTACCCAAACTGTAATTTGTTGTGTATGTAATTGTTCCCTTGTCCCCTTTTTTACCTTTTTTTGTGGTGATCAGAATTACACCTGATGCTCCACGTGGTCCATAAACAGATGTTGAGGCTGCATCTTTTAAAACCACCATGTTTTCAATATCTTCAGGGTTGATATCAATGGCTCTACTGGATACCGCAGCACCCGTTTGCAGCGCACTTGCACCTCCACTGTTATCAATAGGTACACCATCAACAACATATAATGGTTGGTTACTACCCGTAAATGTAGTCATACCCCGCATAATTACACTTGAACTCGTAAATGCACCACCTGAACCAGAAACGCGTACACCGGCAATTTTCCCAGCAAGCTGATTAGTTACGTTTGTTGCTTTTGCTGTGGTCAATTGCTCTGAATTCAATTGAGTAATTCCGTAACCGAGAGTTCTTTTATCTCTTTGTACACCAAAAGAAGTTACTACAACCTCACTCAAAGAGTTAGCATCAGGCTCTAGTGTGATATTTAAAACGTTTGAGTTGCCAACTGAAACTTCACGTGCAACAAATCCCAGGGAAGAAATTTGAAGAGCGGTAACGGAAGCTGGTATTCTTAATGAGAATTTACCACTTGCATCAGTTTGTGTGCCGCCTTGGGCACCTTTTAGACGAATGGTTACACCTGGAATAGGATTCTTATCCTCGTTTGATGTAATCGTTCCTGTGATTGTCCGGTCTTGAGCCATCGCGAAATTCACGCATAGCATCATCACGAACAAACTTTGTAGAAGTTTTTTCATAAAATTAGTTTAGGTTAATTATAGTTAAAACCGAATATAACGATTTAGCCAGATTACTAAAAAGATAAACTAAAAGAATCCCTTATATGACAATATTATGACTTTTCTAACACAATAAATTTACCGCTCTAAATAAAATCTATTTACCCTCAAAAAACTGATAATTTGCGTAGAAAATTATCAGTACGTATTGTAAAATCACTGTTAAATGCACATAACATTAAAAAGAGATTACAAAAAGCCAATTATTTGAAAAAATACCAGAAAATAAAAAGTAAATAATTGAATTATTATAAACAAAAATAATAAACAATCCGTATTAGGAATAATTCATCCTATATCTTATAAAATCAACTAAATTATTCCCAAAAATCCATGGATAAATTAAAGAAAGTCAAAAATAATCAAATTGACCAACTAAGAAACAAAACAACGACATACCATTTACATTAATAAAATTTACAATTTTATTTTCGGCTATCTTAAGCATATAATCATCCAAGTAAACAAAAGAAACCGACCAGATTCCTGATTTGGAATGAAGAGCTCGCAAATATAATAGCAAAAAAAAAAATGGACTGCATCATAGTGACGCAGTCCATTTTCAACTAATATGTTTATTCTAATTAGTACCCAGGATTCTGGGAAGCCTTAATCAAAGGGTTAGAGTTAACCTCAGATAATGGGAAAGGCCACAAGAACCTATAATCAGTATACGCGATAGCTGCTCTGGCAGGAGTTAAAATAGTGCTCTCGTTAAAGACATCACCAGTAACTTGCCCAGCATTAAGTTTAGCAGGAATACCACCCTGACCATAAGTTGCATCCAATGCTAAGCGATGCAAATCAGGCCATCTTCTTCCTTCTCCAGCAAATTCAACTCTGCGCTCATTTAAGATAGCCAGAACCAAATCCGCAGGAGCTGAAATAAAGCGATTAGCGACAGGGACAGAACGATTTCTAACTGCATTTAATAATACAAATGCATGAGCAGCAGATCCAGAACGCGCTTCCGCTTCAGCAACATTTAATAATACTTCAGCATACCTGATGATTGGTGCCCAATCTGCTTTTGTGATTGCATCACGATATTTATTATTATAATAAACACCATCATTAGAACCTTTTACCTGTAACAGGCTTTTTCTTAAATCACCTGTTACCCAGAAACTAGCATTATAAAGATTCGGACTTGTTGACACAAGGCTTCTTCCGTTTAAATCAGATGGCAATAACATACTTGCTAATGCGCCATTGACATCTCCATTAGAAGCAGCACTGTTAGCAATTGAAAACATAGATTCACTGTTCGATCTATAGTTAACAAATGGGCCATCTGGACTATCTGTTAATTTGTAATTACCAACCGGACTTGTAAAAGTTGGCCCGGAAGCATCAGTACCTAATTTAGCACCGTCAGCTATTACAGCTGAATAATCACCCATATGTAAGTGAACACGTGATTTCAAAGCAATAGCCGCACCTTTAGTGGCTCTGGAATAATTAGTAGAGGTAGCACTTAAATTTGCTTCTGCAAAATCTAAGTCCTCAAGAATCTTGGTATAATCTTCTGATACAAGTCCCCTGCCCACTTTACTAGCCTCATCAAAATCTGTTGTAGAACGAATTGCAGTTGTACGGTAAGGAACACCTGGCTTATTGCCTTGTCCATCTGCATAAGGTTTTGCAAAATTAAGAACCAGTTCATGGTGAGCTAAAGCTCTTAAGAATCTTGCCTCCCCTTCATATGCCTTCTCTTCAGCATCAGTAAGCACACCTTTTTCTACTGCTGTTTTTACACCTGCAATGAATATATTTGCCTGATTAATCAGAAAATAAAGGTTTTCATAATGATTTACATTATTTGCCGAAGATGTTGATTGCGTCGACTGATAAGTAATTTGGTAGAACTGTTGTAAGTTCACCATATCCTCTCCGCGCATTTCAGCCTGAATAATAGAAGCGCCTCCAAAAGGATACCCTCTACCACCCTCACCATTGTATTTACCAATTGCAGCCTGTTGATAAACGCCGTTCATTACCAATTCGATATTCGATTTCGTATCAAAAGCAATCTCTTCAACCAGGCCGTCCAGAGGTTTTATTTCTGTAAACTTTTTACACGAAGCAGTAAACAATAGCAATCCCAAAACGGATAAAGCCACTATCTTATTTCTGCTACTTTTATTTTTAGATATAATATTCATTTTTAAATTATTATGGATTAAAAGCCTAAGTTAATACCAAGCGTGTAAGTACGCGGAACCGGATTGGTATTATAATCTACACCAGGAGCTCTATTTGCACCTGCAGCTGTAGAGTAACCAGTAGCCAATTCTGGATCAAGACCTGAATATCCTGTGATTACAAAAGCATTCTGCACTTGTGCGTAAACTCTCAGGTTATTGATCTGAAGCTTGTTTAAGAATCTTGGAGAAATCGTATAACCTAAAGAGATGTTCTGTGCCCTTAAGAACTTACCATCCTCTAAAAATCTGCTGTTCAGATTTCCTGTTTGCAATACCAAAGCATCATCAGAATAAGAAAGCTTAGGAACAGTAGTTACCTGACCAGGAGTTGTCCAGCGCTCTAAAATCTCTACACCATTATTTACGAAACCAGTACTGTTTAAAGCCTCTTGTCTCGTCACATTATAGATTTTATTACCACCGCCAAAGGTTAACATTAAACCTAAATCGAAGGATTTGTAAGTGAATGTATTGTTCAAACCTCCAAACCAGGTTGGGTTAGACTGCCCAAGAACAGTTTTATCTGTACTTGTTAATGCTTCGCCTGTTTGTGAGATATCGGCAGGGTTGCTGGCATTGTATCTATACCATTCATAAGTATCAACACTTGCCTGAACGATAGAACCATCAGCCTTGTAAAACATCGGATTACCATTAGCAGAGTTTACACCGGCAGATTTGTAACCATAAAAAGCACCGATAGACTCACCAACACGTGTAATATTATAAGTATCAATTAGGTCTGCATTGTTGTTGGCAAGCGTTGTAATCTTGTTTTTAACAAAAGTCATATTCAGATTGGTATTCCATGAGAAATTATCAGTCTTCATATTCGTGCTCGAAATTGAGAATTCAAGTCCTTTGTTATTCATACTACCTACGTTAGCAGAGTATTTATTAGACGGAACACCATAAGAAGATGGGGTAGGTACATCAAGAATCAGATTATCCACATTATTTTTGAAGTAATCAGCCGAGAAAGTGATTCTGTTATCAAGCATTGTTACATCAAATCCAACGTTGATTTTTTTACTGGTTTCGAAAGATAAAGATGGGTTGCCTAAACGGGTGAAATTGATACCACTCACATCACCATATTGTACCGGGGAAAATACACCAACACCTGGTAAACGGCCAATTTCAACATTACCTACTTTAGCATAACCTCCACGGATTTTTAAATCATTGATGAATTTCAAAGCAGAAGAATTTGCGAAGAAATCTTCTTTAGATAATCTCCATCCAATGGAAGCACCAGGAAGAGTTACATTTTGATTTCCTATCGGCAGATCTGAGATCTTATCTCTTCTCACAGAAGCAGAAAGCAAGTATTTATCCATTAATGAATAACTTACCCTTCCAAAAACAGATGCATAAGCAGATTCATAAGCATTACCACCATAAAACTGATTAGACAATGTACTGGAGATAATATTACCATTTTCAGCAAAATATGGTGAAGACAGGTTAGTTCCCTGAGCCTCAATAAAACGCTGACGTGTTTTCTGGAATTCCAGACCACCAACAACGTCTATTTTATGCTCTCCAAATGTTTTTGAGTAATCTAAAGTATTTTGCCAGTTGTATCTGAATAATGGTTGGTAGTACTGATCTACAATACCGTTAGATCCTCTACCGTCACCATGAACAGGATTCCAGTACATATAATCTTCAGCATTGATATAGTTAATACCGATCTGAGACATCGCATTCAAACCCTCTAAAATATTTACTTTTACAAATGCATTTCCGGTAAGGTTTAATGCTTGTGATCTGTAAATATTATTAGCAAGAACATATCCAATGTTAGGATAGTTATCGTCGATAGTTTTAACGTTTGATCCGGCTCCCAGAGTGGTCTGGTCTGCATTTAAATTATATGAACCATCAGCATTTTTTACCGAAACGTTTGGTAAAGACCTGATAGCAGCGGATAAGTTTCCTGACAACGCACCAGAACCGGCACCGTCATTTAATCCATTGTTTTTAGAATAAGTAACCGCAGTATTGATACCAAATGTAACACGGTTATTAAATGCCTTTTGCTCTAATTTAGTACGGAAGTTATATTTACGCTGATCATTGTTAACTGTTGTTCCTGTTAGATTTGCAAATCCTAAAGAGACATAATAATTTGTCTGATCTGTTGCACCACTGATTGAAAAGGCATGATTTTGTTGGAAGCCATTTCTAAGCACTACATCCTGCCAGTCAGTATTAACTGCCGAACCATTAGCGTTTATAGAAGGATAAGCTACAACAGAATCAGGATAAGTATAACCAAATTTCTCATTTGAAATTTCAATAAACTGATCTGCATTCAATAAATCATAACGCTTAGATGGCGTTGCCAAAGCAAACCATGAATCATAAGTCATCTTGGCTTTACCCGATTTTCCTCTTTTTGTAGTAATTAAAATTACACCGTTTGCAGCTCTTGAACCATAAATAGCCGTTGCTGCACCGTCTTTTAAAACATCATAACTTTCTATATCGTTAGGATTGATATCTCCAAGAGGGTTATACTGTGTAACAGCACCCTGATCTCCAGAAATATATGGCACGCCATCTACAACATATAACGGATCACCGCTACTTGAAATAGAGTTCGTTCCACGGATACGGATACGTGCCGGCTGCCCTAAAATACCACTTGTATTTGAAGCCTGAACACCGGTCACCTGACCAGCTAACTGCTTATCAAAACTCGGACTTGCTAAGTTTTTAATAGCAGCACCTTTTACAGATCCTACTGATCCTGTAATATCCTTACGAACTTGTGTTCCATAACCCACAACAACAACTTCACTAAGGCCTTTACTATCACTTGCTAATACAACATTGATAGTTCCAGAACCAGAAATCGCTTTAGTTTGGCTAACATAACCGATAAACGAGAATTGTAAGGATGTTGCACCAGCCGGCGCACTGATAGTGAATTTTCCATCACTGGACGTTACTGCGCCGCCCGCAGCTCCGATAATTTTGACACTGACACCGGGAATAGGTAAATTATCCCCTTGTGACGTTACTGTACCTGTTACTGTACGGTTTTGACCAAATGCAGCTACTGCTACAAATAGAAAAAACAGTACACTGAGTATACTTCTTTTCATGTAATAAAAATTAGGTTAGTTAATAATAAGGCCTAAATATAATTTTTTGAAAAAGGCCAGAAGAACATTTTAACATTTCCTCTCGCTATTTTACATAAATTTGACTTTATGTTTATGCTTTTTCAAACTCAACAACCTTTAATATAGAAAGAACCCAAATTTCGTAACAAACCCGATATATAACAATAAAAAAGCCGGCCCTTCGTATAGGGGGCCGGCTGTGAAAGAAGTAAATTATCTTTAATTTTTATCAAAAAACAGTTTTGTCTCCACCACATCGCCACCAATAGCAGCAGCCGCAGCCGACCTGTTCACATTATTAACGTTTTGTTCTTTTACAGGGTAATTTAAACGATTAGGAAATCCAGATAGCGCATCCTCTGCTTCAGGTAATACCGGAAAATCAAGTCTTCGCTGATCCACCCATGCATCAATACCCCTGTTATAAAATGCAAGCCATTTTTGAGTACCAATCTTTTCTTTATAAGTTCCGGCTGCAGTAAGGTAATTAACATTTCCCTGCGCAAGATAAGTAGTTGCAGCAGCAGCAGTACCACCCCAGTCTAAAATTGAAGCCGTCACAGCTGCAGTATAATAAGCGGAAGCAGTTAAAGCACCGGCATTATAACCTCTTTCCTTAGCTTCTGCCAGTAAAAACTGTACTTCAGCATAATCAAGAATGTTTCCCGGGAAAGGAGCTGTTGTAATCAGCACAGCAGGATGAGAAAAGTTGCTATAGGCACTACTTCTTCCTGGTGTACCTCCAGAATAATTCCCTGTTGGATCCAATGTAAAAAACAATGGTCTTCTGGGATCATTTAAAGTATTCATGATGTTAGTAATTGTACTTGCAGCAACAAAATCCTTTCTTCCACTTTGAACAAGATCCACCCAAACCGGATTGGTATTAGGTGTGGCTGACACATATGGAAACTTAGCGTTATCCGTATTTGCAGTAAAAACTCCGCTAGCAATAGCTGATTCAGCGGCAGTCCTTGACAACGCATTATCAGCATCAGCAATAGTAATGGCCATCTTCAATTTCAAAGAGTTGGCAAATTTTCTCCATTGCGCAGGATCACCGGCGTAAATGGCATCTGCTGCGCCCAAACTAGGCTGACCAACAGTTAAAGCTGCAATATCTAAATCCAATCGTGTTAAAAGCGCACGATAAACCGTTAACGCATCATCATACTTAGGAAAGGCATTACCTGTATTTAATGCATCCGTATAAGGAACATTTCCGAAGGTTGTTACCATATAATGCCACGAATAAACTTCCATAATATCCAGAATAGCAATCTGATTTTTCAACTGTGCCGGATCTGTGATATCAACGGCCATTGTTTTTCTGGATGCTTCAAAATTGTTCAACACATCACGATAGAAGATATCCCAGAAATTATCAGGAATTTCTCTCGTTTGGAAATCATACTGACTCTCATCAATATAGGTAGTTTCCTGCCACTGCTGCTCAATAAGTCTAAATACATTCCTGTTTACATTGGCAGAGGTAATTATATCCACGAAATTATGCTGAGCCCTGGTGAACAGTGAAGCAGAGGTTACGCTAAGTGGTTTCTTGGGGTCGACATTTAATGTCTCTAAATCTTTAGTACAGGCCATCATAAAGAGAGCCGGAACTAATGCTAATAATATCTTTTTCATAATTATGACTAATGTTAAAACCTAACCTTCAAATTAACTGTGTAATTTCTTACACTAGGATATGATCCAACCTGATATCCCTGCACATTTCCAAAGCTGATACCATCTTCCGGATCAGCATTAGGCAGGTTTTTATGAATAATCCATAAGTTTCTGCCAATCAGGGAAAGATCAACACCTTTAACAGGACCTAATTTTTGAATAAACGTTTTAGGCAAACTATAACCAATAATCACCTCTCTCAATTTGATATAACCTGCGTCATACACAAAAGCCTTGTCTGGCAGCCTTCTGTAACCATAAGAGCCAAATTCTTCATTGGTTACCCGGGTGGTATTCGGTGTACCGTCTGCATAAACTCCTTCATTAAGGATACCACCACCTTCACTGATCGGTAAACGTGACTCGTTTCCTAACTCATTAAGACCTGCAGTTTCTTCATACATACCAGTTGCCAATCCATAATACTGGTCTAAAGAAAATACGCTTCCTCCTTTACGAACATCTATCAGGAAGCTCAAATTAAAATCTTTATACCTGAAACTGTTGTTGATACCACCGGTCCATTTAGCATTCATGTTACCAATCACCTCATTAGAAGTTTCTGATATCAGATATCTTCCGTTTGCACCTACCACCTTCTGACCATTTAAATAGACAAAATCCTTTCCACGGATCGTGCCGTATGGCTGATCAAGAGTTGCGTTTACTGTGATACCGCCCTGAAAACTCGCAATTGATAAGTTGGTTGCTTCATTTCCAGCATCGTCTTTAAATAATTCAGTAACTTCATTTCTGTTTCTTGTCCAGTTTACATTTACTTTCCATTCAAAGTTATTTGTTTTTACAGGTGAACCATTCAGTGAAAGCTCAATACCTTTATTCACAACACTACCCGCATTCTGGTACATTGCGTCATAACCAGTTGCAGTGGAAACTTTAACAGGCAAAATCTGGTCAACCGTTTTAGTGCTGTAATATGTTGCGTCCAAACCTAAACGACTACCAAAGAATGACGCTTCCACACCAATCTCTTTACTTCTTGACTGCTCTGGTTTTAAATTCGGATTAGCCAGGATGGCTTCTATCAACCCTCTTGTACTGGAGATCGACGCCTGTGCCCTGCCATCAAATGGTGTAGCGATATTATAAGTATTCTGTGTAATATAAATTGGCGCATCGGAACCAACCTGTGCATAATTCGCTCTCAGTTTACCATAAGACAACCAGTCTTTTTCCTCTTTCAACAATTCAGAGAATACAAATCCGGCAGATACTGAAGGGTAATAATAGGAATTATTTCCTTTTGGCAAGGTGGAGGAAGCATCTCTTCTTATTGTTGCATCTAAAGTATAAGTATTTTTATAGGCCAATGTCGCACCTGCGAATATACCCTGCACTTCCCGTTTGGCATCTATTTCTATCGGTCCTTCAATCGCATTAACAGAGTTGTTCAAAGAGTAAATACCATTTATTCCCAAACCACCATTAGTAATTGCATAAGTAGACTGCGTTCTCTGCTTTCTGATATTGACACCTAATAAGCCTGACAGATTAAAATCTGTACTGAGTTGTTTGTTAAAAGTAGCCAGGAAATCTATATTAGACTCTGTATAATCCTGAAAATATTTAGAATACATAGGAACATTTAAACTTCCGATAGCCATACGTTCTTCCTGAATCTGGTGATACGTATCCAGGGAATATCTTCCCATCAGATTCAACCAGTCGGCTACTTTATAGTTCACGTTCACATTTCCGATTACACGTTCCCTTGAATCTGTTTCGAAATTCTCATATCGCGAGAAATAAGGGTTATCCCAAAAGATCGGCGCACTGCCCACAGAGTAATCTGCAGGATTCCATGTAATGTTTTCTTTTCCTATAAATGCAGGATTAGCAGCAGAGCGATCCTTAGCTCTCCAATAAGCAGCTTCTAACTCTTTAATATCTACGTTAGTCTGCCACCATTGCCTGAAATTACTAGCTGGATTATAGGCAGTTTCGCCGTTATAGCCCGTGCCATAACGTCCGCGGCCTTTTACTATTGAATAATTTACATCAGCACCTGCAGTTAACCTGTCGGTGATTTTGTAGGTAGACCCGAAATTAACCACATTTTTCTGAATGTTAGAGTTTGGCAGGATACCATTCTGATCATCCCTGTTATAACCCAATTTGAATGAACCTTTATCATAAGAATTGCTGATTACGATACTTTGGTTATTAGATAGTGGTTTCTCAAAGAAAGTTGTTGGATCATTTGCACCAGCTACCCATGGCGTTGCTTTGCCAAAATTCGGTGAGGTCGGATCAAAAGCATCCCATTGATAAACCAGCAGATTAGGATCAAATTTTTGTCCGTATGAAGCATCTTCTGTCAAGGGCGCAACCAGATCAAGCACACCATCTCCATTGATATCAACATTATCTACTAAATAATTAGACTCATCAGTTCCGTAATAAGGACCGTAACCACCCCCGTATTTCTTCTGGTATTTAGGGAAGGTGCTTTTATCAATCACCCCTAAGGTCAGCCCGGTATTTACCGTAATGTTTAATCCTGATTTACCCTTTTTAGTAGTAACGAGAATCACACCATTACTACCACGTGATCCATATAGTGCAGATGCAGCAGCACCTTTCAATACAGTAATACTTTCCACATCATCGGGATTGATATCTGAAGCCGGGTTTCCATAATCATAACCACCGATACCAGTTTGCTGATCATTGGTATTCATGTTGTTGTTCGCTACAGGAACCCCATCGATCACAAATAAAGCCTGATTATTCTGTGTCATGGATTTTACACCCCTGATCACAACATTAGTAGAACCACCGAGTGTGTTGTTCTGGCGGATTTCCAAACCAGATACTTTACCAGATAAACTGCTTCCAAGGTTGGGTGAACGGTTTTCACTAACAGCAGTACCGTCAAGCGTCTGTGCAGCATAGGCTACCTGATTACGGTTTCTCTGGATCCCCAGTGCCGTTACCACAACTTCAGACAATGCTTTTGAATCGCTCGCAAGCGATACATTAATTGTATTAGCAGCATCGATTTTGACGGTTTGGCTAATGTAGCCTAAATAGGAAATTATTAATGCTGTACCACCGGAAGGGACTGTTATAGAGAATTTTCCATTGGTACTTGTCACAGTGCCTCCCGGGGCTCCAACGACTTTGATAGTGACACCTGGAAGCGGCATGCCATCTTCCTTTCCGGTAACAGTACCCGTTATGGTTCGATTTTGCGAATATACCGTCCCGGCAAGGCACAAAAACATGACCAAACTTAGTATAAGTTTTTTCATAGATCAGTAAAGTTAGGTTGATAATAAGTTAATAATAATACAATGTACTGATATTATCTCAAAAGCTAATGTATTTTACAAAAAACTTATGAATATTTTGAAAAAAGGGGCACAAAAGCCAATTAACCAAACTAAAAAAGCCAGAAACACAACCAAAACACTAGCTAAGTGTTCAAACACACTTAATTAATAAGGAACAACCCATTAATAAATAACTGTTTTCCGGATTCCCAAAAAGACCTGAATAAAATATCGTCAGAAAAATACAAAATATTCCCTCTGCCAGCAGGCTGAACACCAAAAAGCAATCCGTTATCTAATTTTTTGAGGACATTTGTCCCGGCAACACCGGAAACAATGGAAGACGGCTTAACAAGACCAACATTCCAGCCTTTTTTTAGCGGCTCATATATTTTATCATCTGTTTTCAAAGTATAATAATAGTCTCCAAGCGACAAACTCAGGGGATGACTTTTGTCGAGGTTAACTTTAAAGATCGCCCCCGGAATGGCATTGTCTACATTATCCTTGTCTTTCGAGGCATAGGTACGTGCAAGATTCTCCTTTTCCAGCACAGCAGGGAATTCTTTCTTTTTTATATCAAACGGCTTAATGCCTTCTACACTTCCAATCGCATCGCCCATCACAATGATTTTTCCGCCAAGACTAATCCAGTCCTCGAGCTTTTCTATATTATTGCGCAGGTAGGATCCATCTGGTAAAATCAAGACGTTTATAGTTGACAATTCAATGTTTTTTAATTTCTGCTCAGATAGCACCGTCAATGGATAGTTCAGTTCCTGCTCAAAAAAATGCCAAACCTCACCCATACTTTGGGCAGATACATCGGCACCGGCAACCACTGCAACTTTGGGCGCTACAAGCAGAGGATAAATAGAAGAGCCAAAATCTTTTCCCTTTTCAACATAACCACTCGCTATAGTGGTAAAAGACTTATTTAAATCCTTCGCTATAGCAGCAATTTTGGCAGCAACTCCCTTGTTCAATTTTTCATTTTCAGCACGGTAAACGAGCAGCGCGCCCGCAGGATAGGTCTTGCCCCCAACAGTAAATTCCTGTTCCGCAATACGAACTTTAATTTTCGCCTGCTGTAACGCGATCAGAACTTTAGCATCCTCCAATCCATTCCAGGGCAAAACCCATGCGTATGGGTTCACTACAGCCGAAGGAACATCTTGCTTATCTTCTATATAACTAAAAGCCCCATTAATAGATTCTTTAACGCCATAAGCATTTAAACCATAGGCGTAGGGTAATGCCCAGGCCGTAATATCATAAGTATTGGAATCGCTCACCATCGTATTAGGTTCAAATAATACATTCGCCAGTACTGCTGCCGGCTGCTTCAGGTTCAAAACCAAATCATTCCTGCCCAATTTGAAACCCACACTTTTCCTGCTTTCAAAACTAAATCCATTCAGGCTTTTATCCCCGCCAAAAGCATAATCAATATGATTCCTGGTTAATAAGTCGGCCAGCTTCCGCAGCCTGCTCAGGTTATCTGCTTTCACAACATAAGTTTTATAAATTCCTGGCGGAGTAAGTACCGATTGTTCAAAATAGTGCTTAAACTCAGCGACCAGCTTCGCTGAATGTGTGGACACCGTTTCCAGCGTAGCCATCCCTGTTGTAAAATGATGTTCAATCCTGTCTTTTAAAGTCAGCGTATCTCCGCTTGCCGTTACTACAGCCAAACCTGCATTAATTCCCCCCTGCTCATAAGTCATTCCTATTGCGCCATTATATAGTGGATAAGTATCACCATAGGAAGGATATAATAGGTCAAACCGCTCTTTGGTAAAGTACTGCCATCCATTCTGATCGAAGTATTTTGAGTTATTTTTACCCGCCGTGATTTGAAATTCACGCTGAAAAGGTGTGATATCTTCATGAACAGGCTCCGCCGCAGGAGCAAAATAATATGGGTCATTATAACTCTGCTCATGATAGTCAACATGTACTTCAGGCATCCACTGATGATACAGTGCCATTCGTTGCTGTGTCTCTACCTGGCTTTGCCATGCCCAGTCCCTGTTAAGGTCAAAATAATAATGATTGATTCTGCCTCTTGGCCATGGCTCGTTGTGCTCTCTTGCATCCGGATCTGCATCAGGAATATCTCGTTTCACCGAATTGAAGAAGTTGACATAGCGCTCTCTGCCGTCCGGATTGAGACAGGGATCAATAATAACTACCGTATTTTTAAGCCACTCCTTAACCTTTTGATCTGACGAT
The DNA here is from genome assembly GCF_026239655.1 of Pedobacter sp. MR2016-24. GTDB lineage: Bacteria > Bacteroidota > Bacteroidia > Sphingobacteriales > Sphingobacteriaceae > Pedobacter. The sequence goes on along the minus strand of NZ_JAPIVO010000001.1, from coordinate 196,580 downwards.
TCGGCAAATGTGTATAAGGTTTTCATTGAGGCCTCAGAAGAACTCGCTTCATTGCCATGAACATTATAACTCAGCCAAAGAATTGCCGGCTGCTTATTCAGATTCATTCCCTTCTCTGCCTTACTCAGGCTAAGGTTAGTTTTCCTGATCTGCTCCAGATTATCCATATTCTCTTTTGAAGAGATCACCGCAGCAATAAGCTCTCTGTGTTCATATGTTTTACCATAACTGATCAGCTGAATGTTTTTATTAATACCTGCCAGGTATTTAAAATAAGCCACGACTTGATGGTGAGGAGTAAACCTGCTACCCAAAGGGTATCCAAGAAAAGCATCGGGAGATTTTACCTGCGCATAAGCGCTGATCAGGCCAGTGGACAATAACAAGAGCGATAGAAATATTTTTTTCATCTTAAATAAATGGTCTAACTTTGACCAGCTCCCGCAATCACTTATCTCTGCCAGAGCAGATTTACTCCTGTTTATGAGATAAAAAGAATGACCTATGCAGCTGATAACAGTATTTTTGGTTTAGGCTATAGTATTTCACTACTAAATACTAATGTATCTTTTTTTTGCGATTCAAAATGTATTTTTACCCGATACATTAGATTAATTTTGCGCCATGTCCACCATCCAGCTTATTTACCAGCATTATTTAACAAACCGCATCATTTGTACAGATACCCGGATTATAATCGAAGGCTGCTTATTCTTCGCCTTAAAAGGGGAAAACTTTGATGCAAATACTTTTGCAGCGAAAGCTTTGGAACAGGGAGCAGCCTATGCAATTATTGACAATGCAGATTACAGGCTGAATGACAAATGTATATTGGTGGATGATGTACTGACAACCTTACAGGAACTGGCGAGACACCACAGGTCACAGTTAACAATACCAGTAATAGGGCTTACCGGAAGTAACGGAAAAACGACTACAAAAGAGCTGATCAATGCAGTACTTAAAGAGAAATACAAAACGTTTGCCACAAAAGGCAACCTCAATAACCATATCGGCGTACCCTTATCTGTCCTGTCAATTGCAGACGATACAGCAATCGCAGTCATAGAAATGGGTGCAAATCACCAGAAAGAGATCGAATTTCTGTGCAGCATAGCCAATCCTACTCATGGTATGATCACTAATATCGGCATGGCCCATCTGGATGGCTTCGGCGGATTTGAAGGGGTAAAAAAAGGAAAAGCTGAATTATTCACCTTCCTTCAGCAACATAAGGGCACGGCATTTATCAATAGGGACAGTGTTCATATCATGGAAATGAGTACCCGGGTTGAACAAATCGTTTATTACGGAACAGGGGCAGATAATGCAGTATCGGGAACCCTGTCTGCAACAGATCCTGTAATTGCTTTAAGCTGGAATAAAAGCGGAGCATCTTTCCCCGTCAAAACTAACCTGACAGGTTCTTATAACTTCGAAAACATACTTGCAGCCATCTGCATAGGCGACTTCTTCGGACTAACACCAGAAGAGATTAAAGCTGGTCTGGAAGGTTACCTTCCGGTAAACAACAGATCACAACTCAAAAAAACTGAGACCAATACAGTGATCTGTGATTTTTATAATGCCAACCCGAGCAGCATGAGCGCAGCTTTAGCAAATATATCCGCTTTAGCAGCACAAAATAAGGTAGCGATTATAGGAGATATGTTTGAATTAGGACCGGAAGCGGAACAACAGCATAACGAAATTGCTGCACTGGCAGAAAAAGCAGGCTTGAATACAGTCCTGTTTATAGGTGCCCATTTTTACGCTGTAAAGGACAAGTACCAGGGGCAGTTCTTCTCCACACCTAAAGATGCAGAACTATGGCTGGAAAATAATCCTGTAAAAAATAGCCTGATCCTGCTGAAAGGGTCGAGGGGAATGGCACTCGAACAATTGCTGCCAAAATTGTAAGTAACCGTAAACAGATCAGTTTTTTATTTAACAGTCACTTCCGAAACAGTTATACCTGCATCGCTCACTTCCTTTAATGGGTTATCGCGCATATTCTGTTCAATTTCAATGGTATATTTTCCTGGCGCCGGAAAATGATAGTCAGACAGCAAAGGAAGATTGTAGGTGTATAAATTACCCGATCCTTTTCCGAGCCACTGGCCGTCAGACTCAGCCAGTTTATATTGATAACGCCGGGTAACAACAGGCTTGCCGCCGCCGCCCAGGTGCATCAGTATATAGATATTTGAATACCCGTAATCCGCGGTATGACGTAATTTAAACCTAAGGGTAAAAACCTTGCTGTTATCTTTTATCTCAACAATGGCTTTTACCCTGTTTACATAACTCCAGTTACGCGATGGCATCTCCTGGTTGGTATCAATAAGGTTATTTGTATTGCATCCGCTTATTCCTAAAAACAGAACAGCAGAAAAAAACAATGCAAAAATTCTAATTCTCTTCATTCTTTGGCTTATCCGATGGTTTGTTACGTCTACGGTTATTATTCCTGTTCCTGTTATTACGGGATGGAGCTTTTGGTGCCTCTCCGTCTACAGCCGTAGCTCCTTCTGGAGCCGGAGCCGTTTCCGGATTTTTCTTTACTTCAACAGGTCTTCTGTTCTCTCCCTGTTTTCTGGGCTCTGCTGGTTTTCTATTTTCGGCAGGCTTTCTGTTTTCAGCAGGTTTCTGATTCGGCTGTGCCGTCTTTTGATTCGGTTGAGCCGGTTTCTGAGGAGATTGTACCGCCTTCTGTGCAGGCTGCACTGGTCGTGCTACCCGCTCCGGCCTTTCAGACCTGTTCGGATTTACATTCTTATTCCGGTTGTTATTATTATTGTTACGGTTATTCTTATTCCTTGGCTTCTCGTCCAAACGGGTTAAACTATCCTGACCAACCACATTTTCGTAATCATGTGTTTTTTCAATAATAACCGTAGTTTCAAGCTCTACAGCCTCATCTTTAAGATTACTTGGCTTCTGTCCTTTTTTGTTCATCGCCATGATTTCTTTTACACGGTCTACTTTCAAAGGAATCCAGTCTTCCTGATTAGGATAACTAAACCACATCAGTTTCTTAAAAATGTCTGTTTTCTGATGGCGGGCAACGCCAATCTCCGTTTGTAAATTCTCTATACGGTCGGGAATGTCTTTCAGCGCATCCAGATAAGTATCCAGCTCATAATTGAGACAGCATTTTAACTTTCCACACTGTCCGGCCAACTTCAATGTATTTAAAGAAAGGTTCTGGTACCTTGCGGCAGCGGTAGATACCGTCTTGAAATTAGTTAACCAGGTAGAGCAGCATAACTCACGACCACATGAGCCGATTCCGCCTAAACGGCCAGCTTCCTGACGCATCCCGATCTGACGCATCTCAATCCTGATGCGGAAAGTCTCCGCCATCTTTTTAATCAGTTCCCTGAAATCTACACGACCTTCAGCAGTATAAAAGAAAGTTGCCTTTGTTTTGTCACCCTGATAATCCACATCGCTGATTTTCATCGATAAGCGCAGATCCAATGCCAGCGTACGTGCTTTATGCATGGTTTCCCATTCTAAATCCTTTGCCAGTTTCCATTTTTCTACATCAGCTTCAGTAGCCTTCCTGTAAATTTTACGGGTAACCTGATCTAATGGCGTTTTTCTGCGCTTCATCTGCATCCGTACCAGTTCTCCTGTTAGAGAAACGTGCCCGATATCATATCCGCCAGTAGACCCTTCTACAGCAATTAATTCACCAATTTCCAGGTAAATATTGTCTGTATTCAGATAAAACTCTTTCCTCGCGCCTTTAAATTTAACTTCGATCACCTGAAACGGTGTATAATTTGAAGGCATGTCCAAATTAGACAGCCAATCGTAAACTTCCATTTTCTGGCAGCCTCCGGTAAGGCATGAGCCATTACTTTTGCAACCCGAGGGGGCGCAACCGCCACCTGTAGAACAACTTCCACATCCCATAACTAATTGTATATATATTGAGTCCCTTTCGGGAGCGTTTTAAACTTTATTATTTTAACCAATTGTAAAGATACATCTAAAAAGAGAATTTTAGGGTTTGCATTCCGTTCAATATGGTAATGTGCCTGCTCAAGCTCTGCAATTATGGCTGAAGACATATTCAAATTGAGTACATGTTTACTTAGTTTTTGTGCAGTATCCAGCGTTCTGGCCGGTAATTTAACCAATTCATCCGCCCCGCTTAAAATGAGGCTGCACTCCCGTAAAAAACTGATTCCATATTTTAAAAAGTTTTTCTGATTCTCTCTTCCCCAACCCGCAGCCTGATCTACAAAGGTAATCAGGTCCGAAACCCGGTTACCATATCCCATGCGCAGCCACTCTGCAAAAATCTCTGCATTATCGTTGTGTGCATCGGCGGCGAGCGACTTCGCCTCGATCAGGTTCCCGTCTGCCAGGAAGCTGTAAATAGCTGCCTGCTCTTCAGAAAGATGGTGATGATCAACCAGGTACTGCTCAATAGTATCGTGTGGCAATTTTGAAATCTTGACAATCTGCGTTCTGGATAATAAGGTGGACAGGATATGTTCCTGATTATTCGCCACCAGCAGGAACAACGTATTCGCAGGTGGCTCCTCAATAATTTTCAATAAAGAGTTACCTTCTTTTTCAAGATATTCAGGCAGCCACATGATCAGTACTTTCGTCTCCGCTTCAAAAGCTTTATAACTTAACTTCTTGATGATATCGTGACATTCCGCAATGTTGATATTCGCCTGTTTATTATCTGCGTGTAAGCGCGAACGCCAGATATCCAGATCCACGTATGGATCGGCGAGCAGCATAGATCTCCATTCTTCGAGCACATCCACCGCTATCTTTACATCTTTTGAGGCAAAAAACGGATAAGAGAAATGCAGGTCCGGATGAATATATCTTTCATACTTCCGGCAGGAAGAACAGGTACCACAACTATCTGTTGCTGTTCTGTTTAAACAATTGATGTACTGGGCATAAGCAATAGCCAGCAGCAATGCGCCGGTACCTTCCGCAGACAGAAATAACTGGGCATGACTTACCCTGTTTTCAGCAACTGTCTGAATCAGCTGCTGCTTTATTTCTTGTTGTCCTACGATGTCTTTAAACTGCATTTGGTGCAAAATAGTAAATTTATCACAATCTTTGCAGCATATGTCCCGTATTATCGCATTTGATTATGGCACCAAGCGTATCGGCATTGCCGTTACAGATCCACTGCAGATTATTGCTACCGGACTGGAAACCATACACCCCAAGGATATTGTAGATTACCTGAAAAAATACCTGCTGACAGAACAGGTAGAAGCTTTTGTAATTGGCGATCCAAAACAAATGGATGGTACACCATCCGACTCTGCACAGCATGTGAAAGGTTTTTCCACTATCCTGAAAAAGAACTTTCCACAGATTCCTCAGTTCTGGGTAGATGAGCGTTTTACCTCTAAACTGGCACATCAAACCATCATGCAAAGCGGACTGAAAAAACATGACAGGCGAGATAAAGAACGGGTAGATACGATAGCCGCGACAATCATTTTACAATATTATATGGAAGAACACCGTTTATAGAACATTACATGAGCCTGATTAAAGAAGACTTACAAGATTTGCTGTTAAAATTCTGCGAACCGGAAAATGCGCTGTTGCAGCGAATTGACAGGGAAACGCATCTGAAGGTTTTAATGCCCAGAATGCTTTCAGGCCACTACCAGGGCAGGGTACTCAGTATGCTCAGCAAACTCATTAACCCTAAACGGATTCTTGAAATTGGCACTTTTACGGGATATGCTACCCTATGTCTCGCCGAAGGTCTGGCACCTAATGGCCTGCTGTATACTTTAGATATTAATGTGGAACTGGAGGATCGTGTACGTGGATATTTCGCGGAATCACCTTATGATTCAAAAATAAAATATATTCTTGGGGATGCCACCCAAACCGTAAATGATTTAAATGAAAGCTTTGATCTCGTTTTTATTGATGCGGATAAGAAAAACAATGGTACCTATTACGATATGGTCTTTGACCGTGTACGGAGCGGGGGGTTGATCATTGTAGATAATGTGTTATGGAGCGGAAAAGTACTGTCGAACCAGCAAGACAAAGACACTAAAAATATCAGTACGTTTAATGATAAAGTTGCCGCCGATGAGCGGGTAGAGAAATTAATCTTACCTGTTCGGGATGGCTTGTTTATCATCAGAAAAAAATAATATTATGATAAAACACCTATTGCTGACTTGGCTGAGCATTATTTTACTGGGCACCACAACTGCACAGAGCCAAACCATACAAGATTACGTTGAAGAGCACACAGATCATGCTCAGGAATTAATGAGAGCACATGAAGTACCTGCAAGCGTAATTTTAGCTGTCGCTATTCATGAATCCGCAGCCGGAAAAAGTAAAATAGCACGTCACCTTAATAATCATTTCGGCATCAAAGGGTCGAACACCAATACAGAAATCAATTCCTCTTACCGTGATTATGAAGACGTAGATGATTCTTACAATAATTTCGTAGAGGTACTGGAGAACAATTCATCATTCAGCAAACTGTTCAATTCACATGATCAGTATGACTATGCCGGATGGGCCAGAGGCATTGCACGCGGCGGTTATGCGAGCAGCAGAACCTGGGCTTCTCAGGTGATCGCGATTATCAATAAATACGAATTATATCAGTATGATAACCGTCCGGAAGATTATGTGGCACCGGTAGTAAAAGTCGCTGCCGTTAAAAAAAGACATTATTACTCTTCCAGAAAGAAAAACCGTTCCGCTGTTAAACATGCATCTTCCGGAAGAACCTATACGGTGAAAAGGGGAGATAACTTAAACAGGCTTGCAGAATCTCATGGCACAACGGCCAAATTCTTGATGCGTAAAAACGGATTAAAAAGATCAGCGCTGCAACCAGGACAGAAAATCAGATTCTAATGAACAAAATAGTAATTCCTCTTGTGCTTGTAATCGGCTTCTTTTCGAGCTGTAAAACCAGGCAATACCACCGCAATAACAAGCAGATTGAAAAAGCGGCAAATAAGAACAATCCAAATTTTAAGGACTTCACTACCTTAAGTTATATTGAGTCTTTTAAAGGTGTTGCTATCGAAGAGATGAATACTTACGGTATTCCGGCAAGTATCACCCTGGCACAGGGAATTATTGAATCAGGCAGCGGAAACAGCAGTCTGGCAAAGTATGCAAATAATCACTTTGGCATCAAATGTACGTCAGACTGGCGCGGAAAAGCATATTACAAAGATGACGATAAGAGTAACGACTGTTTCCGGGTATATAAAGACGCAAGAGAATCTTATAAGGATCACTCAGAATTCTTAAAACGGAAGCGTTACAGTGCACTGTTTGAACTGGATAAAAACGATTATAAAAACTGGGCTAAGGGACTGAAACAGGCCGGTTATGCCACTAACCCAAGATATCCGGATATGCTGATCAATACCATCGAGAAATATCAGCTGCACCAGTATGACCAGCCGGAATCGGAGCCTGACAAGATCAAACGTGAAGACCGTGTTTTTACCGAGATCAATGCGAATATTCCTAAGGAAACTAAAAAATTCACTCCTGTTGAAACGCCACCTTCCAGACAGGTGATCAATACGACATCGCCTGATTATACTGTTCAGAAAGGAGACACTTTATACAATATCGCGAAGCGCTACAATATGACTATAGATGAATTAAAAGCACTGAATGGTCTTACGGACAACGGTGTTAAGATAGGCCAGAAGCTGATAGTAGTTAAATAATGTTAATATAACAGCCCTTAGCGCGGCTTATGCGTAATTTTGCCTGTCAATGAAACTATCTGTTCTGCTATTCCTGTTTTCCTTCATCTACGGCACTATGCTGGCACAAAAAAAGCCAGTTAAGGGTTTTGTGGTGGATAAGGATTCCAAGCAGCGTTTAGCCAAAGTATATATATACAATTCTCATGATGACGAGGGGCTATACAATAACAATAAAGGAGAATTTGCTACACAGGCCGCAGTAGGTGATACGCTTTTTGCCGCTCTCGAAGGCTATGGTTTAGATACGATAGTATATAAGGGCAATAATACAGTGATTTTCCAGCTAAAGTCGCTCGCCGTTCAGCTGAGAGAAGTTGCCATCATTGGTAGTGCGTTAACGCCTAAAGAGCGATACGACCAGACACTGAGGGAATATAAATATGCTACGGACAGGGGAAGTTCTAAAGACCTGCTTAATCTGGGCAGATCGGGTGTAGGGCTCGGAATTGATGCCATTTACAATCTGCTCAGCAGAAAAGGCCGGAATGCGAGGCATTTGCAAGCCATACTGGAAAGGGATTATAAAGAGCAGATTATTGACTATAAATATAACCCCGCCTTTGTTGGTCGTGTCTTACGCATCAAAGGTTACGAACTGGAAGATTATATGCAGCAATACCGTCCGAGTTACGATTTTGTACTCATGGCGTCCGACTATGCTTTTATCGTATTCCTGAAAAACAATTACGCAACTTATAAGCGGAACCCGAATGCATTCCGTCTGAAATCGCTGCCAAAAATAAAGATTGAAAAGTTATGAGGTACCTGCCTGTAATCTGGTCCGGTCTTCCTGCCAACGCAATGGCACTATTCCCATTTATGATTTTTAAAAATGCAGGTTTGAAAAAGAACCTCGTGATTATCAATCATGAAAAGATTCACTTCCATCAACAACTGGAATTATTGATACTTCCATTTTATGTACTGTATTTATTGAATTATCTGTTAAATCTGGTTCGCTATAAAAATCATTCTAAAGCTTATTTTATGATCAGTTTTGAGCGTGAAGCGTATGCGAACGACTATAATCTGAATTATTTGAAAACCAGGAAGCTTTATTCATGGTTAACTTTTCTGTTTTAATTCTTCAATAAGAACATTTTTCTTTTTCTTTGTAACAATGAAAGGTATATATGCTTGTTTACTAATTGTATTTGCAGTTTCAACACAGAGTATTGCACAGGAGGTTGATACCATCCCTATCGAGATTAAGGACATGGATCTTAAGTTGAAAAGAAGTCCGTTGCCTGTCATAAAAGGAAGTATCGAATTTAAACCTGTTGAAATCAGTCCGGTAATCGTTAGTACCAAAATCAATTACTGGAAAACTAAAACATCTATAGGGATTAACATTAACCAGGCTTCTTTTAGTGATAACTGGAAAGGTGGTGGTGTAAACTCACTGGCTGTTGGTGGATTAGTAAATTATAAAGCAGAATATAATAAGGACAGCTATAGCTACGTGAGCGAAGTTGTGCTGCAGTACGGAAAGATCAAGAATAAAAATCAACTGCAGAAAAAAAACAATGACCGGATTTTCTGGGATAACAAGGCCGCCTTACAATTATCAAAGAACTGGTATTTCTTTGGTTCAGTTACATTTGAATCGCAGTTTGACAATGGATTCTCTTATGCTGGAGGAACAGATGGTGAAGTTCCAACCTTGATTTCAAGATTTATGTCGCCCGGTTACCTGACAGAATCTGTCGGTTTTGAATACAAACCAAGCAAATATTTCTCGACCAGGATTGGTACAGGTACAGCGAGACAGACTTTCGTGTTAGATAATGAAGGTCTTTTAGCTGCGGATGAGGCAAGAGACCCAAATAACCCTTCTACAAAAACTGATTTTTACGGTGTACCTATTGGATCCACTTTCAGAAATGACCTCGCTTTTCAGGTCGTAACAGCATTTGAAAAAGATGTGTTTCAAAACGTGAATCTTAAAACCAGATATGCAGTTTTCGTACCCTACAATAACTTCGGATATATCAATCATCGTCTGGATGTGGCTGTTACAGCAAAAATCAATAGATTTATGAACGTTTCTCTTACAGGTGTAGGTTTATACGACAGGAATACGGATTCTAAGATTCAGGGTAGCCAAACGCTCGCTATGGGCTTCATGTTTATCTTTCCAAGGTAAAAAAGGTGTTATTTCTTCTTTTTCAAATCAAGGTAATCAATATAATACAGCACTTTAATGGATAAGCTATTGTTCTGTGGACCGGACAATATAAAGTCGAAATTACGCGCGTATTTCTTTCTGTAGCTGTTTTCACTTAGCTCTGCTGCATTTTTATAGGCAATGCTCAGTTCGCTGCCTGGTGCGAATTGCCATAAGTAGATGAACTCCGCATTAAAAACATTGTAATCTCTGTCGGTATCTTTTGGTGCCGTAGCTGCATAAGGACTGAGGGTGCCATTTTGGTTTAATAAATAAAACGATTTATTTCTGCGATCCGACCAATAATGCCGGATCCTTAAAGAAAGTCCCATTTTATTACTGAAACTGTATTTTGCATCTATAGCATTCTCTACCGTTTGTCGGTCATACCGCGAAAAAAGGATTTCGCTCTCCTGGGCAGCCACCCAGCCGGCGTAATTATATCTGGGCTGATAAGTCAGGTCTGATCCGAAAGAAATCCTGTCATTCAGCCGGAAATTCTGATATAAATATGCATCATACCCTTTCCCGTCAAACAGCTCATTTTTCCGGTAGCCCAGATTTCCGCCAAAATTATACGCTTTTGTCCGGTCGGGATTTACATAAATCTGCGCGTTAAAAGTCGCCCCGGTTTTAAACAGTCGCCCTTTATTTCTTGCCTCATAAAAATCCTGCCCGTCTCTCCGCCATTCCAGGTCTGTTTCAAACGTCCAGAAATTTTTAAACTGCACATAATAACCTCCATCAATATTAAAATTCTGATAAGCATCCGGATTGTACCTGCGTGAGTACTGTATATTCGCCCAGCTTTGCCATTGATTATACCATTTCCCGGGTTTATATTCCTGGTAACCTAATTCAATCTCATGATCCAGGAAGTTGTTATTGGTAAAAAAGCCCATATCAGAAGGATCGAATTGATCATCTGCCAGTTTCAATTCATAACTCCAGGTCCAGTTTCCGCTTTGTTTACCCAGTTCCAGTTCAGTATTAAATCCATATGCATTTTTTTTGTCTTCAGTCAGGGTCAGATAACTCATTTTACCCGCTCCTTTGATAAAATACTTGTTGTTTTTATCATTAAGATTGAAGAGAAAAGCCGTAACATTCGCATCGTAATCCGCTCCCTGTCGCAATACATTGGTATTAATCAGCGTAACGGAGCTGTTATTTTTAAGCGATTGATCCAGTACGATGACATTATAGTTCGTAAGCGGCTGACGCTCTGTTTCGCGCTGATGACCTTCCGCATCTTCAATTACGGCATTCATTTTATTGGTAATCGCATTAAAAAGTCCTATCCCCAATCCGCCAGCAGTTCTGCCGGAGATTTTTGTCGCGTTTAATACCTTACCTTCCTGAGGAGATTTTATCACTGTTTCACCGGTATTAAGGCCTGTGGATACATCTTTGAAGTAGGCCGGGATAGAGCCAATTCTTTTGGAGTAAAACAAATCTCCTTTATTAAATAACTCTGTTCCCTCAGTGAAAAACTGCCTGCGTTCATCAAACTTTACTTCAAAAGGTGTTAAATTCAGAATTCTATTGTCTGCCTGCACCTGCCCGAAATCGGGTACCAGCGTCATATCTAAGGTAAAACTTTTGTTGATCCCATATTTCACATCCATCCCCCCATTAAAAGAGCTGGTCGTATTTTTTACCCCTGGAATGTTGTTGGGATAATGATTGAGATAAGTAGATAAATAGGGTGAAAAGGATAAACGCACACCCGGTTTAATGCCCGTCAATCCTTTCCAGACCCCACTCTGGTTAATTAACCCGCTTACCTTAGGATCAACGAAATTCCAAAAAAGCTGACTGTTCGCCTTTTGTCTTCTCCTTACGATATTCAGTCCCCAGTTTTGCACCTCTTTGCCCGAAAACCGCAATGCCGAATAAGGTATCCGGAACTCTGCCGTCCAGCCCTGCTCATCGTGTTTTACGGCACTTTCCCAAACAGCATTCCAATTGACGTCTTCATCACCGACCTGGGAATATTTAGCATCGAACTGCACACCAGCAGCAGTGACATAAAAACCATTTCCATTCATTCCGTCAGAAAAAGTATCGAAGATGAGTCCGATAAAATCTGCATTGCCAATATTATCTCTCGACACCAGTTCCTGCACCACGCTATCCGGCGCATCATACATTCTTGCTGCTACATAAATCGCATTGTCGTCATATAAAACCCTGATCTCTGTTCGCTGAGCCTGCACTTCATGTCGCCCCGGAACAGGTCTGTTCTCCACAAAATCCGTTGCCACCGCCACCCCAGACCATACGTTATCAGTTAATAGTCCATCAATCTTAGGCATAATTGCAGCTCTCACCGCGGCGAGTTCCTTTTTAACAGGTACAGTTTGCGCTACACTACAAATGGTAGTCAATAGGCAAATCACTAACAAAAAGAGCCGCTTCATAGAAAATAGTTATGTCTATGAGACACTCCTTTTTCTTAGATGTTGCAATAACAAGAGCTATTTTTTACCATATAAGGCAAATGGCTGTGTACCGGGTTCAATTGGGAACTCGTATGGGACAGGTATAGGTTGACAGGGCCTTGACAAGTCATCGACAAGGTATTAATAGGGCTTTGATAGGTCTGTAGCCCCGTTAACGGCTATTTAACAGACTTTCAACTACTTTTCAAAATACCGCTAAATAAAAATAGTCCCAAAGCAGAGCCCCTGTCAACCGCTATTCATTTACCCATTATTTCATACCTGACTATCAGAAGATATACTACAACAATCAAAATAATGCCCGAAATAAATTTCAAATGAATAAAGGTTGATGATATTCAATTCTTTCAGGCAAAATTTAATAACTTTGTTACTTACAATAATTGAGCAAAAAGGAGTAAAGATAATGTTTGAAAATTTACAGGATAAACTAGACCGCGCATTTAAAGTTCTAAAAGGACAAGGAAGCATTTCAGAGATCAACGTGGCCGAAACCATGAAGGAAATTCGTAAAGCTTTGCTGGACGCCGACGTAAATTATAAAACAGCAAAAACTTTTACTGATGAGGTAAAGGAAAAAGCATTGGGCTTGAATGTACTGACTGCGGTTTCTCCGGGACAGTTGTTAACCAAAGTAATGAACGATGAGCTTACAGCCTTAATGGGTGGTGAGGTTACAGAATTAGACTTAAAGAACAACCCTACAATTATATTGATTGCTGGTTTAAATGGTGCGGGTAAAACTACTTTCTCCGGAAAACTGGCAAACTACCTGAAAAGTAAAGGTAAAAAGCCGCTATTGGTGGCGGGCGACGTATACCGTCCTGCAGCAATTGACCAGTTACAGGTTTTAGGGGGACAAATCGGTGTTCCGGTTTATGCGAATAAAGAATCCAAAGACCCTGTTGCAATTGCACTGGAAGGTATTGCTGAAGGTAAAAAACAGAATAACAACGTAATTATCATTGATACTGCGGGTCGTTTAGCGATTGACGAGCAAATGATGAATGAGATTGCGGATGTAAAATTAAATACTAAACCGCACGAAATCCTGTTCGTTGTTGATGCCATGACCGGACAGGATGCGGTTAATACAGCCAAAGCATTTAACGATCGTCTTGATTTTACAGGTGTAGTGCTGACAAAACTGGATGGTGATACCCGCGGTGGTGCAGCCCTTTCGATCAAATCTGTAGTGAACAAGCCAATCAAGTTTGTAGGTACAGGAGAGAAAATGGAGGCACTTGACGTGTTTTATCCGGACAGGATGGCGTCACGTATCCTGGGTATGGGTGATGTGGTTTCCCTGGTTGAACGTGCTCAGGAGCAGTTTGATGAGAAAGAAGCTGCTGAACTACAGAAAAAGATCCGTAAAAATAAGTTTGACTTCAACGACTTTTACAACCAGATCCAGCAAATCAAAAAAATGGGTAACATGAAAGATTTGATGGGCATGATTCCCGGTGTAAGTAAAATGATGAAAAACGTGGAAATTGAAGACGATGCTTTCAAAAATGTGGAAGCCATCATTCAATCGATGACGAAATACGAACGCGAAAATCCGGACAGCATCCAGCAAAGCAGACGTATGCGTATTGCAAAAGGATCAGGTAATAAAATTGAAGAGGTAACTAAACTGATCAAACAGTTTGAAGATATGCGTAAGGTGATGAAACAGTTTTCTAATCCGGCAGCAGCCGCTAAACTAATGCGTGGAATGCCTAAAATGCCACAAGGAAGAATGTAGCCAATTGCAGTAATAGCGGCCGTCGGGAAAATTATCCAATAAATAGGGAATATAATCCATTGACCGATCTATTCTGAGCATGTACATTTGAGTATTAAATCATTTAAATATAAAACAGGATGAAACGTAATGCAACTGCCGTTTGGAACGGAACAATTAAAGAAGGAAAAGGTCATATCACCACACAAAGCACTACATTAAACAACACTCAATATTCTTTCAACAGCCGTTTTGCTGATGGAGTAGGAACAAATCCTGAAGAATTGATGGCTGCTGCACATGCAGGATGTTTCACCATGAAACTGAGCCTTGATTTAACTACGGCAGGATTTAATCCTGAGTCTTTGGAAACTACCTGTAATATCTCACTGGAAGAGGGTGTAATCACTAAATCTGAACTGGTTCTTAAAGCCAAAATAGAGGGAATTACTGAAGAGCAGTTTCAGGAGATTGCCGCAGGTGCCAAAGAGGGCTGCCCGGTAAGTAAAGCATATGCTGCCTTACAGATTTCATTGGATGCATCTTTAGTTTAAAATAAAACACGAAGAATGGCCGTTACCGGTTTGGTGGCAGCCATTTTTTTATGCCTGCTATTTTAAAATAAATTACCATCCATAACTTTTTTGGAAATAAGTTAGCAGATGCTGATAAAAACTTATGGAAGTGCCGTTTTCGGGGTAAATGCAATTACGATTACCATTGAGGTAAGCATTGGGAGTGGTAATAAATACCATATCGTCGGTTTGCCGGACAATGCAATAAAGGAAAGTTTAAGAAGGATAGAAAGTGCTATTCAATCCTCAGGGTTAAGAATGCCGCGACAAAAGATCGTAGTCAACCTTTCCCCTGCAGATATCAGGAAGGAAGGGACAGGATATGATTTGCCAATAGCTATTGGCATTTTAGCAGCTTCCGGGCAGATTACAAGTAAAGATGCAGGTCATTACTTCATTATGGGAGAATTATCCTTAGACGGCGGCCTGCAGCCCATGAAAGGTGTATTGCCAATTGCTGTTGAAGCTTTAAGAGCAGGTTTTAAGGGTTTCATCCTTCCGTCAGAGAATGCAGTAGAAGCTGCGATAGTAGGTGGTCTGATTATCTACGGCATGAAAAATCTTGCAGAGGTCATCAGTTTCTTCAATGGGAAGCAATCATTTGAACCTGTAATTGTCAATACAGCGGATGAGTTTCTGAAAAACAGCAGTAATTATGATCAGGATTTTTCGGATGTTAAGGGTCAGGAAAGTATCAAGAGGGCACTGGAGATCGCCGCAGCCGGGGGCCACAACCTGATATTGATTGGTCCTCCCGGTTCAGGAAAAACCATGCTGGCAAAGCGGCTGCCCACTATCCTTCCGCCCCTGAATTTATCAGAGGCACTGGAAACCACCAAAATCCATTCAGTAGCAGGAAAATTAAATGCCGCAAGCGCCTTGATGACAGAACGCCCCTACCGGAGTCCGCATCATGGGATATCCGATGTTGCCCTTGTAGGCGGTGGTGCCAATCCGCAACCGGGGGAAATCTCACTTGCCCATAATGGTGTACTGTTTCTGGATGAACTGCCGGAATTTAAAAGAAGTGTACTGGAGGTGATGCGACAGCCATTGGAAGACAGGAAAGTAACGATTTCCAGGGCCCGTCTCAGTGTAGAATACCCAGCCAGTTTTATGCTCATTGCGTCTATGAACCCTTGCCCTTGCGGCTTTTATAACCATCCGGAGAAAGAATGCACCTGTCCGCCAGGTTTGGTACAGAAATACCTGAATAAAATCTCAGGCCCATTGATGGACAGGATTGACCTCCATGTAGAAGTGACACCGGTAAATTTTAATGCCCTCACCTCTTTGCAACCGGCAGAAAAAAGTGAGGTGATCCGGCAAAGAGTAATTAATGCAAGGGAAAAACAGGACCTGCGCTTTAATGCCCATCCGGATATTCACTATAATGCTCAAATGAGCCCAAATAGCGTGAGAAAAATCTGTCTGATAGATGATCAGGGACGTGCCTTAATTAAAAAAGCAATGGAGAGACTTGGTCTTTCGGCAAGGGCATATGACCGGATTTTAAAAGTATCCCGTACGATAGCAGACCTCGCCGGGAGTGAAAACATTGAAATCGAACATCTGGCCGAGGCCATTCATTATCGCAGCCTGGACCGCGATCATTGGTCGGGCTGATTACAATTCTTCCTCCAGATCTTCATCCTCTTCCGGCTCCGATACATAAGCAACGATAGCCTGACCAATAGCATTGATCTCAGCATTTTCTTCAAACAAAGGCAGTGCAGTCTCAGGATCCAGCTTCAGCCAGGTAGATTCCGTATCTTTCTGTATCTGTAAATATTCTTTACCGTCTTTAAAAACTACGTAAGTATCATTCCCTTCAGGAAAAATTGCATAATCAATAGTTCCGATAGTAATATCAAATGGTTCTTGCATTGTTGTTTTATTCGTTTAATGATGAATCAGTGTACAAATATACTAATTCGTATCCCTTAGCTTTGTCATAAATGCGATAAACTTGTTGTCGCCGTAATTTGCGGCGCCTGATTCATTATAACTTATCCGACCTTGTTTATCTAATACAACAGTGGTGGGTAAGGAGCCCTTAAAAAGCTGATCAGGAATTTCACTGGCCACGGCATAAATAGGTAGCTGGTATTTCCTCCTCTCCATAAACTCCCTGGCCTTCGGCAAATCACTATCCGCATCTACAAAAATAAAAACTACATTTTTGTCGTCCTTAAACTGTTCATAAAGCTTATTTATTGAAGGCATTTCAGCTAAACATGGCGGACACCAGGCAGCCCAGAAATTCAGGAAAACCACCTTACCTTTCAACGCTCCCAGATCAACCACCTTGCCAGATGCATCTTTAAATAAAACTCCCGAAAGCCCTGCTTCAGGCTCCTTTTTCGCCATATTCGTATCAGGCTTGAAAAAACCAATACCCATTAGTCCCTGTAATACCATTGCTTTCGCCGAGGGCAAAAATAACAGGATCAGCAGCAGCCCGGCAAAAATCACATTGATAATATTCTTTCTCGTAATTAATTTCTTCATGTCAGATATGATTATAAAATCTTAATTTGCATTATCCTAAATCTTCACACCGAACCAGCAATGAAGAGAATTTTACCTGGAATGCTCTTACTTAGCATGACTATAGCTTGTACAAACAAAGATAAGAAAATGGAAATTTATAAATGGCCGGACGTTAAAGCGCCCGTTGCAGAAATCAAACCTACCACCAGAATTTTACATGGAGATACCGT
Source organism: Pedobacter sp. MR2016-24 (assembly GCF_026239655.1). Classification (GTDB taxonomy): domain Bacteria; phylum Bacteroidota; class Bacteroidia; order Sphingobacteriales; family Sphingobacteriaceae; genus Pedobacter. The sequence goes on along the minus strand of NZ_JAPIVO010000001.1, from coordinate 179,143 downwards.
AACTGATAATTACTACTGGATGATCGACTATTTTAAAAAGGGTCCCGACAGCACAAAGGTGGTAGATTATCTGAAAGCAGAGAATACTTATCTGGATCAGATCATGAAAGGTACTGATGCCCTGCAGTCCGATCTTTTTAAAGAGATGAAGGGCAGGATCAAAGAAAAGGATGAGTCTGTGCCCGTGTTTAAGAACGGCTATTACTATTATTCCAAAACAGAAGAAGGCAAACAGTATTTTAAATACTGCCGTAAAAAAGGCAGCCTGACTGCCACAGAAGAAGTTTTGCTTGATATCGATGATTTGGCAAAGGACCATTCCTATTATTCCGCTACAGGCTTCAGTATTAGTCCTGACAATAAATTACTGGCTTACGGCGTAGACAATGTCTCCCGGAGACAATACACCATCCAGGTCAAAAATCTGGAAACGGGAGCCATGTTAGCGGACCATATCCAGAATACAGAGGGTGATCCTGTTTGGGCGGCGGATAACAAGACTTTATTTTATACAGCCAAACATCCTGTAACTTTATTAAGCGAGAAAATTCAGAAACACCGTCTGGGAACTGATGCTACAAAAGATCCTGTTGTATATGAAGAAAAAGACAAATCAAATTATATTGGCGTAGATAAATCTAAATCAGGCAAGTATATCTTTATTTATTCTTCTGCTACTTTATCTTCAGAAGCCAGGATGATTCCTGCTGATCAGCCTGATGCTGCCTTCACCGTTTTTACACCAAGAACAAAAGACGTCTTATACAGTGTTACCCCACTGGCAGATAAATTCCTGATCCTGACCAATTGGAATGCAAAAAACTTTAGACTAATGGAATGCCCGCTGGATCAGACAGGTAAAGCGCACTGGAAAGAAGTGATTGCTCACCGTAAGGATGTCCTGGTGGAAGGAGTTGATGAATTCAAAGATTTCATCGTCATCTCAGAACGTAAAAACGGATTGGCACAATTAAGAATCCGGAATGTAAATGGCAACGAACATTATATTGAATTTGAAGAACCCGCTTATACTGCTGCTGTAGGAAACAATCCGGAATATAACAGTAAGACCTTGCGTTATATTTATACTTCGATGACGACCCCGGTATCCACATTTGATTATGATATGGAGACCAAGGCGAAGAAATTGATGAAGCAGCAGGTAGTAGTAGGTGGTTATAATGCGGAAGATTATACTACTGAGCGCTTATATGCGACAGCAAAAGACGGAACTAAGGTTCCGATATCTATTGTCTATAAAAAAGGCCTTGTAAAGGACGGAAATGCGCCACTGCTTTTATATGCTTATGGCTCTTATGGTCATAGTATCGATGCGGCATTCTCCATCAATAACCTGAGCCTGCTCAACAGAGGTTTTGTGTACGCTATTGCACATATCCGTGGCGGACAGGAAATGGGCAGGGCCTGGTACGAAGAAGGTAAACTGATGAAAAAAATGAACACCTTCACCGATTTTATCGATTGCGGAAAGTATCTCGTCGCAGAAAAATTCACTAGTCCGGCGCACCTGTATGCACAGGGTGGCAGTGCCGGGGGACTCTTAATGGGTGCAATCATCAATCTTGAGCCTGAGCTGTGGAATGGTATAATTGCACAGGTACCTTTTGTTGATGTGGTGAATACCATGCTGGATGAAAGTATTCCACTGACCACCAATGAATTTGATGAATGGGGAAATCCTAAAAAAGCAGATGCATACCATTACATGAAAAGTTATTCTCCATATGAGAATATCCAGAAAAAGGCATACCCTAATATGCTGGTGACTACGGGACTGCATGACAGCCAGGTACAATATTTTGAACCGGCTAAATGGGTAGCAAAATTACGCGCCGAAAAAACGGATAAGAATATCCTGCTCCTTAAAACCAATATGGAATTTGGGCATGGTGGTGCCTCTGGCAGGTTTGATTATTTAAAGGATATTGCGCTCAATTATGCTTTCCTCTTCGCTTTGGAAGGCATTAGCAAATAAATTAAATGCCAGTAAAAACCCCGCAGCCTTTATCAGACTGCGGGGTTTATGTTTATATGTGCAATCTATGCACAGGTAAATGATTAGATTAACTCTACAGAGCGGTTAACAAATGCCGTTAATTCTGCTCCGGTTAACATTCCTTGTGAAAGTAAGGCAAGATCTACAGCTTGTTTAGCTAAAGCACTTTGCTCATCTGCATCTTCAGTTTTCAGAATTCGGTTCACGAGTTTATGGTTACCGTTGATCGCCACTTTATAGCTATCTGGCATATTCCCATAGAAACTCATTCCTCCACCCATTTGTGCCATATCTTTCATGCGGCGCATAAATTCGTCCATAGTCACTGTAACAGGAAATTCTTCCGGGTTAAGACCTACAATCTCTACCTGGAAACCTGGTTTAACAATTGCTTTCTCGAAAACTTCTTTCACTTTGGCCGACTGTTCTTCTGTTAATACAGATTCCACCAGCTCATCTTTTTCAATCAGTTTACTGGCCACGCTTGAATCAACACGCTTCAATAATGTTTTCTCCAGTTTATTTTCCAGGAAGCTGACAAAGTGATTATCAATTGCAGAGTTCATCAGCAATACATCATAATCTTTTTTGTTTGCAGCCTGAATAAAGCTATCCTGTTTAGCAGGATCATTACTGTAGATATACACCACCTGACCATTTTTATCAGTCTGTATCGCCTGTACTTTTTCACGGTATTCATCTAATGTGAAATGCTCGTTTTTAGTATTGGTCAACAGTGCAAAGTCCTTCGCTTTATCATTGAATTTCTCTTCGCTCACCATTCCGTATTTTACGAAAAGTCCGATATCACCCCATTTTTCTTCATAGCCTTTACGGTCTTTATTGAAGAGCTCATGTAATTTATCAGCTACTTTTTTAGTGATATAGCTATTGATCTTCTTCACATTACTATCTGCCTGCAGGAAGCTTCTTGATACGTTAAGTGGAATATCAGGAGAATCGATCACACCATGTAATAACATCAGGAATTCAGGAACGATGTCTTTAACCTCATCAGTAATGAATACCTGGCGACTAAACAATTTGATCTTATTGCGCTGCATATCGAAGTCGTTTTTCACTTTCGGGAAGTAAAGTACTCCCGTTAAGTTAAAAGGATAATCAACATTCAGGTGAATCCAGAACAAAGGATCTTCAGAGAAAGGATATAATTGTTTATAAAAATCAAGATAATCCTGATCTGACAAATCTGCAGGTGCTTTTGTCCATATCGGGTTAGTGGTATTGATAATATTATCAGTTTCTACCGCAACATGTTTAGGCTTGCCTTCTTCATCTTCGCCATCAGGAATTTGTTCTGTTTTAGTACCAAATTTAATCGGCACAGGTAAGAACTTACCATATTTATCAAGAATCTCTTCCAGTTTGCTTTTGCTCAGGAATTCTTCAGATTCAGTATTGATATGCAGAATAATATCCGTTCCACGAGTGGTGCGGCTACCTTCAGTGATTTCATAAGTTGTACTGCCATCACAAACCCAACGTGCCGGCTCAGCACCTTCCTGGTAGGATAAAGTCTGTATTTCAACCAGATCAGCTACCATAAATGCAGAATAGAAACCCAATCCAAATTTACCGATGATTTCATTGGCATCTTTAGCATCCTTGAATTTCTCTACAAATTCGCTTGCGCCCGAAAATGCTACCTGGTTGATATATTTCTTGATCTCTTCAGCTGTCATCCCCAAACCACTATCACTAATGGTAATTGTTTTTTTCTCTTCATCCAAAGCTACTTCAACAATTGGATTGCCCAGCTCTCCATCATACTGACCCAGTGCAGCTAAACGTTTGATCTTTTGTACCGCATCAACTGCATTGGAAACTAATTCACGCAGGAATATCTCATTATCAGAGTAAAGGAACTTCTTAATAATGGGAAAAATGTTTTCGGTGTGTATGGAAATACTTCCCTTTTCTTCTATGCTCATATATTAACTCATTTTTAAGTACATACCAGCCATATCAAGGGATGTTCCAAACATTTTTTTTGTCAAATTGACAGTAATTTGCTTAGGAATATGTTTTCCGGTAAAAGGATACACGAAAGGGATTGTATGTTTACTAAAGGAACAGGGTTAAGGCAGGCTTGGGTCTGCCCCAAGATTAAGCCGGAAGGGTATGGGATGTAGCGTGGGTATAGTGTGCATTGCAAGCAGACACGATGAATGATGCAAGCACGTCAAAAGCAGGTTTCTCTGGAAAAACGTGCTTTTAACGTGCTTCCACCCTGCTTCCAATGTGCTTCCATCCCGACTTACTCTCGTCGTATATCCGTTCAAATTATGAGTAAAACCAGAGCCTGAATACCAGCACTACTGGAAACAGTACCTTTCTGATTTTCAGAACAGCACCTGTAAATTCTGGCCTTGTCCTGAAAAAGCCATTGATGGATAAAAAGAATAGTCAGGCTAAATATGCCCGGGATTAAAGATAAGTTTTTCAATCCTGTTTTTCAATTTTTTCAGTCGCCCTCAATTTAACAAAATCTTTTTCGTATGATTACATAATTGAATAATATATTGCCTGTCTGATATGAATTTTGACTTATATAAAAAATTACATGAGGAAGGACTGATCAGTGATACATCACTTGCAAAAGTGAAAGAAAGACATGATCATCCCCTATTTTCTGTACACTGGGAGTTGAAAACGCTTTTGTATTTAGGCGTGATGTTACTGAGCTCCGGTTTAGGAATATTGATTTACAAAAACATTGATACTATTGGTCACCAGGTGATCTTATTAATGATTGCCCTCCTGAGTGCCAGCTGTTTTTTTTACTGCTTTAAAAGGAAAAAAACTTTTGACAGGGAAAAAGTAAAATCACCTGACTCATTTTTTGATTATATCCTGCTATTGGGCTGCCTGAGTTTTGTCAGCTTTCTGGGTTATCTGCAGTTTCAGTATACTGTCTTCGGCGACCATTACGGGCTCGCCACGCTCATCCCTATGCTGGTATTGTATTATGTTGCTTATCAGTTTGATCATCAGGGAATACTGGGGCTAGCCATTACCAACATGGCCATTTACATGGGGGTAGCCGCAACACCTAAAGCATTACTGAGCGCTGGAACTTATGATGATCCATCGCTGATTAATGTTTACTTACTGCTGGCCATTATATTATTGGCCGTTGCCTTCCTTTCGGAACGTTACAATTTCAAAAAACATTTCAAATTCAACTATCTCCACTTTGGTGTTCATATTGGATTTATTTCCCTGTTAAGCGGTTATTTCTTCCATTATGAGCAGCCATCATGTGTTTTATGGCTGTTAGGTGTTTTTGTTCTGGCTTATCTCTTATATCTGGATGCCGTAAAAAATAAATCCTTTTATTTCCTGCTGCTGACCATACTTTACAGCTATTTTACGATTAGCAGTTTGGTTATCAGGGGACTCGACAGTATGCGCGATAATGATAATATCATTTTTGGCTTCCTGTATTTTACACTTTCGTCAATAGGGCTTGTTATATTTTTAATCCGGTTAAATAAAAAAATAAAAGAGGTATGATTATTTATGATAAAACCAATCTGGACAACCTGATTATACAACAGCAAGCCAGTAATGCGCTGCATATGAATATGATGGATAATGACGAGTTAAAAAAAGTGTCTGCCGCTTATCCTGTTTCTTTTTACACCCCTAATTTCTTTATCCGGAGTGGTCTCTTTATACTGACCTGTATTACTGTTTCTTTCTCTGTCGGATTGATTTCACTTATGCTCTCAAATTTAGTAGATAATTGGGGTTATATTCTTGTCCTGGGACTTATCAGTTATGCCGCACTGGAATTTGTGGTTAAAACCAATAAACATTACCGCTCCGGGATTGATGATGCTTTGATCTGGATTTCTGCAGGATTCTTTTTAAGCGCTTTTCTCTGGCCTGCATTTTCACATTCTACAATTGATGATACGTCTTACTTTTTATCCGTTGCAGGAGTAGTTTGTCTGCTGGGCTTATATTATACGCTGCGTTTTTCGGATGCATTAGCCGCCGCGGTTTGCTTTCTGGCATTTTTTGCCTTCATTGCGATGGAATGGAATCGTATTGGTGCCTTTGGCTCTGCAACGCTGCCCTTTTTGCTGATTGCAGTCTCTTTTGCCAGCTGGTTCTTCGCCCGCATGGCAGGGAAGAGTGCCAAAGCCATCTATTATCTTTCCTGTCTGGATGTAGTGCAAATCATTAGTCTCCTTACACTTTATCTTGCCGGCAATTACTTTGTAGTTCAAAACCTGGGCAATATGTTGTTTGATACCAATGAAGATAGTCCGGGTTCGCTTCCCTTTGCACCTTTCTTCTGGATATGGTCGGTCTTACTTCCTTTTGTTTACATCGGCTGGGGACTAAAAAAGAAAGATGTAATTATGCTCAGGGCAGGCATGCTGCTGATTGCTGCTGCGGTATTCACTTTTAAAATATACTATCATGTGGCACCTATTGAAGTGACTTTAGCCCTTGGCGGCGCTGCTTTTCTTGCCATATCCTACACCATCAGAAGGTATTTAAAGACCCCTAAACATGGTTTTACCTATGAAGACCTGAACGAAAATCATATGCTGGATAAAATCAATGTAGAGTCCCTGCTGATCACCGAAACCTTTTCGGATGGTCCTGCACCTGCAGAAAACAGATTTGGCGGGGGTGATTTTGGCGGGGGTGGCTCAAGCAGTGGATTTTAAGTAAAAATTACAATCGCTTAGCAATGTGATTCTGTATCTTTGCAAGTCAATGGAATACAACGTACACACACTGCCTAATGGCATCCGCCTGCTTCATGTACCATCAGCATCAGCTATTTCTCACGCCTGTATTATCGTGAATAGCGGATCAAGAGATGAAACGGCTGACCAGGCTGGTTTAGCACATTTTATTGAGCATTTGATCTTCAAACGCACAGAAAAACGCAGTACCAACCAGATATTAAGCAGGCTTGAAGATGTTGGGGCAGATCTGAATGCTTATACCACTAAAGAATATACCTGCATCCATGCTTCATTTCTGAATCCTTACCTGGAAAGAACGCTGGAACTTTTTAATGATATTGTATTTCATTCAACTTTTCCGGAAGATGAACTGGAGAAGGAAAAAGGTGTGATCCTGGATGAAATCGCCTCTTATCTGGACCAGCCTGAAGAAGCGATATATGACGACTTTGAAGATCTTGTTTTTGCAGGTCACCCGCTGGGCAGAAACATCCTTGGAACAACAGAAAGCGTAGAAAAGCTTTCCAGGAAAGACATTAAGGATTTTATCGCAACAAATTACCATACGGATAAAATGGTAGTTGCAGTACTGGGCAACTATCCGCTTTCCAAAGTGGTGAAGATTGGCGAAAAACATTATGCCCGTATCAAAGAAAATCTGCATCGGCCAGACAGGAAAGCGCCGGTACCTGCTCCTTTTTTTAATGATCAATTTCCCAAACCAATCTCCCAGGCCCATACTATTATCGGCTCTCAGGCTTACTCATTACACCATCCCTATAAAACAGGACTGCTGTTGCTAAATAACCTGCTATGCGGCACGGGAATGAGCTCAATCCTTAACTTACAGATCAGAGAGAAACATGGTATTGCTTACAGTATAGAATCGGGTTACAGTCCTTTGAGCGATACAGGCATATTCACTTTGTATTTCGGCACGGATAAGGAAAAAGTAGAAAAAGCATTATCGCTGATTTATAAAGAGTTCAAGAAGATTAAAGAGAAGCCACTTACTGAAAGTCAACTGCAGAAATCAAAGAATAAGTTTATCGGCCAGATTGCCCTTGGTGAGGAAAACAGGATTGGTTTAATCGTTTCTATGGCGAAGAGCCTGATCGACTATGACAAAATTGATAGCCTGGAGACTGTCTTTAAAAAGATCGAGGCTGTCACCACTACTGAAATGGCTGCAATTGCAGAGGAAATTCTGGACGAAAAAAATCTAAGTACACTTACGTTTTACCCTTTAGGGTAATATTCGTACTTTTGTATCTCAACGAAAACATTAAAATAAGCAGATGAAACTACCTATTGTTGCCTACGGCGATCCAGTATTAAGGAAAGTATGTGTAAGCATAGATGAAAATTACCCTGATCTGGCTAAACTGATCAGTAATATGTTTGATACGATGTATTCAGCAAGTGGCGTAGGATTGGCAGCACCACAGGTCGGCCTCCCGATCAGGTTATTTATCGTTGATACTGGTGAAGATGAAGAGGGCAACGCTGGTTACAAAAAAGTATTTATTAATGCAGAAATTCTTGAAGAAACGGGTGAGCCCTGGGCTTTTACGGAAGGATGTTTAAGTATTCCTGATATCAGGGAAGATGTGATGCGCAAGCCTAATATCCTTGTTAAATATTATGATGAAAACTGGATGTTACATGAAGAGGAAGTAACTGGTATGCCTGCACGTGTGATTCAGCACGAATATGACCATATTCAGGGCAAATTATTTACAGATACCTTAGGTGTATTACGTAAAAGAATGCTGAAGTCTAAACTGGACTCTATTTCCAGAGGAGATGTACGCGCAGATTATAAAATGAAATTCCCGCAGCAGCGTAAAAAACGCTAGTTCAACTGGCGACTTTTGTCGCCATTAAAAATTTGCTGCATCAGTTTACCCCAGGCAAATGGATTTAATAGTGGATTAGACTGAACCAAGTTCCTGTTTAATTCACGCTCCTGATCCATTCTGAAATTACTTTTAGAGATTTCTCCCCCGTCTCTGGGCAGGGTTCTCATCATTCCGTTTAATGATTCCCTGGATAGGTTTCTTTTCGCTATTTCCATATCATCATCGGCAATTTTCATCGACAGGAAATCTTTGGTGAATTCCTCCACTGTTGCCCATGGATAAACACGTACAGCCGGCAGATAAACGATCTCAGACTTCATCTTTACCATTTCTGTATACTTTTCCTCTTTAATTACTTCAGGCAGGGTAATGGTTTTATCACCATAACCGATTGCATTAAACTGCAGCACATCGCCGGGATGCGCAACAAATGAGAAAAAGCCCTTATAATTGGCACCATAACGCTGCTCCTGATTGGAAAGGTTGGTAATCGTCACATAAGGAACCACAAAATTGCTGTCTGCATCAGTGATGATACCCGAAAATTGGACCAGTTTTTTCCCTGCAGGTGTTTGCTGTGCAAAAACCCCCAAGGTAAAAAATATGGAAATCAACGTGAAAATGTATTTCATCAGCCAAAAATAGCCGTTATAAAAATCCCGGCTAGTTAAATTGTGTTAAATTACCTAAACTGACTCAGTCAGGTTGATTGCTTCTACTGCAGTAATTTCAGGTACGGCTTTCATGATCGCCTGCTCAATGCCGGCTTTCATGGTCATGAAGCTCATTTTGCATGATCCGCAATTCCCCAGTAATTTCAATTTAACTACATTATCTGACGTTATCTCTTCTATAGCTACGTCTCCGCCATCTGCAATAAGATAGGGACGGATAGTTTCTAAGGCTTGCTCAACTTGTTCGGTTAGATTCATGATTAAATTTTAAAATATAAATTTAGTAATTTTTCAGCAAATTATTGCTGTGCATTATGTATTGCTATCTGTTGCGCGATCCTGCCAGCTATTGCTGAAAAGGCCTGCGACACTATACTTTCTTTATTCAGTGCAATTGGCGTACCATTATCGCCTGCCTCAGAAATACTTTGTACGATAGGTATTTCACCCAGAAAAGGTACTTCAAATGATGTTGCAAGCGCTTTTCCGCCATCTTTACCAAAAATATAATATTTATTTTCGGGTAATTCTGCCGGGGTAAAATAAGACATGTTTTCAATAACGCCCAATACCGGGATATTAATGCTCGGCATCTTGAACATGGCAAGACCTTTTCTGGTATCGGCAAGCGCTACCTGTTGCGGTGTAGTCACAATCACCGCACCGGCAATCGGGAAACTTTGCGTAATCGTGATATGAATATCACCCGTTCCCGGAGGAAGGTCTACGATCAGGTAATCCAGTTCTCCCCAGTCGGCATCATTAAATAACTGCTTAATCGCGTTAGAGGCCATTGGTCCACGCCAGGGTACAGGTTGATCCGGATCAGCAAAGAAGCCTAAAGAAAGTAATTTGATTCCGTATTTTTCTATCGGCAGGATCAGCGTTTTTCCATCCTCTGTTTCTCTTGCACTCGGCTTACCACCTACAAGACCAAACATGGTAGGTACTGATGGTCCGTAGATATCTGCATCAATCAACCCTACCTTCGCACCATCCTCAGCCAGTGTAATGGCCAGATTGCTGGCTACAGTAGATTTTCCAACCCCGCCTTTTCCCGACGAAACAAGGATAATATTTTTGATCGCCTTTAACTGTGTCGTATCTGCTGGTTTGGTCACTCTTGAAGTGATATTGATATTTATTTCTGCCTCGTTGTCTACAAAATACTTAATCGCATTGGTACAGGCATTCTTCAGCATATCTTTCATTGGGCAGGCCGGCGTAGTCAGTTCCAGTGTAAAGCTGACTTTTTTACCTTCTATATTCAGGTCTTTAATCATGTTTAAAGTCACCAGATCTTTTTTAAGATCAGGGTCTTCAACATTTTTTAAAGCTGATAAAACTTGTTCGTTACTTATCATGATTCCCCAAAATTAGCAAAAGGACAGTACAATTAATTGATTTTAGGCTTTTTAAGTGTAATTTTAACACGAAATAAACATTTGCATTTAACGTTTAGCAATTAAACATCTATTTTACAGCATGCGTCTTCCAAAAATTAACATCCCTAAAAAATACATCAAAGCTGGTGCATGGATTTTAGGGATATTTGTCGTCCTCCTTATTATCCTTGGTGCCATTGCCTACAGCAAGCGTGAAGCGCTTTTAAAAAAAGTGATAGCCCGCGCTATTACTAAAGCAGACCGGGACTACGGATTAAGTGTGAAGATTGGGGAAGCGGGCTTTAATGGCTTAAGCACAGTGCATATGAGGCATATTTCTGTTGTACCCAAGGACAGGGATACCCTTTCCACTGTAGAAGATCTTACGATTGGTGTTAAAATTTTCCCCTTACTTTTTGGCGATGTAAAGCTGGCTGAAGTGGTATTAAATACAGGGAAGGTAAGTATTGTCGTAAAAGACAGCCTTACTAACCTGGATTTCTTTCTAAAAAGAAAGAAGAAGGATAACCCGGAAAAAAAGAACAAGGTAGACCTGAGTGAACTGGCGCACGACCTGCTGAATCAGGTACTTAATAAGATTCCTGACGACATGGAGGTGAAGAATTTATTGTTCACCCTGAATGATAATGATACGGCAAGATTAAACTTCATGACCACCACCGCCACGATAGATGATGGGGATCTCCATTCTACTATAATTGTAAATAATAACGAAGCCCGCTGGCACCTGAATGGTAAGGTTTACCCCGGCAAGAAACAAATGGATGTTTTGTTTTTCGCTGATAATAAAAAGGTAGAGCTGCCTTACCTTGATCAGAAACTGCATGCAAAGTTCAGCTTTGATACGGTAAGGACGGAACTAAAAAGCGCAGATTATAGCGGTGATAATTTCAAAATTACGGGATCATGGTCGGTCAAAAACCTGTTGATTAATCACGAAAAGATAGCGGCAAATGATATTGTTGTTAAGGATGCACGACTGGATGCAGATTTGCTGATCGGTTCCAATTTTATTGCTCTGGATAGCACATCTACTGTTTACCTGAAAGATGCAGCCATACACCCGTTTTTAAAATATACCCTTTCACCAAATAAAATATATGAGGTAAAACTGCACGCAGATGAGCAGGATGCCCAAAATGTACTGAATGCCTTTCCGCAGGGACTGTTTGAGTCGCTCGAAGGCCTGCAGGTAAAAGGAAAGATCAGGTATGATCTTAATTTCTATCTGGACAGCAGCGAGCCAGACAGCCTGAAATTCAATTCAACACTTACTCCGTATAATTTCAAAATTATGAAGTGGGGGAAAATCAATCTTCAGAAAATCAATGACGTATTTGTTTATACACCTTACGAGTATGGTAAACCGATGCGGGATATCACGATTGGGCCATCTAACCCCAATTATACCCCCTTATCACAAATATCCAGTAACTTCAAAAATGCACTGCTTACTTCCGAAGACCCTTCATTTTTTAGCCATAAAGGTTTTGTAGAAGAGTCTATCCGCAAATCTTTTGTCATCAATTTTAAAGAGAAAAGGTTCGTGAGGGGCGGTAGTACCATTTCGATGCAACTGGTAAAAAACGTGTTTTTAAGCCGTAATAAAACGCTTGCACGTAAAGCAGAAGAAATACTGATTGTCTGGTTAATAGAGAACAACAGGCTGATCAGTAAACAGCGGATGCTTGAAGTCTACTTCAATATCATAGAAATGGGTAAGAACATTTATGGTATCGGTGAAGCTTCCAGACAGTATTTTGGTAAGAGTCCGGCAGACCTGAGCATAGGTGAGGGTATCTTTCTGGCCAATATTGTACCCCGTCCCAAGATTGCTATGTTTAAGTTTCGCGGGGATGGTGGTTTGAAAGACTACATGCTGCCTTACTTCAGGTATATGGGCAGAATTATGGCAAGACGCGGTCTAACGCCCGCAGACACCAGCGGTTACGGGTTTTACAATGTGAGACTTCGTGAGGGTTTACGTCAGTATCTCCTTCCTGATTCTGCTCAGGTGGATACTACCGCTTTTGATGCAGATACAGATGCACCGGTTAAAATGCAGGATGAGTCTAAAAATCTTTTCGACAGGTTATTTGGCAAACCTAAAAAAGATTCTGTTGCCCGTCAGCAGATCAAACCAGACAGTATTCCCAAAACAAATAAAGAGCTCAGACAGGAACGCAGGGAGAGGCGGAGAAGAGAGAAAGAACAGGAAAAAGCGCAGCAGAATTAGCTTATAATTTTTGAAAAATACAGATAGATGAATACAGTTGAGGTTGCAGACAAAAAATTTGAACTGCTGATTGAAAATGACAATATCAATAAACGTACACGCCTGATCGGCATTCAAATGAATGTAGATTATGAAAACCGCTGTCCTGTTTTTATAGGGGTCTTAAACGGAAGTTTCCTGTTTATGGCAGACCTGTTAAAAGAAATAGAAATTCCATGTGAGGTAGGATTTATCCGCGTATCATCCTATAAAGGTACAGCAAGCACAGGAACGGTCAGGGAGACCTTTGGTTTGCCAGATACGCTGAAAGACCGTGATGTGATCCTTGTGGAGGATATTGTGGATACCGGCTTTACCCTGAAATATATCCTGGAAAAAGTACATTTACAGCAACCTGCTTCTGTACGTGTATGCACGCTGTTATATAAACCGGATGCGATTCAGACACAAATTGACGAGCTGGAATACGTAGGATTTGAGATTCCTAATGAATTTGTAGTAGGCTATGGTTTAGACTATAATGGCCTGGGCAGAAACCTAAAAGACATCTACAAGGCAATCCCTTAATAATACTTGATCTTTTCCCAATAAATTTTCACAATTTTGCAACTCAAAATTATTTATTCAATAAAATGACAATACATAAAGAAGGCTATACGACCATAGCGCTCTCCCTGCTTTTTATATTTATCTTAAATGCTGTTATTGATTACAGATTTGCAGATATCTTCTGGTTAAGATGGTTTGGATATATTGCTTCCTTTGCATTATTTATTACTGTACTACAATTTTTCAGAAATCCGTCGAGATCATTTCATACCGGCAACAATCTTGTAATCTGCCCTGCAGATGGTAAAGTTGTAGTGATTGAAGAAACAGAAGAAGGAGAGTATTTCAAAGACAAAAGATTACAGGTTTCCATTTTCATGTCACCTGTAAATGTACATATCAATAGAAATCCAATCTCAGGAGTGGTAAAATTCTTTAAATATCATCCCGGAAAATATCTTGCTGCCTGGAACCCGAAGTCATCTACCGAAAATGAGCGCACAACAGTCGTTGTAGAACATCAAAACGGAACGCCGGTGTTATTCCGCCAGATTGCTGGTGCCTTAGCCAGACGGATTGTATGGTACGTTAAAGAAGGTGATGTCGTAGAACAGAGCAAAGAATTCGGATTCATCAAATTCGGATCCAGAGTAGATATCTTTCTTCCTCTGGAAACTAAAATAAATCTTGAGCTTAACCAGGTGGTTAAGGGAGGTATTACTGTTCTTGCGGAACTTGTATAAGCTTCAAACTATTTAAAATAGGCAAAGCCTATGATATCATTCAAAGCCTGTATCATTCAAATGGTGCAGGCTTTCTTCGTTTACAGCCATTACCACAAAATTATATCTTCCCGGCATGTCCTGTACCCTATCCTGTTTCAGGCTCCAAAACATTCCCGCAACCAGGGATTGAATTGTGGTTAAACAGATCACTCATGTCAAACAGGAGGAAAGCGCATTTAAGAAAGACAGGTCATCCTAAAATGTCTTCTGCACCGGCCTGTATGTGAAAATTCAGACGCACAAAAAAGCCCTCCCGATGTAATCGGAAAGGCTTATATGCTGTTGAGTGATTAAACTCTTTTTGACTTGATACGAGCAGCTTTACCAGTAAGTTCACGTAGATAGAATAATTTCGCTCTACGCACTTTACCGTGGCTGTTAACTTCAATTTTAGCGATGTTTGGAGAGTTTATAGGGAATATACGCTCTACACCAACACCATTAGACATTTTACGAACTGTAAACGTCTCATTAGCACCTACGCTATTACGTTGTAAGACTACGCCCTGGTAAATTTGAACACGTTCTTTATTACCTTCGCGAATTTTATAGTGAACACTCACTGTATCTCCTGATTTGAATGCAGGAAACTCGTTCTTTGCGATTACCTGCTCTTCAACAAATTTTACTAAATCCATGATTTTAAGCTATTAAGCCGACTTTTTGTTGTTTAAAATCGGACTGCAATATTAAGAATTTTATTTTATAAAAAAAAGTGATTTTTGTTTTTTTCCACATTCTTTATGATTTCCACATCCGTTCAGGTTAAAGATACAATTGGAAACCAACAAAAAATATGTCTATTTCAGCTCTTTAATCATGTCTGAGAGGCTTTTACCTGAAATTTTTCTATTCTCCAGCCCCCCAACTTTTGTGCTGAATATAATTTCCATTTTTTTTACCTTTTCATAAGGGATATCCTGTTTCTCTTTCAGCTTGATATGACGGTAATTATGAAAGGTGTTCGTCGAAATCTTAAGTATAGCCGGGATCTTCCTCATGGCAAACTTATATTCCTTTACTGTCAGCTTATCTAAGAATTCATTAATTTTGTATTTTTCAATTTTTTCAGCCATAACTATTCTCTCAACAAAGATTTAAATTTATAAAAAATGTGTCTCGCAACTCAGCGACCTTTACTTTCGT
The DNA here is from genome assembly GCF_026239655.1 of Pedobacter sp. MR2016-24. Taxonomy (GTDB): domain Bacteria; phylum Bacteroidota; class Bacteroidia; order Sphingobacteriales; family Sphingobacteriaceae; genus Pedobacter. The sequence continues at coordinate 163,735 of NZ_JAPIVO010000001.1, read as the reverse complement.
AAAAATACAAATAATTTCTATAAATAAATTTATTTGGCTAAAAAAAATATGTTATTGCCGGAAATATTAACATACAATCGGATTTAAAATACAACCTTCTGCATATCAATAATTTACAATATGGTTTTGACTAATAAAAAAAGAAACCTAATCTTCTAATAAATCAGGACGGCGTTTAAGCGTTCTTGCAACAGCTTGTTCATGCCTCCAGTTATTGATTTTAGATTCATGCCCGCTGAGCAGAATGTCCGGCACCTTGTGACCTTTCCAGTCGGCCGGACGCGTATAGATAGGCGCATCCAGTAATCCTCCCTGAAAACTATCAGAAAGCGCAGAGGTCTCATCATTCAGTACACCCGGTATTAATCGCACCACGGCATCTACAAGCACCGCAGCGGGTAGTTCTCCGCCAGACAGCACATAATCTCCAATCGAGATTTCACGGGTTACATAGATATCCCTGATCCGCTGGTCAATTCCTTTGTAGTGCCCGCAAAGAATAATCACATTGCCTTTACCGGATAGCTCATTCGCCATGCTCTGGTTTAAGGTAACACCATCGGGACTCATGAAGATCACTTCGTCATATTCCCTTTCTGCTTTCAGCGCTTCGATACACCGTGCAAAAGGTTCGATAGACATTACCATACCACTTCCGCCGCCGTAAGGATAGTCATCTACACTACGCTGTTTATTCGTGGAGTAATCCCGCAGACTGTGTACTACAATCTCTGCAATTCCTTTGGTCTGCGCCCTTTGTAAAATAGAATGTGCAAAAGGACTTTCCAGTAAATCTGGCAAAACAGTAATGATGTCGAAACGCATAGGAAAGGGGGGATTAATTTGAAAGGTAAAGATCCAATAAGCCGTCAGGCAAATCAACAAGTAATGTGCCTTCATCCTCATCAATTTCCACGATCAGATCCTCATTTAGAGGAAACATGACCTCCTTGTTCTGGTAAGAAACGGTAGCTACGAATTGTTGCGGATATTCATTAATCTCGATGATCTCGCCCAGTTCTCCTTTTGTTTCATCAGAAACAATGAAACCTTTCAAATCATTATAGTGAAAATCATCATCAGAACGATCCGGCATTTTGCTCAATGGCAGATAGATCTTCTTTTTCAGCAGGGGCTGTGCCTTATCGATATGATCGATATCGTCGAAATAAATATTACCTGTATTATTAGGCTGCATTTTGCAGACTGACACGAAGAAAGGAACCATTTTACCATTGATATCAGCAAATACAACATCCAGATCCAGTAACTCTGGTTCATCATATTCAAAGTACAGCTGAACTTCGCCTTTTAACCCTTTTGTCTTGGTAATATATCCTATATAAAATGCCTCTTCGTGCGTCATGGTCTTTTTTTAAATAAAAATAGCGAAGAAAATCATTCCTTAAAGAAAGATTCTTCGCTATAATCAAGAATAACAAATACTATGCTTCTTCTGTTTTTTCTTCTGTAGTTTCTTCTGCAGCAGGAGTTTCTTCTGTTACTTCTTCTTCAGCAACAACTTCTTCTTCGACCGGTGCATTTTTCAATGCAAGTGCAGCTTCACGATCAGCATTTTTCTTAGCTTCAGCAGCTAAGGCAGCTTGTTTCACTTCACCTTTAGATTTTACAAGGTTTTCTTTTTTACCTTCGATTTTACCGTCTTTAGCACTTAACCATTCAGCAAATTTAGCATCAGCCTGTTCTGCAGTTAAAGCACCTTTTTTAACACCACCTTCTAAGTGTTTTTTGTATAAAACACCTTTGTAAGAAAGGATAGCACGACAAGTATCCGTAGGCTCAGCACCTTTGTTTACCCAGTCTAACGTTTTTTCGAAATTGATTTCGATAGTTGCAGGATTGGTGTTTGGGTTATAAGAACCTAAACGCTCAATAAATTTACCATCTCTTGGTGAGCGGGAATCTGCTACCACTACGTGGAAAAAAGGTTTCCCTTTTTTACCGAATCTTTGCAATCTGATTTTAGTTGCCATTTTTGTATAAGTTTATGTATTCAACATAGTTCCCGGAGCTGCATGCTTGCGGGGATGCAAAAGTAAGTAAAATACTAATGATTAACAAGATGCAATATATTTAAATAACAGCCCCACGATTTTTACGGGGCTGCACTATATTTAAGAGGTGTATTACAGCGAAAGGATCTCTACTAATTTTAACCAGGCCGGTGTTACTTCTTCAGCATCAATGTGTTTAATGGCATGATCAAATGGTGTGAATAGAATCTCCCTGTTCACTTGCCCAACCATCTCACCAGAGTGACCGTTTAGCAAACCCTCTACTGCGGAGACACCAAAACGGCTGGCCAGCACACGGTCCATACAGCTCGGTTTTCCTCCGCGCTGAATATGTCCCAGAACGGATACGCGGATATCATAGTTCGGAAACCTGTCTTTAAGGACTTCTCCGACATTAAAAGCACCGCCTATTTCATCACCTTCGGCTACAATAATAATTTTAGAGGCTTTATCTTTACGGCCGTACTCCAGACGTTTAGCCAATCCTTCAACGCCCATATTAGCTTCCGGGATCATGATTGCCTCAGCACCGACACCAATACCGCTTCTCAAAGCAATTAAGCCAGAATCACGACCCATTACCTCTACAATAAAAAGACGGTCGTGCGACTCTGCTGTGTCCCTGATTTTATCAATCGCGTTTACAACCGTATTAATAGCAGTATCATAACCAATGGTAAAATCAGTACCGGCAAGGTCGTTATCAATTGTGCCGGGTAAACCTATTACCGGGAAATTATGTTCTTTGGTGAAGAGATTGGCACCGGTAAAAGTACCGTCACCTCCAATTACCACTAAAGCGTCAATTCCATTACTGATGAGGTGATCGTAGGCTTTCTGTCTTCCTTCAACGGTGCGGAAGTTATCACTTCTTGCTGTCTTCAGGATCGTCCCTCCGCGCTGAATAATATTGGCGACAGACTTACGGTCCATCGGTATAAAATCACCACAAATTAAACCTTCGTAACCACGTAGTACACCTGTAACGGTTAAATCATAGTATATACCCGCTCTGACTACTGCCCTTATGGCAGCATTCATACCCGGTGCATCTCCTCCTGATGTTAATACAGCTATGTTTTTAATTTCACTCATTAGTTCTTTTTCTTATTTATTGGATGCTTTAAATTTATCAAGTCCGCTTTTCAGGTAGGCAGCATAGTCCTTAGCTTCAAATATCGCTCCCTGAGGTGCAACAAGCGGCTTTAGATCCTGACCGGTCATCACATAAAAAGGTTGCGAATTAGAATTATAATTCGTTGCCTGGAAATCACCATTCCATCTTCCGAGATCATCTGTGGTTGTACGCAGGATCTTAGAATAATGAACTTTTTCCGCAGGCATTTTCACTGAACGTTCATCAACGTAAAGCTGAATCAATACAAATTCATCTTTGATCAGGTGTCCTACTTCCGGATCAATCCATACTTTATCTTCCATCTTTCTGCAATTCACACAGGCATGTCCTGTAAAATCAATCAGAATAGGTTTATTTACTTTTTTTGCATAAGCCATTCCCTCATCGAGGTCAAAAAATGCATTAAATCCATGTGGCGGATGCAGCACATCATTGTATTTCACAGTAGCCGGGAATTCTGTACTTCCCTGCACTGCTGATGAAGTATTGCCGCCAAGGATAAAGTCCTGCGTATTTAACGGCGGTGCGATACCACTTAATATATTCACCGGGGCTCCCCATAATCCGGGTACCAGGTACATCGCAAAAGACAGAGAGATAATCGCAAAAAATAGTCGCGGTACCGATACAAAAGGTACATCGCTATCATGTGAGAATTTGATTTTCCCTAATATATAGATGCCCATCAGTATAAATATGACGATCCACAGGCACAAGAAGATTTCACGGTCAAACCACTCCCAGTGCCATACCAGGTCGGCCGCCGATAAAAACTTCAACGCCAGCGCCAGCTCAAGGAAACCAAGACATACTTTCAGACTGTTCAGCCATCCGCCTGATTTAGGCATGCTGTTCAGAAAACCCGGGAAAATTGCAGATAAAGTAAACGGCAATGCCAGTGCTAAAGCAAAACCAAACATCCCGATGGCGGGCGCAAGGACTTCACCTTTAGAACTCGCCTGTACCAACAGTGTTCCTATAATAGGTCCCGTGCAGGAGAAAGACACTAAGGCCAATGAAGCAGCCATAAAGAAAATCCCACCCAGTCCTTTACTGTCGTCAGCCTTCTGGTCTATTTTATTTACGATCGAACTTGGAAGGGTAATTTCAAATGCTCCAAAGAAGGAGACTGCAAACACAACCAGTAAAATAAAGAATATAAAATTAAACCATCCGCTACTGCTCAACTCGTTTAGTTTTGCGGATCCGAATACAAGGGTAATGAACAGACCAAAGGCTACATAAATGATGATAATGGAAATACCATAGATCAGTGCCTGCCCTATTCCTTTATTTCTGCTGCCTGCCCTTTTGGTGAAGTAGCTGACCGTTAACGGTACCATAGGAAAGATACAAGGCATCAGGAAAGCGATGAAACCACCAACAAGTCCCTGAATAAAGGTCTGCCACAAAGTTTTTTCCTGTTCATTCTGTGTAGTGGCCACATTTGCTGCCGGCACTGTAGCCGCAGCCACCACCGTATCTTTTTTTACTGTATCGGCAACAACCACATTTGCAGCACTATCAGCAGGAGAACCGATTTCTGTAAACTGAATATCTTCATCTACGGCAGCAGTGGTGTCCTGGCTTTGCACAAAAGCAAAAACCTGTGCATTATGAAAAGAAACCATAACCAGCACAAGGCCAAGCATCAAAATTAATTTTTTCATTCGTATATTATTGTTTTTTATCTGTCATGAAGCCTGCATCAGCTTTAATCTGTCCTTTTTGAGCCATCAGCTCATGCAGGTTTCATCTTACCTTTATCTGGCCGTGAAATTACAGATTATTTCTTGTTTAAGAACCCCTGTAAACCTGCCATCACTAATATTTTACTATAATCCGATATTAGCTATGCGCTAAAACAAAAAAAGAGCGGCAGAAAATCCTGCCGCTCTTTTTAAAATAATTACCATCTTTTTATTTTACCTGCACAGAAAATTGAACTTCATCCGGAGGAAGACATCTTGATTCATCGCAAACCATAAATTCAATTGTTCCTTTAACCAGCGTTTCAGGTTTGTTTAACTTAATCTTTTGCTGAAAAATAACTTGTTTTACAAAATAACCTACATTCATGTCAAAAACCTTTTCAAACTTGCTTAATGGCTTCGGTTCTGCAGTAGTCCCTACCTTAACGAAATCCTTGGAAGGCGCGAATTTGATTGTAGTTTTTACGGGGCCACCCGGTTTTACATTTTGTGAATAGATATGCCATCCGTCCTGAATAGTTGCTTTCAGGTAAACAATAGCTTCTGTCTTACTGATTTTCTTTTGTGCGTAAGACCAGGTTACAGGCGTTTCGATCTGTGCGAATGCACCGGCTGCCGTGAAAAATAATAGCGTAAGTACTAATGTGATCTGTTTCATTTTTTGTGTGTTTTAATAAATTCTATCTCTTTAAAATTATACGTCTGCAAACCAATCCTGGTTTCCATACTTAATAGCCCTTTTTCACTCACGTCAACTATTTTCCCTTCAATAATCTCGCCATTCTGACGGTAAGCGGCCATTACATTGTACTGGTAAAGGTGATTCAGATAAGTTTCACGCAAACCAGCCGCTGTTCCAGCCTTCAGTTTTAAATAAGCAGCCTCTATTTGACTGCAAATTTGTGCTAACAGCTCAATTAAATTGACATCGCGGTGTAAAATTTGCCAAAGAGAGCCTGCTATGCCTTCCAGCCCGTCTTTAAAGTGTGCCTGATTCACATTAAGTCCTATACCCACGATACAGGCTCTGATACTGCTACCGGAAATTATATTTTCAATCAGCATCCCGCCTATTTTATTATCGTTAAAATAAAGGTCATTCGGCCATTTAACGGTTAAGCCTTCTCCAACCAAATCTTTTACAGCAATATACAAGGCATTACTCACTGCCATATTCAGCAGAAACTGGTCAGCGATAGCTAAAAATGCCGGACGAAGGAGAATACTGAAGGTCAGATTCTTTCCAGGTTCTGCATGCCAGCGGCTCTCCTGCTGCCCGCGACCCTCAAATTGATTGTCTGCCATAATAACAGTCCCTTCGGGTAATGGCTCGGAATTTGACAACATCCTTTTAAGAAAATTATTAGTAGAATCGACCGCTGATAATTTGATAAGATTTTGACCAACAAATAGTGTTGAAAAAGTGTTATTTTGCAATAGTTGATTTTATAATTGTTATTTATCAAAAATAAAACATTTTAATGGTAAAAAAGAAATTGGTAAACCTTTCTACCTACCTATCAGAAATAGCCGTACACGGCATGCAGGAAAAAAAGGGACATGATATTGTCCGTCTTGACTTAAGAGAATTAAACAGTTCTGTCTCCGACTACTTCATCGTTTGTAATGCAGATTCCTCTACACAAGTTAAAGCTATTGCTGACAGCGTTGAAGACGAGGTTTATAAGAATACACAGTTGAATCCATGGCGGAAAGAAGGGCTGGAAAATGCAGAATGGATAATATTAGACTACTTTGATGTAGTTATCCATATATTTAAGACGGAAAAAAGAGATTTTTACGGTATTGAAGATTTATGGGGCGATGCTCAGACTACTTCCTATCAAAGCGCCTAAAACTTACAACCACATACATTTTTTTAATCAATGATGAAAGAGAAAGAAAATACGAAACCCAAATTAATTAAGAGGATTCCAAATATTCCCAAAAAACCTCAAAAAGGATCTAATTTTAATATATTCTGGGTTTATGCCGCTATCATTTTAGGACTGATCCTGGTATCTGTTTTATTTAATAACGACACGAGCAAAACCATTACTTACAGGGAATTCGAAACGAACATGTTACGCCCTGGCGATGTACAGAAAATTGTTGCCTATAAATATGAGGATCTGGTAAGGGCTGATGTTTTTATTAAAGCAGACCGTCTGAATCAGGAGAAATATAAAAAATACCAGACTAAAAGTAATTTTGGTTCTACCGGCGGACCTACTGTATCATTTACTGCAGGATCAATGGATGCACTGGATAAACAGCTGAAGGATTCACAGGTTGATGTGCCGGCAGACAGTCAGGTTCAGGCAGAAAAAGAAACCAGGCAGAGTACTTTCAATTCATGGTTCTTCACGGTAATTATCCCTGTGTTGTTATTTATCGGATTCTGGATATTTATTATGCGGAAAATGGGCGGCGGCGCAGGTGGTGGTGGCGGACAGATATTTAATATCGGAAAGTCCAAAGCAACTTTATTTGATAAAGAAAGCCAGGTAAATGTAACGTTTAACGATGTTGCCGGTCTTGAAGAAGCAAAACAGGAAGTGATGGAAATTGTAGATTTCCTTAAAAACCCTAAAAAGTACACCAACCTGGGAGGTAAAATTCCTAAAGGTGCACTACTGGTAGGTTCTCCCGGAACTGGTAAAACGCTGCTGGCGAAGGCTGTAGCGGGTGAAGCCCAGGTACCTTTCTTCTCCCTGTCAGGTTCTGACTTTGTGGAGATGTTTGTAGGTGTTGGTGCATCCCGTGTGCGTGACTTGTTTAAACAGGCTAAAGATAAAGCACCATGTATTATTTTTATTGACGAGGTAGACGCAATTGGTCGCGCCCGTGGTAAAAACAGTATGATGGGTGGTAATGATGAGCGTGAAAACACATTAAACCAGTTGTTAGTGGAAATGGATGGTTTCGGAACAGATTCAGGAATTATCATTTTAGCAGCAACCAACCGTCCTGATGTACTGGATACAGCATTATTGCGTCCGGGAAGATTTGACAGACAGATTTCTATTGATAAACCAGATTTAGTAGGCAGAGAGCAGATCTTTAAGGTCCACCTTAAACCTATTAAAACGGATATCGTTGTAGATGCAAAAAAACTATCTGCACAGACTCCGGGTTTTGCCGGTGCTGAAATCGCGAATGTTTGTAATGAGGCAGCACTGATTGCAGCCAGAAAAAACAAAGAATTTGTAGATATGCAGGATTTCCAGGATGCGATTGATCGTGTAATTGGTGGTCTCGAGAAGAAAAATAAAATCATCTCTCCTGAAGAGAAGAGAATAGTTGCCTATCATGAAGCGGGTCACGCTATTGCCGGCTGGTTCCTTGAGCATGCAGATCCATTGGTGAAAGTATCTATTGTGCCACGTGGCGTTGCAGCCTTGGGGTATGCACAATACCTGCCTAAAGAGCAGTTCCTATATACGACAGAGCAGCTTACTGACGGGATGTGTATGACAATGGGCGGACGTGTTGCAGAGGACCTTGTTTTTGGAAAGATCTCCACTGGTGCACAGAATGACCTGGAAAGAATCACTAAATTATCTTATGCGATGGTCACCATTTATGGCATGAACGCAGCAGTAGGTAATGTATCTTTTCATGACCCTCAAAATGAGTACAACTTTAACAAACCATACTCGGAAAAAACTTCTGAACTGATCGATGTTGAAGTGCGTAAACTGATTGGTGAGGTTTATGAAAGAACAATGCAGTTATTGGTTGAAAAAAGAGAAGGACTGGAGAAATTAGCTGAAAAACTACTGGAGAAAGAAATCTTATTCCAGGCAGATTTGGAAGAAATTTTAGGTAAACGTCCATTTGACAACCGTACTACTTATGATGAGTTTGTAAACGGCACCGGTGATCAGAAGCCTGCAGCAGAAGGATTGCTTCATGAAGGTGTAGGAGAAACTACTGATCCTAACGCTTCCATTAATCCTGCTCAAACAGAATTATAGTAATTAATTTTTATGGAGCTGTCATCCGCTAAACAGGGTGACAGCAAATCCATTTGATATGAAAGAGAATATTTCTTCGAAAGAATTAATGCTAAAAAAGATCAGGAAGGCTTTACTTGAAAAAAGAGACAGCCCCTATCCCAATTTAGAAGAAACCCCGCTCTATAAACCCACTGAAGAAATTCCAGAAATTTTATTTGCCGAACAGCTTACTGCTGTTTCCGGCAATTTTATTTTTTGCGAAAACGGTGTTGAATTCATAGAGAACATCCTGGAACTGGCAGAACGCTTCAAATGGAGAAAGATCTATTGCTGGGAACCCGAGCTTCAGCAGCTGCTGGCTAACTACGAATTTCCTTTTTACAAGACGGATAAGGACTTCGAAATGGCCGAAGTTGGAATTACTATGTGTGAGGCTTTAATTGCCAGAAACGGCTCTATTTTGGTGTCGAATCAAAACGAGGCTGGCAGGAGGCTAAGCATCTTTCCTCATCACCACATCGTCATTGCCAGAACAGGCCAGATGGTAATGAATCTGAAGGATGGATTTCAACTGATCAAAAATAAATACGGCGCACAGATTCCTTCAATGATCAGCACCATCACCGGTCCGAGCCGGACTGCAGATATTGAAAAAACATTGGTCTTAGGTGCACATGGACCCAAGGAATTGTTCGTTTTTTTAATTGATGATTTTTCTTAAATTTTTATTATTAAGATATTTATAGTAATTTTATACTAAAGACTAAAACAGTATACGGTTCAAAATGAGTAATAATAAGCATCTACATTCAGTAATAGCAGGTACAGGGAGTTATATCCCGGAGAAAGTTATTTCGGGGGAATCTTTTTTAACTTCCACTTTTTACGAAAATGGCGTCCTGATTGAAAAAGATATCACTGAAATTATCAGTAAGTTTTCAGACATCACTGAAATTATAGAAAGACGTTATGTAGATGATCATCTGCTCAACAGTAATATCGGCGCAATAGCTGCACAAAGAGCGATAGATGACGCTGGTATCGACAAGGAGACGTTAGACCACATTATCTTTTGCCACAATTTTGGTGATATTCATCATGGCAGTAACCGCATGGACATTTTGCCTTCCCTGGCTGCAAAGGTTAAACAGCAGCTGGAGATCAATAATCCTGACTGTGTTTGTTATGACATTATCTTCGGTTGTCCAGGATGGGTTCAGGGCTCTATACAGGCAGATTACCTGATTAAAAGTGGCGATGCCAAACGTGTACTCGTGATCGGTGCAGAAACCCTTTCCAGGATCATTGATCCACATGACCGTGACAGCATGATTTTCTCTGACGGCGCTGGTGCAGTAGTTTTTGAAGCTGCAGAAAGTGACGAGCCTACAGGTATTATCGCCCATAAAACACAAACATTTGCCGGTAATTTCGCATCCTTACTGGTGATGGGCAACAGCTTCAACCCGGAGTTGAAAGATGGCAATACCTATCTTAAAATGAACGGTCGTAAATTATATGAGTTTGCCGTTATCAATGTACCCCAAGTGGTAAAAATGGCTATAGATAAAGCAGGTCTTTCTATTGAAGATATCAGAACCGTTTTTATACACCAGGCTAATGGCAAGATGGACAATGCCATCATGAAAAGGCTGTTTAAATTGTACGATCTGGATGCGGTACCAGAAAATCTGGTGCCGATGACGATTTCCTGGTTAGGTAACAGTTCGGTAGCAACTATACCCACATTGCTGGATTTGGTACGCAAAGGCCAGGTAGAAGGCTACAAAGTAAATAAAGGAGAATATGCCGTCTTTACCTCTGTAGGGGCGGGAATGCACATCAATGCATTCATATATAAATTTTAAGTTACAATTAATTTTTTCATGGTTTTTTATTTATATTCGGTTACACAAATAGAAAACCATGAAAAAATTATTTCTCTTATTCGGTGCGGTAGCCATGCTATCCTCCTGCACATCCTATCTGCTCAGCACAGTTTCCAGTTCGGGGAGTGCTCAACCTGATTCCACCGGAACCTTTAACCTGGAAAACGATTCACTTCGAATCAGTTACAGTTTTACAGGTGATAATGCACCTATGCACGTGGACGTTTACAATAAATTGAATGAGCCTTTATACGTCAACTGGCAGCGTTCTGCAGTAATTGTAGGCGATAAATCCTATAGCTTTGTTGACGATGAAGTAAAAATTACCGGCGAAACCTCTTCCAGCAGTACGAGATATTATCACGGCAGCACGTATACAGACGGAAACATCAATGCGACCGCGAAACTTTCCAAAGAAGAAAGCTTTATTCCACCTAAATCTAAAGTGAGCAGGACCACCTACACTTTAAATCAGGTTGAAATGTATAAAGTTCCTGATTCGTTATTTAAAAAATCTGCCCTGAACTATAATGATGGCACTGGTATAGTACATGTAAAAGAAGCTGGTTTTTCAGCCGCAAATTCTCCACTGAAATTCAGAAGTTACCTGACTCTGTATACTTTAAAAGGCAATCAGCCACAAATGTTTGCTTATCAGCATGAATTTTTTGTTTCCGGTATGATCAGGACGGGAGCTAATCCATCAGCCCTGACAGATTACGCCGCAAAACCAGGCAATGTTATTTACAATTCAAGAACTACCGGATTCGGAAAAGCAATGGTGGGGGTAGCTCTTGTTGGTGCTACCGGAGCACTGGTTGCCACAGATGCGGCGTTGACAGAAAAAAACCACAAATAATTAGTCAGACAGATGTCTCAGGCCATCTTTGGCCTGAGCTTCTATGCTGTTTTCATATTCATGGTTTTTCATATTGATAGCGAGATTAAAATACGCCTTTGCCTTAGCACTATTCTTTTTCTTCAGGTATATTTTTCCCATATTAACCGCAGCCGTAGCTGCGTAGTAATATTTAAGACTTTTTCCTGCATTGATGGTTCGCTGGTAATCCTGTAACGCTTCATCGTCTCTGCCCAGCTCATCATGGATACGCCCTAAACGGTACTGGTATTCAACCTTATCCCTGTCATTCTTAAACCGATCAGTATTGACATCTGAGAGCGCTTTCAGTGCCTTTTGATAATAACCTCCGTCAAATAATAACCTGGCTTTGAGCAGCTCCGTATCGGGCCGCAAAGCATTAGCTTCATTTAGTGCCTGCTTATCTTTGTCACTGTAAGTATACCCCGACTGCTTAACTTTGATAACAGCGGCATTATAAAGCCCTGTGTCGCCATTTAAGAGGGCTACCCATCCAAGATGAAGGTTAGCATCTTTGATATGGTTATCACCTTTATTTAGCTGTAAAAATCTTTTGAAATTGGCAGCGGCAGAATAATCCAGTTTATTGAGCTTGGCGATCCCCGTGAGCAGCTCCAGGTATGCAAATGGCTGGTAGGCTTCCCCCGTAGGCCTGTCGCCCAAAATAGTAATCGCTTCATCTGTATGGCCATTTCTTGCACATACATAGGCCTGCAGATAGGCCTTTAATAAACTCTGATCCGATATTCGTGCAGTATAACGCATTGTTTTCGCATAAGCATCGGGTGCATGGACCAGATCCGATAAAACAAATGCATAATAGAAGACAACCTCTTCATAAAATGGCTCATAGGAAGATTTAGGCAGGTTCTGAGCCAGCTTATCCAGCATCATTATACCTGTCTGCACATTCCCTCTGATGCCAAAGGTGGATAAGGTACTCTTCAGCACACCATCTGGTAAATTACCTAAAAATATATTAATCATGCCCAGTCCTTTACCATTCAGATGGAAACCAGGATATTTTTTACTGTTTTCCAGCAATTGTGAATTCGCCTTTTTTATTTCTCTTGCCGCCGCAAAAAATTCCCCGTAACGACCTCTGATGAGTGCCCATTGCAGGTTAATTTCTGCCTGAGCATACAGATAGTAGGGAGAGTTATCATCTTCATCCTCAATCTGATCTATCCGTACAGATTTTTTTTCTTTAAGCCGGTCAAAATCAGCTTTGCTCTCTGTCGTGATCAGATGGAAATAGTCCACATAATTTTCTAAAAGCGGTACGATTGCATTCTTCGGATGGATTCTTTTTTCATTGCTGATCAACTGTCTCGCTGCATTCAGCTTCAGTTCAAAAATGTACTGATATGCTTTCAAGCAATTCGCATTGAAATCAAAATTTGCCTTAACGGCAGCTGGAAAGAAAAGGAAAACAGATAAAAGTGACAATTTGAAAAGCCGGCTGACAGGACTTTTGGCAATAACAGAAGATATCATAATATGATCAATATAACTCCCAATGACGATTTTTGTTTTGAATGCGGAAATTTAAAACAAAAAAAGGCCAGATAAAAATCTGACCTTTCTGATATATTTTGATGCTTAATTATACAGCAACAGACTCTTGTGTTAAAGCCTCATCTACTAAAACCCTTCCGCAATGCTCACATACAATGATTTTTTTACGTTGACGAATGTCTAACTGACGCTGAGGTGGAATCTGATTGAAACAACCTGAACAAGAATCACGGTCAATCGTAACTACTGCCAGACCATTACTTGCATTTCCTCTCAATCTTCTGTAGGCGATTAATAAACGCTCATCAATTACTCCTTCAGCTTTTTCCGCTTTTTTAGATAAAGCCAGTTCGTCTTTCTCTGTTTCAGAAGTAATCGTTTGCAACTCACTTTTTTTGATGTCTAAGTCATTTTTTCTTGATTCAAGATCAGCAAGTGCTTTTTCATAGATTTCAGTTTTAGAAGCAATTTCAAATCCATGCTCTCTGATTTTCTTTTCACAAACCTGAATTTCAAGAGATTGTATTTCAACTTCTTTAGTCAAAGCATCGTATTCACGATTATTTTTAACTTCTTTTAACTGCGTGTCATACTTTTTGATCAAATTTTGAGATTCTTTGATCATGTTTTTACGCGTTACAATGGCATCTTCAGTTTCATCCAATTCAGCCTTGAATTTTTGTATACGCGTTTCCAATCCTGCAACCTCATCTTCTAAATCAGCCACTTCCATTGGTAATTCACCACGGATCTGACGTATTTTATCAATTTTTGTATGAAGGGTTTGTAATTCGTATAAAGCCTTTAGCTTTTGCTCTACAGTTTGTTCCATTAAATGAAATAATTTATGGGGTTTGTATTATGCTCCGTTAAACGGATCGCAAAGTTAGGAAATTTTTCCCGAATAATATCAATCAACAAATCAGATGTAAATTGTTCACTTTCAAAGTGTCCGATATCTGCGATCACCAGTTTTCCATCTGCATCAAAAAATTCATGGTATTTGAAATCAGCAGTGATAAAAGCATCTGCCCCCGCAGCCAGGGCATGATTCAGCAAAAAACTGCCAGAACCACCACAAACGGCTACTTTCTTTATTTTTTTGCCGGTATCTTGTGTATGCCTGATTAAAGTTACATTCATCCTGTCCTTCACAAAATGCAGAAAGTCGTTCAGCTCCATTTCATCTGTCAGCCACCCAATCATTCCTGCACCCACAGTAGCTAATTTATTTTCCAAGGGATAAATATCATAGGCGACCTCTTCATAAGGATGATTTTCCAACAGGGACAGCAGCACTTTCCGCTCCAGCTGCGCTGGAAATATCGTTTCAATCCGTACTTCCGGCTCTTGGTGCTGTAAACCTTTAGCACCCGCAAAGGGGTCAGTATTTTCACCTGCCTTAAAGGTTCCGAAACCTTCTGCATTGAAACTGCATTCACTGTAATTTGCAATATGTCCCGCACCGGCAGCAAATAAAGCTTCCCGCAGCATCCCTGCCTGTGCAAGCGGACAAAAAGTAACCAGTTTTTTCAGTAATCCACTTTTGGGACTCAGAATTTTAGCCTGCTGTAAGCCCAGTCTGTTACAGATCACGCCATTTACACCATTCGACACACTGTCCAAATTAGTATGGGTGGCATATAAGGCAATATTATTCCTGATCGCTTTTAACAGCACACGCTCCACATAATTTTTCCCGGTCAGCTTTTTCAAACCTTTAAAAACAATAGGGTGGTGGGTGATGACCAGGTTAAAGTTATGCGCAATAGCTTCATCAACCACTTCTTCCAGACAGTCCAGTGCCACCATGGCCCCCGTAATTTCCTGATCAGGATTTCCCGCAAGCAATCCCGAATTATCATAATCTTCCTGATAATTCAGTGGCGCATATTCTTCCAGATGTTTAATCAGCACGGATAATCTCATGCAGTAAAGATAAGACTAGGTTTTTAAGATTGCGCTATTGTTCCCATTTTTACCAGCTGAAGGCTCTCAAAAACCATTCTTTGGTTGTATTCAAAAGCCAGGCTTTTATAATTTACCAGGTCAATAATGGTTCCTATGGCACACAATCCGTAAGTCAGCATATACAAAATACCCAAACCGATCTGGTTGGTTAAAAATCTTGGTAAACCCGGTACAAAGAACCCAAGTACACAATAAAGGATCATATCGTCCGGATTTCTCCTTTTGCTATTATAAACCATTAAAAACCCATTCAGCTGTTGCTCACTGAAACCTGTAGTAGCCGTTTGCAGGTAAGAAAATTCCTGTGGTGAGATGCCCGGAAGCATCATAAATGGTGAGTTATACATAATCATTCTCCTTATTCTTTAATAGTACATTCTTTTTAAACTGATTCCTGCCTAACACTCCGATTCTATACATGATAATCAGTGTTGCCGGCACACCAAACCAGTGCATTTTAAAACTTTCCTGCAGGTTCCCATGAAAAAGCTGGGTAACTGACCTGCCCAATCCACATCCCGGACACCAGTCTATACCCATATTGGCCAGGGGACAAAAGGTAAAATGATGCTCCTGCAGGTGATGATGAGGTTCAGCGGTAGCGAGTAAAACTAAGGCTGTTGTCCAGAAAATGAGCTCCGCAGGAAATCTGTTCATCTTAAGGTTTTGAATTTTAGAGTTATAAATGGCCGCAATGTTACAGGATAGCAAATCATAAATATTATCTTTACAGCGTGAATATCCGCGACCTGATCAACAGATACAAAACAGATGAGCGCATTGTCGAACTGGCAAAAGCACTCAATTCGGCTAAAGGTACTAAATTGCAGTTAAAAGGTCTTGTCGGTTCTGCCGATGCGACTATTGCTGTAGCTACCTATTTCCTGCTGCATAAACCACAGTTGTTTATTTTACCGGACAGGGAAGAGGCAGCCTACTTTATGTCAGATCTGGAGAGTATCCTGGAGAAGGAGGTATTGTTGTTTCCTTCCTCTTTCCGCAAGGCTTTTGATTTTACCCAGGTAGATACTGCAAACGTGCTGGCCAGGGCAGAGGTGCTGAACGAATTGAACCATCATTCCGAATACGGCAAGATTGTAGTTACCTATCCCGAAGCATTGGCAGAGAAGGTCATCAACAGATCCGTACTGGAAAACAATACACTGGAAATCAGCCTTGGTATCAAACTTGGAATAGATTTTATCAATGAGTTCCTGTTTGATTATAATTTTGAACGTCGTGATTTTGTTTATGAACCCGGCCAGTTCTCTATCCGCGGAGGAATTGTAGATATTTTCTCTTTCTCACATGATCTGCCTTACAGGATTGAATTTTTTGGTGACGAAATTGAAAGCATCCGTACATTTGAAATTGAAAGTCAGCTTTCTGTGGAAGATGTAAAGAGCCTGACGATTATCCCTAATGTACAGTCGAAATACCTCACGGAAAGTAATATCAACCTGCTCGATTATATAGAAAAGGATACACAGTTATGGTTTAAGGATGTTGCATTTGCTTTAGATGTCATCAAAACAGGCTATAAAAAAGCAACGGAATTATGGAAAGCATTGCCTGCAAAAGAAAAGCAGGAGAACATGGACTGGATAGATCCGAAGTTTGCATTTTCGGATGAGAAAATGATCGGGGATATCCTGCACGACTTCCCTATGGTAGAATTTGGCAAGCAGTTTTTTTATCAGACAGATCACGTCATTCATTTTGATACCAAACCGCAGCCTTCTTTTAACAAGGATTTCAACCTGCTGATCCATAATCTGAAAGAGAATGAGAAACAGGGTGTACATAATTTCATCTGCAGTTCTTCTGCCAAACAGACAGAACGCCTGTATGCAATTTTAGATGATATAGACAAGTCGGCCAAATTTATTCCGCTCAATATTCAGCTGAGGGAAGGATTTATAGATCCGGCTCAACAGGTGGCTTTTTATACGGATCACCAGATATTTGACCGTTTTTATAAATACAAGCTCAAAAGGGGGTACCAGCGTAGTCAGTCGATCACCCTCAAGGAGCTGCGCGACCTTAAACCCGGCGATTTCGTAACGCATATAGACCACGGTATCGGTAAATATGCAGGTCTGGAAAAGGTAGAAGTAAGTGGCAAAACACAGGAGATGATTCGTCTGGTATATGCAGATAATGACCTGCTGTATGTCAATATCAACTCCCTTAACCGTATTGCTAAGTATAGCGGAAAAGATGGGACTGCCCCGAAAATGAATAAACTGGGTACCGAGGCCTGGGACAAACTTAAAAAAACGACTAAAAAAAAAGTTAAAGATATTGCCCGCGACCTGATCAAGTTGTATGCATTGAGAAAGGCACAGGTGGGCACTGCGTTCGATCCTGACGGCTACCTGGAAACAGAACTGGAAGCTTCATTTATTTATGAAGATACGCCGGATCAGATGAAGGCGACTAACGACGTGAAAAAGGATATGGAAGCACCACATCCGATGGACAGGCTGGTTTGCGGGGATGTGGGTTTCGGAAAAACAGAAATTGCCATAAGGGCTGCTTTTAAAGCCGTAGCCAATGGTAAACAGGCGGCAGTTCTTGTACCTACCACCATTCTGGCATTGCAGCATTTCAAGACGTTTTCAGGCCGTTTAAAGGACTTTCCATGTAAGGTTGACTATATCAATCGTTTCAAAACAAATAAGCAGATCAAAGAAACCTTAGCGCAACTTGCAGAAGGTAAAGTAGACATAGTAATCGGCACACACCGTTTACTGAGTAAGGATGTCAAGTTCAAGGATCTGGGCATCATGATCATTGATGAAGAGCAGAAATTTGGGGTAACTTCCAAAGAGAAACTGCGTGCTTTAAGAGTCAACGTAGATACGCTTACATTGACGGCAACGCCAATTCCGAGAACCCTTCATTTCTCCTTAATGGGTGCAAGGGATCTTTCTATCATGAGTACGCCACCTCCAAACAGACAGGCAGTAAATACGGAATTACATGTTTTCAATGATAAACTGATACAGGAAGCTGTTCAGTTTGAACTGGACAGGGGAGGACAGGTATTTTTTATCCATAACAGGGTGAATGATCTTCCTCAGCTGGGCGGACTGATACAAACCCTGGTGCCCAAAGCCAGGATCGGTATTGCCCACGGGCAACTGGATGGGGATGCCCTGGAGGATGTAATGCTCGATTTTATCAATGGAGAAAAGGATGTGCTGGTGGCTACAACTATTATTGAAGCCGGTCTGGACATTCCAAATGCAAATACCATAATTATCAACCATGCTCATATGTTTGGTCTGAGTGACCTTCATCAGATGCGTGGCAGGGTAGGAAGGTCAAATAAAAAGGCTTTCTGTTATTTACTGAGTCCGCCGCTCTCTACACTGACTTCTGAAGCAAGGAAAAGACTCAGTGCTATTGAAGAATTTTCTGATTTAGGCAGTGGTTTCAATATCGCTATGCGCGATTTGGATATCCGTGGAAGTGGTAATTTACTTGGTGCAGAACAAAGTGGTTTCATCGCAGAAATAGGCTTTGAAATGTATCATAAGATTTTAGATGAAGCGATTCAGGAATTAAAATCAGATGAATTCAAGGATCTCTTTAAAGACGAGAAAGAACGTCCCTTTGTTACCTTTACACAGATAGATACTGATCTGGAGCTTTATATTCCGGACGACTATGTAACGAACATCACAGAACGGTATAACCTCTATACAGAATTATCCAAGCTGGATGATGAAAAGCAGCTGGAAGCCTTTGAAACGTCATTGAAAGACCGGTTCGGCAATGTACCTAAGCCTGTTAAAACCATGTTAAAAGTGCTGCGCCTGCAATGGTCGGCCAAAAGACTGGGCTTTGAAAAGCTGAGTTTTAAAAAAGGCGTACTCAGAGGTTATTTTATCTCCAATAAACAATCCAATTTCTTCGATTCTCCTATGTTTGGTAAAATACTGGCTTTTGCACAACAGCATCCGCGGATGTGTAACCTCAAAGAGGTCAAAGATACTTTAAGAATAGCTTTTGAAAATCTGAATACGGTAGATGAAGCAATAGAAATGTTAGAAATGATCGCCCAATAAGCTCTTACATGAACCCACAGCTGTTAAATGACCTGGTGACCTTCCAGATGCCTTTTGGTAAATATAAAGGCAAATTGATCTGTGACTTGCCGGAGACTTACCTGGTCTGGTTTCAAAGTAAAGGTTTGCCTCCGGGTAAATTGGGAGAGTTACTGGGCACCATGTATGAGATCAGACTGAACGGTTTGGAATACCTGTTAAAACCTTTAAGAAACAGATCTTTATAAATTAGCTTCAAAATCGGCAATTGCCTCTTTATACAACGGACCCAGACCGTTTATGTCGAAATAATACTCATTTTTATTTCCATTGTCCATCTGGCAAACATAGTGGTTGAAACTATACTTAGTTGTAAAAAAATCAGTCCAATATATTAATTCACCAAATGCCTCCTTAATATTCAAATGTTTCAGGTCACGAATATCAAAAAAGAAAAGTAATTCAAAATTTTCATAGTTTTTGGTAAAACCAATGAAGACTTTTTCAACTAATATCTCATTTATATTCAAAAAATCTGTTGCAATCGTTAAATCAACATAGACATTATCATTAAGAATAACTCCAATCTCCTCAAAACTTTCAGGAACACTATCTTCTGGATAATGAACCTGAACTTTCTTAAAATCGAAAAGAAAGTCTTTCAAAAATTGCAGGTTTAAAGAAGCGAGATTCCCTTTAAATATAATGTCAACCAGCATAACTATTATATTCCTTTAATGAAATTTAGCTAAGTAATAGATATAAATAGGCATAAACTACCGGTGCAGCGATTAATAAGCCGTCAAAGCGGTCTAATAAGCCCCCATGGCCAGGTAGTAAACTGCCCGAGTCTTTTGCATTTAAACTTCTTTTCAGCATTGATTCAACCAGGTCTCCAAGTGTTCCGAAACTCACGACCAGAATAGACATTCCAGCCCATATCAACGGGGAAATTTCCTTGAAAAAGGTTGAGATGATAAATGAAACCAATAAACTGGTCAGCATTCCTCCAAAAAAGCCTTCCCATGTTTTTTTAGGCGAATGGCGTTCGAAAAGCTTATGGCTTCCTAATTTCCTGCCAAACAGATATGCGCCGGTATCATTAGCCCATAACAAGAGCAGGAAAGCCAGTGGCAAATGAAAATTATAAGTCGTCCAGCTGTTTAAAAACCCGAGGGAATAGAAAAAACAGAAAGGAATAGTCACGTAAATAAAGCCTACAAAAGTATAGGAGATATTGGCAAAGGGAATTTTATCTTTTTTATACAGTTCTCCCACAAAAACAGAGAAAATTAATGGAATCAGTATCAGCAAATATTTTGTTTCAAACTGCAGAAAATGATAACCTGCGGTGACCAAAAATATCAATGCGCCTACTGCTAAAGCAATATTACGGTGCGGCCTGATCCCGGATGTTTTAATCAGTTTATAAAATTCTGCCAGACTGAAAACGCTCAGCAACAGGTAAAAAGCGGTGAAAGTATAGGCACCAAGGAACATGGAACCCAACATTACTATCGTAAAAAAGAATGCCGTTATTGCTCTGGTTTTCATTCCGAATCAGAAGATTGAATAAATGCTTCTGCCTTTTCTACGTCTTTCTTGTTGACCAGTACTTCGATTACGCCAAATGTCTGATAAGAAGAATCCTTTTTATTCATAATCACCGCAGCAATATCATTTTCAATTAATCCCTGTTTAATAATTTCTGCTGTTACAGGGTTTTCTGTAGTGTACACTTTAGTCCAGTTGGTTTCCATTCGTTTTTTTCTTTAAGTATTGGAATAAAAATATGGTCAAAATTAAGCTAATTAAATAACCATACCATTTAAAATTTGTAGAATTATCTGCTTCTGACAGCGGTATATGATGCAATTGCAGATACCAGGCTACACAAACAGCATATGCATTGTTTAAAAAGTGAGCGAGCATTGCATACCATAAACTGCCTGTCCACAAATAAATATAACCAAAAGCCGCACCTAATATCATTCTTGGGAAAAAGCCAAAAAACTGCATATGTATGGCGCTAAATATAAAGGCCGACAACCATATGGCTACATGAGGATTGTTAAACATTTTTTGGAAAGAGCGCTGCACACCTCCCCGGAATAATAGTTCTTCGCTGATTGCAGGCAACAGGGCAATCATTCCAATATTGATTAAAAAATCCCAAACATTATTTATAGTAAGTAATAAAACCGTCATTTTCATGGCTGCGTCTTCCTTCTCTCTCATCCAGTTTTCAACTGTCTTCAGGAATTCGGGCAATACCATTTTCTGATTGGCTGCACTTAACCATTCCATCAGCGGAAGCGAGCAAGCCATGATCATGAATACAATCAGTATTATGAAGAGCTTCGGTTTTTTGAAACCATAAAATACCGTGATTTTGGTCCTTTCTGTGATGGCCAGCAATACAGGAGGCAATAAAAACATAAAAACTGTGGTAATTACCTGTGCAGCTTTTAATCCGGAAATATAATGGGAATCATCACCTGCAAGAGCAAGCGGATTATTAAAAATTTCCATTCCATACATCCCGAATAATACAGCAAAACTTAAGATCGTACCCGCAATTAATCCTGCAAGTACGTAGGAAGCCAGGATAAGTAACTGTATATAAGCACTATTTTCTGTGCGCTGTGCCGGAATAAAATTCATTATTGAGGATTTTTGTACCTTTGTATTTTAAAATTTGTTTGAAGATAGAAAAATGTCTGTAAAGATAGGAAATATAGATTTGGGAGACTTCCCTTTATTGCTCGCACCGATGGAAGATGTAAGCGATCCGCCATTCCGTTTTGTATGTAAACAAAGCGGGGTAGACATGATGTATACTGAATTTATTTCTTCAGAAGGACTCATCAGAGATGCTGCTAAAAGTCGCCAGAAACTGGATATTTTTGAGTATGAACGCCCAATTGGCATCCAGATTTTTGGTAGTGACATCCAATCTATGCGGGAAGCTACTGAAATTGCTACCCTGGCCGGTCCCGATCTGATCGATATCAATTACGGCTGTCCTGTAAAACAGGTGGCCTGTAAAGGTGCAGGTTCTGCATTGCTGCAGGATATAGACAAGATGGTTAAAATGACTGAAGCAGTAGTTAAAGCGACACATTTACCAGTTACTGTTAAAACACGCTTAGGATGGGACGATAATACCAAAAATGTAGATATCGTAGCTGAAAGACTACAAGATATCGGTATACAGGCATTAACTATCCATGGCAGGACCAGGTCGCAGATGTATAAAGGTGAGGCCGACTGGCGCATGATCCGTGAGATTAAAAGAAATCCCAGAATCAAGATTCCAATATTTGGTAATGGTGATATAGATAGTCCGCAAAAGGCGCTGGACTGGCGCAGGGAATTTGAAGTTGATGGCATCATGATTGGAAGGGCAGCTATCGGTTATCCCTGGATATTCAGAGAAATCAATCATTTCTTCAAAACTGGCGAAAAACTTGCTGGTCCGACACTACAGGAAAGAGTAGTTGCCTGCAGAACGCATTTGGATAAATCTATCGCCTGGAAAGGTCCGAAATTAGGTATTTTTGAAATGAGACGTCATTATGCGAATTATTTCAAAGGACTGCCAGATTTTAAACCTTACCGGATGCTACTTGTCAAAGAAGACAATATTGAAATTATTCACAGCATTTTAGACGAAGTGTCAGATAAATATCAGTACATTCAAATTGAAAGCGAAGTGGCTTGATTTTTGAAAAATACAATCCATAATTATTTTACAATGGTTACAGCGATTACAGAAGGCATAAAAATATCAGTAGATACAGTTTATCAGGATGAATACTCTAATCCTGAGAAAGAACATTTCATGTTCGCATACCAGATCACTGTAGAAAATTTAACAGAATATACCATTCAGCTTATGCGCCGTCAGTGGTTTATCTTTGATTCCAATGGAACGCAGAGAGAAGTAGAAGGTGAAGGTGTTGTTGGTTTGCAGCCTGTCATAGAATCGGGCGAAAGCTATTCTTATGTTTCCGGTTGCAACCTCACTACAGATATTGGCTCCATGAGCGGCAGTTACCTGATGCACAGAATGGCCGATGATATAGATTTTACTGTGAATATTCCTGAATTTCAGCTGATTGTTCCTTACAGATTAAACTAATCCCTGTTTCTGCCGAATAACATTGATGCATAATACAGCAGGTTAGACAAAGCACCTAAAGCTGCCACTACATAAGTCATTGCCGCCCACCATAGTGCGTCTTTAGCCTGCGCATTTTCCTCTTCGGTATACATGACCTTATGGTTATTCTTTAGCCAGATCAATGCCCTTTTACTGGCGTCAAATTCAACAGGAAGCGTAATGAAACTGAAGATGGTAATAATGGCCAGTCCAATTACACCAATACCCAGCACAACGGGGTTCCCCGTAAATCCTATTAATAAAATACCAATAATTAAAACCCATTGCAATAAATTGGAAGAGATGCTGACTACAGGCACCATACTGCTCCTGAATTGCAACCAGTGATAAGATTTGGTATGCTGCACAGCATGTCCGCATTCATGCGCTGCTACAGCTGCTGCGGCCACACTTCTTCCATAATAAACATCAGTGCTTAAATTAACTGTTTTATCTTCCGGATTATAGTGATCAGTCAATTGACCATCAGCATTCATCACACGTACATCGTATATTCCGTTATCATGCAGCATTTTTTCGGCAACTTCTTTACCGGAAAACCCGGAATTCAGTTGCATTTCAGCATATTTGGAAAACTTACTTCGAAATTTCCATTGCACAAACATGCTGATGATCAGCATTGGAATTATAAAAAACAAATAGGCTCCCATCTTTAAATATAAACTTTCCTGATCCACATAAATCAAAAATTGTTCCCAATCAACCATATCACCGGCTAAAAATTGAAAAGCCTTACTTATGGGCCTTCAGTCCGCTTTTTAAAATAACCGCCGCCCCAAATTATGCACAATTCAATTTCCCCAATTTGCGAATTATCCCCGAATGTACTTAAAAGAGAACCCCCTGGTCAATTAAATACATACTAACAAATTTGTTAAAATGATTTATAATACAGATTTTTGATAAAAAAATTAGCAAATGGATATTCTTTTTAGTGCTTTACTCGCTGTAGTTATTCTTCTTCTCCTTTTGATTGTCTTTAGAAAATCTGCAAAACAAACAGATCTGTACCCGCTGCTGGAATTAAAAGAAGCTGAGCACCAAAAAACCTTATCCATTTACAAAGAAGAAAAACAAAGACTGGAAGATGAACTCGTAGATCTCAGGATGGGTTTTATGAATGAAAGAACGCGGGCCATCAAGGCAGAAGAAGTACTCAATGCACAACTTAAAAGACAACTGGAACAGGAAAAATATATTGCTGAACTTCAGCAGAAATTCCAGCTGGAATTCGAAAATATCGCCAATAAAGTTTTGGATGAAAAAACTTCAAAATTTACAGAACAGAATAAGGTAAACCTCGACATCATTTTAAGCCCACTAAAGGAAAATATTAAAGCGTTCGAGGCCAAGGTAGACCGGGTCTATAAGAGTGAGTCTGACGAGCGCAATATACTCAAGGGAGTAATTTCTCAGCTCATGATACAGAGTAAGCAGATTCAGGAAGATGCAAATAACCTTACGAAAGCTTTAAAAGGTGACAGTAAAAAACAGGGAAACTGGGGCGAAGTAATTTTAGAGCGTATTTTGGAACGTTCAGGACTGGTAAAAGACCAGGAATATCGTATTCAGTCCAGTTTTAACAGTTTCGGCGGAAACAGGTTACAGCCAGATGTGATTATTGACCTCCCTGACGATAAACACATTGTGATCGATTCAAAAGTTTCTTTAATTGCCTATGAAAGGTCGGTCACTGCCGAGACCGACGAAGAAACGCAGGTTTATATTAAACAGCATTTACTTTCACTGAAAAACCATATACAGGAGCTTGCGGCAAAAAATTATCAGTCACTCTACCAGATCAATTCTCCGGATTTTGTATTACTTTTTATTCCTATAGAATCTTCTTTTGGCATTGCCGTACAAAAAGATGCAGAGCTCTTTAACTATGCATGGGATAGGAAGGTGGTCATGGTAAGCCCATCTACACTACTGGCAACCCTGCGAACGATCTCCAGTATATGGAAACAGGAAAGACAAAACAGAAATGTACTCGAGATTGCCCGTCTGAGTGGCAGCATGTATGATAAATTTGTAGGTTTTGTGACTGATATGGAAAATATTGGCAGGAATATCAGGCAGAGTCAGGATGCCTACGATAAAGCTTTGGGCAAGCTTTCCACCGGTACGGGGAATCTGGCTAATACCTCAGAAAAAATTAAAAAGCTGGGTGCAAAAACTACGAAACAGATTGATCATAAGTTTTTGGACCCTGCTTTATTAGATGATGAAAGCTTATAATTTAAACGCGTTCCATCCCTGTGCTTTCAATTCGTGCACCACATTTGATTTTGAAACCATTTTACAGCCAGAAGCTTTATCAGTGATATGACCGATTACACTGATGTCTACATCATGTTTTAATTTGGTATAATCTTCCTGTTTGATGGTGAACATTAATTCATAATCTTCTCCGCCATTTAAAGCGCAAACAGTTGGATCCAGTCCCAATTCCCTGGCTGTTTCATAAGTCATCGGATCAATGGGTAATTTATCTTCATACAGCGTACAGCCCTTTTCAGATTGCTTGCAGATATGCATAATTTCTGATGCCAGTCCGTCAGAAACATCGATCATTGACGTCGGAACAATTTTCATTTGTGCCAGCAAGTCAACGATATCCCTTCTGCCTTCTGGTTTAAGCTGCCGCTCAATTATATAATCTTTTCCTTCCAGATCAGGCTGAATATTAGGATTTTCAAGGAAAATCTGTTTTTCACGCTCCAGAATCTGCAGTCCTACATAAGCACCACCTAAATCTCCCGAAACACACAATAAATCACCTTCCTGAGCACCATTTCTGTAGCAGATTTCTTTTTTATCAGCATAACCGATACTGGTGACACTGATCACCAATCCCTGTTTACTCGAAGAAGTGTCGCCCCCAATCAGGTCTATATTGAACTTATTGCAGGCCAGTTCTACCCCTTTGTAAATTTCTTCCACAGCTTCCAGCGGAAATTTGCTCGACAAGCCAATAGAAAATGTAATTTGGGTAGCCACCCCGTTCATCGCGTAAATATCGCTTAGATTGACCTGAACAGCCTTATAACCCAAATGCATTAAGGGCACATAGGCTAAATCAAAATGGATTCCTTCCAGCAATAAATCTGTAGAAATCAGCATTTCTTTATCTCCAAAATTTAAGACTGCAGCATCATCACCAATCCCTTTAACACTACTGTCGTGTCTTATTTTAAAATTATCTGTTAAATGCTGAATTAAGCCAAATTCACCTAATTCTGCCAGATCTGTACGCTCTTTGTTTTCAAACATAATTTTATTCTTTAATCATCATCCTATCTGTTCTATAAACCAAGACTGGCTGATATTTCAAGCATTCTTTCTATCGGTTTTCTTGCTTCCCTGATAATATCAGCTGGCACTGTCACCTCTGGTAAACCATTTTTGATACACAAATACAGTTTTTCCAGTGTATTTCTTTTCATATACGGACAATCGTTACATGCGCAGTTATTATTTGGCGGCGCCGGTATAAAGGTTTTTGTAGGATTCGCTTTTTCCATCTGGTGGATAATTCCACTTTCCGTAGCTACAATAAATTCCTTTGCATTACTTTTTGTCGCATAATTCAATATCCCTGTAGTAGATCCGATATAATCTGCCAGCTCCAATACCGCTTCTTCACATTCCGGATGGGCCAAAAACACAGCACCCGGATGACGTGATTTTAATTTTGTTATTTTCTCTCTCGAAAATATTTCATGCACCATACATGCTCCATTCCAAAGCACCAGGTCCCTGCCAGTTTTTTTCGCTACCCAGGCACCCAGATTTTTATCCGGACCGAAAATAATCTTCTGCTCTTTTGGCAGACTTTCTACAATCTGTACTGCATTGGTTGAAGTACAAACTATGTCACTCATTGCTTTCAGTTCTGCTGTACAATTCACGTAAGTAATCACCAGGTGATCCGGGTATTTCTCTTTAAATTTTTTAAACAAATGTGGAGGACAACTATCTGCTAATGAACAGCCTGCCTTCAAATCTGGTAATAAAACCGTTTTCTCCGGAGAAAGTATTTTAGCGGTTTCGGCCATAAAATGCACACCAGCGAACACAATTACATCAGCTTCTGTTTTTGCAGCTTCCTGGGAAAGTCCCAAACTGTCCCCAATATAGTCCGCAATATCCTGAATATCAGGTTCTTGATAGTAATGTGCTAATACAATTGCATTTTTCTCTTTTTTTAACTTTTCAATTTCTTCAAAAAGATCAAGTGTTGGGTCGATACTTTCTTCGATAAATCCTCTTCTATTTAATTCTTCTAAGGTATCCATTTTAAACGTTTCAATAATTAATAATTATTTAATATAAATAGACTTCTATTGTTTATTAGTGTGTTAGTAATGTTTGTAACTCTCGATTTTAAATTCGTTTTTATGAGTTGTTATATAGTTATTAACAGTAACATTGATTTTTTTCTGAAAATATCAGCTGATATACAACGAGATATTTTTTTGCTGAAATACTTATCAATATCAATATGTTTATTAGTTAGTTGGGGGTAAAAAGTTAATAACTCTTGCAAAGTTGCTCAAAAATAACTTAAAATATTGTGTCTAATTCTCATTTTACCTTAGCTTTAAACATTCTTAAATAGTTGCTCTATTTATTTAGACAAGTAATTAACATTTTTCTAACGTTGTTAACAAACACGTCGAATTAACAGATTTTAATGAGAAAAGCAGATTTTTTAGTGATAGGGTCGGGTATAGCGGGTTTAAGCTTCGCTTTGAAGGCCGCAAAATTCGGAAAGGTAATCATCGTTACCAAGTCAAATGAGGACGAATCAAATACAAAATATGCCCAGGGTGGAGTTGCTGTAGTTGTTAACAAAGATGATTCTTTTGAAAAACATATAGATGATACTTTAATTGCCGGAGATGGACTATGTGATCCGAAAATCGTGGAAATTGTGGTCACAGAGGGCCCTCAGCGTATACAGGAGATTATAGACTACGGAATCAACTTTGACAAGAATACGGCGGGGGTATATGATCTGGCAAAAGAAGGCGGGCATTCAGAGCATCGTGTTTTACATTATAAGGATGTAACCGGCTATGAAATTGAGAGTGTTTTGCTGAAGCAAATTCATGAAAATGATAACATAGAGATATTAACACATTACTTCTGTCTGGAGTTAATCACCCAACATCACCTCGGTGAGTTTGTTGACAAAAGCTCTAAAGATATTAACTGTTTTGGTATATATGCCTTTAACACAGAGCTTAACGATGTGGAAAAGATATTAGCAAAGGTGACTGTTCTGGCGTCCGGCGGCGCTGGCCACATCTATTCGAGCACTACAAATCCTGTAATTGCTACTGGAGACGGAATGGCAATGGTGTACCGTGCAAAAGGAAAAGTGAGGAATATGGAATTCATTCAGTTCCATCCAACCGCTTTATATAACCCTGGAGAGTATCCATCCTTCTTAATTTCGGAAGCTGTAAGGGGCTTTGGAGGCGTTCTGAGACGGAAGAATGGAGAGGAATTTATGTATGAATATGACAAACGCGGATCCCTTGCACCACGTGATATTGTCGCGCGGGCAATAGATGCAGAGATGAAAAAATCAGGTGAAGATTTTGTTTATCTGGATATCAGAAACAAAAAAAAGTCTGACATTCTGGCACACTTTCCAAATATATATGCGAAGTGTTTATCTATCGGAATTGATATGACAAAAGATTTAATTCCGGTTACGCCTGCGGCACATTATATGTGTGGCGGAATTTTAGTTGATGAATTTGGGCGGTCTTCTATCAATAATTTATATGCTTGCGGGGAATGTTCTTCTACCGGTTTACATGGTGCAAACCGACTCGCTTCAAATTCTTTACTGGAGGCGCCGGTATTTGCTCACCGTATTTTCCTGGACGCCATCGAAAGATTCAATCAGGTGGTCATACCAGATCATATTCCGGACTGGAATGATGAAGGTGTTGTGCAATCTGATGAAGATATTTTAGTGACGCATAACTTACGTGAAACGCAAAAATTAATGAGCGACTATGTAGGTATTGTACGTTCTGATTTTAGGTTAGACAGAGCGATGCGGCGCTTGTTTTTATTACACGAGGAAACGGAAGAGTTTTATAAGCGTAATAAGGTCTCTGTAAAGCTATGTGAGCTCAGAAATGTAATACAAGTTGCGTTCATCGTTATTAAATCAGCCATGGCGCGTAAAGAGAGCAGGGGATTACATTTTACAACAGATTATCCAAAACACACAACAACACTCACGGATACTATTTTTTAATTATTATGGCAGCTATTATATTACCAGTCTTAGATAAATACCCTTCATGGGGTGAGAATTGTTTTATTGCACCAAACGCAACCATCGTAGGGGATGTAACCATAGGGACTAATTGTTCGGTATGGTTCAATGCAGTAGTCAGGGGAGATGTGAATACTATTACGATTGGTAATGACAGTAATATACAGGATGGTGCTGTGATCCATGCTACCTATCAGAAAGCAGCTACCAGTATCGGTAACAGGGTCTCTGTAGGGCATAATGCGATTGTACATGGCTGTACCCTTAAAGATCATGTACTGGTTGGTATGGGCGCTATTGTAATGGATAACGTAGTCGTAGAAAGTTACTGCATTATTGCTGCCGGATCTGTTGTACTGGAAAATACGTTGTGTGAAAGCGGATATATTTATGCAGGAACGCCTGCGAAAAAAATAAAGCCCATTACTGAAGAGCAACGGGCTTTATTAAATAAATTGCCGGATAATTATATTATGTATTCCGACTGGTTTCGCTAAATAAATTACTGCTCCTTTGGGAGTGTGATGGTTTCATTTCTATCCCAGTTAGCGCGAATAGACAGCTCTTTTGATTCATTGTATATCTTTTCAGGTTGTATGCCTTGTCTGACATTTCCCGTGTCCCACTGACCATTTTTGTTATTGTCATATATTACCCTGATGAAGTATTTTCCGGCCCTGTAGTTGGCAAATGTTACTGTGGTATCTTTTGCAACTACCAGTGTATTGACTATAGCTTTGGCTTCATTGATCACTTCTAATACATACTGTTTATTAGGTTCGGGGGTGACTATTTTTAATTTTAAGGTACCATAGTCATCCCTTTTCGCCAGTTCAAACTTTTTTGTAAACTCTTTATTTTTGGTATTGAAAATGGCGGTAAAAGCTCCTGCGGCAAATTTGATTTCATAGATGGTATTGGCCCGCCAGGCATAATTAAAATTGTAAGAAAGAAAATCTGCAGTGTCCTTAACCAGGGTAAAATTGGTATTGGCTACAGAGTCTTCCAGCAAAGTAATTTTTGACTGGTCTATAGTTTCTACCGGAATACCAAAGGTTAATTTTAATGTCTTATTTGGATTAAGCAGATTGCCTTCGATGTTATCTGTAGCGGTTACATTTCTGGTATAAGTTTCTTTTTTTCCTCTTCTGAATGTTACCGTCTGGAGTAGTTTACCCGCATCAGTTATACTCACTTTTGTGGAGTCAAAACTCATGTCGGTCAGCCACAATTTTACGGAATCACCTACCTTATTGAACTTAACTTTTTTCGATACATCCAGTTCTTTAGGTTCGATGATCGTAATACCCGGATCTTTCAGTTTCTGGTTTAAGGAAATGCTGATACTTCCATCATTATTTAACCTTCTTTCGTTAACCCTGAATTCAGTGGCATCTTCTTTAAAAATGACCATATTGATATTTTGTGTATCCTTTTTTAGGACTATCGGATCTTTCAAAAAGCCGATTTCATCGGAACTTTGCTGGTAAGTTTTATCTCCGTTTTGTTCTTTCAATGCATAGATCTTATAAGTATCAGCTTTCAGATTGCTGATTTTGAAGTTTCCGCTGCTATCTGTTAAAGCATAAACTGAAGCTCTCTTTTTTCCGAACAGACTATCTCTCGATAGTGGAAAGATAAAAGCAAGGGCTTCTATTTCCGGCTTACCTGTTAATGCATTTTTTATAGTTCCTGAAATATTGAGTGAATCAATAGTGGGACCGGTAGCAAATACATAAGTGAAATTTTTAAGCGCATTACTCTCATTAATGTCCACCACAGACTTTCCGAAGTTTAAGGTATAAGTTGTGTTTTTTTCCAGGGAATCTGTAAATTCAATTTCCAGGTTTTTCTTTTTCACCGTGAGGGTAGGGAGTACCTCCAGTTCTGGTGAAATAGAAAATTGTTTGAACTGATCATTCAATTTAAAATATTCATCAAACTGGATCACGATTTTTTTAGCTTTAAAATTTGTGCTTTGATTTAGCGGAAGCATAGACAAAATTTTTGGCGGAATTGAGTCTTTTGGACCGCCCTGAGGGCCCGCACCGATACTTGCACAACCTGTAATCAGTAAAAATCCAAAAAAGCAACACAAGGCGGCCTTTATGATTTTTATATAGCTGTTTTTAGTCATTTATATTAGATCTGATGAACTTTTAATTGTTTTGGATAAATATGTTGTACAAAAAATAAAAACGCCTTAAAACTAATTAAAATGCGTCATTTTTAGGCGTCTTTATTTTTAATGTAACGTATTAATAAACAGTTACTTACTTATATGAACCATTAAAACTGAAATGTCTGAAGGTGAAACCCCTGAAATTCTTGAGGCCTGACCTAGAGTCCGCGGTTTTATTTTCAATAATTTCTCTCTGGCTTCTTTAGAAAGAGAAACCAGCTGCGAATAGTCAAAATCAGGATTGATGTCCTTGTCTTCCATCTTCTGCATTTTATTTACAATCTCCTGCTCTTTTAAAAAGTAGCTTTCATATTTAATTTTGATTTCCGCCTGCTCTACTGTTACCTGATCGTATTGATTCAGGTAATCATTAAAGGCTGTACTTACTTTTCTTAAGTCTTCGATTCCAACCTGTGGTCTGCTCAGTACGCCGAATAATTTTACGTTCTGTGTAAGTGCGCTGGAATTTAAACTTTCAAGCATCTCGTTGGCTTCAGACATTTCTATACTTTGTTTCCGGGTATAAGCTACAATGTCGTCAGAGTCGGTCACTTTCTTTTTAACGATTTCTAATCGCTCATCACTAATCAGTCCCAGGGCATGGCCGATAGGGGAGAGCCTGATGTCAGCATTATCCTGACGTAACAATAATCTGTGTTCTGCACGCGAGGTAAACATTCGATACGGTTCTTCAGTTCCCTTGGTTACCAGATCGTCTATCAATACACCAATATAGGATTCAGAACGTTTCATGATCAGCTCATGCTGATCATTTATCTTCAAATGCGCATTAATTCCTGCTATAAAACCCTGACTAGCAGCCTCTTCGTATCCGGTTGTGCCATTAATCTGTCCTGCAAAATACAAATTCTGTATTAATTTGGTCTCCAGTGTAAGCGTCAACTGTGTAGGTGGAAAAAAATCATACTCGATCGCATAACCAGGTCTGAACATTTTCGCATTTTCAAATCCCGGGATCTGGATCAGTGCCCTATATTGTACGTCTTCCGGGAGTGAAGTTGAAAAGCCATTCACATAAATTTCGCAAGTATTCCAGCCTTCCGGTTCTACGAAAATCTGGTGTCTTTCACGCTCTGCAAAACGGTTAATTTTATCCTCAATTGATGGACAGTATCTCGGACCAAGACCCTTGATTCTACCCGTAAACATTGGTGATTTTTCAAATCCTTCTTTTAATGTTTCGTGTACATTTGAGTTGGTATAGGTAATCCAGCAGCAGCGTTGTTCTGTAGGTCTATCTACATTGGTGTAAGAAAAACGACCGGGATTTTCATCACCCCATTGTTCTTCCATCAGGGAATAATTCAGTGATCTGCCATCCACCCGGGGAGGGGTACCTGTTTTCATTCTGCCTGCTTCAAAACCTATTGATGTCAGTTGTTCAGTTAAGCCAGTGGCTGCTTTTTCACCTGTACGGCCACCGCCAAATTTCTTTTCGCCAATATGGATAAGGCCATTTAAAAAGGTGCCATTTGTCAGCACCACACTCTTTGCTCTGATCTCAACACCAATCGATGTTTTAACTCCTTTTACCTGATTATCTTTAATGATCAGGCTGCTTACCATGTCTTGCCAGAAGTCAACATTAGGTGTACGTTCTAATGCCAGTCTCCATTCTTCGGCAAATCTTTTCCTGTCATTCTGTGCGCGGGGACTCCACATTGCTGGTCCTTTGGAAAGGTTCAGCATTCTAAACTGCAGCGTTGTTTTGTCACTGATGATTCCAGAGTATCCACCCATTGCATCAATTTCTCTTACAATTTGTCCTTTTGCCACTCCACCCATTGCAGGGTTACAACTCATTTGCGCAATGGTTTCCATGTTCATTGTAATCAATAAAACTGAGGATCCCATATTCGCAGCAGCGGCAGCAGCTTCACATCCGGCGTGACCTGCCCCAACTACAATTACATCATATTCTTTAAACATCTTGTCTAATTTTTAAATTGTTCCACGTGGAACTTTCATGTTAATTCACGCTCTCAAGCGAAGAGGTTTCACGTGGAACATTTGTTTTTCTCAATATCCATCCACGGTATCTGGATAAAAGAAGTGCTTAAAACGCCTTAAAATAGGAGAGGTATTAGTTTACTTTCTCTGAAAGTTCTACCCAACGTTCCATTATTTTTTCCAGATCTTTATTTAGTGTTTCAATAGATTTCGTAACCGCCTGTATCTCCTGATAGTTTGCGCTATCTATATCAATCAGCGAATTTGTCAGTTGATCTATTTCCGTTTCAGTAGTACTGATCTTGTTTTCTAAATCTTCCAATTCCTTTTGCTCATTAAATGTAAGCTTCTTTGGAATAGCCATATCAGCAGAAGCTCTAGGCTTAGATTCTTTGCTTACTGTTTTTTCTTTTGGCGTTTCCAGGCTAATTCTGTACTCAGAATAGTTTCCGTTATAAATATTAACCTCTCCGTTTCCTTCCATAATAAATAACTGATCGCTCATTTTATCCAGCAGATACCTATCGTGGGAAACCAAAATCAATACGCCAGGGAAGTTCTCCAAAAATTCTTCCAGTACATTTAAAGTATCAATATCCAAATCATTGGTCGGCTCATCCAGGATTAAAAAGTTTGGGTTTAGCATCAGTACCTTCATCAGATGTAAACGCTTTTTCTCCCCACCACTTAATTTTTCAACCATTCCATGCTGCTTCTTTGGTGGGAATAAAAACAGGGTGAGCAATTGTGAAGCAGAGATCGTCTGACCATCGGCCATTTTGATATATTCAGCTTCTGATTTTACAATATCTATTACTCGTTCTTTTTCATTGAAAGCTAAACCACCTTGTTTATAATAACCGTAAACAGTGGTATCACCAGTACTTACTTTTCCTTTTTCAGGTGTTAAATAACCCGTAATGATATTAAGTAGGGTAGACTTACCTGTACCGTTTTTTCCAGCCAGTCCAATACGGTCTGCCTTTTTAAAAGTATAAGTAAAGTCGTTAATGATATTCTTTTCATCAAAAGATTGTCCCACATTTTCCAGCTCAAGAATCTTATTACCCTGGCGGGACATCTTTACATTTAACGTGATATTCTGGTTATCGGTACGCTGTTTGGTTTTACTATCTAAATCATAAAAAGCGTCAATCCTGGCCTGAGATTTTGTTCCCCTGGCCTGAGGCATTCTGCGCATCCACTCCAATTCTTTTTTGAGCAGGTTTTTATTTTTGTGGAATGTACTTTCATCGGAAGCTTCTCTCTCAGATTTCTTTTCCAGAAAATACGCGTAGTTACCACTGTAATTGTAGATCTTACCACGGTCAAGTTCTACGATGGTATTACAAACATTATCCAGGAAATAGCGATCATGCGTCACTAATAAAATCGTTTTATTACCTGAAGTAAGGAGCTTCTCTAACCATTCAATGGTATCAATGTCGAGATGATTCGTAGGCTCATCCAGAACATAAATTTCAGGATCTTCGATCAGTAATTTCGCTAAAGCTATACGCTTTTTTTGTCCGCCTGATAGCGTAGAAATCTGTTGTTGTAAATGATTAATACCCATGCGACTCAAAATCGTTTTGATTTCGTGTTCGTACTCCCAGGCATTGTGCTCGCTTAATTCCTCATATAACCTGTTCAGCGTTTTTTCATCGGGATTAGGATCCTCTATAATTTCTTCATATTCCTTGATCAGCTGCTGCTGTTTATTCTCAAGGGAAAAAATAAAATCACTAATAGAGTAGCCATCAGGGAAGGAGGGTTCCTGATCCAGAAAACCAATTCTAACTGCTTTATTTTTTACGATTTTTCCTTCAAGAGGATTGAAACGTTCGGCTAATAATTTTAATAATGTACTTTTGCCGGCTCCATTGATACCTACCAGCGCTACACGCTGACCAGTTTGGATCCCTAAAGTCAAATTTTTGAATAACCATTCATCGTTATAGGCATGGCCTAAATTTTCTGCTGCTATTAGTGTGCTCAAAGTATTTGTTTAACGGATTAACAGATTTGATAAAGACCTGCAAATTAAGTAAATAATGGTATTATGTAATGTGTTTAAACATTCAGTTTAATTCAGCTGATGTATAAGATAAACAGCAGTTCTGACCAGGAATTAATTATAACTAATTAATAATTAGACAATTGAGATAAATAATGATCTTCTTTTTGCGTCATTAAAGTTTTAGCTGTCTTCCCTTTATCCTTATAGCCCAGCAAATGAAGTGTACCATGTATCATTACACGGCATAATTCATCTGCAGTTTTCCCCTTATAGTTTCTGGCATTTTCCTGTATCCGTTCAATACTGATAAAAATATCACCCGTAATCGTTTTAAGCACCTCTGAGTTATCAAAAGTGATTACGTCGGTATAAGTATCATGCTGAAGGTATTGCTGGTTTATCGCCAATAAATATTCGTCAGAACAGAATATAAAATTCAACTCCTCTAAAACGTACCCTTCTGCCTTAATCGTATTTTCAATCCAGGTTCTGATTTTAGTTTTTTGTTGAAGGTTGTACTTGATCTCTTCTGTAAAAAAATTTATAGGAGGTTTACTCATCAGGGCATGTCATATTTTAATGCAAATTTAGCAATTTAAAATAATCAGAGATCTTATTTTTGTAATAGTAATTCAGATCCGGCGGTAATTTCTGTATGAGTTCCAGCTCGTTCACTTGTTTTTTCTTAAACTCTTCCAGCATTTTACGGTAAGAAGGAGGAAGGTCTCTGCCTGATTTACTCTCCCTTTTTTGATCTTCGTTTTGTTCCCGGTCGGCCTGATCTGCGTCAAGCAATTTATTCAGGATAGCTTTTTGACGGTTTAGTGTTTCCTGCTCGATTCTTTTGTTGACCAGATCGGATTCCGTTGCCTTCATCTCTTTGATCAGTTGGTTCAGGTTGCCCAGACTTCCTTTTCCGTCTTTGTTATCTGAAGAGTTTATTTTTTGTAGTGCCTCCCTGATCAGTTGTTGCTGCTGTGCCATTTTAGCAAATTCTTCACTTTGTTTACCTTTAGGTACGCTGCCTTTATTTCCTTCTTTCTGGAGCTGATCTTTAGCCTGCTGCATATTTTTATTCAGCTGCTGCTGCATTTGCTGCAACTGCTGCATCGACTGCTTTTTATTTCCTTTTCCACCCTGTTTCGCATTTTTCTGATTCTTTTCCAGCTGTTCAAGCGCTTCATTGAGCATCAGTGAGAGATTATTGATAGAGGTCATGGTATATTGCTGATTTTTAAGTGCTTCCGCAGTGCGACGTTCTCCCAGGTTATCCAGACTTTTATCAATATTAAAATTGATTTTCTGCATTTCTTCATTCACTGTACTTTCAATCTGCGGTACCCTTTTGCTAAGTGACGTTAAACTGTCAGCGATAGTTTTCATATTATCTTTGATGGTGCGTTGTGTCTGAACGCTCGATAAATAAGAAGGATCACTATTGCTAATCTTTTTCAGATTCAACATGACTTTCTCCTGCTCAAATGAGCTATGCAGCAAATTTTGCAACAATATCCGCAGGCTTTCGGCATTTACATTATTTTCCATTTCAGCAGACTGCTGCTGGGATGCTGTTAATTTTTCAGCGAGTTGCTGCATTTGTTCTGCTGCTTTTTTCTGCGTTCCAGCCGCTTTTTGGGCTTCATTTTTATCCAGTTGCTGTATACTTTCCTGCTGTTGTTTTTGAATATCTTTACTTTCTTTATCCGGATTCTCGAAAGCATTCGGTTTCTCCAGCAACTGGTTCTTTTGGTCCAGCTGATCGAGTTCTTTTTTGAGTTCGCTGAAATCTGACGCCAGTTGCTGCTGCTCTTTTTTGAGCTCCTGCTGTGCGTCTTTTTTGTTTCCTGATTTTCCGGCAAGCTTCTTCTGCTCTGCAGCAAGAGCGGTCAAACGATCAATTTTATTTTGCAAACCCTGCTCAAATTCAAGTTGTTTATATAATTCCAGTATCCTGTCCAGCTCCTTTTTCAAAGATTTATTGTCCATGTTCATTTTTGATAACTCATCCCGGGTATCATCTTTTCTGTTCTGGTCCATCAGCGCCTGCAGTTTTTCCAGCAACGCTTTAGTTTTGGGATCTAATACATTGTTGAATAAATCATCTATCTGTTTCTGTTTTTCGGCCAGTTCTTCTTTAACCTGGTTCTCTTCGTTTTGCTGAAATGAGTTCTTTTCTTTCGTGTTTTTAATATCCTGTACCGCAGCTTCCAGCTTCTTCTGTTTTTCCAGGAGACCGGCAATTTCTTTTTTATCCTCAAAGGAGAGCGATTGTTTGTTGAGCAGACTTTCTCCTAATTTTTTGCTTTCTTTTTCTACCGTAGCAGCAAGTTTAATGGCATTCTCCATTTTCTTTTTTAAGCTACTGCTACTATTATCCAGCTGTTTTGCTATTTGTTGCGGATGAGGTACTGCATAGGTGCTAACAGGTGAACGTGTGATTTTATAACCATTTACCCCATCATTGTCGGCCACTTCAAAAAAGTAGGTCAGCTGCTGACCGGGTTTTAATCCGATCTTTTTCAAATCCCAGAAATAAAAAAATGATTCTTCAGTCTGTGTTTTTTTTATGGGAAGGGTAATGCTTGTTTTTCTCGTTGCTGCTCCGGCTTCAGTTAGCTGGTAAACAAATTTCAGGTCCTTAAAACCATGATCATCATTGATATTTCCCGTAAAATACAGGACTTTACTACTTAATGAATCTGCCTTTTCTATCACGCTGATCTCCGGATGAAGGTCCGCAATCACTTCAATTTTATGCTGTATGGAATCTTTTGCTCCGGCAAATTTATTTACAGGCATAATTTCATAAGTGGTACTGGCCAGCAAACGC
This sequence comes from Pedobacter sp. MR2016-24, assembly GCF_026239655.1. Lineage (GTDB taxonomy): Bacteria > Bacteroidota > Bacteroidia > Sphingobacteriales > Sphingobacteriaceae > Pedobacter. The sequence goes on along the minus strand of NZ_JAPIVO010000001.1, from coordinate 125,078 downwards.
GATTTAAAAGTCGCACTGTTATCTTCTATTTTAAGCTTTCGGATTGTTTTGTCCAGCTTAAAATCTAACTGATCACTATTTTCTGTTTTAATCTCCCAGGTGACTGTAGTGCCTTCAGGAATCAATAAGTCTCCTGAATTTTGTATCCGCTCACTGCGTTTGTTCAGATAGGGAGGAAATACTAAACTAGCAGAAATCGTCAGAATCCCCGGCCTTGGTTTTACCCGGAGCTGATGGGAAGCAGATGAGAAACCACCACCACTAAAGATAATGCGCTTGTCCTTTTGCAGATTTTTGAAGGTGTAGTGAAATTTGCTGGTATTGTCCTTCTCAAATTTGAAGGTATTCTTTCCTTCTATGATATAGATATCCTGAGGAAATTCGTCGCCCTTTAACTGCAGTTCAAGACGAAGACTGTCTCCTTGTGCAACAACCAGTTTTTTATTCAGCAGTTCAAAAGTAAAAGGTGCGGCAGGCAAAATTTCTCTGTCGTATTGTACAAAACTCCTGGTTCCTTGTTTTAATACCACTGGCGCAACCAAACCAATAATTATAATTATAAGGAGTGGGGTCAGCAAGTATTTTATATATTTCCTGTTGTCCTGCAAATGAATTGCACTGCTGAATGGAATAGGTCTGAGTTCATTTATTTTCTGATCTATGCCAGCAAGGATCAGTTCATTTTGATGGGATGATAATTCTGCAAGTTCTTTCAGCTGCAGTGTATTTAAGAGTTTATCTCTGATTGCTGAAAAGTGCGCGCCTATCAACAGAGCTGATTCTTTCGGACTTATGTTTTTAATGATCCGGAAGTAGGCGAGGGCTGGTTTGATGATACCGGCCGTAAAAGATAAAATAAAAAGGAATAGGTAGGCGTAAAATAAAATTGTTTTGACAATAATTCCAGGATTAAAACAGTACGTAAGAACGAATAACAGGAGGAAGGTGGATAGTAATGTTGCCAGCGTATAGATCGTTCCTCTGAGAAGCTTATTTAAGTAAAACTTCCTTGTGAATTCATTAATCTTTGAAATTAAAAGTTCGTAGCTGCTATTCATTAAACTAAGAATGAATTTAAAGATAAAAATTATTTATCAACCAAAATAGAGCGCATAAAAAAAGCTTCCTGATGTCATCAGGAAGCTTGTACGAATTATGGTTATAATAATCTAGATTACTTTAACATTGATCGCATTCAAACCTTTTTTGCCGCTTTCAACATCGTATTCTACTTTGTCGTTTTCACGGATCTCATCGATAAGGCCTGTTGAATGTACAAAAATTTCGCTATCGCCGTTAGCTGGTACGATAAATCCGAAACCTTTAGTTACATTAAAAAATTTTACTGTTCCTTCTTGCATTGTATTAAGTATTAATTATAAGCTTGCAAGGTAGTAATTATTTTTTTATAATCTGCAAATGCTTCATTTTTTGATAAATATAATTTGGAATCTTTATTTATTGGCTTTTTTACCCGTCACTATTACCGTAATTTCGCTGGCATGGGGGATACCTAATGTGCTTCCCGGGGTTACTTTTAACAGGTTTTGCAGGTAGATGCTGGTAATTCCTTCCAATACTTTTTTGCGTGTTTCTTTAAATTCAGGCAGATTGGTATAAAACCAGCTCATTCTTAATTTGCCTTTTTCATCCGCAATCACGTTAAATTCATAAGCGAAATCTTTATAAGCTCTTTGTATGACAACTTTATACCGGGGATACAAATAATCATATGCTTTTGTGCGTCCATTCATCGGGTCTACGGAACTTTGAAAGGTTACGGTAGCCATTTCGCTTTTGCTGCTGAGCTGAGCGATCTGACGGCCCGCAAAAACACTGTCCCTGTTACCCGGATTCCTATTTGCCCTGTCAACCATTTCACGAATGAAAAGGGTATCAGCTTTACTGGGGCGCTGTAATAATGCAGGCTCTGTATGCAGTTTCTTTTCTATGTACTCATTTGAATAAAAGGTCATGTTCACATCCGAGCGGATATCTGCAGCGATTTCTTTTTTGCTGACTTGTAAACGCTGAAATACAAGGCTGTCTTTGCTGATCAGTTTAAAGCGGAACCATTCCTTGGCAAAATTATAGACGTCTTTATGGTCGTGGTGCAAATGAAAACCCTGCATGATTTTTTTCCCTGGATCATAAGCGAGTATGGTATCTTTTGACTGAAACTGAACAATCCAGCTGGGCTCCTGCTGGAAACCTGTAGTGTCGAAAGAGAGACCGTTACTGAAACGTCGTTTTACTTCTGTGTATTTTATGCCTTTCACTGCATCGAAATCAAAATCTTTAGGCTGTGCGGGCGTTTCTTTTACTGGTTTGGAATGACAAGCAGTTAATAGCATACCTAAACTTAATATCACTAACAGGAAGTTCCTTTCTCTCATATCGTAACAACGCTTTTTCAGCACAAATATATCAGCTTTCTTCTTTTTTGCTGAAAGGATTTTCCTTTAATTGTATAAGGAGGGGTGTCAAGCCAATCCAGTTAATTTCGGGAATACTGTTCCAGTGGGTCTGGAGGTACTAACATTTGTATTGAGATAGCGTTGGCTTAGGGTTGCGCTAGTGTTGGCGTAGGGTTGACATACCCTTTTACTATGTCAACCCTATCTCAATACTAACTCAATCCTATACCAATAGTTAACTTACTCACTTGTTGGTAGCCCCTCAGGCAGATGTCTAGCTAATGATGGCTGAATGACTTGAATAAATAAAAAAGGGGTCCTGATCGTTTGTATTGATCAGGACCCCTTTGTGAAAATAGTCGTATCAGATAAACTATCTGCCTTATTTCTTAGGATTTAAAATGTCATTAATCCTGATGACCAGGTCGTCATAATGTGCTTTTGTTAGCGCATCACCCGCTACTGCTCTTGCTTTTGCTGTAGCCATTAATGATTTCAGTTCTACTCTTACCAGGGGTCTGATATCTGATAAGGCTACACTGATAGGCGTCATGCCGAAGTTTGCAATCATATCTCCTGATACACCCGGTGGAAGATCCATCTCCTTGGTCATCAATACTTCCAGTTTATCTACATAAGAACGTTGCAGGTTGCGTTTAAAAGCATCCGGGCGCGCTGACGAGAAAATCGTACCCTTCAAATCTGTAAATAGTTCAGGTAAGGTATAAGCTGCTGCAGTTCCGTTTTTGGTTTCATTGTCCAGCAATCTGGCAAGGCGGGGGGCTGACAGGATGTTTCCCAATGTACCTGTCTGTACAGCTTTAATCCTGTTCAGCAGCGCACCATTATCAAACTTATTCAGTTCTTCTTTATTAATCAGCCACAATGGAGTAGTAAATAACTGCGTATTGAAAAACCTGATCGCCTCTTTCTGCTTAGTTTTTGGCAGGTAAGTATATACCGCACCAGTCTGGTCGTAAGTCTTAAAATTTTCGTTCATACCGCCAACGTTAGCAGCTACATGACCCATATAACGGTTAAACTGGCCGATCACTTCAGTATAAATTTCTTTGAGGTCGCTGTAGTCGTTTCCTTTTTCATAAGTCCACTTTTCTACATTAGGTAAAACACGTTTCAGGTTTGCAATACCGTAGGTACTTGCTTTCATCGCGTTATCACCCAGATCCTCACTTTGAAGGCGCGGATCAATGCTTGTGCCTTGTCTGCCATAGTAGTATAATGGATTGCCAGCTTTAGCTTTTGTCCATATATCCAGCTTTTCACGTTCTTGTTTAGCTGTCAGGTTACCCGGAAACCAGGTATATCCCCATTTAACAGACCATTTATCATATTCACCAATGTTCGGATGTAGTTTGGTTACACCATCTCCAGGCTGTGCGATATAATTGAAACGCGCATAATCCATGATAGAAGGAGCCGTTCCATGTGCATCAGTAAAAGTTTTTGAACGTAAAGAGTCAACCGGATAAGCATAGCTTGATCCAAAGTTATGTGGCAGGCCAAGCGTGTGCCCTATCTCGTGAGAGGATACAAAACGGATCAGCTCACCCATTTGTTTATCGTCAAATTTCGCCTTTCTGGCTGCAGGATTAACTGCTGCTGTTTGTACAAAATACCAGTTTCTTAACAGGCTCATCACATTGTGGTACCAGCCGATATGTGTTTCCAGGATTTGTCCTGTACGCGGGTCTGACACATGCGGACCATAAGCATTGGCGATATCTGAAGCAAAATAACGTACAACAGAATAACGTGAGTCGTCTACACTGAATTCAGGATCTTCCTGAGCAGTAGGTGCTGCTTTACCAACGATGGCATTTTTAAAACCTGCCTCCTGAAAAGCCACCTGCCAGTCATTGATTCCCTGGATTAAATAAGGTACCCATTTTTTAGGCGTGGCAGGATCAATATAGATCACAATTGGTTTTACCGGCTCTACCAGTTCTCCACGCATGTATGCCGCGGTATCTTTTGGCACCAGGCTCCACCTGTGGATATAGGAAGTTCTTTCTGCCTTTAAAGCATCTGTACCATAGTCCGTTTGCGACTGACCAAAAAAACCAACCCTCGCATCTCTTAAACGGGCCTTTGCAGGAATTTTTGGCAATAACAACATAGAAGTATTGAACTCATAGGTAATGGCGCCAATACTGTTATCTATCGGTGATTCCATGGTGCGGTAAGTTTTGCTGGTGACTACCTCCACATTTAAAGGGAAAGATTTTACAGTATCGATATAAGATCTCGAAGGATCCATCATCGTCATTTTATAGGCTTTTCTCAATTCATCTGTAGCACCGATTGACATCACGTCACCATTATAGAAGTCCGTCACATCAATCACCACACCAGTAGTATCCTTATTATAAGCCTTAATCTCAAAACTGGCAAGAATGGTTGACAGATTGGAGTTTTTTACCGACTGATACATATCAGAAGTACTGTCTGCTCTTACTGAATAGCTGGGTACGCGGACAAATACCTGCTTTCCGCGGCGTTCCCACTGCCATACCTGTTCATTCAACTGCTCCCCACCATATTGCTGATTACCCACTTTTACGCCCGATGGAACTTTGTTTAACCTGGTTACTACCAGCATTTCGCGGTTCAGCAGGGTATCAGGGATCTCAAAAAACCACTTATCATCCAGTTTATAGGTATTGAATAAACCTTTTTTAGCTTTAGCTTTTGCAGTGATGATATCCCCGAAAGGTTTGATTCCTTCCTTTTTAGGGGCGGGAGCGGTCATAGCAGGGGGTGGAGTGCCTTTTGCATTCTTTTTGTTTTTTTTCTGTGCAAATGAGTCATTACTATTGAATGCGCATAAAACAAACAGACCAGCAATCGCCAGTGATTTTGTATTTTTATTCATTTAGAATTATATGTTTAGCGTTAATTGTTTTAAGGCATTAAAATTATCATTGTAAAAGGCAATATGAAGGACTGTAATTACAAAGTTACAAGCACGTTAGATATGTATTCTTCATGTTTATTACATATTCCTAATAAAAAGTAATATTTTAGACTGGATCTCCTAAAATCTTACGGAAAATGTTCAAAAAAGAGCTTCGTGGCAGTAAATATTTTTTTATTCTGGTTTTTCTCCCCTTAGTTTTTATTTATGGTTGCGCTGCAAATCAAAGAATGGCCAGTCAGGTTAAAAAAACATTCCGTGAATCAAAAATAATGGGTAATTACCAGGTCGGTTTTGCACTGGCAGATACAAATGCTGAAAAGCTGATCTATCAGGAAGAAGCAGATAAATATTTTATACCTGCTTCGAATATGAAACTGCTGACATTTTATGCCGCCTTGAAGATGCTTCCCGACTCTATTCCATCCATACGTTATGTGATCAGGGGAGACTCGCTGATTTTTTGGGGAAATGGAGATCCTTCTTTTTTACAAAGCAGGCTGCAGGCAGGCAATACTTATCATTTTTTGCAATCGGCTACTCAAAAATTGTTTTTCGCTGAAGGCCGATACAGGGGAAGCTTTTATGGCCAGGGCTGGGCCTGGGATGATTATAACGACTACTACCAGGCGGAAATCAATGAATTGCCCTTAATGGACAACCTGGTTAAAGTAAAGGTGGTGAATGGTGAACTCGCTGTTTCACCTCAGCTTTTCGCTTCTTGTTTCTATAAAGACAGCACAATTACAGATACTACTTTCAAAATTACCCGATCATTTAACAGCAATGTATTTACCTATCCCAATCGTCCCGCTCCATCAGGATTTACACAGGAAATACCCTATAAAACAGGTACGGCCATCAGCTTAAGCCTGTTGTCAGACACCCTGCATAGACCCGTTCAGCTGATTCATATGCCATTAGACAGCAATGCAAAAACAGTGTATAATATGAAAAAAGCAGATGTACTGCGTGAGCTGATGCTGCCAAGTGATAATTTTATCGCAGAACAACTGCTGCTGGTCTGCGCTAACCAGTTTCAGCAGCAACTGAATACCGCGGATGCAATCCGGTACATCAGCACCAGGTATTTGTCAGATTTGCCTGATAAACCACATTGGGTAGATGGCTCCGGTTTATCTAGAATGAACCTGATCACACCGAGAGACATGATTAAAGTATTATCAAATATTTATAAAGAGGTAGGTTCCAGAGAGGAATTGTTCAGCCTGTTGCCTGCCGGCGGAAAATCGGGCACGCTTAAAAATGCTTACCCTAAAACGAATCATCCTTTTGTATTTGGTAAAACAGGAAGTTTCTCTAACAACTATAACCAGAGCGGATACATCGTCACAAAAAAAGGTAAGGTGCTGCTTTTTTCCTTCATGAATAATCAGTTTATACAACCTACGGTTGAGGTAAGAAAGGAAATGGCAAGGATTGTGACCTTCATCCACGAAAAATTCTAGACATTTCTAAGCCATTAATATTACTTTTGCAGCGATATGCAAAAATCTGATGAATCGATTTATACCTTACAATTTGGCCTTGTCTGCTTAAGCTCTTTTCTTTTTTCGGCAAGTTTTAATATGCTGATTCCGGAGCTGCCGGCTTACCTGAGTAATATGGGAGGGGCTAACTATAAAGGATTGATCATTGCATTATTTACGCTTACCGCGGGCATCTCCAGGCCTTTTAGCGGGAAACTGACAGATACAGTAGGTCGCGTGCCAGTAATGGCTGTAGGGTCAATCGTATGTTTTGTCTGCGGCTTCCTTTACCCTGTACTGACCACGGTAGCCGGTTTTCTGTTTTTACGTCTGATCCATGGTTTTTCTACAGGATTTAAACCTACCGCGACTGCCGCTTATGTGGCCGACCTGGTGCCGCAGAACCGCTGGGGCGAAGCAATGGGCGTTCATGGTGTATGTTTCAGCACAGGTCTCGCTATCGGCCCCGCAATTGGCAGTACGATCACAGCACACTGGTCTATCGATATCTTATTCTACTGCTCTTCTGTATTTGCGTTGTTGTCTATTGTCATCTTGTGGAATATGAGAGAAACTTTGCTCGAACCAAAGCGCTTCAGCTTTTCTCATTTAAAGATCCAGCGTAAAGATATTATCGAGTGGAAAGTTATTCCGGCAGCACTGATTACTTTGCTGAGTTACGTCAGTTATGGGGTTATTCTTACAGTAATAGGGGATTGGAGCAAATACCTTGGGACAGCAAATAAAGGACTGTTTTTTATGGTGTTTACGTTGACCTCGCTGTTGATCCGTTTTGTGGCGGGAAAGGCTTCTGACCGTTACGGGCGACTCTTAATACTTAAAGTTTCATTAGTACTCCTGGCTGTTTCATTGTTGTGTATCGGACTGGCAAATTCTTCTTTTCTGCTGATGTCGGCCTCAGCGCTATATGGAGTGGCCACGGGAATGCTTTCTCCAACGGCTAATGCCTGGACGATAGATTTAAGTGATCCTGACCATAGAGGGAAGGCTATGGCGACCATGTATATCGCTCTGGAAGCAGGAATAGGATTGGGTGCATTATTGGCAGGGTGGTTGTTCATCGATGATATATCGACTATACCAGTCACCTTTTTCATCTGCACAGGCATCACCACACTGGCCCTGGTTTATCTGCAATTCATTTATAAAAGACCGAAAGGGATATCCATCAGCTCATAGCTTTCCCATCCCTTATAGTCAAAATGCCACCATTCATTTGGCATTACAGTGAAGCCATATTTCTGCATAGTGCTGATCAGTAAGGTTCTGTTTTTTAAGGCTGCAGGACTTACTTTGGCATAATTAGCTGCCGCAGCGGCTGAAAAGCTGTCATAGGGAGTAGGCATTGCCACTTCTTTGCCTGTTTTTAAAGAGATGAGCGTCAGGTCTACCGCGCAGCCACGGTTATGGATAGAACCTTTTGCCGGATTGGCGACAAAATTTTTATCACTGGCTTTCTGATAAAAAGCTACGGTAATCGCATAAGGGCGATATCCATCAAATATCAGCAGTCCATAACCTTTTTTATACAGTTCCTGCTGGATCTTTTTCAGCTGCTCCACCACTTCTTTTCTCGCAAAGGCGCGCGCTTGCTGGTACATTACCTGGTGCATAAAATTATGATTCGTTGCATACCTGATATCCAGCTTTACCGACGGTATTGCAGATTTGATTTCAACCAGTTCTTTCTTTTTATCCTTTTTTACCGCCGCCTGGTAAGCTTTAAATCCCTGGATATATAACCTGTGTTTTTTTACGGATTGTCCGGATGCCCCGTTTAACAGGTTACTAAACAGCAGAAAAATCAGAAATGCTCTCATGTATTCACTATTGATTTGCCGCAACAAGCAGTTCAATATCCTTATAAGGCAGATTAAACATTGTTGACAGGTTTTTACTGGTGAGGTGTCCCTGGTAAATATACAATGCTTCCCTGATCCCAGGTTTGTTCCATACTACGTTCATTAATCCTCCCATGTCGCCTATATCGACCAGTATTGGGGTAAAGATATTGGTCAGCGCATATGATGCTGTACGTGGCACCCGGGAGGCTATATTAGGCACACAGTAATGGATCACATCATATTTGCGGAATACAGGATCCTTATGGTTAGTTACTTCTGATGTTTCAAAACAGCCACCCTGATCAATACTTACATCTATCAATACTGAATCCGGTTTCATTCTGCTTACTGTTTCTTCTGTAATCAGACAAGGGCTCCTGCCATGCGTGGCACGTATAGCGCCAATGACTACATCACAGGTGGTAACTGCCTTACCTAAAACAATAGGCTGCATTACTGAAGTGAAAACACGGCTTCCGAGGTTATTCTGCAGCCTTCTTAAGCGGTAAATGGAGCTGTCAAACACTTTAACTTCTGCGCCGAGCGAGAGTGCTGTCCGGGCAGCGTATTCCCCGACGGTTCCGGCTCCAAGAATGACTATTTCTGTGGGGGGAACGCCGGTAAAACCACCGAGCATTAAGCCCTTTCCACCTGTTACGCTGCTCAGGTATTCTGCTGCAATAAATATAGAGGTTGCCCCTACAATCTCACTCATTGCGCGGACAACGCTTAATATATTACCCTCATCTCTGAGGTTTTCAAAGCAAAGTGCGTTGATCTTTTTGTTGAGCAGTGCTTTCAGGTACACCTCTTTTAGTGCGCCCATCTGCAATGCAGAGATCAGGGTTTGCCCTTTGTGCATGAGCTCGACTTCTTCTAAAGTGGGCGGGGCTATTTTTACGATAATATCAGCATTGAAGACATCTTCCTTGCTATATGATATTTGTGCACCCTGTTCGCTGTAATCATTGTCAGAAAAATTGGCGCCGGTTCCGGCACCGCTTTCCAGTACAACCCTATGGCCATTATTGACTAAAAGGGCGACCGATAGAGGGGTGAGTGCAATTCTCGCTTCCTGAAAAGAGATCTCTTTTGGGATGCCGATATAAAGACTATTGCTTTTCTGCTTTAATTCTGAAAGGGTCTCTTTGGGCTGCAGCAATCCTTTCTGTGCAATTGAGGCCATTTCTTCGCGTAATCCTGTAGCCATGGTATATCTGATATATTTATGGGATTGAAATTACTAAAAAAATTTACTAAACGAGAACATTCTTTTGTCAGGCGCCAGTGTAGTGATGGTCACCTTCACATAGCTATCCGGCAGTAATTCGGCGATACGTTCGGGCCACTCGATTAGGCAGTAATCTCCGGAATAGAAGTATTCTTCATAGCCTAAATCATAAGCCTCCTGCAGATTTTTAATCCTGTAAAAATCAAAATGATATACGGTACCTGCTGTCGCCGCATATTCATTTACGATGGAAAAAGTGGGACTGGTTACGTTGTCTGCTACGCCTAGTGCTGCACAGAATACCTTGATAAAGGTGGTTTTTCCGGCACCCATATCTCCTTCAAAAATAATTATCCTTTCATTTTCAGCAAAATTGAGCAATGCTTTTGCTGCATTGCTCAATTCACCAAGGCTGTTTACCTCAATATTCATGTTTAAAAATTATCTTGTGCTATAAGTTGCAATGGGAATGATCATTTCTTCTAATGAGATTCCGCCGTGCTGGAAAGTCTCATTATAATAGTTCACAAACTGATTATAGTTATTCTGGTAGACAAAATAACGGTCTTCTTTTGCGAAAATATAATTAGAGCTGATATTGATTTTTGGCAGCTGGGCTTCATGCGGATTTTTAATCAGGAATACTTCTTTTGCATTATAATTCAGGTTTCTGCCCTGTTTATAGCGGAGGTTGGTATTTGTATTCCTGTCGCCGATTACCTTACTGGGATGTTTCACCCTGATGGTACCATGATCCGTGGTAATAACTACTTTGACTTGTTTCTGAGAGAGTTTTTTTAGCAGTTCCAGCAAAGGAGAGTGCTCAAACCATGACAGTGTTAAAGAGCGGTATGCCGCATCATCATTTGCGAGCTCACGGATCATCTGCATATCAGTACGTGCATGTGACAGCATGTCTACGAAGTTATAGACGATCGCATTAAAGTCATTTTGCAACAGATTGTTCATCTGCTCATTCAGTGCTTTACCATCATCATAAGTCAGTATTTTATGGTAACTGAATTTGCAGTCTTTTTTTAAACTGCGTTTCAGCTGATCTGCAAGAAATGCTTCCTCATGCATATTTTTTCCGCCTTCATCATCATCATTCTGCCACAGGGTAGGGAAACGTTTTTCCATTTCCAGCGGCATTAATCCCGAGAAAATAGAGTTACGTGCATACTGCGTTGCAGTAGGCAGGATGCTGGAATAGGTATCTTCCTCATCCAGTCTGAAATATTCAGTAATCAGCGGATTGATAATTTTCCACTGGTCATAACGCAAATTATCGATCAGGATGAAAAAAACAGGAGTAGTCGTGTTAATATGAGGGAAAACTTTCTTTTTAAGCAGATCATTAGACAACAACGGGGCTTTTTCTTTCCCGTTTACCCAGCCTAAGTAATTGTCTTCAATGAATTTTGAAAACTGTGCATTGGCTTCAGATTTTTGCATGGTCAGGATCTCATGCATCTGCGGATCATCCAGTTTTTCCAGCTCCAGTTCCCAAAATACCAGTTTTTTGTAAACTTCAATCCATTCTTCGTAACTTAACCTGTCATTTAATGTCATACCCAGTCGTCTGAAATCCTGCTGGTAAGCCATGGAAGTCTTTTCACTGATCAGGCGTTTATTGTCAATAATCTTTTTAATCGTTAACAGCACCTGTTTTGGATTAACAGGCTTTATCAGGTAGTCGTCTATTTTTGAACCGATGGCATCCTCCATCAGGTTTTCCTCTTCACTTTTGGTAATGAGCACTACAGGTACATCACTCTTTATGTTTTTTATGGCAGACAATGTTTCCAGTCCGCTCATTCCCGGCATATTTTCATCCAGAAATACGAGGTCGAAATGCTCTTTTCCAAAAGCCTCCAGTGCATCGTTCCCATTGGTGAATGTAGTTACGTGGTATCCTTTTTCGTTTAAAAGTAAAATATGTGGTTTTAATAAGTTGATCTCATCGTCGGCCCATAGAATCTTGGTTTCCTGCATGATTGTATATATATGTTGTAAATAATCAAAAAAAGAAGTAGACCTTCCTTTAGTATCGATAAAAATAGCAATTTTTGTACCGTATAATTTATTTTATCAGGATTGAACAAAAAGAAAATAATAAATGATCCGGTATACGGATTCATAAATATCCCCTCAGAGCTGGTATTTGATTTGATATCACATCCCTATTTTCAGCGGCTGCGGTATATTAAACAACTGGGAATGACACATTTGGTTTATCCCGGTGCGCTGCATACACGGTTTCACCATGCACTTGGTGCAATGCATCTGATGAGTCTTGCCATTGAAGTGCTTCGCAGTAAGGGACATGAGATTTCAAAGGACGAAGAAGAGGGCGCTACTATTGCTATACTATTGCATGACATTGGTCATGGCCCCTTTTCACATGCATTGGAGCACGCGCTGGTGAACGGAATTCACCATGAGTCTATTTCAATGTTCATGATGGAGCGGTTGAATAAGGAATTTGATGGGAAATTAACGGCGGCAATAGAGATTTTTACCGGGAAATGCCCTAAAAAGTTTCTTCACCAGCTCATCTCCAGTCAGCTGGACCTGGACAGGATGGATTACCTGAACCGCGATAGCTTTTTTACAGGTGTAAGTGAGGGAGTAATCAGTTTTGACAGGATCATCAAAATGTTCAATATCGCTGATGATCATTTAGTTATTGAAGAAAAGGGGATTTATTCTATTGAGAAGTTCCTGATAGCCCGGCGACTGATGTACTGGCAGGTTTATCTCCATAAAACGGTGATTGCAGGGGAACAATTGCTGGTTAAAATTCTTAAAAGAGCCAAATTTCTGGCTATTAACGGAGCTGTTTTATTTGCTACTCCGGCCTTGCAGCATTTTCTTCAGCATCATATTTCTGAGAAGGAGTTCTTTGAAACTGATGCACACTTAGCGCAATTTGCCAAGCTGGATGATCAGGACATTTTTGCTTCTGTGAAAGCCTGGGCAGACCATAAAGACAGAATTTTGTCTATGCTATGTAAAATGTTGGTGAACAGAAATCTGTATAAGGTAGAAATGGGAAATGTACCGGCAGAAGAGAGCAGAATACAGGCCATTCTGGAGAGTACAGCGTTAACGCTGGAAATCAGCGGGGAAGACGCTGCTTATTTTGTGTTTACAGATACGATTATGAACAGGGCTTACGATGCAAAAGCAGGAAACAGCTCAATAAACATATTGTTAAAAAATAATACCACTATCGATATCGCAAAAGCATCTGATTTGTCCAATCTGGAATCGCTGGACAAAACTGTCAGAAAGCACATATTATGCTATCCAAGAATAATTTAGCATTATTTAACAAAATATTTAATGTTTAATACCGTTTTTAGCCTTAAATTTTAAACTGGCCATAAATTAACGGCTTGAGTTTATTTGTTCATATCAATTTAACATTTAACTTTGTAGAATGCAATTTACTGCCAAGCAGATAAGCGACTTTTTAAGTGGGATCGTTGAAGGTGATGAAAATGTTACAGTTTCAGAACTTTCAAAAATAGAGGACGGAAAGAAAGGTGCGTTATGTTTTCTATCAAACCGAAAGTACGAGAATTATATATATACAACTGAAGCTTCGGTTGTAATTGTTGGAACCGACTTTTTCCCTTCACAACCCGTGTCCTGCACTTTGGTTAAGGTGAAGGATCCTTATAGTGCTTTTTCCGTTTTGCTGGATAAGTATAATGAAGCATTGAATATGTCTTCGGTACAAACCGGAATTGAGCAACCTTCTTTTATACATCCCTCTGCTAAAATAGGGAAGAATGTGTTTGTTGGTGCATTCTCCTACATCGGAGAGAATGCGGTGATTGGGGACAACTGTAAAATTTATCAGCAGGTTTTTATCGGGCAGGATGCCGTAATTGGCGCAGACTGTATCCTTTATCCTGGTGTTAAAGTGTATGTCCGTTCTGTTTTAGGGAACAGGATTACCATTCATTCCAATACGGTAATAGGCAGTGATGGCTTTGGATTTGCTCCTCAGCCGGATGGCACTTACTCTAAAATTGCGCAGATTGGAAATGTTGTTATTGAAGATGATGTAGAGATCGGTTCCAATACAGCAATAGATCGTGCTACAATGGGTTCTACTTTTATCAGAAAAGGAGTGAAGCTGGATAACCTGATTCAGATTGCCCATAATGTGGAGATCGGTGCTAACTCTGTAGTTGCTGCACAGGCAGGAATTTCAGGCAGTACAAAAATCGGAGAACAATCTCTTATTGGAGGTCAGGTGGGCATCGCCGGCCATTTATCGCTTGCAAAAGGGACACAGCTGGGTGCACAGGCAGGAATTAACTTCAGTATTACTGAAGAGGATAAACAATGGCACGGTTCGCCTGCTCAGCCATTAAGAAACTGGATGCGTGCTTCTGTACTGTTCAGGGACCTGCCGGGTATGAATAAGAGAATAGCAAATTTAGAAGCTGCAGTCGCAGATAAAGCCAAACATAAAGACTTTAGTACCACACAAAACAATAATGAACGTTAAACAAAAAACTATAAAAAACGAAGTTTCTGTACAGGGGGTAGGCTTGCATACAGGAGCGAATGTTACCTTAACTTTTTGTCCGGCGCCGGAAAATCATGGGTTCAAGTTTCAGCGAACGGATTTACCCGGAGAGCCGATAATTGACGCAGATTGCGATAATGTAACAGATACTGCAAGAGGAACAACCGTAACTCAGAATGGGGCCAGTATCAGTACTGTAGAGCATGTAATGGCTTCTTTAGTGGGTATGGATCTGGATAATATCCTGATGAAACTGGATGGGCCGGAAATGCCTATCATGGACGGCAGCGCAATCTTATTTGTTGAAGCATTGGAAAGTGCTGGTATTGTACATCAGAGTATTGACCGTGAGTATTTCCAGATTCCTCATAACATCATTTATACTGAATCTGACAGGAAGGTAGAGATTGTGGCGATGCCACTGGACGATTACAGGTTTACTTGTATGATCGATTATAATTCTCCTGTTCTGGGTAGTCAGCATGCGGTAATTTCCAGCATTGCAGAATTTAAGGAAGAGATTTCTTCCTGCCGTACTTTCTGTTTTCTGCATGAGCTGGAATACCAGTTGCAGAATAACCTGATTAAGGGTGGTGATTTAAATAATGCAATTGTTATTGTTGATAAAGAAGTAACCCGGGATGAGTTAGATCACCTTGCCAAGATCTTTAACAGGGAAAAAATAGAAGTTGCCCCTCAGGGTATACTGAATAATATGGAGCTGCGGTATCAGAATGAGCCGGCACGCCATAAATTGCTGGATATGATTGGTGACCTTGCATTGGTTGGGACATACCTGAAAGGGCATATCATGGCTGCGAGACCAGGCCATGCGGCTAATATTGCCTTTGCTAAAAAAATAAAGGCAGCAATAAAAAAAGAGAAAAACAAAAAAGTACAGAAAGTATATGATCCATCTGTAAAACCATTATATGATGTGGTGCAGATCATGGATATACTGCCGCACAGACAGCCTTTTCTGTTTATAGATAAAATTCTTGAACTGTCTAAAACACATGTGGTTGGAGTGAAAAATGTGACGATGAACGAAGAGTTCTTCAAAGGACATTTTCCGGGCGCACCGGTATTACCGGGTGTAATACAGATCGAAGCGATGGCACAGACAGGAGGAATCCTGGTGCTGAGTACGGTTCCGGATCCAAGGAACTACCTGACTTACTTCCTGAAAATAGATAAAGTAAGATTCAGGGCACAGGTTTTACCAGGTGATACTATCGTTTTCAGGTGTGACCTGATGGAGCCAATCCGCAGGGGAATTGCACAGATGAAAGGTGTAGGTATGGTAGGAGACAAAGTCGTTGTTGAAGCAGAAATGATGGCACAAATTTCAAAAGTAAAAGAAAGCGAACGCGTATCATGATTCAACCCTTAGCATATATACATCCCGATGCCAAAATTGCGGATAACGTTATTATTGAGCCATTTGCAGTTATCCATAAGGATGTTGTGATTGGAGAAGGTACATGGATTGCATCGAATGTTGTAATTATGGACGGCGCACGTATTGGTAAAAACTGCCGGATTTTTCCCGGATCAGTGATTTCAGGCGTGCCACAGGATCTCAAGTTTGCCGGGGAGGTAACTACAGCAGAGATTGGTGACAATACAACGATCAGAGAATGCGTTACAATTAACAGAGGGACGAAAGACAAGTGGAAGACTGTAATTGGAAGTAATTGCCTTATACAGGCTTATTCCCACATTGCGCACGACTGTGAAGTTGGTGATCATTGCATTTTTTCTAACAGCACTACGCTGGCAGGACACATCACTATCGGTAACTATGTAGTTCTGGCGGGACTGGTAGCAATACACCAGTTTGTTAAAGTTGGTTCACATGCATTCGTAACTGGCGGTTCACTGGTAAGAAAAGACGTTCCTCCTTATGTTAAAGCGGCAAGAGAGCCACTTTCTTATGCGGGAATCAATTCTGTAGGTTTGAGGAGACGTGGTTTTTCTTCGGAGAAGATCAACGAAATCCAGGAGATTTACAGGGTATTATTTGTAAAGCATAATAACGTAACCAAAGCACTGGATAAAATAGAAGCAGAATTTGCACCTACTGAAATCAGGGATGAAATAGTTGATTTTATCCGTAATTCAAACAGGGGTGTGATGAAAGGCTTTGGATCAGGAAGCTAAAACACCTTAATTTTGAAGATCGATTTAAAGGATGCCGGCAGAAGATTTAATAAGGAATGGATTTTCAGAAATTTCACTTATTCTTTTCATTCTGCCGGTAAATATGCCATCCTCGGGCCCAATGGCTCGGGAAAGTCGACCTTATTAAGTGTAATATTGGGTAGCCTTGCACCTTCTGAAGGCACGATTGTATATGCCGGCGAGCAGGAAATTCCTGTAGAAAAAATATATAAACAGATCAGTTTTGCGGCCCCTTACCTGGATCTGGTAGAGGAATTTACGCTGCAGGAGACGATAGATTTTCATTTTAAATTCAAAAATTTCCATCCGGATATCAATGCAGCTCAGTTAATGGATCTGCTGGGCCTGGGCAGCGCGCAGGATAAAGCCCTTAAATATTTTTCTTCTGGTATGAAGCAGCGTACCAAGCTTGCTTTAGCCTGCTGTACAGATACCCCAATACTGCTGCTGGACGAACCAACGTCCAATCTGGACAGGCAGGGAATGGTCTGGTACCATGAACTCATCAGCAGATTCAGTACAGACAGATTGGTTTTTGTAGGCTCAAATCAGGAAGAAGAATATTCTTTTTGTACGCGCCAGATCCAGATTATGGACTACAAATAGCAATAATTAGGCTTCATTTGCAAGTGAAGTGTCACGAATCAAGGCGTATTTTCACTTAATAAATATTTTTGCAAATAGCTATTGTGAGATCGATAAATAGTCTTTACCTTTGCGGCACGAAATACGGCTGTTGGTTTAGGCAAAATTTCAAAGAAAGCGTTTATTTTTAGAAGGGTATAATAACCTGATTACAATGAGCGTTTACTTAGTGCGAAATGCGATCATAACAATATAAAAAATGGCAAAAGCGTCAGAAGTAAAAAGTGGTAATGTTCTTCGGTTCAACGGAGAATTAGTCGCTGTTGAAGAGTTTCTTCATCGTACTCCTGGAAATTTAAGAGCATTCTATCAAGCGAGAATGCGCAATGTTAAAACCGGTAAGTTAGTTGAGTACAGGTTCCGTACAGATGAAGAGGTGACAATTTGCCGTGTGGAAACCAATGATTATCAGTATTTATATGAGGATGGAGATTTCCTTGTTGTAATGGATAATAGTTCTTTTGAGCAGTTTAACATTCCCAGGCTATTATTCGGGGATTCAATTAAATTCTTAAAAGAGGGAATGAATGTAGTGATTGCATTTGAAAGTGAAGAGCCAATCATGGCGCAGACACCTGCTCATGTAGAATTGGAAATCACTTACACAGAGCCTGCTGTAAAAGGCGATACTTCTACTAGTGCATTGAAATACGCAACGGTGGAGACAGGAGTAGAAATAAAAGTGCCGATGTTTGTGAATCAGGGCGATAAAGTCAAAGTTGATACACGCACAGGCGATTACATAGAAAGAGTAAAATAAGAATTTTCATAGTTTAGTTTTAGGTTTAGGTTGATTTTGGCTTCGGAGTGGTTCCCGAAGCCATATTTTTTTACAGGAATTCCTAACTTGCGGAATGAACAAAGCGGAGATCAGAAAAGGCGCTATGGCCGATAGAAGGGGGCTGACAAGGGAAGCAATTGCCGCGTTAAATGCAGCCCTGCTGACTAAATTTTCAACGCTGGATTTTAAAAACATACATACACTGCATATTTTTTTGCCCATCGTGGAGAAAAATGAACCAGATACCTTTCTGCTGATCAACTGGCTGCGGATTCATCAGCCGCAGATACACATTCTGGTGCCCCGGGCAGATTTCAGTACAGCTTTAATGACACACCATACTTTTAAAGGAGAAGAAGATTTACAGAAGAGTATCTTCAATATCCTGGAACCTATGCAGGAAGAACAGTATACGGGAAAAATAGATATGGTGATTGTACCTTTACTGGCCTTTGATGACCGCGGTTATCGTGTAGGGTATGGGAAAGGATTTTATGACCGCTTCCTTGAAGGACAAAATTGCATTAAAGCAGGATTGTGTTTTTTTAGTAGTGTGGGTACCATTGCTGATACCCACGTGAATGATATCCGTCTGGATTTGTGTATTACGCCGGAGCGGATTGTTTATTTCAGCACTCAAGCATCCAGTTCAAGCAGGATCGGGCAGTGATCTGAATGGATCGCATCGGGCAGAATTTTTACGTTTTTCAGTCTTTCCAGCATTGGAGCTGTGGCCAGATGGTAATCGATACGCCATCCGAGGTTCTTTGCTCTTGACCCGGCTCTGTAACTCCACCAGGTATAGTGATGCGGATCCTTGTTAAACTGGCGGAAAGTATCAATTAATCCGCTGTCAAGAAAGACCCCCATCCATTCCCTTTCCTCTGGCAGGAAACCGGAAGATTTAGCGTTCGATTTAGGATTGTGAATATCAATTGCTGCATGACAGATGTTGTAATCACCGGAAACGATGAGATTCGGGATACTAATGCGCAGATTGGTGATATAAGTGTGGAAGAATGACATAAATTCATACTTTTTAACCTGTCTCTCATCTCCGGATGATCCGGATGGAAGATAGACGCTCATCAAAGAGAAGGTGTCAAAATCAGCCCTTAAAATGCGTCCTTCCTTGTCTATCCATTCTTCTCCGCAACCATATTCCACGTGATTGGGCTTAATTTTGCTGAGAATGGCCACACCACTATAGCCTTTTTTTTCTGCACTGAACCAGTAATGGTGATAGCCCAGCTCTTCAATTAAGGCAATGATTTCCGGAATTTGCACAGGTAATGCTTTTACTTCCTGAAGGCAGATCATATCTGCGTCAGTCGCCTTCAGCCAGCCAAAGAAGTTTTTTGTTGAAGCTGCACGTATTCCGTTTACATTATAAGAGATGATCTTCATTTGTTGTGTTTTCTATATATTATGCGGCCGTTTTTAGCCTGAGTTTTTTTTCTATTTTTCTTGCTTCACGGCGCTTGAGCAGCGTGACTGTCATTTTTACGTCCACCTTAGGCCGGTCGTTTGCACCTGTAGGCATAATTGCAATGCTATCTACCAGGTCAGTTCCCTGAACTACTTCTCCAAAAACTGTATATTTTCTGTCGAGGTGAGGCGAACCGCCCAAAGTTTCATATACTGCACGTTGTGCGGTCGGAATCTTAAAATGCAGCCTCCTGATCTCCATGCTGTCCAATTGCGCCGGACTGAATTTTTTACCCTGGACAATGTAGAATTGGCAGCCACTGGAAGCCATTGCCGGATTATCATCTCTTGCTGCAGCGAGTACCCCCTTTTTATGAAAGAGGCTATCGCGGAATTCTGCAGGGATCGTATAGCCCACATCACCATTGCCAAGTTCTTTGCCCGGCTGCGCATTCCTGGAATCAGGGTCACCTCCCTGGATCATAAATGATTTAATCACCCGGTGAAAGATTGTCCCGTTATAAAAGCCTTCTTTAGTCAGTTTAATGAAGTTGTCACGGTGTTGAGGCGTGGCATTGTAGAGCATGATGATACACTCTCCCTGGTCTGTCTTTATCCGGATATAGCTGTGTTTTGGCCTGGCAGCGAAGGCCGTAATCAGCCATAGAGACAGCAGGAGTGTAGCAAGAAATTTCATAAGCGGTTAGATTGAGCTGCTAAGATATAGAGAATTTTGCTTTATGAAAATCTCTGACGGAGAAACTGTTTTTTAATTAATTATCATTAAGTTTGTATAACGAATGAATTTGAAACAGAAAATAACCCTTGGCTTGTGTGCCTTTTACCTGATTAGCGTAATCGGTGTTGCACTGAGTCTGCATTTTTGCGGGGGTAAACTGGCTTCTGTTCATTTCACCGAAGTAGCGCGTTGCGGAACATGTAAAATGACCAAAAAGGCGTCTGCTGAAAATAACTGCTGCAAGAATACGGCTGTAGATGCGAAGATCAAAGACAGCCATCAGTCCGGTTTGAAAGTTGATTTACCTAAGAACTATAGTATTCAGTTGTTTATTGCCCCTTTTATTTCGGGCCTGATTAAAGAAGTTCTTCCAAAGCTCTTCAGCAAGGCAGAAAATAAAGCACCACCGCTCTCAGCGAAGCTGTCTTTATATGCCTATAACTGCGTTTTCAGAAATTAGACCAGGAATGAATTACCTGCTTGCTATCGGTATGACCGGTATGAAGCGATGCGTTTAATTTATTTCAACATCTTTTACAAAAATTTCAATTATGAAAACGATCAAATCATTTATCATACTTTCAATCCTTTTTATTAGTGCAAACACCTTTGCACAACAAATTTCAAAAGCAGAGGTACAAGTTAACGGGCTTACCTGCTCTATGTGCTCACGCGCTACGGAAACATCACTTAAAAGTCTTGGTTTCATTGAGTCTGTTACGCCAGACCTGAACAGAAATGTTTTTGTGCTTACCTTCAAAAACAATGAACAGGTAAATATGGATGAGATCAGAGACAAAGTGCAGGATGCGGGTTTCTCTGTAGGTGATCTTTCTGCGACGATCAACTTCAAAAATACAACCGTAGATGAGAGCGGACTGGCAAAACTTGACGGTGCAGTATTTCAGTTTGTAAATGCAAAGAGCAAAACGCTGGACGGTCCTGTAACTGCGAAAATCCTTGATAAGGATTTTATTACTTCATCGGCATTCAAAAAAAACGCTGCTGAATTTAAGTCTCCGGCCTACCTGACTGGAAAAGGTGTTGTGGAAGGTAAGGAAACACGTATTTTTCATTTAAGCATCTAAGCAGCCCGGATGAGATTTTATCAATTGACTGCAGTATTTTTACTGCTCTGCGCGAGCCTGCGCATTCAGGCGCAGGAATTATATGTTTTTACTGAGCCAGCAAGTAACATGGCGGCTAAATCTATAGGCATCAGGGTGACTAATGAGGGAATTTTAAATGCTGGTGCCATGAACCGGACAATTCCTGAATTGATGGTCAGTTTTAATAAAAACCTGATGGCACATGCCCAGGGGTTTTTCTCTGATATGGACGGTAAATACAGGCTGGAAGGCGGAAGTTTGTATGCGAAATACCGCTTCTTATCTGTCGACGGAACGCAACAGCATTTACGTGCCGCAGCATTCGGAAGACTAAGCACGAGTAAACGCCCTACTTACACCGAGGATATCAATTTAGAAGGAGATAATAGCGGTGTACAGGGAGGAGTGGTTGTAACGCAGTTATTGCATAAATTAGCCCTGTCTGCTACACTGAGTTATACTAAGGCATTTGATGTGGAAAGTAAACAAATAGCAGGAATGCCACGCCCGGATCAGTTACTGGGATACAGTTTATCCTCTGGTTACCTGGTGCTTCCTTTTGTGTATAAAAATTACAATCAGCCCAATTTCAATATCTATTTTGAGATGCTCGGAAAAACAAATCCCGCAAATGGAAAGACATATGTGGATCTGGCACCTGCTGTTCAGGTGATTATTAACAGCAGAACGCGCATAGATTTAGGATACAGATTCCAGGTGGCTGGTGATATACCCGGCAGGTACAACAAGAATATGTACCTGGCAAGAGCCGAATTTAATTTTTTTAATGTTTTATAAAACCGGAGGAGTAGATCCTTCTTTAATTTTTTGATGATGAAAACGATAATTTTAAGTATAGCACTGTTTTTAAGCCTTTCAGTGTCTTCAACTCATGCACAGACTAAACAAGTGTCTGATAAATTTAATACTAGCTTAGAAAGCTATTACTCGCTGAAAAATGCTTTGGCAGCAGATCAGTTTGAGGATGCCGGAAAGGCTGCATTGGTTTTACAGGCAGCACTGAAAGCAGTTCCTCACCAGGGATTCGCAAATGACGCACAGCATGAATTATGGATGGAGCAATCTGCGCTGATTCGTACCGGTGCCGGTGAATTAGCCAAGGCGGCCGATATAAAAAGTCAGCGTAAAAGTTTTGAAGGTATCAGCACTTCATTCATTAAGCTTACAGAAGCGCTCAAAATAAATAAAAAAGATGCCTTTGTACAGTATTGCCCAATGGGAAGGTTTAGCTGGCTGAGTGATGCCAAAACAATTCAGAACCCATATTATGGCAGTGAAATGTATGATTGCGGTACGGTAAAAAGTACAATTGCGAAGAAATAAGTATTTCTTACCATACATCAAGGCGGAATGGTCATCAGGTCTTTACCTTTGTGATACAATTCAGCTAACAAATATGATTATGAAAAAAGTATTTTTATTTTTTGTAGCACTTTCTATAAGTGCGGCATCTTTTGCACAAACCAAATGGACGATTGATCCTATGCACTCTTTCGTGAACTTCGAAGTGAAGCATATGGGTATTTCCTTTGTTGACGGTTCATTCAAAAAATTTGAAGGTACTGTTGATGCGGCCAAACCAGATTTAACAGATGCAAAGATTAACTTTACAGTAGACGTTAATAGTATCAGCACAAGTGTTGAAATGCGTGATAATCACTTGAAAACAGATGATTTCTTTAATGCAGCTAAATACCCGACGATGACTTTTGTAGGTTCATCTTTCAAAAAACTGAAAGGTAACAATTACGAATTAAGTGGTAAACTGACTATTCGCGACGTAACTAAGGATGTTAAATTTGCGGTTGTTTATGGTGGCACAGCGAAAGACCAGCAGTCGAATACTAAAGCGGGTTTCAACGCGACAACCACGATTAACCGTTTAGATTATAACATCAAGTATGATCCAACCGGAATGGGTGTCTCCAAAGATGTTAAGATCAATTTAAACCTGGAATTTGTTCAGGCTAAATAAGTCTTAATAATAGCATTATGGGGTTGTATATAAAGCGAACGCTTTAATACAACCCTTTTTTTATAGCAGAGAAATTATGGCAAACCTATCAGAAATTAAGAATTTAACTGCAAGCCTTCCGGTACAGGGGGAGCTGATGCCTGCATTTTTTATCGGGCATGGATCGCCGATGAATGGCATTGAGGATAATGAATTCAGTAATAAATGGGCAGATATTGGTGCTACATTACCTATTCCAAAAGCAGTAATCGTAGTGTCCGCACATTGGTTTACGCCTGGTACAGCGGTAACAGCGATGAGTTTTCCGGAAACGATCCACGATTTTGGTGGTTTTCCAAAGGCTTTGTTCGATGCACAATATCCTGCTCCCGGCAGCCCGGAACTCGCAGTGGAAATGGCTGAACTGATCGAAAGTACGGAAGTGACGCTGGATCACGACTGGGGACTTGACCATGGCGCTTGGACGATCCTGAAGCATATGTTTCCGGCGGCAGACATCCCGGTATTGCAGCTGAGTATAGATTACAATAAAAGTCCGAAAGCACATTATGAGCTTGCGGGAGAATTATACCAGTTGCGGCGGAAAGGTGTGCTGATCATGGGAAGTGGTAATATGGTCCATAACCTGAGAATGGTGAACTGGGATATGATGCAGGGTGGCGGTTATGACTGGGCGATGGACATCAATGACCGGTTTAAAACTATGATCATGAACGGCGACCATCAGCCATTAATGAATTACCGGAATTTAGGAACTGCAGCGCTGCTGGCCATTCCTACGCCGGAGCATTATTTGCCTCTGTTGTATACTTTGGGTCTGCAAAATGGTAAGGAAGAAGTGTCACTTTTTAATGATAAAGCGATAGGTGGCTCATTAACGATGACATCCGTGAGAGTAGGGTAGTAAAGCAAAAGGTTTTTTTATAAATTGCAGGCATAACCTAAACAATTCATGAAGAAACTCTGCTTTTTATTTCTGCTGGGCAGTATCGCCGCTCAAGCACAGGAAAAACCTGTTTTAACTGTAGAAAAGATTATGCGCGACCAGAAATGGCTGGGCATCCCACCATCAAATTACCGCTGGTCTGCGGATAGTAAAACGGTTTATTTCGATTGGAACCCCGGACAAAAGGATAAAAGCAGTTTGTATCAGGTTAACCTGAATGTGCTTAAGCCGGTACTTGCAGATACTGCTGAAGCGGACCGGAAAATCACAACCGATTATATCTTTAATACCTACCGAACGCTCGGGATTACAGAGCAATCTGGTGACCTCTATTTATACCAGCCGAAGTTGCACACCAAACAGCGCTTAACCCATACAGCGGAGCGTGAAAGTAACCCTGTGTTTTTAAAAAACGATGTGATCGCTTTTCAAAGAGGAGATAACCTTTTTACACTCGATTTAAAGTCGAACACCATCCGGCAGTTAACCAACTTTGTAAAAGGCAAACGTCCTGCTGCTGCAGGTAAAAAGAATGAGCAGGATATCTGGCTTAAGAACGAACAGACAGAGCTGTTTGATGTCATTAGAAATGCCAAACCAAAGGCACCATTTAATTTTGGTCGCTCAGGTCTGATGGCACCGGAAAAATCATTAAAGCCTATTTATCTCGATGATAAGTTTCTCACAGCTGTTACAATCAGTCCTGATGGCCGTTACGTGACCTATAAGCTGTTTACGGCGGGAGAAGAAGGTAAGTCTACCCTCGTACCCAATTACGTTACTGCATCTGGTTATACAGAGGATATTCATGGAAGGACTAAAGTAGGGGAACCATTGCCAACCTCGGAGAGTTTCATTTATGATCAGCAGCGTGATACCATCTACAAAATACATCATGAGCAGATTACGGGAATCAAAGACCTGCCTGATTATCTGAAAGATTATCCGAAAAAACTGGAAGAGGCGAAGAAAAATAATGAAGATAGAAAAGTTTCCATTTCTGCTACACTTTGGAATGCTGAGGGAACTGTCGCTGTGGCGATGGCTGAATCACAGGATAACAAGGATCTGTGGATCCTGAAAATCAATATTGCAACCGGCAATGTAACGGTAATAGACAGACAAAGGGATGAGGCCTGGATTGGTGGTCCTGGTATAGGCCCGAGAAATTTTGGCTGGATCGATAATCAGCAAATTTATTTTCAGAGCGAAAAAAGCGGATATGCTCACCTGTATACAGCAAATGTAACGACCGGAGAGAAAAAACAACTGACTTCCGGTAAGTGGGAAGTGCAGCAGCTGCAGTTGTCCGGCGACAAAAAGACTTTTTATTTTACCGCCAATATAGAACATCCTGGAATTACACATTTCTATCGTATCGCGGTTGGAGGTGGTACACCTGTTAAAATTACCGGAATGAAAGGAGGCAATGAAGTTACCCTGTCTCCTGATGAAAAATGGCTGGCCATTAATTATTCCTACATGAACAAACCATGGGAATTATATATTCAGGCGAATAAAGCAGGCGCAAAAGCTGTAAAAGTTACGGAGTCGACCTCCCCGGAATTTAAAGCCTATGCCTGGAGAGAGCCAGAGCTCATTTCATTTAAAAACAGGTATGGAGCAGACGTGTACGCGCGTATTTATCCGGCAACAAAACCTGATGTAAACCGTCCTGCTGTAGTTTTTGTACATGGTGCAGGTTACCTGCAGAACGTGCATTACTGGTGGAGTCAGTATTCAAGGGAGTATATGTTTAACAATATGCTGGCTGATAACGGTTATACCGTGATTGATATTGATTATACCGGAAGTTCGGGATATGGAAGAGATCACCGTACAGGTATTTATCGCCACATGGGCGGCAAGGATCTTACCGATCAGGCTGACGGTGTAAAATTGCTGGTAGAGAAATACAATGTGGATCCCAAGCATGTAGGATTGTATGGCGGATCTTATGGTGGATTTATAACCCTGATGGCTTTGTTCAAAGAAGCAGATGTTTTTGCCAGCGGGGCGGCATTGAGATCGGTGACTGACTGGGCACATTATAACCATGGCTATACCTCTAATATTTTGAATGAACCCTACAATGATGAACTGGCCTATAAACGCAGTTCTCCTATCTATTTTGCTGCGGGACTGAAAGGAAATCTTTTAATGTGCCATGGTATGGTAGATGTAAACGTTCATTTCCAGGACATTGTCAGGTTAAGTCAGCGTTTCATAGAATTAGGTAAAAACAACTGGGAGTTAGCTGTTTACCCTGTTGAAGATCATGGCTTTACCCAACCCTCCAGCTGGACGGATGAGTATAAAAGAATATTTAAACTATTTGAAACCACACTGAAAACTAAATAGATGAATTCTAATTGATGAGCGTTAATTATAGCTTATGTCTATATAGGCATCAATATTAATGATCTGTAATGTATTCAATTGGGTTGCTTAAGGATTTAGATTGATGTACCTTTGCGCAACGAAAACAATAATATTATGATAAATATAGGTGAACAATTTCCAGCGTATTCAAAACCTGCTGTAGTTAGCATAGAAAAAGGTAAAGAATTCGAAACATTAACGTCAGATACTTTAGTAAATGAGAACAACCAGTGGACTTGCATGTTCTGGTGGCCAAAAGATTTTACTTTCGTTTGCCCTACTGAAATAGCTGAATTCAATGCTAATTTTGGTGAATTCCGTGACCGTGACACTACTTTAATTGGTGCTTCTACTGATTCTGAGAATGTGCATTTGGCCTGGAGACACAATCATGATGATTTACGCGGTTTAAAATTCCCAATGCTTGCTGATACTTCAAAGTCATTAGCTGAAGCTTTGGATATTCTTGAGCCAACTGAAAAAATCGCTTACCGTGCAACTTTCATTATCGACCCGCAAGGTATTATCCGTTGGGCAAGTGCTAATGATTTAAGCGTTGGCCGTAATGTTAAAGAAGTTTTAAGAGTATTAGATGCTTTACAAACTGATGAACTTTGTCCTTGTAACTGGGAAAAAGGTGAAGCTACTTTAACTGTATAATTTAATTCCTTATAAAAAATCCCTGTAAATGCATTTTGCAGGGATTTTTTATATCCAAAAAAACATAAAATGAGTGAAATAACTGAAACTATACAAGAATTACTAGCTGTTGTAGGACTAAATGCCGATTACAGAAATGAAGGACTTCATTTATTGGAAAAAGGTAATTCAAGGTATGTAAGAGACTTGAAGCTGAACTTTACCAGTACATTTACTTCAGCACATATGACTGAAAAAGAATGTGCATTGCTTGCTTTAAGTATTGCTGTAAACAATAACAATAAAGTACTTACTGAATTTTTCGAGAAACAGGCAATTGCAAAGGAAGCTACCCCTGAGGAGATTGCTGAAGCTGCCGGTTGCGCTTCTTTATTAGCCTTAAACAACGTATTTTATCGTTTCCGTCACTTTACCGGAAAAGAAAAATATACGCAGATTCCTGCCCGTGTACGCATGCAATTAATGAGCAGCCCGGTAACAGGTAAAGAGTTCTTCGAACTGATGAGCCTGGCTGTTTCTGCCGTAAATGGATGTGAAATGTGTGTGAATGCACATGAAAAATCAATCTTAGGATTGGGTGCTACAGAAGAGCGTGTTTTTGATGCTGTTCGTATTGCATCTATTGTAACTTCTGCAGGTAAGATCATTTATTAATCAGCTCTCTTAAAAAAGCGCGATTCTGCTCATGAAATGCCCCCGAAAATTCAGATATTTCCGGGGGCATTTTAACAATGAATAATTGCTAAGCAGAGTTTCTGCCTGCATTTACGATACCGTAAACTGTCCTGATAGCCAGTTTTTCGTAAGACTGCAATTCCAGATCTGTAAGTTCATGCTGCATTTTTTCGAGTGCATAATGCTGGATCAGCACCAATGGCAATACAATCTTCTCACGAACGGCGATAGAGCGTTTTTCTACCGGATAGTTTTCCATTAAAGTGGTGTGTCCAGCAAGCTTTAACAGCATTTCTTTCGAACACTCATATTCGTTATTCAGCATTTTCCAGAAATCGCCATATTCAGGATCGTTGGCAAAATGTGCGGTGATAGAGAAATCGGCTTTGCTCATAGACATCATACAGTTGTCTATAATCGTTTTGAAATAGCCTGATTCCTGGTAAGTTTGCACGATATTATCCCAGTTACCACTTTCTTCCTGGTTTTTTAAGGCAGTTCCTATACCATAAAAGCCGGGGATATTCTGTTTCAGCTGACCCCATGAGGTCACGAAACTGATTGCCCTCAGGTCTTCCAGACGTAATTTTTCTCCCGAACTTCTTTTTACCGGCCTGCTGCTGATCGTAATTTTAGACAGTAAGCTCAGTGGAGAGAAACGCTCCAGGTAAGTTAAGAATAAGGGATGTTTACGCAGGGATACAAATGCATTGAAGCTATCCCTTGCCATGATATCCAGTACGTCTTTATGTAAGGGATCAAGGAGAATATTGTGTTTTTCCTTAATGCCCGCAGAAATACCGGCATTGATCAGTTGTGTAATATTGAAGCCCGCGCTGTCTATAGAGCCGTATTGTGAACTGATGGTTTGTCCCTGTATAGTGAGCTGAATATTTTTGTTAGCGATCTCTTTACCCATAGAAGCATAAAAACGGTGTGTTTTACCGCCTCCTCTAGAAGGAGGGCCTCCACGGCCGTCGAAAAATGCCAGTTGGATGTTGTTTGCCACAGAGGTAGTAGTTAAAGCCACCTTGGCGTTAAAAATAGACCAGTTAGCCATCAAATAGCCCCCATCCTTAGTACTGTCGGAGAAGCCAAGCATGATATCCTGTTTATTGCCCCTGCTTTCCAAGTGTTTTCTGTAAAATGGATGTGCGTAAAGCTCTTCCATAATTTCAGCGGCTCCTTCAAGGTCGTTCACCGTTTCGAATAAGGGCACAAAATCCATGTTCAGCTGATCTTCCTGCCAGCCATTCCATAGAAAAAGTTCTATCAACTGAAGTATATCACTTGCCTGCTGACAATTACTGATAATGAAACGGTGACAAGCCAGTTCACCATTGGCTTCATGAATCTGTTTTATTTTTACAATGGTTTCCAGCGTGTCGGTTACCAGTGCATCGGCCTCGCCTGTATAGTTTACCTTCGCACTTTTAAAGGACAGGTGACTGATTTTCTCTTTCTCTGATAACTCATCGTAGTTTTCAGGGAAGAGGGAGATGATTGGCTTGCTTTGTCGGCAGTAGGCATGTACATCTCTTAACACGCGGCTGTCCTGCCTGATATCCAATGAGGCAAAGTGACTGCCAAATAGTTCAACTTTACGTAGCAGGTCATCTACCAGATTGGCAAAGAGACCATCATGATGTTGTATAAGCGTAGTTTTTATCTCCTCCAGATGTGTTATTAAAAATGCAGAAATATTTTCCGGAACGATATTCGTATCAAATGCATTCTGGTACAATACATCCTGAATTTTGTATAAAGTGTCTTCAACGCCTCTGAAAGTAATCCTGCGTTTCAGTTTCCTGAAATCCCTGTAATAACAGCGGAATAGGATCTGGCGAAGCATTTTAGATACCTGCAGAGTGTCTTCTGCATGCACGTTTGGATTCCCGTCCCTGTCGCCACCCGGCCAGAAACCCAATTCAATTACTTTTTTAGTCGGAATATTGAACTCTTCCAGTCCATTGTCTATTTCGGACTGAATATTGGCAGCGGCAAAGTAGAAGACATTTTCGAGGTACCAGGAAAGACTGAGTGCTTCATCTACAGGGGTGGGCGACTTCTTATTGAAGAAAGGCGTTTTTCCCAATTGCTGCAGCAGCTCATGGATTGTTACTATATCATTAATCTTTATTGCCGAAGTAAGATCGGTAATAATTGACAATACACTTCCGGGATAAAATTGTGTCGGGTGTGCAGTGAGCACCAGGCGAAGAGAGAAATCTTTGATCAATTCTTCTATCTTATGGTGAAGTTCTGTGTTGGATTCGCTCTTTTTCAACATTAATCTGAGCGATTGCTGGTCATCTGACACGTTCAGTTTGTTAAATGAAGCATCCTCTACAGCGTCAAATAACACTACCTGACGCTCAATATATTGGATAAACCTGAACAGTAAATCGACTACTTCTTTAGGCTCCTGGACTTGTGTATACTTGTCAAAAAAGGTGCTGATAATCTGGGCAGGAGTTTGATGGTTCTTTACTCCATCTTCGCAATGTTTGATAAAAAGGGGCAATAAGGTGCCTGTATCCTTAATTTTATAAAATGGAAGGGTGAGGAAAAGGCTGTTGTACAATTCAAATCTGGAGACAACCTCATTATTGAAAATTGCTTCCCGCTGACTTGCCACACGTGGTTTCTGCATCATATTAATTCATAATTTTTTCGGGTATAAGCTAAGAAAAATGATGCTAACATTAATGAATAATGTTAATAAAATTATTTTGGTTTGATTGTAATTAAATTTAAATTGCTGACATAAAGGTTTACAACATTTAAAAAGGTATAAGCAGTTTGTTGTGTAGCGACAAATGATGCAAATGATTTTTTGTACGAAAAAGCCGTTAAGTTCTGAACTTAACGGCTTTTTTTGTGCTTTAATTTACCTGATTAGTGTACATCTGCAGGTATCTCCACATTTTTTTTGAATTTCTGCAGATAAAGTAATGGAATTGAGCATAACATGACCATTCCTGCTACCCAATAGGCATCGCTATAAGTTAAAAGCAGCGATTGTTTGATTACGGTACCTTCAATAGCTTTGGTTGCCATAATTTTTGAGTCAAGGTAAGAATAACCCTTGGTCATGAAATTATTGATGAAAGCATTGAAACGTTGTGTAAAAGCAGGATTATACTCATTGATGTTTGTCAGCAGATTACTGCGGTGGAAACCCTGACGTGTGTGAATCAGTGTTGTTAACGCAGCAATACCAAATGAACCCCCTAATTGTCTCATCATATTGTTTAATCCTGATCCTTGTCCAACTTCTGCACCTTTAAGGTCCTGAATAGCCAGGGTTGTTAATGGAACAAATAGCAGAGCCATCCCTATACCCCTGATTACCAGCGGCAGGAAGAAGTCTGATGTGCCCGATGCCAGGGTAGATTTACTCAGCATATTACAGAATACGAAGAACAGGAACATTCCTATAGTAGCCATAAACTGTGCAGGAATACCCTTTTTAAGGAAAATCCCGATAAATGGCATCATCACAATAGTGCATAAACCTCCCGGAAATAAGAGTTCACCTGTCTGCAGTGCAGAGAACCCTAACAGGTTCTGACAGAACACCGGAAACACGAATACGGATCCATATAAACCAAATCCCAAAATGAATGAGGTGACCAGGCCTACAGAAAAACTGCGGTGACGCATAATCTTAAAGTTTACGATCGGATGGTCCGTTGTCATCTCCCGCCAGATAAACAGCAACAATCCAAATACAGAGGTTACCATTAAAGCAGTGATATAAGGTGTAGCAAACCAGTCCTCGCTTTCGCCTTTTTCCAGTACGGTTTGCAAACTACCTACAGCGATTGCCAGTAAGGCAATACCCCACCAGTCGACCGGTTTACCTTGTCCATCCTTGGGCGTGACCTTTATAAAGGCATACGTACAGTAGGCAGCGAGAATCCCGACGGGAATATTTACATAAAATATCCACGGCCATGAACTGATATCAAGAATATAACCCCCTATAGTTGGTCCGACAGTTGGTCCCACAACCGCACCTAATCCGAAAAGGGCAGTCGCAATACCAATATCTTCCCGGGGCCAGGTTTCAATCAAGATAGCCTGTGCTGTAGAAATCAATCCACCGCCAGCGATACCCTGCAGGATACGAAAAAGAATTAATTCTTCTAATGTAGTTGCATTTCCACACAGGAAGGAGGCTATAGTGAAGACAATGATGGAAGTGAGGAAATAATTTTTTCGTCCGAAACGGCTACCCAGCCAGCCCGACATAGGAAGGACAATAACATTGGCAACAGCGTATCCGGTAGATAACCAGGCCACATCCTCGAGGGTTGCGCCCAGGTTACCCTGAATTTGTGGTAAGGCCACGTTTACAATAGTGGTATCAATCAGCTCCAGTAATGAAGCTGTGATCACTGTAAACGTGATTACCCATTTTTTTAAACCTTGTTCGGCCATTTTATTAGTCTTTTGTGATCACAGAAACTTTAACACTCATACCCGGACGTAATTTTTCCAGCATTTCTTTTGAGGCCTTAAGTTTAATTTTTACAGGTACACGCTGTACAACTTTAACGAAGTTACCTGTTGCATTATCCGGTGGAAGCAATGAACCTTTAGCACCTGTGACAGGAGAGAAGTTATATACTTCACCTTCCAATTCCTGATCCGGGTAAGCATCTACTTCAACATTAACTTTTAATCCGGCTTTGATTTCTTCCAGTTGCGTTTCTTTGAAGTTTGCAGTGATGTATAAGCTGTTCTCGTTTACAATAGAGAATAAAGACTGACCAGCCTGTACCAGCTGACCTTTCTGAATACTTTTCTTAGAAACGATACCCGTAGCCGGGGAGGTGATGTTGGTATAAGACAATTGTAATTTAGCAAAGTCTACGTCCGACTGGTGTTGTGAAACGCCATTGCTGCTTACTGCTAATTGTGATTGTGTAGTCCCTACTTGTTTCAGCGCAGCTGTATACTGATCCTTTGATGCGTTATATGTAGCCTGTGCAACGTCTCTTGTGGCTTTAGCCTGATCAAATTGCTGCTGAGTGATTGAACCATCTTTAATCAGATTTGCATAACGGTCGTAATCTTTTTGTGCCTGCCATAATTTTACTTTAGCAGACTCTATATTTGCTTTAGCAGTACTGGTGTTTGCTGAAGTTGCGATGATCTGTGATTGAGAAACACCAACACCAGCGCTGGCACCTTTCTGACCGGCCATTGCCTGCTCTAATTTCACTTTATAGTCTCTGTCATCTAACGTTACCAGTGTCTGGCCTTCAGTAACTTTAGTATTCTCTTCAAATTTGATCTCGTTTACATATCCACCTACACGGGCAACTACGGGGCTGATATCGCCATCTATCTGCGCATCATCAGTATCTACGTGTTTACTGTAATATATGTATTCCTTTACGCCAAATATGACGCCTATAACTACTAATACCAGTACTATTATAGGAACAATTTTACTTTTCTTTTTAGTTTCAATTGTTGTTTCTGCTGTTGGTTCTGTTGTCATTATATTTTTTTATGAGGGGGCTTATTGAGAAATTTTTCCTGTTGATTTTAATAAGGTGTAATAGGCAATGCCGGCATCGGCTTTTGCTATTTCCAGATTAATTTTTGATTGGTATAAAAGTGTTTCTGCATCTATCCTGTCTATAGCGGAAGCCACATTGTTTTTATATTTTGATTCCAGTAACCTGTCATTTTCAGTTGCCTGTGCAATAGAGGTTTCCAGGATTTTGATCTTGCTCATGGCTACTTCGTAATTCTGATAGTTTTTATTGATATCAGTTTTAACATTATCCGTAAGAATCTCTTTCTGGATCACTACATTCCTTTGTTGAACCCTGGCTTCGGTTACCTTGTTTTTGTTGGTCCACAGCGTACCTATATTCCAGGATAAAGTTGCTCCCAAAGTCATTGGTACGATGTACTGGTGAGTAGGAGGGATAAAACTGCCACTTGGATTAATATAGTATACATTTGCACCCACCCCAACGGTTGGTAAAGTATTCGCTTTAACGGATTTAATATCCAGCTCAGCTACTTTATTTCTCAAATCAAGACCTTTTAATTCCTGACGGTTTGCCATTGCCATCTCCATGTAGTTGCTTAATGGTGCGACGCCCATTCCTTCACCTGCAGGATCGGTAATTTCTACTTCGGTATCTTCTGATAAGCCTAATAATATATCAAGGTTGTAATTAACTACTTTACGATTGCTTTCAATTTCCAGATCTGTCAGCGTAATATTTGCCTGTTGTAATTGAAATCTTAATACATCATTTTTAGTCACTATGCCTTGTTCAAAGAAGCGTTGTGCCTGTTTTAACTGGCTTGCGATAGAAGCCAGATTCTGGGCCACTACTTTTTTACTTTGTGCTACTTTATATAAAGCATAGTAAGTATTGATGACGGCATAACTTACTTCTTCTTTGCTTTGATCTGCATCCAGTCTGGCTACATCAGAAAGAAGTCGCGTAGACTCTTTTGCATATCTTAATTTTCCACCACCATAAACCAGTTGCTCTACTGCTGCGGTCGCCAGATATGCATCAGCGCGTTTAGGTAAGAATAAAGGGCTTGCATCTCCTATAATCAACTGATTGGTAGGTATCTCTGCGTGGTTATAAATTAAGCTGGCTTTTGCAGTCGGCAGTGCATTGTCTTTAATAACTTCCAGCCTTGCCATTGCTTCATCAATTTTGTTCTGAGAGAGCTTTAAATTTTTGCTGTTTTCTACGCCAAGCTGGATTGCTTCCTGAAGTGTTAACTTCTTCACATTCTGCGCAAAGAGCATGCCTGGCAGTAAGAGCACGAAGCAGCTCATTTTAATTGTTCTGTGTATCATTTTTGGGGTGTTATATACGTGGTAACCAAATCTTTGAGGTGAAGGATAAGGCGTTGGGTTAATACTTCCCTGTCCTCGGGGATGGTAATATCTAAAACTGAGCCTCGGGTTATTTTAGAGGGCATTGTAGCTACATTAGTAATCGTTCCCATAATTGAAGCAATCAGCATCCGGATATCGATAGGTTTGAAACTTCCCTCTGCAATTCCTTCATTAATGATCTGTTCTATTACATTCAGATTCAGGGACATCGCATCTTTTAATTTACAGAACATTTCAGGGCGCTGTGCCAATGAGAGTTCGCGGTGCATCATTTTATGAAACGAGATATTATTCAATATACGCCTGGTATAGGATTCTATAATCTGCATGAGCTTTTCCATTGAGGAAATGCGCTCTTCATTGATGCTGGTCAGCTGCACATTGAACTCCTGCAGTCTCTGGTTCATAATTTCCAGAAACACACCTTCTTTAGATCCAAAATAATAGTTGATCATAGACATGTTGGCACCTGATTCTTTTGCGATTTGCCTGGTAGATGTACCTTCATATCCCAGCTCGGAGAATAACGTTTCTGCGGCTGATAATATGTTTGCTTTCTTGTCTGGCTTTTCCATAATTGATTTGATAGCACAAAACTAATCAATCGATTGATTAGTTTTTAGATTAGAACCGCATTAGAAAGATAATTGACAGTAGGTTGACAATAGATTCTATGTTCCATATTTAAAATAAATCAATACCTTTGGCACATAAGAATATTCAAAATGATTAAAGAAGAAAACAACACAAGCTTTGACTGGGTTTATTATGTAATAGGTCTGGTTTTTGGAATTTTAACAGCTGCTGTAATTTCAGGTGGTTTCCTGTGGTCTATTTTTGGTGGAATTTTAGGCTGGATCGGATCTGTGATATTTGTAAATGCGATCGTTAAAGGACGTAAATACTAGAAGATGTACAGAAAATTCAACCTGGTTGTTCTTTTCGTGCTGTTTGGCTTTGCTGTCAGCGCACAGGAAGTAAAATTCCCATCCCTGGATTCCAGTCCGGCTGATATCGCTTATTATCCTTTAAATGCTGTAAAAGTCAAAAAAGGAGAAGATTCAGCTCCTTTGATTAAAGTTCTCTATTCAAGACCTTCTGCAAAAGGACGTACAGTTTTCGGCACTTTGGCCGCTTTTGGAGAAGTATGGAGAGTGGGAGCTAATGAAAGTACAGAAATTAAGTTTTTTAAACCGGTTGTAATTGGTGGTAAAAACATAGCAGTGGGCACATATAGCTTGTTCGCGATTCCAAATCAGGATAAATGGGTGATCATTATCAACAAGCAGACTGATAGATGGGGAGCCTATACTTATGATGAGAAAAAGGATGTGGTTAGGATAGAAGTGCCAGTTAAACCATTAGCTACCGCGTTGGAATCATTATCTATTACATTTACTCCGATGGCATCAGGTGCAAATCTGATTATTGGATGGGACAAAACTTCTGTTGAAGTTCCTGTTACCATTAAATAAGCCTTCAAAATATACAAAAATGCCATCTTCGTGATTTCGGGGATGGCATCTTTATTTTAATGTGCAGACCCCGCAAAAAACTTTAATCCAAGTATGGATGCGATCAGCGTGGCGATGAAAAATAGCCTCCAGAAGTTTGCCGGTTCATTGAAATAAGCAATTCCTACAATCACTGTGCCTACAGCACCGATCCCGGTCCACACTGCGTAGGCAGTACCCATTGGCAGGGTTTGTATCGCTTTATTTAAAAAGAAAAAGCTGAGCAATATGGCCGCAAGGAAACCTGCTGTCCACCTTAGGTTGGTAAAGTTATCAGAGAGCTTTAAACAGGTGGTAAAACCGACTTCAAACAGCCCCGCGATAATTAATAAGATCCAGTTCATAATGTAAATATTTCCTGCAAAGCTAGCAGTTGAAATCCGGCTCAAATTTTACAAATGTTAAAAAGAGAACATTATTTGTTTTCTGACCGGATTCTACTGAGTGTAACCTGCGTAACACCAAGGTAAGAAGCAATATGACCTAATTGTATTCTATTGATCAGCGCAGGATAGGAGGCTTGTAATTCCTTATATCTTGCTGAGGCAGATTTAAATAACCGGGCGATATAACGCTCTTCCGTTTTAATCAGCTCCAGCTCTGCCAGCTTACGGCCCCAGTTGGCCAGTTCGGTATGGCTGTTATATAATTGGATTAAACTGTCTGTTTTTAATTCGTAAAGAATACTGTTTTCCAGTAACTCGATATTTTCGTATCCGGGTTTTCCATTGATATAACTATGGTAGGAAAACATGACATCTCCTTCCATACCGAACCAAAAGGTGATCCGGTTATCCACGCCGTCTAAATAAGCTCTGGCAATACCTTTCTCAATAAAATATAAGGACCGTTCTACTTTTTGTGCATGAAAAATAAGCTGGTTTTTAGGTACCTCTATTCTTTTCAACTGCCCGTATAGCAGTTGGAGGTGTTTATCCTGTAAAGGGTAAATGCTTTTGATGGTATTTAGGGTATGTTCCAAAAGCTTTATTTTGGGAGCACAGCTACGGTCAGCCGACTAATACAGTTCATTTTACCTCTCTCATCGTAGATCTTTATTTCCCAGACATGTGTTTTTGCTCCCCGGTGTAGGGGCTTGCAAATGCCGGTCACTCTACCACTTTTAACCGGACGCAGGTGATTTGCATTAATCTCTAGGCCGACTGCCTGATAACGTTCGGGATCTATGCACATATAGGAGGCAATGCTGCCAAGGGTTTCTGCCAATACTACTGAAGCACCACCATGTAAAATCCCCGCAGGCTGATGCGTGCGCTCATCGACCGGCATCGTTGCTGTGAGAAAATCTTGGCCGATTTCGGTAAACTGTATATCTATCAACGCACCAAGATGGTTTTTAGGCCTGTTATTCAGGTCTTCCGGACTAAAGGTCTTGAGCCAGATCATAGGTACCTTTCTTTAATTATCCGTGTATGGTGAATCATATGTCCTGCGATGACGAAGAGGAGCGCCCTTACTGATATTGGTTTTCCTGAAGCCGTACCTGCGCGGTTGAGTTCGGTTTCATTTAAAGAACGGAACAGATAAAGATTTGCTTTTCTGAGGAGGCTAAACTCTTCGGTAAAACTCAGCAGACTTCGTTCAGCGAAACGGGCATTAGCTACGTAATCATCTTCTTCAAAACCGGGAAGCACTGCTTGTTCATTTCTCGCAAAGGCAGTTAAACGGTAAACAAGGATTCTTTCTGTATCTATAATATGTCCGGTCATCTCTTTGATGGTCCACTTTCCCGGTGCATAAGCATAATCCGCTTTTGCAGCGATGCTGTTAATGAATTCAGGGAATTCGGTCGACTGACGCTGCAGGATTTCCATCAGGTCGCCATTAACCTGGTCAATATAGCCTTTACTCCAGTCGGAGTATTCGTTAGGTTGAGGTTGGTTCATAAGTTATGCTGCTTTTTAGAATTATACGAAAAGTAGTGCCTTTACCCACTTCAGAATCTTTCACAAAAATCTGACCGCTGTGGTAGTTTTCAACGATACGTTTGGTTAGCGATAATCCGAGTCCCCAGCCTCTTTTTCTGGTGGTGTATCCCGGTTGAAAAACAGCATCAAACTTAGATCTGGGAATGCCTTTGCCTGTATCTGTAATATCAATGTATACTTCTTCTTTCGCCAGGTGCTCTATAATATTTACAGTGATACTCCCTTCATTTTCAATCGCATTTGCCGCATTCTTTAACAGATTTTCTGTTACCCAATCGAACAGCGGAACGTTCAGCAATGCACGTACCTGATCGTCGCCTGTAATTGTAAAAATAACCTTGTCTGAGGTTCTCAGCTTGAAATACTGAATGAAATTATAAATTACCGTATATACCACGTGGTCTTCCAGAATAGGTTTGGATCCGATTTTTGAAAAACGGTCGGTAATTACTTCCAGGCGTTTGATATCATTCTCCATTTCTGCAATCAGCGGATCATCCTCTGCATCAAAGCGGGATTTCATCAGCTCTACCCAGGCCATTAAAGAAGAAATAGGTGTGCCCAGCTGATGCGCTGTCTCTTTGGCCATGCCCACCCATACCTGATCCTGTTCAGATCGTCTTGCGGAACTAAAAGCCACATATGCCGTCAGCAGAAATAATCCGATTACACCCAGCTGTATGTAAGGGAAGTACCTTAGCTGTGTGAGCATGAAAGAATCTTTATGGTAAATATGCCATATTTTGCCGTCCAGCCCGATAATAGGCGTTCCTGGATGCTGTTCTTTCATTTTCCTGAGCTCACGGTTAAAGTAAGCCGGATCATAAGTCCTTTTGTCCTGTTTTTCTACATCGTAATTTGTTTTTGTGGAATCAAGCCCCTGGTAAGAATTGATTACACCTTCTGCATCGGTCATGATTACCGGCAATTTTGTGTTTTTTGTGATGGTTTCGATCAGGTCCGTAAACCTGTCATCATCGTACATCGCCAGTACCTGTTCGGTTACTTTGACGTAGATCTGGAATTGTACCTTTTCTTCACGTTCCATTTTCTTGACAAAAAAGTCACTGTAGAAAACAGAAGCGGCACCAATAAGTATAGCGAAGGCCAGTAAAAATAATTTCCAGCGGCGTTTTTTTTCGTAGGGATTCATAGAATAGGAAGGCAAATTACGAATTAGCATTCAAAAAGACATCAATAGAACGGTAAGCGCTTAAAAAATATATCTTTGCAGTGATTATATGGAAAAGAAAGTTAGAGTAAGATTTGCCCCTAGTCCGACTGGCGGCCTTCATTTAGGTGGTGTACGTACGGCTTTATTTAATTATTTATTCGCCAAAAAGCACAACGGTACATTTATACTGCGCGTGGAAGATACAGACCAGACAAGGTTTGTTGAAGGTGCCGAAGAATATATTGTTTCCTGTTTAGCATGGTGTGGTATACATCCGGATGAAAGTCCGCAGGCAGGAGGACCATTCGCGCCGTACCGCCAGAGTGAGCGTAAATCCAGTTACCGACAATATGCTGAACAGCTGATTGCCGATGGCTTTGCTTATTATGCTTTTGATACCCCTGAAGAACTTGATGCAAAAAGGAAGGAAATTCCTAATTTTCTGTATGGTCAGGCTTCGAGGATGGACATGAACAATTCACTTACCCTGTCTTCAGCAGAAGTTGATGAACTGTTAAAAAATAACACGCCGCATGTGGTGCGGATAAAAATGCCGGAAGATGAACATGTATCTTTTGTAGATATGATTCGCGGACTGGTTAGCTTTGATACAAATTTAGTTGACGATAAAGTGCTTTTGAAAGCAGATGGCATGCCTACTTATCACCTGGCAGTTGTTGCAGATGACAGGGCGATGGAGATCAGTCATATCTTCAGAGGTGAAGAATGGCTGCCTTCAGCACCAATCCATGTTCTTCTGTGGAAATACCTGGGGTGGGAAGATGAAATGCCGCAATGGGCGCATTTACCATTGATTCTGAAACCAGACGGAAATGGAAAGTTAAGTAAGCGTGATGGTGATCGTTTAGGGTTCCCGGTTTACGCACAGAACTGGCTGGATCCAAAAAGTGGCGATCTGACCAAAGGATTTAAAGAGCTTGGTTTTATGCCTGAAGCATTTGTCAACTTATTAGGTATGCTGGGCTGGAACGATGGTACAGATCAGGAGATCTTTACTTTGCCTGAACTGATAGAGAAATTTAGTGTGGAAAGGATCAGTAAAGCAGGTGCTAAATTTGATTTTGAGAAAGCCAAGTGGTATAACCATGAATGGATCAAAAATGCCGATGCAAGTCAGTTACTGGAAGTCGTAAAACAGGAATTTGCAACTCAGGGAACAACATTGAATGATGATGCCTATACGCTAAAAGTGATAGATCTTGTTAAAGACCGTTGTAACCTGCTGACAGATTTTATCCTGCAGAGCGGATTTTTCTTTACTGCTCCGGTTGAGTATGATCTGACCGCAGTAAAAGGCAAATGGACCACAGAAAAGACCGCATTTTTTAATCGTTATCAATCAGATTTAGCTGAAGGGTTAACTGCGGCAGAAATGGAAGAGAATTTTAAGGCATTGGCAACCGCAAATGCTTTGAAACCTGGAGAGCTGATGTTGCCTTTCCGTATGATGCTGGTTGGAGGCAAATTCGGGCCAGGCATATTTGATATCGCACTCACTTTAGGCATTGCTGAAACTAAAAAAAGAATCGCTGCTGCATTGGCTGCATTTGATGCCTAAACAATTATTAATTTGGTATAACAATTGAGGTTTGTCATTGTTATACCAAATTAATCAGATTTATTATGAAATTTTTCGGGAAAAGCAGTGGTAATATCGAAGACGCTCGGGGAAGCTCTGGCGGTGGGAGAGCTATTGGAGGGGGATTAGGTGTCATTGTCGTTATTATTGGGTTGTTTTTCGGAAAAGACCTCAGCGGACTGGTTTCGCAAATGCCTGTAGGCAATACCGAACAGGCTACTGTACAAAAAGGAACCCCGGCTGATGCACAGGGAAAATTTGTTGCAGATGTGCTCGCTTCTACAGATCAGGTTTGGGAAGCCCAGTTTCAGCAGATGGGTAAAGAATACGAACAGCCTGTACTCAGGTTATTTACTGATGGAGAAGAATCGGGGTGTGGTTTTGCGAGTTCAGCAGTGGGACCATTCTATTGTCCTGCAGACCATAAAGTTTATATAGATTTAGCATTTTATAAAGAATTAAAAGACCGTTTTGGCGCAGCCGGCGATTTTGCCCAGGCTTATGTGATTGCGCATGAAGTTGGCCATCACGTGCAGAATTTACTAGGTATTTCCGAAAAGATGGACCGCGCTCGGTCTTCTATGAGCGAAAAGGAATATAATAAACTGTCTGTGAAGCTGGAGCTTCAAGCTGATTTCTTTGCGGGTTTGTGGGCACATAATGCACAATCAATGAAAAATATCGCGCTGGAGGACGGGGATCTTGAAGAAGCGCTGAATGCCGCAAATGCAATTGGCGATGACAAGATTCAGCAACAATCTCAGGGACAGGTGGTTCCGGATGCATTTACGCATGGTACTTCAGCACAGCGTAAGTATTGGTTTAAAAAAGGATTTGACACAGGAGATATCAATCAGGGAGACACTTTTAAAAGCAATGCGCTTTAAAATGTCTCTACTTGACAACTTTCCATTCATCGGACAGCCTATTTTATCTATTGTTTATTCTTTAAAGTTGTATAACTTTAGCCAAAAATTAAAACAAGAGAAATCAGCCACACCATTTATTAGTCCTACTATTTATTCTTACTAATGATCCTAATTGTAGACGATACCCCGGAGAATTTAATTTCTCTAAAAAGAGTTCTCGAAAAGCACGATTTTGAAGTAGATACAGCGTCTTCAGGCGAAGAAGCCCTGAAGAAAGTTTTGCGAAATGCTTATGTCCTGATCATTCTTGATGTTCAGATGCCTGGAATGGATGGATTTGAAGTCGCCGAAGCCATTGCAGGATACAGCAAAGCTAAAGAAACAGCCATCATATTTTTATCAGCTGTTAATACAGAATTGAATTTCATTACTAAAGGTTATTCTTCCGGCGGACTGGATTATATCACCAAGCCTGTCGATATGAATATCCTGCTGTTGAAAGTGAAAACTTTTTACAGGATATATGAACAAAGCAGGAAACTTATTGAAATCCAGAATGCCTTACTGGAGGAAATAGAAATCCGTAAAAAAGCGGAGCGTAAAAAAGACGAATTTATCAGTATTGCCAGTCATGAACTAAAGACGCCTTTAACCAGTGTAAAAGGCTATGTACAGTTGCTGGAGCGCAGTATAGATAAGGGCGATATGTTAACGGTGAAGAGACACCTCCAGAAGGCACAGGTTCAGCTGGATAAACTAAACGATCTTATTGCAGATCTGCTGGACATTTCTAAGATTGAAAGCGGGAAATTGAAATTCAACAAAAAATATTTTAATTTAGATGTGCTTTTAGACAGCATTATAGAAATTATTCATCAGTCTAATCCTGAATTTAAAATAATCAGGAACGGAGTAGTGGGGCAGGAGATTTACGCAGATGAAATGCGCATTGAGCAGGTCATCGTTAACTTCCTGACAAATGCTATTAAATATGCTCCTGGTACGACCGAGGTGCATATTAATGTAAAAACAGATGGGGATACCGTTCATGTTGCAGTCAGGGATTTTGGGATCGGGATTGAGCCTGAACAACAGAAATGTGTGTTCGATAAATTTTACAGAGTTGAAGAAACGGCAATACATTTCCAGGGATTAGGAATTGGCTTATATATTTCTGCTGAAATTATCAGAAGGCATCAGGGGAATGTTGGTGTAAGCAGCATTTTCGGTGAAGGCTCTGAGTTTTACTTTAATATTCCGTTAGTTTCATTAGCTGAAGAGGATTAATATATTTCATTACCATCATGCAAAAAACTTTAAAAAATAACCTTCGTATCGGACTGGGGCTATCTTTAATTATACTTTTTATTAGCTCTCTCGCTTCTTACATGAGTATACAAAACCTGATTAAAAGCTCAGGAATGGTTTCTCATAGTAACCTGGTCATGTCTAACCTGGATGGAATTATTTCCACCCTGAAAGATGCAGAGACAGGGCAGCGGGGGTATCTTTTAACCGGTGAAGATCTCTTTCTGCAACCCTACAGCGGTGCAAAGGAAGAAGCTATACGTTTACTGAATAATGTAGAGCAGGAAACGAAAGATAATCCTGTACAACAAAGCAGTGTAAAAAAATTAAGAACCATTATTCAGGATCGGTTGAGTGTGCTTGACCGGACTATACAGATAAAAAAGGCTGGTGGGTCCGTAAGTGTAGGTGATTTGCTTACAGGCAAGGAGTACATGGATAATGCGCGAACTGTCATCAAGACGATGCAGACTGATGAAAACAACCTGTTGATATCAAGGACTTCTGATCAGAATAAGCTGGCTGGTTATACCCCGATGTTAATCATCCTTGCCGCTGCTTTTGCAATCTTGATTACCATATTTTTCTATCGAAGGGTATCATCCGATTTTAACACCAGAGTAGTACTTCAGCAGGAACTGCAGGATAAAAATGATGAGATTGACCACAGGATACAAGTGATCCAGGGGATAGCGAGTCAGATTTCGAGTGGTGATTATAAAGTGAGACTAGATCAGGATGAAAAGGATGGATTGGGCAGTCTGGCCGGATCCTTAAATGCGATGGCAGAATCGCTTCAGTATTCATTCTCTTTGCTGGAAGATAAAGAATGGTTACAGTCAGGTATCGCCAGGTTAAACGATAAAATGGTGGGTGATAAGAGTGTAAGCACACTGACAAATGATATCCTGGAAAATATTATAGAACATACAGGCGCACAGGTTGCTGCATTTTATTTGCTGGAAGAAGACAGGTTGTTACATATCACAGGAAGTTACGCCCTGATTGATGAACAGCGTCAGGAAGTGCTGAAAGCAGGAGAAGGACTTGCCGG
The DNA here is from genome assembly GCF_026239655.1 of Pedobacter sp. MR2016-24. Taxonomy (GTDB): domain Bacteria; phylum Bacteroidota; class Bacteroidia; order Sphingobacteriales; family Sphingobacteriaceae; genus Pedobacter. Next base: position 80,683 of record NZ_JAPIVO010000001.1, on the reverse strand, counting down.
GCAGGCTTTAAAATCAGAGAAAATGATCTTGCTGAATGATATTCCTGAAGGAGAACTGACCATCAGCTATGCAGTAGGAAATACCCGTCCAAGAAATATCGTTGCGGTGCCGGTAATTCGGGACAGGATGGTGGTAGGCGTAATGGAATTTGGCTCACTGAATATCTTTACGCCGCTGCAATTGGAATTCTTTACCAGTATATCGGGTAATATAGGCATTGCTGTACAGTCTTCTCAGAACCGCAAACGCTTACAGGATTTCTTAGAAGAAACACAGGCACAGGCTGAGGAACTACAGGCACAGCATAGTGAACTGGAAGGATTAAATGCGGAACTTGAAGCACAAACACAGAAAATTCAGACTTCTGAAGAGGAGTTAAGAGTGCAGCAGGAAGAACTGTTGCAGGCAAACCAGGAGCTGGAAGAGAGAACCAGTCTGCTGGAAGAAAAAAATCAGCTGATCCAGGAGCATAACCTTGAAATTCAGCAGAAGTCAGAACAACTGGAACTGAGCACAAAATATAAATCAGAATTCCTGGCAAATATGTCGCACGAGCTGCGGACGCCACTAAATTCTATATTACTGCTATCTAAACTCATGTCCGAAAATGAAGAACTGGATCCGGAGTATATAGAATACGCAGAAGTGATACAGAGTTCAGGTCAGGGTTTACTCGGGCTGATTGATGAGATTCTGGACCTGTCTAAAATTGAAGCAGGGAAGATGAAGCTGGAGTTTGGCGATATTAGCCTGACGGAGGTTTCTACAGATATGCGCTCGCTCTTCAATCCCCTGGCAAAAAATAAAAAGCTGGAGCTGAAGATCGTTGTGGCAGATAATCTGCCGACCATTGAAACGGATAAAATGCGATTGGAGCAAATCCTTAAAAACCTGCTTTCCAATGCGATTAAATTTACCTCGCAGGGCAGTGTGACAATGGATGTACACAAAGATGAGCATAGAGAATCGATCGTATTTGAGGTGAAAGATACTGGTATAGGCATCCCCGCAGCTAAACAGGCGATTATATTTGAAGCCTTTCAGCAGGCAGACGGATCTACCAGAAGGAAATTTGGCGGTACAGGACTGGGGCTCTCTATTAGTCGCGAATTAGCCAAGTTACTGGGTGGTGAAATCCTGCTCAGCAGTGAAGAAAATACCGGGAGTATATTTACGCTGTATCTGCCAATAGTTAAGGCTGCTGCCAGTGAAATAACAGTTGAACGGGGATATGCTTCAATTCCAGCCTTTGCTGAGCCACCGGCAATTGCATTGCCGGAACGGTTTACTGTAGACTATATCCCGCAGGACGTGGAAGATGACAGAAACAATATTCTTCCTGACGATAAAATCATATTGATTATTGAAGATGATACTGCTTTTGCCAAAACACTTTTAAACTTTACCCGCAAACGTCATTACAAGGGGATTGTTGCTGTAAGGGGTGATATTGGCATCGAGATGGCCAATCATTATAAACCAGTTGCTATCCTGCTGGATATACAGTTGCCCATTAAGGATGGCTGGCAGGTAATGGAAGAGCTGAAAGCAAATCCTGCAACCAGGCCTATTCCGGTGCATATCATGTCGTCGCTGGAGGTTAAAAAAGAAAGTTTACTCATGGGCGCGGTAGATTTTATCAATAAGCCATTCGCAATTGAGCACATGCAGCAGATTTTCCAGAAACTGGAAGATGCGCTGAGCAGGCATCCCAAGAAAGTACTGATTGTGGAAGAGAATGAGCAGCATGCAAAAGCGCTGAGTTATTTCCTCAGTACTTATAACATCCAAACGCAGGTGGCCAATAATGTTTCTCAGAGCATTGATGCCCTGCAGAAGAATGAGGTTGACTGTGTAATTCTGGATATGGGCATACCAGACAAAAATGCTTACGAGACACTGGAAACCATCAAGAAGAGCGATGGCCTGGAAAATCTGCCTATCATCATTTTTACCGGCAAAAACCTTTCTAAAGGGGAAGAAATCAGAATTAAGCAATATGCGGATTCTATCGTTGTGAAAACGGCCCATTCTTACCAGCGTATTTTAGATGAAGCGGGACTTTTCCTTCATTTGGTAGAAGAAAATAATGGCGAGAAAAAGAATAAAAAACTGACAGAGGGATTAGGCGGATTATATGAGGTGCTGCATCATAAAACAGTACTGATTGCTGATGATGATGTAAGAAATATCTTTTCCCTTACTAAAGCACTGGAGCAGCACAAGATGAAAGTCCTGGCCGCTACAGATGGTAAAGAAGCTTTACAGGTCTTGCAAGATAATCCTTCCGTTGATATAGTACTGATGGACATGATGATGCCGGAGATGGACGGGTATGAAAGTACAATGGAGATCAGAAAAATAAATAAGTTCAAACATTTACCAGTGTTGGCTGTTACTGCGAAGGCCATGATGGGAGATCGGGAGAAATGTATAGCAGCAGGTGCATCAGATTATATTTCCAAACCGGTAGATGTGGATCAGCTGATCTCATTGCTCAGGGTTTGGCTTTATGATAAAAATTAAAAAAACAATGTTTTAGCGATATGCCAGATACAAAAAAAGTACTGATTATTGATGATGACAACAGGAATATATTTGCCCTGACAGCTGTTTTAAAAGCAAAGGGATATAGCTGTTTGTCTGCAATAGGTGGAGTAGAAGGACTGCAGCTTTTGGAGGAGCAACCTGACATTGCTGTGGTGCTGATGGATATGATGATGCCGGGAATGGATGGTTATCAGGCCATGGCGGTGATGAATGCAAATCCTGTCCTGAAAGATATTCCTGTGATTGCTGTTACAGCACAGGCCATGGTTGGTGATAAAGAGCGTTGCCTTGAAGCGGGTGCTGTTGGTTATGTATCTAAACCCATTAACGTAGATAGTTTAACTGATTTACTTGTAAAATATATTTAATGAGCATAGAACTACCCGTAATTACGGATGAGCAGGTAGAGGTTTTATTGTCAGATCTGCTGGAGTATTATGGGTATGATTTTACAGGTTATTCCAGGGCGTCTTTAAAAAGAAGAATACTAAGGTTATACTCGCTTGACAAGATCCCGGGTTTTGCCGAGTTCAGGTATAAGATTAAAAGTGAGCATGGTTATTTTAAGCGCTTTGTAGAGCAGATCACCGTAAATGTGACAGAAATGTTCAGGGATCCGCTTTTTTTTAAAACACTAAGGAACGAGGTACTTCCTAAATTGGGAACTTACCCGTTTATCCGTATCTGGGTAGCGGGTTGTTCTACAGGGGAAGAAGCATATTCTATCTCTATCCTGTTGAAAGAGCTGAATTTATTGCACAAATCGCTTATTTATGCCACAGATCTCAATCCTGTAGTGCTGGAGAAAGCTGCACAAAGTATGTTTGCCATGAGCCAGATGAAGCAATATTCGGAGAACTATATTTCATCAGGAGGTACAAACGATTTTTCAAGTTATTATACGGCTAATTATTCTCTGGCAAAATTTAATGAGGAATTAAAAAGCAAGATTATTTTTTCTACGCATAATCTGGTATCCGATCATTCATTTAATGAGTTCCAATTGATATTGTGTAGAAATGTGCTGATTTATTTCGACCGTGATTTGCAGCACAAAGTTTTGGCCCTTTTTGATGACAGTCTTGAAGGATTAGGTTATCTTGCTCTTGGAACAAAGGAAACACTGGATTTTTCGCAGATCTCAAAAAGTTATAAAAGATTGCCTGGAGAAAAAATTTGGAGGAAGACCAACTGATGAATAAATGTGATGCACTAATAATTGGCGGTTCTGCCGGAAGCCTGGACGTGCTGCTCAAAGTACTGCCACTGATCAAACCTGATCTTAATTTCCCAATTACTATTGTTATCCATAGAAAAAATGGGGCTGACTCTCTATTACCAGAATTATTATCAGGACGTACAAAGCTACTGGTGAAGGAAATAGATGAGAAAGAGGTGCTAAGGCCGGGGACTGTCTATATTGCGCCTTCTGATTATCATACATTGATTGAGCAGGATCATACTTTCTCTCTCGACTATTCGGAAAAAATTAATTATTCGAGACCTGCAATTGATGCTACTTTTCAAACTGCAGCAGAAGTATATAAAGAAAAACTAGTATGTTTATTGTTGTCGGGATCTAATTCTGATGGTGTGAACGGCTTAAAAAGTGTAAAAGCATGGGGTGGAACAGCGGTGATTCAGGATCCGCAATCGGCCCAGGTTTCTTACATGCCTGCCCAGGCTGCGGCGCAGGTAAAAATTGATTACATTTTACCCATAGAAGATATGGCAGATTTTATAAATTTGTTGTCCTAAAGATTTGATATAAATGGCTGAGCAAAAAAAAGTATTCATTTTTGATGATAATACTGACATTCTGGAACTGTGTACTATTATTCTGGAAGATGCAGGATATGAGATTAAAACATCATCTACTTCTAATAATATTATAGACCAGGTTTCAGCCTATATACCGGACATTATCTTTATGGATAACTGGTTACCTGATGTTGGGGGAATTGATGCCACCAGAGAGCTAAAAAGTGATGAAAACCTAAAGAATATACCAGTAATCTATTTTTCTGCTAATAATGATGTGATGTCTCTTGCAGATCAGGCCGGCGCAGACGGTTATTTGTCCAAGCCTTTTGATATTCATGAACTGGAAGATATTATATTAAAACACCTTCCAGCTTAATCCTTTTATACTTAGTTAACCCCTAACACGTCGACGCCCTGCTCAAAAACAATGTCGACCGGAATACCTTTTTTACTTAGTCTGTCCAGATCCGATTGTAGCGCTGGACTGATCACAGCTTTCTCTTTCTGGAGTTTTTCTACCCCGGCTTTGTCGCCATTCCCTTGTAGCGTAAGGATCACATTACTCAGTCCGTTCATCGCGGTCGCGAATTTGGTAAAATCTACCTTGTAGGTGCCGCTTTCAGTTCTGATAAATGCACCTTTTTCCTGGAAATAATTGAAACACTGCATATTGGCCTGTCCGTGTGCACTCGCGGCGCCGAACCTTACTGAACGCAGGATCCCGGCCATAAAGGTGGTATAAAAAGTTTTGATATCCCCTTTTAACTCTCCTTTTTTAAGCAGGCCGGTTACCATGTATAAACCCAGGATATCCGCTTTTCCTTCTTCCAGCCAGCTATATTGCTCCTTTAGCGCTGCTTTTACGAAGCCCTTGCCATTAACCGTTTTCTTAATACCTAATCCATGTGCAACTTCATGGAACATTACATTCGAGAAGAAAGCATCAAAATTTACATATTGCTGCTGGTCTTTGTCAATCAATTCATTCGCAATTGGCACTAAGATCTTATCAAATTTGGCTTTCATTGCATTTTTCAGCTGGGAACGGCGTGTGCCCTTCTTCTGTTGAATGAGTTCATCATTAGGGAGGTTTACGGCAATCGTTTTAGAGCCCGCATTGCAATCACCTGCATAATAAACCACATCATAAGCATTCAGTTCAGAATCAGTACCTGGTTTTTCTTTTTTATATTTTTCAGGCACGGGTAATCCTTTTTGTAATTCAGGCAGCATACTTACATATTTTGCGAGTTTCTTGCTCCATACCTTATCTTTCACCAGTACATAAGCTTCAAAAGAACTGCGGGCATTAAACAGCTTATCTTCGTAATTCTCTATAGGGCCGATAATGATATCAAGGACATTGGTTTTCATATCCAGCCATGCGTAATCGCTCGGCGAATAATTATCTGTTACCAATGCATCAGCCCGCAGGTTGAGGTATTTTTTAAAACCGGCATCTTCAGAAAGCAAAGCTGCCTGTTTCAATAAATTTGATGCTCTTTGTAGGTCTGCTGCAAATAACACGCGATAAGGAACTGTAATCAGTTTTCCCAGGGAATCTTTTTGAATCACAGAATAGGCATTGAATTTGTCTTTCAGTTGTACCTTTTCTATCTCCTCTTTGGTAATACCAGCCGGATAGAATGTAGCACCCTCTGGTTTTGGTCCGATACCCGCAATAAATGGTTTATCCCCATTAAGTCTGTCCCAGGGGCCGTAATTTATCTTGATAAATGCTTTTGTCTTTTCGTCTTTTACTTTTGCCAGCAGGCTGTCCCTTTGCGGATAAGTCTGTTTCCAGAAAAGTTCGTCCATGATCTGAGCGGCCTGAATGAGCAAAGGCAATACCTTACGCTGATTAGGGCTGAGCGCATTCAGGTTTGTTGTCAGCTTTACAGGTTCATAGATTGCTAATCTCTGATTAACATAGTCCTGAAGACTATCTTTAACTGCTACTGCCGTATTTTTTTCAGTTTTAACTATTTTAGTGCCAGTTGTATTGGTGCAGGAAGTAAAACCTGCAAGGAGTGCGCTTCCCATAAAACACAGGGTTGCTTTGTTGATGTTCTTCATTTAGAATGTATTGCGTTTTTCCTGGTATTTGTTGTGTCTTTTGTCCTGCTTAAAACAAGTTGCTTTTTTCAACGCAACTAAATTAGGAAAAAATATAAATCAGGCATAAACTTTAGTTAAATCAGGTGCATTTATATAAAAAAAGGTAATTTAACGGCTCACAATTACAAAATGATCAAAAAATACAGTTACAAAAAATTATCCCTTTTAGCATTTTCTGCAGCACTGACCTTTACTTCTTGTTCTACAAACAAATATGCGGCAACAAATAAAATATATAAAGAGCAGGCAAAGGAGTTTGGAGAAACCCTGGCAACAGTGCCTCCGCCGAAGCAAATGATAGATTCCATGCCAGTGAATGAACAGACATTTATTGGCTCCGTGAATTTTGGTATTCGCAAGCCCAATTTCGTCATTCTTCACCACACGGCACAGGATTCTACCGCTCAGACCATAAAAACATTTCTGATTAAAAAAACCGAGACGAGTGCACATTATATTGTTGGTCGTGACGGAAAAGTGGTACAAATGGTGAACGATTACCTGAGAGCGAACCATGCAGGTGCCGCTAAATGGGGAAATGATACTGATCTTAATTCTTCATCATTAGGGATCGAACTGGATAACAATGGTAATGAACCTTATTCGGACGTGCAGATTAGCAGTCTGATCACCTTGCTTTCTACACTGAAGACTAAATATAATATTCCGTCTGCAAATTTTATAGGGCATTCTGATATCGCTCCAAAAAGAAAACAGGATCCCAATAACTTCCCATGGAAAAAATTAGCTGAACAAGGTTATGGCCTGTGGTATGATGCCGTACTGCAAATCCCGCCGCCTGAATTTAGTCCGGCAGTTGCATTACGAGTGATCGGTTATGATGTGAGCAACCTCAATGCCGCTATTATTGCTTTTAAGAGACATTTTATACAAACAAATATTAACCCTGCGCTATCCGCATCGGAAATGATGATCCTGTTTAATTTGTACAAAAAATATTAAAGAGAAGGCAGGTCTTATCTGGAAATGTCAATTAAAAAAATGCGGGTATATCGTGAGAATCATATACCCGCATTTCTGTTTATAACTGAGGCAATTACTTCTTCGCTTTTGCCCAGGCGTCTTTTAATCCGACAGTCTGGTTGAAAACCAGTTGTTCCGGAGTAGAATCCGTATCCAGACAGTAATAGCCTTTACGAATAAACTGGTAACGTGAATCAAGATCTGCATTGGCCAGGAAAGGCTCTATATACGCTTGTTTAATCACTTTCACACTATCTTTATTCAGGTAGTCTTTAAAATCACCGTCTTCACTATCTGGTGATTCTACAGAGAACAATCTATCGTAAATTCTTACTTCTGCAGTTTTAGCATGTGCTGTGCTTACCCAGTGAATAGTTCCCTTTACATGGATTTCGCTGGTATCTTCACCACTTTTAGATTCAGGAATGTAGGTACAGTAGATCTCCGTTACATTACCATCGGCATCCTTCCTGAAATCATCACACTTCACGATGTACGCATTTTTAAGTCGTACCATCGCACCAGGAGCTAATCTGAACCATTTTTTTGCTGGCTCTTCCATGAAATCCTCACGTTCGATCCAGAGCTCGCTGCTAAATGGAATTTCTCTCGTTCCGCCTTTATCTTCCGCTTCAGGATTGTTTTCTCCAATCAAAGTCTCCTCCTTGCCTTCAGGGTAGTTCGTGATGATCAGTTTAATAGGGTCTAAAACTGCCATTACGCGGTTTGAGGTCTTATTCAAATGTTCACGCACACAGAATTCAAGTAAACTCAATTCTATCAGGTTCTCTCTTTTGGCAATACCAATTCTTTCGCAGAATTCGCGGATACTTTCTGGTGTATATCCTCTTCTTCTTAAACCGCTGATGGTAGGCATGCGCGGATCATTCCATCCGCTAACAATTCCATCATTCACCAGCTGCAATAATTTACGCTTGCTCATTACCGTATAGGTCAGGTTTAAGCGGGCAAATTCATACTGTTTGGAGGGGAAGATTTCCAGTTTCTCAATAAACCAGTCATACAGTTCCCGGTGAGAAACATATTCAAGCGTACAAATAGAGTGTGTAATTTCTTCAATACTATCGCTTTGTCCATGCGCAAAGTCGTACATCGGATAAATACACCATTTATTGCCCGTACGGTGATGTTCAGCATGTTTAATACGGTAAATGATAGGATCGCGCATCAGCATATTCGGGCTGGTCATATCAATTTTTGCACGTAGTATACAAACCCCGTCCTCAAAATCACCAGCTTTCATTTTACTGAACAGCTCCAGGTTTTCTGTTATGCTGCGGCTACGGTATGGACTAGCTGATCCCGGTTCTGTAGGTGTGCCTTTAAGGGCAGCAATTTCGTCTGCAGTACCATGATCTACATAGGCCAGGCCTTTTTCTATCAGCGTAACAGCAAAATCATACAGCGTATCAAAATAATCTGAGGTATATAATTCGTTTTTCCATTCAAAGCCAAGCCATTTAATGTCTTGCTGCTGACTATCTACATATTCAGTTTTCTCTGTTACCGGGTTGGTATCATCGAATCTCAGGTTAGTATAACCGCCATATTTTTTGGTCAGCCCGAAATTTAAGCAAATGGCCTTTGCGTGACCAATATGTAAATATCCGTTGGGTTCAGGAGGGAAACGGGTAACTAATGTTTCGTATTTCCCTACTTTTAAATCGTTTTCAATGATCTCTTCAATAAAGTTCAATGATCTTTCCTCACTCATAAAAACTGTAAATTTATATCCAAAGTTAACATAAAAGAGCTAATTTCACTTACATTTACGATCTACTACCGGTATAATTTATGAGCAAAACATTAAATAGACCAATTCGTGTTTTAGTAGCCAAAGTAGGATTAGACGGGCATGACAGAGGAGCAAAAGTGATTGCCACTTCCCTGAGAGATGCAGGTATGGAGGTGATTTACACAGGATTACGTCAAACTCCTGAAATGGTAGTGAATACGGCATTGCAGGAAGATGTTGATGCAATAGGTATTTCCATCCTCTCAGGTGCACATATGACCGTCTTTCCGAAAATTGTTGACATCATGAAAGAAAAACAGCTCAGCAATGTATTACTGACCGGTGGCGGAATCATCCCGGAAGCCGATATGGATCAGCTTCATAAAATTGGTGTCGGCGCATTGTTCGCTCCGGGTACCACCATGCAAACTATCGTAAATTATATCCAGGAATGGGTTTTTGAACATCGACAATTCTAAATCATGACTTATCAGAACATTTTATCAGAACTTAAAAATAACCTGCTTTATATCACGATTAACCGTGAACAGAAATTAAACGCATTAAATAAAGATACTTTAATTGAGCTGGCCGATGTTTTTGCATTCGCATCTACGGAAAAAGAAGTGAAAGGCGTAATTTTAACGGGTGCAGGAGAAAAGGCTTTCGTGGCAGGGGCAGATATATCTGAATTTTCCAGTTATACCACAGATCAGGGTGAAGCTTTAGCAAGAAACGGGCATGTAACTGTTTTTGATGCCATCGAAAATTGTCCGAAGCCAGTGGTTGCCGCAATCAATGGATTTGCATTGGGTGGTGGGCTGGAACTGGCCATGGCCTGCCATATACGGGTGGCCGCGGATACTGCGAAAATGGGATTACCAGAAGTTTCCTTAGGATTGATTCCGGGTTATGGCGGTACCCAGCGTTTAACTGCATTGGTTGGAAAAGGAAGGGCGATTGAAATGATTGCCACTGCTGATATGATCTCTGCAGAAAAGGCGGAACGGATAGGACTGGTCAATTACGTGGTATTGCCTAGCGAAGTAATGGGAAAGGCAGAAGAAATTCTGAATAAAATAAAAATGAGAGGGCCGCTTGCCGTAGCTGCTGCAATCAGAGCAGTCAACGCAGCCGGAGCAATTGCTGCAGACGGATTCGAGGTGGAAATTGAAGAATTTGGCAAGTGTTTTGGAACAGCAGATTTCAAAGAAGGGGTGACTGCCTTTTTGGAGAAACGTAAAGCAGATTTTAAAGGCGCTTAACATTAGGCTAATATCAAGCTTTCTCCAAGCGTACTATTTTATGATCAGGTTATTGCCTTTAGGTCATTTTTTAATCTATTTTAAATAAAAAAGGGGAAATTTGACTTAAAACTGTAGAAATTATTTCCCATATAAAATATTTCTTTATATTTATCATCTGATTAGGTTTTCAGAATTAGGTGCCAAATATGAAAAGGATATTAATAGTAGATGATGAAGTTAATATAGGGCTATTGCTGTCAAAATTCTTAACAAGAAATGGTTTCACGGTTAACACTGCTACAAGTGGTTTGTCTGCGCTCGACTATCTCGCAAAGGACACTTATGATCTGGTGTTATGTGATTACAGGCTTGAAGACACCGATGGCAAGGAAATGCTTATTAAAATCAAAGAGAGCTATCCGCTTACCGGCGTAATTATAATTACAGGTTATTCAGATATTAAGCTTGCAGTAGAGCTGATCAAACTTGGTGCTTACGATTATATCACCAAGCCTTTATATCCGGATGAAATTTTAAATACAATTAATAAGGCTATTGATACACAGGTAGCGTTGAATGATGCTTTTGCAGAAAGCCATAGCAGACAGGAAGCACCGAAAGTAAAGGCTGCAAAACCTGCGTATACTCAGGTGGAGAATTTTGTTGCCGGACAAAGTCAGGCTTCAAAAGAATTATTGAAACAGATTCAACTGGTTGCGCCTACTACTTACAGTGTTATTCTTACCGGGGAGAGCGGAACAGGGAAAGAATCTGTTGCCAAAGCGATACATTTAAATAGTCCGAGAAAAGATAATCCTTTTGTGGCAATGGACTGCGGTTCTTTAACAAAGGAATTAGCAGGAAGTGAGTTTTTCGGACATGAGAAGGGTTCCTTTACTGGTGCGCTGAATACAAAAATCGGACATTTTGAAATGGCCAACGGAGGTACCTTATTTCTTGATGAAGTAGGTAACCTCTCTTACGAAATTCAGGCAGCACTTTTAAGAACGGTTCAGGAGCGGAAGATTAAAAGGATCGGAAGTACCAAAGAGATTGATCTGGATGTACGGATCATTGTTGCTACAAATGAGAATCTGGGTACGGCAATACAAAAAGGAAGGTTCAGAGAGGATTTGTACCACCGTTTTAATGAATTTTCGATCATTCTGCCGCCATTGAGCCAGAGAGGAAAGGATATCATGATCTTTGCCAGGAACTTTCTTGATTTTGCCAATGAAGAGCTGGGCAGAAATGTACAGGGATTCTCGAAAGATGTGGAAGAATGTTTCCTTACCTATAACTGGCCGGGAAATGTCCGTGAGTTAAAGAATGTGGTTAGACGGGCTACATTGCTCACTGAATCTGATGAAATTCAACTGAAGGCGCTGCCATTAGAAATCTCAACGGATGCTAAAGTGACCGCTATAGAAAATACGATTCACCGTAATCCGGAGAAATCCAGGGATCTTAAAAATGCGGCTTCAGAGGCAGAGTATGATGCTATTCTGAAAGTTCTCAGAGAAGTAAACTTCAACAAGACAAAGGCTGCAAAAATTCTGAATATTGACAGAAAGACCCTTTATAATAAAATGAAAGCGATAAATCTGGACACCTAGACGTTTTTATGTCGATTTTTACGTATAAGCAGCGGAATACAATTAACCTGGTGATTATCATTGCTCTAGGTTGTGTGATTGCTTATTCGCTTCAGGGGATCTTTGGATCTATACTGAGTACGCTGGTTATGTATACTATTCTAAGACCTGTTTTTCTTTTTCTAGTAGAAGAGAAAAAGTTAAACAGGAGCTTTGCTGCGGTATTGTTACTGTTTGTTTCCGTTATCCTGATTATTCTGCCATTTTATGCTTTAAGCACCATGGTTTTGCAAAAGATTGCAGAATTACAAAATGATCATATTTACTTCAGTAACCTTATTTTTAAAGTCAAACATCTTATTCCGGTAGGAACAAATTCACAGCACTTAATAGAAGAGGGATTAAAAAAGGCCGGTGAATGGGCTACGGAATTATTTCCTTCGCTGATCTCCGGGGCCTTTAATATCGTACTCGGACTCTTGCTGATGTATTTCCTATTATATTTCATGCTAGTGGAAAACGAACGTTTCGAAGCAGCATTGATTAAGTACGCACCGTTCAGAACGCAAAATGCGCAGCGCTTTGGCGAAGAGATGAGAAATACAACCTATGCCAATGTAATTGGGCAGGGTTTTATTGCGCTGGTACAGGGATCATTGGTGAGCCTCTCTTTTTTTGTTCTGGGCTATAAGGATCCTGTTTTCTGGGGAGTAATTACAACATTTATTTCTTTTGTACCCATTCTCGGGCCGCCAGTTATATTTGTGCCTGCTGCGCTGTTGCAGATTGCGGACGGTAATAATTTTGCAGGCTGGGCAATGCTGGTATTTGGCTTCGTGGTCATCATTAACATAGACAATGTAATCAGGTTTATGATTGCGAAAAGGGTGGGCAATATCCATCCAATCATTACTGTGATTGGTGTAGTTATTGGTATTCCCTTATTTGGTATATTGGGTCTGGTGTTTGGTCCCCTGTTGTTGTCGTATTTTATTCTGCTGATCAAAATTTATGAAACCAGTGCAATGGCTTCGGAAAGATTGGAAAGAATTAAAACAATTTCTGATACAGAAGAGTTATAATCATCAGTAACAAAAGCGCAAATTACTTTTTTACATATTATTTTACACATAAAAACTAAAGTCATGAACGATAATTCAAAAGTATTAATTGGTCTCTTAACTGGTTTAGCTGCAGGTGCTGCATTAGGTTTGCTGTTTGCTCCGGAAAAGGGAAGTGAAACGCGCGATAGATTAAGTCAGTCTTTAAAAGACCTTGGGGATTCTATTAAAGACAGAGCTGCTGAAGAAATTGAAAACCTTACTGCTATGAAAGATAAAGTGGTAGGTTCGGTAAAAAGTAAGCTTCATGAGACTGAAGATGAGTTTGCTGACGATGTTGAGCACGCCTAGATTTTAAGACAAAAAAAGCTAAAAACAATACCAATGGAGGAGAAGAAAGAAAAGAATTTTGAGGAAATAATCTCAGAAGCCAAAACTTATCTGGATACACGGGTGGAATATACCCGGTTATTCTTTATAAAGCGGGCATCTAAATTATTTGCGGACATCGTAACCACTGCAGTGGTAGTGGTATGCTTTGTACTTGCTTTCCTGCTGGGAACAATTACACTGGCACTTTATCTGGCTTCAGTATTGAATAGTGCTACAGCAGGTTTTGGTGTAGTCGCTCTGATTTATCTCCTGATTGCAGTTGTTGTTTTTCTTGCTAAAGATAAATTCATTGAAAAAGCTATCGTTAACTTCACTATCAGAAAATATTTCAATAAACTAGAAGAGGAGGAGGAAGAAGATGAGCAAAAAGTATAATATCAAAAACCTGAATGATCTGCAGGCAAAAATGCTTAGTCTTAAAGTGGATTATAAGATGCAGGAAGTAGTCATTAAAGATGACGTGAAGACTTATGCTAAACAGTTTACCCCTGGCAACCTGATCAAAAAATACGCAACGCCTTCCTCCCTGCTAAAGGTAGATGACAAGCTGAATATCAGCAGTAAGCTGATGTCATTTGTCCTTCCTGTACTGATGAACAGTACGCTGTTCAGAGGATCTGGTTTTATTACCAAAACACTGGTAGGCCTGGCGACAAGCAAAGTTGGGAAGACACTTGATGCAGAACATTTATCTGCAATATTTAACTCAGTAAAAGGGTTATTTGGTTCAAAAAAGAAGAAAGAGAAAGCTGGTGTGTATGTCGATTATGGTATACCTCCGGATAGTGAGACCTATTAAATCTTATATAAAAAAAGGAAGCCTAATAGCTTCCTTTTTTTATGATTTATAAATTTGTCTTTATTTTCAGTTCTTTCAATTGCTTCTCGTCAATTGTAGAAGGACTGTCAATCATTACATCCCTTCCAGAATTGTTCTTAGGGAAAGCAATTACATCCCTGATGCTATCCAGACCAGCAAATATTGAACATAGCCTGTCAAAACCAAAAGCAATGCCACCATGCGGCGGTGCGCCGAATTCAAACGCATCCATCAGGAAGCCAAACTGTTTTTGTGCTTCTTCTGTAGAAAAACCAAGGTGTTTGAACATCAGTGCCTGTAAGGTTCTGTCGTGGATACGAATGGAGCCTCCGCCAATTTCAGTACCATTTACCACCATATCATAAGCATTAGCCCTCACATCTCCGGGATGGGTATCCAAGAGTGCGATGTCTTCTGGTTTTGGAGAGGTGAAAGGGTGGTGCATTGCATGGTAGCGTTCTGATTCTTCATCCCATTCCAGTAATGGAAAGTCCAATACCCATAGTGCACTGAATATATTTTTATCACGCAGGCCAAGTCTGGTACCCATTTCAAGGCGCAGTTCACTTAATTGTTTGCGTACCTTATCTTTTGTTCCAGCCATTAATAAAAGTAAATCGCCTGGCTCAGATTGCAGGGCTTCAGACCATTTCTGCAGCTCAGTCTCACTGTAGAATTTATCTACTGAGGACTTTATCGTACCATCATCATTATGTCTGCAGTAAATTAAGCCTGTAGCGCCAATTTGCGGGCGTTTAATAAAGTCAGTCAGCTCATCCAGCTGTTTGCGTGTATAATGCGCACAGCCCTTCGCATTGATGCCTATAACTAATTCCGCGTTATCAAATACCGGGAAGTTCTGTCCTTTTACAATATCATTCAATTCTACAAATCTCATCTCGAAACGTGTATCAGGTTTATCTGAACCATACCAGCGCATGGCGTCAGCATATTGCATTCTGGGCACCTCAGGCAAATCAAAGTCCTTTACTTCTTTAAACAAAGTACGGATCAGGCCTTCGAAGGTATTGAGGATATCTTCCTGTTCAATAAAAGACATCTCACAATCGATCTGTGTAAATTCAGGCTGTCTGTCTGCACGTAGGTCTTCATCTCTGAAACATTTTACGATCTGGAAATAGCGGTCAAATCCCGACACCATCAGCAATTGCTTAAATGTTTGCGGCGATTGCGGTAATGCATAAAATTCGCCGGCGTTCATTCTGCTGGGAACGACAAAGTCGCGCGCCCCTTCCGGGGTTGATTTGATCAGGACAGGGGTTTCCACCTCGATGAAATCCAGTCCATCCAGGTATCTTCTTACCGCCTGTGCCATTTTATGGCGCAGTACCATATTATTTCTTACCGGGTTTCTACGTAAATCCAGGTAGCGGTATTTCATACGTAAATCATCACCTCCATCAGTTTCATCCTCAATCATGAATGGAGGAATCTTTGAAGAGTTTAATATCTCCAGGCCGGTAATCTTAATTTCTACTTCTCCTGTAGGGATCTTAAGGTTTTTATTTGAACGCTCAACTACTAATCCGCTGGCTTTGATGACAAATTCGCGGCCTAAGCTGCGCGCAATTTCACATAACTCACGGTTATCGTCCATATTAAAAACCAGCTGAGTGATGCCATAGCGATCACGGATGTCTATAAAAGTCATTCCTCCTAAATCTCTGGATTTCTGTACCCAACCGCACAGTATAACGCTTTCGCCTAAATTTTCAATGTTTAGTGCTCCGCAAGTTGTTGTTCTTAACATTATCAATCGGATTAAGTCGCAAAAATATTGATTTTGACCCATATATTTCAAAGCCTTGTTGATTTAGCTTAGTATATTCAAAAGTTTTATCATTATGGTGCAACGTTTTAAAAAGCTGAGTGTCATTTATAGCGAATAAGAAAAACATTGGAAGCCGTATACATCGACAAGAATATTGAACTGGTCAACGACTGCCGGAAAGGAAGCCGGAAAGCACAATTTGAATTATACAAGTTGTATGAGCGTGCTATGTACAGTGCTGCGCTACGGATTGTCAATCATGAGGCAGAAGCGGAGGATGTTTTACAGGAAGCTTTTCTGGAAGCGTTTACAAGAATAATTGATTTTAGAGGAGACACAACTTTTGGCTTATGGCTTAAGCAGATTGTAATTAATAAATCGATTAACTGCTTAAGAAAAAGAAGAGCGGAATTTGTAAGCATTGACGGGGTGGACCTGCCAGATGAAATTGCGGGGTCTGACGAGGACCTGATACTCAGAGTAGAGGAGATCAAAGCTGCGGTAAGATTATTGCCTGACGGGTACAGGGTGGTGCTGACGCTTTACCTTTTTGAGGGATATGATCATGAAGAAATTGCGCATATCCTCAAAATAACTGAAGCCACTTCACGTTCGCAACTGATGAGGGCTAAAATGAAATTAAAAAACAATATGGAAAAGAAAGGAGCAAGAGATGAGTATTAAATTAGAAGATTTCATTAAGGAAAATAAGAAAGCATTTGATACTGACATGCCTTCGGGTATGTTATGGGACAGGATAGATGCCGAGCTGAATAAAAAAAAACCAAGACCAGTAATCGATCTGCGGCTTTGGGCTGGTGTCGCTGCTGCGGTTCTTGTTATGCTGGGGATTACATTTGTTTACCTTTTGCCAGCAAAGCAGCAGCATATGACTGTGGCAGATGTAAATCCATCCTATGCACAAAAGCAGCTTAGATTTGCAGGGCTTATTGAAGAGAAACGTGATAGCCTGCAGATTTTTGCGAAAGCTAATCCGGAACTGTATCATAAGTTTAGTGCTGATCTGGAAAAACTGGAACTGGCTTATGATCAGTTGAAGAAAGAACTTCCTGCAAGTCCAAACCAGCAGCTGGTTGTCAAGGCCATGGTTAAAAACCTGGAAATTCAGTTACAAGTAGTGAGTCAGCAGCTATCTATCATTAATGAAGTAAGTCAATATAAAAAGGAGAACAGTATATGAAAAACTTAATATTTTTCGGTCTTGCACTGTGTTGGTCTGGTGGTGCAGCAGCACAAGTGAACGTGGATGCCAGGGTGCCGGTTAATGTTGATTATGCTGTTAATATTAAGCAAAATGATGTGATTGATGCGGAAACGGATGTGCAGGATGAAGATGAACCTGTGCAGGTGAGGAAGTTTAGCAAAACATTTGCGGTAGACCGTGCAGATAAGATCAATCTGAATAATCAATTTGGCTCCATACTGATCAAAACATGGGACAGGAAAGAGGTGAAAATAGATATTACCGTCAGTGCTAACAGCAACAATGACGGGGAAGCCCGGAAATTAATTGAACAGGTAAATATTACTGCAGATAAAAATGGGGACGTTGTTTCCTGCAGGACATCAATTGGTCAGGGGAGCAGGCGCGGTGGCAGAAACAAAAAACGGGAAATTAAAATTGTTTATGTGGTGTACCTTCCTTCAGGCAATCCACTGACTGTTTCACAGCAGTTTGGTAATGTCATCATGGGAGATTATGACGGACCTCTCTCTGCAAAAGTACAGTACGGTGATTTTAATGCCGGAAATTTATCATCTGCAAATAATTATGTGGCTGTGGAATATGGTAAAACTACTATTATTTCAGTGAACCGCGCTGTAATCAAACAGCAATATGGTGCCGGATTAACAGTAGGGACTGTTGGAACGCTGGACTTGGATGCACAATATGTTAAAGTGGCTATTTCTACCATCAAAGGAGATGCGCTGATCAGACAGCAGTATGGAGAAAGCCTCAAAGTGGGCTCAGTTAATAATCTAGACCTGAATATTCAATATGCAACTGCAACGATTGGTACGATCAAAGGAAATGCAACTATTGATCAGCAATATAACGGATTGAAAATAGGATCTGCGGGAAAATTGAACCTGCGTTCTGAATATGCGGGTGTAACTATCGGTGCTTTAAGGGGAGATGGCAATTTCAATATGAGCTATAACAACCTGGCGATAAATGAAATCAGCCAGTCCTGCAGGAACTTGACTATCGACGCCGAGTATGTGGATATTGCAATGGCTTTTAATGACAGTTATCATGGCGACTTTACCGTGCAGAGAAGTTACGGAGGATTCAAATACGGATCAAATGTAAAGGCCCGGATCAGTGGGGATAGTGATGATTCATCGAATAAAAACTATACCGGTAAAATCGGGAATGGCGGGACGGGAAATGTCCGTATTAAAACTGAATACGGATCCCTCACCTTCAGGTAAAAAACGTAAAACTTAATACAGCTAAAGCTTGTTGATTATTCAGCAAGCTTTTTTTATATCTTAGCCATTATACAAGAATTTATATGGAATTTTTTACCACCCCTGAAGCATGGATATCCCTGTTAACGCTTACCCTTTTAGAAATTGTTCTGGGTATAGATAACATTGTTTTCATTTCTATTCTTTCTGGTAAACTTCCCGCAGATCAGCAAAAAAAGGCAAGGCAGTTAGGTCTTGGACTGGCTATGATTACCAGAATCCTGTTGCTGCTTTCTTTAAGCTGGGTAATGAGCTTAACTTCTCCGCTGTTCAATATAGGGTCGTGGATCAGTCTTGATAATAAAGAGTGGCTGGAGAAGCTGGCCATTTCGGGGAGAGACCTGATTCTTATTTTGGGCGGCTTATTCCTGATCTATAAAAGCACGCATGAAATACATCTGAAACTGGAGGGAGAAGAAGATGAAGAAGGCAAAGCTAAGGTGCATTCGTTTGCCGGAGTAATTGTTCAGATCCTGATATTGGATATCGTTTTTTCTCTGGATTCTGTAATCACTGCCATAGGTATGGCCGAACATGTGGAAATTATGATTGCTGCGGTTATTATAGCCGTACTGATTATGATGGTTTCGGCCAATGCAATCAGTGCCTTCGTGAATAACCACCCTACGGTAAAAATGCTTGCACTATCTTTTCTGCTGCTGATCGGTGTTTCCTTGTTGGCCGAAGGTCTGGATCAGCATATTCCTAAAGGTTATATCTATTTTGCGATGGCTTTCTCTATTCTGGTGGAAATGCTTAATTTGAAAATGAAGAAAAATACCAAGACACCATTAAAGCTGAGGAACAGTCCAAAAGAAGAGGAAAAAATATAATACCGGAAATACACAATTGTTTAATTATTCAATTCGTAAGGAGTATTTTTACGGCCGCTATAATTTAAACAAAGGCAAATATGATCACTTTTTTCGAAGCGTCTCTGGCAGAGCTTTCTATACACAGGATAGGTAATAAGTCGCAGGATGAATTTTATGTACTATCTGAAGCTTCTTTACAGATCCAGGATGAGTTCTTAAAAAATCTGCTGATCCAGTACTTCCTGAGTCCTTATGAAAAAGTAAATGAAATCTATCGCTTCACCCATGTCAATGATGATCTGAACCTGAATGAGGTCTATCATTTTGTGGAGCAAATATTTGAAAACGGGCAGCACTTCCATAAAAACAGTCAGGAACTAGCGAAGTATCTCTTCGAAATTTCCAGTCACCCTAAAATTAAAGCAGGAGAGCTTTATGTAGCTTACTTTGAGAATGTTCAGATTGAAGGAGATCTGCATGATGCTATAGGTATTTTTAAATCGGAAACTAAAGAGACTTATCTTAAAGTTTATCCGGAGCAAGCGGGATTTGGCTTAAGCTATGAAGAAGGTGCCATCAACATCAGTAAACTAGATAAAGGCTGCCTGATCTTCAACACTGAAAAAGAGGAAGGCTTTAAAGTAGCAGTGATCGATCAGACCAACCGCAGTGCAGAGGCGGTATACTGGAAAGATGAATTCCTGAAGCTTAAAGTAAGGAACGACAATTACAACCAGACCAATAATGTACTGGGCGTTTATAAGAGCTTTGTTACGGAGAAAATGGATGAGGAGTATGAAATCTCCAAGGCAGATAAGATAGATCTGTTAAACCGCTCTATGAAGTACTTTAAAGAGAAAGAAACCTTTGATTTGGATGAGTTTTCCAACGAAGTGATTGGAAATAGTGATGGTATCGCATCTTTCAAAAACTACAAGAAAAGTTATGAAGAAGAATTTGACACCCCTATTCAGGATGCATTTGAGATTTCCGGTGCTGCCGTTAAAAAACAATCGAGCGCATTCAAGAGTGTGTTAAAACTGGATAAGAACTTCCATATCTATATTCATGGCGACAAGGACCTGATCGAAAAGGGATTCGATGACGATAAGGCGATGAACTATTACAAGGTATTCTTCAAGGAAGAAGAATAGTGCTTAAAGCACATATTCTTCATTAATGGGTTGTATAGGTTTAGGGATTTTATCGGCACCGATCATTTCGAGCAGATTGATCTCTATGTTCCTTGTAATCTGATTTAAAGGGATTGAGGCAGAATTATTTTCGAAGGGATTGACTAAACTCATTCCGTTTTTTTGTGTAGAAACATAAACAAAACCAACCAGCCAGCCCAGGAAGATGGACCATAAACCTGCATACTGACTAATAACAAGCGTCAGGGATACGACAAACAACCAGATAAAAACCTTGGTGAGGTAATTATAGGTAGTCGGAAATACCGTTTTCTGGATGCGCTCAGACATACCCATCTCATCCGTAAATTTGACCAGCAACTGGTTCATCTCCATAAAACGGAAACCGTCGATCATTCCAGACGCACTAAGGGTCTGCAATTCCCTTGTTTGGATGGTAAGGATAGCATTAGGAACGTTGGTATGACCGTTTATTTCTTTGATATCCTTTTCATCCAGGTATTGTGAATATGTTTCATCTACAGCACCGCGTAAATTAGCTTTCAGTGCATACAGAAAAGCAATATGCCGGCAAACCAATCTGTTTTTCAGGATGGTAAACTGGCTGTTTTCCAATTCATGTTGTGAGATATATGCAATTACACATCTGGCCCATGACCTGGAATCATTGACCAGTGCTCCCCATACCTTGCGGGCTTCCCACCAGCGGTCATAAGCCTGGTTATTATTGAAACCCACGAAAAAGGCAATGGCTGTACCCAGCACTGTAGGGATAATTGCCGGTATTTCGAAATGGTGTTTAATTAAAAATTCCCTCACCAGGTAAGCTCCTGTGCAGGAAACAATCATAATGATGTCTACCTGCCAGGTATCTCTGAGTATTCTGCTAATCTTGATGTTTTGTGCAACGAGCATCTGGATAAAATTAATTATGTAAATAGTTTACCAAAGCAATTTTTTAGCCATCAGCACCGTTTTTTAGCATACTTTCTTACAAAGAGAACTATAAAACTCTTACTAATAAACCTTTCAGATACTCGCCTTCAGGAAAGGAAATTCTTACAGGGTGATCTTCAGGCTGGTGAAACTGTTTGATGATTTGTACTTCTTTTCCTGCATCTAACGCAGCCCAGGCAATGATTTGTTTGAATGTCTCCAGATCCACGGCACCAGAACATGAATATGTAGCCAGTAATCCACCACTTTCTAACAACAACATACCCAGCCTGTTCAAGTCTTTATATGCACGCGCTGCTCGGTCTAACGCAGACCTTGAAGGCGCATACTTAGGCGGATCAAGCACAATGATATCAAATTTCCTGCCTTCTTCCTTAAAGATACGTAATTGTTTGTTAACGTCTGACTGTATGCTGGTTTGCTGCGCAGTATCAAAACCGTTTAAGCCTAAATTATGACTTAATGTTTCCAGCGCTAAAGCAGAACTGTCAACGCTGGTGACGTGTGCTGCGCCTACTTTGAGACTGTTCAGTGTAAATCCTCCACTGTAAGAAAAGCAGTCCAGTACATTTTTACCCTTTGTATAAGCGGCCAGGATTTCCCTGTTGTCCCGCTGGTCACAATAAAAACCTGATTTTTGTCCGTCAGCAATATTGATCTGGTAACGAACGCCATTTTCTTTTACTTCAACAAACTCAGGAGGGTTTTCGCCCCAAAGTAAGCCTTGTGAAACCTCCAGGTTCTCATGCGTGCGTGCATTGGCATCACTTTTATCGAAAATTCCCAGCGGGTTTAATTCTTCTCTTAAAATCTCAATAATTTCTGCCTTGGCATTCTCCATTCCTGCACTGAGAATCTGCAGCGAAAGGAAGTCCGCATATTTATCCACAATCAATCCCGGAAGATAATCAGCTTCACTAAATACCAGTCTGCAGGTATCTGTATCCTGATGATTCAATACATGAGCCCTTGCAGCAATCGCATTTTTTATTTTCTGGTGATACCACTCTTTATTGATTATCTGGTCTTCTTCCCACTCCAGGAGTCTGATGGCTACCCTTGATTGATTGTTATAATAACCATAAGCAAGAAAAGTCTGATCAGCCGCATAAGCTTTAACAACTTCCCCATTTACTGGTGTCCCTTTAACTTTATCTATCGCTCCCGAGAATATCCATGGGTGTCTTTGTAATGCGGCTTTTTCTTTGCCTTTCTTAAGTACAACATCAATCATGCTGCAAAGGTAATAAAAAGGGATTCGGTAAAAAGGAGATTTTATTACGATGAGATTTGTAATTTTAGCCATGTTTGTTAAAACAGGAAATAATGGAAGAAATTAGCTGGAATGATTTTGAGAAAGTAGAGTTAAGAGCAGGAACGATTGTTGAAGTTTTACTATTTCCTGAGGCAAGAAGACCCGCATATAAACTGAAGGTAGATTTTGGCGGGCTGGGCATTAAAATGAGCAGTGCACAGATCACTAAACATTATACGCCGGAGGAATTAATAGGGCAGCAAATTATTGGGGTTGTCAATTTTCCTAAGAAGCAGATCGGTAAATTCATGTCTGAGTTTCTGGTGACAGGTTTCGCGGATGAAAATGGTGATATTGTATTAACGACCTTGAATGGTCATGTGCCGAACGGCAGTAAAATGATCTAAATGAGTTATTATAATTTTTCAGAAGAAAAGAACCCCGTACAAGAGGACGAATATTTTATGGGCATTGCTTTGCAGGAAGCGCAAAAAGCATTTAAAATCGATGAAATTCCTATCGGAGCTATAGTTGTAAGTCATGGTCGTATTGTTGGTCGCGGGCACAACCTTACAGAGCAGTTGAATGATGTAACTGCACATGCAGAAATGCAGGCTTTCACCGCGGCAAGTCAGACTTTAGGGGGCAAATACCTTAAAGATTGCACGCTATATGTGACTATAGAGCCTTGTATTATGTGCGCTGGTGCGAGTTACTGGACGCAGATAGGTAAGATTGTTTACGGAGCTGATGAAGAAAAAAGAGGCTTTACTAAAAAAAGCAGTCAGGTGCTCCACCCTAAAACAATATTGAAAAGTGGCGTTCTGGCCGTTGAATGTGCGGCCTTGATGAAGCAGTTCTTTGCAAATAAACGCGGTTAAGTTGACAAACTATTGAACAAAACTTAACCTTTGAATGTTATATTTGTCTGAGAAATATATTTTAAACTTAAATCATAATCAAATGGCTTTTGAATTACCTGCGTTACCTTACGCAACAGATGCACTAGAACCGCATATCGATAAACAAACCATGGAAATTCACCATGATAAACATCATCAAGCTTACGTTACTAACCTGAACAAGGCTTTAGAAGGTAAGCCTGAAGCTTCACAAAGCATTGATGAAATCATCAAAAATATATCTAAGTTCCCTGCAGCTGTAAGAAATAATGGCGGTGGTCACTATAACCACTCTCTATTCTGGGAAGTTTTAGGACACAACAAAGGCGGCGAGCCTACAGGAGAATTAGCTGAAGCAATTAAATCTGCTTTCGGTTCTTTTGCTGATTTCAAAACTAAATTTGCTGAAGCCGGAACAACACGTTTTGGTTCTGGATGGGCCTGGTTAAGCGTTGGTGCCGATCATAAATTAGTAGTTTCTTCTACACCTAACCAGGATAATCCGTTAATGGATGTTGCTGAAGTTAAAGGTACTCCAATCTTAGGAATGGACGTATGGGAGCACGCTTACTACCTGAAATATCAGAACAAACGTCCTGATTACATTGCTGCATTCTGGAATGTGGTAAACTGGGATGCTGTAGCTGAACGTTTCAAAAAAGCAAAAGGATAATCGCTGCGATTACATATGAAGAAGGCCTGTAGACATCATGTTTACAGGCCTTCTTATTTTATAACCCTACTATGTCTTTTTTCTTTTTCTGCTTCATTGCTTTTGGGATAACAGCAAGTATCTCTTCTCTGAGTGCATTCAGCATTCTTTTTTTGATGTAATTTTTGTGGGTAGCCAGACTGATTTCCCTGACCGGTTCAGGGGATTTAAATGAGCGGACTTTACTCAGCTGTTTTGCGGTTAACTCTGCAAGTGCAAGCTCGGGTAATAACGTTGCACCGTTGTTCACGTCCACCATCCTGATCAGGGTTTCCACGCTGCCGGTATTATACGTAAGCCCCTGAAGACGGTTATCTTTTGTAGACCTGCAAATATTTAACACCTGGGAACGCATGCAATGCCCTTCATTGAGCAGCCAGATATTTTCATCCTCAAGGTCATTCGCATCAATGGTTTTCTTTTTGAAAAGTTTGCTGTTCTTGCTGAGGTAGGTGACGAAATTCTCGTAATACATCGGAATTTCCGTAATCGCAGGATCTGCCAGGGGAGTGGCCAGAATTCCGCAATCCAGCACACCTGTTTTTAAGTGATGAATGATATCTTCAGTGGTATATTCCCAGATCAGCAATTTAAGGTCAGGATATTTTTCCATCATGGAAGAAATAACCCGGGGTAACAGGTAAGGTGCTACCGTAGGTATAATACCTACTTTAAGTTCACCAACCACATCCTGCTGCTGACTACTGATGATCTCTTTTATTTTCTGGCTTTCCTGTAGAACCAGGCGTGCCTGCTCCACAATCTGGGAGCCTATTTCCGTTGGAACTACAGGCTGTTTACTTCTGTCAAATATTTTCACATTTAACATCTCTTCCAGTTTTTGTACCTGCATACTCAGGGTAGGCTGGGTAACAAAACACTTTTCTGCGGCACCTACAAAACTTCTGTAAGTATCTACCGCTACAATATATTCCAGTTGTACTAAAGTCATATAGCTAAAGTTTATTCTCTTTTTCAAAGATATAAACTTTAGCTATAGTAACGTGTAATTATGTATTTTTGGCTATGAAATCCTGGTATGCCAGTGCAATTCCTTCTTCCAGTTCAACTTTATGTTTCCATCCAAGCTGGTGTAATTTGGAAACATCCATTAATTTTCTGGGTGTGCCATCCGGTTTAGTACTGTCGAAAGTCAGCGTTCCTTCAAATCCGACTACTTTTTTGATCAGGAGTGCAAGGTCCTTAATGGTCAGATCTTCACCTGTACCAATGTTGATCAGATTAGGCTCATTGTAATTTTCCATCAGGAAATAACAGGCTTCTGCAAGGTCATCCGCAAAAAGAAATTCGCGCATAGGTGAACCTGAACCCCATACGGTTACTTCTGAAGTACCATTTTCTTTAGCTTCATGAAATTTACGGATCAGTGCCGGTAATACATGAGAGTTTTGAGGATGGTAATTATCATTGAAGCCATACAAGTTGGTTGGCATTACCGATATAAAATTACAATCGTATTGTGCACGGTAAGCATCACACATTTTTATACCAGCAATTTTGGCAATGGCATAAGGCTCATTTGTCTCTTCCAGTAAACCGGTCAGCAGGTACTCCTCCTTTAAGGGCTGCGGGGCCATTTTAGGGTAGATACAGCTGGACCCTAAAAACATTAGTTTTTTTACGTCATGTTTGTATGCCTGATGGATGACATTGTTTTGTATTGCAAGGTTTTCGTAAAGAAAATCGGCTCTGTAAGTGTTGTTAGCGATAATTCCTCCAACCTTTGCCGCAGCAAGAAAAACGTAATCTGGTTTTTCGAGGTCGAAAAAGTTTGTAACTGCCTGTAGATCCCGTAAATCCAATTCTGATGAAGTTCTGGTAACGATTGTCGAGTAACCTTCCTTAACCAGTTTACGGTATATGGCTGAACCAACCATTCCCCGGTGGCCAGCGATGTAAATTTTTGCATTCTTTTCCAATGTCCTCCTTTTTTTCTACAAAAATACGAATTAGAAACCAGCATCACTAAGAGAAGATTTAATTGTATTTTTGCGTAAAAATATTTTAATAGAGTGGGTAAAGATAAATTAAGGAAATTTGCTGAAATAGATACTTTTCACAACGTTTACCAGATGGAAGAAGGTAAACCATTACAGGGAAAATGGGCTGCTGAACATTTTAAAAACAACAATCCGGTAGTACTTGAACTGGCATGCGGAAAAGGGGAGTATGCTGTAAACATGGCCAAGGCCTTTCCTGAAAAGAATTTTATTGGCATAGATTTAAAAGGAAACAGGATCTGGAGGGGCGCCAGGACTGGTGTAGATGAGCAGATCGAAAATCTGGCCTTCCTGAGAATTCAGATTGAAGATATTGTGGATTACTTTGATCAGGATGAGATTGATGAAATATGGATTACGTTTCCTGATCCGCAGCCACAAGACAGCCGGGAGAAAAAAAGGCTGACTTTCCCGGGATTTCTGGCGAAATATAAAACCTTTTTAAAACCAGGGGCAAAGATTAACCTGAAGACAGACAATGATGGTTTATATGCTTATACAGTTGAAAAGGTAGAAGAACTGGGATTGGTTTGCCACAAAAAAACGGATCATTTATATACTTCTGAGTTTTATGATGAAGTGTTGAAGATCAAAACACATTATGAGCGAATCTATCTCAAACAAGATAAAAATATCAACTATATACAATTTTCTTTAGTCTAATGGAACCTTCATTTTACGATCAGGTGTATGAAATTGTACGGTTAATCCCAAAAGGGAGAGTAACCTCCTACGGTGCGATTGCAAAAAGTCTTGGTGCCGGCAGCTCCTCGCGACTGGTTGGTTATGCCATGAATAATGCACACGGGATCCTTCCAAAGATACCTGCACACAGAGTGGTAAACAGAAATGGTTTGCTGACGGGCAAGTTTCATTTCAGTCCACCCGCACTGATGCAGCAATTACTGGAGAATGAAGGGCTGGTGATTATTGAGGATAAAATCCAGGGCTTTAAAGCGCATTTCTGGGATCCTGCAACTGAACTGTAAAATGATTTAATCAAATAATAATGGGAAAATTAGTAGAAGAATTTAATGACTACCGTTCAAAGATGAACGATAGGATAATGGAAACGGCAAATACGAACATCAAGCGTTTTTTTGCACTGGACACCACTACTTATGCAGAAGGTGCTTTAGAAGTTAAGACCAAAGAGATGCTGGGATTGGTGGCCTCGATGGTATTGCGTTGTGATGACTGTGTCAAGTACCATTTGGAAAAATGCTTTGATGAAGGCGTAAGCAATGCCGAAATCAACGAGGTGTTTATGATTGCTAACCTGGTAGGAGGTTCTATTGTTATCCCGCATTATCGCCGGGCAGTAGAGTACTGGGATGAATTAAGTTTGTAAAAGATTTTATGGCCAAAGAAATAGTACGATGCAGCTGGTGCGGCAACGACCCGCTGTATATAAAATACCATGATGAAGAATGGGGCAAGCTGGTAAAGGATGATCATGTCTTGTTTGAATTCCTGATTTTGGAAGGTGCGCAGGCAGGGCTGAGCTGGATTACTATTTTAAGACGCCGTGAAAGTTATCGCAAGGCTTTTGCTGATTTCGACGTACAAAAAGTGGCCGCTTTTGATAATGCTGATGTGGAGCGACTGCTGCAGGACGCGGGAATTATCCGGAATAAATTAAAGGTGAACGGGGCGATCAGCAATGCCAGGTTATTCATCGCTATCCAGAAAGAGTTCGGATCTTTCTTTGCGTATATCTGGACATTTATGCCTGGCAGGGCGCCTATGATAAATGATGTTAAAAATTTAAGTGGCCTGCCTGCCCGTACTGAAATCTCTGACGCGATAAGTAAAGACATGAAGAAACGGGGCTTTAAATTTTTCGGTACCACTATTTGTTATGCATTTATGCAGGCAACGGGAATGGTGAATGATCATGTTTCAGGCTGTATAGCCCGTTAGATGATTTCTTTAATCCGGGATATTGCCGCCTATTTAAAACATCCGTATCTGGCGGGACTTCCGGCAAAAGTTGAAGATCCTTTCGGGCTGCTCTGGCGTCTAACGCTTATTTGCCTGATTTTGGGTATAGGTTCTGGTGTATTTATAGACAGGATGGTGGCTTTAAAACTGCTGGCCAGTCCGGGGCCATCCAGAATGGAACATTTAACAATGCCAATGGGTATCTT
Organism: Pedobacter sp. MR2016-24; assembly: GCF_026239655.1. Classification (GTDB taxonomy): domain Bacteria; phylum Bacteroidota; class Bacteroidia; order Sphingobacteriales; family Sphingobacteriaceae; genus Pedobacter. The sequence goes on along the minus strand of NZ_JAPIVO010000001.1, from coordinate 52,140 downwards.
TTTCCTGATGGCCGTGGTGGTTGGTCCTGTTGGTGAGGAATTATTGTTCAGGGCTCAGCTCAGGCGATTCACGCTTACACTCTTTTTTATTGCGCTTATTCCGGGGGCTATCCTGACGCAGTTAACCGGAACAAGCTGGGCTTATATGGTCAGCCCATTCCTTTTTAGTCTCCTCTTTCTTGTCTACAGGCTTAACCTGTCAGGCAGCATTACCCTGAAATACGGCTTCTGGGTGAAAGCCTTTCCCTGGCATTTTCATCTTACGGCAGTTTGCTTTGCATTGATCCATCTGGGCAATTTTGAAAAAGGAATTTCACTCCTGCCTTTCGGCCTCCTGTATACCTTGCCCCAGCTCGCTATTGGTCTGATTTTAGGCTATACCAGGATGAATTATGGATTAAAGTATGCGATGGCCCTCCATGGCTTATACAATTTCTTCCCCGTGGTTCTCTTCATTTTTTCAAAACATTAAAGCTTAACCTGATTAGGTTTGATAACTGCCAGATGTTAACTTTGGACGTGAAATCTTCAACAGTACTGTAGCATAAACTAATGAGGGCTTCCAGAAAAAATTAAAATATATAATGAAACCCTCATGGGTTGATAGTTTGCCATAGCAATAACCACTTCATGAGCGCTTCATAATTTTCTAAAAATAACTATATTCCGATGAAAAAACTATTCCTGCTTGACGGTATGGCGCTGATTTACAGAGCGCATTTTGCATTGAGCAAGACCCCAAGATTTACTTCTACAGGTATCAATACCTCTGCAGTAATGGGCTTTGCAAATACTTTAATGGAAGTGCTTAAAAAAGAGAAGCCAAGCCATATTGCGGTAGTTTTTGATACAGAAGCACCAACTGAAAGGCATACTGATTTTGTAGCGTATAAGGCGCACAGACAGGCCATGCCGGAAGATCTGGCTGCGGCGCTGCCTTATATTTTTAAGCTGATTGAAGGATTTAAAATCCCGGTAATTACTAAAGACGGATTTGAGGCAGATGATATTATCGGCACACTGGCTAAAGAAGGTGAGCGTGCAGGCTTTCAGGTTTTTTGTATGACGCCTGATAAGGATTTTGCACAGCTGGTATCGGAAAACATCTTTATCTACAAACCCGCAAGGATGGGTAATGATATGGAAATCATGGGCGTACCTGAAGTCCTGGCCAAATGGGATATTGAAAATGTAGAACAGGTAATTGATATATTAGGTTTATGGGGTGATGCTGTAGATAATATACCCGGAATTCCTGGTATAGGAGAAAAGACGGCTAAATTACTGATCAAACAATATGGCTCTGTAGAAAATATCATTGCGCATTCACACGAGCTCAAAGGCAAGCAGAAAGAGAATGTAGAGGCTTTTGCAGATCAGGGAATGATTTCTAAAAAACTGGCCACTATTATTCTTAATGTACCTGTTGAATTTAACGAATCTACATTGATACTGGAGGAACCGGACAGGGAATTACTGGAGCCGCTTTTTGCTGAACTGGAATTCAGGACACTGGGGCGCAGGGTATTTGGCGATGGATTTAACATAGGCGACTCCAAAAACAGCGGCTCGCAGCAAACGGATTTATTCGGCGCAGTGGTAGATATGCCTGAAAATAAAATAAGGAAGTTTGACACTTTGCCTAATTTATTTGAACAGCCTGCTACGGCGAAAACGATAGCAGATACCAATCCAAATTACCAACTGGCGGATACTGCCGAAACACGGAAAGCACTGATAGACCTGTTGCTGCAGCAGGAGAGTATTTCCTTTGATACTGAAACTACCGGTACTGACGCCAATCTTGCTGATCTGGTAGGTCTTTCTTTCTGTATTCAGCCAGGCGAGGGATGGTATATCCCGGTGCCGGAAGACAGAACAGCAGCTCAGGCCATTGTGGATGAGTTTCGTGTAGTACTTGAAAATGAAAATATTGCCAAAATCGGCCAGAATATCAAATATGATATCCTGATGCTGAAATGGTATGGCGTAAATATCAAAGGTAAATTATTTGATACCATGCTGGCACATTACCTGATTGATCCTGATACCCGTCACAATATGGATGTGCTGTCGGAGAACTATCTGGGATATACACCAATTTCTATCATTTCACTGATTGGACCCAAAGGAAAAAACCAGGGTACAATGAGGGATGTTCCTGTAGAAAAAGTAGTAGACTATGCTGCGGAAGATGCGGATGTAACCCTTCAGCTGGCGAATGTTTTCAGACCGATTTTAAAAGAGCTTAATGCAGAAGAACTGGTCACCCATATCGAGAACCCGCTAGTTTATGTATTGGCTGATATTGAAAAAGAAGGCGTAAGGATAGATATGGATACGCTGATCAACTATTCAAAAGAACTTGAAATTGATATCAGGAAATTTGAACAGAATGTATATGATAAGGCTGGTATTGTTTTCAACCTTGCTTCCCCAAAACAACTGGGAGAGGTACTGTTTGATAAGTTACAGCTGGATCCGAAAGCTAAAAAAACAAAAACCGGTCAATACCAGACAGGAGAGGATGTTTTGTTGGCGTTAGCAAACAAAAGTGATATCGTTAAAGATATTCTGGAGTTCCGCCAATTACAGAAATTGAAATCTACGTATGTAGATGCCTTACCTTTGCTGATTAACCCAAAAACAGGTCGTGTGCATACCAGCTATAACCAGGCCGTTGCTGCAACGGGCAGGTTAAGTTCAAATAACCCAAACCTGCAGAACATTCCGATCCGTACTGAGCGGGGCAGAGAGGTCCGTAAAGCGTTTATTCCAAGAGATGCAGATCATGTATTGTTATCAGCAGATTATTCGCAGATAGAGCTGAGGATCATTGCAGATATCAGTAAGGAAGAAAATATGCTGGATGCTTTTAATAAAGGTATAGACATTCACACCGCTACTGCGGCTAAAGTGTACGGTATTACCATTGAAGAGGTGACACCTACACAGCGACGAAATGCGAAAGCGGTTAACTTCGGGATTATCTATGGGCAGTCTGCTTTTGGATTGTCACAAAATCTGGGTATTCCGCGTAAAGAGGCAGCTGAAATAATTGAACAATATTTTGCCCAGTATCCGGGAATAAAAAGATTTATGTCAGACACCATGAATTTTGCACGTGAAAATGGATTTGTGGAAACCATGATGGGAAGAAGAAGGTATTTAAGAGATATCAATTCTGCCAATCAGACTGTCCGCGGCTTCGCAGAACGTAATGCAATTAATGCACCTATACAGGGCTCTGCTGCGGATATGATCAAAATAGCAATGATCAACATCCATCAGGATATGAAAGACCAGCAGCTGCAGTCTAAAATGACCATGCAGGTACATGATGAGCTTGTCTTTGATGTGCTGAAAACAGAAGTGGAAGCTATGCGCAAGATCATTACGCACCGGATGAAGACGGCGATAAAAACAACGGTGCCGATAGAAATTGAAATAGGCGAGGGTAATACCTGGCTTGAAGCACATTAAAACAAAAGGTCCCGGAATTTTCCGGGACCTTTTGTTTTATAATTCAATCGTTTCACCAATTGCTGGTAAATAGAGATGTTTATTTTCTCTCTCGAATTTCGCTACGGCAGCATCAGTATCAATTGCTATTACCGGGAAGGTATTATAATGTACACCAATCACCTTATCGCAAGCAATGTATTTGGTTGCAATCAATGCGTCATCTACATCCATGGTATAATTACCTCCGATAGGCAATATCGCGTAATCCAGTGTATACAGATCAGCTAAAATTTTCATATCAGCATTCAGGGAGGTATCACCTGCAAAATAAATTGTTTTGCCTGCAGTTTCCAGTACAAAACCAGCAGGGTTTCCACCATAACTACCATCAGGCATGGAGCTGGAATGCGTTGCCCAAACCATACGCAGTCGGCCGAAATCAAAGTTGGCCACACCGTAATTCATCTGGTGAATGTTTGTGATGCCTTGTTTTTCTGCCCATGCAGCTACTTCAGGCATCGCAATTACAACTGCACCTGTTTGCTTGGCCAGCAACTCAAGATCTGCCACATGGTCACCGTGACCGTGACTGACCAGGATATAATCAGCTTCGATAATTTTGGTATCAATAGCCGATGCTAATGGATTATGCGTGATGAAGGGGTCAAAAAGAAATTTTTTGCCGTCTGCTTCTAAAAGAAAACAAGACTGGCCATAATAAGTATACTTCATTTTTTTTGTTTTAATATTAGTTACCAAACATGCCGCCTAAACCGCCTAACATGTCTTTTGTAGCAGCCTGCATTTCTGTGGCGCTCACTTCGTCTGCCTGTAACATTACTTTGTTTATTGCTGTTAACAGGAGTTCTTCCAGTTCTTCTTTGTCGGCCTGTTTAAAGAAATCGTCGTTAATTTCTATGGCTGTTATCGCTTTATTAGCAGTTGCAGTAATGCGGATTGCACCACCTTCAACCTCTGCGAAAACAGAAACAGTATCCAGGCGTTTTTTTATTTCGTCAGCTTTTTGCTGAGCAGCCATCAATTTGTCGAACATAATAATTTAGTTTTTTGTTATAATATGGAACGAAATTAGGATAAATTGGTTTAAAGATTATGCCTTTTTTCTTGGCTTCGCTCTTTCGTACTGTTCCGGCCATTTGATCTCATCATTGAGTTCAGCTGCGGCATGTATCGGGAAGTAAGGATCTCTCAGTAATTCTCTTGCGAGGAATATCAGGTCCGCTTTACCTTCCTGAAGAATATCTTCGGCCTGGCGGGCGTCGGTAATGAGGCCGACTGCACCGGTTAAAATGCCTGTTCCTTTTTTCACCGCCTCGGCAAACTGTACCTGATAGCCGGGAGATAAGGGGATTTGCTGGCTGATGATATTTCCACCTGAAGAGCAATCGATCAGATCAATACCTTTATCCTTCAAAATAGCTGAAAGCTGTACCGTCTCTTCAGTAGACCAGCCGCCTGGTACCCAGTCTGTAGCTGATAAACGTACAAATAAAGGGTTTTCTGCCGGCCATACTTCCTGGATTACTTCAACCACTTCCATTAGTAAGCGGATCCTGTTTTCAAAGCTCCCGCCATACTCATCCGTTCTGAGATTGCTGAGTGGTGATAAAAACTGATGAAAAAGGTAACCATGTGCTGCGTGGATTTCTATCACCTGATAACCAGCCGCAACAGTTCTTAAAGTTGCCGATTTAAAATCTGCGATTACTTTTTCAATACCTTCTTTGCTGAGCTCTCCTGGTTTCTCATCATTCTCGTTAAACGCGATGGCACTAGGGGCTACTGTCTGCCAGCCTCCGTCTTTTTCTGTGATTTGCTTACTACCTTTCCAGGGTACATCGAAACTCGCTTTTCTGCCGGCATGTGCAAGCTGCACACCCGGTACAGCGCCATTTTTAACAATAAATTCATTGATGCGTTGAAGGAAAGGAACATGCGCGTCAGACCAGATACCTAAATCGCCCGCAGATATCCGGCCTTCCGGAGAAACAGCTGTAGCTTCCTGTATAATCAGTGCTGCACCACCTACTGCTCTGCCACCCAGATGTACCAGGTGCCAGTCATTAGCAAATCCATCTTCGGCCGAATACTGGCACATGGGAGAAACAATAATCCTGTTTTTTAACGTAACGTTTTTTATATTTAAAGGGGATAATAATATCGACATAGGTGTTTTTTATACAAATAAACAATAGTAAATGATATTTGTTGAATTGCAGCTACAGCAAAATAAATATATGACAGCTGGCGTACAAAAGCTATTGCATCAAAGCCCTATTAAAATCTTTAAACAGCTTAAAAAGATCCTCAAACTCATTAAGTGGTAAGGTTTTCGCCACATCGTTTATATCGTGGTAAGCAGCAATGCCTCCCTGCGTATAGATAAAAAATGCAGGTACACCTTTTTCAGTGAAAAAATGATGATCACTGTTGGCAGCTTTCCCTCTGGAATTGATTTTACTCAGGTAATTTTTCTGCGTATTGATCTTCTTCAGTAAGTCAAATTCCCTGGGGTGCAGTGTGGCGTTAACTACCGTAATGCCATCAGAGCCTGTACCTACCATGTCTACATTGATCATAAACCGGACCCGGTTAAGTGCGATAAGCGGATTTGAAGTAAAATATCCGGACCCCATAATTCCTGCCTCTTCACCTGCAAAGCAGATAAACGCGATACTGTAAGGTGCAGGATTTTTAGCATAATATCTTGCCAGGCTAAGTAGCAGGGATATGCCACTGGCATTGTCATTGGCACCCGGAAAAAAAGTGTCTTTGCCCATGCCACCAAGATGATCATAATGTGCTGTCATCAATATCACCGAGTCTGGATTTCTGGTCCCTTTTACGATTCCACAGATATTGCTTGCCTTAAATGTCGGGATGAACTGATTTTCTACATCAATAGTAATACTGCGGGGCTCCGCGGAAATTGCTTTTTTATCGACCTGAATTCCTGTGTAATTTTCCGTTTGCTGTGCTACAGACCAGGTAAGTTTATCTGCTAATCTGACCAGCAGGCGGTTTTCTCTGGAAATAAAAGTAGTACTGTCTTGTTTGACTAATAGCGCAGTAGCTTTCAGTCCTATACTGGGCGGGTCAATAATAAAATCTCTTCCCGGACTCAGCGTTTTGCCGTTAATGGTTACTTCCATCTTTCCTGGGAAGGTATTGGCGGGATAATTAAAATACTGGTTGAAATCTTTTCCATCCATTGGCTTTAACCTGGCCGTACGGAATGCGTCACTCAGGTAAGCAGCCGTTTTTTCCATGCCATTATTGGTATACCCTCTGCCCCAGAATGCAGCTGATGTAAGTGTGTTCAGTATTTTTCTTGCAGCTGATAAATCCTGTGCCGGAACCTTATAGATGATCAATAAGAGCAGGAGAAAACTGCAGGGTTTTTTCATAGAGCGGAAGAGCTGTTAAAAGGCTAAAGTACAAATAAAATTAATGCGGGTACTATCAGATATAACAAAGCGTTTCTCTTTATCTGGTAATTGCATTCACCATAAATTACGGTTATTTGCCGCACCGGGATGAGCAGTGTTTTAATTTTTTTTACTGATTAAATGTAAAAAAATAAAAAACGTATTGCACATCCCGATAATTATTTAAACCTTTACATCTAATTAATTTAAAGCGGGACTGATCACAGAAAATGAATATGCACGTTTCACATAAACTTTCTATTGTAACAGCAAAGAATATTGCTGCGAGAAGTTTATATATTGAACGTTTGCAGCCTGTCATTTATGTGACAACCAGCCGGCAAAATTATACACCCCGTATTTGAGTTTTTCTAACTCAAGCTTAGAGGTAGTGTTCCTCTTCAAAACCAATTAATCAGAATATTTATTTTTTTTTCGTTATCATTTTAATGAATATCAACGATTTTATAGTGCAGGTTGCACTTCCTGAACATCGTGTTTTTGCAGAAGAAATCTGTGAAGAAATGGCTGAATCTGCTAAAGCACGAGGTACTGGTATTGCCAAGCGTTCTCCTGAATATGTTGCAGGAAAAATGGCTGATGGTAAATCTGTGATTGCTTTTCACAAAGACGGTTCATGGGCAGGTTTCTGTTATATAGAAACATGGAGTCACGGACAATTTGTGGCTAACTCCGGTCTGGTTGTGAGTCCGAAATTCAGAAAAGTAGGACTGGCGCATGCCATTAAGGAGAAGATCTTCGAATTGTCAAGAAGTAAATATCCGAAGGCTAAAATCTTCGGCCTGACTACTGGTCTTGCAGTGATGAAAATCAACTCTGATCTGGGATATGAACCGGTTACCTATTCTGAACTTACACAGGATGAAGAATTCTGGAAAGGCTGTCAGAGCTGTGTTAACTTCGAAATCCTGAAAAGCAAAGAGCGTAAAAACTGCATGTGTACAGCCATGCTGTATGATCCTGCAACGCAAAAGCATGATGTAGCGAAGAAATTTTCTGAGGAACTGGAAAGGAAGCCTAAGCTTTATGAACGCTTTATGCGTATCAAACAACGTTTGGTACTGCGACCAAAGTCTGACGATGAAGGCAAACCTAAATCCTTTTTACAATTGTTTACCCACATTTTTTAATAGCTGATATATAATTTACAATAAAATCATGAAGAAGAAAGTAGTTTTAGCTTTTAGCGGAGGTTTAGATACTTCATTTTGCTGTATTTACCTGGCACAGGACCGTGGACTTGAAGTTCACTCTGTGATTGTAAATACTGGTGGTTTTTCGGACGAAGAACTGCAGGAAATAGAAAAACGCGCTTATGCTTTAGGTGTTGTTTCCCATGCTGTAGTAGATGAAACTACGAATTATTATGAAGGATGTATTAAATACCTGGTATTTGGGAATGTACTGAAAAATGCAACCTATCCGCTTTCTGTAAGTGCAGAACGTGTAAGCCAGGCCACAGCCATAGCAAATTATGTAAAAAAGATAGGTGCAGATTACGTTGCCCATGGCAGCACCGGTGCTGGTAATGATCAGGTACGTTTTGATATGATTTTTAATATCATTATTCCTAATGTTGAGATTATCACACCGATAAGAGATTTAAAATTATCCCGCGAAGCGGAAATCGAATACCTGGAAAACCATGGTGTATCATATAGTGCAGAAAAAGCCAGATATTCAATTAATAAAGGGCTTTGGGGAACGTCTGTAGGAGGAAAGGAAACTTTAACTTCAGACCAGACATTACCTGAAGAAGCATGGCCTACGCAGGTTACGGAAACAGCCAGCCGTAAGCTTGAACTTACGTTTGAAAAAGGGGAGCTTACAGGGATTGACGGCGAAGCATTATCCCCGGTAAAAGCGATTCAGAAGCTGCAGGCCATTGCACAGCCTTACGGTATTGGTCGCGATATCCATGTTGGAGATACAATTATAGGGATTAAAGGACGTGTGGGTTTTGAAGCTGCAGCACCAATGGTGATTATCAAAGCACACCATACTTTAGAAAAACATACGCTAACCAAATGGCAGCTGTCCTGGAAAGAACAATTGGGTTCTTTTTATGGAAACTGGTTGCATGAAGGTCAGTTTCACGATCCCGTGATGCGTAATATTGAAGCCTTTTTAGCTGATACGCAGAAAACGGTAAGCGGAAAAGTTTTTGTAGAATTATTGCCTTACCGTTTCCAGATCATCGGTATTGAGTCTAACCACGACCTGATGAGTAATAAATTCGGAAGTTACGGAGAGATGAACAACGCATGGTCTGGCGAAGATGTGAAAGGATTTTCAAAAATATTCGGCAACCAGGTAATGATCTGGCATAAAGTGAATAGCGATGAAGGTTAGAGCAGGTATAATTGGCGGTGCTGGTTATACTGGCGGCGAAATGCTGCGCCTGCTGGTGAACCATCCGGCTGTAACCATTGCTTTTGTAAACAGTACAAGTAATCAGGGCAACCTGATTACTGATGTGCATACAGATTTGCTCGGTGATACAGATTTGAGGTTTACTGGGGAGCTATCTTTTGATATAGATGTCCTTTTTCTTTGTGTGGGCCATGGTGATGCAAAGAAATTTCTTGATGCAAACCTTGTCCCGGCAGGAATTAAGATCATTGATCTTAGTCAGGATTTCAGACTGGCTGCAAATGCAGCTGAAAAATGGATTTACGGATTACCTGAATTAAACAGGGAACGTATCAAAACAGCAGCTTATATTGCCAATCCAGGTTGTTTCGCCACTTGTATCCAGTTGGCTTTACTACCGCTCGCTGCAAAAGGACTGATTCAAAACGAGGTACATATCAACGCGACAACCGGCTCTACCGGAGCAGGACAAAGTCTTTCTGCAACCACTCATTTTAGCTGGAGAAACAATAACTTATCTGTTTATAAGGCTTTTGATCATCAGCACCTGAATGAAATAGGGGAAAGCCTGCTGCAACTGGATCCTGCATTTGATACGGTATTGAACTTTATCCCTCAGCGTGGTGATTTTACCAGAGGGATTCTTGCCGCTGCATATGTAGAAAGTGACCTTTCTGCTGAAGAGGCTGAAAGATTATACGAAGATTTTTATGCGGAACATCCTTTTACACAGGTAAGTAAAAAGGAAATCAACCTTAAACAGGTGGTCAATACCAATAAGGCATTTGTGCATGTAGAAAAACATGGCAATAAATTGTTGATCATCAGTATTATTGATAATTTATTAAAAGGTGCAAGCGGACAAGCTGTGCAGAATATGAACTTGATGTTTGGATTAGATGAGCAGCAGGGGCTGCGGCTTAAAGCGACAGCTTTCTAAGTTTGTTGCGCAAAATCATCCTTATCAATTTTATTATTAATCCCGATGTGATCAGTATCAAATGAAAGCTGATCACATCAGCCAAAACCTTTAAAAGATGAATTTATTCGATGTATACCCACTAAATAATATAGAAATTGTTAAAGCTGCCGGAAGCACTGTATGGGATGCCGAAGGACAGGAATATTTAGATTTATATGGCGGCCATGCTGTGATTTCTATTGGCCATACTCACCCTCATTATGTCAAACGTTTAACGGATCAGTTGAATAAAGTCGGATTCTATTCTAATTCTGTTAAGATCCCCTTGCAGGTTGAACTCGCTGAAAAGCTGGGCAAAGTTTCGGGGAAAACTGATTTTCAGCTTTTTTTATGTAATTCTGGTGCAGAAGCAAATGAGAATGCGTTAAAGATGGCTTCTTTCTATAACGGAAGGAAAAAAGTAATTGCCTTTAAAGGTGCTTTTCACGGGCGTACTTCGCTGGCGGTGTCGGCCACAGACAATCCTAAAATCATTGCCCCTGTTAACGAAACTGACCATGTCGTATTCCTGCCTTTCAATGACGAAGCGGCCTTAAAAAATGCTTTTGAAGAATTTGGTCAGGAGATCAGTTCAGTCATTATTGAAGGAATACAAGGTGTTGGTGGTATCAGAGAGGCTTCTATTCCATTCCTGCAGTTGATCCGTTCTTTGTGTGATCAGTATAATGCGGTCTACATAGCTGACAGTGTACAATGTGGTTATGGCAGAACAGGTCATTTTTACTCTCATGATTATGCAGGTGTTGAGGCTGATGTATATACAATGGCCAAAGGTATGGGCAATGGCTTTCCTGTAGCGGGTATTTCCATTGCACCGAAGTTCAAACCATGGCATTATATGCTGGGAACTACTTTTGGTGGTAATCACCTCGCTTGTGCAGCCGCATTGGCAGTTCTCGAAATAATGGAAGAGGATAACCTGATGGCTAATGCCGCTGAAGTAGGTAATTATCTGATCGAAGAATTAAAGAAATTTGAAGTAGTGAAAGAGGTGAGAGGTCGTGGTCTGATGATCGGAATCGAATTGCCTGAAGAACTTAACCAGGTGAAAAAGAACCTGTTATTTAACCAGCATATTTTTACTGGTGAAGCAAAGCCAAATGTGATCAGATTACTCCCTGCTTTAAATCTTACTAAAGCACATGCTGATCATTTTCTTGAAAATTTTAAAATCGCATTACAAGGATGAAAATGAACCAATTCACCTCAGTAAAAGATGTTGAAGACATCAGTCAGCTGGTAGAGGATGCCCTGCAGCTGAAAGCCAATCCTTACGCAGATCAGCATTTAGGAAAAAACAAAACACTGGGACTTGTTTTCTTGAATCCCAGCCTGCGTACGCGTTTGAGTACCCAGAAAGCAGCCATTAACTTAGGTATGAGTGTCATGGTGATGAATATGGATAAAGAAGGCTGGGCACTGGAAACAGAAGACGGTGTGGTGATGAACGGCACTACAGTTGAGCATATTCGTGAAGCTGCAGCAGTAATGGGGCAGTATTGTGATATCTTAGGTCTGCGTTCTTTTCCAAAGCTGACCAACAGAGATGAAGATTATAATGAGGACTTTTTTAATAAGTTCATCAAATATTGTGGTGTACCTGTAGTGAGTTTAGAAAGTGCTACACGTCATCCCCTGCAGAGTCTTGCCGATCTGGTTACGATAAAGGAAACATGGAAAGGTACTGAGAAGCCTAAAGTGGTTCTGGCATGGGCACCACATGTAAAAGCATTACCACAGGCTGTTCCTAACTCTTTTTCGGAGTGGATGTGTAAAGCACAGGAACAAAATATGCTTGATTTTACAATTGTACAGCCAGAAGGTTATGAGCTTTCAGCAGACTTTACTCCGGGGGCGAACATTATGTATAACCTCGAAGAAGCGCTTAAAGGAGCAGATTATATTTATGTAAAAAATTGGTCCAGCTTTAAAGAATATGGTAAGGTATTGACCTACCCCGACGGCTGGATGATGAATAATGAGAAGCTGAAAGGTACAAATGACGCTAAAGTAATGCATTGCTTGCCTGTGCGCAGGGATCTTGAATTATCGTCAGAAATACTGGACGGACCTAATTCTCTGGTGATCCATGAAGCAGGAAACCGTTTGTGGGCGGCGCAGGCAGTTTTGAAAGAACTGTTACAAAACCTATCTTAGCCAGCGTTTTATTGCAACATAAAAAAGGAAACCTGCATGTAAACATGCGGGTTTCATTACATAAAATCATTTGATTATGAAAAGATTAGGTCTGTTATGCTGCCTGTTGTGTTATGCAGCACTCTCTTTTGGACAACAAAAAACAGTAGATAGCTTTACTGATGGTAAATACATTACTGTTAACGGTGCTAAACTCTGGGTGGTAACGGTAGGAGAAGGAGATCCGCTTATTTTTATTGCAGGCGGACCAGGGGGAGCACATCCGGGTTTGCGGAGTTTTGACCCGCTTGCGGCATCAAATCATCAGCTGATTTATTTTGATGGCTTCGGCAGAGGGAAGTCAGACACCGCGAAGGTTGTTTCTGCCTATAGCCTGCAAAGGGATATAGAAGATATCGAGGGCCTACGTAAGGCCTTAAAATTGAGTAAAGTATCTTTATTGGGGCACTCTTACGGGGGACTGGTAGCGCAGGGTTATGCAATTAAATATCCGCAAAATGTAAGCCACCTGATCCTGGCAAACACATTTCACAGTTATGTAATGTGGCAGGAGAACGATGATAACTCTAATCATGAAATTAAAACGAATTATCCTGAAGTGTGGGACGAACTGATGAAGATCCGTGAAAAGGGGGCTGTGTCAAGTGATGATTTACACCAGGAAATTTACGGCAGGGTGCCTTACGCATTTTTATATGCTTATAATCCTGATAAATTTGTTTCAAGAGGCAGGAAACCCTATCCAAACAGTATGAACACCAAACTTTACTATCAGATGGTAGGCCGCGATGGTGATTTCTATGTGGGCAGTGATATTGGAACTTTCGACTTCAGGAAACAACTGAAAGATCTCAAAATGCCTGTATTGATTATTGGCGGTCGTTTTGACCGTGTGGCGACACCATGGATGATGGTGAAATATAAAGAATATTGTCCGCAGGCCCGGTTCGTCATGTTTGAGAAATCAGGACATAATCCACAGATGGAAGAGCCTGAAAAAGAATTTGCACTCATCAATGATTTCCTAAAAAAATAAACAATGAAGCAGTTAACGATCATTAAGATTGGCGGTAACGTAATAGATAATTCGCATAAGCTCCATGAGTTCCTGCTTGATTTTACTGCGCTCCCGGGAGATAAAATCCTCGTACATGGCGGAGGGAAGATTGCTACAGAACTGGGTGTTTCTTTAGGCATAGAGCCAAAAATGGTAGAGGGCAGACGGATTACCGATATCGAAACACTGCGTATTGTAACGATGGTGTATGCGGGACTGATCAATAAAAATATGGTTGCACAGTTGCAGGCTAAAGGTTGCAATGCAATTGGGTTGACCGGGGCAGATGGAAATGTAATTCAGGCAGTTAAACGACCGGTTGGAACCGTGGATTATGGCTTTGTAGGTGATCTGGATGAAACATCCGTATCCGTGACCACATTAAATAGTCTTTTAAACAGCAATCTGGTACCAGTTTTATGTGCAATTACACATGATGGCGATACACAATTGTTAAATACAAATGCAGATACGATTGCTTCGGCAGTTGCTGTGGCCATGTCTGCCCACTATGAAACACGCCTGATCTATTGTTTCGAGAAAAAAGGGGTGTTACGTGATGTGGAGGATGAATCATCCCTGGTGACAGAAATCAGGAGTGGCGAATTTGAAGGTTTAAAAGAAGAAGGAGTGGTCTCCGGCGGGATGATACCTAAGCTGCATAATGCTTTTGAGGCTATAAAGAAAGGTGTTAGCGCTGTTTATATTGGAAAGGCAGATGAGCTTTCACAAATCAATTTACAAGGTTTTGGCACTAGATTAATCGATTAAGATGGAAAAGTTTACAGGCAAGATCGCCATATTGGGCAGCGGTAATATAGGCATATCACTCGCGAAAGGGCTCGTGAAGGCAGACTATGTGATGGCAGATCAGATCAGCCTCACCAGAAGAAATCTCTCTAAACTTGATCAGTTTGCTGATCAGGGTTTTTTATTAAGCGCCGATAATGCAGCTGTTGTTGCCGCTTCTGATATGATTGTACTGGCTGTTTTACCTCAGCAGTTGAACCAGTTGATGGAGCAGATTGCAGGGGTAATAGATGTGAACAGGCATGTAGTGATCTCTGTTGCTTCAGGGGTAAGTTGTGCAGATATACGGAGTAAATTAACTGACGGAGTGGAAGTGATCCGGGCAATGCCCAATACGGCTATTGCGATAGGTCAGTCGATGACCTGTGTGGCGACCGACAATGCCGCTCCGGCACATGTTGACGAAGTAGTGCGCATGTTTGAAACCGTTGGTGCTGTGGTAAAGATTAATGAAGATCTGATGACTGCTGCTACTGCATTGTGTGCTTGTGGTATTGCTTTCTTTTTGCGCGCTATCCGTGCAGCCTCACAAGGAGGTGTAGAAATCGGTTTTCATGCAGATGAGGCTTTAAAAATGGCGGTTCAAACAGCCAAAGGGGCTGCAGATTTGCTGTTATTGATGCAATCGCATCCTGAACAGGAAATAGATAAAGTAACTTCGCCGAAGGGCTGTACTATTGCCGGATTAAATGAAATGGAGCATAATGGTTTCAGTTCTTCATTAATCAAAGGCATCAAGCTATCGGCAATTAAAGCCGGAGCACTATATACAAAGGAATAAATTATGATAGAAACACTGCAAAGTGATAGTTTAGCATTGCTTAAGGAATTGATCAGTATTCAGTCTTTCAGTAAAGAGGAGGACAAAACTGCGGATACAATTGAGCAATTTTTAAAAGACAGGGGAATCAGGACCCACCGTAAACTGAATAATATATGGACATATAACAAGCATTTTGATGCTGCTAAGCCTACAGTGCTGTTAAATTCACATCACGATACAGTGAAACCTAACTCGGGTTATACGAGAGATCCTTATGAGGCTAAAGTAGAAGAAGGAAAACTTTTTGGTCTGGGGAGCAATGATGCGGGTGGTTGCCTGGTTTCTTTAATCGCTGCCTTCCTGTATTTTTATGACCAGGAAGAATTAACTTATAATATTTGTCTGGCCACGACTGCCGAAGAGGAAATTTCAGGTAATAATGGACTGGAATGTGTAATTCCTGACCTTGGAGAATTGGAATTTGCTATCGTAGGCGAGCCCACTCAAATGAATCTGGCTATCGCGGAACGCGGATTACTGGTACTGGATTGTACGGTAACCGGAAAAGCAGGACATGCTGCCAGAGAAGAAGGAGATAATGCGATTTATAAAGCGCTGAATGATATAGAGTGGTTCAGGAACTACAGATTTTCAAAAGTCTCTGAAGTTTTCGGTCCGCTGAAAATGTCTGTAACCATTATCAATGCAGGTTCTCAGCACAACGTAGTGCCTGCTACCTGTACTTTTACAGTGGATGTACGTGTTACAGATGCCTATACCAATGAAGAAGTACTTAAGATCATACGGACCAATGTTGCGTGTGACGTTCAGCCGCGTTCTGTGCGGTTGAAGCCTTCCTCAATTGATAAGGCACATCCACTAGTTCAGTCCGGCATTGCATTGGGAAGAACCACTTATGGTTCGCCCACAACGTCGGATCAGGCTTTATTAAGTATTCCGTCAGTAAAAGTTGGTCCGGGTGATTCGGCTCGTTCTCATATGGCTGATGAATACGTATTTGTAGATGAAATAGCAGAGGGGATAACATTATATATTGAGATGCTTAAACCTGTTATCAACGGAAAATAGTCGGTTCAATTCTGACCTTCTCATAACGGGTAATTATTGTATTTTTGCCCTCAACTAATATTTGCTCCTTAACAGGGGCTTTAAATAGCTCAAATGGAACTATCATCGGCTACAATTTCACAGCCATAATGATCAGCTGATGATAGGTTCATAATCGAGACAAATCCATATATCGATGAAGATCTGGCAAAAAAATATAGAAGTAAATAAAGACATTGAAAGTTTTACCGTAGGTAGAGACAGGGAGCTGGATTTACAGATGGCTGCTTTTGATGTATTAGGTTCTTTGGCACACGTAGAGATGCTGGAAAGTATCGGCCTGCTGACTGCTGAGGAGCTTTCAGCCATACAAGAAGAACTTAAAAATATCTACGCTGAAATTCAGGCAGGTGATTTCCGGATTGAAGATACGGTGGAAGATGTGCACTCTCAGGTGGAGTGGCTGCTGACACAGCGTATCGGCGAAGCAGGAAAAAAAATCCACAGCGGACGTTCACGAAATGATCAGGTACTGGTAGATTTGAAGCTGTTTTTCAGGGATCAGATTGAGGAAATGGTGCACAATTCGGCCTCTTTATTTCAGCAGTTAATTGCGTTGAGTAATACACATCAGGATAAATTAATGCCCGGCTATACGCATTTGCAGATTGCGATGCCATCGTCTTTCGGGCTCTGGTTTGGCGCTTATGCGGAAAGTCTGGTAGATGATATGGAAGTAATGCTGGCTGCCTGGAAAATCTGTAATAAGAATCCTTTAGGTTCTGCTGCGGGTTATGGATCTTCTTTCCCTTTGAACAGGACTATGACTACTCGTCTGCTTGGTTTTGAGAACCTGAACTATAATGTGGTTTATGCACAAATGGGCAGGGGCAAGACAGAAAGAATACTTGCACAGGCAATGTCATCTGTTGCTGCTACCCTCGCCAAAATGGCTATGGATGTATGTTTGTTCATCAATCAGAACTTTGGTTTTATCAAATTTCCTGATGAGCTGACTACAGGTTCCAGTATTATGCCGCATAAAAAGAATCCGGATGTGTTTGAACTGATCCGTTCACGCTGCAACAAAATTCAGGCATTGCCGAATGAGATTGCGATGATGACGGTTAATCTGCCATCGGGATATCACCGTGATTTGCAATTGCTGAAAGAAAATCTTTTCCCTTCTATTACTTCTTTGAATGAATGTCTGGAGATGACTGCTTATATGTTTCAGCATATCGATATCAAAGAGGATATTCTGACGGACAAAAAATATGCTTATCTGTTTAGCGTTGAAGTAGTGAACGACCTTGCTTTAAAGGGTGTTCCTTTCAGAGAAGCTTATAAAATTGTAGGTGAGACTATTGAAAATGGTACATTTGAGCCGGGTTTGAAAGTTAACCATACGCATGAGGGCAGCATAGGTAACCTGTGTAACCCGGAAATAGAACAAATGATGGAGCATATTCTCGATCAGTTTAATTTTGAAAAAACCAAATCAGCCATTGCACAATTGCTGGCTTAATTCTAACCATTAATAAAATAAAAAAATGAACGTATCAGTATTAGCAAATACACTTATTGGCTCAGAGATCATTAAAATTGGTAACGAGGTTAATGAACTGAAGAGTAAGGGTGCTAACATTGCAAACCTGACCATCGGTGATTTTGATCCATCAATCTTTCCAGTGCCTTCAGCGTTAAAAGAAGAAATTGTTAAGGCTTACCATCAGAATCACACCAATTACCCACCAGCAGATGGTATTCTGGCTTTGCGTGAAACTATTGTTGACGTATTAAAAGACAGATATGATCTGGATTATAAGGCAACTGAAATTTTGGTTTCGGGCGGATCCCGCCCGTTGATTTATGCGACTTACCTGGCATTGATCGATCCGGGAGATAAAGTGGTTTATCCTGCACCATCATGGAACAACAACCATTACTGTCACCTGTCTTCAGCAAATGGTGTAGCTGTAGAAACAACTGCAGAGACCAACTTTATGCCAACGGCAGCATTGCTGAAACCACATATCAAAGGAGCAACTTTACTTGCCCTGTGTTCTCCGCTTAACCCTACTGGTACAATGTTTACCACAGCGCAGCTGGAAGAGATTTGTGACATGGTAATTGAAGAAAATAAAACCAGGGCAGAAGGGGAGAAGCCACTTTATATCATGTATGATCAGATTTATTCTCTGCTTACTTTTGGTAAAGAACACATCAACCCGGTTAGCCTGCGTCCTGAATTGAAAGATTATACGATATATATCGATGGCATCTCTAAATGTCTTGCTGCAACAGGTGTGCGTGTAGGATGGGGATTCGGTCCGGCGCAAGTAATTGCTAAAATGAAGGCTTTACTTACTCACATTGGCGCCTGGGCACCAAAAGCAGAGCAGGTAGCAGTAGCTCATTATTTCGGAGATAAAAACCTGGTTGATCAGTTTCTAACCTCTTTCAAAGAACAGGTTCAGTTAAGTCTTGATGCTTTGTACAACGGTTTCCAGGAAATGAAAGCAGACGGTCTGGCCGTTGATGCAATAGTGCCTATGGGTGCAATTTACCTGACCTTAAAAATCGATTATTTAGGTAAAACCACACCTTCAGGGGATTTGATCAAAGATAGTACAGATCTGAACTCTTACCTGATTAACGAAGCTCAGGCAGCGTTGGTTCCATTCTCTTGTTTTGGTACTGATGAACATACGCCATGGTTCCGCGCATCAGTTGGCGGTTGCTCACTGGAAGGTATTACAGAAATGATTCCACGTATAAAATCTGCTTTAAGCAAATTAAAATAAGATTAGACGTTATATGTAAAAGGCAGCCTGTTTGGGCTGCCTTTTGTGTTTTATTTGAATTCTGAAGTCTTATGGAATTCGATATCAGGATAATCTCTTTTGGTCATATTGATCATGAAGTCATTATCTGCCAGAAAGACCGGATTTCCATCTTTATCGTAACCAATGTGCATCTGTTTACGTTTCAGGAACTCTTCCAGTTTCTTTTTATCTGTTGAAGTGACCCAGTTGGATCTGGTATAACTTAACATGCGGAAATGTGCTTTCGCACCATATTCGTGCTCTAATCTGAAAGCAATTACTTCAAACTGAAGATCACCTACAGCACCAATAATTTTCCTGTTTCCAGGTTGCTGCGTGAACAATTGAGCAACGCCTTCTTCCGTGAGCTGTTGTATGCCTTTTTCCAGTTGCTTGGTGCGAAGTGGGTCTCTGTTCTCTACTTCCTTAAATATCTCCGGAGAGAAGCTGGGAATGCCCTTAAATTGAAGTTTCTCTCCTTCCGTTAAGGTGTCGCCTATTTTAAAGTTCCCACTATCATATAAACCAACCACGTCACCCGGCCATGCTTCTTCTACAATACTCTTTTCGTTAGCCATAAAGTCCATAGGATTGGAGAACTTCAGCTTTTTATCCTGACGGGTATGGTAATAAAATTTATTACGTTCAAACTTACCTGAACATATTCTTAAAAAGGCAATACGG
Source organism: Pedobacter sp. MR2016-24 (assembly GCF_026239655.1). Lineage (GTDB taxonomy): Bacteria > Bacteroidota > Bacteroidia > Sphingobacteriales > Sphingobacteriaceae > Pedobacter. The sequence goes on along the minus strand of NZ_JAPIVO010000001.1, from coordinate 32,483 downwards.
TCACGGTGCTTGGGATCAAGGTTGGCATGGATCTTAAATACAAAACCACTGAAGTTTTTTTCTTCTACTAAAACTTCCCTTTCTTCTGCTTCCCTGCTTCTTGGGCTTGGCGCAATATTGATGAAAGTATCCAGCAGTTCTTTAATACCAAAGTTATTGATCGCGCTTCCGAAAAATACGGGAGCGAGTAAGCCTTCAGTATACATGCTCTGATCTAATGTCCCGTATACGCCGTCAACCAGTTCCAGATCACCTTTTAAATCTTCCAGCTCTTTAGGCTTCAGGAAATTATTCAGGTTTTCATCGTTCAGGTCATTTACCTCAATAACCGGATCGGCGATTTTGGTTTTATCAGGCTCAAAAAGGTTAAGGTGTTTATTGTATATGCTATATACCCCTTTAAAAGTATGTCCCTGACCAATGGGCCATGAGAGCGGACATAAACTGATATTGAGTTTATTTTCAATTTCATCCAGCAGATCAAATGCGTCCTTACCTTCGCGATCCATCTTATTGATAAAAATGATTACTGGTGTATTACGCATCCGGCAAACTGCCATCAATTTTTCAGTTTGCTCTTCTACACCCTTAACACAGTCTACCACAAGGATAACACTGTCAACTGCAGATAATGTTCTGTAAGTATCTTCTGCGAAGTCTTTGTGACCAGGTGTATCTAGTATATTGATACGTTTGTCTTTATATTCAAAGCCCATTACCGAAGTAGCTACGGAAATCCCGCGCTGCTTCTCAATCTCCATAAAATCTGAAGTGCTGCTCTGATTGGCCTTGTTGCGCTTCACAGCGCCTGCTGTATTGATTGCCCCGCCAAACAGCAAAAACTTCTCAGTTAGTGTTGTTTTCCCTGCATCGGGGTGACTGATAATGGCAAATGTTTTTCGTTTTTCTATTTCGGGGTGGATCATAAAGAATTAAGCATATTGCTTGATGAGGTTGCAAAGATAAATATAATATATAAAATAAAAACCGGCCATTACAACCGGTTTCCATTCTCCTCTTATTTATCTTTTAATTTCGTCCGCCTCTTCCTCCTCTTCCCTCACCGGATGAGCGGCCTTGCTGCTGTTGCTGGGATTGTTGCTGACGCTGTTGATCCTGCTGTTGTCTGGCTTGCTCCTGACGTTGTTGGGATTGTTGCTGACGCTGCTGATCCTGCTGTTGCCTGGCTTGCTCCTGACGTTGTTGAGCTTGTTGCTGACGCTGTTGTTGTTCCTGTTGCTGGCGTTGCTGTTGCTCCTGACGTTGTTGGGATTGTTGCTGTTGCTCCTGGCGCTGCTGCGCTTGTTGCTGGCGTTGTTGGTTATCGCGTTGCTGACGTTCCTGATTACCACGTTGCTGTTGCTCCTGGCGCTGCTGCGCTTGTTGCTGGCGTTGTTGATTATCACGTTGCTGACGTTCCTGATTACCACGCTGCTGTTGTTCCTGGCGCTGTTGCGCTTGTTGCTGACGTTGTTCGTTATCACCTTGCTGACCATTTCGCTGATCTCTTCCACGTCCCTCACGTTGCATTTGCTCCTGGCGTTGTTGTACCTGTGGAGTTCTATCCTGTCCTCTCTGCTGACCGTTTCTTCCATTCATTTCCGGACGTTGTCCGCTTTGGTTGTTTCCGCGTCCTGCAACCCCTCTGTCTCTGTCCGAATTACCTCTGTCTGGTTGTCCGGGACGAACTGACTGACCATTATTTGGTCTACCTCCACGTGGATTATAAATATTGATATTGTTATTTGAAATACTGGTTCTGCCTGGTCTTTCAGAACGGGAGATATTATACACCCTGACATCTCTGTTGGTTGCCCGTCTGATATCATCTGCTCTGGGACCGGTATAATAAGTATTTCTATTTCTTCCGTAAGTATTATTGATAATAGTGGTTTGATTGTAGATCGTTACGTTCCTTCTGGAGTAACGGGGATAGTAATTGCTGTAAATATTACGTTGCGGAATAAAAACCCACCAGTCGTTCGGCGTATTGAAACCGCCGCCAATATTTATATTGATATTAAAGCCGGGACCCATGGGAGCCCACCCATAATATCCGCCGCCACTTCTCCAGCTTACCCAGGCAGGTCCCCAAACGGTGTCAGGAAGCCAGATCCACTGGCCATAACGGTTACTTACCCATCTTCCATAGTGAAAAGGTGCCCAGCCCCAGTCGTAATCAGACACCCAGGTATTTCCGTATTCAGTCATCGCCCAGCGGCCATTCGTGTAATAAGGTCTGAAATCGTTCTGATCTACATCAGGTCTCCAGACATACCCGTATTCAGGATCCTGTATCCAGGTTCCGTATGGAGATAATTCATCATAAAATGACTCCAGGGAAATATCATCATCCTGTGCCATTGCCTTTTGTGTGATTCCGGTGAGCAGGAGCATGAGCCCCAGCAGCAATGCCGGCAATTTGATCATGTGTTTCATTTGTGTGTGTATTTAATTAACCTAACCTAACTTAGTTTAATATCTTTAAGAGTGATCTGCTGAACAATAGTTTAATCGTTTTTAAAATATTACCGATGAATAAGCTTTCGATCTCAGAATAATATTAGTTGATAGCTCTCGCGTGCTTTATTATATTCGTTCATCGCTTTTATACAATTTACAGATTTTATATATAAAAGACAAGTTTACATCTGGTACGTTGCATATTATAACAATATTTAAACCAAACCTTCTCTTTCCAGGAATTTATTCTCTTCTTTTGTATTTCCGAATTTATACGCGCCCATTTATCAATCAGAATGATCCGGATGGCGCGGGATTTTTTCAATAAGAACAACAATACACAATTAAATAAAAACAAGATAAAAGATGAAAAAAGGCGTGCTATTCCTGATTCCAGTTCCTTTGGCAGAGAATGTATCTCTGAAATCATTTACTCCCTATTTGATCGATACCATAAATGCTATTGATACTTACATTGTAGAAAATGAAAAAACTGCCAGAAAATCTTTGAAAGAAGCTGGTCTAAAGATTCCACAAAGTGACCTGACTATCCACGATTATGGAAAACATAAACGCAATGATTCTATGGTTCCTTATTTCAAGGAATTGATGACGGGTAAAGATGTAGGGTTGATGAGTGAAGCAGGCTGTCCGGGTATCGCAGATCCGGGTGCTGAAATTGTTTCAGAAGCACACAAGCGAGGTATAAAAGTTGTGCCTTTGGTGGGACCGAGCTCCTTGTTGCTGGCATTGATGGCTTCAGGATTTAACGGGCAGAGTTTTACTTTCCATGGCTACCTGCCGATTGATAAAGTGGAAAGAGGCAAGAAAATCAAAGAGCTGGAGCAACTGGCCGAAAAAAATAAACAGACGCAATTATTCATTGAAACACCTTTCAGAAATAATCACTTATATGAGGATATTCTGAAGAACACTGCAGCTCAAACACTGCTTTGTGTAGCCTGTAACATTACTGGTGAAGATGAATTCATCAAAACGATGTCTATAGGCCAGTGGCGCCAGGAGCGGATTGACCTGCACAAGAAGCCTACAATATTTTTATTGTACCGTTAAATATAATCAGCGGTACATATTTTTGCTATCCATAAAAGCGATTACATTATCAGGAACCAGGAATTGGATATTCTTTTTATCCAGAATAGCTTTCCTAATAAAAGTGGATGAAATTTCCATCTGAGGAGTTTCTGTTAATGTAACCGATGGGTGGTCCTTCCATTCGGAAGTATCTGCGCCAGGTCTTGGGTAAACATATAACTTATAATTGTTCAGGAGCACCTCGTAATTTTTCCACTTCTTAAACGAGACGAGGTTATCAGCACCCATGATCAATACGAACTCCCTGCCAGGATATTTTTCATGCAAATAAGCCAGCGTGTCAACTGTATAAGAGGGTTTGGGAAGATTAAACTCTATATCGCTCACCTTTAGTTGTTCAGATGGCTCTGTAGCCAGTCTGGCCATTTCCAGACGGTCGTACATATTTCCTAATCCCTTTTTATTCTTCAATGGATTTTGGGGAGATATGACCAGCCATACTTCGTTCAGATCAGTGAAGTTGGCCATATAACTGGCAATAATCAGATGCCCTGCATGAATCGGGTTGAAAGAGCCAAAAAATAAGCCTGTCTTTTTCATCCTTCTCCTTATACTATTTATTGATAAAATCTGATATCAATTGCTCAGCTTCCTTGCACGCGGTATCCAGATCAAAGTTTTTAAGAATGACATCGAATTTATCAGCGTACTCTAATTCTTTCTCTGCCTTTACAAACCTTTCTGCCAGTTTCTCCTGACTGTCGGTACCACGACTGCTTAAACGTTCTTTCAGCACTTCTAATGATGGTGGCTGTACGAATATAGCCAATGCATCTTCTTCATATTTACGTTTCAAACGCAAACCGCCTTCTACATCAATATCAAATATTACATGTTTGCCTTCATTCCAGATTCTTTCTATTTCAGAACGCAGGGTTCCATAAAAAGTACCGTTATAAACTTCCTCAAACTCTACAAACTCCTGGTGGGCAACTTTATGTAAAAAGGCTTCTTTTGAAATAAAGTAATAATCATTTTCATGTATTTCATTGCCGCGGAGTTCTCTGGTTGTAGCTGAAATAGAAAAGCTTAATGTTGGGAATTTTTTCAGCAGGTGTTTAACGATGGTGGTTTTGCCTGCACCGGAAGGAGCTGAAAAAATAATGAGTTTGCCTTGTATCATTTGATGTATAAATCTGTAGTATATTATGCTGAAGCTATCCCTTATAAGCCAGCTTCAGCTATATTTTAGCACCAGAGCGTTCTTAAATAACGTTCAGTAATTGTTCCTTAATTTTCTCCAGTTCTTCTTTCATGCCTACAACAAGTTGCTGTATCTGCGCATCGTTAGCTTTTGCACCCATAGTATTGATCTCTCTGCCAATTTCCTGGGAAATAAAACCTAATTTTTTACCGTTTGCATCTTTGCTTTTCAAGGTCTCTGTAAAATAATCACAGTGACTTTTCAGGCGAATTTTTTCTTCGGTAATATCCAGTTTATCAATATAATAGATTAATTCCTGCTCCAGACGATTTTGGTCAATGTTGATCTTGCCGACGTTTTCTTCCAGAAACTGGTTTAGTCTTGCTTTTATCTGAGGGATCCTCAACGGGGCTAATACTTCGATTTGTCCGAAGAAGTCAAGTATATTTTTAATTCTTAATTCCAGGTCTGCTCTTAATACTGCACCTTCTGTTTCCCTGAACTGGTTAAAATTTGCCAGAGCAGCATTGAATGTCTGATATAAAATATCCCATTCACCTTCATTTACAACCTCTTCCGTATAAGAAACAACATCTGGAAAATTCAATACCGCTTGTAAGAGGTTACTTGAATTTGCACCAAGGTCCAGGTTGATTTCCTGTAATTGTTTATAGTATTTGCTGAGTAAAGCCGCATTGATGGTTGCGCCTTTAAGGTTTTCTTCACTACGTTCAATATTTATGGAAACATTTACTTTTCCACGCTCAATTTCTTTACTGCAGATATTACGCAGCATAAGCTCTTTATCAGAGTAGGCTCTAGGTAACTTCAAGTTGAGCTCCAGAAACTTACTGTTTAGGGATTTTATCTCTACTGCAAACTTAACATTTTCCTGGTCTGTAGAAGCCAGGCCATAGCCCGTCATTGATTTTATCATGTGCAAAGATATAATTTATTGTTAAAATGGATCAGGTCAAATGCCGATTATAATCTGATCACATCTTATAGAGCGGGATTTTAACATTTTTTAATGAGTAGAGTCATGAACAATACTTAAATTTACATCATCTATGAAGCGAATAATAAGCAATATCATGTTGAAAGGCGTGTTGGTCTTCACCGTTTTTCTGAGCTGTTCATCGGCTGTCTCTGCGCAGGAATTCAGACTAAGTGGAGTGGTGATGGAAACCAGTTCTACCAACAGGATTGCCCTGGCTGAGATCACCAATAAAAGAAACGGTTTTACCGTTGGGAGTAACGATCTGGGTTTGTTTCAGATTAAAGCATCTACAGGTGATACGCTGGTAGTGATTAAAAGAGGATTTTCTGATAAGCAGATTGTTGTTTTGTCAAACAGAGATATGATCATCTATCTAAGCAGCGGAACTAATCTTAATGAAGTTAACATCCGCGGGCAATCTAAAAAGAATGAACTGGATCAGATCAGAAGAGATTTTAGAAATCAGGGCTCATTCTATGCTGGTAAACCACCTTTACTGTCCTATATATTCACACCGCTGACTGCAATTTATGAGCTATTTGGCCGCACACCAAAAAATGCAAAAAGATTTGGTAAGTATTACAATACCGAAATGCAGCAAACAACAATTGACGGTTTTTTCAATGAATCGCTTATTCAAAAGAATACCGAATTAAAAGGAAAGGAGCTGGAAAATTATATGCTGAACTACAGGCCGGATTATGAGAAGTCTAAAAACTGGACGGAATATGATGCTGTGAAATATATCAGGGATACCTACAAACAGTATACAGATACGCTGAAAAAGAAATAATTGGGATTTTTAGATAGATAACGCCTCACAAGCTTTTTCAGCAGCTTGTTTTTCTGCATTTTTCTTATTGTAATCTCTTCCTGTTCCGAAGCTCTCCCCCTCAATTACAGCCTGTATAGTGAAAAGTTTGGCACTGTCACCTTCACTGTTCTGAATCATATCAAACGAGATATCCTTAGCATGGCGCTGGCACCATTCTATCAGTTTACTTTTGAAATTGGTTTCTGTCAGTTCTAGGGTATGGATATCTATATAAGGCTTAACTATACGTTTTAGCAATAGATCTTTGGTGAAATTATAACCTTTATCAAGGTAGATGGCACCGATAAGTGCTTCAAAGGCATCCCCAAGCATAGAATGATGTTTGGTTTGCATATTGACCATTTTCTGATCAAATACGATCAGCTGATCAAAACCCATTTTACGCGCAAGCTGGTTCAGATTAGCTCTGTTAACTATTTTAGAGCGCATTTCTGTTAAAAAACCTTCTTCTTTGTAAGGGTAGTGTTTAAAAAGTAATTCTGCGATAACAGAGCCGAGGATGGCATCCCCAAGAAATTCGAGGCGTTCATTGCTGCTTCGACTGCCATTTTTTAAAACTTTAGCCACAGACCTGTGCCTGAATGCCATTTTATACAAAACGGTATTTCCAGGCACAAAGCCTAACATATTTTTCAGCTTTTTAATAAACTCTTTATCCGGAGATAAGTACAGTTTATAGAGGTCAAATAAGGGCATTAAATCTATTAAAATTCGGCATTTTGTGTTTTTACTCTTCGTACTTTTTGAAGATCACAGAAGCATTATGTCCACCGAAACCGAAAGTGTTACTCAAAGCTGCACGTACTGTACGTTTCTGTGCGGTATTAAATGTGAAATTCAATTTTGGATCAAATGCAGGATCATCAGTAAAGTGGTTAATTGTAGGAGGAACGATGTCGTTTTTTACAGCCAGAATAGCAGCAATAGCCTCAACTGCACCCGCAGCACCGAGGAGGTGACCGGTCATTGATTTTGTTGAACTGATGTTCAGTTTGTAAGCATCTTCACCAAATAGATCTACAATCGCTTTTGTTTCACTAATATCTCCAAGCGGAGTAGAAGTTCCGTGAACATTGATATAATCAATATCTGCGGTAGTCATGCCAGCGTCTTTCATGGCGTTGGTCATTACCATTTTTGCACCCAGTCCCTGAGGATGAGGAGCGGTAATGTGATTTGCATCAGCACTCATACCACCGCCAACTAATTCAGCGTAGATTTTTGCACCTCTTGCTTTGGCATGTTCCAGTTCTTCCAGAATAATCGTTCCGGCGCCTTCTCCGGCAACAAATCCATCTCTGTCTTTGTCAAACGGTCTTGAAGCCGTTGCAGGATCGTCATTACGTGTAGAAAGTGCATGCATGGCATTAAATCCGCCTATACCAGCTTCATTAATGATAGCTTCTGAACCACCACTGATAATCACATCAGCCATATCCAGCCGGATATAGTTATAAGCGTCTATCATTGCATTGGTTGATGATGCACAGGCAGAAACAGTTGCGAAATTTGGTCCGCGCAAGCCATATCTGATTGAAATATGGCCAGTTACGATGTCAATAATCATTTTTGGAATAAAGAAAGGATTAATCCTTGGAGTACCATCTCCAGCGAAAAAATTCCTCATTTCATCCACAAAAGTTTTTATACCACCGATACCGGAACCCCAGATTACACCTATCCTGTTCGTATCCAACTGTGAAAAATCGAACCCTCCGTCTTTTACGGCTTCATCTGTAGAAACAATAGCATACTGAACAAATGGATCTAATTTGCGGGCTTCTTTTTTATCCAAAAAGTCTTCAGCGTTGAAGTTTTTAAGCTCACATGCAAATTTTGTTTTGAACTTTTCTGTGTCAAAACTTGTAATCGGCGCAGCGCCGCTCACACCATTTAACAAATTCTCCCAGTATTCCGGGAGAGTATTGCCAATTGGAGTGAGCGCACCTAAACCTGTAACTACTACTCTTTTTAATTCCATTTATACGGATTATACGGAGACCGTATGTTCTACTTTACGTTTTTCTCTAGGTAAGCAATTGCTTGACCAACTGTACCGATAGTCTCAGCTTGGTCATCAGGAATTGCTACATTGAATTCTTTTTCGAATTCCATGATAAGTTCTACAGTATCCAAAGAATCCGCACCTAGGTCATTAGTGAAAGAAGCTTCTGGGGTAACCTCGCTCTCATCCACACCTAATTTTTCAACGATAATAGCCTTAACTCTTGAAGCAATATCAGACATAATGTTATAATTTAATGGGTTAAATAATTCAGTGCAAAGAAAAATAAATTCTGACACATTTCAAATGTTTTTATTTCTCTACCAATTTTAATGTTTTTATTTGAAATGGGAAAGCAAAAATAGTTTTATAATTTCGCATCTTAAAATAATCTATTCAATCTGCCTTGAACAAAACGTATTTAAAACTGTCATTAGATCTGGATTTTGTGCTAATCGCCATCACAGCATCATTAAAGGACTATGTTTTCTGTCATAAGATCAATACGAGACTAAATTTAAATTTTGAAAAAGCTGATGATCACGAGGTTTTTTTCAATATTGATGAGCCGGTGAGGGCTTTTTCTAAATATTATTTTTGTTCAGAGGAGGGAGATAATGATTTTTTTATCGTTAGTAACCGGAATAGTGAAGGATTTTTAATTCCTGAAATGAATAAAGTAGATTATTTTATGATAATCCAATCATATATTGATAAAGAAGATTTGAATTACATACTTACTGGTCTGAATAAACTCCCTGATATTCAGGTTGCTGCGCAGATTGATCCTGTCAAACTGAAGTCCAGAGAAAATTTGGTAATGTAAATTTTATATGCAAGGTGTATTAAATACACTATATTTGAAGCTTACATTATTAGTTAAATAACAGAATTAACAAGACTAACATTGGTTTTTCAGTCAAAAATCCCCATTTTGTTGGTCAGTAATAAATAAAAGTAACTCAAAATGAAACCCTTTCATTCCAGAACCAAAATCGTAGCCACGCTAGGTCCAGCCTCGGCCAAACCAGATGTCTTATACAGCATGTTTAATGCAGGACTTGACGTTTGCAGACTTAACTTTTCACACGGCTCACAAGCTGATCACCAGGAAGTACTGGATACGATCAGGGCAATCAATAAAAAACACAATTACAATGTTGGTATATTAGCTGACTTGCAAGGTCCGAAAATCAGAATCGGAATGGTACAGGATGGTGGTATCCAATTGGTTAATGGTAGCCGTACGATTATTACTACGAAAGAATGTATTGGTAATGAAGAGCGTATTTATATCACGTATACTACGTTCCCTAAGGACGTAAAAGCAGGAGAAATCATTCTTTTAGATGATGGAAAACTGCAAATGAGAGTTATTGAAACCAACCTTGAAGATGAGGTAGTTTGTGAAGTTGTTCACGGTGGTATCCTTACTTCGAGAAAAGGAGTAAACTTACCTAATACTAAGGTTTCTATTCCTTCTCTAACTGTAGAAGATCGTAAAAATCTGGAATTTGTTTTAGAAAATGATGTGGACTGGATCGGACTTTCATTTGTTCGTAATGCGGCTGACATCGTTGAATTGAAAGAAATCATCAAAGCTAGAGGCAAACATGCAAGGGTAATCGCTAAAATCGAGAAGCCTGAAGCGATCGCTAACATTGATGAGATCATCGCAGTTTCAGACGGTATCATGGTAGCAAGGGGAGACCTTGGTGTGGAAATGCCAATGGAAGAAGTTCCTTTGTTGCAGAAAATGATTGTTCAAAAATGTCGTGCGGCATCTAAACCAGTTATCATTGCTACCCAAATGCTGGAAAGTATGATCACTACACCGAGACCAACACGTGCTGAGGTGAATGACGTAGCGAATTCTGTATTGGATGGTGCTGATGCAGTAATGCTTAGCGGTGAGACATCAGTTGGAGAGTTTCCACTGATCGTTATCGAGACCATGCAGAAAATTATTCAGAACATCGAAGTAAACAACTACCCTTTCAATGCTGATAAACACCTGAAATCAAAATCTGACACTTTCTTAAGTGATGCAGTTTGTGATTCAGCTGTATTCTTAGCTAAACAAACAGGTGCTGTAGGTATTGTTTCTCTAACAGTGAGCGGTTATACTGCTTTTGAGATTTCAAGCCACAGACCAGAAGCATTGACCTATATCTTTACTAATAACAGGGGTCTTATCAATACTTTGAGTTTAGTATGGGGTGTACAGGCATTCTTCTACGATGCATTTGAGAGTACTGATAAAACGATTGCAGAGGTAAATGAGCAACTGGTAAAAGCCAAGTTGATTAAAAAAGGAGATATCCTGATTAACACTGCAGCCGTTCCAATGGAAATCAAAGGAAAAACAAACATGCTAAAAGTTACAGTAATTGATTAATTTGCTTTAACAATCAAAAAAAATACTACTTTTGCAACCCCGAATGGAGAGGTGTCCGAGTGGTTGAAGGAGCACGCCTGGAAAGTGTGTATACCTCAAAAGGGTATCGAGGGTTCGAATCCCTCTCTCTCCGCGAGTAAGCAAAGTAATTATAAAAGCGTCTTGAACTTCATGTTCAAGGCGCTTTTATGGTTTTGAGGAAAGCTCAGATCCATAATTGCGTAGTCAGTCAAACATTACTTACCACTATTACACTTATTAACTTGCGCCGGTTGAAAGCTTCTGCAAATTGTTGAGGCAGTACAATCAAAACCAGGCAAGGACATACTGAATACTTCATCTCAGAGTTGCCGATTTGACTATGTTGGAAAAGAAGCGAATAAATTTTTAACCAATTAATGTTCAATCGGGATTACATTAGCAGAATAATTTATTTTTTTCACCTTCAAAAACCATTCATCATGTTTACAGATCAAATATTATTTTATAAAACCGATGATGGTTTGCCAGCTATTGAAGTCACGTTGGTAAATGATACTGTTTGGCTGACCCAAAAGCAAATTGCTGAAGTTTTTGGCACCAGAGTTCCAGCCATTAGTAAGCATATTAGTAACATTTTCAAAAGTGGGGAGCTTGATACTTCAACTGTTTCCAAAATGGAAACAGTTCAAAAGGAAGGAGGTAGGGAAATAAAAAGAACTCTGGATGTCTTTAGCCTTGATATGATTCTTTCTATCGGCTATAAAGTAAATTCAATTAGGGCAACACAGTTCCGTATTTGGGCGAATGGTATCTTGAAGGACTATTTGATTAAAGGTTATTCTGTAAATGAAGAACGTTTAAGAGTACAAACAGATCAATTGGCCAGTTTAAAAAGTGCGGTAAACCTTTTAAGTAATGTATTAGAAAGTAAAGAGCTGACTTCTGATGAAGCAACAGGACTTCTTAAAGTGGTTACGGATTACGCATATGCCCTCGATATATTAGATAAATACGATCATCAGCAATTAACAATTGAAGGTACAACAAATGATAATGGGCTTTTTAGGGCAACCTATGGCGAAGCAGTAGAAGCAATAAACACTTTAAAGGAAAAATTTGGTGGGGGATCGCTCTTTGGTAATGAGAAAGATCAATCATTCAAGGGGTCTATTGGCACTATATATCAATCTTTTGGTGGCGTCGAATTTTATCCAAGCATAGAAGAAAAAGCAGCTAATTTGCTTTATTTCGTAGTAAAGAATCATTCTTTTTCAGATGGGAATAAGCGTATAGCGGCCTATTTATTTGTTTGGTTCATGGAAAAGAATAGCATTCTGTATAAGCAAGATGGTTCTAAACGTATTGCTGATAATGCGTTAGTTGCCTTAACGCTAATGATTGCAGAAAGCAAGCCCGAAGAAAAAGAAATGATGGTTAAAGTGATAGTAAACCTGATTAACAACAATAATTAGACTTCGGTTTATAAGAACTGAAAATTTAGTTTATCAGGTAGGATACGCGATTTCTCTCTTCGGATAATTTGGATGCCTTTTGCAGACAGTAAATGAAAGTTCTCTGCATACCCACAATTACATTTGCGGCTCATCAATCATCTTATGAGCCCTCAAAAAAAACTTTTCCTTTCTTGTTTACTCTGTAATTTCATCGTCCTATTTGCTCCAGATAACTATCTGAAAGCACAGGATGTCCTCATTAAACAGAAAGTTGCTGTAATGATGAAGAAGATGACCCTTGCAGAGAAAGTGGGGCAGATGGCACAGATTACGGCAGATACTGCTGTTCTTAATGATGCAATAGTAAACTATAAAATAGGATCTGTGCTGAACGTAGTGCCAGGGAAGTTATTCTCTGCAAGCGAATGGAATAAGTTTATACTAGACATTCAGGAGAAAGCAAAACAAACAAGATTGAAGATTCCTGTGCTGTATGGTCTGGATGATATTCATGGTGTCAATTACGTAAATGGTGCTACGTTATTTCCCCAACAGATTGGGCAGGCGGCAACTTTTAACAGGGATCTGATAAAAGAGGCAGCAACAATTACCGCTTATGAAGCCCGGGCAGCTGGTATACCCTGGAATTTTTCTCCCGTTCTTGATCTTGGCGTTAACCCGCAATGGCCACGTATATGGGAAGGTTTTGGAGAAGATCCTTACCTGGTTAAGGAAATGGGGCTTGCTGCACTGAACGGCTATCAGCAGCCGGTGGGCAGCAAAGAAAAGGTCGTTGCTACTTTAAAGCACTTTATGGGGTATTCGGATCCCAAATCGGGAAAGGACCGTACAGATGCCTGGATCCCGGAACACTATTTAAGAGAATACCATCTGCCAGCATTTGCAGCGGCAATCAAAGCGGGTGCTAAAACAGTTATGGTCAATTCTGCACTGATCAATGGAATTCCTACACATGTGAATAAACATATCCTGACAGACATCCTGAAAAACGAATTAAAATTTACCGGTTTCGTAGTGACCGACTGGAATGATATTGACTATGTATATAAAAGAGACCGGGTAGCAAAAAATGAAAAAGATGCCATCATGCTGGCCATTAATGCAGGGATAGATATGGCTATGATTCCATACGATTACAAAAGCTTCTGCAAAAATCTGATGGCACTGGTAAAAGAGGGCAAGGTTCCGGTAAGCCGGATTGATGACGCAGTGCGCAGAATACTTACTGTAAAATTTGAGCTTGACCTGTTTAACAAGCCAAATACATTTTTGGAAGACTATCCTAAATTCGGAAGTAAAGCTTTTCAGCAAAGTGCTTATCAGGTAGCCGCCGAATCAATCACACTACTGAAAAATAAAGACAATGTATTGCCTTTAAAAGAAGGAAGCAGGATTTTGGTATGCGGACCAAATGCGAATATAATGAGATCGCTTAATGGAGGCTGGAGTTATAGCTGGCAGGGCGAAAATACAGATGAGTATGCCCATGACTACCATACAATGCTGGAGGCTGTAGAAACCAGATTCGGAAAAAACAATGTGAGTTATGTAGCCGGAGTCAGTTATCTGAAGGAGGGGAATTTCAATCAGGATCAGGAGACTGATATCAAGTCTGCCGTTAAAGCAGCAAAAAAAGCAGATGTGATTGTTCTTTGTTTGGGTGAAAACAGTTATACAGAGACACCGGGAAACCTGAATAATCTGAATCTTTCACAAAATCAGCAACGTCTTGCGGAAGAATTATCTCAAACGGGAAAACCAATTGTCCTTGTTTTGAATGAAGGACGACCAAGGATTATAAATAAAATAGAGCCTTTTGCATCGGCAATACTACAGACATTCCTGCCCGGCAATTTTGGGGCAGATGCTTTGGCTGACATTTTAATGGGTAAGGTAAATCCTTCTGGAAGGTTACCTTATACTTATCCAAGAGAAGTTAATTCCTTAATCAACTATATTCACAAACCATCGGATGATGCCAATTACAATCCGCAATTCAATTTTGGATCAGGATTCGGATATAGCAGTTTCGAGTACACCAATTTTGGCATCAGTAAATCCGTCTTTAAAGCAACAGAAAACGTGACCATAACTGTGGCCGTCAAAAATACAGGATCAGTAACCGGTAAGGAAGTAGTTATGCTTTTTTCCAAACAGCTTTATGCTAGTATCACGCCTGACGTAAAACGGCTGAGAAGATTTGAAAAAATCAGTCTTGAACCTGGAGAAGCGAAAACGCTGACCTTTGTGTTACCCGTAAAAGAACTCGGCTTTATCAACCTGAACAATAAAAAAGTAGTAGAAGCAGGAGAATATGAAATTCAGATGGGGCGAATGACCACAGGTTTTACTGTAAGGGAAACAACTGAATTCTAATTTTATTTTGTAAGGACATTAACAGTTGAGAAAGCGGGGGTTATGTTTAGCCTGTTGCTGTAGAAATGAGTTTTTTGAATAGGAGATAGCTTGTGAAATATCAACTATTTAATAAAACAAACCAAATAATGAAATTTACTCAGATCATACTGACCGCAACTTTATTCCTAACTGGTATTTTAAGTACACAAGCACAAAATCAGGATAATTCAATTCCAGCTGCAGCAGTACCGCTGCCAACCGCTCCGGAGTGCAAAGCTTTTTTAGAAAAAAATAAAGTATCAAAAGATATAGTTGTTACTTCTTCCGGGTTACAATACAAAGTAATTGAAGAAGGAGATGGCCAGAAACCTTCGACTACTGATAAAGTAAGTCTTCACTACAATATTTCATTGATCAATGGCACTAAGATAGTCGACACTTTTAATGATAAACCCTGGATTCATCAATTGGATGAAGCAATGCCCGGAATGCAGGAGGCAGTAGTAATGATGCCTGTCGGGGCCAAATGGATTCTTTATGTCCCGGCCGCACTTGCATTTGGTAAGGAAGGATACAAAGATGTGCCGCCAGGTGCAACTTTAATTTGTGAGGTCCGGTTGCTGGATATCATTCGATAGTCGTCTTTCATGAATAATTATATCAAAGGACTGACAATGGACAATTGCTCCATGATGCCTAAATACCGGCAGCTCATGAAAGCTATTGTAAATGGTATTGATGGCGGGAAAATTGTCAGCGGAGATCAGCTTCCTTCTATACACGATCTGTGTGCTACGCTGGAATTGTCTAAAAATACAGTAGAAAAGGCATACAATCACCTGAAGAAATTAAGAGTGATTACTTCCGCTCATGGTAAGGGTTTTTTTATCACCAGACAGCAATCTGGTGAACAGCTGAAAGTGCTCTTGCTATTTAATCAGTTAAGTGCCCACAAAAAAATGATCTATGAATCTTTTACGGCTGCATTGGGAGAGCGGGCAGTGGTAGATTTTGTTATCTATAATAATGACGTAAATCTCTTTAACAGGCTTCTGCTGGAAAAGCAGGAGCAATATGAGAAAATTGTAGTCATACCACATTTTTCTGAAAAGGCCGGCTGCCCTTCTGAACCACTAAATGCTATCCCTAAACAGAAGCTTGTCCTGATCGACAAGTTAGTTGAAGGGGTAAGGGGAGATTTCTCTGCAGTTTATGAAGATTTTGAGGCGGATATTTATACTGCACTCGAAATGCTGGCGAATCGTTTGGCAGATTATTCACATCTGATCCTGGTTATTCCTGAACATATCTACTTCTCATCTGAGATCACTGTTGGGGTTAAAAGATTTTGTCGGCAGTACGATTTTAAAGTTGATATCTTCCACGAGGTGAAAGATTGTGCTTTGCAAAGTGGACAGGCTTATATCTTCTTATTAGAAGAACATCTGGTTCAGTTTATTGAAAAAATAATGGAAACCAAGTTTAAAGTTGGTGAAGATATAGGTTTGATCTCTTATAATGAGACACCACTAAAGCGTGTCATTCTGGATGGAATAACAACTATTTCTACTGACTTTGAATTGATGGGTAAACTTGCAGCTGAATGTCTTTTTGATGTTGAAAGCAGGAAAGTTGCTGTGCCGTTCGATATAAAGCTGCGTAAATCTCTTTAAGGCTTGCTTCTTATGATGATCTATTAAATAATAAAGCCTCTCCCGGATGAAGGAAAAGGCTTGGTTTTATTTTTAAAAGACTATTCTCCGCGTTTCCGCTCGTTGTCTTTATTTGAAGTCTGGTCAGAACGCTGACCACCTGCATTGGTTATTCCCTGTTGTTTTTTATCATTTTTCACATCATGATGTGCACGGTCAGCTGTTGGATTACCTTGTCCGTTCGCTGCAAGCTTTGAATCTTGTTGATTTTTCATAACTGTATTTTTTCGTTTATGTAATGAACCAAGCGTCGTATATACATAAATAACAGACTGTGCAGATTTATGTTTTAAAAAATAACCCTGACACTAATTAAAGAGTCAGGGTTAAGTCTTCCATAGGTATGGAAATATGATTTAGAATTTGATACCTACACCTACAGAGAACACCTGGTTCCTGAATTCTGGTGTCGTCGTAGTTCCATTCTCATTATTTTTCTGGAAATCTAAGGCATAACGTCCGTGGATATCAAATTTCTCATTCACATCGTATCTGAAACCAATTAAACCACCAACAAGACTTTTCTTGAATCTGTCTGAATCGTTTTCAACATTAGTCTGTTCTACACTGCCAAAGTTGTTTTCGAATTTATTTTTAGTAGACAGTAAAAATGATACCTGCGGACCAGCAACAATGTTAAACGCGCTACCTAATCTGAAACTCGCAAGAATAGGTACGTCTATAAAACTAGTAGTTTGAGTAAATTCTCCAAAAGTAGCAGTTTGTTTATACCCCTTCTGTGAGTATAAAACCTCTGGAGTAAAAGCTAATCCTGCGATCAATGGGATCTCTACAGTAACACCTGCATTAAAGCCTAATTTTGTCTTGGTATCAAAGTTATTATCTCCGTCGCCTTTGATAATGTCTGAAACGTTTAAACCTGCTTTTACACCAAACTTAATGTTATCCTGTGCGCTTGCTGCCGTAGCTGCAAAAAGGCCTATTGCCAAAATAAATATCTTTTTCATATGTTTTTTATTAATGTTAAGAAACATGCTTCACGTTATGGTTTTATGCTTAGCAGTCTCAACTCATTTGTGTTAACGGGGAGGGCATTGAAAGAAATGTGCCAGTTTCAATATTCCTATGACTTATACAGGATAAATTTGTAATAATAGCTGATTAACAGTTTATTATAAATGTTTTTTGAAATATATTCTGCTTTAGCAGTAGCGCAAAGTCTATCTAATGATGTGTATCAAATTTGATACAATTGACTGTCTGACTTAATTATCTCTGCTCTTTTTAACCATCACTGAATTAAAAAGGGTCATTTTACCCAGCTTAACCAGTTTTGATTAACTTTGATCTTCAACATACTGTTTTACATGATCCGCAAACATTTTTCCATACTTACCATTTTATTCGCATCAACTGTTTTTTCTGTGAATGCACAACAGAAATCATATATACAGACCTTAGAGGAACCCAATGCATGGGTAGATTCTGTTTTTAATAAAATGGGCAGACGCCAAAAGATAGCGCAGCTGTTTTTTGTAAGGGCACACACCAATAAAGGAAAGGCCTATGAAGATTCTGTTGGCCGCGTAATCCGCAGGGAGCGTATAGGTGGACTGGTATTCTTTCAGGGCGGTCCGGGAAGGCAGGCCATCCTGACCAATACCTATCAGAAACGTGCACGTACACCTTTACTCATTGCTACTGATGGAGAATGGGGATTAGGTATGCGCCTGGATAGTACCATGTCTTATCCCTATCAAATGGCACTCGGCGCCATACAAGATAAAAACCTGATCTACAAAATGGGTTTGGAGGTAGCGAAGGATTTTAAAAGAATCGGGGTGCACATGAACCTTGCGCCTGATGTAGATATCAATAATAACCCTAAGAACCCAATCATCAATTACAGGTCTTTCGGAGAGAACAAATATAACGTTGCCACTAAAGCTGCGGCATATATGAAAGGAATGCAGGACGGTGGACTATTGGTAAGTATTAAACACTTTCCAGGACACGGTGATACGGATGTAGATTCTCATTATGACCTTCCACAGCTCAACTTCTCTAAAGCAAGACTAGATAGTTTAGAAATCTACCCTTTTCGGGAATTGATCAGGGAAGGTTCGGCCGGGGTAATGATTGCGCATATGAATATTCCTTCACTGGATAATACACCTAATTTACCTTCTACCTTATCCAGGCCAATTGTAACAGGCATACTGCGGGAAGAACTTGGATTTAAAGGATTGATTGTTTCTGATGCGATGGAGATGAAAGGGGTAGTGAAGAACTTTAAGGATGGAGAAGCTGATGTATTAGGCGTAATTGCCGGTAATGATATTCTGGAGCTGTCTGAAAATAGTTCAAGAGCAGTGAAGTTAGTCAGGCATGCAGTTAGGGATGAGCGTATCAGCATGGATCAGATTGATGCCAGTGTAAGGAGAATCCTGATGGCCAAATACTGGGCTGGCGTAAATGTGCGGGACACCATCAATGAATATAATGTACAGGCAGAAGTTAACCGGCCTGAAAGTATGGTTCTGCTGCAGCAACTGGCCGACGCATCGATGACCTTATTGAACGGGCCGGGAGCAATTAAAGCACTGGGAATAGATAAAAGAACTGCAATTATCAGTATAGGTACACCGGACGTGACCGTATTTCAGCGAGAACTGAGCGGATTCTATAAAAACTCCACCTTGTTTACACTGGACAAAACTGCAAATGCTAATGCTGTTGCAAAGGTACTACGGGAATTGAACATGTTCGATCAGGTGATAATAGGTATCCATGATACACGTACGCGACCTGGAAATGGAATTGTACTGAGTCAGGATCTGAAAATGATGATCAGAGATATGTCTCTGAAGAATGCCGTTTTTGCACTGTTTGCCAACCCTTATAACCTGGCAGCTTTAACCGGAATTGAAAAGAGTAAGTCGCTCGTCGTGGCTTATCAAAAAGAAGACTTTATGCAAAAAGCTGCTGCTGCTGTCATAAAAAACCAATTAACGCCTACAGGGAAATTACCTGTTACGGTAAGTCAGTTTTTTAGATATGGCGACGGAGAATAGGTTTATTAAAACATATTATGGCTCAACCGCTAAAAATATTACAAGCTTCAGCAGGTTCTGGTAAGACGTTTAGTTTAACGGCGCATTATCTTACCCTGCTGCTATCAGGTGAAACAAAGTACCGCGAAATTCTTGCAGTAACTTTCACCAATAAGGCAACGGAGGAAATGAAATCCCGGATTATGGAAGTGTTAAAGGGTTTCGCCACCGGAGATCCGGAAGTAGAAGCCTATCGCACACTGGTACTGAATGCACATCCGGATCTCGATTTTGTAAGTCTCCGGGAAAAGTCTGCCCGAATCTATAAGCGGATCCTGCACGATTACAGCCGTTTCTCGGTTAGTACGATAGATGGTTTTGTACAGAAGGTTATCCGGGGCTTCGCATTTGAACTGGGGCTGGACTCTGGTTATACGCTGGAGATGAACTTTGATAAGGTGAAAAATGAGCTGGCAGATAAACTTGATGAGCAACTGGATCATAATCCTAATCTGCTTGCATGGATCATCGATCTGGCACTGGACCGGATCGATAATAATATCAGCTGGAATTACCGGACAGAACTAACAGATCTGGCAGGTGAAATATTTAAAGAACGTTATCAGCCTTTTGATAATGCCATTCAAAATCTCATTCAACATACCAATCTGGATGAACTCTTTGCAAGTTATGGTAAGGAGACGAAAAAACACATCCAGTCATTTGAAGAGATGATTGGACAGCTCTCTGCTAAGGCAACGGAGATATTCGAGACGTCCAGCATCAATCTCGATCAGTTAAAGGGTAAATCAAGGTCGCCGTTAAATAACCTGAAAAAGATTGCCGCCGGAGATATGGATAAGATGGAGAGCCTGACCAAACTTATTGATGAACCTGATGAATGGTTTAAGCCCGGTTCGGATATGTCTTTATATGACTCGTTGAATCCAATCATCCGTCAGCTGAATCTAAGTTATATAGAGCGGTTACCAGAATATATTCTTGCACAGGCATTTAATAAAAATCTGTATTATTTACGACTCATGCAGGAGATGGCCGTGTTGTTAAAGACTTACCGGGAAGAAAGCGGAAGTCTGCTGATCAGTGATGCCCAGAATTTGTTAAAAGGAATCACAGGAGAGGATGATGATAACCCGGCTTTTATCTGGGAAAAAACCGGAAGCAGGTACAGACATTTTTTGTTCGACGAATTTCAGGATACCTCATCTAACCAATGGGGCAACTTCAGGCCTTTATTGAAAAATGCGATGGCCGAAGCAAATGGTAAACTGATTGACCATTTGATTGTCGGAGATGTGAAACAGTCTATATACCGCTGGCGTAATGGCGACTGGAACATTTTACATCAGCAGGCAAAAAAAGATATTGGTGTTACTTACGTTACGGATGCAAATCTGGAAGAGAACTATAGGAGTACTGAACATATTATCAATTTCAATAATACACTTTTCAGGGCGCTGCCCATATTAATGCAGCGAAATATCAATCAGACTATTGAAGATCAGTTTGAAAATCTGCCTTTAACTCAATGGTGGGAAGAGAAAGGTTTCAATCACATCATCACGGATGTGTATGGTGAGGCAGAACAAAAGGTCACACCCAAAACAGCATCAGGTGGAACGATAGATTTCAATGTGCTCAAAACGGATGAAAATGGTGCCGTCTTAAATAGAACAGGATTCAAAGCAGAAGCTTTGCGGCGGACAGTGGAAACACTAAACCGCTTGTTAGTAATAGAGAAACGTTATGAGGCTGGTGATGTGTGTGTACTTGTTCGCTCCAATTCAGAAGCTATTGCAGTGGTTGATGCGCTGATGGAAAACAATATCAACGTCATCTCGGGCGAAGCCCTGCTGATTGCTAACAACACTTCGGTAAAGATATTAATTGATACACTGATGGTCATGTCCGGAATTCCATCCAATACAGCACTATATAAAGCAAACTGTATCAGCTTATATGCGCAGCTGGAGAAAAGAACACTAGACCCGGCATCGCTGTTTAATCTGAAAAGTAAACCACTGGAGGAATTGACGGAGGTTTTACCGCCGGAGCTCTGTCAGCAGTGGCGCAGCTGGATGCAGCAGCCATTGCCGGAACTATTGGAAAAATTGATTGTGTCCTATGGGCTGAATCAGGAACAGCATGCTGACCATCTTCCGTATTTGTTTGCATTGAGAGATCTTGCCGGAAATATCACGCGGCAGGGAGAAAAAGGAATCAGCTCTTTTCTTAAGTATTGGGAGGAAGAGGGCGGACGCAAAACGCTGCCTTCTTCTGAAAGCACAGATGCAGTGCAGGTAATTACTATCCATAAATCCAAAGGACTCGCTTTTAAAGTAGTCATGATTCCATTTTGTAACTGGGATATCAATGGTAAAATCAATACGATATTTTGGGTACCGGCTGCCAATACTCCTTATCATCAGTTGCAAAGCATCCCCTTAAAATATAATTCCAGCCTGGGTGCCTCCACGGTAGCTATATCTTATTATGAAGAGCTCCTGTATAATAATATGGATGCGCTGAATATGTTATATGTAGCCACAACAAGAACGAAAGAATATTTATATATCAGCTGCCTGGGTAAAAAAGCAGATAGTATCAGTACTATTGGTGATCTGCTCATCAAAATTCTGGATGAACAACTTTCAGAAGATGGCCGTTTCCTGGTAGATGAAGAAGTGGTGAAAAAGGTGTCGGGCGGTTCGCAGGTATTAAATAAGCCTGAGTTAATCAGCTTAAAGGAATACCCTACCTCAGATCGCTTAAGTGAAGTATTCAATATTGACCTGAAGAGAAGAGAAATTGACATGTTGCTCAATAATACAGCAGGGAGGGAGGGAAATGTGCTCCATGAAATTCTGGCTCTCGCTGCGGATATAGAAGATATTGATCATGTATTGGCAGATTTATTGGCTGATGGCCTTTTTAAAGCGCAGGAATTACCATTTTTCCGGACTCAGGCGATGAACGTGTTACAACATGAAGCCCTGCAGGATTTATTGAAGAACAGTATTCAGTCGGTCAATGAAAAAAGTATCATAGATATTTCCGGCAAAAGTTACCGGCCGGATAAGGTATTGTTCTTAAAAGATGAGGTGGCGGTGATCGACTATAAGTTCACGAAGCAGCAAAGCAGAAGCCATATCGCACAGGTGCACGGGTACCGGAACCTGTTGCAGCAAATGGGCTATCCAAAGGTGAGCACGTATTTATTTTATGCCCAGAGTGGCGAATTGATTTTGGTTTAATCATGAAAGCGTTTTTAAAAGAAGTTGCTGAAGATCTGGTAGAACGTTTAGGTAAAGACCTGCACAATGCAGCGATCGTGTTTAATAATAAACGGCCTGTTGCCTATTTACAGCACCATTTGGCACAAACGATAGGAAAACCCTTCTGGAGTCCCTCGTTCTTCACCATACAGGAATTTTTTGCGCTGTCTACAGACTTGCAGGTGGCGGATGGTTTTACGCAGTTTTTTACTTTATTGCAGCAATACAATAAACTGCTGAAAGAGGAGGGGACTAAAGAAATTAACCCTGATGTTTTTTATCCGGTGGCAAGGATTATCCTGAGCGACTTCGCCCAGATTGATAATGACCTGGTCAATGCAGAGAAATTGTTTGAGGAACTGGAAGATATTGCAGTCATCGAAAAAGATTTCCAGCACCTTACGCCAGAGCAGCAGGCTTTTCTGGAGCAATTCTGGACCTCTTTCTCTACTGGCAAGCAGAAAAATCACCAGGAGCAGTTTATCCGGATGTGGCGCAGAATGCCGAAATTATACAAAGGTTTTCATGAAGCTTTAAGGGCAAAGGGAAAGACGTCTATGGCGCATGTTTACCGTAAACTTGCAATGGGCACTACAGATAAACCCGGTTTTATTGATGATTTTGAAAAAGGAAAACTGGTCTTCGCCGGTTTTAATGCATTGAGTAATGCAGAGGCCGTAATCTTTAAACGCTGGAATGAAGAAGAGCGCGCACTGTTTTACTTTGATACGGATAGCTATTATATGGAGGATGATACGCAGGAAGCGGGATTATTTCTCCGGAAAAATATACAGCGACTCTCGCTGCCGAATGCGCTTGGTGCGAGCCGGCCGCTTATCAAAACTGCTAAAAAAGAAGTTAAAGTCTATAAAACTCAGGGGCAGACTGCACAGGCAAAGATCCTGCAACAAGAACTCCATGAAGATTACAGCATGCTGGAAGCTCAGGACAATGCTGGTAAAATTGCCTTGGTACTTGCAGATGAGAGTCTGCTGCTGCCTGTACTACAAACTATACCTACACATTATACCGGTGAGGAAGGTATAAATAAGGTCAGCCTGAATGTGACCATGGGATATCCGCTTCTGGCTTCTTCAATTTTTGGACTGGCGGATATCTGGCTTACCGTACAATCACAATTAGCCAGCGGCAAAAAAGACACCGTTTACCACAGAGAAGTAGATGCATTTTTGTCGCACCCACTGGTAGGTATTCCTCAGGAAATACGTAATGGTTTACATCAGGAAATCTTAAGCGGGCAATTGATTGAAGTTGATCTGCCCCTGTTAAAACGCGCCGGCGCATTGCCGGAGTTATTTTTCAGTAAAACCACTACCGGATCGGCTGCGATAGTAAACCTGCAGGAGATTTTTAAAATGGTACTCGAGCAGCAGCTGGAAGAACAAACTCTCAAACAAACTGAAGTAGATTTATTTATTGCTACCATAAAAGAGCTGAACCGTTTGCATGATACGCTGACTGAATTTGCTGGTCGCCTGCCGCTGCCATTTGTTCTTTCCCTTATTCAGAAAGCAGTACAGAGTATTGCAGTTCCGCTAACGGGGGAACCTTTACAAGGTGTGCAGGTGATGGGATTGCTGGAAAGCAGGAGTCTCGATTTTGATCATGTATATATATTAGGTGTAAATGAAGGGATCCTGCCGCAGGTAAGTGTTTCTCCAAGTTTTATTCCTGATAGTATCAGAAGAGCTTACGGATTGCCGGTAATTGAAAACCAGGATGCTATTTCTGCCTATATGTTTTATCGCTTATTACAGCGTTCGCGTAAGGCAACACTGGTCTATAATGGTCAGTCCGACGACAATACAACAGGAGAACCCAGCCGCTTTCTTCGTCAGCTCGAGTTTGAAAGTGGTTATACCTTTAAGTATTTTGATCAGTCGCAGGCCGTTAGTCCGGAACACCCTGTTCACATGGACATTCAAAAAAAAGGTGAAGTACTGCAGCGTTTACATCTTTATCTCGATGGGCAGGATCCTTCCGCAAGGTTATCTGCGACTGCCCTGACTACTTATATGAATTGCCCGGTGCAGTTTTTCTATAAGTACATTGCTAAAATCGGAGAGCCGGAAGCACTGGCAGAAAATCTGGAGGCCAATAATATTGGATCCATGTTGCATTATGTACTTGAAAAATTCTACGAGGAACTGAAGGCCCAAAATGCGTACATCACCACCGAACGGATAGTAACACATCGAAAACACCTCAAGCGCTTATGTGAAATTGCTTTTGCAAAAGTAATGTTCGATAACGAGGAACAGGTAGTGCTGCATAATGGCATGCAGCAGGTGGTGCTGGCTATTGTAATGGAATACGCTAATGTGATCCTTGATCACGATGAGAAGGAAGCTCCCTTTACTATTCTCGGGCTGGAAAACAAAGATGAAATTATGTTTGCCATCACTATAAATGGTGAACAGCGGAGCGTAACTCTCCATGGAATTATTGACAGGATAGATCAGAAAGATGGAGTAACTAGAGTAGTTGATTATAAAACTGGCCGTGATGAACTTCAGTTCTCCTCGCTGGGAGATATTTTTGATGCCACAACAGATAAGCAGAACAAAGCCTTAATTCAAACCCTGTTTTATACCTATGTATATGAACAGGCAAGAGGAATTACCAATATGGAACCTAACCTGTATCTGATCCGGAAAATGCGTAAAGAAGGGACCTTATTTCACTTTTCGGAGACCCGCGGAAAAAGGATTCATTTGCAGGCAGAGCATTTGGAAGGGTTAAAACTGAGCTTTAGCCAGTTAATGAAAGAAAAATTAGAAGAATTATTTAATCCACAAACCCCATTTATACATACTACGCTGCCTGATAACTGTAAATACTGTCCATATTTGTCGCTTTGCGGTCAATAGGAATTAATGTAATCAAAACACTACTTTATAATTAAGTTACAATAGTTATATTTGCCGGCAGTTAACATTTGAATATACAATGAGAGAGATTCAATTTAGAGAAGCTTTGCGTGAAGCTTTGAGCGAAGAGATGCGTAAGAACGAAAACGTTTTCTTAATGGGCGAAGAAGTTGCGCAGTACAATGGTGCGTATAAAGTAAGTCAGGGTATGCTTGATGAGTTTGGCGACAAACGTATCATTGATACGCCAATTGCTGAGCTTGGTTTTACCGGAATTGGTATCGGCGCTGCAATGAATGGATTAGTTCCAATCATAGAGTTTATGACATTTAACTTCTCTCTGGTTGCAATTGATCAAATTATAAACGGTGCTGCTAAGATGTTATCTATGAGCGGTGGCCAGTTCCCTATGCCGATCGTATTTCGCGGACCAACAGGTAACGCAGGACAGTTAGGTGCACAACACTCTCAGAATTTTGAGAACTGGTATGCAAACTGCCCGGGTTTAAAAGTTGTGATTCCTTCAACGCCTTACGAAGCCAAAGGATTATTAAAACAAGCTATCCTTGATCCGGATCCGGTTATTTTCATGGAATCTGAGGTAATGTATGGTGATAAAGGTGAAGTTCCTGAAGATGAATATTACATTCCAATCGGAAAAGCTAAGGTAGTTAAAGAAGGTACGGATGTGACTATTGTTACTTTTGGAAAAATGCTTACACGCGTTGTTAATCCGGCAGTAGAAGAATTGACAAAAGAAGGAATAAATGTAGAAGTGATCGATTTACGTACGGTACGTCCTATTGATTATGCTACTATCATTGAATCGGTTAAGAAAACTAACCGTTTGGTAATTGTTGAAGAGGCATGGCCATTGGCTTCTATCTCTTCAGAAATTGCTTTCAATGTACAGAGAAATGCATTTGATCATTTAGATGCTCCGGTATTGCGTATCACTTGTGCTGATGTGCCTCTACCATATGCACCAACCTTGATCGCCGCCAGCTTACCAAACGCAGAACGCGTTATCAAAGCGGTGAAAGAAGTAATGTACGTAGCAAAATAAGCTATCTCATAAAAAATAATATAAATCCCGTTGGCTCAGCCCCGCGGGATTTTTTTGTTTTATATCCATTAAACATCAAATTACATGAGTAATCACTCAAAAATTATTGCTGTAGAACTAGCTGTAGCTGAAAAGCAGGTTATTGCAACTATTGAATTATTAGATGAGGGCGCAACGATACCTTTTATTTCGCGTTACCGTAAAGAGGCAACAGGAAGTCTCGATGAAGTGCAGGTTGCTGCGGTGCGTGACAGGTTTCAGCAGTTACGGGAATTGGATAAGCGCCGTGATGCGATATTCAAGGCGCTGACCTCATTGGGGAAATTAACTCCTGAACTGGAAGAACAGCTGAATGCTGCAGTAAATATCACCGCATTGGAAGATATTTATCTTCCCTACAAGCCAAAACGTAAAACGCGTGCATCTGAAGCCAGAAGAAAAGGACTGGAGCCTCTGGCTCTATTGATTTTCGCACAAGGGAAATTAAACCCTGAAGCTGAAGCAGAAAAATATTTGAATACAGAACTCGGTGTAATGACTTTAGAGGATGCATTGGCAGGTGCGAGAGATATCATTGCAGAAATGATTAGTGAGAATCTCGAGGTAAGGAGTGATATGCGTAAGTATTATCAGCAAAAAGCAGTCATCAAATCTACTGTAGTTAAAGGAAAAGAAGAAGAAGGAATAAAATATAAGGATTATTTTGAATGGGAAGAGGCAGTAAAGTCGGCCCCATCTCATCGGATATTGGCCATGAGACGTGGTGAAAATGAATCTATCCTTAAATTAGAGGCGGTACCGGAAGAAGAAGGTGCTATTCAGATTCTGGGAAAACATTTTATACAGGGTACAAGCGCTGCATCGAAGCAAGTTGAACTGGCCTTAGATGATAGTTATAAAAGACTATTAGGTCCGGCAATGGAAACAGAGCTGCGCTTATTATCGAAACAGAAGGCTGATGAGGAAGCGATTCGCGTATTCGCTGAGAATGCCAGGCAGTTATTGCTTGCTGCACCAATGGGGCAGAAGAATGTACTGGCAATAGATCCTGGCTTTCGTACCGGATGTAAAGTTGTTTGTCTGGACAGGCAGGGTAAATTATTAGAAAACACAGCGATTTATCCGCATACCGGTCAGGGCAATGTTAAAAATGCTGCTGATACCATTCAGAAATTATGTGTTAAACATGAAATTGAGGCCGTAGCAATCGGAAATGGTACTGCCGGAAGGGAAACAGAAGTATTTGTAAGGAGCCTGAATTTAGCCCATATACTGATTGTAATGGTGAATGAAAATGGAGCATCTATTTATTCTGCTTCTGAAGTTGCGCGTGAAGAATTTCCTACACAGGATATCACTGTTCGAGGTGCAGTATCCATAGGGCGCAGACTAATGGATCCTCTGGCTGAACTTGTTAAAATAGATCCTAAATCTATTGGTGTGGGGCAGTATCAGCATGATGTAGACCAGACAAAACTACAGCAGTCGCTCGATGATACGGTGATGAGTTGCGTAAACGCTGTTGGTGTTGAATTAAATACTGCATCAAAACAGGTTCTTGCCTATGTTTCTGGTCTTGGACCTCAGTTAGCGCAAAACATTGTTACTTATAGAAATGAGCATGGCGCTTTTAAAAACAGGGAGAGCTTGAAAAAAGTTCCCCGTTTGGGCGACAAGGCATATGAACAGGCGGCAGGTTTCTTAAGAATCAGGGATGCTGCGCATATTTTAGATGCGAGTGGTGTACATCCGGAGCGATATGCGTTGGTTAATCAGATGGCTAAAGACCTGGGGCATTCTGTAGATGAACTATTGAAGGATATCAAACTGCAAAAGAATATTAAACTACAGCAGTATGTGAGTGCAAATGTCGGCCTCCCTACACTTAACGATATCATGAATGAGCTGGCTAAGCCAGGAAGAGATCCAAGAGAGCAGTTCGAAGCTTTCAGTTTTACAGATGGTGTAAATGAAATCGCTGATCTTAAGGTGGGTATGAAGCTGAATGGTATAGTGACTAATATCACCAATTTTGGTGCTTTTGTAGATATAGGTGTACATCAGGATGGATTAGTGCATACCAGTCAGATGGCAGATAAATTTGTTGCGAACCCTAATGATATCGTTAAAGTAAGTCAGAGAGTTGAGGTGACCGTCAAAGAAATTGATGTAGCCCGTAAGAGGATTTCTTTATCAATGAAGAGTGAGCATGCTCCGGCTAAGAAGTCGGAGGGGAGGCCAGAGAGAAAGGAATTTAGAAAACCTGATCAGTCAAAACCTGTTAACAATAGGCCACAGGTAGCTAAAAATAAACCTCAGCCAGCTAAACCTAAGGCGGAACCGGAAGGGGATTTACAGATGAAGCTTGCTGCATTGAAGAATAAATTTAAGTAATATCATAAGAGAGGCGCCAGACGGCGCCTCTCTCGTTTTGGTATATCATTACAATTTTTCCGTGATCACTTTAACAGGGTTTCCTCTTTCTAATAAAGAATGATTGATCCATTGATCTTTCTGTTGTGCAATACGATGATCTGTCTGCCAGCTCATAATTTTGGCTTCCAGTCTTTCTATGCATAGCTTTTTATTCTGTAATTGGGAACGGGTGTCCATTACCAAAACTTGTAAACCTGAAGGTTTGTGTATCCCTCTTACTGCAGTTTCTACTTTATTTACATTTTGTCCCCCTGGCCCTGAAGCCCGCAATGTTTCAAAAAAGATTTCTTTGGGATTCCATTGTGGTCCTTCTGTTTCATGCATCACTGCTACAGAAACAAACCAATTTTTACGCTTATGAAACTTGCGGTAAGGACTCTGCGAGACCCAAAGTACAGATCCTTCCCATTCTTTAATGAAAGAAAGGTTTTCTCCCCTGGCAGATAAAGTAGCGGAAAGAAGTGTTCCATTAAGCTCTCCACTGATATTTTCCAAGACTTCTATCTGTATTTTTAATTTTTTGGCCTGTTTAAGTATCATTTCCTGTACTCTGGCCACTACTTTGCAGCATTCTGCAGGTCCGTGACCTGATGTGATCTGTATAGTTATATGTTCCATTAATCTTTGTTCATTCTAACAATTTTTGGTAAAAATTTACCTTGTACCTCTACGAGTTCTTTTTGTGAGGACATTACTTTTTCAATGTCTTTGTAGGCGAGTGGGTTTTCTTCTACACTTCCTCCGATCAAAGTAACACCTGCGCTGCTCAATAATTTTTTTAGCGCAGATGCTGTCATTTGCTGTTTTGCTTTCATTCGGCTCATTGCACGTCCTGCGCCATGAGCGGCAGAAAATAAGGCATTTTCTATCCCTTTCCCCTTAACCAGATAAGCTGGTGTAGTCATACTTCCCGGGATAATTCCCATCTGTCCTTTATGTGCAGGTGTTGCCCCTTTTCGATGTATGATCACATCTTTTCCATCTGCCATTGTCTCTTTCCACGCAAAATTATGGTGGTTTTCAACGTTAGCCAATGCTTGCAAGCCTAATTTGCTTAATAAAGTCTGATGTATGGTATCGTGACAGGCCTTTGCATACTCACCTGCAAGGTTCATACTTAACCAATATTCCTGGCCTTCTTCTGTACTTAAATCTAACCAGGCAAGTTTTCGAACCTCTTTCGGCAGCCTGCATTTATCCACTGCTATTTTTGTGTAGTGGTTAGCTATATTTGCTCCTACACCGCGACTCCCCGAATGAGACAGAAGAGCCATATACTTTTTTGCAGGAAGATGGAGTGCATTATTGTCAAATAATTCGATCTCTCCGAATTCTACAAAATGGTTTCCACTACCAGAAGTTCCTAATTGTCTTGCTGCTTTTCCCTGTAAACGTTTCAAAAATTCTGTTTCCTGAAATACCGGACTGTCCAGTATTTCATGATAAGGCTGGTGTTCCAAAGATCCTTCCATCCCAAAATGGGTATAATCTTTCAGCGCAACTTTTATTTGATGGCTATAGCGCTTGAAGAAACTTTCACTTTCATCTATAATGGAGAGCGACATACGGCAGCCTATATCTACGCCAACCGCATAAGGGATGACTGCATTGTTAGTCGCCAATACCCCACCAATGGGTAAACCATATCCAGTATGAGCATCGGGCATCAGTGCTCCTTGAGTAACTATAGGCAAGGACATTGCCAGTTCCATTTGTTTTTTTGCTCCTGAATCGATGTCTTTTCCTCCATAAATCTTCAATAATGCTGTATCCTGAAGAAGAGAGAAGGATTGAAAATTGCAGTTGACTTCTTTTTCGATAAATGTAGCTGCTATTTTCTCCAAATGTTCATGTTGAAGAAAGGACTCCGGTTTATCTTTAATTTGTATAAGTAGGTTAAGTATATCAGATTTGGAATGATATTTAAAGTGCCTCGAGATAATGTTAATCACCAAACTCCTTGCTTTATCATTTGTATAGCCTATTTTACTAAGCTCTTTTGTTTTTAAATTGTGCATTGTTTTGATAACTGCTTGTTGCCGGGAACATGACAGCTTTGGTCATGCTGCTACCGGTATAAATTATATGAAATTGAATTATTTTCTGTAGATGAACAGAGAAATTCAAACAGCCCTTTTAAAGGATTGCCCAAAAGATCTTCTGATTACCTGAATATAAAAGCAGACGAATTTTAGCCGATCATTATTTGATCAGTATTTATTCCATGGAATGTTATGATAGGAATATGCGTCAGCCTTAATTAGGCAATGAGCGATAGGGGCGATATGTAGAACTGTTCAGTCATGATTCCTGTATTTTTAAAAAGGTTGTGTAATAAGGAATTGGTACAAAGGTAGACTAACTAATCAGGTTATTCCAAATTTATTTTAATGTATTTATTAAGTATATATAGTGTATGTTGAATTTATTGGTTGATGGAAAATTTGTGGGAGTTGGTTTCTTGCTGTTAGGTGTGACTATTCTTGAATCCTGATTGCCCCCAGTATAAGACAACCGACATACAGCAAAGGATGTGTAAAGTAAATCTAGTATAAGACACAGTATAGGACAAGTATCGGACACAAGGTGTTAACATGAGTATTGCTATAGGGTTGGTATAGGGTTGATATAGCCTTTTGCTATTCCAAACCTATAATGCCCCCTATGTCAACCTCTCCTGAATATGCAATCAACCCTATAGCAATAATTAACATGTTACCTTGAATCTGGCCACCTATCGTATTAGTGACTGTATTGATCTTAGATTTTCTTTAAAAACGGTGGAGTTCTGAGGTTTCCATATATACGGATCATATCTGTCTCTGAGATAAGTCGGATTCAGATCGACAATAGTCCATCTTTTGGTCGATATGCAAGCAGGTTGGAAGCAAGGTGGAAGCACGGTAAAAGCACGTTTTCCCAGAAAAACCTGCTTTTTTCGTGCTTCCATACTTCTTCGACGGTGCTTCCTTCATATACTATACCCGAACTCCACTTGAGCAGGCTCCTATCTAAACCATAAGCAGACCACCACCGATATCGAATCTGTAATGCCCATTGATATGTCCGTTCTTTATCTATACAAGCTTCTTCTAAACATTCGTCAAGCCCTATTCAAGAATCATTAACGCCCCACCCTTAAACTTTGGCTAATTCTCATTTAAAACAAAGTAGAAGAGAGAGGATTAGTCAATCTCTTTGCCACTATCCATCAATCAGAGATCCAATTGGTCCTTTGCGGATGTAGTTGAATAGACCAGTCCGCAGGTTTTTCAACCGAATTGACCTGGGC